>NZ_CP045767.1:0-5555000 GCF_009648855.1 Pseudomonas sp. CFSAN084952 | reverse complement strand
AAAACAGCCGGCATCCACTGCGCGTCTATATAGAAGGGAAGTTCAAATAACGCCCGCCTCCTTCAGTGCGGCCACATGAGCAGCTCCCAACCCCAAAACCCCCTGCAGCACCTCAAGCGTATGCTCCCCCAATAGAGGAGGCGCACTCCGGTACTCCACAGGCGTCTTGGATAAGCGTATCGGGCTCGCAACCTGGGGCACCGTCCCCGCCAATGCGTGAGGCAACTCAATCGCCAAACCCCGCGCCTGGACCTGAGGATCGGAGAACACCTGCGCCAGATCATTGATGGGCCCACACGGCACGCCCACTTGCTCCAGCTGCGACACCCACTCAGCGGTCGTCTTGAAGACCGTCGCCTGGCGAATCAAAGGAATCAGCTCCGCACGATTAGCTACCCGTGCGCGATTGGTGGCGAAACGCACGTCATCCGCCCATTGCGGTTGCCCAGCGACTTCAGCGAATTTACGGAACTGCCCGTCATTGCCTACGGTGAGGATGAAATCTCCATCGGCCGTAGGAAAATCCTGATAAGGCACGATATTAGGGTGAGCATTCCCCAGGCGCTTGGGCGGCGCCCCGGTTGTCAGGTAATTCATCGCCTGATTCGCCAGGCAAGCCACCTGCACATCCAGTAACGCCATATCGATATGCTGCCCACCACCATCGTGATCGCGATGAGCTAGCGCAGCCAGGATCGCGACGGTCGAATAAAGCCCGGTCAAGATGTCGGTCAAGGCTACGCCAACCTTTACCGGCCCGGCGCCTTCATCCCCTTCAGGCCGCCCGGTCAGGCTCATGAGCCCGCCCAGACCCTGGATCATGAAATCGTAGCCGGCACGCATCGCATAGGGGCCCGTCTGACCAAACCCCGTGATGGAACAGTAAATCAGCTCCGGGTTGACCTCTTTGAGGGATTCATAGTCCAGCCCATACGCTGCAAGGCCGCCCACCTTGAAGTTTTCGATCAGGATGTCCGACTTGGCGGCCAGATCACGCACCAGCTTCTGGCCTTCCGGCCGCGTAAAGTCGATGGTCACCGACTCTTTATTACGGTTGGCCGACAGGTAATACGCCGCCTCACTGGTATTTTCGCCATCCGCATCCTTAAGGAAGGGCGGCCCCCAAGCGCGCGTGTCATCGCCGCTGCTCGGCCTTTCGACCTTGATCACCTCAGCCCCAAGGTCTGCAAGAATCTGCCCGGACCAGGGGCCCGCGAGTACTCGCGACAAATCCAGCACTCGCAGATGCGAAAGCGCGCCCATGCCCATGCTCCTATTAATAGAACGCTTGAAGACCGGTTTGCGCGCGCCCCAGGATCAAGGCATGCACGTCATGGGTCCCTTCATAGGTGTTGACCACCTCAAGGTTGACCAAGTGGCGCGCCACTCCGAATTCGTCGGAGATACCGTTGCCGCCCAGCATGTCCCGGGCCATGCGCGCGATATCCAATGACTTGCCACACGAGTTACGCTTCATGATCGAAGTGATCTCAACCGCCGCCGTCCCCTCATCCTTCATCCGACCCAGGCGCAGGCAACCTTGCAGGGCCAAGGTAATCTCGGTCTGCATGTCTGCCAGCTTCTTCTGGATCAACTGAGTGGCAGCCAGTGGGCGACCAAACTGCTGGCGATCAAGTGTGTACTGGCGTGCGGTATGCCAGCAGAACTCAGCAGCCCCCAGCGCCCCCCAGGAAATCCCGTACCGTGCCGAATTAAGGCAGGTAAACGGCCCTTTCAAACCCCGTACATCCGGGAAGATATTTTCTTCGGGCACAAATACGTTATCCATCACGATTTCACCGGTGATGGAGGCCCGCAGCCCCACCTTGCCGTGGATAGCCGGAGCGCTCAGACCTTTCCAGCCTTTTTCCAGGACAAAGCCACGGATGTCCCCGGCATCATCTTTGCCCCACACCACAAACACATCCGCAATCGGACTGTTGGTGATCCACATCTTTGCGCCGGTCAGGCTGTAGCCGCCATCCACTTTGCGTGCACGAGTAATCATCGCACCTGGGTCGGAACCATGGTTGGGCTCGGTCAGCCCGAAGCAACCGATCCATTCACCAGAGGCCAGTTTGGGCAAGTACTTCTGTTTTTGCGCCTCGGTACCAAACTCATTGATCGGCACCATGACGAGGGAAGACTGCACACTCATCATCGAGCGATAGCCGGAGTCGACACGCTCCACCTCCCGAGCAATCAAACCGTAGCTGACATAGTTCAAGCCACTGCCACCGTACTGCTCAGGGATCATCGCCCCCAGCAAACCGGTCTCGCCCATCTCGCGGAAAATAGCAGGGTCTGTCTTTTCGTGGCGAAAGGCTTCGAGCACGCGGGGAGCCAGCTTGTCCTGAGCAAATTGCTCGGCGCTGTCACGCACCATGCGCTCTTCTTCGGTGAGCTGTTGATCCAGCAGCAGTGGATCGATCCAGTTGAAGCTTGCCTTGCCAGCCATGAATAAGTCCTCGCGGAAAAAATCAGAAGTCGTGGAACCAGACTAGGCGCGGTCTGCGCAGAGGGCAAACGAGGTTTTTGCATAGGCTTGTGCTAATTTCTCACTTCGTAACACTCAAAAAGCCCAGAAATGCGCTTTATCTGTGAGGGCAACGTACATGCGCAGGAAGATCCCCAGTACCACCGCGCTCATCAGCTTTGAGGCAGCAGCCCGGCACGAGAGCTTCACCAAGGCAGCCTTGGAGCTTTCCATCACCCAAGGCGCGATTTGCCGACAGATCGCCAGCCTGGAGGAGTTTTTGAGTGTCGAGCTGTTTCGCCGCTCACGCCGTGGGGTGAAGCTGACAGAGGCGGGGCTGTCTTATAGCCGCAGGGTTGCAACGCAACTGGACGCCGTAGAGCGCGACACCTTGTCGGTGATGGGCCAGCAGGGCGCCAATGTGATCGAACTGGCGGTGGTACCTACCTTCGGCACGCAGTGGCTGATCCCACGCCTGAAAGACTTTCAACATCAGCACCCGGAAGTCACGGTGAACCTGACGAACCGCACACGCCCCTTCCTGTTCGCCGATACTGAGTTCGATGCGGCGATCTACTTCGGAGATGCCGATTGGTCGGGTACGCAATCCCACCGGTTAATGGGCGAAAACCCGGTACCGGTATGCAGCCCGCGCTTACTCGGCGACCGCACGCACTTCACCCCTCAACAGATCGCCGAGCTGCCCCTGTTGCAGCAGACCACACGCCCCTACGCCTGGCGCCAATGGTTCAACGCCCAACACCTGAGCATCCCTCGCGACATGACAGGCCCTCGATACGAGCTATTCTCGATGCTGTCTCAAGCGGCCATGCATGACATGGGCATCGCACTGATTCCTCCCTTCCTCATACAGCGGGAGCTGAAGGAGCAACAACTGGTAATCGCGAGCACCGAAGCACTGACCAGCGAAAAGGCTTATTACCTGATGATTCCTGACAAAAAGGTCGAATCCGCCTCACTGCATGCATTCAGGGACTGGCTGCTCGACCAGTCAAGACGCTACAACCCATGTAAATAAAGGACAAAGCGCAATTGCTGACTTTGTAGTCAGATAAATTAAGATCCTACAGATATACGTATATGTCGCATTTAAACAGACTGTACTTGTCAGCCAAAAATAAGGCTAAAAGCCATGTATCTCATGGCTCGTAGCGACTCTTACCGGCCAATGCACGACTATTCACACTGGCAATGGAAAAATGGAGCGAAAACGCCTGAACGCCTTTAATGACCTGTATTTAAAGAGGTTATTTCAGCTTGTTGCGACAATCAGTCACAGGGTGACTTGTAGTTAATTTTTCGTCACCCGTCATAATCCCTTGATGGCCGTAAAGTTCGCCTGCAAAATGCCGCGCCCCGCTGTCATTTCAGCGGGATCGTGCTGATCGGCCGCCCCAGTTGCGCCACTCGCGGTGCACTGGCCTTTTTACAAAAAGATCAAAAGCAAAAAGATCATGCAGGAGATTTGACGTGCACATTGGTGTTCCTCTCGAAACCCAGACCGGTGAAACGCGGGTGGCTGCCACCCCAGAAACCATCAAGAAGCTGATCGGCCAGGGCCATAAGGTCACTGTACAAAGCGGCGCAGGCATCAATGCCAGCATCGTCGACAGTGCCTATGAAACGGCAGGCGCCACCATTGGCAGTGCCAACGACGCGTTTGGCGCCGAGCTGATTCTCAAAGTGGTTGCCCCCAGCGACAGCGAACTTGCGCTGATCAAAAGTGGCACCGTGTTGGTGGGCATGCTCAACCCGTTCAGCAACGAAACCATCGCCAAGCTTGCCGAGCGCGGCATCACCGCCTTCGCCCTGGAAGCCGCGCCGCGCACTTCACGCGCTCAAAGCCTTGATGTGCTGTCTTCGCAAGCCAACATCGCCGGTTACAAGGCCGTGTTGCTCGCCGCTCATCACTACCCGCGTTTCATGCCGATGCTGATGACTGCTGCCGGCACCGTAAAAGCCGCGCGCGTACTGATCCTCGGCGCCGGTGTGGCGGGCCTGCAAGCCATCGCCACGGCCAAGCGCCTGGGCGCGGTGATCGAAGCGTCCGACGTACGCCCGGCGGTTAAGGAGCAGATCGAATCCCTGGGCGCCAAGTTTGTCGACGTACCGTACGAAACCGATGAAGAGCGTGAATGCGCCGTCGGTGTCGGTGGCTACGCGCGCCCGATGCCCAGCAGTTGGATGCAACGCCAGGCCCTGGCCGTGCACGAACGCGCCAAACAGGCCGATATCGTCATCACCACCGCCCTCATCCCGGGCCGCAAGGCGCCGACCCTGCTCAGCGCCGATACCGTGGCGCAGATGAAACCCGGCTCGGTGGTCATCGACCTCGCTGCAGCCCAAGGTGGCAACTGCCCGCTGACGGTGGCCGACCAGGTCGTGGTGGAAAACGGCGTGATCATCTGCGGCCCGACCAACCTGGCGGGCGCTGTCGCCGCCGATGCGTCGGCCTTGTATGCGCGCAACCTGCTGGACTTCCTGAAGCTGGTTTTCACCAAGGAAGGGCAGTTTGAAATCAACCTCGAAGACGACATCGTCGCCGCGTGCCTGATGTGCCGCGACGGCCAAGTCATCCGCAAAAACGCCTAAGCAGGGATTCAGACGATGGAAGAGCTTATCTCCCCCGGTATCTACAACCTGATCATCTTTGTGCTGGCGATTTATGTCGGTTATCACGTGGTCTGGAACGTAACACCTGCATTGCACACGCCGCTGATGGCCGTGACCAACGCCATTTCCGCGATTGTCATCGTCGGCGCCATGCTGGCTGCCGCGCTGACCGTCACCCCGTTGGGCAAGACTATGGGCACACTGGCCGTGGCCTTGGCGGCGGTGAATGTTTTCGGTGGCTTTCTGGTCACCCGCAGAATGCTTGAAATGTTCAAGAAGAAAGCCCCAAAAGTAAAAGAAGAGGCGCCCAAGTAATGAGCATGAACCTCGTGACGACGCTCTACCTGATCGCGTCGATCTGTTTCATCCAGGCCCTCAAAGGCCTCTCGCACCCGACCACTTCGCGGCGCGGCAACCTGTTCGGCATGCTCGGCATGGCGCTGGCGGTACTCACTACCGTCGGCCTCATCTATAAGCTGGGGGCTGAACTGGCGACTGCCGGTATCGGCTACGTCATCGTTGGCCTATTGGTTGGCGGTACCGCCGGCTCGATCATGGCCAAGCGTGTTGAAATGACCAAGATGCCCGAGCTGGTCGCCTTCATGCACAGCATGATCGGCCTGGCAGCGGTGTTCATCGCCATTGCCGCCGTGGTCGAGCCGCAGTCCCTGGGCATCGTCAAGCACTTGGGCGATTCGATACCGGCCGGTAACCGCCTGGAACTGTTCCTCGGTGCCGCTATCGGTGCAATCACCTTCTCCGGCTCGGTGATCGCATTCGGCAAGCTGTCGGGCAAGTACAAGTTCCGCCTGTTCCAGGGCGCACCGGTACAGTTCGGCGGCCAACACAAACTGAACCTGGTGCTCGGTCTCGCAACCCTGGGCCTGGGCCTGGCGTTCATGTTCACCGGCAATCTCAGCGCATTTGCACTGATGCTGGCCCTGGCCTTCGTGCTGGGTGTGCTGATCATCATCCCGATTGGCGGCGCCGACATGCCCGTGGTGGTGTCGATGCTCAATAGCTATTCCGGCTGGGCAGCGGCGGGCATCGGTTTCTCGCTGAACAACTCGATGCTGATCATCGCCGGTTCCCTGGTGGGCTCCAGCGGCGCGATCCTGTCGTACATCATGTGCAAGGCGATGAACCGCTCCTTCTTTAATGTGCTGTTGGGCGGTTTCGGCAACGCGCCGGATGCTGGCGCTGCGGCGGGCTCCAAAGAAGCACGCCCGGTGAAGTCCGGCTCCGCTGATGACGCCACCTTCCTGCTGACCAACGCCGACACCGTGATTATCGTCCCAGGCTACGGCCTTGCGGTCGCGCGGGCACAACACGCGCTCAAGGAGCTGACCGAGAAGCTGACCCACCACGGCGTCACCGTAAAGTACGCGATCCACCCGGTGGCGGGCCGTATGCCGGGGCACATGAACGTATTGCTGGCCGAGGCCGAAGTGCCTTACGACCAGGTGTTCGAGATGGAAGACATCAACTCCGAGTTCGGCCAGGCCGACGTGGTGCTGGTATTGGGCGCCAACGACGTGGTCAACCCGGCCGCCAAGAACGACCCGAACTCACCCATCGCCGGCATGCCGATTCTCGAGGCGTTCAAGGCCAAGACCATCATCGTCAACAAGCGCTCGATGGCCAGCGGCTACGCCGGCCTGGATAACGAGTTGTTCTACCTGGACAAGACCATGATGGTGTTCGGTGATGCCAAGAAGGTCATCGAAGACATGGTCAAGGCCGTCGAATAACACTGCGCCAGCGCAATACCTGAAACCCTGGCCTCACGTAGGCTGGGGTTTTTTTATGGTTCCCCCGCTCCGCGTGGGAACGCATCCAGGGATGCTCTGCGTCCCGCTTTGCACACACATGAAACCCGACCAAAGGCTCTAAATCGCGACCTGGCATTCGACCATGGTAGCGGGCCGAAACTTTTTGAAATCACTACACTGCCCACCTTGCTTTCCGTAGCCAGAGATAACAATTCATGTACCGTGATCGTATCCGCTTGCCTTCGTTGTTGAACAAGGTCATGAGCGCGGCAGACGCCGCTGCACTGATCGAGGACGGCATGACCGTCGGCATGAGCGGCTTCACCCGTGCCGGTGAAGCCAAGGCCGTCCCCCACGCCCTGGCCGAACGCGCCAAGACTTCGCCACTCAAAATCACGCTGATGACCGGCGCCAGCCTGGGCAATGACCTGGACAAGCAGTTGACCGAAGCCGGCGTACTGTCACGACGCATGCCCTTTCAAGTCGACAGCACTCTGCGCAAGGCGATCAATGCCGGCGAGGTGATGTTTATCGACCAGCACCTGTCGGAAACCGTCGAGCAACTGCGCAACAATCAGCTCAAATTGCCCGACATCGCCGTGATCGAAGCCGTCGCGATCACTGAGCAGGGCCATATCGTGCCCACTACTTCCGTAGGCAACTCGGCCAGCTTCGCGATCTTTGCCAAACAGGTGATCGTCGAGATCAACCTGGCGCACAACCCGAACCTGGAAGGGCTGCACGACATCTACATCCCGACCTACCGGCCGACGCGCACGCCGATCCCGCTGGTGAAAGTCGACGACCGTATCGGCAGCACCGCGATTCCGATCCCGCCCGAGAAAATCGTCGCCATCGTCATCACCAACCAGGCGGACTCCGCCTCCACGGTAACGCCGCCTGACAGCGACACCCAAGGCATCGCCAATCACCTGATCAACTTCCTCAAGCAAGAAGTCGATGCCGGGCGCATGACCAACAAGCTCGGCCCGCTGCAAGCCGGCATCGGTAATATTGCCAACGCGGTGATGTGCGGATTGATCGAGTCGCCGTTCGAAGACCTGACCATGTACTCGGAAGTGTTGCAGGATTCGACCTTCGACCTGATCGACGCCGGCAAGCTGAGCTTTGCCTCCGGCAGTTCGATTACCTTGTCGGAGCGACGCAATGCCGATGTGTTCGGCAACCTGGAGCACTACAAGGACAAATTGGTGCTGCGCCCGCAGGAAATTTCCAACCACCCTGAAGTGGTACGGCGCCTGGGCATCATCGGTATCAATACCGCGCTGGAGTTCGATATCTACGGCAACGTCAACTCCACCCACGTCTGCGGCACGCGGATGATGAACGGCATCGGCGGCTCCGGGGATTTCGCCCGCAATGCGCACCTGGCGATCTTCGTCACCAAGTCCATTGCCAAGGGCGGCGCAATTTCCAGCGTGGTACCGATGGTCAGCCATGTGGACCACACCGAGCATGACGTGGACATTCTCGTCACCGAAGTAGGCCTTGCCGACCTGCGGGGCCTGGCGCCACGGGAGCGCGCTCGGGTGATCATCGATAACTGCGTGCACCCAGCCTACCGCGATGCCCTCAACACTTACTTCGATGCCGCCTGCGCCCTCGGTGGGCATACGCCGCACATCTTGCGCGAAGCACTGAGTTGGCACATTAACCTGGAAGAAACCGGGCACATGCTCAAGGCTTGATGAATACAGATCCGGGCTGATGCAAATACAGTTTCATCAGCTCGGTGAACCCACCCGCACTTATGGAAAAAACTGTACTGCTGTACTGGTCATTTCCTACCGAAATATCCCACACACCAACTCAAAAATGCCGATTTCGCACCTTTTAAGTGCGCACAGGTACAGTTGCCCCAATTTCGTACCGTACAGCCTCGCTAAACAGTTAACTGGCCTCTCACAATACAGGTGAACTGTATCTAGAGAGTCTTGCCTCGGAGGAGGATCATTGGCATCAGTTAAACCACTACCTAATCCCGCCACAAGCGGAAGGATGTCATCATGGAACGTACACTCAGTTCCGAACTGTTCTTTGAAGAAAAAGCTGTAAACACCCAGGCTTCCCTGCCTTTGCGCGTTCTCGCCAACCTGATGTTGTGGCAGCGCCGCATCTCCAGCCGCCACCAGTTGGCTCGCCTGGATTCGCGTCTGCTGGCTGACGCCGGTATCAGCGAAGCTCAACGCTACGAAGAGCTGAGCAAGCCGTTCTGGCGCTAAGTGGCGCCCGCTGGCCCTGACCTGACGGGTCCACTGCCAGCACCCTGATTTGTCAAAGCAAAGCCCGCCCCGGGTAACCGGAGGCGGGCTTTGTTGTATCTGCGATAGCGCATTGGATAGGCTCGATTCAAGCACACAGATACAGTTTCAAATTTATAAAATATGACAGGTACAGTTTAATTACAGGCTTCCGAATAGTCCTGCACACGCCTAATATCGGTTCACCACGTGGCGAACCCTGTAGAGCGTGCGTCTGATGCTCGACAGTCCCAGTCCGTTTCATTGTGGCCGTTTCGCGCCACCTTATTATTCGTCTACAGGAGTTACCCCATGTCCCGTCTTCGCCTGCTGTGCACTGCCGCTGTGCTGACTCTGGCTGCCAATGCCAACGCGAGCAGCCTGATCATGACGACTGACTCGATCGTCGGCGCTCTGAAGGCAACCTCCGATGCCACGTCTGATGCCACCTCATCCCTGCGCGACAACAAGGTCGTACAAGCGGCCCGTGACGACGCCGCCAGCTTTGTCGCCAGCCAAGGCGCCATCCGTGGCGTGAAACTGGAAAGCGCCCTGGCCCAGATCCGCCAACAAGCGCCGCAGTTGAATACCGCTACCGATACGCAGCTGGCACAGGCCATCCTGGCTATCTGACCCACGGCAACCAGACGGGAGCGCCTGCCGCTCCCGGATGGCTCGGCGCTGGCTCTCGCCCGGCGGTTGCGCTAGCCTTGGCGCTCGCTTTCAGTTGTCGAGTCCCATGGCTTTTTCATACCGTTTATTGATTGTTCCTGTACTGTTTTGCGCCTGCTGGTCACCCATGGCTTCAGCGTTGGATGTGTCCACCCAGAGCACGGTTGTCAGCGTGTATGCCACCAGCAAAGTGACCTCTGCGCCGTTCGACAATAAGTTGGTCCTGGCCGCTCGGGATGATGCTGCCGCTTTCATTGCCACTGACGGCCAATGGCGGGGCGCACGCCTGGAGTCCGCGCTGGACTCTCTGCGCCGCACCCAGCCAAAACTTCATGCAAGCGACCTTGAACTGGCGCAAGCAATTCTCGTCCAATAATCATCGTTGTATTTCTATCTTTGTCATTGGAGTCACCCCATGCGTAGCCCGCTGATCGTCGCCGCCCTCGGCCTGCTGTTTTTGGCCGATGTCGCCCAGGCGCAAACCTTGAAGGCCACCAGCAACATCGTCGTGCGTGCCTCGGCGCGCACCATTGATTTCACCTCGGACACCACCACCTCCATCCGCGACTCCAAGATCGTGCGCGAAGCCCACGATGACGCCGCCAGTTTCGTCGCCACCAATGGCGAGATCCGTGGCGCCCAGCTGGAAGCAGCGTTCGATACCCTTCGCACCCGCGTGCCAGAAGCCCGTGATGCCAGCGACCAGACCCTCGCAGAAGCTATCCTCGCTCTGTGAGGCGCCTCAAAACCTGGCTCCTGGCCGGGGCCGTGCTGCTGTGCGCGAGTACGGCCCAGGCCGGCCTGCAACTGCGGCTCAAGACCGAAGGCTTGAGCCCGGCCGAACAGCAGGCCAGCCAGGCATTGCTGGATGAAGCGCTGCGCTCCTTGCCGCCGCGCTTTGTCGAGCAATTGGACCGACGTATTGATGTCGGCTGGACCGACAAGATGCCTGACAACGCCTACGGCCAGGCGTCCCTGGTGTCCGAGTTGGACCTCAACCAGAACCTGCTCGCCAGCCTGACTGACGGCAGCGCCGCCACCCAGAAAACCAATCGCCCCCACGGTACGGTGCGCCGGGAAATGCTCGCCACGGTGCTGCATGAACTGACCCACATCTATGACCGTGCGCGCCTGTGGTCCCAGGACGAGCGCACGCTGATCCAGCGCTGCAGCCGTCAGAACAACATTACCGGCTTGATCGGCTTGCCCGACCAGTGCCGTGGCCAGAACGACCGCCGCTTTACCCTCAGTGACGACCCACGCCTGTTGGATCTTGCCGGCTGGCCACAATATGTGGGTCGGCGCGGAGAGCGTGAGCAGCACAACCATCAGGTGGTGCGCAGCCCGGACATCTACGAAACCACCAGCCCGCTGGAGTTCGTGGCGGTCAACATGGAGTATTTCCTCCTGGACCCCAGCTACGCCTGTCGCCGCCCCGCGCTGTTCCGTTATTACAAGGATCACTTCGGCTGGGCCCCGCCTGAACAGGACACCTGCGCCAGTACCTATGCCTTCCTGAACGCGGGCAACGATTTCGCCAAGACGCCCCTGGGCCAGATCGATCCGGAGCGCGTGTATGAAATCGACTATCTGCTGGCCGAAGCCAACCAGAACCTGGTGAGCCGTTGGGGCCATAGCATGTTGCGCCTGGTGATTTGTGCGCCGGGCCGCCCGCGTGGCCCGGATTGCCGGCTGGACCTGGACCGGCATCTGGTGCTGTCCTACCGCGCCTTCGTCGGTGACGTCCAGCTGTCGAGCTGGGATGGCCTGGTGGGTAAATACCCGTCGCGGCTGTTCGTACTGCCGTTGGCCCAGGTCATTGATGAATACACCAAGACCGAACTGCGTGGCCTGGCGTCGGTGCCGCTGAAGCTCAGCCGTCAGGAAATCAACGACACCGTCGAACATGCGGCGCAGATGCACTGGAGCTATGACGGCAACTACTTCTTTATCTCCAACAATTGTGCGGTCGAAAGCCTGAAACTGTTGCGCAGCGGCAGCGCCAACCCGCAATTGACCGGCCTGGACAACATCACCCCCAACGGTTTGCTGGAAGTGCTCAGCGCCCGCGGCCTGGCCGATACCAGCGTATTGAATGACAAGCGCGAGGCACTGCGGCTGGGGTATCACTTCGACTCGTTCCGCGAGCGTTACCAGGCCATGTTTGATGTGCTGCGCAAGCAACTGCCGATCAAGCAGACCCAGGTCGAAGACTGGTTGTCCCTGGATGCGCAAGCGCGTCGCCAATGGTTCAGCCAGGCCGACCTGCGCACCAGCGCCGCGCTGTTGCTGCTGGAGCAGGCCAGCTATCGCAAACAACTGATGCTCGCCCAGGATGAGGTCAAACAACGCTACCTCAATGCCCGCGAGCTGAAATACGGCGGCATGGAGAAAGCCAACAACACGCTGCAGCAAATTCTCGCCAACAGCGGCTTCCTGAGTCGCCCGGCCGAGTTGCTGGACAGTGGGGGTTATGGCCTGCCGCAACCTTCGGAAGCCAAGCGCCTTGAATCAGAAAGCGCCGAACGCCAGAAACAGTTGCAGTCGTTGACCGGCGAGCTGGATAAGGAGGTGAGGGCGCTGCTCGATCCGTCCCGCGCCGCCGAGATCGCCGCGTGTGAAGCCAACCTCAAGCAGGTGGGTGAGCATTTGCGGGCCTTGCACAAAGCCGCCGGCGGCCTGGAACTACCCTGATAGTCTGGCAGCGACCACTATCCAAATGTGGGAGCTGGCTTGCCTGCGATGGCGGTGTCACAGCCATAAGAGATGTTGGCTGATACACCGCCATCGCAGGCAAGCCAGCCCCCCACATTTTGTTCTGCACCAACCTGAAGAATGATGCCTGCCCTTCATCAGCTGTTTTCTCAGCGAAAGCTGGCTGAAAGCTTCCCCGTCTAGGATCGCCCTCACTGCCGGCAACAGACCGGCTGTTAACAACAACAATGGTGATTCCCGATGTCCGCTCGTACCCGCCTGTTCGCTCCGACTCCACCCGTACGCCTCGTGCCTTTCGTTCTGCGCTGACCGCCACTCGGTCCGCCATTCCCTAGCCGCGCTACGCCTGGAGTATTCCTATGCTGACTTTCCTTGGCTTTGCCATGGTCATCACGTTCATGTTCCTGATCATGACCAAGCGCCTGTCCGCGCTGATCGCCTTGATCATCGTGCCGATCCTGTTCGCGCTGTTCGGCGGTTTCGCACCGAAGATCGGCCCGATGATGCTCGAAGGCATCACCAAGCTTGCGCCGACCGGCGTGATGCTGATGTTCGCCATCCTCTATTTTGCCTTGATGATCGACTCCGGCCTGTTCGACCCGGCCGTGCGCAAGATCCTCAAGATGGTCAAGGGCGACCCGCTCAAGGTGTCGGTCGGCACCGCCGTACTGGCCCTGGTGGTATCTCTGGACGGTGACGGGGCTACCACCTACATGATCTGCGTCGCGGCCATGCTGCCGCTGTACCAGCGCATCGGCATGAGCCCAAGGATCATGGCCGGCCTGATCATTCTCGCCGGTGGCGTGATGAACATGACCCCCTGGGGCGGCCCGACGGCGCGCGCCGCCAGTGCGCTGCATGTAGACCCGTCGGACATCTTCGTACCGATGATCCCGGCCATGGCCGCCGGTGTCGTGGCGATCCTGGTGATTGCCTACATGTACGGCAAGCGCGAACGTGCGCGCCTGGGTGAATTGCACCTGCAGGGCGACGAGATCGACCACAGCGAAATCAGCGTGTCGCAATTCCCCGACGCCCGCCGTCCGAAATTGATCTGGTTCAACGGCGCCCTGACCCTGGCGTTGATGTGCACCCTGATTGCCGGCCTGTTGCCGCTGCCGGTGCTGTTCATGGTGGCGTTCAGTATCGCCATGATCGTCAACTACCCGTGCCTGCAGCAGCAGAAAGACCGCGTCGCGGCTCACGCCGGTAGCGTATTGGCGGTGGTGGGCTTGATCTTCGCCGCCGGTATTTTCACAGGCATCCTGTCGGGCACCGGCATGGTCGACGCCATGTCCAAGAGCCTGTTGGCAGTCATCCCCGAAGCCATGGGCCCTTACCTGGCGGTGATCACCGCGCTGGTGAGCATGCCGTTCACCTTCTTCATGTCCAACGATGCGTTCTACTACGGCGTACTGCCGGTACTGGCCGAAGCTGCCAGCCATTACGGCATCACCGCGGTGGAAATGGCGCGGGCGTCGATCGTCGGGCAGCCCGTGCATTTGCTCAGCCCACTGGTACCCTCGACGTACTTGCTGGTTGCCCTGGCGGGTATCGAATTCGGCGATCACCAGCGCTTCACGCTCAAGTGGGCAGTGCTGGTGTGCCTGTGCATAATGTTCGCCGCACTGCTGATGGGGATTTTTCCGCTGTTCAGCACTCTATAATCGTACCGACTCACTCACCGCGCGGCGCTACAGCTTGCGCGGTTAACACTTGCTCAAAGGAATACACATGGAATGGCTGACCAATCCGGAAATCTGGATTGCCTTCTTCACCCTGACGGCTCTCGAGATCGTCCTGGGCATCGATAACATCATCATGATTTCGATCCTGGTCAGCCGCATGCCCAAGCATATGCAGGCGCGCACCCGGATCTTCGGCCTGGCACTGGCCATGGTCACGCGCATCCTGTTGCTGCTGTCGATCACCTGGGTCATGCAACTGACCGCCGACCTGTTCGTGGTGTTTGGCCAAGGCATCTCCGGTCGTGACCTGATCCTGTTCTTCGGTGGCCTGTTCCTGCTGTGGAAAAGCTCCCAGGAGATGTACCACGCGCTGGAAGGTGAAGATGAAACCCACGACGAGCCCAAAGGCGCCGGTGGCAAGTTCATCTACACCATTATCCAGATCGCCATCATCGACATCGTGTTCTCCCTGGACTCGGTGATTACCGCCGTCGGCATGGTTTCCCACGTGCCGGTGATGGTTGCCGCCATCGTCGTCGCGGTATTGGTGATGATGCTGGCTGCCGGCACCATCAGCGAGTTCATCGACAAGCACCCGTCGCTGAAAATGCTGGCGCTGTCGTTCCTGCTGGTCGTGGGTACCGTACTGATCGCTGAATCCTTCGACGTACACGTGCCAAAAGGCTACGTCTACTTCGCCATGGCGTTCTCGCTGGCGGTGGAAGCGGTGAACATCAAGATGCGTACCGCCATCGCGAAAAAGAAGAAACAGCAGGACCCAGTGAAACTGCGCAAGGACATTCCGGGTCAGTAAATTTGACCCGCGAGTGATCGTTCCCACGCTCCGCGTGGGAATGCCCTCTCGGACGCTCCGCGTCCGCAAAGTGACGCAGAGCGTCACAGGATGCGTTCCCACGCCGAGCGTGGGGAACGATCTTCATGACAGTTTTGTTTCAATCCCAAGTTTAGCTATGCGATGCTGGCGCAGAGCCCATTCGCCAACTACAGCTTAGGTACAAGACGTAGAGCGGCACGCGGTAACTTTCCTTCGCTCTTGCTGGAGCGCACCCACACGGGGGGCCGAGCATGCTGACCTTGCTCAATCTGCTTTCCGCCGTGACCCTGCTTATCTGGGGCACGCATATCGTCCGAACCGGCATCCTGCGGGTCTACGGTTCCAATTTGCGCCAAGTCATCGGGCAGAACATGTCCAAGCGCTGGCTGGCATTTGTCGCCGGTATCCTGGTGACGGCCATGGTGCAAAGCAGTAACGCCACCGCGATGCTGGTGACTTCGTTCGTCGGCCAAGGGCTGATGAGCCTCACGCCGGCCTTGGCCACCATGCTTGGCGCCGACGTCGGTACGGCCTTGATGGCGCGGGTGCTGACGTTCGATTTGTCCTGGCTGTCGCCGCTGCTGATCTTCCTCGGGGTGATTTTCTTCCTGTCGCGCAAGCAGACGCGAGCAGGACAGTTAGGCCGGGTGGGGATCGGCCTGGGCCTGATCATCCTCGCGCTGCAATTGATCGTCGAAGCCGCCGGGCCCATTACCCATGCCCAGGGCGTGAAAGTCATCTTCGCTTCGCTGACCGGCGATATCTTGCTGGACGCCCTGGTGGGCGCGCTGTTCGCCATGATTTCCTACTCCAGCCTCGCTGCGGTGCTGCTCACGGCCACCCTGGCCGGTGCCGGCGTGATCGGCTTGCACGTGGCCATCGGCCTGGTAATCGGCGCCAACATCGGCAGCGGGGTGCTGGCGTTTCTCAGTACCAGCATGCAAAACACTGCCGGTCGCCAAGTGGCCCTGGGCAGCCTGTTGTACAAATTGATCGGTCTGTTGCTGATCATTCCGGTGCTTGACCCGCTCGTGGGCTGGATGGACGGCCTGGACTACAGCGTTCAGGGCATGGTCATCACCTTCCACCTGCTCTACAACGTCAGCCGTTGCCTGATCCTGTTGCCCACCATCGGGCCCATGGCACGCCTGTGCGAATGGCTGCTGCCGGAACGCCCCGAAACCAACGGCAAGGCCAAGCCACGCCATCTGGACCTGGCCTCATTGAATACCCCAAGCCTGGCCCTGGCGAACGCCGCCCGCGAAACCCTGCGCCTGGGTGACTTGATCGACAATATGCTCACTTCGATGCAGGAAGTGCTGCGCGGCAATCAAACCGCCGTTACCCAAGAAATGCGCAGCCTGAGCGATGACGTCGAAGCGCTCTACAGCGCGATCAAACTCTACCTGGCGCAAATGCCTCGTGAAGACCTGAGTGAACAGGACAACCGCCGCTGGGCCGAGATCATCGAGCTGTCGATCAACTTGAAATTGGCCGGTGACCTGATCGAACGCATGCTGCGCAAGGTCCAGCAACAGAAGACCTCGCAACGCCGGCAATTTTCCGAAGTGGGCCTGGAGGAACTCAGTGGCCTGCACAGCCAGTTGATCGCCAACCTGCGCCTGGGCCTGTCGGTGTTTCTCAGCGGCGACCCGGAAAGCGCCCGTCAATTACTGCGAGAAAAGCGCCGCTTCCGTGCCCAGGAACGCCGCCTGGCCCACGCCCATGTCAGCCGCTTGCAGCGCAAGATCGTGCAGAGCCTGGAAACCAGCTCCCTGCATCTGGAACTGATTGCCGACATGAAACGCTTGAACTCGTTGTTTTGCAGCAGTGCTTATGTAGTGTTGGAAACGTCCGACACTGGCGCGCTCTCCGCCGAAAGTATTGCCGACATCACCCATTCACCCTGAACGTACGCCCGCGAGCGAAGTCAGTTAACAATGGACCTCATTCGCCAGGAAGCTTGTTATGCGTCGCCTGTTACTCGCCTGCCTGCTCTTGGGCTCGGTACACACCTTTGCCTTTGACCGCCTGCAAGTCGAGGGCTACACCTTGCCCAACGGCCTGCAACTGCTGCTCAAACCGGGTACCGAGCGTGGGCACGTGGCTATTCGCCTGGTGGTTGGGGTGGGCCTGGACGACTTCGGTTGCGAAGAAAAAGAACTGCCGCACTTGTTCGAGCACTTGCTGTTCAGCGGCATCGATGGCGGCGGCGAAGGCGACCTCGAAGACCGCATGCAAGCCCTGGGCGGCGAGTGGAACGCCTACACCAGCAACGCCGACACTACTTTCGTGATCGAGGCGCCCGCGCAGAACCAACGCAAAGTACTGGACCTGCTGCTGGCAATCCTCACGCGCACGCAACTGACCGACGCTCATATCAACGCCGCCAAACAGGTGGTGGAGCGAGAAGACGGCGGCCATTATTCACACTTGCAACGCCTGCTGGATCGCCAAGACCTCGGTCACAGCGCCAGTAACCAATTGGCCGTGGAGTTGGGCCTCAAGTGCGCCGAACGCGCCGAGGTCAGCCACCTCACCCGCGACTCGTTGGAGAAGCTGCGCAAAGAATGGTACGCGCCGAACAACATGACCCTGATCGTCGTCGGCGATCTCGACAAACTGCTGCCCGCCTACCTGGAACGCACCTATGGTCAACTCGACCCAGTGGAGCCGAGCGAACATCGCCCCCTCCCGGAAATCCAGCATACCGCCGCCAGCCACCGCGACCTGATCCGCGGCTGGGTGGGCGATGGCGCCAAGCTGCACTGGCTGTTCCCGGAGCCTGTGCTGGACGACCAGCATGATGAAACCTACAACCTGCTCAAGGACTACCTCGACTGGGCGCTGTACCGGCAACTGCGCCTCAAGCACGGTTTGTCCTACGGCCCGTGGGTAGAACGCGAAGTGCTCGGCGGCGTTGGGTTCCTCAGCCTGAATGCCGACCTTGAGCGAGAAAACCTCGCTGAAGCCGAGCAGGTCTTGCAAGACCTCAAGGCCCAACTGCTCAAGGATGGCCTCGACCCAACAGTATTCACACGCCTGCAACAAGCCGCCATTGCCCGCCAAGCCTGGGCAGTGCAGGGCAACAGCGCACTGGCAGACTATTACTGGAGTGCGGCCGGCGACTACTCCAATGGACGTTTCAGCGACCCGGTCAAACGCATCAAGGCCGTGAGCCTGGCGCAAACCAACCAGGCCATGCGCGAAGCGTTCCAGCAGCCGGGCTACTGGCGCATCGAAAAACCGCTGTTGAGTTATGACGCCTTGACCTGGATCGGTGCGGGCCTACTGGGCCTGATCATCCTTGGTTTGATCGGCCTGAGGCTTTATCGCAAACCTGTTGAGTAATGAGGCACAGAATATCGGGCCAAGGCGTTATTCTGTCTGAGATTTTTCCCACAACCAGTGAACCGCCCATGCCGAACTTGCCGCCCCTCATCCAGCGCGTTATAGAACTGATCAAGCGCTACCCAGGGGTGATTGCACTCGGCGGTTTCATCTCGGGGGTGGGCAGCTTCATCCTGGTAGACCGCCAGCAGGGCATGGCCAGCTGGATCGCGGTGATCATGCTGGTGAGCTGGTTGTGGCTGATGCTGGAGAACAGCTTTACGCAACTGTTCACCAAAGTCTTCAATCGCGAGATCCCTGAACCGCTGCTGCGCTACGCCACCCAGATGATCCACCAGGAAAGTCTGTTTTTCGTCCTGCCCTTCTTTTTCGTCACCACCGCCTGGAACAGCGGCCAATCGTTGTTCACTGGCCTGCTCGGCGCAGCGGCGCTGGTGTCGATCATCGACCCGCTGTATTACAAATGGCTGGCGCCCAAACGCTCGCTATTCCTGGCCCTGCACACCCTGACCCTATTCGCCGCGTTGCTGACCGCGCTGCCGATCATCATGCACCTGACCACCGCCCAGAGTTACAAACTGGCGTTGGGCGTGGCCATGGTCCTGTCGATCCCGAGCCTGGCCGTCAGCCTGCCGCTGCGTAGCCTCAAGGGCTGGGCGATGCTGCTGGGGGTAACGGCCGCCATCGGCTGCGCCGGCTGGTTCCTGCGCAGCTGGGTACCGCCCGCCACCCTGTGGATGACCGAAGTCGCCATCAGCACCCAACTGCAAGACCGCACGCCGGGCGACGACCTCAAGCAAGTCACCTCCGCCCAATTGCGCAGCGGTGGGCTGTATGCGTACACCGCCATCAACGCACCACGCGGGCTGGATGAGCGGATTTACCATGTGTGGAAATTCAACGGCCAGGAAGTCGACCGCATTGCCCTGGACATCCATGGTGGGCGCAAGGAAGGCTATCGCGCCTGGACCCACAAGCAGAACTTCCCCGGTGACGCCGTAGGGCGCTGGCAGGTGCAGGTGCTCACCGAAGACGGGCAAGTCATCGGCGTTCTGCGCTTCAAGGTGATAGACACAGCACAAGCGGACAACCCAAAGTAAGCCGGATCGTGCTATTACGTAGCAATTGTGGATAGCCAAACAAGCTCGGAGCTTATGACCACTCGCACGACGGCCGGCGCGGCCCATCTAGATACGTCCAGCACCCCGCCTTCGCTACGGATTACCGGCGACTGGACGCTGGCCCACTACGCCGACCTGAAGAAGCTGTCGGCCGCACTCGACGGCCAATACGACGCCGGCGCCCGCATTGACCTCAACGGCCTCGGCGCGCTGGATACCGCCGGCGCCTCGCTGCTGGTAGAGCTGCTGGGCCCTGCACGCATCGAACACTCTGCCGAACAGACCGATTGCACCCTGGCAGCCGCCGACCGTGCACTGCTCAAGACCGTCTACCGCTCCCTGAATGACTTTTGCGTACCGATCAAAGAGCCGGAAGAGGCCGCCGGCATTCAAGTGTTGGCTCGCATCGGCCGTGCAGTAGACACGGTCTGGCAAGACGCAATGAAGCTGTTGGGCTTTATCGGCCTGATCCTCGAAACCTTCGCCCGCGGCATTTGGCGGCCCAAACGCTGGCGCCTGACGCCCATGGTCGCCCACATCGAACAGACGGGCCTGGATGCGGCGCCTATTGTTGCGCTGCTGACCTTTCTGGTGGGCGCCGTCGTGGCCTTCCTCGGCGCCACTGTGCTCAAGAGCTTCGGCGCGACGATCTTTACCGTGGACTTGGTGGCGTTCTCCTTCCTGCGTGAATTCGGCGTATTGCTCACCGCAATCCTCATCGCCGGCCGTACCGCCAGTGCGTTCACCGCGCAAATCGGTTCAATGAAGGCCAACGAAGAAATCGACGCCATCCGCACCCTGGGCCTGGACCCTATGGAGCTGTTGGTATTGCCCCGCGTGTTGGCGCTGCTGGTGGCGTTGCCGATGCTGACCTTCCTGGCGATGCTCTCGGGGATCGTCGGCGGTGGTGTGGTGTGTGCGGTGGCCCTGGATATTTCGCCAGCGATGTTTCTTTCGCTGCTGCAATCGGACATTGGCGTGCAGCACTTTCTGGTGGGCATGGTGAAGGCGCCGATCTTTGCGTTTTTGATCGCGGCCATTGGTTGCCTGGAAGGTTTTAAAGTCAGCGGCAGTGCCGAGTCGGTCGGCGCGCACACCACGTCCAGCGTGGTGCAATCGATCTTTGTGGTGATCGTGCTGGATGCGGTCGCGGCGATGTTCTTCATGGAGATGGGCTGGTGAGTCGTCTACACCGTGCGCCCACTGAGGCGGTGATTGAAGTACGTGGCCTGTGCAACCGTTTCGGCAGCCAAAGCGTGCATGAGAACCTCGACCTGGATTTGTACAAGGGCGAGATCCTGGCGGTGGTGGGGGGCTCTGGCAGCGGTAAATCCGTGTTGTTGCGCAGCATCGTTGGCCTGCGGCGCCCCAGCGAGGGCGAAGTGCGGGTGTTCGGCAAAAACCTGCCGAGCCTGCCTGAACATGAACGCTCACTGGTAGAACGCCGCTTTGGCGTACTGTTCCAGAAGGGCGCGCTGTTTTCCTCGCTGACGGTGACCGAGAACGTGGCTCTGCCATTGATCGAGCACGCCGGCCTCAGCCGCGCCGATGCCGAGCACCTGGCGGCGGTCAAGCTGGCCCTGGCGGGGTTGCCGCTGTCGGCGGCCGACAAATACCCGGCCTCGTTATCCGGCGGCATGATCAAGCGCGCAGCTCTGGCCCGCGCACTGGCCTTGGACCCGGACATCCTGTTCCTGGACGAACCCACCGCCGGTCTCGACCCGATTGGCGCGGCGCAGTTCGACCAACTGATCCTCACCCTGCGCGATGCGCTGGGCTTGAGTGTGTTCCTGGTCACCCACGACCTCGACACGCTGTACACCATCACCGACCGTGTGGCGGTGCTGGCGCAGAAGAAAGTGCTGGTGGCCGACGCCATCGATGTCGTTTCGGAAACGGACGACGCCTGGATTCACGAATATTTCCACGGCCCCCGGGGCCGCGCGGCATTGGATGCCGCTCAATCGCTCAACGAGGTATGACATGGAAACCCGAGCCCATCATGTGATGATCGGACTGTTCAGCGTAATTGTGGTGGTCGGCGCGATGCTGTTTGGCCTGTGGCTGGCCAAGTCCAGCGTCGATACCGCCTTCCAGGATTACGAAGTGATCTTCAACGAAGCGGTCAGCGGCCTGTCCCAGGGCAGTGCGGTGCAGTACAGCGGCATCAAGGTGGGCGACGTGATCAGCCTGCGCCTGGACCCCAAAGACCCACGCCGCGTCCTGGCGCGCATCCGCCTGGCCGGGCAAACGCCAATCAAGGAAGACACCCAGGCCAAACTGGCCCTGACCGGTATCACCGGCACCTCGATCATCCAGCTCAGTGGCGGCACCCCGCAGAGCCCGGAGCTCAAGGGCAAGGACGGCAACCTGCCGGAAATCATCGCGTCGCCATCGCCTATCGCACGCCTGCTCAATAACAGCAACGACCTGATGACCAGCGTCAACCTGCTGCTGCACAACGCCAACCACCTGTTCTCGCGGGAAAACGTCGAACGCCTGAGCAACACCCTGGACAACCTGCAACAAACCACCGGCGCCATTGCCGAGCAACGCGGCGACATCAAGGTGGTGATGCAGCAATTGATGCAAGTGAGCAAACAGGCGGGCGCGGCGCTGGAGCAAACCACCGTGCTGATGCGCAGCGCCAATGGTTTGCTCAGTGAACAAGGCAAGCAAGCCTTCGGCAGCGCCGAGCAGGCGATGAAATCCCTGGAGCAAAGCACCGCCACCATCAATACCTTGCTGACCAATAACCAGGACTCGGTGAACAGCGGCATGCAGGGCCTCAACGAACTGGCGCCAGCCGTGCGCGAGTTGCGTGAAACCCTCGGCTCGCTGCGCGCCATCTCCCGCCGTCTGGAAGCCAACCCCAGCGGTTACCTGCTGGGCAGCGACAAGAACAAGGAGTTCACGCCATGAAGCGTGCGTATCACATGATCGTCCCCATGGCCCTGGCACTGGTCAGCGCGTGCTCGATCCTACCCAAGCCGGACCCTTCGGACGTGTACCGCCTGGCGTCCACCCAGCCGGCCAGCCAAGGCACGCCGGTGAGTTGGTCGCTGCGCGTGACCAAGCCGCAGACCAGCGAGTTTCTCGACAGCCCGCGCATCGCCGTGGTGCCAGATGGCAACTTGATCAGCAACTACGCGAACTCGCGCTGGAGTGACCCGGCGCCGGTGCTGCTGCGTAATCGCCTGCTGGATGGCTTCCAGCGCGACGGGCGCGTGACATTGTTGAGCACTGACGAGACCAACCTGCAAGCCGACTATAAACTGGGCGGGCAGTTGCAGGCGTTTCAGAGCGAGTATCGGGGCAAGACGGTGGAGGTGGTGATTCGCCTCGACGCGCGATTGGTGCGTGGGCGTGATCAAAGGATTATCGCCAGCCGTCGGTTTGAAGTGAGGCAGCCGGTGAGTGACACCCAGGTGCCAGCGGTGGTGGCTGCTTTTGGCCAGGCTGGGGATCAGTTGAATAAGCAGGTGGTGGATTGGGTGGTGAGTCAGGGCAATACAGCACTGAAACCTTGAGGACCTCATCGCAGGCAAGCCAGCTCCCACAGTCTGATTTGTGAACACAGTCAAAGTGGGAGCTGGCTTGCCTGCGATAGCGATTGTAGCCTTAACCAAAAAACCAGTAGCACACCGAAACAGCCGCGACCACACCAGCAAACTCCGCGAACAACGCACACCCCACCGCATGCCGAGCCCGCTGGATCCCCACCGAACCAAAGTACACCGCCAACACATAGAAAGTGGTTTCCGTACTGCCCTGAATCGTCGCCGCCACCAAGGCCGGGAAGCTGTCCACACCCTGGGTCTGCATGGTCTCGATCAGCATCGCCCGCGCCGCGCTGCCGGAGAACGGCTTGACCATCGCGGTCGGCAGCGCGTCGACAAAGCGCGTATCCAGGCCCGTCCAGGCCACCACATGGCGAATCCCTTCCAGGCCGAACTCCAAGGCGCCCGAGGCACGCAACACGCCAACCGCACACAGCATCGCCACCAGATAGGGCAACAGGTTCTTGGCCACGTCGAAGCCTTCCTTGGCGCCTTCGACAAAGGCCTCGTACACCTTGACCTTGCGCAACGCGCCGATCACCAGGAACAGCATGATCAAGCCAAACAGCGTGAGGTTGCCCAGGATCGACGACAAACCGGCCAGCGCTGTGGCAGACAGGGTCGCCAGCAGCGCCATGAAGCCGCCCAGTACCAGCGCGCCGGGGATCAGATAGGCCAGCACCACCGGGTCCCACAAACGCAGGCGCTGCATCACCGCCACCGACAGCAGGCCCACCAGCGTCGAGGCGCTGGTGGCCAGCAGGATCGGCAGGAACACCAGCGTCGGGTCCGCAGCGCCTTGCTGGGCGCGGTACATGAAGATAGTCACCGGCAACAGCGTCAGCGAGGACGCGTTGAGCACCAGGAACAGGATCTGAGCGTTGGTCGCCGTATTGGGGATGGGGTTGAGCTCTTGCAGTGCCTTCATGGCTTTCAGGCCGATGGGCGTGGCGGCGTTGTCCAGGCCCAGGCCGTTGGCGGCAAAGTTGAGGGTGATCAAACCGATCGCGGGGTGCCCGGCGGGCACTTCCGGCATCAGGCGGCGAAACAGCGGGCCGAGGGCCTTGGCCAGCCAATCGACGATCCCGGCTTTTTCGGCGATCCGCAGAAAGCCCAGCCATAACGTCAGGGTACCGAACAGCAGCACCATGACTTCCACCGATAATTTGGCCATGGCGAAAATGCTTTCGACCATCGCCGCGAAGATCCCGGCGTTACCGCCCACCAGCCATTGCGCCAGCGCTGACACCATTGCCACGACAAAGAAGCCAAGCCACAGGCCATTGAGCATCAGATAAATCCCCCGAAAGATGGGGCGAATGATAACGGGGCTGGCAGAAACGACAAACCCCGGAATTCTCCGGGGTTTGTTTTCGATCAATCTGCAATCAGCTACGGGTGGCTTGTGCCGTAGGCAGGGCTTCCTTGCTGCGCCAGTGCGGCAAGGAATTCCAATAGCGCTCGCCCTTGGCGTCGTCGTACATGCCTTCCCAACGGGAGATAACCAGTACGGCCAAGGCGTTGCCGATCACGTTCAGAGCGGTACGCGCCATGTCCATCACACGGTCGACACCGGCGATAAACGCCAAGCCTTCCAGTGGGATGCCCACGCTGCCCAGCGTCGCCAGCAACACCACGAAGGACACGCCCGGCACGCCGGCGATGCCTTTGGAGGTCACCATCAGGGTCAGTACCAACATCAATTGCTGGCCGATCGACAGGTCGATGCCATACAGCTGGGCAATGAAGATTGCTGCGATGCTCTGGTACAGGGTCGAACCGTCGAGGTTGAACGAATAACCGGTCGGCACCACGAAGCTGCAGATCGCTTTCGGCGCGCCGTAGGCTTCCATCTTTTCGATCACACGCGGCAGCACGGTTTCGGAGCTGGCGGTGGAGTAAGCCAATACCAACTCATCTTTGAAGATGCGGATCAGCTTGAGGATCGAGAAGCCGAACAGGCGGGCGATCAAACCCAGGACCGCGAAGGCGAAGAACAGGATCGCGACGTAAACCAGGATCACCAGCTTGGCCAGCGGCAGCAGCGAGGCGAAGCCGAAGTTGGCGACCGTCACCGCGATCAGCGCGAATACACCGATAGGGGCGTACTTCATGATCATGTGGGTGACTTTGAACATGCTCTCGGACACGCCCTGGAACATGGTCACCAGCGGCTCGCGCAGCTCAGGCTTGAGGCTCGACAGCCCCAGGCCGAACAGCACCGAGAAGAAGATGATCGGCAGCATCTCGCCACGGGCAACAGCGGCGAAGATGTTCGAGGGGATCAGGTTGAGGATGGTTTCGATGAACGCATGTTCATGCTGCACTTCGGCGGCAGTCGCCTGGTACTTGGAGATATCCACGGTACCCAGGGTACTCATGTCGATGCCAGCGCCTGGGTGGAACAGGTTGGCGAGCAACAGGCCCACCACGATGGCGATGGTGGTGACGATTTCGAAGTAGAGGATGGTTTTGACGCCGATACGACCGAGCTTTTTCGCGTCGCCTACACCGGCGATACCGACGATCAGCGAAGAAATCACAATCGGGATCACGATCATCTTGATCAGGCGGATAAAGATATCGCCCGCCGGCTGCAACACATTGCTGATCCACCAGGCCTTTTCAGCACTGAAATGGTTGAGTACTGCACCGATTGCAATGCCCAGTACCAAACCGATGAGGATCTGCCAGGCGAGGCTTAGCTTTGCCTTCTTCATGTCATTACCCTTGCTTCAAGTGGACTTACGGCAAATGCGCCAGCTGCAACGCTCGAAAGCGAAAAAGTGTGTGCATCTGCCTCCATGGAAGGTCACCGCAGCGTGGCCGAAATGGCTTACTGGCAGGCGAAAAAAGGCGCAACTATTCCCATGCAAGGGAGCGACGTCTAATGCCGTAAACGCCTACCCCATGCCGAATCGGCATGGCTTTTTTTGAAATAATTTGTCCAAACGGTCAGTTCGTATCTGCCATTCCGGCGGGTGAATATGCCGTTGAGCGGCTAAATCAGGCTCGCGCAGAGATACTGGACGACTCGGATTGATTGGCAGAAATGTCTGAGAAATCCATCACCTAGCGCCAGAAAGATCCTATAGCGCCGATGAAAAATTCTCGATAGATGGTCACACCGACATACCCGGTAATGGTTGGCCAGAGGCAAAAAGCAAAACGGCGGCTATGAGCGGCATGAAACGCGGGGATGAGAGTCGTAAGCCCGCCGCAAGTTCAGCAAGCTTGAGGTCTTGTGAACTTGCGTCGCAGCTTTTCGCCTGACCCGGCCCTTGCGCAGGTACTCCCTGTACCCGTAGGTCACGCCGATCCTGATCGATCAGAGCAACCCGGCCCCCTGGTCATGCATCACTCAAGGAGCGATGCAAACAGAAAGAAGCACAAGGGCTTCCTTCTATGGACGCCAGCTCCGTCAGACGGAACCTAGTACCAATTCGGGTCTTTCTTGAGCTGCTCCATCAGCAGCTTTTGCATACCCTCGTCCGGCTTACCGAGAAAACGGTAATCGGCGTGCCGTGTCGGCGACTTGTCCGCTGGCAAACCAGCCGGGACTTCCACCAACATGGCGTAGGCATCTTCCTTGTCGAGGCTGAAGGCGACGATCAGGCGCTTGTTCAGGCAGGTGTCTGCGGTTTCGCAGAGCGGCCCGACCAAATACTTGTCGCCATCTTCCTCAACGGCATTCATTTGCTCGGCCGTGCCCGACAGGTTCATCACCCATTCGGGCAGGCGTTCCTCTTTCTTCACCACGTCTTGCCAGGTTTCACGGTACTGCGGATCCGCGCTGAGCAATTCGTTAGCCCGGGATTGGCCGTCATTGGCGGCCAAGGCAAGGCCACTTCCGCCCAACAGCAGGGCAGCAGCAAGGGCTTTAAAAGGCAGGCTGACCATATTCAACCTCGGCCTTTGCGACCAAAGAAGAACGAAGCGATAAACATCACCAGGAAGACCACAAACAGGATCTTGGCGATGCCGGTGGCGGTGCCCGCGATACCACCGAAGCCCAGGACTGCGGCCACAATGGCGATGATCAGAAATGTGATTGCCCAACTCAACATGGTGATTCTCCTTATGCTTCTATAGGGGTAACAGCGGTGATGCCGTGCAGTCGCTCAACATAAGCGACGTTTTTTGCCTAGAACACCCAACGGTCATGGGCCGGCAGTTCGTCCAGAGTGGAACCCTGATCTACCAGGCTCAATTGCGGGGCAGTCACATCGGCGCTGGCGCTGCCAATGGAACGGAAATGGGTCTGGGTCATGACGGGACGTTCAAATTGCGGGGCTGGCTGCGCACGCTCCTGCCAATGCTGCAACTGCTGGCCGGCAATCAACGTGACCATCAACGCCAGGCTGGCGAACAGGCCCTGCTGCAAGCGCAGCGGCGATACACGCAATTGGCTGAAGCTTTGGCGAGTCATACAGCATTACTCCCGCATTCTGATTATTCGTTCATGACGCTCTTGGGGGAGATATTGCAGAGTGCATGCCAGCTTTATTGCAAAATAAAACCTAATAAAATCAATAATTTATACTTGATCGATGGAATCATCGCCTAGCATCCTGCACGATGCCTCGGTATAGGCCGTGCGAAATGCACGATGCCCAGTAGACGGAACCAGACACTTGGCGCACACATCGAAGGGTCGAAGAGCAATAAGCCCTGAAAATGTCCGCAAACCACGTCTGTAGGAAGGCGCGCAGATAGCTGCACGAAGAAGCCTTTTATGAATCAGAATAAACCATGCAACTTGCCCGATTATTCCGGGACTAAACACCATCACATTTATAGTTAAGGAGTGCGGGACAGATGGATTCAGCCAAGGAACTTCAAGGCCGCATTCTTTTAGTGGATGACGAATCCGCGATCCTGCGCACCTTCCGCTATTGCCTGGAAGATGAGGGCTACACCGTCGCCACCGCGAACAGCGCCGCGCAGGCCGATGCCCTGATGCAGCGTCAGGTGTTCGACCTGTGCTTCCTCGACCTGCGGCTGGGCGAGGACAATGGCCTGGACGTGCTGGCCCAGATGCGCGTGCAGGCTCCGTGGATGCGCGTGGTGATTGTGACCGCCCATTCGGCTGTGGATACCGCCGTGGACGCCATCCAGGCTGGCGCCGCCGACTACCTGGTCAAACCTTGCAGCCCAGACCAATTGCGCCTGGCTACCGCCAAGCAACTGGAAGTGCGTCAGCTCTCAGCGCGGTTGGAAGCACTGGAAGGCGAAGTGCGCCAGCCCAAAGACGGCCTCGACTCCCATAGTCCGGCCATGATGGTGGTGTTGGAAACCGCGCGGCAGGTGGCCGGAACGGACGCCAACATCTTGATCCTCGGCGAGTCCGGCACCGGTAAAGGTGAGTTGGCCCGGGCGATACACGGCTGGAGCAAACGCTCGAAGAAGTCCTGCGTGACCATCAACTGCCCCTCACTGACCGCCGAACTAATGGAAAGCGAACTGTTCGGCCACAGCCGTGGCGCGTTCACCGGCGCCAGTGAAAGCACCTTGGGCCGAGTGAATCAGGCGGACGGCGGCACGCTGTTTCTCGACGAGATCGGCGATTTCCCCCTCACGTTGCAACCCAAGTTGCTGCGGTTTATCCAGGACAAAGAGTATGAGCGCGTGGGCGACCCGGTCACTCGCCGCGCCGACGTGCGCATCCTCGCAGCCACCAACCTGAACCTGGAAGACATGGTGCGCGATGGCCGGTTCCGTGAAGACTTGCTCTACCGCCTGAATGTCATCACCTTGCACTTGCCGCCGCTGCGCGAACGCAGTGAAGACATCCTGACCCTGGCTGACCGCTTCCTTGCCCGCTTCGTCAAGGAATACGCGCGCCCGGCACGCGGCTTCAGTGATAATGCCCGCGAAGCGCTACTCAACTATCGCTGGCCCGGCAACATCCGCGAACTGCGTAACGTGGTGGAACGCGCCAGCATCATCTGCCCTCAGGAAAAGGTGGAGATCAGCCACCTGGGGATGGCCGAGCAACCGGCCAACAATGCACCGCGTATCGGAGCGGCTTTGAGCCTGGACGAGCTGGAAAAAGCTCATATCGGCGCCGTACTTGCGACCAGCGACACGCTGGACCAAGCGGCCCGCACACTCGGCATCGATGCGTCGACGCTGTACCGCAAACGCAAGCAGTACAACCTTTGAACAGGACTTTATGAAGCTCGCGATGAAACTGCGCACCCGGTTATTCCTGAGCATCTCAGCGTTGATTACCGTGGCTTTGCTGGGGTTGATCCTGGGCTTGGTCAGCGTCATGCAAATGGCCAAGACCCAGGAATCGTTGATCCGCAGTAATTTCATCACCCTGGACCTGGGGCTCAAGTTGCGTCAGAGCCTGGGCGACCAGTTGATCATGATGCTGGAGAAGCGTCCCGACCCAGACGCCCTGCAAGCCTCAAAGCAGCATTATTTCGATCTGTTGGACCAGGGCATCGCCCATGAACAGGCCGACGGCAAAAACCATGGTTTCAGCCAGGCACGCTCGGATTACCAGAATCTGCTCAATGCGTTTGACCAATCCCAACAGGCATCACCGCCTGCGGGCAGCAAGGAAAAGCTCACCGAAACCTTCAACATACTGCGCAACGGCTTGATTGCCGAACACAAGCGAGCGCTGGAAAATATCAGTACCAGTGAGCATAAATCCCGTGAGCGCGCCTTGTTGATAGCGGGCCTGCTCGGGCTGGTGGGGCTCGCGGTGCTGATCATCGGTTTCGTCACGGCCCATGGCATCGCCCGGCGTTTCGGTGGTCCCATCGAGGCCCTGGCCAAGGCCGCCGACAAGATCGGGCAGGGCGACTTTGAAGTCACGCTGCCGATCTCCTCCGCAGCGGAAATGAACCTGCTGACCCGCCGTTTCGGCATCATGGCCGAAGCGTTGCGCCAACATCAGGCCACTAACATCGATGAGCTGCTGGCCGGCCAGCAGCGCCTGCAAGCGGTGCTCGACAGTATCGATGACGGCCTGTTGATGATTGATCGCCAAGGCTGCCTGGAGCACCTCAACCCTGTGGCGCAGCGCCAATTGGGGTGGGATGAGGAACGGCTGGGTCAAGGGCTTGGCGAAGCCATGGGTCGCGCGGAAATGGATGAACAGCTGCAACTGGTGCTACGCGGCGGCAACCTGGAGCGGGCCCCGGATGATCTGGAGGTGGAAGTCGAGGGTGAGTTACGCCTGCTGACCTACAGCCTGACCCCGGTTAGCCATACACAGGGGCACATTCTCGGGGCCGTGATGGTGCTGCATGATGTGACAGAACAGCGCGCCTTCGAACGGGTGCGCAGCGAGTTCGTGTTGCGCGCCTCCCATGAGCTGCGCACCCCGGTTACCGGCATGCACATGGCCTTCGGCTTGTTCCGTGAGCGGGCCAAGTTCCCACCGGACTCCCGCGAGGCGGACCTGCTGGATACGGTCAATGAAGAGATGCAGCGCCTGATGCAGTTGATCAATGACCTGCTCAACTTCTCGCGTTACCAGAACGGCCTGCAAAAACTCACCCTGGGGACGTGCGATGTCACCGACTTGCTGGAGCACGCACGGGCCCGATTTGCTGAGCCTGCGAACGCCCAGCACATTGAGTTGCTGGTAGAAGCTCAACCTGAATTGCCACGGCTGTATGCCGACCAAGTGCAACTGGAGCGGGTGCTCGACAACCTGCTGGGTAATGCCCTGCGCCACACCGCCGAAGGCGGGCAGATTCGTCTGCAGGCACGACGGCATGGTGAGCGGGTGATTATCAGCGTCGAGGATAACGGCGAAGGCATTGCCTACGGCCAGCAAGGGCGGATCTTCGAGCCCTTTGTACAGGTGGGCCGCAAGAAGGGCGGTGCGGGCCTGGGCTTGGCACTGTGCAAGGAAATCGTGCAATTGCACGGCGGCCGCATGGGTGTGTACTCGCGGCCGGGGCAGGGTACGCAGTTCTATATGGCATTACCCCTGTAGGAGAGAGCTTGCTCGCTCCTACCTGTACACCATCAGCGGTGATTCAAGGCCCGCAGGATTGCGGCACTTTCAGCATCCGGAGTGCCATCAAACAGCGATGGCCGGAAGCGCATCTGGAACGCGGCGATGACGTGCCGCGTGGCCACATCCAACTCGCCAGTCTGCGGCGTCTGGTAGCCCAGGCGCGCCAGCTCTTCCTGGAACCAGGTAATGCTTGGTAACTGCGCGGCGTACTGCACCTGGAACCGGGCCACTGCCTGGGCATCCGGCCACACGGCCAGACCTTCTGCCGCCAAGCGTTTCCAAGGGAACAACGGGCCTGGGTCCAGCTTGCGCAGTGGGGCGATGTCGCTGTGCCCGATGATGTTCTTGGGGTCGATGCCATTGCGCTTGCTGATGTCCTTGAGCAGCACGATCAGCGACTGCACCTGCGCTTCGGAATACGGGTACCACACACGCCCCGTGGGAGTATCACTGAACCCTGGGTTGACGATCTCGATGCCGATGGAGCTGGAATTGAGCCAGGTGCGCCCCATCCACTCGCTTTCCCCCGCGTGCCAGGCGCGCTGGCTTTCATCCACCAGCTTGTAGATGGTGCCGGAGGCGTCGTCGCCGATCAGGTAATGACTGCTGACCTGGCCATGGGTCAACAGCGCCAGGGAACGTTCAAGGTTGGTCGAGGTGTAATGCACCACAACGAACTGCACGCGGTTGTCGTGGTTAACCGAAGGATGGCTGGTGTTCAGGCGCGGGCCACTGGCGCAGCCGGCGAGCAGAAGAAACGCTAAAGCGATATACAAGGATTTCATGGCGAGAGGCATTACACTGAAAGACGATAATGCAACAGTGTAACGTACGGCTCACGGCCAAGCGGTCAAATTACAAAATGGAACATCTTTTATGCCGCCTGCACCTGATTACGTCCCGCAGCTTTTGCCCTGTAGAGCGCTTCATCGGCACGCTTGAGCGCCAGGTCACTGCGCTCGCCGGGTTGAAACTGCGCCACGCCCATGGACACCGTGATCGTTACCGGCTCACCCTTGAAGTGGAACGGGCACGCTGCAATAGCCTCACGCAATACTTCACCTACGGCCAAGGCATCCGCCAAGGCCGAGTCGGGCATTAGCAGCACAAACTCTTCACCCCCGAAACGCGCGATGAAGTCCGTCGGCCGCAGGCGCTTGCTCAGCACATTGGCGATGATCTTCAAGACTTTGTCCCCTGCCAGGTGACCGTAGCCGTCGTTGATGCGTTTGAAGTGGTCCAGGTCGAGCATGGCCAGCGACAGGCTGTTACCGCGCTGATGCCAGGCGTTGACTTCGTAATCGAGGCGTTCGCTCCACGCCGCACGGTTGGGCAACCCGGTGAGCGGATCGAGCAAGGCCTTCTGGCGTTGTACCTCCAGGTGCTCGCGGTAGCCCTGGGCCTCCTGCTCCATATGGGCCACGCGTTCAGCCAGACCTTTGAGGCGTGCGGCCACTTCCTGTTCGCGCAGGTCACGCTGTTGCTGGTGTTCATCCATGGTGCCGAGCAAGCCTTCAAGATGGCTTTCGAGCACCTGCTTGAGGCTGTCCAGGTCGGCAGCGTCCTGCACGCTGCTTTGCAGGCCGTCGACCTGCTCGCGAATCTGCGTGTCCAACTCCCGCGCGGCCAGGCTGCTGTCGGCGTGGCCCTCGCTGGCGACCTGCAGATGACCCTGGAATGCCTCGAGACGCTCGTTGAGCTGCTTGAGATAAGCCTCGAACTCATGCTGGCCACTGTCGGTGACCGCCAGCATCAGCACGGCCAGGTCATCCAGGATCGGGAGCAGTTCGTACCAATTCAAACCATGGGCGAGACGTTCACGCATCGCCTCGGCCTGGGGCTGGTGACGTTCAGGCAGGGAAAGGTCTTCCAGCAGGCCGAGCAAAGTGCCTTCAATGTGCTTGGCCACCGAACTATAGGACGGTTCAGGCGAATCAGGCAGGGCGTAGGTGCCGTCCGGTTGCAGTTCGTCGGGCTCGGGACCTTCCAGCACAGGGGGCAGCGACAGGCTGCCGATGGTGGTTTCATCCGGCGTTTCGACTGGAACCGGCGGCGGTTCGATAAAGGCGGCGAGTGCGCTTTCTTGAGCAGGCTCCGCAACCGGAGGCGCCTGCACGTCGGGTTCAGATAATTGCGCAGGCGCCGCAATCGACGGCAGCTCTGGAGCGTCGAATAACGGCGTGTCGCTGGCGACCTCTTGCCCTCCGGCCGCTGCAACAGGCGCAGGCTTCAAGGCCACGGGCGTAGGTGACAGCGGTGCAAAGGCACGCAAGGCTTGGGTCAATTCTTCCGATTGCGCAGGTTCTTCCGGTTCGGGCGCGGGTGTGGGCGCTGCAGGCTTTGGCGGTGCCAATTGCGCTGCCGGCAGTGGCTCCGCGTCAACCGGGAGCGCTTCACCGGCGGCCTCTTTACTACCGAACAGGCGTTGCAACAGACCCGGGCCTGGGCGTGCGGGTTCGCCTTCAGGCTCCAGATTATTCAGCGCCTGCCCCTGCAGGCTGCTCAGCTCACTGAGCAGCAGCGGTATCTCCCGCGCTTGCGCCACGCGACCATCGAGTTGCTTGGCGAAGGTTTTCAGCGGACGAGCCACCTCGCGGGGCAGCGGCAGCTTTTGCAACTGGGTGACCAAGGCGGTGAGCGCGGCGCTGATCTGGTCGACGCGGGTTTCGCGGCGCTGCTCCGAATCCAGCACGGCCTTTTCCAGGCGTGGCAGTAAAGCGGCGAGGGCAGCATCCATGTCGTCCGTGCGAACGACATCGCGCATTTCCTTCATGCATTGGTCGACAGCTCGGTCGGTGCCTTCGGCGGCCAGCGTGCTGCGCACCAGCCCGCGGCGCAGCAAATCGAGGCGGGCAGCCCAGCGGCGTTCGAGTTTGTCTTGTTGCTCGATGCTCTGGAGGTATTTCTCTTTCCAGCGCTGGGCGTCGTCGCTCATGCAAGGGGTCCGCGAGGGCCTGGGCTCAACGCGGGTAATGCATCAGCCGTGAGCGAACCCGGCAGACGAATCTCTACCGCGACCGGCAGGTGATCGGAAATGGGCTGCGCCAGCACTTGCACACTTTCCAGTGTGAGGCTTGGGCTGAGCAGGATATGGTCAAGACAGCGCTGCGGGCGCCAGCTGGGAAACGTGGCTTCGACTTGCGGCGCCAATAACCCAAGGTCGCGCAGCGGAGAATTCTGCAGCAGGTCGTTGGCATGGGTGTTCATGTCACCCATGAGCACCTGGTGCTTGTAGTTACCAATCAATTCACGCACGTAGGCCAGTTGCAGGTTGCGCGTACGCCCCCCGAGGGCCAGGTGCATCATCACCACCACCAAGGCTTCCGGGCCTTCGCCAAAACGCACAAGGATCGCCCCGCGCCCTTTGGGGCCTGGCAAGGGGTGATCTTCAATAGCCGTGGGTTTGAGGCGGCTGAGTACGCCATTGCTGTGCTGCGCCAGGCGCCCCAGGTTGCGGTTGAGTTGCTGATACCAGTACGGGAAGGCGCCCAGCTGAGCCAGGTGTTCCACCTGGTTGATATAGCCGGAGCGCAGGCTGCCGCCGTCGGCTTCCTGCAGCGCGACCAAGTCGAAGTCGCTGAGCAGGTCGCCGATTTTCTGCAGGTTACCGGTACGCCCCTTGTGGGGCAGCAGGTGCTGCCAGCCACGCGTGAGGTAATGCCGATACTTCTCGGTACTGTTGCCCACCTGGATATTGAAACTGAGCAGGCGCAAGCGGCTATCTGCCGGCAGGCCTGTGGACTCCAGGTGATGCTCGTTGACCTGCGGTTCATGCAGGCCAACGACACGCTCGGTACCCCAGCGGCGCATGGCGAGCCCCTTACTTGGCAGCGCGTTCTTTGGCAATCAGTTGGTCAGCAACGTTGAGGGTCGCTTCAGGACCACCGGTGCTGCCCAGGTCGAAACGGTATTTGCCGTTGACGATCAGCGTTGGAACGCCTTGCACGCCGTACTTCTGCGCGAGTTCCTTGGCCTGTTTGATCTGGCCCTGGATAGCGAAAGAGTTGAAGGTCGCCAGGAACTTGTCCTTGTCGACACCTTGAGTAGCAACAAAGTCAGCCATTTCGTCCGGTTTGGTCAGGCGCTTGCCCTGTTTCTGGATCGCTTCGAAGACGGCGTTGTGGACCTTGTGCTCAACACCCATGGCTTCCAGGGTCAGGAACAGTTGGCCGTGGGCGTCCCATGGGCCACCGAACATGGCGGGAATGCGACGGAAGTTAACGTCCTTGGGCAGCTTTTCAGCCCATGGGTTGATAGTCGGCTCGAACGCGTAGCAATGCGGGCAACCGTACCAGAACAGCTCCACCACCTCGATCTTGCCGGGTACCGCAACCGGAACCGGATTAGACAGCTCAACATAGGTTTTACCGGCTTCAAGCGGCACATCGGCAGCTTGTGCGGTCATGCCGAAGAGGCTGGCAGTGACGAGAGCGGCGCTGAGGATCAGATTACGCATGCTTTACTCCTGGACAAATAAAGTCGCCTCACGCGACCTTTGTTGTGACAGGTCTACGCGGACATGAGTTCGTTAGTGTAACGGCAGCGGCCACAAAAAAGGGCGGCCTGAGCCACCCTTTTTATGCTTGCATCGCGGGATTAATCGAGCGTTAACGCCCAGCCCCGTCAGTGCAGGCCCTGGATATAACTGGAGAGGGCTGCGATGTCTTCGTCGCTCAGCTTGCGAGCGATGGTGCGCATGGTCATGGCGTCCCCATCGTTGGCCCGGCCGGCTTCTTCTTTGCGAAAGTCGGTCAACTGCTTGGCGATGTAGGTGGCGTGCTGGCCGCTCAGGTGCGGGAAGCCTGCGGCAGCGTTGCCTGCGCCATTGGGCGAGTGGCAACCGGTGCAGGCAGGCAAGCCTTTTTCCAGGTTACCGCCACGGAACAACTGCTCTCCGCGGGCGACCAGTTTAGGATCGGCAGCTCCCACGCTACCCTTCTGGCTGGCAAAATACGCCGCGAGGTCCGCCAGGTCCTGATCGTTGAGATTGGTCAGCAGGCCGGTCATTTCCAGCACCGTGCGCTTGCCGTCCTTGATGTCGTGCATCTGCTTGCTCAGGTAACGTTCACCCTGGCCGGCCAGTTTGGGGAAGTTCGGCGCCGGGCTGTTACCATCCGGCCCGTGGCAGGCACCACACACGGCGGCCTTCGCTTGACCGGCAGTGGCATCACCTTTGACGGGGCCCTCTGCAGCGACGGCAGCGCCTGTGATGCCCAAGGTCAACAGCAGACTCACGATCAGTTTGTTCATCAGCTAATCCAACTACGGCTAAGGGTTTAAGAGTTATCTACCGGGTTTACTCACCATCAAATCAATGACGGCCTGGTAATCCTCAGTACTGCAGTCCATGCACAAACCACGCGGCGGCATTGCCTTGAAACCCTGGGTCACGCACTGCGTCAGCCTGACCATGCAAACTCGGTTGATCCTGTGTAGCCTGAGCGCCGTAAAGCGGAATCAGGGCAGCAGAAGCGAGCAACCGTCGGTCCATACATCGACCTATTCAGGGTTTGAGAGCGTTTTGCGTTCTAATGCGCAATAAAGGTCTTTCGCTCCCGTGAACCTCATCCTTCGCTGGGACAAAGCACACACAAAATCTGCGGCATTATATACTGGCGCTACTGAAACGGAAACGACACCGCTTGCCGCACCCTTTCTCGGCACCGCCCACATCGGAAATCTCATGCAACTCAAGAACCCCATCCTCGGCCTGTGCCAACAGTCCACCTTCATGCTCAGCGCCGCCAAAGTGGACCAATGCCCCGATGACGAGGGCTTTGAAGTCGCCTTTGCCGGCCGTTCCAACGCCGGTAAATCCAGCGCACTGAACACCCTGACTCACGCCAGCCTGGCGCGCACCTCGAAAACCCCGGGCCGCACGCAACTACTCAATTTCTTCAAGCTAGACGATGATCGGCGTCTGGTCGACCTGCCGGGCTACGGTTATGCAAAAGTACCTATCCCGCTGAAGCTGCACTGGCAGCGTCACCTTGAGGCTTACCTGGGTGGTCGCGAGAGTCTGAAGGGTTTGATTCTGATGATGGATATCCGTCATCCAATGACCGACTTCGACTTGCTGATGCTCGACTGGGCTGTCGCCAGCGGCATGCCGATGCACATTTTGCTGACCAAGGCCGACAAGCTCACCTACGGCGCAGCCAAGAACACCCTGCTCAAAGTTCAGTCCGAAATCCGTAAGGGCTGGGGCGATACCATTACGATTCAACTGTTCTCCGCCCCCAAGCGCATGGGCCTGGAAGAAGCCTACACCGTACTGGCCGGCTGGATGGAGTTGGCGGACAAGGGCGCAGAAATCGCCGAATAACTTTTCTGCGGGCAAAAAAAACCCCGGACTTCTTTTGGGGAGGGGAAGTTCGGGGTTCAAGTTCCGGACCGCTAGGGCGGGGTCCGGAATTATCTGCCAACACTTAACACAACATAGGAGCATTGAAGGGCTTCACCACCCATTCAGTAACTCTGAGTGGCAGTTCACAGGTTAAGTTCCGACAGGCTCAAAAAACTATTGGAAATAACTGACCCCCGTTTGCGCTCTAAACCGCTTCGCCACCACTGGCGATGATGGCAAAGCCGCAGAATCAGTGCGCCTCGTCCCAGTTATCGCCTACGCCTACGTCCACCACCAAAGGCACGTCCAACTGCGCCGCCGCGCTCATATGCTCGCGAATCTTCTCGCTGACCTGCGCGACCAAGTCTTCACGCACCTCCAGCACCAATTCGTCGTGCACTTGAAGGATAACCTTGGCATCCAGGCCCGACTCGGTCAGCCAGTTATCCACCTGCACCATGGCTTTCTTGATGATGTCCGCCGCCGTGCCCTGCATCGGCGCGTTGATCGCCGTGCGCTCGGCCGCCGCGCGCTCCTGGGGCTTGTTGGAGTTGATATCCGGCAAGTACAGCCGTCGTCCGAAGAACGTTTCGACATACCCCTGATCCGCCGCCTGGGCGCGGGTGCGCTCCATGTATTCGCGCACCCCTGGGTAGCGGGCGAAGTACACATCGATGTAAGCCTTGGCGGTCTTGGTATCGACGCCGATGTCCTTACCCAGCTTCTGGGCGCCCATGCCGTAAATCAGGCCGAAGTTGATCGCCTTGGCGCTGCGGCGCTGGTTGGACGTGACCTCATTCAACTCGACCTTGAACACTTCGGCCGCCGTGGCCGTATGCACGTCCAGGTCATTGCGGAAGGCGTTCATCAAGCCTTCGTCCTTGGACAAATGCGCCATGATCCGCAGCTCGATCTGCGAATAGTCCGCCGCTAGTAGCTTGTAACCCTTGGGCGCGACAAACGCCTGGCGAATGCGCCGCCCCTCGGCGGTGCGCACCGGGATGTTCTGCAGGTTCGGATCGCTGGAGGACAAGCGCCCGGTCGCCGCGACGGCCTGATGGTAGGACGTATGAATACGCCCGGTACGCGGGTTGATCTGTTCCGGCAGGCGGTCGGTATAGGTACTTTTGAGCTTGCTCATGCTGCGGTACTGCATCAGTACCTTGGGCAGCGGGAAATCATCCTCGGCCAGTTTGGCCAGTACTTCCTCAGCCGTGGATGCCTGGCCCTTGCCGGTTTTCTTCAGCACCGGCATGCCGAGCTTCTCGTACAGGATCGCCCCGAGCTGCTTGGGCGAACCCAGGTTGAATTCTTCACCGGCGATCTCGTACGCCTGGCGCTCCAGCTCGACCATCTTGTTACCCAGCTCGATGCTCTGGATGCCGAGCAGGTCCTTGTCTACCAGTGCGCCCTGGCGCTCGATGCGTGCCAGCACCGGCACCAGCGGGATCTCGATGTCCGTCAGCACACTGGCCAGGGTCGGGATCGCGGCCAGTTGCGCGTACAAGTGTTGATGCAGGCGCAAGGTCACGTCGGCATCTTCGGCCGCGTAGGGGCCGGCTTGCTCAAGGGCGATCTGGTCGAACGTGAGTTGCTTTGCACCTTTGCCGGCGATGTCTTGGAAGCTGACCGTGTCGTGGTCCAGGTACTTCTTCGCCAGACTGTCCATATCGTGCCGCGTCGCGGTGGAATTGAGCACGTAGGATTCGAGCATGGTGTCGAAGGCGATGCCGCGCACGGTAATGCCCTGGGCAGAGTCGCCGCCAATGGCGCAGTTGGCCAGGATGTTCATATCGAACTTGGCGTGCTGGCCCACCTTGAGTTTGGTCGGGTCTTCCAGCAGCGGTTTCAGGGCCAGCAGCACGGTGTCGCGATCCAATTGATCCGGCGCGCCGATATAGGAATGGGTCAGCGGGATGTAGGCGGCTTCATGGGGCTGCACAGCAAACGAGACCCCGACCAATTGCGCCTGCTGGGCGTCGATGCCGGTAGTTTCGGTGTCGAAAGCAAACAACGGCGCATCGTGGAGTTTTTTCAGCCACACGTCGAAGGTGGCCTGGTCCAGAATGGTGGTGTAAACGGCCTCTACCGGTACCGATATAACAGCCTCGACCGGCATTTCGGCGGCAGGCGCAACTTCGCTCGCCGATTTGAGCTCGACACGCTTGGCATCGCGCTGGATCTCGTCGTACCAGCTTTTGAACTCAAGCAGCGTGTACAGCTCCAGCAGCTTTTCGCGATCCGGTTCGATCAGGTGCAAATCATCCAACCCGATATCCAGCGGCACATCGATCTTGATCGTCGCCAACTGATAAGACAGGAATGCCATCTCCTTATGCTCTTCCAGCTTGGCCGGCAGGGTCTTGGCCCCACGGATAGGCAGGGTCGGCACAATATCCAGCTGCTCATAAAGCTCTTTGAGGCCGCCATTGACCCCTACCAGCAAGCCGGAGGCGGTCTTGGGGCCAATGCCCGGAACGCCGGGAATGTTGTCGGACGAATCCCCCATCAACGCCAGATAGTCGATGATCTGCTCCGGAGCGACACCGAATTTCTCCTTAACGCCCTCGATGTCCATCGAGCTACCGGTCATGGTGTTGACCAAGGTAATGTGGCCGTCCACCAACTGCGCCATGTCTTTGTCACCGGTCGAGATCACCACCGGGCGGCTGGCGGCCGCGCTGCTGCGGGCCAGAGTGCCGATCACGTCATCGGCCTCAACGCCCTCGACGCACAGCAACGGGAAGCCAAGAGCGATCACGCTTTGATGCAGCGGCTCGATCTGCAGGCGCATGTCATCGGGCATGCTCGGGCGGTTGGCTTTGTATTCGGCGTACATCTCATCGCGAAACGTCCCACCCTTGGCGTCGAAAACCACGGCAAATGGGCTGTCCGGGTACTGCTTGCGCAGGCTTTTGAGCATGTTCAACACGCCCTTGACCGCACCGGTGGGCAGGCCTTTGGAGGTGGTCAGCGGTGGCAGCGCGTGGAAGGCGCGGTACAGATAAGAAGAACCGTCCACCAGGACGAGGGGCGCTTGGCTCATGAGCAGGATCAACCTTTTCGGCGGGTCAGGCGCTAGAATAGCCGGACCAATGAAAACAAAGGGACAAGGTTATCATGCGTACATTCAATCGCCTGCTGTTGACCGGTTTGATTGCACTCGCTCCGATGGCTGCCACGGCGGCAGACAGTGCCCCTGGAGGTGATCCGGAAGTTACCATTCGCACGGAAGGCGACAAAACCATCCAGGAATACCGCCAAAACGGCTTTCTGTACGCAATCAAAGTCACCCCGAAGGGCGCACCACCGTACTTTCTGGTACGTGCGGACGGCACCGACGCGAACTTCATCCGCTCTGACCAGCCGGATATGCTGATCCCGTCATGGAAGATCTTCGAATGGAAATGATTTCTTAATTTTAACCGGCGCTGCCCACCGCAGCGCCCGTAACGGCAGTTTTAACCATGTCTGTGTTCACCCCCCTGGCTCGGCCCGAGCTGGAAACCTTTCTCGCCCCTTACGGGCTCGGCCGCCTGCTTGATTTCCAGGGGATTGCCGCCGGCAGCGAAAACACCAATTTCTTTATCAGCCTGGAACAGGGTGAATTCGTCCTGACCCTGGTTGAGCGTGGCCCGGTGGCAGAAATGCCGTTCTTCATCGAACTGCTTGACGTGCTCCACGACGCCGACCTGCCTGTGCCGTACGCCCTGCGTACCACCGACGGTATCGCTTTGCGCGAACTCAAGGGCAAACCGGCCTTGCTGCAACCGCGCCTGGCGGGCAAGCACATCAAGGAGGCCAATGCGCAGCATTGCGCCCAGGTTGGCGAACTGCTCGGCCACCTGCACTTGGCCACCCAGGGCGAAAAGGTACTTGAACGCAAGACCGACCGCGGCCTGGCGTGGATGCTCAGCGAGGGCGCGCAGCTTATTTCGCACCTCAACGAGGCCCAGCAACGCCTGTTGCGCGATGCGCTGGCCGAGATCGACGCTCACAAGGCTGACATCCTCGGCCTGCCACGAGCGAATGTGCACGCCGATCTGTTTCGCGATAACGCGATGTTTGAAGGCACGCACCTGACGGGCCTGATCGACTTCTACAACGCCTGTTCGGGGCCGATGCTCTACGACGTGGCAATCGCCTTGAATGACTGGTGCTCGGATGCCGATGGCGTGATTGACGGTCACCGTGCCCGGGCGCTGCTGGGCGCTTACGCGGGGCTACGAGCGTTTACCGCGAAGGAAGCCGAGCTATGGCCGACCATGCTGCGCGTGGCGTGCGTACGGTTCTGGCTGTCCCGGCTGATCGCGGCCGAGTCATTTGCCGGGCAGGATGTGTTGATTCACGACCCGGCTGAGTTCGAGCATCGCCTGGCGCAGCGTCAGCAGGTCACGCTCCATCTACCGTTCGCGCTTTAAAAGACCGACTCGGTCAATGTGGGAGCTGGCTTGCCTGCGATAGCGGTATCAACTGAGCCAACGCTATCGCGGGCAAGCCCGCTCCCACAGGAGTTTTGTGTTACCTGTTAGAGCGACTCCAGGCAACCGGCCAGATCATTGCCGAGTTTTTCCAGCACCTGCTCATAACCCTGCGCGGTAGCCGGCGTATAGCCACCCAACGCATCCAATTCCGCCAACTTCACCGGCAACCCGGCCACCAGGGTTTCGGCCAAGCGAGGTCGCAACGGCGGCTCGCTAAACACGCAAGTCTTGCCCACTTCCTGCAAACGCGCGCGCATCGCCGCTACGTGCTGCGCGCCCGGCTGCACTTCGGCGGCCACGCTGAACACGCCAGCATGCTTCAAACCGTACGCCTCTTCGAAGTAATCAAAGGCTTCGTGGAACACGAAGTATGGTTTGCCATCAACGCCCGCCAAACGCTGCTTCAGGCGCGCATCCAGCGCGTTCAGGCGTTCTTCGAAGGCCTTCGCATTGCTCTGATAACGCTCGGCATTGGCTGGGTCGGCAGCGCTCAGATCGGCCGCCATCCGAGCGGCGATCACACGTGCATTGACCGTGGACAGCCACAGGTGCGCATCCACACTGCCTGGGCGGTGATCATGGTCATGTTCGTCGGCTTCATCGGCATGTGAATGGCTATCTTCGCCGAAGATGCGCAGTTTCATGCCTGGCAGGTCCTGCACGGCCACCGTTGGCGCCGTACGGCCTTTGAGCACACGCGGCAAAAACGTTTCCATGTCCGGCCCGATCCAGTACAGCAGGTCCACCGACTGCACACGCCGTACGTCGGATGGGCGTAAAGCGAAGTTGTGCGGCGACGCCCCCGGCGGCAGCAATACCTCTGGAACAGCCACGCCGTCCTGCACGGCAGCGGCAATCAGTTGCAACGGCTTGATGCTCGTCAGTACCTTGACCTCGGCCTGAGCGGCACCCGCAACGAACAAACTGGTGACAAATACGACAAAAACGGGAAAAAGTCGGGACACGATGACCACTCGATGGCGTAGGAACGGGTAACATAATAACGTCTCTATCAAATATCTGTCGCCGCTCATGCCTAAAACACCGCTTGCCAGCCGTCCCCACGACCACTCTCACTGCGTGCACACCGCATTGTCAGAGGCCGACACCCTGTGCGCAAAGAAAGGCTTGCGCCTGACTGCCTTGCGTCGCCGGGTGCTGGAGCTGGTGTGGCAGAGCCACAAGCCTTTGGGCGCGTACGACATTCTGGGCGTCCTCAGCGAGCAGGACGGCCGCCGCGCCGCGCCGCCCACCGTTTACCGTGCGTTGGATTTCCTGCTGGAAAACGGCCTGGTGCACCGTATCGCCTCGCTTAACGCCTTTGTCGGTTGCAACCACCCGGAGCACGCGCATCAGGGCCAGTTCTTGATCTGCCGCGAGTGCCACGCCGCCATTGAGCTTGAACAAAAAAGCATCAGCGACGCCATTATCAAAAGCTCTGCCGACGTCGGCTTCAAGGTCGAAGGGCAAACGGTCGAAGTGGTCGGCCTGTGCGCAGGCTGCCAGGGGGTTTGATGAGCAATGCGTTAATCCGCCTGGAGCAGGTCGGGGTCACGTTCGCCGGGCAAAACGTGCTGGAGAACATCGCACTGAGCGTGGAACCGGGGCAAATCGTCACCCTGATCGGCCCCAACGGCGCCGGCAAAACCACCTTGGTGCGCGCCGTGCTCGGGCTGCTCAAGCCCCACAGCGGCACGGTTTGGCGCAAGCCCAAGCTGCGCGTGGGCTATATGCCGCAAAAGCTGCACGTGGACCCGACATTGCCGCTCTCCGTATTGCGCTTCCTGCGCCTGGTGCCTGGCGTAGACCGCGCCCGCGCCCAGGCTGCGCTTAAGGAAGTCGGCGCCGAACACGTCATCGACAACCCGGTGCAAAGCATCTCCGGTGGCGAAATGCAGCGCGTGCTGCTGGCCCGCGCCCTGCTGCGCGAGCCCGAGCTGCTGGTACTCGATGAACCCGTGCAAGGTGTCGATGTCGCCGGCCAGGCCGAGCTGTACAGCCTGATCACCCGCCTGCGCGACCGCCATGGTTGCGGCGTACTGATGGTCTCCCACGACTTGCACCTGGTCATGAGCACCACCGACCAAGTGGTCTGCCTCAACCGCCACGTGTGCTGCTCCGGCCACCCGGAACAGGTCAGTGGCGACCCGGCGTTCGTGGAGCTGTTCGGCAAGAACGCCCAGAGCCTGGCGATCTACCATCACCACCATGACCACGCCCATGACCTGCATGGCGCCGTCGTCGATACCCCCCACGTTCATGGAGATAGCTGCAAGCATGGCTGATTTTCTGCTCTACGCCCTGCTGGCAGGCTTGGCTTTGGCACTGGTGGCGGGCCCATTGGGCTCGTTCGTGGTGTGGCGACGCATGGCCTATTTCGGCGACACCTTGTCCCATGCTGCCTTGCTGGGCGTGGCCATGGGCTTTCTGCTGGATGTAAGCCCGGCCATCGCCGTGACCGTCGGCTGCCTGCTGCTAGCCGTGCTGCTGGTGACCCTGCAGCAACGCCAGCCACTGGCTTCCGACACACTGCTGGGCATCCTTGCGCCCAGTACCTTGTCTCTGGGCCTGGTGGTGCTGAGCTTCATGCATGAAGTGCGCATCGACCTGATGGCCTACCTGTTCGGCGACCTGCTGGCGATCAGCCCGACCGACCTGGCCTGGATCCTCGGCGGCAGCGCTGCGGTGCTGGCGTTGCTGGTGGCCCTGTGGCGCCCGTTGCTGGCGATCACCGTGCATGAAGAACTGGCCAAGGTAGAAGGCTTGCCCGTCGCAGGCCTGCGTATGGCCTTGATGTTGCTCATCGCCGTGGTGATTGCTGTCGCGATGAAGATTGTCGGCGTATTGTTGATCACGTCGCTGCTGATCATTCCAGCCGCCGCCGCCCAGCGCCACGCTCGCTCTCCGGAGCAGATGGCGATTGGCGCCAGCCTCCTGGGGATGCTTGCAGTGTGTGGTGGCCTGGCGCTGTCCTGGTTCAAGGACACACCGGCCGGGCCGTCGATTGTGGTTACGGCGGCCGCCCTGTTTCTGCTGAGTTTTGTCCTGCCCCGTCGAGGGGTGTAGACTTGCTCGCTTTTTGCGCAAATAGAGAGTCGCAGGAATGAAGCCGTTCACCTCCCGTTATCTGCTCCTTGCCGCATTTTCACTGCTGCTGGGCGCCTGCCAAAGTACGCCGCCCGCTGCCCCCCAGGCTCCGGATCCGCGGGCTGCGGCCATCGCGCAGCTGGAACAAAACCTGGCCAGCAGCGAATTGGCCACCGCCGAAGACCAGCTGGCTGCATTGCAGGCCCAATCGCCCAACGACCCGGCACTTGAGGCCTACCAGCGTCAATTGGCCGAAGCCTACCTGCAACGCAGCCAGATCGTGTTGCAAAAAGGCGACGTCAACGCTGCCGCCACGGCCCTGAGCCGCGCCCGCGCCTTGATGCCCAAGGCCCCTGCGCTGACCGGTGGCGTCAACAGCGCCATCAGCCATGCGCGCAAAGCCGAATTGGACCAGGCAGAAGCTGCGTTGAAAGCCGCTGAGGCCAAGCCTGCCGCCAAGGTCATCGACCCGGCAGCGCCGAGCACCTCCGTGGCGCTGAACCTTGCGGATGTTGAAGACATGCGCCATCAGTTGGACGCCATCGCCACCGATGTGGTGAATTACCAGTGCGACGTCAGCATCCAGGTGCCACGCACCCAGGATTACCCGTGGCTGGCCACGTTACTGACCAAGCGGGTCAAGCGGATTGATTCGGGGTATGACCTGAAGATTCACCGGCAAATCCTGAAACATATTCCGGCGCAGGTTGTGCTGATTCCGCGCAAGGCGGACTAAAAGCATCGCAGGCAAGCCAGCTCTCACATTTGAACAGTGTGGGAGCTGGCTTGCCTGCGATGACGACCTAACAAACAACCGATAAGTTAAGCCGGAATCGCCTTGGATTTCGGCTCACGCTCCCACACCCGATGCTGGGCAATCGCCGCAAAAAACGCTTTGAACGCCTTGGCATCCGCGCCCACGATCAACCCCGCATCCTCCTCCAGTTTCAGCAGGTCCAGCAACGGCTTCACATCGCTGGCTACCGCAATCGCCTTCAGGTGTTTGTAGGCTTCCAGTACGTAATGCAACGCCACGCCATCACCGCTCAGCGCCTTCACGGACTCTTTGCCACCCGGGATAAACACTGCGTCGAAGGCAATGGACGGCATGCCTTCCATGGAGGCGTCGACCGGCAGCGTCTTGCCCTGCGCGGTGGTTACCGGCGCCGAAGTAGGCCCCAGCAACTTGGCATGGGCGCCCTCAGCTTCAAGCGCGGCTTTTAACGCGTCAATGGCCGCACCATCAACGCCGTTGGCTGCCAGAATCGCCACTTTGCGCGTTTTGATATCACCCGATAGCAAATTCACCTGGCTCAAGGCTGGCGATTCTTTCAACGACGTTTCACGGGCAGGCACGGTGCCCTTGGTCGGCGCCGGCAAGCCGAGGTTCTGCGCAACGCGCTTGGCCAGCTCCAGGTCGATATTGGCCAGGACCTCGTTGACCTGGCGCGCACGGATGAACTCGCGCTCCACCTTGCCCAGCTCAAAACTGTAGGCCGCGATAATGTGCTCTTTCTCGTGGTGGCTCATGCTGTTGTAGAACAGCGTCGCCTGGGAGAAATGGTCACCGAAGGATTCGCTGCGCTCACGTACTTTGTTGGCATCGACGCGCTCGTAGTAGGACTCAAAGCCACCATCGGTAGGACCAGCAGGGGTTTCTTTCGGCCAACCACCATCAATAGAGTTTGGCTCGTAGGACGCACGACCCTTATCAATCACGGTGCGATGCTGAGCGTCGCGCTGGCCGTTATGGAAAGGCACGACAGGCCGGTTGATTGGAATCTCATGAAAGTTCGGCCCGCCCAGTCGGCTGATCTGGGTATCGGTGTAGGAAAACAGACGGCCCTGCAGCAATGGGTCGTTGGTGAAGTCGATGCCCGGCACGATGTGGCCCGGGCAGAACGCAACCTGCTCGACTTCAGCGAAGAAGTTGTCCGGGTTACGGTTGAGCACCATTTTGCCCAGCGGCGTGATCGGTACCAGTTCTTCTGGAATGATCTTGGTCGGGTCGAGCAAGTCGAAATCAAACTTGTGCTCGTCTTCTTCGGCCACGATCTGTACGCCCAGCTCCCACTCGGGGTAATCGCCGCTTTCAATCGCTTCCCACAGGTCACGACGGTGGTAGTCCGTATCTTTACCGGCCAGCTTTTGCGCCTCATCCCATACCAGCGAGCAGGTGCCGACTTTTGGACGCCAGTGGAACTTCACGAAGCTGGACTTACCTTCGGTATTGATCAAACGGAAGGTGTGTACCCCAAAGCCCTGCATGGCGCGCAGGCTTTTTGGAATGGCGCGGTCGGACATGGCCCAGATCACCATGTGCGCGGATTCCGGTTGCAGCGAAACAAAGTCCCAGAACGTATCGTGGGCCGAACCGCCGGTAGGAATCTCGTTATGAGGCTCGGGTTTCACCGCGTGGACGAAGTCAGGAAATTTGATCGCATCCTGGATGAAGAACACCGGCATGTTGTTGCCCACCAGGTCGAAGTTGCCTTCGTCGGTGAAGAACTTCACGGCAAAACCGCGAACGTCACGCACGGTGTCGCCGGAACCACGCGGGCCCTGCACCGTGGAAAAACGCGCGAACACCGGGGTTTTATGCTCAGGCGTGCGCAGAAAACCTGCCTTGGTCAGCGCCGAATGGTCGCCGTAACTCTGGAAATAGCCATGGGCCCCCGTACCACGGGCATGCACGATGCGCTCCGGGATACGCTCATGGTCAAAGTGCGTGATCTTTTCACGCATGATGAAGTCTTCCAGCAGCGAAGGGCCGCGGGCGCCGACTTTCAGGCTGTTCTGGTTGTCGGAAATCTTCACGCCCTGGTTGGTGCGCAGGGCCTGGCCGGTTGCATCGGAACGGAATTCTTCCAACGCCTGCAGCTTGGCGTTGGTGTTGCCACGGTCCAGGGTATCAGTGCCCGCGAGTTCACTCTTCGGCGGGGTGGCTGGCTTCTTGGTACTCATCAGTCAAAACTCCTTATTCAAAGTGGCCAGAGCGGTCCCCGGCTCGTTTGAGCAAAACCCCAGGCACGGCACCTGGGAAATCGAGTTGCTTAAGTAGTGACTGACTGGGTTTTGCACCGTTCCTTTTTTATGACCTTTGATCGCGTTATTGCCAAATGACTGGATGAATACGAAATAAATGCTAAGAAACGCTATGCGGACAGGCTAAAATGCGCGCCCGGCTAACCGCTGATCCCTTTTCAATGCGCCCCACAAGGTTCGCTACGTGATCGAGTTTCAAAACGTCCATAAAACCTACCGCGTCGCCGGTAAGGATATCCCCGCCCTGCACCCCACCAGCCTGCGCGTCGCCAATGGCCAGGTGTTTGGCCTGATTGGCCACTCGGGTGCGGGTAAAAGCACGCTGCTGCGCCTGATCAACCGCCTGGAAGAACCCAGCGGCGGGCAGATCACGGTCGACGGTGAAGAAGTCACCGCCCTGGATGCCAACGGCCTGCGCCGCTTCCGTCAGCAGGTCGGGATGATCTTCCAGCACTTCAACTTGCTGGCGTCCAAGACCGTGGCCGACAACGTCGCGCTGCCGCTGACGCTCGCCGGTGAACTGTCGCGCAAGGAAATCGACCAACGTGTGGCTGAGCTGCTCGCCCGCGTCGGCTTGTCGGACCACGCCAAGAAGTACCCGGCGCAGTTGTCCGGCGGCCAGAAACAGCGCGTCGGCATCGCCCGAGCCCTGGCGACCAAGCCAAAAATCCTGCTTTGTGACGAAGCCACCAGCGCGCTCGACCCGCAAACCACGGCGTCGGTCCTGCAACTGCTGGCCGAGATCAACCGCGAGTTGAACCTGACCATCGTGTTGATCACCCATGAAATGGACGTGATCCGCCGCGTATGCGACCAGGTCGCCGTGATGGACGCCGGGGTGATCGTCGAGCAAGGCTCGGTGGCCGACGTGTTCCTGCACCCCAAGCACCCGACCACCAAACGCTTCGTACAAGAAGCCGAACAGGTGGACGAAGGCGAGCAGCGCGACGACTTTGCCCATGTGCCAGGCCGTATCGTGCGCCTGACGTTCCAAGGGGACGCGACCTACGCGCCACTGCTGGGTACCGTCGCACGGGAAACCGGTGTGGACTACAGCATTCTTGCCGGTCGTATCGACCGCATCAAAGACATCCCTTACGGGCAACTGACCCTCGCCGTCACCGGCGGTGACATGGAAGCTGCGTTTGCACGCTTCACCGCCGCAGACGTTCACATGGAGGTGCTGCGCTGATGGACGTGTTCCTGAGTTTCTTCGCCAATATCGACTGGTCTGAAATCTGGCTCGCCACCGGCGACACCATGACCATGCTGTTCGGCTCGCTGTTCTTCACCGTGCTGCTGGGCCTGCCCCTGGGCGTGCTGTTGTTCCTGACCAGCCCGCGCCAGCTGTTCGAACAAAAAGGCCTGTACGCGCTTTTGTCGCTGATCGTGAATATCTTGCGCTCGCTGCCGTTCATCATTCTGTTGATCGTGATGATTCCGTTCACGGTACTGATCACCGGCACGTCGCTGGGTGTTGCCGGTGCGATCCCACCGCTGGTCGTCGGCGCTACGCCATTCTTTGCGCGCCTGGTGGAAACCGCACTGCGCGAAGTGGACCGTGGCATCATCGAAGCCACCCAGGCCATGGGCGCCACCACCCGCCAGATCATCACCAATGCCCTATTGCCCGAGGCCCGCCCTGGCATCTTCGCGGCGATTACGGTGACGGCTATTACACTGGTTTCCTACACCGCGATGGCTGGTGTGGTCGGTGCTGGCGGCCTGGGCGACCTGGCAATCCGTTTTGGCTACCAGCGCTTCCAGACCGATGTGATGGTGGTCACTGTGGTGATGCTGTTGATTCTGGTGCAAATTCTGCAAACCGTCGGCGACCGGCTGGTGGTGCACTTTTCTCGTAAATAACGGCCATTGCCGGCGCGCAGCCGGCAGATGCCCGAACAAGGAGCTTGCTGGATGAAAAAACTACTGGTTGCTTTCGCCGCCGTGGCTGCGTTTTCCGCCCACGCCGAGACCATTACGGTCGCTGCTTCGCCGGTGCCTCACGCCGAAATCCTCGAATTCGTGAAGCCTGCCCTGGCCAAAGAAGGCGTGGACCTGAAGGTCAAAGTCTTCACCGACTACGTGCAGCCGAACGTACAGGTGGCTGAAAAGCGCCTGGATGCCAACTTCTTCCAGCACCAGCCGTACCTGGATGAATTCAACAAAGCCAAAGGCACTCACCTGGTGAGCGTCGGCGCTGTGCACCTGGAACCTCTGGGCGCTTACTCCAGCAAGTACAAAAAACTGGCCGACCTGCCTGACGGCGCCAACGTGGTGATCCCGAACGACGCCACCAACGGCGGCCGTGCGCTGTTGCTGCTGGCCAAGAACGGCCTGATCACCCTGAAGGACCCGACCAACATCCTGTCGACCATCAAGGACATCACCGGCAACGATAAAAACCTGAAATTCCGTGAACTGGAAGCCGCTACCTTGCCGCGCGTGCTGACCCAGGTCGATCTGGCGCTGATCAACACCAACTACGCCCTGGAAGCCAAGCTGGACCCATCCAAGGATGCCCTGGTGATCGAAGGCAACGACTCGCCTTACGTGAACATCCTGGTGACCCGCGAAGACAACAAGGATGCAGACGCGGTGAAGAAGCTGGTTGCAGCCTTGCACACGCCTGAAGTGAAGAAATTCATCGAAGAGAAGTACAAAGGCGCGATCAAGCCAGCGTTCTGATCTCTCCTGATCTGATCGTTCCCACGCTCCGCGTGGGAACGCCTCTTGTGACGCTCTGGGTCACGCTTGGGGACGCAGAGCGCCCCTAACTGCATTCCCACGCTCAGCGTTGGAACGATCATCAGGTGCTCACTTGCGCTGTAGCAACCCCGGCAACTGCGCCACCAGCTTCTGGTTGTTCAACGGCGCACGAATAAACCCACGCTGGGTACCATCCGGGCCGATCAGTGCCAGGTTACCGCTGTGGTCGACGGTGTAGTTCGGCTTGCTGGTATCCGCCGGAATGAAGGGAATGCTCACCGCATTCGAAACCTTCTGTACATCCTCCACATTCGCGCCAGTCAGGCCTTGGAACTGTGGGTCGAAGTAACCCAGGTACTGCTTGAGCTGCGCCGGGGTATCGCGGTTCGGATCGACGCTCACCAGGATCACCTGCAACTTATCCACAGCCTCTTTGGGCAGTTCGCTCTTGATCTGGCGAAGCTGGGCGAGGGTGGTCGGGCAGATATCCGGGCAGAAGGTGTAACCGAAAAACAGCAGGCTCCACTTGCCCTTCAACTCATTGACCACCACCGGCTGACCTTCCTGGTCAGTCATGGTCACCGCTGGCAACTGGCGGCTTTGCGGCAGCAGAATGATGCCGGCGTCGATCAGCGCAGTGGGGTCGCCCTGGCCTTTGCCCGAGAGCACTTTGTTGACGGTCAGGCCCATGATCAACGCGACCAGGGCCACGAGGATGAAGACGGTTTTTTGAGTTCGAGTCATAGGTTCAACAATAAGTAGTGGTCTACGAGCAGGGCGATAAACAGCAGCAGCAAGTACCAGATAGAGTACTTGAACGTGTTGATCGCCGCGTGCGGCTGGCTGCCACGGTACAACACCCAGGCCCATTGCAGAAAGCGCGCCCCCAATACCAGCGCACAGCCCAGGTAGAGCAGCCCGCTCATGTGGATAACGTAGGGCATCAGGCTCACCGCCAGCAGGGCGAAGGTATACAGCAGGATATGCACCTTGGTGTAGTGCTCGCCATGGGTAACCGGCAGCATCGGGATGTCGGCCTTGGCGTATTCCTCTTTGCGGTGAATAGCCAGGGCCCAGAAGTGTGGCGGAGTCCAGGCGAAGATGATCAGCACCAGCAGCAAGGGTTCGGCACTCACATGCCCAGTGACAGCCACCCAACCCAGCAGCGGTGGCGCCGCACCGGCCAGACCGCCGATGACAATATTCTGCGGCGTCGCTCGCTTGAGAAAGCCGGTGTAGACCACCGCATAACCCAGCAGCGAAGCCAAGGTCAGCCAGGCCGCCAGCGGGTTGGTGAACGCCAGCAGCAGGGCCAATCCTGCAATCGCCAGGAACAACGCAAACGCTAACGCCGCCATCGGCGAGACACGCCCCTCAGCCATCGGCCGCTTGTGAGTGCGCGCCATCACGGCATCAATCCGTCGATCCACTACATGATTGACCGCCGCCGCGCCGCCGGCACACAGGGCAATGCCGAGGTTGCCGAACACCAGCACTGTCCAGGGCACACCGGCGCGGGTGGCAAGGAACATGCCCACCAGCGAAGTGATCAGCATCAGCACCACCACTTTGGGCTTGGTCAGCTCCAAATAGTCACGCCAGATCGCCCGGTCGCGACGTGCGCCGATCACGGCCGCCATGGCAGTTCTCCTTTAAGGGTGATCAGGCCTGACACCTGTTTGCGCGGGATAAAACGCCAGCCGAACAGGCGCGGGTGACGCACCCGAACCAGGCTGGTGCGCGCGTGATAATTGACCAGCACCAGCGTCATCAACAACGTTGCCCCGCCAGCGTTGTGCGCGACCGCCACCGGCAGCGGCAGGCCGAACGCCACATTGCTCACCCCCAGGCAGATCTGCGCGGCCAGGGCGATCAACAACAAGCCGGCCAGGCGCGTCATCCCCACTGCCCGCAGTTGCCAGGCCAAACCGAGCAGCACCAGCGTGACCAGCACGGCGCCGATGCGATGCGTCAGGTGGATGGCGGTGCGCGCTTCGCTGTCGAGCTGGCCCCCCAGGTAATTGGGGCCGATGTGCTGGGTCAGGTGAAAACCATTGGCGAAGTCCGCTGCTGGCCACCATTGGCCATGGCAGGTGGGCAAATCGACACAGGCCACCGCCGCGTAGTTGGAACTGACCCAGCCGCCCAGGGCGATCTGCCCGATCACCAGCACCAGCCCCGCCGTCGCCCAATATTGCAGGCGCTTGGGCACGACCAGCGCCGGTAGTACGCCGGACAGCCGCAGGGTCAGCAGAAACAGCAGGCTCAAGGTCGCAAAGCCGCCCAAAAGATGCCCTGTGACCACATGCGGCCAGAGCTTCAAGGTCACGGTCCACATGCCAAACGCCGCTTGGGCGAACACCACCGCCAGCAGGAACAGCGGCAGCTTCACCGGCTGGCCCGGATCGCGTCGATGACGCCACGAACGCGCCGCCAGCAGCGCGATCAACAGGCCCAGGCTGCCCGCGAAGTAGCGATGGGTCATCTCGGCCCAGCCTTTGTCGGCCTCCACCGGCGTGTCGGGAAAGTGCAACTCGGCATGAGCCAGTTGGGCTTCGCTTTGCGGCACGCTGATAAAGCCATAGCAGCCCGGCCAGTCCGGACAGCCGAGGCCGGCGTGGGTCAGGCGGGTATAAGCACCGAGCAGCACGACAAACAACGCCAGAAGCGTGGCAAACAGCGCGAGGCGAAATCCAGGCTTGGCCATGAGGGTGCCCTTATCCGATGTTCGACAGTTTCAGCAGCAAGCGCAGATCGTTGAGCAAGTCCTTGCCCTTGACCTTGGCGTCGTAGCGCAGCACCAGATTGCCGTGGGGGTCGACGATCCACAATTGCGCATCGCCAGGCGCGGCAGCGTTCCTGGTAAAGGTCGACACATCCAGCGGGTAGCGCTGCAGCTGTGGATATTCGGCTTTGAGCTTGGCCTCGTATTCGCCGCTCAACGGTTGCGCACCCGCCAGGGCATGGCTGGCACGGGATGCATCACGGCCAAGGCTGATCTGCAGCTGACGCGCCAGGTAGACCAGTTGCTGGCAATTGGCAGCACAGGCGGTGGGGGCGGTGACCAGCAGTTGCCAGCGCTGTTCATCGGCCTGCACGCCGATGTCGGCGCGGGTCTGGCCGTTGCCAATCAGTTCGCCGTGATAGCTGCGGCTGTCCGGCACCCAGAACTGCAATTTGTACATGAAGGTGGCCAGCACCATCGGGCCGATCACCATCATCAGGATCAAAATCAGCTGCCAGCGCCCCTTGCGCCGATCAGGCGTGTCAGATGTGCTGGGTGGATTCATGACCGCTCCCATGGGGCTTCTCCTTTTTGTTATGCCATCCGAGGTAGAGGTAAAGCGCCAGCAACGCCATGGCCATGGCGAACCATTGCACAGCGTAGGCCAGGTGTTTTTCCGGGCCCATGGCGACCACAGGCCAGCTGGTTTCGTAGGTACCGGGGCCCGCTTCGGCACGCAGCTCATAGGCAAAGCCACTGCGCCCCAGCTCGCCCCACAAGGCGGCAGGGTGCAGCGCGGTCAGCAGGCGCGGCCATTGCGTGCTGGCCGGGTCGGCATGCAGTTGGAAGGTCTCGCCGGGGGCGACGTACACCCAGGCGTCGAGGTTCAGCGTCTGTTCAGGGGTTGTAAAGGCGGGCGCGATACGCCGGTCCGGCCAGGGCAGCCAGCCGCGATTGAGCAACAGCCACAGGCCGCTGGCCTGGTCATGAAAGGGTTGCAGCAACTCGACACCGGCCTTGCCGTCACGCATGCGGTTATCCAGCAATACGCTGTGTGCACCATCCAGTTGCCCGCGAAGGTGAACGCGACGGAAGGCTGGATCAGCCATGTCATTGAGCTGAGCACTGCTGACCGGCTCGGCGGCGCGGCGCTCGGCATAACGGTCTACCAACAGTTGCTTTTCGTGCCCGCGGGACAATTGCCAAAACCCCAGGCCCACCATCAACGGCAGCAACACCAGTACCACCAGCGTCGGCGCGATGCCCGGACGAAAGCGTTGCATGGCACTGGCTATACTCGATCTCATCGCCCCTCCCCAATTAGCCCGGAGCCAGACCATGCTCAAAGCCGCCATTGCCCTGATGCTGATCGCGACCGTCGTGAGCCTGTTCAGTGGCTTGTTCTTCTTGGTCAAGGACGAGGGCAACTCTAACCGCCTCGTCACTGCCTTGACCGTGCGTGTCACCCTGGCCGTGATCACCGTGGGCTTGATCGCCTGGGGCTTTTTCAGCGGCCAATTGGTCTCTCATGCGCCGTGGTAAGCCGCGTCACAGCACATAGACAAAGAAAAACAGCCCGATCCACACCACGTCCACAAAATGCCAATACCAACTGGCCGCCTCGAAACCGAACTGGTGCTCGGCATTGAAATGCCCGCGCAGGATGCGCATCAGCATCACAAACAGAATGATGGTGCCGATGGTCACGTGGGCGCCGTGAAAGCCCGTGAGCATGAAGAACGTCGCGCCGTACACCCCCGAACCCAAGGTAAGGCCCAACTCTTTGTAGGCGTGGATGTATTCCTCGGCCTGGAACCCGAGAAAGGCCAAGCCCAGCAGCACGGTGATCGCCAGCCAGAGTTTCAGCGCACCACGATGGCCTTTGCGCAGGGCATGGTGGGCAATGGTGATGGTTACGCTGGAACTCACCAGCAGGATGGTGTTCACCAATGGCAGGCCCCAGGGGCTGATGGTGCCTTTGGGCGCAGGGTAGAGCTTAGGGTCGGGGTTGTTCAGCAGGGGCCAGGCAAACTCAAAGTTCGGCCACAGCATGTGCGCAATGCCCTTGGGCCCCTCGCCCGCCAACCAAGGCCCGGCCCAGACGCGCACGTAGAACAGCGCACCAAAAAAGGCGATGAAGAACATCACCTCCGAAAAGATGAACCAGGTCATGCCCCAGCGGAACGAGCGGTCCATCTGCGCGCTGTACAGCCCGGCGCGACTTTCCTTGATCACCGCGCCAAACCAGCCAAACAGCATGTAGGCCAGCAGCAAACCGCCGACGAAAAAGATCCACGGCCCGTGGGATTCGGGCCGCGCGGCCTTCAAGTCGTTGAACCACACGGCCAGGCCATACACGGTGACCAGCAGGCCAATCGTGGCAATTATTGGCCATTTGCTTTGCGCTGGTACGTAGTACGTATCATGAGTCGACATGTATTCGCTCTCCTGATTGAGGGGGCAAACAGTAGCTAGCCCCCGGTCCTGACGGCCACGGGCGGCTGGCGCGCAGTGATATCGAACAGCGTGTACGCCAGGGTCAAATGCTTCACATCCTTGGGCATCGCGCGGTCGACGATGAAACGTACGGGCATCTCAATGCGCTCACCGGGCTGCAACACTTGCTGGGTAAAGCAGAAGCATTCGGTCTTGTGGAAGTACATCGCCGCTTCGGCCGGGGAAATGCTGGGTATCGCCTGGGCTGTCATCGGCTTATCGGTGGGGTTGTAGGCCACGAACAGCATCTCGTTGACTGCACCGGGGTTGACCACAATCTCATCGGCCTTGGAGTGGAATTCCCAGACCATGTCGATGGCGTTGGTGGACAGAAACTGCACCCGCACCTGGCGCGAGGGGTCAACCATTTGCTCACCCTCGTACTGCCCGGCGGTCTTGCCGTTGATGCCGAACGCCTTGCACATCACGTCGTAGATCGGCACCAGGGCGAAGCCAAAGGCGAACATCGCCAGCACTAGGATTAGCAGGCGGGTGACCAGGCGCTTGAGCGGGACGGAGTCAGCCATGGCGCCCACCTGGCTTTGGACTTTCTGTGGGAGCTGGCTTGCCTGCGATGAGGGCCTGAGGGTTGGTAGATTCAGCGCCTGACCTACCGCCATCGCGGGCAAGCCCGCTCCCACAGGGGGAGTATAGGGAGGGCTTCATTTGACCTCCGGCGGCGTGGTGAAGGTGTGATACGGCGCGGGTGAGGGCACGCTCCATTCCAGGCCCTCGGCGCCATCCCACGGCTTGGCCGGCGCAGGCGGGCCGCCACGGATGCACTTGATGACAATGAACAGGAAGAAGATCTGCGTGGCGCCGAACATGAAGGCACCAATGGACGAGACCATATTGAAGTCAGCGAACTGCAGGTTGTAGTCCGGCACTCGGCGCGGCATACCGGCCAGCCCCACAAAGTGCATGGGGAAGAACGCCATGTTCATGCCCACGAAAGACAACCAGAAGTGCAGCTTGCCCAAGGTTTCGTCGTACATATGGCCGGTCCATTTCGGCAGCCAGTAGTAGGCAGAAGCGAAGATCCCGAAGATCGCGCCGGGCACCAGTACGTAATGGAAATGCGCCACCACAAAGTAGGTGTCGTGGTACTGGAAGTCCGCCGGGGCAATCGCCAGCATCAGCCCGGAGAAGCCGCCGATGGTGAACAGGATCACAAAGGCCACCGCAAACAACATCGGCGTCTCGAACGTCAGTGAGCCTTGCCACATGGTGCTGACCCAGTTGAACACCTTCACGCCCGTGGGCACGGCAATCAGCAGGGTGGCGTACATGAAGAACAGCTCACCCACCAGCGGAATGCCCACCACGAACATGTGGTGCGCCCACACGATGAACGACAGGAACGCGATGCTCGCGGTGGCGTAGACCATCGAGGTGTAACCGAACAGCGGCTTGCGCGAGAAGGTAGGGATGATCGAGCTGACGGCGCCAAAGGCCGGCAGGATCATGATGTACACCTCGGGATGCCCGAAGAACCAGAACACGTGCTGGAACAGCACCGGATCACCACCACCGGCCGCACTGAAGAAGCTGGTGCCAAAGTGAATGTCCATCAGCATCATGGTCACGCAGCCCGCCAGTACCGGCATCACCGCGATCAGCAGGAATGCGGTGATCAGCCAGGTCCACACGAACAGCGGCATTTTCATCAGGGTCATGCCCGGCGCACGCAGGTTGAGGATGGTGGCGACCACGTTGATCGCGCCCATGATCGAACTGATGCCCATCAGGTGGATGGCAAATATAAAGAACGTCACGCTTTCCGGCGCATAAGTGGTGGAGAGCGGGGCGTAGAAGGTCCAGCCGAAATTCGGCCCGCCGCCGGGCGTGAACAAGGTGGACACCAGCAACAGGAACGCCGCCGGCAACAGCCAGAAGCTGAAATTGTTCATGCGCGGCAGGGCCATGTCCGGCGCGCCGATCATCAACGGGATCATCCAGTTGGCCAGGCCGACAAACGCCGGCATCACCGCGCCGAATACCATGATCAACCCGTGCATGGTGGTCATCTGGTTGAAGAACGCCGGCTGCACGATCTGCAGGCCCGGCTGGAACAACTCGGCGCGGATCACCATGGCGAACGAGCCGCCGAGCAGGAACATGGTGAAGGCGAACCACAGGTACATGGTGCCGATGTCTTTGTGGTTGGTGGTCAGCACCCAGCGCATCAAGCCTTTGGCGGGGCCGTGGGCGTGGTCGGCATGACCGTGGTCGATCACAGTGCTCATGGCCGTTCTCCTGCAAGCGAGTGAGCGGGGCGATTCAGGGCATTGGCAATGAAAGTCGTCATTTGCTTTGGGCCTGTTTCAGAGCCAGCACGTCTTTGGGCGTGACCATGTCGCCTTTGTTATTGCCCCAGGCGTTACGCTCATAGGTCACCACAGCGGCGATATCCACTTCAGAGAGCTGCTTGCCGAAGGCTGCCATCGCGGTGCCGGGCTTGCCGTGATACACGATGCTCAGATGGTCTTTGGCCGGCCCGGTGGCGATTTTCGAGCCCTTGAGCGCTGGGAACATCGGTGGCAAGCCTTGGCCCTCGGCCTGGTGACAGGCCACGCAAGTGGTGTGATAGACCTTGTCGCCACGTGCCACCAGTTCGTCCAGTGTCCATTCTTTGGAGGTCAACTCCTTGAGCTTGGCGGCCTCCTCCTTGCGCTCCCCCAGCCAGGTGTCGTAGTCGGCCTTGGACTTGACCTCCACCACGATGGGCATGAAGCCATGGTCCTTGCCACACAGTTCGGCGCACTGGCCACGGTAGATGCCGGGCTTCTCGACGCGGGTCCAGGCCTCGTTGACGAAGCCAGGGATAGCATCGCGCTTGACCGCAAAGGCCGGCACCCACCAGGAGTGGATCACATCGGCAGCGGTCACCAGAAAGCGCACCTTGGCGCCCACCGGCAATACCAGCGGCTGGTCGACTTCCAACAGGTAGTGCTCACCCTTGGTGGCCTGGTTATGGATCTGCTCGGCGGGGGTGGCCAGGTTGCTGAAGAACTCCACATCCTGACCCAGGTATTTGTAGTGCCACTTCCACTGATAGCCGGTGACCTGGATATCGATATCCGACTCACTGCTGTCGTAGATGTTGATCAGGGTCTTGGTGGCCGGAATAGCCATGGCCACCAGGATCAGCAAGGGCACCACGGTCCAGAGGATTTCCACGGTGGTGCTTTCGTGAAACTTGGCCGCTACCTGGCCCGTGGACCGACGGTGCAGGATCATCGACCAGAACATCGCGCCAAACACGACGATGCCGATCACCACACAGATCCAGAAAATGGTCATGTGCAGGTCAAACACAGCGTGGCTGACTTCAGTAGCCCCTGGCGCCATATTCGTAGTCCAGGCGGCGTGCGCCTGGCCGAATACCGACCACAACAGGAGGCCCATCCAAACGTGTGGATGTCGCGTCATTGCGGGTTCCCCTTTATGTTTCTTGTTATCCCGCCGGTTTGCACCTGCGGCGAAGGGAGCGGCTTCCATACTGCTTACAACCGCCAAGCCTTGCCTGCGTCATGCAGTTGGGCGTCATCAGCTAATTGCGTACAAAATCGAGTATAGACAGCCGTAGCAACCCCGCAATGTGTGGGGGCAAATGAATAGAAACAGACAGACGGAGCCCGTAAAATAGGCAGCGGAATCGTTTATCCGACGAACGATGGCATTTCGATATAACCCCTGCCTATAACCATGAAATAATTATGACAAATGCGTCTTAGGCGCTCGTATAAACGAACTACCTTATCTTCTCCCTTTTCCTACGCCTGCTTCACTGGAGCCCTCATGAACACCGCCGCATTGCGCGAGCAGATTTCCCGTGCCCATCAACACGAAGCCAGCACCGGCCAGCTCGTCAGCCAGCTGAAAAAACAAGTGCCGCACCTGCATTCGTCCATCGCCCTGGCTGACGGTGATCGCAACATGGTCATGACCCGTTTTGTGACCGCTTACATCGACCTGGTTCCTGATTTGCTCGACGCCGCCAATGACGTGGCCCGTGAGGCCGGGATTGAAAGCCAGATCAAACCGGTACTGAAAATCGCTGAACATTTCTTCCTGCAGCCGCCAGCGATTCTGGCCGGACACGACGGCCTTGAAGGCCTGCTGGATGAGGCCTACCTGGCGCATCGCCTGGTCGAAGAAGTGAACGATCTGTATATCAAGCATTTTGGCCAGCCGTTGATTCCAGCGGATACCACCGTGGCCAACGTGATCGCCCATCAACTGATCGGTGAAGACTTCGCCAACCAATTGGATGAAGCCGTGCACCTGGCGGTGGATGAGATGCTTAACGAGGAAAGCTTTGCGCTGGAGTCGGTCGAGGCCTATCGCGAACAGCTCAAGAGCCCGCAGACCGAAGCGTCCTGGAAGCGCTGGCCATGCCTGTCGCGCCAGCTTGGGGTTGAGCTGTCGCTGGATCAGCCTGCGTAGACTTCAGATCCGATAGGGATCCAATGTGGGAGCCGGGCAAGCCCGGCTCCCACAGTTTTTTGAGGGGTCAGGCAGGCGCTGAGCCGATCCCCACTGTCGTTCGCACCCGACCTTCCAGCCGACGCTTCAACCCACGCGCCTCGATCACCAACGTCGAGCCCTTGGCCGCATTGGCCCGGCCCCATTCTTCCAGCAACTCCAGGCAAGAGTGGTCGATGTAACTCAAGTTGCTCAACGGCACATGCAGGGTGGTCCCCGCAGGCACCGCCGACAACACCTGAGTCAACGCCGGCACCTTCAGAAAGGTCGCCGCCCCCGTCAAACGCAGCTCCATCTCACCTTCCTGGGGCAGGTCGATCAGGCTGACTTTCAGGCGCGAGGCCTTGAAGGCCAACTTGAGCAATGTGAGCCCGAAACCCACCAGCACGCCGGTCAGCAAATCGGTAAAGATGATTGCCAGCGCGGTGGCCGCATAGGTGAACATCGGCATCCGCCCATAGCGCCCCAGCGCCTTGAACGCCTTGACGTCTACCAGCTTGATCCCGGTGTATACCAGCACACCCGCCAGGCTCGCGACCGGAATGCTCTGCAGCACGCTCGACAGCAAAAGCACGAAACCCAGCAACCACAGGCCATGGAACATCGCCGACAGACGCGTGGTAGCACCAGCCTGGACGTTAGCCGAGCTGCGTACGATCACGCCGGTCATTGGCAATGCACCCACCAGGCCGCAGAGCATGTTGCCCACGCCTTGGGCCGACAATTCCTTGTCGAAATCGGAACGTTGACCACTGTGCATACGGTCCACCGCTGCGGCAGACAGCAGGGTTTCGGCACTGGCAATAAACGCCACGGCGAATGCCGCGATCAAAAGCTGTGGATCTGCCAGGTTCAGCAGGTCGCTGGGGCGCAGCCAGTCGATAGCGTCCGCCAGGTTTTCCGGGACTTCCACGCGCTTGACCTGCAACGCCAGCACCAGGCTGGCGACGGTCGCCAGGCCCACGCCAAGCAACGCGCCAGGCACAAACCGCAGTTGTTGCGGGCGGAATTTGTCCCACAGGTACATCACCAACATCGTCGACAGGCCGAGTACGCCAGCCTGCCAGCCGAGACCGCCGCCGAAGGTAGGAATCGCTTCAGCCAGCGCTGCCGGGAAGCCAGCCAGGTTATCCAGCCCTGACGGCTTGGGCGCGCCGTCGAGCATCACATGGATCTGCGACAGCACGATCAACACGCCAATGCCGGCCAACATGCCGTAGACCACCGCCGGCGCGGTGACGCGAAACCAGCAGCCCAGGCGCAAACGCCCGGCCACCAATTGGAGGAAGCCGGCCAGCAACAGGATCGGCCCCAGCATCAGCATGCCGTGCTGGCGCACCAGTTCGAACACCAGTACCGCCAGACCCGCCGCCGGGCCGCTGACTTGCAGCGGCGAGCCGGCCAACCAGCCCACCACCAAGCCGCCGATGATGCCAGTGATCAGGCCTTTGGCCGGCGGCATGCCGGACGCAATCGCGATGCCCATGCACAGTGGCAAGGCGACCAGAAAAACAACCACCGAGGCGAGCAGCTCCCGTGGCAATACAGCTTTCAATTGAGCAGCACGCATGATGACTCTCCCGAGGCATTCGCCGGGCGCGGTAAAGCCTGGCTGCATCCATGGCAGCCACCGCATTACCCGGCAGGGAAGTGTTTTAGAAGCGCGCTTTAGGCGTCGCTGAAGGGATCGGCTCGGTGCCGTTCAGCGGTCGGAACGCCGCTTTGTCCGCATCGTAGGCCCGGATTTCGCTGGTCTCGATGTTGTAGATCCAACCATGGATAAACAAATGACCATTGGCCATGCGCGAAGCCACGGAAGGGTGGGTGCGCAAATGTTGCAGTTGGGCGATAACGTTTTCTTCGGTCAGCACCGCCATGCTCTCGCCTTCGTTGGCGCAGTCGCAGTTGTCATGGACCATTGTCTTGGCGACCTCGGCGTGACGCAACCAGGCCTTGACCGTTGGCATCTTCTCCAGGCTGTCGGGGTTGAGCACCGCACGCATGGCGCCGCAGTCCGAATGCCCGCACACTATGATGTGCTGTACGCCAAGGGCGAGCACCGCGTACTCGATAGCGGTGGAAACACCACCGTTCATCTGGCCGTAAGGCGGCACCACGTTACCGACGTTACGGGTCACGAACAGGTCGCCTGGGGAGCTTTGGGTGATCAGCTCGGGCACGATGCGCGAGTCGGCGCAGGTGATGAACATCGCCCGTGGGCTCTGGGCGGTGGCGAGTTTCTTGAAGAGTTCTTCCTGCTGGGGGAAGACGTCGTGATGGAAATGCAAAAAGCCGTCAACGATATGCTGCAGCGCTGCATCGGCGGATTCCGCCACCTGAGGGGCTGAAGCCGACGCAGCCAACGGCTGTTTATCCTTGTCACTCATGATTCATCCTCTTGATCAATGCAGGGGAGGGTTCAGGTCAGTTCGACGCCATGGCGGTGAAATAGTTGTAAAACAAGCACCGGCCAGGCCGCCGACTCATCAGTCACTCGCTGAACAAGGTAACCGTCGAAACTTAACTCAAACTGAATGAACCGCTCTAGAACGCGGGTTTCAGTGATGTCAAAACGCGACTATTCCTACAGCAAAGGTGCACGTCTCTCCATCAGTCTACAACAAAGCCATCTGCCTGCCCGGTGGGCAAAACACCGTGCAATCGAGGTTGAACCCTTCCCGCCGATTCAGCCCCAGGCGCTTGATTGACTTGCTGAAACGCTGCGCCAGCAAATCGGCAAACGGCCCCTCACCACGCATGCGCACGCCAAACCGGCTGTCATACACCTCACCCCCGCGCACCTGGCGCACCAGGCTCATCACATGGGCCGCACGCTGGGGGTAATGGGCCGCCAACCACTCCTCGAATAACGGCGCCACCTCCAACGGCAGGCGCAGCATCATATACGCCGCGCTTTGTGCGCCGGCCGCGTGAGCTTCGGTAAGCAGGCTCTCCAGCTCGCTGTCGTTGATCATCGGGATCATTGGCGAGCACAGCACGCCCACCGGGATACCCGCGTCGCGCATTACCCGAATCGCCCGCAGCCGTGCCTTGGGCGCTGCGGTGCGCGGTTCCAGGATGCGCTTGAGCTCATCGTCCAGGCTGGTGAGGCTGATCATCACCGCCACCAGGCGCTGGCGGGCCAACTCGGTCAGCAGGTCGAGGTCGCGCAGGATCAGCGAGCCCTTGGTGATGATCGTCACTGGGTGGCGGTAGCGCAGCAGGACTTGAAGGGTTTGCCGGGTGATCCGGTATTCGCGCTCAATTGGCTGGTACGGATCGGTATTGGAGCCCAGGTTGATCGGCGCACACACGTAGCCCGGCTTCGACAACTGCTGTTCCAGCACATCGGCCGCGTTGCTCTTGGCAATCAATCTGGTTTCAAAGTCCAGCCCGGGCGACATGTCCCAATAGGCGTGGCTTGGCCGTGCATAGCAGTAGATGCAACCATGTTCACAACCGCGATACGGATTGATGGACCGATCAAACGGCAAGTCCGGGGAGGTGTTGCGGGTGATGATGGTCTTGGCCGTTTCGATACGCACTTCGGTGCCTTGGGTCGGCGGCACTTCCTGGTACCAACCGTCATCCTCGGCCACGCTGACGGTGGGTGCAAAGCGATTGTGCAGGTTGGTGGCCGTACCCCGGCCACGGGGCGGCAGCGCAGTAGACATGAAAACGCCTCGATACTGTTTTTATATACAGTATCGAGGCGCGAAGCTTCTGACCAGTGCCGTTGGGCGGCCAGCGAACTTATCAGTGCTTTTGCGTCACCTGCCCCAGGTCATCGCCCGAGGTGGTGTGCAGATCGTTTTTGCGCAGATCCGCCACATCGCTCGCCTTGACCGGTGCGCCCTGGTTGCCCCAACTGCCACGGATAAAACTGACCACATCCGCCACTTCCTGGTCCGACAGACGCCAGGCAAACGCCGGCATGGTGAAGGTTGACGGCGCCGCATGGGTGGCCGGCAAGGTGCCGCCGTTCAACACAATGTTGATCAACGACGTGGCATCTGCCGTCTGCAACACCGGGTTGCCCGCCAGCGCCGGGAATACCCGCGTATAGCCATGGCCGTCGGTACGGTGGCAGGCCGCGCAGTTGTCGATGTACACCGACGCACCCGGTTTGCTGTCATCCCCCTTCCACAGCGCTTGCGCTACCTGCTTGTCGTACTGGTGCGGCTGATCCTTGGGATCGACCGCCGGCAGGCTCTTGAGGTAACGGGCGATGGCGGTCAGGTCATCTTCCGACATGTACTGCATGCTGTGCACGACCACATCACTCATGCCGCCGAATACCGCGCTGCGGTCGCTGCGACCTGTCTTGAGGAACTGCACCAACTGCTCCTCGCTCCAGCTGCCGAGGCCGTCCTTGTGGTCGCCGCGCAGGCTTTTGGCAATCCAGCCTTCCAATGGCGCACTGCCAGAGAGGAAGGCGCTGCCGTCCGTGGCACTCAGGGCTTTTTCCTGCATGGTCAGGGCACGCGGCGTATGGCAGGCGCCGCAATGTCCGAGACCTTCCACCAGGTAGGCACCGCGATCGATCACCGGGTCGGCAGCGGCTTGCGGCTGATGCGCCTCGACTGCCGGGGCAAACACCCAGCGCCAGGCCGCCAACGGCCAACGCATGCTCAGGGGCCAGGGTATATCGCTTTCCTTGTTTTCCTGGGCGACCGGTTCGACCCCCTTCATGAAGTACGCATACAACGCTTGCATATCGCTGTCGCTGACGCGCGCGTAAGACGGGTAGGGCATCGCCGGGTAAAGCGTACTACCGTTCTTGGCGACGCCATGGCGCACGGCCTTGTCGAAATCCTCGAAGCTGTAGTCGCCCAGGCCGGTCTTGTCCGGGGTGATGTTGGTGGAATAGATCACGCCAATCGGTGTTTCCATCGGCAGGCCGCCAGCGAAGGGCTTGCCACCCTTGGCGGTATGGCAGGCAACACAGTCGCCGGCCCGCGCCAGGTATTCACCCTGTTTGATCAGATCGGTTTCGGCAGCGCTGATCGAGCAGCTGCTGAACAGCGCCAGGGAGGCAATAACGAATGCTTTCATGGTCATCGCTCCTTATGCCTGAACCAGTGGGCCGGGGTTTTTGAGGTACTGCTCGCGAATCGCGCGAGCCGACCAATAGGTCAACGCTGCCACCAGGCCGGTAGGGTTGTAGCCCAAGCCTTGTGGGAAAGCGGAAGCACCAGGGACAAAGACGTTGTGTACATCCCAGCTCTGCAAGTAGCGGTTCAACGCACTGGTTTTCGGGTCGGTGCCCATGATCGCGCCACCGTTGAGGTGGGTGGTCTGGTAGGAGGCGGTATTGAAATGCTCACCGACCTTTTTACCCAGCACGGCGATGGCCTTGGGGTTCATGGCCTGGGCCACTTTGCCCATTTTTTCCATCATGAAGCGGTTCATCTTGATGTCGTTTTCTTGCCAGTCGAAGGTCATGCGCAGCAGCGGCAGGCCGTAGGCATCGCGGTAAACCGGGTCCAGATCCAGGTAGTTGCTGCGGTAGGACTGATGGGCACCGTGGGAATCCATTGAGACTTGATGGGTGTAGTAATCGGCGGTGGCGCGCTTCCAGGCACTGCCCCACGCCGGGGTGCCCGGCGGGTTGGACGTACCGGCAATCGGCCGGCTGCCCGCCTGGTTGACCCACATCGGCGACCCCCCCACAAAGCCATGGGGGCCATGGTCAAAGTTGTCGGCGTTGAAGTCGTCGATGGCCACGCCATTGCCGCCCGCGCCGATAAAGTTGTTGGTGTGGGTGTCCTTGTCGAAGAACGCCTTGATGGTGCCCATGTTCTGGTAGGCGAAGTTGCGGCCTACCACACCCTCGTTGGTAATCGGGTCATAGGGCTTGCCGATGCCCGACAGCAGCATCAGGCGCACGTTATGGAACTGGAATGCGCCAAGAATCACCAGGTCGGCCGGTTGTTCACATTCGCGACCCTGGGCGTCGATGTAGGTCACGCCGGTGGCTTTCTTCTTGGTGCTGTCGAGGTTGACCTTGAGCACGTGGGAATTGGGCCGCAGCTCGAAGTTGGGCACCTGGCGCAAGGCCGGCAGGATGTTCACGTTCGGCGAGGCTTTGGAATACATGTAGCACACGTAGCCACTGCAAAAACCGCAGAAGTTGCACGGGCCCATCTGCGCACCGTAGGGGTTGGTGTACGGCCCCGACGTGTTGGCCGAAGGCAGGTTGTAAGGTTTGTAACCTACGTCGGTCGCCGCTTTCTGAAACAGCTGGGCGGAGACGGTATTTTTCTGCGCCGCAAGCGGGAACGGGTTGGAGCGATCCGGCGCGTAGGGGTTGCCGCCACGGCCCTCGCCGACCAGTTGGCCCTTGACCGTCCAGGCTTGCCCGGAGGTGCCAAAGACTTTTTCCGCATAATCGAAAAACGGCTCCAGCTCTTCATAGCTGACGCCGAAGTCCTGGATGGTCATGTCCTTGGGAATGAAGTTCTTCCCGTAGCGCTCTTCGTAATGGCTGCGCATGCGCAGCTCAATCGGGTCGACGCGAAAATGCACGCCCGACCAGTGCAGCCCCGCACCACCAACACCGTTACCCGGCAGGAATGCGCCCAACTGGCGATTGGGCAGGGCAACGTCATTCACGCTGTGGCGAATGGTCACCGTTTCTTTGGAGATGTCCTGGAACAGCTTCTTACGCACGCTGTAGGTCAATTCGTCGATGACCTGGGGATAGTTGCCGTCTGGGTAAGTGTCCTGCATCGGGCCGCGCTCCAGCGCTACCACGTTGAGGCCCGCTTCCGTCAGCTCCTTGGCCATGATCGCGCCCGTCCAGCCGAAGCCCACAATCACTGCATCCACTTTCTTCATGATGGTCGCCACGTTTATGCCCTCTCACCGCGAATGGAAACAGCCGGGAAGGGGTATTGCTCGTTGCGTTCCACCCAATCCATGAAGTCGGCGCGGGCGCCGGGGAAGCCGATCATGGTCCAGCCGACCATGCCTTTATTACCGCCGTGGATAGGGTCGCAGAAGAAGCCTTCCTTGGTGTTTTGCAGCAAAAGGTTGAAGAACATCTTGGGCGGCACCGCGTCGAAGTGCGCCGCCACTTCGCTACCGCCAGCCTCCAGACGCCTGAGCATATCGTCTCGGGTAGCGCTGTCTTGCGCAGCAAAAGCTTTACCGTTGAACGCTTTCGACCAGGCATCCGTCGCAGCAATACCCAGGCGATAGATCTCCTTGGGCACCAATTTGCTCTGCCAGCCCATCTCCGGCGCCGCATCGGCGTTGAACGGGCCTTGCATGAACCACAGGGCGCCACTGGCGTAAGGGGTGTTCATCTGGCGGTCGATGTATTCCGGCGCGCCAGCCTCCAAGGCACCGGGTCCCTGGGCGTCAGCGGGAATCAAGCGCTCGACGGCGGCGTTGATAAACGCCCATTCCTCGGCCGTGAAATAGCTCGGCTCATAGGCTTTATCGCTCGCCGCAGGTTTGGCCGGCTCGGCCTGGGCCGGTTCCGCAGTGGCCATCAACATCGAACCGCCAAGGCCAGTGCTGGCGACCGTGACCACCGGGATCAAGGTCAAGGATTTGCGTAAAAAGTCACGCCGGGGGTTGTCTTGATCTTGATCAGACATAGGTACACCTCATCATGTGGTCACGGGTTTATCCGCCGCTTCTGGGAGCAGCGTGAAGGCTTTGCGGCTAATTGGATCCAAGCAGATACAGCACAATGGCAAACATTAGTTACAAATGATAGCAGGCTAAGAATTCAGAGGCGTCAATTCGGCGACAAAAACACCGGATCAGATAGCAAGTATCACGATTCTTTGACGCGAACCTCACGCCTTATTGACCCGCCGTGAGTGAGTCTGTGGCCCATCAACCACTTCCTCGCTCGGTCACAACGTTCATGTTCAACACACGCATACTGCTCGCTCTCGGCCTGGCGCTCATGAGCCTGCTCAACACCGTACAAGCCGATGAGGCTGCGTCGATCCGCTCGCCGGAATGGGCCCAGCCGGTGGGTAACCAATACAACCTGCATCAAATGACACCCACGCTCTATCGCAGTGCATTGCCGGACGAGCGTGCGCTGCCGCTGTTGCAAACGCTCAAGATCGCTACGGTCATCAACTTCCTGCCGGAACCTGATGCGCAGTGGCTCCAGTCATCTGATATCAAACAGGTGCAGTTGAGTTATCGCACCAACCACGTCGACGATGCCGACGTGCTGGCGGCGATCAGGGCGATTCAGGCAGCAGAGGCCGATGGCCCGGTGTTGATGCATTGCAAGCACGGCGCCGACCGCACCGGCCTGATGGCAGCGATGTATCGGGTGGTGGTTCAAGGGTGGAGCAAGGAGGACGCGCTGAACGAAATGACCTTGGGCGGCTTTGGCAGCAGCAATGGTTTCAAGGACGGCGTTCGCTACATGATAAAAGCTGATGTCGACAAGTTGCGTACAGCTTTGGCGAATGGGGATTGCAGCACCAGCGCCTTTGCGTTGTGCTCAATGAAAGACTGGATCACCACAACGGGCCAGCAAGAGAAAAAATTGTAGGAGCGAGCTTGCTCGCTCCTACAGTGAGTGCGGTTTTAGTCTTTTTTCAGCTTCGGGTTCGGGAAGAACTGCACTGCCTGCACTTTAGGATCCGCCGGCGCTTTCAACGCGGTGGTATTGACCCTAGTGCCCAATTCCTTGGGCACCGACAGGCCTTGATCATTCAGCGTATCGGTATACCCGCAGGCCACGCATTCGCGGTGCGGCACGCTGTTTTCGGTCCACATCTTCAACTTGTCCGGCTCGCTGCACGCCGGGCAGACCGCCCCGGCGATAAATTGCTTTTTGGTGATCACAGGCCCTTCACTCATGCTGCTGCGTCCTCACTCAGGCCGCTGTGGCGCAAGAGTGCGTCAATCGACGGCGCGCGTCCGCGGAAGTCGACGAACAGCACCATCGGCGCCTGGGAACCGCCACGCGCCAGGATGGCTTCACGGAAGGCACGCCCGGTCTGGGCGTTGAGCACGCCGTCTTCCTCAAACTTGGAGAACGCATCCGCCGACAGCACTTCGGCCCACTTGTAGCTGTAGTAGCCCGCCGCATAACCGCCGGCGAAGATGTGAGCGAAGCTGTTGGGGAAGCGGTTGTAGGCCGGTGGGCGCATGACCGAGACTTCATCGCGCACGCCTTCAAGCACCTGGGCCACACTGCGACCATCGCCATGGGTGGCGTGCAGTTCAAAGTCGAACAGTGAGAACTCCAGCTGACGCACCATCATCAGGCCGGACTGGAAATTTTTCGCCGCGAGCATTTTCTCCAGCAAGTCCTGGGGCAGGGGCTCGCCGGTTTCGTAGTGGCCGGAGATCAGCGCCAGGCCTTCAGGCTCCCAGCACCAGTTCTCCATGAATTGGCTCGGCAGTTCCACCGCGTCCCACGCCACACCGTTGATACCGGATACCCCGGCATGTTCCACGCGGGTGAGCAGGTGATGCAGGCCATGGCCGAATTCGTGGAACAGGGTGGTGACTTCATCGTGGGTCAGCAGGGCAGGCTTGCCGCTGTCGGCCGGAGTGAAGTTGCACACCAGGTTGGCGACGGGGCTTTGCAGCACGCCATCAACGGTACGGCGGCGGTCACGGGCGCCATCCATCCAGGCACCGCCACGCTTGTTGGCGCGGGCGTACAGGTCGAAGAAGAAACGTCCGACGTGCTCGCCGTTCTCCTTGATCTCGAACAAGCGCACATCCGGGTGCCAGGTGTCGAAGCCTTTAAGCTCGGCGATCTCGATGCCGTACAGGCGCTGCACAATGGCAAACAGGCCGCCCAGCACTTTGTCGATGGGGAAGTAGGCGCGTAGCGCTTCCTGGGACACGCTGTAGCGCTGCTCACGCAGTTTTTCGCCGTAGAAACCGCTGTCCCAGCTTTGCAGATCGGCGCAGCCTTGCTCGGCGGCATAGGCCTTGAGTTGCTGCAGGTCCTGGGCGGCAAACGGCTTGCTGCGCTTGGCCAGGTCACGCAGGAAGCTGAGCACCTGGTCGCTGGACTCGGCCATCTTGGTGGCCAGGCTCAGCTCGGAGAACGACGCATAACCCAGCAATTGGGCCAGTTCCTGACGCAGGTCGAGGATCTGTTCCATCACCGGGCCGTTATCGTTCTGACCGGCATTCGGGCCTTGGTCCGAGGCACGGGTGCAGTAGGCGGCGTACACCTCTTCACGCAGGGCACGGTCCTGGGCGTAGGTCATGACGGCGTAGTAGCTGGGGAATTCCAAGGTGATCAGCCAGCCGTCGAGGCCCTTGGCCTGAGCGGCGGCGGCCATTTGCGCCTTGGCCGAATCGGTCAGGCCGGCGAGGGTGGCTTCATCGGTGATGTGTTTGGTCCAGGCCTGGGTGGCGTCCAGCAACTGGTTGGAGAATTTGCTGCCCAGCTCGGATAGCTTGCTCTGTACCTCGGCGTAGCGTTTTTGCTGCTCCGGCGGCAAGTCGATACCCGACAGGCGGAAGTCACGCAGGGAGTGCTCCAGAATGGTTTTTTGTGCCACATCGAAACCGGCAGCTTCCGGGCTGTTGGCCAGGGCTTCGAAGGCCTGGAACAGCTCACGGTTCTGGCCCATTTCGGTGGAGTAAGCGCTCAAGGCCGGCAGGCACGCCTCGTAGGCTTCGCGCAGTTCGGCGCTGTTGCACACGGCATTGAGATGGCTGACCGGGCTCCAGGCCGCGCCGAGGCGATCATTGAGTTCATCCATGGCCAGGACCAGGCCGGCCCACGTCGGATTTTTACCCTGGCTTTGCAGGATCTCTGCGATTGCCACGCGGTTGTCGGCGAGGATCTGTTCGATGGCCGGCTGGACGTGCTCGGCACGGATCGCCGAGAACGGCGGCAGGTCGTAGGACTGCAAAAGAGGGTTGTTCGCGCTCACGGTGGGCACCTTGGCTGAAGAAACATGTAGAACAAAGATGGGGCCATCTTAATTACAATCAACACCCACCGCAGCTATCAGCACAACAGAGAGAGGCTATCGTGACCCTTCGCACCTATCAGAACCACACGCCAACCCTCGGCGCCGGGGCGTTTGTCGATATTTCGGCGGTGGTGATCGGCGATGTCGAAATCGGCACTGACAGCTCGGTTTGGCCGCTGACCGTGATTCGCGGCGACATGCACCGCATCCGCATCGGTGCGCGCACCAGCGTGCAAGACGGCTGTGTGCTGCACATTACCCATGCCGGGCCGTTCAATCCGCAGGGTTACCCGTTGCTGATCGGCGACGATGTGACCATCGCCCATAAGGTCATGCTGCATGGCTGCACCGTAGGTAGCCGCGTCCTGATCGGCATGGGCAGCATCGTGATGGATGGCGCCGTGGTTGAAGACGACGTGATCATCGGTGCCGGCAGCCTGGTGCCGCCAGGCAAGAAACTCGACAGCGGTTTTTTGTATGTGGGCAGCCCGGTTAAGCAGGTTCGCGCATTGACTGACAAAGAGCGCGCCTTTTTCACCTACAGCGCGGCGAACTACGTGAAGCTCAAAGACCTGCACCTGGCCGAAGGATTCGATCAATGACCCTGCATCACCCCACCGTCCTGTTCGACCTGGACGGCACCCTCACCGACCCGCGCGAGGGCATTACCCGTTCGATCCAGTACGCCCTGGCCAAACTGGGCATTGATGAGCCCGACCTGACCAAGCTCGAACACTTCATCGGCCCGCCCTTGTTGCAGGCGTTCATGCAGTTTTACGCCTTCGACGAGGCCAAGGCATGGGAGGCGGTGAATTTCTACCGCGAGCGCTTCAAGATTACCGGACTGTATGAAAACCGCGTGTTCGACGGGGTCATGCCGTTGTTGGAAGAGTTGAACAGCCAAGGGCGCCAGCTGTACATCGCCACCTCCAAACCGTGGGAATTTGCCCGCGAGATTGCGCGGCATTTCGACTTTGCCAAGCACTTCAAGGTGATCTACGGCAGCGAACTGGACGGTACGCGCACCAACAAGGTCGAATTGATCGCGCATTTGATGCGTGAGGAAAGGCTGGACCCAGCCACCACCCTGATGATCGGTGATCGCAAGCATGACCTGATCGGGGCACGCAGTAATGGTCTGGATTCGGTCGCCGTGGGGTATGGGTTTGGTAGTTTTGAAGAGCTGAATGCCGAGGCGCCAACCTGGCATTTCGAGACGTTGGACCAGATGCATCAGGCGTTTTTGCAGCGTCCTTGAGACCGCTTTCGCAGGCAAGCCAGCGCCCACAGTTGACCGCATTCTCATGTTGAAAATCGGTCAATTGTGGGAGCTGGCTTGCCTGCGATAAGGCCCTAACGGCCAACCCTCTCCAACTGCCTCAACGCCGCCTTACGCTGCTCCACCGGCAGCTCACCCAACTTCTCCACCGCCGCATAAAACCTCACCCAATCCCCGCCTTCCCGCGCAAACAACGCCGCAAACGCCGGCACCCATTGGTCATACAACCCAAACGGCAAAAGCCGCGCGTTATTCATCGGCTGGTTGATCCAGGCGTCATAACGCTTGTCACCACCCCATTGGCTATCGCGCAGGTGCCGGTATTCGCTACGCAACTGCTCGAATTGCGCCGCTTTGGCCCGGCGCATGGCGTCCGCCGCCAACGGCTGCGCGTACAACGCCTCCAGACGTTTGCGGGTATCGAGAATCAGCCGGATAAATTGATCGCGTTGCTTCAACGCCGCATCGCCGACAGGCGCCAGGCCCCGCGCCGCACGCCATTGTCGGGTGCCTTCCTGCTCGACAAAACTGGCATAGGACTCGTTGAACTCGGTGTCATCTTTCACGTAGAAGCGCTGGTGGGCCAGCTCATGGAAGATCAGCGTGGCGAGGCGCTCATCGCCCCAGCTCATCATCGAACTCATGATCGGGTCGTTGAACCAGCCCAGGGTGGAATAGGCCTCCACGCCACCAATCGACACATCCATGCCCTGCTGCCGCAACAGCGCCGCCTCGCCCCGCGCAGCGCCTTGGTTGTAGTAGCCGCGATAGGCGACGCAACCGGCGATGGGAAAGCAATGGTTCTGTGGTGACAGAGAAAATTCCTGCGTGGCAAAGACATTCCAGACCACATAGGGCCGGCCGATATCGGCATACAGCCGATAACTTTGGTTGTCAGGCAGATGCAGTTGTTCACTGGCAAAGGTTCGGGCTCTCTGCGATTGAGCCAGATGCTCGCGCAGCACTGGCGGGCGAGCAGGGTCGGCGATGACCTCGGCAACCGGCTCCCGGGCCCGCAACAGCTGCCACTGGCCACTCGCCAACTGGCTGTAATAACTGACACTGGAGCAGCCGCTGAGCAGCACAACCATCAGCCCTGGAAGAAAACGCCTGATCATGCCCTGACTGCTCCTGGATGATGGGTTCGCCAGACTATCGCGCTTGCAGGGGATTTTTCCACGGCATGGCGTGTTTATACTCAAGCCTCTCTTCGTGTTGAGTACCTGCCATGCGCCAGCTTGTGCTTCCCCTCGCCGCTGTGTTCCTCAGCGCTTGCGCCTATACCCCCATCCCCCCTGTGGACCCGCAGCAGGCCTGGGTGGATTTCACCACGCCGACACCGGGTTCCAAGTTGGTGATGGCTCAGCGCCTGGACGGGAAAAACCTCGACGACGGGCGCTTTTTTCAAATGCCTCCCGGCCCTCACGAGCTGATGGTGCGCTTTGACTTTGAAGTGCCCGCCGGCGGCGGCCTGGGTGGCCTCAGCCAGATGATGTATCGCACCTGCTTCATGACGCTGCAGTACGACCGCTTTCAGGCCGGCCAGCACTATGTGCTGGAAGGGCGATCACTGGCGTTCACGCCCAACATCCGGCTGTACGACTCAACCCGCCAGCTATTGGCCGAAGAGCGCAGCGTGAACTGCATCTGAATCAGTCGTTGTTCTTTTGATAGATGATGCGCTTGGTGCCGCTTTCGCATGAGCCGACAATCATGGCTTCGTCATGGTTCTTGGCTTCTTCGGCGGTGATGATTTCCAGGGTGTAGGACGGAATCGCCTTGGCCTGGATCTTCACTTCGATTTCTTTCCTGAGCTCTTCACAATCTTTTGGCGCGGCCACGGCCGAAGTGGCCAATACACCGCAGATGATTGCCAAGGCAAAACGTTTCATGTGTGGAGCTCCCTGAATGCGCTGCGCACGAGTGTGCGCCTAGGCTGCATGGGCTATTCGACCACATTTTGCAAACACGAGTTCTAATTTAACGCAGCACCAAAAATGTGAGAGCGGGCTTGCTCGCGAATACGCAGTATCAGGCACCGAAGATATCGGCTGATCCACCGCATTCGCGAGCAAGCCCGCTCCCACACAAGATGACTGCTGTGTCAGTTGACCAGCGTGGCATCCAAGGTGATGGTTGCATTCAGCACCTTGGACACCGGGCACCCTTCCTTGGCCTTTTTGCTCAGTTCATCGAACTGCGCCTGGCTCGCGCCTGGAATTTTGGCCTTCAGGATCAGATGCACTGCTGTAATCGCAAAGCCGCCCTCGACCTGGTCCAGGGTCACTTCGGCCTGGGTGTCGATACTGTCAGCCTTGAGCCCGGCGTCGCCAAGAATCATGGAAAACGCCATGGAGAAACAGCCGGCGTGAGCCGCGCCGATCAATTCTTCAGGGTTGGTACCCTTGCCGCCCTCGAAGCGGGCCTTGAAGCCGTAGGGCGCTTCGCGCAGCACGCCGGTTTCGGTGGAAATGGAGCCCAGGCCAGTCTTCAGGTCACCTTCCCAATGCGCGGATGCCTTTTTAACGATACTCATAGCTTTCTCCTCGAACGGTGGTTTTGCGTCGGTAAGGGTTCTGAGGATAGACGCCGCGGCAAAGTTCACTTGTAAGAAAAACCTAGTGATTAAGTAGGAAATTTGGCGGTTACTATTGAATCTCGGGTATATGCCCTCATTGCATAGGGTATGCACATGCAGCGGCAGGTTTTGGCTCGTTTAAAAAAGCCTGTGCGCCCAATTGGAGAAGCAGGCTTATGAAATCGCTGTCCGACGTAAAATTCTCGACCCTTGACCTCGTGCCCGTGCGCGCCGACGGCAACCCGGCGCAGTCCCTGCGCAATTCCCTGGACCTGGCCCAGCATGTGGAGAAGTTCGGATACCACCGTTTCTGGGTAGCCGAGCACCACAATATGGACGGTATCGCCAGTTCGGCTACCTCGGTACTGCTCGGTTACCTGGCAGGCGGCACCTCGACCATTCGCGTGGGTTCCGGCGGGGTGATGCTGCCTAACCACGCGCCACTGGTGATCGCCGAGCAGTTCGGCACCCTGGAAAGCCTCTACCCTGGCCGTATCGACCTGGGCCTGGGGCGCGCCCCCGGTTCCGACCAGATGACCGCCCGCGCCCTACGCCGTGAGCGCTCCGGCAGTGCCGATGACTTCCCCGAAGATGTGGCCGAGCTGATGGCCTACTTGGGCCCGCGTACGCCCGACCAACGGGTTATCGCGGTACCGGGCACCGGCACCAATGTGCCAGTGTGGCTGCTGGGTTCAAGCCTGTTCAGCGCGCAATTGGCCGGTGAGCGTGGCTTGCCTTACGCCTTCGCCTCCCATTTCGCGCCGCGCCTGATGCACGAAGCAATTCGCGTGTACCGCAATCACTTCAAGCCTTCGGCGGTGCTGGACAAGCCCTACGTGATGCTCGGCATTCCGCTGGTGGCCGCGGACACCGATGAGCAGGCCGATTACCTGGCCACCTCGGTGTACCAGCGTATTCTCGCGTTGATGCGCGGCCAGAGCCTGGTGCAGCGCCCTCCAGTAAAAACCATGGACGGCCTGTGGTTACCTCACGAAAAAGACGCGGTGGGCAGCTTCCTCGGCCTGGCCATGGTGGGCAGCCCGGCGAAGATTCGCGGCAAGCTGGAGGTGTTGATCGAGCAGACCGGCGCTGATGAGCTGATTTTTACCAGTGACCTGTATGAGCACGCCGACCGGATTCATTCCTACGAGCTGCTCGCACAAGTGATGAAGGGCTGAATGGTAAAACGATATACCTGTGGCGAGGGAGCTTGCTCCCGCTGGAGTGCGCAGCGCTCCCATTTTTTTGGGGCCGCTACGCAGCCCAGCGGGAGCAAGCTCCCTCGCCACAGGTGCGTCGCTTATACAGCACGAGGTTAGCCGCGCTTGTAGGCAATTTCCTTGGTGCCACCTTCGCAGGTGCCAACTACTGTGTGGTCACTTGGCGTAGCACCTTTGTCCACCACTTCCAGCGAATACCCCGAAGCACCCTTGGCGTCGATTTTCGCTGCGATTTCGCTTTTCAGCTCTTCACAAGGCTTGCCCGCCGCCATAGCGGTACCCGCAATGCTCAACAACCCTACCGCTAACAGAAACTTCTTCATCCGTTACTTTCCTTGCGCTGATCAAAAAGAGCGTGCCGACGCTCATCGCGTCGGCACCCGTTGTTTGTAGCGCAGGTTATGGCAATCGGCCAGCGGGCAAAGTTCAACTCTGCCGATCAACTACTGGCAATGCGGAATCCCACTTTGAGCGTGACCTGGAAGTGTGCAGCCTTGCCATCCTTGATGTGACCACGGGTTTCGGTCACCTCAAACCATTCCAGATGCTTGATGCTCTTGTTGGCTTCGGCCAGGGCATTGTTGATCGCGTCTTCGATGCTGGTGGTGGAAGAGCCTACCAGTTCGACTTTCTTGTACGTGTGATGATCACTCATGGCGTTTCTCCTTTAGGTCGTCAATCAAGACTAGCAGCGAATGTGCGTACTGCTTCAGGCGACCGTTGGGAGGCGAAAGTTCAGAATTACTGCACTTTCTGAAACCGGCGCAGTCGGTATCTACACACGCCACTCAATCACTTCAGGAGATGTCCACATGGCCAACACTTCTTTACGCAAAGCGTCGCTGGAAAGCATGGAAGCCGAGATTTCGAGCCTGCTCAAATCTCTGGAGAGCCTCAAGGACGACGCGTCCGATGAGTCGCGCAAAACGCTGAAGGCCTTGAAGAGCAATGCCGAGAACGCGCTCAAGCACTCTCGCCATCTGATCAGCGACGCCTACGAAGAAAGCAAAGTCAAAATCCGCGAAACCAGCGCTGCCACCCGTGACTACGCACAAGAGCACCCATGGACGACCGCTGGCGTCGCCGTGGGCGCGCTGGGCCTGCTGGCGGCTTACCTGCTGTGCAAGCGCGGTGACTGATTGACCGGTTACACCGGTTGACGCAACAGCTCAGCCTTGAGCCATTGCGCCAACTGCCCGGCGCGCCCGTCTGCGGCGCGCTTGGGTAGCCACAACGCCAGGTGCGCCGGGGTTTCACTGAACCCCCACGGCGCCACCAGGCGACCCGCTCGCAGGTCCTCTGCCACCAGCGGTTCTGGCGCAATTGCCACTCCCAAGCCGGCAACCGCCGCTTCCAGTAAATAATACAAATGCTCAAACCCCTGGCCGAGCTTCAGCGCACCGGGTTCGATGCCGTGTTGCCGTGCCCAACTGGGCCAGGCTTGCGGCCTTGACGTGGTGTGAAGCAAGGGTTGCTCCAGCAGTTCCGACGCTGGGGCCTGACGCAGGTGTTCAAAACCGGCGAAGCGGGGGCTCAAGACCGGGCCGATACGCTCGCTGGCCAATTCATACACTTGCATGTCCGCCGGCCAAGGCGGCTCAGCGAATACCAGCAGGGCATCCAGCCCCGGACGGCGCGGGTCCAGATCGCCTTCGCCCGCCGACAGGTGCAGGCGTAAATCCGGCAAGTCGGCATTCAACCGCCCCAGCCGAGGGATAAACCAACGCGCCAGCAAGCTGCCTGAACAGCCAAGAACGAAGGGCGCATCAGCGCCGCGTTGGGTGAGTTCGGCGCACACGTCGCGCAACCGCTCAAAAGCCTCGCTGCTGGCATCTCGTAGCCTGACGCCAGCATCTGTGAGTTTAAGGCCGCGTCCATCCTTGACGAACAGGCTCACGCCCAAATGCTCCTCCAGTACTTTCAATTGCCGGCTGACAGCACCGTGGGTCACGTGCAATAGCTGCGCAGCCTGGCTGACGCTGTTAAGGCGAGCAGTGGCTTCAAAAGCGCGCAGGGCATTAAGGGGCGGGAGATCACGACTCATCTGTGAGTTTTCCTGACAGGTTACGGCGATCTTATCGGTTTTCAGGCCAGGGCGTCACGAGTAGAGTGACCGTCATTGCCTTTAAACACATTTTTCCTGGAGCGTCCCATGACTCAGTCCCAGACCGATCTACGCAACGGCCCCGACGCCAACGGCCTGTTTGGTGCGTTCGGCGGCCGCTACGTCGCTGAAACCCTGATGCCGTTGATTCTCGACCTGGCCCGTGAATACGAAGCGGCGAAGGTAGATCCGGCGTTTAACGAAGAATTGGCCTACTTTCAGCGCGATTATGTCGGACGCCCAAGCCCGCTGTACTTTGCCGAACGCCTCACCGAGTTCTGCGGCGGCGCCAAGATCTACCTCAAGCGCGAAGAGCTCAACCACACCGGCGCGCACAAGATCAACAACTGCATCGGCCAGATCCTGCTGGCCCGGCGCATGGGCAAGAAACGCATCATCGCCGAGACCGGCGCCGGCATGCACGGCGTGGCCACCGCAACTGTGGCGGCGCGCTTTGGCCTGCAATGCGTGATCTACATGGGCACCACCGACATCGAGCGCCAGCAGGCCAACGTGTTTCGCATGAAGCTGCTGGGCGCCGAGGTCATCCCCGTGGTCGCCGGCACCGGCACCCTCAAAGACGCCATGAACGAAGCCCTGCGCGACTGGGTCACCAACGTCGACAGCACCTTCTACCTGATCGGCACCGTGGCCGGCCCACACCCATACCCGGCGATGGTGCGCGACTTCCAGGCAGTGATCGGCAAGGAAACCCGCACCCAGCTGCAAGCCCAGGAAGGCCGCCTGCCGGACAGCCTGGTGGCGTGCATCGGCGGCGGTTCCAACGCCATGGGCCTGTTCCACCCGTTCCTGGATGACACCAGCGTCGAGATCATCGGCGTTGAAGCCGCAGGCCATGGCATCGAAACCGGCAAGCACGCCGCCAGCCTCAACGGCGGCGTCCCGGGCGTGCTGCACGGCAATCGCACCTTCCTGCTGCAGGACGACGACGGCCAGATCATCGACGCCCACTCGATTTCCGCAGGCCTGGACTACCCCGGTATCGGCCCGGAACACGCCTGGTTGCATGACATTGGCCGCGTCCAATACACCTCGGTAACGGACGACGAAGCCCTGGAAGCCTTCCACAAATGCTGCCGCCTGGAAGGGATCATTCCTGCCCTGGAAAGCGCCCACGCCCTGGCTGAAGTATTCAAGCGCGCGCCAAACTTGCCCAAGGATCATCTGATGGTGGTCAATCTCTCGGGCCGTGGCGACAAAGACATGCAGACCGTGATGCACCATATGGAACAGTCCAAGCAGGAGAAACACTGATGAGCCGCCTGCAAACGCGCTTTGCGCAACTTAAAGAACAAAACCGCGCCGCCCTGGTGACCTTCGTCACCGCTGGCGACCCCGGCTATGACACCTCGCTGGCGATCCTCAAGGGCTTGCCGGCCGCTGGCGCCGACGTGATCGAACTGGGCATGCCCTTCACCGACCCGATGGCCGACGGCCCGGCCATTCAACTGGCCAATATCCGCGCGCTGGCCGCCAAACAGAACCTGTTGAAAACCCTGCAGATGGTTCGCGAGTTCCGCCAGGACAACAACGACACGCCGCTGGTGTTGATGGGCTATTTCAACCCGATCCATAAATATGGCGTGTCGCAGTTCATTGCCGATGCCAAGGCAGCTGGCGTCGACGGCCTGATCGTGGTGGACATGCCCCCCGAGCACAACGGCGAGCTGTGCGACCCGGCCCAGGCCGCAGGCATCGACTTTATCCGCCTGACCACGCCGACCACCGATGATGTGCGCCTGCCTACTGTGCTCAATGGCAGCTCCGGGTTTGTGTATTACGTGTCGGTCGCCGGTGTCACCGGGGCGGGCGCCGCCACTCTGGAACACGTCGAAGAAGCCGTGACCCGCCTGCGCCGTCATACCGACCTGCCGATCAGCATCGGCTTTGGTATCCGCACACCGGACCAGGCAGCGGCCATCGCACGCCTGGCAGACGGGGTGGTAGTGGGTTCGGCGCTGATCGATCACATCGCCACGGCCAAGAACGACCAGCAAGCCATTGATGGCGTATTGACCCTGTGCGCGGCGCTGTCGGAAGGTGTTCGCAACGCACGCAAGTAAACTGCACGGCGCAACAACCGCAGCTCATACGCTAGGCTTCAAAGGAGGTGGGCATGTCGCCCACCTCCTTTTTTATCGCACTTCGTGCCCTTTGCCGTCTAACCACCTTCGCAAGTCCTGCAGTCCTTGCCCCTCGGTCGTTAAGTTAGCCGCATCAGAAGTCATTCTTGTCTCTTTAAGGAGTACATCATGGCATTTGATCTCGTCACGGTTTCAGACCGTCGTCACTCAGCCCTACAAAAAGGCTTCAACCTGCGCTGGCCCTTGGGAAACGTGCAGGGCCAGTCGTCGACCAAGGGCGCCAATCTGATTTACCTGTGCCGCAGCCCGCAAGACATCATGGACGCCGCCGCCCAGGCATTGGCCCTGCCCAATGGGCGCATCACCGTACGCAGCGGCGGTCATTGCTACGAAGGGTTTGTCGCCAACAAGATGCCCGACAGCCCGAATGAGGTGCTGTCGATCCTGGATATCAGCGCGCTGAACCGAGTGGTGTACGACGCCAGCGGGCAAATCGGCTCAGAGCTGAGCCCGACGCAGCCCTTTCGCTACCGCTTTCGCCTCGAGGCCGGCAGCCAGGCCTGGGACAGCTATAGCGCGTTGTACAAGCAAGCCAACAAGACCCTGCCCGGCGGGTCATGTTACTCAGTGGGCCTGGGCGGGCACATTTGTGGTGGCGGCTACGGGCTGCTGTCGCGCAAGTATGGACTGGTGTGTGACTGGCTCAGCGGGGTCGATATCCTGGTGCCTGACAGCCAAGGCAAAGGGCTCGAACCGCGCCATGTCAGCCGGGACAGCACGCAACAGGACGAATTGGACCTGTTCGCCGCGTGCTGCGGTGCGGGGGGTGGGCAATTCGGCATTATCACCAGCTATTACTTCGAAGACCTGCCACCGGCCCCCAAAGAAGTACTGTGGCTGGTGTTGGAATGGGATTGGTCAGTACTGACCCAGGATGCACTGAACAATCTGCTGGCGGCTTACCAGCTATGGTTTGCCAGCCATCAGAACAACCCGGACACCTGGGGCCTGGCGACCAAACTGGAAATGCGCCACGAGCACACAGGCAATATCACCCTGGGCATCCATTATGTGGACAAGGAGGGTGAGCTGAACGACCTTGCGCCCTTCGATGATTTTGTCGACAAGATGCTCACGGCCATCGGCTTACCTGCCACCGAGTCGCTGGTGCCGTTTCATGTGGTCCATTTGCCGCCTGGCACAGTCGGCGGGCGCCCCATCGACTCAGTGTCATCCGCCCAGGCTGCGGCGCGGCGCCTGGATTGGCTGGCGTGCCAGCAAACATTGAATGGTTCGGGAGACAATCAGCGTGGGCGCTATAAATCGGCCTATCAGAAAGGTGAATTCAGCCCTCACGTATTAGAGGCCATCTGGCGGGCCTTGACCTGGCCAGACCCAGACAACCACCTGACACAAAGCCTGATCCAGATCCAGTCCTTCGGCGGCCAGATCAACGCCGCCAGTGCGCCCGTACGCAAGGAGTCGTCGGCCGCCCAGCGGTCGTCCTTCCTCAAGTGGCAACCCCAATGTTACTGGCACGGCGACAGCGCCGCTGCGGACCAAGTCCATGCTGACTGGATCCGGGGGCTGTACTTCAACGCGTTTGCCGACGCTCAAGGCGTGCCGCTCAACGATGCGTTCGAAGGCTGCTACATCAATTACCCCGACCTCGACATGACTTACAAAGGGGGTAACCCGGCCAACGGCAAAAACCCCCAGTGGTACAAAATCTTCTTTCCCGATCTGATGATCGAAAGCCGCTTGCGCCGTACCAAGCAGCGCTGGGACCCGCACAATATATTTCGCAACGAGATGTCGGTGCCGTAGAACAAAAAAAGGCGACCCGAAGGTCGCCCTTTTTACAGCTCGATCCGCTCGACTTTGCCGACCAGCAATATGTAGGAAAGCGCACCGAGCAACGCCAAGACCGCGATATAGGTGATGGCCGGCGCAAACGATGAGCCACTGGCCAGAAAGCCAATCACGATAGGTGTGGCAATCGCCGCCAGGTTGCCAATGAAGTTGAACACCCCGCCGGTCAGCCCCAGCAGACGGGCAGGCGCCAAGGTCGACACCAACGACCAGGTGATCGACGCCAGGCCATTGCCGAAAAACGCCACCGCCAGAAACGCGATGACCCACCCCGTCGATTCCACGTAGTTGGCCCCGATGATCGCCGTGGAAATCAGCAGCCCGCTGATGATCGGTAACTTGCGCGCAAAGCCCACTGACGCCCCACGCCGAATCAGCCAATCGGAAAACACCCCCGAACACAGCACGCCCACAAACGCGGCCAGGAACGGCAAGGAGGCCAGCAAGCCAGACTGGATAAAGTCCATGCCGCGATATTTCACCAGGTACGTCGGGAACCAGGTCAGGAAGAACCACAGCGTGGAGTTCAGGCAAAACTGGCCCAGGTAGATGCCCCACAGCTTGCGCTTGCTCAGCACGATGCCGAGGTCGGCCCAACTGAAGGGTGCCTTGACGGTTTTAGCCTGCATGTCCACCAGCCCGCCACCGTCGCGGATCAGTTGGACTTCGGCTTCGTTGACGCCTTTGAAATCCTTGGGCTCGCGATACACCGCATACCAGATCGCCGCCCACAGGATGCCGATGCCACCGGTTACCACAAACACCATGTGCCAGCCGTACTGGTGCTGCAGCCACGCCAACACCGGGGTGAGGAACGCCAGGCCGACGAATTGCCCGGAGGTATAGACGCCGATAGCCGTGGCGCGCTCACGCTCGGGAAACCAGGTGGTGACCACACGGCTGTTGATGGGATAGGCCGGTGCCTCCAACGCACCCACGGCCATGCGCAGCACAAACAGCGCGATAAAGCTGGCGGCGAAACCGAGCATCACGGTGGCAATCGACCACAGCAGCAGGGCTGCCGTGTAGAGAATGCGCGGCGGCACTCGATCTACCAGCCAGCCACCCGGGATTTGCATGGCCGCGTACGTCCAGCCGAAGGCAGAGAAAATCAGCCCGACTTGCACCGGGTCGATCCCCAGCTCGCTGGTCAGCGCGGGCGCGGCAATCGACAGGTTGCTGCGGTCGAGGTAGTTGATGACCACGGTGATGAACAGCAGCACCATGATGAAAAAGCGCTTTCTGCTAGGCGTGACTAAAGAAGCCTGCCCGGTGAGGGATTCAGGGTGCATGGGGGGTGCCTCTTTTTATATTTGTTGAGGAAGGAACGCGCTCAATGTGGGAGCTGGCTTGCCTGCGATGGCGGCATGAATGGCACCGCTGCGGTGACTGGCCCACCGCCATCGCAGGCAAGCCAGCTCCCACATTTTTAGCGCGTTTCAATCAAGTGGAAATCACCACTCGGCAAAACTGCCATCGGCATGGCGCCAGATCGGGTTGCGCCAGCGATGGCCGATGGCCGCGCGCTCAACCACATACTCCTCGTTGATCTCAATGCCCAACCCCGGGCCGTTGGGGATCTTCACAAAGCCCTGGTCATAGTCGAATACGCCCGGGTCTCGCACGTAGTCGAGCAGATCATTGCTTTCGTTGTAGTGAATACCCAGGCTCTGCTCCTGGATAAACGCGTTGTAGCAAACCGCATCCAATTGCAGGCATGCCGCCAAGGCAATCGGGCCCAGTGGGCAGTGCAGGGCCAAGGCCACGTCGTAGGCTTCGGCCATGTTGGCGATCTTGCGGGTTTCGGTAATCCCACCGGCGTGGGAGGCGTCCGGCTGAATGATGTCGACGTAGCCTTCGCTGAGCACCCGCTTGAAATCCCAGCGCGAGAACAGGCGCTCGCCCAGGGCGATCGGCGTACTGGTCAGCGGCGCCAGTTCTTTCAGCGCTTCGTAGTTTTCGCTCAGCACCGGCTCTTCAATGAACATCAGTTTGTATGGGTCGAGCTCTTTCATCAGCACCTTGGCCATCGGCTTGTGCACGCGGCCATGGAAGTCGACGCCGATACCCACGTTAGGGCCGACCGCATCGCGCACGGCAGCGACGTTGGCCAGGGCCAGGTCGACTTTTTCGAAGCTGTCGACGAACTGCAATTCTTCGGTGCCGTTCATTTTTACCGCCGTGAAGCCACGCGCTACGGCCTCTTTGGCAGCACGGGCGGTGTCGGCGGGGCGGTCACCGCCGATCCATGAGTACACGCGAATCTTGTCACGCACCTGGCCGCCCAGCAGATCGCTGACCGACACACCGAGGGCTTTGCCCTTGATGTCCCACAACGCTTGGTCGATACCGGCGAGGGCGCTCATGTGCACCGCGCCGCCTCGGTAGAAGCCGCCGCGATAGAGCACGGTCCAGATATCTTCGATATTGCGTGGGTCTTTGCCGATCAGGTAGTCGGACAGTTCTTCCACGGCGGCGGCCACCGTGTGAGCGCGGCCCTCGACCACCGGCTCGCCCCAGCCGGTCACACCCTGGTCGGTTTCGACCTTGAGGAAGCACCAGCGCGGCGGAACGATAAAGGTCGTCAGTTTGGTGATTTTCATCTCTTGTCTCTCTTATAGATGCAGCGCCTGTGGGCGCGGAATATGCTCTCAGCCGAGGGCTTTCCAGGCGGCGACATAAGCCTGGGCACGGCTCGCAACCTGATCCACTGTCATGCCCGGCTTGAACAGCCCGGAACCCAATCCGAAGCCCTTGGCGCCGGCGTCGGTAAACACCTGCATGTTGTCCGGGGTGATGCCGCCCACCGGCAGCAGCAATGTGCCCGCCGGCAATACCGCCAGCCATGCCTTGATCACTGAAGGGCCCATCTGCTCGGCCGGGAACAGCTTCAACACATCGGCGCCTTCGGCCAGTGCGGCAAAGGCCTCCGTAGGCGTGGCTACCCCAGGCGACAAGTACAGGCCCGCCGCTTTAGCGGCACGCAGCACCTTGGCATCGCTGTGGGGCATGACGATCACCTGGCCTCCGGCGGCCTTGACCTGTTCGACCTGCTCAGGCGTCAACACCGTGCCGGCACCGATCAGGCAATCGGCGGGCAAGCTGTCGCGCAGGATGCGGATGCTGGTGTAAGGGTCTGGCGAGTTGAGCGGCACTTCGATCACGCGAAACCCCGCGTCGTACAGCACTTGGCCGACCGCCTGGGCTTCGTCGGGGCGTAGGCCGCGCAGGATGGCGATCAAACCGTTTTGTGCGAGTGCTTGCTTGAGCATGTCAGGCCTCCAGTACAGGTCGAATGAGCCCGGCGGCTTGCGCCAGTTGCCACAGGCCACGCTCGGTGGCTTCTTGCGCCAGGCTGACGTGGGCAAATCCGCAAAGGGCGAGGGCGCGTTGATAGCGGGCGCAAAGTGCAGCAGCGCCGACCAGGATGATCGGCTGATGTTTGGCCGAATCTGGCAAGCCGGCGAGCTCATGGCCGATGAGCAGGCCAGACAGGTAATCGGGTTGCTGGTCGGGCGCCAGCTGCGCGGTCAGCCCAAGGGTACGGGCACTGAACAGGGTCGAAAGTACGCCACGCTGACCATCGTTGGACAGCGCCACGCGCACGCCTCGATCAAACGCCTCGGCCTGGAACTGCTCGCTTGCTTGTTGGGTACGCCCCAGAATGCTGTGCTTGCTCAACACCGCAAACACTTCGCCAGTCATGAAGGTATCGAAATGGGTAATGCGGCCTTCCACCACCTCGACCCACTTGGAATGGCTGCCGGGCAGGCCGATCAACACCTGGGGCCCTAGCCCTTGCAGTACGCCGAGCACTTGGGTTTCTTCGCCACGCATGACATTGGGCAGACCCACTTGCTCGATCACCCCCGGCACGATATGCACCTGCACCCCACGCAGGCTGCGTATGCCATGCAATGCCTGGCCGAGACTGGCGACATCCACGGGCGTGCTGCGATAGGCCGCCTCGCTCCAACCCTGTGCGCTGCCGACCATGCCGCAAGCGATCACCGGCAGCTCGGGCTGGGCATCAAGCCAATCGCCACAGGCGCTATCGAACGCCAGTTCAAAGCCGTCAGTGCACAGCACACCGGCTATTTCCCGGGGCTCTGTGGGCAAATGCATGATGCCCCAGGCTTGCGAGCGCTGTTCCAGCACAACCCCCGCGGGGCCGAGTTTGTAAGCACGAAGGGAGCTGGTCCCCCAATCGAGCGCGATCAATTGCGCCTGCATCGCTTCACCTGAAATGAGTGGGTGCTGAAAAAAGCAGATGGGCGAATATAAACCTAGGGCGCGGAATATCTCAATATATAAATATCAATCCCATATAATGAGACAAGACAAGATTAATCCTACAACTCATCCTGTTTTTACTTAGGGAAAGACGCAGGATTATCGGGTAGGAAAGGCTAAAAAATAGACAGGTCCAGTTCGCGCATCGCACCCATCCAGATGGCGTAATCGGTGTGGTCCTTGAGGTCGTCACCGGTTTCAGGGTGCAGGAACACCACCAGACCATTGCGATGCAGCGCCAGCCACGGCAACACCACGCCGATATATTCCGGCTCGAACGCCAACTGGCAACTCCAATCCGGGTGCGGGCCCACGGGCCGCTCGTGCACGCGGCCCATGCGCAGCGGGAACAACTTGGCGGCGTCTTCACAGAGCGTGCGCGCCTGCTCGATCGTGCTGGCATCGAAGTAGATATGGGCGTGGTAGCCCTTGATACGTTGCATGGCAGACTCCGGTTACACTGTGCGCCGATCCTAGACCGCAATCGACGGCAGGGCCAGCCCGGTCAACGACTGCGCACTGCTGGCCTGTTCCGCCACCAGCCACTCGACAAATCGGTCCACCAACTGCCCACGGCGTTTGCGCTGGGGCTGCACCACGTAATAGCCCAAGCGCGACGTCACCGTGTGGCTGATCGGCCGGCACAGCCAATTCTGCTCCAGCAGGTTATCCACCAGGTGGCGCCAGCCGATGGCGACGCCCTGGCCGGCAATCGCGGCCTGGATCAGCAAGGTGTAGTTGTCAAAGCGCAATTGCCCAGGGGTCGGCGCAGCCGTGATACCCAATTCACGGAACACGCCATTCCAGTCGAACCACTGGCTGTTGTTTTCCTGGCGCAGGTGCAGCAACGGGCAGTCTTGCAAGGTCTGCACCGTCAGGGGCGCGACCTGCTCCTTGAGCCACTGCGGGCTGCACACCGGGAACACTTCCTCATTGAACAACCACAGGCTTTCGCCCTGCTTGAAACGGCCATCGCCAAACAGCACCGCCACATCAATATCGCTGCGCAGCGTGGCGTGGTTGCGCTCACTGGTGACCAGGCTGACATCCACCTGCGGGTTGGCCTGGTGAAAGCGATGCAGGCGTGGCATCAGCCAATAGGCGGCGAAGGCAAAGTCGGTGGCGACTTGCAGCACTTCATGCTGGCTTTGTTGAGTGATGGCGCCGAGGCCCTGATTGATGTTCTGCAGGCCGCCTTGCACATGCTCGAACAGCAGGGCGCCAGCGTCGGTCAGTTCAATGCCGCGGTAAATGCGATCAAACAGGCGGATCGCCAGTTGCTCTTCAAGGCGTTTGATTTGCTGGCTGACCGCCGGTTGGGTGGTACCCAGCTCCATCGCGGCCGCGGTGAAACTGCGATGACGCGCCGCCGCCTCAAAGGCGCGCAGCAAATCGAGAGAGAGGTCACCCAGCGCTTCATACATAAGCTCAACTTATCCTAGTCATTGCTGCGCATGGGCTTTACCCCATAATTTAAGGCCCGCATGCTCATTGGCATAAACACTGCCTATGGAATGCCGAGAAACCATGAAGCGCAAGAACATTCTTTTCATCATGGCCGATCAGATGGCCGCGCCGATGCTGCCGTTCTACGGGCCTTCCCCGATCAAGCTGCCCAACCTCAGCCGCCTGGCGGCACAAGGCGTGGTGTTCGAAGCCGCCTATTGCAACAGCCCGTTGTGCGCACCGTCGCGCTTCACCTTGGTCAGCGGCCAGTTGCCGAGCAAGATCGGCGCCTACGACAACGCCGCCGATTTCCCCGCCGACGTGCCGACCTATGCCCACTACTTGCGCCGCCTGGGCTACCGCACCGCACTGTCGGGCAAGATGCACTTCTGCGGCCCCGACCAGTTGCACGGCTATGAGGAACGCCTGACCAGCGACATCTACCCCGCCGACTACGGCTGGGCGGTGAACTGGGATGAGCCAGACGTACGCCCTACCTGGTATCACAACATGTCCTCGGTGCTGCAAGCCGGTCCGTGTGTACGCACCAACCAGCTGGATTTCGACGAAGAGGTGGTGTTCAAGGCCCAGCAATATCTGTTCGACCACATCCGCGAGCCGGGCGACCAGCCGTTCTGCCTGACCGTGTCGATGACTCATCCCCACGACCCTTACACCATTCCCAAGCCGTTCTGGGACCTCTACGCCGACACCGAGATCCCAATGCCCGCGACGCCGCCCCAGGCCGATCTCGACCCGCATTCCCAGCGGCTGCTCAAGGTTTATGACTTGTGGGACAAACCGCTGCCTGTGGATAAGATCCGCGACGCCCGCCGCGCCTACTTCGGTGCCTGCAGCTACATCGACAGCAACGTCGGCAAGCTGCTGCAGACCCTGGAAGACACCGGCCTGGCCGACGACACCCTGATCATTTTCTCTGGCGACCACGGCGACATGCTTGGCGAGCGCGGCCTCTGGTACAAAATGCACTGGTTTGAAATGGCCGCCCGCGTGCCGCTGCTGATCAGTGCGCCGGGGCAGTTCGCCGCTGGCCGCGTCACCCAGGCCGTGTCGACCGCCGACCTGTTGCCGACCCTGGTGGAATTGGCCGGAGGCGAACTGGATCCGCACTTGCCGCTGGACGGCCGCTCGCTGGTCGCGCACTTGCAGGGGCAGGGCGGGCATGACGAAGTGTTTGGCGAATACATGGCTGAAGGCACCGTCAGCCCATTGATGATGATTCGCCGGGGCGCCTACAAATTCATCTACAGCGAGGACGATCCTTGCCTATTGTTCGATGTGCATAACGACCCGAGCGAGCAGGAAAACCTCAGCCAGTCAGCTGAGCATCGGCCATTGTTCGAGGCGTTCTTGCGTGAAGCGCGGGCTAAATGGGACATCCCGGCGATCCATCAACAGGTGCTCGCCAGCCAACGCCGTCGCCGCCTGGTGTTTGAAGCGCTGACCCAAGGCAAGCTCAAGAGCTGGGATCACCAGCCACTGGTAGACGCCAGTCAGCAGTACATGCGCAACCATATCGACCTTGATGACCTGGAGCGCAAAGCACGTTTTCCACAACCCTGCCAAAACCAATAAGTAGACAGAGGGAAGGCCATGCAAAAGTTGACCGTGGTACTGAGTTTGGTGGTGCTCAGCAGCGCCCAGGTGTACGCAGACACTCGCTGCGAAACGGTAAAGATGGCCGATCCAGGCTGGAGCGATATTGCCGCCACCAACGCTATCACCAGTTTCCTGCTGACGGGCATGGGCTATCAACCCAAGGTCGACACCCTGGCGGTGCCGATTACCTTCGGCGGGCTCAAGGACGGCCAGGTGGATGTCTTCCTCGGCAACTGGATGCCGGCGCAGCAGGGCTTCTACGACAAGTTCGTGGCCAACGGTGATGTGGTGCAAATGGCGAAGAACCTGGAGGGCACCGAGTTCACCCTCGCCGTGCCGGACTATGTGTGGGACGCCGGGGTGCATGACTTTGCCGACCTGAACACATTTGCCGACAAGTTCGACAAGAAGATCTACGGCATCGGCTCCGGCGCACCAGCCAATATCTCGTTGCAGGAGATCATCAAGAAAAATGATTTCGACCTGGGGCAGTGGAAGCTGATCGAGTCCAGCGAACAGGCGATGCTCGCAGAGGTCTCGCGAGCGGTGAAGAAACAGCGTTTCATCACCTTTCTCGGCTGGACCCCGCACCCGATGAACGTGCAACTGAAAATGCGCTACCTCAAGGGCGGCGAGCAGTACTTTGGTGCCACCGGCAGCGTCTATACCTTGACTCGCAAGGGTTACGCACAAGCGTGCCCCAATGTCGGCAAACTGCTGACCAACCTGAGTTTTACCCAGGCCATGGAGAACAGCATCATGGCTGACGTGGCGAACAACAAGGTCAGCAATGCGCAGGCGGCGAAGACGTGGATCAAGGCCAACCCGGCGGTCCTGGACCAGTGGCTGGAGGGGGTGAAAACCCTGGACGGCCAGGAGGCGTTGCCGGCGGTAAAAGCCAAACTCTGACGTTAAAATCGGACGCAGAGCGTCCCGAGCAGCATTCCCACGCAGAGCGTGGGAACGATCAACTCTGACGCTTGCCGGCGACCCCGTGGGAGCTGGCTTGCCTGCGATAGCATCACCCCGGTATGCCTCTCACACCGAGGCGCCAGCATCGCAGGCAAGCCAGCTCCCACAGGTACCCATGCATATTGATACTCTTGCCAAAACCCTTTATCCGAGCCTGCGATGCCCCGGCCCAACCGCCATACACTCTTGCCTTTCCTGCGCTGGCTGCCGCGCCAAACCCGCGCCAGCGTCGGCCGGGACGCGATCGTCGGCCTCAGCGGCGCTGTGCTTGCGCTGCCGCAGTCGATTGCCTACGCACTGATCGCCGGTCTCCCACCCGAATATGGGCTCTACGCAGCCATCATCCCAGTATTGATCGCCTGCCTGTGGGGCTCGTCCTGGCACCTGATCTGCGGGCCCACGGCCGCCATCTCCATCGTGCTTTACGCCAGCATCAGCCCACTGGCCGTGCCAGGCTCCCAGGACTACATCACCCTCATACTGTTGCTGACCTTCCTCGCCGGGGTATTCCAATGGTTGCTCGGCCTGCTGCGCTTCGGCGCGTTGGTGAACTTTGTCTCCCATTCGGTGGTGCTGGGTTTCACCCTGGGTGCCGCCGTAGTGATCGCCTTGGGGCAATTGCCCAACCTGCTCGGCTTGGATTTACCGAGCCAGGCCACGGCTATCAATGGCCTGCTGGCGCTGATCGACCATCGTGGCGAGTGGGACCACGCGTCCCTGGCCCTGGGGCTGGGTACATTGCTGGCAGGTATGCTGCTCAAGTACCTGGTGCCACGTTGGCCGACATTGTTGATCGCCTTGGTGTTGGGCAGCCTGGCGGCATGGCTGTTGCCGGCGATGTTCGGGCATGTGGCACGGGTCAGTTCGTTTATTGGCAAACTGCCGCCGTTCAGCCCGTTGCCGATGGATCTGGATCTGGTACTACGCCTGCTGCCCAGTGCCGTGGCGGTGGGAATGCTGGGGTTGGTGACCAGCCTGTCGATTGCCCGTTCGCTGTCCGCCCGCTCGCAACAACTGCTCGACGCCAACCAGGAAGTACGCGCCCAGGGTTTATCCAACATCGTGGGCGGATTTTTTTCCGGATACCTGTCAGCCGGATCGTTCACCCGCTCGGGCCTCAGTTATGAGGCGGGTGCCTGTTCGCCATTGGCGGGGGTTTTTTCGGCCCTGTGGGTGGCGTTATTCGCGTTATTTGGCGCAACGTTGATTGCGCATATTCCGATCCCGAGCATGGCGGCGAGCATCCTGCTGATCTGCTGGGGCCTGGTGGACCACCGCGGCATTCGTGCGCTGTTCCGGGTCAGCCGCGCCGAATTTGTGGTGATGAGCCTGACCTGTGTCGCCACCTTGTTGCTGGAGCTGCAAACGGCGATCTATGCCGGGGTACTGGCGTCGCTGTTTTTCTATCTCAAGCGCACCTCGCAGCCACGGGTGCAACACTGGCGCGACGGTGAAGCGGATGTGTTGCGGGTGGGCGGCTCGATCTTTTTTGGCGCCAGCCATTACCTGCAAGTGCGCCTGCAACGTCTGCAGGGTGAGCGGGTGGTGATCGAGGCGCAGCAGATCAACTTTATCGACTATTCCGGGGTGGAGATGCTGCACCAGGAGGCGCGGCGGTTGGCGGGGTTGGGCCGTAGCTTGACGTTGCGTGGGGCCAGGCCGCAGGTGGTCGAGGAATTGATGAAGCTGGAGGGGCCGGGTAACTGCCCCCTCCATTTCGAAGATTAAACCCGATCAACTGTGGGAGCTGGCTTGCCTGCGATAGCGGTGGATCAGCCAGCACATGGGTAACTGACCTATTGCTATCGCAGGCAAGCCAGCTCCCACATTAAGTGTGCCCACATCAGCGTGTGGGATCAGGCCAATTGCCGGCGCAGTTCGGCCAGTACGGGGCCCGAATCCGGACGCACGCCGCGCCACAGCAAGAAGGCTTCCGCCGCTTGCTCCACCAGCATGCCCAGGCCATCCATCGCCACCGCCGCGCCTTGCTCGCTCGCCCAGCGGCAGAATGCGGTGGGTTCCTTGGCGTACATCATGTCGTAGCAGAAGGTCTTGCCCGGCTCGATCAGGCTGCCGGCAATCGGCGGTACATCGCCTGACAGGCTGGCCGACGTGGCATTGATGATCACATCCACCGGCTCACGCAACCAATCGAAACCACTGGCAAACACCGGGCCCAGGTCATCGAACAGCTCAGCCAGCCGCTCGGCCTTTTCCACGGTGCGGTTGGCAATGATCAACGACGAGGGTTGCTGCGCCAGCAACGGCTCCAGCGCACCGCGTACCGCACCACCGGCGCCCAACAACAGGATGCGTTTGCCTTGCAGGCTCAGCCCGGCATTGACCGTCAAGTCGCGCACCAGGCCCGCGCCGTCGGTGTTGTCGCCCAACAACGTGCCGTCAGCCAGTTTGCTCAAGGTGTTCACGGCGCCGGCGCGCTGGGCACGTTCGGTCAGGGTATTGGCCAAGCGATAGGCCTCTTCCTTGAACGGCACCGTCACGTTGGCGCCACGGCCCTGTTGGAAAAACTCACGGGCACAGGCGGTGAAGTCCTCCAACGGCGCGAGCATCGTGCTGTAGTCCAGTTGCTCGCCGGTCTGGGCGGCGAACAGACGATGAATCAGCGGCGACTTGCTATGGCCGATGGGGTTGCCGAACACCACATAACGGTCCATCACACCGCCGCCTTGGGCGCGGCAACGCCGAGCCAGTCACGGTCTTGCAGGAAGTAGTCGGTGAGGCGCGCCTCTTCGCTGCCGGCTTCGGCCTTCCAGTCGTAGCTCCAGCGTACCTGAGGTGGCAGCGACATCAGGATCGACTCCGTACGCCCGCCCGATTGCAGGCCGAACAGGGTGCCACGGTCATAGACCAGGTTGAACTCAACGTAGCGGCCCCGGCGGAACTCCTGGAACTGGCGTTGTTGCTCGGTGTACGCCATGGCCTTGCGACGCTGCACAATCGGCAGATAGGCATCGATGTAGGCATCGCCGATGGCGCGGATGAAGGCGAAGCAGGTGTCAAAGCCCCACTCGTTCAAGTCATCGAAGAACAGCCCACCGATGCCACGGGGCTCGTTGCGGTGCTTGATGTGGAAGTAGGTGTCACACCAGGCCTTGTAGCGGGAGTACACGTCCGGGCCAAACGGTGCACAGGCCTGCTCGGCCACGCGGTGCCAGTGAATGCAGTCTTCTTCATTGCCGTAATACGGGGTGAGATCGAAGCCACCACCGAACCACCACACCGGTTCTTCACCTTCTTTTTCAGCGATGAAAAACCGCACATTGGCGTGGGAAGTCGGTACATGAGGGTTATGCGGATGGATCACCAGCGACACACCCAGGGCCTCAAACCCACGGCCCGCCAGTTCAGGGCGATGGGCACTGGCAGACGGTGGCAGACCGCTGCCGAACACGTGGGAAAAGTTGACACCGCCTTTTTCGATCACCGAACCGTTTTCCATCACACGGGTACGACCGCCACCGCCGGCTGGCCGGGTCCAGGCGTCTTCGATAAAGCGAGTGTCCGTCTCGAAGGTTTCCAGGGCGCTGCAAATGCGGTCTTGCAGGTCAAGCAGGTAGGCTTTAACGGCCTCGGTGCGGGTAGTCATGGCATCACCTTGAATCGGGCAAAGCTACGCGAGGCCCATGGGGCGTCGGCGGCAAATGGGCGCACAGGATACCACTGCGCCTACATGCCACTGCACTTAGGTGCGCAGCAGTTGACGAAGATCAAGCTTAGGAGTCCGATAGGGGGCTACGCAGATTCGAACCCAAGGAGAAGTGCAGATGGCCAAACGTATCCAGTTCAGCGCCCATGGCGGCCCCGAAGTACTTGAATATGTGGACTACACGCCAGCGGAGCCTGGCCCACAGCAGGTTCGGGTGCGCAACGAAGCTATCGGCCTGAACTTCATCGACACCTATTTCCGCAGTGGTCTCTACGCGCCGCCCGCCCTGCCATCGGGCCTGGGTGCGGAAGGCGCTGGCGTGGTGGACGCGGTGGGCAGTGAAGTCAGCCAATTCAAAGTTGGCGACCGCGTGGCCTACGGCAGCGGTCCGCTGGGTGCCTACAGCGAGCTGCATGTGTTGCCTGCCGCCAACCTGGTGCACCTACCGGATGAGATCAGCTTTGAACAGGCCGCCGGTGCCATGCTCAAAGGCCTGACCGTGCAATACCTATTGCGCCAGACCTATGAGCTCAAAGGCGGTGAAACCATTTTGTTCCACGCCGCCGCCGGTGGCGTGGGTTCCCTCGCCTGCCAATGGGCCAAGGCCCTGGGCGTGAAGTTGATTGGTACGGTCAGTTCCCCGGAAAAAGCCGCTTTGGCCAAATCGCTGGGCGCCTGGGAAACCATCGACTACAGCAAGGAGGATGTCGCACAACGCGTACTGGAATTGACTGACGGCAAGAAGTGCCCGGTGGTATATGACGGCGTCGGCAAAGACACCTGGCTGACCTCGCTCGACAGCGTGTCGCCGCGGGGCTTGTTGGTGAGCTTCGGCAATGCGTCGGGTGCGGTGGATGGGGTGAACCTGGGGATTCTGTCGGCGAAAGGATCGCTGTACGTGACCCGGCCTACTTTGGCGACCTACGCGAACAACCCGGCGAACTTGCAGGCGATGGCGGACGATCTGTTTTCGATGATCAAAAGTGGCAAGGTGCGCATTGATATCAACCAGCGCTACTCGCTGGCAGAGGCGGCCAAAGCGCAGACGGAGTTGTCGGGGCGGCGCACGACTGGATCGACCATCCTGCTGCCTTAAGATCGTACCCACGCTCTGCGTGGGAATGCATACCGTGACGCTCTGCGTCACAAGCGGACGCAGAGCGTCCAATGCGGCGTTCCCACGCAGAGCGTGGGAACGAGCTGCACCTCGGTCTCAGGACGGGCGCACCACATCACCCGTCACCAGGTCCCGAATCAGGCTCGGGTTCTTGCGCCCACCCAAGGCGCCGCCCAACACCAGGTCCACTTGCCCGCGAAAATACTGCTCCACGCGAATCCGCGTGCGGGCTGCCGGGCGGCCCTGTGGGTTGGCCGAGGTGGAAATCAACGGGCCGACCTCGGCGCACAAATCTCTCACCAACGGATGATCACTGACCCGCAGCGCTACGGTGTCATGCACACCCGTGACCCATTCGGGCAGCAAGTCTTGATGGGGCACCAGCCACGTATTCGGCCCTGGCCAGGTGCTGGCCATGCGTTCGATCCATGTGTCCGGGAAATCTTCAAACAGAAAGTCGAACTGACGAATATTGTCCGCCACCAGGATCAGGCCTTTGTCGACCGAGCGGTTCTTGATCGCCAGCAGCCGATCCACTGCTTCTTCGTTCCACGGGTCGCAGCCCAGGCCCCAGACCGCTTCGGTCGGATAGGCGATCACCGCGCCTGCGCGAATTTCCCGTGCGGCTTCCAGCACACGCCACCTGTTGACCATTGTTTACTCTCCGGACTAAAGCTCTGGGCAGTTTACCGATCTTCGTTACAAAACCTAGCGCCAAAAACGTCCACTACAAAAGCCGACACCGCGCCAGCCAGCGCCCGCTTTCGCAAATCACCTGGCCCTCCAACTCCAGCTCCGTCAGGGTGGCCAGCACTTGGGACAACGGCCGGCCGCTGGCAATCGCCAAGGCTTCGCTGCTATGCGGTGCCGCGTGCAGCAGCGCCACCAGCGGATGGGTCACGGGCACCGGCGCAGCAGGGGGCAACCGCTGCCAACCGCGCAGGCCTTCAAGAATGTGCTCGATGGTTTCCACCAGCACCGCGCCATCACGGATCAGTTGATGACAGCCCTTGGCGGCGGGGTGGTGGATGGAACCCGGAATCGCGTACACCTCACGCCCTTGCTCCGCCGCCAGGCGTGCGGTGATCAGCGAGCCGCTGGACATACTGGCCTCCACCACCAGCACGCCTAACGACAACCCGCTGATAATCCGGTTGCGCCGTGGGAAATTACCGGCCTGGGGCGCGGTATCCAGCGGAAACTCGGAAACCACGGCGCTGCCTTGGGCGATCATCGCCGCAGCAAGCTTGCGATGGCGCTGTGGATAAAAATTTTCCAGGCCAGTGCCAAGCACGCCGATGGTATGGCCGCCCACGTCCAATGCCGCCTGGTGCGCCGCGCCGTCAATGCCCACCGCCAGCCCACTGGTGATGACAAAACCGGCGCTCGCCAGGCTGCGGGAAAAGGCCGCTGCCGTGTCCATGCCTGGGCGAGAGGCACGCCGGCTTCCGACCATGGCCAACTGTGGTTTTTCCAGAATACCGGGGTCGCCCGCCACGAATAACAACGGCGGCGCATCGTCGATCTGCGCGAGCAACGCCGGGTACTCTGGTTGGTCCCACATCAGCAAATGCTGGGCCGGGTGCGCCAGCCAGGCTAACGCCTCACTGGCACCGTCACGGACTTTGGGGCTACGTCGGGCCTCGGCACTGATGGCGGGCAAACCGAGGGAACGCCAGGCGCTGGCGGGAGCACTCAGAGCCTTGGAAGCGCAACCAAAGGCTTCGATCAACACGTGAAAACGCTTGGGCCCCAGTTCTGGCAGCCTGTGCAAGCGTAGCCGGGCTTCCAGCTCTGCCGGGGAAATATCGCTACTGTTTATCGGATTCATATGATCATCCTTGACCGGAACAAGCTGTGGATAACTCTGTTGGTAACTTATTTAGCAGGCTATTTATTGCGCTTGTTGAGCCGTCTCGAAACGGTCTTGCACGGCCAACGACCTTGAAGCACTGAGCACCAGGGCATAGCTGAGCTTTTCGTAGGTGCGAAACACCAGCAGGGTGCCCGCTCGCTCATCCGGGAGCGGCGTGGGCGTACCGGTGAGGGCGTCTCGCACGGTGGCGCCAGCCTTGATCACCGTGAGCAGTTGGCCTTCCATCAGGCCATCGCGGCGGCCCTTGTTCAGGGTCACAGCATCGAGCACGCCAATCTGCGTGACGCCCTTGGGGATGTCGATGATGTGCCCTGTAATCAAGGGTGCGGGTTTGCAGGGTTCCAGGCTGGCCAAAGCAACGGGAGGCTCGGCGCGCAACAAACGGTCACCCGGGCGAATTTCCTGGGTCACCCGTTGCACTGCCAAGGTGGTGAGGCTGTCGGCAAGCACAAAGCGCGCAGTGCCGATGTCGTCGGCATTGATGCCGAGTAATTCCTGGGTAACGGGGTCGGTGTAGGCCTTGCCCCGCCGAAAGATCCCGTAGCTGGGCTGGGCCGGGTCCAGATGCCCGCGCGCATGCACACGCTCGTCGTTGGCACCCAGCACGCGCCCGCCTTGAGCCGCAACAATATAAGGCGCGTTGTCCAGGTCGTGGGGGGATTCAAAAATACGGTTGTGCAGTAAAAAATGCTGGATGGCCTGTTGCGCGGCCTGATCCAGACGCTCAGTGGGTTGCACAATCAATGCCGTGGCGAACGGGGCCCACAGCAGCAAGACGAGTAGCGATTTCCTCATGGGGTGAATCTCCTTTATTATGTGCGTTCGCGTGAAATGCCATAGCCTTCGCGGCTTCCGAGCGTTTCACACCGGCCGTATGGGTCCATCCCACCGCCGATTTGTCTCTTCCTCACATGTGCAGCAATTACGCTTATGGCTATTTTGAACATCCTCGAATTTCCCGACTCGCGCCTGCGCACGATCGCCAAGCCGGTGGCCGTAGTGGACGACAAGGTTCGTCAGTTGGTCGATGACATGTTTGAAACAATGTATGAAGCCCCGGGCATCGGCCTCGCCGCTACCCAGGTCAACGTGCACCTGCGTGTCGTGGTCATGGACCTGTCGGAAGATCGCAGCGAACCTCGGGTGTACATCAACCCTGAGTTCGAACCGCTGACCGAAGAGATGGGCGAATACCAGGAAGGCTGCCTGTCGGTGCCGGAGTTCTACGAAAACGTTGAACGCCCGCTGCGCGTGAAGATCAAGGCGCTGGACCGTGACGGCAAGCCGTTTGAGCTGATTGCCGAAGGTCTGTTGGCGGTGTGCATCCAGCATGAATGCGACCACCTCAACGGCAAACTGTTTGTCGATTACCTGTCCACGCTCAAGCGGGACAGGATCAAGAAAAAGCTGGAAAAAAAGCATCGCCAGCAAGCTTGATGCCCTTCTTCCAAAGGCTTGCTGCGGCAAGCCTTTTTCTTTTGTGACTGTTTTTAACCGAGAACTCCCATGACCGAGCCATTGCGCATTGTTTTTGCCGGCACTCCTGAATTTGCCGCCGAACACCTCAAGGCGCTGCTTGCCAGCCCTTATGACATCGTCGCGGTGTACACCCAGCCGGATCGCCCGGCCGGTCGCGGGCAAAAACTGATGCCGAGCCCAGTCAAGCAATTAGCACTGGAGCACAACATTCCGGTGCTGCAACCGCCGACCCTGCGTAACGCCGACGCCCAGGCCGAACTGGCCGCGCTGAAGCCGGACCTGCTGGTGGTGGTGGCTTACGGTTTGATCCTGCCTCAGGCTGTGCTGGATATACCGCGCCTGGGTTGCATCAACAGTCATGCTTCACTGCTGCCCCGCTGGCGCGGTGCGGCGCCGATTCAACGTGCCGTTGAAGCAGGCGACAGCGAGAGCGGCGTGACCGTGATGCGCATGGAAGCCGGCCTGGATACCGGGCCGATGCTGCTCAAAGTCACCACACCGATCACCGCCCAAGACACCGGCGGCAGCCTGCACGACCGCCTGGCTGAGCTGGGGCCGCCCGCCGTGATCCAGGCCATCGCTGGCCTGGCTGCCGGCACCCTGCAAGGTGAAATCCAAGACGACAGCCTGGCCACCTACGCCCACAAGCTGAACAAGGACGAAGCGCGCATCGACTGGAGCCGCCCAGCCGTGGAACTGGAGCGCCTGGTACGTGCCTTCAACCCATGGCCGATCTGCCACAGCACCCTGAACGGCGAAGCCTTGAAAGTGTTGGCCGCGACCCTGGCCGATGGCGCAGGCGCTCCCGGTGAGATCATCGGCGCCAGCAAAGACGGCCTGTTGGTGGCTTGCGGTGAACAGGCGCTGTGCCTGACGCGTCTGCAATTGCCCGGCGGCAAGGCGCTGAACTTCAGCGATTTGTTCAACAGTCGTCGTGAGAAATTCACCCTGGGCACCACGCTTGGAGTTGTCAATCAATGAACCCACGTCTGGCCGCCGCCAAGGCTCTCGCCGCTGTGCTCAACGGCAAGGCTTCGCTGAACAGTTCTCTGCCGACGCAGTTGGATAAGGTTGAAGACCGCGACCGCGGGTTTACCCAGGACCTGGCCTTTGGCACCGCCCGTTGGCAGCCACGGTTGTCTGCGTTGGCCGCCAAGCTGCTGCAAAAACCGTTCAAAACGGCGGACGCGGATGTCGAGGCGCTGTTGCTGGTGGGTCTCTACCAGTTGCTCTACACCCGCGTGCCGGCCCACGCCGCTATCGGTGAAACCGTCGGTTGCGCCGACAAGCTGAAAAAGCCCTGGGCCAAGGCGCTGCTCAATGCCGTGCTGCGCCGCGCCCAGCGTGAAAGCGAAACGCTGTTGGCCGAGCTGGAACATGATCCGGTGGTGCGCACCGCCCACCCGCGCTGGCTGCAAAAATCCCTGAAGGCCTTTTGGCCCGAGCAATGGGAGGCTATCTGCGCGGCCAACAACGCGCACCCGCCGATGATCCTGCGGGTCAACCGTCGCCACCACAGCCGGGATGCATACCTGCAATTACTAGCCGACGCGGCCATCAACGCCACCCCGTGCGTGTACAGCACGGACGGTATCGTGCTGGAAGTCGCCGCCGATGTACGCAGCCTGCCGGGCTTTGCCGAAGGCTGGATCAGCGTGCAGGACGAGGCCGCGCAATTGGCTGCCGATCTGCTCGATTTGGCCCCAGGCCAGCGCGTACTCGACGCCTGCTGCGCGCCAGGCGGTAAGACGTGTCACATCCTTGAGGTTGAAAAAGACCTGGCCGGTGTGGTGGCTGTGGACCTTGAGGCCAAGCGCCTGGTGCGTGTGCGGGAAAACCTTGCACGCCTGGGCCTCAACGCCGACCTGATCGCCGCCGACGGCCGCGACACCGCGACGTGGTGGGACGGCAAGCCATTCCAGCGCATCCTGCTGGACGCTCCTTGCTCCGCCACCGGCGTGATCCGCCGTCATCCGGACATCAAGCTGACCCGCCAGCCCGACGACATCGCCGCCCTGGCGGTGTTGCAAGGCGAACTGCTCGACGCGCTGTGGCCGACTCTGGAAGTCGGCGGCATCCTGCTTTACGCCACCTGCTCCACGCTGCCCACCGAAAATACCGAGGTCATCCAAGCCTTCCTCGCCCGCACCAGCGGCGCGCGCGAACTGGACCTTGCCACCAGCGCCGGCATCAAGCAGCCCCACGGCCGCCAACTGCTCGCGCAGGAAGGCGGGCACGATGGCTTCTACTACGCCAAACTGATCAAGATTGCCGCCGCGCGCGGCTGAATGGTTTTAAGGGAGTGACCGGATGAAAATCATCATCCTTGGAGCAGGGCAGGTGGGTGGCACGCTGGCCGAACATTTGGCCGGTGAAGCCAACGACATTACAGTGGTCGACACCGATGCCGAGCGCTTGCGCAACCTGGGCGACCGCCTGGACATTCGTACGGTGCAAGGCCGCGCGTCGTTTCCGACGGTGCTGCGCCAGGCCGGTGCCGACGATGCCGACATGCTGGTGGCTGTGACCAACAGCGACGAGACCAACATGGTCGCCTGCCAGGTCGCCCACACCCTGTTCCACACCCCGACCAAGATCGCTCGGGTGCGCGAAGCGGCTTACCTGACCCGCGCCGGGCTGTTCGACAACGACGCCATCCCGGTAGACGTCCTGATCAGCCCGGAACAGGTGGTGACCCACTACATCAAGCGCCTGATCGAAATTCCAGGTGCGCTACAGGTTATCGACTTCGCTGAAGGCAAAGCGCAACTGGTAGCCGTGAAGGCCTATTACGGCGGGCCGCTGGTTGGCCAGCAATTGCGCCAGCTGCGTGAGCACATGCCGAATGTGGAAACCCGCGTCGCCGCGATTTTCCGCCGTGACCGGCCGATCCTGCCCCAGGGCGATACGGTGATCGAGGCTGACGACGAAGTGTTTTTCATCGCCGCCAAGGCGAACATTCGTGCGGTCATGAGCGAAATGCGCAGGCTCGACGAAAGCTACAAACGCATCGTCATCGCCGGCGGCGGGCAGATTGGCGAGCGTTTGGCCGAAGCCATCGAAAGCCGCTACCAGGTGAAGATCATCGAGATGAGCCCGACGCGGTGCCGGCATTTGTCCGACACCCTCGACAGCACTGTCGTACTGCAAGGCAGCGCCTCGGACCGTGACCTGCTGATGGAAGAGAACATCGCCGACGCCGATATCTTCCTGGCCCTGACCAACGATGATGAAGCCAATATCATGTCGTCCTTGCTGGCCAAGCGGCTGGGGGCGAAGAAGGTGATGACCATCATCAATAACCCGGCCTATGTCGACCTGATCCAGGGCGGCGATATCGACATTGCCATCAGCCCGCAGTTGGCGACCATTGGCACCTTGCTCGCCCACGTACGGCGTGGCGACATTGTCAGCGTGCACTCGTTGCGCCGTGGCGCAGCGGAAGCCATCGAGGCGATTGCCCACGGTGACTCCAAGTCCAGCAAAGTGATTGGCAAGGCGATCCGCGATATCGGCCTGCCGCCCGGTACCACCATTGGCGCGATCATTCGCGATGAAGAAGTGATCATTGCCCACGACGACACGGTGATCGCCACCGGAGACCACGTGATTTTGTTCCTTGTGGACAAGAAACATATCCGCGATGTGGAGAAGCTGTTCCACGTGGGGTTGAGCTTTTTCTGATTAAAAATTTGAGTGAGCCTGCCGCCGCCATCGCGGCAAGCCCGCTCCCACATGTGATCGCGTTCCAAGTGTGGGAGCGGGCTTGCCCGCGATGACGATATCGAAACCGCTATGTAGCTAAAGGATGCACCGCCATGCTCGAATCCCTGGAAAAAATGCTCGCCAAGGGTGTGGATAATTCATTGCTGCGCTTTGGCCTGGGCAAGGGTTATCTGGACCTGAAGGACAACGCAACGGCGGCCGAGCATTTGCAGCGATGCGTCGAGTTCGATCCGAAGTATTCGGCGGCGTGGAAGTTGTTGGGCAAGGCGCGGCTGGGATTGGAAGATCGCGCGGCAGCACACCTGGCATGGGAGAAGGGCATCGAAGCCGCCCAGGCCCATGGCGACAAACAGGCCGAAAAAGAAATGACGGTGTTCCTGAAGAAACTTGATCGCCAACCCTGAGGTGATCACCTGTTGGAGCTGGCTTGCCTGCGATGCAGACACCTCGGTATATCAGGCACTCCGAGGTGATGCTATCGCAGGCAAGCCAGCTCCCACATTTGATCTCCACTGGGCTGGAGGTCAGCGGTGTATCAATACCACCGCGCCTCACCCGGCGGGCGTTTCTTGAAGCGCTTCATGCTCCACATGTACTGGCTTGGGTAAGCGCCTACATAGCGCTCAACTACCTTGCTCATCGCCGCACAGGACGTCGCGGTGTCGGTGCTGTACATGTCCTCCGGCGCCGCTTCCAGGATCACCTTGTAGCCCGAGCCGTCCGGCAGCCGCAGGGCATGCAGGAACACACCCACCGCCTTGTGGCCCGCGAGCATGTTCGGCACGAACTTGCTGGTAAGCGCCTGGGTGGCAAAAAACGGTACGAAGATCCCGGCGGACTCAGCCGGCTCCGGGTCGGCAGGAATGCCCACCTGGCCGCCTTTGCGCACTTCCTTGATCACACTGAGAATGCCTTCCTTGGTGGAGGCCGCCACGCGGTTGCCCAGCTGCACGCGTTGTTTGCGCAGCAGTTCGTCCACCGCCTTGAGCTTGGGCGGGCGATAGAAAATGATCGGTTTGCACTGGCTGCAATAGAAGTGGTTCAACACTTCCCAGTTGCCCAGGTGGCTGGTGATGCCCACCACGCCTTTGCCAGAAGCCAGGGCCTCGTGCAGCACTTCCAAGCCCTCGACTTCGCGGACCAGGTCGATGGAGCGCTGCGCCGGCCAGATCCACGCGCAGGCGCTTTCGGTGAGGGACTTGCCGATGTCCATCAGGCTGCGGCCCACCAGGCGCTCGCGTTCTGCAGGGTCCATGTCCGGGAAGCATTTGGAGAGGTTGATCCGCACGGTATCGCGGGAACGGTTGGGGGTTTTCCACATGATCCAGCCGATCCCCGTGCCGACGGCTTGTACGGCGCGCCAGGGCAGCAGGGCAAACAACCGAAGAGCGCCTACCAGCAAGGCGCCTTTAAACTTTTCCACAGGTCACTCCTGATCGTGTGTGGTGCGCAAAGCCGGCATTCTAACCGGCGTTGGCCAAGTCCGCGTAACGGTCGCAGTCCTGGGTGTGGTCCATGACCATGCCCGAGGCCTGCATGAAGGCGTAGCAGATGGTCGGCCCGACGAAGGTGAAGCCGGCCTTTTTCAAGGCTTTGCTCATGGCTTGGGCTTCGGGCGTGATCGCCGGGACGTCGCTGCGATCCTTGAAGTGATTGACCTTGGGTTTGCCGCCGACAAACGACCACAGCAACCCCACGGGATCTTCCAGCGCCAGCCAGGCCGCGGCGTTGCGCCGGGTAGCGTTGAGCTTCAAGCGATTGCGCACGATGCCCGGGTCCTGCATCAGCACCTCGATTTCGTCATCGCTCAATTGCGCCAGACGCTGCGCGTCAAAGCCGAACAACACCTTTCGATAATGCTCGCGTTTGCGTAAAACGGTGATCCAGGACAGGCCTGCCTGGAACCCTTCGAGCAAAAGCAACTCGAACAAACCCTGCGCATCGCGCAGCGGCGTTCCCCACTCTTGATCGTGATAAGCCATGTACAGCGGATCTTCAGAACACCAAAAGCAGCGTGGCATAAGGCTCCAGGGAGTGGTGGCGGGGCCGAATCGGGTATACTCCCGCTCTTTAAATCGCAGCCCAAGTAACAGGTGAATTTCGTGAGCCAGCCTACGCCAGCCGTGCGTACCTTCCAAGACTTGATCCTCGCCCTCCAGCAATACTGGGCCGAGCAAGGTTGTGTGGTACTTCAGCCCTACGATATGGAAGTAGGCGCCGGCACTTTCCACACCGCTACATTCCTGCGGGCCATCGGCCCGGAAACCTGGAACGCCGCTTATGTGCAGCCCAGTCGCCGCCCGACTGACGGCCGCTACGGCGAAAACCCGAACCGTCTGCAGCACTACTACCAGTTCCAGGTGGTATTGAAGCCCAACCCGGACAACTTCCAGGAGCTGTACCTGGGCTCGCTGAAACATGTCGGCCTGGACCCACTGGTGCACGACATTCGTTTCGTCGAAGACAACTGGGAATCGCCAACCCTGGGCGCCTGGGGCCTGGGCTGGGAAGTCTGGCTCAATGGCATGGAAGTGACACAGTTCACTTACTTCCAGCAAGCCGGCGGCATCGAGTGCTACCCGGTCACCGGCGAAATCACCTACGGCCTTGAGCGCCTGGCCATGTACCTGCAAGGCGTGGACTCGGTCTACGACCTGGTATGGGCTGACGGCCCGTTCGGCAAGGTGACTTACGGCGATGTGTTCCACCAGAACGAGGTGGAGCAGTCCACCTACAACTTCGAACACGCCAACGTCGACAAACTGTTCGAACTGTTCGACTTCTATGAAAGCGAAGCCAAGCGTCTGATCGAACTCGACCAGCCGCTGCCGTTGCCAAGCTATGAAATGGTGTTGAAGGCCTCCCATACCTTCAACCTGCTGGACGCCCGCCGTGCCATTTCGGTTACTGCGCGCCAGCAATACATCCTGCGTGTGCGCACCCTGGCGCGTTCCGTCGCCCAAGCCTACCTGCTGGCTCGCGCCAAGCTGGGCTTCCCGATGGCAACCCCGGATTTGCGTGATGAAGTGTTGGCTAAGCTGGAGGCTGCACAATGAGTGCTCAAGATTTCCTGGTTGAACTGGGCACCGAAGAGCTGCCACCCAAGGCCCTCAATACCCTGGCCGATGCATTCCTGGCCGGTATCGAAAAAGGCCTGCAGACCGCTGGCCTGAAGTTTCAAGCCAAGAAGGTCTACGCCGCGCCGCGCCGCCTGGCTGTGCTGCTGACCGCGCTGGAAACCCAGCAGCCGGATCGCAGCATCAACCTGGACGGCCCACCGCGCCAGGCGGCTTTCGACGCCGAAGGCAACCCGACCCAGGCGGCCCTTGGCTTTGCCAAGAAGTGTGGCGTGGAGCTGAGCGAGATCGACCAGAGCGGCCCGAAACTGCGTTTCAGCCAGGTCATCACCGGCAAGCCAACCGCCAGCCTGTTGCCGACCATCGTTGAAGATTCCCTGAACGACCTGCCTATCCCCAAGCGCATGCGCTGGGGTGCGCGCAAGGAAGAGTTCGTGCGCCCAACCCAATGGCTGGTGATGCTGCTCGGCGACCAGGTCATCGATTGCACCATCCTCGCCCAGAAGGCCGGTCGTGACTCCCGTGGTCACCGCTTCCATCATCCAGAAAGCGTGCGCATCACTTCGCCGGCCAACTACCTCAACGACCTGCGCGCTGCTTACGTGCTGGCCGACGCCAATGAGCGTCGCGAGCTGATCAGCAAGCGCACCGAAGAGCTGGCCCGTCTGCAAGAAGGCACCGCCATCGTGCCGCCAAGCCTGCTCGACGAAGTGACCGCCCTGGTGGAATGGCCGGTGCCGCTGGTGTGCTCGTTCGAAGAGCGTTTCCTCGACGTGCCGCAAGAAGCCTTGATCACCACCATGCAGGACAACCAGAAGTACTTCTGCCTGCTGGACGTGGACGGTAAGTTGTTGCCGCGTTTTATCACCGTGGCCAACATCGAAAGCAAAGACCCACAGCAGATCATCGCCGGTAACGAAAAAGTCGTGCGCCCGCGCCTGACCGACGCCGAGTTCTTCTTCAAGCAAGACAAGAAGCAGAAGCTGGAAGACTTCAACCTGCGCCTGCAAAACGTGGTGTTCCAGGAAAAACTCGGCAGCGTCTACGACAAGGCCGTGCGTGTTTCCAAGCTGGCGGCCTACATTGCCCCACGTATCGGCGGCGACGCAGCCTGGGCAGCGCGTGCTGGCTTGCTGTCCAAGTGCGACCTGGCCACCGAGATGGTCGGCGAGTTCCCAGAGATGCAAGGCGTGGCTGGTTACTACTACGCCCTCAACGACGGCGAGCCGGATGATGTCGCCCTCGCCCTGAACGAGCAGTACATGCCGCGCGGTGCCGGTGCAGAACTGCCGAGCACCCTGACCGGTGCGGCCGTGGCCATTGCCGACAAGCTGGACACCCTCGTGGGTATCTTCGGTATCGGCATGCTGCCCACCGGCAGCAAAGACCCGTATGCCCTGCGCCGTGCGGCCTTGGGCGTGCTGCGTATCCTGATCGACAAAAAGCTGGACCTCGACCTGACCCAGGCCGTGGTATTTGCCGTCGGCCAGTTCGGCACCAAGGTCAAGCAAGCCGGCCTGGCCGAGCAAGTGCTGGAGTTTGTGTTCGATCGCCTGCGTGCGCGTTATGAAGACGAAGGCGTGGACGTTTCCGTCTACCTGTCGGTACGTGCCCTGCAACCGGGCTCGGCACTGGACTTCGACCAGCGTGTACAAGCCGTGCAAGCGTTCCGCAAGCTGCCGGAAGCCGATGCCCTGGCCGCCGTGAACAAGCGCGTGTCGAACCTGTTGAGCAAGGCCGACAGCCTCGGCACTGCCGAAGTCGACCCGGGCCTGTTTGCCGATGCCAAGGAGTTCTCGCTGAACTCAGCCATCGCCAAGGCCGAGAACGCCGTGAAGCCGATGATCGCTGAGCGTAACTACGCTGAAGCGTTGGCGCGCCTGGCGTCTTTGCGTGAGCCGGTGGATGCGTTCTTCGAAGCGGTGATGATCAATGCCGATGATGCTGGCGTGCGCAAAAACCGCTACGCCATGCTGGCGCGCCTGCGTGGCTTGTTCATCAATATCGCCGACATCTCCGTACTGGGCTGATCATGTTGAAACTGCTGATTCTCGATCGGGACGGGGTGATCAACTACGACTCCGACGCTTACATCAAGTCGGTGGAGGAGTGGATCCCGCTGCCCGGTTCGATCGAGGCCATCGCGCAGTTGAGCAAAGCCGGCTGGACGGTGGCCATCGCCACCAACCAGTCCGGCATCGCCCGCGGTTACTACGACATCGCGACCCTGGAGGCCATGCACGCGCGTTTGCGCGCGTTAGTGGCCGAGCAGGGCGGCGAGGTGGGGTTGGTGGTCTACTGCCCCCACGGGCCGGACGAAGGCTGCGATTGCCGCAAGCCCAAGCCTGGCATGTTGAAAATTATTGCAGAACATTACAAGGTGCCCTTGGCTGGGATATGGTTCGTCGGGGACAGCCTCGGTGACCTGGAGGCGGCCAAAGCCGTCGACTCTCAGCCAGTTTTGGTTAAAACCGGAAAAGGCGAAAAGACCCAGGCTAAAAACCTGCCGGTAGGCACCTTGATTTTTGACGATCTGGCGGCCGTTGCCGCAGAACTTATCAACAACTAGCCGCCCTCGACTTCCTGACCAAGGACTGTTCGGGAGTGCGCTTTTAGCAGGCGGGCCGTGTCCCGCAACGGTAAATGCCGCCATGTCGATCTTGCAGGCCATCAGAACCTTTTTCTTTTACCTGCTGCTGGGCACCAGTTCGTTTCTCTGGTGCACCCTGAGCTTTTTTATTGCACCGTTCCTTCCCTTCAAGGCGCGCTATCGCTTTATCAACGTCTACTGGTGCCGCTGCGCGTTGTGGCTGAGCAAGGTGTTCCTGAATATTCGTTTCGAGATCAAGGGCGCTGAAAACGTTCCTGATCAACCGTGCGTGATTCTCTCGAACCATCAGAGCACCTGGGAGACGTTCTTCCTCTCGGCGTATTTCTCGCCGTTGAGCCAGGTGCTCAAGCGCGAGCTTCTGTATGTGCCATTCTTCGGCTGGGCCATGGCCATGTTGCGTCCGATCGCCATCGACCGGGACAACCCCAAGGCTGCGCTCAAGCATGTCGCGAAGAAGGGCGATGAGTTGCTCAAGGACGGCGTCTGGGTGCTGATCTTTCCCGAGGGCACGCGGGTGCCCTACGGCACCGTGGGTAAGTTCTCACGGGGTGGTACCGCCCTGGCGGTCAACGCCAACCTGCCTGTGCTGCCAATTGCGCATAACGCCGGCAAGTTCTGGCCCAAGACTGGCTGGGCTAAACGCTCAGGCACTATCACCGTAGTGATCGGCGAACCGATGTACGCAGAAGGCGAAGGACCACGTGCCATCGCCGCTCTGAACGACCGCGCTGCGGCGTGGAATGAAGCGCAGCAACGGGCCATGGGCTCTCTGCCACCGGAACCTGTGGTGGTGGAGACGCCGGCCGTTTGAGCATCTGTGGATAACCTGTGTACGCTTTGTTGGCGAATTGGCTTTTTTGCTTCATAACAAGCTGATTTACTTACATATTTCTGAAGCTCATAAAATTCAGAAAAACGTGCATAAGTTTTTTCTTCATAAAAAAACCGGTCCTTGTGACCGGTTTTTTATGCACAGCAGAAAAGCCGCTTTTTCAGTCCTCCAATAACGGCAGCAGCAGGATAAACGTCGAGCCCTTGCCCAGCTCACTTTCACACACGATGCGCCCACCGTGCCGCTCCAACACTGCTTTAACCATGGTCAGCCCCAGTCCAAGCCCCTCACTGCCTTGAGCCGAATCGAAACGTCGGTATTGGTTAAACAACTCCGGCAGATCCTCAGGCGCAATCCCCGGTCCCTGGTCGCTTATCCTGCATTCCAACCAACCTTGCGCACTGCCATGCCTCAACCTGACGGTGGTACCGGATGGGGAGTATTTGATCGCGTTCTCCAGCACATTGAACAACGCCCGGGTGAGCAGCGATTGGTCAGCGTAGACCATGGCCTCGTCCGCCTCATCCAGGTCGTGAACCAAATGGATGCCCTTCAACTGCGCAATCACCGCCACTTGATCAAAGGCGTCCATCACCAGCATGGCAAACAGGGTGGGCTGGAACTGGTAACCGTCCGCTTCAGCCTTGGCCAATTGCACAAAGGATTCAGTCAGGCTCAAGGCCCGCCGCACCTGCTGTTCGATCTGGGTAAACACCGGGGACTCCCCGTTGTGCACGTCCAACAGGGCAAGGATCGCTGAGTGCGGTGCACGCAGGTCGTGGGAAAGGAAACGCAGCATCGTCTCGCGGTGCTGCTGGGCTTCACGCTCCTTGCTCAGGTCCGTGAGGCTCAACAACCAGCCGAGGGCAAAATCCCCTTCGGCAGGCAGCAAAGGGGCTAGCTCCATGCGCAAACTGCGTTGGTGGATATCGCGAAACTCGACCAGTTCCAGTGCCGATAGGGCAGGGCGTACACCATTGTGCAGCGGGGGATAGCCTAGATCGGCGAGCTGTTCGACGAGGTTTTCGCCGACCAGGTCATTGCCGAATACTTCACGGGCCACGCGGTTGGCCAACAGGATGCTGCCCTGAGGGTCGGTGATCAGCGTTGCTACCGGCAGGCACTCCAGCCCGTCAGCCATAAAGCGCCGCGTATCGCGTGTACGACTGACGGCTTGTTCAAGGGCAAAGATCCGCCCTTGCAGCACATCGCCCTTACTGGCGGGCGCGCGACGACGTTCCGGAAGCACCTTGGGTTCGTTATCCAGACGTGCCAGTTCCCAGCCAAAGTAGGCGAGAATTACGCTCAGACGTCGCCAATTCCAGATCAGGTAACTCAGCAACAAACCGATCAGGCATGCTGCGGGGCTCCACCAGTGGCCCAGGCGCAATAAGCCCCATGAGCCCAGCAAAGCCACGGCCATGCACGCCAAGGTCATCCACAGGGCGTAACGGGGGCGCACAAGCAGAAGGCCCAGCAGCAGGGCCACCAGGGACGTTGCTAGCAACGCCGCCAGCCAGCCGGGCAAATCGACGATGCTGCGGCCCTGCAATAAACCATTCAGTACGTCCGCCTGGATCTCAACGCCCGCTGTGGTACCTACGGTGGAAGAGAGCGGCGTCACGAAACGATCGGCCATGCCATAGGCTGAGGCGCCGATCAGAACCAGGCGACCACGCAGAGACTCGGGAGGTACCTCGCCCCGCAATACGCTGACGTAGGACACACTGGGAAAATGGTCTGGTTCCGAAGTGAACGGCACACGGATTTCATGTTCCTGGTGCCAGTGACCTCCAGTAGGCTCTTGCGGCAGGCCCGGCATCGTCTCGGCATGCTCGCTCATGACGAACGCCAGCCACGCCAACTGAGGAAGCGTGCTCCCCGGCGGGCCTTCACGTAGATACACGCTGCGCACCACACCGTCGTTGTCCGCTTCGACGTTGATGTGACCGACACCCTTGGCGCACTTGAGCAGTGGCGACAACGGCGCTATGGGAGCCTTGGGGCTGACGCTGCTGTCTCCGGCGATGGGCAGCAATACATTGCCGGCTTTGCATACGGCATCGGCCAGGCGCTGGTCGTCATGACTGTGGTCGGTCTCACTGAAGATCACATCCAACAAAATGCCCGCCGGCTGTGCGGCGTTCACGCGTTCAATCAGCTCGGCATGTACGCTGCGCGGCCAAGGCCATGGGCCAAGTGCTTCCAGGCTGGGTGCGTCGATGGTCACCAGGACGATGCGTGGATCTACCGGCAAGGGCGTGAGGCGGCGCAGGCTGTCATAGAGCGGATTATTGAGCGCTAAGCCAGCGCTCAAGGATAAGTAGGCCGTAAAGGGCAGGAGTACCAAACCGATCAACAGCCATTCACGAACCAACCCATGGAACAAAAGCTGGGCCTGGGTAGGTTGGCGTTTCTCGGTTTTGCGCCAGAGCTTCACAGGGCTAGCGCCATGAGGGGGCCAAGGCATTGATGGTCGTTAAGTAAAGATGTCATAAGCCCAGGATCCCTCTCCATGGGGTTGCGATGAAGTGCATGCAGTGTTCTGAAACCAGTGAAGCTTATTTCGGTCTCATTGGAGGACTTCCCACGACCGCGCAATGAACGATACCGCACATTGGAGCGGGCATAACGCCCCGGCGAGGCGATCACACCGACGCTTTTACGGAACGACAGGAGCCGGTATCTTCTTTGAGGATCGTAGTGGATTGAGTTTACGGCGCTTTCAGCGTATCGAGAGATCCAGGCACTGTAGAATCCGTCCATAATTATTCAGATTCATAGGCCGGCATTTGTACAGCATGTGCCCCCCATTCAAGCTCTCGTATTTTTGTAGGAAGGACCCCGCCCATGCGTGTCGCAATACTGGATGACGAACCCGCAGAGTTGCGACGGGTGGAACAGACACTGCGACAGATTCCCGGTCCGGCTGAACAGCCCTGGTCCCTGCATTTTTTTGAACGTGGCGAAGACCTGCTACGCCAGCTACGTCGGGAAACCTTTGACCTGCTGATCCTCGACTGGCAACTGCCGGATATCTCCGGGATCGCGTTATTGCGCTGGACCCGCGAGCACATGGAGTCGCCTCCCGCCGTTATCATGCTCACCAGTCGCGATGCCGAAAGCGATATCGTGACGGCGTTGAACAGCGGGGCGGACGACTATGTCAGCAAGCCGTTTCGGCCCAACGAACTCAAAGCCCGAGTCAGCGCCGTGCTGCGGCGCCACGGTTTGCAAAAGTCGGCTACCCAGGAAGTGCAGAGCTTTAACGATCTGACGTTCGACGATGCCGAACTGACCGTCACCCGAGCGGGCAAGCCCATTAACCTGACAGAACGGGAATACCGTTTGGCAAGTTGTCTATTTGCCAACCTGGCCCGGCCGTTGTCTCGCGAGTATCTCTATGAGCGGTTCTGGAGCCACGAAGAAATGGTGTCGTCGCGGCCGTTGGACACGCATATCTACCGCCTGCGCAACAAGCTAGGGCTGACCGCGGATCGCGGTTGGCAGCTGTTGACGATCTATGGGTACGGGTATCGGTTGGAGAGTGTGACACCCGCTGTGGAAAGTTAAATAGCCTGATGTTCCACGTGGAGCATTTAAAAAATGCGCGACTACGAACCAACAAAAAAGGCCAACGCTAAGCGTTGGCCTTTTGTTTTTAGCAGATGTTCCTGATCAGAAGTCCAGGTTAGACACCGCCAAGGCATTGCTCTCGATGAAATCACGACGAGGCTCGACCGCATCACCCATCAGGGTGTTGAAGATCTGGTCGGCGCCAATGGCGTCTTCGATGGTCACGCGCAGCATGCGACGTTGAGCAGGGTCCATGGTGGTTTCCCACAGCTGATCCGGGTTCATCTCGCCCAGACCTTTATAGCGCTGGATGGTATGACGCTTGGTGCTTTCCGCCATCAACCAGTCCAAGGCTTCCTTGAACTCCTTGACCTGCTTCTTGCGTTCGCCACGCTGAATGTAAGCACCGTCGTCCAGCAGGGTGCTCAATTGCGCGCCGAGGGTAACCACGGTCTTGTAGTCGTTGCTACCGAAGAAGTCGCGGTTGAAGGTGACGTAATTGGACAGGCCGTGGGAGATCAGTTCGACCTCTGGCAGCCATACGTTACGTTCACGGTCCTCACGCAGGCTGGCTTTGTACACCAGACCAGACTTCTCCACAGTACGCAGGCGCACTTCGTATTGGGCCAGCCAATCCTGCATGGCGGCGTGATCGCCCAACTGCTCCAGGCTCACGGCCGGCAGGTAGATGAAGTGCTCGGTCAGCTCCTGAGGGTACAGGCGCGACAAACGCTTGAGTGTCTTCATGACCATGCGGAAGTCGTTGACCAGTCGCTCCAGCGACTCACCGGAGATACCCGGCGCTTCGTCATTCAAGTGCAGGCTGGCATCTTCCAGGGCCGACTGCGTCATGTACTCTTCCATGGCGTCGTCGTCTTTGATGTATTGCTCTTGCTTGCCCTTTTTCACTTTGTACAACGGCGGCTGGGCGATGTAGATGTAGCCACGCTCGATCAGCTCCGGCAACTGACGGAAGAAGAAGGTCAGCAGCAGGGTGCGGATGTGCGAACCGTCGACGTCAGCATCGGTCATGATGATGATGTTGTGGTAACGCAGCTTGTCGATGTTGTACTCATCGCGGCCAATACCGCAGCCCAACGCCGTGATCAAGGTGCCGACTTCCTGGGAGGAAATCATCTTGTCGAAGCGGGCCTTCTCAACGTTGAGGATCTTACCCTTCAACGGCAGGATGGCCTGGGTGCGACGGTTACGACCCTGCTTGGCGGAACCGCCAGCAGAGTCACCTTCCACCAGGTACAGTTCGGAGAGGGCAGGGTCCTTCTCCTGGCAGTCAGCCAGTTTGCCTGGCAGGCCGGCGATATCCAGCGCGCCTTTGCGGCGGGTCATTTCACGGGCCTTCCGCGCGGCTTCACGGGCGCGTGCAGCGTCGATCATCTTGCCGACAACCAGCTTGGCTTCGTTCGGGTTTTCCAACAGGAAGTCGGAGAAGTACTTACCCATTTCCTGTTCAACCGCAGTCTTCACTTCGGAAGACACCAGCTTGTCTTTGGTCTGGGAGCTGAACTTCGGATCCGGTACCTTGACCGAGATGATCGCCGTCAGGCCTTCACGGGCATCGTCACCGGTGGTGGCGACTTTATGTTTCTTCGCCAAGCCTTCCGCTTCGATGTAGGTGTTCAGGTTACGCGTCAGCGCAGAACGGAAACCCACCAGGTGAGTACCGCCATCGCGTTGTGGAATGTTGTTGGTGAAGCACAACAGGTTCTCGTTGAAGCTGTCGTTCCACTGCAGGGCGATTTCCACGCCGATGCCATCTTCACGCTGGATGTTGAAGTGGAACACTTGGTTGACCGCGGTCTTGTTGGTGTTCAGGTATTCAACGAACGCTCGCAGGCCACCTTCATACTTGAACAGCTCTTCCTTGCCGCTGCGCTCATCCTTGAGGACGATGCCGACACCGGAGTTAAGGAAAGACAGTTCGCGAATCCGCTTGGCCAGGATGTCCCAGCTGAAGTGGATGTTTTTGAAGGTTTCTTCCGATGGCTTGAAGTGGATCTGGGTACCGGTGGTTTCACTGTCACCGACGATTCTCATCGGCTCCTGTGGTACGCCGTGGACGTAGGTCTGCTCCCAAATCTTGCCGCTACGGCGGACAGTGAGGATCAGTTCTTCGGACAGGGCGTTCACTACCGACACACCTACACCGTGCAAACCACCGGATACTTTATAGGAGTTGTCGTCGAACTTACCGCCAGCGTGGAGCACGGTCATGATGACCTCTGCCGCCGAAACGCCTTCTTCTTTGTGCACGTCTACCGGGATGCCACGACCGTTGTCACGCACGGTGATGGATTCATCCGGGTGGATGATAATGCTGATGTCGTCGCAGTGACCGGCCAGAGCTTCGTCGATGGAGTTATCGACCACCTCGAACACCATGTGGTGCAGACCGCTACCATCATCGGTGTCGCCAATGTACATACCGGGACGTTTGCGTACGGCATCCAAACCTTTCAGCACTTTAATGCTGGTCGAGTCGTACGTGTTTTCTTCGCTCATGCCTTCACTCCCGATGGTCGTGGGTCTGGGTGATACGGCCTTGTTCCACGTGGAACAAAGCGACTGGCGTTTCCGTCTGCCAGCCTTCCCTCAATAATTCGTGGTCTACACAGGTGATAAACACCTGGCAGCGTAAGTCTTCCAACAAGCGGCATAGCGAGCGGCGGTGCTGCTCGTCGAGTTCTGACGGCAAGTCATCCACCAAATAAATACACTGACCGCGTCGAGCCTGGCTAACCAAATGGCCCTGCGCGATACGCAACGCACAGACCACTAGCTTCTGCTGGCCGCGAGACAAGATATCCGCAGCATTGTGTGCACCTAATCTAAGGCGCAAATCAGCGCGCTGGGGGCCGGCCTGGGTGTGTCCGATTTGCTGATCCCGTTGCAAGGACGTTGCGAGCACTGCACTCAGCTCACGTTCTTTGTCCCAACCCCGGTAATAACTCAGCGTCAGGCCCTCGAGGTCCAACAACTCGCTCAAGGTCTGCTCAAAGACTGGTTTCAAGGCTTTGATATAGGCGCGGCGGTATTCATCTATTTCGTCGCTGGCCAGGCACAGTTCACGGTCCCAGGCTGCTTGCGAAGCGGCGTCAAGTGTACCATGCCGCAGCCATGAGTTCCGCTGCCGCAGGGCCTTCTGCAGCCGCTGCCAAGTGGCCATGAAGCGGGGTTCCACGTGGAACACGCCCCAGTCGAGGAATTGCCGACGGATTTTCGGGGCACCTTCCAGCAATCGAAAGCTGTCGGGGTTGATCAGTTGCAACGGCAGGATCTCTGCCAGTTGCGCTGCGCTGCGCGCATTTTGCCCGTCGATTCGGATCTGAAATTCCCCACCACGATCACGCGATATCCCCAGGCTGCTATGACCGCCCTCAGCCAGTTCCACTTGGCCAAATACGGTACAGGCCAATTGTTCGTACTGAATCACGGGTAACAAACGGGCACTGCGGAAGGAACGCGCAAGCCCCAGCAGATGGATGGCTTCCAGCACACTGGTTTTGCCACTGCCGTTGGCGCCATGGAGGATATTGATGCGGGGAGAAGGGGAGAAGGTCACCGGGTGCAGATTGCGCACCGCGGTGACCGAGACGCGACTGAGGGACATCTAGCTTCTGCTGAGCATGATTACAGGCGCATCGGCATGACAACGTAAGCCGAGTCGTCGTTGTCGGATTCTTGCACCAGGGCGCTGCTGTTGGAGTCCGACAGGATCAGACGAACCTGTTCGGTAGTCATAACACCCAGCACGTCCAACAGGTAGCTCACGTTAAAGCCGATTTCCAGCGATGCGCCGTTGTAGTCGACACCCACTTCTTCTTCCGCCTCTTCCTGTTCCGGGTTGTTGGCCTGGATTTTCAGTTGGCCGTTGGCCAGCTGCAGGCGAATACCACGGTACTTTTCGTTGGACAGAATCGCAGTACGGCTAAAGGCTTCACGCAGAGCCTGACGATCACCGACCACCAGCTTGTCGCCACCTTTAGGCAACACACGCTCGTAGTCCGGGAACTTACCGTCTACCAACTTGGAGGTGAAGGTGAACTCACCGGTGGTCGCGCGAATGTGGTGCTGGCCCAACACGATGCTGACGTTGCCGTCCGGCTCGGTGAGCAAGCGCGCCAGTTCAAGGATACCTTTGCGTGGAACGATTACCTGGTGACGATCCGGCTGACCGATATCGGCACGCATCGAGCACATCGCCAGGCGGTGACCGTCGGTGGCTACAGCACGGATAATGCCTTCCGAGACTTCCAGCAGCATACCGTTGAGGTAGTAACGCACGTCCTGCTGGGCCATTGCGAAGCTGGTGCGCTCGATCAAACGACGCAGCTTGCTTTGCTCCAGGCTGCACGTCAGCGAGCCAGGGCCTTCTTCTACGGTTGGAAAGTCATTGGCCGGCAAGGTCGACAGGGTGAAACGGCTACGGCCTGCCTTGACCACCAACTTCTGCTCATCCACCTTGATGTCGATCAGCGCATCGTTAGGCAGGCTTTTGCAGATATCCATCAGCTTGCGCGCCGGCACGGTGATCTCGCCGGGTTCGGCAGGCTCTTCGAGCTGGACACGACCCACCAGTTCGACTTCCAGGTCGGTACCGGTCAAGGACAACTGTTGCCCCTCGACCACCAGTAATACGTTGGAAAGCACCGGCAAGGTCTGTCGGCGCTCGACGACGCCTGCGACCAGTTGCAGGGGTTTCAACAGGGCTTCGCGTTGAATGGTGAAATGCATGGTCTAGTCCCTTGCCTTAATAAGCTGCGCTGGTGTCATCACGTAGTCAGTGTACGCAGCAGGTTCTTGTAGTCCTCGCGAATATCCGCGTCGGATTCCTTAAGTTCATTGATCTTGCGGCATGCGTGCAAGACCGTGGTGTGGTCGCGTCCGCCAAACACATCACCGATTTCCGGCAGGCTGTGGTTAGTCAACTCCTTGGAGAGGGCCATGGCAACCTGGCGTGGACGTGCTACCGAGCGCGAACGGCGCTTGGACAGCAGGTCGGAAATCTTGATCTTGTAGTACTCGGCCACGGTGCGCTGGATGTTATCCACACTCACCAGCTTGTCCTGCAAGGCCAACAAATCCTTCAAGGACTCGCGAATCAGCTCGATGGTGATATCGCGACCCATGAAGTGCGAGTGGGCGATGACCCGCTTGAGCGCGCCTTCCAGCTCACGCACGTTGGAACGGATGCGTTGGGCGATGAAGAACGCAGCATCGTGAGGCAGATCGACTTTAGCCTGGTCGGCCTTCTTCATCAGGATCGCAACGCGGGTTTCCAGCTCCGGTGGCTCCACGGCAACCGTCAGGCCCCAGCCGAAACGAGACTTCAGACGTTCTTCCAGGCCTTCGATTTCCTTCGGGTAACGGTCACTGGTCAAGATGACCTGCTGGCCACCTTCGAGCAGGGCGTTGAAGGTGTGGAAGAACTCCTCTTGGGAACGTTCCTTGCGGGCAAAGAACTGAATGTCATCGATCAACAAGGCATCAACGGAGCGGTAGAAACGTTTGAACTCGTTGATGGCGTTGAGCTGCAAGGCCTTGACCATGTCGGCCACGAAGCGCTCCGAATGCAGGTAAACCACCTTGGCATTCGGGTTCTTCTTTAATAGGTGGTTACCGACGGCGTGCATCAAGTGCGTCTTACCCAAGCCCACGCCGCCATAAAGGAAGAGCGGGTTGTAACCATGCTTGGGGTTATCGGCGACCTGCCAGGCGGCCGCTCGGGCCAGCTGGTTGGACTTGCCTTCGACAAAGTTCTCGAAGGTAAACGTGCGGTTCAGGTAACTGGTGTGCTTGAGCGCGCCTTCTACCTGCACAGTACGTTGCTCGGAGCGCACGGGCGCCTGTTGAGAGCTGGCACCGGCCATCGGGTCGAAGCTGTCGCGGGACGGCTCTTCATTCTCTGGCGCATTATTTTTGCGCGACGACGGCTTGGACGGCGCAGCTGTCGGTGCAGGTGCTGCGGCGACAGGCGCCACTGCAGCTTGGGCTTGCGACGCGGCGGCGGCCAATGGCGCATTCGGCGCGGCGCGAGGAGCTGAGCTGCGCTTGCTGCCTATTAATAAGGAGAGAGCAGGCGCCAGACCGTTGCCATGTTCGTCGAGCAATTCGAGAACGCGGCCCAGGTACTTCTCGTTGACCCAGTCGAGGACAAAACGATTGGGCGCATAGACACGCAACTCGTCGCCTTCGGCTTCGACCTGTAGCGGACGGATCCAGGTGTTGAATTGCTGGGCAGGCAGCTCATCGCGCAAAAGCTCCACGCACTGCTGCCAAAGTTCCACTGACACGGATATCCCCTAAGTTGAAAGCCGGTGAGGCAAAAACAGCCGCCATTGTAGCGGCCAGCCGTCCACTTATCCACATGTAGGTTGTTCACAGGCCACCCAAAATCAACGCCTTAACCGCAAAAAATGCGACCAGTGGTCTGTGTATAAGCTCTGTGGATAAGCCCACCTAAGCTCGTTGTACAAGTGGGGTCGAAAGTCTGTGGGTAACCGACCTGTGGATAAGTAGCTGTTCCACACACAGCTTATCCGATAGCGCAGCACAGGCAGAGCACCGCTTCTCCCCCGTGTTGTCATTCTCTGTACAACACGTGGAACAAGGGCTCAAGGCAGTTATCCACAGATGATCGCGTCCCTAGCTTTTATAAGCTTTACAGAAAAGCTTTAAATAACTTCCTTCTTTATTTTTATATCTATCGCATGGCAGATGGAAGTCAGACGGGGAGAAGGGCGCCAGGACCCCGTCGACATCTAATTAAAGGAAAAGCTGGTTGGAAATTGACCTAGAGGCTTGCTTTCTCTAGAATCGCCGGTCTCTTAAAACGGGGGCCATTCCGGCCCGTTGTGGACGAACCAGGTAACAACGCCATGAAACGTACTTTCCAACCAAGCACCATCAAACGCGCCCGTACTCACGGCTTCCGTGCTCGCATGGCTACCAAGAACGGCCGTGCTGTCCTGTCGCGTCGCCGCGCCAAAGGTCGTGCGCGTCTGGCAGTTTGATAATCCGGTACTGGTGGTGAGTCAGGACTTCAGTCGGGAAAAGCGTCTGCTAACCCCCCGGCATTTCAAGGCAGTCTTTGACTCCCCCACCGGCAAGGTTCCGGGGAAAAATCTCCTGCTCCTTGCGCGTAACAACGATCTTGATCACCCCCGTCTCGGGTTGGTGATCGGCAAGAAGAGCGTAAAGCTCTCCGTTGAGCGCAATCGCCTCAAGCGTCTGATGCGCGAATCGTTTCGCCTCCACCAGGACACTCTGGTTGGTTGGGATATTGTTATCGTCGCGCGCAAAGGCTTGGGTGATGTAGAAAACCCCGAATTGATTCAGCATTTCGGCAAGCTCTGGAAACGTTTGGCGCGTACCCACAAGCCAGCACCAGCAGTCAGCACCGAAACTGTAGGGGTAGACAGCCTTGATGCGTAAACTGGCAATCGTTCCGATCCAGTTTTATCGCTATGCCATTAGTCCTCTGATGGCCAGCCACTGTCGTTTCTACCCCAGTTGTTCCTGCTACGCGTTAGAGGCCATAGAAAATCATGGTCTTCTGCGCGGTGGCTGGCTGACCTTTCGTCGTTTAGGTCGCTGTCATCCGTGGAATCCCGGTGGTTATGACCCGGTTCCACCTATCCCTACCTCCCGTTCTTCTTCGATGGCCGAGTAATCATGGATATTAAACGCACAATCCTGATCGTCGCCCTGGCAATCGTGTCCTATGTCATGGTCCTTAAATGGAACCAGGACTACGGTCAGGCTGCCCTGCCGACTCAGAATGTTGCTACCAATCAGGCTGCGCCGGCTATTCCGGACACCCCGCTGGGTAACAATGCGTCCGCGAGTGCCGATGTTCCCAGCGCGAATGGCGAGACAAGTGCCCCGTTAGAAACGCCAGTGGTCACCAACAAAGACCTCATCCACGTAAAAACGGATGTGCTCGACCTGGCTATCGACCCACAAGGTGGTGATATCGCACAGCTGAAGCTGCCGCTTTATCCACGTCGCCAAGACCATCCGGATGTGCCGTTCCAACTGTTCGATAACGGCGGTGAACGTACCTATCTGGCGCAAAGCGGCCTGACCGGCACCAATGGTCCGGATGCACGTGCTACCGGTCGTCCGGTTTATTCGACCGAGCAGAAGACTTATCAACTGGCAGACGGCCAGAACCAGTTGAACGTCGACCTGAAATTCAGCCTCGACGGTGTCAACTACATCAAGCGTTTCAGCTTTACCCGCGGTTTGTACGATTTGAAGGTCACTTACCTGATCGACAACACCAGCGACAAAGCCTGGAGCGGCAACCTGTTTGCCCAGCTCAAGCGTGACGCCAGCTCCGATCCGTCTTCCAGCACCGCCACCGGTACCGCCACTTACCTGGGCGCCGCCCTGTGGACAAGTAACGAGCCGTACAAAAAAGTGTCGATGAAAGATATCGACAAGGGCTCGCTGAAAGAAACCGTCCAAGGTGGCTGGGTAGCGTGGCTGCAGCACTATTTCGTGACCGCCTGGATTCCTAACAAGGGTGACGCGAACCTGGTTCAGACCCGCAAGGACAGCCAGGGCAACTACATCATTGGCTTCACTGGCCCGGCGTTGACCGTCGCTCCAGGTGCCAAGGCTGAAACCAGCGCTACCCTGTACGCCGGCCCTAAAAGCCAGGCGGTACTGAAAGAGTTGTCCCCAGGCCTGGAATTGACTGTGGACTACGGCTTCCTGTGGTTCATTGCCCAGCCGATCTTCTGGCTGTTGCAGCATATCCACAGCATCGTCGGTAACTGGGGCTGGTCGATCATCTTTCTGACCATGCTGATCAAAGGGCTTTTCTTCCCTCTGTCGGCAGCCAGCTACAAGTCGATGGCGCGTATGCGCGCCGTGGCCCCGAAACTGGCCGCGCTGAAAGAACAACATGGTGATGACCGGCAGAAAATGTCGCAGGCCATGATGGAGCTGTACAAGAAAGAGAAGATCAACCCGCTGGGTGGATGCTTGCCGATTCTGGTACAGATGCCGGTGTTCCTGTCGCTTTACTGGGTATTGCTGGAAAGCGTTGAAATGCGCCAGGCGCCGTTCATGCTGTGGATAACTGACCTGTCGATCAAAGACCCGTTCTTTATCCTGCCGATCATCATGGGCGCTACCATGTTTATCCAGCAGCGTCTGAACCCAACCCCGCCGGATCCGATGCAGGCCAAGGTAATGAAAATGATGCCAATCATCTTCACCTTCTTCTTCCTGTGGTTCCCTGCTGGCTTGGTACTGTACTGGGTGGTCAACAACGTGTTGTCGATCTCTCAACAGTGGTACATCACACGTAAAATCGAAGCGGCTACCAAAAAAGCCGAGGCGTAATTTACTCTGTGGATAACCACTCAAGACGCCCCCTAGTGGGGCGTTTTGCTTTCCGTCACTTTTGTTCTGGAACCTGCTGATGAGCGCTCCTCGTGAAACCATCGCTGCTGTCGCTACCGCTCAAGGTCGGGGCGGTGTCGGCATCGTTCGAATTTCCGGGCCATTGGCGGGCGTGGCAGCCAAGGCTATCAGCGGCCGGGAGCTGAAACCCCGTTATGCCCATTACGGCCAGTTCCTGGATGCCGACCACAGCGTATTGGACGAGGGGCTGGCCATCTATTTTCCAGGGCCAAACTCGTTCACCGGTGAAGATGTCCTTGAACTACAAGGGCACGGTGGTCCTGTGGTGTTGGACATGCTGCTGCAGCGCTGCTTGCAATTGGGTTGCCGCCTGGCCAGACCCGGGGAATTCAGCGAACGCGCATTCTTGAACGATAAGCTCGACCTGGCCCAGGCCGAAGCTATCGCTGATTTGATCGAAGCCAGTTCTGCACAGGCTGCACGTAACGCGTTGCGCTCATTGCAGGGGGCTTTTTCCCTGCGTGTGCATAATTTGACCGAGCAGTTGATCAGTCTGCGCATCTACGTCGAAGCCGCGATTGATTTTCCGGAAGAAGAAATCGACTTTCTGGCGGATGGCCATGTATTGGCGATGCTGGACAAAGTCCGCGATGAGTTATCCACAGTGCTGCGTGAAGCCGGGCAGGGCGCCTTACTGCGCGATGGTATGACGGTGGTAATTGCCGGCCGGCCCAATGCCGGCAAATCCAGCCTGCTCAATGCTCTTGCAGGGCGCGAGGCGGCCATCGTCACCGAGATCGCCGGCACTACACGGGATATCTTGCGCGAGCATATCCACATCGACGGTATGCCGCTGCACGTGGTCGACACCGCTGGTCTGCGCGACACCGACGACCAGGTGGAAAAGATCGGCGTGGAACGTGCGCTCAAGGCGATCAGCGAAGCCGATCGTGTGTTGCTGGTGGTGGATGCCACTGCACCGGAAGCTGTGGATCCTTTTGCCTTGTGGCCCGAATTCCTTGAACAACGGCCAGACCCGGCCAAAGTCACCTTGATCCGTAACAAGGCCGACCTTACGGGTGAAGCCATCGCCCTGGAAACCAGTGAAGATGGCCACGTCACGATCAGCTTGAGCGCGAAATCGGCCGGTGAGGGTCTGGAATTGCTGCGCGAACACCTTAAAGCCTGCATGGGCTACGAACAGACCTCGGAAAGCAGCTTCAGTGCGCGGCGCAGGCACCTGGAAGCGCTGCGTCATGCCAGCGCGGCCCTGGAGCACGGGCGCGCTCAGTTGACCTTGGCGGGGGCTGGGGAGCTGCTGGCTGAAGATCTGCGTCAGGCGCAGCAGCTGTTGGGTGAAATCACCGGCGCTTTCAGTTCGGATGATTTGCTGGGGCGGATTTTCTCAAGCTTTTGCATTGGCAAGTAACCGAGTTATCCACACCGTCTACCAGTTGTAAGACACCGTACCGAGCAAGGTACGGCTGTCGCCCCAATAGCAACGCCCCGCATCGTTGCAACCGGATACATATTCCTTGTCGAACAGGTTCTTGGCGTTCAGGTCCACCGACCAGTGTGGGTTGATCTGATAACCCAGTGCCGCATCCACCAAGGTGACGCTACCTGCGTCCAGCTTCCCGTAGAGCGTAGGCGGGGTGTAGGAAAAGGTACTGTCGAAATAGCGCACCCCGCCGCCCACGGAGAAACCCTTGAGTTGGCCGTCGAGAAAGCGATATTTGCCCCACACCGAAGCCTGGTTACGCGGCACGCCCGTCATCTGACGGCCTTCTACCAGCGAAGTGGCCGAATCCTTGGTTATCCGGGCGTCGGTGTAGGTATAGGCTGCCGTCACGTTGAAGTTGGAGCTGATGTTACTGTTGACCTCGACTTCCACGCCCTTGGCGCGACTTTCACCGACTTGGCGATAGCTGTTGGTGGTGGCATCAAGGTAGGTATCGTCCTGCTTGCGCAGGTCATACACCGACACGGTCATCGCCGTATCCCAGCCGATCGGTTCGTACTTAACGCCCACTTCGTATTGGCTGCTGGTGATCGGTTTCAACGGCGAGCCGGCGTTGGAGATCTGCTGCACGGGGACAAACGCGGTGGAATAGCTGACATACGGCGTAAGGCCGTTGTCGAACTGGTACATCACCCCGCCCTGGTAAGTGAATTTACGATCCTGTGAGTTGATATTGCTCGATGGCTTGACCTTGTCTCGGTAATCGCTGTCGACCCAGTCCTGGCGGCCGCCGAGCAGAAAGAGCCAATGGTCGTATTTGCTTTGGATCTGTGCATAAACCCCTTTCATCTGCTGTTCAAGCAAAGTGTTTTGCACTGCCAGGGGAGTGAGCGGGTCGCGCAGGTACACCGGGTTATACACATCGATGGTGCCGGCGAAACCCGCATCCCAGTCTTGATTGAACGAGGTTCGGTCATAGCTGGCGCCCAATAGCACTGTGTTTTCCACACTGCCCAACTGGAACTTGCCTTCGAGCTGGTTATCCAGGGAATAGACCATCGACTTGTTGTAGCGGTCGTAGGCGTTCATGTTCAGCCGGGTGCCGAAGCCACCGTTATTCAATGAGCCAGGCCAGGTTTCGTGCCGGTTGATACGTGACTGCATATAGCGCGAGTTCTGACGGAACTGCCAGTCATCATTGAAGCTGTGGCTGAACTCATAGCCGGTGCTCCACGCTTCGCGTTCAAAGGTGTTCCAGTCCGGGTTGCCCAGCAAGGTGTGTTTGGACAGCTTGCCGTTGGGATTTGTAAGCAGGGTACCGGCGGCGGGTAGGCCGAGTTCCAGGTTGGTATGGTCTTTCTGATAGTTGGCCAGCAGCGTCAGGGTGTTGTAGTCGTCGAAGTTCAGGGTCAAGGATGGCGCGATATACAGACGATCGTCCGGAACGTGATCGGTCTGCGTGTCGGATTTACGCCCCAGCATCACCACCCGACCCAGGATAGTGTCACTGTCGTTGAGCGGGCCCGAGATATCCACACCCAACTGGCGTCGATTATTCGAACCATAACTCACCTGCACCTCGCCTTGCGGGGTTGCAGTCGGGTGTTTACTCACCAGATTAACCAAGCCACCGGGTGCGTTTTCACCGTAGAGCAGGGAAGAAGGACCGCGGAAAATCTCGACCCGTTCCAGGCCGTAGGGTTCGCTGGTGGTGTCGTATCGATTGCCTTGAACTCGCAGACCATCTCGCAGCAGGCCGTAGCCGTAATCCGTGGCGTTGAAACCGCGTATGAAAAACAGATCGCCTGCCAAGCCGTCGCCCGCCGCGAACGGTGGGGCGAAGATTCCCGGTACGTAGCCCAGCACTTCTGTCAGGGTCTGGGACTTCTGGTCCTTGATACGCTGGCCAGTGACAACGGACACCGAACGCGGGGTCTCGGACAGCGGTGTGCTGGTCTTCGTGCCGATCCGGCTGCTCTGAGCCTTGTAGCCTACATCCCCGGCGATCTCTTGATTGAAGCCGCCCTGTTGATAAGCGTTGACGGTGGTAGGGGCCAAGGTCAATTGGCCAGCAGGTGCCGCCTGTAATACATAGCTGCCGGGAGCCTGTGCGACCGCCTGCAGGTCCGAGTTCTGCAACAGTAGCGCAAAGCCCTGGTCCACCGAATAGTCACCTTGCAGCCCTGGCGTATTCAAACGCGCCGTTTGCTGTGGCGAGAAGGACAGAATCACATTGGCCTTGGCGGCAAACTGGCTCAAGGCGTTGTCCAGCGGGCCTGCGGCAATGGCAAAGTGTTGCGTTGCGCTGGCGGCCATGACGGTGGTGGATAACAACACACCGGTCGTAGCGGTGATGAACTGCAGACCGTACGTCATGCCATGGCAGGAAAGTCGTTTGCGGAGCGGGGTGGGAAGGCGCATAGGTGAGTAAGCCCTGAAGGTAGCGTCGTGATTACCTGTAGGGCCGCACCAGGTCAAAAAAAGATAACCCCTCTGTGGATTATTTTTCGATTAGCCGATCCGGGTGACCGACACCCAATAGCGCGTAAAGTATTTCACTTGAATCGGCAGGCTCGCTTGCAGGTTAGCGAGGACGGCATCGGTTGAGTCCAGACGGAATGTCCCGGAAACGCGTAGGCCCGCAGAGGCTGGGTCGCAGTGCAATACGCCCGGCCGATAGCGCGCCAACTCATCGATAACTTCTCCTAGCCGAGCATCGAGCACGATCAGTTGGCCATCGACCCAGGCGGCCTGTACACCGCCATATCGCTGGGCAGGGCGCACATTGTGCCGATCAAACTCTGCGCTCTCACCCGCGCCCATAGTGCGGCGAAGTTCGGGTTGGTCGCCGGGGGATATCTCAACCCGTTCTTCCAAGACGCCCACCCGCGTGGCATCCGGCAGTTGGCGCACAGTAAACCGAGTGCCCAGCGCCTTGACCCGGCCTTGGCGAGTTTCTACATAAAACGGTAAGTACCCACCCCGCGTGCCGGTGTGGATAAGTACTTCACCCTCGCGCAGACGGATCAAACGTTGGTACCCGTCAAAGGCCACATCGATAGCGGTATGAGTATTGAGATTGATCTGCGTGCCATCCGCCAACTCGATGCGCCGCCTCTGGCCCACCGACGTGCGGTAATCAGCCCATGCGTTACCCAACGACGTATGTTGCTGGACGTTCCAGCCCAGGTAGCCACTGCCGCCAAGCACCAGCATCCACTTGAGTACCTGGCGCCGCTGTTGCGTGGTGGATAACGCGCGGCGTGTGAGATCAGGGGGCAGGCCACCGAGGCTGCGTTGCAACTGCTCCATCTGGTCCCAAGCCGCCTGGTGGGACGGGTCATGATTAAGCCACTGCTGCCAGGCTTGATGTTGTGCGGGCGTCGGTGATTGCGACTGGAATTGCACATACCAACTGGCAGCGACCTCGAACGTCTTGCGGTCAGGGCTGACCATTACCGGCTGGCCATGATCAGGGAGCACTCGGTGAGGGCACGGATCATGTGTTTCTTCACCGTGGTCAGCGATACCTGCAGTAGATCGGCGATCTGTTGATAAGTCAGCCCTTCAATCTGTGCCAGCATGAAAATTCGCCGTGCACGCTCACCCAGCCCAGACAGCGCTTTATCCACAGCCACCAGGGTTTCGATGATGATTGCCTTGTCTTCCTCACTGATAGCCGTGGCTTCAGGACGCTCTGCCAGGGTCTGCCTGTAGGCCTGCTCGATGGCATGCCGGCGATACCGATCAATCACCAGGCCCCTGGCGATGGTGGCCAGATAGTCCCGTGGTTCGAGGATCTGCGCCGCATGTCGTCCACCGAGCATGCGCACGAACGTGTCGTGGGCCACATCGGCTGCATCGCTGGCGTTATGCAATTTTCCCTTGAGCCATCCGCGCAACCACGAATGGTGCTGTTCATAGATGTGGTGGACCGCTGCGGTATGTGAGGAGGGAGGCATAGGCGCGACAAGGCAGGTTAATGATAATCGCTATTATTAACTGGCCCAGTGTTTTCCCACAATAGATCTGTTTTTGTCCCACCCGGGATTAATTCCCAGCTTTGCCGTGGACGAAATCGGCCGTTTCTGTGGATTAAGCCCTGTGAATAACCGCTCCTGTGCCCAGTTGATAACAGGGCGTGAAACCTGCGTAAAAACCCATCTGTGGATAACCGGTCGTTTAATCCACAGGCTTAAAGCACTTATCCAAGGGCCTCATTGGCAGATGACCACAACGTTTTGAGTCGCTGTACACATTGTAAATAAAGGCCTGTAGAGATCTATCCACAGAAATGTTGCTCAGTATAAATAAACATAAAAACAAAGATTTAATAAATTTCTCTCTTTTAATTTCTATTGTCTGTGATTCATCCACAGCTGGTTAAATTTTGTGCAAAGGGTTCTTTAGGAAGCCCTAAGTCCCTATACTTGCCCGCAAAGCTCTAAAACCCTTTCAACAAACAATTCCTGATTACCTACATAAGCAGGCACGAGGTGCGTGGTGGATTTCCCTTCCCGTTTTGAAGTGATCGTCATCGGCGGCGGTCATGCCGGTACCGAGGCAGCACTGGCGTCAGCACGCATGGGTGTAAAAACCCTGTTGCTGACGCATAACGTGGAAACCCTCGGTGCCATGAGTTGCAACCCCGCAATTGGCGGGATTGGCAAAAGCCATCTGGTCAAGGAAATCGATGCCCTTGGCGGGGTAATGGCGATGGCCACCGACAAGGGTGGTATTCAATTTCGCGTGCTCAACAGCCGTAAAGGCCCGGCCGTACGTGCTACCCGGGCTCAGGCCGACCGCATCCTGTACAAGGCAGCGGTACGCGAAACCCTGGAAAACCAGCCGAACCTGTGGATATTTCAGCAGGCCGCCGATGACTTGATCGTCGAGCAGGACCAGGTACGTGGTGTTGTTACACAAATGGGTCTGCGTTTTCATGCAGATTCGGTCGTACTGACCACGGGCACGTTCCTGGGCGGACTTATCCACATCGGTATGCAAAATTATTCCGGTGGCCGTGCCGGTGACCCGCCGTCGATCGCCCTGGCAAAACGTCTGCGTGAACTACCGCTGCGCGTCGGCCGCTTGAAAACCGGGACCCCGCCACGCATTGATGGGCGTTCTGTGGATTTCTCGATGATGACCGAGCAAGCCGGCGACACGCCGATCCCGGTCATGTCGTTCATGGGTTCCAAAGAACAGCACCCGAAACAGGTCAGCTGCTGGATTACCCACACCAACGCCCGTACCCACGAAATCATTGCCGCGAACCTTGATCGTTCGCCGATGTATTCCGGGGTGATCGAAGGCATTGGCCCGCGGTATTGCCCGTCGATCGAAGACAAGATCCACCGCTTTGCCGACAAGGAAAGCCACCAGGTCTTTATCGAACCCGAAGGCCTGACCACCCACGAGCTGTACCCCAACGGAATTTCCACTTCGCTGCCGTTCGATGTGCAAATCCAGATCGTGCAGTCGATTCGCGGTATGGAAAACGCGCACATCGTGCGTCCGGGCTACGCCATCGAGTACGACTACTTCGACCCGCGCGACCTGAAATACAGCCTGGAAACCAAAGTGATCGGTGGCCTGTTCTTCGCCGGCCAAATCAACGGCACCACCGGTTATGAAGAAGCCGGGGCCCAAGGTTTGCTGGCCGGGACCAACGCAGCATTGCGTGCACAGGGCAAAGACAGCTGGTGCCCGCGTCGCGATGAAGCCTACATCGGCGTATTGGTCGACGACCTGATTACTCTGGGTACCCAGGAACCGTACCGGATGTTCACATCTCGGGCGGAATACCGTCTGATCCTGCGCGAAGACAACGCCGACCTGCGCTTGACCGAAAAAGGTCGCGAGCTGGGCCTGGTCGATGACGCCCGCTGGGCGGCCTTCTGCAAAAAACGCGAAAGCATTGCGCTCGAAGAACAGCGTCTGAAAAGTACCTGGGTTCGCCCGGGCACGGAGCAGGGCGACGCCATCGCAGAAAAATTCGGCACGCCGTTGACCCATGAGTACAACTTGCTCAACCTGCTTTCCCGTCCGGAAATCGACTACGCTGGTTTGGTCGAAGTGACAGGCCAGGGCGCTGAAGACCCACAAGTTGCCGAACAGGTGGAGATCAAGACCAAGTACGCCGGTTACATTGATCGCCAGCAGGACGAAATTGCTCGCCTGCGCGCCAGTGAAGACACCAAGCTGCCTGTGGATATCGACTACACCGGGATTTCCGGGTTGTCGAAAGAAATCCAAAGCAAGTTGGGGATAACTCGTCCGGAAACCCTCGGGCAGGCTTCACGTATTCCTGGCGTCACCCCGGCAGCCATCTCGCTGTTGATGATTCATTTGAAAAAACGCGGCGCGGGCCGTCAGTTGGAGCAAAGCGCTTGAGTTCGTTGGTCACCTCGCAACACGCCGAAGAGTTATCCACAGGAGCGCGCCAGTTGGGCGTTGCGCTGACCGAAGCCCAGCATGAGCTACTGCTGGGCTACCTCGCCCTGTTGATCAAATGGAACAAGGCTTACAACCTGACCGCAGTGCGTGATCCGGACGAAATGGTCTCGCGCCATCTGCTCGATAGTCTTAGTGTTATGCCATTCATCGAAAATGGTCGCTGGCTGGATGTCGGCAGCGGCGGCGGAATGCCCGGTATTCCGCTGGCGATTCTGTTTCCCGAGTCGCAAGTGACCTGCCTGGACAGCAACGGCAAGAAAACCCGCTTCCTGACCCAGGTCAAACTCGAACTCAAGCTGGACAACCTGCAAGTTATCCACAGCCGCGTCGAAGCCTTCACGCCTGAACAGCCCTTCAACGGAATTGTTTCCCGGGCGTTCAGCAGCATGGAGAACTTCAGCAACTGGACCCGCCACCTTGGCGATCGCGACACGCGCTGGCTGGCAATGAAGGGCGTCCATCCAAGCGACGAGCTGTTAGCATTGCCGGCAGACTTCCACCTCGATAGCGAACACGCCTTGGCCGTACCTGGTTGCCAAGGCCAACGCCATCTGCTGATACTGCGCCGCACGGCATGATTGGGAACACAAGCAAGAATGGCTAAGGTATTCGCGATAGCGAACCAGAAAGGTGGCGTGGGTAAAACCACCACCTGTATCAACCTCGCAGCATCCCTGGTCGCGACCAAGCGTCGGGTGCTGTTGATCGATCTCGATCCACAGGGCAACGCCACCATGGGTAGCGGTGTGGATAAACACGGCCTGGAAAACTCGGTCTACGATTTGCTGATTGGCGAATGCGACCTGGCCCAGGCCATGCATTATTCCGAGCACGGCGGTTACCAACTGCTGCCGGCCAACCGCGATCTGACCGCGGCGGAAGTGGTGTTGCTGGAAATGCAGATGAAAGAAAGCCGTCTGCGCAGCGCCCTGGCGCCCATTCGCGACAACTACGATTACATCTTGATCGACTGCCCACCGTCGCTGTCGATGCTCACGCTTAACGCGCTGGTGGCCGCCGATGGGGTAATTATCCCCATGCAGTGCGAGTACTACGCGTTGGAAGGCCTGAGCGACCTTGTGGATAACATCAAGCGCATTGCCGAGTTGCTCAACCCGAAACTGCAGATCGAAGGCTTGTTGCGGACCATGTTCGACCCGCGCCTGAGCCTGATGAACGATGTGTCGGCGCAGCTCAAGGAACACTTCGGTGACCAGCTGTACGACACCGTGATTCCACGCAACATCCGTCTGGCCGAAGCGCCAAGCTATGGCATGCCGGCGCTGGCGTACGACAAATCCTCGCGTGGCGCCATCGCCTACCTGGCATTGGCTGGCGAGATGGTTCGCCGCCAACGCCGTAATTCACGCACCGCTGCAGCCCAGCCAACTTAAGGAATCCCCATGGCCGTCAAGAAACGAGGTCTCGGACGTGGACTGGATGCACTGTTGAGTGGTCCGACCGTCACATCGCTTGAAGAACAAGCGGTGCAGGCCGACGAGCGCGAGCTGCAGCACTTGCCGCTGGACCTGATCCAGCGCGGCAAATACCAGCCACGTCGGGACATGGACCCCCAGGCCCTGGAAGAACTGTCCAACTCGATCAAGGCTCAGGGCGTGATGCAGCCCATCGTGGTGCGCCCCATTGGCGGTGGCCGCTTTGAGATTATCGCCGGGGAGCGCCGCTGGCGTGCCAGCCAGCAGGCCGGCAAGGAGACTATCCCGGCGATGGTGCGCGACGTGCCGGATGAAACCGCGATCGCCATGGCGCTGATCGAGAATATTCAGCGTGAAGACCTCAACCCGATCGAAGAAGCGATTGCGTTGCAGCGTTTGCAGCAGGAATTCCAGCTCACCCAGCAACAAGTGGCCGAGGCAGTGGGCAAGTCCCGCGTCACCGTGTCCAACTTGTTGCGTTTGATCGCGCTGCCGGAAGTGATCAAGACCATGTTGTCCCACGGCGACCTGGAAATGGGCCATGCCCGTGCGTTGCTCGGTTTGCCGGAAAATCAACAGGTTGAAGGGGCGCGACACGTTGTCGCACGAGGCCTGACCGTACGTCAGACTGAAGCGCTGGTGCGCCAATGGCTCAGCGGCAAACCTGCACCGGTGGAAACCGCCAAACCTGATCCGGATATCGCGCGACTCGAGCAGCGCCTGGCCGAGCGCCTGGGCTCTGCGGTGCAAATTCGTCACGGCAAGAAGGGCAAAGGGCAATTGGTCATCGGATATAACTCCCTTGACGAGCTTCAAGGCGTCCTTGCCCACATCCGCTGAAACATTTGCTTATGTAGCGCGTGATCGGAAATCACTACCCGACAGTTGAATAGGGGCTGAACCGCCCCTATACTCTGCGCGCATTTTGTCGGCACAAATTATGCCAAGTTATTGATTTCCGGCAGCCGACCATTGAGGAGCAAGAGTGATGGAAACCCGCACGCCAAACACGTTGCCGTTCCATCGCTTGGCTGTTTTTCCGGTTCTACTGGCTCAATTTGTCATTTTGCTGATCGCCGCATTGGCGCTCTGGTATTGGCATGGAGTCGTAGCCGGGTATTCAGGACTCTGCGGAGGCCTGATAGCCTTGCTGCCCAATATGTATTTTGCTCACAGGGCCTTTCGGTTTTCCGGCGCCCGAGCAGCCCAGGCTATCGTCCGGTCTTTTTATGCCGGCGAAGCAGGGAAACTGATTTTGACGGCAGTGCTGTTTGCACTGACCTTTGCAGGTGTGAAGCCATTGGCGCCGCTGGCTGTATTCGGCGTCTTCGTGTTGACCCAACTGGTCAGCTGGTTCGCTCCCCTGCTAATGAAAACAAGACTTTCGAAACCTTAGGGCGTTTGAGGCAACCATGGCAGAAACAACCGCTTCGGGCTATATCCAGCACCACTTGCAGAACCTGACCTTCGGTCAGCTTCCTAATGGCGGCTGGGGCTTTGCCCACACCGCAGCAGAAGCCAAAGAAATGGGTTTCTGGGCTTTCCACCTGGATACTCTGGGTTGGTCGGTCGCATTGGGTCTGATCTTCGTCCTGATTTTCCGCATGGCGGCAAAGAAGGCGACTTCGGGTCAGCCAGGTGCTTTGCAGAACTTCGTTGAAGTATTGGTCGAATTCGTCGATGGCAGCGTGAAAGACAGCTTCCATGGCCGTAGCCCGGTGATTGCACCGCTGGCACTGACCATCTTCGTCTGGGTGTTCCTGATGAACGCCGTCGACCTGATCCCGGTGGACTGGATTCCTCAGTTGGCCATGGCGATCTCCGGCGATCCGCACATTCCATTCCGCGCCGTATCCACCACTGACCCGAACGCCACACTGGGCATGGCTCTGTCGGTATTCGCGCTGATCATTTTCTACAGCATCAAGGTCAAGGGCATCGGCGGCTTCATCGGCGAACTGACCCTGCACCCGTTCGGCAGCAAGAACATCTTCGTTCAAGCCCTGCTGATCCCGGTGAACTTCCTGCTGGAATTCGTCACCCTGGTCGCCAAGCCGATTTCCCTGGCTCTGCGACTGTTCGGCAACATGTATGCCGGCGAGCTGGTGTTCATTCTGATCGCTGTGATGTTCGGCAGCGGCCTGCTCTGGCTTAGCGGCCTGGGCGTAGTTCTGCAGTGGGCGTGGGCTGTGTTCCACATCCTGATCATTACCCTGCAGGCCTTCATCTTCATGATGCTGACCATCGTCTACCTGTCGATGGCGCACGAAGAGAACCATTAAGACCAGTCTCGACTAGTCTGATGTCCTTCCCGGTCAAACGGGAAGGTGGCCCAACAGGGCTATGAAACGATTTGTTTTACCGCTTTAAAATCTAAAAAACCTAAACCATACGACGTAAAAGTCGGGAGGAAAGATGGAAACTGTAGTTGGTCTAACCGCTATCGCTGTTGCACTGTTGATCGGCCTGGGCGCCCTGGGTACTGCCATTGGTTTCGGCCTGCTGGGCGGCAAATTCCTGGAAGGCGCAGCGCGTCAGCCAGAAATGGTCCCAATGCTGCAAGTTAAAATGTTCATCGTCGCCGGCCTGCTCGACGCCGTGACCATGATCGGCGTTGGTATCGCACTGTTCTTCACCTTCGCGAACCCCTTCGTTGGTCAACTCGCTGGCTAATCACTCGAATTTTCGAGTGATTGGGGTGATGGACAACGAATGAGCGAGGTGTTGGCGTGAACATTAATGCAACCCTGATTGGCCAATCCGTTGCGTTCTTCATTTTTGTAGTGTTTTGCATGAAGTTCGTGTGGCCTCCGGTCATCGCGGCTTTGCACGAACGTCAGAAGAAGATCGCGGATGGTTTGGACGCTGCCAGCCGTGCAGCTCGCGACCTGGAGTTGGCCCACGAGAAAGTGGGTCAGCAACTGCGCGAAGCTAAAGCACAGGCAGCCGAGATCATTGAGCAAGCCAAGAAACGCGGTAACCAGATCGTCGAAGAGGCTGTTGAAAAAGCCCGCGTCGAAGCTGACCGTGTGAAGGCTTCGGCTCATGCCGAGATCGAACAGGAACTGAACGGTGTCAAAGACGCGCTGCGTGCCCAACTGGGTGCTCTGGCCGTTGGCGGTGCTGAGAAGATCCTCGGTGCCACAATCGATCAAAACGCGCACGCGGAGCTGGTTAACAAACTGGCTGCTGAAATTTAAGCGAGGGCGATCATGGCAGAACTGACCACGTTGGCCCGACCTTACGCTAAGGCAGCCTTCGAGCACGCCCAGGCCCACCAGCAGCTGGCCTCTTGGTCAGCCATGCTCGGCCTGGCTGCAGCAGTGTCGCAAGACGACACCATGCAGCGCGTGCTCAAGGCCCCGCGCCTGACGAGCGCAGACAAGGCCGCCACTTTTATTGAAGTGTGCGGCGACAAGTTTGATGTGAAGGTGCAGAACTTCATCCACGTCATTGCCGAAAACGACCGTCTCCCGCTATTGCCGGAGATCGCCGCTCTGTTCGACCTGTACAAGGCCGAAGCAGAGAAATCGGTAGACGTTGAAGTGACCAGTGCTTTCGCATTGAACCAAGAACAGCAAGACAAACTCGCCAAGGTTCTCAGTGCACGACTCAATCGGGAAGTGCGCCTGCAAGCTTCGGAGGACGCATCGCTTATTGGTGGTGTTGTTATCCGTGCCGGCGACCTGGTTATCGATGGCTCGATTCGCGGCAAAATCGCGAAACTTGCCGAAGCATTGAAATCTTGAGTTTGAAGGGGCAGCAGAGCAATGCAGCAACTCAATCCTTCCGAAATAAGTGAAATTATCAAGGGCCGCATCGACAAGCTCGATGTGACCTCCCAAGCCCGTAACGAAGGCACTGTCGTCAGCGTATCTGACGGCATCGTGCGGATTCACGGTCTGGCCGACGTCATGTACGGCGAGATGATCGAGTTTCCGGGCGGCGTCTACGGTATGGCCCTCAACCTGGAGCAAGACTCCGTAGGTGCCGTTGTATTGGGCGCGTACACCAGTCTGGCTGAAGGCATGAGCGCCAAGTGCACAGGCCGCATCCTGGAAGTTCCGGTTGGTAAGGAACTGCTGGGTCGCGTAGTCGACGCACTGGGTAACCCTGTTGACGGTAAAGGTCCACTGGGCAACACCGAGACCGACGCGGTCGAGAAAGTTGCTCCAGGCGTGATCTGGCGTAAGTCGGTAGACCAGCCTGTACAGACTGGCTACAAGGCTGTCGATGCCATGATCCCGGTCGGCCGTGGCCAGCGTGAGCTGATCATCGGTGACCGTCAGATCGGTAAAACCGCTCTGGCCATCGACGCGATCATCAACCAGAAAGACAGCGGCATTTTCTGCGTCTACGTAGCCATCGGTCAGAAGCAATCGACCATCGCCAACGTAGTTCGCAAGCTGGAAGAAAACGGCGCCCTGGCCAACACGATCATCGTGGCTGCCAGTGCTTCGGAATCTCCTGCGCTGCAATTCCTGGCACCGTACTCCGGTTGCACCATGGGTGAATTCTTCCGCGACCGCGGTGAAGACGCGCTGATCGTTTATGACGATCTGTCCAAGCAAGCAGTGGCTTACCGCCAGATTTCCCTGCTGCTGCGCCGTCCACCAGGCCGTGAAGCCTACCCAGGCGACGTGTTCTATCTCCACTCCCGTCTGCTGGAGCGCGCATCCCGCGTTTCCGAAGAGTACGTAGAGAAGTTCACCAACGGCGCAGTGACCGGCAAAACCGGTTCCCTGACCGCACTGCCGATCATCGAAACCCAGGCTGGCGACGTTTCCGCGTTCGTTCCGACCAACGTGATTTCCATCACCGACGGTCAGATCTTCCTGGAATCGGCCATGTTCAACTCGGGCATCCGCCCTGCAGTGAACGCCGGTGTTTCGGTATCCCGTGTGGGTGGTGCCGCTCAGACCAAGATCATCAAGAAGCTCTCCGGTGGTATCCGTACCGCTCTGGCTCAGTACCGTGAACTGGCGGCATTCGCCCAGTTCGCTTCTGACCTGGACGAAGCGACCCGTAAGCAACTTGAGCATGGTCAGCGCGTTACCGAGCTGATGAAGCAGAAGCAATACGCCCCAATGTCGATCGCTGACATGGCGTTGTCGCTGTATGCCGCTGAGCGTGGGTTCCTGACCGACGTTGAAATCGCCAAGGTCGGCAGCTTTGAACAAGCGCTGATTGCTTACTTCAACCGCGATCACGCCGAATTGATGGCGAAGATCAACGTGAAGGGTGACTTCAATGACGATATCGACGCTGGCATGAAAGCCGGTATCGAGAAGTTCAAGGCCACCCAAACCTGGTAAGCCGCAGCGGGAGCCGCAAGGCTTCCGCTTGCTAACCTGATAGGTGTTACATGGCAGGCGCAAAAGAGATTCGCAGTAAGATTGCGAGCATCAAAAGCACGCAAAAAATTACCAGCGCCATGGAAAAAGTGGCGGTCAGCAAAATGCGCAAGGCACAAATGCGCATGGCTGCTAGCCGTCCTTATGCGGAGCGTATCCGCCAGGTAATTGGGCATCTGGCCAACGCCAACCCGGAATACCGCCACCCGTTCATGATCGAGCGCGCCGTCAAGCGTGCAGGTTATGTGGTAGTGAGCAGTGACCGTGGTTTGTGCGGTGGTCTGAATACCAACCTGTTCAAGGCCCTGGTCAAGGACATGGCGGTAAACCGCGAAAACGGCGTCGAGATCGATCTGTGTGTTGTTGGTAGCAAGGGTGCGGCCTTTTTCCGCAACTTCGGCGGTAACGTCGTTGCAGCTATCAGCCACCTGGGTGAAGAGCCGTCGATCAATGATTTGATCGGCAGTGTGAAGGTGATGCTGGATGCGTACCTGGAAGGCCGGATTGACCGCCTGTCCGTGGTATCCAACAAGTTCATCAACACCATGACCCAGCAGCCAACCGTGGAGCAATTGATTCCACTGGTGGCAACCCCGGATCAGGAACTCAAGCACCACTGGGACTACCTCTACGAACCAGACGCCAAAGAGCTGCTTGACGGCTTGATGGTGCGCTACGTGGAGTCGCAGGTGTACCAGGCGGTGGTCGAGAACAACGCAGCTGAACAAGCGGCGCGGATGATCGCGATGAAAAACGCTACCGATAACGCCGGTGATCTGATCAGCGATTTGCAGCTGATCTACAACAAGGCGCGTCAGGCTGCGATCACCCAAGAGATCTCGGAAATCGTCGGCGGCGCTGCCGCGGTTTAACGGTTCAAATATTCAGAGGATCCAGCTATGAGTAGCGGACGTATCGTTCAAATCATCGGCGCCGTTATCGACGTGGAATTTCCACGCGACAGCGTACCGAGCATCTACAACGCGCTGAAAGTACAAGGCGCGGAAACTACCCTGGAAGTTCAGCAGCAGCTGGGCGACGGCGTAGTTCGTACCATTGCGATGGGTTCCACCGAAGGCTTGAAGCGCGGTCTGGACGTTGTCGACACTGGCGCTGCCATCTCCGTACCGGTCGGTAAAGCGACCCTGGGCCGGATCATGGACGTACTGGGCAACCCGATCGACGAAGCTGGCCCGATTGCCACCGAAGAGCGCTGGGGCATTCACCGCGCAGCACCTTCGTTCGCAGAACAAGCGGGCGGCAACGACCTGCTGGAAACCGGCATCAAGGTTATCGACCTGGTTTGCCCGTTCGCCAAAGGCGGTAAAGTCGGTCTGTTCGGTGGTGCCGGTGTAGGCAAGACCGTAAACATGATGGAACTGATCCGTAACATCGCCATCGAGCACAGCGGTTATTCCGTGTTCGCAGGTGTGGGTGAGCGTACTCGTGAGGGTAACGACTTCTACCACGAGATGAAGGACTCCAACGTTCTGGACAAAGTGGCACTGGTTTACGGTCAGATGAACGAGCCGCCGGGAAACCGTCTGCGCGTAGCCCTGACTGGCCTGACCATGGCCGAGAAATTCCGTGACGAAGGTAACGACGTTCTGCTGTTCGTCGACAACATCTACCGTTACACCCTGGCCGGTACTGAAGTATCCGCACTGCTGGGCCGTATGCCTTCTGCAGTAGGTTACCAGCCGACCCTGGCTGAAGAGATGGGCGTTCTGCAAGAACGTATCACTTCGACCAAGGAAGGTTCGATCACTTCGATCCAAGCGGTATACGTACCTGCGGATGACTTGACCGACCCGTCGCCAGCTACCACCTTCGCCCACTTGGACGCCACCGTCGTTCTGTCCCGTGACATCGCTTCCCTGGGTATCTACCCAGCGGTCGATCCACTCGACTCGACTTCGCGCCAGCTGGACCCGAACGTGATCGGCCAGGAGCACTACGACACCGCTCGCGGCGTTCAGTACGTGCTGCAGCGTTACAAAGAACTGAAGGACATCATTGCGATCCTGGGTATGGACGAGCTGTCGGAAGCCGACAAGCAGTTGGTAAACCGTGCTCGTAAGATCCAGCGTTTCTTGTCGCAGCCGTTCTTCGTGGCTGAAGTCTTCACCGGTGCTTCGGGTAAATACGTTTCCCTGAAAGACACCATTGCTGGCTTCAAAGGCATCCTCAACGGTGACTACGACCACCTGCCAGAACAAGCGTTCTACATGGTCGGCGGCATCGAAGAAGCGATCGAGAAAGCCAAGAAACTGTAATCCTGGCGCCCGGAAACGGGCGCTCATCAGGTTGAGGCAATCAGATGGCTATGACAGTCCATTGCGATATCGTCAGCGCGGAAGGGGAAATTTTCTCCGGTCTGGTCGAGTTTGTAACAGCGCACGGCGACTTGGGTGATCTTGGTATCGCCATGGGTCACGCCCCGCTGATCACAAGCTTGAAGCCAGGTCCGATCACTCTGACCAAGCAAGGCGGGGAACGTGAGGTGTTTTACATCTCCGGTGGTTTCCTTGAGGTTCAGCCGAACATGGTCAAGGTACTTGCCGACACCGTGCAACGTGCTGGCGACCTGGATGAAGCCTCCGCTCAGGAAGCCGTCAAGGCTGCCGAGAAGGCGCTGAACGAAAAAGGCGCAGACTTCGACTACAGCGCTGCTGCAGTCCGTCTGGCCGAGGCCGCAGCCCAGCTGCGTACTCTCCAGCAGATCCGCAAGAAGTAAGCGGCCACGCCGTTTTGCTTGATGCGTGATTGATTAAAAAGGGTAGCCTCGGCTACCCTTTTTCTTTTTTGCAAAACACTTCTTTGGTCTGAACCCGGACCGCCCAGGATTGGTAGCCATTCATGTCTCTTGAAATCGTCATTCTCGCCGCAGGCCAGGGCACTCGTATGCGTTCGGCCCTGCCCAAGGTGCTGCACCCGGTCGCGGGCAATTCCATGCTGGGTCATGTTATCCACAGCGCCCGGCAACTGGACCCACAACGTATTCATGTGGTGATTGGCCACGGTGCCGATGTGGTCCGTGAGCGTCTGGCCGCGGACGACCTGAATTTCGTATTGCAAGACAAGCAACTGGGCACCGGCCACGCGACCGCGCAGGCTGTGCCTTTCATCACCGCGGACACGGTATTGATCCTCTACGGCGATGTACCGCTGATTGAAGTGGAAACCTTACAACGCCTGCTCAAGCACGTGGTGCCTGGCCAGATGGGCCTGCTCACCGTTGAGCTGGATGACCCTACGGGCTACGGCCGCATTGTGCGCAACGCCGACGGCAAGGTCGCCGCGATCGTCGAGCACAAAGATGCCAGCGAAGCCCAGCGCGCGATTACTGAAGGCAACACCGGCATTCTCGCGGTGCCTGCCAACAAGCTCGCCGATTGGATGAGCCGCCTGTCCAACAACAACGCCCAGGGCGAGTATTACCTCACCGACGTCATCGAGATGGCCGTCAGCGATGGCCTGCTGGTCGCCACCGAGCAGCCCCACCATCCGATGGAAGTGCAGGGCGCCAACGACCGCAAACAACTGGCAGAGCTGGAACGTCACTATCAACTGCGCGAAGGCCTGCGCCTGATGGCCCAGGGTGTGACCCTGCGAGACCCGGCGCGTTTCGATGTACGTGGCGAAGTCACGGTGGGCCGCGACATCCTGATCGATATCAATGTGATCCTCGAAGGCCGCGTGATCATTGAAGACGGTGTGGTGATCGGCCCGAACTGCGTGATCAAGGACAGCACCTTGCGCAAAGGCGTGGTGGTCAAGGCCAACAGCCATATCGACGGTGCGGTGATGGGCGAGGGCAGCGATGCCGGGCCGTTTGCGCGCTTGCGTCCGGGTAGCGAGCTGGGGGCCAAGGCCCATGTGGGGAACTTTGTCGAACTGAAAAACGCTCACCTGGGCGAAGGCGCCAAAGTCGGCCACCTGACTTACCTGGGCGATGCCGTCATCGGCGCCCGCACCAACATCGGCGCCGGCACCATCACCTGCAACTATGACGGTGCCAACAAGTACCAGACCACCATTGGTGAAGACGTGTTCATCGGCTCCAATAACTCGCTGGTTGCTCCGGTGACCATCGGCGATGGTTCCAACACCGCAGCGGGCTCGACCATCAACCAGGATGTGGATAAGTCCCAACTGGCGGTTGCCCGGGCTCGCCAACGCAACATCGACGGCTGGAAACGCCCGGTCAAAATCAAGAAGAGCTGAGTTATCCACAACTCCATACGTTGAGATTCACTCCTGTGGGAGCTGGCTTGCCTGCGATAGCGGTCTGACATTCATCATGATGTCGCCTGACACGCCGCTATCGCAGGCAAGCCAGCTCCCACAGTTGTTTAGTGGCATGTCCGAAAGCTCTACAAAAATGCCTTCCGCCTCTTGACGATCTTTCACCAATAGGTTTTGATTGCCTTCGTTATCTTTCGAAACGAAACTTATCACTACCATGTCGAAACGAAACACCCCCCAACGACGCCACAATATCCTGACCTTGCTCAACGAACAGGGCGAAGTCAGCGTGGACGAATTGGCCAAACATTTCGAAACTTCGGAAGTGACCATCCGCAAGGACCTTGCTGCCCTCGAAAGTAACGGCTTGCTCCTGCGTCGCTACGGCGGTGCAATCACTATGCCCCAAGAGCTGGTGGGTGACGCTGCCCAGCCCATCTCGGTCTACAAGCGCGCCATCGCCCGTGCGGCCGTGAAGCGTTTGCGTGAACATGCGCGCATCATCATCGACAGCGGCAGCACCACCGCCGCGATGATCCCCGAACTGGGCCATCAGCCGGGCCTGGTGGTGATGACCAACTCCCTGAACGTGGCCCGCGCCTTGAGCGAACTGGAACACGAACCGGTGCTGTTGATGACCGGGGGCACCTGGGACCCGCATTCGGATTCGTTCCAGGGCCAGGTCGCCGAGCAGGTCCTGCGTTCTTACGACTTTGACCAGCTGTTCATCGGTGCCGATGGCATCGATTTACAGCGCGGCACCACCACCTTCAACGAACTGCTGGGCTTGAGCCGCGTCATGGCCGAGGTCGCCCGTGAAGTGGTGGTGATGGTCGAATCCGACAAGATCGGCCGCAAGATTCCCAACCTGGAACTGCCCTGGAGCAGCGTCCATACCCTTATTACCGATGATCGCCTGCCGCTCGAGGCCCGCGACCAGATCCAAGCCCGCGGCATTACGCTGATATGCGCGGCAGTCATCTAGGAGAAGCACCATGTGTGGAATTGTTGGCGCAGTCGCCGAACGTAACGTTACTGCCATCCTGATCGAAGGCCTCAAGCGCCTCGAATACCGCGGCTACGATAGCGCCGGTGTGGCCGTCTTCACTAACGCCGGCAAGCTGGAGCGCATGCGCCGCCCGGGCAAGGTCAGCGAGTTGGACCAGGCCCTGGCCGGTGAGCCGCTGGTAGGTCGCTTAGGGATCGCCCACACCCGTTGGGCCACCCACGGTGCTCCGTGCGAGCGTAACGCTCACCCGCACTTCTCGGGCGACCTGGCGGTGGTGCACAACGGCATCATCGAAAACCATGAAGTGCTGCGTGAACAACTCAAGGGCCTGGGCTACGTCTTCACCTCGGACACTGACACCGAAGTGATCGCCCACCTGCTCAACCACAAGCTCAAGGACCACAGCGACCTGACCACCGCCCTCAAGGCCACGGTCAAAGAGCTGCACGGCGCCTACGGCCTGGCCGTGATCAGCGCGAGCCAGCCTGACCGCGTCGTGGCCGCCCGCAGCGGTAGCCCATTGGTAATTGGCCTGGGCCTGGGTGAGAACTTCCTTGCGTCCGACCAACTGGCCCTGCGCCAAGTGACCGACCGCTTCATGTACCTGGAAGAAGGCGACATTGCCGACATCCGCCGTGAAAGCGTGCAGATCTGGGACGTGAACGGTCAGTCCGTGGAACGTGAAGCCGTGCAATACCGCGACGGTGCCGAAGCCGCCGACAAGGGCGAGTTCCGCCACTTCATGCTCAAGGAAATCCACGAGCAGCCGTCCGTGGTACAGCGCACCCTGGAAGGTCGCCTGAGCCAGAACCAAGTGTTGGTGAATGCTTTCGGCCCGCAAGCCGCTGAACTGTTCGCCAAAGTGCGCAATGTGCAGATCGTCGCCTGCGGCACCAGCTACCACGCCGGTATGGTGGCGCGTTACTGGTTGGAAGAACTGGCCGGCATCCCATGCCAGGTCGAAGTCGCCAGCGAGTTCCGCTATCGCAAGGTGGTGGTGCAGCCCGACACCCTGTTCGTGACCATTTCCCAGTCCGGCGAAACCGCCGACACCCTGGCCGCCCTGCGCAACGCCAAGGAACTGGGCTTCCTCGGCAGCCTGGCGATCTGCAACGTCAGCATCAGCTCCCTGGTGCGTGAATCCGACCTGACCCTGCTGACCCAGGCCGGTCGTGAAATCGGTGTCGCCTCCACCAAGGCTTTCACCACCCAACTGGTGGGCCTGTTGCTGCTGACCCTGTCACTGGGCCAAGTACGCGGCACCCTCGCCGACGGTGTCGAAGCCACTCTGGTGGAAGAACTGCGCCGCCTGCCGACCCGCCTGGGCGAAGCCTTGGCCATGGACGGCACCGTGGAAAAAGTCGCCGAGCTGTTCGCCGACAAGAACCACACCCTGTTCCTCGGCCGTGGTGCGCAGTACCCGGTTGCGATGGAAGGCTCGCTGAAACTCAAGGAAATCTCGTACATCCACGCCGAAGCCTACCCGGCCGGCGAGCTGAAGCACGGCCCGTTGGCCCTGGTGGATGACGACATGCCAGTGGTCACCGTGGCGCCGAACAACGAACTGCTGGAGAAGCTCAAGTCCAACCTGCAGGAAGTACGCGCCCGTGGCGGCCAACTGATCGTCTTCGCTGACGAGAAGGCGGGAATGACCAATGGTGAAGGCACGCATGTAATCAACATGCCGCACATCCACGACACCCTGTCGCCGATCCTCTACACCATCCCGCTGCAGTTGCTGTCGTACTACGTCGCGGTGCTCAAGGGCACCGACGTTGACCAGCCGCGTAACCTGGCGAAGTCGGTGACGGTGGAGTAAGCCTTACTGGCGTACCCAAAAGGGGCTGTTTTCAACAGCCCCTTTTTTGTGTTTTGAATTCGCTCAATTCAAGGATGCGTATTGATGCAAAACCCTCCTGCTACCGTCCACGCACGTTTGCACAATCGCCGGTTCGTGGTCGCCAACAACGCCCAAGGGTTGTCCGGTACCGGCACCGTGTTTCATTACGAAGTCGAAGGCGGGGTGATTTCGAGCACTTACCAAGGTGGCCGAATTCGCCTGGGAACGCAGGTCGGGCGGGTGACCGGCCCAGATACTATCGAGCTGCTTTATCAGTGCGTCACCCTGGACGGGGAGCTGCTCGCAGGGTGGTCACGAGGCACGGTAGGTGTTGATCACGCCGGGCGCACTACCCTGAGTTTCGTTTGGGGCTGGCTATCGGGTGCGACCGGAGGCGGAGAGTCTAGCTATATCGAGATCACTGGCTAGAGGTATTGAAAGCACCATAAAACCTACAGGTAGGCGCATATCCCCTGTGGGAGCTGGCTTGCCTGCGAGGGCTGCGTGTCAGTCGCTGCATCTGTTACTGCACCACCGCCTTCGCAGGCAAGCCAGCTCCCACATTTGATCTCCATCGGGTTTGAGAAAGGGGTGGGTTAGGTCCACCAGTAGCGCACGAGATGAAAGAAGATCGGCGCCGCAAAGCACACCGAATCCAGCCGATCCAGCATCCCGCCGTGCCCTTCGATCATGTGGCCCCAGTCTTTCACCCCGCGGTCACGCTTGATCGCCGACATCACAATCCCTCCCGCAAACCCCAGCAGGTTGATCAGCAGCGCGATCAGGAATGATTGCCAGGGATTGAACGGTGTGGTCCACCACAGCGCTGCGCCGATCAGCGACGACAACAGGATCCCGCCGACAAAACCTTCCACGGTTTTCGACGGTGACAGGTTGGGCGCGATCTTGTGTTTGCCGAACAGCTTGCCGCACACGTACTGCAGCACGTCCGACAGTTGCACCACGATCACCAGATAGGCGATCAGCAGCAGGTTACGGCCTTCGTAACCCGGTATGTCCAATGTCAGCAGCGCCGGGACGAAAGACACGCAGAACACGGCGATCATCAACCCCCATTGCACCTTCGATGCCCGTTCCAGAAAGTGCGTACTGTCGCCGCCCAGGGAGGCGAGGATCGGCAGCAGCAGGAACACGTACACCGGGATGAAGATCGAGAACAGCCCATACCAGTCGGCGTAGATCAGCAGGTATTGCAGCGGCAGGGCCAGGTAAAACGCGGCCACCAGGGCCGGGTAGTCGCTGCGCCGGGTCGGGGTGAGGGTGAGAAATTCGCGCAGGGCGTAGAACGACACCGCGTAGAACAGCAGGATCACCGCGCCGGTGCCGAGCCAGAAGGCGATGCCGATGACCACCACCATCACCCACCAGGCGTTGATGCGGGCGTTGAGGTTGTCGATCACTGCATTCGGGCTGCCACGGGTGCGCAGCTTGAGGATCAGGCCGATCAGCGAGGCGATGACCAGGATCGCGCCGATGCCGCCAAATAACATCAGGGTTTGGCTATCCATCTCAGGAATGCTCCGGGGCAAGGGCGAGCAGGGCGTCGCGAGTGCGGGCGAGGAAGGCGGCTTTGTCTTCGCCTTCTTCCAATTGCAGGGGGGCACCGAAGCTGGTGGTGCATAACAACGGCAATGGCAATACGCGACCCTTGGGCATGACCCGGTTCAGGTTGGCTATCCACACAGGGACCAACTCGGCCTGTGGGTAACTCTTTGCCAAGTGGTACAAGCCGCTTTTGAACGGCAGCAAGCCATCCTCGAGATTGCGCGTGCCTTCGGGAAAGATGATCAACGAATCGCCGCCTTCCAGGGCCGCGAGCATGGGCATCAGTGGGTTATCCACAGGCTCTTTGCGCTCGCGGTCGATCAGCACGCCATTGAATACGCGGTTGATGATGTAGCGGCGCAACGCGCTCTTGTTCCAGTAATCGCTGCCGGCCACCGGGCGTGTGAACTTGCGCAGGTTCTGCGGCAGTGACGCCCACACCAGCACGAAGTCACCGTGGCTGCTGTGGTTGGCGAAATAGATGCGCTGCACCGGCACTGGCGCACACCCCAGCCACAGGCTGCGAGCGCCGGTGACGGTGCGGGCCATGGAGGTAATCAGCGTGGCGACCACGGGTTCGAACATGAGGATTCCTTATCCGGCAAAAGGCAGCCAAGGGCTGGCAAGGATGACGCCCAGGGTCAGCAGCGCTTGCGCGCCCAGTAGCCAGGCTTGTTTACGCAACAGTTTGAGAGCGCCGCGCCGGCGTTCGCTCCATGGCCGACCGGCTCGCTTGGGCAATTGCAGGCCAAGGGTTTGCAAGGCTTGGTCAAGGTCTGGCGTGCGGGTAACGTCGCGGGCCAGCAAGGCGAACAGATCGGCGTCAAAGGCCACCCGTAGCGCCCAGTATTTTTGCAGCAGGCCCAGCACGATCATCCACAGGGCCAGCAGCAGGCAGGTCGTCGAAATACTGGCCAACAACAGTTGGGCAAGGCCGAACAGTACGCCGAGCAACGTCAGGCCTGTGGATAACTGATCCAGGGAACGGCCACGACGTAGCAGGCTGGCGACTACCTGGAGTTCCATATCAGCGGGCATAATGCAAACCCTCCAACGCTTTACGGTGTGCGGGGTGCAGGACCACAGTGGCCCGTGCTGTACGAATAATAGCCAGTGCTTGGTCAACCGTTGCGGCGCGCCCGGTGGTCAGCAGCCAGGCGGCGACGGCAGTCGCGCTACGGGAATAACCGAGGGCGCAGCACACCAGCAAGGGGCCACTCATTCGCAGACGTTCAATGGCGTGCGCGGCCTTCAGGCATTCGTCGGCTGTCGGGGTGATCAGGTCCAGTACCGGCACGCAGGCATAAGCACGGCCCTGTGGATTAATCGGCAGTTCGGCACACAGATCGACAATGGCTTTGAACGGGCCTTGCTCAGAGGTTGTAGGAACACGCCCCAGCCAGACGTTATCCACAATCAGATCCGGCTGTGGATGTTTGCGTGTCCACAGCCGCGAATTGGTCCACGCCCCTGCCAAGTAAGGCGCATACAGCCAGCGAGCGGCAGGCGTCAGGCGGCCATTTGTACGTTTTTGAAAGCCCGGCGCGCCGATCACCAGGTAGTTGGCGCTGATCAAGCCGAGGGAAACCGCTGGCCACAGCAACCACAGCCAGCCGCCGCGAAGTAACAAACCCAGCGTCAGCAGTACTATCGCACCCAGCCCATAGCGAACAGCCAGGCGCCAGCGTTGGGTATCGCGCGTTAACCGGGCACTCAACAATGGGCTCGGGTGTTCCACCGGCCATAACCACACGCACAACCACCCCGCGAGGGCGCCTGTGGGTAAGTCGATAAAGTGATGTTGATAAGTAGTCAGCACCGAGATGCCGATCAGCGCAAACCAGCCATGCACCACCCAGCGCCAAATCCCCTGGGTGTGCCGCTGATACATGACCCACAGGATCACCAGCAGCGCGATATGCAGTGAAGGCGCCTGGTTGAACGGTTTGTCGAAACCGGCCAGCACGGCGAACAGCCAGCCGAACACACCGTCCAGTTCCGGTCGCTCGAAGGTGAAGCGCAATGGCCAGATCAGGAAGCAACTCACGGCAATCACCTGCGCACTCAGCAGGCGCAGTGCATGTTGTTTCAACTCATGCCGTGTATTGGGCAGCAGCAGGGAGAAGCCGTAGAGCAGGTCGATGGACCAGTAGGGCACGATGGTCCAGGCCCAGAACGGCATGTGTGTTTCCCAGCCGAACACCAGGGTGCCGACGTCGCTGCGCTGGCTGGTGACCCAGGTGGCAAAGCCATAGGTGCTGAAAAACAGCGGCGCCAACAGCAGCAGCCAGAGCACCGCAGGTTTCAATAAACCGGGCTCGCGCATGTTCAGATCTTCTGTGCCAGGGACACGGTGAAAATGCCCCACTCATCCACGCGCTGGGTGATCTTGCGAAAGCCCGCCGCTTCGACGAGTTGGTCCATTTCCGCCTGGCTGCGCCGGCGCATCACCCAGGCCTGGCCCTGACGGTGGCTGGTGAGCGCACGGGCAATCAGCTCCAACTGCGGGTGCCACGGCTGCCCGGTGTAGACCAGGTAACCACCTGGCTCCACGGCTTCGGCCAAGCCCGCCAGCGAGCCGCCGACCATGGCGTTATCGGCGAACAATTCGTACAGGCCGGATACCACGGCCAGCGTCGGCTTAGGGGCCAGGGCAGCCAGGTCAGCGCGGTCGAACGCATCGCCTTTGACGAACTGGGCGATGTCCCCCAGGCCCTTCTCGCGAATCAGCGCGCCACCGTCGCGCACGTTGATGTCGCTGTAGTCGCGCAGCAGGATCGATTCCGGCAGCGGCGATACGCCTTGCAAGGCTTCCAGGATGTAGCGGCCGTGGCCGGCGGCGATGTCGACAATGCGCACTTCGCGTTGGTCATCACGCAGCTTGGCCATGGCCAGGCGCAGCAGTTCCTCGACATTAAGCTTGCGCTGGCGAATACCGCGCCAGCCGATGGAATTGAGGTAGTTGGTATCGATCATCCGCCCCAGCCCGCCCTTGCCGGTAGGCTTATTGCGATACACGTAGTCCAGGGTGCTGCCGGAATCGAAGCCGGTGTCGAAGCCCAGCTTCACCCCATCCGACAGGTTCTTGCCCAGGCCCATGCTGGCGCGGGTCATGCGCCAGTACAGGTCGCGCAGTGAATTGCGTGGCAACGGCGCGGCGAGGGATTCGGATTCGGCGCACGTGGCGCCAAGTTTGTCTGCATCCAGTAAAGAAGCGCGGTCCAGCGGGTGGGCGAAGTTCTGCAAGATAAAGCGCTTGGCGCTGGTCACAGCCACGATGCGATCACGTTCGCCGAGGGTGTCGTGAAAAAAGCCGGGGAGGATATGCAGCTCTTTTTTAAGGCTGCCGAGGCGGTCGAAGAACTGCTGCTGGGGTTTACGGTGCACCACAAAGTCGGAGCCCGAAATAAGCAGTTGGGTGGGCACCTGGATCGCCTGGGCATCGGCTACAACCCGGTCGGCGGCTTCGTACAGGCCCAGCAGCACATTCACCGAGATGGCCTTGGTGATCAAGGGGTCGCTGTCGTAGGACGCCACCCGTTCCGGATCATGGCTGAGGAACTTGGCCTTGACGTAGCTGTTGACGAAAAAGTTGCCGCGAAACTTGCGCATCAGTGCCAGGCCCGGGCGGGCGAGGGGCACATACAGCTTGACCTTGAAGGCTGGCGAGGCGAGCACCAGGGCGCGGATTTTTGGCGCGTAATCATGAACCCAGGTGGCCGCAATCACCGCGCCGACGCTTTGGGCGATGACGGCGATGTCTTCCTCTTCGATGCTGTAGGTGGCATTGATGTGATCACAGAACGTCTGCACGTCGCGGGCGCTGGTGGCAAAGCTGGGGCTGTCGCCGCGCTCGCCTGGGGATTGGCCGTGGCCACGGGCGTCCCAGGCGAAGAAGTCGAATTCAGGCAGGCCCAGTTCATCCACCAGGTGGGCAATACGCCCCGAATGCTCATGGCCGCGATGGAACAACAGGATCGCCTTGCGCGGCCCGGCGCCTGCCGTGGCCGGCCAGTGCCGGTAGAAAAGCTCGACGCCATCATGGGTACTGAAGGTGTGCTCTTGCTGTTCGCGCATCGCAAAATCCTTATGCAGAAGGGAGAGATTGTTGTTCTTTGAGGCCCTGACGCACCCGGTTGACCAAGGTATAGGCGAGCAGGGCGGCCACCAGCCACATCACCGCCTCGACCCAACCGGCGCCGAGCCAGCCCAGCGCCACGCCAGTGGCCAACACACCGAGTACGAACGCCCGATCACTCTTGCCCATGGGCCCGTCATAACGGCGCGACGCGCCCACCATCGGCCCCAGCACCCCGGCGTATTCGCTGAATACCGCCAGCAGCGTCACCAGCAGCACCGGCGCCAGGCTCACATCGGGGATCAATGCAAAGGGCAGGATCAGCGCGCTATCGGCGATCACGTCGCACAATTCATTGAGGTAAGCACCGAGGCGCGACTGTTGGCCGAATTCCCGGGCCAGCATGCCATCGATGGCATTGAGCGCCATGCGCACAATCATCCACAGCGGGATCAGCGCAAACAGCCAGAGGTGTCGGGCAAAGCCCGCGATCAACAGCCCCACCAGCAGGGAAACAACCCCGGCCAGCACGGTGATCTGGTTGGCGGTGGTGCCGTTGTCATAAAGGCGCTGCACGAGAGGCCGCAGCAGGTTTTGAAAACGCGGTTTGAGTTGGTAGATGGAAATCATGGGGGTGGCGCTTCCTTGTCCGTGAACCCGCGAAAAACTGTTTTGGAGTGTGCCGACTAATCGCAGCCGACACCAGTGATGGCTCGTGTTTATAGGGGGTTAGTCACAATCAGAAGAACACCATCAGAACAAATGTGGGAGGGGGCTTGCCCCCGATTGCGGTGTACCAGTAACTAATCAGTCGTTGACACACTGCTATCGGGGGCAAGCCCCCTCCCACATGGGATTCAGGGTGAATTCAAAAGCGAACAAAAATTTCACGCTTCGTGTTATATCGTAACGAATTGTGTACAAGTGGGCGTTGAGCAGATGCAAGTGGATCTAGAGGCTGACGGGGCTTCGGTTGAAGGCCTCGCGCGTTTTCAGCAGGGGCTGTTCCACGCCCGTCGATTGCGCCAAGCCGGTATCGGCCTGACAACCCTGGCCCTCAGTGGTTGGATATTGGCGCTGTTCGTAGCGTTGTTTGCCCCGCTGTCGATCTGGCCGGTGGTATTGATCAACTGCGCGTCGGCCTTACTGCTGCTGGTGGCCGGTTTGCAGTCGGCCTGGTGGGTGGCCGATTGGCGTGCCCAGGTGCTGGAAGCGCCGAGCGGTGAAGCGGTCGAACAATCCATCGAGACCACACCCTGGCATAAGGGCCTGATCAACCGGTTCGGCAACGGCCTGTTGGCGCAGATTGGCGCGCCGGTGCTGTGGTTGGGCGGCTGGTCGCTGTTGGCGCTGGTCAGCATCCTGCAGTTCTGGAACCTGGGCTTGCCCGCTGCCGCCATCGGGCAGTCGGCAAGTATTGGCGCAGCGCTCGCTTTGGCCCTGGCGTTTGGCCTGTTGGTATTCGAACGCCGTTTGGCCCAGGAAACCGCTGCCCAATGGCCGGAAGCCTCACAGTTGGCGCAGTTGAGCCGGATGGCAATTATTTGCCTGGTGCTCAGCGCGATCTGCCTGCTGTTTGCCAATGCGGAGTCGGTCTGGCCGTTGCGCCTGGCCACTCTCATCGGGCTGTTGCCAGCGTTGGTAGCGTTGGAGTTCCTGCTCAGGGGCGTGCTGTCGCTGTTCAGCCCGCGTCAGCCGCGCCTTGAGCCGCGCTTGATGGCGCAGAGTTTCATTGCCGGCCTGCTGCGTTGGCCGCCTCAGCCCTTGCTGGCGTTGCAGCATGAGTTGCACAACCGCTTTGGCATCGACCTGCGCCAGATCTGGGCCTTTACCTACATGCGCCGGGCGTTTTTCCCGGTGTTGCTGGTGGTGCTGGCGGTAGGTTGGGCGCTGACCGGTCTGCATGAAGTGCCCCTGCAAGGCCGTGGGATTTACGAGCGTTTTGGTAAACCGGTCGAGGTGTTCGGCCCCGGCCTGCATGCCGGTTTGCCGTGGCCGTTGGGCCGCGTGCTGAACGTGGAAAACGGCGTGGTGCATGAGCTGGCGACCAGCGTCAGTGACGCCGCCACACCGCAGCTGGCCGCCGCCGAAGGCCCGGCGCCGTTGATCGCCAACCGCCTGTGGGACGCCAGCCATGTGAATGACAAATCCCAGGTCATTGCCAGCAGCAGTGGCGACAAGCAGGGCTTCCAGATCGTCAACATGGACGTGCGCTTTGTCTACCGTATCGGCCTCACCGATCAGGCCGCGCTTGCCGCCACCTACAACAGCGCGGATATCCCGACCCTGATCCGCAGCACCGCCAGCCGCATCCTGGTGCACGATTTTGCCTCGCGCACCCTGGATGAATTGCTCGGGGAAGAGCGCACCAGCCTCGCGGACGAGATTGGTCGTAGCGTGCAAGCCGACCTGCAAACCCTCGACAGCGGAGTGGAAATCCTCGCCACGGTGGTCGAGGCGATCCACCCGCCGGCCGGTGCCGCCAATGCTTATCACGGTGTGCAGGCCGCGCAGATCGGCGCCCAGGCGCTGATCGCCCGTGAACGCGGTGCAGCCAGCGAACAGACCAACCAGGCGCTGCTTCAAGCCAGTACCGCCCGCGATCAGGCCCAGGCCAGTGCCCGCGAAGTGAATGCCGGCGCCCAAGCAGCGAACCTGCGCTTTGCCGCCGAACAAAAGGCCTACGCCGCTGCGGGCCAAGCCTTCGTGCTGGAACAGTACCTGGGCCAACTGAGCCAGGGCCTGGCCCAGGCCAAGCTGCTTATTCTGGATCATCGTTTGGGTGCCGACAGTGCGCCGACGATCGATCTGCGTTCTTTTACCTTGCCCGCCGACCCGTCGGCGCCGCGCAAAGCCGTTCAATAAGGAGTCTGTCTGTTGAGCGTTCATTCCCACGATCATGATCACGGTCATCACCACCATCACGGCCACCACCATCACCATCACGGCGATGAGCAGGCGGCCGGGCCTTTTCCCTGGCGTCGCATGGCGTGGGCGGTGTTGCTGGTGCTGTTTGCCGTGGCAGCGGCAAGCCTGGTGCAAGTGCGTTCCGGTGAGGCCACGGTGATTACCCGCTTCGGCAACCCGGCGCGCGTGCTGCTGGAGCCGGGCCTGGGCTGGCGCTGGCCGGCACCGTTCGAAGCGGCGATCCCGGTGGACCTGCGTCTGCGCACCACCTCCAGCGGCCTGCAGGATGTGGGCACCCGCGATGGCTTGCGGATTATTGTGCAGGCCTATGTGGCGTGGCAGGTGCAGGGCGATGCCGACAACGTGCAGCGCTTTATGCGTGCGGTGCAGAACCAGCCGGATGAGGCGGCGCGGCAGATTCGTACCTTTGTCGGCTCGGCGCTAGAAACCACGGCGGCCAGTTTTGACCTGTCCAGCTTGATCAACACCGACGCCAGCCAAGTGCGCATCGCCGATTTTGAAGCGCAGTTGCGCCAGCAGATTGATCAACAATTGCTCACCACCTATGGTGTGCGCGTGGCGCAGGTCGGTATCGAGCGTTTGACGTTGCCATCGGTGACCCTCACCGCCACGGTTGACCGCATGCGCGCCGAGCGTGAAACCATCGCCACCGAACGCACCGCCGTGGGTAAGCGCGAAGCGGCGCAGATCCGCTCCGCTGCCGAGCGAGATGCGCGCATCATGCAGGCCGATGCCACCGTGAAAGCCGCCGATATCGAAGCGCAGTCGCGGGTTGAAGCCGCGCAGATTTATGGCCGCGCCTACGCTGGCAATCCGCAGCTGTACAACCTGCTGCGTTCGCTGGATACCTTGGGCACGGTGGTCACGCCGGGGACCAAGATCATCCTGCGCACCGACGCCGCGCCGTTCCGCGCCCTGGTGGATGGGCCGAAGGACCTGCAGCCATGAGCGAGCCTGAAAGCCCGGACAGCCCGTGGATCCAGGCCGGGCGCCTGACGTTCCTGGCACTGTACGCGGTCACCGTATTGGCGGCGTTGGCCTGGGCCTTTTCCAATGTGCGCCAGATCGACCCGCAGAATCGCGCCGTGGTCTTGCACTTCGGCGCCCTTGATCGCATTCAGAACGCCGGGTTGTTGCTGGCCTGGCCGCAACCTTTTGAGCAAGTCATCCTGCTGCCAGCGGCCGACCGGGTGATCGAACGCCGGGTGGAAAACCTGCTGCGTTCCGACGCGGCGTTGCAGGCCGATCGCGTGGCCAGTTTCGCCACGCCGTTAAGCGATGCCCTGGCCGGTTCCGGCTACCTGCTGACCGGTGATGCCGGGGTGGTGCAACTGGACGTGCGGGTGTTCTACAAGGTGACCGAGCCCTACGCCTTTGTGTTGCAGGGCGACCACGTGCTGCCTGCCCTGGACAGACTGGTGACACGCAGCGCCGTGGCCCTCACCGCTGCGCGGGATCTGGACACCATCCTGGTAGCCCGCCCGGAACTGATCGGCAGCGACAATGGCGCCGCCGAACGGCGTGAGCGGCTGCGCGGCGACCTGGTGCAAGGCATCAACAAACGCCTGGCGGAGTTGGCGGCCAGCGGCTTGGGGCTGGGTATCGAAGCCACCCGCGTCGATGTGCAGTCGAGCCTGCCTGGGCCTGCGGTGAATGCGTTCAACGCGGTACTGACCGCCAGCCAGCAAGCCGATAAAGCCGTGGCCAACGCCCGCACTGAAGCGGAAAAACTCACCCAGACCGCCAACCAGGAAGCTGATCGCCAGGTGCAAGTCGCCCATGCCCAGGCCAGTGAGCGCTTGGCCAATGCCCAGGCGCAGACCGCTACCGTTGCCAGCCTGGCCCAGGTCAAAGATCCCGGTTTGCTGTTGCGCCTGTACCGTGAACGCTTGCCGAAGATTCTCGGCCAGGCCGGTTCAGTGACCACCGTCGATCCCAAAGACGACTCCCGCTTGATCATCCAGGGAGCCGAACAATGAGCGCACCCATGCTGACCTCTGCCGAACAGCGCAGCGCTGCCCGGCAATTGACCTTGGCGATGCTCGCCCTGGGCTTGCTCGTGCTGGGCCTGGTGTGGCGCTGGCTCGCGCCCGACCAGAGCGGCGTCAGCCAGTTGCTGCTGGGCGTGGCATCCCTGCTGGTGGCGGTGCCGGTGATGCGTTCGGCCTGGTACAGCCTGCGCTTTCCGAGCCTGCACGGCATCACCGATCAATTGATCGCCCTGGCCATGCTCGGCGCCTGGGCCACCGGTGATCTGCTCACCGCCGCGTTGCTGCCGATCATCATGATCTTCGGCCATGTGCTGGAAGAGCGCAGCGTGATTGGCTCCCAGGAAGCGATCCATGCCCTGGGCAAACTCACCCGCAGCCATGCACGCCTGGTGCAGGCGGACGGCAGCATCACCGAAGTGGATAACGGCACCTTGAACACCGGCGATATCGTCGAAGTGCGTGCCGGTGACCGCGTGCCGGCCGATGGCGTGGTGTTGTCCGGCCAGGCGAGCCTGGACACGGCGCCGATCACCGGCGAGTCGGTGCCGTTGGAAGCCAGCGTGGGCGTGCAGGTGTTTGGTGGGGCGATCAACCTCGATGGCCTGCTGCGCCTTGAGGTCACGCGCACCGGTAACGAATCGACGTTGGGCAAAGTTATTGCGCTGATGCAGAACGCCGAGCGGTCCAAGCCACCGATCACCCGGCTGCTGGAGCGTTATGCCGGCAGCTACATGGTGCTTGTGTTGCTGCTGGCGGCCGTCACCTGGTTTGTCACCAATGACGCCCAGGCGATGCTCGCGGTACTCGTGGCTGCGTGCCCCTGTGCCTTGGTGCTGTCGGCACCGGCCACGGCGATTGCCGGGATTGCCGTGGCGGCGCGCCATGGCATCCTGATTCGCAGCTCGGCGTTCCTCGAAGAACTGGCCGACCTGACATCACTGGTGGTCGACAAGACCGGCACCCTGACCTTTGGCACCCTGCGCTTGCAGTCCATCGAGACTACCGCGCCGGATCGCCAAAAGCTGCTGAACCTGGCGGCCAGCCTTGGTTCGGCAAGCAGTCACCCGGTCAGCCGAGCGTTGGCGGGGTTGGCGAGCCAGGAGCAGATGCGGGTGCTTAGCGACATCCGCGAGCGTCAGGGCCTGGGCGTGGTCGCCCAGACCGAGCAGGGCGAAGCGGCGCTAGGGCGGCCGGAGTTATTTGAACAGTTGGGCATCGTCACCACCGCCGTGCCCGCCCATGATGGCCCGATTGCCGGGCTGGCGTTGAACGGCGAGTTCCTCGCCTGGCTGCTGTTGGCCGACAGCGTCAAACCCGAAGCGCGCCAGGCCCTGCAAGAGCTGCGTGACTTGGGCCTGGGCCGCCAACTGCTGCTGACCGGCGACCGCCAAAGCGTGGCCGACAGCCTGGCGCTGGACGTGGGCATCAGTGATGTCGAAGCCCAAGCGCTGCCGGAAGACAAGCTCAACCGCGTGCTGGGCGAAATCAGCAGTGGCTTCCGGCCAATGGTGGTGGGCGATGGCATCAACGACTCCCTGGCGCTCAAGGCCGGCGTGGTCGGCGTGGCCATGGGCGCGGGCGGTGCCGACATCGCCCTGGCCTCGGCGGACGTGGTGCTGATCGGCAGCGACTTGCGCCGCTTGGGCACCTGTGTGCGCTTGAGTCGCCAGTGCCGGCAGACGTTGCAGGTCAATGTGATCATTGGCTTGGGCTGGACACTGGCCATCGTGGTGTTCGCCGCATTTGGCTGGCTGGGGGCGGCGGGCGCGATGATCGCGGCGGTGCTGCATAACCTCAGCACCTTGTTGGTATTGGGGAACGCCGGGCGTTTACTGCGCTTCCAGGAGCCGCTGTTGAAGCTCGACGAATAATTTCAGAAATATTTGCACACGGCTGTAACGCCGACAGGGGGCCTCACTCTAGTGCTGTGTCGAGACTGAACAATCCGTTCAGATCGGCTCCACTACTGATCATGAGGAATACAACAATGAGCATTAAATCCGCTGCTGCTGGTGCCGCCCTCGCAATGGCCGCTGCTTCTCTGTTCGCGGGTGTGGCCACCCAGGTACAAGCGGCAGACGCCACCGTTCACTGCTACGGCGTGACCTCCTGCAAAGGTATGAACGACTGCAAAACCAAGGACCACGCGTGCAAGGGCCAGGGCGAGTGTAAAGGGATGGGCTTCAAGGCCATGACCAAATCGGCCTGCGACGCCGCTGGCGGTACAGTCGGCGAGTAACCGGCCAACGAATGCAACCGCGGCGGCTGCCTGCCACCGCTGCGGACACTTTGCCCTGGAGTGAGTCATGTCCGCGTCCCTTCCAAGTCTGGGTTACGGCCTGGGTTTACGCAGTGAGTACTACCACCAGATCCTTGAACAGTCGCCGGCCGTGGATTGGTTCGAAGTGATCTCCGAGAATTACCTGGTGCAGGGCGGCAAGGCCTTGTACTACCTGGATGCGATAGCCGAGCGTTACCCCTTGGTGATGCACGGTGTGTCGTTGTCCATCGGCGGGCCACATGCCCTCGATATGGATTACCTGAATCACATCAAACAGCTCGCAGAGCGCATTCAGCCGGCATGGATTTCCGATCACCTGTGCTGGAGCCGCGGCAGCGCGCACCAGTTACATGATTTGTTACCCCTGCCTTACACCGAAGAAAGCCTTTACCACGTGGCCGGCCGTGTACGTCAGGTGCAGGACGTGTTGCAGCGCCCGCTGGTACTGGAAAATGTCTCCAGCTACGTGCGTTCCAAGGCGGATGAATTCACCGAGTGGGAGTTCCTCAACGCCTTGGCCCACCTGAGCGGATGCCAGTTGCTGCTGGACGTCAACAATGTCTACGTCAGCGCACGTAACCATGGTTTTGATGCCTGGACCTTCATTCGCAACCTGCCACCCGAAAGCATTCGCCAGCTGCATTTGGCAGGGCATATGGACTATGGCGACTATGTGGTCGATACCCATGACCATCCAGTGTGCGACCCGGTGTGGGCGCTGTATCAGCAGACTCTCGAACATCTGGGCCCCGTGTCGACGTTACTGGAACGCGATGACCATTTTCCACCCTTCGAAGAATTACTCACCGAGTTGAACAAAGCCCGTGAGTTGGGTGCCAGCGCCTTGGCCCGGAGAGCGTTATGCGCCTGATCGACTGGCAGTTGGCGTTTGAACAGCATCTATTATCCGAAGCGCCCCCGGCCAACAGTGGCTTTGCCGCTACCTTGCTGGGAGGGCCGACGTTGGATGTGGACACCGGCCTGGCGATTTACCACAACGCCTACCTGTCGCGTCTGCAAGAGGTACTGCGCCATGATTTCGGTGCCATCTGGTATTGGCTGGGAGATGAGCAGTTTTGCTCGCTGACCGAGGCCTACATCCGCCGTTATCCCTCGGCCCATTACAGCGTGCGCTGGTTGGGCGAGCGCTTTGCGATGTTTATCGTTGAGCATTTCATGGCTGCGCAAAGTGCGCCTTTGGCTGAGTTGGCACGTCTGGAGTGGGCGTTCACCTTGGCGTTTGACGCCGCCGAAGGGGAGCCGCTAACCTTGAATGGCATGGCGCATCTGGCGCCTGAAGACTGGCCCACCTTACAGGTTGCGCTGGCGCCTTCGGTGCAGCAGTTGCTTTGCCGTTTCAACACGGTGGCGATCTGGCGAGCCAGCAAGGATGAGTCGGATTTCCCCGGCAGCCAGGCGCTGGAGCCGGCGCAGATCTGCCTGGTGTGGCGCAACCAGAACCGCTGCCACTACCGCAGCCTGGAAGCCGCTGAAGCCTGTGCGCTGTCGGGCATGGTGACCATGGGCTGGAATTTTTCAGAACTGTGTACTGAGCTGACGGTCACTTATTCAGAGGGGGCGTCGCTGCAAGCGGCCACTTGGCTGAAACAGTGGGTCCAGGAAGGTTTGCTCGAGCGCCGAGCGCCATAGAAGGGGAGCTATTCATTCGATAGCTTCCTACTTTGTTTGGCATGGTCTACCCTCACAGCAGACGTCTGAAACAAGGGGGGACTACTCATGCTCGCGCAACTTCCACCGGCCTTACAGAATCTTCAGCTACCGCTGCGTCTTCGACTCTGGGACGGCCATGAATTCAACTTGGGCCCTGAGCCCAGTGTCACCATCGTGGTCAAGGACCCCACGGTTGTATCCAGGCTGACCCATCCAACACTCGACTCACTGGGCGAAGCCTTCGTCGAGGGCAAGCTGGAGCTGGAAGGCTCCATCACCGAAGTGATCAGGGTATGTGACGAGTTGAGTCACGCTTTGGTCGATGACGACGAGGAGAGTCGTCCGGTGCGCTCGATTCACGATAAGGCCACCGACGCGGCGGCCATTTCCTACCATTACGACCTGTCCAACGAGTTCTACCAGCTATGGCTGGACCAGGACATGGCCTACTCCTGCGGTTATTTCGAAACCGGCAGCGAGTCGATCGATCAGGCCCAACAAGACAAATTCCGCCACCTGTGCCGCAAGTTGCGGCTGCAGCCGGGTGAGTATCTGCTCGATGTGGGCTGCGGCTGGGGCGGGCTGGCGCGTTATGCCGCACGTGAGTTCGGGGTCAAGGTGTTCGGCATCACCTTGAGCAAGGAACAACTGGCGCTGGCCAAGGAGCGGGTGAAAGCCGAAGGCCTGGAAGACCAGGTCGACCTGCAATTACTCGACTACCGCGACCTGCCCCAGGACGGTCGTTTCGACAAAGTCGTGAGCGTGGGCATGTTCGAACACGTCGGCCACGCCAACCTGGCGCAATACTGCCGGACCCTGTTCGGCGCAGTGCGTGAAGGCGGCCTGGTGATGAACCATGGCATCACCGCCAAGCACACCGATGGCCGCCCCGTAGGCCGTGGAGCCGGCGAGTTTATCGAGCGCTACGTGTTCCCTAATGGTGAACTGCCGCACCTGGCCATGATGACCGCCGAGATCAGCGAAGCAGGGCTGGAAGTGGTCGATGTCGAAAGCCTGCGTATGCATTACGCCCGCACATTGGACCATTGGAGCGAACGCCTGGAAGACAACCTGGAAGCAGCGGCGAAGATGGTGCCAGAGCAGGCGCTACGCATCTGGCGGCTGTACCTGGCCGGTTGCGCTTATGCATTTGCCCGTGGCTGGATCAACCTGCACCAGATACTGGCAGTGAAACCCCATGCTGATGGCGGGCATGAACTGCCGTGGACGCGGGAAGATCTCTACCGTTGACCACCAGGCACTGAAGCTCAAAACTGTGGGAGCTGGCTTGCCTGCGATAGCGTTGTATCAGGACCGGATGAGTCGACTGAAACACCGCTATCGCAGGCAAGCCAGCTCCCACATTGGTTTTGTATTGGCGGTTAGAGGATGGGTGAGATCAGGCGTGCAATGCGCATCCCCAGTTGTTGCAGGCGACGGGTCTCGCGGCTTTCTTCCTGGCTGACTTCATGGGCCAGGGCAAAGTCATCCAGCAACATTTGTTCAACCTGGCTGGCGAAGGCTTCATCCACCGTCAGCAGCATCACTTCAAAATTCAGCCGGAACGAACGGTTGTCCATGTTGGCGCTGCCAATGGCGCTGATTTCGCTGTCTACCAACACCACCTTCTGATGCAAAAAGCCCGGTGTGTAGCGAAACACTCGCACGCCTGCTCGCACCGCTTCGTTGGCGTACAGGCTGGATGCGGCATATACGATGCGGTGGTCGGGCCGTGACGGCAGCAGCAGGCGCACATCGACTCCGCGCAATACCGCCAGGCGCAGGGCGGCAAACACCGCCTCGTCGGGGATGAAATAGGGGCTGGTGATCCACACCCGCTTGGTCGCGGCATGGATGGCCTCGACGAAAAACAGCGAGCAGGTTTCATAAGGGTCCGCTGGCCCACTGGCAAGCAACTGGCAGAGCACGCCGTCTTCCGGGTAGGCGTCCGGCAGGATCAGCGGCGGCAGTTCCCGTGCGGCCCAGAACCAGTCCTCGGCAAACGACTCCTGCAGGCATGCCACCACTGGGCCTGCGACCTGCACATGGGTATCGCGCCATGGCGCCAGCGGCGGTTTTTTACCCAGGTATTCATCGCCTACGTTATGCCCGCCGACAAAACCGGTGATGCCGTCCACCACGACGATCTTGCGATGGTTACGGAAGTTGACCTGGAAGCGATTGAGCCAGCCACTGCGGGTGGCGAATGCCTTGACCTGCACGCCAGCGTCACGCAGCGCTTGCACATAACGATGGGGCAGGGCGTGACTGCCGATGCGGTCGTACAGCACATAAATGGCCACGCCCTGAGCGGCTTTTTCCCTCAACAGGGCCTGCAATTGACGGCCCAGTTCGTCATCGTGAATGATGAAAAACTGGAACAGCACGGCGGTCTTTGCGTTACGGATAGCCTCGAAGATCGCGCCGAACGTGGCATCGCCATTGATCAACAGGCGCACTTCGTTGTTGGCCAGGCACGGCATGCGGCCCAGCTTGGGCATGGCGCGCAAGGAGGCATAGGCGCTGGAATTGCGCGCCGCGAGCGCTTCCTCCACCCAGGGGCGCCAGTTCAATTCGGTAATGGCCGTGTGCATTTCCTGGTTGGCCTGGCGACGGGCCTGGATGTACGCGTCGAACGTGCTGCGGCCGAAAATCAGGTAGGGGATCAGCGTCAGGTAGGGCATGAACATCAGTGACAACGCCCAGGCGATCGAGCCTTGTGCGGTGCGCACGGTCAGTACTGCGTGGATCGCGGCGAGCGTTCCGAGAAAGTGCAGCGTGGCAATGACGTAGGCGAGCAGGTGCGGGCCAAAGAAATCCATGAACGACGTAACTCCAGGCAGTCCAGTGCGTAACAGACCATGAACGGCTGTGAATGTCGCTATTTTATTTGCCATGCAACACTGGCTGCTTTGCGACGTCTAACGCCCACAATTACCCAGGAGTTACCCGATGAATGCTCGTCTGCTTGGTTTGGCCATGGTTGTTGGTTTGTCGCTGCCTGTGGCGGCACAGGCGCAGATGCTGGCGCCGGGCTTGTGGGAATTGACCACCAGCAATATGAAAGTCGATAACCAGGACCTGCCGGACTTGTCGCTGATCCTCGGTCAACTCAAGCAACAGATGACCCCTGAACAGCGCGCCATGCTCGAAAAACAAGGCATTAACATGGCCGGTAAAGGCGTACAGGTGTGCCTGACCCCGGCCCAGGTGGCCTCCGATTCGATCCCCCTGACCGACCCTCAATCGGGCTGCAAACAGGAAGTCACCGACAAGAGCGGCAACCAGTGGAAGTTCCGCTTCAGTTGCCCGAAAGCCCAGGGCACTGGGGTGGCAACGTTTCAGAGCCAGAAAGAATTCACCACCAGCGTCAACGGTACCTTCAATGCCACCGGGATCCAGCAGAAGGGTAGCCTGGACAGCCACGCTCAGTGGCTGGGCAACGATTGCGGTTCGGTCAAACCCCGCGCTTAACGCCCGAACTGCAGGGGCAAGCCCTGGCAACTGTTGACCACCTGGCCGTTGTGCCAGGCCAGGTGGCCGCTGACCAGTGTGGTACTCACGCTGTGGCGAAAGCTGCGTTCTGCAAAGGGTGTCCAGCCGCAGCGGGCGAGAATAGGCTGGCTGTTGACCGGCTTGCCGGCAGGCTCCGGTTTGATCAGTACCAGGTCGGCCCAGTAGCCTTCGCGCACGTAGCCGCGATCAGCGATGGCAAACAGGTCGGCCACGCGGTGGCTGGTCTTGGCTACCAGAGTGGTCAAGGGCAAATGCCCGTCGGCCACCAACTCCAGTAACGCCGGCAGGGCATGCTGCACCAGAGGCAAGCCCGAGGGTGCTTGCCGATAGCCCAACTGTTTTTGCGCCCAGGTATGCGGCGCATGGTCGGTGCCAATCACATCCAGACGATCACTCAATAATGCCAGGCGCAGCGCGTCGCGGTCGGTGCGGGTCTTGATCGCCGGGTTGCATTTGATCTGGTGGCCGAGGTGGTGGTAATCGCGGTCATCGAACAGCAGGTGGTGCAGGCAGACCTCGGCGGTGATGTGCTTGTCGGCCAGGGGCTTGTCTTCGAACAACGCCAGTTCCCGCGCGGTGGTCAGGTGCAACACATGCAGGCGCGTGCCATGGCGTTTGGCCAATTCCACGGCAAACGATGACGAGCGATAACAGGCCTCGGCATCGCGGATCAGCGGGTGGGCGACTGCGGGAATATGCTCGCCGAAGCGTTCGCGCAGGCGTTGCTCGTTGGCCAGGATGCTGGGCGTGTGTTCGCAGTGAGCGAGCAGGATGGTCGGCACCTCGGCAAACAGGCGCTCCAGAACGCGTGGGTCGTCCACCAGCATATTGCCGGTGGATGCGCCCATGAACACTTTGACCCCAGCCACTTCACGAGGAGCGAGGGCCGCGACGGTGTCGAGGTTGTCGTTGCTCACGCCAAAATGAAAGCCGTAGTTGGCCACTGAATGCAGTGCGGCACGGCGCTTTTTATCGGCCAGGGCTTCCAGGTTCAAGGTGGCCGGGTGAGTGTTGGGCATGTCCATGAAGCTGGTGATACCACCGGCCACCGCCGCGCGGGATTCGCTGTAGAAGCTGCCTTTTTCCGGCGCACCGGGTTCGCGAAAGTGCACCTGGTCGTCGATCATGCCTGGCAGCAGCCACTGGCCGTTGGCATCGATTTCCACCGGTTCGTTATCGCCTTGAATGCTGGCGGCAATCTTCTCGATACGACCATTGGCGATCAGTACGTCGGCGTCGAATACCTGGCCCTCGTTGACCAGGCGGGCGTTGCGGATCAGCAGGCGGCTCATGGTTCAGAACTCGTTTTGCAGGGCTTTGTAGCCGCGCACCAGGTCGACGTTAGTGCGTGCCACGTCTTCGGAAAACTCCGAGGCGCTGACACTCACCGGTGGGAATTGCGACAAGTCGGTGTAGGGGCCGATACGCGTGGTGGAGGGCACGTAGAAAGCGGCGGGCAGGTCGCGGCCGTCGACCACCGAGTTGTGGCGCACCACGCACCCATCGCCGACGGCGCAATTGAACAGCACACTGTTGAAGCCAATAAACACGCGGTCGCCCACCGTGCAGGGGCCGTGGACGATGGAGCGGTGAGCGATGGAGGTGAATTCGCCGATGGTCACTGCTGCGCCGGATTTGGAGTGGATGACCACGCCGTCCTGGATGTTGGAGTTGGCGCCGATGGTGATCGGGTCCATGGCGCCGCTGGCATCCACTTCGTCGGCGCGGATCACGGCGTAAGGGCCGACGAACACGTTCTCACCGATGATGACTTTGCCGCAGATGATCGCGGTCTTGTCGACGTAGGCCGATTCGGCAATCACCGGCAGGTCGCCGGAAGGATTTTTGCGGATCATGGCTGGCTCAGTGCGGCGCACAGGGTGTTGAGGTTGTATTCGAACAGCCCGATAAAGGTGCTGGCCGGGCCTTCTGCAGCGAGAGCGTCGGAGTAAAGCGTGCCGCCGATCTGTGCGCCGCTTTCGTCAGCGATCTGCTTGAGCAGGCGTGAGTCCTTGATGTTTTCCATGAACACGGCTTTGACCTTGTCCTTGCGAATCTGAGTGATCAGCGCGGCAACTTCAGCGGCCGAAGGGTCACGTTCGGTGGACAAACCCTGGGGCGCGAGGAACTGGATGCCATAGGCTTGGCCCAGGTAACCGAAAGCGTCGTGGGAAGTGACGATGCGGCGGTTACCCGGTGGCAGGGCGCCGAACTTGGCCTTGGCCTCGTCCAGCAGGCTATGGATTTGCTTGAGGTAGGCCTGGCTGTTGCGCAGGTAGGCGGTCTTGTTGGCCGGGTCGGCGGCCACCAGGGCCTTGGTGATGTTGCTCACATAGATCTCGGCATTGGCTAGGTTGTGCCAGGCGTGCGGGTCGGGAATGGTTTCGCCATCCTCGTCCATGGTGTGGGAAATCACGCCTTTGCTGGCGGTGACCACCGTTGCTTTGGTTTCGGTGCTGGTAACCAGGCGGTCCAGCCACGGCTCGAAACCCAGGCCGTTCTTGATGATGACCTTGGCCTTGAGCAATGCCTTGGCGTCATCCGGCGTGGGTTCATAGGTATGGGCGTCGGCGTCCGGGCCGACCATGTTGCTGATCTGGATATGCTCGCCACCGATCTGGTGGGTGATGTCATTGAGAATACTGAAGCTGGTGACTACTTGGAGTTTGTCGGCGGCGTGAGCCATCGAAACCGGCAGCAGCAGACTGAACAGCACGAGTAGAGCGCGCATCGGAACACCTCATTGGGATGTGAGCAAAGGCGGGCGGCGCAACAAACCGTGCACCGGACCGAACACCACGGACAACAAATACCCAGCGCCCGCCACCAGCACGATGGCCGGGCCGCTGGGCAGTGAGTAGTAGAACGACAGCAGCAGACCCAACCACACCGACAGGCAGCCCAGCAGCGCCGATACCGCAATCAGCACCGGCAGGCGTCGGCTCCAGAAGCGTGAGGCGATGGCCGGCAACATCATCAAGCCAACCACCATCAGCGCACCGATGGCCTGGAAACCAATCACCAGGTTCAGCACCACCAGGGTCAGGAACACGCCATGGGCGAGGGGGCCGAGGCGGCTGACGGTTTGCAGGAACAGCGGGTCGAGGGTGTCCAGCAACAGCGGTCTGTAGATCAGCGCCATGGCGATCAGGCTGAAACCCGAGACCCAGAGCATGCCGGTCAGGGTGGTTTGATCCACGGCCAGGGCGGAGCCGAACAGCAGGTGCAGCAGGTCCAGGCGCTTGCCGGCAAGGCCCAGGATCAGCACCCCCGCGGCCAAAGAGATGGGGTAGATGGCGGCGAGGCTGGCGTCTTCGCGCAGCCCGGTGCGGCGGGTGATCCACGCGGCCAGGCCGGCCATGCTCAGGCCTGCACCCAGGCCACCGAGGGTCAGCGCGGGCAGGCTCAGGCCGGCGAACCAGAAACCCAGGGCGGCACCGGGCAGGATGCCGTGGGCCACCGCATCACCGATCAGGCTCATGCGCCGCAGGATCAGAAACACTCCTAGCGGCGCGGTGCTGCAAGCCAGTACCAAACCGCCGAGGAGTGCGCGGCGCATAAAGACGAACTCATGAAACGGCATCCATAAGTGGGCAGTGAAGTGCATTCAGGCCACCTGCATCTGCGGTTGCGGGCGGATCAGCTCTTTGCTGGGGCCGAATACGCAGCCGGTGTTTTTGATCTGCAGTACGTGCTGGGTGTGGTGACGCACGGAGGCCAGGTCATGGCAGACGATCACCAGGGTGCGGCCTTCGTTGTGCCAAGCGTGGATGTGTTTCCAGCACAGCGCCTGACCGTCCTCATCGAGGGCTGCGTGAGGTTCGTCGAGCAGCAGGACGGGTGCGTCGGCCAGGCTCATGCGTGCCAGCAGGGCGCGCTGCAATTCGCCTCCGGACAATGCCATCAACGGTCGGTGTTCCAAGCCAGTCAGGCACCAGTCTTCGAGTACCGCTTGCAGGCGTTGGCTGCGTTGTTGCGGGGTGTGTTGGATGCCCCAGAAACCGGCAGCGACCAGTTCTTGCAGGCTGATGGGGAACTGGCGGTCCAAGTGTTGCTGCTGGGGCAAGAAGGCCAGGCCGCCACGGCGTGGAACATCCACAATGACCTTTCCCGCCAGCGGTTTTTGCAGGCCGGCAATGACCTTGAGCAGGCTGCTTTTGCCTGTGCCATTGGCGCCGATGATGCCGGTGAGGCTGCCTTTTTCCAGGGTCAAATCCAGTGCCGGGGTGAGCGGTTGCCCGGGGGCACCCCAGCGCAAAGAGTTACAGGTGATCATGCAAAGTCTCTCGTCCAGCGGCTTTCAGCCACGGCATCGTGCGCGTGCAGGCTTTCGGCGTGGATCACTTTGAGGTGGAAGGCTTTGATGGCATCCGAGCGTTTCAAGGCGAGGTTCAGGCGGCGAGCGGCGTCTTCGCAGAACATCAGGTTCTGCCCGTTGGCCAGGGCGAAGGCTTGTTCGTCTGCGCGTTTCACCGCGGTTTGTACGGCGGTGCCGAGCGCGGCTTCGGCAGCGTTGATCAAGCCGACTATCGGCAGGTCAGTACCTTGCAACTGGACGTGCAACTGCGCGCTGCTGCGCTGGCTATGGGGTGTGGCGACGATGCCGTCGGCAGTGCCGAGCCAGGCCAGCACCGCTTCATGCTGTAACGGCGTATTGGCGAAATCATCCACAAATTGCTGCTGAATCAACTGCCTGGCGAGGGCGGCGGAGCAAGGGCAGGTTGAGGAATAAGTAACGTCAATTTTTAGTTCCACGTGGAACATCTGGTTTTCCAGGCGCGCTTCGATGCTCACGGGGTAGGTTTTCCAGCCGGCTAATGGGCTGACCAGGGCAGGGCGTTTAAGCAGCAGCTGGGTGTGGATGCGCAGGTAAGCGTTCTTAGATAAACCTTCATGTGTGTCGAGAAAACGCTGCAGTACATTACGCAGCAGTGCAGATGTCAGCGGCTGTTGATCGAGCATTTCCAGAGCCAGGTACAGGCGTGACATATGAATGCCACGGGCCGTGCCGTCGTCCAGGCTTACGCCCGCATCAGCGGTGGCGGTCAGGTGTTGACCGTCAATCAGGATTGGCAAGGCGATGCCGCGCATCCCCACCCAGTCGAGTGGCAAGGCTTGGCGTGAAGCCTGCGCGGCGATATCCGGCAGAGTCAGCGCATTCATAAGCAGGTCCATCGTTGGAAATAATTCGACATGTTATAGTATAACAATACGAGCCACGATGAATTTTCTGCACCTGCCTTTGTTCAGTCACGTCGAGTAGGGATGCTCCTTTATCTGCGGTATATGCCATGCACCGACGTCAGCTCCTCAACCTGCTGCTGGTCAGCCCCTTGTTTGCCTTGCCTTTGGGGGCTCACGCCACGCAGATTCGCAATGCACGCCTGTGGCGCTCAGACGACAAGCTGCGCCTGGTGTTCGACCTCAGCGGCCCGGTGCAATACAAGACCTTTTCCCTGACCTCACCCGACCGATTGATCATCGACTTGAGTGGCGCCGGGCTCAGCGGCGACTTTTCCCAATTGGCGTTGAAGAACAGTGGGATTACCTCGATCCGTTCCGGGCATTTCGGCCAGAGCGACACGCGCATCGTGCTGGACCTGGTCGAGCCCATGCAGCTCAACAGTTTCGTGTTGCCGCCGCAGGAGGGACAAGGCCATCGCCTGGTGCTGGACTTGACCAACGCGACCCGTGCGCCCCGTCAAATCGCCGCTGAGCCAGCACCCTTGGTGGCGCCGGTAGACAAGGCGCATCCCAAGCGCGACATCATCGTGGTGGTCGACCCCGGCCATGGCGGCAAAGACCCCGGCGCCATCGGCTCCAAGGGCCAGCGCGAAAAAGATGTGGTGCTGTCCATCGCCCAGTTACTGGCTAAACGCTTGAAACGCGAAAAGGGTTTTGACGTGAAACTGGTGCGCAACGACGACTTCTTCGTGCCGCTGCGCAAGCGCGTGGACATTGCCCGTCAGCACAAGGCCGATATGTTTATTTCGGTACATGCCGACGCCGCGCCACGGCTGACCGCGTCGGGCGCCTCGGTGTATGCGTTGTCTGAAGGCGGCGCCACCTCGGCCACAGCGCGTTTCATGGCCCAGCGCGAAAATGGCGCCGACTTGCTGGGCGCCACCACCTTGCTCAATCTGAAGGACAAGGACCCGATGCTGGCCGGAGTGATTCTCGACATGTCGATGAACGCGACCATCGCCTCCAGCTTGCAACTGGGCAGCTCGGTATTGGGCAGCCTGCAAAGCATCACCAGCCTGCATCAGAAACGGGTGGAGCAGGCGGGGTTCGCCGTGCTCAAGTCACCGGATGTCCCTTCGATCCTGGTGGAGACGGGATTCATTTCCAACCCTCGGGATGCCCAGCGGCTGGTGACGGCGCGCCATCAACAGGCGGTGGCGGATGGCCTTTTCGAAGGACTCAAGCGTTACTTCCAGAAGAACCCACCCATGAACAGCTACATGGCCTGGGTGCAGGCGCAGAAAAACAGCCAGGCCTAACAGCCGGTCATTCGGCTGCAGGTGAACTTGGCGCTGGCGCCCCCAGAGCTGGAAAACCGATTGATGGTGGTCCAGCCTACGCGCCGCGTGTAGCCAACCCACGCCTCGCCATCCGATGCCAACCCGGTAAAAAACGTCAGTTGCCCATAACGGCTGTTGGTCTGCGCCCAATAGCGTTTGCCGATCACTTCGAAACCGCGCAAGTAGGTGGTGCTGCCGACGGTTGCCACGCTATAGGCATTGCCCAACGGGTCTACACACGCCAGCAGGTTTGCGCTGCGTGTGCACTTGGCCAACAGGCTGGGTGCCTGGGCGCAGGCAGGCCCGGCGGCTGCCAATAGCAGGGCGCACAGCAGGTATCTCATCGGGTTTCTCAGCGTAAGAAGGTGACCCAGCATTGCGCCCTTCGTCGCGGCGAGCAAGAGGGATTGGCTTATTTGTATTGTTATACTATAACATAAAAGTACAGCCCGACCCGCGAACCCCTTCCCATGACCGAACACGATCTTTTGGCCCAACCAGCGGCCGACTACATGAATGAGGCCCAGCAGCGCTTCTTCCGCGAATTGTTGCTGGCTCAGCGTGATGACCTGCAAGCCCGTATCGATGCTGAGTTCCAGGCACTGCGCGAGCAGGAAACCAACAGCGACCTGGCGGATATCGGCAGTGCCGAAGAGCAACGCCAATGGCAATTGCGCCTGCTCGAGCGCGAAAAGAAGCTGTTGGACAAGATCGACGATGCCCTGGAATTGCTGGCCCGTGGCGAATACGGCTGGTGCCGTGAAACCGGCGAACCCATCGGCCTGCAACGCCTGCTGCTGCGCCCCACCGCCACCTTGTGTATCGAAGCCAAAGAACGTGAAGAGCTGCGCGAACGCCATAAACGGGCAGTTTGACCGGCCAACCTTGATGAGGAATACCTGATGCCCAATCGTCTCCCTGTGACCGTGTTGTCCGGCTTTCTCGGCGCCGGTAAAAGCACGTTGCTCAATTATGTCCTACGCAACCGCGACAACCTGCGGGTGGCGGTGATCGTCAACGACATGAGCGAAATCAACATCGACGGCAGCGAGGTACAGCGCGACGTCACGCTCAATCGTTCGGAAGAAAAACTGGTGGAGATGAGCAATGGCTGCATTTGCTGCACCTTGCGTGAAGACTTGCTTGAAGAGGTTGGAAAACTCGCCAAAGAAGGTCGTTTCGATTACCTGCTGATCGAATCCACCGGTATTTCCGAACCTTTGCCCGTGGCCGAAACCTTCACGTTTCGCGATGAAAACGAGCAAAGCCTGGCTGACATTGCACGCCTGGACACCATGGTCACTGTGGTCGACGGTATGAATTTCCTGCTCGACTACCAGGCTGCAGAAAGCCTGGCTTCACGGGGCGAAACCCTCGGTGAGGAGGATGAACGTTCCATCACCGACCTGTTGATCGAACAGATCGAATTCGCCGACGTCATCCTGATCAGCAAGATCGACCTGATCAGCAGCCGCGAGCGCGAAGAACTGATGGCCATCCTCGAGCGCCTCAACGCCCAGGCGGAAATCATCCCGATGGTCATGGGCGAAGTGCCGCTGAACAAGATCCTCAACACTGGCCGTTTCGACTTCGAACGCGCCGCCCAGGCCCCGGGCTGGTTGCAGGAATTGCGCGGTGAGCATGTGCCGGAAACCGAAGAATACGGCATAGCGTCCACGGCTTACCGTGCGCGCCGGCCTTTCCATCCACAGCGGTTTTTCGACTTTATCGACCGCCCCTGGGTCAACGGCAAGCTGTTGCGCTCCAAGGGTTTCTTCTGGTTGGCGAGCAAACATCAGGATGCGGGCAGTTGGTCCCAGGCGGGCGGGCTGATGCGTCATGGGTTTGCCGGGCGTTGGTGGCGGTTTGTGCCGAAAAGCCAGTGGCCTCAGGACGAAGAAAGCGTGGCGGCGATCATGACTAACTGGCAGTTGAGCACGGGTGACTGCCGTCAGGAACTGGTGTTTATCGGGCAAAACATCGATTTTGTCCAGATGCGTACCGAGTTGGACGCCTGCTTGCTCAACGATGAAGAAATGGCCCTGGGCGTCGAAGGTTGGCGCCAGTTGCCCGACCCGTTTGGCCCTTGGTATGAGCAGGTCGCCTGATGCTGGCCCCGGTCATTCCCCTGCGCCCCGTCATCCGCCAGACACATGGGGAAACGCCGCTGGCGCTGTCCGATATCCTCAATGACGGCGTCAACCTGGCCATCTGGCAGCGCCAACTGCCCCTGCATATCGCTGAGTTTGGCGCTTTGCTGGTGGCGCTCAATGAACCGTTGGCCGAGTCCTTGGTGGTCGAGTTGGTTAACGAAGACTGCGTGCCGAACTTGCAAGGTTTGGCGTCCAGTTGTCGCGATCTTGAAGGCTACGATGGGTTTATCGCCGATGTGTCGTGGCTGGTCAGTGCATTCGCCTGTCTGCTGGGCGCCAAGCGCATCGGCGTGCGTTTACGGCTGTTGGACAAGGCCATGTGCCCGCGCTTTCACGTCGATCACGTGCCGGTTCGGCTGATCACCACCTACGCCGGTATCGGTAGCCAATGGTTGCGTGAAGGCGTCATGGACCGGCGCACATTGGGCCAGGCGGATGCCGAGCCCACTGAGCGCATCGAGCAGATCCACTGCGGTGAAGTGGCGCTGCTCAAAGGCACCAAATGGCACGGCAATGAAGGGCACGGCCTGATCCATCGTTCGCCGGCGCTCAAGGCCGATGAGCGACGGTTGATCCTGACGCTGGATTGGCTGGCATAACCGCGTAGGATCAAACGCTCTACACGGCCTGAACCATGCCTCTTATGCTGCAGAACATTCCTACCCATGTGATTGCCGGGCCCTTGGGCGCCGGCAAGACCAGCCTGATCAAGCACCTGCTTGCCCAGCGCCCGGCCAACGAGCGCTGGGCGGTGCTGATCAACGAGTTCGGCCAGATCGGCCTGGATGCAGCCTTACTCACCCAAGACGATGACGGTATCGCCCTGGGCGAGGTGGCAGGCGGCTGTTTGTGTTGTGTGAACGGCGCACCGTTCCAGGTAGGGCTGGGCCGCTTGTTGCGTAAGGCTAAGCCGGACCGGCTGTTTATTGAACCCTCAGGCCTGGGCCATCCGGCGCAATTGCTCAAGCAACTGCGGCAGGCGCCATGGCAAGACGTGCTGGCCGTGCAGCCTTGCGTGCTGGTACTCGATGCCCAGGCATTGGCGGCGGGCAGGCCGTTGCCCCAGGCACAACAGGAGGCGTTGACCAGTGCCGGCCTGCTGGTGCTGAACAAGGACGAGACGCTGACTGCTACGCAACGTCAGGCGATCGAAGCGCAATTACCCGATTGCGCGCGCCATTGGACATGCCAGGCGCAATTGCCACTCGACCGGTTGCCCGGTTTGAAAGCACAGGCCCAAAGCGCTGTGGATAACTTTGCGGTGCCTGAAGCAGTGGGGCAAATGCCGGCGATCTGGAGCGACCCTGGGCTGCCGATCTGTTTGAGCCAGAGCCAGGAGGGCGGCTGGAGCATTGGCTGGCGCTGGCACCCAAGCCAGCGATTCGATGTCAGCCGTCTGCATCAGTGGCTATCGAGTATCGACTGGCGCCGTGCCAAATTGGTTATCCACAGCGTTGACGGCTGGGTGTCCGCCAACGCTGTGGATGACAGCCCACTGCACTGGCAACCCAGCGCTTGGCGGCGCGATTCACGTGTTGAGTTGATCTTCAGCGCACCACAGGACGTGGCCGCATTGCAAAGCGCCCTGGCAGCCTGCCGTTACTGATGTTTCTTGCTGGCGTGGTCCTGGCGCCACTGGCTCAATTCGATGATCTCGGCGCTGGGCAGCGGCTCCTTGGTTTCGAACGGGTAGGGCGCCAGTTCGATCTGCGCGCTGTGGGCGCCGAATTGGGTGATGACCCCGGCATGCCGGGTTTCGCCGGTCACCGTAAACTCGAAATTATAGATGCGCGCCAGGCGTCGGCGGCCATTGGCATCCTTGACGAAACCGATGCGTTTGAGCGCCACGGCACCGTCGAGCAGCTCGATATCGAGCTTGGCGCAATGCTGCTTGACCCGCGCCAACGCCCGTTCACGCAAGCCGTGGTTGTGCCAAACCCAGGCGGCGCCGGTGGCCAGCAGCATCAAGACGAAGATGTTTCCCAGGGTCAGCATTCCATGAACTCCAACAAAGTGAGCGCAGCTTAACTGTGTCGCCGGTCTGTCGTACAGGCTGCGTTTAGTCGCATACTGCTCGGCCAGAAATTCAACGGTTTTACGGAAATCTCCCGCATGAAACGTACACCTCACCTGCTTGCGATCCAGTCTCATGTGGTCTTCGGCCACGCCGGAAACAGCGCCGCCGTGTTCCCCATGCAGCGGGTCGGGGTGAATGTCTGGCCGCTCAACACGGTGCAGTTTTCCAACCACACACAGTATGGACAGTGGGCGGGCGAAGTGTTGGCGCCGCTGCAAATTCCTGCGCTGGTGGAGGGTATTGCCGCGATTGGCGAGCTGGGCAACTGTGATGCGGTGCTGTCCGGGTACCTGGGCAGTGCAGACCAGGGCCGTGCCATCCTCAGCGGTGTGGCACGCATCAAGGCGATCAACCCCAAGGCGCTGTACCTGTGCGACCCGGTGATGGGCCACCCGGAAAAGGGTTGCATCGTGCCGCAGGAGGTCAGCGATTTCCTCTTGGATGAGGCTGCCGCCATGGCGGACTTCCTGTGCCCCAACCAACTGGAGCTGGACAGTTTTGCCGGGCGCAAGCCGCAATCGCTGTTCGATTGCCTGGCGATGGCCAAGGCCTTGCTGGCGCGCGGGCCCAAGGCTGTGTTGGTCAAGCACCTGGATTACCCAGGCAAACTGCCAGAAGGGTTTGAAATGCTGTTGGTGACGGCCGACGGCAGTTGGCACTTGCGTCGGCCCCTGCTGGCGTTTCCGCGTCAGCCAGTGGGCGTGGGCGACCTGACGTCCGGGCTGTTCCTGGCGCGGGTACTGTTGGGGGATAGCCTGGTGGCCGCTTTTGAGTTCACCGCTGCGGCCGTGCATGAAGTGCTGCTGGAAACCCAGGCCTGCGCCAGTTATGAGCTGGAACTGGTGCGGGCCCAGGACCGTATTGCCCACCCTCGTGTGCGCTTCGAAGCCACACCGATCAGCCTGTAAGCACACAAAACCCAATGTGGGAGCGGGCTTGCCCGCGATGGCGGTATCTCAGTCAAAGCGATGTCGACTGAACCACTGCTATCGCGGGCAAGCCCGCTCCCACATTTTTTTGAGTTGATTCGCCGCTTGGAGTTTACGGCGCGTCGGCTTTGATTTCCCGGTAGCGCTTTTCCAGTTCCTGGCGAATCTGCCGACGTTGCTGAGCCTGCACAAAGCGGCGCTTGTCCTCGCTGTTCTGCGGCTGCAAGGGCGGTACGGCGGCAGGTTTGCGCTGGTCGTCCACGGCCACCATGGTGAAGAAGCAGCTGTTGGTATGGCGCACCGAGCGTTCGCGGATATTCTCGGTCACCACCTTGATGCCCACTTCCATCGACGTATTGCCGGTGTAGTTGACTGACGCCAGGAAGGTCACCAGCTCACCGACATGAATCGGCTCGCGAAAAATCACCTGGTCCACCGACAGCGTGACCACATAACGACCGGCATAACGGCTGGCGCAGGCGTAGGCCACTTCGTCGAGGTACTTGAGCAGCGTGCCGCCGTGCACATTGCCAGAGAAGTTGGCCATGTCAGGGGTCATCAGTACCGTCATCGACAGCTGGGCGTTTCCGGGTTCCATAGCACACTCACGGGTTGTAGGCATTGGTTGGGGGGAGGCACCTCTGCGGGTACTCAAAGTCTTTGCAGCGCCATCCCTAACGGGACGCCGTCAGGCGGCTTGCCGTCACGCGCGCAGCGATCTGTTTCCATATATTGCACCGGCTTTCCAGCAGAAGTCGCGGTGTTACCCTTCAAAAGCCCTTCTCAGGGCTTTTCTTACGATCAAGGCAGACTTTTCCGACCCTTCAAAGGCGCGGCCGGAAGTGGGAAAAGCGCCGGCGCCCTCAAGGAGCCCCTCGCCATGCACGCCATCAGCTTTATCCAGGACTTGGCCGTGATCATGCTGGTGGCAGGGGTGGTCACTATCCTGTTTCACCGCTTCAAGCAGCCGGTGGTGCTGGGCTACATCGTTGCCGGCTTCATTATCGGCCCCCACACCCCGCCGTTTGGCCTGATCCACGATGAAGACACGATCAAGACCCTGGCGGAGCTGGGGGTCATCTTCCTGATGTTCTGCCTGGGCCTGGAATTCAGCCTGCGCAAGCTATTCAAGGTAGGGGCCACAGCGTTTATCGCGGCGTTCCTGGAAATCGTGTTGATGATCTGGATCGGCTACGAGATCGGCCGCTGGTTCGACTGGAGCACTATGGACTCGCTGTTCCTCGGCGCGATCCTGGCAATCTCCTCGACCACCATTATCGTCAAGGCCCTCAACGACCTGAAGATGAAAGACCAGCGGTTCGCCCAGCTGATTTTCGGCGTGCTGATTGTGGAGGACATCCTGGGTATCGGCATCATTGCGTTGCTGTCGAGCATTGCGGTGAGTGGCACGGTCAGCTCCGGCGAGGTGTTCTCCACGGTCGGCAAGCTCTCGCTGTTCATGATTGTCGCCCTGGTGATTGGGATTTTGCTGGTGCCGCGCCTGCTGGCTTATGTGGCCAAGTTTGAAAGCAACGAGATGCTGCTGATCACTGTATTGGGGCTGTGCTTCGGTTTCTGCCTGTTGGTGGTGAAGTTGGAATACAGCATGGTGCTCGGAGCCTTTTTGATCGGCGCAATCATGGCTGAATCCCGCCAGTTGATTAAGATCGAGGGTCTGATCGAGCCCGTTCGCGACATGTTCAGCGCAATTTTCTTCGTGGCGATTGGCTTGATGATCGACCCGCAGATTCTGCTGCAATACGCCTGGCCCATTGCGGTGATCACCGTGGCCGTGGTGCTGGGCAAGATGCTGTCGTGCGGGCTGGGCGCGTTTATCGCCGGCAACGATGGTCGCACCTCGCTGCGGGTTGGTATGGGGCTGTCACAAATTGGCGAGTTTTCTTTCATCATCGCGGCGCTGGGGATGACCCTGCAGGTCACCAGCGACTTTCTGTATCCCGTGGCGGTGGCCGTTTCGGCGATCACCACACTGCTGACGCCCTACCTGATTCGCGGGGCCGACCCGCTATCATTGAAGATCGCCGCACTGATGCCCACGCGAATGAGCCGAGTGTTCGGCATGTATGGAGAATGGTTGCGCAGCATTCAGCCCCAGGGCGAGGGGGCGATGTTGGCCGCGATGATCCGCAAGATCATCCTGCAAGTCGGGGTAAACCTGGCATTGGTGATCGCAATCTTCTTTGCCGGCAGCTTTTTCGCAGGGCGCATCGGTGGGTATCTGGAAGGCTGGGTCAGCGATCAAAGCTGGCAGAAGGCGTTGATCTGGGGCGGGGCGCTGCTAGTGTCGTTGCCGTTTCTGATTGCGGCGTATCGCAAGCTCAAGGCGCTGTCGATGCTGCTGGCGGAGATGAGCGTGAAGCCAGAGATGGCCGGGCGTCATACCCAGCGTGTGCGAAGGGTGATTGCGGAGCTGATCCCCCTCTTGTCGCTGCTGGTGATCTTCCTGCTATTGGCAGCCTTGTCGGCCAGTATTCTGCCGACCAACAAGTTGCTGGTGTTGATTGCCGTGGTCACGGCGGCGGTGGCTGCAGTGCTCTGGCGCTGGTTTATCCGTGTGCATACGCGGATGCAGGTTGCGTTGCTGGAGACGCTGGACAACCACAAGGATACGGAACACTGACTGGCGTTGGCGGGGGCTGCTTTGCAGCCCAGCGGGAGCAAGCTCCCTCGCCACAAAAGCTATCAAGTATCAGCTTTCCAGCCAGACGTCCCGTGCCCAGTGCCACACCGATTCCCAGGTTTCTTCGGTGACCAATTCTTCTTCGGCGGACCACAACACCACGGTGCCGTCTTCTTCGACGCAGTAGTAGTCGTCGCCGTCCTGGCAGATCGGGATCAGGCTGCGATCAACACCGGCATCCCAGGCGTTGGCCGCGACGTCCGGCAGGTAAGTGTGGGACTGCGGGTCGGTGACGGTCACTGGCTCCAGGCTGCCATAGACTACGTCGCTGACGGTCAGCAAGAATTCACGGAAGACAAAGGGGATGTCGATAAACAGTTGTTCCTCGATTTCCACCAGCAGGTCTTCGTCAGGTAGCTCCAAAGGAACCGGGACCGGTTCGTTGGCTTCACGCAGTTGTTCGATGATTTCTTCCACGGCCGGGATCCTCTTGCTAGATGGCGCGGTTTATAGGGGCGTTTTATACAGTAGCTCGCTATAAGTGCAACCGTGAAATAGAAAACCCCGGACATGTCCGGGGTTTTTGTTACCGCTTGCTCAAACGCGCAGGTATTAGCCGTTCTGGCGGATACCGGCGACCAGCCATGGCTGGTCGTCGCCCTGGGCGCGTTCCATGTTCCAGCTTTCGCTGAACACTTCGCCCTGGTCGAAACGCGAGGACTTCGACACACCGCTGAAGGTCAGGGTGGCAATGGTCTTGTCGGCACGATCGTCCACGCCATCGAGCTGTACGCGCAGGTCGTCGATGTAGGTCGACTGGAAGGCGTCACCGATCTCGGCACGTTCGCGCTTGAGGAACTCCAGCAGTTGCGGGGTCACGAACTCGGAGATCTTGTCCATTTCGTTGGCGTCCCAATGCTGTTGCAGGGACTGGAAGTGGCTGCGGGCCGCTTCGACGAAACGCTCTTCGTTGAACCAGGCCGGTGCGTTGATCACCGGACGGGCGGCAGGGGCTGCCGAACCACCGAAGATCGAACCCATGGCAGGCTTCTGTTCGAACGCTTCACGCTGCATCGGCGCGCCGGCTGGAGCCAGGTGCTCCTGCTGCTTGCGGCGACGGGCGGCGATAAAGCGGAAGACCAAAAAGGCGATGACGCCCATGATCAGGATGTCGAAGATCTGCATGCCCTGGAAGCCGTCGCCCATGAACATGGACGCGAGCAGGCCACCGGCGGCGATGCCGGCCAGTGGGCCCAGCCAGCGCGAAGCACCGCCGGCCTTGGCAGCAGCGCCAGCGGCACCGGCTGCGCCTGCAGTAGCCGCAGCACCGCCCGCACCGGCGGATGGAGCCATTTGGCTGGTCTGGTGAGTCGGTGCCGCGCCCGAGCTTTTGCCGCCACCGAAGCGTTTGGCGTTGGCGTCGAGGCTCATCGTCAGGCCGATGCACAACGCCATGGCGATGCTAAGAAAACGTTTCATATAGGGAATTCCCATTTGTGGATTGCACGCGCGCCATGTTGCACAGGTGTCGTGGCAGTGGCTAGCGGCATAATGTTTCGGGCTTTTGCGTAAGACCAAATCCGAAGGGTCTGTAGGACTAATTACAGATATTGGCCCGCACGCCTCTAAAACAAGGGAGGGCCAATAATCTTCATGTTACGCAGTGTTTCATGATGGTGGGCTTATTGTGGCCAGCTCAGACCGCTTCGAGCTTGGCGTAACCCATCATCAGCCACTTGCTGCCCTCGGCGAAGTTCACCTGCACCCGGGCCTGGGCGCCGGCGCCTTCGAAGTTGAGGATCACGCCTTCGCCGAAGATCGCATGCTTGACCTGCTGGCCCAGGCTGAACGGGGTTTCCGGTATTTCGGAACCGGCAAACATGCTGCTGGAGTTCTGTTGCTGGCCACCGCCGAACGGGCGGCTGACGCTGTTGGACAAGCGCACTTCCTGGATCAGCCCCTTGGGCACCTCACGTACGAAGCGCGACACCTTATTGTAGGTTTCGCTACCGTACAGGCGTCGGGTCTCGGCGTAGGTCATCACCAGGTTCTGCATCGCCCGGGTAATGCCCACGTAGGCCAGGCGGCGTTCTTCTTCAAGGCGGCCGGGTTCTTCCAGGCTCATCTTGTGAGGGAACAGGCCTTCTTCCATGCCCACCAGGAACACGTAAGGGAATTCCAGGCCTTTGGCGCTGTGCAAGGTCATCAGCTGGATGCTGTCTTCATGCTCGTCGGCCTGGGTATCGCCGGCTTCCAGCGAGGCGTGGCCCAGGAAGGCGGCGAGCGGCGTCAGCTCTTCGTCGTCCTCGGTGTTTTCGAACGCACGAGCAGCGCTGACCAGTTCCTCAAGGTTTTCTACCCGGGCCTGGCCTTTCTCGCCCTTTTCCGCTTCGTGATAGGCGATCAGCCCGGACTGCTCGATCACGGTCTGAGTCATCAGGTGCAGTGGCATCTCTGCGCACTTGGCGGCCAGGTTCTCGATCAGCTCGACAAACACCCCCAACGCCCCGGCAGCACGGCCAGTCAGGCCTTTGTTGGCGATCAGCAAGCGCATGGCTTCCCACATCGACACATCGGCATGGCGCGCATGGTCGCGGATCGCTTCAACGGTTTTCTCGCCAATGCCACGCGCCGGGATATTGATCACCCGCTCCAGCGCCGCATCGTTACCACGGCCCTCAAGCAAACGCAGGTAGGCCATGGCGTTCTTGATTTCGGCACGTTCGAAGAAGCGCTGGCCGCCATAGATGCGGTAGGGGATGCGCTCGCGCAGCAACGCTTCTTCCAGCACCCGCGATTGGGCGTTGGAACGGTACAGAATCGCGATATCGCTACGGGCCAGGCCGGTTTTCAGTGCGCTTTCGATGGTTTCCACCACATAGCGCGCTTCATCGTGCTCATTGAACGCCGCGTACAGGTTGATCGCTTCGCCTTCCCCGCCGTCGGTCCACAACTCTTTGCCCAGGCGCCCGGTGTTGTTGGCGATCAAGGCGTTGGCCGCCTTGAGGATCCCGGCGGTGGAGCGGTAATTCTGCTCCAGGCGGATGGTCACCGCGTCCGGGAAGTCTTCGGAATACTGGTAGATGTTCTCGATTTTCGCGCCGCGCCAGCCGTAGATCGACTGGTCGTCATCGCCCACCACCATCAGGCTGTCGCCGCCCTTGGCCAGCAGGCGCAACCAGGCGTACTGCACGGCGTTGGTGTCCTGGAACTCGTCCACCAGGATATGGCGGAAGCGTTTCTGGTAATGGGCCAGCAAACCGGGGTTGTCGCGCCACAGGTCGAGGGCACGCAGCAGCAGTTCGGAGAAGTCGATGACGCCGGCGCGCACGCAGGCCGCTTCATAGGCCTCATAAATGCTGCGCATGGTGGCCAGGAACAGGTCGCCGCTGGCCTGGATATGTTGCGGGCGCAGGCCCTCGTCTTTCTGGCCGTTGATAAACCACTGCGCCTGACGCGCCGGCCAGCGTTGTTCGTCCAGGCCCAGTTCGCGGATCACACGCTTGACCAGGCGTTGCTGGTCGTCGCTGTCGAGAATCTGGAAGGTCTGGCTCAGCCCCGCTTCCTGCCAATGCGCCCGCAACAGGCGGTGTGCCAGGCCGTGGAAAGTGCCTACCCACATGCCGGCCGGGCTGATGCCCATCAACTGCTCGATGCGATGACGCATCTCGGCAGCGGCCTTGTTGGTGAAGGTCACCGACAGGATGGAATGCGGGGACGCGTTTTCGACCTGGATCAACCAGGCGATACGGTGCACCAGCACTCGGGTTTTACCGGAGCCAGCACCGGCCAGGACCAACTGACGGCCAACGGGGGCCGCTACGGCCTGGCGTTGGGCATCGTTGAGGGAGTTCAGCAAAAGAGAGAGATCATCGCGCATCGACGCATTCTATGGGCCTTGGGGGGCCTGGGCAAATCCCAATGCCGGATGGTCGATGCAAAACGCCTGCAGGCTAGCGACGCGGCGAACATTCTGACGGGGGTGATGACCGGTTGGTCATCGGCCGCAACCCGTGCCGTGTCTTGCTCAAGCGGTCTGGACCAAAGGTTTGCGGCCAATCGCAGCAGGTTTTTTATGACTTGTAGCAGTTTGGCCCAGGCGCTTGCTTGTGTATGCTCCGTCGACGTTTCGGGCTCACCATTATAAGAACACCGCCTATGACCCTTAGCACCGACCTGTTTGGCCCCTCGCCGGCCCCAGCACAGGTCATCCGTAAACACTATGCAACCCAAATCGCGGTTGAGCGCACGCGCCTGCTCTATCAGGGCTCGTTGCTGCCGACGCTGCTGATGCTGGTCAACGGCCTGGTCTGCGCCTGGTTGCTGTGGAACCCCAATCAATACCTGCTGGACAGCGTCTGGCTGCTCTGGCTGCTGGCCCTGGTGGCGATGCGCGTGATTCAAGTAGCGGCCTTTGACTCGGCCATGCCCAGCCGGCAGGCCCAGCCCGTGTGGCGCCGTATGTTCATGCTCGGCTCGGCGGTCAGTGGCCTGACCCTCTCGGCTGCGGCCATTGCCCTGGTGCCCACGGACAGTTTCATGCATCAAGCCTGGGTGTTTGGCCTGATCGGCGCCGCCACCTTGTCGGCCAGCGTTGCCTATGCCGTGAGCTTTTGGGCCTACCTGTCGTTTGCCTTGCCGTGCCTGGTGCCGGCCATCGTCTACCTGTTCTGGAATGGCACACCGCAGCAACAAGGCTGGGGCGTGCTCGGGCTGATCCTGCTGGCGTCCCTGAGCCTGGTGGCGTGGCAGGTCAACCGCCTGATCCAGCGCGGGTTGTTGCGCCGTTTCCAGAACCAGGCCCTGATCGAGCATTTACAGCAGGCGCAGCAACGCAGTGAGCAGTTGAACCAAGACCTGGTGCGCGAAGTCGAGCAGCGCCGCGAGGTGGAGCAGAACTTGCGTGAAGCCCAAGTCGGCTTGCAAGACCGTGTGGCGCAACGCAGCCAGCAATTGGATGCTGCCAGCCTCGCCTTGAGTAAAAGCGAAGCGCGCCTGGCCATGGCCCTGCAAGCCAGTGAACTGGGCCTGTGGGACTGGAACCTGCAAACCGACGAGGTCCACCACACGCAACTCAAGGAGTTGTTTGGCCTGGAGCCCGAATACGTCACGGCGATGCTCAGCCACCTCAAACCGCGCTTGCACCCCGACGATCTGCCACTGCTCAAGCACGCGCTGGTAGAGCACCTCAAGGGTCGCAGCGAGGACTATCAGGTGGAATACCGGATACGTCATGGCGATGGGCATTGGGTGTGGATCGAAGACCGCGGGCGCGCCGTGGAGCGCACGCCCAGTGGCCGCGTTATCCGTATGCTGGGCACGCGTCGCGATATCAGTGCCAGCAAGGCCGTAGAAGAGCAGCAACGCCTGGCTTCGACGGTGTTCGAGGCGGCCAGCGAAGGCATTGTGATCCTCGACCCGAACTACGCGCTGATCGCCGTGAACCAGGCGTTCAGCCGCGTCACCGGCTTTGACATCGACGACATGCTTGGCCGCAACGTCGTGGAACTGCCCTGCAGTCGCGATGCGCGGCGCCACTTCCCGCTGATCCGCCAGGCATTGCTCAGCCATGGCACCTGGCAGGGCGAATTGGTGGAGACGCGCAAGAACGGCGAACTGTACCCGCAGTGGCTACAACTGAACGTGGTGCGCGATGTGCGGGGAAACGTCAGTCATATCGTAGGCTTCTTCGCCGATCTGTCCGCCCGGCGCGAGTCGGAGGAGCGCATGCGCTACCTCACCCACTACGACGAGTTGACGGGCCTGGCCAACCGTTCGCTGTTTCGCGAACGGCTGCGCGAGGCTCACCAGCGCGTGCGCCAAGGCGGTCGCAGCCTTGCGCTGCTGCATATCAACCTCGACCGCTTCAAATTGCTTAATGACAGCCTGGGCCATGAAGTGGCCGACCAACTGCTGCAGAAAATGGCGCGACGCTTGATCAACGCGCTGCCGGAGGCCGACACCATTGCGCGCCTGTCCGGTGATGAATTCGCCGTGTTGTTTGACGCCTATGGCAACCTATCGAGCCTGGCGCGGGTGGCGACCCGGCTGCTGGCGAAATTGCGCGTGCCGGTGAATGTGGAGGGGCATGAACTGGTGGTCAGCGCCTCGATGGGCGTCAGCCTGTTGCCGGATAACGCACGGGAAATTTCTGCACTGGTCAGCCAGGCGAATATGGCGATGCAGCACGCCAAGCATTTGGGCGGGAATAATTTCCAGTTCTTCACCGACAGCCTGCAAGCCAGCACCCTGGAGCGTTTGCAGCTGGAAAACCACCTGCGCAAAGCCATCGACGAGCGTCAGCTCACGGTGTTTTACCAACCCAAGCTGTGCCTGGCGACGGGAAAGCTGAAGGCTGCCGAGGCGTTGGTCCGCTGGGAGCATCCGCAGTGGGGCATGGTGCCGCCGAGCGACTTTATCGGTTTGGCGGAAGAAACCGGCTTGATCGTGCCGTTGGGCGAGTTTGTGCTGCGCCAGGCCTGCTGGCAGGCCTGCGAATGGCAGCGTCAGGGGCTGGCGCCGATTCGCGTGTCGGTCAACTTGTCGGTGCATCAGCTGCGCCAGGGCAAGCTGGTCAGCCTGGTACGCCAAGTGCTGGAAGAAACCGCACTGGACCCGCAATACCTGGAGCTGGAACTGACCGAAAGCCAGTTGCTCGACAGCGTTGAACACATCATCGCCACCTTCCAGCAACTGCGTGACCTGGGGGTGAAGCTGGCCATCGACGACTTTGGCACCGGTTACTCATCCCTCAGCTACCTCAAACGCATCCCGGTGGACTACGTAAAGATCGACCAGGCCTTTATTCGCGGGCTTGGTCAGGGACGCGAAGATGCGGCGATCACCCGTGCGATCATCGCCATGGCTCACGGGTTGGCGCTCAAGGTAGTGGCCGAAGGCGTGGAGGATCAGCAGCAGCTGGATTTCCTGCGCGGCGAGCAGTGTGACGAGGTACAGGGTTACCTGATCAGCCCGCCCATGCGGGCCGAGGGGCTGGCAGATTTGTTACGTAAAAATGCAGATTTTTCTTAGCGCAGCGTAGGCCGCCTTTATGGCTACATAGCGCCTGCCCGCTGAATCAGGGGGGAGTAGGGCGATTTAGTGATGCATCACACGGGCAAAACGACAATTCTTGTAGTATAACTACAAGCTTGCTACATCCCTGGCGCCTGCCAATAACAAGAGTCCTGCCCTTTGAACCTGTTGCAACATATCGCCCAGTCGCGCCACCTGTTACGCAAATCGGAACTCAAGGTTGCCGATCATGTGCTGCTTGACCCTGCGGCCGTGATGCACAGTTCCATGGCCGACCTGGCCCACAGCGTGGGCATCAGTGAGCCGACCATCGTGCGCTTCTGTCGCGCCATTGGGTGCTCCGGGTTTCAGGATCTGAAACTCAAGCTGGCGCAAAGCCTGGCTGCTGGTGCGAGCTTCGGCCAGTTTGCAATCCATGAAGACGACTCCGTCGCCGACTACAGCCTGAAAATCTTTGACACCACCTTGCACACCTTGATGGAAGTGCGCGAGAAGCTCGACCCGGTGGAGCTGCAAAAGGCCGTGACCGCGATGTCCCAGGCCCAGCGCGTCGAGTTCTACGGCTTCGGTGCGTCCGGCGCGGTGGCGGCCGATGCCCAGCACAAGTTCTTCCGCCTGCTGCTGACCGCCGCGGCCTACAGCGACCCGCACATGCAGGCGATGTCGGCGGTGACCTTGAAGCCCACAGACGTGGCCATCTGCATTTCCCAATCAGGTCGTTCCAAAGACCTGCTGATCACCGCCAACCTGGTGCGTGAGAGCGGTGCGTCGTTGATCACCCTGTGCCCAAGCCAGACGCCATTGGCGGAGCTCTCCACGGTGAACCTGGCGATCGACGTGCATGAAGACACCGAAATCTACACGCCGCTGACCTCGCGCATTGCCCACCTGGTGGTCATCGACGTGTTGGCGATGGGCGTGGCCATGGCCCGTGGCCCGAGCCTGGTCAACCACCTCAAGAGCGTGAAGCGCAGTTTGCGCAGCCTTCGCCTCTCGCCAAAATCCGTCAAAGCCCTCGACGACTGAGGGTCTGTGGGAGCTGGCTTGCCTGCGATAGCGGTCTGCCAGTTACCCTCTTCATTGCCTGATACACCGCCATCGCAGGCAAGCCAGCTCCCACATGGATTTGCGCCAGCTTCGCAAGATTCATCATCCTGTAACCCCCGCGCCGCCAAACCGTCATCCCCCGCGCCCATCCTGTACTCCCCGTACTCGCATTGGGAGACTCCAAATGACCCGGCCCTACGAAGACAGCAACAGCACCGTCAAGACCCGTCGTCAGCAGGAAGACCAGCGCCGCATGGCGTTCCGTCGCGCCATCGAAGACCGTTGCGAGGAGCGCCAGTTGCTCCAGAGCATCAGTGACTACCCGGAACTGCATTGGCAGGCACCCGTGGCTGCCCAGCGAAACGCTCAGCCAACGCGCTGATCTGCACCCGTTCGCTGCGAATAAAGCCCAGGAACGCATGGGCCACCGGTGACAGGCGTTTAGCCTTGGCCTGCACCAGGCACCAACTGCGGTACAGCGGCAGTTCTTCCACCGGCAGCTCCTTGAGCCCGCCGGTGGCCAGCTCCAGGTTCAAGGCGTGGCGCGTCAGCAGGGCCACGCCCAACCCTGCCGCCACACACTCACGCTGCGCCTCCGCCGAGGCCACCTCTACCGTTTGGGTGAAGTGCACGCGTTTTTCCTTGAAGTATTCTTCGCAGGCCAGCCGCGTGCCAGAGCCCGGTTCGCGGATGAGCAGGGTATAAGGCTCCAGGTCTTGCAGGCGCAGCGGCCCTTGCAGGCTCAAGGGATGATCCGGCAATGCCACGGCCACAATCGGGTTGTTGAGAAACGGCAGGAACTCCAGGCCCATGTCCTGGGGCACCATGGACATGATCACCAGGTCATCACGGTTGTCCGAGAGCCGGCGGATTACCTGGGCACGGTTGACCACCGTGAGCTGCAATTGCACTTCCGGATGCTGGCGCTTGAAGGCGGCGAACAGGTGCGGCACGAAATACTTGGCGCTGGACTCCACCGCCAGTTTCAGTTGGCCTTGCAGTGAACCCTGCATGTCCGACAGCTGCATATCGAGGTTTTCCAGGCGCCCGAAAATATCGCGGCTGGCCCGTTGCAAGGCTTCGGCGGCCTCGGTCATGTAGAGTTTTTTGCCGACATAGTCGAACAGCGGCTGGCCGACCAGTTCTTCCAGCTGGCGAATTTGCAGGCTGACCGCCGGTTGGGTGAGTGACATTTCCTCGGCGGCACGGCTGTAGGAACGCAAATCACACACTTCATTGAAGATCTGCAATTGACGCAATGTCATACGCATCAATGACTTACGCATTTTATAAGCCCTTGGCTCTTCGGTCGTTCGGCCAACTATAAGTCTTTACTTATACACAACCCAATAATTATTGATTTTTGTTAATTCTCCTGTGCGCATAGTGTGTGTCTCGCGACTGTCATGAAACATTTGGTCACGCGCCGACCCGCCTCAAGCGGGTCGAAGAACGCAGCAATCGGCTCAAGGGAATTTCCAAGTGATAAAAAAGATCCTGATCGCCAACCGTGGTGAAATTGCCGTACGAATCGTGCGTGCCTGCGCCGAGATGGGCATTCGCTCGGTCGCGGTTTATTCGGACGCCGACCGCCACGCGTTGCACGTCAAGCGTGCCGACGAAGCCCACAGCATCGGTGCCGAGCCACTGGCCGGTTACCTGAACCCGCGCAAGCTGGTGAACCTGGCGGTGGAAACCGGCTGCGATGCGCTACACCCCGGCTACGGCTTCCTGTCGGAAAACGCCGAATTGGCAGATATCTGTGCCGAGCGCGGCATCAAGTTCATCGGCCCGTCGGCAGAAGTGATTCGCCGCATGGGCGACAAGACCGAAGCGCGCCGCAGCATGATCAAGGCCGGTGTGCCAGTCACGCCGGGCACCGAAGGCAACGTTGCCGACATCCATGAAGCCCTCACCGAAGGCGACCGTATCGGTTACCCGGTGATGCTCAAGGCCACCTCCGGTGGTGGCGGCCGTGGCATTCGTCGTTGCAACAGTCGCGAAGAACTCGAGCAAGCCTTCCCCCGCGTGATTTCCGAAGCCACCAAGGCCTTCGGTTCGGCGGAAGTGTTCCTGGAAAAATGCATCGTCAATCCCAAGCACATCGAGGCGCAGATCCTCGGTGACAGCTTTGGCAACGTGGTGCACCTGTTCGAGCGTGATTGCTCGATCCAGCGTCGCAACCAGAAGCTGATCGAAATTGCCCCCAGCCCACAGCTGACCCCCGAACAGCGCGCCTACATCGGCGACCTGTCGGTGCGCGCGGCCAAGGCTGTGGGCTACGAGAACGCCGGTACCGTGGAGTTCCTGCTCGCCGAGGGCGAGGTGTACTTCATGGAGATGAACACGCGGGTGCAGGTGGAACACACCATCACCGAAGAAATCACCGGCATCGATATCGTTCGCGAGCAAATCCGCATCGCCTCCGGCCTGCCGTTGTCGGTCAAGCAGGAAGACATCCAGCACCGGGGTTTCGCGTTGCAGTTTCGTATCAACGCCGAAGACCCGAAGAACAACTTCCTCCCAAGCTTCGGCAAGATCACCCGTTACTACGCCCCCGGCGGTCCCGGCGTGCGGACTGACACGGCGATCTACACCGGTTACACCATCCCGCCGTTCTACGACTCCATGTGCCTGAAACTGGTGGTGTGGGCGTTGACCTGGGAAGAAGCCATGGACCGCGGCCTGCGTGCCCTGGACGACATGCGCCTGCAAGGCGTGAAGACGACCGCCGCCTACTACCAGGAAATCTTGCGCAACCCGGAATTCCGTAGCGGCCAGTTCAATACAAGCTTTGTGGAAAGCCACCCTGAGCTGACCAACTACTCGATCAAGCGCAAACCCGAAGAGCTGGCCCTGGCCATCGCCGCCGCCATCGCCGCCCACGCAGGCCTGTGAGGAATATAACAATGAGCAAGAAGATCTTCGTAACCGACACCATCCTGCGCGACGCCCACCAATCGTTGCTGGCCACCCGCATGCGCACCGACGACATGCTGCCGATCTGCGACAAGCTCGACAAAGTCGGCTACTGGTCCCTGGAAGTCTGGGGCGGCGCAACCTTCGACGCCTGTGTGCGCTTCCTCAAGGAAGACCCGTGGGAGCGCCTGCGCCAACTGCGCGCCGCACTGCCCAACACGCGCCTGCAAATGCTGCTGCGCGGCCAGAACCTGCTGGGCTACCGCCATTACAGCGACGACGTGGTCAAGGCCTTCGTGGCCAAGGCGGCGGTCAACGGTATCGACGTGTTCCGCATTTTCGATGCGATGAACGATGTGCGTAACCTGCGCGTGGCCATTGAAGCGGTCAAGGCCGCTGGCAAACATGCACAAGGCACCATCGCCTACACCACCAGCCCAGTGCATACCGTGGAAGCGTTCGTGGCCCAGGCCAAGCAATTGGAAGCCATGGGCTGCGACTCCATCGCGATCAAGGACATGGCTGGCCTGCTCACGCCCTACGCCACTGGCGAACTCGTCAAGGCACTCAAAGCCGAACAGAACCTGCCGATCTTCATCCACTCCCACGACACCGCCGGCCTGGCCGCGATGTGCCAACTCAAGGCCATCGAAAACGGTGCCGACCATATCGACACGGCCATCTCCAGCTTTGCCTGGGGCACCAGCCATCCGGGCACCGAATCGATGGTAGCGGCCCTTAAAGGCAGCGAGTTCGACACCGGCCTCGACCTGGAACTGCTGCAAGAGATCGGCCTGTACTTCTACGCCGTGCGCAAGAAGTACCACCAGTTCGAGAGCGAATTCACCGCCGTCGACACCCGTGTGCAAGTCAACCAGGTGCCGGGCGGGATGATCTCCAACCTGGCCAACCAGCTCAAAGAGCAGGGCGCTCTTAACCGCATGAGTGAAGTGTTGGCCGAGATTCCACGAGTGCGTGAAGACCTTGGCTTCCCGCCGCTGGTAACGCCGACCTCGCAGATCGTCGGTACCCAGGCGTTCTTCAACGTGCTGGCCGGTGAGCGCTACAAGACCATCACCAACGAAGTGAAGCTCTATCTGCAAGGCGGTTACGGCAAGGCGCCTGGCACGGTGAACGAAAAACTGCGCCGCCAGGCCATCGGCAGCGAAGACGTGATCGACGTGCGCCCGGCGGATTTGCTCAAGCCGGAAATGACCAAGCTGCGCGGTGAAATCGGCGCATTGGCCAAGTCCGAAGAAGACGTGCTGACCTACGCCATGTTCCCGGACATCGGGCGCAAGTTCCTCGAAGAGCGCGACGCCGGCACCTTGGCTCCTGAAGTGCTGTTGCCGATCCCTGAAGCGGGCGGCGTGGCCCGTGCTGGCGGCGAAGGCGTACCGACCGAATTCGTTATCGACGTGCACGGCGAAAGCTACCGCGTGGATATCACCGGTGTCGGCGTGAAGGCCGAAGGCAAGCGTCACTTCTACCTGTCCATCGACGGCATGCCGGAAGAAGTGGTGTTCGAACCGCTCAACGAGTTTGTCAGCAGCGGCGGCAGCAAGCGCAAGCATGCCACCGAACCGGGCCATGTCAGCACGGCGATGCCGGGCAATATCGTCGATGTGCTGGTCAAGGTCGGCGACGTGGTCAAGGCCGGCCAGGCCGTGCTGATTACCGAAGCCATGAAGATGGAAACCGAAGTGCAGGCAGCGATTGCCGGCAAGGTGAGCGCTGTACATGTGGCCAAGGGCGACCGGGTGAATCCTGGCGAAATCCTGATTGAGATCGAAGGCTGATCACAGCCTTCGAGACTGACGTTTAATCCTCGGGGGGGGCAGGTGCTCCCCTTTTTTTTCGCCTGAAATTCAGGCGTTCCCGGGCTTAGAAGCTCATTTTCCACTGGCCCATCAGGCCTTGGTCGTGGCCATGGTTGCCGGCTTGGCTGGTATAGGTCAGGCCGACGCTGTGTTGGGTGGACAAGGCAAGGTCCAGGCCTGCTTGCAAGTCAAAGCTATCGCGGTCCAGGGCGGTGCCAGTGATGGTGTAACCGTCGATCAGGCCTGGCGCATAGCGCGAGGTTTGGCGGACCTGGCTATTGACGTCGCCATACAGGTGCTTCCAGCTCGTACTTAGGTGAGGCGTGAGGCTCATGTTGTTGTCGAAGCGATACAGCGTTGCCAGGCGCAGGCCAAAGGTGCTGTTCAAGTTTCGCTGGGTTTGTGGGCCGACGTTCAATGCGGTTACGCCGCCGCTCTCTTTGAAACGGTCGCGCTGATAGCGTTGGTAGCCGAGGCCGACGAAGGGTTCGACAGTGGAATCACCGCTGCCCAATTGATAGCCGAGTTCGGAGAACAGTGTCTGGCTGCTGGCGTTGTATTTGCTTTTGAGCGAGTCGTGGTAATTGAGCAGGCTGACGCTGCGTTTGTTCTGCCCGGCATGGTTGCTGTAGATCGCCCCCAGGCGCAGGGCGAAGGGGCCGTCCTGGCGCACGGCGTAGCCGCCCAAGTGCCAGCTGTCCAGGTTGGCGGCATAACGCGGGGCATCGAAGTGGCTGGAGGTCTTGGCGCCCATGACACCCACCCGCCAGGCATGGTCGAGCGCCCAGTCGGCGCCCAGCAACAGGCCTTGGGTATCGTGCTTCAAGCCGGCGCTGCCGTGTTGTGCGTCTAGGCTGCCGCCGTTGCCCAGGCCTTGCACCCAGAAGTGGCCGTCGTCGTCAGTAGGCAGTGTGCGCAGGGTGGCGAGCAATTGGCGGCTCAGGTGCTGGGTGGTGGCCTGGGTTGCGGTGGCCAGGTTGGCGTTTTGGCTGGCGGCCAGTTGCTCAAGGGCTGCGCCGATCCCTCCGGGTTGCTTGCTCAATTGCTCAAGTGATTTTTGCAGCTCCTTGAGGTCTTCCGAGTCCAACTCGCCGGAGGCCACCAGTTGAATCACTGCCGGCTCCAGCACCTTGGCGACCTGCAGGCCGTTGTGCGAAGTGGCCTGCTGGGTGAGGAATCCGTCGAAGGGCGGTGGAATGGGCGGCGCTTCGAACTTGGGTATAAACGCCCCGCTATAGTCGGTGGCGTCGTAGGGATGGTTCTCATAGGGCTTGTATTCGATATCGCCTCGCGCGTGGGCGGGCTGAAAACTCGCGGCCACTGCCAGGCCGATGACGATTGCGGTTCTTTGAAGTGTAAAGGGCATGAATTCCCAACCTCTGATGAATGAGGCCGGGAATTTAGGCGAGGTGCGGGGGGATAACTGTCAGGCTATCGACCACCGTTTTGCGGGAGTTGTCTCTAGTACGGTGCGATTAAAAACTCATCTGCCATTGGCCGGTCAGCGCATGGTTGCGGCTGTTGCTACCCACTTCGCCGGTATAGCCCAGGCCCAGGCGATGACGGACGGATAAGCCGACGTCCAGGCCCGCTTCGAGCAACAGGCTGTCCCGATCCAGCGCACTGCCTTGCACATTGAAGACGGTGCCACCGGCCAGGAAAGCCTGGCGTGTGGTGCTGTCGACATCGCCATAGGTGTGCTTCCAGCCAACGCTGGCACGAGGTGTGAGGCTGACGCCGTTGTCCAGCTGGCTCAGGTGCGCCAGGCGAAGGCCGAAGGTGCTGCTGAAGTTGTCCTGGGTCTGGCCCTCGACATGCAACGCAGCGGCGCCGCCTTTTTCGTTATAGCCGTCGCGTTGGTAGCGCTGGTAGCCGAGGTTGGCGAACGGTTCTGCGCTCAAGCGGCCACTACCCATGGCGTAGCCCAGTTCAGCGAAAGCCTGCTGGCTGTTGGCGTCATAGTCGCCCTTGGGGCGGTCGTTAAAACCGTTGAAGGCCACCGTGCGTTTACTGTCGCCCTGATGCCCGCTGTAGGCCGCACCCAGGCGCAAGGCCAGTGGGCCGCTCTGGCGCAGGGCATAGACGCCGGCGTGCCAGCTGTCGACGCTGCCGTCCACACCGGTGGTGTCCAGGTCGGTCTTGGAGTAACCGCCCAGCACACCCAGGCGCCAGTCACTATCCAGCGCCCAATCGGCGCCGAGCACTGTACCTTTGGTGCGTTGGGTCAAGCCGTTACTGCCGTGCTCGCCATCGAGCTTGCCGTAGCTGCCGATGCCTTGCAGCCACAGGCGGCCGCGCGCGTTCGGGTCATTGAGGTTGCGCACCTCGGCGGGCACGCCGGTGGCGGCCAGTACCGGCGTATCTTGGTCATTGAGCCCCACCAGCAGTCCCGCACCGCCACCCACCTGGTGCATGGCGGCGAGCATGCTGTGGCCCACTTGCGCACTGGCATTGAGGGTGGCGCTGGTGAGGTTGGCGGTGCTACTGCCCGCCAGTTGCTCGATGGCTGCCCCGGCTGTGGCGCTGGTGGTATTGAGCAGGGCGTTGTACAGCGGGTTGTTCGTGCCCAGGCCTGCCAGGCTGTTGGCGGCGCTGGCGCCATTGCCGGTGCTGGCGAATTGGTTGAAGGCGATGTCGTTACGGGTGTATGTAAGGCCGACCTGAGTGGCGCTGTAATCCAGGGTTGGGGTCAGGAAGGCGTAGTCGCTGGTGACCTTGCCAAACGTGCCATTGATGCTGCCGGCTTGCAGCACGCTGTAATGGCTTTGCCAGGGGTAGGTGCCTTCGCCGGGGTTGACCGCCAGGGTCGCGCCATTGAGGTAAGCGGTGCCGCCGACCTTGATCGGCGCGCTGCTGCCGTCGGCGTTGACGCCATAGGCCAGGATCGAGCCGCTGCCCATGCGCAAGTCGCGGTTGATGGTGGCGGTGCCCAACGCGGTGTTGGTCTGCAGGGTGCCGTTCACCACCAGGCTGCCCACCGAGCCGCCGCCGGCATACACACCGCCTGTGTCGACCGTCACGTTACCGGTAATCCCGCCTTGGTTGACCAGCTTGGCACCGGTGGAAATCTTGCCGCCGTCGCTGAAATCACCCTGGCCGGTCAACGTCCAGGTACCTTGCTTGACCTCCAGCCATTCAAGGTTGCGGCTGTCGCCAAAATTGCCCCCTGCGACGTCGTCCAGGGTCAGTCGGTCGTAACCGCTACCGCCGTCCACCGAGCCGATAAAGCGGCTGCCGTTGCGCAAGATCAGTTGGTCATCGCCGCCGCCCAAATCCAGGGCCAGGCCATTACTGCCGCTGATCGTGCCGCTATTGATAACCGTGTCGGCGTAGTTGCCGACGAACTTCACGCCAAAGCCATCCAAGCCTTGAATCGTGCCGTGGTTCTCCAGGGTGGTGGCCGCGAGCCCCGGCCCGTCGCTCCCGTCGTCCACCAGGATGGCATTGTTGGCACCACTGACCAACGCGCCTTTGGCGTTGTAGAGAGAGCCACCGCCCAGGGCGATCCCTTCGCTGCCGTTGGCAAAGCCGTTCTTGTCGACACCCCCGGCGCCGACACCCTGGATGACGCCGTAGTTTTCGATATGGGCGATCTTGTCGATGTCCACGCCGTCACCGTCGCCATCCGGTTGCAGCCCGGAGAACGCGCCGGTGATGGTGCCGTGGTTGATCACAGTGCCGTCGCCATCGGAACCAAAGCCCGAGCCGTTGCGGCCGATCACCGTGCCGTAGTTGGTCAGCGTGGCGCCCTCGTCCGTGGTGATGCCATGGCGGCCACCGGAAATCAGGCCATAGTTGGTCACCGTCACGCCGCTGGCGGAGTCGATGTCCACGCCATCGAACTTGTCATCGCGGGAGAAGGTGTTGCCGGTGGAGATCTCACCGTAGTTAGTGATAGAGGCGTTGGCGCCAGTCTTCATGCCGTCGCTGGCCTCCCCGCGAATCAAGCCACCGGCACGGTTGATGATCGTGGTGGTGACGTTGCTGCTGCGCAGCGCATCCAGGTCCAGCCCTTGGCCGGTGGCCGAGCGAAGGGTGCCGCTGTTGTCGATCAGCACGCTGCCGCTGACAACGTTACTGTTGATGCGCAACGCATCATTGGCACCTTGAATCACCCCACCGGCAAGGTTGTAAATGCTGTACCTGCGCTCCCCGCTGACGTTCCCCGAACTGTCGATACCCCGACCGCCACTGGAGACCAGCTTGCCCGCGTTAGTCACCACCACCCCCGCACCGCGGGTGCCGTCCTTGAGCGTCACCGCCACCCCGGAGGTTGTAATGCTGCCAGGCGCCGACGTGGTCAACGTATCACTGCCACCCAGGGTTTGCCCCTGTGTCGTAGGCGTGTCGATCTGCAGGGTCTTGGCTGCGGCTGCTTCAATGAAACCGCCGCTGGCCAACAGGGTGATGGCGAGCGCGAGGCGTTGTGGACACGGGGGCATGCTGGGCGACCTTGTTATGGCAAGCGAGTCGACTGGTATAGCGCAAGGTCGTTGCAGAAATGTGTCGCAGTGATGACGGTCAAGTCGTATGCATTAAATTGCATATCTCCAGGTCTTTCCCCTCCATATCTGCATTTTAATGCATATATAAAGACACTCTATGAGTGAAAAATGCACTATATTGCATGTATTGCTCTCATCACTGCTTAGCAGGTGCACTAAATTGCAGAAAGACACCGCTTACTCTTTGACGCTGCAAATTTTCACCGCCGGGCACTGGCATGATGCTATGCGGCTTGAATTTCCTGAACCGCAACGGGGTTTTGTCGGGCCCTGCAGGTTTCATTACCGCCAGGATTATCTGGCCGATCACCTCGAAGAGATCCAGCAGCCTTTTTGCTACGCGGCCAGTGCCCGGTTCCCGCTGGATTGGGACGTTACGGTGCTCAAGTCAGCCCCCGCTTTTTTGCACGATATCGCGCCAGCCGGCGCGGCCAAGCGCTTTTTGATGCAGCGTCTTGGTCGTGAGAAACCCCAGGCCATCGATGACGACTTGTTCTTGCTGGGGCGCAGTACGCCGGCGCCGATTGGCAACATGCGGATCAAGGAGTCCATCCAAGCCCTGGGCGGTGAAACCCCGATGGGGTTTGCACGACATGAGGTCGTCAGTCGCGATAGCCGTTTCCTGGAATATGCCTATGAACAAGGTGCTGCCATCGGCGGTGCTACCGGAGCAGGGGGCGAGGCACCGAAATTGTTGATGACCCAAGGCGTAGATGGCTTGCTGTATCCAGACGCGATCCTGAATGACGCTGACGTCGCTCAGCACTGGTTCATCAAGTTCGCGCGCAACCAGGCTACGCAGACTGATCAAGATATCCTGCGAAGTGAGTACCACTATTACCGGGCGCTTGAGTCTCTTGGCATCGAAACGGTCGCCACCCAAGGGCTGGCGCTGGAAGAGGCGACAAAACCCAGCCTGTGGATGCATCGTTTTGATCGCAGGCTGGGTGAGGGCGGTGTTGAACGGCTGGCCGTCGAGTCGATCTATTCCTTGGCCGGTGTGACCACCCCTGGCAGCTACATGGATCATCTGGAGGTGGTGAGGCTGTTGGTCGATCAATGGCGAGCAGTGGGACAAGAGGACCACGTCGCAGATCTGGTCGCAGAGTACCTGCGCCGGGATTTGCTGAATAAAGTGCTGGGTAATTCGGATAACCACGGCCGCAATACATCGATCATCCGCGAGCCCAAGGCGCTGCGCCTGGCCCCCATTTATGATTTGGCACCCATGGTAATGGACGCTGAAGCCGTCACTCGAACCACCAAATGGCCCAAACCCTTGGAAATCGCCGGGGATATCAATTGGCGAGCGGTATGCGAGGCTCTGGCCGACCTCGTCGACCCCGAGCAAAGCTTTGAACGCCTGCGACAAACAGCCGAGCACCTGCGTGCATTACCGGATCTTCTGGTGGCCAGTGGCGTGCCCGCTGTGACCTTGAATCACCCAAGCATCCCATTAGGGAAACTGGACCTGCGTCTCAGGCAGTGGGGGTTGAGATGACGATTAGCATGGATGCTCGTGCGTTGTTGATCGACAGCGTCGAACAAGGCTTGGCCGGTGGCTCGCTCGAGCTGGGCTCCGCCGTACGCCGCCTGCGCATCGAAGTGACCGGCCTGCACCAAAGCCAGTTCGCCAGAATGTGCAAAATTTCGGTGCGTACCCTGGTGCATATCGAACATGGCGATGGCAACCCAACCCTGAAATCGCTGAATGCCGTGTTTCGGCCCTTCGGTTTGCAGATGGGCGTGGTCAAGGTGCGGCGCAACAGGCCCTGACCGTCAACCGCGCCGCACGTAGCCCTTGCCGAAATGCCGCTCCATCCGCGCCTGGATCAATTCGAGCCCCAGGGACATCACCCAATAAATGATCGCCGCCGTCGTGAGCATCTCGATATAGCGGTAGCTCGAGCGGCCATAGGACTGTGCCAGAAACATCACTTCCCACACGCCCATCACCGAGATCAGCGACGAATCCTTGAGCATCGAGATGAACTGGTTGGTGGCCGGCGGGATGATGGTGCGCATGGCCTGGGGCAGGGTCACGTGCCAGAAGATCGCCCTGTCGCGCATGCCCAGGGCCAGCGCAGCCTCGCGTTGGCCGTGGGGCACGCCGAGGATGCCGGCCCGGAAAATCTCGCTCAGGTAGGCGCCGTAATTCAGTGACAACGCGATGATCCCGGCGACGATGGCGCCTGGCACCAGCCCCAATTGCGGCAGGCCCAGGTAGATCAACAGGATCTGGATCAGCAGCGGCGTGCCGCGAAAGAACGAGGCGTAGAAACTGGCGATGCCGAACGCCACGGCACTTTTGGACAGGCGCCCCAACGCGGTGATAAAGCCCAGCACCGACGACGCGACAATGGCGCACAGGCACAAAAACAGCGTCAGCGCCGCACCTTGCAGGAAGCCGTTGGGCGCAAGGTGCAGGCCGACCAGGTTGGGCAGCTTGTCGAGGATGATCGAGAACTTCAGGTCAAAGCTCAGGAAAAAACTCGCAAACAGGGCGAACAGCGCCGCCCAGGTCAGGTAAAGCCGTAGGCGAAAACTCATCGGCTTATATCGGCGCCGATCCATTTTTGCGACAGCGCGCTCAAGGTGCCGTCCTGCTTGAGCTGGGCGAAGACCTCACGCACTTTGCTGTCCCACTGCGGGTCGCCTTTCTCGATGGCCACCGAGTTGGGCTCCGAGTACAGCGGCGCACCGGCGAGCTTGAAACGCTTGTCCTGGGTCAGGCGCGGCTGCGCGGTGACCAGGTTGGTGAGGATCGCATCCAGGCGCACGCCAGCGCCCAGGCCCAGATCCTGGAACGCCACGTTGTCGGTGTCGTACGGGGCGATCTGCACCTCCTCGAACGGGTACTGCAACTGCGTGTCTTCGGCGCCTTCGATCACCAGGTTCTTGTTCAGGTAGCTTTCGTAGCTCGAGGCGCTGGTGAGGCCGACTTTTTTGCCGGTCAGGTCCCGGGCGTCGTGGATGCGGTCGTCCTTGGCATTGACCACGATCACGGCGGGCGAAGCGTAGTACTCCACCGGGAAGTCGAACACCTCGGCGCGTGCCTTGCTTGGGGTCATGGAACAGATGCAGATGTCGTAGCGCCCGCTCCAGCGGCCGGCGGCGATCACGTCCCAGGACGGAGTTTCCAGGCGCAACTTCACGCCCAGTTTTTGCGCCACGGCCTTGGCCACGTCCACGTCGAAACCGTCGAGCTGGTTCTGGTCATTGAGAAATGAAAACGGTGGATAGCTTTCCATCAGCACGCCGACCAGCTCTTTCTTCTGCTCGACACGATCCAGCGTGGCACCGCCAAAGGCTTGGGTTGAAGCAGCCAACATCGTCAGGCCCAGGGCCAACAGCGGTCTGAATTTCAAAATCGAACACCTGAATAAAAAAGAGGTTGTTATTAACCGAACGGTACGCATTAAATAGTTATAAGAACGACTCTCATAGTGAGTTATTTTCATAAGCATATGAGTAAAAAGCATATGGGCGCAGTAAGCACAGTAATTCTCGATGGTGGCATGGGCCGTGAACTGCAACGCCGTGGGGCGCCGTTCCGTCAGCCGGAATGGTCGGCACTGGCCTTGAGCGAAGCGCCGCAAGCGGTGGAGGCGGTGCACGCGGCCTACATCGACAGCGGCGCCAATGTGATCACCAGCAACAGTTACGCGGTGGTGCCGTTCCATATCGGCGAAGCGCGGTTCGCCCAAGAAGGGCAGGCGCTCGCCGCCCTGGCCGGTGAGTTGGCGCGACGGGCGGTGCAGGCCTCCGGTAAAGCCGTGCAGGTAGCCGGCTCACTGCCGCCACTATTTGGCTCTTATCGCCCAGATCTGTTCCAGGCCGAGCGCGTCAGTGAGTTGCTCACCCCCTTGGTGAACGGCCTGGCCCCGCATGTCGATCTGTGGCTGGCGGAAACCCAGAGCTCAATCGCTGAAGCACGGGCGATCCATGCCGGGCTGCCTAAGGATGGCAAGCCGTTCTGGCTGTCGTTTACCTTGAAAGACGAAGACACCGACGAGGTGCCGCGCCTGCGCTCCGGCGAACCGGTGGCGGACGCAGCCGAGGCGGCGGCGCAACTGGGGGTGCAGGTATTGCTGTTCAACTGCAGCCAGCCGGAAGTGATCGGCGCGGCGATTGACGCTGCCCGCCAGACCTTCGACCGTTTGGGTGTAGCGATTCAGATCGGCGCCTACGCCAACGCTTTCCCGCCGCAACCCAAGGAAGCCACGGCCAACGATGGCCTGGACCCGTTGCGCGATGACCTCGACCCACCCGGCTACTTGCAATGGGCGGCCGATTGGCAAGCGCGCGGCGCTAGCCATCTGGGTGGATGCTGCGGCATCGGACCGGAGCATATTGCGGTGCTGGCGCAGCGCCTGACCGACTGATTCACCGCTAGTCAAACCTGTGGGAGCTGGCTTGCCTGCGATGGCATCAACTGGTTTTGCCTGATACACCGAGGTGTCTGTATCGCAGGCAAGCCAGCTCCCACACATGTGAGTATTAACCCCGACACTCTGTGAGTGTCTTCAACTGGCCCGACCCACTCTGGTTCGCCTGCGACAACCACGCCTCAAACCCGGCACCGACCTTCGGCCATTCCGAATCCAGGATCGAATACCACGCCGTATCGCGGTTCTGCCCTTTGACCACCATGTGCTGGCGGAACACCCCTTCAAAACTGAACCCCAAGCGCTCGGCTGCGTACTTGGACCGCGCGTTGCCGTTGTTGCACTTCCACTCCAGCCGACGGTAGCCCTGCTCGAACGCATATTTGGCCAGCAGGTACACCGCTTCGGTGCTTTTCGGCGAGCGCTGCATCGGTGCGCCGAAGGTGACGTGGCCGATTTCGATACGGCCTTGCGCCGGGACGATGGACATCAGGCTGAGGATGCCCTTAACCTGGCCCGTTGCGCGGTCGATCACGCTGAAAAAGTACGGGTCGCTGTGGGCGGCGTGGTTGTTCAACCAGGCGTCGAAGGCACTGCGCTCGGTGAACGGGCCGTAGGGCAAGTAATCCCACAGCTTCGGGTCGGCCCCTGGGCCTTCAAGGGCTTGCCACAGTTGATCGGCATGGCGCGCCGGGTCGAGCTTTTCCAGGTGGATAAAACGCCCTTCAAGCAGTTGCGCAGTCGGCGCCGGGACGCCTTTCCAATCAGCGAGGGAAGTGATCATGCTGTGCTCCTTAAAGACCTTTGCGAAATTGGATGAAGCCTGGGCGTTCGGCGATGCGCTCGTAGAGTTGGATCGCGGTGGCGTTGGTCTCGTGGGTCAACCAGTGCACTTTGCAGCAGCCATCGGCCTTGGCGGTGGCGTAGACGAATTCGATCAGCTTGCGACCTACGCCCGTGCCACGTTGGGTCGGGTCCACCAGCAAATCCTGCAGGTAGCAGGAGTTCTCGATGCTCCAGTTGGAGCGATGGTAGATGAAGTTGACCATGCCCACCGCCTTGCCGTCCTGCCAGGCCAGTGCCGAATGGGTCGGCTCGCGGGGGTCGATCAGGCGTTGCCAGGTGCTTTGGCTGACGGCGTCCGGCAGTTCGGTGTTGTAGAACGCCAAGTAGGCCTGCCACAGCGGCAGCCAGGCGGCTTGGTCGGCGGCTGTAACCTGGCGAATGTCGATCAAGCTCATTCTGAAACTCCTTGGGGAATAAAGCGGGCGAGGGTCTGGTCACGTACATCGGCACTGGCGGCCAGGCCGTCACGCACACCGGCCATGTCGGCGGCGCTGCGGTTCTGGCTGAGCTTGCGTTTGCCCACCAGGCGCTTGATCGGCAGGGCAAAGCCGACGATGGCCTTGAGCATGCCGTCAATGTAGTCCGCCGGTGCGTCGCTGACACGCCAGGGTTGGGCGCGGCCGCTTTCATGGCGGTCGGTGAGGGCGGTGACCACCTTGAGCAAGCGCTCGGCGTCGCTGAATACCGCAGGCGTGCCATAGGCGTGCACGGCGATGTAGTTCCAGGTCGGGACCACTTTGCCGTGCTCGGCCTTGGCGGGGTAAAACGCCGGGCTGATATAGGCGTCGGCACCGGCGAAGATCACCAGCGCTTCACCGCCATTTTGCAGCTCGCGCCATTGCGGGTTGGCTTTGGCCAAGTGACCGTACAGCGTGCCATTGGGCCCTTCATCGGGGTTGAGCAGCAAGGGCAAGTGGCTGGCTTGCAGGCCGTTTTCACCCACGGTTACCAACTGCGCCAGACGGGTGTGCTGGATCAGTTGCTGGATTTCGGGCAAGTCATTGAGAGCAAAGGCGCGGGGTGTGTACATGGAGATTTTCCTTGGCGAATGCCTGCATCCTAGGCAGGCTATTGGTTCGTTGTAAGAGCCATCTAGCGCTATTTTTATAGGTCCAATATGCCGCCTGTTTCGCCACCGTTGTCCTTCAACCCCGCCGGTATCGAGCTGGACCGCCGCCAGGGCCTCACGCGCCAGCTGTATGAGGCCCTGCGCCAGCGGGTATTGGATGGGCGATTGGTCAGTGGCACGCGGCTGCCCGCTACCCGTGATCTGGCGGCGGCCTTGTCGATTTCCCGCAACAGCGTGGTGCGCGCCTACGATCAGCTGTACGCGGAGGGGTTTATCGAAAGCCGGGTCGGTGATGGCACCTATGTTGCCCAATTGCCGATGGCCGAAAAACTATCCACAAAAGTATCCACAGGGTTGTCAACAGGCTTATCCCCAGGCTTATCCACAAAATGGGCGAATTTGCCCGAGGATTTAGATGACGAAGTTATCCACAGCGCCGGTTTGGCACGGGTAAAAGACCATCATCTGCCTCAGCCGCCGTTGGGACCGCCCCGGGCATTTCGCGTGGGCGTACCCGCCTTCGATCTGTTCCCGTTTGAGGTATGGGCCAAGCTGAATGGGGCGTTCTGGCGCAAACCCGACCTGGAACAGCTGTGCTATGGCGACCCGGCCGGTGACGGTCGCCTGCGCGGTTTGATCGCCGCGTACCTGCGCAGCTCGCGCGGCATGCAATGCACGGCTGAACAAATTGTGATCACCAGCGGCGCACAGCAGGCCATTAGCCTTTGTGCACAGTTGCTGGTGGAGCCTGGGGATGGCGTGGCGGTGGAAAACCCTGGCTATCGCGCGGCCGGCCATGCATTCGCTTTGGCCGGCGGGCGACTGCATGGCGTGCCGGTCGACGGCGAGGGCATGGATTGCCAGGTGCTCAGTACCCTCAATGATTGCCGCGTGGCGTATGTCACGCCTTCCCATCAGTACCCGCTGGGCGTGGTGATGAGCCTGGCTCGGCGCCTGGAATTGCTGGCCTGGGCCGAACGTTCAGGCGGTTGGATCGTGGAAGACGATTACGACGGCGAGTACCGCTACAGCGGCGCGCCGCTGTCACCGTTGGCCGCGCTGGATCGCAGTGGCCGCGTGCTGTATGTGGGCACCTTCGGCAAGGTGGCGTTCCCGGCGTTGCGCCTGGGTTATCTGGTGTTGCCACCGGGCCTGGTGCAAGCCTTCACCCGGCGCCGCGCCGTGGACGTGCGTCACTCCGAAGTCAGCACCCAGGCGGTGATGGCCGAGTTCATGGCGGCGGGGCACTTCCAGCGCCACATTCGTCGGATGCGTCGCGCCGCGCTCAGCCGGCGCAATGCGTTGTTGGCCGGATGGCCCACCGGGTTGCCCGGGGTCGGCGCGTTGCCAAATGCCGCGGCGGGTTTGCACATCACGGTGCGGGTGGACAGCCTGGCCCGGGAGCAGGCGTTGCTCGCTCAGGCCCGTGCAGTGGATGTCGAGATCAATGGTTTGAGCAGCTATTGGCTGGCTGGCACACGCCCGCCACCGGACCAGCATGCTGGCCTGGTGATGGGGTTTGCCGCCGTGCCGGAGGCGGCCATTGCGCAGGCGCTGGCGCGTTTGCGTCAAGCGTGGAAGGCGTAGCCGATCAGTTCTTGAAGAACAGCGACTTGGCCAGTTGCTCACCGATACTGCGGCGGTGGATTTCTATGATGTCCCAGTCACTGGGCCCGGTACGTTGGTGGGCGCCGCCGAGCCGATGTTGTTCGCGGGTCTTGAGATGATCCTTGGTGAAATTCTCCAATGCAGCGTTCTTGGTTTCATAGTGAAAGTGCGCGTACCACAGCGCCGTGCCATTCTCGTTATCGCGAATCTCGTACTCGTCCAGAAAGTCCTTTCTGGGCCCCTTGAGGGCACGCCGAGTGATGACCTTGACGATGGTGATCAGCCCCTGGCTGTGCAGCCAGTTCACCCGTTCCGCGGTTGGGGGCTGGCGCTTGATCATGTCGATGTAGGTTTCTTTGCCCTGCCGATAGAAACGTTGTGCCGCGTCTTTGAGATGACGATTGGTCACAGCAGCGGAGGTATGTTCGCTTTCTGTGAGATTGCGCTGGGTCAGCGCTTCTTCGATGTTCTTTGACGCGTCTTCCAGCGTCTTCGCATAGTCATCGAACATATCTTGAATGTCTTGCGGAGCATGCCAGGGCTTTGTTGAGAAACCCTTGTATTTGCGAATTTCGGCGTGTTCGCCCTCCAATAGCGTTTGCCCAGCGTTGATGCTGGTGTCCAGGTCCACCGAAACAGGCACGGGTGGGTGCAGCGCAGTTTTGTGCCGTGTGACCCACACCCCTGGCGACTTTTCATGGAATGTGGCGATCACCTTGCCGGTCATGCCGGCCCTGACGTCTACCAGGGAACTGTCGGTTTCACGCGGTTCACCCATTACCAAGCCGTGATGGCGTGTTTTGATTACTTTGCGCCGCGGGCGGGGCTCGGTCTTCGAGCTGCCGGGCTTGGGCTCCAGGGCTTTCTTCGTTCGCAGCAATTGCGCCAGGTCGTGCACGGCCCTTTGGCTGAACTCGCCAATCTGTTGGCGGAAACTTTCCAGGCGGCTTTTGTGCAAGTGTTGTGGGTAATCGGCGTGAAGATCGAGCAGGCGCTGGTCGGCACTGGAAAATTGCTCTACCAGGCTGTTGAGTACATCGATGCGCTCATCCAGCGATGCGCCATTACCGCGTTCCACAATCTCATTGAAACTCTCGACGTTCAGTTCGGCGCTATCGACGATCTGGCCCATCCGCTCGCGCAGCGTGGCGGGGATCTGGCGTTGCTCTTCATCGATACACAAGTAGCGGCCCAGGATGATCTCCAGGGATTTGAGTTCAGTGAGGGTCAGCTGTGGCAACTCCCCGATGGTTTTACGAATGACGGCTGCACCCTCATCTCCCAATGCTCTGAGATCGTTGAAACGGTCGTTGATGAACTGCAGGCGCTTGATGATTGCCTGGTTCAGGGTGGACAGGTCTTGGGCGCTGCGAGCCTGGTTTTTATAGTCGATGTCCACCTCGGCGTCGAGGATTGGGGACGACGACTTCAGGGCCTCCCTATAACTCACCACTTGTTGCTCCAAAGCGATCTGAGTCAGTTGCAATTGCTGTTTCACGTAACCGCTCATAGTGCTCTGGTAGGTGGGCACCGTGTCGATGATGCTCAAGGACTTCAGTTGGCTGATCGCTTCGTCATACGCCGCCAGCCGGCTGTCGACTTTACCGATGAACGTTGTACGTCGCAGGTCCGTGGACGGGCCAGGGGCAGCGTCCAGCGCAGGCTTTGCCTCAAGCACGTCCAGCTGTTGGCGGGCGGCGACCGCGTCGAAGGCGTTGAGTTGAGTCATAAGTGCCGCAATGCGCGCCGGCTGATCGATCTTGACCGCACGCCGCCGGTTTCGAAGACCGCCGCCGCGTAGCCGCAAACGGACATCGACAAACCATTGCCCCGCGAGGTTGCCGATCAGCGGTGGGCCGGTACGCGAAGGTTCCTTCGGGTCGATGATGACGACGCTGTCGTTGTCATCCACCGTGACCTCGAACCAACGCTCGCTGACCGGTGCGTACCACTTATCTGCAAGCGGATAGAGATTGAGATGGTGACCGGGGTTTTTATTTTGTTCACCGAGTTTTTCGGGCTTGGCGACCTTGAAGCTGTCGAGCGTCTTGGCCAGTCCGAGGCGGCTGTGACTGAGGGCTCCGCGAGTGTGCACGGGGCCTTGATGCTTGGCTGAAAGTTGGCTGTCGGAAATAGTGGCCTGTTGGACTGAAGTAAATGTCTTCTCGGTAACGGACGGCCTGCCTACCGTTTCAATCGTCGTTTTCGTGGGTTCAGTGCCGACCCTGGGGGAAGCGGATCGCTTGGACGCTCGAGGGTGGCGCAGGGCGATGTGCAGCGTTAGGGCCATGCCGAGGTTGAGGAAGACATCCACCAACGCTGTCCAGGAGGCGGGCTGGTCACTCTTGTTCACGGCCTCCTCAGCGGCCTGCAGGTCGTCCATGATTTGCCAGACCCAAGCGGCGATGCCAAGGGTGCGGCCCAGGAAGGGCAGGGCGGCGTTGAAAATTTGCCAGCCGGCCTGTCGAAAGGTCGCCCAGCGTTTCTGTACGTTGGACACCGACTGGCGTGTCGCCAACTCGACCATGGCATTGGCGTTGGCCTTGAACAGCGTGGCAAAAATGTCATTGCCCATTTCTTCATCGCTCAACGTCACCGGGCCACTCATGTACAGCACGGTGAGCGGTTCGACCAGTGCGCGCACCACGGTCCAGGGCGAAGGAAGGGTGTCGGGGAAAACGTATTGGGCGTAGTTGAATCTTTGCGGTTCAGGTAGCCAGGCCAACACCGACTCGCGCAAGGAGCGCTCATGTTTGATGGCATAGAGCAGGTTTTGCCGCGACGCAAATTGCATCAGGGCCGGCTCCAGCAATGGCCGATAGAGTACGCAGGGACCGTTGCCGGAATGCTTCGGGCCAATCACGAACATATTGGTGACCACGTCTTGCTCAGGCCCGGGGCGCAGACTGGGCACGAAGGCCAGGCGGCGGATGACAATGGGGTGCCCGTCGACACGGCGCGCATGTTCATCGGGATGCATGACGGCGGCGACGTAGCGATAACCCAGCTCATCGAAGCCGCCCTGGCTGCGGATTTTCATCTGCAGGGCCAGCAACGGCAGTTGAATCTGCAGGTGGCGGATGTAGAGCTGTTGGCGGTGACTCGACTGGGTGGTGTCATCGAGCAGTTGCTGTTTGACCAGCGCGGGGTAGCGCTGACCGATGTCGATGTCCTCGATCACGTCTTTCAGGTAGCTGTAGGTCAGCCATGCGGGCACGTCACCGCCCCTACCGTTGTAGTGCACTGTCACGTTGCCGGTGGGCAGGCCGGTGAGGTTTTCCAAGGCCAGGTCGATCAGGCTGCGTCGTGTGGTGTCCACGGCTCCGGGGACGATAAACGTGCCCCACAGCACTGGGCTCTCGATAACGATTTCGATGTTATCCAGGTTCAGGCGCGCCCCCGCTTGGGGGGAGCGGATAAGGTTTTGCAGCTGTGTCCGGGCGTAGTCACGAATGGCTGGAATGCCGTCCTGAAACGTTTCGCCGTGATAATGGCTGTGCAGTTGGGCCAGGTTGATCATATAGCGGCCGTAGGCGGCGATATCGGAGTCCGTTGCCGAAGCCAGCCAGTCTGGAAGTTGTCGGTGAATATCGCGGATATTCGACAGCTGGTGATCGCTCATTTCTTCGATACTGGGCACGATGCGGGCAACCGTGGTCGCGGGCACCTTTGCTTCGGCCAGGTTACCCAGGCCGGATTCGCCATAACTGCCTATGGCGTAGATTTGCAACGAGATCAGATTGCAGGCCAGCGTATCGAAGAAGTTGCCGTCGGGTTCATACAAGCGCCATTGCAAGGTGGCGTCGCTGGCGGGCGCACTCATTCGCGCAGGCAGCGCGGCACCCAATTGTGCCAGTGACTCGAACGTTTCATACCCGCTCACCAACGAGTGCGTCAGGATCATCGGGCGATTGGCGTGCTCGCCCACCAATACGGTGATATCCAGGAAGCTGGCATGGGTGGACCGGCCGGCTTCAAGAATGTCCACGTCGACCAGGTACGCGTGGGTCTTGTAAGGGTCTTTCAGCGAGCGTCTGGCCAGGTCGGGTTCCTGGAAAAATGCACGTGCCATCGCGCTTTCGTGCTCACTCAGGCCTTGCTCTTCGGTGATGTTCCACACCTTCCTCAGTGTGCTGGATAAGGATTGCCAGCGCGGACCGGTGGTGCCATTGGACGCGTTCCAGAAGTCCAGTTGCTGTTCCTGGAATGCAGTGAACAGCAGGTCGGATAGCTCGTTGATCAGGCGTGCGATGGCATCGATTTTCACTGCCAGATGCACAGGAATCAGAGCGTACGGCTGCAAGGTGAGGAAATGTTGGCCGTCGATATAGGTCACTCTCTCGCTGGACAGTGCCTGGCGGGCCAGCACTGAGGTGAGCGATTCGACAGTGGCCGGCGCACGCACGACGTCGTTGCCGACCACCACCCATTGAGGGCTGACGACCATGGCCAGGTCGGGTTCGATATCCAGCGTGGGATATAGCGCCTTGATAGCTGAGCGCAATGCCGTTGCGGCCACTTCGCGGATAGTGGGGCCACTGGTTAACTGGGTCAGCAGTTCATAGGTGGTAGGTGGACGGTGATTGTTGACAGTGTCATTGGGCATGCGCAGCTCCTTTGCATTCAATGGCCCGTACGGGCTTTAAGGAACGCGCAAGGTAGCGAGCGACGTTACCGCAGGGGTGGTAGATACGTCGCGCTGCGGCTGGCTGCGGTCATGAGTCGAGGGCGCGAACGCCCCCGCCTCAGGGGGAGTCATTTCACCGTGAAAAACAACCGCCGGGCCTGGTCTAGATTGATGTCACTGAGATACACCGCGGTTTTCTGCTTCTCGCCAAGGCCGTTGAGGGTGTCGGACTCCGCGCCACGGGCGTGCTCCTGCGGGGTTTTCAGGCGCGCGCGCAGGAATGCCTTGGCGGGCACCCAGTCGGTTGAGTAATGAAAGTGGGCATACCACAGCACGCTATGGTCTTCGCGGTTGTGGATGGTGTACTCGTCCAGATAGTCCTTCTCCGGGCCTTTGAGCCGTCGCCGCGTGACGGTTTTCTTGATGACGACCTCTTGGTTTCTCAGCAGCCATTCCAGAGCATGCACGGTGGGTGGATGCTTTTTGAACAACAACGACTTGTAGCGTGAAGCCTCCTTGTAGAGGGCTTGGGCCGCCTCGTTGAGCTTTCTGTCCACAAGCGCAGCCGAGTCCTTGTGGCTCTCGGTTGCGTTGCCTTGGGTGAGGGCCTCTTTAATATTCGAAGACGCCTGTTCCAGCGCCAATGCGTGCTGGTGAAACAACGTTTCTATGCCGATGGCCGTGCGCTCCGGCTTGGCCGCTTGTTCGGCGGTCCGCTGCTTGAAAGTCTCCAGTGCGTCCAACAGGTCCTGTGCCTGTTTGATGCGGGTGGCAACGTCCACGACAACACTGGGTTGTGTTTCGGCGGGCGTTACGCGCTGTACCCAGACGCCTGCGGGCTTTTCGTGGAAGGTCGCCATGATGTCCTGAGTCAGTGGAGATCTGATATCTACCAGACCGGTTTCCTCGCCTGTTGCTGACAGGCGTGGGTCACCGACCAGCACACCGTTGTAACGCGTATAAATGACTTTTTTCCTGGCTTTAGGCGGGGTCGGCGGCGGAGTTGGCCGGTTTCTGATGGCGTCCCGGTCACTGTGCAGCAGCTCCAGGTGGCCAACGGTTTCGTTGTAGAAGCTGCGGATTTTTTCACGCAGGCGCGTAAGGGGGGTGGTCAGTGCAACGTTGGTAAATTCCGCTGGAAAGTCCTGCAGGCGTTCATCAAGGACATTGAACTGTTCGACCAGGCTGCCCACGGTTTCGATGCGTTCGTCCAGACGCGACTCGCTGCGTTCGAACAGGGTTTCACGCAAGGTCTGAATCGACAGATTGGCGCTGTCGACAATACGGTCGATGGCGTTCCAGGCATCCGGAGCCGTGGTCATGCTGTTTTCGTCCACGCACAGATTGCGCGCCAGGGTCACTTGCAGGAACCTGAGGTCGCGGGCCGTGTAAATCGGCAAGCTTTTGCGGTGTTGGCAGATAGCCTTGAAGCCGGATCGCCCCATCGTTCTAAGTTGAGCGAACCGCGACTCTGTGTAGTTCAGGCGTGCGATCATGTCCTGGCTCATCTCGGTCAAGGTTTGGGCGTCCTCGATATGACGCTCCTCGGGATGGCTGGCCTGGCGCTCAATCTGGTCCAGCACGGTTTTAAGCTTCGGTGTGAACGTGACTTGAGCTTCGCGTATACCGGTTTCCGTCAGGTCCAACTGGGCGCCGACGTAGCGCACGACTTGCTCTTGATAATTCGCAGTCGGGGCAAACACATTCAAGATCTTGAGTTGTTGCAGCGCCGTTTCGTAGTTATTTCGCTGGGCCTCGAGCTTTTGCAGGTAGATCTCACGGCGGGCATCGGCCGAAGTGCTGGCCTGGGGGTCCTCCATCTCAGCGCGGGCCGCCTGTATCTCCAATTGCGTGGCGCTCTTGTCTCGCTCAAATTCTGACAATCGCCGCTGGGCTTCCACTGCCTTGACGTCCGCTTCGGATTTGGACCTTTGCTGTTGTTTTTTCGGGCCGCCGCCGCGCAGACGCAGACGCGTGTCGATGAACCATTGGCCCTGGGCGTTGTGAATCAACGTCGGGCCTGTGCGCTCCGGTTGCTTGGGGTCGATGATGACCACTGTTTCATCGTCATCGGTGTTCACCTCAAACCAGCGCTCCCCCACGGGGGCGTAGTAGCGCTGTGCATGCCGGAATAGGTGCTGGTGCTGGCCTGCCGCGCTTTCAGCGGGGCCCAGGCCGTCGGGCTTATTGATTTTGAAGCTGTCGAGCAGGGTGGCAAGTTCGCCAGGGGCGCGCTTGATTGCGCCACTGATGTGCAAGTGAGGTGAATGTTTGGACGCCAACGCCTGGGTCAGGGACGGCTGTTGTTTGACGGTGACGTCCGTGGCGCTTGTCGGCTGCGGCAGGGTTGGCTGGGCCTTGCGTGGGTAGCCTGGACGGTGGCTGCGGCTGGCGACATGCAGGGTGATGGCCATGCCAAGGTTGAGCAGGACATCGGTGAGCGCCGACCACTCGGCTTGCTGCTCACCGTGCTCCTGGGCCTCGATAAAGTTTTGCAGTTGATCGACCACCTGCCAGATCCACACCGCCGTGCCCACGGTACGACCGAGAAAGGGCAGCACGGCGTTGAATATCAGCCAGCCGGCTTGCTTGAACGTGGCCCAACGGTTTTCGGCATTGGAAACCGATTGCCGATCCGACAGTTCGATCAAGGCATTGGCGTTGGCTTTGAACAGAGTGGAAAATCGGTCGCCGTTAAGCACTTGTTCACCTAGCGCCATGGGGCCGCTCATGGTCCATAGTTTGTCAGGCTCGATCAGGTAATCGGCCACCTGCCAAGGCGTAGGTAGTGCGCCGGGGAATACGTAATTGGCGTAGTCGTTACGCACCGCATCCGGTAGCCAGGCCAGTACCGACTCGCGCAGGGTGCTCGATTGCGAAATCCCATAGATCAGATTGGTCGGAGTCGGGAACTGCATCAGGGGCGGTGTGAACATCGGTCGATACAACAGGCATGGGCCGGCCGTCATGTCCTCGGGGCCGATCACGTACATGTTGGCAACGGTGTCCAATGTCGCTTCCGCGCGCCGCAGGGGCCGAAACGCCAATGGCCTGAGCACAATGGTTTGCCCGTCAACCTGGCGGTCAGTGGCCTCGTCTTGTAACACCGCCGCCACATAGCGGTAGCCTCGCTCGTCAATGCCTTCTTGCTGGCGAATCTTGGCTTGCAAGGCCTGCATAGGCAGTTGGATACGCAGGTGCTGGCTATAGAGGGTTTTACGGCGTAATGACTCCTGCGGGTCGTCCAGCAGTTTTTGTTTGATCAACGCGGGATAGGCACTGCCGATATCGGCATCGGTGACCAAGTCTACAAAATAGCCAGAGGTCATCCATCCAGGCAGGCTGAACCCCTTATCGATCTCGACAGATCGATTGCCGGTCGGCAGCGCAATCAGGTTTTGCAAGGCCAGTTCTACCACGCTCAAAGAGGTGGTTTCGAACTGACCCGGCACCACGAAGGTGCCCCAGATGACCGGGCTTTTCACCTTCAGGCGGATTTTATCCAAGGGAACGTTGGCGCTGGCAGGATGATCCTTGATCATTTGCGCCTTGATCACCTTCAACGCGTAAGCCTCGATGGAGGGAACGTCGTCGAGGTAAGAGCGGCCGGCGTTCTGGTTGTGCAGGGCGGCGAGGTCCTTCAAGTGCCGGGCAAAGAAGTTCTGGTCGGCGACGGACGCCTTCGTCAGCCAGTCGGGCAACTGGTTCTGATACCAGGCAAGCCCTGGGCCCTTTTCAGGGGCAAGCGGGGCGATGGCTGGCGGCGTGCCGAGGACGACATCGGCGTTATGGGTCTGGCGCAGGTCCGAGAAGTCGATTGCACCCACGGCCTCGACCAGCACGGACACCATTGCGCAGGCCTGATGATCAAAAAAGTCGCCATCAGGCTCGAACAGCCGCCAATGAATTTCCTGGTTCGAAGCAGAGGCTGGCAGGTGCAACGACAATGAATTGCCCAGGTGCTCCAGCGAAGGAAATTTTTCATAGCCCTTGAGCAGTGAATACATGAGGATCGAACGCTGCCCTTCATGTTCGCCGAGCAGTACCGCGATCACCACTTCATTCTGGTGCGTCACGTGGTCAGCGTCGACGCGGTCGATATCGATCAGGCAGGCCTTGAGGTTGTAAGGGTCTTTGCCCTTCCTGTCGGCTTTATCGGGGTGGGTGAACAGGGTGCGCGCCATGGCGCACTCGGTGGCGCTCCAGTCGTCTGCGGTCTCGACATTCCAGACTGCCCGCAACATGCTCGACAACTCGTGCCAATGGGGGCCGCTGCCGTTGGTTTGATTCCAGTAGGCGACCAACTGTTGCTGGAAGGCCCGCAGCATGACAGGAGCCAGCAGGTTGAGGGTTTTGGCGATTTCACAGATACGCACGGGCAAGTGAACCGTCGGCTCGACGATCGGTTGCTGGGTGAGAAAGTGTTCGCCCTCGATGTACAGGGTCGGCACTGACAGAACTGCCTGTTGAGCGAGGATGTCGCTGAGTGCCTGATATTCCGTGGGCCCCGCGACAATCTCGTCGTCAATCAGTCGCCAGGTCGGCGTGCCGACCATGGCGATGTCCGGGTTGATATCCAGCGTCGGGTACTGTTCCCGAAGTGACTGGCGCAACAGAGCCGATGCGGTCTCCCTGAATGAAGGGCCGACATAGAGTTGGGTGAACAGCGCTGAGCGCTCATCCAGCCGTTTGGCGTTCGTGTGGTTATTTGCAGCGGGTGAGGTCATAGAGTGGCTTCCCTGTCTGACCGGTTGATGGAGATAGCCCGAGGTATAGGTTCGGAATTTCCATGCTAGGGCTCGGCCAGACAGGTAGGCGGTGCTTACATAGGCCTGCTGTTAAATGCACGTACGCCAGTACAGCGCTTCACCTCCCGGACTTAATCTTGGTCCAGGCCCTTGTCCTGGCGCGTTCGGCTTTGCTGTCCAGGGGTTTGAGGGTGTAGAGCGTGGTCATGGCCGTGTCGGTCGGGTACAGGTTGGGGTTGTTGCGTATGGCCGGGTCGACCCGCTCGGTAGCGTCCTTGTTCGGGTTGGGATAACCGACAAAATCGCTGACCGGTGCGATGACGTCGGGTTGCAACAAATAGTTGATGAAGGTGTAGGCGTCGCCCGGATTTTTAGCGCCCTTGGGAATGGCGAGCATGTCGAACCAGATCGGCGCGCCTTCCTTGGGCAAGCGCATGTCCACGGTCACGCCATTCTTGGCTTCCTTGGCGCGGTTGGCGGCTTGGGAAAAACTGCCGGAGTAGCCCACCGCCACGCAGATATCGCCATTGGCGATGTCCGCCATGTATTTGGAAGAGTGAAAGTAGGTGATGTACGGGCGGATCTTCATCAACAGCGCTTCGGCCTTGTCGTAGTCCTTGGGGTTGCTGCTGTTGGGGTCTAGGCCCAGGTGCTGCAACGCCAGGGGCAGGATCTCCGAGGGCGAGTCCAGCAGCGCGACGCCGCATTGCTTGAGCTTGCTGATGTTCTCTTCTTTGAAGATCAGGTCCCAGCTGTCCACGGGGGCGTTGTCGCCCAGGGCCGCCTTGACCTTGGCTGGGTTGAAGCCGATCAGGATGGTGCCGTACATGTAGGGCACGGCGTATTGATTGCCGGGGTCGTTGGCCTCGATCAGCTTCATCAGCTTGGGATCGAGGTGGTTCCAGTTGGGCAGTTGGCTGCGGTCCAGGGGCTGGAACACGCCGGCTTCGATCTGTTTGGCCAGGAACACGTTGGAGGGTACCACCACGTCATAGCCGGAGTTGCCGGTGAGCAGTTTGGCTTCCAGGGCTTCGTTGGTGTCGAAGATGTCGTACACCAGCTTGATCGACGGGTGCTGGGCCTTGAAGTCTTCCAGCGCCTTGGGCGTGATGTAGTCGAACCAGTTGTAGACCTTCAGGGTTTTTTCTTCGGCCTGGGCTGCGCCGCTGACAACCACGGCGCACAGGGCGAGCGACTTGAGTATGTTCATTGGGCTGCTTCCTCGAAACCTTCCAGCACGTTGACGGCGTTGATGCCGATTTCCTCCACCGCGTAGCCGCCTTCCATCACGAACAGCGTGGGCTTGCCCAGACGGGCAATGCGCGCGCCCATGGCCAGGTAGTCCGGGCTGTCGAGCTTGAACTGCGAGATAGGGTCGTCCTTGAACGTGTCCACGCCCAGGGACACCACGATGATATCGGCGGCGTAGCGCTCGATCTCGGCGCAGGCCTGTTCCAGCGCCGCGCTCCAGGCCTGCCAGCCGGACCCGGCCGGCAACGGATAGTTGAAGTTGAAACCAACGCCGGCGCCCTCGCCATGCTCATCGGCGTAGCCAAGGAAGAACGGAAATTCTGCCTCCGGATGGCCGTGAATCGAGGTGAACAGCACGTCGCTGCGCGCATAAAAAATCGACTGCGTGCCGTTACCGTGGTGGTAGTCCACGTCGAGGATCGCGACCTTTTTGCAGCCTTGATCAAGGAATGCCTGGGCTGCGATGGCCGCGTTGTTGAGGTAGCAATAACCTCCCATCAAATCGCTGGCGGCGTGATGCCCCGGCGGGCGGCAAAGGGCGAAGGCACTGTGGGCGCCTTGGGCGATGGCGGCCTGCGCGGTAAGGGCCACTTGCGCCGCGCTGTAGGCCGCTTGCCAGGTGCCGGCGGTGATCGGCGCGCCACCATCGAAACTGTAATAGCCCAATTGGCCGTGCAGGCTGGTGGGAAGCACACGGCGCAACGTACGAGCGGGCCAGGTGTAGGGCAACAGGTCGCCGTCCTGGCCATACTCGGTCCAGCGTTGCCAGGCGCCTTTGAAGAAGTCGAGATAGTCGCGGCTGTGAATACGTTGCAGCGGCGCCAGGCCGAAGTCCTGAGGGGCCTGCACGGGGCCCAGTTCACGGTCCTTGACCCGTTGCAGCACGTGATCGGCACGCGAGGGCATTTCGAAGCAGGGCATCAGTTGCCCGTCCATCAGTTCACAGCGGCCATGGTGCAGGTGGTGATCGTCCGAGTAGATCGTCAGCATTTGTTGTTCTCCGCAGGCTGTATTCGTGAGTGCAGTCTTGCGGCGCACGCGCTTTATGAGAACGACAGGAGCGGCCAAAAGGAGATAAATATGGCCAAAGTGTGTGTCCGCAATTCGCCCCTTATTGGCGCGTCATGCTCGAAATTGGCTCGGCGTGACGCCGCTCCAGCGCACGAACGCATGCCTGAAGCTCGCCGTTTCGCTGAACCCCAGCGTCTCGGCAATCCGGTGGATTGGCCACAGGTCGTTAGCCAACAACTGTTTGGCGCGTTCGAAGCGCAGCTCATCGAGCAGTTCCTGATAGCTGCAACCCAGGTTGTGCAGGTGCCGGCGCAGGGTGCGCGCCGAACAGTTCATCTGCTGGGCCAGGCCATCGAGCCCAGGTGCGGCGTGCAATTGTGCAGCCAGCAACTGGCGGATTCGCCCCAGCCAGGCCTCGCGCCCGGTGAATTCGGTGTTCTGTTTGCGACAACGTTCGACCATGGCCTGGTGGGTGACCGCGTCGGCCAGGGGCAAAGGTTGGGCGAGCCAGCGTTTATCAAAGGCGAACGCGTTGGCTATAGCCTGAAACTGGAGCGGGCAGTCGAAGCTCTCGGCGTAGCGGGCCTGATAATCCGGCGCCTCGTGCTCGAACCGAGCGCCCAACAACGGCAGGGGATGGCCGAGCAGGTCGTCGCAAATGACCTTCAGTGATCCCAGGCACAGCTCGACATTGAAGGCAGTCAGTGCCGGGTTTTCGCGGTAGTCGCCGGCCGTGAACCAGATGCGTTCGCCGTCTTCGTCCAGGCTCAGTTCAAAGAGTGTTCCCAACAGCGCCGGATACCGCAGGGCCAGGCGCAAAGCGTCACCGAAAGTGGCACTGGTGAGCAGGGCATAGCCCAGTAGGCCGTACGAGGAAACATGCATACGCCGCCCAACGATCAAGCCGATATCACGCTGATGGGCCACGGCATTGGCGCACACTTGCATCTCCTGATGTGTGGCGATACGCGTGTCGGCGCGGCTCAAATCCGCCGCACAGATGCCGCTGCCGGCCAGCAATGCTTCATGGGGCAAGCCTTCGGCCTCGAAGGTACGCAGCACCAGGGACACGGCATTGAGGGTGGTGAGGTGGGAATGCAGCATGGGAACTTCCAGCCAGGGGATGGCTGGAAGTGGAGCAAGTTACATGCCGGTCAGCTCAGCTCGCCGCACAGGTCCAATTCCACCAGGCGGCGGATTTCTTCGCTGTCCAGCCCCGCGCCGATCAAGGCGTTGAGCTTGCCGAAGGCCGCTTCTCGGGTCATGCCGCCGCCGGACAGTACACCCACGCCGCGCAGGCGGCTGCCGGCTTCGTAGACATCCAGTTCCACGCCGCCTTCATGGCATTGGGTGATTGCAACCACTACCACCTCTTGATCCTGCGCACGTTGCAGGCTGGCGAGGAAGGCCGGATTGTCACTTGGCCCGGTGCCGCTGCCGAAGCATTCGAGTACCAATGCCTGGATGCCGCTGTCGATCAATGCATCCAGTTGCGCGGCAGCAATGCCCGGAACGAGCGGCAGGACGCCAACGTTGGCCGGGGCCTTGTCGTTGCGGTAGGCCAGCGCGGCGGGAAGCCTGTCTGCCAGGGCGACACCGCCGTTGCGCTGCAGTGCGGCAAACGGGTTGCGCCCAAAACTGCGAATCTTCGCGCAGCGAGTCGGCGCCATCAGCGCGCCGTGGAAGTACAGGTGCACACCCGGCTTCAGGCCTTCGCCCAAGGCCGTCAACGCACCGCTGACGTTTTCCCAGGCATCGCTGTCGGGCACACCGGCCGGCAGCATCGAACCGGTGAACACCACCGGCGCCGGGAGGCCCAGCAGCTGGAAGCTCATGGCCGCTGCGCTGTAGGCCAGGGTGTCGGTGCCGTGCAGGATCAGTACGGCATCGCAGCCGGCGTCTACCGCCTCGACCACGGCGCTGCGCAGGCGTTGCCAGTAGGCGGGGTTCATGTTGGCGCTGTCGATCAGTGGTGACATTTCCCGGAAGCGCCACGCGGGCAGGTCTGCGTCGGCAAACTGTTCTCGCATACGCACTTCAAAACCAGACGCGGGCGCCAGGCCATTGGCGCTGGCCTGCATGCCGATGGTGCCGCCGGTGTAGAGCACCATGACGTTGTTAGCTGATTGCATCGAAAATCTCCTGAACGAAAAACGCCGCCGGGCCCAGAGCATGCCCAAGGCCGGGCGGCGTGTCATCTAGCCGTGATTAACGTTGCGCTTGAGCGCTCAGTTCAGCTGCCGGAGCCGCCTCGGTTTTCACCGGGTTGGCTGGCCATGCCTTGCGGTCCAGGTCCAGGTCGGGGAACTGGCTGGAGTCGAACACCGGGGTCTTGATGCCCGCTGCGCGCTGGTTGTCGTAGTCATTGAGGATGCGCATGGCAATCTTGAACAGGAACGCCAGGGCAAACAGGTTGACGAACGCGAGCATGGTCATGGTGATGTCGGCGAAGGCGAACACGGTGCTCAGGTTCTCGATCGAGCCCCAGAAAATCAGCACCAGCACCAAGGCGCGATAGCCCATCAGCACCTTGCGGTTATTGCCGACCAGAAAGCGCAGGTTGCTCTCGCCCAGGTAGTAGTTGTACATGATCGAGGTGAACACGAACAACGCCAGGGCCACCGAGATGAACATGCGGCCCCAGTCACCCACCACCGCCGCCAGGGAGTTCTGGGTCAGGGCAATGCCGTCGCCTTCAAAGCCTGGGGTGTAGAAACCCGACAGCAGGATCAGCAACGCTGTACAGGTGCAGATCACGAAGGTGTCGAGGAACACGCTGAACGCTTGCACCACGCCTTGGGCGATAGGGTGTTCTACCGACGCCACTGCCGCCACGTTAGGCGCACTGCCCAAGCCTGCTTCGTTGGCGAACACGCCGCGTTTTACACCCATGATGATCGCGCTGCCCACCAGGCCACCGAAGGCTTGGTCGAGGCCGAACGCGCTCTTGACGATGGTCGCGAGCATGGCCGGTACGTGGTCGAATTGCAGCACGATCACGTACAGGGTCACGGCGATGTACACCAGAGTCTTGACCGGTACCAGCAGGTCGGCAATCGAGGCAATACGCTTGATCCCGCCAATGAACACCAGGCCCAGCAACACCGCCAGCGCCAGGCCGGTGTAGGTGGTGTCGAGGCCAAACGCGTTATTCAACGAGTGTGTTACAGCGTGGGCTTGCAGGCCATTGAAGGCAAAGCCGAAGGTCACCAGCAGCAGGAACGCCATGACCATCCCCAGCCAGCGTTTCTGCAGGCCGTGCTGGATGTAATACGCCGGGCCGCCACGGTAGGTGCCTTCAGCGTCGGTGCGCTTGTACAACTGGCCGAGGGAGCACTCGATAAAGCTCGAAGACATGCCCACCAGCGCGGTGACCCACATCCAGAACACGGCACCCGGGCCACCCAACGTCACGGCAATGCCGACTCCGGCGATGTTACCGGCACCCACTCGGCCGGCCAGGCTGAGCATCAGCGCCTGGAACGAGCTGAGTTGGCCGGCGCTGCTCTTGAGGCTGTCTTTAAACACCGAGAACATGTGGAAAAAGTGACGCAACTGCACGAAACGCGAGCGGATCGTGAAATAACCGCCGAGCCCGACTATGAGCACGATCAGTACTTTCCCTGAGAGGAAGTCGTTGATGACTTCGAGCATGGAGTGTTCCTCGCTGATTTTTCTAATGGCAAACGCAGGACGGTCCGACGCATCGCTCGGCACCAGGCAGTGCACGACGCTCGATCCCCATCCTTTTGCGGGTGTTGTTATTCATGCGCTTTCGCGTGGTTCCCGGGCCTCGTTACCGACAGCCGCAGACGCGAAGAGGGGCGGCACTATACCTAGGCGAGCGTGATCCGTCTGCACGGGGCGATTAAAGGTTTCAGCGCGGTCGCGCAAGGCGAGGAAGGTTTGCGGTGCGATATTAGATTTTTTATGGGCGTCATGGAGCAACCTCAAGGCAAAAAAAAGGGCCTGAAGAACGAGCCTTCAGGCCCTCAAAAGGTGAGAGGTGTCTAGTCCCTCAACCTGGTGAGCGGTGCAACAAACGCTTAGGCCTTCAGCGGGACCAAACGTGGGGCAATCATGTTTTCCGGGCGCAGGATGTCGTCGAGCATGGCGTCGTCGAGCAAGCCTTCTTCACGCACCAGTTCCAGCACGCCGCGCCCGCTTTCCAGAGCGATACGCGCAATGCGGGTGGCGTTTTCATAGCCGATGTACGGGTTCAGCGCGGTGACCAGGCCGATGGAATGCTCCACCAGTTCGCGGCAGCGCGCTTCGTTGGCGGTGATGCCGACGATGCAGTGCTCGCGCAGCATGTCCATGGCGCGTTGCAGCAGGCGGATCGAGTCGAAGATCTTGAAGGCGATCAGCGGCTCCATCACGTTCAACTGCAGTTGGCCGCCTTCGGCTGCCATGGTCAGGGCCAGGTCGTTACCGATGACCTGGAACGCTACCTGGTTGACCGCTTCCGGGATTACCGGGTTGACCTTGCCGGGCATGATCGAGCTGCCTGGCTGGCGAGCCGGCAGGTTGATCTCGTTGATGCCGGTGCGTGGGCCGCTGGACAGCAGGCGCAAGTCGTTGCAGATCTTCGACAGCTTCACGGCGGTACGCTTGAGCATGCCGGAGAACAGTACAAAGGCGCCCATGTCGGAGGTGGCTTCGATCAAGTCGGCCGCCGGTACCAGCGGCTGGCCGCTGATGGTGGCCAGGCGTTGTACGGCCAGGGCCTGGTAGCGTGGGTCGGCGTTGATGCCGGTACCGATGGCGGTGCCGCCCAGGTTCACTTCGGTCAGCAGCTCCGGTGCCAGGGTTTTCAGGCGGGCCAGGTCTTCACCCAAAGTAGTGGCGAAGGCGCGGAATTCCTGGCCGAGGGTCATCGGCACGGCGTCTTGCAACTGGGTGCGGCCCATTTTCAGCACATGGCTGAACTCGGCGCCTTTGGCGGCGAACGCCTGGATCAGGCTGTCGAGGCTGGCCAGCAGCGCGTCATGGCCCAACAGCAGACCCAGGCGGATCGCGGTCGGGTAGGCGTCGTTGGTCGACTGCGCCATGTTCACGTCGTTGTTGGGGTGCAGGTACTGGTATTCGCCTTTCTGGTGACCCATGGCCTCCAGCGCGATGTTGGCGATGACTTCGTTGGCATTCATGTTGGTTGAAGTGCCGGCGCCGCCTTGAATCATGTCCACCACGAACTCTTCGTGGAAATCGCCGCGGATCAGACGCGCACAGGCTTCGCTGATGGCAGCGTGCTTGGCTTCGCTGAGCTGGCCCAACTCGCGGTTGGCGTCAGCGGCCGCTTGCTTGACCATTGCCAGACCGACCACCAATTTCGGGTAATGCGAAATCGGAACGCCCGAGAGGCGGAAGTTATTCACCGCTCGCAGGGTCTGGATGCCGTAATACGCTTGAGCCGGTACTTCGAGTACGCCAAGCAGGTCTTTTTCGGTACGGAATGATGCAGCAGAGGACATGACGGAAATCATCTCAATATGGACCCGGAACTGGCCGGAACGCTGCGAATGCTAGGCTTGTAGAACTTTTTGGGCCAATGCTGTTAAACACTGGCCTATGCACAAACGGCATAATGTGGATGTGACCCGGTTATCTTGGCGGGCGTGTGTGCCAAAATGGTGCATTCCGTGGGAGGCAGTGATGAACCTTGAGAGCAAGTGGTTGGAAGACTTCAGCGCCCTGGCGGCGACGCGTAGTTTTTCCCAGGCGGCTGAGCGGCGCTTTGTCACCCAGCCGGCGTTCAGTCGGCGTATCCGCAGCCTGGAAGCCGCGTTGGGGCTGACGTTGGTCAACCGTTCACGCACGCCGGTGGAACTGACAGCGGCCGGGCAGTTGTTTCTGGTGACGGCGCGCACCGTGGTCGAACAGCTCGGTGAAGTACTGCGCCATTTGCATCACCTGGAAGGCGGGCAGGGCGAAGTCATGCAAGTGGCGGCCGCCCACTCCCTGGCCTTGGGGTTCTTCCCGCGCTGGATCGCGCAGTTGCGCAACGAGGGCTTGAATATCGCCACGCGGCTGGTGGCCACCAACGTCGGCGACGCCGTGCACGCCCTGCGCGAAGGCGGTTGCGACCTGATGCTGGCGTTCTACGACCCGGACGCGGCGATGCAAATGGACGCCGAGATTTTCCCGTCGCTGCACCTGGGCAACACCGAAATGCTCCCGGTGTGCGCCGCCGATGCCGAGGGCAAGCCGCTGTTCGACCTGGAGGGCGAGGGCAGCGTGCCGCTGCTGGCCTACAGCGCCGGCGCGTTCCTTGGCCGCTCGGTGAATTTGCTGCTGCGCCAGAGGGCTCTGCGCTTTACCACCATCTATGAAACCGCCATGGCCGACAGCCTCAAGAGCATGGCGCTCGAAGGCTTGGGAATCGCCTGGGTACCGCAGTTGAGCGTACGTGCAGAGTTGGCGCGCGGCGAACTGGTGGTGTGTGGCGGGCCGCAATGGCACGTGCCGCTGGAGATTCGTCTGTATCGCTGCGCGTTGGTGCGCAAGGCGAATGTGCGGTTGTTGTGGAGGAAGCTTGAAGGTGGGGCGGCGCAAAGCGCTTGAGCCCAGCGCAGAACACATGTGGGAGCTGGCTTGCCTGCGATAGCGGTGTGTCAGCCAACCTATTTTGCGCTGATCCACTGCTATCGCAGGCAAGCCAGCTCCCACAGGATTTCGTGGTGTTTTCGCTGACTCTTAAGTCAATAAAACCGCCACTTTGCGCCGCTAGACAGATGGTCATCCCAGGGGCTGTTTATCTGGATTATTACGGTATACTGCGCGGCCTTCGGCCGGTCCAACCGGCCTTAATTCGTACACCAAGCCACGCCGGTCTCCCGCGTGGCTTGTTGTTTTTTGACGCGCCTGCGGGCGCCCAGAGAGAAGAGGCACGACGATGAGTGCATTGGTTGGCGTGATCATGGGCTCCAAGTCCGATTGGTCCACCCTTAGCCACACCGCCGATATGCTGGAAAAACTCGGCATTCCGTACGAAGTGAAGGTGGTCTCCGCCCACCGCACCCCGGATTTGCTGTTCCAGTATGCCGATGAAGCAGAATCCCGTGGCATCGAGGTGATCATCGCCGGTGCCGGCGGCGCGGCGCACTTGCCTGGCATGTGCGCGGCCAAGACTCACCTGCCCGTGCTGGGTGTGCCGGTGCAGTCGTCGATGCTCTCGGGCGTGGATTCGCTGTTGTCCATCGTGCAGATGCCGGCTGGCATTCCGGTGGCAACCCTGGCGATCGGCAAGGCCGGCGCGATCAACGCAGCCTTGCTGTCCGCCAGCATCCTGGGCGCCAAGCACCCGCAGTTTCATGCGGTGCTGAAAAAATTCCGTGCTGAGCAGACAGACAGCGTGCTGGACAATCCAGACCCACGCATCGCCTGAGGTTGTTATTGATGAAAATCGGTGTAATCGGTGGCGGCCAACTGGGCCGCATGCTGGCTTTGGCGGGTACGCCGCTGGGGATGAACTTCGCTTTCCTGGACCCGGCGCCGGACGCCTGCGCTGCGGCCCTGGGTGAACACCTGCGCGCTGACTACAGCGACCCGGACCACCTGCGCCAACTGGCCGATGAAGTCGACCTGGTGACCTTCGAATTCGAAAGCGTCCCGGCCGAAACCGTGGCCTTCCTGTCGCAGTTCGTGCCGGTGTACCCGAGCGCCGAAGCCTTGCGCATCGCTCGCGACCGCTGGTTCGAAAAGAGCATGTTCAAGGACCTGGGCATTCCGACGCCGGCCTTCGCCGACATCCAGTCCCAGGCGGACCTGGACGCCGCGGTCGCCAGCATCGGCCTGCCGGCGGTGTTGAAAACCCGCACCCTGGGTTACGACGGCAAGGGTCAGAAAGTCCTGCGTACCGCGGCCGATGTGGTCGGCACTTTTGCCGAGCTGGGCAGCGTTGCCTGCCTGCTGGAAGGCTTCGTGCCGTTCACTGGCGAAGTCTCGCTGATTGCCGTACGCGCCCGTGATGGCGAAACCCGCTTTTACCCGTTGGTGCACAACACTCACGTCAACGGCATCCTGAAAGTGTCGGTAGCCAGCACTGACCACCCGCTCCAGGCCCTGGCCGAAGACTATTCCAGCCGTGTGCTCAAGCAGCTGGATTATGTCGGCGTGATGGCGTTCGAGTTCTTTGAAGTCGACGGTGGCCTCAAGGCCAATGAAATCGCCCCGCGCGTTCACAACTCCGGACACTGGACCACTGAAGGCGCCGAGTGCAGCCAGTTCGAAAACCACCTGCGGGCGGTGGCGGGCTTGCCGTTGGGCTCCACGGCCAAGGTCGGCGAGAGCGCCATGCTCAACTTCATCGGCTCTGTACCGCCGGTGGAGCGTGTGATGGCGATCGACGATTGCCACGTGCATCACTACGGCAAGGCCTTCAAGGCCGGGCGCAAGGTCGGCCACGCCAACCTGCGCTGCAAGGATCGTGCGACGTTGCAAGCGCAGATTCTCAAGGTTGAAGCGCTGATCGCCGAACAATAAGCCTGGCCACGGCGGGAACCATTGGGGTTCTGCGTCTCTCTGATTGCAGGATGCCAAAGCCTGACTAGGCTTTGGCATGACTTATACCAATCAGAGGGAAATGCCATGGGTATCATCGGAACCATCTTTATCGGCTTGATCGTCGGCCTTCTGGCGCGCTTCCTCAAGCCTGGCGACGACAGCATGGGCTGGATCATGACCATCCTGCTGGGTATCGCCGGTTCCCTGGCCGCGACCTACGGCGGTCAGGCCCTGGGGATCTACCAGGCAGGCCAGGGCGCAGGTTTCATCGGCGCGCTGGTGGGTGCCATCGTGTTGCTGGTGATCTACGGCCTGATCAAAAAGAAGTAATCAGCCGACAAAGTCCTCTGCGCTGCGCAGGCGCAGAGGGCTAGAATGCTCGGCACTTGTATTTGCCGAGCCTCTCCATGCGCCGTCTTCTGTTAATGCTTCTTCTGCTGGGCTCTGGCCTGGCGCACGCTGGCGAACTGCCGGAAACCGACTGGCTGGACCTGATGCCGCTGTCGGATCAGAAAGCTCTCGAAGCCATGCCCGAGATCGACCATAACTCTCCCGAAGCTCAAGGCACGTTCACCGAAAAGGGTGGCTTGAAGCAGAGCAAGGGCCTGCCTGCGGTGATGTATTCCACCAAGACCGTCGCAGCCATGAACGGCAAGAATATCCGCATTGGCGGCTATCCGGTGCCGCTTGAAACGGACGCCAAGGGCCGCAGCACATTGTTCTTCCTGGTGCCTTACCCGGGCGCCTGCATACACGTGCCGCCACCGCCGCCTAATCAACTGGTGCTGGTGCGCTATCCCAAGGGGCTGAAGCTGGATGATATCTACACGCCGCTGTGGGTCACGGGCACGTTGAAGGTGGAGAAGGTCAATAACGACTTGGCGGATGCCGCGTATGCGCTGGAGGCCGGGAAGGTTCGGGTGGTGCAGGAGTCTGATCTCTAAAGCCCAAAGCATAACCCCTGTGGGAGCTGGCTTGCCTGCGATAGCCGCGCCTCGGTGTTCCTGACACATCGAGTTGTCTGCATCGCAGGCAAGCCAGCTCCCACATTGGGTTGGGTTTACAAGGCCTGGGCCGTGATGCTCACGCCCAAGGTGTGGCTTTCCCCGGGCGCCAGGTTCACCACATCGTCCAGCACGTTGGCCGTCTCGATGCACAACATACCCTGCCAGCCGTCATCGGCCATATCGTCGAAAGCTTTGGCGCGTTCAGTCCAGGGGTTCCAGACCACGGTGGATTTCGAGCCTTCGCTGGTGAGCTGGATACGGCGCTGCCAATCGCTATCGACGATATTCAGCTGTGCCGGCGTATTCAGGTAAATGCGGTCTGTTTCGGCGCTGAAGTGCAGCAGCCCGGCTTGCTGTTTCTCGGCCCACCCGTCGGCGGTATCGATGTAAGCCACGCCATCCAGGCCCTCGACCTGCACCCTGCGCACATCGCTCACGGCGAAGTAGGTGTGCAATGCCTGGCTGAGGGTCACGATGTCGGCGCCGCGGTTGTGGCTGGTCAGGCGGATGTGCAGTTGGTCATCCAACAGCAGGCTCAGCGTCAGGTCTACCTGATGGGGCCAGCCTGGAAAGCCGCCAGCCGGCACCGGCAATACCAGGTCCACTCGCAGCGTCTGGCCGTCGAGTTCGGTGGTGGCCAATTCCCAGCGGGCGGTGCGCACAAAACCGTGGGCGCCGGCAGGCTGATTACTCTGGCGCATGGCTTTGACACTTTGCGGGTTGCGGTCGAACACCCCGAACCACGGCCAGCACACCGGTACGCCAGTACGAATGCCTTTGCCCTGCTTGAACACGGCCTCAGGGTTCGGCCAGATCAGCGGCTGTTCGCCCTCGCGCTGGTAACTGAAGATATGCGCACCCTGTTGGGCCACCATCAACTCGGCGCCGTTGTGGCGGATGCGCCAGCAGTCCAGCTCGTCGATTTTTACCGTCTCAACGTGGGGCGTAGGCATGACAAAGCTCTCTTAGTGGCAGGCAATGGGGCAATTGACCGTTAAAACCCGGCGAGGTTTAACGCGCCCGTGACGGTACCGAGCGCGTGCGGCCGCTGCCATCGATGGCGACGAACACAAATACGGCTTCGGTCACCTTGCGCCATTCGCTGGACAACGGATCGTCGCTCCACACTTCGACCATCATCTGGATCGAGCTGCGGCCGATTTCCAGGGCCTGGGTATAGAAGGAAAGCTGCGCGCCCACGGCTACCGGCACCAGGAACGCCATGCGATCAATGGCCACGGTGGCCACGCGCCCACCGGCGACCTTGCTGGCCATTGCCGTGCCGGCCAGGTCCATCTGCGCGACCAGCCAGCCGCCGAAGATATCGCCAAAACCGTTGGTTTCACGCGGAAGCGCGGTGATTTGCAGGGCGAGGTCGCCTTGCGGGATAGGATCTTCTTGTTCGAGTTCGATCATGCCGAGGGTGCCTCTGACCCGTGACGCTTCATGGGTATTTCAAGTGGATAGCCGTCTTCTCAGAAAAACGTTTCAGCACCAACATACACCGCTCGATGCGTTTCTCGTAAGGCGAACTAAAGGGAAACTCTGCCAAATCGGCTGGATGGTATCCAACAGCGTTTTGGCACAGCAGCCCCTCAAGACAGCGGGTCTGGCGCTTGCACCGGCGAGTATATCGAGACCCTGGCGCCACGACGACCTTCCGACGCTCATTTGGTCGGTAAATAGACGCTGTATTGGGGCTTTTGCGCGCAACTGTGCTCCTGGCGCTGTGCTTTTTCAGGCGATTTGCTATCTTGCCAAACCCGCCGCAAGTCACGGGCGTGCAGTCCTTTACGATGATTACTATAAGAGAAGCCTTGCCATGTCCTCCGTGCCTGCAAGCAGTGCGCAACCCTCGCGCCCGCTGACCCGCAACGACTACAAAACCCTGTCGCTGTCTGCCTTGGGCGGGGCGCTGGAGTTCTACGACTTCATCATCTTTGTGTTTTTCGCCACCGTGGTCGGGAAACTGTTCTTCCCCGTCGACATGCCCGAATGGCTGCGCATGATGCAGACCTTCGGCATCTTCGCCGCCGGCTACCTGGCCCGCCCCTTGGGCGGCATCATCATGGCGCACTTTGGTGACCTGCTGGGCCGCAAGAAAATGTTCACCCTGAGCATCTTCATGATGGCCGTGCCCACCCTGATCATGGGCTTGCTTCCGACCTACGCGCAGATCGGCCTGTGGGCGCCGGTCCTGTTGCTGCTGATGCGCATCATCCAGGGCGCGGCGATTGGCGGAGAAGTACCGGGCGCCTGGGTGTTTGTCTCCGAGCACGTGCCGCCGCGCCACATCGGCTACGCCTGCGGCACCCTGACCAGCGGCCTCACCGCCGGTATTCTGCTGGGCTCGTTGGTGGCTACCGCCATCAATAGCGCCTATACACCGGAACAGGTCTCTGATTACGCCTGGCGGATTCCTTTCCTGCTCGGCGGCGTATTCGGCCTGCTGTCGGTGTATCTGCGTCGTTGGTTGCATGAAACCCCGATCTTCGCCGAGATGCAGCAACGCAAGAGCCTGGCCGCTGAACTGCCCTTGCGCGCCGTATTGCGCGATCACCGTGGCGCCATTGTGCTGTCGATGCTGTTGACCTGGCTGCTGTCGGCCGGCGTGGTGGTAGTCATCCTGATGACCCCGACCGTGTTGCAAACTATCTATCACTTCAGCCCCACGGTGGCACTGCAGGCCAACAGCCTGGCCATCGTGACCTTGAGCCTGGGTTGCATCGCCGCAGGCGCGCTGGCCGACCGTTTTGGCGCCGGTCGCGTGCTGGTCACCGGTTGCGCACTGTTGCTGGCGACCTCCTGGACGCTGTATCACAGCCTGATGGCCCACCCGGACTGGCTGTTCCCGTTGTATGCCCTGACCGGCCTGTTTGTCGGCACCATCGGCGTGGTGCCCTACGTGATGGTCAAAGCCTTCCCGCCGGTGGTGCGCTTCAGCGGTCTGTCGTTCTCCTACAACGTTGCTTATGCCGTGTTCGGCGGGTTGACGCCCTTGGCGGTGTCGCTGCTGATGAAGGAGAGCCCGATGGGCCCGGCTTACTATGTGGCCGTCCTGTGTGTAATGGGGATGCTGGTGGGCGGGTATCTGTGGAAACGCGGTCGCTGAAGCCTGCACATTCAGATAGTGGCCTTTCATCTAATTGTCATATTTCAGACATAGAGTGTTCACACGGCCTGCCGATACTTGGCCCCGATCCAATTATCCCTATCTGCTAGGAGCAAGGCATGAAACTGAAACGTTTGATGGCGGCAATGACTTTTGTCGCTGCTGGCGTTGCGACCGCCAACGCGGTGGCCGCTGGTGTTGATCCGGCAATCCCGGCTTACGTCAAGACCACTGGTGTGTCGGGCAACCTGTCCAGCGTCGGTTCCGATACCCTGGCTAACCTGATGACCCTGTGGGCCGAGGGTTACAAAAAGGAATACCCGAACGTCAACATCCAGATTCAAGCTGCCGGCTCTGCCACTGCGCCACCTGCGTTGACTGAAGGCACCTCCAACCTGGGCCCGATGAGCCGCAAGATGAAGGACACCGAACTGGCTGCCTTCGAGCAGAAGTACGGCTACAAGCCAACGGCAATCCCGGTTGCGGTGGATGCTCTGGCGGTATTTGTGCACAAGGACAACCCGATCCAGCACCTGACCATGGAACAGGTCGATGCGATCTTCTCCTCGACGCGTCTGTGCGGCGCCAAAGCCGATGTGAAAACCTGGGGTGACCTGGGCGTGACCGGCGACCTGGCCAACAAGCCAGTGCAACTGTTCGGGCGTAACTCGGTATCCGGCACCTACGGCTACTTCAAGGAAGAAGCCCTGTGCAAAGGTGACTACAAGCCAAACGTGAACGAACAACCGGGCTCGGCTTCGGTCGTGCAGTCGATCAGCTCCTCGCTGAACGGCATCGGTTACTCGGGTATCGGCTACAAGACCGCCAGCGTGAAGACCGTGCCACTGGCCAAGAAAGGCAGCACTGACTACATCGAAGACTCCGAAGAGAACGCCCTGAACGGCAAGTATCCGCTGTCGCGTTTCCTCTACGTGTATGTCAACAAAGCCCCGAACAAGCCACTGGCACCGCTGGAAGCTGAGTTCGTGAAACTGGTGCTGTCCAAGCAGGGCCAGGAAGTGGTGGTCAAAGACGGCTACATCCCGCTGCCAGCCAAAGTCGCCGCCAAGGCCCTGGCTGACCTGGGTCTGAAAGAAGGCAACTAAGCCTGCGATACCTGATGTAGACGCATGCTTTTCTGTGGGAGCGGGCTTGCCCGCGATGCTGGCGACGCGGTTTAGCGTTGAAACCGTGTTGATGCCATCGCGGGCAAGCCTGCTCCCACATAAGCAGTCTGCATCCCTAATTTTTTATCCGCTGCCAGCCCTGCTTCGCGGCGGATTTGTTGCGTCACTGCACTGTCATCTTTCTGTCATACAGGATCGCTAGGGTGTGCGCATGAATGATCTGGCCAATTCCACCATGACGACGACTTCCCCTCCCAAGCGCATTGATTTCAATACGCCTGAGCTGCAACGCAAGCGCCGCATCCGCGCGCTCAAGGATCGCTTCACCCGTTGGTATGTGCTGGTCGGCGGCCTCGCCGTGCTGGCCGCCATTACCCTGATCTTCTTCTTCCTCGCCTATGTGGTTGCGCCATTGTTCCAGGGCGCCTCGTTGACCAAGGAAGACGCGTTGACGCCCGCTTGGATGCAGGACGCCGGCAAGCCGTTGATGATCTCCCTCGAAGAACAGAACCAGGTCGCCATGCGGGTTTCCGACAAGGGCCAGGCGCTGTTCTTTGCCGTGGACACCGGTGCCGAGCTCAAGCGTGTCGACCTGCCGATTCCGGCCGGTACCAGTGTTGCTTCCATTGGTGAAGATCAGCCGGGCAGCCCGCTGGTGATTCTCGGCTTGTCCAATGGCCAGTCTTTGGTGTTCCGCCACACCTATAAGGTGTCGTACCCCGACGGCAAGAAAACCATCACCCCAGCGATCGAGTACCCCTACGGCGAAACGCCGATCGTGCTGGATGACGCCGGTCGCCCGCTGGAGCACGTCGCGCTCAACGCCACCGACACCTCCCTGGTGGTGGCAGGTTCCGCCGGTTCGCACTTGAACGTGCTGACCCTGAGCCGCGAAGAAAACATGATGACCGGTGAGGTCACCAGCGAGCAGAAGCGTGTCGAGCTGCCGCAGATGACCGAGCCGGTGAAGGCGATCTTCATCGACCCACGCCAGCAGTGGCTGTACGTGATCAACGGCCGTGCCCTGGCCGACGTGTTCAGCCTGCGCGACAAGAGCCTCAACGGGCGCTACAAGCTGCTGGAAGACGCCGACACGGAAATCACCGCCAGCACCCAGTTGGTCGGCGGCATCTCGCTGATCCTGGGTAACTCCAAAGGCGGCCTGGCCCAGTGGTTCATGGCCCGTGACCCGGATGGCGAGCAACGCCTGAAGCAGATCCGCACCTTCCAGATGGGCACTGCACCCATCGTCGAAATCAGCGCTGAAGAGCGCCGCAAAGGCTTCACCGCCCTGGATGCTGCTGGCCAGTTCGGCGTGTTCCACAGCACCGCTCATCGCACCTTGCTGGTGGACCCGGTGGTCGACGGTCAGGGTCTGTTCGGCATGTCGCCACGGGCCAACCGTGTGATCGTCGAGGCGGGTGGCAAGCTGCAACCGTTGTTGCTCGACAACCCGCACCCGGAAGTGTCGTGGAGCGCGTTGTGGAGCAAGGTCTGGTACGAGAACTACGACGAGCCTAAATACGTCTGGCAATCCACGGCCGCCAACACCGATTTTGAACCCAAGATGAGCCTGGCCCCGCTGACCTTCGGCACCTTGAAGGCCGCGTTCTACGCCATGTTGCTGGCGGCGCCACTGGCGGTTGCTGCAGCGATCTACACCGCTTACTTCATGGCGCCGAGCCTGCGCCGCAAGGTCAAGCCGGTGATCGAACTGATGGAAGCCATGCCGACGGTGATCCTCGGATTCTTCGCCGGCCTGTTCCTGGCGCCGTATGTGGAAGGGCATCTGCCGGGCATTTTCAGCCTGTTGATGCTGTTGCCGATTGGCATCCTGGTCGCCGGCTTTGTCTTCAGCCGCTTGCCTGAGTCGATCCGCCTGCGCGTTCCCGATGGCTGGGAAAGCGCGATCCTGATTCCGGTGATCCTGTTCGTGGGTTGGCTCTCGCTGTACATGAGCCCGTACCTGGAAACCTGGTTTTTCGGCGGTGACATGCGCATGTGGATCTCCCACGATCTGGGCATTACCTACGACCAGCGCAACGCGTTGGTGGTCGGCCTGGCCATGGGTTTTGCCGTGATCCCGAACATCTACTCCATCGCCGAGGACGCCGTGTTCAGCGTGCCACGCGGCCTGACCCTGGGGTCCCTGGCACTGGGCGCCACGCCGTGGCAGACCATGACCCGCGTGGTCATCCTCACCGCCAGCCCGGGCATCTTCTCGGCGCTGATGATCGGCATGGGCCGCGCCGTGGGCGAGACCATGATCGTACTGATGGCCACCGGTAACACCCCGGTGATGGAGATGAACCTGTTCGAGGGCCTGCGCACCCTGGCGGCCAACGTTGCGGTGGAGATGCCCGAGTCGGAAGTGGGCGGCAGTCATTACCGCGTGCTGTTCCTCTCGGCGCTGGTGCTGCTGTTGTTCACCTTCATCATGAACACCCTCGCCGAGCTGATTCGTCAGCGTCTGCGCAAGAAATACTCGTCGCTTTAAGAAAGGTAGAAGTCTGTGAAACAGAACTCCCTGAATGGATGGTTCAAGAGCGGCGCCCCCGGCGTCTGGATCAGCGGTGGCGCGGTGTCCATCGCGGTCATCATGACCATTGGTTTGCTGGCTGTGATTGCGGTGCGGGGCCTGGGCCATTTCTGGCCGGCCGACCTGATCCAGGCCAACTACAACGTGCCAGGCCAGGCCAACCACATCGTCATCGGCGAAGTGGTCCAGAAAGAAGAAGTGCCGCGTGAGCGTCTGAAAAGCGCGGGCCTGCCAGTGCCGGACCAAGGCCCGGAATTCATGACCCGTGAGCTGATCAAGGTCGGCAACCGCGATTTGAACGGCAACGACTTCACCTGGATCGTCGGCGAATGGTTGAAGGACCAGACCAAACCGACCAACCTGATGGCCATTGAGCGCCGTGAATGGGGCAATTTCTACGGCACCCTGGTCAACGTCAAGCAGGACGGCAAGGTGATTGCCGAAGGCGAGGCCGCGTGGCCGGAGCTGCAAGCTCGCGTGGACCGCGTGAACAAGCTGGCCGCTCAGCTCAAGAGCCTGGAAAAAACCGATATTGGCGCGATCAACGCCGGGTTGGAGCGCATCCGCCTGCACGGTCGCAAACTGGAACTGGAAGGCAAGCTCGACGCTGCCGCCCAGGCCGACATGGACGCCGACCGCGCCGAGCTGAATGCGCGCTACCAGGACATCGAAGCGCGCCTGGCCGACCTGCATGCCCAATTCAACCGCGACGCCCTGACGGCGCGTGACGGCAACGGCAAGGAAGTGGAAATCGGCATCGGCAAAGTGGTGCACGCCTACCAGCCGAACGCCATGGGCACGATGACCAAGATCGGTTTCTACTTCAGCAAGGTCTGGGAATTCCTCAGCGATGACCCACGGGAAGCCAACACCGAAGGCGGGATCTTCCCGGCCATCTTCGGCACCGTGATGATGACCCTGATCATGGCAATGATCGTGACCCCGTTTGGCGTACTGGCCGCGGTGTACCTGCGTGAATACGCCAAGCAGAACACCTTGACGCGCATCATCCGCATCGCCGTGAACAACCTGGCCGGTGTACCGGCGATCGTCTACGGCGTGTTCGGCCTTGGCTTCTTCGTGTATGTATTGGGGGGCTCGGTCGATCGTCTGTTCTTCGCTGAAGCGCTGCCTGCGCCGACCTTCGGTACGCCGGGGCTGCTCTGGGCTTCGCTGACCCTGGCGCTGCTGGCGGTGCCGGTGGTGATCGTGGCCACCGAAGAGGGCCTGGCGCGGATCCCTCGAACCGTGCGTGAAGGCTCCTTGGCACTGGGCGCGACCAAGGCGGAAACGCTGTGGAAGATCGTGCTGCCGATGGCCAGCCCGGCCATGATGACCGGCATGATCCTCGCCGTGGCCCGCGCCGCCGGTGAAGTGGCGCCGCTGATGCTGGTGGGTGTGGTGAAACTGGCGCCGTCGCTGCCGCTGGACGGCAACTACCCGTACCTGCACCTGGATCAGAAGATCATGCACCTGGGCTTCCATATTTATGACGTCGGCTTCCAGAGCCCCAACGTCGAAGCGGCACGGCCTCTGGTGTACGCCACCGCCTTGCTGCTGGTGCTGGTGATCGCCACGCTCAACCTGTCGGCAGTGTGGATTCGTAACCACCTGCGCGAAAAATACAAAGCGCTGGACAGCTAATGCGATCCACTGTGGGAGCTGGCTTGCCTGCGATGCAGACGACGCGGTGTATCAGTAAGACCGCAGTGATGCCATCGCAGGCAAGCCAGCTCCCACAGACACAGAATTTGAGTAAGCCGCCCCGGCGGTTCAACGAATGAATTGGTAGCACAGGGAGCATCCCATGCAACACGAAACCCAATCCCACGGCATCAACATGTCTGCCCTGGGTCGCGACAAGCAGAGCCTGAGCCTGGCCCAGGAAACCGTGGCCATCGAAGTACCGGGCCTGAGTCTGTACTACGGTGACAAGCAGGCGCTGTTCGACGTCAGCATGAACATCCCAAAACAGCGTGTGACCGCCTTTATCGGCCCGTCGGGCTGCGGCAAGTCGACGTTGTTGCGTACCTTCAACCGCATGAATGACCTGGTGGACGGTTGCCGTGTGGAAGGCGCGATCAACCTCTACGGCACCAATATCTACCGCAAGGGCGAGGACGTGGCCGAGCTGCGTCGCCGCGTGGGCATGGTGTTCCAGAAGCCCAACCCGTTCCCCAAGACCATCTACGAAAACGTGGTCTACGGCCTGCGTATCCAGGGTATCAACAAGAAACGCATCCTCGATGAAGCCGTTGAGTGGGCGCTCAAGGGCGCGGCATTGTGGGACGAGGTCAAGGACCGCCTGCACGAATCGGCACTCGGCTTGTCCGGCGGCCAGCAGCAGCGTCTGGTGATCGCCCGTACCATCGCCGTAGAGCCGGAAGTGCTGCTGCTCGACGAACCGTGCTCGGCCCTCGACCCGATCTCCACCCTGAAAGTCGAAGAGCTGATCTACGAGCTCAAGTCCAAGTTCACCATCGTCATCGTGACCCACAACATGCAACAGGCGGCGCGGGTTTCCGACTACACCGCGTTTATGTACATGGGCAAGCTGGTGGAGTTCGGCGACACCGACACCCTGTTCACCAATCCGGCGAAGAAGCAGACCGAAGACTACATCACCGGTCGCTACGGCTAGGAAGCTGTGGTTCTGATTGCACTGACGCTGCGGTTTTCCGCACCTTACCGGACGCTCCAAGGACGCCAACATGATTAGCAAAGAAGGCCTTACCCACCACATCTCCGCGCAGTTCAATGCCGAGCTTGAGGAAGTGCGCAGCCACCTCCTGGCGATGGGCGGGCTGGTGGAGAAGCAAGTCAATGATGCGGTCACCGCGCTGATCGAGGCCGACTCGGGCCTGGCCCAGCAGGTGCGTGAGATTGACGAGCAGATCAACCAGATGGAACGCAATATCGACGAGGAGTGCCTGCGCATTCTTGCCCGCCGCCAGCCAGCGGCCTCGGACCTGCGTTTGATCATCAGCATTTCCAAGTCGGTGATCGACCTGGAACGCATCGGTGATGAAGCCACCAAGATTGCCCGCCGCGCCATCCAGCTGTGCGAAGAGGGTGAAGCACCCCGTGGCTACGTGGAAGTGCGCCATATCGGCGACCAGGTACGCAACATGGTGCGTGATGCCCTCGACGCCTTCGCCCGCTTTGACGCCGAACTGGCGTTGTCGGTGGCCCAGTACGACAAGATCATCGACCGCGAATACAAGACCGCGCTGCGCGAGTTGGCCACTTACATGATGGAAGACCCGCGCTCGATCTCGCGGGTCTTGAACATTATCTGGGTGCTGCGCTCCCTGGAGCGTATCGGCGACCACGCGCGCAATATCTCGGAATTGGTGATTTATCTGGTGCGCGGCACCGATGTGCGGCACATGGGCCTCAAGCGCATGAAAGCCGAAGTTGAAGGGACTGCTGATCTAATCCCTAATGTTTCGGGCGAATCTGACGATAAGTAAGGTTGCCCGAGAAATTAACGCCCGGCCTCTGGCCGGGCGTTTTCGTTTGTGGCATCTGAATTTTTTGCACAGCAGGCGCCATAAAGTCCTTCTGTGACCCGCGAGTTTTGGCAAAATGCCATCAGTCAGGCGTTTTGCAGACGTTTTTATAGGATGAAGGGTCGATGAGTAAAGTCAGTGTGTTGGTGGTGGATGACGCCTCGTTTATTCGCGACCTGGTGAAGAAGTGCCTGCGCAATTACTTCCCCGGAATCAAGATCGAAGATGCGGTGAACGGCAAAAAGGCGCAATCCATCCTGATGCGCGAAACCTTCGACCTGGTGCTGTGTGACTGGGAAATGCCGGAAATGTCCGGTATTGAGCTGTTGACCTGGTGCCGCGAGCAAGCGCACCTGAAGGCCATGCCGTTCGTGATGGTGACCAGCCGTGGCGACAAGGAAAACGTGGTGCAGGCCATCCAGGCCGGCGTTTCCGGCTACGTCAGCAAGCCGTTCACCAACGAGCAGTTGCTGAACAAGGTCAAGCAAGCCCTGCACAAGATCGGTCGCCTCGATGCGCTGATTGCCAGCGCGCCGACCAAGATGAACTCAGCCTTTGGCAACGACTCCCTGAGCGCCCTGACCGGCGGCAAACCCGAAGCGGTCAAGCCGGCCCCGGTGGCGGCGCCCAGCAAAGGTTTGCTCAATACACCGCCAGTCAAGGCCCCCGCCGCAGCGGCGCCGGCTGGCAGTCGCGGTCAGGGCCAGTTGCGCCTCGCAAGCGGCACCCAGCAATGCGTGATCAAGGCCCTGAGCATCAAGGAAGCGTTGCTGGTGGTAAAGCGTGGCGAGGTCCTGCCTCAGGTGCTGGAAAGCGCCGTGCTCGACCTTGAGCAGGGCGACAACGCCGAAGTCGCACGGCTCAACGGCTACCTGCACGCCATCGTCGCCTACGAGCCCAAGCCCGACAGCGACTGGTTGCAGCTGACCTTCCGCTTTATCGACCAGGATGCGCAGAAGCTGGACTACATTTCCCGCCTGATCGCCCGTGGCACGGCGCAGAAGCATTTCGTGCCGGGTGCGTGACCCTTCAAGGCGACGCTTAGTCCATGTGGGAGCGGGCTTGCCCGCGATAGCAATCTCTCAGTCAACGATGCGCTGGCTGACCCACCGCTATCGCGGGCAAGCCCGCTCCCACACACAGCACTGCGCTTGCAGTCAGTCCAGCAGCAAGACCTTGGCCAATACGATCTTCGGCCCTTTCATCTTCTTGATGATGATCCGCAAGCCTTCAACTTCCAGCACTTCTTCTTCTTCCGGCACGCGCTTGAGCGTGTCGTAGATCAGGCCGGCCAGGGTTTCGGCTTCGATGTGGTCCAGGTCGACGCCCAGCAGGCGTTCCACCTTGAACAACGGCGTGTCCCCACGCACCAGCAGTTTGCCGGGCTGGTAGGCGAGGATGCCGCGCTCGGCCTTGCGGTGTTCGTCCTGGATATCGCCCACCAGCACTTCCAGCACGTCTTCCATGGTCAGGTAACCGATAATCTTGCCGTCGGCCTCTTCCACCAGGGCGAAGTGCGCGCCGCCTTTGCGGAACTGCTCCAGCAGTTGCGACAACGGCATATGTCGCGATACGCGTTCCAATGGACGGGTCAATTCGGCCAGGTTGAACGATTCGGGGATATGGTCCAGGGCCGCCAGTTCCAGCAGCAAATCCTTGATGTGCAGCAAGCCGACGAACTCGTTGCGCACCGCGTCATACACTGGGTAGCGGCTGAATTTATGGCGACGGAACAGCGCGAGGATTTCCTTGAGCGGGGCGTTGAAGTCCAGGGTCACCAGGTCTTCCCGGGAGTTGGCCCAGTCCACTACTTCCAGCTCGCCCATTTCCACGGCGGAGGCCAGTACGCGCATGCCTTGGTCGCTGGGGTCCTGGCCGCGGCTGGAGTGCAGGATCAGCTTGAGTTCTTCGCGGCTGTAATGGTGCTCATGGTGGGGGCCAGGCTCGCCTTGGCCCGCGATACGCAGGATCGCGTTGGCACTGGCGTTGAGCAGGTAGATAGCCGGGTACATCGCCCAGTAGAACAGGTACAGCGGCACGGCCGTCCATAGCGACAGCAGCTCGGGTTTGCGAATCGCCCAGGATTTGGGCGCCAGTTCACCGACCACGATGTGCAGGTAGGAAATCACGAAGAAGGCGGCAAAGAACGACACGCCCTTGATCACTTCCGGCGACTGCACGCCGACCGCGCCCAGCATCGGCTCGAGGATGTGCGCAAAGGCCGGTTCACCGACCCAGCCCAGGCCCAGGGACGCCAGGGTGATACCCAGCTGGCAAGCCGACAGGTAGGCGTCGAGCTGGCTGTGCACAGTACGCAGGATCTGCCCGCGCCAGCCGTTCTTATGGGCGATGGCCTCGACGCGGGTGGCGCGCAGTTTGACCATGGCAAATTCCGCCGCAACGAAGAAACCGTTGAGCAGTACCAGGATCAGTGCAAAAAGAATCATGCCGAAATCGGCGAAGAGTGTAGCGAGGGTGATGCCAGGGGAAGGGTCCATGATGGGGTTTTGCAGGTTCCGTGTGTTCAATAAGGGTGACAGGTAGGCCTGAAAGGCAGGCGCAAGTCGGCCAATGTAGCGGCTGACGGGGCGCTTGCCTAGTGCCCGCTGCCGGGCGGGGCTGCAAAGTCGTGTCGCAGAACCCGTGTGGGAGCTGGCTTGCCTGCGATGGCGGTCTGCCTGCTACCGATAATTTGGCTGACCCGCCGCCATCGCAGGCAAGCCAGCTCCCACAGTGGGCCGTGCTCACTTCCACTTAATCATCGGCCTCGACCGCTCGCGAACGGTTTACCTGCGCCGGCGGAAAATGGCAGGTAAAGGTACTGCCATGCCCCAGCACGCTGCTGATTTCCAGGCGGGCCCGATGGCGCAGCAGCACATGCTTGACGATGGCCAGGCCCAGCCCGGTGCCGCCGGTATTGGAGTTACGGCTGGAATCGACACGGTAGAAGCGCTCGGTCAGGCGCGGCAGGTGCTTGGCGTCGATACCGATACCCGAGTCCTGCACACTCAGGTGTGCGCCATGCTCGTCGGCCCACCAGCGAATGCGGATATTGCCCTTGTCCTGGGTGTACTTCACCGCGTTGAACACCAGGTTGGAGAAGGCGCTGCGTAGTTCGCCTTCACTGCCCTTGAGCAATACGGTTGGGTCGGCCTCCAGCGTGATCTGCTGCCCGCGTTCGCCTGAGAGCGCCTGGGCATCGTTCTTGATCGTCTGCAACAGGCTCTGCACCGCCACGGGGTGGTTATCCGAGGGGTAGTCCGTGGCTTCAAGCTTGGCCAGCAACAGCAGGTCGTTGAGCAGGGTTTGCATGCGTGAGCCTTGTTGCTGCATCTGCTGCAGGGCGCGGCTCCAGCGCGGGTTGATCTCATCGACATTGTCCAGCAACGTCTCCAGGTAGCCGCAGATCACCGTCAAGGGCGTGCGCAACTCGTGGGAGACGTTGGCGACGAAGTCCTTGCGCATCTGTTCCAGCTGGTGGATACGGGTCACGTCACGTACCAGCATCAAGTGTTCGTTGTTGCCGTAGCGGGTCAGGTACAGCTGGATGCGCACGCGGTCGTTGGTGGGCGAGGGGATTTCCAGGGCTTCTTCGTAGTTGTCCTGCTCGAAGTACTCCTTGAAGCGCGGGTGGCGTACCAGGTTGGTTACCGGCTGGCCGCTGTCCTGAGGGGTCTTGAGGCCCAGCAGGGTCTCGGCGGCGCGGTTCCACCATTCGAGGTTGCCGTCGCTGTCGAGCATGATCACCGCGTCCTTGAGTGCGGCGGTGGACTCCTGCACCCGGTCGATCACCGCTTGCAGGCGCCCGCGTACCCGTTGGTCGCGGCGTTGCAGGTGGTAGATGCTGTCGAACACCTCGCCCCACAGGCCGTAGCCATCGGGCGGTGCTTCGTCGGGTTTGTGCTGGCGCAGCCATTCATGCAGGCGCAGCAATTGTTTGAGGGTCCAGCCCAGGTACAACGCGATGCCGGCGGCCAGGCTCCAGCCGTAATAGCCACTGATCAGCCCGACCAGCAGGCAGGCAGTGATCAACAGAAGCATGTGGCGGATCAGGGTGCCGTGCCAGTTCTGGTTCACTTAAACATGCGTCCTTGTCAGCTGTTAAGGGAGGAAGGGACTGGCTCAGCCTTTGGTAGAAAACCGATAGCCGGTGCCGCGCACGGTTTGTACCAGATTCTCGTACGCATCGCCCAAGGCTTTGCGCAGGCGGCGGATATGCACATCCACAGTGCGCTCTTCCACATAGACGTTGCCGCCCCATACCTGGTCGAGCAGTTGGCCACGGGTGTAGGCACGCTCCTGGTGGGTCATGAAGAACTGCAGCAGGCGGTATTCGGTCGGTCCCATCTCGGCAGGCTTGCCGTCGATGGTCACGCGGTGGCTGATCGGGTCCAGGATCAAGCCGTCGACTTCGATAGGCGCTTCGCCATCGGTCGGGCCGGCGCGGCGCAGCACGGCTTTGAGGCGCGCCACCAGTTCCCGTGGAGAGAACGGCTTGGTGATGTAGTCATCGGCGCCGACTTCCAGGCCCTGGATCTTGTTGTCCTCTTCGCCCTTGGCGGTGAGCATGATGATCGGGATATCCCCGGTCAGCTCGTCACGCTTGAGACGGCGGGCCAACTCGATGCCTGAGGTGCCGGGCAGCATCCAGTCGAGCAGGATCAGGTCCGGCTTGCGGTCGACGATAATGGCGTGGGCCTGCTGGGAGTTCTCCGCCTCCAGGCAGTCATAGCCGGCCATTTCCAACGCGACGGCGATCATTTCGCGAATGGGCGCTTCGTCGTCAACGATCAGAATGCTCCTGCCAACCATGCTCAATCCTCTTGTCATTTAACTGTCTTGCGCCGCATTAGATAACGGAATTATTGCAGTCGTGTGACAGTAATTTAGTCGCTTGGGCAATTAACGGCACTCTGGACTACCCTTTGGGTCCGAATCCTGACAACCACAAAGGAAGGTTCCGATGACTTACAGCACTGTTTCCTGGAAAGCCCTGCTGGTATCTGCGGTGTTGACGCTGCCAGGCCTGGCGTTTGCGGCAGAGCCGGCGATGACCCAAGACGGGATGTTAGTGGATCACAAGGGGATGACGCTCTATACCTTCGACAAGGACGCTGATGGCAAATCAGTGTGCAAGGACCAGTGCGCGACCAACTGGCCACCGCTGAAGGCAGAGTCCACTGACACCAAGACCGGCGATTGGACGGTGATCACCCGCGACGACCAGACCAGCCAGTGGGCCTACAAAGGCAAGCCTGTCTACACCTACAAGGACGACAAGAAAGCCGGTGACAAGACCGGTGATGGCAAGGGTAGCGTTTGGCACATCATCAAGCCTTAAGTCTGCGGCGCTGCTGAATCCATCGGAGGCAAGCCCCTCCCCATTTTTTGATCTGCGAATACAGTCAAAATGTGGGAGCTGGCTTGCCTGCGATGGCGTCCCAACAGCCACCACAGAATCCTCAGCGAACCGCGTAATCCACCACGATCCCGACAAAAATCGCCAACCCCGCCCAGTGATTATGCAAGAACGCCTTGAAGCACTTCATGCGGTCCCTGTCCCGTGTGTACCAGAACTCCCAGACAAAACAGCCCGCTGCCGCCAGCAACCCCAGGTGGAACCACCCGCCCAACTCGAACCGCGCGCCGGCCAGCAACAGGCATGCCAGCGCCAGGCCTTGCAGGGTGAGGATGATCACGCGGTCAGCGTCACCGAACAGAATGGCGGTGGATTTCACCCCGATCTTCAAGTCGTCATCGCGGTCGGTCATGGCGTAATAGGTGTCGTAGCCCACCGTCCACAACAGGTTGGCGATGTACAGCAGCCACGCGGTGGCAGGCAAATGGCCGGTCTCGGCGGTAAACGCCATCGGCATGCCCCAGGAAAACGCTGCGCCCAGCACCACTTGGGGGTAATAGGTGTAGCGCTTCATGAACGGGTAGCTCGCCGCCAGAGCCAGGCCGCCCAGGGAGAGCAGGATGGTGCTGGCGTTGGTCAGCAGCACCAGCAGGAAACTGATGCCCATCAGCACGGCAAAAAACACCAGCGCTTCTTTCGAACTGATCTTGCCGCTCACCAGCGGGCGTTGCTCGGTGCGTTTCACATGGCCATCGACCTTGCGGTCGGCCCAGTCGTTGATCACGCAGCCGCCGGCCCGGGTGAGCACCACGCCCAGCACGAAAATCACGATATTGATCAGCGACGGCGAACCCTTGCCGGCGATCCACAGGGCCCACAGCGTCGGCCACAGCAGCAGGTAGATGCCGATGGGCTTGTCCATGCGCGTCAACTGAATGAAATCCCAGGCCCTGGGGTTCAGGCGGTTCAAGGACTTGAGCAGACGTTGGTACATCAGCAGTTCTCCGGATGATCGTGCAACGCGCGCCAGAAACCTGGCAAAAAGACTTCCGCCACCAGCACGCTCAGCGCTCCGCGGTCGAAGCGCGAGCGGCGCGCCCACAGATTATCGGCCTGGTTCGCTGTCGGCAGCCAGGCACGAGGGTAGTGACACACTTCGATGGCCTGGCGGGTAAAGGCGCGGTCGCAGAACAGCAACTCGCCCAGCGAACGGCTGCCCAGCTCGTCCATGTGCAGGCCATCGCCCTGCAAAGCACTGCGGGCCGCCACGCTGCGGGCGAACACCCAAGGCAGGCCGTGCCCGCGCAAATACACCTCGCGTACCCAGCCGATACTGGCCGGCGGCAGGTCCAGGGCGGCGCATTCATCATCGCGCAACGGTTGCCAGCCTTCGAACAGCGGCGTCACGCTGAAAGCCTCGTTGGACAGCCACGTCAGCCGTCGCGTCAGCGAGCCTTCGTCAAATAGCCAGTTGAGGGTCAAGGGCGTGGGCAAGGGGCTCAGAAGGCTCTGGGTCAGCCATTGGCAAGCATCGGGAAGGGCGATTGAGTGCGGCACGGTGAGTCAGTATTGGCAGCAAAAGAGGCGGCGAGCTTACCATGGCACCCTGAACTTTTGCCGCGCCAAACCGGCCGTTTGCGTCGAACGTGCTTGCATCTGCCGGCCCCGATCAGTACAAAACGCCCTGAGCCGCGCGGCAACGCTGGATCCATCGACCGCCGGCCAACACGCCTGAACCTGAGGAAGCACGTAATGAAGAAGTGGCAATGTATCGTCTGTGGCCTTATTTACAACGAAGCGGACGGCTGGCCGGATGACGGTATTGCACCAGGCACTCTGTGGCAGGACGTCCCGGAAGACTGGCTGTGCCCGGACTGCGGCGTGGGTAAGTCGGACTTCGAAATGATCGAAATCGCGTAATCCCGAATTTAAGAAACGTACTACAAGGAGAAAGGAATGAACGCACCTGTCGTGATCATCGGCACAGGATTGGCCGGTTACAACGTCGCCCGGGAGTTTCGCAAGCTCGACAGCGAGACCCCATTGCTGCTGATCACTGCCGATGACGGACGCTCCTACTCCAAGCCCATGCTCTCCACCGGCTTTGGCAAGAACAAGGAAGCCGATGGCCTGAGCATGGCCGAACCCGGCGCCATGGCCGAGCAGCTCAAGGCCCAGGTGCGCACCCATACGCGTATCAGCGGCATCGACCCAGGCCACAAGCGTCTGTGGATCGGCGAGGAAGCGGTGACCTATCGCGACCTGGTCCTGGCCTGGGGCGCAGAAACCGTGCGCGTACCGGTCGAAGGCGATGCGGCTGATTTGATTTTCCCGATCAACGACCTGGAAGACTACGCACGCTTTCGTGCCGCTGCTGCTGGCAAACGGCGCGTGCTGCTGCTCGGCGCCGGCCTGATCGGCTGCGAATTTGCCAACGACCTGATCCTGGGCGGCTATGAAATCGACCTGGTCGCGCCCTGTGAGCAAGTCATGCCGACCCTGCTGCACCCGGCGGCGGCCGCCGCGGTGCAAGCCGGGCTCGAAGGCATCGGCGCGCGCTTTCACCTGGGCCCGGTGCTCAATCGCCTGCAACGCGCCGCTGATGGCCTTGAAGCGCACCTCTCGGACGGCGAAGTGATCCACTGTGACCTGGTGGTGTCCGCCATCGGCCTGCGCCCACGCGTAGACCTGGCCGCAGCCGCTGGCCTGCAAATCAACCGCGGAATCATGGTGGACCGTCACCTCAAGACCTCCCACGCTAATATCTACGCCTTGGGCGACTGCGCCGAGGTCGATGGCCTGAACCTGTTGTACGTGATGCCGCTGATGAGCTGCGCTCGCGCCCTGGCACAAACCTTGGCTGGCAATGCCACGGCGGTGAGCTATGGGCCGATGCCCATCACCGTGAAAACCCCGGTCTGCCCGCTGGTGGTATCACCTGCGCCACGAGGCACCGAAGGCGTCTGGAGCGTCGAAGGGCAGGGTGCCGACATCAAGGCCCTGTGCCGCGATGCCAGCGGCCGTCTGCTGGGTTATGCACTGACCGGCAGCGCTGTCATGGAAAAACTGGCGCTGAACAAAGAACTTCCGCCGTTACTGGCGTAAATACCACCCGTTCTGTCGCAAACATCACGTTCATACCCGTAGAAAGGCCGCCGCGAGACTGGCGCGGCGCCCGAGGGCGTGCCATCCTCACTCCCGTCTGCCGCAGAGTAGAGCCTGCGGCGCCTTGGCGCTGCTCCACCAGAGAGCAGCACGGACATAACAACAAAAAACCGTCAAAGAGGCTTCACATATGCGTAAACCAGATCTCGCAGCCGCCATCGCTGAAAAAGCCGATCTCACCAAAGAACAGGCCAACCGCGTCCTCAATGCCGTCCTCGAAGAAATCACCGGCGCCCTGCACCGCAAGGACAGCGTCACCCTGGTCGGCTTCGGCACTTTCCTGCAACGCCACCGCGGCGCCCGCACCGGCAAAAACCCGCAAACCGGTGAGCCAGTGAAAATCAAGGCGAGCAACACGGTAGCGTTCAAGCCGGGCAAGTCGCTCAAAGACAGCGTCAACCCGTAAGTTAAGCGGTACCGTCTCGAAGGGAGGCGGGGCGGTAAAGAAAATGGGCACGCCGACTGGGTCGGGTGCCCATTTTTATTGTGCGAGAGAAGCATTTTTGCCACCACAACAGACGTTGCCTCTTGCGTAGATATAAGTGAGTACAGTAGCCATTGATCGAATCGATGTTATAGAGTTTCTATATTGACTCAGTGTGGAACTACATCCAAACGACAGGACACATATAGCGCGAGACTGCAGGGAGCGCTCTCTAAACTCATTTAGAGGTGTATATATGAAAGTTCTTGATCTGCCTTTTGTTCCACCTGTCCAATTACCCCACGAGAAAAAAGTAGAAGCGAAGGCTCCGTCGGCGTCGGGTGCTGCCGGAGCAGCCACCGCTAACGTTGAGGGCGTTTCGAGTGGCGCGGACGAGCAGGTATTTAAATGCATAGCAGCGACCCCGGAGGAGATCGCTGCTAAAAAAAGGCAAATGGGTGCTGCGATTGCTAATAATTTGGGACCCGATCAATTAGACCTTCCTGCCCCCGAAGATCTTAAATTCAAACCTGGCGCTCCAGGCAAACCTCACACTCCAGGCAAACCTAGAACTGGCGGAACTAATGGTGGATCTTCCCCTGCCGTGTCCACACCTAAGCCAACTGTGAAGCCTAAGCCAACGGTAACGCCTAAGCCAACTGTGAAGCCTAAGCCAATCACACCTACTCCAACAAAACCAACGGCTGTGCCGAACACTCCGAGTGGTGTAGTGAGCACCGCGCAAAACATTGTGAGTCAGCCACAGAACTTGCCGCCGGCCCCTCCATCAGTAGCGGCCAGTGTGCGTAATGCTTTTATAACGGCCAGTGCAAACAACATAATCAGCAGCCCCTTCACTGTCGGCCAGCAATTCACGTCTAACTACTTCCAGAATAAATTTACAGCGCAAAGTCAGATGCCAGGAGCGCCAGTACAGAATGCAGATGGCACGATTGGAACCGTAGACCCTTCCGCGACGAAAGAGCAAAAAATGGAGGCTCGCCTCACCGGTGCTGAAATAAAAAATGAGGCAACGGCCAACCTGTTTATTTTTCTCAACTTAGGAGCAGAAGCAAATGCGGTGCAGCCGAGCGATCAAGCGCCTAAGGACACAGATGGGCGCCTGAAGAACCTTGAGGCGTCGATGGATGCAATCGAAGAGCAAATGCCGGAGCTCGCTAAACGTTTCAAACTTCTTTACGAACCGTACGAAGCGGCCGAATCATCAGTGGCGCCGACTGAAGAATCTCGTATGGACAATATTGAAAAACGTCAGGAACACATAAATGAAATGATCAATTTATTGAAGATTGTTCAGAATCAGAGATCGCAGAAAACACCAGGCGTGTAAGGGAGATATAGTGTTTATTTAACAAGTGGGGCAGGCAATGCGACGAGCGTTATTGGCTTAAATAACGTTGTCTCTTTTTATGGGCAAGAGCACCAATGAAGGTGACAGGTTTATCTGACTTTTGTGTCGACTTTGATCTGAGTGATCTGCCCATTTTTAGCGTCCTGTCATTAATTTTGGCTCCGATCATCAGAACTTTTAATTCAGGATTGCCCCTCTGTTTTTAAGTGCCCTGAAGAAACTCGATAAATTGTTTGGTGAATTCCGGCCCTTCGTACTCTTCAAGATTCTTGATATTGAAGAGTGCGCCTCGTTGCGTTGTGAGCTTTTGCAGACGGCGTTTCAATAACTTATTGATCGGGTTTTCTGGCTCAGAGATAATCAATGCGAGCGCTTTGCGGGCGCGAACAGACACGTCTTTGAAAAAAATGTGCTGGGGATCTGCAGGAGGAATGATCTGCTCAAGATCACAGTCTGTAAACGTTACCCAATCCAGTTTGCACAATTCAAAATCAACAAGAAGGGGGGTGTTGGGCGGTTCGGATATGAAACTTACCTCTTGTAATTTTCCCGAAAACTTGAGGTTTTTTATTTTGCTGGCATTGAACGAGTTGTCAATGATCTTGCACTGGGTAAATATGCAGTTGCTGAATTCGCAATCTTTCAAAGACGCTTCTCGAAAGTTGCACTTTATGAAAGTGCAGTTCTCGAATTTGCTGTTGCTGAAGCCTGAAGCCTGAAAGTCAACCGTCTTGAAGTGACAATGGGCTAATAAGGTCTTATTGAAAAATCTTGAACCGGAAAAATCACTTTTCTCAAAGCTGCAGCTTTCCAATATACACTGATCGAAAATCGGATCGGAGAGCTTCGCATCTTTTAATTTACAATCGATAACACGTTCTTTTTCAAAACGCGTTTTTTTAGGTAACACAAGCCCGTCTTGCTGTATGCCTGACAGTACGAATGATGGCATTTTGTCATTCACCATAATATTCCTTCATAACCATTGCCCCAGTCCCCATAACGCCGCTGATGCGTGCCTCTTTTCCAATCAGCCTTAGTCGTGAGGTCCCACCAGGTTTTAGTTTTAGTTTCATACACATCGGGAAGACGCTGCCCTGATTTCGATACCTCCAGGTGTCCCAATGATGGATCATTTTTTACTCTGGTTTTGAAGTTTGCATCAATTCTCTGCCCTACATACCTGCGATAGCGAGAACGTGCTTGTCCGAGATCGCCTCTATCATAGGCTCGTTTCACCGCTGCTCTTTGCCTCGGGGTCAATGACCTTTGGGGGTTACTGTAGACAGCCTTCTTCGCTGCATTGGCATGCGCTTGAAGCTTAGCAGTGGTTGAGCCGCACGGTGCCCATCCCAACGGATCGATCCATCCCGAGGGGTTAGGAGAATACTGATAAAGGTTAAAACCTCCTGCTAGCCCGACAGGGTCCGGCGTTGTAAAACGCCCCACGTCGGGATCATAAAACCGGAATGTATTAAAATGCAGCCCCGTCTCCCGATCCAGATACTGCCCTTGGAATCGTAGATTTTGCTCTTCAATGTAATGTGGCTCCCGCACCTCTTCCAAGGTATTGCCCCACACCTGATAAGTCGCACGCCAGGTAATTTGCCCATCGGCCTCGGTCAGTCGCTCCGGCAGTCCGTTAAGATCATTGTGGTAGTAGCGGGTTTTTTGCAGTGGGCCGATGCCGTCAATCCTGGCCAGGGGCACGTAGCTTTCACCTTCGTATAGATACAGACTGGTCTGGCTGTGTTTGAACTCCTGCAACAGACGTAAACCATCCCAGGTGAAGCTCGTCTGGCCCAACGGGCGGCCATTGTAATCATGTTCGGTTTTTTCGATCCGCCGCCCTAGGGGGTCATAGGTCATCCTGACCACGTGGCCGCTCTCATTTCGCACTTCAACCAGCCGGCTTTCCGCATCGTAGGCAAAGCGCTGCAAGCCACGAGCAGAGCTGCGTTTTTCGATCATTCTTCCTAAAGCATCATAGGCATACCGTATGTCTTGATAGACGAGCAGGCGATTATGTCGTATGAGACCACCTTGATTTGGGCGGTCCAGCAGATTGGCCGCAGCGTCATAGGCGTATGTTTCGGTCCGGCCAACTTGGTGGCTTAAAAGGATTCGGTCGGTGCTGTCGTAACCCAGATGTTCTTGATGATCATGTTGGTGGTTTATACGACGTCGCCCGATCAGGTTGTCACTGGGGTCGAAGCTATAGTCCGTCTCGACCAGGGGAGGCAACTGCCAAGGCTGGTCAATGCTGCGACGCTGTCGTGAGCGAACCCTGCCACTTCGGTCGTATGCGGTACTCGTTTTGAGTTGGCCCTGGGTACGCTGTACTTCGCGATGCAAGCGATCACGCTCAAAGTCGCTGATGACTTTTCCATCGATGTTCAACTGATGCAGGTGGCCGCTACCGTAGTACAGCCTGTTCAACCATCGACCGTCGGGCAAGCCGGTTTGAACCAGGTTTCCCAGCTCGTCGTAACGATGCTGCACAGACCCTGCCGAGCTTTGCTCCTCAAGCAGTTGCCCCAGCGCGTCATAGCTGAAACCGAGTAGCTGCTGGCGGCCATCAAGGGCGGTGAAGGTGACACCGACCAACTGGTCGTTCAGGTCGTGTTCATAGACCGTGGTGCCGTCCGCGGTGGTTTTACTGACCAGGCGGCCAACAGGATCGCGCTGAAACTGGTGCGACAACGGCGCTACCGGCTCGCCCTCTGTTCCCGGTAGATAGTCCACGGCAACAATATCGTCCAGTGAATCGTAGGTGTAGCAGCGTCGGCTTTGATCCAGATCCTGCTGCTGCACCATGCGGTCGGCTGCGTCCCACTCAAAGCGATAGCTCTCGCCATTCTCGTTGGTCAGCTTGCGGAGTCGTCCGTAGGCATCATGATCGAACATCACCGAACGGTTATGCGCATCCCGGCGTTGTTTGACCAAGCCACGAACGTCATAGTCATAGCGTGTGGTGCTGCCGGCAGGGTCAACGTGGGCAGTCAGATAACCATTTGCGCTGCGCTGGAACAGTTCGACGCGGCCATCTGGAAGCTGGCATTCCAGTAGTAGCCCCTGAGGACCGTACCGATAGCGCACCGATTCACCCTCGGCATTGGTCTGCACCACCAAATTGCCGAAGGCGTCGTACTGATAGCGAGTGGGATAACCCGAGCAGTCCACTTCTTCGACCAGTTGGCTCCATTCGTTCCAATGCAATGTTCTGGTTTTTTCGGTCGCATCGATGATGCGTACCGGCTGGCCGAAACCGTCATAGACATAGCGCGTACGGTTGCCCAGGGGGTTGATTTCCTCGATGCAGTTACCACGCTGGTCGTAGCGATAATGCCAGCTGTGGCCCGCAGTATCGGTTTCCACCTCGGGCAATGCCCAATGCGCCAGCCACTGCGTGCTGCTGGTTCTGGACAGTGGATCGATGACGGCGCTCAGGTTGCCGCACGCGTCATAGTTGAAACGCCACTGGCCGTTTTGCGGGTCAATCGCACCGAGCAGTTGGCGATCTTCGCTCCATTCAAACTGCCACGTATGGCCGAGGTTATCGATGTAGCGAGTGATCTGGAACTGCGGATTCCAATGCCGAGTGCTGACGCGCCTCAACCCGTCGGTGACGCGCGTAATGCCCGCATCCAAGTCGTAGTCGAAGGTGTATTCATCACCCGCATCTGTCCAGTGCCGACTGACGCGCCATTCCGAGCCGTCTGGGCCAGGTACTTGAGCCCATTGGTAGAAGCAGCGCATGCCACTCGGCAATCGGTGCACGGTCATGCGCCTGCCGCTGTCGTAGGCAAAGCTGCGAAGGGTCGTGCCCTGGGCGTCCAAGACTTCGGCAAGATCGCCGTTGCTGTCATAGCGATAGCTGACGAGCACGTCGCAGCGCCCATCGAAATGGTCTTGGCGCAGGTAACGGCGTTCGATATGGCTTACACGCCCAGGATGCTCTGCGGTGTAGCTTAGGTCGACGTGCATCAAGTCATGGGTGTCGCGCAGGCGGCACAGCCGTCCTTGGGCATCGTAATCAAGGAAGATCCGCCCTTCATTGCGATCACCTAGCAGTTGCAGACGCATTCGAGAGTGGTTCTGCGGGTCGAGTTCGAACAGCCGATACAGGCCGTCGGTACTCTCGATCAAGACCGCTGCGTCACCACTGCGCCTGACCGCAAGACCTTCGACTGGGTCGAATGCTCCGCCGGACGCAGGGATGTAACCGATCTCCAAGCGCCTTCCCTGTTCATCGATATAAAACAAGTTTTCGTCTTTATCGATCTCGACCGATACCTCATAGGCAACGCTCCAGCCCGCCCCAAAGAGACCGTCGGTCCGTGCGTCGAGGCTGCTGTAGAAACGCTGCCAATCGATGGGAAACAGCCCAGGAAGCACGAAATCCAGTTCATCCTCATCACCTAGAATCTTAGCGCCGGTCGCACTGTGCACGGGGTTGGGGGAGCCGTTCATGGCGCTCTTGAGCGCAGAGGTTATTTTGCTGGTGCCATAGGAGACTCCAGCCCCTACCACCACACTGCCGAACAGGCAGGGCAGTTTGCTCCAAAAGCACTTCACATTGCCGCGTAGCATCATCAAGGCAGTAATCGCCAGCCCCACCCCCGGCGTTTTCCCGCTACGAATCTCCTGCACCACAATGGTCTCACCACCAATGCGCACATCCGGCGAAATCAGGCCCTCAGCCGTCCCAATCTTGGCGTCACAGGTACTGCGATCACCGCTGCGTGCCGCAGGCTGCCCGTTGATGAACACCGAGCTGGAACCTTCGGCAATAAACTGCAGGGGCATGGGCGGATGCTTGTTGCACGCCACGGTGTCCAGCGGGCACGGCTCGGTGCCGGGGGCGGGCGAGGCGACGGTCGGGCGCCACATCTGCGAGAAAAACTCCCCGGCCATATCCAGGAAGCTCGGCGCTGCCGGCTCGCTGGGCGCGACCGGTACAGCCGTCATCTTGCCTGCGGCGCGGGCGGCCTTTTTGCCATTGATGAACACGTTGTGCGAACCGCTGGTGATGAAGGCATCGATCACCGGCGGGAACACCCAGTTGGCGGCGGACTCGCACCAACTGGATATCTTCAAGTCCGCCCCCGTGAGGCCAGCGGTAATACCGACGACCGCGCCCACCACCAACACCAGGGCTACACCGCCGGTGGCGATGGTTGCACCCGTCGCGAGGAACACCGCCCCGGCAACGGCCAGGCAGCCCACGGTGGTGAGCGCCGCATAGGCGGCCACTTCCAGCACGCCGCCGAGAATATCGGCCATCACCGAGGTGTGCAGCAGTGCGTCGCCTTCGCGGGCCGCCCAAAGATCCTCACTCATTGCTCAGACTCGACTCAGGGCGTGGCGAGGAAGTGGAGTGTGTTTTTCAGCGTTGCCCAGTGTGCCGCTTCGGCAGGGCCCAGGGGCTGGGTCTTGACGTAGCTCAGGGCAATCAGATTGCGGGTGCCAGGTATCTGCATCGCCAGCTGATACTGGTAAATGTTGTCGCTGCCTTTGTTGAAGTGGTTCTGCACTTCAAACGCATCGATGTCCTGCGCTGGGCCGACCTTGACCGCTTGTGCAGGGCTATAGCGCAGATCTTTGACCTGCTGCTCGAGTTTTTTCAGCTGGCCTTCAAAATTGCTTTGCAGGCTTTCGCCGTCCGCCAACGGGCTGCGGCTCACCACCAGGGTGGTGCCCAGCTTGGCGAACTTGAGGATATTGATGGAGGTGTCCTGTACCTCGGCGTCGGGAAGGGTGAATTGGGCTTCGTTGATCAGGTAGTTCATGGTGACAAAATCTCGTTATTGACCAGCACCGGGCTTACCGGGGAATTTTGACTCGACGGCGGACTTGATCGTGCTTTGCACGCCCTGGGCACCCGGCGAAGTGCCTTTGTCGCTGCCCAGGTTGATGTCCAGCTTGCCCTTCGTCTGGATCTTGCTGCTGCCGGTGGAAAACAGGTTGAACGAGCCACAGGTCAGGTTGATGTCGCCGCCAGCCTTGAGCTCAATCACGCTGTCGCCGCACACCAGGCGAAGACTCTCGCCGGCCTCGATGGTGTAACTCGTGGCGGCGCTGTCGGACTTGGCACCGCCCACGATCACCGTGTCGTTATTGCGCACAACCCGCAGGCGGTTACTGCCAATGGTCACCGTCTCGTTATGCCCAATACTCTTGTTGCGGTCATGCCCCACCGAGTGGCTTTCATCCACCTCCACCACGATGTCCTGGTTACGCTCGGCATGGATATACAACTGCTCCAAGCCCTTCTTGTCCTCCATGCGGATTTCATTGAAGTTGGCCGGCGTGCCGCCTTTGCTGGAGCGACTTTTCATGCCGCTCTGGGTGGCGTTCTCCGGCAAGTCGTAGGGCACCGTCTGCTCAGCGTTGTAGACCCGCCCGGTGATGATCGGTCGGTCGGGGTCGCCTTCGAGGAAGCTGACGATCACCTCTTGGCCGATGCGCGGAATCTGCATCGAGCCCCAGTTCTTGCCGGCCCAGGATTGCGACACACGAATCCAGCACGAGCTGTTCTCGTTGGATTGGTCGTGGCGGTCCCAGTAGAAATGCACCTTCACGCGGCCGTACTGGTCGGTCCAGATCTCCTCGCCCTTGGGGCCTACCACCAAGGCGGTCTGCGGGCCTTTGACGATGGGGCGGTGAGTATTGGCCAGCGGGCGGAAACTCTGTTGGGCGTCGATGCAGGTCAGGCTGCTTTCAAACTGCGCCGAGCCTGAACCGCCACCGCTTTCCAGGCTTTCTTGCACGATGAAGTAGCGGCAACCGACGATCAGGTACTCGCGGTTCTGGTCCTGGCGACTGAAACCGGTGAGGCTGAACAGATGGCCCGAGCCCAGCCCGCGCGCATTGCCGCTGAACTCAATCTGTTCATGCAGGGTTTGCAGGGCCTCGATGCGGGTGCGCGCATAGTGTTCGCCGTCGGCGCTTTGCACGTAGGTACCGGGGTAGTCGTACAGCGGGTAGTCGCCGGCGGTGTGCGGGCGCGGCATGGCCGAGCGCACGTCGATGCTCGCGCTGGGGCGCTGGAAGTCGTAGTCGTTGAGCTCCAGCGAGCCCGGCTGCACCTCCTGCGCCAGGTGCCAATTGTGCATATGGTCGCGCTCGCGCTGCTGCTCGTCCTTGGGGTAGTAGGGGATCGACGCGTAGCCGGGCACGCTGGTGTGGGCGCCATAGGCGTCGGCCAGCACCAGCACATGGCGGTCCTGTTCATGGCGGAAGAAGTAGTAGATGCCTTCCTGTTCCATCAGTCGGCTGACGAAATCGAAGCTGGTCTCGCGGTACTGCACGCAGTACTCCCACTCGCGATACGGCCGGCTGAGGGCGTCTTCAAAGTCGGAAAAACCCAGGTCACGGAACACCTGCTTGATGATCTGCGGGATGCTCAGGTTCTGGAAAATCCGGCAGTCGGAGGTCCGGCTGAGCAACCACAGCCAAGGGCGCAGGGTGACTTGGTAACTGGCGAACTGGCCTTTGTCGATGTTCTGGCTGCACCGGGCAACGATCCCGTGGAAATGCCGCTCGCCGCCGTCCGCCAGTTGCAGGCCGACGCTCATCGGTTTACCCAGCAATTGGTTCAGGTCGATGTTGGCGTCCAGGGACGTCAGTTGCAGCTCATAGTTGAACAGCCGGCCCAACTCTTCACCGCCGCCCATTTCGTTGAGCAGCAGCACATCCGGCCCGAGGGGGCTGTTGATCTTGGCCAGGCGTGAGGCTTGGTTGAATAGCATCGGTAGTCCCGTAAATACCGTCATCACTGACGGAACCGGATCAACTGTGGGAGCTGGCTTGCCTGCGATAGCGGTGGATCAGTCAACATCAATGCTGAATGTCAGACCGCTATCGCAGGCAAGCCAGCTCCCACACTGACCGTATTCCAACAATAGTTATTCGGTGTCGCTGAAGTCGTAGTGCAGTTCATTATCCCGACTACTGATCCGCACCCCCGCCAGTGCCTTGCCTTCCAACATGCGCGTGAGGAACTCGCGGCTCATGTCCGGCAGCAGGCTGTTGGTCAGGATGGTGTCGATCATGCGCCCGCCGCTTTCGGTCTCGGTGCAGCGCGAGACGATCAGGTCGACCACTGCGTCGTCATACTCGAACGCGACTTTGTGGGTGTTCTCCACACGCTTCTTGATGCGGTTCAGTTGCAGGCGCGTGATCGCTTTGAGCATCTCATCGCTCAGCGGGTAGTACGGGATGGTCACCAGGCGGCCGAGCAAGGCCGGCGGGAAAATCTCCAGCAGTGGCTGGCGCAGGGCCTTGGCGATTTCCTCGGGCTCGGGGATGTTCGCCGGGTCTTTGCACACCTGGGATATCAGCTCTGTCCCGGCATTGGTGGTCAGCAGGATCAAGGTGTTCTTGAAGTCGATCACCCGGCCCTCGCCGTCCTCCATCACGCCCTTGTCGAACACCTGGAAGAAGATCTCATGCACGTCCGGGTGAGCTTTCTCCACCTCATCGAGCAGCACCACGCTGTAGGGTTTGCGCCGTACCGCTTCGGTCAGCACACCGCCTTCGCCGTAGCCGATATAGCCCGGTGGCGCGCCCTTGAGGGTGGACACGGTGTGGGCTTCCTGGAACTCGCTCATGTTGATGGTGATGACGTTCTGCTCACCGCCATACATGGCTTCGGCCAGGGCCAGGGCGGTTTCGGTCTTGCCCACACCCGAGGTGCCGGCCAGCATGAACACGCCAATCGGCTTGCTCGGGTTGTCGAGGCCGGCGCGGGAGGTCTGGATGCGCTTGGCGATCATCTGCAGGGCATGGTCCTGGCCGATGATGCGTTTCTTCAAGTGTTGGTCGAGGTTGAGCACAGTCTCCAGCTCATTGCGCGCCATGCGGCCCACCGGGATGCCGGTCCAGTCGGCGACCACCGAGGCCACGGCCTGATAATCCACGGTCGGCAGGATCAACGGGGTTTCGCCTTGCAGGGCGGTGAGGCGCTGTTGCAGGTCGATCAGTTGCAGGCGCAACTCATCGCTGCCGCTGTCTACTACACCGGCCTTTTCGCGCAAGGTGGCACGGGTGGCGAGCAGCTCATCCACCAGGGCTTTCTCTTCGGCCCAACGGTTTTCCAGGGTCGCCAGGCGCTCGCGCTCGCTGCTCAACAAGGCTTCGCTGTTGCTTTGGCGCGTACCAATGGCAATGCCGATGGCCTGTTCGCGGGCGATGATTTGCAGCTCGGTTTCCAGGGCCTCGATACGGCGACGGCTGTCGTCCACTTCCGCGGGTACCGCGTGCAGGCTGATGGCGACGCGGGCGCAGGCGGTGTCGAGCAGGCTCACGGATTTGTCCGGCAACTGGCGCGCCGGAATGTAGCGGTGGGAGAGCTTCACTGAGGCTTCCAGAGCTTCGTCGAGGATCTGCACCTGATGGTGTTTTTCCATGGTGGAAGCCACGCCGCGCATCATCAGCAGGGCCTTGTCTTCCGACGGTTCGGCAACCTGCACCACTTGGAAGCGGCGGGTCAGGGCCGGGTCTTTCTCGATGTGCTTTTTGTACTCGGCCCAGGTGGTGGCAGCCACGGTACGCAAGGTGCCACGGGCCAGGGCAGGCTTGAGCAGGTTGGCTGCGTCACCGGTGCCGGCAGCGCCACCGGCACCCACCAGGGTATGGGCTTCGTCGATAAACAGGATGATCGGCTTGGGCGAGGCCTGCACGTCTTCGATGACCTGGCGCAGGCGCTGTTCGAACTCGCCTTTCATGCTGGCGCCGGCTTGCAGCAAGCCCACGTCGAGGCTGCGCAGCTCCACGTCTTTCAAGGCGGGCGGCACGTCACCGGCGACGATGCGCAGGGCGAAACCTTCGACCACGGCGGTCTTGCCCACCCCGGCTTCACCGGTGAGGATCGGGTTGTTCTGGCGCCGACGCATGAGGATGTCCACCAGTTGGCGAATCTCCTCGTCACGGCCCACGATGGGGTCGAGCTTGCCGCTGCGGGCCTGTTCGGTCAGGTCCACAGTGAAACGCTTGAGCGCTTCCTGCTTGCCCATCGCGCTGGGCGCCATGGCACCGCTGGCCTCGCCTGGCACACCGGCATTGAAACCGTCGCTGGCGCTCAAGGCATTTTCCGGCGAGTCACCGACGTATTCGTCAAAGCGCTCGCTCAAGGCCTCGGCCTTGATCTTGTCGAACTCGCCGGACAGGCCCAGCAGCGCATGGCGCAGGCTCGGTGTCTTCAAGATGCCCAGCACCAGATAACCGGTGCGAACCTGGCTTTCACCGAACATCAGGCTGCCATACACCCAGCCGCGTTCCACGGCTTCTTCCACATGGGAGGACAGGTCGGTGATCGACGTCGAGCCACGCGGCAGGCGATCCAGGGCTTCGGTGAGGTCGCGGGCCAGGCGCGCCGGCTCCACGTTGAACTGACGGATGATGCGGTGCAGGTCCGAGTCCTGCAGTTGCAGCAACTGGTGAAACCAGTGGGCCAGTTCCACATACGGATTGCCCCGTAATTTGCAGAACACGGTGGCGGCTTCGATGGCTTTGTAGGCCACGCTGTTGAGTTTGCCGAACAGTGCGGCGCGACTGATTTCACCCATGCTCTGGATTCCTTGAGGTGGTGGCGTGGTCGGCGTAATGCCGGGCCAGGATTAGGTCGTTGGCGTCATGCGCAGGTTGGCCGAGCCAGGTGTTGAAGCCCAGGCGGAACTGGCCGTTGAGTTGCAGCGCCGGTACTTCGGGTTGTTGCAAAACCAGGTTCAAGTCCCAGTCCAATTCATGGCCCAGGTACTCGGCCACCCACGCCACCAGCTCGTTGAACGGCTGTTGGCCGGGCAGCATGCCCATGTAGTTATCCAGCGTGAGCGGGCCCAGGCGGATGCGGAATTTGTGCTGGCGGTCCCATACGTGGCTGCCCAGGCAGAAGTCCACGCCCAACTGGTTGGCGCTGACCCCCACGCGGCTGCGTTCGGGCAGTTCCAGCCATTGGCCGACGTATTCCTCGATCTCTACCGGCAGGCCGAAGTACTCGCTGAGGATCGCTTTCAAGCCATCCGGGTAACGGGTTTGCGCCGACAGATGGCCGCTGTAATGCAGCTTCGCGGTATCGGGGATCAGCCCTTGATTGAGCAGGCTCGGCATCCCGCGGCCACTCAGGGCGGCGAGGCGGGCGGACCAGTAGTCATCGTCCGGGCGGTCATGGCTGACCGTTGGCCGCGCCTCGGCCCAGGCCCGATAGAACAGGGTCAGCAGGCGATGGTGGAATACATCCAGGAACTGCTTGCTGGTGCTGTCGGCGTTATTGCGTTGGCGCTCGCGTACGTACTCGGTGATGTGCAGCGGCAGCGGCCCGTTGGGGCCGCCGAGGCCGAAAAAGAACTGCTCCAACCGCGCCGGCTTGCCGTCGCCACCGGGGTCGACCGAGGCGAGGGTGGCGGGTGCGAAGGTGCAATCGGCCTGCTGCCCCAGGCGCAGCGGATCATCGGCCAGGCGCAGGGAATGGCCCAGGCGTGGCAGCTCGGGCGTTTCGCACTCGATGCGCCGCAATGCCTGGAAGAAGTCATATTCCCAGGGCTCCTGGTGCATCGCGTCCAGGGTTCTCACAGGGTCGGACGCCGTCCGGGCTTGGCTTTCCATCGCATGATCTCGCCGCGTTCGGTGGTACGGATCACCGTCTCGGTAAAGCTGTTGATCGACACGTAGCGTGCCAGGAAGCGCTCCAGCACTGCACCGAGCAGGAACACGCCGGTGCCGCGAAACGCGTTTTCGTCGAACTCCAAGGTGATTTCCAGGCCGCGGCCAAACACAATCGGGCCAGGCATCGGCAGGCGTCGGGTCACCGCCTTGCTGCTGACTTCGCGCAGGCCTTCGATCTGCAATTGCAGGGCGGCGTCATTGCTGTCGCCGTACAGGCGCAGCAGTTCGCGCAAGGCGCCGGCGCCCTGGCCCTGTTCGCTCAAGGAGAGGTAGTTGAGCGACAACTGGCTGATCAGGCGCCAGGCCTTGGCGTCATGTGCGTGGCTGGCACGTGGGCGGCTTGGCCCGGCGACGCATCGCACGGCCAGTACCGGCGCGCTGTCGGCCAGGGTGAAGTCGGTCTTGCCGTTGCCCACGCTCATGAACAGCGGCAGGTCCCGGTTGGTGCACAGCGCCGTCACGCCCAGTTGGCGCAGGTCATGGCGATACGGCGCCTGGCGGCTGTCCACCAGGCTGACGAAGGTTTCACTGCCCACATAAGTGGAGCGTGGGCCATTGCGGCGTTGGTCGCTGGACAGCACCCGTGGCTCGCGGCGCACGCTGTAATACGCCTGGTCGCGGCCATAGCGCGACGGATCGCGCACTGCGTAGAACGGCAAGAACGGCTGCTCCGGTCCGGTGCCATGGCCGGTAATGCCGCTCAAGGAGTGAATCTCGAAATCCATCGGCCGCGTACGGTCGGCGATCACATGGTGTTCATTGACCCGGTCGGACAAGTGGATGCGGTCCACGCGCTTGGGGAACAGGTTGATGGCGGGCGTGCAGAACGGCAAGAACTGCGCCGCGCCGACACTGCCTTCCAGGCTCGGTTCGTGGCGGTCGAACAACACGATCAGTTCCAGCTCCTGGCCGTCACACCGCTTGACCGCGCGTCTCAACTCGGCGAACTCAACGAACAGGAAGCGATGGGGCAGGGCGAAGTACTCCTGCAACAGGCGATAGCCCTGGAACGCCCGCGCCACCACCGGCATGGCCGCATCGGCATCATCGAACCCCCGCGAGCGCAACGCGCCCTGGGGCAGGCGCTCGACCCAATCGCCACCGGGCTGGCGCGCAAACACCGCGCAGGCATTGCCCAGCAGTTGTTCGTAGAGGCGAAACGGTTGTTCATCAGCGCCGCTCAGGTACAGCGGCAAGGTATCCAGGTCGAGGCTGTTGAACGGCAGCTCGGCACCGGTGCGCAGGGTCAGGCGCAGGCCGGCCTTGGCTTTCGGTTCGCTGGCGGCCAGGCGTCCGAGCACGGCGGCGGGGTTGCCGAAATATTCGGCGTTGCTGATCTGCAACGGCCACAGCGTCACCGGGTGCGCGGTGCGGTACTCGCAGCAGGTCTGGGTTTCACGGCCCAGGGCGGCACGCAGCACCGTGTCCCGGGGCAGCGGGAAACCGCCGGCCAGGGAGCCTTCATCGGGGTCGGTCTGCAATTGCACTACGGTCATCGACGGCGTCGGTGCCAAGTAGTGCGGGTAGGCGATTTCCAGCAAGTTGTGGGTGAAGGTCGGGTACTCGGCGTCGAGCTTGAGCTGCACGCGGGCCGTGAGATAGGCGAAGCCTTCAAGCAAACGTTCGACGTACGGGTCGGCGCAGTCCATGCCGGACAGGGTCAGCCGACTGGCGATCTTCGGGTATTCCTTGGCGAACTCGGCGGCGCTTTCGCGCACGTGGTGCAATTCCTGGTTGTACAGCTCCAGCAGGCGCGGGTTCATGGGCGTCTCCGCTGGTCGGCATTGAGCACGCGCACATGGCCGGACTCCAGGTCCACGTCGGTCTGCAACAGCAAACGTAACGGCACCGGCTGTGCCCACAGGTCGCCTTCAATCTCGAAACTCAGGGCGTTGTGATTCATCTCGCCATGGCCCATGCGCGCCTTGACCCGCAATGTGTGGCGCAAAATACGCGGCTCGAAAGTGGCGATGGCCTGGTAAATCAAGGCTTCCAGGGCTTTGATATCGACGCTCGACGCGCTGTTGCCCGCCAGTGCTGGCAGGCCGTAATTGACCACCGAAGTGCCGGCCGGGGTGTGCAGCGTGGCATCGGTATCGAGTAACGAGGTGGTGTTAAGCAACCACGCCAGGTCACGCAGCACCGAGGCCTTCAATTGGGTCAGGGACAGCACGCGTTTGTCGGCGCTTTCCTTGGGGTTGGTCGGGTCGTCGTCGGTCAACCGGTCCAGCAGGGACGGTTGCAGACGGTCGCGGGAAGCGATTTCAGTTACCACCAAAGCAGCTCCACGGACGGGTTGCGAGAGGGACACAATGGCCGTGGCACCGGGCCACGGCCACAAGGGCTATCAGCGTTTGGTGTTGGAGCGAATGTTCCAGCCAAACTTGATGGCGCCGCCGTCTTTGGTGCCGTCGGCTTTCTGCGGCTGGTAGTCGACCATCACTTGGGCGAAGTTCAGGGTGACGTTTTCGGTCAGGCGATCATCGCTGCCCGAACCGCCGGTGCTCAAGGAGGTGACCAGCACTTCTTCCAGGTTGATCACCATGTACTCGACCTGGCTCTCGCCACCGGCCTTGCGCACGGTCAGCTTGACCTTGTCGATGTGCTTGCCGCTGGCGCAGTGCATCATCAGGTTGGGCGAAGCCTTGTCGACGTACTTGGTCAGCGACAGGTCCTGGATATTCACCTTGCCCGCGCCACCGCCACCGCCGACGTGCATGTTGCCGGACTGGGACATGCCCCAGCTCCAGTTCAACACATCGATTTCGTCCTTGTGGGCCTTGTCCATGGACTCGCCCTTGATGTCGCCGATCTTGATGAAAATATCAACAGCCATGTTTTCTCCCTGTGTGGCCCATGCCACTTGATTGGGTGATCGTTCCCACGCTCTGCGTGGTAACGCATCCTGTGACGCTACGCGTCACCGGGACGCAGAGCGTCCCGGGCGGCATTCCCACGCGGAGCGTGGGAACGAGCTAGCTCAATCGTTACTTATGCGCTTTTTGCCGAAGGCAGTTTCGATACCAGGCGCAACGACACCGTCAGCCCTTCAAGCTGATAGTGCGGGCGCAGGTAGAACTTGGAGTTGTAATACCCCGGGTTGCCTTCGACTTCTTCCACGATCACTTCGGCCGCCGCCAACGGGTGCTGGGCCTTGGTGGTTTCGGTGGAGTGCGCCGGGTCGCCGTCGACGTAGTTGAGGATCCAGTCCTGCAACCAGCGCTGCATTTCGTCCTTCTCTTTGAAGGAGCCGACCTTGTCGCGCACGATGCATTTCAAGTAGTGGGCGAAACGGCAGGTGGCGAACAGGTACGGCAGGCGTGCGGCCAGGTTGGCGTTGGCGGTGGCGTCCGGGTCGTCGTATTCGGCAGGCTTTTGCAGCGACTGGGCGCCAATGAACGCGGCGAAGTCGGTATTTTTCTTGTGCAGCAGCGGCATGAAACCGTTCTTCGCCAGTTCCGCTTCACGGCGGTCACTGATGGCGATTTCGGTCGGGCACTTCATGTCCACGCCACCGTCATCGGTAGGGAACGTGTGGGCCGGCAGGTTTTCCACTTCACCACCAGACTCGATGCCGCGGATGCGCGAGCACCAGCCGTAGTGCTTGAACGAACGGTTGATGTTCACTGCCATGGCGTAGGCGGCGTTCGCCCAGGTGTACTTGGAGCTGTCGGCGCCGTCGGTGTTTTCTTCGAAGGCGAAGGCTTCTACCGGGTCGGTCTTGGCGCCGTACGGCAGGCGTGCCAGGAAGCGCGGCATGGTCAGGCCGATGTAGCGCGAATCTTCCGATTCACGCAGCGAGCGCCAGCCGGCGTATTCCGGGGTGGTGAAGATCTTGGTCAGGTCGCGTGGGTTCGACAGTTCCTGCCACGAACCCATGCCCATCACGGTCGGCGAGGCCGCAGCGATGAAAGGCGAGTGCATGGCGGCGCAGACTTTTGACAGCTCGCCCAGCAGTTCCACGTCGGGCGGCGACTGGTCGAAGTAGTAGTCACCCACCAGGCAGCCGTAAGGTTCGCCACCGAACTGGCCGTATTCTTCTTCGTACATCTTCTTGAAGATCGGGCTCTGGTCCCACGCGGTGCCCTTGAATTTCTTCAGGGTCTTGTGCAGGTCTGGCTTGGAGATGTTGAGCACGCGAATCTTCAGTTGCTCATCGCTCTCGGTGTTATTGACCAGGTAATGCAGGCCACGCCAGGCGCTTTCCAGTTGTTGGAAATCCTGGTGGTGGATGATCTGGTTGACCTGGGCGGTGAGCTTGGCGTCGATGGCGGCGATGATCGATTCGATCGACTTGATCGCGTCGTTGGACACCAGGTCGGTTTGCGCCAGGGCCTGTTCAGCCAGGGTGCGCACCGCGGTTTCAACGGCTTCGCGGGCACGCTCGGTCTTGGGTTTGAATTCTTGCAGCAGCAGGTTCGCGAACTCGCTGGCTTCTTCGGTGGTACCCAGGATCTGGCTGCCTTCGCGGGCGGTATTGTCCGTCATGATTACTGCTCCCCTGCAGGCTTGGGCGCGCTGGCAAGTGCCTGAAGCAATGCCGGGTCCTTGATCGCCTTCATGATGATTTCTTCAGCGCCAGTCTTGCCGTCCATGTAGGTCAGCAGGTTGGCCAATTGGGTGCGGGCTTCGAGCAGCTGATTCAGGGAGTCGACCTTGCGGGCCACGGCGGCCGGGCTGAAGTCGTCCATGCTTTCGAAGGTGATGTCCAGGCTCAGGTTGCCTTCGCCTGTCAGCTCATTGGGTACGTGGAACGCGACGCGTGGCTGCATGGCCTTGAGGCGTGAGTCGAAGTTGTCGACGTCCACCTCAAGGAACTTGCGGTCGGCCACGGGGGCCAGCGGCTCGGCAGGCTTGCCGGCGAGGTCGGCCATCACGCCCATCACGAAGGGCAGCTGGACCTTTTTCTCGGCGCCGTAAAGCTCGACGTCGTACTCGATCTGCACTCGAGGCGCACGGTTGCGCGCGATGAATTTCTGAGAACTTTGCTTCGCCACGTTGCTGCTCCTGGTCGCTTGAGCGACGGTGTTGTTACTGCACGGTCCGGCGGCTTACTCGCTTTCGGGGCCGCGCAGGTTTTCAAATTGGGACATGCCATCGGGAATCAGATTGCGCACGATGGCCGCAAAGTCGGCATGTACCAGATTCTTGGCTCGGTTCAACAGCACCGGCAGCGGGCTCGAAGGCTCGTGGCGGGTGTAGTACGCAAGGATCTTGTCGAGGCTGCGCAGCACATCGTCGCGGGTGGCGATGTCGCCAGAAGGGCGAGGAGCTGCGGGCGCGGCGGCGTTATCGACCGAGGGGGCATTGTCTTCACTGACGGCCTCGGGATCGCTGCTGCTGTCGGTGCCTGGCACCGCTTGGTTGAGTAGTTGCAGGGCCTGTTTGAGCGGCTGCTTCAAGGCGCTGAGGTCCACGCCCTGGGCGGAACCGACTTGGTCATTGACCTGTTGCTCAATGGCCTCGCACGCCGCACGCGCCGCGCTCAAGGCGTCACGGGTGGCTTGCAGTTGTTCGGGGTCGCTGTCCAGGAACGCGGCGTTGAGTTGCTGGTTGCCCAACTGCTCATCGGCAAAACTCTGCAGGCCGCTGGCGTTGAGCGCTGCGCGCAGGGTCACGGGCCCGAAGGTGCGCGAGCGCGTCAGGATGCTTTCGCGCAGCAGACGAATATTGGTCTCGCAGGTCAGGCCGGTAAGGGCGTTGATGCGCACGGTGGGGTCGTTGTCATCGTCGGCATCCAGGCGCGGGTGCAGATCGGCCCAGTATTGGCGCAGCAAGGCGTCGATCAGCGTGAGGACTTCGGCCAGCCCGGCCACACCCTGGAGGGCGAGGGTGCTTTGCAGCAGAAAGTGGGTGATGCGCAGGTCTTTGCTGCGCTGCAACAGGTCGAGGCTTTGCTGCTGGATGCTGCGCCACTCGGGCGGCTCAGCGGGCAGGATCGAGTCGCCCATGCTGCGTTCGGGTTGGCCCTTGGCATCACGTTCCAATTGCAGAAATTGCGCGTCATATTCCATGTCCTCGCCACAGGGCGACGTCGCGGAAACGGCGGTGAGCAGCAACGGCACATCCACTGAATTCGATCTCCTTATCGGCCCGCTGGGTGGCGGGCAACGCATGCATTAGTTGCGTAATGAACTTTGCATGTTTTCCTGGTCATATACTCAGCGTGCCACTACTGCGCCATCACTGATGTTCAAGAAGTTGTGCATTTTTGGTGTAGTACTTATGGCTTGTCAAGGTAAGCTATTCGCCCTCTGTGACAGATGTGCGGTGTTTAACAACCTGCGCGACTGGCGAGTCGAAAGGCGCGCCCAGAGCGGTTTTTTGTCATGGAAGCCAGTTAAGATCAGCGATCATGCTGGTAAAAGCAGATTTTGGCGGTCGTTTGTACGACAGGACGGGACTCTCCAGGGCGGTGCTGCCTCCTGGGTAGACTGCGCGCGATGTATCAGCAAGGAGGCAAGATGTCGCTGTGTTTGACTATCACTAGTTATCACAAGATCACACCTGGGCAATGCCCCGAAAAGTCCATGGATCAGGGCGTGATGGCTATTGGCCGCAGTTCTGACAATGACTGGGTATTGCCCGACCCTGAGCGTCTCGTCTCTTCGCAACATTGCGTTATTCAATACAAAGATGGCCGTTATTATTTGACCGATAACAGCACCAATGGTGTGGAGTTGGTCAAGGCGGGTATTCGTATGCGTCGGGGTAACAGCGAGCCGTTGCAAGATGGCGAGTTGATCCGCATCGGCGATTACGAAATCCAGGCGCGTATCGACTTCAACGTGCAGGCCATCGACAGCCAGCCATTTGCCGGCGACTCACCCAATAGCTTTGAAGCGCTGATGGGCGCCGTGGCGAGCCAACCTGCGCCCACGCCGATGATCGCGCCGCAGTTCCAGGGCGCCTCGGCCATGGAAACTTTGCCAGACCTGTTCGACTTCCTCAGCCCCACCGCCGTGCCGCCGCCCACCGTGGCGGACCATGTGCCGTCCGAGCAACACGATTTTCGCCCCCCGGCCCCAGTGGCCGTACCGGCGCCCGAAAAGCCATTGGTGCAAGGCTCGGTGATTCCCGAAGACTGGGACCTGTTCGGCGACGCGCCCGCGCCCGTGGTCAATGCTGCGCCCGCCCCAGACTCGATCATCCCGCCGCCACCTGTGGTCGAGCCTGTTGCGCTCCCCGTGGCCAATGCCGAGCCACAACCGGACCTCCTGCAAGCCTTTCTGCGCGGTGCGGGCCTGGACCAGTTGCGCCTGGACAAAGCCGACGCTTGCGCGCAGATGGAAAGCATCGGCCGCAGCTACCGGCTGATGGTCGAGGGCCTGATCGACGTACTGCGCGCCCGTGCCAGCCTCAAGGGCGAGTTTCGCATGCAGCAGACGATGATCCGCCCCGCCGAAAACAACCCGTTGAAATTCGCCCCGAATGCCGATGAAGCGTTACTGCTGTTGCTGCGTCATGGCAACCAGGCGTTTATGGCGCCGGACCTCGCCGTACGTGACAGTTTCGACGACCTGCGCGCCCACCAGTTGGCCGTGATGGCTGGCGTGGAAGCGGCGATCAAACACCTGCTCACGCGCTTTGAACCGGCGCAATTGGAGGAGCGCATGGGCAAACCCGGCGGCCTCTCGAGTCTGTTCAACGGTTCGCGCCAGGCCCAGTACTGGCAGCAGTTCACCGAGCTCTACAGCAACATTTCCCGCGAGGCCCAGGACGATTTCCAGGACCTGTTCGGTCGCGAATTCAGCCGGGCCTACGAAGAACACAGTGCACGACAGCGACGCTGAAAACGCCTCGCACCAATGGATAAAACGGATAGCTAAATACGTCATTGAGGACGCAGGATGATTCCCAGGTTTTTACTCGCAGCCGCCACCGCGCTGCTGCTGACGGCGTGTGCCAACGACACTGCCAAACCCCAGGCGGCTGCCGCGGCCGAAGCTGACACGGCCGCCGTTGAGCTGCATTTTCATGCGATTGCCGGGCTTAACCCCGGTGCCAACGGCCAGGCCGCGCCAGTGCGGGTGCGCATTTTCGAATTGAAAAACGCCGCGACCTTTTCACGCTCCGATTACTTCGCCCTGGCGGACCGTGCGCAATCGACCCTCGGCCTCGACCTGCTGGACCAGGACGAAGTGATGGTGCAGCCCGGCCAACAACTGAGCCTGCAGCGCGATCTCGACCCGTCCACGCGCCAGATCGGCTTGCTGGTGGGCTACCGCGAGTTGGACCGTGCGCAATGGCGCACGGTCATCAACGTGCCGCCGCGCCAATACAGCGAATACCAGATCAGCCTCGACGTGCATGCCGTGCGCGCCGACGTCGTGGCTTCCCCATCCAGCCCAGCCCAATAACAAGCAATCGGAGCCCCCATGTCCTGGAACAATCGCGTGGTCTGGTCGGAAGGCATGTTCATCGGAACGCAGCACTTCCAGCAGCATGACCGTTACCTGGAAAACCTGATCGATGCCCGCAGCCGTCCGTTGTCAGCGGGTGCCTGGGGGTTCTCCGAACTGCTGATCGACCAGGGCCTGCTGGCCCAGGGCAAGCTGGCGATTGTGTCGGCCCGCGGCCTGCTGCCCGATGGCACGCCGTTCAATATTCCCCAGGACGACCTGGCGCCGAGCCCGTTGAACATCGACGACAACCTGCGCGACGGCCTGGTGTACCTGGCCCTGCCGCTCAAGCGCGCCGGCGCCCGTGACACGGTGGACGAGGGTGAAGCCCTGGAAGCGGCGCGCTACGTGAGCCAGGTGCGTGAAGTGCGCGACGACAACGCCCCGTTCGAAAACCGTGCACCGGTGGCGGTGGGGTCGCGGGCATTGCGCCTGCTGACGGCGCAGGACGGCATCAGCGACTACGCCGCCATCGGCCTGGTACGCATCAAGGAAAAGCGTGCCGACCGTGCGTTGGTGCTCGATGACACTTACGTCCCGCCCGTGCTGGACGTGGCCGCAAGCAAGCCGCTGACGGCCTTTCGCAGCGAACTGCTGGGCCTGTTGCACCAGCGTGGCGAAGCCCTGGCCGGCCGCGTGGTGGCCTCGGGTGCCGGGGGTGCCTCTGAGATCGCCGACTTCATGCTGTTGCAACTGGTCAACCGCGCCCAGCCGCTGATCCAGCACTTCAGCCAGTTGAGCCCGTTGCACCCGGAGCGCTTCTTCAGCGAACTGGTCAGCCTGGCCGGTGAGTTTTCCACCTTCTCAACCTCCAGCCGTCGCCCCCAGGAATACCCGCAGTACCAGCACGACGACCTGGCCCTGAGCTTCATGCCGGTGATGGCGGCCCTGCGTGAAGCGCTGTCGATGCTCATCGACAGCAAGGCCACGCCGATCCCCATTGTGGAGAAAGCCTACGGCATCCATGTGGCGATGTTGGCCGACAAGACCCTGCTCGACAACGCCAGTTTCATCCTCGTGGTACGCGCCGATGTGCCCGGCGAAACCCTGCGTGCGCGTTTCGGCCAGCAGAGCAAGGTCGGCTCGGTGGAGCACATCCGCGACATGGTCAACCTGCAACTTCCGGGCATCGGCCTGCTGCCGTTGCCGGTGGCGCCACGCCAGTTGCCTTACCACGCTGGCAGCACCTACTACGAGCTGGACCGTGGCAGCGAGCACTGGCAGCAGCTGAATAATTCCGGCGGTTTCGCCTTCCATATCGCCGGGCAGTTCCCGGGCTTGAACCTGGCCTTCTGGGCGATCCGAGGATAATTGGCGATGCATCCCAATGATGATGACCGCACCCAGTTCATGCCGCGCCCGGGTGGCCGAGAACCTGCACCCGCGCGTGCCGAACCTGCGCCGCTGTCGATGCCGGCTGCGCCGATCCTCACCGGCAAGAGCCAGGGCCTCAACCCGCTGGAAAGTGCCGCCGGCCCATTGCTGGCGTTGTTGACGCGGTTGCGCAACACCATCGCCCATCCCGCGCCGGCCAGCCTGCGTGCGCAGTTGCTGGCGTACCTGCGCCAGTTCGAAGAACGCGCCGAAGCCGCCGGTGTGGCACGCAATGAAGTGCTGTTGGCCCGTTACGCGCTGTGCACTGCCTTGGATGAAGCGGTGCTGAGCACGCCGTGGGGCAGCACCAGTGACTGGGGTAAGCAGAGCCTGCTGATCACCGTGCACAACGAAGCCTGGGGTGGCGAAAAGGTTTTCCAGTTGCTTGACCACTGTCTGCAAAGCCCACGGGAACGCCTGTACCTGCTGGAGCTGTTGTACCTGTGCATGTGCCTGGGTTTTGAAGGGCGTTACCGCGTGATGACCGACGGGCGCAGCCAGTTGGAAGCCTTGCGTGAACGCACCGCCGCAGCGATACGCAGCGCCCGTGGCGAGCACGAGCGTGAGCTGTCGCCGCACTGGCGCGGTGTAACCGTGGCCCGTGATCGCCTGGCGCAATTCATGCCGCCATGGATTGCCGTGGCGATTGGCTTGGCGCTGCTGTTGGCGTTGCTGTTCGGCCTGCGCCTGAAGCTGGCCTCGGACGCCGAGCCGGTGTTCAAGAATATTCATGCCCTGGGCGAGATCCCGGTGCAGGCCATCGACCGTCCGGTGGCGCAGCCCAAAGTGATTGAGCGCCCGCGCCTGGCCGGGTTCCTGGCCGACGACATCAAGGCCGGCCGCGTGGCGGTGGAAGACAAGGTCGACCGCTCTGTCGTGACCATTCGTGGCGATGAGCTGTTCGCCTCGGCCAGCTCCAGCATCGTCGATGACTACCAGCCGCTGATGCTGCGCATCGCTGACGCCATTCGCAAGGTCAAGGGCCAGGTGCGTGTCACCGGGCACAGCGACAACCGCCCGATTGCCACGTTGCGTTTCCCGTCCAACTGGGCGTTGTCCGAAGCCCGGGCCAAGTCGGTGCTGGCGATTCTCGCGGCCAAGACCGGCCAGGCCGAACGCTTCAGCGCCGAAGGCCGCAGCGACACCGAGCCGTTGGCCACCAACAGTACTGCCGAAGGCCGTGCCCGCAATCGTCGGGTTGAAATCACCGTATTGGCGGAGGGCGTCGAGTGATGGCGTTTTTCAGTTTCATGATTCGCTGGGTGATCCCCGTGCTGGGCCTGATTGCCCTGAGCCTGATCATCTGGTTTGTTGGCCCGCTGCTGGACGTGCTGGTGCCCGAAGGGCGCCGTTGGGCGCTGATCGTGCTGGTGTTTGCGCTGTGGGTGGCCTACCGCGTGTTCCGCATCATCCAGGCCCGTCGCCAGGCCGCCGAAGTGATGCGCAGCCTGGCCGCAGAAACCCCGGTCGACCCCAACAGCGTTGCGACCGCCGAAGAGCTGTCCACGCTGCGCCAGCGCATGGACGAAGCCCTGGCACTGCTGAAAAAGGCCAAGCTGGGCGGCGATGAGCGCCGCAACCTCTACGAGTTGCCGTGGTATGTGATCATCGGCCCGCCGGGCTCGGGCAAGACGACCGCGCTGGTCAATTCCGGGCTGCATTTCCCACTGGCGGCGCAATTGGGCGCCGGTGCGGTGCGGGGCGTGGGGGGGACGCGCAACTGCGACTGGTGGTTTACCGACCAGGCCGTATTGCTCGACACCGCTGGCCGCTATACCACCCAGGACAGCAACTCCACGGTGGACAAAGCCGCCTGGCTGGGCTTTCTCGACTTGCTGAAAAAGCAGCGTGCGCGCCGGCCTATCGACGGTGCCTTTATCGCCATCAGCCTCTCGGATCTGCTGCTGGGCACCGACGCCGAGCGCGCAGCCCATGCTGCCGCGATTCGCCTGCGCATCCAGGAGCTGTATACGCAACTGGGCGTGCGTTTCCCCATCTACCTGATGCTCACCAAGCTCGACCTGGTGCCGGGCTTCATGGAGTTCTTCGACAACCTGAGCAAGGAAGAGCGCGCCCAGGTGTGGGGCATGACCTTTGCCCTGGACGACGGCAAAAACAGCGACAGCCCGCTGGCGCACCTGCAAAGCGAATTCGCCGGCCTGGAGCAGCGCCTCAACGAACGCCTGGTCGAGCGCTTGCAACAGGAACGCGACCCGGCACGACGCGACCTGATCTACGGCTTCCCGCAGCAGTTCGGCGCGTTGAAAGATTGCCTGCAAAGCTTCCTCGAAGGCGTGTTCAAACCCAACGCCTTTGAAGAGCGCGTGTTGCTGCGTGGCGTGTACTTCACCAGCGGCACCCAGGAAGGCAGCCCGATTGACCGCCTGATCGGTGCCATGGCCCAGAGCATGAACCTGGACCGCCAGCACCTGGCGCGCCAGAGCGGCACCGGGCGCAGTTACTTCATCGAAAAACTGTTCACCGCCGTGGCCTTTGCCGAGCGCGGCCTGGTGGGGGTGAACCCGAAAGTCGAGCGGCGCCGCAAGTGGATCGCCCGTGGCGTACTGGCGGCCACCGTCGCGCTGGTGGTGGTGGTCAGCGGCCTGTGGTGGGTGAGCTATCGCGCCAACCAGGCATATATCGCCCAGGTCGATCAGAAGGTCGCGCCCCTGGGCCAGACCGTACAGAACCTGAGCCCGGCACAGCGGGAAGTGCTCGCCGTGCTGCCGTTGCTCAATGCGGTGAAGAACCTGGCGGGGGATTCGCCGAGCTGGTCCGAAGGGCTGGGGCTGTACCAGGGCGATATGCTCGAAGCCGAGTCCGCCAGCGTGTACCGCAAACTGTTGATCGCCGTGTTCGCGCCACGCCTGGTGACGCGTATCGAAGAGCAACTGCACGGCGGCGGTAACTCGGACTTTCTCTACGAGGGCCTCAAGGCTTACCTGATGCTCGCCGACACCGAGCATTACGACCCGGACTTCATCAAGGCCTGGATCGCTCTGGACTGGGACCGCAACCTGCCCCGCGACCTGCCGGCCGACCAGCGTCAGGCCCTGGCCGGGCACTTGCAGGCGCTGTTCGAACGCCACCCGCCGAGCGCACGCTTGGACCCACGGCTAATCGACGATTTGCGTCGGCAGTTGCAGCAATTGCCGGTAGCCCAGCGCGTGTACGACCGCGTCAAGCGCCAGAAACTGCCCGAAGGTATCCCGGACTTTCGACTCAACGAAGCCGCCGGTCGCGATGCCGCGCTAGTGTTCAGCCGCAAGAGCGGCAAGCCGTTGGGTGAGCCGTTGAGTGGTTTCTTTACCGCCAAAGGCTATCGCCAGGCGTTCTTGCTCAGCAGCTTGAACCAGACCGGCACCCTGGCCGAAGAGCAATGGGTGCTGGGCCATGAACAGGCCGACCAGCAGAACGTGGTGAGCCTGGCCGCCGACGTGCGCCGCTTGTACTTCCAGGATTACCAGCGCCAGTGGGACGCGTTGCTCGCCGACATCGACTTTGTGCCGATCACCAGCGTGGCCCAGGCCGCCGATGTGCTGCGGGTGATTTCCGGTCCCACCTCGCCGCTGAAAAAGCTGCTGGTGGCGGTTGCCAGGGAAACCGACCTGCAAGCCGAAGAACGCCAACTGGCCGCCAAAGGCGTGCCGGTGGAAGGCGGCGTGGACAAGCTCAAGGAACGCCTCGGCAGTTTGCTGGGCGAGGCGCAACCGACGGCGAATGCACCGGCACCGGCGGATGATCCCGTGACCGCGCACTTTGCCGAACTCAACAGCATCGTCAGCAAAAACGAAGGTGAACCGGCGGCCATCGACGGCCTGCTGTCGGACATGAATGCACTGTATGTGCAGGTCAGTGCCATGGTCGGTGCCAGCGGCGATGCCTTGCTCGGTGAGGCCAAGAACCAGGCGGCGGCTGCGGCCACGCGGGTCAGCCTGAACGCCGAGCGTCAGCCGCCGCTGGTGCAGGGCATGGTCAAGTCGGTGGTCAATTCCACCACCAACAGCATGATGGGCGGGGTGCGTAACCAGCTGAACGCGGCCTGGGTCAGTGAGGTGGTCAACGTGTATCGCCAGTCGTTGGCCGGGCGTTACCCGATGTCGCCGGGCAGTGCGCGGGACGCCACCCTGGATGACTTCGGCCAGTTCTTCGGCGTGGGCGGGGTGATGGACAACTACTTCCGCAAATACCTGCAGCCCTATGTGGACACATCGGCACAGACCTGGCGCTGGCAACCTGGGGCGGCGCAGAAGCTGGGGATTGCTCCTGGCGTGCTGCAAACCTTCCAGCGTGCGGCGTCGATTCGGGACGCGTTCTTCCGCTCCGGTGGCACCCAACCCATCGTGCGTTTCGAACTCAAGCCGGTGTCGATGGACCCTACCATCACTCAGTTTCTGCTTGACCTGGACGGCCAGCAATTGAGCTACGACCACGGCCCGAGCCGGCCGGTGGCGATGCAATGGCCGAACCCGGGCAGCATTGGCGTGGTGCGTATTTCCATCATGCCCCCGTCGGCCAGTGGTCGCTCCGGCATCACTCTGGACGGCCCGTGGGCCTGGTTCCGTCTGCTGGAGCAATCAGACCTCACCGCAGGCAACTCGCCGGATCGTTTCAACCTGCGCCTGCGAGTCGATGGCGCGAGCATCGCCTACGAGTTGCGCGCCAACAGTGCCTTCAACCCGTTCAAGAGCCGCGTGCTCAGTGGCTTCAGCCTGCCGGAGCGGCTATGACGGCCCTGGGTTTCTACGGCAAGTTGGCCAGCCGCGGCGACTTTGTCAGCCGCGCCTTGCCGCAGAGCTTTATCGGCCCGTGGGACAGCTGGCTGGCTGCGGGTTTGCTCGCCAGCCAGAACAGCCTCGGCGCTGACTGGCTGAATGCGTACCTGGTCAGCCCGTTGTGGCGCTTTGTGCTGGCCCCGGGCGTGTGCGGGCCGGACGCGGCGGCGGGCGTGGTGATGCCGAGCATTGACCGGGTCGGGCGTTACTTTCCGCTGGCGGTGGTGACCTTGCTGGATCACGACACCAACCCGGCGTCGCTGGTGGGCGGTTCGGACGCCTGGTTCGAGCAGGCTGAAACCTTGTTGCTCAGCACCCTCGACAGCGGCGCGACCTTCGAAAGCTTCAACGCCGGGCTCGACGAGTTGGGTGTGCCGGCCAGCGAGCCGCGGGCGGTGGACAGCCGTTTCGCCGGCCTGCAAAGGGTGGCAGCCACCGTGCCGCACCAGCGTATGACCGCACTGGCCGAACAGGCGTGCGAGGGCGCAAGCCTGTGGTGGGGGCGAGGCTCGCAGCGTATCTCCCCCGGTTTATTACGGTGCCAGGGCCTGCCTGCCGCCAGCGATTTTGCGCAGTTTTTGCTCGGACAAGAAGGTGTGGTGTAGATGGGCGTGACGTACGAATCCGCGAGCAAAAGCCATGTGGGCATGGTTCGCCAAGTCAACGAAGATGCCTTTCTGGATCTGCCGGAAAACCGCCTGTGGGTGGTGGCCGATGGCATGGGCGGGCACGCGGCGGGCGACTATGTCAGCAGCTTGATCGTCGACAGCCTGCGCCATGTGCCGCTGGGCCGCTCTCTGGATGAATACTCGGCGGCGCTGCGCAATGACCTGCTGCGCATCAACGCGGCCGTGCGCGAAGAAACCGCCAACCGTGGCGTGACCATGATGGGCAGCACCGTGGTGGTGTTTGCCGCGCGCGGCTTGCGCGGGGTGTGCCTGTGGGCCGGCGACAGCCGCCTGTACCGCTTGCGCGACGGCGTGCTGGAAAGCATTTCCCGCGACCACAGCTACGTGCAAGACCTGCAAGACAGCGGCCTGCTCAGCGAAGCCGACGCCCGCACCCACCCGCGCTCCAATATCGTCACCCGCGCCATTGGCGTTGAGGCCCAGTTGGACGTCGCCTCGGTGGACCTGTTGATCGCTCCCGGCGACAGCTATTTGCTGTGCAGCGATGGCCTCAACAAAACCGTCGAAGACCACGAAATCCGCGAGGTGCTCAGCCATGACGCACCGGATGAAATCGTGCGCAGCCTGGTGCACTTGGGCCTAAATCGCGGCGCACCGGACAACATCACCACCCTCGTCGTGAAGGTCTCGTCATGAACATCGTCATCCCAGGTTATGACATCGAAGGCGAGATTGGCGAAGGCGCCATGGCCAGCGTGTACCTGGCGACCCAGCGCTCGTTGGAGCGCAAGGTGGCGTTGAAGGTGATGGCGGCGGCGCTGGCGGCCGACCCGAGTTTCTGCGAACGCTTCCTGCGCGAGGGCAAGACCCTGGCGCGCTTGTCGCACCCGCACACGGTGACCATCCATGACATCGGCAACGTCGGTGAGCTGTATTACATGGCCATGGAATACCTGCCCAACGGCACGCTCAAGGAGCGCATCGCTGCTGGGCTGACCCCGGAGCAGGGCGTGACGCTGATCCGCCAGATTGCCTCGGCCCTGGGCTATGCCCATGCCCAAGGGCTGGTGCACCGCGACGTCAAGCCGGCGAACATTCTGTTTCGCGCCGATGGCACGGCAGTGTTGTCGGACTTCGGGATTGCCAAGTCGCTGGACGATCGCACCCAGTTCACCCAGGCCGGGTTTGCCGTGGGCACGCCGAGCTACATGAGCCCGGAGCAGGCGCGGGGCCAGGAGATCGATGGCCGCGCCGACCTCTACGCGCTGGGCGTGGTGCTGTATGAAATCCTCGTCGGCAAGCTGCCTTATAACGGCACCGATGCGCTTTCCACGGCGCTGGCGCACCTGACCGAACCGTTGCCGGAATTGCCTGTGCACCATGGGCGCTATCAGGGCGTGCTGCGCAAGTTGTTGGCCAAGGACCCGGCGGAACGTTATCCGGATGCGGCAGCGTTGTTGTTGGCGCTGGATCAACTGCCGGCTGATGAATCGGATGCCACGCTGGTGCGGCCGCTGCCGATTCCATTGAGCTTTGATCTGGCGGGTATGACCCCTGTCACCATCGACATTCCGACGGATAAACCGCAGCCGCAGCCAATAGTGCGTCAGCCGGTGGTGACGCCGACGCAGCACAATGCCCCGTCCGAGCAGCGCCGTGGGCCGGTATTGGCTTTGGCCGCCGTGGCAGTCGCCGTCGCGTTGGCCATTGGTGGCGCCAGCTACTGGTGGTTGAGCGGCGGCGATGAACCGGCCAAGCCGCCAGCCGCCGTGGTGCCCAAGGTGACGCCGCCCGTGGCTGTCGCTGAAGTGGATGGCGGTCAGCGCCCGTTGCTGATGGCAGGCAAGAAAACCTTGTTCCAGCGTGTACTCAGCAAACCCGGCGCCCAGCTTTCAGCGGACGCCGGGAGTACGCCGGGTAAAGCGCTGCCGGCGTTTTCCGTGCTCTACGTGTACCAGCGCAAAGAGGTCGATGGCAGCCAGTGGGTACGCGTCGGCGCGGCCACTGATGGTCGCAGCGACGGTTGGCTGCCAGCCTCCCAGGTCAGCGACTGGAAACAAAGCCTGGTGCTCAAGTTCACCGAGCGCTCCGGCCGGGCTCCCGTGATGTTCCTGCGCCAGCCCGGTGAGGTGGAAAAACTGCTGGCCGACCCTGCCGCAGCGAAAAGCGCCTTGGCCAAGGCGCAGAACAACCGTGAAGACAACCAGCAAGTCCTGGCCCTGGAACCCACCGCCAGCGCGGTGCCGCAGAACCAGTTCTACCTGTTGCCGATCTTCGATTCCAAGGAGAGCTTCGACGACAACGGCCAGCCGGTGCAGTTGCTCAACGTGGCCTCCATCGACCCAGGCAGCCGCGCCGCTGCCAGACCCGCCAGCCCGACGCTCAGCGCCAATGCCGACGCGTTCCGCACGGCGGTGGTGCTGGTGGTGGACACCACCGTGTCGATGCAGCCCTACATCGACCAGATTCGCGACGTGGTGCACGAGCTGCAAACCCGCATTGCTGAGCGTGGCGAGTTGGACAGCGTCAGCTTCGGCATGGTCGGCTTTCGCAGCAGCATCCAGAAAACGCCGGGCCTTGAGTATGTCGCCAAGACCCTGATCAGCCTCGACCAAGGCCGCGACCCGCAGCGCTTTCTGGATATGGCGCGCCAGGTCAAAGCGTCGACGGTGTCCAGCCACTCGTTCAACGAAGATGCGTTTGCCGGGGTGATGCAGGCAGTGGACGGCATGGATTGGTCCGGCTACGGCGGGCGCATCATCCTGCTGGTCTCCGATGCCGGCGCGCTGCGCAAGAACGACCCGTTCGCCGCCACCCAGATGAACGAAGCGGAAGTGCGCCAGGCGGCGCTGGGCAAGCAGATCAAGATCTACGCGCTGCACCTGCGCACCGATGCCGGCAAGAAAACCCATGCCGGCGCCGAGAGCCAGTATCGCGTCCTCACCGCCGACGCCAACCCGCAGATCGGCGACCTGTACACGCCGGTGCCAGGGGGCGATGTGCGCAAGCTGGGTGAGCGCGTCGATGAGATCGGCACGGTGTTCGCCAACCTGGTGCATCAGGTGCGCAGCAACACGCCGCAGCCCGTGCCGTTGCTCAGTGCCGCGCCGAGCCTGGCGGACAAGTCCGCCGCCGTCGGCTATGCCATGCACATGGACTTTCTCGGGCGCAAGACCGCGAGCCAGGCACCGCAATTGGTCAGCGCCTGGACCGCTGATCGTGACCTGACCAACCCGGCGCTGCCAGCGTTCCAGGTGTGCGTGATGTTGACCAAGCTGCAACTCAACGACCTGCAACAATCGTTGAAGTTGATCGTGGATGCGGCGCGCAAGACCCAAAGCTCGCCCAAGGATTTCTTCCAGGAAATCGCCAGCGCCTCGGCCTATATGAGCCGCGACCCGCAGGCCCTGCGCAAGGGCGGCAACCTGGCTGACGGTGGCCTGCTCGGTGAATACCTGGAGGGCCTGCCGTACCGCAGCAAGTCGCTGAACATGACCCAGGACCTGTGGTTGTCATTGAGCGTGGCCGAGCAGGAAGACTTTATCGACGAGCTGGATTCGAAAATCCGTCTGTATGAAACCTTCCATAACGACGTGGCCAACTGGGTCCGTTTCGGCGACGCCGAACCGGGCGATGCGTTGTATCGCGTGCCGCTGTCGACGCTGCCGTAATGTTGAACCTGAGCGCGGTGCACAAGAGCCGGGGCGTCGGTAGCCAGCGCTACAGCCTGGTGATCCCTGCGTTGCAGCTGGGCGCGGGTGAACAACTGGCAATTGTCGGCCCCAGTGGTTGCGGCAAGAGCACCTTGCTCGACCTGCTGGCGCTGGTGTTGGCGCCGGATCAGGTGGGGCAGTTTGCATTCAACCAACACGACGTCGGCGCGCTGTGGCGTGCCGACCGGCAATCGGCGCTGGCCGCGTTACGCAGCCAGCACTTGGGCTATGTGCCGCAGACCGGGGGGTTGCTGGGGTTTCTGGACGTGCGCGGCAATATCGCGCTGTCGCGCCAACTGCTGGGCTTGCAGGACGACGGCCGCGTGGCGCGCCTGGCTGAGCAGTTGCAGATCAGCGATCAGTTGGCCAAGCGCCCGGCGGCGTTGTCGGTGGGCCAACGCCAGCGGGTCAGCTGTGCACGGGCCCTGGCCCATGGGCCGCAACTGGTGCTGGCTGATGAGCCGACGGCGTCCCTGGACCCGCTCAACGCCGAACGCGTGATGCAGGCGCTGCTGGCCCAGGCCCGCGAACACCGTACGGCCTGTGTGATCGCCACCCATGATGAACCGCTGGCCCGCGCCAGTGGCTTGCAGGTGCGGCGTATCAGTTGCCAGCGCGATCCAGACGGCGGTATCACCGCAACCCTCGGGGAGGCGTGCTGATGCGCATCGGCCTGGTTGCTTCGCTTGCGTGGCAGGACTACCGCAACGATGGGTGGTTGTCGGCCTGTGCGGTGTTGGCATTGGTGGCGGTTATCGCGCCATTGCTGGTGTTATTCGGGCTGAAATTTGGACTGGTTAGCAGTTTGACCGAACGCTTGGAGACCGACCCCGCCAGCCGTGAAATCATCCCATTGGGCGGTGGTCGATTCAGCGCGGCGTTTATCGCGCAACTGGGTGAGCGCAGCGAGGTGGCGTTTGCTGTGCCGCGCACACGGCAAATTGCCGCCACGGCGCAGGTGGGCACCCTGACCCTGGAAATGCTGCCGACTGCCGCAGGCGACCCGTTGTTGGCAGGCTTGCCGATGCCCCACGGCCTGGACCAGATCGTGCTCAGCCATACCGCCGCCGAAAAGCTCGCGGCAAGGCCCGGTGACTGGCTGGAAACCAGCTTTGCGCGGCAAGTGGCGGGGCGCGTCGAGGCCCAGCGCACGCGGTTGCAGGTGCTGGCGGTGTTGCCGCTGGAGGCCTTCGTTCGCGAGGGCCTGTTTGCCGATCTGGCGTTGTTGGAGGCAGCGGAAGATTATCGCGATGGCCGTGCGGTGCCGGCGTTGGGTTGGGCCGGTGAAGCGGCGAGCGTGAGCGAACAGCGTATCTACCCGGCGTTTCGCCTGTACGCGCGCAGCCTCAGTGATGTGGAACCGTTGCGGGTGTATTTCGCCGGGCAGAACCTGTTGGTTTCAACCCAGGCGCACACCATCGCTCAAGTGCAATCGTTGAGCCGCAACCTGTCGATTGTGTTCTGGATCATCGCCGGGTTGGCGCTGGCCGGGGCGTTTGCGGCTATTTTCGCGGGCACCCTGGCGGCGGTAGCGCGTAAGCACCGTGAACTCTCGGTGTTGCGCCTGCTGGGGTTTTCCACCGCCGCCTTGTTGCTGTTTGTGCTGCTGCAAGCGCTATACAGCGCGGGTTTTGCCGCTGTGCTCAGCGTTGGGCTGTATGGCCTGGCTGAGGCGGCGTTGAACAAGCTTTTTGTGCAGGTGCCGGGCGAGTACGCCAGCCACCTGTTGGCGCGCCATTATGGCCTGGCCCTGGTGGCGGTGCTCGGTGTCAGTGCCGTGGCGGCCGCCTGTGGTGGTTGGCGGGTGGCACGTATCCAGGCTTCTGAAGGAATCAGAGATGTATAAATTACTGGGCGCCTGCGTGGCGCTGAGCCTGGCCTCGCTGGCCTGGGCCGATGAGGCAAGTGACAAGCTCGACAACCCCAAGCCGTTGCCGGACGACGTGAGCCTGCCGCTGCCCTGCGAAGGTAACATGGTATTCCGCTACGCCTACATTCTGGCCCAGGGCACCCTGGATGACCGTGAAATCAACCTGGGCTACCCCTTTGCCGAAGGCGAGGCGGGTTATCAGCAGTCGTTTATTTCCGGCTACCGGCGCGACTTCATCAACGGCCAGTTCACCCTCAAGGACTTGCCCAAGGACTGGAGCAAGGTCATCGCGCCGCAGATGCCGAAGACCGACGCCAAGACCCCGCTCAAGCCCATGCTGTACTTTATCGGCAAATACGAAGTGACTGCTCGCCAGTACGCCCAGGTGATGGCCCAGGCGCAATCCCTGGCCAGCGGAGAACCGGCTCCCGCATGTGAGGCGCCCAGCGGCATGGCCGGGCGTTTGCCCAAGGTGAAACTGTCGCGCTTTGAAGCCGAGCGTTTCTCGGCGGTGTACAGCGCCTGGCTGATGAAATACCACCGCGAACTGCTGCCGGTAAGCGGGCGCGGTGCGTCGGCCGAAGACGGCGGCCTGGGTTTTGTGCGCCTGCCCACCGAAGTGGAGTGGGAGTACGCCGCACGCGGCGGCCAGGCGGTGAGCCGCCAGGACCTCGAAGGCCGTCTGTATCCACGGCGCGCCGAGGGCAGTGAAAGCGATGGTCCGCTGGCCGATTACGCGGTGTTCAACCAAGTGGCCGGCGGCACCGGCCAGGCGGCGCGGTTGATGCCCATCGGTACCAAGTTGCCCAACCCCATTGGCATGTTCGACGTGATCGGCAACGCCGCGGAAATGGTCCAGGAATCCTTCCAGCTGGTACACGCTGGCCGCCGCCAGGGCACCTACGGCGGCTTTGTGGTCAAGGGCGGCAACTACCTGGAAGGCGAGGGCACGTTGTTCACCGGCATGCGCCGCGAATACCCGTTGTTTGCCGCTGATGGCACCGAGCAAAGCAACGAGACCACCGGCTTTCGCGTGGCGATTGGCGCGTTGTCGGCGCCGCGCTCGCGCTACAAGGAATTGTTTGCCCAATGGCAGAAGGAAGGCCGCCTGGCCGCGCTGACCGATGCCATCGACGACGCCCAGGACCCGACCAAGCGCCTGGACAGCATCATCGCCGCCAGTGTCGATCCCAAGCTTCAAGCCGAGCTGGGCCTGGTCAACGAAGAGCTCAAGCGCAACGTGTCGCTGATCGCCCAGCAACGCGAAGAAGCCGCGGGCAATTTGATCCAGTCGGCGGCGTTGGTGGCCGAGACCATCAGCAACTACAACATCCGCCTGGCCAACCTGCACAAGAGTCGCCAGCAGGCGGTGGACAGCAAGGACGAGGCCAGCGCGCAGCTGTTTGACATGGCCATTACCAATGGACGCAGCGCGTTGGACGGCGCGGTGGCGATTTACATCGACAACCTGGCCACCGGCACGCGCTACACCGATGCGGTGATCCAGGCGCAGTTTCAACGGATCAAGGAAGAGTTGGATCGCAAGCCAGTGCTCGGCAAGAGCCTGGTGACGCGCGCGACACTGTTCGTTCGCCATGTCGGCAACTACCGCAAGCAACAGCGGGCCGACCCGGCAACGATCTTGAAGGAATTGCTCGCAGCGAGCGGTCAGCGGTCTTGATCGTTGGCTGTCTAGCGAGCTTGGAAGGGACTCAGGCGGCGGTGGGCCGTGCTGGGCAAGTCAAACTTAACAGAGATCACATCTATGCTTTTTTCCCGTAAGGCGGTTTCCAAGCGTCACCTGCTGCTGATCGCAGCTGGTTTCAGTACCGTGTTGACTGGTTGCGCTACGTCGCCTGCGTCCAAGGTGGCGTCGAGCACCAAGGTCGAGTACTACCCCAACTGCTACGAGCCGGTGCAGCACCTGCGCGCCACCGATTCGGACATGACCAAGTCGGTCGTCACCGGTGCCGCGATCGGCGCGGCCGGCGGTGCCCTGCTGGGCGCGCTGACCGGCGACAAGGACAGCCGTGGCCGCAATGCCGCGATCGGTGCCGCAGGCGGCGCCCTGGCTGGCGGTGCGGCGGGTTACTACACCGAGCGCCAGAAACAGATCACCGATGACAACCAGCGCATCGCGTCCTACTCCACCGACTTCAACAAAAGCGCCTCGGACATCGACCGCAGCACCGCCTATGCCAAGGCCTCGCAGCAGTGCTACCAGAGCGCATTCACCAAGCTGGTGGCTGATCGCAAGGCCAAGACCGTCAACGACACCGAAGGCCGCAAGCGCCTGGCGGAAATCGTCGCGGGTCTGAAGGAATCCAATGACCTGATCGTGACGGTCAACGGCAAGGCCAGCGAAGACCTGAACAACTACACCCAGGCGTACGAGAAAGACCTGCAACAGGTCGGCGTACAGCGCAGCGATGTGGTGACCGTGGCCACCGCCGATACCACGCCAGTGGTCGCTCCGGCCAAGGGCAAGAAAGCCGTCAAGCCAGCCAAGAAGCCGGTGCTGCCGACAGTGCCGAAAGAAGCGGTAACCACCGAACGTAGCATCCAGACCGTGCAGGCCAAGCAAGCTGAAAGCAAGCAGGTCGCCAGTGCGGGCAAGACCCAGATCGAAGCAACCTGCCGCAATCCAAACCTGGCCGATTGGGCGCCAGTGCCATGTCCTAACGTTTAAGTACTTGTTGCTATAAGCGTTAAACGCCAACCGATCTGCGCCTAAAGCGCGAGATCGGTGGCGTTCTTTTTGCAAATCGTTACACTGCTGCGGCCACTCCAATAAATACACCGAGGCCGTGTGCATGAAATTTCGTCTTCTCCTGTGGGTGCTGGGCCTGATGATGGGCAAAGCCAGCCGCACCAACCCCGCCTTCCAGCAGCAACTGGGTGACAAAGACCTGGCCTTCCAGCTGCAGACCCTCGACGGCAAGGTTGCCCGTCACTTCATCGTCAAAGACCAGCGCATCACCAGCCGCGCAGGTGTCCACCCGGCGCCGGCCTTCGCCATTGCCTTCAAGGATGCCGCCTACGGCTTCGCCACGATGCAGGCGAAGAACAAGCAACTGGCGTTCATGACGGGGATTCAGGACAAGTCGATCCAGATCAAGGGCAACCCGGCACTGGTGATCTGGTTCCAGGGGCTGACCAAGTATTTGAAGCCGAAGAAAAAGAAGTAGGCGGTCAGGTAGACCGAGTTGAATTCATCGCAGGCAAGCCAGCTCCCACAGTTGACCGTATTTCAACGTTGGAACGCGGTCACTGTGGGAGCTGGCTTGCCTGCGATAGTGGTGTAACAGGCGCCAGATTTACCCCTGGCTGAACTGCGAAGCCAATTCGCGCAACAGCACTTCGGCATCCAGCACTTTACCCACCACGTCCTCGGCCTTCTCGCGGCTCAAGCCCAGGCGCTCAAGCAGTGCGTCCGGAATGGATTCATCCGGCCCGGAGCCAATCCCCCGGCTGCGCAACAGGCGCACCGCCAGGCACACCAGGTTCGGATACTCGGCGTATTGCCCGTCGTACGTCGGGTCGTGCTGGAAGCGCAGGGCGGTGCACAATTCGTCCGGCATGTCCCAATAGCGCATCAGCCAGGCGCCGATCTGTTCGCGGCTGATGCCCAGCAAGTGTTGCTCGACGTAGCTGTGGCACAGGTGCGGGTTGACCTCCAGGTGCCGGCAGATCAGCGAGAAGTGGGGCGGAAACACGTGGGCCAGCAGCAGATAGCCGAAGTTGTGCAGCAAACCTGCCAGGTAGGTCAGGCCGGCTTCCGGGCGCTGGGCGCGGGGCATGGCACGGGTCAGGCCTTCAATCACGGCGGCGGTGTAGATCGACTGGTGCCAGTACGGCGTGGACAGGTGCGGGCGGTCCTTGGGCAGGCTCAGGGTTTTGCCCAGGGCCAGGCCCAGCGCCAGGTTGATCACAAGATCAAAGCCCAGCACGCGCACGATGGCGTCTTCGACTGAGCGGATCTTGCCCGGCGAAGCGTAGTAGGGCGACGCGGCCCAGCTTACGACCTGGGCGGCGAGGGCCGGGTCGGTTTCCACCACGCCGGTGATGTCGTCGATGGTGGCATTGGGATCGACGCGCAGCTTGATGATCTTCTGCGCGGTGTCGGCCAGCGGTGGAATCTCGATGGTCGCTTCCAGGCGCTGCTGAATACGACGCGCGGTGAAGGCTTGCATCGCCTGGGTGATTTCCTCACGGTCATCATTGGGGCGGTCGAGATTCGGGCGGATGTTGCTCAAGGGTTCCCCGAACTGCGCGGCGCTGGCCTTGGTGAGCAGGCTCTTGAAGGCGTCGCTGGGGATTTCCAGCAACAGCCCGGCTTCGCCCGAATGCACCAGCAGGCTCGGCTCATTGAGCAAGCGGCCTTCGTACAGGCATGGCGAACTGGTCAGGGGCGGCAAACCCGGCAGCAGGCTCAGGTCATGCTTGCCCAGCATGCGCTCGACACGCTCGGGGGCGACGGCCGTGAGGCGGCGACCGGTGAGTTCGGCGAGGCGGTTGAGGTCCAGCAACTGGCTTTGGGGGAACAGCACCATGAGCGCGCCAACCGCATCTTCAAGCAACACCGCCTGGACCTTTTGTGCAGGGTTCAGGCCAGGCTGTTCGATGACTTCCGTGTAGGGGATGGCGAGCTTTGCGAGCAGCGCCCGAATGACCGGCGGGGCGGTCAGTGGGGCTGTGGCGAGGGCAACTTCTGACATGGCCTGATCCAATTTCTTACATTCATTGGAGTATAACCAGCTTGATACGGGTGTTGGTCGGATAAGTGCGTCAGGCGTCACACTTGGCCGTATTGCTGGCCGTGCCGCAGCCAGCGGTTGAGCAAGGGGCTGACGTGATCGGGCCAACGTTCGAGCAATGCTTGCGCAGCATCGCGCACGGCGGGCAGCAGGTCGGCATCGCGCATCAGGTCGGCGACCTTGAATTGCAGCAGGCCGGTCTGGCGCGTGCCGAGCATTTCACCGGGGCCGCGCAGTTCGAGGTCTTTTTCGGCGATAACAAAACCGTCGTTGGTTTCGCGCATGATGCCCAGTCGCTGGCGACCGATCTGCGACAGTGGCGGGTGATAGAGCAGCACGCAGTGGCTGGCGGCACTGCCCCGGCCAACCCGCCCGCGTAGCTGGTGCAGCTGCGCCAGGCCCAGGCGTTCGGGGTTTTCGATGATCATCAGGCTGGCGTTGGGGACGTCCACGCCCACTTCAATCACGGTGGTAGCCACCAGCAATTGCAGGTTGCCGGCCTTGAACTCGGCCATTACCGCGGCTTTTTCCGCCGGTTTCATACGGCCATGGATCAACCCCACCTTGAGCTCACCCAAGGCACTGGTGAGGTCTTCATAAGTGGTTTCGGCGGCCTGGCAGGTCAGTTCTTCGGACTCCTCGATCAGGGTACACACCCAGTACGCCTGGCGGCCTTCGGCGCAGGCACCGCGCACGCGCTCGATCACTTCGACACGTCGGGTGTCGGTGACCAGCACGGTGTTGACCGGCGTACGCCCTGGCGGCAGTTCGTCGAGGATCGAGGTGTCGAGGTCGGCGTAGGCGCTCATGGCCAGGGTGCGTGGGATCGGCGTGGCGGTCATGATCAACTGGTGCGGGTTCATGCGCCCGCCCACGCCTTTCTGGCGCAGGGCCAGGCGCTGTTGCACGCCAAATCGGTGCTGTTCGTCGATGATCACTAGCGCAAGGTTCTTGAACTGTACTTCGTCCTGGAACAGCGCATGGGTGCCCACCACCATCGGTGCGCCGGCGGCGATCTGCTCCAGGGCGGCCACGCGGTTTTTGCCTTTGAGCTTGCCAGCCAGCCACGCCACCTCCAGGCCCAGCGGTTCGAGCCAGCGCTTGAAGGTGATGAAGTGTTGTTCGGCGAGGATTTCCGTCGGTGCCATCAGCGCCACTTGATAGCCAGCTTCCAGGGCTTGCAGGGCGGCGAGGGCAGCGACCACGGTCTTGCCGGCGCCTACGTCACCCTGGATCAACCGCAGCATCGGTTCTTGCTGGCTGAGGTCGTAGGCGATTTCATTGCCCACGCGCTGTTGCGCGCCGGTCGGCGCAAAGCCGAGGTTGGCCAGGTATTGCGCAGGCAGCCGCGTGGCCTTGGGCATCGCCGGGGCGCGCAGGGAACGCATGCTTTCGCGCAGGCGTTGCTGGGACAGCTGGTGCGTGAGCAGTTCTTCAAAGGCCAGGCGATGCTGGGCCCAGTGATGACCGAGGGCGAGTTCGTCCACATCGGCATCGGCGGGCGGGTGATGCAAATACCGGATCGCATCGGCCAGGGGCGCCAGCTGATAGTCGCGGGCCAGCTCCAGGGGCAGCCAATCGGGCAGGCTTTGCGGGCCGAGCATGGTCAGGGTCTGCATGCACAACTGGCGCAGGCGTTGCTGGGTCAGGCCCTCGGTCAGCGGGTAGATCGGCGTGAGCGTGGTGTCCACCGGCGGCGGCTCATCGCCGGTAATGGCGCGGTATTCCGGGTGGTAGATTTCCAGGCCCGATGCGCCTGGGCGTGCCTCGCCATAGCAGCGCACGCGGGTGCCACGCTTGAGCCCTTCCTTCTGCGCGTTGCTGAAGTGGTAGAAGCGCAAGCTCAAGCCGCCAGTGCCGTCCTGCAGGCGCACCACCAGGCTGCGGCGCTTGCCCATCACCACGTCGGCGCCACTGACGGTGCCTTCGATCACCGCGTCTTGCCCAGGGCGCAAATGGCCGATGGGCACCACGCGGGTGCGGTCCTGGTAGCGCAGGGGCAGGTGGAACAGCACGTCCTGAAGGTTCTCCAGGCCGACCTTGGCCAGCTTCTCGGCCATGGCCTCACCGACACCCTTGAGTGCCGTCACCGACACCTGCGACAGCTCAGTCATACCGTGGCTTAGCTCGCAACGGGCGGCTTGGCCACCGAACACAGACGGATCGAGTCCGCGAGGATCTCAATCGCTTTGGGGCGCGGGAAGCTGGCGCGCCAGGCAATCGCCACGGTACGGAAAGGCACCGGCGGCGTGAGTGGGCGAACTTCGATCACGCCCTGGGCGTAGTGATGGCTGTCTACCGCAGACAGCGGCAGGATCGAAATGCCCAGGCCGGAAGCGACCATATGGCGAATGGTTTCCAGGGAGCTGGATTCCACCGTGGTGTGCTTGGCGCCGTCGTTGCCCTTGGTCAGGGTCGGGCAGGCTTCCAGCACCTGGTCACGGAAGCAGTGGCCTTCACCGAGCAGCAGCAGGCTCTTGTCGTTGAGCAGGCCGGCGTCGATGGTGTCCTTCTTGGTCCACGGGTGAGAGGCTGGCATCAGCACATAGAACGGCTCGTCGTAGAGCGGCAGGGTCAGCACGTCCGCTTCGTTGAAGGGCAGGGCGATGATGATCGCGTCCAGCTCGCCGTTGCGCAGTTTGTCGCGCAGCACGTGGGTGAAGTTTTCTTCGATATACAGCGGCATCTGCGGCGCGACGCGATGCAGTTGCGGGATCAGGTGCGGGAACAGGTAGGGGCCGACCGTATAGATCGCGCCGACCTTGAGCGGCGCGGTCAGCTGGTTCTTGCCGGCCTGGGCCAATTCGCGAATGCTTTGCGCCTGTTCCAGGACCTTCTGCGCCTGGGCAACGATGCCTTCGCCCACCGGGGTGAGGCGAACGGCGCTCTTGCTGCGCTCGAAAATCAGCACACCGAGTTCGTCTTCAAGCTTTTTCACACCCACCGACAGCGTCGGCTGGCTGACGTGGCAACGCTCGGCTGCATGGCCGAAGTGCTGTTCTTGGGCGAGGGTCACGATGTAGCGTAATTCTGTGAGAGTCATAGCGGGCGTCCATGAGGTTGCGGGCCAAGCATACCGGCTGCAATCGATAGACGCACGTTATCAGAACTTTGCTGGGGATTGAGTGGGGAGTGTCGGAATTTTGCTGAGGTAATAAAGCGAATGTGGGAGGGCACCAGTCCCTCCCACAGTGCTCTGTCAGCGGCGACGCTTGTCGATGTTGTAGACGAACGGCGCGACCAGTTCGACGCTGCCGTTTTTCAACAGGTCTGCCGGTGGCTTGGGTAGCGGCTGAGCCTTGCGGATCATCTCAAGCGTTGCACGGTCCAGGTCGGCGTTGCCGGAGCGGCCTTCCAGTTCGTAGGACAGCACATTGCCTTCGCCATCGACCACGAAGCGCAAGCGGTTCATACCTTCCTTGCCACTGCGTTGGGCGCCGGGCGGGTACTTCTTGTACTTCTGCAGGTGCGCCAGCAACGTGCTTTGCCAGGATGCCTGGGCGGCCAGCTGCTGTGCCGACGGGCCCGGTGTAGGCTGGGCGGACTTCTGCGCAGGTGCGTTGCTCGGCGGCGTTTCGCTCGGTGGCTCCTCGGAAGGTTTCTCCTTGGGCGGCTCGGGCTTCTTCTCCACCGGCTTTGGCGGTTGTGGCTTAGGCTTGGGCTTGACCGGCTTGGGCACCTGGATCGTTGGCTTGGGCGCCTCGGCCAGCTTCGGCAGGGGCAGCTCTTCGACCGGTGGTGGCGGCGGCGCAACGACCTTGGGCGGTGCTGGAGGCGGCGGTGGCGCTGGCAGCGGCGCCAGGTCGATGACCATGGCGGCAGGTGGCAGCTGGATCGCCTGCGGCGCGGACCATTGGAGCGCGATGATGATCGCGACGGCATGCACGCCCAGCACGACGGCGAGGCTGGTGCCATAACGCGTCAGTTTGTGGCGCGTCGTGATCATTTCTTGGCTGCCGTCTCAAGTCCGACCAGGCCTACCTTGAGGTAGCCGGCTGCCCGCAGGGCATCCATCACGCTCATCAGGTCGCCATAGTCCACGCCTTTGTCGGCCTGGAAGAAGATCGTCGTGTCTTTCTTGCCTTGGGTCTTGGCATCCAGCACCGGCCCCAGGGTTTCAGCCTTGACCTCTTCTTCGCCCAGGAACAGGCGTTGGTCCGCCTTGACGCTGAGGAATATCGGTTTCTCTGGCCGCGGCGCCGGCTTGGCGCTGGACGCGGGCAGGTCCACTTTGATGTCCACGGTCGCCAGCGGTGCCGCCACCATGAAGATGATCAGCAGCACCAGCATCACGTCGATAAACGGCGTGACGTTGATTTCGTGGTTCTCGACGAGTTCGTCGTCGCCTTGATTCAAATGCAGGCCCATGGCCGATTACCCCACTTTCACCATGTGCGGTTGCGAGCTGCGCTCGGTAGGCAGGTGATCGAGGTCACGGCTGACCAGCAACAGGACTTCAGCCGATGCATCCGATACCTGAGCCTTGTAGCCGGCAATCGAACGGGCGAAGACGTTGTAGATCACCACCGCAGGAATCGCGGCAACCAGGCCCAGGGCGGTAGCCAGCAGGGCTTCGGCGATGCCGGGGGCAACGACGGCGAGGTTGGTGGTCTGGGTTTTGGCGATGCCGATGAAGCTGTTCATGATGCCCCACACGGTACCGAACAGGCCGACGAAGGGTGCGGTGGAACCGATGGTAGCGAGTACGCCGGTGCCGCTGCTCATGTTACGGCCGCAGGCGGCAACCAGGCGCTCCAGGCGGAAGCTGACGCGCTCCTTGATGCCTTCTTTTTCGCGAGTGTTGGCCGACAGGCGCATTTCTTCCAGTGCGTCGTGCACCAGCAGGTTAGCCAGGGTGCCCTTCTTGGTCGCGGTTTCGCTCGCTTCCTTGAGGGTGGTGGCTTTTTTCAGGTGGACGATTTCAGCGCGCAGACGACGCTTGGCGCCCAACAGCTCGAAGCCTTTGGCAATCCAGATGGTCCAGGTGATGATCGAGGCAATGGCCAGGCCGATCATTACGGCTTTCACCACCACGTCAGCATTCTGGTACATGCCCCATGGCGACAAGTCGTGGGCCATGCCCAGGGTGTTGTCTTCCTCAAGCACCACGCCGGTTTCGTCGGCAGGTGCGGCGGCGCCGGCGGCCTGGGCCGGGTCGGTGGCCACTGGCGCGACGGCAGGCGTTGCCGCAGTAGCGGCATTTTGCTCGGCAGCGGCCGGAGCGGCGGGGGCAGTGGCGTCAGCGAATGCGGCGGTCGGTGCCAGCAATACGCTGAACAGCATCGCAGCAATCGCACGCCAGGCGCGGGAGGGGCTGTGAAGCTTGGTTGGCGAAGCGGGGTTTGTATGACGTGTCATGCTGGCCGGACCTGAGAGAAAAAATGGGTGATCGTCCTTCCAGACCATTTCGGGTCGAGGACAAATGGGCGGTTATTATTGCAAGTAATTCTTGTTAACTAAAGTGGCACTGTTACTTTATTTCGCTTTTTACTGGCCGTTGATCCACTCGCGCGGCTAATCTGCGCCTTTGAGAATGGAGTTTTGTGATGTCTGTGCCTTCTGTTGTGATTGCCGGTTGCGGTGATGTGGGTAGTCGGCTGGCTAGCCAATTGCTGGCCTCGGAATGGGAGGTTCACGGCCTGCGCCGCGATATTTCGCGCCTGCCCGACGGGGTGATCGGCATCGCCGGCGACCTGTTCAAAAAGGACTGCCCTGACACCTGGCCCATCGGCGGGGTGGATTACCTGGTGTACTGCGCCGCTGCCACTGACCACGACGAAGCCGGCTATCGCGCCGCCTACGTGCAAGGGTTGCTGCATGTGCTGGAGTGGCTGGAAGACTACGGCCAGACGCCCAAGCATTTGCTGTTTGTCTCCAGCAGCAGTGTGTATGGGCAGCAAAACGGCGAGTGGGTCGACGAAACGTCCGAGACGCAAGCGAAGGGCTATTCCGGGCAGGTGATGCTGGAGGCTGAACAGGTGGCGCTCAACAGCGGTATTCCAGCGACCATCGTGCGACTGACCGGGATTTACGGCCCGGGTCGTGAATGGCTGCTCACTCAGGTTCGCCAAGGCTATCGCGTAGCGGTTGACCCGCCGTTGTATGGCAATCGTATCCACGCCGATGACGCCGCGGGCCTGCTCGCCTTTTTGCTGCGGCATGTGGAAAAGGGCGGTTCGCTGGACAAGGTCTACATCGGCGTTGACGATGCGCCGGCACCACTGGCCGAGGTGGTGGCCTGGTTGCGCGAGTATCTGGGTGTGACCGAGTGGGCTGAAGATGCAAGTGTGCGCCGTGCTGGCAGCAAACAATGCAGTAATGCGCGTATCAAGGCGCTTGGCTGGATGCCGACATACCCGACTTACCGGGAAGGCTATGCGGCGATTCTGAAAGGCTGAAGCGCGCAAAAAATGTGGGAGCTGGCTTGCCTGCGATAGCGGTATATCAATCACATCTTTGTTGGATGTAATACCGTCATCGCAGGCAAGCCAGCTCCCACATTTGGATTTGGGTGAGGCTTTTATTACTTTTCAAGCAACCATTGGCGAGGGCCTGGCGTAAACGAAGGCACTTCATCGGCCTGTGCGGTATTGATCGCCTGGAAGATCTCCAGTTGCTCACCCTTGCGCGCGAAGATCCAAGGGTTGCCCTGGCCGTTCAGTTGCAGCCAGATGCTGTCATAGCCGCCGCTCATGGAGGCGCAATCGCCTGCCAGGCAGAGTGAATAACGATCAACCCCCGGTAGGCCGGCGACCTTGCCGTCTGCCTGGAACTGCACCGTGGCGCCGCTGCCGGTGCCGTCGCTGATCTTCCAGTCGCCGCCCATATAGGCCGCGTACAGCGCGCGTTCGAAATTGGCGCCCAGTGGCGCGCCTTCTGGGGCCGGGTCTTTGGCGCGGGCAAACAGCTGCTCGGGCTCGTTGTCGTTGGCCACTTGCAGCAGTTGCTTGCCTTTGCGCTTGAGTTCAGTGGCAGAGCTGCCATAGAAATCCACGTTCCATGCGCCGGGCTCTTCACCCGACAACTTGCCTTCCGCCACTTCAAAACCGTTGTAGTAGCGGGCCTGCAAGGCCTTGGTGTTGACCTCCCACTCAAGGTTGGGGCCATAAGACTGCAGGGCTTCACGCAAAGGGCCGCCCTTGGCTGCCGCGTCGATGGCGGCCTGGTTGATCCAGGTACCGCTTACATCCAGGTCGGCGGGGTTACTGGCACAGCCACCGAGCAACAGGGCGAGCAACGAAGAGGCTACAAGCGCTTTGCGCATTACGAAATCCTTCTGAAACGAAGTCGGCGCAGCCTTTTGGGGCTGCGCCGGGTGTTTTACTCGATGACCAGAATGGCGTCCATCTCAACCTGTGCACCCTTTGGCAGGGCGGCCACGCCGATGGCGGCGCGGGCTGGGTAAGGTTGTTCGAAGTACTTGCCCATGATCTCGTTGACCTTGGCGAAGTGGCTGAGGTCGGTGAGGAAGATGTTCAGCTTGACGATGTCCTTGAACGAACCACCGGCAGCTTCAGCCACGGACTTGAGGTTTTCAAAGACCTGTACGGTCTGGGCTTCGAAGCCTTCAACCAGTTCCATGGTCTTTGGGTCCAGCGGGATCTGGCCGGACATGTAGACGGTGTTGCCCGCCTTGATCGCCTGGGAATAAGTGCCGATGGCGGCTGGAGCTTTATCGCTGGTGATAACTGTCTTGGTCATGAATGACTCCTTGTAATGGATCGGTTATGCACGCATGCGGGTGATGCGGATCACACCGGTCAAGGCGCGCAACTTTTTGATCACGCGGGCCAGGTGCACACGGTCGTGCACGCTGACCACCAGTTGGACCACGCTGATGCGACCATCGCGTTCGTCCATGCTGATTTTCTCGATATTGCCGTCGGCGGCGTTGACGCTGCTGGCCAGCAGGGCGATGAGGCCGCGCTGGTGTTCCAGCTCAACCCGCAGCTCGACGTTGAATTCGCCGGTGACATCCTTGGCCCACGAGAGCTGGATGCATTTTTCCGGGTTGTGGCGGATTTCGGTGATGTTGCGGCAGTTGTCCAGGTGCACCACCATGCCTTTGCCGGCGGACAAGTGGCCGACAATCGGGTCACCCGGGATCGGCGTGCAACATTTGGCGTAGCTGAGCACCAGGCCCTCGGTGCCGCGAATTGCCAGCGGGCCTTCAGGGCTCGGCAACTGTTCACCTTCGCCCAGCAGGCGGCGCGCAACCACGTAGGCCATGCGGTTGCCCAGGCCGATATCTTCCAACAGGTCTTCGATGGTTTCCTGGCGGTACTCATGGAGCATCGCTTGCACGCGCTCTTGCGGGATCTTGTCCAGGGCGCTGTCGAAGCCGTTGAGCACTTTGTTCAGCAGGCGTTCGCCCAGGCTGATGGATTCGGAGCGGCGCTGCAATTTCAGCGCGTGGCGAATATGCGTACGCGCCTTGCCGGTGACCACAAAGTTGAGCCAGGCCGGGTTGGGGCGAGCGCCCGGTGCGCTGACGATCTCCACCGTGGAACCGCTTTGCAGTGGTTCGGACAGCGGGGCCAGGCGCCGGTTGATGCGACAGGCGATGCAGCTGTTGCCGACATCGGTGTGCACTGCGTAGGCAAAATCGACCGCCGTGGAGCCTTTGGGCAGCTCCATGATCCGGCCTTTGGGCGTGAACACGTAGACCTCGTCCGGGAACAGGTCGATCTTCACGCTTTCGATAAATTCCAGGGAGTTGCCGGCACGTTGCTGCATTTCCAGCACGCCCTTGACCCATTGGCGCGCACGGGCATGGGTGCCTTTGGGCTGCTCGTCGCCGCTGGACTTGTACAGCCAGTGGGCGGCGATGCCGTTGTTGGCCATCTCTTCCATTTCGCGGGTGCGGATCTGGATCTCGATCGGCACGCCGTGCATGCCAAACAGGGTGGTATGCAGCGACTGGTAGCCGTTGGCCTTGGGAATTGCGATGTAGTCCTTGAAGCGGCCTGGCAGGGGTTTGTACAAATTATGTACAGCGCCCAGCACGCGGTAGCAGGTATCGACCTTGTCGACGATGATCCGGAACGCGTACACGTCCATGATCTCGTTGAAGGCCCGGCGCTTGCCGCGCATCTTCTTGTAGATGCCATAAATGTGCTTTTGCCGACCGCTGACCTCGCCCTCGATCTCGTCGATCGCCAGGCAATGGCTCAGGGACTCTTCGATCTTGTTGACGATTTCCTTGCGATTGCCCCGTGCGCGCTTGACCGCCTGGTAGATGCGCGCCGAACGCATGGGGTGCATGGCTTTAAAGCCGAGGTCTTCGAATTCGATACGAATGGCGTGCATGCCCAGCCGGTTGGCGATGGGCGCATAGATTTCCAGGGTTTCCTTGGCGATGCGTCGGCGCTTTTCGCCGGACAGCACTTCCAGCGTGCGCATGTTGTGCAGCCGGTCGGCCAGCTTGACCAGGATCACCCGAATGTCTCGGGCCATGGCCATGGCCATCTTCTGGAAGTTTTCCGCCTGGGCTTCGGCCTTGGTCTCGAAGTTCATCTGGGTCAGCTTGCTGACCCCATCGACCAGTTCGGCCACGGTTTCGCCAAATTGCGCACTGAGCGCTTCCTTGGCAATGCCGGTGTCTTCGATCACGTCATGCAGCATCGCGGCCATCAGGCTCTGATGGTCCATGTGCATGTCGGCAAGAATATTGGCCACCGCAAGAGGATGGGTGACATACGCCTCGCCACTACGTCGGCGTTGGCCGTCGTGGGCTTGTTCGGCGTAGAAATACGCTCGGCGAACCAGGTTGACCTGGTCTGCGCCGAGGTAGGCCGATAAGCGATCGGCGAGGGCGTCTATGCTCGGCAAAGTGTGAACTCCTGCCGATGGCTGTGACCCCGCGCCGTGCTACGTCGACCAGGCATAGGCTTAGACGTCCTCGTTGGACTCGCCTTCGAACGCTGCAAACAGCGGTTCGTCTTCAACGATTTCGGCGTTGGCGATGAACTCGTAGCTCATCAGGCCTTCAGCGATTTCACGCAGGGCTACAACGGTAGGCTTGTCGTTTTCCCACTGGACCAGGGGCTCTTTGCCGCCAGTGGCCAGTTGACGGGCACGCTTGGTAGAGAGCATGACCAGCTCAAAGCGGTTATCCACGTGTTCTAGGCAGTCTTCAACGGTTACGCGGGCCATGGTATTCCTCGGAGCGAATGCAAGATGCGCGCTGCCCGGTTGGGCGAGCGGACTGAGCAGTTTAAAAAATCACCAGCGTTTAGGGAAGCGCTGATTTTTGGCAGGCCTTCGCAAAACCGCTACAAGTGCCAATGTAAGGCCCTTGCAGCTGTTTTGGGAAGAGCCAATCAGCCGAGCAATTCGGCGAGTAATTTGCCGAAACGTTGCTGTTGGCGCTTTTGCTGCAGTTGGTTGGCGCGGAAAATCGCCTTCAAATCGTCCAATGCGTGGGTAAAGTCGTCATTGATGATCAGGTAGTCGTAGTCGACGTAGTGGCTCATTTCGCTGACGGCCTCACGCATGCGACCTTCGATGATCTCGTCGCTGTCCTGGCCACGGTTGGTCAGACGCTGGTGCAGGGCTTGGAGCGAGGGCGGCAGGATGAAGATGGAGCGCGCCTTGGGCATCAGCTGGCGCACTTGCTCGGCGCCCTGCCAGTCGATCTCCAGAATCAGGTCGTGGCCTTCGTCCAGGGTCTGTTGCAGGTGGCTCTGCGAGGTGCCGTAGAGGTTGCCGAACACTTCGGCGCGCTCCAGGAAGTCACCGTGTTCGATCATCTTGACGAACTCGGTACGCTCGACGAAGTGATAGTGCACGCCGTCCACTTCGCCCGGGCGCATGGCGCGGGTCGTGTGCGAGACCGAAATGCGGATCTGCTCGTCAGCGTCGGTCAAGGCCTTGACCAGGCTGCTCTTGCCCGCGCCCGAAGGGGCGGAAATGATGTAAAGGGTGCCGGTGCTGTGGGTCATGGAGGGTGCCTTACTCAATATTCTGTACTTGTTCGCGCATTTGCTCGATCAACACTTTGAGGTTGACCGCCGCCGTGGTGCTGCGCGGGTCGAACGCCTTGGAGCCCAGTGTATTGGCTTCGCGGTTGAGTTCCTGCATCAGGAAGTCCAGGCGCCGACCGGCGGCACCGCCCGACTTGAGTACGCGGCGCACTTCAAGGATATGGGTACTCAGGCGGTCGAGTTCTTCGGCCACGTCGCTCTTCTGTGCGAGCAGGACCATTTCCTGTTCCAGGCGCGTCGGGTCGAGGTCGGCCTTCATGTCGGTGAAGCGGTCGAGGACCTTCTGGCGCTGGGTGGCGAGCATCTGCGGTACCAGTTCACGCAGGGTCACTACGTCGGCTTCGATCGACGTCAGCCGCTCGCTGATCAGGCGCGCCAGTTCGGTGCCTTCGCGCTCACGGCCGGCCTTGAGTTCCTTCAGGCCCTGGTTGAACAGGGCGAGGGCTTCGGCATTCAGGGCCTGTGGGTCAGCCGCGTCGGCCACCAGCACGCCGGGCCAGGCCAATACTTCCAGAGGGTTCAATGCGGCCGGCTGCTTGATCAGGCCGGCGATGGTTTCGGCAGCGGCCACCAGTTGGGCGGCGCGGTCGCGGTCGACCTGCAGCGGCTTGCCGGTGGTTTCTTCGGTAAAGCGCAGGGTGCATTCCAGCTTGCCACGGGAAATGCCCTGGCGCAGCGCTTCACGCACGGCGCCTTCGAGGTCGCGGAACGACTCTGGCAGGCGCAGGTGCGGCTCCAGGTAACGGCTGTTGACCGAGCGCAGTTCCCAGCTGAGGGTGCCTTGGGTCCCGGCTTTTTCGACACGGGCGAAGGCGGTCATGCTGTGCACCATGGAGGTACCTCGCGTTGGATAAATAGAAATTGGCCAGGCCGACCTGTAGGAGCGAGCTTGCTCGCGAAGAACGCAAGGCGCCGCGCTGAATCAGGAAGCCCCCGTAATTGTTGGCGTTTTTCGCGAGCAAGCTCGCTCCTACAGTCTGGAGGCGCAGGATTGTAGCGCAGTGGGAGGTAGGCGCCCAAACCCGGGCATTGGTAACCGGATTTTTTAGAAGTGCCCCGAACCGGCTTGCGGCTCTATAATGCTCGGCAGTTTTTCGTCCTCAGTACAGGTATCCCCTATGAAACGTCCAAGTGGTCGCGCTGCCGATCAGCTCCGCTCGATCCGCATCACCCGCAACTACACCAAACACGCCGAGGGATCCGTACTGGTCGAGTTTGGCGATACCAAGGTCATCTGCACTGTCAGCGTCGAAAACGGCGTGCCGCGCTTCCTCAAGGGCCAGGGCCAGGGTTGGTTGACCGCTGAATACGGCATGCTGCCGCGCGCGACTGGCGAGCGTAACCAGCGTGAAGCCAGCCGTGGCAAGCAAGGCGGGCGTACCCTGGAAATCCAGCGCTTGATCGGCCGTTCCCTGCGTGCTGCCCTGGATATGTCCAAGCTGGGTGACGTGACTCTCTACGTCGACTGCGACGTGATCCAGGCAGATGGCGGCACCCGCACGGCGTCCATCACCGGCGCCATGGTGGCCCTGGTCGACGCACTGAAAGTGATCAAGAAGCGTGGCGGCCTGAAAGCGGGTGACCCGCTCAAGCAGATGATCGCTGCTGTGTCGGTTGGCATGTACCAGGGCGAGCCTGTGTTGGACCTGGACTACCTGGAAGACTCGGCCGCCGAGACCGACCTCAACGTGGTCATGACCAGCACCGGTGGTTTCATCGAAGTGCAGGGCACTGCCGAAGGCGCGCCATTCCAGCCGGCTGAGCTGAACGCCATGCTGGCCTTGGCCCAGAAAGGCATGACCGAAATCTTTGAATTGCAGAACGCCGCGCTGGCTGACTGAGCCGGCCCCAAGGAGAAGCGCCATGAATGACAGCCAGTTGCCGGTCCCGGCCCCGTCCAAGGAAGTACGCCAGTGGGCAATGTTGTGTCATTTTGCGGCATTCCTGGGGTTGGTATTCCCCTTCGGCAGCTTGCTGGGGCCGTTGATCCTGTGGCAATTCAAGAAGGACATGGACCCGCTCATCGATGACCAGGGCAAGGAGGCGCTGAATTTCCAGATCACCGTGGCGATCGCCTGGCTGGTGTGCCTCTTGTTGGGCTTCGTGGTTGTTGGCTTCTTGCTGATGACCGTGCTGGTGATCGGGGCGTTGATACTGACGATCATCGCCGGTATCAAGGCCAACAAAGGCATTGCCTATCGCTATCCGTGGACCTGGCGCCTGGTCAAGTAACCGAACGGCCACAAAAAAACCGACATCAGTGTCGGTTTTTTTGTGCCTGGAAAACGACCTCAGATGGTCAATGTCCAGTCGTAGTCCACGATCAGCGGCGCGTGCTGCGAGAAGCGCGGCTGGCGCGGCAGGCGTGCACTGCGTACGAACCGGCGCAGGCCTGGGGTCAGCAGCTGGTAGTCGAAACGCCAGCCCAGGTTGAGCATCTCAGCCTGTTCGTTATCTGGCCACCAGCTGTACTGGTCGCCTTCGCGGCTGACTTCGCGCAGGGCATCGACATAGCCCATGTTGCCGACAATCTCGTCCATCCAGGCGCGTTCCGGCGCCAGGAAGCCTGGGGATTGCTGGCTGTCGCGCCAGTTCTTGATATCCAGCTTCTGTTGCGCCACGTACAGCGAGCCACAATAAATGTACTCGCGACGTTTACGTCGCTGTTTATCCAAGTAACGGGCGAAATCGTCCATTAGCTTGAATTTCTGGTTCAAGTCTTCATCGCCGTTCTGCCCGGAAGGAAGCAGCAAGGTCGCGATGCTGACCTTGTCGAAATCGGCTTGCAGGTAACGCCCGTAGCGGTCGGCTGTCTCGAAGCCGAGGCCGCTGATGACCGCCTTGGGTTGCAACCGCGAGTACAAAGCCACGCCACCTTGGGTGGGCACTTCGGCATCGCAGGCATAAAGGAAGTAGCCATCCAGTTGGAAGGCTGGGTCGTCCAGTTCAAAGGCGGAGGCACGGGTGTCCTGCAGGCAGATGACGTCGGCATTCTGTGCTTGCAGCCAACTGAGCAAACCACGCTCGACTGCAGCCTGAATACCATTAACGTTCACACTGATGATCCGCATAAATGGCCCCAAAAATCGCGTGCGTGTATGATACACGCCGTCCACCCAATTAGCTAAATCCGTGGTATCTGAGGCTTTTTTCATGCAGGCGTATCAGCGCGATTTCATTCGTTTTGCCATCGATCGCGGCGTTTTACGCTTCGGTGAGTTCACCCTCAAGTCCGGGCGCACCAGCCCGTACTTCTTCAATGCGGGCCTGTTCAACTCAGGTTCGGCCCTGGCTCAGCTGGGCCGTTTCTATGCGGCAGCCATCGTTGAGAGCGGTATTTCCTTCGACGTACTCTTTGGCCCGGCCTACAAGGGTATTCCCCTGGCAGCGGCGACGGCGGTAGCGCTGGCGGAGCATCACGGGCAGGACTTGCCGTGGTGTTTCAACCGTAAGGAAGCCAAGGCCCATGGTGAAGGTGGCAGCCTGGTCGGCGCGCCATTGACCGGCGAGGTGCTGATCATCGATGACGTGATCACCGCGGGTACTGCTATCCGTGAAGTGATGCAGATCATCGCTTCCCAGGACGGCGCCAAGGCTGCCGGTGTACTGATCGCCTTGAACCGTCAGGAACGCGGCAACGGTGAGTTGTCGGCGATCCAGGAAGTGGAGCGTGACTTCGGCATTCCGGTGGTGAGCATCGTGTCGTTGAACCAGGTGTTGCAGTTCCTGGAAGATGACCCGCAGCTCAAGCAGCATTTGCCGGCGGTGCGTGCCTACCGCGAGCAGTTCGGCGTCTGACACTGAATCCTGTGGGAGCGGGCTTGCCCGCGATAGCGGTGTGTCAGGCGGTGCATTTTAGAATGTACTGCCGTCATCGCAGGCAAGCCAGCGCCCACATTTGAACTGTGTACAAACAAAAAGCCCCGCTCAATTCGATTGAGCGGGGCTTTTTGCTTTGCAGCGGTTAAGGACGCTTGCGGTTACTGATCAGCGTGCCCACACCAGTATCGGTGAAGATTTCCAGCAGGATTGCATTTGGCACGCGGCCATCCAGGATCAGCGAGCTGCCGACGCCGCCCTGCACCGCTTCCAGTGCGCAACGGATCTTCGGCAACATGCCGCCGTAGATGGTGCCGTCGGCGATCAGGTCGTCTACCTGCTGGGTAGTCAAGCCGGTCAGTACCTTGCCTTCCTTGTCCATCAAGCCGGCGATGTTGGTCAGCAGCATCAGCTTTTCAGCCTTCAGTGCTTCCGCCACCTTACCGGCTACCAGATCGGCGTTGATGTTATAGGACTCGCCATTAGCACCCACGCCGATCGGCGCAATTACCGGGATGAAGTCGCCCTTGACCAGCAGGTTGAGCAAATCGGTGTTGATGCCGATGACTTCGCCCACCTGGCCGATGTCGATGATTTCCGGCTGGGTCATCTCCGGCGTCTTGCGGGTCACGGTCAGTTTCTTGGCGCGGATCAGTTCCGCATCCTTGCCGGTCAGGCCGATGGCGCTGCCGCCGTGGCGGTTGATCAGGTTGACGATGTCTTTGTTGACCTGGCCGCCGAGGACCATTTCCACCACGTCCATGGTTTGCGCGTCAGTGACGCGCATGCCATCGATGAAGTGACTCTCGATGGACAACCGCTTGAGCAGGTCGCCGATTTGCGGGCCGCCGCCGTGGACGACCACGGGGTTGATCCCTACGGCCTTCATCAGCACGATGTCGCGCGCAAAGCCGGTTTTCAGCTCATCGCTTTCCATGGCATTGCCGCCGTACTTGATCACCAGCGTCTTGCCGACGTAGCGTCGAATATAAGGCAACGCTTCGGACAGGACCTTGGCGGTGTTGGCAGCGGCTTCGCGTTCGAGGGTCATTCAGGGCTCCGGGCAAAAAATCAGAACGGTAATTGGAGATCAGGGGCAACACGTTTCAACTGGGCGTGGAACACGTCCTTGATGCGCTGCAACTCAGCCTCGGTATCCGCCTCGAAACGCAGGACCAGCACCGGTGTGGTGTTGGACGCGCGAACCAGGCCCCAGCCTTTGGCGTAATCGACTCGCACACCATCAATGGTGGTCAGGTTGGCGCCTTCACCCCATTGCGCATCGTGCAATGCGTCAATGATGCTGAATTTGCTCTCCTCGGTCACATGGATATTGATTTCTGGCGTAGAAATATCATTCGGGAAGGTCTGAAACAGCTCTTCGGCCGTGGATTTCTCCTTGCTGAGGATCTCCAGCAGGCGAGCGGCGCTGTAAATACCATCATCAAACCCGAACCAGCGCTCCTTGAAGAACACGTGGCCGCTCATTTCACCGGCCAACAGCGCGCCGGTTTCCTTCATTTTCTTTTTGATCAACGAGTGACCGGTCTTCCACATTAGCGGGCGACCGCCGTACTCCTTGATCAATGGCGTCAGGCGACGCGTGCATTTCACGTCGAAGATGATCTCGGCGTTGGCATTGCGCGCAACCACGTCGCGGGCAAACAGCATCAACAGGCGGTCCGGGAACACGATCTCGCCGGTTTCGGTCACCACGCCCACACGGTCCCCGTCGCCATCGAAGGCCAGGCCGACGTCGGCGCCCACTTCCTTGACCTTGGCGATCAGGTCCACCAGGTTTTCCGGCTTGCCTGGGTCTGGGTGATGGTTGGGGAAGTTGCCGTCCACTTCGCAGAACAGTGGGATCACTTCGCAGTTCAGGGCTTCGAGCAATTGCGGGGCAATCACACCCGCTGCGCCGTTGCCGCAGTCCACCACGACTTTCAAGCGGCGGGCGAGCTTGACGTCACGGGTGATTTCATCGGAGTAGCGTTGCAGGATGTCAACCTTGGTGATGGTCCCTGTGCCGCGGGTCAGGTCGTTGGTCTTCAGGCGGGTGTGCAGGGCCTGGATCTGCTCATTGGCCAGGGTGTCGCCAGCGATGACGATCTTGAAGCCGTTGTAGTCCGACGGGTTGTGGCTGCCGGTAAGCATGACCCCGGATTTGCCCGCCAGTACGTTGGCGGCGTAGTACAGCGCGGGGGTTGGCACCAGACCGACGTCGCTGACGTGGCAGCCGCTGTCAGCCAGGCCCTGGATCAGTTGCTCGACCAGCTCCGGGCCAGACAAGCGGCCGTCACGGCCTACCGAAACGTTGGGTTCGCCTTGGGCCAGACTCTGGGAGCCGATGGCGCGGCCGATCCAGTAGGCGGTTTCGGCGGTCAGGGTCTTGGGGACCACACCACGGATGTCATAGGCGCGAAAAATGCTGTCGGGAAAGGTCGGGGCTACGCGGGCTGCGGTACTCATCGCGGGGGAAACTCCATCTGAAAGGGGGCAAGGCGGGCCTGATGTGGCTGGCCGGCAGGCTCAAACTGAAGGGTATGACGGCGTTTTCGGCAGAGAGTTCGTGGTGTAAAAATGCCATCGGCGCTTCGGCGCTAGCATTATTTTTACGTAGTCCTTTGATTTCATTAGAGAAATCTCGATGATTATTTCCGCGCATTCTTCATCCTGAAAAGCCGGGCGGTGGCGCGTGGCCGGACGATTGCATCCGGCCACGTTCAGCTTAGTCAGTGACTGCCGGAATGCCCAAAACCGCCTGCGCCGCGTTGGGTTTCATCGAATTCCTGCACCAATTCAAAATGCGCCTGCACCACCGGCACCAATACCAGTTGGGCGATGCGCTCGCCGACGGCGATGTTGAAAGCAGTCTGGCCACGGTTCCAGCACGACACCATCAACTCGCCCTGGTAGTCGGAGTCGATCAGGCCGACCAAGTTGCCGAGCACGATGCCATGTTTGTGACCCAGGCCGGAGCGCGGCAGGATCAGCGCCGCCAAGCCAGGATCGCCGACATAGATCGACAGGCCAGTGGGAATCAGGATGGTTTGGCCCGGCTCAAGGACGGTGTCCTCCTTGAGCATGGCGCGCAGGTCCAGGCCGGCGGAACCCGGCGTGGCGTAGGCCGGCAGAGGGAATTCGTTGCCGAGGCGTGGGTCGAGAATCTTGGCTTGCAAAGCGTGCATGGACATTAAACCTGGTTCAGCCGTTGGGCGATAAAAGAGATCAGTTGGCGGGCAATCTTGCCCTTGCTGGTCTGGGCGAAAAGGGTGGCGTGCAGTTCGCGGTCGATCACGCTGCACGCATTTTCCTCGCTGTTGAAGCCGATGCTCGGGTTGGCGACATCATTGGCAACGATCAGGTCGAGGTTTTTGTCTTTCAGTTTGCGTGCGGCGTAGTCCAGTAGGTGCTCGGTCTCGGCAGCGAAGCCGACGCTGAACGGACGGTCTGGACGGGTTGCGATGGTGGCCAGGATGTCCGGGTTACGCACCATTTGCAGGAGCAGGCCGTCGCCGCTCGTAGGGTCTTTCTTGAGCTTCTGCGGGGCCACGACCTCCGGGCGGTAATCCGCAACCGCTGCCGAGGCGATAAACAGGTCGCAGGGAATGGCGGCTTCGCAGGCCGCCAACATGTCCCGGGCGCTGACTACGTCGATCCGCGTGACGCGATCAGGGGTGGGCAGATGCACGGGACCTGTGATCAGTGTGACCCGTGCGCCTGCCTCGACCGCGGCTTCTGCCAACGCGAAGCCCATTTTTCCTGAGCTATGGTTGGTGATGTAGCGGACCGGGTCGATGTTTTCCTGGGTTGGGCCGGCGGTGATCAGCACGTGCTTGCCGGTCAGGGCCAGATGCTGGAAGCACTCGGCGGCGCACTGCGCCAGGTCCGTGGCTTCGAGCATGCGGCCCAGGCCGACGTCGCCGCAGGCCTGGCTGCCGGACGCCGGGCCGAACACCTTGAGGCCGCGGGTTTGCAGGAGTTGGGTATTGGCCTGGGTGGCCGGATCGCGCCACATGGCCTGGTTCATGGCCGGAGCGATAGCGACGGTGGCGTCGGTGGCCAATACCAGGGTGGTGAGCAGGTCATCGGCAATGCCCTGGGCCAGGCGGGCGATCAGGTCGGCAGTGGCCGGGGCTATCAGCACCAGGTCGGCCCATTTGGCCAGTTCGATATGGCCCATGGCGGCTTCTGCGGCCGGGTCCAGCAGGTCGAGGTGAACCGGGTGGCCGGACAGGGCTTGCATGGTCAGCGGGGTGATGAACTCACTGCCACCACGGGTCATGACCACGCGCACTTCGGCGCCCTGGTCCAGGAGCCTGCGAACCAACTCTGCGCTCTTGTAGGCGGCAATGCCGCCGCCGACGCCGAGAACGATGCGTTTCCGATACAGACGCTGCATTGGTTTGCCTTTCCAGTTCAGTGATGCCAGTTCAGTGACGCCTGCGATGACCCCTCCCCAGGTGAAATCGCCGGCAAAAAAGAGGGCCCTACGATAACACAGCGCCCGCCGGGCAACAGCGGAGCAGATACAGGGAGGTGGGATGAGTATTCGTGATTGGCCCGTGGCGGAGCGTCCGCGGGAGAAATTATTGGAAGGCGGCGCAGCGAGCCTGTCCGATGCCGAGCTGTTGGCGATTTTCCTGCGTACGGGGGTTGCCGGCCGAAGTGCGGTGGATCTGGCGCGCCATCTGTTGGCGCAATTCGGTGGCCTGCGCCCGTTACTGGAGGCCAGCCAGACGTTGTTCAGCCAGCATTTGGGGCTGGGGCCGGCGAAGTTCGCCCAACTGCAGGCGGTGCTGGAAATGTCCCGGCGCCACTTGGCTGAGCGCTTGCGGGCTGACTCGGTGCTGGAGAGCCCGTTGGCCGTGCGCGAATACCTCAAGGCGCTGCTGCGCCATGAGCCCCATGAGATATTCGGTTGCCTGTTTCTGGACTCCAAGCATCGGGTGCTGGGGTTCGAGGTCATTTCCCAGGGCACCATCGACGCTGCGATTGTCTATCCGCGACAAGTGGTCAAGCGCGCCTTGGCGTACAACGCGGCGGCGTTGATCCTGTGCCACAACCACCCGTCGGGGAGCGCGGAGCCCAGCGCGGCTGATCGAAAATTGACCAAGCTGCTGCAAAAGGCGCTGGACGTGGTGGATGTGCGGGTGCTGGACCATATCATCGTGGGCGATGGCGACCCGCTGTCGATGGCTGAATACGGTTGGCTGTAACGGTCCTGCCTCTGTAGGAGCGAGCAAGTTCGCTCCTACAGGTGGGAGTGTGCCTTAGGGCTTGAGGCTGACTTTCGAATAGTCCTGGCGCCCGAACGGGCTTACCTGGTACCCCTGGATGTTCTTGCGGGTCAAGGCAAACGCCGTCGGATGCGCCAGTGGCAGCCACAGCGCCTGTTGCTGGATCTGCGCCTGGGCCTGCTGATACAGCTTGCTGCGCACACCTTGCTCACTGGTGGTTTTGCCCGCGCTGATCAACTTATCCAGGGTGGGGTCGCAATAGCGGGCAAAGTTGGTGCCGGACTTCACCGCTGCGCAGGAGAACTGCGGCGTCAGGAAGTTATCCGGGTCGCCGTTGTCGCCGGCCCAGCCCATGAACAGCAAGTCGTGCTCGCCGGCCTTGGCGCGGCGGATCAACTCGCCCCATTCGATCACGCGAATCTCGGCCTGGATGCCAACCTTGGCCAGGTCGGCCTGCAACAGTTGGGCGCCGAGGTTCGGGTTGGGGTTCAGCAGGCTGCCCGTAGGGCGGGTCCATATTGTGGTCTTGAAGCCGTCCTTGAGCCCGGCGCGGCCCAGCAGCGCCTTGGCTTTGGCGAGGTCCTGCGGGTAGCCTGGCAACTCCTTGGCATAGCTCCAGGTGTTCGGCGGGTAGACACCGTTGGCTGCTTCGGCGGTGCCTTCGAACACGGCCTTGAGGTAGCTGCCCTTATCAAAGGCCAGGTTGATCGCCTGGCGCACTTCGGGCTTGTCCAGCGGTGGGTGCTGGCTGTTGATGGCGACGAACGCGGTCATGAAGGCGGCGGTTTTTTCCACCTTCAGCGCCGAGTCTTTTTCGGCCTCGCCCACATCCAGGGGCTTGGGTGACAGGGCGATCTGGCATTCATCGCGGTGCAGCTTCTGCAGGCGTACGTTGGCGTCCGGGGTGATGGCGAAAATCAGGTTATCCACCGCCGGTTTGCCGGCGAAGTAGTCCGGGTTGGCCTTGTAACGCACCACGGCATCTTTCTGGAAACGCACGAACACAAACGGGCCGGTGCCGATTGGCTGGCTGTTGAGCTTCTCGGGTGTGCCGGCCTTGAGCAATTTATCGGCATATTCAGCCGGATAGATCGAGGCAAAGCCCATGCTCAGTGCTGGTAAGAAGGTGGAATCGGCATGGTCGAGGGTGAAGCGCACGGTCAGTGGGTCAAGGGCGTCGATTTTCTTGACCAGTTTGGGCAATTGCAGGGATTGGGCGTGAGGAAAGCCGCTCTGGGCGATCTTGTGCCACGGGTTGGCCGGGTCGAGCATGCGCTCGAAGCTGAAGCGCACGTCTTCGGCGGTCAAGGTGCGGCTTGGGCTGAAATAACTGGTGCGATGGAATTTCACATCGGGGTGCAGTTTGAAGGTGTACGTCAGCCCATCGGGCGACACTTCCCAGCTGTCTGCAAGGCTCGGTACCAACTTGCCACTGGCCGCGTCGAATTCCACTAAACGGTTCATCAGCACGTCGGCCGAGGCGTTGGTGGTGGTCAGTGAGTTGTACTGCACCACATCGAAGCCTTCGGGGCTGGCCTCGGTGCATACGCTCAAGTTGGTGGCCGCAACGGCCATCGGCGCAATAAAGAGAGGGGCAAGCAATAGCGGTAGGGCAGCGAGGCGCATATTCGGTTTCCTGTGCAGATCGAAGGCCCATCTGCGAGTGCAGTCTGGAAAAAGCCTACCGTAGAGGTCTGATTGATAAATGACTAGCCCATTTTTGCCTGTGCTTTTGGCCAAAATGCTGTTTTGATGGCGCCTCAGCGTGTTTCGCCGTGCACTTCCCTGTGACCGCAGGCGTTGTAAATCATTCTGTGCGACGAGCGGTCGGCTGTTACAGCGGCCCCTCCTGGCAGCGGTTCAGGCACTTGTGGCCAAGATTTACGCTGCTAAAAGTACACAGGTTGTTGTTGCACTGGGGTCTTTCTGGTATAAAGCAGCGCTCTTTTCTAGGGGCCCGGTTCCTTCACTGTAGGTGTAGCCGGTAAGACCCTAAAGAAACGCGGCGCCTGGCGCCAAATGACTGAGAGATTAAGCGGCCAACCCATGCCGGGTTGGGCATGTGGTTTTAGAGGGCTGAGGCATGTCGAGAGTCTGTCAAGTTACCGGTAAGGGTCCGGTGACTGGGAATAACATTTCCCACGCAAATAACAAAACCCGTCGTCGTTTCCTGCCGAACCTGCAGCATCACCGCTTCTGGGTTGAAGAAGAGAAACGTTTCGTGCGTCTGCGCGTATCTGCTAAAGGCATGCGTATTATCGACAAGCGTGGCATCACTGTCGTGCTGGCCGAAATCCGCGCCGCTGGCAAGATCTAAGGAGCTCTATCATGCGTGAATTGATTCGAATGATCTCTAGCGCCGGTACTGGTCACTTCTACACTACCGACAAGAACAAGCGTACTACCCCGGACAAGCTCGAAAAGAAAATGTTCGACCCGCGCGTTCGCAAGCACGTGATCTACAAAGAAGGCAAAATCAAGTAATTGATTTTCCTCCTTGTGAAAAAAAGCCCGTATCTCACGATGCGGGCTTTTTTTTGCCTGATCGTTCCCACGCTCTGCGTGGGAATGCCGTCTCGGACGCTTAGCGTCCCGTTGTCGATCAATCAATGATCAGGCTTTCTCTTCAAACACCACGTAGATCTTGCGGCACGCTTCCAGCACTTCCCAGGTACCGCTGAAACCGGCAGGGATCACAAAGCGATCGCCGGCCCGCAGGGTCTTGGCATTCCCCTCGGCATCACGCAACACCGACACGCCTTGCACGATCTCGCAGTACTCATGCTCGGTGTAGTTGACCTTCCACTGGCCCACTTCACCTTCCCAGACGCCGGCGTTCATCTGGCCGCATGGGCTGTTGTAGTGGTTGTAGAGTGTCTGCTCGGGATCGCCCTTGAGGATTTTCTCGGCGGCAGGGCGGTAGCGTTCGGGGGCGGTGTTGGCTTGGCTGAAATCGACGATGTCCTGGATGCTCATGTGCATTTCCCGTCTGGCCTGCGGTTGGAGAGTCCAAAGTCTATGTTTATTAAAATGAACATCGCAAGGGCGTTTGCCGCCGTTATGTCAAATATATTGAAACATCCCCAGCCGCTGGTTTAGGGTGGCAGCTGCCTTGAGCCGAACAGCAGGCTGGTCGGGCAAGCATTCGTGATGGCGCCGGGATAAACCTCCCAGGCCCTTGTATTCAATAAGAGGAGGACACTCGCATGACCACCCTGACCCGTGCCGACTGGGAACAACGCGCCAAGGCTCTGAAGATCGAAGGCCGCGCCTATATCAATGGCGAATACACCGCCGCCGTTTCCGGTGACACCTTCGAATGCATCAGCCCGGTGGATGGGCGCTTGCTGGCCACTGTCGCCAGCTGTGATGCCAGCGATGCCCAGCGCGCCGTGGAAAATGCGCGTGCCACTTTCAATTCCGGCGTGTGGTCGCGCCTGGCACCGGCCAAGCGCAAGTCCGTCATGATCCGTTTCGCCGCGCTGCTCAAGGCTAACGCCGAAGAACTGGCGCTGCTTGAAACCCTGGATATGGGCAAGCCCATCAGCGATTCCCTGAACATCGACGTCCCCGGCGCGGCGCAAGCCCTGAGCTGGAGCGGCGAGGCGATCGACAAGATCTACGACGAAGTCGCCGCCACGCCCCACGATCAACTGGGCCTGGTGACCCGCGAGCCCGTCGGTGTTGTTGGCGCCATCGTGCCGTGGAACTTCCCGTTGATGATGGCGTGCTGGAAACTCGGCCCGGCGCTGTCCACCGGCAACTCTGTCATCCTGAAGCCGTCCGAAAAGTCCCCGCTCACCGCCATCCGCATCGCCGCGTTGGCCGTTGAGGCTGGTATTCCAAAAGGCGTGTTCAACGTGCTGCCTGGCTATGGCCACACCGTGGGTAACGCCCTGGCGGTGCACATGGACGTCGATACCCTGGTGTTCACGGGCTCCACCAAGATCGCCAAGCAACTGTTGATCCGCTCCGGCGAGTCGAACATGAAGCGTGTATGGCTGGAAGCCGGTGGCAAGAGCCCGAACATCGTGTTTGCCGACGCGCCGAACCTGCAAGCGGCGGCCGAATCCGCCGCCAGCGCCATTGCCTTCAACCAGGGCGAAGTCTGCACTGCCGGCTCGCGCCTGCTGGTCGAGCGTTCGATCAAAGACACCTTCCTGCCGCTGGTGATCGAGGCCCTCAAGGGCTGGAAACCCGGCAATCCACTGGACCCAGCCACCACTGTGGGTGCGTTGGTGGATACGCAGCAGATGAACACCGTGCTTTCGTACATTGAAGCCGGCCACGCCGACGGCGCCAAGCTGGTCGCGGGTGGCAAGCGCACCCTGGAAGAGTCCGGCGGCACCTACGTCGAGCCGACGATTTTCGACGGCGTGACCAATGCCATGAAGATCGCCCAGGAAGAGATCTTTGGCCCGGTCCTGTCGGTGATCACTTTCGACAGCGCCGAAGAAGCCATCGCCATCGCCAACGACACCCAATACGGCCTGGCTGCGGCGGTGTGGACGGCGGATATCTCCAAGGCACACCTGACGGCCAAGGCTCTGCGCGCCGGCAGCGTGTGGGTTAACCAGTACGACGGCGGCGACATGACCGCACCGTTCGGTGGTTTCAAGCAGTCGGGTAATGGCCGCGACAAGTCGCTGCATGCATTCGACAAGTACACCGAGCTGAAGGCGACCTGGATCAAGCTCTAAGCAACACTGCTGATCCCCTGTAGGAGCGAGCCTGTGTGGGAACTGGCTTGCCTGCGATAGCATCACTGAGGTGTGGCTGACACACCGAGGCGTCTGTATCGCAGGCAAGCCAGCTCCCACATAAGCTCGCTCCTACAGTTCGTTTTGCGAAGCAGAATTATCCACAGGAGCGTGGCAATGCGTTGGGCGACATATTTCGCCGTGCTGGCCTCGGTACTCAGCGTTGGCCTGGCCCTGGGTGTCAGCATGCCGTTGGTATCCCTGCGTCTTGAAGGTTGGGGTTATGGCAGTTTCGCCATTGGCGTGATGGCGGCGATGCCGGCATTCGGCGTCCTGCTGGGCGCCAAGGTCTCCAGCCGCATGGCGTCCTGGCTCGGCACTGCCAACCTGATGCGCCTGTGCCTGTGGGCCGGTGCGGTGTCCATCGGCTTGCTGGCGATCCTGCCCAGCTACCCGGTGTGGCTGGTGCTCAGGCTGATGATCGGGGTGATCCTGACCATCGTATTCATCCTTGGCGAAAGCTGGATCAACCAACTGGTGGTCGAGCAGTGGCGTGGCCGGCTGGTGGCGCTCTACGGCTGCAGCTATGCCTTGAGCCAGCTGTCGGGGCCGTTGCTGCTGGGCCTGATAGGCACCGATCATGACTATGGCTTCTGGGTCGGCGCAGGCCTTTTAGTGGTGGCGCCGTTACTGTTGCTAGGACGTACCGGGGCGCCGACAGCGGATTCGTTCAGCATGACGTTTGGCGACCTGTGGCGCTTTTGCCTTGGCCTGCCGGCGATTGCCTGGGCTGTGGCGTTGTTCGCTGCCTTCGAAGCGATGATTCTGACGTTGTTGCCGGTGTACTGCCTGCAACAGGGTTTTACCGCTGAGATCGCCTTGGCGATGGTCAGCACGGTGGTGGTGGGCGATGCGTTGCTGCAATTGCCCATTGGCGCGCTGGCCGACTACCTGCCGCGACGCACTCTGTTTCTGGCCTGTGCACTGCTGTTGCTGGCGTCGAGCCTGGCGGTGCCGTTATTGATGCACACCTTGCTGATCTGGCCGGTGTGGGTGCTGTTCGGCGCCAGTGCCGGCGGTTTGTTTACCTTGTCGCTGATTTTGATTGGCGAGCGCTACCGCGACGATGCGTTGGTGCGTGCCAACGCTCACGTGGCGCAGCTGTGGGGCATTGGCTGCCTGATCGGGCCGCTGGTGGCAGGAGCGGGCAGCCAGTGGATCAGCGGGCATGCGCTGCCGCTGTTGATGGCTGCCGGGGCGCTGGGGTTGGTGGTGCTGTTGCTGCGCCAGGGGGCTTTCGGCGCTACGCAGCCGGCCTGACCTTTAAACGCGGCCAATGTGGGAGCTGGCTTGCCTGCGATGACGGTTTGTCAGCCAGCTGATTTGTTGTCTGGCACACCGCTATCGCGGGCAAGCCCGGCTCCCACAGGTGATCCGCAGGGGTTTTAGAGCATGCGTTCCAGGCCAACACTGGTGGCGAACCAGGCGTTGAACCGCCGCCACCAACTGCCCGGTTCGCAAGTCAGAGTGTGCATCTGGCCGTTGTCTTCTGTCACCCACACCACTTGGCCGTCCTGCAGTTTGGCCTCATAGCTCAACGCTGGCGCCATACCTTCCAGCGCCAGGTTGCGCACGTGTTCGGCCAGTTCGGGGCTGTCCACCAGTACGCCGACTTCGGTGTTCCACAGCACTGAGCGCGGGTCGAAATTGAATGAGCCGATAAACGACTTTTCTCGATCGAAAATCATCGCCTTGCTGTGCAGGCTGGAGTCCGAGCCGCGCCAGCTGCCATGCCGAAACAGGTGCGGGCCGCTGCTTGCGCTGGGATCGCCCGGCTGCCGGCGCAGCTCATAGAGCTTCACCCCGTGCTCCAGCAGTGCCTTGCGATACGGCGCATAACCGCCGTGCACGGCCGGTACGTCGGTGGCTTCGAGGGCGTTGGTCAGCAGGCGCACCGAAACACCCGCATCGGCACGCCCTGTGAGGTAGACCAGCCCAGGTTGGCCCGGTACGAAGTAAGCCGAAATCATGATCAGCTCATGGCTGACCCCCGCCAGCTCTGGCGCCAGCTGGGTGGTCAGCAACAGTCGCGGGTCGGGGTCGGCCTTGGCCAGTACCTTGCTCGGTGCGTCCCACAGCGCCTGGTTCCAGGCCCAGATCAACTCGCGGCGCCAGATGTCCATGCGGGGCTGGGTCTGGTAAGTGCGCAGGCGGTTATACAGCGCGTGGTTCTGCTGACGGGACTGAGCCAGGGAGGCTTCAAGGCGCCCGCGGGCGACGGCGAGGTCGACCTTGGAGGGTTTGTTCGAGACGAAGTCATCGATAGGCTTGCTCAGGGCGCTGTTCCAGTACTGGTCGAAGCTGTGACCCAATTGCTCGGCTACCGGCCCGACGCTGAGCATGTCGATGTCGGTGAAATTCAGGTTGGGTTCGGCGTCGAAATACTCGTCGCCCAGGTTGCGCCCGCCAACGATGGCCACGCTGTTATCGGCCAGCCACAGCTTGTTATGCATGCGCCGGTGTTGCAGCGACAGGTTGAATACACGGCCCATGGCGCGTGTAACGCCGGTGCTGCGCCCCAGGTGCAGCGGGTTGAACAGGCGTATCTGCACCTTGGGATGGGCGGCGAGGGTGGCGATGATCTGGTCGAGGCCATCGCTGGTGGTGTCGTCCAGTAGAATGCGTACGCGCACCCCGCGGTCGGCGGCCTTGAGCAGTTCGTCCACAAGCATGCGTGTGCTGATGCCGTCGTGCACGATGTAGTACTGCAAGTCGAGGCTGGTCTGGGCGTTGCGGATCAACTCGGCGCGGGCCATGAAGGCTTCACTGCTGTTGGGCAGCAAACGAAAGCCCGAGCGCCCTTGGTAGGGGGCGGCCTGGGCCTGGATCGAGCGACCGAACGAGGAGTCCTTCGCCGGCAGGGCATCGCTGGGGATGCGCGGGGTGTCGACCGTGGCGCAGCCGCCCAGGGCCAGGGCGGCCAGCAGGCAAAACGGTAAAAGCCGTCGAATCATCAAGGAAACTGCTTCCAGGTCAGGGCGGTTGTGGCATATGACGGCAATTGCTCGGGAAAGGTCAGTCCGCCGTCTCTTCCAGCATCTTGCCAGCGGCAGCACCTACCTTGCGCACGGCCTCTTCAATCTGCGCTGTTGGCTTGGCAGCGTAGTTCATGCGCAAGCAGTTACGGTACTTGCCGGAAGCGGAGAAGATACTGCCTACCGCCACCTGTACGCCTTGTTCCACCAGCACGCGGTTGAGCTTCAAGGTGTCGAAGCCCTCCGGCAGCTCGATCCATAACATAAAGCTGCCCTGGGGCCGGCTGGCACGCGTACCAGCGGGAAAATAACGGCTGACCCAATCCAGCATCAAGTCGCGATTACGTTGGTATTGGGTGCGCATCCTGCGTAAATGCGGCTCGAAATGACCGCCTTTGAGGAATTCTGCAATGGCAATCTGCGGCTGTGTAGCCGTAGAACCGGTGCTGATGTATTTCATGTGCAGCACCCGTTCCAGATAGCGTCCCGGTGCGACCCAGCCAATGCGCAGACCGGGCGCCAGGGTTTTGGAGAACGAGCTGCACAGCAGCACACGCCCGTCTTCATCGAAGGATTTGATGGTGCGCGGGCGTGGGTAGCTGTAGGCCAGCTCGCCATACACATCGTCTTCGATAATCGCCACGTCAAAGCGCTGGGCCAGGGTCAGCAAGGCGCGTTTGCGCGCTTCCGGCATGATGTAGCCCAAGGGGTTGTTGCAGTTTGGGGTGAGCTGGATGACTTTGATCGGCCACTGCTCCAGCGCCAGCTCCAGGGCCTCCAGGCTGATGCCGGTGAGCGGGTCGGTGGGGATTTCCAGGGCTTTCATGCCCAGGCCCTTGAGGGTCTGCATGGCACCGTGGAAGCTGGGCGAATCCACCGCGACGATATCGCCGGGCTCACAAATGGCGTGAATGCTGGCGGAGAGGGCTTCGTGGCAACCGGTGGTGATCACGATGTCTTCGGCGCTCAGTTGGCAACCGGAGTCCAATGAAAGCCGGGCGATTTGCTCACGCAGTTCCATACAGCCGAGGATATTGTCGTAATACAGCCCCGGCAGGTCTTGGCGCCGGCTGACACGGGCGAGGCTACGCAGCAGCGGCTTCAAGGTGGGCGACAATACATCCGGCATGCCCCGACCCATCTGTATGACGTCTTTGCGCGGCACCGCACGAATCAGTTCCAGCACCAGGTCCCACTGGGAGATTTCCACTGGGCGTTGGGCCGGGCGGCCAATCTCGGGCAGTGCCGGCAGTTCACGGCCCACCGGAACAAAATAGCCCGACTTGGGCTTGGGCATCGCCAGGCCGTTGTCTTCGAGCAACCGATACGCCTGCTGCACGGTGCTCAGGCTCACCCCATGTTCCACACTCAAGGCCCGCACCGAGGGCAGTCGATCGCCCGGACGATAGAAGCCCTGCTCAATGCGGGTGCCGAGCAATTCGGCGAGGTTGACGTAAAGAGTCATGGTGGTCGCTCCCGAGGGACCAGTACAGATAGAGGGAAAATACAGGATTCAGCCACGCATAGGGAGTATCTGTATGGATCTAATAAAAGTTGGCTGAATCTGTAATGGTTCTGGCCGCCCGCGCATGCTGGTCACTCAAGGCAACAGGCCAATGAGGGGCAGTCAAATGAGCGGCATGAGCGATGTACGGCTGGCGTTACGCAGTCAGGAACTGGAAGCGGGGCAGGAGCAGGCGCTCACTGCCCCGGCGCCTGGCCGCTGGCATCTGTTCTGGCGCCGTCGCCATACGCGCAAGGCCCTGCTGGACCTGAGCCGCGAGCAGTTACGCGACATCGGGCTGACCGCCGAGCAGGCGCGCCGTGAGGGTTTGAAACCCTTCTGGCGCGATTGATCAGAGCAGTTCTTTGAGGCGGTGCCAGAGCATCCCCAGGGCCAGCAACGGCGAACGCAGGTGTTTGCCGCCGGGGAAGGTGATGTGTGGCACCTGAGCGAATAGATCGAAGCGCCCCTGTTGCTGGCCGCTGATGGCCTCGGCCAGCAGCTTGCCCGCCAGGTGCGTGGCGTTGAGGCCATGGCCGGCATAGGCCTGGGCGTAATACACGTTGGGTTGATCGGCCAGGCAGCCAATCTGCGGCAGGCGGTTGGCGCCGATGCCGATCATGCCGCCCCATTGGTAGTCGATTTTCACGTCTGCCAATTGGGGGAATACCTGCAGCATCTTCGGCCGCATGTAGGCGCCGATGTCCTTGGGGTCTCGACCGGAGTAGTGGCAGGCGCCGCCGAACAACAGGCGACGGTCGGCGGACAGGCGGAAGTAATCCACCGTCACGCGCTGGTCACACACGGCCATGTTCTGCGGTAACAGGCTGGTGGCTTGCGCCTCGCTCAAGGGCTCGGTGGCAATGATGTAGCTGCCGGCGGGCAACACCTTGCCGCTCAGTTGCGGGTTGAGCCCGTTCAGGTAGGCGTTGCAGGCCAGTACCAGGGTCTTGGCGCGCACAGTGCCTTGGGCGGTGTGCACCTTGACCTCAGGGCCATAGTCGATACGGGTCACTTGGGATTGCTCGTACAGCGCCACGCCCAACTGCTGGGCAACGGCAGCCTCACCCAGTGCCAGGTTCAGCGGGTGCAGATGGCCGGAACCCATATCGATCATGCCGCCTACATAGCGATCAGAGCCGATTACGGTGCCCATCTCGCTGGCTTGCAACAGGCGCACTTCGTGGCGGTAACCCAGGCTGCGCAGCTCTTCGGCATCCTCGGCCAGGCCCTGCAGGTCGCGGGGTTTATTGGCCAGGTCGCAGTAGCCCCAAGTCAGGTCACAGGGGATCTGGAAGCGCTCCACACGCTCGCGCACGATCTCCACGGCTTCCAGGCCCATCAGCTTCATCTGGCGCACGCCGTCGCTGCCGATCACCTGGGTGAACTGATCCAGCCCGTGGCCGACACCGCGAATCAACTGGCCGCCATTGCGCCCGCTGGCGCCCCAACCGATTTTGCGCGCCTCCAGCAACACCACGCGAAAGCCGCGCTCGGCCAATTCCAAGGCGGTGTTGAGCCCGGAGAACCCCCCGCCGATCACACAGACATCGGCGTTTACCTCACCGGTCAGCGTCGGGTAATCCGGTTGCGGCACGCTGCTGGCGGCGTAGTAGGAAGCGGTGTGCCGGGCGCTGGCGGTCATGGGGAACCTCCCTGTCTGGAAAATTTGACGCAGGATACAGTGGTCGCACGACGCTGTCTGCGCGGGGCGTTTTGCGTCAGAATCCACGTCTATTCGCCGTTCGGTATGGGTTTCGATGAGTTGCAACAGTCAGAAAATCAGCGCGCTGCGTCGCCAGATTCCTTCGTTCGAGTGCGTTCCCGGTTGCCACGACTGCTGTGGGCCGGTGACCACCTCGCCCGAGGAAATGTCGCGCCTGCCGCGCAAGACCGCTGCCGAGCAAGAGGCGGCGATGGACGAGCTGAACTGCGTGCACCTGGGGCCCAAGGGTTGCACGGTGTATGACGAGCGGCCGCTGATCTGTCGCCTGTTCGGCACCACCAAGACCTTGCCGTGCCCTAATGGCCGCCGGCCAGTGGAGCTGATTCATCCGCGGGTGGAGAAGCAGATTCATGAGTACATGGCGAGTACCCGGCAGGTGTTGGTCTAGCGGATGTACTCGGTTAAAACCAAGGGAGCAGGCACGCCAGCTCCCACATTTGACCGTGTTGTGTCAGTGGGTCAGTCAGGGATCGGCAGGTTCAGGCTTTCTTTCACCTCTTCCATCACGATATAGCTCTTGGATTCGCGTACATGGGGGAGTTTGAGCAGGATATCGCCCAGCAATTTGCGGTACGAAGCCATCTCCGAGATTCGCGCTTTCACCAGGTAGTCGAAATCACCCGACACTAGATGGCACTCCAGCACGTGAGGCAGTTTCAGCACGGCTCGGCGAAATTCTTCAAAGGTGTCACCCGACTTGTAATCCAGGCTGATCTCGACAAATACCAGCAAACTGCCCTTCAAATGCTGGGGATTGAGCCGTGCGTTGTAGCCCATGATGATCCCTTCGCGCTCCAGGCGCCGCACGCGCTCGGTGCAGGGCGTGGTGGACAGCCCGACCTTTTCCCCCAGCTCCGTGAACGAGATGCGCCCGTCGGTTTGCAGGATGCGCAGGATATTGCGGTCGATCTTGTCCAGCTCCCGTTTGGTCTGGGTGTTGGTACGCATAGGGGATACGCCTCTGTCAAAAGGGTTTTTGCCAAGAATTGTCGCCAAATATAGGCATTTATATAGTGAAATGCACTGTCGATTGTTTTTTACACTGCGCTCATCATTGCTCGAATAACACACGTCAGCGGCCAAGCCCGCGATGAGGATATAAAAATGCGCGTTCTGGTCTTGGGTAGCGGCGTCATTGGGGTGACCAGTGCCTATTATTTGGCGCGGGCCGGCTTTGATGTCGTGGTGGTTGATCGTCAGCCTGCCGCTGCCATGGAAACCAGTTTCGCCAACGCCGGCCAGGTCTCCCCTGGGTATGCTTCGCCCTGGGCCGCGCCGGGTGTGCCACTCAAGGCGATCAAGTGGCTGTTGCAACGCCACGCGCCGTTGGCAATCAAGGCCACTGCTGATATCGACCAATACCTGTGGATGGCGCAGATGCTGCGCAACTGCACGGCCAGCCGCTACGCGGTGAACAAGGAACGCATGGTGCGCCTGTCCGAGTACAGCCGCGACTGCCTCGACGAATTGCGCGCCGAGACCGGCATTGCCTACGAAGGGCGCAGCCTCGGGACTACCCAACTGTTCCGCACCCAGGCCCAACTCGATGGTGCCGCCAAGGACATCGCCGTGCTGAAAGAGTCCGGCGTGCCATTCGAATTGCTCGACCGCGCCGGCATTGCCCGGGTTGAACCGGCTCTGGGCAGCGTCACCGATATCCTCGCTGGTGCCTTGCGCCTGCCCAACGACCAGACGGGCGATTGCCAGATATTCACCACGCGCCTGGTCGACATGTGCAAACAATTGGGCGTGGAATTCCGCTTCGAACAAGACATCCAGCGCCTGGACTACGCAGGCGACCGCATCAATGGTGTGCTGATCGACGGCAAGCTGGAAACCGCCGACCGCTATGTACTGGCCCTCGGCAGTTACTCGCCCAAGTTACTCAAGCCATTGGGCATCAAGGCGCCCGTGTACCCGCTCAAGGGCTACTCGCTGACCGTGCCGATCACTAACCCGGCAATGGCGCCGACCTCGACCATTCTCGATGAAACCTACAAAGTCGCGATCACCCGTTTCGACAACCGTATTCGCGTCGGTGGCATGGCTGAAATAGCCGGTTTTGACCTGTCGCTGAACCCGCGGCGACGTGAAACCCTGGAGATGATCGTCAACGACCTTTATCCTCAGGGCGGCGATCTGGCCCAAGCCAGTTTCTGGACCGGCCTGCGCCCGACCACCCCAGACGGCACGCCGATTGTGGGTGCCACGCCGTTCAAGAACCTGTTCCTGAATACAGGCCACGGTACCCTCGGTTGGACCATGGCCTGTGGTTCGGGTCGCTTGCTGGCCGACCTGATGGCGAAGAAAACGCCGCAGATCAGCGCCGCAGGCCTCGATATTTCCCGTTATGGCAACCACCAGGAGTCCGCACAACATGTCAATCCAGCGCCAGCTCACCAATGAGCGCATGAGCCAGATCGTTGTCCACAGCGGTACCGTGTACCTGGCAGGGCAGGTAGGCGACGACATGAGCGCCGGGATTGAACAGCAAACCCGTGAAACCCTGGTCAATATCGAGCGCTTGCTGGACTTGGCCGGTACTGACAAGTCCAGGTTGCTGTCGGTGACGATCTACCTGAAAGACATCGACGCCGACTTCGCCGGCATGAACGCGGTGTGGGACAAGTGGCTGCCCAAAGGCGTCGCCCCGGCCCGCGCCACTGTGCAAGCCAAGCTGTGCGAACCCGAGATTCTGGTAGAGCTGTCAGTCGTGGCTGCGCTGCCTTAACAATGATCCCTCTCCCGGTGCCGGCGTTGTTGGTCTGCACCGGTTTTTTTATTGACTTTGCTGCCTAGAAGCCTGCCGACATGCGTCCAGCCCGTGCCCTGATCGATCTCCAAGCCCTGCGCCATAACTACCAATTGGCCCGAGAAGTCACCGGGGCCAAGGCCCTTGCCGTGATCAAGGCGGATGCCTACGGTCATGGCGCGGTGCCCGTGGCCCAGGCACTGGAGGCGCAAGCCGACGGGTTTGCCGTGGCGTGCATCGAGGAAGCGCTGGAACTGCGCGCCGCCGGCATTCGTGCGCCGGTGTTGCTGCTTGAAGGTTTTTTCGAAGCCGACGAGTTGCCGCTGATCATCGAGCAGGATTTGTGGTGCGTGGTGCATTCGTTGTGGCAGTTGGAAGCCATCGAGCAAGCTCGTTTGAGCAAGCCGCTGACAGTGTGGCTGAAGCTGGACTCGGGCATGCACCGTGTGGGCCTGCACCCCAAGGATTACCAGGAAGCGTATCAGCGCCTGCTGGCGAGTGGCAAAGTGGCGAAAATCGTGCTGATGAGTCATTTTGCCCGCGCCGATGAGCTCGATTGCGTCAGCAGCAACGAACAAGTAACGGTGTTTGAGGCGGCGCGCCAGGGGCTGGCGGCTGAGGTCAGCCTGCGCAACTCACCGTCTGTATTGGGCTGGCCGAGCGTGTCCAGCGACTGGGTGCGCCCCGGTATCATGCTTTACGGCGCAACGCCCTTTGGCGAAGACCAGGCCATTGCGGCGCGCTTGCAGCCGGTGATGACCCTGGAGTCCAAAGTGATCTGCGTACGCGAATTGCCGGCCGGTGAGCCGGTGGGCTATGGCGCCAGGTTCGTCACGTCCAAGCCGATGCGCATCGGCGTGGTTGCCATGGGCTATGCCGACGGTTACCCGCGCCATGCGCCTACCGGCACACCGGTGCTGGTCGCTGGCCAGCGCAGCCGGCTGCTGGGGCGCGTGTCCATGGACATGCTGTGTGTCGACCTCACCGACTTGCCCCAGGCGGGCCTTGGTTCCACCGTAGAGCTGTGGGGCAAGCACATCCTCGCCAGCGATGTGGCCGTGGCCGCCGAGACCATCCCTTATCAGATTTTCTGCAATCTGCGCCGAGTGCCAAGGCTCTATAGCGGCGCTTAGCCGCCGGCAACGAACCGAGCACGCCGGGATTTAGGCCCAAGTGTTGTAAATACTGAACGCTGTCGCCATGATAACGCTCAATTACAACAAAGCCTGAATCCTAGGAGGCTCCTGCATTGGACGTCGGCGAACGACTGCAATCCATCCGTAAACTCAAAGGTCTTTCCCAGCGTGAGCTCGCCAAGCGTGCGGGCGTCACCAACAGCACCATTTCGATGATCGAGAAAAACAGCGTCAGCCCCTCGATCAGCTCCCTGCGCAAGGTGCTGGGCGGTATCCCCATGTCCATGGTCGAGTTCTTTTCCGAAGAAGTCCTCCAGGAAATACCGACGCAGATCGTCTATAAAGCCAATGAGCTGATCGACATCTCTGACGGTGCCGTCACCATGAAACTGGTGGGCCGGGCGCGCCCAAGCCGGGCCATCGCATTTCTCAATGAAATCTACCCTCCGGGTGCCGACACGGGCGAAGAAATGCTCACTCATGAAGGCGAAGAAACCGGAATTCTGGTGGAAGGGCGCCTGGAATTGGTGGTCGGCCTTGAAACTTTTGTGCTCGAAGCGGGCGATAGCTACTACTTTGAAAGCACCAGGCCTCATCGTTTTCGCAATCCGTTCGACGTGCCGGCGCGACTAATCAGCGCAGCCACACCCGCGAACTTTTAAGAATAGAGGCGCCCTGCCAGCGTTGCAGAGGTTCCCGCAGCTGTACACCGTGAGGCCGAATCTCCCTTTATTTAATAGGGTTGTTTCGGCCAGGCGGGCTAACCGTTATACTTTCGCCGCCTGCGAAACCGTGGCCGCAGGCGTGAATAGCCACCATTGAGGGTGAACGCGTGAACCTAATTATGAAAATGCTGGCTGCACCAGCAACCGTACTGGCCCTATGGGCTGTCAGCGCTCAAGCTGCGACCAATGATGACATTGCCAAGCGCCTGGAGCCTGTGGGCCAGGTTTGCGTCCAGGGCCAGGAATGCAAGGGCATGGAAGTTGCCGTGGCAGCCGGCGGCGGCGGCGCGAAAACCCCCGATGATATCATCGCCAAGCACTGTAACGCGTGCCACGGCAGCGGCCTTTTGGGTGCGCCAAAGATTGGCGACACCGCCGCATGGAAAGAACGCGCCGACCATCAAGGTGGCCTCGATGGCATCCTGGCAAAGGCCATCACCGGTATCAACGCCATGCCGCCCAAAGGCACCTGCGCTGATTGCTCGGACGACGACCTCAAAGGTGCGATCAAGAAGATGTCCGGGCTGTAATCGGTCGATCTTCGTCAAAAATGCCGCTTACGAGCGGCTTTTTTGTGCCCGCGATTTGGTATTCAGGCTGTTCATTGCAGCAAAGACCCGGCAAGCTCGGTCCAACCCCTAATTCATGGAATGTTCGGGAGCAGTCGGATGGTGCAGTTGTGTTCAATCGAGCAAGCAGTTGACGACGTACTGGAGCGCCTGCCGGCGCATATCCACATGGGCATGCCGCTGGGGCTGGGCAAGCCCAACCTGTTCGTCAACGCGCTGTACCGGCGTATCGCAAAGTTGCCCGAACGGGCGCTGACGCTTTATACCGCGCTGAGCCTGGGTCGGCCTACGCAGGGTGATGGTCTTCAAAAGCGCTTTCTCGAACCCTTCATCGAACGGGTGTTTGGCGACTACCCCGAACTGGATTTCCTCGCGGACCTGCACAGGGGCAGCCTGCCGAAGAATATCCGTGTGCAGCAATTCTTCATGCAGCCCGGTAGCCTGCTCCACAGCGCCGCGGCGCAGCAGGATTACGTCAGCAGCAACTACAGCCATGCGGCCCGCGACATCAATGCCGCCGGCCTGAACCTGGTGGCGCAATTGGTTGCCAGTAGCAGCGAGCATCCCGACCGCCTGAGCCTGAGCTGCAACCCGGATATCACTCTCGACCTGCTGCCCATGATCGCCAAGCGCCGCGCGGCCGGGGAGACCATCCTGGTCGTCGGCCAGGTCCATAGCGATTTGCCCTACATGCCTGGCGATGCCGAGTTGGGCATGGATGAGTTCGACTACCTGCTGGATGAAAAAGACAGCACCACGTTGTTCTCCACCCCGAATATGCCGGTGGGCTTTCAGGATCATTTTATCGGCCTGCATGCCAGCACCCTGGTGCGTGATGGCGGTACGTTGCAGATTGGCATCGGCTCCATGGGCGATGCCCTGACGGCTGCCCTGCTGGCGCGCCAGGCCGACAACGAAGCCTATCGCCTGTTGCTCACCGACTTGGATGTGTACCAGTGGGCACCGTTGATCAGCCGCGAAGGCGGCGTTGAGCCGTTTGCCCGTGGCCTTTACGGTTGCAGCGAGATGTTCGTCAACGGCCTGCTGGTATTGGCCGATGCCGGGATCGTGCGGCGCAAGGTCTACCCGGATGTGGCGACCCAGATGCAGGCCAACGCGGGCACCCTGGACGACGCGGCGCAACCTGATGGCGTGTCGATTCATGGCGGTTTCTTCCTGGGACCGCGCAGTTTTTACCAGCGCCTGCAGGAAATGACCCATGCCAAGCGCCAGGCATTCAACATGACCCGCATCAGCTACATCAACGAGCTGTACGGGCAGGAAGAACTCAAGCGCCTGCAGCGCCTGGATGCTCGGTTTATCAACAGCGCCATCATGGTCACCTTGCTCGGTGCTGGCGTGGCTGATCAGTTGGAAGACGGTCGCGTGCTCAGTGGTGTGGGCGGGCAATACAATTTCGTGGCCCAGGGGCATGCGCTGGAAGGTGCACGCTCAATCCTGATTTTGCGCAGCTGGCGTGAGTCGGCGGGTGAGGTCAGTTCCAATATTGTCTGGGAGTACGGCCACTGCACCATTCCCCGGCACCTGCGGGATATCGTCATTACCGAATACGGTATTGCCGACTTGCGCGGTCAGACGGATGCCAAGGTGATCGAAGCGTTGCTGAACATCACTGACTCAAGGTTCCAGCACGACTTGATTGAGCAGGCGCAAAAGGCCGGCAAACTGCCCAAGGATTTCCAGTTGGATCCGCGTTTTGCCGACAACACGCCAGAGCGGCTTCAGGCGATTCAGGCCAGGCATCGTCGCCTGTTCCCGGAATACCCCCTGGGCAGCGACTTCACGAATGAAGAGCGGGATTTGTTACGAGCGCTGAACTGGCTCAAGAGCAAATTCAAGCTCACGGAAATTCTGGAGTTGGGCAAGGCGGCACTCGACGCGCCGGAGCCGGAGGCGTTTCCCGAGCATTTGCAGCGCATGCGCTTGGATAAGCCGGAGGGCATCAAGGAAGACCTGTATCAACGCTTGCTGCTGGCCGGACTGCAGGCCACCGCCCACTGACAGCGCAACGCAAAAGCTAATGTGGGAGCTGCTTGCCTGCGATGTGGGCCTGTCAGTCGACATCTCTGTCGACTGACACACCGCTATCGCAGGCAAGCCAGCTCCCACACAGTGATTACTCGATAAAGGTCACGACACCACCGGCCAGCGACTTCACCCGCGCCAGCGACTCAACCCGATAACCCTGTGCATCCAGTTCTGCACGCCCACCCTGGAACGACTTCTCGATCACGATGCCCAAACCGGCGACGGTCGCGCCGGCCTGCTTGATGATCGAGATCAGCGCCTGGGACGCCTTGCCGTTGGCCAAAAAGTCATCGATCACCAGCACGCGGTCGCTGCTGGTCAGGTGGCGCGGGGAGATCGCCACGGTGCTTTCGGTTTTCTTGGTGAAGGAATACACCGTGGCCGACAGCAGGTTTTCCGTGAGGGTCAACGACTGCTGCTTGCGGGCGAAGATCACCGGCACACCCAGGTTCAGCCCGGTCATGATCGCCGGGGCAATGCCCGACGCTTCGATGGTGACGATCTTGGTGATGCCCGAATCCTTGAACAGTGCGGCGAACTCGTCGCCGATCAGTTTCATCAGTGCCGGGTCGATCTGGTGGTTCAGAAAGGCGTCAACCTTGAGGACCTGATCGGAAAGCACGATGCCTTCTTCGCGAATTTTCTTGTGCAGTGCTTCCACGGAAAGCTTCCTCTAATGGCGCGTTGTGCGCCGAAAGTAGATTAAAAAGTAGTCGATTCTAGCGCTTTAACATCGCGCGTATGTCCGCCAAGGCGGTGTTGCCGCGAACGGCCTTCACCTCGGTGGGCGTGTCGTCATTGCCTTCCCAGGCCAGATCGTCCGGCGGCAGTTCATCCAGGAACCGGCTGGGGGCACAATCGATGATTTCACCGTATTGCTTGCGCTTGGCGGCAAAGGTGAAGGCCAGGGTCTGACGTGCTCGGGTAATGCCCACGTAGGCCAGGCGGCGTTCTTCCTCGATGGTGTCGGCTTCGATGCTGGAGCGGTGCGGGAGGATTTCCTCTTCCATGCCCATGATGAACACGTAGGGAAATTCCAGGCCCTTGGAGGCATGCAAGGTCATCATCTGCACGCCTTCGGCACCGTCTTCCTCTTCTTGCTGGCGCTCGAGCATGTCGCGCAACACCAGCTTGCCGATGGCGTCCTCGACGGTCATCTCGCCGTCTTCGTCTTTTTCCAGGGTGTTCTTCAGCGCTTCAATCAGGAACCAGACGTTGCCCATGCGGTAATCCGCGGCCTTGTCGCTGGAACTGTTGGTGCGCAGCCAGTTTTCATAGTCGATGTCCATGACCATGCTGCGCAAGGCGCTGATCGGGTCTTCGCCGGCGCACTGCTCGCGCACCTTGTCCATGAAACGCTTGAAGCGCGACAGGCGATCGGTGAAGCGCGTATCCAGGTGTTCGCCCAGGCCTATTTCGTCGGTGGCGGCATACATGGAAATCTTGCGTTCGGTGGCGTAGTTACCGAGCTTTTCCAGGGTGGTGGAGCCGATTTCCCGGCGTGGCACGTTGATCACGCGCAGGAAGGCGTTGTCGTCGTCCGGGTTCACGATCAGCCGGAAGTAGGCCATCAGGTCTTTGACTTCCTGGCGTCCGAAAAAGCTGTTGCCGCCCGACAGGCGATACGGCACCTGGTGATGCTGCAATTTCAGCTCGATCAGCTTGGCCTGGTAGTTGCCGCGATACAGGATCGCAAAGTCGCTGTAGGGCCGGTCGGTGCGCAAGTGCAGGCTGAGGATTTCCACGGCCACGCGCTCGGCTTCGGCGTCTTCGTTGCGGCAGCGGATCACACGGATCTCGTCGCCATGGCCCATCTCGCTCCACAGTTGTTTTTCAAACTCGTGGGGGTTGTTGGAGATCAGCACGTTGGCGCAGCGCAGGATGCGGCTGGTGGAGCGGTAGTTCTGCTCCAGCATCACCACTTTCAAGGAGGGGTAGTCTTCCTTGAGCAGCATCAGGTTTTCCGGGCGGGCGCCGCGCCAAGCGTAGATCGACTGGTCGTCGTCGCCCACTACGGTGAACTGGTTGCGCGTACCGATCAGCAACTTCACCAGCAGGTATTGGCTGGCGTTGGTGTCCTGATATTCGTCCACCAGCAGGTAGCGCACCTTGTTTTGCCACTTCTCCAGGATGTCCTTGTGCTCTTGGAACAGCTTGACCGGCAGCAGGATCAGGTCGTCGAAGTCCACCGCGTTGAACGCCTTGAGCGTACGCTGATAGTGGGTGTAGACGATGGCGGCGGTCTGCTCCTTGGGGTTGCGTGCGGCCTCCAGGGCTTCGGCGGGCAGGATCAGGTCGTTTTTCCACGAGCCGATCATGTTCTTGATTTCGTCTACGCCGTCGTCGCCCGCGTATTCCTTCTGCATGATGTCGGTCATCAGGGCCTTGACGTCGGTCTCGTCGAAGATCGAGAAGCCGGGCTTGTAGCCCAGTCGCACATGCTCCTTGCGGATGATGTTCAGGCCCAGGTTGTGGAAGGTGCACACGGTGAGGCCGCGGCCTTCGCCGCCTTTGAGCAGGGTGCCGACCCGCTCTTTCATTTCCCGTGCCGCCTTGTTGGTGAAGGTCATGGCGACGATGTACTGGGCGCGGATGCCGCAGTTCTGGATCAAGTGCGCGATCTTGCGCGTGATCACGCTGGTCTTGCCGGAGCCTGCACCGGCGAGCACCAATAGAGGGCCGCCGACGTAGTTCACGGCTTCTTGCTGCCGGGGATTGAGTCGGGACATACGGAATTTTAGGGGTCGTTGTTCAAAAGGGCGGGCATTTTAACAGGCTGGAAAGATTCTGCTGCCATAGAACGACGGTGTGACGTACCACTCGATCTAAATTTGCCGGTTTTGCTACTTTGCCGCAGGATGTGGAGGAATATCCGAGACGATTATTTACAGTCTGCGTATTTGATAACACCTATCATTTGTCATCCTTTGTCATTGTCAGGCCGCACGTCATAATGGCACCGCTAATGAAATTTTGCAGAGTCTAGGGAGTTAGCGTGTCTACGCCTGTCGAACCCTTGCGTTTGCTGCTGCTGGCCGATGAGCCTGAGTGGGCAGCGTTGTTGCGCGAGTGCCTGGCGCCGATGGGCGAAGGGGCTGTGCTGATCAGTGCGCCCAACTGGGACTCGGTAAGCCGCCTGTTCGATGACGACCAGGGTGCTGTGTTATTGACCACGCCCAGCCTGCAGCCAGGCCCTGGCCGGTGCAGCCTGCCGTGTGTATTGCTGCTGGAGCAGGAGCCACTGGTGTCGCCGCTGGGTGTCAGCGATTGGTTGGTGTTGGATGCATTGGACGCCGACACATTGCGCCGCTGCCTGCGCCATGTGCGCGAGCGCGGCGTGCTGGAGAATACCTTGCAGCGCCTGGCCGAGCAGGACCCGCTCACCGGTATTGCCAACCGTCAGGGCTTCCAGACCTTGCTCGCTGCACGCTTGGCGGACAATGACGGCCGTGGCCTGGCCCTCGGTCATCTGGACCTGGACAATTTTCGTCATGCCAACGATGCTCTCGGCCATCAGGCGGGCGACCGGTTGATCCTGCAAGTGGTGTCGCGGCTCAAGAGCCAGCTCGAAGCCGGGGACCAACTGGCGCGCCTGGGCAGCGATGAGTTTGCCTTGTTGATCGATACCCGCCGGGCACCTCAGCGCGCCGAGTGGATGGCTGAGCGCATCACCGAAGTGATGGCCGAGCCCTACTGGGTGGATGGTGAAAGCCTGTTGATCGGTTGCAGCCTGGGTATGGCCCATGCTCGAGCCCGCGCTGGCGCCGACCCTTTGATGTGGCACGCCCATATCGCCATGCAGCAGGCCAAAAGTACCCAGGGCTGCACCTTCCATATCTTCAATGAGCGCATCAACCGCAACGCCCGCAGCCTGGCCGACCTGGAAAGTGAACTGCGCCGGGCTTTGCGTCGCGATGAGTTGGAGCTGCATTACCAGCCGCGCCTGGACCTGGACGACGGTCATATCGTTGGCCTCGAAGCCCTGGTGCGCTGGCGTCACGGCGAGCGCGGCTTGTTGCCGCCCAGCGAGTTCGTGCCGCTGGCCGAACAGAGTGGCTTGATCGTGCCATTGGGCTACTGGGTCATCTCCCGAGCCCTGCGCGACATGCAAGACCTGCGTGAACGCGGCCTGCCGCCGCTGCACATGGCGGTCAACCTGTCGTTTCGCCAGTTCCAGGACAGTCAGTTGCTGTCTACCCTCAGCCGCCTGATTGCCGAGCGCGGCGTGGAAGCGCAATGGCTGGAGTTCGAATTGACCGAAACCGCCGTGATGCGCCGCAGCGACCTGGTCAAGCAGACCATGGACGCCCTTGGCCGGCTGGGTGTGCGGTTTTCCCTGGATGACTTCGGCACCGGTTTTTCGTCGTTTGTGCACCTCAACAGCCTGCCGATTGCCTTGTTGAAGATCGACAAGAGCTTTGTCGGCGGCATGGAAGAGCGCGAAGAAAACCGCAAGCTGGTGCACGCCATGATCAACCTGGCCCACAACCTCAACCTGGAAGTGGTCGCCGAAGGCGTGGAAACCCCTGAGCAACTTGAACTTTTGCGCTTGTTTGGGTGCGATCAGGTCCAGGGTTACCTGATCAGCAAGCCGTTGCCGTTGCCGGAGCTGGTGGAATATCTGCTGTTTGGTCAAAGCCAGCAGGCGCTGTTGGGCTAAGCCTTCAAAGTGGTTCAAATGTGGGAGCAGGCAAGCCAGCTCCCACATGGACCGCGTGCACTCGCTAGTCAGGCAGTGCCGCTTGGAAACCAACAGGAGCATCTGGCTCCTGCCGAATCATCCGCTTCATCTTCGCCTCAAACGCCCAGGTCAGGCTCACCGCCGCACACGCCAGGCCCAGTGCCAGGCCCCACCAGACGCCGGTGGGCCCCCAGCCCAGGGTGAACGCCATCAACCAGGCCGACGGTGCGCCAATCAGCCAATAACAACCCAGCCCCACCAGGAAGGTGGTCTTGGCGTCCTTCAAACCCCGGATACAACCCATGGCGATGGTCTGCACACCGTCGAATAATTCGAACCAGGCGGCGACGGCCAGCAGGCTCACCGCCAGGACGATGACGTCATGGAACGCCGGGTCGTCATGGTCGAGGAACAGCCCGATCAGTGGGTCGGAAAACAGCCACAGCACTGCTGCGAATCCCAACATCACCATGGCCCCGAATCCTATGCCGACTCGCCCGGCCAGGCGTGCCATCAGCAACTGCCCGGCGCCGTAATGCTGGCCGATGCGCATGGTCACCGCGTAGGACATCCCCGCCGGCACCATGAAGGCCACCGAGACAATCTGCAGGGCGATCTGGTGCGCCGCCAACTGCGTGCTGCCCATGGTGCCCATGCACAACGCCGCAAAGGCAAACAACCCGACCTCTACCGCATAGGTGCCGCCAATCGGCAGGCCCAGGCGCCACAGCTCGCGCAGGTAATGGGTATTCAGGCGCAGCAGGCCGGTGCCCAGCGGGTAAGCGGCGTAGGCCCGGTTGCTGCGGATGTACCACATCAATGCCAGCGCCATGCCGTTGGCGACGATGGCAGTCACCAGGCCGATGCCCATCAGGCCCAGTTTCGGCAGGCCGAACATGCCTTCGATCAAGGCATGGTTGAGCAGGTAGTTGACCACGGTGCCGCACAGGCTGATCACCATCACCGGAGTGGCCTTGCCGATGGCGCTGGTAAAGCCGCGCAGAGCCATGAAGCTCAGGTAGCCGGGCAGGGCAAAGGGCAGGATCGTCAGAAATTGCCCGGCTGCTTGCACGTTGGTTTCGGTCTGGCCAAACATCAGCAGTACCGGCTTCAAGTTCCATAACAGCAACGCCGCCGCCAGCGCCATCAACCACGCCAGCCACAGCCCGGCCTGGGTCAGGCGGGTGGCGCCGTCGATATCGCCCGCGCCATGGCGAATGGCGACCAGGGTGCCCACGGCTGCGATCACGCCGATGCAGAAGATCGCCACGAACGAATAGCTCGCCGCGCCCAGGCCGCCGCCTGCCAAGGCCTCGGGGCTCAGGCGCGCCATCATCAGGGTGTCGGTCAGCACCATCAGCATGTGCGCCAACTGTGAGGCAATCAACGGCCCCGACAGCCGCAGAATGGCCCAGAGTTCGGTACGTGCCGGATGTTGCATGATCATCACACTCGAATAATCAGGAAGGTGGGGAAGGGTTGATTCTCGGCGCATTCAGCGCATTGCACAAAAGGATAAAAGCGATCGTTGGCATGATTAAAACTCATGCTTGAGCGATTCTGGTAGGGTTTCCAGAATGCGCAGTCGGAGCTTTCAGAATGTCCCGTCGTCTTCCTCCTCTTTATGCCTTGCGGGCATTTGAAGCCGCCTCCCGGCACCACTCCTTTACCCGCGCGGCTGAGGAGTTGTCGATTACCCAAAGTGCGATCAGCCGGCATATCCGTACGCTCGAAGATTATTTCGCCTGCCGATTGTTCCAGCGCAGCGGTCGCACATTGCAGCTCACGGAAGCGGCGCGGTTGTTGCTGCCTGGCGTACGGGAAGGCTTCGCTGCCCTGGAGCGTGCTTGCCATACCTTGAATGCCGAAGATGACATCCTGCGTATGAAGGCGCCGTCCACCTTGACCATGCGCTGGCTGCTGGCGCGGTTGAGTCGCTTCCGCGCATTGCAGCCAGGCAATGAGGTACAGCTCACCAGTGCGTGGATGAGCATCGATGAAGTGGACTTTAACCAAGAGCCGTTCGACTGTGCAGTGTTGCTCAGCAACGGGCACTTTCCGGCGGACTGGGAGGCCAGTTATCTGTTTGCGGAAATGCTGATCCCGGTGGGAGCGCCGAATCTGTTGGACGACGGTCCCTGGGACGTGACGCGGCTGGCAACCGCCGAACTGCTGCACCCGACCCCGGACCGCCGCGACTGGCGTTACTGGCTGCAGCGCATGGGGTTGTCATCTCACGTTTCACTCAAGGGTGGGCAGGTGTTCGACACGCTCGAGCTGGGGATGATCGCTGCCGCCCGTGGCTATGGCGTCTCCATGGGTGACTTGCTGATGGTGGCCGAAGACGTGGCGCAGGGACGCTTGAGCCTGCCGTGGCCCACGGCGGTCGCCAGTGGGGAAAGCTACTACCTGGTGTGGCCGAAAACTCGCCCGGGCGGGGAGCGTTTGCGACGGCTGGCGGAATTTCTTCAGGGCGAAGTCAAGGCGATGGAATTGCCCCAGGTTGAACGCCTCGATTGAGTAGGGCCGGACCGGGTGTGCAATCGTTTGCGGGATACCCCTGTGATTCGCTCAAGTATTGCCAAATGCCGCCGAAGAAGGAGGTTGGAACCATCGTGCATCAACGTTTCCCACTAGATAATTTGCCGAGCAGCGCTATGAGATCAGGATGATCCTGGCCTCGGCCAGGAGCTGTCATGTCTCAACCTCGTGCCCGGATTGCCTCCCAGTTAGGCCTTGCACTCGCCGTGATTCTCGCTGTCGTCATCAGCGGCAGTACGGTCTTTGCCTTGCGTACCCTCGACTCCGCCAACCTCGCCACCCGCGAGGAACACCTGGCCAGCGAGGCGCGTCTGCTCGCCGACCAACTCAACACCTTCCACAGCACCTTGCGCGAAAGCACCCAGCGTTTGAGCGGGCTGTTTGAAAAGCGCTTCGGCGCCGGCTTGAGTGTACGTGCGGACCAGCCCGTGGCCGTGGCCGGCGTGCAGACGCCAAGCCTCTACCTGGGCAACGAGGTATTGAATAACAACTTCGAAGAGGTGGATGAGTTCAAGCAGATGTCCGGCGGCGTGGCCACGGTATTCGTGCGCAGCGGCGACGACTTTATCCGCGTCAGCACCTCCCTGACCAAGCAGGATGGCAATCGCGCCATTGGCACCGTGCTCGACCGTCAGGGCGCGGCCTACCAGCGCGTTGTGGGCGGCCAGACCTACATCGGCCGTGCCGTGTTGTTCGACCGCTCCTACATGACCCAATACAGCCCCGTGCGTGACAGCAGTGGCCAGGTCATCGCCGTGCTGTTCATCGGTTTCGATTACACCGATGCTCAGAACGCCCAGTTTGAAAACCTCAAGCGCTTCCGTATCGGTCAGACCGGCTCCCTCGCGCTGCTCGATGAGCAAAAGCACTGGCTGGTGCCGCCGGCTGGCGTGCAAGCGCCGGATCAGGCGATTGCCGTGATGCTCGACCTGGCGAAAAAGCCGGGCGCAGGCCGTTTCTGGAGCGACAAGAACGAAGATTTCTATAGCGTATCGGTGCCGTTCGAAGGCGGCCCTTGGGCGGTGGTAGCGAGCATGCCCAAGGCTGAGATTCGCGCAGTGACCTGGGAAGTCGGCATCCGCCTGGTGATCGGCAGTGTGTTGGCGATGTTGCTGGCAGTGGGCGCCACGGTGTGGCTGTTGCGCAGCAAGCTGGCGCCATTGAGCGAGCTGGTGCGCCAGGCCCAGGCGCTGGGCGCGGGCGATTTGAGTGCGCGCCTCAACGTTTCCAGCCATGACGAAATCGGCCAGTTGGCGCGCAGTTTCAACCAGATGGGTGAAGCGCTGTCGACCATGGTGTCGCATATCCGTACCGCGGCCGAACAGGTCAACAGCCGCGCACAGGCGTTGTCGGGCTTGTCCGGTGGAGCCTATGAAGGTATGGAGCAGCAGTCCGGTGAGATCACCAGCATGGCCGGCGCGGTGGAAGAGTTCAGTGCCACCTCGCTGAACATTGCCGACAACATGGGCAACACCGAGCGCCTGGCCCAAGAGAATGCCCAGCAAACTCGTATCGGCCGCACCTCGATGCAAGAAGCGTCATCGTCCCTGGAACATATCGCCACTGCGCTGAACAGCACCGCTGCAGTGATCAACACCCTGGGCCAGCGTTCCCAGGAAATCGGCGGGATCGTCGGCGTGATTACCGCCATCGCCGAACAGACCAACCTGCTGGCGCTCAACGCCGCCATCGAAGCCGCCCGCGCCGGTGAGCAAGGCCGTGGTTTTGCCGTGGTCGCCGACGAAGTGCGCAATTTGGCTTCGCGTACCCGCCAGGCCACCGATGAAATCTCCGGCATGATCCAGAGCATCCAGCAGGAAACTGGCAACGCCATCAGCACCATGGAACACGGCAATGCGCTGATGCAGGAAGGCTTGTCGCGCAACGCCGACGTGGCCTCGGCCCTGGCGCGTATCGACGAGCAAAGCCGCTCGGCCGGTCAGCAGTTCGCGGCGATCACCACCGCCACCCAGGAACAGAGCAGTACCGCGACCTTGCTCAGCAGCAACCTGCAGAGCATTGCGCTGGCCAACAGCGAGCAGCGTGAAGTGGTGTCCAACCTGGCGGTTACCGCCAAGGAGCTGGAGACCTTGGCGGCAGGTTTGCGACATGAGGTGGATCGGTTTCGCTGAAGCACCGCCAAACAAATTGTGGGAGGCTCAGCTGAGAGATGCTGGGCGGTATTGCAGGGCCTCCTTCAGATGATCACGGGTGATGGCGTCCATCTGGTCCAGGTCCGCCAAGGTGCGCGCCACCTTCAGCAGCCGATGGGCCGCCCGCAGTGACAGTGTCAGTCGCTCGCAGGCGGTCTCTAGCCAACCCTCGTCGACCTTTGGCAGCTTGCAGTGCTGGCGCAGCCCCGGCAGGTCCAGAAAAGCATTGGCACACCCCTGGCGTTGCTGTTGACGCTCGCGTGCTTCGGCTACCCGCACCGAGGCATCGGCCGTTGTATCGCCCGCCGGTTGAGTGGGGCTCAGCGCAGTGGCCTCCCGCGCGACGGTCAGGTGCAAATCAATCCGGTCCAGCAAAGGGCCGGATAGCTTGTTGCGATAACGCTGGATCTGCTCCGGCGTACACCGGCAACGCCCGCTGGGTTCGCCCATGTAGCCGCAGGGGCAGGGATTCATCGCCGCGACCAGTTGAAAGCGAGCCGGGAAGCTCACCCGGTCTCGGGCTCGGGAGATCACGATATGCCCCGACTCCAATGGTTCGCGCAGGACCTCCAGTACCTTGCGATCGAACTCTGGCAGCTCATCCAGGAATAACACCCCGTGATGGGCCAGGGTGATTTCCCCCGGTTGTGGCTTCGAGCCGCCCCCCACCAGCGCCGGCCCGGATGCCGAGTGGTGCGGCTGGCGAAACGGGCGGTTTGGCCAATGGCTCAGCGGTGCCAGGCTGACCACGGATTGGATCGCGGCCACTTCCAGTGCTTCCTGCTCGCTCAACGGCGGCAGCAAGCCCGGTAGCCGGCTGGCCAATAACGTCTTGCCGGTGCCCGGTGGCCCGCTGAAAAGCAGGTTATGCGCGCCCGCCGCCGCGATCAGCAATGCTCGCTTGGCCGCGAGTTGGCCCTGCACTTCACGCAGGTCTGGGTAAGGCTTGTTCACGTACAGCAAGCCGTCGGACCTGTAGGGCTCAATCGGCACATGCCCATTCAGGTGCGCCACCACTTGCAGCAAGTGATCCACCGCAATCACCTTCAACCCCGACGCCAGGCACGCCTCCTCGGCATTGGCGCGCGGCACTATCACGGTGCGCCCGGCCTTGCGCGCTGCCAGCGCGGCAGGCAGTACCCCTTTCACCGCGCGCACCTCGCCGGACAACGCCAACTCCCCAAGGCATTCCACGTCATCGAGCATCAAGGCCGGCACTTGCACACTGGCCGCCAGGATGCCGAGGGCAATCGCCAGATCAAAACGCCCGCCGTCCTTGGGCAGGTCGGCGGGCGCGAGGTTGAGCGTGATGCGCCGGGCCGGATATTGCAGCGCCGAGTTGAGGATGGCACTGCGCACGCGGTCCTTGCTTTCCTTCACTGCGGTTTCGGGCAAACCCACCAAGGTGAGAGACGGCAGGCCATTGGCCATATGCACTTCGACAGTGACGGCTGGGGCTTCCACACCGACCTGTGCGCGGCTGTGGACAATGGCGAGGGACATGCTCGTTCCTTGAATGGGAGGGCCGCTTCCTGCGGTTTTTTCAAGGGTAGACGAGGTGGGATGGAGCGGGGCGGGGGAGGTTTTACAGAACGTATCCGGGCGGCAACGCAAAACAAGTGTGGGAGCAGGCAAGCCAGCTCCCACAACAATTGCGTTCACTCAGCAGAAGGTGGCGTCAACCGGGCTTCAAGTTCAGCCACCTTCGCCTCCAGGCTCTCCAGCCGCGCACGTGTGCGGGCCAGCACCACCATCTGGCTGTCAAACTCTTCTCGGCTGACCAGGTCGAGCTTGCTGAAACCACTCTGTAGCAAAGCCTTGAACTGGCTTTCGATTTCATTGCGGGGCAGTGGGGTGTCGCCGCTGAACAGGCGAGAGGCGTGGCCGCTCAGGGCGTCTAGGAAGTCTTTGGGCGCGAGCATTGGACATATTCCGGAAAACAGTTGGCCGGCAGTGTATCACGCAGCGTCTATAGTCATTTCCAGGCCCCTTTGCGCACGGTTTTCGCGCATTGGGGCGGGCGGCCTCGCACTGTTTTGATGCGCATTGCGGCCGCGCAGGCGCCCCGTAGGTGGGCACAAGCGGGTAAAGGATTGATTTCGGTGGTTTTTACGGAGCTGGCAAGGTTTCTGCTTAGACGATCATGACCCATGCACTGATGCAGTCGCTGTGACGAATGCAGTGCGCCGACGGATCCGGGGTACAGGGCTCGTCACCAGTGGTTCGCTGGCGTCGCGACGGCAAATGCCGAGGCGACGATGCGTTACAAAGCCAGGCACTGCGCTTAGACTTGAGACGGGTTTGTTTTCCTGGGGCAAGTCCACCAAATTCGGGAGAGAGTTTTCATGAAGCTAGTCACTGCCATCATCAAGCCGTTCAAGTTGGACGATGTTCGCGAGTCACTGTCCGAGATCGGCGTGCAGGGCATTACCGTTACTGAGGTCAAGGGCTTCGGTCGGCAGAAGGGTCATACCGAGCTGTATCGCGGCGCGGAATACGTGGTCGATTTCCTGCCGAAGGTGAAGATCGATGTCGCCATTGACGACAAGGATCTTGACCGGGTTATCGAGGCGATAACCAAGGCGGCCAACACCGGCAAGATCGGTGACGGCAAGATCTTCGTGGTCAATCTGGAACAGGCTATTCGCATCCGTACCGGCGAAACCGATACCGACGCAATCTAAGCCGCCAAACCCCAACGCCCCAGGAGAAAACAATATGACTCTGCGTAAATTCGCAGGGCTCGGAGCCCTGCTGTCCATCGTAATGCCAAGCCTGGCCATGGCGGCAGATGAAGTGGCTGCTCCAGTCCTCAATTCCGGCGACACCGCCTGGATGCTTACCGCCACCGCGCTGGTGCTGTTCATGACCATCCCTGGCCTGGCGCTGTTCTACGGCGGCATGGTCCGCTCCAAAAACATTCTGTCGGTGATGATGCAGTGTTTCGCCATCACTGGCCTGATCAGCATCCTCTGGGTCGTCTACGGCTACAGCATCGCGTTCGATACCACCGGTATGGAACAAGGCGTGGTCAACTTCAATTCCTTCTTCGGCGGCATGGGCAAGGCGTTCCTGGCGGGTGTCACCCCGGCCAGCATCACCGGGCCGGCGGCGCTGTTTCCGGAAGCCGTGTTCATCACCTTCCAGATGACCTTTGCCATCATTACCCCGGCGCTGATCGTCGGTGCTTTCGCTGAGCGTATGAAGTTCTCCGCAATGCTGATCTTCATGGCTATCTGGTTCACCCTGGTCTACGCGCCGATTGCGCACATGGTCTGGAGCGGCAACGGCGGCCTGATGTGGGACTGGGGCGTGCTGGACTTCGCTGGCGGCACCGTTGTGCACATCAACGCGGGTGTGGCTGGCCTGGTGGCGTGCATCGTGCTCGGCAAGCGCAAAGGCTTCCCGACCACCCCGATGGCACCGCATAACCTGGGCTATACCCTGGTGGGCGCGGCCATGCTGTGGATCGGCTGGTTTGGCTTCAACGCCGGTTCCGCCGCGGCGGCCAACGGCACCGCGGGCATGGCGATGCTGGTAACTCAAATCGCTACAGCAGCCGCGGCCCTGGGCTGGATGTTTGCCGAGTGGATCACCCACGGCAAGCCCAGCGCACTGGGTATCGCCTCGGGCGTGGTCGCCGGCCTCGTCGCCGTGACGCCTGCGGCGGGCACCGTGGGCCCGATGGGCGCCCTGGTGATTGGCCTGGTCGCCGGTGTGGTGTGCTTCTTCTGTGCTACCAGCCTCAAGCGCAAGCTGGGTTATGACGACTCCCTGGACGCTTTCGGCGTGCACGGTATCGGCGGCATCGTCGGTGCGATCCTTACCGGTGTGTTCGCTGCCCCGGCGCTGGGCGGCTTCGGCACCGTGACCGACATCGCAGCCCAAGTCTGGATCCAGTGCAAAGGCGTGGGCTTCACCGTGATCTACACGGCGATCGTGACCTACGTCATCCTCAAGGTGCTCGACATGGTCATGGGCCTGCGTGTCACCGAGGAAGAAGAGGCGGTTGGCCTCGACCTGGCGCAACATAACGAGCGCGGCTACAACTTGTAACCAGGCGAAAAAAACATGCCCGGCTTGCCGGGCATTTTTTTGCCTGGCGTTTGTCTGTGGCTAAAGGCGCATGGGTTTTTTATCGACTTTGTGATGGGATCCACACAGCACTTTTAAGGGTGCAAATGTCTTACAGGCATGAAGGCGTATTCGGCACTTTGTTTTTTCCCAGAGCGCGCTAGAATGCGCGCCGATGGGCGGAGAACTGTATGTGGCAACAGACCCTGATTACCCTGCGGGCCAAGCCCCGGGGCTTTCACTTGGTAACGGACGAGTTGCTTGCCGGCTTGCCTGAATTGAAGGCGTGCCGTGTGGGCCTGTTGCATTTGTGGCTGCAGCACACCTCGGCCTCGTTGACCGTCAACGAGAATGCCGACCCGGCGGTTCGCCGTGACTTCGAGCGTTTTTTCAACCTGCTGGTGCCACAAGGTCGCGCAGGGTTTGAACATAACGACGAAGGTCCGGATGATCTGCCGGCGCACTTCAAGGCCAGTCTGCTGGGCTGCCAGCTGAGTTTGCCGGTCAAGGCCGGCCGCTTGGCGATAGGGACCTGGCAAGGTGTTTATCTGGGCGAGCACCGTGATCATGGCGGTGCTCGTAAAGTCCTCGCCACCTTGCACGGTGAAGGGGCATAAGCCACTGGTGATTCAGTGGATGTTGATTTTTTTCCGGCAACCTCGACAGAGGGTGAAGCTGGGCTATAACTAATCTGCTTTTCGCAAGTCATGAGGTAGAACATGAGCGACGATGATCTGGAACAAGACGACCTCGAAGTAGGTGATGAAGACGACACCGAAGACGGTCTTGAAGTTGCGGCCGAAGACGTTGCTGAGGACGTCGATGACAGTGTTGGCGATGACGCGGCTCCCAAAGCCAAAGGCAAAGCCAAGGCGGCTGTGTCGGTAGACGAGTTGCCGAGCGTTGAAGCCAAGAACAAAGAGCGCGATGCCCTGGCCCGTGCGATGGAAGAATTCCTCGCTAAAGGCGGCAAAGTGCAGGAAGTCGAGGCCAACGTGGTGGCTGATCCACCGAAGAAGCCGGATAACAAGTACGGAAGCCGACCTATCTGAGGTCTGCCTCCTGCTTGTAAGAAAAAGCCCGCCGTCGCTGCGGGCTTTTTCATGCCTGGAGCAATTTACCGGTTTGCTGCAATACCCTGTGGGAGCAGCCAAGCCAGCTCCCACATTGGGGCCAGTGTTAGCTCCAGCGACTCAGCAGTGGCGGTAACTCCGTCAGGCTGCGAATCTGCGCATCCGGGCGCTTGTCACCCTCCCAGGCCTTGCCCGTGGGGTTGAACCACACTGCCCGCAGTCCCGCCTGCTGCGCGCCGGCGATGTCATCCCCAGGATGATCGCCCACATGCACTGCCGCGCTGGCGTCCACACCGCCACGTTGCAGTGCTTCATGAAACAGCCGTGCGTCCGGCTTGGCGATGCCGATATCTTCAGCGCGCAGGGCAAAGTGAAAGTAGTCCGCCAGGCCCACACGCTGCACATCGGCATTGCCATTGGTGATCACGCCGAGCAGGAAGTGCTGGCGCAGCGCCTTGAGCATCGGCTCGGCTTCCGGAAACACGGTGAGTTGGTGGCGTGCGTGGATGAACGCTTCGAAGCAGACATCCGCCATCTCTGTGGCCTCAGGTTGGGGATAACCGGCCTCCTCGAACGCATGCATCAACACGCGGTGGCGCAGCAGGCTGATACGGTGTTTGAGTTCGGGATGACGCTGCAGCACCTGCTGGCGCAGGCTGGCAAAATGCTCAAGGGGCAGGTCGCCGACCTTGGACGCGTGGGTCGCCAGCCATTCACGCATCGACGCTTCGGCGCTGATGATGACAGGTACGTTGTCCCAGAGGGTGTCGTCCAGGTCGAAGGTGATCAGCTTGATACTCATGAGTCGCCGCCCTTGATGCGTTTGGCCCGTGGATGGGCGCTGTCGTACACCGTTGCCAGGTGCTGGAAGTCGAGGTGGGTGTAGATTTGCGTGGTCTTGATATCCGAGTGCCCGAGCAGCTCCTGCACGGCGCGCAGGTCCTGGGAGGATTCGAGCAGGTGGCTGGCAAAGGAATGACGCAACATGTGCGGGTGCAGATTCTGCCCCAGCTCGCGCTCGCCGGCAGCCTTGACCCGCAGTTGAATCGCCCGCGGCCCCAGGCGCCGGCCTTGCTGGCTGACAAACACGGCATCGTCTGTCGGGTTGGTCAGAAGGCGTAGCGGCAGCCATAGCTGCAAGGCTTCGCGGGCTTTCCTGCCCACGGGCAGTACGCGCGTCTTGCTGCCTTTGCCGAGCACTTGCACCAGGCCATCGGCGAGGTCCAACTGGTCGAGGTTCAGGCCCGTCAGCTCCGACAGGCGCAGGCCCGAGGAATAGAACAGCTCGAGGATTGCCTGGTCGCGATGGGCCAGGAAGTCATCCTCGACGGCACCGTCGAGCAATTGCAGGGCTCGGTCTGTGTCCAGGGTCTTGGGCAGGCGCCGTTCGCCTTTGGGCGGTGACAGGCCATTGGCCGGGTCGTGGTCGCACAGCCCTTCGCGATTGAGGTAGTGATAGAGGCCGCGCACCGCCGACAGCAGGCGAGACAGGCTGCGGGAGGATTGGCCCTGTTGGTGCAACCGGGCGATCAGGCTGCGCAGGGCCTGGATATCCAGGGCCTTCCAGCTGCTGACGTGCTGCTTTTCGCAATAGGCCAGGACCTTGTTCAAGTCCCGCCGATAAGCTTCCAGCGTGTGGGACGACACCTGGCGCTCATTGCGCAGGTGAGCGCAGTAAGCGTCCAGTTGCCGCTCCATGATCAGCGCACCGCGCGCAGGGTGGTGGTGTGGCGTGGCAGGACGCGGCCCAGCACTTCGGCGATATAGGTCAGGAACAACGTGCCCACCGAGCTTTTGTAGTGCGCCGGGTCGCGGCTGGCGATGGCCAGTACCCCGTGCAAGCCTTGATGGCTGAGGGCGATGACAGCCGTAGAGCCGATCTGCTTGCGCTGTTCGGCGCCAAACAGGAAGTCCAGCTCATGCTCGCGCAAGGTGCCGCTGACGGTCTTGCCTTCGGACAGCAGGCCGCCGATGGCCGTCTGCGCTTCGCCACCTGTGACCCAGCGGCCCACCGGCATCGGGTTGTCGCTGAACAGGATCAGGCTGACGAAGGGCACCTGGAAATCCTCACGCAGGCTGTCTTCCACGGCGATCACCGTTTCTTCCAGGCTGGTGGCATCCATCAGGGTCAGAATCAGGCGGCGGGTCTTGTCGAACAAGCGGTCGTTGTCGCGGGCCACGTCCATCAGATGCGAGAGCCGGTGGCGCATTTCAATATTACGCTCGCGCAGGATCTTCATCTGCCGCTCCACCAGCGATACGGTATCGCCGCGCTGGTGAGGGATGCGCAGGGCCGGCAGCAGTTCTTCGTGCTCGACGAAGAAGTCCGGGTTAGCCTCAAGGTACGCCGCGACAGCAGCGGCCTCCAGGCTTTCACTCGGGGTAGCGTGTGCGGGTACTTGAGGCTTATCGGTCATTAGCTTGGCTCACTCATAGACGGACCTGTCCTTCGTATACGCGCGAGGCCGGCCCGGTCATCATCACCGGGTGGCCAGGGCCTGCCCATTCGATGGACAAACGTCCGCCGGGCAGGTCGATCAACAGCGGCGAATCCATCCACCCCTGGCTGATCGCAGCCACGGCAGCGGCGCAAGCACCGGTGCCGCAAGCCTGGGTTTCGCCGACGCCGCGTTCCCATACGCGCAATTGCGCACGGTTGCGGTCGATCACCTGCAGGAAGCCCACATTGGCCCTTGCCGGAAAGCGCGGATGATGTTCGATCTTCGGCCCCAGTTCGTGCACGGGGGCGTTATTGATGTCGGTGACCCGCAGCACTGCATGAGGGTTGCCCATGGACACGGCGGCGATGTCGACGGTCTTGCCGTCTACATCCAGTGCATAACTGGTGGCCTGCTCGCTGGCCTGGAACGGAATATCCGCCGGCACCAGGCGTGGGGCGCCCATGTTGACGCTGATCTGGCCATCGTTGCGGATGTCCAGTTCGATCACGCCGCCTTTGGTTTCGACGCGAATCTGGCGTTTGGCAGTCAGGCGTTTGTCGAGCACAAAGCGCGCAAAGCAGCGCGCGCCGTTGCCGCACTGTTCCACTTCGGAACCGTCGGAGTTGAAGATCCGGTAGCGGAAATCCACCTCCGGGTTGCTCGGCGCCTCGACCAGCAGCAACTGGTCGAAACCGATGCCGGTGTGGCGATCACCCCACTGTTTGGCGTGCTTGGGCAGGATGTGCGCGTGCTGGCTGACCAGGTCGAGGACCATGAAATCATTACCCAGCCCGTGCATCTTGGTAAAACGCAGCAGCATGGCTTACTCCGGCAGCAGGCTTTCGCCAGCATACAACTCGGCTACCGTCTCGCGGCGACGCACTTCAAATGCTTGATCACCGTCCACCAGCACCTCGGCGGTACGCCCGCGGGTGTTGTAGTTGGAACTCATGACAAACCCGTAGGCACCGGCCGAATGCACGGCCAGCAGATCACCTTCCTCAAGCGCCAACTCACGATCCTTGGCGAGGAAGTCGCCGGTCTCGCAGATGGGCCCGACGATGTCATAGGCGCGGGCTTCGCTTGTGCGCGGCGTCACGGCGGTGACATCCATCCAGGCCTGGTACAGCGCCGGGCGGATCAGGTCGTTCATCGCCGCATCGACGATGGCGAAATCCTTGTGTTCGGTATGCTTGAGGTACTCGACCTGGGTCAGCAACACGCCAGCGTTGGCGACGATGTAGCGGCCCGGCTCGAACATCAGCGTCAGGTCGCGGCCTTCGATGCGTTCGCGCACGGCCTGGATATAGTCGGCAATCAGTGGCGGCTCTTCATCGCGATAACGCACGCCCACGCCACCACCGAGGTCGATGTGGTGCAGGTAGATGCCGCACTCGCCGAGGCGGTCGATCAAGGCCAGCAGGCGGTCGAGGGCATCCAGGAACGGTGGCAGGGTGGTCAGTTGCGAGCCGATATGGCAGTCGACGCCCAGCACTTCCAGGTTCGGCAGTTGGGCTGCGCGGATGTACACGTCCTCGGCGTCGGCGATGGCAATGCCGAACTTGTTCTCTTTGAGACCGGTGGAGATGTACGGGTGGGTGCCGGCGTCGACATCCGGGTTGACGCGCAGGGAGATCGGCGCGCGAACGCCCATTTCGGCGGCAACGACTTGCAGGCGCTCCAGTTCGTCGGTGGATTCGACGTTGAAGCAATGCACGCCGACTTCCAGGGCGCGGCGCATGTCTTCGCGGCTCTTGCCGACGCCGGAGAAGACGATTTTGTCCGCCTGGCCACCGGCGGCCAGTACGCGTTCCAGCTCGCCACGGGACACGATGTCAAAACCAGCGCCAAGACGCGCCAGGACATTGAGTACACCCAGGTTGGAGTTGGCCTTGACTGCGTAGCACACCAGGTGCGGCACGCCGTCGAGGGCGTCGGTGAACGAGCGGTATTGGGCTTCGATATGCGCACGCGAGTACACATAGGTCGGGGTGCCGAAGCGCTGGGCAATCGCGGACAAGGCCACGCCTTCCGCGAACAGCTCGCCGTCCCGGTAGTTAAAAGCGTCCATAAGTTTCCCTTAACTTAGTAGGTGTCGTGCTTATGGGCTTTTGACGGCTTTTGCGACGATTGCGCCTGTTCGTTTGGATCTTTGCTGTCATCCGGCAGGTACAACGGGCCTTTCTGGCCACAGGCACTAACGAGGCAAGCGACCGCGACGAGCGCAGCAAGGGAAGAGATCAGGCGCTTCATGGCGAAATCCTTGAATATGCATTAATTGCGCCCGAGTATACCGACCACCCGCCAGCTTGCCTATGCGCCGCAACACCCGTCCGGCGGGGGTTTGCCGAGACAGTAGGGAAGCAGGCTACGATGCCTGGGGATATTTCGTACCGTCATCCGTGATCAAATCAGTATCCTTTGCAATCGGCGAGGCTCGCCCGTATCGTGCGGCGCTTGAGCAAAACCAGACACTTTTGAGGTTGCCACAATGAGTTTGACCGAAGCCCGTTTTCACGACCTGGTGGATGCCACCCAGGAGAAGCTGGAAGATATTTTCGACGACAGCGACCTGGATGTGGATCTGGAAAACTCGGCCGGTGTGCTGACCGTCAAGTTCGAGACTGGCCCGCAATTGATCTTCAGTCGCCAGGAGCCTCTGCGTCAGCTGTGGCTGGCGGCGCGCTCCGGTGGCGTTCACTTCGACTACGATGAAGAAAGCGGCAAATGGCAGTGCGACAAGAGTGAAGAGTTGCTGGGTGAGATGCTCACCCGACTGGTCCAGGAATACACCGGCGTCGAGCTGGATTTCGACGAGGTCTGATGGTGAGTGAGCCTGCAACCGTACGCCCGCCCAAGCCGCTGTTTAGCAATGTCAGCCCGGCAGTGCCGTCACCTTGTATCAGTTTGTGTCGCCTGGACGAGCAGAAAGTCTGCCTGGGCTGCTTCCGCCACGTGGAAGACATCCGGGAATGGCGCTCTGCCGACGATGCGCGGCGCCGGGTGATCTGCGCCGAGGCTGAACAGCGCAAGGCGAGCGCCTGACGGCGTCTTGTTTATTTGTGTCGCTGTGGTAGTGTCCGGATACACCTCCATTCATCGAGGTCCGTGAGAACCCCGCCTTTTCCTGGCGGGGTTTTGCTTTTTTGTGCAGAAAAAAGGAGTCTGCCTGAATCATGACCACCGCACCGTCCATCATTCTTACCCGTCTTGACGTGCAGCGTCTGGAGCAACTGATCGACCGCTTGGGCGACGAGTTTCCCGGCGCCCGAGCGTTGCAAGCCGAACTCGACCGCGCCGAAGACGTGGTTGGTCACGATGAAGTGCCTGCGGGTGTCGTGACCATGAACTCCAGCGTGCATTGCCGTGAGCAAAGCAGCGGCAAGGACTATCACCTGACGCTGGTCTACCCCAAGCACGCGAACGCCGACGAAGGCAAGATTTCGATCATGGCACCCGTGGGCAGCGCATTGCTCGGCCTGCAAGTGGGCCAGCACATCGACTGGCCGGCGCCAGGCGGCAAGACCTTGAAGCTGGAATTGCTCAGCGTCGAAGGCCAGCCCAAAGATGGTGGCGCCTTCCCGCTCTAAACCTGATTCAAGGCCGCATTGAGTGACTGTTCCAGTTCGGCTTTATAGCGCAGGTACAGATTGCTTGGGCTTTGCACATCACCGAGCAGTCCCGACAGATCCAGATCAGTGATATAGCAGCGGTAACGCTCGGTTTCCCGACGTTGCCCGACGATCTCCCGGGCGACCACCGTAAACAGCTGGTCGCCAAATTCCAGTTCGGAAAACTCCCGCTGATTGCAGTACAGGGTGATCCCTACGTGGCCTGGCGTGCCTTTGCCGATAATGGCCTGCACGTCATAAAACGCCTTGTTGGCCGGGTCTTGCGGGGCCGGCCTTGGCTCAACGCCCCGCGCACGGCCGCTGCCCGATGGCAACAGTTGGTAATACAGGATCTGTATCTCGCCCGCGGGTTGCTGGGTGTCCAGGGACGATAGTGCTTCGCGGCGATACAGGATCGATTGCAAAAAGCGCTGCAACGGCGCCAACAGGCTTTGCTCATCATGAAATGGCAAGCGCTGTTGCCAGAGCGCGTTGAATTCGTCGAGCACGTAGACGTCGGCGAAGCCTTCATTGACGCGGTAGAACACCTGCACACACTCGGCTTGGCCCATGGGCAGCAGCAGCGCCAGGTCGTGGTCTTCCAAGGCCATGGCGTCCAGGTGCCACGGGCTATAGCTGACCAGCTCCTCGCTGAGGTAGGCGATCAGCGCGTCCTGGGTCGGCAGTGACACATGGGTGGCCTGGCCCGGTACCAGTTCCATGACGTGATAATGCTGCTGCACCTGGAGCAGGTAGCGATGATTGCCCTGGCCGAGCAGCAGATGCTGCGCGGTGTCGAATACCTCTTCCACCCGCTGGGCAATGAACTGTGCCCGGTTGTGGCAAAAACAACGCACTCGCAGGCGTGGCAGATGGTTCGAGGGCAGTTGGTTGAGGTAGTCGCGCAGGCAGTCGAGCAGGGCGTGGGGGCCGTCATAGCGGCTGACCATCACTTCGTTCCAGCTGTTGAGCGTGACCTGGTCCAGGGTCAGCACCAGATTGTCGCGCACGCCGGCATAGCTCAGGGAGTCGGTGCGCTCTGTGGTCATCAGGATATTCAGGTCGCGATGATGTTTGAGCGGGTCAACCCCAACGTTGATCAACAGCAGCACCTCTTCCGGCACTGCCGGGCGCAGCAAGCGGCTCTCATCGACACTGGACAGGGGCAGGGCGATGGTCTGTTGCAGGCTGCCCAATAGGTTGAACAGCTCGAACTCGGTCATGTCGCTGGTGCCGGGGTGCAGCGCCAGGCGGGTGCTGCTGTCGATCACGCCGTTGCGATGGCACCAGGTGAGCATTTCCAGCAGGTCGCGGCTGCGTTTGATCGGGGCGAAGTGTTCCCACTCCAGAGCGGTAAGGTTGCCGTTATACAGGCCCCAATGGTGCTGGCCCGGCTCCTTGCGGTTGGGCGACTGCACCAGGGTCAAAGTGTCTTCGGCCAGGTCCGGGGCGATGCCGGGGTTGATGAACTCGACCTTGCCGGCCTTGCGCTCGAACGCCGCATACAAGCGGCGGCCCAGTACATTGAGTTCGCGTTTATTGACCGCGCTGGCGGTGTGTTCGCTGCGGGTGAACTGGGTGAGGAAGCGGTAGCTGTAGTTCAACTCATTGACCAGAGCACGGCGCTCGGAGGCGACCTGGCGCACTTTCCATTGGCTGCGGCTGTCCAGCAGGGCCAGTTGGCGCGTGTCCCAGCCCCACTCATGCGCCAGGCGTTCCAGCAGCTGCCGTTGCCAACCGGCGGTGCGCTGGCCGGCGCTGAGCTTGCGGTTGACCTTCAGGTACAGGCTGCGGCGCACCAGTTCCAGGCGCTCCAGCTCGTTGCGGGCCTTGAGGTATTCCTCGATGCGGCGGTAGACCATGATGTACGGGTCCAGCTCATCCAGGTCTACCTGATGGCTGAACACCGCCTGTTTGAAGCGCAGGCTCAGGCATTGCACCTTCGGGTGTTCGCTGGCGTAGACCTCGGTCAGCAGCAGCTTGAGCACCGATTTATAGGGCGACTCGATGCCCTTGAACAGTTGCCACAGCCCGGCGCCAATAAACTCCCCCGGAGGAATATGAGCCAGATGGCCGAGGTCGAGGGTTTCATCGACGCGGATAAAACGCTTGGACACCAGGGCGTGAGTAAATTCGGCGTAGCGGTTTTCTTCGTAGACCGGCACCAGCCACCAGATGGGCGTGCGCCCGGCCAGCCAGATCGCGGTGCGATAGAACTCATCCAGCAGCAGGTAGTGCTGGGTGGTGCCGCAGTCGTCGGAACTCAGTGGAGTATCGCGATCACCCAACACAAAGCGCGTCGGGTCGATCAGGAAGAAATGCGCCTCGGCACCCATGCTCAAGGCCCAGGTTTCCAGCAGTTGGCACTTTTTGCGCAGCTCGGCCAGCTCGGTCTCGCTCAGGTCGGGAGCGTGGCATACCCACACGTCCATATCGCTTTGATCGGCCTGCGCCAGCGTGCCAAGGCTGCCCATCAGGAACAAACCGTGGATCGGCGTAGGCGGGTTGCCATGGCGCGGTTTATAGGAGAACGAGCGGGTCAGGCGTTGGGCATCGGCCAAGGCCTGGGCGTCCGGTTCGAAATTCGACAGGCCAGCCGGTGTGTTACTGGAGACATAGCCCGGCAACAGCGGATGATTGACGTGGAAAAACAGCGGCAACAAAGCCAGCACGCTTTGCTGGCGTGGCGTCAGCCCCTCGACGGCCCGGGCCATGCGGCCTTGATTGAGGGTCATGAAACGCGCGCGCAGTTGGGTCAGCACCTTACGGTCGATGCCTTCGTCCAGATCGGGGCGGATTTCATGGGTGCGGGTCATGTCGAACTCGGTGGCTCGCAGCCCGACGCGGGCGGCCATGCAGGAGTTTACAGACAGTAGCGTAGGAGTTTTAGAGGGAAGTGGCTTTTTGGCGTCAGAATTTCGTATGCCGCGCAGCAACACCCGCGGAATCCGCAGGCGGCGGACTCCATGGGCGGTATCAAGTATCAGGCGGCTTCTTTGGTGTTGGCAGTGGTCAGGATGGTCAGCAGGGTTTGGGCTTGCTCGGCAGCGTCCCGGCCAAGGCTCGTCAGGTAGCCCCCGTCCGGTTGGTCAATCAGCCCTTTGGCATGGAGGCGCTTGGCAGCGGCGATGGCAGTAGGGGCGGCAGTCTGATGGACTTTCAAGCCTTCCTTGGTGCTGTCCAAGGGGAAGAGTACAAGGATTTCCAGTTCGGCAACCAACTCAGGGGTATACGACATAAGGACTCCAGACTTTCTAAAATTTATTAGAGGCTAGCAGGCCATAAGGTGAACGCACTTTGCCGAACTGTCCAGCGTGTTGCTGCGTGCCGGGGTTATTCCTTTTCCGGCGGCAGCTCGGGCAGTGCCCGCAGTGCCGTTTCATACCACTCGGTATTGAAGGCGCGGTCATCTTCGAGCATGGCGTCGATCTCGAACGCCAGCACGTGAGCCATCAGATTCAGGATATCTTCGCGCTCGTAACCCACCAGGGTCAGTTTGTTGAACGTAGCCTTGGCCGCTGGCGGGTTATCGCTCTCGATCTGGTTCTCGATGGCTTCGATCAGCGTGGTCTCGGTGAATTCTTCTTCGTCGTTGTCGATATCGGTCGGCTCGCTCATGGCAGGCTCCTCAAGGAAAGGGCGTCAGTCTACCCCCATTCAGGTGGGTGATGCTGCTGGTCAGGGTGCCCTCGAGGATCTATAACTCTTGCAGCCAACCCCCACACCCGGCCTGGAGGCTTTGCGATGCTCAAGCTTTACGGATTTTCGGTCAGCAACTACTACAACATGGTCAAGCTGGCGCTATTGGAGAAAGGACTGCCCTTCGAAGAGGTGCCTTTTTATGCTGGGCAAACTCCCGAAGCCTTGGCGGTAAGCCCCCGCGGCAAAGTGCCGGTGCTGGGTGTGAAGCAGGGGTTCATCAACGAAACCAGCGTCATTCTCGAATACCTCGAACAGACCCAGGAAGGTCCGGCGCTGTTGCCCGCCGACCCGTTTGCGCGGGCTCAGGTGCTGGCGCTGTGCCGTGAGATCGAGCTGTACATCGAACTGCCTGCGCGGGCGTGTTTCGCCGAGGCTTTTTTCGGCATGGCGGTGCCGGAGGCGATCAAGGAGAAGTCCAGGGCCGAGCTGCTGCTTGGAGTAGGTACCTTAGGCCGGCACGGGAAGTTCGCGCCTTATGTGGCGGGGGAGAGCTTCACCCTTGCGGACCTGTATTTCATGTACAGCCTGAACCTGGCCTGCGGTGTGGGCGAGAAGCTGTTTGGGCTGGACCTGCTGGAGCCGTTGCCGAAGGCGAAAGCCTTGTTGGCGCGCCTGAATGGGATGCCCAATGCGCAGAAGGTAGAGGCGGACAGGCAGGCGGCGATGCCGGCATTCATGGCGATGATTGCGGCCAAGAAATAACCAATGTGGGAGGGGGCTTGCTCCCGAAGGCGGTGGGTCAGCTAAGATTTTCTTGTCTGATACACCGTCTTCGGGAGCAAGCCCCCTCCCACAATTTTAGCGGCTGGCGAGCAATTGCTGGCCGCGCGCGACCGCCGCCTTGACCTGTGCCGGCGCAGTGCCGCCCACATGATTACGGGCATTCACCGAGCCTTCCAGGGTCAGCACGGCAAACACATCCTGCTCGATCTGGTCGCTGAACTGGCGCAGTTCTTCCAGGCTCATTTCCGCCAAGTCCTTGCCGGTGTCCACACCGTACTTCACGGCGTGGCCGACAATTTCGTGGCAGTCACGGAACGGCAGGCCCCGGCGCACCAGGTAGTCCGCCAGGTCGGTCGCGGTAGAGAACCCGCGCAGGGCCGCTTCACGCATGATCGTATGCTTGGGCTTGATCGCCGGAATCATGTCGGCAAAGGCACGCAACGAGTCGCGCAGGGTATCGGCGGCGTCGAAGAGCGGTTCCTTGTCTTCCTGGTTGTCCTTGTTGTAGGCCAATGGTTGGCCTTTCATCAGGGTCAGCAGGCCCATCAGTGCACCAAATACACGGCCGCTCTTGCCACGCACCAACTCTGGCACGTCGGGGTTTTTCTTTTGCGGCATGATCGAGCTGCCGGTGCAGAAGCGGTCCGGCAGGTCTATGAACTGGAATTGCGCGCTGGTCCATAGCACCAGCTCTTCGGAGAAGCGCGACAGATGCATCATCGCGATGCTGGCGGCGGCGCAGAATTCGATGGCGAAGTCCCGGTCCGACACGCCGTCCAGGGAGTTGCCGCCCACGGCGTCAAAGCCCAGCAACTGTGCGGTGTACTCACGGTCAATCGGGTAAGTGGTGCCGGCCAGTGCAGCGCTGCCCAGCGGCATGCGGTTGGCACGCTTGCGGCAATCGACCAGGCGCTCGTAGTCGCGGCTGAGCATTTCGAACCAGGCCAGCAGGTGGTGGCCGAAGGTCACAGGCTGTGCGGTCTGCAGGTGAGTGAAGCCGGGCATGATGGTGTCCGATTCACGCTCGGCCTGCTCCAGCAAACCTTTTTGCAGGCGGGTGATTTCGCCCAGGATCAGGTCGATCTCATCGCGCAGCCACAGGCGGATATCGGTGGCGACCTGATCGTTACGGCTGCGACCGGTGTGCAATTTTTTGCCGGTCACGCCGATGCGATCGGTCAGGCGTGCCTCGATGTTCATGTGCACGTCTTCCAGGTCGACGCGCCAGTCGAACGTCCCTGCCTCGATCTCACCGCGGATGGTGGTCAGGCCGTCGATGATGCTGTCACGCTCGGCGTCGGTCAGCACGCCGACCTTGGCCAGCATCGTGGCGTGGGCGATGGAGCCCATGATGTCGTGGCGGTACAGGCGTTGATCGAAGGTGACGGAGGCGGTGAAGCGCGCGACGAAGGCGTCGACGGGTTCACTGAAGCGGCCGCCCCAGGACTGGTTGGTCTTGTCGGTGCTCATGGATTCGCTCGTGATCTGCTTAAAAGAGGCATGAAGGTGTGCCGGCGATCATAACAGGGTTGCCCGTGGAGGCGGTGCTGCGGGTGATCGGCAATTTTATTTGTGTAAGAGATGGCTAAGTGCCTTGCCGCCGACCGCATCCGGGACGAGACTGGGGGCAGGTACTTATTGAAACGATATTTGACGATTGAGCAATGTCGCCTCAGTGAGCGTCTACAGTTGGACTGATAGTGTGTGAATGCACCAAAGTCGGGTGATGCGGTCATAACCAGACTATCCATTAAACAGGGGGGTATTCGGATTGTTTATCAGTGAACCCTACGACGATGCCCGAAGGCAGCGGGTCTTGGGCGCTATTGAACAGGTCCGGGTAAATTTGGGTGCCATTCTCAGGGCACTTTTTGCCGCTCGCGCTAGTCTTAGCGTGGATCGCTGTGACGTCAGTCACCGCACCTGTCTACGCTATCCTTGTGCGAGACTCACGCAGGAATCCAGCGCAATATGAATGTCCTGATCGTTGATGACGAACCCCAAGCCCGCGAGCGACTGAGCCGTCTGGTCAGTGAACTCGAGGGTTATACAGTCCTTGAACCGAGCGCCACCAGCGGCGAAGAGGCGTTGACGCTGATCGACAGCCACAAGCCGGATGTAGTGCTGCTCGATATCCGCATGCCGGGCTTTGATGGCCTGCAGGTCGCCGCCCGCTTGAGCGAACGCGAATCGCCGCCCGCCGTGGTGTTGTGTGCGGCGCAGGATGAGTTTTCTGCACAAGCGCTGGAAGACAGCGGTGTCAGTTTTCTCGTCAAGCCGGCCACTGCCGAAGCCTTGCTCAAAGCCTTGAAAAAAGCCGAGCGTCCCAGCCGCGCCCAACTGGCTGCCTTGACGCAACCGGCTGCGCAAAGTGGTAACGGGCCACGCAGCCATATCAGCGCACGTACCCGCAAGGGCATCGAGCTGATCCCACTCGGCCAGGTGGTTTACTTTATTGCCGATCACAAATACGTGACCTTGCGCCACGAGACCGGTGAAGTGTTGCTTGATGAACCGCTCAAGGCGCTTGAAGACGAGTTTGGCGAGCGTTTCGTGCGCATTCATCGCAACGCGCTGGTCGCCCGTGAACGCATCGAGCGCCTGCAGCGCACGCCCCTGGGGCACTTTCAGCTATTCCTGAAGGGGCTCAATGGCGATGCGTTGATCGTCAGCCGACGCCATGTCGCTGGCGTGCGCAAGATGATGCAGCAGCTTTAGCCCAAGGGTTGCGGCGCGGTCTGCATTCCTTATCCCGGTGCGACGTGGCCAGGGAGGCCCCGCACTTGCTGATTCAAATCAAAGCGTATTTGCCTGAGCTGTTATTATCCGCCGTATCTATTCAGTACGGATTGATCCATGTCCTCTCGCGAAATCCGCATCGCCACCCGTAAAAGCGCCTTGGCCTTGTGGCAGGCCGAATACGTCAAAGCACGCCTTGAACAGGCCCATCCCGGCCTCAAGGTCTCCCTGGTGCCCATGGTCAGTCGCGGCGACAAGCTGCTGGACTCGCCATTGTCGAAAATCGGCGGCAAGGGCCTGTTCGTCAAGGAGTTGGAAACTGCGCTGCTGGACAACGAAGCCGACATCGCCGTGCATTCGATGAAAGACGTGCCCATGGACTTCCCTGAAGGCCTGGGCCTTTTTTGTATCTGCGAGCGCGAAGACCCGCGCGACGCCTTCGTTTCCAACACCTTCGCGTCCCTGGACGAATTGCCGCTGGGCAGTATCGTTGGCACCTCCAGCCTGCGTCGCCAGGCCCAGTTGCTGACGCGGCGTCCCGACCTGCAGATCCGCTTTTTGCGTGGCAACGTCAACACGCGCCTGGCCAAGCTCGACGCCGGCGAATACGACGCGATCATCCTCGCCGCTGCCGGCTTGATCCGCCTGGGCTTTGAAGACCGCATCACCTCGGCCATCAGCGTCGAAGACAGCCTGCCCGCTGGCGGGCAGGGCGCAGTCGGAATCGAATGCCGCACCGCCGACAGCGAAATTCATGCGCTGCTAAAACCTCTCGATCACGCAGACACCGAAGTGCGCGTCACCGCCGAGCGTGCCTTGAACAAACACCTCAACGGTGGCTGCCAGGTGCCCATCGCCTGCTATGCCGTACTCGAGGGTGAGAACCTGTGGCTGCGTGGCCTGGTTGGTGATCCGGACGGCGGTAACCTGCTGACCGCCGAGGTACGTGGGCCGCAACGTGATGCCACGGCCTTGGGGATTCAGGTCGCCGAAGCGTTGCTGGAAAAAGGCGCGGGTACCATTTTGCAAAAAGTCTATGGCGAGGCCGGCCCGCAGTGACCGACTGGCGAGTGCTGCTGACGCGGCCTGCCGAGGAGTCGACGGCCCTGGCGGCGTTATTAGCCCAGAGCGGTATTCACAGCAACTGCCTGCCTTTGCTGGAGACTGAAGCCTTGCCGGTGACCGCAGAGCAACACGCGGTGTTCGGCGCGCTGCCGCGCTATCGCGCCGTCATCGTGGTGAGCAAGCCGGCTGCGCGCCTGGCGTTGCTGCGGTTGGGGGGCAGTGTGCCGCCAATGCCCTGGTTCAGTGTCGGCGCGGCCACGGCCCAGATATTGGCCGATCATGGCCTCAACGTTCACTTTCCCGCCACGGGCGATGACAGCGAGGCCTTGCTTGAACTGCCCGCCTTGCGCGAGGCTATTGCAGCGCCGGGTGCCCGGGTGTTGATCCTGCGCGGCGAGGGCGGGCGTGAGTTGCTGGCAGAGCGTTTACGCGAGCAAGGTGCTAGTGTCGATTACCTGGAATTGTATCGGCGTTTTCTTCCGGTGTATGAGAAGGGCGCGTTGATGCAACGCATCCAGTTGGAACGCTTGAACGGCCTGGTGGTCAGCAGTGGGCAGGGTTTTTTACACCTGCACGCGTTAGCCGGCCCCGATTGGCCAGAGGTGGCACAGCTGCCGTTGTTCGTGCCCAGCCCGCGTGTATATGAAATGGCGCGGGCCGCGGGTGCAGAAAAAGTTGTGGATTGTCGCGGCGCGAGTGCCGCGGCTTTGTTAGTGGCGTTAGGGAGCTATCCCGTTCCCACTCTCTGATACGCAAAGGACGGATACGTGAGCGAAACAGCCTTGCCTAAAGATGAAGCTCAGCCCGCGCTTGATGCGCCGGTCGAGACACCGGTCAGCGCGCCACGCCGTGGCAATGGCCTGGCAGTCGTCGCCTTGCTGTTGGGCGCTGCGGGCGTAGCCGCCGGCGGCTGGGGGATCTGGCAGGTCCGTGCCCTGCAAGCCAGCAGCCAGCACCAACTGGGCCAGGTGCAGACCCTGGATGACCAGTCCCAGAGCCTCAAGCAAGGCCAGCAACAGCTGGCCGCCCGCCTGGCGCAGTTGCCGGGTGCGGATGAGCTGGAAGAGCGTCGCCGCCTGGTCACTCAGTTGCAGGGTGATCAGCAGCGTCTCAACCAGCGTCTGGAAACCGTGTTGGGTGCCAGCCGCAAGGACTGGCGCCTGGCAGAGGCCGAGCATCTGATCCGTCTGGCCAGCTTGCGTTTGTCCGCCTTGCAAGACATCAACAGCGCCCAGTCGCTGGTGCAGGGGGCCGACGAAATTCTTCGCGAGCAAAGCGACCCAGGGGCTTTCGCTGCACGGGAGCAATTGGCCAAGAGCCTGGCCGCGCTGCGCAGCACCGAGCAACCGGACCGTACCGGCCTGTACCTGCAATTGGCTGCCTTGCGTGACCAGGTGGTGCAACTGGCGGCGATTGCCCCGGAGTATCAGCTCACGGAGCCTGCTTCCCAGGGGCGTCCCACCAGCGATACGCAGAACCAGTTGAGCCAGTGGTGGGAGCAGATCTCCCGTTATTTCCGCATCGACTTCAACCCGGATGACAACATCCGTCCCTTGTTGGCAGGCCAAGGCCTGAACCAAGTGCGGCTGGCCTTGAGCCTGGCGCTGGAGCAAGCCCAATGGGCTGCGCTTAACGGCGAGGCGGCGGTGTACAGCCGCTCGTTGGGAGAAGCGCGCAGCGTATTGCAGGACAACTTCAACCAGGACAACCCGCAGAGCAAGGCGATGCTGGCGCGTATTGCCGAGCTTGAGCCCAAGGCGGTGTCGGTGGTCACGCCTGACCTGGCTGCGAGCCTGGCTGCTGTGCAGGCGTACCTTGAACGCCGTCATCAGTCTGCCGACGAAGCCAAGGCTTCGGCTGGCAAACCGGCGACCCAGGAGTAGAGCTGATGAAGCGTTTCTATGTGATCCTGGTGCTCGCGATTGCGCTCGCGCTGGCCCTGGGTGTGGGCATTTCGAAACACACCGGCTACGTGTTGATTACTTATCCTCACCTGCTGCATTACGAATCAAGCCTGTGGGCGACATTGGTGGCGGTGTTCGCCATTGGCCTGGCGATTTACCTGATCCGCGTGTTATGGAGCCTGGTCAGCACATCCGGTGGCGTGGTCAACCCCTGGTCACGACGCAACCGCAGCCGTCGTGTGCAGATCGCTATCGAGCAAGGCCAGATGGACCTCGCCGAGGGCCGCTGGGCCAGCGCCGAACGCCACCTGCACCGCGCCGCCGAAGCAGAGCGCCAACCCCTGCTGTATTACATCGGTGCCGCCCGTGCGGCCAATGAACAGGGCCGTTATGAGGAATCCGACGGCTTGCTGGAGCGTGCGTTGGAACGCCAGCCCCAGGCCGAACTGGCCATTGCACTGAGCCATGCGCAGTTGCAGATGGACCGTGGCGATACGGAAGGCGCACTGGTCACTCTTCAGGCGATGCATGAGCGTCATCCGCATAACGCGCAAGTACTGCGACAGTTGCAACGTCTGCATCAGCAGCGCGGCGATTGGTCGTCTGTGATTCGCCTGCTGCCTGAGCTGCGCAAGGACAAAGTCTTGCCCGCCAATGAGCTGGCCGAGCTGGAGCGTCGCGCCTGGGGCGAGAATCTGAGCCTGGCGGCCCAGCGTGAAGAGCAAGGCGAAGCCGGGTTGCAGTCCTTGGAACGCGCATGGGAGCAACTGACCGCTGCCCAGCGCCAACAGCCACAACTGGTTTTGGCGTATGCCGACCAACTGCGTCGATTGGGCGCGGATGCCAAGGCCGAAGAAGTGCTGCGTGGCGCCCTTAAACGCGGTTATGACAGTCACCTGATCCGGTTGTATGGCCTGCTGCGCGGCAGTGATCCTGCGCGGCAACTGAAGTTTGCCGAAGGCTGGCTCAAGGACCATCCAGGCGATGCCAGCCTGCTGCTGACGCTGGGTCGTCTGTGCCTGCAAAACAGTCTGTGGGGCAAGGCTCGGGATTATCTGGAAAGCAGCCTGCAAGTACAGCGCAATCCCGAAGCCTGCGCCGAATTGGCTCGCCTGCTGGCCCAATTGGGCGATACCGAGCGCAGCAACCAGCTGTTTCAGGAGGGCTTGGGGTTGCTCGACAATCGCCTGCTGTCCTCGCCGCTGCCAGTGCCTGCGCGAGTTTGAAGTAGGAAAGGGTGGATGGGTTGGCTAGGACCGATCTGACACCCAACCCTTCAAACCCTGCAACCCCTCGGCTTAACTGGCTTTGTTACTAATTCCTACTTGTCTTGGCTGATTTTCCTCGGGCCCGTGGCGGGATGTCCTTATGTTTTCGAGGAAAAGTCCGCTCTAGGGCGTATTGAAAGGGGTCGGGCCTTTCCTCTACCGTAGCGACCTATCTCTTGCAGTGCGGATAAACAATGTCTCTGGCCCCTTTACGCTCTTTGTTTTTCCTGGCGTTCATGGCGGGTGCGCTGACGTTGGGCGCGTCTTACTACCTTCAATACGGTGCGCTGCTACGACCTTGTTTTCTATGCCAGGTACAACGCCTGTTCCTCGCCTCTTTTGCCTTGATCAACCTGATTGCCGCGCTTCACAAACCTGGGCGTTCCGGCCTTTGTCTTTATGGGTTGGCGAGCATGGGCTGTGCGTTGCTGGGCGCCATCACCGCAGGCCGGCAAGTCCTGTTGCAGAACAGGCCGGCAAGCCAGGTGGGGGATTGCTGGCCCAGCCTGCAGGACATGCTTGAAAACCTGTCTGTCTGGCAGGCAATGCGCTCGGTGTTCAATGGCACGGTCGATTGCGTTGAAATCAACTGGACGCTGTTTGACTTGAGCCTGCCTGAGTGGAGCCTGCTGTTTTTTGTGGCGATGCTGATCCTGGGGTTCATGCAGGTGTCACGGCTGTTGTTCGGCAGGCATTTGCGCCTCGCAACACATTGAAAACGAGACTCAGGTTGTAGGAGCGGATTAAACACTTGTATGAACATTCTCTCCTGCGTACCTTGAAGCCATAGTCATGCGGGCATAATCTGGCCCGCACGCGTTATCCAAACCGCTTGTCAGACGCGGCCTTGTCCGTCTGCTGCTTCATCCTTGAAGTGTTGCGCAGGTACAGAGCTGCGGCGCCCCAATAGGGAAGAGAGATCATCATGTTGGAAAGTTGTCAGAATGCTCAGGAACGCTGGGGTGGGGTGCACAAGCTGATCGACAGCTGGTTGAAGGCACGTCACGAACTGGTTCGGGCCTTTGATGCTCTCGGCGCCAAGCCCGAAGCGTTGGGCGAGAATCGCAAGCCGTTGCAGGAGTTCTGTGAGGTGTTGGTGGACTACGTGTCTGCCGGCCATTTCGGCGTCTACGAGCAACTGACCAAGGAGGCCGAAGCCTTCGATGATCAGCGTGGCCTGGAGTTGGCTGAGACGCTTTATCCGCGCATCGATGTGATCACTGAAAAGCTGCTGGCGTTCACCGACCTGTGTGATGCCGGGAAATGTGTCGCGGAAAAATTCAAAGAGTTGGGGGCGCTGTTGCATGAGCGTTTCGAGCTGGAAGATTGCTTGATCGAAGTGCTGCACAACGCTCATAAGGAAGAACCCGCCACCCAGGCTTGAACCTGGTGGCGAGGTAAGAAAAACGGTGCGCATGTCGCACCGTTTTTTTTTATGGGTCAGTGGCGAGTGCCGAGTAGTTCGATCTCGAACACCAGCGGCGTATAGGGGGGGATCAACTCACCTGCGCCGTCTGCGCCATAGGCCTGGGCTGAAGGAATCACCAGACGCCATTTCGCACCCACCGGCATCTGCTGTAATGCACTGCTCCAACCGCTGATCACGCTGTTGAGGCGAAACCATTGCGGTTGCGTACTTTTGTCGAAGACAGTTCCATCAGGCAGTCGGCCCACGTATTTAACCTGCACTTCATCGCTGGCCAACGGCTTGTTGCCAGTGCCGGGTGTCAGCTCGGTGAGCAGGATCCCATCGGCCAACTGACGAACGCCGGCTGCGGCTTTTTCCCTTGAGAGAAATTGCTGCTCGGCAGCGAGTGCTTTTTCGCTTTGAGGTCGTTGGGCGTCGGCGGCGTTCTGCGTTTCGTGCTGCGCGAGGATCTGTTCGATGCGCGCGTTATCCAGCGCCAGTGGCTTGCCTTGGTAGGCTTGCTTGAGTCCGTCGAGCAGGGCCTGTATCTGCAGGTCGGGGACTTCCTGGCGCAACCGTTCGCCAAGGCTTGCGCCCAGGCTATAGGCAAGATCGTGCGGGGTTGCGGCGGTGGTGTTTGACGAGGGTTGCTCGCTTGCATCGGCCACGCAGATCGCCAAGCCGAACACTAGAAAAAGGTAACGCGACATGGGCATTCTCCCGGCGAAAGTGCGACGGATTATGCCAGTGCGAGTGCGTAAAAAGTGGCGCGGTTTTCCGTTATATCGATAAGAATTTTCGCACGCTGCAACGCAACGCAAAGGATACTGTCAACATGCCCTAGCGGCGGTAAGAGCAGAGGGCTAGTATGAGCCGCACCCACGTCAGCCAGGAGGTAAACCATGTCGGCCAAACAGAAGCCTGTAAATACCCCGTTGCACTTGCTCCAACAACTTTCGGGCAGCCTGCTCGAACATCTGGAAAGCGCGTGCTCCCAAGCCTTGGCTGATGCAGAAAAGCTGCTCGCCAAACTGGAAAAGCAACGCGGTAAAGCGCAAGAAAAGCTGCACAAATCCCGCACCAAACTGCAAGACGCCGCCACTGCCGGCAAGTCCAAGGCACAAGCCAAAGCCAAAGGCGCGGTCAAAGAACTTGAAGAGCTGCTGGATGCTCTCAAGGATCGCCAAGCCGAAACCCGCAGCTACATTTCCCAACTCAAAAAAGACGCTCAAGAAAGCCTGAAACTGGCCCAAGGTGTTGGCCGTGTGAAGGAAGCCGTAGCTAAAGCACTGGGTGCTCGTACGCCTGCAAAAGTAGCCGCCAAGCCAACTGCTAAAACTGCTGCTGCCAAACCAGCTGCCAAACCAGCTGCCAAGCCAGCCGCTAAAACCGCTGCTGCCAAACCAGTCGCGAAGCCAGCTGCTAAAACTGCTGTCGCCAAACCAGCTGCCAAGCCAGTCGCTAAAACCGCTGCTGCCAAACCAGCCGCGAAGCCAACTGCTAGAACTGCTGCTGCCAAACCAGCTGCCAAGCCAGTCGCTAAAACCGCTGCTGCCAAACCAGCCGCGAAGCCAGCTGCTAAAACTGCTGCTGCCAAACCAGCTGCCAAGCCAGTCGCTAAAACCGCTGCTGCCAAACCAGCCGCGAAGCCAGCTGCTAAAACTGCTGCTGCCAAACCAGCTGCCAAGCCAGTCGCTAAAACCGCTGCTGCCAAACCAGCCGCGAAGCCAGCTGCTAAAACTGCTGCTGCCAAACCAGCTGCCAAGCCAGTCGCTAAAACCGCTGCTGCCAAACCAGCCGCGAAGCCAGCTGCTAAAACTGCTGCTGCCAAACCAGCTGCCAAGCCAGTCGCTAAAACCGCTGCTGCCAAACCAGCCGCGAAGCCAGCCGCTAAAACCGCTGCTGTCAAACCGGCTGCCAAGCCAGCCGCTAAACCTGCGGCTGCTAAACCAGCCGTGAAGCCAGCCGCCAAGCCAGCGCCCGCAAAGCCAGCCGCTCCAGCAGCACCCACTGCCACCCCGGCAGCAGCCACCGCTCCAACTGCATCGGCCAGCAGCACCCCTGCACCGGTAGCGCCAAGCACCACCCCAACCAGCGCTTCCTAAGTGTTGGTGGCCATGACGCGCAATTGCAGCAGCGCGTCGTGGTCAAGGTTGGCGGCTTCGGTCGCCAGGCCTTCAAGCCAGTCTTGCTGATCCACCACCTCATTGATCGGCCATGTCTGCGCCAGCGCTTCCAAGCGCGCCAGCAACGTTCTTTCGGCCTCCAGCTCCAGTGTCTTGATCTGCTCGCGTAGCGATGCCAATTGCGCATCCTGCTGGGCCAAGGCTCGCCATTGCACGCGCACTTGTCGTAGCGGTTCGACTACCTGCACCCGCCACGGATGAGCCATCTGTTGCAGTGCCTGAACGCGTTCGGGCTTGTACGCCACACCTCGTTGCTCCAGCCAAGCACCACACAACAACAGGCACACGTCTGCCCCTTGCTCCTGCAAGCGCAGGCACGCGGCCTCCACGCCTGGGCGGGCATAGGTCGAAAGGGCAAAGCTCCACAGGTCAGCGCACATATTCACACCCAAGCCAGCGGCCAACGAAGCTGGTAGACTCCGCCGCCATTATGATCCGACTTCAAAGCCTAACATTACAGCGTGGCCCGCAACGTCTTCTTGAAGACGCCGAGCTGACCCTGCACGCCGGTCACAAAGCCGGCCTGATCGGTGCCAACGGCGCCGGCAAATCCACGTTGTTCGCCCTGTTGCTGGGGGAGCTGACCCCGGATTCCGGGGACTGCCTGCTGCCTGCCGACTGGCGCATTGCCCATATGCGCCAGGAGATCGACACCCTGGACCGTATCGCCATCGACTACGTGCTCGATGGCGACCTGCGCCTGCGCCAGGTGCAACACGACCTGGCTGAGGCCGAAAAAGCCCAGGACGGTGCCGCCCAGGCGCGCCTGCACTCGGAGCTGGACAGCGCCGACGGCTACACGGCCGACGCTCGCGCTCGCAAGATGCTCGCTGGCCTTGGGTTTACCAACGAACAGATGGACCGCCCGGTCGCCGATTTCTCCGGTGGCTGGCGCATGCGCCTGAACCTGGCTCAAGCGCTGATGTGCCCCTCTGACCTGCTGCTGCTCGACGAACCGACCAACCACTTGGACCTCGATGCGATCCTGTGGCTGGAAGATTTCCTCAAGAGTTACCAGGGCACCTTGCTGCTGATCTCCCACGACCGGGATTTCCTCGACGCCGTGGTCGATAACATCGCCCATGTCGAACAGAAGAAAATCACCCTTTACCGTGGCGGCTATACCGCGTTCGAACGCGCCCGCGCCGAACGCCTGGCCCAGCAGCAACAGGCCTTTGAAAAGCAACAGGCGCAACGTGCGCACATGGAAAGTTACATCGCAAGGTTCAAGGCCCAGGCTACCAAGGCCCGCCAGGCCCAGAGCCGGATCAAGGCCCTGGAACGCATGGAAGAGCTGTCGGCGGCCCACGTCGATTCGCCGTTCGACTTTGTCTTCCGTGAGTCGGTGAAGATCTCCAGCCCGCTGTTGGACCTCTCGGACGCTCGCCTTGGCTATGGCGACAAAACCATCCTGGAGAAGGTCAAGCTGCAGCTCACGCCGGGCGCACGCATCGGTTTGCTCGGCCCGAACGGCGCAGGCAAGTCGACACTGATCAAGAACCTTTCGGGTGAGCTTGAGCCGCTGGCCGGTCGCCTCACTCGTGGCGAGAACACGGTGGTGGGTTACTTCGCCCAGCATCAACTGGACTCGCTGGACGCCAAGGCAAGCCCGTTGTTGCACCTGCAACGCCTGGCGCCGACCGAGCGCGAGCAGACCCTGCGCGACTTCCTTGGCGGTTTCGACTTCCGTGGCGCGCGCATTGACGAACCTGTGCTGAATTTTTCCGGTGGCGAAAAAGCCCGACTGGCCCTGGCCCTGATCGCGTGGGATCGCCCGAACCTGTTGCTGCTCGACGAGCCGACCAACCACTTGGACCTGGAAATGCGCCTGGCGCTGACCATGGCCCTGCAGGAGTTCAGCGGTGCGGTATTGGTGGTGTCTCACGACCGTCACCTGCTCAAGAGCACCACCGACAACTTCCTGCTGGTGGCCGACGGTAAGGTCGAAGAGTTCGATGGCGACCTGGACGACTACGCGCGCTGGCTGACGGAGTACCGCCTGCGCAATGCGCCGGCCAGCAACACGCCGGTCAACCCGGACAAGACCGACAAGAAAGCCCAGCGCCAGGCCGCCGCCGCGCTGCGCCAGCAGTTGGCGCCGCACAAGCGTGAGGCCGACAAGCTGGAAGCCGAACTGGGCAAGGTGCATGAGCGCCTGGCCAAGATCGAAGCCAGCCTGGGCGACAGCGCCGTGTACGAGGCGGCGCGCAAGGACGAGCTGCGTGACCTGCTGGCCGAACAGGCCAAGCTCAAGGTGCGCGAGGGGCAGTTGGAGGAAACCTGGATGGAGGCCCTCGAATTGCTCGAAACCCTGCAAGCGGAGCTGGAGGCGCTGTCCTGATGGAGGCGTTGCAATTACCGGTACCGGTGCAATGGATCGAACCCATCTGGATCGGCGTGCAAATCCTGCTGATCCTGCTGGCTGGCTACCTGGCTCAGCGCTTCGTCGCAAAAGGCCTTACGCGCCTGGGTGAGCGCTACCCGTTCCCGCCGCAATTGCTGATGCCCCTACGGGGCGGCTTGCGCTGGCTGATCATGGGCAGTGCGCTGATCTTTGTGCTGGGCCGCCTGGGTGTGTCTGCCACGGTGTTGTGGACGGCCCTGTCAGGCTTTGTCGCAGTGGCGGCCGTGGCGTTCTTCGCCATGTGGTCGGTGCTGTCCAACCTGCTGTGCGCGATCCTGATCTTCACGGTCGGGCCGTTTCGCCTCGGTGATATCGTCGAGTTGGTGGACACCGTCGACAAACCGGGCGTGAAGGGCCGGGTCGTGGCGATCAACTTGCTCTACACCACGCTGATCGAAGTCGAGGAAGCCGGGACCAACAGCGCGATGGTGCAGGTGCCCAATAGTCTGTTCTTCCAGCGTTCGGTACGCCGTTGGCCCGGCTCTGGCACTAATATCCTGTAGGCGCGAGCAAGCTCGCTCCTACAGAAATCTATAGCCAGCCTTTGGTCGCTGGAGTTAGCTTAAGGCACAACCGCTAACTCCCTTACGAGGTGTGCAATGGCTCTCGATACATGGCTGGCCTTTTTCCTGGCCAGTTGGATCATCTCCCTTTCTCCTGGCGCCGGTGCCATCGCCTCGATGTCCAGCGGCCTGCAATACGGTTTTGTGCGTGGCTACTGGAACGCCATCGGTCTGCAACTGGGCCTGGCGATGCAGATTGCGGTGGTCGCCGGTGGTTTGGGTGCCATTCTGGCGGCCTCGTCTACTGCGTTCTATGCGATCAAATGGTTTGGCGTGGCCTACCTCGTGTATCTGGCCATCAAACAATGGCGTGCCCTGCCCATGGACATGACCGATGACGCCGCCGTGCGCCCGATCGGCAAACCGATGGCGATGATGTTCCGCGGCTTCCTGGTTAACGCCAGCAATCCCAAGGCGCTGGTGTTTATGCTGGCGGTGCTGCCGCAGTTCGTGAACCCGCAGGCGCCGTTGTTGATCCAGTACCTGATCCTCGGTGCCGCTATGATCAGCGTCGATATGATCGTAATGGCGGGCTACACAGGGTTGGCGTCGAAAGTCTTGCGCCTGTTGCGTACGCCCAAACAACAGAAACGCGTAAACCGCACCTTTGCTGGCTTGTTTGTCGGCGCTGCCGGTTTCCTGGCGAGCCTGCATCGCGCCACGGCCTGACCAAGCGACTGGCTCAAAAATGTGGGAGCGGGCTTGCTCGCGAATACGGTATCAGTCAAAGAAAATAGTGACTGAAGCACCGCGTTCGCGAGCAAGCCCGCTCCCACATTGGTTTTAGGGTGATATGAAATAACACCTTGAGTCGAATCCATTAAAGCTCAACAATAGTGTTACTTCGTATTTCCACTTGAGATTCATTCATGACCGCCCCTTTCCGCTTTCTCGCCTGGCTGCTGTTGCCGGCGTTGCTGTCGTGCAGCTTCAATCTGTTGGCCGCGACCGCCGAGGGCGCGCCGCAAGCCCTGCATTTGCTGGACTACATTGGCGCCGACTACCCACCCACGGTGGAGGCGGGCAAGGTGGTGGATGACTCGGAATACCGTGAACAAGTGGAATTTCTCGGGGTGTTGCAGGGGCTGGTGGCGGATTTGCCAGACAAACCCGAGCGCGCCGAGCTGATAAAGGGCGTTGATGAACTGCTGGCCGCGGTCACTGCCCACCAGGATGGCGCAAGCGTTGCCCGCCAGGCCCGCCAATTGGGTGCCAAGCTGGCCGTGGCGTATGAAGTCAGCCAGGCCCCGGCCATCACGCCGGACCCGACGCGCGGCGCGCCGCTCTACGCCCAGCATTGTTCGGTGTGCCACGGCACAGCAGGTGCCGGCGATGGCCCCGCAGGCATGGGCATGACGCCACCACCCGCTAACCTGCGCGATGCCACGCGCCTGGATCGCCTGAGCCTCTACGCGATCTACAACACCCTCGGCCTGGGCGTGGAGGGCACCGACATGCCGTCGTTCGCTGACCAATTGGACGACCGCCAGCGCTGGGACCTGGCAACCTATATCGCCGGCTTCACGGCCGACCCGGCCGCCGCCAAAGGCGAGCAGACATTCAACCTTGCCGACCTGGCCCGCCAGACCCCCAATGAAGTGCTCGCCGCTGACGGCCCTGGCGCTGCCGCGACATTCCGCGCTCAACGTGCCCAACCGCCGCAGGTTCAGCGTGGCCCCGCGCAGTTGCTCGACTACACCGCCGCCACCCTGGACAAGAGCCTCGCGGCCTTCCGCAACGGCGACCATGAGCAGGCTTACGATCTATCCGTCGCGGCCTATCTGGAAGGCTTCGAACTGGTGGAAAGCTCCCTGGATAACGTCGATGCCAATGTGCGCAAAGACACCGAGAAGGCCCTGATGGCCTATCGGCAATCGTTGCAGGACGGCTTGCCTATCGAGCAGGTGCAGCAGCGCTTGGACTTGGCCAAAGGCAAACTCACTGAATCGGCCGGTTTGCTGGGCGGCGATGGCCTGAGCTGGTCGTTGAGCTATATCTCCGGCTTGCTGATCCTGCTGCGCGAAGGCCTGGAAGCGATTCTGGTGCTGGCAGCGATCCTCGCCTTTCTGCGTAACACCGGCCAGCAATCGGCGGTGCGCAGCGTCAACGTCGGCTGGGGCCTGGCGCTGTTGGCAGGCTTGGGTACCTGGGCTTTGGCGGCCTATGTCATTGACGTCAGCGGTGCCCAGCGTGAGTTGCTTGAAGGCTGCACGGCGTTGTTCGCCAGTGTGATGGTGCTGTGGCTCGGCGTGTGGATGCACGACCGGCGTCACGCGGCAGCCTGGCAGGACTACATCAAGAGCAGCCTGGTGGGCGGCGGTGGGCGTTTCGGTTTTGCCGTGCTGGCGTTCTTCTCGGTGTACCGCGAACTGTTCGAAGTCATCCTGTTCTACGAAACCCTGTGGCTGCAAGCCGGCCCTGCCGGGCACAACGCGGTGCTGGCCGGTGGTGCCACGGCGTTGGTGCTGCTGGTGGGCCTGGCCTGGGTGATCCTGCGCGGTTCGGCGAAGTTGCCCCTGGCGCTGTTCTTCGGCATCAACGCCGCGCTGCTGTGTGCGCTGTCGGTGGTGTTTGCCGGGCACGGTGTGAAAGCCTTGCAGGAAGCAGGCATCTTCGGCACGCGGCCGGTGGCGTTCTTTGACTTCGACTGGCTGGGCATCCACGCCGATGCGTACTCGTTGGGGGCGCAGGCCGTGGCGATCCTGGCGATTGTGGTGTTGTATGGCCGTAGCCGCCTGACCGAAAAGCGCCGGGTGGCGGCGTAGCATGCGCGTGTGGATCGACGCCGACGCCTGCCCTCGGGCGGCCAAGGACCAAGTAGTGAAGTTCGCCCTCAAGCGCCAGTTTGAGGTAGTGCTGGTGGCAGGGCAAAGCCAGATCAAGCCTAGCTTTGCCTGTGTGAAGCTGATCGTGGTGCCCAGCGGGCCGGATGCCGCCGATGATTACCTGGTGGAGCACGCCGTGCCCGGCGAACTGGTGATTTGCAGCGACGTGCCCTTGGCCGACCGCTTGGTGAAGAAGGGCGTGACGGCCCTTGACCCGCGTGGCAAGGAATTCAGCCCAGCGAACATGAGCGAGCGGTTGGCGGTGCGTAACCTGTTTACCGACCTGCGCGAGCAAGGCCAGATGGGCGGCGGCCCACCGCCCCACAGCGAAAAGGACAAGCAGGCGTTTGCCAATTCGCTGGACCGAATCCTTACCCGCTTGATGAAACCACTGTAGGAGCGAGCAAGCTCGCTCCTACAGAAAGAGGGCGTCAGTCGTTCTCGTGAGTCAACTCCAACACCCGATCCACCAGCTTGTTGATGCCTGACGCCACCTCGCTGATGTTCTTGCCCAGCATGTAGGCCGGCGTACTCACCAGCTTGCGCGCCTGGTCTTCGACGATGTCCTCCACGGTGCATTCGAGGTGGGTGGCGCCCATCTTGTCCAGGGCTGCGGCGGTGCTGGCATCGTTGCCGATGGTGCAGGTCACGCCAGGGCCGTAGATCTTGGCGGCCAGGGCCGGCGAAATGCAGATCAACCCCACCGGCTTGCCCGCTTCGGCAAAGGCTTCAGCCAGTGCCAGCACCTGAGGGTTGATGCTGCAACCGGCGCCTTCCACGGCAAAGTTCGACAGGTTCTTGGCCGCACCAAACCCGCCCGGCACGATCAGCGCGTCAAAGTCTGCGGCGTTGGCTTGGCCTATATCCTTCACGGCGCCGCGGGCGATACGCGCGGATTCCACCAGCACGTTGCGCGACTCGGGCATTTCTTCGCCCGTGAGGTGGTTGATCACGTGCAACTGCGCAACGTCGGGTGCAAAGCATTCCACTTGAGCGCCGCGCTGGTCCAGGCGCAGCAGGGTGATCACGCTTTCATGGATCTCTGCGCCGTCGTACACGCCACAGCCGGAAAGGATCACTGCAATCTTTTTGCTCATGGGCATTTCTCCTGATTCATGGCGTTAAATGTCTACTAATTTGTAACCTGTTGCCAATGGGATCTCACGTCGCTGCACCTAATCTTGATGTAACAAAAATAGACCGGACTAGCCCATGGACTTCGTGCCTTACGCAGTACCGTTTTTTATCGCCCTGATTGTGGTGGAGTTGCTGGCCGACCGTTGGCGCGGCGCGCGCAACTACCGAGTGGCGGATGCCATCAACAGCCTCAGCACCGGTGTGCTGTCCACCACCACCGGCTTGCTCACCAAGGGTGTGGGCCTGCTGACCTACGCCTTCGCCCTCAAGCACCTGGCGTTGTTCGAGCTGCCGACCCAGAGCGCCTGGACCTGGGTATTCGCCTTTGTATTTTATGATTTCTGCTACTACTGGCTGCATCGCATGGGGCATGAACGCAACATCCTGTGGGCCGCGCATTCGGTGCATCACCAGAGCGAGGACTACAACCTCAGCACTGCCTTGCGCCAGACCAGCACCGGTTTCCTGCTGAGTTGGATCTTCTACTTGCCCCTGGCGGTGGTTGGTGTGCCGCTGGTGGTGTTTATCAGCGTAGCGTCGCTCAACCTGCTGTATCAATTCTGGGTCCATACACGCCATGTTCCCAAGCTCGGCTGGGTCGAATGGTTTTTCGTCACACCGTCCAATCATCGGGCCCACCATGCACAGAACGCTCTCTACATGGATCGCAACTACGGCGGGGTGTTCATTATTTGGGACCGGCTGTTCGGCACCTTCCAAGAGGAAGACGATAACGAACCGGTGATTTTCGGCGTAACCACACCCCTGGCCAGTTGGAATCCGCTGTGGGCCAACCTGCAGTTTTATGCGCAGCTCTGGAGCGACGCCAGGCGTACTGAGCGTTGGTGGGACAAGCTGCGCATCTGGTTCATGCGCACCGGTTGGCGGCCGGCGGACGTCAAGGCCAAGTACCCGATGGCCAAGCCGGACCTGAGCCAGTTCCGCAAATTCGAGGTGCCACTGGACATGCGCCAACAGGTCTACATCGCCTTGCAGTTTGCGGCTTATGTGGGGTTTGGCAGCTATCTGATGAATGTGGGTGAGGGCTCGCCCACCTCGGCGCTGGTCCTCGGTTGGGGCGCAATGGCACTGGGATTGTTTACCCTGGGGGTTGCGCTGGAGAATCGCCCATGGGCACTGAAGGCCGAGCTGGCGCGCCTGGTGCTGAATGTTCCCTTGGTATGGCTGGCGCCGCTGGCAGGGTTGTGGCCCGCCAGCAACCTGGGCTGGCTGGGCCTGGCGAGCTACAGCCTGCTCAGCCTCATCGGCCTCTACTGTTGCAGAAGCCGGCTTACTCGGTGGGTGTCTTAGGCGTTTCGATCGGGGCTGGCTCGTTAGCCAGCCGAGCCTTGGCCTCGGCACAGGCTTGGCGGGCGATGCGGGCATTCTTGAAGCGACGGCGCAGCCACAGGCCAAAGCCCAGCACCAGCAAGGCGCCCAGTACCCACAGCTCGTATTTCTTGACGCTGCCGAGCATCCCTTCCAGCACCGCGCCAAAGTGGTAGGCCGCCGCCCCCAGTGCCGCGGCCCAGATCGCCGCGCCAATACCGTTGAGGACCAGGTAGCGCAACGGTGGATAGCCGGACAGGCCAATCGCCACGGGCATCACCGTGCGCAAGCCGTAGACGAAGCGGAAACTCAATACCCAGATATCCGGATGCTTGCGGATATGTTCCAGCGCCTTGTCGCCCATCAATTGCCAGCGCGGCTTGCGCGCCAGCAACTTGCGGCCGTGCTTGCGCCCCATGTAGTACCAGAGCTGGTCGCCGGCGTAGCTGCCAAAAAAGGCAACGACCACCACCAGGTTGATATCCATGTAGCCACGGAACGCCAGGAAGCCTGCGAGTACAAGGATGGTCTCGCCTTCGAAGAACGTGCCGAGAAAGAGGGCAAAGTAGCCGAAGTCATGCAGAAATTGTTGAAGCATGGTCTAGGGTGCTGGCGAAATGAACGCGCAGCCTACGCCTTCACGAAGATTCATGAAAGTATCGAGATGTGTCACGAAGTGAACAATTCCTATGCAAATGACGAATGGGACTACAGGTCGCGTCGATAAGCACAACTGTCATTCATTCGTCATAATGGCCGCTTATAACTGCAACGCTCGCCCGTAAACACGGGCTCAGGAGTCTGTCGTGAGCTTTACCCCTGCCAATCGCCTGTTCCCTGCCACCCGTCTGCGTCGCAATCGTCGTGATGATTTTTCTCGTCGCCTGGTACGTGAAAATGTACTGACCACGAATGATCTGATCCTGCCGGTTTTCGTGCTCGACGGCGAAAATCGCCGGGAAGCGGTGGCGTCGATGCCGGGTGTGGAGCGTCTGACCATTGATTTGTTGCTTGAAGAAGCGGCGAATTGGGTCGAGTTGGGCATTCCGGCGCTGGCGCTGTTTCCGGTGACCCCGGCGGAACTCAAGTCCCTGGACGCCGCTGAAGCCTGGAACCCCGACGGGATTGCCCAGCGCGCCACCCGTGCCTTGCGCGAGCGCTTCCCGGAGCTTGGGGTGATCACTGACGTGGCCCTGGACCCGTTCACCACCCACGGCCAGGATGGCATTCTTGACGAAGACGGTTATGTGCAGAACGACATCACCGTCGATGCACTGGTCAAGCAGGCGTTATCACACGCGGCTGCGGGCGCCCAGGTGGTTGCACCGTCGGACATGATGGACGGGCGCATCCAGGCGATTCGCGAAGCCCTTGAGCTGGCCGGTCACGTCAATGTGCGGATCATGGCCTACTCGGCCAAATACGCCAGCGCCTACTACGGCCCATTCCGCGATGCGGTAGGCTCGGCGCTGAACCTGGGCAAGGCCAACAAGGCCTCGTATCAGATGGACCCGGCCAACAGCCAGGAAGCCCTGCACGAGGTGGCTGCCGACCTGGCCGAAGGCGCCGATATGGTGATGGTTAAGCCGGGGATGCCCTACCTTGACATTCTTTACCGGGTCAAAGAGGAATTCAAAGTGCCGACCTTTGTCTATCAGGTCAGCGGTGAATACGCCATGCACATGGCGGCCATCCAGAATGGTTGGTTGAGTGAAGGGGTGATCCTCGAATCCCTGACTGCCTTTAAACGTGCCGGCGCTGATGGCATTCTGACCTACTTCGCCGCCCGCGCCGCCCAATTGCTTAGAGAGCAACAATAGCCCTCACAGGAACACTCGATGAATACCGAAGGACTCTCAGAAGTTGCCGTAAAAGACGCTCACCCGGTGGTTGAACAAGTCGCCCAGACCCCGCCGGAGCTGGAGCCCGCACCGCCTGCGGTGGTGGCCGAAGCGCCTGCGCCGGCGCCGGTGGCCGTGGTCACCAACCTGGATGACAGCAGCCTGTACATCCACCGCGAGTTGTCACAACTGCAATTCAACATCCGCGTGCTTGAGCAGGCGCTGGATGAGTCCTACCCCTTGCTGGAGCGGCTGAAATTCCTGCTGATCTTCTCCAGTAACCTGGACGAGTTCTTCGAGATCCGTGTTGCCGGCCTCAAGAAGCAGATCACCTTTGCCCGTGAACAAGCCGGTGCCGATGGCCTGCAACCGCACCAGGCCCTGGCGCGTATCAGTGAGCTGGTGCACGGCCATGTAGACCGCCAGTATGCGATCCTCAACGACATCCTGCTGCCGGAGCTGGAAAAGCACCAAGTCCGCTTCATTCGTCGTCGTCACTGGACCGCCAAGATCAAGACCTGGGTGCGCCGTTACTTCCGGGACGAGATTTCGCCGATCATCACGCCTATCGGCCTCGACCCGACGCACCCGTTCCCCTTGCTGGTGAACAAGAGCCTCAACTTCATCGTCGAACTCGAAGGTATCGACGCTTTCGGCCGCGATTCGGGCCTGGCGATCATCCCGGCGCCGCGTCTGTTGCCTCGGATCATCAAGGTACCGGAAGAGGTAGGGGGCGCTGGCGACAACTATGTATTCCTGTCATCGATGATTCACGCGCACGCCGACGACCTGTTCCAGGGCATGAAGGTCAAGGGCTGCTACCAGTTCCGCCTGACCCGTAACGCCGACCTGGCGCTGGACTCCGAAGACGTTGAAGACCTGGCACGTGCCCTGCGCGGCGAACTGTTCTCACGGCGCTATGGCGATGCGGTGCGCCTGGAAGTGGCGGACACCTGCCCGAAACATCTGTCGGACTACCTGCTCAAGCAGTTCAACTTGGCAGAATCGGAGCTGTACCAGGTCAACGGCCCTGTGAACCTCACGCGCCTGTTCAGCATTACCGGCCTGGACAGCCACCCGGAGCTGCAATACAAGCCGTTCACGCCGCAGATCCCGAAACTTTTGCAAAACAGCGAGAACATCTTCAGCGTGGTGAGCAAGCAGGACATCCTGCTGCTGCACCCTTTCGAGTCGTTCACCCCGGTGGTCGACCTGCTGCGCCAGGCTGCCAAGGACCCGCACGTCCTGGCCGTGCGCCAGACCCTGTACCGCAGCGGCGCGAACTCGGAAATCGTCGATGCGCTGGTGGATGCGGCGCGTAATGGCAAAGAAGTCACTGCGGTGATCGAGTTGCGTGCGCGTTTCGACGAAGAGTCCAACCTGCAACTGGCCAGCCGTCTGCAAGCGGCCGGTGCGGTGGTGATCTACGGCGTGGTCGGCTTCAAGACCCACGCCAAGATGATGCTGATCCTGCGCCGTGAAGCCGGTGAGATCGTGCGCTACGCCCACTTGGGTACCGGTAACTATCACGCCGGCAACGCCAAGCTCTACACCGACTACAGCTTGCTGACGTCCGACGACGCGCTGTGCGAAGACGTCGGCAAGTTGTTCAGCCAGTTGATCGGCATGGGCAAGACCCTACGCATGAAGAAGCTGTTGCACGCGCCGTTCACGCTCAAGAAGGGCATGCTCGACATGATTGCCCGCGAGACCCAGTTTGCCCTCGATGGCAAGCCGGCGCACATCATCGCCAAGTTCAACTCGCTGACCGATCCGAAGATCATCCGTGCTCTGTACAAGGCCAGCCAGTCCGGTGTGCGCATCGACCTGGTGGTACGTGGCATGTGCTGCCTGCGCCCCGGCATTGTGGGCGTGTCGCATAACATCCATGTGCGCTCGATCATCGGCCGCTTCCTGGAGCACACCCGCGTGTTCTACTTCCTTAACGGCGGCGAAGAACAGATGTTCCTCTCCAGTGCCGACTGGATGGAGCGCAACCTCGACAAGCGCGTGGAGACCTGCTTCCCGGTGGAAGGCAAGAAGCTGATCATGCGGGTCAAGAAGGAGCTGGAAAGCTACCTCACCGACAACACCCACAGCTGGAGCCTGCAGTCGGATGGTCGCTACGTGCGTAACACCCCGACCGGCAACCAGAACCCGCGCAGCGCGCAGGCGACATTATTGGAGAAGTTGGGTAGCCCGATTCTGACGGTGAACTAGCCCAGGCATACGCAACTCCATGTGGGAGCGGGCTTGCTCGCGAATGCGGTGTGTCAGTCAATGCATCTGGTGACTGATCCACTGCATTCGCGGGCAAGCCCGCTCCCACATTTGTTTTGCAGTGGGCTTTAGCGCAGGTTCAGGCTGAACCCCACCCGTGTCAGCCATTCCGCTTCCTGGGCGAAGTCCGCCTGGGTCAGCTGATTTTCATCCAGCCAGCCTTTGGGGAACATCACTTCCAGGCTATCGCCATCGGCGTGCAGTTTGACCTGGGGCATTTCCTGGGTGCCGCGGATGTGGTGGAACAGGATCGCAAAGCGCAGCAGCGCGCACAGGCGGATCAGCTTGATGCCGTCTTTACCGAATTCGGCAAACTTGTCCTTGGGAATATTACGGCGATGGCCGCGTACCAGCAGCGCGAGCATCTGTTGGTCTTCCCGGGAGAAACCGGCCAGGTCCGAGTGTTCGATCAGGTAGGCGCCGTGCTTGTGATAATGGTAGTGGGCGATGTCCAGGCCGACTTCATGCACCTTGGCTGCCCAGCCGAGTAACTCGCGCCAGACGCCGTCTTCCAGGTCCCAGTCCTCGGCCACCTGGTCGAACGCGTGCAGGGCTTTGCGCTCCACGCGTGCGGCTTGTTCCAGGTCAACGTGATAACGCTCCATCAGCGAGCTGAGGGTGCGCTCGCGCACGTCTTCGTGGTGGTGCCGGCCCAGCAGGTCGTAGAGCACGCCTTCGCGCAGGGCGCCGTCACAGTGGTCCATGCGTTGCAGTTCGAGGGCGTCGAAGATGGCTTCGAGAATTGCCAGGCCCGCAGGGAAAATCGCACGGCGGTCGGGCTTGATGCCATCGAAGTCGATTTTCTCTGCATCCCCCAGCTTGAACAACTTGCGCTTGAGCCACGCCAAGCCCTCGGCGTTCACCTCGCCGGTGCCATGGCCACCGGCTTTCAAGGCCAGGCCGATGGCACGGATGGTGCCGGACGAGCCGATGGCTTCATCCCAGGTCAGTCGGTGCAAGGCGTGTTCGATGCTCATGATTTCCAGACGCGCTGCGGTGTAGGCCTGGGCATAGCGCGCCGGAGTGATCTTGCCATCCTTGAAATAACGCTGGGTGAAACTCACGCATCCCATCTGCAGGCTTTCACGCAGCAGCGGTTCGAAACGCTGGCCGATGATGAACTCGGTGCTACCGCCGCCAATGTCCGCCACCAGGCGTTTGCCGGGCGTATCGGCCAGTGTGTGTGACACGCCGAGGTAGATCAGGCGAGCCTCTTCACGGCCCGAGATGACCTCCACCGGATGCCCGAGGATTTCCTCGGCGCGATGGATGAACTCGTTGCGGTTGCGGGCCTCGCGCAAGGCATTGGTGCCAACGATACGCACTGCGCCTGGGGGCATGCCGTTGATCAGTTGCGCAAAACGCTTGAGGCAATCGAGGCCGCGCTGCATGGATTCTTCATTGAGCTTGCGCTCGTCGTCGATCCCGGCGGCCAGTTGCACTTTTTCGCCGAGCCGCTCAAGGATGCGGATCTCACCGTTCTGGGCCTTGGCCACGACCATATGAAAGCTGTTGGAGCCCAGGTCGATGGCGGCGATCAAGGACAGATTCTTGGCTTGGGATTGCGGCATGGTTTGAGGATCTCGGTCGATAACCTTGCCATCGTGCCACGATCGACCGCTGACGCCAACGCGTTGTGCTTCGGTAATTGGACCGATGCTGTCTGTAGGGAAATCTCTGGGAAGTGTAGGGCAGCTTCGCAAGCTTTAAACGAATAGGTAATCCGATACCGTGAGGCGTTTTAACTGTATGTCGTCGTAAGTTGTGTATGACATTGCTTACAGTGATCGGGGCTGTAGATCATGCGATTTCAGTCAGAGGACTACTTTGCTGATCGATTAAAACCGTTGCCTAATTTAATACGGCCCACAGCAAATACCGTGTTGTCTGATTTTTTTGCCAGGCACCAAGGCGCCAGACTGTCATTCGGCAATTCTGCCTGGGTGTTATTTATTTATAGTTTTGTGTTACGGAAGATAAAGCGTTGAGCGACGGAGTCGCTAAAACCAAAATAAAGAACGCCTGTTAATTCCTAATGACAGGACGAGCATGAAAAAAATTATTGGATTAACCGTCGGTATGGTGTGCCTGGCTGCAACCCTCAATGCCCAGGCAACCACCAGTGCGCAGTTGGTCGTCAGGGGCACCATTACACCTGCTGCCTGCAACCTCAGCCTGGCGGGCAGTGGCATCATCGACTACGGCACGATTCGCTCGGGCGAATTGTCCCAAACAGCGTTTAACCCGCGCGAAGAGAGGACCACTTCGCTGGTGATCAATTGCGGCACCACGCCTGCCAGGTTCGGGCTCACGTTTACCGACCTGCAAGCGGGCAGCAAGGTGACGGGCATCCTCGGCGCGGGCTTCACCGAAGCACAGAACTATGGTTTGGGTATGGTAGGCGCCCGGCGTACCGGTGGCTATTCGGTGACTCTCAAGGACCTCAGGTCCTCCGGCACAACGCTGTTTCCGATCATGCGCAGCGGCCTGGGGGCCTGGTACAACAGCGATGGCAAAGTGGCCCAGTCGCCGAGCCAGTACTCTTGGCGTAATGGCACGACGATTACCCCTGCCGCTATCAGCCAATTGACCGGTACGCTCGCGGTGAAAGCGGTAATCAACAAGGCTCGGGATCTGGATTTAAGCCGCGACATTTCCATTGATGGGCGCGCCACGCTTGTATTGAGTTACATCTAAATAACTGAAAGCAGCCGATCAAGAAACTAACCCTTTCTTATTGGCTGTTTTTCTATGGCTGCGCGATTGCCAATCGTCAATGGCATGAGTTGAGGGGAATACTGAGTGCGTGGTTTTTTAATAAGTTGTGTATGGCTGTGGCATCTTTTTTTTAGTGCTGTTGCCACCGCCGACGGTATGTTGCCGGAAACAACAGTGGTGGTGCTTTATGAAGAGGACGGCGAAGCCACCCTGAGTATCAAGAACACCGATGCGGGGCCCGCGCTGCTGCATTCCGTAGTTGAGAATGTGCCTGAAGACCTGGAGCCGCTACTGATTGTCACACCGCCAGTTACCCGTGTGGAGGCAGGCGACACCCAGCTGGTGCGTTTTATCAGCACCCTGAAACAGCCGCTCAAGACCCAGCGGCTCAAGCGCGTGTCGTTTGAGGGCATCCCCCAGGCGCGGGCTGCGGGTGGTGCGACCATTGGCATCACCCTGCGGCAGAATTTGCCGCTTATCCTGCACCCCCAAGGCCTGCCGCGACACCATACGCCGTGGGAATTGTTGACCTGGAAGCGCGTCGGGGACCGGCTCAGCGTCCACAACGACAGCGCCTATGTGGTGCGCCTGGCGCCAGATGTGCAGCTGCTGCCACAAGGCACACTGGCGACATTGCCGCGCACTTACATCTTGCCGGGTGAGGCATTGGTGGCGAAGGGCGAAGGTACTCTGGGCAATGTGGCTCAAGTAGAGATCCAGCCCGCCACGGTCTACGGGTTTTCGGTAGACAGCTACCGAGCGCCGGTCATCACCGATGAAGGTTGATCGGTTCATGAGGCTTCCTTCGAGGCGCGACATTGCCGGTACTGCCTGGCCCGGTCGATCCACGTTATCCATCGGCTTTGCGGCGCTCTGGAGTCTGCCTGGTATGGCGACCGCGCTGGAACTCGGGGAAGGGTTTGACCTGGCGGCCCTCACAACCCACGGCATAGACCCCAAGGTTGCCGATTACTTTCGCAGTGCGGCGCGCTTTCGCGAAGGTGTCCAGGTGGTGGGGTTGCGGGTCAATGGCAACCCGCTTGGGCGGGTGGATGCCCGGTTTGGTTCGCAGGGTGAGTTGTGTTTCACCCCAGGTTTACTTGAGAAGGCCGGGCTGGTTAAACCCGGCACAATCCTGCAGCCCGGCGCCAGGCCCGACCAGGCCTGCCATGACTTTCTCGGCACATTCCCGGCGACGATGGTGCGGCTGCGCCCCGGTAACGACGAAGTGGTACTGGTGGTGCCGACACAGGCCTTGCGCGAATCCCAGTGGGAAAGCGGGAATTTTTCCCACGGTGGCGCGGCAGCGTTGTTCAACTATGACGTGCTGGGTTACGACAGCCATTTGCGCAGTGGGCCCAGCCGGTTCGTGTCGGCTTATACAGAGGCGGGCTTCAACCTCGACGACTGGATTGTCCGCAGCCGTCAGTTCTATGTGTCTGACAACGGCCAGACCCGTACCGAACACTTGCACGCTTATGCCCAGCGGGATATCGCCGGGTTGCAGTCGACGTTCCAGGCAGGCCAGATCTCCAGCAATAACCCGTTGTTTGGCGGGATCCAACTGTCGGGCGTGCAGTTCTCCCCCGATGGGCAGGCCAGAACACCCGCAGGCGGCAATAACGCAGTGGCCGAGGGGTTGGCCCAAAGCCAATCGCGGGTTGAAATACGCCAGTCCGGTGTGTTGGTCCACAGTACGTTGGTGCCTGAAGGACCGTTCCGGCTGACGGGCTTGCCCCTGCTTAACACCACCAGCGACCTTGAGGTCAGTGTAATTGACGTGCGGGGTGCCAAGCGCAGTTTCGTGGTGCCGGCGGCATCGTTCGCGGGGGCTACCCCGGCGGCGCCTGGATACTATTTGTCGGTGGGCGAGTTGCGCAGAACGGCGGGTGAGGAAGGGCCTTCACCGGTGATCGCCATGGGCAGTGGTACCTGGGGGCTGGGGAGCCACTCGTCTGCGGGTTTTGGCTTGTTGAGTACCGATGACTATTGGGCGGCAGGGGGCACCCTGAGCAGCGTGTTTTTCCAGCGGGTTTCTGTCAACGCACGCCATAACCTGTCCCGGGACAGCCAGAAAGCCGTGTCCGGCTCACGCAGCAGCCTGTCACTGAGCAGCCCGGTCGGGGCCAATATCGACGTCAACCTCAGCGCCACTACCCAGACGCGTGGTTACCGTGAAGTCACTGAAGTGGGCCAGTCGCTCAGGGCCGATGATCTCGATTCCCACTTTAAAAACCAGTACACCGCGGGCGTGAGCTGGGCCGACCCCACGCTGGGCGTATTTTCTTTGAATTACACCCGCAGCGCTCAATTTGGCGGGCAAACCAGCGAGCATGTGTTTGCCTCATGGAACAAGTCGTTTGGCCATGCCGATGTGGCGCTGATCGCTGATTCACAGGTAGGTGGTTCACGGGCTGGCCGTGACGCCACCTATACAGGCAGCCGGCGTGATCGTGCCGTGGATAACGATGTGTCCCTGCGGTTGCAGGTCAGCGTGCCGCTGGGCGGCGATCGCCGTGTGAGCAGCTACACCAGCCGCCGTGGGGAGCAATTTACCGCGGGCACTGCACTGAGCGAGCGGGTCAACGAGTATGTGAACTACGAAGTGGGAGTTGAGCGTGACATGCGGGCCAGGGAGCAATCGTTGCGTGGGCAAGTGGACTTGTTGCCACGCTATACGCGAGTGGGCCTGGGCGTTAGCCGTGACCCGCTGGGCACCAGCTACACCGGCCAATGGCAGGGTGGTGCGGTGGCTCACGAAGGCGGGCTGACCTTTTCGCCCTACAGCGTGCAGGACACGTTCGGCATCGTCTCGGTCGGCGATATCGGCTCGGCGAAAGTCGAGACGCCACAAGGCCCGGTATGGACCGACTTCAGCGGCCAGGCGGTAATCGCCGGCTTGCCGGCCTACACCAACAGCCGCGTCCAGGTGCAGACCCCTTCCTTGCCCAAACGGGTGGACCTGAAAAACGGCACCCAGGTCCTTGCGGCAGGCCGAGGCTCGTTCAATAACGTGGATTTTGACGTGGTGAAAGTACGCCGGATGCTGGTAACCGCCAACGATCAGCACGGCCGACCATTGCCTCAGGGCGCCTCGGTCTTGGGCAAGGGCAATCGCTTCATCACCAGTGTGGTGGGCGAGGGCATGATTTTCCTCAACGACGTCTCCGAGTCGCAAAGCCTGAAAGTTTCATTGCCGGACTCTTCCACTTGCCTGTTGCACATCGACCCCGAGGCCAAGCCTGACAATGACAAATTCTATGAAGCGGTATCGGCGGTGTGCCAGGGTGGTTAAGCGTGCAAGCCTGCCCTTGGCCCTGTTATGCATGTTGCTGGCGGCACTTGATGCGCAAGCTGAAAACTGTCGGCTATCGCTGAGCCAGTCGCGCATCGACTATGGGCCGATATACCGGGATGCAGTGGTTGAAAATGCCGCTGTGGTGCTGGCTACCCGCACGTTCAGCATGACCGTGCTCTGCGCGGAGCCGGCGGCAATGGCCCTGCGTTTTGTCGCAGCGCCTGCCGATGGGCAAGGGTTTCGGTTTGGTCGTGAGGGGCGTTTGCGCTTGCGTCTCAAGCATGCCCAGGTCGACGGGCGAGCAGTCGGCTGGTCGTCTGCTCAAGCACCTGATGAGTCGGCCAGCGGCCAGTTGTTACCCGGCCAGGCCTTGATTGCGCGAGTCTCAGGTGTGCCGGTGACAGGGCGCAGGCTCACCGCCCAGGTCGATATCGACACCGAACTGCCCTTCGACGCGTTGATGGTACGCACGCAGGCCCACCTTGAAGGGCAGGGCCGTTTCGAACTGGTTAGCCCGGCTGTTCCACCGAGCCAATGAAGTTAGCCAGCTCGGCCGTTTTCGGGTTGGCGAACAGTACCTTCGGGTCACCGGTTTCATGTACCTTGCCCTGGTGCATGAACACGAGCTTGTCGCCGACCTCACGGGCAAAACGCATTTCGTGAGTCACCATGATCAGGGTCATGCCGTCCTGAGCCAGTTGGCGCACCACGCTCAGCACTTCATTGACCAGTTCGGGGTCCAGGGCTGAAGTGATCTCGTCGCACAGCAGCACCTTGGGCGACATGGCCAGGGCGCGGGCAATGGCGACGCGCTGTTGCTGGCCGCCGGACAGGCGATCGGGAAAGGCGTCGAATTTTTCGCCCAGCCCGACCCGGTCCAGCATCTGCCTGGCCAGTTGGGCGGCCTTGGCCTTGGGCACTTTCTGCACCACTTGCGGCGCCAGCATCACGTTCTCGCCCACGGTCAGGTGCGGGAACAGATTGAATTGCTGGAACACCATGCCGACCTTCTGCCGCAGGCTGCGCAGGTCGGCGCGGGCGGCGTCGAGGTATTCGCCATCGACTTCGATTACACCGTCGTTGATCGACTCCAGGCCATTGAGGGTGCGCAGCAAGGTGGACTTGCCCGAGCCGCTGCGGCCGATGATCGCGACCACCTGGCCTTCGTCCACCGTCAAGTCGATGCCCTTGAGTACGTGGTGATCGCCGTAATACTTATGCAGGGCAGAAATTCTAAGCAGAGGCATGCAGTCTCCTTTCCAGGTAGCGCGCACTGAGGGACAAGGGGTAACAGAGCAAAAAGTAACCGAGGGCCACCAGGCCGTAGACCATGAAGGGTTCAAAGGTGGCGTTGGCGAGCATGCCGCCCGTCTTGGTCAGTTCGGTGAAGCCGATGATCGAGGTCACGGCGGTGCCTTTGACCACCTGCACCGAAAAGCCCACCGTCGGCGCGACAGCAATGCGCAGCGCCTGGGGCAGGATCACATAGCGCAGTTGTTCAAGCGGGTTGAGGGCCAGGCTGGCCGAGGCTTCCCATTGGCCGTGGGCAATGGAATCGACGCAACCGCGCCATATTTCAGCCAGGTAGGCACTGGTAAACAGGGTCAAGGCAATTGCCGCTGCCAGCCAGGGCGATATGTCCACGCCAAGCAGGGCAACGCCGAAAAACACCAGGAACAGCTGCATCAGCAGTGGCGTGCCCTGGAACAGTTCGATATAGGTGCGGGCCATATTGCGTGGGAACGCTTTGCGGCTGATGCGCAGGGTCATCACCAATAAGCCGATCAGGCCGCCGCCCACAAACGCCACCAATGACAGCAACAGCGTCCATTGCAGGCCGGTCAGCAGGTTGCGCACAATGTCCCAGAACGAAAAATCACTCATCGGCTGTTCCTCATGACAAACCGTCGGCCGATCCAGTTGAGCAATTGGCGAATCATCAGCGCCATGCACAGGTACACCAGGGTGGTCAGGGCATAGGTTTCAAAGGCACGGAAATTACGCGACTGGATAAAGTTGGCGGCAAAGCTCAATTCTTCAGTCGCAATCTGCGAACACACCGCCGAACCGAGCATCACGATGATGATCTGGCTGCTCAGGGCGGGCCACACCTTGCCCAGGGCCGGCAGCAGCACCACATGGCGAAACGCTTCAAAGCGCGTCATTGCCAGTGCCGCGGCCGCCTCCAGTTGCCCCCGTGGGATGGCCTGGATGCCGGCACGGATGATCTCGGTGGAGTAGGCCCCCAGGTTGATCACCATCGCCAGCACGGCGGCTTGCCACTCGGTAATTTTCAACCCGAGGGATGGCAGGCCGAAGAAGATGAAGAATAGTTGCACCAGGAACGGCGTGTTGCGGATCAACTCGACATACACACCAAAGACCCACGCAAACGGTTGGATCTTCCACGCCCGTACCACGGCGCCGACAGTGCCCAGGGCCACGCCGAGGATGGCGCCAATGGCCGTCAGCTCAAGGGTGAACAGCGCGCCACGCAGGAGCAGGTCGGTATTGGCCAGCACCGGCACAAAGTCGAATTGATAGGCCATCTTTGAGCTCCGCGTCAGAGGTCGGCAGGCAGCGGTTCTTTGAGCCACTGCATCGCGTTTTTCCCAAGGCTGCCGTCAGCCTTGGCTGCCACCAGGATCTGGTTGACCTTTTCCAGCAGCGCCGGCTCGTTCTTGTTCACGCCTACGTACACCGGCGAATCCTTGAGTTTCACCTTCAGTGCCGGTACGCGCTTGGGGTTGCGTTCGCTGATGGCCACCATGACCACGTTGCCACTGGCGATCAGGTCGACCTGGCCGGCCAGGTAGGCGGCGATGGTGGAGTTGTTGTCTTCAAAACGCTTGATCGTGGCTTCCTTGGGCGCTACCGCGGTCAGCTCGATGTCTTCGATGGCGCCACGGGTCACGCTGATGGTCTTGCCCTTGAGGTCGTCGAGGCTGGCGATGGCGGCATCAGGCGGCCCAAACACGGCAAGGTAGAACGGCGCGTAGGCGTTGGAGAAGTCGATGACCTTTGCGCGCTCGGGGTTTTTGCCCAGGCTGGAAATAACCAGGTCGACTTTGCCAGTGGTGAGGAACGGTATGCGGTTGGTGCTGTTGACCGGTGTCAGTTCCAGCTTGACCTTGAGTTGGTCGGCCAGCAGCTTGGCGGTGTCGATGTCCAGGCCCCGGGGTTGCATGTCAGGGCCGACCGAACCAAACGGCGGGAAGTCCTGGGGGACGGCAACCTTCAGGGTGCCACGGGCGACGATGTCATCCAGACCACTCGCCTGGGCGGGTGCCTGGCTCAGCATCAGGCTGGCAAACAGGGCAGTGAGCAGGGCGCTGTAGCGCTTGGTCATGGCAACTCTCCGAAAAAGGCGAAGGAATTTTCTGAGTTTGCCCAGTGCACAGCCCATGCCAGCACCGTTCGGATCGTCTGCAAGGCTGATTTTTGTTGAGGTGCAGTGGTCTTACTGGTCTGAACAGTGGTCAGGTTTCCCGCACCCTTTTCGAGCGTTTGCAAAAAGCCGCGAGCGCCTTTGGGGCGTGGCTTGCAGCCAGCTATGAATAGTTTTACAACGGGTCACACACGCTATCGGGAACCCTGAGCTTTTTATGAATTCCATTGCCCAAGCCGTACCGGAAGCGGCCTTGCAGGCCATCCGCAAACTGATCAAGGAGCAAGGCTTTGGGCCGGGCGACGCGCTGCCATCCCAGCGCGACCTGGCCCTGCAATTGGGGGTGAGCCGGGCGTCGTTGCGTGAGGCGCTGTCGTCCCTCAGCGCTTTGGGCGTGGTCAACGTGCAGCCGGGCAAGGGCGTGTTCGTGCAGGACGTGCAAGAGGCACCGGGGTTCGCCTGGCCCTTCGCGGCGCAGGCCACGCCGCCGGATATCTTCCAGCTGCGCTACGCCTTGGAGGGGTTTGCGGCGGGGTTGGCAGCAGTGACACTGACCCTCGATGCACTGGACAGCCTGCAAGACAACGTCCAAGCCATGCGCAAAGTGCTCAAGGCGGGCGACTTCGAAGCGGCCGCCCGCCTGGACTTCGAATTTCATCAGCGTATTCTGCTGGCCAGCGGTAACCAGGCCATGGTGAGCATCCTCAGCGCCAGCGCCGAGGTGTTTCTGGAAAGTCAGAAGCTACCGTTCATCCGGCCGGAACGGGCCATGGAAACCTGGCAGGAACATCGCAGAATCCTGCGCGCCCTGGCCCGCCGCAACAGTACGGCGGCGCAGAAAACCATGCAGGAACATATACGTAATGCAGCGTTGCGCACGGGCATTGCGTTCATGACGCCCGCCACGCCGTGACAGAGTCATACCCACGCTCATTCAACCTCATAGCAAGACTCAATCAGACGCGGCTTCCTGAACAGGGGAAGGGCGGCTATGATGGGCAACGTTTTTTTTGCTTACAATCCGGAGACATCCATGAGCAGCGATCTTATCAAGCACGTCACCGACGCGACCTTTGAAGCCGAAGTCCTCAAGGCTGACGGCCCGGTGCTGGTTGACTACTGGGCTGAATGGTGCGGCCCTTGCAAAATGATCGCTCCGGTCCTGGACGACATTGCAACCACCTACGCAGGCAAGCTGACCATTGCCAAGCTGAACATCGACGAGAACCAGGACACCCCGGCCAAGCATGGCGTGCGTGGTATCCCGACCCTGATGCTGTTCAAGAACGGCAATGTCGAAGCGACTAAAGTGGGTGCTCTGTCGAAGTCCCAGTTGCAAGCTTTCCTCGACGCGAGCCTCTAAGCGTCGTCAAAAAAGCCCCGCAAATTGCGGGGCTTTTTCGTAAAACAGGGCTAGACGCTCCGAAATCCAGGTGGTACATTCGGCCCCGCAGTGGTTTCTCCACTGCCCCCTGCAAGCCGTCGCCGACGCATTCCTTTTCGATTAGTACGCGATCCTGTCGCCTTCTCTGCGGCGCGGCCTCATTAAGCCAAAAGCTTAATTTCCCCCCTCCATAAATGATTACGTCATTCCTATATGAATCTGACTGAACTCAAGCAAAAGCCGATTACCGACCTGCTCCAACTGGCCGAAGAAATGGGCATAGAAAATATGGCCCGTTCGCGCAAGCAGGACGTGATTTTCTCCCTGCTCAAGAAGCACGCGAAAAGCGGCGAGGAAATCTCCGGTGATGGCGTGCTGGAGATTCTCCAGGACGGCTTCGGCTTCCTCCGCTCTGCAGATGCGTCCTATCTCGCCGGCCCAGATGATATCTACGTCTCGCCGAGCCAGATCCGTCGCTTCAACTTGCGCACCGGTGACACCATCGTTGGCAAGATCCGTCCTCCGAAGGAAGGCGAGCGTTACTTCGCCCTGCTCAAGGTCGACACGATCAACTTCGATCGCCCCGAGAACGCGAAAAACAAGATTCTCTTCGAGAACCTGACGCCGCTGTTCCCGACCGTGCGCATGAAGATGGAAGCCGGTAACGGCTCCACCGAAGACTTGACCGGTCGTGTGATTGACCTCTGCGCTCCAATCGGCAAAGGCCAGCGTGGCCTGATCGTCGCACCGCCGAAAGCCGGTAAAACGATCATGCTGCAGAACATTGCAGCGAACATCGCACGTAACAACCCTGAAGTTCACCTGATCGTACTGTTGATCGATGAGCGTCCGGAAGAAGTGACCGAGATGCAGCGCACCGTGCGCGGCGAAGTGGTTGCCTCGACGTTCGATGAGCCGCCAACCCGCCACGTGCAGGTTGCCGAAATGGTGATCGAGAAGGCCAAGCGCCTGGTCGAACACAAGAAAGACGTGGTGATCCTGCTCGACTCCATCACCCGTCTGGCCCGCGCCTATAACACCGTGATCCCGAGCTCCGGCAAGGTGCTGACCGGTGGTGTCGATGCCCACGCCCTGGAAAAACCAAAGCGTTTCTTCGGCGCTGCGCGCAACATCGAAGAAGGCGGCTCGCTGACCATTATCGCCACCGCGCTGGTTGAAACCGGCTCGAAGATGGACGAAGTGATCTACGAAGAGTTCAAGGGTACCGGCAACATGGAACTGCCTTTGGACCGTCGCATCGCTGAAAAGCGTGTGTTCCCTGCGATCAACATCAACCGCTCCGGCACCCGCCGCGAAGAGCTGCTGACCGCAGACGACGAACTGCAGCGTATGTGGATCCTGCGCAAGCTGCTGCACCCGATGGACGAAGTCGCTGCCATCGAGTTTCTGATCGACAAGCTGAAAACCACCAAGACCAACGACGAGTTCTTCCTGTCGATGAAACGCAAGTAATACAGCGTTTCAGGTCCAAAAAAATGGCGCCCTTAATGGGGCGCCATTTTTTTTGCGTCGAGATTCTGCGATTTTTGTGGCATAAGTATCCGTTAAGTAACAAAAATTGACGCGTGACTTCGCTCATCCCTTTCGTCGCAGACTGACCACATTCTTATGACCACCCTTGCTTACCGCAGAGACATCGATGGCCTGCGTGCCATCGCTGTCCTTGCAGTCGTGTTGTTCCACTTTGGTGTCCCTGGCATTACTGGCGGTTTTGTTGGCGTTGACGTCTTCTTCGTCATCTCAGGTTTCCTGATCACGTCAATTATCTGGCGTGAGCGTCAAGCTGGACGCTTCAGCTTCATCGACTTCTGGGCTCGTAGAGCCCGGCGTATCTTGCCTGCGCTGTTTGTGATGATCGCCGCGACACTGGCAGTGGGTTGGTTTCTGTTGGCGCCCAAGGACTATGAAGAGTTAGGGCGGTCTGCGCACTATCAGGTGACCTTTACGTCGAACCTGTTGTTCTCGCGCCAGCATGGCTACTTTGATGCCTCATCCGACATCAAGCCCTTGCTGCATACCTGGTCGCTCGCAGTAGAAGAGCAGTTCTATATTTTCTTCCCATTGCTGTTGACCTTGCTTTCCAGCCGTTTGAAGCACTGGCGCCTGGCATTGTTCGCGGTGCTGCTGGCGTCGTTTGGCATGAGCGTCTGGGCGGTTCAGCATGAGCCACAGAAAGCTTTCTTCCTGTTGCATCTGCGGGCCTGGGAGCTACTGGCCGGTGCGATGCTGGCGGTGCAGCCCAAGCGTGAGTGGCGCGCGTCGCGGGCCTTGGCGCAAGGGATCAGCCTGGCTTCCCTGGCATTGATCCTCATCGCTGTGCTGGGCTACGACGCGAAAACGCCGTTCCCAGGCGCGACTGCGTTGTTGCCTGTGCTGGGTGTGGTCGGGTTGATCTGGGCCAACGGCCAGCAACAGACTTGGGTCGCTCGCCTGTTGGGCACGCGGATCATGGTGGGTATCGGGCTGATCTCTTATTCCTGGTACCTCTGGCACTGGCCGGTATTCGTGTACGCCAACTACGCCGCGGTGGATGGCTTGAGCGCGCTGGAACTGGGGGGGCTGATGCTGCTTTCGCTGGTGCTGGGCTATCTGTCCTGGCGCTTCGTGGAAACGCCGTTCCGGGAAAAACGTTTGCTGGCTTCGCGTAAGGCGATTCTGGCGTCAGCCATGGTCGGCATTCTGGGGCTGGGCTTCACTGGCCTTGCGATACGCGAAGCTGACGGCGTGCCTTCGCGCTTGTCCGAACAGGCGTTGCGTTTTGCCCAGGCCAAGAAGTGGAGCCCTGACCTGCTGGCGTGCATGGCCGACAAAGATACGCCCGATGAACGCTTGTTCTGCCATTTCGGCCCGAAAGACCAATCGGTTTCGGCGTTGGTATGGGGTGACAGTCACGCTACCGCGCTGATACCGGCACTCAAAGAGGGCGCTGATCGTCACGATATCAGCCTGGTCGAAGCCAGTTTTGCCGGCTGTATTCCCCTCGATGGCCTGGAAAATATTGCCCGCTGCGCGCATTTCAACCGGCGCGTCGAGAAGGCCATGGCCGAGCAGACGTTCAGCGATGTGGTGTTGGCCGCCCGCTGGAGCCTGTATGTGTATGGGCAAATGTCCGGTGACAAGGAGCATGCACTCAAAGATCCTGGCACCGGCCAGTATGTGCGTGCCGTCGCCGAACAACGCTTTGCCCAGGGCCTGCGCGAGCGCATTCGGGACTTGCGCGCTGCCGGCCACAAGGTCTGGTTGGTCAAGGAAGTGCCGCTGCAGGAAATCATCGTGCCTTACCGTCTCAGCCGCCTGGCCATGATGAACCGGCCCGTGGACGGTGAAGGGCTCGCCGTGGCCGAGCATGTGAAGCGCCAGGCCTTTATCACGCAATTGTTTGATGAATTGGCGGCTGCCGACAGCGGTGTCGCGGTGCTGGACCCCGCGCCATTACTGTGCGGCGCCGATGGGTTGTGCCGGGTCGAACTCAATGGCCGCGCGTTGTATACCGACGATAACCATCTTTCGGACGTCGGCGCGCGACACATCGAAGCCTTCCTGGAACCGTTGTTCAGTTCGTTGCAATCACGTGGATTGACGGCCAATTAAGCTGCCAGCCGCCCTCAGAGCAGGTAGGATGTACGCCTATTTTACGGGTGGCATGGTTAATGAAATTCAAGGATCTTCGGGATTTCGTGCAGCAACTTGAGCAGCGCGGAGAGTTGAAACGTATCCAGATGCCGATTTCTCCGGTGCTGGAAATGACTGAGATTTGCGACCGCACCTTGCGCAACAAGGGCCCGGCGCTGTTGTTCGAAAACCCGACCGGCTTTGATATCCCGGTGCTGGGCAACCTGTTCGGTACTCCCGAGCGCGTGGCCTTTGGCATGGGCGCCGAGTCTGTCAGCGAACTGCGCGAGATCGGCAAGCTGCTGGCCTTTCTCAAGGAGCCCGAGCCGCCCAAGGGCTTGAAGGACGCCTGGTCCAAACTGCCGATCTTCCGCAAGATCATCGCCATGGCCCCCAAGGTGGTCAAGGACGCGGTCTGCCAGGAAGTGGTCATTGAAGGCGATGATGTCGACCTGGCCATGCTCCCGGTGCAAACCTGCTGGCCCGGCGACGTCGGCCCGTTGATCACCTGGGGCCTGACTGTCACCAAGGGCCCGAACAAGGATCGCCAGAACCTCGGTATCTACCGTCAGCAAGTCATTGGCCGTAACAAAGTGATCATGCGCTGGCTCAGCCACCGTGGCGGCGCCCTCGACTTTCGTGAGTGGTGCGAGAAGCATCCCGGCAAGCCGTTCCCGGTGTCCGTGGCCCTGGGTGCCGACCCGGCGACCATTCTCGGTGCCGTCACTCCCGTACCTGACAGCCTCTCCGAGTACGCCTTCGCCGGCTTGTTGCGCGGTAATCGCACGGAGCTGGTGAAGTGCCGCGGTAACGACCTGCAAGTGCCGGCTACCGCCGAAATCATCCTTGAAGGCGTGATTCACCCAGGTGAAATGGCCGATGAAGGCCCGTACGGCGACCACACCGGTTACTACAACGAAGTCGACAGCTTCCCGGTGTTCACCGTCGAGCGCATCACCCATCGGGTCAAGCCGATCTACCACAGTACCTACACAGGCCGTCCGCCCGATGAGCCGGCCATCCTCGGTGTGGCGCTCAACGAAGTGTTCGTGCCGATCCTGCAAAAGCAATTCCCTGAGATCACCGACTTCTACCTGCCGCCCGAGGGCTGTTCGTATCGCATGGCCATCGTCACCATGAAGAAGTCGTATCCGGGGCATGCCAAGCGGGTAATGCTCGGTGTGTGGTCGTTTTTGCGACAGTTCATGTATACCAAGTTCGTTATCGTCACCGACGACGACATCAATGCCCGGGACTGGAACGACGTGATCTGGGCCATCACCACGCGCATGGATCCCAAGCGCGACACGGTGATGATCGACAACACGCCTATCGACTACCTCGACTTCGCGTCGCCGGTATCGGGCCTTGGCTCAAAGATGGGCCTGGATGCCACGCACAAATGGCCGGGCGAAACCACGCGTGAGTGGGGCCGGGTGATCGTCAAGGATGAAGCCGTCACGGCGCGGGTCGATGCGATCTGGAAAGAATTGGGAATAGATTGATGCGTGTAACCCTGCAACCTTCCGGTGCTGTGCTGGAACTGGCCCCTGGCGAGCGAATCCTCGAAGGTGCCCGTCGCCTGGGCTATGAGTGCCCTCAGGCCTGTCGCAATGGCGTGTGCCATGTCTGCGCGGCGTTGCTGGTGGAGGGCCGGGTACGCCAAGCCGGGGAAGTGCGCGATCATGGTGAGTTCTACACCTGCATCGCCGAGCCCCTGGAAGACTGCATTGTGTTGTGGGATGGCGTACTGGCGCCAGGAGAGTTGCCGTTGCGCAAATTGTCATGCCAATTGATCGAGTGCGTGGAAGTCGGCGGCGATGTCTGGCGTGTGCGCCTGCGCGCCCCGGCCGGTAAGGCGGTGCGTTACCACGCCGGGCAATACTTGATGCTCGAACGGGAGAACGGCGAAAAGTCGGCGTTTTCTCTGGCTTCTGCGCCCCATGCCGGGCGTGAGTTGGAGCTGCATGTGCTGGTGCGCGAAGACAGTGCGCGCAACCTGATCGAACAATTGCAGCGCAACCAGATGGCTCGTGTGGAACTGCCGTTCGGTGACACCCACCTGGCCGAGTTGCCGGACGGGCCGCTGGTGCTGATGGCCGCCGGTACCGGTATGGCGCAGATGCACAGCCTGATCGAGCACTGCCGCGCTTCGGGCTTCAAGCACCCGGTGCACCTGTATTGGGGCGTACGGCGCCCGGAAGATTTCTACCAGATCGAGCACTGGGATCAGTGGCTGCAATTGCCCAATCTGTTCCTGCACAAAGTGGTCAGCGACCTGTGTGGCTGGGAAGGGCGCTGCGGTTTGCTGCATGAGGTAGTGTGCGAAGACATTGCCGACCTCAATAGCGTGCACGTCTACGCCAGCGGTTCGCCGGCGATGATCTACGGCACCTTGGACGCACTGGTCAACGCCGGCATGGATGCGCACCGGATGCGCGCCGATGTCTTCGCCTATGCCCCACGGCCCTAAGACCTTGCGCTGCAAAATGTGGGAGCTGGCTTGCCTGCGATAGCGGTGGGTCAGCGCCTCATTTGCCGCCTGGCACACCGCTATCGCAGGCAAGCCAGCTCCCACCCAGGACCGTGCTGTGTCAGAAGCGCACGCCAGTCGTCACCATTGCTGCGTTGAACCCGAGCAGCACCAGCTCCGCCGCCACCGGCCCGTAATGCGTTCCCACCGATGGAATGATCACCGGCGCCACACCGAATCGGTTCAACGGGATCTTGTCGCGGTACTCGCCGCGATAGCCCTGGATCAGCCCGCCGGTCAACTTCGCATACACCGGATAGTCGGCCATGTCATAGCGCTTGCCCGCATAGGCGTAGTACGAGCGTTGGCGGAACGAGTTGCGAAAGGTCACCCCGCCATACACCAGGCCCGACGCCTCATTGCGCTCCAGGCCGATCAAGTCCTGCTTGTTGTTGTGTTGCGGGTCGGGTGCAAAGTGCCGGGTGTAGATGCTGGTCTGGGCGTACCAGAAGCCTTTGTCGTCAGTGACCGTTGGCGTTTCGCTAGCCAGTGCTGTGGTGGCCTGGGCAAGCAATAGCAGGCCAGGCAATCGGAATTTTTTCATGGGCGACCTCGGTAGTCGATTTGATGAGCGGCTAAGTGGGTCGTTATAGGCGCGTCAGTTTGACGGCTTGGCACCCGCCCAGGCTGAACCGGGGCTGAAAGTACCGGGATTAGCCGCGTGGATCCTGACGAATGGGCGAGTGTGCTTATGCTTTTTCTTATTCTTTTAAGGTATTTATTCTGGTTGATGAATATCTTTAAGCTATATCGCAACGGACTACCGACTTCATCGACCATAACCAGATACTGACCGCCACCGCCCGCCAGCCGGATCGATCGTACGAACTTCGCGCATTGCAGTTCTATTTTTGATTCAAAGGGGAGCGGTATGGGCAGCGACAGGAAACACGCGCTATACACGGCGATTTTGTCGGCAAATTTGCTGACCGTTGTGGGATTCAATCCAGTTCTGGCAGACGAAACATCTGCGGTTGATGCACCTAAACTCGACACCGTGATCGTCACCGGCACCCGCGCCCAAGAGCGCACCGCCAGTGCATCGCTGTCGCCAATCGACGTTATCTCCGGTGAAACCCTGCGCAGCACCGGCTCCGATGAGCTGGGTGCCGTATTAGCGCGCCTGATTCCGTCGATCAACTTCCCCCGACCAGGCCTGGTGGACGGCGCCGAACTCGTGCGTCCGGCGCAGTTGCGCGGCTTGTCGCCGGACCAGGTATTGGTACTGGTCAACGGCAAGCGTCGCCATACCAGTGCCTTCGTCAATCTGGGCGGTGCGGTTGGGCGCGGTTCGGCTCCGGCAGACTTGAATGCCATCCCGCTGTCGGCGGTGGACCATATCGAGGTGCTGCGCGACGGCGCTTCTGCCCGTTACGGCTCCGATGCGATCGCCGGGGTGATCAACGTGATCCTCAAGCACGCCGACCATGGCGGCTCGGTTTCCAGCAAGTTTGGCGAGTACAAAAAGGGTGACGGCATCCAGCGTAATGTCAGCGGTAATACGGGCCTGGCATTGGGCGACAATGGCTTTATCAACCTGTCTGCCGAAGGCGCCGACAACGATTACACCAACCGCGCCGGCAACGACTACCGCCCCGGCAGCATCGGCTCTACTACTTACGGCCAGCGTGTGTTCCGCCAAGGTGAGCCGGCCACCAATGAAGGCAAATTCCAGTTCAACTCGGAGTATGCCTTCAACGATGCCGCCGAGTTCTACACCTTCGGTGGCTACAGCAAGCGGCGCGGTGAAACGGCAGCCTTCTACCGGGCAAGCAACGCGTCCAACAACATCAAGGCGCTCAACCCCAACGGCTACCTGCCACTGATCAAAGGCAACCTGGAAGACACCTCGCTGGTAGTGGGCTTGCGCGGCCTGCTGGCCTACGACTGGCATTACGACTTGTCGGCCAACTACGGCAAGAACCAGTACGAATTGGGGACTGAAACCATCAACACCTCACTGGGCCTCGCGACGCCGCGTAAATTCAATAACGGCACACTGAGCAACGATCAGAAGCAAGTCAGCCTGGACCTGTCCCGTGAATTCGATGTGGGCTTTCTGCCGTATCCGGTCTCTGTGGCGTTCGGCGGTGAGTACCTGCATCAGGGCTATGAAATCGAGGCGGGCGAGCCCGCGTCCTATTACCAGACCGGCAGCTCCGGCCTGGGTGGTTTCCGCGATGCCGATGCCGGTACCAGCACGCGGCATAACTGGGCGCAGTATCTGGACCTGGAAACCAACTTCACCGAAAAGCTCAGCGCCTCGGCTGCCGTGCGCCATGAGGATTACAGTGACTTTGGTTCCAACGTCAGCGGCTCGCTGTCGGCCCGCTACGACTTCACCCCCCAGGTGGCCGTGCGCGGCAGCATCTCCAACGGTTTCCGTGCGCCGTCCCTGGCCCAGCAGAATTTTGCCTACACCTCATCGCAGTTGATCGGTAGCACCATCCAGGAAGCCGGCACTTTCCCGGCCAACAGTCAGGTCGCGCGCCTGCTGGGTGCCGAAGACCTCAAGGCCGAAAAGTCGCGCAACTACAGCCTCGGCCTGGTGCTCGAGCCGGCCGATGACCTGACCGTCACGCTCGATGTGTACCGCATCGACATCCGCGACCGCATCAGCCTGTCGTCCAACCTCAATCTCAACCCGGCCACGGTGGCCTACCTGCAAGCCAATGGCGTCGGCAATATCAACTACACCACGGCCCGTTACTTCACCAACGCCACGGACACCAGCACCGATGGCGTCGATCTGGTAGCCAACTATCGCTACCAGCTCGATAACGGCATTCGCTGGAACAGTACCGTGGGCTACAACTACAACCACACCAAAGTCACCGACGTGAAAGCCAACCCCGCGATTCTCGACAGCCTGGGGGCCAACCTGGTGCGGGTGGACCGCCGCGAGCGTATCGGTTTGCTGGGCGATACCACGCCCCAGCACAAGCTGAGCCTGGGCAATGACTTCACCTTCGGTAATTGGGCGCTGCACACTAACCTGGTGCGCTATGGTGAGTTCACCAGTTATCAGACGGACAAGGTCAACGATCAGACCTTCAAGGCCGCCTGGGTGCTGGACCTGTCAGCGGATTACAAGTTGAAGAACTGGACCTTCACCCTGGGTGGCGACAACGTCACCGATAAGTACCCGGAGAAGGTTAACGCCTTCGCCAGCAGCGGCGGCAACCTCGCCTACAGCACTTTTTCGCCGTACGGTTACAGCGGCGCGTTCTATTACGGTAAAGTCGCTTACAACTGGTAACACACAGGAGGCGCACCGCTTTTCGCCATGACCGCCATTGAAACCGATCTTCTGCAATTGGCTTACCCTCCGCGGCTCGATCTGGGGCCGCAACTCACTCACGAACAATTGATGAGCTCGATGCAAGCCACCATGGCTCGGCACAAGGGTGGGCCGGTGTGGCTGTTTGCGTATGGTTCGCTGATCTGGCGCCCTGAATGCTCGTCGACCGAGCGGGTGCGTGCACGGGTTCACGGTTATCACCGTGGCTTGTATTTGTGGTCACACGAGCATCGCGGTACGCCGGAGCTGCCGGGGCTGGTGTTTGGGTTGGATCGCGGTGGTTCCTGCAGCGGGTTTGCCTACCGCTTGCCGGAGGACCAGTTGGAGGCCTCGCTTTACGCCCTGTGGCAGCGTGAGATGCCTTACCCCTCGTACCGGCCGCACTGGCTCAGTTGCCGATTGGAAGATGGCAGCACCGTGCAGGCGTTGGGGTTTGTGTTGGAGCGGCATTTGCCCAGCTATGCCGGCAACTTGCCCGATATCGTGCTTAATCATGTACTGCAAAGCGCTTGCGGGCGTTACGGTACGACTCGCGATTATGTCGAGCAGACCGTGAACGCCCTGCGTAGCCACGCCATGCCAGATAAAAACCTGGAGGCGCGGCTCAAGCGTTGTGCCAAGGATTGCCTGGGCGGTTAACGCGCCGAGCTGACACTGTTGGTGTGCCACAGCGTAGGGATCAGGAACGCGATCGCCAGTACGCAGGCGCTGATCAGCAGTACAAAGCCGCCGTCCCAGCCGAAATGGTCAACCGTATAGCCCATGGCGGCACTTGCCGCTACCGAACCGCCCAGGTAACCGAACAAGCCGGTGAAGCCCGCTGCGGTACCGGCGGCCTTCTTCGGAGCCAGTTCCAGTGCCTGCAGGCCGATCAGCATCACCGGGCCGTAGATCAGGAAGCCGATGGAGAACAGCGCAATCATGTCGATCATCGGGTTGCCCGGCGGGTTGAGCCAGTAAACCAGGGTTGCCACTGTCACCAGGGCCATGAACACGATGCCGGTCAGGCCGCGGTTGCCACGGAAGATCTTGTCCGACATCCAGCCGCATAGCAGCGTACCCGGGATACCTGCCCACTCGTAGAAGAAGTACGCCCAGGACGACTTATCGACCGTGAAGTGCTTGGCTTCTTTCAAGTAGGTCGGCGCCCAGTCCAGTACGCCGTAACGCAACAGATAGACGAACACGTTGGCGAAGGCGATGTACCAGAGCATTTTGTTGCGCAGCACGTACTTGACGAAGATTTCCTTGGCGCTGAATTCGTCTTCGTGGCTGGCGTCGTAACCTTCCGGATAGTCGTTCTTGTACTGCTCGATAGGCGGCAGGCCCACCGATTGCGGGGTGTCGCGCATGGTGATGAAGGCAAACGCCGCCACCGCCAGGGCCACGGTGGCCGGCACGTAGAACGCCGCATGCCAGTCGTTGAACCACGCCATGCCGAGCAGGAACAGCGGGCCGATCAAGCCACCCCCGACGTTATGCGCCACGTTCCACACGGACACCACGCCGCCGCGTTCTTTCTGCGACCACCAGTGCACCATGGTCCGCCCACTTGGCGGCCAGCCCATGCCCTGGGCCCAGCCGTTGATGAACAGCAAAATGAACATCATGGTCACGCTGGAGGTTGCCCAAGGCGCGAAACCGAAAATGAACATCACCCCCGCCGAAACCAGCAGGCCGAAGGGCAGGAAGTAACGTGGGTTGGAGCGGTCGGACACCAGGCCCATCAGGAACTTGGACAAGCCGTAGGCAATCGCGATCGCCGACATCGCCAGGCCCAGTTCACCGCGGGTGTAACCCTCGTCGATCAGGTAGGGCATGGCCAGGGAGAAGTTTTTACGCAGCAGGTAGTAGCCGGCGTAACCAAAGAAAATACCCGCGAAGATCTGCCAGCGCAGCCGTCGGTAGGTACTGTCTATTTTTTCTTCAGGCAGGGGCGCCTGGTGTGCGGCAGGACGAAAGAAAGCAAACATTCAAGAGCTCCAAATTTCTTGTTTTGACTGCGGATGCGAATGTTACAGTTTCGTTACCGAAAATAGCATCGCCTCTTATCCGCAAACACAGGAAACGAGAGCAATTGCATGTTCTTTTACGAACATGTCGCCTATAGATAAGTGATGGTCGTGGTTAGGTCCTAAGACCGCGAAGTAACTACTGTGGGAGCTGGCTTGCCTGCGATGACGGTCTTTCAGCTTCATCTGTAGCAGCTGACCCACCGCTATCGCAGGCAAGCCAGCTCCCACATGGATTGCATTTCAGGTGTGTTATCGGGTTTGGACAACTATTTTACCCACTGCCTTGCGCTGTCCCAGATCATTGATCGCCTGGGCGGCCTGTTCCAGCGGATACACCTGCGACACCAACGGCTTGAGCTTGCCCTCGCCATACCAGGTGAACAGCTGCTGGAAATTCGCTGCATTGTCCTGCGGTTGGCGCTGGGCAAACGAACCCCAGAACACCCCGACCACCGCTGCGCCCTTGAGCAACGCCAGGTTCACCGGCAGTTCAGGAATACGCCCGCTGGCGAAACCCACCACCAACAGGCGCCCATTCCAGGCGATCGAACGAATGGCCTGGTCAAACAGGTCACCCCCCACCGGGTCGTAAATCACGTCAGCGCCATTGCCATCGGTCAGGCGCTTGACCTCATCCTTGAGGCTGGCTTCGCTGTAGTTGATCAGCTCATCGGCGCCGGCCGCCTTGGCCACTGCGAGCTTGTCGGCGCTGCTGGCGGCGGCAATCACCCGGGCGCCCATGGCCTTGCCGATCTCCACGGCGGCCAGGCCCACGCCGCCGGACGCGCCAAGCACCAGCAGGGTCTCGCCAGGTTGCAGGTTGGCGCGTTGTTTCAGCGCATGCATGGAGGTGCCGTAGGTCATGCTGAAGGCGGCGGCGGTGTTGAAATCCATGCTCGGCGGGATCGGCAGCACGTTATAGCCGGGCACCGCGACCTGCTCGGCAAAGCTGCCCCAGCCGGTCAGCGCCATCACACGGTCACCGACTTTCAGATGGCTGACTTTCTCACCCACTTCACTGACCACGCCTGCCGCTTCACCACCGGGTGAGAACGGAAAGGGCGGCTTGAACTGGTATTTGCCTTCGATGATCAGCGTGTCCGGGAAATTCACCCCGGCCGCGTGCACGTCCAACAGGATTTCGTTCTTCTTGATCGCGGGGCCGGCGATCTCTTCCAGCACCAGGGTTTCGGCGGGGCCGAAGGCTTTGCACAGCACAGCTTTCATCGGACTATTCCTTTTGGCGTCGTGGCCGATAAGTGTAGGAGGGTACGCCCGTGGGTCAACGAGCATGCCCGCGCCTGATAAGCCCCCATAAGCTTGTGCTCAGCCTTGCTAGCGTTATGCTACCCGGCAACCGAATTCGAGGAATGAACTGTGAAAGCGTGGATCCTGTTGATGCTGGCCCTGACCTTGCCGATGGCAGCCCAGGCCGAAGAGGCCAAAGAGGGCGAGGCGCCGAAGGTCAGCTATATCAGCCTGAGCCCGCCGTTCGTGGGCAATTACGGCCTGGATGGCACCGCCAAGCTCAAGGTCTACAAAGCCGACATTGCACTGCGCGTGACGGGTGATGAGGCGGCGAAGTTGGTCAAGGCCAACGACCCGTTGATTCGCAACCAACTGGTGGCGCTGTTTACCCAGCAGACCAACGAGACCATGAGCAGTGTGGAAGGCAAGGAAAAGCTGCGTCAGGAAGCGTTGAAGCAAACGCAGCAGGTGATGAATGATGAAACCGGCAAGCCAGTGGTAGAAGACCTGCTGTTCAACAACCTGATCATCCAGTAAGTCGCTGCGCGACTATCGCGGGCAAGCCCGCTCCCAGAGGGGTTCGCATTTCCAGTGTGGGAGCGGGCTTGCCCGCGAAGAGGCCCTGACAGGCACCGCAAGAAGCCAGTTTCAATTAAAGCAACTGGAGGACCGCTGCCCACTGCTCCGGTGTGACCGCCATGACCGAAAGCCGACTGCCCTTTTGCACCAGCGGCATTTCAGCCAGTGCAGTTTGCTGTTTTAGATAGCCGAGCCCCAGCACCTTGGAGAAGGTTTGCACATGTGCGACATCGATCGCGCTCCACGGGTTTTTCTCCGGGGTGGCCTTGGCGTCGAAATAGTGGCTTTCTGGTTCCAGCGCAGTGGGGTCCGGATAGGCGGCCCGGATGATTTTGCCGATGCCGGCAATCCCTGGCTCCGGGCAACTGGAGTGATAGAAAAAAAACTCGTCGCCCACGGCCATGGCGCGCAAAAAGTTGCGCGCCTGATAGTTGCGTACCCCGTCCCAGCGCGCTTCGCCGAGCTTTTCCAGGCCGTTGATGGAGAGTTCGTCGGGCTCGGATTTCATCAGCCAGTAGGCCATGGTTGGGCTCCTGAAAAAGGCATTGGGTAAGTTGTCGGGCAATTGCATGACAAACCGACAGTCGGTTGGCGTCAAGGTTTGCGTGTTGGTTCACGTTACCGCAGAATGCGCGCTTTTAAGCTTGACGCAGCTGCAACGGACTACTTTGGAACGTTGTTGTCATCGTGTACGAGGTGCCTGAAAGGGGGGCAATCGATGCAACGTAAGCCGGATTTACTATGGATTTTGGTTATTTTGTTTGGTCTGGGCGTCGTGACCACCGGTTATGCCCAGAGCCTGTGGTCGAACAAGACCGATGCACCGGTTGAACTGGCTCAGCAGCAGCCACAACCGTTCAAGCGTTAACTCAAGCATTCACCAAGGCGCCGCTGTTTCCAGCGGCGTTTGTGCGACATACCACTGCTTATCAGTCACCGTCCCCGCCAACGGCACATCCCAGCTTGCCTGCGCCAGGCGTTCGACTTTCTGGCATTCATGGGCCAGCCCCAGCAGCGTTGGCTTGCGCCAGCTCTGGCGGCGGGCAAGATAGGCCAGGCTGCGATCGTAGAACCCGCCGCCCATGCCCAGGCGCCCACCCACATCATCGAACCCCACCAACGGCAACAATACCAGGTCCAGCGCCCAGACTTGGCGCTGGTGATGGGCATTGACCCGTGGCTCAAGGATGCGAAAGCGGTTGGGCAACAACCTATCCCCAGGGCGTACGCGCTGGAACACCATCTTGGTGCGCGGCCAGGCGCTGAGCACCGGCAGGTAAGTGGCTTTGCCGCGACGCTGGGCCGCACGCAGCAGCAGGCGCGGATCGATTTCACCGTCCGTGGGCAGATATAAAGAGATATGTTTGGCCCGGCGAAACAGCGGGTGCTGTGCCAGTTGCCGGTACAGACCCTGAGCGGCCTGGCGCTGCTCGCTTGGCGTGAGCGCGCGGCGGGCCTTGCGCAACATGCGTCGAAGTTGCGGACGGGAAAGCGGCGCAGGTTCGGTCATGATTTTTCGGCTCATAAAACAATGCCAGTCCGGGGACTGGCATTGAGTTTGGGAATTCAGGCTCCCCGACAGAGCCGCTGTCGACTTAGCCCTTGAACCCGAAAGTTCAAGGTGGAAGAAGCAGTAGGCTTTAAGGCTTTCCGTCTAGCGGACATGCACACCAGCCCAACGTGCAACTTCCAGGGTAGTGCGAATCGGCTCAGGGACATCGCCGACTGGCAAACACGCCAGGGAGTGGGGCGAGTATACCTTAAACCTGCTCGGCAATCAGCCCTTGGGTGTGTCTGAATCGGTGGAAAGCACCAGATCCACGCGATCGAGCAGGTCACGCACCTGCTCGCGCGTCGAGCCGCTGGCCTGTACGTCAGGGCGCTCCTGCTTATGCAGCAGGTCATGGGTGATATTCAGCGCGGCCATCACGGCGATGCGGTCGGCGCCGATCACTTTGCCGCTGCTGCGGATTTCGCGCATCTTGCCGTCCAGGTAGCGGGCAGCGCTCACCAGGTTGCTGCGTTCTTCCTGGGGGCAGATGATCGAATATTCTTTGTCGAGGATCTGCACGGTAACGCTATTGCTTGAACTCATGAGTCTTGCTCCAGGGCCTTCAGGCGCGAAATCATCGATTCGACCTTACGCCGGGCGATTTCGTTTTTTTCAATGAGGTGAGCGCGTTCCTCGCGCCAGGTCTTTTCCTGAGCTAATAGGAGTCCGTTTTGACTCTTAAGTTGCTCGACCCGATCAATTAGCAGTTCGAGTCTGGCCATCAGCGCTTGCAGGTCGGTGTCTTCCATTGGGTTCCACTGGATTTGTCTGATGAATGGCAACTGCAGGATAAACGATCTGACGCCCTCGATAGTCTTGGTGCGTCTGCCGGTGCTAGGATACAGCGCTCCATTCTAGACATTGCGCCGTCTGGCGCCTAGCTCACCATGCCCATTCAGAACTCCCCGTACGATGCTTTTTCCAAACTGCTGAGCGCCAGCGGCCATCCATGCTCGCCTGCTGAACTGCACGGCGTGCTGTTGGGCCGCAGTTGCACCGGTGTCGGCTTTGATGCCGACAACTGGCTGGCCGATGTGGCCGAGCTGCTGGAAACCGAACCCACCGACAATGTGCGCAACGCATTGATCGGCCTGCAAGAAATGGTCAAGGGCGAACTGACCGGTGATGACGTCACCGTGGTCCTGCTGCTGCCCACCGACGACGCCCCGCTGGCCGATCGCGCTGCCGCGCTGGGCCAATGGTGCCAGGGTTTCCTCCACGGTTTCGGCGTGAATGCCGGCGGCCTGGAGCTGAGCACCGACGCCAAGGAAGTGCTGCAGGACCTGGCGGCCATCTCCCAGGTGCAAGATGCCCTGGAAGAATCCGAAGACGGCGAAGGCGACTACATGGAAGTCATGGAGTACCTGCGCGTCGCGCCGCTGCTGCTGTTCACCGAGACCCGCAAGTCCGCTGAGCCCGCTGCTCCCAAGCCGTCGTTGCACTGAGAAAGGACACCCATCTGCCCATGATCCATATCCCCAAAGCGGAATACACCCGGCGCCGCAAAGCGCTCATGGCGCAGATGGAACCCAACAGCATCGCGATCCTGCCGGCCGCCGCCGTGGCCATCCGCAACCGCGATGTCGAGCATGTTTACCGCCAGGACAGCGATTTTCAGTACCTGAGCGGTTTCCCCGAGCCCGAAGCGGTGATCGTGCTGATGCCCGGTCGCCAGCACGGCGAGTACGTGCTGTTCTGCCGCGAGCGCAATGCCGAGCGCGAATTGTGGGACGGCCTGCGTGCGGGCACCGAGGGCGCGATTCGCGACTTTGGCGCGGATGACGCCTTCCCCATTACCGATATCGACGACATCCTGCCCGGCCTGATCGAAGGTCGCGACCGCGTGTACTCGGCCATGGGCAGCAATGCCGAGTTCGACCGGCACGTGATGGAGTGGATCAACGTGATCCGTTCCAAAGCACACCTGGGCGCCCAGCCGCCGAACGAATTCGTTGCCCTGGATCATTTGCTCCACGATATGCGCCTGTATAAATCGGCGGCAGAAGTGAAGGTGATGCGCGAGGCGGCGCGAATTTCCTGTGCGGCCCATGTGCGGGCGATGCAGGCCAGTCGTGCCGGCCTGCATGAGTTCAGCCTGGAAGCCGAGCTGGATTACGAGTTTCGCAAAGGCGGCGCGAAGATGCCGGCCTATGGCTCCATCGTCGCTGCTGGGCGCAACAGCTGCATCCTGCATTACCAGCAGAATGACGCGGTGCTCAAGGACGGCGACCTGGTGCTGATCGACGCCGGGTGTGAGATCGATTGCTACGCCAGCGATATCACCCGTACCTGGCCGGTCAACGGCAAGTTTTCGCCCGAGCAAAAGGCGATCTACGAGATTGTGCTGGCCTCCCAGGAAGCCGCCTTCAAGCAGATCGCGCCGAACAAACATTGGAACCAGGCCCACGAGGCGACCGTGCAGGTCATCACCGCCGGCCTGGTGAAGCTGGGGTTGTTGCAAGGTGACGTTGACGAACTGATCGCCAGCGAAGCCTACCGCGCCTTCTACATGCACCGTGCCGGCCACTGGCTGGGCATGGATGTGCATGATGTGGGCGAGTACAAAGTGGGCGGTGAATGGCGCGTGCTGGAAGTGGGCATGGCCTTGACCGTGGAGCCGGGCATCTATATTTCCCCGGACAACCAGACAGTGGCAAAGAAATGGCGTGGCATTGGCGTGCGCATCGAGGACGACGTGGTAGTGACCAAGCAAGGCTGTGAAATCCTGACCGGCGGCGTGCCCAAGACCGTTGCCGAGATCGAAGCGTTGATGGCGGCTGCCCGATGAGCCGGGTCAACCTGGCGATTGTCGGCGGCGGCCTGGTGGGGGCCAGCCTGGCCCTGGCATTGCAAGCCGGGGCCAAGGCGCGGGGTTGGAAGATCGTGCTGATCGAACCCTTTGCACCGGGCGACAGCTACCAGCCGAGCTACGATGCGCGCTCTTCCGCGCTGTCGTTTGGCGCGCGCCAGATTTACCAGCGTCTGGGCCTGTGGCAGGCCATTTTCCGACGGGCGGAGCCGATCAAGCAGATCCATGTATCGGACCGTGGGCGCTTCTCCACCGCGCGTTTGTCCGCGATGGAGGAGGGCGTGCCAGCCCTGGGTTATGTGGTGGAAAACGCCTGGCTCGGCCAATGCCTGTGGCAAGGCTTGGACAAGGACGTAGTGAGCTGGCGTTGCCCGGCAGAAGTCACGCGCATGGAGCCTCTGCCCGATGGCTATCGCCTGACCCTCAACGATGAAACCGTGCTGGAATGCGACCTTGCGGTACTGGCCGATGGCGGCCGTTCCGGCTTGCGTGAGCAGCTGGGCATCGGCGTGAAAACCCGGCCCTACAACCAGAGCGCGCTGATCGCCAACATCACGCCGAGCGAAGCGCACAATGGCGAGGCGTTCGAGCGCTTTACCGATGAAGGCCCCATGGCCTTGCTGCCGCTGCCGGACAACCGTTGCGCGCTGGTCTGGACCCGCATCGGCATGGACGCCCAGCGCTTGGCCAGCCTCGACGAGCGTAGCTTCCTGAGCGAACTTCAGGGTGTGTTCGGGTATCGCCTGGGCACCCTCAAGCAAGTGGGCGCCCGCCACCTGTACCCGTTGACCCTGGTGGAAGCCGAAGAGCAAGTGCGTTCGCACCTGGTGGTCCTCGGCAATGCCGCCCACAGCCTGCACCCGATTGCCGGGCAGGGGTTCAACCTGTCCCTGCGCGATGCCAATGCCTTGGCCGAAGCCCTGTTGGCCGGGCCTGCTGTGCCGGGTGACCTGGCGACCTTGCAAGGCTATCGCGAGCGCCAGCGCCTGGACCAGCAACTCACCGTAGGCTTCTCCGACCAGGTCACGCGCCTGTTTGGCAGTGCCCAACCGTTGATGGCGCTGGGCCGCAATATGGGCTTGCTTGGCCTCGACCTGTTACCACCGGCCAAACGCTGGTTCGCCCGTCAGGCCATGGGCCTGGGTACGCGTTCCGATGCGTAAGTGGCTAACCCAACGCGTGGGCAAGGCGCGGCTGTTGCGCTGGTTCCTCACCCTGTACCCGCCGTACCTCGGCGCCGGGGTGCGGGTGCAGGCATTGAGTGCCGATTTCCGACATGCCAAGGTGCGCATGGGCCTGGGTTGGTACAACCGCAATTACGTCGGTACGCAATTTGGCGGCAGCCTGTATTCGATGGTCGATCCGTTCTACATGTTGCTGTTGATCGAGAACCTGGGCCGCGACTACATCGTGTGGGACAAGGCTGCGAGTATCGACTTCATCTCGCCGGGCAAAGGCCCGGTGTATGCCGAATTCTCCATCGACGACGCTTTGCTCGATCAGATCCGGCGCCAGACTGAAGGTGGCGAGAAATATCTGCCCCACCTCAAAGTCGAGATTCATGACGGCTCCGGCACTCTGGTGGCGCGGGTCGACAAAACCCTTTATGTGCGGCGCAAGCCGCCAGCGAGACAGGCTTGAATATGGACATGCGCGCAGATGTGCTGATTGTCGGGGCCGGAATGGTCGGAAGCGCCCTGGCGCTGGCGTTGCAGGGCAGTGGCTTGCAAGTACTGCTGCTCGACGGCAGCCCGTTGAGCGTCAAGCCATTTGACCCGGCTGCGGCGTTTGAACCGCGGGTGAGCGCGTTGTCGGCGGCCAGCCAGCGCATTCTTGAGCGCCTGGGCGTGTGGGACGGTATCGTAGAGCGGCGTGCAAGCCCCTATGGCGAAATGCAGGTATGGGACGGCAGCGGCACCGGGCAGATCCACTTCTCGGCGGCCAGTGTGCATGCCGAGGTGCTTGGGCATATCGTCGAGAACCGCGTGGTGCAGGATGCCTTGCTCGATCGCCTGCATGACTGCGACCTCGGCCTGCTGGCCAGTGCGCGCCTGGAACAGATGCGCCGCTCCGGCGATGACTGGTTACTGACCCTGGCCGACGGCCGCAAGCTGCGCGCGCCGCTGGTGGTGGCCGCCGACGGTGCCAACTCCGCCGTACGCCGCCTGACCGGTACACCTACCCGTGAATGGGATTACCTGCATAACGCCATCGTCACCAGCGTGCGCAGCAGTCAGCCGCACCAGCGCACCGCGTGGCAACGCTTCACCGACACCGGTCCGCTGGCGTTCCTGCCGCTGGTGCGTGATGGGCAGGAAGACTGGTGTTCGATAGTCTGGTCGACCACGCCCGCCGAATCCGAGCGCTTGATGGCGCTGGATGACGAAGGCTTCTGCCGTGAGCTGGAGCGTGCTTTCGAGGGGCGCCTGGGCACCGTGCTCAGTGCTGACCCGCGTGTGTGCGTACCGTTGCGCCAGCGCCATGCCAAACGCTATGTGGCCGAAGGCCTGGCACTGATCGGCGACGCCGCTCACGTCATCCACCCGTTGGCGGGGCAGGGCGTCAACCTGGGTTTGCTCGATGCAGCCGTGCTGGCCGAAGTGCTGTTGGCGGCGACCGAGCGCGGCGAGCGCCTGGCCGATGTGAAAGTGCTGAGCCGTTACGAGCGGCGCCGCATGCCCCACAACCTGGCGCTGATGGCGGCGATGGAAGGCTTTGAGCGCTTGTTCCAGGCCGATCAACTGCCGCTGCGCTGGTTGCGCAACGCGGGTTTGAAAATCGTCGACCAGATGCCCGAAGCCAAAGCCGTGTTTGTGCGCCAGGCACTCGGATTGACTGGCGATCTCCCCGAACTCGCCAAACCCTGAACTGACAATACAACCCTCTGTGGGAGCCGGGCTTGCCCGCGATGAGGCCGTCAGCTCCGGCGCATATTCTGGCTGTGCAACATCTGGTAACGCCTCCACCAAGCGTTACCAAATGTGAGTCCTTATCATTTGCCCTCCATTTGCAAATGAGAGACCGCACCCATGTTGGCACCCAAGCGCCTCCTGACTGCCCTGGCACTCACCCTGATCGGCAGCACCACCGTGCAGGCGGCCGACGAAGTCGTGGTCTACTCCTCGCGTATCGACGAACTGATCAAGCCTGTGTTCGACGCCTACACCAAAAAGACCGGCGTACAGGTCAAGTTCATCACCGACAAGGAAGCCCCGTTGATGCAGCGCATCAAGGCCGAGGGCGAGAACGCCACCGCCGACCTGCTGCTCACCGTTGACGCCGGCAACCTCTGGCAGGCAGAGCAGATGGGCATCCTGCAACCGTTCACCTCTCCTGTGATTGACAACAACATTCCTCTGCAATACCGCTCATCGGCCCACGCCTGGACCGGTTTGAGCCTGCGGGCGCGAACGATCGCCTATTCCACCGACCGGGTAAAACCGGGCGACCTGACCACCTACGAAGCCCTGGCCGACAAGCAGTGGGAAGGCCGCCTGTGCCTGCGCACGGCGAAAAAAGTTTACAACCAGTCGCTGACCGCCACGTTGATCGAGACCCATGGCGCGGCCAAGACCGAAGAAATCATCAAGGGTTGGGTGAATAACCTCTCCACCGACGTGTTCTCCGATGACATCGCCGTGCTGGAGGCCATCAACGCCGGGCAGTGCGAGGTGGGTATCGTCAACACCTATTACTACGGTCGCCTGCACAAGCAGAAGCCAGACCTGGCAGTGAAGTTGTTCTGGCCGAACCAGGGCGACCGCGGCGTGCATGTGAACCTCTCCGGCATCGGCCTGACCCAGCACGCACCACACCCGGAAGCGGCCAAGGCGCTGGTGGAGTGGATGACCACGCCTGAGGCGCAGAAGATCTTCGCCGACGTCAACCAGGAGTTCCCGGCCAACCCGGCGGTACCGCCATCGGCGGAAGTGGCGACCTGGGGCAAGTTCGTGGCCGATACCTTGCCAGTGGAAGTGGCAGGCAAGCGCCAGGCCGAAGCGATTCGCCTGATGGATCGCGCTGGCTGGAACTGAAGCTGCGCCGCTCGACTGTGGGAGCTGGCTTGCCCGCGATTGCATCACGTCGGTATCACTGATACACCGGGGTGCTTGTATCGCAGGCAAGCCAGCTCCCACATTGGTTAGTGGCCGCTTCAACATCTTTATTTTTCTGAGAGCTTTTCCTTGGCCCACCCCGCCCAACGTCGCTGGTACCTGCCGGTTTTCAGCGTCGCCGCCCTGGTGCTGTTGCCGCTGAGCGTGCTGCTGCTGTCCTGGCAAAGCATCGACCCGCAGATCTGGTCGCACCTCTGGGACACTCAGATGCCCCGCTTGCTGGGCAACACCTTGACCCTGGTGCTCGGTGTCGGCCTGGGCGTGACGCTGCTGGGCGTCAGCCTGGCCTGGCTGACCAGCCTGTGCGAGTTCCCCGGGCGGCGCTGGCTCGACTGGGCACTGATGTTGCCCTTTGCAATCCCTGCCTATGTGCTGGCCTTCGTGTTTGTGGGCCTGCTGGATTTCGCCGGCCCGGTGCAAACCCTGCTGCGCGAGTGGTTCGGCACCGGGTTGCGCTTGCCGCGGGTACGCTCTACCAGCGGCGTGGTCATCGTGTTGGTGCTGGTGTTCTATCCCTATGTCTACCTGCTGGCGCGCAGCGCGTTCCTGGCTCAGGGCAAAGGCTTGATGGAAGCGGCGCGGGTGCTGGGGCAATCGCCATGGCAAGCGTTCTGGCGTGTGGCATTGCCAATGGCGCGGCCAGCGATTGGTGCTGGTGTGGCCTTGGCGTTGATGGAGACACTCGCGGATTTTGGCGCGGTCTCGGTGTTCAATTTCGACACCTTCACCACCGCTATCTATAAAACCTGGTACGGCTTTTTCAGCCTGTCCAGTGCCGCGCAACTGGCGAGTCTGTTGCTGCTGGTAGTGATGTTGGTGCTGTATGGCGAGCGACGTGCGCGGGGGGCCAGTCGACCGAGCAATGAGCGCCCGCGGGGCAAGGCGTTGTACCACTTGCGCGGGTTCAAAGCCGTGGCGGCCAGCGTGTGGTGCAGCCTGGTCTTCGCCTGTGCGTTCGTGATTCCGATGCTGCAACTGGTGGCGTGGTTCTGGCAGCGTGGCCGCTTCGACCTGGATGAACGTTACACCGGGCTGATCGTGCATACCCTCTACCTGGGCGGTATCGCAGCCCTGATCACCGTCAGCGTCGCGCTGATACTGGCCTTTGCCAACCGTCTGGCGCCCACCCGGGCGATTCGCTCCGGTATCAACCTGGCCAATGTCGGCTATGCCTTGCCAGGCTCGGTGCTGGCGGTGTCGATCATGCTGGCGTTCAGCTATCTGGACCGCGAGCTGGTGGTGCCGCTCTCCGGCTGGCTGGGCGGGGCGGGCAAGCCTTTGCTGCTGGGCAGCCTGTCGGCACTGGTGCTGGCGTACCTGGTGCGGTTCCTGGCGGTGGCCTACGGGCCGCTGGAAAACAGCCTGGCGCGAATCCGACCGTCTTTGCCCGAAGCGGCACGCAGCCTTGGGGTGAGCGGCCCACGACTGTTTTGCAAAGTGTATCTGCCGTTATTGCTGCCGGGCACGTTGAGCGCAGCGCTGCTGGTGTTCGTGGATGTGCTCAAGGAAATGCCGGCCACCTTGCTGATGCGCCCGTTTGGCTGGGACACCCTGGCGGTCCGCATCTTTGAAATGACCAGTGAAGGCGAATGGGCACGGGCGTCTTTGCCGGCGCTGACCCTTGTGCTGGTCGGCTTGTTGCCGGTCATCGGGCTGATTCGTCGCTCGGCTCGGCAAATCGGTTAGGTGCCAGTCCTACGGCTTGAGGCTACAATGCGCGGCATTCGGTGCGCTCCGTCTTTCGGATCGACCTGCTGTATGTGGCTGCGGGCCTTGTAGTACAAGGTGTTCGGCGCGCGTGGCAGCTCTGCGCGCCTTCGCCAAGCCCGGAAGGAGAAACCCATGGGACAGCGTACGCCTCTGTATGACCTGCATCTCGCCCTCGGCGCGAAAATGGTCGATTTTGGCGGTTGGGATATGCCTTTGCATTACGGCTCGCAAGTTGAAGAACACCACCAGGTGCGACGCGACTGCGGGGTCTTCGATGTATCTCATATGACCGTGATCGATGTCACCGGCCCCCAGGCCAAGGAATGGCTCCAGTACCTGCTGGCTAATGATGTCGACCGACTGCACGGCTGTGGCCGTGCGTTATACAGCGCCATGCTCAACGAGCAGGGCGGGGTGGTGGACGACATGATCGTCTACCGCACCGAAACCGGTTACCGCCTGGTGGTCAACGCCGCCACGCGCGATCAGGACATGGCCTGGATGCAGGCGCAACTGGGCAGCTACTCAGTGCAACTGCATGAGCGCTCCGAGTTGGCCATGCTCGCCATCCAAGGCCCCCACGCCCGGCAGAAAATCGCCGAACTGGTGACCCAGTCCCGTGGCATCCTGATCCATCAGCTCAAACCGTTCGAAGGCCGGGCCGATGGCGACTGGTATATCGCCCGCACCGGCTATACCGGCGAAGACGGCCTCGAAATCGTGCTGCCGGCCGATCAGGCACCGGGCTTTTTCAACGACCTGGTGGGCGCTGGCATTTCCCCCATCGGCCTCGGTGCGCGCGATACCTTGCGCCTGGAGGCCGGCATGAACCTGTATGGCCAGGATATTCACCAGGCCGTCTCGCCGCTGGCGGCCAACATGGCCTGGAGCATCGCCTGGGAACCTGTCGAGCGTAACTTCATTGGCCGCGCTGCGCTGGAAGCAGAAAAAGCAGCCGGCGTGCAGTTCAAACTGGTCGGGCTCGTCCTTGAAGAGCGTGGTGTGCTGCGTGCTCACCAAGTGGTTCGTATCGCCAATGTTGGCGAAGGAGAGATCACCAGTGGTAGTTTCTCGCCTACGCTAAGCAAATCCATTGCGCTGGCGCGTGTGCCGACGGCGACTGCCGACCGGGCCGAAGTGGAAATCCGCGGCAAGTGGTATCCGGTTCGAGTGGTCAAGCCGACCTTCGTGCGTCATGGCAAAACCCTGATCTAACCAATTCCGGCAGGCCAATGGCCGCTGACATTTCATCTTGAGGACACAGACTATGAGCAATATCCCTGCCGACCTGCGTTTTGCCGAAAGTCACGAATGGGCCCGTCTGGAAGCTGACGGCACCGTGACCGTCGGGATCTCCGACCATGCACAGGAAGCTTTGGGTGATGTGGTGTTTGTTGAACTGACCGAAGTGGGCAAGGTGTTTGCCGCTCAAGACCAGGCGGGCGTGGTGGAGTCGGTCAAGGCCGCTTCGGATATCTACTCGCCGATTGCGGGCGAAGTGCTTGCCGTCAACGAAGAATTGGGTGGCAGTCCTGAGCTGTTGAACTCTGACCCGTACGGCGCCTGGATCTTCAAGCTCAAGCCAAGCGACAAGGCCGAGCTGGACAAACTGCTGGATGCCGCCGGCTACAAAGCCGTCATCGGCGAATAAACGCAACAGCTGCAACAGCACACCTCAATGTGGGAGCTGGCTCGCCTGCGATTGGATCACCTGGGTATCACCGATACACCGAGGTGCCAGCATCGCAGGCAAGCCAGCTCCCACAGTTGATTTGTTGTGATCAGTCTTTTTTCAGTACGGCTTTAACCGCCGCTACAGCCCGCTCCACATCCGCCTCCGTCATCGCCGTGAACATCGGCAACGACACGATCAAACGCCCAACACGTTCGGCCACCGGGAACATGCCTTCCTTGAAACCCTGTGCCCGATAGAGGCTCAGCAGGTGGATCGGCGGGTAGTGATAGCCGATACCCACGCCGTGGGCCTGCATCTGCTCCATGAACGTCGCACGGGCTGGCAGGCCATCCTGGCGCTCCGGCAATACCAGTTGGAACAGGTGCCAGTTGCTGTTTTCGAAGTCGGCCGGCGGCAGTTGCGCGCCGTATTGGGCTTCGAAATTGCTGCCGAAGCATTTGAAGTAGTGCCGTGCCAGGTTCTGACGATGGGCGGTGATTTTCTCGATGTGCGCAAATTGCCCCAGGCCGATGGCGGCGGCAATGTCGGTCATGTTGAACTTGCCACCCAGCACATCCACATCCAGGCCATCGAAGCCGCTGCGGGTGACGCCTTGCAGGCGGTACTTCTCTGCCAGACGGGCCTCCTCGGCATTGTTCAACACCAGGCAGCCGCCTTCGGACGACGTAATGTTCTTGTTCGCCTGGAAGCTGAAGGACACGAAGTCGCCAGTTGCGCCGATGCGTTCTCCATCCCAGCTGGACCCCAGGGCCTGGGCAGCATCTTCGACAATGCGCAGGTTGTACTTGTTGGCCAGCGCGTAGAGCATCGGCATATCCAGGGGCAAGCCGGCCAGGTACACCGGGATGATCGCCTTGGTGCGCGGAGTAATGGCGGCTTCCACCTGGGCCAGGTCGATATTGCGCGTCACCGGGTCGATGTCGGCGAAGACGGGAGTGGCGCCCACTTCGAGAATCACGTTGGCCGTGGCAACCCAGGAGATTGGCGTGGTGATGACTTCATCCCCAGGCCCGATCCCGGCGATGCGCAAGGCGATCTCCATGGTGCAGGTGCCCGAGTTGAAGGTGCGCACCGGACGTCCGCCAAAATAGTCTGACAACTGTGCTTCGAACGCCTGCACCTTTGGCCCGCTGGTGATCCAGCCGGAACGCAGAACATCGCCGACCGCCGCGATGGTGGCTTCATCAATGGTCGGTTTGGAAAACGGCAGGAAGGGCTGTTGGCTCATGACGAAGAAGGCATCCGTTTCAGGTAGGCAATGAAAAATAGACGTGTCAGTAGGGCATGGTTGCACGCTGAGACTGAATATAGCCTGTCATCCATGAACGATTCGTCATGCAGCAGGCAAAAAAATGCCGCTTGAAAAAGCGGCATTTTTTATGAGGGCAGTTGTTACTCGGTTACAGCATTCTTCGCCAGGATGGCGTTAGCCAGTTCCATGTCGGTGGCTTGGAGGCCAGGGTTGTCGGCGCGGACCTTCTGCATGGCCGCTTCCAGGTACGGGCCGCGAATGCCGCCGTCGCTGGCGACGAAGCTGCCTGCGTCGTCCTGGGCGGCGACCACCAGCTTGTGGTCCTTGAACGTCAGGTAAGTCGAGCCAGTGGTGGCGCCCGACGAGATGACATTACGCCAGAAGCTATCGGCCATGGCTGAGCCGACAGGTAGGGAAAGCACAGCGAGGGTTGCGACAGCATATTTGAGACGCATGATGGGTGACTCCGGTGGGTTATCTGTACGTTTTGATTGTAGTTAACCCGATCCAGTTCCATCACTGACTAAACAGTTTCAACCTTTAAAATCACCCCATCCTGCCCAACCACGCGGACTTGAGCGCCCACGGGGGCGTCTGCACCGGTGACCATCCACACGCCATCGCCGACTTTGACCTTGCCGCGGCCATCCACTATGGCTTGATGCACCACGAAAGTGCGCCCGACCAACTCTGAACCGCGCTCGTTCAACCCCGGTTGATCGCTGGCCTTGGCACTGCTGCGTTGGCGTTTCCACCAGTACACGGCGGTCAGTATCGACAACACCGCAAACAGCAGCAGTTGCCATTCCAGCCCCAGCGGCGGGAACAGGAACTTGATCACGCCCACGGCTGCGGCGGCGATGCCCATCCAGAGCAGGTAGCCTCCGGCACCGAACACCTCGAGAATCAACAGCACGGTGCCTAGGGCTAACCAGTCCCAAAACGACAAATGCAGCAAAAAGTCCCACATGGTGTTGGCCTCAGCCTTTCTGGTTGCCGAAGGTTGCCTTGACGATTTCGCCGATACCGCCCACGGCGCCAATCACCTGGCTGGCTTCCAGCGGCATCAGGATGACCTTGCTGTTGTTGGCCGAGGCGAGTTTGCCCAGGGCGTCGATGTATTTTTGCGCGACGAAGTAGTTCACCGCTTGCACGTTGCCCGACGCAATGGCTTCGGACACCACTTGTGTCGCCCGCGCTTCGGCTTCGGCCTGGCGCTCGCGGGCCTCGGATTCCAGGAACGCTGCCTGGCGGCTGCCTTCGGCTTCAAGGATTTGCGCCTGCTTTTTGCCTTCCGCTGTCAGGATCGCCGACGCCCGCAGGCCTTCGGCTTCGAGGATCTGTGCACGCTTGATCCGTTCGGCTTTCATTTGGCCGGACATGGCGGCCATCAGGTCGGCAGGCGGGCTGATATCCTTGATCTCGATACGAGTGATCTTGATGCCCCATGGCGCAGTGGCTTCATCCACGGTGCGCAGGAGTTTTTCGTTGATGCCGTCGCGCTGGCTCAGCATGGCGTCCAGTTCCATGGAGCCGAGTACGGTACGGATATTGGTCTGCAGCAGGTTGCGGATAGCATGTTCGAGGTTGTTGACCTCATAGGCGGCCTGGGCGGTGTTGACCACCTGGAAGAAGCACACGGCATCGATCTGCACGGTGGCATTGTCGGCGGTGATGACTTCTTGAGGCGGGATATCCAGCACGCTTTCCATCACGTTGATCTTGCGACCGATGCGGTCCATGACCGGGATGATGATATTCAGGCCGGGCTTGAGGGTGTTGGTGTAGCGGCCGAAACGCTCGACGGTCCATTGGTAGCCCTGGGGCACCACTTTGAACCCCATGAACAGGATGGCGATGGCCAAGCCCACGAAAAGAAGCAGTACGGTTCCGATCTGCATAGCGATTCCCTATCTGAAGGTGTCAGTGAATGACATTAGGCCGATTGTAACGGTCTGGTCACGGATAAGGACGGTTTCATGGCCCAACAAACAAAGGATTTGTTTCTGAATCCCCTGGCGTGACCCGCAACACCTCCGTCATCGTGGTCAGCCCGGCCTTCACTTTCTCGATGCCGGCCATGCGCAGGCTGCTCATGCCCTGCGCCAGTGCCCCACGGCGCAGGGCTTGTACGTCCGCGCCTGGAGTGACCAGCGCCTGGAGTGCCGAGTCCATGAGCATGATTTCATACAGTCCGGCCCGGCCTCGATAACCGCTGTCACGGCAGTGTGCACAGCCGACAGCTTCGTAGCCGCCATCGTCCTCCAGGCCCGCGGGGTGCTTGCAGTGGCTGCACAGAAGCCGCACCAGGCGCTGCGCCATCACACCTATGAGCGTGGCTTTGATCAAATAGTGAGCAATGCCCAGTTCCTGCAGACGGCTGATGGCACTGGGTGCATCGTTGGTGTGCAGGGTCGAGAGCACCAGGTGCCCGGTCAGCGCGGCCTGGATAGCCATCTCTGCGGTTTCCTGGTCGCGGATTTCGCCGATCATGATGATGTCCGGGTCTTGGCGCAGCAGGGCGCGGATGCCGCTGGCGAAGGTGAGGTCGATGTTGTGCTGGACCTGCATCTGGTTGAAGGCCGGCTCGACCATTTCAATCGGGTCTTCCACCGTGCACAGGTTGACCTCGCGGGTCGCCAGTTGCCTGAGGGTGGTGTAGAGGGTGCTGGTCTTGCCTGAGCCGGTCGGGCCTGTGACGAGGATGATGCCGTGGGTGCGTCGCGTCATGGCGTGCCAGCGTTGCTGGTCGGCGCTGGACAAACCCAACTGGTCGAAATCCTTGAGCAGCACCTGTGGGTCGAAAATTCGCATCACCAGTTTTTCGCCGAATGCCGTGGGGAGGGTGGAAAGCCGCAATTCCACTTCGACACCCGCAGGGTTCCTGGTCTTGACGCGGCCATCCTGGGGCTTGCGTTTTTCGGCCACGTTCATTCGCCCCAGGCTTTTCAGGCGGCTGACCACGGCCATGGTGACCTGCGGGGGAAATTGATAGACGTCATGCAGCAGCCCATCAATGCGAAAGCGCACCCGACCCTGGTCGCGGCAGGGCTCGATATGGATGTCGCTGGCTCGTTGGCCAAAGGCGTATTGCAGCAGCCAGTCGACGATGTTGACGATATGCGCGTCGTTGGCGTCCGGCTCCTTGTCGCTGGCGCCGAGGCTGAGCAAGTCGACATTGCCAGGCGCCGTCATTTTTTGATCCGCACCGCTGACGGACTTGGCCAAGCGGTAAAACTCGTTGATACAGCGCTGAATATCCTGAGGGTTGGCAACCACGCGCTTGATCGTGCGTTTGAGTACCTGGGACAGCCCGGCTTCCCAAGTGGTGATATGGGGTTGGGCACTGGCGACCGTCACGCTGTGGGCATCCACCGCGACTGCAAGAATGCCGTGGCGCTGAGCAAAGGCGTGGGACATCAAGGGCACCACGGCCGCCACATCAATCTTCAATGGGTCGATGCGCAGGTAAGGCTGGCCGACCTGCCGGGCCAGCCATTGAATCAAGGTCTCCAGACAAGGGCCCTGGGCTGCGATGCATTCCAAGGGATGCTGGCTGCCGGACGCTGGCGCTACCTTTTGCGCCGCCTGCGCCGTGATCAACCCTTGCTCGACCAGCGCCGGCAACAATTGCTGCAGTTCCAAGAGATGATCGTGAGCGGCGACGGGCATGCAGGTTTTCCTGGGGCGTGGGGGTAATCCCAGGCTAGCCAGCCGCTGAAGATCCTGCTGGCGCTTGTATTGCCGGTTTTTACTGCGCCATCGCCGGCAGCGCTTGAGGCCGCTCGGAATCAGCGGACCACAGTTCCAGGGTGCAGACGCTGATCAGGTTTTGAATCTTTTCACCGATCACCTGGGCGCGGTGCCAGCTCAGGCCGGTCATCACGATATCGATGCTCAGCAGGTCGGCTTCCCGGTTCATGCTGACCTGGGTGGGCGTGAGCAATTGCAGCGCGAAGTAGTTCAGCACCCGGCACAGCACGTCCGGTTCAGCCTCGGCGACGATGCGATAGTGCGCCTGGCAGTGGCTGCTATTGGCGGCCCACGCATCGACGCGGGTGGCGGGGTAGGCGGTTTCGACGGCATGCATGCTGACTCTCCAGTTTAGACTGGAGAAATTTTTACATTCGCCTGGGGAGATTTCTTATCTAAAATAAGCCTGTTTCGCGATAAATCGACCAGAACAATTCAAGATAAGCCTATTCATGGGTACTTTTATGCACAGTGAGTTGGACGCCTACGACCGCCGCATCCTGGCCTTGCTGCAAGAGGATGCCTCGCTCTCCAGTGCACAGATTGCCGAGCAGGTCGGCCTTTCGCAGTCGCCATGCTGGCGGCGTATTCAGCGGCTCAAGGAGGAGGGCGTGATCCGCGGCCAGGTCACCCTGCTGGACCGCAAGAAAATCGGGCTCAACACGCAGATTTTCGCCGAGGTCAAACTCAACGCCCACGGTCGCTCCAATTTCACTGAGTTCACCGAGGCGATTCGCGGTTTTCCGGAAGTGTTGGAGTGCTACGTGCTGATGGGGGCGGTGGATTTTCTGCTGCGTATCGTCACCTCGGATATCGAGGCGTACGAGCGGTTTTTCTTCGAGAAGTTGTCGATGGTGCCGGGGATCCAGGAGGTCAACTCGATTGTGGCGCTGTCGGAGATCAAGTCCACCACCAGCCTGCCAGTCTTGCGCTGACAGGGAGGGCCTCATCGCGGGCAGCCCGCTTCCACAGGAAATGTGGGAGCGGGCTTGCCCGCGATAGCGGTATTACAGGCGCAGAAGGGTCTTCCAGGCACGATTCTGATACACCGCAATCGCCTGATGCATACGCGCATCCAGGGATTCATCGGTAATCGGCTGGTTGGCCAGGTGCGCCAGCTTGTTCAGTTCGCCGTACAAACGGTCCAGCTCAGGAATGTCCACCACATGGCGCGCATGGTGCAGCCAGGCCTGGATGCGTTCGATACGCGGCAGTTGCTCGGCCAGATCTTCCGGCTGTTGCTGGTAGCGCTGCAGTTGCAGGGCGACGGCGTCGTCAGCCAACAGGCGTGGCAGCCAGTTGGTGATTTGCGCAGCGCCCTGGCGGTTGCCACGCACATTACGCTCGGCCGTCCAGGTGCGGGCCAGCAGCCAGCGCGAGAGGTTGAGTGAGAACAGGCCCCAGCGCACGTCTTGCAGCTCTTCGATGAACTGCTCGGGCGCGGCTTTGCGAATGTCTTCATCGTCGTCACCGGCCTGGACCAGCGGGCGCCAGTCTTCCAGCAACGCATCCAGGGCGCTGCGCAGTTCGCTGGTGGATTGGCGCGGCGCGGCCTGACCGAGGCTGCCGATCAGGGCGCGCAACTCGCCGAGGTTCTCGACCCAGTCCTGCAGCAGGCGCCAGTGGCCATTGAAGCGGTATTGCTCAGCCAGGCGCTGGCTGCTGCCCAGCAGGTGCCACAGGATTGCGGCGAAGGCGTCGTCCAATGGCATTTCGGCGTGGATCTGTGGCGCCGGCAGGCTCAGGGAGTAGCTGCTGGCGTCATACAGGCGATAGCCGCGTTCGGCCTTGCTGATGTCGCACGGCATCAGGGCCAGGGTTGCGGCCAGCTCGGCGGCCAGTTCCAGCAGGGCCGCCGGTTCGCCTTCGCGCAGTTCCAGTTCCAGCTCGCAGATTTCTTCTTTCTGCTTGCCGACCACCACATGGCCCAGGTCCAGGGCGGCTTCGATCACCACCTTGGCCTTGCCACGGCCCCAGGCGATCTCGGCGCGTTCACGCACGAAGTCGGTGGTGAAGATCGGCTTGAGGGTCTTTTTGTCCAGCTCGGCCAGTTGCTCGGGCCAGCACTCGCCATCGAGTTTCTTCACGTCGAGCTTGGCTTTGGGCAGGTCCCAGTTGTATTCGTTGCGTTCCGACAGGCCGGCGACGCTTTGGCCGCGGGTCTTGAGGGTCTGGATGATGTCGTCACCGTCCTTGCGCAGGCGCAGGGCAACCTTGGCCTGGGCCAGGTCACGCTCGGGGGTGTCGAAGTACTGGTTCATCAACTCACGGCGTTCCCAGCCACTTTTGTTGCGTTTTTTCAGTAACGGGTGCTCACGCAGCGCGGCGAGTGTTTCGCGGCTGACGCGTAGCTTGATTTCGGTTTCTTTCTGCATGGCCGGAAAATCCAGGATCGGGAGCGCAGCCGGGGAAAAGTGTGGCTGCCAAGGTCGTGCAGTGTACAGGACTGAGCCCGGCAACGTGCCGCAACGGTTTATTGTGTTGCGCAGATGCCTCTATAGTGAGGTTCATCCGGGAAGTTGGGAGACCGCGCATGCCGTTACCGTCCATGAAAGAGCAGTTCGCCGCCTTGATCGCCGCGCCGTCGGTGAGCTGCACCCAGGCGTCTCTCGACCAGAGCAATCGCCCGGTGATCGACCTGCTCGCCGCTTGGCTGGGCGACCTGGGCTTTGCCATCGATATCCAACCAGTCAGCCCCGGCAAGTTCAACCTGTTGGCCAGTTTCGGCAGCGGCCCCGGTGGCTTGGTGTTGGCGGGGCATAGCGATACCGTGCCGTATGACGCGGCGCTGTGGAAGACCGACCCGCTCAAGCTGACGGAAGTCGATGGTCGCTGGGTAGGGCTGGGCAGTTGTGACATGAAGGGGTTCTTCGCACTGGTTATCGACGCGGTGTTGCCGCTGCTGGACCAACCCTTCAAGCAACCGCTGTTGATCCTGGCCACCTGTGATGAGGAAAGCTCTATGTCCGGTGCCCGTGCGCTGGCCGAGGCGGGGCGCCCATTAGGTCGTGCAGCTGTGATCGGCGAGCCGACCGGGCTCAAGCCTATCCGCTTGCACAAAGGCGTGATGATGGAGCGCATCGACATCCTCGGGCGCAGCGGCCACTCGTCGGACCCCAGCCTGGGCCACAGTGCCCTGGAAGCCATGCATGACGCCATCGGCGAACTGCGCGGCCTGCGCCTGGCGTGGCAGCGCGAGTACCGTAACGCGCAATTCAGCGTGCCGCAGCCGACGATGAACTTCGGCTGCATTCACGGCGGCGACAACCCCAACCGCATCTGCGGCCAATGCTCCCTGGAGTTCGACCTGCGCCCCCTGCCGGGCATGGACCCCGAGGTGCTGCGCGCCGCGATTCGCCAGAAGCTCGAACCCGTGGCCGAGCGGCATAAGGTCAAGATCGATTATGCGCCGTTGTTCCCCGAAGTCCCCCCCTTTGAGCAGCCCGAAGACGCCGAGTTGGTGCGGGTGGCGGAACGTTTGACCGGTCATCGTGCCGAAGCAGTAGCGTTCGGCACCGAAGCGCCTTATCTTCAGCGCCTCGGTTGCGAAACCCTGGTGCTCGGGCCTGGCGACATTGCCTGCGCTCACCAGCCGGGCGAATACCTTGAAATGTCACGCTTGACGCCTACAGTGCGTCTATTGCGGGAACTGATCGAACACTACTGCCTGAAACCTGCATAAATTTGCCCTTGCCCATTCGTACATAAGGAGAGTGAGCGTGTCGCCAAGCCTGTTCCGACGATAACCATCAGCCGCTGTGCGCTTTCACGATTGATCCTTTATTTGGCTGCTTTTTATTACAGGCCCAGGTGTTATGCCCGAATACGTCAATTGGCTTCGTCACGCTTCGCCCTACATCAACGCCCACCGCGACTGCACCTTTGTGGTCATGCTGCCCGGCGATGGTGTGGACCACCCCAACTTCGGCAATATCGTCCACGACCTGGTGCTGCTTCACAGCCTGGGTGTGCGCCTGGTGCTGGTGCATGGCTCGCGCCCGCAAATCGAAACCCGCCTTCAAGCACGCGGCCTTACCCCGGCTTACCACGAAGGCTTGCGCATCACCGATGCTGCGACGCTGGAGTGTGTGATCGACGCGGTGGGCCATCTGCGTATTGCCATCGAGGCGCGCTTGTCCATGGACATGGCGTCCTCGCCGATGCAGGGCTCGCGCCTGCGCGTGGCCAGCGGCAACCTGGTCACCGCACGGCCAATCGGCGTGCTTGAAGGCGTGGACTACCACCACACCGGCGAAGTGCGCCGGGTCGACCGCAAGGGCATCAACCGCCTGTTGGATGAGCGCTCTATCGTGCTGCTGTCGCCGTTGGGGTATTCGCCCACCGGCGAGATCTTCAACCTGGCCTGCGAAGACGTCGCCACCCGCGCCGCCATCGATCTGGGCGCCGACAAATTGCTGCTGTTCGGCGCCGATCCCGGTCTGATCGATGAGAACGGCCGCCTGGTGCGTGAATTGCGCCCACAACAAGTACCCGCGCACCTGCAACGCCTGGGCAGCAACTATCAAGCCGAACTGCTCGATGCCGCTGCCGAAGCCTGCCGGGGTGGAGTAGGGCGCAGCCATATCGTCAGCTACGCCGAAGATGGCGCCTTGCTTACCGAACTGTTCACCCGCGATGGTGGCGGTACGCTGGTGGCCCAGGAACAATTCGAACTGGTGCGCGAAGCGGCGATTGAAGACGTCGGCGGCTTGCTGGACCTGATCAGCCCGCTGGAAGAGCAGGGCATTCTGGTGCGCCGTTCGCGGGAAGTGCTGGAGCGGGAGATCGAACAGTTCAGCGTGGTCGAGCGCGAAGGCATGATCATCGCCTGCGCGGCGCTGTATCAGATCGCGGATTCGGATGCGGGGGAGTTGGCGTGCCTGGCAGTGAACCCGGAGTACCGCCACGGCGCGCGAGGCGATGTGTTGCTCGAACGCATCCAGACCCGGGCACGCGCCCAGGGCTTGAAAACCCTCTTTGTACTCACCACCCGTACGGCCCACTGGTTCCGCGAACGCGGTTTTGTGCCGAGCAGCGTGGACCGCCTGCCGTCGGCGCGGGCGTCGCTGTACAACTATCAGCGCAACTCGAAGATTTTCGAGAAGGCCCTGTAAAAGAATACTGCTCTGTGTGGGAGCTGGCTTGCCTGCGATAGCGGCGCCTCGGTTTAACTGCAGGACCGAGTTGCTGGTATCGCGGGCAAGCCAGCTCCCACCAAAGACTGTATTTATTGTGGGATGAATTTGTCGGTCACATAGGCCGAATAATCCGGCAGCACCGTCTCTACCTTCCCCTGTTCCTTCAGGAACTTCGCCGTTTCCTCAATCGCCTTCGCCGTGCCGCCCTTGAGCAGCGCAGCGGTTTGCTGTGCCTGCGCATCCGGAAACGTCGTACCGGCCAACAGTTCCGGAATGTCGTCGGCATTTGAACCTGTCAATTTGGCGATTTTCTGCACTGGCTCGGAATCCACCGTCCAGCTGTCTTTGTGGGCGGCATAGTCGGCAAAGGCATCCAGGGTAACTTTGGCGAACTTGGCCACTACCTCAGGATGTTTTTGCGCAAAATCCTTGCGCGCCACCCACACCTCAAACGTCGGTGCGCCCCATTGGCCCACCTGCGCCGCGTCTGTCAGGGTTTTTCCGGTCTTGCGGATTTCGCCCAGGGCCGGTGACCACACAAAAGCCCCATCAATATCGCCACGCTTCCAGGCGGCGGCGATTTCGGCCGGTTGCAGGTTCACCACTTTGACTTGTTTGGTGTCCAGCCCCCAGTGTTTCAGCGCGCCGAGCAGGCTGTAATGGGAGGTGGAGACGAAGGGCGTGGCGATGGTTTTACCAATCAAGTCCTGGGGGTTGTCGATGCCACTGCCGTTGCGCACCACCAGGGCTTCAGAAGCGTTGATCTGTGCCGATACGATAAACGCCACAATCGGCAGGTTGCGCGAGGCCGCCGCCGCGAGCGGGCTGGAGCCGAGATTGCCGATTTGTACATCACCGGAAGCGATGGCCGTGACTACCTCTGGCCCGCTGTTGAAGCGGCGCCAGGCGATTTTTTCGCCGATGGCTTTTTCGTACAGGCCGTCGGCCTGGGGAACCTTGCTGGGATCGATGCCGGTCTGGTAGCCCACCGTCAGGTCGGCGGCGTTGACACCAAAAGAAAGTAATAGCGATACAAAAACTGTAACAAATTGACGGGAGGATGTGCGTTTGGCCATGATGGCGTCGCCTTTTTGATCGTGAGTGACGTATGCAACCGTACGGCAACACTAATCGATCTAAAAAAGCACCAGTAAATACCCTTTAGGAATTAGCTTATGGAGCGGCGCGTCTATCCTGACCGACCAGCTTCATGGAAAGTCTTATTCCTGGATCGTATGAAAAAGAATGAAATAATTCTTTTTGGGTGTATGAAAAACTCATTACCCTGCAGGGACCAAATCAACTGCGATTAGACGAAGGTAGTAGACACACAAGGTTACGATTGACTTGGTGGTCACTATCTGGCGCTAATCGCGCATCTGTGGATCGAGGGCGTCAGACCCGAGACCAAAGAAATACAAAAATTAGAAATGAGAGGAGCGGTACATGAAGAAGTCCACCTTGGCTGTGGCTGTAACGTTGGGCGCAATCGCCCAGCAAGCAGGCGCTGCCGGTTTCATCGAAGACAGCAAGGCCACACTGGGCCTGCGTAACTTCTACATCAACACCGATAACCGCGAAGGCACGGCCAACCCGAACAAGAAGATCCGCCTGACCATCACCTACCCGGCCAGTACCGGGCGTAACTTCCATGAAATCCTGCGGGTGATCGACTCGCTGCAACTGACCGACAACCACAAGGTGGCGACGCCGGCCAACTGGCAGGATGGGGATGAAGTGGTGATCGTGCCGTCACTCAAGGACGAGGAAGAGATCAAGAAACGCTTTCCCAAGGGCTATCGCGCGGTGAAGCCGTACCTGCGTCTTACCCCACAACCCAATCGTTAAGGCTGATATCGCCATCGCGGGCAAACCCGGCTCCCACAGTTGACCGCATTCCCCTGTGGGAGCCGGGCTTGCCCGCGATGGCGGCCTCATGAACAGCACAGGCTTCAAGTTGCAAACCGTCTCACACAGCAGGGGTTTTCAGGCCGTTTCGACGGCCTTTTTTTTCGCCTGGCGATTGGTTAAACGCTTATGTATTTATGGAATAAACAAATGAATAAATAAGATTTATAGATATATAAATCTGCTGATAAGGTCTATCCCATCTTGGCGCCATCGCCGCACAGCGAACCGCCGACACTTGCTCAAGGAATCTCCTGCATGCTGGTCGTAACACTTGGAGGCAGTCCCAGCCAGCGTTCCCGCTCTGGGGTCTTGCTGGATAAAACCCGTCAGTGGCTGCAACAGCAGGGCGTGGAAGTGGTGAGTTACCAGGTACGGGACTTCCCGGCTGAAGACTTGCTGCACGCACGCTTCGACAGCCCCAAGGTCATCGACCTGCTGCAACAAGTCGCCAACGCTGACGGGCTGGTGATCGCCACGCCGGTGTACAAGGCGTCGTTTTCCGGGGCGTTGAAAACCGTATTGGACCTGCTGCCGGAGCGTGCGCTGGCCCATAAGGTGGTGCTGCCGATGGCGACCGGCGGCAGCATCGCCCACATGCTGGCGGTGGACTACGCCCTGAAGCCGGTGCTGTCGGCCCTCAAGGCGCAGGAATTGCTCCACGGTATTTTTGCCGAAGACAGCCAGATCGCCTATGGCGAAGGCAGTGTTCAGGCGCAACTGGTGCCGGTACTTGAACAGCGTCTGCACGAAGCCCTGGAGCAGCTCTACAGCGCCATGGCGCGACGGCCAAAACCTTTGGACCCTGACGTATTGAATGAACGTTTGTTGAGTGCTCGCTGGAGCATCTGAGCCTCACCCCGAAAAGCTGGAAACCCTCACCTTACTCAGCCGACAACGGCCAAGCAGGTGCAGCCAAAACCCTAATCGCACAGTTGGAGAGAGCGCCATGCGCACTGTCATCTTGCGTCGTGGTCTGGTCGCACTCTTTGCTGCGGCTGTGTCCTTCGGCGCCATCGTTCAAGCCCAAGCCGCCGAGACCTTGCGGATCGGTTATCAGAAGTACGGCACCCTGGTGCTGCTCAAGGCCAAGGGCACCCTGGAAAAACGCCTGGCCGACCAAGGCGTGCAGGTGCAGTGGACCGAGTTCCCCGGTGGCCCGCAATTGCTCGAGGGCCTGAACGTCGGCTCCATCGACTTCGGCGTTACCGGCGAAACCCCACCGGTGTTTGCCCAGGCGGCTGGCGCCGATCTGCTCTACGTCGCCTACGAACCACCCGCGCCTACCAGCGAAGCGATCCTGGTGCCCAAGGACTCGCCGATCAAATCGGTGGCCGAGCTCAAGGGTAAAAAGGTCGTGCTCAACAAAGGCTCCAACGTGCACTACCTGCTGGTGCGTGCCCTGGAAGATGCCGGCCTCAACTACACCGACGTAAAGACCGTGTTCCTGCCCCCCGCCGATGCCCGTGCCGCATTCGAGCGTGGCAGCGTGGACGCCTGGGTAATCTGGGACCCGTACCAGGCCGCCGCCGAGAAGCAACTGCAAGCGCGCACCCTGCGAGACGGCACCGCAATTGCCGACAACCATCAGTTTTACCTGGCCACCAAATCCTACGCCGAACAGCACCCGCAAGTGATCAAGGCGTTGGTGGAAGAGGTGCGTGCGGTAGGCGAATGGTCCAAGGCCAACCCGCAGGAAGTGACTGAGCAGGTCGCCCCACTGCTCGGCCTGCCGGCAGATATCACCCTCACATCGGTGAAACGCCAGGGCTACGGCGCGCTGTTCCTGACCCCGGAAGTGGTCGCCGCCCAGCAGAAAATCGCAGACACCTTCTACCAACTCAAATTGATCCCCAAGCCCTTGAGCATCAAGGACGTGATCTGGACGCCACCCGCCGCGGTTGCCAAAGCGCCGTAATCCGACTTCATTCAGGAGACAACTCCATGAGCCTCAATATTTTCTGGTTCCTGCCCACCCACGGCGACGGTCATTACCTTGGCACCGCCGAAGGCGCCCGCGCTGTCGACCACGGTTACCTGCAACAAGTGGCCCAGGCTGCCGACCGCCTGGGTTTCGGCGGGGTGTTGATCCCTACGGGCCGCTCTTGCGAAGACTCGTGGTTGGTGGCCGCCTCGCTGATCCCCGTGACCCAGCGCTTGAAATTCCTGGTTGCCCTGCGCCCTGGGATCATCTCCCCGACCGTGGCCGCGCGTCAGGCCGCGACCCTGGATCGCCTGTCTGGTGGCCGTGCGCTGTTCAACCTGGTCACCGGTGGCGATCCGGAAGAACTGGCTGGCGACGGATTGTTCTTGAGCCATGAAGAGCGCTACCAGGCGTCGGTGGAATTCACCCGCATCTGGCGCCGTGTGCTGGAAGGCGAGACCGTGGACTACGACGGCGAGCACATCAGCGTCAAAGGCGCCAAATTGCTCTACCCACCGATCCAGCAGCCACGCCCGCCGCTGTATTTCGGCGGTTCCTCCGAGGCCGCCCAGGACTTGGCGGCCGAACAGGTGGAGATGGTGCTGACCTGGGGCGAGCCGCCGGCAGCCGTTGCGGAAAAGATCGCGCAGGTACGCGCCAAGGCTGCAAAACTGGGACGCACGGTGCGCTTTGGCATTCGCTTGCATGTGATCGTGCGCGAAACCAACGACGAAGCCTGGAAAGCCGCCGACAAACTGATCTCCCACCTGGACGACGAGACCATCGCCCGCGCCCAGGCGTCCTTGGCGCGCTTCGATTCGGTGGGCCAGCAACGCATGGCAGCCTTGCACGGCGGTAGCCGTGACAACCTGGAAGTCAGCCCCAACCTGTGGGCCGGCGTCGGCCTGGTACGTGGCGGCGCAGGGACGGCGCTGGTGGGCGATGGCCCCACGGTTGCGGCACGGGTCAAGGAGTACGCGGACCTGGGTATCGATACCTTTATCTTCTCCGGTTATCCACACCTGGAAGAGTCGTATCGGGTCGCCGAGCTGTTGTTCCCGCACCTGGATATCGAACGTCCCGAGCTGCCAAAAAGCGCCGGCTACGTCAGTCCGTTTGGCGAGATGGTGGCCAACGACATCCTTCCCAAAGCTGCGTCACAGAGCTGAGGCGCCGTTATGGACTTAGAAAAAATCAGCCATCGCGTGGCGCCCTGGGTGCTGCCGATCTTATTGCTGGCGGTGTGGCAGTTGTCGGTGTCGGCGGGTTGGTTGTCGACGCGCATTCTGCCAGCGCCGAGTGCAGTGATCGAAGCCGGGGTGAACCTGGTGGTCAGCGGCGAAATCTGGACGCACCTGGCCATCAGCGGCTGGCGCGCCGGCCTGGGCTTTGTGATCGGAGGCAGCATCGGTCTGGCCCTGGGCTTTATCACCGGCTTGTCGAAGTGGGGCGAGCGCTTGCTCGACAGCTCCGTGCAGATGATCCGCAACGTGCCGCACCTGGCGCTGATTCCGCTGGTGATCCTGTGGTTCGGCATTGATGAGACCGCGAAAATTTTCCTGGTGGCCCTGGGGACCTTGTTCCCGATCTACCTGAACACTTACCACGGCATCCGCAATGTCGACCCGGCATTGGTGGAGATGTCGCGCAGCTATGGCTTGTCCGGTTTCAGCCTGTTCTGGCAAGTGATTTTGCCGGGCGCGCTGCCGTCGATCCTGGTGGGGGTGCGCTTCGCCCTGGGCTTCATGTGGCTGACGCTGATCGTGGCGGAAACCATTTCGGCAAGTTCCGGCATCGGTTATCTGGCGATGAATGCCCGTGAATTCCTGCAAACCGACGTGGTGGTACTGGCCATCGTCATGTACGCCATCCTCGGCAAACTGGCCGACCTGGCAGCCCGTGGGCTGGAACGTGTGTGGCTGCGCTGGCACCCGGCGTATCAAGTCAAAGGAGGTGCAGCATGACGGCCCAACAACCTCCGCGTCTGTTGAAGGGTATCCCACTGGCGGTGCGCAAATTGCGCAAGGCCTTTGGTACCCGCGAAGTGCTCAAAGAGATCGACCTGCATATTCCTGCGGGGCAGTTCGTGGCCGTGGTCGGCCGCAGCGGTTGCGGCAAAAGTACCTTGCTGCGCCTGTTGGCAGGGCTGGACAAAGCCAGTGGCGGCGAGCTGCTGGCCGGCTCCGCGCCACTGCACGAAGCGATTGAAGATACACGGTTGATGTTCCAGGAAGCGCGTTTGCTGCCCTGGAAAAAGATCATCGATAACGTCGGCCTGGGCCTCAAGGGCGACTGGCGGCCCAAAGCGCTGGATGCGCTGGAAGCGGTTGGCCTGGCCGAGCGCGCCAATGAATGGCCGGCGGCGTTGTCCGGTGGCCAGAAACAGCGCGTGGCACTCGCCCGGGCGTTGATCCACCAGCCGCGCCTGTTGCTGCTCGATGAGCCGCTGGGCGCACTGGATGCCCTGACCCGCATCGAGATGCAGCAACTGATCGAAAACCTGTGGCGCAAGCACGGTTTCACGGTGTTGCTGGTGACCCACGACGTCAGCGAAGCCGTGGCGATTGCCGACCGCGTGATTCTGATTGAAAACGGCGAAATCGGCCTCGACCTGAACATCGACTTGCCACGCCCACGGGCCCGTGGCTCACACCGCTTGGCCGCGCTGGAAGCCGAAGTGCTCAACCGCGTGCTGTCGCTACCCGGTTCCCCACCGGAACCCGAACCTGTTTCACCGCTGCCGACGCAATTGCGTTGGGCTCAATAACTCACACAGGAAAAACACCATGACTATTAAAGCCATCAACGTGCGTAACCAGTTCAAAGGCACCATCAAGGAAATCGTGGTTGGCGACGTGCTGTCGGAAATTGACGTGCAGACCGCGTCCGGCATTGTCACCTCGGTGATCACCACCCGTTCGGTCAAGGAGTTGGAGCTGGTGATCGGCAGTGAAGTGATTGCCTTTGTGAAATCCACTGAGGTGTCGATTGCCAAGTTGTGATAACGCCACTGATCGTTCCCACGCTCTGCGTGGGAATGCCGCCTGGGGCGCTCCGCGTCCCGCTGTGCCAAAGGTGACGCAGAGCGCCACGGGATATATTCCCACGCAGAGCGTGGGAACGATCAGCGCTTGGGCAGATAGGCCGGCAAATAAAGCCCCACATACGCGTCAAACACCCGCATCCCTTCCTCCGCCATGCGCGGCGTAATCAGCCCATGCTGATGCACCGACCGCGCGTACACGCGGTCGCTCAACTCCAATGCCAGGGCAAACACGTCCACATCGCTCGGTAGCGTTGGCACTTCAAAGTGGCGATTGAACACCGCCAGCATCAAGTCGCCCAATTCCAGATCATGCTGGCGGTCGGCCTGGGTCACTTCGGCCAACCCGTGTTGAGCGAGGATCAACTGGCGCGCCGCGGCATCGTTGCTGTAGATGCTGAGCATGCGTTGTTCAACGATGTAGGACAGGTCGCGCCAATGCTTGAGCGATTCATGCTCGATGGGCGCCTGGATGGCGGCGCGAAAGGCTGCGTGAACGTCAGCGGTCAACGCCTCCAGCAACGCCGGCACACTGGCGAAAAAGTGGTACACCGATGACGGTGGTATCTGTGCTCGTTCGGCCACGCTGTAGATCGACAAACTGGCCACACCTCCGGCGGCCAGCAAGGTGCGGGCGGCTTCAAGGATCGCATCGATCCGGGCCTGGCTGCGGGCGCGGGGTTTGCGAGGGGCGGCGGGGCGGGTGGTCATGGATGTCTCCTACAAGGCAGCGGGCATTGTATGAGCAGGAAGGTGTGTTGTCTGCCAGGCCGCTATCGCAGCGATGCGGCGACCCGACAAGCCAGCTCCCACAATGGAACGCATTTGAAGGTTGGAACGCGATCAAATGTGGGAGCTGGCTTGCCTGCGATGAGGCGAACCCGGTTTCCAAAATAAACCCATAAAAAAACGCCACTGACCAAAATCAGCGGCGTTCTTTTATTGCAGCAACCGCTTACACGGTATGCAGGTACCAGTTGTACTCAAGGTCGGAGATGGAGTGTTCAAACTCCTCCAGCTCACTTTCCTTACAGGCGACGAAGATATCGATGTATTTAGGATCGATGTACTTGGCCATTACCTCGCTGTCGTCCAACTCACGCAGGGCATCGCGCAGGTTATTCGGCAGGCTCTGCTCGTTCTGCTCGTAGCTGTTGCCTTCCACCGGAGCGTTCGGCTCGATCTTGTTGGTCAGGCCGTGGTGCACGCCCGCCAATACCGAGGCCATCAGCAGGTAAGGGTTGGCATCGGCGCCAGCCACACGGTGTTCGATACGCACGGCATCGGACGAGCCAGTGGGTACGCGAATCGCCACGGTGCGGTTATCCAGGCCCCAGCACGGCGAGTTCGGCACGTAGAACTGTGCGCCGAAACGACGGTAGGAGTTGACGTTGGGGCACAGGAACGCCATCTGGGCGGGCAGGGTCTCCAGCACACCGCCGATCGCGTGACGCAATGCGGCGTTCTGCTCGGGATCCTCGCTGGCAAAGATGTTCTTGCCGTCCTTGTCCAGAATTGAGATGTGTACGTGCAAACCGTTGCCTGCCTGGCCTGGGTAAGGCTTGGCCATGAAGGTGGTGTCCATCTCATGGTCGTAGGCGATGTTCTTGATCAGGCGCTTGAGCAGTACCGCGTAATCACAGGCCTTGATCGGGTCGGCAACGTGGTGCAGGTTCACTTCGAACTGCGCCGGGGCACTTTCCTTGACGATGGCGTCCGCCGGGATGCCTTGCTCCTTGGCACCTTCCAGAATGTCCTGGAGGCAGTCGACGTATTCGTCGAGGTCGTCGATCAGGTAGACCTGTGTCGAGTGCGGGCGTTTGCCGGAGATCGGTGAGCGGGGCGGTTGTGGCCGGCCGTTCACGTTCTCCTGGTCGATCAGGTAGAACTCAAGCTCGAAGGCGGCGCAGATGGTCAGACCGAGGTCGTCAAACTTGGTAACAACTTGGCGGAGCACTTCGCGCGGATCGGCGAAGAAAGGTTCACCTTCAAGTTCGTGCATGGTCATCAGCAGTTGCGCGGTAGGGCGCTTTTGCCAGGGTTCATTGCACAGGGTGTCGGGGATTGGATAACAGATTCGGTCAGCATCACCGATGTCCAGGCCCAGGCCGGTGCTTTCCACCGTAGAGCCGTTGATATCCAGGGCAAATAAAGAGGCAGGCAGGTTAATGCCCTTCTCGTAAACCTTGTGGAGGCTGGTGCGTTCGATGCGCTTACCGCGCACCACACCATTCATATCCGCAATTAGAAGGTCTACGTACAGAACCTCAGGATGATCCTTAAGGAACGCGTTCGCTTCGTTAAGCTGAACGGCACGCGGGGGTACCGACATGATGCAACACCTTTGTTGTTAAAAATATCAATCATTGATCTTTTCTGGTTTCAGTCAACCCGAACGGCCTGCCGAAGTCAAGCGAGGCATTTTTTGCCCTAAAAAAGCGCCATGGAGCCTTTTTTGCGGGGTTTTGGGGCGGTTTTTTGGGTTTTAGGGGCTTGGGACCTGCAGGCTTGAGCGGGCCGTGTAGGATTTTTTACGGGGGTGTTGTGTAAAAAAATGAACAAGGCTAAGCTCGATTCAAACCCATAACAGCAATAATACCGGGGTGCTTCATGTTTCACCTGCCGCCAATCGGCGTCTGCGCCTGCTCCAGCCAGGCTTTGTCCGCAGCTCGTTCGCCCCGTGTGAATGCCCAGGCACCGGCCAATATTCTTGACGGCCCGGCCGATCTCCTTTTTGCCATCTCCGACGCCACTGAGCGACCCTCATCCGCCGTGCCGATCATAATTGCGCACAACTTTGGCCTGAGGAATGCAACCTGCGGGCAAATGGCAGGTAAGCTCCTACCCTGAATGAAAAAACGACGCGGATGCTGCGTCAACCAACGCCTGGCCTTTAATGGATGCCAGGAAACCCAGCCCAGAGGCATTTATGAGTAACAACCTCGACCAGCTCACCGATTGGTTGAAAGACCACAAGATCACAGAAGTCGAATGCATGATTGGCGACCTTACCGGCATTACCCGGGGCAAGATCTCGCCGACCAACAAGTTCATTGCCGAAAAAGGCATGCGCCTGCCCGAGAGCGTTCTGTTGCAGACCGTGACCGGCGATTATGTCGAAGACGACATCTATTACGAATTGCTCGACCCGGCCGACATCGACATGATCTGCCGCCCCGACCAGAACGCGGTATTCCTGGTGCCCTGGGCCATCGAACCGACCGCCCAGGTGATCCACGACACCTACGACAAGCAAGGCAACCCGATCGAGCTGTCGCCGCGCAACGTGCTCAAGAAAGTCCTCAAGCTCTACTCCGACCGCGGCTGGCAGCCCATCGTGGCGCCGGAGATGGAGTTCTACCTGACCAAGCGCTGCGAAGACCCGGACTTCCCGCTGCAACCGCCGATTGGCCGCTCCGGCCGCCCGGAAACCGGTCGCCAGTCCTTTTCTATAGAAGCAGCCAACGAATTCGACCCGCTGTTTGAAGACGTCTACGACTGGTGCGAACTGCAGGAGCTGGACCTCGACACCCTGATTCACGAGGACGGCACCGCGCAGATGGAAATCAACTTCCGTCACGGCGATGCCCTGTCCCTGGCCGACCAGATCCTGGTGTTCAAGCGCACCATGCGTGAAGCCGCGCTCAAGCACGACGTGGCCGCCACCTTCATGGCCAAGCCCATGACCGGCGAGCCCGGCAGCGCGATGCACCTGCACCAGAGCATCATCGACATTGCCACCGGCAAGAACGTCTTCTCCAATGAAGACGGGACCATGAGCCAGCTGTTCCTCAACCACATCGGCGGCCTGCAGAAGTTCATCCCTGAATTGCTGCCTTTATTCGCCCCCAACGTGAACTCGTTCCGCCGCTTCCTGCCCGATACCTCGGCGCCGGTGAACGTGGAATGGGGCGAAGAAAACCGCACCGTCGGCCTGCGCGTACCGGATGCCGGCCCGCAGAACCGCCGCGTGGAAAACCGCCTGCCGGGCGCCGACGCCAACCCGTACCTGGCGATTGCCGCCAGCCTGTTGTGCGGCTACATCGGCATGGTCGAAGGCCATAACCCGAGCGCGCCGGTGGTGGGCCGTGGTTATGAGCGGCGCAACCTGCGCCTGCCGTTGACCATCGAAGACGCTCTGGAACGCATGGAAAACAGCAAGACCATCGAGAAATACCTGGGGCAAAAATTCATCACGGGCTACGTCGCGGTCAAGCGGGCCGAGCATGAAAACTTCAAGCGCGTGATCAGTTCGTGGGAGCGGGAATTCCTGCTCTTCGCCGTCTGATGCGCCGGGCGCGCCTTTTAAATGGCGCGCCTTCACTGAAAAGTCTAGGAGATTGGTATGTCCAGCAACAACCCGCAAACCCGTGAATGGCAAGCCTTGAGCAATGATCACCACCTGGCGCCGTTCAGCGACTTCAAGCAATTGAAAGAGAAAGGCCCAAGGATCATCACCAAAGCCCACGGTGTTTACCTGTGGGACAGCGAAGGCAACAAGATCCTCGACGGCATGGCCGGCCTGTGGTGCGTGGCGATCGGTTACGGTCGCGATGAACTGGCCGATGCCGCCGCCAAGCAGATGAAAGAACTGCCGTACTACAACCTGTTCTTCCAGACCGCACACCCACCGGTATTGGAGTTGGCCAAGGTCATTTCCGATGTCGCGCCGGCCGGCATGAACCATGTGTTCTTCACCGGCTCTGGCTCCGAAGGCAACGACACCATGTTGCGCATGGTCCGCCACTACTGGGCGATCAAGGGCCAGCCCAACAAGAAAACCATCATTGCCCGCAAGAATGGCTACCACGGCTCTACCGTGGCCGGCGCCAGCCTGGGCGGCATGACCTATATGCACGAGCAGGGCGATTTGCCGATCCCGGGCATTACCCACATCGCGCAGCCCTACTGGTTTGGCGAAGGCGGCGACATGAGCCCCGAGGAATTCGGTGTGTGGGCCGCAAACCAGTTGGAAGAGAAAATCCTGGAGCTGGGCGTGGACAACGTCGGCGCCTTTATTGCCGAGCCGATCCAGGGCGCCGGTGGCGTGATCGTGCCGCCTGCCACGTACTGGCCGCGCATCAAGGAAATCCTCGCCAAGTACGACATCCTGTTTGTCGCCGACGAAGTAATCTGCGGCTTCGGCCGTACCGGTGAGTGGTTCGGTAGCGATTTCTACGACCTCAAGCCGCACATGATGACCATCGCCAAGGGCCTGACCTCGGGCTACGTGCCCATGGGCGGCCTGATCGTGCGTGACGAAGTGGTGGCGGTGCTCAACGAAGGGGGCGATTTCAACCACGGCTTTACCTACTCCGGCCACCCGGTGGCCGCGGCCGTGGCGCTGGAAAACATCCGCATCCTGCGCGATGAAAAAATCGTTAACCGTGTGCACGACGAAACGGCACCGTATTTGCAGAAACGTCTGAGGGAACTGGGCGATCATCCGCTGGTGGGTGAAGTACGCGGCGTCGGTATGCTCGGTGCGATCGAGCTGGTGCAGGACAAGGCGACGCGCAAGCGTCACGAAGGCAAAGGCGCCGGCATGATCTGCCGAACCTTCTGCTTTGAAAATGGCCTGATCATGCGCGCCGTGGGCGACACTATGATCATTTCGCCGCCACTGGTCATCAGCAAGGCTGAAATCGACGAGCTGGTCACCAAGGCCCGCCATTGCCTGGACCTGACTTTGGCTGCCTTGCAGGGCTAAGTGCTAGGCTCAGTGCGCGGTGCACTGGGCAGTTAAAAAGGCAGGGGCTTTGGTTGAAAGCCAGCCCCTGAACTTGCCAGACTGTCGCCCTGTTTTGTTGCCCTTCGGTTGGGCCGTAAAACATACAACGCTTGTGGCCCAAAAAAGAAAAAATTGGAGCATCACCAAATGAAGGCATTAGGTTTGAAGAACGCTGGCAAGACTCTCCTCGCCTTGTCCCTGATGGGCGCAATGGCGGGCGCGGCCCAGGCAGACAATAAAGTGCTGCACGTTTACAACTGGTCCGACTACATTGCACCGGACACCATCGCCAACTTTGAAAAAGAGTCGGGCATCAAAGTGGTGTACGACGTTTTTGACAGCAACGAAACCCTGGAAGCCAAGTTGCTGGCAGGCAAGTCCGGCTACGACATCGTCGTGCCGTCGAACAGCTTCCTCGCCAAGCAGATCAAGGCCGGTGTCTACCAGGAGCTGGACAAGTCCAAGCTGTCCAACTACGGCAACCTGAACAAATCCCTGCTCAAGGCTGTATCGGTCAGCGACCCGGACAACAAGCACGCCTTCCCGTACATGTGGGGCTCGATGGGCATCGGCTACAACCCGGAGAAGGTCAAGGCCGCACTGGGCGTGGACAAGATCGACTCGTGGGACGTACTGATGAAGCCGGAAAACATCGCCAAGCTGAAAAGCTGCGGCGTGAGCTTCCTCGATTCGCCAACCGAAATGCTGCCGGTAGCGCTTCATTACCTGGGCCTGCCGACCGACACGACGAAGAAGGCTGATCTGAAACAGGCCGAAGACCTGTTCATGAAAATCCGTCCTTCGATCGGCTACTTCCACTCATCCAAGTACATCTCCGACCTGGCCAACGGCAACATCTGCGTGGCTGTGGGCTACTCGGGTGACATCGAACAGGCCAAAACCCGTGCGGCTGAAGCCGGTGGCAAGGTCAAGATCGCCTATGACATTCCCAAGGAAGGTGCTGGCAGCTTCTTCGACATGGTCGCCATTCCCAAGGATGCCGAAAACGTCGAGGCTGCCTACGCATTCATGAACTACCTGCTCAAGCCAGACGTCATGGCCGCGATCACCAACAGTGTGCGTTTCCCGAACGGTAACGAGAAAGCCACTGCCCTGGTCGATAAAGACATCACCAGCGACCCGGGTATTTATCCGTCGGCCGAAGTGCAATCCAAGCTCTACGCCATTGCCGACATGCCAGCGGCAACTCAGCGTGAAATGACCCGTAGCTGGACAAAGATCAAGTCCGGTAAATAACGCCAGAAACCTGTAGGAGCGAGCTTGTGTGGGAGCGGGCTTGCTCGCGAATGCGGAGCGTCAGCCAGCATATGTATCAACTGATACGCCACTTTCGCGAGCAAGCCCGCTCCCACACAAAACAGCTCTCAGAAATTAAATGACAGAAAGTTTTGCCGGATCGGTTTATCGACGGTAAGTTGCGCGCCGGTTTTGTTGCCGGGCAACAACTTCAAGGCCCCAACTATTCAAGAGGACCTCCACTTGCCAATTTCTTTATTTCGCAAAGCCATGCTGGTGGGTGCAGGTATCACGCTGGCTGCCAGCGTACAGGCCGCACCGACGGTGCATATTTATAACTGGTCGGACTACATCGGCCCCGACACCCTGGCCAACTTCGAAAAGGCCAGTGGTATCAAGCCTGTGTATGACGTGTTTGACTCCAACGAAACCCTGGAAGGCAAGTTGCTCGCCGGGCGCACCGGCTACGACGTGGTGGTGCCGTCCAACCATTTCCTGGGCAAGCAGATCAAGGCCGGGGCATTCCAGAAGCTCGACAAGTCACTGCTGACAAACTACGCCAACCTCGACCCGGTGCTGCTCAAGCGCCTGGAAAAGAACGACCCGGGCAATCAGTATGCGGTGCCGTACCTGTGGGGCACCAATGGCATTGGCTACAACGTCGACAAGGTCAAGGAAGTGCTGGGGGTCGACAAGATCGACTCCTGGGCCGTGTTGTTCGAACCGGAAAACATGAAGAAATTGGCCACTTGCGGCGTGTCGTTCATGGACTCGGCCGATGAAATGCTGCCCGCAGTACTCAACTACATGGGCCTGGACCCCAACAGCACCAACCCGGCCGACTACAAGAAGGCCGAGGAAAAACTGCTGAAAGTGCGGCCCTACGTGACCTACTTCCATTCCTCCAAATACATTTCGGACCTGGCCAACGGCAACATCTGCGTGGCGGCCGGTTTCTCCGGCGATGTGTTCCAGGCCAAGGCCCGCGCGGCGGAGGCGGGCAAAGGCGTGAACATCGCCTACACGATTCCCAAAGAAGGCGGCAACCTGTGGTTCGACGTGCTGGCGATTCCCAAGGATGCCAGCAACGTCAAGGAAGCCCATGCCTTCATCAACTATTTGCTGCAGCCTGAGGTGATCGCTCAGGTCAGCGATCAAGTCGGTTACGCCAACCCTAACCCAGGGGCGGACAAACTGATGGAGCAATCGATACGCACCGACGCAGCGGTTTACCCACCGCAGGCGGTTCTCGAGCGGACATTCGTCAACTTTGAGCTACCCCCGAAAGTGCAGCGTTTAATGACCCGTAGCTGGACCAAGGTCAAGACGGGCAAGTAAGGCTAAAACTATCCAAGGCTGGCCCGCATTGGGCCGGCTGCACAGTTTTTTTTGGGAGTTTCGTAAATGGCAGTTGCCTCCGGCGCCTATAAGAAAGCCCTCGAGGGCGACCAGACACCGAAAAAGGTGTTGGTCAAAATCGACCGGGTCACGAAGAAGTTCGACGAGACGATTGCCGTGGACGATGTGTCCCTGGAAATCAAGAAAGGCGAGATCTTCGCCTTGCTCGGCGGTTCGGGTTCGGGCAAATCCACCTTGCTGCGCATGCTTGCAGGTTTCGAGCGCCCAACCGAAGGTCGCATCTACCTCGACGGTGTGGACATCACCGACATGCCGCCCTACGAGCGGCCGATCAACATGATGTTCCAGTCCTACGCCTTGTTCCCGCACATGACCGTGGCGCAGAACATCGCCTTCGGCTTGCAACAGGACAAGATCCCCAAGGCTGAAGTCGACGCACGCGTGGCCGAGATGCTCAAGCTGGTACAGATGAGCCAATATGCCAAGCGCAAGCCGCACCAACTGTCCGGCGGTCAACGCCAGCGCGTGGCACTGGCCCGCTCCCTGGCCAAGCGCCCGAAACTGCTGCTGCTCGATGAGCCGATGGGCGCCCTGGACAAGAAGCTGCGCTCGCAGATGCAACTGGAGTTGGTGGAAATCATCGAGCGCGTCGGCGTGACCTGCGTGATGGTGACCCACGACCAGGAAGAGGCCATGACCATGGCCGAACGCATCGCGATCATGCACCTGGGCTGGATCGCCCAGATCGGCAGCCCCATCGATATCTACGAAACGCCCACCAGCCGCCTGGTGTGCGAGTTCATTGGCAACGTCAACATTTTCGACACCCAAGTGGTGGACGACGCTGAAGGCCACGCGGTGCTCAAGTGCCCGGACCTGGACCGCGACATCTACGTGGGCTACGGCATCGCCACCTCGGTGGAAGACAAGTCGGTGACCTACGCGATTCGCCCGGAAAAGCTGCTGGTGACCACTGAAATGCCAACCTGCGAGCACAACTGGTCCAGCGGCAAGGTGCACGACATCGCCTACCTGGGCGGCCACTCGGTGTTCTACGTGGAGCTGCCGAGCGGCAAGCTGGTGCAGTCTTTCGTCGCCAACGCCGAACGCCGTGGCCAGCGCCCAACCTGGGGTGACCAGGTGTACGTGTGGTGGGAAGACGACAGCGGCGTGGTACTTCGCTCATGAACATGAAGAAATTCAAGCGGCGCTTGGATCGCATTGTGCCCAATGGCAAGCAGGTGGTCATCGGGATTCCTTTCCTCTGGCTGTTCCTGTTTTTCGCACTGCCGTTTTTCATCGTGCTGAAAATCAGCTTTGCCGAAGCCGATGTGGCGATCCCGCCCTATACCGAGATCTATACCTACGTTGAGCAAAAGCTGGAGGTGGTGCTGAACCTGGCCAACTACAGCTTGCTGGCGGGCGACGAGTTGTACATCGCCGCCTACCTGGGCTCGCTGAAGATGGCGTTTTTCAGCACGCTGCTGTGCCTGCTGATCGGCTACCCGATGGCCTACGCCATTGCCACCGCGCGCAAAGAGATGCAGACCGTGCTGGTGCTGCTGATCATGATGCCCACCTGGACCGCGATCCTGATCCGGGTGTATGCGTGGATGGGCATCCTCAGCAACAACGGCCTGCTCAATGGCTTCCTGATGTCCATGGGCTTGATCAACGAGCCGCTGCAGATCCTCAACACCAACATCGCGGTGTACATCGGCGTGGTCTATTCGTACCTGCCGTTCATGATCCTGCCCCTGTACGCCAACCTGGTGAAGCACGACCAGAGCCTGCTGGAAGCTGCTTCGGACCTCGGTTCGAGTACCTTCAACAGCTTCTGGAAAATCACCGTGCCGCTGTCCAAGAACGGCATCATCGCCGGTTGCATGCTGGTGTTTATCCCGGTGGTGGGCGAGTTCGTGATTCCTGAACTGCTCGGCGGCCCGGAAACCCTGATGATCGGTAAGGTGTTGTGGCAAGAGTTCTTCAACAACCGTGACTGGCCGGTGGCGTCTGCCCTGGCGGTGGTGATGCTGGCGATCCTGATCGTGCCGATCATCCTGTTCAACCGCAGCCAAGCCAAAGAGCTGGAGGGCAAGATATGAAGCGCTTTCGTTTCTCCAGCTTCATGCTGGTCGCAGGCCTGTTGTTCATCTACCTGCCAATGTTGATCCTGGTGATCTACTCGTTCAACGAATCCAAGCTGGTGACAGTGTGGGGCGGTTGGTCGATCAAGTGGTACGTGGGCCTGTTGGACAACACCCAGTTGATGGGCTCGGTGGCCCGCTCCCTGGAAATTGCCTGCTACACGGCGGTGGCGGCGGTGGCGTTGGGTACCCTGGCGGCCTTCGTGCTGACGCGCATCAGCCAGTTCAAGGGGCGCACGCTGTTCGGTGGCCTGGTGACGGCACCGTTGGTGATGCCCGAAGTGATCACCGGTCTGTCGCTGTTGCTGCTATTCGTGGCCATGGCGCAGATGATCGGCTGGCCCCAGGAACGTGGCATCGTCACCATCTGGATCGCCCACACCACCTTCTGTGCGGCGTATGTGGCGGTGGTGGTGTCGGCGCGCTTGCGTGAGCTGGACCTGTCGATCGAAGAGGCGGCGATGGACTTGGGCGCACGGCCGTGGAAGGTGTTCTTCCTGATCACCATCCCGATGATCGCGCCATCGCTGGCAGCGGGCGGCATGATGTCGTTCGCGCTATCGCTGGACGACCTGGTACTGGCCAGCTTCGTGTCGGGCCCTGGTTCCACCACCTTGCCGATGGAAGTGTTCTCGGCGGTGCGTCTGGGGGTTAAACCCGAGATCAACGCCGTGGCGAGCCTGATTCTGTTGGCGGTGTCGCTGGTGACCTTCCTGGTGTGGTTCTTCAGCCGTCGGGCCGAAGAGCATCGCAAGAAGGCTATTCAGCAAGCGATTGAAGAAGCCGCAGCGGATGGCTGGCAGCAGCCGGACAAGCGCCGGGCGCCAGCGCCGGTCTGACTGCCGGAGCAGGGTGAAAATGTGGGAGCTGGCTTGCCTGCGATGGCGGTGTATCAGTCACTTATAAGGTGCTGACTCACCGTCATCGCAGGCAAGCCAGCTCCCACAGTAGTTTTGCGGTGCTTATAACATCGGGTTTCAGTCAGCCCACGGCGACGTGCGGATCACCTGCACAAAATTCATCGGCGTGAACCCCGGCTCCTGGTCCATCAGCACGTCGGTCTTAACATTGCCAAACGTGGTCTGCGGGCGATGGCGCAAGCCGTCGGCGAACGCGCAGATGATGCACTCCTTGAACCCTTCACCCCGTGGATGTGCATGCACCACCGCTTCGCGCTGCGCGCTGCTGAACGCGGCGTAGTCCATGCCCAGCACATCCATCTCCACACCAGCGGTCACCAGCGCTACGGTGGGACGCAAGTGTTTCGGCACGCCCGGCGTGGTGTGCAGTGCGATGGACAACCACACTTGTTCGATATCGTCATCGCTCAACCCATAGGGCTTGAGAAATGCGGCGGCGGCGTTGGCGCCGTCCACTTCGAAGCGCTCGTCGTCACTGCGGTGGCCTTCCACCAGCCCCAGGTCATGGAACATCGCGCCGACGTAGAGCAATTCTGGGTCGTAGGCCAATTGCTTGCGCTCACCGCTCAAGGCGCCGAACAGGAAGACTCGGCGCGAATGGTGGTAGAGCAGGTCCGATTCGACGTCGCGGATGTATTCGGTGGTGGCCCTGGCCAAGGTGCTGTCAGGGATCTGGATACCGGCTATGGTGGTGCTCATGGTGGATCTCCTCTGGAAAGATTCCAGTCTGGTCCCATGACCCTGAAGCGGCTATCGCCACAGGGAGGCGATCCCGGCCAATGTGCCGCCACATCGTGCCAAGCATGTAGGCGATCCCCTGTGGGAGCTGGCTTGCCTGCGATAGCATCACCTCGGTGTACCTGAGGTACCGAGTCGTCTGCATCGCAGGCAAGCCAGCTCCCACAAGGGGGTCGCGTTTATCCAGTTGGAAAAAGGTGTTTGTGACCATGGGCAAAACCGTCGCCATCCTGATCTTCCCCGGTGTCCAGTCGCTGGACGTGACCGGGCCGATGGATGTGTTCTGCGAGGCCAACCGCTTCCTGGCGCCCGAGGATCACTATCGGCTGGAAGTACTCGGCTTTGGCCACGGCGCCATGGCGGCCTCCAACGGTTTGTCACTGCAGGCGCACAAGCACTACAGCGAAGCCCGGCAACCCTATGACCTGTTGCTGGTCGCCGGCGGCCCGCAGTTACCCTTCGAGGATTTCGGCTTCGAGTTTGACGCTTGGCTGCGCGCGGCCGCCGCGAAGGCGCAGCGCTTCGGCTCGATCTGCAATGGCGCCTTCATGCTGGCCCGCGCAGGTCTGCTGGACGGCAAGACCGTCACGACCCATTGGAACGATGCCGCCAGCCTGGCGCGCCTGTGCCCCTCGGCCCAGGTCGAAGCCGACCGTCTCTATGTGCAGGACGGCAAGCTCTACACCTCCGCCGGGGTCACGGCAGGTATCGACCTGTCGTTGTACTTGCTGGCCCAGGATCACGGCCCGGAAGTGGCCCTGAGCGTGGCCAAGCGCCTGGTGGTGTTCACCCAGCGCTCGGGCGGGCAATCGCAGTTCAGCCCGTTCCTCACGCCCCATGCCGAAACCACCTCGGCGGTGGCGCTGGTGCAGCTGTACGTGCTGGCCAACCTGACGGGAGACTTGACCATTGCCGACCTGGCCAAGGCGGCCAATATGAGTGCGCGCAATTTCTCCCGGGTGTTTGCCCGTGAAGCGCGGATTACGCCAGCGGAATTTGTCGAGAGGGCGCGCGTGGATGCAGCGCGGGTGATGCTTGAAAGCAGCCACGCACCGCTTAAGACCGTGGCCTATCAATGCGGCTTTCGCGACGCCCAGCACATGCGCAGTGTGTTCAACCGCCGGCTGGGCGTCACGCCGCAACAGTTCAGGCTTAACTTTGCAGCGCCGGTTTGAGCGTGCGTGATCGTTCCCACGCTCTGCCTGGTAACGCCTCTTGGGACGCTCTGCGTCCCGATTCTAAGGGCGGACGCGGAGCGTCCATGGCTGCATTCCCACGCGGAGCGTGGGAACGATCATCGGGCGGGCAGCAGTTTCAAGGTGCCGCGGGTATTGGCCGTCACTTCCTCCTCACTGAAATGCGCCTGCTCATACCTGCCCTCGATATAGCTCTGCGCCTGGTCGCCATAGTGCGTATCAAAGGGCACACCGCTTTGCCCCACCGGGTTGATGGTGAGGGCGTGGGCCGGGTCGGCGAAGTCGATCAGGCGTCGTGTCGACGGGCCGTAGGTTACCGGCCACGGTGCTGGGCCAATCGGAGAGGTCTGGTTGTTCGGAACCTCATGGCTGCCCGGTGCCGGGAACGGGCCGACGTTGAAGATTTTATCCAGCGGTTTTTGCAGGCCCAGCGGGTGGCCGTGGGTCAGGGTGTGCGCCTTGCCCCACTGCCACTGTGCCGGGTCATCGCCGAACGCAGCCTTGAGATGGGCCAGGCTGTTGTCCCAGGCGAGCTTGACGGTATCGGCCCGATTGCCGTTCCACCAGGGTGAGTCTGCCGACGCGGCCAGGCGTGGCAAGGCGGCGTCGATCACGCGGGTGCCGAGCAGGGTCTTGAACAAGGCATCGCCGAGTTTGGGGTGAAAGGTTGCGTCGCTGAGGTTGAAGAGCAACTGGTTGAACAGCGTGGCATTGGTGGAGTCCAGTGGGTAGTCACCCTTCCAGTTGGCAAGCTGTTCCACCAGTTTGAGTTGCGCCGGGTCCTTGACCACCTCGCGCAGCACCGGCAACAGCGGCGCCAGCAGGCGTGGGCCGTAGGCGGTGGTGGTGCCCAGTTGCAGGGCCTGGCTGTTGGTCACATCCCACTTCACGCTTGTGTCGCTCAACTGCGCGTTCAACTGCTGGCCGCGGTCAGCCAGGTTGTAATAGCCGGGAATCGGCATGCCGGTGGGCGATGCCGGCTGGGCATTGGCGGACACCACATAGCCGCGCGGCGGATTTTCTTCCTGGGGGTTGGCACTGAAGGGGTAGAAACCCAGCTTGTCGGCCTGGGTAGTACTGCCGTCGAGGATGAACGCAGGGTTAACGCCGGCCGGGCGGATCGGCAACTGCGCCGCTGCCCACCAACCGATATCGCCCTTGGCATTGGCCCACACGATGTTCAGGCCCGGTGCCGAGACCTTGGCGGCTGCGGCACGTGCCTTGGCCAGGGTGTCGGCACGGTTGAGCTGGTAGAAACCATCCAGGATCGGGTTTTCACTGTCGAGGAACGCCCACCACATGGCAATCGGTGTGCTGCCGGCGTTCTCACCGAGCACGTCGTTGATGATCGGGCCGTGGGGCGAGCGGCGCAGGGTGAGGGTCAACGGCGCCTGGCCCTTGACCTGGATCTGCTGCTCGCTGCTGCTCATGTCCACCCATTGGCCGTGATACCAGACCTGGTTGGGGTTGTCCGGGTTGACCTTCTCGGCGACCAGGTCGAGGTCGTCGTTCTGGAACATGGTCAGGCTCCAGCCGAAGTCCAGGTTGTGCCCCAGAAACGCCACCGGTACCAGCGCGTTGTGGTAACCGTACAACTCGAAGCCTGGCGCCGACAGCTGCGCTTCGTACCACACCGAAGGCACCGAGAAGCGGATATGAGGGTCACCCGCCAGCAATGGTTTGCCGCTTTGGGTATGGCTGCCGCTGACGGCCCAGGCATTGCTGCCTTCGAACTGCGGCAGGCCGTTGTCGGCCAGGGCCTGTTCGCCCAGGGCGGCGATGGCGCCAAGGGTCTGCCAATCGCTGGCGGCCAGGTTGAGAGCGCCCTTGGGTTGCCAGTCGAGATCGAAGACGTTCAAGTAGGCGCTGCCCAGTCGGTCGCGCACATAGGTCAGTACCGGCTCGGTGCGAAAGGCTGCGGCAAAGCTGTAGGCCATGTACCCGGCGACGCTGATGCTGTCTTCGGCGGTAAACGGGCGCTTGGCGATGCCCAGCATATCGAACTCCATGGGGCTGGCGTGGCTGTCCTGATACTGGTTGATCCCGTCCAGGTAGGCTTGCAGGGCCTTGGACGAGGCCGAGTCAGGGTCCATGTGCTCCACATAGCTCAAGGCACGCTCGCGAATGCGCAGGCTGCGAAACAGTTTGTCGGTCTCCAGCAGCTTGGGCCCCAGTACCTCGGCCAGTTCGCCACGGGCCAGGCGCCGCATGATCTCCATCTGGAACAACCGGTCCTGGGCATGCACATAGCCCAGGGCGCGGTACAGATCGGCCTCATTCTCGGCGCGGATATGCGGTACGCCACGGTCGTCGTAGCGCACCGTGACCGAACCTTGCAGGTGCGCCAGCGTCACCGTGCCCTGGCGCGTGGGTTGTTTGCTGTAGACGTACCAACCGGCGCCCAGGGCGACCAGCACAATCAGCACCGCAAAAACCTGCAGGACGCGCTTCATGAACATTCCTTACCAAAGTGGACGGGCTACAGATCCTTAGGCCACGAACAATAGCAGCCTACCGCGAGGGTGTGAGTGGCATTCACTTCGCGTCCGGTTCCAAGCGCCTTGAGGATCGGCTCGATAAAGCTGTTGCTGGCGTTGCACGTCAGGCCTTCGCTGTAGGGGCCGAAATACGCCAGCTTGCCGGTGCGATCCCAAATGCCCACGGCCGGGCTGGCGGGGATCTGGTCCGCGCCGGGCAGGGCATCGAGGACTTTCATGTGGCGCAGGTTCTCGGGCAACTGGCCGTGGCTGCCGGGTTTTTGCAGGGCATAGAACTCCACCCCTTGGGGCGCGTACTGCTCGATCAACTCGCCCAGGTGCTGCTGGTTACCGACATTGCACGGGCAGGCCGGGTCCCAGAAGTGCACCAGGCGAATCGGGCCCGGGCCACTGAGGACGGCGGGCAGTTGCAGCGCATCGCCGGAAAATACCGCTGTGTGTTCGCTGAAGGCACGCAGGTAGCGGCCTTGGAACCAGTCATAGGCCGCCCACAGCACCCCGGCGCAGATAACCAGGATCAGGCTGGCGAACAGGGCGTTACGGTAGGGCGGTCGCATTGGATGTATCCTCGCAGGTCGCGTAGCTTGCCATGCTTGTCCTGACAGATGAATATCGCAGCTCGATATTCATCTTCACCGCAAGTCTGGAAGCCTTTATGCCCGTCACCTTTGACCCTGATCATCTGCGCGAAAGCTTGCGCCCCCTGGTGGATGCGCAGCCGCTGTCAGCCGAGGCGAGGGTTTACCAGCGTTTCTACGGGCTCGACCTGGCCGCACGCCAGGTGCCGGCGGTGAGCCGCCTGGGGCGCTTGCAGGTGGATGGGTTCGAGGTGGTGGCCCAGGTCTGGTGGCCGCCAGCGCCGGTCGCGACCATGTTCCTGTTCCACGGTTTCTACGATCACATGGGGCTGTATCGCCATGTGGTGGATTGGGCCTTGGACCAGGGCTTCGTGGTGATCGCCTGCGACCTGCCGGGCCATGGCTTGTCCAGCGGCGTGCGCGCCAGCATCGATGACTTTGCGGTGTACCAGAGCGTGGTGCAGGCCTTGTTCGTCGAGGCCAAGGCGCTGCAATTGCCGCAACCCTGGCACCTGTTCGGGCAAAGCACCGGCGGCGCCATCGTGGTGGACCATCTGCTCCACCACGGCGCCCAGAGTCCGGCCCAGGGCAAGACTTTCCTGCTGTCGCCTTTGGTGCGGCCGCGTGCCTGGGGTTGGTCCCAGGTCAGCTATTACCTGCTGCGCCCGTTCGTCAAAGGCATCGCCCGGCGTTTCAGCGATAACTCCAACGACCCTGCGTTCAAGCCGTTCCTGGAAGCCGACCCGCTACAGCCTCGCCAGCTGCCTACCGCCTGGGTGGGGTCGCTGGCGCGCTGGATCAAACGCATCGAAGCCGCACCACGCAGCCCCCGGCGCCCGGTGATCGTGCAGGGTGAGGAAGATATGACGGTGGACTGGCAGCACAATTTGCAGGTGTTGCGAGGTAAGTTCGACCGGCCTGAGGTGTTGATGCTCAAGCGGGGTCGGCATCACTTGGCCAATGAAATTCCGCAGATTCGCGAAGCATATTTTAACTTCCTCACGGATCACCTGAAATAACGCGGTTCAAATGTGGGAGCTGGCTTGCCTGCGATAGCGTGTCACTGACAGATCGCAATCGCAGGCCAGCTCCCACAGGGTTTACTGCGTCAGGCTTGAGGTGCTTTGGCCGACAGCCAGCCCTGCGCGAATGGCCGCCAGGGCAGCCTGGTAATACGCCTTACCCTCCGGCGACTCGGCAAAGGTGGCGAACTCTTCCAGCTCAGGGTCGGACAAATCCCGATAGACATACAGCAAGGTATTGTTCAAATCCTTGTCGATCTGCTGCATCAACCGCTCGCGCTGGCCATTCAACATTCCTTGCGCCTGGCTACCGCCGAGCAGGCCGGGGATCATCTGGCTCAAGCTGTCGGCCGCCACGCCTGCAATCGCCAGGCTGACCTCGGCACCGGCCTCGCGGGCGGGCAGGGCCTGGGCCAGGTGGCCGATGATCAGGCTGCGGGTGGCATCGGCTTCGAGTTTGGGCAGACCCTGTGCGTTTTTCGCCAGTTGATCGCGGCGCGTGGCCAGCAACTCAGCGGCGACGATCTTGCGGCCCAGGGGCGACTGGAAAAACGCCAGGGCAGGTTTCGGGTCGGGCAAGTGCTTGCGCAGTTGCGCCTCGGCACGCTGGTCCATGGCCTGGGCGGCAAAGCGTTTATTGCTGTTGTCCACCAGCGCCTGGTACACCACCGGCGGCAGGCTATTGCGGTAGCGCTGCTGGGCGGCACTGAGGGCGTCATTGAAGTGCGCACGTTGTTCGGCCCAGCCGGCGACCTTGTACAACTGGTCATGGCCGTCTGCCCAGGCGGGCAAAACGCAGAACATCAACACAGAAAAAAACAAACGACGCATAAGGACTCCTGTCAGTCGGCCACTATTGTCCGTGTCGGGCGTAGGATTTGTCGAGAAGTCCTATCGGTCACCTGACTAAAGTGCATTCAGACGCTCAACGGCGCTGTCGGATTTTCAGGCGTATGGATACTATGCGCGCCATGCAAATACCCCTCGATCACCCGCTGCTGCAACGCATCGTCGACGACTTGGCCGAAAAAGGCTGGTCGCAGCAAAATGGCTTCCTGCCCCAGGCTCTGACCCTGGAGCTGGCGGCTGAGTGCCGTAAACGTGCGGCGCAGGGTGAGCTGGCGCCCGCAGCGGTAGGGCGTGGGCCGGCCCAGGAGATTCGCGAAGGCATTCGCGGTGACCATATCCAGTGGTTGGAGGAGGGGGACGCGCCTATCTGCGACACCTACATGGGCGTGATGGACGGCCTGCGCCTGGCGATGAATCGCAGCCTGTTCCTGGGCCTGGAAGATTTCGAAAGCCACTTCGCGATGTACCCGCCGGGCGCGTTTTACCTCAAGCATGTAGACCGTTTTCGCGACGATGACCGGCGCATGGTCTCGGCGGTGATCTACTTGAACGACGCCTGGCTGCCCGAGCATGGCGGCCAACTGCGCATGTACCTCAAGGGCAGTGTCGAATACGACGTGGTGCCCACCGGGGGCTGCCTGGTGGTATTCCTGTCGGGCGAAGTGCCTCACGAAGTCCTGCCCGCTACGCGCGAACGCCTGTCCTTGACGGGCTGGTTTCGCCGGCGGGGCAACGAGCCGTTTTAAACATGGAAAAGATTCTTGTCAGCCGCTGCCTGCTCGGGCACAAGGTGCGCTATGACGGCGGGGCCAGCGGCCCATTCGACCCACTGGCAGCGTGGCAAGCTGAAGGCCGCGTGGTTGCCATCTGCCCGGAAGTGGCGGGGGGCTTGCCCACACCGCGCCCGCCGGCCGAAATCCCAGGCGGGCAGGGGATCGACGTGTGGGAAGGCCGCGCCCAGGTGCTGACGGCCGAGGGCGAAGACTTCACCAGCGCCTTTCTCGACGGTGCCCGCCAAGCCTTGGCGCTGGTGCAACGCCATCACATCCGCATCGCCATTCTCAAGGCCAACAGCCCATCCTGCGGCAATCTGTTGACCTATGACGGCACCTTCAGCGGGGTGAAGGTCAGTGGCGAAGGCGTCACGGCGGCGCTGCTCAAGCGCCATGGTGTGCAGGTGTTCAGCGAGTTGGAGTTGCCACAGGCGGCAATTGCCCTCACGCAGCTTTAAGAAGTTTAAACAGATCAAGTGTGGGAGCTGGCTTGCCTGCGATAGCGGTGTATCAGCACCTTATGTGTAACTGACAGACCGCTATCGCAGGCAAGCCAGCTCCCACATTTTATTGCACCTTGAGCCATTTCTGCGCCAGCGCCTTCAACCGGCCATCGTCCTTAACCCGCTTCAACGCCCCGTTCAAACTGGTCTTGAACGCCGGGTTGCCCTTCTGGAACGGGATCGCCAATGCCGGCTTCTGGTGGTAAGGCTCACTGAAATCGAAACGATCCTCAAGCTCGGCAGTCATAGCCATATGGTTAATGGCCACGTCGTACTTGCCGGTTTCCACACCGGACAGCAGGTCCGCGTTATCGGTGGTAATAAACGAGGAGCGCACCTCCATCTCCTTGGCCAGCAGTTCACCCAGCTCCACTTCAAAGCCGGCGAGTTTGTCGCCCTCTTTGAAATTGTACGGCGGGGTGTTGGCTTCCAGGGCGATGCGCAGTTCACCGCGATCGTTGACGTCGTCAATCAGTTCGGCATGAGCCAAGGGGCTCAGAAGAGGAAGCAACAGCAACAGGCCAGGCGAAAAGCGCATGGTCACTCCTAAAGAATTCGTACAGGCGAGGCGCCGTTCAGCAACGTTTTGTTATGGTGTCGGGTGCCTTGGACCGCAATTTATCGCGAAGTTGTCATAACCCTACAGATTTCACCGAAAAACTGGAGAAGCGAATGAAAGCCCTTTTGTCCCGTGCAACGATTGCCAGCCTTTTGCTGGGTACCTCGATGTTGGCCAGTGCCGCAGACCTTCCTCGTACACCTGCGCCTGAAGGTGCCGAAGTGTTCATCGTCTCGCCGAAAGATGGCGCCACCGTTGATAAAACCTTCACCGTCAAATTCGGCGTCAAGAAGCTGGACCTGGAACCGATCGACAAACAAGTGCCTAACGCCGGGCACCACCACCTGTTGGTAGACCAGAAGGTGGAGTCGCTCAACGCCAATGAGGCGATCCCGGCCACGCCTACTTCGATTCACTTCGGCAAGGCGCAGACCGAAACCGAGCTGACCCTGACGCCAGGCAAGCACACCCTGCAACTGGTGGCCGGCGACAACGTGCATCGCCAGTTCGAACCCACAGTCGCCTCGAAAGTGATCACCATTAACGTCAAATAAGCGTTATTCGGGCAAAAAAATGGGAGACCCCTGCGGGTCTCCCATTTTTTATCCAGCGCTTGAAGCCTTAGAACAACACGCGGCTACGAATAGTGCCGTTGATGTGCTGCAGCTTCTCTTGCGCCAGGTCCGAGTACTCGGCGTCGACGTCGATCACCACGTAGCCGACCTTCTCGTTGGTCTGCAGGAACTGACCGGAGATGTTGATGCCGTTTTCCGCGAAGACCTTGTTGATCTCCATCATCACGCCAGGGATGTTCTGGTGGATGTGCAGCAGACGGTGCTTGCCCGGGTGAGCCGGCAGGGCCACTTCCGGGAAGTTGACCGACGATACCGAGGTACCGTTGTCGCTGTACTTGACCAGTTTTTCCGAGACTTCCAGGCCGATGTTGGCTTGGGCTTCAGCGGTGGAGCCGCCGATGTGCGGGGTCAGGATCACGTTGTCCAGGCCACGCAGCGGGCTTTCGAAGATGTCATCGTTGGAGCGCGGCTCCACCGGGAACACGTCGATGGCAGCGCCGATCAGGTGCTTGTCCTTGATCGCGTCGGCCAGGGCATCCAGCTCGACCACGGTGCCGCGAGCGGCGTTGATCAGGATCCCGCCTTTCTTGATCGCGCGGATTTCCTTCTCACCGATCATCCACTGGGTCTCGGCCGTTTCCGGAACGTGCAGGGTGACGATGTCGGACATGCCCAGCAGCTCGGTCAGGCTGGCCACTTGGGTGGCGTTGCCCAATGGCAGCTTGGTCAGGGTGTCGTAGAAGAACACCTGCATGCCCAGGCCTTCAGCCAACACCGACAGTTGCGTGCCGATCGAGCCGTAGCCGACGATACCCAGCTTCTTGCCGCGGATTTCGAAGGAGTTGGCCGCGCTCTTGATCCAGCCGCCACGGTGGCAGGAAGCGTTCTTCTCAGGGATACCGCGCAGCAGCAGGATGGCCTCGGCCAGCACCAGCTCCGCCACGGAACGGGTGTTGGAGTACGGTGCGTTGAACACCGCGATGCCGCGCTCGCGCGCTGCATTGAGGTCGACCTGGTTGGTGCCGATGCAGAAACAGCCGACAGCCACGAGTTTCTTGGCGTGGTCGAAGATCTCTTCGGTCAGCTGAGTGCGGGAGCGAATGCCGATAAAGTGCGCGTCGGCGATCTTTTCCTTGAGCTGGGCTTCCGGCAGAGAACTGGTGATGTACTCAATGCTGGTGTACCCGGCGGCTTTCAGAACGTCGACAGCCGATGGGTGGACGCCTTCCAGAAGAAGGAACTTGATCTTGCTCTTATCGAGAGAAGTCTTGCTCATCTGCGTAAACCTGTATCCCGGAGAAAATTGGCAGGGAGTCGAGCAGCGCAAGCTGACCCGGACGGCAGGAAAGCCGTCACCGCAGAAACGCCCTTTGGGTCTGTCCTGCGGGGGCGGTATGCTAGCATACGCACCCCGCTAAACACCTATTCCTGCGACGTGAAGCGTTCTCAGGATGACCATGAATTGTTCGAGAGTTCTGTCGATGACCCATCCTGCCCTGATTGATGAGCTAAAGACCCTGGTTGAGCCCGGCAAAGTGCTGACCGACGCCGACTCCCTGGAGGCTTACGGCAAGGATTGGACCAAGCACTTCGCTCCCGCACCTAGCGCCATCGTGTTCCCCAAGACCACCGAGCAGGTACAGGCCATCGTGCGGTGGGCCAATGAGCACAAGGTGGCGCTGGTGCCCTCGGGCGGGCGCACCGGTCTGTCGGCTGCTGCCGTTGCCGCCAATGGCGAAGTGGTGGTGTCGTTCGACTATATGAACCAGATCCTCGACGTGAACCTCACCGACCGCACCGCCGTGTGCCAGCCGGGTGTGGTGACCAAGCAACTGCAGAACGTCGCTGAAGAAAACGGCCTGTATTATCCGGTGGACTTCGCCTCGTCCGGTTCCAGCCAGATTGGCGGCAATATCGGCACCAATGCCGGCGGGATCAAAGTAATTCGCTACGGTATGACCCGCAACTGGGTGGCCGGCGTGAAGGTCGTCACCGGCAAAGGCGATGTGCTGGAGCTGAACCGCGACCTGATCAAAAACGCCACCGGCTACGACATGCGCCAGCTGTTTATCGGCGCCGAAGGCACCCTGGGCTTTGTGGTCGAAGCCACCATGCGCCTGGACCGTGCGCCAAAGAACCTCACGGCAATGGTGCTCGGCACGACTGATTTCGACTCGATCATGCCGGTGCTGCACGCCTTCCAGAGCAAACTGGACCTGACCGCCTTCGAATTCTTCTCGGACAAAGCCCTGGCCAAAGTCCTTGGTCGTGGCGACGTGCCGGCGCCGTTCGAAACCGAGTGCCCGTTCTACGCCCTGCTGGAATTCGAAGCCACCACCGAAGAAGTCGCCAACCACGCCCTGGAAACGTTCGAACATTGCGTGGAGCAGGGCTGGGTGCTGGATGGCGTGATGAGCCAGAGCGAAACCCAGCTGCACAACCTGTGGAAACTGCGCGAGTACATCTCCGAAACCATTTCCCACTGGACGCCGTACAAGAACGACATCTCGGTGACCGTGTCGAAAGTGCCAGCGTTCCTGAGCGAAATTGACGCGATCGTCGGTGAACACTACCCGGACTTCGAAATCGTCTGGTTCGGCCATATCGGTGACGGCAACCTGCACCTGAACATCCTCAAGCCGGAAAACCTGAGCAAGGATGAGTTTTTCGCCAAGTGCGCCACCGTTAACAAGTGGGTATTCGAGACCGTCGCCAAGTACAACGGCTCGATCTCCGCCGAACACGGCGTGGGCATGACCAAGCGCGATTACCTGACCTACAGCCGTTCACCGGTTGAAATCGAATACATGAAGGCCGTCAAAGCCGTGTTCGACCCTAACGGGATCATGAACCCCGGCAAGATCTTCGCTGTTTAACCGCACCTGAAGGAGTCGTTCCATGAGCTACCAGCACAAGTATGTCGACGGCACCAACATCCACTTCCCGGTGGGTAAAGTGGTGTGCATCGGGCGTAACTACGCCGAACACGCCAAGGAACTGGACAACCCGGTACCCACCGAGCCGCTGCTGTTCATCAAGCCGGGCAGCTGCGTGGTGCCGTTGGAAGGTGGCTTTGCCATTCCGACCGAGCGTGGTTCGGTGCACTACGAAGCGGAAATCGCCGTATTGATCGGCAAGCCTTTGTCCGCCAAGCCGAGCCGGGAAGAAGTGCTGGACGCCATCTCCGGCTTCGCTCCGGCCCTGGACCTGACCCTGCGCGACAAACAGGCCGAGCTCAAAGCCAAGGGCTTGCCGTGGGAAATCGCCAAGTCTTTCGATGGCGCGGCGGTGATTGCCCCCTTCGTGGTCAGCAGTACCTTTGCGGACGTGACCGATATCGGCATTCGCCTGAGCATCAACGGCGAATTGCGCCAGGACGGCAACAGCGCGCAGATGCTTAACCCGATTGTGCCGATGATTCAGTACATGGCGGGTTGCTTCTCCCTCCAAGCGGGCGACGTGATCCTGACCGGCACCCCGGCGGGCGTTGGCCCGTTGAATGTGGGGGATGAAGTGGTGTTGGAGCTGGCGGGTGTCAATCGCTTCGAAAGCGTTGTGCGCTAAATCACTGCCAAACTGCGATCAAACTGTGGGAGCGGGCTTGCCCGCGATGGCGGTGTGACAGTCACTGAATAGTTGACTGAACGCCCTTAATCGCGGGCAAGCCCGCTCCCACAGTTGTTTGTGTACATCTGCAGGATCCAGCGTTTTGCATTTTTTTCACACACTATCCGGATAATTCCCTGCTCTTGCGCGCGGGTCCTTGAATCCTGTGCTATCCCCTACAGCTGACTTTCCGGAAAAGCGCTCAATGGTCGTGCCTCTGCCCACTTCGAAAACCTCGCTTCGCTCTCGCTTGTCCATGCGCTGGTATTCCTGGGTATTTTTGGCTGGTGCCATTTTGTATGGCATCGCCTGGGCCATGCACTGGGATGATCGCGGCCTGCTGTGGGTGCTGGAGCGTTTCGAGAGTTCGGCCGAGCGCCGGGAAAGTGTGTGGCTGCCGGACTATCACGCGGTGATCGACGCCAAGTTGCTGCCCGGTATGGAGAAGGACGAGGCATCAGACCTGTCCTATAACCCGCAGACCAAAACCCTGTTTTCAGTGATGGGCAAGAATCCCTTCCTGGTCGAACTGAGCCTGCAAGGCGATGTGTTGCGCAAAATGCCGCTCAACGGTTGGAACAATCCGGAAGGCGTGGCAGTGATGGAAAACGGCTTGATGGCGGTGGTCGATGAACGCGATCACAGCCTGACCGTGGTCAAGGTCGACGCCGGCACTACGGCGCTGAACAAGGCCGATTTCCCCAGTTATGACCTGGGCCCGTCCAAAGATCAGAACAAAGCCTTTGAGGCCGTTACCTGGGACAAGCGCAACCAGCAGTTGGTGCTGGGCGAAGAACGTCCCCCGGCCCTGTTCACCTGGAAAAGCGATGGCAATACGCTGACCGGCGACAAGCAAAAACTGGCCAGCACCGAACTGGATGTGCGCAACCTGTCGGCCCTGTCCATCGACCCACGTACCGGACATTTGCTGGTGCTGTCGGCCGATTCCCACCTGCTGCTGGAACTGGATGAAACGGGCGAGCAAGTCAGCTTCATGACCTTGCTTGGCGGCTTCAATGGCCTGAAAGACACGATCCCCCGTGCCGAAGGCGTGACCATGGACGAGAGCGGCAACCTGTACATGGTCAGTGAGCCAAACCTGTTCTATCGCTTTGAAAAGCAGAAATAACTGACGAATTACGTCAGAGTTTTCTTTATAAACGGCATTCGCCAGGCAGTCCGGTGCGTTTAAGTTTAAATTCAGGTGACCTTGATATCTATTCGCCAGTTTTTTCTCTGAGCCCGCCCCGATGCGTCGACTTGCCCGCCCTAAACCTGCTGTTTTTATCCTGCTGTTGCTCGCCCTGGTCACTGCCGGGCTGGTGGCACAGCAGTTCCGTCTGTTCGAACGCGCCTGGTTCAACTGGCAGGTGTGGTACCAGCCTGCGGATGAGCGCGCCATTGGCCTGGCGGATTATCGCGTCACCCTCGAAGGCCAGGTGATCGAAGGGCTCGACGACGATGTCTCGGCCCTGACCTACGACCCCGTGCGCAAAAGCCTGTTTACTGTCACCAATAAAAACGCCGAACTGGTCGAGTTGTCGCTGGAGGGCAAGATCCTGCGGCGCATTCCGCTGGTGGGCTTTGGCGATGCCGAAGCGGTGGAATTTATCAGCGACAACATCTACGTCATCAGCGATGAGCGCCAGCAGCGCTTGATCAAAGTGCATGTGGACGATGATACCAAGTTCCTCGACGCCGCCGATGCGGAGCAAATGACCCTGGGCGTGCACGTCGGCGGCAACAAGGGCTTTGAAGGGTTGGCCTACGACTCGGTGGGCAAGCGCTTGTTCGTGGCCAAGGAACGCGACCCCATGCTGATCTACGAGGTGCACGGGTTTCCCCATTTCAAGCCGGAAAAAACCTATTCGGTACATGTGATCAACAACCCCAAGCGCGATGCCGGCCTGTTTGTGCGCGACCTGTCGAGCCTGCAATACGACGAGCGCAGTGGCCATCTGTTGGCGCTGTCGGATGAGTCGTTCCTGGTCTTGGAGCTGGATATTGATGGTCGCCCTCTAAGCAGTCTGTCGTTGCTTAAAGGGCGCCATGGCCTGAGCAAGCGCGTGCCCCAGGCCGAAGGGATCGCCATGGATGACGACGGCACGCTGTACATGGTCAGCGAGCCCAACCTGTTTTACGTGTTCAAGAAACCCTGATCAGAACATCCATTGCACACCCAGCGAATAACCGGTCTGGCTGCCTTCAGCATGCCCGAGGCGGCCATTGACCTCGGCAAACACGCCCAACTGTGGGGTGATCGCCAGTTGGCTGCCCAGTTGTGCGCGAGCGAAGCTCTTATCCACTGAGCCCAGCCTGGCGGTGCGGGCCTGGCCATCGGCGCGTGCGGTGAGTTGCAGGTCGTCCAGGCGGCCGTCGGCCAATTCCTTGACCCAGGCGATGTCGCCGTAGGGCATCAGGTTCAGGCCATAGGGCAGGGCAACAGCGCCGCGCACGCGCCAGCCGAGGCTGGCTTCCAGGGAGTCGAAAGACTGCTCTTCGTACTCCAGGGCCGTGCGCAGGTTCTGCTTTTCGTGGAACTTGTCGATGCGGTAATGGCTGTAGTCCAGGCCGGCGAACGGCCCGCTCTTGATCGCGCCAAAGTCAAAGTCATAGCCACCCAGCACCCGTGCGCCCAACGCCAGGGCATCGGTATCGCCCGTCAGTTGCTGGTTGAGCAGGATCGGCCCGCCATTGGCCTGGATGACCAGGTTGCGCTTGGAGTCGAAGCGCGTGTGGCCCACGCTCAGGTCACCGGCCAGCCAGCGTGGCCCGCCATCGTTGAGCAGTGCATAGACGGCTGCCTGCCAGGTGTCGCTGTCGAGCTTGCCGCGATGCTCCAGTTTGTCGCGCCCATTGAGGTAGCTGAGGCTGGCGCCGATATTCAGGCTTGAAGTCAGTTGGTAGTCGCCGAGGGCATGCAGGCCCACGCGCCGGGCTTCGGGGTTGGGGGCCGTGTCGAAGCCGCTGTCCGGGTTGTATTCGCCATCCACGCCGATCTCGCCATCGAAGCTGCCGACCCCGCGGCTGGCCGCTTGCAGGGTCAGCCAACGGCGATCATGCAGGCGCACCAGGGCCTGATGCTGGCGCTGCAGGTTGTCTTGCATATTGCGCGCAACGGCACCGCCAGAAGCGGTCGAGGCCATCAGGTCGGCGTTGGTCAGTTCCAGCACCAGGCGGCTGAGCAGGCGTGAATAGTCGCGCAGGCGCTGGTCGATGCGCGCCTGGCCGAATGCATCGGTCAGCACGGCTTTGTTGTCTTCGTTCGGGTCGTGCCAGGTCGAGCCGCCGGGGATTTTCGGGTTGTCGGTCTGGGTGTAGCCGTCCAGGTCGCCCAGTTCCCAGTTGGTGGCCTCTATATAAAGGATCGGGATATTCAGCGGTTCAAACGCTTCACCATCGCTGCAGCAGCCGGTGCCCTTCGGGTACTGCGGGTCCAGGCCGGGGTTGCTGAATAAGGGGATGTTCAATTCCCTGGCGATCTGGAAGGTGTGCTCGCGCAAGGAGGCCAAGGCCGGGTTGGCGGTGCTGTTCTGGCCGGCGTGGGCGTACATCATGTCGCCGGTGATCAGGCTGTCGAGGTTGATCATCGCGAGCATGTTGGCGCGCTGGCTGGTGTTGAGTGAGTCGACAAAGGCACGGGAGCCGCGCAGGCCTTCTTCTTCGGCGCCGAAGCCCACTACCTGCAGGCCATTTTCCAGTGACAGGCCGCTGAGGTTCTTCGCCACCTCGGTCAGCACGCTGGCGCCGGAACCGTTGTCATCCAGGCCTTGCAGGGTCGGGCGGCCGAAGTACGTATCGAAATGCGCGCCAATCACTACGTACTGGGGCTTGGTACCAGCGGCAGAGGCCACCACGTTTTGCGAAGCCCGGCTGCCGTTGTTCCAGGTGAAGTCCTGGCGGCTGATGCTATAGGCCGTGCCCATCTGGCTCTGCATCCAGTCGGCTGCCCCGGCAAAATTTGCCGTGCCGCGATATCGGCCAGGGTAGTCGTTGATCAGTTTTTCCAGGGTGGTGTTGGCGTGCTGGCCGTAATCGTAGGCCTGGGTAGGCGTGGACAGCAGGGCACCGGCAACGCTGATGGCGAGGGCTAGGGGCTTTATCACAAGGTCTTCCTTGAGGTGATGGGAATGTGCAAGCCCAGACCCTTTGCACAATGCGCGCCTCATTCCATGGGCGGCTGCGAATTGGCGCATTGTTAAACGCGTGGGTCGCGTGGCTGTAATTTGTAACGGATTGGATACCAGGCGGGGCAGGGGGTGCCGTGACAGAGCGCACGGTTTTGGCGAGGAGTGCTGCGAAAAGTAGCGTTTTTGTTACATCGCTCTAGAGTCGAGCGCAAACACATGTGGGAGCTGGCTTGCCTGCGATGGCATCGCCTCGGTATTCATTGATACACCGAGTCGTCTGCATCGCGGGCAAGCCCGGCTCCCACAGGGTCAGGCCTTGAGGGTTTTCACGCCTTCCGGGGTACCCAGCAGCAATACATCCGCCGGGCGCGCCGCGAACAGGCCGTTGGTGACCACACCCACAATGGCGTTGATCTGCGTCTCAAGCTCCACCGGGTTGGTGATCTGCATATTGAACACGTCGAGGATGATGTTGCCGTTGTCGGTCAACACACCTTCGCGGTACACCGGGTCGCCGCCCAGTTTCACCAGCTCGCGGGCCACATGGCTGCGGGCCATGGGGATGACTTCCACCGGCAGTGGGAACGTGCCCAGCACGGGTACCAGTTTGCTCGCGTCGGCGATGCAAATGAAGGTCTTGGCCACGGCCGCGACAATCTTCTCGCGGGTCAGGGCCGCGCCGCCGCCTTTGATCAGGTTCAGGTGCTCGTCGCTTTCATCGGCGCCGTCGACGTAGAACTCCAGGTCGCTCACGGTGTTGAGCTCGTACACCGGAATGCCATGGCCCTTGAGACGGGCGGCGGTGGCTTCGGAACTGGCCACGGCGCCGTCGAACGCGCCCTTGTGCTGGGCCAGTGCGTCGATGAAGCAGTTGGCGGTGGAACCGGTGCCGACACCGACGATGCTCTTGTCGTCGAGCTTAGGAAGGATTAAATCGACAGCGGCCTGGGCCACTGCCTGTTTGAGTTGATCCTGGGTCATGCGGGCTCCGGAACGGGCGGGGAATTAACGAGGGCGGCGAGTATAACCCAACAAAACCTCGGGATTCGTGTGGTCGCCCGGCCAAACGCTGGGTTAGACTCCTTGGCCCTGCCCAACCCGTGAAGTAGATGCCTGCCGATGCTTGAACACTACGTCAAAAAAATCCTCACCTCGCGTGTTTACGACATCGCCGTGGAAACCCCCTTGCAGACTGCCCGCCAGCTCTCCGAGCGGCTGGGTAACAAGATTTGGCTCAAGCGCGAAGACTTGCAGCCGGTGTTCTCGTTCAAGATTCGCGGCGCCTACAACAAGCTGACCCAGCTCAGTGCCGAAGAACGTGCACGCGGCGTCGTCACCGCGTCGGCCGGCAACCATGCCCAGGGCCTGGCCCTGGCGGCCAAGGTGCTGGGGGTCAAGGCCACCATCGTGATGCCCAAGACCACCCCGGAGATCAAGGTCGAAGGCGTGCGCTCCCGTGGCGGCAAAGTGGTGCTGCACGGTGATTCCTTCCCGGAAGCCCTGGCCTACTCGCTCAAGCTGGTCGACGAAAAAGGCTACGTGTACATCCACCCCTACGATGATCCGCACACCATTGCCGGGCAGGGCACCGTGGCGATGGAAATCCTGCGCCAGCACCCCGGGCCTCTGGACGCGATTTTCGTACCGGTGGGCGGCGGCGGTCTGATCGCCGGGATTGCGGCGTACGTGAAATACCTGCGCCCGGAGATCAAGATCATCGGCGTGGAGCCGGACGATTCCAACTGCCTGCAAGCCGCCATGGCGGCGGGCGAGCGCGTGGTATTGCCGACCGTCGGCCTCTTTGCCGACGGCGTGGCAGTGGCGCAGATCGGCCAGCACACCTTCGACATCTGCAAGGACTATGTGGATGAAGTGATCACCGTCAGCACCGATGAAATCTGTGCGGCGATCAAGGACATCTACGACGACACTCGCTCCATCACCGAGCCGGCCGGCGCGCTGGGCGTGGCCGGGATCAAAAAATACGTCGAGACCCGCGGTGTCAGCGGCCAGACCTTTGTCGCCATCGACTCGGGCGCCAACGTCAACTTCGACCGTTTGCGCCATGTGGCCGAGCGCGCCGAACTGGGTGAAGGCCGTGAGGCTATCATCGCCGTGACCATCCCCGAGCGGCCGGGCAGCTTCAAGGCCTTCTGCGAAGCGGTGGGCAAGCGCCAGATCACCGAATTCAATTACCGCTACCACTCCGGCAGCGAAGCGCACATTTTCGTCGGCGTGCAGACCCACCCGGAGAACGACCCGCGCAGCGCGTTGGTGGCCAGCCTGACCAGCCAGGGTTTCCCGGTGCTGGACCTCACCGAGAACGAACTGGCCAAGTTGCACATTCGCCATATGGTCGGTGGGCATGCGGCCAAAGTCAGCGACGAGTTGGTGTTTCGCTTCGAATTCCCGGAGCGGCCGGGGGCGTTGTTCAACTTCCTCAACAAACTCGGCGGGCGCTGGAATATCTCGATGTTCCACTACCGCAACCACGGCGCGGCTGACGGCCGAGTGGTGGCGGGCTTGCAAGTGCCGGCGGACGAGCGCCATCTGGTGCCTGCCGCGCTGGCGCAAATCGGTTACCCGTACTGGGATGAAAGCGAAAACCCGGCTTACCAGCTGTTCCTCGGTTGAGCGACTACGCTGACTGAGCGGCCTATAAGGAATAGAGACCATGGAAACGCTGACCACCCTCAAGGTGATCCACATCACCGCCACCGTATTGCTGCTGCTCAGCGGCCTGGGCCTGGCGGTATTGGCGTGGCGTAAACGCAGCGCCGGCCCGGCCGCGACCGTGCAGCGCCCCTGGGCATTTGTATGGCTGCTGATGGGGATTTGCCTGGTGAGCATGCCCTTCACCGGCTGGTGGCTGGTGCACCTGCTCGGCTGGCCATTGGGGCAAACCTGGATCTTGGGCTCCAGCATCCTCTACACCGTGGCGGCGCTGGCCTGGTTCTGGCTGGTGGCGCGGCTCAATCGGCTGCGCAAGGGCGAGGGCGGGAGCCTGAATTTCACCCTGGTGCTGGCGGTGGTCAGCCTGGTGGGGTTTGTGGCGATTGCAGGGCTGATGGGCGCCAAGCCGGTTTAAAGCGTTAGACCGCGTCGCGTTCATCGCAGGCAAGCCAGCTCCCACAGGGGAATGCATTCCAAATGTGGGAGCTGGCTTGCCTGCGATAGCGTCATCAGCTGCGCAGCGTAATCACCGGCCAACCACGCTTTTCAGCCTCGGCGCGCAAATTCTGATCCGGATCCACTGCCACCGGGTGCGTCACCTGCTCTAGCAACGGCAAATCATTCATCGAATCGCTGTAGAAGTAGCTGTCTTCCAGGCTATGCCCGGTTTCTTCCAACCAGCGGTTCAAACGCGTCACCTTGCCCTCGCGAAAGCACGGCACATCGGTACTGCGCCCGGTATAGCGGCCATCCACCATTTCGCACTCGGTGGCGATCAGGGTCTCGACGCCCAGGCGTTCGGCAATCGGCGCGGTGACGAAGCGGTTGGTGGCGGTGATGATCACCAGCTTGTCACCGGCGGCGCGGTGCCTGGCCAGCAGTTCAACGGCCTTGGGGAGCATGATGGGCTCGATGCAGTCGCGCATGTAGTCGTTGTGCCACGCGTCCAGCTGGGCCATCTCGGTGCGGCCGAGGATTTCCAGGCAGAAGTTCAAGTAGGCGGCGTTATCCAGCCGCCCGGCCAGGTAGTCCTGGTAGAACTCGTCGTTGCGGGCCTTGTAGGCTACCGCGTCGAGAATCCCGCGTTCACACAGGTAATCGCCCCAGGCGTGATCGCTGTCACCGCCCAGAAGGGTATTGTCCAAGTCGAATAAAGCCAGGCGCATTGCAGTTACTCGCTGAAAAGTCTGTAAAAAGGCGTCCAGAATACGGTCTTTTCACAAGAGTGCACATAAGGTAAGAAGCCTCGTTGCCGCTGGAACAACCTTTGTGGAACAATGCGGCGACATGCGTTTGCGAGGTTGTTGCCGTGATCGACCCCGATGGTTTCCGTCCTAATGTCGGCATTATTCTGACGAATGATGCCGGACAGGTGCTATGGGCTCGCCGAATCAACCAAGATGCCTGGCAGTTTCCTCAAGGTGGAATCAACCCCGACGAAACCCCTGAAGACGCCTTGTACCGTGAGTTGAACGAAGAAGTCGGCCTTGAGCGCGAAGATGTACAAATTCTGGCCTGTACCCGTGGCTGGTTGCGCTATCGTTTGCCGCAACGCCTGGTGCGTACCCACAGCCAACCGCTGTGCATCGGCCAGAAGCAGAAATGGTTTCTTTTGCGCCTGATCTCCAACGAGCAGCGGGTGCGGATGGATTTGACCGGTAAACCGGAGTTCGATGGCTGGCGCTGGGTCAGCTATTGGTATCCGTTGGGCCAGGTGGTGACATTCAAGCGCGAGGTTTATCGTCGCGCTCTCAAAGAGCTTGCCCCGCGCCTTTTAGCGCGCGACTGACGACGGAGTTCGACCCCGAGCCATGCTCAATACGCTGCGCAAGATCGTCCAGGAAGTTAACTCCGCCAAGGATCTCAAGGCGGCGTTGGGGATTATTGTGTTGCGCGTCAAGGAAGCCATGGGCAGCCAGGTCTGCTCGGTTTACCTGCTGGACCCCGAGACCAACCGTTTTGTGCTGATGGCCACGGAGGGCTTGAACAAGCGCTCCATCGGCAAGGTCAGCATGGCGCCCAATGAAGGTCTGGTGGGCCTGGTGGGGACGCGTGAAGAACCCCTGAACCTCGAGAACGCGGCCGATCACCCGCGTTATCGCTACTTTGCCGAAACCGGCGAAGAGCGCTACGCCTCGTTCCTTGGTGCGCCGATCATTCACCACCGCCGCGTTGTCGGCGTGTTGGTTATCCAGCAAAAAGAGCGTCGCCAGTTCGACGAAGGCGAAGAGGCCTTCCTGGTGACCATGAGCGCGCAACTGGCCGGGGTTATCGCCCACGCCGAAGCGACCGGCTCGATTCGCGGCCTGGGGCGCCAGGGCAAGGGTATCCAGGAAGCCAAGTTCGTCGGCGTACCGGGTTCGCCAGGCGCTGCGGTGGGTACCGCGGTGGTCATGCTGCCGCCAGCCGACCTCGATGTGGTGCCGGACAAGACCGTCAGTGACATCGACGCCGAAATCAAACTGTTCAAGACCGCCCTCGAAGGCGTGCGCGCCGACATGCGCAACCTGTCGACCAAGCTGGCCACCCAGCTGCGCCCCGAAGAGCGTGCGCTGTTCGACGTGTACCAGATGATGCTCGACGACGCGTCCCTGGGTAACGAAGTCAAGACCGTGATCAAGACCGGCCAGTGGGCCCAGGGCGCGTTACGCCAGGTGGTCACCGATCACGTCAACCGTTTCGAAATGATGGACGACGCCTACCTGCGCGAGCGCGCATCGGATGTGCGCGACCTGGGGCGACGTCTGTTGGCGTACCTGCAGGAAGACCGCAGCACCAACATGGTCTTCCCCGATAACACCATCCTGGTCAGTGAAGAGTTGACCGCCACCCAGCTTGGCGAAGTGCCTGAAGGCAAGCTGGTGGGCTTGGTTTCGGTATTGGGTTCGGGTAACTCCCACGTGGCGATCCTGGCCCGGGCCATGGGTATCCCGACGGTGATGGGCCTGGTGGACCTGCCGTACTCCAAGGTCGATGGCATCGACATGATCGTCGATGGGCATCGTGGCGAGGTGTTCACCAACCCCAGCGACGTGCTGCGCAAGCAATACGCCGAGGTGGTGGAAGAAGAGAAGCAACTGGCCCAGGGCCTGGATTCGTTGCGCGAGCTGCCGTGTGTGACCCCCGATGGCCACCGGGTACCGCTGCTGGTCAACACTGGCCTGCTGGCGGATGTAGCCCGTGCGCAACAGCGCGGCGCCGAAGGGGTGGGTCTGTACCGCACCGAAGTGCCGTTCATGATCAACCAGCGTTTCCCGAGCGAGAAGGAGCAGCTGGCGATTTATCGCGAGCAATTGCAAGCCTTCCACCCGTTACCGGTGACGATGCGCAGCCTGGATATTGGCGGCGATAAGTCACTGTCCTATTTCCCTATCAAGGAAGACAACCCCTTCCTTGGCTGGCGCGGTATTCGCGTTACCCTCGACCATCCCGAAATCTTCCTCGTCCAGACCCGCGCCATGCTCAAGGCCAGCGAGGGCTTGAACAACCTGCGCATCCTGCTGCCGATGATCTCCGGCACTCATGAACTGGAAGAAGCCCTGCACCTGATCCACCGTGCCTGGGGCGAAGTGCGCGACGAAGGCGCCGATGTGCCGATGCCGCCGATTGGCGTGATGATCGAAATCCCTGCGGCGGTGTACCAGGCCAAGGAACTGGCGCGGCAGGTGGACTTCCTGTCGGTAGGCTCCAACGACCTGACCCAGTACCTGCTGGCCGTGGACCGTAACAACCCACGGGTGGCCGACCTCTACGACTACCTGCACCCGGCGGTGCTGCAAGCGCTGCAACACGTGGTGCGCGACGCCCATGCCGAAGGCAAGCCGGTGAGTATCTGCGGCGAAATGGCCGGCGACCCGGCGGCGGCGGTGCTGTTGATGGCGATGGGCTTTGACAGCCTGTCGATGAACGCCACCAACTTGCCGAAAGTGAAGTGGATGCTGCGCCAGGTGGAATTGAGCAGGGCCAAGGATTTGCTCGCCGAGTTGATGACCATCGACAACCCGCAAGTTATCCACAGCTCGCTGCAATTGGCGCTGAAAAACCTGGGGTTGACCCGGATGATCAACCCGGCCTCGGCCAAAACCCTGTAGGAGCGAGCTTCTAGCAGATCGTTCCCGCACTCTGCGTGGGAAGGCAGCCCTGGACGCTCCGCGTCGGCTTTTAGAGCGTGACGCAGAGCGTCACAAGAGGCGTTCCCACGCAGAGCGTGGGAACGATCAAAGACCGAGGCGCCTTCATCGCAGGCAAGCCAGCTCCCACCTGTGGAATGCATTCCCCTGTGGGAGCTGGCTTGCCTGCGATAGCGGTGGTCCAAGCAGCGCTAAAACATCAGGTCCACCTCACCCAGCCGCCCCCCGTGCGGGCCAAAGCTGCGCTCCAGCATCCGCCGCGTCCCATCAGCATTCACGATCAGCGCTGTGCTCGCCCGTGTCCCATAACTGGGGCTGGCGATAAACACGCTCGACAGCAGGCTTTCGGTCGCCAGGCCTATGCCGGTGTCCGGCAGCTCAGCAAACGGCGCGGTCTGCGGGTCGCTGAGAATCCCCAGCAGTGCCTCAGGCTCGGGGTTCTCCAGCACGGCGCTGAACGCTGCTTTGGCCTTCACTAGCTTCGGCCAGGGCGTATCCAGCCCGGCATTGGCTAATCCATACACGTCAGCCTTCAGCAACGTCGGCTCGGTGTCATTGGCGTTGTAGTGCCACAGCTCATCCCGCGTGCCCACCAGCAGGTTGAACCCGGCATATTCAATCGAGCGGCCGTTCACATCGGCCAAATAATCGTCGATCGGCAGCGAACCGCTGAGAAACCGCGCAACCAGTTCGCCGCGAGACTTGCGTGCCGGTGGCTGGTGCGGGTCGCGGATGTTGGTCAAGGCGGCAAAGCGCCCATCCGCGTTCACCCCCAGCCAGGTGCCCCCGGCCTCCTGATCGCGACCGGCATAGACCTGGGGCGCATCCGCCCACTGGGCCAGCGGCAGGCTGGGGCGGGCGTAGAACTCATCGCGGTTGGCCGCGACGATCAGTGGCTGGGCATGGCCCGGTCGCCAGGCGAAAACAATCAGGCACATCGGGTGACCCCTTTTGTGTTTTTGCCACTCTACCCACAGACGCGCCGGTGTTCCATCGTCTCGAAGTTGGGCCGTGCACCTCTGATCCGTTAACATGCCGGGCTATTTGGCGTGTATGTGAACTTCTTAATTTGATCTCGCCGCTGTAACGCAGGCTTAATCGCACATCGGCATGGTCCGGTGCGTCATGACTAAATGTTTTAACGAGGAGTCGCAATGCTGCCTTACCCGCAGATCGACCCGGTGGCCCTGGCCATCGGTCCGCTGAAAATCCATTGGTACGGGTTGATGTACCTGATCGGCATCGGCGGCGCCTGGCTGTTGGCTTCCCGGCGCCTGAACCGTTTCGACCCGACCTGGACCAAGGAGAAGCTCTCCGACATGGTGTTCTGGATGTCGATGGGGGTGATCGTCGGCGGGCGCCTGGGGTATGTGCTGTTCTACGACCTGTCTGCGTATCTCGCCAACCCGACCCTGATCTTCGAAGTGTGGAAGGGCGGCATGGCGTTCCACGGCGGGTTTATCGGCGTGATGATCGCCGCCTGGTGGTTTGGCCGGCGCAATGGCAAGTCGTTCTTCCAGCTGATGGACTTCGTCGCCCCCTTCGTGCCGATCGGCCTGGGTGCTGGGCGCATTGGTAACTTTATCAACGCCGAGCTGTGGGGCAAGCCGACCGACGTGCCGTGGGCGATGGTGTTCCCGCCGTTCAGCGACCCGGCGCAACTGCCGCGCCACCCGTCGCAGCTGTACCAGTTCGCATTGGAAGGTGTGGCGCTGTTCCTTATTCTCTATATCTTCTCGCGCAAGCCACGCCCAACCATGGCCGTGTCGGGCATGTTCGCGCTGTTCTACGGGATTTTCCGCTTTATCGTCGAATTCGTACGGGTACCGGATGCGCAGTTGGGCTACCTGGCATGGGGCTGGCTGACCATGGGTCAGGTGCTTAGCTTGCCAATGATCCTGGCGGGCCTGGGCATGCTGTGGTGGGCGTACAATCGCCCGCAGCCGCTGAAGAACGCCGCGCTTTAAATTCGAATGCCAAGACCAGGAGGTCTTGGCTTCAACGATACGGGTAAAAACATGAAGCAATATCTCGAACTGCTGCAGGACGTCGTGACCAATGGCCTGACCAAGGGCGACCGCACGGGCACCGGCACCAAGGCTGTGTTTGCGCGTCAGTATCGGCATAACCTGGCCGACGGCTTCCCGCTGCTGACCACCAAGAAGCTGCACTTCAAAAGCATCGCCAACGAACTGATCTGGATGTTGAGCGGCAACACCAACATCAAGTGGCTCAACGAAAATGGCGTGAAGATCTGGGATGAGTGGGCCACCGAAGACGGCGACCTGGGCCCGGTCTACGGCGAGCAGTGGACCGCCTGGCCGACCAAGGACGGCGGCACGATCAACCAGATCGACTACATGGTGCACACGCTCAAGACCAACCCCAACAGCCGCCGCATCCTGTTCCACGGCTGGAACGTCGAATACCTGCCGGACGAAACCCAGAGCCCGCAGGAAAACGCGCGTAACGGCAAGCAAGCCCTGCCGCCGTGCCATTTGCTGTACCAGGCGTTCGTGCATGACGGCCATCTGTCGATGCAGCTGTATATCCGCAGCTCCGACGTATTCCTGGGGCTGCCGTACAACACTGCCGCGCTGGCGTTGCTGACCCACATGCTGGCCCAGCAGTGCGACCTGATCCCCCACGAGATCATCGTCACCACGGGCGACACCCACGCCTACAGCAACCACTTGGAACAGATCCAGACCCAGTTGGCGCGTACGCCGAAAAAACTGCCGGAACTGGTGATCAAGCGTAAGCCTGCGTCGATCTACGACTACAAGTTCGAAGATTTTGAGATTGTGGGCTACGACGCCGACCCAAGCATCAAGGCCGACGTAGCTATCTAAAGCCTTACTCGGTGAAAAACTGTGGGAGCTGGCTTGCCTGCGATAGCGCAGTGTCAGGCGACATCAATGTCGCGGGCCCGCCGCTATCGCAGGCAAGCCAGCTCCCACAGGGGTTTGGTGTTCGCTTGAGTTAATGGCCGTGGCTTCTGCCCACATGCGAAGGCTCGGCCTCGCTGGCCGCAATCCCGCCGCTGACTTCCAACTGCTGCAAGATCCCGCACTGGTTCCCACCGCCGCAACGTTGGCGCAGGTCCAGCAGTTGTTCCTGCAAGGCCAACAACCCGTCGATCCGCGCTTTCACATGGTGGATATGCTCGTCGATCAAGGCATTCACGCTTTCGCATTGGTCCTGGGGGCTGTCGCGCAGACCCAGCAGGCTGCGGATTTCTTCGAGGGTCATGTCCAGGCTGCGGCAGTTGCGAATAAAGGTCAGCCGCTCGGTGTGCGCCTGGGTGTACACGCGGTAGTTGCCGTCGGTGCGTGCCGGGGGCGGCAGCAGGTTTTCCTTCTCGTAATAACGGATGGTTTCCACCGGGCAATCGGTGAGTTTGGCCAGTTCGCCGATCTTCATCGCAGCAATCTCCAAATGGGCGCTTGACCCTATAGTGGCTACAGGGTCTTTACTTGGCAACAGGCACCTTTACGGACGCGACCTGATGAGCCACTCCATTCATACCCCGCACAAGCACGACCACAAGCACGACCACAAGCATGATCACGATCACGATCACGGTCATGACCACGGCCATGATCACAAACATGACCATGGGCCCGCCAAACTCACGCCTGTGGATAACCACGGCCATTCCGGCTCCTGCTGTTCCGGCGCTGCCGGGCCTGCCATCGTGACCCTGAGCGAGGCGCCCACCGCCGGCTCGCGCCTGAGCACCTTCCGTATCGAGGCCATGGACTGCCCTACCGAGCAGACGCTGATCCAGAACAAGCTGGGCAAGCTCGCTGGCGTGCAGCAACTGGAATTCAACCTGATCAACCGCATCCTCGGCGTCACCCATGACCTGCCGAACACCGCGCCGATCATTGAGGCAATCAAGTCCATCGGCATGCAGGCCGACCCTATCGAAGAAGGCAGCCCTGCCGCCGCGCCGCCCGCCAAGAAACATTGGTGGCCGCTGGCGGTGTCGGGCGTGGGTGCCCTGGGGGCCGAGGTGCTGCACTTCACTGGTGTGGCGCCCACCTGGGTAATCGCGCTGGTGGCGTTGGTGTCGATTCTCAGCGGCGGCCTTACCACCTACAAGAAGGGCTGGATTGCCCTGAAGAACTTCAACCTCAATATCAATGCCTTGATGAGCATCGCGGTGACGGGCGCGATCCTGATTGGCCAGTGGCCCGAAGCGGCGATGGTGATGTTCCTGTTCACCGTGGCCGAGTTGATCGAGGCCAAGTCCCTGGACCGTGCGCGCAACGCCATCAGCGGCCTGATGCAGATGACTCCGGAACAGGCCACGGTGCGCCAGGCTGACGGTTCCTGGCTGGAACAGGAGGTAAAAAGCATTGATCTTGGGGCGATTGTGCGGGTAAAGCCTGGCGAGCGCATCGGGCTCGACGGGGAAGTCACGGCCGGCCAGTCCACCATCGACCAGGCACCGATCACCGGGGAAAGCCTGCCGATAGAAAAAACCGTGGGCGATAAAGTGTTTGCCGGCACCATCAACCAGGCCGGCGCCCTGGAGTACAAGGTCACCGCCGCGGCCAACAACTCCACGCTGGCGCGGATCATTCACGCCGTGGAACAGGCCCAAGGGGCACGGGCGCCAACCCAGCGCTTTGTTGACAGTTTCTCCAAGGTCTACACCCCGGCTGTCTTCCTGTTTGCCCTCGGTGTGGCGGTGATTCCGCCGCTGTTCATGGCGGGCGTGTGGTTTGACTGGATCTACCGCGCCCTCGTGCTGCTGGTGGTGGCCTGCCCTTGTGCCTTGGTAATCTCCACCCCGGTGACCATTGTCAGCGGCCTGGCGGCAGCGGCGCGCAAAGGCATCCTGATCAAGGGCGGCGTGTACCTGGAGGGCGGCTACAAGCTCGACTACCTGGCCCTCGACAAGACCGGCACCATCACCCACGGCAAACCGGTGCAAACCGACTACCTGCCGCTGTTCCCGAACATCGAAGACAGCGCGCCGGCCCTGGCGGCCAGCTTGGCATCGCGCTCCGATCACCCGGTGTCCCTGGCGATTGCCAACGCAGCTGTGGATAAAAACCTGTCGACTCACGCTGTGGATAACTTCGAAGCCCTGGCCGGGCGCGGTGTGCGGGGTGATATCAACGGCCAGACCTATCACCTGGGTAACCACCGCCTGGTGGAAGACCTGGGCTTGTGCTCAGAGGCGTTGGAAGAGAAACTCTTCGCCCTGGAAAAACAAGGCAAGTCCGTGGTGTTGCTGTTGGACAAGTCTGGCCCGCTGGCGCTGTTTGCCGTGGCCGACACGGTCAAGGAGAGCAGCCGCGAAGCTATTCAGCAGTTGCACGACTTGGGCATCAAGACCCTGATGCTCACCGGCGACAACACCCACACTGCCAAGGCCATTGCGGCCCAGGTGGGTATCGACCAGGCCCAGGGCGACCTGTTGCCCACCGACAAACTGCAAGCCATCGAAACCCTCTACGGCCAGGGCCGTCGGGTGGGCATGGTCGGTGACGGTATCAACGACGCCCCGGCCCTGGCCCGTGCCGAGATCGGCTTCGCCATGGCGGCGGCGGGCACCGACACCGCTATCGAGACCGCCGACGTGGCGCTGATGGACGATGATTTGCGCAAGATTCCGGCTTTCATTCGGTTGTCGCGGCAAACGTCGAGTATCCTCAAGCAGAACATCGCCCTGGCGCTGGTGATCAAGGCGATCTTCCTGGCCGTCACGTTCATGGGCATGGCGACCATGTGGATGGCGGTCTTCGCCGACATGGGCGTGAGCCTGCTGGTGGTGTTCAATGGCCTGCGCCTGGTGCGCAAATAGCGGATGAGAGGGTGGTGTGCTGAGTGCTGAGTTAAAGGCGTTTTTCATGGTCGCCCGCCTGGGCAGCATTACCCAGGCGGCGAAGAAACTCGGCTTGAGCCAGCCCACGGTGACCACCCAGATTCGCAACCTCGAAGGCCACTACGGCGTCGAGTTGTTCTACCGTGGCGGCCGCCGCCTCACCGTCAGCGACGAGGGCGCGCGGCTGTTGCCGATGGTCAAGGCGCTGTTGCAGCAGGAAGCGGATATCGAGTTTTTCCTGCGCAACAACGGCCAGGTCCAGGGTGCGCTGAGAATTGCAGCAACGGCGCCGTATTACATCCTCGATCTGGTCAAAGCCTTTCGCGAGCGCCTGCCCCAGGTGGACGTGTCGGTGGAAATCGGCAATTCCCAACAGGTGCTTGAGGCGTTGGACGATTACCGCGTCGATGTCGCGGCCTCATCGCAATTGCTGGAAGATGCCCGTCTGATCCGCCGCGTGCTGGGCACGGACCCGCTGGTGCTGGCGGTGCACCGCAATCACCCGTTGGCCAAGCTCGATCACGTACCGTTGAGCGCGCTTATCGGGCACACGTTGCTGATGCGTGAAGCGGGCTCCACCACCCGCCGGCTGACGGAAGAGATGTTGAAGAACGCCGGCGTGGGGTACGGGCCGTTGCTGGAGATTGGCAGCCGTGAGTCGATTCGCGAGGCGGTGCTGCGCAACATCGGCATCAGCATCATCGCCCGCCAGGAAGTGCCCCATGACCCGCAGTTGCGCGTGCTGACCATCGAGAATGCACCGCAGATTCCGGAGTATCTGTATTGCCTCAAGGAGCGCAAAGGTGCGCGCCTGCCGGCGGCTTTCCTTGGCCTGGCCCAGGAAATGTCACCCCTCTGATCGTTCCCACGCTCCGCGTGGGAACGCCGCCCAGGACGCTCCGCGTCCGTGACGCGGAGCGTCACTAGAGACATTCCCACGCAGAGCGTGGGAACGATCATGAGTCCTACACAAATCCACCAATACCACTATCACCCCGTTTTGCCTTCCTGCCACACCAGCTACGCATTCCCTCCCTAGCATGGCCTTCATCCGTTCGATGAGGTGCCACCATGCACACAGCCCTGACCCAACCCGGCGCACCGATGAAAGTGCGCGCAATCCAGAAACGCTTTGGCGCCTTCACCGCGCTGGACAACGTCTCCCTGGACGTCGCCGCCGGCGAGCTGGTGTGCCTGCTGGGCCCGTCCGGCTGTGGCAAGACCACGCTGCTGCGCTGCATCGCCGGCCTGGAGCGCCAGGACAGCGGTGAGCTTTACCTGGGCGAGCGGGACGTGTCCCTGCTGCCACCCCAGGCGCGGGACTACGGCATCCTGTTCCAGTCCTATGCGTTGTTTCCCAACCTCAGCGTTGAAGCGAACATCGGCTACGGCCTTACGGGCAGCGGCCGCGATGAAGTGCGCAAGCGGGTCGCGCAGATGCTTGAGCTGGTGGGCCTGGTGGGCAGCGAAAAGAAGTACCCCGGCCAACTCTCCGGCGGCCAGCAACAGCGCGTCGCCCTGGCCCGCGCACTGGCGCCGGCGCCGTCGTTATTGCTGTTGGATGAGCCGATGTCGGCCCTCGATGCCCGCGTGCGCGAGCACCTGTGCACCGAACTGCGCCAACTGCAGCGGCGCCTGGGCATCACCACCTTGATGGTGACCCACAACCAGGACGAAGCCATGTTGATGGCCGACCGCATTGCCGTGATGAACAACGGTAAGGTCGAGCAGTACGCCACGCCCCAGGAAATCTACGACCGCCCGGCCACGCCGTTCGTGGCGGAGTTTGTCGGCCAGGGCAACTGGTTGCCGTTCAGCCGTAACAGCGCCAGCCATGCCCAGGTGGGTGGGTTGAACATGCGCCTGGCTGAGGACGCGGGTGTCGCCCAATCGGGCCGCTTGTTCTGCCGCCCGGAAGCGATCTGCGTCAACCCACCGGTGCATGAAGAAAACCTGTTCCCGGCCAAGGTTCGCGAGATCACCTTCCTCGGCAACCGCTGCCGCATGAGCTTTGAGCTGGAGCAGTTGCCAGGCCATCCGTTGCTGGCTGAACTGGCGCCGGAAGCCATGCCGCGCCTGGGTGCACAGGATATCTGGGTGGCGTTGCCGCCGCGCAGCCTGCAGGTGTTTGCCTGAGATGGGGGCGGTGATGACATTGCCGGTACCGCGCCAGGTGTCCCGCGCCGAGTGGGGCGACCGCCTCTTCGTGGTCGGCGGCAAGTGGCTCTGGCTGGGCCTGTTAGTGGTGGCGGTGCTGTTGCCGCTGTTGGCGATCTTCTGGCGCGGCTTCAGCAGCGAAGCCGGGCAGGGCGGTGGCCTGGTAGCCGCTCGCGAACTGCTGAGCAGCGCCAACTTCCACTGGTTGCTGGGCAATAGCCTGAAAGTTTCCCTCAGCGTGGCGGCCATCGTCGTGCCGCTGGCCTACTTGTTTGCCTATGCCCTGCAACGCACGCTGATCCCCGGCAAGTCCATCTGGCGTGGCCTGTCCTTGCTGCCATTGATGGCGCCGTCGATGCTGCCGGGCATTGCCCTGGTCTATTTGTTCGGCAACCAGGGCCTCCTGCGCGGCTTGTTCTCGGAGAATATCTATGGGTTCTGGGGCATTGTGCTCGGTGAGGTGATTTACACCTTTCCCCATGCCTTGATGATTTTGCTGTCGGCGTTGTCCCTGGCGGATGCGCGTTTGTTCGACGCCGCTTCGAGCATGGGCGCCAGCCCGGCCCGGGCGTTTCGCAGCATTACCTGGCCGGCCACGCGCCAGGCGGTGTTCGCCGCGTTTTGCCTGGTGTTCACCCTGACCATCACCGACTTCGGGGTACCGGTGGTGGTGGGCGGTGATTACCAGGTGCTGGCGCTGGAGGCCTACAAGGCGGTGGTGGGCCAGCAACAGTTCGGACGCGGCGCGTTGATCGGCATGGTGTTGCTGCTGCCGGCGCTGTTCAGCTTTGGCGTGGATGCCTGGTTGCGTCGTCGGCATGGCGACGCGATGAGCGGCCGCGCCCAGGTGTTCCAGCCGGCGCCATCGCGGCTGCGCGACGGGTGCTACCTGGCCATCGTGCTGCTGATCTGCGCGGCGTTGCTGCTGGTGTTCGGCATGGCGGTGTATTCCTCGCTAGTGAAATTCTGGCCGTACAACCTGTCGCTGTCGCTCAAGCACTACCAGTTTGAAGACACCGCCGGAGGCGGCTGGCTGGCCTATCGCAACAGCCTGACCATGGCGCTGTGCACCGCGTTGATCGGCAGCGTGCTGATTTTCACCGGCGCCTACCTGATGGAAAAGACCAAGGGCCAGAAGAACCTCAACCTGGCGCTGCGCATGCTCAGCTTCGTGCCGATGGCCGTGCCGGGCCTGGTCCTGGGGCTGGGCTACGTGTTCTTCTTCAACCTCAACGGCAACCCGCTGCATGTGTTGTACGGCAGCATGGCGTTGCTGGTGGTGTGCACCATTGCGCACTACCTGACCACCGCGCAGATGACTGCGACCACCGCCTTGCGCCAGTTGGACGCCGAGTTCGAAGCTGCCGCGTTGTCCCTCAAGGCACCGTTGTACCGCCATTATCTGCGCGTCACGGTGCCGATCTGTCTGCCGGCGCTGCTGGACATCCTGCGCTACCTGTTTGTCTCGGCGATGACCACCGTGTCCGCCGCGATTTTCCTCTACAGCCCCGACACCATCCTCGCCGCCGTCGCCGTGCTGAACATGGACGACGCCGGCAATGTGGGCGGTGCGGCGGCCATGTCGACCCTGATCTTGTTCACTTCGGCCAGCGTCTCGCTGCTGCTGGCGTGGGCTTCACGTGGCGCGCTGCGCCGCTCCCAAGCCTGGCGCCAGCGCGCACCTGGCCAATAAACATCCCTGAAGGAGGTGCTCCATGTTCAAGCCCCTGGCGCTGGTCGCTGCAGTCCTCACGGCATTCAGTCTGAATGCCTTCGCCAAGACCGAGTTGACCGTGTACACGGCCCTTGAAGCCGAACAATTGAAGACCTACAAAAAAGCTTTCGAACAGGCCAACCCCGACGTCGAGATCAAGTGGGTGCGCGACTCCACCGGCATCATCACCGCCAAACTGCTGGCCGAGAAAGACCGCCCCCAGGCTGACGTAGTGTGGGGCCTGGCCGCCTCCAGCCTGGCGATCCTTGATCAGCAAGGCATGCTCGACAACTACGCGCCCAAGGACCTGGACAAGATCGGCAAGCATTACCGCGACGCCGCCAACCCTCCGGCCTGGGTGGGCATGGACGTGTGGGCCGCCACCCTCTGCTTCAACACCGTCGAAGCCGAGAAGCAGGGCCTCACCAAACCGGTGAGCTGGCAGGACCTGACCAAGCCCGAATACAAGGGCAAGATCGTGATGCCTAACCCGGCGTCTTCAGGCACCGGCTTCCTGGATGTCAGCGCCTGGCTCCAGACCTTCGGCGAGAAGCAAGGCTGGCAGTACATGGACGACTTGCACCAGAACATCGGCCAGTACGTTCACTCCGGCTCCAAGCCGTGCAAGCTGGCGGCGTCCGGTGAGTTTCCGATTGGTATTTCCTTCGAATACCCGGCGGTTCAGCTCAAGCGCCAGGGCGCGCCGCTGGACATCATCCTGCCCAAGGAAGGCCTGGGCTGGGACATCGAAGCCACCGCCGTGATCAAAGGCACGGCCCATGCCGAGGCGGCGAAAAAACTCGCTGACTTCTCCGCCAGCACCGCGGCGATGGATCTGTACAAGGACAACTTCGCCGTGCTCGCGCAACCGGGAATCGCCAAGCCACAGACCGAATTGCCGGCCGACTATGAGCAACGGTTGATCAAGAACGACTTTGTCTGGGCTTCCAAGAACCGTGACAGCATCTTGGCCGAATGGCGTAAGCGTTATGACGGCAAGTCGGAAAAACAGTAACCGATCGTTCCCACGCTCCGCGTGGTAACGCCGCTCTGGACGCTCCGCGTCCGCTTTTAAAGGTCGTGACGCGGAGCGTCACCGGATGAATTCCCACGCGGAGCGCGGGAACCAGAGGACAGTATGAGTAGTGATCTGTTAGTCGTCGGCGCCGGCATCCTCGGTCTCTCCCACGCCTATGCCGCCGCCAGGCGCGGCCTCAAGGTCAAGGTGTTCGAGCGAAGCGCCACGCCATTGGGCGCCTCAGTGCGCAACTTCGGCCAGGCGCTGGTCACCGGTCAACCACCAGGGCCAATGCTCGACCTGGCGCGGGAAAGCCGCGAAATATGGGGCCAGTGGGCGCAAGCGGCGGGCCTGGCGCTCAAACGCAATGGCTCGTACCTGTTCGCCCGCACCGAAGCCGAAGAGCATCTGCTCGAAGCCTTCTGCGCCGGGCGCGCGCGGGAGCACGGCTACAACGTCGAGCTGCTGCAGGGCGCTGTCATGAACGACCTGTACGCCGGCCAGTTCCGCCATCACCGCGCCGCACTGCATGGCAAGGACGACCAGCAACTGTATTCCCGCGAGGCCATCCCGGCGCTGATCCATTACCTGAGCCAGGCGCTTAACGTGGAATTTCACTTCTCTACCCTGGTGCGCGAGGTTGAACCGGGCCAGTTGCACAGCACGGCAGGCCGCTTTCGCGGCGAGCAGATCATTGTTTGCTCCGGCCACGACTATCAAACCCTGCTGGCCGACGCCATCGCCGCGCTCAACCCGCAAACCTGTCGCCTGCAAATGCTGCGCGCCCGGCCAGTGCTCAACCTGAACCTGCAACATGCCTTGCTCACCGGCTTGAGCTGCGTGCACTACGGCGCCTTTGCCGACCTGCCGGAAGCGGCCGCCGTGCAGGCGCAGATCTTGCGCGAAACGCCGTACCTGCACGAGCACGGCATTCACCTGTTGATCAGCCCTACGCCCCATGGCGAGTTGATCATCGGTGACTCCCACCATTACGACAGCGATCCGTCGCCCTTCAACGCCGAGCAGGTGGATGACTGGCTGATCGAACTGGCGCAACAGACCCTGGGTTGCAAGGTCCAAGTGGTGGAGCGCTGGCAGGGCGTCTACGGTTCGCGCGGGCCTGGGCCGTTTTCGTTTGTGCAGGCGGCACCTGGCGTCAGCGCTGCCTTGATGCACACCGGCGTAGGGATGAGCGTGGGGCCGGCGATGGCCGAGCGTAATATCAGCACACTGTGGGGCGCGACGCGATGAGCCCGGAACAGGCGATTGCCCAAGTGTTTGGCTTGTACGAGCAACATGGCACGGCTGACTACATCGGCGAGCCGGTGTCGCAAATCGAGCACATGTCCCAGGCCGCGCAATTGGCCATGGCCGAAGGTTTTGACGACGAGGTGGTGCTGGCGGCGTTTTTCCACGACATCGGCCATCTCTGCGGCCAGGGCGGCGCGAACATGGGCGGTTATGGCGTGGTCAGCCACGAGCGGCTGGGCGCCGATTACCTGCGCCGAGCAGGCTTCAGCGAACGCCTGGCCAGGCTGGTGGAATACCACGTCCAAGCCAAGCGTTACCTGACCTTCAGCCAACCGGACTATTTCGCCCGCTTGAGCGAAGCCAGCCGTCGCACTCTGGCTTACCAAGGCGGCGTCATGAGCGCAGAAGAGGCTCGGACCTTTGAGCAAGACCCGTTGTATGCCGTGAGCTTGCGTATGCGCCACTGGGACGAGCAGGCCAAGCAAATGCAGGTGCCGGTGCTGGACCTTGAGGTGCTTAAGGCCAAGGCCCGGCAGGTGCTGATGACTGCTTAGGTCTCGTCGAGGCGCATGGCAAGGGCTTCGACCTGTTCTTGACGCTCGGCCTGGCTTAGTTTGGCGTGGGGATTGAGGGACGACCATTGCGGATAGGCGCGGGCCTTGTTCAAGGCGTCGGGCAGTTTGCCCTCGCGCCAGGTTTTGTCCTGGGGTGTGTCGACCTTGATGCTGTGCATTGCCGCATGGCCGCGCAGGTTCAGGGCCTTGAGCAACTGGCGCTGGCGCAGGGCGAGCAGGCGCAGCACGCTGTCATCGACGGTGAGTTCGCGTTGACCCTTGATCTTGCCCATCAGGCGGCTGCCGTAGCTGCGCGCGGTTTGCAGCGCACCGCCGGCAATCGCGCCCGCCAGGGCAGCAGCGCCCAGCGTCAGGCCGCCGACCAGGAGGTCCACGCCCGCACCGGCGGCTGCGCCGGCGGCGATCCCCCCACCCACCCGCACGCCCAGTTGCTTGAGGGTTTCGGGGTTGAACAGGTCGTCGCCCCAGCGCCCATCCAGTAGCGGCAGGTCGCTGGCCGCCGCGTCCTGTGGGCGAAAGCCGTACAGCTTGAGCAGGGCATCAACACACTTTTGTTCCCGTTGGCGCACCGCTTTGCGCAGATCGCCGATGGCTTGCTGCTCATCTTCGGTGAGGACACTGCGACGGCAGGCCGCGCAGTCGATCAACAGTTCGGCGATCAAGCGGGCGGCGCTTTGCTGGCGGGCCTGGCGCTGGGCTTCTTGATCGAGGATCAGGCGTTCCAACTGCGGCCGTGAGTTTTCCAGCAGCAGGGCCAGGCTTTCATACAGCCGGCGTTCGCCGTCTTCGGGCGGTGCCACGCTGTCGAAACGCACCAGCGCATGCAGGCCGAGGCGGGCCAGGGCTTCGCGCCAGTCCGGTTCACGGTGGTCGCTGCTGCTGACAAAGTTGAGCACCGGCAACAACGGCTTGCCGCAACTGGCCAGCACTTGCAGTTCGTCGCGGTACTTGGCCAGCACCGGCTCGCGAGCGTCGATCACGTACAGGCCGGCATCGGAGGCCAGCAACTGGCGCAGCACCTTGGCTTCCTGTTCGAAACGCTGGCGCGCCTCGCTGCCTTCCAGGAAACGCGCCAGCCGCGCAGGGCCATCCAGGCGTTCGCCGGGGCGGTCGAGGCGCTCCAGGTAATCGAGCAGGGCGATGGCGTCTTCCAGGCCGGGAGTGTCGTACAGCTCCAGCAAAGCTTCGCCATCTACCGATAGGCGTGCACCTTCCACGTGCCGCGTGGTGCTGGGGCGATGGGACACTTCGCCAAAGCCGACATCGCGGGTGAGGGTGCGCAACAATGAGGTTTTGCCCACGTTGGTATGGCCGACCACGGCGAGTTTCAGCGGTTTAGTCATGACCTGTCTCCAGCCAAGTGAGCGGCGCGCAATCGGCAAACGACACTTCAAGCTGTCGCAACGCGGCATGCCAGTCGCCCAGGCGCTCGGCGTCCAGCGCCTGGCCCGGTGGTGCCTGCAGCAGCCATACGCGGGTGTCGGTGGCGCTGCGTGCCAGCTCGGCGATCAGCGCCAGGCTGCCACGGTCGGGCGAGCGGCGCGGGTCACAGGCGATGGCCAGGCGCGCGGGTGGGAAACGGCTGAGTTGCTCCAGCAGTTTGTGGCGTGATTCGCGGCTGTCGAGGATGCCGGCGTTCTTGACGTTGGCAGGCAGTTTAGGGGGCCAAGGGTGTTGGTCGTCGAGTTCGATGGCGACCAGCAAGGCGCCATCACTCTGCAGCTCACTTGCGCCGCCGCTGATCGGGTGCAGGTGTTCGGGCGCCACATCGTTGACCCCCAGGCGCTCGCTGCTGGGCATCAGGCGTTCGCGCAGTTGGGCGTAGCCGGGCAGGTTGAGGTCCAGGCGCAACGCTGCGCGCCCGCGTTTCCATCGCCACAGGCACAGCAAGGCAAGGATCAACCGCGGCAGCAGGCCGTAGACCAGCAACACGCCCACCAGCCAGGCCGCCCAGGCCTGGCGGGCGCTTTCGATATTCAGCGCGGAGTCGCCGCTGGCGCGGATCATCTCCACGGTGGGCACATTGAAACCGAGCAGCGCCGGGAGTGTGCCAAGGGCCTGGGTCACGGCGACAAAGGTATCGGCGCCGAGAATGGTGGTTTCCCACACAAACCCGTAGCGGCGGGTGGCGAGCAGGGTCAGCAGGATCACCAGGGCGCTGAGCAAGGCCAGCAACCACAAGCTGTTGACCAGCACACCCACCGCCCAGCGATTGAGTTTTTGCCGTTGCAGCAACAGCAACAATGCTGGGGCCAGTTGCGCGGCCTTGGCGTCACGCGCCAGTTTCTCGCTGAGCCACAACCACAGCCGGCCAAGGCTGGCGCTGTGTTCACCGGCAAACAGCAGGCCCAGGGCCCAACTGATCAGCAAGATCAGGTTCAGGCCGAGCAGGCTGCCCAAGGCCCAGAACACATTCACCGGGGCCAGGCCATTGCCCAGCGCGGCGAACGCCAAACCGGCGCCACTGATGACGGCGACCACCGCCAGTAACACCAGGGCCAGGCGTGCGCCTTGCAGCCAGCGGCTGAGCGCGGCGGCCAAACCATCGCGCTCGGCCAGGTGCAGCGCACGCTGCTGGATGCGCGAGGGCAGGTCGCCCCCGGCGGTGCGGGCCAGGCGGTTGGCTTCCAGGTCTTCCAGGGGGCCGGCGTGTTCTTCGCGCAGGCGCACGGTTTCTGTCAGCCAAAGTCTGTGCAGCGGGTTCAGTGCAGTCACGCGCCGTCCTGTCGAGTTGATGAGGTTGGAGCATAACCGCTGGCTCGCCGCTCTGGTATTCTCGTCGCCATGAAAAAAACACTCCCTTTAAGCCTGATCGCAGCCCTCGGTGAAAACCGTGTGATCGGCGTCGACAACAGCATGCCCTGGCATTTGCCGGGGGATTTCAAATATTTCAAGGCCACCACGCTCGGCAAGCCGATCATCATGGGGCGCAAGACCTGGGACTCCCTGGGCCGACCGCTGCCGGGGCGCTTGAACCTGGTGGTCAGCCGTCAGACCGATCTTGTGCTGGAAGGTGCGCAAGTGTTTCCGTCACTGGACGCAGCGGTAGAGCGGGCTGAGGAGTGGGCCAAGGCGCAAGGCGTGGACGAGCTGATGCTGATCGGCGGCGCGCAGTTGTATGCGCAGGGGCTGGAACAGGCCGATCGCTTGTACCTGACCCGCGTGGCGCTGAGCCCGGAAGGGGATGCGTGGTTTCCAGAGTTTGATATGAACCAGTGGAAGCTGGTGTCGAATGTCGAGAATCCGGCTGAAGGTGATAAGCCGGCCTACAACTTCGAAGTGTGGGAAAAAGCCTAAAAGCATCGCAGGCAAGCCAGCGCCCACAGTTTGATGTGTGAATACATTCAAATGTGGGAGCTGGCTTGCCTGCTATAGCGGTCTATCAGACCTGCGCTAACTCGGCATGCTCATCGGCATCCAGCAAGGCCTTATCCGTCTGCCCCATGATCTGGCTGGTAATCGCCCCCGCCGTCATCGAACCATTGACGTTCAACGCCGTGCGGCCCATGTCGATCAGCGGTTCCACGGAAATCAACAGCGCCACCAGTGACACCGGCAAGCCCATGGCGGGCAGCACGATCAGCGCGGCAAAGGTCGCACCGCCGCCTACGCCGGCAACGCCCGCCGAACTCAAGGTCACAATCGCCACCAGGGTTGCGATCCACAGCGGGTCCAGCGGGTTGATGCCCACGGTCGGCGCGACCATCACCGCCAACATCGCAGGGTAAAGACCGGCGCAGCCGTTCTGGCCGATGGTCGCGCCAAACGAGGCGGCGAAACCGGCGATGGATTGCGGAATGCCCAGGCGACGGGTCTGCGCTTCAATGCTCAGCGGGATGCTTGCAGCGCTGGAGCGGCTGGTAAAGGCAAAGGTCAGTACCGGCCACACCTTGCGGAAGAAGCGCAGCGGGTTGATCCCGGCCAGGGACAGCAGCAGGCCGTGCACCACGAACATCAGGCCCAGGGCCAGGTACGACACCACCACGAAACTGCCCAGCTTGATGATGTCTTGCAGGTTGGAACCGGCGACCACTTTGGTCATCAGCGCCAGCACGCCGTAGGGGGTCAGCTTCATCACCAGGCGCACCAGGCGCATCACCCAGGCTTGCAGGGTGTCGATGGCGTTAAGGACTTTCTGGCCTTTTTCCACGTCGTCCTTGAGCAGTTGCAGCGCGGCAACTCCAAGGAATGCGGCGAAAATCACCACGCTGATGATCGACGTCGGCTTGGCCCGGGCCAGGTCGGCGAACGGGTTGGCCGGCACGAACGACAGCAGCAACTGCGGGATATTCAGGTCGGCAACCTTGCCAGCGTAATCACTCTGGATCACTTGCAGGCGCGCCATTTCCTGGGTGCCGGCCACCAGGCCTTCGGCGGTGAGGCCGAACAGGTTGGTCAGGCCGATGCCGATCAGCGCCGCGATGGCCGTGGTGAACAGCAGCGTGCCGATGGTCAGGAAGCTGATCTTGCCCAGGGACGAGGCGTTGTGCAGGCGCGCCACGGCACTGAGGATCGAGGCGAACACCAGCGGGATCACGATCATTTGCAGCAGCTGCACATAGCCGTTGCCGACCAGGTCAAACCAGCCGATGGAGGCTTTGAGCACCGGGTTGCCGTCGCCATAGATCGTGTGCAACGCCGCGCCGAACAGCACGCCCAGCACCAGGGCGAACAGCACCTTCTTGGCCAGGCTCCAGTTAGTACGGCGAGTTTGTGCCAGGCCCAGCAACAGGGCCACGAACACCAATAAATTGAGAATCAGGGGCAGATTCATTGAAGCTCCGTTGAGAAGGCAGCCAATCGCGTGAGCCTGCGATTGCGAACCGGGAAGCCTAACAGCTTGAAATATATTGATTTAATACCAATATGGAATGGCGACTGTCGTTTTTGGAATAAGCGTTTGACGCCCAGGCGTATGCCCTTGGCGCAATCGCGACGTCAGCGGTCGCGCTCGGGCGATAACTGTCATACGGATTTGTTAGCGTCGATGTCTTTCACTTGAGGGAGACAACGCCTATGAAGCTCGCGCCGAAACTATTGGTATCCGCCGCCTTTTGCCTCGGGCTCGCCAGCCAGGCGTTTGCCGCCACCGAGTTGAAACACTGGCCGGCACCTGCCGCCAAACAACTCAACGAAATGATCGCCGCCAATGCCAACAAGGGTAACTACGCGGTGTTCGACATGGACAACACCAGCTACCGCTATGACCTTGAAGAGTCGCTGCTGCCGTTCATGGAAAACAAGGGCCTGATCACCCGCGAAACCATGGACCCTTCGCTCAAGCTTATCCCCTTCAAAGACACCGCCGACCATAAGGAAAGTCTGTTCAGCTACTACTATCGCCTGTGCGAAGTCGACGACATGGTCTGCTACCCGTGGGTTGCGCAGATTTTTTCCGGCTTCACCCTCAAGGAACTCAAAGTGCAGGTCGACGAACTGATGGCCTCCGGCAAGCCCGTGCCGGTCAGCTATTTCGAAGGCGACGTGGTGAAAAAATCCGAGGTACAGCCGCCGAAAGTCTTCACCGGCCAGGCCGAGCTGTACAACAAACTGATGGAAAACGGCATCGAGGTCTATGTGATGACCGCCGCGTCCGAGGAACTGGTGCGCATGGTCGCGGCTGATCCGAAGTACGGCTACAACGTCAAACCCGAGAACGTCATCGGCGTGACCACGATGCTCAAGGACCGCAAGACCGGCGAGCTGACCACCGCACGCAAACAGATCACTGCCGGCAAGTATGACGAGAATAGCAACCTCGGCCTGGAACTGACTCCCTACCTGTGGACCCCGGCGACCTGGATGGCCGGTAAGCACGCGGCGATCCTCACCTACATCGACGAATGGAAAAAACCAGTGATTGTCGGCGGTGACACACCGACCAGCGATGGCTACATGCTGTTCCACGATGTGGACGTGGCCAAGGGCGGCATCCACCTGTGGATCAACCGCAAAGACAAGTACATGACCCAACTCAACGGCATGATCGCCAAGCACGCGGCGGCGCAAGCCAAGGAAGGGCTGCCGGTGACGGCGGACAAGAACTGGGTGATCGTGAAACCGGAGGAGATTCAGTAAAGAGCCTTAAGTCGAAGTGCAGTCACTGTGGGAGCTGGCTTGCCTGCGATGCAGACACCTCGGTACTTCATGTACTCCGAGGTGATGCAATCGCAGGCAAGCCAGCTCCCGCATTTGATCTCCAATGTCTTGGGGTTTTTCTGCAGACAAAAAAAGCCCCGCACCTGGCGGGGCTTTTTTATGCGCGGGGCTTACAGGCCGTCGAGCATGGCTTTGTTGCGCACCGCACCCTTGTCGGCGCTGGTGGCCAACAACGCGTAGGCCTTCAACGCGGTGGTGACTTTGCGCGGGCGCTTCTCCACCGGCTTCCAGCCTTTCTTGTCCTGCTCAACCCGGCGTGCTGCCAGTTCTTCATCGCTGATCAACAGGTTGATCGAGCGGTTCGGAATGTCGATCAGCACCTTGTCGCCATCCTGCACCAGGCCAATCGCGCCACCGGCAGCGGCTTCCGGGGAAGCGTGGCCGATGGACAGGCCCGACGTGCCGCCGGAGAAACGGCCGTCGGTCAGCAGGGCGCAGGCTTTGCCCAGGCCTTTGGATTTCAGATAGGACGTGGGGTAAAGCATCTCCTGCATACCCGGGCCGCCTTTAGGGCCTTCGTAGCGGATGATCACGATGTCGCCTTCCTTGACTTCGTCCGCGAGGATGCCGCGTACCGAGCTGTCCTGGCTTTCGTAGATCTTGGCGCGGCCTTCGAAAACGTGGATGGATTCATCCACACCTGCCGTTTTCACCACACAGCCGTCGAGGGCGATGTTGCCGTACAGCACGGCCAGGCCGCCTTCTTGCGAGTAGGCGTGCTCGACACTTCGGATGCAGCCGTTTTCACGGTCGTCGTCCAGGGTGTCCCAGCGGGTCGACTGGCTGAACGCGGTCTGGGTGGGGATACCGGCCGGGCCGGCCTTGAAGAAGGTGTGCACGGCTTCGTCGTCAGTCTGGGTGATGTCCCATTTGGCGATGCCTTCGGCGATGGACTTGCTGTGCACGGTTGGCAGGTCGGTGTGCAGCAGGCCGCCACGGGCCAGGGAGCCGAGGATCGAGAAGATCCCGCCGGCGCGGTGCACGTCTTCCATGTGGTACTTCTGGATGTTCGGCGCGACCTTGCACAGCTGTGGCACGTGACGGGACAGGCGGTCGATGTCGCGCAGGTCAAAGTCGATCTCGGCTTCCTGGGCGGCAGCCAGCAAATGCAGAATGGTGTTGGTGGAACCGCCCATGGCGATGTCCAGGGTCATGGCGTTTTCGAACGCCTTGAAGTTGGCGATATTGCGCGGCAACACCGACTCATCGTTCTCGCCGTAGTAGCGCTTGCACAGCTCGACGATGGTACGGCCGGCCTGCAGGAACAACTGCTCGCGGTCGCTGTGAGTGGCCAATGTGGAACCGTTGCCCGGCAAGGCGAGGCCCAGGGCTTCCACCAGGCAGTTCATCGAGTTGGCGGTGAACATGCCGGAGCACGAACCGCAGGTCGGGCAGGCGCTGCGCTCGTATTCGGCGACCTTCTCGTCAGAAGCGCTGGAATCGGCGGCGATTACCATGGCGTCGACGAGGTCGAGGCCGTGGGAGGCGAGTTTGGTCTTGCCGGCTTCCATCGGCCCGCCGGAGACGAAGATCACCGGGATGTTCAGGCGCAAGGCAGCCATCAACATGCCGGGGGTGATCTTGTCGCAGTTGGAGATGCACACAATGGCGTCGGCGCAGTGGGCGTTGACCATGTACTCCACGGAGTCAGCGATGATCTCGCGGCTCGGCAGGGAATACAGCATGCCGTCATGGCCCATGGCGATGCCGTCGTCCACGGCGATGGTGTTGAATTCTTTAGCCACGCCACCGGCGCGTTCGATCTCGCGGGCGACCAGTTGGCCCAGGTCCTTGAGATGGACATGGCCCGGCACGAACTGGGTGAACGAGTTGGCAATCGCGATGATCGGCTTCTTGAAGTCGTCATCTTTCATCCCCGTGGCACGCCACAGTGCGCGCGCGCCGGCCATGTTGCGGCCGTGGGTGGATGTTTTCGAGCGGTAATCAGGCATTGGAGCACTCCGGGCGGCTAATCAAGTACTAAAGGGGAGTGAGCTTCTAATTGACGACTGGAACACTCAGAAAATGGCCGTGTGTCCGGAAGTTGCCACTCGCGTCGCGGGATCGCCGCGTGCTTGGGCCTCGAGCTCATAAACCCGCCGGGGATGACTGGCGATGAATAGGGCCGATTCTACACCGCTGGCGGCTGGAGGGAATGGGCGCAACCTTGAAGTTAGCCGCTACAGGACGTGCGGGTGCCGCCGTGCCCATGAGTTCAACGCAAGGGCGGCAAGGCTCAGGATCAGAAAACACAAGCCAAGCGCAGTACTCAACTGGTGGGTAAAGGTGCTGATAAACGCACTGATACAGCCGCCAGCAATGAACAGCACTGCCGCAACGGCGGAAGCTGCGGCTCCCGCATTGTCTGGAAACAGGCTCATGGCCTTGGAGTTGGAAATGGGCCGGGTGATGGTGGTGCCCGCCGTGCAGAGCAGCATGGGCACCAACACTGTCGGGGTTGATAAGCCGAACAGGTAGGCCAACAGCAGCATGACCACGCCAGAGATAGCGATCAGAACCAACCCGACTGCCATCTGGGTAGCCGCCGCCAGCCGTTTGTGCAGGACGCCGGCACAGAGGCCTCCCACTACGTAGGCGGCGCCGTAGAGAAGCAAGGTCAATGAGTACTCATGGGGTGACAGCTTTAACTGGTCCATGAAAATGAGCGGTGACACAACGATGAATGAGAAATGACAGGCGAAGGTGATCGCGGAGATCGTGGCGTAGCTGGCGAAATGTCTGTTGGCGAAAACCTTGGCGTAGGCCCTGAAAATACCCCGCTCGCTTGGCGCGGTTGGAGGGAAGCCGCCATGCAGTAATCGGTGAGCCATAATCCACGTTGCAGCACAGAGGGCGATAAACGCGTAGAAGCTGGCTTTCCATCCCCAGTGCAATTGCAGCCATGCGCCCAGCACTGGGGAAATCGAGATGAAAATGCCTCCGGCCATGGCCATTGCTATGCGCAACCGCTCCTGTTCCCTGCCGAAAAAAAGGTCCTGCACCAGCGCTTGGGACAGTATGAAACCACCGCAGCCTATGGCCTGAATGACTCGAAAGAACAGGAATTGGGGCGTGTTTCTGGCGGCCAGACACCCGACTGCACCCAGGATGGCTACTACCATACTGGCCAGGAGTAGCTTCTTGCGACCGATTCTGTCGGACAGCGGGCCGATCAGCAGCATTGAGCAGGAAAATCCAATGGCGAACAGGCTGACGGATCGAGCGATATGGGTGGTCGAGGTATGGAAGTGTTCAGCCAGGGCGGGAAAGGAGGGCAGTACGACGTCAAGGGGGAAGACGCCCAGCAAAGTCATGGTCATCAGCCAGAAAACCAAGAGCGGTTTTTCAGCCTGTGTAATTGCCTTCGACATGCGCGAGCCTCGGTTCCATGAGAGGGGCGAGGATCGAGTCTGCGCTACGGAAAGTCAAAGCCTGGGGCAGTACGACATTTCCTAAAAGCCTGTAGGAACCCGCAAGTCCCTACAGGGGAACAGCATCAGCTATTGGGTAGCAACCGGCAGGTAATGCTCTTGATGTAGCGCGTCTCGACAATCGCCGGGTGCACCGGGTGGTCCGGGCCTTGGCCGCCGCGTTCGAGCATCTGGATGTTGCGGTCCAGATGGCGGGCGCTGGTGAGCAGGATGTTTTGCAGGTCGTCTTCCGGCAGGTGCATGGAGCACGAGGCGCTGACGAGGATGCCGTCTTTGCTGAGCAGGCGCATGGCTTGCTCGTTGAGGCGGCGGTAGGCGCCTTCGCCGTTTTTCATGTCTTTTTTGCGCTTGATGAAGGCCGGTGGGTCGGCGACGATCACGTCGAAGCGCTCTTCGCTGGCTTTCAGTTCTTTCAACGCCTCAAAGACGTCGCCTTCGATGCAGGTCATCTTCTCGGCAAAGCCGTTCAGCGCGGCGTTGCGCTCTACGCCGTCGAGGGCGAAGGCCGAAGCGTCGACGCAGAACACTTCACTGGCGCCAAAGGCTGCAGCTTGCACGCCCCAGCCGCCGATGTAGCTGTACAGGTCCAGTACACGCTTGCCCTTGGCATACGGGGCCAGGCGGGCGCGGTTCATGCGGTGGTCGTAGAACCAGCCGGTTTTCTGGCCCTGGATCACCGGGGCTTCGAACTTGACGCCGTTCTCTTCCAGCGCCACCCACTCCGGCACCAGGCCGAATACGGTTTCGACGTAGCGGTTGAGGCCTTCGGCGTCGCGCGCGGCGGAGTCGTTCTTGAACAGGATGCCGCTGGGCTTGAGCACTTGGGTCAGCGCGGCGATCACATCTTCTTTATGCGCTTCCATGGTCGCCGAGGCGATCTGTACCACCAGGATGTCGCCGAAACGGTCGACCACCAGGCCCGGCAGCAGGTCGGAATCACCGTAGACCAGGCGGTAGAACGGCTTGTCGAACAGGCGGTCACGCAGGGACAGCGCGACGTTGAGGCGGTGCACCAGCAGCGACTTGTCCAGCGGCAACTTGATGTCGCGCGACAGCAGGCGGGCGCAGATCAGGTTGTTCGGGCTCATGGCCACGATGCCCAGGGTCTTGCCGCCGGCCGCTTCCAGGATAGCCTGGTCGCCTGCCTGGAAGCCGTGGAGTGGGGTGGCGGCCACGTCGATTTCGTTGCTGTAGACCCACAGGTGGCCGTTGCGCAAACGACGATCGGCGTTGGCTTTGAGACGCAGGCTTGGCAGGGACATGACGTCGCTCCGGAAAAAAGAGCGGGAGTATACCCTTTGCGCACTCTTTCATGTGGGAGCTGGCTTGCCTGCGATGCGGGCGGCGCGGTGTATCAGACGTACGGTGGTGATGCTATCGCAGGCAAGCCAGCTCCCACATTCGATCGGGTTTCACTTGGGTTTTTGGGTGTCGGCCACATCGGCATAAGGGGTAGAATTCGCGCCTAGCCCAGAGTGTGTACTTATGTCCCAAGAGCTTTCCCCCGAGCAGATCCAACAGGCCCTGCAAGGCATCAGCGTGCCGCCTCAACCGCAAATCATGGTGGATTTGCAGATGGAGCAGTACATGCCCGATCCGGACCTGGAAGTGATTGCGCGGCTGATCTCCCAGGACCCGGGCTTGTCCGGTGCACTGCTCAAGATCGTCAATTCGCCGTATTACGGCCTGAGCAACAAAATCGCTTCGATCCAGCGTGCGGTGAACCTGCTGGGCAGCCGTTCGATCATCAATTTGATCAACGCGCAGTCGATCAAGGGTGAGATGTGCGACGACACCATCGTCACCCTCAACCGCTTCTGGGACACCGCCCAGGATGTGGCCATGACCTGCCTCACCCTGGCCAAGCGCACCGGTTCCCAGGCCGTGGACGAAGCCTATGCCTTGGGCCTGTTCCATGATTGTGGCGTGCCGCTGATGCTCAAGCGCTTCCCCAATTACATGGCGGTGCTGGAAGATGCATACGCCAATGCCGCCCCGGATTGCCGCGTGGTCGACACCGAAAACAAAGCGTTCCACACCAACCATGCGGTAGTCGGCTACTACACCGCCAAGTCCTGGCGCCTGCCGGAGCATGTCACCGACGCCATCGCCAATCACCATAACGCCCTGGCGATTTTCAGCGATGAGACGTCGCGCAACCCACAGCTCAAGAACCTGCTGGCCATTTTGAAGATGGCCGAGCATATCTGTTCGTCCTATCGCGTACTGGGCAATCAGCCAGTGGATCATGAGTGGAACGCCATCGGCCATCTGGTGCTGGATTACGTGGGCCTGTCGGACTACGACTTCGAGAGCCTGAAGTTGTCGATCCGCGAACTGGGCGCGCACTGACCCGTCATTCAAGAGGTACATATGCCCGAGTTACCAGAAGTCGAAACCACCCGACGCGGCATTGCCCCGCATCTGGAAGGCCAGCGCGTCAGCCGCGTGGTGGTGCGTGAGCGGCGCCTGCGCTGGCCGATTCCGGAAGACCTGGATGTGCGCCTGTCAGGGCAGCGCATCGTGCTGGTGGAGCGCCGGGCCAAATACCTGTTGATCAATGCCGAAGTGGGCACCTTGATCAGCCACCTGGGCATGTCGGGCAACTTGCGCCTGGTGGAAGTCGGCATGCCCGCGGCCAAGCATGAGCACGTGGATATCGAGCTGGAATCGGGCATGGCCCTGCGCTACACCGACCCGCGGCGCTTCGGTGCGATGCTCTGGAGCCACGACCCGCACAACCATGAGCTGCTGATGCGGCTGGGGCCGGAGCCGTTGACCGACCTGTTTGATGGCGAGCGCTTGTTCCAGCTGTCTCGCGGTAAGTCCATGGCGGTGAAGCCGTTCATCATGGACAACGCGGTGGTGGTGGGCGTGGGCAATATCTATGCGACCGAGGCGCTGTTTGCAGCTGGGATTGACCCACGCCGCGCCGCCGGGGGTATTTCACGCGGGCGTTATCTGAAGCTGGCGATTGAAATCAAGCGGGTGCTGGCTGCTGCCATCGAGCGGGGCGGCACCACGTTGCGGGACTTTATCGGCGGCGATGGGCAGCCGGGGTATTTCCAGCAGGAACTGTTCGTGTATGGCCGGGGCGGCGAGGCATGCAAGGTCTGCGGCACTGAGCTGCGCAATGTGGTGCTGGGGCAGCGGGCGAGTGTGTTTTGCCCCAGGTGTCAGAGCTGATTGCTGGGTGAAGGCTGATATTGCTATCGCAGGCAAGCCAGCTCCCACATTTGAATGTATTCATATATCCAAGTGTGGGAGCTGGCTTGCCTGCGATGAGGCCCTTACGGGCAATGAAGAGGCTTAGGCCTTACCGGTAATCTTGCGGTACTTCTCCATCAACTGCTCTTCCGTCTCAGGGTGTGCCTCGTCCAGCGGAATGCAATCCACCGGGCATACCTGCTGGCACTGCGGTTCGTCGTAGTGACCGACGCACTGGGTGCACAGGTTAGGGTCGATCACGTAGATCTCTTCGCCCTGGGAAATGGCGGCGTTCGGGCACTCGGGTTCGCAGACGTCGCAGTTGATGCAATCGTCGGTGATGATCAGGGACATGGAAACTCCTGCCAGGGCACTCTGCCAAGGCATCTGAAAACTAATGCGCGCAATTGTGCCGCATTGGCGCCCGCAGTGCGAGCAGGCACCGACCGAGCAGCCTTACTTCTTGAAGCGCAGCGTCAGCGCATCGGCCACCGCTGGATGCACGAACTTGGTGATATCTCCGCCCAAAGCGGCGATTTCACGAACCAACGTCGAGGAAATGAACGAATAACGCTCCGACGGCGTCAGGAACAGGCTTTCCACGTCCGGCGCCAATTGGCGGTTCATGTTGGCCAGCTGGAATTCGTATTCGAAGTCCGACACCGCACGCAGGCCACGCAGGAACACATTGGCGTTCTGCTCCTTGGCGAAATGCGCCAGCAATGTCGAAAAGCCCACTACTTCCACATTCGGCAGGTGCTTGGTGACCTCTTGCGCCAGCTCCACACGTTGTTCCAGGGGAAACAGCGGGTTTTTCTTGGGGCTGGCCGCGACCGCGATGATCACATGGTCGAACAGGCGAGAGGCGCGTTCGACCAGATCGCCATGGCCTTTGGTAATCGGGTCGAAGGTACCTGGGTACAACACTCGGTTCATCGCGTCGTCCTGGCGGAGTCCGTTGGGGAACCGGATGGTATCGCAGCATTACCGGTGGGCCAAGTCGACTTATGTAGATAGATACCGTGAATACCCTGTCTTTTCATGCCGTTTTCAGACGTTCGGCCAATGCGCTCGCCAGTTGCGCGGTCAGTCCGTACACCGACAATTGCGGGTTGGCGCCAATGCTGGTGGGGAACAGCGAGCCATCGTGGATCGACAGGTTGCGCAACTGATGATGGCGACCCAGGCTGTCGGCAACGGCATTTTTTGGGTCTTCACCCATGGCGCAACCGCCCATCACGTGGGCGCTGCCCAGGGTGGTGCGATGCAGTTCCAGGTTCAGACCGTCGATCACGCTGCGGGCTTCGGCCAAGTTGTTCACAAAGCGCGCGTCGTGATGCAGGGGCTTGACCGATTTGGCCCCCGCCGCGAACTGAATCTCGGCCATGCTGTGGAAGGCCCGGCGCAGGCCGTCCCAGGCGTAGGGCGAGACCTGATAGTCGAGCACTGGGGTGCCGTCACCGCGTAACTCCACCGTGCCGCCTGGGCTGTCGGGGTGAAAGCCGTCGCGCAGCAGGGCGAGCATGGCGTGTGTGTGGGGTAATTGGTTCATGTCCAGGGCGTTCTGGTTGCCATAGCCACCAAACAGGGTGCTCGCCAGGCCTGGATGCAGGGGCGGTGCTTCCAGTTTGTAGGACATTTTTCCGGTAGTGCCGTCCTGCCATTGGAAATGGTCGGAGTAGATGGATTGCGGCGCACCGTAGAAGGGGTTGATCACCTCGTCGAACAGCCCGGCGGAGAAGTTGACCAGGTGCAGGAAGGTGCGCTTGCCCAGCCGCGAGTGTGGGTCGGGCGCGTCGGAGCGCATCAGCAGGGCCGGGCTGTTGATGCCGCCGCCCGCCAGCACATAGTGCTTGGCTTTCACGCTGATCTTGCGCCCGGTGGGCGCTACGCAGCGTTCGTCCATGGCCACGCATTCGAGGCTGCTGATGGTGTCGCCGCTGTATTTCAGCCGTTCGGCGCGGGCCAGGTAAAGCAGTTCGCCACCTTTTTCCAGAGTGGACGGGATGGTGGTCACCAGCATTGACTGCTTGGCGTTGACCGGGCAGCCCATGCCGCAATACCCCAGGTTGAAGCAACCGCGCACATTGCGCGGGATCACATGCCAGCTGTAGCCGAGCTTTTCGCAGCCTTTGCGGATCACATCGTTGTTGGCATTCGGCGGCAGCGCCCACGGCGCGATGCCCAGGCGCTGCTCCATTTTTTCGAACCAGGGCGCCATTTCGGCGCTGCTGTGGCCTTTGACCGCATATTCGCTGGCCCAATGCGCGAGGGTAGCGTCAGGGGTGCGAAAGCTGGAGGTCCAGTTGATCAAGGTGGTACCGCCCACAGCCCGGCCCTGCAGGATGGTGATAGCGCCGTCCTTACTCATCCGCCCGATGCCTTCCTGGTAAAGGCTGGCGTAGGCTTCGTCTTCCAGCAGTTTGAAATCACTACTGGTCTTGAGCGGGCCTTCTTCGATCAGCAACACTTTGTAGCCGGCGGCGCTGAGGATTTCAGCCGTGGTACCGCCCCCGGCGCCGCTGCCGATGATGGCGACATCCGCTTCCAGGGTCAGGTCGTTATCCAGGGCGGCGCCATTGTGGGTTTTCCAGCCACGGGCCAGGCCGTCGCGGAACAGATCGGGTACGGGCATAGGTGTGCTCTCTTATTCTTGTAGGAAGATGCAATCTTGGGGGATGGCCCAGGCTAGATCTTGGGCGGGCCGGGGTAGCCGCAATGGGCCCAGGACTCGGGCCGGAAGTACCAGGCCATGATCACTAGCTTGAGCAACGAGCCCTGGCCCATGCGCAAAAGGTTCAGGTAACTGTTTTCCCAGCGGTGCAGGAAATTGCGGATCTGTTCGCTGCTGGCGTTTTCCCAACTGCCCCAGATACCGGTCAGCGGGCCGCGGGTAATGCCCATGCCCAGTACGTCGAATAATTGCTGGGTGAGCTTGAACATCTCGGGGGACAAGTGCTGCAGGCTGTAATCGAGCTTTTTCAGGGTGCCCTCAATACCGGCAAGCACTTGTTCGGCACTGGCCGCGCCTTCCAGCAGCACCGGGATTACCGCCCGCAAGAATGGCAAGTCGCTGGTGCGCAACATCGCAAAGCCGCTGGCCGGCGTACTGCTGGAGCAACCGCTGAGGCTGGCGCCCAACCCGGCGGTGGCGAGGAAGGCGCTGGCACACAGGCCGATTTTCAAGACGCCGCGCCGTGACAGCGCGGGTGAATCAGTCAGGCTGGGGTTCATTGTTTTTATAGTCCCGAAGGTGGCGGTTATCAGCGGATAAACAGCTTCTGGATCAGCTTCTGGATCGACTTGCCATAAGGCGGGTAGATCAACTTCGCTGCGTTCAGGCGCTGTTTGACCAGCACACCCTTGGCCTTGCTGAACGTCAGGAAACCTTCGTGACCGTGGTAATGGCCCATGCCTGACGGGCCGATGCCACCGAACGGCATATCGTCCTGAGCGACGTGCAGCAAGGTATCGTTCAGGCACACGCCACCGGAGTGGGTTTCGTGGAGCACCCGCGCTTGTTCGCCTTTGTTGTAGCCGAAGTAATACAAGGCCAGTGGGCGAGGTCGCTGGTTGATGTAGGCAAAGGCTTGGTCAAGGCCGCGATACGGCACGATGGGCAGGAGCGGGCCGAAGATTTCGTCCTGCATCACGGTCATGTCGTCGCTGACATTCAACAGCAGGCTGTGGACCATTCGCCGCGCCTGGCCCTGCTCGTACAGCGGGATCAAGGTGGCGCCTTTGTCGGTGGCGTCCTTGGCGTAGGCATTGAGCCGGGCCAGTTGGCGTTCGTTGATGATGGCGGTGTAGTCCGGGTTGTCGACCAGCGTCGGATAAAACCCGCGCACGGCTTTGGAATAGGCCTCGACAAAGCCTTCCACGCGATCTTCGGGTACTAGCACATAATCTGGCGCCACGCAGGTTTGCCCGGCGTTCAAGGTTTTGCCGAAGGCGATGCGTTCGGCGGCGTCCTTGAGTGGCACATCGGCCGAGACAATGGCTGGCGATTTGCCGCCTAGCTCCAGAGTCACCGGCGTGAGGTTTTCGGCCGCCGCACGCATCACGTGCTTGCCTATGCTGGTAGCGCCGGTGAACAGCAGGTGATCGAAGCGCAACTTGGAAAACGCCATGCCCACGTCAGCTTCGCCCAGCACGACGCACACCAGGTCCTCGGGGAAGATCTTGGCCAGCAACGCCTTGAGCAGCTCACCGGTGGCCGGCGTGGACTCGCTGAGCTTGAGCATCACTCGGTTACCGGCCGCCAATGCCCCAACCAGCGGGCCGATGGCCAGGTAAAGCGGGTAGTTCCACGGCACGATGACGCCGACGACGCCCAGTGGCTGGTAAATGACTTTGGCTGAGGCGGGCTGGAAGGCAATGCCTACAGCGCGGCGGGAAGGTTTCATCCAGCCCTTGAGGTGTTTGCTCGCGTAGTGAATGCCATGCAGGCTAGGCATCAATTCGGCAAACAGGGTTTCGTCGGCGCTGCGATGGCTGAAATCCTGGCTGATCGCATAGATCAGCGCCTGGCGTTCGTCGCTCAGCAGATCCCGCAAAGCCTTGAGCCATTGCTGGCGCTGCCCGGCCGGCGGCATCGGGTTGGCGACGAAGGCGCGGCGTTGGGCGTTGAACAGGTTCTGGAGCTGATCCAGCGCCTGGGAATCTTGCAGGTAGGCAACGTTGGCAGACATGGCGCGGCACCGATTGTTATTGGTCTGCCTGGATTTTTAGAGTCATTGCTCTAAATTGTCAAATAACATTGCAGTAACATCCAGATTTATCCTGGCCGGGTTAGGCCGTAAGATGCCCCATCCCGTGTATAGAAGCTGATCCCCTATGGCACCACGAGTAAAGACCAGCGAGCGCATTGTGCAAACCAGCCTGGAGCTTTTTAACCAGCAGGGCGAGCGCAGTGTCAGTACCAACCACATTGCCGCCCACATGGAAATTTCCCCGGGCAACTTGTACTACCACTTCCCTAACAAGCAGGCGATCATCGCCGTGCTGTTCCGCGAATATGAAGCGCTGGTAGACAGTTTCCTGCGCCCACCACAGGGACGCACGATGGTGGTGGAGGATAAACGCTTTTATCTGCAAGCCGTATTGGCCGGCATGTGGCGTTATCGCTTCCTGCACCGCGACCTCGAACACCTGCTGGAGAGCGACCCGGAACTGGCGACTGGCTACCGGCGGTTTTCCCAGCGTTGCCTGATCCAGGGCGGCGCGATCTACCAAGGCTTTGTCGATGCCGGCATTCTCAATATGGACCCGGTGCAAACCGAAGCCCTGACCCTGAATGCGTGGATCATCCTTACCTCGTGGGTGCGTTTTTTGTGTACCACCAATGAAAAATCCACCCACCTGAGCGCCGAGGCGATCAAGCGCGGGGTGTACCAGGTGCTGGTGCTGGAGGCGGGGTTCGTTACGCCACAGGCTAAAGAGGCGGTGGATGCCTTGTTCAAAGAGTTTTACGTGCCGTTGAATCAGGCACTGGAAGAAGTGAAGTAAGACCTTTCCCCTTTGTATGCACAGGAGTCAGTCATGCCGCTTGCCCAACTGATCAGCCCCCCGCAATTGGCCGAGCGCCAACAGTCGAGCGGGTGGGTGATCCTGGATTGCCGCTTTGCCCTGGAAGACCCGGACTACGGCTTGTGCAGTTACGCCGAAGGGCATATCGAGGGCGCGCAATACGCCGACCTTGAGCGCCACCTGAGCGGCCCGGTGACCAAGGGCGTGACCGGTCGTCATCCTTTGCCGGCGGCGGACACGTTCGCCAGGCAACTGCGGGCCTGGGGCATCAGTGCCGACACCGATGTGGTGCTGTATGACGACGGCCCCGGTGCCTACGCCGCCCGTGCCTGGTGGCTGCTGGCCTGGCTGGGCAAGCGTGATGGCGTGTTTATTCTGGATGGTGGCCTCAAGGCCTGGCATGCCGCCGGTTTCCCCTTGAGCCTGGACGCGCCTGTGGTTGCGCCAGGTATCTTCGACGGTACGCCGGATAATCGTCTGTTGCTGGATGCCGAACACCTGCAAAAACGCCTGGGCCAACCTGGCCTGACCTTGATCGACGCCCGCGCCCAGCCGCGCTTTCGTGGCGAAGTGGAGCCCATCGATCCGATTGCCGGGCATATCCCTGGTGCGCAATGTGCGGCGTTCAGTGAAAACCTGGGCAGTGATGGTCGTTTCTTGCCGGCTGATCAGCTCAAGCAACGCTTTGCCGCGCAGTTGCAAGGGCGCCCGGCTCAGGAGCTGGTGGCGTATTGCGGGTCTGGGGTGACGGCGTGCCATAACCTGTTTGCGTTGAGCCTGGCGGGGTACCCGTTGGGCAAGTTGTATGCGGGGTCGTGGAGTGAGTGGATTACCGATCCAGCCCGGGAAATTGCGCAGGGCGATTAAACGATAGGTGTGAGCACTTCATCAAAGTGTGGGAGCTGGCTTGCCTGCGATAGCAGAGTGTCAGCCACCTCAACGTTGGCTGGCCCACCGCTATCGCAGGCAAGCCAGCTCCCACACTATTGACCGTATTGGGTCTGGAGCCATTGCGGGATCCGGCGCTCCAAATAGTAACCAGGACGCTTCAGCGAACCCTCCACAAACCCCACATGCCCGCCCTTGGCCAGCAACTCGAACTCGGTGCAGGCCGACAGCTCACTGGCGTCAGGCAAGCTGTGCGCAAACACAAACGGATCATCAGCCGCCTGGATAATCAGCGTCGGCGTGCGGATACCGCCCAGGTAATAGCGACTGGAGGCGCGGCGATAGTAATCCTCGGCACTCAAGAAACCATGCAGCGGCGCGGTTACCCGCCCGTCGAAGTCCCAGAATGTGCGCATCTTTTCCAGGGAACCAAGGGCCTCCAGGGTTTTGAGCCCATCCTCACGACCGTCCTGCAGGAACTGGCGTTGCTTGACGCGGATGTACGCCAGCATCTCGCGCATGAAGTGCTTCTGATACACCCGCGAGAACCCCAGGCCGATGCGATCGGCGCATTGATCCAGGCGAAACGGCACCGATACCGCCGCCGCGCCCTGCAGACCCGAGGCCTTGCCGGTTTCCCCCAGATGCTTGAGCAACACATTGCCACCCAGGGAATAACCCACCGCATACAAGGGCGCCAACGGCCGCTTGGCGCGCAGATGAGCAATCGCCGCCGCCAGGTCTTCGCTGGCGCCGGAGTGATAACTGCGAGCCAGCAGGTTGGGCTCGCCCGAGCAGCCGCGCCAGTTCAACGCGGCACTGGCCCAGCCTTGGGCCGCGAGGACTTTTTGCAGGCCGGCCACATAGGGTGAATTGGACGAACCGGTCAGCCCATGCAGCACCAGCACCAAGGGCGCTTGCACGTCATGGGGGCCATGCCAGTCGAGATCGAGGAAGTCGCCATCCTCCAGCCACAGGCGCTCACGCTGACGCTCGATGTGGGTGGTCGGCCGCCACAGCGGCCCCCACAGTGTCTGCAAGTGGGGGTTGCCGAGGCCGAAGGCGGGTTTGAATAAATCGGAAGAGGGGGTCATGAAACTCTCGGTAGCCAGTGAGCTCGCCGTGGCAAGCTCCCCAGCCACAGGTTAAGCGGCGTTTTCGACCAAACGATGCCACAACGCGTAATACACCCGCCCGGACTTCTGCTCCCGGTGCAGGCGCCAGCCACTTGGCAGGCCGAGCGTGGAGGGCGCGGTCTCGCTCTCAGTGTAGATCCAGGCATCCGGTGCCAGCCACTGGCGTTCTTCCAGCAGAGTGCAGACGGCCGGTAGCAGGTTCTGGTTGAACGGTGGGTCGAGGAACACTACATCGTATTCAGTCGCCGCCTGGGTTTCCAGGTAGCGCAGCGCGTCGGCCGTCTGCACCTGGCCGGTGGTGCAACGCAGCGTGCCCAGGTGCTCCTTGAGGCTGGACACCGCCACATTGCTGGCGTCCAGCGCCTGGCCCTGGGCCGCGCCACGGGACAGCGCCTCCAGGAACAGCGCGCCGCTGCCGGCGAACGGGTCCAGCACTTTGGCCCCGCCTATGTACGGCGCGAGCCAGTTGAACAGGGTTTCACGCACGCGATCAGGCGTCGGGCGCAGGCCCACAACGTCGGGGAAGCTCAGCTTGCGGCTGCCCCATTCACCGCCAATGATGCGCAGTTGGCCCACACCGTTATGCACGTTGTGGACAGGTTTTTTCGGGCGAGATGAACTGGCCATTAATGCTCCGGAACCCCGAGCGGCTGCTCGGCAGGTTTATCAGTGGGGGGCGGTAGTGGCTTTTGCGCAATCGTCGGGCCGGCGGTCACGATGACCATCTTGTCGGCGCTCAAGTGTTTGTTCATTGCAGCCTTGACCTGATCGACGGTCAGGGCCTGGGATTGTTTCATGAAATCTTCCAGATAGCTCAGCGGCAGGTTGTAGAAACCCATGGCACCCAACTGCCCGACGATATCGGCGTTGCTGGCGGTGGACAGCGGGAAGCTGCCGGCCAGCTCGCGCTTGGCGTCATCCAGTTCCTTTTGCGTCGGGCCGGTCTTGAGGTAGTCAGCCAATACGTCCTCCACCAGGCGCAAGGTGCCACCGCTCATTTCGGCGCGGGTCTGCAGGTTGATCATGAACGGGCCGCGCACCTGCATCGGTGAGAAACCGGAATACACGCCGTAGGTCAGGCCGCGCTTTTCACGCACTTCGCTCATCAAGCGAGTGCCGAAGCCACCGCCGCCGAGGATCTGGTTACCCAGGGACAAGGCTGCGTAATCCGGGTCGGCACGGTCGATGCCCAACTGCGCAAACAGCAGGTGGGTTTGCTTGGACGGGAACTCGATACGGCTCAGGCCGGCTTTTGGCTCGGTCGGCTGGGCGATCTTGGCCATCGCCGGCCCCTTGGGCAGCGAGGCGGAGACCTTGGCCGTCATGGCTTCGGCTTCGGCGCGGGTCAGGTCGCCCACTACTGCAATTACCGCGTTACCCGCCGCATAGGCCTTGGCGTGGAACGCCTGCAACTGCGCCAGGGTAATCTTCGGCACGCTCTTGGGGGTGCCTTCGCTCGGGTGCGCGTAAGGGTGGTCGCCGTACAGGCGCTTGAACAGCTCGATGCTCGCCAGTTTGCCGGGGTTCTGCTTCTGGTACTCGAAACCGGCCAGGATCTGGTTCTTGATGCGTGCCAGCGAGTCTGCCGGGAATGTCGGCTGGCCGATCACCTGGTTGAACAGTGACAGGGCGGCGTCGCGCTTGGCGCTGTCGCTCAGGCTGCGCAGGGTCACCAGCGCCATGTCGCGGTAGGCGCCGTTGCCAAAGTCGGCCCCCAGGCCTTCGAACCCGCTGGCGATCTGGCTGACATCCTTGCCCGGCACGCCTTCGTTGAGCATGGCGTTGGTCATCAGTGCCAGGCCTGGCACGTCGCCATCCTGGCTGCTGCCGGCGGCGAACAGCAGGCGCATGTCGAACATCGGCAGTTCATGGGCTTCGACGAACAGCACCTTGGCGCCTTCGGTGGTGGTCCAGGTTTGTACGTCGAGCTTGCGGTTGGTCGGTGCCTTGCCATCCAGTTCCGCCAGGGATTGCAGGGTGCTGGCCGTTTGAGCCTTGTCCAGGGCCTGGCTGGCGACCGACTCGCTGGGGCGCAAGAAGTAAACGGCGCTGGCCGCCATCAGGGTGACGGCGATCAGGCCGGGCAGGATCAGGCGGCTGTTTTTGCGATCACTCATGAGCGGTCTCCTCAGGCAAAACATGGGCGACGCTCAGACGTTCGCGGGTGAAATAAGTGCGTGCGGCCTTCTGGATGTCTTCCGGGGTCACGCTTTGCAGGTCGGCAAGCTCGGTGTCCATGAGTTTCCAGGACAGGCCGACCGTTTCCAGGGAGCCGATGGCCGTGGCCTGGCTGGTGATGGAATCACGCTGGTACACCAGGCCGGCAATCACCTGGGCACGGATGCGCTCCAGTTCTTCGGCGGTCGGCGGCTTGGCCTTCAACTCATCGAGCAGGCGCCACAGGCCGGCTTCGGCCTGGGCCACGGTTTTCTTCTTCTGCTGGTTCGGCGTGGCCGAGAGGGTAAACAGGCTGTCGCCACGGGTGTAGGCGTCGTAGTTGGTGGAAGCCGCGGACACCAGTTCCTCACCGCGTTCCAGTTGCTCGGAGATCCGTGCACTGTAGCCGCCGTCCAGCAGGGCCGAGATCAGGCGCAGGGCCTGCACCGAACGTTTGTCTTCAGCGGTGGCCAGGCCGGGCACGTTGAAGCCCAGGATCACACTCGGAAGTTGGGTCTGCACGTGCAGGGTCAGCAGGCGCTCGCCGGGCTCGGCCAGTTCCATCGGGATTTTTGCCGGCGGCACGTCACGCTTGGGGATCGGGCCGAAGTAACGTTGGGCGAGGTTTTTCACCTCGTCCGGGGTCACGTCGCCGACCACCACCAGAGTGGCGTTGTTCGGCACGTACCAGGATTGGTACCAGTGGCGCAGTTCCTCGACCTTCATGCGGTCCAGGTCGGCCATCCAGCCAATGGTCGGCGTGTGGTAGCCACTGGCCGGGAACGCCATGGCCTTGAAGCGCTCGAACGCCTTGGACATGGGGTTATCGTCGGTGCGCAGGCGGCGTTCTTCTTTGATTACCTCGATTTCACGGCTGAACTCGTCGGCCGGCAGGCGCAGGCTGGCCATGCGGTCGGCTTCCAGCTCAAAGGCTACGCCCAGGCGGTCACGGGCCAATACCTGGTAATACGCGGTGTAGTCGTCGCTGGTGAACGCATTTTCTTCGGCGCCCAGGTCGCGCAGGATCAGCGAGGCTTCGCCGGGGCCGACCTTGGCGCTGCCCTTGAACATCATGTGTTCCAGGGCGTGGGACAAACCGGTCTGGCCCGGGGTTTCGTAGCTTGAGCCAACCTTGTACCAGACCTGGGAAACCACCACCGGCGCGCGATGATCTTCGCGCACGACCACTTTAAGGCCGTTATCGAGGGTGAATTCATGGGTGGGTTGTGGATCGGCAGCCAAAGCTGAGAGAGGCAGACAAACTGTGCTGAACAGCAGGCCTGCGGCGCGGCGGGCTAGAGCATTCATTCGTTTTTAAACCTGTTGGGCTGCCCGCTTGGTCTTAGCGTCGGCGGGCGAGGAGGTGCTAGGATACTGGTCCGACTTAAGGACGGCCACTGCGGCTGTCTTGTGAAGGCCCTATTTAGGCCTTACAAAATGTTGCGCATGAACGAGCTGGCTAAAAAACAGTCTGTTACGCATCGAATTTTATTTACCGGCGCACCCTGTGGCGCGTCGCTACCTTGAGATAGCCGTCTCCATGTTTGGTTCCAACGACGACAAGAAGACCCCAGCTGCGGCTGGCGAGAAGAAAGGCCTGTTCGGATGGCTGCGCAAAAAGCCGCAGGAACCCGTCGTCGAACAGCCGCAGGTTCACGCTGAACCGACCCCTGAACCCGTAATAGAAGCCGAACCGGTTGCCGAGACGCCAGTTCCGGTGGTGTTACCGATGGCTGAGCCGGTGTTGCAGCCGGTCGTCGAGGCCGAGCCGGAACCTGAGCCTGAGCCTGAGCACAAGCCCTGGTTAGAGCTGCCCGTGGCCGAAGAACCCGTGGCATTGGTTGAGGATGTTCAGGCCGAGCACGTCGTGCCGCCGATTCCTGCAGTGGTTGAGCCGGCGCCGGTAGAGGTTGTGGCTGAAATACCGCCCGTCGTTGAAGTGTCCGCACCGGTTGTCGCTGCACCTGCCGCTATCGAGCCAGAGCCTGTCGTCGCCACCACCGAAACCAGCAAAACCGGATTCTTTGCACGCCTCAAGCAGGGCCTGAGCAAGACCAGCGCCAGTATTGGCGAAGGCATGGCCAGCCTGTTCCTGGGCAAGAAAGTCATTGATGACGAGTTGCTCGAAGACATCGAGACCCGCCTGCTCACCGCCGACGTGGGCGTCGAAGCCACCGCCGTGATCATCCAGAGCCTGACGCAGAAGGTCGCGCGCAAGCAGTTGACCGACGCCGATGCGCTGTACAAATCCCTGCAGGCTGAGCTGGCCGCCATGCTCAAACCGGTTGAAGCGCCGCTGGTGATCACGCCGAAAAAGCCGTTCGTCATCCTCGTTGTAGGGGTTAATGGCGCTGGCAAGACCACCACCATCGGCAAGCTGGCCAAGAAGCTGCAAGGTGAAGGCAAGAAAGTCATGCTCGCCGCCGGTGACACCTTCCGTGCCGCCGCCGTCGAGCAGTTGCAGGTGTGGGGCGAGCGCAACAAGATCCCGGTGATCGCCCAGCACACCGGCGCCGACTCGGCTTCGGTGATCTTCGATGCCGTGCAGGCCGCCAAGGCCCGTAACATTGACGTGCTGATCGCCGACACCGCCGGTCGCCTGCACACCAAAGACAACTTGATGGAAGAGCTGAAGAAAGTGCGCCGCGTGATCGGCAAGCTCGACGCCGATGCACCCCATGAAGTCCTGCTGGTGCTCGACGCCGGTACTGGCCAGAACGCCATCAGCCAGGCCAAGCAATTCAACCAGACGGTGCAGCTGACCGGCCTGGCATTGACTAAGCTCGACGGCACGGCCAAGGGCGGTGTGATTTTCGCCCTGGCCAAACAGTTCGGGTTGCCGATTCGTTATATCGGCGTCGGTGAAGGCATCGACGACCTGCGCACCTTTGAAGCCGAACCCTTTGTACAGGCACTGTTTGCCGAGCGGGAGCGTTCATGATTCGATTCGAACAGGTCGGTAAACGCTATGCCAACGGGCATGTGGGCTTGCATGAGCTGAGCTTTCGAGTGCGTCGCGGCGAATTCTTGTTTGTCACCGGCCATTCGGGCGCAGGCAAAAGTACGCTGTTGCGCCTGCTGCTGGCCATGGAACGCCCGACTACCGGCAAGTTGCTGCTGGCGGGCCAGGACCTGGCCACTATCAGCAATGCGCAAATTCCATTCCTGCGCCGCCAGATCGGCGTGGTGTTCCAGAACCACCAGTTGCTGTTCGACCGTACGGTGTTCAACAACGTGGCCCTGCCGTTGCAGATCCTCGGGCTGTCCAAGGCCGAGATCGTCAAACGCGTGGACTCGGCCCTGGAACGCGTGGCCTTGTCGGACAAGACCGACCTCTTCCCCGGCGACCTGTCCACCGGCCAGCAACAGCGTGTCGGTATCGCCCGCGCCATCGTCCATCGCCCGGCTTTGCTGCTGGCGGACGAGCCCACCGGTAACCTCGACCCGCGCCTGGCGGCCGAGATTATGGGGGTGTTCGAAGACATCAACCGCCTGGGCACCAGCGTCTTGATCGCCAGCCACGACCTGGCCCTGATTGCCCGCATGCGCCATCGCATGCTCACCCTGCAACGCGGCCGCCTGATCGGCGATGGGGAGGCTGGCGTATGAGTGCTACACGCAGCCCTAAAGTATCCGAACGGGTGGCTCCGAAGCCGGCCGACCCGCAACCGAAAAAGAAAAAACACGACGAAGACGACGGCCCGGACTTCGGCACCCTGGTGCACGCCTGGATCGAAAGCCACCGCGCCAGCCTGCTGGACAGCCTGCGTCGCCTGGGCAAGCAGCCGATCGGCAGCTTTTTCACCTGCCTGGTCATGGCCGTGGCCTTGAGCCTGCCGATGGGCTTGTCGCTGTTGCTTAATAACGTGGAGCGCCTGGGCGGTTCCTGGCAGCGGGCGGCGCAGATTTCGCTGTACCTGAACCTGGACACCAGCAGCAAGGAGGGCGAAGCGCTGCGTGACGACATCAAGAACATCCCGGGGGTAGCCGAGGCCGAGTACATCAGCCGCGACCAGGCTCTCGAAGAGTTCCAGCAGCAATCGGGCCTGGGCGAGGCGCTCAAGGAGCTGCCGCAGAACCCGCTGCCGGGCGTGGTGCTGGTAACGCCGAACGAGGTCGACAAGCCGGCGCTGGAAGCCCTGCGACAAAAACTCGCAGGGATGCCGAAGGTGCAACAGGCCCAACTTGATCTAGTCTGGGTAGAGCGCCTGGCCGCGATCCTCAAGCTGGGCGACCGCTTTGTGTTCGGCCTGACGGTGTTATTAGTGTCTGCATTACTTTTGGTGATAGGTAATACCATTCGTCTTCATATTGAAAACCGTCGCACCGAGATAGAAGTGATTAAACTGGTGGGCGGCACAGACAGCTATGTGCGTCGGCCTTTCCTGTACATGGGCGCGCTGTATGGCCTGGGTGCGGGGGTCTTGTCCTGGGGCGTACTGGCGTTTGGCCTGGATTGGTTGAACGACGCGGTTGTCGGCCTGGCGGGGCTCTACGGCAGTGATTTCGCGTTGGCCGGTGTGCCGGTAGCCGATGGTCTGAGTCTCTTGCTTGGCGCGGTGTTGTTGGGGTATATCGGTGCGTGGATTGCGGTGGCACGGCATTTACGTGAGCTGGCGCCGAAGTAGTTAATGCCAGATTAATGTGGTTTCGTTTGTATTGACCGTATCAGCGGTTTAGGGAACTTGTCCTACGGTTCCCAGGTCAATTTTCGCAGTGCTGAACTGCACGAGTTATGTGAGTCGGAGGTTTTTTCGTATGACCACTTCTTTGCAACCTGCTTATGCCTTGGTCCCGGGTGCGAACCTGGAAGCCTATGTGCACACGGTCAACAGCATTCCATTGCTGACGCCCGAGCAGGAGCGTGAACTGGCCGAGAGTCTCTACTATGAGCAGGATTTGGGGGCGGCTCGGCAGATGGTGCTCGCCCACCTGCGTTTTGTCGTACATATCGCCCGTAGCTATAGCGGTTACGGTCTGGCCCAGGCCGACCTGATTCAGGAAGGCAACGTAGGCCTGATGAAGGCTGTGAAGCGCTTCAACCCTGAAATGGGCGTGCGCCTGGTGTCGTTTGCCGTGCACTGGATCAAGGCGGAAATCCACGAGTTCATCCTGCGCAACTGGCGCATCGTGAAAGTGGCCACCACCAAGGCCCAGCGCAAGCTGTTCTTCAACCTGCGCAGCCAGAAAAAACGCCTGGCGTGGCTGAACAACGAAGAAGTCCACCGCGTGGCCGAAAGCCTCGGTGTGGAGCCCCGTGAAGTGCGCGAGATGGAAAGCCGCCTGACCGGCCATGACATGGCCTTCGACCCAGCCGCCGAAGCGGATGACGACAGCGCCTTCCAATCGCCGGCCAACTATCTGGAAGACCACCGGTACGATCCGGCGCGTCAACTGGAGGACGCCGACTGGAGCGACAACTCCAACCACAACCTGCACGAAGCGCTGGAAGTGCTGGACGACCGCAGCCGTGACATTCTCTACCAGCGTTGGCTGGCAGAAGAAAAAGCCACGCTGCACGACCTGGCGCAGAAGTACAACGTGTCGGCAGAGCGGATTCGTCAGCTTGAGAAAAGCGCGATGAACAAGCTGAAGTTGTCGATCGCCGCTTAAAACGCAGCGAACAAAAAATGCCCCGGTCGAAAGATCGGGGCATTTTTGTATGTGTTCGAAAAGTCTCAAGTACAACTCGGTTTAATGTGGGAGCTGGCTTGCCTGCGATGAGGCCGTGTCAGATGAAGCATGGGTTACTGACCCACCGCTATCGCAGGCAAGCCAGCTCCCACAGGTCTCGTATTGTGTCAGTCGGACCAGGGTGCCTTTCGAGAGTTGTTCAGCTCCACCAGGTAACCCTCCCCACCCAACTGGCTCATCTGCTGGCGAATCCACGCCGCTCGCCGTGCCACATAGGCGGTCGGATGACTGGCACTCCACACCCGTGGATTGGGCAACACCGCCGCCAGGTAACTGGCCTGCTGCCGCGAAAGCCCCTTGGCACTTACGCCAAAATGGTGCCGCGCCGCCGCCTCTGCGCCAAACACACCTTCATCCCATTCCACGCTGTTGAGGTACACCTCAAGAATCCGCTGCTTGGGCCATAACACTTCGATCAAACCGGTAAACCACGCCTCCAGGCCTTTGCGCAAATAGCTGCGCCCGGCCCACAGGAACAGGTTTTTCGACACCTGTTGGCTCAAGGTGCTGGCACCGCGAATCGAGCCGCCGCGTTCGTTGTGCAGAATCGCCGCCTGGATCGCGCCGAAATCAAAACCCCAATGTTGCGGGAAGCGCTGGTCTTCACCGGCCATCACCGCCACTTTAAGGTCGTCGGAGATTTCATCCCACGGCACCCAGCTGCGTTGCAGGTCGATAGGCTCACCGTCAACCCAGGACTCGACCTTGCGCTCCACCATCAGCGCAGTGAACGGTGGCGGCACCACACGAAACAGCAGCACCAGCAACACACTGCCGATGGCAAACCATTTCACGACGTTGAGAAAGCGTTTGAAGAGGACACGCAGCATAGAGATGGCTTGGCCGAACCCGTTGAGCGGGCCATTATACAGACCCTGCCCGATGAGTCTGACTGGAGTTCCCCATGCTGCGTAGCTTTCTGATGCTGGCTGCCTTTTTCGGCTTTACCGGCGTTGCGCTGGGCGCTTTCGCCGCCCACGGCCTGAAAAACCGCCTGAGCGCCGACTACCTGGCGATCTTCCATACCGGCGTGACCTACCAGTTGGTGCATGCCCTGGCACTGTTCGGCGTGGCCTTGCTGGCGGCGCATATTCCGGGCCGGTTGGTCACCTGGGCGGGTATTTCGTTTACCGTCGGTATCCTGCTGTTCTCGGGCAGCCTGTATGTGCTGACGATGACCGGCATCAGTAAACTGGGGATCATCACGCCGTTTGGCGGGCTGGCGTTCCTGCTCGGCTGGTTCTTCCTGGGCCTGGCGGCGTGGCGTTTGCAGCTTTGACCGCTTGACGCTTGGAGCTGACCTTCAGGTTCCAATCGCGCTAGAATGCGGGCCCCTAAAAACGATGGCGGCCCGTGGCATGCGCATTCAGTTGAACGGCGAACCCTTTGAACTGCCCGACGGCGAAACCGTTGCGGCCCTGCTGACCCGTCTGGACCTGACCGGGCGTCGCGTCGCAGTGGAGCTCAACCTGGATATCGTCCCGCGTAGCCAGCACGCCGAGACTGTGCTCACCGAAGGTGACCAGATCGAAGTGGTCCACGCCATCGGCGGCGGCTAGCCCGCCACGGCCGCAACGCATTCTGCAGAACCTCATCCAACCAGAGGATTTCCCATGAGCATCGTTCGTAGCGACAAGCCTTTCGTCCTGGCCGGTCGTACCTACCAGTCCCGTCTGCTGGTCGGCACCGGCAAGTACCGCGACATGGAAGAAACCCGCCTGGCCATCGAAGCCTCGGGTGCCGAGATCGTCACCTTCGCCGTACGCCGCACCAACCTCGGCCAGATCGAGGGCGAGCCGAACTTGCTCGAAGTGCTGTCGCCGGAGCGCTACACCTTTTTGCCAAACACTGCTGGCTGCTACGACGCCATCGAAGCCGTGCGCACCTGCCGCCTGGCCCGTGAGCTGCTCGACGGCCACAACCTGGTGAAGCTGGAAGTGCTGGCCGACCAGAAAACCCTGTTCCCCAATGTGATCGAAACCCTCAAGGCCGCCGAGACCTTGGTCAAGGAAGGCTTCGACGTGATGGTCTACACCAGCGATGACCCGATCATCGCCCGTCAGTTGGCAGAAATCGGCTGCATCGCGGTGATGCCGCTGGCTGGTCTGATCGGTTCCGGCCTGGGCATCTGCAATCCGTATAACCTGCAGATCATCCTCGAAGAAGCCAAGATCCCGGTATTGGTGGATGCGGGTGTGGGCACTGCCTCCGATGCGACCATCGCCATGGAACTGGGCTGCGACGCGGTGCTGATGAACTCGGCCATTGCCCATGCCCAGCAACCAATCATGATGGCCCAAGCCATGAACCACGCCATCGTCGCGGGCCGCCTGGCCTACCTCGCCGGGCGCATGCCGAAAAAACTCTATGCCAGCGCCTCTTCGCCGCTGGATGGTCTGATCAAGTAAGAGCTATTGATGACTGAATCAAACGAAACGCCGAACACCGTGGAAGAGGGCGACGAGTCCAAGCACCGCCGCATCAAGAGTTTTGTGATGCGCGCCGGCCGCATGACCGAAGGCCAGCAAAAGGGCCTGGAACAGGGCACGCCGCTGTTCGTACTGCCCCTGGCCGATGCGCCGGTGGACTATGACCAAGTGTTCGGCCGTTCGGCCCCGCGCTCCCTGGAAATCGGTTTCGGCATGGGCCATTCCCTGCTGGAAATGGCCGCAGCCGCGCCGGAGCAGGATTTCATCGGTGTGGAAGTGCACCGCCCAGGCGTCGGCGCACTGCTCAACGGTGTGCTGACCCAAGGCCTGAAAAACCTGCGGGTCTACGACTGCGACGCGATTGAAGTGCTCAACCGCTGCATCGCCGACAACAGCCTCGACCGCCTGATGCTGTTCTTCCCCGACCCATGGCACAAGGCTCGTCACCACAAGCGCCGTATCGTCCAGGCGTCTTTCGCAGAGCTGGTGCGCAGCAAGCTGAAAGTGGGCGGCATCCTGCACATGGCCACCGACTGGGAACCGTACGCGGAATACATGCTGGAAGTGATGAACGTCGCACCTGGCTACCGCAACCTGGCCGAAGACGGCAAATGCGTGCCACGCCCGGCCGAGCGGCCGATCACCAAGTTCGAACGCCGTGGCGAGCGGTTGGGGCATGGGGTGTGGGATTTGAAGTTCGAGAAGCTGGCTTAAACAGTCATCCGCTTGAAACGCAATCAAATGTGGGAGCTGGCTTGCCTGCGATAACATCACCTCGGTATCACTGATACACCTAGGTGTCTGTATCGCAGGCAAGCCAGCTCCCACATGTGTTTTGTAGTGCCTGCTGGGTCAGCGGCGGTCTGCTACCACGCCAATCAACACCAGCACCACGATCAACACCGGCGCCAGGCTGTAGTTATTGAACTGGCTCAATCCCCGCACAATCCACGGCGTAGCGTAGATCAACGCCGCACCACTGCCGATCAGGCACAGCAGGGCCATCAAGGGTACGCGTAAGGCGCCGGCGATGCTGCCCAGGCGTGCTTCGACCCAGCCCTTGATGTCGGCGCCGAACAGCACCAGCAAACAGCCCACAAGGGCCAACGAGATTTCCGACAGGTTGCTACGGCTCCAGCGGGATACGGTGGCGAGCAGGTCGAGTACCAGATCCATTCGATTTCCTTAAGAGCTATCAGCTCAAAAACTTCTGCAACAGGTCATTGAGAAAGAGTTGCCCGCGGTCGGTGGCCGCCAGGCGTGACGGTTCGACCTGCATTAATCCACTTTGTTCTGCGTCGCGGCGGCCTTCATCGAGGCTTGCCAGGTCAAGGCCGGTGCGCTCGGCGTAGAGCTTGGCATCAACCCCTTCGGTGAGGCGCAGCGCGTTCATCAGGAACTCGAACGGCAGTTCATCGTTGGTCAGTTCTTTCGCGCCGGCCTGGAAGCTTTTGGCCGGGTTGAGGTAGTCCTTCGGTGCACGGGTTTTCCAGGTGCGGATGATGCGCCCGTCCGGGTGGCTGAGCTTGCCGTGGGCGCCGGCGCCTATGCCGATAAAGTCGCCAAAGCTCCAGTAATTGAGGTTATGCCGCGCCGGCCGCCCCGGTTGGGCGTAGGCCGAGACTTCATATTGTGCGTAACCGTGTTCGGCGAGCAGTGCCTGGCCGGCTTCCTGGATATCCCACAGCGTGTCGTCTTCCGGCAGCGCGGGTGGCTGGTTCCAGAACACGGTATTGGGTTCCAGGGTCAGTTGGTACCAGGACAGGTGCGTGGGCTTGAGTGCAATGGCCTGGCGCAGGTCGCCCAAGGCGTCCTCCAGGGACTGGTTGGGCAAGCCGTGCATCAAATCCAGGTTGAAATTATCGAACCCAGCCTGACGCGCCATACCGGCTGCGCGCACGGCTTCATCGCCATTGTGGATGCGGCCCAGAGCTTCAAGCTTCTCTTGCTGGAAGCTCTGGATGCCGATGGACAGGCGATTGATCCCCAGCTTGCGGTACGCCACGAACTTCTCTTGTTCGAACGTCCCGGGGTTGGCTTCCAGGGTGATCTCGATATCGTCGGTAAACGGGATACGCGTTTGAACGCCCTTGAGCAGGCGGCCCAGTGCAGCAGCGCTGAACAGGCTGGGCGTGCCGCCGCCAAAGAAGATCGAACTCAGTTTACGGCCATACACGGCGTGCAGGTCTTGGTCCAGGTCGGCCAGCAGGGCGTCCACGTACTCTTCTTCCGGCAGCACTTTGCTGGCGGTGTGGGAGTTGAAGTCGCAATACGGGCATTTGCGCACGCACCACGGGATATGGATGTACAGCGCCAGGGGCGGCAGATGGGGCAGGGCCGCCCGTGGTGTTTGCGCGCCACCGTGGATCAGCGGCTGCGCAGAGGTGTTCTGGGTCATTTCAAGCCCAGGCGCTGGCGCAGCAACGCCATGGCGCGGGCGCGGTGGCTGATCTGGTTCTTGTCGGCCGGGCTCAGTTCGGCGCTGGAGACATTGCGCTCCGGCACCCAGAACAGCGGGTCATAGCCAAACCCATGCTCACCGCTGGCGGCTTGCAGGATGCGCCCTTGCCACAGGCCTTCACACAGAATCGGCAACGGGTCATCGGCATGCCGCACCAGGGCCAGCACGCAGACGAACTGCGCACCACGCTCGGCCTCCGGCACGTCCTTGAGGGCGTCGAGCAGCTTGGCGTTGTTGGCTGCGTCGCCCTTGCCGTCGGCGTAACGGGCGGAGTAGATGCCAGGGGCGCCGCCGAGGAAGTCCACGGCCAGGCCCGAATCATCCGCTAGGGCCGGCAGGCCAGAGATACGCGCAGCATTGCGGGCCTTGAGGATGGCATTCTCGACGAACGACAGGCCGGTCTCTTCCGGTTCGACCTGGCTGAACTCGCCAATCGAACGCAGGTGCACAGACTCACCGAGCATGGCTTGCAGTTCTTTGAGTTTGCCGGCGTTGTGGCTGGCGAGTACGAGTTGGGTAAGGTTCATCATTCGGCCGGGAACAGTTCTTGGTTGAATTGGAAACCGTGGGCCTTGCCGCCGGTTTCAACGTTGATGGTAAACGTCTTGTATTCCCGCTGGGTCACCGAGTAGGGCGCGAGGTAGCTGATGCCGCTTTTCTCTTCGATCTGCTTGAACGTCAGGATCTCGCTCTTGCCGCCCAAATCCTTGACCGTGCCAGTGACTTGCGCGGCCACCGGGCTTACGCCCTTGATCACGGTCACGTTGATCAACCCCTTCTCCTTGCTGCGCACCACACCGACTTTTTGGGCGGTCTCAGCGGGCAGGAAGCTTGAAGTGAAGGTGTTGTAATGAACGGTGATATCGCCGAAGTCTTTTTTGCGATTAGCGTCGATAGCGTCGGCGGCCATGGCGCTGGCGCCCAGGCATGCGGTCAATAGAAAAATAGCCAAACGACTCATGAACGTCCCTCTTGAAGATGATTAGACGGCAACTTTGTGGTCGGTCAGGCCAGGGCTGCTGACCCGGTAGATACCAATTTCGCCCAACAGGTTGGGCCATAGCTTACTCGCCCAGCCGTGGCGGTGCTGTTGATCGACGGCAAGGCGGTTGATCACCTTGGCTTCACGCTCGCCACACAGGGCTTCGAAGTCTTCGAAGGTGCAGAAGTGGATGTTCGGCGTGTTGTACCAGGTGTACGGCAGGAAGTCGGAGACCGGCATGCGCCCCTTGGTGGCCAGGTACCAGCGGCAGCGCCAGTGGCCAAAGTTGGGAAAGGTGATGATGCATTGGCGGCCCACGCGCAGCATTTCGTCGAGGATGCGGTCCGGGTAGTGCACCGCTTGCAGGGCTTGGGTCATCACCACGATATCGAAGCTGTTGCTGGCAAAGTTGCCCAGGCCCTTGTCCAGGTCCTGCTCGATCACGTTGATGCCCTTGGCCACGCACTGGGCGATGTTATCCGGGTCGTTTTCCAGGCCGTAGCCGGTGACTTGCTTGTGGTCACGCAGCCAGCTCAGCAATTCGCCATCGCCGCAGCCCAGGTCGAGCACGCGGCTGCCGGCGGGGATCCAGTCTTGGATGATTTCCAGGTCGGCTCTCATGGCGTTCTCACAGTGCGATTCGGTTCATGTAGTTGCTAAAGGCCTGCAGGTAACGCGGGATCGGAATCAGGAAGGCGTCGTGGCCTTGCGGTGCATCGATCTCCAGGTAGCAGACGTCTTTCTTGGCGGCCATCAGGGCATCCACCAGCTCACGGGAGCGTGCCGGCGAAAAGCGCCAGTCGGTGGTGAACGACATCACGCAGAACTGGGCCGTGGCGTGCTCGAAGGTTTTTGCCAGGTCGTCATCGTGGTTGGCGGCCGGGTCGAAGTAGTCCAGAGCCTTGGTCATCAGTAGGTAGGTGTTGGCGTCAAAGCGCCCCGAGAATTCCTCGCCCTGATAACGCAGGTAGCTTTCCACCTGGAACTCGACGCTGTGGAAGTCGTAGTTGAGCTTCTCGCTCTTTAGGCCACGGCCGAATTTCTCGCCCATGGAATCGTCGGACAGGTAAGTGATGTGGCCGACCATCCGCGCCAGCATCAAGCCGCGCTTGGGGATCACGCCCGCTTCCTGGAACGAACCGCCGTGGAACTCGGGGTCGGTGAGGATCGCCTGGCGCGCCACTTCGTTGAAGGCGATGTTCTGCGCCGACAACTTGGGCGCCGAGGCGATGGCCAGGCAATGACGCACGCGGTCTGGGTAAGTGATGGTCCATTGCAGGGCCTGCATGCCGCCCAGGCTGCCACCAATCACGGCGGCCCACTGGCTGATGCCCAGCAGGTCGGCGAGGCGTGCCTGGCTGTGCACCCAGTCCTCTACCGTCAGCACTGGGAAGTCGGCGCCGAACGGTTTGCCGGTTTCCGGGTTGAGGCTGCTGGGGCCGGTGGAGCCGTTGCAGCCGCCGAGGTTGTTCAGGCTGACCACAAAGAACTTATTGGTGTCGATGGGCTTGCCGGGGCCGATGCAACTGTCCCACCAGCCGGGCTTGCGGTCGTCAACGCTATGGAAGCCGGCGGCGTGATGATGGCCGGATAAGGCATGGCAGATCAGCACGGCATTGCTCGCCGTGGCGTTCAGTTGGCCATAGGTTTCGTAGATCAGGTCGTAGGCTGGCAACGAACGGCCGCAGGCCAGGGCCAGGGGTTCGCTGAAATGCGCCACTTGTGGCACGACCAGTCCAACAGAATCGGGGGGGAAGGCAGCTGGCATCGACCCTGCTCTCGTTTAAATGAGGCGTAAGTCTAAAGAGCGGGGACCCTAGCGGCAAGCAATGGTCGGGGGTTAGCGTGATCGTTCCCACGCTCTGCGTGGGAATGCCTCTTGGGACGCTCTGCGTCCTGCCCTGGTGACGCGGAGCGTCACGGGCTGCATTCCCACGCAGAGCGTGGGAATGATCAGCACAAGCCATGCTATCGCAGACAAGCCAGCTCCCACACAAGCCAACTCCCATAGGGGCTACGGCATTCAGATCAGGCCAAACAACTCTTTTGGCATGTAAGCAAAGTAGGCCAGGCGCGGAATCACCCAGCTTTGCAGCAACTGAATCACGATAAACGCGAAGATCGGCGAGATATCCAGGCCACCCAGGTTCGGAATCAGGCGACGGAAGGGTGCCAGCACGGGCTCGGTGATCTGAGCCACCAATTCGGCACCTGGGCTACGGCTGCCCGGTGCGACCCAGGAGAGGATCACGCTGATGATCATCGACCAGAAAATGATCTTCAGGAACAGCGAGAAAATCCCGATCAGGCCCCATGGCAACAGCAGGACGGTGAAGGCCTGGTAGCCATTGAGCATCAGGATCACCACGAACAGCAGGATTTGCAGCAGCAACGCCAGCACCAGCGACGACATGTCCAGGCCGAACAGGCTCGGGATCACTCGGCGCAGCGGCTTGAGCAGTGGTTGGGTGGCCTTCACCACGAACTGGCACAGCGGGTTGTAGAAGTTTGCACGCACCAGTTGCAGGATAAAGCGCATCAGCACGATCAGCAGGTACAAGCTGCCCAGGGTCTGGATGATGAAAATGGCAGCGTCATTGATTCCGAGCATGTTTGATTACCTTGGTAAGGGACGACTATTTGCCCAGTTGCTCAGCCATCTCGGCTGAACGATGTGCGGCGGCACCCAGTGCTGTTTCCACCAGGGCTTCAAAGCCCCCGGCCTGGAACGACTCGATAGCCGCTTGTGTGGTGCCACCGGGCGAGGTGACGCGACGGCGCAGTTCGGCGGCATCCACCTCGCTGCCGACCGCCATTTTCGCGGCGCCCAGGGCGGTTTGCTCCGCCAGTTGCTCGGCCACGTCGTGGGGCAGGCCCAGCTTGACACCGGCGGCGGTCATGGCCTCGATCAGCAGGAAGAAGTAGGCCGGGCCACTACCGGAAACGGCGGTAACCGCATCCAGTTGCTGTTCCTGCTCCAGCCACACGGCGATGCCCACCGCAGACAGCAGTTCCTGGGCCTGGTCACGTTGCTGCGCGGTGACTTCGCCGGTGGCATACAAACCGCTGACGCCCTGGCGCAGCAGCGCCGGGGTGTTGGGCATGCAGCGCACGATGGGCTGGGCGCCGAGCCAGTTGGTCATGCTGGCGCAGGTGATGCCAGCGGCAATCGACACCACCAATTGGTGAGGTTGCAGACTCGGGCGCAGGCTCTCGCACACAGCCTTCATGGCCTGGGGCTTGACCGCCAGCACGATCACATCGACGCCGTGGATGGCCTCGGCATTATCAGCGAAGGTCTGGATGCCGTGTTCGGCGCTGACGCGCTCGCGGGTCTCGGCGCCCGGGTCGCTGGCGCGGATCTGCTCGGCGTCCAGGCCCTTGGCCCGCAGGCCACCGATCAGGCTGGCCGCCATGTTACCGGCGCCGATAAAGGCAATACGCGTGTTGCTCATGACAGGTCCTTATTTTCGAGGGATGTCAGCCATTTCACGGCTGGCCGTAGTCGCGGGCGCCAAACAGCGCGGTACCGATCCGCACCCAGGTGGCGCCTTGGGCAATGGCCGACTCAAGGTCGTGGCTCATGCCCATGGAAAGTGTGTCCAGCGCCAGGTTCAAGCTGGCTTGCAGGTCGCGCACCGTGGCAAACGCCGCATCCTGCTCTGCCCGATCTTCAGTCGGCTCGGGAATCGCCATCAAGCCCCGCAGCTTCAAGCGCGGCAGGGCGCTGATCGCCGTGGCCAGGGCCGGCAGGTCGGCGGGTGTGCAGCCGGACTTGCTGGCTTCGCCACTGACATTGACCTGAATGCAGATATTGAGCGGCGGCAGGTCGGCCGGGCGTTGTTCGGACAGGCGTTGTGCGATTTTCAGGCGGTCCACGGAATGCACCCAAGCGAAGTGCTCGGCGATAGCGCGAGTCTTGTTCGATTGAATGGGGCCGATGAAGTGCCAACTCAAGGGCAGGTCGGTTAAATCCGCCTGTTTGCCCAGGGCTTCCTGCAGGTAGTTTTCGCCAAAGTCGCGCAGCCCGGCGGCATAGGCTTCGCGCACTGCCTGCGCGGGTTTGGTCTTGCTCACGGCCAGCAGGTGGATGCTGCTTGCGTCACGTTGCACGGCGTCGGCTGCGGCGCGGATGCGCTGGCTAACCAGGCCGATGTTGTCTGCTATCGTCGACATTCAAGATGCGCCCGTGGATATGGAGTCCGCGGCATTCTACTGGAAATGGAAAGCCCTATGGATATCACGCAATTGCTGACGGCCAGCGTAAGCCGAGGCGCCTCAGACCTGCATCTGTCAGCTGGCCTGGCACCGATGCTGCGCATTGATGGCGAGGTTTGGCCGCTGGATGGGCCAGCGCTGAACGCTACCCAAGTGGTCGACTTATTGAGCCCGTTGCTGAATAAACATCAACAAAAGGATTTCGAAACATCTCTTGAAACGGATTTTGCCTTCGAATTGCCAGGCGTCGCCCGGTTCCGGGCGAACGTGTTCCGCCAGGATCGCGGCGTGGGTGCAGTGTTCCGGGCTATTGCGACTGAGGTCCAGAGCCTGGAGGCGCTGGGATTGGGCGAGGTGTTCCAGCGTATCGCCCGCCTTCCTCGCGGCCTGGTGCTCGTGACCGGGCCCACCGGCTCGGGCAAGTCCACGACCCTGGCGGCGATGATCGACGACCTCAACCGGCATCGACGCCAGCATATCCTCACGCTGGAAGACCCCATCGAGTTTATCCACAGGCCGAAACTGGCGCTGGTCAACCAGCGCCAGGTGCATCGTGACACCCACAGTTTCTCGGTGGCCCTGCGTTCAGCCCTGCGAGAAGACCCGGATGTGATCCTGGTGGGTGAATTGCGCGATCTGGAAACCATCCGCCTTGCGCTGACGGCGGCAGAGACCGGGCACCTGGTGTTCGGCACTCTGCACACCTCGTCGGCGGCAAAGACGATAGACCGGCTGGTGGACGTCTTCCCGGCCGGGGAAAAGGCCATGGTCCGCTCGATGCTGTCGGAGTCGTTGCAGGCGGTGGTCTCTCAGGTGTTGGTGAAGAAGGTGGGCGGTGGGCGTGTGGCCGCCCATGAAATCATGCTGGGTACGCCGGCGATTCGTAACTTGATCCGTGAGGACAAGGTGGCGCAGATGGTTTCGGCAATTCAGACCGGTGGGGCGTTGGGGATGAAGACCCTGGATATGAGTTTGAAGGCGTTGGTGGGCGCGGGCCTGGTCAGTCGGGAAGAGGCGCGGGAGAAGGCGAGGGTGCCGGCAGATATCTAAAACGCACAGATACACAATGTGGGAGCTGGCTTGCCTGCGATAGCGGACTGTCAGGCACTCTGTCTGCCAACTGACACACCGTCATCGCAGGCAAGCCAGCTCCCACATTTGATTGCATTTCAAAGGGGGAGCTTCAGTGGTGCCTGGCTTAGCGCTGCACGATCCGCAGGTTGCTGTTCTGCTCTTTAGGCAGTACCCGCTTGGCAATCACGTAGTTCTTGTCCCAGAACGGCTTTTTCAGCGTGTCGATGCTCACCGACTTGCCACGGCGCGGTGCGTGAATAAAGCGGTCATTGCCCAGGTAGATGGCAACGTGGTTCACCTGGCGGCTCTTCAACTTGAAGAACAACAGATCGCCCGGCTTCAGGTCTTTGCGGTCAACCTTCAACCCATGGCCGGCCGCCATGGCGTTGGAGGTGCGTGGCAGGTCCACCGCTTTTACATCGTTAAATGCATATTTCACCAGCCCGCTGCAGTCGAACCCTTTACTTGGGCTGCTGCCGCCCCAACGATAAGGTGTACCGAGCACGTTGACGGCACGGCTCAAGACGTTGCTGCTTTGCTTGGTGTTCACGGCCAGCTGGGTGGAAAGCACTTTGCCGTGGGCCTTGCTCAGTTGAGTCGGGCGGCTGACGGTCGGCTTTGCCGCTTTGGCAGTGCTGGGCGTGCTATGGACTTTAGGGGTGAAACCGTTAACGTTCGGAAGTCGTTGCTCACGATTGGTGGCGTGGGCGGCCAGTGGCATTAATAGGCAAATGGTTAGCCATGTCTTGAAAAATGGTCGCATTAGGCGTGGCTCTTATGGGTTTGCGCGCAACTTTATAACAGCTTTTTGTGCTGTTCTCAGGCCGTTTGTCGACTGAACCTTGGGGTCAAATTCAGGAAAAACGCGACGATTCGCCGCAATTGTCCTACACAAGGCAGGCGGTACAAGGCTTTGAGGGCAGGAAGATACCATTTACCGTACGTCGGGCGCCCGTAAAAAAGTCACAAAGAAAATGAAAAAATTTATCTATCGACGCAAAAGAGGTCCTTCATGAACACCTATCAACAGGTTGGTCAGCAGCACGACACCCACAGTAAGGCGATTGGTTACCTACTGTGGATTTTCGGTTTTACCGGGGCTCATCGCTTCTATTACGGCAAGCCGGTGACCGGTACGATCTGGTTTTTCACCTTCGGCTTGCTGGGTATTGGCTGGCTGATCGACTTGTTCCTGATCCCGGCCATGGACCGTGAAGCCGACCTGCGTTTTACCGCTGGGCCCATTGAATACAACGTGGCCTGGATTCTGTTGGCGTTCCTGGGGGTGTTTGGTGTGCACCGTATGTATCAGGGCAAATGGATCACCGGCCTGATCTACCTGCTGACCGGCGGTTTGTTCCTGATCGGGGTGCTCTATGACTTCTGGACGCTGAACACGCAGATCTCGATCCGCAATGCCGAGCGCAACAGCGGGCGCTGAGCACTGATCGTTCCCACGCAGAGCGTGGGAACGAGCTTGCGCGTCAAGCCTGGTAGCTGATCCGCCCATCCATCAAGGTGTACCGCACCGTCGCTGGCAGGCTGTGGCCGATGAACGGGCAGTTTTCGCCCTTGGACAACCAACGCTCACCAGCCACCGTCGAGCTTGCCAGGTCGAACAGCACCAGGTCCGCCGGTGAACCCACCGCCAACTGGCCCGCTGGCAAGCGCAGGGCCTCGGCCGGGCCGGCGCTCAGGCGCGACAGTAGTGTCGGCAAGTCCAGCAAGCCGTCTTCTACAAGCGTCATCGCCAGTGGCAACAACAACTCCACGCTGCTGATGCCCGGCTCGGTCGCGCCAAACGGTGCCAGCTTGGCGTCTCGCTCGTGAGGTTGGTGATGGCTGGAAATCGCCGACACCACACCCGACTTCACCGCCGCACGCAAACCGTCACGGTCTGCCTTCGTGCGCAGCGGGGGCTGTACGTGGTAAAGGCTGGAGAAGTCGATCAGCGCCTCATCCGTCAGGATCAGCTGGTACAGGGCGACATCCGCAGTTACCCGCAAGCCACGGGCCTGGGCCTGGGCGATCAGAGCCACGCCCCGGGCGCTGGTCAACTGGCTGAAATGCGCACGCACGCCGCTTTGTTCCACCAGCAACAGGTCACGGGCGAGGGCCACGGTTTCTGCGGTTTCCGGAATGCCCGGCAGGCCGAGGAAGCTCGCCACTGCGCCTTCATGGGCCAGGCCGCCTTCGGCCAGGTCGCGGTCTTGGGAATGGAAGATCACCGTCAAGTCGAACGTGGCCGCGTATTCCAGGGCGCGGCACAAGGTGCGCGTGCTGCGAAAGCTTTCCAGGCCATTGCCGAAGGCCACGCAACCGGCGTCACGCAGGGCGATCAATTCGGCGAGTTGTTCGCCATCCAGGCCCTTGCTCAAGGCGCCAATGGGAAACACTTTGCAATTGCCGGCTTCGCGGGCGCGGTCGAGGATCAGCTCGGTCACAGCAGAAGTGTCCAGTACCGGCTTGGTATTGGGCGGGCAACACAGGCTGGTCACGCCACCGGCTGCCGCGGCCTGGGTTTCGCTGGCGATGTTGCCTTTGCGACTGTAGCCCGGTTCACGCAGGGCGACATTCAAGTCCACCAGCCCAGGTGCGGCCACCAGGCCCTTGGCGTCAATGCTCTGGCCGGCGTTGAAGCCGGCGGGGGCGGCGCCGATGGCGACGATCTTGCCGGCGTCCAGGTGTAGATCGGTAACTTGGTCCAGGCCGCTGGCCGGGTCGATGACTCGGGCGCCGAGAATGCTGAGCTTCACTGGGCCTGCTCCTGCTCGAATTGACGTTGCGCGGTTTGTCCGCTCATGGCCATGGACAGCACGGCCATGCGCACGGCGATGCCGTAGGTCACTTGGTTGAGAATCACCGATTGTGGGCCGTCGGCCACCGCCGACTCAATTTCCACGCCGCGGTTGATTGGCCCCGGGTGCATCACGATGGCATCCGGCTTGGCCTTGGCCAGGCGTGCGGTGGTCAGGCCGAACAGGCGGTAGAACTCACCTTCGCTGGGCAACAAGCCCCCGGCCATGCGCTCGCGTTGCAGGCGCAGCATGATCACCACGTCCACATCCTTGAGGCCTTCGGCCATGTCGGTGTAGACCTTCACGCCATACTGTTCGATGCCGATGGGCAATAGGGTCTTGGGCGCGATCACGCGGATATCCGGGCAACCCAGGGCCTTGAGAGCCAGCATGTTCGAACGTGCCACCCGCGAATGCAGGATGTCGCCGACGATGGCTACCGAGAGGTTTTCAAAGCTGCCCTTGTGCCGACGAATGGTGAGCATGTCGAGCATGCCCTGGGTCGGGTGCGCGTGACGGCCGTCGCCGCCATTGATGATCGCCACGTTCGGGCACACATGCTCGGCGATGAAATGCGCAGCGCCGGAGTCGCCGTGGCGTACCACGAACATGTCGGCGGCCATGGCTTCCAGGTTGCGCAAGGTATCGAGCAGGGTTTCGCCCTTGCTCGCCGACGAGGTGGACACGTTCAGCGTGATCACATCGGCCGACAGCCGCTGGGCCGCCAGTTCAAAGGTGGTGCGGGTGCGGGTGGAGTTTTCGAAGAACACGTTGCAGATGGTTTTGCCGCGCAACAGCGGGACTTTCTTCACTGCCCGGCCACCGACTTCCAGGAACGAGTCGGCGGTGTCGAGGATTTCGGTGAGCAGTTCGCGGGGCAAACCGTCGAGGGACAAGAAGTGTTGCAACTGGCCCTGAGCATTGAGCTGCAGCGGGCGCTTGGCATCTAGAGGCGTCATCGCGGGGACTCTTTACAAGGCGGTTTAAAGGGCAAGGTCTTGCAGTTCGAGTTCGAGCGGCGTAGGACCGGACAATTTTACCCGCTGCTGGGGTGCAAGCGACAGGGTTGCACCCACGACGTCCGGGCTGATCGGCAGTTCGCCAGCATCCAGGTCCAGCAGGCACACCAGGGTCACGCTGGCAGGGCGGCCATAGTCGAACAATTCGTTCATGGCGGCGCGGATGGTGCGGCCGCTCATCAGCACGTCGTCGATCAATACCAGGTGCTGGCCTTCGATCTCGAAGGGCAGGGCCGATGGGCGCACTTGTGGATGCAGGCCGTTCTGGCTGAAGTCGTCGCGGTAGAAGGACACGTCCAGGGTGCCCAGAGGCGAATCGCTGCCCAGTGCTTCCAGCAATGCCTGGGCTACCCACACGCCACCGGTGCGTATGCCGATAAAACGCGGTTCGCTGATGGCACGGTGTTCCAGGTGCGCCTTGAGGCGTATCGCCATCTGGCTGATCAGTTCGGCAGGGTTCGGCAAGCTCATGGTGGCTCCTTATCAAGTGTGTAGGAGCGAGCTTGCTCGCGAAAAACTCATGGGCACCGCGTTCATCCAGTCTTCTCGCGGTATCGTTAACGTTCTTCGCGGGCAAGCCCGCTCCCACAGGATCGCGGCGGGTCAGGATTCAAATAAAGCGGTGTTTTCATCCAGCCAGCCCTGCAACAGCAAGGCCGCGGCGATGGCGTCTACCGGGTTGTCGCGGTAACTGCCCTTTTGCCCGCCACGGTCGCGGCGCTCCCCCTTGGCTTCGAAGGTGGTGAGGCGTTCGTCGTGGGTATAGAAGGGCAGGTTGTAGCGGCCATTGAGGCGGCGCGCGAACTTCTCGGCGCGCAGGCACATGTCACTGGGGGTGCCATCCATGTTCAGGGGCAGGCCGACCACCACTGCGTCAGGCTTCCACTCTTTAATCAGGGCTTCGACCTGGTTCCAGTCCGGCACGCCGTTCTGGGCCTTGAGGGTGCACAGTTCGCGGGCCTGGCCGGTGATGACCTGGCCAACCGCTACGCCGATCTGTTTGGTGCCGTAGTCAAAACCGAGGATCAGACGCAAGGCCATCAGGCGTGCCCCGCCTGGCTGGTCAGCAGGCTGAGGTTGACCCGCAGCTTGGCTGCTGCCGCTTCCAGGCGCAATTCGCTGGCGGTGTTGAACAAAATATCAGCGTCGAACGGGCAGGTCAGCCAGGCATTGCTGGCCAGTTCGGCCTCCAGTTGCCCGGCTTCCCAACCGGCGTAGCCCAGGGTGATCACACTCTGCTCGGGGCCGATGCCGTCGGCGATGGCGAACAGCACATCCTGGGATGTGGACAGTGACACCCCATCAAGGTCTACCGTGGCCTGGAACGTCGGCCCGGTGGGGTGCAGTACAAAACCGCGATCGGTCTGCACCGGCCCGCCGAAGTAGATCGGTACGCCCTGGCAGCGCGCTGGCGGGTCGATTTCCGGGCGCAGTTGCTCAAGGATATCGGCCAGGTTCAGCTCCTGCGGGCGGTTGACCACCAACCCCATGGCACCATTGGCCGTGTGCTCGACGATGTAGGTCAAGGTCTGCGCAAAGTTCGGGTCGGCCATATGGGGCATGGCGATCAGGAATTGGTGCTTGAGGTAAGTCGGGCTGACGTTTTTCATGTCCGCTAGTGTGGCGTTGGAGGGACGAACTGACAAGTGCGGGCGCGAGCCTGGTCGCTGATCGTTCCCATGCTTTGCGTCGGAATGCATCCCGGGGCGCTCCGCGTCCCAAGAGCAGACGCAGAGCGTCCATGGCGGCATTCCCACGCGGAGCGTGGGAACGATCTGTGCGATCAGTTGCTGGACAACCGGTCGCCCTTGGCGAACCGCCAGGTGCGGATGATTTCCAGGCGGTCCACGTCGTTCAAGTCGCCGCTGAACGGCGCAAAGGGCGCGGCCAGGCGCACGATGCGTTGCGCGGCCTGGTCCAGCAGCGGCTGGCCGGAGGACTCCAGCACCTGCACTTCATACAGCGAGCCGTCACGGTTGATCGACACCAGCAAGCGCAAGTTGCCATAAATCTGCTGGCGCCGTGCCTCGTCCGGGTAGTTGAGGTTGCCGATGCGTTCGACCTTCTTGCGCCACTCGTCCTTATACCAGGCGCCTTTGTCGCGCATGGTCGAGGCCGCGTTCAGGCGGTAGATGCGCGGGCGCTTGGCATACAGCTGTTGTTCATGGGCCAGTTCGGCTTCGAGGCTGGAAATTTCGTCGGACAGCGTCGAACTGTCGAACGTCGGCGCAGGTTTCACTGGCTCGGGCTTGGGTTCGGTCTTGGCCTTTTCGCGCTGGGTCGGGGCTTTTTGCGGCTTGGGCGCGACGGTGGCTACCGCAGCCTTGGGCGTGGCCTGCTTGACCTCGGGCTTTGGCGCCGGCGGTGGGGTGACCTTCTTGACCTGGTTGTCGTGGAAGGGCGCCACTTCGGTGGTCTTGGGCACGGCTTTCTTGTCGAGGGTGCCGCTGCCTTGCTGGTTTTCCTGGGCGAGAAAGTCAGCCTTTTCGGGCTTCTTTTCGCTCTTGAACGTAGCAAGTGTGATTTCCAGGGTCTTGGTGATCTGCTTGGGTTCCACCAGGGTGAACCCCACGCCCAGGAGCAGGGCGAGGTGAATCAGCGCAGCGAGAAACAGGGTAAAACCGAGACGATCAGCCGGGCGCACGCCGCTATGGGTGAATTCGGGGGGCAGATCGGACGGGAGTGTCATGACAAGAAAACCAACATCGCGCGTTTCACAGGTGGCGCATGATAACGCAATGTTGGTATGTGTCCGGCTGTTCTATGTCACTTGGCTTTTAGCTTGCGCTCAATGGCGGCCATCAGCATTTCGCCGATGTTCGTACCAAATGCATTGTCGATCTCGCGAATACAGGTCGGGCTGGTGACGTTGATTTCAGTGAGGTTCTCACCAATTACGTCCAGTCCGACAAACAGCAGGCCTTTTTCCCGCAGGGTCGGACCGACTTGAGCGGCGATCCAGCGGTCCTTGTCCGACAACGGCCGCGCTTCACCGCGACCACCGGCGGCCAGGTTGCCACGGGTCTCGCCGGCTGCCGGGATGCGCGCCAGGCAGTAATCCACCGGCTCGCCGTCGATCATCAGGATGCGCTTGTCACCGTCCTTGATCGCCGGCAGGTAGGCCTGGCCCATGATCTGCTGGGTGCCCAGGGCGGTCAGGGTTTCGAGGATCACCGACAGGTTCGGGTCGCCGGCGCGGTGACGGAAGATCGAGGTGCCGCCCATGCCGTCCAGCGGCTTGAGGATCACGTCGCCATGCTTGGCGGCGAATTCACGCAGTACATCGGCGCGGCGGCTGACCACGGTCGGTGGTGTGCACTGCGGGAACAGGGTGGCGAACAGCTTTTCATTGCAGTCACGCAGGCTTTGCGGCTTGTTGACGATCAACACGCCGGCCCGTTCGGCTTGCTCCAGCAGGTAGGTGGAGTACACAAATTCCATGTCGAACGGCGGATCCTTGCGCATCAGGATCACGTCGAGGTCGCTAAGGGGGCTGTCGATTTCGTCAGAAAGCTCGAACCACTTCTCGGGGTTGGCGAACACCTGCAGCGGGCGCATGCGTGCGCGGGCCTCGCCTTCACCCTGGTAAAGGTCGCGCTGCTCCATATAGAACAAGGTCCAGCCGCGGGCCTGGGCGGCCAGGAGCATGGCCAGCGAACTGTCCTTTTTATAGGAAATGCTGGCGATAGGGTCCATGACAATGCCGACGCGAACGCTCATGGGGGATTTCCTCTAGCAAATTGGGGCGCATAAAAGTGGCGTCAGAGTGGCGCTGCGGCTGTTGTGGGTCAAGGAAAAACCACTGGGTGGGTGCCTCGATAGATTGCGCTTGGAGACTGTGCTAAAAAGGCTGGCACGGCGCAGCAGCCCTTGAATTCCAAGGCTTGCGGCGTTCATCCTGTGCAACATCAGGCAGTACACACCGAAAACCGATTCGCTGTGGCGATGGTAGAGCAGATATGGAACAGCATTCCAACGCCTTGAAGGTGATGGTGATCGACGATTCGAAAACGATCCGCCGCACCGCCGAGACGCTGTTGAAGAACATGGGGTGCGAGGTCATCACGGCGATCGACGGTTTCGACGCCCTGGCTCGTATTGTCGATCATCACCCGCACATTATCTTTGTCGACATCATGATGCCGCGCCTGGATGGCTACCAGACCTGCGCCCTGGTGAAGAACAACCCGGCGTTCAAGTCGATCCCGGTGATCATGCTGTCCTCCAAGGACGGCCTGTTCGACAAGGCCAAGGGGCGCATCGTGGGTGTCGATCAATTTTTGACCAAGCCTTTCAGCAAGGAAGAACTGCTGGGGGCGATCAAGGCCTATGTGCCTGGGTTCGCCGCAGTAGAACAAGCACACTGACGCCGCCTCACGAGGGCCGGCGCCGACCAATGTAGCGGGGAAAACCATGGCACGTGTTCTGATCGTCGACGATTCGCCGACTGAAATGTACAAACTCACCGGCATGCTGGAAAAGCATGGCCACCAGGTGCTCAAGGCCGAAAACGGCGCGGACGGCGTGGCCCTGGCCCGCCAGGAAAAGCCCGACGCGGTGCTGATGGATATCGTGATGCCCGGCCTCAACGGCTTCCAGGCCACGCGCCAGTTGTCCAAGGAGCCAGAAACCAACGGTATCCCGATTATCATCATCACCACCAAGGACCAGGAAACCGACAAGATCTGGGGCGCACGCCAGGGCGCCAAGGATTACCTGACCAAGCCTGTGGATGAAGAGACCCTGATTGCCACCCTGAACAAGGTGCTGGCCGGCTAAGGCTTGCGATCATGACCGAGTCGCAAACCGCCTTTGAGCTGTTGCTGGACATCGACCGCCGCTGCCGCTTGCTGGCCGCGGACCTGCCGTCCCAGGAAACGCGCCTGCAACGCTGGAGCGGCATCGCTTTCCGCGTAGGGCCAAACGCCTACGTGGCGCCCATGGGCGAAGTCGCCGAGGTGTTGCATGAGCCGCGCTGCACCTTGATGCCGGGGGTCAAACCCTGGGTCAAGGGCGTGGCCAACCTGCGCGGGCGCTTGCTGCCGGTGATGGACCTGGGCGGTTTCCTGGGCCTTGAGTTGTCCAGGGCGCGCAAGCAACGGCGGGTGCTGGTGGTGGAGTTCAACGACCTGTTTGTCGGGCTGCTGGTAGACGAGGTGGTAGGCATGCAGCATTTCCCATTGGACGCCTGGGTGGCGAGCACCGCCTCGAGCGCCCCGTTTATCCAGGGCCAGTTCGACGGCGAGCCGCAATGGCAAGTCTTCAGCCCCTTCGCCCTGGCCCAGGCCCCTGGCTTCATGGATGTTGCCGCATGAGTACCGCTACCGCGCCCAAACCCCAGGCCGCTTCGCGCAGCCGTTCGCAGATCATCGTGCTGTTTATCGCCTTGATCGTGTTCATCATGTTGCTGTTCGCCAACTTCGCGTACCTCAACACCCAGTCCACCTACGATAAACAGTACATCGGCCACGCCGGTGAGCTGCGCGTGCTGTCCCAGCGCATTGCCAAGAACGCCACCGAGGCCGCTGCCGGGAAAGCGGCGGCGTTCAAGCTGCTGGGCGATGCGCGCAACGATTTTGCCCAGCGCTGGGGTTACCTGAAAAAAGGTGACCCGCAAACTGGCTTGCCGGCGGCGCCCAGTGCGGTGCGCGCCGAAATGCGGGCGGTGCAGACCGACTGGGAGGCGCTGCTCAAAAACACCGACGCCATCCTGGCCAGCGAGCAGACCGTATTGTCGTTGCACCAGGTGGCGGCGACCCTGGCCGAAACCGTGCCGCAACTGCAGATCGAGTCGGAAAAGGTCGTGGATATCCTGCTGCAACGCGGCGCCCCGGCCAGCCAAGTTGCCTTGGCCCAACGCCAGTCGCTGCTGGCCGAACGTATCCTGGGGGCGGTCAACACGGTGCTGGCGGGGGATGAAACCGCCGTGCAGGCCGCCGATGCCTTTGGCCGCGATGCCAACCGTTTTGGCGTGGTGCTCAATGGCATGCTCAACGGCAACCCGGGCCTGCGTATCACCCAGGTCGAAGACCCGGACGCCCGTGCGCGGCTGGCGGACATCGCCGAGCTGTTCGAATTTGTCTCCGGCTCCGTGGATGAAATTCTCGAGACCTCGCCACAGTTGTTCCAGGTGCGCGCCTCGGCGAGCAATATTTTCAACCTGTCGCAAACCTTGCTCGATGAAGCCTCGCACCTGGCCACGGGTTTTGAAAACCTCGCCAGCGGGCGCAGCTTCGACACCATCGGTGGTTACGTGCTGGGCTTGCTGGCGCTGGCCTCGATCATCCTGATCGGCCTGGTCATGGTGCGCGAGACCAACCGCCAACTGCATGAAACCGCGCAGAAGAACGAGCGCAACCAGAACGCGATCATGCGCCTGCTGGATGAAATCGAAGACCTGGCCGACGGCGACCTTACCGTCACCGCCTCGGTCACCGAAGACTTCACTGGCACCATCGCAGACTCCATCAACTATTCCGTGGACCAACTGCGCGACCTGGTCGCCACCATCAACCTCACTGCCGGGCAGGTCGCCGGTGCGGTGCAGGACACCCAGGCCACCGCCATGCACCTGGCCCAGGCATCGGAGCATCAGGCCCAGCAGATTGCCGAAGCGTCCACGGCGATCAACCAGATGGCGCAGTCCATTGACCAGGTATCGGCCAACGCGGCCGAATCCTCGGCGGTAGCTGAACGTTCGGTAGAGATCGCCAACAAAGGCAACGAGGTGGTGCACAACACCATCCACGGCATGGACAACATTCGCGAGCAGATCCAGGACACGGCCAAGCGCATCAAGCGTTTGGGCGAGTCGTCCCAGGAAATTGGCGACATCATCAGCCTGATCGACGATATCGCCGACCAGACCAATATCCTCGCCCTCAATGCCGCGATCCAGGCCAGCATGGCCGGTGACGCCGGGCGCGGTTTTGCGGTGGTGGCCGATGAAGTGCAACGGTTGGCCGAACGCTCCTCGGCGGCCACCCGGCAGATCGAAACCCTGGTGCGCACCATCCAGGCCGACACCAACGAAGCGGTGATCTCCATGGAACAGACCACCACGGAAGTGGTGCGCGGCGCGCGCCTGGCCCAGGACGCCGGGGTGGCGCTGGAAGAGATCGAAGGCGTGTCCAAAACCCTGGCGGCGCTGATCCAGAGTATTTCCAACGCGGCGCAGCAACAGACCTCATCGGCGGGGCAGATTTCCCTGACCATGAACGTGATCCAGCAGATCACCACCCAGACGTCGTCGGGTTCCACCGCCACCGCCGAAAGCATTGGTAACCTGGCGAAGATGGCCAGCCAGTTGCGCAGGTCAGTATCGGGTTTCACCTTGCCGCCGCCCAAGCAGGTCGATGATTGAAATACGACCTGAAGAACACCACAGTCCAACTGTGGGAGCTGGCTTGCCTGCGATAGCGGTCTGTCAGATACAGATATAGTGCTGACCCACCGCTATCGCAGGCAAGCCAGCTCCCACATCGGATCTCCATTGTTTGTGAGATACCAGCAACTCATGAATTCTAAGCGGAGCAGTTATGGTTGATCGGCACGACTACGTGGCCCTCGAATGGGTCAAGGGCGATATTGCCGAAACCCTGAAACAGGCCCGGTCGGCGCTGGACGCGTACGTTGAAACCCTTGACGACGACGCCCTCAACCAATGCCTGGCCGGTATCCACCAGGTGCATGGCGCGCTGCAAATGGTCGAGTTCTACGGCGCGGCGCTGCTGGCCGAAGAGATCGAAGAACTGGCCCTTGCGCTCCAGGCCGGGCACGTCGGCCAGCGCGATGAAAGTATCCGCCTGCTGCAACAAGCCCTCGGCCAATTGCCGCTGTACCTCGACCGCGTGCACAGTGCCCGCCGCGACCTGCCACTGGTGGTGCTGCCGCTGCTCAACGACCTGCGCAGCGCCCGTGGTGAAAGCCTGCTATCGGAAACCAGCCTGTTCAGCCCGCAACTGCTGTCGATCGAGCCGTTGCCTGAGCAAGCCCTGGCCCAACGGGCCACGCCGGATCTGCATGAGCAGTTGCGCCAGTGGCGCCACCTGCTGCAACAAGCCCTCGCCGGGTTGCTGCGTGAAGACCACGGCCCCAGCAACCTGGAAGACATGGCGCGGGTGTTCGCACGCCTTGAAGCGCTGTGCCAGGGTGCGCCGCTGCTGCCGTTGTGGCAGGTCACCTCGGCGCTGGTCGAAGGCATGCTCACCGGCGTGGTCGCCAACAGCCCGGCGCTGCGCAGCCTGCTCAAGGCCAGCGACAAGCAACTCAAGCGCTTGCTGGTTCAAGGCATCAATGGCATCAACCAGCCGGCGCCGGACGACTTGCTCAAGAGCCTGCTGTTCTACGTCGCCAAAGTCACCCGGCCGACGCCGCGCATGCAAAGCCTGAAGGAACGCTACGGCTTGGACGAAGCCTTGCCCGACAGCGCCGTGGTCGACGCTGAACGTGCACGGCTGGCCGGGCCGGATCGCAATGCCATGGGCTCGGTGCTCGGCGCGTTGTGTGAGGAGCTGGTGCGGGTCAAGGAGCGCCTGGATCTGTTCGTGCGCAGTGATCGCCAGCACACCCAGGACCTCGACCCCTTGCTGGCGCCGCTGCGGCAGATCGCCGATACCCTTGCGGTACTGGGTTTCGGCCAGCCGCGCAAAGTGATCATCGACCAACTCGCTGTGGTGTTGAGCCTGGTCCAGGGGCAGCGCGAACCCAATGACGCGGTGTTGATGGATGTGGCCGGTGCGTTGCTGTATGTCGAAGCGACGTTGGCCGGGATGATCAGCACTGTCGAACCGCAAAGCCGTGAAGACAGCCGCTTGCCCACCACCGACCTGACCCAGATCCATCAGTTGGTGATTCGTGAGTCGTGCCAGTGCCTGCGCCAAGCCAAGGAACTGGTGATCGACTGCATTGAGGCTGATTGGGATCGTCAGCGCCTGGAGTCCTTGCCCGAGCTGCTGAGCCAGGTACGTGGTGCCCTGGCGATGATTCCCTTGCCGCGTGCGGCGAGCCTGATGCGCGGTTGCACCGACTACGTCGATGAGCAGTTGATGGTCAATGAAGCCGCCCCTTCGGCGACACAACTGGCGCATTTTGCCGAGGTGGTCAGTAGCCTGGAGTACTACCTCGAACGCATGCTTCAAGACCCTGACGCGGCAGGGGAAAAAGTGCTGGAGTTGGCCACCCAGGGCTTGAATGCATTGGGCTACCTGCCGGTGGAAAAACCCTGGCGCCAGGCCCTGGTCGCGCCCGAGGGGGCACTGTCCTCCGAGGCCGTATCAAACCAATCCCAATTCGATGCCTTGGCCAGCCCTGCATCACGTCTCAACCCTCCGGCCTTGCAGCGTCCAGGCAGCCTGTTGCCGCCGCCGGCCGGCGAGGAACCGATTGACGATGAATTGCGCGAAGTCTTCCTTGAAGAAACCGATGAAGTCCTCGACGTGCTGCATCGCTACCTGCCCGACAGCGCGGACAAAGCCGCCCAGGGCGAAATGCGCCGGGCTTTCCATACTCTCAAGGGCAGCGGCCGCATGGTGCGCGCCCTGGTGCTGGCCGAGCTGGCCTGGGCCGTGGAGAACCTGCTCAATCGCGTGCTGGAACGCAGCTTAGTCCTTGGCCCTGAGGTGCAGCAGGTGTTGGATGAGACCGTGGCCCTGCTGCCGGAGCTGATCGCCGATTTTGCCAGCGACGATCAACGCCAGCGCGATGAAGCCGACGCCTTGGCCGCCCGTGCCCATGCCCTGGCCAGTGGCGCTGCAACGTCGACCACCGAGCCCCATGACCCAATGCTGCTGGAGATCTTCCGCAACGAAGCCCAGGGCCATCTGGACAGCCTCGGCCACTTCCTGCAACAGGCCGCCGAGCAGGTGCCGCTGCAGGTCAGCGATGAACTGCAACGCGCCTTGCACACCCTCAAGGGCAGCGCCTACATGGCCGGCGTGTTGCCCATCGCCGAGCTGGCGCGCCCGCTGGATCACCTCACCCGTGAGTACAAGGCCCACCGCCTGCCGCTGGACAAGGACGAAGTGGCGTTGTTGCTTGAGGCACAGGGGCTGTTCCAGCGCGGGGTGCGTGACCTGGACAACAATCCCCTGGCACCGATCCACGGTGCGGCCAGCGTGATCAGCCGCACCCAACACCTGCTGGAGCATCAACTTGCCGCCTTGCTCGACGCGCCCACGACCGGCCTGCGCGTCAAGCGTGACCCGCACTTGATCACCAACTTCCTGGCCCAGGGCATGGACATCCTGCTCGACGCCGAAAGCCTGCTGCGCCGCTGGCAGCATCACCCCGGCGACCGTCAGGAGCTCACGGCATTGCTGGACGAGCTGACTACGTTGGGCGAGGGCGCTCACCTTGCCGACCTGCACCCTATCGACGCGTTGTGCGAGGCCTTGCTCGACCTGTATGGCGCGGTAGAAGAAAGCAGCCTGGCGGTCAGCGCCCGGTTCTTCCACGAGGCCGAACAGGCCCACGACGCGCTGATCAACATGCTCGACCAGTTGGCCGCCGGCCAGGAAGTCAGCCCCGCGCCCGCACGGCTGCAGGCGTTGCGCGAGTTGCTGGACGAAGCCTTGGACCCGTCCGCCACGGGCCTGATCAAAAGCGACGGCAGCCGCGCCCTGAGTATCTCCGAGTTGGGCGCGGCTACTGCGCAGTTGGATCACGCCACCGCGATGGACGACGAGATTGTCGAGATCTTTCTTGAAGAGGCCGTAGACATCCTCGACAGCGCCGGGCAGTCGCTCAAGCGCTGGTTGCTGGAACCCGAAAACGCCGCGCCCTTGTCCTCGTTGCAGCGGGACCTGCACACCCTCAAGGGCGGCGCACGCATGGCCGAAATCGACCCGGTGGGCGACTTGGCCCATGAGCTCGAATGCGTTTATGAGGGGCTGGTGGATCGCCGCTACAGTTATTCCGTGGAGCTGTCCCAGGCACTGATGGCCAGCCACGAACGCTTGGCCCAACAGTTGGACGAACTGCAACAGCAGCAACCCTTGAGTGACGGCGTCGAGCTGGTCGAAAGGTTGCGGGAGTTGCGCCAGGCCAGCAGCCCGGCAGCGCCGGCTGCGGTGGCAGCCGCCTCGGGTGCCGACCCGGAATTGCTGGATATCTTCCTCGAAGAAGCCACCGATATCCTCGACAGCTCAGGCAGCGCGTTAGTGCGCTGGCAGGGCGAGCCGGGCAATCGCCAAGAAGTGGAAACCCTGCTGCGGGACCTGCACACCCTCAAGGGCGGTGCGCGTATGGTCGAGATCGGGCCAATCGGCGATCTGGCCCATGAGCTGGAATTTCTTTACGAAGGGCTGTCCGCCGGTTTGCTCGCGCCGACCCCTGAGTTGTTCGCACTGCTGCAAGGCTGCCATGACCGCCTGGCGCAGATGATCGACGCCGTGGCCGAGGGTCTGCCGGTGGGTTCGGTGGATAAACTCATCGAGCGCATCAAGAGCCTGGTGCACCCCAGTGATGAGCCGGTCACACCGGTGGCGCTGCCGGCTGGCAAGGCCGAAGTGGTCGCCGATCCGGCTGCCGACATGGTGAAAATCTCTGCCGACTTGCTCGATGACCTGGTCAACCTCGCCGGCGAAACCTCGATCTTCCGTGGGCGGATCGAGCAGCAAGTCAAGGATGCGCGCATTGCCTTGAGTGAGATGGAAACCACCATCGAGCGCATGCGCGACCAGCTGCGCCGGCTCGACAGCGAAACCCAGGGCCGCCTCCTGAGCCGCCAGCAAGCCGAGGCCGAACGCCTGGGCTACGAAGAATTCGATCCGCTGGAAATGGACCGCCATTCGCAGCTGCAACAGCTGGCCCGTGCGCTGTCCGAATCTGCCTCCGACCTGCTCGACCTCAAGGACACCCTTGAGCGCCGCAACCAGGATGCCCACAACCTGCTGCAGCAACAGGCGCGTATCAACACCGAGTTGCAGGAAGGCCTGATGCGCACGCGCATGGTGCCTTTCGAGCGCATGTTGCCACGCCTCAAGCGCATCGTGCGGCAAGTGGCGGGCGAGTTGGGCAAGGACGTGGAGTTTATCGTCGGCAATGCCGAAGGCGAGATGGACCGCAATGTGCTGGAGCGCATGGCGGCACCCTTGGAGCATATGCTGCGCAACGCCGTCGACCACGGCCTGGAGTCGCGCGAAGTGCGGCTGGCGGCGGGCAAACCGGAGAAGGGCCGCATCACCCTGGACCTGACCCACGAAGGCGGCGACATCGTCTTCGACATGCGCGACGACGGCGCCGGCGTGCCCCTCGAAGCGGTGCGACGCAAGGCGATCAAGCGCGGCCTGCTCGCGCCCCATCAAGAGATCAGCGACCGTGACGTGTTGCAGTTCATCCTGCAGCCGGGCTTTTCCACCGCCGAAAAAATCACCCAGATTTCCGGGCGCGGCGTGGGCATGGACGTGGTGCATGAAGAAGTGCGCCAGCTCGGCGGCTCCATGGTGATCGACTCGACGCCGGGCATGGGCGTGCATTTTCGCATTCGCCTGCCGTTTACCGTGTCGGTCAATCGTGCGCTGATGGTGCACTGCGCGGACGACCAATACGCGATCCCCCTCAACACCATCGAAGGCCTGGTGCGCGTGCTGCCCCACGAGTTGGCGGGGCACTACCAGCAAGACCCGGCGCACTATGAATATGGCGGCCAGCGCTACGAGTTGTTCTACCTCGGCGACCTGCTGCACACCGCCAGCCGCCCGAAACTGCTGGGCCAGTACCAGCCTGTGCCGGTGCTGCTGGTGCATTGCAATGAACGCCGCGTGGCGGTGCACGTGGATGCCATGGCCGGTACCCGCGAGATCGTGGTCAAGGGCTTGGGGCCGCAATTCTCCGGGGTGCAGGGCGTGACCGGCGCGACCATCCTGGGCGACGGCCATGTGGTGCTGATCATCGACCTGCTGGCGCACATCCGCGCTCGGCAACCGGCCTTGCCGGCCCAGGCAGTGGATGCGCCGCTGGTCCTCAACGACCCACTGAAAAAACGCCCGCTGCTGGTGCTGGTGGTGGACGACTCGGTCACCGTGCGCAAAGTCACCAGCCGCCTGCTGGAGCGCAACGGCATGAACGTGCTCACCGCCAAGGACGGTATCGACGCCCTCGCCATCCTGGAAGAACACACCCCGGACCTGATGCTGCTCGACATCGAAATGCCGCGCATGGACGGCTTCGAAGTGGCCATTCAGATACGCAACGACCCACGCCTGATGCGCTTGCCGATCATCATGATCACCTCACGCACCGGCCAGAAACACCGCGACCGCGCCATGGCCATTGGCGTCAACGACTACCTCGGCAAGCCGTACCAAGAGTCGGTGCTGCTGGAGAGCATCGCCTATTGGAGCAAGTCCCATGCTTGAACACCGCACCAGCCAACTCACCGGCCTGCTACTGCCCCTGGCCGACCGCCACCTGGTGTTGCCCAACGTTGCCGTCGCCGAACTGATCGACTTTCAGCGCGGCGAACCGGCCAGTGACGCGCCGCCGTGGTACCTGCGGCAGGTCACGTGGCGTGATCGACAGATTCCGCTGATCAGCTTTGAAGCGGCCTGCGGCGAAGCCAGCATGACGGGCGAACGCTCGCGCATCGTGGTGTTGAATGCACTGGGCGGGCGGCCGACCTTGAAGTTCATTGCTCTGGTGATCCAGGGTATTCCCCGCTCGTACAAGCTCGACAGCGAATTGAGCTACGTGGACGTCCCCCTGTGCCCGCTGGAACTGGCGGCGGTGCAAGTGGGCGAGCAGGTGGCGAAGGTGCCGGACTTGATGGGGCTTGAAGCGCTGCTGGTAGAGTCCGGCCTGGCCTGATCCTGAGTCCTATGAAGATCCACTGTGGGAGCTGGCTTGCCTGCGAAAGCGGTGTTTCAGTCACTGCATTAAACACTGACCCACCGCCATCGCAGGCAAGCCAGCTCCCACACTGAGCTGCGCTCATCTCCAGGTCTCAATCAATCCGCGCAAACCGTTCAATCACTGGCTGCTCCCGATGCTCGGCCTGCCATAAGTCGTAGGCACTTTGCATCGACAACCATAACTGGGCAGTACTCACGCCGGCCCGTTCCAACCGAACGGCAAGGTCCGGGCTGACCGGGGCGTGGCCATGCAGGATCCTTGAAAAAGTCTCACGGGCGAAACCAAGGCGTCGCGCCATCTCGGTAATGGTGATACCCAAGGCTGGGATAACGTCCTCAAGTAAAATTTCACCTGGGTGAGGTGGGTTGTGCATCGGCATGTTGGTGCGTCCTTCGACTATGGGCATTCAACCGCGAAGGCTAGAAGGACCAGTTCCAAGCAACAACCCCAAAACGCTGTATGAAACTTCCTGCATGCCCTTCGACATAAAAGGCTTCGGATTTTTCCTGCAAGATTTTGGGCCGTGCATGAACTAGTGGTGAGAGGTCCGCACGCCTAGTCTTCGTCCCGTCATCGCAAAAAACGCTGACACGGACGTGCAGGTCCGGTTACATGTCGGCGCACCAACGCCCATAGCCATTCAACGGGCGTTTTTTATGCCTGCTGTACTCGTTATGGCGGCTGTGCGTGGGAGATTCTTCGGAGTCTGCCGGGGTCCGATATGCCCGGTCTTGCACACCTGCGTACAGCTGCCACCTTCATTCGCGTGCAAGCGGAGAGAGGGCAGCCGCCATCACATATCGGAGTTGTAAATCATGGTCAAACCTACGCCCAATCCACCCCTTTTCACCGTAAACCCCCACCCAGACAACGAAACCCTGCTGGTCAATGCCAGCGAAACCCTGTCCTCGCTCAATGCGCTCACCTGCGATCTGGCCTTCGACCTGGACACTTCCCAGCGCGCCATCATGCTGGGGATCCAGCAAATGGCCGAGTTGGGGCAGTTGCTGATCGATAGCGCATTGGAGCAAGTCAGCCCGTCCCCAGCTTCTTGAAACGGCCCCAATCAGGGACCGCTATCTAACCAACACCACCGACCCATGTGGGAGCTGGCTTGCCTGCGATAGCGGCCTGTCAGTCAACATCCCAGTAGCTGACCTACAGCTATCGCAGGCAAGCCAGCTCCCACAGTTTGATCTTCGTTACTCCAGGCGTAACGGTTCGTCCTCCAGCTTGATTGATGCCTTTGCGCTTCACTCCTAAGGTTAGCCCCACGACAGCAACCCCCCGTGGAGCGACCATGACAACAACCATCACCCCCGACTCGCGCTGGACGCGGCGGCGCGACGAGAAGCAGCGGCGGCTCGGGCTAGTCAAACAGTATGCAGACGGGGCGGTGTTGCCCAGTGACAAGATCGTCGAGGCCCTTGAAGCCCTGATCCTCCCCGGCGACCGCGTGGTGCTGGAGGGCAACAACCAGAAGCAGGCCGATTTTCTCTCGCGCTCCCTGGCCAAGGCCGACCCGGCCAAGCTCCACGATTTGCACATGATCATGCCCAGTGTCGGGCGTTCCGAGCACTTGGACCTGTTTGAAAAGGGCATCGCTCGCAAGCTCGATTTCTCCTTCGCCGGCACCCAATCCCTGCGCATCAGCCAGTTGCTGGAAGACGGCCTGCTGGAAATCGGCGCGATCCACACCTACATCGAACTTTACGCCCGGCTGGTGGTGGACCTGATCCCCAACGTGGTGCTTTCTGCCGGCTTCATGGCTGACCGCGCCGGCAATATCTACACCGGCGCCAGCACCGAAGACACCCCGGCGCTGATCGAACCCGCTGCCTTCAGCGATGGCATCGTCATCGTGCAGGTCAACCAGTTGGTGGACGACGTTACCGACTTGCCTCGCGTCGACATTCCCGCCAGTTGGGTGGATTTCGTGGTGGTGGCCGACAAGCCGTTCTACATCGAGCCGCTGTTCACCCGCGACCCGCGCCATATCAAGCCGGTGCATGTGTTGATGGCGATGATGGCGATCCGTGGCATCTACGAAAAACACAATGTGCAGTCGCTCAACCATGGCATCGGCTTCAACACTGCTGCCATCGAATTGATCCTGCCCACCTACGGCGAATCCCTGGGTCTGAAAGGCAAGATCTGTCGCAACTGGACACTCAACCCGCACCCCACATTGATCCCGGCGATTGAAAGCGGTTGGGTGGAGAGTGTGCATTGCTTCGGCACCGAACTGGGCATGGAAAACTACATTGCCGCACGCCCGGATGTGTTCTTCACCGGCCGCGATGGCTCCATGCGCTCCAACCGCATGTTCTGCCAACTCGCCGGCCAATACGCCGTGGACCTGTTTATCGGCGCCACCCTGCAAGTCGATGGCGACGGGCATTCCAGCACCGTGACCCGTGGCCGCCTCGCCGGTTTCGGTGGCGCGCCGAACATGGGCCACGACCCACGGGGCCGCCGTCATGGCACACCGGCCTGGCTGGATATGCGCCACGACGATGCGCCTGAGGCCTTGCTTGAACGCGGCAAAAAACTCGTGGTGCAAATGGTCGAGACCTTCCAGGAAGGCGGCAAACCGACCTTTGTCGACACCTTGGACGCAGTGGAAGTGGCCCGCAAAAGCGGCATGCCCCTGGCGCCCATCATGATCTACGGCGACGACGTCACCCACTTGCTCACCGAAGAAGGCATCGCCTACCTGTACAAGGCGCGCTCCCTGGAAGAACGCCAGGCAATGATCGCCGCCGTCGCCGGGGTGACCGCCATCGGTATGCGCCACAACCCCAAGGACACTGCGCGTATGCGCCGCGAAGGCTTGATTGCCTTGCCCGAAGACTTGGGTATTCGCCGCACCGACGCCACCCGCGAGTTGTTGGCCGCCAAGAGCGTGGCCGACCTGGTGGACTGGTCTGGTGGCCTCTACAACCCGCCCGCCAAATTCAGGAGCTGGTAAATGCGCGCGCTCAAACAGCATGAACTGAGCCTGGCCGATCGCCTGGCGGATATGGCCGTGGATGCGCTGATCGACGAAGCGGATTTGTCGCCCAAACCCGCTCTGGTGGACCGGCGCGGCAACGGCGCCCACAGCGATTTGCACCTGGGGCTGATGCACGCCTCGGCGCTGTCGCTGTGGCCGATGTTCAAGGAAATGGCCGAGGCCGCGCTCGACATCGGCGAAGTCGGCCTGCCCCTGCGCGAGGCGCTCGGGCGTATTGGCCGGGAAGGCGAGCAGGCCATGCTCGCCACCACCCAGGGCGTGAACACCCATCGCGGTGCGATCTGGGCGCTGGGGTTGCTCACCGCTGCGGTGGCCTTGGAACCGCGTGCCATAACCCTGACCGCCGCCAAGCTGGCCCTGCTCAACGACCGCTTCGCCCCGCAGCCCATGAGCCATGGGGCCCAGGTTGCGCAGCGCTACGGCGCACGCGGTGCCCGTGAAGAAGCCCAGCTCGGCTTCCCTTCGGTGATTCAACGCGGCCTGCCGCAACTGCACAAGAGCCGCCGCGAAAACGCCGGTGAGCAGAACGCCCGCCTGGATGCTTTGCTGGCGATCATGACGGACCTGGCAGACACCTGCGTGCTTTACCGCGCCGGTACCGAAGGCCTGGCCACCATGCAACAGGGCGCCCAAGCCGTGCTCGACGCCGGTGGCAGTGCAACCCTGGCCGGACGCCGCCAACTGCATGAGCTGGACCTGCAACTGCTGGCCTTGAATGCCTCCCCCGGCGGCGCCGCCGACCTGTTGGCCGCCTGCCTGTTTATCGACCGCCTCGACGGAGCGTTGTGATGGAAACCTTATCCTTTGAATTCCCCGCCGGGCAGCCCCCCAAAGGCCGTGCGCTGGTGGGTTGCGTCGGCTCGGGCGACCTGGAAGTGCTGCTGGAGCCGGGCACGCCCGGCACCTTGACCATCCAGGTGCAAACCTCGGTCAATGGCGCGCAGCAACGCTGGCAGCACCTGTTCGAACGCATCTTCCAGGAGCAGACGCCGCCGGCCCTGAACATTGATATCCACGACTTCGGTGCCACGCCCGGTGTGGTGCGCTTGCGCCTGGAGCAAGGTTTCGAGGAGATCGGCCATGACTGACCTACTCGCTAAACACAGCTTTGTGGAACTCGGTGCCCGCCAGCGCGCCAAGGCGCTGTTGGATGCAGGCACCTTCCGCGAGTTGATCGACCCGTTCCAGCGGGTCATGTCGCCGTGGCTCAGCCGCCAAGGCGTGGTGTCCCAGGCCGATGACGGTGTGGTGATCGCCAAGGGCAGCATCGGCGCCAAGCCTGTAGTGATTGCCGCGATCGAAGGCAATTTCCAGGGCGGCAGCCTGGGTGAAGTTGGCGGCGCAAAAATCGCGGGCGCCTTGGAGCTGGCCGCCGAAGACAACCGCAACGGCATCCCCACCTGCGCCGTGTTGCTGTTGGAAACCGGTGGGGTGCGCTTGCAGGAAGCCAACCTGGGCCTGGCCGCCATTGCCGACATTCACGCGGCGATTGTCGACCTGCGCCAGTATCAGCCAGTGATCGGCGTGGTGGCCGGCAGTGTCGGTTGCTTTGGGGGCATGTCCATTGCGGCTGGCTTGTGCAGCTACCTGGTGGTCACTCGCGAAGCACGCCTGGGCTTGAATGGCCCCCAGGTGATTGAGCAGGAGGCTGGCCTGGAGGAATACGACTCCCGTGACCGCCCCTTTATCTGGAGCCTTACCGGTGGCGAGCAACGCTTCAACAGCGGCTTGGCCGACCGTTATGTGGCGGACGATGTGGCGCAGATCCAGCAGACCGTCAGCACACTGTTGCAGCAAGGTATACCCGCACAACCGCGCAGCCGGCGCGCTGATTTTTACCTGGCGCGCCTGGCCGAACTGGACGCGAGCGCGCAAATCGAGCCGGCGACTGTTCGCGCGCTGTATGAGGGAGAACGCTCATGAGGGGCTTGCAGTGGTTCAACGCGTTGAGCGCCAACGCAACGCCGGTGGAAGGTTTGCCGGGCTCATTGAAAGTGGCGGATGGAGTATTGGGTGAACAGGCGGTGCGCTATATCGCCGTGGTTCCCGACCCGCACAACCGCTTCCCCCGCGCCCGCAATGGCGAAGTCGGCCTGCTGGAAGGCTGGGGCTTGGCCAAGGCGGTGGACGAAGCCATCGCCCGGGGTGACAAGCGTCCTATCATCGCTATCGTCGACGTACCCAGCCAAGCCTATGGCCGTCGCGAAGAGGCCCTGGGCATTCATCAGGCCCTGGCCGCCGCGGCTGACAGCTACGCACGCGCTCGGCTTGCCGGCCACCCGGTGATCGCCCTGCTGGTGGGCAAGGCCATGTCGGGCGCGTTCCTCGCCCACGGCTACCAGGCCAATCGCCTGATTGCCCTGCGCGACCCCGGCGTGATGGTGCATGCCATGGGCAAAGCCTCGGCCGCCCGGGTGACCTTGCGCAGCGTCGAAGAATTGGAAACCCTGGCCGCCAGCGTGCCGCCGATGGCCTATGACATCGACAGCTATGCCAGCCTGGGATTGCTGTGGGAGACGTTGTCAGTCACCCAGATTGAACAACCCACGGCGGATGACGTGGCGCGGGTCAGCGATTGCCTGGTGCAGGCAGTCAAGGATATCGGCAGTACCGACTTGAGTTCACGCCTCGGCGCGACCAACCGGGCTGCCTCCAGCCACGTGCGCCAGCTGTTGCGGGAGCAATGGTGAACGCCCACGACTTGCTCTGGGGCATGACCCTGGCGCATCTGCCTGCCGATGCCCCGGTCTGGGTGCGGGAGGCGATCCGTGCCGGGCATCCGGTGGTGGTGCGGCGTGCCATCGCCGAGCCGGACCATGTGGCGGTCGGTGTGCGTGGGCGTTTGCGTGAGCAGCGTTTTGCCGCCCGGATGCCCGTGGCGGCGGTGCATCGGCGGGTGGTACCGCAAGCCTTGCGCGAGGTGCTCTCACCACGGGATTTACCGGCGCTGCGGGCCCTCGATCAACTGCGGCCGGTGCTGGCGCAGCAAGACTGGGGCGTCAGCGGCAGTGCCGGGTTTGAATTGGCCAGTGGCATTGAAGCGCTGCATGCCAACAGTGACCTGGATTTGATTCTGTGCACGCCCAATCCTTTAGGTCGTAGCGAGGCGCAAGCGTTGTTGGCGATCCTGGACACCGCGCCCTGCGCCGTCGACCTGCAACTGCAAACCCCGTTCGGCGCCGTCGCCTTGCGCGAATGGGCCGGGCCCTCACGCCGTGTACTGCTCAAGACCGTCAGCGGTGCGCACCTTGTGCTCGACCCTTGGCAGACCGTGGCATGAGCAGCCTTCTGGTGTTTCCGGGGCAGGGCGCCCAACGCAGCGGCATGCTCCAGGGGCTGCCGGCCGACATTCTGCAAGAGGCCAGTGATGCCCTGGGTGAAGAAGTTCGTCTGCTCGACTCGGCGCAGGCGCTGGAATCGACGCGGGCTGTGCAACTGTGCCTGTTGATCGCCGGCGTGGCCCATGCCCGGCAATTGGCGTGCACGCCGGATTACGTGGCGGGCCTGTCCATCGGCGCCTACCCGGCTGCGGTGATCGCCGGCTCCCTGGGTTTTGCTGATGCGATAAAACTGGTCAGCCTGCGGGGCGGACTGATGCAGCAGGCTTATCCACAGGGCTATGGCATGACGGCGCTGATCGGCCCTGATCTCTCCAGTGTCGAAGCGCTGCTGGCGGATATCCACAACGCGCAAACGCCGGTGTACCTGGCCAATATCAATGCCGATAACCAGACCGTCATCGCCGGCAGCAACGAGGGGATGAAGCGGGTTGCCGAGCGCATCAAAGGCAACGGCATCGCCAAGCGCCTGGCGGTCAGCGTGCCGTCTCACTGCCCGTTGCTGGAGCAACCCGCCCAGGCACTGTTCCAAGCCTTCGTCCCACTCAAGGCGCCGCGCATCACTTACCTGAGCAGCACCCGCGCGCGACCTATCCACAACCCCGAACAACTGCGTGACGACCTGGCCTTCAATATGTGCCGCGTTGTCGATTGGCGCGGCACGGTGCAGAGCGCCTACGAGCGCGGTGTGCGACTGCAAATCGAACTGCCTCCGGGCGCGGTGCTCACCGGTCTGTCACGCCGTGTTTTTGAACAAGGCACGGTGATCGCCTGCGAAGGCGCCCGCCTGGACACCTTGCAGGCCCTGCTGCAAGAGGAGGAGCGCCGCCACCGATAACGCAGTACCCGAGGCTTTCGAAGCACAAAAACAACAATTTCGAACGAGCACTTTGAGGACAACAACCATGATTATCTACGGTGTGGCTTTTTTGGCGTTCTGCACGTTGGCAGGGCTGTTGGTGGGTGAACTGCTGGGCAAGCTGTTGGGTATCCCGGCCAACGTCGGCGGGGTGGGTATTGCCATGCTGCTGTTGATCGGCCTGGGCAGCTACCTGAGCAAACGCGGCCTGTTTACCGGCAAGTCAGAGCAAGGCGTGAGTTTCTGGGCGGCGGTGTATATCCCGATTGTGGTGGCGATGGCTGCCCAGCAAAACGTGTATGGCGCCATCAGCGGTGGGCCTATGGCGATTCTGGCCGGGACCCTCGCCGTGGTGCTCGGCTTTGCCCTGGTGCCCGTGCTGGTGCGTATCGGTAACCGCGAGCCGGTTGCTCCTGTTCCCACCAAAGACGCCGGGTGATCGCCATGTACGAATCGATGATGAAAGTGATCACCGGCTACGGCTTGATCAGTGGTTTCGCCGTGATCGGCCTGACCATGTGGGTGTCTTATTGGATCTCCGATACCTTCACCAAGGGGCGCCTGCATGGTTCGGCCATTGCCATTCTGCTGGGGTTGGCGCTGTCGTATGTGGGCGGTGCGTTTACCGGTGGTTCCAAGGGTGTGGTGGATATTCCGCTGTTGTCGGGCATCGGCCTGCTCGGTGGTGCGATGTTGCGGGACTTTGCCATTGTCGCCACGGCGTTTGGTGTGAGTGTCGATGAGCTCAAACGCGCCGGCTACGTGGGTGTACTGGCGCTGTTTGTCGGCGTGGGCTCGTCGTTCGTTGCCGGGGTCGGGGTGGCGATGGCGTTCGGGTACACCGATGCGGTGAGCCTCACCACCATCGGTGCCGGGGCCGTGACCTATATCGTCGGCCCGGTGACCGGTGCGGCGATTGGGGCCAGCTCCGAGGTGATGGCGCTGTCCATTGCCGCGGGGTTGATCAAGGCCATTCTGGTGATGGTGATGACGCCGTTCGTAGCGCCGCTGATCGGGCTGAACAACCCACGCAGTGCGGTGATCTTCGGTGGCTTGATGGGCACCTCCAGCGGTGTGGCGGGCGGCCTGGCGGCGACTGATCCGAAGCTGGTGCCTTATGGGTGTTTGACGGCGGCGTTCTATACGGCGCTGGGGTGTTTGTTGGGGCCGTCGTTGTTGTTTTTGCTGATGCGTGGGTTGGTGGGCTGACGGGGGATGATTGTTCCCACGCTCCGCGTGGGAACGCCTCTTGTGACGCTCTGCGTCACGGTCAAAAAGCGGACGCGGAGCGTCCTAAGCTGCGCTCCCACGCAGAGCGTGGGAGCAATCGTCCTCAGCTTTGGCGATTGGCATACATCCGACACTCCGCCAATAACGCCAGCAGGTTCGGATCGCGCTCCTTGGCTTTCAAAAACACCACACCGATCTGCTGCTGCAACCGATACCTGGGTTGCAGCGGTATCAGCTTCACGCGGTTCTCATACACCGCTGCAATTCGCCCCGGCAGCAGTGCATAACCCACCCCCGAGCTGACCATGCTCAGCAAGGTGAAGATATCGTTCACCTGCATCGCAACCTTCGGCTCGAACCCGGCCTGATGGAACACCCGGTTGCCGTCCTGATGCGTGGCGAAGCCCTGCGTGAGGGTGATGAAGGTGGCATCGCGCACGTCGGCCAGGTCGATTTCCTGATCTCGGTCCAGGGGCGAATCGGCCGGGGTGGCGAGGAAGATGTCATCGCTGAACAGCGCGATTTGCTCGCAGTCGGGGTCGTGGGCGTGTTCGTCGAGGGAGATGAGGATCGCGTCCACCTCCATGTTCTTGAGCTTGTAGAGCAGGTCGAAGTTGGAGCCCAGGATCAGGTCGATATTGAGTTCGCTGCGCCTGATTTTCAGACCCATGATCAACTGCGGCACGGTCTTGACCGTCAGCGAATACAGCGAGCCGAGCTTGAAGCGTTCGGCCGAGAACCCGGCGGCTTCGCGGGTCAGGCGCACGCTGTCGACCACATCAGCCACCAGTTTTTGCGCACGCTCTTCGAGCACGTAGGCGCTTTCCAGCGGGGTGAGGTTGCGCCCCTCGTGTTTGAACAGCGGGCAGCGCAGGGCACTTTCCAGGGAGTGAATGGCGCGGTGCACGCTGACATTGCTGGTTTGCAACTCGGCGGCCGCGCGGGCCAGGTTGCCGGTGCGCATGAACGCCAGGAAAATCTCCAGCTTCTTGAGAGTGAATTCTTCGTCGATCAGCATGGCCTTGGGCTCTTGTTCGATTGCGCTCGATTGTGCCTGCAAACGCGGCCCTCGTCGCTGGAACGTCACACGCCGCTTGCACTCTGATACGCAAGGCTGGAGGCTTGCCGACAGTCGTCAACGGTGAGGGGAGGTCAACGATAGATGTATCACGGGGAACGGTTCAACGCCTGGAGCCATTTGCTCGGTGCAGTCGCGGCGTGTATTGGCGCCGTATGGATGTTGGTAGTGGCAAGCCTGGACGGCAGTCCCTGGAAAATCGTCAGCGTGGCGATTTACGGTTTTACCCTGATGGTGCTGTACAGCGCGTCGACGGTGTACCACAGCGTGCGGGGGCGGCGAAAAGAGATCATGCAGAAGGTCGATCACTTCTCGATCTACCTGTTGATCGCCGGCAGCTACACACCGTTCTGCCTGGTAAGCCTGCGCGGGCTGTGGGGCTGGACGCTGTTCGGGATCGTGTGGGGGCTGGCGGTGATTGGCATCCTGCAAGAGATCAAGCCGCGCTCGGAGGCGCGGATTCTGTCCATCGTGATCTACGCGGTAATGGGCTGGATCGTGCTGGTGGCGGTCAAGCCGCTGATCGCGGCGCTGGGCACGGCAGGGTTTATCTGGTTGGCCGCGGGTGGGGTGTTGTACACCGTGGGCATCATCTTTTTTGCCTTGGAAGATCGCCTGCGTCATTCCCATGGCATCTGGCATTTGTTTGTGATTGGCGGCAGCCTCCTGCATTTTGTGGCGATCATGCTTTACGTGCTGTGAATGCTGGTGGCTGCTCTTTAAAGGCGCTCGAGCAACTCACGGGCACGATTGCCGAAAATCTGCAGCAGCTTGGCCAGCATATGCGGCGGTGGCTCATCGCCGCGGGTCAGGGCGTAGAGGGTGATCGGCAGGGGGGGCGTGAGGGTGCGGATACAGGTGTTTGCCGTCGATGCGCCGAGGGCGGTAAAGGGGTCGATCACCGTCAAGCCGGCACCGGACTCCACCATCGCCCGGGCCAGGGAATAGGTTTGCACCGAGATGGTCACCCGTGGCGGTGGATCAACGTTCTCCAGGTAGCTGTCCAGCTTGGTCGCCAGCGGATCGGCACTGGAGAGCCCGATCAATGGCGCGCCCGCCAGTTCGCTCAGTGGCAATGGCCGGTTGATTTCAGCCGCCGACCAATAGCCCTTGGACGCCAATGCAACCAGCACGCCATTGGCCAACACCTGTGTGGTCAACCCGGGATGGCCGGAAAAGTTGAGGGTCAGCGCCAGGTCGATTTCGCGCATTAACAGCTTCTGGACCAGCTCACGGCTATGGTCGCTGGACAGCTCGCAAGCCATGTCGGGGTATTCGCGCTTCCATTCCAGAATCGCTGGAGGCAGCAGCGACAGGGCCAGCGCGGGTATCGCACCAATGCGTACGCTTTGCCCTGGGGCGCGGCGCAGGCTCTTGGCCAGGCGCCGTACACCTTGCAAGCTCTCGGTGACTTTCTCGACTTCGCGTTCCAGCGCCAGGGCTTCCGGCGTGGGTTGCAATTTGCCGCGTACACGCAGAAACAGCGCAAAGCCCAGCTGCAATTCGGCGTGCTGCAACACTTTGGTCACCGCCGGTTGCGAGACGTGCAGCAACTGCGCGGCGGCACTGATCGAGCCAGTCTGGCGAATGGCCTGGAAGATTTCGATATGACGCAAGCGCATGGCAGGTCCATAACCTTTGTTTATAGGTGACCCATCTTTATTCATTGTCGGTGGCCTGTCACCTGCGCCTACGCTTGGCCTTCAGTTAATCAACGGTCGGGGGCTGGGATGGCGAGGCAGGTTTGCATCATCGGTGGTGGGGTCATCGGCCTGGCCAGTGCTTACGCACTGGTGCGGGCAGGCCACGAGGTCACGGTGATAGACGCCCGTGACACCCTGGGGAGCGAAACCAGTTTCGCCAACGGTGGGCAGCTGTCCTATCGCTATGTTGCACCGCTGGCCGACGCGGGCGTGCCGCTGCAGGCGATGGGGTGGCTGTTGCGTGGGGACTCTCCGCTCAAGCTGCGCCCTCGCCTCGACCCCCGGCAATGGCGCTGGATGGCTGCATTCGTCGGCGCATGCCGGGGCTCGGTGAACAAGCGCAACGCTGCCCACTTGCTGCGGCTGGCGAGCCTGAGCCAAGGCACCTTGCAGCAATGGCGTGTCGACGATCGGCTGGACGGCTTCGACTGGCGGTGCAACGGCAAGCTGGTGACCTTCCGTAATGCCGGGACCTTTGAGCGTGCGCGCGCCAACGTCACAGACATCCTGCAGCAGCAGGTACTGTCGATGGCCGACTGCCAGCGCCTGGAACCTTCCTTGGCGGCGCGGGATTTTGTCGGAGGCATCTATACGCCCAGTGAAGAAGTTGCGGACTGTCATGCCTTTTGCCAACGCCTGGCCGCCAGGTTGGAAGCGTCCGGGCGTTGCACATTTTTGCTGGGGCGCAAGGTTACCGGGGTTCGTCACGCCGACGGTGCGGTGCAGGCCATCGAGTTGGGCCATGAAGTGATGCCGGTCGATCAACTGGTATTGGCTGCCGGGCATCGCAGTGCCGAGCTGGCATTGCCGCGCTTGTCGCTGGCGCTGTATCCGCTCAAGGGCTACAGCCTGAGCGTGCCGATCGGCGAGCAGCACAAAGCACCGAACGTAAGCATCACCGACTACGACCGCAAGATCGTCTATGCACGCATAGGTGAGCAACTGCGGATCGCGGCCATGGTGGATATTGTCGGCTTTGATGCGCGTCTTGAGCCCAAGCGCCTGGCGTTGATAAAGCGTCAGGCGCTGGAAACGTTTCCTTTGGCCGGTGACTACGCCCAGGCGGTCGAATGGGCCGGTATGCGCCCGGCAACACCGACGGGCGTGCCATTGATCGGTGCCAGCGCCTACCGCAACCTGTGGCTGAACCTGGGGCATGGCGCACTGGGCTTCACCCTGGCCTGCGGCAGCGGCCAACTGCTGGCCGAGCTGATCGACCAGCGCCCCCCTTCCATTGATATGCAGGGCCTGACGCCCCGCGCCGCTTGAGGATGCAGCCATGACCATTACCCGAATCAATAGCAACGAACGACTCAGCGGCGCCGTGACGTTCAAGGACCTGGTGTTCCTTTCGGGCCAGGTACCGGGCGACGGCCTGGATGTGGCTACTCAGACCCGGCAAGTGCTGGCCAGGATCGACGCGCTGTTGGCCGAGGCGGGCAGCGATAAGGATCACTTACTCAACGCCACGATTTACCTGAAGGACATCGGTGCCGGTTTTGCACCGATGAATGATGTCTGGTCCGCATGGCTCTCGCCAGGCATGGCGCCCACGCGCACTACCTTGCAAGCAGAGCTGGCGCGGCCGAGTGTGCTGGTGGAAATCAGCGTGATTGCAGTACGTAAATAACCTCAAAGACCAACGGAGAATAACAATGAAAAAGATCCTGTTGACCGGCTGCACCCTGGGCTTTTTGTGGGGCGCGCAGGCGCATGCAACCGAAGCGCCGCTGGCGGGCACTTTGAGCAAGATCGCCAGCGCCAAGTCCATCACCCTGGGTTACCGCGATGCGTCGGTGCCGTTTTCCTACGTGGGGGATAGCAGTGGTAAACCGATGGGCTACTCGGTGGACCTGGCAAACAAGATTGTCGAGCGTATCCAGCAGAAAACCTCAGTGGGCGACCTCAAGGTGAAATACAACCTGGTGACGTCCCAAACCCGCATCCCTCTGGTGCAGAACGGCACTGTCGATCTGGAATGCGGCTCAACCGGCGTGACGGCTGAACGGCAGAAGCAAGTGGCGTTCTCCTACGGGTTTATCTACGTAAAAGGCCAGTTGCTGACGGCCAAGGACAGCGGGATCAAAGGCTTTGCCGACCTAGCGGGCAAAAATGTGGTGACCACTGCCGGCACCACCAATGAGCGCTTCCTCAAAAGTTATAACGCTGAACACAAAGCCAATATGTTCGTGATCAGCGCCAAGGACCATGGCGAAGCGTTCAAGATGCTCGAGACTGGCCGGGCCGTAGCGTTCTATATGGACGACGCGTTGCTCTACGGCGAGCGTGCCAAGGCCAAGGACCCGCATCACTGGGTGGTGGTCGGCGAGGAGCAGTCGCGGGAGATCTACAGCTGCATGGTGCGCAAGGATGACCCGCAGTTTCTCGCGGTGGTCAACGAAACCCTGGGCGAGCTGTACCGCTCGGGAGAGATCAACGGGATTTACCAGCGCTGGTTCGAGCAGCCGATTCCGCCCAAGGGCTTGAACCTGGAGTTCCCGATGACCAGCGAGTTGAAAGCGATCATCGCCAAGCCGGTGAGTGACCCAGTGGAGTAAGCCTTGGGTAACCCGATAAAACTGTAGGAGCTGGCTTGCCTGCGATAGCGGTCTGTCAGTTGTAAGTTAACTGCCTGAAACACCGCTATCGCAGGCAAGCCAGCTCCCACAGTTGATTGGGTTTACAGGGGGAGGTTAGAAGTCGCCCCAGAGTTGTTGGGCGACGGAGAGTGCGACGACGGGGGCGGTCTCGGTACGCAACACCCGCGGGCCGAGGCGAGCGGCGTGGTAGCCGGCGTCTTGGGCGGTCGCGACTTCATTATCGGTGAGCCCCCCTTCGGGACCGATCAAGAACGCCAGGCTCGATGGCTTGGCGTGGCTGATCATCGGCTCTGCCACCGGGTGCAGCACCAGCTTCAAGTCCGCCTCGGTTTGCTTGAGCCAGTCTGCCAGCAAGAGCGGAGGGTGAATCACCGGCACCGTTGAGCGCCCACATTGCTCGCACGCGCTGATTGCCACCTGGCGCCAGTGCAGCAAGCGCTTGTCGGCGCGTTCGTCCTTGAGGCGTACCTCGCAGCGGTCGCTGAAGATCGTTGTGATCGCGTTGACGCCCAATTCAGTGGCCTTCTGGATCGCCCAGTCCATGCGCTCGCCCCGGGACAGGCCCTGGCCGAGGTGAATATGCAGGGGCGATTCGGCTTGGCCGGCAAAGCTATCGGTGAGTTGCACGGTGACGCGTTTTTTACCGACTTCCAGCAAGGTGCCACTAAACTCCTGGCCAGAGCCGTCGAACAGTTGCACGGCATCGCCTTCACCCATGCGCAACACACGGCTGATGTAATGCGCCTGGGCTTCGGGCAGTTCGTGATCGCCGAGGCTCAGCGGGGTGTCGGTGAAAAAGCGGGACAGTCTCATTTCTGTTCTCTGAAGAAGTTTATGTAGGCGCAGCGGCGCGCCTGGAATGCCTTCGCGAGCAAGCTCGCTCCTACAAGGATTTAGGCAATCAACCCGGATCACGGAAGCCTGGATGGAAATCTTTCGGCACCGCCACACTGACCTTGCTGTTGGTGGCGATATCGATCCCCTCGCTGGCCACCTCGGCCAGAAAGTCGATCTGCTCGGGGGTAATTACATAAGGCGGCAGGAAATACACCACGCTGCCCAACGGCCGCAGCAGCGCACCGCGCTCCAGCGCGTGCTCGAAGACCTTCAGGCCACGGCGCTCCTGCCACGGGTAGGCGGCCTTGGTGGCTTTGTCCTGCACCATCTCGATGGCCAGCACCATGCCGGTCTGGCGCACTTCCGACACGTGAGGATGGTCCACCAGGTGCGCGGTGGCGGTGGCCATACGCTGGGCCAGGGCCTTGTTGTTCTCGATGACGTTGTCTTCTTCAAAGATATCCAGCGTTGCCAACGCCGCCGCACAGGCCAGCGGGTTGCCGGTGTAGCTGTGGGAGTGCAGGAAGGCGCGCAGTGTGGGGTAGTCATCGTAGAACGCGCTGTAGACGTCTTCCGTGGTAACCACCGCGGCCAGCGGCAGGTAACCGCCGGTAAGGGCCTTGGACAAGCACAGGAAGTCCGGGCGGATGCCGGCTTGTTCACAGGCAAACATACTGCCGGTGCGGCCGAAGCCCACGGCGATTTCGTCGTGGATCAGGTGCACGCCGTAGCGGTCGCAGGCTTCGCGCAGCAGCTTGAGGTACACCGGGTGGTACATGCGCATGCCACCGGCGCCCTGGATCAGCGGTTCGACAATGACGGCGGCAACGGTGTCGTGATGTTCGGCCAGGGTCTGTTCCATCGCCAGGAACATGGTGCGCGAGTGTTCTTCCCAGCTCATGCCTTCGGGGCGCAGGTAGCAGTCCGGGCTCGGCACCTTGATAGTGTCGAGCAGCAGCGCCTTGTAGGTCTCGGTAAACAACGGCACGTCGCCCACCGACATCGCGGCGATGGTTTCGCCGTGGTAGCTGTTGGTGAGGGTGACGAAGCGCTTTTTGTTCGGCTGGCCGCGGTTGAGCCAGTAGTGGAAGCTCATCTTCAGCGCCACTTCGATGCAGGACGAACCGTTATCGGCGTAGAAGCAGCGGGTCAGCCCTTCGGGCGTCATCGCGACCAGGCGTTCGGACAGCTCGATCACCGGTTGATGGCTGAAACCGGCGAGGATCACGTGCTCCAGCTGATCGACCTGATCCTTGATACGCTGGTTGATCCGTGGGTTGGCGTGGCCGAATACGTTGACCCACCAGGAACTGACGGCATCGAGGTAGCGCTTGCCTTCGAAGTCTTCCAGCCATACGCCTTCACCGCGCTTGATGGGCACCAGCGGCAGTTGCTGGTGGTCTTTCATCTGGGTGCAGGGATGCCACAGCACCGCGAGGTCGCGTTGCATCCACTGGTTGTTCAAGCCCATCGGTGATCTCCTCGAAGCGGTCCTGCGGCGGGCACAGGCGAAACAATCGCGCAAGCCTATGCAATGGTGGCTCGGGTCACAAGCCATTGTGGGGAAATTCGGAGTAAATGCAGGACGGTCTGTCACGTTTCCCAGGGATAGTCTTAATCCCTTGTTAATTTATGATGCCTAGCCTCTTTATCGTATTTCTCGATATTTCAAAGCAAAATTTTCCGCTTTAATTCGATAGGTAAAGCGCTAGTCTTGGGCACAGTTCTTACGGGATTAAGTACATGCAGCTACGTAATTCGCCGGCCCGCTATGGTTGGGTCAGCATGGTTCTGCACTGGGGCGTAGCCCTGGTGGTGTTCGGTTTATTTGCCCTGGGCTTGTGGATGGTCGGTCTCGATTACTACAGCGCCTGGCGCAAAGATGCGCCCGACTTGCACAAGAGCATTGGCATCACGCTGTTCGCCATTATGCTGGTGCGGATCGTCTGGCGCCTGGTCAGCCCGCCGCCCCCACCGCTGGCCACCTATAGCCGCATGACGCGGATCGGCGCCGCGTTTGGGCACGCGTTCCTTTATGTCGGGCTGTTTGCCGTGATGATTGCCGGTTACCTGATTTCCACCGCAGACGGTGTCGGTATCCCGGTGTTTGGCCTGTTTGAAATTCCTGCCGTGGTTTCCGGTCTACCGGATCAGGCAGATACCGCGGGTTGGGTGCACCTGTACCTGGCCTGGGTGTTGGTGGTCTTCGCCGGCTTGCACGGCGTGGCGGCACTGAAACACCATTTTATCGATCGTGATGCGACCCTTGCGCGAATGCTGGGACGCAAAGCCTGATGTTCAACCTCGACTCACAAGGAATAGAAAGCATGTTGAAAAAAACACTCGCTGCGCTGGCAATCGGTTCTGCCCTGCTGTCCGCAGGTTCGGCGATGGCCGCTGACTACGTAATCGACAAGGAAGGCCAGCACGCCTTCGTCGACTTCAAAATCAGCCACCTGGGCTACAGCTACATCACCGGTACCTTCAAGGACCTGGATGGCAAGTTCAGCTTTGACGCCGCCAAGCCCGAAGACGCCAAGATTGAAGTCAACGTGCGTACTGCCAGCGTGTTCTCCAACCACGCCGAGCGCGACAAGCACGTTAACAGCAAGGACTTCCTGGAGTCGGGCAAATTCCCTGATGCCAAGTTCGTTTCCACCAGCGTCAAGCCAACTGGCAAAAATGCTGATGGCAAGCTGACTGCTGATGTGACCGGGGACCTGACCTTCCACGGCGTGACCAAGCCGATCCTGGTCAAAGCCACGTTCCTGGGCGAAGGCAAGGATCCATGGGGCGGCTACCGTGCCGGCTTCGAAGGCACCACCAACATCAGCCGCAAGGAATTCAACAAGGACGGCATGGACGTAGGTCCACAGTCTGACAACGTGCAGTTGTACATCACGTTTGAAGGTGTGAAAGCGAAGTAATGCTTCGTATGTAGGAGCGAGCTTGCTCGCGAAGGCCGCAAGGACACCGCGTTAAACCAGGATGCCCGCGTTATCGTTGACGACCTTCGCGAGCTAGCTCCTACAGGCAAAAAAAAACCCGTATCTCACGATACGGGTTTTTTTTATGCTTCGCGGTTGCGAGTCAGCAGCGCTGGTTTCTCACCACGAGGGCGGCCTGGCAGTTGATCCAACTGCTCAGGTGTCGGGAAGCGATCCGCTTTCGACTCCTTGTGGATGATCTTCGGCGCCGGGCCACCCCGTGGGTTTTGTACTGCAGGCTCGGACGAGCGAGGCTGATCGTCACGGGCAGGGCGGCGGTTGTTGCTGCGTGAATCTTCGCGACGGGCCTGGCCGTCACGCGGTGCGCCATTACGCGGGCCGCTGCGCTTGGCAGGCGGGGTGCCAGTGGTGCCGCCGCTGCTGTTGCGCGGGGCGTTCTGGCGACCGCCCTGTGGCTGGCCGCTACGTGGAGCGCCTGCGCCCTGGGCAGGAGCCCCTGGACGACGGCCACGGCCCTGGGCCGGTTTGGCCTGGGGCACGTAGTCGACGCGGTTACCGAAGTTATCGATATCGTCGTCAAGGAACTCGTCCGGGGCGCGGTCGGCCGCGGCGCGTGGTGGCTGGCTCGGCTGGCGCTGTTCGCGGGCCGGGGTGCCTTCACGGGGCTTCTGCTCACGAGCCGGGCGTTCGCCACGGCTGCTGCTCGCGGTTTTTTCCTTGCCCTTGTCCTTGCCTTTGTCGCGACGACCACCGCCACCACCGCCGCCGTTCGGGCCATCGCCCTTCGGACCACGTGGGTTGCGAGGGTTGCGCACGTCTGGACGCTCGCGCGCTTCTGGCTTCTCGGCCTCCACGGCGCTGGCATCAAAGCCCATCAGGTCGCCATCGGCGATTTTCTGCTTGGTCATGCGTTCGATGCTTTTCAGCAGCTTTTCTTCATCCGGCGCGACCAACGAAATGGCCTCGCCCGAACGACCGGCACGGCCGGTACGGCCGATACGGTGCACATAGTCTTCATCGACGTTTGGCAGCTCGAAGTTGACCACGTGTGGCAACTGGTCGATATCCAGGCCGCGTGCGGCGATATCGGTGGCCACCAGGATACGCACGCTGCCGGCCTTGAAGTCGGCCAGGGCTTTGGTGCGTGCGTTCTGGCTCTTGTTGCCGTGGATGGCGACGGCGGTGAGGCCGTGCTTGTCCAGGTACTCGGCCAGGCGGTTGGCGCCGTGCTTGGTACGGGTGAACACCAGCACCTGTTCCCACGCGCCGTGGGTGATCAGGTGCGCCAGCAGCGAGCGCTTGTGGCTGGCGGCCAGGCGGAACACGCGTTGCTCGATACGCTCGACCGTGGTGTTCGGCGGCGTGACTTCGATGCGTTCCGGGTTATGCAGCAGCTTGCCGGCCAGGGCGGTGATGTCCTGGGAGAACGTTGCCGAGAACAGCAGGTTCTGCCGTTTGGCCGGTAGGCGGGCGAGGACTTTTTTCACGTCATGGACAAAGCCCATGTCGAGCATGCGGTCGGCTTCGTCCAGCACGAGGATTTCCACGTGGGACAAATCGACGCTGCCTTGGCCGCACAGGTCGAGCAAGCGACCCGGGCAGGCTACGAGCACGTCGACACCACGGGACATGGCCTGAACCTGTGGGTTCATGCCGACGCCGCCGAAGATGCAGGCGCTGACGAACTTCAAGTCGCGGGCATACAGCTTGAAGCTGTCGTGCACTTGGGCTGCGAGTTCGCGGGTTGGGGTCAGGACCAGTACGCGCGGTTGGCGCGGGCCGTGACGTTGGGATTTGTCCGGGTGACCGTTGGGAAACAACCGCTCCAGGATCGGGAGGGCGAAACCGCCGGTTTTACCAGTACCTGTCTGAGCCGCAACCATCAGGTCGCGACCTTGCAACACGGCGGGAATGGCCCGCTGTTGCACCGGAGTAGGCTCGGTATAGCCCGCTGCCTCGATGGCGCGGACTAAAGCCTCGGAGAGACCGAGGGAAGCAAAGGACATGAGTAATCCTGTTTTAGTTAGGGCTTGGCCCAAAGGGATAATCTTGCCGGGCGTGAATGGCGCTTAGGGGAGCGCAACCCCGTCCGGTCCTGCTGTGTCTGGCGGGCACTCCATCGGCTCGCGCGGGCTGCAAAGCTGCGCAGTAGCTGGGTTGGGTGCCGTTTTCAAGACCCGAGCGGCCGGGCGTAAGCCTGGCGGAAAGGCCGCAGTATAACAGAGCAATCACCGCGCGCTGCTTTCCTGCTGCTCAACGGCGTGTTCGGGGGCTGGTATGGGGGCTGTTTGCTCGTGCATCCGCCCATATTTGGCGCTCAATGTGGCATAGGCGGGCTCTTGCTTGAAGCGCTTGAGCTCGGCGGCAAAGCGTTGCACCAGCAGGTCCATGCCTGCGCCACGGCGTACCGCAAGAAATTGCTGCTGGCGGCTGACCACCACCGATGCCTGGCTGACTTTACCTTCCAGGCCCAGGGCCTTGAGCACGTGGTGCCCCACGCGCCGGTCAGTCACCACCATATCGACGCGCCCCAGCATGAGTTTGCCAAAGTTGGCTTCATGGCTGGGGGCGGGTTCGCGCTGGAAGGTGTTGGCCTCACTGAACGCGTCGCCATAAAGGTAACCAGGTGAAACGCCAACCGTCAGGCCGCGCAGGTCGTCGAGCGTGGCGGCGGGGTGAGGGCGTTCGTTGGCATAGAACAAAACGAATTCGACTTCCGACAACGGCTCGCTGGGATAGAGCAGCAACGCGTCGCGCTCCTGGCTGTGAAAGATATCCAGCGCGCCGTCGGCGTGGCCCTGGTCGAGCATCGCCAGGCAGCGCTTCCAGGGCAGGAACTGCCATTGCACCTCCACCCCCAGGCGCTGGAACACGATCACTGTGGTTTCATAATCCAGGCCGGCCATGGTGCCGTTGTCTTCGTAGACATAGGGCGCCCAGGGTTCGGTGACAATGCGCAGTTTCTCGCCATGAGCGGCTAGGCTCAGGCAAGAAAAAAACACAGCGGTCAACAGCTTGAAGAGGACGGGCATAGCCTGAGGTTACGACGCTCCCCGAAGAAAGAGAAGCTCTGGCACGCGCATTGGCGGGCGGTCTTACTTCGCGGGAGCGTTCAGCAGGTGTTCGTGGATCGCGGCGCGGCGCTCGCCCAGAATCAGGCGCACCAGTGGGTTGGCAAACCAGTGTTCCAACTGGTGTGCATCAAGCGGGCGCTTCTGGCGTTCTTCCTGGTTTTGTCGGGCCTTGTCCCACCAGACCGGACCGCAGGCCTGGTCGAACTCGTTTTCGTGTTCGTAGCAGCCGTAAAGGATTTCGCGGATGAATTGTTGCTGGTGCTTGGGCAGCAGCAGGGTGATCAGCTTGTACATCAAGCGTTGCAAACGCGGCGGGCGCGGCAGGTGCGAGGAGACCTGACGCGTATCGGCCAGGGCCTGCGCACTGGTGGGGGCGCTCGCGTGCTTGGCGATCCACGCCTTGACCTTGGCCCGGAACAGCTGTTTGCGGCTCCAGTAATGGTGGATCAGGTCCGGGCACTCGCGCACCTTTACGGTACGGTAGGCGGCGATCGACAGGCAGAACTCTTCCAGGGTGTAGGCGCCTTGGGCATGGGGGAACAGTTCATCCATCAACTCGATGGAGCGGTCGAGGATGTGCGCATCCTGTTGGGTCAGGCCCATGACGCCGGAGTTGAGGGTCATCATGTCATCGTCGGCCACGCCCATGTCCAGCAGGCGCTGACGCAGGGCGGTGTAGAGGATGCTTTCGTGGTTGTCGCCGTACTTGGTGTAAAAGGCGTTGCACAGCAGGGTGCCGGGCTCTACGCGTTCGAACAGGGCCATGGGCGAATGATGGAAGAAGGTGTCAGTGTCGATCAGCAGCGCCACGGGGGATTCTTGCAGGACTTGGCGCAGCACCACGTGCTTGGTGCGAAAGTGATAACCGTGGGGCTCGCTCCAGCGTTTGCGGGTGGCTTCGTCCAGTGGGCGCACGCGCACCGGCAGCAAGCGATAGGGCTCGGGGTTGTCGCTGAATACCTGGATGTCGATGTTCGCATCCGGTGTGTCCTGCAGGAACGCCAGTGCGCTGGCGATGCTGAATACCGCTTCCTGATGGTAGGTGTCGGCGCCGAAGACCAGGTAAACCAGTTGCGGGCGGGACGTCGGGGGCACTGTATTCATGGACTGCGGGGTTCCGTGGGTAACGTAAAACGACAAAGGCCCTCGTCAGAACGAGGGCCTTGGTACAACCGGTCAAGCGTTAACGTGGCAGCTTGAGGTTGTTCCAGATGGCAAGGCTGGGTTCAGCCTGGTTCAGGGTATAGAAATGCAACCCTGGCGCACCACCTTGCAACAATTGCTCACACATCTCGGTGATAACCTGCTCGCCGAACGCCTGGATGCTTTTGACGTCATCGCCATAGGCTTCCAGTTGCTTGCGCACCCAGCGTGGGATCTCGGCGCCGCAGGCGTCGGAGAAGCGCGCCAACTTGCTGTAATTGGTGATCGGCATGATGCCCGGCACGATTGGGATGTTCACGCCCATCGCCCGTACTCGCTCGACAAAGTAGAAGTAGCTGTCGGCGTTGAAGAAATACTGGGTGATTGCGCTGTCGGCACCGGCATTGGCCTTGCGCACGAAATTCTGCAAATCGTCTTCGAAATTGCGCGCCTGGGGGTGCATCTCCGGGTAAGCGGCTACTTCGACATGGAAGTGATCGCCACTTTCTTCGCGGATGAAGCTCACCAGGTCGTTGGCGTAGCGCAGCTCACCGCTGGCCATGCCCATACCCGATGGCAGGTCGCCACGCAGGGCAACGATGCGCTTGATGCCGGCGGCTTTGTATTGGGTCAGCAGGCTACGCAGGTCGGCCTTGCTGTCGCCCACGCAGGACAGATGCGGAGCGGCGGGAACTTTGACTTCACTTTCCAGCTGCAACACGGTGTTGATCGTGCGATCACGGGTCGAACCGCCAGCGCCGTAGGTGCAGGAGAAGAAGTCAGGGTTGAAGCTGGCCAACTGCTTGGCAGTGGCCATCAGTTTTTCATGTCCAGCATCGGTCTTGGTCGGGAAGAACTCGAAGCTGTAGCGACGGTCTTGGGACATGGTAATACCCTTGGAAACTCGAAAGCCTGGAAGGCATACGCAATCGATGCGGGTGCCTGGCTTTCTGTGGGAGCTGGCTTGCCTGCGATAGCATCAGCTCGGTGTTACTGGAACACCGAGGCGTCTGCATCGCGGGCAAGCCCGGCTCCCACAGAAGAGCCGGCGCCAGCAAGGCCGATCAGTAGCGGTAAGCGTGCGGCTTGAACGGACCTTCAACCGTCACGCCGATGTAGTCGGCCTGGGTCTTGGTCAGTTGAGTCACGACGCCGCCGAAGCCGCGGACCATTTCCAGGGCCACTTCTTCGTCGAGTTTCTTGGGCAGTACTTCCACGGTCAGGCGCTCGGCTTTCTGGGCGGGCGACAGGTCGGCGTACTTCTGTTCGAACAGGAAGATCTGCGCCAGCACCTGGTTGGCGAACGAGCCATCCATGATGCGGCTTGGGTGACCAGTGGCGTTGCCCAGGTTCACCAGGCGGCCTTCGGCCAGCAGGATCAGGTAGTCGTCGTTCTGTGGGTCGAAATCACCAGCGCCGGTACGGTGAACCTTGTGTACCTGCGGCTTCACTTCTTCCCATGCCCAGTTCTTACGCATGAAAGCTGTGTCGATTTCATTGTCGAAGTGGCCGATGTTGCAGACAACGGCGCGCTTCTTCAGGGCCTTGAGCATGTTCGCATCGCACACATTCACGTTACCGGTGGTGGTGACGATCAGGTCGATCTTGCCCAGCAGGGCTGCGTCGATGCAGGCGGAGGTGCCGTCGTTCTGGCCGTTGATGAACGGCGAAACCACTTCGAAACCGTCCATGCAGGCTTGCATGGCGCAGATCGGGTCAACTTCGGAGACCTTGACGATCATGCCTTCCTGACGCAGGGACTGGGACGAACCCTTGCCCACGTCACCGTAGCCGATCACCAGGGCTTGCTTGCCCGACAGCAGGTGGTCGGTGCCGCGCTTGATCGCATCGTTCAGGCTGTGACGGCAGCCGTACTTGTTGTCGTTCTTGCTCTTGGTCACCGAGTCGTTGACGTTGATGGCCGGGATTTTCAGCTCGCCCTTGGCCAGCATGTCCAGCAGGCGGTGTACGCCGGTGGTGGTCTCTTCGGTCACGCCGTGGACACGGTCGAGGATCTGCGGGTATTTCTTGTGCAGCAACTCGGTGAGGTCGCCGCCGTCGTCCAGGATCATGTTGGCATCCCAAGGCGCGCCATCTTTGAGGATGGTTTGCTCCAGGCACCACTCGTACTCTTCTTCAGTCTCGCCTTTCCAGGCGAATACCGGGATACCGGCAGCAGCGATAGCGGCAGCGGCCTGGTCCTGAGTCGAGAAGATGTTGCACGACGACCAACGCACTTCGGCACCCAGGGCAACCAGGGTTTCGATCAGCACGGCAGTCTGGATGGTCATGTGGATGCAGCCGAGAATCTTGGCGCCCTTGAGCGGCTGCTCAGCGGCGTACTTGCGACGCAGGCCCATCAGGGCCGGCATTTCGGATTCGGCGATAAAGGTTTCGCGACGGCCCCAGGCAGCGAGGGACATATCGGCGACTTTGTAGTCATTGAAATCAGCAGGCGTCATTACAGCGCTCATAGAGAGCCTCCATTCGTAGTGTGCGAATGGGCGCCGTTGTGCGTTTAGTATCAGGCCAAGGCAACCAGGCCGGACAACGCCCCATCCGAGCCTGACAGGTTTAACCTGCTGCAGCGCCCCTCGGACAGGTGGCGGGAGAACGGTATCAATCGAAGATGACCGTTTTGAAACGGAGGCGATTATAGCCGTGTATGTGGCACTTCCCAAGCCTTTCTGTCGGTGGCAATGAAGATCGCGCATGGGGTTGATAGGCAATGGCTCATAGAGCTTGGGCCTGGGCTCTGCCATTATGTTGCCCATCATTTCGCAAGACGCTTTGGAGTGACCATGAACTTCCACACCCGCAAATGGGTAAAACCCGAAGACCTCAACCCCAACGGCACTCTGTTCGGCGGTAGCTTGCTGCGCTGGATCGACGAAGAAGCGGCCATCTACGCGATTGTCCAGCTCGGCAACCAGCGCGTGGTCACCAAGTACATCTCGGAAATCAACTTTGTCAGCGCTTCACGCCAGGGCGACATCATCGAACTGGGCATCACTGCCACCGAGTTCGGCCGCACCTCCATCACCCTGACCTGTGAAGTGCGCAACAAGATCACGCGCAAAAGCATCCTGACCGTGGAAAAAATGGTCTTCGTCAACCTGGGCGAAGACGGTTTGCCGGCGCCCCACGGCCGTACCGAAATCAAGTACGTGAAGGACCAGTTCAAGGACGACAGTCTTCCCGAGTAACAACCCCGCGGCCTGATTTGCTTTACCAAATCATTCCGCGTGGATCTATCTGAGGCTCTCTCATCACTCAGGCCTACATCCTGTAGAGAGAGCCTTGTGTATGAAAGTCTCCAGTTCTGTTGTAGAGAATCACCCCCCATCGCCGCAAATAAGCGACCAGGGCGCCAAGGTGCCCTTGGTCAAAGGTGTGGGCGAGCGCAACCTGAGTATTTATCGTCACAGCGATGGGCGTGTGGAGGTGGTGGTGTCACCGCCGCCGCCCGCTCACCTGGTGCTCAGTGGTGGTGGCGCCAAGGGCATCGCCTTTCCAGGCATGGTGCAAGCGCTTGAAGAGGCCGACAAACTCAAAGGCGTAAAAGTGGTTTCCGGCTCATCTGCCGGTGCGATTTGCGCAGCACTGCTCGCCAGCGGCATGGATGCCAAGGCCTTTACGCAACTGTCGAATAACCTAGACCTGCCCCGCTTGCTCAACAGCAAAGACCCTGTCACGGCTTGGTTGCAGGAAGCCAGTTCCGAGCTCGGCAAGCTCGTCAGAAGTCTGCCCGGGCCGGTTGGAAATATCTCTCAACTGCTGCTGACGTTGCTGCCGCGCCTACAAACCGAGGGGCAGCCGCTGGAGGACTTGATCCGCAACGAATCGCGTCAATCGATTCTCGCCCATATCGCCGGTATGCCCCCAGCCAACCGCCCCCCGGAAGTTGCAGCAATTGCCGAACGGCTCAGCGCTGGTGGTGGGGCGACTTTTCGCGACTTGGAAGTGTTGAGCCGGCATATTCCGGCGATCAAGCAACTGAACATCACCGGCACGGGCATGTTCGATGGCCGCCCGCAGTTGGTGGTGTTCAATGCCAACCTGACACCGGATATGGATATCGGCCGCGCCGCGCTTATTTCGGGCGCCCTGCCTGGGCTGTTCAAGAGCCCCACCGAGCAGGGTCACGGGTTCCAGGCGGCGTCGCAGGTCACGGCGTTTCAGGACGGCGGGTTGCTGCTCAATACCCCTGCGCCAGGTGTCATCGAGCGCTCGTTCCCGGAAAGCCCCCTGGGCAAGGACGAAGCGCTGATCGTCAAGTTCGAGTCTGACAAGGCATCAACGCCGCCCAGGAGCGGTGGTTTTTTCAGCTTTCTGGCCGACACGTTCACCGGCACGCCACACACCGCCGCTGAAAGCTACCAGAATGACCGGCTCCAGGCGTTCTCGGAACAAACGGTCACGTTGCCGCTGAACTCGGACAAAGGCGACTTTCGCGGCCTGCTCGGTGGTACCGTCAACTTCACCATGACCCCCGAGCAGAAACAGCATTTGCAGGCCCAGGCTCGCCAGACGGTGTCAGGGCATCTGCAACAGCGTGAGCTGGAGCGTGAGCGCCATGAGTTCCCCTCGCTGAACGATGCCGTGATGGCGATGGATGATCAAATGCTCGCCAGCGTGCAAGTTGACCTGCAAAACGATGCGGCCGGCGCCGAGGCGTTGCGCTTTCGCAAAGACGCGCAGCAAGCGTTACAGGCGTTGGACACTGCGATTGCCGAGGCGAATCAAACCAGCACGTCGCTGGTGATCACGCCGAAATTAGCCTCGGCGCTGCGCAATCTGGATGCGCTCGCCCGTAGACCCGAGGATATCGAGTGGCTGGGCAAGCGCCTGAATGCGCCAGGCCAGCGTAATTTCCAGCAACTGCTGCAGGTGGGCACCAAGCAGGCGTCGAACAATGGCTCAGGCCTGTCCAAAGTGTTGACCAGCGCCGTCGCGGAAATGCAAAAACGCGATATCGGCGTGAAGGCAGAGAATTTTATCCGCGAAGTCACTTACCCCTCGCTATACCGTCCTGGCCAACCGGCTGCCAACGTTGAGTTATTGCAACGTGCGGTGCGGGATTTGGGCGAGGCGACGACGCCAGCGGAGTTCAACCGTGTGCTTGATGGCATCGTCAAACATTACCGAGCGCGCAATAAACCCTGGAGTAAACCCTTCAGCTCTACCACCGTGGAGCAGGCCAAGGCCTGGCGTATTCCGGTTTAGTTGCGGTGCCACTGAACAGCCATCGTCGCGGCGTGTCGTAGCTACAGGCACCCCTTGGACTCAGGTACATCATGGCCACTCAAGCAGACGGCAAGACCCCCAACCTGTCGCAGGAAGAGCAGCAAAACGTTGACGAGAACCAGCCGCTTCGCGCGGCTGTATTACACGAAATTATCCGCACCCAGGGCGATCAGGAGCTAGAGCGCAGTGTGGCAGCGTTGTGGTGGTCGGCGCTGGCCGCTGGCCTGACCATGGGCTTGTCGCTAATGGGCATGGGCCTGCTCAATTCACGCCTGCCGGACGGTGATGAATTCAAGGTCATTGCCAGCTTTGGCTATTGCGCAGGCTTTCTCGCGGTGATTCTTGCTCGTCAGCAGTTGTTTACCGAAAACACCCTGACCGCCGTGCTGCCGGTGATGAGCAAACCGACTCTGGCCAACGCCGGGCGCTTGTTACGGCTGTGGACGGTGGTGCTGGTGGGCAACCTGTGCGGCACCTTGCTGGTGGCCTACGTGATGCTGCACCTACCGATCTTCGATACCAAGACCGACCTGGCCTTCCTCGAGATCGGGCGCAAGGTCATGGAGAACGACCCCGCGCAGATGTTCGCCAAGGGCATCGTCTCCGGTTGGATGATCGCCACCATGGTCTGGATGATTCCGTCGATGGAGAGTGCCAAGCTGTGGATTATCATCCTGATCACCTACTTCATGGCACTGGGCGACTTCACCCATATCGTCGTCGGTTCAGCGGAAGTGTCCTACCTGGTGTTTGCCGGCGAGTTGCCGTGGAAGGATTTCTGGCTGGTCTTCGCCGGGCCGACCCTGGCCGGCAACATCATCGGGGGTAGCTTCATCTTTGCGTTGATCAGCCATGCGCAGGTTCGCAGCGAGGCGTCCATGCCTGCTGTTGCTCAATCTCACACACAGGCGAAGCCCCGTCAGGATAAGGGCAAAGTCTGACAGTACCCTGGCTGACGCGTCAGGCCTTGAAGGGCACGCTGGGAGGTTCGCAGGCCAGCGTGCTGTCGGGTGCCTTGAGCTGACCTTCCCAGCGAGCAATTACCAGCGGGGCCAATGCGTTGCCCAGTACATTCAGGGCTGTGACGGGCATATCCATCAGCCGATAGATGCCCGCGATGATTGCCACACCCTCCACGGGAAGCCCGGCCGCGGTCAACGTCGCGGTCAGGATGATAAACATGAAGCCTGGCACGCCCGCCGCGCCCTTTGATGTCAGCACCATGATCAAGACCAGCATGCCTTGATCCGCCAGGCTCAAGTCGATGCCATACGCTTGGGCGATGAACAGCGTGCCGAGTGCGGCAAACAGCGATGCACCATCCAGATTGAACGAGTACCCCAGTGGGATCACCATGCTGGTAATGGGCCGTGGCGCGCCATAGCGCTCCATCTTCTCGATCAGTTGAGGCATGACCGTCGCCGAGGCGGCACTGCTGAAGGCCAGCAGCAGTTCACTGCGTATTTCCCGCACCAGGTGAAAAAAGCCGACGCCGGCCAAGCGTGCCACTGCACCCAATACACACAGGGCAAATAAGAGCACCGCGACATAGGTCGTGCCGATCAGTTTGGCCAGCGGCAACAACGCACTGAGGCCAAAGCTGGCGACGGTGACCGCGATCAGGCCGAAAATACCTATAGGCGAGTAATGCATGACCAGATGGGTGACTTTGAACATGGTGTCGGAGACGCCTTGCATCACATTGATCAAGGGCGCTTTGCGCTCCTCGGGCAACAACGATAAGGCACAACCGAACAGGATCGCGAAGAACAGCACCGACAGCAGTTTGCCCTGTGACATGGCCAGGACGATGTTATCCGGCACGATCGCCAGCAGTACCTGGCCCAGGTTCTGTGGGGTGCCACTGGAGGCCAGTCCCGTCGCCGGTGCCTGCAGCGTGCTGCCGAATTCGGCGCCCGAGCCGGGCTGCACCACATTGCCAACCAACAGCCCGAAGACGATGGCAATGCTGGTGATGGTGAAGAAGTACACGAAGGTCTTCAGGCCGACGCGACCCAGGGCAGACGGGTTGCCCATGCCGGCGATGCCGACGGTCATGCAGGCAAATACCAGGGGAACGACGATCATCTTCATCAGCTTGATAAACAGGTCGCCAGCCGGTTGCAGCAGATTGTCGATGAACCAGGTTTTTTGCTCGGGGAATTGATTGAGCAGGAGGCCGACGATTATCCCGGCAGCCAGGCCGATCATGATGCGAGTGATAAGACTGGTGGGTTTTCTAGTGGTCATGGGGGTGTCCCTTATTGTTGTGATTGTCAGGGATTTACTGGGCGAACAACCCTTCGAAGTGCTTGAACCCTTTCACTTCGATGGGGTTGCCGCTGGGGTCGAGAAAAAACATCGTGCGCTGCTCGCCAGGTTCGCCGGCAAAGCGGGTCACGGGTGGAATCTCGAAGCGCGTGCCCAGGCGGGTGAGGCGCTCGGCAAGCGTCAGCCACTCATCAAGTGGTAACACCACGCCCAGGTGTGGCATCAGTACCTGGTGCTCACCGACCAGGCCGGTGCGTGTGGTTGGGAAGGGCGTACCGAGGTGCAGTGAAAGTTGATTGCCGAAAAAGTCGAAGTCGATCCAGGTCTCGCTGCACCGGCCCTCGGTGCAACCCAAAACATCTCGATAAAAAATGCGCGCCTCGTCTAAGTCATAAACATGGTATGCAGCGTGAAAGGGTCTGTTCATGGCTGGTTCTCCAGATGGGGAACTGTCAGGTTAAACAGGCGATGCCGCCAGGGTAAAACGGGTTTGCCTTGGTCTGAGCGAAAGGAAAACTTATGGATGTTCGATTCCTGAGGAGCCTGGTCGCTGTCATTGAAACCGGGTCGATAGCCGCCGCTGCGCGCCGTGAAAATCGTAGTGCCGCGGCGATCAGCCTGCGGGTCAAGGCGCTTGAGCGCACGCTGGGTTGTACGCTGCTCACGCGCACGGCACATGCCGCTTGGCCTTCGGATCAATGCTTGCTGCTCTTGCCCAGAATCCAGGCAGTTATTGAACAGGCGCGCCAGCTGCAGGAGCATCTGAGCCAGGACGAGTTATCGGGGGAAATTAAAATCGGGGCCATTTCCACGGCGCTGACCGGCGTCTTGCCGGGGGTGATCGAGCGTCTGACAATGTCAGCACCCAAGCTGAGGCTGAAGATCACACCCGGCGACTCCAGAAGCCTTTATGAGAAGTTACTCAACCAGGAGTTGGATGCGGCGATACTGGTACGGCCGCCGTTTCAACCGCCCAAAGCCTTGTCGATGGCCTTGCTGCGTGCCGAACCCTTGATTCTGGTTGCGCCCGCCCAGTGGGGTGCGCAGGCGCTGGCTGCCTTGTTACGTGAACGCCCATTCATCCGCTATGACGCACGCTCCTGGGGCGGTCAGATTGCCCAGCGCTTTCTGGATGAACAGTCCTTCGACCCAGAGGTGCTATGTGAGCTGGATGCGCTGGAAACTATCCTGATGCTGGTCGCCCAAGGGATGGGGGTTTCGCTGGTGCCGCAGTGGGCGGGCATGCCCTCCAACGGCATCAGTGTGTTATCGGCCGGCAACCCGCAGTGCTATGCGCGCGAGCTGGTAGTCATGTACGGCTCGACACCGCGCCGTCCACTGGCGATGCGGCACCTACTTGAAGTGTTGCGCGGCGCGGTTACTGCGGCCCAGTAACGCGGCTGACAACGCGACCGATCGTCAACCCCTGCAACAGGATCGAAGACAGCACCACGATATAGGTGATGCTCAGCAACAAGTCACGTTCAGGGCCCAGGGGCAGGGCCAGGGCCAATGCCACCGAGACGCCGCCGCGCAGGCCGCCCCAGGTGAGGATGCGGATAGTGCCGCGTGGTACCGAGCGCCAACGGCGCAGCAACAGGATCGCCGGGGCCACGGTCAGCAGGCGCGAGAGCAGGATCGCCACCGCCAGCAGGCTGGCCGCGAACACGTGCAGCCAGTTGAATGGCAATAGCAGCAGCTCCATGCCGATCAGTGCAAACAGCAGCGCGTTGAGCATGTCATCGAGCAATTCCCAGAAACCGTCCAGGTAGCGACGCGTCATGTCGTTCATCGCCAGCTTGCGTCCCAGGTTACCGATGATCAGCCCCGCGACCACCATGGCAATCGGTGCGGACACATGCAGCTCCGAAGCCATGGCCGAGCCGCCGATCACCAGGGCGAGGGTCAGCATGACTTCGATCTGGTGCTGTTCGATGCTCTTGATCATCAGGTACACGAGGTAGCCGATCAGCCCGCCAAACAGCACGCCGCCAATGGCTTCGTGGGCAAACAGCATGGCCGTGGCGCCCACGGTGGGTGTTTCACCCAACTGCGCGATGCCCAGCAGCACGGTAAACACCACCACGGCGGTGCCGTCATTGAACAGCGACTCGCCGACGATGGTGGTTTTCAGCGGTTTGGAGGCATTGGCGGTCCGCAGCACGCCGAGCACCGCAATGGGGTCGGTGGGGGAAATCAGCGCGCCGAACAGCAAGCAGTAAAGGAAGCTCACGTGCCAGCCAAACAGGGCGAAGATGTAGTACGCCAGACTGCCGATCACCACGGTGGCGATCAACACGCCAAAGGTTGCCAGCAGGCCGATGGGCCAGCGGTAGCTGCGCAAGTCGTTCAAGTTGACGTGCAAGGCGCCGGCGAACAGCAGGAACGACAGCATCCAGTTCATCAGCAAATCGCCGAAGTCGATCTGGCCGATCAGCTGTTGGACGCGTTCCTCTAAGCCTGGGTAGCCGAGCACGCTCAGGCCTTGCAGGATCAGCGAGAACAGCAGTGCGGTGACCATCACGCCGATGGTGGGCGGCAGGCCGATAAAACGGAAGTTCACATAAGTGAGCAGGGTGGTGAGGCAGATGAAAGCGGCGACAAGTTCAAGCATCCGGGGTCCTTGGAGCAGGGAAATATAGGCGCACGGGGTGCGTCGAATCGGGGTTTAGTATAAACAGGTGCTGTTACATGACGTATCAATTAAGGAGGTTCTGGTGGTAGCGACAGCCCTGGTGCTGGTAGCGGCGCTGTTGCATGCGACGTGGAACACCTTGATCAAGTTCAGTGGCGAGCGCCTTTTAGTCATCGCTTGCATGGACAGTGTGGCGCTGCTGTTCGTGGTATTGGCGGTGGGGTTCGTGTCTTTGCCGCCGCTGGAACTCTGGCCGTGGCTCGTTGCCTCGGCGCTGTTTGAATTGCTCTATCGCTATTTGTTGATCCAGGCCTATCGGGTGGGTGACTTGGGCCTGGTATATCCGTTGATGCGCGGTTTGTCGCCGCTGGTGGTGCTGGTGCTGACCCTGGTGTTTGCCGGCGAAGTGCTGAGTAACCAGCAAATCCTGGGGATTCTGCTGATCCCGTTCGGTATGGTGTGCCTGTTGTGGCAGGGCGGCGGCGGTGACCGGTTGCCCTGGTCGATGCTACCCGTGGTGTTGCTGATCGGCCTGTGCATTGGCTGTTACACCTTTTTGGACGGGCAGGCGTTGCGGCGCTGGTCGCACCCGCTGGATTACCTGGTGTGGTTGACGCTGATCAGCGCCTGGCCGTTTCCGCTGCTGGCGCTGGTGCGCAAGCGTGCAGCCTTCAGCCTGTTCTGGCGCACCCAGTGGCGGTTGGGGTTGAGCGTGGGGTTATGCGTGTTGTTGAGCTACGCTTTGGTACTTTGGGCCATGCAGTTGGGCTCGATTGCCGAAGCCGCCGCGCTGCGCGAAGTCAGTGTGATTCTGGTGGTGCTGTTCGGTATGCGTTACTTGAAAGAACCTTTTGGCCGTCCACGGCTCATAGCCTGTGGGTTGGTGTTGATTGGCATGTTGGTGATGAAACTCTAACCGTCGGATAAAACTAAAAGGAATCGGTGATGACAGTCGCTTTATGGTGTGTATTGATCGCAATCTTTCTGCCGTACATCTGCACCGGTGTGGCCAAGTTCAGTACAGGCAAGTTCGGGCCACGGGATAACCACGACCCGCGTGCCTTCCTCGAGAGCCTGGAAGGCGTCGCCAAGCGTGCTCATAGCGCGCAACTCAACAGTTTCGAAGTGACCCCGGCGTTTGCCGCCGCCGTCATCATTGCGCACCTGGCCGGCAACGCCGAACTGGTGACGATCAACGTGCTGGCAGTGCTGTTTATCACCAGCCGCCTGCTGTACATCATTTGCTACCTGGCGGACTGGGCGATCTTGCGTTCGCTGGTGTGGGCCGTGGGTATGGCGTTGATTGCGAGTTTCTTCTTCGTCTCGATCTGAGGGATGACGCCGTCGCTATGCGGGAGGGAGCAAGCCCTGCTGTTGATCAATTAAATGTGGGAGCTGGCTTGCCTGCGAAAGCGGTCGTGCCGTAACAGATGCAGTGACTGACACGCCGCCTTCGCGGGCAAGCCCGCTCCCACAGGGGATTTGCGATAACTGGCTGGGATCAGGGCAAGCCCCCACCCACATTGACTATCAGAGGTTGTCAGGTGCCGGCAGGCGCATCCGGCACCTGTGGCAACGCCACGCCTTTGGGCCACAGCATCCAGATCTGCCCTTGCTGTTTCATGTTCCCCGCCAACTCGCCTGCGGCATTGCCTGTGCCCCAGAACAGATCTGCGCGCACTTCTCCGGTGATTGCGCCGCCGGTGTCCTGCGCGGCGACCGGGCGTGCCAGTGGCGTGCCGTCCGGCTTGGTGGTCGACAACCACAACAGGCTGCCCAGCGGAATCACCTTGCGATCCACCGCCACGCTGTAGCCGGCGGTCAATGGCACGTTCAGCGAACCGCGCGGGCCTTCGTTACTGTCGGGGCGGGCGCTGAAGAATACGTAGCTGGGGTTGCTCGCCAACAGTTCTGGAATGCGCTGCGGGTGGGCCTTGGCCCAGGCGCTGATGGCGGCCATGGTCACGTCTTCTTTTTTCAGTTCGCCTTGTTCCACCAGCCAACGGCCTATGGGGCGGTACGGGTAGCCGTTCTGGTCGCCGTAACCCACACGCAGTTGGCGCCCACCGGCCAGTTGAATACGCCCCGAGCCCTGGATCTGCAGAAATTGCAGGTCCATCGGGTCGGTCAGCCAGGCGATCGGCTTGGCGGTGGAGCCTTGGCTGTTGAGGGTGCTGGCGTCGTCATACGGCTTGAGCACACGACCTTCCAGGCGCCCGCGCAGACGCTTGCCCTTGAGTTCCGGGTAGATGCTGTCGAGGTTGACGATGATCAGGTCGTCCGGCACGCCGTATACCGGCACGTGGGCGGTGGCGGTCTTGGTCAGGCTGCCGGGGTAGACCGGCTCGTAATAACCTGTGATCAAGCCGTTTGGCGTGTTGTCCGCCGAACGCAGGCCGAAGACATCCAGGTGTTCCTTGAGAAAGCCACGAACCGCCACGGCATCGCCCGGAACGCTGGTCGCTGCCGCGCAGGTCGGGCCCCAGATCGGGTCGGCCTTGAGGCGCTGGCAGGCGCTGCGCCAGGATTCGAAGCCGGCGAGCAAGTCGCTGTCGGAAACGCTCGGCAAGGCTTCCCACGGTGCGCTCACGTAGGTGGCAACGGCGTGAGGTTTGGTGGGTTCCTGGGCAGCTTCTTTGCCGGCGTCTTTACCGGCATCGCAGCCGGCCAGTAGCGCGAACATTGGCAGAGCCCACGCCAGGCGCCGGCCCCAGGGTTTGAAGGTGACATTCATGCAAGCAATTCCTGAAACGATTGCCCGTGCTTCACTGCATTCGGGCAACCCTTATTATTAATAGGGCTATTGGTCTTTGCGGGCGGTGCGAGGATACTGGCCGCCGTTTCCCGTGACCTTGAAGCCATGATGATGTTAAAAAAATTGACCGTTGTATTGCTGGCCTGCCTGGTAGTGTCTGCCTGTGGCGGTGTTGATCCCAATTCCCCCCTGGGCCAGCGCAAGGCGATCTTCAAGCAGATGCTCAAGACTGGTGAAGACCTGGGCGGGATGCTGCGCGGGCGTATCCCATTTGACGGCGCCAAGTTCGCCGAGGGTGCGGTCAAACTGGATGCGTTGTCCCATGAGCCGTGGAAGCATTTCCCGAGCGTGCGCGAAGAAGACCACACCAGTGCCAAAGATGATGTGTGGCAAAAACAGGCGCAGTTCCAACAATTGGCCCGCGATCTTGAGGCGGCCACCGGTGAATTGGTGATCGCCAGCCAAGTGCAGCCCTACAAGGCCAGCAGCCTGCAACCTGCGGTGCAAAAAGTTGAAGATGCCTGCAGCGCCTGCCATAAACAGTTCCGCGATCATTGACCGGTTTTACTGATCAAGTTCTTCCACCGCGTCTTGCAGCTCTTTGCGCGAGTCGGCCAGCTTCTCCTTACGTTTGTTGATCTTGTCCGGGTCGCCTTTTTTCATAGCCTTGTCGAGGTCGGCCTGACGGCGGCTGACTTCGTGCTTGGCGTCGAGCACCTTGTTTTCACGTTCTTTCTTCAAGCCGGCATCGGTGCAGTGGGTAGTGACTTCGTCCAAGGCTTTTTCCAGACCGGCCTGCTGGGCGCGGTTACCGTGGGCCTTGGCCTGTTCGATCTGGCTGCTGATGGCCTGGCGCTTGGCGGCGCAGCCGGTGAGGGGTTGTACGTCTTCGGCGGCCAACAGTGGCGTGGCCATGAAGCTTGCGACGGTCAGCAAGGCAAAGGGGGCGAGAAATTTCATATAAAGCTCCAAGTTCGCAATCAGGTGGCCGGGGGTGTTCAAAACCCATCTATCCCGGCTACGCGTAATGTTTCAGCCAAGGCTTGTACCTGCGGGTCGCGAAAAAAAGCGCTGAGTTGCGCCGCGCGTCCCGGGCCAATGCCGTCTGAGGCCAGCCAGGCTTGGGGGTCTTTGGCGACCAGCGTCTGCCAGTTACCTTCCAGGTTGTTGCGCGCCGCTGGCGGTATGCCCAAGGCGCGGAGCCATTGTAAAAAAGGGCGTTGCCGGGCGCTTTGAATACTGTCGAGCACCCGCGCACGGGTCCGCTCGCCTAAGCCCTCAATGGTAGCAAGCTCGGCCGCATCCAGGGTCAACCAATCGAGAAAGCCTGCGATTAGACCGGCCTGAATCAATACGTTCCAGGTTTCACGGCCCATATGGGGTAAGGCCAGGCCGTGTTTGCCGCTCAGCCAGGTGAGGCGGGCGAGCAACTGATCTTCGCAGCCGGGGTCCAGTTGCCAGCAGCTCAAAGCGTGGAAGTCTTGAGGGTCGGGTACCTGCAGGTCCACGCGCGTCTCGTTGCGCAGGATCACCTCGTCCAGTCGCGGTATCACCTGGCCCGCCAGGCTGATCGACACATGATCGCCGGGGCGGATATCCAGGGCTTGCCAGCGTTTCAGGGAGCTGGCACTGACCCGGCTGATCTGCCGATCATCCAGCCGCACGGGTTCCAGTTCGAGGATTGGAGTAATGCGCCCGGTGCGCCCCACCCTGAACTGGACATTGCGTACCAGGGCCAGGGCCTTGATGGCAGGGTACTTCCAGGCAACCGACCAATACGGCGCACTGGCTTGCCAGCGCTCGGCGGGCGCTCGCGCAGCCTGGTGCAGCACCACGCCATCGCTGGCGAAAGGCAATGCCGCGTTGTACCAGTGCGTGCGCCAATGCGCAGCTTCGCTAATGGAAGCGACGGGTTGGCTGTACTGCTGGCTGTCGCTAAACCCCCAGCGCGCCAGGGTGGCCAGGCGTTCGGTGAAGTCCTTCGGGCCGTCGGGCCATGCCCAGACGAACAGGCCGATCCCTGCCGCCTCGGCGTCGCTCAACTGGCGACGGTTCATCAGGCCAGCCACTTTACTGCGTGCATTGAGCCCGCCCTTGAGCGCTTGCACATGGTGATTGAGGCGCCAATAGAGTTCGCCTTGCAGCACCACGTCAACGGCGTCGGGCAACTGTTGGACAATGCCGGGGATCTTGGCGGCGGAGGCTGACCAGTCGTGCCCCAGCAGGCCGTCGCCCCGACTGATGAGCTGGTGCAAGCGGCCTTGGCGATACACCAGGGTCACCGCGACGCCATCGACCTTGGGTTGGACCCATACATCCCGGCGTGTGCTAAGCCAGTCACTGACGGCAGGCTCGCCCGGCAGCTTTTGCAGGCCGGTGTGCGCGACCGGGTGACGTAGGGTGCCGCGCGCACTGGCTAGCGGGTTATCAGCCTTGGGGGGCTGCTGGCGGGCGCATTCTTGCCAATGCGCGAGGCGCTTGCGGGCCTGGTCGTAAAGTTCATCGCTGATCAGGGATTGGCCCTGCCGATGGTAGCTGTCGTCCCACTGCTGGATTTGCCTGGACAGGGTTTCCAACTGCAAGTGAACGTTATCCGGACAGGCTTCGGCCCAGGCCCAGGCTGGCAGGGCGCTTATGAGAGCAGCCAGTAATACGTGCATCATGAGCATCCTTGCTCGAAAAGGGCGCCCAGCCTAAGTGATCCACGCGCCCACAAAAAAGCCCCGACCGAGCGGGGCTTTTTACCGGGTATTTCTGTTTACTTGAACAGGCCGCCCAAGGCCTTCACAGCGTCGTTGTTTTCAGCCTTGGCCTGCTGTTTTTGCTGCTTGGCGTCGACTTTTGCCTGGCTGTCGGCGAGTTTGTTGCAAGCTTTGTTGACCTGCTCCAGCGCAGCCTCATATGCCCGCACTTTCAACAGATCGTTCTTGGCATTGGCCGCGTCGATCTTGGCTTGCAGGTCTTTGGGTTGCTGCTGGCAGTCGCCGGCGTTGCCGCCACCGAGCTGGGCACTCAGGGCGCCGCTCAGCGCGTTCAGGTCAGCGGCCTGGGCCGACAGGGTGAACAGGCTGAGCAGAAGGGCGGCAGGGGCGAGCGTGGAAATGCGCATGAAAACCTCAATGTTCGATTGCCTGCGCGCTTATCCATCCCGGGCGGGCGCAGTGCAATATCCAAATAAGGTGAAGGGCCCGAGAGGGCGCGGATTCTAGTGGGCCATCATTTTGCCTGCAAGCCTTGGATCCAAAAAAGCCCGAAGAGGCCCTGCAGGCAACAAAAAGCCCCGCCAGGCAGACCTGGCGGGGCTCTATTTACCGCGAACGATTACAGGCCGGCGGCGGTACGCAGGTCGTTGGCGCGGTCGGTTTTTTCCCAGGTGAAGGTACTGAAGGTGTCATCACCCACAGTCTTCTGCGCCGGGGTGCGGCCGAAGTGGCCGTAGGCTGCGGTTTCCTGGTACATCGGGTGCAGCAGGTCGAGCATGGTGGTGATCGCGTAAGGGCGCAGGTCGAAGATCTCACGCACCAGCTTGACGATCTTGTCATCGCTGATCTTGCCGGTGCCGAAGGTGTTCAGCGAGATCGACGTAGGCTGGGCGACGCCAATGGCGTAGGAAACCTGGATTTCGCAGCGCTCGGCCAGGCCGGCAGCCACGATGTTCTTGGCCACATAACGACCGGCGTAAGCCGCAGAACGGTCAACCTTGGACGGGTCCTTGCCGGAGAACGCGCCACCGCCGTGACGGGCCATGCCGCCGTAGCTGTCGACGATGATCTTGCGGCCGGTCAGGCCGCAGTCGCCCACGGGGCCACCGATGATGAACTGGCCGGTCGGGTTGATGTGGAACTGGGTGTCCTTGGTCAGCAGTTCGGCAGGCAACACGTGCTTGACGATCAGCTCCATCACGCCTTCACGCAGGTCGGCGTAGGACACGTCCGGGTTGTGCTGGGTCGACAGTACGACGGCGTCGATGCCCACGACTTTGCCGCCTTCGTAGCGGCAGGTCACCTGGGACTTGGCGTCAGGGCGCAGCCATGGCAGTACGCCGGATTTACGCGCCTCGGCCTGGCGTTGTACCAGCTGGTGCGAGAAGGTGATCGGCGCGGGCATCAGTACGTCGGTTTCGTTGCTGGCGTAGCCGAACATCAGGCCCTGGTCGCCGGCGCCCTGGTCTTCAGGCTTGGCCCGGTCAACGCCCTGGTTGATGTCCGGGGACTGCTTGCCGATGATGTTCATCACACCGCAGGTTGCGCCGTCAAAGCCGACGTCGGAGCTGTTGTAGCCAATGTCGGTGATCACGTCACGCACGATCTGCTCCAGGTCGACCCAGGCAGTGGTGGTAACTTCGCCGGCGATGATCGCCACGCCCGTTTTCACCAGCGTCTCGCACGCCACACGGGCGAACTTGTCTTCAGCGATGATAGCGTCCAGCACCGCATCAGAAATCTGGTCGGCGATTTTGTCCGGATGCCCTTCAGACACGGACTCGGAGGTGAAAAGGGAGTATTCGCTCATCTCGATGTTTTCCTGATATTTACCGATGGTGAGTGTCGCCAGCCGGTCGCTGAAAATGGCGGACCTGAATCTGGAAACCATTACGTAAACCTACATAGAGGCTTTCCCCGGGAACGAGTCCCGCAGCGGTGGCCCAACGGGCCAGATCGTCCTGTTCAAAACCCAGCCAGAGATCACCGCAGGCCTCCTTGGCCCAATTCTGGTTGTGGCTGCATAAATCCGTAACCAGCAGGCTACCGCCGGGGTGCAGCAACCCGGCCATTTGCTTGAGAGCTTCTGCCGGGGCGGCGAAATGGTGCAAGACCATGTTCAGCACCACGCAATCGGCTCGCAGGCCGGTGTCACTCAGGGCGTCGGCCAACTGCAGGCGCACATTGCCCAAGGCTTCGCGCTCACAGAGTTGGCGCGCCAGTTCAAGCATCGCCGGGCTGTTATCCAGCGCGGTCACCTGCTCGAAGCGGCGCGCCAGTTCGGGCAGGAAACCGCCGTCGCCAGGGCCGACTTCCAAGGCCGTGGCCTCTTCACTGAAGCTCAGCTTGTCCAGCAGCGCCAGTACGCTTTCGCGGTACTGGGCCAAGCCGGCGATCAGATCCTGCTGGGCGCGAAACTTGTCGGCCACCCGTGAGAAAAAATCCTGGCTGGCGGCGGCGCGTTGTCCGTGCACCTGGCCGATGCGCGATTGCACATCGCCGGGCAGGCACAAGTTATCCACTTCGTCGAGCAGGGCAGCGTGCAATTTGCCGCCAAGCAGTTCGGTATGGGGCAGGGCACGCCGGTAGAAAATCGCATTGCCTTCGCGACGGGTAGCCACCAGGTCGGCCTGGGCCAGCACCTTCAAATGGTGGCTCATGCCGGACTGGCCGATGGCGAAGATCTGCGCCAGCTCCAGTACCCCGAAAGAATCGTTGGCCAGTGCACGCAGTACGTTCAAGCGCAACGGATCGCCAGCGGCCTTGCACAAGGCAGCCAGTTCATCGCCGTCATCAGGACGCAGGGAGGGCACGGGTAGGTTCATAAGGCCAGCAGTCTAGTGACGGGTGTAGATCCCCGCAAGGCCAATATCAAAAAGTTTTGATATTGATCGATAAGTGGCGGTTATAAGCCGTCGCTATAACCTTTAGACGAACCGGTTAAAGGTTTCTGCAAGGGATTGGTGCCCAAAGCACAGGAAAAACGCCCACAAGTAACTATCTGTCATTGCCCGCAGGCGGTGGCTGAGGGAAAATGCCGGTCCTTTTTTCCGTTTCTTTATAAGCAAACTCCAGGAGATCAGCGATGCCCAGCCGTCGTGAGCGTGCCAACGCCATTCGTGCCCTCAGCATGGATGCCGTGCAAAAAGCCAACAGCGGCCATCCCGGTGCCCCGATGGGCATGGCGGATATCGCCGAGGTACTTTGGCGTGACTACCTGAAACACAACCCGAGCAACCCGTCGTTCGCCGACCGTGACCGCTTTGTGCTGTCCAACGGCCACGGCTCGATGCTGATTTATTCGCTGCTGCACCTGACCGGCTACGACGTCACCATTGACGACCTCAAGAGCTTCCGTCAGCTGCACAGCCGTACCCCGGGCCACCCGGAGTTCGGCTACACCCCAGGCGTGGAAACCACCACCGGTCCCCTGGGCCAAGGCCTGGCCAATGCGGTTGGTTTCGCCCTGGCGGAAAAAGTCCTGGGCGCGCAGTTCAACCGCCCTGGCCACGACATCGTTGACCACCACACCTACGTATTCCTGGGTGATGGCTGCATGATGGAAGGCATTTCCCACGAAGTCGCCTCCCTGGCCGGCACCCTGGGCCTGGGCAAGCTGATCGCCTTCTACGATGACAACGGCATCTCCATCGACGGCGAAGTCGAAGGCTGGTTCACTGACGACACGCCTAAGCGTTTCGAAGCCTACAACTGGCAGGTGATCCGCAATGTCGACGGCCACGATCCGGAAGAGATCAAGACCGCCATCGACACCGCTCGCAAGAGCGCGCAGCCAACCCTGATCTGCTGCAAGACCACCATCGGTTTCGGCTCGCCGAACAAACAGGGTAAAGAAGACTGCCACGGCGCCCCACTGGGTGACGCGGAAATCGCCCTGACCCGCGAAGCACTGAAGTGGAACCACGGCCCGTTCGAAATCCCGGCCGATATCTACGCCGAATGGGATGCCAAGGAAAAAGGCCTGGCGGCTGAATCCGAGTGGGACCAGCGTTTCGCTGCGTACTCCGCCGAATTCCCGGAATTGGCCAACGAGCTGGTACGCCGCCTGGCCGGTGACCTGCCTGCCGACTTCTCGGAAAAGGCCTCGGCCTACATCGCTGAAGTCGCGGCCAAGGGCGAGACCATCGCCAGCCGTAAAGCCAGCCAGAACACCCTGAACGCCTTTGGCCCGTTGCTGCCTGAGTTCCTCGGCGGTTCGGCTGACCTGGCCGGTTCCAACTTGACCCTGTGGAAGGGGTGCAAAGGTGTCTCTGCCGAAGACGCCAGCGGCAACTACATGTACTACGGCGTGCGCGAGTTCGGCATGAGCGCCATCATGAACGGCGTGTCCCTGCACGGTGGCCTGGTGCCTTACGGCGCGACCTTCCTGATGTTCATGGAATACGCACGTAACGCCGTACGTATGGCGGCGCTGATGAAGAAGCGCGTGATCCACGTCTACACCCACGACTCCATCGGCCTGGGCGAAGACGGCCCGACGCACCAGCCGGTCGAGCAACTGACCAGCCTGCGTACCACGCCGAACCTCGATTGCTGGCGCCCAGCCGACGCGGTGGAATCCGCTGTGGCCTGGAAGCACGCCATCGAGCGCAAGGACGGCCCTTCGGCGCTGATCTTCTCGCGTCAGAACCTGCAACACCAGGTGCGTACCGACGCGCAGATCGCCGACATCAGCCGTGGCGGTTATGTGCTCAAGGACTGCATCGGCGAGCCGGAGCTGATCCTGATCTCCACCGGTTCCGAAGTGGGCCTGACCGTTCAGGCGTACGACAAGCTGACCGAGCAAGGCCGCAACGTGCGCGTTGTGTCCATGCCCTGCACCAGCGTGTTCGAAGCCCAGGACGCCGGTTACAAGCAATCGGTATTGCCGTTGCAGGTCAGTGCGCGTATCGCCATCGAAGCGGCTCACGCTGACTACTGGTACAAATACGTGGGCCTGGAAGGCCGCGTGATCGGCATGACCACCTACGGTGAGTCGGCACCGGCGCCAGCCTTGTTCGAAGAGTTCGGTTTCACCCTGGAAAACATCCTGGGTCAGGCTGAAGAGTTGCTGGAAGACTAAGTCAGTCTGCGTTGTCTGTACTGGCGCCATCGCGGGCAAGCCCGCTCCCACATTTGGATCGCGGTCCACTGTGGGAGCGGGCTTGCCCGCGATGGCGCCAGTACATTCATCACTGAACTAACCTTGATCGAGAACCCCATGCCCCAACCGCGTCCCTACAAAGTTGCACTCAACGGCTACGGCCGCATTGGTCGTTGCGTCTTGCGTGCTCTGTTCGAGCGAGGGGCGGCGGCCGGGTTTGAAATTGTCGCGATCAATGATCTGGCCGACATGGCCAGCATCGAATACCTGACACGCTTTGACTCCACCCACGGCCGTTTCCCTGGCGAAGTGCGGGTTGAAGGCGATTGTCTGCATATCAATGGCAACTGCGTGCAAGTGTTGCGCAGTGCCACCCCCGAAGGCATCGACTGGAAAGCACTGGGCGTCGACCTGGTGCTGGAATGCTCCGGTGTTTATCACACCCGTGCCGATGGCCAGCGTTTTCTCGACGCCGGCGCACCGCGTGTGCTGTTTTCCCAGCCGATGGCCAGCGAGGCGGATGTCGACGCCACCATCGTCTACGGCATCAACCAGGACTGCCTGACCGGCGATGAGCTGCTGGTGTCCAACGCGTCGTGTACCACCAACTGCAGCGTGCCGTTGCTGCGCCTGCTGGATCAGGCGATCGGCCTGGATTACGTGTCGATCACCACGATTCACTCGGCGATGAACGACCAGCCGGTCATCGACGCCTATCACCACGAAGACCTGCGGCGCACGCGTTCGGCGTTCCAGTCAGTGATTCCGGTGTCCACCGGCCTGGCGCGTGGCATCGAGCGACTGCTGCCGGAACTTGCCGGGCGAATCCAGGCCAAAGCCGTACGGGTGCCGACGGTGAATGTGTCTTGCCTGGATATCACCATGCAAACCGTCAGTGACACTGACGCGGCCGAAGTCAACCGGATCCTGCGCGACGCCGCCACCAGCGGCCCGCTCAAAGGTCTGTTGGCCTACACCGAGCTGCCCCACGCCAGTTGCGATTTCAACCATGACCCGCATTCGGCGATTGTCGATGCCAGCCAGACCCGCGTTTCCGGCCCCAGGCTTGTGAACATTCTGGCCTGGTTCGACAACGAATGGGGCTTTGCCAACCGCATGCTGGATGTTGCCGAACACTATCTGCACATCGCTTCTAAACAACCTCAACAGTAATTCAGGAACTGCGACCCATGACCGTGTTGAAGATGACCGACCTCGATCTGCAAGGTAAGCGCGTACTGATCCGCGAAGACCTCAACGTCCCCGTCAAGGACGGTGTTGTCACCAGCGATGCGCGAATCCTGGCCTCGCTGCCGACCATCAAGCTGGCCCTGGAAAAAGGCGCGGCCGTGATGGTCTGCTCCCACCTGGGTCGCCCGACCGAAGGTGAGTTCTCTGCCGAAAACAGCCTCAAGCCGGTCGCCGAGTACCTGAGCAAGGCCCTGGGCCGTGACGTGCCATTGGTCGCAGACTACCTGGGCGGCGTGGACGTGAAAGCCGGCGATATCGTGCTGTTCGAAAACGTGCGCTTCAACAAGGGCGAGAAAAAGAACAGCGACGAACTGGCCCAGCAATACGCCGCCCTGTGCGACGTGTTTGTGATGGACGCGTTCGGCACCGCCCACCGCGCCGAAGGTTCGACCCACGGCGTGGCCAAGTTCGCCAAGGTCGCCGCGGCGGGCCCGTTGTTGGCTGCCGAGCTGGATGCGCTGGGCAAGGCCCTGGGCGCTCCGGCCCAACCGATGGCGGCCATTGTTGCCGGCTCCAAGGTATCCACCAAGCTGGACGTGCTCAACAGCCTGAGCCAGATCTGCAACCAACTGATCGTCGGCGGCGGCATTGCCAACACCTTCCTGGCTGCTGCCGGCCACCCGGTGGGCAAGTCCCTGTACGAGCCAGACCTGCTCGACACCGCCCGCGCCATCGCCGCCAAGGTCAGCGTGCCGTTGCCGGTGGACGTGGTGGTTGCCAAGGAATTCGCGGAAAGCGCCGCGGCGACCGTCAAGCTTATCGCTGACGTGGCCGACGACGACATGATCCTGGACATCGGCCCGCAAACGGCAGCCAACTTCGCCGAGCTGCTCAAGGCATCCCAGACTATCCTGTGGAATGGCCCGGTGGGCGTATTCGAGTTCGACCAATTCGGCAACGGCACCAAAGTGCTGGCTAAAGCGATCGCTGAAAGCTCGGCGTTCTCCATCGCTGGCGGTGGCGATACTCTGGCGGCAATCGATAAATATGGTGTGGCTGATCAGATCTCCTACATTTCTACCGGTGGTGGCGCTTTCCTCGAGTTCGTCGAGGGCAAGGTGTTGCCAGCCGTGGAAGTGCTGGAAACCCGAGCCAAAGGTTAAGGCTCGCGTGATCAGGAAAAGGAGCGTTCCCATGATCAAGTCGTTGGCACTGGTGATCGCAGCGGGCCTGTTGGCCGGCTGCGGCAGCACACCCAGCGCGGCGCCCGAGGCGGATAATGCCAAGGCACCGTTGAGAAAAAGCTGTTACCAGGCTGACTGGCAAGCCGAGACCATGCCGGTGATCAACAAGCGCATCGGCAACGAACGGCTGGAGAAATACGACTCCGCGCCCAACGGTCAGGAACAGGGTTGCCCATGACGGGTCTGATCCACTAACCGACAGCAACGGCGGCCCATAGGCCTCCCTGCGAGGATTGGCAATGAAAGGCGTTTTCGCCCTGGCAGCTCTGGCCCTGTTGGCCGGCTGCAGCAGCATGAACCTGTTCAACAAGGCAGAGCCAGCCGACAAATGGACCACCTGGACCTGCGACAGCAAGGCCGAGGTCAACTGGCGCTTTGCCAACCAGGCCCGTTCCGAAGTGGATGTACGCCTCGGCGGTTCGGACCAGGTTTATCGGCTCAAGCAAGAGGTAGCCGCCTCCGGCGTGCTGTATAGCGACGGCCAGTTGGCGTTTCACACCAAAGGTGAGGAAGGCCTGGTGTACTGGGTGGCGACGGATGATTTGATTGGGCGCGGCTGCAAAGCCAACTGAACCCAACAGCAATAACGATTCAGCAGCACAAGGCTCAACCCCTTGATCTGCAATAACTTGAATAGCAGCCGCCGCTACGGCAGGCTTGCACGATTAACGACCCTCGACCGGGAGAGACAACACAATGGCACTTATCAGCATGCGTCAAATGCTGGACCACGCAGCCGAGTTCGGCTACGGCGTCCCAGCCTTTAACGTCAACAACCTTGAGCAGATGCGCGCCATCATGGAAGCCGCTGACAAGACCGACTCCCCAGTGATCGTCCAGGCTTCGGCCGGTGCGCGCAAATACGCTGGCGCCCCGTTCCTGCGTCACCTGATCCTCGCTGCCATCGAAGAATTCCCGCACATCCCGGTGTGCATGCACCAGGACCACGGTACCAGCCCTGACGTGTGCCAGCGCTCGATCCAACTGGGCTTCAGCTCGGTGATGATGGACGGCTCCCTCGGTGAAGACGGCAAAACCCCAACCGACTACGAGTACAACGTACGCGTCACCCAACAAACCGTGGCCATGGCCCACGCCTGCGGCGTTTCGGTTGAAGGCGAGCTGGGCTGCCTGGGTTCGCTTGAAACCGGCATGGCCGGCGAAGAAGACGGCATCGGCGCCGAAGGCGTGCTGGATCACAGCCAGATGCTGACCGACCCGGAAGAAGCGGCCGACTTCGTCAAGAAGACCCAGGTCGACGCCCTCGCCATCGCCATCGGCACCAGCCACGGCGCCTACAAGTTCACCAAGCCGCCTACCGGCGACGTGCTGGCCATCGACCGCATCAAGGAAATCCACAAGCGCATCCCCAACACCCACCTGGTGATGCACGGTTCTTCCTCGGTACCGCAAGAGTGGCTGGCGATCATCAACCAGTATGGCGGCGACATCAAAGAAACCTACGGCGTACCGGTTGAAGAAATCGTTGAAGGCATCAAGTACGGCGTGCGCAAGGTCAACATCGACACCGACCTGCGCCTGGCCTCCACCGGTGCGATGCGTCGCCTGATGGCCACCAACCCGAGCGAGTTCGACCCGCGTAAATTCTTCGGCGCCACTGTGACGGCGATGCGTGATGTGTGTATTGCACGTTATGAAGCGTTTGGTACGGCGGGTAATGCTTCGAAGATCAAGCCGATCTCACTGGAAGCGATGTACCAGCGGTATTTGAAAGGTGAGTTGAACGCTAAGGTGAACTGAGCCTCAAGTGTTAATAAAAAGCCCGCAGCGATGCGGGCTTTTTTATGGACACCATTTAATCAACTTGCAGATGAAGCGCCGAAACCACGGTGTTCAATGACCCGAAACACATCACTCACGTCCTGCACCAGAATGCGGGCGGTATTGGCCATATTGTTCAGGTCGCGCTCGGCAAAGTCCGGCAGGCTGGAGCAGGCCATCAGGTTCAGGTGTTCCAGAGCGGCGTTGAGACGTTCGCGCAGGCAGGCGTGGAGTTCGAGCAGTGGGGCTTCACTGTCGATCAGCAGCACGGGGTAGTCGGTGGCGGTTTCTGTGCAGGGGCTAAAGCGGCGGGGTGGAAGCTGTTGGGTCATGGCAAATATTCCTCGTATCTGAAAAGGACTACCGCCATTCGCTGCGAAACGAAGTGGGTGGTAGCTGTGTGCAGGTTCGCAGACCGAGGATACGAGGAACCCGGCAGACCCGAAGGTCTCCCACACACAGCCACCATTAAACAGACGACGGGCGCCGAAGCGCTCATCGTTGTATTCATGATGCTTGGTTACACACGTATCGTTAGGGCTGCGAAACCCTATCGCCGATCAATGCCAGCGACGGGGCGAACTATAAGCGGCGATGTGGCTGGCCGCAACGGTGCTGTAGGACTCACACCGGACCTTGAAGCCGATGCACGGTCAATGTGGGAGCCGGGCTTGCCCGCGATGGCGGTGTGTCAGGCGCCTAGGATAGTGGCTGATGTGCCGCCATCGCGGGCAAGCCCGGCTCCCACAGGGGGCGGCGGTGTGTTTAAAACTTTGGATTTATCTGGGAAAAATCCGGTGTCTCACGGGACGATTCACTCATGATCAATATCCAACTTCGCAAACGTCACCCGCGCGCCCTCATTGGTGTCGCCCGAATTGTCCTGCACGTACACCCCCGCCTTGAAGTACAACGGCTTGTCACCCCAGGCCGCGCCTATGCGTTCATTCCACTCACTGTCGGCGGCATACACGCTCAGCAGCCCGGCTTTGTTGAGGTTGATCACGTAGGTGAAGCTCTTCTGCAGTGGCACATTGGAGGCGACGATGATCACCTGGCTTTCGGCTTCGTCCGGGCGCATGCGCACTTTGGCGACGATGTTGCCGGTCTGGGTTTTCTCCTTGAATTGGTACTCCAGCTTGATCAACGGTTTCTGGCTGTCGTAGGCGTGGATCTGGCCGATCACGATCTTGCCGGAGGAGGGCACCTGGTTGACGGTGAGGGTGGCGCGCAGGAAGTTGTCGGCTTCGGGGTAGGTCCAGTTACGCAGGCGGCCGTCGGCGTAGGTTTCACGCAATTCGCTGCGTGGGTAGATGGCGTTTTCGGTGCGCGAGCCCGTCACAGGCGTCCAGAACTGCACATCGCTGCCTTCGGCCTGGAAGTATTGATCGTTGAAGCCGCTCATCAGCCTTGGCGTTTCAATGGTCGTGGGTGGGGAGCCGACCGGGATGCTCAGGTTCCAGGTGGAAAGGTCGATCATGGTGTTGGCCTTTTTACAGAGGGTGTAGGCATTGGCCCAAAGGGCCTTCCAGGTTCTTTATAGGCGGTGCGGGTGAGATTGTTAAACAATTGCTGGCAATTTATTGGCGTCAGAGGAATGCCAAAAAGCCATGTTGCCCGTGAACCGCGGGCTACAGGGCCTTACCGTTAGTCGGCTTCCTAGTCTTTGGCACAATGAGGGCACCCACGTCACTTCTGCTTTTTTGGCCGCGCGGCTAGAGTGAGCCCTCAGTGTTTATCCGGCCTTGGTAGCAAAAGTGACCGGTGCAGCTCCCTAAGGAAGAGACGTAGCATGGATGGCGCTCCGCAACACGACGATGCAATTTCGGTTCTGTTGGTGGTCGATGACTACCCGGAAAACCTCGTCAGCATGCGTGCGCTGTTGCAGCGTGACGACTGGCGGGTGATCACTGCTGCGTCTGGCCTGGAAGCCTTGGAGTTACTGCTGGCCCATGACGTCGACTTGGTGCTGCTGGACGTGCGCATGCCGGGCATGGACGGCTTTGAGGTCGCGCGCCTGATGCGGGGCAGCCAGCGCACGCGCATGACGCCGATTATCTTTCTGACCGCCACCGCCCATTCGCCCGACGCGGTGCTTGAAGGCTACGCCAGTGGGGCGATCGACTATCTGTTCAAGCCCTTTGACCCGCACATCCTCAAGCCCAAGGTGCAGGCGTTGCTCGAGCACCAGCGCAATCGCCGTGCCTTGCAGCGCCTGAGCCATGACCTGGAGTTGGCCCGCGCTTTTAATGCCTCCGTGCTGGATAACGCCGCCGAGGGCATTTTAGTGGTGAGCGAAAACAGTGTGATCGAGTACGCCAACCCGGCCATTTCCCGGCTGTTGAATGCGACGATGGCTGAGTTGCAGGGCGAGAGTTTCCTCAGTTTCCTGCAAAAGCCCCATGTGCCAGCCTGGTTGGGCTTCCCCATGTACGAGGCGTATCGCCGGGGCGAGACGTGGCGCCAACACGACGCCATTTTGCGTACCGGTCGGGGCCAGCAGGTGCCGGTAGCGTTGTCCTGCGCGCCCTTGCCTGTGGAGCAGAAGGCGATGGTGGTGACGGTGCTGGACATGTCCGAAGTACGGCATCTGCACCAGCAACTGGAGTTCCAGGCCGTGACCGACCCGTTGACCGGGCTGCTGAACCGGCGCGGTTTCCATCAGGCGATGGAGAATACGTTGCTGCGCAGCGAACGGAGCGAGCAGGCGCTGGTATTGCTGTACCTGGACCTGGATGGCTTCAAGCGGGTCAACGATACGTTGGGCCATGACGCCGGGGATCGCGTGCTGCGTTGGGTTTCGGAGCAAATGCAGGCGTGCCTGCGTTCCTACGACATTCTGGGGCGCATGGGCGGGGATGAGTTCACCGCGTTGCTGGAGCTGGAGTTTCCCGAACAGGCGGCGAAGATCGCGGAAAAGCTCATCGAGCGGGTTTCTGTGTGCCAGCAGGTCGATGGGCTGGAGGTGATGCTTGGGGTCAGTATCGGCATCGCGACCTTCCCGGATTGCGGCTCGGACTTGAGCGGCCTGCTGCGGGCGGCGGATATTGCCATGTACGAAGCCAAGCGCGCCGGCCGTCAGCAGTATCGTTACTACGACCAGGAAATGAACGGCCGCGCCCGCTCGCGGTTGATGCTGGAAGACAGTGTGCGTACCGCCATTGCCAACAAGGACTTCACCTTGGTGTACCAGCCTCAGGTTTGCCTGGAAGACGGGCGTTTGCGCGGCGTCGAAGCGCTGTTGCGTTGGCAGCATCCCAGCGTCGGCGATGTGCCGCCGGGCCTGTTCTTGCCGCTGCTGGAAGAGGCGCGGTTGATCAACCAGTTGAGTGCCTGGATCTACCAGCAAGTCGCTGCCCAGCGCCAGGCCTGGCAAGCCACCTTCGACCCCGAACTGGTGTTGAGCGTGAGCCTGAGCAGCAGCCAGTTCAACATGCCCAACCTGGCCAACCAACTGCAGCAGATGCTGGAACGGCATGGGTTAGAGGGGCGGCAACTGGAGGTGGAAATCGGCGAGGACTGCTTGATGAGTAATCTTGCCGAGTCTACCAAGCAACTCCAGTTACTACGCCGGATCGGGGTGCGGATTGCCCTGGACGACTTTGGCTGCGGCCAGTGCTCCCTGGCCCATTTGCGCGACCTGGCATTCGATACCCTCAAGCTTGACCCTCAATTAGTGGCGCGCCTGCCTGGCTCGGCGCGGGATGCGGCGATGGCGCGCAGCATCATCCAACTGTGTGAGCATTTTGGTGTGCTGGTGATCGCCGAAGGCGTGGAGACCCTTGAGCAAACACAGTGGCTAAAGGCCAATGGCTGCGCGTATATCCAGGGGCCGTGGGCGGCGCTGCCGTTGATGGCTGAGGACGTTGCGGGCTGGTCGTACCCTCGCGCGCTTTGAATTCGCTACACTGGCGCCCGTCCCAATTGCGTTGCAGAGCCCATGACCGCGTTGAAATACCTCCAGGCCTATCCCGCTGCGCTCCAGGAGCAAGTGCGCCAACTGATCGCCAAGGACCAGTTGGGGGCTTACCTGGAACAGCGCTACCCCGAACGCCATGGGGTGCAGAGCGACAAGGCCCTGTACGCCTATGCCCTGGCCTTGAAGCAGGAGCACCTGCGTAACGCGCCGTCTATCGACAAGGTGCTGTTCGACAACCGCCTGGACCTGACCCATCGTGCCTTGGGTTTGCACACCACGATTTCCCGGGTGCAGGGCGGTAATCTCAAATCCAAGAAAGAGATTCGCATCGCGTCGCTGTTCAAGGAGGCGGCCCCGGAGTTTCTGCGCATGATCGTGGTACACGAGTTGGCTCACTTCAAGGAGTCGGACCACAACAAGGCGTTCTATAAACTCTGTCAATACATGATGCCGGGCTACCATCAGGTGGAATTTGACCTGCGTGTGTACCTCACCTGGCGCGATTTGCAGGGCAAGCCCTAACCCCAAGGCGACTGACCATGGATGTGAGCAAGACCAAAAGCAGCTTCTACCGCCGCCTGTACGTGGCGTACTTGATCGACAGCCAACTGGCCAGCAGCGTCCCGGCGCTGACCGAGGCCACCGGCATGCCTCGGCGTACCGCCCAGGACACCATTGCGGCGTTGGCCGACCTGGATATTGTGTGTGAGTTCGAGCAGGAGGACGGTGCGCGTCACCATGCCGGGCGCTATCGGATTCAGGACTGGGGGGCGATTGATCGGGGGTGGATCGAGGCTAATCTGGCGTCGATCAAGCAGGTGTTGGGCTATCCCTGAAGGTCGGCTTTGGCAGGACTGACGCTATCGCGGGCAAGCCCGGCTCCCACAGTTGAATGCGTTCCAATGTGGGAGCTGGCTTGCCTGCGATGGCGCGCTCAGAGGCGCCGCATACCAATATGTGGAATATCATCTTCCAGGTATTCCTCACCCGCCACCACAAACCCATACCGCCCGTAATACCCCTGCAAGTGCGCCTGGGCCGAGAGAAAAATCGGCGTTTGCGGCCAGATATCCTCAATACGCTCAAGCGCCTCTTCCAGCATTTGATGCCCCAGCCCGGTGCCCCGTGCCGCTGGCGAAACGATGACGCGGCCAATCACCACATCGCCGCCCTGGGTCTCCGGGTCCAGCAGCCGCAGGTAAGCCACCAGCTCGTTATCATTCCAGGCCATCAGGTGGTGGGTGTCCCCCGCCAGGTCCTGCCCGTCGATGTCCTGATACGCGCATTTCTGCTCGACGACGAATACCTCGCTGCGCAAGCGCAGGACGGCATACAGCTGGTCCTTGCCCAAGTCGTCGTGATGTTTGCAAACCCAATCAACCGTCATGATGTGTGCTCTTATAAAGACGTGCCTGGATAGTAAGCGTGACGGGCGCCGCTGTCTAAAATTGACAAATGTGTGAATGGCGTCAATTTGCCATCATTCAGTGCGTGCGCCGTTGGCTTCTTTGTGTAATCTGCAATGCAAGCTTATTGATGAGCTACTGTTATCAGGCCACCGCCTGCCCGCCAAGGACTTTGAGCATGCCGCGATTGACTCGTGCCGTTGCTTTGATCGCAGTGCTGCTACTGGCCCAACCAGTGCTGGCACAGCGTCTGCGTCTGGTGGCGGATGGCTGGCCGCCATTCACCGATGCCACCTTGATCAATGGCGGCTTGGCCACGGATATCGTCAGCACGGCCCTGGCCCGTGCGGGGTACGCGAGTGATTTTGAACAGGTGCCTTGGGCTCGTGCGCTCAAGGGCGTGGGCGATGGGCGCTACGATGTGCTGATCAACGCCTGGTACGACGAGGCCCGCACGCAGTTTGGCCAATTTTCTGCTGAGTACCTGCTTAACCGTGTGCGCTTTCTCAAGCGCAGCGACGATGACATCGTTTATCAGAACCTGGCCCGACTGCACGACGAGACCATCGCCGTGGTACGCGGTTACGCTTACTCGGCTGCGTTCGATCAAGACACCCAGCTACAGAAAGTACCGGTGCACAACTTCGCCATGGCGGTGCGCATGCTCGCGGCGCGGCGTGTGCGGTTGACGCTGGAAGACGAATACGTAGCGCGCTATTACCTGGCTCGGGAGTCGCCGCGGGTGCGCAATGCCGTGGCGTTTGTGGGCAAGCCGTTGAGCGAGAACAGCCTGCATATTCTGGTCAGTTTGAAGAACCCCGAGCATGCGCAAATCGTTGCCAGCTTTGATCGGGAGATTGCCAGGATGAAGGCTGATGGCAGTTATGCGCGCTTGATGAAGGCGCATGGGATGTAGCGTGCTTGCGGGCCTCATCGCGGGCCAGCCCGGCTCCCACATTTTGCCCGCCTTCTTATATTGGAACTCGGTCAAATGTGGGAGCTGGCTTGCCTGCGATAGCGGTCTAAGCCGCGCCGGTCTCCTTGATCAGATGCGCCGCCAACGTACGCAACGGCCCCAACTGCCGGCAAATCAACGCCAACTGCGTCTGCACCAACCGCTGCGCCTCATCGATCTCATCGGGCATTTGCTCCAGCTCGGCCGCCAACCCTTCCTCGGCATCACTCTGGATCGCAATCGGCTGTTTATTGGCCAGGCCGGTGGCGATCTCATCGATGCTCGTCGCCAGGCTGTTGCCCGCGCCTTCGATCAAGTGCTCGCGTACGTCGGTCGGTAGCTGAGTATCGCGGTGTGCACCCAATCCGGATAAGTAGCTGAGCAAGGTGTGAGACAGCACCAGGAAGCGGAAGCCCACGTCGGCTTCCTTACGGAAGTGCCCCGGCTCCATCAGCATATTCGCCAGGGTGGTGGACAACGCGGCATCGGCGTTGTGGGCGTTGCGGCGGGCCAGGCGGTAAGCCAAGTCGTCACTCTTGCCGGCGGCGTATTGCTGCATGATCTGGCGCAGGTAGATGCTGTTGCAGGTCAGGGTATTGGCCAGCACTTTGTTCAAGCGTCGGCCTTGCCAGTCCGGCAGGAACAGGAACACCGCCAGGCCCGCGATCAGGCTGCCGAGCAAGGTATCGAACAGGCGCGGCAGGAACAGCCCGTAGCCATCGCCCACCTGGTTGAAGCAGAACAGCACCATCAGGGTGATCGCCGCCGTCGCCAGTGTGTAGCGGGTGGTGCGGTTGATAAAGAACACCAGGCCCGCGGCGATAGCGAACATCGACTGCACCACCGGGTTGGGGAACAGATCAAACAGCGCCCAGGCCACGGTGAGGCCGATGGCGGTGCCGATAATCCGCTGGCCGAGTTTGCGCCGGGTGGCGCCGTAGCTCGGTTGGCACACGAACAGGGTGGTGAGGATGATCCAGTAACCCTGAGACGCGTGAATGGCGTGTAGGGTGGCGTAGCCGACGGTCAACGCCAGGGACAGGCGCAGGGCGTGGCGAAACAGCAGCGAGGTGGGCGTCAGTTGGGTGCGCAGGCGCGTCCACATTTCCTTGAGGTTGCGCGGGGCGCGGTCCAGCAGGTTACTGTCGGTGGCGTCCGCCAGGGCATCGGGGTTGCTGGCGTCGCCCAGCAGGCGGTCGAGGGTGGACAGGTTGGCCGCCAAGGCTCGAAGTGAACGCAGCAGGCCACGCCAGGCTGGGTTGCTCTGGATGCGCAGGTGCTCCAGGGACGCGTTGAGGTCGCCCAGGGCTTGGGCAAAGCTGTCGTCATAGATGAACGGTTGGCGCAGTTGGATCGACTCAGCCAGGGTCTGGCAGGCCTTGCCTTGCTGGCGCAGCAAGCGCTGGCAGCGAAACAGCACATCGCTATGGAAGAAGGCTTCAGTGAGGGCGTTGTAGGGGTAGTGGGAGGAACTGGCGCGCTCGTGGATGTCCTGGGCCAGGAAGTACAGTTTCAGGTAGCGGCTGACCTTCGAGCCCGGCCGGCCATTGCCGACGCGGTGCAGGATGATTTCCTTTGCGGCATTCAGTGCAGCCACTACTCGGCCATTTTGCTGGGCCAATTCCAGGCGTCGCGCTTCCACATCCAGCTGCCGGATCGGTTCGAACAACGATGACTTGAGCTTGAGGTAACGCCCCAGCTCGCGGAACAACCGCGCCAGGCTCTGCTGCACCGGCTGGTTGGAAAACAGCGCCTGCCACAGCACGGACAGCACGCCGTACCAGGCGGCACCGGCGACCAGCAGCAGCGGCTCATGCCAGAAATCCGTGACGGCGCCGCCGCGCTGGTCCACGCCGATCATGGTGTAGACCGACAGAATCAAGGTGGCCGAGGCAATCGCGCCATAGCGTTCGCCCAGTGCGCCGAGCATGGTCAGGCCGAAACTGGCCACGGCCAGGGCGACGGCAAATATCCAGGGGTAGGGGAACAGCAGTTCTACCGACAGCGCGGCGATGCTGAAACACACCAGTGTCACCGCCAGCGCATTGAGACGGCCTTGCCAGCTGTCATCGGTCTCGGCCAGGGCGCTGGCGATAATCCCCAGGAACAGCGGGATCAGCAGCGTCATTTCATCCTGGTACCAACACAATGCCATGCTGCCGGTGAGGGCGATGAACACCCGTACGCTGTAGCTGAATTTATCCAGCGCCCACAGGCGCCGCATGGACTGCTTGAACGAGGTCGATGACATGAAGTCTGGAGTCTTCCGGGACGTTGTCGCTAAATTGAGCCAGTAATGACGCCACGGCAAGCGTGGCGATCACATCGGACAGCAAAATTTTCAGGATCACTGCAAAACCAATGTGGGAGCTGGCTTGCCTGCGATAACGATGTGGGATTCACTGCCGCTATCGCAGGCAAGCCAGCTCCCACAGGGGGATTGCATCTCAAGGTGCACATCAGGCGTATTGCGCGGCCGCGTAACCCGAGGCCCAGGCCCACTGGAAATTGAACCCGCCCAGGTGGCCGGTCACATCCAGCACTTCGCCGATAAAGTACAGGCCGGGGCTTTTCAGCGATTCCATGGTCTTGGACGACACTTCCCGCGTATCCACCCCGCCCAATGTCACCTCGGCAGTGCGATAACCCTCGGTGCCGGCCGGTACCAGTTGCCAGCTCCCCAGCTTTTGCGCGATATCGGCCATTTCAGCGTGGGTGTACTGCTTCATCGGCTTGGATTCGAACCAGCTTTGGGCCAGCAGGTTGGCCATCTTCTTGGTGAAGATCTCGCCCAGCAGGGTTTTCAACTCACTGTTGGGGTGTTCGGCCTGTTGCTGTTGCAGCCAGGCATGGGCGTCGTGGTCGGGCAGCAGGTTGATTTCCACCGTGTCGCCGGGGTGCCAATACGAGGAAATCTGCAAGATCGCCGGCCCGCTCAGGCCGCGATGGGTGAACAGGATGTTCTCGCGAAAACTCTGGCCGTTGCAGCTCACCAGGCAGTCGACCGAGGTGCCGGACAACTCGCCGCACAACTCCTTGAGCTGGTCGGTGATGGTGAACGGCACGAGCCCGGCGCGGGTCGGCAGCAGTTCATGGCCGAATTGCCTGGCCACTTGGTAACCGAAACCGGTGGCGCCCAGCGTCGGGATCGACAAACCGCCCGTGGCGATCACCAGGGATTCACAGCGCAGTTCACCCAGGGTGGTTTGCAGTTGATAGCCGCTTTCGAGCTTGGCGATTGCCTCGATGGAGGTGTCCAGGTGCAGGCTCACGCCGGTCTGGATGCACTCGTCGAGCAGCATGCCGAGGATGTCGCTGGACTTGTTGTCGCAGAACAGCTGGCCGAGTTTCTTCTCGTGGTACGGCACGCCGTGCTTGGCCACCAGCCCGATAAAATCCCACTGTGTATAACGGGCCAGGGCCGATTTGCAGAAGTGCGCGTTGTGCGAGAGGAAGTTGGCCGGCTCGGTGTACATGTTGGTGAAGTTGCAGCGGCCGCCACCGGACATCAGGATTTTCTTGCCGGCCTTGTTGGCGTGGTCGATCAACATCACCTTGCGCCCACGCCCGGCGGCGGTCAGCGCGCACATCAAGCCTGCGGCGCCGGCGCCAATGATCACAACTTCGGTCGAGCGCACAGCCATGTCCTCACAAAACTATTGATTTGAAATGCCATCAACCCTGTGGGAGCTGGCTTGCCTGCGATAGCGGTAGTGGATTCACCGTCGCTATCGCAGGCAAGCCAGCTCCCACATTCATTCGGTTCCTGTAATGGGAACTCGGTGTTATTACAAAATGCGCACGCGCAGCGAACGGCCTTTGATCTTGCCGTCATTCAAACGCTGCAACGCCTGCTTGGCGATGCCGCGTTCCACGGCCACGAAGGCCTGGAAATCAAAGATAGCGATCTTGCCGACCTGGGCACCCGGAATGCCGGCTTCACCGGTCAATGCGCCGAGGATGTCGCCTGGGCGAACCTTGTCCTTACGCCCGGCAGCGATGCACAGGGTGCTCATCTGCGGCAACAGCGGGCCACCGCTTTGCGGCTTGAGGTTGTCCAGTTGGTCCCAGTTCAGCGGCGACTTCTGCAGTTGCTCAATGGCCTGGGCGCGGTGGGCTTCGGACGGCGCCACCAGGCTGATGGCGATGCCGGTCTCACCGGCACGGCCGGTACGGCCTACACGGTGGATGTGAATTTCCGAGTCGCGGGCCAGTTCGACGTTGATCACCATGTCCAGGGCGTCGATGTCCAGGCCTCGAGCGGCGACGTCGGTGGCCACCAGCACCGAGGTGCTGCGGTTGGCAAACATCGCCAGTACCTGATCACGGTCGCGCTGTTCCAGGTCACCATGCAGGCCAACAGCAGAAATGCCCTTGGACGTCAGGTGGTCGACGGTTTCCTGCACTTGCTGCTTGGTAAAGCAGAACGCCACGCAGGAGGCCGGGCGGAAGTGCGCCAGCACCTTGGTCACGGCGTCCATGCGCTCTTCCGGGGAGATCTCGTAGAAGCGTTGTTCGATCTGGTCGTCGGAGTGGAACGCTTCGGCTTTCACTTGCTGAGGCGCACGCATGAACTTGGAGGCCAGTTGCTTGATGCTCACCGGGTAGGTGGCCGAGAACAGCAGGGTCTGGCGGCGCGGTGGGGTCTTGCTGATGATGTCTTCGATGGCGTCGTAGAAGCCCATGTCGAGCATGCGGTCGGCTTCGTCGAGAATCAGGGTGTTCAAGCCGTCCAGCACCAGAGAACCTTTACGCAGGTGCTGCTGGATGCGTCCCGGGGTGCCGACGATAACGTGGGCGCCATGCTCCAGGGAGGCGATCTGCGGGCCGAGGGACACGCCGCCGCACAGGGTCAGTACCTTGATGTTGTCTTCGGCACGGGCCAGGCGGCGGATTTCCTTGGCGACCTGGTCGGCCAGCTCACGGGTCGGGCACATCACCAGCGCCTGGCAACCGAAGTAGCGCGGGTTGATCGGGTTCAGCAGGCCGATGCCGAATGCGGCAGTCTTGCCGCTGCCGGTCTTGGCCTGGGCAATGAGGTCCAGCCCTTTGAGGATCACCGGCAAGCTTTGCGCCTGGATCTGCGTCATCTCGACGTAACCCAGCGAGTCGAGGTTAGCCAGCATGGCGGCGGACAGGGGCAAAGTATTAAAAGCGGTGGCGATGGTAGTCACGGGACTGGCTCTGCAAAACAAAATGTCGCGCAGTGTACCAGTCTCGTGGGATTTTCCTCGCAAGTTCTCGACGAGACGCCCGTTAGTGCTCGATATCGTGCTCGCGGCTGACCACCCGTTTGCCGTCTTTAGGCGACAGTTGCAGGAAGATCGCCGCCGCCAGCATCGCCATGATGCCCACGGTGAGGAAGGTCAGCTGGAACGCGCCGAGGACACTTTCCACACCGTCATTGCCGGCCTCGGCAGTAAACCCGCCAAGCAACGCGCCGGCACAGGCCACGCCGAGGCTGAGGGACAGCTGCGCCACCACCGACAGCAAGCTGTTGCCGCTGCTGGCCTGGGCGTCGTCGAGGTCGATCAGGGTGACGGTGTTCATCGCGGTAAATTGCAGGGAGTTGATGGCCCCCAGTACCGCCAGCATGGCCAACAGCAGCGGGTAGGGCGTTTGTTCGCTGACCAGGCCCATGCTCGCCAGCATCAGGCCCAGGGCCAGGGTGTTGCCGGTCAGGACGATGCGGTAGCCGAGGCGCTCGATAAGCGGGCGCGCGATGGATTTGGCGAACATTGCCGCCGCCGCCAGCGGCAGCATGCTCATGCCGGCTTCTGACGGCGAATAGCCCAGCGCCACTTGTAACAGCAGCGGCACCAGGAACGGCAGTGCGCCGCTGCCCAGGCGCGCAAACAGGTTGCCGAGGATCCCCACGGCAAAGGTGCGCGTCTTGAACAGCACCGGCGAGAACAGCGGGTTGTCGATGTGCCCGGCGCGCAGCCAGTACGCCGCCAGGCAGGCAAGCCCGCCGAACAACAGCAACATCACCCGCAGGTGCGGCAGGTGCAGTTCGCCCAGGCCCTCCATGGCGATGGTGATCAGTACCATCGCCGCGCCGAACAGCAGAAAGCCCAGGCCGTCGAAGCGCGTGCGCTCGCTGCCGCGCAGGTCGGGGATGAATTTCCACACGGCATAGCAGCCGATCATGCCCACCGGCAGGTTGATCAGGAAGATCCAGTGCCAGGTCAGGTATTGCACCATCCAGCCGCCCATCGTCGGGCCAAGCAAGGGGCCGAGCAGGCCGGGAATGGTGATGAAGCCCATGATCCGCACCAGCTCGGAGCGCGGATAAGCCCGCAGCACCACCAGCCGCCCGACCGGCAGCATCAGCGCGCCGCCCAGGCCCTGGACCACCCGTGCCCCCACCAGCATGCTCAAGCTACTGGACAGCGCACACAGCAACGACCCGATGCTGAACAGCATGATCGCGCCAAAGAAAATCTTCTTGGTGCCAAAGCGGTCGGCGATCCAGCCCGAGGCGGGAATCAGCAAGGCCACGGTGAGCATGTAGGCGATCACCACCCCTTGCATGCGCAGCGGGTTTTCCGCGAGGTCCTGGGCCATCGCCGGCAGCGCGGTGTTGAGAATCGTCCCGTCCAGCGACTGCATGAAGAAGGCAATCGCTACCACCCAGGGGAGCCAGCGGGCGGTCTTGGCATCGAGAGGGGCACGATTCGGCATGGGATCCCTTTTTATTAGCAGGCTATGTGTTGGTGATTATGCGCCATCCGTCGCCCCTTTTCCCACTGGCGGTTCGTCTATAGCTGACAAGCTCGCATGCTCGCCCACCAGGAAGTCCAGCAAGGCCCGATGCACTGCCAGCGCGGCTTCGCGGGACTCCAGGTCCAGCAGATGGCCGGTGTGTTCGGCCACCGCAAAGCTGCTGCGGCCTACATAGTGTTTGAACAGCTGGGCCTCGTCGGCCGGGGTGTATTCGTCCAGCGCGCCGTTGAGAAAGTGCACCGGTGTTTCAATCTGCTTGAGCGCCGGCAAGTAGTTGCCATCGCCCAAGCCCAGCACCTGATGAATATGAAAGCGCGCCTGGCGGTACTCGGTGGTGGCCATGGTCGACAGGTGCCGATGGTTATTGCGTTTGAGGCGCGGCGACAGGTATTTGCCCACCGTTTCGTTGAGCAGATGGCCGACCGCCGACTTGTCATCGGCCTCGATCAGCACACGCACACGCTCGACATACTCCAGCATCGCCTGGTTGAGGTTGGGCGCCAGGGCCATCACCACCGAGCTTTCGATGGAGGGCGGGTTATGCGCCAGGGTCAACAGCGTGGAGATGCCGCCCCAGGAGGCCGAGACTAGATGGTTGACCTCAAAGCGATCCACCAAGGCACGCAGGATTTGCACCTCGTCGTCCTTGGTGACCAGGTCGAGTTCGGTGTTGTGCTCGCGTGACAAGCCAGAGAAGGGCAAGTCGAACAGCAGCACATTGAAGTGCTCGGCCAGGCATTTGCTGGTGCGGGCAAAGGAGCGTGTGGTGGACAACGCGCCATTGACCATCAGTACGGTTTTTCTATGCGGGTCGTTACCCAGTTGCTCCACGTGAACGTTGTATTGCTTGAACAGTTTTTCTATGACGAAACTTCCATGGTTCATCTCAAGACTCCAGCTTGCCCAGTCCAGGCAAGGTCATGCATCACGTGCAGGCACGTGGGCGGGTGGCAAGATTTATAAGGTCAGGGTCAAACGCTTGATCAAGGCTCCCGGCAATAGATTGGAGGCAGTATTACGCTGGCTGTAGGTACTGGGCGACAGCAGCAGTTCTCGATCAGTGGTCAACGCTTCAAGCTGTGAGCCAAGCAGGCTGTAAACACTGTCATCAAAGCGCATGGTGCTGACCGGTGCCTTGATTTCGCCATTCTCCACCCAGAAGGTCGCAAAGCGCGTCATGCCGGTCAGGCGCGCTGCCGGCAGGTCGGAGTAGTTCAGGTACCAGAGGTTGCTGATATACAGCCCTGTGCCCAACTGCTTGAGAATATCGGCCTGGGCCAGGTTGCCTGCGGCCATTTGCAAGGCGCTGGGCGACTCGTCGCTGCTGGCGCCGTTGGTGCTCAAGCCGTATTCGGCGGCGCTGCGAGAGTTGATCAACTGGCCCTCGGCCTTGCCTGCGTTGATCAGGGTGACATCCTTGCGCGGGTAGCCTTCAGTGGAAAACGCCTGGCTCAGGGAGCCGCTGATCTGCTCATCCACCGTCACCAGCGGGCTCAGTGACTGATCACCCGCGTACAGGCGTTGCAACGAACTGCCTTTGCTCGCGATGGCCTGGGCCGAAAAACCACCCCAGGTGATGATGCTGATGATTTCTTCCAGCGCTGCCGGCGCCAGGTAGGCGCGGTATTGGCCGGGTGCCAGGGTGTGGAGCGGGCGACCGAGAAACGCCAGTTGCTCACGGGCCTGTTGGAAACGGGCGGCGAATTCGGCGCTGTTCCAGGTGTGCCCGGCGTAGCTGGCTTTTACCGCTTCGCCATTGGCGTGGAACAGGCTGAAGTCGAAATTGAAGCTGTTAGCCCGGTGCCAGCCGAACGCCCCCGATGAGCTGGCGAAACCGCGGCTGATCGGGCCGGCGGCGTAGAAGCCAACCAGGTCCACGCCATCGGCGGCCCGGCTGATATCGTCCAGCACTTGTGCCAGTTCCGGCAGCGGGCGCAGCTGTTCGTTATGGTTGTGCCAGGCGTCGGGGTTCAGCAGCAGGTACGGGTCAGGCGGCAACAGCGGCAAGGTTTCGCGCAGTTGTTGCAGGCCGTCGGCCAGGCGCTGGCGATCCAGCTGCGCCTCGCCGGACAGGGTGATACCCAGGTCGGCGTGGCGCCCATCGTTGATCAGCTTGAGGTTCAGGCTGGCCTGCTGTACCTGGCCGGCCTGGCGTACCTGCGCGTGGTTGAAGCGCACGAACTCGGACGCCTCATCCGCGTAGCCGAGGTGAAAGTGTTCTTGATCGGTGACCGCCTGCTTGAGCCAGTCCACCAGTGCCTTGAAATGGTTCATCAGGCATCCCCCCCAAATACATCCACATTGCTGAATACACAGGCCGGCGACGCATGGCCGACACGGATCACCTGGTTGGGTTCGCCCTTGCCGCAGTTCGGCGTGCCCAAGACCTTGAAGGTGCTGGCGTCGCCCACCGCGCTGAGCTTGCGCCAGAACTGCGCAGAAATCGCCCGGTAGTTGGGGTTCTTCACCACGCCCTTGAGCTCGCCGTTTTCGATCAGCTGGCCCCACTCGCAGCCGAACTGGAACTTGTTGCGCGCATCGTCGATGGACCACGAACGGTTGGTCGACATCAGGATGCCGCTCTCAATGCCGCCCACCAATTGCGCGAGGCTTTTATCCCCAGGCTCGATATTCAGGTTGGCCATGCGGTCGATGGGTGCACGGTTCCAGCCGCAAGCGCGGCTGTTGGCGACGCCTGGCAGGTTGGCGCGAAATTGCGATAAGGCCCCGCCCAAGGGCTTGAGCAGCAGGCCTTCGCGAATCAGAAATTGCTTGCTGGCAGGCGTGCCGTCGTCGTCATGAGCGTAGCTGGCAAGCTGTTCGGGGATGTCCGGGTCGAAGGTGACGTTGAGCAGCGGCGAGCCATATTGCAGGTGGCCGAAATCGCTGGCTTTCACAAAACTGGTGCCGGCGTAATTGCGCTCGTCACCGAGGATGCGATCCAGCTCCAGCGGATGGCCGATGGACTCGTGGATCTGCAGGATCATCTGGTCGGGCATCAGCAGCAGGTCACGCGGGCCGTGGGGCGTATTCGGTGCGAGCAGCAATTGCACGGCTTCGTCGGCCACCTTGCGGGCGGCGCCCACCAGGCCAAAACGCTGGATCACCCCGGCACTGCCTTGCTGGCCGAAGTTGGTACCGCCTAGGGTACGGGTCTGGCTGTCGTTGCCGTCGAAGGCGGTCACACTCAGGCCCGGAAAGACAAAGCGCTGGGCCTGACGCAATTGGGCGCCGGCGCTGTTGAGATAGATCTGTTCAACCCGCGTGGTTCCCAGGCTGACTTCCCAGCTCACCAGGCGCTCATCCTTGGGCACGGCGGCGGACTCATCGCCGAGCAATTGGTAGCAGTCGCTCAGGGACGGGAAGGGCTGGTCGAGGTCGGGCGACAGGTAGTCGGCGACGTCGCTGGACACCGGTTGCTGGTGCAGGTCGAGCAGGGCGTGGGGCTTGATAAGCCTGGCTTGTTGTTCAGCGCGCTCAAGGGCGGCCTGCAGACCGGCAAGGGAAATATCGTTGGTCGCGGCGTAGGCTTCCACGCCGTTGAGACGCACGGTGAGCATGGCGCCTTCATCATGGCCCAGGTGAGGCGGCTCGGCGACGTTCTTGCGTACCGACAGGTACTGGCCGGATTCGCGCACGTAGCGCAGGGAGAAAAATTCGGCGGTGGTGCGCAGGGCACCGAAGTGTTTCTTGAGCGTGGCGTGGTGTTCGAACATGGGGCCTTCCTTGTGGGCGGCTCGGCGCGGGCAGGCGAACAGAGTAGGCCTGGGCGAGGAGCTGATCAAGGAAAGTGTCGGCGGGTAATTTTGCGGTGTCTGGTCGGGCCTCATCGCGGGCAAGCCCGGCTCCCACAGTTGACCGAGTTGTTCAGGCGAACTCGGTCAACTGTGGGAGCTGGCTTGCCTGCGATGCAGGCGCCGCGGTGCTGGAGTTACTGCGCCAACGGCCCCACTTCACGCAACGGCTTGCCACGCACCGGCGCATCGCCTGCCACGTAGTAATCCGCAGTGCTGCGCGGCAGCGGCTTGCGGCCACGGATCTTGTCGGCGATTTTCTCGGCGATCATGATCGTCGGCGCGTTCAGGTTGCCGGTGGTGATGATCGGCATGATCGAGGCATCGACCACCCGCAAGCCCTGCATACCATGTACGCGGCCTTCGCCATCGACTACGGCCATCTCGTCGGTGCCCATCTTGCACGAGCAGGACGGGTGGAACGCGGTCTCGGCGTGCTCGCGGATGAACTTGTCCAACTGCTCATCGGTTTGCACTTCGATACCCGGGCTGATTTCGCGGCCACGGTACGGGTCCAGTGCCGGCTGCTGCATGATTTCACGGGTCAGGCGGATGCCGTCGCGGAACTCCTGCCAGTCCTGCTCGGTGGCCATGTAGTTGAAGAGGATGCTCGGGTAGTCCCGTGGGTTCTTCGACTTCAGCTGGATACGGCCACGGCTTGGCGAACGCATGGAGCCCATGTGCGCCTGGAAACCGTGCTCTTTCACACCGTTGCTGCCGTTGTAGTTAATCGCCACCGGCAGGAAGTGGTACTGGATGTTCGGCCACTCGAACTCTTCGCGGGTACGAATGAAACCGCCCGCTTCGAACTGGTTGCTGGCGCCGATGCCGGTGCCGTTGAACAGCCATTCGGCACCAATTGCCGGCTGGTTGTACCAGAGCAGCGACGGGTACAGCGACACTGGCTGGGTGCACGCGTATTGCAGGTACAGCTCAAGGTGGTCCTGCAGGTTTTCACCCACGCCCGGCAGGTCGTGGACCACCGGGATATCGAGGCTTTCCAGCAGTTTGGCCGGGCCGACACCGGAGCGTTGCAGCAGTTGCGGCGAAGCGATTGCGCCGCTGCACACCAGCACTTCTTTGCGCGCACGGGCTTCAACACGCTCTTCGGCGGCGCCGATCAGGTAACGCACACCGACCGCACGCTTGCCTTCGAACAACACTTTGTCGGTGAGGGCATGGGTGACGATGGTCAGGGTCGAACGCTTTTTAGCCGTGTCCAGGTAACCGCGTGCGGTGCTGGCGCGACGGCCGTTCGGCGTAACGGTACGGTCCATCGGGCCGAAGCCTTCTTGCTGGTAGCCGTTCAAATCTTCGGTACGTGGGTAACCGGCCTGTACGCCGGCTTCAACCATGGCGTGGAACAGCGGGTTGTTGCCCGCTTTCGGCGTGGTCACGCTGACCGGGCCGTCACCACCGTGCCAATCGTTGGGGCCGATGTCGCGGGTTTCGGCTTTGCGGAAATACGGCAGGCAGTCCAGGTAGGTCCAGTCTTCCAGGCCCGGCAGCTTCGACCAGTTGTCGTAGTCCATGGCGTTGCCGCGGATGTAGCACATGCCGTTGATCAGGGAAGAGCCACCCAGGCCCTTGCCGCGCCCGCATTCCATCCGGCGGCCGTCCATGTGTGGCTCTGGATCGGTTTCGTAGGCCCAGTTGTAGCGGCGGCCTTGCAGCGGGAAGGCCAGGGCGGCTGGCATCTGGGTGCGGAAGTCGAGGCGGTAGTCGGGGCCACCGGCTTCCAGCAGCAAAACGGTGACGCCTTCGTCTTCGGTCAGACGGGTCGCCAGGGTGTTACCGGCAGAGCCGGCACCCACAATGATGTAATCGTATTCTTGGGACATGAATGTACCCTCTTTGAAGTGTGGTCAGGTCTGGCGAGTGCTTAGCACTCGATCGCAGGCAAACCAGCTCCCACATTTGATCGGGTTCACACAGAACAAATGTGGGAGCCGGGCTTGCCCGCGATGGCCTCACGGGCAATACAAGGCTCGGGTGTTAGAACACCGAGGCGTAATCGCCCAATTCAACCTGTACCGATTTGATGCGGGTGAAGTTGTTCAGCGAGCTGATGCCGTTCTCACGGCCCACGCCCGACTGCTTGTAGCCGCCAACCGGCATCTTCGCGTCGGACTCGCCCCAGGCGTTGATCCAGCAGATACCGGCTTCCAGTTGATGAATCACGCGGTGGGCGCGGTTCAGGTCCTTGGTGACCAGGCCAGCGGCCAGGCCGAAGTCGGTGTCGTTGGCGCGGCGGATCACTTCTTCTTCGGTTTCGTAGGTGAGGATGCTCATCACCGGGCCGAAGATTTCTTCACGCACGATCACCATGTCATCGGTGCAGTCGGTGAACACGGTCGGAGCCACGAAGGCGCCTTTGGCGAAGTCACCCTCGGTCAGGCGGTCGCCGCCGCACAGCAGACGGGCGCCTTGCTCTTTGCCTTTGGCGATGTAGCCCAGCACGCTTTCCATGTGGGCGAAGCTGACCAGCGGGCCGAAGTTGGTGTTTTCGTCTTCCGGGTTGCCGATGCGAATACGCGCCACACGCTCAACGATCTTGGCTTCGAACGCGGCTTGCAGGTGCTTGGGCACGAACACGCGGGTGCCGTTGGTGCAGACCTGACCGGAGCTGTAGAAGTTGGCCATCATGGCGGTGTCGGCGGCGCGGTCGAGGTCGGCATCGTCGAAAATGATCAGCGGGGACTTGCCGCCCAGCTCCATGGTCACGTCCTTGAGCGAGGAACTCGACGCGCTGGCCATGACTTTCTTGCCGGTGTCGGTGCCGCCGGTGAAGGAGACTTTTTCGATGCGTGGGTGCTCGGTCAGCCAGGTGCCGACTTCACGGCCGCTGCCGGTCAGTACGTTGAACACGCCCGCTGGAACGCCAGCCTCGGTGTAGATCTCGGCCAGTTTCAGAGTGGTCAGCGAGGTGACTTCGCTTGGCTTGAAGATCATCGCGTTACCGGCGGCCAGGGCCGGTGCGGATTTCCACAGGGCGATCTGGATCGGGTAGTTCCACGCGCCAATACCGGCAACCACGCCCAGTGGCTCGCGGCGGGTGTAGACAAACGAGGTATCGCGCAGTGGGATCTGCTCACCTTCGATGGCAGGTACCAGGCCGGCGTAGTATTCCAGCACGTCAGCGCCAGTGACGATGTCGACGTACTTGGTTTCGGAGAAGGCTTTACCGGTGTCCAGGGTTTCCAGGGCAGCCAGTTCATCGTTGCGCTCGCGCAGGATGTCCACGGCACGACGCAGGATGCGCGAACGCTCCATGGCGGTCATGGCGGCCCAGATTTTCTGGCCTTTTTCAGCGCTGACCACGGCACGTTCAACGTCATCTTTGGTGGCGCGTTGCACTTGGGCGAGAACTTCACCGTTAGCCGGGTTGATGGCTTCGAAGGTGGCATCGCTGCCAGCGTCGCTGTAGCCGCCGTCAATGTAGAGTTTTTGCAGGTCGAAACGGGCCATAAAGTCCTCGCAAGTGCATAAGTGGTTGGCGTTACCCGCCGAACAGTGGGCCATGGGGGTGTGGCAACACTGAGCGGCGGACGTTCAGGGGTTGAGCGGTTATGTGTGCTCTAACTCACCTGCTTGGCCAATTGGAAATCCATGTATTCGTAAGCGATCCGTTGCGCCTGCTCCGTGTCGAAAGCGTCTCCCGACAGGGCGCCGCGCAACCACAAACCGTCGATCAGGGCCGCCAGGCCTCGGGCTGCTTTGCGTGCGTGCGGCAGCGGCAGCACTCGGCGGAACTGGCAGCACAGGTTGGAATACAGACGTTGATCGTTGATCCGCTGCAACCTGTGCAATGACGGGTGGTGCATGCTGGTGGCCCAGAAGGCCAGCCAGGTTTTCATTGCCGGGCCATTGACCTGGCTGGCGTCGAAGTTGCCTTCGATGATCACCTGAAGGTGCGCCCGTGGGCTGTCATCCTTCAAGGCACGCCTGCGTTCTTGCACGTTCTCGATCAGCGCATTCATCAGGTAGCGCATCGTCGCTGCGATCAGGCCGTTCTTGTCCTGAAAGTAGTGGCTGATGATGCCGTTCGAGACGCCGGCCAGACGGGCGATCAGCGCAATGCTGGCATCTCCCATCCCGACCCGATCGATGGCCGTCAACGTGGCTTCGATCAACTGCTGGCGGCGTATGGGTTGCATACCGACCTTGGGCATGTAGCACCTCTCCTTAGGCCTGCCGATGGGCGATCCACGTCCGTCGGCTTGAGGGCCAGTCTATTTTGTTTTGATTGAACGTTCAATCAACAAAGAATAAGATCTGCGACAAATGGTCGCTGCCTACAGATGTTTCCTACCTGCGAGCTGCAACCTTCGACACCTGCAAAAACCCTTGAAACAGGCCACTTCAGAGCCTGATCACCGCTTAGGCGGGCTCAAGAATTTTGGGGTGTCTTTATAACACCCGTCCGTCGACTGCCGAAAAATCGATGTCCCGGGATAACCGTTGCCTTGTGTTTCTCTCTCGCACTGCCTGGAGCATCTGCGCCATGAGTTCTGCCTCTCTTATAAAGACCCCACCGGAAAAGGTCCGGGTCAACGGTTGGGTGTTCTACACCTCCACCGCGCTGATTTTGTTGTTGACCGCCATTCTGATCGTCGCCCCGCAGGAGGCCGGGCGCCTGCTCGGTGTCGCACAGGCCTGGCTGTCGAAAAGCTTTGGCTGGTACTACATGGTGGTCATCGCCGCCTACCTGGTGTTTGTGGTCGGCCTGGCGTTTTCGTCCTATGGGAAACTTAAGCTGGGTGCGAAGGACGATACCCCAGACTTCAGCTATGGCGCCTGGGCCGGCATGTTGTTCTCGTCCGGTATCGGCATCTCGCTGTTGTATTTCGGTGCGTCCGAGCCGTTGGACCACTACTTCAACCCGCCCGAAGGCGCTGCCGCCAGCAATGGCGCGGCACGCCAGGCGCTGCAACTGACCTTCCTGCACTGGGGCCTGCACGGCTGGGCGATCTATGCGCTGGTCGGCCTGGCCGTGGCGTACTTTGCGTACCGTCACAACCAACCGCTGGCACTGCGTTCGGCGCTGTACCCGCTGGTGGGCGAGCGTTGGGTGAAGGGCGCGGCCGGCCACGCGGTAGACGGTTTCGGCATGTTCGTGACCCTGCTGGGCCTGGTGACCAACCTGGGGATCGGCTCGATGCAGGTGTCGTCGGGGCTGGAAAACCTGTTCGGCATGGAGCACAGCAATACCAACCTGCTGATCGTGATCATCGTGATGAGCACCGTGGCGACCATTGCCGCCGTGTCGGGTGTGGAAAACGGTATTCGCCGCCTGTCCAACCTCAACATCGTGCTGTTCAGCGGTTTGCTGATCTTCGTGCTGTTGTTCGGCCCTACCTTGCACCTGCTCAATGGCCTGGTGCAGAACACCGGTGATTACCTCAACGGTATCGTGCTGAAAACCTTCGACCTGTATGTGTACGAAGGCGACGGTGCCAAGACCGAACGCTGGATGGGTCTGTGGACTCTGTTCTACTGGGCCTGGTGGATTTCCTGGGCGCCATTTGTGGGCATGTTCATCGCGCGTATTTCCCGTGGTCGTACCGTGCGCGAACTGGTGGCTGGCGTATTGCTGATCCCGCTGGGCTTTACCCTGGCGTGGCTGTCGATCTTCGGCAACTCGGCCCTGGACCTGGTGTTGAACCATGGGGCGGTGGAGTTGGGCAAGACGGCGCTGGAACAACCGTCCATGGCCATCTACCAACTGCTTGAGCATTACCCGGCGTCGAAAGTGGTGATCGGCGTGTCGATCTTCGTGGGCTTTGTGCTGTTCCTGACCCCGGCGGATTCCGGCGCGGTGATGATGGCCAACCTGTCCTGCAAGGGCGGCAACGTGGATGAAGATGCGCCGCACTGGTTGCGTATCTTCTGGTCGGCGGTGATCACCCTGGTGACCATCGGTCTGCTGTTTGCCGGTAACTTCGAAGCCATGCAAACCATGGTGGTGCTGGCGGGGCTGCCGTTCTCGGTGGTGCTGGTGTTCTTTATGTTCGGTTTGCACAAGGCCATGCGCCAGGACGTGGCCATCGAACAGGAGCAGGCGCAATTGGCTGAACGCGGGCGTCGTGGTTTCAGCGAGCGCTTGAGCGCCCTGGACCTGCAACCGAGCCAGGCCACCGTGCAGCGCTTTATGGACAAGCACGTAACGCCGGCGTTGGAAGAGGCCGCGAGTGCGTTGCGTGATCAGGGCCTGGAAGTGCAGACCCTGCTGGGCAAATCCAAACGCTGCATCGGCGTGCGGATCGAGATGGACGAGGGTAACCCGTTTGTCTACGAAGTGAGCCTGGATGGCTACTCGGCGGCGCCGGCTGACCTGCCTGAAGAAGAGCGCACCCGTTACTACCGTGCCGAGGTGTACCTGCACAACGGGCCGCAGGAGTATGACCTGATGGGCTTCACCCAGGAACAGATCACCCGGGATGTGCTCGATCAGTTTGAAAGCCATCGGCAGCTCCTTGGCCGGGTCTATAGCTGATAGTTGAGCTGGCGGCGCCCTTACTGGCGCCGCTGTTGCAAGCATTGAATGCGGTCGAATGGGGGAGCTGGCTTGCCTGCGATAGCAAGGGTGAATCCAGCATAGCTATCGCAGGCAAGCCAGCTCCCACATTGACCGCATTCCTTCAGTTGGGGCCTTAGCCCAAGTTCTTGCCTAAGAGGGCATGGTAGAGCTCACTGTCCCCCAGTATCCCCACCACCTTGTTGTTGTCGTGCAGCACCAGCTTGTTGCCTGTCTGGTAGCGAATCTGCAGTGCATCGCGCATACCGATGTTCGAGTCCACCAGCGTCGGTACGCGGCCCAAGCCTTCCACGGCCTGCCCTGGCGCCCAGTTTTGCAGGTTCATCGCCACGCCATTCTGGCGTGCGCCCTGGATGGTGTTGCCTTCGGCCAGGTCCAGCCAGGAGTCGCCACCCGGATCAAGACACACCGAACCGTTCACGCGCTTGCAGTTGTCCAGCGTGCGCATCAGGCTACGTCCGCACAGCACGTTCAGCGGGTTGGTATGCGCAACGAAGGTGCGCACATAGTCGTCTGCCGGGTTCAGTACGATTTCTTCCGGCACGCTGTACTGGATGATCTTGCCGTCTTTCATGATCGCGATACGGCTGCCCAGTTTCAGCGCTTCATCCAGGTCGTGGCTGACGAACACGATGGTCTTGCTCAACTTGCGTTGCAGTTCCAGCAGTTCATCTTGCAAGCCTTGGCGGATCAGCGGGTCGAGGGCCGAGAAGGGTTCGTCCATCAGCAGGATATCGGCGTCCATCGCCAGGGCGCGGGCCAGGCCGACGCGCTGCTGCATGCCGCCGGACAACTCGTCGGGCTTCTTGTTGCGCCATTGGCTCAGGCCCACCAGTTCGAGTTTCTCGTCCACCAGCGTGCGCCGTTCTTTCTCCGGTCGGCCCTGCATTTCCAGGCCGAAGCTGATGTTCTCGCGCACCGTCAACCAAGGCATCAGGGCGAACTTCTGGAACACCATGGCGATGCGTTTGGTGCGCATCATTTTCAGCTCGGCGGGGGTGCAGGAGGCGATGTCGATCTGACGCCCTTCATGCTCCACAAACAGCTGGCCACGGCTGACGGTATTGAGGCCGTTGATGCAGCGCAGCAAACTGGATTTGCCTGAGCCCGAGAGGCCCATCAGCACACAGATCTCGCCTTTCTCGATATCCAGGCTGGCGTTCTCGACGCCGACGATCTGCCCGGTCTTCTTCAGAATTTCGTTACGGCTCATGCCCTGGTCCAGCAGCTTGAGCGCTTCGCGTGGGTCTTTGGAAAAGATCACGTCGACTTTGTCGAATCGGATAATGCTCATGCATCACCCCCTACTTTAGCGTCGGGTTGTTTGCAGATACGGTCGAGCATGATGGCGAGCAACACAATGGCCAGGCCCGCTTCAAAGCCCAGGGCAATATCGGCGGTGTTGAGTGCGTTGACCACCGGCTTGCCGAGGCCGTCGGCGCCTACCAGGGCCGCGATCACCACCATCGACAACGACAGCATGATGCATTGGGTAATGCCGGCGGCGATGCTCGGCATGGCGTGGGGCAGTTCAATGCGCGAGAGCAACTGGCGGCGCGAGCAGCCAAAGGCCTTGCCGGCGTCCATCAATTCTTGCGGGACGTCGCGGATACCCAGGTAGGTCAGGCGGATCGGCGCGGCAATCGCGAACACCACCGTGGAAATCAACCCAGGCACCACACCCAGCCCGAAGAGGGTCAGGGTAGGGATGAGGTAGACGAAGGTCGGCACGGTCTGCATCAGATCGAGTACCGGCCGCATCATGGTGTAGAACATTGGTTTATGCGCGGCAACAATGCCCAGCGGCACACCGATGACCACGCAGACCAGGGTGGCGAACAGCACCTGTGCGAGGGTTTCCATGGTTTCCTGCCAGTACCCCAGGTTGAGGATCAGCAGGAAGGAGGCGATGACAAAAACAGTCAGTCCCCATTTACGTTGAATAAAGTGAGCCAGCAGCGCAATCAGACCGATCAATGCCAGTGGATTGAACCAGGTCAGCGCAAACGTCACGCCGTGGATCATCGTTTCCAGTGTCGATGCGATTGCGTCGAAGTAGTTGGCACCGTGTTGGGTCAACCAGTCGACGAAGGCAGCGATGTACTGGCCTAGTGGGATTTTCTGTTCAGTCAGCATGGTAGTGAATGTCCACATGCGAAGGGGAAAACATCCCAGGCCAGCGCACCGGCCTGGGGTCAGCGGGTGCTATTTGGCGAGGTAAGCTTTAACGGCATCGAGCCCTGGTTTGCCATCAACGGTGGTGACACCGGCGAGCCAGGTGTCGAGCACTTGCGGGTTCTTCTGCAACCAGGCCTTGGCGGCAGCGTCGGCCTTCATCTTGTCGTCCAGGACGTTCCCCATCAGGGTGCTTTCCATGTCGAGGGTGAACACCAGGTTTTTCAGCAACTGGCCGACGTTGCTGCATTCCTGGGTGTAGCCTTTGCGGGTGTTGGTGTAGATGGTGGCCTGGCCGTAATTGGGGCCGAACGAGTCGTCACCACCGGTCAAGTACTTCATCTTGAAGCGGGTGTTCATCGGGTGCGGTTCCCAGCCGAGGAACACGATGGCCTGGTTGCGCTTGGAAGCGCGTTCAACCTGGGAGAGCATGCCGGCTTCGCTGGATTCGACCACCTTGAAGCCGGCGGTTTTCAGGCCGAAGGCATCTTTGTCGATCAGTGTCTGGATGGTGCGGTTGCCATCGTTGCCCGGCTCGATGCCGTAGATCTTGCCGCCCAGCTCATCCTTGAATTTGGCGATGTCGGCGAAGTCTTTCAGGCCCTTCTCATACAGCGCCTCTGGGACCGCCAGGGTGTACTTGGCGTTCTCCAGGTTGGCGCGCACGGTTTCCACGGTGCCGGCATCACGGTACTGCTTGATGTCGTTTTCCATGGTCGGCATCCAGTTGCCGAGGAAAATGTCCATGTTCTTGCCGTCGGCCAGGGACTTGTAAGTCACAGGTACCGAAATCATCGTGGTGCGCGGCTTGTAGCCCAGGCCCTTGAGGATCTCGCTGGTGGTCGCGGTGGTGACGGTGATGTCGGTCCAGCCGACATCGGAGAAGTTGACGGTCTTGCACTGTTCCGGTTCTGCGGCGTATGCCACGACTGGCAGACTCAGCATGGCGGCCAACAACAACGAGGGTGAACCTTTCATGTGGGTAGACTCCTGTGTCTTTTCTGGCGGCATTCGCCGCGCTTTATAAGTGTTGCGGTTGGAGCGTGCGACAACAGCTCTGGCGCGGTGCCTTGCAAACGAGTCGAGACTGATCATGTACCAGTGAAAATCTGACGCCTACAGGGGGCGTCGTATCCAGTACAGGGAGGGTCGCATCCAGTACCGATGACGTCGCTTACAGGTTTTTCCTAAGGTAAAACTGCTGTTTTTACCCGTCTGCACCGCAAAAAACGGCCAAAACTGGCGTTCGCACGCGAGCGCCGCTGGTGAGCATGAGTGCGTCGGTGTGAGACGCCGTGATGACGAATAAAAGCTTGATGATGCCGCCATCTGGGCGATCTGAGCGTAGCACCTCGTTCAAGCCCGGCCCGTGCTTATCGAGGAGTTTCACGTTAATGGCTATCAGCGTTTTCGACCTGTTCAAGATCGGCATCGGGCCTTCGAGTTCGCACACCGTGGGGCCCATGCGCGCCGCGGCGTTGTTCGTTCAAGGGTTGCGTGAGCGTGGGTGGCTGGAACAGGTGCAGCGTGTCGAAGTGCAACTGTACGGCTCGCTGTCGGCCACCGGCATCGGCCACGGCAGCGACACCGCCACCATCATGGGCCTGATGGGCGAATGGCCAGACGCAATCGACCCCACGCAAATCGGCGCCCGCATTCACACCCTGCGCGAAACCGACACGCTGCTGCTGGACGGGCGTTTGCCGGTGCCCTTTGTGTGGGCGCGGGACATGCGCTTGCTCGACGAAAACCTGCCGTTCCATCCCAACGCCATGACCCTGGTGGTGTTTGGCGAAAACGGCGAGCTGCACCGCGACACCTATTACTCGGTGGGTGGCGGTTTCGTGGTGGATGAAGCCCAGGCCCAAAGCGGTGTGGCGGACATGGACCGTACCGAGCTGCCCTATGATTTTTCCAGTGCCGTGGAGCTGTTGCAGCTGTGCAAGACCCACAACCTGCGCGTTGCCGAACTGATGCTGGCGAATGAAAAAACCTGGCGCAGCGAAGAAGAAATCCGCAGCGGCCTGATGAAACTCTGGCGCGCCATGCAAGATTGCGTGGAGCAGGGCCTCAAGCACGAAGGTATCCTGCCCGGCGGCTTGAACGTGCGCCGTCGCGCTGCCAAGTTACACCGCAGCTTGCAGGAGCTGAACAAGCCCAATGTGATCGGCTCGACCTTGAGCGCCATGGAATGGGTCAACCTGTTCGCCCTGGCGGTCAACGAAGAAAACGCCGCCGGTGGGCGCATGGTCACGGCGCCCACCAACGGCGCGGCGGGAATCATCCCGGCGGTGCTGCACTACTTTATGAAGTTCAGCGAAGAAGTCACCGAAGCCAACGTGGTCGACTACCTGCTGGGCGCGGCGGCGGTGGGCATCCTGTGTAAAAAGAACGCCTCGATTTCCGGTGCCGAAGTCGGTTGCCAGGGCGAGGTCGGTTCCGCGTGCGCCATGGCAGCAGCCGGGTTGGCTGAAATCCTCGGCGCCACGCCGGAGCAACTGTGCAACGCCGCCGAAATCGGCCTGGAACATAACCTCGGCCTGACCTGCGACCCGGTGGGCGGCCTGGTGCAAGTGCCGTGTATCGAGCGCAATGCAATTGCGGCGGTGAAGGCGATCAATGCGGCGCAAATGGCGTTGCGGGGCGATGGCCAGCACTTCATCTCGTTGGACCGGGTGATCCGCACCATGCGTGATACCGGGGCCGATATGCATGACAAGTACAAAGAGACATCACGAGGTGGGTTGGCGGTGAGTGCGGTTGAATGTTGAGTCAGTGACATGATCGTTCCCACGCTCCGCGTGGGAATGCAGCCCCGGACGCTCCGCCCATGGGTGACGCAGAGCGTCACAGGATGCATGCCCACGCAGAGCGTGGGAACGAGCCGTAGTGCTGACACAATTGCTCACAAAGTGAACACCCTCAGCCAAAATCGCCACCTTTTAGCGCGTCGCAAATAGATAAGTAGCTTCCGAACGAATTCCTCCACGATCACACGCCTGATGTGCTTTGGGTGACAGACTTCTCCTACGCCCGCAAAGCGCCTTCCCACAAGTGCTACCGATCTGCTCACACCCCTTGAACCTCGCCCGTTATGCGTCATATCCCGCACTTCACGCGTGGGCTCATATAGACGCATAAACAGGTCGTTTTCAGGAGTTCTTGAATAGCCATTCAATTTTAGGCATGGCATTTGCTCTATCAATTTCAAAGCCTCGCCTTTCCAGGGCGAGTGCAATAACAAGAGCCTCGCCTGAGGCCACCACCCGCTTTGTGTGATGTGAGGAGATACCGCGATGACGTCGACCAACTCCGGGGCCCAACCCCAGAACCGTGCGCCTCAATCCATCGGCTTTTTGCTGCTGGACAATTTCACGCTGATTTCCCTGGCGTCAGCCGTGGAGCCACTGCGCATGGCCAACCAGCTGTCCGGCCGCGAGCTGTATCGCTGGACAACCCTGAGTGTCGACGGCAACCAGGTGTGGGCCAGTGATGGCCTGCAAATCACACCCGATGCCTCCATGCACAAAGCCCCCGTCCTGGACACGGTCATCGTGTGCGGCGGCGTCGGTATCCAGCGCACCGTCACCCGTGAACATGTGTCGTGGCTGCAAAGCCAGGCACGCCAGTCTCGTCGCCTTGGCGCGGTGTGCACCGGCAGCTGGGCCCTGGCCTGCGCCGGCTTGCTCGATGGCTTTGATTGCAGCGTGCACTGGGAATGCCTGGCGTCGATGCAGGAAGCCTTCCCGCGGGTGGCCATGAGCACGCGTCTGTTCACCCTCGATCGCAACCGCTTCACCAGCTCCGGTGGCACCGCGCCCCTGGACATGATGTTGCACCTGATCAGCCGCGACCACGGCCGTGAATTGTCGGCCGCCATCTCCGAGATGTTCGTGTACGAACGCATCCGCAACGAACAGGATCACCAGCGTGTGCCGCTCAAGCACATGCTTGGCACCAACCAGCCGAAGCTGCAGGAAATCGTCGCGCTGATGGAAGCCAACCTCGAAGAGCCGATCGACCTGGACGAACTGGCGGTGTATGTCGCCGTGTCGCGCCGGCAGTTGGAGCGGCTGTTCCAGAAATACCTGCACTGCTCGCCGTCGCGTTATTACCTCAAGCTGCGCCTGATTCGTGCACGGCAGCTGCTCAAGCAGACCCCCATGTCGATCATCGAAGTCGCGTCGGTGTGCGGGTTTGTGTCCACGCCGCACTTTTCCAAGTGCTACCGCGAATACTTCGGCATTCCGCCACGGGATGAACGCGTAGGCTCCAACACCACCCAGCAAGTGGCGATGATGCCGATTCCGCCGGCACTGGTGTTGTCACCGTTGTCGGGGCCGATGTCGGCGTTGAGCCAGGCGCGCAATGAGTCGACCTTTGCCAGTGTAAGGCTCTAAACCGAGCCGTCTGCATCGCAGGCAAGCCAGCTCCCACCTTGGAATGCGTTCCCCTGTGGGAGCTGGCTTGCCTGCGATGGCGGAGTTTCAGGCGCCAGAGTTCTGTTTGAACTGCATCAGCGCCGGCAGCAACTGTTTGTCGATCGCCTGCCTCACCGCCGGCAAAATCGTCGCGCTGCCGCTGTACATCTGTTCCACCATGCCCTTGAGCGCCTTGGCCCGCGCTTCGCTCAACCCGCGCACCGCACATTCGCAGGCCTGCTCGGCGGTAGCGCCGCTGGACACGTCAAAACCCAGGGAGCGCAGTTGGCTCAGCAGGTCATCCTGGTCAATCAAATCCGCGTGCATCATGACGGTCATCCTGGTGTAGGGAGCGGGAATGACTTGGATTCTGGTAGGCCCCAGGACTGGCGGCAAGGGCAGAATCCACCGATGGCTCGGATGGCTATGAACAGGTCGTTTTCGAGGTGCTTGACCCGGCCCGTAACGGGCACACTGAACCCAGGCACGCAGCTTGAAGGTTTGGTCACCCTCGAAATGCACGGCTCACACAAAGCACTCTGCCCCGATCCCGTCACGGCTGGATCGGGGCTTTTTTTTGCGCGGGCAGCCCGATCACCCGGCCGAGTAGGGCTGGCCGGGGTAGATCGGCGTGTGCCTGGCTGAGAGCGATGAGTTTTTCCAGGGTCGCGCCGGCAAACGGCGCCGACTGCGGCCCGGCCAGATCGACATGCAGCAGCATCTGTTCGTTACCCGCCAACTCGCGCTCTTCGCCCACAAGGTGCAGGCTGTGATAGAGGTGCAGGCGCTTGGCGTCGTGGGCGATCAGTTGGGTATGCACCTCAACCTCGGCGCCGAGCTTTACCTCATGCAGATAGTTCAGGTGCAACTCTAGGGTGAACAGCGAGTGGCCGCTGGCTTCGCGGTTTTCGCTGTCCAGCCCCAGGGTGTCCATCAGCGCATCGGTGGCGTAGCTGAAGATCAGCAGGTAGAACGCGTCACGCAGATGGCCGTTGTAGTCAACCCAGTCGGGCAGGATTTTGGTGGTGTAGGTGGTCAGTGCGGGCATGGCATGAATCCAATTTGGTATGCGGTCAAATGTGGGAGCTGGCTTGCCTGCGATAGCAAGGGTGAGGCCACCGCCATCGCAGGCAAGCCAGCTCCCACAGGGTTATTCGGCGAAGCTCATGCCGTGCTTGGCCTTGGTTGTTTTTACGGCTTCCAGCACCGCCAGCAGGCAGTCATCACGATAGCGCTCCAGCGCCGAGATGCTGCGGTTACCCAACTGCTCAGCGGTGCCATCGACCACATCATCAATCAGCTTTTCAGTCAATTCAGGCGCCGGTAGATAAGTCCACGGCAACTGCAACGCCGGGCCGAACTGGGCCATGAAGTGGCGCATGCCAGCATCGCCGCCCGCCAGCGTGTAAGTGAGGAAGGTGCCCATGAACGACCAGCGCAACCCGGCACCAAAACGAATGGCATCGTCGATTTCGCCGGTGGTCGCCACCCCGTCATTGACCAGGTGCAGCGCCTCTCGCCACAGCGCTTCCAGCAGGCGGTCAGCAATAAACCCAGGCACTTCCTTGCGTACATGCAGCGGGCGCATGCCGAGGGATTCATACACGCTGATTGCTGCCTGGATCGCCTCTGGCGCGGTGTTTTTACCGCCCACTACCTCTACCAACGGCAACAGGTAGACCGGGTTAAAGGGGTGTCCGACTACGCAGCGTTCCGGGTGGGTAGAGCCCTCATAGAACTCGCTGGGCAACAGCCCGGAGGTGCTCGAACCAATCAAGGCATTCGGCTTGGCCGCGGCGCTGATCTGGCTGTGCAATTGCAGCTTCAACTCCAGGCGTTCGGGAGCGCTTTCCTGGATGAAGTCGGCGTCTTTTACGCAGTCTTCGATGGTAGCGACAAAGCGCAGGCGGTCCTGGGAGGCGCCGGGCGCCAGGCCCTGTTGTTCAAGGGCGCCCCAGGCGTTGGCGACGCGTTTACGCAAGGCCGCCTCGGCACCGGGGGCGGGGTCCCAGGCCACTACATCCAGGCCATGGGCAAGAGCACGGGATACCCAGCCGCTGCCGATGACACCGCTGCCCAACGCAGCAAAGGTTTTGATTTCGGTGATAAAGCGCATGGCGACATTCCTGAAAAGTTTGGTAATTCCTTGTGGGAGCCGGGCTTGCTCCCACAGGGTTGTGTGGTGTCTGTGTTAGCCGCGTGGGGTCAGGCCCATCTTGATGCGGCCTTCGGCTGGGGTCAGGACCCGTGCGCCCAACCGGCTGAGAATTTCACTGGCGCGTTCCACCAGTTGGCCATTGGTGGCGAGCACGCCCTTGTCCAGCCACAGGTTATCCTCCAGGCCCACCCGTACGTTGCCCCCCAACAGCACGGCTTGCGCGGCCATTGGCATTTGCATGCGACCAATCCCGAACCCTGCCCACACCGCGTCGGCGGGCAGGTTGTCGACCATGGCTTTCATGGTGGTGGTGTCGGCCGGTGCGCCCCAGGGAATGCCCAGGCACAGTTGGAACAGCGGGTTATCCAGCAGTCCTTCCTTGATCATCTGCTTGGCGAACCACAGGTGGCCGGTATCGAAAATTTCCAGCTCAGCCTTTACGCCCAATTCCTGGATACGTCTGGCGCCAGCCCGCAGTTGCGCCGGGGTGGACACGTAAATGGTGTCGCCATCGCCGAAGTTCAGCGTGCCGCAGTCCAGCGTGCAGATTTCCGGCAGCAGTTCTGCAACATGGGCCAGGCGGGTCAGCGGGCCCACCAGGTCGGTATTGGGCCCGAACTCCATGGGATTCTCGCCGCCACCGATCTCCAGGTCGCCACCCATGCCGGCGGTGAGGTTGACGATGATGTCGATGTCGGCCTCGCGGATGCGCTCCATCACTTCGCGGTACAGCGCGACGTCGCGACTGAACTTGCCGGTCTCGGGGTCGCGTACGTGGCAATGCACGACCGTGGCGCCGGCCTTGGCGGCCTCCACGGCAGCGGCGGCGATTTGTTTGGGTGTGACCGGCACGTGGGGGCTTCTGGCGGTCGTGTCGCCAGCACCGGTGAGTGCGCAGGTGATGATGACGTCGTGGTTCATGATGCGGTTCCTTACAGGCGGGTGATTTCAAGGCGCAGGGCGCCGTGTCGCGGCCTGGAGCGGCTGCGACACGGTGGTCCAAATAGGGTTATTTGCGGGTCAGTTGCAGGTTGGCAGCAGCCGGCTTGCCGTCGAAGGTGGTCACACCCTCCAGCCAGCGCGCCTGGTCTTGTGGGTGATCCTTGAGCCACTGCTTGGCGGACTCGATGGCGTCCTTGTGATCCAGCAGCGGTTGCATCATGCGGCTCTCGTCGGCGGCGGTGAACGTCAGGTTGGTCAGCAACTTATGCACGTTGGGGCACTGCTCGGCGTAGGCCGGCGCGGTCACGGTCCATACGGTGGCCATGCCTTCGTTCGGGCCCAGGGCATCTTCGCTGCCGGTGAGGTAAGTCATCGCCACATTCACGTTCATCGGGTGCGGCGCCCAACCAAAGAACACCACGGCTTCCTTGCGGCGCACGGCACGGTCCACGGCCGCCAACATGCCGGCTTCGCTGGACTCCACCAACTGGAACTTGCCCAGGCCGAACTGGTTCTTGGCGATCATCGCCTTGATCTGCGTATTGGCGCCCGAGCCCGGCTCGATGCCATAAATCTTGCCGCCCAGCTCTTTCTCGAACTTGGCGATGTCGGCAAAGGTTTTCAGGCCCTTGTCCGCCAGGTAGGTGGGTACTGCCAGGGTGGCGCGGGCGTCTTGCAGGCTGGGTTTTTCGAGGACCTTGACTTGCTTGGCGTCGACGAACGGTGTGATGGTCTGGGTCATCAGCGGGTTCCAGTAGCCAAGGAACAGATCCAGGCGCTGATCACGTATACCGGCAAAGATGATTTGCTGGGACGCGCTGGTTTGTTTGGTTTTGTAGCCCAGGCCGTCGAGCAGTACTTGAGCCATGGCGCTGGTGGCGATGACGTCAGTCCAGTTCACCACGCCCATGCGCACGTTCTGGCAAGAAGCGGCGTCCGCCGCCATGACGGTGTTACTCAAGATGGCGCTGGCGCTGAGTGCGAGTGCGCAGCGGCTGATCAGTCGGTTCATGGGTGGAGCCCTCGGCAGGTCGTTATTGTGGGTGCCGGCGTCTTTGTGCGCCGTGGGATCACGTTACGCAGCTTGGCGCCCCGCAAAGCGCACGGCGGCGACCCGCTCTTGCACTGCAGCGACCTGTGCTCTTGAATGGCCGGTTGAACTGGCGTATCACAGTGACCACGCTGCCCGTCCGACGAGAGCGCCACCATGTTCCAGGATGTCTATTTCTTGCTGATGCCGGGTTTCTCGGCCCTCGGTTTTATCTCCGCGCTGGAACCGTTGCGCGTGGCCAATCGCTTTCGCGGCGAGCTGTACCGCTGGCACATCTTGAGTGCCGATGGCGGCGCGGTACTGGCGAGCAACGGCATGTCGGTCAACGCCGATGCCGCGCTGGAACCGTTGAAAAAAGGCGCGACTTTACTGGTGGTGGCTGGCTTCGAACCCCTGCAGTTCGCCACGCCCGCCCTGGAGCATTGGCTGCGCCGCCTCGACCATGAGAGTGTGACTCTTGGTGCCATCGACACCGGCGCCTGCGTGTTGGCCGAAGCGGGCCTGCTTGACGGCCACCGCCTGACCTTGCACTGGGAAGCCATCGACGCCTTCAAGGAAGCCTATCCGCACCTGAGCGTGACCCAGGAACTGTTCGAAATCGACCGGCGCCGCATCACCTGCGCCGGCGGGACCGCGTCCATCGACTTGATGCTCGATCTCATCGCCCAGGCCCACGGCCCGGAGCTGGCGATCCAGGTTTCCGAGCAATTCGTACTTGGCCGCATCCGCCCCCGCAAGGACCACCAGCGCATGCAGATCGCCACGCGCTACGGCATCAATAACAAGAAACTGGTGCAGGTGATCGGCGAAATGGAACAGCACACCGAACCGCCCCTGAGCACCTTGGCCCTGGCCGAAACGATCAAGGTCACCCGACGCCAACTGGAGCGGCTGTTTCGCCTGCACCTGAATGACACCCCCAGTAATTTCTACCTGGGCCTGCGCCTGGAAAAAGCCCGAAAACTGCTGCGCCAGAGCGACATGAGCGTGCTGGAAGTGAGTATTGCGTGCGGGTTTGAGTCACCGTCGTATTTCACCAGGAGCTATCGTGCAAGGTTTGCCAAATGCCCGCGGGAGGATCGGCGACGGGAGGTGGTTTGACGGACAATTATAGTCAATTATACTCTTGGCTATAATTTATAGTCATTTCCATAATTGAGTATAAAACCATGTCCAAGCACAGCGGCTTTGTGTTTCGCCGCCCCACCCTGGCAAGCAGTATTGCCGATGGCCTGGTGGGGGCCGGTATTCAGGATTTCACCTCCGGCCTGTTTCTCGCGGCGCCCCGACGCACGGGCAAAAGCACTTTTCTGCGCGAAGACCTGATTCCGGAATGTCAGCTGCGGGGCTGGCTGGCGGTGTATGTCGACCTGTGGGCCGACAAGGAAAAAGACCCCGCCGAGCTGATTGCGAGTGCCATTGCGGGGGCATTGGTGCCGTTTGAAAAGGGCATTCGCAAACTGGCAAAGAACATTGGCATCGAGAAACTAAGCTTTCTGCGTACGCTTTCCTGGGACTTTACCAAGCCACAATTGCCTGTCGGTGCGACGCTGACCCAAGCGTTGGAATTGCTCCACAGGGCTGCAGAAAAACCCGTTGTACTGGTGATTGACGAAGCACAGCACGCAATAACCACCGAGTCAGGTATCAATGCGATGTTCGCGTTGAAGGCTGCCCGGGATCAGCTCAACCAAGGCCGTGACGAGGAGGGCAGCGGTTTGCGCCTGGTGTTTACCGGATCCAATCGCGACAAACTCGCCCATTTGGTACTGGGTAAAAGCCAGCCATTCTTCGGTTCCAGCATCACGCCGTTTCCGCTGCTGGGCAAAGCGTTCACCCAGGCCTACACCGTGCACCTCAACGCGCACCTGGCCCAGAACAACCAATTCAACGCGGCTGATATTGATGAGGCGTTTGAGCGGGTAGGTCGGCGTCCCGAGATGTTGCGCACGATCATCGGTGAAGTCGCATTGGAGTTGGGCGAGGCGAGCAATCTTGGCCAACTGCTGCACAGTCGCGCAGAACTGCTGCGCGCGGGTGTATGGACCGAGTTCGAAAGCGCCTGGAACGCCCTGACCATCCCGCAGCGCGCCGTGCTGGAGGTGATGGTGGAGCGTTCTCAAAACAACGAACCCTTCGCGCCATTCACCGATAGCACCCTCACGGCGGTCAGCAAGGCGCTGGAAAAGATGGGTAGCGACGTGGTACCGGGTACCCAGACCATCCAGGCCTGCATCGATGCCCTGCGCGACAAGGAACTGGTGTGGAAGTCGAGCCGAGGCGGCTATGCCCTGGAGGACAACACCTTCGGTGATTGGCTGCAACACAAGAGCCTTACACCGCGCTAAAAGGCCGGCTTCTAAAGAGAGCGGAGGTGGTTTATTTCTTTACCAGGGCCGAGCATGCCGCCTTGTAGGCTTCATGCTGGTACTTGTTAAGCGTCGCTGGCAGATCAAAGGTGTGCTTTTTGTTCTGCGCATTGATGGTCTGCGGCGACAACAGCGTCACTTCCACCCCCTCCAGCAGTTGAAGCACCCCTTCAATCTTGAACGTCGTTGGGCCACCGGCGAATTCACCTTTTTTGCTGCGCTTCTTGATGGCGATGCGAGTGATGGCGTTGTCCTGCACAAACGCTTTCACCTGAGCGGCGAAGGCTTTGACGTTGGCCGCTTCATCGTCATCGTCGAGGGCGATTTTCTTGGTCGCCAGGGCGACGTGGGTCAGCGCCTGGTTGTCCAGGGCGGCGAGGGCGATGATGGCTTCGCTGCCTTTGATTTCGATGCCGCAAATAATCATGGCGTTGCCTTGAGCAGGAAAAGAGGGCACGGATGGTAACAGGCTCGGTTCGTTCGAGAGGAGCTGACCATCCGTCGGAGATAGTGCTGATACTGTCAGATCTGACAGTAGATCTTGATGGGTTCCCCAACTAGATTCGCAGCAGGGGCCGGCACGCGGTCCCATGTTTTTGCGACGAGGGGGGCGGGCAATGAATATTCGCAAGGAAATTCGAAAACTGAGCGGGCCTGAACGGCTAGCGTTTACCAATACGCTGTTGGCCCTTAAGGGTAATGGCGGATACGACAAGTATGTGCATTGGCATCACGCAGTGATGGTACCTACCGTTCACCCTGATGAACCCCAAGATCCCGACTATCGTAATGGCGCCCACTTGGGGCCGGCTTTTTTACCCTGGCATCGTGAAATGTTGTTGCAGTTGGAAGCCGACCTTCAGGCCATCACGCCCGGTATCACGCTGCCTTACTGGGATTGGACATTGGACGCGGCAGACCCGACGAATTCGCCGGTGTGGGAGCAAAGCCTGCTGGGGGTGACGGTGACGCTGCCGATGAATTCAGGGTACAGGATGGACCCTTCGCGTACCGATACGGCAATTGGCCGGTGCCTGCCTATCCGGAAGATGGGCTGCCGGGGGCGGGGTTGAAGCGCCAGTTCTCACGTTTGGTCAACTCGCTGCCGACGGCCGCGGACTTGCAGATGGCAATGAATGAAGAGCTGTATGACGAGCCGAACTACACGTCGAGTCCGTTCAATAGAGGCTTTAGAAACCGACTCGAAGGCTGGATCACTCAGAAGGGCGATCCGCAAGTCACCACCCCTGGTTCTCAATTGCACAACCGCGTCCATTTATGGATTGGCGGCAACATGCTGGCGATGACCTCGCCCGAAGATCCAGTATTTTTTCTGCATCATTGTTTCATCGACAAAATCTGGGCCGACTGGCAGGCGCAAATGATGCTGGATAAGCCCGCACTGGCGCCTCATTACTGCCCGATGCAGGATGGCCCCACCGGGCATAATTACGATGATGTGATCAAGCCCTGGACTCGTCGTATCCGTGAGGTGATGGATATCACCGCGCTGGGGTATGCCTACGAGCCAGCCTCACCCTTGACCAAAAGGCCGTTCAAGTCACCTTTCATGGCTTGAGCGTGGCGCAGCCCTTTGCGCGGCCTGGTCGCGTGAAGGGTGTTTACTCCTGCCCAATCGACTCCAAAAACTCCGACCGCTCATCACTCATCCGCGCCAGGCAGTCGTTGTGCGCAATCGCATAGGCCTTGGTGCCGGTCACTGCCGGGAAGGTGTCCACCGCACAATCGGCATCCCGCAGTTTTTCCCACTTTTGCTGCGCGTCCTTCAGACGGGCGGTAATGTCCGCCAGTTTGGTCTTGTCGCTGCCGTAGGTCGAACCCATGCGCTCCAGCAACCCCTGATAGTTATCCTTGAGCAATTGCTCGGCGGTGGTTTTGTTATAGGTGGCGCATTCTAGGGTTTGCTGGTCGTTCTCGATGCCGTCGCACGGCGTGCTGTCGGTGTCTTCGGCCGCGTGGGCGGTGGTTGCGATGAGTGCCAAAGCCAGGAAAATCGATTTCATTGCGCCGTCTCATATCACGTGATGCGCAATTCTGGCTCAAGCGTAAGACAAAGAACAGCCGACCGTGGGGCCTGTCTTCGCAGGCTTTGTCGCGGATTGACGCTTTCGGCAATTCCCCTGTCGTTTTTGCACCCGGCTCCGTCGGTCCCTGGGCATATGCTGGCCCCAAAGCGCCGGCAGACGATTCGGCGCATGAATCGCCAATAAGGGGACGCCTGATGAGCCCAGCCGAGTTGCACGCCGACAGCATCGTTATCGACGGTCTGATTATTGCCAAGTGGAACCGCGACCTGTTCGAAGACATGCGCAAAGGTGGCCTCACCGCCGCCAACTGCACGGTGTCGGTGTGGGAAGGCTTCCAGGCCACGATCAATAACATTGTCGCCAGCCAGACCCTGATCCGTGAGAACAGCGACCTGGTGATCCCGGTGAAAACCACCGCCGACATCCGTCGCGCCAAGGAGCAGGGCAAGACCGGCATCATCTTCGGCTTCCAGAATGCCCATGCCTTTGAGGACCAGCTCGGCTATGTCGAGATCTTCAAGCAGCTCGGCGTGGGGGTGGTGCAGATGTGCTACAACACCCAGAACCTGGTGGGCACCGGCTGCTACGAGCGTGATGGCGGCCTGTCGGGTTTCGGTCGCGAGATCGTCGCCGAGATGAACCGCGTCGGCATCATGTGCGACCTGTCACACGTGGGCTCCAAGACCAGCGAAGAGGTCATCCTCGAATCGAAAAAGCCGGTGTGCTACTCCCACTGCCTACCGTCCGGGCTTAAAGAGCACCCGCGCAACAAGTCTGATGAAGAGCTGAAGTTCATCGCCGACCACGGTGGGTTTGTCGGCGTGACCATGTTTGCGCCGTTCCTGGCCAAGGGCATCGACTCGACCATCGACGACTACGCCGAAGCCATCGAATACACCATGAACATCGTCGGCGAAGACGCGATCGGCATCGGCACCGACTTCACCCAGGGCCATGGCCAGGATTTCTTCGAAATGCTCACCCATGACAAGGGTTACGCCCGCCGCCTGACCAGCTTCGGCAAGATCATCAATCCGCTTGGCATCCGCACCGTGGGTGAGTTCCCCAACCTCACCGAGACCCTGCTCAAGCGCGGCCACAGCGAGCGCGTGGTGCGCAAGATCATGGGCGAGAACTGGGTCAACGTGCTCAAGGACGTCTGGGGCGAATAAGCCACTGCTCGCTTAATCCTTCACCCGCCGCCATCCGCGTGGCGGGCATCAAAACGAATTTTCTGGAGTTAAGTTTCCATGGCCAAGATCGCCCCGCAATTGCCAATTGAAGTCGACAGCGAAACCGGTGTCTGGACCTCCGACGCCCTGCCGATGCTGTATGTGCCGCGTCATTTCTTCGTGAACAACCACATGGGTATCGAAGAAGTACTGGGCGCTGATGCCTACGCCGAGATCCTCTACAAGGCCGGCTACAAATCCGCCTGGCACTGGTGTGAAAAAGAAGCTGAATGCCACGGCCTGGAAGGCGTCGCGGTGTTCGAGCACTACATGAAGCGCCTGTCGCAACGCGGCTGGGGCCTGTTCAAGATCCAGGACATCGACCTGGATAAAGGCACCGCTAGCGTCAAGCTGGAACACTCGGCGTTCGTCTACGTGTACGGCAAGGTCGGCCGCAAGGTGGACTACATGTTCACCGGCTGGTTTGCCGGCGCCATGGACCAGATCCTTCAAGCGCGTGGCAGCAAGATTCGCACTGTCGCCGAACAAGTCTACGGAGGCTCCGAAGAGGGCCACGATGATGGTTTGTTCACCGTCAAACCGTTGTAAGCCGAGGACCGTGCCATGGCTTTCGAAGCAATGTTCCAGCCGATCCAGATCGGCAAACTGACCATCCGCAACCGGGTGCTCAGCACTGCGCATGCCGAGGTGTATGCCACCGACGGCGGCATGACCACCGACCGCTATGTGAAGTACTACGAAGAGAAAGCCAAGGGCGGTATTGGCCTGGCGATCTGCGGTGGCTCCTCCGTGGTGGCCATCGACAGCCCGCAGGAATGGTGGGCGTCGGTGAACCTGTCCACCGACCGCATCATCCCGCACTTCCAGAATCTGGCCGATGCCATGCACAAGCATGGCGCCAAGATCATGATCCAGATTACCCACATGGGCCGGCGTTCGCGTTGGGACGGCTTCAACTGGCCGACCCTGATGTCGCCGTCCGGCGTGCGTGAGCCGGTGCACCGTGCCACCTGCAAGACCATCGAGCCGGAAGAAATCTGGCGTGTGATTGGCAACTACGCCCAGGCTGCGCGTCGGGCCAAGGCCGGTGGCCTGGACGGGGTGGAGTTGTCGGCTGTGCACCAGCACATGATCGACCAGTTCTGGAGCCCGCGGGTCAACAAGCGTACCGACGAATGGGGCGGCAGCTTCGAGGGCCGCATGAAGTTCGGCCTGGAAGTGTTGAAGGCCGTGCGTGCCGAAGTGGGGGATGACTTCTGCGTGGGCATGCGCCTGTGCGGTGACGAGTTCCACCCGGACGGCTTGTCCCACGAGGACATGAAGCAAATCGCCAAGTACTACGATGACACCGGCATGCTCGATTTCATCGGCGTGGTGGGCTCGGGTTGCGATACCCACAACACCCTGGCCAACGTCATCCCGAACATGAGCTACCCGCCGGAACCGTTCCTGCACCTGGCGGCCGGCATCAAGGAAGTGGTCAAGGTTCCGGTGCTGCACGCGCAGAACATCAAGGACCCGAACCAGGCCACGCGTATTCTGGAGGGCGGCTATGTGGACATGGTCGGCATGACCCGTGCGCACATCGCCGACCCGCACCTGATCGCCAAGATCAAGATGGGCCAGATCGACCAGATCAAGCAGTGCGTGGGCGCCAACTACTGCATCGACCGCCAGTACCAGGGCCTGGATGTGCTGTGCATCCAGAACGCTGCGACCTCCCGTGAATACATGGGCGTGCCGCACATCATCGAGAAGTCCACCGGGCCCAAGCGCAAGGTGGTTGTGGTGGGGGCCGGCCCGGCCGGGATGGAAGCCGCGCGCGTGGCGGCTGAACGTGGCCACGACGTGACGCTGTTCGAGAAAAAGGAGTTTATCGGCGGGCAAATCACCACGGCATCGAAAGCGCCGCAACGTGACCAGATCGCCGGTATCACTCGTTGGTATCAACTGGAGCTGGCGCGTTTGAAAGTCGACCTGCGCCTGGGTGTTGCAGCCGATGCCGAGACCATCCTGGACGTGCGTCCGGACGTGGTGGTGCTGGCGGTGGGCGGGCACCCGTTCATCGAGCAGAACGAACACTGGGGCGCCGCCGAAGGCTTGGTAGTGAGCAGTTGGGACGTGCTCGACGGCAAGGTGCTGCCTGGCAAGAACGTGCTGGTGTACGACACCATCTGTGAATTCACCGGGATGTCGGTGGCCGACTTCCTGGCCGACAAAGGCAGCCAGGTGGAGATCGTCACCGACGACATCAAGCCAGGCGTGGCAATCGGCGGTACGTCGTTCCCCACGTACTACCGCAGCATGTACCCCAAGGAAGTGATCATGACCGGCGACATGATGCTGGAAAAGGTCTACCGCGAGGGCGACAAGCTGGTGGCCGTGCTGGAAAACGAATACACCGGCGCCAAAGAGGAGCGGGTGGTGGACCAGGTGGTGGTGGAGAACGGCGTGCGTCCGGACGAGGCCATTTACTACGGGCTCAAGGAAGGTTCGCGCAACAAGGGCCAGATCGACGTTGAAGCGCTGTTTGCGATCAAGCCGCAGCCATGCCTGAGCGAGGCGGGCGAGGGGTACTTGCTGTTCCGCATTGGTGACTGTGTGGCCCAGCGCAACACCCACGCCGCCATCTATGACGCCCTGCGCTTGTGCAAGGATTTCTGACGCACCTGATCGTTCCCACGCTCTGCGTGGGAATGCCGCCCTGGACGCTCCGCGTCTGCTTTTAAGGTCGTGACGCAGAGCGTCACAGGATGCATGCCCACGCAGAGCGTGGGAACGATCTTAGTGGGAGCTTCACCATGCTGAATACCCTTCTTCCCATCCTGCTTTTTGCCGCCCTGGGCCTCGCCGTCCTCGGCGCCTTGCGCCGGGTGAACATGTGGCGCCGTGGCCGCTCGTCCAAAGTCGACCTGCTGGGCGGCCTTTTGGCCATGCCCAAGCGCTACATGGTCGACCTGCACCACGTGGTCGCCCGTGACAAATACATCGCCAACACCCACGTAGCCACGGCGCTCGGCTTTGTGCTGTCGGCGCTGCTGGCGATCCTGGTGCACGGCTTCGGCCTGCAGAGCCGCATTCTTGGCTATGCGCTGCTGCTGGCATCGACATTGATGTTTGTCGGCGCGATCTTCATGTACCTGCGCCGCCGCAATCCGCCTGCCCGCTTGTCCAAAGGCCCGTGGATGCGCCTGCCGAAAAGCCTGATGGCGTTCTCGGTGAGCTTCTTCCTGGTGACCTTGCCGGTGGCCGGGATTCTGCCCGCCGATTTCGGCGGCTGGCTGCTCGCGGCTTTGCTGAGCGTGGGCGTGCTGTGGGGCGTGTCCGAAATGTTCTTCGGCATGACTTGGGGCGGGCCGATGAAACACGCCTTCGCCGGTGCCCTGCATCTGGCCTGGCACCGTCGCGCCGAGCGCTTTGGCGGTGGCCGCTCCACCGGTCTGAAGCCGCTGGACCTCAGTGATAAAACCGCGCCGCTGGGCGTAGAAAAACCCAAGGACTTCACCTGGAACCAACTGCTCGGCTTCGACGCCTGCGTGCAGTGCGGCAAGTGCGAAGCAGCATGCCCGGCGTTTGCCGCCGGCCAGCCACTGAACCCGAAAAAGCTGATCCAGGACATGGTGGTCGGCTTGGCCGGTGGCACCGATGCCAAGTTCGCCGGCAGCCCGTACCCCGGCAAACCGGTGGGCGAACACGGCGGCAACCCGCACCAGCCGATCGTCAACGGCCTGGTGGACGCCGAGACCCTGTGGTCGTGCACCACCTGTCGCGCTTGCGTGGAAGAGTGCCCGATGATGATCGAGCACGTAGACGCCATCGTCGACATGCGTCGCCACCTCACCCTGGAGAAAGGCGCCACGCCGAACAAGGGCGCCGAAGTCCTGGAAAACCTGATCGCTACCGACAACCCCGGCGGTTTCGCACCCGGTGGTCGTCTGAACTGGGCGGCAGACCTGAACTTGCCGTTGCTCAGCGACAAAGGCAGTTGCGATGTGCTGTTCTGGGTCGGCGATGGCGCCTTCGATATGCGTAACCAACGTACCCTGCGCGCCTTCGTCAAAGTGCTCAAGGCCGCCAAGGTCGACTTCGCCGTGCTTGGCCTGGAAGAACGCGACAGCGGTGACGTGGCGCGGCGCCTCGGCGATGAGGCGACATTCCAGCTGCTGGCCACGCGCAATATTCAGACCCTGGCCAAGTACAGCTTCAAGCGCATCGTCACCTGCGACCCGCATAGTTTCCATGTGCTGAAAAACGAATACGGTGCCTTCAACGGCAACTACCGGGTGCAGCACCACAGCACCTTCATGGCCGAGCTGATTGGCGAGGGCGCGCTGAACCTGGGCCAGCACAAAGGCAACAGCGTGACCTACCACGACCCCTGCTACCTGGGCCGCTACAACGGTGAATACGAGGCGCCGCGCCAAGTGCTGCGGGCGTTGGGTATCGAGGTCAAGGAAATGCAACGCTCGGGCTTCCGTTCACGCTGTTGCGGTGGCGGTGGCGGCGCGCCGATCACAGATATCCCCGGCAAGCAACGTATCCCCGATATGCGCATGGACGACATCCGCGAGACCGGTGCCGAACTGGTGGCCGTGGGTTGCCCGCAATGCACCGCGATGCTTGAAGGCGTGGTCGAACCGCGCCCGTTGATCAAAGACATCGCCGAACTGGTAGCCGACGCGTTGCTTGAAGACGCCGCGCCGGCCAAAGTCCCCCTCAAGCGTGAACCTGCGGAGGTGCACTGATGAGCGATATTATCCGCCGCGACCCCCGGGCCGAATGGATCGCCCGTAACCGCCTGCACCCGTTGCACGCGGCGATGCAGCCGGTGCAACACAGCTGGATGGGGCCCAACGGTATCATTCGCAAAAACGTGCATGGTGTCGGTTTTATCGGGCCCAACGGCATCAAGCGCATCGACCGCAGCGGTGCCCAGCAGGGCGGCGCGGCCAAGCGCAGCGCGGCAGTGCAAGTGCAATTGCCGCTGCATCAGGTGCCGACCCCGGCGTTCTATATCAACGTGGTGCCGGACATGGTTGGTGGCCGTCTGAGCAGCCACGACCGTGACCTGCTTGGCCTGGCGCGCCAGTTGGCTGGCAGTGACGGCGCGGTATTGGCGGTGGTATTCGGTGAACACAAGGAAAGCGCCTTTGCCACGGCCGGCGTCGACCGTCTGCTGGTGCTGGAGGGGCATGAGTTCGAGGGTTATGCACCGGAGCAACGGGTGCAGGGCCTGCGCGCTGTGGATAACCAATTCAGCCCGCGCCACTGGTTGCTGCCAGATAGCCGCAGCGGTGGTGGCGAACTGGGGCGACGCTTTGCCGCCAGCCTCAAGGAACGCCCGGCGACGCGGGTGTGGCAGATCAAGGGCGAGGAGTGCATCGGCCGTGCCGGTGCCGGCCAGGAAGACCTGGCGCGACCGTTGCCCCGTCTGATCCTCGCCGCCGCCGAATGTGCCGATCCGGTCAGCGAAACCCGCCACGAAGTCTTGCCCGTGGAGTTATCCACAGGCCTGGCGCGCAGTTTGCCGCGTATCGAAGATCTCGGCGCGGTGGCGGTCGACCCGGCAGCGATTCCGATGGCCGAGGCAGAGTTCATTTTCTCCGGTGGCAACGGCGTAAAGGACTGGGCGCTATTCCACCAGACCGCCGCGGCCCTGGGCGCCACCGAAGGCGCCTCGCGGGTGGCAGTGGACGATGGCTTCATGGCGCGCGATCGCCAGGTCGGCGCCAGCGGCACCTGGGTCACTGCGCGGGTGTACGTGGCCGTCGGGATTTCCGGGGCGATCCAGCACCTGCAAGGCATCGGTGCCTGCGACAAGGTGGTGGCGATCAACCTCGACCCAGGGTGCGACATGATCAAGCGTGCCGACCTGTCGGTGATCGGCGAAAGCGCCGCGATACTGCACGCCTTGATCGCGGCGGTCGAGACCTACCGCAACGGCGCCAAGCGCGATGCAGCCTGAGGATATGACCATGACCAACACTGTATTCAGCCTGGTGTCCATCGGCGCTCACCCCACCTCCGGGCGTCCACGCCGTGCCGAGCAGGACGCGCGCGCGGTAGAGTTGGGGCTGCAACTGGCTGGGGATAAGTTGCAGGTGCTGCACGCGGGTGATGTCAGCGAGCCGACCCTGCGCAGCTACCTGGGCATGGGCCTGCCGCAACTGCAGGTACTCGAACAGCCGGCGGGCGCCGATGCGTTGCCGGTGCTCAGCGAGTATCTGCGCGACGCGGGCGCCCAAGTGGTACTGACCGGAAGCCAGGCAGAAACCGGCGAAGGTTCGGGGATGCTGCCGTTCCTGTTGGCCGAACAACTGGGCTGGCCGCTGATTGTGGGGCTGGCGCAGGTGGAGTCCATCGACGCCGGCGTAGCCCTGGTGCTGCAGGCGCTGCCTCGCGGCCAGCGGCGGCGCTTGAAGGTGCGCCTGCCGTTTCTTGCCACTGTGGATAACGCCGCGCCCAAGCCACGCCAAAGCGCCTACGGCCCGGCGCAACGGGGTGAACTGGCCGCCCATGACGTTGAGATTGAACACGACGAGTTATTCACAGGCGCACTGTTGCAACCGGCCAAGCCACGGCCAAAGCGCCTCAAGGTGATCAAGGCCAAGAGTGGTGCCGACCGTATGAAGGCCGCAACGGCCAAGGCCAGTGGCGGCGGTGGGCAGGTGCTCAAGGGCGTGAGCGCTGAAGAGGGCGCGCAAGCGATTCTCAAGCTTCTGGTAGAAGAGGGCGTCGTACGCTGAACCCTGACCACCACCAAACCTTGTGGGAGCTGGCTTGCCTGCGATATCGGTGGGTCAGCAACCCATGCATCCGTTGACGTATTGCAATCGCGGGCAAGCCCGCTTCCACATTTTCCTGCTTTATCTTGGGCTTACCCACAATGCCTGTTGATCCGCCTGTGGATAACCTGTTCGCGGGTGTCCACAAGCCCGGCATATCAAGCTCTGCAGCCCTCTGTACGAAAAACAACCAACCTAACTTGCGGTTTTTGCTCGGGTTTTCATCAGCTTGAGGCCTCGACTTGCCCCCAAAGTCTGTTGGCGCTTTTGTGGATAAGATGTTCGCTATCCGCTACAGGCCATATAAAACGTGGCTTTCACGAGGCTGGTTGAAAATTGATCAAATCCTAAATTTTTGCCTTTTAAACTGCTTGATATCCCCGATTTATGAGGGTTTCAAAGGCTTTTCCACAACCCGGACAAAGTTGCCCCCAAAGTCTGTTGGTGCATCTGTGGATAAGGTGTTCGCTTACCGCTGCAAGCCACGCCAAACAAGGCTCTTGGAGGTTTGATCAATAAATGATCAGCTTGAGCTGAAACCCGGAAGTTTGAATAAGTCACGGATTTTCTTGATTTAATTTTCGTCCACGACGCAATTGCCCACAATTGCTGTGGGTGGCTTTGTGGATAAGTTGTTGGGTAAAGGCTGGAGGGCAGGGTGGTAAAGGGCTGTATCAGAGCTGATCGAATTTTGAACAGCTAATCTGTCCAAATGTAAGAGCTGGCTTGCCTGCGATAGCGGTCTATCAGCCAATACAGACTTTGACAGACACCATGCCATCGCGGGCAAGCCCACTCCCAAACAAGCGTTATTCGTGAGCAGCTACGCCTTTGAGATAAGGCGCCGGCGCCGCACCCAGGTTGCTCAGCATGCGCTCGCTGTACCAATCCACAAAATTAACCACGCCAAATTCATAGGTCTTGGAGTACGGGCCGGGTTGGTAAGCGGTGGAGTTGATCCCGCGCTGGTTCTCTTCGGCCAGGCGGCGGTCCTGGTCGTTGGTGGCGTCCCACACTTGGCGCATGCGTTCCACGTCGTAGTCCACGCCTTCCACGGCGTCCTTGTGCACGATCCACTTGGTGGTAACCATGGTTTCCTGGGCGCTGATGGGCCACACGGTGAACACAATGATGTGGTCGCCCATGCAGTGGTTCCAGGAGTGCGGCAGGTGCAGGATGCGCATCGAGCCCAGGTCCGGGTTCTTGATGCGGCCCATGAGCTTGGCACAACCTTGTTTGCCATCCAGGGTCATCGACACGGTGCCCTTGAGTAGCGGCATGCGCACAATCCGGTTACGCAGGCCGAAGCTGGCGTGGGCGTAAGGGATCTTCTCGGCATCCCAGGCGGCGGCGGAGGCGGCTACGTGGTCCTTGAACGCCTGGTCGGCACGTGGGTCGGTAACGTCGTCCCATTCCAGCAGGGTTTTCAGCAGTTCCGGGTGCGAGGCGTTGCAGTGGTAGCACTCGCGGTTGTTTTCCAGCACCAGCTTCCAGTTGGCTTTTTCGAACAAGGTGGTCTGGATCGCCACCTTGGTGTTCTCCATGTCGTAGGGCTCCATGTAATGGCTGAGCGTCGACAGGAAGTCATCGATGGCCGGCGGGTTTTTGGCCAGGCTGATAAAGATATAGCCGCCAGCGGTCTTCACGTTCACCGGCTTCAAACCGTACTGCTTCATGTCGAAATCGGCGCCCATCTCGGTGCCGGCGAACAGCAGGCGGCCGTCCAGCTCGTAGGTCCACTGGTGGTAGTGGCAAACCAGCTTGGCGACCTTGCCCTTTTCGCTGGTGCACAAGCGCGAACCACGGTGGCGGCACACGTTGTGAAACGCATGCACCACGCCATCGGCACCCCGGATCACGATGATTGGGTTCTTGCCCACTTGCAGGGTCAGGTAGTTGCCCTTGGTAGGAATTTCGCAGGTCATGCCGGCGATCAACCACTCTTTCTGGAAGATCTCCTGCATGTCGATATCGAACAGCCGCTCATCAGAGTAGAACGGCTGCGGCAGCGAAAAAGTGCGCTCGCGCTCTTGCAGCATTTGCGCGGTGGCCTTGCGTGCGGGTTCCAGCGGATCGCCCAAGCTTAAGGTTGCGGTGACGTCCATCGTGTGTGTCCTCATGGCCATTCTGTGTGGCCGGCGAATAGTGGCTACGGTTGGTGCTGTGCAAGGCGTAAAGAACGCGTCTTTGTTGGGAGCGAGTGTGGGCCCGGCGTAACGTCGAACCTTATCCATGGGCGACATGGCCCAATCTGATCCCGACGCGCAAGCCCCTGTCTTTGGGGGCTGGTCGCCGTAAGTATGTGAATGTCGCAGATAGGTAAATGGGTGGTTCTCGCGTTACGCAGAATCGCCACCATAAGGCCGACGTCGGCGGTGGAGAACAACATGTCCAATAATTTCCTGAATCCGGTAACCACCCAGACCTGGGCCAATGGTCGGCACATCGTCCGCTGCGTCAAAGTCATCCAGGAAACCTGGGATGTGCGCACCTTCTGTTTTATGGCCGATCAGCCGATCCTGTTCTTTTTCAAGCCGGGGCAATTCGTCACCCTGGAGCTGGAAATCGAAGGCCAGCCGATCATGCGTTCGTACACCATTTCCAGCTCACCGTCGGTGCCTTACAGCTTCTCGGTGACCATCAAGCGCGTACCGGGCGGCCGGGTTTCCAATTGGCTGCACGACACTTTGCACGAAGGCCAGGAGTTGGCGGTGCACGGCCCGGTCGGGCTGTTCAATGCCATCGACTTCCCAAGCCCGAAAGTGCTGTACCTCAGCGGCGGCGTTGGGATCACGCCGGTCATGTCCATGGCGCGCTGGTTTTACGACACCAACGCGAACGTCGACATGACGTTTATCCACAGCGCCCGCTCGCCCAAGGACATCATCTATCACCGCGAGCTGGAGCACATGGCGTCGCGGATCGACAACTTCAGCCTGCACCTGATTTGCGAAAAACACGGCCTGGGCGAACCCTGGGCCGGGTATCGCGGCTATCTGAACCACAAGATGCTGGAGCTGATGGTGCCGGACTTCCTGGAGCGCGAAGTGTTCTGCTGCGGCCCTACGCCGTACATGAACGCGGTGAAGCGTTTGCTGGAAGTTGCCGGTTTCGACATGACCCGTTATCACGAGGAATCGTTTGGCGCGACGCCGCCCGAAGCCCGTGCCGATGCGGTGGAGCAGGCCGAGCAAGCGGCGGATGCGCCGGAGATCGATCTGGCAGACCTGCATCAAGTGGAATTTATCGCGTCCGGCAAAAGCATTCGCGTGGCACCGGGGGAAACGGTGCATGCCGCAGCGGCCAAGCTCGGCCTGCTGATCCCCAAGGCCTGCGGCATGGGCATCTGCGGTACGTGCAAGGTGATGAAACTGGGCGGCGAAGTGGAGATGGAGCACAACGGCGGGATTACCGAAGAAGACGAGGCTGAAGGCTACATCCTGTCGTGCTGCAGTGTGCCGAAGGGTGATGTACGCATCGAATTCTGATCTGCTCGTTCCCAACGCTCTGCGTGGTAACGCCGCCCAGGACGCTCCGCGTCCGGCCGCATTGAGGGTGTGACGCGGAGCGTCACGGGCTGCATTCCCACGCGGAGCGCGGGAACGATCTTCCCGGCAGCAGGCACATGCTCGTTCCCACGCTCTGCGTGGTAACGCCGTCCGGACGCTCCGCGTCCGGCCGCATTGAGGGTGTGACGCGGAGCGTCAAGGGCTGCATTCCCACGCGGAGCGCGGGAACGATCTTCCCGGCAGCAGGCACATGCTCGTTCCCACGCTCTGCGTGGTAACGCCACCTGGGACGCTCCGCGTCCCGCCGCAGTTGAGGGGTGACGCGGAGCGTCACGGGCTGCATTCCCACGCGGAGCGCGGGAACGATCTTCCCGGCAGCAGGCACATGCTCGTTCCCACGCTCTGCGTGGTAACGCCACCTGGGACGCTCCGCGTCCCGCCGCAGTTGAGGGGTGACGCGGAGCGTCACGGGCTGCATTCCCACGCGGAGCGCGGGAGCGATCTTTCCGGCAGCAGGCACATGCTCGTTCCCACGCTCTGCGTGGTAACGCCGGCCAGGACGCTCCGCGTCCGGCCGCATTGAGGGTGTGACGCGGAGCGTCACGGGCTGCATTCCCACGCGGAGCGCGGGAACGATCTTTCCGGCAGCAGGCACATGCTCGTTCCCACGCTCTGCGTGGTAACGCCACCTGGGACGCTCCGCGTCCCGTCGTAAGGGAAGGGGCGCGCGGATCTTCAGAGCCAAGGTTGGATGTCGATCAGGCCTGGCATACCTGCATAGTTGCGCGCGCTGGAGTAACGCCAGTGTTCAGCCAGGTCCACATAGCCCCGCTTTATGGGGTTGTGATGGATGTAATCAAGCTTCTGGCGCATGACTGCCTCGCTGTAAACCAACTCCGCATGTGAACCTTCCTGCCACAGTTGATAAACACGATCTGTCTTATGTGCACGCTTGCAGAAACGCAGGCGCTGCAATACCCGCTCCGCGCCTTTGCTTTGCAGGTCGTCAATGATGGTTCGGGCGGTGAAGGATTTGAATTGGCTGACGCACTTTCCCAGATCTGGCGCTTGAGCAATAAAGTGCAAGTGATTTTCCAGGATGACGTAACCAAACAAGTTTAAAGCGTGGTTGCTTTGTTGATATCGCCAGCAATCCAGAAGATGGTCCACCAGGTAGTTGCAGGTGAAGAGGGGGAGCCATTCCATGACAGTGCAGGTGAGGAAGTGGGGTTTTTCGGGTTCGGTGATGACATAGCGGCTTCTGCCCACGTGTTCATCCTTGATTTCGGGTGGACGCGGAGCGTCCGAGGAGGCATTCCCACGCGGAGCGCGGGAACGATCATGATTCAGCGTCGCGTCGCAGGCCATGAATCTGCGACGCGGCGCTTAGGCGTTAACAGTTATTGGGCATAGATATGAACAACGAAGTGCTGGCCTGAGTTTGTCAATTCGTAGGCTTTGTCGTAGATGGTCAACGTCCTTGAGGGCTCCTGAATGGTGTCCCCGATCTTGGCGTGTTTCCTGAACTCGTCCCAGTCTATGACCGTGGTGCTAGTGCCGCCGCCGCTTTGCAGTGTGTTGCCATTACTTTGATATTCCATGATAAAACTCTCCATTGATGTGCCTTTGCGGCCGATTATTCGGCTGGCGATGAAACCCGAAAGGCGGCAGTTATCGCTGCGTTTTCCTTGCGGGTAACAAGAGGCTAGACAATGAAAGCGAGCTACGTAGCGGTCGGAAATATCAAAAAACAGTCTCGGCAATCGGCCAGTACCAACTGGCCGAATTCGTACGTTAAGCGTTCATTACTTCCCGAATATCGGCAGCCAATTCCCTCACACGCTCTTCCTCGGTATCCCACGCACACATGAAGCGCGCACCGCCTTTGCCGATGAAGGTGTAGAAGCGCCAGCCCTTGGCGGTCAGCGCTGCAATCGCGGGTTCCGAGAGTTGCAGGAACACGCCGTTGGCCTGTACCGGGAACATCAATTCCACGCCGGGAATATCCGACACCAGGCTGCTGAGCAATTGCGCGCAATGGTTGGCGTGGCGTGCATGCTTGAGCCACGCGTCATTTTCCAGCAGGCCCACCCATGGCGCAGAAAGGAAGCGCATTTTCGACGCCAACTGACCGGCCTGTTTGCAGCGGTAGTCAAAGTCTTCAGCCAGTTTGTGATTGAAGAACAGGATGGCTTCACCTACCGCCATGCCGTTTTTGGTACCACCAAAGCACAGCACGTCGACGCCGGCTTTCCAGGTCAGGTCGGCCGGTGAGCAGCCCAGGAATGCACAGGCATTGGCGAAGCGTGCGCCGTCCATGTGCAGGTTCAGTCCCAGTTCCTTGCAGGTGGCGCTGATGGCGCGGATTTCTTCCGGGGTGTACACGCTGCCGACTTCGGTGGCCTGGGTCAGGGTCACGACGCGCGGCTTGGGATAATGGATATCCTGGCGCTTGAGGGCGATTTCGCGGATCGACTCCGGGGTCAGCTTGCCGTTCTCGGTACGGGCAACCAGCAGTTTGGAGCCGTTGGAGAAAAACTCCGGCGCGCCGCATTCGTCGGTTTCGACGTGGGCGGTTTCCGAGCAAATCACGCTATGGTAGCTCTGGCACAACGAGGACAGCGCCAGGGAGTTGGCAGCCGTACCGTTGAAGGCGAAGAACACCTCGCAGTCGGTCTCGAACAGATTGCGGAAACCGTCGGCGGCGCGGTGGGTCCATTCATCATCGCCGTAGGCGCGTTGATGGCCCTGGTTGGCTTGTTCCATGGCGGCCCAGGCTTCCGGGCAGATGCCGGAATAGTTGTCGCTGGCAAATTGTTGGCTCTTGTCGGTCATGGCCCGTTCCTGTGGTCGATGTTGGTGCGCACTTTACCCAAGATTGCCGGGGGCACGCACGCACTGTAAATGCAAAGTCGTTGGGGAATTATGCACGGTACTCACACCTTGCCTGTCGGACCTGTCCGAGATGGCGCTTTGGATCTGCTCAAGTGGCTGGCGCTGTTGAGTATGGTGCTCGATCATCTGCGCTATGTGGGGCTGAGCCTGGATGGGCTATACGTGCCGGGGCGTCTGGCGTTTCCATGGTTTTGCCTGGCGATTGCGGCCAATGTGCATCGTGTCCGTTACGTCCCAGTGACCGGCCATTGGCGCTACCTGGGTTGGTTGCTGTTGTTCAGCGTGATCAGCGAAGTGCCGTATCGGCTATTTATCGAGGACGCCGATACGTTGAATGTGCTGCCGACTTTGGTGTTAGGTTTGCTGGTTGCCCGAGGTTGGCAGCAAAAGGCGCTTTTTGATCGAGGATTAGCGCTGTTAGCGCTCAGTATCGCGGGGGCGTTTGCGACACATTTGATGTTCGGTTTTTTCGGTGTGTTGCTGCCTGTGGCGATGTTGCTGGTGTTCAGTCGCCCTTGGTATTTCAGTGTGCTTCCAGGCTTGGTTTGTGTTGCCGCCAACCAATGGCAGATTTTGCTGAATAGCGGCACACCGGTGGCGCTGTTGGGGTTGGCAACATGCCTGATTGCGCCATGGGTGGGTTTGGTCTTGTTGCGACATGCCAAAAATGTCTCGCCACCAGCGATGCGGCGTTGGGCCTATGCCTTATATCCACTGCATTTCTTGCTGCTGCTACTCATCCGCCAGATCATCGCCTAACCCCTGTGGGAGCTGGCTTGCCTGCGATGCACACACCTTGGTCTGCCAGTTGCACCGCAGCGATGCCATCGCAGGCAAGCCAGCTCGCACACAAGCGTTTGCACATTCTTCAGTCCATGTCGTAAACGCACCTTTGCGTGGCGTGCGCAGGCATTTGGCCCGCACGCGCCAGCCCTACCATCGCATCAAAGGGCCCTGCGAGGGCCTCAACAATACGAAAGGCTGGGAGAGACGCGATGTTCAGCAAACAAGACCAGATCCAGGGATATGACGACGCACTGCTGGCGGCGATGAATGCCGAGGAGCAGCGCCAGGAAGATCATATCGAGCTGATCGCGTCGGAGAACTACACCAGCAAGCGCGTGATGGAAGCTCAAGGCAGTGGCCTTACCAACAAATACGCCGAAGGCTACCCGGGCAAGCGCTACTACGGCGGCTGCGAACATGTGGACAAGGTCGAAGCCCTGGCCATCGAACGCGCCAAGCAGCTGTTCGGCGCCGATTACGCCAACGTGCAACCGCACTCCGGTTCCTCCGCCAACAGCGCCGTGTACCTGGCGCTGATCAATGCCGGCGACACCATCCTGGGCATGAGCCTGGCCCACGGCGGTCACCTGACCCACGGCGCCAAAGTGTCGTCCTCGGGCAAGCTGTACAACGCGGTGCAATACGGCATCAATACCGACACGGGCCTGATCGACTACGACGAAGTCGAGCGCCTGGCGGTCGAACACAAGCCGAAGATGGTCGTGGCAGGGTTCTCGGCCTACTCCAAGACCCTGGATTTCCCACGCTTCCGTCAGATCGCCGACAAGGTTGGCGCGCTGCTGTTCGTCGACATGGCCCACGTCGCCGGCCTGGTTGCCGCTGGCCTGTACCCGAACCCGCTGCCTTACGCCGACGTGGTCACCACCACCACCCACAAAACCCTGCGCGGTCCACGGGGCGGCCTGATCCTGGCCAAGGCCAACGAAGAAATCGAAAAGAAACTCAACGCTGCGGTATTCCCCGGCGCCCAGGGCGGCCCGCTGATGCACGTGATCGCCGGCAAGGCCGTGTGCTTCAAGGAAGCGCTCGAGCCCGGCTTCAAGGCGTACCAGCAGCAAGTGATCGATAACGCTCAGGCCATGGCCGAAGTGTTCATCAAGCGTGGCTACGATGTGGTCTCCGGCGGCACCGACAACCACCTGTTCCTGGTCAGCCTGATCCGCCAAGGCCTCACCGGCAAAGAGGCGGATGCCGCTCTGGGTCGCGCCCACATCACCGTCAACAAAAATGCGGTGCCCAATGACCCGCAGTCGCCGTTCGTGACCTCGGGCCTGCGCATCGGCACCCCGGCGGTGACCACCCGTGGCTTCAAAGTGCCGCAATGCATCGAGCTGGCCGGCTGGATCTGCGACATCCTCGACAACCTCGGCGACGCCGATGTCGAGGCCAACGTGGCCAAGCACGTGTCTGCCCTGTGCGCTGATTTCCCGGTTTATCGCTGAGCGCGGTTTTGGAGTAATGACTATGCAACGCTACTCAGGCTTCGGCCTCTTCAAGCACTCCCTCAGCCATCACGAAAACTGGCAGAAGATGTGGCGCACGCCGACCCCTAAAAAGGTCTACGACGTGGTCATCGTCGGCGGCGGCGGGCATGGTCTGGCGACCGCTTACTACCTGGCCAAGGAACACGGCATCACCAACGTGGCGGTGGTCGAGAAAGGCTGGCTGGGCGGCGGTAACACCGCGCGCAACACCACCATCGTGCGTTCCAACTACCTGTGGGACGAGTCGGCGCACCTGTACGAACACGCCATGAAACTCTGGGAAGGTTTGTCCCAGGACCTGAACTACAACGTGATGTTCTCCCAGCGTGGCGTGTACAACCTGTGCCACACCCTGCAGGACATCCGTGATTCCGAGCGCCGCGTAAGTGCCAACCGCCTCAACGGTGTGGACGGCGAGCTGCTGAATGCCCAGCAAGTGGCCGACGAGATTCCGTACCTGGATTGCTCGAAGAACACCCGCTACCCGGTGCTCGGCGCCACCGTGCAACGTCGCGGCGGCGTGGCCCGTCACGATGCCGTGGCCTGGGGCTTTGCCCGTGCTGCCGATGCCTTGGGCGTGGACCTGATCCAGCAGACCGAAGTGATCGGGTTCCGCAAGGAAAACGGCGTGTGCATCGGCGTGGAAACCAACAAGGGCTTTATCGGCGCCAAGCGTGTCGGTGTGGTGACTGCCGGTAATTCCGGGCACATGGCTTCGCTGGCGGGCTTCCGCCTGCCGATCGAATCCCACCCGCTGCAAGCCCTGGTGTCGGAGCCGATCAAGCCGATTATCGACAGCGTGATCATGTCCAACGCCGTGCACGGTTACATCAGCCAATCCGACAAGGGCGACCTGGTGATCGGCGCCGGTATCGACGGCTACAACGGTTACGGCCAGCGCGGTTCGTACCCGGTGATCGAGCACACCATCCAGGCCATCGTCGAGATGTTCCCGGTGCTGTCACGGGTGCGCATGAACCGCCAGTGGGGCGGCATCGTCGACACCACGCCGGATGCCTGCCCGATCATCTCCAAAACCCCGGTACCGAACATGTTCTTCAACTGCGGTTGGGGTACGGGCGGCTTCAAGGCCACCCCAGGCTCAGGCAACGTGTTTGCCGCCAGCCTGGCCAAGGGTGAAATGCACCCACTGGCCGCACCTTTTTCCATCGACCGTTTCCACAACGGTGCGTTGATCGACGAACACGGCGCTGCGGCCGTCGCCCACTAACAGGAGAAATTCCCTATGTTGCATATCTTCTGTCCTCACTGTGGCGAACTGCGCTCCGAAGAGGAATTCCACGCGTCCGGCCAAGCGCATATCCCGCGCCCGCTGGACCCGAATGCCTGCACCGACGAGCAGTGGGGCGACTACATGTTCTTCCGCGATAACCCGCGTGGGCTGCACCACGAACTGTGGATCCATGCCGCCGGTTGCCGCCAGTATTTCAACGCCACCCGCGACACTGTGACCTACGAAATTCTTGAAACCTACAAGATCGGTGAGAAGCCTCAGTTCACCGCCAAGGCCTCTGGAGAGAAGGTATGAGCCAGATCAATCGCCTGTCCAACGGTGGCCGCATCGACCGTAATAAAGTCCTGACGTTTACGTTCAACGGTCAGAGCTACAAGGGCTTTGAAGGCGACACCCTGGCCGCAGCCCTGCTGGCCAACGGTGTCGACATCATTGGCCGCAGCTTCAAATATTCGCGCCCACGGGGCATCTTTGCCGCGGGCGCCGAAGAGCCGAACGCGGTGCTGCAGATCGGCGCCACCGAAGCCACGCAGATCCCCAACGTGCGCGCCACCCAACAGGCGCTGTACCAGGGCTTGGTTGCTACCAGCACCAACGGCTGGCCGAGCGTGAACAACGACATGATGGGGATTCTCGGCAAGGTCGGCGGCAAGCTGATGCCGCCGGGTTTCTACTACAAAACCTTCATGTACCCGCAATCGTTCTGGATGACCTACGAGAAGTACATCCGCAAGGCGGCGGGCCTTGGTCGCTCGCCTACCGAGAACGACCCGGACACCTACGACAACTTCAACCGTCATTGCGACGTGCTGGTCGTGGGCGCAGGCCCTGCGGGCCTTGCGGCTGCGCTGGCCGCTGCGCGCAGCGGTGCTCGGGTGATCATCGCCGACGAGCAGGAAGAGTTCGGTGGTTCGCTGCTCGATTCCCGCGAAAGCCTCGACGGCAAGCCCGCCACTGAATGGGTTGCCGGCGTCATTGCCGAATTGAAAGCCCTGCCGGACGTGGTGCTGCTGCCCCGCGCCACCGTCAACGGTTACCACGACCATAACTTCCTGACCATTCACGAGCGTCTCACCGACCATCTCGGTGACCGTGCGCCGATTGGCGTGGTGCGTCAGCGTATTCACCGCGTACGCGCCAAGCGTGTGGTGCTGGCCACCGGTGCGTGCGAGCGTCCGCTGGTGTACGGCAACAACGATGTGCCGGGCAATATGCTCGCGGGTGCGGTGTCTACCTACGTGCGTCGCTACGGCGTGGCACCGGGTAAAAAGCTGCTGCTGTCGACCAACAACGATCATGCCTACCGCGTTGCGCTGGATTGGTTCGATGCGGGCCTCACCGTTGTCGCGGTGGCCGATGCGCGCCACAACCCACGCGGGGCTCTGGTTGAAGAAGCTCGCGCCAAAGGCATTCGCATCCTCACCGGCAGCGCCGTGATCGAGGCCCGTGGTAGTAAGCACGTGACCGGTGCCCGTGTGGCAGCCATCGACGTCAAGGCGCACAAAGTCACCAGCCCCGGCGAGTGGCTGGACTGCGACCTGGTCGCCAGCTCCGGCGGTTACAGCCCGGTGGTGCACCTGGCCTCGCACCTGGGCGGCAAGCCGACCTGGCGTGAAGATATTCTCGGGTTTGTACCCGGTGAAGCACCGCAAAAACGCGTGTGCGTGGGCGGCATCAACGGTGTCTACGGCCTTGGCGATTCCCTCGCCGATGGCTTTGAAGGCGGCGTGCGTGCGGCCAGCGAAGCCGGTTTTGCCCCGGTTGAAGGTACGCTGCCAAAAGCCTTGAGCCGTCTTGAAGAACCCACCCTGGCGCTGTTCCAGGTGCCCCACGAAAAAGCTACCGCACGGGCGCCAAAGCAATTTGTCGACCTGCAAAACGACGTGACCGCCGCCGCCATCGAACTGGCCACCCGCGAAGGTTTCGAGTCGGTGGAACACGTCAAACGCTACACCGCGCTGGGCTTCGGCACCGACCAGGGCAAGCTGGGTAACGTCAACGGCCTGGCCATCGCGGCCCGTTCGTTGAACGTGACTATCCCGCAGATGGGCACCACCATGTTCCGTCCCAACTACACGCCGGTGACGTTCGGCGCCGTAGCGGGCCGTCACTGTGGGCATATCTTCGAGCCGGTACGCTACACCGCCCTGCAGGCCTGGCACGTGAAGAACGGCGCCGAGTTTGAGGACGTCGGCCAGTGGAAACGCCCATGGTATTTCCCACGCAACGGTGAAGACCTGCACGCCGCGGTGAAGCGCGAATGCCTGGCGGTGCGTGACAGCGTCGGCCTGCTGGACGCGTCCACCCTCGGCAAGATTGACATTCAGGGCCCGGATGCCCGCGAGTTCCTCAACCGTATCTACACCAACGCCTGGACCAAGCTCGACGTGGGCAAGGCGCGCTACGGCCTGATGTGCAAGGAAGACGGCATGGTCTTCGACGACGGCGTCACTGCCTGTCTGGCCGACAACCACTTCCTGATGACCACCACCACCGGCGGCGCCGCCCGCGTGCTGCAGTGGCTGGAAATCTACCAGCAGACCGAATGGCCGGACCTCAAGGTGTACTTCACCTCGGTCACCGACCATTGGGCAACCATGACCCTGTCGGGCCCCAACAGCCGCAAGCTGCTCAGTGAAGTCACCGACATCGACCTGGACAAGGACGGCTTCCCGTTCATGACCTGGAAGGAAGGCCTGGTGGGTGGCGTGCCGGCACGGGTGTTCCGTATCTCGTTTACCGGTGAGTTGTCGTATGAGGTCAACGTGCAGGCCGACTACGCCATGGGCGTGCTGGAAAAAATCGTCGAGGCCGGCAAACAGTACAACCTGACCCCGTACGGCACCGAGACCATGCACGTACTGCGCGCCGAGAAGGGCTTCATCATCGTCGGGCAAGACACCGACGGCTCGATGACCCCGGACGACCTGAACATGGGCTGGTGCGTTGGCCGGACCAAGCCGTTCTCGTGGATCGGCTGGCGCGGGATGAACCGTGAAGACTGCGTGCGTGAAGAGCGCAAGCAGTTGGTGGGGCTCAAGCCGATCGACCCGAACGTGTGGCTGCCGGAAGGCGCGCAGTTGGTGTTCGATCCGAAGCAGACGATTCCGATGAAGATGGTGGGTCACGTTACCTCAAGTTATGCGCATAACTCCCTGGGCTATTCGTTTGCCATGGGTGTGGTGAAGGGCGGCTTGAAGCGCATCGGTGAGCGAGTGTTCTCGCCGCAAGCGGATGGCAGCGTGATCGAAGCCGAGATTGTGTCTTCGGTGTTCTTTGACCCCAAAGGTGATCGGCAGAACGTCTGACACCTGATCGTTCCCACGCTCTGCGTGGGAATGCATTCCGGGGCGCTCTGCGCCCCAAGGGCGGACGCAGAGCGTCCATGGCGGCATTCCCACGCAGAGCGTGGGAACGATCAACAGAATTCAGAACAGGTGCTTTATGACAGCAGCCAATGTTTACCAACAACGCCCCACCACCGGCGCCAAGGCCGAGTCGTCGCTGCACCATGCCGACCTCGCCAGCCTGGTCGGCAAGGGCCGCAAGAATGCCGGCGTGACCGTGCGTGAAAAGAAACTCCTCGGCCACCTGACTATCCGTGGCGATGGCCACGACGCCGCCTTCGCCGCTGGCGTACACAAGGCCGTCGGCATTGAACTGCCCGGCCCGTTGAGTGTGGTCTTCAAAGGTGAAACCAGCCTTCAGTGGCTCGGCCCGGACGAGTGGCTGTTGATCGTGCCGAGCGGTGAAGAATTCGCCGCCGAACAGAACCTGCGTGCCGCCCTGGGCGACCTGCATATTCAGATCGTCAACGTCAGCGGCGGCCAGCAGATTCTTGAACTGAGCGGCCCTAACGTGCGCGATGTGCTGATGAAGTCCACCAGCTACGACGTACACCCCAACAACTTTCCGGTTGGCAAAGCCGTGGGTACGGTGTTCGCCAAGTCGCAACTGGTGATCCGTCATACGGCTGAAGACACCTGGGAACTGCTGATCCGCCGCAGCTTCTCGGATTACTGGTGGTTGTGGTTGCAGGATGCCTCGGCTGAGTTCGGCCTGAGCGTTGTCGCATGATGATCATTCCCACGCTCCGCGTGGGAATGCATACCGGGACGCCCCGCGTCCCAAAAGCGGACGCAGAGCGTCCATGGCGGCATTCCCACGCAAAGCGTGGGAACGATCAGCCTGAGGAGTGACCCATGAGCCGCGCACCCGATACATGGATTTTGACCGCCGACTGCCCCAGCGTGCTCGGCACGGTGGACGCGGTCACCCGCTACCTGTTCGAGCAGGGCTGCTACGTCACCGAGCACCATTCGTTCGATGACCGCCTTTCTGGCCGGTTTTTCATTCGTGTGGAGTTCCGCCAGCCCGACGGTTTCGACGAGCAAGCCTTTCGCGCAGGTCTGGCGACCCGTGGTGAAGCGTTTGGCATGATCTTCGAACTGACGGCGCCGAACTACCGGCCCAAAGTGGTGATCATGGTCTCCAAGGCCGATCACTGCCTGAACGACCTGCTGTACCGCCAGCGCATCGGCCAATTGTCGATGGACGTGGTCGCGGTGGTGTCCAACCACCCTGATCTCAAACCGTTGGCCGACTGGCATCAGATTCCCTACTACCATTTCCCACTGGACCCCAACGATAAACCGTCCCAGGAACGTCAGGTGTGGCAGGTGATTGAAGACACCGGCGCCGAATTGGTCATCCTTGCGCGCTACATGCAAGTGCTGTCACCAGAGCTGTGCCGCAAGCTGGACGGCAAGGCCATCAACATTCACCACTCGTTGCTGCCGGGCTTCAAGGGCGCCAAGCCCTATCACCAGGCGTACAACAAGGGCGTGAAATTGGTGGGCGCAACGGCGCATTACATCAACAACGATCTGGATGAAGGGCCGATCATCGCCCAAGGCGTGGAGGTGGTAGATCACAGCCACTATCCCGAAGATTTGATTGCCAAGGGGCGGGATATCGAAGGGCTCACATTGGCGCGGGCGGTGGGGTATCACATCGAGCGGCGGGTGTTCCTGAATGCCAATCGCACCGTCGTTCTCTAGATCGCTGTCGCAGGCAAGCCAGCTCCCACATTCCTGGATGTGTGAACCCGATCCACGGTGGGAGCTGGCTTGCCTGCGATGAGGCCCTTACAAGCAACACAAGAAACAGCATCTGTACCCGAGCACTTAACGCGCTGCCCCAAGGGCAACGCAGTTCCATAAAAACAACAGCGAGGTGAAAGCATGTCTGGTAATCGTGGTGTCGTGTATCTCGGCAACGGCAAGGTCGAAGTACAGAAAATCGACTATCCCAAAATGCAGGACCCGCGCGGCAGGAAGATTGAGCACGGCGTCATCCTGCGCGTGGTCTCCACCAACATCTGCGGCTCCGACCAACACATGGTGCGCGGCCGCACCACGGCCCAGACCGGCCTGGTGCTGGGGCATGAAATCACCGGTGAAGTGATCGAGAAGGGCAGCGACGTAGAGAACCTGAAAATCGGTGACTTGGTCTCCGTGCCGTTCAACGTTGCTTGCGGGCGCTGCCGCTCGTGCAAGGAACAACACACCGGCGTGTGCCTGACCGTCAACCCGGCCCGTGCCGGTGGTGCCTATGGCTACGTCGACATGGGCGACTGGACCGGTGGCCAGGCCGAGTACGTGCTGGTGCCGTACGCCGACTTCAACCTGCTGAAACTGCCGGATCGCGACAAGGCCATGGAGAAAATCCGTGACCTGACCTGCCTCTCCGACATCCTGCCCACCGGCTACCACGGCGCTGTTACTGCCGGCGTCGGCCCAGGCAGCACTGTCTATATCGCCGGTGCCGGCCCGGTGGGTCTGGCGGCTGCCGCCTCCGCTCGCTTGCTGGGTGCAGCGGTGGTGATCATCGGCGACGTCAACTCGATCCGTCTGGCCCACGCCAAGGCCCAGGGTTTTGAAGTGGTCGACCTGTCCACTGACACCCCGCTGCACGAACAGATCGCCGCGTTGCTCGGCGAGCCGGAGGTGGACTGCGCCGTAGACTGCGTGGGCTTTGAAGCACGCGGCCACGGCCACGACGGCGTCAAGGCCGAAGCCCCGGCCACGGTGCTCAACTCGCTGATGGGCGTGGTGCGCGTGGCGGGCAAGATCGGTATCCCAGGTCTGTACGTGACTGAAGATCCAGGTGCGGTCGATGCCGCCGCGAAAATGGGCAGCCTGAGCATCCGCTTTGGTCTGGGCTGGGCCAAATCCCACAGCTTCCATACCGGGCAGACGCCCGTGATGAAGTACAATCGTCAACTGATGCAGGCGATCATGTGGGACCGTATCAACATCGCCGAAATCGTCGGTGTGCAGGTGATCAGCCTGGATGATGCGCCACGCGGGTATGGCGAGTTCGATGCGGGTGTGCCGAAGAAGTTTGTGATTGATCCGCACAAGTTGTTCAGCGCTGCATAAGCATTGGCCAAATGAAAAGGGCGACCCATGGGTCGCCCTTATTCGTTGCCTGGAGCCAATTTTCAACGCACTGATGAGCCAATGTGGGAGCGGACTTGCCCGCGATAGCGGCTAATCAGTCGACATCTATGTCGCTGACCCACCGCAATCGCGGGCAAGCCCGCTCCCACAGTTTGAAACGAGTGTGCGGCCCGATCAGCGAGTGGCCAATGCACCCTGGTAGACGGTCGGGCCTGTTGGCTGCTTGCTCACCGAACCACCCTTGGTTTCCGAGCTCACCATCAATTCCACCGGCTTGCTGATGGTTTCCTGTTGGCGTGGGTTCAGGCCGATGATGCCTTTGCCATCCTCCGGCAACAGTCCAAGGGACACCGGTGTGCCGTCTTTGGGAATCGCCCAGAGTTCAAGGCTCTGGTCCGGTGCTGGTGCCGTGGAGGCAATCGGTTCTACTTCCAGGTAGTCCTTGTGGGCCATGATCTGTGCGGCCGGCTGTTGGGTCGTGGTCACCAATGTCGCCGCGGATTTGACGCTGTCCTGGGTGTAGAGCGCGCCGCCGATACCGGCAACCACCACCACGCAGGCGCCGATGAACAGGCGAGGGCGGCTCCAGAACGCAGGCTTGTGCTCAATCACTGGGGGTTGGATCGCAGTCATAAGTCTCTTCTCGACAAATTCTATAGTCAGTTCATGGACCCGCTTATCCTCGATGGGTTCCTGAGGGGCTCCGGAACAACCGACGGGTTACCCAGTCCAACGCCTGCTTTTACCCCTATACCCAGAGGTTGTTTCGATGAAGATTTCACGCGGTTTTGCCCTGTCCTGCCTGTTGACCGTGGCCGCTGGCCCGGTGTTCGCAGCAGGTTTCAGCCTTGGCGATGCAGCCAACGCCATTTCCGGCATGCAGGGTGGCAACAACAAGGCTGCCGCCGCCGCGCCCACCTCGGAGACGGCCGACCTGCTGACGGCCTTGACCTCGCAACTGAACATCACCCCCGAGCAAGCGGTGGGCGGCACGGGCGCCATGCTGGGCCTGGCCAAGAACAAACTCAGCGGCAACGACTTCTCGCAGTTGAGCAGCACTGTGCCGGGTCTCGACAAGTTGTCAGGTAATAACGCATTGGGCAGCCTCGGTGCCCTGAGCGGGATGCTCGGCCAAACCGGCGGCAGCAAGACCAGCGGCTTGGACGGCCTATTGGGCAATGTGAAAAGCACCAATGACTTGAACACCGCCTTCAGCGCCTTGGGCATGGACAGCGGCATGATCGGCCAGTTTGCCCCGGTAATCCTGAAATACCTCGGCGGCGAGGGCGCCAGCAGCTCCGTATTGGGCAAATTGGCTCAAGCCTGGGGAACCGGTAGCTAGTTACCTGCGCAAAGGTCGTTTTTATAACGAGCAAGACTGAAATGTCATACCGGTAAATATCACAAGGTTGTAGGGAACCGTAAGAAGCAAGACACCACAATAAAGGTACCTTCCAAGGTCTCGTTTACGACGATCTTGGAAGGTTTCATTAATGACCTATGAGTGGTGGCGTTTTGAATATCAACGGGACACAAACTCCAGACATCAAAAACTATTTCAGTCCGCCTCCTCTTTCACGCAGTGGCGCTGATGATCAAGCGTTGCGCTCGCGCCTGGAAGAGATGGGGATTCACTCTGACAGCTACACAGCATCGGCGAGTCGCTTCAAAAAAAATGACGAAGATCTGTCGCCTGGGCTTCGTTCTATTGTGCTGGGTGGAATTGATAATGCTTGGTCAGCGACAGCTCTGTTCAACGGCCTTGCCCGAAAGCACGCTTTCCGCTGTCTATAGTCAGGTTTCGTAGCATCTTGCGGGGCCAAGCGGTCATCGTTGCTCCCCACTGTTTTCCAGCAGTTCGTGAATTCGACGGTCCTTTTCCCTCCAGAGCTGGTTGACCCAGTTCTGGAGGGTCTGGCGAAACGCCGGATCGTTCTCGTAATCCCCTTGCCACAACGCCGGGTCCAGCTCGCGGGTGCGGATATCCACGATCACCTTCGGCACCGCGCCGCTGATCAGGTCCCAGAACCCTGGAATCTTTTGTTGTGGGTAGGCCACGGTCACGTCGAGTACCGCGTCCAGCTGTTCACCCATTGCTGCCAGCACAAACGCTACGCCGCCTGCCTTGGGCTTGAGTAGTCGAGTAAAGGGTGAACTTTGCTGCGCACGCTTGGCCTCGCTGAACCGCGTGCCTTCCAGGTAATTGACCACCGTCACCGGCTGACGCTTGAACAGCTCGCAGGCCTCTTTGGTGATTTTCAGATCCTGCCCCGCCAGCTCCGGGTGCTTGGCCAGGAATGCCTTGGTGTAGCGCTTCATGAACGGGTAATCCAGCGCCCACCAGGCCAGGCCGAGGAAGGGCACCCAGATCAGTTCTTTTTTCAGGAAGAACTTGAAGAACGGCGTGCGCCGGTTCAATGCCTGGATCAGCGCGGGAATATCGACCCAGGATTGGTGGTTGCTGATCACCAGGTAAGAGGTATCGCCGCGCAGGTCTTCGCCACCGCGAATATCCCATTGGGTGGGGATGCACGCGGCGAAGATCAGCTTGTCGATCTCGGCCCAGGTTTCGGCGATCCACATCACCGCCCATGAGGCATAGTCACGCGAGCGCCCTGGCGCCACCAGCTTGAGCAGGGCGAAGACCATCAAGGGGCCGATCAGGATCAGCGTGTTGACTAACAGCAGCAGTGTAACCAGACAGCCGGTGAGCAGGCGGCGCATAAGCAACTCTTGGAATTCTGTGGGCGGGCCATGATAAGCAAGGTGAGTCTAGAGGCCAAATCGCAAAATGCCGCACGAATGTTTCACACTGTGCGCGATATGCTCGCTCAGCCAACTAAGTGCCGTGTTTGCGGTCTAGACTCCGCCCACTTCTTTCGAGGAAATCCTGCCGTGAAATTACTCCTTGCTGCGTTCGCTCTGGTTGCCGTCCCTGTCATGGCGGCCGAGCCCACGCTCTACGGTCGCTACGAATACATCCAGTTGCCGGAGATCGGCCAGACGTTCAAGGCCAAGATGGACACCGGCGCGCTGACCGCCTCGCTGTCGGCGCGCGACATCGAAACCTTTCAGCGCGACGGCGATGACTGGGTGCGCTTCCGCCTCGGCGGTGAAGACGCGGGTAACAAGGTCTATGAGCACAAGGTGTCGCGCATCAGCAAGATCAAGAGCCGCGCCGACGAAGACGATGACAAGGACGAAGCCAGCGTGGCCAAGCGCCCGGTGATCGATCTGGAGATGTGCCTGGGCGACGTCAAGCGCACCGTCGAGGTCAACCTCACCGACCGCAGCAGCTTCAACTACCCGCTGCTGATCGGCGCCAAGGCCCTGCGTGAATTTGGCGCTGCGGTAAACCCGGCACGTCGCTACACTGCCGACAAACCGGACTGCTGATCGAACCCATGCCGCACATCCTGATTGTCGAAGACGAAGCGGCGATAGCCGACACGCTGATCTTTGCCCTGCAAGGCGAGGGCTTCACCACCACCTGGCTGACGCTCGGCCAGGCGGCGCTGGAGCATCAGCGCCAGACCCCGGCTGACCTGATCATTCTCGACATCGGCCTGCCGGACATCACCGGCTTTGAAACCTGCAAGCAATTGCGCCGCTTCAGTGAAGTGCCGGTGATGTTCCTCAGTGCGCGGGATGCGGAGATCGACCGGGTGGTGGGGTTGGAGATCGGTGCCGACGATTATGTGGTCAAGCCTTTCAGCCCGCGGGAAGTGGCGGCGCGGGTCAGGGCGATACTCAAGCGGGTCGGCCCGGGTGTGGCGCCAACCCTGTTCCAAGTGGATCTGGAACGCATGCAGATTCTCTATCGTGGCCAACCCTTGAGCCTCACGCGTCATGAGTTCCGCCTGCTGCAAAGTCTGCTGGACCAACCCGAGCGCGTGTTCAGCCGCGAACAACTGCTGGATGCGGTGGGCGTACCCTTTGATGCCGGTTATGAGCGCAATATCGATAGCCATATCAAGAGCCTGCGCAGCAAGCTCAGGAGTGTGGCGGCGGATGCCGAGCCGATCCAGACCCATCGCGGCCTCGGCTACAGCTACAGCCCGAGCCACAGCTGATGCGCCTTGGGCTGCGGATTTTCCTGGTGTATGCGCTGTTTATCGGCCTGACCGGCTACTTCGTGCTCAACACCGTGATGAAGGAAATCCGCCCCGGCGTGCGCCAATCCACCGAAGAAACATTGGTGGACACCGCCAACCTGCTGGCTGAAATCCTGCGTGCAGACGTTAAAAACGGCACCCTCGGCCAGAGCCATTGGCCCGAATTGCTCAAGGCTTATGGCAGTCGCCAGCCGGGAGCGACGATCTGGGGCCTGCCGAAAAACCAGGTCAACCATCGCATCTACGTGACCGACGCCAAGGGCAGGGTATTGCTCGACTCCAGCGGTGAAGCGGTGGGCCAGGACTATTCGAAATGGAACGACGTGTACCTGACCCTGCGTGGCGAATACGGTGCGCGCTCCACCCGCAGCGATGCAGACGACCCCACCTCATCGGTGATGCACGTGGGGGCGCCGATTCGCGATAACGGCCAGATCATCGGCGTGGTCACGGTGGCCAAGCCCAACAGCTCGTTGCAACCCTACGTGGATCGCACCGAGCGGCGCCTGCTGTGGTACGGCGCCGGGCTGGTCACCCTCGGGCTGCTGCTGGGCGCGCTATTGTCGTGGTGGCTGACGGCGGCCCTCAGACGCCTTACCGCCTATGCCGAAGCCGTGAGCGAGGGCCGCCGCGCCGAGTTGCCGCATTATCGCGGCGGCGAGCTCAAGCAGTTATCCAGCGCCGTGGAACACATGCGCACGCAGCTGGAAGGCAAGGCTTACGTAGAGCGCTACGTGCATACGCTGACCCATGAATTGAAGAGCCCGCTGGCGGCGATTCGGGGTGCGGCGGAGCTGTTGCAGGGCGACATGAGCCGTGAGCAGCAGCAGCGGTTTGTCGGCAATATCGACAGCGAAAGTGCGCGCCTGCAACAGCTGATCGAGCGCCTGTTGAACCTGGCCCAGGTGGAACAGCGCCAAGGTCTGGAAGAGCAGTCGAGCATTTCTTTGGCAGCCCTGGTTGAGGATGTGTTGAAGGCTCAATGTGCGCGGGTCGAAGGCGCCGGCTTGCACGTCGAGCAGGCCATCGCCGCCGATGTGCGGGTATTTGGCGAACCTTTCCTGCTGCGCCAGGCCCTGGGCAACCTGCTCGACAACGCTCTGGATTTCACCCCACCCGGCGGCACGCTGAGGTTCAGCGCGCTGGTGCGGCATCACGAGGTGCAGGTCAGCCTGTTCAACCAGGCGCAGGCGATTCCCGACTACGCCTTGCCGCGCCTGAGCGAGCGTTTCTACTCGCTGCCGCGCCCGGCCAGCGGGCGCAAAAGTACGGGCCTGGGGCTCAACTTTGTCGAGGAGGTGATGAAGCTGCACGGCGGTACGTTGCAGATCGGCAACGTACCGGGCGGCGTGCAAGCGGTACTGCATCTCCACACAGTCTCCACATTGCCCACATAAATTCCCCATACCGACTGGGCAGACTCTCCCCATCAAAACAGGGAGAGACCCATGAACCGCAACCTGCTTTTCAAATTGGGCGCGATTGCGCTGCTGATCCTGCTGTTGCTGATTCCATTGTTGATGATCAACGGCATCATCAGCGACCGTCAGCAACTGCGCGACGGCGTACTGATGGACATTGCCCGCAGCTCAAGCTTTGCCCAGCGCCTCACCGGGCCGGTGATGGTGGTGCCGTTTCGCAAGACGGTGCGCGAGTGGAAGCTCAATGAGAAGCTCAACAAGCGCTACGAAGAAACCCGTGAAGAACGCGGCCGTCTGTATTTCCTGCCGGACCGTTTTGAGCTCGACGGCAAAGTGCAAACCGAACTGCGTGCGCGGGGCATTTACCAGGCGCGGCTGTTCCATGCCGACAACCGTATCAGCGGGCGTTTCGAGTTGCCGGCGCAGTTGGGGATCACCGAAGACTTTGCCGACTACCGCTTTGAGCCGGCGTTTCTGGCGGTGGGGATCAGCGATATTCGTGGTATTGAAAACGCGTTGAAGCTGGAACTGGGCGATCAGCGCCTGGAGTTCTCGCCGGGTTCGCAAGTGGACTGGCTGGGTGAGGGCGTGCATGTGACGTTGCCTGCGCAAGACGGCAAGAAAGCGGCCGTGCTGGACTTCGCCTTCGACCTGCGCCTGCAAGGCACCGAACAACTGCAAGTGGTGCCCGTGGGCAAGACCAGCCAGGTATCACTGGCGTCCAACTGGCCGCACCCGAGTTTTATCGGCAACTTCCTGCCGGCTCAGCGTGAAGTTACCGACCAAGGCTTCAGCGCCAACTGGCAGACGTCCTTCTTCTCCACCAACCTGGAACAAGCCCTGCAGAACTGCCTGGACGGGCAAGGCTGTGAGGACTTCAGCAACCGCAGCTTTGGTGTGAACTTCATCGACCCGGTAGACCAGTACCTCAAGAGCGACCGGGCGATCAAATACGCGCTGTTGTTTATCGCGCTGACCTTCGCTGGTTTCTTTCTGTTCGAAGTGCTCAAGAGTCTGGCGGTGCACCCGATTCAGTACGCCTTGGTGGGCGTGGCGCTGGCGTTCTTCTATCTGTTGCTGTTGTCGTTGTCCGAGCATCTGGGCTTTGCCCTGGCCTATCTGATATCGGCCAGCGCCTGTGTGGTGTTGATCGGCTTCTACGTGTGCCATGTGCTGCGCAGCGTCGCCCACGGCCTGGGGTTTTCGGCAGGGTTGGCGGCGTTGTATGGCTTGCTGTACGGCTTGCTCAGTGCCGAGGATTACGCACTGTTGATGGGCTCGCTGCTGCTGTTTGGCCTGCTGGGTACGGTGATGGTGCTGACGCGCAAACTGGATTGGTATGGGGTGGGCAAGCGTAAGGTGGGGGAAGTGCAATGATCGGGCTGCGCGAAGATCAGCGGATGAAAGCGAGGATGGTCAACTTCCTCAATCACACCGCCTCTCACTGTAGGAGCGAGCTTGTGGTGGCGAGCAAGCTTGCTTGCGCTGGGGTGCGAAGCGCCCCTGATAAAGCCGGCTCCAGCTGCGCTGTCGAGCGGGAGCAAGCTCCCTCGCCACAACAAGCTCGCTCCTACAGGGGGCTGGTCAAACCGGGGGTTGGGTCTGCTGAATCGAAGCCCGCTGGCTGACTTCGGCGTACCAGGCGGCGAGCTTGGGAGTGTCCGAGCGCCACTGAATATCCGGGTGGCGAAAGTCGATATAGCCCAGGGCACAGGCCACGCTGATGGCGGCGACGTCGAAGTGGCTGGCCAGTTCGGCAATGGCGTCCCGCTCCAGCTCGGCGAGGGCGCGGCGGATCTTGTTGCGCTGTTCATCCAGCCAGGGAGCCCAGTGTTTTTCTGGCGGGCGCATGGCGGTCTCGTAACGTAGCAGCACGGCGGCATCCATGATGCCGTCAGCCATCGAGGCCAGGGTCAGGCGCCGCCAGCGGGCCGAGCCGTCGCGGGGGATCAGCGGGTTGCCGACATGCTGGTGGTCGAGGTAATCGAGAATCACCCGGCTGTCGTGCAATACCGAGCCGTCGGCCAGGCGCAGGGCCGGGATCTTGCCCACGGGGTTGCCTTGCAGCACTTCGGCATCCGGGTTGACCGGAGTGGGCAGGCACGCGTGCAGGGCCACACGATCCTGCTGGCCGGTCTCGATCAGCAGCACGCGCACTTTACGCACGAAGGGCGAAGCGGGGTTGTGGAACAAGGTCATGCTGGGGGCGGACATGGGCATTCCTCGAGGTGAAGTGTGGCTAGCCTAGAGGGTTGTGCGGTGCCTGGCGAGGGGCTGCGTTGTTTTTGCGGGCCTCATCGCAGGCAAGCCAGCTCCCACATTGGACTGTGTTCACAGGTCAAAATGTGGGAGCTGGCCTGCCTGCGATAGCGACCTCAGGCGCGCCGCTTAACCAACCCCCATACCCCCATCATTGCCGGTATCCCGAGCCCGATCCAACTCAACGAATCCCACCACCCATCGCCCAGCAACGCCGCAAACAACCCGGCAGCACTGAGCAGGCCGATCCCCAGCGGTATGGCAAAGACCTTCCAGACATTCGACTGCCGCGGCTTCATACCTTGGCCGCCTTGCGCCGTACGATCCATAAGTAAATGCCGCTCACCAGCACGATGATGGTCAACACATCCAGCACCGCCCACAGGACCTTCATTGGCATGCCGCCGTAATCACCGAAATGCAGGGGTTGGGACATGCCCATGGCGTCCATGTACCAAGGCCGTTCGGCGATGGCGGTGACGGCCAGGGTGCTGGCGTCGATCAGCACCGGGGTCAGCAAATGGGAGGTCAGGTGGGTGCTGCCCTTCATGAACACGGCGTAGTGATGTTCGCTGGAAAAACGCGTGCCGGGGAAGGCGATAAAGTCTGGCTCCATACCCGGAGCGGCCTTGGCGGCAATGCTCAACAACTCGGTGGCGGGCGCGCGTTGGGTCAGCGGCGGGGCGTTCTTGTAAGGTTCGATCATGGCGCTGAGGCTGTCCTGGCGCCAGGCGGCGATGATCAGGTCGGCGCAGGCGCTGATCACGCCGGTTACCCCCACCACCAACGCCCAGGTCAAAGTGACCACGCCGATCAGGTTGTGCAGGTCGAGCCAGCGCAGGCGAGTGGACTTGTCCTGGCGCACGGTGGCGAACTTCAAGCGGCGCATGAACGGCAGGTACAACACCGTGCCCGAGATAATCGCCAGCACAAACAGAAGGCCCATGAACGCCAGCAACAACTTGCCCGGCAACCCGGCAAACATATCCACATGCAGGCGCAGCAGGAACAGGGTCAGCCCGCCATTGGCTGCGGGGGTTTCCACTGCTTGGCCAGTGCGGGCGTCGAGCATGAAGGTGTGCGACGAATTCGGCTCGGTACCGGCTGTGGCGGCCATGATCGCGATCACACCGTTCTTGTCGTCTTCGTCCCAGGCAAGGTACTGCATGGCGTCGCCGGGGCGATGGGCCTGGGCTTTAGCCACAAGCTGCTCAAGGTTGAGCCGGGGCGTATCGGCGGGCATCTGCGCCAGTTCGGGCTCATTGCCCAGCAGGTGGTCGATCTCGTGGTGAAACACCAACGGCAGGCCGGTGAGGGCGAGCAGCAGCAGGAATACGGTGCAGATCAGGCTGGTCCAGGTGTGGATGAAGGACCAGCGGCGGATGGTTTTGCTTTTCATTGTCGAGCCTTCAGATGCACCAAAGCCGCCCTTTGGGCGGCCTGGTGGTTAACTCAGCTGATTACCACTGGTAGGTGGCGCTGGCGACGACGCTGCGTTGGTCGCCGAAGTAGCAATAGGAGCCATCACAGGTGGAAATGTAGTCCTTGTTGAACAGGTTGGTCGCGTTCACTTTCACCGACGCGCCCTTGAGGCTGTTGTCCAGGCGGCCGAGGTCATAGTGCAGCGCGCCGTCGAAGACGGTGTAGGCGTTGGCCTTGCCGGCCCAGGTATTGGCCTGGTCGCCGTAGGTGTTGCCGGTGTAGCGGGCGCCGAAGCCGATACCGAAACCGTCGAGCGCGCCGGTGTGCCAGGTGTAGTCGGTCCACAAGGACGCTTGTTGGTTAGGCATCAGTTGCAGGCGGTTGCCTTTGAACTCGCCTTTTTGCACTTCGGATTTGGCCAACGTGTAGGCAGCGATCACTTTGAGGTTTTCGGTCACGTCAGATACGGCTTCCAGCTCCAGGCCTTTGACTTTCACTACGCCGGTCTGGTCGGTGACAGAAACACCACCGGACTGGAAGCTGCTGACCAGAACGTTCTTCTGGGTCAGGTCATACAGCGCGGCACTGAGTAGCGTGTTCGAACCCGGCGGTTGGTACTTGATCCCCAATTCCCACTGCTTGCCTTCGGTGGGCTTATAGGATTCTGTAGGAGAGGCGCTGGCGTTGCTCGCCGGCTGGAAAGATTCGGCGTAGGAGATATACGGTACGAAGCCCGAGTCGAACACATAGCTCAGTGCCGCGTTACCGCTGAAATTCTTGCTGCGGTCAGTATTGGTCGCGTCGTTTTTGTTGAGGTACGTAGTGCCTTGGTGCACCCAGTCTTCACGGCCACCCAGGGTCAAGCGCCAGTTATCAAGAGCCATCTGGTCTTGGACGTAGAGGCCGGTCTGGACGGTTTTCTGATTGTAGTCGTAGAAAGCGCCGGAGCGTGCGGGGCGTTCAACTGGCGTGGTGTTGACCGGGTTGAAGATGTTGACTCGTCCGGCCTGCCCGTAAATCGACAGGTACGAGGTATCGGTACGCTGGTGGTCAAGCCCGAGTAGAAGGGTGTGGGTGACGTCGCCGGTGGAGAAGTCGGCCTGAAAGTTGTTATCTACCGCCAATTGTCCGATGTTCTCGTCCACGTTGGTCGAAGAACGGTCCATATTGCCTTCGGCGTCGACCGGTGCCCAGGCAAAGGCGCCCACGGTCAATTGTTGGAACGACAATTCTGATTTGGTGTAACGCAGATTCTGTTTGAACTGCCAGGTATCGTTGAAGCGGTGCTCGAATGCGTAGCCGAGTGCGTAATAGGTACGGTCGTAGAACTCGTAGTCCGGATCGCCCAGGTTTTTATGATGCGAAACGTCACCCAGTGGCGACTTGATCTTGGTGCCGACTATCGGCAGGAACTGGCTGGTCGCCCCGGTATCGTCGCGGGTGAACTGCGACAGCAAGGTCAACTTGGTATCGGTGTCGATATTCCAGGTCAAGCTCGGTGCGATGTTGTACCGCTTGTTGTCGATGTGATCGACCTGGGTACCGGCATCGCGCACCACGCCGCCAACGCTGTAGAGAAACTGGCCCTCATCATCGATCTTGCCAGTGCTTTCGAAATTGATCTGGCGGTGGTTGTCACTGCCGTATTGCACCTGGATAGCACTGCTCTGTTCGGCGCTGGGACGGCGGCTGACCATGTCCAGCAAGCCACCAGGTGGAGTTTGACCATAAACCGATGAAGCCGGACCGCGCAGCAGGGCGAGGCGGTCGAGGTTCCAGGTTTCGGCTTTTGGGTTGGCGTACACGCCACGGGGCAGTGGCAGGCCATCGAGGAATTGCGTCGGCTCGAAGCCGCGTACGCGCATCCAGTCGTAACGGGTGTCGCTGCCGTAGCTGGCAGACACAATACCGGGCATGTATTTGACCGCATCGTCGAGGTTCTGCACGTTACGGTCCTGCATTTGCTCGCGGGTGGCTACCGAGATCGAGCGTGGTGCCTCGACCAGCGCAGTATCGGTTTTGGTGCCGGCGGCGGTGCGCTTTGCAACATATCCCTCCACCGGCCCCCAAGCGCTTTCATAGCTGCCTTGGCCGGTGATGTTGGTGGTCGGCAAGGCAACGACGCCCTCCGGGACCGGCATCAGGGTGTAAGTGCCCGCACTGCTCTGCTCCAACTGCAACCCCGTCCCCCGCAAGGCTTCCCGCAACGCGCCCTGCGCATCGAACTGGCCTTTGACCGGTGCCGAGGTCTTGCCGGCGGCGAGTGCGGGGTTGAGGGTCAGCGCCAGGCCGGCCTGGCTGGCGATCTGGTTCAGGGTGGTGGCCAGGGGCGCAGCGGGCAGGTTATAGGCGCGCACGCTGGAGGCTTGTTCGGCGGCGATCAGCGGGGTGCTGGCGAGCGGGGCGCTGAGGGCGATCGCCATGGCTAACAGGCTGGGGCGCAACAAGGTGTCTAGCGTGCGGGACATAAGGGCGGCTCCTGAATGGAAATATTTCTCAATTGCCTAGGTGCCGAGCGAGAATCGAAAAGTGATAGGGGTGAGTGAAAATATTTTTCGCAGGTGTGCTTGAGGGCCTCATCGCAGGCAAGCCAGCTCCCACAGTTGAAGGTGTTCGCAATTCGAAATGTGGGAGCTGGCTTGCCTGCGATAGCAATCGCCCAGGCGCTGCAGGACCTAAGGCTTACCCTTGACGGTCACCCACCACGTCGTGTGCTGCTCGATCTGCACCGGCAAAGTCGGCAACAGCGCATTCAATGCCAACGTGGTGTCATGCAGCGGGAAACTGCCGGTGATGCGCAGGTCGGCCACGTTGTTATCCACCCCCAGGTAGCCGGTGCGATAGCGCGCCAACTCCTCGATCACATCCCCCAGCCGAGCGTTGTCCACTACCAGCATGCCGCGCGTCCAGGCATCGGTGGCCGGGGTGACGGCCAGCAACGGGCCAAGGCCGTCGCTGCGCATCAGCACCTGCTGGCCCGCCTTGAACACCTGTTCGTGGTGCAACGCCTCGGGCTGGGCGGCCACGGCTGACTGCAGCACACTCAGGCGCGTAGCGTCGTCTTCGCGCTTGACGATAAACCGAGTACCCAGCGCCCGCAGGCTGCCGTCGCGGGTTTGCACGTAGAAAGGGCGTGAATCGTCGTGGCCGGTTTCGACGAGAATTTCGCCTGCCTGCAACACGATCAAGCGGCGTGTTTCGTCGAAGCGCACATCAATGGCGCTGTGGGTGTTGAGGTTGATCCGCGTGCCATCCGCCAGCTTCAGCGTGCGCTGTTCACCGGTGGCCGTGCGCTGGTCGGCCAGCCAATAGTGAATAGGTACGTAACGCTCACCGGCAAACAGCGCTAGGCCGCACACCAGCACGATACTGGCCAGGCCCCGGCCCAGTTTGCGCACGCGCTGGCGAATGCCGTGGCGCGACTGCAGCAGCGCCGCCCGAGCCGGGCCCGAGGCCACGCTGAAACGCTGGTCGAGCATGCCCAACTGGCGCCAGGCGCGAGCGTGTTCCTCATCACTGGCCAGCCACTTGCTGAACTCTTCCTGTTCCACCGCGCTGCCGTCGCCCGAGTCGAGGGACAGCTGCCAGGCAATCGCGGCATCCAGCACGCGCGACGACACCGGTTTGGAGCCGATCGCGGTCACGACGGCTCGCCATACAGTGCGATGTAGCACTGGCGAATGCCCTGGGCCAGGTATTGGCGCACGCGGGGCACCGACACGCCCAGGCGCTGGGCGATTTCGGCATGGCCCAGGCCGTCGAGGCGGTTATAGAGGAACGCGGCGCGGGCCTTGCTCGACAGTTTGCCGAGCAGGCGGTCGATGGCCTTGAGGTCTTCGAGGATCAGTTGCTGGGCTTCCGGCGAAGGCTGTTCGCTTTCCGGGATCAGCATCAATTCGGTGAGGTAGGCCTGTTCCAGGGCCGCACGTCGGAAATAGTCGAACAGCAAACCCTTGGCGATGGCCACCAGGAACGCCCGCGGTTCGCGGGGCTCGCGCAACTCGTCACGACCCAGCAGGCGCATGAAGGTGTCCTGGCTCAGGTCTTCGGCGCGGCTTGGGCACCCCACGTTACGTCGCAGCCACGCCAACAGCCAGCCACGGTGGTCGCGATACAACGCACCAACAAGCTCACTGCGTGGGGTCTGGACCGACGACAAGGCATCACCGAATAAACAAGAGGTTTAAACTAACGAGAATTATTCGCGATTGTCGCAGAGGCGTGGGGTGGGCGCAATTGGCGTCTGTCGGGTGATCGTTCCCACGCTCGGCGTGGGAATGCATCCCGCGATGCTCCGCGTCGGGCGCGAAGCGTTAAAGGGAAGGGGACTGTTTGCGCCGTTTCCATTGGGCCAAACGCTCTTGCAGCGTCTGGGGCGTGTCTATCTGTTGCTGCCGCGCACGGCTGAACAGGATCAGCATCAGCTCTGCCGTCGCCAGTGCATCGGCGCTGGCATGGTGGCGTTCGCCAGCCTGTAGCCTGAAGTGGTTGAGCCAATCATCCAGCCCGGCCTCGCGGATATGCGCCTCAGGGCACAACAGCGGAGCCAGGTCTGCCACATCCAGGAATGGATGGGCCAGGCGATACCCCAGGCTGTCCTTGAGCGCCCGGCACAGCATGTGTTGATCAAACGGCGCATGAAAAGCCAGCAGAGGGCTGTCGCCCACGAACGCCATGAAATCCAGCAACGCCTCGGCCGGGTCGCTGCCGGCGGCAATTGCACTGGGCCCCAACCCGTGGATCAGCACACTGGGGCTGAGCTTGGTGTCGGTGCGCTGCAGGGTACGTTCGAACAGTTGGGAAAAATCCACCGCACCGTCTTCGATGACCACGGCGCCGATGGACAGCACCTGGTCGCGGTGAAGGTTCAGGCCGCTGGTTTCCAGGTCCACCACTACCCAGCGCTGGCTGCGCAATGGGCCGTTGCCCAGTTCGGCGGGCTTGGGTAAATGCTCCAGGCGCTGCTGTTGCGCAGCGTTGAGCCCGGGCTTTTTCGCGCGCAGCCAGCCAAACAAACTCATAGCTGATACCGCAAGCTCAGGCTGCTTTGCAGGCGTTGGGCCTGGCGCAGGGACTCACGCAGGATGCGCCGGTCCAGGTGGTTGAGGCTGTCGGGGTCGACGCGGTTGGAATAGGGCAGGTTCTCGCGGGTCTGCAATTGGTGCTGCTGCATGCGGGTCTGCTGGATAAAGTGGTAGGCCTCTTCATAGGCGGCGCCATCCAGGGGTTCGATCACGGCCTTGTCCACCAACTGGCGCAGGCGTTCCAGGGTGTTGTTGGCGTGGATGCCATTGGCCAGGGCCAAAAGGCGCGCGCCATCTACAAAAGGCGTAAGGCCCTGCACCTTGAGGTCGAGGGTGGCCTTTTCGCCATTTTTGCGGGTCAGCACGAACTCGCGAAAACGCCCTACCGGCGGGCGTCGCAATAGTGCATTTTCGGCCAGCATCCGTTGGAACAAGCGGTTATCCGCCACCTGATCGAGAATGCCCTGGCGCAGTTGCTCGCAACCGCGCTCTTCGCCCCACACCACGCGCAAGTCAAAATAGATGCTTGAGCCCAGCAGGTTTTCCGGCGTCGCCTCACGAATGAACGCGCCGAAGCGCCGCGCCCACTCCACGCGGGACAAGCACAGCTCGGGGTTGCCGGCCATGATATTGCCCTTGCACAGGCTGAAGCCGCACAGCGCCAGGCTTTGGTTGATGTGCTGCGCCAGCGGTAGCAAGCGCTCACGCCTTTCGGCGGCTTCGACGGCGTCCTTGGCCTCGAACAGGATGCCGTTGTCCTGGTCGGTGTACAGCGTTTGTTCGCGGCGGCCTTCACTGCCAAAACACAGCCAACTGAAGGGCACGCCGGGGTCGCCTTTTTCCGCGAGGGTCAGCTCGATCACCCGGCACACGGTGTGGTCGTTGAGCAGCGTAATGATGTGGGTGATCTGGGTGGATGAGGCGCCATGGGCGAGCATGCGCTCCACCAACTGGCCGATTTCACCGCGAATCGCCACCAGGTTTTCCACCCGGGGCGCGTTGCGGATGGTGCGGGCCAGGTGCACCAGGTCCACACGCTGCAAGGAAAACAAGTCACGCTCGGAGACCACGCCACACAGGCGCTGGTCTTGCACCAGGCACACATGGGCGATATGCCGCTCGGTCATGGCGATGGCTGCGTCGAAAGCGCTGTGCTCCGGGCTCAAGTAAAACGGCGCCTGGGTCATGTGCCCGGCAATGCTCTGGCTGAAGTCGCTGGTGCCATCGGCGACCACCTGGCGCAGATCGCGCAGGGTGAAGATGCCCAGGGGCGCTTTGTGTTCGTTGACGATCACAATGCTGCCGACTTGCTGTTCGTGCATCAAGGTCACCGCTTCGCGCAACGCTGTGTGCGGGCTGCAGGTGACCGGGTGGCGCATGGCCAATTCACCCAGGCGGGTATTCAAGGAATATTGGGTGCCGAGGGTTTCCACGGCTTTTTGCTGTACCTGCTGGTTGACCTGGTCGAGCAGGCTGCTGACCCCGCGCAAGGCGAAATCACGAAACGGGCTGGACAGGGCGAACAGCTTGATAAAGGCCGGTTTGTTCAATTGCAGGCAAAAGGTGTCTTCAGCGGCTTTGTGTTCTGTACGGGTCGCGCGCTCACCCAGCAAGGCGGCGAGGGGGAAGCATTCGCCGGTGGCGATTTCAAAGGTGGTGTCTGCCGAGTCTGGCCGCTCACCCACGACCCGCCCCTGCTTGACGATATAAAAGTGCTCGACCGGGCCGCCCGACGGTTTGAGGATGCTGTCGCCGGGGCCGTAGAAACGCAGTTGGCACTGTTCCACCAGGAAGGCCAGGTGCGCCTGTTCCATCTGGTTGAACGGCGGGAAGCGTTGCAGGAATTGCAGGGTGCCGTGGATGTTCTGCAACACCGCGGTTTTACCCGCCTGTGCGAATGCATCAGCTTTACTCATAACAGTGACCGCAGTGTTTTTGTCGTTATCGTGCTGCATGGTCGACTCCTGCGCAGTGGGTGCCCATTGGACGTAAGTCTAGGTCGAGGAATACCGCGCAAAACTAGGGAAAAACCTTACATGACAATCGTCCAAAACCCGTAGAAAGCCCACTAGGCAAACTTTCCGACGAAGTGCACATTGTTCGCCCTTCCGCAGATGTCTGACGAGTGTGCTGGGAGATTGATGAGAACTGCTGAGAAACGTATGTCCGACCACGATATTTTGAGTGATGCCGAGCGCGAGGCGCTGAGCGCCGTGATGCTGGAGCCCGATTTACCCCCCCAACGCGTTTTGATCGTGGACGACGACAAGGACGCGCGTGAATTGCTGGCGGAAATCCTTGGGCTCGATGGTATTCGCTGCATGACTGCCGAAAGTGGCGAGGCTGCGTGGGATTTGTTGAAGACGAGCAGTTCCATCGGTTTGCTGATCACCGACCTGCGCATGGCGCCCAGCAATGGCCTGGAATTGATCCGCCAGGTGCGTGAGTCCACCCGTGCGGCGTTGCCGATCATCATCATGTCTGGAGACGCGGAAGCGCCGGATGTGATTGATGCGATGCATTTGAGCGTGGTGGATTTCTTGCTCAAGCCGATTGATAGCGTGAAGTTGGCGAAGTTGGTAAAGCGGGAGTTGGGGATGGTGCCCTGAGTGTGGGGTGACTGGCCTGGCCTCTTCGCGGGTAAGCCCGGCTCCCACATTTGAAATGCATCCCCCTGTGGGGGCTGGCTTGCCTGCGATTCAGGCAACGCGGTCTAACTGACACACCTGATAAAAAAGCCCCGATCTTTCGATCAGGGCTTTTTTCCATTACAGGCCGTTCTTGGCCTTGAACTCCCGACGCCTGCGATGCAACACCGGCTCGGTATAGCCATTGGGCTGCTTGGTCCCTTCAATCACCAACTCCACCGCTGCCTGGAACGCGATGTTGCTGTCGAAGTCCGGAGCCAGTGGGCGGTACAACGCATCCCCGGCATTCTGGCGGTCCACCACCGGCGCCATGCGCTTGAGGCTGTCCATCACTTGAGCTTCGTTGACGATGCCGTGGCGCAGCCAGTTGGCGATGTGCTGGCTGGAAATGCGCAGGGTGGCGCGGTCTTCCATCAGGCCGACATCGTTGATGTCCGGCACCTTGGAGCAGCCCACACCCTGGTCGATCCAACGCACCACATAGCCGAGGATGCCCTGGGCGTTGTTGTCCAGTTCGTTGCGGATCTCTTCTTCGGACCAATCGGTGTTGCTGGCCAGAGGAATGGTGAGGATATCGTCCACCGAAGCGCGCTCGCGCTTGGCCAGTTCGGCCTGGCGGGCAAACACATCAACCTTGTGGTAGTGCAACGCATGCAGGGCCGCAGCGGTCGGCGACGGTACCCAGGCGGTGTTGGCACCGGCCAACGGATGGGCGATTTTCTGCTCAAGCATCAAAGCCATCAGGTCGGGCATGGCCCACATGCCTTTACCGATCTGTGCACGCCCTTGCAGGCCGGTGCTCAGGCCGATATCGACGTTCCAGTTCTCATAGGCGCCGATCCATTTTTCCGCCTTCATGGCCGCCTTGCGCACCATCGCGCCGGCTTCCATGGAGGTGTGGATTTCATCACCAGTGCGGTCGAGGAAACCGGTGTTGATAAACACCACGCGCTCGCTGGCCGCCTTGATGCAGGCCTTGAGGTTGACCGTGGTGCGGCGCTCCTCATCCATGATCCCGACCTTGAGGGTATTGCGCGCCAGGTTCAGCACCTCTTCGATGCGACCGAACAGTTCGTTGGTGAACGCGGCTTCTTCCGGGCCGTGCATCTTCGGTTTCACGATGTACACAGAACCGGTACGGCTGTTCTTGCGGGTGTTGTTGCCGTTGAGGCTGTGGATCGCCGCCAGGCTGGTGATCAGGCCGTCGAGGATGCCTTCGGGTACTTCGTTGCCATCTTTATCGAGGATCGCGTCGATGGTCATCAAGTGGCCAACGTTGCGCACGAACAACAGCGAACGGCCGTGCAGGGTCACGTCGCTGCCATCCACGCCGGTGTAGACGCGGTCAGGGTTCATGGTGCGGGTGAAGGTCTGGCCGCCCTTGGCCACTTCTTCGGCCAGGTCGCCCTTCATCAGGCCGAGCCAGTTGCGGTAGATCACCACTTTGTCATCGGCGTCGACGGCGGCCACAGAGTCTTCGCAGTCCATGATGGTGGTCAGCGCGGCTTCCATCAGCACGTCTTTGACGCCTGCGGCGTCGGTTTGGCCGACTGGGGTGCTGGCGTCGATCTGGATTTCGAAGTGCAGGCCATTGTGCTTGAGCAGGATCGCAATCGGCTCGGCCGCAGGGCCCTGGAAACCGATCAACTGGGCATCGTCACGCAGGCCGCTGTTGCTGCCGCCTTTGAGGCTGACGATCAGCTTGCCGTCGACGATTTTGTAGCCGGTGGAATCGACATGGCTGCCGGCGCTGAGCGGTGCGGCCTCGTCGAGGAAAGCGCGGGCGAAGGCAATGACCTTGTCGCCACGCACTTTGTTATAGCCCTTGCCCTTCTCGGCGCCGTTGGCTTCGCTGATGGCGTCGGTGCCATAGAGCGCGTCGTACAGCGAGCCCCAGCGCGCATTCGAGGCATTGAGGGCGAAGCGGGCGTTCATCACCGGCACGACCAGCTGTGGGCCGGCCATGCGTGCGATCTCATCATCGACGTTTTGGGTCGAGGCCTCAAAGTCTGCGGCTTCTGGCAACAGGTAGCCGATGTCTTGCAGGAAGGCTTTGTAGGCCACCGGGTCATGGGCCTGGCCGGCGTGGGTCTGGTGCCAGGTATCGATCCGCGCCTGGAAGTCGTCGCGTTTGGCGAGTAGGGCTTTGTTCTTCGGGGCCAGGTCATGGATGACCTTGTCGGCACCGGCCCAGAACTGGTCGGCAGTGATGCCGGTACCGGGAATGGCTTCGTTGTTCACGAAGTCGAACAGGACTTTGGCGACCTGCAGGCCACCGACTTGAACGTGTTCAGTCATTGCTTGCCTCACTCTGCGGAGCTTATGCGCTTTATCAGATTTTCATTATGTAGTGCACGGTTGGGCATACTACATGATGACTTGCGGTTGTGAAAATTAGACTAAATACGTCGTTTAGCGACCCACTTTGGTCGTACGGTCACAGCGGAGAACCAGATGTTCTCAAAAAACTATTGGATTGTTCCAGATAAATATAAAAATGGTACACGATTTGTCTGGGGGAGCTGGTTTGCCTGCTATGGACGTTAACGATCACGCGTCCCTTCTGGATAAACGCGGCATGTCTATAATCGAGGATCAACCAACCGAGGGACTGCGCCATGGACCATCTTGTACTCACTATTATCGCCGCCGACAAACCCGGCCTGGTTGAACGCATCGCGCAGAACATTGCCAGTCATGGTGGTAACTGGCTGGAAAGCCGCATGGCGCACATGGCCGGGCAGTTTGCCGGGATCCTGCGGGTGAGCGTGCCGAGCGAGCAGCGCCAGGCATTGGTGGGGGCATTGGAGGATTTATCCACCCATGGCATTCGCGTGTTGGTGGGTGAGGGCAGCAGCGGCCAGGCATCGGCGTCCAAGCCGATCCTGATGACCCTGGTGGGCAATGACCGCTCGGGCATCGTGCGTGAGATCACCGCGCTGCTGAGCCAGCAGGGCGTCAACCTGGAACGCCTGAGCACCGATGTGCGCCCGGCGCCCATGAGCGGTGATCCGCTGTTCAACGCCGAGGCGTTGTTGCAAGTGCCGGCCACGCTATCGCTGGAAACCCTGCAAGAGGCTTTGGAAACCTTGGCCGATGACTTGATGGTGGAGTTGCGTCAGGAGGAATAACGATCCACAAGGTTATGCAGGGAAATCTTGCATGGGCCTGTGGATAACCTGTAGAGACCCGACGCCAGGCCATGCCCGCCGGCCTTCTGCGCAAGTTGAGCAAAAAACGAGCAGTTTCAAGGGCTTGTGCACAAATGGCGGGGATCAGGCTGTGGATAACCTTTGGGTCGAACGCTGCAAGCCACGAAAGCCGTGGCTTGCAGAGGTTTGTACGTTATTTGATCAGCGTTTACGCACGGTCAGCCAGGCATCCAGGCTGTACACCACCAACCCGGCCCAGATAAAGGCGAAGGCGACCAAGGTGCTCGGCGCCAGGTGTTCACCGAACAACAGCACGGCTTCGAGCAACACCAGCGTCGGCGCCACATACTGCAAAAAGCCCAGGGCGGTGTAGGGCAAGTGCCGTGCAGCGGCGTTGAAGCACACCAGGGGAATCAGCGTCACCGGGCCTGCGGCCACCAGCCACCAGGCCTCGGAGGTGCTCCAGAACGCCAGTTGCGCGCTGTGGGCGGTCGGGTTGAACAGCAACCAGGCGACGGCAATGGGTACCAGCATCCAGGTTTCCACCACCAGGCCTGGCAGCGCCTTGACCGGCGCCTGCTTGCGGATCAAACCGTAGAAGCCGAACGTCAGCGCCAGCGCCAGCGACACCCACGGCAGGCTACCGACTTGCCACACCTGCTGCGCCACACCTATCGCTGCCAACCCCACCGCTACCCATTGCAAACGGCGCAAGCGCTCGCCGAGGATCAGCATGCCCAGCAGCACATTCACCAGCGGGTTGATGTAGTAACCCAGGCTCGCTTCAAGCATGCGCCCGGTGTTCACCGACCACACATAGGTCAGCCAGTTAGCGGCGATCAACGAACCGCTGAGGGCCAGGATCGCCAGGCGCTTGGGGTTGTCGCGCAGTTCGCGAAACCAGCCGGGATGTTTCCACACCATCAGCAACAGCCCACCGAACAGGGCCGACCACAACACGCGGTGCACGATGATCTCGGCGGCGGGCACGCTGGCGATGGCTTTGAAGTAGAGCGGGAACAGACCCCAGATGACATAGGCGCTCAGGCCCAGGATATACCCCTTGCGGGGGTTGGCGGCTTGCATTGCAGAATCCTTGCTCAGGCAGCTAACAAAGCGCAATTGTAAGGATATTTGTCAGACAACGCTCGTTCCCACGCTCTGCGTGGTAACGCCGCCTTGGACGCTCTGCGTCTGCTCTTAAATCGTGACGCGGAGCGTCACAGGATGCGCGCCCACGCAGAGCGTGGGGGCGAGCATGGACAGCCAGCTCCCACAGGAGGCAGGGCCAGGTCAGAAGAGCTTCAGCGGTTCTTCATTGAGCGCCGACAGTTGCTCGCGCAACGCCAGCACCTGGTCACCCCAATACCGTTCGCTGCCAAACCACGGAAAGCTATGGGGAAACGCCGGGTCGTCCCAGCGTCGTGCGAGCCAGGCACTGTAGTGCATCAGGCGCAGGGCGCGCAGCGGCTCGATCAGCGCCAGTTCGCGTGGGTCGAAGTCGTGGAATTCCTGGTAGCCATCCATCAGCTCCGAGAGCTGGCCGAGGCATTCCTGGCGGTCGCCAGCCAGCATCATCCACAGGTCTTGCACCGCCGGGCCCATGCGGCAGTCATCCAGGTCGACGATATGGAACATCTCGTCGCGGCACATCATGTTGCCGGGGTGGCAGTCACCGTGCATACGGATGTTCTTGTGCGGTGTGGCCTTGTAAACCTCTTCCACACGCTTGAGCAAGTCGCGGGCCACGGACTCGTAGGCCGGCAACAGGCTTTTGGGAATGAAGTTGCCTTCAAGCAAGGTGGTGAGGGAGTCGTGACCGAAATTCTTCACCCCCAGGGCTTCGCGGTGTTCGAACGGGCGGGTGGAGCCCACCGCGTGCAAACGCCCCAGCAGTTGCCCGAGCCGGTAAAGCTGATCGAGGTTGCCTGGCTCCGGCGCGCGGCCGCCACGGCGGGGGAACAGGGTGAAGCGGAAACCTGCATGTTCGAACAGGCTCTCGCCGTTGTGGACCAAGGGGGCGACCACCGGTACATCGCACTCGGCCAGTTCGAAGGTGAAGCGGTGTTCTTCCAGGATCGCCTCGTTGGTCCAGCGCTGGGGGCGATAGAACTTGGCGATCAGCGGTTCGGCGTCTTCGATGCCCACTTGGTACACGCGGTTTTCGTAGCTGTTGAGCGCCAGAACCCGCGCGTCGCTGAGGAAACCGATGCTTTCGACGGCGTCGAGCACCAGGTCTGGGGTGAGTGTTTCAAACGGGTGGGCCATGCGAACTCCTGCGCGCAGCAGGGCGCCGCGTCCGGCCGGGTATGGTAACAGCATAGATAGCCGGTGGCTGTGCGGACGCCTTCGCAGGCAAGCCAGCTCCCACACTGGCATGTATTTACACATCGAAATGTGGGTGCTGGCTTGCCTGCGATAGCGGTCTATCAGGCGCCTACGATCCCGCCATCATCCCGCCGAATCGCCATCACCGAAGACCGGGGTTTGCCATTGGGCAGGTGTTCCGGCCAGGTCGAACCACCGGTTTCCCCTGGGTGCTGAATGCCCACGAACAAGGTTTTCTGGTCCGGCGAAAAGCTGATCCCCGTCACTTCACACGCCACCGGCCCCACCATGAAGCGACGGATTTCACCCGTGCTCGGGTCGGCGCACAGCATCTGGTTATTGCCCATGCCCGCAAAGTCGCCGGCGTTGCTGTAGTCGCCATCGGTCAGGATCCACAGGCGCCCGGCTTTGTCGAAGCCCAGGCCGTCGGGGCTGTTGAACATGTTTTGCGGGTTGATGTTGGACGAGCCGCCCTTGGGGTTACCGGCATGCACGCCGGGGTTGCCGGCCACCACGAACAGGTCCCAGGTGAAGTCCGTGGCACCGTGGTTATCGGCGTCGGCTTTCCAGCGCAGGATCTGGCCGTAGACGTTTTTCTCCCGTGGGTTGGGGCCGCCCGCCGGCTGGCCCTCTTCGCCGCGCTTGGCGTTGTTGGTCAGGGTGCAATAGACCTGGCCATCGGTAGGGCTGACCACGATCCATTCCGGGCGGTCCATGCGTGTGGCTTTCACCACGCTGGCGGCCAGGCGCGCATGAATCAGCACCTCGGCCTGGTTAGCGAAACCGCTGCTGGCGTCAATGCCGTTTTTGCCATGGGTGAGTTCGACCCACTGGCCTTTGCCCTTGGGATGGTCGGCGTTGCCGTCGCCCGCGTCGAAGATCGCCACGTACAAGGTGCCGTGGTCGAGCAGGTCTTTGTTGGCCTTCGGGTTGTTGTGGTTGATCTGATCGCGGCTGATGAACTTGTAGATGAATTCACCGCGTTCATCGTCGCCCATGTACACCACGGCGCGGCCGTCACGGGTTTCGGCGAGGGCCGCGTTCTCGTGCTTGAAGCGGCCCAAGGCCGTGCGTTTTACCGGGGTGGATTGCGGATCGAACGGGTCGATTTCCACCACCCAACCATGGCGATTGAGTTCGTTGGGGTTCTTGGCCATATCAAAGCGCGGGTCGTGCTGATGCCAGTTGATGTCCTTGCTGGCGGCCACCACGCCGTAGCGCTTCTGCCCTGCGTCGAAGGTTTGCTGCGGGTTGCTGCTGCCGAAGCAGTCGGTGAAGTTTTCTTCGCAGGTCAGGTAGGTGCCCCACGGCGTCTTGCCGTTGGCGCAGTTCTGGAACGTGCCGAGGACTTTTTTGCCGCTCTTGTCGGCGGTGGTTTTCAGCCAGTCATGGCCGGCGGCAGGGCCACTCAAACGGATCGGCGAATTGCCGTGGATGCGCCGGTTGTAGCGTGAATCCTGGACGAATTGCCAGGTGTCGCCCTTGCGGCGTACTTCGATCACCGACACGCCTTCGCTGGCCAGGGCCTTGCGCACGTCTTCGGCCGATTGTGGCGCGCCGCCGTGGGCGTAGAGGTAGCGATAGTTGGTGTATTCGTTGTTGATCGCCATCAGCGCGCGGTTGTCGTCACCGGGGAATGGAAACAGGCTCATGCCGTCGTTGTTGTCGCCGAACTGTTGTTCCTGAGCCTTGGCGGTGCCATGGCCGGACGGGTCGAAAGCCGGGGCGTTCTTGTGCAGGGGCTGGCCCCAACTGATCAACACCGAAGCACTGTAGCCCGGTGGCAGGGTGATGGTGTCGCTGGTGGCGGCGGCGATGCTGGTGAACCCCAGCAACGGGCTGGCGGTAGCGGCATTCACGGCCAGGGCGCTGCGGCTCAGCAGGTTGCCGCCGAGGAACATCGCGGCGCCGCACAGGGCGCCTGCGCCGATAAAGCGACGGCGGGTCAGGCCCACCATCTGTTCAAGGTCGGTGGCTTGGTTTTCTTCTAATAGGCTCATCACAGGCTCCTTAAGGTTTTTGCAGACACCTTAAGCAGCGCTTGTGACCGAATTGTTGCAGCTTGAAGACGCGCGCTCGTTACACCGGGGTGCCAAGCAATACATGGCTGGGTGCAAACTGCACGCGGATCGGCTGGCCTTGCGCTGCATCAATGGCCTTGAGCGCGACGGGCGGCGCCAGCGCGCACAACACTTGGCCGTTGGGCAGGGCAATACGCACCTCGCTGGGGCCGTCTTCGGCGGCGAGAATGGTCTCGATCACCCCGCTCAGGCAATTGTGTCCAAGTGTTTCAGCTTGCCCGTCCACCAGTAATTCAAGCCACCCGGCCTTGATCAGGGCCACTACTTCCACGCCGGTCTGCAGTTCCAGGCGCAGGGTGCTGTCGTGGGTGATCTGTGCGTCGAGGTGCAGGCCGCCGGCCAATTGCAGGCGGATCATGTCGTTGTGGCCATGGCTCTCTATGGTACTGACCTGGCCGTGCAATTGGTTGCGCGCGCTGGTGCGCAGCATCAAGCGGCCCAGCAGGTTGAAGTCGCTGGCCGCTTCGTCCGAGCCAAGGATCTCGGCCTGAAGCAGTTGCAGGCGCTGATAAAGGCGCAGGACCCGTTCCCCTTCCTGCGTCAGTTTGGCGCCGCCACCGCCCTTGCCACCGACGCTGCGTTGCACCAGCGGTTTTTGCGCCAGGTTGTTCAGCTCATCAATGGCGTCCCAGGCGGCCTTGTAACTCAACCCGGCACTCTTGGCCGCACGGGTGATGGAGCCCTGCTCGGCGATATGCCCCAGCAAGGCAATACGCTGGGGGCGGCGGATGATGTGTTGGCTGAGAGGGCTGGGCACAGACATGGCAGATACGCTTGGGTGAGATGCGCCGACGTTGCCGCGCTGGCGCAGGGGAGTCAAGTCAGCTGCCGGGTTTGGGCGTACGGGCCAGGCAATACACGTCCACCTGGCGCGCGCCGGCGTTTATCAACAAGCGCGCCAGGCTGTGGGCGGTGGCGCCGGTGGTGAGGACGTCGTCTACCAGCGCCAGATGTTGCCCGGCAACCTGAATGCCGGGGGCCAGTGCGAAGGCGTTGAGCAGGTTGCGTTTGCGGGTCTTGGCATCGAGGTCTTGCTGCGCCACGGTTTCATGGGGGCGTAATAGCGCGTATTCATCAAAGGGAATGTCAAGGGCGTGACTGAGCCAGCGGGCCAGCATCAACGCTTGATTGAAGCCGCGTTCGCGCAGGCGTTTACGCGCCATGGGCACGGGCAGCAGGCAGTCGGGGCGCTCCAGTTCGGCGTTATCGAAGCGATGCTGCAAATGCTGCCCCAGCAGGCGCGCCAACAGATGCCCCAGCGGCCAACGCGCCTGATGCTTGAAGCGGCTGATCAGGGTGTCCACTGGAAAGCTATAGGTCCATGGCGCGATCACTTGGTGAAAGGCCGGAGGCTGTTTTTGGCACTGGCCGCAGATCAACCCATCCATGGGCAAGGGCAGTGCGCAGCGCTCGCATTGTTCCATCAGCCATGGCAATTCTGTTTCGCAGGCGTTGCACACGTCCTCGGCCGAGTCGGTGCACTCATCGCAAATCAAACAGGTCTGTATGCTTTTTAACCAGATGTAAGCTTGGTGTTTGTGCTCAGGTTGACAGTGCATGAATCTTCCTTAAATATGCCGAGCATCCGTGTCGTGCCTGTGGATATTGCCGTTCCCACAGCGCTTGCCAAAGCATAATCAAGGAATCGCCCATGAGCGCCAGCACCTCTGCCACCCTGCGTCACGATTGGTCTTTAGCTGAAGTCAAAGCCCTGTTCGTGCAGCCCTTCAACGACCTGTTGTTCCAGGCGCAGACCGTGCACCGCGCGCATTTCGACGCCAACCGCGTGCAGGTCTCGACCCTGCTGTCGATCAAGACCGGCGCCTGCCCGGAAGATTGCAAATATTGTCCGCAGTCGGGCCACTACAACACTGGCCTGGAAAAAGAGAAGTTGATGGAGGTGCAGAAGGTCCTCGAGGAGGCCGCTCGTGCCAAGGCCATCGGTTCGACGCGTTTCTGCATGGGTGCGGCATGGAAACATCCGTCGGCCAAAGACATGCCCTACGTGCTGGAAATGGTCAAAGGCGTGAAGGCCATGGGCCTGGAAACCTGCATGACCCTCGGTCGCCTCGACCAGGACCAGACCGAAGCCCTGGCCCAGGCCGGCCTGGACTACTACAACCACAACCTCGACACCTCGCCGGAGTTCTACGGCTCGATCATCACCACCCGCACCTACAGCGAGCGCCTGCAAACCCTGGCCTATGTGCGTGATTCGGGGATGAAGATCTGCTCGGGCGGTATCCTCGGCATGGGCGAGTCCCTCGACGACCGTGCCAACTTGCTGATCCAACTGGCCAACCTGCCGGAGCATCCGGAGTCGGTGCCGATCAACATGCTGGTGAAGGTAGCGGGCACGCCGTTGGAAAACGCCGATGACATCGACCCCTTCGATTTCATCCGTATGCTGGCGGTGGCGCGCATCCTGATGCCGCAGTCCCACGTGCGCCTGTCGGCCGGCCGCGAAGCCATGAACGAGCAGATGCAGGCCCTGGCGTTTTTTGCCGGCGCCAACTCGATCTTCTACGGCGACAAACTGCTGACCACCGCTAACCCCCAGGCTGACAAGGACATGCAACTCTTCGCACGCCTGGGCATCCTGCCCGAAGCCCGTGAAGAGCATGCCGATGAAGTGCACCAGGCGGCGATCGAGCAGGCGTTGGTGGAGCAAAAGAGCAGCGAGCAGTTCTACAACGCTGTGGTGTAACCACCTTTGGAATGCATTCCAGCTCCTCCAGTGGATTGAGTTGAACCTGTTAAATCGAGGCCAGCATGTCTTTCGATCTCGCCGCGCGCCTCGCTGTTCGCCGTGCCGACCATCTTTACCGCCAGCGCCCCTTGCTGCAGAGCCCCCAAGGCCCGCATGTGGTGGTGGACGGGCAACCGTTGTTGGCCTTCTGCAATAACGATTACCTGGGCCTTGCCAATCACCCGCAAGTGATCGAAGCCTGGCGCGCCGGTGCGTCCCGCTGGGGCGTGGGCGGTGGCGCTTCGCATTTGGTGGTGGGCCACGCCACCCCGCACCATGAGCTGGAAGAAGCTCTGGCTGACTTGACCGGTCGCCCGCGTGCCTTGCTGTTCACCACCGGCTACATGGCCAACCTTGGCGCGGTCACGGCGCTGGTGGGGCAGGGCGATACGGTATTGGAAGACCGGCTTAACCACGCGTCCTTGCTGGATGCTGGTTTGCTGTCCGGTGCGCGTTTCAACCGCTACCTGCATAACGACGCAGGCAGCCTGGCCAAGCGCCTGGAGAAAGCCACCGGCAATACCTTGGTGGTCACCGACGGTGTGTTCAGCATGGATGGCGACCTCGCCGACCTGCCCGCGCTGGCCCGTGAAACCCGGGCCAAAGGTGCCTGGCTGATGGTGGATGACGCCCATGGCTTCGGCCCGCTGGGCGCCAATGGCGGCGGTATCGTCGAGCATTTCGGCTTGAGCCAGGACGACGTGCCCGTGCTGGTTGGCACCTTGGGCAAAGCGTTCGGCACCGCCGGGGCCTTCGTGGCCGGCAGTGAGGACTTGATCGAGAGCCTGATCCAATTCGCCCGCCCGTATATCTACACCACCAGCCAACCACCGGCACTGGCCTGCGCCACCCTCAAAAGCCTGGAACTGCTGCGCAGCGAACATTGGCGACGCGAGCACCTCAACGCGTTGATCCGCCAGTTCCGTCATGGCGCCGAGCAGATCGGCCTGGGCTTGATGGACAGCTTTACGCCGATCCAACCGATCCTGATTGGCGACAGCGCCCGGGCACTGCGCCTGTCGCAGATGCTGCGCGAGCGTGGCTTGATGGTGACAGCCATTCGCCCACCGACCGTGCCCGCCGGCAGTGCCCGTCTACGGGTGACATTGACGGCGGCCCACAGCGAGGCGCAGGTGCAGCTATTGTTAGATGGGTTGCAAGCGTGTTTTCGCTTGTTAGACGCCTCGGAGCCCGGCCATGCGTAATCGACTGATATTGCTACCGGGCTGGGGCCTGGGTGTGTCCCCGCTGGAGCCGTTGGCCGCTGCGCTGCACGGCCTGAACGAGCATTTGCAGGTACAGATCGAACCCTTGCCGGCGCTGCAAGCCAGCGAACTCGGTGAATGGCTCGATGAACTCGATGCGACGCTGCCGGACAATGCCTGGCTCGGGGGCTGGTCGCTGGGCGGCATGCTCGCGTCCGAGTTGGCGGCGCGCCGTGGCGAGCGGTGCTGCGGCTTGCTGACCCTGGCGAGCAACCCGTGTTTCGTCGCCCATGACGGCTGGCCCCATGGGATGCCTGCTGAAACCTTCGATGCATTTCTGGCCGGCTGCCACGCCGACTCCCAGGTCACGCTCAAGCGTTTTGGCCTGTTGTGCGCCAAGGGTGCTGAAGACCCGCGCGGCTTGTCGCGGTTGTTGGTCAGCGGTGCGCCGAATACCTCCCCCAGCGTCTTGATGCCCGGCCTGGAGATGCTGGCCCAACTGGATACGCGGGCGGCCTTGCAGGCTTTTCGCGGGCCGCAGTTGCACCTGTTTGCCGGCCTGGACGGGTTGGTGCCTGCCGAAGCCGCCAGTGATCTGCTGGCCTTGCTCCCCGATGTAGAAATCGGCCTGATTGAACAGGCCGGTCACGCGTTTCTTCTGGAAGACCCTCACGGAGTAGCCGGGGCTATCCAGGCTTTTTTGCATGAGTGTGTCGATGACTGACCTATCCCACCCGCCCTTGCCTGGGGGCTTGCCGGACAAGCGCCAGGTCGCAGCCTCGTTCTCCCGTGCGGCGGCCAGTTACGACAGCGTGGCCGAGTTGCAGCGTGCGGTCGGGCATGAACTGCTCAGCCGCTTGCCGCACGGCCTGGTGCCCCGGCGTTGGCTGGACATGGGCTGTGGCACGGGTTACTTCAGCCGCGTATTGGGCAAGCGTTTGCCCGGCAGCCAAGGTGTGGCGTTGGACATTGCCGAGGGCATGCTCAACCACGCGCGTCCGCTGGGCGGCGCCGCGCACTTTATAGCCGGTGATGCAGAACGCTTGCCGCTTGCAGCTGACAGCGTTGAGCTGCTCTTCTCCAGCCTCGCGGTACAGTGGTGTGCCCATTTTGATGCGGTGCTCAGCGAAGCCCGGCGCGTGCTGCGACCAGGTGGCGTGCTGGCCTTTGCCAGCCTGTGCGTAGGCACCCTGGATGAGTTGCGCGAGAGTTGGCGGGCGGCGGATGGCCTGGTCCACGTCAATCGCTTCCGCACCTTCGAGGCTTATCAGCAACTGTGTGCGGCCAGTGGTTTGCGCGTGATCAGCCTGGAGCGAAAGCCCCATGTGTTGCATTACCCGGATGTGCGCAGCCTGACCCATGAACTCAAGGCACTGGGCGCCCATAACCTCAACCCAGGCCGCCCGGGAGGGTTGACGGGCCGTGCGCGGATTGTCGCGCTGGTAGAGGCCTACGAGCAGTTCCGCCAGGCCCAGGGCCTGCCCGCCACGTACCAGGTGGTGTATGCCGTACTGGAGAAACCGTTATGAGCGCCGCTTACTTCATCACCGGTACAGACACCGATGTTGGCAAGACCACCATCGCCGCCGGCCTGTTGCATGCGGCCAGGCTTTGCGGCAAAAGCACGGCCGCCGGAAAGCCGGTGGCGTCGGGCTGCCAACTGACGGCCCAGGGTCTGCGCAATGCCGATGCGTTGGCGTTGCTAGCCGAGTGTTCCGTGCCGCTCAGTTATGCCGAGGTCAACCCGGTGGCCTTCGAGCCAGCTATCGCGCCGCATCTGGCAGCGCGCGAGGCGGGCGTCGGGCTCACGGTGCAATCGCTGCTCAAGCCGATGCAGCAGATCCTGGCACGGGGCGCGGACTTCACCTTGATCGAAGGGGCAGGCGGTTGGCGCGTGCCCTTGGCCGACCAGGCCAACCTGTCGGACCTGGCCATGGCGCTCAAGCTGCCGGTGATCTTGGTGGTAGGCGTGCGCCTTGGGTGCATCAGCCACGCGTTGCTCACCGCCGAAGCCATCGCACGGGATGGCTTGCCGCTGGCGGGCTGGGTGGCAAATATCATCGACCCCAAGACCTCTCGTCTGGAAGAAAACCTCGCCACCCTGGCTGAGCGCCTGCCCGCGCCTTGCCTGGGGCGAGTGCCTAAACTCAAGCATGCCGGGGCTGCCGCGGTGGCCGAGTACTTGGAGCTGGACCTGCTTGACTGATTTTGGCTATCGCTAAGGCAATATGCCATTAGTGTTTTTGACGGGCCTTTTGCCAGGATGTCTGGTTCAATCGGGCTTCACGATTCTCTAAAGGCAGGCTTACGCCATGGACATCTCTGGAAGCAGCGCGTTTTATTCGGGCCTGAGCACTATTCAGACCGGGCAGAACCGCGTCGACCAGGCGGCCGGCAAGATTGCCAGCGCCGCGACCACCCAGCCTTCGGCCGCGCAAAGCGACCGTCTGCAAGCCAATGACCGCGCCCAAGCGTCCAACTCGGCGAGCAACATGGTGGAAATGGCCCAGGGTAAGTTTCAAGTCGAGCTGGGGGCGAAAGTCGCCAAGGCTTCGGACGAAATGCTCGGTACCTTGATCGATACCTACGCTTAACTTCTCTATCGCTTGCCCGCTCCTCTCTGTGGGAGCTGGCTTGCCTGCGAGAGCATCAACGCGTACTGCCTGATACACCCTGGCGTCTGCATCGCAGGCAAGCCAGCTCCCACAGTCGTTCCGCGACATTCTGCTTTCTTTAAATCATGAGGCATCCCGCCGCAGGCCTTGTCGTGCCTGGCTGACCTGCGTCAAGACAAACGGCATCTGGCCGACGCTTGACAACCCTGGGTGGTAAACGTATGTTTCAAACACCTGTTTGACCGCCATAACAAATCCACGCGGTTGTTCATCCCAGTTACATCAGCAGAGGTTTATCGCTATGCCTGACTACAAGGCCCCCTTGCGTGATATTCGCTTCGTTCGTGACGAACTGCTCGGTTATGAAGCGCACTATCAGAGCCTGCCGGCTTGCCAGGACGCTACCCCGGACATGGTCGACGCCATCCTCGAAGAAGGCGCCAAGTTCTGTGAGCAAGTACTGGCACCGTTGAACCGCGTGGGCGACATCGAAGGGTGTACCTGGAGTGAGTCAGGCGTTAAGACCCCTGCGGGTTTCAAAGAGGCCTACAAACAATTCGTCGAAGGCGGCTGGCCAAGCCTGGCCCACGACGTGGAGCACGGTGGCCAAGGCCTGCCGGAATCCCTGGGCCTGGCTGTGAGTGAAATGGTCGGCGAGGCCAACTGGTCGTGGGGCATGTACCCTGGCCTGTCCCATGGCGCGATGAATACCATTTCCGAGCACGGCACTCCCGAGCAGCAAGACGCTTACCTGACCAAGCTGGTGTCGGGCGAATGGACCGGCACCATGTGCCTGACCGAGCCACACTGCGGCACCGACCTGGGCATGCTGCGCACCAAGGCCGAGCCTCAGGCTGACGGTTCCTACAAAGTCTCCGGTACCAAGATCTTCATCTCGGCCGGTGAACACGACATGGCCGACAACATCGTCCACATCGTACTGGCCCGCCTGCCGGATGCACCGGCTGGCACCAAAGGCATCTCGCTGTTTATCGTGCCCAAGTTCCTGCCCAACGCCGATGGCTCGGTGGGCGAGCGCAACGCGGTCACCTGTGGCTCCCTGGAACACAAGATGGGCATCCACGGCAACGCCACCTGCGTGATGAACTTCGACGCGGCCACCGGTTTCCTGATCGGCCCGGCGAACAAAGGCCTGAACTGCATGTTCACCTTTATGAACACCGCTCGGCTGGGCACCGCGCTGCAAGGCCTGGCTCACGCCGAGATCGGCTTCCAGGGCGGCTTGAAATATGCGCGTGATCGCCTGCAAATGCGCTCCCTGACCGGCCCGAAAGCGCCAGATAAAGCCGCTGACCCGATCATCGTGCACCCTGACGTACGCCGCATGCTGCTGACCATGAAGGCCTTCGCCGAAGGTAACCGTGCGATGGTGTACTTCACTGCCAAGCAAGTGGACATCGTCAAGTACGGTACCGACGACGAAGCCAAGAAACAGGCGGATGCCCTGCTGGCCTTCATGACTCCGATCGCCAAGGCGTTCATGACCGAAGTCGGTTTTGAATCGGCCAACCATGGCGTGCAGATCTACGGTGGCCACGGCTTTATCGCTGAGTGGGGCATGGAGCAGAACGTTCGCGACAGCCGCATTTCGATGCTGTACGAGGGCACCACCGGTATCCAGGCGCTGGACTTGCTCGGCCGTAAAGTGCTGATGACCCAAGGCGAAGCGCTCAAGGGTTTCACCAAGATCGTGCACAAGTTCTGCCAGGCCAACGAAGGTAACGACGCGGTTAAAGAATTCGTTGCACCGCTGGCGGCACTGAATAAAGAGTGGGGCGAGTTGACCATGAAGGTCGGCATGGCCGCGATGAAAGACCGTGAAGAAGTCGGTGCTGCTTCGGTGGACTACCTGATGTACTCCGGCTACGCGTGCCTGGCGTACTTCTGGGCCGACATGGCACGCCTGGCCGCCGAGAAACTGGCCGCTGGCACCAGCGAAGAGGCGTTCTACACCGCCAAGTTGCAGACTGCGCGCTTCTACTTCCAGCGCATCCTGCCGCGTACCCGCACCCACGTGGCAACCATGCTGTCGGGCGCCAACAACCTGATGGACATGAAAGAAGAAGACTTCGGCCTGGCTTACTAAGCCTTACCGGGTTCTTCTGAAAACCGCCGCCTCCTTCGGGACGCGGCGGTTTTTTTGTACGTGTGTAGGCGCGAGTCTAAAAAACCACAGCAATGCACTCAGGGATTTCGATGAGCTGCCGTTACAGTGATGGCAATGTGATACATGCCCGGTCGGTTGTGCTTAACTGACCGCCTAGAAACACAGTGCCATTATTTGTTTGCGGGTCGGAGCTTTACCCTTGTCACGCGTGTCCGCTGTACGTTTCAGCCATTTCCTACCGTCGCTGCTGCTGTTGCTGGCCGGGCTCTCGGCTGCGTACGTCAAGGACCTCAGCGTCTTCTTCACCTCGCTGTTTAACGTGCTGCCCACCCTGGTTCTGCTGCTCGGTGGCGCTTACTGCGCGGTGTATCGACGCCAACGTGAACTGTTCCTGATGGTCACGGTGTACGTCGCCTATTTCCTGCTGGACACCCAGACCGACTTCTACCGGGACAATGGTCGCGTGCGTGAAGACGCTGCGGTGGTGTTCCACCTGTGTTGCCTGCTGTTGCCCTTGCTGTTCAGCATTTATGCGCTGTGGCAGGAAAAAACCCATCTGTTTCGTGACTTCGTCGCCCGCTGCGCGGTGCTGCTGGCGGTGGGCAGTGTGGCTCTGGCCCTGGAACAAAGCTTCCCCCAAGCCTTGCTGGGCTGGCTAGCGGAGATTCGCTGGCCGATGCTGCATGGCGCCTGGATGAGCCTGATCCAACTCTCGTACCCAATGTTCCTGATCGGCTTTCTCACCCTGGCCGCTCAATACTGGTACCAGCCGCGCCCGCTGCACGCCGCACAACTGGTGGGGCTGCTGGGCATGTTCTGGATGTTGCCGCAAACTTTCATCCTGCCGTTCACCCTCAACATCATGTGCAGCCAAGTGATGCTGATGATCGCTGCGGGCGTGGCGCACGAGGCGTATCAAATGGCGTTCCGTGATGAACTCACCGGCTTGCCGGGGCGCCGTGCCCTCAACGAGCGCATGCAGCGGCTAGGTCGCAACTATGTGCTGGCGATGAGCGACGTCGATCACTTCAAGCGTTTCAATGACACCCACGGCCACGACGTGGGCGACCAGGTGCTGCGCCTGGTGGCGAGCAAGTTGTCCAAGGTCAATGGAGGCGGGCGGGCCTACCGTTACGGCGGTGAAGAGTTTGCCGTGGTGTTTGCCGGCAAGACCCTGGATGAGTGCATGCCGCACCTGGAGGAGATCCGCGAGATCATCGCCAGCTACGACATCAAGTTGCGCAACCCGGACCGCCCCCAGGACGATCATCAAGGCCGCCAGCGCCGTGCGGGCAGCGGCGCGTCCAGCGTGTCGGTGACGGTAAGCATCGGCGTGGCCGAGCGCCAGGCCGAGCAACGCAGCCCCGACGAGGTACTCAAATCCGCCGACCAGGCGCTTTACACCGCCAAGGGCGCGGGGCGTAACTGTGTGGTCGCAGCCGGGCAAACCCGCCGTGGCGCGGTGCGCATGGAGAGCGCTGCCGGTTGAGTAATGGCGCTGTATTCAGCAGCGCTACAGTGATTGTCCACGGCCATGGCCGGCAGTAGGTTAACCCTATCTGCTGCCGGAGACATTGCCATGCCTGAGTACAAAGCTCCCCTGCGCGACATGCGCTTTCTGATCGACAACGTGTTCGATTTCCACGGCCACTACGCGGCCCTGGGCGCCACGGATGCCAGCCCGGACATGGTCAGTGCGATCCTCGAAGAAGGCGCCAAATTCTGCGAAAACGTACTCGCGCCGCTCAATCGCAGCGGCGATGAAGAGGGCTGCCATTTCGATAATGGCGTGGTGACCACGCCCAAAGGCTTCAAGCAAGCCTTTGCCCAGTATGTGGAAGGCGGCTGGCACGGCGTGGCGGCAGACCCAGCCTACGGTGGCCAGGGCCTGCCCCATTCCCTGGGCCTGGTGCTGAGCGAGATGATCGGTTCCAGCAACACCTCCTGGGGCATGTACCCTGGCCTGACCCACGGTGCCATGTCCGCCATCCACGCCCACGGCACCGACGAACAGAAAGCCACTTACCTGAGCAAACTCACCGCCGGCGAATGGACCGGTACCATGTGCCTGACCGAAGCCCACTGCGGCACCGACCTGGGCTTGATCAAGACCCGCGCCGTACCGCAGGCAGACGGCAGTTACGCGGTCACCGGCAGCAAGATCTTCATCTCGGCCGGCGAGCACGACATGAGCGCCAATATCATCCACCTGGTGCTGGCCAAACTGCCGGATGCGCCGGCGGGCACCAAGGGCATTTCGTTGTTTATCGTGCCCAAGTTCCATGCCGACTCCGGCGAGCGCAATGCGGTGCACTGCGGCTCCATCGAACACAAGATGGGCATCAAGGCCTCGGCCACCTGCGTGTTGAACTTCGATGGCGCCAAAGGCTATTTGATTGGCGAGGCGAACAAGGGCCTCAACTGCATGTTCACCATGATGAACCACGCACGCCTGGGCACCGGCATGCAGGGCCTGTGCAACGGCGAGGCGAGCTTCCAGGGCGCGATCAAATATGCCAACGACCGCCTGCAAATGCGTTCGCTCACCGGCGCCAAGGCTCCGGAGAAAGCTGCCGACCCGATCATCGTGCACGCCGATGTACGCCGCATGCTGCTGACCATGAAAGCATTCAACGAGGGCAACCGCGCGTTGACCTATTTCACCGCGCAACTGCTCGATACCGCGCACCTGGGCCGCGACGCTGGCCAACGCCAGGAAGCCGAGGACCTGTTAGCCTTCCTCACGCCGATCTGTAAAGCCTTCATGACCGAAACCGGCCTGGAGGTGACCAACCACGGCATGCAGGTATTCGGTGGCCATGGCTATATTCGAGAGTGGGGCATGGAGCAACTGGCCCGTGACGCACGGATTGCGCCGATCTATGAAGGCACCAACGGCATCCAGGCCCTCGACCTGCTTGGGCGCAAGGTCCTGGGCAGCCAGGGCAAGTTGCTGCGTGGGTTTACCAAGATTGTGCATAAGTTCTGCGCGGTCAATGCCGAGCATGCGCAACTCAAGGCCCATGTGGCGCAACTCAATGAACTGAACCAGCAATGGGGCGAACTGACCCTGAAGGTCGGCACGGCAGCGATGAAAAACCCTGACGAAGTGGGCGCGGCGGCCATGGATTACCTGATGTACAGCGGTTACATCATCCTCGCCTACCTGTGGTTGCGTATGGCGATCGCGGCGCACGGCCACGACGACCAAGAGTTTGCCCAGGCGAAGCTTGCGACCTGCGACTTTTATTTCAAGCGCTTGTTGCCGCGTACGGCCATGCACCGTGCTGCGGTAGAGGCAGGGAGCGAATGCCTGATGAAATTACCAGCGCAGGCCTTCGCACTGTAGAGGTCACTGATTGCTCGGGGCAAAATGTGGGAGCGGGCTTGCCCGCGAATGCGCTGATCCAGTCAAAGATGTACCGACTCTGGCACGCCGCATTCGCGACCAAGGCCGCTCCCACAATGAGTTTATGTGACTTATAAATACTTAGAGGTCACGAACTGACCCTATGTGTCTGAAAAGTTGTTCGGGTACACTCGACGTCTGTAAAACCGATCCTATCGAATTACTTTTCACGTTCTCACGAGGTTTGCCATGGCTGATTACAAAGCGCCGTTGCGTGATATGCGCTTCGTCCTCAACGAAGTGTTTGAGGTCGCTGATACTTGGGCCCAGTTACCGGCATTGGCAGACAGCGTTGACGCCGAAACCGTCGAGGCGATTTTGGAAGAGGCGGGCAAGGTCACCGCCAAATCCATTGCCCCGCTCAGCCGCGGCGGCGATGAGCAAGGCTGCTACTGGGCGGACGGCGCCGTGACGACTCCCGACGGTTTTCCCCAGGCCTACAGCACCTACGCCGAAGGCGGCTGGGTAGGCGTGGGCGGCGACCCGACCTACGGCGGCATGGGCATGCCCAAGGCGGTGTCGGCGCAGGTTGAAGAGATGATCAACTCGTCGAGCCTGGCTTTCGGCCTGTACCCGATGTTGACCTCCGGTGCCTGTGTATCGATCAACACCCACGCCAGTGAAGAACTCAAGGCCACCTACCTGCCGAAGATGTATTCCGGTGAGTGGGCCGGTTCCATGTGCCTGACGGAAGCCCATGCCGGTACCGACCTGGGGATGATCCGCACCAAGGCCGAGCCTCAGGCGGACGGCTCCTACAAGGTCAGCGGCACCAAGATCTTCATCACCGGTGGCGAGCACGACCTCACCGAAAATATCATCCACCTGGTGCTGGCCAAACTGCCGGACGCACCGGCCGGGCCCAAGGGCATCTCGCTGTTTCTGGTGCCGAAGTTCCTGGTAAATGCCGATGGCAGCCTGGGCGCGCGTAACCCGGTAAATTGCGGCTCCATTGAACACAAGATGGGCATCCAGGCCTCCGCTACCTGTGTGATGAACTTCGACGAAGCCGTGGGTTACCTGGTCGGTGAGCCCAACCGTGGCTTGGCGGCGATGTTCACCATGATGAACTATGAGCGCCTGGGCGTCGGTATCCAGGGCTTGGCTTCTGGTGAGCGGTCCTATCAGAACGCGATTGAATATGCCCGCGACCGTCTGCAGAGCCGTTCCCCGCTAGGCGCGCAGGCCAAGGACAAGCCGGCAGACCCGATCATCGTGCATCCGGATGTCCGTCGCATGTTGCTGACCATGAAGGCGGCGAACGAAGGCGGCCGGGCGTTCTCCACTTACGTGGCGACGCAGTTGGACATCGCCAAGTTCAGCGACGACGCGCAGGCGCGCGAGCGTGCCGATAACCTGGTAGCGTTGCTGACCCCAGTTGCCAAGGCGTTCCTCACCGACCTGGGCCTGGAAACCACCGTACTCGGCCAGCAGGTGTTTGGTGGCCACGGTTACATCCGCGAGTGGGGCCAGGAGCAATTGGTGCGTGACGTGCGCATCACTCAGATCTACGAAGGCACCAACGGCATTCAGGCCCTGGATCTGATGGGCCGCAAGATCGTTGGCAGCGGCGGTGCGTTCTATACCTTGTTCGCTGATGAGATCCGCCAGTTCATCGCCGCATCGGGCCCTGAGTTGGCCGAATTCACCAAACCGCTAAGTGCGGCAGTGGATAACCTGGATGAGTTGACGGCCTGGGTGCTGGACCGCGCCAAGAGCAATGCCAATGAAATCGGTGCGGCCTCGGTGGAATACCTGCATGCGTTCGGCTACATGGCCTATGCCTATATGTGGGCGCGCATGGCCAAGGCGGCGTGGGGCAAAGAAGGCGAAGAGGATTTCTACGCCAGCAAACTGGGAACTGCGCGTTTCTACTTTGCCCGACTGTTGCCGCGTATCCACTCGTTGAGTGCATCGGTAAAAGCCGGCAGCGAATCACTGTTCCTGATGGATGAAGCCCTGTTTTAAGGGCGAGGAGGGCGTGTAAGCATTCTCTTACATGACGTGCTGCTAATCGTCCTCTATCGCCACATTGGATCCACGGCTAATCTACTTCACATGGACGTCGCGCAGGAAGCGCAAAGCAACAACACGGACACGTAGGATTCTGCCAGGACGGCGGAGTGAAATGGATGTCAGGGAAACAGTCTGCAAAGCCCCGCTTCGGCGGGGTTTTCTTTTGCCCGCGAAAAAGTCAGGCGGTTGCCGATGGGGCATTCATCACGTCTTCCAGCAGGGTGCGCAGCAACGCCACCGTCGCCTGCTGGCGTTGCACATCGCGGCATACCAATCCTACTTTCAGCGGTACCCTGGGCTCGCTCAAGGGTTTCCACAGCAGCGCCTTGCTGTTGTGTTCATCCTGGGACCGCCCAGGCAGCACGGTCGCCAAACGGGTGTGAGGCAGGCTGTCGAGAATGCCCACCATGGTATTGAGTTCCGCCTGCACTTGCGGACGCCGCCCGAGGTTGGACAGTTGGCCTTGCCAGATCTGCCGAACCTGAAACTCTTCCCCCAGCAGCAACATCGGTAATTCGGCGGCTTGTTTGAGCGAGACTTTCTTGAACTCGCGCAACGGATGATCTTCGGGTATCACCACCTTCAGCTCGTCTTCATACAGCAACACGCCGTGCAGGCCCGGCTGACGGGGTGGCAGATAGCTGATGCCGATATCGAGTGAGCCATTGAGCAACCGCCGCTCAATCTCAAGCCCGGTCAGCTCGTAGATCTGCACCACCAGATGGGGCTGGGCCTTGCGCACGCGCTCAAGCATCTGCGGTACCAGGCTGGTGTGCACGGTTTGCAGCACGCCGATGGCCAGGGTGCGCATGGCCTGGCCCTTGAAGTTGCGCAGTGCCTCCACGGCTTGCTGCATCCCATCAATGAGCGGCAACGCGTGGTTGTATAAAGTGTGCGCCGCCAGCGTTGGCAGCAGACGCTTGCTGCTACGTTCGAACAGACTTACATCAAGGTTCTGTTCCAATTGGCGAACCTGTTGCGACAACGCTGGCTGGGAGATCGACAGACGCTCCGCGGCACGGCCTACATGGCCTTCCTCATACACCGCGACGAAATAACGCAGTTGCTTGAAATCCATAAGGTTTGCTTATCGAAAAAGCTGGAAAATCGAAATGGCCGCTGGCCCCCGAGGCGCCTAGTCTAGCGCCTATTCGCAGGGCTTACAGGGCCGGATCGGACAATGAACAGCGTTTTTGTTGATAGCGTTTACATAGGCAACGCAAAAAATCTGAAGGCCTTATTGGCAGGCGGCATCGACCAAGGTCAGGTTGCCAACGGAGGTGAAGTGTGAACTTGTTCCGTCGCTTCGCGCCGAGTCTGGATGACCTGCTTGTGCATGCCCCGCGTGCAGAGGTTTCCAGCCAGTGCCTGATGCCCACTGTGGCGCGCCCGCCCCAGGTGTTTGTGCAGGGGCAGGGCTCCTGGCTTTCGGACGCTGACGACCGCGCCTATCTGGATTTCAGTCAAGGCGGCGGCGCCAACAGCCTGGGCCACAGTCCTCAGGCCGTGCGCGACGCCATTGCCGAACAGATGCATACCGTGATCAACCCTGGCCTGGGTTTGCACAACCGCGCGCAACTGGACCTCGTCGACCGTCTGTGCCACCACACCGGCAGTGATCAGGCCTATTTGCTCAACACGGGTGCCGAAGCCTGTGAAGCGGCCATCAAGTTGGCACGCAAGTGGGGCCAGCTGCATCGTGGCGGCGCTTACCACATCCTCACGGTAAGCAATGGCTGCCACGGCCGGAGCCTTGGGGCGATGTCGGCGTCGGCCATGGCCTGCGAAAACCGGTTCGAACCGCAGCTGCCAGGTTTCAGCCAGGTGCCGTTTAACGATCTGCCGGCCCTGCATGCAGCGGTCGATGCGCAGACCGTCGCCATCATGCTGGAGCCGATACAAAGCGGCGGCGGTGTCGTCCCTGCGACAGAACATTACCTCAAAGGCGTCGAACGCCTGTGTCGTGAGCTCGGGATCCTGCTGATCTTCGACGAAGTGCAAACCGGTATCGGCCGCTGCGGCAGCCTGCTCGCCGAACAGCAATACGGCGTGCGCGCCGACATCATTGCCCTGGGCAAAGGCTTGGGCGGCGGTGTGCCCTTGGCGGCGCTGGTGGCGCGTGGTAATGCCTGTTGCTTCGAACCGGGCGAGCTGGACGGTACACATCACGGCAATGCACTGATGGCATCTGCGGGTATCGCCGTACTCGACGCTCTATTGGAGAACGGCTTTCTCGAGCACCTACGTGAATCTGGCTTGTACCTGGCAGAAGGCCTTGCCCGGCTTGCCTACCGTTACGACCATGGGCCCTTGCGCGGCAACGGGCTGCTTTGGGGCCTGACACTGTCGGACGATTGCGCCGCAGCAGTGGTCAAGGCCGCGCTGCACGAAGGCCTGATTCTCACCTCCTCACAACCTGACTGCCTGCGCTTTACCCCTGCGCTGAATATCAGCAAAACCCACATCGACGAAATGCTGCTGCGGCTTGCCCGCGCCTTTTCTCGGGTGCGCACCGCTCAAGTGCAATGCCGCAAGGGCATCGCCGTTTGACCCCAGTTTCCTGAACCGTCTCGCGGCATACGCGGCGCCTCCAGCCTGATTCTTTTGGCTGGGGGCGTTTTTTTTGTCTGGGTAATTTCTGGTGTGAAAACGTTGATTGAGCCTCCCTGGGAACAGTGGTTTCTTAGCGGACGTCGGCAAGGACCGCCGATGGGGCACAGCGTGCTCGACTTTTAATCTATACCACTGGGTGGTATGTTTTTGTGAAGGGACCTCCATGAAGCTCAGGTTGTTTAAAACACGGCGATTTGCCGAGGCGGCCAACAAAGCCTGGATCTGCGATTCGGAGTTGAGGGAGGCGTTTGGCGAAATGCTGAGGGGGCAGGCAGATAATCTGGGCGGTGGTGTCTGGAAAAAACGCCTCAACCAAAATCGACATCGTTCAATCATATTGGCCAAGGGTAGGCACTATTGGGTTTATCAGTTGCTGTTCGCCAAGAAGGATCAAGGCAACATTACGTAGAGCGAACTTGTTTGGTTTCGATCACTGGCCAAAACTTATGAAAGGTTAAACGAAGCACAGATTCAGCAAATGCTGGATCTCAAGGAGTTTGTGGAGATACATCATGACCAAGAAGTATAAAAGCGAGGCGTTTGAGTCCATTCACCAGTCAGCCAAGGCACTTCATGCTGTCGGCGCCATCAGCAAAACCACTCTGCGAGAATATGATGAGGCGTGCTTATCCATGCCAGACCAAATACCTGCCGAACAGATCAAGCAACTACGTGAAAGCAGCCATGTCAGCCAACCTGTGTTCGCCCGCTACCTGAACACCAGCGCGTCCACCGTCAAAAAATGGGAGTCGGGAGAGAAACGGCCTAGCGGCATGGCGCTCAAATTATTGAGCATCGTGCAAAAGCATGGCCTGCAGATTCTGGCCTGAGATGGCCCAATGCCAGAATCCACTGAACCCTCACGAACCGCCAAGGTCGATTAGCTACACGGCTCACACGAGCCGATTTTCTGGAGCTGACCCATGGACATCATTCGTATCATCATCGCCATTCTGCTGCCGCCATTGGGTGTGTTCCTACAAGTAGGTTTCGGCGGTGCCTTCTGGCTGAATATCCTGCTGACCCTGTGCGGTTACTTCCCGGGCATCATCCACGCGGTGTACATCATCGCCAAGCGTTGAGGCGCTCAGCCTTTTGCAATGAGCCTTGAGTTGCGCTCATTGCGAAAGGCCAGTTGCTCGATGGTCTGGGTGGCCTGTTCGGCTTCTTCCCGCGCCTGAAGGATGATGCCGTGCTGCTCGGATTTGCTGCATACCGGGTCGGCGTTGCTGGCGTCACCGGTGAGCATGAAGGCCTGGCAACGGCAGCCGCCGAAATCCTTTTCTTTTTCGTCGCATGATCGGCACGGCTCGGGCATCCAGTCGTAGCCACGAAAGCGATTGAAGCCAAACGAGTCGTACCAGATGTGCTGCATGCTGTGGTCGCGCACATTGGGAAACTGCACGGGCATTTGCCTTGCGCCGTGACAAGGCAGGGCGGTGCCGTCGGGTGTGACTGTCAGGAAGATGCTGCCCCAGCCGTTCATGCACGCTTTGGGGCGCTCCTCGTAATAATCCGGTGTCACGAAGATCAGCTTGCACGGGTGGCCTTCGGCTTCCAGCTTGGCGCGGTACTCATTGGTGATGCGTTCGGCGCGCACCAACTGCTCGCGTGTGGGCAGCAAACCCACGCGATTGAGCTGTGCCCAGCCGTAGAACTGGCAAGTGGCGAGCTCGACGAAATCTGCTTCCAGCGCAATGCACAGCTCGATGATGCGGTCGATCTTGTCGATATTGTGCCGATGGGTGACGAAGTTCAGCACCATCGGGTAGCCGTGGGCTTTCACGGCTCGGGCCATTTCCAGTTTTTGCGCGAAGGCTTTTTTGGAGCCGGCCAGCAGGTTGTTCACCTGTTCGTCACTGGCCTGGAAGCTGATCTGGATATGGTCCAGGCCGGCTTTCTTGAAGTCGCTGATTTTTTGTTCGGTGAGGCCGATGCCAGAGGTGATCAGGTTGGTGTAGAAACCCAGCTTGCGAGCCTCGCCGATCAGTTCGGCCAAGTCCTGGCGCACCAGCGGCTCACCGCCGGAAAACCCCAGCTGCGCAGCACCCATTTCACGGGCTTCGCGAAATACCTTGATCCATTGTTCGGTGCTCAACTCCTTGCCCTGCTCGGCGAAATCCAGCGGGTTGGAGCAATACGGGCACTGCAACGGGCAGCGATAGGTCAGCTCGGCCAGCAGCCACAGCGGTAGGCCGATGGCTGGCTTTTCAGGCAAGGGTGATCCAGTGCTCAGCACGGGCGACCTCCATGAATTGCTCGATGTCGTCACCCAGCTCCGGTACGCCGGGGAACTGCTTGTCCAGCTCGGCAATGATGGCCGCCACGTCGCGCTCGCCGTCGATCAGGCCGCCGATCAATGCGGCGCTGTCGTTGAGCTTGATCATGCCTTCGGGGTAGAGCAACACGTGGCCTTTCTGTGCAGGCTCGTACTGGTAGCGATAGCCCTGGCGCCAGGTCGGTTTTTTGCTGCGATCAAAGCTCATAGGGTAATCCCTTTATGCCATACCCGCTGTTCGGTCACGCTGTGATACGGCGGGCGTTTGAGTTCGTAGGCCATGCTCATGGCGTCCAGCATGCTCCAGAGGATGTCCAGTTTGAACTGGAGAATGTCCAGCATGCGCTCCTGCCCCTCGCGGGTGGTGTAGTGCTGCAGGGTGATCGCCAAGCCGTGTTCCACATCGCGCCGGGCCTGGCCCAGGCGGGTGCGGAAGTACTCGTAACCGGCCGGGTCGATCCACGGGTAGTGCTGCGGCCAACTGTCGAGGCGCGACTGGTGGATTTGCGGCGCGAACAGCTCGGTCAGCGAGCTGCTGGCGGCTTCCTGCCAGCTGGCGCGGCGGGCGAAGTTGACATAGGCGTCCACGGCGAAGCGTACGCCGGGCAGCACCAACTCTTGGGAACGCAGTTGGTCGGGGTCCAGGCCCACAGCCTGGCCCAGGCGCAGCCAGGCTTCGATACCGCCGTCTTCACCGGGCGCGCCGTCGTGGTCGAGCAGGCGCTGGATCCATTCGCGACGGATTTCACGGTCTGGGCAGTTGGCCAGGATCGCCGCGTCTTTCAGCGGGATATTCACTTGATAGTAGAAGCGATTGGCGACCCAGCCCTGGATCTGCTCACGGCTGGCGCGGCCTTCGTACATCGCCACATGGTAGGGGTGATGGATATGGTAGAAGGCGCCCTTGGCGCGCAGGGCGGCTTCGAACTCAGCCTTGCTCAACGGTGTGTCGGTCATTTCGATCGCTCCTACAATTCAATGCTCATGCCGTCGTAAGCCACTTCGACATTGCGCCGCACCAGCTCCGCTCGCTCGGGGGAGTCTTCATCGAGGATCGGGTTGGTGTTGTTGATGTGGATAAGCACTTTGCGCTGTTTGGGCAGTTGCTCGAGCACTTCAAGCATGCCGCCGGGGCCGTTCTGTGCCAGGTGGCCCATCTCACGCCCGGTGCGGGTGCCGACGCCACGGCGCTGCATTTCATCGTCGTCCCACATCGTGCCGTCCACCAGCAGGCAGTCACTGCCGGCCATGATGTCCAGCAGCGGTGCGTCGACCTTGCCCAGGCCCGGGGCGTAGAACAATTTGCCGCCGGTGCGCAGGTCTTCGACGATCAGGCCAATGTTGTCACCGGGGTGCGGGTCGAAACGGTGCGGCGAATAGGGCGGTGCGGCGCTGCGCAACGGCAGCGGGGTGAAGCGCAGGTTGGGGCAGGCCGGGATGGTGAAGCTGGCGTCCAACTCGATGCGGTTCCAGGCCAGGCCACCGTTCCAGTGGGTCAGCATGGTGAACAACGGGAAACCGGTGCTCAGGTCTTCGTGGACCATGTCGGTGCACCACACCTGGTGCGGGCAGCCTTCGCGCAGGCTCAGCAGGCCAGTGGTGTGGTCGATCTGGCTGTCCATCAGGATGATTGCGCTGATGCCGGTATCGCGCAAGGCGCGGCCCGGTTGCATGGGCGCAAAGCCCTGGAGTTGCGCGCGGATATCCGGCGAGGCATTGCAGAGCACCCAATTCACGCCATCGTCGGAGATCGCGATGGACGACTGGGTACGCGCGTGGGCCCGCAGGCTGCCATCGCGAAAACCTGCGCAGTTCACGCAGTTGCAGTTCCACTGAGGGAAGCCACCGCCGGCGGCGGAACCTAGAATCTGGACAAACATGATCGCTCCATCAAGCACAGCTCAAAACAAAAACGCCCCGGGCGAACCGAGGCGTTGTATCACTCAGCCAATCAACGGCTGGCGAAGTACATGGTGACTTCGAAACCAATACGCAGATCAGTGTAAGCAGGTTTGGACCAGGTCATATTCTTACTCCTATCAAGGGATGGGACGTTCACTACCAAGTAATACATATAGTCCACCTCCTGTTGGAGATGTTCAGATATTGCTGCGCAATGTTACGCAATTTTATTCAAGTTAGCGCTGTCTCGGTGGAGAAAGCCTGTTGCAGGGTTGGCAATGATCACGGCGCTGCTTGCCAGTCGTCGCTGATACGCGGCCCGTTGGCCACGCATTGCCAGCCGCCTGCGGCGTCATTGAGTTGTTGCGCGGCGCGCTGCACATCCTCGCGTGTGCACGCTTGGATCAACTGTTGAAGCTGATCCAGATAACCCGACGAATGACCTGCCAGGTGCGCATGCCACAGCAAGTCGGCAGCTTCGTTGATGGGCAGCGTCTGGGCCGCGAACTGCTGTGCGAGGGCCTGGTTACCCAAGTCGGGGCTGCGTTCGATCAACGACGGCAGTTGCCCCAGGAAGGCCTGCAACTGTTGGACGATGCCGTCCAGGGAGGCGCTCGGCGATTGCACCCCAAACAGCAGGCCGGTTTGGCCGTTGATCTGTCGGATGCCGCTGAACACGGCGTAGCCGATTTGCAGTTCGACTCTCAAACGCTGGTAGAACGGCCCCTGGAGCACGTGCCCGAGCAACCGCCAGTGGGCTTCATCGGCGAGGGATTGAGTCGGCGTTGGGCAAAATAGCAGTAGCGCTGCTTCGCTGGATTCGGTGCTGACTGCGTGCCAGCGCTTTCGTCCGTCAAGGGACTGAGGTGTAGAAGGCACGCTTGCCGGTTGCCCAGGCAGCCGGACCGCTGCGGCTTTGATCGCGGCTTCACAGGCGGGTGGCAGGCCTGCGCCCAGCGCCTGCCAGCGCGCGGTAGCCCATGATGCTGTCGTCTCCTGAGGCTGGGGCTGAACACCCGCGCAGCAAGCGGGCAACGCCTTGAGCAGTTCCCGGATGGCGATCATCGGCACGGGAGCGGTCGGTGGCAAAGGTTCATCTGAGTCACTCAGACACCGCGCCAACGCTTCGAGCACCGCCGGCATGGGCTCGTGGAGGCCGTGCATCTTCACCTGCCAATCCGTGGCGCAGGTTTCGCAAGACAACTCGACGCCGGCCTGGCGTGCCTGCTCGCGCAATGGCCGCAACAGACTTTCCAGCCCGCTGGGTACCGCCGAGTCAAACCGCCAGTGCAGGTACAGCGCGCCTTCGCCAGTGTCATCCGCCAACGCCTGGCTGAAGGTCAACGCTGACAGCTCCCGTCGGCCCCGTGAGCGATCCTGGGCAAAGGTGCGCAAGCCACGGTGGGCGCTGGTTTGGCCACGAATCAGGCCAGCGCGTTCTTCCTTGGCGGGCGCACGAAGCAAGGGGTTATTGGGCGGCAGTTGCCAAGGGTGCCGGGAGGCGGGCAGGTGCAGTGAATCGAGTATGGCCTTGAGGGCTACGACGCCTTGTTCCGACAGGTCTTGGGCATCGTTGCGCGCCAACGCCAGGGCGCCTTGGACCTGTTGCTGGCGAGCATTGAGCAAGGCGAACTCTTCGCGTAACGCTGTCCAGTCGCTGTGTGCGAAGAAACCCAGCCAGTCGTGCAGCAACTCTTCAATCTGCGTAGCCGGTTCGCGTTCGCTGGCGAGGGTGAAGTCTATATCCAGCACGGCTTGATCCGCGAATTGGTACAGCACGGACGCCTGCAGCGCGGTGGCCAGTCGTCGCGCTTGCAGTTCAGCGAGCAACCCGCCGGGGGCCGAGGCGTTGAGCCAGGTGCAGAGAAACGCCAGCGCTTCCCGTGGCGCGTTACACGTAATGACCTGATGCAGGTGTTGGCCGGCGACGTGCTGATAACGGCGCGCCGGGCCATGCATCAAGGCCGGTGGAGCGGCCTGCGGGTGCAATGGGCCGGGCGTCAGTTGGTCACTGAACTGCTGGGCCAAGGCCTGCAGGTCGGCCAGCGATTGTGGACCGGCGAGGCTCAGGGTCATCTGCCCGCTTTGATAAAAGCGTGCGTGGAACCCTCGCAAGGCGTGCTGAAACTCGTCGCTTTCCACCGGCAGGCTGTCGTGGTTGCCGGCATGAAAACCTCGTAGAGGATGATCCGCCGCCAAGCCTTGCAGCAGCGCCACTTGCTGTTGGGCCTTGGCATCCTGGGACCAGGCGATGAACTCCGCCTCCAGCACTTCGCGTTCACGTTGTTGATCGTCGAGGGCCAGGCGCGGGTGAGCCAGCATATCCGCCAAACGCGCCAGCCCGTCTGCAAAAGCCGGCACCGGCAGTTCAAAGAAGAACTCGGTGGTGCGCTCACGGGTGCTGGCGTTGACCTGCCCACCGTGGCGCTGCACGTAGGCCATCAGCCCTTCGCCGACTGGGAAACGTTCGGTACCGAGAAACAACAAGTGCTCAAGAAAATGCGCCAGGCCAGGCCAGGCCAATGGCACGTCATGGCTGCCGGCAGCCACGTGTAAAACGGCGGCGCAGCGCTTCAAGCGTGGCGCATGGCGCAGGCAAACCCGCAGGCCATTAGCGAGAGTCAGGTGAAGGGGATGAGGGTGAACCGGCGCAGGCATGGGCACTTCCGAGGCGTGGGAAGTGCCTATGCTAGCAAACCCAATGGGTCAGGGCTTGTGCAGTGCGCCGTAGAGTTCGGCGCGACGGTCTTGCAGGTAGTGGTTGGCGGCGCGGGCGTCGACAATAGATTGGCGATCCAGGGTGCCGACGATCAAGGCTTCATCCAGGCCGGCCTGGGCAATTCGCTGGCCGTCCGGCGCGGCAATGCTGCTTTGCCCGCAGTAGTGAATCTCGCCTTCGTGCCCGCAATAGTTGGCATAGGCCACGAAGCATTGGTTTTCAAAGGCTCGCGCCCGCACGGTGACGTCGGCAACGAAGTCGAACGGCACCATATTAGCGGTGGGCACCAGAATCAGTTCGGCACCGGCGAGGGCCAGGCGCCGGGTGTTTTCCGGAAACTCCAGGTCGTAGCAAATCAGCATGCCCACCTTCCACCCGTTCAATTCCACCACCGGGAAATCATCGGGGCCGGCGCTGAACATTGAGTGGTCAAGATCGCCAAACAAGTGGGTCTTGCGGTAGTTGCACAGGCGCTTGCCCTGGGCGTCGATCAACTGCACGGCGTTGTAGACCTGGCCGTCTTCGGCCCGCTCCGGGTAGCCATACAGGATCGCCAGCCCGGCACTTTGCGCCAGTTCGGCAATCGCCTGCGCCGATGGCCCATCCTGTGCCTCTGCCAGTGCGCCAACGGCTTCGGCGCCAATGTTATAGCCGCTGAGAAACATCTCTGGCAGCACCAGCACATCGGCGCCGTGTGCCTCATGGGCCAGTTGATGCAGGCGCTGCAGGTTAGCGGCCACATTCAGCGGCAGCGGCGGGCATTGGTACAGGGCGACACGCATGCTCAACTCCTTATTCTGCCAGGGCGATTGGCCCTATTTCATCGAACACGTCGCCTGGGCCTGGGTTCTCCGGGTGGGTGCTGCCACCGAAGTGATTCATGATGCCCCATACCGCGTTGAGCGAGGTTTGTACCGCGCCTTCGACCCAGGCGGGCGTCCACGATACATCATCACCCGCGATGAAGATCCCGCGTTGTTCGGCGGGCATATCCTTCTGCATGAAGTGCGCATACATCCGCTGGTTATAGCGATAGTGACCGGGCAAGGCGCCTTTGAAGGCCCCGAGGAAATGCGGATCGGCCTCCCAGGACACGGTGATCGGGTCGCCGATGATGCGCGCCTTGATATCAACGTTGGGGTAGATCTTCTTCAGCGCATCGAGGGCCAGTTTCACCCGCTTGTCGATAGGCTGGGGCAGCATCTTCAGTGCGTCGCTCATCCACGAGTAGGACAGGCAGATCACCCCCGGCTTGTCGTCACCGTTATCGAACAGGTAGGTGCCCCGGGTCAGGCGGTCGGTGAGGGTCATGCTCATCAGGTCGCGGCCGGTTTGCGGGTCTTTGTCTTTCCAGAATGGGCGATCAACCATCACGAAGGTTTTCGATGACTGCATGTAGCGAGTGCGATCCAGGGCCATCCACATTTTTTGTGAGAACAGGGTTTCGTCGCATTCGATCTGTGTGGTCAGCAGCCAACTTTGGCAGGTGGTCAGCACCGCCGCGTATTCGCGCGTGTCGCCATAGTTGTCGGTAACAGCAAAGCGGCCATCGGCGGCGTGGGCAATGCGCTTCACGCCGGCCCGTGGTGCGCCTCTATGCAACGAGCTCAGGCTGGTGCCGGCCGGCCAATGGGCGCAGCGCTCTGGCACATGGCGCCAGATGCCCATGGGCACTTGTGCCACGCCACCGACGATCAGGTGTTGATGATCATCGCAGTTGGTCATTACCACACGGAAGATTTCCAGCATGGAGTTGGGAAAGTCAGAGTCCCAACCGCCGGTGCCGAAACCGACCTGGCCAAACACCTCGCGGTGGTGGAAGGACAATTTGGCGAAGGCTTTGGAGGTGGCGACGAAGTCGTAGAAGGTACGGTCATCCCACAGCGGCACGAGCTTGTTCCACAGTTCCTTGAGCCGTGGCACGTCGCGGTCGCGGATTGCCTGCTGGATATCGCCGAACTGCGAACCGGCCTCCAGGGCGTCGGCCCAGGCATCGGCGACTTCCTGGAACAGTGCCGGTAAATCGGAGAGTTTTTGCGCATAGTGAGTCTGGCCTTCCAGATCGATCACGGTGCTGCCGGACGCCGGTGTCAGCGGGTTGGGAAAGGGCTTGGTCTCCAGTCCAAGTTTGTCCACGTAATGGTAGAACGCCGTGGACGATACCGGGAACCGCATGCCGCCCAACTCGGCGATGATGCCTTCGGCGCCTTCAAAGGCCTGCGAGCGCAAGCGGCCACCCATCTTCGAGGCTTCATACACAACGGGCTTGAGCCCGAGTTTCATCAGCTCGTAGGCCGCAACCAGGCCCGCGATCCCGGCGCCGACGATCGCCACTTCGGCGCCATGATTGGCCGCAGGAATACTGCCCAGCCCGGCGGGGTGTTCGATCCAGTCATCAAAGGCAAACGGGAAGTCCGGGCCGAAAATGGTGATGGGTTTCTTACCGTCGCCCGGGTGGCGATTGGGCTTGCTGAGGGTGCTGGACGGAATGCTCATGGCTGACCTTACTGACGGCTCGGCGGGAGGAGGGCCCGTTGAGTATAGGAAAAGATGGCAGCCAGTTTAGGGAGCGTTGCGCTCGTTAATAAGACGCAATGTGTCGTCGGATTGTACTGGTTTTAGTCAATATGACGAAGGTAGTGATCAGATTGGTTGTCCGCGATCCAATTTGTTACTGAGGATGATCGAGGTGGTGGTTTTTTCCACGCCGTCGACACTGCCGATCTGGTCCAGCAATTGGTCCAGTTGCTCTGGCGAATCGGTGCGCAGCCAAGCCACGTAATCGAACTCTCCACTTACCGCGCACAACTGCTGCACTTGCGCCATGGCGCTCAGCCTGCGCAACACCTCTTTGCCCGAACGGGGTTGCACGGTAATGCCCACATAAGCATGCAACCCCCCATCCGCAACGCGCTGGCCCAGGCGCACGCCGTAACCGGTGATGACCTGGGTTTTCTCCAGGCGGGCCAGACGCGACGTGACGGTGGTGCGCGCGATGCCCAACTGCCTGGCGAGCATGGCCACGCTTTCACGGGCGTTGAGCTGCAGGGCGGCGATCAGTTGGCGGTCGATTTCGTCTAGGGCGGGCAAGGGGGGGGGCTCCAGTGCGGGGGCAATGAGCAAGCATGGTACAGGCTTGGCCTGGCTGAAAGAACCGTGATGCCAGATACGCAAAAGCCGCGCAATGCGCGGCTTTTTTTGTGTGGTGGGCCCAGTAGGACTCGAACCTACGACCAAGGGATTATGAGTCCCCTGCTCTAACCAACTGAGCTATAGGCCCTCAGTAGGTCGCGGATTATAGCGATGGTTTGTTCACTGTGCCATCCGAAAAATCCTTGTGCCGTGTACGAAGGAAGCTGGCGGCAAAAAGCTCCGGCGGGAGGGGCAGGCTGACGATGTAGCCTTGCATCTGTTCACACCCCTCGCTTGCGAGGAATGCTTGTTGCGCCGGAGTCTCCACGCCTTCGGCGATGATGGTGAATTGCATGCTGTGGCCGAGGGCGATGATGGCGCGCACGATGGCTGCATCGTGAGGGTCGTCGGGCAAGCCGCGCACGAAGGATTGGTCGATTTTGAGGAAGTCCAGGGGCAGGCGTTTGAGGTAGCTGAGGGACGAGTAGCCGGTGCCGAAATCATCGATCGCCAATTGGACGCCCAGGCGCTTGAGTTGGTGCAACACCGCGAGCGCTTCTTCGGCTTGGCTCATGATGAAGTTTTCGGTGATTTCCAGTTGCAGGCAGCCGGGTTCGAGGCGGTAATCGTGCAGCAGTTGTTCGATGCGTGATAGCAGGTTGGGGTGACGCAGTTGCGCGCCTGCGAGGTTGACGGACAGGGGGCCGAAATCCTCGAAAGCCGCTTGCCAGGCGTGCAGTTGCCGGCAGGCCTGTTCCAGTACCCAGTCGCCGATTTGCAGGATCATGCCGTTCTCTTCGGCCAAGGCGATAAAGTGTTCGGGCGGGACGTCGCCCAGAGTCGGGTGGTGCCAGCGGATCAAGGCTTCGGCGCCGATCAGTTGTTGGGTGACCAGGTTGCGCTTGGGTTGGTAATACAGGCTCAATTCTTCACGTTCGATGGCGCGGCGCAGTTCGTGCTCCAGCGCTACGCGTTCATTGGCTTGGGCAGTCAGGTCGCGGGTATAGCGCTCGACCCGGTTACGCCCCTTGGCCTTGGAGCGATACATTGCGGCGTCGGCATTTTTGACCAGGGTGGCGACGTCGGTACCGTCTTGCGGATACAGGCTGGTGCCGATACTGGCGCTGATAAAGAACTCATGCTCGCCGGCTTGGAATGGCGGGGTAAAACAGTCGAGCAGTTTGTTCGCCAAGTGCTGGGCGTCGCTGGCCTGTTGCAAGCCGGGCAACAGGATGATGAATTCGTCGCCGCCCAAGCGAGCAACGGTGTCCACGTCCCGCAACTGCTCCTTGAGGCGTACGGCGATGTCTTTGAGCAGCAGGTCGCCGACCGGGTGGCCGAGGCTGTCGTTGATGTGTTTGAAGCGATCAAGGTCGAGAAACAACACCGCGCCCTGTTTACCACTTTCTTGCTGGCCGTTGAGGGCGGCCTGCAGCCGGTTTTCAAACAGGGTGCGGTTGGGCAGGCCGGTCAATGGGTCGTGGTGGGCCTGATAATCCAGGCGTGCCTGGGCCAGCTTGAGGCTGGAGATGTCGGCGAACACGGCAACGAAGTGGGTGACCAATTGCTCGCGGTTACGCACGGCGCTGATGGTCAGCCAGCTCGGATACACCTCGCCGTTCTTTCGGCGGTTGGAGATCTCTCCTTGCCAATGACCGTGGGCCGTCAACTGGTGCCACATCGCCGCATAGAACGCGCTGTCATGCAGGCCGGAGGCGAGCAGGCGCGGGGTATGGCCAAGGGCTTCAACCTCGCTGTAGCCGGTTATCTCAGTGAAGGCGCGGTTGACGGCGCTGATGTTCTGCCGTGTGTCGGTGATCAAGACGCCTTCGGCGGTGCTTTCGAACACCGTGGCGGCCTGCTGCAGTTTTTCCTGCATCAACTGGCGTTCGGTGATGTCCCGGGCGATGGTCAGCATGCAATCTTCGTCGCCAATCGGCAGTGGGCGGCTGGACACTTCGCACAGGCGAATCTGGCCGTCGGCACGACGGATATGACAGATGAAATCGCGCACAAAGCCGTCGCGCTGCATCAACTCCAGCATGTGCTTGCGTTCGTTGAGGTCGACCCAGATGCCTAGGTCCAGGGTTGATTGGTCAAGTGAGGAGGCGCTGGTGAAACCGGTCAGGTGGCTGAAACCTTCGTTCACTTCAATCAGCAGGCCATCCCTTTGGCGACTCAGTAGTAAACCGTCAGGGGAAGCATGGAATGCCTTGGCGAATTTCTCTTCGGAGGTTTGCAGCTGCTGTTGGGTTTCCTTGAGCTCGGTGATATCGCGCACCACCACCACCAGGGCTTCAGTGGTATCGAGTTGGAACGGCTCAGCTGAGATCAGCCCGGTAAATGCCTGACCATTGCTGCGCAGAAAGGACATTTCCAGGTTACGGATACTGGTGGTCTGTACCCGCTGCAGCAAATCCGGACCGACGCCCTGAATGCCCCATATATTCAGATCTGAGGCGGTTTTGCCTACCACCTCGTCGGCGCGTAGCCCAATCTGGTCCTCGAATGCCTTGTTGACCTCCAGCAGGCAGCCATCAGACAACTGGGCAATCACCAGGATGTCTGGGCACTGCTGAAACACCGAGGCAAATTTCTGCTCGGACAGTTGCAGGGCTTCCTCGGTGCGCTTGGCTTCGCTGATGTCGATCATCAGGCCGCGCAGCACTGGCTCGTGGCCGTGTTCGATCAGGCTGACAATGTCACGTACCCACAGGCAGCGGCCATCAGCGGTGATGACCCGGTAATCAATGCTGTGATCACGGTTAGCGCGAGTTTCCCGATAGCAATAGGCCTCGGCGCGGGTCAGGTCGGCGGGGTGGATGATGTTGCGCCAGAAGCCTGGAATCAGCCAATGGGCGCGGGGATAACCGAGCAGGTCTTCGGCATGGGGCGACACGTAGCTGTAGGTGAAATCGCTGATGCTTGCTTCCCAGGCGATGGCGGACAAGCTCTCCACCAAGCCGCGATAGTGGTACTCGCTGCTTCGCAGTTCTTGTTCAAGGGCGACCCGGCGAGAAATTTCCGAACTGAGCCGGCGATTGATCCGAATAACGATGGCCAGCACCGTACTCAATAGCAGCACCGCTGGCAGGCCGTACGTGAGCAAGTCAGCCCAGAAGGTGCGGTGATCGGCGAAGCTGCCGACCCAATGTTGCTGGATTGCATCCGTTTCGGCTGAGCTGAGGTCGGCGAGGACTTTGTCCAGGATGCCCACCAGGATTTTTTCATTCCGCGGGACACCCATCGCCAGTTGGTAGCGGTAGGGCGTTTCGCCGCTGACGTATAAACCGTCGAGCTTGAGTTGGCGCAGGCTCCAGACGCTGGAGGCGAGGTCGCCGACCACGGCATCCACTTCATCGGTGGCCAGGGCTTGCAGCGTCGAACTGACGTTGGGCAGGGCGACCAGATTCAGGTCCGGATGGTGGGTGCGGAGCAATTCATGGGGCGCGTAGTTTTCCACCACGGCAATTTTAAGCCCGTACAGATCCTTGAGGCTGCGTGGTTTCGCGCCGCCTTCATGGGCCAGGATGACGATGGGAAAGTCGAGATAGGGGCGTGTGAACGCCAGGAAGTTTTGGCGTTCGGGGGTGGACATGATGCCAGGCAGCAGGTCGAGCTGATTATTGCGGGCTTGTTCAAGCACCGCGGTCCAGTTAACCGGTTCGATCAGTTTGATACGCACACCCAGGCGGTCCTGGAGCAGGCGTACGTAATCGGCTGCCAAGCCCTGATATCGGCCATTTTCATCGCGATATTCAAAAGGTGGCCAAGACGCATCCACGCCTAGGCGCAGCTCCTGATGGTCCGCCAACCAGCTACGCTCATCATCCGTAAGAGTCAACGCGCCAGCCGTTGCGGTCCAGGTCAGCAGCGACAGCAGTATCACGGTCGGCAATCTGGGCATAACGGTCTCGTTATGGCACGGGGAATGTCTCGAGTGTAGACGGGCATTGCGAGGGCGGGGTGGTGCGGGGCAGTTAATCTGTGCAAAGCAATCGGTAGAAAGCAAAACCCCCGGCCTGGGCCGGGGGTTCTGGTATTACTCGTCGAGGAAGGAGCGCAGATGCTCGCTTCGCGTCGGGTGGCGCAACTTGCGCAGCGCCTTGGCTTCGATCTGACGGATCCGCTCACGGGTCACGTCAAACTGCTTACCGACTTCCTCAAGGGTGTGGTCGGTATTCATGTCGATGCCGAAACGCATGCGCAGTACCTTGGCTTCACGGGCAGTGAGGCCGGACAGTACGTCGCGAGTCGCTTCTTTCAAGCTCTCAACAGTGGCGACATCGATTGGCGACTGCATGGTCGAGTCTTCGATGAAGTCACCCAGATGGGAGTCTTCGTCATCACCAATCGGCGTTTCCATGGAGATCGGCTCTTTAGCGATCTTCAATACCTTGCGGATTTTATCCTCAGGCATTTCCATGCGTTCGCCCAGCTCTTCCGGGGTCGGTTCGCGACCCATTTCCTGCAACATCTGCCGGGAAATGCGGTTGAGCTTGTTGATGGTCTCGATCATGTGCACCGGAATACGGATGGTGCGGGCCTGGTCGGCGATCGAGCGAGTGATCGCCTGACGGATCCACCAGGTGGCATAAGTCGAGAACTTGTAGCCGCGACGGTATTCGAACTTGTCCACCGCCTTCATCAAGCCGATGTTGCCTTCCTGGATCAGATCAAGGAATTGCAGGCCACGGTTGGTGTACTTCTTGGCGATGGAGATCACCAGACGCAAGTTCGCTTCAACCATCTCTTTCTTCGCGCGGCGGGCCTTGGCCTCACCGATCGACATACGACGGTTGATGTCTTTGATTTCTGCAATGGTCAGGCCGGTTTCGGTCTCAAGCGCGGTCAGCTTCTGCTGGCAACGGATGATATCGGGCTGCAGGCGACCGATGGCTTCGGCGTATTTCGCCTTGCCCTTGGCCAGTGCGTCGCTCCAGCTTTCGTCAACTTCGTTGCCCGGGAACTGGCGCAGGAAATCGGTACGCGGCATGCGCGCATCACGCACACAGAGCTGCATGATCGCACGCTCTTGTGCACGCAGACGCTCAAGGGCGCTGCGAACACGCTCAACCAGGCCTTCGAATTGCTTGGGCACCAGCTTGATCGGCATGAACAGCTCAGCCAGGGCCACCAGCTCGGCAATCGCCTGCTTGTTGCCACGACCGTGCTTCTTCAGGGCCTTGCGGGTGATTTCCATTTGATCGGAAACCGCACCGAAGCGCTGGGCAGCGATGACCGGGTCTGGACCGCTTTCGGCTTCTTCTTCGTCGTCGCTGCTTTCAGCTTCGTCGTCGTCGGAGTCGTCGTCCGCTTTTGCGGCTTTCGCATCAACAGGCGGCGGTACTTCGGCGGCAGGCGGCGCAATGCCGTCGTCCGGGTCGATATAACCGCTCAGGACGTCAGACAGGCGGCCACCTTCGGTGGTGACGCGAGTGTACTCGGAGAGAATGTGGTCAACCGTGCCAGGGAAGTGCGCAATGGCGCCCATCACTTCACGGATGCCCTCTTCGATACGCTTGGCGATTTCGATCTCGCCTTCGCGTGTCAGCAGCTCGACGGTACCCATTTCGCGCATATACATGCGCACCGGGTCTGTCGTGCGACCGATATCGGTCTCCACCGCAGCCAACGCGGCGGCAGCTTCTTCAGCGGCGGCTTCGTCGGTATCGGCGTCGGCCAGCATAAGGGAATCCTTATCTGGCGCAGTTTCGAATACGTTGATCCCCATGTCGTTAATCATGCGGATGATGTCTTCCACCTGCTCAGGATCTGAAATATCCTCAGGCAGGTGGTCGTTGACCTCCGCGTAAGTCAGGTAACCCTGCTCACGACCAAGAAGTATCAACTCTTTGATACGAGACTGCTGTTGCGCTTTTCCGGACATAACACCCTATCCACTGAAGGTCTTGGCGGGCAAAAAACAAGCCGAGGATTATACCCGAGCTATGACCTCACACGCCAGCTGAGGTCGGGTTTGATGCGTAAACATTCTGTTTTAAGAGGTCGCGCATCTGTTTTGCTATCTGAATTTGCTCTTCAGCCGATAATCCCGGCTGCCTTGCTCTCTTGATAAGTTCGTCGAGGGTCTGAGTGTGTTGACCCGCGGATAACCTATTAATGGTGTCTAAAAACTGTTGTTCAAGGTTGTCGCCGTCAATTAGCCACTCCTTTTCCGCCAGTGCCCGCAATAAACGGCCCTGTTCCGTGCCATGCCAGCGAGCCATCAACTGGATTGAGTTTAGCTTAGGGTTTTTCTGCACGGCTTCGATCAGTGCAATAAGCACCTGAGCATAGGTATTGCTCTCGTTGGCAAAGTGGTCGGCACTTTCAACCTTGCCGGCCAATTGCGGGTGGTGAATCAGTGTGCGCAGTGCAATCAGTGTGGGGGCTTCCACCGCTACGGGCGTGCGTGGCGCGTAGGCTTCATCGCGATCATCGCGATCACCGCGCTTGCCGTTTTTGCTCCACGGCTTTTTATCCCACTTCTTGCCACCTGCGCCGGGCTTCTTTGGCGTCCACTCCTGCTGGGGCGCGAAGGCCTCCTGAGGTTGGTGAAAGTCAGCGTAGTCCGGCATGGCGTCGTAATCCATGCCGGGGTCGTAGGCTGGCGGCGCCTCTTGCGGGGCGCTGTGCACCAGCTGGCTGACGGCTTCACCGCTCAAACCGGTGATCTCCAGCAGGCGCTGGCGCATCAGTGTGCGCAAATTGGCGCCGGGGACTTTGTCGATCAGCGGCGCCGCAAGGGTTGCCATATGGGCCTTGCCCTCCAGGGAGCGCGGGTCGGCTTCTTCGGTCAGTTGCTGGAAAAAATAATCCGCCAGCGGCTGTGCATGTTGATTGATGCGTGCACGGAACGCATCGGTACCTTCCGAGCGCACCAGCGTGTCCGGGTCTTCGCCTTCGGGCAGGAACAGGAAGCGTGCGCGACGCCCATCCTGCAGGCTCGACAGCGTGGCTTCGAGCGCGCGCCAGGCGGCGTTGCGGCCAGCCTGGTCGCCGTCGAAGCAAAACAGCACGCTGGGCACGACACGGAACAGGCGCTTCAGATGTTCTTCGCTGGTGGCGGTGCCGAGGGTCGCGACCGCGTTGCGCAGGCCTTGTTGGGCCAGGGCGATCACGTCCATATAACCCTCAACCACGATGATTTCGTCGAGGTTGCGGTTGTTCTTGCGCGCTTCGAACAGGCCGTAGAGTTCCTGGCCTTTGTGAAACACCGGGGTCTCCGGGGAGTTCAGGTACTTGGGTTTGTCATCACCAAGCACGCGGCCGCCAAAGGCGATGATGCGGCCACGGCTGTCGCGGATCGGGAACATCACGCGGTCGCGGAAGCGGTCATAGCGCTTGCCGGTCTCGGCGTTTTCCACCAGCAGGCCGGCGTCGATCATGGCCTTTTGCTGGAGGGTGTCGTTGCTAAGGTGTTTATACAGATTGTCCCAGCCCGGCGGAGCGAAGCCGAGACCGAAGTCCCGAGCGATTTCGCCGGTGAGGCCACGGCCTTTGAGGTAGTCGACAGCGGCCTTGCGCTGCGGATGGCTCTTGAGTGCCTGGCGGTAAAAATCGGCGGCAGCGGTAAGCAGCGGGTACAGCGGCGAATCGGTGGGTTGCCGGGGTTTGTGCGGGCGGCCACTTTCTTCGCGGGGCACTTCCATTCCTGCGGCTTTAGCCAAGTCCTCGACAGCCTGGGGGAAGTCCAGGTTGTCGTGGTCCATCAGGAAACCCAGGGCATTCCCGCCCGCCCCGCAACCGAAGCAGTAATAGAACTGCTTGTCGGGGCTGACGCTGAAGGATGGGGTTTTTTCTTTATGGAACGGGCAGCAGGCGGTGTAGTTTTTGCCGGCTTTTTTCAGCTGTACGCGTGAGCTGACAACATCGACGATGTCGGTGCGGTTCAGAAGGTCGTCAATAAAGCTCTGGGGAATCAGCCCGGCCATGGCGTTCTCGTCATCACTGCGTGTAAATGAGGACCCGTGAGGTGTTCAAGCGCACGTATAGGGGGCTCGATCATCATCGTCTGCATGGGTCATCAGGAAGTGTATCTGCCGAATATTCACTGAGGGTAGTTTCTGATCAGTCTTCGGCATGGAAATGTTGCCCGGGCGTCCGGTCTTGGCCAATGGCAGCCTCGGAAACGCATCGATGGGCACAGCCGACACGGTTGATCGTCTGTTTGAAGAATAGGTGTGCTCGTCAGTAGCCTTGTTAGGCTCGTCAGAAGAGACGTGCACCGCTGGCAAAAGAGCCAGCCCTGACGTGTGAAGCAGTGTCTCGGTCGCGTGTGCGGCGTCGACGGTGAAGCATCAAGCGATATCCGCAAATGCCAACAGCCCGGCTGAGGGCCGGGCTTGGCAGAAGCTTGCTACGAACGTCTGTGTATTAGTACAGACGAACGGCGCGGCGCTGTTCGCGCTGAACTTTCTTAGCGTGACGCTTAACAGCGGCTGCTGCTTTGCGCTTACGCTCAGAAGTTGGCTTCTCATAAAATTCGCGGCTACGAACTTCAGCCAGAACACCGGCTTTTTCGCAGGAGCGCTTGAAACGACGCAGAGCTACGTCGAAGGGTTCGTTCTCTTTTACTTTGACGGCTGGCATCCAGAGCTACCTTCTTTCATTACCGGGAATCAACGTTCTCGTCGCAAAAAATTCGCGGCTGAGGTCGTCGGTTTTTAAGGGTTGCGGATGTTAACCCCTCATTGCCCGGAATGCAAAGCCTCTGATCGAAAACCGCTAGTCGGGAGGGGGAGTGGCGACTATTATGCGCGCCTTCGAATTCAGCCTCTACAAGGCGCAAACCCATGCTAGTACTGGGACTTGAAACCTCCTGCGACGAAACCGGAGTCGCACTATACGACAGTGAACGCGGGCTTTTGGCCGATGCACTGTTCAGTCAGATCGACCTGCATCGCGCCTATGGCGGCGTGGTGCCGGAGCTTGCCAGCCGCGATCACGTCAAGCGCATGCTGCCATTGATCCGCCAGGTGCTGGATGAGGCCGGTTGTGTGGCAACCGAGATCGATGCCATTGCCTATACGGCAGGGCCCGGATTGGTCGGAGCCCTGCTGGTTGGGGCCTCTTGCGCCCAGGCGCTGGCCTTTGCCTGGGGTATTCCTGCTCTTGGTGTGCACCATATGGAAGGCCACTTATTGGCGCCCATGCTGGAAAAAACACCGCCGGAGTTCCCGTTCGTCGCTTTGTTGGTTTCGGGCGGGCATACGCAGCTGGTTCAGGTGGATGGGATCGGTCAATACACACTGTTGGGCGAGTCGCTGGACGATGCCGCCGGTGAAGCGTTCGACAAAACCGCGAAGATGATGGGGCTTAATTATCCGGGGGGGCCGGAAATCGCCCGTCTTGCCGAGAACGGCGTTGCCGGTCGCTACACCTTCCCGCGGCCGATGTGTGATCGTCCTGGCTTGATGTTCAGTTTCAGCGGTTTGAAAACCTCTGCCTTGAACACCTGGCAGCAGAGCGTCAGCGCCGGGGACGACGGCCAGCAAGCCCGTTGCGACATCGCGCTGGCGTTCCAGCAGGCTGTGGTGGAGACTTTGACCATCAAGTGCAAGCGCGCCCTGAAACAGGCGGGCATGAAGCGGCTGGTGATCGCAGGCGGCGTCAGCGCCAACAAGGCGTTGCGCAGTTCCCTGGAAAAAATGCTCGGCGACATGAATGGCAACGTGTTTTACGCACGCCCTGAGTTCTGCACTGACAACGGCGCGATGATTGCCTACGCCGGTTGCCAGCGCTTGCAGGCCGGGCAGCACGAAAGCCTGGCGATCAGCGTGCAGGCGCGCTGGCCGATGGAGCAATTGCCGCCGTTGTAAGGTTCAAGGGCACCGGGTCCAGGCGGGGTATTTAAAAATGCCGTTCGCGCCCGGCAAACAGGTCGCGTAGATTGCCGCGGTGGCGCCAGACGATCAGCAGTGTCAGCACGCTCATCGGTAGCAGCGCTTCTGGTTCCTGCCAGGCCAGCAGCGGCAGGGTCAGCGGCGTGGCAATCAGCGCGGCCAGCGAGCTGGTGCGGGTCAGGTAGAACGTCAGCAGCCAGGCGAGCATGGCCAGTAACGCCGCAGGGGGGTAAATGCCCAGCAGCATGCCGGCCGCCGTGGCGACGCCCTTGCCGCCGCGAAAGCGGAAGTACAACGGGAACAGGTGGCCCAGGACGGCACACAGGCCCACCCAGGCTTGCTGTTGCAAGCTAAGGCCGACGAGGCTGGCGATGAGCACGGGCAGCAGGCCCTTGCAGACGTCGCCCAGCAAGGTCAGGACGGCGAGTTTCTTGCCGGCCAGGCGCAACATATTGGTGGCGCCGGCATTGCCTGAGCCACTCATTCGCGGATCGGGATTTCCCGTCAAGCGGCTGAGCAAAATGGCGAAGGACAGCGAGCCGAGCAGGTAGGCGAAAATCGCCAGTGACCAAAACATGCTAACTATTCCGGGCGAGGACGCCCTGATTCTAACGGGGCATCGCGCCCTTGTCGTGCTGCGGAGAAAAGTGCTTGGACAGAGTGTTTATCGAAGGCCTGGAAGTCGACACCGTGATCGGGGCTTACGACTGGGAGCGCGGAATCCGGCAATGCCTGCGCCTGGACCTGAGCTTCGCCTGGGATAATCGCCCAGCTGCGGCAGGTGACGACCTGACCCTGGCACTGGATTACGCCAGGGTGTCTGCGCGTATCCAGGCCTTTGCCGAGCATTCCCAGTACCAACTGGTGGAAACCTTTGCCGAGCGTCTGGCCGAAGTGCTGATGAGTGAGTTCCAGATTCCCTGGCTGCACCTCAAGTTGACCAAGCCCGGCGCGGTACCGGCTGCCAAGGGCGTGGGCGTGGAGATCGAGCGCGGATGTCGTTGACTCAGGTTTACCTCGGGCTTGGCAGCAATATCGACCGCGAGGCTCGTCTATGCGCCGGCTTGGATGCGTTGGCGGGCTTCTTGACGGATATGCGCTGTTCGGCGGTGTTCGAAAGCCAGCCGGTGGGGATCAAAAGTGGGCCGTTTTTCAATCTGGTGGTGTCGGCTTATACCGACCTGCCGTTGATGGAACTCGATCGCCGGTTGAAATCCATCGAGGCCGACAACGGCCGCTACGCGCCCGACCGCAAAGGCCTGCCGCTGGATATCGATGTGTTGTTGTATGGCGATTGGGTGGGCAATTTCGATGGCTTGATCTTGCCGCGAGCCGAAATTCTGAAAAACGCCTTTGTGTTGTGGCCGCTGTCGATGATGGCGCCGGAGCGTCTGCACCCGGAGGCGGGCAAGACAATGGCCGAGTTGTGGCGAGACGCGCAAATTGATCAGGTATTGGCGCCTGTGGCGTTCGAGTGGCAGGGTCAGCCACTCACGCCACAAGCTCTTTTGTAGGAGCCGAGCGTGCTCGCGAAAAACCTGAGGGCGCTGCGTCATCGTTGAGGTTCTTCGCGAGCAAGCTCGCTCCTACAAGGGCTTTTGCTGTTCTTTGTAGGCTTTAAGCGCCTTGAGCCGTTCGCGCTTGAGCGCCTCGCCCAGTTCGGGGCCTTTGAAACCCTTTTCTAGCAGCGGCGCGACCGGCACTTCGCGTGCCACCTTTGCCGCTCCGCGCAAATAATCGGCCTGTGGATAACTGCGTTGCTCAAAACCCTCGCGGCCACGAGCGTCCATTTCGCAGGCCGCCACGAACTCTTCAAAGCGTTGCGGCCGACGGTACACGTCGAAGCTTTGCAGCAACTCCAGCAATGTCGAGGCCTTGAGTTCAAGCGCGCGATGCCCGTGAGTATGATATTGCCCCACCAGCAAGGCCAACTCCTGGCAATCCCTCGGCACCTTGAAACGCTCGTTCACCGCTTTGATCAGCTTCAAGCCGCGATGTTCGTGGGCAATGTGCTGCGGCAATTTATCCACAGGCGTCAGGCCTTTGCCCAGGTCGTGCAGCAGGCAGGCCCAGCGCACGCTCAGCGGTTGCTTGTGCAGGGCTGCTTGCTGCAGCACGCTCAAGGTATGCACGCCGGTGTCTATTTCCGGGTGGTGAGCTGCGGGCTGCGGCACGCCGAACAGCGCATCCACCTCCGGCATCAAGGTTTTCAGTGCGTCGCAGTCACGCAGTACTTGGATAAATACCTGGGGTTGATCTTCCATCAGCGCCCGTGAGATTTCCTTCCAACTGCGCTCGGGGGTAAGGGCCTCCAACTCGCCGGACTCACTGAGTTGGCGCATTAATTCGAGGGTCTCAGGGGCGACTGTGAAGCCGAGAGGCGCATAGCGCGCGGCGAAACGCGCAACGCGTAGTACGCGGAGGGGATCTTCGGCGAACGCGGGAGAAACATGCCGTAAAAGACGCGCTTCAAGATCGCGTTGTCCCTGATAAGGATCAGTCAGGTTACCCTCGTCATCCTCCGCCATGGCATTGATGGTCAGGTCACGCCGGATCAGGTCTTCTTCCAGCGTAACGTCGGGGCTCGCATGGAATATAAAGCCACCGTAACCCCGGCCATTCTTGCGTTCGGTGCGAGCGAGGGCGTATTCGTCACCGTTTTTCGGATCGAGAAACACCGGAAAATCGGCGCCCACCGGTTTATAACCCTTGGCGAGCATCTCTTCAGCCGTCGCGCCAACGACGACGCGGTCTATATCGGTGACCTCGATGCCCAGAAGGCGATCACGCACGGCGCCGCCGACTTTGTAGATTTTCATGAAAAAGCCTCCATTAGCGGCACAGGATAACGCCTGAGCCTGGCCAATGGAGGCTTTGCTGTTTCAGAGATGCACGACGGCCATGTCCAGGCGGCCATAGTCGTTGTCGTTATGATCGCTGCGCGGTGGTACATGGTGGGTCTTCATCACTTGGTCGCCCTGCAGGGTTTCCAAATGAATATCAAAACCCCAGAGCCGATGCAGGTGCTTGAGCACTTCCTCAGTGGATTCGCCCAAGGGTTTGCGGTCGTGTTGCTGGTGACGCAGGGTCAGCGAACGGTCGCCACGCACATCAATGCTGTAGATCTGAACGTTAGGCTCGCGGTTACCCAGGTTGTATTGCGCGGCCAGGGTTTCGCGAATGATGCGGTAGCCGGGTTCGTCGTGGATGGCAGGCACCACCAGGTCATCCTTGAGGTCGTCGTCCAGGATGCTGAACAACTTGAGGTCGCGGATCACCTGAGGCGACAGGTACTGCAGGATAAAACTCTCATCCTTGAAGCTGCTCATGGCGAACTTGATGGTCGATAGCCAGTCGCTGCCGGCGATTTCCGGGAACCAGCGGCGGTCTTCCTCCGTGGGGTGCTCGCACATGCGGCGGATATCGCGGTACATGGCAAAACCCAGTGCATAGGGGTTGATGCCGTTGTAGTACGGGCTGTCGAAGCCTGGCTGGAAGACCACGCTCGTATGGGACGTGAGGAACTCCATCATGAAGCCGTCAGTGACCAGGCCTTCGTCGTACAGGTCGTTCATCAGGGTGTAATGCCAGAAGGTTGCCCAGCCTTCGTTCATTACTTGGGTTTGGCGCTGGGGATAAAAATATTGCGCGATCTTGCGCACGATACGCACGATTTCGCGCTGCCAGGGCTCCAGCAGCGGTGCGTGCTTTTCGAGGAAATACAGGATGTTTTCCTGCGGTTCGGCGGGGAAGCGGGCATTGTCCTTGTCGCTGTTCTTGTCGGCGCGCTTGGGGATGGTGCGCCACAGGTCGTTGATCTGTTTCTGCAGGTGCTCCTCGCGCTCCTTCTGGCGCAGGCGTTCCTCTTCGGCGGAAATAGGATAGGGACGCTTATAGCGATCGACCCCATAATTCATCAGCGCGTGGCAGGAGTCCAACAGGTCTTCCACCGCATCGATACCGTGGCGCTCCTCGCACTGCATGATGTATTGCTTGGCGAACACCAGGTAATCAATGATCGAACTGGCATCGGTCCAGGTGCGAAACAGGTAGTTGCCCTTGAAGAAACTGTTATGCCCATAGCAGGCATGGGCCACTACCAGCGCCTGCATGCAGATGGTGTTTTCTTCCATCAGGTACGCGATGCACGGGTCGGAGTTGATCACGATCTCGTAGGCCAGGCCCATCTGGCCGCGTGTGTAGGACTTCTCGGTACTGAGAAAGTGTTTCCCGTAGGACCAATGGTGATAGCCCAGGGGCATGCCCACCGAGGCATAGGCATCCATCATCTGTTCAGCGGTGATGACTTCTATCTGATTGGGATAGGTGTCCAAGGCATAACCCGCCGCGATACGGCTGATTTCCCGGTCATAGGCCTGGATCAGTTCGAAGGTCCACTCGGAACCGGTGGAAATGGGTTGGCGCTTGTTCTCTTTTTTGGCGGTCATGTCACTAACCTGCGCTGGAAGAGTTCACGGAAGACCGGGTAGATATCGCCGGCCGAGACCAGTTGCTGCTGGGCGAACGTGTCGGCAAAGGCTTCGCCGATGCGCTCGTATTCGAACCACAGGGCCTGGTGCTCACGGGGGGTAATTTCGACGTAAGTGTAGTACTGCACGAACGGCATGATCTGGTTGATCAAAATGTCCCGGCAGATCGGCGAGTCGTCGTTCCAGTTGTCGCCGTCAGAGGCTTGGGCGGCGTAGATGTTCCACTCGTTGGCGGGGTAGCGCTCGGCCATGATCTCCTGCATCAGCTTCAGTGCGCTGGAAACAATGGTGCCGCCAGTTTCCCGCGAGTAGAAAAACTCCTCTTCGTCCACCTCTCGCGCGCTGGTGTGATGGCGGATGAACACTACGTCAATCTTGTCGTAGTTCCGTTTCAGGAACAGGTACAGCAGGATGAAGAAGCGCTTGGCGATGTCCTTGGTGGCCTGGGTCATGGAGCCGGAAACGTCCATCAGGCAGAACATCACCGCCTTGGAGCTGGGGTTGGGTTGCTTGACCAGCAGGTTGTATTTCAAGTCAAAGGTATCGAGGAACGGCACGCGGTGGATGCGCGCGCTGAGTTTTTCGATTTCCGCCTCGATTTCCTGGATATCGCCGAAGTTATCCGGTTCTTCGCGCTTCAAGCGTGCCAACTCTTCCTTGGCCTGCTTGAGTTTGGCGCGGCTGCTGCCGGAGAGGGCGATACGCCGTGCGTGGGCTGAACGCAGGGTGCGGATGATGTTGATGCGCGACGGGTTGCCCTCGTTGCTGATCCCTGCACGTACGGTCTTGAAGGTATCGGTGCCGGTCAGGTTGCGTTTGACTAGGTTGGGCAGTTCGAGGTCTTCGAACATGAATTCGAGGAATTCTTCCTGAGTGATCTGGAATACGAATTCATCCATGCCTTCGCCAGAGTTGCCGGCTTTGCCCGGGCCTTTGCCGCCGCCACCGCCTTGTGGGCGCTGGATATGTTCGCCAGTGGTGAATTCCTTGTTACCCGGGTGCACCACGGTCTGTTTGCCGCCGCGGCCATGGTGAAGTACCGGTTCGTCGATGTCCCGTCCGGGAATGCTGATTTGTTCGCCATGCTCCATGTCGGTGATGGAACGGCGGCTGACGGCCTCTTCTACCGCCTTTTTGATGTGGTCACGGTAACGCCGCAGGAAACGCTGGCGGTTTACCGTGCTCTTGTTCTTGCCATTGAGGCGTCGGTCGATCACATAGCTCATGGGGAGCCCTCCGGGCAGCTTCACGTTACAAGCTTCAAGCCGCGGGCTGGAAGCTTAGAGACAAGCGGTCAACTGCCAGGCCGGATGCCTGGCAGTGCGCGCTTGCCGCTGCCTTACTGCGATTTGCGAACCCGCAGGTACCACTCGGAGAGCAGTCGTACCTGTTTGTCGGTGTAGCCTCGCTCGACCATGCGTGTGACGAAGTCGTTGTGTTTTTGCTGATCCTCCTTGCTGGCCTTGGCGTTGAAGCTGATGACGGGCAGCAGGTCCTCGGTGTTGGAGAACATTTTCTTCTCGATGACCACCCGCAGCTTCTCGTAGCTGAGCCAAGTGGGGTTCTTGCCGTTGTTGTTGGCACGGGCGCGCAGTACGAAATTGACGATTTCGTTGCGGAAGTCCTTCGGATTGCTGATGCCGGCGGGTTTCTCGATTTTTTCCAATTCTTCGTTGAGGGCCACGCGATTGAGGATTTCGCCGGTTTCCGGGTCGCGGTATTCCTGATCCTGGATCCAGAAATCGGCGTACAGGACGTAGCGGTCGAAAATGTTCTGGCCGTATTCGCTGTAGGACTCCAGGTAAGCGGTCTGGATTTCCTTGCCGATGAACTCGATGTAGCGCGGCGCCAGGTATTCCTTGAGGAAGCGCAGGTAGCGCTCACGAGTTTCGGCCTGGAATTGCTCCTGTTCAATCTGTTGTTCCAGCACATAGAGCAAGTGCACCGGGTTGGCGGCAATCTCGTGGGGATCGAAGTTGAAGACCTTGGACAAGATCTTGAACGCAAAGCGCGTCGACAGACCGTTCATGCCCTCGTCCACACCGGCTGTATCACGGTATTCCTGGATCGACTTAGCCTTGGGATCGGTGTCCTTGAGGTTTTCGCCGTCGTAGACGCGCATCTTCGAATAGATATTGGAGTTCTCCGGCTCCTTGAGGCGCGACAGTACGGTGAACTGGGCAAGCATTTTCAGGGTGTCGGGGGCGCAATGGGCCTTGGCCAGGGAGCTGTTGAACAGCAGTTTGTCGTAAATCTTGATTTCGTCACTGACCCGCAGGCAGTACGGCACCTTGACGATATAGATCCGGTCGATGAAGGCTTCGTTGTTCTTGTTATTGCGGAAGGTATGCCATTCCGATTCGTTGGAGTGAGCCAGCAGGATCCCGGTAAATGGAATCGCCCCCAGGCCTTCGGTACTGTTGTAGTTACCTTCCTGGGTAGCGGTGAGCAGTGGGTGCAGCACCTTGATCGGTGCCTTGAACATCTCCACGAACTCCATCAGGCCCTGGTTGGCCCGGCACAATGCGCCCGAATAGCTGTAGGCATCGGCATCGTTCTGCGGAAACTCTTCCAGTTTTCGGATATCGACCTTGCCCACCAGTGCCGAAATGTCCTGATTGTTTTCATCGCCGGGTTCGGTCTTGGCCACGCCGATCTGGTTGAGGATCGACGGGTAGAGTTTCACCACCCGGAACTGGCTGATGTCACCGCCGAACTCGGCCAGGCGCTTGGTGGCCCAGGGCGACATGATGGTGTTGAGGTAGCGCCGCGGGATACCGAAGTCTTCCTCGAGGATCGCGCCATCTTCCGTGGCGTTGAACAGGCCCAAGGGGGACTCGAAGACGGGCGAGCCCTTGATCGCATAGAAGGGCACCTTCTCGATCAATTGCTTGAGCTTTTCCGCCAGGGACGATTTGCCGCCGCCGACCGGGCCGAGCAAATAGAGGATCTGCTTCTTCTCTTCCAGGCCTTGGGCGGCATGGCGGAAGTAGGAAACGATCTGGTCGATGCATTCTTCCATCCCATGGAAGTCTTCAAAGGCCGGATAGCGGCGGATCACCTTGTTGGAAAATATCCGCGACAGGCGCGAATTATTGGCGGTTTCCACCAGTTCTGGCTCGCCAATCGCCAATAGCAAGCGTTCGGCGGCAGAAGCGTAGGTGCTGCGGTCCTGTTTGCACAGCTCGAGATACTCCTGAAGCGTGAGTTCTTCCTGCTGTGTGGACGCGAAGCGTTGTTGGAAGTGGCTAAAGATACTCATGACGTCGTCACCTCGCTCGATACGTGGAGCCGACGCCGGATCAATCAGTCGATGCTGGCAGTCATTGACGCACGCCAATGGCTGTTTTCCCCCCAGAACACCCTGAAACGCTACCGATGACCCGTACGCCGGTGTACCGGCTCTCCCCTGATTCGGATGGCCTGCGCTTAAGGATAGTTCGGAATCCGGGAGGTCAAGGCGCGATGCGCAATTAGTTTAGCCGCGCCGTTCGTCAGAAACGGCGCAAGCCCAAGCGTCACGCGGGGTAGCGGGGTGTGAAAAAAATTATTGCGAATCGCCCGAAGAAATTTCCGCGGGATAGGTCGTACGCCACAGCTCAAACCCGCCGTCCAGGCTGTAGACGTCAGAGAAACCCTGGCTGATCAGATACGCGGCTGCACTCTGGCTGGAATTGCCGTGGTAGCAGGCGACGATCAGCGGTGCATCGAGGTCGGCGGCGCGGATGAAGTCGGCGATGTTGACGTTGTCCAAGTGCTGGGCGCCGGTGATGTGAGCGGCGGCATAAGTAGGCTGGTCGCGGATGTCGACGACTACGGCACCTTGCTCGCGCAGGGTCTGTGCTTCTTGGGGAGGGATACGTTTGAATTCGGTCATGGCGGGCTCCTATTGCTTGGCGGTGGCCGGCAGGGTAATGGAAAGGGGCGATTCGCACTGGCAGTCGAGGCGCTTGCCCGTGTCGATGTTCATCAGGGTCATGGCACCGCCCCACACGCAACCGGTGTCGAGGGCGAACACGCCGGGTTCATCGCACTTGCCTTCCAGCGCGGCCCAGTGGCCAAAGATGATCTTTGTGTCTCGGGTCTTGCGTTCCTTGTAGGCGAACCAGGGCTTGTAGCCGGGCAGGGCGGTGTCGGCGCCTTCCTTGCTCTTGAGGTCCAGTTTGCCTTCGGCCGTGCAGAAGCGCATCCGCGTGAAGTAGTTGGTGATGACTCGCAGGCGGGCCACGCCGGTGAGGTCGTTGTCCCACTTCACTGGGTCGTTGCCGTACATGCCGTCGAGGTAAGCGGTGTACAGGTTGTCATCAGCCAATGCACTTTCAACTTCGGCGGCGCACTTGAGGGCTTTTTTCAGCGTCCACTGCGGCGGGATACCGGCATGCACCAAGGCCATGTTGCGATCCTCGTCGTAGTGCATGAGTTTTTGCCGGCGCAGCCAGTCGAGCAGTTGAGCGCGGTCTGGGGCTTCGAGAATTTCCCGCAGGGTGTCGCCTTTTTTGAGGCGCTCGATATTGTTGCCGGCCGCAAGCAGATGCAGGTCATGGTTGCCCAGCACGCATACCAAGGAATCACGCAGGCTATAGAGGTAGCGCAGGGTTTCCAGGGACTGTGGGCCCCGGTTAACCAAGTCTCCCACCAACCACAAGCGATCATTTGCCGGGTCGAAGGCTACGCGCTCCAGCAGGCGCTTGAGAGGGTCCAGGCAACCTTGCAGGTCGCCGACCGCGTACGTCGCCATCAGTGCAGGGCTCCTGGCACAGCCAGGCGGAAGGGCTTGATGATTGCATCGAACAGTTGGCCGTCGGTGGCCTTCATTTGATACGAGCCTTGCATGGTGCCGACCTTGGAGGTCATTACCGTGCCGCTGCTATAAGTGTGGCTGGCGCCGCTGTCGATCAACGGTTGCTGGCCGACAACGCCTGCCCCGCGCACTTCCTCGACCTGGCCGTCGCCATCGGTGATGACCCAGTGGCGCGACAGCAGCTTGGCCGGCACCAGCCCGTTGTTCTTCACTGTAATGGTGTAGGCAAAGGCGAAGCGGTTATGTTCGGGTTGCGACTGGTCCGCCAGGAAGCGGGTGACGACGCTGACGTCTATCTGATAGCGAGGATCGGACATGCAAGAGGCCTTAAAAGCGAAGGACAGCAGATGCGGGTCAGTCTAGGCCAAGAGGTGGGCACTAGGCCAGACATGCTGTCTGGGCTCTTGAACTTGATGAAACGACTCTATCAACGTAACGCGGTTAAACCTGTGGGAGCGGGCTTGCTCGCGAATGCGGTGCGTCAGTCAACTGATCTATAACTGATCCACCGCATTCGCGAGCAAGCCCGCTCCCACATTGGAGGGTGTTGAACCCTATTGCGCTGTTGGCGCTGGCTGGATGGCAAGCTGGTCAGCCAGGCGCACGAACGCGGCCAGGTCCAGTTGCTCGGGGCGCAGGCCGCCGTCGACGCCGGCGGCTTCGATTTCAGCATTGCTCAGCAGGGCTTTGAGTGTGTTACGCAAGGTCTTGCGGCGTTGGTTGAACGCTTCGCGTACCACACGTTCCAGCAGTTTGTGATCCTTGGCCGGGTGCGGCAGTACGGCATGCGGCACCAGGCGCACGATGGCTGAATCGACCTTCGGTGGCGGGTTGAACGCGCCCGGGCCGACGTTGAACAGGTGCTCTACGCGGCAGTGATACTGGACCATGATCGACAAGCGGCCCCAGTCACCACCGCCAGGGCCTGCGGCCAGGCGCTCCACCACTTCCTTTTGCAGCATGAAGTGCATGTCGCGGATGATCCCGGCGTTGTTCAGCAGGTGAAAAATCAGCGGCGTGGAGATGTTGTACGGCAGGTTACCCACCACCCGCAGGCTGTTGGGCGCAGCGCCAAGGCTGTTGAAGTCGAACTTCAGCGCGTCGCCCTGGTGCAGGTTGAAGTTGGTTTTGCCGGCGAACTGCTGGTTGAGGATCGGGATCAGGTCCTTGTCCAGTTCCACGACGTCCAGTTGCCCGCCGCTGGCCAGCAGGCCCTGGGTCAGCGCGCCCTGGCCTGGGCCGATTTCCAGCAGGCGGTCTTCTGGCTTGGCATGGATGGAGCGCAGGATGCGATCGATTACGCCAGCGTCATGCAGGAAGTTCTGCCCGAAGCGCTTGCGCGCCCGGTGTTGGTAATGCTCAGTCATATACGGGTCTCGGCCATCTGATAGGCGGTTTCCAGGGCCACGTGCAGGCTGCCGGTATCGATCTTGCCGCTGCCTGCGAGGTCCAGGGCGGTGCCATGGTCGACGGAAGTGCGGATGATCGGCAGGCCCAGTGTCACGTTGACTGCGGCGCCGAAGCCTTTGTATTTCAGCACGGGCAGCCCCTGGTCGTGGTACATCGCCAGCACTGCGTCGCAGTGCTCCAGATATTTGGGGGTGAACAGAGTGTCTGCAGGCAATGGGCCGCGTAGGTCCATGCCTTCTTGGCGCAGGCGCTCTAATGTCGGTTCAATGATGTCGATTTCTTCATGGCCCAAGTGGCCGCCTTCACCGGCGTGGGGGTTAAGCCCACAGACCAGGATACGCGGCTGGGCAATGCCGAATTTGTGTTGCAGGTCGCTGTGCAGGATGCGCGTGACACGCTCCACACGCTCGGCAGTGATGGCATCGGCGATTTCACGCAGCGGCAAGTGGGTGGTCACCAGCGCCACACGCAGGCCGCGGGTGGCGAGCATCATCACCACTTGAGCGGTATGGGTCAGTTCCGCGAGGAATTCGGTATGGCCGGAAAAGGCGATACCGGATTCGTTGATCACACCTTTGTGCACCGGTGCGGTAATCATGCCGGCGAAGTCGCCGTCGATGCAGCCTTGGCCCGCACGGGTCAACGTCTCCAGCACAAATGCCGCGTTGGCCGTATTCAACTGCCCTGCAACCACTTTGGCTTGCAGCGGGGTGTCCCACACATACAGGCTGCCGGCGGGGGCCGGCAGGTCGGGCCAGTTGCCCGGCGCCACGTCCAGCAGGTTGACGGCCACACCCAGTTGCGCGGCCCGCTCAAGGAGCAGGTCGCGGCTGGTAATGGCAATCAGGGGGTGTGGCTGGGGTTGCGAGGCGAGCAGCAGGCACAGGTCTGGACCAATGCCGGCTGGCTCGCCGGGTGTCACCGCGAAACGCTGGGGTTTCACTGGGGTGCCTGGTCGGTGCCTGTTTGCTCGGCGCCTGGCAGCTTGTTCTCTACATACGCTTCGTCACGGATCTGACGCAGCCAGGTTTGCAGCTCTTCGTCGTATTTGCGGTTACGCAGTACGCTCAGGGCTTGCTGCTCGCGGGCCTGGGTGGTGTTGTCCGTGGCGCGACGGCCAAGCACTTCCAGCACATGCCAGCCGTACTGAGTCTTGAACGGCTTGGACAATACGCCTTGCGGTGTCTCGGCCATAACCTGCTGGAACTCAGGCACCAGAGCTTTCGGGTCGATCCAGTTCAGGTCGCCGCCGTTAAGGGCAGAACCTGGGTCTTCCGAGAAGCTTTTAGCCAGGGTGGCGAAGTCTTCACCGCTTTCAATGCGGTCGTAGATCTTCTGGGCCAGTTCCTTGGTTTGTGCCTCAGTGCGGATTTCGCTCGGTTTGACCAGGATGTGACGAACATGGACTTCGTCTTTCAGCGAAGTCTCGCCACCGCGACGTTCCAGCAGCTTCAGGATGATGAAGCCACCCGGGGTGCGGGCTGGCTGGGTAATGCCACCGACTTCCATGGCGCTCAATTCGCGATCAAACGGAGGTGGCAATTGAGCGGCTTTACGCCAGCCCATGTCACCGCCTTCGAGGGCGTTGTCGCTGCCGGACTGAGCAATGGCCATCTGGGCAAAATCTGCACCCGCTTTCAGGCGCTCATAGATCGCCTGGGTTTTAGCGGCGGCGGCATTAAGCTGCTCAGAGTTGGCTCCGTCCGGGGTTGGGATCAGGATATTGGCCAAGTGCAACTCTTCGGAGAGCTGCATCTTGCCCAGGTCCGAGGCCAGGAAGTTCTTCACTTCCTGCTCGGACACCTGAACCCGCTCGGCCACACGGCGCTGGCGCACACGGCTGATGATCATTTCGCGCTTGATCTGGTCACGGGCGTCCTCGTAGGACAAACCATCGCGAGCCAGGGCGGCGCGGAACTGATCAATGCTCATGTTGTTACGCTGGGCGATGGTGCCAACGGCCTGGTTCAATTCTTCGTCTGAAATACGGATGCCAGAACGGTCGCCAATCTGCAATTGCAGGTTCTCGACGATCAGACGCTCCAGCACCTGGGGTTCCAGGACGCTGCTCGGTGGCACACCACCGCCACGCTTGGCGATGGTTTGCTGAACTTCCTTGACCCGTTGGTCCAGCTGGCTCTGCATGATCACGTCGTTGTCGACGATGGCCGCTACTTTATCCAGCTGTTGAACTGCGGCGTGTGCCGAAACAGTACCCAGGAACAGCGCGCCCAGCACTAGCGGGCGCAAACACTCAGAAAGCTTTGTCTTCACGTTCACGATAACCTTCAATGCCTTTGTCGAGGAAGCTCTCTACCTTGGCGCCGGTCAGGCCGCCGAGTCCTTTAAGGACGATCTGGAAGAAGAGCCCGTGGTCACCCTTTTCGTTCTGAGGGGCGATCTGCGTGTATTCGTCGTTGGAAACCCAGTAACGGTTGATGACGCGCAGTTTCCAGCAGCAGTTGTCGTACTCGAAACCACCAAAGGCTTCCAGGGTACGGTTGCGAGCATAGTCATACTGCCAGCGCGTGATCAGGTTCCACTGGGGAATGATCGGCCACATCATCGAGAAGTCGTGTTGTTGGATTTTGTAGTAATCCTTCACGAAGCCAGGCTTGCCTTCTTCGCCGAAGTCACCACCGAATTGCCATTTGCCGGTCAGCTGGTTGTAGACGATCTGATCGTTGCGATAGCGATAGCCGAGGTTGACCACCTTGTTCGGGTTATCTTCCGGCTGGTAGTGGAACATGGCGCTGCCCGAACGAGGGGTGTGGCTTTCAGTGTCCCAGTTATAGTCGGCCGTGGCACGCCAGTCACGGTTGAAGCGGAACTCATACTCAAGAGCTACCGGGGATACATCACTCTGGGCGTCGGCGCGGTCTGCTGCCAATACGCCCGGCAGTTGAACTTCACGATCTTTGAAGTACAAGGCCTGGCCGATGGCAACACGCTGGCGTTCGAAGCCGTTTTCTTCAATCCAGCGGCTGGTTAAGCCCAGGGACAGTTTGTTTTCATCGCCTATCCGGTCATTACCAACGAAGCGGTTGTCACGGAAGAGCGATGCGTAGCTGAACGAGTATTCACCGGAGTCGAAAACCGGGATATCGCTCTGGTCTTTATTGGGAACATAAAGGTAGAACGCGCGCGGTTCGAGGGTCTGACGATAGTCTTTGCCGAACCAGTTGGTATTGCGATCGAAGAACAGACCACTGTCGATGCTGGCAATTGGCACTGCACGATCTTGCGAGCTTTTGAATACACCGCCGGCGTATGGAGCTGCACCAGGCACCGTGGCAGCTAGCTGCCCGTCGACAATGTCTTTCTTGCCTTTACTGTCCAGGTCAAGGTCATACTTGGTGTAGACGTATTTGAGCCTTGGCGTAATAAAGCCGTAGCTTGACGTCATCGGGTACTCGATCGCAGGCGCTATGTTCAAGCGCGTACCGTTTGCGCGGGTCAGGCCGTTGACGTAGTTATCCAGGCGTCGCTCACCAATGGAACCATCGGGATTGAAGGGCCCGCCATCTTCGTTAACCACATTGCCGCTTCTGAGGTTGCGGTCAAATCTTACGGCTTCTGTCTCATAGGAAAGATTGACGCCCCCCGGATGGTACGGCAGCAAGCCATTAAAGGTGATTTGCGGGAGTCGATCATACGGCGTGATTTGTGAAATCGTGGCCAATTGCATCGCCTGGACATTCAGGCGAGCCTGATAAGAATCCCCGCGATAGGTCAAAGCACCTTGTTGGTTCAGGAAGTCCTGGCTCTGAACGCCTTCCTGATAGGACTTCAAATCCTGGAAATAGAACGGATCACTGATCTTGGTGTAATCAACCAAGGTCGTCAGACGCGAATCCAACCCACCCTTATGCTGCCAATTGAGCATATAGCGGGTTTTTTCGTAATCAGTCTGCTTCTTGCGCTCGTCATTATCGTCGTTGAGGTACGCCCCACCAAACTGCCCTTCACTCGACTTGGTCAGATAGCGGAACTCGCCCTCCATCAACATGCCGCGCTTGGTCATGTACTGCGGGTACAACGTGGCATCGTAGTTCGGCGCCAGGTTGAAGTAGTACGGTGTTACCAGCGTAAAGCCAGTTTCCCCACCGGTGCTGAAGCTCGGCGGCAGGAAGCCGGATTGGCGACGGTCGTCGATCGGGAAGTAGATGTACGGGGTGTACAGGATCGGGATGTTCTTGACCCGCAACGTCGCGTTGGTCGCCGTACCGAAACCGGTGGCCGGGTTCAACGTGATGTTGTTGCCCTTGAGCTGCCAGGCGTTGCTGTCCGGCTCGCAGGTGGTGTACGTACCGTCCTTGAGACGGATGATCGCATTCTCTGCACGCTTGGCGTACAGCGCGTTACCGCGGATACGTGACTTGTGCATCACGTATTCGGCGTTATCGATCTGGGCGGCGCCGGTGTCGAGCTGGACTTGAGCGTGGTCACCCACGATCAGGGCGCCGTTGTCGCGCAGGCGCACCTTGCCATTCAGTTCGCCACGGTTCTCCGCCTGGTACAGGCTGGCTTCGTCCGATTCCAGCTGCATGCTGCCCTGGCGCATGACCACGTCACCGGCCAGGGTAGCGACCTGCTGCTCCTGCTCGTAACGAGAAGCCTTGGCGCCGATGAAGGTCGGCGCATCGCTCTTGTTCGTCTTGTCGTTCATGCCAGGACGAGTCGGCTCGATGTACGCGCCGCCGCAGTAAGGGCCGGTTTCGGCCAACTGTGCTGCGGTCAGCTTGTCGCGAGGTACCCAGTCCAGGTGGCTGTAGTCGGCGCTGCGCGAGCGCAGGCCACGGCCCTTGGCTTCGGTGACCAGCATGGTCTTGGGCTCGGCGTCGACGCTGCCGCCAGCTTTGCCTTGCGGCGTGCTGTTGGCCGAGCTGACGGCAGCACCGTCATGCACCGGGCGCGGTGGCAATGGGGCGGCGGCCGTCTTCGGCGCACAATCCCAGGCACCCGAAGCAGAGACTGAGCAGTCATACTGTTCCGCGGCGACCACGAATGAGGTGGCGAAAGGTTGCAAGGCCAGCAGACTGCCGGTTACCAGCAACGGAAATTTTCTACGAAACGCGGGGGATTTCAATGCCATCTTATTAGTCCGGGCTTCCTGCGTGCCATCTGCCCGCGGTTTGGGCCGCACGCCTCTCGATGGTCTGAAAAAGATGCGTGATAATAAAGCATGCCCCGCTTGACGGCTAGCGCCGTCGGAGACCCTTGTAATGCCCGAGCACGATCTACGTTTACAACAGCTGGAAGTCTGGCTGGATGAGCAGTTGCCGATTCTTTTCAACGCTCAGGACTGGGGCCCCGTGCCCCCGGCCACATTGACCGCGGCCAGCAGCGACGCGAGTTTCAGGCGTTACTTCCGATGGGAGGGCGGTGCCCATACGTTCGTCGTCATGGACGCGCCACCCCCCCAGGAAAACTGCAAACCTTTCGTCGATATTGCGCATTTGCTCGCGAAATCGGGAATAAATGTGCCAAAAATTTATGCAGAAGATTTGCCCCGTGGCTTTCTTTTGCTCAATGACCTAGGCACAAAGACCTATCTGGACGTGATTGACGGTGAAAATGCCGACCAATTATTTGCCGATGCCATCGACGCGCTGCTGGCTTTCCAGCAATTGCCGATGGATGCACCGTTGCCCAGCTATGACGTGGCTTTATTGCGTCGCGAGCTGGAGCTGTTCCCGGAATGGTATGTGCGCCGTCACTTGGGCATCGACCTCGACCCTGAGCAACAAGCCCTCTGGCAACGTGCCAGCCAGCAGTTGATCGACAGCGCCCTGGCCCAGCCCAAGGTGCTGGTGCACCGCGACTACATGCCGCGCAACCTGATGATCAGTGAGCCAAGCCCTGGCGTGCTGGATTTCCAGGACGCGGTCTACGGCCCGGTGACCTATGACATCACCTGCCTGTTCAAGGACGCCTTCCTCAGTTGGCCCCAGGCCCGCGTGCGCGAATGGCAGCGTGGCTATTGGCAGCGTGCCGGACAGTTGGGGATTCCAGTACAGGACGACTTTGAGGAGTTCCTGCGTGCCAGCGACCTGATGGGCGTGCAGCGTCACCTCAAGGTTATCGGCATCTTTTCGCGTATCTGCCACCGCGACGGCAAACCACGCTACCTGGCCGACGTGCCGCGTTTCTTTGCTTATATAGAAGCGGTGCTGGCCGACCGACCCGAGTTGAGTGACCTGGGCGAGTTACTCGCCAGCCTGCGCGAACCTGCCGAGGCCAGCGTATGAAGGCGATGATCCTGGCGGCGGGCAAGGGCGAGCGCATGCGTCCGCTCACCCTGCATACGCCCAAGCCGCTGGTGCAAGCCGGCGGCAAGCGGCTGATCGAGTATCACCTTGAAGCCTTGGCGAAGGCCGGCTTTACCGAGATCGTGATCAACCACGCCTGGCTCGGCGAGCAGATCGAAAGCTACCTGGGCGACGGTGCCCAGTTCGGTCTGCGCATCCGCTACTCCCCGGAGGGTGAACCGCTGGAAACGGGGGGCGGGATATTCCAGGCGTTGCCGCTGCTGGGCGACGAACCGTTTCTGGTGGTCAATGGCGATATATGGACCGACTACGATTTCATCCACCTCAAGCAGCCGATCCGGGGCCTGGCGCACTTGGTGATGGTCGACAACCCAGCACACCACCCGTCGGGCGGGGATTTCTACCTGGATCACGGTGTGCTTCATGATGCCGCGCCCGGTGCCGATAACCTGACCTTCAGTGGCATTTCAGTGCTCGACCCTAAATTGTTCGCGGGTTGCAGCGCCGGTGCCTTCAAGCTGGCCCCGCTGTTGCGCGAGGCCATGGCCAAAGGTTTGGTAACGGGGGAGCACATGGCAGGACGCTGGGTGGATGTAGGGACGCTGGAGCGATTGGCGCAGGTCGAAACCTTGCTGACAGCGGGGCAGTAGGATGTTGTGGCCAGGGACGCTGATCGGCGCCGGGGCTGGCTTTGCCATTGCCAGTATCCCGGGGGCTCTGTTGGGGGCATTGCTGGGGCAGGCGCTGGATCGCCGTCTGCAACTGCACAGTTGGGCGCAGTTGCGTGAACGCCTGGGTGGGCGCCCGGCTTTGCGCAACGATGAACTGCTGTTTGTGCTGCTGGGACGCCTGGCCAAGAGTAATGGCCGGGTTGTCGATGGGCATATCCAGCAAGCGCGCCAGGAGATGCGCGCACTGGACATGAGTGAGCCGGCCCAGCGCCGCGCGATCAGCGCCTTCAACCGTGGCAAGTCCGGCAGCGACCGGGTTCGCCGTTACCTGCGGGTGCTCAAGACGCAGCCCCATGCGGCGGAAGGCGTGCTGCGCGCCTGTTGGCGCATGGCGTGGGCGGACGGTCGAGCGGATGCTGCCGAGCGCGACCTGATCGACCAGTGGGGCAAGTGGTTGGGCTGGACGCCACAGCAGCTTCAGGCATTGGCGACCGATTACGCGCCGGAGCGCAAGCCATTGGCCAATCGTGGCGGTGCCTATCAGGAGGCGTTGCGTATCCTGGGGGTGACGGCAACCACTGAGCCTTCGGTGATCAAGCGCGCCTACCGCCGCCTGCTCAGCCGTCACCATCCGGACAAGATCGCCGGCACGGGTGCCAGCCCCGCGCAAGTGCGGGAGGCGACCGAACGAACCCGAGAGTTGCATAACGCCTATGCGCTGATTCGCGAGCGGCGGGATTTTCGTTGAGATTATCGCCACTCAACGCCATGTGGGAGGGGGCTTGCCCCTGCCACATCGTTGTGCGACATGGTCGACTATGTGATCAGTCTGCGCTGCCCTTCGGGCTCAGCCACCCGCGAACCCTGCGGTACAACTGCTCTTGCTCCGCCGCGCTATTGCCGGGTAACGCCGTGAGCGACACCTGCTTATAGCTGTCATTCTTCGAGCGCTTGGCCGCCTGGAGTCGCTCCAGGGCGTTCTTGCGATCCTGGGCGCCCTCTTGATAGAACACGTCCGCCGTGGGTACCTTCAAGGCCGGCGCCAGTTGCTGCAGGTCCGGTTGGCGAGCCGCAGGCGTCTTGCCGGCCACCATCACCAACCTCTGCACCTGGGAGGGTTGTTTCTCGCTGAGGTAGCGTGCCGCCCACCAGGCCCCGGTGCCATGGCCGAGCAACACCACACTGCGGGCGCTTTGGGTCTGGGCGAAGGCGACGGCGGCGTCGATACGGTCGAAGATGCGCTTGGCGTCGGTCTTGTCCTGCTCATCCGCCCCCGGCACCACAGCCGGGTCAGTGCCTTCGGCCTCGGCACTGGCGGCCTGTTCGACCGGCTTGGCAGCGGTGCTGCCTTCCTTGCTGCTGGTATCGACCGCCGCTTTCGGCGGTTCGATGAGCCGTGGCGGCAGGGTGTCCACACTGACGTCAGGCAATGACAGGCTGAGGGTGCCCCAGGCGGCGTCCGGTAACTTGCGCCGCAGAGGCGCGATGGCCTGCGGCCAGTCCGCGTTCTCCCCGGCACCTGGTATGAGAATCACCACACCCTCGGCTTCGGCGCTGTTGGCGGGTTTCCATAGCGCCAGGAACGAATCGCTACCAGCTTGCAATTGCTGTTGCTCCTGCTGCGGCACCTGCCGTTCGAGCGCACTGGCTTCTTGCTGGCTACGCTCGGGCAAGGCCTGGCGTTCAGCCGGTTTTTCGACGGCAGGCGAGGGTGCATCCTCGGCCTGAACAGGCAAGACGCTGGTAAACAGCAGTGACAGGCACAATGCTGGCAGTGCCGAACGGTGAAGAAAAAGCATCGTTGATTCCCGGCCAGAAGTGATTCCAGCAGCCTAATGGGTTGGTCGGTATTTGTCAGGGGTATGAGGCGCGGTTCTCGCTATCGACAGGCTATCGGCGGTTTGTTAGCTGTCTTGATGGTCGCCGCGCGGCCATTCAACCAATGAATGGCAGACAACACGCCAGGGGCAGCTATTCTTGTGCCAGCCCATCATTCATAAGAGGCCGCGCACATGAGTACTTCCTCATTCAAGATCGCCCACAAACTGCTGACCGGTGCAGGTGCCATCGAACAACTGGCTGCCGAACTCACGCGCCTGGATGTGGATAACCCACTGATCGTCACTGACGCCGCGCTGGTCCAGTCCGGTACCGTGGCGCTGGCCTTGGAGCATCTGGGTGATCGAGCCTACGAAATCTTCGACCGCGTGCTGCCCGATCCGGAAATTGCCATCGTCGAAGACTGCATGCGTGCGTACCGCGAAGGGGGGCATGACGGCCTGATCGGTGTGGGCGGCGGCAGTGCCATCGACATCGCCAAGAGCGTGGCGGCCTATGCCGGTTATCACGGCGCGCTGGCGGACTTGTTTGGCGTCGATCAGGTGCCGCGCAAAGGCCCGCCGTTGATCGCCATCCCCACCACGGCCGGTACCGGCTCGGAGGTGACCAATGTGGCGATACTGTCCGACAAGGCTGCACAGCTGAAAAAAGGCATCGTCAGCGATTACTTGCTGCCGGATGTCGCGCTGATCAGCCCGCAAATGACCTTGACCTGCCCGCGAGGTGTCACGGCCGCCAGTGGCGTGGACGCCTTGGTGCATGCCATCGAGTCCTACCTGTCGCTGCATGCCTCGCCGATTACCGACGCCCTGGCCATCGGTGCGATCAGATTGATTGCCAGCGCGTTGCCCAAGGCTTACGCCAACCCGGCCAACCTGCAGGCCCGTGACGACATGGCCACCGCCAGCCTGATGGCCGGCATGGCCTTTGGCAACGCGGGCGTCGGTGCCGTGCATGCGCTGGCGTACCCGTTGGGTGGGCGCTTCAATATTGCCCATGGCGTCAGTAATGCGCTGTTGCTGCCGTATGTCATGCACTGGAACAAATTGGCCTGCGTCGAGCGTATGCAGGACATTGCCCAGGCCATGGGCGTCAATATCGCCGGGCTGAGTGTGAATGACGCTGCCGACCAGGCTGTAGAGGCGATGACGCGGTTATGTGCGGCAGTGGAGATCCCGTCCGGCCTGCGCAGTTTCGGCGTGCCCGAGGACGCCATCCCGGCCATGGCCAGCGAAGCTGCAGGCATTGAACGCTTGATGCGTAACAACCCGCGCAAGCTCAGCGCCGCCGATATCGAAAAAATCTACCGGGCAGCTTACTAACCGTTGAGATAGGTCACGGTGCGCGCAGCAAAGCATGAGGTATACAATGCGCGCCATCGTGATTTAGCTCAAAAAAGGTGCGTCATGCAGCCCTTCGTCATTGCTCCATCGATTCTCTCTGCCGACTTCGCCCGCCTGGGTGAGGAAGTGGACAAGGTGTTGGCCGCCGGTGCCGACTTCGTGCACTTCGATGTCATGGACAACCACTACGTACCCAACCTGACCATCGGCCCGATGGTGTGCGCCGCGTTGCGCAAGTACGGCATCACCGCGCCGATTGATGCGCACCTGATGGTCAGTCCGGTAGACCGTATCGTCGGTGACTTCATCGAGGCGGGTGCGACTTACATCACCTTCCACCCGGAAGCTACATTGCACGTTGACCGCACCTTGCAACTGATCCGCGAAGGCGGCTGCAAGGCGGGCCTGGTATTCAACCCGGCCACTCCGCTGAGCGTGCTTGAGTACGTGATGGACAAGGTCGACATGGTCTTGCTGATGAGCGTCAACCCAGGCTTCGGCGGGCAGAAGTTCATCCCTGGCACCTTGAACAAGCTGCGTGAGGCCCGTGCGCTGATCGATGCATCGGGGCGTGACATTCGCCTGGAGATTGACGGCGGCGTTAACGTCAACAATATCCGTGAGATCGCCGCAGCGGGTGCCGATACCTTCGTGGCCGGCTCGGCGATTTTCAATGCCCCGGACTACCAGGCCGTCATTGACAAGATGCGTGCCGAACTGGCGCTGGCGCGTCCATGAGCGGTTTTGAGCAGTTGTTCCCCGGCAAATTGCCACGGCTGGTGATGTTCGATCTGGACGGTACCTTGATCGACTCGGTGCCCGACCTGGCGGCCGCGGTGGACCAGATGCTGCTCAAGCTGGGGCGCAAACCGGCAGGCATCGAGTCAGTGCGCAAGTGGGTCGGCAATGGCGCGCCGATGTTGGTGCGCCGGGCCCTGGCCAACGACATCGATGCCACGGGTGTGGATGAGGTAGAGGCAGAGCATGCCTTGGAACTGTTCAATGCCGCTTATGAAAGCAGCCACGAACTGACCGTGGTTTACCCCGGTGTTCGCGACACCCTCAAGTGGTTGAGCAAGCAGGGCGTGGAAATGGCCCTGATCACCAACAAGCCGGAGCGCTTCGTTGCGCCGTTGTTGGACCAGATGAAAATCGGGCGCTATTTCCGCTGGATTATCGGCGGCGATACTTTGCCGCAGAAAAAACCAGACCCTGCGGCCCTGTTTTTCGTAATGAAAATGGCCAATATTCCGGCGTCTCAGTCGCTGTTTGTCGGCGATTCGCGCAGTGATGTGTTGGCGGCTAAAGCGGCGGGCGTGCAGTGCGTGGCCTTGAGTTATGGTTACAACCATGGCCGGCCGATTGCGGAGGAGTCCCCCGCTCTGGTCATTGATGACCTGCGACTGCTAATCCCCGGTTGCTTGGGCGCGGGCGCTGAGATAACGTTGCCCGACATTGATTCGTCCCCTTCTGGAAATTCCATCGTGGTGGTCACTCGCAAACTCTGGATGAAAGTCATCAAGGCCTTGGCCCGCTGGCGTTGGCGCGCCTGACTGATCCAGGCCGCGTGTGCGGCACGTTTGCCTACCTGACTTGACCCTCACACCACGAGGCACCTCATGACCCGCGAAGAATTCCTGCGTTTGGCCGCTGCCGGCTACAACCGTATCCCCATGGCTTGCGAAACCCTGGCCGACTTCGATACGCCGCTGTCGATCTACCTGAAGCTGGCCGATGAGCCCAACTCTTACCTGCTTGAGTCGGTACAAGGCGGCGAGAAGTGGGGCCGTTACTCGATCATTGGCCTGCCATGCCGCACGGTGCTGCGGGTGCACGACCATCATGTGAGCATCACCCATGACGGCGTGGAGATCGAAAGCCATGACGTAGAAGACCCGCTGGCCTTTGTCGAAACCTTCAAGGCGCGCTACAACGTGCCGACCATTGCTGGCCTGCCGCGCTTCAATGGCGGCCTGGTGGGGTACTTCGGCTATGACTGCGTGCGCTATGTGGAAAAACGCCTGGGCAAATGCCCGAACCCGGACCCGCTGGGGGTGCCGGACATTTTGCTGATGGTGTCCGACGCGGTGGTGGTGTTCGACAACCTCGCCGGCAAGATGCATGCGATTGTCCTCGCCGACCCCGCCCAGGCTGATGCCTTCGAACAAGGCCAGGCCAACCTGGAAGCGTTGCTGGAAAAACTTCGCCAGCCGATCACCCCGCGTCGCGGCCTGGACCTCAGCCGCCCCCCGGCGGCCGACCCGGTGTTCCGCTCCAGCTTTACCCAGGATGACTACGAGCGCGCCGTCGATACCATCAAGGAATACATCCTTGCCGGTGACTGCATGCAAGTGGTGCCGTCGCAACGCATGTCCATCGACTTCAAGGCGGCGCCGATTGACCTATACCGCGCACTGCGTTGCTTCAACCCGACGCCGTATATGTACTTCTTCAACTTCGGCGACTTCCACGTCGTGGGCAGTTCGCCGGAAGTGCTGGTGCGGGTTGAAGACAACCTGATCACCGTGCGCCCGATTGCCGGCACGCGCCCCCGTGGGGCGACCGAAGAAGCCGACGTGGCGCTGGAAGAAGACCTGCTCAGCGACGAAAAGGAAATTGCCGAACACCTGATGCTGATCGACCTGGGGCGCAACGACACCGGGCGTGTCTCGGAAATCGGCTCGGTGAAACTGACCGAGAAGATGGTTATCGAGCGGTATTCCAATGTGATGCATATCGTGTCCAACGTCACCGGCGAGCTGAAGGCCGGGCTGACGGCGATGGACGCCCTGCGAGCGATTTTGCCGGCGGGCACATTGTCGGGGGCGCCGAAGATCCGTGCGATGGAAATTATCGACGAACTGGAGCCGGTCAAGCGCGGTGTCTATGGCGGCGCCGTCGGGTATTTCGCCTGGAACGGCAATATGGATACCGCCATTGCGATCCGCACGGCGGTGATCAAGAACGGCGAGCTGCATGTGCAAGCTGGTGGCGGGATTGTGGCAGACTCGGTGCCGGCCCTTGAATGGGAAGAAACCCTCAACAAGCGTCGGGCGATGTTCCGTGCCGTGGCATTGGCAGAGCAAACTCCACAAGACTAAAGCTGGAATAAAAAATGTGGGAGCGGGCTTGCTCGCGACGACGGTGTGTCACTTGAGATATTCAGTGACTGATCCACCGCCATCGCAGGCAAGCCAGCTCCCACATTTATTTTGCGCAGTATTTAGAAATCCAGACTGAGTCCGACATTGATGCCTTGCTGGGTCAAGTTGTCATCCTTTCTCACGTTATACGCCGCCCGCAACGCCAGGTCCTGAGTCAGCTTGTGGCTGACACCCAGGCTCAAGCGGTCAGAATTACTGCGAGGCGTATACCCGTCGAGCTTGAAGTCGATCCCCTGCACGCTGTTGAGCGAAATGTTCACCTTCTGGGTGTCATTTTCAAACTCATGCTCGTGGGCCACTTCGCCAAAAACCTGGGTTTGCGGCGTGATGCGGTAGCTGCCTTGCAGGCCGACGCCCAGGCGTTTGGAGTCGCGTTGTTGATCGTCAAAGGTCAGGGCGGTGGAGCGGCTGCTTTTCTCCGAGTAACCATTGACTTCAACCCGCGCGTAATCGGCGCTGATGAACGGCGAGAGGTGCCAGTCGCTGCCCGGCGCGGCGATGTCATACCCCACGCGGCCGCTCAGGGCCCAGAGCCAGCCATCGGTGTCACCTTTCTCCGAGCCTTCGCTGATACCCAGGGCAAACTTGCGTTTGAGGCTGTCGAAGTCCAGCTTGCCGCCGGTCAATGCGGCATCGGCCCACCAGTGGTTCTGCTGATACTGAGCGAATGCCGTGCCCATATAGCTGTTGAGCTTGTAGTCTGAATCATTGGCGCCGGCTTCGAGTGTCTGCCGATACAGGCCGGCGGCAACGCCCACGCGCCAGTTTTCATCGAGCCGATAGCTGCCACCGATATTCAGGTTATAGCCGCTGCCGTCGCCACTGGCCGAGCTGCTCTGATCATCGAAATCCAGGCGTTGGCCGCCGCCGGCCACTATGGCGCGCCATTGGCCGACGGCTTGCCAGCTGCCGTTGTCTGCTTGCCATTGGTTACGCAACTCGTCCTGGTGGGCGCGCAATGTGCCTTGGGCCATTTCCGGCAGCAAGGTCAGTTCCCACGGCGCGGCGAGTAGCGAATAGGCGTAGTCGGCAATCAAGCGTTGCCCGGCCACAGTAGGGTGGACCGAGTCGTTGTAGATCAGCTTGGTTGGGTCCGGGTTGGTGCCGCCGATGCCATAGGTTGGGTTGGCGGTGCAACTGTTACCGCTGAAGCAGGTGCCCGTCAGGTTCTGCTCGGTGGCTAGGCCGAAGCGCGCTGGATCGGCGAAGGCCTCGTTCAACAGCAGCGGGATGTTCAGCGGGATAACCTGCGCATCCACTTGTGACAGACGCTGTACCAGGGACTGGTTGAAAATAGTGCTCAGGGCCGAAGTCGCTGCTTGCTGTGGGGTGCCGTTGATGGCCGGCGTCAGGCCCAGGTCGGGTAGCATCCACACCATAATGTAACGCGCGCCGGCTTGTTGCAGGGCCTGGGCGCTGTCCGCCAGCCTGCCGCCGGCGGCGACCGCTTGAGCGGGGCTGAGTACCCGGCCTTGCAGGAAGTCATTGCCGCCACCGGAAAGGAAGTAAAGTGCGTTCGGGTCGGCTCTCCCACCATTAGCCGGCAGATAGCCCTGCCGACTGCGCAACACAGTGCCGCCCCCGGGGTTGCCTGGGGGAATCGCAGCATTGGAGACTGAGGTAATGGACTCGAGGATATTGTCGGTACGGTAGCCACCCACTGCCCAGTTGTTGCCGTCTGGCAAACCCTGGGCTGCGCGAACCGGTGAGGTGGAAGCATTCAGGTCGTTGGGAGCGACGCCCAGTTTCGTGCCCAGCAGGGTCGATGAGACCAGGCCGTATTCACCCTGGAAGGTCGGCCCGGTTCGGTTGGTAAAGCGCAATGTGGCGCCGGCCGAACCGTCGGGAAACTGGCCTGCATCCGCCAGGCTGTCGCCGAAAACCACCATGGTTGAATAAGGTGACGGGGCTGCGAACGCCTGGGCGCAGGCCAATGACAGGAGGCAGCCGGCAAGGGGCGCGAAAAACGCTGGTCTGAGCATGCAAGATTCCATTGGGTTGTTTTTATGTCGGAAGTGAAACACTAGCAAAATTTCTGGCATTTTCTGTAGGGAAATCCGGAATCCACCTACGTTGCGTCCCCGTATTTGCGGCTCCATATTGCACCGCTGGCGAGCCTACGTTACTGTGCCTGAACGTATGAATGAGACCCTCCCCGTGTTGATCATCAGCAAACTCTTGATGCGAGTAGTCAAGGCACACGCCCGTTGGCGTTGGCGCGCCTGACATTTTTCTCTGCCGGCCTGGCCGGACCTGTACCGATTTGCCTTCTTCACCCGTTGTCTGACGCCCCTTGCCAACTCACCCTGGCAACCGGAACGTGCGTCTGGCAGCGGGTCACACGCTTGGAAGGCGGTCATTTGAAATCAGTGAATTCAAGAGGTTTGAACCCACATGTTGCTGATGATTGATAACTACGACTCCTTTACCTACAACGTTGTGCAGTACCTGGGCGAACTGGGTGCCGAGGTCAAGGTGGTGCGCAACGATGAACTTACCGTTGCTGAAATCGCTGCGCTGAACCCCGAGCGCATCGTGGTTTCGCCTGGCCCGTGCACGCCGACCGAGGCGGGCATCTCTCTGGAAGCTATCCAGTATTTCGCCGGCAAGCTGCCGATCCTGGGCGTCTGCCTGGGCCATCAGTCCATCGGCCAGGCGTTTGGCGGTGATGTGGTGCGCGCGCGCGAGGTCATGCACGGCAAGACCAGCCCGGTGTTCCATCGGGATTTGGGTGTATTCCATGGCTTGAACCTGCCGGTGACCGTGACCCGTTACCACTCTCTGGTGGTCAAGCGTGAAACCTTGCCCGAATGCCTGGAACTGACCGCCTGGACCCAATTGGAAGACGGCTCGGTCGACGAGATCATGGGCCTGCGCCACAAGACACTGAACGTCGAAGGGGTGCAATTTCACCCTGAATCAATCCTGACCGAGCAGGGCTACGAGCTGTTCGCCAACTTTCTCAAGCAGAGCGGCGGCACGCGCTAAGGACTTTTCATGGATATCAAGACTGCCCTGAGCCGTATCGTCGGCCATCTGGACCTGAGCACCGCGGAAATGAGCGATGTGATGCGCGAGATCATGACCGGTCAATGCACCGATGCTCAGATCGGCGCTTTTATGATGGCGATGCGCATGAAGAGCGAAAGCATCGACGAAATCGTCGGTGCGGTGTCGGTGATGCGTGAGCTGGCGGATAAGGTCGAACTCAAGACCCTCGACGGCGTCGTCGATGTAGTGGGCACCGGCGGTGACGGTGCGAATATTTTCAACGTGTCGACCGCCTCATCCTTCGTGGTGGCCGCCGCTGGTTGCACCGTCGCCAAGCACGGGAACCGCGCGGTGTCTGGCAAGAGCGGCAGTGCCGACTTGCTGGAAGCGGCCGGTATTTACCTGAACCTCACGCCGGTGCAAGTAGCGCGCTGCATTGACAGCGTTGGTATCGGCTTCATGTTTGCCCAGTCCCATCACGGCGCGATGAAGCACGCTGCCGGCCCGCGCAAGGACCTTGGCCTGCGTACCCTGTTCAACATGCTCGGCCCGCTTACGAATCCGGCCGGTGTGAAGCATCAGGTGGTGGGCGTGTTCAGCCAGGCGCTGTGCCGGCCGCTGGCCGAAGTATTACAACGCTTGGGCAGCAAGCATGTGCTGGTGGTGCACTCCAAGGATGGCCTCGACGAATTCAGCCTGGCGGCGCCGACCTTCGTGGCGGAGCTGAAGAACGACGAGGTCACCGAATATTGGGTCGAGCCCGAAGACCTGGGTATGAAAAGCCAGAGCTTGCACGGCCTGGCGGTGGAAAGCCCGGCCGCTTCACTGGAGCTGATTCGTGACGCCTTGGGGCGTCGCAAGACCGAAAACGGTCAGAAAGCTGCGGAAATGATTGTGCTCAATGCTGGCGCAGCCCTTTACGCCGCCGACCATGCCTATAGTCTCAAGGAAGGTGTCGCCTTGGCCCACGATGCGCTGCACACCGGCCTGGCTCGTGAGAAGCTCGAAGAGCTGGGAGCATTCACCGCCGTATTCAAGATGGAGAATGAAGGATGAGTGTGCCAACTGTTCTGGAAAAGATCCTGGCCCGTAAGGCTGAAGAAGTGGCCGAGCGCCGCGCCCGCGTGGGCCTGGCCGAGTTGGAAGCCCAGGCGAAAAGCGCCGAGGCACCACGCGGCTTTGCCAATGCCTTGATCGCCCAGGCCAAGCTCAAGCAGCCGGCCGTGATCGCCGAGGTTAAGAAAGCCTCGCCGAGCAAGGGGGTGATTCGCGAGAACTTTGTACCCGCCGAGATCGCCGCCAGTTATGAGAAGGGTGGGGCGACTTGCCTGTCCGTACTGACGGATATCGACTACTTCCAAGGTTCAGACCTGTTTCTGCAACAGGCGCGCGCCGCGTGCAAGTTGCCGGTGATCCGCAAGGATTTCATGGTGGACCCGTACCAGATCGTTGAAGCCCGAGCCTTGGGTGCCGACTGCGTGTTGCTGATTGTCTCCGCATTGGATGACGTGAAGATGGCCGAGCTGGCGGCCGTGGCCAAAAGCGTCGGCCTGGACGTGCTGGTCGAAGTACACGACGGCGACGAGCTGGAGCGCGCATTGAAGACCCTCGATACTCCGCTGGTGGGCGTCAACAACCGTAACCTGCATACCTTCGACGTCAGCCTCGAAACCACCCTCGACCTGCTGCCGCGTATCCCGCGCGATCGTCTGGTGATTACCGAGAGTGGCATCGTCAACCGCGCCGATGTGGAACTGATGGAAATCAGTGGCGTGTACTCGTTCCTGGTGGGCGAGACGTTTATGCGCGCAGAGAACCCGGGGGCGGAGCTGCAGCGCTTGTTCTTCCCGGAGCGCGGTACGACGATCAGCGGTTCGACACTAGACTGATTTGAAATACGCTCGGAACTGTAGGAGCTGGCTTGCCTGCGATAGCGGCGGGTCAGCCAACCTCTGTGTAGCTGACACACCGCTATCGCAGGCAAGCCAGCTCCCACATTGGTTTTGTGTTTATTCAGGTAGGTAGGTGTTCGATGCTCCAGCCCGTGATCATGACTGTCGAAGCAGGCCTTGCCGCCGAGCAAGACCTATTGGCAGCCGTTTGCGCGGGTGAGCAGGCATTCGGATTGCTGTTCTGGCAGCCCAGTGACCAAGCACTGGTCATGCCGCGCCGTTTGAGCCGGCTGCCGGCATTCGCGATGGCGAGCCAGGTTTCGGCCGATGCGGGTTGGCCGGTATTGCTGCGTGAAACCGGTGGTGAGCCGGTGCCGCAGTCCGGCGCCACGGTCAATATCGCCCTGGTCTATGCCCCACCGCGCAGTGAAAGCGACCAGGGGCGCATCGAAACCGGCTATCAGCGCTTGTGCCAACCGATTTGTGATCTGTTGATCGAGTTGGGTGGCGATGCGTCCGTCGGCGAAATTGACGGTGCCTTTTGCGACGGCCGTTACAACGTCAACCTCAATGGCCGCAAAATGGTGGGCACTGCCCAGCGTTGGCGACAAAGCGGTGGCCGCCCGGTCGGGTTGGTGCACGGGGCGATGTTGCTGGAGAATGATCGTGAGCAATTGATTGCGGCGGTCAACCGCTTCAATCAAGCCTGCGGTTTGGAGCAGCGGGTTCGCGCCGATAGCCATATCGCACTGCACGAAGCGTTTACGGCGCCGGATGCGATCCGTCGGCTCGACACGTTGTACCGTCAGATGCTGGCTGGCTTCCTGCCGGTTTAACGGGTACCGAACACCACCATCGTCTTGCCTTTGACGTGCACCAAGTTGCGTTCTTCCAAGTCCTTAAGCACGCGGCCGACCATTTCTCGTGAACACCCGACAATACGTCCGATCTCCTGGCGCGTGACTTTGATCTGCATGCCGTCGGGATGGGTCATGGCATCGGGTTGCTTGCATAGGTCCAACAGGCAGCGAGCGACGCGGCCGGTGACATCAAAGAACGCCAGGTCGCCGACTTTGCGGGTGGTGTCGCGCAGGCGCTGGGCGATCTGACCGCTCAGGGCGTACAAGATGTCCGGATCATGCTGGGCCAATTCGCGAAATTTTGCATAGCTGATTTCGGCCACTTCGCACTCAACTTTGGCTCGTACCCAAGCACTGCGTTCCTGCTCTTTGCCTGCTTGTTCAAACAAACCCAGCTCCCCGAAGAAGTCTCCGGCGTTGAGATAGGCAATGATCATCTCACGGCCATCCTCATCCTCGATCAGGATGGTGACTGAGCCCTTGATGATGAAAAACAGGGTTTCTGAGCGCTCGCCGGCGCAGATGATGTTGTGCTTGGCCGGATGACGTCGGCGCTGGCAATGCAGCAACAGCTTGTCGAGGTTCTTGATCTTGGGTGTGGGAGTAAGAGCAACCATGGTTGTATCCCGAAAAGACTGCGCGGTGTAGTTGGCGTTGTTTTTATCCAGCGGCATCTCATTGATATACGCTGTACAAGTCATGGCAATGCGCCATTCATTTGGCGCCAGCTTACCAGACACCTTCTGTCGCGATTAGCCAATTTAGCGGCAAACGCTGTCATTTATCGAATTTATGCAGAGCGCTGTTGTTTCAAGGCCCTGTGCTAAGCTGGCGACCCTTTTTTAGCAGTGGAGTCTGGGCGATGAAGGCACGCATCCAATGGGCGGGCGAAGCCATGTTCCTCGGTGAGTCGGGCAGCGGCCATGTGGTGGTCATGGACGGTCCGCCGGAAGCCGGCGGTCGTAACCTGGGTGTACGCCCCATGGAAATGTTGCTGCTGGGTGTGGGCGGTTGCAGCAATTTTGACGTGGTCAGCATCTTGAAGAAGTCCCGCCAGGCCGTAGAAAGCTGCGAAGCCTTCCTGGAAGCTGAACGCGCCACTGAAGACCCCAAGGTTTTTACCAAGATCCATATGCATTTCGTGGTCAAGGGCCGGGCGCTGAAAGAAGCCCAGGTCAAGCGTGCCATCGAGCTGTCGGCAGAGAAGTACTGCTCAGCATCGATCATGCTGGGGGCTGCGGGCGTGGTCATTACCCACGACTACGAAATCATCGAGCTGGGTTGATTGCAGCAGGCAAAAGAAAGGGCGCTTCGGGCGCCCTTTTTTCGGTTCAGATTCGATAAGTGCTTTTGGTCATGACCTTGGCCAACAGGCTCATGCCGAACCGTACCGGGGCTGGAAAGCGGAAGCCGCCCGCGTCCAGCGCGCTTTCTGCATGGTGCTCTTCGTCAATGCGCATCTGCTCAAGAATGGCCCGTGACTTTTCGTCTTCGGCCGGCAGTTGCTCCAGGTGTTCATCCAGGTGCTTGCACACCTGATGTTCTGTCGCGGCCACAAACCCCAGGCTGACTTTGTCACTGATCAGCCCGGCAGCCGCGCCGATACCAAACGACAAGCCATAAAACAGTGGGTTGAGCACGCTGGGATGGCTGCCCAACTGGCGGATGCGTTGTTCGCACCAGGCCAGGTGGTCGATCTCTTCCTCGGCCGCATGCTCCATCGCCACGCGCACTTGCGGCAACTTGGCGGTCAGCGCCTGGCCCTGGTACAGCGCCTGGGCACAGACTTCACCGGTATGGTTGATGCGCATCAGGCCTGCGACGTGACGGGTGTCGGTCTCGCTCAACTGTACATCCGGCTGCACGATGGCGGGCGATGGGCGGTAGGGCTGGCCACTGAACGGCAGCAGGGTGCGCATGGCCATGTCGGCTTGCAGCAACAGACGGTCAATCGGCGAGTAGTGACGTTGGGTAGTCATGCTGACCTCCGGGAAGAATCTCGGCGGCCAGTTTACCGCAAGAGAGCGTCCAGCGTTTGTGCTGAGTCAATTTGCCCTTGTGCACTCAGCCCGGTGGCCAGTTCATCTGGCGCTGACCCAGCACGTGCATATGGATGTGGTAAACGGTTTGCCCGCCGTCTTCATTGCAATTCATCACCACACGAAAGCCTTTTTCGCAGCCTTGTTCCACGGCCAGGCGTTGGGCGGTGAACAGGATATGGCCGGCCAGCGCCTTATCGTCCTCGGTCAGGTCGTTGAGGGTACGAATGGGTTTTTTCGGGATAACCAGGAAGTGCACTGGTGCCTGGGGGGCGATATCGTGAAAAGCCAGGACTTGGTCATCTTCATAGATGATCTTCGCCGGTATTTCCCTGTTGATGATCTTGGTGAACAGAGTATCCACAGCTGTATCTCCATCGTGAAAAGTGAGGTAAGTGTACGTAGGCCGTCAGCGCGGGCAATAGGCCTTGTTGATGGCACCGGCAATTTTGCGGGTCAGCCAGCGGGGGCTCAGGCGTGGGCTGAACGTCAGCCAACGATTGCGGCGCCCGGGAATGATGATGGCCTTGTTCTTTTCCAGCGCCCGCACGGTGTAGAGCGCGACTTCTTCCGGGCTCATCAGTTGCTGGCTGCGGTCGAGTTTCGCCGTATCCATCTGCGCGGTGCCGAAGAATGCGGTGCGCGTAGGGCCAGGGCACAGCACTGAAACCTTGATGCCGCAGGTCTTCAATTCCTCGCGCAACCCTTCGGAGAAGTGCAGCACGTAGGCTTTGCTGGCGTAGTAGCTGCTCATCCACGGCCCAGGCTGGAAGGCCGCGACCGAAGCCACATTGAGGATTTGCCCGCCGCCATGCAGGGCCATGGCATTGCCCAGTGCGTGGCACATGCGGGTCAAGGCCAGGATGTTGACTTCGATGAGGTCCTGCTCGGTCATCCAGTCCTGGGCCAGGAACGGCCCGCTGGTGCCGATGCCGGCGCAGTTGACCAACAGGTCGATCTGTCGCTCACCCTCTTCGAGCTCCAGCAAAAAGCCGGACAAGCGCAGCGGCTCGCCCAAATCACAGGCGCGAAACAGTACCTCGACGCCGAAGCGTTGGGTCAATTCCAATGCAATGCTTTCCAACTGATCACGCTGGCGGGCCACCAGAATCAAGCTACGGCCACGCCGTGCCAAGGCTTCGGCCAATGCCAGGCCGATGCCACTGGAGGCGCCGGTGATCAGAGCGTAACGGGTCATGCCTTTCTCCATCGCAACGCCGCCGGCCCATGACAGTGCGTCACAGGCGGCGGGCGTTTCTTCACTGTTCTGGAGAGTCTACAGGTTCGGCTGCATCGTCAGCACTTTGCGCTGCGGCTTCGTCAACGATAGCGCTTTGATCGGCGTCTGCATCGGAGGTGATGGAGCTGCTTTCGTAGCTGCTGTCCATGTTGGCTTCAAGCTGGTCCAGGTAGCCGTTCATGCCCAGGGTGACGACGATGATGAGCATCAAGGGAATGAACGCCAGCCACAGCGAGGCCAGGATTTTCACCGCAGTGGAGTTGCGTGGTGGTGGCGCGCCGTATTGGTTGGCGCCCGTGTTGCCTGGCAATACCAGCAACAGCAGCGGGAAAACACTGTTAACCAGCGGAACCAGGTTGAGCAGGTACAGCCAGCCAGACCAGCCCAGGTCATGCAGGCGCTGCACGCCGATTTGCACGCTCACCACTACCAGTGCCACAAACAGCGCGAAACCCAGCAGTGAGCCAATAATGATGGCGATGGTTGGCGAGGCTGTCGCCACCGCGAAGCCCACCGTACTGATGATGCCCGCTGCCACCAACATCGCGACGGTCAGTGCCAGCGTCCAGGCCAGGTAGCGCAGGCGCCCGATGCGCCCGTGGATGGTGAAGACCTTGAGGGTTGCGAACTCCGGCAGGTCGTCGCCAACGGCAGCGCGTGGGGGAGCATAAGGTGAGGCGGCGGCGCGGTCAGCGGTTGACGAGCTTGTTTCGTGGGTTTCTGCCAGGCTGAATGCCACAGGTTGTTCGGCCTCGATGCGAGCGTCGACCCCGGCGTTGTGCAGTGCCGTGAGGTAAGTTTGCGCGTCGGGGTGGGACAGGTCGCGCTTGAGCGCGACGGGGCGGCCGGTGAAGAGCTTTTCGATCGCTTCAACATCGCTTTTGAATAACTCGGCGAGGTTCAGCTTGGCGGTGGTGCTTTCGACACCTGGGCGCAAGGCTCCGTCAAACACAATCTTGAAACGGCTGTCGCTCATGCGGGCATCCTTGTCACTTAATCAGGGAGAGTATGCAGGCCTGTCCAATCGGCAGGCCTGCCAGTGGGTCAGCGTGGCCAGCGCAGTTGCGCGGCGTGCTCGCGTGCTTTGCGGTATTCGGCATCCAGGCGGGCAACGAGGTCATCCACACTGGGTACATCATTGATCTCACCGACGCCTTGGCCAGCAGACCATACAGTTTTCCACGCTTTGGCCTCATCGCTCAATGGCTTGAGCTTGGAACCGAAGTTGACTTCACCTTTGCCTTGAAGCGCAGCGAGGTCAAACCCGGCATTTTCCAGGCTCTGGCGCATGAAGCTGGCAGGTACGCCGGAGACCGCTGGAGTGTGCACGATGTCGGCGGCGCGCGATGTGAGCAGCATCTCCTTATACGCATCCGGTGCCTGGCTTTCGGTGGTGCCGATAAAGCGCGTGCCGAAATATGCCAGGTCTGCCCCCAGCACCTGGGCGGCGAGGATTTCGTGCCCATGGTTAAGGCAGCCCGCCAGCAGTAGGGTTTTGTCGAAGAACTGGCGAATTTCGGCAATCAGTGAAAAGGGGCTCCAGGTGCCAGCGTGGCCACCCGCACCAGCGGCGACGGCAATGAGGCCATCAACACCCGCTTCAGCGGCTTTCTCGGCATGGCGCCGGGTAGTGACGTCATGAAATACCAGGCCGCCGTAGCTATGAACCGCGTCCACCAACTCCTTTACCGCACCGAGACTGGTGATGACGATGGGCACCTTGTGCTCGACGCAGATCGCCAGGTCTGCCTCCAGGCGCGGGTTGCTGTTGTGCACGATCAGGTTCACGGCATAGGGCGCAGGGTTGTCCAACTGAGCCAGGCCCGCTTCGATTTCTTCCAGCCAGGCCTTGAAGCCACTGCTTTCGCGTTGGTTGAGCGCCGGGAAACTCCCAACTACCCCGTTGCGACAGCAGGCCAGGACCAGTTGCGGATTAGAGATCAGAAACATCGGCGCGGCCACCACGGGCAGGCGCAGACGTTGTTCCAGCAGAGCGGGCAGCGACATTGGAGGTTCCCCGAGTAATTGACGTTAGAACGGTTTGACCACGACCAAAATTACGATAGCCAGCAATATCAGAACCGGGACTTCATTGAACCAGCGATAAAAGACATGGCTGCGGGTGTTTTCGCCACGGGCGAAGCGCTTTACCTGTGCGCCGCACATGTGATGGTAGCCAATCAGCAGGACGACCAGGGTCAACTTGGCGTGGATCCAGGCGCCCGACTGGAAAATGCCGGGGTTGAGGGCCAGCATCCAGATGCCGAAGACCAGTGTGGCAACCATCGCAGGGCCCATGATGCCCCGGTACAACTTGCGCTCCATGATGCTGAAGCGTTCCTTGCTGACGGTGTCTTCGCTTTGGGCGTGGTAGACGAACAGGCGCGGCAGGTAGAACAGCCCGGCAAACCAGCAAACGATGCTGACGATATGGAAGGCTTTGACCCATAGATAGAGCATTTTAGTTATTCCCAGGTTCACGGTAGCGAAGATAGTAGTGGCTCATGCGCCCGTACGTCACGTTGACGGTTGTCGCAGGACGATACGGCCCCTATTATCGACGGCTTTCCAGTGGGTTCGTTGAGGGCAGGTTTATGGTCAAGGTCGGTATCGTCGGCGGCACGGGTTACACCGGTGTCGAATTGCTGCGTCTGTTGGCTCAGCATCCGCAAGCTGAGGTGGTGGTCATCACTTCCCGATCCGAAGCCGGGCTGGCCGTGGCCGATATGTACCCGAACCTGCGAGGCCACTATGACGGTCTGGCGTTCAGTGTGCCGGACACCAAGACTCTGGGTGCCTGCGACGTGGTGTTCTTCGCCACGCCTCACGGTGTCGCCCATGCTCTGGCCGGTGAGTTGCTGGCGGCCGGTACCAAGGTTATCGACTTGTCGGCAGACTTCCGCCTGCAAGATGCCGACGAGTGGGCCAAGTGGTACGGCCAGCCCCATGGTGCGCCGCAGCTGTTGGAAGAGGCGGTTTACGGCCTGCCGGAAGTCAATCGCGAGCAGATCAAGCAAGCACGCCTGATTGCGGTGCCGGGTTGCTATCCGACGGCGACGCAATTGGGCTTCCTGCCATTGCTGGAAGCTGGCCTGGCGGATGCGTCGCGGCTGATCGCCGACTGTAAGTCGGGCGTCAGTGGTGCGGGCCGTGGCGCAGCGGTCGGTTCTCTATACTCCGAAACGTCGGAAAGCATGAAAGCCTATGCGGTAAAAGGTCATCGTCACTTGCCGGAAATTCGCCAGGGCCTGCGCCGCGCTGCCGGCCAGGATGTGGGTCTGACCTTCGTGCCGCACCTGACGCCGATGATCCGCGGGATTCACTCCACGCTGTATGCGACTGTCACTGATCGCTCGGTAGACCTGCAGGCGTTGTTTGAAAAACGTTATGCCAATGAGCCGTTCGTCGATGTGATGCCGGCCGGCAGCCATCCGGAAACGCGCAGCGTGCGTGGTGCCAATGTGTGCCGTATTGCGGTGCATCGTCCGCAGGATGGCGACCTGGTGGTGGTGTTGTCGGTGATCGACAATTTGGTCAAGGGCGCTTCGGGCCAGGCGGTGCAGAACATGAATATCCTGTTCGGCCTGGACGAGAAGTTGGGCCTGTCCCACGCGGGGATGTTGCCTTAGCGCGGGATCACCGTTGCGCAAAAGGCCCTTTGATCGGGCCTTTTGCATTTTTAATGGTCGCTGGGCGGATTGATATACCGTAACAATAGTTGACCGCTTTTCTAGGAGAAGCGGATAATACCCGCCATTACGCATATGGCGGCGCTACGCCGGGAGATTATCAGCATGAGCGTTGAGTCCTTCACCCCCACGTCTTTGCAATTCACCCACGGTGCTGCGCACAAGGTGAAGAGCCTGGTCGATGAAGAGGGTAATGATCGCTTGAAGCTGCGCGTATTCGTTACGGGCGGCGGTTGTTCAGGGTTTCAGTACGGTTTTACCTTCGATGAAGATGTGGCCGATGACGACACTATCGTTGAGCGCGAGGGTGTAAGCCTGGTCGTGGATCCGATGAGCTTCCAATACCTGGCAGGTGCCGAGGTGGATTATCAGGAAGGTCTGGAAGGCTCGCGTTTCGTGATCAAGAACCCTAATGCCACCACGACATGTGGTTGCGGGTCTTCGTTCTCGATCTGATCGGTAGCAGATACAAAAACGCCGCTTGGCTTTTACGGGCCAAGCGGCGTTTTGCTGTCTGGGATTCAGGCGGGGTAGATCGCGCCAAGCACTCGAAGCCCACGTGCGCCAGTGACGCTGGGACGATTGGCGGCAATGCCTTCAAGGCAGCAATGGGCCAGCCAGGCGAAGGCCATTGCCTCTACCCAGTCAGGGTCTACGCCATAGGCCGCTGTAGTGCTGACATGGGTGGAAGGCAGCAACGTTCTCAGCCTGCCCATCAGTGCCCCGTTATGGGCGCCGCCGCCGCAGATCAGCAAGGTTGTTGTGTCAGTCTGGGCGCTTTGCAGGGACTCGACGATGGTCAGGGCCGTCAGCTCCAGCAGGGTGGCCTGTACGTCTTGGGGTTCAAAGGTGGGCAAACGGCCAAGGTGCTGCTGCAGCCAGGCCAGGTTGAACACCTCTCGGCCCGTGCTTTTCGGGCCTTTGGTCATGAAGAACGGATCGCTGAGCAGCGTATTGAGCAGCTGGGGCTGGACCTTGCCGCTGGCCGCCCATTGCCCGTCCCGATCAAAGTGTTCTCCGCGCTGCAGGTGAATCCAGGCATCGAGCAGCACGTTCCCCGGGCCGCAGTCGAAACCGGCGACAGGCTTGCCCGTCTCGATCAGGCTGAGGTTGCTGAACCCGCCGACATTCAATACCGCGCGATTGCCCGTCTGCTCGCCGAACAAGGCTTCATGAAAGGCTGGAACCAAAGGAGCGCCTTGGCCGCCGGCAGCGACATCGCGGCTGCGGAAGTCGCTGACGACAGTGATGCCTGTCAGTTCGGTGAGTAGGGCAGGGTTGCCGATCTGAACGGTGAAGCCTCGGGCGGGTTCATGGCGAATCGTCTGGCCATGACTACCAATCGCCCGAATGTCCTGAGGCTTGAGGTTTTGTTGCTCCAGCAAGGCGATGATCCCTTGTGCAGCGAGCGTCACCCATTGCTGCTGGGCAATTGCCGAACGGGCGATTTCATCCGGGCCGCTGGCGCATAGGCTCAGCAGTTCTGTGCGCAAGGCGTCGGGCATTGGGATATAGCGAGTGGCGATCAGATTGATCGCCGCGCCTTGTTCGATAAGGGCGATATCCAGGCCGTCGAGGCTGGTCCCGGACATCACACCGATATAGAGCGGCATACCTTAACGCTTCGCCGAAGCCAGCAAGGTGGAGCGCTCTTGATCCATCCGTGCCATCAGCGGCTGGCTCTGCTGCATGAAGCGCGCGCGTTCGGCCTTGGCAATCGGGTCAGCCATTGGGAGCTTCTGGCCCAGTGGGTCGACGTGTACGCCGTTGACCTGGAACTCATAGTGCAAGTGCGGGCCGGTGGAGAGGCCGGTGGTACCGATGTAACCGATCACTTGGCCCTGTTTCACGTTGCCGCCAGTCTTGACGCCCTTGGCAAAACCTTGCATGTGGCCGTACAGCGTGCGGTACGTGTTGCCGTGCTGGATGATCACCGTATTGCCGTAACCACCACGACGCCCCGCCAACAAGACCTTGCCGTCGCCTGCCGCTTTGATTGGCGTGCCACGCGGCGCGGCATAGTCGACACCCTTGTGCGCGCGAATTTTGTTCAGAATTGGATGCTTGCGGCCCATGGAGAAACGCGAGCTAATACGGGCAAAGTCAACGGGGGTACGGATGAAGGCCTTGCGCATGCTGTTGCCATCAGCTGTGTAGTAGCTGCTGTTGCCCTGTTTGTTGGTGTAGCGCACGGCGGTGTAGGTTTTGCCACGGTTGGTGAAGCGTGCAGACAGAATGTTGCCAGTGCCGACCACTTTTCCGTTGGCTACTTTCTGCTCGTAGATCACGTCGAATTCGTCGCCTTGACGGATGTCCTGAGCGAAGTCGATGTCGTAGCCAAATACGCTGGCCATGTCCATGGTCATGCTATGCGAGAGGCCCGCACGCGCGGCCGATTGCGACAGGGAGCTGTTGATCACGCCGTGTACGTAGGCGGAACGCATGACGGGTTTGGTGGTGATTCGGTTGAATGCGAAGCCTTTGGCGCCTTTGCTCAGGCTGATACTTTCCAGGTCACTGATGCTGGTGTGCAGGTTGTTCAACTGGCCGTCTGGCGTCAGCTCAAATTCAAGCTTCTGGCCACGTTTGAGCTGAGTGAATTGCTTGGCTTGCTTATCGCTGGCGAGCACTTCATTTACAGCGGCGGCAGGCAACCCAACCTTTTCGAACAGGGTAGATAGTGTATCGCCTTTGCCCACGATGACTTCGCGATGCTGGGGATTCTTGGCTGCGGCTGCTGCAGGTGCTTCCTGGGCGGCTTGCTGGGTGTCTTCGGGAGTGCTTTCGATCTGTGCGAAAGGTGACTCAGTTGCAGTGTTTGTGGCTTGTTGAGCGTCGGAAGCGTCTTGATCTTGTGTCAGTTGTTCAACTGGGCTTTCCAGATCGAGGCTCAGGGATGTTCGTTTGGCTTCAACGTCACTGGAAGGGAATACCAACAGTGCCAGGCTGAGAAGGGCGGCGATACCACTTGCGGCGAGCAGGTGGGTCTTCGGGTAAAGCGGCGGCGCTTTAGACGGTTCAGTGGTCATAAGTAATTTTGACTTTGAAGATGAAATGGAAAAGATGAATGACATGATGAAGATGAAATAACTGTATAAAATATAACCAAATCATCTGTGGCGCAAGCTCGCGAACGCTGGGCTTGCTGAACGGTGTCCGTGCGCAGGGCAAAACTTGTAATTAGTCCCTGATCTTGTATGGTTGGTTCCCTTTTGAATCTGAGCCTTGCGGGTCTGTTATGAAGTCGGTTGAAGAGCAGCTAGCGCTGATAAAACGTGGTGCGGAAGAACTGTTGGTCGAGGCCGAGCTGATCGAAAAGCTCAAGCGTGGCCAACCCCTGCGTATCAAGGCTGGCTTTGATCCGACCGCGCCGGATCTGCACCTGGGTCATACCGTGCTTATTAATAAGCTGCGTCAGTTCCAGGAGTTGGGCCATCAGGTCATCTTCCTTATAGGTGACTTCACCGGGATGATCGGTGATCCAAGCGGCAAGAGCGCTACGCGCCCGCCGCTGACTCGCGAACAGGTGCTCGATAATGCCGAGACCTATAAGACCCAGGTATTCAAGATTCTTGACCCGGCCAAGACCGAGGTGGCGTTCAACTCCACCTGGATGGACAAAATGGGGCCGGCAGATTTCATTCGCCTGACGTCCCAGTACACTGTGGCGCGCATGCTCGAGCGCGATGACTTCGACAAGCGCTACTCGACCAATCAGCCAATCGCCATTCATGAGTTCCTTTACCCGCTGGTTCAAGGGTACGACTCGGTGGCGCTGCGTGCGGATGTCGAGCTGGGTGGCACCGATCAGAAGTTCAACCTGCTGATGGGGCGTGAATTGCAGCGCGCCTATGGTCAGGAGGCTCAGTGCATTCTGACCATGCCATTGCTGGAGGGCTTGGATGGCGTCAAGAAGATGTCCAAGTCCCTGGGTAACTATGTCGGTATCCAGGAAGCGCCGGGTGTGATGTACGGCAAGCTAGTATCTATTCCGGATGCGCTGATGTGGCGCTACTTCGAGCTGTTGAGCTTCCGCTCGATGGACGAGATCAATGGGCTGCGTGCGGATGTCGAGGCGGGCGCTAATCCTCGCGATGTGAAGATTAAGCTGGCTGAAGAAATCGTTGCGCGTTTCCATGGTGAGGAGGCTGCGGCCAGCGCTCACCGTGCGGCAGGTAATCGCATGAAAGATGGCGAGCTGCCTGACGATCTGCCCGAGATTGAGCTGACTGCTGCCGAGGCGATGCCGATTGCCGCTGTGCTTAATAAAGCTGGCCTAGTGAAGAATTCAGCGGTCGCGCGTGATCTTTTGGGGTCCGGCGGTGTGCGTATAGATGGTGAGGTGGTTGATCGCACCTTTATATACGAGCTGGGCGCCACTCACGTTTGCCAGGCGGGCAAGAAGGCATTTGCGCGAATTACGCTCAAATCCGAATAAGTCTGAAATAGGTGTTGACGGCGAATTATATCTGTCTATAATTCGCCCCACTTCCGGCGCAGTCGAAACGGAAAACTCCTTGGTAAACAATGAGTTACGCAGTTCTCGACAGCAAGTTGCTTCAGTTCATCGAAGCCAAAAGGAAGTTGAAAAAGAGGTGTTGACAGCAGCGTGTAACGCTGTAGAATTCGCCTCCCGCTTACGAGAGATCGCAAGCGCAAGTGGTTGAAGTTGTTGAAGAAATCTTCGAAAACTTCTGAAAATAACCACTTGACAGCAAGTGAGGCTGCTGTAGAATGCGCGCCTCGGTTGAGGCGAAAGATCTTAACCAACCGCTCTTTAACAACTGAATCAAGCAATTCGTGTGGGTGCTTGTGGAGTCAGACTGATAGTCAACAAGATTATCAGCATCACAAGTTACTCCGCGAGAAATCAAAGATGTAACCAACGATTGCTGAGCCAAGTTTAGGGTTTCTTAAAAACCCAAAGATGTTTGAACTGAAGAGTTTGATCATGGCTCAGATTGAACGCTGGCGGCAGGCCTAACACATGCAAGTCGAGCGGTAGAGAGAAGCTTGCTTCTCTTGAGAGCGGCGGACGGGTGAGTAATGCCTAGGAATCTGCCTGGTAGTGGGGGATAACGTTCGGAAACGGACGCTAATACCGCATACGTCCTACGGGAGAAAGCAGGGGACCTTCGGGCCTTGCGCTATCAGATGAGCCTAGGTCGGATTAGCTAGTTGGTGAGGTAATGGCTCACCAAGGCGACGATCCGTAACTGGTCTGAGAGGATGATCAGTCACACTGGAACTGAGACACGGTCCAGACTCCTACGGGAGGCAGCAGTGGGGAATATTGGACAATGGGCGAAAGCCTGATCCAGCCATGCCGCGTGTGTGAAGAAGGTCTTCGGATTGTAAAGCACTTTAAGTTGGGAGGAAGGGTTGTAGATTAATACTCTGCAATTTTGACGTTACCGACAGAATAAGCACCGGCTAACTCTGTGCCAGCAGCCGCGGTAATACAGAGGGTGCAAGCGTTAATCGGAATTACTGGGCGTAAAGCGCGCGTAGGTGGTTTGTTAAGTTGGATGTGAAATCCCCGGGCTCAACCTGGGAACTGCATTCAAAACTGACTGACTAGAGTATGGTAGAGGGTGGTGGAATTTCCTGTGTAGCGGTGAAATGCGTAGATATAGGAAGGAACACCAGTGGCGAAGGCGACCACCTGGACTAATACTGACACTGAGGTGCGAAAGCGTGGGGAGCAAACAGGATTAGATACCCTGGTAGTCCACGCCGTAAACGATGTCAACTAGCCGTTGGAAGCCTTGAGCTTTTAGTGGCGCAGCTAACGCATTAAGTTGACCGCCTGGGGAGTACGGCCGCAAGGTTAAAACTCAAATGAATTGACGGGGGCCCGCACAAGCGGTGGAGCATGTGGTTTAATTCGAAGCAACGCGAAGAACCTTACCAGGCCTTGACATCCAATGAACTTTCTAGAGATAGATTGGTGCCTTCGGGAACATTGAGACAGGTGCTGCATGGCTGTCGTCAGCTCGTGTCGTGAGATGTTGGGTTAAGTCCCGTAACGAGCGCAACCCTTGTCCTTAGTTACCAGCACGTTATGGTGGGCACTCTAAGGAGACTGCCGGTGACAAACCGGAGGAAGGTGGGGATGACGTCAAGTCATCATGGCCCTTACGGCCTGGGCTACACACGTGCTACAATGGTCGGTACAGAGGGTTGCCAAGCCGCGAGGTGGAGCTAATCCCATAAAACCGATCGTAGTCCGGATCGCAGTCTGCAACTCGACTGCGTGAAGTCGGAATCGCTAGTAATCGCGAATCAGAATGTCGCGGTGAATACGTTCCCGGGCCTTGTACACACCGCCCGTCACACCATGGGAGTGGGTTGCACCAGAAGTAGCTAGTCTAACCTTCGGGAGGACGGTTACCACGGTGTGATTCATGACTGGGGTGAAGTCGTAACAAGGTAGCCGTAGGGGAACCTGCGGCTGGATCACCTCCTTAATCGACGACATCAGCTGCTCCATAAGTTCCCACACGAATTGCTTGATTCATTGAAGAAGACGATAGAAGCAGCTTTAAGCTCCAAGCTGATAGCTCTTAGCTAATCAGTTACGCGCTCGAAATTGGGTCTGTAGCTCAGTTGGTTAGAGCGCACCCCTGATAAGGGTGAGGTCGGCAGTTCGAATCTGCCCAGACCCACCAATTTTGTTATGGGGCCATAGCTCAGCTGGGAGAGCGCCTGCCTTGCACGCAGGAGGTCAACGGTTCGATCCCGTTTGGCTCCACCATTAACTGCTTCTGCTGTTAGAGTTTAGAAATGAATATTCTGAAGCGAATATTGATTTCTAGTCTTTGATTGGATCGTTCTTTAAAAATTTGGGTATGTGATAGAAAGATAGACTGAACGTTACTTTCACTGGTAACGGATCAGGCTAAGGTAAAATTTGTGAGTTCTCTTAATTGAGAAATTCGAATTTTCGGCGAATGTCGTCTTCACAGTATAACCAGATTGCTTGGGGTTATATGGTCAAGTGAAGAAGCGCATACGGTGGATGCCTTGGCAGTCAGAGGCGATGAAAGACGTGGTAGCCTGCGAAAAGCTTCGGGGAGTCGGCAAACAGACTTTGATCCGGAGATGTCTGAATGGGGGAACCCAGCCATCATAAGATGGTTATCTTGTACTGAATACATAGGTGCAAGAGGCGAACCAGGGGAACTGAAACATCTAAGTACCCTGAGGAAAAGAAATCAACCGAGATTCCCTTAGTAGTGGCGAGCGAACGGGGACTAGCCCTTAAGTGGCTTTGAGATTAGCGGAACGCTCTGGAAAGTGCGGCCATAGTGGGTGATAGCCCTGTACGCGAAAATCTCTTAGTCATGAAATCGAGTAGGACGGAGCACGAGAAACTTTGTCTGAATATGGGGGGACCATCCTCCAAGGCTAAATACTACTGACTGACCGATAGTGAACTAGTACCGTGAGGGAAAGGCGAAAAGAACCCCGGAGAGGGGAGTGAAATAGATCCTGAAACCGTATGCGTACAAGCAGTGGGAGCCCACTTTGTTGGGTGACTGCGTACCTTTTGTATAATGGGTCAGCGACTTATTTTCAGTGGCGAGCTTAACCGAATAGGGGAGGCGTAGCGAAAGCGAGTCTTAATAGGGCGTCTAGTCGCTGGGAATAGACCCGAAACCGGGCGATCTATCCATGGGCAGGTTGAAGGTTGGGTAACACTAACTGGAGGACCGAACCGACTACCGTTGAAAAGTTAGCGGATGACCTGTGGATCGGAGTGAAAGGCTAATCAAGCTCGGAGATAGCTGGTTCTCCTCGAAAGCTATTTAGGTAGCGCCTCATGTATCACTGTAGGGGGTAGAGCACTGTTTCGGCTAGGGGGTCATCCCGACTTACCAAACCGATGCAAACTCCGAATACCTACAAGTGCCGAGCATGGGAGACACACGGCGGGTGCTAACGTCCGTCGTGAAAAGGGAAACAACCCAGACCGTCAGCTAAGGTCCCAAAGTTATGGTTAAGTGGGAAACGATGTGGGAAGGCTTAGACAGCTAGGAGGTTGGCTTAGAAGCAGCCACCCTTTAAAGAAAGCGTAATAGCTCACTAGTCGAGTCGGCCTGCGCGGAAGATGTAACGGGGCTCAAACCATACACCGAAGCTACGGGTATCACGTAAGTGATGCGGTAGAGGAGCGTTCTGTAAGCCTGTGAAGGTGAGTTGAGAAGCTTGCTGGAGGTATCAGAAGTGCGAATGCTGACATGAGTAACGATAATGGGTGTGAAAAACACCCACGCCGAAAGACCAAGGTTTCCTGCGCAACGTTAATCGACGCAGGGTTAGTCGGTCCCTAAGGCGAGGCTGAAAAGCGTAGTCGATGGAAAACAGGTTAATATTCCTGTACTTCTGGTTATTGCGATGGAGGGACGGAGAAGGCTAGGCCAGCTTGGCGTTGGTTGTCCAAGTTTAAGGTGGTAGGCTGGAATCTTAGGTAAATCCGGGATTCTAAGGCCGAGAGCTGATGACGAGTTACCTTTTAGGTAACGAAGTGGTTGATGCCATGCTTCCAAGAAAAGCTTCTAAGCTTCAGGTAACCAGGAACCGTACCCCAAACCGACACAGGTGGTTGGGTAGAGAATACCAAGGCGCTTGAGAGAACTCGGGTGAAGGAACTAGGCAAAATGGCACCGTAACTTCGGGAGAAGGTGCGCCGGTGAGGGTGAAGGACTTGCTCCGTAAGCTCATGCCGGTCGAAGATACCAGGCCGCTGCGACTGTTTATTAAAAACACAGCACTCTGCAAACACGAAAGTGGACGTATAGGGTGTGACGCCTGCCCGGTGCCGGAAGGTTAATTGATGGGGTTAGCTAACGCGAAGCTCTTGATCGAAGCCCCGGTAAACGGCGGCCGTAACTATAACGGTCCTAAGGTAGCGAAATTCCTTGTCGGGTAAGTTCCGACCTGCACGAATGGCGTAACGATGGCGGCGCTGTCTCCACCCGAGACTCAGTGAAATTGAAATCGCTGTGAAGATGCAGTGTATCCGCGGCTAGACGGAAAGACCCCGTGAACCTTTACTATAGCTTTGCACTGGACTTTGAATTTGCTTGTGTAGGATAGGTGGGAGGCTTTGAAGCGTGGACGCCAGTCTGCGTGGAGCCATCCTTGAAATACCACCCTGGCAACTTTGAGGTTCTAACTCAGGTCCGTTATCCGGATCGAGGACAGTGTATGGTGGGTAGTTTGACTGGGGCGGTCTCCTCCTAAAGAGTAACGGAGGAGTACGAAGGTGCGCTCAGACCGGTCGGAAATCGGTCGTAGAGTATAAAGGCAAAAGCGCGCTTGACTGCGAGACAGACACGTCGAGCAGGTACGAAAGTAGGTCTTAGTGATCCGGTGGTTCTGTATGGAAGGGCCATCGCTCAACGGATAAAAGGTACTCCGGGGATAACAGGCTGATACCGCCCAAGAGTTCATATCGACGGCGGTGTTTGGCACCTCGATGTCGGCTCATCACATCCTGGGGCTGAAGCCGGTCCCAAGGGTATGGCTGTTCGCCATTTAAAGTGGTACGCGAGCTGGGTTTAGAACGTCGTGAGACAGTTCGGTCCCTATCTGCCGTGGACGTTTGAGATTTGAGAGGGGCTGCTCCTAGTACGAGAGGACCGGAGTGGACGAACCTCTGGTGTTCCGGTTGTCACGCCAGTGGCATTGCCGGGTAGCTATGTTCGGAATAGATAACCGCTGAAAGCATCTAAGCGGGAAACTAGCCTCAAGATGAGATCTCACTGGAACCTTGAGTTCCCTGAAGGGCCGTCGAAGACTACGACGTTGATAGGTTGGGTGTGTAAGCGCTGTGAGGCGTTGAGCTAACCAATACTAATTGCCCGTGAGGCTTGACCATATAACACCCAAGCAATTTGCGAACTCGAGAGAGACCAGATTGCGGTGTGTGAAGACGCAATGAACCGAAAGTTCGACGCTCACAAACACCACGATCTATCACATACCCAATTTGCTGAAGCGAGACCAACTGGTCACGACTCAGTACCCGAATTTCTTGACGACCATAGAGCATTGGAACCACCTGATCCCATCCCGAACTCAGCAGTGAAACGATGCATCGCCGATGGTAGTGTGGGGTTTCCCCATGTGAGAGTAGGTCATCGTCAAGATTAAATTCCGAAACCCCAATTGCGAAAGCAGTTGGGGTTTTGTTTTGGACGCTCGAAAATCTTGTGGGGCGTCGATCAATACTGATATCCACCCTTTCTATGCAATGACCCTGCGCATGGCTATCATGCGTGCCTCATTCTGAGGCGATATGTGCATGCTGACGTTGTTGAAACTTCTGAAAGATGGTCAGTTCCATTCTGGAGAAGCGCTTGGCGCCGCCCTGGGCGTTAGTCGCAGTGCCGTGTGGAAGCAGCTTCAGCATCTTGAGGCAGAATTGAATCTTCCTATCCATAAGGTTCGGGGTCGTGGGTATAGATTGGCTGCGCCATTGGTATTTTTGAATGCGCAGGAGGTTTCTCGGGAGGCGACTTCCCTATCTTGGCCCGTTCATATTTTCGATTCCATTGACTCCACTAATGCCGAGGCTTTACGTCTTGTCGATGCGGGTAGTGCGGCACCTTTTGTTGTGCTAGCGGAGCAGCAGACGGCTGGTAGGGGGCGCAGAGGCCGTAAATGGGTCAGCCCATTTGCGCAAAACGTTTACTACAGCCTTGTATTGCGTATTGAGGGTGGTCTGCGGCAACTGGAAGGGTTGAGTCTGGTGGTAGGACTGGCAGTCCTGCAGGCTCTGCGTGAGTCGGGTGTGCAGGGCGCGGCTTTGAAGTGGCCAAACGACGTCTTGGTTGGGCACAAGAAAATCTCAGGCATCTTGCTTGAGCTGGTGGGAGATCCCGCGGATATCTGTCACGTTGTGCTAGGGATAGGTATCAATGTGAATATGCAGAGGGCAGCTGATGTTGATCAGCAGTGGACCTCGATGCAGCTTGAGACGGGCTTTTCAGTTGATCGCAATCACCTGGTGGCGCGACTGGGTTTGCAACTCCAAGCCTACCTAGATCGACACAAGGCTGCGGGTTTTGCAGGGTTGCAAGACGAATGGGAGCAGCATCACGCGTGGCAGGGGAAGTCCGTGTCGCTTATCGCGGGCGTCAATCAGATTGATGGGGTTGTGCTGGGCGTGGATCGTCAGGGCGCCTTGCGTTTGGATGTCGGTGGCGTTGAGAAAATATACAGCGGTGGTGAGTTAAGCCTGAGGTTGCGTGATGATTCTTGAGCTCGACTGTGGAAATAGCTTTATCAAATGGCGTGTTCTTGAGTTGAGTGAGGCAACTGTTCGCGCGGAAGGTATCGCAGGTTCAGATATCGCGCTGATCGATAGTTTGGTGGCTTTGCCTGGTCTATTGCTCACGCGTTGTCGGTTAGTGAGTGTTCGCGCGCTTGAGGAGACCGATAAGCTGATAGCTGCCTTGGTAGCGGCATTTGGCGTTGCTGTTTCCTGTGCAACCTCTGCTCAAGAAATGGGCGGAGTGCGCAACGGCTACGAAGACTTCCAGCGCCTGGGGATGGATCGATGGCTGGCCATGCTAGGCGCGTTCAAGTTGGCGTCAGGTGCATGCCTGGTACTCGACTTTGGTACAGCGGCGACAGCAGATTTTATTGGTCCGGACGGTGGGCACCTGGGTGGGTTTATTTGCCCGGGTATGCCGCTTATGCGTAATCAACTGCGAACCCATACCCGCAAGATACGCTATGACGACGCGGCCGCTGAGCGGGCTGTGGAACGTCTCTCTCCTGGTCGTACGACCGTAGAGGCCGTCGAGCGTGGGTGTACGCTCATGCTTAGAGGGTTTGTGCTGACCCAGCTCGAGTTGGCGCGAGGCTATTGGGGGGAGGATTTCACAGTCTTCCTCACTGGCGGCGATGCTGACCTGGTGAGGGATGCTGCGCCTCAAGCTCGGCTGGTCCCGGATCTGGTGTTTGTTGGTTTGGCAATGGCGTGTCCTTTGTCTTGAGGTGATTATGCGCTGGCTGTTTTTACTTTTACTGGTCCTCAATGTTTTCTATTACGTCTGGCATCAGCAAGAGGCGCCATTGCGGGCCAAGGATGTCACGCCCTTGAGTCTCCATCGGGGGGCACAACAAGATATTCGCCTCCTGAGTGAGTCGGCAGATGCGGTGGCGCGGCGTGATCGAGCGAGGCCGGCAGAGGCGCAGAATACCTGCTTGTACATCGGTGGGTTCACTGATCGACGCCAAGCCTCCTCTCTCGAGCAGAGGCTCACCAGCCTGGATATCAAGGTCAAGGTACAGTTGCTGAATGCGCCGGACGCCTCGGGTTATTGGTTGCGTGTAGCCCCTGAGAGCCGTCGCCTGGCTGACGATCTGCCCTTTGAAAGCCTTGCTAATGAATTCAATGAGTTAAAACATAAAATAATGCTGTGTGAAGGCATTGCAACTCTCGAATAGTTTGCATAGAATGGCGCCCGCTTCGCAGTGAAGACCTTTAAGGGCTACAGTGCAAAGCGACCGTCAATGCAGCTAACCTCATAATTTAAATGAGAAAATGCTTGACAGAAGGTCGGCGTGATGTAAAATGCCGGCTCGCTTAGGAGGGGTTCCCGAGCGGCCAAAGGGATCAGACTGTAAATCTGACGTCTACGACTTCGAAGGTTCGAATCCTTCCCCCTCCACCATTTTTAGCGTGAGCTGCAAGCTCCGCGGGTATAGTTTAGTGGTAGAACCTCAGCCTTCCAAGCTGATGATGCGGGTTCGATTCCCGCTACCCGCTCCAAGTTTGCAGGTTGTGCAAGGTGTTTCGCTCTTGTAGCTCAGTTGGTAGAGCACACCCTTGGTAAGGGTGAGGTCAGCGGTTCAAATCCGCTCAAGAGCTCCATATGACAAGGCAGATATGAAAATATCTGCCTTTGTTTTAACAGCTGCCTCGGCTTGAATGTTGTTCGATGTTTCAGGTCTTGTGGGGTTGGTTGTTGTAAAGTCTTTTTCAGGCCTGCATAATGGTCGGCCTGATTTTGTTTTAGGTCAGTAGCTCAATTGGCAGAGCGACGGTCTCCAAAACCGTAGGTTGGGGGTTCGATTCCCTCCTGACCTGCCAGATTCACGTGGTGTGTCTGGCTTTCTTTTCACAGGATCTTCATAGATGACTCCTAAGGCTGAAGCTCAAAGCTCTCGTTTCGATCTGGTAAAGTGGCTCGCTGTAGTCGCCTTGGTGGTCGTAGGCGTTGTTGGCAATCAGTACTATTCTGCTTCGCCGATCCTGTACCGTGTACTCGCTTTGCTTGCCCTCGCTGCTGTAGCCGCCTTTGTAGGCCTGCAGACTGCCAAAGGCAAGTCGTTCGCGGTACTGGTTAAGGAAGCTCGCACCGAAATCCGTAAAGTCGTTTGGCCGACTCGCCAAGAAACCACTCAGACCACATTGATTGTCGTGGCTGTTGTTCTGGTTATGGCGTTGCTGTTGTGGGGGCTTGATTCCCTGCTCGGCTGGCTTGTTTCCTTGATTGTTGGCTAAGGGTGTCCCGTGGCTAAGCGTTGGTACGTTGTGCATGCTTACTCGGGTTACGAGAAGCATGTTATGCGCTCTTTGCTGGAGCGCGTAAAGCTGGCAGGCATGGAAGATGGCTTCGGCGAAATTCTGGTTCCCACTGAAGAAGTGGTTGAAATGCGGAATGGGCAGAAGCGCAAAAGCGAACGCAAGTTCTTCCCTGGCTACGTGCTGGTACAAATGGACATGAACGAAGGTACTTGGCACTTGGTCAAGGATACCCCTCGCGTCATGGGCTTCATTGGCGGTACTGCCGACAAGCCTGCTCCGATCACCGACAAAGAGGCGGAAGCAATTCTGCGTCGTGTTGCTGATGGTAGCGACAAGCCCAAGCCGAAGACATTGTTCGAGCCGGGTGAGGTTGTTCGCGTTACAGACGGTCCGTTCGCTGATTTTAACGGTACGGTCGAAGAAGTTAACTACGAAAAGAGCCGGATCCAAGTGGCAGTGCTCATTTTCGGTCGCTCTACCCCGGTAGAGTTGGAGTTCAGCCAGGTCGAAAAGGTCTAGCTGGGCAAGCATCCCAACCCCGCAGCCTAGGCTGTGGGGTTTTGTCGTCACTGGGATAAACGCGCAAGTAACCGGGGAGCCTTTCGAGGCGTTTGAACCCGTAATTGGAGTGCCTCATGGCCAAGAAGATTACCGCTTACATCAAGCTGCAAGTGAAGGCCGCTCAGGCCAACCCTAGCCCACCCGTCGGTCCAGCTCTGGGTCAGCACGGCGTGAACATCATGGAATTCTGCAAGGCCTTCAACGCCCGTACTCAGGGTCTTGAGCCAGGTCTGCCGACTCCAGTGATCATCACTGTATACAGCGACCGTAGCTTCACCTTCGAAACCAAGTCGACCCCGGCTTCGGTTTTGCTGAAGAAAGCTGCCGGTCTGACCAGCGGTTCCGCTCGTCCTAACACCGTTAAGGTTGGCACCGTAACCCGTGCTCAGCTGGAAGAAATCGCGAAAACCAAAAACGCGGATCTGACTGCAGCTGATATGGATGCAGCCGTGCGTACCATCGCCGGTTCTGCTCGTAGCATGGGCCTTAACGTGGAGGGTGTGTAATGGCTAAGCTGACCAAGCGCCAAAAGGCTATCGCCGGCAAGATCGAAGCAGGCAAGTCCTACAACTTCGTAGACGCTGCTGCCCTGCTGACCGAGCTGTCGACTGTCAAGTTCAGCGAGTCTGTTGACGTTGCTGTGAACCTGGGTGTTGACCCACGTAAATCCGACCAGGTCGTTCGTAGCGCTACTGTGCTGCCACACGGCACTGGCAAGACTGTACGTGTTGCTGTCTTCACCCAAGGCCCAGCTGCTGAAGCTGCTCTGGCCGCTGGTGCTGATCGCGTTGGCATGGACGACCTGGCTGCCGAAATGAAAGGCGGCGACCTGAACTATGACGTCGTTATTGCTTCCCCGGATGCAATGCGTGTTGTAGGTCAGTTGGGTCAGATCCTCGGTCCACGTGGCCTGATGCCTAACCCTAAAGTCGGCACCGTAACTCCAGACGTAGCTACCGCGGTTAAAAACGCCAAGGCTGGTCAGGTTCGTTATCGCACCGACAAAAACGGCATCATTCACACCTCCGTTGGCAAAGTCGGCTTCGATGCCGTCAAGCTGAAGGAAAACGTTGAAGCCCTGATCGCTGATCTGAAGCGTATCAAGCCTGCTTCCTCGAAAGGTATCTACGTCAAGCGCGTTACCCTGAGCACCACTATGGGCCCAGGTCTGGTCATCGACCAAGGCTCGCTGGACGTATAAGACACAAGTTGGCGCAAGCGATTGCGCCAATTGAAAGATTGGGGTCCCTGCCTGGCGGGGGCTATCCAAGACCGTAGGCGACGCAAGTCTTAAACCAACAAGCCTACGCAGATGGTGCTCCCGGTTCCTTACCGAATCAGACACCAAAACGACATCCGGCCTCGGCCAGATGAAACGGTAACAAGCAGGAGTTAAACCCGTGGCAATTAATCTCGAAGACAAGAAGGCCATCGTCGCTGAAGTCAACGAGGCTGCCAAAGCTGCTCTGTCCGCTGTCGTGGCTGATGCCCGTGGTGTGACAGTAGGCGCTATGACCGGACTCCGTAAAGAGGCTCGTGAAGCTGGCGTATACGTACGTGTTGTACGTAACACCCTGCTCAAGCGCGCCGTTGCTGACACTGAATACAGTGTTCTCAACGACGTGTTCACTGGCCCGACTCTGATCGCATTCTCCAAGGATCATCCGGGCGCTGCTGCCCGTTTGTTCAAAGAGTTCGCCAAGAGTCAGGATAAGTTCGAGATCAAGGCAGCTGCGTTCGAGGGCAAGTTCCTCGCAGCTAACCAAATCGACGTACTGGCAACACTGCCGACCCGCGACGAAGCCATTTCGCAGCTGATGAGCGTGATTCAAGGCGCTACCAGCAAGCTGGCTCGTACTCTGGCTGCAGTTCGCGAGCAAAAAGAAGCTGCCGCAGCCTAAGGCTGAGCAACCTCTCTCGCGTATTTTTGTTTATTTCGATGGCCGCGTAGGCCGTCCCCCAATTCAGGAAATACAGCAATGTCTATCTCCCAAGACGATATCCTCAACGCCGTAGCTGAAATGTCGGTTCTGCAGGTTGTTGAGCTGATCAAAGCTTTCGAAGAAAAATTCGGCGTTTCCGCTGCCGCTGCTTCCGCCGGTCCAGCTGCTGCTGCTGCCGTTGTTGAAGAGCAAACCGAATTCAACGTCATGCTGACCGAAGCTGGCGAGAAGAAAGTAAACGTGATCAAGGCAGTACGTGAACTGACCGGTCTGGGCCTGAAAGAAGCCAAGGCTGTAGTTGACGGCGCTCCTGCCATGGTTCTGGAAGCTGTTACTAAAGACGCAGCTGACAAAGCCAAAGCTACTCTGGAAGAAGCAGGCGCTAAAGTCGAGCTGAAGTAAGCATCGACCTTGCGTCTCCAGCCCAAGCGTTAAGCTGAAGGCTGATGGCTGGTGGCTCTTGCCACCGGCCTTTTTCCGTTCTTGGCTGTCGACTCGGTCGCCGCCATTAACGCGCTGTAGCCACCCGAAGCGGTGGTGCAAACCATGGGGTTTGCAAGATTTTCTGGCTGCTCCCGTCGGAGGGGCCAAACAAGCAGGTGACCAAGCTGGGGAACGCTGATGGCTTACTCATATACTGAGAAAAAACGTATCCGCAAGGACTTTAGCAAGTTGCCGGACGTCATGGATGTCCCGTACCTTCTGGCTATCCAGCTGGATTCGTATCGTGAATTCTTGCAGGCGGGAGCGACCAAAGATCAGTTCCGCGACGTGGGCCTGCATGCGGCCTTCAAATCCGTTTTCCCGATCATCAGCTACTCCGGCAATGCTGCGCTGGAGTACGTCGGTTATCGCCTGGGCGAACCGGCATTTGATGTCAAAGAATGCGTGTTGCGTGGCGTTACGTACGCCGTACCTTTGCGGGTAAAAGTCCGTCTGATCATTTTCGACAAAGAATCGTCGAACAAAGCGATCAAGGACATCAAAGAGCAAGAAGTCTACATGGGCGAAATCCCACTGATGACTGAAAACGGTACCTTCGTAATCAACGGTACCGAGCGTGTAATCGTTTCCCAGCTGCACCGTTCCCCGGGCGTGTTCTTCGACCACGACCGCGGCAAGACGCACAGCTCCGGCAAACTCCTGTACTCCGCGCGGATCATTCCGTACCGCGGTTCGTGGTTGGACTTCGAGTTCGACCCGAAAGACTGCGTGTTCGTGCGTATCGACCGTCGTCGCAAGCTGCCGGCCTCGGTATTGCTGCGCGCGCTCGGTTACACCACTGAGCAAGTGCTGGATGCTTTCTATACCACCAACGTATTCAGCCTGAAGGATGAAACCCTCAAGCTGGAGCTGATCGCTTCGCGTCTGCGTGGTGAAATTGCTGTACTGGACATCCAGGACGAAAAAGGCAAGGTCATCGTTGAGGCTGGCCGTCGTATCACTGCGCGCCACATCAACCAGATCGAAAAAGCCGGTATCAAAGAGCTGGAAGTGCCACTGGACTACGTCCTGGGTCGCACTACCGCCAAGGTCATCGTTCACCCGGCTACAGGCGAAATCCTGGCTGAGTGCAACACCGAGCTGAACACCGAGATCCTGGCCAAGATCGCCAAGGCCCAGGTTGTTCGCATCGAGACCCTGTACACCAACGATATCGACTGCGGTCCGTTCATCTCCGACACACTGAAGATCGACTCCACCAGCAACCAATTGGAAGCGCTGGTCGAGATCTATCGCATGATGCGTCCTGGTGAGCCACCAACCAAAGACGCTGCCGAAACCCTGTTCAACAACCTGTTCTTCAGCCCTGAGCGCTATGACCTGTCTGCGGTCGGCCGGATGAAGTTCAACCGTCGTATCGGTCGTACCGAGATCGAAGGTTCGGGCGTGCTGTGCAAGGAAGACATCGTTGCGGTACTGAAGACCCTGGTCGACATCCGTAACGGCAAAGGCATCGTCGATGACATCGACCACTTGGGTAACCGTCGTGTTCGCTGCGTAGGCGAAATGGCCGAGAACCAGTTCCGTGTTGGCCTGGTGCGTGTTGAGCGTGCGGTCAAAGAACGTCTGTCGATGGCTGAAAGCGAAGGCCTGATGCCGCAAGACCTGATCAACGCCAAGCCAGTGGCTGCGGCGGTGAAAGAGTTCTTCGGTTCCAGCCAGCTTTCGCAGTTCATGGACCAGAACAACCCGCTCTCCGAGATCACCCACAAGCGCCGTGTTTCTGCACTGGGCCCGGGCGGTCTGACCCGTGAGCGTGCAGGCTTTGAAGTTCGTGACGTACACCCGACGCACTACGGTCGTGTTTGCCCGATCGAAACGCCGGAAGGTCCGAACATCGGTCTGATCAACTCCCTGGCCGCTTATGCGCGCACCAACCAGTACGGCTTCCTCGAAAGCCCGTACCGTGTGGTGAAAGACGCTCTGGTCACCGACGAGATCGTGTTCCTGTCCGCCATCGAAGAAGCTGATCACGTGATCGCTCAGGCTTCGGCCACGATGAACGACAAGAAAGTCCTGATCGACGAGCTGGTAGCTGTTCGTCACTTGAACGAGTTCACCGTCAAGGCGCCGGAAGACGTCACCTTGATGGACGTTTCTCCGAAGCAGGTAGTGTCGGTTGCAGCGTCGCTGATCCCGTTCCTGGAACACGATGACGCCAACCGTGCGTTGATGGGTTCCAACATGCAGCGTCAAGCTGTACCGACCCTGCGTGCTGACAAGCCGCTGGTAGGTACCGGCATGGAGCGCAACGTAGCCCGTGACTCCGGCGTTTGCGTCGTGGCTCGTCGTGGCGGCGTGATCGACTCCGTTGATGCCAGCCGTATCGTGGTTCGTGTTGCCGATGACGAAGTAGAAACTGGCGAAGCCGGTGTCGACATCTACAACCTGACCAAATACACCCGCTCGAACCAGAACACCTGCATCAACCAGCGTCCGCTGGTGAGCAAGGGTGATCGCGTTCAGCGTAGCGACATCATGGCCGACGGCCCGTCCACCGACATGGGTGAGCTGGCTCTGGGTCAGAACATGCGCATCGCGTTCATGGCATGGAACGGCTTCAACTTCGAAGACTCCATCTGCCTGTCCGAGCGTGTGGTTCAAGAAGACCGCTTCACCACGATCCACATCCAGGAACTGACCTGTGTGGCACGTGATACCAAGCTTGGGCCAGAGGAAATCACTGCAGACATCCCGAACGTGGGTGAAGCTGCACTGAACAAGCTGGACGAAGCCGGTATCGTTTACGTAGGTGCTGAAGTTGGCGCTGGCGACATCCTGGTCGGTAAGGTCACTCCGAAAGGCGAGACCCAACTGACGCCGGAAGAGAAGCTGCTGCGTGCCATCTTCGGTGAAAAAGCCAGCGACGTTAAAGACACTTCCCTGCGTGTACCTACCGGTACCAAGGGTACTGTCATCGACGTACAGGTCTTCACCCGTGACGGCGTTGAGCGTGATGCTCGTGCACTGTCCATCGAGAAGACCCAGCTCGACGAGATCCGCAAGGACCTGAACGAAGAGTTCCGTATCGTTGAAGGCGCGACCTTCGAACGTCTGCGTTCCGCTCTGGTAGGCCACAAGGCTGAAGGCGGCGCAGGTCTGAAGAAAGGTCAGGACATCACCGACGAAATTCTCGACGGTCTTGAGCACGGCCAGTGGTTCAAACTGCGCATGGCTGAAGACGCTCTGAACGAGCAGCTCGAGAAGGCCCAGGCCTATATCGTTGATCGCCGCCGTCTGCTGGACGACAAGTTCGAAGACAAGAAGCGCAAACTGCAGCAGGGCGATGACCTGGCTCCAGGCGTGCTGAAAATCGTCAAGGTTTACCTGGCAATCCGTCGCCGCATCCAACCGGGCGACAAGATGGCCGGTCGTCACGGTAACAAAGGTGTGGTCTCCGTGATCATGCCGGTTGAAGACATGCCGCACGATGCCAATGGCACCCCGGTCGACGTCGTCCTTAACCCGTTGGGCGTACCTTCGCGTATGAACGTTGGTCAGATCCTTGAAACCCACCTGGGCCTCGCGGCCAAAGGTCTGGGCGAGAAGATCAACCGTATGATCGAAGAGCAGCGCAAGGTCGCAGACCTGCGCAAGTTCCTGCACGAGATCTACAACGAGATCGGCGGTCGCAACGAAGAGCTGGACACCTTCTCCGACCAGGAAATCCTGGATCTGGCGAAGAACCTGCGCGGCGGCGTTCCAATGGCTACCCCGGTGTTCGACGGTGCCAAGGAAAGCGAAATCAAGGCCATGCTGAAACTGGCAGACCTGCCGGAAAGCGGCCAGATGCAGCTGTTCGACGGCCGTACCGGCAACAAGTTTGAGCGCCCGGTTACTGTTGGCTACATGTACATGCTGAAGCTGAACCACTTGGTAGACGACAAGATGCACGCTCGTTCTACCGGTTCGTACAGCCTGGTTACCCAGCAGCCGCTGGGTGGTAAGGCTCAGTTCGGTGGTCAGCGTTTCGGGGAGATGGAGGTCTGGGCACTGGAAGCATACGGTGCTGCATACACTCTGCAAGAAATGCTCACAGTGAAGTCGGACGATGTGAACGGTCGTACCAAGATGTACAAAAACATCGTGGACGGCGATCACCGTATGGAGCCGGGCATGCCCGAGTCCTTCAACGTGTTGATCAAAGAAATTCGTTCCCTCGGCATCGATATCGATCTGGAAACCGAATAACACGTGACGCGAATCGAGAGCGTGGCCGTTTGGCCCGCTCTCTGCTCCGCCAGGAGGAAAGGCCTTGAAAGACCTACTGAATTTGCTGAAAAACCAGGGTCAAGTCGAAGAGTTCGACGCCATCCGTATTGGATTGGCATCGCCTGAGATGATCCGTTCGTGGTCGTTCGGTGAAGTTAAAAAGCCGGAAACCATCAACTACCGTACGTTCAAACCTGAGCGTGACGGCCTGTTCTGCGCCAAGATCTTTGGCCCGGTAAAGGATTACGAGTGCCTGTGCGGTAAGTACAAGCGCTTGAAGCACCGTGGTGTGATCTGCGAGAAGTGCGGCGTTGAAGTTGCGCTGGCCAAGGTTCGTCGTGAGCGCATGGCGCACATCGAACTGGCTTCGCCGGTTGCCCACATCTGGTTCCTGAAATCGCTGCCGTCCCGTATCGGCTTGCTGATGGACATGACCCTGCGTGATATCGAACGTGTTCTCTACTTCGAGAGCTATGTCGTTATCGATCCAGGCATGACCACCCTTGAAAAGGGTCAGCTGCTGAACGACGAGCAGTACTTCGAAGCGCTGGAAGAGTTCGGTGACGATTTCGATGCCCGCATGGGTGCCGAAGCTGTCCGCGAGCTGCTGCACGCTATCGACCTGGAACACGAGATTGGTCGTCTGCGCGAAGAAATTCCGCAAACCAACTCCGAAACCAAGATCAAGAAACTGTCCAAGCGTCTGAAGTTGATGGAAGCCTTCCAGGGTTCCGGCAACTTGCCAGAGTGGATGGTGCTGACCGTTCTGCCGGTTCTGCCGCCAGACCTGCGTCCGCTGGTGCCGTTGGACGGTGGTCGTTTCGCGACGTCCGACCTCAACGACCTGTACCGCCGCGTGATCAACCGTAACAACCGCTTGAAGCGCCTGCTTGATCTGTCCGCTCCGGACATCATCGTGCGCAACGAAAAGCGTATGTTGCAGGAAGCTGTGGATGCCTTGCTCGACAACGGTCGTCGTGGTCGCGCTATCACCGGTTCCAACAAGCGCCCTCTGAAATCCCTGGCTGACATGATCAAGGGTAAGCAAGGTCGTTTCCGTCAGAACTTGCTCGGTAAGCGTGTTGACTACTCCGGTCGTTCGGTAATTACCGTAGGCCCGACCCTGCGTCTGCACCAGTGCGGTCTGCCCAAGAAGATGGCACTTGAGCTGTTCAAGCCATTCATCTTCGGCAAGCTGGAAATGCGTGGTCTGGCGACCACCATCAAAGCGGCCAAGAAAATGGTCGAGCGCGAACTGCCCGAAGTTTGGGACGTTCTCGCCGAAGTGATTCGCGAACACCCGGTTCTCCTCAACCGTGCACCGACCCTTCACCGTCTGGGTATCCAGGCGTTTGAACCAGTACTGATCGAAGGTAAGGCTATCCAGCTGCATCCTCTGGTCTGTGCCGCGTACAACGCCGACTTCGACGGCGACCAAATGGCCGTGCACGTACCGCTGACACTGGAAGCCCAGTTGGAAGCGCGTGCGTTGATGATGTCGACCAACAACATTCTGTCGCCAGCCAACGGTGAGCCAATCATCGTTCCGTCGCAGGACGTTGTATTGGGTCTGTACTACATGACTCGTGAAGCGATCAACGCCAAAGGCGAAGGTCGTGTGTTTGCTGACCTGCAGGAAGTTGACCGTGTGTTCCGTGCCGGCGAAGCCGCACTGCACGCCAAGGTCAAGGTGCGGATCCACGAAACCGTCAACGACCGTGACGGCGGCAGCGTGAGCAACACCCGTATCGTCGACACCACTGTCGGCCGTGCGCTGTTGTACCAGGTTGTTCCAAAAGGTCTGTCGTACGACGTCGTCAACCTGCCGATGAAGAAAAAGGCGATCTCCAAGCTGATCAACCAGTGCTACCGCGTGGTTGGTTTGAAAGAGACCGTTATCTTCGCTGACCAGTTGATGTACACAGGTTTCGCTTACTCGACTATCTCCGGCGTTTCCATCGGCGTTAACGACTTCGTTATCCCGGATGAAAAAGCCCGCATCATCAGTGCTGCCACTGACGAAGTGAAAGAGATCGAGAGCCAGTACGCCTCCGGCCTGGTAACCCAGGGCGAGAAGTACAACAAAGTGATCGACCTTTGGTCCAAGGCCAACGACGAAGTGTCCAAGGCGATGATGGCCAACCTCTCGAAAGAGAAAGTCATCGACCGTCACGGCGACGAAGTTGACCAGGAGTCCTTCAACTCGATGTACATGATGGCCGACTCGGGCGCACGGGGTTCTGCTGCGCAGATCCGTCAGCTCGCCGGTATGCGTGGCCTGATGGCCAAGCCGGACGGTTCCATCATCGAAACGCCGATCACTGCGAACTTCCGTGAAGGTTTGAGCGTACTCCAGTACTTCATCTCTACTCACGGTGCTCGTAAGGGTCTTGCGGATACCGCGTTGAAAACCGCTAACTCCGGTTACCTGACTCGTCGTCTGGTAGACGTTGCACAAGATCTGGTTGTAACCGAGATCGATTGCGGCACCGAGCACGGCCTGCTGATGACTCCGCACATTGAAGGCGGTGACGTTGTAGAGCCGCTGGGTGAGCGCGTATTGGGTCGTGTTATTGCCCGTGACGTATTCAAGCCAGGCACCGAGGAAGTTATCGTTCCTGCCGGTACCCTGGTGGATGAGAAGTGGGTCGAGTTCATCGAACTCAACAGCATCGACGAAGTGATCGTTCGCTCGCCGATCAGCTGCGAAACCCGCTACGGCATCTGCGCCAAGTGCTACGGCCGTGACTTGGCTCGTGGTCACCAGGTGAACATCGGTGAAGCGGTCGGCGTTATCGCTGCCCAGTCCATCGGTGAGCCGGGTACCCAGCTGACCATGCGTACGTTCCACATCGGTGGTGCGGCAAGCCGGACCTCCGCAGCCGACAGTGTTCAGGTTAAGAATGGCGGTACCGTCCGTCTGCACAACCTCAAGCACGTTGAGCGAGTGGATGGCCACTTGGTTGCTGTGTCCCGTTCCGGTGAGCTGGCAATCGCTGATGACTACGGTCGTGAGCGTGAGCGTTACAAGCTGCCGTACGGTGCTGTGATTTCGGTTAAAGAAGGTGACAAGGTCGACGCTGGCGCAATCGTGGCCAAGTGGGATCCGCACACTCACCCAATCGTTACCGAAATGAAAGGTACCGTGACCTACGTGGGCATGGAAGAAGGCATCACGATCAAGCGTCAGACTGACGAATTGACCGGTATGACCAACATTGAAGTACTCGACGCCAAAGATCGTCCAGCTGCCGGCAAAGACATCCGTCCTGCCGTGAAGATGGTCGACGACAACGGCAAGGACCTGTTGCTGCCAGGCACTGACGTAATCGCTCAGTACTTCCTGCCAGCCAACGCCCTGGTCGGTGTAGCGGATGGTGCGAAGATCGCGATCGGTGATGTTATCGCGCGTATCCCGCAAGAAACTTCGAAGACCCGTGACATCACCGGTGGTCTGCCGCGTGTTGCCGACTTGTTCGAAGCTCGTCGTCCGAAAGAAGCGTCGATTCTGGCTGAAGTCAGCGGCACCATCGCGTTCGGTAAAGAGACCAAGGGCAAGCGCCGTCTGGTCATTACCCCGAACGACGGTAGCGATCCGTATGAAGAGCTGATTCCGAAGTGGCGTCACCTGAACGTGTTCGAAGGCGAACAGGTAAACCGCGGCGAAGTTATCTCCGACGGCCCGAGCGATCCACACGATATCCTGCGTCTGCTGGGTGTGAGTGCGCTGGCCAAGTACATCGTTAACGAGATCCAGGACGTTTACCGTCTGCAAGGCGTGAAGATCAACGACAAGCACATCGAGACCATCCTGCGTCAGATGCTGCGTAAAGTTGAAATCGCTGAATCCGGCGATTCCAGTTTCATCAAGGGCGACCAGATGGAACTGACTCACGTACTGGTAGAAAACGAGCGCCTGGCGAACGAAGAGAAATTTGTCTCCAAGTTCACTCGCGTGTTGCTGGGTATCACTAAGGCGTCGTTGTCCACTGAGTCGTTCATCTCGGCGGCCTCCTTCCAGGAGACCACTCGCGTACTGACGGAAGCAGCGGTAACCGGCAAGCGCGATTACCTGCGCGGCCTGAAAGAAAACGTAGTCGTGGGTCGTCTGATCCCGGCAGGTACCGGTTTGGCTTATCACAGCGAGCGTAAGCGTCGCCGTGATGCTGACAAGCCGCTGCGCGTAAGCGCCAGTGAAGTGGAAGCTGCACTGACCGAAGCGCTGAACTCAAGCGGTAACTGAGTTCTGCGATAGATGAGTCTGGGCCCTGGCACTCCCGTTCGTCGGATCGAGGCATTTTTGCCCCGGTTCGACGCGAGGGGAGGTCGGGGCCTTGCCTTGACTGGGGACAAGATCCTCTTTAGACTCTTGTACCCCTAAATTTGGCGGGAATTCGTTCCTGCCATTTTGCTTTTCTTGCAAGACAATAGCGTCGCAAGACAACAGTGGAGCTAGTAGATGGCAACTATCAACCAGCTGGTACGTCAGCCGCGTAAGCGTATCGTCGAGAAATCCGACGTACCTGCGCTGCAGAACTGCCCGCAACGTCGTGGCGTATGCACCCGTGTGTATACCACCACGCCGAAAAAACCTAACTCGGCACTGCGTAAAGTATGCCGTGTGCGTCTGACCAACGGTTTCGAGGTTTCCTCGTACATCGGCGGTGAAGGCCACAACCTGCAAGAGCACAGCGTGGTACTGATCCGCGGCGGTCGTGTAAAAGACTTGCCAGGTGTTCGTTATCACACCGTACGCGGTTCCTTGGATACTTCCGGCGTTAAAGGTCGTAACCAGGGTCGTTCGAAGTACGGTACCAAGAAGCCTAAGTAGTAGCGGCTTTTTGTAAACCTGAATCATCTTATTTTCTGAGTCGATAAGAGTAAGGTCGGAGGCGTCCCGAAAGGGCACCGATTCCGAGCGAACCTGAAGACCGTTTGAGGGCTTATCCATGCCAAGAAGACGCGTAGCAGCCAAGCGCGAAGTGCTTGACGATCCAAAATACGGAAGCCAAATCCTGGCCAAGTTCATGAACCACGTAATGGAAAGCGGCAAGAAAGCCGTTGCCGAGCGTATCGTTTATGGCGCGCTGGAAAAGGTTAAAGAACGCAAGAACAGCGACCCCCTGGAAATCTTCGAGAAAGCTCTCGACGCCATCGCTCCGCTGGTCGAAGTGAAGTCGCGCCGTGTAGGCGGTGCTACTTACCAGGTTCCGGTTGAAGTTCGCCCGTCCCGTCGTAACGCTCTGGCAATGCGCTGGTTGGTAGACTTCGCCCGTAAGCGCGGCGAGAAGTCTATGGCTCTGCGTTTGGCCGGCGAACTGTTGGACGCTGCTGAAGGTAAAGGTGCTGCTGTTAAGAAGCGTGAAGACGTGCACCGTATGGCTGAAGCCAACAAAGCTTTCTCGCACTACCGCTTCTAATTTTAGCTTCACTAATTTTGCGAGGGCTTTATGGCTCGTACTACTCCGATTAGCCGCTACCGTAACATCGGTATCGTCGCTCACGTGGATGCTGGTAAAACCACCACCACCGAGCGCGTACTGTTTTACACCGGCAAAAGTCACAAAATGGGCGAGGTGCATGACGGCGCCGCGACCACAGACTGGATGGTTCAGGAGCAGGAGCGTGGTATTACCATTACTTCTGCTGCTATTACCGCCTTCTGGAAGGGTTCCGAGAAGCAGTACAAAGATGAGCATCGCTTCAACGTAATCGATACCCCGGGCCACGTAGACTTCACCATTGAAGTTGAACGTTCCCTGCGCGTACTCGACGGCGCTGTCGTTGTGTTCTGCGGCACCTCGGGTGTTGAGCCTCAGTCGGAAACCGTATGGCGTCAAGCCAACAAGTACGGTGTTCCACGTCTTGTTTATGTAAACAAGATGGACCGTGCTGGTGCCAACTTCCTGCGCGTGATCGGTCAGATCAAGCAGCGTCTGGGTCACACTCCGGTGCCTATCCAGTTGGCTATCGGTTCCGAAGACAACTTCCAGGGTCAGATCGATCTGATCAACATGGAAGCTGTTTACTGGAATGATTCCGACAAAGGTATGGTTCCTGTTCGTAAGCCTATCCCTGAAGAACTTCAGGAACTGGCTGACGAGTGGCGCAACAACATGGTTGAGGCTGCTGCCGAAGCCAGCGAAGAGCTGATGAACAAGTACCTCGAAGGTGAAGAACTCACCAACGTGGAAATCAAGGCCGCTCTGCGTCAGCGTACTATCGCTGGTGAGATCGTCTTGGCTGTTTGCGGTTCCTCGTTCAAGAACAAGGGTGTTCCCCTGGTTCTCGACGCCGTTATCGACTACCTGCCTGCTCCAACCGACATTCCTGCTATCAAGGGTTCCAACCCTGATAACGAGGAAGAAGAAATGGAGCGTCATGCTGACGACAACGAGCCGTTCTCGGCTCTGGCGTTCAAGATCGCTACTGACCCATTCGTGGGTACTTTGACCTTCGTCCGCGTTTACTCGGGCGTGTTGGCCTCCGGCGACGGCGTGATCAACTCGGTTAAAGGCAAGAAAGAGCGCGTGGGTCGTATGGTGCAAATGCACGCAAACGCCCGTGAAGAGATCAAGGAAGTGCGCGCTGGTGACATCGCGGCCCTGATCGGCATGAAGGACGTCACCACTGGTGAAACTTTGTGCGACGCTGCCAAGCCAATCATCCTGGTTCGCATGGACTTCCCGGAGCCGGTTATCTCGGTTGCCGTAGAGCCTAAAACCAAGGATGACCAGGAAAAAATGGGTATCGCTCTGGGCAAGCTTGCTCAGGAAGATCCATCTTTCCGCGTCAAAACTGATGAAGAGACTGGTCAAACGATCATCTCTGGCATGGGCGAACTGCACCTGGACATCCTGGTTGACCGGATGCGCCGTGAGTTCAACGTCGAAGCCAACATCGGTAAGCCTCAGGTTTCCTATCGTGAGCGCATCACGAAGAACTGCGAAATCGAAGGCAAGTTCGTTCGTCAATCCGGCGGTCGTGGTCAGTTCGGTCACTGCTGGATCCGTTTTGCTCCTGCTGACGAAGGTCAGGAAGGTCTGCAATTCGTGAACGAAGTAGTAGGTGGTGTTGTTCCTAAGGAATACATCCCTGCTATCCAGAAGGGTATCGAAGAGCAGATGAAGAACGGTGTTGTTGCCGGCTATCCGCTGATCGGCCTGAAAGCAACCGTTTTTGACGGTTCTTACCACGACGTCGACTCCAACGAGATGGCGTTTAAGGTGGCTGCTTCCATGGCAACCAAGCAACTGGCCCAGAAGGGCGGTGGTGAGTTGCTTGAGCCAATCATGGCGGTAGAAGTTGTTACACCTGAAGACTATATGGGTGATGTCATGGGCGACCTTAACCGTCGTCGCGGCATGATCTTGGGTATGGAAGACACGGTTTCCGGCAAAGTGATTCGCGCCGAGGTTCCGTTGGGTGAGATGTTCGGTTATGCGACCGACGTTCGCTCCATGTCCCAGGGTCGCGCAAGCTACTCTATGGAATTCAAAAAATACAACACAGCTCCGGCGCACATCGCTGAAACTGTATCCAAAAAACAAGGCTGATTCAGTCCTTTAGGCAAGGAGTTAATTGTCGTGGCTAAAGAAAAATTTGATCGTTCCCTACCGCACGTAAACGTTGGCACCATCGGCCACGTTGACCACGGTAAAACCACTCTGACCGCTGCTCTGACTCGCGTCTGCTCCGAAGTTTTCGGTTCGGCTCGTGTTGACTTCGACAAGATCGACAGCGCACCAGAAGAAAAAGCTCGTGGTATCACCATCAACACCGCGCACGTTGAGTACAACTCGACTATTCGTCACTACGCTCACGTTGACTGCCCAGGTCACGCTGACTATGTGAAGAACATGATCACTGGTGCTGCCCAGATGGACGGCGCGATCCTGGTTTGCTCGGCCGCTGATGGTCCGATGCCACAAACCCGTGAGCACATCCTGCTGTCCCGCCAGGTTGGCGTTCCGTACATCGTGGTTTTCCTGAACAAGGCTGACCTGGTAGACGACGCTGAGCTGCTGGAACTGGTTGAGATGGAAGTGCGCGATCTGCTGAGCACTTACGACTTCCCAGGTGACGACACTCCGATCATCATCGGTTCTGCTCGTATGGCTCTGGAAGGCAATGACGAAAACGAAATGGGCACCACTGCCGTTCGTAAACTGGTTGAAACTCTGGACAGCTACATCCCAGAACCAGTTCGTCTGACCGACAAGCCGTTCCTGATGCCAATCGAAGACGTATTCTCGATCTCTGGTCGCGGTACTGTTGTGACTGGTCGTATCGAGCGCGGTATCGTTCGCGTTCAGGATCCACTGGAAATCGTTGGTCTGCGTGACACTACTGTCACCACCTGCACCGGTGTTGAAATGTTCCGCAAACTGCTCGACGAAGGTCGTGCTGGCGAGAACTGCGGCGTTCTGCTGCGTGGTACCAAGCGTGACGACGTTGAGCGTGGCCAGGTTCTGGTTAAGCCAGGTTCGGTCAAGCCGCACACCAAGTTCACCGCAGAAGTTTACGTTCTGAGCAAAGAAGAAGGCGGCCGTCATACTCCGTTCTTCAAAGGCTACCGTCCACAGTTCTACTTCCGTACTACTGACGTGACCGGTAACTGCGAATTGCCAGAAGGCGTTGAAATGGTAATGCCGGGTGACAACATTCAAATGACTGTTACCCTGATCAAAACCATCGCAATGGAAGACGGTCTGCGCTTCGCAATCCGTGAAGGCGGCCGTACCGTTGGTGCTGGCGTTGTAGCTAAAATCATCGAGTAATCTCTCTTTCGAGTGAGCTTTGATGTTTTGAGAAGGCCCCCGCTTAGCGGGGGCCTTTTTTATTGGGTTGACACCTATCTAGGGCGTCTATAGAATTGCGCCTCCTTTTAACGGGCGTATTGCGCCCGGTGGGAATAGCAGCCGGAGTCTGAAATCCAATGCAAAATCAGCAAATCCGTATCAGGTTGAAGGCTTTTGACCATCGCCTGATCGACCAATCCACCCAGGAAATCGTGGAAACCGCGAAACGTACTGGTGCTCAAGTGCGTGGTCCAATTCCACTGCCTACCCGTAAAGAGCGGTTCACCGTTCTGGTCTCCCCGCACGTCAACAAAGACGCGCGTGACCAGTACGAGATCCGTACTCATAAGCGCGTACTGGACATCGTCCAGCCAACGGATAAAACCGTTGATGCACTTATGAAGCTCGATCTGGCGGCCGGTGTGGAAGTACAGATCAGCCTCGGCTAAGACTTGGGTCTTAGTCGTGTAACGCTCTGAAATGGGCGGCCATAGCGGGTGAAAGCCCCGTACACTCATGAGGTTTACAACATGACTATTGGTGTAGTCGGTCGTAAATGCGGTATGACCCGTATTTTCACCGAAGAAGGTGTCTCCATTCCGGTCACGGTCATTGAGATCGAACCGAATCGCGTCACCCAGTTCAAAACTGAAGAAACCGATGGCTATCGTGCAGTGCAAGTCACTGTCGGCGAGCGTCGTGCTTCGCGCGTGACTGCTGCTCAAGCAGGTCACTTCGCTAAAGCAAACGTTGTAGCTGGTCGTACTGTTATGGAGTTCCGTCTTGAAGACGGCGACTACCAGGCTGGCGATCTGATCAACGCTGAAATCTTCGCCGCTGGTCAACTGGTTGATGTAACCGGTCAGTCCAAGGGTAAAGGCTTCCAGGGTACGATCAAGCGTTGGAATTTCCGTGGTCAAGACAACACTCACGGTAACTCCGTTTCCCACCGCGTCCCGGGCTCTATTGGCCAGTGCCAGACTCCTGGTCGTGTATTCAAGGGCAAAAAAATGTCCGGTCATATGGGCGCTGAGCGCGTGACCGTGCAGTCCCTCGAAGTAGTGCGCGTCGACGCTGAACGCAATCTGTTGTTGGTCAAGGGTGCTGTTCCTGGCGCTACTGGCGGCAACCTGGTTGTACGTCCAGCGGCCAAGGCTCGCGGTTAAGGGGAAGCTGACATGCAATTAAATGTAAATGACGCTCAAGCGATCGAAGTTTCCGAACTGACATTTGGCGGCGAATTCAACGAGACGCTCGTTCACCAAGCAGTCGTGGCCTACATGGCCGGCGGCCGTCAAGGTAGCAAGCAGCAAAAGACCCGTTCCGACGTACGTGGTGGCGGTAAGCGCCCTTGGCGTCAGAAAGGCACTGGCCGTGCTCGTGCCGGTACTATCCGTAGCCCAATCTGGCGTGGCGGCGGTACCACTTTCGCAGCTCGTCCACAGGATCACTCTCAGAAGCTCAACAAGAAGATGTACCGCGCAGCTCTGCGCTCCATCCTTGCTGAACTCGTGCGTACTGATCGTCTGGTCGTGGTTCAGGACTTCGCTGTTGAAAGTCCAAAAACCAAAGATCTGCTGGGCAAACTGAACAACATGAGCCTGACCGATGTTTTGATCGTGTCTGAAGCTGTTGATCAGAACCTGTACCTGGCTGCTCGCAACCTGCCACACGTTGATGTACGTGACGTGCAAGGTTCCGATCCAGTTAGTCTGATCGCATACGACAAGGTGTTGATCACCGTGTCGGCCGTGAAGAAATTCGAGGAGCTGCTGGGATGAACCAGGAACGCGTATTTAAAGTTCTGCTTGGCCCGCACGTTTCCGAAAAGGCTACGGTTCTGGCTGACAAGAAAGGCCAGTTCGTTTTCAAGGTTGCAACTGACGCAACCAAGCTGGAAATCAAGAAGGCCGTCGAAAGCCTGTTCAGCGTGAAAGTAGAGCGTGTTACTACCCTGAATGTTCTGGGTAAGAGCAAGCGCACTGCTCGCGGTCTGGGCAAGCGTAATGACTGGAAGAAGGCAGTTATCTCCCTTCAGCCAGGCCAAGATCTCGATTTCAGCAGCAGTGCTGAGTAAGGAAGGGGTGCATCATGGCAATCGTTAAATGCAAACCGACTTCCCCTGGCCGCCGTTTTGTGGTCAAGGTGGTCAACCAGGAGCTGCATAAAGGCGCTCCTCACGCACCGCTGCTCGAGAAAAAATCGAAGTCTGGTGGTCGTAACAACAATGGTCGCATTACCACTCGTCACATCGGTGGTGGCCATAAGCAGCATTATCGTCTGGTCGATTTCCGTCGCAACGACAAAGATGGCATCGCTGCCACTGTCGAGCGTATTGAATACGATCCAAACCGTACTGCTCACATCGCTCTGCTGCTGTACGCAGATGGCGAGCGTCGCTACATCATCGCCCCTAAAGGCGTAAGTGCTGGCGACCAGCTGATCGCAGGTGCTTTGGCACCGATCAAGCCGGGCAATGCTCTGCAACTGCGTAACATTCCAGTTGGTAGCACCGTACACGGCATCGAATTGAAGCCAGGTAAAGGCGCGCAAATCGCTCGTTCCGCTGGTGCTTCGGCTCAGCTGATCGCTCGTGAAGGTGTCTACGTGACCCTGCGTCTGCGTTCTGGTGAGATGCGTAAAGTACTGGCTGAATGCCGTGCGACCCTGGGCGAAGTCTCGAACTCCGAGCACAGCCTGCGTTCGTTGGGTAAAGCTGGTGCCAAACGCTGGCGTGGCGTTCGCCCAACCGTTCGTGGTGTTGCCATGAACCCGGTTGACCACCCACACGGTGGTGGTGAAGGTCGTACCTCTGGTGGTCGTCATCCGGTATCGCCATGGGGCTTCCCGACTAAGGGCGCGAAGACTCGTGGTAATAAGCGTACCGACAAAATGATCGTCCGTCGTCGCAAGTAAATAGAGGGATACGACAGTGCCACGTTCTCTGAAAAAAGGTCCTTTTATTGATCTTCACCTACTGAAGAAGATCGAAGTGGCGGCGGAAAAGAACGATCGCAAACCAGTTAAGACCTGGTCGCGTCGTTCGATGATCCTGCCACAAATGGTCGGTCTGACCATCGCAGTACACAACGGTCGTCAACACGTCCCAGTTCTCGTTAACGAAGACATGGTCGGCCACAAACTGGGCGAGTTTGCCGGTACCCGCACTTATCGTGGGCACGTGGCAGACAAGAAAGCCAAGCGTTAAGGGGTTAGGAAATGGAAGTAGCCGCTAAGTTGTCGGGCGCTCGAATCTCCGCCCAGAAAGCCCGCTTGGTCGCCGACCAGATCCGCGGGAAGAAGGTGGGCGAAGCGCTCAACCTGTTGGCTTTCAGCAGTAAGAAAGCCGCCGAGATCATGAAGAAAGTGCTGGAGTCGGCCGTAGCCAACGCCGAGCATAACGAAGGCGCAGACGTTGATGACCTGAAGGTCAGCACCGTTTTCGTCAACGAAGGGCGTTCGCTGAAGCGCATCATGCCACGTGCCAAAGGCCGTGCTGATCGCATCGTCAAGCGGTCTTGCCATATCACTGTCAAGGTTGCTGACAAGTAACGGAGTCGAAGAGATGGGTCAGAAAGTACATCCCATTGGCATTCGCCTGGGAATCGTCAAGGAGCACACCTCCGTCTGGTACGCAGACGGTCGGACTTATGCGGACTACTTGTTCGCTGATCTGAAGGTGCGTGAGTATCTCCAAGACAAACTAAAAAGCGCGTCCGTAAGCCGTATCGATATCCATCGTCCGGCCCAAACTGCACGTATCACCATCCACACCGCTCGTCCAGGTATCGTTATCGGGAAGAAAGGTGAAGATGTTGAGAAACTGCGTCAGGACCTGACCAAGCAAATGGGTGTGCCTGTGCACATCAATATCGAAGAGATCCGCAAGCCGGAGCTCGACGGTATGCTGGTTGCGCAGAGCGTAGCTCAGCAGCTGGAGCGTCGCGTAATGTTCCGTCGCGCTATGAAGCGCGCCGTACAGAACGCCATGCGCATTGGTGCCAAAGGCATCAAAATCCAAGTGAGCGGTCGTCTCGGCGGTGCTGAAATCGCACGTACTGAATGGTATCGCGAAGGTCGTGTGCCACTGCACACCCTGCGTGCCGACATCGACTATGCCAACTACGAAGCTCACACCACTTACGGTGTGATCGGTGTAAAGGTTTGGATCTTCAAAGGCGAAGTAATTGGTGGTCGCCAAGAAGAACTGAAACCACAAGCACCAGCGCCTCGTAAAAAAGCTGCTAAGTAAGGGGTACGCCAAATGTTGCAACCTAAGCGTACGAAGTTCCGCAAGCAGATGACAGGCCACAACCGTGGTCTGGCTCAGCGCGGTAGCAAAGTCAGCTTCGGCGAGTTCGCGCTGAAGTCTGTAGCTCGTGGTCGTCTCACCGCTCGTCAGATCGAGTCAGCGCGTCGTGCTCTGACCCGTCACGTAAAACGTGGCGGCAAGATCTGGATCCGTGTATTCCCGGACAAGCCGATCTCCAAAAAGCCTCTCGAGGTTCGGATGGGTAAAGGTAAGGGTAACGTGGAATACTGGGTAGCCCAGATTCAGCCAGGCAAAGTCCTGTATGAAATCGAGGGTGTTTCTGAAGAGCTGGCGCGTGAGGCTTTCGCCCTGGCTGCTGCAAAGCTGCCGCTCGCCACCTCCTTTGTTAAACGGACGGTGATGTGATGAAAGCGAATGAACTTCGTGAAAAATCCGCACAGCAGCTGAACGAGCAACTGCTCGGCCTGCTGCGCGACCAGTTCAATCTGCGTATGCAGAAAGCAACTGGCCAGTTGGGGCAGTCTCATCTGCTCTCGCAAGTTAAGCGTGACATCGCTCGCGTGAAGACTGTGCTCAACCAGCAGGCAGGTAAGTGATCATGGCTGAAGCCGAAAAGACTGTCCGTACGCTGACTGGCCGTGTTGTCAGCGACAAGATGGACAAAACCATCACCGTTTTGATCGAGCGTCGCGTTAAGCACCCGATCTACGGTAAATATGTTAAGCGTTCGACTAAGCTGCACGCGCACGACGAAACCAATCAGTGCCACATCGGCGACAAAGTCACTATTCGTGAAACTCGTCCGATGGCCAAGACCAAGTCTTGGGCACTGGTTGATGTTCTCGAACGCGCTGTGGAAGTCTAAGGACTAGGGGTCGGAGAAATTATATGATTCAGACTCAATCCATGCTCGATGTGGCCGATAACAGCGGCGCTCGCCGTGTTATGTGCATCAAGGTGCTGGGTGGCTCCCATCGTCGTTACGCTGGTATCGGTGACATCATCAAAGTTACCGTGAAGGAAGCAATTCCTCGCGGTAAGGTGAAAAAAGGCCAAGTGATGACTGCTGTTGTAGTCCGCACTCGTCACGGCGTACGTCGTGCTGATGGCTCCATTATCCGCTTTGATGGCAACGCTGCTGTTCTTCTGAACAACAAGCAAGAGCCGATCGGCACCCGTATCTTTGGGCCAGTGACCCGTGAACTTCGTACTGAGAAGTTCATGAAAATCGTCTCGCTCGCCCCAGAAGTGCTGTAAGGAGATCCGACATGCAAAAGATTCGTCGTGACGACGAGATCATCGTGATCGCCGGCAAAGACAAAGGTAAGCGCGGTAAGGTGCTTAAGGTTCTCGCCAATAACCGTCTGGTTATCGGTGGTCTGAACCTGGTCAAGCGTCATACCAAGCCTAACCCGATGTCGGGCGTGCAGGGCGGTATCGTCGAGAAAGAAGCTCCGCTGGACGCTTCTAACGTCGCCATCTTCAACGGCGAAACCAACAAGGCTGACCGCGTTGGTTTCAAAGTAGAAGACGGTAAGAAAATTCGTGTCTTCAAGTCGACCCAAAAAGCGGTTGATGCTTGAACACTGCTAGGTAGATTAGACCATGGCACGACTACAAGAGATTTACCGGAAGGAAATCGCCCCTAAGCTTAAGGAAGAACTTAAGCTCGGGAACGTGATGGAAGTTCCGCGCGTCACCAAAATCACCCTGAACATGGGTCTGGGCGAAGCGATCGGCGACAAAAAAGTCATCGAGCACGCTGTTGCTGACCTGGAAAAGATCACCGGTCAAAAAGTCGTTGTGACTTACGCTCGGAAATCCATCGCTGGCTTTAAAGTCCGTGAAGGTTGGCCGATCGGCGTCAAAGTGACTCTGCGCCGTGAGCGTATGTACGAATTCCTGGATCGTCTGCTGTCGATCTCCCTGCCTCGGGTCCGCGACTTCCGCGGCCTGAATGCCAAGTCCTTCGATGGTCGTGGTAACTACAGCATGGGCGTGAAAGAGCAGATCATCTTCCCGGAAATCGACTACGACAAGATCGATGCTCTCCGCGGTCTGGACATCACCCTGACCACCACTGCCAAGAACGATGATGAAGGCCGCGCTCTGCTGCGTGCGTTCAAATTCCCGTTCCGCAACTGATTGGAGTAGGACCATGGCCAAGATGAGCATGAAAAACCGCGAGCTGAAGCGTCAGCTCACGGTTGCCAAGTACGCCAAGAAGCGTGCAGCACTGAAAGCAATCATCGTTGATCTGAACGCAAGTCCAGAAGCGCGTTGGGAAGCTACAGTTGCTCTGCAGAAGCAGCCACGTGACGCAAGCGCTTCGCGCATGCGTAACCGCTGCCGCCTGACCGGTCGTCCACACGGCGTTTACCGCAAGTTCGGCCTCGGCCGTAACAAACTGCGTGAAGCGGCAATGCGTGGTGACGTACCAGGTCTGGTTAAAGCCAGCTGGTAAGTACTTTCAACGTCCAGGTGGTCGGAATCGCAAGATACTGACCGCCGGTGACCTTGAATCTGGATCAAGCCCCTTTTGGGGCTTGTTTCATTTCTGGAGTATGTCTAAAATACGCGGCTCGCCTGAGCCCGTGTTTTTTGTGCTCGGAGATTCTCGGCGACATATGTAGCCGCAAGGCTAATTTTTTTGTATTAGGAGCGTCTAGCCCATGAGTATGCAGGACCCGTTAGCGGACATGCTAACTCGTATCCGTAATGCCCAGATGGCTGAAAAGTCCGTCGTAAGCATGCCATCTTCCAAGTTGAAGGTAGCTGTTGCCAAAGTCCTGAAAGACGAAGGCTACATTGCGGGTTATCAGATCAGCAGCGAAATCAAACCACTGCTGTCCATCGAGCTGAAGTACTTCGAAGGCCGTTCGGTCATCGAGGAAGTGAAGCGCGTTAGCCGTCCAGGCCTGCGTCAGTACAAGTCCGCTGAAGATCTGCCGAAAGTTCGTGGCGGTCTGGGCGTGTCTATCGTCTCCACCAACAAAGGTGTGATGACGGATCGTGCTGCGCGCGCTGCCGGTGTCGGCGGCGAAGTTCTTTGCACTGTGTTCTAAGGGGGGATAAGCATGTCTCGCGTCGCTAAGAACCCCGTTAAGCTGCCAGCCGGTGTCGAAGTCAAATTCGCAGGCCAACAGCTTTCGGTGAAGGGTGCCAAGGGTACTCTTGAACTGAACATCCATTCGTCCGTTGAGATCGTTGAAGAAGCTGGTGAGCTGCGTTTCGCTGCTCGCAATGGCGATCAACAAACTCGCGCAATGGCCGGTACCACGCGTGCGTTGGTAAACAACATGGTCCAAGGCGTAAGCCAAGGCTTCGAGCGTAAGCTCCAGCTGGTCGGTGTTGGTTACAAAGCGCAAGCAAAAGGCACGGTTTTGAACCTTGCCCTTGGCTTCTCGCACCCAGTGGATTACGAACTGCCAGCGGGCATCACTGCTGAGACTCCTAGCCAGACCGATATCCTGATCAAGGGCATCGACAAGCAGCTGGTAGGTCAAGTGGCCGCTGAGATCCGCGACTTCCGTCCACCAGAGCCGTACAAAGGCAAAGGTGTGCGCTACGCGGACGAAGTCGTCCGTCGTAAAGAAGCCAAGAAGAAGTAGGGCATAGCAAATGACCGACAAAAAAGTTACTCGACTGCGTCGCGCTCGCAAAGCACGCCTGAAAATGCACGAACTCGAAGTCGTGCGTCTCTGCGTGTTCCGCTCGTCGCAGCACATCTACGCCCAGGTCATCTCGGCCGACGGCAACAAAGTCCTGGCAAGCGCCTCGACTTTGGATAAAGAACTGCGTGATGGTGCCACTGGCAACATCGACGCGGCCACAAAGGTTGGCCAGCTGGTCGCTACGCGTGCTAAGGCCGCTGGCGTCTCGCAAGTGGCTTTCGACCGCTCTGGCTTCAAGTACCACGGCCGCGTGAAAGCGCTGGCTGATGCTGCTCGTGAAGCTGGGCTGGAGTTCTAAGTTATGTCAAATAACGACCAAAAGCGCGACGAAGGCTACATTGAGAAGCTGGTTCAAGTTAACCGCGTAGCCAAAACCGTTAAAGGCGGCCGTATCTTCACTTTCACCGCGTTGACCGTGGTGGGTGATGGTAAAGGGCGTGTTGGCTTCGGCCGTGGCAAGTCACGTGAAGTGCCTGCCGCGATCCAGAAGGCAATGGAAGCTGCTCGTCGCAACATGATCCAAGTTGATCTGAACGGCACCACTCTGCAGTACGCAATGAAGTCCGCTCACGGCGCTTCGAAGGTGTACATGCAGCCTGCTTCTGAAGGTACCGGTATCATCGCTGGCGGCGCTATGCGTGCTGTCCTCGAAGTTGCTGGCGTTCAGAACGTTCTGGCCAAGTGCTATGGCTCGACTAACCCGGTAAACGTGGTTCACGCCACTTTCAAGGGTCTGAAGGCTATGCAATCTCCTGAGTCCATCGCTGCCAAGCGTGGTCTGACTGTCAAGGAGATCTTCTGATCATGGCTACCGTTAAAGTAACGCTGATCAAAAGCATGACCGGCCGCATCCCTAACCACAAATTGTGCGTTAAAGGTTTGGGTCTGCGTCGCATCGGTCACACTGTAGAAGTCCAGGATACTCCCGAGAATCGCGGGATGATCAACAAGGCTTACTACATGCTGCGTGTAGAGGGTTAATCGATGAAACTCAATGATCTGAGTCCAGCGCCGGGTTCCCGTCGCGAAAAGCATCGTCCGGGCCGTGGTATCGGTAGTGGTTTGGGTAAGACCGGTGGCCGTGGCCACAAGGGTCAAACCTCCCGCTCCGGTGGCACCATTGCTCCAGGCTTTGAAGGCGGTCAACAGCCGCTGCATCGTCGCCTGCCTAAGTTCGGTTTCGTATCCCTGAAAGCCATGGATCGCGCAGAAGTGCGTCTGTCCGAGCTGGCTAAAGTGGAAGGCGACATCGTTACTGTGCAGACCCTGAAAGATGCCAACGTGATCAACGTCAACGTACAGCGTGTGAAAATCATGCTGTCCGGTGAAGTGACTCGCGCTGTCACTATCGGCAAGGGAATCGGCGCCACCAAAGGTGCGCGTTCGGCTATCGAAGCAGCTGGCGGCAAGTTCGAGGAATAAATGGCTAAGCAAGGTGCTCTCTCAGCGCTCGGCAAAGGCGGTATGTCTGAACTTTGGGCTCGTCTGCGTTTTCTGTTCCTGGCGATTATCGTCTACCGAATAGGCGCACACATCCCGGTTCCAGGTATCAACCCGGACCGACTCGCAGACCTGTTTCGACAGAATGAGGGGACCATTCTTAGCTTGTTCAACATGTTTTCCGGCGGCGCGCTGGAGCGGATGAGCATCTTTGCACTGGGGATCATGCCGTACATTTCGGCATCGATCATCATGCAACTGATGACAGCCGTCAGCCCGCAGCTGGAGCAGTTGAAGAAGGAAGGTGAGGCTGGCCGTCGCAAGATTAGCCAGTACACCCGCTACGGCACTGTCGTCCTCGCCCTGGTTCAGGCTATCGGCATGTCCGTTGGCCTGGCGGGGCAGGGCGTTGCGTTCACTGGTGACTTTGGCTTCCATTTCGTCGCGGTATCCACGTTTGTGGCTGGTGCGATGTTCATGATGTGGCTGGGTGAGCAGATTACTGAGCGTGGTGTTGGCAACGGTATCTCGATGTTGATTTTCGCAGGTATCGTCGCCGGTCTTCCGAGAGCAATCGGGCAGTCTTTCGAGTCTGCGCGTCAGGGTGATATCAATATCTTCGCCTTGGTTGCCATCGGTTTGCTGGCAGTAGCGATTATCGGTTTTGTGGTGTTCATTGAGCGTGGCCAGCGTCGTATTGCTGTTCACTACGCCAAGCGTCAGCAGGGCCGTAAGGTCTTCGCTGCGCAGACCAGCCACTTGCCGCTGAAAGTGAATATGGCCGGTGTTATTCCGGCAATTTTCGCGAGCAGCATCTTGCTGTTTCCGGCTTCGTTGGGTACCTGGTTTGGTCAGTCTGAAAATATGGGCTGGCTGCAGGACCTCTCTCAGTCGATCGCTCCTGGTCAGCCGTTGAATATTCTGCTGTTTAGTGCAGGGATTATTTTCTTCTGCTTCTTCTATACGGCGTTGATGTTCAATCCGAAAGACGTAGCGGAAAACCTGAAGAAGTCCGGTGCCTTTATTCCGGGCATCCGTCCAGGTGAGCAGTCGGCACGCTACATTGATGGCGTTCTGACTCGTTTGACCCTGTTCGGTGCTCTATATATGACGGCCGTGTGCTTGTTGCCCCAGTTCCTGGTGGTTGCAGCAAACGTTCCGTTCTACCTTGGCGGGACCTCGTTGCTGATCGTGGTCGTGGTTGTGATGGACTTCATGTCCCAAGTACAATCGCACCTCGTTTCGCACCAGTACGAATCCCTGATGAAGAAAGCCAACCTGAAGGGCTACGGCAGCGGCATGTTGCGCTGAGTACCCCATAAGGTTCGAGGAGTTGGTGATGAAAGTTCGTGCATCGGTGAAAAAGCTGTGCCGTAACTGCAAGATTATTCGCCGCGAAGGTGTTGTTCGAGTAATTTGCAGCGCGGAACCGCGTCACAAACAGCGCCAAGGCTGAGTGTGATCCGCTTGAAGCCCGGCAGCTAGTGCGCTGCCGGGTTGATTATTTGTTATTACAGCGATATTATCTCGCGCCCTATTTCTTGGCTTCCGGGGCGTAGGTAGCTGTCAATTGGAGTCCCACTGAATGGCCCGTATTGCAGGCGTTAACATTCCAGATAACAAGCACACTGTTATCTCGCTGACCTACATCTATGGTGTTGGTCGCACTACTGCGCAGAAAATTTGCGCAGTTGCTGGGGTAAACCCAGCCGCTAAGATCAAGGATCTGAGCGACGAGCAGATTGAACAGCTGCGTGGCGAAGTGGCGAAGTTCACCACTGAAGGTGACCTGCGTCGCGAAATCAACATGAAAATCAAGCGTTTGATGGACCTCGGTTGCTATCGCGGTCTGCGTCATCGTCGTGGTCTTCCAGTACGCGGTCAGCGTACCAAGACTAACGCGCGTACCCGTAAAGGTCCGCGTAAGCCGATCCGCAAGTAATCGCCCCAGCGAATCGACAGGAAAATTATCATGGCAAAACCTGCTGCTCGTCCTCGTAAAAAAGTTAAAAAGACAGTGGTTGATGGCATCGCCCACATCCATGCATCTTTTAACAACACAATCGTGACCATCACCGACCGTCAAGGTAACGCGCTTTCTTGGGCTACCTCCGGTGGTTCGGGTTTCCGCGGTTCCCGCAAGTCCACCCCGTTTGCTGCTCAAGTAGCTGCTGAACGTGCTGGTCAAGCTGCGCTGGAATACGGCCTGAAAAACCTCGACGTTAACGTCAAGGGTCCAGGTCCAGGTCGTGAGTCTGCTGTCCGTGCTTTGAACGGCTGTGGCTATAAGATCGCCAGCATCACCGACGTGACGCCAATCCCGCACAACGGGTGCCGTCCGCCGAAGAAGCGCCGCGTGTAATCCAGGAGATTGTAAAGAATGGCTCGTTACATTGGTCCAAAATGCAAACTCGCTCGTCGCGAAGGCACCGATCTCTTCCTGAAGAGCGGCGTGCGCGCGATCGAATCGAAGTGCAACATTGAAGCAGCACCTGGTATCCACGGCCAACGCCGCGGTCGCCAGTCCGACTACGGCACCCAACTGCGTGAAAAGCAGAAGGTCCGTCGTATCTACGGCGTTCTCGAGCGTCAGTTCAGCGGCTACTACAAAGAAGCTGCTGGCAAGAAAGGTGCAACCGGTGAAAACCTGCTGCAACTGCTCGAATGCCGTCTGGACAACGTTGTATACCGTATGGGCTTCGGTTCGACTCGTGCCGAATCCCGTCAGCTGGTATCGCACAAGTCGATCAGCGTTAACGGTCAGACCGTAAACGTTCCGTCCTACCAGGTTCGTGCTGGTGACGTGGTCGCAGTTCGCGAGAAAGCAAAAAACCAACTTCGCATTGTCCAAGCTCTCGATCTGTGTGCCCAACGTGGCCGCGTAGAATGGGTAGAAGTAGACACTGAGAAGAAGTCGGGCGTTTTCAAGAACGTTCCTGCTCGCAGTGATCTGTCCGCCGACATCAACGAAAGCCTGATTGTCGAGCTCTACTCCAAGTAAGGGCTAGAAAATAGGTGCATCCATGCAGATTTCGGTAAATGAGTTCCTGACACCCCGCCACATTGATGTGCAGGTTGTCAGTCCAACCCGCGCCAAAATTACTCTCGAGCCTCTCGAGCGTGGTTTTGGCCACACCCTGGGCAACGCGCTGCGCCGCATCCTGTTGTCCTCAATGCCCGGCTGTGCAGTAGTCGAGGCCGAGATTGACGGTGTGCTCCACGAGTACAGCGCCATCGAAGGTGTACAGGAAGACGTAATTGAAATCCTGTTGAACCTTAAAGGTCTGGCTATCAAGCTGCACGGCCGTGACGAAGTTACGCTGACCTTGTCGAAGAAGGGTTCGGGGGTGGTTACCGCTGCCGATATTCAGCTGGATCATGATGTCGAGATCGTTAACCCCGATCACGTAATCGCTAACCTGGCGTCTAACGGCGCCCTGAACATGAAGCTCACTGTAGCTCGTGGTCGTGGTTATGAACCGGCCGACTCGCGTCAGAGCGATGAAGACGAAAGCCGCAGCATTGGTCGCTTGCAGCTTGACTCTTCGTTCAGCCCGGTTCGCCGTATCGCATACGTGGTGGAAAACGCCCGTGTCGAGCAGCGTACTAACCTGGACAAGCTGGTTATTGATCTGGAAACCAACGGTACCCTGGATCCTGAAGAGGCTATCCGCCGCGCTGCAACCATTCTGCAACAGCAGTTGGCTGCGTTCGTCGACCTCAAAGGTGACAGCGAACCAGTGGTAATCGAGCAGGAAGACGAGATCGATCCGATCCTGCTTCGCCCGGTTGACGATCTGGAACTGACTGTACGTTCGGCTAACTGCCTTAAGGCGGAAAACATTTACTACATCGGTGACCTGATCCAGCGCACCGAAGTAGAACTGTTGAAGACTCCGAACCTGGGCAAGAAATCCTTGACTGAAATCAAGGACGTTCTGGCCTCCCGCGGTCTGTCCCTCGGCATGCGCCTCGACAACTGGCCGCCTGCAAGTCTTAAGAAGGACGACAAGGCGACTGCCTGATCGTCGTAATCACCGAACGTGAGTTTGGTAAGGAATGAACCATGCGTCATCGTAAAAGTGGTCGTCACCTGAGCCGTACCAGCTCGCACCGCAAGGCCATGTTCCAAAACATGGCGGTGTCGCTGTTCGAGCACGAGCTGATCAAAACTACACTGCCGAAAGCTAAAGAACTGCGTCGCGTTGCTGAGCCGCTGATCACTTTGGCCAAGACAGACAGCCTGGCTAACCGCCGTCTGGCTTTCGACCGTACTCGTTCGAAAGCTATCGTTGGTAAGCTCTTCAACGACCTGGGCAAGCGTTACGCTACCCGTGAGGGTGGCTACCTGCGCATCCTCAAGTGCGGTTTCCGCGCTGGCGACAACGCGCCTATGGCGTACGTCGAGTTGGTTGATCGTGCTACTGCCGGCGAAGCTGTAAGCGCCGAGTAAGACGACAAGCTGCAACAAAAAACCGGGCCTAGTGCCCGGTTTTTTGTGCGCGTAACAAAAGCGCAACTTATACAAGCTTCCATAGGCCGGGCGCTGCACTATAGCGAACGGAGTGTTGTTAGTTATTCTCTATCGATGCCTGCAATTTAATGAATTTGTAGGCGTGGTGTTGATGATCAATACTCCCTCCAAGCCGATTAGCCGGCAGTTCCAAGTCCGACCTGAGGAAGATTGAGCATGAGCCAGAATAAAGTCCTTACCACCGCCAGCGGTGCTCCCGTTGCGGATAACCAGAACTCCCGTTCCGCGGGCCCTCGTGGTCCGTTGTTACTCGACGATTTCCACCTGATCGAGAAGCTCGCTCACTTCAACCGTGAAAACATCCCTGAGCGTCGCGTGCACGCCAAAGGATCGGGCGCCTACGGTACGTTCACAGTCACCCGTGACATCACCCAATACACCAGCGCCAAGCTGTTCGAATCTGTTGGCAAGCAAACGCCGACATTCCTGCGATTCTCCACTGTAGGCGGTGAGCGCGGTTCTGCTGACACTGAACGTGATCCACGTGGCTTTGCCCTGAAGTTCTATACCGAAGAGGGTAACTGGGACATCGTGGGTAACAACACTCCCGTGTTCTTTATTCGTGATCCGCTGAAATTCCCGGATTTTATCCACACCCAGAAACGCCTGCCGCAGAGCAACCTGAAAAGCGCGCAGATGATGTGGGACTTCTGGTCGCACTCACCAGAGGCGCTGCATCAGGTCACCATTCTGTTTTCGGACCGTGGCATCCCGGACGGCTATCGCCACATGCATGGTTTCGGCAGCCACACTTACAGTCTGATCAATGCCCAGGGTGAGCGTCATTGGGTGAAGTGGCACTACAAGACTAAGCAAGGCATCAAGAACCTGGCGCCGGCCGAGGCCGCCCGCTTGGCGGGAACCGATCCTGATTACGCCCAGCGTGATCTGTTTGGTGCAATCGAGCGCGGTGACTTCCCCAAGTGGCGCGTGTGCATCCAGATCATGACCGAGGCACAGGCGAACGCCCATTACGAGAACCCGTTTGACGTGACCAAGACCTGGTCGCAAAAAGAATTCCCGTTGATTGAAGTGGGTGAGCTGGAGCTCAATCGTAATCCGCAGAACTACTTCGCCGAAGTCGAGCAGGCCGCATTTGGCCCAAGCAACATGGTCCCAGGCGTTGGCCTGTCGCCGGACCGTATGCTGCAAGGTCGGGTTTTTGCCTACGCCGATGCGCACCGCTACCGTGTGGGCACCAACCACCAGCAACTGCCGGTGAACGCACCACGTAGCCCGGTTAACAGCTACCAGCGTGACGGCTCCATGGCTTTCGGTAGTAACGGCGGTGCGGCTCCGAACTACGAGCCAAACAGCTATGCCGATGCGCCCAAGCAAGCCCCGCAGTATGCAGAGCCAGCATTGACCCTGAGCGGCGCGGCTGATCGCTACGATCATCGCGAAGATACGGACTACTACAGCCACGCCGGTGCGCTGTTCCGTCTGATGAATGATGAGCAGAAAGCCCTGCTCACCAATAACATCGCCGGTGCTATGGGTGGCGTTTCCAGCGATGTGGTCCAGCGTCAACTGCAGCACTTCTATAAGGCCGACCCGGCTTATGGAGAAGCAATCGCAAAGGCACTGGGTGTATCGCTTAACTGACTCTAAACGATAAGCAGAACCGCCCTCATTTGGGCGGTTTTTGCGTTATTTCAGCTACTTTTCTCCGGAAATCTTCACTTTTCTGCCGTTTGTCCCGTGACCTTCAAGTCAGCATGGTTCAAACTACAGTCTTTCAAGCAGGGAGATGTAGGGCGATGCAAGGTCACCCCGACGTAATCGATTACCTCAACACGTTGCTGACGGGCGAACTGGCAGCTCGTGACCAATATTTCATCCATTCGCGTATGTACGAAGACTGGGGCTTTACCGAGCTCTACGAGCGTATCAACCACGAAATGGAAGAAGAGGCACAGCACGCTGATGCCCTGATGCGCCGCATTCTGATGCTCGAAGGCACGCCGCGTATGCGTCCTGATGATCTGGACGTGGGTACCACAGTGCCTGACATGCTCGCTGCCGATCTTCGCCTTGAGTACAAGGTCCGTGCTGCACTCTGTAAGGGCATCGAGCTTTGTGAGCAGCACAACGACTATGTCACCCGGGAAATACTGCGGGTGCAGTTGAATGACACCGAAGAAGATCACACCTACTGGCTGGAAAAGCAGTTGGGCCTGATCAAGCTGATCGGCCTGGAGAATTACCTGCAATCGCAGTTCTGATTCCCGGCTATAAAAAAGCCCCTGTCACCGCAAAGTGGCAGGGGCTTTTTATTGGACGATGAAAAGATCAGGCCCGATCGCGTTCCAGCAATGGTTTCAGGTAGTAACCGGTGTGCGACTGCGGCATTTCGGAAACCTGCTCTGGCGTGCCCACTGCGATGATCTGGCCACCCTTCGAACCACCTTCCGGCCCCAGGTCTACCAACCAGTCGGCCGTCTTGATCACATCAAGGTTGTGCTCAATCACCACCACGGTATTGCCGTGGTCCCGCAAGCGGTGAAGTACGTCCAGCAACTGCTGGATATCCGCGAAGTGCAGGCCAGTGGTCGGCTCATCGAGGATGTACAAGGTTTTGCCGGTATCACGCTTGGACAGCTCGCGAGACAGCTTGACCCGCTGCGCTTCACCACCCGACAGCGTGGTCGCTGATTGCCCCAGCTTGATGTACGACAGGCCTACATCCATCAGCGTCTGCAGCTTGCGCGCCAACGCCGGCACCGCGTCGAAGAACTCGCGAGCTTCCTCGATTGTCATCTCCAGAGTTTCATGGATGCTCTTGCCCTTGTACTTGATCTCCAGGGTCTCGCGGTTGTAGCGCTTGCTCTTGCACACATCGCACGGCACGTAGATGTCGGGCAGGAAGTGCATCTCCACCTTGATCAGGCCGTCGCCCTGGCAGGCTTCGCAGCGCCCACCCTTGACGTTGAACGAGAACCGGCCCGGCCCATAACCTCGTGAACGCGACTCGGGTACGCCAGCGAACAGCTCGCGGATAGGCGTAAACAGCCCGGTGTAGGTGGCTGGGTTGGAACGCGGTGTGCGTCCAATCGGGCTCTGGTCGATGTCGACGACCTTGTCCAGATGCTCCAGGCCTTTGATGCTGTCGTGGGCCGCAGCTTCCAGAGTGGTCGCGCCGTTCAGGGCGGTGGCACTCAGTGGGAACAAGGTGTTGTTGATCAGCGTCGACTTGCCCGAACCGGAAACACCGGTCACGCAGGTCAGCAGGCCCAGCGGAATCTCCAGGTCGACATTGCGCAGGTTGTTCCCGCGCGCGCCCTTGAGGTGCAGAGCCATCTTTTTGTTGCGCGGCGTACGCTTGGCGGGCACTTCGATCTTCACCCGGCCAGACAGGTACTTGCCGGTCAACGAGTCCGGATGTGCCATCACTTCGGCAGGCGTGCCCTCGGCAACGATATGGCCACCATGCACACCCGCGCCCGGGCCGATATCGACCACGTAGTCCGCCAGGCGGATAGCGTCTTCATCATGCTCGACCACGATCACGGTATTGCCGATATCGCGCAGGTGTTTCAGCGTGCCCAGCAGGCGGTCGTTATCCCGTTGGTGCAAGCCAATCGACGGCTCATCGAGGATATACAGCACGCCCACAAGGCCCGCGCCAATCTGGCTGGCCAGGCGGATTCGCTGTGCTTCACCGCCCGACAAGGTATCGGCGCTACGGTCCAGCGACAGGTAGTCCAGGCCAACGTTGACCAGGAACTGCAGACGCTCGCGAATTTCCTTGAGGATCTTGTCGGCAATTTCCCCGCGTCGCCCGGTGAGCTTGAGTACGCCAAAGTATTCACACGCATCGCCGATCGGCAGGTTGGTCACTGCTGGCAGGGTCTTCTCGCCCACCCACACGTGACGTGCCTCACGGCGCAGGCGGGTGCCACGGCAATCCGGGCAAGGCTGAGTACTGAGGAATTTTGCCAGTTCTTCACGCACGCTTGCCGATTCGGTCTCGCGGTAGCGACGCTCCAGGTTCGGCACGATGCCTTCGAACGGGTGCGAGCGCTTGACGATGTCGCCACGGTCGTTCAGGTACTTGAAGTCGACATTCTGCGAACCGCTGCCATGCAGAATGACCTTCTGCTGGTCTGCCGGCAGCTGGTTGAACGGCACTTCCAGGCTGAACTTGTAGTGCGAGGCCAATGACCCGAGCATCTGGAAATAGTAGACGTTACGCCTGTCCCATCCGCGTATCGCCCCCTCGGCCAGGGTCAGGTCACCATTGACCAGGCGCTTGATATCGAAAAACTGCTTCACACCCAGGCCGTCGCAAGTCGGGCAGGCGCCGGCCGGGTTGTTGAAGGAAAACAGCTTGGGTTCCAGCTCACTGATGGCATGGCCACAGATGGGGCACGCAAAGCGCGCGGAGAAGATGATCTCTTCGCCCGGCTCGTCGTCCATCGGCGCTACGAGGGCAATGCCATCGGCCAGCTTCAGCGCGGTTTCGAACGATTCCGCCAAACGCTGCTGCAAGTCGGCGCGCACCTTGAATCGGTCGACCACCACGTCAATGGAGTGCTTTTTCTGCTTGTCCAGCTTCGGCGCTTCGTCCAGCTCATAGAGCTTGCCGTTGATGCGCGCCCGCACGAAGCCCTGGGCACGCAGTTCTTCGAAGACCGACAGGTGTTCACCCTTGCGCTCGCGAATGACGGGCGCCAGCAGCATCAGCTTGGCGCCCTCTGGCTGGGCCAGTACCAGGTCGACCATCTGGCTGACGGTCTGGGCTTCCAGGGGAATATCGTGGTCCGGGCAGCGCGGAATGCCCACGCGCGCATACAGCAGGCGCAGATAGTCGTAGATTTCGGTAATGGTACCCACGGTGGAGCGCGGGTTGTGGGACGTGGATTTCTGCTCGATGGAAATAGCCGGCGACAGGCCTTCAATGGTGTCGACATCGGGCTTTTCCATCATCGACAGGAACTGCCGGGCGTAGGCCGACAGGGATTCCACATAGCGACGCTGACCTTCGGCATACAGCGTGTCGAACGCCAGGGACGATTTGCCGGAGCCGGACAAGCCGGTGATGACGATCAGTTTGTCCCGGGGCAGGGTCAGGTCGATGTTCTTCAGGTTGTGGGTTCTAGCCCCACGAATCAGGATCTTGTCCAAGATGGCCTCGCACGGCGGGCGTAAATGATGGCGGAGTATACGGCTAAAGACTGGATGAATATACACTGTCAAAACGCCGCTTGCAGCCTTACATGAAAGCTGCGCGGCAAAGCGCCGCATATACCCTCTCAATCGATGGGACTGGTAGAATCGCCGCCGGTTCACACGAGGTTTTTCCATGCACGATCCCCACAGCGAACGCATGAGTAGCGGCGAGACCCGAGCGGCAAGCGGTCTGGCCCTGGTGTTCGCTTTCCGTATGCTGGGCATGTTTATGGTGTTGCCGGTGCTGGCCACCTATGGGATGGATCTCGCAGGGGCGACCCCCGCCTTGATCGGCCTGGCGATTGGTGCCTATGGCCTGACCCAGGCGATTTTCCAGATCCCGTTCGGGATTATTTCCGACCGCATTGGCCGTCGCCCGGTGATCTATCTCGGGCTGATCGTATTCGCCCTTGGCAGTGTGCTAGCGGCCCAGTCCGATTCGATCTGGGGCGTGATCGCCGGGCGCATCCTGCAGGGCGCCGGTGCGATTTCCGCCGCCGTGATGGCGCTGCTGTCGGACCTGACCCGCGAACAACACCGCACCAAGGCCATGGCGATGATCGGCATGACCATCGGCCTGTCGTTTGCCGTGGCAATGGTGGTCGGCCCCTTACTCACGCGCGCGTTCGGCTTGCATGGGCTATTCCTGGCCACGGGCGGCATGGCGTTGTTCGGCATCCTGATCGTGGCTTTTATGGTGCCGCGCTCCACCGGCACCCTGCAGCATCGTGAATCGGGCGTCGCACGCAAGGCGTTGCTGCCGACGCTCAAGCACCCGGACCTGCTGCGCCTGGATTTAGGTATCTTCGTATTACACGCCATGCTGATGTGCAGCTTCGTCGCCTTGCCCCTGGCCCTGGTGGAAAAAGCCGGCCTGCCCAAGGAACAGCACTGGTGGGTCTACCTCACTGCGCTGTTGATTTCGTTCTTCGCCATGATCCCGTTCATCATCTATGGCGAGAAGAAACGCAAAATGAAACGAGTTTTACTCGGCGCCGTCGCGACATTGATGCTCACTGAACTATTCTTCTGGCAGTTCGGCGACAGCCTGCGAGCATTGGTGATTGGTACGGTGGTGTTTTTCACCGCCTTCAACCTGCTCGAAGCGTCGTTGCCGTCACTGATCAGTAAAGTTTCACCGGCAGGCGGTAAGGGCACGGCCATGGGGGTGTATTCCACCAGCCAGTTCCTGGGTTCTGCGTTGGGCGGCATCATGGGCGGCTGGATGTTCCAGCATGGCGGTTTGTCGGTTGTGTTCCTCGGATGCGCCGGGCTGGCTGCACTTTGGCTGGTCTTTGCTGTTACCATGCGCGAACCTCCCTACGTCACCAGTCTGCGTTTGCCGCTATCGCCCGAGGCGATCCGCGAAGGCGGCCTGGTAGAGCGCCTGAAGGCTGTCGTAGGGGTAACGGATGCAGTCGTGGTCGCTGAAGAGGCGGCCATTTACATCAAATTGGACACCGAATTATTGGATCGCGCGACGCTCGAGCAACTGGTCAACCCAGTGCCGACAGCGCGCCCAGCCTAGGAGAACGTTATGGCCCGTGGGGTTAACAAAGTCATATTGGTCGGTACTTGCGGCCAGGATCCCGAAGTTCGCTACTTGCCTAACGGTAACGCCGTGACCAACCTGAGCCTGGCGACCAGCGAACAGTGGACCGACAAGCAGACCGGCCAGAAGGTCGAGAAGACCGAATGGCACCGCGTGTCGATGTTCGGCAAGGTCGCAGAGATCGCCGGTGAATACCTGCGCAAAGGTTCGCAGGTCTACATCGAAGGCAAACTGCAAACCCGTGAGTGGGAAAAAGACGGCATCAAGCGTTACACCACCGAAATCGTGGTCGACATGCAAGGCACCATGCAACTGCTGGGCGGCCGTCCACAGGGCGACCAACAGGGCCAGGGCGGCATGTCCAACTCGGCACCGCGCCCACAGCAGTCGCGTCCGCAGCCAAGCCAGCAGCCACAGCGTGAGTCGCGCCCAGCACCACAGCAGGCTGCTCCGCAACCGGCTCAGGATTTCGACAGCTTTGATGACGATATCCCGTTCTAAGGTCCAAGACCGACCCTGAACAAACAAAACCCCCGATAGCGAAAGCATCGGGGTTTTTTTATGGGCGATGAACAGGCGTCGGTGCACGCGCTGCCTTTTTGCAGGCAGCACACCAACCCCAGCATTTGTTCTCATGGCTCACAAGATTTAGGCTGTCGCCACCTCTAAGAAAGAAGGAAGGCTGTGATGACCTGGTCCGCCAAGCAGTACACGATGTTCGAACAGCAGCGCACTCGCCCTGTCCGTGACCTGATTGCGGCAATTCCCAACGCCGACGTGGGCACCGCAGTCGACCTGGGGTGCGGGCCGGGAAACTCCACCGAAGTGCTGGCCGAGCGTTTCCCCCAAGCGCACGTCACTGGCATGGACAGCTCCGATGACATGTTGGTAGACGCCCGCAAGCGCCTGCCCAGGTTGAACTTCGAGCTGGCAGATATCGGCGCCTGGCATCCTGCGCAACGCTTGGATGTGATTCTGGCCAATGCCTCGCTGCAATGGCTGCCCGACCACGCCACGCTCTACCCGCACTTGGTCCACCAACTGAACCCAGGCGGTACGCTGGCGGTGCAAACCCCGGACAACCTTGACGAGCCCGCCCATCGCCTGGCCCGTGAAGTTGCGGCCGATGGCCCGTGGTCGGCGAAGATAGGGGCGGTCAAACACAATGAGCGGCACACCGCCAGTTACTACTACGAACTGTTGAGCAAGTATTGCAGTACCGTGGATGTATGGCGCACCACCTATCACCACCCGTTGGCGGACCACACGGCGGTGGTGGAGTGGTTCAAGGCTTCGGCATTGCGGCCTTTTCTTGCGCCGTTGACCGACGATGAAAAAGCCGCCTTCCTGCAGCAATACCAGGCGCGAATTACCCAGGCTTATCCCGCCCTGGCCGATGGCACGGTGTTGTTGCCCTTTCCGCGCCTGTTCATCATCGCCACACGCTAAAGCGATCGGCCTGATTGGCGGTCACGCGGCCGCTGCTTGGGCCTTCAAATATTCCTCTGCCGACACCACACCCGCATAGCCAAAGGCCAGGGAGGCCATGTACGCCCCGTGCACCTGCGCCGCCGGAATCACCTGCCCGTTGAATTCCTGGTCGCGGGTCGCGCAGGCATCATGGATCACCGTAACCTTGTAGCCCAGGTCCGCCGCCGCCCGTACCACGGCGTCAATGCACATATGGCTCATGCTGCCTACCACCACCACGTCGGTGATGCTGCGCTGTTCCAGCAGTTCGCGCAGGTTGGTTTGGCGAAACGCATTCACGAAGTGTTTGAGCACCACCGGTTCCTCGCCCTCGTTGAGCACCTTGGCATGCAAGTGCGCGCCTTCGGAGCCCGGTGTGAAGAACGGTGCGTCGTCGCCAGCGAACTCATGCCGTACATGAATCACCGCATCGCCTGCTTGTCGAAACGCCTGGAGCACCTGCGCCGCCTTGTCCGCTGCGGCTTCCACGCCGTCGAGCGGCCACTTGCCCTGGGGGAAGTAGTCGTTCTGGATATCGATTAGGATGAGCGCCTGCTTGGCCATGTGTGTTGCCTCGTGATGGGTTGATGGGCCTAGTATCTTAGCTGGCGATCACGCCGAGAATTGGCCGCACCGACAATAACAGGGGGAAAACTGACAATGGCCGCGCAACGCAGCACTGTCGAGCTGGGTGTGTTGATCTACCAGGGCGCGCAACTCGCCGCAGTCCACGGGCTGACCGACCTGTTCGGGGTCGCTAACCGCATCGCCGCCGAGCATGAATCTGCGCAATTACCGCTGCTGCGGGTCAGCCACTGGCAGGTAGATGCCCACGGCACGCCCGCGCGCACGTTCGACAGCCACCCAGGCCCCGACCAACCGATGATGGCCGTGTTGGTGCCGCCCTCGATTGCAGAGTTCACCGAAGACCAGGCGCCGCCGGCGCTGCTGGAATGGCTGCGCCTGCAACATGCGGGCGGCACCGTGCTGGGCGGCGTGTGCATCGGCTCGATCATGCTGGCGCGCAGCGGCCTGTTGGATGGCCGCAGCGCCACCACCCACTGGTCCTCCGCGAAGTCTTTTGCGGCCAGTTACCCGGCGGTGCGCCTGGAAGCGGATAAACCCATTGTCGATGACGGCGACCTGATCACTTCCGCGGGGCTGATGGCCTGGTCCGAACTGGGCCTGCGCCTGGTCGACCGGCTGATGGGCCCGAGCGTGGCGGCCGATACGGCGCGTTTTCTGGTGATCGAACACAGCGCCAGCGCCAGCCAATGTGGTAGTAACTTTGCGCCGCTTCTCAGGCACGGTGATGGTGCGGTCCTCAAGGTCCAGCATTGGCTGCAAGCCAGTGGCGCGGTGGACGTGTCCGTGGCAGCGATGGCGCAGGAGGCGAACCTGGAAGAGCGCACCTTTCTGCGGCGCTTTCGCAGCGCCACCGGATTGAAACCCACCGAGTACTGCCAACACCTGCGGGTCGGCAAGGCGCGGCAGATGCTGGAGTTCACCAACGGCACCATCGATCACATTGCCTGGACCGTGGGCTATCAAGACCCCGGTACCTTTCGTACCATTTTCAAGAAAATCACCGGCCTGTCCCCCAGCGATTACCGCAACCGCTTTGGGGTTTGAATCGTGCAGAACGCCGCAGGGTTCGCCCCGGGTCGTGCAGAATAAAACAGGCTAACGGCCATCACTTTTTGCGCAACTGATTGATTTAACAACTATCCGCTCAATCACAGCGTTGGCCTGATCCATGCAACCTCATTGCTACACAAAGGTTGATGGAAAAGGGGACCGCATGACCCCCATAAGTCGCAAGAAGTTGGTGGTCGCCCACTCCATGCGAGAGGGGGCGCCCCTGCATGAAATCGAAACCAACCGCGCCCTCGCACGCTGGCTGGCGCAGATCCTGGGGCTCAAGTTCGGTGGCAGTTACGACCCGGCCCTGCATGCGGGTCGGGAATTGTATCTGCTGCCCACGCAAACCCTGGTCGGGCCAGCCCAAGCGCGCCAGCTCAATATCAAGGGGCCTGGCGATCTGTGGGGCGGCTATGTCGATCACGCTTTTATCTGCACCAAGGCCATCACGCATGGCCTGTTGAGTCCCGACGCCAAGGCGCCCGAAGGCTGGTCGCCGTCATTCTGCGAGCGTGTGCGTGACGTGGTGTTGGACGGCGTGAGTGTGTTCGCCCTTGAGGACGCGCGGCCTGCCGCGACCCGCTTGCTCTACAGCGGCCCGATTCGTCTGAAACCCGTGAACGCCTGTGCAGGGCGCGGGCAGGAAGTTATCCACAGCCTGGATGAGTTCGACGCCATAGTGGCGCGCCCGGAAGCGGCCCGAATGTTCAATGAAGGCGTGGTGCTGGAACAAGACCTGCACGCGGTGGTCACCCACAGTGTGGGCCAGAGTTTTATTGGCGATCACCTCATTAGCTACTGCGGCGAACAGCACCTGACCCAAGACGGGCAGGGGGAAGAGGTCTACGGCGGTTCCGATCTGCTGGTCGTCCCCGGTGATTATGCTGCCCTGCTCAAACTGGATCTGCGTGAAGACGTGCGTGAGGCCATCGAACAGGCGCTGGTTTTCGACCGTGCTGCGGACGAAGCCTACCCAAGCTTCTTCGCCTCGCGCCGCAACTACGACATCGCCCAAGGCCTGGACAGCACAGGCCAGCGCCGCAGTGGTGTGCTCGAACAATCCTGGCGCATGGGCGGGGCCAGCAGCGCGGAAGTCGCGGCGTTGCAGAGTTTTATCAACCATCCGGGCCTTAAAGCCATCCGTGTGTCCTCGATAGAAACCTATGTAGACCAGGCGCTGCCGGCGGATGCCATCGAGGTATACCGAGGCCCGGCCGAAAACAGCGACTTTCTACTCAAGTATGTGACGGTCAAGACTTATGACGGCTAGAAGCGAGAGCATCACCATCGATATAGACGACGAACAGATGAGCGGGACATTCCTCAGTCCCAAGTCCAAAGTGCCCGGCGTGTTGTTCGTGCACGGCTGGGGCGGCAGCCAGGAGCGCGACCTGGAGCGGGCCAAAGGTATCGCAGGCCTTGGATGTGTATGCCTGACCTTCGATCTGCGTGGCCATGCTGGCACCGGCATCCCTTTGTCGCGCGTCACCCGCGAAGACAACCTGCGCGACCTGTTGGCCGCCTACGATCGCCTGCTGTCCCACCCGGCTATCGACACCTCGGCTGTGGCAGTGGTGGGCACCAGTTATGGCGGGTACCTCGCGGCGATCCTCACCTCATTGCGCCCGGTACGTTGGCTGGCGCTGCGAGTGCCGGCGCTGTACCGCGATCAGGAATGGCTCAAGCCCAAGCGCGACTTGGATAAAGCCGACCTGATGGATTACCGCGGCACCCTCGTGCACGCCGAAACCAACCGTGCCCTGCATGCCTGCGCGCAATTTACCGGCGATGTGCTGATTGTCGAATCGGAAACCGACGACCATGTGCCCCACGCCACCATCATGAGTTACCGCGCGGCGTGCCAGCAAACCCACTCCCTGACCCACCGCATCATCGACGGCGCCGACCATTCCTTGAGCGACCCGGTGTCGCAACAGGCCTACACCTCGATCTTGGTGGACTGGATTACCGAGATGGTGGTAGGGGAGCGGTTGAGCATCATTCAGGCTCGATAGTCGTTGCCCTTATGATCGCTTTCGCGGACAAGCCCGGCTCCCACCTGGGAATGCATTCCCCTGTGGGAGCCGGGCTTGCCCGCGAAAGCGATTCCACCGTCACCACCGTCTCATCAGGCAGTTTTCTTAACCCGCAACGCCTTGGCCTTGGCCTCCACCCCCAAATACATCACCAGTGCAATCAACAACGGGCAGATAAAATAAATCGCCCGGTACGCGATCAGCCCGGCCAGCAAACTCCCCCGCGACGCCTCGTGCTGCAACAGCGCAATGAACACCGCCTCCAAAACCCCCAAGCCGGCGGGAATATGGGTGACCACCCCGGCAATTGCGCTGATCAACAGCACCCCCAGCACCAGTGGGTAATCCAGTTTGGCGGGCAACAAGGCAAATATCACCGCCGCCATCAACGACCAGTTCAACGCACCCAGGGCCAGTTGCAAACAGGCCATGCGCAGCGACGGCAAGTTGATCTCGATACCGCGGATCGACCACGCGCGCTTTTTCGAAAACCGGCACGCCGCCAGGTAGCCCAGGCTCGCGAGCACCAATAACCCCCCGACCCCTTGCAAGGCGCCGCTGCTGAGCTTCCAGCCCGGCGGCAGGGTCACCAACCCGCTGCTGAACACCACCCCGGCCAACGCCATATAGCCGAACCAATTGGTGGCTAGGCTCAGGCCGAGGATCTTGGCGATATTGCTGGTGCTCACGCCCAGGCGTGAATACAGCCGATACCGCATGGCGATGCCGCCGACCCAGGCACTGAGGTTGAGGTTGAACGCGTAGCTGATGAAACCCACCGGCAATATCTGCTTCCAACGCAACGGCTGGCGAATGTAGGTGCGGCCGATCAAGTCGAAGCAGGCATAGACGATAAAACTGCACAGCGTCAGCGCGCCGGCGATGAACAATGTGCGCAGCTTGAACTCGCTCAGGGTCTGGAACACTTCGCTCCAGTCGATGCGCCGGGCCAGCAGGGTAAACAACACGATCAGCAGCACGAAGAACGCGATCGTCAGCGGTTTCTTCCAGCGCTTGAACCCAGAGGCTTGCGCTTGGGGGCGGGCTTCAGACGTCATGGGGCGTGGCCTCAAAAGGTTTCAAGCGCGGTTTGTGGGCCGGTAACCAACTGGCCAGTACCGGGAAATGGCGCATCACATGAAACACCAGGAAACCCACGGTCAAGCGCCAGAGCCACAGGCGCGGCTTGCGCTTTTCCGGCATGGTCTGGCAATGATTTCGGGCGAGGGCTTCCAGGCGTTCGTAGAGCTGCTGATTGAAAGCCCGGTCGCGAATCAGCACATTGGCTTCCAGGTTTAATGCCAGGCTCAGTGGGTCCAGGTTGCTGGAGCCGACGGTGCTCCATTCGTCATCCACCAGCGCCACCTTGCCGTGCAGCGGGCGTTGGCAGTATTCGTGAATCACCACGCCATCCTTGAGCAAGTAGTCATAGAGCATGCGCGCGGCCAGTTTCGCCAACAGCACGTCGGGCTGGCCCTGCATGATCAACTGCACCTGCACGCCACGGCGCGCCGCGTTGCGGATCTCGCGAAGCAGGCGATAGCCGGGGAAGAAATACGCGTTGGCGATCACCACGCGCCGCCGAGCCTGGCTCAAGGCGTGGATATACGCGTCTTCGATATCGTCACGATGCTGAATGTTATCGCGATAAATCAGGCGCACCAGGCCGTCGCCTGGCTCGCTCGTCCAGGGCGAAGGCCGTTGCTGGCGCCGTCGCCAACCGCGACGGCTGCGCACTTGGCGGCCACTTTGGGCGAGGGCGAAATGGTGCAGGTCGGCCACAGCCGGGCCGATCACCTGTACTGAGTAATCCTGCTTGGCTTCGGGGCCGAAATCCGCCAAGTGGTCAGCAGAAAAATTGATCCCGCCGATAAACGCCACGCGGGCATCCACCACGACAATCTTGCGGTGCAGGCGGCGAAACCAGTTAGTGCGTATGCCGAAGGTCTTGGGCGCCGGGTCGAACATCTGCACCATCACCCCGGCTTCGGCCAACTCCCGCAGGAAGCCCGGGCTCAGCTCGCCGCAACCAAAACCGTCGAGGCTGACCACCACCTTTACCCCACGCTTGGCCGCCTCGATGAGGATGCTGTGCAGCTCAAAGCCGACCTTGTCTTCAAAGAGGATGAAGGTCTCCAGCAGGATCTCGCGCTCTGCCGCCCGCAAAGCCTCGAACACAGCGGGAAAGTACGCCTCGCCGTTCTCCAGCAACGCCACCTGGTTGCCGCTCTGCCAGCCGTAATCCAGATCCCGCGCTTTGCTGTCATCTGGCGGTTGGTCTGTGGCGATATGGTCTACCGCGACGTTCATAGCTCAACCTCCACCGACAGCGGCACATGGTCTGAGAGATGGGACCAAGGGCGAGTGGTGAGTACGCGCGGGTTGTGCACCGTCAAGTTACGCACATAAATGCGGTCCAGCGGCAGCAACGGCAGGCGTGCCGGGAAGGTGCGCGCCGGTTTGCCAAGGGTGTGCATGAACACTTCCTGCAAACCGCTTTCGCTCAGGTCGGCTTTTTGCCGCCAGTCGTTGAAATCGCCAGCGACCACCAACGGCGCATCGGCCGGAATCTCGCTGATACGTTGTTCCAGCAACCGCAATTGTTGTTGGCGATGCACCTCGCGCAAGCCCAGGTGGATGCAGATCGCGTGCACCTGCTGGCCGCTGCCCGGCAGGCGCAACACGCAATGCAGCAGGCCGCGGTTTTCATGGCCGCTTTGCGAAATGTCGAGGTTGTCGTAGCGGATGATCTGGAATTTCGACAGCAGTGCATTGCCATGGTCGCCATGGGGGTACACCGCATTGCGCCCATAGGCAAACTGCGGCCAGATGCTGTCGGCCAGGAACTCATACTGCGGCATTTTTGGCCAGTCGCTGTAGCGCTGGGGATGGCGTTCGTGAGTGCCATGGATCTCCTGCAAGAACACCATGTCGGCGCCCACGCTGCGCACCGCTTCACGCAGTTCGGGCAAGATGAAGCGGCGATTCAATGCGGTGAAACCCTTGTGGATATTGACCGTCAGCACCGTGAAACGGGTGATGGCGGTGGTCGGCGGGGTGGGGATCAGCTCTGGATGCGTCATGGCAATACTCCTGGTTCCGGCAGTCGGCCAGGCTCGGTGAGCAGGTGTTCGTCCAGTCCGAAGCGTTGCAGCAATTGGCGTGCATCGAAGGGGGCGCGAACTTTGATGTCGTTGTCGAAAAAACAGAACACATCGCGCTGTTTACGCCTGCGGGGTGTGTGGTGCGGGTCGACCAGGTGTGCATCGGCAGGCTGCTTGCCCTGGGCCCAGCGTTCGATGCGGTCACCCCAGCGCTGGAGCGCTTCGGCGCTATAACCGCTGGCATATAGCTGCTTATCGCCGTGCAAGCGCAGGTACATGAAGTTGGCGGTCACGTCTTCCATGTACGGCCACTTGCCTGCGGTGTCCGCGACCACCAGGGCCACTCCGTGTTTATCCAGCATCTGGATGAACTCCGGTACGGCAAAACTCTTGTTGCGAATCTCCACGGCATGGCGCAAAGGTTTCTTGGCATAGGCCTTCATGCTCGCCTTGCCGTTCAGGCGTGGCTCATGCTGGCGGGCGAGGGCGGCCGCCTGTTGGGTATCGGTGGGTAATTGGGCCAGGAAGGTTTCGAACAGCGTGGCGTCAAATTTGAAGCTGGGCGGAAACTGCCAGAGGATGGGGCCGAGTTTTTCTTTGAGTTCGAGCACCCCGGAAGCGAAGAAATTCGCCATCGGCTTGTGCACGTCCCGCAGGCGCAGGATATGCGTGATGAAACGGGGCGCCTTGACACTGAACAGGAAACCTTCGGGCGTATCGGCATACCACTCGGCGTAGCGCTTGGGGGTTTGCAACGCATAGAACGAGCCGTTGATTTCGATGCTGTTGACGGCGCGTGACGCAAACTGCAACTCGCGTTTCTGGGTCAGCCCTTCGGGGTAAAAGTCCCCGCGCCAGGGCGTGTAGCGCCAGCCGGAAATGCCGATGTGAATCGCCGCCATGTGTGCTCCCGTGGATGGTGGGTGAGGTGACCTCCGTTATGGGATGACTGCGCTGTTTGGCTGAAAGTTTCCACATTCCTACAGGCGGTACAGGGGGTGAAATGTGGGAGGGGCATTGCAAACGCAGGGAACGATAAGGGCCCAAGCTCGTCAGTTCCTTACAGACCCTGCTGAAGGAGCTTGCTGTTTTGCTGAATCCAAAGACTGCATTACTGCTCGTCGCGCTGCTGCTCTGCGGCAATGGCGCCCTGCAAGCCGCGGCAACGGCGCCCGCTGCCGAAACGCCGGCCAAGCCGGAACTGCTGGTAGAAGGCGGGCTGCTCGGGGCCATCAGTTCAAGCATCGACGACGTGCAGAACAAGCTCGACCTCGACCAGAACCTCATCGACGCCTGGCGCCTGCGTGCTGATCGCGCCGCGGACGAAGTAGGGCGCCTGGTAGACCAGACAGCCGCACGCTCGCCGTGGAGCGTGGCGGGCGATTTCCTGCTGTTGTCTGGGGTGTGGGTCGGTGCCTTTGCGGTCTTGACGATACTTGGGCGCCTGGTTGTGCAACGCTCGAGCCGCCGCCCATTCCTCGCGCGGCGCCAACGGCTGCAAGGCTTGCTGGGCTATGTAGTTCCCTACACGATTCCAGCGCTGATCTGCCTGCCGCTGACCCTTTATGTCAGTCACTTTTTACCCACGTCTGTCGGCCGAGCCCTGGCACTGTGTTTTGCCTACGCCACCAGCAGTGGCATCTTTTCCACCTCGCTGTTGCTGTGCGTCATTGTCATGTTCAACGTCGGCCACAAGCGGCCTGCCGTGCAGATCATTCGTGACTATTGCCCCAAGCCTCTATTCCTGATCGGCTTTCTCGCGGCCCTCAGCGATGCACTGACCAGCCCGCAAATCGCTCGTCAGTTGGGCGGCAATATCACCAGCAGCATTGCCGTGTTTACCGGCCTGTTTGCCGCGGTCATCTTTGGCGTACTGGTGGTACGCCTGCGGCGGCCGGTGGCCCATTTGATCCGCAACCGGCCGTTGGCCCAGCGTCTCAAACATCCAGCATTGCAACAGTCGCTGCGGGTGTTTTCCGGGCTCTGGTACTGGCCGATTCTGTTGATGGTGCTGGTGTCGGCGGTCAACCTGATCGGTGCCGGTGACGACAACCAAGAGGCCCTGCGCTGCGCGCTGCTCACCACCTTGTTACTGATCGGCACGGTGTTTCTCAGCACCGTGCTGCAACACCTGTTCAAGTCCCGCAGCCAGGTATCGATCCAACGCAGCAGCGCCTACAAGGAACGCTTCCTGAGTTTGCTGCACGCGATTTTGCGTATCGTCATGGCCATCGCGTTTATCGAGATACTCGGGCGTATCTGGGGCGTTTCGCTGTTCGAATTCGCCCAGCGCAACTCGGTGGGCCGGGCCATCAGTGATTCCCTCAGCAGTATCGGCCTGATCCTGTTGGTGACATGGCTGTTCTGGGTGGTGCTCGACACCGCGATTCAGGAAGCCCTCAAACCACCGGTGAATAAACGCTCCAGTCGCCAGCCCAGCACCCGGGTCAAAACCATCCTGCCGCTGCTGCGCAATGCAGTGAAGATCATCCTGGTGGTGATCTGCGCGATTACCACCATGGCCAACCTGGGCATCAATGTCGCGCCTTTGCTGGCGGGCGCCGGGGTGGTGGGACTGGCGATCGGTTTCGGTTCCCAGCAATTGGTGCAGGACGTGATTACTGGCCTGTTCATCATTATCGAAGACACCCTGTCCATCGGCGATTGGGTGGTGCTCGACTCTGGTCACGCCGGCACCGTGGAGGGCCTGACCATCCGCACCCTGCGCCTGCGTGACGGCAAGGGGTTTGTGCATTCGGTGCCGTTCGGGCAGATCAAGGCGGTCACCAACCAGTCGCGTCAATTCGCCTACGCGTTCTTCTCGGTGCAGTTCACCTACGACACTGACGTAGACAAGGCCGTGGAGCTGATCCGCGAGGCCGGCCAGTCGATCCGCGACGATGTGTTCCTCAAGTACAACCTGCAAGGGCCGTTGGAGGTGTTCGGGGTGGACAAGATGGACCTCAATGGCGTGGTGCTCACCGCGCAGTTCCGCACGGTTTCGGGTGGCCAATACGCAGTCAGCCGGGCGTTTAATCAGCGCTTGAAAAAGCTTGTGGATAACTGTGATGAGGTGCATTTTGCGCAAACTTATCCACAGCAGGTGTTGTTGCCTAAGCGTGTGGCGCAGGAGCATGAGCAGGATGCGGTGGTGTTGACGGAGCAGCCCAGGTCTCAATCATGAGGCCCTCAAGGTCAGCGCCTGATCAACTTCTCCTGCACCGCCTGCTGATCCACCTCCAACAAAACCTGCTGCTTGCCCCCTACCATCACCGCCGCCGGCACCCCATCACGGTACACAACCCGGTTACCGCTTACCGCTGGCACCTTGGCTCCCGGCAACAGCGTGCCGACAAGATTCAACGGATCCGCCCCACACACCGCGATTAAACTCCCGTCATGGGGCCGTCGCCGCACCTCGCGCAGCAACGGTATCGCCTCCGGCAATGCAAACTGCTCTCCCGCCAACCCACTGACAAACCGCCCGCCACGGATCTCGCCTCGCGCCTCCAACCGATGGAAAGTGCGCAGCAACTCGCGCCAATTCGGTAACCAATCCGCCTCGCGCTCCAGCAGCCGCCAGAACACCACGCCATAGCGGCGCAGCAGGGTCATCGCCACATGCTCCAAGGTCTCGGCCGTATGCGCGCCGGCGGCGGTCGCCGCGCGGCGAACCAAGGCCCAACGCCCGGCGTCGTCCATACCGCCGACAAACGCCCCGCGCCCACGTCGACTGCTGCGCGCCTGGCGTTTGCTGGCGGGGGTGGTCAAGGCGCGCAGGCCGGCGAAGCTGTCAGCATTCACCAAGCCGGCGCCTACCAATTCCTGCAAGGCTGTCTCCAGCTCGCTGCGCAGCAAATGGGCCTCGTGTACCAGTTCATCGAAAAACAGCGCGCCATGTTCGCGCAGGGCCAGATGGACCTTCTGCGTCTTGGGCGACAAGGTGGTGCTGTCGGTAGGCTCGGTCAGCCCGCTCCACAACGCTACCTGGCTACGGGGGAGCAAAACCACCGGGGTGCTGCGCAACGCCGTGGCGCCGGCCTTGTTGCTCAGGCGCGTCCAGACCAGCTTGCCGCTGCGGCACAGGTCATCGAGCCAGGTCGATGAGTAATCCTTGATGCGGGCGCTGAGCAGGTCTGTGTCCCAGGCTGACGTGGCGGCGGCATAGCCTTCGAACTGGCCGACGATTTGCGGCAACACGGCGCTGCCCTGGCCGCGGGTGCTGTCGGAGAGGTGTTGCCAATCGAACAGAAAGCGCATGAAATCCTGCAATGCCACCGGCTCGATTTCCCGGCGCAGGCGCTTGACCGTGTAGCGATGAATGCGCGCCAGCAAATGACGTTCGCACCATTGTTCTTCACCCACGCCGGGGCTGAAGTGACCGCGCAGCACGTAGCCTTCTTGTTCCAGGCGTGCCAGGGCCTGGGTAAGCGCCACCACCGGTAATGCCAGGGGCGCTGCGATCTCGACCAGGGTCAGTGGGCCGAAACCACTGAGGCGCGCACGCAGCACTTCCACCAGCGCGTCATCAAAGGACCAGGGCTCATCGAACCCCGGCAGCAACGGCAGATCGTTGGGATACAGCGCCTGCAAACAATTCAAGCGCTCTACGGCGACCCACATTCCGTTGGGCAACTGATAGGCCCGCCCGGCCTTGCGCAGTGCCTGCAACCATTGGGCCCATTGCGGCGTAACTTCGCCCGCTGCGATGCACGCCAGGCTCATCAACGCTTCATGCATTTCATCCAGGCCATTGGGCGCCGGCCAGGCTTCTTCGCGTACACCGGCGATGGCGTCGGCATCCAGGGCGCCCAAGTCGTCAGTGCTCTGCGGGTCGCTCCAGCGGCGGTTGAGCACGGCCTGGGTGCGGCGCTCTTCCAGGGGGGCGTCGTCGAGGAAGGTATAGGGTTTAGCGCTGAGGATTTCTGCGGCCATGGGCGAGGGCGCGGGCAGGTCGCGGCTGATCAACCGCACGTCGCCGCGTTCCATGCGCCGCAGCAGCGCCAGCCAGGCGTCGCTGTCCATGGCCTCGTGCAGGCAGTCGTCGAGGGTTTGCTCCACCAGCGGGTGGTGGGGGATTTCGCGTTCGCCGGCGAGGTTTTCCAGGCAGGCGAGTTGGTCGGGAAATACGCTGGCGATCAGGTCTTCGCTCTTCATACGCTGGATCTGCGGCGCCACCTTGCGCCCGCCGGTATAACGCGGCAGCGCCAGGGCCACGCCGGCATTCCAGCGCCAGCGCACACCGAACAGTGGCGCATCCAGCACGGCCTGGATCAAAATGTGCTCGGCACTGTTGCTGTTGAGGTAACGCCACACCTCATCCAGCGCGAAGCTGTGGCTGGTGGACAACGACAGCACGATGGCATTTTCACTGGCCGCCGCTTGCAGCTCGAAATTGAAGGTACGGCAAAAGCGCTTGCGCAAGGCCAGGCCCCAGGCGCGGTTGATGCGGCTGCCAAACGGCGTGTGGATGATCAGTTGGGTGCCGCCGGACGCATCGAAAAACCGTTCCATGATCAATGTGTCCTGGGACGGCAAGGCGCTCAGGGCCTGGCGCGACCGGGCGAGGTAATCCAACAATTGGTCGGCGCTGGCGACATTGAGGCCCAGGGTGCCGGTAAGCCAGTCGAGGGCCGGTTGCAGGTCGCCGGGCGTGGCGCCGAGCAAGCTGTCCAATTGCCCCTGCAAGCGGGCCACGGCCACCGATAACTCGTTGCTGCGCCCGGGGGCTTCACCCAACCAGAACGGAATGGTCGGGGGTTGGCCCTGGGCATCTTCGACCCGCACCTTGCCGGCTTCGACCCGTAGGATGCGATAGGAGGTATTGCCGAGCTGGAAGATATCCCCGGCGATGCTTTCCACCGCAAAGTCTTCGTTGACGCTGCCGATATTCAGGCTTTGCGGCTCCAGCAACACGCTGTAGTCGGCATTGTCGGGGATCGTGCCGCCGCTGGTTACCGCCGTGAGCCTGGCGCCACGGCGGCCGCGCAGGGTGTGGGCCACGGCGTCGCGGTGCAGGTAGGCGCTGCGCATGCCCTGGCGGCCGTTGTAGCCCTCGCTGAGCATCTGCAAAAGGGCCTGGTAGTGGCGTTCATCCAGTTCGGCGTAAGGCGCGGCGCGGTGGATAAGCGCCAGCAGCGCCTGTTCCGGCCATTCCTGGGCGCTGACCTCGGCGATGATCTGCTGGGCCAGTACATCGAGCGGTGCCACCGGAATATGCAAGGTATCCAGCTCGCCACGGCGCACGCAGTCGAGCAGCGCGGCGCACTCGATCAGGTCGTCGCGGGTGGTGGCAAACAGGCGCCCCTTGGGCGTGCCGCCGACCTGGTGCCCGGAACGGCCGACCCGTTGCAGGAAGCCGTTGATGGAACCGGGTGAGCCGATCTGGCACACCAGGTCCACTTCGCCGATATCAATCCCCAGCTCCAGGGACGCCGTGGCGATCAACACTTGCAGTTCGCCGGCCTTGAGGCGCTGTTCGGCGTCCAGGCGCATCTCCTTGGCCAGACTGCCGTGGTGAGCGGCCACGGCGGTCTTGCCCAGGCGCTCGCTCAAGTGCCGGGCCAGGCGTTCGGCCAGGCGCCGGGTGTTGACGAATACCAGGGTGGTGCGGTGTTCACGGGCCAATTGCGCGAGGCGATCGTAGACCAACTCCCACACGTCGTTGGCCATCACCGCCGAGAGCGGCACCGGCGGCACTTCGATCGCCAGGTCACGGGGGCGGGCGTGGCCGATATCCACAATGGCGCAATCACGTTCGGTGCCGACTAAAAAGCGTGCGACGGCTTCGATGGGTTTTTGCGTGGCCGACAAGCCGATACGGGTCAATGGCTCGGCACACAGCCCTTGCAGGCGCTCCAGGCTCAAGGCCAAGTGGCTGCCGCGCTTGCCAGCGGCGATGGCGTGGATCTCATCGACGATCACCGTACGTGTGCTGGCGAGCATGTGCCGGCCGGAATCCGAGCCGAGCAGCACGTAGAGCGATTCAGGAGTGGTTACCAGGATATGCGGTGCGCGTTTGCGCATCTGGGCGCGGTCTTTTTGCGGGGTGTCGCCGGTGCGCACAGCGGTGCGGATTACCAGCGGCGGCAGCCCCCGCTTCTCTAGATGTTCGGTAATGCCGGCCAGCGGATTTTGCAGGTTGATCTGGATATCGTTGGATAGCGCCTTGAGCGGCGACACATACACCACCAGGGTTTGGTCCGGCAGTTCGCCGCCGTTGGCCAGGCCTTGGTGCACCAGGTCGTCTAGCACTGCCAGGAAGGCCGTCAGCGTCTTGCCGGAGCCGGTGGGCGCGGCGATCAGCGTCGAGCGGCGCTGGCGGATCAACGGCCACGCCTGGGCCTGGGCGTTGGTCACCGAAGGAAAGGTACTACGGAACCAAGTGCTGACGGCGGGGTGAAAGCCGTGCAAACCCTTGTCCGTTGATTCGGGAAGGTTCATTCACCCTATATGCAACCGGCGGGGCCAAGTTGCAACCCCGCACTTTATCCGTGACGGTTGCGCTACAAACCCGCAAAATGCAACGATTCTGGCAACTACCTACGGCAAGGCGCACATGCTTGTCGTTAATAACCATCGTTCCAAACAGACCGGGCCTGCTCAATCTATGCGAATGCGCCTTATGTTACTGGGCGGCGGGAATGCCCTCGGGCAGGCGCTGATTCGCCTCGGTGCGGAGGAAGACATCGGTTTCCTCGCCCCCAAACCGCCCCAAGACGGCTGGGATGCCGCAAGCCTCACCCAATTGCTCGACGACACCCGTCCCGATGCGTTGATCAACCTCGCCTACTATTTCGACTGGTTCCAGGCCGAAGCCGTAAGCGAAACCCGCCTGGCCGGCCAGGAATTCGCCATCGAGCGCCTGGCCGAACTGTGCCAGCACCACAGCATCACCCTGCTGCAACCGTCCAGCTATCGTGTGTTCGATGGCTCCCGCGCCACGGCCTACAGCGAGAAAGACGAGCCGGTGCCCCTGGGCCTGCGCGGCCAGGCGTTGTGGCGTATCGAACAAAGCGTGCGCGCTACGTGCCCGCAGCATGTGCTGCTGCGGTTTGGCTGGCTGCTCGATGACAGCGTCGACGGCACCCTCGGGCGTTTCCTGGCCCGGGCCGAGAAACCCGATGAGTTACTGATGGCGGACGACCGGCGCGGCAATCCGACGCCGGTGGACGATGCGGCGCGGGTGATCATCTCGGTGCTCAAGCAACTCGATTGCGCCGCGCCGCTGTGGGGCACTTACCATTACGCCGGCCACGAGGCGACTACCCCGCTGGCGCTGGGGCAGGCGATTCTGACTGAAGCGCGCAACTTCCATCCGTTGGCCATCGAGTCCCCCACCGCCCAGGCCCACGCGGCGCGGCCGGACGCGGCAGAAGAACCGCAGCACGCGGTGTTGGCCTGCAAGAAAATCCTGCATACCTTCGGCATCAAGCCCAGGGCATGGCGGGCAGGGTTGCCGGCGTTACTGGATCGCTTCTACCGCCATAGCTGACACCCCAAAACCAAAAGTGGGAGGGGACTTATGTGGGAGCTGGCTTGCCTGCGATAGCATCACCTGGGTATCACTGATACACCGTGGTGTCTGCATCGCGGGCAAGCCCGGCTCCCACATAAGCCCCCTCCCACTTGGGTTATGCGGTGTGGCGTAAACGGGACTTAGAACTTGTAGCCGATACCCACCATGTAAACCATCGGGTCTACATCCACATTGACCTTGGCCCGAGTGCCTTGGCCCAGCGCGTTGTTATCCACAGTCGCCTTGGTGCTGATGTCGATATAGCGCGCCTGGGCGTTGATCATCCACTTGTCGTTGATCATGTAGTCGGCGCCGATCTGTGCAGCCCAACCCCAGGAGTTCTCGGCCTTGAAGTTGCTGAAGCCGGCCTGTTCGGCGCGGCTGCCCACGTGCTCGTCGTAGATCCAGGTGTAGTTGATACCGGCGCCCACATACGGCTGGAACGCGGACTTGTGGTCCAGCGGGTAGTACACGACGCTCAAGGTCGGCGGCAGGTGTTTCAGCGTGCCGAGCTTGCCGTTGGCGGCGCCGAGGGCGGTGTTCTTGATCTTCACGTCATGCTCGAACGGCGTGGCCGCAAGCAATTCGATGCCGACGTGGTCGGTGATCATGTAGGCGAAGTTCAAGCCCAATTGGGTGTCGCTGCTCATGGTCGCCTTGCCGCCCAGGTTGGTACCGGCCAATGGGCCCTGGTCAACCTTGACGCTGCTGCTGTCGGCCTTCGGGTTCACGGTAATTGCACCGGCGCGAACCAGAATGTCGCCCGCCTGGTGAGCGTGGGCGACGGGGGCGACGAGGGCGAGCGCGAAGAGGGACGCGCCGAGCAGAGACTTGTTCATGGGAGCTCCAAAGGACGTTTAAAAGTTGTACGTCCAATGGTAAAGATCGTTCCGTTCGGTCTTTTGACTCAGCTCAATGAAAGGGTGATCAGTCACTTTCGGCACTGATCAAAACCTGTGGGAGCTTCAGTGTGTTGCTGGTGGGGGTTATTCCTCCAGCTCGTACATATAAATCTTCTGGGCATCCATCTGGTAACCGGCATCGGCCAATTCGCTGGACGATGGCTTGACCTGCATCGCGCCTTCGATCCAGTACGGCTGATACAGCTCATCGAGCTTCACCCCCACCTCGCTTTTCACATGCACGATCTGGTTCGACGGCGGTGGCGGCACATGGATACAGGCGCCGAAATACGGCACCAGCAGAAACTCCGTGGTGCGGCCTTCTTCGCTGACTTCCAGCGGCACGATATACCCCGGCAAGCGAATGTGCTGGCCGTCCAGGCTCTGCACCACCGGCGCGTTGGGCAGGTCCTGCTTGGCTGCGGGCGCGGCCTCGACGGACAAGGCATCGGCCATGTTCGACAGGTCGTGCAGCGGCTTCATATTGGGCACTTCCGGCGGCGCATCCGGCGGGATCATCTCCTGCCAGGACAAATCCTTGGGCTGTTCATCCGCCCACACCGGAACGGCCGTCAGCAGCAACAGGGCAAACAGGGCACGACGCATCGAAGCCTTCCTCATAAACGGATGGACAGGCCATCGGCCAAAGATTGTCGATAGGCGCGCCACGCGGGCACGCTGCCCATCAACAGGGCGGCTGCCAGGATACCGGCGAGCAACGTCCATTCATATTCGCTCGGCCACGACATCGGCAGGTCCAGGCCGTAGTTGGCCTGCAAATAACCCCGTGATGCGGCTATGCACAGGTACAGCAACCCCAGGCCCGCCAACACGCCAGACAAGGCCAGGGCGAAGGCTTCGAAGATCAGCAGCGTTGCGATGTGCCAAGGCCGCGCACCCACCGACCGCAGGATCGCCATCTCGCGGCGACGCTCGTTAAGGCTGGTGAGGATCGCCGTGAGCATGCCGATCAAACCGGTCAGCACCACAAACAGCGAAATCACGAACAAGGCTTTTTCGGCGGTGCCCATCATGCTCCACAGCTCTTGCAACGCCACGCCTGGCAGGATCGCCAGCATTGGCTCGCCACGGAATTCATTGATCTCTCTTTGCAAGGCAAAGGTGGAAATCTTGTTGTTCAGGCCGAGCATGAACGCGGTAATGGCTTGCGGCGTCAGGTCCATATTGCGGGCCTGGTCGGCACTGATGCGGCCTTTGCCCTGGGCCGGCACGCCGTTGTGCCAGTCGATATGAATCGCTTCCATGCCGCCGAGGCTGATATGCAGCGTGCGGTCCACCGGCGTGCCGGTGCGCTTGAGAATGCCGACCACTGTGAACGGTTTGTCGTCATGCTTGACCAGGCTGACCACCGCCACGCCGTGGGCCAGCACCAGCTTGTCACCGAGCTTGTAATGCAGTGCGTCGGCCACTTCGGCGCCGAGCACCACTTCGAATGGGTCGGTGGCGAAGGCGCGGCCGTTGGCCAGCGCGAGGTTTTGCTTTCGCCCGTACTGGTAGTGCTCGAAATAGGATTCGTTGGTGCCCATCACCCGGTAGCCGCGATGGGAGTCGCCGAGGGAAATGGGAATCGCCCATTTCACTTGAGGGCTGGCGGCGAAGTGCTCGTAGCTGTCCCAACGGATGTTGTTGGTAGCGTTGCCGATGCGGAACACCGAGTACAGCAGCAGGTTGACCGAGCCGGAGCGGGCACCGACGATCAGGTCGGTACCGCTGATGGTGCTGGCGAAACTGTTGCGCGCCTCGACGCGCACACGCTCCACCGCGAGCAGCAAGCAGACGGAAAGCGCGATGGCAAACGCAGTGAGGATCGCGGTGAAGCGGCGGTTAGCCAGACTGGCCATGGCTAGACGGAACAGATACATCTCAAACCTCTGCGGGCATGGCGGCGCGATTGAGTTCGGCCAGCGACAGGTTGCGGTCGAACAGCGGCGCCAGGCTCTGGTCATGGCTGACAAACAACAGGCTGGCGCCCGCTTCGCGGCATTCTGCGAACAGCAACTGCAGGAAGGCTTCGCGGGCGTCGTAGTCCAGGGCCGAGGTGGGTTCGTCGGCAATCACCAGTTCTGGCTGGCCGATCAGCGCTCGGGCAGCGGCCACCCGTTGTTGCTGGCCAATGGACAGCGAATCGGCGCGGCGTTCCAGCAGGCTCGGGTCCTTCAAACCCAGGTGCGCTAGCAAGGCCGCGGCGGCCTGGTCGACACTGCCGTGGCGCTGTTTGGCCCGTTGCGCGCGCAGCTTGGAAAAGTGGCAAGGCAGCTCGACGTTTTCGCGTACTGACAGAAACGGCAGCAAGTTGAACTGCTGGAAGATATAACCGGTGTGGTCCACACGGAAACGGTCACGAGCGCCGGCCGAGAGTTCGGTCAACTCCTGGCCGAGCAGGCGGATGCTGCCTTGGCTGGGTTTCTGCACGCCTCCCAACAGCCCGAGCAAAGTGGTCTTGCCACTGCCGCTCGGGCCCTTGAGGAACAGGGTTTCGCCGGGTTCCAGGCGGAACGCGGGGATGTCCAGCAACCGCGGGTGCCCGGGCCAGTTGAAGCCCAGGTCGGACAGTTCGATTAACGCTTGAGTCATGGGAAGTCAGTGTCGCCTGGTAGTCGAAAATGGCGCCGATCCACTGTGGGAGCTGGCTTGCCTGCGATGGCATCGCTACGGTGTGCCTGCTGCACCGCATCGCCTGTATCGCAGGCAAGCCAGCTCCCACAGGGACTGTGCTTTCAAGTCAGAACTTCAGGGTGGCGGCGGTGGCCGTCGCGTCAACACCTTGCTGACCGCTCGGGCCGATCAGTTGTACCTGAATTTTCTGGGTGGCGGGGAAGGTCTTGAACACTTGGCTCAAGTCCAGGTTGCCCAGGGCCGTCGGCGTGGCGCAGGTGAACTGGTAATGGGCGTGGATTTCACTGTGGTCGTGATCATGCTTGTGGGCGGCGGCGCCTTTGCCGTCGGTGGCGTGGTCATCGTCGTCATGCCCGGCTTCTGGTTTGTCACCGAACAACGGGCTGTTGAGTTCCTGGCTGCTGACCACGCAACCTGCGGCCTTGGGCAGGTTGAACAGTGCCGATGGATTTTCCAGTTGCTTGCGCACGGCGGCGACCTTGGCTTTGTCGGCGGCGCTGGTCGCTACATGTTCGAAACCCACCAGGTTCATGGCCGGGCTGTCCAGTTCCAGCTCCAGGGCCTGGCCGTCCAGTACGGCATTCAGGCGCCCGACGCCATGTTCATGGGCGCCGAGGCTGCCGTGCTCGTGGTCATGGTCTTCATGGGCATGAGCGACAGCCAGTGGCAGCAGGGCAAACGGCAAAGCAAGCAGCAAACGGCGCATGAGAGGGCTCCAGGATGAAAGTTTTGTTATGTGATCTTATAACAATTGATCCGAGAGTTTGACCGCCCGCTTGGTGTTGCGCAAGCTGCATGGGAGCATGCCCGTCAGAAAAATGCAGGAGTAAGGACGATGTTGCGAATTCGTGGAACCATCGGCGACCTGCCGGTGGACTTGACCCTGGAGCTGGACGACGGCGATTGGGCGCGATTGGGTGCCCAACTGCAGGCCACCCCAACGCCCAGCGCGCCCACTGCGGCTCCGGTCAAACAGAACGAGGACCTGTGGCAGAACGCCCAGGATTTGCTGCGCAAGGCCGGACAACTCAATGGTCTGGAATTGCTCGATCAACTCGAAGGCTTGGCTGGCGATGCCGGGGCGGGCAAGCGCCTGCTGGTGCGCCTGCGCCACAGCGCCAAGGTGAAGGTGAGCAGCGGCGGGGATACGCCGCTGTACAGTTGGATCGGTGATTAATACAACGCGGCAAACAACTTGCGGCGGTACACCGTGACCAGCGGGTGATCATTGCCCAGCAATTCGAACACTTGCAGCAAGGTCTTGTGGGGCAGGCCTTCGCTGTAGCTGCGATTGCGGATAAACAACTTGAGCAAACCTTCCAGCGCCGCGTCGTATTGCTGGCGCGCCAGTTGCTGGATCGCCAACTGATAGGCCGCTTCGTCATCCTGCGGGTTTTGCGCCAGGCGGCTTTTCAGCTCGGCAGCGTCCGGCAAATCCGCCGCCTGGCGCAGGAAGGTGATTTGCGCCTTGGCCCCGGCCAGGGCGGCCTTATGGTCGTCGCTCTTGACCGCGTCGAGCACGGCCTGGGCTTCACCCAGCTCACCGCGCTCGGCCAGGCAGCGTGCATAGAGGATCAGGGCGGCGGCGTTGGTATTGTCCTCGCCCAACAATTGCACCAGCAACGCTTCGGCCTCGCTGATGCGCCCTTCGCTGAACAGCGCCTGAGCCTGCTCCAACGGGTCCGCCGCAGCCGGCGGTGGCATTTGCACATGGGGCTCCAGCATCGCCCGCACGGCCGACTCCGGCTGTGCGCCGGCAAAGCCGTCCACCGGTTGGCCATCCTTGAACAGCACCACCGTCGGCAGGCTTTGAATGCCAAAACGCGCCACGATGTCCTGTTCGGCTTCGCAGTCGATCTTGGCGAGCAGCAACTCACCCTGATAACTCTCGGCAATCTTCGCCAGCATTGGCATCAGTGCTTTGCAGGGTGCGCACCACTCGGCCCAGAAATCGACCAATACGGGCTTTTCGAAGGAGTTCTGGATAACGGCCTGATCGAAGTTGGCGGTGGTGACGTCGAAGATGTACGGCGTGGGCTCACTCATGGGGCGTCTCGAATAAAGCGGGAATGGGGGCAACTATAAGGGCTGGCGAGGTTGGCTGAAAGCATCGTGGTAGCTCCCACCTTGAAATGCATTCCCCTGTGGGAGCCGGCTTGCCCGCGATGGCCTCAAGCACGCCGCGAATGGTACAGGCTCACCTTGCGAAACTCCCACGGCTCGGCCAGGTCTGGCAGGGTCAAGGCCTCGAGGATCTCCAGCCGCTGGTAATCCGGATGCTGGAAATCCCGTACCCGCGAATCCGCCACCAGCGCTTCGCGGCCACGGGTGAGGAACTGATCCAGCAACGGCAGGTTGGCGCGGTCATAGAGCACGTCGGCCACCAGAATCAGGTCGAAGCGGTCGGCTTCGGCAAAAAAGTCTGCCGAATAACTCAGCGCCACCTGGTTGAGTTCGGCATTCGCACGGCAAGCGGCCAAGGCCAGTGGGTCCAGGTCGCAGGCCACCACCTCCAGGGCGCCAGCCTTGACGGCGGCGATCCCGGCTACGCCCGAACCTGCGCCGAAATCCAGCACGCGTTTGCCGGCGACCCACTCAGGATGCGCTGCCAGGTAACGCGCCAACGCCAGGCCGCTGGCCCAGCAAAAACTCCAGTAGGGCGGCTCATGCAGGATACGCCGGGTTTCTTCCTGGCTGAAGGCACGGTCCATGTTGTCGGCGTCCAGCAACCACAACGACAACGCGGTACCCGGCAAGGGGCAGGGCACCAATTGCGCATCGCCAATCAACGCGCTCAAGGCGTGTTGCAGGCCCAGCGGTGGCGTCATGGCGCCTTGACGAGTTGCAGGGGGCCGGTGCTCTGGGTGATCGCCTGGGTGACGCGCACGGCAGGCAGATGCAGGATCAGCTGGCCGGACTGGCTGGCGCGGCCGCGCAATTCCACGCGGGCACCGGCCGGGAAGGCTTCAGGGTTGAAGCGCAGGCGGAAGGCCAAGGGCTTGCCGTTGCCGCTCAGTACGCTGCTGGCGAGCAGTTGCTGCGGGCGCGAACGGTCGTCGATCACCAAGAGCGCCATCTCGACTTCGGCACCGGCGGGCACGTTGGTCAGGCTGCCGCTGATTTCGCGCTGATAGGCGGGCAGGGGGCCGAGGTCTTCAATGCCCGGGACTTTTTTCTCTTGCGCCGGTGTTGGTTGAGGCGCGGCCGGCTTGGGGGCTTCGCTGCTGCAGGCGACCAGAAAACTGAACAGGCTGAGTAGAACGAGTGGTCGTAACTGCATGTACGGCTCCAGAAAGGACAAAATCCGTGGCTTAAAAATATGAAACATATAAGCCTGCCTATATACCGTAAAGGCTATGGCTTGTCTTGCCACAGGGATGCGCTACCATGGCCCTCCCATTTTTTGTTGCCTGCCAACCATGCACTGTCCCTTCTGCGGTGCCAACGACACCAAGGTCATCGACTCGCGTCTGGTCGCCGAGGGCGACCAAGTGCGTCGCCGGCGCGAATGCCTGGCCTGTGGTGAACGTTTCACCACCTTCGAAACCGCCGAACTGGTGTTGCCGCGTCTGATCAAGTCCGACGGCAGCCGCCAGCCTTTCGACGAAGAAAAACTGCGCGCCGGTATGCAGCGCGCCCTGGAAAAGCGCCCGGTGAGTGTCGAGCGCCTGGAAGCGGCGCTGGTGCATATCAAGCACAAGCTGCGGGCGACCGGCGAGCGCGAGGTCAAGAGCCTGGTGGTCGGTGAGCTGGTGATGGGCGAGCTGCAAAAGCTCGACGAAGTCGCCTATATCCGTTTCGCTTCGGTGTATCGACGCTTCCAGGACCTCAATGAATTCCGCGAAGAGATCGACCGCCTGGCCCGTGAGCCCTCCAAACAATGACATCTGAACAGGCTGTGCTCGACGCCCACTACATGGCCCGTGCCCTCGAATTGGCGCGCAAGGGCCTGTACACCACCCACCCCAACCCGCGGGTTGGCTGCGTGATCGTGCGTGACGGGCAGATTGTCGGCGAAGGCTGGCATGAGCGCACCGGCGAGCCCCATGCCGAGCCCAATGCCCTGCGCGCCGCTGGCGACAAGGCCCGTGGCGCGACGGTGTACGTGACCCTTGAACCGTGCAGCCATCATGGCCGTACGCCGCCCTGTGCCGATGCGCTGGTGACCGCCGGCGTCGCGCGGGTGGTGGCCGGCATGCAGGACCCGAACCCCGAAGTGGCTGGCCGAGGCATGCAACGCCTGGCCCAAGCCGGTATCGAGGTGCGTAGCGGTGTGCTGGAAACCGAAGCGCGGGCGCTTAACCCCGGCTTCCTCAAGCGCATGGAGCACGGTCTGCCGTTTGTGCGGGTCAAGCTGGCGATGAGCCTGGACGGCCGCACGGCGATGGCCAGCGGCGAAAGCCAATGGATCACCGGCCCCGCCGCCCGTGCTGCGGTGCAACGCTTGCGTGCCGAGGCCAGTGTGGTGTTGACCGGTGCCGACACGGTACTGGCCGACGGTGCCCGCTTGACCGTACGCGCCGCCGAACTGGGCCTGGACGACGCAACCACCGCCCTGGCCATGTCGCGCCCGCCGTTGCGCGTGCTGATCGATGGCCGCCTGCGGGTGCCGCTCAACGCACCGTTCTTCAAGGCCGGCCCGGCATTGGTCATCACCTGCGTGACTCCGGAAAACCAGTTCCCCCGCGGCCCTGAGTGCCTTGTGGTTCCAGGTGTGGAGGGCCAGGTTGACCTGCGCTCGGCATTGGTCGCCCTGGCTGCCCGTGGCGTCAACGATGTGTTGGTGGAAGCCGGCCCAAGCCTGGCCGGCGCGTTTGCCCAACAAGGCCTGGTGGATGAATACGTGATATTCATCGCCGGCAAGTTCCTCGGCTCCGCTGCCCGCCCGTTGCTGGACTGGCCGCTTGATAAGTTGGCCGATGCTCCCCAACTCAAGATCACCGAAATGCGCGCTGTGGGCGACGACTGGCGAGTCACTGCCATCCCCGTCCCAGCAGTGAGCGTATAATTCCCGGCCTGCGCTTGAGCGTCAGCCCCCTCGTTTTCAGGAGAACGAAATGTTCACCGGCATTATCGAATCCATCGGCAGCATCCGTGCAATGACCCCCAAAGGCGGGGATGTCCGCCTGCTGGTTGAAACCGGCAAGCTGGACCTCGGCGACGTCAAGCTGGGCGACAGCATCGCCGTCAGCGGCGTGTGCCTGACCGTCATCGAGCTGCCGGGCAACGGCTTTGCTGCCGATGTCAGCCGGGAAACCCTGGACTGCACCGCGATGAACGATCTTGCGGCCGGCAGCCCGGTCAACCTGGAAAAAGCCCTGACGCCCACCACGCGCCTGGGCGGTCACCTGGTCAGCGGCCACGTCGACGGTGTCGGCGAAGTGGTAGCCCGCAGCGAAAACGCCCGCGCGGTGGAATTCCGCATCCGCGCGCCCAAAGAGCTGGCCAAGTACATCGCCCACAAAGGCTCGATCACCGTCGACGGCACCAGCCTGACCGTGAACGCCGTGAATGGCGCCGAATTTGAACTGACCATCATTCCCCACACCCTCAGCGAAACCATCATGGCCTCGTACCAGCCGGGTCGCCGGGTGAACCTGGAAGTGGACTTGCTTGCCCGTTACCTGGAGCGCCTGTTGCTGGGCGAAAAGGCCGCAGAGCCTGCATCAGGCAACATCACCGAAAGTTTTCTGGCCGCTAACGGCTACCTGAAATCCTGACCAAGGGGGTGCCGCGTGGCGCTCAATAGCATCGAAGAACTGGTTGAAGACATCCGCCAAGGCAAGATGGTCATCCTCATGGATGACGAAGATCGCGAGAACGAAGGCGATATCATCATGGCCGCCGAAGCGTGCAAGCCCGAGCACATCAACTTCATGGCCAAGCACGCCCGTGGGCTGATCTGCATGCCCATGAGCCGCGAACGCTGCGAATTGCTCAAGCTGCCGTTGATGGCGCCGCGCAATGGCTCGGGTTTCGGCACCAAGTTCACCGTATCCATTGAAGCCACCACGGGCGTCACCACCGGCATTTCCGCCGCTGACCGCGCCCGCACCGTGCAAGCCGCCGCCGCGAAAGACGCCAAGGCCGAAGATATCGTGAGCCCCGGCCACATCTTCCCGCTGATGGCCCAACCGGGCGGTACCCTGGCCCGTGCCGGCCACACCGAAGCCGCCTGCGACCTGGCGCGCATGGCCGGTTTCGAGCCAAGCGGGGTGATCTGCGAAGTGATGAACGACGATGGCACCATGGCCCGTCGTACTGAACTCGAAGCCTTTGCCGCCGAGCACAACCTCAAGATCGGCACCATCGCCGACCTGATTCACTACCGCATGATCCACGAACGTACCGTTCAGCGGATTGCCGAGCAGCCCCTGGACAGCGAACTGGGCCAATTCAATTTGGTGACCTACCGTGATTCAGTGGAAGGCGACGTGCACATGGCCCTGACCCTGGGCAACATTTGCGCCGAAGAACCGACCCTGGTACGCGTCCATAACATGGACCCACTGCGTGACCTGTTGATGGTCAAGCAGCCCGGTCGCTGGAGCCTGCGGGCCGCCATGGCTGCGGTTTCCGAGGCTGGCAGCGGTGTGGTGCTGTTGCTCGGCCACCCGCTGGACGGTGATGTATTGCTGGCGCATATCCGCGAAACCGCTGACGCCGTGCCGGTGAAAAAACCGACCACCTACAGCATCGTCGGTGCCGGTTCGCAGATCCTGCGCGACCTGGGTGTGCGCAAAATGCGCCTGATGAGCGCACCGATGAAATTTAATGCGATATCCGGATTCGACCTGGAAGTTGTAGAATACGTGCCCTCCGAATAAAGGCCGGCGATTTTTGCCCCTTGTTCGCGGTTAAATCATCACTGAGGGACGCACTTTTCGCGTCCCGGCTCTTTAAGAGATTTGTCGAATGACCCTGAAGACCATCGAAGGTACCTTCATCGCCCCCAAAGGCCGCTATGCCCTGGTGGTTGGCCGCTTCAACAGCTTCGTGGTTGAGAGCCTGGTAAGCGGTGCGGTTGACGCCCTGGTTCGCCACGGTGTGAGCGAGAGCGATATCACCCTTATCCGCGCGCCTGGCGCCTTCGAAATTCCACTGGTTGCGCAAAAAGTTGCTCAGCAGGGTGAATACGCGGCGATCATCGCCCTGGGCGCGGTCATTCGTGGCGGCACCCCGCACTTCGAATACGTGGCCGGCGAATGCACCAAGGGCCTGGCCCAGGTGTCCATGGAATTCGGCGTGCCAGTCGCTTTCGGCGTACTGACCGTTGATTCCATCGAGCAAGCCATCGAGCGTTCCGGCACCAAAGCCGGTAACAAAGGCGCTGAAGCTGCCTTGTCCGCCCTGGAAATGGTCAGCCTGCTGTCGCAGTTGGAGGCCAAGTGATTTCCGACGAAAGCGATCAGTTCAACCCTCAGGACCCGCGTCCTGCCGATGCCGGCAAACCGTCCAAGAGCGAGAAGCGCCGCAAGGCGCGTCAACTCGCGACCCAGGCGCTGTACCAGCGTCACCTGGCGGGCGCTTCGCTGAACGAAATCGAGGCACAGTTTCGCGTCGATAACGATTTCACCTTCGCCGACCAGAGCTACTTCCACGACATCCTGCACGGCGTGCACGCCAACCTGACCGAGATCGACACAGCCCTGGCGCCATGCCTGGACCTGACCATCGAAGAGCTCGACCCGGTTGAGCTGTGCGTGATGCGCCTGTCTACCTGGGAGTTGCTCAAGCGCGTTGACGTGCCGTACCGCGTCGTGATCAACGAAGGCATCGAGCTGGCGAAAGTCTACGGTTCGACCGACGGCCACAAGTTCGTCAACGGCGTGCTCGACAAGCTGGCCCCGCGCCTGCGTGAAGCCGAAGTGAAGGAACACAAGCGCTAATCTGCGCTTGATTCCTCAATGGGTGAGTTTGAGCTGATCCGCACATACTTCGCCGCCGCGCCCTGTGCGCAAGGTGGCGAAGGCATTGCCCTGGGGATCGGCGACGACTGCGCCTTGCTGGCGCTTCCCGCCGGGGAGCAACTGGCAGTCTCCACCGATACGCTGGTGGCTGGCGTGCATTTTGCCGACCCCTGTGACCCGTTCCTGCTCGGCCAGCGCTCGCTGGCCGTGGCGGTGAGCGACCTGGCCGCCATGGGCGCCCACCCCCTCGCCTTTACCCTTGCCCTGACCACGCCGAGCGTCGAAGCCGATTGGCTGCAACGCTATGCCCAAGGTTTGAATGCCATGGCGCAAAACTGCGGCGTGGGCCTGGTGGGCGGCGATACCACCCGTGGGCCGCTGAGCCTGACCCTGACCGTGTTCGGCCGCGTGCCGGCTGGCCAGGCCTTGACGCGCAGCGGTGCACAGCCGGGCGACCTGCTGTGTGTCGGCGGCGAGTTAGGCAATGCCGCTGGCGCGTTGCCGCTGGTATTGGGGCAACGCACGGCTGACGCAGCAATCGCCGAGCCGCTGCTGGCGCATTACTGGTCGCCGCAACCGCAGTTGGCCCTGGGGCTTGCGCTGCGGGGCAAGGCGACAGCGGCGATGGATATCTCCGATGGGCTGTTGGCCGACTGTGGGCATATCGCCAAGGCGTCAGCGGTGCGCCTGGTGGTTGAGCGCCACCGGTTGCCGTTGTCCGAGGCCTTGCTGGCGTTTGTTGGTGAAGACCAGGCTCACGTGGCGGCGTTGAGTGGGGGCGACGACTATGTGCTGGCGTTCACCTTGCCACCGTCCGAGTTAGCGCCGTTGCAGGCGGATGGCTGGCCGGTGCATGTGGTCGGCCGGGTCGAAGCGGGGCAGGGCGTAACGCTGCTCGACGTCCACGGCCAAGACATCACCCCGGCTGTGCGCGGCTACCAGCATTTTCGCCAGACGCCCTAAGCCGGCGGTCTGCGCTACCCTTTATACGATTATCCCAAGTAAGAGGCCGTGACTATGGCTGCATGCCGCTGGCTGCTGATCGTGCTGTGTACCTTCGCTTCCCTGGCCCAGGCGGACACTCCCATGCCCGGCAAAATCGTGCTGGCCAGTGAGGAGTGGAACGACTACACCAACAAAGATGGCAGCGGCCTGGCCTGGGACCTGTTGCGCCAAGTCTTTGAACCGGCTGGCATCACCGTGCACATCCGCAGCGTACCCTATACCCGCTCGGTCGGTCTGGCCCAGCGTGGTGAGGTGGATGGTTGTGTCGGCACCTATCGCGATGAGGCCAGCGGTGTGTTGTACCCCCGCAGGAACTTCGACGCCGATCATGTCTACGCCCTCGGGTTGGCCACTGCGCCGACACCGACCCTGGCGACCTTGGGCAACTATCGCCTGGCCTGGGTGCGCGGCTATAAATACGAGGAATACCTGCCCACCGTGCGCCGCTTCAACCAGATCGAGCGGCGCAGCGGCATTCTGCCAATGCTGCAACACGGCCGTGCCGATTTTTATATCGACGCCCTCACCGAAGCCAAATACGTGCTCAGCCAGGCGCAAGACCCGGCGCTGTTCAAACTCACCCATATTGCTGAACTGCCGCTCTACGTAGGCTTTGCCGACACCGCGCGCGGCAGGGCATCGATGGCCATGTATGACCAGCGTTTGGGCATCCTGGTCCAGACCGGTGAGCTGAAAGCGATTTTCGAACGCTGGAAACAGCCGTATCCGTTCTGACGCCCATAGAACTGACTCAAAGGCCAATCGAACCTATTGATCTTTATCAGCGATAATTCAGCTTAAGCGTCTGTAGGAACGTGCTGTTACAATGCCCGCCTCTGTGAAATCTGAAATCAGGAGCACACGGTGCCCGTCGTTTTCGTCGCCGCTTCCAAGCTGCCTACCCCTTTTGCCACGTTCACCATGAACGGCTTTCTTGAAGAAGCCACCGGGCGCGAGCACGTTGTGCTCAGCCTCGGCGACATCACGGATGGCGCGCCGGTGCTGGGGCGTGTGCATTCCGAGTGCCTGACCGGCGATGCGCTGTTCAGCCAGCGCTGTGACTGCGGCTCGCAACTGGAGGCTGCACTGCAAGCCATCGCCCGTGAAGGCCGTGGCGTGTTGCTGTACTTGCGTCAGGAAGGCCGCGGCATTGGCCTGTTGAACAAGATCCGCGCCTACGAACTGCAAGACGGCGGCGCCGACACCGTCGAGGCCAACGAGCGCCTGGGCTTTGCTGCCGACCAGCGCGACTACGCCATCTGCCTGCCGATGCTCGAGCACCTGGGGGTCAAATCCCTGCGCCTGATGACCAACAACCCCCGCAAGGTCAAAGCCTTGACCGAGATGGGCATCACCGTGGCCGAGCGCGTGCCGCTGCACACCGGGCACAACCCGCACAACAAGCTCTACCTGGCCACCAAAGCCAGCAAGCTCGATCACATGATGGGCAACGAGCACCAGGGCGAGGTCGACCGCGCGTGACCCGTGGCCAGGTGAAACGGCGACTGTCCTTCAACTGGTGGCAGTACCTGGCCCTGGCATTGCTGCCGTTGTTCGTGATCAACCTGCTGTTTGGCCGGGCTGAATCCTTGTTGCCCGTCTTGGCCATGCCGTTCTTCATCGCCGGCGTGGCCTCGATGTTTCTCAGCCTGCGTTATTTTCACGCCTACAAACACGCGCTGATCGCCACCTCCAAAGCCCTTGATACTGCTCAAGAGCCGGCAGCCTGGATCACCCTGGCGGCGCGTCGGCGCACGGCGTTGCTGGTTGCAGCGTTACCGGCCTGGATTGGCGCGCTGGCGGTGTTCGTCGGCCTGGAGGCGGTGCCGCTGTTTCTGTTGGCGCTGTCGACGCTGGTGTTGTTCTATCTCTATCGCATACCGCGTCAGTTGGGATGAAGCGCTATTGGCTGGCGCTGCTGCTGATATTCAGTGCCCAGGGCTGGCCGGTCGAGCGGGTTGTCAGCCTGGCGCCGTCGCTGTCTGAAATCGTGCTTGAACTGGGCGCCGAGGACTTGCTGGTCGGCGTGCTTGATGGTGGTGACCGCCCGGCGGCGTTGGCGAAGGTGCCCTCGGTCGGGCACTACGGCCAGTTGGACATGGAGCGCCTGCTCAGCCTCAAGCCCGACCTGATCCTGCTCTGGCCTGGCAGCGTCGGCCCGGCCCAGCGCGAGCAGCTCCAACGATTGAATATCCCGGTGTACGTCGCCGAACCCCACAGCCTTGAACAACTGACCGCGCAGGTGCAGGCCATTGCCGAGCAATTGGGCCGCGCCGAGGCCGGGCACCAGCGCGCGGCACAATTGCGCCAGCGCTTGGCCGAGTTGCGCCAGCGCTACCAGCGGGCCGAGCCGCTGCGAGTGTTCTACCAAGTGTGGAACCAGCCGCTGTACACCGTGGGCGGTGGGCAGATCATCAGCGATGCCCTCAGCGTGTGCGGGGCGCGCAATGTGTTCGGTGACCTGAAGTTGCCGGCGCCGCAGGTGAATATCGAATCGGTGCTGGCGCGAGACCCCGAGGTGATCCTGGTGGGGGATCAGGCTCAGAGGGAGGCCTGGACGGCATGGCCGGCGATGGCGGCTCGGGTGCGGTTAGTGCCGGACAAGGGCCTTGAGCGGCCCAGCGGGCAGATGTTGGAGGCGGTGGGGCGGTTGTGCCAGGTGATTGCGCCGAACCTGTGACAACGCTATCGCAGGCAAGCCAGCTCCCACAGGGGAATGCATTTCAATTGTGGGAGCTGGCTTGCCTGCGATGACGCCGGATCAGGCTACTTAGAGCTCAGGTGTCCACGTCACCCCGAACATCCACACCCGACCTTCTTCACGATAATTCTGGTTTTCCCCGAGGTAGCTGTACTTCGCCCGTGCATAAGACTTGTCCAGCGCGTTATCCACCTTCAGCGACAACGACACCTCCCGGTTCAACGCCCAACTACTGCGCAGCCCCAACAAGGCATAACCGCCCAGACGGTTGCGGTTGGCTTCATCGTCGTAGCTGCTGCTGATCGCTTGCCAGCTGGCGCCGAGACCGAGTTGATCAAATTGCCGGTCCAGATCCAGGTTCACCGTTCGCCGTGCGCGACGTGCCAGGGTGTGGCCGCTGTCACGGTCACGCGGGTCGATAAGCGACAGGCCCAGGTTGCCCTGCCAGCCAAACAGTTCTTGCTTGAGCGCCGCTTCAAAGCCGTTGATCCGCGCCGACGCCACGTTTTGCGGCTTGCCGGCGTCAAGGATGATCGCGTCGCTCAGGTCGGTGCGATACAGCGAGGCTTCCAGGCGTGTGCTGTCGGTCAGTTGGCTGCGCCATTGCAGCTCGTAGCTCTTTGATGTCTCGGGCTGCAGGTTGGGGTTGCTGTACTGCGTGTCGGGGTAATAGAGGTCGTTGAAGGTTGGCGCACGAAAGCCTTCGCTGTAGCTCAAGAGCAAGTCATTGTCGGGGTTGACCGGCAAGGTCAGGGTGCCGCTCCAACTGTTCTGGCCGCCGAACTGCTGGTTCTGGTCACGGCGCAGGCCCAGCTCGGTGGAAAACCATTGGCTTTGGAAGCGGTGCTGCACGAAGGCCGCCCGGTTCCAGCGGCTGTTCTCGGTAAAGGTGGTGGAACCGTGGAAACGGTCTTCATACCAGTCGCCACCGACGATCAGGCTGTTTTGCTCATCCAGGGTCAGGTCGTTCTGCCAATTGACCGAGTCGCGGTAGGTGTTGAATGCGCTGTAATCATCGCTGAGGGTATCGCGCTTGGTGTCGCGGTTTTCACTGTGGCCCAGCTCCAGGCGCGACTGCCAGCTGTCATTGAGCTTGGCATCGACATAGCCGCTGGTGCTGCTCACGGTATAGTCGGTGTAGGGTTTCTGGCCCAGGCTTTGCCCGGTGGCGCCGTCGTAGCGGCCATAACTGTTGTCGTACTCCGACTTGCCACGGTTATCCAGCAGATTGAAGCCCACCTCCAGCTCATCACTGAACGAGTGGCTGAGGTTCAGGCTGATGGACTGGTTGCGGTAGGCATCATGGTCGCCGTCACTGGGGAACGACGCGTGGCTCGCGTTGATGCCGGCGGTTTCATCCAGGCTCGCGCCCAGGTTGAAGCGCGTGTGTTCATCGCCGCCCGACAGGCCCAAGCTGCGCTCCCAGGTCTGGTTGCTGCCAAAGCCAAGTTTCAGGCGCGGCTGCAAGCCTTGCTCGGCATTGCGCCGGGTGAACACCTGAATCACCCCGCCAATCGCATCGCTGCCGTAAATCACCGAACGTGAACCGCGCAGCACTTCCACCCGTTCAATCTGATCGACGTTGAGGTATTGCAAGCCGCTGTCGCCGGAGGTGGTGTTGGCGATGCGTTGGCCGTCCACCAGCACCAGGCTCTGCGCCGACTTGGTGCCGCGAATGAAAATCCCCGGCAAACTGCCACGCCCACCGGTCGGCGCAACTTGCACGCCCGGCACGCGGCTGAGCAGGTCGGTGACGCTGGTGGGTTGCAGGCGGTCGATGTCGGCGCGGGTGAAGACGGTGTTGGCGGCGCTGCTGTCATTACGCGCCTGGACTTGGCGGTTGGCGCTGATGACCACGTCGGAGAGCTTCAGGGCCTGGTCGCGGGTGTCGGCGAGCAGGTCGGCGCAGGGAAGCAGTAGCAGGGCAAGGCACAGGCGTTTCATGGGCTGTCCATAGCATTCGAAGGTCATGCAAAACCACTGTGGGAGCTGGCTTGCCTGCGATAGCGGTGTATCTGACACATTGTTAGCGAATGTGCCGCCGTCATCGCAGGCAAGCCAGCTCCCACAGTTGGGGCTGATTACAGATTCAGTAGCGCCAGGCGCTCGCGCACGGACGCCTCGATACCCGCTTCATCCAGCCCGCATTCAGCCAGCATCTGCGCCGGCTTGGCGTGTTCGACGTATACATCTGGCAAGCCCAGGTGCAGCACCGACTTGAGGATGTTCTCCCGCGCCAGGAACTCACTGACCGCCGCACCGGCGCCGCCCATGATGGCGTTCTCTTCGACGGTCACCAGCAGCTCATGGCTGGCGGCAATTTCGCGTACCAACGCTTCATCCAGTGGCTTGACGAACCGCATGTCGACCACGGTGGCGTCGATCTTCTCGGCGACTTTCAAGGCTTCAGCCAGTTGCACGCCAAACACCAGGAACGCAGTTTTGCTGCCTTGGCGACGCACGATGCCTTTACCGATTTCGATCGGCTCCAGGTCTTTTTCGATCACGGCGTTCGGGCCGGTGCCGCGCGGGTACCGCACAGCGGCCGGGCCGTTGTACAGGTGGCCGGTGCTGAGCATCTTGCGCAGTTCGTTCTCGTCGCTCGGGGTCATCACCAGCATGCCGGGGATGCAGCGCAGGTACGACAGGTCGAAGCTGCCCGCATGGGTCGGGCCGTCCTCGCCCACCAGGCCGGCACGGTCGATGGCGAACAGCACGTCGAGGTTCTGCACCGCCACATCGTGAACCAGTTGGTCATAACCGCGTTGCAGGAAGGTGGAGTAGATCGCCACCACCGGCTTGGCGCCTTCGCAGGCCATGCCGGCCGCGAAGGTCACGGCGTGTTGCTCGGCAATCGCCACGTCGAAGTAACGCAGCGGGAAACGCTCGCTGAACGCCACCAGGTCGGAGCCTTCCTTCATCGCCGGGGTAACACCCACCAGACGCGGGTCGGCGGCGGCCATGTCGCATAGCCATTCGCCAAACACCCCTGAATACTTCGGCCCGCTGGCCTTTTTCGGCGCGGCGGCGGGAGCGTCCAGGGGTTCGAGCTTAGTGATCGCGTGGTAACCAATCGGGTCGACTTCCGCCGGAGCGAAACCTTTGCCTTTCTTGGTGACGATATGCAGGAACTGCGGGCCCTTGAGGTCGCGCATGTTGCGCAACGTCGCGATCAGGGTCGGCAGGTCGTGGCCGTCGATAGGGCCGATGTAGTTCCAGCCCAGCTCTTCGAACAGGGTGCCGGGTACCAGCATGCCCTTGGCATATTCTTCGGTGCGGCGCGCAATTTCCCATGCGCCAGGCAGACGCGACAGCACTTTCTTGCTGCCTTCGCGCATGCTGGCGTAGGTACGGCTGGAGAGGATCTTCGCCAGATAATTGGACAGGCCACCCACGTTGCGCGAAATCGACATGTCGTTGTCGTTTAGGATCACCAACATGTTGGCGTCCACTTCCGGCGCATGGTTCAGCGCTTCGAAGGCCATGCCGGCGGTCAGCGCGCCATCACCAATCACCGCAATCGCCTTGCGCTCACTGCCTTGCAGGCGGGCGGCAATCGCCATGCCCAGTGCTGCACTGATGGACGTGCTGGAGTGGCCGACGCCAAAGGTGTCGTACTCGCTCTCGGCACGGCGTGGGAAGGCGGCCAGGCCGTCCTTCTGGCGCAGGCTGGCCATGCGCTCGCGACGGCCGGTGAGGATTTTATGCGGATACGCCTGGTGGCCCACGTCCCACACCAGCCGGTCGTCCGGGGTGTCGAACACGTAATGCAAGGCGATGGTCAGCTCGATCACGCCCAGCCCGGCGCCAAAATGCCCACCGGTCTGGCCGACCGTGTAGAGCAATTCCAGGCGCAGCTCATCGGCCAGGGTTTCCAGCTCGGCTTCACCCAGTCGACGCAGGCCGTCCGGCGTGGCAGCACGGTCGAGCAGGGGCGTAGACGGGCGTTTGCGGGGAATCTCTTGAAACGTCGTGGGCATCAGGCGAATCGTTATAGGTATAGAAGAGGCGGCAGTTTACCTCAAGCCGTGCAAACTGCCCACGCAGAGGGCCGAACTTGGCCGATATGCGGCGCAAATGGCCGCGGCTGTCAGTGGCGACGTTCGACGATATACCGCGCCAGGTCACGCAGTGGCTCGGCCGCCGCGTCGAAAGGTCGCAGGGCATCCAGAGCCTGGTCACGCAGCTCGATGGCATAGGCCTTGGCGGCTTGCAGCCCCAGCAAGGCAGGATAAGTCGGCTTGTCACGTGCGATATCGGCGCCCTGGCGTTTACCGAGGGTGGCGGTATCGCTTTCCACGTCGAGGATATCGTCCTGTACCTGGAAGGCCAGGCCGACAGCGCGAGAATAGGTCTGCAGCGCCGCTAATTGCTCGGCGTCGGCACGGCCACTGGCCAGGGCGCCCAGTTGCACGGCGGCCTCAATCAGCGCACCGGTCTTGTGGCGATGCATGTGTTCGAGGGCTTTTTGATCGAGCTTGAGGCTGACCGAGCCCATGTCGATGGCCTGCCCGCCGACCATTCCAGCCGGGCCCGCTGCATGGGCCAGGGCGGTGACCATGCGCAAGCGGATCTCGGCGTTGACGCTGCTTAGCGTCGGGTCCAGCAATGCGCTGAACGCCAGGCTCTGCAAGCCATCTCCGGCCAGAATTGCATAGGCCTCATCGAAGGCTTTGTGGGTGGTGGGCTGGCCGCGACGCAAGTCATCGTCGTCCATTGCCGGCAAGTCGTCATGCACCAGGGAATAGGCGTGGATCAACTCGACCGCACAGGCCGCACCATTCGCCTCGGCTGCCGGCGCCCCGAGAGCTTCGCAGGCGGCATAGGCCAGCAACGGGCGCACACGCTTGCCGCCATTCATCACGCTGTAGCGCATGGCCTCATAGAGGCGCGTCATTTCCGGGCTTGGCGCAACAAACAGGGGCTCCAGCGCGGCATTCACCCGGGCTTGGCTACTGGCTTGGTATGCGCTGATCATTCCGGCTGTTCCGCATCGAAAGGCTCTTCGGCCAACTCCCCGTCACGCTCCAGCAACACCTGGACCTTCTGCTCCGCCTGCGCCAACGCGCTCTGACAGTCGCGGGTCAGGCCGATGCCTTGCTCAAACGCTGTCAACGAGTCTTCCAGCGACAACTCGCCGTTCTCCAGACGCTCGACCAGGGCTTGCAGGTCGGCGAGGGATTGTTCGAAATCGAGTGCAACTTTTTTGCGGGCCATGGCGGCAATTCCGGTAGACGGTAAACCGGCGCGACACTAGCAGACATGGGGGATTGGGGCAAATGAGTGGCGCACACACGGTGATGTGAGCCGATTGATGGGTTTATTCGGCTCACCCCATGAGTCGATTAGCGACCTTATTCGGCTCACCGAGTCTCAGCCTGCCTTCGTGGCGACCCAGCACTCCCCCTGCGCCGCTTTCAATTGGGCCTCGAAGACCAATAAACCCTGATGCATATTCTGCAATGCCACAATTTGCATGGCTAACGCTTGCTTCTTATTGGCGATGGCTTGGTCAGCCTTGTCCCAGGGAAGCGCATCACCCTCGTACCCCTGCAAAATCTCCTGTAATTCCTTGAGCTTGAACCCCAGCTGTTGCGCGCACTTTATAAACATCAGCCGCTCGACACTCTGCTCGGTATAAACGCGATAACCGCCCCGACGCGCAGGCGCTGGCATCAGCCCGATTGCCTCATAGTGACGAATCGCCTTGATGGTCGTGCCGGACAACTGCGCGGCTTTGCCGATGTACATGAAAACTCCCTTTTTCAAATAGTGCGCCGGCCTGTTTCAGCCACTTGGCCCGCTGCGTCAGCGAAGAGCCCAGCACCGGCCCCAACAGCAGCGTCTTGCTCGTCGCGATGCCGCACAGCGCCAGCATGGTGCGCCGCATTTGGTGGATGGCCGGCATGCGATAAACCCAGCGGTAATACCACGGCGGCGTGTCGAGGGTCACTAACAAGTGCGCGGTTCGGCCCTTTAGCAGCTTGTCTGGGAATGCCTTGCCTGCGCGGTACTTGAAGGCAAAGCCGGGGAGGAAAACGCGGTCGATAAAGCCCTTCATCAGTGCCGGGATACCGCCCCACCAGACAGGGAAAACCCAGGCCAGATGCTCGGCCCAAAGGATGTCGGCTTGGGCGCTGAGCAAGTCAGGTTCCAGCGCTTGAACCTGGGTGTAAGCATGATGAAGGATGGGGTCGAACCTGAGATCACCCAGGCGCAGGACGCGGACTTCGTGACCGGCCGTTTTAGCAGCGTGGATATGAGTGTGCGCGAGGGCGGAACAAAAGCTATCGGCGGACGGGTGGCCGAGAATGACCAGAATGCGCTGACTCATGGTGATAAGTTCTGAGAAAAGGGCATTCAGGGTAGGGGGTGCCGTATAGGGGAGAGTCAAGTGCCAGCAGGACCTTTCTGTGAGGTACGCAGGACCCTTCCTGAACTGTCTCGAATGCTTGTGACGGTACTGTCGGCTGGCTAGCCTGCCGAAAACACCAGAGTAAAAAAGGCATGAGCGAAACTTCTATCGGGTTGATCGCGCCTCCTGAGGGCTGCGGCGATTGGCTGACAGACCTCAAGGGCCGTATCCATCAGGCGCAACAGCGCGCATCAATTGCCGTTAATCGTGAGCTGGTGCTGCTCTACTGGCAGCTCGGTCACGATATTTTGGCGCGTCAGCACGCTCAAGGTTGGGGTAGTAAAGTGATCGACCGCCTTGCGCAAGATCTGCGGGCGGCCTTTCCTGACATCAAGGGTTTTTCGCCGCGCAATCTGAAATACATGCGTGCTTTTGCCGAGGCGTGGCCGGATTCGGAATTTGTGCAACAGGCTGCTGCACAATTGCCTTGGGGCCACAACGTGGTGCTGCTCGATAAGCTTCCCGGCCCCGAAACTCGTCGTTGGTACATCATCCAGGCCTTAAAACATACTGGTCGCGCAACACACTGGTGATGCACATTGAAAATCGCCTGCTGGAGCGCAGTGGCAAGGCCGTCAGCAACTTCGAAAGCCATCTGCCCAAAGCGCAATCCGACCTGGCGCGCGAATCCCTCAAAGACCCGTACCGCTTTGATTTCCTCAGCCTGGGTCAGAATGCACAAGAGCGCGAAATCGAAAACGCCCTGATCAAGCATGTCACTGGCTTCTTGTTGGAGTTGGGCGCAGGTTTTGCCTTCGTTGGCCGGCAAGTGTTGCTGAATGTAGGCGGCGATGAGTTCTTCATCGACCTGTTGTTCTATCACCTGAAGCTGCGTTGCTATGTGGTGATCGAACTCAAGGCAGGCAAGTTCAAGCCCGAGCATCTGGGCAAATTGAGCTTCTATCTTGCGGCGGTGGATGCCGAGATAAAGCACCCACAGGATGGCCCGACTATCGGCCTCTTGTTGTGCAAGGGTAAAAATGAAGTGGTGGCTGAATACGCACTGCGCGATAACAACCGGCCTATTGGTGTGGCGCAATATCAATTGATGGAGTCTTTGCCAGCCGAACTGCAATCGAGCTTGCCTAGCATCGAGCAAATCGAGCGAGAGTTGGCGGGGTAGGCTGGGTCTTTTCGGTGGGTGGAAAATGTAAGGAAAAATCTCACGCGTGAGCTATTGAGTACCTTGCGGATTGCCTGTAGATTTTCTCACGCGTGAGTTTTTCACAGCGAGGTCAGTACCATGAACAGCAGCTCTCCATCGAGCCAATCAACTGGGCCCGATACCGATTCAACAAGCCTCAAGGGAGAGCGCTTGAAGCCGTCCGCAAAAAAGCCGTCGAGCTTTTACATGAAGCAGATGCGTGCGGGGCTGGCGGCGGCCGGTTATGTGAAACACGAGACTTGGGTGCTTCCCGAAAACCGAAGCCTGCTCAAGCAAATGGAGAAACAGCTACGCCAACCGATCCTGGCTGGCTCATTCATGTCGGAGAATTTCATGAGCGCAGGTACTAACTGGAATATCGATCGTCTTTACAGTGCTCTTCAGGCGCTGGATGACGTGACGTCCAATGACATTACGCTTTCTCTCGTCCAAGGCTCCGAGTCCAGTATCAAGCTGGAGATGAACGACTTTGGTGGCTTGCCGATTTACATCGCGGTGGTGGGCGAGCAAATCATCGTGGATACCGTCCTGGTCGACGCCGAGTCCATCAACGACGTGCCGGCCTTCAATGACGCCGTGCTGCGCAGCCGGGAGATGTTCCCGTTGTCGTCGATCGGTATCGAGTCCATGCCGAACGGGCAGGTGGTTTACAACATGTTCGGTGCGCTCAGCTCCGACTCCAGCCTGACCAACATCGTGACCGAGGTGAAAACCCTGGTTGATAACGTGCAGCGCGCCAGCGAAGCCTTCGAACGTTTCTTCATTTAATTATTCGGGAAAACCCAATGACTCAGTCCATCTGGAGCAAATTGTTCACCGCGTTGCGTGGCGGTGCCAGCGAAGTCGGCGAATCGATCGTCGACCAACAGGCCCTGCGCATCCTTGACCAGGAAATTCGCGATGCAGACAGCGCCTTGGCCAACGCCAAGCGTGAGCTGGTGAGCATCATGGCCAAGCACAAACTGGCGGCTGATCGTGTTGGCGAGTACGACGCCAAGATCAAAGACCTGGAATCCAAGGCGATGGCCGCTATCCAGGCCAACCGTGAAGACCTCGCCCTGGAAGTGGCCGAAGCCATTTCGACCCTGACCAACGAGCGGGACGTTGAGCAAAAGCAGACCACCGAGTTCGGTGGGTACGCTGAGAGCATGCGCAAAGACATCACCAAGGCCGAAAGCCGCATCAAAAGCCTGCGCCAGCAAGTGGACATGGCCAAGGCTCGCGACAGCGTGCAAAAGGCCCAGGTCAGTGCCTCCATTGCCAGCGGCGGTGCCAACGGCAAGCTGGAAACCGCCGTCGGTACGCTCAATCGCTTGCAGGCCAAACAGCAACAACGCGCCGCTGAGCTGCAAGCCCAGGATGAGCTGGCTGAAGCGTCGACGGGGACAGACCTGGAACGCAAACTGCGCGATGCCGGCATCACGCCGAACGAAGGCAGTGCCAATGCGATTCTGGAGCGTCTGAAGCAAAAGTCGGCTGAGTAATCAACGTAGGTCAGTTAAGCCTGCAACTCTGTGGGGAGGGAGCTTGCTCCCGCTGGGCTGCGCAGCAGTCCTGTTTTTGGGGCCGCTTCGCGCCCCAGCGGGAGCAAGCTCCCTCGCCACAGTCGCAGTGCTCTTCTTTTGTATGTTGAGGTCAGGATGAACGCCTTGAAGGGTTTCAAGACAATCGCAGGCCTGGCCCTCTTCATGGTCGCGCTGCAACTGCTCAATGTGGTGACCGGTTACAGCCTCATGGCATTCGGGCTAATCCCGAGAACGATGCAGGGTCTGTTCGGCATCCTCACATCACCGTTTTTGCACGCCTCCTTCGCCCACCTGAGCGCCAACCTGATTGCCTTTGTGATCCTGGGTTCTCTGGTCATCATCGAAGGGGTCAACCGGTTCATCGCCGTCAGTGCCATCGTCATTCTGCTGGGCGGCTTGTTGGTCTGGCTGTTCGGTTTTTCAGGCGTACACGTCGGCGCCAGCGGCTGGGTGTTCGGGCTATGGGCCTATCTGCTGTCTCGCGCCTGGTTTCACAGAAGCTGGGGCAACCTGCTAACAGCCGCTGTTGTGGCTTTGCTGTATGGCGGACTGGTCGTGGGCTTCCTTCCGCGGCAGGGCGTTTCCTTCGAAGGGCATCTGTTTGGTGCGCTCGCCGGATTTATTGCAGCCAAGGTACTTCTATCCACGCCGCGCAGCGGGTTTAATGCCGGGTGAACGCACTTGAGCATCCAGACGCCGAGGCGATGCTGTCGTCAGGATTCAAGTACCCAGGGAGCCAGGGGCTAAATGTCGATTTTCCTACTGTTACGCATGTACGCCTCGTCCCTCTTTCATCGCTTCGGTTGGGCAGGCCTGATCGTTGCCTTGGGTGTCCACCTGAGCACCGCTTACCTGGGCCTGGTGTTGCTGGGCGAACAACACCTCACCGCTGCCGCCACGTTTATCTACTTCTATCTCACCACCACACTCACCGTCGGCTATGGCGACCTCGCACCGCAGACGTCTGCTGGGCGAATTTTCGTGGCGGCCTGGGTCATGCTCGGGGGCATTGCGCTGCTCACGGCAGCCATCGGCAAAACCACCAGCAGTGTTATCGATGCATGGAGAAAAGGCATGAAGGGCAAAGGTGATTTCACCGGCAAGGTCGGCCATACCGTGCTGATCGGCTGGGAGGGCGCGTCCAGCGAGCGGGTGATTGAGTTGTTGCTGCAAGACGAAACCTCGAACGACAACCTGATCGTGATCTGCGATTGCAGCCTTGAAGAAAACCCGATGCCGGGCAAAGCAGCGTTCATCCGCGGCGAAAGCCTGTCTTCCACCGCACTGTTGCTGCGTGCCGGTGTGCCCGGTGCCGAGCGTGTGCTGGTGCGGACCCCGTCTGATGACCTGACGCTGGCCACCGTGCTGGCGGTGAATCAACTGAGCCCCGTCGGGCATGTGGTCGCCCACTTCAACGAAAGTGAAATCGCTGCACTGGCCAGCTCCTACGCCCCGCGCCTGGAATGCACGTCCAGCATGGCGATCGAAATGCTGGTGCGCGCCTCTCAGGATCCGGGCTCGTCGGTGGTCATCAATGAGTTGCTGTGCGTGGGGCAGGGCGCCACCCAGTACCTGATGAAATTGCCCGACGCCTTTGAGGCAACGTTCGGCGAGCTGTACACGCAGATGAAGGAGCGCCACAACGCCACCCTCATTGGCTATCGCGCCAAAGGTGTTCAGCAGCCGTCGATCAACCCGCCCAGTGCCACAGCGGTCAAAGGCGGCGAACTCTTCTACATCGCTTCCACTCGCCTTAAGGAAATCTTTCATGGGATGGCTTAAACAGTTGATGGGGCTTGAGGCCCCAAAAGCCACTACCGACTCGAGCCGAACCGCCAGCCCAAGCCTGCCCGCCACCGGCCCTTTAGGCCTGGCGCCGGGCAAGGGCGTGATGTTTGACACGACTCTGAAATTGCTGCTCGATGAAAAAACCAACGTGGTGATCCCCGGCTCCCAGGAAATCTGGAGCAACGGCACCATCGACCTCGGCCAGTCCACCTGGCTGTCGCGCTATTACATGAACGACGAAGATTATTGGTTGCAGGTGCACACCACCGGCCAGATAGCGGGCCAGGTCGAGTCAGTGATTCTGTTCAACTACCTGAGTTACGTCACCATCAGCAGTGAAGCGGAACTGAGCAGGCTCGCGGGCCCACAAAGCCTGATCGGTCTGCCGACCTACACCCACGACGGCGTCGAGTTCTTCCGGGAGTGGGGCAGCGAAGATGGCCAGACCGAATTGGTGGCGATGAGCGAACAGGTCATCAGCCCAGAAGCCACCTACAGCGTCGAGCACCGTTCGATGCTATACGCCCGCGACACCGGCTTGACCGACCGCCGAGAGTTCCTGCTGTTCTCTGTCGAAGAAGATGCCGAAGGCACCATCAGCCTGAGCACATCCCTAGGCATTTCGCTGTACACCACCGACCTGACTACGCTCTAAAAAAAGGAAGCCGTCCATGCTAGAAGCACTCTCCATCTCCCTCAACAAAGCTGCGGTGCTCGGCTTTGTCCTCTACATCCTGGGGGCTGCGGTACTGTTCGCGCTGTTCCAGTTCATCTACACCCGCATCACCCCGCACAAGGAGTTCGAACTGATCCGTGCGGGCAACACCTCCGCAGCGGTCGCCCTGGGCGGTGCCATCGTCGGTTTCGCCATTCCGGCCAGCAATGTGATTGCCTACTCGATCAACGTTCTCGACTTCATCGTCTGGGCCGTGATCGCCGCCGTCGTCCAACTGCTGGCGTTCCTGCTGACCAGCCTGGTGCTCAAAGGCACGTCCGAGCGCATCAAGAAGGGCGAACTGGCGGCCGGTATCTACGTGGCCGCGGTGGCCATCAGCGTCGGCATGCTGAATGCCGCGTGCATGACGCCCACCTCGAACTGATTGCCCACGGAGCTCCCGATGAAACGAAGCAAGTACGTCCAGCTGTCGCTGGCAGCGTCGGTCGCCATGGCGATATCCGGCTGTGGCCCAACGGAAAAAACCTACGACCTGCAAAAGAAGTACAACTTCCAATCGGTACAGCAATGCGCCGATGAAAAACTTCCGGTAGACGTCTGCTCGGACGCCTACATGACGGCCATGGCCGAGCATCGCCGCATTGCGCCGGTGTATGACAGCCAGGCCGATTGCGACGCCGACTTTGTCGCTGACTGGTGCCAGCAAGACTCCACCGGCAAATTCATCCCGCGCTTGGGCGGTTTCGAACTGACCGCCGAAGGCCAGGTGACCCAATCCCAAGTCGACGCTGCCAATGCGCAAGCGGCCAACGCTCAGGCCAGCGGCGGCTCAGGCTTCTCCACCAGCAGCCTGCTGACCGGCTTGCTGATCGGCAACATGCTGAGCAACAACCGCAACAGCTACCGTTCGGAACCGGTGTACCGCTATCGCGATGATCGCGGCAACTACGGTAACTCGACGCTCAACCAACGCGTGTCCAATGGCGCGACCTTTGGCCGTTCCAACCAGGCCCGGTACGGCAGCAGCAATTACACCAGCACGCTGCGCTCTTCACCTAAGTCGAGCTCGGTTTCATCGGCCACCTCCCGCGGCGGCTTCGGCAGCAAAGCCAGCGCACGCAGCGGCTGGGGCGGCGGGTCGAGCAGCTAAGGAAACCGGCCATGAAGAAGATCCAATGCGCAGAGCGTCATGACTGGAAACACACCGCCGAGAGCCTCGGCTTCCTGTTCCATACCATCGACGGCGAACCCTACTGGGACGAAAGCGCGTACTACCAGTTCACGCTCAAGCAAATCGAGCGCGACCTCGAAGACCCGACCACCGAGCTCCATGACATGTGCATGGACCTCGTCGCCCGCGTGGTCCACAGCGAAGAACTGCTTGAACGCCTGAGCATCCCCGCGCCTTTCTACGACATGATCCGAACCTCATGGCTCGAAGGCCACCCGCACCTTTACGGGCGCATGGACTTCTCCTACAACGGCAGCGGGCCCGCCAAGTTGCTGGAGCTCAACTACGACACCCCCACCAGCCTCTACGAAGCAGCCGCGTTTCAGTGGGGCTGGCTGGAACAATGCATCGAACGCGGCCTGCTGCCCAAGCACGCCGACCAGTTCAATAGCATCGACACCAAACTGCACCAGGCCTTCGCGCAACTGCAGGTCAACCAGCCGTTCTACTTCGCCTCGATGAAAGACTCGATCGAAGACAAAGGCACCACCGACTACCTGCGCCTGGTCGCTGAAAAGGTCGGCATCGAATCGCGCCACATCGACATCGAAGACATCGGCCTGAACAGCGAAGGCCGCTTCGTCGACCTTGAAGATCGCTGGATTCCCCACCTGTTCAAACTGCACGCCTGGGAGTTCATCTTCCACGAACCCTTTGGTGCCGCGATTGCCCAGAGCGACACACAGTTCTTCGAGCCCGCGTGGAAATCCATTATTTCCAACAAAGGCATCCTGCCGCTGCTGTGGGAATTCAACAAAGGCCACCCCAACCTGCTCGCGTCCCACCTGGACACCGACCCAGGCAAAGCCGTGCCAAAAGGCTGGGTGCGCAAGCCGTTCTTCTCCCGTGAAGGCGCCAACATCGAACTGCAAACCGCCGAAGGCCTGACCGTAAAAGAAGACGGCCCCTACACGGATGCGCCCTTCATCCTTCAAGAGTTCGCACCGCTGCCAAAATTTGGTGACAGCTACACGCTGATCGGCTCTTGGGTCATTGGCGACCAGGCGGCGGGGATTGGGGTGCGAGAGGACAATAGCTTGATCACCAAGGACTCAAGCCGGTTTCTGCCGCACTTGATCCTGGATTAGGGAAGTTGATCGTTCCCACGCTCCGCGTGGTAATGCATCCAGTGACGCTCCGCGTCACCCACACGCCTCTCAATCTACGCCCATAAAAAAGCCTGTCTTTTCAGGCAGGCTCAATACGGAGCATGGCAGTCTTAGCTCTGGCGAGCAGACAGGGCCGAGTAGCTGTTCATCAAATTGCGGTAGTTAGGAATCCGCTGGGACAACAAATTCCCCAGCCCTTCGATATCGTTGCGCCAGTCGCGGTGCAACTCACACGCCACCGAGAACCAGTTCATCAACTGCGCACCGGCCTGCGTCATCCGGCTCCACGCCGCTTGCTGCACGGTGGTATTGAACGTGCCCGATGCATCCGTCACCACAAACACCTCAAAACCTTCTGCCAGCGCCGACAAGGTCGGGAACGCCACACACACATCCGTCACCACACCGGCAATGATGATCTGCTTACGCCCGGTGGCCTTGATTGCCTTGACGAAATCCTCGTTGTCCCAGGCGTTGATCTGACCAGGGCGAGCGATATACGGCGCGTCCGGGAACATCTCCTTCAACTCCGGCACCAGCGGGCCGTTAGGGCCTTGCTCGAAACTGGTGGTGAGGATGGTCGGCAAGTTAAAGAACTTGGCCAGGTCAGCCAGGGCCAGCACGTTGTTCTTGAACTCGTTGGGGGAGAAGTCCTGCACCAGGGAGATCAGGCCGGTCTGGTGATCGACCAGCAGAACAATGGCGTCGTCTTTGTTCAAGCGGTTGTAGGTTGCAGTGCTCATGGTTGAATCCTTTTTTGTTTAGGTTGGTTGGGCGTTGCGTTCAACATGGGCACAGATTAATGGGTAGGTGACGAGGGATAAATCGGGTGGAAGGAGTCTTACTGTCAACTTAAAGTGGACAATAGTTGGCACCCGATTTCAGGCCTCCGGGTCGCTGTGCAGACCAGGAGTGAATTGCCTGATTTTGAGTAGCTAGCAGGTCCGATCCCTTTCCTTTGCAGGACGTTTCCGAGAGAATCCCAACCGCTTGCGCCAGTGGAATTGGGTGACTAGGCTGCTGACCGTCACTGCTAATTCAGTGATCGGGTTTAGTCGCCCGGATTCGATTGGCGCATATGCAACTCATGAGTCAGGCACCTCATCGCCTGCATCTTATGGTGGCTGTGCGCAGGGCACCTTCGGGTGCGCCGGGTTCCAATCGACCGGTCGACTAACCTGCGTACAGCTGCCACCTTTCGTTTAGTCGCGTAATTGGCAGCTTCAAATTATCGATTGGAGTTTTGCTATGGATAACGTTGTTTCGGATTCGCCGTCGTCAGGCGCAACCAACCCATTTACGGTCAATGAAGAACTGAGCTTCGAGGATGCCTGGGTGCAGGTGGCTGAGCTGCTGCATTGTGCGCTGGCTACGTCGCAGGTGATCGGCGAGTCAGTGGCTGCGCCACAGAGGGCGGTGATGCATTTGGTGGAGATGGCGAAGATGGTGGCGGATAGGGCTGTGGAGTGTTTGCAGCCTAGGTGATATGACGTCGCCTGTTCGGTTTTGATCGTCCAGGCGACTTATTCACGATTTCCTTAATTTCGGCTCAGAAATAGGGCTTGAATTCGTTGCTGTCGCGAATCAGCAACTGCATCAGCTTTGGATGAATGAACAGTTTTTCCTTTCCGACCTGAACCTCTTGCAGAACATCAATGGAGACCAGCTCTTTGAGGTAGCGAGAAGCAGCCTGGCGCTGAGCGATCTGCTTGTCGACGACGTTGCTAATACGGCAATAGGGCTGCTCAAAAATCACGTCCACCAATTCGCGTGAGTAGGTTTTCGGCAAACGTTCGCGAACAAATTGGCTGGTGTGCTCGGACAGGCTGCGAATGGCGGCAATTTTTGCACTGGTCCAGCGAGCGGTTTCTTCCACGGCAGTAAGCATGTACAGCAGCCAGGGCTCCCAGGCCTGTTCGCGTGTGACATCAAGCAGTAGTCGATAGTAATCGGCTCTATGCGCAATGATGAAATGACTAAGGTAAAGAATCGGTAGATTCAACAGACCTTCCTGGATCAGATACAGGGTGTTTAGCACGCGCCCGGTACGACCGTTGCCGTCTGTGAATGGATGAATAGCCTCGAACTGATAGTGTCCGACAGCCATGCGAACCAGCGGGTCGAGGTCTGTCTCGTTGTGTAGAAAACGTTCCCAGTTGGTGAGCAAGTCGCGTAAGCGATCTTCGCCCTCTGGTGGGGTATAGATGATTTCTCCGGTCCGATCATTGGCTAGCTGGACGCCTGGCACTCGACGGATGTCCATGTCTACACCCTTGAGCGTTCGACAGATCTCTACTGCTGTGCCGGTAGAGAGTGGACGTTCAGCCAGAGACTGGAAACCGTTATGTAGAGCCTTGCGGTACCGGAGGGCTTCTTTGGTCGCGGGATCTGCATGATTGGCGCAATCCTGGGCATGCTGAAAGAGTAAATCTGTAGTAGTGACAATACTTTCGATCTCGGAGCTGTCCTTGGCTTCCAGCAGCGGGATCGTATTGATCAGCATCGTCTGGTTAGGAATCAGCTCGGCTGCTTGTTTCAATTCGGCCAAGGCTGCTCGAGCTTCGATGCAGCGTTTGAGGACTGCTCGGGTTTCCAGTTCTGCCTTTGGCGGCAAGGGTGGAAGCTGGTTATAGGGTCTATCCGCCTGCCAAGGCCGTTGGGGGTTAGTCATGGGCGCACGCTCACTAGGACGTCCAGTTAAAGGTAAGGCCGCTTTTATAAGCGCCCTTGTCATGTCGCTAGTGTAAGCCTGCGTGCATAACGTGTCGTTATTTTTGTATTTTTGCGACATGTTTCATCCTCGCGTCGCTGTTGGCGACATGTTGGATATCGATCAGGTCGCTGACTATTTGGGTGAAGCAATGAAGAAGGGGTAATACACCTAGATTGCGTCGAGTCATTTTGATATTGCTGGAGCCCACTGGCCTTTGAATGGCTGCCTATTGCACCAGAGACATGTTCAGGGGGGGCAGAGTGGATCTTTAAGGCTACGTGATTGATGTTTAAGGGGGGGGATTAAAAAGCCGGCTTGTGGCCGGCTTCTCGGGGACTGCCTCAGCTTGTTTTTGACAAACCTCACCAGCCTTCAAATCGCTCAGCCCACATTGCGTCGGGCTGAATAGTAGGGCATCCGCGGGAACTCCTCCGCTTCGCCAGCAGGGAGTCAGCTAGAAGCGACCCCTGCCAAATGTGCGGCGCATGATACTCACATTCACTTCAGTTGCCCACCTCCGGTTCCGATTTAGAGCCTTCCCAGCCCAGCAGGTGTTCATCCAGTGGCACCGGTGGGCGGCGGTTGTTGAGGGTGGACCACCAGAATACCCAGCCGACGATCTTGAAGCTTTGCTCGAAGCGTTCCTCGTGGTTGAGGTATTCGTCCGGGTGTTCGCTGGCGTTGTGGCTGCGCAGGCGCAGGCCGCCGCCAGGGCGGTTGTAAAGGTATTTGATGCGCAGCATGCCGTCGTGTTCGACGGCGTAGATTTCACCGTCGATGATTTGGGTACGGCCTCGGTCGATGGCGAGGGTGGCGCCTTGTTGGATGATGTCGATCATGCTGTTGTCGACCATGTAGGCGCCTATCGCGCGGTCGGGGTTTACGTTGAGTGTTTCCAGGCTGTGCAGGGAGACGCGGATGCGTTCGGTTGAGGTGAAGGTGGGGTGGAGGGGGATCTCCACGTCGGTTTTTTCCGGGCGGCAGGCGGGGCCTGTGAGGTATTTGCCTGTGTCTTCGCGGGCGGTTGCAATCCTTGCGGTGGGGCCTTCCAACAGGTAGTTGGCGGGCGGGTGTTTGGGGCCTTTGCCGTCGCTTAACCAGCGACTTGAGACGCACAGCAACTCTGCGATCTCGTTGAGTCGGCCCATGGGGACCCCGCGTTTGAACCAGTTGTTCACGTGCTGAGGCGTGACGCCGCGGTTCTTGGCGAAGTCGGAGGCGGAAAGATGAACTTCCCGTAATAGCGCTTTTAAACGATCACCTGATGTATTCATAAACGCAGAGTTTACTGGCCGGAAAGTCTAATCAAATAAACCATGCGTTGATTTGCGGTTGTAGGATTTGGCTTAGTTGTGGCCGGATCTTTCAGGTGTGCAACTTAGTTAAACGCTGCAAATAAACATTGAACTTGATGTTTAATTCGGCCCATAAAAAAGCCCCGAATTAACGGGGCTTTTTAATTGCCGTGGCAATGAGGCGCGGGTATCAGCCTTTGTAGGCGGCAACCGACTTCATGATCTCGGCGCGGGCGGCGTCTGCGTTGCCCCAACCGTCGATCTTCACCCACTTGCCTTTTTCGAGGTCTTTGTAGTTCTCGAAGAAGTGCTTGATCTGTTCCAGCAACAGTGGCGGCAGGTCGGTGTATTCCTTCACGTCCACGTACAGCTGGGACAGCTTGTCGTGTGGCACTGCGATTACTTTGGCATCGCCGCCGCCGTCGTCGGTCATGTTCAGGATGCCGACTGGGCGTGCGCGGATAACCGAGCCTGGGGTGACCGGGTAAGGGGTCACGACCAGCACGTCGAGGGGGTCACCGTCGTCAGCCAGGGTGTTAGGGATAAAACCGTAGTTGGCCGGGTAGAACATCGGGGTGGCCATGAAACGGTCAACGAACAGGCAGTCGCTGTCTTTGTCGATTTCGTATTTGATCGGCGCGTGGTTGGCCGGAATTTCGATGGCGACGTAGATGTCGTTCGGCAGGTCTTTGCCAGCCGGAATCTTGCTGTAGCTCATTGGGCGTTGCCCCCGTTAGTTGGCCATATGACATGGCCGGATTGGCCTAAAAGTGGCGGCGATTATAGGCATATTCTGACGCCGATGCCATGCGCCAAGCGTCGTACGGTCATTCGCCCTGTGGCGCGTAGCGCTTGCAGTTGAGTCAGGCGGGCCAGGGGATCCTGGCGATAAAAGCGGCTGAGTTGGGCGTACACCTGTGGATAACTGTTGACCAGTAAATCCGGGGCGCTGAAGAAATACTCGCTGGTGACGGCAAAGAACTCCGCCGGGTTTTCCGCAGCGTAAGGGTCTATCTCGGTCTCGGCGTCCGGGTTGGCGTCCAACTGGCGATTGAGGTCATCGAAGGCGCCTTGCATGACGCTGGCCCAATCCTGCACGCGCATGTCGTGGTGCAGCGGCGGCAGGCCGTTGGCGTCGCCGTTGAGCATGTCCAGCTTGTGCGCTAGTTCGTGGATGACCAGGTTGTAGCCTTCCCATTGGCCGCTGGCGAGCACGCCGGGCCAGGCGAGGATCACCGGGCCCTGTTGCCAAGCTTCGCCGCTGTGTTCGCCGTCCCACTCGTGTTCGACGCCGCTGGCATCGCGATGGCGTTGTGGGCTGAGGAAGTCGTCGGGGTACAGCACGATCTCATGAAAGCCTTGGTACCAGTCGAGGTCGCCCAGGTTCATCAGCGGCAGTTGCGCCTGGGCGGCGAGCAGCAGGCGTTGTTCCTGGTGCAGTTCGACGCCAGGCAGGGCGGTGAGGTGTTTTTCGCTGAGGAACACCACGCAGGCTTCGCGTAGCCACTGATCTTGCTCCGGCGTGATGCCGTCGAGGAAGGTCAGGTGGTGGCGCACCCGTTGCCAGATGTCATCGGCAATCGGGTGCTTGGCCAGCAGGCGCCGGCGACGCCAGGCGCTGAAGGACCACACGGGCAATCAGTGCGGGTTGGCTTCGGAGGACGTGCGGCCAAAGCGGCTGCGCACTACGCCAATAATCATCGGCACCAGGGACAGCAGAATGATGAACACCACCAGCAGCGACAGGTTCTTCTTGATAAAAGGCACGTTGCCGAAGAAGTAACCCAAGGTCACCAGGCCGCCGACCCACAGGATGGTGCCCAGTACGCTGAAGCCGAAGAAGCGTGGATACGGCATCTTGGCCACGCCCGCGACGAACGGCGCGAAGGTACGCAGGATCGGCAGGAAGCGCGCCAGCGTCACGGTCTTGCCGCCGTGCTTGTCGTAGAAGTCGTGGGTCTTTTGCAGGTAGTCGCGGCGGAAGATCTTGGAGTTCGGGTTGCTGAACAAGCGCTCGCCCGCCGTTCGTCCGATCACATAGTTGGTGCTGTCGCCGAGGATGGCCGCCAGCATCAGCAGGCCGGCCAGCAGGACTGGGTCCATACCGCCGCCGGCCGCTACGGCACCGGCAATGAACAGCAAGGAGTCGCCCGGCAGGAAGGGCATGACCACCAGGCCGGTTTCGCAAAAAATCACCAGGAACAGAATGGCGTAGATCCACGGACCGTAGTTGGTTACCAGCATATCGAGGTAAACGTCGAGATGCAGGATAAGGTCAAGCGGGTTGAAATCCATGGATGGCACCTGTGTGAATGGCCCGGCTCAGCGGGCTTGTGCGGAAGCTCAGGCAATAAGGCTACAAGTAATTGTCGCGGTTCTTACAACCCTGAAAGGTCGGCATTATACGGATTGAGAGGTGAAAAGCGTGTGGCTTTTGTAGCGGGGAGTGTCGCGAAATTGTGAAGGGGTTGGGCTTCAAGCCAGTCGCCGGACCCAATGTGGGAGCTGGCTTGTCTGCGATAGCGGTGGGTCAGTATGAGAAGTGCTCGCTGACACTTCGCCATCGCAGGCAAGCCAGCTCCCACAAGGATATTGCGGTGTTTGGCTTACCGGTTTTCAGTCTTCGTTGATCGGCAACACGTAGTTTTTGAATTCGGTGTCTTCGCGAAACCCAATCGACTCATAGGTCTTCTGCGCCACGTCGTTATCGCTGCTGGTCGATACCCGCAACCGTACCGCGTGGGTGTCCTTGGCCATTTTCTTGGCCGTGCGCATCAGGTTGTCGGCCACCAGTTGCCGGCGCGCATCCTCGGCCACATAGATGTCGTTGAGGATCCATACCCGCTTGAGAGACAGTGAGGAAAAGCTCGGATAGAGCTGGCAAAACCCCAGCAGCCGCTTGTCATCATCGTCGGCCAGGGCCAGGTAGATCACCGACTCCTTGCGCCGCAGGCGCTTTTCCAAAAAGGCCCGTGACGAGTCCGGGAACGGCAGGGCCCCGTAGAACTCGCGGTATTTGACGAACAACGGGGTCAACAGGTCCAGGTGTTCCAGGGTCGCTTGAGTAATCCGCATGCCAGGCCTCAACTTCCAAATGGGGTATGACCACACGAGCGGCCGTGACTCGATGCTGCCTAATGACGCCAAAAAGCGCAATCTTGCCGCTATCGGTCATCGGGCGGGCTGAGCAGGAAATTGCCCTTCATCAGGTCCGGGTCGTCCGATTCGAGGGTCTGAACCTGTGCCTCATCCTTGAGATTAACCCCCGACAACTGCCGGCGATACGCCTCGCGCATCAAGTACAGCAGGCGATGGGCCGCCATGCCATAACTCAGGCCTTCCAGCCGCACGTTGGAGATGCAGTTGCGATAGGCATCGGTGAGGCCGACCTTGGGGTTGTAGGTGAAATACAGGCCCAGGCTGTCCGGCGAGCTGAGCCCCGGTCGTTCGCCGATCAGGATCACCACCATCTTGGCGCCCAGTAGCTGCCCGATTTCATCGGCTACCGCCACGCGGCCTTGCTCTACCAGGATCACCGGTGACAAGGACCAGCCTTCGGCGTGGGTCTGTTCTTCCAGGCGCGCCAGAAACGGCGCTGTGTGTTTATGCACCGCCAATGCCGACAGGCCATCGGCTACTACGATGGCCAAGTCCACCCCGCCGGGCTGGGCCGAAGCGTAGTCGCGCAATGTTTGCGCCGACTCATCGCTCAAGCGTCGCCCCAGGTCCGGGCGTTGCAGGTACATGTGCCGGTCTGTGGCGGCGCTGTGCAGCAACAGGCTGTCTCGGCCACGTTCGGCCAATTGGCGGCTGAGGCCGGTGTGATCGAACGGCAAATGCACCGCGTCCCGCGCCTGGGCGTGGGCAAACTGGAAGTCCAGTTGGGCGCTGGTGGGAAGGCTGGTGCCGGTGCGGCCCAGGGCAATACGCGCCGGGGTGAGGCGGCGCAGTTCCAGCCACGGGTTGTCAGGCAATTCTGGTTGCACGGTCGGCTCCTTCATCCCAATTGCGCCAAGGCGTGACGAAAGGCCGGTGGCAAGCTATTGCCAAAATGCACCTTGCCATCAGCCTGCGTGAAGATGCCCATTTTCGCCAGCCACTGCTCGAACTCCGGCGCCGGTTTTAAACCCAATGTTTGCCGGGCGTACAGGGCGTCGTGAAACGAGGTGGTCTGGTAGTTGAGCATGATGTCGTCGGAGCCGGGGATGCCCATGATGAAGTTGATGCCGGCCACGCCGAGCAGGGTCAGCAGGGTGTCCATGTCGTCCTGGTCGGCTTCGGCGTGGTTGGTGTAGCAGATGTCGCAACCCATGGGCACGCCGAGCAGTTTGCCGCAGAAGTGGTCTTCCAGGCCGGCGCGGATAATCTGCTTGCCGTTGTAGAGGTACTCCGGGCCGATAAAACCGACCACCGTGTTCACCAGAAACGGCTTGAAGTGCCGGGCCACGGCATAGGCACGGGTTTCACAGGTTTGCTGATCGACGCCAAAGTGCGCATTGGCCGACAAAGCGCTGCCCTGGCCGGTTTCGAAGTACATCAGATTCTGGCCCAGGGTGCCGCGCTTGAGGCTTAAGCCCGCGTCATAACCTTCCTGCAGCACGTTCAGGTTGATCCCGAAACTGGCATTGGCCGCTTCGGTACCGGCAATCGACTGAAACACCAGGTCCAGCGGTACGCCGCGGTTGATCGCTTCGATGGAGGTGGTGACGTGGGTCAGCACACAGGCCTGGGTGGGGATGTCGTAGCGCTGAATGATCGCGTCGAGCATTTCAAGCATGGCGCAGATCGAGGCGATGCTGTCGGTGGCCGGGTTAATGCCGATCATGGCGTCGCCGTTGCCGTACAGCAGGCCGTCGAGGATGCTCGCCGCGATGCCGGCCGGTTCATCGGTGGGGTGGTTGGGCTGCAAGCGCGTGGACAAGCGCCCGCGCAGGCCCAGGGTGCCGCGAAACTGGGTGACCACGCGGATCTTCTGCGCCACCAGCACCAGGTCTTGCACGCGCATGATCTTGGACACGGCCGCGGCCATTTCCGGTGTCAGCCCTGGCGCCAATGCGCGTAGGGCCTGTTCATCGGCCGCATCGCTGAGCAGCCAGTCGCGCAGGCCGCCGACAGTGAGGTGGCTGACCGCTGCAAACGCCTGTTTATCGTGGGTGTCGATGATCAGCCGGGTGACTTCATCGCTTTCATAAGGAATCAATGCTTCCTGCAGGAAGTGCTTGAGCGGGATATTTGCCAGCGCCATCTGCGCCGCCACACGTTCGCCGTCATTCTGCGCGGCGACACCGGCGAGGAAGTCCCCGGAGCGTGCCGGGCTGGCCTTGGCCATCACGTCCTTGAGGCTGTCGAAGCGGTAGGTTTGAGCACCCACCGCGTGGGAAAAGCTTGCCATACAGTGTCTCCTTGGTGACGCGCGCCTGCTGTGGGCAAGGCGCCGCGTCGAGGTTTTCGGCAGTTAGTGCAGGGCGGCCTCTGCGGCCTGGATCGCCGCGAATTCCTCTTCCGGCGTGCCTGCTACCAAGTGATGCCGGCTGTAGAAAGCAAAGTAAGCAATTAATACTCCATAGATGATCGCCGCGCCAATCACCACGCGCGGGTCCACCAGAAAGCCCGCCACCACGGCCACGCAAGCCAGCACCAGTGCCACGCCTGAGGTGAAGATGCCACCGGGTGTGCGGTATGGCCGCTCCATTTTAGGGCGACGGATGCGCAGGGTGATGTGGGCGGCCATCATCAACACGTAGGAAATCGTGGCGCCAAACACCGCCACCAGGATCAGCAAGTCACCCTGGCCGGTCAGCGACAGGCCAAAGCCGATAATCCCGGGGATCACCAGCGCCAATACTGGCGCCTTGCTCTTGTTGGTCTCGGACAATTTGCGCGGCAGGTAACCGGCACGGGACAAGGCAAAGATCTGCCGCGAATAGGCGTAGATGATCGAGAAAAAGCTCGCGATCAAACCGGCCAGGCCGACCAGGTTGACGAAGCTCCCCATCCAGGTGGAACCGCCGTAGGACAACGCCAAGGCTTCAACCAGCGGGTTGCCGGATTTGATCAGCGCATAAGTGCCCGCACCGCCCGGCGCGATCACCAGGATCAACAGGGCAAAACTGGTCAGCACCACAATCGCGCCGATCAGCCCGCGCGGCAGGTCGCGCTTGGGGTTCTTGGTTTCTTCAGCGGCCAGCGGCACGCCTTCCACCGCCAGGAAAAACCAGATGGCATAAGGGATCGCGGCCCACACGCCGACGTAGCCGAACGGCAGGAAGCTGCTGGCGCCCTTGGCCTCGGTCACGGGTATATCCAGCAGGTTGGCGACGTTGAAGTGCGGCACCATCGACACCAGGAACACGCCCAGGGCAATCGCGGCGACGGCGGTGATCACGAACATCAGCTTCAAGGCTTCGCCCACACCAAAGATGTGGATGCCGATAAAGATGATGTAGAACGCCAGGTAGATCATCCAGCCGCCAATGCCGAACAACGACTCGCAATAGGCGCCGATAAACACGGCGATGGCGGCGGGCGCGATGGCGTATTCGATAAGGATGGCAGTACCGGTGAGGAACCCGCCCCAGGGGCCGAAGGCGCTGCGGGCAAAACCATAGCCACCGCCAGCAGTGGGGATCATGGACGACAACTCGGCCAGGGAAAAGCACATGCACAGGTACATGGTGGCCATCAGCAAGGTGGCGAGGAACATGCCACCCCAGCCGCCCTGGGCCAGGCCGAAGTTCCAGCCGGCGTAATCGCCGGAAATAACATAAGCGACGCCAAGGCCAACCAGTAGTACCCAGCCGGCGGCGCCTTTTTTCAGTTCGCGTTGTTGAAAATAATCGGTACCGACTTTTTCGAAGTCGACAGAAGAACCAGTGGGTTCGCTAGGCATGGGAAGTACCTTCCATTCTTATTGTTTTTGACTCGGCGTCTGTGTGCCGAACGAGGTAGCAATTGCGTGTGATATCAAATGTGGGAGCTGGCTTGCCTGCGATAGCGGCCTGTCTGCTACCCCTTATTTGGCTGATACATCGTTATCGCAGGCAAGCCAGCTCCCACACTTGATTGCATTTCAAGTTGGGAACTGGTTGCTTGCTATAAGGCTGAGTTAGAAAAAGCCCAACGGATTAATGTCGTAGCTCACCAGCAAGTTCTTGGTCTGCTGGTAGTGATCCAACATCATCTTGTGGGTTTCACGGCCCACGCCAGACTTCTTGTAACCGCCAAACGCGGCATGCGCCGGGTACAGGTGGTAGCAGTTGGTCCACACGCGGCCAGCCTTGATCGCCCGGCCCATGCGGTAGGCGCGGTTGATATCGCGGGTCCACAGGCCAGCGCCCAGGCCGAACTCGGTGTCGTTGGCAATCGCCAGGGCTTCGGCTTCATCCTTGAAAGTGGTGATGCTCACCACCGGGCCGAAGATTTCTTCCTGGAATACGCGCATGTCGTTGGTGCCCTTGAGCAGGGTCGGCTGGATGTAATAACCGGTGGCCAGGTCGCCGGTGAGCTTCTCCACCTTGCCGCCCGTGAGCAATTGCGCGCCTTCGCCCTTGGCGATTTCCAGGTAAGACAGGATCTTGTCGAACTGCTGCTCGGACGCTTGGGCGCCGACCATGGTGTCGGTATCCAGCGGGTCGCCACGCTTGATCGACTCGACCTTTTTCATCACCACTTTCATGAAGTCGTCGTAGATCGACTCTTCCACCAGAGCACGGGAAGGGCAGGTGCACACTTCGCCCTGGTTGAAGAACGCCAGCACCAGGCCTTCGGCGGCTTTTTCGATAAATGCAGGTTCCGCTTTCATGATGTCGGCGAAGAAGATGTTCGGCGACTTGCCGCCCAACTCCACCGTAGACGGAATGATGTTCTCGGCCGCCGCATGCATGATGTGCGAGCCCACAGGCGTTGAGCCGGTGAAGGCGATCTTGGCGATGCGCTTGCTGGTGGCAAGGGCTTCGCCGGCTTCCTTGCCGAAACCGTGCACCACGTTCAGCACGCCCGGTGGCAGCAGGTCGCCGATCAGCTCCATCAGCACGCTGATGCCCAGCGGCGTTTGCTCGGCGGGCTTGAGCACCACGCAGTTACCGGCGGCCAGGGCTGGGGCGAGTTTCCAGGCGGCCATCAGCAGCGGGAAGTTCCACGGGATGATCTGGCCGACCACGCCCAGCGGCTCGTGGAAGTGGTAGGCGGCGGTGAGTTCATTGATTTCGGCGCTGCTGCCTTCCTGGGCGCGGATGCAGCCGGCGAAGTAGCGGAAGTGGTCGGCAGCCAGGGGGATGTCGGCGTTAAGGGTTTCACGCACGGCCTTGCCGTTGTCCCAGGTTTCGGTGATGGCCAGCAGTTCGAGGTTTTGCTCGATGCGGTCGGCGATTTTCAGCAGCACCAGCGAACGGTCCTGGGCCGAGGTTTTGCCCCAGGCGTCCGCAGCGGCGTGGGCGGCGTCCAGCGCCTTGTCGATGTCTTTGGCGGTGGAACGCGGGAAGTCGGCTATCGGCTTGCCGTTGACCGGCGAGGTGTTGGAGAAATAGTTGCCATCGACTGGCGCCACGAATTCGCCGCCGATGTAGTTGCCGTATTTGGCCTTGAACGAAACGATGGCGCCTTCAGTACCGGGGTGTGCATAACGCATGGTGAGCATCTCCTGCTTTTATGTTTATTGGAGTACAGCGCGGCAAGCGCGTTATAAAGCGTAGAGCAAAGGTTGGGCCACTGCTGTGCGGGCCAGCAAAATCAATGGGTTGGGCTTTTTCGCAAGGCGGTGCCGTGACAGGTGTGGTACAGGCGTGGTGACAGTTTGTGCCATAAGCGGTACAGCCTGTGACCGGTGGGTCGGGCCGGGATTGCAAAGGCCCAATGGCTGGGGGATGCTGGGCGTTCTCACGCAGGGAGAATAATAAGAACATGCATAACGATCATTTCAGCCGCCATGCCCAGCAAGTCCTGACCGTCACCCGTGGCCAAGAGCTTTCCCAGGGGCCGGGCAGCGACCCGTCCATCGCCCGCTCCTGGCTGCGCTGCGTGGAGGACTACCACCTCGACCCGGCGCTGACCATCGCGCCTACCGTGCTTGAACACGGGCGCCTGCTGGAAAGTCGCGAACGCCTGCGCCAGGTGCTGCACATCGCCGGCAGCGAGATGAATAGCCTGCACCAGCAACTTTCCGGTGCCGGCCATGCGGTGCTGCTCACCGATGCGCGCGGGGTGATCCTCAACTGTGTCACCGCGCCGTCGGAGCGCAAGATTTTCGAGCGCGCCGGTTTATGGTTGGGCGCTGACTGGAGCGAAGCCTGCGAAGGCACTAACGGCATAGGCACCTGCCTGGTAGAGCGGCAGTCGTTGACGATCCACCGTGACGAGCATTTTCGCGGCCGTCATACCGGGCTGACCTGTTCGGCCAGCCCGGTGTTCGATCCTCATGGTGAATTGCTGGCGGTGCTGGATGTGTCCTCGGCCCGCGAAGCCGTGTCGCGCCAAAGCCAGTTCCACACCATGGCGCTGGTGAACCTGTCGGCCAAGATGATCGAAAGTTGCTACTTCCTGCGCCACTTCGAACACCACTGGCTGTTGCGTTTTCACCTGCAGGCCGAGTCGGTCGGGTTATTCAGCGAAGGCTTGCTGGCGTTTGATGGCGAAGGGCACATTTGTGCGGTCAACCAGAGCGCCCTGAACCTGTTGGGGCAGTTGCGCGGCGGCTTGGTGGGCCAGCCGGTGGAAGCGTTTTTCGACTGCTCCCTGGATCAGTTGCTGGGGCGGGCCAGCGCAAATGCCACGGCCAGTTGGCCGCTGCGCACCCGCGATGGTCGGCCTTTATTCGCAGCGCTGCGAGGCCAGCCGCGCAGTGCGCCGGCCCCTATCATCAAGCCACAGGCGTCACGCCCATTGGGTATCTGCCTGGGCGACCCGGCGTTGCAAAATGAGCTGCGCAAGGCCTCGCGAGTGTTCGAGCGCGATGTGCCCTTGCTGATCAACGGCGAAACCGGCTGCGGTAAAGAAGCCTTCGCCAAGGCCGTGCATCAGGGCAGCCAGCGGGGCGACAAGGCCTTTATCGCGCTGAACTGTGCGGCGATTCCAGAAAACCTGATCGAGAGCGAACTGTTTGGCTATCGCGCCGGCAGTTTCACCGGCGCCCTTAAAGAAGGCATGCGCGGCAAGCTGCAACAGGCCGATGGTGGCACGCTGTTTCTCGACGAAATCGGCGACATGCCCCTGGCGTTACAAACCCGCCTGTTAAGGGTGCTGGAGGATCGCCTGGTGGTGCCTATCGGCGGCGAACCCCAAGCCGTGAACGTGCGCATCATCAGCGCCACGCACCGCAATTTGCTGGAACGGGTGGCCGATGGCAGCTTTCGTGAAGACCTGTATTACCGCTTGAACGGCTTGGAAGTCGCCCTCCCGCCGTTGCGCGAGCGCAGTGACAAGTCGCAACTGTTGGATTTCCTCTTGGCGCAGGAAGCAGGCACCGAGCAGGTGATGCTCGACGAGTCGACGCGCCAGGCCTTGTTGGCATTCCACTGGCCCGGCAACCTGCGGCAGATGCGTACTGTGTTGCGCACGGTGGTGGCACTCTGTGAGGGCGGGCGAGTCGGTCTTGAAGACTTGCCGGCGCTGATTCGCCAGGCGCGGCCGCAAGGGGCAAGGGCGGATGCGCCGTACGCTTTGCCACTGGAGAGCGCCGAGCGCCAGGCATTACTCGATGCGTTGGCGCAGCAGCGCTGGCATATGAGCCATGTGGCGGAACAGTTGGGCGTCAGTCGCAATACGCTGTATCGCAAGTTACGCAAACATGGTATTTCACGGGGCGCCATGCATTAGGGCGCGCGACAGTTGTCGGAATAACTCCGTTATTGCGGACGACTCGTTTTTGTCCCACGTCATTTAAGGTTTTTTATCGCTCTACCCGTTCACGTCGTCCCGGAACGTGGCACGTTGTTTTAAGCACTGATGGAATAAGGGCAGAGCATTAATTGCCCTTAAACACCGCTGTTTGAAACTTCTAGGGTGACAACACATGAATATTACAAGTCCAATAACGACTCCTGTGCCACAACTCCCTGTTCAACTTGATGTTACGCCCACCTCCCCACCGCAACACTCGATAACGGGCTGGGGCGAACCGATGGACCCCCCTCAGCCTGACCATGACACGCCGCCTTCTGCTCAGGAGGCCGACCAAGCGCCGAAGGTACGCAACAAGCGTGGAATCTCCTTCTTCGGACGGCGGTTCCCATTTGGAGGCGCAACCCGGCCCACGGCGCCCGTGTCTCCCACGCCATCGATCAAGGTGCCGTCGCCTGCGTCCGTGTCCCCCGGTCCATCGACCAGGGTGCCGCCCGCCCCGGTCAATCCCACTGCCACCAGGCTGCAGAACGCACTGGGTGGAAATAACCCTGGTACCAGCTCGACCGCAGCCAGTTCAAGCCAGTCGGCCTTGGATAAACTCAAGGGCGTAGTGACCAGGGGGCCTCAAACGCCCACCAGTGGCGGGGTTGTCTCCGTAAAGCCGGTGGAACCGCCCAAGATCAGTGTGGCCGATGTCACCCAGCGGCTTTTGGATGCCGACAGGCTGGTCAAGGCAGGGGTTATTTCCACCTCACCTTCAACCGGCAAGACGATCAAGGACGCGTTCATCAACGCGGGCGTCAATGGCATCGTCAGCGCGCCGATCAATGTGGGCGCATACGCCGGGTCCGTGGCCGCGGGAGAGGCGATCAAGGGCCAGTATGTACCGTCGCCATTGCCGCCGCCGCATTTGCCTGGTACTGCAAAGCCCGATCCCGCGTCTACACCGCAAGTAGCCGCGCCAACCACATCGGATACGCCAACGCCTTCGGCCACGCGCCATCTGGACCGGGTAGAAAAAGTGGTGCTGGAATTTGCCAATGTCATCATCACGCTGGCGTCGGGAAATACTGAAGACCGGCTTGCCATGGGCGACGCCTGGCCCAAGGAGCGGGGGGCACGCTTGGATAACCTTGAGCAGTTACTGAGCATTTCGGAAACCCATATGAAGCAAGTGGCCGAGGATAACGGCATTATTTTCAAACCTCACCTCGAACCAGAAACCGCCCCAGGCACGGGGGGCCGCTTAGGCGTGATAGAGCGCCGTTATCGCGCCTTGGAAAAGGCGGCTGACCGGATCATTACCCTGAAAGACGCGGAAGCCAAAAAAACCGAGGCCTCCGTTTAAGGCAGCCTTTTTGCCCGCCGGATCCTACCGGCGGGCGTTTCGCGCTCAGCTAAAGCGTGCGAACTTTCCCACCCTACGCTAACCTGCCTCGATGTTTACGAGGTCGACTATGCACATTCATATTCTGGGTATCTGCGGTACGTTCATGGGTTCGATGGCGGTTCTGGCCAAGGAGCTGGGCCATCATGTAACTGGCTCCGATGCCAATGTTTATCCCCCCATGAGCACGCAGCTACAGGCGCAAGGGATTGAGCTGACCCAAGGTTACGACCCCGCGCAATTCGACCCGGTGCCGGACCTGGTCGTGATCGGCAACGCCATGTCGCGCGGCAATCCGGCGGTGGAATACGTACTGAACAAAGGCTTGCCTTACGTCTCCGGCCCCCAGTGGCTGGCCGACCATGTGCTGCAAGGCCGTTGGGTCCTGGCAGTGGCAGGCACTCATGGCAAGACCACCACCAGCAGCATGCTCGCCTGGGTGCTGGAGCATGCGGGCATGAGCCCGGGGTTCCTGATTGGCGGCGTGCCGCAGAACTTCTCGGTATCGGCGCGCCTGGGTGAGACACCGTTTTTTGTGATCGAGGCCGATGAGTACGACAGCGCCTTTTTCGACAAGCGCTCCAAGTTCGTCCATTACCGCCCACGCACAGCGATCCTGAATAACCTTGAGTTCGATCACGCGGATATCTTCCCCGATCTGCCGGCGATTGAGCGGCAGTTCCACCACTTGGTGCGCACTATTCCAAGTGAGGGCCTTGTCATTCATCCCACCACCGAGCCTGCGTTGCAGCGTGTGATCGACATGGGCTGCTGGACCCCGGTGCAAACCACCGGCGCGGGCGGGCAGTGGCAGGCGAGGTTGCTCAGCGAAGACGGTTCGCGGTTTGAAGTGCTGTTCGAAGGCCATGCCCAAGGCATCGTCGATTGGGGCATGACCGGCCAACACAACGTGGCCAACGCTTTGGTGAGCCTGGCTGCCGCTCGGCATGTTGGCGTGGTACCAGCCATGGGCATTGCCGCCTTGAGCGCGTTCAAGAGTGTGAAGCGGCGCATGGAGAAAGTCGCTGAAGTAAATGGAATTACCATCTACGACGACTTTGCCCACCACCCGACCGCAATTGCCACCACGCTGGATGGCCTGCGCAAGCGCGTCGGCGATGCGCAGATCATTGCCATCGTCGAGCCGCGCTCCAACTCCATGAAGCTGGGTGCGCACCGTGATGGCCTGCCCGAAAGCGTCAACGATGCCGACCAGGTGGTGTGGTATGCACCGGCCAACCTTGGCTGGGATTTGCCCGCGATTGCTGCGCTATGCACCGTGCCCTCCACAGTCTGCGATTCGTTGGAAGGCATCATTGAGCATGTGAAGTCCTTGGCCCAAGCCGGCACCCACGTGGTGGTCATGAGCAACGGCGGCTTCGGCGGCCTGCACGGCAAGCTGGCCGAGGCACTGAAATGAGCGGGCCGGAACGCATTACCCTGGCGATGACCGGCGCATCCGGTGCGCCCTATGGCCTGCGCCTGCTCGATTGCCTGGTACGTGAAGACCGTGAGGTGCATTTTCTGATCTCCAAGGCGGCGCAATTGGTGCTGGCGACTGAGACCGATGTCGCGCTGCCTTCCAAGGTGCAGATGATGCAGGCATTCCTCACCGAGTACACCGGCGCAGCGGCGGGGCAGATCAAGGTCTACGGCAAAGAAGACTGGATGTCGCCGGTGGCTTCAGGCTCCGGTGCGCCAGCGGCGATGGTGGTGGTGCCGTGTTCCACCGGCACCTTGTCGGCGATTGCCACGGGCGCCTGCAACAACCTGATCGAACGGGCGGCGGACGTGACCTTAAAGGAGCGCCGCCAATTGATCCTGGTGCCGCGCGAAGCGCCGTATTCGAGCATTCACCTGGAGCACATGCTCAAGTTGTCGAACATGGGCGTGACCATCCTGCCCGCGTCGCCAGGCTTCTATCACCAGCCACAGACCATCGATGACCTGGTGGACTTTGTGGTGGCGCGCATTCTCAACCTGTTGAACATTCCCCAGGACATGCTGCCACGTTGGGGTGAGCACCACCTGGGCGGCGATGAATAAAGCACTGCTGCTCTTGATGGCGCTGCAACTCACCGGCTGTGCCACCGCGCGCACGCTGGATGCCGCGCAACCGGGCGCCCCGGTGGTGTATGCCGGCACGCGCCTGGATCTGTACGCGATCAATGGCGGCTGCTGCGCCAAGTACCGCTTTGGTGCCGAGGCCCCGAGCTCTCCCCATCTCGACCTGCCGGCCAGTGCGTTGCTCGATACCTTGTTGTTGCCACTGTCGGTGCTGACGGTGCTGGGGGTTGGCTTCAACGCCACGGGCGGGCTGTAAGATAAGGGCTACCTGGGTGGATCGTTCCCACGCTCCGCGTGGGAATGCAGTCGGGGACGCTCCGCGTCCCAAGCATGACGCAGAGCGTCATAACCGGCGTTCCCACGCAGAGCGTGGGAACGATCAGTACCAGCCCGGCATCATCACTTGCCGAGTTTGCGCAACTCGTCCGATTCCACCACCCGCACGCCATCCTGTTCTTCCAGCGCCAGGCGCCACATGGCGCGGGCCAGTTCGCAGACTTCAATACCGTGGTACTTGCCCGGGATAAGCCGTGACAGCGGGCCGGCCAACTGTTCGGCCAGGCGCGGTTCCAGTCGCTCACCCAGCAGCAGCGAGGGACGTACGATGGTCAACTGCGGCCAGTCTTGCGCTCGGAGCGCCAGTTCCATTTCCCCTTTGACCCGGTTGTAGAACACCGAGGATTTCGGGTCGGCGCCAATCGCACTGATCACGATCAGATGCCGCGCGCCCAGTTCCCGTGCGCGTTTGGCGAAGGCCACTACCATGTCCAGGTCGACCGCACGGAACGCCGCTTCCGAGCCGGCCTTTTTAATCGTGGTGCCCAGGCAGCAGAAGGCAATATCCACGCGGCCGCTCAGTTGCGGCAGGAACACCGCCGGGTCGCCTACCGGGTTTTCCAGGCGTGGATGTTCAGCCAATGGTTTGCGGCTGGGTGCCAGCACGCGGGTCACGGTAGGTTCGTTGAGCAGGCGGTCGAGCAGGTGTTCGCCAGTGAGGCCGGAGGCCCCGGCCAGCAAGATATGCTGCGGTGTCAGGTACATGGTGTTTCCCCCTTGTTACACGTTACAGCTTAGTTGCCTTTGGCTTCCTTGCTATTCATTGAGACGCTTTCGAGCGCCTTTCGTGCCTGCTGTTTACGTAATAATTGCCAATGGGCGATCACGCCCTTAGGCGCCCAGATCTGCGGTTCGGAGGCTTCGAAATTGTCCGCCTGTTCGCGTTCGGCCACGTGCAGTTGTGCCAGTTTGAAGGCGTGTTGCAAATCATCCGTTTGGTTGAAAGCCTGTGCGAAAAGCGCATCACCGAAGTAGGTGAAGTCTGCTTCTTCCGAGCAGCCGAACGACACGCGGTCCGCGCGGGAGGCGGTCATGATCAGGGTGCGCTCATCTTTGAGCGCCGGTATGAAGCCGCCGGAATAACATGCGGAGATCACGATGACCTTGTCGCGGTTTTTCAGCGGTGCGAGCACGGCGGCCAGCTCGTCGGCGGGCAGGTCGGCCAGTTCCATGCGCGGTTGGTCGAGCACCAGCTCATGCTCATGGGTGCCATGGCTGGTCAGGTAAATGAACACCAGGTCTTCCGGCCCGGTCCGTTCGGCCAGGGTTTGTACCGAGCGGCGCAGGCTTTCGCGGGTGGCCAGGGGGCGGTCGGCGATATGGTCGCGGTGGTTGACCAGGCGCACTTGCCCGCGCGCGCCGAAGCGGGTGGCGAGCAGGTTGCTGACGTAATCGGCTTCGCGCAGGAACACGCTTTGTTTGCCGTCACCGGCCAGCACCAGGGTGTACAGCTCCACCGCCGGGGTGGACGCGGGCACGGTCGCCAGGGCGTCATCAAGCAAGCGGCCTTGGGCCAGTATGCCGGTCTCCAGTGGGTCGGGCAGCAGCTTGCCCTCGGCGTCGCGTACGCGCAGGCCATTGACCCAGGTGCCGGACTGCACGGTGCCGTCGGTGAGGACCAGAGTGCCACGGCCTTGATAGTTGTCACTGTCAAAGCCACCGATATAGAAACTGCCATCGGTGAGGTTCAGACGCCCTTCGCCGGTAAAGCGCCAGTCACTGAACTGGCCGACGTAGTGGCTGCCATCAACCCCGATCAGTTCGCCTTTGCCGGTCAGCGCGCCCTCCTTGAACTGGCCGATCCATACATCGCCGTCGGCGTTCTCGTAGCGGCCTTTACCGTTGAGCTGGTTCTGCTTGAATTGGCCGACATAGATATCGCCCTCGGCGCTATTAAAGGTGCCATTGCCTTCCAGTTGGCCATCGACAAAGCGGCCGCTGAACTGGTTGCCGCTGTCGTCATTGCGCTGGCCTTCGCCATTGGGCTTGCCGTGGGCGAACTGGCCCTGATACTGGCTGCCGTCGGCCAGTTCCAGGCGGCCGAGGCCTGAATACTGGTCGTCCTGGAATTCGCCGCGATAGGTCATCTGCCCCTCTTTGAGGGTGCCTTCGCCGTTGCGTCGACCATTCTTGAAGCCGCCCACGTAGCTACTGCCCGACGTGGTCAGGCTGCCCTGGCCATCAAACAGGCCCTGTTTGAATTCGCCTTTATAGACTTCGCCATTGCTGCCATGCCATTCGCCCTGGCCGTGCCACTGGCCTTTGTCGAACTGGCCGGCGTACCAACTGCCATTGGGGTAGTCCACACGGCCTTGGCCTTGCAGCAAACCGTTGACCACATCGCCACGGTAGCGGCCGCCATCGGGCAGGCGCGCATCGGGCGGCAACAGCGATTCGCCGTCTCCGCAAGCGGTGAGCAACAGGGCAAGGGCAAGGGGAGCGAGTGGGCGCATAGCGGGATCCGGATAATTGAGCGCCGAGTATGCCGTAGCCGGGGTGCCGAACCTAGTGGTCTATGCGCAGGATCTACCACCTGTAGGAGCGGGCTTGCCCGCGAAAAACTCACAGGCACCGCATTTATTCAGCAAGCTCGCTCCTACAGAGGAAGGTGTGGTGATTATACGAAGCAGAGTGACAGCGACTCGGCAATGTAGGCCGGCTTCTCCTGGCCTTCGATTTCCAGGGTGGCCGTCGCCTTGAACAGCCATTGGCCCGGCTTTTTCTCGGTGACGTCAGTGAGGGTGACGTTCAGGCGCACCTTGGAGTTCACCTTCACCGGCTGGATAAAGCGCACGCTGTCCAGGCCGTAGTTGACGGCCATTTTCAAGCCTTCGGGCATGATCAGGATGTCTTCCATCAACTTGGGCATCAGCGACAGCGACAGGAACCCATGGGCAATGGTGCTGCCGAACGGGGTTTGCGCCGCCTTGATCGGGTCGACGTGGATGAACTGATGATCGCCGGTGGCTTCCGCGAAGAGGTTGATACGCGCCTGGTCGATGATGAGCCATTCGGAACGTCCCAGTTCCTTGCCGACGTAATCTTTGAGCTGCGCTACGGGTACATAGGGCATTGCGTCTCTCCTTGGTTCATCACTTATGTGCCCGTTGATAAGGGGCGTTTTTTTTGGTTGCAGAGAACCACTGTAGATCATCACGGGCAATCAGCCCGGTCAACCCAACATGCTTTTGGCGAATGCCGGAGCATAGGGCGGGCGTGCGTATAATGCGCGCGGGATTTGAGGGGGAGAGAGCGGGATGCTGTTACGTGGCCTGACCTGGCTGGTGCTGTTTCAACTGATCGGCACCGCGATCAATCATTTGCTGGTGCCGGTGCTGCCTGGGCCAATCATCGGCTTGTTGCTGATGCTGGGCTTTCTGGTCTGGCGCGGTGAAGTCGGCGAGCCCCTGAGCCTGGCGGCCGGCAGCCTGTTGCGTTACCTGCCGCTGCTGCTGGTGCCGCCGGCCGTGGGGGTAATGGTGTACGCCAAGGACATTGTGGCGGATTTTTGGGCCATCGTCGGGGCGTTGGTGCTGTCGCTGGTGGTTGCCATGGGCTTTGTCGGCGTGCTGATGCAGCAGATGGTCAAGCGCAAGGAGAAGGACCAATGATCCTCGACTGGCAGGGCGCCTGGACGGCGGTCATTCATCACCCGTTGTTCGGTATCGGTATCACCCTGGGCGCCTATCAGCTGGTGCTGGCGGGGTTCGAGAAAACCCGCTGGATCTTCCTGCAGCCGGTGCTGGTGTCGATGTTGCTGGTGATCGGCGTGCTGCTCACCTGCGGGCTGAGCTACGCCGAATACCGCGAGAGCACCGAGATCATGGGCATCCTGCTGGGGCCTGCGACCGTGGCCCTGGCGGTGCCGCTTTATCTGAACCTGCGACGGATTCGCCAATTGTTCTGGCCGATTTTTACTACGCTGGTGGTAGGCGGGGTATTGGCCACTGGTCTTTGTGTGGCGTTGGGGTGGTGGTTCGGGGCTGAACACCGGGTGCTGATGACCATGGCGCCCAAGTCGGTGACCTCGCCGATTGCCATGCTGGTGGCCGAGCAGATCGGCGGCGTAGCGGCCTTGGCGGCGGTGTTTGTGTTGATCACTGGGGTGGTCGGCGCGATGATCGGCCCAGCGCTCTTGTCACGGCTGGGAGTGCGCAGCCCCGAAGCGCGCGGCATGGCTTTGGGCATGACCGCCCACGCCGTCGGCACTTCGGTGGCCCTGCAGGAAAGCGAAGAATGCGGCGCCTTCGCGGCGCTGGCCATGAGTTTGATGGGCGTGGCCACGGCGGTGTTCCTACCGTTGGCGGTGTCGGTCATTGTTTAACCCAGGTTTAAGGAAACCGTTATGAGTCTGGCGCTATTCCCCCTCAACACTGTGCTGTTCCCGGGCTGCATCCTCGACTTGCAGATATTTGAGGCGCGCTACCTGGACATGATCGGCCGCTGCATGAAAAAGGGCGAAGGCTTTGGTGTGGTGTGCATCCTGGATGGCTCAGAGGTGGGCGCGGCCCCTGACGGCTATGCGCTTGTCGGTTGTGAAGCGCTGATTCGTGACTTCAAGCAGCAGGATAACGGCCTGCTGGGCATTCGCGTCGAAGGTGGCCGTCGATTCCGCGTGCGTGAGGCCGACGTGCAGAAAGACCAATTGCTGGTGGCCCAAGTGCAATGGTTGCAAGAGTTGCCGGACCCGCCGCTGGGCGAAGAGGACGCCGACTTGCTGGCGTTGCTTGAGGCCCTGGCCGAGCACCCGATGGTGGCCTCGCTGGACATGGGCGGCCACGCCGAAGGCCAGCAAGCCCTGGGCAATCAATTGGCCTATCTGTTGCCGTTTACCGAAGCCGACAAGATCGACTTGCTGCAACTGGACGACCCACAGCAACGGCTGGATGCGATCCAGATGTTGCTCGATGAACTGCAGGGCGAGCTGTTCACCTGAGGTTCGGATTTGCCTGACAGCGCTTTCAGACTTTGCTCGGTCGTCTCCACGGTGTCGCCTGCACTATTTTCCGATCACACAACAATGATCGGAGAGAACCATGATTCGGCTGACACCCTCGGAACAAGTGGCGTGGGACGCTTATTTTGTCAGCGTGACCACGCAATTACTCCAGCAGCAAGCCACGCGGGGCGCGGAGTACATTGCCGAGCGCGCCGCCGAAGTGGCTGATGAGATGTTACTGGAGCGCCGCGAACGTTGCGTTGAACGGCGCAGCGCCTCCGTGGACTGGATCGGCCCGGCCAAGGGTCAGTAGGCGTACCTGAGCAGGGCGTGGGGCGTGCCGGTAAAGGCGATAAAACCGAGCACGGCCACCACGGCGGGCAGCAGCAGCCACCAGGCTTTTTGCGACATGGCTGGCAATGGGCTGCGGTACTGGATGGCCGTCAGGCTGAACGCACACACGGTCATCGCCAGCAAGGTGCCGGCCAGGATGTCCGTCGGCCAGTGGGCGCCCAGGTACACCCGTGACAAGGCAATGAACGCCGCCGGAATGCAGCCCAGCAGCATCCAGGTCAGGCGCAGCCGCGTGGGTTGACCGCGACCGGCCAATACCGCGAGCGCCAGGAAGAAGGCAAAGGCACCGGAGGCATGGCCGCTGGGCATGCTGAAGCTGGTCAGCGGGTCGGTGAGGATTTCCGGGCGGCCCCGGGCGAAAAACAGCTTGGTGCCGGTGTTGATCACTGCCGCGCCAGCGAGGGTGGCGCCGACAAACACCGCGTGGCGCCACTGCCGTGCCAACAGCAACAGGCCAGTGAACACCGCGCTGGCGAAAAACATCTTCTTGAACTCGCCCAGTTGGGTGACCCGTACCATCACTTCGTCCAGCCACGGGCTGCGATGTTCCTGCACCAGTGCGCTCAGGCCCTGGTCGAAGTTGTTGAGATGGGGGTAGCCGATAAACAACGCGATCAACAACACCAGGCTGGCGCAACCGATCCACAAGGTGGCGCGCCGATGCCCGCGCCAACTGCTGTTCAAACTCAGCCCCAGCAGCACCGCCAGGCACGCCGCGATAATCGCCGCTTCCGGCCAGAAGCCTTCCGGCAACGGCAGGCGGAACGCGGCGCCGGCAGCCCAGCCCGGCAGCAGATAGGCCACGGTCCAACCCGCTGCGGCAATGATGCTCACAACGGCAAAGCGCGGGAAGGGCATGTCGCACATGCCGGCGACCATGGGCAGCATGGGACGCAATGGGCCGATGAAACGCCCGACCAACAGGCTGGCGATTCCGTACTTGTGGAAGTAGGTTTCTGCGCCGTTCATCCATTCAGGATGCTGGCGCAGGCCGGGCAGGCGCCGGATGTTCTGATGGAAATGGCGGCCCAGGTAATAGGAAACGCCGTCGCCCAATAAACCGCCGAGGAAGCCCAGCAGTAGGGTTTCACTCAAAGGCAGCGCACCGCTGCCAGCCAACGCGGCGATTGCGAACAGCAATACCGTGCCCGGCACGATCAACCCGGCAATCGCCAGGCACTCCACACACGCGACGATAAACACCGCGGCTGCCAGCCATTGTGGGTTGAGGGTCAACCAGCCGGTGATGCTATCGAGCCATTGGCCCATACAATCCACTCCATGCATACAAAACAGAATTTGAGGCGGTGAAATTCAACTGTGGGAGCTGGCTTGCCTGCGATGGCTGCGGCATGGCCAGCATTGAAGTTGCCTGGCCCACTGCTATCGCAGGCAAGCCAGCTCCCACATGGGATGTGTCGCGCGTTAAATCAAAAAATAATCCCGGCCTTCGACCTGCCCCCGACGCATCGGGTTCCGCGTGCAATAAGGCGCATAGCCAGCATCGACGAAGCGGTACATCAAGTGTTCATCGCGCCCACTGGGGATGCCCAGGCGTGTGGTCTGGATAATCTGCGTGGGCACCTGGCCCACGTCTTCGACATACAGCAGTTCCTGATCGAAGCGCTTGGCGTCCCACATCGGCACTTTCAGGCCCAGGGCCTTGCACAGCAGCGTCTGGCCCGCACAGAGTTTCTGCGAGGGGCGTGGGCTGCCATCGGGGTTGGGGTTGTTCAACAGCATCTGCGCCAGGCTCGCCGCGCCGGAAATGTCGTCGACCCAGGGATAGGCCGATTTGATCAGCACGGCATTGCCCGGGCCGTGAGCGCTGAAGTTCAACGAATCACCGCCACGGGCGTAGTACATGTAGATATGGCCACCATCCAGAAACAAAGCCTTACGCTTTTCTGTGTAGCCGAGTGAGGCGTGGCTGCCTTTTTCGGCCACGTAATAGGCTTCGGTTTCAATAATTCGCGCCGAAAGCCAGAGATCGCCCACACGATGACGAATGACTTTTCCGAGTAATTCGCGCGCAAGCAGTTGGGCATCGCGGTCGAAGAAGCTATCGGGCAGGGGGCTGGCGGGAAGTTGGGGCGAAAAATCGGGCATGGCGGTCAAGGGTTGATACGGCTAAATGTGACCGAATCATAACAACTCTCAGCTTAATTACGCCTGAACCTGGGGTTTTTACAGTTCATTTCGACCATCCGCCCCTCACCGCTGTCAGTCGGGCGGCGTCACAGCTATAATCTGCCGCTTTCCTCTTTGCCAAGACTCCCTGACCATGACTGAGTCCGTTCTTGACTACATGACCCGCCTGGGTCGCGCTGCCCGGCAGGCCTCGCGGTTGATCGCCCGTGCGAGCACCGCGCAGAAGAACCGTGCGCTGCTGGCGGCTGCGGATGCTCTGGATGCTTCGCGCTCCGAGCTGACCGCCGCCAACGAACTGGACCTGGCCAATGGGCGCGCCAATGGCCTGGAGCCAGCCCTTTTGGACCGCCTGGCGCTGACCCCGGCACGTATTGACGACATGATCGAAGGCCTGCGTCAGGTGGCCAAGCTGCCTGACCCCATCGGTGAAATTCGCGACATGCGTTACCTGCCGTCCGGCATCCAGGTGGGCAAGATGCGCGTGCCCCTGGGCGTGATCGGCATTATCTATGAGTCGCGCCCGAACGTGACCATCGACGCCGCGAGCCTGTGCCTCAAGTCAGGCAACGCTACCATCCTGCGTGGCGGTTCCGAGGCGATCAACTCCAACCGCGCCATCGCCGCCTGCATCCAGCAGGGCTTGGCCGTGGCCGAGTTGCCAGCCGAAGTGGTGCAAGTGGTGGAAACCACCGACCGTGCCGCCGTGGGCGCGCTGATTACCATGCCGGAATTCGTCGACGTGATTGTGCCTCGTGGTGGCAAGAGCCTGATCGAGCGCGTCAGCCGCGATGCCAAGGTGCCAGTTATCAAGCACCTGGACGGCGTCTGCCATGTGTTCATCGACATCGCCGCCGATCTCGACAAGGCGATCCGCATTGCCGACAACGCCAAGACTCACCGCTACGCGCCGTGCAACACTATGGAAACCCTGCTGGTGCACGTCGGCATTGCCGAGCGCGTGCTGCCGCCGCTGGCCTCCATCTACCGTGACAAGTCGGTAGAACTGCGCGGTTGCGAGCGCACCCGTGCGCTGCTGGGCGCGGACGTCATCGAGGCGACCGAGCAGGATTGGTACACCGAGTACACGGCCCCGATCCTGTCGATCCGCATCGTCGACGACCTGGATCAGGCCATCGAACACATCAATACCTATGGCTCCAAGCACACCGACGCCATCGTTTCCGAGCATTTCAGCGATGCCCGGCGTTTCCTCAACGAAGTGGATTCCGCTTCGGTGATGGTCAACGCCTCGACGCGTTTTGCCGACGGCTTCGAGTACGGCCTGGGGGCGGAGATCGGTATTTCCACCGACAAGCTCCACGCACGCGGCCCGGTGGGCCTCGAAGGGCTGACCAGCGAGAAGTACGTGGTGTTTGGCGACGGTCATGTGCGCACTTGATGACTAAACGCATCGGGCTGCTCGGCGGTACTTTCGACCCCGTGCACATCGGCCATTTGCGCAGTGCCCTGGAAGTTGCGGATGCCCTTGCGCTGGATGAGCTGCGCCTGCTGCCCAATTTTCGGCCGCCCCATCGCGACACGCCGCAGGTGGCCGCAGAACAACGCCTGGAAATGGTGCGTGTTGCCGTAGAAGGTATATCGCCGCTGGTGGTGGACGATCGCGAACTCAAGCGCGATAAACCGTCCTACACTATCGACACCCTGGAGCTGATGCGCGCCGAATTGGCCGCAGATGACCCACTGTTTCTGCTTTTGGGCTGGGACGCATTTTGCGGCCTGCCCTCTTGGCACCGCTGGGAGGAACTCCTCCAGCATTGCCACATCCTGGTTTTGCAACGCCCGGATGCCGACAGCGAACCGCCGGATGCCTTGCGCAACCTGCTGGCCGCGCGGTCGGTAAGTGACCCCTTGGCCCTGACCGGGCCGAACGGGAATATTGCATTCGTCTGGCAGACCCCGCTTGCGGTGTCCGCCACCCAGATCCGTCAACTGCTGGCCAGCGGGAAGTCGGTACGTTTCCTGGTGCCTGACGCGGTCCTGGCCTACATCGATGCGCACGGGCTTTACCGTGCGTCGAACTGAAAAGGCGCGCTTGAACGCACGAACCGTGCAGCAAGCGCCCGAACATACGAGCAAAACGAGTTTTATATGACGAACAAAGACGTAAGCAAAGTTAAGCGCAAAGGCACCTTCAAAAGCGCGCCGCTGCCGGTTGAAGCCCATGTTGGCCCGGAACTGGCTGGCGAAGAGCTGGTGAAAGTCGCCGTGGCTGCCCTGGAAGACGTTAAAGCCCAGGACATCCAGGTGCTGGACGTGCGCGACAAGCAGAGCATCACCGACTTCATGATCATCGCCACCGGTACCTCCAACCGCCAGATCGGCGCGATGCTGGACAAGGTTCGCGAAGCCGTCAAAGCCCAGGGCGTCAAGCCACTGGGTGAAGAAGGCAAGGGCGACAGCGACTGGGTGCTGCTGGACATGGACGATGTGATCGTTCACATGATGACCTCCAACGCTCGCCAGTTCTACGACCTGGAGCGTCTGTGGAAAGGCGCCGAGCAGAGCCGTGCTGCCGATGGCAAGCACCACAGCCCGGAAGTGGGCCACGCGCACTTCGACAAGCTCAACAAAGACCAGGAATAAGGAACGGCTGTGCGCCTGCGTCTGATCGCTGTCGGTTCACGCATGCCCAAGTGGGTGGAAGAAGGCTGGCACGAATATGCCAAGCGTCTGCCCGCTGAGCTGTCGCTTGAGCTGGTGGAAATACCGCTCAATACCCGGGGCAAGAACGCCGACGTGGCGCGCTTTATCCGTCAGGAAGGCGAAGCCATGCTGGCCAAGGTCGGCCCCAATGAGCGCATCGTCACCCTTGAAGTGCACGGCAAGCCCTGGAGCACCGAGCAACTGGCGGTGGAGCTGGATCGCTGGCGCCTGGATTCGCGCACGGTCAATTTCATGGTCGGCGGCCCGGAAGGGCTGGCGCCAGAAGTCTGTGCGCGGGCCGATCAGCGCTGGTCGCTGTCGGCGCTGACGTTGCCGCACCCGTTGGTAAGGATTCTGATCGGTGAACAGCTGTATCGCGCCTGGACAGTCCTGTCCGGGCACCCTTACCACAAATAGTCTGCGCCGCCCCCGATGACCCAGCCGATCCGCATCAAGGACCACGAGAAAGACGCACGTCTGGTACGCGCGCGGGTGGTGTTCGGTGCTGTCTTGGTGGTGGTGCTGATGTGCGTGCTGATTGCGCGGCTGTATTTCCTCCAGGTGATCCAGTACGACTATCACTCCACGCTGTCGGAAAACAACCGGGTGCATGTGCAGCCGATTCCCCCGACCCGTGGGCTGATTTTCGACCGCAATGGCGTAGTGGTTGCCGATAACCGGCCCAGCTTCAGCCTGAGCATGACCCGTGAACGCTCCGGCGATTGGAAGCAGGTCCTCGATGTCATCGTCGAGGTGCTGCAACTGACGCCGGAAGACCGGGCCGTCTTCGAGAAGCGCATGCGGCAGGGGCGCCGGCCGTTCGAGCCGGTGCCTATTCTGTTCGAGCTGACCGAAGAGCAGATCGCCCGGATTGCGGTGAACCAGTTCCGCCTGCCGGGTGTGGAAGTGGTGGCGCAGTTGGTGCGGCATTACCCGCAAGGGCCGCACTTTGCCCACTCCGTTGGCTACATGGGGCGGATCAACGAGAAAGAGCTGAAAACCCTCGACCCGATCAACTACAGCGGCACCCACCATATCGGCAAAACCGGCATCGAGCGTTTCTACGAGGCCGAGTTGCATGGCCAGGTAGGTAACGAGGAAGTCGAGACCAATGCGCGTGGCCGCGTATTGCGCGTGCTCAAGCGCACCGATCCGGTACCGGGCAAGGACATTGTCCTGAGCCTGGACATCAAGTTGCAGGAAGCTGCCGAGATGGCCTTGGGCGGTCGGCGAGGTGCCGTAGTGGCGCTGGACCCGAAGACTGGCGAAGTGCTGGCGATGGTCAGCCAGCCCAGCTTCGACCCCAACCCGTTTGTGACGGGCATCAGCTTCAAGGCCTACGCCGAGCTGCGTGACTCCATCGACCGGCCACTGTTCAACCGTGTGTTGCGCGGCCTGTACCCCCCGGGCTCGACCATCAAGCCGGCGGTGGCGATTGCCGGCCTGGATGCTGGTGTGGTCACGGCCTCAAGCCGGGTGTACGACCCTGGCTACTACATGCTGCCCAACTACGACCACAAGTACCGTAACTGGAACCGCTCCGGTGACGGCTATGTCGATTTGGACACCGCGATTATGCGCTCCAACGACACCTATTTTTACGACCTGGCCCACAAGCTGGGGATTGATCGGCTATCTGCCTACATGGGCAAGTTCGGCCTCGGTCAGAAAGTCTCCTTGGACATGTTCGAAGAATCCCCTGGCCTGATGCCATCGCGGGAGTGGAAGCGTGCGACCCGCCGCCAGGCGTGGTTCCCTGGCGAAACCCTGATCCTGGGTATCGGCCAGGGCTATATGCAAGCCACTCCGCTGCAACTGGCCCAGGCCACGGCGCTGGTGGCGAACAAAGGCGTGTGGAACCGACCGCACCTGGCCAGGACCATCGAAGGCGAAAAGCCGGTGGACGACAACCCGATTCCGGACATCGTGCTGCGTGACCCGTCCGACTGGACCAAGGTCAACCACGGCATGCAGCAGGTGATGCACGGCGCTCGCGGCACCGCGCGCAAGGCGGCGGTCGGCGCGCAGTACCGCATTGCCGGCAAGAGTGGTACGGCCCAGGTGGTCGCAATCAAGCAGGGCGAAAAGTATGACCGCTCCAAGGTGCAGGAGCGTCACCGCGACCACGCCTTGTTTGTCGGCTTTGCGCCGGCGGAAGACCCGAAAATCGTGGTGGCAGTGATGGTCGAGAACGGCGAGTCCGGCTCCGGCGTCGCGGCCCCAGTGGTACGCCAGGTGATGGACGCCTGGCTGCTGGCCGACGATGGCCGGCTCAAGCCCGAGTATGGCGGCCCCCCTTCAAGCCCCGAGGTTACGGCCCGTGAAGAGTAATTTTGACCGCATTCTCTCCAGCGAAGATGTGATGCGTCGCCGTGCGACGTTGCTGCAACGCATGCACATTGATGGCCCCTTGCTGATCCTGCTGCTGACCCTGGCGGCCGGCAGCCTTTTTGTACTGTATTCGGCCAGCGGCAAGAACTGGGACTTGCTGATCAAGCAGGCGTCCTCGTTTGGCCTGGGCCTGCTGTCGATGGTGGTGATCGCCCAGTTGGAGCCGCGCTTCATGGCACGCTGGGTGCCCTTGGGCTATGTCGCCGGCGTGTTGCTGCTGGTGGTGGTGGACGTCATGGGCCACAACGCCATGGGGGCCACACGCTGGATCAACATCCCGGGGGTGATTCGCTTCCAGCCGTCGGAATTCATGAAGATCCTGATGCCGGCCACTATTGCCTGGTACCTGTCCAAGCGTACCTTGCCGCCGCAGCTCAAGCACGTGGCGATCAGCCTGATCCTGATTGGCGTGCCCTTTGTGCTGATCGTGCGCCAGCCGGACCTTGGCACCTCGTTGCTGATCCTCGCCGGTGGCGCGTTCGTACTGTTCATGGGCGGATTGCGCTGGCGCTGGATCCTCAGCGTGCTGGCCGCCGCCGTGCCCGTGGCGGTGGCCATGTGGTTCTTCTTTATGCACGACTACCAGAAGCAACGGATCCTGACGTTCCTCGACCCGGAGAGCGACCCGCTGGGCACCGGCTGGAACATCATCCAATCCAAGGCGGCCATCGGTTCCGGCGGGGTATTTGGCAAGGGGTGGTTGCTGGGCACCCAGTCTCACCTGGACTTCTTGCCCGAGAGCCATACCGACTTCATCATCGCGGTGATGGGCGAAGAGTTCGGCCTGGTGGGCATTTGCGCATTGTTGCTGATCTATCTGCTGTTGATTGGTCGCGGCCTAGTGATCACGGCCCAGGCGCAGACGCTGTTCGGCAAATTGCTCGCCGGCAGCCTGACCATGACTTTTTTTGTTTACGTTTTCGTCAACATCGGTATGGTCAGTGGCCTGCTGCCGGTGGTTGGGGTGCCGTTGCCATTCATTAGCTACGGCGGAACTTCGCTGGTGACATTGCTGTCAGCGTTTGGGGTTTTGATGTCGATTCATACGCATCGCAAGTGGATCGCACAGGTTTGAATAAGGTGAAGATGTCAATGCAAGTAATGCGCGGCTGGGCGACTCGGCATGCGACCTGGATGGGCCTGATCGGGCTGCTGGGGGCAACGCAAGAGGCGCATGCCGGTGACTACGATGGCTCTCCCCAGGTTGCCGAATTTGTCGGTGAGCTGACCCGCGACTACGGTTTTGCCGGTGAGCAACTGATGGGCGTGTTCCGCGAAGCCCAGAAAAAGCAGGCGATCCTCGACGCCATTTCCCGGCCCGCCGAACGCGTCAAGCAGTGGAAGGACTATCGCCCGATGTTCCTCACTGATGCACGCATCGCCCGCGGCGTGGATTTCTGGCGCCAGCACGAGGCGGTACTGGCCCGCGCCGAGCAAGAATACGGCGTGCCGGCGCAGGTGATCGTCTCGATCATCGGCATCGAAACCTTTTACGGGCGCAATACCGGCAGCTACCGGGTGATCGACGCCTTGTCGACCCTGGGCTTCGATTACCCGCCCCGCGCCGAATTCTTCCGCAAGGAACTGCGCGAATTCCTGTTGCTGGCCCGCGAAGAGCAGGTCGACCCGCTGAGCCTCAAGGGCTCCTACGCCGGGGCGATGGGCTTGCCGCAGTTCATGCCGAGCAGCTTTCGGGCCTACGCGGTGGATTTCGACGGTGACGGGCACATCAATATCTGGAGCAACCCCGACGATGCCATCGGCAGCGTGGCCAGCTACTTCAAGCGCCACGGCTGGGTGGGCGGCGAGCCGGTGGTTATCCGCGCCGATGTCGCGGGCGAGCGCGCCGACGAGGGCCTGACCCAAGGTATCGAACCGGTCAAGACCGTCGGGGAGTTGCGAGCGCTGGGCTGGTCGAGTCAGAATGCGCCACGCGACGACATGCCGGTGACGGCATTCCGCCTGGAAGGCGCAAATGGCCCTGAATACTGGATGGGCCTGAAGAATTTCTACGCAATCACGCGTTATAACCGCAGTGTGATGTACGCCATGGCCGTGCATCAGCTGTCAGATGAGCTGGTTCAAGCACGGGGCAACAAGTAATGCGGGTATCGCCGTTCAAAAAACCGCTCAAGCTGGTGGCGTTCGCCGCGTTGTCCTTGTTGGTAGCCAGTTGCTCCACCACGCCTAACCGTGCGCCGGCCAAGAAGGCCGGCGGCGCGGTCGTGCGTGCCCAGCCGGGCCTGGACATCAACCGCGCGCACAAAGACGGCGCGCCGTGGTGGGATGTGGATGTGTCGAAAATCCCGGACGCCACGCCGACCCTGCACACCGGCCCGTACAAGGCCAACCCCTATACCGTGCTGGGCAAGAATTACTTCCCGCTGCAGGAATCCAAGACTTACGTGCAGTCGGGCACCGCGTCCTGGTACGGCACCAAGTTCCATGGCCAGAACACCGCCAACGGCGAAGTGTATGACCTGTATGGCATGAGCGCGGCCCACAAGACCCTGCCGCTGCCCAGCTATGTTCGCGTCACCAACCTGGACAACAACCGCACGGTGATCCTGCGGGTCAATGACCGCGGGCCGTTCTATTCGGACCGGATCATCGACCTGTCCTACGCCGCCGCCAAGAAGCTTGGCTACGCCGAAACCGGCACCGCCCGGGTGAAAGTCGAAGGCATCGACCCGGCGCAGTACTGGGCCCAGCGCGGCAAGCCGGCGCCGTTGATGCTCAACGAACCGGCTACCCCGCAACCGCAAGTGACGGCCTCGACCGGCAAGATCGAGCAGTGGACGCCGCCGCCGGCGCAACATGCTCCGGATACCGTCGTCGTCCCTCACGCGGCACCGGGCGCCTCGATGGCGGGCGGGCAATACCTGCAGGTCGGCGCTTTCGCCAACCCGGATGCGGCAGAACTGTTAAGGTCCAAGCTCAGCGGTATGGTCAGCGCGCCAGTCTTCATCAGCTCCATCGTGCGTAACCAGCAAACGTTGCACCGTGTGCGCATGGGCCCGATCGGCTCGCCGAGCGAAGTGGCGCAAGTGCAGAACAGCGTACGCCTGGCCAACCTTGGGCAACCTAGCGTGGTCACCGCAGAATAAGTAACGCATTGATGGCTCGGGGGCGTCTGCGTGCCCGAGCCCTGGTTGTTGGCTCGTTGAACAATAAAAACCCAGGGGCAAGGGGTGAGCGGGCAACCGAACACGTGACAGTCTGGAAGCGGGCTGTCTGAATAGTTTTGCCCGCGAGGGCAAGTTTCCATAAGCAATTTCGAGAGACGGATGAACATCACCACCTTAGCCAAACGCACGTGCCTGCTTATCTCGCTGATCATCACCCCGGCCGCCTGGGCGGTTGAAATGGTGCCGGCCTCCCCGCAACTGGCTGCCAAGTCGTGGGTCCTCATGGACGCCGCCAGTGGCAACGTGCTGGTCGAAAACGGCGGTGATGTACGCCTGCCGCCTGCCAGCCTGACCAAGCTGATGACCGCCTACATCGCGACCCTGGAAATCCGTCGCGGCCAGATCGGCGAAAACGACCCGGTTACTGTCAGCGAAAACGCCTGGCGTACCGGTGGTTCGCGGATGTTCATCAAGGTGGGTTCGCAAGTCACCGTGAGCGACCTGCTGCACGGCATCATCATCCAGTCCGGTAACGACGCCAGCGTCGCCCTGGCCGAGCACATCGCCGGCAGCGAAGACGCCTTCGCCGACATGATGAACAAAACCGCCGGTGAGTTGGGCATGACCAACAGCCACTTCATGAACCCGACCGGCCTGCCGAACCCGGAGCACTACTCGTCGGCTCATGACATGGCGATCCTGGCGCGCGCCATCATCCGCGTTGACCCGGTGCACTACGCGATCTACTCCCAGAAGGAATTCTTCTGGAACAACATCAAGCAGCCTAACCGCAACCTGTTGCTGTGGCGCGACAAGACCGTCGATGGCCTGAAGACCGGCCACACCGACGAAGCCGGCTACTGCATGGTGTCGTCCGCCGTACGTGATGGCCAGCGCCTGATCGCCGTGGTATTCGGCACCAACAGCGAGCAGGCCCGTGCGGCCGAGACGCAAAAACTGCTGACTTACGGCTTCCGCTTCTTCGAAACCCAGACCTTCTATCAGAAGGGTGCTGAGCTGGCGACCGCGCCGGTGTGGAAGGGCGCGACTTCGCAAGTCAAGGCCGGCCTGGCCGACGACCTGACCCTGACCATGCCTAAAGGCCAGCTCAAAAAGCTCGCCGCCAGCATGACCCTGAACCCGCAATTGGTTGCGCCAATCGCCAAGGGTGATGTGATCGGTAAGGTTGAAGTCAAGCTGGACGACAAGGTGGTGCACAGCGCCGACCTGATCGCACTGGACGCTGTCGAGGAAGGTGGTATCTTCCGCCGCGTATGGGATAGCATCCGTCTATTCTTCTACGGCTTGTTCAACTGATTGTGTGCACCTGCAAAGCCCCGCGTTGATCCAACGCGGGGCTTTGCCCGTCGCCACGGCTTAGCGCTTACGAGGCTGTTCTGCCATGACCGATAAAGAAGTAAAAGCGCCAAAAATTGAATTCCCTGTGACGGATTATCCTATCAAGGTAATCAGCGACACCGGTGTGGGCCGCAAGGACACGATTCTTGAGATCGTGCGTAAACATGCGACGATCAACGATAACCGGGTGGATGAGCGCTCCAGCACCACCGGTAAGTACACGACTATCCAGTTGCACATCGTTGCGACTGGTCAAGACCAGCTCTACGACATCAACAGCGAACTGCGGGCCACCGGCTTCGTGCACATGGTGCTGTGATGTCGCACGTTCTGGGCTTTCGCGAGCTCGGCCAGATGGCCTACGAGCCGGTCTGGCATGCCATGCAGCGCTTTACCAATGAGCGCGGCACCTCGGCCCCGGATGAAATCTGGCTGGTGGAACACCCGCCGGTCTTCACCCAGGGTCAGGCCGGCAAGGCCGAGCACTTGCTGCTTCCGGGTGATATTCCGGTGGTGCAGGTCGACCGAGGGGGGCAAGTGACTTACCATGGGCCCGGTCAACTGGTGGCTTACCTGCTACTGGACGTGCGCAAGCTGGGGTTTGGCGTGCGCGACCTGGTCAGCCGCATGGAAACGTGCCTGATCGAGCTATTGGCCAGTTACGGCGTGACCGCCGTGGCCAAGCCCGATGCACCGGGTGTGTACGTGGATGGCGCGAAAATCGCCTCCCTGGGGCTGCGCATTCGCCACGGTTGTTCCTTTCATGGCCTGGCCTTGAATGTGGACATGGACCTGGCGCCGTTCCGGCGCATCAACCCGTGCGGTTACGCCGGGCTTGCGATGACCCAGTTGAGTGAGCATGCAACATCCATAGAATTTGCCGAGGTAAGTGCCCGGCTGCGCGCGCAGCTCGTCAAACACCTCGACTATGCAGAGCAGACGACCCTGACGGGCGGAATCGATTGATATGACTACTGATGTTGTGCAAACCATGATCCCGACGCTGGACATCACTGAGCGTCCAGCCCCGGCCCCGCGTGCCAAGGTGGAAGCCGGCGTCAAGCTGCGCGGCGCCGAGAAGGTTGCACGCATCCCGGTCAAGATCATCCCGACCACCGAACTGCCGAAGAAACCTGACTGGATTCGCGTGCGCATCCCGGTTTCGCCGGAAGTGGACCGTATCAAGTCGCTGCTGCGCAAACACAAGTTGCATAGCGTATGCGAAGAAGCCTCCTGCCCGAACCTGGGCGAGTGCTTCTCTGGCGGCACCGCCACGTTCATGATCATGGGTGACATCTGCACCCGTCGTTGCCCGTTCTGCGACGTCGGCCACGGCCGTCCGAAGCCGTTGGACGTCAACGAGCCAGAAAGCCTGGCCATCGCCATCGCCGACCTGAAGCTCAAGTATGTGGTGATCACCTCGGTAGACCGCGACGACCTACGTGACGGTGGTGCCCAGCATTTTGCCGACTGCATCCGCGAGATCCGCAAGCTGTCGCCGAACGTGATGCTCGAAACCCTGGTGCCGGACTACCGTGGCCGTATGGACGTCGCCCTGGACATCACCGCTGCGGAGCCGCCGGATGTGTTCAACCACAACCTGGAAACCGTGCCGCGCCTGTACAAGGCGGCGCGCCCGGGTTCGGACTACCAGTGGTCACTGACCCTGCTGCAGAAATTCAAGCAGATGATGCCGCACATCCCGACCAAGTCCGGCTTGATGCTGGGCCTGGGTGAAACCGACGAAGAAGTCATCGAAGTCATGAAGCGCATGCGCGAACACGACATCGACATGCTGACCCTGGGCCAGTACCTGCAACCGTCCCGCAGCCACTTGCCGGTGCAGCGCTTCGTGCACCCGGACACCTTCGCCTGGTTCGCCGAGGAAGGCTACAAGATGGGCTTCAAGAACGTGGCCTCGGGCCCGTTGGTGCGGTCTTCGTACCACGCCGACGAGCAGGCCAAGCTGGTCAAGGCGAGCCTGGTTTCGTAAGCCGCCCCCAGAATCAATGTGAAATGCTGGCTTGTGTGGGAGCTGGCTTGCCTGCGATAGCATCACCTCGGTGTCACTGATACACCGAGGCGCTTGCATCGCAGGCAAGCCAGCTCCCACATTTCGTTCTGCGTCATATAGGGAGAACCATGGATGACCGCCGCCGTACCTGCACTGCGCCCCGAAGGCACCTTCGGCCTGATCGCCCCCGCCGGCCCCGCCGCGCTGGATGTTGAAAAAGCCGGGCAATGGATGCGTGCCCGTGGCTACCAATTGCACATTTTCCCCGGGGTGTACGAGCACGACGGCTACCTGGCCGGTAGCGATGAAGTGCGCGTGCGTGATTTGCATGCCGCCTTCGCCAACCCCGATATCGATGCCATCCTTTGCCTGCGTGGCGGTTACGGCACGCCCCGTTTGCTCGACGCCCTAGACTTCGACCTGCTGCGCGCCAACCCGAAGCCGTTCGTGGGCTACAGCGATATCACCGCCTTGCATCTGGCCATCAACCGCTATGCGGGCTTTGTGACGTTCCATGGCCCGATGCTCAACGCCGACCTGCTCGGCGGCAAACAGCCACCCACCGAATCCTCCTTGTTCAGCCTGCTGCGTGGCCAGCGGGGCGCCGGCAGTGTGCTGCCGCACCCGATGGCCTACCCGTTGACCACAATCGAGCCAGGTGTGGCCTGTGGGCGCTTGCTGGGGGGTAACTTGTCGATGATCGCCGCGGTCATGGGCACGCCTTACGAAATAGACGCTGACGGCATCATCCTGTTTATCGAAGACGTCAACGAACCGCTCTATCGCATTGACCGTCTGCTGACCCACCTGCGCCTGGCTGGCAAGCTGGCCCAGGTCGCCGGTGTGCTGGTAGGGGATGTGGCTGGTGTGGATAGCGGGGCGTTGGCACGTCTGCTGAAGCAGTCCTTTGAGCCGCTGTGCATTCCAGTGCTGGCAGGCTGGCGCAGTGGGCATTGCGACCCGAACCTGACATTGCCGATGGGCGCCTTGGTGCGCCTGGATGCGGGGGAGCAGCGTGTGGTGTTGGAGCAGGATGTAGTGTTCAAGGCCTGATCGTTCCCACGCTCTGCGTGGGAATTCCTTCAGTGACGCTCTGCGTCACCCTCTTCAGCCGCGGACGCGGAGCGTCCAAGGCAGCGCTCCCACGCAGAGCGTGGGAGCGATCACTTCAGCGGTTCTGCAGCGACTCCAGCAACTTCACCGTCGGATACCCATCCGCCGGCCAGCCCAACGCCTGCTGTGCAGCCCGAATCGCCTTGCGCGTGTTGGCGCCAATAATCCCGTCGGCATTACCCGCGTCATAGCCTTTGGCGCTGAGCGCCGTCTGCAGGTCTATGCGTTGCGAACGGCTCAGTGGCAGCTCATCCTTTGGCCAACTGCCCCGAATCACACCGCCACCGCCAAACCGCTCCGACAGCAAGCCAACCGCCAGTGCATAGGACGACGAATTGTTGTACTTGAGGATCGCGCGGAAGTTATCCAGCACCAGGAACGCCGGGCCACGGTAGCCGGCCGGCAGCAGCAGGGCGGCGGACAGCTGGTCGACATTGGCCGGCAGGCTCACGCCAGGCGGCAGTTGGATGCCCAGTTGCAGCCATTGCGCCACGGTCTTGCGCACGCCGCCATCGGCCAGGCTGTAGTCGAAGCCCGACGGCAGCGGCTGTACTTCAACGCCCCACGGCTGGCCTTTCTGCCAACCGGAGCTTTGCAGGTAATGCGCGGTGGAGGCGAGGGCGTCGGACGGGCTGTTCCAGATATCGCGGCGACCGTCACCGTCGAAGTCCACGGCATGGGTGTTGTAGGTGGTCGGGATGAACTGGGTCTGGCCCATCGCCCCGGCCCAGGAACCTTTCATCTGGTCGGCCTGAATATCGCCATGCTGGATGATCTGCAGCGCGGCCAGCAACTGCGCTTGCGCAAAGGCCGGACGACGTCCTTCATAGGCGAGGGTGGCCAAGGAGCGGATCACCGAGTTATTGCCCTGGAAAGCGCCGAAGTTGCTCTCCATGCCCCACACCGAGACCAGCGCCTGGCGGTCGACGCCATAGCGTTGCTCGATGCTTTGCAGAATATCGGCGTACTTGACCAGCAGTGCCTGGCCATTGCGCACGCGCACCGGCGACAGTGCTCCGTCGAGGTATTCCCACACTGGGCGGGAAAATTCCGGTTGGCTGCGGTCGGCGCGAATCACCGCCATATCAGGGGTGACGCCGGCAAAAGCGTTATCGAACACGGCCGCAGTGATCCCGGCCTGCAGCGCTTGCGCACGGAAGCCAGCTTGCCATTCGGCAAAGGTCTGGGTCGGCTGGATATCGAGATTGTCCACCGCCAACGGGGCCACCACGGCAGGCGCGATAGCCGGGGCCGTCTGGAGCTTGGGCAGGGGTTGAGCGTCCGCAGCGGTAGGTTTTTCGGCGCAGGCGACAAGCAGAATGAGGCTGGAGGCAGCGATCAATTGGCGCAGGTGCCAATGACGAGAAAGACGAGAGGGCATGCACAGGTCCAGGGGTTACAAATCAGGTACAGACCTTATCATGCCAGAGGGGCGCTTGCCTTCAGGCAGCCAGAAAGTAAGAAGCCTCCCAGCTGTTAGACTGGAAGGCTTCGCGGCGGTAGCTGCCTTTGCCTTTGCCGGCGCGTTCCTGGCGGCTGCGGAACAAGGGCTGGGCGATGATGGATTTGGCCTTGTTGGGGCCATGCTTGGATGGCTTTTTGCTCATGGTGGATTCTCTCGCTTGAGGGTGGAATGCAGCGGTGCAAATCATCTGCCGAAGTGGGCCGGCTGTAAAGCCCGTCGATAGGTGGGAAATGTTGCAAATAAGCAGTGGGCAGAGTCAATGTGGGAGCTGGCTTGCCTGCGATGGCGGTGGGTCAGTTGGCACAAAGGGCACTGATACACCGCCATCGCAGGCAAGCCAGCTCCCACAGGGTTTTGTGCTGTTGTACAGAAGGGTTTATTCGGCAGGCAACGCCAGGCGCTGGCCAGCCATCAACAGCGACAAGCGGCTCAGGCTCATCCACGGCGAGCCGGCCGCCTGGCCTTTGATCTGTGCGTCGATGCGCTGCGCTTCCAGTAACAGTTGCGCCCAGCGTTGCGCCGAGTGCCGTTGCAGGGCTTTGCTCATCAGGGGTTTGCGTTTGTCCCACACCGGCGGCCTGGCCTGGCTGAAGCATTTGTCCAGCGGTGTGCCTTGGCTGTATTGCAGGGCAATGTTCGCCAGCACCCGCAGCTCACGGGCCAGTGCCCACAGAATCACCGGCGGTTCCACTCCTTCGCCACGCAGGCCTTCGAGCATGCGCAGGGCGTGGGCGGGCTCGCCGTTGAGGATGGCGTCCACCAGGCCGAACACATCAAAGCGTGCGCTATCGGCCACTGCGCCTTGCACGGTTTCGACGGTGATCTGCCCGTCTTCAGCCATCAACTTGAGCTTTTCGATCTCCTGGGCGGCGGCAAGCAGGTTGCCCTCGACCCGAGCGGCGATCAGTTCCACGGCATCCTGTGTCGCCGCCAGCCCTGATTGCGACAGGCGCTGACGAATCCACTGCGGCAACTGGTTGCTGTCCACCGGCCAGATCTGGATGAACTGAGTCTGTGGACCTTCAACCAGGGCCTTGCCCCACTTGGTTTTCTGCGCGCTGCCGTCAAGCTTGGGCAGGCTGACCAGCAGCACGGTGTCTTCGGCGGGGCGCGAGCAGTATTCCATCAGGGCCGCCGCGCCTTTATCGCCCGGCTTGCCCGAGGGCAGGCGCAGTTCCAGCAGGCGTTTTTCGGCAAACAACGACATGCTCGCGCCAGCTTGCAGCAGCGTGCCCCAGTCGAAACTGGCGTCAGCACTGAATACCTGGCGTTCATCGAAACCTTGCTGGCGTGCGGCGGTGCGGATAGCGTCGGCCGCTTCCTGGCACAATAGCGGGTCGTCGCCGCTGACGATGTACACAGGCGCAAGGCCACCTTGCAGGTGTTTGGCGAGTTGGGCGGGGGCAAGTTTCATAGGCAGGGCGAACGGGGCGCCAGGGGCGCCCCGTTTGGCTTACTCGACAGGGACTTCAACAGGCGACTGTTTCGGCGTGTTGTCTTCATATTCCTGCGCGGCTTTCAGGGCGTCGGCGTCAGCCTTGGCCTTGTTGTCGGCCACTTGCTGCAGCTCAGCCAGTTTTTCCGGAGTGAGCATTTGCAGGCGAGTCATCATGCGCTGGATCAGCTCACGACGCATTTCCTTGCGCACCTGGATGGTCTCGGAGTCCGAACCCACCAGGTTGTTGCCATCGTGGCTCACCACTTTCTGCACCTGGATCTTGTCACCCATCAACGGCAACTGATCACGGCCTTGTATTTCGAACATCAGCGCAGTGTTCAACTCGACGTCGGACGCACGGCCAGCACTCGCGTAGCTGATATTGCGCTGGGTTTCTCGCTCATCCGTCAGGATCAGTTTGTAGGTCGCGCCGTTGTACACGTGCACACCGCTGTTTTCCAGGGTCTGGCGCAGCTGGGTGACGGTTTCGCCGTAGGCGTTGCGGGCGCTGACGTCGAGTTCCTTGAGCGACAGCTCATTGGTGCCGGTACCGCGCAGCTGGAAGCCGCAAGCGCTCAACAGCACGGCAAGGCCCATAACCAGCAGATTGCGTTTGATCATTTTGTTGCTCCCCTTGAAACCAGGTGGGCCTTCTCGGGCCCTAAAGGTTTAGTTCGGCGTGGGGCCCAAGCCCCGCGCCTGATCCGATTTAGCTGGCGACGATATTGACCAGTTTGCCAGGCACCACGATCACCTTGCGGATGGTCAGGCCTTCGGTAAAGCGCAGCACGTTCTCATTGATACGTGCAGCTGCTTCAACCTCTTCACGGCTGGCGCTGGCCGGCATGTCGATCTGGCCACGCAGTTTACCGTTAACCTGGATGACCAGTTGCAGCGTGTCCTGTACCAGGGCGCTGTCATCCTGCACCGGCCAGGCGGCATCGATGACGGCACCGCTGTGGCCCAGACGGCTCCACAGTTCATGGCTGATATGCGGCGTGATCGGCGCGAGCAACAGGGTAACTGTTTCCAGGCCTTCCTGGATCAGCGCACGATCTTGTTCGGTCGCCTGCGAGGCTTTTTCCAGCACGTTCATCAGCGTCATCACCTGGGCGATGGCGGTGTTGAACTTGTGGTTCTGCCCGACGTCCTGGCTGGCCTGGCGGATAGCCAGGTGGATGCTGCGGCGCACGGCTTTCTGCTCGTCGTTCAAGGCGCCGATGTCCAGCTTGCCCGGCAGGCCCTGGCTGACATGGGCGTGGGCCAGGCGCCAGACGCGCTTGAGGAAACGGTGCGAACCTTCAACGCCAGAGTCGGACCATTCGGCGCTCATGTCAGGCGGCGAGGCAAACATCATGAACAGGCGGCAGGTGTCGGCGCCGAACTGATCGATCATCGACTGTGGGTCGACGCCGTTGTTCTTGGACTTGGCCATCTTCTCGGTGCCACCGATTTCCACCGGCAGGCCGTCGGCCTTCAATTTGGCGCTGATGACCTTGGCCTTGCTGTCACGCTCAAGCTCGACATCCGCCGGGTTGAACCAGGTGTAGGCGCCATTGGCTTCGCGACGATAGTAAGTGTCGGCGATCACCATGCCCTGGGTCAGCAGGTTCTTGAACGGCTCATCGGAGCTCACCAGGCCTTCGTCACGCATCAGCTTATGGAAGAAGCGCGCATACAGCAGGTGGAGGATGGCGTGTTCGATGCCACCGATGTACTGATCCACCGGCAACCAATGGTCGGCTGCGGATTTCTCCACCAGGCCACCTTCATAATGCGGCGAGGCATAACGAGCGTAGTACCACGAGGACTCCACGAAGGTGTCCATGGTGTCGGTTTCACGCTTGGCCGGTGCGCCGCACTTAGGGCAGCTGCACTCGTAGAACTCAGGCATGCGTGCCAACGGCGAGCCAGCGCCATCCGGCACCACGTCTTCTGGCAACACGACCGGCAGTTGGTCTTCCGGTACCGGCACGTCACCGCAGGTTTGGCAGTGGATGATCGGGATCGGGCAGCCCCAGTAGCGCTGGCGGCTGATGCCCCAGTCGCGCAGGCGGAACTGGGTGCGCGAGGCACCGAGGTTTTTCTGGATCAGGGCCACTTCCATGGCATCGAAGGCGCCCTGGAAGTCCAGGCCGTCGAATTCGCCGGAGTTGATCAGCGTGCCGTGCTCGCCGTAGGCGTCTTGCCACGGAGCGGGGTTGGTGTCGCCCGAGCTGGTGCGCACGACCGACTTGATCGGCAGGCTGTACTTGGTAGCGAATTCGAAATCGCGCTCGTCGTGGGCCGGCACGGCCATGACGGCGCCATCGCCGTAGTGCATCAATACGTAGTTGGCGACCCAAACCGGCAGTTTCTCGCCGGTCAGCGGGTGCTCGACGAACAGGCCGGTTGGCAGGCCTTTTTTCTCCTGGGTGGCGACGTCGGCTTCGGCCACGCTGCCGCCTTTGCATTCAGCGATGAACGCCTGCAGCTCAGGGTTGTTCTGTGCGGCCTGGGTGGCCAGCGGGTGTTCGGCGGCCACGGCGACGTAGGTCGCGCCCATCAGGGTGTCTGGGCGGGTGGTGAAGACCTTGAGTGCGCCCGCTTCGCCGATGGAGTCGACGTTGTATGGGAACTGCACTTCCATGCCCTTGGATTTGCCGATCCAGTTGCGCTGCATGGTCTTGACCTGTTCAGGCCAGCCCGGCAGATCGTCGAGGCTCGACAACAGTTCATCCGCGTAGGCGGTGATCTTGAAGTAGTACATCGGGATTTCGCGCTTTTCGATCAGCGCGCCGGAACGCCAGCCGCGACCGTCGATAACCTGTTCGTTGGCCAGTACGGTCTGGTCGATCGGGTCCCAGTTCACGGTGCCGCTTTTTTTGTAGATCACACCTTTTTCGAACAGGCGAGTGAACAGCCATTGTTCCCAACGGTAGTAATCCGGCTTGCAGGTGGTGACCTCGCGGGACCAGTCCACCGCCAGGCCCAGGCTGCGCAGCTGGGTCTTCATGTAGGCGATGTTTTCGTAGGTCCACTTGGCGGGCGCCACGTTGTTTTTCATCGCGGCGTTTTCTGCCGGCATGCCGAAGGCGTCCCAACCCATAGGTTGCAACACGTTCTTGCCGAGCATGCGCTGGTAGCGCGAAATCACGTCGCCGATGGTGTAGTTGCGCACGTGCCCCATGTGTAGCTTGCCGCTGGGGTAAGGGAACATCGATAGGCAGTAGTAAGTCTCCTTGCCTGGCTGTTCACTGACTTCAAAGGACTTTTGCTCGTCCCAGAAGGTTTGGGCGGCATTTTCTATTTCACGGGGCTGATATTGTTCGTGCATGGCTACTTTTGAACTGGATAGGGGTGGCCTAATCCTCTTCGGTGCACTGTCCGGGTTGTTCGACACCAAGAAGCGGCGCGTCCGTGCCCAAACCCTGCGGGAAGTGGAGTTACAGGAAGCGCCGTAGCATACATGACCCCACTCTATCGAGGGAAACCCTGATTGCGCGGCAAGGGCCGTCTGTCGCGGCACCGGGCAGGCGCAGCCACGGGGGCTACGCTGTTTAGTGGGGAGCAAGTATTTCTTCAATGAGGTGAGGGGATGGTTGAATCGCAGCGAACTTTAACGAAACCGCAGTTGTATGAAGGATTGATCGACCGTTTGGGTCGGGCATTGGATGCCGCAAGAACCGCAGGCCGATTGCGTGATGAGCGGCCTCTGGAGCTGGAGTTGCGAGGCTTGAGCCAGGCGGAGCTTGAATTGATCAAGAACTATCTGGCGTTGAATCACGACCGCGCCTCCCATGGGCAGGCTTCCCCGCCCGCTCATTCGGCCAAGGTCATCTGGCTCAAAGACCTGGCGACCGGCCGCGGGCCAGAGAACTTCCGGTCCGTGCGGTGCAAGTGAGCCACGCGTTATCCGTTAGCGTTATCAAAATGTTGTCGGTAAGGATTGTTGCAAAACCCCGATGCATCTAGGCTGCGGGCATCTTTGGAGATGCCCGATGCCTTTTCGTTATTTCATTAAACAACTGTTGTTGCCTCCCGGTATTTTTCTGCTGTTGCTGGCGTGTGCCTGGTGGTTTCGCCGCAGCCGTCCACGCCTGGCGGGCTTGTGCTTTGCCCTCGGGCTGGGCGGGATGTGGTTGATCAGCCTGCCAGTGATGGTGCAGTGGGGCGCCCGTGTCCTGGAGACAGAACCACCTTTGGCCCGGGAAGACTGGGCCACCTTGGCCCAGCGTGCCGACGCGATTGTGGTGCTGGGCTCGGGGCGCGAGCGTGGAGATATTGCGTGGGGCAGCGACCAACCCACCGGTATTGGCCTGGAACGTGAGCGTTTTGCCGCGCGGCTGGCCAAGGCATCCGGTTTGCCAGTGCTGACCAGCGGTGGCTTGCACTACGGCACGCCGCCCAGTGAGGCCGAGCTGATGGCCGTGTCGATGCAGGATGACTTCGGTGTCACCGTACGCTGGAAAGAAGAGCGAAGCCGCACTACCTGGGAAAACGCCCAGATGAGCGCCGAGATACTCTTGCCTCAAGGCATCAAGCGTGTGGTAGTGGTGACCCAGGCCTGGCACATGCCGCGTTCGGTGTGGAGTTTTGAAAAGGCCGGCTTCACCGTGGTGCCGGGGCCGGTGGGCTTTTTGGGTGTGGACCATGGCCGACCGCTGGGTGGCTGGATGCCGGAGGTCAAGGCGGTGTGGCAAAGCGGGCAGTTGATCAATGAAGCGGTGGGGCAGGTGGGGTATCGGTTGTTTTACCGGTAGGCGCAACACAGGAGATCAAAATGTGGGAGCTGGCTTGCCTGCGATGGCGGTGGGTCAGTGAGCACTCAGGGCACTGATCCACCGCCATCGCAGGCAAGCCAGCTCCCACAGGTCAGAGCGTTTTGGACATTCGTGCAGCCAGCAGAGCCCAGCCAAACAATGCCAGGCACACAATGATCAACGGCCACGAACGCCATTGCAGGTACGGCGTGAGGTTATGCATCGGCACCACCTCTCCATAGAGAATGCCACGTTCGAACTGCGGGATCTGCGCGGTGATCTGCCCAAACGGATTGATCAGCCCGGTCACGCCGTTGTTGGTGGCGCGGATCATCCAGCGGCCAGCTTCCAGGGCACGCATCTGCGCCATTTGCAGGTGCTGCAGCGGGCCGATGGAGCGGCCAAACCAGGTGTCGTTGCTGATGGTCAGCAGCAGGTCGCTCTGGGCCGACAAGCCGGCGGCGAATTCGGGGTACACCACTTCATAGCAAATGAACGGCGCAATCTGATAACCCTTGGCCTGTAGCATGGCCTGGTCAGAAGGGCCGCGGGCGAAGTCGGACATGGGCAGGTCGAAAAAGGCGATCAGCCCGCGCAACATGTCCTGCAACGGCACGTACTCGCCAAACGGCACCAGTTTCTGCTTGAGGTAGGTGCCGTCACCTTCACCCACCACGGTGATGCCGTTGAAATAGCGCTTCTGGTGGTGCACTTCCTGGCGAATCGGTACCCCGGTGATCAACGCACTGTCCCGGTCGGCGGCAAACTTGCCCATCATGCCCAGGTAGCCCTCGACGGACTCCTTGAGCACCGGCACGGCGGTTTCCGGCCAGACCAGCAGGTCGACGCGCTTGGAGCTCAGGCTCATGTCGCGGTACAGCGCCAACTGTGCATTGAGCTGGTCGGGGTCCCACTTCATGCTTTGCTCGACGTTGCCCTGAATCGCGGCCACGCTCAGCGGCGCGCCAGACGGCGACGTCCAGGCGTGATGCTTGAGCGCCAGGCCAATGGCCCAAGGTGCAACCAGCAATAACAGGCCCGCGCCGATGAAGGCATTGCGCTTGCTGGCCAGCAGACGCGGCAGGTTGCACAGCAATGCGGCGGTGAGTGCGAGGGCGAAGGAAATCAGCCACATCCCACCCAATGGCGCGAGGCCGGTCAAAGGCCCATCGAGTTGACTGTAACCGGAGTACAACCACGGGAAACCGGTAAGGAACCAGCCACGAAAGGCTTCCTGGCCGACCCACAACGCGGCGAACGTCAATGCATCCGCCAGTGGTGCTTCGTTACGGCGCAACCAGCGTGCCCATAACCAGGCGGGCAGGGCAAAGAACCAGGCGATGGCGGCGGTGAACAGCAGCATCAGGAACCCCGCCAGCAGCACCGAAGCGCCGCCGAAGTGGTGGATGCTGTAGTAGATCCAACTGGTGCCGGCGCCAAACAGGCCGAAGCCGAAACACCAGCCACGGGCCAGGGCTTGGCGGGGTGTCAGCTCCCGCAGGCCGATATAGAACAGGCCGACCGCTACCAGCGCCAACGGCCAGATATCGAACGGCGCCAGCGCCAGGGTTGTGATGGCGCCGGCCACCACGGCCAGCAAGTTACCGGGCCAGCCGGGTGCGATCATACGGCGCATGTCAGTCCTTAGCGGGCGATAGGTGTCAAACGGATCAGATGGATACGACGGCTATCGGCATTGAGGATGCGGAAGCGATACGCACCGATCTCGGTGGTTTCATTACGCTTGGGCAAATGCCCGAACGCACTCATCACCAGGCCGCCGACGGTGTCGAACTCATCGTCCGAGAACTCGCTGTCGAAAAACTCGTTGAAGTTCTCGATCGGCGTCAGCGCCTTGATCAGGAAATCACCGCTGGGCAGCGGCTTGATGTAGCTGTCTTCTTCGACGTCGTGCTCGTCTTCGATGTCGCCGACGATCTGCTCCAGCACGTCTTCGATGGTGACCAGGCCGGCCACGCCGCCGTATTCGTCAATCACAATGGCCATGTGATTGTGGTTGGCGCGGAACTCGCGCAGCAGCACATTCAGGCGCTTGGACTCGGGCACGAAGGTGGCCGGGCGCAGCAGGTCCTTGATGTTGAAGCTGTCGCCGTTCTCCTTGAGGATCAACGGCAGCAAGTCCTTGGCCAGCAGGACGCCCATGACGTCGTCATGGCTTTCACCGATCACCGGGTAGCGCGAATGCGCCGAGTCGATCACGGCCGGGAGGAATTCCCGTGGGGTCTGGGTCGCCTTGATGCTGATCATCTGCGAGCGCGGGACCATGATGTCGCGTACTTGCAGGTCAGCCACCTGGATGGCGCCCTCGACGATGGCCAGCGCTTCGCTGTCCAGCAATTTGTTCTGGTGGGCATCGCGCAGCAGCTCCAAGAGCTCCTGGCGGTTCTTCGGCTCGTGGGCAAAAGCCTGGGTCAGTTTACCCAGCCATGACTTCTGCCCGTTGCTCGATCGGTCTTCGCTCATAGCGATTACTCTAAATCCTTTGATATGACAGTTGAGTGTTGATCAGTTTTCGTCGTCTGCGTACGGGTCGCGGTGACCCAGCTCTGCAAGCAACGTTCGTTCCAGCGCTTCCATTTCCTCGGCTTCGTCATCGTCTATGTGGTCGTAACCCAAGAGATGCAAGCAGCCGTGGATGACTAGATGGGCCCAATGGGCCTCAAGTTCCTTGCCTTGTTCGGCCGCTTCGCGCTCGACCACCGCGACGCAGATCACCAGGTCGCCCAGCAGCGGAATATCCAGCAATTCGTCGGGCACGTCGGCGGGGAAGGACAGCACGTTGGTCGCGTAGTCTTTCTGGCGCCAGGTGTGGTTCAGCTCACGGCCTTCGGCCTCGTCCACCAGACGAATGGTCAGTTCCGAGTCGGCGGTGCGCTGGCGCAAGGCCAGTTCACACCATTGGCGGAACTGGGCTTCGCTGGGGGCGGGCGCGTCGGTGGCCAGCTGCAGGTCTAGCTCAACCATCGTGGCGAGCGTCCTTGGCGGGCGCGTCGTCGCGGTGTTCGAAACGCTCATAGGCCTCGACAATGCGCTGCACCAGCGGGTGGCGTACCACGTCCTTGGGCATGAAATGCGTGAAGCTGATACCCGGCACGTCCTTGAGCACCTCGATCACCTGGCCCAGGCCCGACTTGGTGCCCTTGGGCAGGTCGACCTGGGTGATGTCGCCCGTGATCACGGCAGTGGAGCCGAAACCGATACGGGTGAGGAACATCTTCATCTGCTCAACGGTGGTGTTCTGGCTTTCGTCGAGGATGATGAAGCTGTTGTTCAAAGTGCGGCCACGCATGTAGGCCAGTGGTGCGATCTCGATCACCTGGCGCTCGATCAGCTTGGCCACGTATTCAAAGCCGAGCATCTCGTACAGCGCGTCGTAGAGCGGGCGCAGGTACGGGTCGATCTTCTGGGCCAGGTCGCCGGGCAGGAAACCGAGCTTTTCGCCGGCCTCGACCGCTGGGCGCACCAGCAGGATGCGCCGCACTTGCTCGCGCTCCAGGGCATCGACAGCGCAGGCCACCGCCAGGTAGGTCTTGCCGGTACCGGCCGGGCCGATGCCGAAGTTGATGTCGTTGCCGAGGATTTCCTTGACGTACTTCTGCTGATTCAAGCCGCGGGGGCGAATCATGCCTTTTTTGGTACGCAAGGCCACGCTGGCTTCGGCCACCGGGTTATTGGCCAGGTCTTCCACAGCCGATTCCTGCAGGTACAGGTGCACGGTCTCCGGCGACAGCTCGCTACCCTTGGTTTCGCGGTAGAGGCGGCGCAACAGGTTTTCTGCAGACGTGGTGTGTTGAGGTTCACCAATGAGCTCGAACTGATTGCCGCGGTTGCGGATCTCGATGCTCAGGCGTTGTTCGATCAGGCGCAGGTGCTCGTCGAACTGTCCGCACAGGTTGGCGAAACGGCGAGCCTCAAACGGCTCGAGGATAAAGCGATGGGGTTCTGCTATGGGTGCGTTCAAGGTTGCTTTTAGCCGCCCTTTGGCTGATGAGGTGAGAGAGAGAATAACGCCAGGCGCCGGTGTGCGAAAGCACTTAAATAGCTTGGCCCCACTCTCGATAACCCTGAAGAACCCCTGTGGGAGCTGGCTTGCCTGCGATAGCGGTGGGTCAGTTGGCACATAGGGCACTGATACATCGCTATCGCAGGCAAGCCAGCTTCCACATTTTGATCTTCATCCGGTCAGCGAGATCAGTTGATCAACGAGCCACGCAACGAGTGTGGCTGCGCCGCATCAATGTGCACATCGGCAAACTGGCCGATCAGCGTGGGATTGTCGCAGCGGAAGTTGACGATTCGGTTGTTCTCGGTACGCCCCTGCAATTCACCCGGGTCTTTCTTCGAATAATCGGTGACCAGAATGCGCTGGATCGAACCGACCATTTGTCGGCTGATTTCAAAGCCCTGCTGATTGAGGCGATGTTGCAGCGCGTTCAAGCGCTCTTTTTTCAACGCTTCCGGGGTTTCATCCAGCAGGTCGGCAGCCGGGGTGCCCGGGCGCTGGCTGTAGACGAACGAGTAGGAGAAGTCGAAACCGACGTCCTCGATCAGCTTCATGGTCTGCTGGAAGTCTTTCTCGGTTTCGCCCGGGAAGCCGACGATAAAGTCCGAACTGATGCAGATGCCCGGCACGGCAGCGCGCAGTTTGCGCAATTTGGATTTGTATTCCAGCGCGGTGTGGTTGCGCTTCATCGCCGACAAAATGCGGTCCGAACCCGATTGCACCGGCAAGTGCAGGTGTTTGACCAGCTCTGGCACTTCGGCGTGGGCCTGGATCAGGCTGTCGGAGAACTCCAGCGGGTGCGAGGTGGTGTAGCGGATACGCTCGATGCCATCGACAGCGGCGACCACGCGGATCAATTCCGCCAGGTCGGCCAGGCGGCCATCATCGGTCTGGCCACGGTAGCCGTTGACGTTCTGGCCCAGCAGGGTCACTTCGCGCACGCCGTTTTCAGCCAGGTGGATGATTTCCGATAGCACATCGTCAAACGGCCGGCTGACTTCTTCGCCGCGGGTGTAAGGCACCACGCAGAAGGTGCAGTACTTGCTGCAGCCTTCCATCACCGACACATAGGCGCTCGGCCCATCGATGCGCGGTTCGGGCAGATGATCAAATTTTTCGATTTCGGGGAACGACACGTCAACCTGCGGCAGCTTGGTGATGCGTGCGGCGTCGATCATCTCGGGCAAGCGGTGCAGGGTTTGCGGGCCGAACACCACATCGACATAGGGCGCGCGGTCGCGGATCGCAGCGCCTTCCTGGCTGGCCACGCACCCGCCGACGGCGATCACCATGTCCGGGTTGGCCAGTTTCAATTCGCGCCAGCGGCCCAGCTGCGAATACACACGGTCCTGGGCCCGCTCGCGGATCGAGCAGGTATTGAGCAGGATCACGTCGGCATCTTCGGCGCGGGCAGTGACTTCCAGGGCCTGGTGTTCGCCCAGCAAGTCGACCATGCGCGAGCTGTCGTACTCGTTCATCTGGCAACCGTGGGTTTCGATGTAAAGCTTCTTGGCCATGGGAATCGTCAACTGGTGGTAAAGAACCGCGCATTATAGGGGGCATGCCCATTGGTTCCTAGCGCTGTGCATCGGGTGCCATGCTATAGTTCGCGCCCTCTTTTATATCCCCATGTGTTGTTCGCCCACCATGACCAAACGTGAAGCTCCAATCTATAAGGTGATTTTCCTCAACCAGGGCCAGGTGTTCGAAATGTACGCCAAGCAGATCTATCAAAGTGATCTGTGGGGCTTCCTGGAGGTGGAAGAGTTCGTCTTTGGCGAGCGCACCCAGTTGGTGGTCGATCCGGGCGAAGAAAAGCTCAAGGCCCAGTTCGAAGGGGTAGTGCGCAGCTTTGTGCCCATGCATTCGATTGTGCGCATCGATGAAGTCGAGCGCTTGGGGACGCCGAAGATCAGTGAAGCTCGGGGCATGAGCAATGTGATGCCGTTTCCGATGCCGATGCCTGAGAAGTGATCTGCAATTAATTTGTAGGGCGTTTCCGAAACTGCCTCTCAATGGATAGACATTTTGTTTGAAAGATAGCAAATTTTGTTTATTCAGAGAGGGCATCATGAATCTACCAATAATAAGAAAACCTCGAAGTTTCCCCCGTTCGACTGCGTTTAATCACGCCACTCATTAGCGCCAAGTTCCATCACGCCTTCATTAACGAACTGACCTGTTCGGGAGTAGCCCTGTGCGCGATCCTCGCTATGACATTCTGTTTGAACCGGTGCAAATAGGCCCGGTGCGTACCCGCAATCGCTTTTATCAAGTTCCGCACTGTAATGGCATGGGCCACGTGCACCCCTCGGCGATGGCGCGCATGCGCGCAGTGAAAGCCGAGGGCGGCTGGGGCGTGGTGTGCACGGAAGAATGCGAAATCAGCCCGCTGAGCGAGTTCTCACCTTATATAGAAGCGCGTCTTTGGGATGAACGCGATATTCCTGCACTGGCGCGCATGTGTGAGGGGGTACACCGTCACGGGGCGTTGGCCGGGGTAGAGCTGGCATTCAATGGTTACTCGGCGCCCAACCGCTACAGTCGCGAAATTCCCTGGGCGCCTTCCAATACCCCGGTGCGCAGTTACGACCCGGTGCAGGCTCGGGCCATGAGCCATGCCGATATCCGGCAATTGCGCGCCCTGCATCGAGCCGCCGCATTGCGCGCCCGGGAGGCGGGTTTCGACATCATCTATGTGTACGCCGGCCACGACCTGAGCGTGCCGTTCCATTTCCTCACGCCACGCAATAACCGGCGTACCGACGAATACGGCGGTACGTTGAAAAACCGTGTGCGCCTGTTGCGCGAGTTGATTGAAGACACTCGCGACGCAGTCGGTGATCGGTGTGCCGTAGCGGTCCGCCTGGCGGTGGATGAGCAAATGGCCGACGGCCTCAGCCGCGAGGGCGAAGGTGCCGAAATCTTCTCGATGCTGGCGGACCTGCCGGACTTGTGGGACGTCAATGTCGCCGATTGGTCCAATGACAGCGTGACGGCGCGCTTTGCCGGGGAGGGTTACCAAGAGGCCTTCCTGCTGGGGCTCAAGGCGCTGACCAGCAAGCCCGTGGTGGGCGTCGGCCGCTTCACTTCGCCGGACACCATGGTGTCTTTGGTTCGCCGTGGCGTACTGGACCTGATCGGGGCGGCCCGCCCTTCGATTGCCGATCCGTTCTTGCCCAAGAAGATTGAAGAGGGGCGCGCCGAGGAAATTCGCGAATGCATCGGCTGCAATGTATGTGTCAGTGGCGACCACACCAGCACGCCCCTGCGCTGTACACAGAACCCGACCATGGGCGAGGAGTGGCGGCGTGGCTGGCACCCCGAGTCGGTCAACCGTACGCAGCAACCCGGCCGGGCGCTGGTGGTCGGCGCCGGGCCATCCGGGCTTGAGTGTGCACGGATCCTAGGTGCGCGAGGGATGGAAGTGGCCCTGGTCGACAGCCTGCGCACCCTAGGCGGGCGTGTAGCGTTGGAAGCCCGGCTGCCGGGGCTGGCGAGTTGGGCACGGGTGATTGACTATCGACTGGATGCGTTGAGCCGCATGCCGTCAGTCGAGATCTATCGGGAAAGCCCCTTGCAGGCCCAGGATGTGCTGGATTTCGCCGCCGAGCATGTGTTCATCGCTACGGGTTCCCATTGGCGGCGGGATGGCTTGGGACGCGCCTTGCGCTCCCCCTTAACGGGCCTGGAGAGCCTGCCCGTGCTGACGCCTGATGACCTGATGGCGGGGGTGTTGCCCACTTCGCCGGTGCTGCTGTTCGATGACGATCACTATTACATGGGCAGCGTGCTGGCCGAACACCTGGTGGCGCGGGGTGTGGAGGTGATATTCGTCACCCCTGCGGCGGACGTGGCGGCCTGGACCCATAACACTCTCGAGCAGCACCGCATTCAGCGTCGTCTGATGCAGTTGAATGTCACGATCATACCGTCCCATACGCTGGTCAGCGTTAAGCCAGAGGGTGTGGTAGCGGGTTGCATCTACACCGAACGTACGCGGTTGATCCCAGCTGCAGCCTTGCTGCTGGTCACTTCCCGGGAGCCTGAGCAGGCGCTGTATCAGGCCTTGAACAACTCACCCGAACAGTTACAGGCGGCAGGCATCCGAACGCTGACGCTGATCGGCGACTGTGTGGCGCCGGGCACCATTGCGGCGGCGGTGTATTCAGGTCATCGCATCGCACGTGAGTTCGATGCGCCCGAAGGCTCGCTGATAGTGCGGCGGGAAATTCCATTTATCGAGGTGTAGTCAGTCCGACTGTTCAATCAATAACGAGGAATACAATAATGAAAAAAATACTCCTGATGTTATTCACCACACTCCTTATTAATTCATCGTTGTTTGCCAGCGATTATAAAGTGATCCGTTTCGCTGCCGATCCCAACTATGCGCCCTTTGCTTATAAAGACAGTACGGGCACTTTGACCGGTTTTGAAATAGATATTGGCAATGCAATTTGTGCACATTTGAATGTTCGCTGCCAATGGGTCGAGAGTGACTTTGACGGCATGATTCCCAGCCTCAACGCCGGCAAGATCGACGCCATCCTTGCTTCAATGACCATCACTGCCGCTCGGCAAAAGGTCATCGACTTTTCCTCGGAGGTGTTTTCCAGTCCCACCGCCATGGTGATGCGCCCTGGCACTGAGCTTTCCACAGGCATGGCCGTCGGCTATTTGCAGGGCAGTACTCAAGAAGTGTATGCCCGGCAAGTGCTCGCCGGGCAGGGTATGAAGGTGGTGGCTTATGCCGATCAGGAGCAAGTGTACGCGGACCTGCTGACAGGGCGTTTGCAGGCATCGCTGCAGGATGCTCAGCAAGCACAGAGCGGATTTTTACGTTCACCCCAAGGCGTCGGGTTCGTGCTGGGCCCGTTGATTGACAGCGAGTTGATGCCGTCCAAAAGCGGCATTGGCATTGCCAAGGGCAACCACACGTTGAAAGCGCTGTTGGATAAGGGGCTGGCTGCCCTGCACGCCGATGGCACCTACGCTCGCCTGCAAGAGCAGTACTTCCCCGGAGTGAACATGTTCAGCGGCCAATAACCGCCCTCAACGGCCAGCGAGGACACAATCATGCTACCTGCCTTCACTCAATTCGCCGCGTCCCTGGGCGGTTTTTTGCCGATGTTACTGCACGGGGTCTGGGTCACCCTGCAACTGGCACTGTTGTCATTGCTGCTGGGGCTGATCCTGGGCCTGCTGGGGGCAGGCGCCAAGCTGTCCAGGGTCAGGGCATGGCGCCTGTGCGCGCAGGTGTATACCACCTTGATTCGCGGGGTTCCGGACCTGTTGTTGATGCTGTTGATTTTCTACGGGTTGCAGACAGGCCTGAGTCGTCTGACCAGCGAATTGGGCTGGGCCTACATCGATGTCGACCCTTTCAGCGCCGGCGTGATCACTCTGGGGTTTATCTACGGCGCCTATTTCACCGAAACCTTTCGCGGCGCTTTGCTGGCTGTGCCCCGGGGCCAGTTCCAGGCTGCCAAAGCCCTTGGCCTGACCTTCAGGCAGAGTTTTGTGCATGTGATATTCCCGCAAATGATGCGGTTTGCCCTGCCGGGGCTGGGCAATAACTGGATGGTCTTGCTCAAGGCCACGGCGTTGGTGTCGATCATCGGCTTGGCAGACTTGGTGAAAGTGGCGCAGATGGCGGGCAAGAGCAGTCAGCAATTACTGGCTTTTCTGCTGCTGGCGGCGCTGGTTTACCTGTTGCTCAGCAGTGTTTCAAACGCGGCGTTGCGCTGGCTGGAGCGTCGGTATGGTGACGGTGTGCAGGAATCATCATCATGATCGAGCTTATCCAGGAGTATTGGCGGCCGTTTATCTATTCTGACGGCCAACAAATCACCGGCCTGGCCATGACCTTGTGGCTGACTAGCGCCTCTTCGTGCCTGGGCCTGCTGTTGGCGTTGCCACTGTCCATTGCCAGGACGTCCAGCCGACGCTGGCTGCGTTGGCCGGTGCAAAGCTTTACCTACGTGTTTCGCGGCACACCGCTGTATATCCAGTTGCTGATCTTCTACACCGGCATCTACAGCATTGGCGCCGTTCGCGAGCAACCGTTGCTGGATGCTTTTTTTCGCGAAGCGCTCAATTGCACCCTTCTGGCGTTTGCCCTCAATACCGCGGCCTACACCACGGAAATACTCGCGGGCGCGATCCGGGCGATGCCGCGCGGTGAAATCGAGGCTGCACGGTCGTTGGGTTTCGACGGTTGGAAGCTGTACGTGCACTTGATCATGCCCTCGGCCCTGCGCCGGTCGTTGCCCTACTACAGCAATGAAGTGATCTTCATGTTGCATTCCACCACCCTGGCGTTCACGGCAACGGTGCCGGATATCCTGAAAGTCGCACGGGATGCCAACGCTGCAACCTTCCTCACCTTCCAATCCTTTGGCCTGGCCGCGGCGCTCTACTTGTGCATTACGTTCGCGTTGATCTGCCTGTTCCGTCTGGCAGAACGACGCTGGCTGAGCTTTCTTGATTCGAATCGATAGGAGGCGATATGCAGACTTGCAGACATGAACTGTTGACGGCTGTGCCAGGTACCACGCGGCATATTCATAGTTTTCATTACGGCCCAGCCGATGCGCCGAGCAAGGTTTACATCCAGGCGTCCCTGCACGCCGATGAGTTGCCGGGGATGTTGGTGTTGTGGCATCTCAAACAACGGCTGGCAGATCTGGAGGCCAAAGGTGCGCTGCGTTGGCAGGTGGTGCTGGTGCCGGTGGCCAATCCGCTGGGGTTGGAGCAGGTGCTGATGGACGTGCCGCAGGGGCGCTTCGATAACGACAGTCGAGAGAACTTCAATCGCTTCTTCGTCGACGTCAGCCAGCAGGTCGGGGATCAGGTTCAGGATGTTCTGACTGATGATCCTGCGCATAACCTGCACCTGATCCGCGCGACCTTGCGGCAAACCCTTGTCAGCCAGGTGCCGGCGACCCAGCTGCATTCCCTGCGCCTGGCCCTGCAAACGCTGGCCTGTGACGCCGACAGAGTGCTGGACCTGCATTGTGATTTCGAGGCGGTGCAGCACCTGTACCTGGCACCGGACGCCTGGCCCCAGGTGGAACCGCTGGCGCGGTACCTGGGCGCCCGCGCCTGCTTTATGAGCCCGGACGCGGGCGGGCATTCGTTCGACGATTGCTACACCTTGTTCTGGGCACGGATGCAGGCGCGTTTTCCTGGGGTCTTTGCGGCGCCGGGTTTTGCCGTGACCGTGGAGTTGCGCGGCGTGGCTGATGTGAGCCACGGGCTGGCGCGACAGGATTGTCAGGCGTTGATCAACTATCTGACTTTGCAGGGAGGCGTTGAGGGGCAAGCGCCTCCACTACCGGCGTTATTGAGTCCGCCAACACCCTTGGCGGGGGTCGAGCCGGTGGTGAGTGCGGTGGGAGGCTTGATTGTGTTTTGCGCGCAGGTGGGGGATTACCTGGAAGCAGGACAAATCGTGGCGCACGTCATCGATCCGATTACAGACCGTGTGACCGAGGTAGCGTGTGAGCGTGCAGGGCTTTTGTATGTACGATCAATACGCCGAATGGCAAGCGCCGGTATGGCGATTGCCCACGTCGCAGGGGTCACGGCGTATCGACAGGGCTACCTGTTATCGCCGTGATCAAGGCAGGGGAGAGAAAGGCGAACGCCCATCGGCGCTCTGCAACTCCTGAAGGTAGTTGCGGAAAATCTGCCCCAGCACCTGGGTCGCCACTTCCAGTTCATCGCGCTGCATGTGCTCGGCGACTTCGTCGGCGGTGTCCAGTGCGTCTTCGGCGCCATTGACCGCGGCCATTTTCAGCACGATGTACGCCTGAATGTTGTTGGCCGGCACGCCTTCGCCTTTGAAGAACATGTTGCCCAACTGGTATTGCGCCTGGGCGTGGCCCTGCAACGAGGCTTTCTCGAAGTAGCTCAACGCTTTGTTGAGGTCAACGGCCGGGTTCTTGCTGTCGTGGTAGTACTCGCCCAACTCGTATTGCGCCTGCGCATCCCCGTCCTCGGCCTGTTTCTGGCACGCGCTCAGGGCTTCGGCCTGGCTCTCTGGCTGGGTATTGAGGGTGCAACGACCCATCGCTGGAATTAACAACGAGTTGCCGCCGGCCTGGGCATGTGCCAGTAGCGGTTGAAGGAGCAACAGGCAGCCCAGAACCAGGGTGCGGCCGGTGCGTTTCATGGGAATCGACTTACCTCTGACGGGGCGCGCGGACCCTCGAGGGAGTCCAATAAGCGCGCATTATGAAATAAGCAGGCCTCTGCTTACAAAGTCTTTACTCGTTTTTCTGCTGCTTGGGCAAGTTATCTGCCGGATTGCAGTGCAATTCTCGAAAAAACCAGGAATTCTCTGTAAGCAAAGTAGCAAATCTGACGCTGCCAGGGGCAACGTCAGAGGTTGCCGTCACTTATTTCAGGGCCGCGAAGGCGCGCTCGGCAGCATCCAGGGTCAATTTCAGTTCGGCTTCGCCATGGGCAATCGAGGTGAAGCCGGCTTCAAAGGCGCTCGGTGCCAGGTACACGCCGCCTTCGAGCATCAGGTGGAAGAAGCGCTTGAACAGCTCGGCATCGCTGCCCATCACGTCATCGAAGGTGACGATATCGTCGGCGCCGCTGAAGTACAGGCCGAACATGCCACCGGCCTGGGTGGTCACAAACGGGATGCCGGCGGCGTCGGCGCGTTGTTGCAGGCCGTCGAGAAGGCGCGTGGTGTAGTCGGTCAGCTCGGCGTGGAAGCCCGGGCGGCTGATCAGGCGCAGGGTGGTCAGGCCGGCGGCCATGGCCAGCGGGTTACCCGACAAGGTGCCTGCCTGGTATACCGGGCCGAGCGGGGCGATGTGTTGCATGATCTCGCGCTTGCCGCCGAAGCAGCCTACCGGCATGCCGCCGCCGATGATCTTGCCGAAGGTGCTCAGGTCTGGCGTAACGCCGTAGTAAGCCTGGGCGCCACCGAGGGCGACCCGGAAACCGGTCATCACTTCGTCAAAAATCAGCACCACGCCATGCTTGTCGCACTGCTCGCGCAAGCCCTCAAGAAAACCCGGGGCCGGTGGAACGCAGTTCATGTTGCCGGCAACCGGCTCGACGATGATGCAGGCAACGTCCTGGCCGACTTCGCTGAGCATCTGCTCGACGGCTGCGATGTCGTTGAACGGCAAGGTCAGGGTGTGCTTGGCGAATGCCGCAGGTACGCCAGCGGAATTGGGGACGCCCTGGGTCAGCGCGCCGGAGCCGGCTTTCACCAGCAGGCTGTCGGAGTGGCCGTGGTAGCAGCCTTCGAACTTGATGATGTTGTCGCGGCCGGTGAAACCACGGGCCAGGCGGATCGCGCTCATGGTGGCTTCGGTGCCGGAGCTGACCATGCGCACCATTTCCATCGACGGCACGATCGAGCAGACCAGGTCGGCCATCTCGGTTTCCATCGCGGTCGGGGCGCCGTAGGACAAGCCGTGTTGCAGTTGCTGGCGCACCGCCTCCAGCACATCCGGATGGCTGTGGCCGAGGATCATCGGGCCCCAGGAGCCGACGTAGTCGACATAGCGCTTGTCGTCTTCATCGGTGACGTAGGCGCCTTCGGCATGCTTGAAGAACAACGGCGTGCCGCCCACGCTCTTGAACGCACGCACGGGGGAGTTCACACCGCCGGGGATGTGTTTCTGGGCGTTGGCAAACAGGGTTTCGGAACGGGACATGATCGGGCTCTCTAAACTGAAGATTTAAGAAGGTCGTTGAATGCACGGGCGCGGCGGGTGACTTCCTGGGTGCTGTCGGCACCGAACAGGCCATGGACCACGGCGAGCAGGTCAGCCCCGTGGGCCACCAGCGGCTCGGCGTTTTCCAGGGTGACGCCGCCAATTACGCAGATCGGCAGGTGCAGGCGCTTGCGGGCCTGGGCCAGCATGTCAACGGTGGCGGCGGGTGCGCCGGGTTTGGTCGTGGAATTGAAGAAGCGGCCGAAGGCGACGTAGCTGGCGCCTTCTTTGGCGGCCTGTTCGGCCAGTTCGATCTGGCTGTGGCAGGTGGCGCCGATGATCGCCTTGGCGCCGAGCAGTGCCCGGGCCGAGGTCAGCGGGCCGTCGGTCTGGCCCAGATGTACGCCGACGCCCAGTCGCGCGGCCAGTTCGGCATCGTCGTTGATGATCAATTGAGTCTTGTAGCGCGAGCACAGTTCATAGAGCTTTTCGGCTTCACGCAGGCGCCGTGCCTCGTCGCTGCTTTTGTCGCGGTACTGCAACAGGGTGACGCCACCGTCCAGCGCCGCCTCGACGTAGGCGAGGAATTTGCCGGCCAACAGTTGGCTGTCGGTAATGGCGTAAAGGCCGCGTAGTTTCATCGGGCAAACCCCTTGCTGACGAGCGATAAGTTACGAGCAGAAATCCAGCGGCAATCGACGCGGCACGAACTGGCCCTGGCCGAGTTGTTCGGCATCACGCAGGGTACGCCACGTGTAGTTGAGAGCCGTTTGCACGGCGCTGGCCAAACCTTCGCCTTGGGCAATGCGCCCGGCCAGCGCACTGGCCAAGGTGCAACCCGAGCCGTGATAACTGCCGGGCAAGCGCTGGCAGGTAAAGGTCTGGCGCGTGCCGTCGCGGCTGTACAGGCGGTTGTGCACTTCGTGCTCGTCGCCATGGCCACCGGTGATCAGCAGGTGCTTGATGTACGGCAACAGCTTCTCGGCGCAGTCGTCGGCGCTGCCGTCGGGCAGTTCCGCGAGGATGCGCGCTTCGGGCAGGTTGGGGGTGGCGATCAATGACAAGGGCAGCAGCCGCTCGCGCATTGCATAACCGACCTCGTCCTTGCCCAGGCTACCGCCGCCGCCGGCGCGCAGCACCGGGTCGCAGACCACCGGCAAATGCCGGTGCGCCTGCAGCAGTTCGACCACGGTGTCGACCATCGCGGTGGAGCCGAGCATGCCCAGCTTGACTGCCGCAACTTCAGAGTCGCCGAGCACGGCATTGGCCTGGGCCAGTACCCACTCACGGTCAAGCACGCGGAAATCACTGACATTGACAGTATTTTGCACGGTCAACGCGGTGACGGCCGGGGCCGCGTGGCAACCCTGGGCGAGCAGGGCTTCGATATCTGCCTGCAGGCCGGCGCCACCACTGGGGTCGTGGCCGGAGAGACAGAGGACAACGGGGCGAGAGCTGTAGATATTCATGGTGCGCGAGCTTACCACCAAACGCTTTTTGCGTGGCTGCCTGGCGATGGCAGGAGTTTGCCGCTGCGGCGCGATTTGCCGTGGCTGAGCGCTGCACTGAGATGAGCTGAAAGCATTGCCCTAGAGCTGTCCTAAAAAAAGTTCCCGCGGTGGCTAATGGCTTTTACTGGCTATGCTAAAGTGCATCCAAACAACTTACTGTATCGCCGGTGTACGTCTTCTCAAAAGGAATGGGGGGCTTTTGACACAACCGGACCAGGCTACGCTGGGGCTCTATGCGCTATTTGCTGATTTTTTTATTGTGCGGGCTGCCGATGCTCGCCAGCGCCGTCGAGTTCGACCAGGACACGCGAAGCCTCCCGTTGGGCCGGGTCATGCAAGTGCTCGAAGACCCAACCGATGCCCTCACCATCGCCGATGTCAGTTCCCCCGCCTATGCCGCGCAATTCAAGACCCACGACAAAGACACGCTCAATGCCGGCTATTCACGCTCGGTGTTCTGGCTGAAGGTCAACCTGCACTACACCGCCAAAGATCCCCGGGCACCACGCACCTGGTTTCTGGAACTGGCCTACCCGCCGCTCAATCGCCTGGACCTTTACCAGGACGACGGCACTGGTCACTTCCGCCTCACCACCCGCACCGGCAGCGCGTTGCCGTTTTCCAGCCGTGAGGTGAGCCAGAGCAACTACCTGTTCAAGCTCAGCTTCTTGCCCGACCAGCAACAAACCGTCTACCTGCGCTTGCAAAGCCAAGGCTCGATCCAGGCACCGCTGACATTATGGGCCGGCACCGCCTACATGGAGGAGCAGCCGCTGCGCTTGTACGTGCTCGGCGCCATCTACGGTGTGTTGCTGGGCATGCTGATCTACAACCTGTTCATCTACCTGAGCGTGCGCGACACCAGCTACCTGTATTACATCCTCTATATCGCCTCGTTCGGCTTGTATCAGCTGTCGGTCAATGGCGTCGCGGTGGAGTACTTCTGGCCGAACAACCCGTGGTGGGCGAATGCGGCGGTGCCCTTCCTGATCGGCTCGGCGGCCTTGTTCGGCAGCCTGTTCGCGCGCAGTTTCCTGCACACCGCGCAGCACAGCCGCTGGCTCAACCGTATCCTGCTGGCGCTCGCGGCCTGTGGAGGGTTGGTGATGGCACTGGCGTTGTTGACCAGTTACGCCGTGGCCCTGCGCCTGGCCACTGCGCTGGCGCTGGTGTTTACCGTGACCATCTTCGTGGCGGCCATCAAGGCCTGGTATTGCGGGCAGCGCATGGCGCGTTATTTCATCATCGCCTGGTCGGCTTTCCTGCTCGGCGGGGTGGTCAACACCCTGATGGTGCTGGGTTACCTGCCTAACGTGTTCCTGACCATGTACGCCAGCCAGCTCGGCTCAGCCATTGAAGTGGCGCTGTTGTCCCTGGCCCTGGCCGACCGCATCAACGGCATGCGCGAACAGCAGGCGCAGATTCTCCTCGATGCCAGCCAGAAGCTGGAAGCGCTCAACCAGCAACTGGCCCGCAGTAATCGCCTCAAAGACGAATTTCTCGCCACCCTGACCCACGAATTGCGCACGCCGATGAACGGTGTGATCGGCTCGCTGGAGCTGATGCAAACCGTGTCATTGGACGATGACCTGACGCAGTACCAGCAAACCGCCGCCGGCTCGGCGCGGGACATGATGCGCATGGTCAACGGCATCCTCACCCTCACCGAATTGCAGGCCGGTCGCCTGGTGGCCCAGCCACAAGTGTTCAGCCTGCGCGGCACGCTCGATACCTTGCGCCAGCAATTCACCGGCAGCGCCCAGAGCAAAGGCCTGGCGTTCTCCATTGATGTGGCCGATGAGGTGCCGGACCGGCTGATCGGCGACGCCGACAAACTGCTCCAGTGCCTGGATTGCCTGCTCGATAACGCTTTCAAATTCACCCACGTCGGCGCGGTGCGCTTGCGAGTGGTGGGCGTGCCCCAAGGGGATGGCGCCTTGCACCTGAGCTTTATCGTCACCGACACCGGTATCGGCTTCGCCTTTCTCGATGAGGCCACGCTGTATCAGCGTTTCTTTCAGTTGGACGGCTCGATGACGCGTGAATACGGCGGCCTGGGCATTGGCCTGGCGATCTGCCGGCAGTTGATCGAACTGCTGGGCGGGCGCCTGACCCATCATTCTGAGCCCCGTAAAGGCAGTCGCTTCCAGTTGGAAGTGGACGTCAGCGCCGTGCCGCAGCAGGTGACGCCCGCCACGCAAACCCTGCCTGCACAGCGTGCGCCTCAGGAGTGCACGGTGCTGTTGGTGGACGACAACAGCGTGGGCCAACTGGCGGTGCGTGGCATGTTGCTCAAGCTCGGTTACCGGGTCAAAACCGTGGACAGCGGCCCGGCGGCACTCGCTGCATTGCAAGGGCATAGCTTCGACGCCGTGCTGCTGGATGTGCCAGAGGGTGGCTTTTCGTTGTGCTGTCAGATTCGCGCATTGCCTGGCTGCGGTGAATTGCCGGTGATCGCCCTGAGCTCTTCGCCCAATGGGCCGGAGCGTGAGCGCTGCCATGGCATTGGCATGACGGATCGGCTGGCCAAGCCGGTGCGTTTCGATGCTTTGCAGGCGGCACTTGAACGTAGCGTGCTGTGCGCGGATGAGGGTGAAAGCGCCGAACATTCGGCGCGTATGCCACTTTTTTAAGGTCTTGCACGGTGCTTAACTGAATTCCGGGCCACTGTTCATGCGGCCTTTTTTCCAGGAGGCCCGTCATGAACCTGCATCAGTTTGCCGAAACCCACGACGTCACCAACCAGCCACCGTCCCTGGACGGCACCAACCTGTATCGCATCGACTTGCCTTTGCAGGAATGGTCACGCCGCTTTGGCGCCGGCTGGGCCCAAGCGCGCATTGATGCCTACGGCGCGCTGGCGGGTGGGCCGTTGATGGCAGCCGGCTTCCTGGCCAACCAGAACAAACCGGTGTTCAGCAGCCATGACCGTTATGGCCATCGCATTGACCTGGTTGAGTTTCACCCGGCTTATCACGAGCTGATGCGCACCGCCGTCGAGCATGGCCTGCCGTCGTTGCCGTGGGCCCATCCCCAGGCGGGCGCCCATGTGGCGCGTGCGGCGATGACCTACCTGCACAGCCAGGCCGAAGCCGGCAGCGGCTGCCCGCTGACCATGACCTTCGCCTGCGTCCCGGCCCTGCGCCTGCAACCGGAGCTGGCGGACCTCTGGCTGCCTAAAGTCCTCAGTACCCAATACGACCCCCGCAATGTCGGCATCGCCCACAAGGCCGGCGCTACTATCGGCATGGCCATGACCGAGAAGCAGGGCGGCACCGACGTGCGCGCCAACACCACCCGCGCTTACCCCGTGGGCGCGAGTGGCCCTGGCCAAGCCTACGAGTTGGTGGGGCATAAGTGGTTCTGCTCGGCACCGATGTGCGATGGCTTTCTGACCCTGGCCCAGACCGACAAGGGCCTGACCTGTTTCCTGCTGCCCCGGCACCGCCCGGATGACACGCGCAACGAGTTCTACATCCAGCGCTTGAAGAACAAACTCGGCAACTGCTCCAACGCCTCCAGCGAAGTGGAATTTCGCGGCGCCCTGGCGTGGATGGTCGGTGAAGAAGGCCGCGGCGTTCCAACCATCATCGAAATGGTTGCCATGACCCGCTTCGATTGCATGGTCGGCTCCAGCGCCTTGATGCGTCAGGCGCTGACCCAGGCCAGCCATCACTGCGCTCATCGGCAGGTGGGTGGCCGCGTGCTCAGCGAGCAGCCGCTGATGCAGAACGTGCTGGCCGACCTGGCCCTGGAAAGCGAAGCGGCCCTGGCCTTGAGCCTGCGCATGGGGCGCGCCCTGGATCATCTTGATGATGAACATGAAGCCAAGTTCGCCCGGCTGGTCACGGCCGTGGGCAAGTACTGGATCTGCAAACGCGCGCCCGCGATGATCAACGAAGCCGCCGAATGCATGGGCGGCGCCGGGTATGTGGAGGACAGCATCCTGCCGCGCCTTTACCGCGAGGCACCGGTGAATTCGACGTGGGAAGGTTCCGGCAATGTGCAGTGCCTGGACGTATTGCGTGCCCTGTCCAAAGAGCCGGGGGTACTGGAGGCGTTGTTTGTGGAGCTGGGCGATGGCCACGGCGACAAGCAGTTGGCGCGGCATATCGAGCAGTTGAAGGCGGCATTCATGGACACCCAGGACATCCAGTATCGGGCGCGGCAACTGACCGAGGACATCGCCCTGGCGTTACAGGCCAAGTTGTTGCTGGAGGCGGGTAATGCGGCGGTGAGTGATGGGTTTATCGCCAGCCGGTTGGGTGAGTCGTCGGGGCGGGTATATGGCACCTTGCCGCGTGGCGTCGACGTGGAAGCAATTGTCGCCCGCTCAACCCCGCAATCGCTCTGAATAAACACAATCCAAATGTGGGAGCTGGCTTGCCTGCGATAGCGGTGGTCCAGCCAGCAATTATGTAGCTGATAGACCGCTATCGCAGGCAAGCCAGCTCCCACCTATCAACGCATTCCACTTCTGGTGTTTCGGTGAGGCCTGGATACAGGCAAGATAAAGGCCTGCAAGTCAGAACACAGGATGCTTACCGTGACCGAAGCTTTTGTTGTCGTTAAAACCGCCGAAGAAGCCGTGGACCGGCTGGCGGCGCTGCATGAGCGTGCCACTGGCGCGCTCAACCAGGCGCTCAAGCAATACCTCAAGGACCGCGTCGAGCCCGACGCCGAGCAGCGCGCATTGTTTCGCTACCCGGAACTGCGCTTGACCTACCACTGCCACGGTGAAGTCCCCCAAACCACTCGGGCGTATGCCAAGGTGCAACTGCCGGGGACCTACAGCGTCACCGTGACCCACCCGGCCGCGTTCCGTAAGTACCTGCTGGAGCAACTGGTGCCGCTGATGCACGACTTCACCGTCACGGTGGAAGTAGGCGTCAGCCAGCAGAACATTCCATATCCGTACGTGGTGGAGCAGGGCGATGAACTGGCCGGCTCCGGCGTCACCGCCGCGACCCTGGCCCGTGTATTCCCCAGTACCGACTTGTCCGCCGCCACCGACGGCATTGCCGATGGCCTGTACGACTGGGAAAACACCGACCCGCTGCCCCTGGCCCTGTTCGATGCCGCCCGTGTGGATTTTTCCCTGCGCCGCCTGGTGCATTACACCGGCAGCGACTGGCGCCATGTACAGCCGTGGATCCTGCTGACCAACTACCACCGCTACGTGGACCAGTTCATCCTGCATGGCCTGGAGCAACTGCGCAGTGACCCGCGTTTTATCCGCATGGTGCTGCCGGGCAACGTGGTCATCGACAAGAGCATGGACCACGGCGAAGCCTCGGCCATTGCCGCCGGCGTGGTCTGGCACCGCTACCAGATGCCGGCGTATCACCTGCAGGCCACTGACGGCCACGGCGTGACCCTGGTGAACATCGGCGTGGGCCCGTCCAACGCCAAGAACATCACCGACCACCTGGCCGTATTGCGCCCGCATTGCTGGCTGATGATCGGCCACTGCGGCGGCTTGCGCCAATCCCAAACCATCGGCGACTACGTACTGGCCCACGCCTATATGCGCCGCGACGGGATTCTGGACCGTGTAGTACCGCCGAACATCCCGATCCCGGCCCTGGCCGAAGTGCAGCTGGCGCTTCAGCAAGCGGCGGCGAAAGTCACCGGCGAAAAAGGCGAAGAGCTGAAAAAACGCCTGCGCACCGGTACCGTGCTGACCTACGACGACCGTAACTGGGAACTGCGCTGGGCCCAGGAGCGGCCGCTGATCAACCTGTCTCGCGCCGTGGCCGTGGACATGGAAAGCGGCACCATCGCCGCCCAAGGTTACCGTTTGCGCGTGCCTTACGGCACCTTGTTATGCGTATCCGACAAGCCGCTGCACAGCGAGATCAAGCTGCCGGGTTCGGCCAACGCGTTCTACGAGCGTGCGGTCAGCCAGCATTTGAAGATCGGCATCGAGGCGGTCGACCTGTTGCGCACCGAACTCAACTCGTTGCACTCGCGCAAACTGCGCAGCTTCGACGAACCGCCGTTCCGCTAAGCGGTTGGGATGGTCATTTGGCGGTCAGGCCACTAGCATTGTCGGTCCTGACCGTTAGATGTTCCTTTGCCATGTCCCGTCCTACCCGTCCCGATTCGCGCCGCCCAGGCGTGAAACCTTCGCAGCCTGTTCGACGTGTCGCCAAGGCGCCACCGGCCGAGCCGAAGCTGATCCTGTTCAACAAACCGTTCGATGTGCTGACCCAGTTCAGCGACGAAGGCGGGCGCGCGACGCTCAAGGATTTTATCGATATTCCCGGTATTTACCCGGCGGGGCGCCTGGACCGTGACAGCGAAGGCTTGCTGCTGTTGACCAACGATGGCCAGCTTCAGTCGCGCATCGCCGATCCCAAGCACAAATTGGCGAAAACCTACTGGGTGCAAGTGGAAGGTGAGCCGACTGAAGAACAGCTGCAACGTCTGCGCGATGGGGTCGAGCTGAACGATGGCATGACCTTGCCTGCCGAGGCTCGGCAACTGGATGAACCGGCGTTATGGCCGCGCAACCCGCCGGTACGCTTTCGCAAAAGCGTGCCGACGCATTGGCTGGAGTTGGTGATACGTGAAGGGCGCAACCGTCAGGTACGGCGCATGACCGCAGCAGTGGGCCTGCCGACGCTGCGCCTGGTGCGCGTGCGCATTGGCGACTGGTCTATCGACGGCCTGGATCAAGGCCAATGGAAGGCAGTGCCGGCGCGCTTATAAGGCGCCGGATTCAATCAGGCCGATCACCACGCTCTTGATGATGAACGCTGCCACACCAAGGCCCAACACGAAAAACAGGATGAACGAACCAAAGCGCCCGGCCTTGGATTTCTTCGCCAGGTCCCAGACGATGAAGCCCATGAAAATGATCAGGATAGTGACCAGGCCGGTCATCATCCATTCTTCAAACAGGGCGGGGTCGATGTTGTTCATGGGACTCTTCCGACAAGACAAGCGAGCAGTATACGGCAGCGTCACAAACGCAACATTGACCTGAGTCCTACACCATCGAACTGTGGGAGCTGGCTTGCCTGCGATAGCGGTCTGTCAGGTACCGTGATGCAAACTGGCCCGCCGCCATCGCAGGCAAGCCAGCTCCCACCGTTGTTCTCAGGTGCGCAGGTGGGTCAGGGGCAGTTCGGTGCTATTGAGCACTTGGTTCAGCACAAAGCTGGAACGCACGCTGGTCACCCCTTCGATCCGGGTCAGATGCCCCAGCAGCAATTTTTGATAGTGATCCATGTCCGGCACTACCACCTTCAACTGGTAGTCCGCATCCATCCCGGTCACGAGGCTGCACTCCAGCACTTGCGGCAGGGTGCGGATGGCGGCCTCGAAATTCTCGAAGCGTTCCGGCGTGTGACGGTCCATGCCGATCAATACATAAGCGGTGAGGCTCAGGCCGAGCATCTTGCGGTCGAGCAGGGCGACCTGGCGGGCGATGTAGCCGTCGTCCTCCAATTGCTTGACCCGGCGTGAGCAGGGCGAAGGCGACAGGCCGATGCGTTCGGCCAGCTCCTGGTTGGAGATCCTCGCGTCGCGCTGCAATTCCGCCAGAATACTCAGGTCGTATCGGTCAAGCTTGCTCATTGGGTTGGCCTTTGTCGTAACTATTGCGGTTAATTATCCATGAAGGGTTAAAAATTGCGCAAGCACTGTTTATTGACGCAATCTTCGCAATCCTCTGCCCGCCCGGCACGCCTATGATTACCAACAGAATCACCGCCTGGACAACAGTCCACAGCAACGCGCCCAATCAGGCCCGTTGCGGCCGCCGCCCCAGCAGGGTTGAGCCGGCCTCCAGGCTGCACACTGTCCACAAGACGGCGTGAGGTGAGCCAACGTCAAAAGCGTTGAGCCAGGACGAAATTCTCAAGGGGTGGCCGACGGGTCACCCCTTTTTCTTTGTGCGCGTTTTGCCTTCAGAAAATAGTTCTCGTGACTGATAAACTGTCTCAGAACCGGGCGAGGCTTTTCCAGTCTCATGATCAAGCCCCAATCCGCAGTGAGGAAAAGCATGAAGCGCATCTGGCGTATGGCAGGTGTTGGTTTGCTGGTGGTCAGCGTCGGCTCCCAGGCGATGGCCGACGAACGCGATAACTCACCGGGCCAGGGGCAACGGCCTGAGCACAATCAGCCACGCCCACAAAACCCGCAGGGTGATCGTGGCGGCCAGCACGAGGGTGGCCAATGGCAGGGTCGGCCTCAAGGTCATGAGCCGGGGCGACCAGCACTGCAACCGCAACCCTCCAATAACCTGCCGATCCAGGGCCGGCCCGATACCGTGCGCCAGACCCAGGAGCCGCGCCAGGGTTATTACCGTGATATTCCCAGACGCCCCGATGACAACCGGCATTGGGAGGCCGGCGGCCCCGGTTCGCGTCCGGGTAACGATCGCCCCGGTGATAACCGCTGGCCAGGCCGCCCCGATGGGCATGGCAATGGCTGGGGCCCGGGCCCGCAACATCGCCCTGGTTATGTCATCGACCGTTTTCCCGACCGCAATTACCGCGTGCCTTACCGTGGCCAGGACTACTTTTTCTCCGGTGGCTACTGGTATCGCCCCCAAGGCCCGCGCTACGTGGTGGTGACGCCGCCCTACGGCATCCGCGTGCATTACCTGCCGGACTACGCACGTGAAGTGTGGGTAGGCGGCTCGCTGTTGTTCCTCGCCGCAGGCGCCTATTACGCCTACGAGCAAAGCACCCAACAATACGTGGTGGTACAACCTCCGACGCAGGTGCCATCACCTCCGCCGACGCCTCAAGGCAACGGTTATGACGTGGTGGCTTACCCGGCCAACGGCCAGTCGCCAGCACAGGTACAGCAGGACGGCTACGACTGTTATCGCTGGGCGGTGCAACAAAGTGGCTTCGACCCGCGCACCGTCACCTACGCCCCGGACCCTGCGGTGGTGCAAACCTACCGCCAGGCCCAGGGCAACTGCCTGGGCAGTCGGGGGTATCAGGTGCAGTACTAGGCCTTGTTACCGGTGACCACTTCCCGTGGGTCGGCGTGCACCAGCACTTCGGCTTTCGGGTATTCCCGGTGAATGGCATCGGCGGCCTGGTCGCTGATGCCATGGGCCACCGACAGCGTCAATTCCCCCGGCAACTCCAGGTGCAACTGCACAAACCAGTGGTTGCCGGAAACCCGCGTACGCAAGTCGTGGGCACCCAGTACGCCGGGCACGCCACGGGCCAGCTCCAGCATGTGCTGGCTGACATCCGGCGGTAGCTCTTCATCCATCAACACCGCAAAGCTTTCCCGGGCGATCTGGATCGCGCTCCACAGAATGTAAGCGGCGATTCCCAGGCCGAACCAGGCGTCGACCTGATGAAAGCCAAAGCCTGCCAACACCAGCGCAATCAGGATGCTGCCATTGAGCAGCAAGTCTGAGCGGTAATGCAGCGAGTCGGCACGCACCGCGTTGGAGCCGGTCTCGCGCACCACGTGGTGTTGCAGCATCAGCAGGGCCATGGTCAGCCCCAGCGACAAGATAATCACGCCGATACTCAGCCACGGTGCGCCGACCGGCTCCGGATGCTTGAGCCGTTCATAGGCCTGGAGCGCAATCAGTACCGCACTGCCGGCGATAAACAAGGCTTGCGCCATACCCGCCAGCGACTCTGCCTTGCCATGCCCATAACGATGATCGTCATCGGCGGGGCGCAGGGCGTAATGCACCGCCAGCAAGTTCAGCAGCGAGGTCACGCCGTCGAGCAGCGAGTCGGTCAACCCGGCGAGCATGCTCACCGAGCCGCTGAGCCACCAGGCGATGGCCTTGGTCACAATCAACACACAGGCCACGCCCACCGAGGCGCGGGTGGCCAGGCGCAAGAGCCTTGCGTGTTCGGGGCTGCTGGTCATGAGCTGTCCTTACGCGGCAGGCTGCAGGCCCAGGGCCGCCAGTTGCTGCACGCTGCCCCTGAACTGGATCAGGCGTGGGTCGTCCAGCGGCAAGGTGCGGCCGGTTTCTTTCTGGATGATGCTTTGCAGCTTGGCGTTATCGACCTTGCCGTCAGCGCCGATGGCTTCGTGCAGTTTCTCGGGGGCGACCTGGGCGGTCTTGCCCGGTTCGAAGTAAATGGCGCCCGTGGCGAAGTCGACACCGAAGGCGATCAGGCCGGGGATCACATAAAACAACAGGCCGAGGGCATCGAGTACCGCGATGGTCGGGTCGATCTTGCCATCGATCTGGCCACGACGGTCGGGGTAGAAAATCGACCCGCAGGCGGTAAGTTGGCTCAGCAGGGTAACGGCGAGGACACCGCCGATGACACGGGAAGCGATACGCATGAAAAAGTCTCCTGAACATATTTAAGGGTGACTATAAGCCAGATCGGCCAGGCGCCGATGAACCAATGTGGGAGCTGGCTTGCCTGCGATTGCGACGGTTCAGGAAATACAGCGGCAACTGTCACACCGCTATCGCAGGCAAGCCAGCTCCCACCTTCGACTGCATTCACAGCCCAAAGCGTGGGTGTTTTTAAGACCCGCATCGGCACTCGGCAGTTCGCCGTTATACTCGCCGCTCTGCTTTGGAGCCAGTATGAATTCGTTGCCGATCGATGATGTTTTACCCGCCCTGCGTGACGCCTTGGCGCATCGCCATGAAGCCGTGCTGGAAGCGCCCCCCGGCGCCGGTAAAACCACCCGCGTGCCGTTGGCCTTGTTGCATGAGCCGTGGCTCGCCGGGCAAACCATCCTGATGCTCGAACCCCGGCGCCTGGCTGCCCGTGCTGCTGCCGAGCGGCTGGCCAGTGAACTGGGTGAAAAGGTCGGTGAGACCGTGGGCTACCGCATTCGGCTGGACAGCAAAGTCGGCCCCAATACGCGTATCGAGGTGGTCACCGAAGGTATCCTCACCCGCCGCCTGCAGGACGACCCGGCGCTGGACGGCGTGGGCTTGTTGATCTTCGACGAATTCCACGAGCGCAGCCTCGACGCCGACCTGGCGCTGGCCCTGAGCCTTAACGGTCGCGAGCTGTTTCGCGACGAGCAGCCGCTGAAGATCCTGCTGATGTCGGCCACCCTCGAAGGGGAGCGCCTGGCGGGCTTGCTGGATGACGCGCCGATCCTGCGCAGTGAAGGGCGCATGTTCCCGGTGCAGATGCGCTGGGGCCGGCCGTACCAGGCCGGGGAGTTTATCGAGCCGCGCGTGGTGCAAACTATCCTCGAAGCCCTGCATGACGAGCCCGGCAGTGTGCTGGTATTTCTGCCGGGGCAGGCGGAGATTCGCCGGGTCAACCAGCAACTGACTGAGGCCTTGGGTGATCGCCCTGATGTACTGTTATGCCCGTTGCACGGTGAGCTGGACCTCAACGCCCAGCGCGCCGCCATCGACCCGGCGCCGGCCGGCAAGCGCAAAGTGGTGCTGGCCACCAACATCGCCGAGACCAGCCTGACCATCAACGGCGTACGCGTGGTGATCGACGCCGGGCTGGCGCGGGTGCCGCGTTTCGACCCCGGCAGCGGCATGACCCGCCTCGACACCCAGCGCATCTCCCGCGCCAGCGCCACCCAACGCGCCGGCCGGGCAGGTCGGTTGGAGCCGGGGGTGTGTTACCGATTGTGGTCCGAAGACCAGCACGACGGTCTGGCCGCTTATGGCAGCGCGGAAATCCTCGCCGCTGACCTGGCAGGGCTGGCCTTGCAACTGGCCCGTTGGGGTGTGAAGCCCAACCAGTTGGTGTGGCTGGACGTACCACCGACTGCCGCGTATGCCCAGGCCCAAGATCTGTTGCAACGCCTCGGTGCATTGGACGAAGAAAACCTCACTGCCCATGGCCAGAAGATGGCCGAGTTGCCGGCTCACCCGCGTATCGCCCATCTGTTATTACGTGGCCAGGACCTGGGCCTCGCCGCCACCGCCTGCGACGTGGCAGCCTTGTTGGGCGAACGCGACATCTTGCGCGGCGGCGGTGCCGATTTGCACAGCCGCCTGGCGCTGATGTCCGGAGAAGAACGTGCGCGCGGCACCCAGGGCGGCGTTCAGCGTGCCAAGCAACTGGCCCGGCAATACCGGGGCTACCTGCGCGGCAAGGCGGCCCAGCCGGTGGACAACCCCGACCACCCACGCTGGCTCGGCGCCTTACTGGCACTGGCCTACCCGGACCGCGTCGCCCAGCAGCGCCGCCCCGGTGGCGCTGAATACCGCCTGGCCAATGGCCGAGCGGCGCTGTTTGCCGAAGCCGACAGCCTGATGAAACAACCCTGGCTGGTGATCGCCGACCTGGGCAGTCGCCAGGGCCAGCGCGAAGAACGCATCTACCTGGCGGCGGATTTTGACCCGGCGCTGTTCGACACGGTACTGGCCGAGCAAGTGCGCAACGTCGACCAACTCGACTGGGACGAGCGCGAAGGCGTGTTGCGCGCCGAGCGCCAGCGCAAAGTCGGTGAACTGGTGCTCAGCCGTGAACCGCTGACCGGCCTCGACGAGTCCGCCCGCAGCCAGGCGCTGGTCAACCTGGTGCGCCGCAAAGGCCTGGAGTTGCTGCCCTGGACTCCGGAACTGCGCCAATGGCAAGCCCGTGTGATGCTGCTGCGCCAATTGGATGCCGGCAACACCAGCGAGTGGCCCGACCTCAGCGACAAAGCCCTGCTCGCCAGCCTCGAACACTGGCTGATGCCTTACCTGGGCAAGGTCTCGCGCCTCAGCCACTTCGCCCACCTGGATATCTCCAGCTACCTGCACAACCTGCTGCCCTGGCCCTTGCCCCAACGCCTGGAAGAGCTGGCGCCGCAGCATGTGAAAGTGCCGTCGGGGTCATCGGTACGCCTGGACTACAGCGAACAGCCGCCGATTCTGGCGGTGCGCTTGCAGGAACTGTTCGGGTTGGCAGACACCCCGCGCATTGCCGGTGGGCGCCTGGCCGTGAAGCTGCACCTGCTGTCCCCGGCGCGGCGACCGGTGCAGGTCACGCAGGACCTGGCGAACTTTTGGCGCAGTACCTATGCCGAGGTGAAGAAGGATTTGAAAGGGCGCTACCCCAAGCATTACTGGCCGGATGACCCGTTGGTGGCCGAAGCGACGGCCCGGATCAAGCCGCGTAAGTAGGCGCGATGCAGTTCAAATGTGGGAGCTGGCTTGCCTGCGATCGCATCGCTGCGGTGTCACTGAAAGACCGCATCGGCGGCATCGCAGGCAAGCCAGCTCCCACAAAAGATTAAGGATGTGGGTTATTGCGCGGCAGGCAGCAGGAAGCGGGCGATAACCGGGAGATGGTTGGAAATGCGCAATGTGTCCTCCTGCCTCACCTTCGCCTCCACCCGCTTGATGCGCGGGCTGTAGAACAGATAATCCAAGGTGCGATCCGGCCCGTCCAGGCTCGGGTCATTGGGGAAGTGCGTCAGCCATTTTTCTCGATCAATCCCGCTGGACTCGCTGTTACGTGGGATCATCGGGTACTTGTCCCACAGCAGGTGCAACTCGCTGTCCGGCGCATACTGCCCACGCTTAGCCGCGTCCAGGCGCAGGTATTGGCCCAGTGGCAGCAGATTGAAATCCCCGCCGATCAACCAGGGCGTGCCCCGGCCTTCGAACTTGTCCAGCAGCTTGGCCGTGGCTTGCACTTGTTGTTGCGCTGCCGAGCGGCCAGGTGCGCCGCCGTCCAGGCGTGTATTGAGCACCGCCAGTTGGCCGCCATCGCTCAAGGGCAGGTAAGTCAGTAGCAACGCAGGTTTAGGTTGGAACTGCCGGCTGATGAAGTTGGTTTCGGCGGCCGGCAGTTGCAGGCGTTCGGCGTGTTCGATCTGGTAGCGGCTGAGCGTAGCGAGCTTGCGCCCGACACTGCCGAAGATATGCAGGCTGGGCACAAAGTCGGCCTTCCAGTCGAACGCCTGGGCGCTGCATGGGTAGAGGTCTACCAGACGCTCCTGCAACAGCGCAAGCTGGTCCTGATAATGGGAAGGCTTGGCGCCTTCGTCGACTTCCTGCAACAGCAGGATGTCGGGTTGTTCGTCGCGAATCACCCGCGCCACTTCGTCGAGGCTGAAGGCCATGTCTTCGACGGTGGGGCGATCGTCCGGGCCGCTACCGTCCGGGGTGTCGTACCAGAACACGTAGTTCTTGCCGGCCAGGTATTGCACATTCCAGGTCATGACCTTGAGCGCCTGCCCCGGCAACAGTGTCGGCGCACGGGGTGCCACGCAGCTGACGGGCAGGGTCTCTTTGTCGGCAGGGCGCCAGGTCAGGCTGTAGATCAGCGCGGCCAGCAGGCCGGTGATGATTAACAGGCTCAACAGGGTGATGCGCAATAAACGGGTCATCGGCTCGGCTTATATGCGTGTCAGAAGAGCCACGGAGCATATCACCGCACGTCGGCGTCGCCACCGATCAGCATGAATAAACGGAACAGCACCACGCTGGTGAACAGTTGCAGGAAGCTGTGGGCGCTGTCCATCAGCAGCCCCAGCAACGGCGCCGGTTCAGGGTACGCCGCCACGCTGGCGCCCTTGAGCAGCCACAACGGCGTCATCACGCACAGCAGGCACACCAGGATGCGCCAGAAATGCCCGCGGGTCAGGCGAAAGCTCTCCTTCATCGCCGCCAACGCCGGCATACCGCGCAGCACCAGCAGGTATTCGGCAAACGCCAGCACCACCATCAGCCACAAGCCCGGCAGGAAATACAGCGACAGCCCCAGCAGAATCAGCAAGGTGCTCATGGCTGTCAGCAGGGCAAAACGCGGCCACAGGCTCAAGGCCATGGCCCACACGTCCTTGGTGCGCGGCGACTCGCCCCGGGTGCGGGCATCGAGAAACAGGATCAGGGCGCCGGTGTACAGCGGGTACACCAACAAACCCACGACCACGCTGTAGCCGGGAAACGCATCCGGGCCCAGCGTGTGGTCCAGCACCTGTTGCAACAAGGCTTCGAGGATCACCAATGGCAGGCACAGCTGGACGATGGCGCCCAGGTTGCGCTGGGTAAAGCGGAAGGAGTCGCGCAAAACGTCTAACGGATTCATCAGGGTCATCACAGGCCTGGAAGCAGAGGGCCACACTTTAACCGATCAGGGTCCAAGGGGCGCAAACGTAAACCTTGAGTAAAGACCATTGAAACAACTCGTAACATCCCCATAACTGGAAAGCCCCCAGCCTGATCACAGGCGGGACCGGAATTTTTTATCGGCAATCTAACGAGGTCGCCATGAACAGCGAAGAGCAAACCCTGATCGATGGACTGTTTTCACGGTTGCAGCAAGCCGAAACGGACTCAGCCCCCCGCGACGCCCAGGCCGAAGCGCGGATCAAGGAGCATATGGCTCGCCAACCCGCCGTCGGCTATTACATGACCCAGTCGATTCTGGTGCAGGAACATGCGCTGCAGAGCCTCGACGCGCAAAACAATCAACAGGCCCAGCAGATCCAGCAATTGCAGGACGAGCTGCAACGGGCCAAGGCCACGCAACCGGCGCCGGCCAGCGGTGGTGGGTTCCTGTCGAGCATCTTTGGCGGCGGCTCCCGTGAGCCACAGCCTGCGCCGAGCAACACAGGTGGCGGCTGGCGTGAGCCGGCGCGACCCGCTTTTGGTCAGCCAGCGCCGCAGCAGAACTACCAACCGCCGCAAGCACCGGCCGCCGCGCCAGCCGGCAGCGGCTTCCTCGGTGGCGCCATGAAAACCGCCGCCGGCGTGGCCGGTGGAGTGTTGCTGGCCGAAGGCATCAGCAGCCTGTTCCATCACAACCAGCAGCCGCAGGTGGTGGAAGAAATCATCGAACAACCGGCACCGGCCAGTGACCAGGGCAACTGGGGCAACGATGACCAGAAGTTTGCCGGCAATGACAGCTGGGGCAGCAACTCTGATAACTTCGCCGACAGCGATTATTCCGACGATTCCTCATCCTTTGGCGACGACGATTCCTTCGTCTGACACACCACGCCGGGGCGCTGCGGCGCTCCGGTCTGATTTTTTCCCGGAAACGCTCCCTTGGCTGGCATACTGGCGCCCTTTCCGGGCGCTGGCGCCTGGCTGTCCATGAGGAAGTGCGGTGAAAAAAATTGCAGTGTTCGCCGATGTGCAAAACCTCTACTACACCGTGCGCCAGGCCTATGGTTGCCACTTCAACTACGCCGCCCTGTGGGCTGACATCAGCGCGCGCGGGCAGATTGTCGAGGCGTACGCCTACGCCATCGACCGCGGCGACAGCAAGCAGCAGCAGTTCCAGCAGATCCTGCGCAACCTGGGCTTTACGGTAAAACTCAAGCCGTACATCCAGCGCAGCGACGGCTCGGCCAAGGGCGACTGGGACGTGGGCATCACGCTGGACATCATGGACGCCGCCGACCATGTCGACGAAGTCGTGCTGGCCTCAGGTGACGGTGATTTCGACATGCTGCTCGAGCGCATTATCCACAAGCATGGCGTGCGGGCCGTGGCCTACGGCGTGCCGGGGCTGACGGCCAACTCATTGATACGCGCCGCCAGCCACTATGTGCCGATCGAAGGCGCGTTGTTGCTCAAATAGATCGTAGAACGGAGTTGGAACAGGTTTGGAACGTATAGCGGTCATCGACTTTGAAACCACCGGCATCACCCCCAGCAGCCACTGCCGGGCCACGGAGATTGGCGTGGTCATCCTTGAGCGCGGGCAAATCGTGGACCGCTACCAGAGCCTGATGAATGCTGGCGTGCGCATACCGGCGTTTATCGAACAGCTCACCGGCATCAGCAACGCCATGCTGCGCAGCGCGCCACCGGCTGAGCGGGTGATGAACGAGGTCAATGAGTTCGTCGGCACCACGCCCTTGATGGCGCACAACGCCGCGTTCGACCAGAAGTTCTGGGACTTTGAGCTGGGCCTGATCCGCCGCACCCGTCTGCAGAAATTTGCCTGCTCCCTGCTGCTGGCTCGCCGCCTGATGCCGGCGGCGCCCAACCACAAGCTCGGCACCCTCAACACCTACGCCAAACTGCCCCACACCGGCCAGGCTCACCGGGCGCTGGCGGATGCGGAAATGGCCGCCAACCTCACCGCGCACCTGGCCCGGGAACTGCGCCAGACTCACGGCCTGCGGGAGCTGTCCCATGACCTGTTGTGCACCTTGCAGAAAGTGCCGGCGGCGAAGATCAATGAGCACCTGAAGAAACATCGCGGGTTTTAAGGCCTGGCGCTGATCGTCCCCACGCTCCGCGTGGGCATGCATCTGGTGACGCTCCGCGTCACGACTTTAAGAGCGGACGCAGAGCGTCCAGGGCGGCATTCCCACGCAGAGCGTGGGAACGATCAGCAAGTCGCTAAATAAGTTGACTGACACACCGCCTTCGCGAGCAAAACATCGCGGGTTCTGATCCAGCCACCCCTCTCAAGAACACTGAAGTTCCAATGTGGGAGCTGGCTTGCCTGCGATAGCGGTGTATCAGCCAGCCATTTATTGCCTGACCCTCCGCTATCGCGGGCAAGCCCGCTCCCACAGGGGGTTATGCGTCGACTATCGAGGCTGTGCGCACTCCAGCGCCTGGTCCACCACCCCCTTCGCCATCTCCACCAAATGCATCACCGCCCGCTGCGGCGCCTTCATCACCTCACCCGACGCATTCGCTGTCTCCACCGCGCAGTGCAACAACTCCGCCGCATGGGCCAGGGCGTCTTCGAAGCTCAGGTTGTCATTGAGGATAAATATCGGCGCATCCGGGGCGGATGCCTTGAGGTAGTAGTCGATGGCACGACGGTGGAGCAGGGCGTCTTCGCTGAGGAAGTCGGTTTTGGGCTGGGGTGGATCGGGGGTGACTTTTTTGACCATGGTGAAACTCCTTGCTGGAAGAAGTCGACACCGTTCGCTTGCACGCGAATTAGGGTGGCAACTGTGCGTAGGTGTGCAAGACCGGGGCAAGGATCCAAACCCAGCAGGCCCGAAGGCCTCCCACGCACAGCCGCCATAACAGGCATATTGGCTGTAGGTTTATTTATGATCTTGCTTGCCATCGGACTTGCACGTCCGGTCACCGAACATTCGATGACAGAGCGAGACTAGCTACCGAATCCGACGGAAACAAGGCCGTGGGATTCTCTCGGAAACGTCCCGCAAATGAAAGGGATCGGTCTTGCTGGCCACTGAAACACGGAGGTTTTGAGGTCTCTTTCACCTGAGCGCTGAATGGTCGGTAGGCCAAATCCGGCTATGACCTAGGACCTTTCTGGTTTTCCTCTTTACTCCTCTATCGCGTCTTACTGCGACCTACCATCCCGTCTGTCACTCATGCACAGGGATTACAGTCATGCAGGAAAGCGATCTTCATACAGCGATTATGCGAAGCAAGTTGGAACTTGAATCAAATGGCATTGATCTGGGCTCCAGTTCAAGCATGGCGTTTCATGTGGGCAACACGATGACAAGCTGCCCGGCAGTCATGGTGTTGCCGAGTTCGCCAGGTTGGAGTCATGGCCCTCATTACCAGTTACTCAAGCCGATTCACGCTGACCCCGCTGTGCCGGATACGACGTTTGATGAACTCTGGAAATGTACACAGCAACACTACGGCCTCACGGCAGCCACCGTGATCACTGGCGCGGCGGGCATACCGATAAGCAAAATTGCGGTGGGTGCTTGGGTTCACGTCGGCTCCAGCAAAACCACGAACCTGGCTAGCCTGATCGGCATGCGCTTTTTCCCTCGTACATTGATCAGGCAACCCACCATGGCCAGAATGGCAAAGGCAACGTTTGGCACGGTTCGGGTATTTGGCATCATCGGGCGAGGCATACCCTTCGTTGCTGCCGGGCTTGCAGTCTTTGACCTAGTCAGTATTGGTAAGTGTGCCTATGAGGCGAGAAATGGAAGGTAGCCTGACCAGAGCCGACATCAGCGAAAAAGTGATCCAGCTATTCGTCGATATCATCGGCTTTATCGACCGAAGCGATGTGACGGAGCAAACCGATTTCATCCATGACTTCGACATCATTGATGACGATCTGACGTGCTTTGTCATGCAGATCAAGTGGCAGTTCAAGTTGCAAGCGACGCAGGAGGATTGGGATCACATCACGACCATCGAGCAGATAGTCGATCTGATCGTCCAGCGCAGATCGAGCCCTTTGTAGGAGCGAGCTTGCTCGCGAAGAACGCCAACGGACGCTGGCGTCCTGAATGCACGCGGCGCCCTCGGGTTTTTCGCGAGCAAGCTCGCTCCTACAGGGGGCGCGGCGGGCAACCGGTGAGGCCACTGGCGCCATCGCAGGCAAGCCAGCTCCCACAGTTGACCGCGTCGCTTGGGCAGATCAGCCAGCATTTTTCCCATTGGCTTCCAATTGCCCCAACGGCACCCGCCGCTCTATGGCGCTGGACAAAATAATCGAGGTCTTGCTGAAGCCGAACTTCGCTACCCGATTAATCAGGTTTTCCAGCTCGGGCATCGAGCCCACCGCCGCTTGCATGATCACGCACGGGTCGCCGGTGACCCGGTGGCATTCGGTCAGTTCGGGTATTTCCGCCAGGGCGTCGTAAACCTTTTGGCTGCCATGGTTGGTCAGTCGCAGTTCAATCACGCATTGAATCGGCAAACCCACTTTGGATAAATCCACCTTGGCCTGGTACCCGGTGATCACGCCGCTGGCCTCAAGCTTGGCCACGCGTTCGGCCACGGCGGGTGCGGAGAGGTTCACGGTGCGCGCCAGTTGCGCGTAGGAAGCACGGCCATCTTCAAGCAGGGCGCTGAGGAGCATGCGGTCGTATTTGTCCATGATAAGGCTCCGGTTGCGCATGGCTTTCGAAAGCACGGTTTATAGCCTTGATAACCATGGTTTGAGAAGTGTATTGGCGTTTTAAACAGGTTTTGTAACTTAAGTTTATCCACCTTCGTTTCTAGAATAAGTCTCCCATTTCCTGCCATAGAGCCGCCCAATGCCTGGCCCACGTCGCTTTCCCTTACCGTTGATCGCCGCCTTTTTTGCGTTGTATGTGATCTGGGGTTCCACCTATCTGGTGATCCGCATTGGCGTGGAGTACTGGCCGCCGCTGTTGCTGGCGGGGATTCGGTTTTGCACGGCGGGTGCGTTGATGTACGGCTTTCTCAGGTGGCGCGGGGTGCCAGCGCCGACCTGGCCGCAGTGGAAGGCGGCCGGGATGATCGGCATTTTGCTGCTCACCGTGGGCAATGGTGGCGTGAGTGTGGCCGAACATATGGGCGTGTCGTCCGGCGTGGCCGCGCTGGCGGTGGCGACGGTGCCGCTGTTTACCTTGCTGTGTGGGTTTTTCTGGGGGGCGCGTAATACACGGTTGGAATGGGCCGGGGTGCTGCTGGGGATCATCGGCATTGCCATGCTCAACATGGGCAGTACCTTGCAGTCGAGCCCACTGGGCGCGGTGTTGCTGTTGATGGCGGCGGCGTCCTGGGCCTTCGGCTCGGTGTGGAGCCGGCATTTGCCGCTGCCCCAAGGCGCCATGGCCAGTGCCGCGGAAATGCTCGTGGCTGGCGTGGCGCTGCTGCTGGTCAGCGCGTTGTCTGGCGAGCACCTGCAGGCCATGCCGCCGCTGGAGGGCTGGCTGGCCCTGGCGTACCTCACGGTGTTCGGCTCGATCATCGCCTTCAACGCTTATATGTACCTGCTCAAGCACGTACGCCCGGCGGCGGCGACCAGCTACGCCTATGTGAATCCGGCCGTGGCCGTGTTACTGGGGATTGTGTTTGTCGGTGAGAGCATCGGCCTGGAAGAAGCCCTGGCAATGCTGGTGATCATCAGCGCGGTGTTGCTGATCAGCCTGCCCCAATGGCGCAAGCCCAAACCCGAAATAAGGTAAACTGCCGCGCATTACGCCCTTGCGCTGAATTTTTCCTACGGTAACTACATGACTTTCGCCACCCTTGGCCTGATCGAACCCTTGCTGCGCGCCCTTGAGACGCTTGGCTACCAGACCCCGACGCCGGTGCAGGCCCAAGCCATTCCGGCAGTGCTGGCCGGTCGCGACCTGATGGCCGCAGCCCAGACCGGCACCGGCAAGACTGCAGGTTTCGCCTTGCCGCTGCTGCAACTGCTGACCCTGGAAGGGCCGAAAGTCGCCGCCAACTCGGCGCGTGCGCTGATCCTGTGCCCCACTCGCGAGCTGGCTGAGCAGGTTCACGCCAGCGTTGCCGAGTACGCCCAGCACCTGCCGCTGACCACTTACGCGGTGTACGGCGGCGTGAGTATCAACCCGCAGATGATGAAGCTGCGCAAGGGTGTGGATATTTTGGTCGCCACCCCTGGCCGCCTGATCGACCTGTTCCGCCAGAACGCGCTGAAGCTCAACCAGCTGCAAACCCTGGTGCTGGATGAAGCCGACCGTATGCTCGACCTGGGCTTCTCCGAAGAGCTTGCCAACATTTATCGCATGCTGCCGAAAAAGCGCCAGACCCTGCTGTTCTCCGCGACCTTCTCCGATGACATCCGCCTGCTCGCCGGGCAAATGCTCAACGACCCGCTGAGCATCGAAGTCAGCCCCCGCAACGTTGCCGCCAACACCGTCAAGCAGTGGGTTGTGCCGGTGGACAAGAAGCGCAAGCCGGAGCTGTTTGTGCACCTGATGCGCAAAGGCCGTTGGAAGCAAGTGCTGGTGTTCGCCAAGACCCGCAACGGCGTAGACGCCCTGGTGGACAAGTTGCAGGGCCTGGGCATCAACGCCGACGGCATTCATGGCGACAAACCCCAAGCCACCCGCCAACGCGCACTGGACCGCTTCAAGACCAGCGACGTGCAGATCCTGGTGGCCACCGACGTAGCGGCCCGTGGCCTGGATATCGAAGACCTGCCGCTGGTGGTCAACTTCGACCTGCCCATCGTGGCCGAAGACTACATCCACCGTATCGGCCGTACCGGGCGTGCGGGCAACACCGGTGAGGCGATTTCCCTGGTGTGTGCCGACGAGGTGAACATGCTCTCGGCGATCGAAATGCTGACCCGTCAGACCCTCACCCGCAAGATGGAACCGGATTTCGAGCCGGAGCACCGCGTGCCGGACACCGATGCCAGCGGGCAGGTGGTCAAGAAGCCGAAAAAGCCGAAGAAGCCTAAAACGTCCGGCGGTGGCGGCAAGCGCAACCTGGGCAAGTGGGTGGACAGTGGGGAAGTGGCGCCGGCCGAGCCTTCGATCAAGCCGGTGCGCAAGGTGCCGGTGTTTAACACTGGGCCGCGTAAGAAGAAGTGATTGATCGTTCCCACGCTCCGCGTGGGAACGCATCCTGTGACGCTCTGCGTCACGAACCTAAAGCGGGACGCAGAGCGTCCCTGGCGGCATCCCCACGCAGAGCGTGGGAACGATCAGCGTTGGAGCCACTCCAACATCCCCAGCCCAGCCGTCCGGCCACTGGCAAAACAGCCGGTCAGCAAATACCCACCGGTCGGCGCCTCCCAATCCAGCATTTCCCCCGCACAAAACACGCCAGGCAATGGCTTGAGCATCAACCGCTCATCCAGCGCTTCAAACGGCACACCACCGGCCGTGCTGATCGCCTCATCCATCGGCCGCGTCCTCACCAGCGTCAGCGGCAGCGCCTTGATATCCACCGCCAATTGCGCCGGATCGGTGAAGTGTTCAGCGGGCGTCAACTCGCGTAACAACGCCGCTTTCACCCCATCCAACCCCAACTGACTGTGCAAGTGCTTGCTCATCGACCGCGAGCCACGGGGCTTGGCCAATGCGGCCTGCACCTTGTCCAGCGGCTTGCTGGGCAGCAAATCGATATGTACCGTGGCCGCTCCGTCGCGGTTGATCGCTTTGCGAATCGGCGCCGACAAGGCGTAAATCAAACTGCCTTCAATGCCGGTGGCAGTGATCACGCATTCGCCCAACCGAGGCTTGTCATCCCCCAGGCCAATGGCGACGTTTTTCAACGGTGCGCCCGCGAATTTGCTGACCATCAACGCGCTCCATGCCGACACTTCAAACCCGCAGTTGCTCGGTTGCAGTCGCACATAGGGCAGGCCTTTGCCTTCAAACAGGTTGAGCCATGCACCGTCGGAGCCCAATCGCGACCAGCTGCCGCCGCCCAGGGCCAGCAGCACAGCGTCGCTGTGGACAACTTTTTCGCCGTCCGGGCTGTGGATAAGTAAATCGCCCTCAGCATTCCAACCCGTCCACCGATGCCGGGTGTGGATAACCACACCTTGCTCCCGCAGACGCTTGAGCCAGGCGCGCAGCAGTGGCGCGGCTTTCATATCGGTAGGAAATACGCGGCCGGAGGTGCCGACAAAGGTCTGGATACCCAGGCCATGGATCCATTCGCACAACGCCTCGGCGCCAAAGCTGCGCAGCAGCGGCGCCATGTGCGGCGCGCGTTCAGCGTAGCGCGACAGGAACGCCGGGTACGCCTCGGAGTGGGTGATGTTCATGCCGCCCACGCCGGCCAGCAGGAACTTGCGCCCCACTGAAGGCATGCCGTCGTACAGATCCACGCGCACGCCCGCCTGGCTCAAGACTTCGGCGGCCATCAGCCCGGCGGGGCCGCCGCCGATAATGGAGACGTGGTGGGCAGAAGTCTGAGGCATGGGCAGGGCTACGGTGATGTGAATAGGCCGAGCATTCTACCCGACCATGACGCCGCTGCCTGATCAAAAAACGTACACTTTCCTACAGGCCATGCGGTCAAACGCTTGTAGCCGCTTACGCTCAAGTTATCCACAGGCCGTTCCACAGGCATTGTGGGTAACGCTCACACTTCAATGACAGCCTGATGACGTCCACACCCGCTGCGCGCTGTGGTGCAGGATGCCGTGGCGGCGGGCGAGGGCGGGGCGGTCCTTGCTGTAACCGCCGCCGATCACGCCCATCACCGGTATGTCGCGGCCCAGGCAGTGGCGCATCACGCTTTCATCACGGGCGGCGACGCCTGCATCTGTCAGCTTGAGGTAACCAAGGGCGTCGTCCTTGTGCACATCCACGCCGGCGTCGTACAGCACCAGATCCGGCTGGTAGAGCGGCAGCAGGTAGTTGAGCGCGTCATCCACCACCTTGAGGTAGTCGGCATCGCCCATGCCCATGGGCAGCGGGATGTCCCAGTCGCTCTGGGCCTTGCGTGCCGGGAAGTTCTTTTCGCAGTGCAGCGACACGGTGATGGCGTCCGGCGTGTCGTGCAGGATGCGTGCGGTGCCGTCACCCTGGTGTACGTCGCAATCGAAGATCAGCACGCGATTGACCCGGCCGTTGGCCAACAGGTAATGGCTGATCACCGCCAGGTCATTAAAAATGCAGAAACCCGCCGGATAATCGTAATGGGCATGGTGGGTGCCGCCCGCCAAATGGCAGGCCAGGCCATGTTCCAGGGCTTGTTCGGCCGCCAGTATCGAGCCGCCCACCGCGCGCACCGTGCGCCGGGCCAGGGCTTCGCTCCACGGCAGGCCGAGGCGGCGTTGGTCTTCGCGGGACAGTTCGCCGCTCATGTAGCGTTCGATATATCCAGGTTCATGGGCCAGGGCCAAAATGTCTGCCGGGCACAGCGGCGGGCGCAGCAATTGGCTGTCTTCGGTCAGGCCGCTGTCCACCAGGTGGTCACGCAACAGGCGAAACTTGTCCATGGGGAACCGGTGGTCCGCCGGGAACTCAGGGCTGTAGTCTTCGTGGTAGATCAATGGCAAGGGCATGGGATTTTCTGACGGGAACCTGCGACGGATCTTAACAGCGCTGTACACTCACGCACATGGCAAGGCAGGGGGGACCCATGGAGCCGATACTGGAATTGGAAAGTGCACGCTTGGTGCTGCGCCAATGGCGCGACAGCGACCTGCCGGACTTTGCGCGCATGTGCGCCGACCCGCAGGTGATGCGCTACTTTCCGGCTCAATTGAGCCACTTGGAAAGCGCCGCGCTTATCGGCCGGATTCGCGGGCATTTTGCTGAATATGGCTTTGGTTTTTGGGCCTTGCAGCGCAAGGACACGGGCGAATTTATCGGCCTGACCGGGCTTGCGAATGTCAGCTTTGAAGCCGGCTTTACCCCGGCGGTGGAAATCGGCTGGCGCCTGGCCCGCGAACATTGGGGCCTGGGTTATGCCAGTGAGGCCGCCTGGACAGCGTTGCGCTGTGGTTTTGACCGCTTGCAACTGGACGAAATCCTGGCCTTCACCACCGAGAGCAATCTGCCCTCACAAAAAGTCATGCAGGCCATCGGTATGCATTACGATCCGCAGGCAGATTTTGAACACCCGAAAGTCGCAGCCGGTGACCCGCTGCGACCGCATGTTTTGTACCGCATCACCCGCGCCCAATGGTTGGACACGCTGCACGGATAAGCAGCCCGGAATGCCCTATTGATTGTAGGAGTTGCTCTATGAGCCAAGTATTGGAAGATCTGGTGGACTTGCTGACCCTGGAGCCGATCGAGGAGAACCTCTTTCGCGGCCGCAGCCAGGACCTGGGCTTTCGCCAGCTGTTCGGCGGCCAAGTGCTCGGCCAGTCACTGTCGGCGGCCAGCCAGACCGTAGAAGAAGCGCGGCATGTACATTCCCTGCACGGTTATTTCCTGCGCCCTGGCGATGCCGCGTTGCCGGTGGTGTATTCGGTGGACCGCGTGCGCGATGGTGGCAGTTTCAGCACGCGTCGTGTCACCGCGATTCAAAAGGGCAATCCGATCTTCACCTGCACGACCTCGTTCCAGTACGACGAACAAGGCTTCGAGCACCAGACCACCATGCCGGTGGTAGTGGGCCCGGAAAACCTGCCGTCGGAACTGGAGCTGACCCAGCAACGTGCGCACCTGATCCCCGAGCACATGCGCGACAAGCTGCTGTGCCCCAAGCCCATCGAAGTGCGCCCGGTCACCGAAAAAGACCCGTTCAACCCGCAGCCGTCCGACCCGGTCAAGTACGTGTGGTTTCGTGCCGACGGTGCCTTGGCGGACACACCGGCGTTGCATAAATACCTGCTGGCCTATGCCTCGGACTTTGGCCTGCTGACCACCTCGCTGCTGCCCCATGGCAAGACCGTGTGGCAGAAAGACATGCAGGTCGCCAGCCTCGATCACGCGCTGTGGTTCCACGCCGACCTGCGTGCCGATGACTGGTTGTTGTACGCCATGGACAGCCCGTGGGCTGGCAACTCCAGGGGGTTCTCCCGGGGCAGCGTGTACAACCGCGCCGGGCAACTGGTGGCGTCGGTGACCCAGGAAGGTTTGATCCGCCATCGCAAGGATTGGGCATGAGCCTCGGCGACGTTAGGCACTGGGTGTTCGACATGGACGGCACCCTCACGGTGGCCGTGCATGATTTTGCCGCTATCCGCGTGGCGCTGGACATTCCACCTGAAGACGACATCCTCACGCACCTGGCGGCCTTGCCTGCGCCGGTTGCAGCGGCCAAGCACGCCTGGTTGCTGGAGCATGAGCGCGAGCTGGCCCTGGGTTCGGTGGCGGCGCAGGGCGCGGTGGAGCTGGTACAGGAATTGGCCGGGCGCGGTTACCGCCTGGGGATCCTGACCCGCAATGCGCGGGAGCTGGCCCATATCACCCTGGAGGCGATAGGCCTGGCGGACTGCTTTGCGATTGAGGATGTGCTGGGGCGCGATGATGCGCCGCACAAGCCGGATCCCGGTGGGTTGCTGAAACTGGCGGCGGCTTGGGACGTAGCACCCCGCGACATGGTGATGGTCGGGGATTACCGCTTTGACCTGGATTGTGGTCGGGCAGCGGGCACCAAGACGGTGTTGGTGAACTTGCCGGAGAACCCTTGGCCGGAATTGGCGGATTGGCATGCCGAGGATTGTGCGGCGCTGCGCCGAATGATCTAAGCCGGGCGACAGAGAGCAAATGTTGGAGCTGGCTTGCCTGCGATAGCGGTGGGTCAGCTGACACTTTATCAACTGACAGTCCGTCATCGCAGGCAAGCCAGCTCCCACATTTTGATTAGGTTCCTTCAGGTGCTAATGGGCGAACAGCACCTTTTCTCCTTCTGGCGAGGTAAACATTTTGTCCCCGTCATGTCCCACCCCCGGCACTTCTACCAGCCGGTGGCCCAACTGCGGATGCCGCTGCTTGAGGTAGTCAAAGTAGTTGTGGCCACGAAGCAGTCGATACGCACCCTGGGTTTCGGCTTCGCAGCTTTTATCCAATGCCGGGTGGTTGGGGTCGGTGTCCTGCTGGCCCAACAGGTAAGTGATGTCGCGTGAGACGTAGTCTTGTTCCAGCTGCTGGGCACCTCGGCCCCCCACGTAATCCGGCAGGTTTTGCATGCCGTACTTCCAGTCGTTGAAGCCTGGGCAATTGGCGATGTCGAACGTCACCGGGCGTTGCGGGCTGAAGTACGCATAGGACGACGGGTTAGCCACCACATACCGCAGGCGGATGCCCTCGGAATTCAGCAACGGGTGGTCGTGGCCGGTGAGGGCGAAGCGCTGCACCACTTGGCCGCCACCGGAATGCCCGGCGACCACGATTTCTTTCAACGCCGGGAACAGTTTGTGGTTGCCCAAGTGCTTGATGATCTGGTCCAGAGCGCCATAAGAGCTGATCTGCCCTGGGCCGGTGGACGCTTCGCCGGCCATCCAGTCGTTACCCGTCCAACGCACCACCTCGTGGCCCAGGTGATTGCGCTTCACGTCGGCTTGATTGAGAAACTGCGGCGCGATCACCAGCGTAGTACCGCCCACCCCGGCATGCTCGGCGGCGTCGATGCCGCTTTGCAGGTAGGTTTGTGCATTGCGCAGGCGGCCATGCACGATGATCAACGCGCGTGTGACCTTGGGCAGTGGTTCGCGCCAATCCTGGCTCAGGCCCAGGCTGAGGTCGCCGGCCTCCAGATGAAAGCGATCGGGGCTGACCACCTTGACGCCGTGTTCGGCTGCGAAGGTGCAACAGGACACGAGCACACCCAGCAGTAACCCCCATCGTTTGATCATTTAGAGACTCTTGGCCGCGAAGGTATCGCATTGAGTGATCTGGCCCTGGGCGAAGCCGGTCTTGAACCAGCGCACGCGCTGGGCCGAGGTGCCGTGGGTGAACGAGTCTGGTACCACGCGCCCCTGGCCTTGTTGCTGCAAGCGGTCATCGCCGATGGCATTGGCTGCGTTCAGGGCTTCTTCGATATCGCCGGGTTCCAGCCAGTTCAGACGTTTTTGCGCATGGTTGGCCCACACGCCGGCAAAGCAGTCGGCTTGCAGCTCCTGGCGAACCAGCAGGCCACCGTCGCCTTCCATCTGCCGGCCCTGTTGGCGCGCCGCCTGGATCTTGGACGAGATGCCCAGTAACGTTTGTACGTGGTGCCCGATTTCGTGGGCGATCACGTAGGCCTGGGCGAAATCACCGGCGGCCTGGAAGCGTTGCGACATTTCCCGGAAGAAATCCAGGTCCAAGTACACCTGCTGGTCAGCCGGGCAGTAGAACGGGCCGCTGGCCGAGGTGGCGCCACCACAGGCTGAGTTCACCCGGCCACGGAACAGGATCAGTTTCGGGTTCTTATAGGCCAGCCCATTTTCCTGGAACACTTGGCCCCAGGTGTCTTCGGTATCGCCCAGCACAGCGCGCACAAAGTCGGCTTGCTCATCGTTGGCTGGCGGCGCTTGACGCGGCTGGGTACTGACCGATGGCGCCTGTTCCATCTGGCCGGTCAATTGACCAAGAATCTGCATCGGGTCCTGGCCGGTCAGCCAGCCAATGCCAACGATCAGCACGATGGCCGTGAGGCTCAGGCCCTTGCCGCCGCCGAAGCGCATACCGCCACCGCCGCCACCACTGTCGTTACGGGCATCCACCACGTTGTCGCTGCGTCGGCCTTTTTTCCATAGCATGGGAGCAATCCTCTGTGTGCAAACCGTGATTGATTATGGTCGGTATTAACGGCAATAGCCTTCGCCAGTGGCGACGATCAGGCAGTCTTTTTTATCTGCCAGCCATTTCAAGCCGGTGGCGGCGCCGTCGCCAGCGCGCAACAACTGCGGGCCGTCGGGGCGGATGAAGGCGATGCCATCTTCGGTGGCCTCACCTTTGAAGGTGCCGGCGTCATCGGCGTCGAGGCCGTATTGCATGGTCAGCAGGTAGTGGCCACGGCCAATGCTGTCGTCCTTGGCGATGGTCAGGTGCAAGCCTTCGACACCGACCCACTTGCCTACCCATTTATCGGTCGGCGGAGTCTCGGGCACCAGGGTCGCTTGCACGGAAGCCGGCGCGGGCTTGGGGGCTTCTTTCGGGGTTTTATCGCAGGCGGCGAGCAGGGCGAGGGCAGACAGGGCAAAGAGGATTTTTTTCATAGCGGCAAGGCCTTGGTTAAATAGTGTGCAACGCCGGGGCGAGCGTGCAGCGTTGGACTCGGATCCATCGATTTAGTGCGCTGTTCGCCCGTTGTTTGGTTATGCTCTTGGGGCAGACTCCGGCCCGGCTGCTAGATTACCGGGTTGAGCGCGACTTGGTTCAGTGCTCAGCGTCCCGCTCGCCACACAAGAGAATTCAATGACTGTCAGTACCCCGCTCTCCGGCGTCAACCATCCGTTCAAAGGCATCCTGCTGATTGTGCTGGCGACGTTCCTGTTCTCCAGTCACGACGCCTTGTCCAAATACCTGGCCGGGTTCTACCCGATCGTGATGGTGGTGTGGGCGCGGTACATGGTGCACACCTTGCTGATGGCCGGGATCTTTCTGCCGCAATCGGGCCTGCGCGTGTTGCGCAGCAAGCGGCCGGGCATGCAGGTGGTGCGGGCGTTATGCCTGTTGGGCACCAGCCTGTTCTTCACCACAGCGCTGCATTACATCCCGTTGGCCGAAGCCACTGCGGTGAACTTCCTGGCGCCGATCCTGGTGACGGCGCTGTCGGTGCCGTTGCTCGGTGAGCACGTGACCCGAGGCCAGTGGCTAGCGGTGATCTGCGGGTTTATCGGCGTGGTGATCATTATCCACCCCGGCGGCGAGCTGTTTACCCCGGCGGTGTTGCTGCCGCTGTGTTCGGCGCTGTTCTTCTGCTTCTACCAGTTGCTCACGCGCATCCTCAGCCAATACGACAGCCCGACCACCAGCAACTTCTTCGCCGGCCTGTGCAACACCTTGGTGATGAGTGCAATGGTGCCGTTCTTCTGGCAAGTGCCGACGCTGTGGCACGCGGTGATGATGCTGGCGCTGGGCACCTGCGGGATGACCGCGCACCTGATGCTCACCCAGGCGTTCCGCTTCGCGGCGCCGGCCTTGCTGGCGCCGTTTGGCTATTGCCAGATCGTGTTTGCGGGGTTGTTGGGCTGGCTGGTGTTCAGCCATACCCCCGATATGACCACGGTGGTGGGTATCGGGGTGATCTGCATGAGCGGGTTGGCCGCTGCCTGGCAGCAGCGGCGCAGGTAGATCAAACGTCTACGGTAGGGATCTTGCGCGGCGCCATGAAGTACATCCACACCAGTGCGATGAAGTACATCGCCGGGATCAGGGTGAACAACACCGTGTAGTTGTTGTTGGTCACCGTGAGGATATGGCCGACGATCTGGGTCATGAACATGCCGCCGATGGCCGCGCACATGCCGCCGAAACCGAACACCGTGCTCATCATGTGCTTGGGCGTGTAGTCCATCACCAGGCTCCAGATGTTGGCGGTCCAGGCCTGGTGCGCGCCGATGGCCAGAGAGATGGCAAACACCGCGACCCACAGCTGGCTGGAGCCGGCCGCCATGATGACGCCGACGATGCAGCAGGCGAACAGCAGCATCGACAACAGCCGCGCCTTGATCGAGTTCATCCCACGGCCAATCAGGAATGACGACAGGATCCCGCCCCCGACGCTGCCAAAGTCGGCGGTGAGGTAAATGATGATCAGCGGAATGCCCATCTGGGTCACGTTGATGCCCAGGTTGTATTGCTGATTCAAGAACGGCGGCAGCCAATACAGGTAGAACCAGAACACCGGCGCGGTCAGCGAGTAGGCGAGGGCGAAGGCCCAGGTGCCACGCATGCGCAGGATGCGGCTGAACGGCACGCGGGGTTGTTCCGGTTCGACTTCCTGTTGCACGTAGTCCAATTCGGATTGTTTAACCGTGGGGTGCTCTTCCGGGTTGTAGTACTTCAAGCCCCAGAGCACCAGCCAGATACCGCCCAGTGCCGACATGCACAGGAACGCTGCCTGCCAGCCCCACACGTGCAGGATCAACGGCAGCAGCATGGGCGTCATCATCGCGCCGACGTTGGTGCCGGCGTTGAAGATGCCGGTGGCCACTGCCCGTTCACCCGCCGGGAACCACAAGCGTGTGGTCTTGACGCAGGCCGGGTAGTTGGCGGCTTCGGTCAGCCCGAGGATAAACCGGCAGACCATAAAGCCGACCGCCGAGGTGGCCAGGCCATGGGCGCCGGTGGCCAGGCTCCACAGCAGCACGGCGCAGAAGAACACGCGCTTGACGCCGACCCGGTCAATCAGGCGGCCTTGCAGCACAAAGCCGATGGCGTAGCCGACCTGGAACCAGAAGTTGATGTTGGCGTAGTCCATCGCCGTCCAGCTCATTTCCTTGGCGAGGATCGGTTGCATCACGCCCAGGGCGGCGCGGTCGATGTAGTTCAAGGTGGTGGCAAAGAACACCAGGGCCAGCATGCCCCAGCGCGTTTTACCCACGGCCAGGGCACCGCGGATCTTGTCGCCGATGCCGGCGTGCGGGTTGCCCGGGCGCGCGGCCAGGGCTGAATTTTGCAGAGGCATGAGGTTTGTACCCGTTTTTTGAAATTCTTATGGTGTGTTCTGGGTCTTTGTTACGTGAGCGAATTACCCGGTCGATGGTGCGCAGTGGTTAAAAAGTCGTCAATTCGCCAAAGGGGCTTAGTGTTCGATAATCGCACCAAAAACTAACCGGTTCGTACATTTTAATTGCTGCCTGTAGGCTGGGGGCGAATAATTTGCCACAAACAACAATTGCCGGGAGTCTTCCATGCAACGTTCTATCGCCACTGTGTCCTTGAGCGGCACCCTGCCGGAAAAACTCGAAGCCATCGCCGCCGCCGGGTTTGATGGGGTGGAGATCTTTGAGAACGACTTGTTGTATTACGACGGCAGCCCTCGGGAAGTTAGGCAGATGTGTGCCGACCTCGGCATCGCCATCACCCTGTTCCAGCCGTTTCGCGACTTCGAAGGCTGCCGCCGTGATCGCCTGGCGCGCAACCTGGAGCGCGCCGAACGCAAATTCGATCTGATGCAAGAGCTAGGCACCGACCTGGTGCTGGTGTGCAGTAACGCCTCGGCCGACAGCGTGGGTGACGAACGCATTCTGCTCGATGACCTGAGCCTGCTGGCCGAACACGCGGCCAAGCGCGGCCTGCGCATCGGCTATGAAGCGTTGGCCTGGGGCAAGCATGTGAACACCTGGCAGCAGGTATGGAACCTGGTGCGCCAGGTCGATCACCCAAGCCTGGGCGTGTTGCTCGACAGCTTCCACACCTTGTCGCTCAAGGGCGACCCGAGTGGCATCGCCCAGATCCCCGGCGACAAGATTTTCTTTGTGCAAATGGCCGACGCGCCGATCCTGGCCATGGATGTGCTGGAGTGGAGCCGGCATTTCCGTTGCTTCCCCGGCCAGGGCGAATTTGACCTGGCGGGCTTTCTCGCGCCGATCATCCAAAGTGGCTACACCGGGCCGTTGTCCCTGGAAATTTTCAACGATGGCTTCCGCGCCGCGCCCACTCGTGCGAATGCGGCAGATGGCTTGCGCTCGTTGCTGTACCTCGAGGAAAAAACCCGCCAGCGCCTGGCGCAAGAGGCACCCGCTGCGCCAGTGGACATCCTGTTTGAAACCCCGGCGGCCAGCGAGTACGACGGGATCGAATTCCTCGAATTTGCCGTGGATGAAAGCCTTGGCGCCAAACTGAGCAATTGGCTGGAACGCCTGGGGTTTGCCAAGGCCGGCCAGCATCGCTCGAAGAATGTGAGCCTGTTGCGCCAGGGCGATATCAATCTGATCCTCAACTGCGAACCCTATTCCTTCGCCCACAACTTTTTCGAGGCCCACGGCCCGTCGCTGTGCGCCACGGCAATTCGGGTCAAGGACAGTGCCAAGGCCCTGGAGCGGGCGGTGGCCTACAAGGGCCAGCCTTATCGCGGCCTGGTCGGCCCCAACGAACTGGAATTGGCCGCCGTGCGTGCACCGGATGGCAGCCTGATTTACCTGGTCGACCCCAGCGAAGGCGGGCTGTACGACACCGATTTCAACCTGCAGGCGGCCACACCCGCCAGCGGCGGCTTGTTGCGCATCGACCACATGGCCATGGCCTTGCCGGCCGACAGCCTCGACAGTTGGGTATTGTTTTATAAGAGCCTGCTGGATTTTGAAGCCGACGATGAAGTGGTGCTGCCCGACCCTTACGGCCTGGTGAAAAGCCGTGCGTTGCGCAGCCGTTGCAGCTCGATCCGTCTGCCGCTGAACATCTCCGAAAACCGCAACACCGCGATTTCCCACGCGCTCTCCAGCTATCGCGGTTCGGGCGTGCACCACATTGCCTTCGATTGCGCGGATATTTTCGCCGAGGTACGCCGGGCCAAAGAGGCCGGTGTGCCGTTGCTGGATATCCCGCTCAACTATTACGACGACCTGGCGGCGCGCTTTGATTTTGACGATGAGTTCCTCAGTGAGTTGGCGTATTACAACGTGCTGTACGACCGCGACGCCCAGGGCGGTGAGTTGTTTCATGTGTACACCGAGGCGTTCGAGGGGCGGTTTTTCTTCGAGATCATCCAGCGCAAGAATGGCTATGCCGGCTACGGCGCTGCCAACGTGGCGGTGCGTCTGGCGGCGATGGCCAAGTCGCGCAGTGGGGCGGTACGCCAGGCTCGGCTATAACCGCAAGGCAGGTGCTTCCTTCGGGGAGCGCCGCGGCCCATAATCAGCGCCTGCACAACAATGGCCGTGAGCGCACCATGACCTCGAGTCCCGATCTCCCCGCGGTAGCTGACGCACCGCGCAAGAGTCGCAAGAACAATCCGGAAAAGACCCGGGAGAATATTCTCCAGGAAGCCATTGTCGAGTTTGTTCAACAGGGCCTGGCCGGCGCTCGCGTAGACGCCATCGCCGAGCGCATTCACACCTCCAAGCGCATGATCTATTACTACTTCGGCAGCAAGGAGCAGCTATACGTCGAGGTGCTGGAGAAGCTCTACGGTGATATCCGCAACACCGAAACGCGCATGAACCTCACCGCCCTGGAGCCGCGTGAGGCGATTCGCCGGCTGGTGGAATTCACCTTTGATCACCACGACCAGAACGTGGATTTCGTGCGCATCGTCAGCATCGAAAACATCCACAACGCCGAGTACGTCAAACGCACCGAGACCATCAAGGCGATGAACAGCAAAATCCTGGAAGGGTTGGGGGAGACCCTGCGCCGCGGGGCTGAGTTGGGGCTGTTTCGCGAAGGGCTGGAGCCGCTGGATGTGCACTTGCTGATCAACTCGTTCAGTTTCTACCGGGTGTCCAACCGGCACACCTTCAGCGAGATTTTCCAGATCGAACTGTCGGATGAGGCGATCAAGCAGCGCCATCGGGAAATGATTTGCGAGTCGGTGTTGCGCTACCTGCAAGCCTGAGAACTGATCGTTCCCACGCAGAGCGTGGGAACGATCATGATGGGTTTGCATCCCTAGATATTCATGCTCTGGAAGTGCGCCAGCATCCTGCCTGCATCCGCCACTTCGCCGCTGAACAACTCAAATGCCTTCACCGCCTGAAACACCGCCATATTGCCGCCATCCAGGGTACGGCAACCCAAGGCGCGCGCGTCGCGCAGCAGTTGGGTTTCCAGCGGGAAGTACACAATTTCCGCCACCCACAATTCAGCCCGCAACAACGTCGCAGGCACAGGCGTGCCGGGCAGCTTGGCCATGCCCATCGGCGTAGTGTTCACCAGGCCATCGGCCTCGGCCATGTCGCTTTCCAGGTGGCTGCCGACCTGAGCGCGACCGACGCCGAACTGCTGGGCAAGGTTATCCACAAGGTTCTGGGCGCGAGTGCGGTCGACATCGAAGATGCTCAAGTACTCCACGCCTTCTGCCAACAGTGCATGGGCCACTGCCGCGCCCGCACCACCGGCGCCCATCTGCACCACGCGTTGGCGCGGCACGTTGTGCAAGTTGCGCCGAAAGCCTTCGGCGAACCCCAGGCAGTCGGTGTTATGACCGATGCGTTTGCCGCCCTTGAACACCACGGTGTTGACCGCACCAATACCCCTGGCCTCATCGGAGAGCTCATCGAGCAACGGCAGAATCGCCTGCTTGCACGGGTAGGTAATGTTCAGCCCGGTGAAGTGCATCAACTCAGCGGCCCGTAGTAATTCCGGCAGGGCTTTGAGGTCCAGGTGCAGCGGCTCCAGGTCGATCAGGCGATACAGGTAGCGCAAGCCTTGGGCGTCGCCTTCCTGCTCATGCAGTGCCGGTGTGCGTGAGGCCTGGATGCCGGCGCCGATCAGGCCAGCGAGAATGCGTGGTTTCATTACGTGCGTCCCTTCAGCGTCAGGCTGAAATGTTCCAGGGCCAGGTGGTAGCCATGGCTGCCAAACCCGGCCAGCACGGCCTGGGCGATCGGTGACACAAACGAGTGATGACGAAAGGCTTCACGGGCATGCACGTTGGATAAATGCACTTCGATCACTGGCACTTCACTGGCCACCAGGGCATCGCGGATCGCGATCGAAGTGTGAGTCCAGGCCGCCGGGTTGATCACAATACCCGCGCAGCGGTTGCGGGCGCCGTGGATCCAGTCAAGCAATTCGCCCTCGTGGTTGGTCTGGCGAAACTCGATCTTCAGCCCGAGCTTGTCGGCGCTGCGACCACACAGGGCGGCAATGTCGGCCAGGGTTTCATGGCCATAAGTGGCAGGCTCGCGGGTGCCGAGCAGGTTGAGATTGGGGCCGTTGAGCACCAGCACGATGGGCGGCATAGAGGCTTCTCCACAGTTCTTATTGGTTGTGGAGTCAAAATGTACTGGTTGGTTAATTTGGTCAATGGATGGCTGCGGATCTGTTCGGTGATCGAACGTTTAATCAGTGCAATTGCTGGATTACCGGCTGATGGGCATTCGGTTGAAGTATTGCGCGAGGTTGCTGAACGAGGCGGACTTTCGAGCGTTGGCCGGGTAGTTCCAGTTGTTGGCATCCCTGGTTACAACCCGGCATTCGCCGGGTTTTTTGTGCTTACTAATCTGTGAAACAGCTTCGGGAATAGGAGCCGGTTGTCGGGTGGCAGAGGGAAATTGTTACCTGACGGAAAATAACCTAACGGATGGGTTACGATGAGAGTAGGTGCTTACAAAGGCTATGTCATTTCGGTGTTTATCAGGGATGAGCATTGCCCGCCCCATGTGCATGTCAGGGGCAAGGGATGGGATGCGCGATTTCGTTTCAGTTTCCTGGATGGGGAAGTTGAGTTGTGGGATGTAGAGCCTGAACGGAGGCGGCCACCCACAGCACTTCTGAAGGAGATACGCGTGGCGATCATGCAGCGGCACTACTTGGCGCGGGCACGCAGGATCTGGTGGGAAAAACTGCAGACGGTTTGCCTGGAGAATCATTCCTGGAATTGGGACGCTGGTGAGTTGGTTCCAGGATTGGTCATTCGACACGGCGTCTATGTCATCGCCAGCGCCAGGCACGATGTCGTAGCGCAACGGACTATTTTGAATCTGGTAAGAGCGCCAGATTGCGTGGGGATTAATTTATGAAACTCATAAAAGCCAAAGTCACACCTTATGTACCTCTCACTGAAGCCGACGTTGACAAGGCAATCGCCCGAGGACGCAGGTTGAAACGCCTGTACGCCAACGCCAGTAACGTACGTTATGAAAACGATTGCCTCTCCATTGGCTTCAGCGATGGCAGCCGCGTGGTGTTGCCGGTGGCTGGCCTGCCGGAGTTCGAAGGGTTTTCAGAGAAGGATTTCCAGCAGTTGGAAGTGACTTTCGGAGGCAAGGCGATTAGCTGTGAAGCGCAGGACCTGGATGTTTCGATCACAGGGTTGATCGCTACAAGCCAGCCGCTGATGGACCTGGCAACCAGCCTGGTGGCATCGCGCAATGGTCGCAAAAGCAGCGCGGCCAAGACCGCAGCGGCCCGGGCCAATGGCAAGAAGGGGGGGCGGCCACGCAAGGAAGTACCGCAGCCCCCAGAGAAAACAGACACTTGAATAACCAACAGGGGAACTGTAGGAGCGAGCAAGCTCGCTGCTACAACCCGCAGATTTATCGGCGGGTCAGCAACACACCCGACTCCATATGGTGCGTCCACGGGAACTGGTCAAACATTGCACACTGGGTGATCCGGTGCGTGTCGTGCAGTTGCGCGATGTTCGCCGCCAGCGTCTCCGGGTTGCAGGAGATGTACAGGATGTTGTCGAAGCGCCGGGTCAGCTCGCAGGTGTCCGGGTCCATGCCAGCGCGGGGCGGGTCGACGAAGACGCTACCGAATTCGTAGCTTTTCAGGTCGATGCCGTGCAGGCGGCGGAACGGGCGCACGTCATTCAGGGCTTGGGTGAGTTCTTCGGCGGAGAGGCGCACCAGGGTGACGTTATCCACGCCATTTTCATCCAGGTTGCTCAGGGCCGCATTCACCGAGGTCTTGCTGATCTCGGTGGCCAGCACCTTGCGCACGCGGGTCGCCAGCGGCAGGGTGAAGTTGCCGTTGCCGCAATACAGCTCCAGCAAATCGTCCGGGCGATCGCCCAGCGCTTCGTAGGCCCAGTTGAGCATCTTCTGGTTCACCGTGCCGTTGGGCTGGGTGAACGCGCCTTCGGGTTGGCGGTAGCTGAAGGTGCGCCCACCGACGTCGAGTTTCTCCACCACGTAGTCATGGCCGATCACATCGCGCTTGCCCTTGGAGCGGCCGATGATGCTCACATTCAGCTCAGCGGCCAATGTGTTTGCGGCGGTGTGCCAATGTTCGTCCAGCGGGCGGTGATAACACAGGGTGATCATCGCGTCGCCGGCCAGGGTGGTGAGGAACTCCACCTGGAACAGCTTGTGGCTCAGGGCGGCGCTGGCTTGCCAGGCGGCCTTGAGTTGCGGCATCAACTGGTTGATGCGCTGGCTGGCGATGGGGAACTCTTCGATGAGGATCGGCGTGCGCTTGTCCTCCTGGGAGAACATCGCGTAGTGGCGCTCGCCGCCTTCGCGCCACAGGCGGAACTCCGCGCGCAGGCGGAAGTGCTGCAGCGGCGAGTCGAAGACCTGCGGCTCGGGCGCGTCGAACGGTGCCAGCAGGTCACGCAGGCGCGTGACCTTGTCTTGGAGTTGAGCGGTGTAGCTTGCGGCGTCGAAAGTCATGCGTTGAACCAACCCAGCTTGATCACAAACAGGATCGACAGGATCACCAGTGCCGGGTTCAGCTCACGGTAGCGGCCCGAAAGCAGCTTGATGGCGGTCCAGGCGATGAAACCGAAGGCGATGCCGTTGGCGATGGAGTAAGTGAAGGGCATCGCCAGGGCGGTGATCACCACCGGCGCTGCCACCGTAATGTCGTCCCAGTCGATTTCGGCCAGGCCTTGGCTCATCAGCACCGCCACAAACAGCAAGGCTGGCGCGGTGGCATAGGCCGGTACGCTGGCGGCCAATGGCGAGAAGAACAGCGCCAGCAAAAACAGGATCGCGACCACGATGGCGGTCAAGCCGGTACGGCCACCGGCGCTCACGCCTGCGGCCGATTCGATGTAGCTGGTGGTGGTCGAGGTACCCAGCAGGGAACCGGCCATGGCAGCGGTACTGTCGGCGATCAGTGCACGGCCCATTTTCGGCATATGGCCGTCCTTGCCCATCAGGCCGGCGCGCTTGGCGACGCCGATCAGGGTGCCGGAGTTGTCGAACAGGTCAACGAACAGGAAGGCGAAGATCACGCTGACCAGGCCGATGTCCAGCGCGCCCTTGATATCCAACTGCAGGAAGGTCGGCGCCAGGGACGGCGGTACTGAGGTCACACCGATGAACGGCGTGAAGCCCAGGACGATGGAGGCGACGGTCACCGCCAGGATGCCGATCAGCACCGCGCCGCGTACGGCCAGGGCTTCCAGCGCGACGATCAGCACGAAACCCAGGGTCGCCAGGATCGGCGCCGGTTGTTTCAGGTCGCCCAGGCCCACCATGGTGGCCGGGTTGCTCACTACGATACCGGCGTTATGCAGGGCGATCAGCGCCAGGAACAGGCCGATGCCGGCGGCAATCGCCGAGCGCAGCGGCAGGGGGATGGCGTTGATGATCCACTCACGAATGCGGAAGATCGACAGCAAGAAAAACAGCACCGCCGAAATGAATACCGCGCCCAGCGCCACCTGCCAGGTGTGGCCCATGTGCAGGACCACGGTGTAGGTGAAGAAGGCGTTGAGGCCCATGCCCGGTGCCAGGGCAATCGGGTAGTTGGCGATCAGGCCCATCACGGTCGAACCGATGGCCGCCGCCAGGCAGGTGGCGACAAACACCGCGCCCTTGTCCATGCCGGTCTCGCCGAGGATGCTCGGGTTCACGAACAGGATGTAGGCCATGGCCAGGAAGGTGGTGATCCCCGCGAGAATCTCGGTGCGCACATTGGTGTTGTGGGCTTTGAGTTGAAACAGCTTTTCCAGCATGCCGGCTCCCTGTGACGCTAGTGTGCGTCGTGATTTGTTGACCTCTAAGTCAAAGCACAAACTGCGCCAAACGCTTGTGGTTTCAGAGAGGATCGGAAAAAGCGGCGCATCATACCAGCAGCCGAGGCTGTGTGGCGCATGGGCTTGAGGCATACTGCGCCGACGTTCAACAGCCGGTCATCGACAGCATGAAAAAAGCCAACCCGTGGAGTCTAGCTCTGATCGCCAGTATCGGCCTGTGGCTGGGCGCAGCACCGGCGTGGGGCGCGACTGCACCGGCCTTGAGCGAGGTGCGGGTGTTCAAGGTGGAATCGGCCGACTGCAGCGAAGCGATCCCGGAGCGGGTCAACACCACCCAGATGTGCGAGCACCGCGGGCCCACCCAGGTCTCGGTGATGGAAGTCGGCCTGGGCAACAGCCCCATGGGCCGCTTTAACGGCGCAGAGTTGAATGGGCAACGCACAGCGGTGTGCCAGGTCGGCAACATCAGTGAGGCGTGCAACGGCGTGGGCACCTTGATGGGCTACATCTATGTGTTCGACCTGAACGTCCAGGCCCAGGGCTGGTTCGAATTCACCAATACCTCGATCAACCCACCGCAAAACGCCCTGAAAGCCCAGCTCAATATCCGCTGATCAATCATCTTGAACGCTCAAAACACCCGGAAGTCGTACCCCTAAGACGGCGATTTTCCTGAACGCCGCGGATGTACACCAACCCGTGAGGTGTTTATGAGCGCGACCCCCCATGGCGCGGCGGCCCAGCCGTTCGTTGCCCACCCGATACGCCTGACACTCAACGGCCAGGCTCGCCAACTGACCGTGTTGCCCTGGACCACCTTGCTGGACTTGCTGCGTGAGCAGTTGGACCTGGTGGGCAGCAAAAAAGGCTGCGACCACGGCCAGTGCGGCGCCTGCACCGTGTTGCGTGACGGTAAACGCGTGAATGCCTGCCTGACCCTGGCCGTGATGTGCGACGGCGCCGAATTGACCACCATCGAAGGCCTGGCTGACGGCGACCAACTGCACCCCATGCAACAGGCCTTTATCCAGCACGACGCGTTCCAGTGCGGCTATTGCACCCCCGGCCAGATCTGTTCTGCCGTGGGCCTGGCCAATGAAGGCCGCGCCCACGACCGTGCGCAGATACAGGAATTGATGAGCGGCAACCTGTGCCGCTGCGGCGCCTACAACAACATCCGCGATGCCATCGAAGACGCGCTGCCGGCATGCCGTCGCCAGGGAGGTGAATCATGAACCCCTTCCACTACAGCAGGCCGACCGATGTGCAGCAGGCCGTTCAGATGAGCAGCGCCGCCTCGCGCTTTATCGCCGGTGGCACCAACCTGCTGGACTTGATGAAGGAAAACATCAGCCATCCCGAGCACCTGATCGACATCACCGGCTTGCCGCTGCATGACATTCAAGAAACTGCCGAGGGCGGCCTGCGCATTGGTGCGTTGGTGAGCAACGCCGACCTGGCCTGGCACCCGCTCATTGAGCAGCGTTACCCGTTGCTGTCCCAGGCCATCCTCGCCGGGGCGTCGCCGCAGTTACGTAACATGGCCAGTACCGGCGGCAACCTGTTACAGCGCACCCGTTGCTATTACTTTTACGACGCCGCGGTGCCGTGCAACAAGCGCCAGCCCGGCAGCGGCTGCCCGGCGCGCAACGGTTTGAACCGTATCCATGCGATCCTCGGCGCCAGTGAACAGTGCGTGGCCACCCATCCTTCGGACATGTGCGTGGCCCTGGCGGCGCTTGCGGCGCGGGTGCATGTAGAAGGACGCGGCGGCGCGCGGGTGATCGAGTTCGCCGACTTCCATCGCTTGCCAGGCGATGCGCCGCAACGTGACAACCAGTTGGCCGACGATGAGCTGATCACCGCGATTGAACTGCCCGCCGATCACTTGGCCCGCCACAGCCACTACCTGAAGATCCGCGACCGTGCCTCCTATGCCTTCGCCTTGGTTTCGGTGGCTGCCGCCTTGGAGCTGGACGGTGATGAAATCATCGACGCCCGCCTGGCCCTCGGCGGTGTGGCGCATAAACCCTGGCGTGACCGCGCAGTGGAAGCCTTGCTGATCGGCCGCACGGTCAGCCGCGAAACCTTCAGCGCCGCCGCCGACGCCCTGCTGCAAGACGCCGAACCGTTGGAACACAACGGCTTCAAGGTCAAGCTGGCGCGACGCGCAATCATTCGTGCCCTGAGCGACGCCGCCGTCGCAGGAGAACAGCCATGAGCGCCATCGGTAAACCCCTGGACCGTGTCGACGGTCTGCTCAAGGTCACCGGCCAAGCACGCTACGCCGGTGAATTTCCCGAGGACGGCCTGCTGCATGGCAGCGTGGTGTCGAGCACTATCGCCAAAGGCCGGGTGCTGCGCATCGATGCGTCCAAGGCGTTGGCGTTGCCGGGTGTGGTGGACGTGATCCATCACCTCAATCGGCCGAAAATCGCCAGCTATGATGAGGCGTTCGCCGATGCCGATGCGGCCGATGGCTCGCCTTTTCGCCCGCTGTATAACGACCGCGTACTCTACAGTGGCCAGCCCCTGGCCTTGGTGATTGCCGATAACCTCGAACTGGCGCGGCACGCCGGCTCGCTGGTGCAGATCGACTACGCGCCTGAAGCCTTCGAAACCGACCTGCTCACCCAGCAAGCGGCGGCGCACCCGTCGCCCCAGACCCCACCCAAACCGCGCGGCAACTTCGAGGCTGAATGGGCCGGTGCCGCAATCAGTCTGGACTTGCACTACAGCACGCCCATCGAGCACCACAACCCGATGGAGCCCCACGCCAGCACCGTGCTGTATCAGCCCGACGGCACCCTGCATATTCACGACAAAACCCAGGGCCCGCAGAACTGCCAGGCCTATGTGCAAAAAGTCTTCGGCCTGGATAAGAACCAGGTGCGCATCTTCGCTGCCTTTGTCGGGGGCGCCTTCGGTTCGGGCTTGCGCCCGCAATACCAATTGCCGCTCGCGGTGATGGCGGCCATGGCGCTCAAGCGTTCGGTGCGGGTCACCCTGACGCGCCAGCAGATGTTCACCTTCGGCTATCGTCCGCGCACCTTGCAGCGTTTGCAGATGGGCGCCGCCGCCAATGGTCGCTTGCTGGCGCTGGGGCATACCGCGATTGGCCAGACCTCGCGCTTTGAGGATTTCAGCGAGCACGTGGTGGAGTGGAGCGGCATGCTCTATCACTGCGACAACGTGCAACTGACCTACAAGCTGGTGCCGCTGGACGTCTTTACTCCGCTGGATATGCGTGCTCCCGGTGCAGCACTTGGCGTGCTTGGCTTGGAGTGCGCCATGGACGAACTGGCCTGCGCCTTGGCCATCGATCCGGTGCAATTGCGCCTGATCAACTACGCCGAACGCAACCAGAACGAAGACAAACCCTGGTCGAGCAAGGCCCTGCGCGAGTGCTACAGCGAAGGCGCCGAACGTTTCGGCTGGAGCCAGCGCAACCCGGAACCGCGCAGCATGCGTGACGGCCGCCAACTGATCGGCTGGGGCATGGCCGGTGGGGTGTGGGAAGCCATGCAGATGAAAGCCAGCGCCAAGGCCCGCATCGATAGCAACGGCAAACTCACCGTGAGCAGTGCCACCACGGACATCGGCACGGGCACCTACACAGTGATGACCCAGATTGCCTCTCAAACCAGTGGCGTGGCGATGGCCGATATCAGCTTTCTGCTGGGGGATTCGTCATTGCCCACGGCGCCGTTGCAGGGCGGTTCGTTTACCGTGTCTTCCGTCGGCACCGCCGTGCAGCAAGCGTGCGAAGCGCTCAATGCCAAGTTGCTGGAGATCGCCCGGCAGACTTACCCGGTATTTAAGGATGCCGATTCCATTCGGTTTGAAGACGGCCAGCTACAGAGCGGTGACGTGAGTGTGTCGTTGGCGCAACTGGTCAAGGACAGCGGTGAAGAAGCCTTGCAGGTACAGGTCGACAGCGAGCCCGACAAGAAGCGCGAGAGCTATGCCAGCGCTACCCACTCGGCGGTGTTCGTCGAAGTGCGCGTCGATGAAGACCTGGGCACCATCAAGGTCAGCCGTGTGGTCAGCGCGGTAGCCGCCGGGCGCGTGGTCAACCCGAAGATGGCCCGCAGCCAGATCCTCGGCGGCGTGGTATGGGGCATTGGCATGGCGCTGCATGAAGAGACTCAGGTCGACCACCAATTGGGACGCTACATGAACCACAGCCTGGCCGAATACCACATCCCGGTTAACGCCGATATCGGCGAGATTGACGTGCTGTTTGTCGAAGAACACGACGAGGTGGTCAATGCGCTGGGTTCCAAGGGCGTAGGGGAGATCGGTATCGTCGGCGTGGCGGCGGCGGTGGCGAATGCGATTCACCATGCCACCGGCAAGCGGGTGCGGGAGTTTCCTGTAACGCTGGATAAGGTGCTCTGACACAGCCCCTTAAGGGGTTGCACATTTTCAACGCTCTGCGAGGTCAATATAGATCTGCGTTTTGTCTCGGGATTGAACGACAGAGGTTGAGACATTCGCAGGCGCGTTGTCCACAGTAACCCCTGTTGCGCCTGTCAGTGTATCGAGGCCTTGAACATCTTTATACTTAAACACATGGTAGCTGCCGACCCGTGCAATCCATTTTGTTCGGGGGGCGGCAGCTTGATCTTGCTCGATCACGTTGGCCGCATAATAGTTCATGTTTTTAATACGCCTGGCGATGGGCTCCACCGAGGGCACGTCAATTGCTTTAACTCGAATGCCATATTTTCGCATCGTCAGAAGAAGATTTTTATTGGTGTAGGGCTCATGGGCGACATGCGCGCGGTCAATTAACCTCAACCGTTCCCTCAATGCTTGAGAAAACTCACCCGTCTCGAAAAACCTATCAAGGTCTGGCTGCAAAGAGTGTTCAAAGCCCTCTGAATACAGCAGGCTCACATTATTGGCTTTGAATGTAGGCGCTTCATCCATAAGCACTCGCAACACCGCCGATTGCGTATGGTCTTCGCCAAAAATCATACCGGGTGATTTTTGGAGTACGGAATTGATGACTTCTTTGGGCGGTGTGTTGGATGGCAGGTCCGAATGAATGGGCATCGTTTTCGGTTTTGCTTTTTTTAGGTAGTGATCTGCATCTTGCTTCAGCCGTTTATCTACTTTCCCGGACGCTTCTGATGAAGAGGCTTCCCCCTCGCGGGGATAGTCGTAAGCGCCGGGATCAAATGGCTGCGTTCGAGAGCTTCCTGATTGCCAAGGGAATTTTATCCCCCCAGGCCCATTGATCGGCGTCCACTCTCCCTGCGCAGTGGCCTGCACGGTCATCACAGGTTTTTTGGTCAATGGGTCAATGATCTGGGCATAACCATCACTGAGCTTAAACCGGCCGTCGATCTCATGTACTTGGCTGTTTCCTGCGTCATCGGTTATTCGGATCATCCATCGGTCTTCGCCGTTGGGCCCCTTGATTTGATAGATGCCTTTGGCGTTTGGGGTAACGCCTGAGATCAGTTGCTCACCCTCTGGTACCACATGGCTGCTGATGTCCTTCCATTGAGATGGACGTAGACGATTGACTGTCGATTCGCCGGCCCCTACAGGGGGGGCGGTATCTGGCGGGTAGTGGGGGGGCGAAGGTGCCTCGCCGGGTTTTACCGTAGGCGCCTTGAGTTCGTTAACGGCACCTTCCCCCGCTTTGCCAGCCTTTACGATACGCGGTATCGCCACAGTTGCGGCATTGAACACGCCGAATATGATTCGTTGGTTGCCAGTCGGTTTGCCATGTATTTTGTCATCGATACCAATACCCGTATTGGTGGCTCCGCTGGCCAGATAGAACGCATCCAATGCCAGTCCCACTTCAGGCATCGCGAAAGCCAGTGGAGTCAGGAACATCGCTACTTTTGTAGCCTTTTCAAAACCAGAGAGAATATTTTTCTTGGTGACGTCGCTGTCACTGGTGATATCCACGGCAGCATCTGCATAAGATCGGTCTTTCTGACGCTTTGTGAGTTCATCGAAGGGCGAATGGCTGGGTTCTGCCTTAATGTAGTTTTGTGGGTCCCAGTAACCGCTGAACGCCCGATGGTCATAGGACAATAACCCTCCCGGGGTCTCGCGCTTTTCAGGCCAGGTACCGAGCCCGGTCAGCGTCTCTTCTGTGCCTGCTTGCGCATAGCCGTTAGGTTTATCTTTGAGGGGGAAGTGCGCGACCATCGCTTCGCGCTTCACGGGATCGGCCATCTGCTTGGCGAACCATGCCTTCATTTCAGCCTGGCTGTTGAAGGTGTGAATGGGGGAAGAGTTTCCGGGTATGTACAAAAGCGTCAGGGGTGGGAGCTTGTTGCCGTTGGCATCGTATCTGACCTTTTTGTCCGTGATGTACATAAGATCGGTAGATTGAAAGTTTCCGACTTTCAGCATCCCCATTTCGATGTTGGGATCTTTTGGAGGTTTTTTTTGCAGGTCTTCAAGTTTGATGTCCGGCCAGGCGGTCTCTTCGCCTGACAAACCGAGGGCCCGCATGACCAAGTCGTGGGCGTCCTTAGTGAGGCTGTGCTCTTGATGCTGGGTTTTGGCGGCCTTGATCAGAGACGCTTTGGAGAGTAACGGATAGTTTTTCTCGTTCTGGTTCCAGAACTCATTCAGGAATTGATCGTAAGGCTTTTTATAGTCCGCCTTCCAAATCATTTTCCTGAACTCATCGGGAGTGAGCGCACTCTGGTTTCCTGCGTTGTAAACCAGTGCAGGTTCTTCGGCGGACTCTCGGTAAATGCCTTGAAAGGTATGGGTAGTGTCAGCCTTTTCAGTGTAGGGGTTGAACCGGCTGAAGCTCAAGATGCCAGGTGTATGCGTTTTTAATTCAGGCTTAACGATGACCTCAGGGCCGCCTGGGTAGAAAGCGACTGGGTAACCATTACCCTTTGGTACGTCCTGATCGTTGGTAATGAGTGCCTCGGTCAATGAGATGCGCTTGATGATTTTCGCGGGATAAGGTCTTTCACCCTGGGTGTTGTAGTCGTACGTCACTATGTAGGTGTTATCGGGATCTATATCCCACTTTTCTTTTTCGGCAGGGGTCTTGGCTTTGGCCGCCATCTCGGCAAATTTGTTCTTCAGGTAAATCGAGGCTTCTTGTTGAACGCTTTTGAAGTCGTCACTTATCTTTTGTGTGACTGGGTCGACGCTGGTGTTTGGGCCAAGGTCGACGGTCGCGGGGGCTTTCTGCCCCACCCCGACGCTTTTGCCCGGATCAGGGTTAACAGTGATTTGAGTATATCCATTGCCTGAGTCTGGGTCTGGCACGGTCTCCTTCACTAGTTCCTGTTTTTGAGGTGGACTGGAATCGATTGAGCGTTTCTGGCGCTGACCAACATTTGCCGAAGCAGGCTCGGGCAGTGCGGGGTAGGTGTTAGGGCGAGGGGAGCCGACTAGCATGAAAAACCTCAGGTTTTATGACTGAACTAGGTAGCCCCTGAGTGGTGATGCTGTAGGTAAAGTTCCATTGGCTGTGTAGCTCTTTGCAACCTTTGGGATCGGCTTGGTTCCTACTTATCCTCCCCGGTAAACGTGCAATGGTCAAAACGTTCTCAAGTACTCTTTTCTTCGACCGGTACGTGCATACGATCACGGTTGGCCAGCGTCGGGAACAGCTTGATCCACACCCCGGTCACCACCAAAGTGCCAACCCCGCCCATCACCACCGCAGGCACGGTGCCAAACCAATGGGCGGTAATCCCGGATTCGAATTCGCCCAATTGATTGGACGCACCGATAAACAGGCCATTGACCGCACTCACCCTCCCGCGCATTTCATCTGGCGTTTCCAACTGCACGAACGACGCACGGATCACCATGCTGATCATGTCTGCCGCGCCCAGTACCACCAGCACCGCCAGTGAAAACCAGAACGAAGTCGACAGGCCGAAGGCAATGGTTGCCACCCCGAACACGCCGACGGCGGTGAACATTACGCGGCCCACCTGGCGGTCTACCGAGAACCGCGCCAGCCACAATGACATCAGCAATGCCCCCACGGCCGGGGCCGACCGCAGCAGGCCCAGGCCCCAAGCGCCGGTCAGCAGGATGTCCTTGGCGAACACCGGCAACAGCGCGGTGGCGCCGCCCAGCAGCACGGCAAACAGGTCCAGGGAGATGGCGCCGAGAATGTCCGGGCGGCTGCGGATAAAGCGAATACCGGCCAGCAGCGAGTCCATCGTGGCCTTGGCTTTGTTCAGTGGGGTCTGGCGTGCGGGCAGGTTCAGGGTCAGCACGCAGGCGATCAGGTACAGCGCCACGGTGGGGCCGTACACCCACACGCTGCCAAACGCGTAAAGCAAACCGCCCACGGCCGGTGCGACGATGGTTGCCAGTTGCTGGGCCGATTGCGAGGCGGCCACGGCGCGGGGGAACAGCGCGCTGGGCACGATGCTCGGCAACAGCGCCTGGGTGGTAGGCATTTCAAACGAACGTGCGGCGCCCAGCAGGAAGGCGAGGATAAAGATCATCTCGCGGGTCACGTTGCCGGTCAGGCCGCCGATGGCCAGGGACAAGGCAATGAGTGCCTGTAACGTCTGGCAGATAGCGGCGACCCGGCGCCGTTCATAGCGGTCAGCCACGTGACCGGTGTGCAGCATGAACAGTACGCGCGGTATGAATTCCACCAGGCCGACCAGGCCCAGGTCCAGGACGTTGCCGGTCAGTTGGTAGAGGTTCCAGCCAATCGCCACGGTGAGCATCTGGAAGCCGCTGGCCGTAAAGATCCGCGCCAGCCAGAACGCGATGAAAGGGCGGTGGTGACGTAACAACAACGCAGGTTCACTGGGCATCGGGAATCAGGTCGGCAACGGGAGAATGGCGAGATTAGCATCAAGCTGTAACAAATAGTTGCAAGAACTGAGCTGAGGCAAGCTGTCACGCGGCAAAAGACCACACAGTCCTACGGCAAAAATGGGACTACTCTTTCAACGATGCTTGATCCAGATCAAAACCTGCCCCGGGATTGTTCTGGTGGCCGAAAGGCCAGATTCCCCACGCGATGGGTAATAAAAGAAACGAATTGAAATTCGCCACACTCCATATCCGTGGGGGCAGTGGGTGCAGGCTCCCAGCCAGCAGCCGGTATTACCTGACAGAGGAAGACTTATGTTCGGTTTGGAGGCGCTAGATCTCGCCCGAATTCAATTCGCGTTCACCATCTCATTCCACATCCTGTTCCCGGCGATCACCATCGGCCTGGCCAGTTACCTTGCGGTGCTGGAGGGCTTGTGGCTCAAGACCCACAACGACACCTACCGTGACCTCTATCATTTCTGGTCGAAGATCTTTGCCGTCAACTTCGGCATGGGTGTGGTATCGGGCCTGGTCATGGCCTACCAGTTCGGCACCAACTGGAGCCGCTTCTCAGACTTCGCCGGTGCCGTCACCGGGCCGTTGCTGACGTACGAAGTGCTCACGGCCTTCTTCCTCGAGGCCGGTTTCCTGGGGGTGATGTTGTTTGGCTGGAACAAGGTGGGGCGCAAGCTGCACTTCTTCGCCACCGTGATGGTGGCCGTGGGTACGTTGATCTCCACGTTCTGGATTCTCGCCTCCAACAGCTGGATGCAGACGCCTCAGGGCTTTGAAATCATCGATGGCCGCGTGATACCGACCGACTGGTTGGCGGTGATCTTCAACCCCTCGTTCCCCTACCGCCTGATGCACATGGCCACAGCGGCGTTCGTGGCCACGGCCTTCTTCGTCGGCTCGTCGGCGGCCTGGCATCTACTGCGCGGCAAGGACAACCCGGCGATCCGCAAAATGCTCTCGATGGCGATGTGGATGGCCTTGATCGTTGCGCCCATCCAGGCGGTGATCGGCGACTTCCACGGCCTCAATACCCTCAAGCATCAGCCGGCCAAGATCGCCGCGATTGAAGGCCACTGGGAAAATATCGGCAACGAACCCACGCCGCTGATCCTGTTCGGCTGGCCGGACATGAAAGCCGAGAAAACCAAATACGCGGTCGAGATTCCGTACCTGGGTAGCCTGATCCTGACTCACTCCCTGGACAAGCAGGTGCCGGCGCTCAAGGAGTTCCCGCCTGAAGACCGCCCCAACTCCACCGTTGTGTTCTGGTCGTTCCGGGTCATGGTCGGCCTGGGGTTCCTGATGATCTTCACCGGTCTGTTCAGCCTGTGGCTGCGCCGGGGCGACAAGATGTACACGTCCAAACCGTTCCTGTACCTGGCGTTGTGGATGGGCCCGTCTGGCCTGATTGCGATTCTTGCCGGCTGGTTCACCACCGAAATCGGTCGCCAGCCCTGGGTGGTCTACGGGTTGATGCGCACGGCGGATGCCTCCTCCGGGCATAGCCTGACGCAGATGACCATTACCCTGGTGTTGTTCGTGGTGGTGTACTTCGCGCTGTTCGGTGCGGGCCTGGGCTACATGATGCGCCTGGTACGCAAAGGCCCCGTGACCCACGACAGCACCGAGCCAGCCCACGGTGGCCCTGGCCAGAAACGCACCCCGGCGCGTCCGTTGTCTGCTGCCGACGATGGCAGTGATAACGACCACGACCACATCCAGCACAAGGGGAATTGAGATGGGTATTGATCTTCCGCTGATCTGGGCCGTGATCATCATCTTCGGCATCATGATGTACGTGGTCATGGACGGCTTCGACCTGGGGATCGGCATTCTTTTTCCGTTTATCCCGGGCAAAGTCGACCGTGACGTGATGATGAACACCGTGGCGCCCGTATGGGACGGCAACGAAACCTGGCTGGTACTCGGCGGCGCGGCGTTGTTCGGCGCGTTCCCGCTGGCCTATTCGGTGGTGCTGTCGGCGCTGTACCTGCCGCTGATCTTGATGCTGATCGGGCTGATCTTCCGCGGCGTGGCCTTTGAGTTCCGCTTCAAGGCCAAGGACCACAAGCGTCACCTGTGGGACAAGGCGTTTATTGGCGGCTCGCTGGCGGCGACTTTCTTCCAGGGGGTGGCGTTGGGCGCCTTTATCGACGGTATTCCGGTGGTGGATCGCCAGTTCGCCGGCGGCTCACTGGACTGGCTCACACCCTTCACGATGTTCTGCGGCGTGGCGCTGATCGTGGCGTATGCCTTGCTCGGCTGCACCTGGCTGATCATGAAGACCGAAGGCAAGTTGCAGGAGCAGATGCACAACCTGGCGCGGCCATTGGCCTTCGTGGTGTTGGCGGTGATCGGCATCGTCAGCATCTGGACGCCGCTGACCCACCCGGAAATCGCGTCGCGCTGGTTCACCTTGCCGAACCTGTTCTGGTTCCTGCCGGTGCCGATCCTGGTGATGGTTACCATGTACGGGCTGATCCGCGCCGTGGCACGTAATGCGCACTACACGCCGTTCCTGTTGACGCTGGTGCTGATTTTCCTCGGCTACAGTGGCCTGGGGATCAGCCTGTGGCCGAACATCATCCCGCCGTCCGTGTCGATCTGGGATGCCGCCGCGCCGCCGCAAAGCCAGGGCTTCATGCTGGTGGGCACGTTGTTCATCATCCCGTTCATCCTGGGCTACACCTTCTGGAGCTACTACGTGTTCCGCGGCAAGGTCACCCACGAAGACGGCTATCACTAGGAGGGTTGAAACATGTCCAAACCTTCGTTGCACGAAATTGAACAGGCCGAGAAGCAGCCATTGTGGCGGCGCCTGGGGTGGCTGGCGATGATCTGGACCGGCAGCGTGCTGGCCCTGTTTGTGGTGGCCAGCCTGATGCGCATGTTCATGAATGCGGCAGGCCTGAGCACGCACTGATACTCCTACGAAAAAGCCCTGCTTTTCTTGATCGAAAAGCAGGGCTTTTTTATTTACGCGCCTTGAGGATCACGAACTTGGGCGTGGCCGCTACTTGCTCGACACCACGGAACAGCCGCGCCAGCTTGCTGTGGTAGCCCAGGTGACGATTCCCGACGATGTACAAGGCGCCACCGACCACCAGTGCTTCGCGTGCCTGCTGGAACATACGCCAGGCGAGGAAGTCACCGACCACTTGTTGTTGGTGGAACGGCGGGTTGCACAGCACCACGTCCAGCGATTGCGCCTCCTGGCCGGCCAGGCCATCGTCGGCACGTACGCTGACGTCCCGTTCACCCAAGGCGGCTTGCCAGTTTTCGGCGGCCGATTGCACTGCCATATACGACTCATCCACCAAGGTGTAGTGCGCGTCGGGGTTTTGCAGGGCGCTGGCAATCGCCAGTACGCCGTTGCCGCAGCCCAGGTCCGCCACGCGGGCGCTGCCCAGGCTTTTTGGCAGATGCGGCAGGAAGGCACGGGTGCCGATGTCCAGGCCTTCGCGGCAAAACACGTTGGCGTGGTTACACAACTCGATGACCGGCGCATCCAGGGTATAGCGGGTCGGGTAGGGCGAGACCGCGGCAGGGCGCTGCTCGACGCTGGCGATCAGCAACCGTGCCTTTTTGACCGCCAATGAGGCGTGCATGGGCCCGATGTAACGCTCCAGCAATTCACCTGCGGCCCGGGGCAAATGCTTGACCATCGCACCTGCGATCACCTCGGCGCCGGGCGCCAGTTGCCCTTGCAGGCGGATCAGTTGTTCTTCCAGCAACGCCAGGGTTTTCGGCACGCGGATCAACACGCGATCGAACGGCCCGGTCGCGAGCTGGCTAGCCGGTATGAAGGGCACGGCATCGAAGGGCTTGCCGTTGCGCACCAGGTTTTTTTCCAGGCCCTGGGCGGCTAGGAACGAATCGCCGCTGGAGGTTACCTGTACCTGGCCCTGAAGGCTGGCCGCCAGGGCGCCGAAGCTGTCATTGAGGATCAGCACGCGGGTGGCGGCAGTGGGCTGTTGCGCGGCGAGGTGGCTGAGCAGGTATTCGTCGGCGGCATCGAAGGCTTGCAGCGGATCATTGTGTTGCTCTGGCTGACGAATCAGGTCGAGCTGGGCGAAAGGGCTGTCAAGCAGGGGCATGGCGGGGCAAGGCTCTGGGTAATCGACGGACCGTCTGAGTGAACGGCGGGGGCCACGCGAAGCGCACCCTCAACACTCAGAATTGGCCGTAAATATTACGTTTTTTTCAACGCGATGACATGCGGTGTTTTGCGTGGGCTAAAACAGCCCGGCTTTAGCGGCACGCAGCACCGCCTGGATCTTGTTATGCACGCCCAGCTTCTTGAAGGTACTGCTGATATGAAAGCCCACGGTGCGCTCGGACAGGCAAAGAATCGCGGCAATCTCGGAGGCGGTCTTGCCCATCGCGGACCACTTGAGTATTTCTGTTTCCCGGGCAGTCAATTTGCTGGGCGCTTTGATCTCGGGTGCGTTGGCGTACTTGCGCGCGACCACCGCATGCATCACATGGCAAAGCCACAACACCTGGGCGGTTTTTTCGTAGAGCTCTGCAGGGGTGACCTTGCCCTTGCTGCGAACCAGGGTCAGCATGCTGAACACCCCCTGGAAATCATGCACGGGTTGGGTCCAGCCGAAATGCACTCCGCATGCCTGGGCCAACTCCCACAGCTGGGGGGCGTCAGCAAAGGTTTTTTGCTCCCAGAGAATGGGCAGTACCGAAGTTTTACAGTGGGTTACAACGGGGTCTACATCGAAGAAGTGTGCTTTTTTATAAATACTGAGCCATTCATTTGGATAGTTATTGAATAAAATTGGTTTTGTATGGGGGCATTGTGATTGGGTGCTCATGGTAAAGGAGCAATATTCGAAGCCTAGTTCATAGGTGTGGTTTATCACCATCTCAAACACACTGGTGATTTCACTCTCGCCGTCCAGCTTGGGTAGCCGGGTATTATGCCAATTGACCATCGGTGACTCTCCATAGGTGTCTGTGTAACCTGGGTACGTCCTGATCTCCCAATGCAACTCGAAAAGAAGTGTAGGGTAAGTCCTACAATTGAGTTTAAAAAAAATTTTATCTACAGGGCTCGTTTAGTTCGCCGGTTTTGTACAAGACTCGAAGTTTTGTATAGGAGCGCTTGGCAGGGGCTTTTTTTTCAATGTTTTGAAGGTGGTGTCAAAATGATGTCGCTGTAAGTGCCGTTGCTTCTAGTGAGGTATTCGGGGCACGTTAATAGCCAAATAGTTAGTTCCGGAGTGGAGTGCATGGTTGACCCCGTGATGGGCAAAAAACGTGCAGCCCAGCTGAGTGTGCTTTGAGCGATTGCAAAGCCAGTACCAATCATCGGTGTTTGCGCGGTCTGTTTTGAGGGACACTAAAGGCCTGTGCAAAACGGAGCCCCCCATGACGGCCAGTGCTGAGAAATTTACCCGCCAGACCCTGCTCGATGTGCAATCGCTGACCCCCAGCCTGTTCACCCTGCGCACCACCCGCGATGCCGGTTTTCGTTTTACCGCCGGCCAGTTCGTGCGCCTGGGCGTTACCAAGGCGGATGGCAGCACCGTCTGGCGTGCCTATTCCATCGTGTCTTCGCCGTTTGATGAGCATCTGGATTTCTTTTCCATCGTGGTCCCCGGTGGTGAGTTCACCAGTGAACTGAGCCGCCTGAAGGTGGGCGATACCTTGCTGGTCGAGCGCCAGGCCACCGGGTTTCTGACCCTCAACCGCTTTGTCGACGGGCGTGACTTGTGGTTGCTGGGAACCGGAACGGGCGTCGCGCCGTTCCTGTCGATCCTGCAGGACTTCGAAGTCTGGGAAAAATTCGAGCGCATCATCCTGGTGTACAGCGCCCGGGAAGCCAAGGAACTGGCCTACCAGTCGCTGATCGACACGCTGGGTGAGCGCGAGTACTTGGCCGAGTACGCCCACAAGCTCACCTACATTCCCATCGTCACCCGCGAGCATCATCCGGGCGCGTTGAATGGGCGTATTACGGCCTTGATCGAAAATGGCGAATTGGAGCGGGCTGCCGGCGTGGGGCTGACGGCACAGGATTCGCGTGTACTGATTTGCGGCAACCCGCAGATGGTCGATGACACGCGCCAGTTGCTCAAGCAGCGGGACATGCAACTGAGCCTGAGCCGACGACCTGGCCAGGTGGCGGTAGAAAATTATTGGTAGAAAAAAGGCGCCTTGCGAGGCGCCTTTTTTGCATCCGCAGGTTAAAGCGGCTTGTTGTTCTGTGCCTTGAGCAGATCGCGGATCTCGCCCAGCAGCACTTCTTCCTTGCTTGGCGTCGGCGGCAGGCTTGGGGCCACGGCTTCTTCACGTTTCAGACGGTTGATCGCCTTCACACCCATGAAGATTGCAAACGCGACGATTATAAAGTCGATGATGCTCTGGATGAACTTGCCGTAAGCCAGCACAACAGCGGGTACATCACCCTGTGCTGCCTTGAGCGTGACGGCCAGATCGGCAAAGTCCACGCCACCGATCAGCAGGCCGATGGGAGGCATTATCACGTCGCCTACAAATGAGGAAACAATCTTGCCGAAGGCAGCACCGATGATGATACCGACGGCCATGTCGACCACATTACCTTTGACCGCGAAGGCCTTGAACTCACTGATCACGCCCATAGGTTATTCCTTGTTACAGTTGAGGAGGGTGGAGGTCAGTGTAATTCAGTCGAACAGCGCTTGCTCGAAACAACTGTTAACACTGTCGGTTTTTATCGACACATCAAATCGCAAATAGTTTGCAAAGTGCCATCAATCGCGCGCGAATTAGCCGCTATTTCAGCGGGTTACCAGATTTTTTTCTTAATCGGGTCTGTGGTGTTTTTCTATTTATCTTCTGACTCGCAGGTCACTAGCCTCTGGCAAGCACAACTGAATGTGCATTAAAAAAACCAGAGGAAACCTCGATGAATACTCCAATCAGCCGCAGGCCCGTGTCGGCGCGCCACGCGCTGGCACTGGTGACCGCCAGCCTGCTTTCCCTCTCTGTGCAAGCCGCCAACCTGACCCGCGATAACGGGGCCAACGTCGGTGATAACCAGAACTCCCAGACCGCCGGCGCCAATGGCCCGGTGTTGCTGCAGGATGTGCAACTGATCCAGAAGCTGCAGCGCTTCGACCGCGAACGCATCCCGGAGCGCGTGGTGCACGCGCGCGGCACGGGCGCCCATGGCACCTTCACCGTGACCGACAACCTCAGCGACCTGACCAAGGCCAAGGTGTTCGCCGCCGGTGAAACCACGCCGGTGTTCGTGCGCTTCTCGGCGGTGGTGCATGGCAACCACTCCCCGGAAACCCTGCGGGACCCACGGGGCTTCGCCACCAAATTCTATACCGCCGAAGGTAACTGGGACCTGGTCGGTAATAACTTCCCCACGTTCTTTATTCGCGATGCCATCAAGTTCCCGGACATGGTCCATGCCTTTAAACCGGACCCGCGCACTAACCTGGACGATGACTCGCGCCGTTTCGACTTCTTCTCCCATGTTCCAGAGTCCACTCGTACACTGACCGAGTTGTACTCGGACTCCGGCACCCCCGCCAGTTACCGCGAAATGGACGGCAATGGCGTACATGCCTACAAGTTGATTAACACTAAAGGTGAAGTGCACTACGTCAAGTTTCATTGGAAGAGCCTGCAGGGCATCAAGAACCTTGATCCCAAGCAAGTTACCGAAGTACAAGGGCGTGACTACAGCCATATGACCAATGATCTGGTCACGCACATCAACAAAGGCGACTTCCCTAAGTGGGACCTGTATGTGCAGGTGCTCAAGCCTGAAGACCTGGCCAAGTTTGATTTCGACCCACTGGATGCCACCAAGATCTGGCCGAATGTGCCCGAGCGCAAAGTCGGGCAAATGGTGCTGAACCGCAACCCGGCCAATGTGTTCCAGGAAACCGAGCAAGTCGCGATGGCCCCGGCCAACCTGGTACCGGGTATCGAGCCGTCGGAAGACCGCTTGCTGCAGGGGCGGGTGTTCTCCTACGCCGATACGCAGATGTACCGCCTGGGCGCGAACGCCCTGCAGTTGCCGATCAACGCTCCACGGGTCACCGTCAACAACGGCAACCAGGATGGCGCGATGAACTTTGGCAAGACCACCACCGGTGTGAATTACCAGCCAAGCCGCCTGTTGCCGCGCGAAGAGCCTCAAGCCGCACGCTACAGCCAGGCGCCGCTGTCGGGCAGCACCCAGCAGGCCAAGATCCAGCGTGAGCAGAACTTCAAGCAGGCCGGTGACCTGTACCGTTCCTACACCAAGAAAGAGCGCGAAGACCTGATCAACAACTTCGGCGGCTCATTGGCCACCACCGATGACGAGAGCAAGCACATCATCCTGTCGTTCCTCTACAAGGCCGATCCCGAGTACGGCACTGGCGTGGCCAAGGTCGCCAAGGGCGACCTGGCTCGCGTAAAGGCGCTGGCGGAAAAACTGACTGACTGATTCGTTGGTTATGGTCGGCGCCTTCACGGGCGTCGACCTTTGGCAGGAGAACACCCTATGCGCATCACTATCGGTTTACTGATGGCCATGCTGGCCTTCGCTGCCCATGCCGAGTCCCCCGACCCGGTGGCGCTCAAGGCACAGTTGCAGGACTACTATTTCGACGCCGCCCGTCGTGGCGACCTCGACATGCTCAACACCTTCATAGAGTCCGGCTACGGCCTCAATGCCCAGGATGACAAGGGCTACACCGCATTGATCCTGGCTGCTTATCACGGCCAGGGCCCGTATGTGGAGCGTCTGCTCGATGCCGGCGCCGACGCCTGCGTGCAGGATAAACGCGGTAACACAGCGTTGATGGGCGCCATCTTCAAAGGTGAGCTGAAAATCGCCCAGCGCCTGTTGGCCACCGACTGCAACCCCGACCAACGCAACGGCGCAGGGCAGACCGCCGCCATGTACGCCGGGTTGTTCAAGCGCGTCGAGTTGCTGGGCGCGCTGCAAGCCAAAGGCGCCGACCTGAACGCCGAAGACCCCGTCGGTAACAGCGCTTCACGTTTGGCTAATGGCGAAATCCGGACCCCAGCGTCGCGCTGAGCTATCATCGCGGTTTTTCGGTTGGAGGTTCTCATATGGCAAAGGCCAAGCGCATGTACGGCTGCACAGAGTGCGGCGCGACCTTTCCCAAATGGGCGGGCCAGTGCTCCGAATGCGGCGCGTGGAACACCCTGACTGAAACCATGATCGAGAGCGGCGGTGCCGCGGCCCCCACCGGCCGTGCCGGCTGGACCGGGCAACAGGCGCAGATCAAGACCCTGGCCGAAGTCAGCGTCGAAGAAATCCCGCGCTTTTCCACCGCCTCCGGCGAATTGGACCGGGTGCTGGGCGGTGGCCTGGTGGACGGCTCGGTGGTATTGATTGGCGGTGACCCGGGCATCGGCAAGTCCACGATCCTGCTGCAAACCCTGTGCAGCATCGCCAGCCGCATGCCTGCGCTGTATGTCACCGGCGAAGAGTCCCAGCAGCAAGTGGCCATGCGCGCCCGGCGCCTGGGCTTGCCCCAGGACCAACTGCGGGTCATGACCGAAACCTGCATCGAAAGCATCATCGCCACGGCGCGCATCGAAAAGCCCAAGGTCATGGTTATCGACTCGATCCAGACGATTTTCACTGAACAACTGCAATCGGCACCCGGCGGTGTGTCCCAGGTGCGCGAAAGCGCGGCGCTGTTGGTGCGTTACGCCAAGCAGAGCGGCACGGCGATCTTCCTGGTCGGCCACGTGACCAAGGAAGGCGCACTGGCCGGGCCACGGGTGTTGGAACACATGGTCGACACCGTGTTGTATTTCGAAGGGGAATCCGACGGTCGCCTGCGCTTGCTGCGAGCGGTGAAGAACCGTTTTGGCGCCGTCAACGAACTGGGGGTGTTCGCCATGACCGACCGGGGGCTGAAAGAAGTCTCGAACCCCTCGGCGATTTTTCTCACCCGCGCTCAGGAAGAAGTCCCAGGCAGTGTGGTGATGGCCACCTGGGAAGGCACCCGGCCGATGCTGGTGGAAGTCCAGGCGCTGGTGGATGACAGCCATTTGGCCAACCCACGGCGGGTCACACTGGGCCTGGACCAGAACCGCCTGGCGATGCTGCTGGCGGTGCTGCACCGGCATGGCGGCATTCCGACCCACGACCAGGATGTGTTCCTCAACGTGGTGGGCGGGGTCAAGGTGTTGGAGACCGCGTCCGACCTGGCGTTGATGGCGGCGGTGATGTCCAGCCTGCGTAATCGGCCGTTGCCCCATGACTTGCTGGTGTTTGGGGAGGTGGGGTTGTCGGGCGAAGTGCGCCCGGTGCCGAGTGGGCAGGAGCGGTTGAAGGAAGCGGCCAAGCATGGCTTCAAACGGGCGATTGTGCCCAAGGGCAATGCGCCGAAGGAGGCGCCGCCGGGGTTGCAGATTATTGCAGTGACGCGGCTGGAGCAGGCGTTGGATGCCCTGTTCGAATAATCCGCAACACTGCTGAACACCTGTGGGAGCTGGCTTGCCTGCGATAGCGGCGGGTCAGCTTACCCATCCTTGTCTGATACACCGCCATCGCAGGCAAGCCAGCTCCCACCCTTGATTCATGTTGGCGGCTAGAGCTCCAGCAGGGCGCCCAACTCGCGCTCCAGTTCTTGCTCATCACCCAGGTTCAACTCAACGAACCTACGCAAATGGCTGATCGAGTCCAGATCAATGTGCTTGCACACAAAGCCCAATTGGCCCTGATCTTCATGGGTCAGCCGCGCTTGCATCTTTATATGCGTCTTCTGTTCCAGGCGTATGTCGACGTCAAAGGGCAGCGCTTTATTCCCCTTCCAGTCGTCAGGCCGTTCCACCAGCAATCCCTTGAGTGACAGATCCACCAGTTTCACCGGCCATTCGCTGCCGTTTTGCCGAAGTTCGGCCGTGGCATCAAAGGCGATTCGGCGAAAACGGCGACGTTCAGACGCATGTTCGGTCATGGTATAGCCCTCTGTGAATGGGAGGAGTGTAGCCCGGGGCCATCAAGGGGCGTTTATTTCGGCTTTTTTTAACGGTTGAAGGCTCTAGACCAACGTAGGGGGCTGGTCTTTAAGGCCAGTAGCGCTAAACTCGGGCTGGCTGTCCTTTCTGTCCACCCTGGCTGGAATATAAAAATGAAAAATAATAATAGCCTGCTACGCCACTTACCCTGGCTGGTGCTGGCAATTGTAGGCGCGTGCGCCCTGGGCGTAGTGGCCTTGCGCCGCGGCGAGGCGATCAACGCCTTGTGGATTGTGGTCGCTGCGGTGGCCATCTACCTGGTTGCGTACCGTTACTACAGTCTGTTCATCGCCAACAACGTGATGCAACTCGATCCCCGGCGGGCAACCCCTGCGGTGGTCAACAACGATGGTCTGGACTATGTGCCGACCAACAAACACATTCTTTTCGGTCACCACTTTGCGGCGATTGCCGGTGCAGGCCCGTTGGTCGGCCCGGTGCTGGCGGCGCAAATGGGCTATCTGCCCGGTACCCTGTGGCTGATTGCCGGGGTGGTGCTGGCCGGTGCGGTGCAAGACTTCATGGTCCTGTTCCTGTCCACCCGTCGCAACGGCCGTTCCCTGGGGGATATGGTGCGCGAAGAGATGGGCCGTATTCCCGGGACCATCGCGCTGTTCGGCTGCTTCCTGATCATGATCATCATCCTCGCGGTGCTGGCGCTGATCGTGGTCAAAGCCCTGGCCGAGAGCCCATGGGGCATCTTCACGGTGATGGCGACCATCCCGATCGCGATGTTCATGGGCATCTACATGCGCTACATCCGCCCGGGCCGCATCGGTGAAATCTCGATCATCGGCGTGCTGTTGTTGCTCGGTTCGATCTGGCTGGGCGGGCAGATTGCCGCTGATCCGGTGTGGGCCAAGGCGTTCACCTTCACCGGTATCCAGATCACCTGGATGCTGATCGGCTACGGTTTCGTGGCCGCTGTGCTGCCGGTGTGGCTGATTCTGGCGCCCCGCGACTACCTGTCGACGTTCCTGAAAATCGGCACCATCATCGCCCTGGCGATTGGCATCCTGATCACCATGCCTGATCTGAAAATGCCGGCTCTCACCCAGTTCATCGACGGCACCGGCCCGGTGTGGAAGGGCGGCCTGTTCCCGTTCCTGTTCATCACCATTGCCTGTGGCGCGGTCTCGGGTTTCCATGCGCTGATCTCCTCGGGCACCACGCCCAAGTTGCTCGCCAGTGAGAGCCATGCCCGTTACATCGGTTACGGCGGCATGCTGATGGAGTCGTTCGTGGCCATCATGGCGATGGTTGCCGCCTCGGTGATTGAGCCCGGCGTGTACTTCGCCATGAACAGCCCGGCTGCCATTGTCGGCACCGACGTGGTCACCGTGGCGCAAACCGTCAGCAGTTGGGGCTTTGCCATTACGCCTGAGGCGCTGTCGGCCGTTGCCCACGATATCGGTGAAACCACCATCCTGGCACGTGCCGGCGGCGCGCCGACTCTGGCGGTAGGTATCGCGCAGATCCTGCACAGCGTGCTGCCGGGTGAAAACACCATGGCGTTCTGGTACCACTTTGCGATCTTGTTCGAAGCGCTGTTCATCCTCACGGCGGTGGACGCCGGTACCCGTGCCGGCCGCTTCATGCTGCAGGACCTGCTGGGTTCGTTCGTGCCTGCGCTCAAACGCACCGAGTCCTGGACCGCCAACCTGATTGCCACGGCCGGTTGCGTGGCCATGTGGGGCTACTTGCTGTACCAAGGCGTGATCGACCCGCTGGGTGGCATCAATACCTTGTGGCCGCTGTTCGGTATCTCCAACCAGATGCTGGCCGGTATCGCGCTGATGCTGGCGACCGTTGTGCTGATCAAAATGAAGCGTCAGCGCTACATCTGGGTGACCATGTTGCCGGCTGTCTGGCTGCTGATCTGCACCACCACGGCAGGCTTCATCAAGCTGTTCGACGCCAACCCGGCGATCGGCTTCCTGTCGCTGGCCAAGAAATACAGCGATGCCCTGGCTAACGGCCAGATCCTCGCCCCGGCCAAGAGCATCGACCAGATGCAGCACGTGATCTGGAACGCTTACACCAACGCAACGCTGACGGCGCTGTTCCTGTTCGTGGTGTTCAGCATCCTGTTCTATGCGCTCAAAGTCGGCGTCGCTGCCTGGGGTAACAAAGAACGTACGGATAAAGAAGCCCCGTTCCAGGCTGTACCGGACGCGTAAACGAGGATTGCAAGCATGTTCAATGACATCAGTCGCCTCGGTAAATACCTCGGTCAGGCCGCCCGCCTGATGGTCGGCATGCCCGACTACGACACCTACGTCGAGCATATGCAAACCAAACACCCGGACAAGCCGGTGATGGACTACAAGGCGTTCTTCCGGGAACGCCAGGAAGCCCGTTACGGCGGCAAGGGTGGGCCCAAGTGCTGCTGACCCGGTAACGCGGGCCAATGCAATATCCCTGTGGGAGCAGGGCTTTCTGTGGGAGCTGGCTTGCCTGCGATAGCATCACCTCGGTCTGACGCAAGCACCGAGTTGTCTGCATCGCAGGCAAGCCAGCTCCCACAGGGGCCTTTGCTCCCACATTTGTTTCTGTTTTTCTTCAAGGAGAATCTCTTGTCCTCTCCCATCCCCGTCACCATCCTCAGTGGCTTTCTCGGCGCCGGCAAGACCACCTTGCTGCGCCACCTGCTCAAAGCCGAGCACGGCTTGAAAATCGCCGTGATCGAAAACGAATTCAGTGACGCCGGTATCGACACCCAACTGCTGGGCGACGAGCCGGTGCAAGTGATGACCCTGTCCAACGGCTGCGTGTGCTGCACCATCCACACCGACCTGACCAAAGCCCTGTACCTGCTGCTGGAACGCCTGGACAGCGGCGAGATCGCCTTCGACCGGCTGGTGATCGAATGCACCGGCCTGGCCGACCCGGCGCCGGTGGCCCAGACGTTCTTCATCGACGAAGAACTGCGCGAGCGTTATATCCTCGACGGCATCATCACCTTGGTGGATGCGGCCCACGCCGAGCATCACCTGACCCAGACCATCGCCCAGGCCCAGATCGGCTTTGCCGACCGCTTGCTGGTGAGCAAACGCGACTTGGTAGACGACGCCAGCTTCGACGCCCTCAGCCAGCGCCTCACCCGCATCAACCGCCGTGCGCCGATTCGCGTAGTGGACCACGGCAAGATTGATTTGGCCGAGCTGCTGGACGTACGCGGCTTCAACCTCAATGCCGGCATGAGCCTGCGCCCGGTGAGTGCAGCGCCTTCGGTGGACCGTATTTCCAGCCTGGTGCTACGCACCGACCAGCCGCTGGATATCGACCGTCTCAGCGAGTTCATGAACGAGCTGCTGGAAGACCATGGCAAGCAACTGCTGCGTTACAAAGGCGTGTTGAACATTGCCGGGGAGGATCGACGCATGGTGTTCCAGGGCGTGCTGAAGCTGTATGGCTTCGACTGGGATACCGAATGGGCCGAGGGCGAGGCGCGGGAGAGTGTGATCGTGTTTATTGCCGATGAGCTGCCCGAAGACAAGATTCGCCAAGGCTTTGAGCGGGTCTACCAATAAACCCGGCTTGAAATGCACGCCAATGTGGGAGCTGGCTTGCCTGCGATAGCGGTGGGTCAATCACTGATGGGCTGACTGCACAACCGCCATCGCAGGCAAGCCAGCTCCCACACTTGACCCTGTTTCAAATTGAAATCGGCATAAAAAAGCCCGGCTCATGAGCCGGGCTTCTTATTCACGCAACTGCCATCAAGCGCCGTATACCGGCAGCTTCTTGCAGATGGCCTTGACCTTCTCACGTACCGCGTCGATCACGGCTTCGTTGTTCAGGTCGGCCAGGATGTCGCAGATCCAGCCCGCCAGTTCCTTGCACTCGGCTTCCTTGAAGCCACGGGTGGTCACTGCCGGGGTGCCGAAGCGCAGGCCGGAGGTGACGAACGGCGAACGTGGGTCGTTCGGCACGGAGTTCTTGTTCACGGTGATGAAGGCTTTGCCCAGGGCAGCATCAGCATCTTTACCGGAAATGTCCTGCTTGATCAGCGACAGCAGGAACAGATGGTTTTCAGTACCGCCGGACACCACGTCAAAGCCGCGCTCGATGAACACGCTGGCCATGGTCTTGGCGTTCTTGACCACTTGTTGCTGGTAGGTCTTGAACTCAGGCTGCAGTGCTTCCTTGAAGCAGATCGCCTTGGCCGCGATCACGTGCTCCAGCGGGCCGCCTTGGGCGCCCGGGAAAACGGCGGAGTTGAGCTTCTTCTCGATCTCGGCGTTGGCACGCGCCAGGATCAGGCCGCCACGTGGACCGCGCAGGGTCTTGTGGGTCGTGGTGGTGACCACGTCAGCGTAAGGCACTGGGTTGGGGTAAACGCCCGCAGCCACCAGACCGGCCACGTGGGCCATGTCGACGAACAGGTAGGCACCGACCTTGTCGGCGATTTCACGGAAGCGTGGGAAGTCCAGGATCTGCGAGTAGGCAGAGAAACCGGCCACGATCATTTTTGGCTTGTGCTCAACCGCCAGACGCTCGACTTCGTCGTAGTCGATCAGGCCGTTGGCATCGATACCGTACTGAACGGCGTTGTACAGCTTGCCGGAGGACGAAACCGTGGCGCCGTGGGTCAGGTGACCGCCGTGGGCCAGGCTCATGCCCAGGATGGTGTCGCCGCCTTGCAGCAGGGCCAGGTACACGGCGCTGTTGGCTTGGGAACCGGCGTGTGGTTGGACGTTGGCGTAATCGGCGCCGAACAGCTCTTTTGCACGGTCGATGGCCAACTGCTCAACCACGTCGACGTACTCGCAACCACCGTAGTAGCGCTTGCCTGGGTAGCCTTCGGCGTACTTGTTGGTCAGAACCGAACCTTGAGCCTCCATCACCGCAGGGCTGGTGTAGTTTTCCGAAGCGATCAGCTCAATGTGCTCTTCCTGGCGCACGGCTTCTTGCTCCATGGCGGCGAAGAGATCGGCGTCGTACTTGGCAATAGTCAAATCACGGCTGAACATGGCGGTCCTCAAGGATCGGGGGCAGAAAAGGAGGGCATTCTAACCCAATGGGTTTTAGATGGCATATGAAAGGACATCATGTCGCGGACAAGTGGTTTTCACTCAGCCCCTGATCGTTCCCACGCTCTGCGTGGGAATGCATCCCGTGGCGCTCTGCGTCACATTTAAAAGCGGACGCAGAGCGTCCAGAATTGCGTTCCCACGCGGAGCGTGGGAACGAACAGGGACGGCACTTTCAGTCAAACATGAACAGCGCATCATTACTGAACTGCACCTCAAACCGATTCGCCGGCATTGGCCGCCCGAACAGGTAACCCTGCACCTCATCACAGCCATGCTCACGCAGGAAGTCCAACTGCTCATGGGTTTCCACCCCTTCGGCAATCACCGCCAGGTTCAGGCTGTGGGCCATGGCAATGATCGCCCGGGCAATCTGTGCGTCCTGCTCACCCGAGGGCAGGCCGTCGACGAAGGTGCGGTCGATCTTCAGCACATCGATGGGGAATTGCTTGAGGTAGTTGAGCGACGAATAACCGGTGCCGAAGTCATCCACCGCGATGCTCAGGCCCAGGTTTTTCAGGCTGGCGAGGATCTGCAGGGCTTCGTTGACTTCACGCATCAGGATACTTTCGGTCAGTTCCAGCTCCAGGCACGCCGGTGGCAGGCCGGTGTCCTTGAGGATGGTGGCGATGCGCGTGCCCAACTGGCCGTCGGAGAACTGCCGCGCCGAGATGTTCACTGAGACTTTCGGCACGCGCACCTTGTTCTGGTGCCAGGTCTTGAGCTGGCGGCAGGCTTCGCCGATCACCCAGTCGCCCACATCCACCACCAGTCCGAGCTCTTCCAGCACTGGGATAAAGTCCCCGGGCGGTACCAGGCCACGGCGCGGGTGGCGCCAGCGCAGCAGGGCTTCGGCGCCGGTCAGGCGTTTGCCGTCGCCGCTGAATTGCGGCTGGTAATAGAGCACGAATTCGTTCTGGTCCAAGGCGTGGCGCAGGTCGCTTTCCAGTTCCAGGCGCTCCAGGGCGCTGGCGTTCATGTCGGCCTGGTAGAACTGGAAGTTGTTCTTGCCGCGCTCTTTAGCGTGATACATCGCCGTGTCGGCGTTTTTCATCAATTGGCTCAGCTCGTTGCCGTCTTGCGGGCTCAGGGCGATGCCGATGCTGGCGGTCACGAAGAATTCGCGGCCCTCCAGCACAAAAGGTTTGACCAGGCTGGCGAGGATCTGCTCGGCCACATGAATGGCGCGGTTCAGTGCCATGTCACGGCTGACCCGTGGTTGCAGGAGCAAGGTGAATTCGTCGCCGCCCATGCGCGCCACGGTGTCGTCCTCGGCCACGCAGCCGAGCAGGCGCGTGGCCATTTCCTTGAGCATGCGGTCGCCGGCCGCGTGGCCGAGGGAGTCGTTGATCGGCTTGAAACGGTCAAGGTCGAGGAACATCAGCACCACCCACGACTTCTGCCGTTCGGCGGACTGCAACGCGGTGTGCAGGCGGTCCTGGAACAGCGTGCGGTTGGGCAGGTGGGTCAGGGCGTCATAGTAGGCCAGGCGGTGGATGCGCTGCTCACTGGCCTTGCGCTCGCTGATATCGCTGAAGAAACACACGTAACTGGCGAGGTCGCCTTCGTCGTCGAACACCGCGGTAATGCCCACCCAGGCCGGGTAATGCTCGCCATTGAGACGCTTGAGCCACACCTCGCCTTCCCAGGTGCTGTGCTGGTGCAATTGCTTGAGCACATAACGCAGATGGGCTTCCTGCTGCTCATCGACGGTGAGCATATTGGGCAACTGGTCGAGCACATCGCTCACCGCATAGCCGCTGACCCGGCTGAACGCCTCGTTGGCTTGCACGATATAACCGGCCGGGTCGGTGATCAGGATCGCCGAGGTGGAATGCTCGAATACCGTGGCCGCCATGCGCAGGTCTTTTTCGGCGCGGCGTTGCTGGCTGATATCGCGGCCCACGCCGAGGATGCCTTCAAACGCGCCATGTTCATCCCACACCAGCACCAGGCGCAGTTCTATCGGCACCTTGCGCCCGTCGGCGCGCAGGCAGTCGAACAGAAACAGTTGGGTCTGCAGTTCATCGCGCAAGGTGTTCAAGGCGTCGGGGTTGCCGAGGGCGCGGCTGACCTGTTCCATCAGGCTATAGATGCCGGTCAACTGCTGAGGGTTGGCAACGATCGACTGCCAGCCGTTCTTGAACACCCAGTCCACGTCATAGCCCAGGACGGTGTTGACCGAGGGGCTGATGTAGTTGAGGGCCAGTTGGCTGTCGGTGGAGCAGATCACGTCGCTGATGCTTTCGGCCAGCATCCGGTAGCGCTGTTCACTGTCGCGCAGCGATTCACTGGCCTCGATCTGGTCGGTAATGTCCTTGGCCACGCCGATGATCCGGGTGACCACCGTAGACGTATCGCGGGCCAGGGCCTGTTCGCGGATATCGAAGCGGCGCCACTGGTTATTGCGGTGACGAAAGCGCAGTTGGCAGTGCAATTGGGTCGTATAGCCGACCTGGCGTTGTTGTTGGCGCGCGTCATGGTAGTGCTCGGCGTCTTCGGGGTGCAGCAGGATTTCCCAGAAGTACTCACCCATTTGCTGCAACTCGGCTTTGTTGTAGCCCAGGGTGTGACCCAAATGATGGTTGCTGAAAATCATGCGCTGGCTGATCACGTCTTGCACATACAGGTGATCGGGCACGGTGCGCACCACATCCGACCAGAAGCTTTCACGCTCCACCAGCGACAACTCGATCAGCTTGCGGCTGGTGATGTCGCTGATGCTGAGAATCACGGCCTTGACGTCATCCTGCTGCTCGGGCAAACGCATCACCAGCCACAGGTACTGTTCGTTGCCGGCCACGTCGTTGAGCTGGATTTCCAGCTCCAGCTGTTTTTGCCGGGTCAGTACGGCTTCCAGCACCTGATAGCCGATGGACGTGGCATTGCGCGGGCAGTCATCGATCAGGCGTTCCCACGCCTGCTCGCAGGACGCGACGTTGAGCAGGCGCACGGCCATCTGGTTGACCTCGGTGACGCGCAACTCCTTGAGCAGTTGCTTGCGCTCCGTGGGGTTGGCCTGCAACCAGGCGTGCAACTGCTCACGGCTTTGCACCTGGGTCTTGTTGCAAAACGCCTTGAGCCCCGACAGGTCCAACACGCACAACGCGACGCCGGTGCCTTCGAAGATGTCCTGGTAGCGTCGCCGGCCTTCGTTCACCTGGCGTTGGCGGCGGCGCATGTTGAGCAGCACGATCACCGGGATCAGCGAGAACGCCAGGCCCAGCAGGCACTTGCCGATAAAGGCGGGCAGTAGTTGTTCCAACACCGCGCTGCGGTCAAACATGCCGCGCAGTTGCCAATCGCTTTTGCTCAACGGCGTGACCAGCACGCTGCGGTTCAATTCATCCGGTGTCAGGGCGCCGGACCACTGCGCCGGCATGCCGCTGTCACGGCTGACCACACGATGGTTCAGGCTGTTCTCGATTGCCCACATCGGGCGCTGGCCCTGGACATCCTGGCGTGTGAGGTTGGCCAGATAATTGGGCGCCAGGCGCAAGGCCCAGTACACCTTGGAGCCACCGCTGGGTTGGTGCAGCAACAGATAGATGACCGTGCCGTCATTATCATTGCTCAGGTAGTAGGACTGGGCGTGACTGCGCTTGACCAGGTCTTCGAGCAGGGCACTGTCTTGGCTGCCTTCGGCAGTGTCGCTGATCAGTGCGCCGCTGGGGGCGAGCAGGGCGAAGCTGCGCAGGTCCGGTAATGAGCGCTGCAGCGTGCGCATCAGGGCCTGCTGCTGTTCGGCATTGCGCGGCGGCTCGACAATCGGCAACAGGTTCAGGGCGATCTGTGCGCTCAGGGCCATGTTCTGGCTGATCTGCTCGGCCAGGTCGGCGCTGTAGTCGATGGTGTATTGCTGTTGGTTTTTCTGGTTTTGCTGCAATTGGTCCAGCAGTTGCCAGAACAACAGGGCGAGCAACAGCAGGACAAGCGTCGCCAACGCGCCTTTCAAGGTGCCGTGCAGGGGCGCTCCCGGCGCAATATGAGCGGCGCGCAAGGGCGTGGGCGGCGTGACGTTGGACAAACTGTGATCCTGCGGTTTGGCTGGACTGGCGCGCGACGTGCACTATAAGCCGGACGCCCGAAGGGCGGCTAGCATGCCTTGAGTTGTGGCAAAGTGCCAGTCCTGCCTGGCTGGACTGCCCCAGCGCATTCAGGTAGCTTTGCCGGTTACGCGGGGGCGTTCCAGCCCCAGACATTCAGGCTTTTTTTGCTCGCTGGCATTGATGATAGTCAAAGGCCCGCGCGGCGCATGGCCTGGCACGGGCTTCGTCCGCTTAATTCATCAGTCACTGACGCTAGGTTCACCATGGCTCAATACGTCTTCACCATGCATCGGCTGGGAAAAGTTGTTCCGCCGAAGCGGGAAATCCTGAAAAACATTTCGCTGTCCTTCTTCCCAGGCGCCAAGATCGGCGTGCTCGGCCTCAACGGTTCGGGTAAGTCCACCCTGCTGAAAATCATGGCGGGCGTCGACACCGAGTTCGAAGGCGAAGCCCGTCCGATGCCGGACCTGAACATCGGTTACCTGCCGCAAGAGCCGATCCTGGACCCGACCAAGACCGTGCGCGAAGTGGTCGAAGAAGCCGTCAGCGTGATCAAGGACGCCCAGGCCCGCCTCGATGAGGTGTACGCCGCCTACGCCGAACCGGATGCCGACTTCGACAAGCTGGCTGCCGAACAGGCCAAGCTCGAAGCGATCCTGCAGGCGGGCGATGGCCACAACCTGGAGCGCCAACTGGAAGTCGCCGCCGATGCGCTGCGCCTGCCAGCCTGGGACGCCAAGGTCGAGCACCTGTCCGGTGGTGAGAAGCGTCGTGTGGCCCTGTGCCGCCTGCTGCTGTCGGCCCCTGACATGCTGCTGCTCGACGAACCGACCAACCACCTGGACGCCGATTCCGTCGCCTGGCTGGAGCACTTCCTGCACGATTTCCCGGGCACCGTGGTTGCGATCACGCACGACCGTTACTTCCTGGACAACGTCGCCGGCTGGATCCTCGAACTCGACCGCGGCGCCGGTATCCCTTACGAGGGCAACTACTCCGGTTGGCTGGAAGCCAAGTCCGACCGTCTGGCCGCCGAATCCAAGCAGCAATCGGCCCACGAAAAAGCCATGAAGGAAGAACTGGAGTGGGTGCGCAAAGGCGCCAAGGCCCGCCAGTCCAAATCCAAGGCCCGTCTGCAACGCTTTGAAGAAATGCAGTCGCAGGAATTCCAGAAGCGCAGCGAAACCAACGAGATCTACATCCCGGCCGGTCCGCGCCTGGGTGACAAGGTCATCGAGTTCAAGAACGTGACCAAAGGCTATGGCGACCGCGTGCTGATCGACAACCTGTCGTTCGCCATGCCAAAAGGCGCGATCGTCGGCGTTATCGGCGGTAACGGTGCGGGTAAATCCACACTGTTCCGCATGCTGATGGGCAAGGAAACCCCGGACTCCGGCAGCATCGAGATCGGTGACACCGTGCAACTGGCCTGTGTGGACCAGAGCCGCGACGACCTCGACGGCAGCAAGACTGTGTTCCAGCAGATCTCTGACGGTTCCGACCAGATCCGTATCGGCAACTATGAAATCCCGTCGCGCACCTACGTCGGCCGTTTCAACTTCAAGGGCGGCGACCAGCAGAAGTTCGTCAAGGACCTGTCCGGTGGTGAGCGCGGTCGCTTGCACCTGGCCCTGACCCTGAAAGAGGGCGGCAACGTGTTGCTGCTCGACGAACCGTCCAACGACCTCGACGTTGAAACCCTGCGTTCCCTGGAAGAAGCCCTGTTGGACTTCCCGGGCGCCGCCATTGTGATCTCTCACGATCGGTGGTTCCTTGACCGCGTCGCGACCCACATCCTGGCGTACGAAGATGACTCCCAGGCGGTGTTCTTCGAAGGCAACTACACCGAGTACGAAGCCGACCGCAAGAAGCGCTTGGGTGAGGCCGCTGCCCAGCCGCACCGTGTGCGTCACAAAAAGCTGGCCTGATGCTGCAATAGCCGCAACAGCCTGTTGAAAAAATACCCCTCACGCAGGGGTATTTTTTTGCCCGCGTTATGCCGGAAGCGTCGTGGGCGCCAGCGTTGGGCGGCTGCGCAGCAATTCTTCGACCACCCCCATAAACGCCTCGACCAACAATGAGCGTGACGGTGAGCGCGTGAGTATCAGCAGGTGTACCCAGGCTTCGGGGTCTGCCAAGGGGCGGTAGACCACGCCTTCCCTGGCCAGGGTGCGGGTGCACTGGGGCACGAGCGAGACACCTTGGCCTGCCGCCACCAGGGCGATGATCGAGGTGATCTGGCGCCCAGCAGGGCCCGGGCGCAGCGCCAGGCCGCGGCGTTGATACAGGTGCTCGATGGAGCCGTTGAGGCCCGAACCGTAATCGCTGGGGAACAGAATCAACGGGTACTCACTGAGCTGGGCGAGGGTGACTTCGCTCTGCTCCGCCAGCGGGTTGTCGCTGCAAAGAGCCGCCACCAGCGGTTCTTGCCCCAACGACAAAGCCTCGACGCCGGTTTGCCCAGCCTCCGGCAGCAGGCGGCTCATGCCGACGTCGATGCGCCCGTCCAGCACGTGCGTGTGCAGGCTGCCGGAAGCGCTCTCCACCAGGGTCAGTTGCACATCGGGAAAACGCTGGGCGAAGGCTTGCAGGGTTTGGCTGAAGAGTTCCGACAACGCGATCGAGCTGGCATAGCCTACGACCAGTTGGCCAGTCGAGCCGGCAGCCAGCTTGGCGGCGATGTCTTGTGCAAGCCTGGCGTGCTCCAGCGCTGCGCGGGCATACGGCAAAAAGTGCTGGCCTTGGGCGGTCAGTGTGACCGTGCGACTGGTGCGGTCGAACAGGCGAAAGCCAAGCTCGGTTTCCAGGGCCGAAATCTGCCGCGTCAGGGGCGGCTGGGCAAGGTGCAGGCGCTGGGCTGCGCGGCCGAAGTGCAGCTCTTCGGCGACCGTCAGGAAGTACCGTAACTTGCGTAGATCAAGCATTCTGTTTCCTGGGTATTGATCGGTCCGAATTCGGTATTGGTGTTCCCTGCGCTGGGTATTCTATAAACATCCTCGACTATAAGACGAGAGGCCACATGAACCCGCGCATGCATCACGCCCGCTTCGCCGTGTTCCTGTGTGGCTGTGCGGCGTTTCTGAATCTTTATGCGACACAGAGCATCCTGCCTGCGTTTGCCGAAAGCTTCCAGGTGAGTGCCCGACAGGCAGGGTGGAGCATCACGGTGACCACGTTGGCCGTGGCGTTGACCGCGCCGTTTGTCGGGCGCCTGACCGGCCGTTTCGAGCAGCGCACGGTGATTGCCGTGGCTGCATTGCTGCTGGCGCTACCGACGCTGCTGACGGCCTATGTGGACAGTTTTGCCGAGCTGCTGGTGTGGCGTTTTGTCGAAGGGATGTTGATTCCCGTGGTGTTCGCCACCAGCGTGGCCTACATCGGCGATCGCTGGCGCGCGGCCAGCGTTACCGAGATCACCAGTTTGTACGTCGCGGGGACGGTGCTCGGTGGGTTTGCCGGGCGCTTTGTCTCGGGTGTCATGACCCAATATGTGGGCTGGCGCGAAGCCTTCGAACTGTTGGCGGTGATCAGCCTGCTGGTCGGCCTGCTGATTGTGTGGCTGTTGCCGGCCAATCCGGTGGCGCGGCCCGGCGTTGCGGCCGTGGGCATGCACGGGGTGCGCCGGCTCCTGCGCAAACCCTTGCTGGCGGCCTATGGCGTCGGTTTCTGCGTGCTGTTCTCCCAAGTCGCAACCTTTACCTATGCCGGGCTGTATCTCAGCCAGGCCCCGTTCAATCTGGGCGCCGCAGCCTTGGGCACTTTGTATGCGGTGTTCCTGCTGGCGTTGGTGGTCATTCCTGTTGCGGGGCGCTTGAGCAAATCGCGACCACAATCGCAGTTACTGACCGGCGCTGTGGCGCTCGGCATCTGTGGCTCGGCGCTGACATTGTTGCCGTCCCTGTGGCTGATCGTGCTGGGGCTGGCCCTGAGCTCCACCGGCGTATTCCTGGCACAGGCATCCGCCAATGCGTATATCGCCACCACGGCGGGCCCGGACAAGTCCGGCGCCGTGGGGCTGTACCTGACCGGTTATTACCTGGGCGGCAGCGCCGGCGCCGTGGCCCCGGCCATGCTCTGGAATCAATGGGGCTGGCCGGGCTGCGTGGCGTTGGTCGCAGGTTTTCAGCTGTTGTCGCTGGCGATTGCCCTGCTGGGCTGGAAACCGGTAAAGCCCCAGGCCCTGATCGCCGGACAGCGCGGCAAACCAGCCTGATTTTTCATCCAATAAAGGACTATGAGAGGTGAACATGACTAACACCGTGATCAAGCGCAGCCAGTTGTTGAAGCTCATCGAACCGGTATTGAACGACATGCCGGCCGGTGCCTTGCGCCACGCGCTGTTCGAAGCCTTCTGGGCTCAGGAAGACGCGCTGGTGGATATCGAAGACGCTTTTGCGCGACTCACCTCGCGTCGGCATTCGCCGGCGGTACTGCGCAAGTTCTTCGCCAGTTGGTCCAAGACCAATAATTCGGCAGCCAGTGTGTCCGGCCTGGCCAACCGCATTACCTTGCTGGCGCGCTCCGATGAAGGCTCCGCCGCCGCCGCGCAGTTGTACCGCGCCTGCGGCAGCCTGCAACGCATCACCGATGAAGATCTGGGCGCGTTGGGCAACACCTTGCACGCAGACCTGTTCTACACCATGGCCACCGCGCTGTGCGGCGATGACCAATGGATATTGAAGGACAATTGCCTGCCCTCGGCACAGGCGTTCAAGGACTGGACCGACACCCGCCGCCTGCGTGATCGCGACCTGCTGCAGGGGTTGCTGACCACGTTGATCCACGAGGTGTACACCCATGGCGAAGTGGAATTCATCCACCCGTTGTACTCGCAGTGGTTCGTGCGGGACATGGGCGTGCCGCCGGAGAAATCCCGTGCGACGGTGGCCTGGGTCACGGTGCACACCGGCGGTACTGAGAGCAACCATTTCGCCCATGCGGTGGCGGCGGTGAATGAGTTCACCACTGCCATGCAGATTGAAGTGGACCCCGCCACGGCACGCGACATTTTCGCCCAATACCTGCAGCGTAAAGCCAGTGTGATGAGCGACTGTGCGCAGTTGCTGGGTTAACCCGGCGTTTTGCCTGAGAGCCTCTGACCCAGATGAACACCCTGAAGCAGACCGCAACGCCATCGTTGTCGCCGCCTGACCCGGTCAGCGTGCGTCGCCGCGCTCTGGTGGCCGGCTGCGGCGCGCATGCCGTGCACGACGGGCTGACCGATGTGATTTATGTGCTGTTGCCGATCTGGCAAGCGCAGTTCGGCCTCAGCTACGCCCAGATCGGCCTGTTGCGCGGTGCCTATGCGGGCATGATGGCCGGTTTTCAGTTACTGGCCAGCCGGGCTGCCGCGCGCTGGGGGCGTGAACGCTTGCTGGTAGGTGGCACGGCGTTGGCGGGCCTGGCCTACCTGCTGGCCGGCCAGGCCGGTGGGCTGGGCGTGTTGTTATTGGCGCTGCTGCTGGGCGGGCTCGGCGCGAGTACGCAGCACCCGCTGGCCTCGTCGTTGATCACCGATACGCACGAGGCCGGCGGGGGCGTCAAACAAGCGCTGTCGCAGTACAACTTCAGCGGCGATATCGGCAAGACCCTGATCCCGGGGCTGATCGGCCTGTTGCTGGCGGTCATCAGTTGGCGCGCCAGTGTCACCCTGCTGGGTGTACTCGGGCTGCTGGCGGCAGGCCTGTTGTGGTGGCTGATCCCGGCACGCACCGAGGCGACGGCGGCGCCGCTGAAAGCCACCCGTACGGGCGGCGGCGCCGGCTCTGCGAGCGGCCTGCGTGCGCTGATCGTGACCGGCACGCTGGACAGCGCCGTGCGCATGGGTTTCCTCACGTTTCTGCCGTTTTTGCTCAAGGCCAAGGGCGCCGGGCCTGCGGGCATCGGCCTGGCGCTGACGATGCTGTTCGTGGGGGGCGCCTTCGGCAAATTGTTGTGCGGTTACCTCGGTGCGCGCATCGGCATGATGAAAACGGTATGGGCCACGGAGTTCACCACGGCCGTGTTGATCGTCATGGCGGTGTACTTGCCCTACGCCGGCTTGATGGTGATGTTGCCGCTGCTGGGGCTGGCGCTGAACGGCACGTCGTCGGTGCTGTACGGCGCAGTCCCGGACCTGGCAGGGCCGGGCAGGCGCGACCAGGCGTTCGCCGTGTTCTACACCGGCACCATCGGTGGCGGCGCCTTGGCGCCGGTGCTGTTCGGCAGCCTTGGGGATGCCACCGGTGTGCCCATGGCCGTCCTGTTGCTGGCCGCCACCCTGTTGCTGACCTTGCCGCTGTCCTGGCGGGTTCAGCAAGGGCTGGAGGCCCAAGCCCGGTAGGGCGAACGAACGTTCCAACGTGTTCTGGCAGGTATAACAATGAATAACAGTGAACCGTCTGCCGTGTCATTGCCGTTGTCCCAGCGTGCGCAACGTCTTAGCGCACCCGGCACATCCAGCATGCGCAGTAAAGCCAATGCCTTGAAAGAAGCCGGCGTCAACGTGGTCAACTTTGCCGCGGGCGAATTGTCCTTCGATGCCTGCCCGGTGATGAAAGCCGCCGCGGCCGATGCGCTCGCCACTGCCCGCAACCGCTACACGCCGCCCATCGGCCTGCCCCAGCTTCGCCACGCGCTGGCGCAGCAGGTCACTCAGCGCTGCGGGGTGAATTACGCCGCCGATGAAATAGCGGTGACCGCTGGTGCCAAGCAGGCGCTGTACAACGCCGCGATGGTGCTGCTCAATCCGGGGGATGAAGTCATCGTCGCGGTGCCGTACTGGGAAACCTTCCCCACCCAGATCCAACTGGCCGGTGGCGTTCCCGTCTATGTCGACACGGCTGCGGATGACTATCGCCTCACCTGCGCAGCGGTCCAGAAGGCCCTGACCCCGCGCACCCGGATGATTGTGATCAACACCCCGAACAATCCGACGGGCACGGTTTATCAGCGCGAAGAACTGCTGGGTATTGCCCGGCTCGCCTTCGCACACAGGCTTTGGGTGGTGTTCGACGAGTGTTACCGCAAACTGGTGCGCGCGCCCCATGAACATCACAACATCGTGTCGCTGTTTGCGCCGCTCAAACATCAGACGGTACTGGTCGATTCGTTTTCCAAGAGCCACGCGGTCACCGGCTGGCGGGTAGGGTATGCGTGCGCGCCCGCCCCAGTCATCGCCGCCATGCACAACCTGCAAGGGCATACGACGTCCAACCCCAGCAGCCTGTCCCAATATGCCGCGCTCGGCAGCCTGATGGCGGACGCGCCGCACTTTACCCGCCAGGTCAATGCCTTCCTCGACCAGCAATTGCTCGTGGCCTGCACCTGCCTGGGGCATGTCGACGGCATTCGGTGCGCCCCGCCGGAAGGGGCGTTCTATCTGTTTATCGATGTGTCCCGCAAGTTGGGGGGCCGCTACCTGGGCACCGTTATTCGTGACGTCGACCACTTGGCCGATCTGTTATTGACCGAGGCCCATATCGCGGTAGTGCCCGGCTCTGGCTGTGGCGACGAAAACAGCATCCGCATCTCCTACGCCGTTGAGCGTGAAGCGCTGATTGAGGGCCTCACACGCTTTAGTCGTTTCATGTCAGAAATCGTTGCGCATTAACCCCACCTTAAAAGGATATGAGCCGTGGAAAATCTGAGCCGCCAATTGATCGGGTACGTGAACCAGGCGCTGGTGGATGTCGAGGACGGACATCTGGTCCAGGCCCTGCTCAGCGGTTTCAACAGTCAAACCGCCGCGCTGGACACGTACTGCGAGACCTATGTCGACATGACCTCCAGTAATTGGAGCGAGTCGTCACTGTGTACGTTCTTCTGTGGCTGGCGTAGCCCGGACGGCGCCGCCCATGCCGTCTCGAGCGTCATCGTGCGCATCCTCCAGGAGTCGGCATCGTTGACGGATGACGCCCGGTTGAAAATGCTCGAAGCGGCGGCCCATTGTGGGGAGATCATTGTCGAGGACATCGGGCTGGGTGAAATGCATGGGCATCCGCACCATTCCAAGCTGTATTACCGCATGGCTTCGGCCATCTGCGGCTCCGATGATTGGCGCCTGCAAGACAAATTCCTCAACCCGATTACCAAAGAGTTCTCCGGTTGGGTGGGGGAAAAACGCCCATTGGCGCCGCAACTCATCGAAGCGCTGGAAATGATGGCCATGACGGAGTTGTTCAATACCGGCGAATACAACCTGATGACCCCGCTATGGAAGCAGTGGTTGCGCGATGTACGGGGCTACAGCGCCGGTGAGGCCAGCCGCGTCGCAAGTTTTCTCAGCGTGCATTGCGGCAGCGTGGAAGCACGCCACTTCAAGCATGCCGCTGAGGCGTTGCGGCTGTATGCCAGCGCCACCGGGCAGGCCGTGGATTACGCGCGTATCGCGCGGCTCTCCAGGGAGTACGTGGCCAGGGCCTGCGAACATCTGCAAAAGATGGCGTCGGTGCTCAAGTGCGAACAGCCCGCCTGGGATTGAGGCTGTCCGATAACCCTTGTTGTGCCGCTGATAAGGAGCCTGAACCCTATGATGGATACCGAAGCGCGCCGACGCCCTCTGTCGGCGCTATTGGATAGCAACCGTTGCCTGCGTGTACTCGAAGCCCATAGCCCGATATCGGCGTTGCTCGCGCAGCGCGCCAGGCTGGAAATCAGCCCAGGGCATACGGTGGGGTACGACGCCATCTGGTCGAGTTCGCTGACCGACTCGACCCAGCGCGGGTTACCCGACATCGAAATTCTTTCGCCCAGTAACCGATTGCCGGGGATTCGCGAAATCTTCGATGTGTGCTCGCTGCCGCTGATATTCGATGCCGATACCGGCGGCAAGGCCGAACATTTCGCGATTCATATCAAGATGCTGGAGCGCGCGGGCGTCTCGGCGGTGGTGATCGAAGACAAATGCGGCCTGAAGAAGAATTCACTCTTGGGCATCGAGGTCGACCAGGCGCAGGAGTCCATCGAGGCCTTTTGCGCCAAGCTCCAGGCCGGCTGTGCGAGTCGCACCGGCTCAGGGCTGATGATGATTGCCCGGTGTGAAAGCTTGATCCTGGATCGCGGCATGGAAGAGGCGATGGCGCGGTGCCTGGCGTATGTGGAGGCGGGGGCGGATGGCATCATGATCCACAGCCGCAAGCAGGATGGCCTGGAAATCCTGGAATTCGCCCGGCAGTTTCGCCTGCAGCGGCCCAGGGTACCGCTGATTTGTGTGCCGACCAGCTATGTTCACCTGAAGTTCGAGGTGCTGGAGCGAGCAGGTTTCAACGCGGTGATTTATGCCAATCACATGTTGCGCAGTGCCTACCTGGCCATGCGCGATACCGCCGTCGGCATACTCGCCAATGGCAGGACGCTGGAGCTGGAGCCACGTTGCTTGGGCATCGACGAGATACTCGACCTGGTGCCCGGTACGCGCTAGAGACATGCGCGGGTCTGTGGGCAAATGCTGTGCGGGCTTGCTCGCGAAAGCGGTGGGTCAGTCGCTGCATCTGTAACTGCACCGCCGCTATCGCAGGCAAGCCAGCTCCCACATGACCGGTGTACTCGATCCAATGTGGGAGCTGGCTTGCCTGCGATAACGGCCTACCTGTTGGTGCAAAACTCAGAGTGAAATCCCCATTTAAGGGCAAAAGAAGGCAGTTATTTATACTTATTGCACCATTTGATTTCACAAAGGCGACATTTTGCCCTGTCGCGGTGCGAAACGAATTGATAAAGTCCGGCTCAATCTCTGTTTAACAACAATCAATTTGCCGAGACTGTTCATGACCGAATCCGTCGATTCCTTCCTTGCCCGCCTCAAGAAACGCGACCCGGACCAACCGGAATTCCACCAGGCTGTAGAAGAAGTCCTACGCAGCCTGTGGCCCTTTCTTGAAGCCAATCCGCACTATCTGACCTCGGGCATCCTAGAGCGCATCTGCGAGCCGGAACGCGCGATCACGTTCCGGGTGTCGTGGGTGGATGACCACGGCAAGGTCCAGGTCAATCGCGGTTTCCGTATCCAGATGAACAGCGCCATTGGGCCCTACAAGGGTGGCTTGCGCTTCCACCCTTCGGTCAACCTGGGTGTGCTGAAATTCCTCGCCTTCGAACAGACCTTCAAGAACTCCCTGACCTCGCTGCCCATGGGCGGCGGCAAAGGCGGCTCGGACTTCGACCCCAAGGGCAAGAGCGACGCCGAAGTGATGCGCTTCTGCCAGGCGTTCATGAGCGAGCTGTACCGCCACATCGGTGCGGACGTGGACGTACCGGCCGGCGATATCGGCGTGGGCGCACGGGAAATCGGCTTCCTGTTCGGCCAGTACAAACGCCTGAGCAATCAATTCACCTCAGTGCTGACCGGCAAGGGCATGACCTATGGCGGTAGCCTGATCCGCCCGGAAGCCACCGGTTTCGGCTGTGTGTATTTCGCCGAGGAAATGCTCAAGCGCCAAGGCCAGCGCGTCGAAGGCAAGCGTGTGGCCGTGTCCGGCTCCGGTAACGTGGCGCAGTACGCGGCGCGCAAGGTCATGGACCTGGGCGGCAAGGTGATTTCCCTGTCGGACTCCGAAGGCACCCTGTACGCCGAAAGCGGCTTGACCGAAGAACAATGGTCGGCCCTGCTGGAGCTGAAAAACGTACAGCGCGGGCGTATCAGTGAACTGGCCACACGTTTCGGCCTGGAGTTCCGCAAAGGCCAGGCGCCGTGGGAACTGGCCTGCGATATCGCGCTGCCTTGCGCTACCCAGAACGAACTTGATGCCGAAGCAGCGCGCACCTTGCTGCGCAACGGCTGCCTCTGCGTGGCCGAAGGCGCGAACATGCCGACCACGTTGGAGGCTGTGGATATCTTCATCGACGCGGGCATCCTGTTTGCGCCGGGCAAGGCGTCCAACGCAGGGGGCGTGGCGGTGAGCGGCCTGGAAATGTCGCAGAACGCCATGCGCCTGCTTTGGACCGCCGGGGAGGTGGACAGCAAGCTGCACAACATCATGCAGTCGATCCACCATGCCTGTGTGCATTACGGTGAAGAAAACGGCCGTATCAACTACGTCAAGGGCGCCAACATCGCAGGCTTCGTGAAAGTGGCTGACGCGATGCTGGCCCAAGGCATCGTTTAAATCTCGGGTTCGACGCGTAACACTTCGATCAACTGATCGCCGACGGGGCGCTGCCACAGCACCTCGTCGCCCACCTGGGCGCCCAACAAAGCACGGCCCAGGGGCGAGCCCCAGTTGATCAAGCCGGCGTTGGCATCGGCCTGGTCTTCACCGACCAACTGGATGCGCTGCTGTTCGTCCTGCTCGTTGGCGAACGTGACCCAACTGCCGATCTGCACCTTGTCGGTGGACGTGGCCGGCGCGACTACCTGGGCGCTCTGCACTCGTTGGTTGAAGTAGCGCAGGTCCCGCTCAAGATCCGCCTGGCGCTGTTTATCGGCCTGCTCACCCTTGGCGGCTTCGTCGCTGTGCTCCCCTTGCAACTGCGCCACCTTGGCCTGCAATTGCGCCAACCCTTGCGCGGTCAGGCGGTTAGGTTGCGCGCTGACTTGGCGCTCCACCGGCTGATCAGCCTGGGCCGCCGCGTTATCTTCATTTACAAAAGCTCGGCTCATGGCGTTCTCCTTCCTATGGAAGTTGGGCCACGTTCGCGGGCTGATCGTTCCCACGCTCCGCGTGGGAATGCATCCTGTGACGCTCCGCGTCACGACCTCGCGAGCGGACGCGTAGCGTCCAGGGCGGCATTCCCACGCGGAGCGTGGGAACGATCAGCGTGAGCGATAGGCTTTGGCGGCGTCACGATCTTTTTCCTGCTGCCAATCGCGCTCGCGGTCGTCCCTGCGGTTTTCCTCGTAATCGCGCAGTTCCTGGCTCTCGCGCATGGCCTTGCACTGACGAAACCCATCTTCCCAACCTTCAGCGTATGGCCGGTCTTTGAGGTAGCGTGGCACATTCTTGCGAAACGCCCCGGTAATCACCCCAGCGGCCTGGCGACCGCTGCTGCAACCGTCATCAAAACCATCGGCGAAGGCGGGTGGATAACCTTTGGCCAGCAATTCCTGATGGGTTGACTGGCAACCCGACAACCCCACCACCGCGCACAGCATGACCGCATACCGCCACATGGCGTACTCCCTGGCCGTTTTACGGCTGATAAGGGAAGTCTAGAAGGGGATTTGTTGGGGCGGTGTGAAAGGCAGGTCAGAAAGTTGTGGGCCGAGTATAAAACCTGTGGGAGCTGGCTTGCCTGCGATGGCGGTGCGTCAGTCACTTGAACCTTGGCTGATATACCGTATATCGCGAGCAAGCCCGCACTCATTAATCAGTAGTGGTACCACTTCACCTCAAGCATCACTTCATTTACCGGTGTGGACAGGTGGCTGTACTCACGCTGGGCACTCAGGCGCAGGCCCAGGTTGCGCGACAGTTCCCACTGCTGGTTGAGGCTGATGCTGCGCCGCACTTCGCCGTTGGTGAAGAAATCGCCCTTGGCTTCCAGGCTCAGGTTGCCCAACGGGTTTTTCCACAGCACGCCGGTGTTGAACCCGGCGGCCGGGGAGATGGCTTCGCTGAAGTCGTTGTTGTGCTCCACGCGCACGGTGCCGAGGGCGAAGCCGAGCATGTCGTCGGAGAGTTGCCAGGTGCCGCCCGCGCCGCCGTTGACGTGGGCGACCAGGGTTTCGTCGTCGTGTTTGCCCGGCACCCGCTCCAGGCCGCCGGTAACTTGCCACGACCAAGGTTGCAGCAGCGCATTGCGTGGCGTCAGCGAGCGAATGGTGGCCAGGTCCAGTTGCTGGAGCTGCCAGTGATTGCCCTCGTACTGGCGCAATTTCATTTGCAGGATTTCGATCTGCGCGCCCAGGGGGAAGCCTTCGGCGTTGTCGTTGAGGTCGTGGTAGGCCATGCGCAGGCCGTATTCGCCGAAGGCTTTGTCGCCACGGGTGCCGATGCCGGCTTGCCAGGTGCGCGACTCGTGGCCGTTTTCCGGCAGGCCAGGCGGGGTGATCTTCAGGTCTGGCGCCGGGTTCTGGTTGATCGCGCGCAGCAGTTCGAAGCTGCGCTGGGAGCGTGTCGCGTCGCGCTCCAGGCCATTGGCGCGGTAGCGGCCCAGGCGGTAAGCAGCATCCACGATCAGTGCCTGGCGCTCGCGGGGCAGTGCTTTGAATGCCGGTTCCTGCAGTTGCTTTTGGTCGTCGCTGATTTTCAGCACCCACTGTTGCTCATCGCTATCGAGTGGCTTGGCGCGTTCCAGCAGTTCACGTTCACGGGAGGGGCGATAGTCGATCTTTTCCACCAGCCCTGCGTCTTTTACCGCTTTGACCGTGTCGGTAGGGATCGCGGTGAGTGGGAATTGCTCAGTCAAACGCAGGCCAGGGCGGGCCACTTGCAGCAGTTCGAGCAGGCGGTAGGAGCAGTTTTCGTCGAAGAAGAAGTAATCGAACTGGATCTGCTTGAGCTCCCACACGTGCTCGACCATACGCTTGGTCTCGACCTCGGTGAGGTTCAGGCGGTATTCCCACAAATCGCGGTTTTCGAGGCTGCGGTATTCCGAGAGTTTCTCCTGATAGGGCACCAGGGCGAACAGGCCCGGATAACCGCCCATCAAGCCCTTCCAGGCATAGAGGATGCTGTTGTCGGAGCCTTCGATATAGGCGCCGAAGTTGATCGCATAGCTGAGCAGCGCGGTGTTGTTGCTTTGCACGTCGGCCTGGTCGATGCGCAGCAGGGTGTGGCCGAACATCGACGACGGGCTGTTGAGGTAGGCCGCCGGGAAGATCATCACCGCACTATGGGGCGCGACATCCTTGAACCACTGGGTGAACTCTTTGCACTCCAGGGCGGGCAGGTCGTTCAGTTGCAACTGGGCCTTGAGCCAGCGGGTGCGTGCGGGGTAGACGCATTGGGCGTGCTTTTCACCCAGGCTGGCCGGTGCATACAGCGCATCAACGGTGGCCTTGAGTTCGGCGTCCGGATGGTGCGCGCCATCGGGAGCGATGAAGAATTTCTTGTCGCTGACATAGCTGCGCCAGCCACTGATCTTGCCGGCTTCGTAGTGCCCCAGCGACAGCCAGAACGGATCATTGGCCAGTTGCTGCAAACGTTGATCGTCGAGGTGCGGTGCCGCATGCAGCGGGGCGCAGGCGAAGAGAGCCAGGCAAGCGAGGCGTTTGAGCATGGGGGCTACTTAAGTCGGACGGAAAAAAAGACCCAAGGTGGGCGGGTCGAAAAAATAAAACCCGCGCCTCGAAAGGCGCGGGCAGGTCGAGCTTAAGCCTGGGTTGCGTATTTCGCCAGACGGGCATCGCTTTTCAGTACAGCAATGGTGTTGTTGTGCACGTCGTCAGCGGTCACGTCAGCCTTGCTGAAGATCTGCTGGAAGTGCTCGTGGGTCACGGCCGCGAAGTGATCGCGATCTTCCGGCGCAACACCCAGTACCACCGCGTAGGTGGTCAGCGCTTCGCCGTTGCCTTTGGCCATGTCTTCGGACAGCTCGTTCATCATGCCATTCATGGCAATCCAGGACTTGCCGCCGTAGGTCAGGGCGCTGTTGGTGCTGCAACCGTTGGTGCCCGAGGTCATGCCGAAGGTGGCGTTACCCGAAGTACCGTTGGTGGTGGAGGCGAGGAAGTGGGCCGGAGTACCGCGCTGGCCTTCGAACAACATGTTGCCCCAACCGCAGTTCGGGCCACCTGGTGCTTCTGCCATTGCATTGAGGGAGACGACGGTGAAGAGAGTACCAAGAAGGATCCGTTTCATAGCTTTGTTCTCTTTGTGTGCAAACCAATGGACAAGGGTTCAGGTGCTCAACGCACCCTAGGGGCCAGTTATTAGTCCAACCCGCGCAGTTTGGAGTTTAGGCACGTTCCCAGGGTTCCGTGTTTTTTTATAAACATTCAGTGGCGGGTGATTTTTTTGCAGGACGCGTGCGGTGGCTATGCTTTCCCGAAAGCGCGCCTTGCCAGAGCGCTCAACCGGGAGCCAGAATGCCCCATCTGCCCCGCCTGATGTAAGGAAGCCCGATGCCTGATCCTGTTGCTGCCAGCTTGCGTCTAGCGCCCGAAGCGCTGACTCGCCCTTTCTCCGCTGAACAGTTCAGCTTCTCGACCACCAATGATTTGGAGCCCTTTCGCGGTGTGCTTGGCCAGGAACGTGCGGTTGAAGCCTTGCAGTTCGGCGTGGCCATGCCACGCCCCGGTTACAACGTGTTTGTCATGGGCGAGCCGGGCACCGGCCGCTTTTCGTTCGTCAAACGCTACCTGAAAGCCGAAGGCAAGCGCCTGCAAACCCCGGCGGACTGGGTTTATGTGAATAATTTCGATGAGCCCCGCGAGCCCCGCGCCCTGGAATTGCCAGGTGGCGCCGCCGCGGCGTTTATTGCCGATATCAACGGCCTGGTCGATAACCTGGTCGCCACCTTCCCGGCGGTGTTCGAGCACCCGACTTATCAACAGCGTAAAAGCGCCATCGACCGGGCGTTCAACCAGCGCTACGACAAAGCGCTGGACGTGATCGAGCGCCTGGCCCTGGAAAAAGACGTGGCGCTGTACCGCGACAGCTCCAACATCGCCTTCACGCCGATGCTCGACGGCAAGGCGCTGGACGAAGCCGAGTTTTCGCAACTGCCGGAAGCCGATCGCGAGCGCTTCCACACCGATATCTCCGAGCTGGAAGAGCGCCTCAACGAAGAGCTGGCCAGCCTGCCGCAGTGGAAGCGTGAGTCCAACAACCAGCTGCGCCAGTTCAACGAAGAAACCATCACCCTGGCCCTGCAGCCTTTGCTGGCGCCGTTGTCAGAAAAATACGCAGAAAATGCCGGCGTCTGTGGCTACCTGCAGGCCATGCAGGTGTACCTGCTCAAAACCGTGGTGGAGCAATTGGTGGACGACGCCAAGACCGACGCCCAGGCGCGCAAGCTGCTCGAAGAGCAGTACTGCCCGAGCCTGGTGGTGGGCCACTCGGTCAACGGCGGCGCGCCGGTGGTGTTTGAACCGCACCCGACCTACGACAACCTGTTCGGCCGTATCGAATACAGCACCGACCAGGGCGCGCTCTACACCACCTATCGCCAGTTGCGTCCAGGTGCGTTGCACCGCGCCAACGGCGGTTTCCTGATTCTGGAAGCCGAAAAAATGCTCAGCGAACCCTTTGTGTGGGATGCGCTCAAGCGTTCCCTGCAATCGCGCAAGCTGAAGATGGAATCGCCCCTGGGCGAACTCGGCCGCCTGGCCACCGTGACCCTCAACCCGCAGATGATTCCCTTGCAGGTCAAGGTGATCATCATCGGCTCGCGCCAGTTGTATTACGCCTTGCAGGACGCCGACCCGGACTTCCAGGAGATGTTCCGCGTATTGGTGGACTTCGACGAAGACATCCCCATGGTCGACGAGAGCCTGGAGCAGTTCGCCCAGTTGCTCAAAACCCGTACTTCGGAAGAAGGCATGGCGCCGCTGACTTCGGACGCGGTGGCGCGCCTGGCGACCTACAGCGCACGCCTGGCCGAACATCAGGGGCGCTTGTCGGCGCGTATTGGTGATTTGTTCCAGCTGGTGAGCGAGGCGGACTTTATTCGCCACCTGGCCGGCGACGAAATGACCGATGCCGGGCATATCGAGCGCGCCCTCAAGGCCAAGGCCACGCGCACCGGCCGCGTGTCGGCGCGGATCCTCGACGACATGCTCGCCGGCGTCATCCTGATCGACACCGCCGGCGCCGCTGTGGGCAAGTGCAACGGCTTGACGGTACTGGAGGTCGGCGACTCGGCATTCGGCGTGCCGGCGCGGATTTCCGCCACGGTGTACCCAGGTGGTAGCGGTATTGTCGACATCGAGCGCGAAGTTAACCTCGGCCAGCCGATTCACTCCAAGGGCGTGATGATCCTCACCGGTTACCTGGGCAGCCGCTATGCCCAGGAATTCCCGTTGGCCATCTCCGCCAGTATTGCCCTGGAGCAGTCCTACGGGTATGTGGACGGCGACAGTGCGTCCCTGGGCGAGGCATGCACCTTGATCTCGGCCTTGTCGAAGACGCCGCTCAAGCAATGTTTTGCCATTACCGGCTCGATCAACCAGTTTGGTGAAGTGCAGGCGGTGGGCGGGGTCAACGAGAAGATCGAAGGCTTCTTCCGCCTCTGCGAAGCCCGTGGGTTGACTGGTGAGCAGGGGGCGATCATCCCTCAGGCCAACGTCGCCACGCTGATGCTCGACGAGAAGGTGTTGCAGGCCGTGCGTGCCGGGCAATTTCATATCTATGCGGTGCGCCAGGCAGATGAGGCCTTGAGCCTGCTGGTGGGCGAGGATGCCGGTGAGCCGGACGCCGAGGGGCAGTTCCCGGAAGGCACCGTGAATGCGCGGGTGGTGGAGCGCTTGCGCGCGATTGCCGAGATGATCAGTGAGGAAGATTTGAAGGAGGCGGAAAAGGAGCTGGCGCAGCAGGCGTTGGCCGAAGCCAAGCCGACCTGATTGCTGTCATCACTCGGTCAAGGTGGGAGCTGGCTTGCCTGCGATAGCGGTGTATCAGCCAACTGGGAGGTTGGCTATGAGTCTGTCATCGCAGGCAAGCCAGCTCCCACAGTGGTCCGTGGTGTTTCGGGGCGCGTTTAGCGTGCCACAAAATTGACTCCATTCTCGGGGACCAACGCCCGTTGGTCCCTACAACCTTGGTTTGTCGTGTTTTTCTTCTATTCTCAGAATCAGGGATATCCACAGGAGTCGCAGGATAGAAACAGCCTCGCCGTGCGCTGGGGCTGAACACCGATCTACCGAGGGGCGCCGCCATGTCGCGCAACCTTTGCCTTACTCGCCAGTGCCTGGGCCTGGTCACCCGTATCGAATGCTCCATTCGCCCTCTCGCCGGGGATAACGGGATGTGGACGCTGTTGTTTGCCGCCGGCATGTCGGGCGAGCAGCCTTCCACCGTCAAATCCCAGGGCCCGTTCCATGGGCCCTTCGTGGCAGAACGCATGCTGGGCACCATCGTTGATAGCCTGACCTTGCACGGCTACGAGCAAATGGACGAGCCGCAGATCTGGTGCCTGCACCTGCAGGCTCATCTGCGCCAACTCAATGGCGGCCAGGAGCGGCTAGCCCTCTGAGGATCGTTCCCACGCTCCGCGTGGTAACGCCGCCCCGGACGCTCCGCGTCCACCCAGGGCTATTTGCTCTCAGGCTTGTCCAGCTTGACCTCAAAGCCGTACTGCACGGTGCTGAGGTCGGTGCGCTGGTAACTTTCCAGCGTGGTCGGCTGGCCGTAGAAGTAATGCACGTCAAACATCGCCGTGCCGTATTCCTCGGCGCGGTGGCTGACGCCGAGGATCTCCTTGAGGTAATTGCCGCTGGCATCCTTGGCGTAGAAGCGCCAGCTGTCGGCGGGGAAGTCCTTCTGGTCGACGATCAGCGCGTTGTCCTTGAGCGACAGGCCCTTGGGCAGCTTGGCGGCGTCAATCGTGGCCTTCTCGATGGTGGCCAAAAACAACGGTACCGAGCCCACCACAAACGCCGGTGTTTCCGGGAACAGGTTGAGGTCGTAGGTGAGCGTGCCGCTGACGGCGTTCAGCTCGAAAGCCTCGGTCGGCAGCTCGATAGGCTCGCCGCGCTCGCCCTTGTCGTCGGCGGTGAAGAAGGTGATAGGCGCGTCACTGTTGTTGCGCTCGGCACCGACCAGGTCGTCATTGAAGGTGAACGGGTGGTCGAACACGATTTTTGCGGCACTGGCGTCTTCGGTCGATTGGCTGATGGTGACGCTGTTTTTCAGTTGGTCCTCCGTCATCGAGGCATCCTTGAGCCAACTGGCGGCGCCGTCGTCATACACCGTGACCGGCATTGGCAGGGGCTGTACGGTCTTTTGCAGGCTGTTCCTGTCAAAGCGCATCACCGGCAGGTCCAGGTCTTTACGGGTGAGCGTGGCCTTGGAGAAATCCAGCACATTCACCTGCAGGTTATCGATCAGCCCGTTGAAATACACCTTGGCGTAATGGCTGGTCTGCTGGCGCTCGAAGGCTTTTTGCGCGTCGGTGAGCTGTTTATCGAAGGCATCGGACCACGCGGTCTGTTTTTGCATCTCGGCCAGTTGTTTTTCATAGAACGCCACTTGCGCGGCACTCTCGTTGATCGAGCCTGAGCGGGTCAGAAACTGCCCGGTGCTGTCCCGTGCCTGCACCAGCAGCGGGTTGGGTGACGCATCGCCGACTTCGGCGGCCAGGGGCTGGCTGTTGGTCAGTTCGATCTCGGCGTAGTTCTTTTCCAGCGTCAGCAGGTTGAGGGTGATGTTGCCGTCGGTGCGTTTATGGCCCACGTCTTGTTTGGTCAGGTCGAACGTCAGCACCTTGCCCGGGGTGATCACCTCCACCGCGCCCTTGAGGCTGATGGGTTGTGGCTGGCTCTTGTTTTCCGTCTCGATCCCTTCAATAAACGGGTAGGTCACCGTCAGGTCGTCGGGGTTGGTCAGGTTGGAGCTGCTGGGGCTCAGTTGGATGCCGGGGTCGGTTTCTGACCATTCCGGCTGGAAGGGAATGACTTTATTGTTGCTCAGGGTGACCGACTGCCATTCCAGACCATGGGGGAAGGGGAACTGGTCCGGCGCATTGAAGTTGAACGGGAAGACCGGCTGCAAATCCGTCAGGTAGTCGGAGTGCGAGGTTTTGCGCAGGACGAACAGGCCATTGATGTAGGTGTCCACCAGTGCTTGGGGCGTAGGGTAATGCTTGAGCAGGGCCAGGCTGTCTTCGCCGTATTCGGCTTCGATGGGCTTGCTGGCGAGCTTGGCGCGCGCACGTTCCAGCAACAGCAGCGAGCCGCCAAGGTCGGCGATGGCATCGCGCAGCTTGGGGTCCTGAATACTGTCCAGGGACTGTTCGAACTTCGTGGTTTTCTCTTCGAGGGTCGCCTGCTTCTGCTCTTCTTTGGGGGAGCAGCCGCTGGCCATCAGCAACGCCGCGCACAGGCCGAGAGCGGCCAAAGGGGATCGCACATCCATCATCTGAGTTTTCCTGTCCGACATCATCGAGCCGAGTGAATGGCCTCGACACTAGCAGAAAAATTCTCTTACAGATGCCACTTGGGTCAGTTTTCTCGCGGTGACAGGGGCTAGGTGGCGGCTGGTATACTCGGCGCCATTTTTAGCCAAGCTGTGTGAGATTCAATGGAACGCTTTATCGAAAATACAATGTACGCCTCGCGTTGGCTGCTGGCGCCGATCTACCTGGGCCTGTCCCTGGGCTTGCTGGTCCTGGCGCTGAAATTCTTCCAGGAAATCATTCACGTGATTCCCAACATCTTCACCATGTTGGAAGCCGAAGTGATCCTGCTGCTGCTGTCGTTGATCGACATGGCCCTGGTCGGCGGCTTGCTGGTGATGGTGATGATTTCCGGCTACGAGAACTTCGTCTCGCAGCTGGATATCGACGAAAACAAGGAAAAGCTCAACTGGCTGGGCACCATGGACTCTTCGTCGCTGAAGATGAAAGTGGCGGCCTCCATCGTGGCGATTTCCTCCATCCACCTGCTGCGCATCTTCATGGACGCCAAGAACGTCGATCCACAGCACCTGATGTGGTACGTGATCATCCACATGACGTTCGTGGTCTCAGCGTTTGCCATGGGCTACCTGGACAAACTCACCAAGCACTGATGCTCCGCGCCGGCCTTATTGCTCCACGAAGTAATAAGGCTGGCGGTTGACCGCCATTTGCTTGATCACCGTAACCGGCGCTTTCAGCCGGTCGGTGTGGTCCGTCAACGCAACGTTGCCGGGCTTGGCGCTGAGGAAGGTACGCAGTTCGGCTTCGGTGTTCAGGATTGGCAAGTAGGCCTGTAGGTAGAACACGCTGGCGCCGTCGATGCGCTCGTTGGGTTGGTACATCGCCACCGTCCTGCCTTCGTCTTGCAGGGTCTGGATCTGGCTGATCACGGGTACGAATGAATGGCGCACATCGGCTTTGGGTGCAAACCAGAACGCTGCGCTCAGGTAGCAGGCGATGGCCAGGCTGAAAACCCCGCCGATGATCTGCCGGTGATAGCGGTACAGCCCCGGCTTATGGTCTTTGGCCCACTCCAGCAGCACCCGCGCATATTCGGCAGCCAGTACAGCCGCGGCTGGCGTCAGCGCCATCAAATACACGGTGCGTTTACTGGAAGCCAGGGTCAGCAGGGTGAACTGCGCCACCAGCCACACACTGAAAAACAGGCGGTAGCGGTTGCGTACCAGGCTTTTGCGGAAGTGCCACAGGCCCAGGTACACCAGGATGTTCCAGGGCAGGAAGGCCTCGGGCAGTTTCGCGAGGTAATAGTAGAAAGGTTCGTAATGCCCGGCCTCGACGAACGAACCACTGAAGCGCCCGACGCTATTGGTCCATAACACCTCACCCACCGCCTGCATCCCACCGCGCTGAAACAGAAACCCCAGCCAGATCAGCAGCGGCACCAACGCCAACAGCGTGAACAGCGCCGGCTTGAGCCAATCGCCCAGCCGCAGGCGTTTATCCATCAGGCTGGTGCTGAACAGGTACACGAAAATCACAGTGCCCGGCATCGCCAGGCCCAACACACCCTTGCTCAACGTAGCGATGACCATCCCGGCGGTAAACAACGCCCAGGCCCAGGTACTCGAACCTTCGCGCTCGGGCCGTACCGCCTGGTAAAACCCCAGCAGGGCCGCGGTGACACCGAGGCTGAGCAACGAATCCTCACCCACACCCCGCACATTGCCCCAATAACTGGCCATGGTCGCCAGGATCAGCGCAGCGCTGAACGCCAGCGTCTGCGGCCGCCCAAATCGCCGCAGCATCCCGTACAACAGCATCACACTGAACAACCCGGCAAACGCTGAGGCCAGGCGCACCGCCCCGGTGCTAGCGCCAAACAAACGAATCGCCCCGGCATCCAGCCATAGGCTCAGGGGCGGTTTTTCCAAGAAGGGTTCACGAAACAGGCGCGGCACCACCCAGTCATTGTCCAGGTGCATCGCCATGGCGATCCCGGACACCCTGGCTTCGGTAGAGCCTTGCAACTCGTGGTTGCCGAGGGCGAAAAAGAACAACAGAGCAGCAAGCAAGAGCAGCAGGGGAGCGGGGCGCGTCATGGAGTCTGGCTACCGAGGCATGAGACCGATCGGGCGACCGGTCATGGGTAGTCAGGGAGTATACGAGCGCGATTCTTAACCTTTGGTGAACGGCCGCGGGGTTTTTCTCCGGCGCGTCAAGGCAGTTTCAAGCTGGGCACTGCCGCTTTGCCTTGTGCGGTCAGCACCGGCTCCAACTGCTCCCAGGTGAAGGCCAAGTCGTTGTCGCAACCGTCACCATTGGCCGGTGTCGAGAGTTGCAGGCCCTGGGTGTTGAAGCTGAGGTGAAAGTTGGAATAATCGGTGATCGCCGGGCAGCCCTCGTCGGTGGTGGTTTGCTTGGCCAGCCAAGTGCTGAAGGCGGCCGGCAGCTTCAAATGGCCGGAATAGGCGTCATGCCATTGCTGATGGCCGCCGAGCCAAGTCCATGGGTCCACACTCTCGCCGGTTTGCAGGTTCCAGGAGTGCAGGCCCCAACTGATGCCCATGGCGCCTTGGCCCGCGGCCCAGCGGTAGAACCGCACGGTGAGAAATTGCGATGACCAATAGGCAGGCTCAACCTCGATCTCACTGGTATAGACCGAACCGTTTCGACCCAGGTATTCACGCCGTTCATAAAAATAGTCGGTTAGATCTTCGTCATTGACGGCCAACGCGGCGAGTTGCTGGTTGATCTTCTGCACCGCCGGGCCATCGCCCTCCAGCTTGAGCGTGACGCGGGGGCCTTGGGTCTTGAGCTGGTAGGTGTGGTTGTGGAAAGTCTTCTTCTCAGTCTTGATCGGCAGCGGCGCGGCTTCCATGGGCGCGTTATAGGCATCGCTACCGCAGCCGTCCGTGCCAATGCGGCGCAGGGTCAGTGGCAGCGGCGTGCCGCCATCGGTTTTGCTCCAAGCACCAGAAAGAGTATCGCCCTGAGGTTTTTGCAGGGCCCAGAAACCGGTGTTTCCTTCCTCCACCCAAGGCGCGTTGTCGTTGGCCTGGGTCAGTTGAATCGGGGTACGGATGCGCTGGTAGTAATAACTGCCATGCTCACCATCGGCGCCGTTGAAACAGACGGTGATAGCGGATTTGCCCAAGGTGCCTTGCCAAACCCCGGCCAACTCGGCGGCGGTGGTGAGTAAGGGCATGACGGTGAGGGCGATGACGGCGAAGGGCTTGAGCACGGGTATCTGACTTCCGGTTGTCTGATAAAGGCCGTCAGGGTAATGGGAAGTGTGAGGGGATGCCAGCGGGCGAGATGAGGTGAGGCAGCTCGCCCGTTTGCGTGTTTTAGGGTTGTGGCGTCTGGGTAGTGAATGGTTGGGTGTTCAAGACTCGTTCTACCAGTAGCTCACCCAGAACGATCAATTGTTGGGCGGCCAGCAACTTGTGGCGGTGCGCGCCTTCAAGTTCGAAAGCCAGGTCGGTGGTCATGGCGTTGAGGGAAGCGAGGGTTTCGCTGGCTTGGATTAGCAGGGTTTCGGGGTGGATGTTTTCGGCGAGGGTGAAGAGGGTGGTTGGGGGATTGGGGGTGATTTTTTTCATGATGAAGCTCCCACACTGTTTAAGGAGCTGCCTCCCCCCTGCTGTCAAACAGGGTTGGGTGGCAGCTGTACGCGGGTTGACAGACCGGAAGTGTAGGAACCCGGCGCACCCGAAGATGCCCCACGCACAGCCGCCATGAACGGAGCGGAATGCGCAAGCATGCCGCCTTATCACGGGGTGTGAAAGGTTACACTTTTCGGCCTGTCAAAGCCGGACGCTGATCATCAGCGACGCGAAGAAGTTAGCGTTGTGAAGGGGGCTGCGCCAGTTCACCAACAGCGCGGCAACTTGCGGGAAAATTCCGAAGCTCGGCCCTGTTGGCGTCCCCCGTCGTCAGGCTCTGTTAAAAGCTCCAGTCCTCAGCCTGAACCAACTGGCAGAACGGCCCGTTGAGCGTGGCATTGTGATGAGCCACGACGGCCTCGGCTTTCATCAAGGGCGTGTCAGAACAGGTATGACCGTCGGCGATAAGCACCGCATCGAAGCCAAGATCACGCGCGGCACGGCAGGTGCTGTCGACGCAGTACTGCGTTTTCATCCCGGTAACTACCACGCCGGTGGCGCCGCTGGAGCGCAGATGGTCAGCTAGGTCAGTCATTGCAAAAGCGTTAGGACGACGCTTTTCGAACACCACTTCCCCACCCAGCAACTTCAGTTCCTCTGCAATCAGCGTAAGCGGGCTGCCCGATTCGATTGGCGAGCCTGCGGGCCCGATATGACGCGCGAGAAAAATCGGCGCGCCTGCGCTGCGGGCCTTGTCCATCAGGGTGTTGAGCGTTTCCAACAGCTCGTCGCAGCGCCAGGGTTTTTCCGGGCCGTGGACGAGTCCGACTTGGATATCGAGTATCAACAGGGCGTACATGGGTGCATCTCCTTGCGTGTGAACCAGCGACACAAGGGCATAAAAAAAAGGCCCTTTCCATCGCTGGCGGGCCTTTGAAGTGTTCGTTGGTTATTGGCTCACGACACCTCGCACGCTCCGCTTGATGCGGTCGTGGTGGTGGTTGTCGAGGTCAGGCAATAGGCAGTCATGGGGTGACACTAGCATTGTGGTTGATGGAATGCCAGGTACAAAAAAGACGTCTTTGGACGTCTTTTTTGTTGATTCCGGGGGAAGCTGAAAAGCTTTCTCACCTTATTAATTTATATAAAGAATAAGAATCTTAAAAAGTTGAGCTGGAATCTTTTGTAAGAAGTTTCCTCATTTTTGGTAGGCTTTTGCCATCAGTCGAGAGGAAATGGAATGCCCGCAGTCATCGTTGAAAACGACACATCGCAATGGCAAGACGAGACCGGTGCTGTCTATCACTTCCCCAAGCGGTACCAAGCCTGGCTCGCTGAAGGAACCGAAGTGATCTATTACAAAGGACGCATCCAGTACAAAACCTTTGCTTCTGCCCGCCTCAGCGCCGATCCACATTATTTTGGTATGGCACGCATCGGCAAGGTCTACGCAGACCCGAGGAGTGATAAGGGGGACCTTTTTGCTTTGATCGAAAACTTCACTCCGTTTGAAGGCGCTATCCCCTCGAAAATTAACGGAGCGTACCTGGAGACGATCCCCGCTACTCGCGTGAGCAACTATTGGCGTGACGGAGTTCGGTCCATTTCCCAACTGGATTACGATGCAATCCTAAGTCATGCGAAGCTCCTGTCTTCCCAGGCTGACCAGGGCACACCAAATATCGAAGGCGATCCATTGACCTTTGAATCGGCCAATGAAGGCAGCAAATCAAGTTACTTTGGAACCCGTTACGAACGCCGGAAAGATCTAAGGGTGAAAGCCATTGCTATCCACGGGCTTGACTGCAAGGCATGTGGCTTTGATTTTGAAAAGGCGTACGGCGAGCACGCGAAGGGGTTCATTCACGTTCACCATATAGTGCCGATTTCGGACTTTGGTGGTGAGAAAGCCGTGAATCCTGAGACTGACCTCGTTACGTTGTGCGCCAACTGTCACGCCGTGGTCCATCGCAAGCGGGAGATGACGCTGAGCGTTGATGAACTGAGAGGTATGTTGCGCGGGCGATGGGTAATCGAGCCTTAGTTTTCTACTGTGTTCAGCCTACGGTTGTGAGGCTGAACCCTGGATAGTGACATCCTACCGGCGGGCCCATTAGCCGTTACTGTACCCGGCAAGTTGGCTCTCAAGGTATTACGCGGTCTCCTGATCGGAGCAGTATAGGTAGCAGCCTTTCATCCCCCTGGAAAATGGGACTGGAACTGGAAGAAGGAGACGAGGTTTTTTTCCGTATTTACTGGCCTTCAGTCAAAAAGAAGACGTGCATAGCCATCTTTTTTCGTTCATTGGTGGGCCGGGGTAAGTTGAATCGGATTTCTAGGTATTTGATTTAATTTATTAATGTGAGTTTTTACATTTCTTTGGAATACCGATTGGAATACCGCTAGAAGTTGGAATGAGCAATATGCTTCGTTTCCGTATCTTGCATAGGACGGCCAAAAGGATCATCTGTTTACTCGAAACCGGGCAAGCTGAGCATGCCGCCCTTGGTGCGCTTGCCAAAGCCAGTTGGCATCAGGATTTTGTGTTTTTTCATCTCTGCGAGTACCGCCAACCATTGGGTTTTGCCAAAGCGCAGCTTGGTGTCGTTCCAGCTATGCATGACTTCGCCCACGATGGCTTCATCGGAAACCGGGCGGCCTTCGAGGATAAAGTCATTCCAGGCGGCGTAGAGGGTTACGGTCATTTCGCAGCGATCCGTATCCCAGTCCCGCATCATTTCAATAACTTGCTCAATGGTGGCTCGCTCAGTGACCGACCAGGTGCTGTTGTACGCCTGGCGATGTTGCCCTGCCTGGGGGAGTGGGCGGTAGGCATGGCCAACAGTTTCGCGCTCGATGCGCTCATACCACTGGTTATTTTGTAACTCCGCTTCGGCCTGGTTCATCAGTTGGCGATCATGGGGGCCGGCCACGTTGCGTAAGTAACTGCCCTGAATCGTAGCGAGCCTGGCTGCATGCTCGGCCAGGTAAATCACCTTCTGCAGTTTGCGCTGGCCAAAGGTGCGCTGGGCGTGAAGCCTGTGAGTGGCTTCGGCGGCGAGCAGGGTGCGAGCGGCTTTTTGATCCGGGGCAACGGGAGCCTGCTGGTCATCTTCGGCGAGGGCTTGCTCGACCAGGGTGCTGGCTAGCTGTTCGTTGAGCTGACGGGCCTGAGTTAGGCTGGTTTTTAGTTGGTCGCAGAGGGCCATTAGCTGATCGACTTTGGCAACGATGCGGTGTTGTTCGGCGATTGGAGGAATTGGGACTGGTATTTCTTTGAGACGAGAGGACTTGATACCAGTAGCTGTCATTCCAGTGGCTGCATCTGAAAGCTGAGCCTGAAAGCCAGAGGACATCATTGCCAACTTCAAGAACGGGCCAGTGCCCAGCTCATGAAGTTGAAAACAAATCACGCGCTGAGCCAGTGCAAACCGCTCGGCAATATCAATTATTGCCACGTTACCCATTGGGGCTTCAGTTGTGAAAAGCATGTCTCCAACCCGAGGAAAGCCTCTTGTCATCCAAGACAGGTAATCCGTATCGGCAATGAACTCTTGAGGCTCTCTGCTGATAAATGCTGGGCGCACATTTTTGGCAGTAATGAGCGGTACGCCAGATGACGTTTTTGTAGGTGTTCTGCCCCGGTAGTCAATGAATCGAGCAAGGTTACCAAGCCGGCAGGACGCCCAACCGGCATGCAACGTGAAGTAGTGTTCGGTCTTTGGGACATCTTCTCTTGCTGTCGTCCGAAGACCCTCTTCGGAGATGAGACGCTCTTTTTCTTCGGCAATGCGTTTGAGTAGCTCACTGGCCGGCTCATCGCGGGGATCTTGCGGCACTAGTTTGCCCATCACGGCCAGTTGCAGCAGAGTTTGTTTCAGGGCTTCGATGCTGGGGGCGGTGGTGAACAGGGTGTGGAAGTGTTCGGCCAGGCGTTGCCAGTTGGTGGCAAATTCGTTGGCGTCGCTGGCTTGGCTCAGGCTATCGAGAAGCGCTTGCACCAGTCGTGCATGGGCGCTTTCGGCATCGGCTTGCTGAGTTTCTAGGTGGTCGCACAATGCCATCAGCTCATCGACTTTGGCGACGATGCGGTGTTGTTCGGCAAGAGGGGGGATCGGAAACAAATATTGCTGAATACTCTTGATTCCGACGTTTGCTTGAGTTGTCCTATTTTCAGCAGCTTTTGCTTGTTTGCGAATGCAGCCAGACATGGAAACATAGAACTGGTAAATCGGATCAATGAATCCATGCGCAACCTTGATTACTGCACATGAGTAGGAGACGAGAAAGTCGCGTTCAACGTCCACAAGAATGTTTTCGCCGATTGTTCCATACCGCGGATAGATCAGGTCTCCTCGCTCTGCCTTGATCTTTGCCGATAGACGTTCAAAGTCCTCAACTGATACGCGTTTGGCACCATCGAAATTAATTACATTACCGGGATAAAAGTCACGCGGGGAAACAAAGGGTACTCCTTCGGATGTAGTATTCGGCATCTTGTGGTCTATATCGCCAATCTTTAAGGCTATCGTGTCCCAAAATTCCCAGGTCCACCCAACTGGAAGTGCAAAAGGCTTTTCACTTTCTGAAACATCAGCTAACGCCTTCTGCTTTTTTAGCTTTCCCTCCGCCACCAACTGCGTCTTTTCCGCCGCAATGCGCTTGAGCAACTCACTGGCTGGTTCATCACTGGCATCATGAGGTACTAACTTCCCGCGCACAGCCAACTCCAGAATCAACTCACGCAGTTTCTGGATGCCATTAGGCGCCCCCGTCAATAGCGGAAGATTATCAGTCAGCAGAGCGGTCATGCCTGGCGCTCCAGAGCTTCTGCCAACACCGTCCTGAGCTGGTCGCGCAGGTCGCTGATTTCACCTTGCAGCGTGGCGTAGTTGCGCAGCAGCTCGTCCGGGTCATGGCTGATCTGCTCGCCGATATGCGGATTTTTGCAGTCCAGGTTCCAGTTGCGCGCCTGCAGTTTTTCGATGCTCACCGGCCAGGCGAATTCGTTCTCCACCCGTGCGGCAAAGCCATCGGCTTCGTGGCCCCACCAGGCTTCCTCTACGGCGAATTCTTCGATGCGCATGGGGCGCGTCTTGGAGTAGTTCTTAACGCCGGCCGGGTATTGGTGTTCGTAGAACCACACCTGTTTGGTGGGTGTGCCTTTGGTGAAAAACAGCAAGTTGGTCTTGATGCCGGTGTAGGGGTTGAACACGCCGTTGGGCAGGCGAACGATGGTGTGCAGGTTGCACTCGGTGAGCAGCTTTTCCTTGATGCGGCTTTTGATGCCTTCGCCAAACAGAAAGCCATCGGGCAGTACCACTGCGGCGCGGCCACCGTCTTTGAGTAACTGCATGATCAGCACCAAAAACAGGTCGGCGGTTTCGCGAGTGCGGAAGGCAGCAGGGAAGTTGGTTTCGATGCCATCTTCTTCCATGCCGCCGAACGGCGGGTTGGCAACGATGCAGTGCACGCGCTCACTCGGCCCCCAGCTGATCAGCGGTTTGCTCAGGGTGTTGTCGTGGCGAATCTGGTTGGGCACCTCGATGCCGTGCAGGATCATGTTAGTGGTGGCCAGCAGGTGCGGTAGCGGCTTTTTCTCCACGCCAAAAATGCTGGCCTGCAGCGTGCGTTCGTCTTCGGCGGTTTTTACATAGCGGCTGCGTTTGTGTTCGATGGCGCAGGTCAGAAAGCCACCAGTGCCGCAGGCCGGGTCCATAACCTTTTCGTCCAACTTCGGATCGGCCATGCGCACCATAAATTCGGTGACTGGGCGCGGGGTGTAAAACTCGCCAGCGTTACCCGCGTTCTGTAGGTCTCGCAGCAGTTGCTCATAGAGATTGCCGAACTCATGGCGCTCCTGAGCCTTGTTGAAGTCCACCCCTTCCTGAATCTTGTTGATTACCTGGCGCAGCAGTTGCCCGGACTTCATGTAGTTGTACGCATCTTCAAACACGCTGCGCACCACAAAGGCTGACGGAGTGTTGCTGTACTCGTGCAGGTTCTGCAACTGGGGGAATAGGTTGTTGTCGATAAACTCCTTCAGCGCATCACCGGTCATGCCTTCCGGATCGGCAGCCCAGGTACGCCAGCGGCAACTATCGGGAATGGGCGAGCGGTAGTTGTCGTCCATCAGTTCCCATTCCAGCTCGCGGTCATCGAAGATCTTCAGGAACAGCAGCCATACCAATTGGCCGATGCGCTGGGCGTCACCGTCTACGCCAACGTCTTTGCGCATGATGTCTTGGATGGACTTGATGGTGGAGCTAATGGACATGAAGTTCTCTCAACGCGTACCGCAAGGGGGGCAAATTCTACCGGATAGCGCGAATGACTGCTTTGGCATGTCGTCGGCGCTTAGCCCTTAGCTTGCGTAAAGTTCGTCTTCCAGCTCGTGGATAGCCTTGTTGTAGCCAGCCTTGCCGCCAAAGGCTTTGACTAGCTCGATGGGTGCGCCGAACTGGCTGAAAGGGTCAAGCTGCAGGATTTTAATGTCCTCGATATGCTCGATGCCGGTATCGGCGTATTTATCCAGCAACGCCTCCAGCACCTGGCGTGCTGCGCCAGAATACTTGGCGAAATAGTTGCGCTTTTTCACCTGCTCGGCTCGCTCGCGGCGTGATAGGGCAGGCTGATCGAAGGCGACGTGGCAGATCAGGTCGAACGGATCGAGCGGTTTGCCCTGTTTCTTTTCCACCTCTTCGGCCAAGGCTTCCCACATCACACCTTGGAGGGCCATTTCCTCGATGATGACTTTCTTTTGCTCGGCATCACTCCAGCGCCGGAGGAAGTCATCCAGCGAGGCGAACTGCTTTTGCACGCAGCTGCGGGTGTAGTCGTGCAGTGATTCGGTGATCAGTCGGCCATCAGGGCCGTAATACTGCACACGCTCGGCGATGACATAAATCGGGACGTTGTCGATGACGTACTTGATGCGTTTTTTGCCTTCATCCTCGCCGGTGAATTCCAGGTCATCGCCCTCGTTATCGTTGCCTGCGCTGATGCCATCTTCATCGGCTAGTGGGTCATCCGGCGGTACGGGGGAGTCATCGCCTTCTGGGGCGTAGATCACCACTGGGTCGCCGTCGAAGGCCGGGTCGGCAAACAGCTCGGTGGCCTTTTTGAAGTCCATGATGGTGAACCAGTACTTGCCGTAGTCCTCGTTGATGCGAGTGCCGCGACCGATGATTTGCTTGAACTCGGTCATCGATTTGATGTGCTGGTCGAGCACAATCAGCTTGCAGGTCTGAGCATCGACGCCAGTGGTCATCAGCTTGCTGGTGGTGGCAATCACCGGGTAGCGCTCTTCCGGGTTGATGAAGTTATCCAGTTCGGCTTTGCCTTCCTGGTCATCGCCGGTGATGCGCATGACATATTTGCGATTCTCGGCCACGCGCTCAGGGTTGAGGTTGACCAGGGCTTGGCGCATGCGCTCGGCGTGGTTGATGTCGTCGCAGAAGACGATGGTTTTTTGAAATGGATCGGTGGCCTTGAGGAGTTCGGTGACTTTCTGCGCCACAAGTTGGGTGCGCGCCTCTATAACCAGGGTGCGGTCCATGTCCTTGAGGTTGTAGATGCGGTCTTCGATCAGCTCGCCATTCTTATCGAGCATGCCTTTGGGTGGCCGCCAGCCTTGCAGGTCTTTATCGAAGTCGATACGCACCACTTTGTAGGGGGCGAGGAAGCCGTCTTCGATGCCTTGCTTCAAGGTGTAGCTGTAAATCGGTTCACCGAAGTAGGTGATGCTGGATACCTCTTTGGTCTCCTTCGGTGTGGCGGTAAGGCCGACATGGGTGGCGCTGGAGAAGTAGTCGAGGATTTCACGCCAGGCTGAATCCTCGGCGGCGCTGCCACGGTGGCATTCGTCGATCACGATCAGGTCGAAGAAGTCGCGGGAGAACTGCTTGTAGATGTTCATCTCTTCATCAGTGCCGGTGACGGCCTGATAGAGCGACAGGTAGATTTCGTAGGAGGTATCGATCTGGCGTTTGGCGATTTTGGTCATCGCCTGGCCGAAGGGCTTGAAGTCATTGTTCTTGGTCTGGTCGACCAGGATGTTGCGGTCGGCCAGAAACAGGATGCGTTTCTTCTGTTTCGATTTCCACAGCCGCCAGATGATTTGGAAGGCTGTGTAGGTCTTGCCGGTGCCCGTAGCCATCACCAGCAGGATACGGTCTTGATTGCGCGCCACAGCCTCGACGGTGCGGTTGATGGCATTCATCTGGTAATAGCGTGGCATGCGCCCGGAGCCGTCGTCGTAGTAGGGCGCTTCGATCTTGTGTTGGGCTGTTGCATCCAGCCCCTTCCACTGACAGTAGCGGTGCCAAAGTTCGGCAGGGCTGGGGAATTGATCAAGGGTAAGTTCGGTTTCTACCTGGCTGCCTGTGCCACTGCGGTCATGAAACAGAAAACCATCGCCATTGCTGGAGAACACAAACGGTACGTCCAGCGCCTCTGCATAGCCGAGAGCTTGCTGCATCCCGGAGCCAACGGAGTGCTTGTTGTCCTTCGCCTCGATTACAGCGATAGGCAGGTTGGCCTGGTGGTAGAGGATGAAGTCTGCACGGCGTGCTTCGCCACGGCTGTGAAGTTTGCCCCGGACGATAATGCGGCCTTTGGTAAAGCTGACTTCCTCGCGCACCTGCTTGTGCATGTCCCATCCAGCTTGCTGAACGGCTGGGGCGATGTACTTGCTGCAGATGTCCCGCTCGGAAAGTGATTTCTTGTCCATGGCTGGCTATGTCCCTATGGCGTGCCGTGGACTTTACCAGATCGGGCTGGAGGCATGCTGCCAGTATTGGCACGCTGGGCTGACACGCCGCGTAGTACGCCCGCAAAGAGTACGTTTCTAATCTTTAGGTGCGTCGGTTTGCTCCGTCCGCGTAATTGCCGCGCGCAGAAACGGTGCCTTTCAGGTATATGGGAATTGACGTAGACGATGCCCTTGAGATGGCCGAGCAGGCCGATATTTGGCTTGGATAAGCAACGGTTGAGGCCAGGTCGTCGCTATCCGCCCCATACCGGCGTCTATTTAACAGGCGGTGAAGGCAGGCACTCAGGAGTTGGCTACAAGTCTGGCTCAGCGTGTGGCCTGTCTTATGAGCTAGCACCGGTATGCCGTCCATCACTAAACATTGGGGTATGAACGAATGCGCTGGGAGCTAGTGTTTCAGCCATAAGCAAACATCTTCAATAGGGATATTGTTAAGGAAAAGAGTGACTACCTCGAATTTTTTGCGCTTAGCATATGCACATATTGGAAACCCGCTTGCTCCCAATCTCGCCAGTCTGGTGTCGTGTTAGGACGCCAGGGAACATCGATTATTTCAACTAGCTCTTTTGTATCTTGTTCGTAAAACCCTGCCTGAACGCCTTCGGGAAGTTCTACAGCTAGCGGATAGGTATTTTTGTACGCGCTATGATCAAGCTTCCATCCGGGTTCTATCTGTTCCAAAATTTCGGTCAGCCGATTTTTCTGAACTTCGGCAATTTTCTCGATGAGTTCATCAAATGTGCAGACAAGAGGTTCTCCCTCTGAAAAATCGGAGAATCGCGCACTAGGCCGGTCCCCCACACTCTTGTCCAGCTCGCGGCCAGTCCGGATATAGAAATTTAGTGCTCCCAAATCGAGCACGTCACCTCTCAGTTTTGCTTCACTCTCAAGTACTGCCAAAATATAAATCTGTGCCGGAAAGCCATAAGTCCAGCAGTTTGCATCTTTCAGAGGGTTCCAATAAGTTGTCTTACTTATACTCCAGGTTTTGGGCGCTCTAGTGGTTTTAAATTCACACGTTGTGCCCCAAGTTAGCTGAAGGTCAAACACATCACCGTGAGGTTGGCTCTCATAGTGCTCGCGAATGCTTTTTTCGAGATCACCTTTGCGCGGATGCCAGGTGGTTAAGGTTCGCACCGTTTCGCCAACGATTTGATCAATGTTTTCAATGAAGTGTTGAACTAGGATGTACTCGATCAATACTCCACGCAGCATAGGCACAGACATGTTCGAAAAAGCCCAACCCCAAAAGCCGGAAGCTTTGTAGGGGGTTGAGAGATCGCCGAGTGAAAACTTAGTTGCCTCACTGATTAGAGGGTTTTTCAAAAGAAATTCCTTAGATATAGTTTGTTGTATAGGTAAAAAATTGTTTTAAGAAAAATCCCATGCGGCGCCATGTGAGAACTCTGTAGTGATTTTTGTGCTAAGTTCTCTTAAAATTCACAAGTTGCACATGTTGAGGCCAGAAGCAGTATCATTATTAACTTGTTGTGGAAGATTTTTCACTACTGTTGGCACTATATTTGGAGTGCCTCACTGACTGCCGAGGGAGTCAGTGAGGCACTCCCAAGAAGCAGAAAGGCAGTGAATCACCAGCGCCGTGCGCAGGCCTAGACTCTGAAACTAACGCGATCAACTTACTCAGAATTCGCATGGATATGTCCAACTGCACGCACCATTCGAGATTGCGGTAAGTTATTATCCCAATGCCTGGACAGAGTTTGCCAAACGTTTTTCCTGTCCAAATTGGGTGGTGTAAAACCGCTGCTCTATGCCATAGATGAGCATTTTTAGATCGTTGTCCGTCGAAATGTCAAACATTCCAGAGTCTTTGTTAAATTTCAAGTTCTCGCCGCAATAGCCATCAATATAGGAGAGCATACCCTCTTTGTCTTGTTCGGGTAACGCTGCCAACGTAGCCATAGCCAGTGCAATTCGTTTCCGGTTTGGCTTTGATACTTTGTCGGCATCAAATTCATTGCGGAGGGTAATAAAAGGCTCGTCGAGGAATTGCTTAACCTCTTCTTGGGTTGCCTCTTTATAAAGCTCATCGATGCCCGGAAAAATACTGGAAATTGTCGCCAGATTTTTGAAAATTAGCACGTCAAGTGCGGAAAAATATACCGCATCCGGTTGAGAATTGATTACCAACCTCAGTCGATCATCTTCAACCTCCGCCACCTCACCAAAGACAAAGGTCTTTCGGCGCAGAAACAGAGAAGGCGTGACTTTCTGAAAGTAGAAATCAGCGCCCTGAAGCGCACAGATGTGAGAAATATCCGGAAATTTATCCTTAGGTAGGTCGTCGTAGTCTTTTGCATCGAAGTCCGATGTGAGAATTTCAGAGCAGTAGGCTTGCTCTGAAAACTGTTCGACCTTAAACCAGCACTCCTCGTCCAAATTATGATCGGGGTTGTAAGGAATGCACGCGGCGAGATCAATCTCCAATTTTGGGAATAGTGTGTAATCGGAAATCAACTTGAATATTGGCTTTTTGCGCAGTTTTTTTACTTTTACTAGTACATGGTCCATATGTTCACTCTCGCTCAATAAATGTGTAGTTATTTATTCTGAAGGCTTTGGCAATGGCGATATCACTGGGAACCTTGTATCTCTCGCGGCTAATGAGGAATATGGAGGCCCTGGATGTCGTGGTTATATTGTAGAACTCATATCCATACAGCAAAAATAAGGGATTGAAATATAATGCCTGTGACCTGAACGTAAAAATGAACAGGACCCCATATACAAAGAATAGTGTTTCCCAGTTGCTCACGCTGAGCGCTACGAAGAAGTACCCCAAGTAGCTGGGTAAAAAGCTATTGTTCGCGTGCTCGATACTATCCACCTGCCCTTGCTTGAACTCGTCCTTTCCTAACAAAGAACTGAGGCGAAGGCTCACTCCAGTGAGGAGGATCGGAACCAAAAGGTATAAAGCATAGGACACAGCATTCGGAGTTTTGTCTAACCAGGGAAGGCCAGGAAAGAAATGTGCCAGAGTAAGACCTTTTTGAACGAGATAAATGATGACCAGAAGCGATGTAGCATTGAAGGTCAGCAATATCCTGAATATAAAGTTAAGATCAAATCGTAACCTGTCCATAGGTTCCTTAGCGTAAAGGTTAGGCATTCAAATATCAGCACTGTAGATCGGAACGATAGCAAATTGCCATATTTTCGTCTAGCGTATGCTTGTTTCGTCAGGTTGATCTCGTGCTGGGCGAGCTAGCCTTGCTGGGATTCGTGAAGCCGCCGCATCCGGACCAACAAGTTTCGATGCTTGAGGCTGCAATTGACGTTTGAAAATTTGCTTTCCCCGCTAAACCCTCCGATTCAGCGATCTTTGATCGCGCCGATCGGAGGGTTCACTCGCTTTTTCTCGAAGCCACCTCGTTCCGCCGTCTCATTTGGATATCTGATTGGCGCCACGCCTTCTTTTGCCCTTCAGTAATTATCACGATCTCTATCGGGCGCAGCGCCGTTGCAGTGTCAAAGCGGATCTTTTTCGTGGAGGCATGAATGTAGGTGTGGCGACAGCGGCGACGCCGGCGACAACCCACGTAGAACGTGGCCTGGAACGTGGCGACAGAAGTGGCGACAGTCGCCACTTTCTAAGCGCATTAGCCGTGACGCTTGACCGCCTTTTCGAGTGGGTATAAAAATTGGCGCACGGATCGCTGTCGTTGACAGCACCTGCCCAGGTAGCCAGAACCTTTAAGGCTACGCCACTTGCGTGGTGGTTCTCCCACAGTGCGATTAGCGTCCGGCGGCTCGCACGGTCACTCCCCAAGAGTGATGGATGCCTACTCGACCAATCTGTCCACTGCGGCAGACGATGGACCTTTCTCGCTGCACTGCAGCAACCTCACCTCTCGGCACACTTCGCTGCGCCAATCCGCGCCCGTCTCTTTCTTCTGGAAAGAGACGGGCGCTCGTACCGCTGCTGCAAGCCACGTCGTACAGGGCATTGCCGCAACTCTCCTCGTGACAATCGACCTGACAAATCCGATTCGTCGCCATCCGCAACAACACAGGCACCGGTGCCGCAGCCAATGGAAAGGCTGCATCTGACTGACAGTCAGGCATGTCCCAGGTGTCCATGTCGTTGCCTTCTCCTACTCCGGATCTCCAGGTGCCGAACTCGTCAGTCGGCACAGCCTCTACCCGCCCGCATCTTCGGATGCGACTAAGGAGGCCAGATTCATGGGGTTATGCCCTCGCTCCCGGTTGTAAGGAGCCGTTTGTTCCGCGTCAGTGAGCACCTCACAGGCCGCAGGGGCCTTGATCCCTGATAACACTCAACAACCCGTGGCGGGACTACGTGAGGACAACCAGCAATGAACGAGGAGAGGGCCATGCAGCAGTTAGATCCGAAGCTTGAACTACCACAGCCACCTCGACCGTTGATTGAGTCGAATCCCCTAGCCCAGCCTTATCCGGTGCAGGCACTGGGTGGGGTTCTTGGGCCTGCGGTGGAACGCATGGCCGAGGTCATCGGCGTGCCCCAGGCATTGGCTGCACAATCGGTGTTGGCTGCCTCGGCGCTGGCTACCCAAGGTCATGCCGGCTTACAGCTCGACGGGAGAAATTATCCCCTCTCGCTGTACCTGATCACGGTGGCAGCTTCGGGGGATCGTAAAACGGCGGCAGACCGATCTGCATTGCTGCCAGCACGCCAATGGGAGCGTGAGCAGTGGCAGCGCTACCGCGAACAGCTTGCCCGGTACCGCGCCGCACAGCGCCAGATGCAGCGTATCAACCCTGCCGATCCCGACTCCGCGAACGGTGTACCGCTCGAAGCGGAGCCCTCTGCACCGAGGCTGATTACCACGGACCCAACTATTGAAGCGCTGATCAAAGGGCTCTGCCATGACCTGCCGAGCATGGGGTTGTTCTGCGATGAAGGGGGACAATTCCTCGGCAGCAGCACCATGAGTCGAGATAACCGTTTGAAAGCAGTTACGACCTTGTCGTCGCTCTGGGACGGCAGTCCGATAGATCGCGCGCGGTCTATGGCGGGTGAAAGCTTGCGAGCTTACGATCGACGCTTAAGCCTGCACCTGATGCTGCAACCGTATCTAGCCATGCAGTTACTCAGTGACCCATTGCTGCAGGGGCAAGGCATTCTCGGTCGCTGCCTCATCACCTGGCCCACCAGCCTGGCCGGGCAACGCAGTTACCAGTCTGTCGACTTGTCCAAAGACCCCGCACTAAAGCGATATCACCACCGTCTTTCGGCCCTGTTTCATCAGCCTTGGTCACTTTCCGCTGACGGTGCCTTGCGGCTATCACCGATGACACTGAGTCCGTTAGCCCGCCGTCGCTGGATTGATTTGCATGATGCTATCGAAGCTCAGCTGGGGGAGTTTGGCGAGCTGGCCAGCGTACGGCCCAGCGGATCAAAGGCCGCCGATAACCTGCTGCGCGTCGCCGGCATTCTTGCAGTTGTGGAGGAGAGCAGCGTCGTGGAGGTCGACCATATCCAACGTGCCTCCGCTCTAGTCGGCTACTACCTCACCGAGATCCAGCGCCTGACTGAGCATGAGCCAGTGTGTCGGGTAAAGGAAGAGGCGGACCGGTTGCTGCGATGGCTCCAGGTCAAAGATTGGAAGCGTTTCAGTATTCGTGAATTGAATCGCAACGGTCCCCGCTTTGCCCGTAAGAGCAGTCGTTATACCGCCAAGCTGTTGGTCGAATTGATTGATCATCAGTGGCTCATCACTGACGGCCACACCTTCGAGGTGCGCCATGTTCAACATTGATGAAGCGCTGCGCAACCATCTGGCTCAGCGCCAAAAGGAGCCGAAAGCGCGATTTGTCGCCGCTACTGTCGCCACTTTGTCGCCACGTTCAAAGCCATACAGGACAAGGGTTGTCGCCGCTGTCGCCGGTGTCGCCACTACCCACAAAACTATTGCCTCGACGGCAGCCATCATCCAATGGTTGGAAGAGCAGGGCGCGCAACTCTACGTCGCCAACAACACGCTTTGTTTCCGTCCAACTGATTGGGCTCAGTTCGCGATTTTAAGTGCGCACTGGCGAGCCCTTTTCCATGATCTCGCGGCAGTCGATCAGGAGCAGAAAAATGGCTCGGGTCGGTAGACGAGCGGGGCGCAATTTCGGCTTCGGTCGCCAGCTTAGCTATGCTGGGCCGCAAGCACTGAAAGATCTGTTTGGCGACGGCCATTTTGCTACCGTCAAAGCCCATAGCGATCGGTGGCAGGCCTTCGTGCGTTGGTGTCGATCCGAAGGAGGGCCGAGGCTCAATGACGCGCGTCAGATCGACCGCGAGATCCTCATGCGGTACGCCGCCTATATGAGGCAGCAAGTTGACCAGGGCAACGTCGGCATCGCCACCGCGCAGAACCGACTGTCCAGCGTGAACCGAACGATGGCTGCGCTGCGCGGTGATCAGTACGTCAAAATCCCCAGTCCGAGCAAGGCGCTGGGCTTGCAGCGCTCAAGCGTGCGTAATGAGGCCCCACAAGGCCAAGACCGTGTGAAGGTCAGGCTGATTGCGCAAGCGCTGTCAGAGCGACAACAACCGAGGGTAAGTGCCATCGTGCTCCTCGCCCGAGAGACCGGCATGCGCTTGCGTGAGGCTATTTTGGCGGACCTGCCCCGGCTCCAGCGTGAGGCTCGGCAACTGGGCAAGATCAATATCCAGGACGGCACCAAAGGCGGTCGATCAGGCGCATCGGCACCGCGTTGGATTGCGGTCACGGATCAAGTCCGTGGCGCCCTCGACTGGGCCAGCGAGGCCTCACCCCAGGGCAGTCGGAATCTGTTAACACCTGATGAAAGCTACAAAGATTTCTTACAGTCAATCGTACGACCGGCGCGTGACATCATGCATGAGCATGGATTGAAAGGCTTTCATGAACTGCGGGCGGCTTACGCCTGTGAGCGCTATGAACAACTGACCGGCTTCTCCGCGCCCATCAATGGCGGTCGTGGTCAACAAGAGGATCGAGCACTCGATCAGCTTGCACGTCAGCAGATCAGTCACGAGTTGGGGCATAACCGCATCGACGTGTTGAGTGCCTACATCGGAGGTCGTCGATGAAGTCCGAGTTCGATATGGCGTTGTTTCTGAGCCCCGTGCTCAAAGGTGCGCATGCCACGCGGCAGCGGCATATCAGGCAGGCAGAAAGGATGCACGAGGCGATTCGTGAGCGCTGGAGTTGTGCGACCCCTTGGTCCTGGAAGGAAAAGCACACCAGATGGTTTTTAGAGCACTACCTGCGTTGCTCAGCACCAGCGACCATTTATTACTATGAGTTAACAGCAGGGCTGATCCGCCGCAGAAAGGCGCAACTCGTGGTTGTCTGATAGATCTTTAAGCGTGAGCCCCTAAGTATGGGAATGCGGAGCCTTCCCATACTTAGGGGCTTGGCCGAAGAAGCGCAGGCATGCGGCTGATTTAGCGACAGTCCCCACTTCAGTCGCCCTGCTGCACGGCACGAATTGTCGCCTGCTCAGCGTATCGGCACGACGTTACGGTCCCTGGTTTGATTGATGGCGGATGCCGACAGGCTGCCGGTGGCTGCCTTCTGGATATGATCACTCCACCAGGCCATCATCGGACGCCGGCGTTCGATGTAATCCGCCCGGTTGTAGGCGCTTCGAACTTCGTCTTTATCGACATGCGCCAGCGCGACTTCGATTAGCTCCGGATCCCATCCATGCTCATTCAGAATTGTGCTGGCCATGGAGCGCATGCCGTGGCTGACTAAGCGGTCCTGAAAGCCCATTCGTTTTAATGCCATGTTGGCTGTCTGGCTATTCGCGTGGGTGCGCGGATTTCTATCTGACGGGAACACATATTCCCTATGGCCGCTATGGGGCTTAAGCGTCTCCAATAACGAGAGTGCATGTTCGGTCAGCGGGATTGTGTGCGGACGACGCTTTTTCATTCGCTCCGGAGGGATGGTCCAGATGCGTTTTTCGAAGTCGATGTCTGCCCATCGGGTAGTCGCCGCTTCGGCAGGGCGGGTCATAGTGTGTAGCTGCCATTCGATCAGGCAGCGGGTCGTCCGCTTAATGCTGGCGTTCGCGATTTCCATCATGAGCTCCGGAAGCTCATCTGGTGGTAGCGCTGCCATGTTCTCTTTCTTAGGTTTCTTGAACACCGCTCGAATGCCGCTGAGAGGGTTGGCAAAGATCATTCCGGAATTGACCCCGTAAGTCATGATCTCGTTAAGGCGCTGGCTCACTCGCTTAACTGTCTCGAGGCTGCCTTTGGCCTCAATCGGACGAAGGAGCTTGATGACCATTGGGGCGCTGACTTCGGAGAGAGGCGTTGATTTCATGCTCGGAAAAACATGCAGTGTGAGGGACCGCCAAATGTCTTCGGCATACGCCGGCGTGACGGAATCCTTCTTCAGCTCGAACCAGGCGGTGGCCACGTTCTCGAAGGTGTGTTCCGTTTCCGCTCGTTTGGCTTCCTGTAGCTCATTACGCTGAGCTTTTGGATCGATGCCCTGTGCAAGCAGCTCTCTGGCCTCAACGGTTTTCTTCCTCGCTTGCGCGAGAGAAACCTCGGGATAAGAGCCGAGTGCCATGTTGATTCGATTTTTGGTGACGGGGTGCCGGTAGTTGAAATTCCACTGCATCGAGCGATTGACCCTGACTCGCAGTTGGAGCCCGTCGCCATCCGTGAGGACGTAATCCTTGTCTTTCGGTTTGACCGCCTTGAGCTGGCGGTCGGAGAGGCGGGTGGTTTGAGCGCACATGAGAAGTACTCCATGACACCTTTTGGTATTCCCAAGATTAGCGCCGGGTAGCCGGGAATACCATTGGGAATACCAAACTGCCTGGAACTCACAAAGCCTGGAAAGCCTCCCGTGGCCCTGAAACCCCCGTATTTACTGGATTTCAGGCACAAAAAAAGACGTCCGTGGACGTCTTTAGATGATGAAGTGGTGGAGCCGGGGGGATTTGAACCCCCGTCCGCCAGTACTCCGCTGTCGGTACTACATGCGTAGCCGTTTCTATTAAGTTAACCCTCAGCGACCCGAAGGGCAGGGTGCTTTGGGCGAGTTGTGTAAGTTTTAGCCGCTTCGTCCACAACGTACTGCACGGCGATTCTGTTCTATATGACAATCACTTTGGGTTTACAGACATCCCCTGGTGATTGCTGGACCCGAAGGTACCAGAAGCTCAGGGCTAAGGCTGCTTACGCAGCGAGAGCGAATTCCTGGCCGTAGTTTTCGTCATTGGCAACTATAAGAAGTTGCAACAGTGGATTTACGAGTTCTGTTACCAACTCGGCATGCACCTAAAGTTTCGCGACCGGCGTCGAATCCTAAACGGCCCCGTGCTTGTAACTCGTTGTTTCTTAGTGAGTGACAAGCCTGTGCAGTGTACGCCAAAACGTCAGCGAAGGCCAACCCGAAGGTTGGCCCTCTCGCTTACTGGCCGCCTTTCTCGCTGTTCTGCAGGTCTTGCAGGGCCTTGGAGGTAATTTCGATGCACTTCTTCTCGTCACCTGCGGCGTGGGCAGCCTTGGCCTGGGAGACGGCGGTGTCTATTTCGCCACTTTTACCGCTGGTGTCGGTGGCGAGCAGGGCTTTGCCGTTGTTGATTTTGTCCAGGTTGATCTGGCACAGGTCTTTGTCACTGGCGGCGAAAGCGGGGGAGGCGAGCATCGCAGCGGTCATGAACAAGCCAGCAAGAGCGGAACGCTTCATAGGGTGTCTCCTTGCGCAAAAGGGCTCGACGCTGCTGGCGTGCAACCGCTGCCAGCGACATCACTGATGGGCCTCGTTTGTCGAGGCCTATGCAGATGACTGCGCCGGTGCGCCAGGGTTCGGTTTTTTTGCCGGGTCAGTGGGCGCGGGCGCGGGTGACGCGGTCTACCAGGTAGACCAGGCCGTGGTAGTCGATGCCGCCATGCTGGCTCAGGCCGATCTCGCAGGTGCGGCTGGTGGAGATGCCTTCGCTGCAAGATTGTACGGCGTCCTTGAGTGAGCGCAGGGCGTGGGCGTTGAGTTCCGGGGTGGTGAAGCCTTTGTCGCCGGCAAAGCCGCAGCAGTGAATGCCTTCGGGGATCACCACGGTTTTTGCGCAGCGTCGCGCCAGTTCGATCAGTGCCTGGCTCTCGCCCAGATGCTGGGTGCTGCAGGTGACGTGCACGGCGATGGGCGCTTCCTGGGGGGTGAAGTCGAGGCGGTCCATCAGGTGGGTGCGGATAAAGCGCACGGGGTCGTAGAGGTCCAGGCGCGTTTCTCCCAATTCTTGCACCAGGCGCAGGGTGCAGGGGCTGGTGTCGCAGTAGATCGGGTCGAGGCCGCCGCGGCTGGCGTGGAGCAGGGCGCCGATCAGTTCCTGGCGCTTGTGTTCGGCCTGCTCGGCGTAGCCTTTGGACGCGAAGGGTTGGCCGCAGCAGAGGCTGTCCTGGTTGCCGGGGAAGACTACCTGGTAGCCGGCTTTTTCCAGCAACTGGCGGGTTTTGTCGTACAGCGACATCTGCTCTTTATCACCGGCTGCCGGGCCCATGGCGCGGGAGACACAGGCGGCCAGGTAAACCACGCGCGGGCGCGTGTCCGTCACCGCGGGGCTGAAGCGGATGGCTTTTTCGGGCTGTGGCATGGCGTTGGTCCACTGCGGAATTTGCCCTTTGGACAGCTTGGTCAGTGTGCTCGAGAGCTTGGCCAGTCGTGGAGCCCCCAGCAGCATGCGCGCACCGTTGGCGACGTGCAGGGTGAAGCGCGCACCTTGCAGCGCGGTGGCGAAATGGCTGGCGAGCCAGTCGGCGGTTTTCGTACGGTGGGCGTCGCGGCTGCGCAGCTTTTTCACCAGGTCGCCGGTATTGATGCCTACAGGGCAACGTTGCGCGCATAAGCCGGTGGCGGCGCAGGTGTCTATGCCCTGGTAGTGGTAGGCCGCTTCCAGTTCGGAGGTGTCCACGCCTGCGCGTTTTTTCGCCTGGATATCGCGCCAGATCACGATGCGCTGGCGCGGGCTCAGGGTCAGGCCTTTTGAAGGGCACACCGGTTCGCAGAACCCGCATTCGATGCACTTATCCACAAGCTCATCGGCGGCGGGCAGGGGCTTGAGGTGTTTGAGGTGGATTTGCGGGTCTTCGCTGAGCACCACATCGGGGTTGAGGATGCCGTTAGGGTCGAGCAGGCGCTTGAGTTGCCACATCAGTTGATAGGCGTCGCTGCCCCATTCCAGTTCAACGAACGGCGCCATATTGCGGCCGGTGCCGTGTTCAGCCTTCAGCGAGCCACCGAACTCCACGGCCACCAGTTGCGCGACGTCGTCCATGAACGCTTGATAGCGTGCGACTTCTTCGCTGCTGTTGAAGCCTTGAGTGAACACAAAGTGCAGATTGCCTTCCAGGGCATGTCCGAAAAGGATGGCTTCGTCGTAGTGATGTTTGTCGAACAGTGCGATCAAGCGGTTCACGCCAATCGCCAGTTGTTCGACCGGGAAGGTCACGTCTTCGATGATCACGGTGGTGCCGGTTTTGCGTACGGCGCCTACGGCGGGGAAGGTGTCTTTGCGGATCGCCCACAGGCGGGCGTTTTCCAATGGGTCTTCGGTGAAGTCGACTTGTTTCTCCACGGGAAACGCCGCCAGGGACGCCATGATGCGCGTCAGTTGTTCGTGCAGCAGTGATGACGAAGCGGCGCGGGATTCGATCAGCAGTGCGCAGGCGTTTTCCGATAGGTGCTGTACGAAAGCAGGCATGCCCGGTTTGTCCTGCACCGAACGCATGCTGCGTCGGTCCAGCAGTTCAACGGCGGAGACCGGCTGGGTTTTCAGCACGGTGACGGCGTTGCAGCAGGTTTCGACATCCGGGAAGACGATCAGCGCCGAGGCTTTGTTGGGGTGATCGATCACGGTGTCGTAGGTGACCGCACTGATAAACCCCAGGGTGCCCTCGGAGCCGACCAGCAGGTGGCTGAGGATATCCAGCGGGTCATCGAAATCCACCAGGGCGTTGAGTGACAGGCCGGTGGTATTTTTCAGGCGGTATTTGTGGCGGATCTTTGCCGCCAGCTCAGTATTTGCCCGTGTCTGGCGACCTAGTAGGGCCAGGCTTTCAAGCAGTGCGCTATGTGACTGGCGGAAGGCTTGCACGCTGGCGGCATCTTCGGTGTCCAGGCGGCTGCCATCGGCCAGTACCAGGCGGATGCCCGCCAGGGTGTGGTAGGTGTTTTGCGCCGTGCCGCAGCACATGCCACTGGCGTTGTTGGCGACGATACCGCCGATTTTGCAAGCATTGATGGACGCTGGGTCCGGCCCGATCTTGCGCCCGAACGGTGCGAGCCAGGCGTTGGCCTGGGCGCCGATCACGCCCGGCTGCAGGCGGATCTGGGTGCCTTGCCCGCGAATTTCGCGGTGGTTCCAGTTATCACCCAACACGATCAGCACCGAGTCGCTGATGGCCTGGCCCGAGAGGCTGGTGCCTGCGGCACGGAAGGTCACCGGCACGCGGTCGCGCTGGGCCAGTTGCAGCAGGGTTACCACTTCGTCTTCTGACTCCACACGGATCACCAGCTGTGGGATCAGTCGGTAGAAGCTGGCGTCGGTGCCGAAGGCGAGGGTGGAAAGTGGATCGTCGAAGCGGCGATCTTGCGGGATCAGTTGTGCGACGTCGCTCAGGAAAGCAGCAGGCAGGCTCATCGGTCCTCCAGAAATAGCAGACGCCGGAAGGGTGCCCCGGCGTCGATTCTTACCCTATTACGTGCAGGTCTCAGTGCACCAGCATACCGGTGAACCAGTACGCCTGCGCCAAGGTGATCAGCCCGACGATGGTGGCAAAAAACAGGCTGTGCTTGAGGGTAAAGCGGAACAGGTCGGATTCCTTGCCCACCAGGCCGGTGGCGGCGCAGGCCACGGCGATCGATTGCGGCGAGATCATTTTGCCGGTCACGCCACCGCTGGTGTTCGCGGCTACCAGCAGGGTGTCGTTGACGCCGATCTGGTGCGCGGTAGTGGCTTGCAGTGAGCTGAACAGGGCGTTGGATGAGGTATCGGAGCCTGTCAGGAAAACTCCCAACCAGCCAAGGAATGGCGAGAAGAACGGGAAGGCTGCACCGGTGCCCGCCAGAACCAGCGCCATGGTCGAGGACATGCCGGAGTAGTTGGTGACGAAGGCGAATGCCAGCACCATGCCGATGGACAGGATCGGCCAGCGCAGCTCAAAGAAGGTTTCTTTTAAAGTGGTAAGACCAGTTTTGACGTCGATTTTCAACACCAGCATGGAGACCAGTGCCGAGAAGAAGATTGCAGTGCCGGTGGCAGATATCGGGTCCAGCTTGAAGACGGCCGGGATGGCGGTGGGGTTGGTCACGATGGGCGCGACTTTAACCACCAGTTGATCCAGGTGCGGGATCGCGAAATTGAACACCCAGCCGTACATCGAGCCGCCCGCGGCGAACAGGGCCTTGAAGGGTTTGAGGGTCCAGATGGTGACCAGTACGGTGAGGATCAGGAACGGCGACCACGCCTTGAAAATTTGCCCCAGGCTGTAGGGCGAAACCACGGTGTTGCGTGGCAAGCCGAAGCCGCCGGCGCTGGAAGTGACCGCTACGCTGGAGGAGGCGCCGGCAATTTGTGCGCCTGCGGTGCGCTTGGGCTGCCAGACTTTCAGGAACAGCGTCAGGGCAATCAGGCTGGCGAGTGCCGAGGTGATGTCCGGCAGCTCTGGGCCAATGAAGTTGGAGGTGAAATATTGGGTGACGGCAAAGCTCAAGCCCGCCACCAAGGCTGCCGGCCAGGTTTCGCGAACGCCGCGCAGGCCGTCCATCATGAACACCAGCCAGAACGGCACGAACAACGACAGCAGCGGCAGTTGGCGGCCGGTCATGGCGCCAATCTTGAACGCATCAATACCGGTGACCTGGCCTGCGACAATGATCGGAATGCCCAATGCGCCGAAAGCCACGGGCGCGGTATTGGCAATCAGGCATAAGCCGGCGGCGTACAGCGGGTTGAAACCCAGGCCTACCAGCAGCGCGGCGGTGATCGCCACGGGCGCGCCAAAACCGGCCGCACCTTCCAGGAAGGCGCCAAAGCAAAAGCCGATCAACAACACCTGCAAGCGCTGGTCGTCGGTGATCGACAAAACGGAGCTGCGGATGATTTCGAACTGGCCGCTCTTGACCGTCAATTTGTACAGGAATACAGCCGCGACGATGATCCAGGCGATGGGCCACAGGCCGTAGGCAAAACCATAACCGGCCGCAGCCAGTGCCATGTCTACGGGCATCTGGAAGGCGAAAATGGCGACCAGGATCGACAGGGCCAGGGTGATGCTGCCGGCTACATGGCCTTTGAGGCGGAACACGGCCAGCGCCAGGAAGAAGAATACGATAGGAATGACGGCGGCCAGTGCGGACAGGCCGAGGCTGCCGAGTGGGCTGTAAAGCTGTTGCCAGGTTTGCATATGGGGTGGCCCCTGATTGTTGTTGTTTGGTGAGCTTGGGTAATTGGTAATACCAATTTACAATCGCTGTGGGCTAGATTAAGAGCCAGGGCAGGGGTGTGTCAATTTGCCGCCTGCGAAACTTTGGTCGTAGGTCGGTAGGCGGGGTGTTCTGATCGGCGAAATTGAAGGCGTTCTGATAGGTGCTGCCGGCACGTCGATAGGCCAGAATAGGGGCCCCGGCGAGTGGTCGGGATGGTGGAGAGTGAGTTATGGGGTTTGATCAGGTGCGTCAGCGCCGTTTGTCTGACGATATTGTCGAGCAGCTTGAGGGGATGATTCTCGAGGGCACGCTGAAGTCGGGCGAGCGCTTGCCGGCCGAGCGCGCGTTAGCCGAGCGCTTTGGTGTGTCGCGCCCGTCGTTGCGTGAGGCGATTCAGAAACTGGCGGCCAAGGGGTTGTTGGTCAGTCGTCAGGGCGGTGGCAACTATGTGGTGGACTCCCTGGGTTCGACCTTCAGCGATCCGCTGTTGCACTTGTTGGAAAGCAATCCCGAAGCGCAGCGCGATCTGCTGGAGTTTCGCCAGACCCTTGAGGCTTCGTGTGCTTATTACGCGGCGTTACGCGCCACGGAGGTTGACCGTGAACGGCTGACCGCAGCGTTTGAGGCGTTGCAGGATTGCTATGCGCGCGCCGACGAAGTGAGCCGAGTGGAGGAGGGTGCTGCGGATGCAAGGTTTCACTTGGCGATTGCCGAAGCCAGTCATAACGCCGTGTTGCTGCACACCATTCGCGGGCTGTTCGACCTGCTCAAGCGTAACGTGGTGACGAATATTGGTGGCATGTACCAGCAGCGTACTGAGACCCGCGACATGCTGATCAATCAGCATCGGGACTTGTACCTGGCCATCATCGAGGGGCGGGCCGAGCAGGCGCGCGAAGTCTCGACACGGCATCTGCTGTATGTGCAGGAGGTGTTGGAGGAGGTGCGTCAGGAGGTTCAACGCGTGGCTCGGGCGGAGCGGCGCAAAGGGATGTAGCCCGCGTGGGCTACACCGTCACAAGGATTACTCTTCCTTGCCTTTGTTGCGCACGGCGCGATGCAGCTCGCGATTGGAATCGCGCTCGCGTTCGGTGTCGCGCTTGTCGTATTCCTTCTTGCCCTTGCCCAATGCGATCTCGCATTTGACCAGGTGCTTGCTCCAGTACCAGGACAAGCAGACACACGCGTAGCCTTTTTGCTGCACGGCTGCGGCGAGTTTTTCGAGCTCGCGGGCATTGAGCAACAACTTGCGCGTACGCACCGGGTCGGCAATCACGTGGGTGCTCGCGGTGGTCAGCGGAGTGATATGACTGCCAAGCAGCCATGCCTCGCCATCCTTGAGCAGCACATAACTGTCGACCAGCTGCAGTTTGCTGGCACGCAGACTTTTTACTTCCCAGCCGGCCAGGACCAGACCAGCCTCGAACCGATGTTCGATGAAGTAATCGTGTCGCGCTTTTTTATTTTGCGCGATGGTCCCTGTGGGGTGTTTCTTTTGTTTAGCCATAGGGGCGGCATTATAGGGAGTTGCGAGCGTGTCGGCTACGGTCAACCTGTGTGCTTGAGCGAGTTGGACGAATCCCGGACAATGCGGGCAGTTCTTTGGTTTTTTTCTCTCGCGGATTGGGCTGTTCTTTCGCGATGTTTGCCTTAAGCAGTGGAAGTAACGCTCACATGACGACGCATATTCAACGTTCGGCCCTGTTGCCCTACCCGGCGCAGGCGCTCTATGACCTGGTCAACGACGTGGCGCGTTACCCGGAGTTTCTGCCTTGGTGCTCGACGGCCGAGGTTCTGGAGAGCAGTGACGAGCACATGGTTGCCAGCGTGGGGGTGGCCAAAGGCGGCCTCAGCCAGCATTTTGTGACGCGTAATGTGCTGGTGCCGGGTCAGTCCATCGAAATGAACCTGCAGGAAGGGCCGTTCACCCAACTGCACGGTGTGTGGGTGTTCAAGGCGCTGACGGACAAGGCCTGCAAGATCAGCCTGGATCTTTCGTTTGATTATGCCGGGCCGATTGTTCGTGCGACGTTGGGGCCTTTGTTCAATCAGGCAGCCAATACCCTGGTGGACGCGTTCTGTCAGCGCGCCAAGCAACTGCATGGTTGAGATTGAGGTGGTGTTCGCCGCTGAGGATCGCCAGGTGTTGCTGGGGGTAAAGGTGGCTGAAGGCACTAGTTTGCGCGAGGCGGTGCGGGCGTCGGGAATAGCGGCGCATTTTCCTGACGTTGATCTGGCTGATTGCCCGCTGGGTATATTTGGCAAGGTTGTCGTGGATGCCGGGGCGCGTTGCGTGCAAGCGGGCGACCGTATTGAGATCTACCGGCCTTTGCTGGCCGACCCTAAAGAGGTGCGCAGGTTGCGCGCGGCCAAGGCGGCATTGGCCAGGCAAACGAATTCTTGAGCTTGCCAAATGGCAGCCTAGCTATCTGGAGCGCCGCGATCCAACTGTGGGAGCTGGCTTGCCTGCGATGACGCCCTGATAGCCGGCGCATATCTACCTGATACCCGCGATCCAAATGTGGAAGGGGCGGTCCCGATAACGGGTATGTTCTCGATCTGATCCAGGATCCTGGTTGACTGTCAGATCGCTTTCGCAGGCAAGCCAGCTCCCACAGGTTCAGCGTCGCACCAAGGTTATGTAGAGATGCCTATGTAAATGGCAGGCAACAAAAAGCCCGGCATGCCGGGCTTTTTATCGAGCGCAAAATTATTGCGGGCTGGTGTCCAGAGGCTCAGGCGTCGGGACGGGCACGGTTTCCACGTTGTCGATGTCTTTCTGGATGGTGTCCAGCAACGAACCAGGCTTGGCCGGTACCTCGGATTTTGGTTTTTCAGCTTCCTGCGCAGGTGCGGTCACGTTGGTGCCGCTGTCCTTGCCCAGCAAGGCTTCATCGCGGCTTACGCCGGGCATGAAGTCGCCGGACAGGCTCACGAGCTGGTCATTGCCATTGAAGATGACACTGACGCGCTCCTGCTGGCGTTCACCGCCACCAGGCTGCAGGCTGTAGAGATAATCCCAGCGATCGGCATGGAAAGTGTCGGTCAGCAGGGGATTACCCATGATAAACCGTACTTGCCGTCGGGTCATTCCCGGGCGTAACTGGTCTATCATGTCCTGCGTGACGACATTGCCCTGCTGGATGTCGATTTTGTAAACCCCGGGGAATGAACAACCGGCGAGTGCGAGCAGTCCCACAAAGGTGAAACTGGTTAGCAAGAGCTTGGTGTTTTGCATCGGTGGGCGACTTCCACTATCTTGGCTGGGACAACGTAAACGCCGATCATACCCGTATTAAGAGAAGCTGCGAAGCAGCATCCGCGAGAAAGCTAACCATGGTTGAAAATAGCGAACTACGCAAAGCCGGTCTCAAAGTGACTCTGCCACGAGTCAAGATTCTACAAATGCTCGATTCTGCTGAGCAGCGTCACATGAGTGCCGAAGATGTTTACAAGGCGCTGATGGAGTCTAACGAGGACGTCGGCCTGGCCACGGTCTACCGTGTACTGACCCAGTTTGAAGCCGCAGGGCTGGTGGTTCGTCATAATTTCGACGGCGGTCATGCGGTGTTTGAATTGGCTGACGGTGGTCACCATGACCACATGGTTGATCTGGATACCAATGAGGTTATCGAGTTCACCAGCCCTGAAATCGAAGCGCTGCAGCACAAGATTGCTGAAGAGCATGGGTTCGATTTGGTCGACCATAATCTCGTGTTGTACATCCGTAAGAAAAAGTAAAAATCGACGCAGTTTTGCTTTGCGAAACGATTGAAGGCGACCCTCGGGTCGCCTTCGTGCTTTCTATAGAGTGGAAAATATCGCTTCAGGCCTTCGCGGCCACCACCATTTTTTTCGCGTGAGCCAAGGACTCCTTGGTCAAGTCGATACCGCCGAGCATCCGCGCCACTTCCTCCACCCGTTCCGACTTGTTCAGCTTGGAGACGGCGGTGTGTGTCGCGTCACTGCCGCGCACCTTATGCACAAACAGGTGCTGATGCCCTTGGGCTGCCACTTGCGGCAAGTGGGTCACCGTAAGCACCTGGCCGCGATCCCCCAGGCGACGCAGCAATTGGCCAACAATTTCTGCGGTCGGCCCGCCAATGCCCACATCCACTTCATCGAATACCAGGGTGGGTACCCGTGAGGTCTGGGCGGTAATCACTTGGATCGCCAGGCTGATCCGCGAGAGTTCGCCGCCGGAGGCCACTTTGGCCAGGGCCTTGAGCGGTTGGCCGGGGTTGGCACTCACCAGCAGTTCGACGTGCTCCAGCCCATGGGGCTGCAATTCTTGACTGGCGTTGGGATGCAGCTCGATGGTGAAGCGCCCGCCTGGCATGCCCAGGCGTTGGATTTCCAGCTCAACGGCGCTTGCCAGGCTAGTAGCTGCCTGCTGGCGCAGAGCGCTCAGCTCCCGGGCTTTTTCCTGATAATGACGGGCAAACGAAGCGAGCTCTTCGCCCAGTCGTTCGATGGATTCGTCGTTCGCGTTGAGTGTTTCGATTTCATCCAGCAGTTTCTGCTGCATGGTTGCGACTTCTGTCGGCTGGATTCGATGCTTGCGAGCCAGTGTATAAATAGTGTCCAGGCGTTCTTCTATTTCCTGCAGGCGAGCTGGGTCGGCGTCGAAATGGTCCAGGAAACGATTGAGTTCGCCCACGGCCTCTTCAACCTGGATCTGCGCGCTGGTCAACAGGGTGGTCGCTTCGCTCAGTGAGCCGGAAGCATTGTTCACGCTGGACAGGCGGTTGAGGCTGGCGGTCAGTGCATTAAGGACATTGCCGGAGTCGCTCTCACTACATTGCTCGACGACCTGGCGGCAGATACCCAGCAGGGTCTCGGCGTTGGTCAGGTTCTTGTGTTCCTGCTCAAGTTGCTCCAGCTCTGTCTCACCCAGGCCCAGACTCTCGAGCTCTTCCAGTTGATAGCTGAGCAACTGGTGGCGGGCGCGTTGTTCGTCGCCGGAGTTGGAGAGGCGTTCCAGTTCCTGGCGTGTCTGGCGCCAGCGTTGGGCGGCCAGTTGAACTTGCCGGGAAAGATCGGTGGCGCCGGCGTACTCATCGAGCAGGCGACGGTGGGTATCGGTTTTCAACAGGGATTGGTGTTCGTGCTGACTGTGGATATCGATCAGCAATTCGCCCAGGGCTTTCAAGTCGCCCAGAGGGCAAGGCGTGCCGTTGATATAGCCGCGCGAGCGCCCCTCGGCGGTGATCACCCGGCGCAGAATGCAGGGGCCTTCATTATTAAGGTCGCGCTCGGCCAGCCATGCCTCGGCTTCGGGGATGTCCGCCAGGTCGAAGGTGGCCAGGATGTCGGCCTTGTCGGAGCCAGGGCGTACCACGCCACTGTCGGCGCGGTCGCCAAGCGTCAGGCCGAGGGCGTCGAGCATGATCGACTTGCCGGCGCCGGTTTCGCCTGTGATTACGCTCATCCCGCGATCCAGTTCAAGATCCAGATGTTCAACGATGGCGTAGTTATGTACAGACAGGTGCACGAGCATGACGGCCGCTCCCAGGCTTTAGGTCTGGTTATTTATACAGTGTTTTGTTCAGGCCTGACAATCCTGGCACTTAGCTCGATTTGCTTGAGTCGTTAATTTTTTTAGCGCGATGTGGAATGAGCGTGAAGGAAATGATCCAGGTCAATCGAAAGACTTTTGGTAACGCCTGCGCCCTTGAACCTGAAAATTGTGGCCCCATATACCGGAGCAGAAGCGCGAGTTGAGTTCGCGCATGATTTTGAAAGGAGAAATCTATGGCTGACGAACAGACGCAGGATACGCAAACTCCAGACGCCAATTCGGCTGCCGGTGATGAACTGGCGACTCGTGTGCAGGTGCTCGAAGAGCAATTGGCCGCTGCGCAGGATCAATCGTTGCGTGTTGCCGCCGATCTGCAGAACGTCCGCCGCCGTGCCGAGCAGGATGTAGAGAAGGCTCACAAGTTCGCGCTGGAAAAATTCGCCGGTGACCTGCTGCCGATCATCGACAGCCTGGAGCGTGGTCTTGAGTTGTCCAACCCGGACGATGAAAACATCCGCCCAATGCGCGAAGGCATCGAGCTGACCCTGAAAATGTTCCAGGACACCCTGAAGCGTTATCAGTTGGAAGCTATCGATCCGCAAGCCGGCGAGCCGTTCAATGCTGAACATCACCAAGCCATGGCCATGCAAGAAAGCCATGACCTGGAACCTAATAGCGTGATCAAGGTGTTCCAGAAGGGTTACCAGCTCAACGGTCGCCTGATGCGTCCGGCAATGGTGGTGGTGAGCAAGGCTCCTGCACCCGTTGCACCTTCTATTGATGAGCAGGCTTGAAATTCGCCGCAAGGCCCCCATTTATAAGTCAAGCGTTTAAGTGCTACCGCAGTTAGCCAAAACTGCTGCGGCAACCAAATTCAAGTTTCGGGAGAGTAAATCATGGGCAAAATTATCGGTATCGACCTGGGGACCACCAACTCCTGCGTCTCCGTGCTGGAAAACGGCGTTGCAAAAGTTATTGAAAACGCCGAAGGCGCACGTACCACTCCGTCGATCATCGCTTACGCCAACGACGGTGAAATCCTCGTCGGTCAATCGGCCAAGCGTCAGGCGGTGACCAACCCGCACAACACCCTGTACGCGGTAAAGCGTCTGATTGGTCGTAAGTTCGACGAAGAAGTCGTACAGAAAGACATCAAGATGGTGCCTTACAAAATCGCCAAGGCCGACAACGGTGACGCCTGGGTTGAAGTGAACGGCCAGAAAATGTCGCCGCCGCAAATCTCGGCTGAAATCTTGAAAAAGATGAAGAAGACCGCCGAAGACTACCTCGGTGAAGCAGTGACTGAAGCGGTGATCACCGTTCCGGCCTACTTCAACGACAGCCAGCGCCAGGCTACCAAAGACGCCGGCCGCATCGCGGGCCTGGATGTAAAACGTATCATCAACGAACCAACCGCAGCCGCGCTGGCTTACGGTATGGACAAGGCCAAGGGCGACCACACCGTGATCGTTTACGACCTGGGTGGCGGTACGTTCGACGTCTCCGTGATCGAGATCGCAGAAGTTGACGGCGAGCACCAGTTCGAAGTGTTGGCCACCAACGGTGACACCTTCCTGGGTGGTGAAGACTTTGACATTCGTCTGATCGACTACCTCGTTGACGAATTCAAGAAAGAAAGCGGCATGAACCTCAAGGGTGACCCGCTGGCCATGCAGCGCCTGAAAGAAGCCGCTGAAAAAGCCAAGATCGAGCTGTCTTCCGCTCAGTCGACTGACGTGAACCTGCCGTACATCACTGCAGACGCTACCGGTCCTAAGCACTTGAACGTGAAGATCTCGCGTTCCAAGCTCGAAGCATTGGTTGAAGACCTGGTTCAGCGCACCATCGAACCTTGCCGCATCGCGCTGAAAGACTCCGGTATCGACGTTGGCTCGATCAACGACGTGATCCTGGTGGGCGGTCAGACCCGTATGCCACTGGTTCAGAAGCTGGTCACCGAGTTCTTCGGCAAAGAAGCCCGTAAAGACGTGAACCCGGACGAAGCCGTTGCCATGGGTGCTGCCATCCAGGGTGCGGTACTGGCCGGTGATGTGAAAGACGTGCTGCTGCTGGACGTAAGCCCGCTGACCCTGGGTATCGAAACCATGGGTGGCGTGATGACTGCGCTGATCGAGAAAAACACCACGATTCCTACCAAGAAATCTCAGGTGTTCTCGACTGCCGATGACAACCAGGGCGCCGTGACTATCCACGTGCTGCAGGGCGAGCGTAAGCAAGCCGCACAGAACAAGTCCCTGGGCAAGTTCGACCTGGCTGAGATTCCACCAGCACCACGTGGCGTGCCACAAATCGAAGTGACCTTCGACATCGACGCCAACGGCATCCTGCACGTCGGCGCGAAAGACAAGGCCACCGGCAAAGAGCAGAAGATCACCATCAAGGCCAACTCCGGCCTGTCTGATGAAGAAATTCAACAGATGATCCGTGATGCTGAAACCAATGCTGAAGCCGACAAGAAGTTCGAAGAGTTGGCAGGCGCCCGTAACCAGGGTGACGCGCTGGTTCACTCGACGCGCAAAATGATCGCTGATGCTGGCGACAAAGTGACAGACGAAGAGAAAACCGCAATCGAAGCGGCAGTGGTTGCGCTGGAAGCCGCCATTAAAGGCGACGACAAGGCTGCCATCGAAGCCAAGGTTGAGGAGCTGTCGAAAGTCTCCGCGCCAGTTGCTCAGAAAATGTACGCCGAGCAAGGCCAGCCGGCTGACGGCGCTGCGCAACAAGCAGAGCCTGAAGCCAAGCACGACGATGTTGTCGATGCTGAGTTCGAAGAAGTTAAAGACAACAAGTAAGTTGTCGCCCGGTTGACCGCGCACAAGCGGTGACTGGTAGGATGTCGCCGCGCGGGAGCTTGCTCCCGCGTTGGCGTGTCTGGGGTATGCGAATTTTTACAGCATGCGACAACGCTCGGATGCTGGCGGTGTGAACGGGAATGCTCCTGCTTTCCGAATGACAGTCACCGCGTTTTTGGCCGGCTCCCTGGCTGAAAACAGTAATGACCAGGATCGTTGAATTGACGTGAGTTGGGTCCGGGCCTGTATTGGGGCTCAACGAGTTTGGCAGGGTTCAGGAGGGCCAGGTCGAACGTCCTTAAGAGTGCAAAGACTTATGGCAAAGCGTGACTATTACGAAGTATTGGGTGTGGAGCGTGGCGCCAGCGAGGCGGAGCTGAAAAAAGCCTACCGTCGCCTGGCGATGAAGCACCACCCGGACCGTAATCCGGATAACAAAGAATCCGAAGAGATGTTCAAAGAGGCCAACGAGGCCTACGAATGCCTGTGTGATCCCAATAAGCGTGCGGCCTACGACCAGTATGGCCATGCTGGCGTCGACCCGAGCATGGGCGGCGGCGGTGCCGGTTTTGGTGGCCAGAACTTCTCCGATATTTTCGGCGACGTATTCAGCGACTTCTTCGGTGGCGGCCGTGGCGGTCAGCGTGGCGGCCCTCAGCGCGGCAGCGACCTGCGTTACACCCTGGAGCTGAACCTGGAAGAAGCCGTGCGCGGCACCAGTGTCAATATCCGTGTGCCGACGCTGGTCAACTGCAAGCCGTGCGACGGCTCGGGTGCGAAGAAAGGCTCCTCGCCGATCACGTGCCCGACCTGCGGCGGTATCGGGCAGGTACGCATGCAGCAGGGCTTCTTCTCGGTGCAGCAAACCTGCCCGCGTTGCCATGGCCAGGGCAAGATCATTTCCGATCCGTGCGACTCCTGCCACGGCGAAGGCCGCGTCGAAGAGTACAAGACGCTGTCGGTGAAAGTGCCGGCGGGTGTGGATACCGGTGATCGTATTCGACTGTCGGGCGAAGGCGAGGCGGGTGCCCAGGGTGGCCCTGCGGGCGACCTGTACGTGGTGATCAATGTGCGCGAGCACTCGATCTTCCAGCGTGACGGCAAGCACTTGTTCTGCGAAGTGCCGATCAGCTTTGTTGATGCGGCCCTGGGTGGCGAGCTGGAGATTCCGACGCTGGATGGTCGGGTCAAGCTCAAGATTCCCGAGGGGACTCAAACCGGCAAGCAGTTCCGCATTCGTGGCAAAGGCGTTGCGCCCGTGCGCGGTGGCGGTGCTGGCGACCTGATGTGCCGTGTGGCGGTGGAAACCCCGGTGAACCTGAATCGTCGTCAGCGTGAACTGCTGGAAGAGTTCCGCAGCTCGCTGGAAGGCGATGACTCCCACTCGCCGAAGACTACGGGCTTCTTCGACGGTGTAAAACGCTTCTTCGGCGACCTGTAAGGATCTGAATATGCGACGTATAGCCGTAATGGGCGCTGCCGGGCGCATGGGCAAGACGCTGGTCGAGGCGGTGCAGCAACGCTCGCCGGCCTCCGGGCTGACGGCGGCGATTGTTCGCCCAGGCAGTACGTTGATCGGCGCGGACGCAGGTGAGTTGGCCTCATTGGGCCGCATCGGTGTTTCGTTGTCTGGCAACCTTGAGCAGGTGGCTGACGAGTTCGACGTGCTGATCGACTTCACCCTGCCGGAAGTGATGCTGAAAAATCTGGCCTTCTGCCGTAAGGCGGGCAAGGCTATGGTGATCGGTACCACCGGTTTGAGCGCCGAGCAGAAACAGTTGCTGGTGGAGGCGGGCAAGGATATTCCGATCGTCTTCGCTGCCAATTTCAGCGTGGGCGTAAACCTGTCGCTGAAATTGCTGGACCTGGCGGCGCGCGTGCTGGGTGATGAGGCTGATATCGAGATTATCGAGACTCATCACCGTCACAAGATCGACGCCCCGTCGGGCACTGCGTTGCGCATGGGTGAAGCTATTGCCGATGCGCTGGGCCGCGATTTGTCGAAAGTGGCGGTATACGGGCGTGAAGGCCACACAGGGGAGCGCGCACGCGACACCATCGGTTTTGCAACCGTGCGCGGTGGTGATGTGGTTGGCGATCACACCGTGCTGTTCGCCACCGAAGGCGAGCGCCTGGAGATCACGCACAAAGCCTCCAGCCGCATGACTTTCGCCAAGGGCGCGGTGCGTGCTGCGCTTTGGTTGGACGGCCGCGAGCCGGGCCTGTACGACATGCGTGACGTGCTGGATTTGCACTAACCAGTAGCTAAAACGGGGGCTCAGGATTATCCTGTGGCCCCGTTTTTACCCGCTAGGCGACGTCCTGTCGCATTCCCCTGCCTTTAAGGCTCATTAGCGGTGGACCAAAAAAGCCTTTTTCTGTAAGCTACAGCTTTAGTGTGTCCACTAAAAGCGCGCAGAATAATTCAGTGAAGAAGCGGGGTGACGTGTCCATACGTCACTCCGCTTTTTTACAACCTGCGATCGCCCTTTCAGGCTTTATTTACGGGAGGTCTTCTTGACTAAGCCAGCCATACTCGCCCTTGCTGATGGCAGCATTTTTCGCGGCGAAGCCATTGGAGCCGACGGTCAGACCGTTGGAGAGGTGGTGTTTAACACTGCCATGACCGGCTATCAGGAAATCCTTACCGATCCTTCCTACGCCCAACAGATCGTTACCCTGACCTATCCGCACATCGGCAACACCGGCACTACGCCGGAAGATGTCGAGTCTGATCGTGTCTGGTCGGCGGGCCTGGTGATTCGTGACCTGCCACTGGTTGCGAGCAACTGGCGTAACACGATGTCGCTGTCCGATTACCTGAAAGCCAACAACGTTGTGGCGATCGCCGGTATCGATACGCGCCGCCTCACGCGCATCCTGCGTGAAAAAGGCTCGCAGAACGGCTGCATCATGGTCGGTGACAATATCTCCGAAGAGGCGGCGATTGCCGCGGCGCAAGGTTTCCCTGGCCTGAAGGGCATGGACCTGGCGAAAGTCGTCAGCGTCAAAGAGAAGTACGAGTGGCGTTCCACCGTATGGGAACTGAAGACTGACAGCCACGCGACTATCGAGGCTGCCGATCTGCCTTACCACGTGGTCGCCTATGACTATGGCGTCAAGTACAACATCCTGCGCATGCTGGTCGAGCGCGGTTGCCGTGTGACCGTGGTGCCCGCGCAAACCCCCGCCAGCGATGTGCTCGCGATGCAGCCGGACGGTGTGTTCCTGTCCAACGGCCCGGGTGACCCTGAGCCATGCGACTACGCTATCCAGGCCATCAAGGACGTACTGGAGACCGAGATTCCGGTGTTCGGCATCTGCCTTGGTCACCAGTTGCTGGCTTTGGCCTCCGGCGCCAAGACCCTGAAAATGGGCCACGGCCACCACGGTGCCAACCACCCGGTACAAGACCTGGACACCGGCGTTGTGATGATCACCAGCCAGAACCACGGTTTTGCGGTGGATGAAGCCTCCCTGCCGAGCAACGTGCGCGCCATTCACAAGTCGCTGTTCGACGGCTCCCTGCAAGGCATCGAGCGCACCGACAAGAGCGCGTTCAGCTTCCAGGGCCACCCTGAAGCCAGCCCGGGCCCGAACGACGTAGCGCCGCTGTTCGACCGTTTCATCAATGAGATGGCCAAGCGACGCTGACTGAGTGGCCTGCGGGCGGCCCCGGATTGCGGTGGCCCCCGCAGGCTCTTCAAAGATTGTTCAAGACGGCTTGCCGACTGACCTGCGGATTTGAGTGACAAACCCATGCCAAAACGTACAGACATAAAAAGCATCCTGATTCTTGGCGCTGGCCCGATCGTGATCGGCCAGGCCTGCGAATTCGACTACTCCGGCGCCCAGGCCTGTAAAGCCCTGCGCGAGGAGGGCTACCGCGTCATCCTGGTGAACTCCAACCCGGCCACCATCATGACCGACCCGGCCATGGCCGACGCCACCTACATCGAGCCGATCAAGTGGCAGACCGTTGCCAAGATCATCGAAAAAGAGCGTCCGGACGCGCTGCTGCCAACCATGGGTGGCCAGACCGCTCTGAACTGCGCCTTGGACCTGGAGCGCGAAGGCGTCCTGGAAAAGTTCGGCGTAGAGATGATCGGTGCCAATGCCGACACCATCGACAAGGCTGAAGACCGTTCGCGTTTCGACAAGGCCATGAAGTCCATCGGCCTGGCGTGCCCGCGTTCCGGTATCGCCCACAGCATGGAAGAGGCCAATGCGGTCCTCGAGACCCTGGGCTTCCCGTGCATCATCCGTCCGTCCTTCACCATGGGCGGCACCGGCGGTGGTATTGCTTACAACCGTGAAGAGTTCGAAGAAATCTGCGCTCGTGGCCTGGACCTGTCGCCGACCAAAGAGCTGCTGATCGACGAATCGCTGATCGGCTGGAAAGAATATGAGATGGAGGTTGTCCGCGATAAGAAGGACAACTGCATCATCGTCTGCTCCATCGAAAACTTCGACCCGATGGGCGTGCACACCGGTGACTCGATCACCGTGGCGCCAGCACAGACCCTGACCGACAAGGAATACCAGATCCTGCGTAACGCCTCCTTGGCGGTATTGCGCGAGATCGGCGTTGAAACCGGCGGTTCCAACGTCCAGTTCGGCATCTGCCCGGACACCGGCCGCATGGTCGTGATCGAGATGAACCCACGTGTATCGCGTTCTTCGGCGCTGGCCTCGAAAGCGACCGGTTTCCCGATTGCGCGTATCGCTGCCAAGCTGGCTATCGGCTACACCTTGGACGAGCTGCAAAACGAAATCACCGGCGGCGCTATGCCGGCGTCTTTCGAACCGTCTATCGACTACGTCGTGACCAAGCTGCCGCGCTTTGCCTTCGAGAAATTCGCCAAGGCGGATGCGCGCCTGACCACCCAGATGAAGTCGGTCGGTGAAGTCATGGCCATCGGCCGCACGTTCCAGGAATCCCTGCAGAAAGCGCTGCGCGGCCTGGAAGTCGGTGTTTGCGGCCTGGACGAGAAGCTCGACCTGAGCAACCCGGAAAGCATGAGCATCCTCAAGCGCGAGCTGACCGTGCCGGGCGCCGAGCGTATCTGGTACGTGGCTGACGCCTTCCGTGCCGGCCTGAGCGTCGAAGATATCTTCGGCATGAACATGATCGACCCGTGGTTCCTGGTGCAGATCGAAGATCTGATCAAGGAAGAAGAGAAGGTCAAGACGCTGGGTCTGTCGTCTATCGATCGCGACCTGATGTTCCGCCTCAAGCGCAAAGGCTTCTCCGACCAGCGTCTGGCCAAGCTGCTGGGTGTGACCGAGAAGAACCTGCGTACTCATCGCCACAAGCTGGATATCTTCCCGGTCTACAAGCGCGTTGACACCTGCGCCGCAGAGTTCGCCACCGACACGGCCTACATGTACTCCACCTATGAGGAAGAGTGCGAAGCCGCGCCGACGGGCCGCGACAAGATCATCATCCTGGGTGGCGGTCCGAACCGTATCGGCCAGGGCATCGAGTTCGACTACTGCTGCGTACACGCCGCCCTCGCCCTGCGCGAAGATGGGTACGAGACCATCATGGTCAACTGCAACCCGGAAACGGTTTCCACTGACTACGACACGTCCGACCGCCTGTACTTCGAGCCGGTAACGCTGGAAGACGTATTGGAAATCTGCCGCGTCGAGAAGCCTAAAGGCGTGATCGTCCAGTACGGCGGCCAGACCCCGCTGAAGCTGGCGCGTGCCCTCGAAGCCGCTGGCGTGCCGATCATCGGTACCAGCCCGGATGCAATCGACCGTGCCGAAGACCGTGAGCGTTTCCAGCAGATGGTTGAGCGCCTGAACCTGCGTCAGCCGCCGAACGCCACCGTGCGCAGCGAAGACGAAGCCATTCGCGCGGCCAGCAAGATCGGCTACCCGCTGGTGGTGCGTCCGTCCTACGTACTGGGCGGCCGGGCGATGGAAATCGTCTACGAAGAAGAAGAACTCAAGCGCTACCTGCGTGATGCGGTGAAAGTCTCCAACGACAGCCCGGTGCTGCTGGACCACTTCCTCAACTGCGCCATCGAAATGGACGTGGACGCGGTCTGCGACGGTACTGACGTCGTGATCGGCGCCATCATGCAGCACATCGAACAAGCCGGCGTTCACTCCGGTGACTCCGCGTGCTCCCTGCCGCCGTACTCGCTGCCGGCGCACATCCAGGACGAGATGCGCGAACAGGTCAAGAAGATGGCCCTGGAACTGGGTGTGGTCGGCCTGATGAACGTACAGTTGGCGCTGCAAGGCGAAGACATCTACGTCATCGAAGTCAACCCGCGTGCCTCGCGTACCGTACCGTTCGTGTCCAAGTGCATCGGTGTGTCCCTGGCCATGATCGCTGCGCGTGTGATGGCTGGTAAGACCCTGAAGGAAATCGGCTTTACCAAGGAAATCATTCCGAACTTCTACAGTGTGAAAGAGGCGGTGTTCCCGTTCGCCAAATTCCCTGGTGTGGACCCGATCCTGGGCCCAGAGATGAAGTCCACCGGTGAAGTGATGGGTGTGGGCGATACCTTCGGTGAAGCATTCGCCAAGGCCCAGATGGGTGCCAGTGAAGTGCTGCCGACCGGCGGTACTGCGTTTATCAGCGTACGTGATGATGACAAACCACTGGTTGCAGGGGTCGCCCGCGATCTGATCAACTTGGGCTTTGAAGTCGTGGCTACCGCCGGGACCGCCAAGCTGATCGAAGCTGCCGGCCTGAAAGTACGTCGCGTGAACAAGGTGACGGAAGGCCGTCCGCATGTGGTCGACATGATCAAGAATGACGAAGTCACTCTGATCATCAACACCACCGAAGGTCGCCAGTCGATCGCGGACTCCTATTCCATTCGTCGTAATGCCTTGCAGCACAAGATTTACTGCACCACTACCATTGCTGCTGGCGAAGCTATCTGTGAAGCGCTGAAGTTCGGTCCGGAAAAGACCGTGCGTCGCTTGCAGGATCTACACGCAGGATTGAAGGCATGAGCATAACCAAATACCCGATGACCGTTCAGGGCGCGCGCGCCCTGGAAGAGGAGCACGCCCATCTGACCAAGGTCGTACGTCCAAAGCTGAGCCAGGACATCGGTACGGCCCGCGAGCTGGGTGACTTGAAGGAAAACGCCGAATACCACGCTGCTCGCGAGCAGCAGGGTATGGTCGAGGCGCGGATTCGTGACATCGAAGGCCGTATGCAGAATGCGGTGATCATCGATGTCACCACCATCCCGCATACCGGCAAGGTAATTTTCGGCACGACCGTGGAAATCGCCAACGTCGAGACCGACGAAAGCGTGACTTACCAGATCGTGGGTGAGGATGAGGCTGACTTCAAGCAAGGCAAGATCTCTGTCGGCTCGCCGATTGCTCGCGCCTTGATTGCCAAGGAAGAAGGCGACGTGGTTGCCGTGAAAACGCCGAGCGGCGTCATTGAGTACGAGATTGTCGAAGTTCGTCACATCTGAAAGACGGCGCCCGCTGCGTGCGGGCGCCATGCTTTGGCAGCTCTCTCAGATGCTTTGGGTGGGCGGCCTATGGCTGTTACATATTGGTGTATTGCCGGTGTTGGGCCTGATTGGCCTGGCGCCGCTGCTGATCGATGAGATCGACGGATTGCTGAGTGCGCTGCTGGTGGGTTTTGCGGCGACGTGCGTGATGCTTCAGGTGTTGGTGCTGATCAAGGCCGAAGGCCTGAAGAGTTTGTGGCGGGATATCCGCGGGCAACTGCTGTTGATGGCGCTGTATGCATGCGCAATGTTTTGCGTGGTGCATGTGTGGCTGCCGCAAGCGTTGCGCTGGCAGTTATTCAGCTATCTTGTGCTAGGGTTCTCTGGCCTGGTGCTGGTTATGCAACCTGCGCCGGGATGGAGTGGCGGGGCGCGCGAAGCACGCCCTTGACCCTTTTCATCATTTGAAGCGATGAACGTTCGACAGTTGCTTGTTGACGCTGAAGTTCTTGCGATACAGCAGCGCCATCTTGCCGATGACCTGAACCAGGTCCGCTTTGCCGACCTTGCACAGTTCTGCAACGGCGGCCAGGCGCGCTTCGCGATCAAGGATGTTGACCTTGATCTTGATCAGTTCGTGATCGTTCAGTGCGCGCTCGAATTCGGCTAGCACACCCTCAGTCAAACCGTTGTCTGCCACAATCAGAACTGGTTTCAGATGGTGGCCAATGGATTTGTACTGTTTCTTCTGCTCTTGAGTGAGCGGCATAATCTGACCCCTGCGTCTGATCTTGTAAAAAGCGGCGGCCAGTTTACCCGAGCGAGTCCGGGACCGCCCAGTTAATCACGACCCGTTTTATTTTTTCGAGGTGGCCCGTGGCCCGTTCCAAAACCAGCCTTAAGTGGCTACAAGAACATTTCAATGATCCTTACGTCAAAAAGGCGCAAAAGGACGGCTACCGTTCCCGGGCCAGCTACAAGTTGCTGGAGATCCAGGACAAGGACAAATTGATTCGTCCAGGCATGAGCGTTATCGATCTCGGCGCGGCCCCCGGTGGCTGGTCCCAGGTGACCAGTCGTCTGATTGGTGGGCAAGGTCGATTGATCGCTTCGGACATCCTCGAGATGGACAGCATCCCGGACGTGACCTTTGTTCACGGCGATTTCACCGAGGACAAGGTATTGGCCGAGATCCTGGAGGCTGTGGGAAATTCGCAGGTAGACCTTGTGATTTCCGACATGGCCCCCAATATGAGTGGATTACCGGCTGTTGATATGCCGCGTGCCATGTTCCTGTGTGAACTGGCGCTGGATCTGGCAGGTCGGGTGTTGCGTCCGGGTGGCGATTTCCTGGTGAAGGTCTTCCAGGGCGAAGGTTTCGACGAGTACCACAAGAACATTCGCAAGTTGTTCGACAAGGTACAGACACGCAAGCCGGACTCATCCCGTGACCGGTCCAGGGAGCAGTATCTGCTGTGCCGTGGCTTCCGCGGTGTCGAAGGCGCTGCGAGCGAAGAGCGTTTTTGAGAAAATCGAGGAGGGCGATAGGTTTTTTTATATCGCTTTCGTCACGAAGCTTTACGAATATTGCGTAGTCAAAGTTTCACAAAGGGTTACAGACGGCGCCTGCCAGAGTTGTAGGTAATGTAGTAAGTTAGGCCGGTGAATATCATGCGAAGCGCGCGCCAGTAGCGGAGCTTGCTTCAGAGGGTAGTTAATTGAACGATATGGCAAAGAATCTGATCCTGTGGTTGATCATCGCGGCTGTCCTGGTGACGGTGATGAACAACTTCTCCAGCCCTAACGAGCCGCAGACCCTCAACTATTCCGACTTCATCCAGCAAGTTAAGGATGGCAAGGTCGAGCGCGTAGCGGTTGATGGCTACGTGATTACCGGTAAGCGCAACGATGGCGACAGCTTCAAGACCATTCGTCCTGCCATTCAGGACAACGGTCTCATCGGTGACCTGGTGGATAACAAGGTCGTTGTGGAAGGCAAGCAGCCTGAACAGCAAAGCATCTGGACCCAGCTCCTGGTTGCCAGCTTCCCGATCCTGGTGATTATCGCCGTGTTCATGTTCTTCATGCGCCAGATGCAAGGCGGTGCGGGAGGCAAGGGCGGGCCGATGAGCTTCGGCAAAAGCAAGGCGCGCCTGCTCTCCGAAGACCAGGTGAAGACCACCCTGGCTGACGTCGCAGGTTGCGACGAAGCCAAGGAAGAAGTCGGTGAGTTGGTCGAGTTCCTGCGTGATCCGGGCAAGTTCCAGCGCCTGGGTGGCCGTATTCCTCGCGGTGTGCTGATGGTGGGGCCTCCGGGTACCGGTAAAACCTTGCTGGCCAAGGCGATTGCCGGCGAAGCCAAGGTGCCTTTCTTCACGATTTCCGGTTCTGACTTCGTCGAGATGTTTGTCGGCGTCGGCGCCAGCCGTGTTCGCGATATGTTCGAGCAGGCCAAGAAGCACGCGCCATGCATCATCTTCATCGACGAAATCGATGCCGTCGGTCGCCATCGTGGCGCGGGCATGGGTGGTGGTCACGATGAGCGTGAGCAGACCCTCAACCAGTTGCTGGTAGAGATGGATGGTTTCGAGATGAATGACGGCATTATCGTCATCGCCGCAACCAACCGTCCCGACGTTCTCGACCCTGCGTTGCTGCGTCCGGGCCGTTTCGACCGTCAGGTTGTGGTCGGCCTGCCGGACATTCGTGGTCGTGAGCAGATCCTGAAAGTACACATGCGCAAGGTGCCAATGGGTGACGACGTGGCTCCGGCTGTGATCGCCCGTGGTACTCCCGGTTTCTCCGGTGCTGATCTGGCGAACCTGGTCAACGAGGCTTCGCTGTTCGCTGCCCGTACTGGCAAGCGCATCGTTGAGATGAAAGAGTTCGAATTGGCGAAAGACAAGATCATGATGGGCGCCGAGCGCAAATCCATGGTCATGTCCGAGAAAGAGAAGCAGAACACCGCTTATCACGAGGCAGGTCACGCCATTGTAGGTCGCGTTGTGCCTGAGCATGACCCCGTCTACAAAGTGTCGATCATTCCTCGTGGTCGGGCACTGGGTGTGACCATGTTCCTGCCGGAAGAAGATCGCTACAGCCTCTCCAAGCGTGCGCTGATCAGCCAGATCTGCTCGCTGTATGGTGGCCGTATTGCTGAAGAAATGACCCTTGGCTTCGACGGTGTGACCACTGGCGCCTCCAACGACATCATGCGTGCCAGCCAGATTGCGCGAAACATGGTGACCAAGTGGGGCTTGTCGGAAAAACTCGGCCCATTGATGTACGCCGAAGAAGAAGGCGAAGTGTTCCTGGGCCGTGGCGGCGGTGGGCAAAGCGCCAGCTTCTCGGGTGAGACAGCCAAGCTGATCGACTCCGAGGTTCGCAGCATCATTGACCAGTGCTACGGCACTGCCAAGCAGATCCTCACTGACAACCGTGACAAGCTGGACGCCATGGCTGATGCGTTGATGAAGTACGAAACCATCGATGCCGACCAGATCGACGACATCATGTCGGGCCGCACGCCGCGTGAGCCGCGCGACTGGGAAGGTGGTTCGGGTACTTCGGGCACTCCGCCTGTGGTGCAGAATGAGCGCCCTGAAACGCCTATCGGCGGCCCGGCAGCTGATCACTAAGGTTTGAAATGACTTCTGCTTTGTCCTCTACCCGGTTGCCTTGCGGCAACCGGGTTCTTGATTTGGCCCGGACGCATGTCATGGGCATCCTCAATGTAACCCCTGACTCCTTTTCCGATGGTGGCCGCTTCAGTCAGTTGGACGCCGCGTTGCGCCATGCCGAGGCGATGGTGGCTGCCGGTGCGACGCTGATTGATGTGGGTGGGGAATCGACCCGCCCCGGCGCCCGCGTTGTTTCTCCATTGGAGGAGCTGGAGCGGGTGGCGCCGGTAGTTGAGCGTATTGCCCGTGAGCTGGATGTCATCATCTCGGTAGACACCTCCACCCCGGCAGTGATGCGCGAAACCGCGCGGCTGGGAGCTGGGTTGATCAACGACGTGCGCTCGCTTCAGCGCGACGGCGCCCTTGATGCGGCCGCTGCAACCGGCTTGCCTGTCTGCCTCATGCATATGCTGGGTGAGCCCGGCAACATGCAGGACAATCCGCATTACGACGACCTGGTTGGCGAGGTGGGTGGGTTTCTTGCTGAGAGGGTTGCCCAGTGTGTGGCTGTGGGTATTGCGCCCGAACAGATCATCCTCGATCCGGGGTTTGGCTTTGCCAAGACCCTGCAGCACAATCTAAGCCTGTTCAAACACATGGAAGCGCTGCACGCCCTTGGTCGCCCGCTGTTGGTCGGCGTTTCGCGCAAGAGCATGATAGGGCTCGCCTTGAATCGCCCCGTCGGCGAACGCCTGTATGGCGGCCTGGCGCTTGCGGCACTAGCCGTGACCAAGGGCGCACGTATTTTGCGTGTGCATGATGTCGCCGAAACGGTCGATGTGGTGCGCATGCTCGCTGCTGTAGAATCAGCCGAATAAGAATGATGGAGTACTTATGACTAAAAAATATTTTGGCACCGACGGCATTCGTGGTCGGGTCGGCGAATTCCCGATCACCCCTGATTTCATGCTCAAGCTGGGTTGGGCGGCAGGCATGGCGTTCCGCAGCATGGGCGCGTGTCGCATCCTGGTGGGCAAGGACACCCGTATTTCGGGCTACATGTTTGAGTCTGCGCTGGAGGCCGGATTGTCCGCCGCCGGGGCCGATGTGATGTTGTTGGGGCCTATGCCCACGCCGGCAATCGCTTACCTGACGCGTACCTTCCACGCTGAAGCCGGTATTGTGATCAGCGCCTCCCACAATCCTCATGATGACAACGGCATCAAGTTTTTCTCGGGGCAGGGCACCAAGTTGCCTGACGAGATCGAGTTGATGATCGAAGAGCTGCTGGATGCGCCGATGACGGTGGTCGAGTCCAGCAAGCTGGGCAAGGTGTCGCGCATTAACGACGCGTCAGGCCGCTATATCGAATTCTGTAAAAGCAGCGTCCCGAGCAGCACCAATTTTGCAGGCTTGAAGATTGTTGTCGATTGCGCCCATGGGGCGACCTACAAGGTGGCGCCGAGCGTCTTCAAGGAACTGGGTGCACAGGTTACCGTGCTGTCGGCTCAGCCCAACGGCTTGAACATCAACGACAACTGCGGTTCCACCCACATGGAGCAGCTGCAGGCTGCTGTGCTGGCTGAGCATGCGGACCTGGGCATCGCTTTTGATGGCGATGGCGACCGCGTGCTGATGGTGGATCACACTGGCACGATCGTGGATGGTGATGACCTGTTGTTCATCATTGCCCGTGACCTGCATGAGCGTAACAAGCTGCAAGGTGGCGTGGTCGGCACTCTGATGAGTAATCTCGGGCTGGAATTGGCGTTGGCAGAACTGGGGATTCCCTTTATTCGCGCCAATGTCGGTGACCGCTACGTGATCGCCGAACTGCTGGAGCGTAACTGGTTGGTCGGCGGCGAGAACTCCGGGCACGTGGTCTGCTTCCAGCACACCACCACGGGTGACGCGATCATCGCCGCGCTACAGGTGCTGTTGGCCCTGCGTCGCCGCGAGGAGAGCCTGGCCCAGGCGCGTCAAGCCCTGCGCAAGTGCCCGCAAGTGCTGCTCAATGTGCGTTTTGCCGGTGGCGAAAACCCCATCGAGCACCCTGCTGTCAAAGAGGCTTGCGAGCGCGTGACCCAGGCAATGGCGGGGCGCGGGCGTGTGTTGCTGCGCAAGTCCGGCACAGAGCCGCTGGTGCGTGTGATGGTCGAAGGCGAGGACGAAACACAGGTTCGCGGCCATGCCGAAGACCTGGCAAAACTGGTAACTGAAGTTTGCGCCTGAATTCGGCTTGCCAGTGATGATGTGGTTGGGTAACATCTGCGCCCACTTTGACCGACGGGGTACAGCATGCGTCGCACTATGGTAGCTGGTAACTGGAAGATGCACGGTACCCGCGCCAGTGTCGCTGAGCTGATCAACGGCCTTCGTCACTTGGCCTTGCCTAGCGGTGTTGACGTCGCGGTGTTCCCGCCTTGCTTGCATATCAACCAAGTGGTTGATGGCTTGAAGGGCAAGTCGATTCAGGTCGGCGCGCAGAACTCTGCGGTAGAGCCGATGCAAGGTGCGTTGACCGGCGAGATTTCGCCGAGTCAGCTGGTTGATGCGGGTTGTTCCTATGTGCTTGTCGGGCACTCCGAGCGTCGCCAGATGATGGGCGAGCGGGATGGGACGCTCAACCGCAAGTTCGCCGCAGCACAGGCTTGTGGCTTGATTCCGGTGTTGTGCATAGGGGAGACCCTTGAGCAGCGCGAATCGGGCAAGACTCTTGAAGTTGTCTCGCGTCAGCTGGGCAGCATCATCGAGGAGCTGGGTGTTGGTGCATTTGCAAAGGCAGTTATTGCTTACGAGCCGGTCTGGGCCATTGGCACCGGGCTGACTGCTACACCGCAACAGGCGCAGGATGTGCACGCAGCCATCCGCGCGCAGTTGGTGGCAGAGAATTCTGAAGTTGCACAAGGTGTGCGGCTTCTATACGGCGGCAGCGTGAAGGCGGCCAATGCGGTCGAACTGTTCGGCATGCCGGATATCGATGGGGGGCTCATTGGTGGAGCTTCCCTGAATGCAGATGAGTTCGGTGCGATCTGTCGCGCCGCGGGAAACTGAAAAAATGCTGGAAACAGTCGTAGTCGTTTTTCATCTGTTGGCTGCCCTGAGCGTAGTTGCTCTGGTTTTGTTGCAACAGGGTAAAGGTGCGGATGCTGGTGCGTCTTTCGGTGCAGGTGCTTCAAATACTGTGTTCGGAAGCCAAGGTTCCTCTACCTTTCTTAGTAAGTTTACTGCTATACTTGCCGCAGGTTTCTTCATAACCAGCTTAGGGTTAGGTTACTTTGCTAAAGAGAAAGCTCATGTGCTGACTCAAGTAGGTTTGCCAAACCCAGCAGCGTTGGAAGTTCCAAAAGCAAAACCGGCTTCTGATGATGTCCCGGTGCTTCAAGAGCAAAAGTCGGCTACTCCAGCGACTGACGTGCCTCCAGCTCAAGAGCAGAAGTAAGAAGGGTTGTAAACGCTGTATTGCCGAGGTGGTGGAATTGGTAGACACGCAACCTTGAGGTGGTTGTGCCCATAGGGTGTAGGGGTTCGAGTCCCCTTCTCGGTACCAATTATCAGGAGAGCCCGCTGTTGCGGGCTTTCTTGTAGGTGGAAGGTTACATTGACCCTGTAAGGGATCGGTCGTATACTTCCGCCCCAGCTTTGTCGCGGGGTGGAGCAGTCTGGTAGCTCGTCGGGCTCATAACCCGAAGGTCGTCGGTTCAAATCCGGCCCCCGCAACCAGTTTTAGCGGAGCCCCTTTTAAGGGGCTTTTTGTTAGCTGGACACTTTCAACGCCGCTGTTCGACGGCGTTTCAAGGATGGGCGTTTCGCCCATTTTTTTATTTTGCACAGCATGCACATACATGCACGAGGGGGTTCAGGTGTCGAGCAAGCTAGAAGAGTTGCAGGCCTTGTTGGCCCCGGTGGTCGTGGCCCTAGGCTATGAATGCTGGGGTATTGAGTTTTCGGCTCAAGGTCGCCACTCAATGTTGCGCGTTTATATCGATAAAGAGGGCGGTGTGCTGGTGGACGATTGTGCCATTGTCAGCCGTCAGATCAGCGGTGTGCTGGATGTTGAAGATCCAATCTCCGTTGAATACACCCTTGAAGTTTCCTCGCCAGGCATGGAACGCCCACTGTTCACTATCGAGCAGTTTGCTAAATATGCCGGTGAACAAGTGAAGATCAAGCTGCGCTCCCCCTTTGAAGGGCGACGCAACTTTCAGGGCCTTCTGCGCGGTGTAGAAGAGCAGGATGTCGTGGTGCAGGTAGAAGACCACGAGTTCCTGTTGCCGATCGATATGATCGACAAGGCCAACATTATTCCCAGTTTTGACTGAGACGCGGATCCCGCGGATCCAATGGCTTGCGAAAGGCGAGGCGTACGATGAGCAAAGAAGTACTGCTGGTTGTTGAGTCGGTATCCAATGAAAAGGGTGTACCGGCAAGCGTGATTTTTGAAGCGTTGGAGCTGGCCCTGGCCACTGCTACCAAGAAACGTTTTGAAGACGAAGTAGATCTGCGTGTGGAAATCAACCGCCACACCGGTGCCTATGAGACTTTCCGTCGCTGGACGGTGGTCGAAGAGGACGATCTTGATGATCCGGCCATCGAAACCTGGCCAAGCAAGGTTGCGCAAACGCATCCGGGCGCTCAGGTTGGCGATGTTGTCGAAGAAAAGATCGAGTCGATCGAATTCGGCCGTATTGCTGCACAGACCGCCAAGCAGGTCATTGTGCAGAAGGTTCGCGAAGCCGAGCGCGCTCAAGTCGTTGACGCCTATCGCGAACGCCTGGGTGAAATCATCTCTGGCACCGTGAAAAAAGTTACCCGCGACAACGTGATCGTCGACCTGGGCAACAACGCCGAAGCGTTGCTGGCCCGCGAAGACATCATCTCTCGCGAAACCTTCCGTGTCGGCGTGCGTCTGCGTGCGCTGCTCAAGGAAATCCGCACCGAGAACCGCGGCCCGCAGTTGATCCTGTCGCGTACCGCGCCGGAAATGCTGATCGAGCTGTTCCGTATCGAAGTGCCGGAAATCGCCGAAGGCCTGATCGAAGTGATGGCTGCGTCCCGTGACCCGGGTTCGCGTGCCAAGATCGCGGTCCGCTCCAAGGACAAACGCATCGACCCGCAAGGCGCTTGCATCGGTATGCGCGGTTCGCGCGTCCAGGCAGTGTCGGGAGAATTGGGCGGTGAGCGTGTGGACATCGTCCTGTGGGACGATAACCCGGCGCAGTTCGTGATCAACGCCATGTCGCCAGCTGAAGTGGCGGCAATTATCGTTGACGAAGATGCCCACGCAATGGACATCGCCGTTGGCGCAGACAATCTGGCTCAGGCCATTGGTCGTGGTGGTCAGAACGTGCGTCTGGCCAGCCAACTGACCGGCTGGACCCTGAACGTGATGACCGAATCGGACATCCAGGCTAAGCAGCAAGCTGAAACCGGTGACATCCTGCGCAACTTCATCGAAGAGTTGGAAGTCGATGAAGAACTGGCACAGGTGCTGGTAGATGAAGGCTTCACCAGCCTGGAAGAGATTGCCTACGTACCGTTGGAAGAAATGCTCAACATCGACGGCTTTGACGAGGATATCGTCAACGAGCTCCGCGCTCGGGCCAAGGATCGTTTGTTGACTAAAGCCATCGCTACTGAGGAAAAGCTGGCAGACGCCCATCCGGCCGAAGACCTGCTCTCGCTTGAGGGTATGGACAAGGATTTGGCGATGGAACTGGCGGTGCGCGGCGTAATTACCCGCGAAGACCTGGCCGAGCAGTCTATTGACGATCTGCTCGACATCGACGGCATTGACGAAGATCGTGCCGGCAAGTTGATCATGGCCGCCCGAGCCCATTGGTTCGAGTAATTAGGCGCGGCCTGAGGAGAGAAGTGCATGACGCAAGTCACGGTGAAACAACTGGCCGATGAGGTCAAAACACCGGTAGAGCGCCTGTTGCAGCAGATGCGTGAGGCAGGTCTGCCGCACACCGCCGCCGATGAAGGTGTGAGCGATAGTGAGAAGCAGTCTTTGCTGACTCACTTGAAGAGCAGCCACAAGGCGAAAGTGGAAGAACCGCGCAAGATTACATTGCAGCGCAAAACCACCAGCACCCTGCGGGTTGCAGGTAGCAAGAGCATCAGCGTTGAAGTACGCAAGAAGAAAGTCTTCGTACAGCGCAGCCCGGAAGAAATCGAAGCCGAGCGCAAACGCGAGCTGGAAGAACGTCGCGCAGTAGAAAATGCTGCACGTCAGAAGGCTGAAGAAGAAGCCAAGCGTCGCGCCGAAGAAGAAGCGCGTCGCCAGCCTGCTGCTGCGCAACCTGCTGCCACTGACGCGGTCGCCGCCCCTGTTGAAGCTGTGCGTGAGGCTGCCCCGGCTGCCGCCGCACCTGCTCCTGCAGCAGACGCCCGCAAGCGCGACGAGCCTCGTCGTCCGGACAAACCACGTGCTGACGACAACAATCGTCGCGGTGGTGGTGGCGATGGCGAGCGTAAAAACGCTCCGCACCGCGCCTCGGTCAAAGAGAAAGCGCCTGCGCCACGCGTTGCCCCACGTACCACCGACGAAGAAAGCGATGGCTTCCGTCGTGGTGGTCGCGGCAAGGCCAAGCTGAAGAAGCGCAACGCCCACGGTTTCCAGAGCCCAACCGGCCCTGTCGTGCGTGAAGTGAAGATCGGCGAGACCATCACTGTGGGCGATCTGGCCCAGCAGATGTCGGTCAAGGCTGCTGAAATCATCAAGTTCATGTTCAAGCTGGGCACTCCGGCCACCATCAACCAGGTACTGGACCAGGAAACTGCCCAGTTGGTTGCTGAAGAGCTGGGCCACAAGGTGACCCTGGTCAGCGACACCGCCCTGGAAGATTCCCTGGCTGAGTCCCTGAAGTTTGAAGGTGAAGCGGTTTCCCGTGCGCCGGTCGTGACCGTAATGGGCCACGTTGACCACGGTAAGACTTCCCTGCTCGACTACATCCGTCGTGCCAAGGTTGCCGCAGGCGAAGCCGGTGGTATTACCCAGCACATCGGTGCATACCACGTTGAAACCGAACGCGGCATGGTCACCTTCCTCGACACCCCAGGTCACGCCGCGTTTACCGCAATGCGTGCCCGTGGTGCCAAGGCGACCGACATCGTGATCCTGGTGGTTGCAGCGGACGACGGCGTAATGCCGCAGACCATTGAAGCTGTCCAGCACGCCAAGGCTGCCGGTGTTCCTCTGGTCGTTGCCGTGAACAAAATCGACAAGCCGGGCGCCGATCTCGATCGCATCCGTAGCGAACTGTCGGTTCACGGCGTGACGTCCGAGGAATGGGGTGGCGAGACGCCATTCGTATCGGTCTCGGCGAAAATGGGTACCGGCGTTGACGAACTGCTCGAAGCGGTCCTGTTGCAAGCCGAAGTCCTGGAACTGACCGCTACTCCATCGGCTCCTGGCCGTGGCGTCGTGGTGGAGTCCCGTCTCGACAAGGGCCGTGGCCCGGTTGCCACCGTGCTGGTCCAAGACGGTACCCTGCGCCAAGGCGACATGGTACTGGTCGGTTCGAACTACGGCCGTGTACGTGCCATGCTCGACGAGAACGGCAAGCCAATCAAGGAAGCAGGTCCTGCTATCCCAGTCGAGATTCTCGGCCTGGACGGTACGCCGGACGCTGGCGACGAGATGAGCGTAGTGGCTGATGAGAAGAAAGCCCGTGAAGTGGCTCTGTTCCGTCAAGGCAAGTTCCGCGAGGTCAAGCTGGCCCGTGCTCACGCCGGCAAGCTGGAAAACATCTTCGAGAACATGGGCCAGGAAGAGAAGAAGACGCTTAACATCGTCCTCAAATCCGACGTCCGCGGTTCCCTCGAAGCGTTGAACGGCGCCTTGAACGGCCTGGGTAACGACGAAGTGCAAGTGCGCGTTGTCGGTGGCGGTGTCGGTGGTATCACCGAATCCGACGCCAACCTGGCACTGGCTTCCAACGCTGTACTGTTCGGCTTCAACGTGCGTGCCGATGCTGGCGCTCGCAAGATCGTCGAGCAGGAAGGCCTGGACATGCGTTACTACAACGTCATCTACGACATCATCGAAGACGTCAAGAAGGCCCTTACCGGCATGCTTGGCAGTGACGTCCGGGAGAACATCCTGGGTATCGCCGAGGTGCGTGACGTGTTCCGCTCGCCGAAATTCGGCGCGATCGCCGGCTGTATGGTGGTTGAAGGCACTGTGTACCGTAACCGTCCAATCCGTGTACTGCGTGAAGACATCGTTATCTTCGAAGGCGAGCTGGAATCCCTGCGCCGCTTCAAGGATGACGCTGCCGAAGTACGTGCCGGCATGGAATGCGGTATCGGCGTCAAGAGCTACAACGACGTCAAGGTTGGCGACAAGATCGAAGTCTTCGAGAAGGTTCAGGTTGCTCGCAGCCTCTAACTCGCGCACTTCAGGAGCCGCGCAGCGTGTGGGCATGCAGATGCCCCGTGTAGCGTCAGGACTCTAAACGCAACGCCCGGTCTGGCTTTTGTCAGGCCGGGCGTTTGCCGCTTTCAGACCCCACGGGTTTCACCGTGTGGCAGTAACAGGTAACAAGACATGGCAAAAGAATACAGCCGTACCCAGCGTATCGGCGATCAGATGCAGCGTGAGCTGGCCCAACTGATCCGCCGCGAAGTCAAAGACCCACGCGTTGGCCTAGTCACCATTACCGCTGTTGAAGTGAGCCGTGACGTGGGTCACGCCAAGATCTTCATCACCGTGATGGGGCAGGACAACAGCGAAGAAATCGCGCAAAGCATCAAGGTGCTCAACTCCGCCGCAGGTTTCCTGCGGATGCAGTTGGCCCGTGAAATGAAGCTGCGCAGCGTTCCGCAGTTGCACTTCCACTACGACGAAAGCGTCGTGCGTGGCGCGCACCTGTCGGCCCTGATCGAACGCGCCGTGGCTGAAGACAGCCAGCATCCGTCCACACCTGAAGACGCCAAGGAGTAAGCGGTGGCTCAGGTCAAACGTATCCGTCGCAACGTCAGTGGCATCATTCTGCTCGACAAACCCATTGGCTTTACCTCCAATGCCGCGTTGCAGAAGGTTCGCTGGCTGCTCAACGCCGAGAAGGCCGGGCATACCGGCAGCCTTGATCCATTGGCCACCGGTGTATTGCCGTTGTGCTTTGGCGAGGCCACCAAGTTTTCGCAATACCTGCTTGATTCCGACAAGGGTTATGAAACCCTGATGCAACTGGGCAAGACCACCACCACGGCGGATGCCGAAGGTGATGTTTTGCAGGTTCGCGACGTGACCGTTGGTCGTGCGGATATCGAAGCTGCCTTACCCGCTTTTCGTGGGCAAATCAGTCAGATACCGCCGATGTACTCGGCACTCAAGCGCGATGGCCAGCCACTTTACAAGCTGGCACGTGCGGGCGAAGTAGTGGAGCGCGAACCGCGTTCTGTTACTATTGCGCGCTTGGAATTGCTCGCTTGTGAAGGCGACACTGCCCGTTTGGCCGTGGACTGCAGCAAAGGCACCTATATCCGTACCCTGGTGGAGGATATTGGTGAGCAACTTGGCTGTGGCGCATACGTTGCCGAACTGCGACGTACACAAGCCGGACCTTTCACCTTGGCCCAGACGGTCACGCTGGAAGAGCTTGAGGCAGTGCACGCCGAAGGCGGCAACGAAGCGGTTGATCGCTTCCTTATGCCATCGGACAGCGGTTTGCTCGATTGGCCATTGCTGCACTTTTCGGAGCACAGCGCGTTCTACTGGCTCAACGGCCAGCCGGTACGCGCCCCGGATGCCCCGAAGTTCGGCATGGTGCGAGTACAGGATCATAACGGTCGCTTTATCGGTATCGGTGAAGTGAGCGAAGACGGGCGCATCGCGCCGCGTCGGCTGATTCGGTCAGAATGACCGAACGAGTGTGGCTGTTAACAGGCATGGTCAACACTCATTTTTAGATACAGGGATTTGTCCCTGGCCTGTTGAGACTGCCCTTTGGGTGGTTTCCTGAAAAAAGGATTGCCTCATGGCTCTCGACGTTCAAGAAAAAGCACAAATCGTAGCTGACTATCAGCAAGCTGTTGGTGACACTGGTTCGCCAGAAGTGCAAGTTGCACTGCTGACCCACAACATCAACAAACTGCAAGGTCACTTCAAGGCCAACGGTAAAGACCACCACTCCCGTCGTGGTCTGATCCGCATGGTAAACCAGCGCCGTAAGCTGCTGGACTACCTGAAAGGCAAGGATCTGGGTCGTTATCAGACTCTGATCGGTCGCCTGGGTCTGCGTCGCTAATAAGCGATTGCGCTAGAGGTTGGTTGTCTGCCGCGTGTCATCGGGATTCCCGTTGGCCCGTGGTAGGCTCCCAGCCTCAAGTTTTATCTGGATACACGTTTTACCCTGGACGAGCGTCGGGCCGATTCCCGGCATTGCCCAAGAATTTCGCAAGAAGACAAGTTCCCCCAAGAGCCACAAAGAAGGTAGGACACCGTGAACCCGGTTATCAAAAAATTCCAGTTCGGTCAGTCGACCGTTACCCTCGAGACAGGCCGTATCGCCCGTCAAGCCTCCGGCGCAGTGCTGGTTACCGTTGACGACGACGTGACCGTATTGGTGACCGTTGTTGGCGCCAAGACCGCTGACCCGAGCAAGGGCTTCTTCCCTCTGTCCGTTCACTACCAGGAAAAGACTTACGCTGCCGGTAAGATCCCTGGCGGTTTCTTCAAGCGCGAAGGCCGTCCTTCCGAGAAAGAAACCCTGACTTCCCGACTGATCGACCGTCCGATCCGTCCGCTGTTCCCAGAAGGCTTCATGAACGAAGTGCAGGTTGTCTGCACCGTCGTTTCCACCAGCAAGAAGACCGATCCGGACATCGCTGCGATGATCGGTACCTCGGCTGCCCTGGCCATCTCCGGTATTCCTTTCGATGGCCCGATCGGCGCTGCCCGCGTTGCGTTCCACGAAAGCACCGGCTACCTGCTGAACCCGACTTACGAGCAACAGAAAGCCTCGAGCCTGGACATGGTCGTTGCCGGTACGTCCGAAGCCGTATTGATGGTTGAATCGGAAGCCAAAGAGCTGACCGAAGACCAGATGCTGGGTGCCGTACTGTTTGCTCACGACGAGTTCCAGGTTGTGATCAACGCGGTTAAAGAACTGACTGCCGAAGCTGCCAAGCCGACCTGGACCTGGGCTGCTGCCCCGGAAGCCACCGAACTGCTGGGCGCTATCCGCTCCGAATTCGGCGCTGCCATCTCCGACGCCTACACCATCACCGTCAAGGCCGACCGCTACGCTCGCCTGGGTGAGCTGAAGGACCAGGTCGTCGCCAAGCTGTCCGGCGAAGAAGGCCAGCCTTCCTCCAGCGAAGTCAAAGCTGCTTTCGGTGAGATCGAATACCGCACCGTTCGCGAAAACATCGTTAACGGCAAGCCACGTATCGACGGTCGCGACACCCGCACCGTGCGTCCGCTGAACATCGAAGTCGGCGTACTGCCGAAGACTCACGGTTCGGCGCTGTTCACCCGTGGCGAAACCCAGGCCCTGGTCGTTGCGACCCTGGGTACTGCCCGCGACGCACAACTGCTGGACACCCTGGAAGGCGAGAAAAAAGACCCCTTCATGCTGCACTACAACTTCCCTCCGTTCTCGGTGGGCGAGTGTGGTCGTATGGGCGGCGCGGGTCGTCGTGAAATCGGTCACGGCCGTCTGGCTCGTCGTTCGGTTCAGGCCATGCTGCCTGCCGCTGACGTGTTCCCGTACACCATCCGTGTTGTATCGGAAATCACCGAGTCCAACGGTTCCAGCTCCATGGCTTCGGTCTGCGGTGCTTCCCTGGCGCTGATGGACGCCGGTGTGCCAATGAAGGCACCGGTTGCCGGTATCGCCATGGGCCTGGTTAAAGAAGGCGAGAAGTTCGCCATCCTGACCGACATCCTGGGTGACGAAGACCACCTGGGCGACATGGACTTCAAAGTAGCCGGTACCGCCAAAGGTGTGACCGCGCTGCAGATGGACATCAAGATCAAGGGCATCACCGAAGAGATCATGGAAATCGCCCTGGGCCAAGCCCTGGAAGCGCGCCTGAACATCCTCGGCCAGATGAACCAGATCATTGGTCAGTCCCGCACCGAGCTGTCGGAAAATGCTCCGACCATGATCGCGATGAAAATCGACACCGACAAAATCCGTGATGTTATCGGTAAAGGCGGCGCGACCATCCGTGCGATCTGTGAAGAGACCAAGGCTTCGATCGACATCGAAGACGACGGTTCGATCAAGATCTTCGGCGAAACCAAGGAAGCGGCTGAAGCAGCACGCCAGCGCGTACTGGGTATCACTGCTGAGGCCGAGATCGGCAAGATCTACGTCGGCAAGGTTGAGCGCATCGTCGACTTCGGCGCGTTCGTCAACATCCTCCCGGGCAAAGACGGTCTGGTTCACATCTCCATGCTGAGCGATGCTCGCGTTGAGAAAGTGACCGACATTCTGAAAGAAGGCCAGGAAGTGGAAGTGCTGGTACTGGACGTGGACAACCGCGGCCGTATCAAGCTGTCCATCAAGGACGTAGCAGCAGCCAAGGCTTCGGGCGTTTAATCACCCGCAGGCTTCACGCTGAAAAAAGGACTCCTCGGAGTCCTTTTTTTATGGGCGCGAGAAAATGAAGCAGAATCAGCTGTTTAGCGCCGCCCAAAAGCCGCAACTTGCATGCAGGCACGATGAGCTTCATGCAAGTTGCACGATTTCGAAAATTTATGCTTTTCATAAGTCATTGTTTAATAAGGGATTTAATCTGTTCAGCGAGTTGGCACACTGTCTGCAATATCCCTGGTAGCGCTGCAGCATGAAGGTTTACGCCTGCAGACTTTTAATAAAACAGGAGTTACTCGTATGAAGAAGTTCGCTCTCGCTACTGCTACCGCTCTGACCCTGGCCATGGGTGCTAACGTAGCCTTTGCTCAGACTTCCCAAGCCCCTATGACTTTGGCGGCCGGTGAAGCGACCAAGGCTAAGGAAAGCGTTTCGGATACTTGGATCACCACTAAAGTCAAAGCTGACCTGCTGACCGAAAAAGGCATTCCAGGTTCGGACATCAAGGTTGAGACCAACAAAGGTGTGGTTTCCCTGTCCTCCGACGTAGCAGTCTCGGATTCGCAGAAAGCTACTGCTGTAGCCATCACCAAGAAAATCAAAGGTGTGACTGCGGTTTCTGCTGACGGCCTGCTGGCTGGCGGTGCTACCAAAGCTGACGGCATCGACAAAACCAAAGGCGCTGCCCACGACGCTAAAGAGACCACCAGCGATACCTGGATCACTACCAAAGTGAAGGCTGACCTGGTCACTGAAAAAGGCATTCCTGGCACCGACATCAAGGTTGAAACCAACAAAGGTGTTGTATCCCTGTCGTCGCCTACCGCTGTGACCGCTTCGCAGAAAGAAACGGCTGTAGCGATCACCAAGAAGATCAAAGGCGTTAAAGCTGTCTCGGCCGATGGCCTGAAAGCAGAGTAACGTTGACGTTTCGTCTGGACTGAATAGCGGCGGCTTAGGGTGAGTTAGATATCCACCTGACGCACCTCTGGAGTTCATGCGACCGACCACACGGATGTGGTCATTACAGGCCCCGGCACTTGTGTCGGGGCCTGTTCTATTTCAGGCTGAAACAGAATGATCAGGTCAAAAAATGTGGGAGCTGGCTTGCCTGCGATGCTGGCACCTCGGTCATTCAGTTGCACCGAGGTGATGCTATCGCAGGCAAGCCAGCTCCCACATTAGGATGGGTGGTGCTTAGAAGTTACTCAGCATCCAGGTGCATTGGAGTGATCACCCGGCCATCTTTCTCGGCCTGCCCCAGCTGCGCATCGATGAAGTACACGCGGTCATCTTCCAACTGGCCCTTGTCTACCAGGTAATCCTTGATCGTGCTGGCTCGGTCCTGCCCCAACTGGCGCAGTAGCACGTCACTGCCACTCCAGAACTTGATCACACCGTCCTTGAGCTTCGCCGAGCGCTCATCGCTGCCCAGGTCTTTCCATTCGGCCGGGGGTTGCTGTTTGAGGCGGGTGCGGTAGATGCCTTCCAGCAATGGTGCTTTTTCCTTCTCTGGCACTTCAAGCAGGGAGGCTTGGGCCGGGACCTTGTCGCCACGGCGCTGGAGGATCTTGTAGTAGTTATATTGGTATTCACGCTCCAGTCGCTGTGCGGCCAGGAACGGCCCGTCGCTGCTGGCAGCGGCGGTGCCTTCAATTTCCAGGCGCAGGGCTGGGCGCTCTTTCAGCGCCTTGGCCAGGGTGTTCAGAGCGCCTTCGGCGTCTTTGTTCAGCTCACTGGAGCCTGCGGCGAACGACACATTGCCCAGGTCTTCAGAGCCACCACCGGTGACCAGCCCGCCAATGAACTTGAAGGGCGCGGTTGCCGCGCGTACCACGAGGTTGCGCAGGGTCTGCCACACAATCGGCATCACGCTGAATTGCGGGTTGTTCAGGTCGCCGCTTACTGGCAGTTCGATGGAGATCTTGCCGTCGGAGTCCTTGAGCAGGGCGACAGCCAGGCGAATCGGTAAGTCCACGGCATCGGAGCTGTCGACTTTTTCACCCAACTGCAGTTGCTCGACCACCACTTTGTTTTCAGCCTTCAACTGGCCTTTGGTGATCACGTAGTGCAGATCGAGATTCAGGCGGCCCTTGCGGATGCGGAAGCCTGCGAATTTACCTGAGTAAGGTGTCAGGTTGGTCAGCTCGACACGCTTGAAGCTGGTGGCGATGTCCAGCGCGGCCATCGGGTCAAACGGGTTCACGCTGCCTTTGATCGTCACTGGTGCGTATCGGTCCACCTTGCCCTTGATGTCGACGCTGGCCGGTTTGGCCTGGCGACTGTCGATGGTGCCAATCTGGCCGTTGAGCTGTTGAATCGCGGTGGCAAAGTTGGGCGTGAGGCTAAAGTCAGCAAAGTTGGCCGAACCGTCGTTGATCGCGATCTGCCCGATATGAATGCCCAGGGGTTTGTCGTTACTGGCGGCAGGTTTGGCGGCCGACTTGCTGCCACTGTCGGCCGGCTGCGGAATCAGCAGGTCGTCGATGTTGGTGGTGCGATCTTCGTTGATCATGAAGCGCGCATACGGCTGCAACAGGTTGACCTTGTCGATCGACAGGCTTTGGCCGTGCTGGTAGTTCACGCCCTCTAGCACCAGGCGCTGCCACTTGAGGAAGTCGCGGGTCTTCAGGGTGTCCAGGGTATGCAACTGGTCAACCTGGGCGCGGCCGGTGACCTGGAGGGCCAGTGGCTCGGTGCTTTTGAGGTTTACGTCCAGGTTGCTGCCGAGCATGCCGCTGCGCAATTCCAGGCGAATAAACGGGCTGATATAGGCCTGGGCGACCCGCAGGTCGATGTCCTGGGTGTTCACTTTCAGCTTGGCACTGACCGGGTTGAGGTTAACTTCGCCGGTTGCCTGGATCTTGCCTTGCTTGCCCAGGCCGGTGTCGACCTTCAAGGCGAAGGGGCTCTGGTTGAGGCTGTCGAAGTTCTGTACGTCGACATTCAACGGGCCCAGTTCCAGCGCGACCGCAGGTTTAGCCTGGCGGTCGGCCAGGTGCACCTGATAGTTACGCAGTTGCACATCCTTGAGCAGCACTTGCCACGGTTTGCTCGGGGCCGCCGGTTGCGCCGACGGCGCGTCGGCAGTGGTTGGTTCCGGTGCCTTGGCCGGTTTGCTCGGTTGGCTGGCGAACAGCTTCTGCCAGTCCAATTGACCATCGGCCTCACGGGCGGCCCAGGTTTCCAGCTTGTTGCTGCGGATCTTGCCGATAATGACCTGCTGCTTGGCCAGGTCTACCGTGGTTTCGCTGACGTCCAGGCGTTCCAGGCGTGCCAGTGGCCGGCCATCGGGGGCCTTTATAGCAAAGGGGGCGATGCTGGCGGCGGTGTTGGTCAGGTTCAGCTCGGTTTCTTTGGCCAGGCTGAATTTGTAGTCAGTGCTGAAGTTGAGCACCCCGTCTTCCAGCACCAGTGGCAGGGCGTCACGTACATACGGCCACCAGGCTTTCATTTTGCCGTCGGTCACCTTCAAGGTGCCTTCGGAGGTGATCGGTACCAGGCTGAAGTTGCCTTTCCAGTCGATTTGCCCACCTTCGGGGCCGGCGGCGACCAGGGTCATGTCGGCATTGTCGTCGGGCAAAGTGCTAAGGTTTTTCAGCTCGAAGTCGAGTTCGTCGTAGAGGAATTCGATGGGCTCGCTGGGGCGCAGGTCCTGGAAATGCAGGTTACCACCGGCCAGCTTGATGCTGTCGATACGCAGTGGGAACGGCTTGGCATCAGGATCGGCCGGGGTTGGCTCGCTCGGCGGCAGTTTGAACAACTGCGCCAGGTTCAGTTGGCCGGACTTGTCGAACAGCAGTTCGGTCTTGGGCTTGTCCAGTTGCACATCAGCCAGGTGCAGGGCGCGGGTCCAGAGGCTGTCGATCTGCAGGTTGGCGTAGAGGCGTTCGAAACCTACTTGCTCTTTGCCTGGCTCACCGATCTTCAGGCCCCACAGCGTCAGTTCCAGGCTGAAGGGGTTGAGCTCGATGCGCTCGATTCGCGACGGCACCGTGGCGTAATTGGCCAACTGTTGGTTGGCAATGCGAAGGGCGATGCCGGGTAATATCAGAAAGCCCAGCAAGCTGTACAAAGCAAGGGCGGTCAACAAGGCGCCTACGGCGCGGATCAATCCTTTGGGCATGGGTGAACGCCATCTATGTCGAACGAGAGTGCCTTGGAGTATGGCACGGGAATTCGGTTCCGAAGAACCGTGGGCGCTGGGAAACTTCCTACAAATGCAGGATCAGGGTCTTCAACGGGGGCTGTTGATCCCTGGAAGGAAAGTCGGCCCCAGGTGTCATCACTTGCCACTCGCGTACCGGGCGCCCGGCTTTTTCCGCGCAGCGCAGCACCTGCTCACGCCAGTCCTCCATGCTGACTTTTGCCAGGTTGTTGCAGCAAATCAGTACGCCATTGTCGGCGGTGGCCAGCAGTGCGGGTTTGAGCAGGCTTTGATAGTCGCGCAACAAATCGACGGTGCCGAAAGCGCTCTTGGCCCAGGCGGGAGGATCGAGCAGTACCAGGTCGTACTGGCGTTGCTCCAGGCGTGGATAGCTCGGCAGCTTCTGCCCGCGCCGCTGGGTGATCGGCAGGCCCGCCAGTTGGCGAATCGCCGGGAAGTAATCGGACTGCACAAATTCCATGCTCGGCAACTGCGGGTTGAGCTGGCCGTTTTCACGTCCCACCGCCAGGTTGCCCTCGGCAAAATCCAGGTTGCACACTTCCCGTGCGCCCCCCGCCGCTGCGCTCAAACCTACCCCACAGGTGTAGGCGAACAGGTTCAGCACGCTTTTGCCGGCGCTGTGGTCCTTGACCCAGCCCCGGGTGTTGCGCAGGTCGAGGAACAGCAGTGGGTCTTGCCCGGCGTGGCGCCCACGCACACGGTAATTGAGGCCCCACTCGTGGCCGACCAGGTCTTCCAATGCGCCAGGCTCGGCGCGGTACACCGTGTCTTCGCGGTCGATGCGCGAGTTGCCGCGGGCACGGTCGTTGTACACCAGCAACAATTCCAGGCCCATGTATTGGTTGATCAGTTGGTGCAGGTCCAGCAGGTCTGCGGTTTCCAGGGACTGGTGGAAGCTTTGTACCAGCAATTGCGGGCCGTAGCGGTCGATGGTCAAGCCGCCGGCGCCTTCCTGGCTGCCGTGAAACAGCCGATAGCAGTCCGTACCCTGGGCGTGCAGCGTGTTGATCAGGTCTTGGCGGTGATCGAGGGCGGCGCGCAGCGCCTGATTCAAGGGAGTCATGGAGCGCGCCTTGCTTGCAGATGAATAAGAAAAAGGGGGCGCGAAGTTTAACAGCTAACCCCGGCCTGCACAGGCCGGGGATTATCCTGGCCCTACCGGTTGAGGCGTTTGTCGATCAAACCGTCCACCACGCTGGGGTCGGCCAGGGTCGAGGTGTCGCCCAGGCTGTCCAGTTCGTTACAGGCGATCTTGCGCAAGATGCGTCGCATGATCTTGCCGGAGCGGGTTTTCGGCAGGGCAGGGGCCCATTGGATCAACTCCGGTTTGGCGAAGCTGCCAATCTCCTTGCTGACCAACTCCAGCAGGTGCTTTTTCAACGCGTCGCTGGGTTCGACGCCATTCATGGGGGTGACAAAGGCGTAGATGCCCTGGCCTTTGACGTCGTGGGGGTAGCCCACCACCGCGGCTTCGGCGACCTGATCATGCAGCACCAGCGCACTTTCCACCTCGGCGGTGCCGATGCGATGGCCGGACACGTTGATCACATCGTCGATCCGCCCGGTGATCCAGTAGTCGCCGTCTTCATCGCGCCGTGCGCCATCCCCGGTGAAGTAGTAGCCGGGGTAGGGCTTGAAGTAGGTGTCGATCATGCGCTGCGGGTCGCCGTAGACGCTGCGAATCTGCCCCGGCCAGCTTGATTTGATGGCGAGTACACCGCTGCCGGCGCCGCTGATTTCCTTGCCTTGTTCATCAAGCAACACCGGTTGTACGCCGAACATGGGCTGTGTCGCGCAGCCCGGTTTGATGCGCTGGGCGCTGACCAGCGGGCTGAGCATGATGCCGCCGGTTTCGGTCTGCCACCAGGTATCAACAATCGGGCAGCGCTGTTCGCCGACGGCGTTGAAATACCAGTCCCAGGCTTCCGGGTTGATCGGCTCACCTACGCTGCCCAGCAGGCGCAGGCTGGCGCGCGATGTACTCTGCAGCGGGCCGTGGCCTTCGCGCATCAGGGCGCGCAGGGCGGTGGGCGCTGTGTAGAAGATATTCACCTGGTGTTTATCGATGACCTGCCAGAAGCGCGAACTGTCCGGATAACTCGGCACGCCTTCGAACATCAGCGAGGTGGCGCCATTGGCCAGCGGGCCATAGACGATATAGCTGTGGCCGGTGACCCAGCCCACGTCGGCGGTGCACCAGAACACTTCGCCTTCTTGGTAATCGAGCACGTACTTGAAGGTCATCGCCGCTTGCAGCAGGTAGCCAGCGGTGGTGTGCAACACGCCTTTGGGTTTGCCGGTGCTGCCGGAGGTATACAGGATAAACAGCGGGTCTTCGGCGTCCATCGGCTCGGGTGGGCAGTTGTCGCTGGCGGCGTCCAGGGCGGCTTGGTATTTGAGGTCGCGGCCCTCGTGCCAATTCACGCCCGCCCCGGTGCGCTCCACCACCAGTACCGTGCTGACATTCGGGCAACTGGCCAGGGCCTTGTCGACGTTCTGTTTCAGCGCCACGGGCTTGCCACCGCGTATGCCTTCGTCGGCGGTGATCACGGTGCGGCAATCGGCGTCGAGGATGCGGTCGCGCAGGGCGTCAGGAGAGAAACCACCAAACACCACCGAGTGCACTGCGCCAATTCGCGTGCAGGCCAGCATGGCGTACGCCGCCTCGGGGATCATCGGCATATAGATGCACACGCGATCACCTTTGTTCACGCCACGGCTTTTCAACACATTGGCCAGGCGGCTGACGTTTTGGTGCAGTTGACGGTAAGTAATCGTGCAGGATGTTGACGGGTCATCGCCTTCCCAGATGAAAGCCGGCTGATCGGCGCGTTGCGCCAGATGGCGGTCGATGCAGTTGTAGCTGACGTTCAACTGGCCACCGGCAAACCATTGGGCGGCACCGGTGTGGATGTCTGACTGCTGGACGCTGTGCCAGGGTTTTATCCAGTCGAGAAAGCCCTTGGCCTGTTCGGCCCAGAAGGTGTCTGGCTGGTCGATGGATTGGCGATAGAGGCGCTGGTAGTCCTCTTGACTGAGCTGCGCAGCCCGGCGGACGGCATCGGCGGTGGGAAAGGTGCTGATATCGAACATGAGCGCTCCTTATTCTTGTTTTTGCGACAAGCCATAAAGATGCACCCTGGGGCGGGAGGGTTCAAGGCCAACGTCCAAACGGACGTTGGCCTTGAATGAACGGCTTCAGCCGCGGTGGCGACCACGGAAGTAGTTGATCAGGCCCTGGGTCGAAGCATCTTCGGCCAAGGTTTCTTCGGCGCCGGTCAGGCGGTTGTACACGCCTTTGCCCAGCTCCTTGCCCAGTTCAACGCCCCATTGGTCGAAGGCATTGATGCCCCACACCACGCTCTGCACGAACACCTTGTGCTCATACATCGCCACCAGCGCACCCAGGCGGCGTGGGCTGATGCGCTCGACCACCAGGGTGTTGCTCGGACGGTTGCCCGGGATCACCTTGTGCGGTGCCAGCTTCTGTACTTCGGCTTCCGGCAAGCCCTTCTCACGCAGCTCGGCTTCGGCCTCGCTGCGGGTCTTACCGAGCATCAGCGCCTGGCTCTGGGACAGGCAGTTGGCGTACAGCCACTGATGGTGGTCGGACACAGGGTTGAAACTGACGATCGGCACGATGAAGTCGGCCGGGATCAATTGAGTCCCTTGGTGCAGCAACTGGTGGTAAGCGTGCTGGCCGTTGCAGCCTACGCCGCCCCAGATCACCGGGCCGGTATCGGTGGACACTGGCGTACCGTCCTGGCGCACGCTCTTGCCATTGGATTCCATGTCCAACTGCTGCAAATGCTTGGTGATGTTACGCAGGTAATGGTCGTACGGCAGGATCGCATGGCTCTGCGCACCCCAGAAGTTGCCGTACCACACCCCCAGCAAGCCCAGCAGCACGGGCATGTTGGCTTCGAACGGCGCGTTCAGGAAGTGCTGGTCCATGGTGTAGGCACCCGACAGCAGTTCCTTGAAGTTGGACATGCCGATAGCCAGGGCAATTGGCAAGCCGATGGCAGACCACAGCGAGTAGCGCCCACCGACCCAGTCCCACATGGGGAAGATGTTTTCTTCGCGGATACCGAAGGCCACGGCTGCGGCATTGTTGCTCGAGACGGCGATGAAGTGGCGATACAGTTCGGCTTCCGAGCCTCCCTGGGCCAGGTACCAGGCGCGGGCGGCCTGGGCGTTTTTCAGGGTTTCCAGGGTGTTGAAGGATTTGGACGAGACGATAAACAGCGTGGTCTCGGCGCGCAGCTTCATGGTCAGTTCGTGGAACTCGCTGCCGTCGATGTTCGCCAGGTAGTGGCAACGCACACCTTTATGGGCGTAGGACAGCAAGGCCTCCGAGACCAATTCCGGGCCGAGGAACGAGCCACCGATGCCGATGTTCACCACGTCGGTGATCGGCTTCTCGGTGTAGCCACGCCACAGGCCGTCGTGGATACGGCCGACCAGGTCAGTGATCTGATTCAGCACCTTGTGCACGTCCGGCATGATGTTCACGCCGTTGACCGACAGCTTATCGCCCACCGGGCGGCGCAGGGCGGTGTGCAGGGCAGGGCGGCCCTCAGATGAGTTGACCGGTTCGCCAGCGTACTGCGCGTCGATCGCCGCCTTGAGATTGACTTCCTTGGCCAGGCCCACCAACAGGTCGCGGGTTTCGCTGGTGATCAGGTTTTTCGAGTAATCGAGGAAAAGTCCGCAGCTGCTCAAGGTGAACTGGGAAAAACGCTGAGGATCGGCATTGAACGCCTCGCGCATGCTGAAATCCTGCATGGCTTGGCGATGTTGAACAAGCGCTTGCCAGGCGGGCAGCGCGGTAACGTCATGAGGGGTGCGGTAGTACGCCATCGCTGCGGGTTTCCTTTTATTACGGGGACTGCCTTTAGGACACTTCAAAGCCCGGAACATCCAGTCTTATCGCAAGGATTGGGTTCCAGACAGCGCTAACCATAGCGCAGGGCAGTTACATTAAACCTAGCGTGTGGATATGTCTTGGCTTTGTCTGCGCTGTGGCCGGTACTTTTTTATACCGGCACAGCCGTCGGGGCAACAGGTTGAGGGTAAAGCGGGGGTCAGGCGAGGTTCAGGTGCAGGTTATCGATGAGGCGTGTTGCCCCCAGATAGGCGGCGACCAGGATCACCACATCACGATCTTCAGCCGTGGCCGGGCGCAGATGTACGCCTTGGCGCACTTCCAGGTAGTCCATGCGCAGCCCTGCGGCTTCAATCTGCTGAATGTGCTCGGCGCGAAGCCTGGCAAAATCATGATCGCCGCCTTGGATGGCCGTGGCGATCTGGCTGAGCGCGCGGTACAGCACTGGTGCGACCGCACGTTGCTCCTCGGTGAGGTAACCGTTGCGTGATGACAGCGCGAGGCCGTCCTCGGCGCGCACGGTAGGCTCGCCGATGATCTGGATCGGCATGTTCAGGTCGCGGACCATGGCGCGGATCACCGCCAACTGCTGGTAGTCCTTCTGGCCGAATACGGCCATGTCCGGCTGGACCATGTTGAACAGCTTGCTGACCACCGTGGCCACGCCTTCGAAGTGCCCTGGGCGGCTGGCGCCGCACAAGCCTTCGGACAGCTGTGGCACGCTGACTCGGGTCTGGCCGTTCATGCCATCGGGGTACATTTCCTCGACCGTCGGCGCAAACAGCAGGTTGCAGCCCGCCTGCAGAAGTTTTTCCTGGTCGGCGGCCAACGTGCGCGGGTATTTGTCCAGGTCTTCGCCCGCGCCGAATTGCAGCGGGTTGACGAAAATGCTCGCCACTACGAAATCCGCTTGCTGCGCGGCCTTGGTCACCAGGGTGGCGTGGCCGCTGTGCAGGTTACCCATGGTGGGCACAAAGCCGATGCGTTTGCCGGCGCTGCGGGCGTGGGTTACGGCAGCCCGCAGTTCGCGGACGGTTTTAACGGTGTTCATGCCGAGAACCCGTGTTCAATACCTGGGAAAGTTACATTCTTGACTTCGCTGACGTAGGCGCTCAGGGCCGCGTGGATGCTGTCCTGGCCGGCCATGAAGTTCTTCACGAACTTCGGTACGTGGCCAGTGATCGACAGGCCGAGCATGTCGTGCAATACCAGCACTTGGCCGTCAGTGGCGGAACCTGCGCCAATCCCGATCACGGGCACTTTGACGGCCTGGGTGATTTCGGCGGCCAGTTCGCTCGGCACGCACTCCAGCAGAATCATCGCAGCACCGGCTTGTTCCAGTGCAATAGCATCGGCGCGCATCTGGCGGGCCTGGGCTTCATTGCGGCCCTGGACCTTGTAACCACCGAGGATATTGACCGACTGCGGTGTCAGGCCCATGTGCGCGCACACTGGCACGCCGCGCTCGGCCAGCAACCGGATCGACTCGGCCAGCCACACGGCACCTTCGACTTTGATCATATGCGCGCCCGCCTGCATCAGCTTGCCGGCGTTCAGGAAGGTTTGCTCAAGGGTGGCGTAACCCATGAACGGCAGGTCCGCGATGATCAAGGCGCCATCATTGCCACGCTTGACGCTGGCGGTGTGGTAGGCGAGCTCATCGGTGGTCACGGGCAGCGTGCTGTCATTCCCTTGAAGAACCATGCCCAGGGAGTCGCCCACCAGCAGCACTTCGACGCCAGCCTGGCAGCTGGCGTGGGCGAAGGTGGCGTCATAGCAGGTCAGCATGGTGATTTTTTCACCTTTGAGCTTGAGGCTCTGCAAGGTGGTCAGGGTAATGTCTGGCATGAAAGGGTCCTCGTTCAGGCGCTTGGAAACAGCGAGTAACGCGCGTGAGTCTTCGTTTATACAGGCGCACTGTCTTGAAAGCAGTGCTTATAAGGCCTGGATTGCGCCCTGTCGCGCCGGGTTGGCGGCAGCGGGACGCCTATAGTCGTGAGGAGGACACGGGAAGTCAATTGGATGTGTTACCGCATTGTTACGATGGCGGTGTTACCGCTGTTACTGACGCGATTCAGCAAGATGGGCACAGGCTTGGGGCGCACTGAATATCCAATGTGGGAGCTGGCTTGCCTGCGATGGCATCACCTCGGTGTGGCTGATACACCGGGTCGCTTGCATCGCAGGCAAGCCAGCTCCCACATTGACCGGGTCATTCTTGAGGGAGGCGTTCCAGGCCGACGAACGGGCAGGCGGTGAGCAGGTCGCTTAAACGCTGGCCGTCAGGCAGCTGCAGGTCGGCTGGCGCCAACTCAGCCAACGGATACAGCACAAACGCGCGCAGATGCATCTGGTAGTGCGGCACCTTGAGGCGCGGCTCATCGATCAGGCGATCACCGAACAGCAGGATATCCAGGTCCAAGGTGCGCGGGCCCCAGCGTTCCAGGCGTTCGCGGCCCTGATCGTTTTCGATGGCTTGCAGCGCATCGAGCAGGTCCAATGGCGCCAGGTGACTGTCCAGCGCCGCAACGGCGTTGGTGTAGGGCGGCTGGCCGGGCAGCAGTGAATCGCTTTGATAGAAGGCGGACACACCGGCGAGCTGAGTGCCAGGCAATTGCGCCAGCGCCTCGATCGCGCTGCGCAATTGTTGCTCCGGGGCAGCCAGGTTGCTGCCCATGCCGATGTAGATACGTTCCACGTTTATTCGCCCGCAGCGCCCGAGGCATCGGCACTGCTGCGTTTACGCTTGGTGCCGCTGCGGCGACGCTTTTTCGGGCCTTCGCCGGCGCTATCACCTTTGCTGCCCAGTTCACGAATCATTTCGCGGCGCTGGCTGTCATTGGCGTCCTGATAATCGGTCCACCATTCGCCCAGGCCATCGGTCTGCTCGCCCGCGCTTTCGCGTAGCAGCAGGAAGTCGTAGCCGGCACGGAAGCGCGGGTTGTCCAGCAACAGATCGGCGCGCTTGCCGCTGCGGCGTGGCAGGCGCTCCTGCATGTCCCAGATTTCGCGGATCGGCATGGTGAAACGTTTGGGGATGGCGATGCGTTGGCACTGTTCGGCGATCAGCTCGTGAGCCGCTTCCTGCATGGCCGGGATCGGCGGCATGCCACGGTCCTGCAGGCGCAGTACGCGTTTGGGCAGGGCCGGCCACAACAAGGCGGCAAACAGGAACGCCGGGGTCACCGGTTTGTTTTGCTTGATGCGCAGGTCGGTGTTGATCAAGGCTTCGCTGATCAAGGTGTGGGTGTACGTCGGGTTGTACTCCAAGGCCTCGGCGCTGGCCGGGAACAGGGGGTCGAACAACTGCAGGTCCACCAGCATTTCAAAGGTGTCGGCGGCGTAGCCCGAAAGGAACAGCTTGAGCACTTCCTCAAACAGGCGTGCCGAGGGGATTTCCCGCAGCATCGGCGCCAGTTCGCGAATCGGTGCGGCGGTGTGTTTTTCGATGCCAAAGTTGAGCTTGGCGGCGAATCGCACGGCACGCAGCATGCGCACCGGGTCTTCCTGGTAGCGCTGCGTCGGGTCGCCGATCAGCCGGATCAGGTTGTTGCGAATGTCGTGTACGCCGTTGGCGTAATCGAGGATGCGCTCGCTGACCGGGTCGTAATACAAGGCGTTGATGGTGAAGTCGCGACGTTGCGCGTCCTCTTCCAGAGTGCCATAGACGTTATCGCGCAGGATGCGCCCGCTCTCGTTGCGGGAAGACTGGTTGGTGTCCTCCTCTTCATCGTTTTGCGGGTGACCGGCGCGGAACGTTGCGACCTCGATGATTTCGCGACCAAAGTGGATATGCACCAGCTTGAAGCGCCGGCCGATGATTCGTGCATTACGAAACTCGGCGCGCACTTGTTCAGGCGTGGCACTGGTGGCGACGTCGAAATCCTTGGGCGTGATGTTGAGCAACATGTCGCGTACGCAGCCACCCACCAGGTAGGCCTGGTAGCCGGCGTTCTGCAAACGTTCGACGATGTTCACTGCATAACGGCTGAATTGAGCGCGCTGCAGCGAATGCTGGCTGCTATTGAGCACTTCAGGCGTGCTGCGTTTGTGTTGCGTTCGACGCAAGGGAGAACGGAATGACTGGAACAACTTCTTCAGCATGGGATGCACTGTTTGAAGGAATGTTCGGCCATAACGAAGAATGACCGCATGATGGGCGGGGATTCTAGCATTTAGTCAGGGGATGGTGTAGGAACAAGCTAAAGGCATTGCGCCATAAGCGTTTGCAGGTCAAATCCCGGAAACTACAAGGGGAGCCGAAGCTCCCCCAGAAGTAGTTGCGTGCTCTATTTTTATTATTGATGTCGGGCTTCTTGTTTTTGTTGATCGCCCTCGCCACGAAGTTTCACCTTCATGACACTCCCAATCGGGAGTCAAGAGCAAACGGATTGCTTTGGTCGCTGTGTTGCTGATCTACGATCCAACCAGTTCAGGCTCTGCCTTAGGGCAGTTTTTGTTGTTCTCGGCCTGGTTGCGGGGCAAGCCCCAAATGCAACGCCTCTCCAAAAGAATCAGTTAGCTGCGCCTCCGCCGTGTTGTTTTTGTTATGCGTGAGTCGATTCGTCTTATTTTTATTGTCTTGTACAAAGCTTGTTATTGTTTTTGTACTAAGCATATAGCAGGGTGCGTGCCAACTTTTGCGCCGTCCAGCAAAACCGGGGGTTTGGGCTGGTTTCGCCAGATTGAGGGCCAAAAAAAAGCCGGGGCTTCGTTACCGTAAGCCCCGGCTTTTGTTACGTGAAAAGTCAGCGGTAACAGTTTTTTCACATCAACAGGTGTTACCTGTGGGGCTGCGCTCTCAGCTTTCGCTGGCCACCCCGGTCTTGCGCCGTGGAATGCCCAGGCGCTGACGCCGTTCCCACAAACACTTGCGACTTACACCCAGTTTGCGGGCCAGTTCGGTCTCGGTCATATGGTCCTGATGCTCGAGCACGAAGTGCTGGAAGTAGTCTTCCAGTGACAAATCTTCCGTCGGCTCATGGCTGGTATTGCTACCGCCGCCCTGCTGCGGGGCCAGGCCGATGAAGTCGTCGTCATCCAGGTCGCTGAGCTCAATGTCGATGCCCAGCAACTCGGCAGAAATCTCCGGGCTCTCCGACAGAATCACGGCGCGCTCGACGGCGTTCTCCAGCTCACGCACGTTCCCTGGCCACGAGTAGTGACGGATCGCCTGCTCGGCGTCCGCGGCAAACTTCAGGTCGGTGCGGTCAATGCGTGCGCCTTGACGCAACAGGAACGCGTTGGCGATTTCGTTGACGTCGGCGCCGCGCTCGCGTAGGGCCGGCAATTTGAGCGCGATGACATGCAGGCGGTAATACAAGTCCTCACGGAACTGGCCGATCTTGGCCAGGCTCTTCAGGTCTCGGTGTGTCGCCGCGATCAATCGAACATCGACCTTCTGCGATTGCACCGAACCCACGCGACGAATTTCGCCTTCCTGCAGCACGCGCAGCAAACGCGCTTGGGCTTCCAGGGGCAGCTCGCCAATTTCATCAAGGAACAAGGTGCCGCCGTCCGCGGCCTCCACCAGGCCCGCACGCCCGGCGCTGGCGCCAGTGAACGCACCTTTCTCGTGGCCGAACAGCTCGGACTCGATCAGGGATTCGGGGATCGCCGCGCAGTTCACCGAGATCATCGGCGCCTTGGCGCGCTTGGACAGGTTGTGCAGGGCGCGGGCCACCAGCTCTTTGCCGGTGCCCGACTCGCCCTGGATCAACACATTGGAGTCAGTCGGCGCCACCTTGCGGATCTTGCTGTACAAGTCCTGCATCGGAGGGCAGGAGCCGATGATGCCGATCTCGCCATTGCTGTTGTTGGCACCTGGTTTTTCGGCGCCGCTGGTCTTGCCGGTGGGGCGTGGCTCGGCAGGCGCACTGCTGGCCGACACACGGTCACGCAGGATGCGGGCCACGGCCTGGAGCATCTCGTCGTGGTCGAAAGGCTTGGCGATGTAGTCCACCGCGCCCATCTTCATCGAGTCCACCGCCGAGCGCAGGCTGGCGTAGCTGGTCATGATCAGCACCGGGGTGCCCTGGCCCAGCTTGATCAGCTCGGTGCCCGGGGCGCCTGGCAGGCGCAGGTCACTGACAATCAGGTCGAACGTGGGAATGCTGAATCGCTCTTGGGCTTCCTGCACCGAGCCGGCTTCGCTGACCTGGTACTGATTACGTTCAAGCAGGCGACGCAAGGCAGAGCGGATAATGGTTTCGTCTTCGACGATCAAAATGTGCGGCATTGATTCAATTCTCTCGACGGTCTCAGTTCACAGCGGACGTCGCTTCGACATGACGCGGCAAGGTCACCCGGATACGGGTGCCGCGTTGGCTTTGTGTGTCAGCCGGGCTGTCGATGGTGATTTGTCCATAATGCTCTTCAACGATGGAATAGACCAGTGCAAGGCCCAGACCGGTACCTTCACCGGGGTCCTTGGTGGTGAAGAAGGGTTCGAACAATCGGTCCATGATGTTCTGTGGAATGCCGCTGCCTTCGTCTTCCACGATCAGGTCGACCGTGTGCTCGAAAGCCTCGCTCTTGACGCGTACAGCACTGCCGGCCGGAGACGCGTCGCGGGCGTTGGACAGCAGGTTGATCAGCACCTGGGCCAGGCGTTGTGAGTCGCCATCGACCCAATGGTCCGGATCGCACAGGTTAAAGAACTGTACTTCGAAATTGCGCCGGTTCAAGGCCAACAGCCCAATGGCATCCTGCGCGACTTCGGCCAGGCACACCGCTTCGTCCTGATTCTGATGGGCGCCGGAGTGGGCAAAGCTCATCAGCGACTGGACGATGCGTGAAACCCGCTTGGTCTGTTCAAGGATCTGCCCGCTGATTTCGGTGATTTCCCCGTCTTCTTCGCGCTCTTCCCGCAGGTTTTGCGCCAGGCAGGCGATACCGGTGATCGGGTTGCCGATTTCATGAGCCACGCCGGCCGCCAGGCGCCCAATGCTGGCCAGGCGTTCGGAGTGCACCAGCTTGTCTTCGAGCATCTGTGTATCGGTCAAATCTTCTACCAGCAGCACCAGGCCGCTGTTACCCGGCGCCAGAGGTTCGTCGATGGCCGCTTTGTGCAAGTTGAGCCAGCGGGTCTGGCCGTCGAGGGCCAAGTGCTGTTTGTGCAAGTGCTCGTCCGGCAGGTTGATGAAACCCTGCAGCAGCTCTTTCCAGGGATCGCCCAGTGTATTGAGGCGCGAACCCACCACCCGCTGGGCGGCGATGCCGGTGAGTTCTTCCATGGCTTTGTTCCACATCAGGATTTCCTGGTCCTTGGCCAGGGAACACACGCCCATCGGCAGTTCCTGCAGGGTCTGGCGGTGGTAACGGCGCAGGGCGTCGAGTTCGGCGGCCAGGCCTGTGAGGCGCGAGTGGTAGTCCTCCAGCCGGCTTTCGATGAAGTGGATGTCTTCGGTGACGTAGTTTTCGCCACCGGCCTTGTAGGGCAAGAAGGTTTCCACCATGTCCTGGGACACGCTCGGCCCCATCAAACCGGACAGGTTGGCTTCGATACGGTCACGCAGGCGGCGCAGGGCATAGGGGCGGCGCTCGTCAAATGGCAGGTAGAGGTCGCGCAGCGCCTGTTCGACTTCCTTTTGTGCGGCCTTGGCGCCCAGGGGCTTGGCCAGTTGCGTGGCGAACTCTTGGGGCGATGCCGCATGCAGTTCGCGGCGTTGCGGGCGGCGTACGTTGTCTACCGCACAGGCTTCTGCGGCGCTGGTTTCTTCGGCGCTGGCGTTAGTGAACAGCGAGATCAGGGTGAACATCAGTACGTTGGCGGCCAGCGAGGCGATGGCCGCCATGTGCCAACTGGTGTCGTCCAGCACGTAAATCATGTTCAGCAACGGGATATAGAAGCCCTGCAGATTGCCGACCAGCGGTAGCAGCATGGTCACGGTCCACACCAGGATCCCGGCCAGCAGCCCTGCAATAAAGCCACGGCGATTGGCAGTCGGCCAGTACAGCACCGACAACACGCCCGGCAGAAATTGCAAGGTGGCGACAAACGCGACGATGCCGAGGTTGGCCAGGTCTTGCCCGGCGCCCAGCAGCAGATAAAACGCGTAACCGGCCATGATGATCGCGACGATCAGCGCGCGTCGGGTCCATTTCAACCAACGGTAGATATTGCCCTCGGCCGGCGGCTGGTACAGCGGCAGTACCAAGTGGTTGAGCGCCATGCCCGAGAGTGCCAGGGTGGTGACGATGATCAACCCGCTGGCGGCCGATAACCCCCCGACATACGCCAGTAGCGCCAGGGCCGGGCTGTTGGCAGCAATACCGATGCCCAGGGTGAAATACTCGGGGTTGGTGGTGGCCCCCAGTTTCAGGCCAGCCCACAGGATCAGCGGCACCGCCAGGCTCATCAGCAACAGGAACAGCGGCAAGCCCCAGCTGGCGCTGACCAGCGAGCGCGGGTTGAGGTTCTCGGTGAAGGTCATGTGGTACATGTGCGGCATCACGATCGCCGAGGCGAAGAACACCAGCAGCAGCGTACGCCATGGTCCCTCCTGCAAGGGGGTATGCAAGGCGGCGAGGGCGGTCTGGTTTTGCAGCAGCCACAGCTCCAGCTGTTGCGGCCCGTCGAACACGCCGTAAAGCGCATAAAGGCCGACGCCGCCGATGGCGATCAGCTTGATGACCGACTCAAAGGCAATCGCAAACACCAGGCCCTGGTGTTTCTCGCGGGTGGCGATATGGCGAGAGCCAAAGAAGATGGTGAACAAGGTGATCAGCGCGCAAAACGCCAGGGCAACCCGATGTTGCACGGGCTCTCGGGTCAGAATGCTGATGGAGTCGGCCACCGCCTGGATCTGCAGGGCCAGCAACGGCAGCACGCCGATCAACATGAAGATGGTGGTCAGCGCGCCGGCCCAGGTGCTGCGAAAGCGAAAGGCAAACAGGTCCGCCAGGGAAGACAGCTGGTACGTCCGGGTGATTTTCAGGATCGGATACAGCAGCACCGGCGCCAGCAGGAACGCGCCGGACACCCCCAGGTAACTGGAGAGAAAGCCGTAGCCGTACTGATAGGCCAGCCCCACCGTGCCGTAGAACGCCCAGGCACTGGCGTACACGCCCAGGGACAAGGTGTAGGTCAACGGATGGCGAATGATCGCCCGCGGAATCATTCCGCGCTCACTGATCCAGGCCACGCCGAATAACGCAGCCAGGTAGGCGGCGCTGATCAGCAGCATCTGGGTGAGACTAAAGCTCATCGGCATCTTTTTGGCTCTGCAGGATGAAGGTCACGACGATCAGGATCAGCCATAGCAGATAAGGGCGATACCAGGCGCCCGTGGCGTCGATCCACCAATCCATGATGGCGGGGGAGAACAGGTAGATCCCGACGACCAGCAGCAGGACCAAACGATAGATGTACATGTTGGCCTCTGATTAAAAATCTGCCGCGATGTTAACGGATGGCTGGCAACCTGCAAGCGCCTTCAACTCAATTGCGCTTCGGCCAGGGTCAGCGTGCGCGGGATGCGGGTAGCGTCCCAGTGTGCAATGCCCCAATCCAGCAGTTCTCGTGGGCTGGCGTACAGCAGTTGCGCGTCGGGCTGTTGGCCAAGGGCGCGCAGTGCTCTGAGCAGCAAAGGCGTGGCCTGGTCGGCTGTCAACGGTGGAGAGCGGTAGGACTTGCCCAGCTTGTTGCCGTCTGGCTGCACGATCAGCGGTACATGCAAGTAACGTGGCTGGCGCAGGCCAAGCAGCTCTTGCAGGTACAGCTGGCGCGGTGTGGAGTCGAGCAGGTCGGCGCCGCGCACGATATCGGTTATCCCTTGCCAGGCGTCGTCGAGCACCACCGCCAGTTGGTAGGCGTAGAGGCCGTCGCGGCGACGGATGATGAAGTCGCCGGCATCGCGGCCCAGATGCTGCCGGAACTCGCCCTGCACACGGTCGGTAAAGTGGTATTCCAGCTCGGGCACGCGCAGGCGGATGGCGGCGTCTTGCTGGTCGTGGCCGGCATTGCGGCACAAGCCTGGGTAAACCCCGTTGTAGGGCTCCAACTGCTTGCGCGAGCAGGTGCAGGCGTAGGCCAGGCCGTGGTTGAACATATCGTTCAGTACTTTGGCGTAGGCATCATGCCGCTCGCTCTGGCGAACCAGTGCGCCATCCCATTCAAAGCCGTAGCTTTCCAGCGCATGCAGAATCGCCGCCTGGGCGCCGGGCTCTTCACGCGGAGGGTCAAGGTCTTCCATGCGCATCAACCAACGGCCCTGGTGGGCGCGCGCATCGAGGTAGGAGGCAAGGGCGGCAACCAGGGAGCCGAAGTGCAAATGGCCGCTGGGTGTGGGGGCGAAACGCCCAATATAGGTAGAGGCTGTCATGGCCCGGATACTACTGCATAACCGATAAACGCCAGAAACAAAAATGGAGCGTTCGCACGCTCCATTCGTTCAACTCGGCAACGTTACTTGCCGACCTGTTTTTCCTTGATTTCAGCCAAGGTCTTGCAGTCTACGCACAGGTCTGCGGTTGGGCGGGCTTCCAGTCGGCGAATACCGATTTCGACGCCGCAGGATTCGCACCAGCCATATTCCTCGTCTTCGATCAGTTGCAGGGTCTTGTCGATCTTTTTGATCAGCTTGCGCTCGCGATCACGGGCACGCAGTTCGAGGGCGAATTCCTCTTCCTGGCTGGCACGGTCTGCCGGGTCCGGGAAGTTGGCCGCTTCGTCCTTCATATGGTCAACCGTGCGGTCGACTTCCTGCATCAAGTCCTGTTTCCACTGCTTCAGGATTTTGGAGAAGTGCTCGCGCATGGGCTTGCCCATGTATTCCTCGCCCTTGGATTCAACGTAGGGCTGGAAACCGCTGATGCTCTGTTGCTTTGCTTGGGTGGACATGAATAGACCGCCTCTCACTCTTCTAATCCATTGCGCAGGATTGCAACGTCACCGACACCTGCCGGCCCTGCGGCTGCAAGCGGGCGAACTTACCAGATAGATTCAGGGTGCGCTACTCCCGGTTGTCGAGGCCCAGGGCAAAGGGGTTGCAAACCGCAGCAGCCCGCCATGACTGGGTATGTATCGCCTCGAATATTGATTTTAGCTGTTTTACGAGCGTGCGCAGGGTGCACTTGCAGCCCCAATCAGGCAATAGAGCATGTTTTACCGTGAGGGTTCGGTAGAATCCAGATTTTGTCCTCACCGTCTAAGGAAGGCTAATGGCTCAGCCCTACAGTGCGCGTAGTCGCGCCATCGAACCCTTTCATGTCATGGCGTTACTGGCGCGTGCCAATGAGCTGCAGGCCGCCGGTCACGACGTGATCCACCTGGAAATCGGCGAGCCGGATTTCACCACCGCCGAGCCGATCATCCAGGCCGGCCAAGCCGCGTTGGCAAACGGTAAGACGCGCTACACCGCCGCCCGCGGCTTGCCCGAATTGCGCGAAGCCATCAGTGGTTTCTACCAGCAACGCTACGGTTTGAGCATCGACCCGCAACGCATTCTGATCACCCCCGGTGGCTCCGGCGCATTGTTGCTGGCCAGCAGTTTGCTGGTGGATCCGGGTAAACATTGGCTGCTGGCGGACCCAGGCTACCCCTGCAACCGACACTTCCTGCGCCTTGTGGAAGGCGCGGCGCAGTTGGTGCCGGTCGGCCCAGACGTACGCTACCAGTTGACCGCCGATCTGGTGGCCAGGCATTGGGACCAGGACAGTGTCGGCGCACTGGTGGCATCGCCCGCCAACCCCACCGGCACGATCCTCACCCGGGACGAGCTGGCTGGGCTGTCGGGCGCCATCAAGGCGCGCAACGGTCATTTGGTGGTCGACGAGATTTATCACGGCCTCACCTACGGCACCGACGCGGCCAGCGTGCTGGAAGTTGATGATGACGCCTTTGTTCTGAATAGTTTTTCGAAGTATTTCGGCATGACCGGCTGGCGCCTCGGTTGGCTGGTGGCGCCCCCTGAAGCGGTGGGTGAACTGGAGAAATTGGCGCAGAACCTCTACATCAGTGCGCCAAGCATGGCCCAGCATGCCGCGTTGGCCTGTTTCACCCCGCAAACCCTGGAGATTCTGGAGCAGCGCCGTGCCGAATTTGGTCGCCGCCGTGACTTCCTGCTGCCGGCCCTGCGTGAGCTGGGGTTCGGTATCGCCGTGGAGCCCGAAGGTGCTTTTTATCTGTATGCCGATATCAGCGCGTTCGGCGGCGATGCCTTCGCGTTTTGCCGGCATTTCCTCGAAACCGAACATGTGGCCTTTACGCCCGGGTTGGATTTCGGTCGCTACCAGGCGGGGCACCATGTGCGTTTTGCCTACACGCAAAACCTTGATCGGCTGCAAGAAGCGGTGGAGCGGATTGCCCGTGGTTTGCGGAGTTGGCAAGGCTGATGCGTTTTAATCCTACTCTTGATAAAGGGCGGCTGATCCGCCGCTACAAGCGCTTTCTCACCGATATCGAAACCGTTACCGGCGAGTTGCTCACCATTCACTGCCCTAACACCGGTTCGATGCTCAACTGCATGGTCGAAGGTGGCCAGGTCTGGTTCAGCCGTTCTACGGATCCCAAGCGCAAGCTGCCGGGCACGTGGGAAATTGCCGAAACGCCCCAGGGCCGGCTGGCGTGCGTCAACACCGCGCGTGCCAATCAATTGGTGGAAGAAGCCCTGCTGGCCGGTGTGATCACTGAACTCAACGGCTTTACCGAGTTGAAGCGTGAGGTGCCTTATGGCCAGGAGAAAAGCCGCATCGACTTTCGCCTGGATTACCCCCAGGGCGCTGCGTTTGTCGAGGTCAAAAGCGTCACCCTGGGCTTTGATGGCAGCTCAGTGGCGGCTTTCCCCGATGCGGTGACGCAGCGCGGTGCCAAGCACTTGCGTGAGCTGGCCCACCTGGCGCGCGACGGTATACGGGCGGTGCAGTTGTATTGCGTGAACCTGTCGGGGATCGACGCGGTGCGCCCGGCTGTGGAAATCGACGCCGGTTATGCGGCGGCGCTACGTGAGGCCAAGGCTGCAGGTGTGGAGGTGCTCGCCTACGGCGTACGGGTCACGCCGCAGGAGATTTACGTCGAGCGTCGGTTGAAGGTGCTGCTGGGCGACTAGAGATCGACCCACAATCCCTGTTCGTCTTCGCGACCGGGCAGGGCAGTGAGGTGTTGGCCTGCGCAGGGCCCGGCGATGCACTCGCCGCTTTCAATCAGGAACAACGCGCCATGGGTGGCGCATTGGATCAGGCTGGCGCTGTCGTCGAGGAAGCGATCAGGTTGCCATTCCAGTGGGATCCCACGATGGGGGCAGCGGTTGAGATAGAAGTACGCAGTGCCGTCCCGACGCACCGCCAACAGCCTGTGGCCATCGATATCAAAACCGCGGCTGCTGTTGGGGGTGAGGTCGCCTGAGGCGCAGAGAAACTTCATTTCAATCCTTAAGTGCCTTGACGTTCAAATGCAAACAATTATCAAATGCCTGCTTCGCCCGTCAGCTGACTGGGTGCTCAATACGATGCCTGGCAGGGGTTATCTGTCACATCAATGAGTGCTTGAGTGGCCCTGCCCTAGGAAGGAAACCCTGTTATGCGCCTGAGTACCAGCGCTATTGCGCTTGTTGCTTCACTGCTGGTCAACCCTGGGGTGCACGCCTCTGAACTGCCGCAACGCTGGGTCAGTGCTGGCGGGGCGCTGTCGGAGTGGGTGACGGCTCTGGGCGGTGAATCGAAGTTGGTGGGAGTGGATACCACCAGTCAGCATCCCGCCTCGCTCAAGGCCTTGCCAAGCATTGGTTATCAGCGACAGTTGTCAGCCGAAGGCATTCTCAGCCTGCGCCCGCAAATCCTTGTAGGCACGGAGGAAATGGGACCACCGCCGGTGCTGGCACAGATTCGCAGTGCCGGGGTGCAGGTGGATATGTTCTCGGCCCAGCCGGATTTGCCCACGCTCAAAGGCAACCTCGAACACTTGGGGAAACTGCTCGGCAGTGAGGCCCAGGCTGATGCCCTGTTTGCCGGGTATGAGCAGGCGCTGGCACAGCAAAAAAAATGGGTGGTCAAGGCCCAGGCCACGCAAAAAGCTCCAGGCGTGCTGTTGCTGCTCGGCCATGCCGGTGGCAAGCCGCTGATCGCGGGCAAGGACACGGCCGCTGATTGGATGTTGCAGCAGGCTGGAGGGCGTAATCTGGCCACGCACACCGGCTATAAACCGTTTTCCGTCGAGTCGCTGGCGGGGTTGAGCCCTGAGGTGCTGGTGTTTGCCGATCGCGCCCTGACCGGTGACGCGGCACGTGCTGCCTTGTTCAAGGAAAATCCGATCCTTGCCTCTACGCCGGCAGCCAAGAACGGCCGCGTCTTTGAGCTGGATCCGACCTTGCTGGTAGGTGGCCTTGGGCCCCGATTGCCGCAAAGCCTGGAGAAACTGTCTGCCGGTTTTTATCCGTCCCAGCCTAAGCCTGCTCCATGACCACTCTGGTTAAGCCAAAAACGCTGTTTATTGGGCTGTCGCTGCTGTGTGTATTGGCGATCTGGCTTTCATTGGCACTGGGGCCGGTCAGCCTGCCGTTAGTGGACACGCTCAGGGCTGCGCTAAAACTGATGGGCGTACCGATAGAGGCCCAGGGGTTGGAGCAGGCCGAGTTGATCCTGGGGCAGATTCGCCTGCCGCGGACCCTGTTGGGGCTGGCGGTCGGCGGTGTGCTGGCATTGTCGGGCGTGGCGATGCAGGGGTTGTTCCGCAACCCGCTGGCCGATCCTGGCTTGGTCGGCGTGTCCAGCGGGGCAGCGCTGGGAGCGGCGGTGGCGATTGTCGGTGGCTCGCTATTTGGCGGGCTGCCGGATGCTTTCGGGCCGTACCTGTTGTCGCTGTGCGCCTTCCTCGGTGGCCTGGGCGTCACGGCACTGGTCTATCGCCTGGGGCGTCGCAATGGCCAGACCAATGTCGCGACGATGTTGCTTGCCGGTATTGCGCTGACGGCCCTGGCCAGTTCGACCGTGGGCCTGTTTACCTATCTGGCAGACGATGCCACCTTGCGCACCCTGACGTTCTGGAACCTGGGCAGCCTCAATGGTGCAAGTTATTCGCGGTTGTGGCCCTTGTTGCTGGTGAGTGCGGGCGTGGCGCTATGGTTGCCGCGCCGGGCCAAGGCGCTGAACGCGCTGTTGCTGGGTGAGTCCGAGGCCAAGCATCTGGGTGTTGATGTCGAGGGGCTCAAGCGCGAGTTGGTGTTCTGCACGGCCTTGGGCGTTGGCGCCGCAGTGGCAGCGGCGGGCATGATTGGTTTTGTCGGGTTGGTGGTACCGCATCTGGTGCGGCTGCTGGCTGGGCCGGATCATCGGGTGTTGTTACCGGCCTCGGTGTTGGCGGGTGCGAGCCTGCTGCTGTTTGCGGACCTGGTGGCGCGCCTGGCGTTAGCGCCGGCGGAACTGCCGATCGGTATTGTCACCGCGTTTATCGGTGCGCCGTTTTTCCTCTATTTATTGTTACGAGGGCGCGCCTGATGTTGCGGGTAGAAGCGTTGCAGATCCGGCGCGGTGGTAAGACCGTGCTCGCCGATATCACCTTGGACCTATTGCCGGGCGAAGTGCTGGGCGTTCTGGGCCCCAATGGCGCCGGCAAAAGTACCTTGCTTGGAGCGCTGTGCGGGGAGTTGCAGCCGGATCAGGGCAAGGTGTGGCTGGATCAGCAGGCGCTCAAGCACATGACAGGTGTGCAACGTGCCCAGCGCCTGGCGGTGCTGCCACAATCCTCCACCCTGGACTTTGCCTTTCGTGTCGAAGAGGTGGTGGGCATGGGCCGCTTGCCTCATCAGACCGGGCGAGTGCGCGACGACGAAATCATCAACGCCGCGCTGCAGGCTGCTGATGTAGGCCACCTGAGTGGGCGCAGTTACCTGGCCTTGTCGGGCGGCGAGCGGCAGCGTGTGCACCTGGCACGGGTATTGGCGCAGTTATGGCCGGGTGAGGCAGGGCAGACGTTGTTGCTGGATGAGCCCACATCGATGCTCGACCCTCTGCACCAACACACCACCTTGCAAGCTATCCGGCATTTTGCCGACAGAGGCGCTGCGGTGCTGGTCATCCTGCATGACTTGAACCTGGCGGCGCGTTACTGCGACCGGATCCTGTTGCTGGAAAACGGCCGCCCCCACGCGCTGGATACGCCCTCTAACGTCCTGCAACCAGAGCCGCTCAAGGCTGTATTCGGTCTGGATGTATTGGTACAGCCGCATCCGGAGCGTGGGCATCCGTTGATCATTGCGCGCTGAGGCCGGTTAATTCGCGGGCAAAAAAAGACCCGGCAAGAGCCGGGTCAAATAACCGTGATTAGCCTGATGAGGAGATAATCTGAGAGTCCGAACCAATGGTCTTTCAGTTATCGGCTGATCTCGCGACCAGTTGTGATAATCATAACGATTCTCATTTGAGAGTCAACATCTGTTTTTCTGCTTCATCCATTTTTCTCAAACGCTCGTTTGTAATGCCCGTAAACGCTGGGTTTGAGTGCCACTCTAGTTCTTCTGATGCGCTGAGATCGCTTCAAGCTGACGGTTCAAGGCCTCCTTGCGCTCGGTGGGTATGTCGTTCCAGTGCACATCCATCAATGCCCCTTCAATGGCATACAGCAGAACCTTCGACGCTCGAAACCCGCGCGTGCGCACGGCTCGGTAAGCGTCGACCGCCCCCAGGCGACGCAAGTCGGACGCGCTGTGGATGCCCACCGCATGCAGCCACTGCGCTGACGTCTTGCCAAGGTTTTTCAGGTGTTGCAGCTCATCGTTCATCAAGCCTCCTTGCGTTGGCCGAATGGTGCGGTGGGTGTCGTGACCAGGCAGCCTGAAAATGAGTGTAGCGTTGAGTAGGAAAAGCGTGGTTCTTTGGTCAGAAAGGGCTGAAAAGATTATAAGGATGGCGCCACGGCGCTTACTCGCAGGCAGGCGCAAAGTGCCCGGCAGGCAGGGGATGTGGCAGGAACTCGGTGTGTGGCGTTACTTGGTGCGGTAGCGCAGGCGAGTACCGAAATTGACCGACATGAGTATTTCGTCAGCCGTGAGTTCGGGCGGGAAATAAGCCCCCGATATCTGCGCATGGGCCAGGCTGGCGCCTTCCAGTGAGCAGCCACGCAAGTCCAGGCCGCGCAGGTCGGCAGAGCGAAAATAGGCGTCGGTGAAGTCAATACCGGTGGCGTTCAGGTCGCGCAGGTCCAGCCCTCGAAAGTCGCCACCGCGCATGTCGATGGGGCCATTTTCAGGGCGCTCCTGGTTGAAGCCGCGGATGTCGTCCTTGTGCAGGAGGGCGTAGAGCGGGGTATCAAGAAGCTTTGGCTGACTCATGATCGCGACTCTGGCTGGCGTTATGGAGCCAGTATAGTGCCACTATCGCTGGGTCGCGCGCCGAAGACGACGACGCGACCAAGAAATATTTCTTACAGGCCCGGCAGGTGTTGACGGATATGCCCGACCAACGCGTCGAGCGTCCCGCTTTCATTGGTCTCCACACGCTTGCTGAGCAGCAGCTCCTCGGTAGTCAGCGGGTCACGACTGGCTTGTTGCTCTTCGATAACGGCCAGGGTGGCGTCAGACGGATCGTTTTTATCCGCCTGGCGTTGTGCCAGCCAACTGGTGATAACGGCTTGCGGGGCGTTGCAGTCGAGGATCAGGAACGGCGCGCCAGTGGCTTCGGCAACCTGGGCGGCGGCGTCACGCTGCGCGCGTTTCAAGAACGTGGCGTCCAGCACCACCGGGTAGCCGGCGCGCAGCACGGTGTCGGCAATCTCGTTCAGGCGTGCGTAGGTGGCAGCGCTGGCGTCCTGATTGTAGATACCGGCCTGCAGGGTGTTCTCTACCTGTTGTTCGCCAAACAGGCGCTTGCGCTCTACGTCCGAACGCAGGCGTACCGCGCCCAGGGCTTCGACCAGGCGCATGGCCACGTGGCTCTTGCCCACGGCTGAAACGCCATGGGTGATTGCCAGGAAGCGCGAAGGGATAGTGCTGTAGCTTTCCGCCAGGTTGGCGTAGTTGCGGTACTGGCGCAGGGTGGTAGCGCGTTGCACCGGGTTGGCTTCGCTGGGCATGCTGAACAGCGCAACCTTGGCGCGTACCAATGCACGGTAGGCTTTATAGAAGTTCAGAAGCTCCAGGCCCTGGTAGTCGCCGGTCAGCTCCAGGTACTGGCTTATGAAGCGCCGTGCCAGGCATTTCAGGCCGCGATCTTCCAGGTCCATCGCCAAAAAAGCGGTGTCGGCGTACACGTCGGTAAAGCGGAAAGGCTCGTTGAACTCAATGCAGTCGAAGATCACCACGCGGCCATCGATCAGCGTGGCGTTGCCCAGGTGGATATCGCCGTGGCATTCACGGGTATAACCGTCGAGCTTGCGCTGCGCAAGCAGAGGCTTGAGGCGTTCGAAGCTGCTTTCAGCCCAGGCTTGCAGAGCCTCCAGCTGAGTCAGGTCGGCCTTGTCGCTGAGGAATGGGCGGATTTGGTCGAAGTTCTGGCGTACCGGAGCCATCACCTCTTCCGGCGTGCCGGCGGGGTGATCTTGCGGGACTTTGGGGGCGCTGAGGTGGAATTGCGCAATCTGCTTGGCCATCTCATCGATGTGCGCGCTGGTCAGTTCGCCGTTGGCTTGCAGGGTGCTGAGCATCTGGCTTTGCGGGAACTGGCGCATTTTCAGCGCGTACTCGATGGCTGGGCCGTCGCCACCCAGTTGCGGCGCCTCGGCAGTGCCGGTAATCGGCAACACTTCAAGATACAAGTCTTCGGTCAGGCGCTGGTTGAGGCGCAGTTCCTCGCGGCAGAAATGCCCGCGGTCGTCCAGATTGGTGAAGTCCAGGAAGCCGAAGTTCATCGGTTTCTTCAGCTTATATGCATAGGGGCCCGTCAGTATCACCCAGGAAATATGGGTCTCGATGACTTGAAACGCGTCAACCGGATGAGGGTACAAGGCCGGGTTTTGCAGGGCAGCGATCAGGGTCTGGCTCACGGGCGATCCTTCAAAGTCGGGGGAAAATCATGGGGGGCATTATGGCTGCTGATGCCAGTCGTGCAAACCGCTGTCCGGCTCATGTTGATCATCAATAAAGTGCGTATAATCCGCCGCCATGACTCGAACCCGATCTCCCCGTTCCCGTAAAAAACCTCCTTCCCGCGGCCCGCGCCCTTGGCTGGGCTGGGTGATCAAGCTTGGCCTGGTGGGCCTTGTGGCGGTCGCCGGCCTTGCGGTGTACCTCGATGCCGTGGTGCAGGAAAAATTCTCCGGCAAGCGCTGGACGATTCCGGCCAAGGTGTATGCACGCCCGCTGGAGCTGTTCTCTGGTCAGAAGCTGAGCAAGGAAGACTTCCTTACCGAGCTCGATGCGCTGGGCTACCGCCGCGAACCCGTGAGCAATGGCCCTGGCGCTGCGGCGGTCAGCGGTAATACCGTCGACCTGAACACCCGTGGCTTCCAGTTCTACGAAGGCCTGGAAAAAGCCCAGCCGGTGCGCGTGCGTTTCTCTGGCGATTATGTGGCTGAGCTGTCCTCGCTCAATGGCTCCAAGCTGCCGGTGGTGCGTCTCGAACCGTTGCTGATCGGCGGTATTTACCCGAAGAACCTTGAAGATCGCATCCTGATCAAGCTCGATCAGGTACCACCGTATCTGCTGGAAACCCTGGTCGCTGTCGAAGACCGCGATTTCTATAGCCACTGGGGTGTTTCTCCGAAGTCGATTGCCCGCGCTATCTGGGTCAACACTTCCGGCGGCAAGATGACTCAGGGCGGCAGTACGCTGACGCAGCAACTGGTCAAGAACTTCTACCTGACCAACGAGCGCAGCCTGACCCGTAAACTCACCGAAGCCATGATGGCGATGTTGCTGGAGCTGCATTACAGCAAGCAGGAAATCCTTGAGGCTTACCTCAACGAGGTATTCGTCGGGCAGGATGGCCAGCGCGCCGTGCACGGTTTTGGCCTGGCCAGCCAGTTCTTCTTCGGGCAGCCGTTGTCCGAATTGAAATTGCATCAGGTTGCGTTGCTGGTGGGGATGGTCAAGGGGCCGTCCTATTACAACCCGCGCCGCAACCCGGAGCGTGCGCTTGAACGTCGCAACCTGGTGCTCGATGTACTGGAGCAGCAGGGTGTGGCCACCGCTGAACAAGTGGCCGCTGCGAAAAAAATGCCACTGGGTGTGACAACCCGCGGCAAGCTGGCGGATAGCTCGTTCCCGGGCTTTATCGACCTGGTCAAGCGCCAACTGCGCGAAGACTACCGCGACGAAGACTTGACCGAAGAGGGGCTGCGGATCTTCACCAGCTTCGACCCCATCCTGCAGATGAAGGCCGAAGCATCGGTCAACGACACCTTCAAGCGCCTGACTGGCCGTAAAGGCTCGGATGAAGTCGAAGCCGCCATGGTCGTGACCAACCCGGAAACCGGCGAGGTCCAGGCCATGATCGGCAGCCGCCAGGCCAGTTTTGCAGGCTTCAACCGCGCACTGGATGCCGTGCGGCCGATTGGCTCGCTGGTCAAGCCCGCGGTCTATCTCACGGCACTGGAAAAACCCAGCAAGTACACGCTGACCAGTTGGCTGTCCGATGACCCGCTGTCGATCAAAGGTGCGGATGGCCAGGTATGGACGCCCAAGAACTTCGACCGCCGCTCTCATGGCACGGTGTTCCTGTATCAAGGATTGGCGCATTCCTACAACATCTCGACCTCGCGCCTGGGGCTTGAAGTCGGTGTGCCGAATGTGCTGAAGACCCTGGCGCGACTGGGGATCGAACGTGAGTTCCCGGCGTTCCCGTCCATGCTTCTGGGCGCTGCGGCCATGACGCCGATGGAAGTGACCACCATGTACCAGACCCTGGCCAATGGTGGCTTCAATACGCCGATGCGCGGTATTCGCAGTGTGCTGACCGCCGATGGCGAACCGCTCAAGCGCTACCCGTTCCAGATTCAGCAGCGCTTCGACGCCGGCTCCATCTACCTGATCCAGAACGCCATGCAGCGTGTGATGCGCGAGGGTACAGGGCGTTCGGTCTATAGCGTGCTGCCGTCGAACCTGACCCTGGCGGGCAAGACCGGTACCAGTAACGACTCTCGCGACAGCTGGTTCGCGGGTTTCGGCCAGGATGTACTGGCCGTGGTATGGCTGGGGCGCGACGACAATGGCAAGACGCCGTTCACCGGTGCGACAGGCGCGTTGCAGGTATGGACCAGTTTCATGCGCAAGGCTGACCCGTTGCCGCTCAACATGCCGCAGCCGGACAATATCGTGCAGGCCTGGATTGATCCGCACACCGGCCAAGGCTCCGATGCCAACTGTCCGGGCGCGGTGCAGATGCCGTATATTCGCGGCAGCGAACCACCACCCGGCGCCGCGTGCAGTGGCAGTGCCCCTGCTGACGCGGATTCGGTGATGGATTGGGTCAAGGGCTGGATGAATTAAGCAAAGAGGGTTTCAAGTGAACAAGTTGTGGATTCCAGCCATTACGGCTCTGGCTTTGCTCGGCGGTTGCTCCAGCGTGCAGCGCGGCTCTATCCCTGTGGTGGACTCAAGCACGTCCGTCTCTAATAACGACCGCATTTCGGCCAATGGTGGCTTCCGTCAGACCGTGGTCAAACGGCCTGCCCAAGCTGCAACCCAGGCAATTCCACAGGATTCCGGCGTCGTGGTGATGGTGCCCGGCAGTGGGGCTGCAACCTCGGCGCCTATCAGTGCCGAACCATGGACCCCAGGCCCGAGCACTTCCGGGCCGGTGAACTCCACGCCGATTCAAACCGCGCCGGTCAACCAGGGCACCTACAACATGCCTTCTACGCCGAGCGGTATTCCGTCATCGTCCAATGCGGGCGGGTTGTCGGCTGACGAACAACTCGATGGCCCGGTGCTGGCGTTGCTCACAACCGCACAGCAGCAGCAGGCGGGTGGCGATTTGAATGGCGCCTCGTCGAGCCTTGAACGTGCCCAGCGCGTGGCGCCGCGTGAGCCACAAGTGCTCTATCGCCTGGCCCAGGTGCGCATGGCCCAGGGCGATGCGCCCCAGGCGGAGCAGTTCGCTCGCCGTGGCCTGAGCCTGGCCAATGGGCGCCCAGACCTGCAAGCCAGCCTGTGGGCCTTGATCGGGGATGCGCGTGCAGCCCAAGGCGATGCAGCGGGTGCTGCGCAGGCACGGCAAAAAGCCAAGGTCAGCCTCTGATGGATGCGCGTTTTCCCGCGATTGCCGAGCAGTTATTGCTGATCGAGCGCGAACTGCGCGTTCAGGGCTGGTGGGATGAAGTCTCCCCCAGTGCTGAAGCGCTCAGCAGTGTCGAGCCCTTTTCCGTCGATACCTTGGACTTCCACCAGTGGCTGCAGTGGATTTTCCTTGCGCGTATGAAGCAGATCCTGGAACAGGACCTGCCCTTGCCGAATGCGTCGGGGATCCTGGAAATGGCCGAGATGGTCTACGCCGACCGGCCGCGGGAGAGCCTCGGCTTGCGTAACGCGCTGAAAAAGTTCGATCAATTGATCGTCGACGCTCGTTAATTGCCTGACTGCCGGTTTTTCCGGCAGTCTTGCGCACATTTCTACCGCTTGACGACATTCAGGCGAGTTTTATCCCTCCTCAAAGCCCTTTCTTCTACGTTCTCATGCGCTTAGTTGGAAAAAAGCGCAATTATTGCTTGACTTGAAGGGCGTGAAACAGAAGAATCCAAAGTCCGCTGTATCGGGACTGCCAGAAGCAGGCCCGCTCAGCAGATCATGAGGCGCACATCCGCGCCGACCTGTAACACCCGCAACGCGTTACCTCGCGCTGGGTGGGAAAAGCCCGCAACACTTGGGACGATCCCAATACTTGCTCAGTCAGTGCTGACGTAGTCGGCGACCACCGTCGCTCATGCTCTGTTGAGAAGTAAACCTATTAAGACCCGTCGGTTTTTTAACGGACGGTATTCTGGCGTTTTAGAGGTGAACAACGTGGAGCTTTTATCTGGCGGTGAGATGCTCGTCCGCTTTTTGCGTGACGAAGGCGTCGACTATATCTACGGGTACCCAGGTGGTGCTCTGCTGCATGTCTACGACGCACTGTTCAAGGAACCGGCTGTTACCCACATCCTGGTTCGCCACGAACAGGCCGCGACCCATATGGCTGACGGTTACGCCCGTGCCACCGGTAAAGCCGGCGTGGTACTGGTAACGTCCGGCCCAGGCGCAACCAATGCCATTACCGGCATCGCGACTGCGTATATGGACTCCATCCCGATGGTGATCATCTCTGGCCAGGTGCCTAGCACCATGGTCGGCACCGACGCTTTCCAGGAAACCGACATGATCGGTATTTCCCGCCCGATCGTGAAACACAGCTTCATGATCAAGCACGCGTCGGAAATCCCGGAAGTCATGAAAAAGGCGTTCTACCTCGCCCAGTCCGGTCGCCCGGGCCCTGTGGTGGTTGATATCCCGAAAGACATGACCAACCCGGCCGAAAAATTCGAATATGTTTTTCCCAAGAAAGCCAAGCTGCGTTCCTACAGCCCGGCCGTCCGCGGGCACTCGGGGCAAATCCGCAAGGCGGCAGAAATGCTCCTGGCGGCCAAGCGCCCCGTGTTGTACTCCGGCGGTGGCGTGATTCTGGGCGGCGGTTCCGCTCCGTTGACCGAACTGGCCAAGTTGCTCAACCTGCCGGTGACCAACACCCTGATGGGCCTCGGCGCATTCCCGGGTTCGGACCGTCAGTTCGTCGGCATGCTCGGTATGCACGGCAGCTACACCGCCAACCTCACCATGCACCACGCCGATGTGATCCTGGCCGTGGGCGCGCGGTTCGATGACCGAGTGATCAACGGCGCGAGCAAATTCTGCCCGAATGCCAAGATCATCCACATCGACATCGACCCTGCGTCCATCTCCAAGACCATCAAGGCCGATGTGCCAATCGTGGGTCCTGTAGAGAGCGTATTGACCGAAATGGTCGCTGCGCTCAAGGACATCGGCGAAACGCCGAACAAGGAATCCGTTGCCAGCTGGTGGAAGCAGATCGACGAATGGCGCGGTGATCGCGGTCTGTTCCCTTATGACAAGGGTGACGGCAGCATCATCAAGCCACAAACCGTGATCGAAACCCTGTGCGAAGTGACCAAGGGCGACGCCTTTGTGACCTCCGACGTGGGCCAGCACCAGATGTTCGCGGCGCAGTACTACAAGTTCGACAAGCCTAACCGCTGGATCAACTCCGGTGGCCTGGGCACGATGGGCTTTGGTTTCCCTGCGGCCATGGGTGTGAAACTGAGCTTCCCGGATGCCGACGTTGCCTGCGTCACCGGCGAAGGCAGCATCCAGATGAACATCCAGGAACTGTCGACGTGCCTGCAATACGGTCTTCCGGTGAAGATCGTCTGCTTGAACAACGGCGTGCTCGGCATGGTTCGTCAATGGCAGGACATGAGCTACGGTAGCCGTCACTCCCATTCCTACATGGAATCGTTGCCGGACTTCATCAAGTTGGTTGAAGCCTATGGCCACGTCGGCATTCGCATCACTGATTTGAAAGATCTGAAGCCGAAGATGGAAGAAGCGTTTGCCATGAAGGACCGTCTGGTGTTCATCGATATTCAGGTCGATACCAGCGAGCACGTCTATCCGATGCAAATCAAAGACGGCTCTATGCGCGACATGTGGCTGAACAAGACGGAGCGTACTTAATCATGCGGCATATTATCTCCCTGCTTCTGGAGAACGAACCCGGCGCCTTGTCCCGTGTTGTCGGCCTGTTTTCGCAACGCAACTACAACATTGAAAGCCTGACCGTGGCCCCGACCGAAGACCCGACCCTGTCGCGCCTGACGTTGACTACTGTGGGCCACGATGAGGTGATCGAGCAGATCACCAAGAACCTCAACAAGCTGATCGAAGTGGTCAAGCTGGTCGACCTGTCGGAAAGCGCCCACATCGAGCGCGAACTGATGCTGGTCAAGGTCAAGGCCACGGGTGCCCAACGTGCCGAGATCAAGCGCACTACCGATATTTATCGCGGGCAGATCGTCGATGTGAGCGCCAGCGTTTATACCGTTCAACTGACCGGTACAAGCGACAAGCTGGACAGCTTCATCCAGTCGATCGGGACGGCCTCGATTCTGGAAACCGTACGCAGTGGTGTCACCGGGATTGCCCGTGGCGACAAAGTACTCAGCATCTAACCCAAATTAGCGAATGGCCTCACGGCCTGGATATATAGAGGAACCTCATGAAAGTTTATTACGATAAAGATTGTGACCTGTCGATCATCCAGGGCAAGAAAGTCGCCATCATCGGCTACGGTTCCCAGGGCCACGCCCAAGCGTGCAACCTGAAAGACTCCGGCGTTGACGTCACCGTTGGCCTGCGCAAAGGTTCGGCCACCGTAGCCAAGGCTGAAGCCCATGGCCTGAAAGTGACCGACGTTGCTTCTGCTGTGGCGGCTGCCGACCTGGTCATGATTCTGACCCCGGACGAGTTCCAGTCCTCGCTGTACAAGAACGAAATCGAGCCGAACATCAAGAAGGGCGCTACCCTGGCCTTCTCCCACGGCTTCGCGATTCACTACAACCAGGTTGTGCCGCGTGCTGACCTCGACGTGATCATGATCGCGCCGAAAGCACCGGGCCACACCGTGCGTTCCGAGTTCGTCAAAGGCGGCGGTATCCCCGACCTGATCGCGATCTACCAGGATGCGTCGGGCAATGCCAAGAACGTTGCACTGTCCTACGCTGCTGGCGTGGGTGGCGGTCGTACCGGCATCATCGAAACCACGTTCAAGGACGAGACCGAAACCGACCTGTTCGGCGAACAAGCCGTTCTGTGCGGCGGTACCGTTGAGCTGGTAAAAGCCGGTTTCGAAACCCTGGTTGAAGCTGGCTACGCGCCGGAAATGGCCTACTTCGAATGCCTGCACGAACTGAAGCTGATCGTTGACCTCATGTACGAAGGCGGCATCGCCAACATGAACTACTCGATCTCCAACAACGCCGAATACGGCGAGTACGTGACCGGCCCTGAAGTGATCAACGCCGAGTCCCGCCAGGCCATGCGCAACGCCCTGAAACGTATTCAGGACGGCGAATACGCCAAAATGTTCATCAGCGAAGGCGCTACCGGCTACCCTTCGATGACCGCCAAGCGTCGTAACAACGCCGCTCACGGTATCGAAGTCATCGGCGAGCAACTGCGCTCCATGATGCCGTGGATCGGTGCCAACAAGATCGTCGACAAAGCCAAGAACTAAGTCGTACGCATCAAGGGAAAACGCGGCTTAGGCCGCGTTTTTTCGTTTGAGGGGTTGGTTCTGGTATAAAGCTGCATCGTTTGCAGGCGAACACTCGCTGCAAGTATCTGTCGAATTTTTTCACACCGTTGCAAGGTAAAGTCCATGAGCGAACGTCCCGAAGAGCCAAACCAGGCTTCCGACGCCGAAAGCATGCTGCCGATCGATGAACATGTCGAAGAAGGGCATGACGCCGAAGGCCGCAAGGTCCGGCATCGTGGCATCTATCTGCTGCCCAACCTATTCACCACGGCGAACCTGTTCGCCGGCTTCTACTCCATCATCAACTCCATGAGTGCCCAGAGCGCGCTGGCGGCGGGTGATGCGGCGAGTGCCAGCAAATACTTTGGCTTTGCTGCTATCGCAATTTTCGTGGCCATGGTGCTCGACGGCCTGGATGGTCGCGTGGCGCGCATGACCAATACTCAAAGCGCTTTTGGCGCCGAGTACGACTCGCTGTCGGACATGGTCGCCTTCGGTGTTGCCCCCGCATTGCTGGCATTTGCCTGGGCATTGGGTGACATGGGCAAGGTTGGCTGGATGGTTGCCTTCATCTATGTCGCGGGTGCCGCTTTGCGCCTGGCGCGCTTCAACACCCAGGTGGGGACTGCCGACAAGCGCTACTTCATCGGCCTTGCCAGCCCGGCAGCGGCGGGTGTTGTCGCGGGGATTGTCTGGGCGTTCAGTGATTACGGGATTCAGGGATCGAAGATGTCGTTCCTGGTTGCCCTGATGGTGGCAGCGGCCGGCATGCTGATGGTCAGCAACATCAAGTACAACAGCTTCAAGGAATTTGACCTCAAAGGGCGCGTGCCTTTCGTGGCCATCCTTGTGGTGGTGCTAGTGTTCGCGGTCGTGTTCAGTGATCCACCGCGTATCCTGCTGCTGGCGTTCCTGGCCTACGCCGCTTCGGGTCCGATTCAGTACTTGTTGCGTCTGCGTCGGGACAAAACATTGTCTTAATGTAATTTCCCCCATACTCCGCAGTCTATTGGTGCATCAGTTCTCCAACGCTGCGGAGTTACCATGTTAATCAAATTACCCAAAGCGTCCGATTGTCACGAATCGGACGTCACGCCTGAATCCTTCTATCTCTCTCGCCGCAGCCTGCTCGGTGGTGCGCTTGCTGGTATTGCCGCCAGCAGCTTGCCGCGTTGGGCCAGTGCGAGCGATGCTTCGCGGTATGCCGACGTCGAGCCGGGCAGCGCGCCCAACTGGTTTACGGAAAAACTTCCGAACACGAAGTGGCAATCGGTGACGGTCAAAGATGAGGCCATCACGCCATTCAAGGATGCAACTCACTACAACAACTTCTATGAGTTCGGGACAGGCAAGGGCGACCCGGCAACGAATGCGGGCTCGCTCAAGACGCAGCCCTGGAGTGTGGTGATTGATGGTGAAGTCGCAAAACCTGGGCGCTATGCCCTGGAGGACTTCATGAAACCCTATGCGTTGGAAGAGCGCATCTACCGTCTGCGTTGTGTCGAGGCATGGTCCATGGTGATTCCGTGGATAGGTTTTCCCATCTCGGCGTTGCTCAAGCAGGTCGAGCCAACCTCCAAAGCCAAGTACATCCGTTTTGAAACCCTCCAGGATCCCAAGAGCATGCCTGGGCAACGCTCAAGTTTCGGCTTGATCGACTGGCCTTATGTGGAAGGGCTGCGCCTGGATGAGGCGATGAATCCTTTGGCGATCCTCGCTGTGGGCATGTATGGGCGGGAGTTGCCTAACCAGAACGGCGCGCCGTTGCGCTTGGTGGTGCCGTGGAAGTATGGCTTCAAGAGTGTGAAGTCCATCGTACGTATCAGTCTGGTCAGTGAGCAGCCGAAAACGACCTGGCAAAGTATTGCTGCCGATGAGTATGGGTTTTATGCGAATGTGAATCCTACGGTCGATCATCCGCGCTGGACCCAGGCGCGGGAGCGCCGCCTGCCGAGCGGCCTGTTCAGTCCGAATGTGCGCCAGACGCAGATGTTCAATGGCTATTCGGATGAGGTCGCTTCTTTATATGCAGGCCTCGATCTGCGGAAGAACTACTGATGCGCTATCCCATCTGGCGCATCGGCGTGTTTGTAGCCGCAGCAGTGTGGCCATTGCTCTGGCTGTATGAAGCGTGGAGCTCTGCGCTGGGGCCTGATCCAGGCAAGGTGCTCGTTGATCGCCTGGGTTTGGGGACGCTCATTTTATTGCTGATCACGCTTGCTATGACGCCGCTGCAGAAATTGAGCGGTTGGGCGGGGTGGATAGCGGTGCGGCGACAGTTGGGGCTGTGGTGCTTTGCTTATGTTGTGCTGCACCTGGCGGCCTATTGTGTGTTTGTCCTGGGGCTGGATTGGTCGCAGCTCGGCGTAGAGTTGAGCAAGCGGCCCTACATCATTGTGGGGGCGCTGGGGTTTGTTGCTCTCCTTATCTTGGCCGTCACGTCGAACCGCTATAGCCAGCGTCGGTTGGGGAGTCGATGGAAGAAGCTGCATCGTCTGGTCTATGTGATTCTTGGGCTCGGTTTGCTGCACATGCTATGGATAGTGCGGGCGGACCTGAAGGAGTGGGCCATCTACGCGTCTATAGGTGCGCTACTTCTGTTGATGCGGGTGCCGCCGGTAATGCGTCGAATCCCTCGCCTTATTGCTAAAAAAGCGCCTTCTGCCACAAAAGCGTAATTAAGCCTTGACGGCAGATTCTGGAAGCCTATAATTCGCCCCACTTCCGGCGCAGTCGAAACGGAAAACTCCTTGGTAAACAATGAGTTACGCAGTTCTCGACAGCAAGTTGCTTCAGTTCATCGAAGCCAAAAGGAAGTTGAAAAAGAGGTGTTGACAGCAGCGTGTAACGCTGTAGAATTCGCCTCCCGCTTACGAGAGATCGCAAGCGCAAGTGGTTGAAGTTGTTGAAGAAATCTTCGAAAACTTCTGAAAATAACCACTTGACAGCAAATGAGGCTGCTGTAGAATGCGCGCCTCGGTTGAGACGAAAGATCTTAACCAACCGCTCTTTAACAACTGAATCAAGCAATTCGTGTGGGTGCTTGTGGAGTCAGACTGATAGTCAACAAGATTATCAGCATCACAAGTTACTCCGCGAGAAATCAAAGATGTAACCAACGATTGCTGAGCCAAGTTTAGGGTTTCTTAAAAACCCAAAGATGTTTGAACTGAAGAGTTTGATCATGGCTCAGATTGAACGCTGGCGGCAGGCCTAACACATGCAAGTCGAGCGGTAGAGAGAAGCTTGCTTCTCTTGAGAGCGGCGGACGGGTGAGTAATGCCTAGGAATCTGCCTGGTAGTGGGGGATAACGTTCGGAAACGGACGCTAATACCGCATACGTCCTACGGGAGAAAGCAGGGGACCTTCGGGCCTTGCGCTATCAGATGAGCCTAGGTCGGATTAGCTAGTTGGTGAGGTAATGGCTCACCAAGGCGACGATCCGTAACTGGTCTGAGAGGATGATCAGTCACACTGGAACTGAGACACGGTCCAGACTCCTACGGGAGGCAGCAGTGGGGAATATTGGACAATGGGCGAAAGCCTGATCCAGCCATGCCGCGTGTGTGAAGAAGGTCTTCGGATTGTAAAGCACTTTAAGTTGGGAGGAAGGGTTGTAGATTAATACTCTGCAATTTTGACGTTACCGACAGAATAAGCACCGGCTAACTCTGTGCCAGCAGCCGCGGTAATACAGAGGGTGCAAGCGTTAATCGGAATTACTGGGCGTAAAGCGCGCGTAGGTGGTTTGTTAAGTTGGATGTGAAATCCCCGGGCTCAACCTGGGAACTGCATTCAAAACTGACTGACTAGAGTATGGTAGAGGGTGGTGGAATTTCCTGTGTAGCGGTGAAATGCGTAGATATAGGAAGGAACACCAGTGGCGAAGGCGACCACCTGGACTAATACTGACACTGAGGTGCGAAAGCGTGGGGAGCAAACAGGATTAGATACCCTGGTAGTCCACGCCGTAAACGATGTCAACTAGCCGTTGGAAGCCTTGAGCTTTTAGTGGCGCAGCTAACGCATTAAGTTGACCGCCTGGGGAGTACGGCCGCAAGGTTAAAACTCAAATGAATTGACGGGGGCCCGCACAAGCGGTGGAGCATGTGGTTTAATTCGAAGCAACGCGAAGAACCTTACCAGGCCTTGACATCCAATGAACTTTCTAGAGATAGATTGGTGCCTTCGGGAACATTGAGACAGGTGCTGCATGGCTGTCGTCAGCTCGTGTCGTGAGATGTTGGGTTAAGTCCCGTAACGAGCGCAACCCTTGTCCTTAGTTACCAGCACGTTATGGTGGGCACTCTAAGGAGACTGCCGGTGACAAACCGGAGGAAGGTGGGGATGACGTCAAGTCATCATGGCCCTTACGGCCTGGGCTACACACGTGCTACAATGGTCGGTACAGAGGGTTGCCAAGCCGCGAGGTGGAGCTAATCCCATAAAACCGATCGTAGTCCGGATCGCAGTCTGCAACTCGACTGCGTGAAGTCGGAATCGCTAGTAATCGCGAATCAGAATGTCGCGGTGAATACGTTCCCGGGCCTTGTACACACCGCCCGTCACACCATGGGAGTGGGTTGCACCAGAAGTAGCTAGTCTAACCTTCGGGAGGACGGTTACCACGGTGTGATTCATGACTGGGGTGAAGTCGTAACAAGGTAGCCGTAGGGGAACCTGCGGCTGGATCACCTCCTTAATCGACGACATCAGCTGCTCCATAAGTTCCCACACGAATTGCTTGATTCATTGAAGAAGACGAAAGAAGCAGCCCGAAATTGGGTCTGTAGCTCAGTTGGTTAGAGCGCACCCCTGATAAGGGTGAGGTCGGCAGTTCGAATCTGCCCAGACCCACCAATTTTGTGTGGGAAACGCCTGTAGAAATACGGGGCCATAGCTCAGCTGGGAGAGCGCCTGCCTTGCACGCAGGAGGTCAACGGTTCGATCCCGTTTGGCTCCACCACTACTGCTTCTGTTTGTATAAAGCTTAGAAATGAGCATTCCATCGTTGTGATGGTGAATGTTGATTTCTAGTCTTTGACTAGTTCGTTCTTTAAAAATTTGGGTATGTGATAGAAAGATAGACTGAACGTTACTTTCACTGGTAACGGATCAGGCTAAGGTAAAATTTGTGAGTTCTCTTAATTGAGAAATTCGAATTTTCGGCGAATGTCGTCTTCACAGTATAACCAGATTGCTTGGGGTTATATGGTCAAGTGAAGAAGCGCATACGGTGGATGCCTTGGCAGTCAGAGGCGATGAAAGACGTGGTAGCCTGCGAAAAGCTTCGGGGAGTCGGCAAACAGACTTTGATCCGGAGATGTCTGAATGGGGGAACCCAGCCATCATAAGATGGTTATCTTGTACTGAATACATAGGTGCAAGAGGCGAACCAGGGGAACTGAAACATCTAAGTACCCTGAGGAAAAGAAATCAACCGAGATTCCCTTAGTAGTGGCGAGCGAACGGGGACTAGCCCTTAAGTGGCTTTGAGATTAGCGGAACGCTCTGGAAAGTGCGGCCATAGTGGGTGATAGCCCTGTACGCGAAAATCTCTTAGTCATGAAATCGAGTAGGACGGAGCACGAGAAACTTTGTCTGAATATGGGGGGACCATCCTCCAAGGCTAAATACTACTGACTGACCGATAGTGAACTAGTACCGTGAGGGAAAGGCGAAAAGAACCCCGGAGAGGGGAGTGAAATAGATCCTGAAACCGTATGCGTACAAGCAGTGGGAGCCCACTTTGTTGGGTGACTGCGTACCTTTTGTATAATGGGTCAGCGACTTATTTTCAGTGGCGAGCTTAACCGAATAGGGGAGGCGTAGCGAAAGCGAGTCTTAATAGGGCGTCTAGTCGCTGGGAATAGACCCGAAACCGGGCGATCTATCCATGGGCAGGTTGAAGGTTGGGTAACACTAACTGGAGGACCGAACCGACTACCGTTGAAAAGTTAGCGGATGACCTGTGGATCGGAGTGAAAGGCTAATCAAGCTCGGAGATAGCTGGTTCTCCTCGAAAGCTATTTAGGTAGCGCCTCATGTATCACTGTAGGGGGTAGAGCACTGTTTCGGCTAGGGGGTCATCCCGACTTACCAAACCGATGCAAACTCCGAATACCTACAAGTGCCGAGCATGGGAGACACACGGCGGGTGCTAACGTCCGTCGTGAAAAGGGAAACAACCCAGACCGTCAGCTAAGGTCCCAAAGTTATGGTTAAGTGGGAAACGATGTGGGAAGGCTTAGACAGCTAGGAGGTTGGCTTAGAAGCAGCCACCCTTTAAAGAAAGCGTAATAGCTCACTAGTCGAGTCGGCCTGCGCGGAAGATGTAACGGGGCTCAAACCATACACCGAAGCTACGGGTATCACGTAAGTGATGCGGTAGAGGAGCGTTCTGTAAGCCTGTGAAGGTGAGTTGAGAAGCTTGCTGGAGGTATCAGAAGTGCGAATGCTGACATGAGTAACGATAATGGGTGTGAAAAACACCCACGCCGAAAGACCAAGGTTTCCTGCGCAACGTTAATCGACGCAGGGTTAGTCGGTCCCTAAGGCGAGGCTGAAAAGCGTAGTCGATGGAAAACAGGTTAATATTCCTGTACTTCTGGTTATTGCGATGGAGGGACGGAGAAGGCTAGGCCAGCTTGGCGTTGGTTGTCCAAGTTTAAGGTGGTAGGCTGGAATCTTAGGTAAATCCGGGATTCTAAGGCCGAGAGCTGATGACGAGTTACCTTTTAGGTAACGAAGTGGTTGATGCCATGCTTCCAAGAAAAGCTTCTAAGCTTCAGGTAACCAGGAACCGTACCCCAAACCGACACAGGTGGTTGGGTAGAGAATACCAAGGCGCTTGAGAGAACTCGGGTGAAGGAACTAGGCAAAATGGCACCGTAACTTCGGGAGAAGGTGCGCCGGTGAGGGTGAAGGACTTGCTCCGTAAGCTCATGCCGGTCGAAGATACCAGGCCGCTGCGACTGTTTATTAAAAACACAGCACTCTGCAAACACGAAAGTGGACGTATAGGGTGTGACGCCTGCCCGGTGCCGGAAGGTTAATTGATGGGGTTAGCTAACGCGAAGCTCTTGATCGAAGCCCCGGTAAACGGCGGCCGTAACTATAACGGTCCTAAGGTAGCGAAATTCCTTGTCGGGTAAGTTCCGACCTGCACGAATGGCGTAACGATGGCGGCGCTGTCTCCACCCGAGACTCAGTGAAATTGAAATCGCTGTGAAGATGCAGTGTATCCGCGGCTAGACGGAAAGACCCCGTGAACCTTTACTATAGCTTTGCACTGGACTTTGAATTTGCTTGTGTAGGATAGGTGGGAGGCTTTGAAGCGTGGACGCCAGTCTGCGTGGAGCCATCCTTGAAATACCACCCTGGCAACTTTGAGGTTCTAACTCAGGTCCGTTATCCGGATCGAGGACAGTGTATGGTGGGTAGTTTGACTGGGGCGGTCTCCTCCTAAAGAGTAACGGAGGAGTACGAAGGTGCGCTCAGACCGGTCGGAAATCGGTCGTAGAGTATAAAGGCAAAAGCGCGCTTGACTGCGAGACAGACACGTCGAGCAGGTACGAAAGTAGGTCTTAGTGATCCGGTGGTTCTGTATGGAAGGGCCATCGCTCAACGGATAAAAGGTACTCCGGGGATAACAGGCTGATACCGCCCAAGAGTTCATATCGACGGCGGTGTTTGGCACCTCGATGTCGGCTCATCACATCCTGGGGCTGAAGCCGGTCCCAAGGGTATGGCTGTTCGCCATTTAAAGTGGTACGCGAGCTGGGTTTAGAACGTCGTGAGACAGTTCGGTCCCTATCTGCCGTGGACGTTTGAGATTTGAGAGGGGCTGCTCCTAGTACGAGAGGACCGGAGTGGACGAACCTCTGGTGTTCCGGTTGTCACGCCAGTGGCATTGCCGGGTAGCTATGTTCGGAATAGATAACCGCTGAAAGCATCTAAGCGGGAAACTAGCCTCAAGATGAGATCTCACTGGAACCTTGAGTTCCCTGAAGGGCCGTCGAAGACTACGACGTTGATAGGTTGGGTGTGTAAGCGCTGTGAGGCGTTGAGCTAACCAATACTAATTGCCCGTGAGGCTTGACCATATAACACCCAAGCAATTTGCGAACTCGAGAGAGACCAGATTGCGGTGTGTGAAGACGCAATGAACCGAAAGTTCGACGCTCACAAAACACCGAAAACTATCACATACCCAATTTGCTGAAGCGAGGCCAACTGGCCACGACTCAGTACCCGAATTTCTTGACGACCATAGAGCATTGGAACCACCTGATCCCATCCCGAACTCAGCAGTGAAACGATGCATCGCCGATGGTAGTGTGGGGTTTCCCCATGTGAGAGTAGGTCATCGTCAAGATTAAATTCCGAAACCCCAATTGCGAAAGCAGTTGGGGTTTTGTTTTGGGCGCTCGAAAAGTGTCCGCCTTGTCCCCGCACGCCTGTCAGGCTGTGCCCGCCCCGTGCGCCACAGTGCTAAAGTCCACCCCTCGATTTTGCTTTTCCCAAGGAAGCCGTTATGCCGGACGCGACGTCCCTCAGCCCTGGATTCATGGTGGTTCACGGCAACCGCCTGGACGAACTGCGCAGCCTGGTGGTCAGTTGGATGCGCCGTTACCCACTGGCGCCTTTGGAAAACGAAATCGCCCTGGTACAAAGTAACGGCATCGCCCAGTGGCTGAAGCTGGCCTTGGCTGAAGATCCGCAAGAAGATGATATGGGCGGCTGTGGCATTGCCGCAGCCATCGACGTACAACTGCCTGGCAGCTTTATGTGGCAGCTCTATCGCATGGTCCTGGGCCGCGACGAAATCCCGCCCAAGTCCCTGCTTGATAAAGCCCCGCTGACCTGGCGCCTCATGCGTCTGTTACCCGAGCTGATCGACCAACCGCACTTCGAACCTCTGCAACGCTTCCTGACGCAAGACACCGACCTGCGCAAACGCTACCAACTCGCCGAGCGCCTGGCTGACCTCTTCGACCAATACCAGGTCTACCGTGCCGACTGGCTGGAGGATTGGGCCGCAGGCCGGCATCAACTGCGCAATGGTCGAGGTGAGTCCAAACCGCTCAACCCAGCCAACTGCTGGCAAGCCGAGCTGTGGCGCGCGCTGCTGCTGGATGTGGGTGAAGCAGGCATGGCCGAAAGCCGGGCCGGCGTACATCAGCGTTTCATCGAGCGCATCAACAGCCTTGAACAAGCACCGCCCGGCTTGCCTCCCCGGGTGATCGTCTTCGGCATCTCATCGCTGCCGGCCCAGGCGCTGGAAGCCTTGGCGGGTCTGGCCCGTTTCAGCCAGGTCCTGCTCTGCGTGCATAACCCCTGCCGCCATCATTGGTCGGACATCGTCGCTGACAAGGACTTGCTGCGTAACGAATACAAACGCCAGGCGCGCAAAGCGGGCATGCCCGTCACTATCGACCCACAAACTTTGCATCAGCACGCCCATCCGCTGCTCGCTGCCTGGGGCAAGCAGGGCCGTGATTACATCAGTCTGCTGGACAGCTACGATGATCCCAACAGCTACCGCGCCGCATTTCGCGACGGTCGTATCGACCTGTTCAGCGACAGCGAACCCACCACGCTGCTCAACCAACTCCAGGACGATATCCTTGAACTGCGCCCGTTGAATGAAACCCGTGAACGGTGGCCCGCTGTCGACTTGCAACGCGATACTTCGATCCGTTTCCATATCGCCCACAGCGCCCAGCGCGAAGTAGAAATCCTCCACGACCAATTACTTCATCGCTTCAGCGCCGACCCCACCTTGCGCCCTCGGGATATCATCGTCATGGTCCCCGACGTCGACAGCTACGCACCGCATATTCGCGCGGTCTTCGGCCAGCTCGAACGCCATGACCCACGCTTTATCCCCTTCACCCTCACAGACCAAGGTCAACGTGGCCGCGACCCGCTGTTGATTGCTGTGGAGCACCTGCTCAAACTCCCCGACAGCCGCTTCCCCGTCAGCGAAATCCTCGATCTGCTCGACGTCCCGGCCCTGCGCGAACGCTTCGCCATCAAAGAGCGTGACCTGCCCACCTTGCATCGCTGGATCGAAGGGGCCGGCATCCGCTGGGGCCTGAATGCCGAGCAACGCGCCGGTTTGGGTCTGCCCGCGGAACTGGAGCAGAACAGCTGGCGATTCGGCCTGCGCCGTATGCTGCTGGGCTATGCCGTCGGCACCGGCACGGCCTGCGACGGTATTGAACCTTATGACGAAATCGGTGGCCTCGATGCGGCCTTGATCGGCCCGCTGGTCGGCTTGCTCGACGCCTTGCACGATGCCCATCAAGCGCTATCGGAACCCGCCGCGCCACAGGCCTGGGGCGAGCGTCTACAACGGTTGATGCAGCTGTTTTTCCTGCCCAGCAGCGAGCACGATGACTACCTGCTGGGCCAGCTCGAACAGCTAAGAGAAACCTGGCTGGAAACCTGCGAATCCGTCGGCTTGCAAGACGAGTTACCCCTTACGGTAGTACGTGAGGCATGGCTTGCCGGATTGGATCAGGGGCGCCTGTCCCAGCGCTTCCTGGCGGGAGCGGTCAATTTCTGTACGCTCATGCCCATGCGTGCGATCCCGTTCAAGCTGGTCTGCCTGCTCGGCATGAACGACGGCGATTACCCGCGGGCCCAGCCACCCCTGGATTTTGACCTGATGGGCAGCGATTACCGCCCCGGCGACCGTTCTCGCCGTGAAGACGACCGCTACTTACTGCTCGAAGCGCTGCTGTCAGCCCGTGACCAGCTGTATATCAGCTGGGTAGGCCGCAGCATCCGTGACAACAGTGATCGCCCGGCCTCGGTACTGATCGGCCAACTGCGCGACCACTTGGCCAGCGGCTGGCAGCACGCCAACAATGATCAGCCGCTGCTCGACGCAATGACCCAAGAGCACCCGCTGCAACCCTTCAGCGCACGCTACTTCCACGAAGGCGATTCGCTGTTCAGCTATGCCCGCGAATGGCAATTGCTGCATCAGGCACCGGCGGTCATCACCCAAGAGCAAGGCTTGACCCCTCACCAACAGGAAGAACCCCTGAGCCTTGGCCAGTTACAGGACTTCCTGCGCAATCCGGTCAAACACTTCTTCAGCCAGCGCCTGAAAGTATTCTTCGAAGCCGCTGAAGTGCCCCTGGCTGATGAAGAACCCTTCGTGCTGGACGCATTGCAACGCTACAGCTTAAGCGACAGCCTGCTGAACGCGGCCCTCACCCAACCCGACCAACTCGATCAGGCGCTCAACGCCCAGGCCCTGCGCCTGCAAGGCAGCGGCCTGCTGCCGATGGTCGGTTTCGGTGAATGCCTGCGTAACGAGTTGATCGAGCCGTTGCCGGACCTGGTGCAACGCTATCAACACCTTCTAGCGCTGTGGCCCACCCCGCATACTGGCGCTGAACCGATCAGCTTTGCGTACCAAGGTATCCAGCTGGAAGGTTGGATCAGCGGTCTGCACCGACGCAGTGATGGCGGACTGTTAAGCGTCACCACCATCCCCAACAGTATTGGCTCGATCAAGACACGCAAGTGGCACCGCCTCATCCGCCCTTGGGTCAATCACGTGGTGGCCTGCGCCTGTGGCCTGCCCTTGAGCACCGGCCTGGTAGCCAGTGACGACACCTTGTTGTTGGCCCCACTGGACAAGGCCGGCGCCGAGGACATCCTCGGTAACCTGCTGTTGGCCTGGCACACGGGAATGAGCGCGCCGCTACCGGTCGCGGTGAAAACCGCGTTCGCCTGGCTCGGCCAGACTGACCCCGCCAAGGCCCAAGCGGCAGCGAGCAAAGCCTATGAAGGCGATGGCATCACCACAGACGGCGAACGCCGCGAAACGCCTGCCCTTACGCGGCAATTTCCCGACTACGCGGCCCTGGTCGCCAGTGAAGAGTTCGAAGGCTGGTGCGAAACCCTGTATCGCCCGCTGATCAACGCCCCCTGGCGATCGCTTTCCAGCACGGAGGCTGACGCATGATCGGCAAACCCTTGGCCCTGGCGTTCCCGCTCAAAGGCAGCCAGTTGATTGAAGCCAGTGCCGGCACCGGCAAGACCTTCACCATCTCCGCCTTGTACCTGCGCCTGGTGCTCGGCCACGGCGGTGGTGAGTCCGGTTTCGGCCGCGAACTGCTGCCACCGCAAATCCTCGTGGTGACGTTCACCGACGCCGCCACCAAGGAGCTGCGTGAACGCATCCGCATCCGCCTGGCCGAAGCCGCGCGCTTTTTCCGTGACGAAATCGAGCAGCCTGATGCGCTGATTGCCGACCTGCGTGAGCAATATGAACCGCAGCAATGGCCCGCCTGCGCCAATCGGCTGGACATCGCCGCCCAATGGATGGATGAAGCCGCCGTCTCGACGATCCACAGTTGGTGCCAGCGCATGCTGCGCGAACATGCGTTCGACAGCGGCAGCCTGTTCACCCAGACCCTGGAAACTGACCATAGCGACCTGCTGGGCGAAGTGCTGCGCGACTACTGGCGATTGTTCTGCTACCCAATGCACGACGATGCCCTCAACTGGGTGCGCAACCATTGGGGCGGCCCCGCGGCGCTGATGCCACGGGTGCGTGCGTTGTTCGGCAGCGAGCGGCCCACCGACGAAACCCGCGAGCCAGCCGAACTGATCACCGCCTGCCTGCAAGAACGTCGTGCCGCGCTGGTTGCTCTCAAGGCACCCTGGCAACAATGGGCCGCCGAGCTGCGGGATATCTGCCTGCAAGCCGTGGCCGCCAAGGCGGTCGATGGGCGCAAGATGCAAGCGCGCTACTTCGAGCCCTGGTTCGAAAAGATCAGCGCCTGGGCCGCTGACGAAACCCTGGAACAACTGGACATCGGCACCGGCTTCACCCGCCTGACGCCTGACGGCATGGCCGAAGCGTGGAAAGGCGAGCCGCCGCAGCACCCTGGCATCGAGGCCATGGCCAGCCTCAAAGCCAGCCTCGACGCCTTGCCAACGCCCGACGCGGCGGTGCTGCAACACGCTGCCGGCTGGGTCGGCAAACGCTTCGAGGAAGAGAAACGTCGCCGCGCCGAGATGGGGTTTGACGACATGCTGATCCGCCTCAACGCCGCCCTCCAGGCAGACGGTGGCGAGCGCCTGGCCAGCGTGATCCGCGAGCAATTCCCGGTGGCCCTGATCGATGAATTCCAGGACACCGACCCGGTGCAATACAGCATCTTCGACAGCATCTACCGCATCGAAGAAAACCACCTCGACAGCGGCCTGTTCCTGATCGGCGACCCCAAGCAGGCGATCTACGCCTTTCGCGGCGCCGACATCTACACCTACCTGCGCGCCCGGCAATCTACCACCGGCCGTCATCACACCCTGGGCACCAACTTCCGCTCCAGCCATGCGATGGTCGAGGCGGTGAATCACGTGTTCCAGCGTGCGGAAACCGGTCGTGGTGCGTTCCTGTTCCGTGAGCCCAATGGGGATAACCCGGTGCCGTTTCACCCGGTGCTGTCCCAAGGCCGCAGCGAACACCTGCAGGTCGACGGCCAACCAATGCCGGCCATGAACCTTTGGCACCTGCCCACCGACCAGCCGATTTCCAACGTGGTTTACCGTCAACACCTGGCCGCCGCCTGCGCCACGCAAATCGTTGCGCTGCTCAACGGTGGGCAGCAAGGCACGGCGGGCTTTGTAATAGAGGGTAACCTCAAGGGCGTGTTGCCGTCAGACATCGCCATCCTCGTGCGCGATGGCAAGGAAGCCCAGGCCGTGCGTGCCGAACTGGCCCGCCGTGGCGTGCGCAGTGTGTACCTGTCGGATAAAGACTCGGTGTTTGCCGCCCAGGAAGCCCATGACCTGTTGGCCTGGTTGAAGGCTTGCGCCGAACCCGATGTCGAACGCCCGCTGCGTGCCGCCCTGGCCTGCGTCACCCTGAACCTGTCCCTATCGGAGCTGGAGCGTCTGAATCAGGACGAACTGGCGTGGGAATCACGGGTGATGCAGTTCCGTGGCTACCGTGCCATCTGGCGTACCCAAGGCGTGTTGCCGATGCTGCGTCGCCTGCTCCACGACTTCAAGCTGCCGCAAACCCTCATCGCCCGCAGTGATGGCGAGCGGGTGCTGACCAACCTGTTGCACCTCAGTGAATTGTTGCAACAGGCCGCCTCGGAACTGGATGGCGAGCAGGCGTTGATCCGTCATTTGGCCGAGCATCTGGCGCTGTCGGGACAGGCCGGTGAAGAGCAGATCCTGCGCCTGGAAAGCGACGAGCAACTGGTCAAAGTGGTGACCATCCACAAATCCAAGGGCCTGGAATACGACCTGGTGTTCTTGCCGTTCATCTGTTCGGCCAAGCCTGTGGACGGCAGTCGCTTGCCGCTGCATTACCACGATGGACAGGGCAAGTCCCACGTCAGCCTGCGACCCACGGCCGAGCTGATCGCCCAAGCCGACGATGAGCGCCTGGCCGAAGACCTGCGTTTGTTCTATGTGGCCTTGACCCGCGCCAAACACGCCTGCTGGCTAGGCATCGCCGACCTCAAGCGCGGCAATAACAGCAGCTCGGTCTTGCACCTGTCGGCGTTGGGCTATTTGCTTGGTGCTGGCGCGTCGTTAGGCGAATCAGCGGGTCTGGCGCGCTGGTTGCTGGACTTGCAGCAAGGCTGCGCGGCCATCGGTTATGACCATGTGCCGGACGCCCAAGACATCCTGTTCCACCCGCCGCGCAATCAAGCGACCCTGCTCGCACCATTGCTGCCTGAACGTAAGGCCACGGAAAACTGGTGGATTGCTTCCTACAGTGCCTTGCGCATTGGCGACAGCATGAGCGCCGCCAGTCTTGAAGCACCGGAAAGCCCCCAGGCCCAGAAACTGTTCGATGACGAACGCCTCGACCCCGATGCGCCACGGGAAGTGGCGGCGTCCGGCGGTGATATTCATCGTTTCCCACGCGGTCCTAATCCAGGCACCTTCCTCCACGGCTTGTTGGAGTGGGCCGGTGAAGAGGGTTTCAACGTGACGCCCGAGGCCATCGAAAAAGCCGTGGGCGCACGTTGTAACCGCCGCAACTGGGAAGGCTGGATCGTCACCCTCAGCGGCTGGCTGGGTCATCTGTTGCAAACGCCGTTGCCGCTGTACAACGACCACGTGACCTTAAGCGGCCTTCAGCAGTACCAGATCGAAATGGAGTTCTGGTTCGCCAGTCACACAGTCGATGTGCTGGCCCTCGACAAACTGGTGTGCCTGCACACCCACGGCGGTGTTTCCCGTGTGGCCGCTGAGCCGGTGCTGCTCAACGGCATGTTCAAGGGGTTTATCGACCTGACGTTCGAACACGATGGCCGCTACTACGTGGCGGACTACAAATCCAATTGGCTCGGCCCCGACGATTCGGCCTACACCCAGCAAGCCATGGAGCACTCGATTCTTGAGCATCGGTACGACCTGCAATACGTACTTTACCTGCTGGCCCTGCACCGCCAGCTCAAGGCGCGCCTGCCTGATTATGACTACGACCAGCACGTCGGCGGCGCCCTGTACCTGTTTCTGCGTGGCACCCAGTCGGTGAGCCAGGGGGCGTATTTTACCCGGCCGCCCCGCGAGCTGATCGAAAGTCTGGATCTGCTGTTCCAGGGCAAGCCTATCCCGCCCAAGGTCGAGCCCGTCTGGGAACAAGGAGTGTTGCTATGAGCCTGTCGCCGTTACCGCTAGAGGAGCTGGCACCGCTGAGTCGCGCCACCGACCTGGTGCAGTTGCTTGAGCGTTGGGTCGAGCGTGGCTGGTTGCGGGCCCTGGACAAAGCCTTCGTCGGCTTCCTGCATGAGCTTGACGCCCAGGCCGACCCCTTGGTCTTGTTGGCGGCCGCCTTGACCAGCCATCAACTGGGCCATGGTCACGTCTGCCTTGACCTGTTCGAAACCCTCAAGGCGCCGGACTTCGCCCTGTCATTGCCGCCCGAAGGCGACCTGCACACTGGCGCCATGCTGCTGCCGTCGCAATTGCTGCACGACCTGGACGGTGCCCATTGGTGCCATGCCCTGGCGTGCAGCCCATTGGTAGCGCTGGCGGTCGATGGCAGCGACGCGGCCCAGAGTCGTCCGTTGGTGTTGTCTGGCAAGCGCCTGTACCTGCGCCGCTACTGGACCTACGAGCGACGTATCGACCGCGCCCTGCGCCTGCGCCTTGCGAACGTGGAGCCCGCAGCTGCCGATTTGCCACAACGCCTCAACCGCCTGTTCGACCAACCGGCGCCCGACGGTGTAATTGACTGGCAAAAGCTTGCCTGTGCCCTGGCAACCCGCGGCGCCTTCAGTATCGTCACCGGCGGCCCCGGCACCGGCAAGACCACCACCGTGGTGCGCCTGCTCGCGTTGTTGCAGGCACCCGCTGTGGAGTCCGGCAGCCCGTTGCGTATTCGCCTGGCTGCGCCCACCGGTAAAGCCGCTGCGCGCCTGACCGAATCCATCAGCCAGCAAGTGCTGTCACTGACAGTGCCCGACGACGTGCGGGAAAAAATCCCGACCCAGGTCACCACGGTTCATCGCCTGTTGGGCAGCCGTCCGGGCACCCGCCACTTCCGGCATCACTTGGGTAATCCATTGCCGCTGGACGTGCTGGTGGTGGATGAAGCCTCGATGATTGACCTGGAAATGATGGCCAACCTGCTCGATGCCTTGGCGCCCCATGCGCGTCTGGTATTGCTGGGCGACAAGGACCAGTTGGCGTCGGTGGAGGCCGGTGCGGTACTCGGCGATTTGTGCCGTGACGCCGAAGCCGGCTGGTACAGCCCGCAGACTCGGCAATGGCTGCAAGCGGTCAGCGGCGAAGACCTCAGTGCCAGCGGCCTGCAAGAAGACCTCGACGCCCGTCATCCCCTGGCCCAGCAGGTGGTGATGCTGCGCTATTCGCGTCGTTTCGGCGAAGGCAGCGGCATCGGCCAGCTGGCGCGCTGGGTCAACCAGCAGAATGCCGAAGAGGCACGTCAGTTGCTGGCCGCGCGCCGTCATGACGACCTGTTTTGCCTAAGCCTCAAGGGCGAGCATGACCACGCCCTTGAGCGCTTGGTGCTGGACGGGCAGGGCGACGGCGCCCAGGGTTATCGCTACTACCTGAACCTGCTGCAATCGGCACGTCCACCTCTGGATACGCCGCGCGATGACCCGGCCTGGACCTATTGGGCGCAACAATTGTTGCAAGCCTTTGATGCGTTCCAATTGCTCTGTGCCGTGCGCAAAGGGCCCTGGGGGGTTGAAGGGCTGAACCAGCGCATCACCGCGGCCCTGCGCAAAGTCCGCCTGATCGAAGGCGACGAGCAGTGGTACGAGGGCCGTCCGGTCTTGATGACCCGTAACGACTATGGCTTGGGCCTGATGAACGGGGACATCGGCATCGCGCTGAAACTGCCCGAAAGCGATGGCGGCCCCCACGTGCTACGCGTGGCCTTCCCACGTAACGATGGCCAGGGTGGCGTACGTTTCGTGCTGCCCAGCCGCTTGAATGATGTCGAAACCGTGTATGCGATGACCGTACACAAATCCCAGGGCTCGGAGTTCATCCATACGGCGCTGATCCTGCCGGATGCTTTGAACCCGGTGCTGACCAAAGAATTGATCTATACCGGTATTACCCGCGCCAAGCGCTGGTTCAGCTTGATCGAGCCCCGGGGTGGCGTGTTTGAAGAGGCGGTACGGCGCAAGGTCAAGCGTTTGAGCGGGTTGATGCTGGAGTTGGACGCCGCACCGGAAAAAACTGACTGATAGGTCATGAAATATTTCTGATTCAGATGTCTGATTTTTCTGAAAAAATAGTAGGCCCCGTGCCAGCCGTGCTGCGCGGGGGTTCCCGCCGCTGTGCTATCGTTGCGGCATCACCCTGGAAAATACCTGAGAGAAGTGCTGCATGAACGTGGCTGTCTCGCCCACAGAGCGCAGTTTGAGCTGGAGACGCATGTTGCGGGTGGCGGTTCTGTGCCTGCTCGCGCCGCAGGTATGGGCGCAGACGCCCAGCCTCGCCGAGCAGCGCGCCCAGGCGGTCACCCAGGTCGTGCTGGGTATTCTCAGCTACGCGCGGTGGCCGGTGGAGCCTGCGCAATTGCGGCTGTGCATTGTCGGGCCGACTCAGTACACCGATGACCTGGTCAAAGGCACTACCCAGGCCACCGGTCGTCCGGTGCGGGTGCGGCGCCTGCTGGTCGATCATCCGGATATCGTCAATGCCTGCGACGCCATCTACATCGGCAAAATCACGCCTGACGAACGCAACCGCCTGTTTACTTCGTTGATTGGTCACCCTGTGCTCAGCATCAGCGAAGGGGGCGACCAATGCACGGTGGGCAGCCTGTTCTGCCTGCGGGTCAGCGATGAGCAGGTGTCATTCGAGGTCAATCTGGATTCCGTCGCCCGCAGCGGCGTGCGTATCCATCCCAGTGTGTTGCAGTTGTCTCGCCGTCGAGCGCCTGGCTCATGAGCCGCGATAAAGTGCGGCCGACCCTGCGTTCGGTGATTGCCCGCGGGCATATGATCCTGGCGCTGGTAGCGGTGACCCTGGCCAGTGTTTCCCTGACCCTGCTCGGCGTGCTGGCCCTGCGGGTTTACGCCGAGCACAACCTGCACCTGATCGCCCGCTCCATCAACTACACCGTGGAAGCGGCCGTGGTGTTCAACGATAGCGCGGCGGCCACCGAAGCCCTGAGCCTGATTGCCTCCACCGAAGAAGTGGCCCAGGCAGAAGTATTTGATATCAACGGCAAGCTGCTGGCGCGCTGGGTTCGCCCGGAAACCGGCATGTTGTCACGGGTCGAGCTGCAAATAGCGCACGCCCTGCTCGAACAGCCCATCAGCCAGCCGATTCTGCGCCAGGGGCAAACTGTCGGCAGCATCCACCTGGTCGGCCACGGTGGCAGCCTGTTGCGCTTTTTGCTCAGCGGTCTGGTCGGGATTTTGATCTGCACAGCGCTCAGCGCCTGGGTGGCATTGCACCTGTCGCGGCGTCTATTGAATGGCATCACCGTGCCATTGCAACGCCTGGCCGCCGTCGCCCACGCCGCCCGCAGCGAACGAGACTTCGACCGCCGCGTACCCTCGGCGCAGATCGCCGAGCTCGACAGCCTGGGCAGCGACTTCAATGCCCTGCTCGGTGAGATGGAGGCTTGGCAAAGCCACCTGCAAAGCGAAAACGAAACCCTGGCCCACCAGGCCAGCCACGACAGCCTCACCGGCCTGCCCAACCGCGCGTTCTTCGAAGGCCGGCTGATCCGCGCCTTGCGCAGCGCCGCCAAGGTCAACGAGCGGGTGGCGGTGTTGTTCCTCGACAGCGACCGCTTCAAAGACATCAACGACAGCTTCGGTCATGCCGCTGGCGATGCCGTGCTGGTGGCCGTTGCCGACCGCGTGCGGGCGCAACTGCGCGAGGACGACCTGGTGGCGCGCCTGGGCGGTGATGAATTCGCGGTATTACTGGCGCCCCTGCACAAGGCCGAAGACGCCCATCGCATCGCCGACAAAATCATTGCCAGCATGGACATGCCGATCCCCCTGCCAGGTGATACCCAGGTGTTGACCTCCCTCAGCATCGGTATTGCCATTTATCCCGAGCATGGCGCCACTCCCGGCACCTTGCTCAACGCCGCCGACGCGGCGATGTACCAGGCCAAACGATTGTCCTCGGGCGGCCAGCAAACGGCGGAGTCGGAGCATCCCGTCGTCAACGTTCAACACAGGAGTTGATTCCCTTGTTCGCTAACACACGCATTTTATTTGTTTCTTTACTCGTCGCTTTCCTGGCCCTCAGCGGCTGCCAGACGCCACCCAAAGGCCTGACCCCGGCGCAAGTCGCCGTGCTCAAACAACAAGGCTTCGAGCTGACCGATGAAGGCTGGGCCTTCGGCCTGTCCGGCAAAGTGCTGTTTGGCAGTGACGTCGAAACCCTCAACAAACCCAGCACCGACATCGTCGAACGCATCGGCCAGGCCCTGGTAGGCGCGGGTATCGAGCGTGTGCGTGTCGACGGCCACACCGACGCCTCCGGCAAAGAACCCTACAACGTGGCCCTGTCCCTGCGCCGCGCCAAAAGCGTGGGCAAGGTGCTGACCCGCGTGGGCATGAAAGAAGAAAACATCCAACTGCGCGGCCTGGGCAGCAGCGAGCCGGTGGCGCCGAATACGACCACAGCAGGCCGCACCGAGAATCGCCGGGTGTCAATTGTAGTAATCGCAGACTAAGCGGGTTCTGCTTCCCCCAGCTGAAATGCATTCAATATGTGGGAGCTGGCTTGCCTGCGATGGCGGTTGATCGGTAGATATAGCTTTTGCTGATGCACCGCTATCGCAGGCAAGCCAGCTCCCACATTCAGTCTGCAAACCTGATCTCCCGCGTCTCCCCCATCAACAACCCCTGATTCTGCTCCGTCACTTCCCGGATGTAATCCCACAACAACGTAATCCGCTTCAACTTCCTCAAATCCTCCCGGCAATACATCCAGAACTGTCGCGTAATCGCGATCTGCTCCCCCAGCACCGGCAACAACCGCGGGTCCTGCGCTGCCAGAAAGCACGGCAATATCGCCATCGACCGGCCTTGCTGCGCCGCCACGTACTGCGCGATCACGCTGGTGCTGCGCAAACTCGCGCTGGCGCCGGGCACGACGTTGGCCAGGTACAGCAGCTCCGAGCTGAACGCCAGGTCATCCACGTAGCTGATAAATGGATGCTCGGCCAAGTCCGCAGGTGTGCGAATCGGCGGGTGTTGGTCGAGGTAGTCCTGGGTGGCGTACAGCTGCAGTTTGTAGTCGCACAGTTTGCAGCACACATACGGTCCGTGTTCCGGGCGTTCCAGGGCGATGACGATGTCGGCTTCGCGCTTGGACAGGCTGATGAAGTGGGGCAGGGGCAGGATGTCCACCGAGATCGCGGGATAAGTGTCGACGAAATGGCTCAGTTGCGGGGTGACGAAGAAGCTGCCGAAGCCTTCGGTGCAACCCATGCGCACATGGCCCGACAGTGCCACGCCGGACCCGGACACCTGTTCGCAGGCCATGTGCAGTGTGCTTTCGATGGATTCGGCATAACCCAGCAACCGCTGGCCTTCGCTGGTGAGCACGAAGCCGTTGGTCCGGGATTTTTCGAACAGCAGCGTGCCGAGGGACACTTCCAGTGAACTGATGCGTCGCGACACGGTGGTGTAGTCCACCGCCAGGCGCTTGGCGGCCACGCTGGCCTTGCGGGTGCGCGCCACTTCGAGGAAAAACTTCAGGTCATCCCAGTTCAGGGCGCCCAGGGAGGTGATGTTTTTTTGCATATTGGACCGGCTTTTATGTACGTTCTTATTAGAGATTTGCACATCTATACTCCAAAAACAGTCCGAACGCCTCATTCTTCAAGGCGATTCAACGCCTTGGTTCTCTGCATAACGACAAGATTCTGGAGACCATATGAACGCATCTGCCGATATTTCCGTGCAACAGGTCAAGTTGCTGATCAACGGCGAGTGGGTCGAGTCCAAAACCACCGAGTGGCAAGACATCGTCAACCCGGCCACTCAGCAAGTGCTGGCCAAAGTCCCGTTCGCCACTGCCGATGAAGTCAACGCCGCCATTGACGCTGCCCATCGCGCTTTCCAGACCTGGAAGCTGACACCGATCGGCGCGCGCATGCGCATCATGCTCAAGCTGCAAGCCTTGATCCGCGAACATTCCAAGCGCATTGCTGTAGTCCTCAGCGCCGAGCAGGGCAAGACCATTGCCGATGCCGAGGGCGATATTTTCCGTGGACTGGAAGTGGTCGAACACGCCTGTTCCATCGGCACCCTGCAAATGGGCGAGTTCGCCGAGAACGTGGCCGGCGGCGTGGATACCTACACCCTGCGCCAGCCTATCGGCGTATGCGCCGGCATCACCCCGTTCAACTTCCCGGCGATGATTCCGCTGTGGATGTTCCCGATGGCGATTGCCTGCGGTAACACCTTCGTACTCAAGCCTTCCGAGCAAGACCCGTTGTCGACCATGCTCCTGGTGGAGCTGGCGCTGGAAGCCGGCGTACCGGCGGGCGTGCTCAACGTGGTGCACGGCGGCAAGAGCGTGGTGGATGCACTGTGCACCCACAAAGACATCAAGGCGGTGTCCTTCGTCGGCTCGACGGCCGTCGGCACCCATGTCTATGACCTGGCAGGCAAGCACGGCAAACGCGTCCAATCGATGATGGGCGCCAAGAACCACGCGGTGGTGCTGCCGGATGCCAACCGCGAGCACACCCTCAACGCCCTGGTCGGCGCCGGTTTCGGCGCGGCGGGCCAGCGTTGCATGGCCACCTCGGTGGTGGTGCTGGTGGGTGCGGCCAAGCAGTGGCTGCCAGATCTCAAGGCGTTGGCACAAAAGCTCAAGGTCAATGCAGGCAGCGAAGCCGGCACGGATGTCGGCCCGGTGATTTCCAAGCGCGCCAAGGCACGCATCCTTGAACTGATCGAAAGCGGCGTGAAAGAAGGCGCCAAGCTGGAGCTGGATGGCCGCGATATCAAGGTGCCGGGCTTCGAACAAGGTAACTTTGTCGGCCCGACTCTTTTTTCGGGCGTGACCACCGACATGCGCATCTACACCGAGGAAATCTTCGGCCCGGTGCTGGTGGTGCTGGAAGTCGACACCCTCGATCAAGCCATCGCCCTGGTCAACGCCAACCCGTTCGGCAACGGCACAGGTCTGTTCACCCAGAGCGGTGCGGCGGCGCGTAAATTCCAGAGCGAAATCGATGTGGGCCAGGTCGGCATCAACATCCCCATCCCGGTGCCAGTGCCGTTCTTCAGCTTCACCGGCTCCCGCGGTTCCAAGCTCGGCGACCTGGGCCCTTACGGCAAGCAAGTGGTGCAGTTCTACACTCAGACCAAAACCGTCACCAGCCGCTGGTTCGACGATGACACGGTCAACGATGGCGTCAACACCACCATTAACCTGCGCTGAACCTGGGAGACGATCATGAAGATTGCATTTATCGGCTTGGGCAACATGGGTGCGCCCATGGCCCGCAACCTGATCAAGGCTGGGCACGCGCTTAACCTGTTCGACCTGAACCAGGCGGTACTCAAGGAACTCGCCGAACTGGGCGGCACCATCAGCAGCTCGCCGCGTGATGCGGCCCAGGGCGCCGAACTGGTGATTACCATGCTGCCGGCCGCCGCCCACGTGCGCAGCGTGTGGCTGAATGAAGACGGTGTACTCGCCGGCATCGGCAAAGGCATCCCCGCCGTGGATTGCAGCACCATTGACCCGCAAACCATCCGTGAAGTAGCGGCTGCGGCAGCCAAACAAGGCGTGGACGTGGCCGATGCGCCGGTCTCCGGTGGTACCGGCGGTGCCCAGGCCGGGACGCTGACCTTTATGGTTGGCGCCAACCCGGAACTGTTCGCCACCCTGCAACCGGTGCTGGCGCAGATGGGCCGCAATATCGTGCACTGCGGCGATGTCGGCACTGGGCAAATCGCCAAGATCTGCAACAACCTGCTGCTGGGTATCAGCATGGTCGGCGTCAGTGAAGCCATGGCCCTGGGCGATGCACTTGGCATTGATACACAAGTGCTGGCCGGCATCATCAACAGCTCCACGGGGCGCTGCTGGAGTTCCGATACCTACAATCCTTGGCCAGGCGTGATCGAGACCGCGCCATCATCGCGTGGCTATACCGGTGGTTTTGGTGCCGACCTGATGCTCAAGGATTTAGGCCTGGCCACCGAAGCTGCACGCCAGGTGCACCAGCCGGTGATCCTCGGCGCAGTGGCCCAGCAGCTGTATCAATCGATGAGCCAGCGTGGGGAAGGGGGCAAGGACTTCTCGGCGATCATCAACAGCTATCGCAAGCCCAAATAAAAACCTGTGGCGAGGGAGCAAGCTCCCTCGCCACAGCTTTTGCTGGGTCAGGCAAACACAAAATACTTACGCACCGTCTCGACCACTTCCCACGTTCCTTTCATCCCCGGTTCCACCACAAAGATATCCCCAGCCCGCAAGTGGATCGGCTCCATGCCTTCAGGCGTGATCACGCAGTAGCCTTCCTGGAAATGGCAGTATTCCCACTTCACGTATTCCACGTACCACTTGCCCGGTGTGCAGATCCAGGTGCCCATGATCTTGCTGCCGTCTTCGCTGGTGTAGGCGTTGAGGTTGACAGTGTGCGGGTCGCCTTCGAGCTTTTCCCATTTGCAGGCATCCAGGACCGGCAGTGGGTGGGTGTCGCGTAGTACGGTGATGGGCTTGGTCATGATGACTCCGAGGCAGGGAAGGGAAAGCTCAACCCTAAGGCCTCGGGCGTTGCGCCAGTGGTCTGAACTCGACATTGGGATGCCCAGAAGCGCAGTCACCTGAACACCGCAGTCCCCTGTGGGAGCCGGGCTTGCCCGCGATGACGCTGGCACAACAAGCATCTCCATTGCCTGACACTCCGCTATCGCGGGCAAGCCCGGCTCCCACAGGAGGTCTTGGTGTATCTGAGCGACAGATCTGTGCATCAAACCGCTGTTTCCTCGCAGTAACTGCGAAATATTTTCCGTGGCGCGCCAGAATTCGCAAGAAAATTCAGAGCTGGCCCTCGTATCATTCACCCCAGTACCCCGTGAGAGCCTTGCAATGAAACCAATAAAAACGTGGTGGGATATCAGCCCGCCCTTGAGCACGGCCACCCCGACCTGGCCGGGCGATACACCGTTCCAGGAAGAGCGCGTGTGGCAGTTCGGCCCGGAGTGTCCGGTAAATGTGGGGCGCGTCACCCTGTCGCCGCACACCGGTGCCCATGTGGATGCGCCGCTGCATTACAGCGCCGATGGGGCGCCGATTGGCGAGGTATCGCTGGATGTGTACATGGGCCCGTGCCGGGTATTGCATTGCCTGGGCAGCGGCGCTCTGGTGCAGCCCCATCAGTTGCAAGGGCGTGTGGATAACCTGCCGGAGCGCGTGCTGCTGCGCACTTATCCACAAGCGCCACTTACCGACTGGGATTCGAACTTCACCGCCATCGCCCCCCAGACCATTGAGCTGCTGGCCAGCCTGGGGGTGCGCCTGATCGGTATCGATACACCGTCCCTGGACCCGCAACAATCCAAGACCATGGATTCCCACAACGCCGTGGCGCGCCATGGCATGGCGATCCTCGAAGGCATCGTGCTCGATGACGTACCGGAGGGCGACTATGAACTGATCGCGCTGCCGCTGCGCTTCGCCAACCTGGACGCGAGCCCCGTGCGCGCCATTCTCCGCCCGCTCAAGGAGCCCACGCGATGAGCCAATGTCCTTTTTCAGCTGATTACCAACCGCCGGAAGAATGGCATAACGCCGAACTGAATTTTTCCGAGTCCATGAGCTATGGCGATTACCTGGACCTGGGCAAAGTCCTCAGCGCCCAGCACCCGCTGTCGCCGGATCACAACGAAATGCTCTTCATCATCCAGCACCAGACCTCGGAGCTGTGGATGAAATTGATGCTGCACGAACTCAAGGCCGCCCGCGAACATGTGCGCCTGGGTGAGCTGCCACCGGCGTTCAAGATGCTGGCGCGGGTGTCGCGGATCTTCGATCAACTGGTGCACGCCTGGGCGGTGCTGGCGACCATGACCCCGTCGGAATACAAGGCGATTCGCCCGTTCCTGGGGCAGTCGTCGGGGTTCCAGTCGTTTCAGTACCGCGAGATCGAATTCATCCTCGGCAACAAAAGCCCGGCGCTGCTGCGGCCCCATGCCCATCGCCCGGAGTTGCTGCAGCAATTGCAGGTGGCGATTGCCACGCCGTCGTTGTATGACGAGGCGGTGAACCTGATGATCAAGGCAGGGCTGGCGGTTGACCCTCAGCGCGCCGAACGCGACCCGACGGCGGCCACGGTGCACGATGAATCGGTGGAAGCGGCGTGGCGCGAGGTGTATCGCGACCCGAATCGCTACTGGGACTTGTATCAATTGGCCGAGAAATTTATCGACCTGGAGGACTCGTTCCGCCAGTGGCGCTTCCGGCATGTCACCACGGTGGAGCGCATCATCGGCTTTCAGCCGGGTACTGGTGGTACTGAAGGCGTGGGGTACCTGCGCAAGATGCTCGACACGGTACTGTTCCCTGAACTCTGGCGAGTACGTTCCACGCTCTAATAAAAAAGCCCCGGATTACCGGGGCTTTTTTCTAGGTGAAATACAGTCAATTGTGGGAGCTGGCTTGTCGGGTCGCCGCATCGCTGCGATGGCGGTGTATCAGTCGGCTCATCCATTGGCTGACACGCCGCAATCGCGGGCAAGCCCGCTCCCACAGGGGTTACTGGGTTACGGCAACCTTCCCGCTTCTGATCCGAAACCGATAGGCGATGTAGATAATCCCCACCCACACCGGCATCGCATACACCGACTCGCGAATCCCCGGAATCGCCAGCATCACGCCAATGATCATCACCATGAACGCCAGGCACAGGTAGTTGCTGAACGGGAACCAGAAGGTCTTGAACGACGGCGTCACGCCTTGCTCGCCCATGGCCTTGCGGAACTTGATATGGGTCAGGCTGATCAATGCCCAGTTGATCATCAGCGACGCGACCACCAGGGCAAACAGCAACTCCAGCGCACTGTGCGGCGCGACGTAGTTGACCACCACGCACAGCATCGTCACCAACGCCGAAATCGCCAACGCCCGTAGCGGCACGCCTTGCTTGTTGAGCTTCATCAGCGCCTTGGGCGCATCCCCTTGTTCGGCCAGGCCGAACAGCATGCGGCTGTTGCAGTACACGCCGCTGTTGTACACCGACAACGCCGCGGTCAGCACCACGAAGTTGAGGATGTGGGCGGCGGTGTCGTTGCCGATCAGCGAGAAGATCTGCACAAACGGGCTGCCGCTGTAGGCATCGCCCGACGCGCCGAGGGTTTGCAGCAGTTGATCCCACGGGTACAGCGACAACAGCACGGTCAGCGCACCGACATAGAAAATCAGAATGCGGTACACCACCTGGTTGATCGCTTTGGGGATCACCTTGCGTGGTTCGCTGGCTTCGGCGGCGGTGATGCCGACCAGCTCCAGGCCACCGAACGAGAACATGATAAAGGCCATCGACATCAACAGCCCCATGCCACCATTGGGGAAGAACCCACCGTGGCTCCACAGGTTGCTGACCGAGGCTTGCGGGCCGCCGGTGCCGCTGAACAGCAGGTAGCAGCCGAGCACGATCATGCCGACAATCGCCACCACCTTGATGATCGCAAACCAGAATTCGGCTTCACCGAAGAACTTCACGTTCAGAGTGTTGATCAGGTTCACGGCGACGAAGAACACCAGCGCGCTGACCCAGGTTGGAATCTCCGGCCACCAGAACTGGATGTACTTGCCGACGGCCGTCAGTTCGGCCATGCCCACCAGCACGTAGAGCACCCAATAGTTCCAGCCCGCCAGGAAGCCTGCGTAACCGCCCCAGTATTTATGTGCGAAGTGGCTGAAGGAACCGGCCACCGGCTCTTCGACGATCATCTCGCCGAGCTGGCGCATGATCAGGAACGCGATAAACCCGGCCACCGCATAGCCCAGGATCATCGACGGCCCCGCCGACTTGAGTACCCCGGCCGAGCCGAGGAACAAGCCTGTACCAATCGCACCTCCCAAGGCGATCAGCTGAATGTGCCGGTTCTTCAGGCCTCGCTTGAGGCCCACCGGGTTAACCATGTCATCCGCCATTAACATTCCCTTCTACTTGTTTTTCTCAAGGGTGATTGCACGCCGCATCGGCCCCTCAGAACTGCTGAGGGTCAGATATTACTCTGCGTAAACTTTTCGTAATACAGCTGAACGCCATCAAGTGTCTGATCCGCCAGCCATTGTTGGATGGATTCGACCATTGGAGGGGGGCCGCACACGTACATATCCGCCGATCTGTCCCGCAATTCGGCCAGGTCGAAATGTTCGGTCAGGTAGCCGCGTTTGCCCGTCCACTCGGCTGAGGCGTCGCTCAGCACTTCGGTGTAGCGAAAGTTCGGGATTTTCGTCGCGTAGGCTTGGATACGTGCCGCTTCACATAAGTCTTCGGCGCCGCGCACGCCGTAGTACAGGTGCACAGGTTGTGTGCAGCCGTTGACGACCAGCTCATCGAGCATGCCCAACAACGCCGACAACCCGGTGCCGCCCGCCACCAGTACCAGCGGTTGGGTGACGTGCCGCAGATAAAACGCACCCAAGGGCGCCTCCATCAGCATTTCATCACCTACCTGGCAGCGTTCACGCAGGTAGTTGCTCATGACTCCGTCGGGCAGCAGGCGTACCAGGAACTGCAACTGATTACCCGGCCGGTTGGCGAAGGAGTAGGAGCGCCAGCTATCGGTGCCGGGCACTGACAGACGCGCATATTGGCCCGGCAAAAAATCCAGTGGCTGGTCCAGTTGCACCTGCAAGATGGCGGTGCTGGTCGAGACCTGCTGCACCGCGCTCACCGTGCCGCGTACCTGCACGGGCCCGGGGGCGTTGCACAGGCTCGAATCAAAGTCGAAATAAAAGGTGGCGTCGGACTTCACCCGAGTCTGGCAACTGAGCATCTTGCTCTGTTGCAGGTCGAGGCTGGAGAGCGCTTCCTCGTCGACGTAGTCCTGGGTGTACTCACCGGATTCGCAACGCCCCTGGCAGGTGCCGCACACACCTTCGCGGCAATCGAGCGGGATCTTGATGCCGTTGCGCAGGGCCGCGTCCAACAGGATTTCATGGGCGCCCACCGGGAAGAACAGGGTCTTGCCATCGGCAAAGCTGAAGGCCACTTTGTGATTCATTGATGAACTCCACGCGTGCCCCTGTGGCGAGGGAGCTTGCTCCCGCTGGGCTGCGAAGCTGCCCCAAAAAACTGGGAGCGCTGCGCACTCCAGCGGGAGCAAGCTCCCTCGCCACAGGGGGGCTGGTTTTAAAGGTGATAGAAATCCAGCACCGAGTTGATGGTGTCGTTGAGCAGCAGGGCGTGCTTGCGCGTGATCAGCCAGCTTTCGCCCTCGGGCTTGAGGCGATAGGTTGCGTGCCCATAGAACTGCTCGGAAGTAGCCAGCCGATAAAACAGCGTGTGCCAGTTCAAGCGCACCTCCAAGGTGCCGTCACTTTGTTCGGCAATGCGTACGTTATTGATCAGGTGCAAGGTGCGCGGCATCGGCGTGGCAGAGGCGGCTTTGCCGGTGCGCAGGCGGAACACACGGTCCTCCAGGCCCGAGCGGTTGGCGTAGTAGATCAACGACATCTCGCGCTTGGGGTCTTGGGTGTAGACGTGTTCGGAATCCCATTGCGGCAGGTGGAATTCGCTCTGCGGGTCGAACAACTGCACGTAGGCATCCCAGTCCTGGGCGTCGCACAGTTCGGATTTGCGGTAGAAAAACTGCTCGATCTGGTACTGCAATTGCGCATTCATCACTTCACCTCCCGCAGTGTCAGCGCTTGTCGCTCCAGGCCCTGGAGCAGGAACTGCTGCCAGTTGCGATGTTGGTTGACGTACAAACCTTCGTGGGTGAACTCGGTGCCGGTCATGGCTGGTTGGATGCCAATGGCTTCGCTGTTGGGCGTCGGCCCAGTCTCCCAGCGATGGCTGCCTCGTGAGATATCGCTCCAGCGCTCCAGGCGGCCCTGGAAACCGCGCTGGGCTTCGCGAAACTCCACCAGGTCATCCGGCGTGCCCATGCCCGAGACGTTGAAGAAGTCCTCGAACTGGCGAATCCGGTTTTCGCGGTCGGCGTCGGACTCACCCTTGACCCCCAGGCACTGGCTGATGATCTCGGTCTTGTTCCAGGCCACCGGGCGGATGATGCGCAACTGCGAGCTGATCTGGTCGAGAAAGAACAGGCTGGGGTAGATATTCAGGTTGCGCAGGCGGTGCATCATCCACTCGGCCTTCTGCTGGCCGTGTTCTTCTACCAGGCGCGGCATGATGGTGGCGTAGCCGGAGCGCACGCTGGGGTTGGGCATGTCGCTGAACAACACACTGTGGCCATTGTTGAAGGCGAACCAGCCGTCGTCGGTATTTGCGTCGCCGGCGCCGAGCTTGCTGTAGTCCAGCGTCGTGCTGGAACCTGCGCCGTTCTCGGTGTTGACCTGCTGGCGATGCTGCACGGTGGCCACGTAGTTGTAGTGCACGGTGCTGACGTGATAACCGTCCAGGCCGTTTTCGTTTTGCAGCTTCCAGTTGCCGTCGTAGGTGTAGGCAGACTTGCCCGCAAGCACCTCCAACTCTCCGGTGGCCGATTGCGCCACCATCATGTCGAAGAACACGTTGGCGTCGCCGAGGAAATCTTCCAGGCTGTCGGTGCCGTTCACGTCCAGGCTGATAAACACAAAGCCCTTGTAGCTGTCGATGCGCGCTTTTTTCAGGCCGCGGGTGGCCTTGTCGAAACCTTCCGGGTATTCCCCCGGCGCCTTGACCTTCACCAGTCGGCCATCGCTCTTGTAGCACCAGGCGTGGAACGGGCAGGTGAAGGTGGATTGATTGCCCTTGCCCACGCGGGTGAGGGTAGTGCCGCGATGCTGGCAGGCGTTGATCAGCGCGTTGAGCCGGCCTTCGCCGTCGCGGGTGATGATCATCGGCTGGCGCCCGGCGCGCATCGTCACGAAGTCGTGGTTATGGGCCAGTTCGCTTTCGTGGCAGGCGTAGATCCAGTTCTTCTCGAAGATCAGTTCCATCTCCAGGTCGAACAGCTCGGGCTCGGTGAACATGTCGCGGGCGATGCGGAACACTTCATCCGCCGGGCGAAAGTCCAGGCAACTTTCGATAAAGGATTTCCACTGCTCGACGGTTCTTGCACCACTCATGGGAGGCACCTTTTGATCATGGCTAAACGGTGAGCCATTAAGCGGCTGCGATGCGGTGGCGGGCTATCCGCTTAATGGGGGAACGCAGGCCGCAAAGTTGGGCAGCAAATACCCATGGCGGTGCGCGCAGGTGACGGCATGCGCTACTGTGATGGTGGGCGATGGTCGTAAAGCCCTGGGATTTATCCACATAGTCGACCGTTACTATCCACCCAGTGGCCACGCTGCTGGCGTGGCCTGGAACTTGCTGTCGAGGTTCAACGACGCGCCGCCAGAGCGCGCAAATGCCTAACCGCCGTGGGTGCACCCTGATGAGTAGCCAGACACGCGATATTCATATTCAACGCTTCGACCTGGAAGGCGCGCGCAGCTGGATGTCCGGCATCTGCGGGCCCCATCGCCTGGCGACGGCCACCCCCGATCGCCTGCGCTTTCACCACAGCGCCAACGTGTTCAAGTCCCGCGCCACCACCCTGGGCGTGATCGAATACGGTACCGATGTGACCATCGACATCGAAGACGCCGAGCACTTTCGCAGCTACAGCTTGAGCCTGCCGCTGGTGGGCGAGCAGGAGCTGAGCAAGAACGGTGAGCGCCTCAGTTCCAACCGCGACCAGGGCGTGATCATTTCACCCAATGAGCATCAGGTGCTGGCGATTTCCGGTGACTGCCGCAAGTTGCAGGTGGTGATCACCCGCGCGGCGATGAGCGAGTCACTGGAAGGTTTGCTGCAACGGCCCATCGATGCACCGCTGCGGTTTGAGTCGGTGATGGATGCTGTGGACGGAGCACCGGCCTCGTGGTGGCGCATGGCGCGATACTTCATCGCCGAACTGGAATGCAGCAGCGAGTTGTACGAGCAGGCGGCGTTTACCCGTGACCTGGAAAGCTCGCTGATCAAGGGGCTGATCCTGGCCCAACCGAATAACTACTCTGAAGAGTTGCGCGACGTGTTGGGGGTAAAACTGCCGCACTACTTGATCCGTGCGCGGCAATTCATCCACGACAACGCCCGTGAAGTGCTGCACCTGGAAGACCTGGAAGCGGCGGCGGGCGTGTCGCGGTTCAAACTGTTCGATGCGTTTCGCAAGTACTTCGCACTGTCGCCCATGGCGTATCTGAAGAAGCATCGGCTGGGGGCGGTGCGCCAGGAAATTCTGGAGCAGGGCTCAATGCGCACTATTTCTGAAATCGCCCTGGGCTGGGGGTTTACGCACCTGGGGCGGTTTTCGGCGGAATACCGCAAGCTGTTCGATGAGTCGCCCAGCCAGACATTGCAACGCAAGCGCCTGCGCATTACTTGAACTCGGGTGAGGATCAACAGGTGGGAGCTGGCTTGCCTGCGATAGCGGCCGGCCGACCAACACGATGCCAACTGATCCGCCGCCATCGCAGGCAAGCCAGCTCCCACATGGAGTATGGGGTGCCTGGAGAATCTCAGATCAACTCCTCAACCAGTTGCAGGCAATGAGTCAGCCCCGGCGACCGGTCATTCACCCGCCGGCTGAGGATGATCGGCGAACTCGCCGTCGCCTCCACCACCGGCGTATAGCCAATATCCGCCCGATGCAGCACCTGCACCGACGCCGGCACCAGCGTCACGCCCATACCGGCGCCCACCAGGCCGATAGCGGTCTGCAATTCGTTGGTCCACTGCGCCACCTTCACGCTCAAGCCATGGGCGTCGAACAGCGCGATCACATGGTCGGCATAGCTGGGGCGCGGGTTGCCGGGGTAGAGCACGAAGGGTTCGGCAGCCAACTGGGCGAGGGTGGCCGGAGCGCCCAGCAACGGGTGACCGCTGGGCAGCACCGCCACCAGGCGGTCTTCCACCAGTACGCGCTGGACAATGGCCGGGTCGTCGATGCGAATACGCCCGAAGCCCACGTCAATGCGGCCAGCCTTGAGCGCTTCGACCTGCTGCAAGGTGGTCATTTCCGACAAACCCAGCTCCAGCTCCAGGGCGTCGTGGGTGCGCAGGCGCCGAATCAGCTCCGGCAGCACGCCATACAAGGTCGACGGCGCAAAGGCGATGCCCAGCCAGGTTTTCTCGCCTTGGCCGATGCGCCGAGTGGTGTCGCAGACCTTGTCCAGTTGTTCGAGCAGTACATTGGCGTGCTCATAGAAAAAACGCCCGGCTTCGGTCAGGCGCAAAGGCCGACTGCGCTCCAGCAGCACCACCCCCAGTTCATCCTCCAACTGCTGGATCTGCCGGCTCAAGGGCGGCTGGGCGATGTGCAGGCGTTCGGCAGCCCGGGTGAAGTTAAAGGTTTCGCCCAGCACCTGGAAATAGCGCAAGTGACGCAGTTCCATATCGACTCCTTTCATACCTTGAGGGTATCGCACCAGACCAATTCTATATTGGAACCCCAAAAAAATGCGGCACAGAATCGACGCAAATCTATAAAGAACCCAACGGGTATTGCCATGCCGATTTGCGCCATCGAATCGATCGACACGCTTATTGTTGATCTGCCCACCATTCGCCCGCACAAGCTGGCGATGCACACCATGCAAAACCAGACCCTGGTGATCATCCGCCTGCGTTGTGCCGACGGCATTGAGGGCATCGGCGAAGCCACCACCATTGGCGGCCTGAGCTACGGCAATGAAAGCCCCGACAGCATCAAAATCAATATCGACCGCCACTTTGCGCCGCTATTGATCGGTCAGGACGCGAGCAACGTCAATGCGGCCATGTTGCGCCTGGAACGCAGTATTCGCGGCAACACCTTTGCCAAGTCCGGTATCGAAAGCGCCTTGCTCGACGCGCTCGGCAAACGCCTCGGGCTGCCGGTCAGCGAGCTGCTGGGCGGGCGTGTGCGTGATGCGTTGCCGGTGGCCTGGACCCTGGCCAGCGGTAATACCGAACAGGACATCAACGAGGCCGAGAAAATGCTCGACCTGCGCCGTCACCGCCTCTTCAAATTGAAGATTGGCGCCGGTGAAGTCAGCCGCGACCTGGCCCATGTGATCGCAATCAAGAAAGCCCTGGGCGAGCGCGCCAGTGTGCGCGTCGACGTCAACCAGGCCTGGGATGAGGCCGTGGCCCTGCGGGGATGCAAGGTGCTCGGCGACCACGGTATCGATCTGATCGAACAACCGATCTCGCGCAACAACCGTGGCGGCATGGCCCGGCTCAACCTGTCGAGCCCGGTGCCGATCATGGCCGATGAATCTATCGAATGTGTGGAAGACGCCTTTAACCTGGCCCGTGAAGGCGCGGCCACGGTGTTCGCCCTCAAGATCGCCAAGAACGGTGGCCCTCGCGCTGTATTGCGCACGGCGGCGATTGCCGAAGCGGCTGGCATCGGCCTGTACGGCGGCACCATGCTCGAAGGCGGCATTGGCACCCTGGCCTCGGCCCATGCCTTTCTCACGCTGAACACCCTGGCGTGGGGCACCGAATTGTTCGGCCCGCTGTTGCTCACCGAAGACATCCTCACCGAGCCACCGGTGTACCGCGATTTCCAGCTGCATGTGTCCACTGCGCCGGGCCTGGGTCTGACGCTCGATGAAGAGCGCCTGGCGTTCTTTCGCCGTGACAAACACTAAGAGGCCTCTGCCATGTTGTTCCACGTAAAAATGACCGTGAACCTGCCCCTCGATATGCACCCCGAGCGTGCCGCCAGCCTCAAGGCCGAGGAGAAAGCCTTGGCGCAGCGCCTGCAACAAGAGGGCAAATGGCGCCACCTGTGGCGCATCGCCGGGCATTACGCCAACTACAGCGTGTTCGATGTCGACAGCGTCCAGGACCTGCACGACCTGCTGATGCAACTGCCGTTGTTCCCCTACATGGCCATCGAAGTGAACGCGCTGTGCCGCCATCCGTCGTCGATCCATGCGGACGACCGCTGAGCCGGCTTGCACCTATAACTACAAGATGAGGAATGCACCATGTCCATCCGCCTGTCCCAGACTGCCCACGCCCAACAGTTTCTCGAAGAAGCCAGCGGCAACCTCAATGACGCGGGCAACCCACGTACCAAGGCGCTGATTTACCGGATCCTGCGCGACACCGTGAACATCATCGAAGACCTGGAAGTGACCCCGGAAGAATTCTGGAAGGCGGTCAACTACCTCAATGAACTGGGCAAAAACCAGGAGGCCGGTCTGCTCGCTGCCGGCCTGGGCCTGGAGCATTATCTGGACCTGTTGATGGACGCCGCCGATGAGCAGGCAGGCAAGTCCGGCGGTACACCGCGCACCATCGAAGGCCCGTTGTATGTGGCCGGCGCGCCGCTGTCCCAATACGAAGCACGGCTGGATGATGGTCAGGACGACGCGGTGCCGTTGTTCATGCGCGGGCAAGTGCGCGATACCGCAGGCAAGCCATTGGCGGGGGCGATTGTCGATGTGTGGCAGGCCAATACCGGCGGCACTTACTCGTGGTTCGACCCGAATCAATCTGAATTCAACCTGCGTCGCCGTATCGAGACCGACGCCCAGGGCAACTACCGTTTTCGCAGCATCGTACCTTCGGGCTACGGTTGCCCGCCGAGCGGGCCGACGCAACAGTTGCTCGACCAATTGGGGCGCCACGGGCAACGGCCGGCGCATATCCACTTCTTCATTTCGGCGCCTGGGCACCGGCACCTGACCACGCAGATCAACCTGTCGGATGACCCGTACCTGCACGATGACTTCGCCTATGCCACCCGCGATGAACTGATTGCCGAGATCCGCTTCAGCGACGATCCGCAACTGGCGCGGGAATTTGGCGTGCAAGGACGGTTTGCGCAGATTGATTTTGACTTTGAGTTGCAGGTGGCGGATGCGCCAATAGAACAGCAGCGCATGCAACGAGTGCGTGCTCTGGAAGACTGATCAACTCGGTCAACTGTGGGAGCTGGCTTGCCTGCGATAGCGGTGGAACATTCACTACCGCTATCGCAGGCAAGCCAGCTCCCACATTGGTTTTGGGGTGTTTGTGTTATTTGCGCACGACCAGGTCCAACACCTCATCCCGGTCCTTGATCTTCTGCAGCACGATCTCCGAACGGATATCCATCACCCCCGCCGTGCGGTTCAGGTGGTTCACGATAAAGTCCGAAAAGTGCTTGAGGTTGCGCGCCTGCACCCGCAGCACATAGTTGCTGGCGCCGGTGATCACATAGGCGCTCGCCACCTCCGGCCAGCCTTGCACCTTCTTGATGAACGTCTCATGCCAGTCCTCCACATCCTGGCGCAACGACAGGTGCACGATGGCTTCCAGCTCGATCCCCAACTGCTCGGCGTTCAATACCGCGCGGTAGCCGCTGATGATTCCCTCGCTCTCCAGCAGGCGCAAACGGCGCAGGCATGCAGACGGCGACAGCGCGACTTTTTCCGCCAATTCCTGGTTGCTGATGCGGCCATCCTGTTGCAGGAAATGCAGGAGGCGCAGGTCGGTGGCGTCGAGAATCATGCTTGGAAGATATCCGCGTATTTGGAGGTTAAATTCGAATTTCCTACAGCTTAAATAGCCGTTTACCCACCACTTTGCACGAAAATTCTCTAAAAGTTCGTTCATTATTTGGTCCATCCTCACCTATAAAAACCAGGACGACCCATGACCACTCGAAGCCATTGCCAAGCCCTCGACGCACAGGACCCTTTGGCCCCCCTGCGTGCCCAATTCGCCTTGCCCGAGGGCGTGATCTACCTCGACGGCAACTCCCTCGGCGCTCGCCCGGTGGCGGCGCTGGAACGCGCACAACAGGTGATCGCCGAGGAGTGGGGCAACGGCTTGATTCGTAGCTGGAACAGCGCTGGCTGGGCGCAGTTGTCCCAGCGCCTGGGCAATCGCCTGGCGCCATTGATTGGTGCGCGTGACGGCGAGGTAGTGATCACCGACACCACCTCGATCAACCTGTTCAAAGTGCTCAGCGCCGCCTTGAGTGTGCAGCGCCAACGTACACCTGCGCGCAAGGTCATCGTCAGCGAAGCGAGCAACTTTCCCACCGACTTGTACATCGCCGAAGGCTTGGCCGAATTGCTGCAACAAGGCTATTCCCTGCGCCTGGTGAACAGCCCGGCCGAACTGCCCCAGGCCATTGATGCGGACGTGGCGGTGGTGATGCTCACCCACGTCAACTACAAGACCGGCTATATGTACGACATGGCGGCGCTGACCGCACTGAGCCACGAGTGCGGCGCGCTGAGCATCTGGGACCTGGCGCATTCGGCGGGCGCGGTGCCTGTCGATCTGCACCATGCCGGCGCGGATTATGCGATTGGCTGCACCTACAAATACCTCAACGGCGGCCCGGGCTCCCAGGCGTTTGTGTGGGTCAACCCGGCGTTGGTGGATGTGGTGCGCCAGCCGTTGTCGGGTTGGTTCGGGCATACCCGCCAGTTCGCCATGGAGTCCACCTACGCCCCCAGCGCCGGCATTGCCCGCTACCTCTGCGGTACCCAACCGATTACCTCGCTGGCCATGGTGGAATGCGGCCTGGATATTTTTGCCCAGACCGACATGGCGCGCCTGCGCCGCAAATCCCTGGCCTTGACCGACCTGTTTATTGCGTTGGTCGAAAGCCGTTGCGCCGCCCATGGCCTGGAACTGATAACCCCGCGTGAACACACCCGGCGCGGCAGCCACGTCAGCTTTGAACACCCCGAAGGTTACGCGGTGATCCAGGCCTTGATCGCCCGAGGCGTGATCGGCGATTACCGTGAACCGCGGATCATGCGTTTTGGCTTCACGCCGTTGTATAGCAGCTTTACCGAGGTGTGGGACGCCGTGGAAATTCTCGGTGAAATTCTCGACAACGCCACCTGGGACCAGCCGCAATTCAAAGTCCGCAACAGCGTTACTTAAGAGCAACACAGATCAAATGTGGGAGCTGGCTTGCCTGCGATAGCGTCGGTGCATTCACTACCGTTATCGCAGGCAAGCCAGCTCCCACAGGTTCAGCGTCAGCCACTATCACAATAATAAAGGGGCACACCCGTGACCACGCCAGACAACGGCTTTGCAGAGATTACCCACCGTGAACTGGGCCTGAGGCGCCAGCTCACTTCCGGCCAGATGAGCATGATCGCCATCGGTGGCGCCATCGGCACCGGGCTGTTCATGGGCAGCGCCTACGCCATCGGTTATGCCGGGCCGAGCGTGCTGGTGAGCTACGCCATCGGCGCGTTGATTACCTTGCTGCTGATGGGCTGCCTGGCGGAGATGACGGTGGCCCATTCCACCTCCGGCTCCTTTGGCGCCTATGCCGAGTTCTACATCAGCCCATTGGCCGGGTTCCTGGTGCGGTATGCCTACTGGGCAGCGATTGTGCTGGCGGTGGGGGCCGAGGTCACGGCGGTGGCGATGTACATGAAGTACTGGTTTGCCAACGTGCCGGAGTGGGTGTGGATCGTGTCGTTTTCCAGTGTGCTGATCCTGCTCAACGCGATCAGCGTGAAGACCTTCGGCAACTTCGAATACTGGTTCTCGACGATCAAGATCAGCGCTATTGTCGGTTTCATCATACTGGCAGTGTATGTGGTGTTCGGCTCTGGTAACCCCGACTACGGCGTGCAGAACTACACGGCCCACGACGGCTTTTTCCCCCATGGCTTGAGTGGCATGTGGATCGCGGTGATCGTGTCGATCTTCAGCTACCTCAGTGTCGAGATGATCGCCGTGGCCGCCGGTGAAGCTGCTGACCCGGAGCAGGCAGTGAAGAAAGCCTTCCGCGCTACCATCGTGCGGCTGGTGGTGTTCTATCTGCTGACCCTGGCGCTGATGCTCGCCATCGTACCGTGGAACCAGGCCGGCCAGGCCCAGAGCCCGTTTGTCACAGTGATGCAGACTATCGGCATTCCCGGTGCCACCGGGGTGATGAATTTCGTGATCCTGATCGCGGCGCTGTCGGCCATGAACAGTCAGCTCTACATCACCACGCGCATGATGTTCAGCCTGTCGCGCGCTGGTTTTGCGCCCAAGTCCATGGGCGCGCTGAGCAAGAACGGCATCCCGCTCAACGCATTGCTGCTGTCCAGCTCGGGCATTGCCCTGGCGACGTTGCTTAACGTGGTGTACCCGGAAAGCTCGTTCACCCTGATGATGGCGATCTCGATGTTCGGCGCAATCTTCACCTGGTTCATGATCTTCCTCACTCACCTGTTTTTCCGCCGCTATCGCAAGCGTCATGGCGGGGCGAAGTTGTCGTTCCAGTTGCGCCTGTTTCCCTACAGCACGTTGCTGGGGTTGGTGCTGATGGGGGCGGTGATGATCACCACCTATTTCACCGACGCCTTCAAGATGACACTGGTGTTTGGCGTGCCGTTCCTGCTGATTCTGTCGGCTGTGTATTACGGGTTCTTCCGCAAGGGCAGGGCCAAGGCGTCGAACAAAGCCCTGGCATAACCCGGCAGTTGCTCGAACGAGCGTGCGCATAACAGCAACGTGCGGCAGGCCCACTCCTCTTGCAGGAGGTGGGCCTTGAAACGGCGTTCTGACGGCCAGCGGTCCAAGGCGGCCTGAGGCACGATGCCCAGGCCCGCACCGCCGACGACCATGCGAATCAACCCCTCAAAACCGTCGGCGCGAATGCGCGTCTGCAAGCGAAAGCCAGCGTGCAGTGCCTGTTCTTCCAGGTAAACCGCCAACGCGCTGTTCGCCCCCAGGCCCACGTAGTCGTATTGCAGGCTCTCGATAAAACTCGGGTTGGTCAACGGGTGGTCCAGGGGCATGATCAGCACCAGCGGGTCGTCGCGAAACGCCAGGGTCTGCAAGCCGTGGGTGTCTACTGCATCGGAAATAATCCCCAGCTCGGCGGTGCCCTGGCGCAAGGCGTGGGTGATGCGCAGGCTGGGCAACTCTTGCAGGTCGATATCGAGGTTGGGGTGCTCGCGCAAAAACTGCGCGAGCAGTTCCGGCAGGTATTCGCTGAGGGCGGTGGTGTTGCACAGCAGGCGTACCTGGCCTTTGACGCCATTGGCGTATTCGGCCAGGTCTTGCTGCAGATGGTCGGCCTGCTGCAACAGCAGGCGAGCATGCCGGGCCAGGGCTTTGCCCGCGGGTGTTGGGGTTACGCCACGGCGGCCGCGCTCGAGAAACGCGATGCCCAGTGAAGACTCCATGGCTCGGATGCGTGCGCTGGCGGCAGCCAGGGACAGGTGGCTGCGGGCCGCGCCGGCGGTGATATTGCCGCTGTCCAGGATGTGCAGGTAGAGGCGCAGGTCGATGAGGTCAAAGTGCATGAAGTTTCCCAGTGACTGGAAGGGCCTCATCGCAGGCAAGCCAGCTCCCACCCTTGAATGTATTCACAATTCCAAATGTGGGAGCTGGCTTGTCTGCGATAGCGTCATCAGCCTCACGCAAAACAAGAGGCTGGCTCAGTATATGGCGAATTTTCAGCCACTCTCCAGCCCTGCACAATCGATGCATGAATACCTTCCTCTGCTTCTACCAAAACCTCGGTCCCGCACTGACAGCGCTGGTCATCACTACCTTCCTGCTGGCCGGTACGGTGAAGGGCGTCATCGGCCTGGGCTTGCCCACTGTAGCCATGGGCATGCTTGGCCTGGCTATGCTGCCGGCGCAGGCTGCGGTATTGCTGATCATTCCTTCGACGGTGACCAACCTGTGGCAACTGTCCTTTGGCGGGCACTTGGGTGCCTTGCTCAAACGCCTGTGGCCGATGCTGTTGCTGATTTTTCTCGGCACCGGGCTGGGCACCTTGTGGCTAGGCATGGGTAGCGGACCTTGGGTGGTGCGTGCCCTGGGCGCGGCTTTACTGGTGTATGCGCTGAGCGGGTTATTCCTGCCGACCTTCAAGGTCGCGCCCCGAACCGAGCGCTGGCTGGGCCCCATGTGCGGGGTGATCACCGGCATCATTACCTCGGCCACCGGTGTCTTCGTGATCCCTGCGGTGCCGTACCTGCAGGCGCTGGGCTTGAGCCGTGACCAGTTGGTGCAGGCGCTGGGGCTGTCGTTCACCGTATCGACGTTGGCACTTGCCGCCGGGTTGGCTTGGCGCGGTGTGCTGGGCGGGGGTGAAATGGGGGCGTCGGTGTTGGCGCTGGTGCCGGCCTTGCTGGGGATGTGGCTGGGCCAGGTGGTGCGTCGGCGTATCAGTGCCGTGTGGTTCAAACGTGGATTTTTTACCGGCATGGCGTTGTTGGGAGGCCATTTGTTGCTGGCTGGTTAATAATGAGCGGGCATTTTTCAGCCGTTAATGAAGGACTGCCCGTGAAAGCCCGTTCCGATGAGCTACAGATCTTCGTCAGCGTGATTGAATGCGGCTCGATTTCTGCCGCCGCCGAAAAGGTCGGGCAAACGCCGTCTGCGGTCAGCCGCACGCTGTCGCGCCTGGAAGCCAAGCTCGATACCACGCTGATCAACCGCACCACGCGACGCATGGACCTGACCGAGGAGGGCAAGTACTTCTTCGAGCAGGCCAAGCTGATCCTGGCGCAGATGGATGAGCTGGAAGAGCGCCTGTCCTCGCGCCAGAAAAAGCCGGCCGGGCGCCTGCGTATCAACGCCGCCGTGCCGTTCATGCTGCATGGGATCGTGCCGTACATCGCTGAATTTCGCAGCCTCTACCCGGATATCCAGTTGGAGCTCAACAGCGATGATTTGATCATCGACCTGCTGGAGCAAAGCACCGACATCGCCATTCGCATCGGCGCCCTTGCCGACTCGACCCTGCATGCGCGGTTCCTGGGCAGCACGCCGCTGCATGTCCTGGCCAGCCCCGACTACCTCAAGCAGTACGGCACGCCGACGACCGTTGCCGAGTTGGCTGATCACACCTTGCTGGGCTTCACCCACACCGAGACCCTCAACCACTGGCCGCTGCGTCACGGCGAAGGTGACCGCTGGCTGATTCAGCCCGGCGTCAGTGCATCCAGTGGCGAAACCCTGCGCCAGTTGGCGCTGCAGGGGCAGGGCATTTGTTGCCTGTCGAATTTCATGACCGTCGCTGACATCGACGCCGGCCGCCTGGTGCCCATGCTGGAGGCGTCCAACAGCGGTTATCGCCAGCCGATCCACGCGGTGTTCTATCGCAACTCGCAATTGGCACTACGCATCCAGTGTTTCCTGGACTTTATTCAGGCCAAGCTGGCGCGGTATGCGCGCTGATTCGTGACCTGAGCGCAAGAGTGAATTGGGCCGCACGGGCTTATTCGGCAGCAGTGGGAGCTGGATACTGGACGCATCACTTACCCAGTCAGGAGCAACCTCCATGAATGTATTCGTTACCGGTGCAGCAGGGTTTATCGGCGGTTCGATCGCCACCGGCCTGGTCAACGCTGGCCATGACGTCACCGGCTTGGTGCGCAGCGCCGAACAAGCCGCCGAAATGACCGCCCTGGGCATTACGCCGGTGATCGGCACCCTCGACGACGCAGCCGTATTGACCGAGCAGGCACAGAAGGCCGATGCGGTGATCAACGCCGCCAGCAGCGACCATCGCGCCGCTGTGGAAACCTTGCTGGCCGCCTTGAAAGGCTCGAACAAGCCGTTCCTGCATACCAGCGGGTCGAGCATTGTCGGTGATGCGTCGGGCGGCAAGGCCAGTGAGGTCATCTACTTCGAAAGCAATCTGCCTGAGCCGACCGTCGACAAGGCTGCCCGCGTGGCTATCGACAACCTGATCCTCGCGGCGGCCACTGACGGCATCAATTCGGCGGTGATCTGCAACACCCTGATCTACGGCCACAGCCTGGGCGTGAAGCGTGACAGCGTGCAATTGCCGCGCTTGCTCAAGCAGGCGCGCAAAAGCGGAGTAGTGCGCCATGTGGGCAGCGGGCAGAACATCTGGTCCAACGTGCATATTGAAGATGTGGTCGCCCTGTATCTGCTGGCGCTGACCAAAAACGTCCCGGGTACTTTCTACTTCGTGGAAAGCAGCGAAGCAGCATTCATCGACATGACCACGGCGATTGCCCAAGCGCTGAACCTAGGCAAACCACAGGATTGGCCATTGGCCGAGGCTGAGGCCGAGTGGGGGTATGAAATGGCCAATTACGGGTTGGGCTCCAACAGCCGCGTGCGCGGTAAACACGCTCGTGAACTGTTGGGCTGGGCGCCGAAGCGTACGTCGGTGGTGGAGTGGATTCGCAACGAGATGATTTGATGTTCGCTTAGCACCGCGGCGTGGCCATCGCGGGCAAGCCCGGCTCCCACATTTTTAAGGTGTGACCCCTATCAAATGTGGGAGCTGGCTTGCCTGCGAAAGAGGCGACTCGGTACCTCGGAGCTGACACTTCACTAGCCCCACCCGACGCAATTCCGTACCATTCCCCGCCTTATCCCCCGCAACTCCCTGGTACTCCATGAACCTCACCCGTCTGCGCGCCGACGCCCTGGCCGGCCTCACCACGTCTTTCGCCTTGCTGCCCGAATGCATCGCCTTTGCCTTGGTGGCTCATCTCAACCCGCTGATGGGCCTCTACGGTGCTTTCATCATTTGCACCCTCACCGCGTTGTTCGGCGGCCGGCCGGGCATGGTCTCGGGCGCCGCCGGTTCGATGGCGGTGGTGATCGTCGCGCTGGTGGTGCAACACGGTGTGGAGTATTTGCTGGCGACGGTATTGTTGGGCGGGTTGATCATGGTCGCTTTCGGCCTGTTGCGCCTGGGCAAGCTGGTGCGCATGGTGCCGCATTCGGTAATGCTCGGCTTCGTCAACGGCCTGGCGATCATCATTGCGCTGGCGCAATTGGAGCATTTCAAGAGCGGCGAAACCTGGCTCAGCGGCACGCCGCTGTACGTGATGGCCGGGCTGGTGGCAGTCACCATGGCCATTGTGTACCTGCTGCCGCGCCTGACCCGTGCCGTGCCGCCCGCGCTGGTGGCGATTCTGGGTGTGGGCCTGGCGGTGTACCTGCTCGGTTTGCCGACCCGTACCTTGGGGGATATGGCGCACATCGCCGGTGGCTTGCCGACCTTCGCGCTGCCGCAGATTCCCTGGACCCTGGAAACCCTCGGCATCATCGCGCCCTACGCGTTTTTGATGGCGATGGTTGGCCTGTTGGAAACCTTGCTGACCCTCAACCTCACCGACGAAATCACTGAGACCCGTGGTTATCCTGACCGCGAAAGCGTGGCCCTGGGCGCGGCGAATATGGTCTCGGGTCTGTTTGGCGGCATGGGTGGTTGCGCGATGATCGGGCAAACCGTGATCAACCTCAGCTCGGGCGGGCGTGGGCGTTTCTCCGGGGCGTTTGCCGGGGTGATGATTCTATTGTTCATTCTGTTTCTGTCGCCACTGATCGAGCGAATCCCGCTGGCGGCGTTGGTGGGCGTGATGTTCGTGGTGTCGCAACAGACCTTCGCCTGGGCGTCGCTACGGGTGATCAACAAGGTGCCGCTCAATGATGTGCTGGTGATCATGGCGGTGACGATCATTACGGTGTTCACCGACCTGGCCACCGCTGTGCTGTGCGGTATCGTCATCGCCGCGCTGAACTTCGCCTGGCAGCAGGCGCGGGAACTGTACGCCGATGAACACCTGGAGGCCGATGGCAGCAAGCTCTATCGGCTGCATGGCACGTTGTTCTTTGCCTCAACCACGCCGTTTTTGAATCAGTTCGATCCGGCCAACGACCCGGCTCAGGTCACGCTGGATTGCCGTCACCTGAGCTTTGTCGACTATTCGGCGATTGCCGCCCTGATGACCCTGCGCGAGCGCTACACCAAGGCTGGCAAGCACCTGCGGGTACTGCATTTATCCGAGCGCTGCAAAAAACTGCTCAAGCGCGCCAAGGTTCATCACGACTGATTGAGCCCCTGTGGCGAGGGAGCTTGCTCCCGCTGGCGTGCGAAGCGCGCCCAGGATTTTGGGGCCGCTGCGCAGCCCAGCGGGAGCAAGCTCCCTCGCCACAGGGGGGGAGCTCTAGCAGTTACGGCCCGACCAGGTCTTCCAACTCCTGGGCGCGGGTCTGGGTCATGTCCAGCACGCAGCCTGAGCCGTTTACCTGATCAATCGTGCCGCCGGTGGCGCTGCCTGCGTAGGCGCAATTGGCGTCGCGGTATTTGATCCACAGGCGCTGCACGTCTTGCAGTTGCTGTTTGCGCGGGCCTTCCTGGGCGGCGAGGGCGGTTTTGTAGGCACGGTTCAGACGGTCGTCCTGCACCTTGGTTTGCCTGGCGTTGCAATTGACCATGTCGGCGGTGGTATTGGCGCTGTCCATGCATTTTTTCAAGGCAGGGTTGTCGGCGGCATAAGCGCTGCTGCACAAGAGCAGGACGCTGGCGGCAATTGTGGTGCGAATCATGAGCGGGTTCCTGGGCAATGGATGCGCAGTCTATGACTCAAGGGCGGCGTTTGAGTTTCGGCCTTCACTGATCTTCATGTAAGAACACCCTCCGAATTTTCATCCACCCACGTCGGGCATATCCCCAAGCGACAGCGCTTATCCGTGGGCGAAAATTACTTTCATAAAAATTGAAAATGCTCCTCGGGAATGATTTATGAGTTTCACAACCAATTCGACGTGACCCTTTCCGAGGAGTACCGCATGGCCGCATCACCGGGCTTCGGGCTGTTGGCATACGCTGCCATCGCCATCATTGCATTGATCGTGCTGATTGCACGCTACCGACTCAACCCCTTTATCGTGATTACCCTGGTGTCCATCGGCCTGGCGCTGATGGCCGGAATGCCGGCGGACACCATCATGGGTTCGTACGAGGCGGGTGTCGGCAAGACCCTGGGGCATATCGCCCTGGTGGTGGCGCTGGGTACCATGCTTGGCAAGATGATGGCCGAGTCCGGTGGCGCCGAGCAGGTGGCGCGCACGCTGATCAACCGCTTCGGTGAGCGCAATGCCCACTGGGCGATGGTGTGTATCGCGTTCCTGGTGGGGCTGCCGCTGTTTTTCGAAGTCGGCTTTGTGTTGCTGGTGCCGATTGCCTTTACCGTGGCGCGGCGCGTGGGCGTGTCGATCCTGATGGTCGGGCTGCCGATGGTCGCTGGCCTGTCGGTGGTGCATGCGTTGGTGCCGCCGCACCCGGCGGCAATGATGGCGGTGCTGGCCTATAACGCCTCGGTCGGGCAAACGGTGCTGTATGCGATCCTGATTGGCATCCCCACGGCGATCATTGCCGGGCCCGTCTACGCCAAGTTCATCGTGCCGCACATTCAGTTGCCGGCGCAAAACCCGCTGGAGCGTCAGTTCATCGAGCGTGAACCGCGTACGCGCCTGCCCAGCTTTGCGCTGACTATGGGCACCATCCTGTTGCCGGTGGTGTTGATGATGATCGGCGGCTGGGCCAACGTGATTTCTACGCCGGGCAGCGGTTTCAACCAGTTCCTGTTGTTTATCGGCAACTCGGTGATCGCCCTGTTGGTGGCGACCCTGGTGAGTTTCTGGACCTTGGGCCTGGCCCAGGGCTTCAACCGCGAGTCGATCCTCAAGTTCACCAACGAATGCCTGGCGCCGACCGCCAGCATTACCTTGCTGGTGGGCGCGGGCGGTGGGTTGAATCGCATCCTGGTGGACGCTGGTGTTACTCATGAAATCCTTGGCCTGGCTCATGCGTTCCAGTTGTCGCCGCTGGTGATGGGCTGGCTGTTCGCCGCGTTGATGCGCGTCGCCACCGGCTCGGCCACGGTGGCCATGACCACCGCGTCCGGGGTGGTCGCGCCGGTCGCCTTGGGCCTGGGTTATCCACACCCTGAATTGCTGGTGCTGGCGACTGGTGCGGGCTCGGTGATCTTTTCCCACGTTAACGACGGCGGCTTCTGGCTGATCAAGGAATACTTCAATATGACGGTCATCCAGACCTTCAAGACCTGGACCGTACTGGAGACCCTGATTTCGCTGGTCGCCTTCGGTCTGACCTACGGCTTGTCCCTGGTGTTATGAGCCTGATTCTATAACCGGAGCCTGCATGGACATCCTCTACCAGATCCGCGCCCGCCAGGACTCGTTCAGCGCCGGCGAAGGGCGTATCGCCAAGTTGATGCTTGAAGATGTGGGCTTTGCCGCCTCGGCCAGCCTGGAGGCGTTGTCCCAGCGGGCCGAGGTCAGCACCGCGACCTTGTCGCGTTTTGCCCGCAGCGTTGGCTGCCGTGACTTGCGCGATTTGCGCCTGCAACTGGCCCAGGCCAGTGGTGTGGGCAGCCGCTTCCTGGACCCGGCGGGGTTGCCGGAACAGTCGGCCTTTCATCGGCAAATTCTGGGCGATATCGAAGCGACGCTGCGCCAGCATTTGTCAGGTTTTAACCAGCACAGCTTTATCGATGCGGTCAGTTTGCTGGGCAAGGCGCGGATGATTCATGCGTTCGGCATGGGCGGCCCCTCCAGCCTGTGCAGCGATGAATTGCAGGTGCGCCTGGTGCGTCTGGGCTACCCGATTGCGGCCTGCCATGACCCGGTGATGATGCGCGTCACGGCCGCGACCCTGGGCCCGCAACATGCCTTGATTGTCTGTTCCCTCACCGGCCGCACACCTGAATTACTGGATGTGGTGAAACTGGCGCGCAACTACGACGCACGGATCATTGCCATCACCCTCGCGGACTCTCCCCTGGCCGAATTGGCGGATGTCCTGCTGCCGCTGCAACCGGCGGAAACCAGTTTTATCTACAAACCCACCGCCGCCCGCTACGGCATGCTGCTGGCCATCGACCTGCTCGCCACCGAGCTGGCGCTGGCCCTGCCGGACGACAACCAGGAACGCCTGCGCCGGATCAAGCTGGCCCTGGATGATTACCGCGGCGGCCCTGACAGCCTGCCGCTTGGAGACTGATATGACGTACGACACGCTGATTCGCCAGGCGCTGATCATCGATGGCAGTAACACCCCAGGGTATGTCGCCGATGTGGGCGTGCACGCAGGGCGCATCCGCACGATTGGCGACTTGTCCACAGCCCGGGCCGAGCAAGTCATCGACGCCCATGGCCGCGTATTGGCGCCGGGTTTTATCGACGTGCACACCCACGATGACACGGTGGTGATCCGACAGCCGCAGATGCTGCCCAAGCTCAGCCAAGGCGTGACCACGGTGATTGTCGGCAACTGTGGCATCAGCGCCTCGCCGGTGAGTTTGCGCAGCGACCCGCCGGACCCAATGAACTTATTGGGCAAGCGTGAGCAGTTCTGTTATCCGCGGTTCAGCGATTATCGCAACGCAGTGCAAGGCGCCGATCCGGCAGTGAACGTTGCCGCCCTGATCGGCCACACGGCGCTGCGCAGCAACCATATGGATGACCTGCATCGCACCGCCACGCCCTATGAAATCGCGGCCATGCGCGTGCAGTTGCAAGAGAGCCTGGAGGCCGGTGCCCTTGGGTTATCCACAGGCCTGGCCTACGCCAGCGCATTCAACGCCGAGACTGATGAGGTGTTGCAGCTTGTTGAAGAACTGACGGCCTACGGTGCGGTGTACACCACGCATTTGCGCAGCGAGTTCGAGCCGGTACTGGAGGCAATGGATGAGGCGTTTCTGATCGGCCGACATGCCAGGGTGCCGGTGATTATTTCCCACCTTAAATGCGCGGGTGCCGGTAATTGGGGGCGCAGTCCGCAGTTGTTGGCGGCTCTGCAAGCTGCAGCGGAAAATCATCCGGTGGGCTGTGATTGCTATCCCTATGCTGCCAGTTCCTCGACCCTGGACCTCAAACAGGTCACCGACGCGTTTCGCATCACCATCACCTGGTCGACACCGCACCCGCACATGGGCGGGCGCGATTTGCAGGACATCGCTGGCGAGTGGAACGTTTCGCTGTTGGAGGCCGCTCGCCGTTTACAGCCGGCAGGGGCGGTGTATTACGGGATGGATGAGGCCGACGTTCGGCGCATCCTCGCGCATCCGTTGTCGATGGTGGGCTCAGACGGCTTGCCTGAAGACCCGTTTCCTCATCCACGCTTGTGGGGGGCCTTCCCACGGGTACTCGGGCATTTCAGTCGGGATGTCGGCTTGTTCCCTTTGCACACGGCGGTGCACAAGATGACCGGCTTGTCGGCGGCGCGCTTTGGGCTGGCCGAGCGTGGCGAGATCCGTGAAGGCTACTGGGCTGACCTGGTGTTGTTCGACCCCCTGCGGGTGCGGGATGTGGCGGATTTCACCGCACCGCAGCGCGCAGCTGAAGGGATTGATGGCGTGTGGGTCAATGGCGTATTGAGCTATCGCGATGGGCAGGCGAACGGCGCGAGAGCAGGCCGGTTCCTGGCGCGTAGCGGGGATTTGCGTGGTGGGTTTACGGCTCTATAGTGGGGCTTCTTTTATACGGAGCTGTCGCCATGCACTTAGGAAAAGTCGTCCCCATTCTGCGGATTTTCGACGAGGTCAAAGCCTTGGAATTCTACGTCGACTTCCTGGGGTTCAAGGTCGATTGGCAGCATCGTTTCGAGGCGAATTTCCCGTTGTACCTTCAGGTCTCGCTGGGGGAGTGCGTGCTGCATTTGTCCGAGCATCATGGTGATGCTTCGCCGGGGGCGGCGGTGCGAATTCAGGCCCAAGGGGTCGATGCGTATCAGCAGCAGTTGCTGGGCAAAGAGTACCGATATGCCAAGCCTGGGGTTGAGGACACGCCCTGGGGTTCGCGGGAGATGAGTATCCGTGACCCGTTTGGGAATCGGCTGGTGTTTGTCGAGGACAGCGAGGTCTGAAGGGTAAATGGCAGGCAAAAAAAAACCGCCTTAGTAGGGCGGTTTTTTATTGCAAACCCAGTGAGTGGCTGGGGTTTGCTATCTCAAAGGACGCATTGACCCGCAGGTGGATACTAACTGCCGGTCACGTCGTCACGCAAGACGGAACGATGGCCGGCATGGATCCTTTAGGCATCTTCTCTTGCCTGATTTTGACTGCAAAAGCTTGCAATGAATCTATCGGCGATACTGGATATTTGACCACTGTTAGACACACCTTAGACGGGAATGTTGTTTAGGATCTTCCCCGTTCTGCGTTTGTCGCTTTTGGGGGGCCGGGTACGCGCGCGAATTCTGGACTGACCGCCACGGGCTAGTAATCCGTGCCGGATTGATGCGGAAGGCCTACTAGCCCGGCCACCTCAAAGGACGCATTGACCCGCGTCCAAAGGCTCACGTGTTCCGGTAAGTGCGCTGGAGGTAAGGCCCAACTCTAGGAGGGCCGAGTATGTCTAAGTTTGCACCTGTGGCGAGGGAGCTTGCTCCCGCTGGGGTGCGAAGCGCCCCTAAAAAACGGGACTGCTACGCAGTCCAACGGGAGCAAGCTCCCTCGCCACAGTGGTTGTGGTGCTACACCCGGAAATGACTGACCATCTGCTGTAACTGGCTACCCAATCGAGCCAGTTCCACACTCGACTTGGCCGTCTCATCACTGGCAGTCGCGGTCTGCTCGGACACATCCCGCACATTCACGATACTGCGGCTGATCTCTTCCGCCACGGCGCTTTGCTGTTCGGCGGCCGCTGCAATCTGCTGGTTCATCGACTGGATATTCGACACGGTGCGGGTGATGTTTTCCAGGGATACCCCGGCCTTGCGCGTCAGTTCGACACTGCTGTCGGTGAGGCTGCGGCTGTTGTTCATCACGCTGGCCACTTGTTGGGTGCCGTTCTGCAAGCCGGCCACCAGGCCTTCGATTTCCTCGGTGGATTTCTGTGTACGCTGGGCCAGGCCGCGTACTTCGTCGGCGACCACCGCGAAGCCACGCCCGGCCTCACCGGCACGCGCGGCTTCAATCGCGGCGTTCAGGGCCAGCAGGTTGGTCTGTTCGGCCACCGCCTTGATTACGTCCATCACGCTGCCGATCTTGTTGCTCTCTTGTTGCAGGTGCGTCATGGCGTCGGTGGAGCGCGCCACTTCGGCCGCCAGGCGTTCGATCTGGGCGATGGCTTCAGCCACCACTTTATCGCCTTCGCGGGCTTGGCCGTCGGCGTCGGAAGCGGCTTGGGAAGCCTGCTCGGCATTGCGCGCGACTTCTTGCACAGTGGCCGTCATTTCATGCATGGCGGTAGCGACCTGATCGGTCTCGATCTTCTGGCTGTTCACGCCGGCGCTGGTCTGCTCGGTCACCGCTGACAACTCTTCGGCGGCGCTGGCGATCTGAGTGACGCCATCGCGGATGCCGCTGATCAACTCGCGCAGGGTCGTGCCCATGCGCTGGATGCCTTGTTGCAGCACGCCCAGCTCATCACGACGGGTTACCTGGATGTTGTGGCTCAAGTCGCCCGAAGCGATGCGCTCTACCACCGCCAGGGTGTCCTGGATCGGGCGGGTGATCTGTCGGGTGATGACCCAGGCGGCAATTACGCCAACCAGCAAAGCCAGCAAGGTGCTGATCAATTGCAGGCTGCGGGCCTGGGTGCTTTCAGCGTCGCGACGTTCCAGTTGAATGTCGTACAGCTTGTCGCTGATGGTCACGATATCGGCGCCCTGGGTGGTCATTTCGGCGCGGGCGGTGACGATGTTGGCGTTGGCTGCCTTGTAGCTCTGCACGGCGCTGCGGTAGGCACCGAGGGCGGTTTCCAGGGCCGACAATGCGCTTTGCTGACCGGTACCGAACGCCGCGCTGAGGTCCTTCAAACCGGCGACGGCTTTTTCCAGTTGCGCCGCAGCGCGGGCTTCGGTTTCTGCGTTGGGACTATTGGTATAGCCGCGCACTTCGTAGCGAGCTTGCTGGAACTCATTCTTGGCTTGGGTCACGGCCAGAAATTGCGTGAAGCGTTCCGGGCTATCCGGCGCCTGTTGCACACTGGTTTGCAGCGCATTGATTTGCGCGTTGGCGACATCGGCCTTGGCGCCCATGACGTCGCGCGCAGCGTTGCCATTGCGGTAGGCCTCGCGCATTTTGTTCAAGGACTGGCGGTAGGCGGTAATGACGGCTTTCTGGTCATTGAGCAGCTTGAGGTTTTCCGGGCTCTTGAAGCTATCCAGCAGCTTCTGTTGCTGAGCGGCGAAGGCATCGAGGCTGGTCTGTACGTTCTGCGCCACGGCTTCGTCGCCATTGGCCAGCATGTATTGCAAGCGCACGATGCGCAGCTTGGTCAGCGAGGCGTTGAGCTGGGTGATATCGCTCATCCAATTGCTACGGTCGATCAAGCCGCCGAGGCTGGTCCAGCCCGTGAGCGCCAGGACTGAAGTGAGGACCAACACCAGGCCGAAGCCCAGGCCGAGTTTGAGATTGACGCTGATGTTACCGAACCAGCTGTTCATCGAAAGCTCCTTGAAGAGTGATGTCTGTCTGCTGGACGGTGTGTTGTTGTTTGAGCCAGCCAAGATGTGTAGGGCTGTATCGGCGGCAAGGGACAATTCTGAAATACTTTTATTGCCGGGCGACGAAGGGTCATCGGCACGCTAATGCGATGCCGGGGTGGGGCTGATCATGGGCCGCTCTTGTGTGCTAGTCTGCGGGCCCTTTTATTTCTGGGCAGCGCGGGAAACCGTGGTGCCCTACAGCGGAGCCTCTTCATGTCCGAAGTTAATCTGTCCACCGACGAAACCCGCGTCAGCTACGGTATCGGCCGTCAGTTGGGCGACCAACTGCGCGACAACCCGCCACCGGGCGTGAGCCTGGACGCAATCCTGGCCGGTCTGACCGACGCGTTTGCAGGCCAGCCAAGCCGTGTTGACCAAGAGCAAATGGCAGCCAGCTTCAAAGTAATCCGCGAAATCATGCAAGCCGAAGCCGCTGCCAAGGCTGAAGCTGCTGCGGGCGCTGGCCTGGCTTTCCTGGCAGAAAACGCCAAGCGTGATGGCATCACCACCCTGGCTTCCGGCCTGCAATTTGAAGTGCTGACCGCCGGTACCGGCGCGAAGCCGACCCGTGAAGACCAAGTGCGCACCCACTACCACGGCACCCTGATCGACGGCACTGTGTTCGACAGCTCCTACGAGCGCGGCCAACCTGCGGAATTCCCGGTGGGTGGCGTGATCGCCGGCTGGACCGAAGCCCTGCAACTGATGAATGCCGGCAGCAAATGGCGCCTGTACGTGCCGAGCGAACTGGCTTACGGCGCTCAAGGCGTTGGCAGCATCCCGCCGCACAGCGTTCTGGTATTCGACGTCGAGCTGCTCGACGTTCTGTAAGACCTGCTGATTACCTGTTGGGACGAACGCGTTCGCCCCAACAGGCATTTGCCAGTTTCTTCATGGATGGAACTTGCCATTCAAGTCGGTCGCCGGGCGCAACGCGCGTGCATAGCAGAACAGAAACAGATTCCTTACCACCTCCTTCAGCACCCCAGGCTCACTGGAACTCAGGCCATTCACGTCCAGATCGCCTTGGTCCTGTAGCTCGTTCAGCGCTTCTTCCTCAAGCACCGCACAGACTTCACCGGTTTCCCGATGCAGGATTCGCAGGTAAGGGTGGGGGCGATCCAGCCAGGCATCTATCAAATAAGTCATGGTCGTTCTCCTTGATGGGTTTCAATGAGAATAATTCTTATTCGTAGAATAGCAAGCGTCTATTGGCAGTTTCTGGGTTTTTCTGTGTGGGTATTGCGTTCGATCAACGCAGAGGGCGAAACGCCATCCCGCGGCGGGCGCGGGATGGAATGCAGCAGGATCAGACTTTGCGTACGAACTCGGACTTGAGTTTCATCGGGCCGATCCCGTCGATCTTGCAGTCGATATCGTGGTCGCCGTCGCACAGGCGGATGTTCTTGACCTTGGTGCCGACCTTGACCACCAGGGAAGTGCCCTTGACCTTGAGGTCCTTGATCACGGTGATGGTGTCGCCGTCCTGCAGGACATTGCCCACAGCGTCTCTCTTCACGGTTTCATCACCAGCCACTTCGGCCTCGCCAGTGGCGGACCATTCATGGGCGCATTCCGGGCAGATCAGCTGGGCGCCGTCTTCGTAGGTGTATTCGGAATTGCATTTCGGGCAGGGAGGCAACGTGCTCACTAAAGCTCCTAGAAAGTCAGGGATGGCTAAAAGTCGCACATTATATAGGGTTTTAAACGCGGATGGGGTTGGACTCGTCCTAATGTGGGAGCTGGCTTGCCTGCGATAGCGGCAGTGAGTTCACTCCAGTCATCGCAGGCAAGCCAGCTCCCACATTAAACAGCGCGGAATCAGTGAGTACGGGCGACCGCAAACTCACTCAGCTCAACCAGGGCATCCCGGTATTCACTGGCCGGCAGCGCTTGCAGGCATGTGATCGCCCGCGCCACGTAGTCACGCGCCAGTTGCGCGGTGTACTCCAGGGAACCCGAAGCTTCTACAGCGGCACGGATGGCTTCCAGGTCTTCGATCCCGCCTTTCTGGATCGCCTTGCGCACCAGGGCGGCCTGTTCCGGCGTGCCTTCGCGCATGGTGTAGATCAGCGGCAAGGTCGGCTTGCCCTCGGCCAGGTCGTCACCGACGTTCTTGCCCAGGGTTTCGGCATCGCCCTTGTAGTCGAGCAGGTCATCCACCAGTTGGAACGCCACGCCCAGGTGATCACCAAAGGTACGCAGGGCTTCGGCCTGTTCGGCGGTGGCGCCACACAGCGCGGCAGCACTGTGGGTAGAGGCTTCGAAGAGCATCGCGGTTTTGCCGCGAATTACTTCCATATAGGTTTCTTCGGTGGTGCTGGCGTCGCGCACCTTGGACAGCTGCAACACTTCGCCTTCGGCGATGATGCGCGTGGCCTGTGAAAGAATCTTCATCACCGGCATCGAGCCCAGCTCGACCATCATTTCGAACGAGCGCGAATACAGGAAGTCGCCCACCAACACGCTGGGCGCATTGCCCCACATCGCGTTTGCAGTCTCGCGACCACGGCGCATGCCGGACATGTCGACCACATCATCATGCAGCAAGGTGGCGGTGTGCAGGAATTCGATCGTGGCGGCCAGCAGGCGCAGGTCATCGCCTTGGCGGCCCAGGGCCTTGCCGCACAGCAACACTAATAAAGGACGCAGGCGTTTGCCGCCCGCCGACGTAATATAGTCGCCAATTTTGGAGACCAGCGGCACTTTAGACGTCAGCTGCTGTTTGATGATGCCGTCGACGGCGCTAAAATCGTCCGCGACCGCGCGGTAGAAAGCTTGGGGTTGCATCAGCGACAGTCGCTCCAGAAGGGTTGCGCGGCATGCTAGGACCCTGACCCCCGGGTGTCAAGGCGCGATAGACGGCCCCTTGCAAGCCTCCCATAGCTTGCGTACAATCGCGCACCCTGAACTTCCTGGGCAGCACCTGCCTTACGCAATTGCATTCGGGACGTCCATCCCATGCAGCCATGCCAGCCAATACCTCTTCTTATAAAGCGCTGGGTGAGCAGGATTATCGGAGAAATACCATGTCGTACGCAGTAATTGTTACTGGTGGCAAGCAATACAAAGTCGCCCCAGGTGAATACCTGAAGATCGAGAAACTGGAAGTCGCTACTGGCGAATCCGTTACTTTTGATCGCGTTCTGTTGGTCGCCAATGGCGATGACGTGAACATCGGCGCTCCAGTTGTTGCTGGCGCTACCGTTGTGGCTGAAGTGATCTCCCAAGGTCGTCACGATAAAGTCCGCATCATCAAGTTCCGTCGTCGTAAGCACCACATGAAGCGTATGGGCCACCGCCAGTGGTACACCGAGATCAAAATCACCGGTATTCAGGCTTAATTTCAGCCTAATTCCTCACTAGGAGAATTGACTCATGGCACACAAAAAAGCTGGTGGTAGTACCCGTAACGGTCGCGACTCAGAAGCCAAACGCCTTGGCGTGAAGATGTATGGCGGCCAGAAAATCATTCCGGGCAACATCATCGTGCGTCAGCGCGGCACCCAATTCCACGCCGGTTACGGTGTTGGCATGGGTAAAGATCACACCCTCTTCGCTAAAATCGAAGGCGTGATCAAGTTCGAAGTAAAGGGCGCGTTCAACCGCCGTTACGTGAGCGTTGTCGCAGCTTAATTGCGAGATCGCTGGAAAAGCCCTGTCTTGCGACGGGGCTTTTTCGTTTGTGGAGTGAGTCTCTTGCAAAGCTGTCTGTGATGAGCTCAGGCGCTGGTTTGCGGTCGCTGATTGAGGTCGCTGCGCTCATTTTTGCAAGAGTCTTATGTCTTGGTTTCTTAAGCTCGTCCATGCGGCGAGAGGCGTTTTGTTATGAAGTTCGTTGATGAAGTTTCCATCCGAGTAAAAGCAGGCGACGGCGGTAACGGTTGCATGAGTTTCCGTCGCGAAAAATTCATCGAAAACGGTGGCCCGAACGGCGGTGACGGCGGTGACGGCGGTTCCATCTACATGATGGCCGACGAAAACCTCAACACCCTGGTCGACTACCGTTACACCCGGCACTTCGATGCCGAGCGTGGCTCCAACGGCGGCAGCACCGACTGCACCGGTAAAAAAGGTGAAGACCTGGTACTGCGCGTACCGGTCGGCACCACGATCATCGACTCCGCGACCCAGGAAGTGATTGGCGACCTGACCAAGGCCGGCCAGAAACTGATGGTTGTGCAGGGCGGCTGGCACGGTTTGGGTAACACCCGATTCAAGTCCAGTACCAACCGTGCACCACGCCAGACCACGCCGGGCAAGCCGGGCGAGCAGCGCGACCTGAAGCTGGAAATGAAAGTACTGGCGGACGTGGGCCTGCTGGGCCTGCCGAACGCGGGTAAAAGTACCTTCATTCGTTCGGTATCGGCCGCCAAGCCGAAAGTGGCCGACTACCCGTTCACGACCCTGGTGCCAAACCTGGGCGTGGTCAGCGTAGACCGCTGGAAAAGCTTCGTAGTCGCCGACATTCCTGGCTTGATCGAAGGCGCTTCCGACGGCGCGGGCCTGGGTATTCGCTTCCTCAAGCACTTGTCCCGTACCCGTTTGCTGCTGCACCTCGTCGACATGGCACCGCTGGATGACACCAGTGCCGCCGATGCCGCCGAAGTCATCGTCAGCGAACTGACCAAGTTCAGCCCGGCCCTGGCCGAGCGCGATCGTTGGTTGGTACTGAACAAGTGCGACCAGATCCTTGAAGAAGAGCACGAAGAGCGCGTCAAGGAGATCGTTGATCGCCTGGAGTGGGAAGGCCCGGTCTACGTCATCTCGGCCATCGCCAAAGAAGGCACCGAGCGCCTGACCCGCGACATCATGCGTTATCTGGAAGACCGTGCCGACCGCCTGGCGGCCGACCCGGTGTACAAGGCCGAACTCGCCGAACTCGACCAGCAGATCGAAGACGAAGCCCGTGCCCAGTTGCAGGCCCTGGACGACCAGCGCGCCCTGCGCCGCAGCGGCGTGAAGTCAGTCCACGACATCGGCGACGATGATTGGGACGAAGAAGACGTGGATGATGAAGATGGCCCGGAAATCATTTACGTGCGTGACTGATCCGTTGCGATAAACTTGAACGCCGCTCCCTGGAGCGGCGTTTTGGTATCCGGGTATAACGTTATGGGCAGCGCTGGGTCGCGCGGCCCTCACTCTAAGGTTGAAGATGATGCGGAGCAAAGTGACAGGTGCGCAGCGCTGGGTCGTGAAAATCGGCAGTGCGCTGTTGACGGCGGATGGCAAAGGTCTGGATCGCGCAGCCATGAGCGTCTGGGTCGAGCAGATGGTGGCCTTGCATGAAGCAGGCGTTGAGTTGGTGCTGGTGTCGTCCGGAGCGGTTGCCGCCGGGATGAGCCGCCTCGGCTGGACCGCGCGACCCAGCGCGATGCACGAACTGCAAGCCGCCGCCGCCATCGGCCAGATGGGCCTGGTGCAAGCCTGGGAATCCAGCTTTGCCGAGCACGGCCGCCACACGGCGCAGGTGCTGCTGACCCACGACGACCTGTCCGACCGCAAGCGCTACCTCAACGCCCGCAGCACCTTGCGCGCGCTGGTGGAGCTCAAGGTCATCCCGGTCATCAACGAGAACGACACCGTGGTCACCGACGAAATCCGCTTCGGTGACAACGACACCCTGGCCGCCCTGGTGGCCAATCTGGTAGAGGCCGACCTGCTGGTGATCCTCACCGACCGCGATGGCATGTTCGACGCCGACCCGCGCAACAACCCCGATGCCCAGCTTATCTATGAAGCCCGCGCCGATGACCCGGCGCTGGATGCGGTCGCCGGCAGTGTCGGCGGTGCCCTGGGTCGCGGTGGCATGCAGACCAAGCTGCGCGCTGCGCGCCTGGCCGCGCGTTCGGGGGCCCACACCATCATCGTCGGCGGGCGCCTGGAGCGCGTGCTCGATCGCCTCAAGGCCGGTGAGCGCATCGGTACGTTGCTGTCGCCGGAGCGCGGCATGCTGGCGGCGCGCAAGCAATGGCTGGCCGGTCATCTGCAAACCCGTGGCACCCTGGTGCTGGACGCAGGCGCAGTAGCGGCGTTGTCCCAGGGCAACAAAAGCCTGCTGCCGGTGGGTGTGAAGTTGGTGCAGGGCAGCTTCCGCCGTGGCGAGATGGTGGTGTGCGTTGCGCCAGACGGTCGCGAGATTGCGCGCGGCCTGGCCAACTACAGCGCCCTGGAAGCACAGAAGATTATCGGACAACCCTCCGACGCCATTGTCGGACTCTTGGGTTATATGGCAGAACCGGAACTGGTTCACCGCGACAACCTGATCCTGGTCTAACCATAGGAAATACACGATGCGCGTGATGAAGGGATTGCTCGGCCTGCTGTTGGCCATGCCACTGCTGGCCTCGGCCGAAGAGGTCGGCCAGGTGTCGACGGTGTTCAAGTTCGTCGGCCCCAACGATCGGATTGTGGTCGAAGCGTTTGACGACCCCAAGGTCGATGGCGTGACGTGCTACCTGTCCCGCGCCAAGACCGGCGGCGTAAAGGGCGGCCTGGGCCTGGCCGAAGACCGTGCCGAAGCCTCGATCGCCTGCCGCCAGGTGGGCCCGATCCACTTCAAGGGTGAGCTCAAGGACGGCGACGAAGTGTTCAAGGAGCGCACCTCCCTGGTGTTCAAGACCATGCAGGTCGTGCGTTTCCTCGACAAGAAGCGCAACACCTTGGTGTATCTGGTCTACAGCGACCGCCTGATCGAAGGCAGCCCGCAGAATGCGGTGACGGCGATTCCGATTTTGCCCTGGCCGACCGCTCAGTAACCTGCAGGCGAGTTTCGTCATCGGCGTCTATGATTGCAGCTTTGCCGGTTGTAAGCTCCGAAGGGCTGCAATGCAAAGAACATGGGATATCTGGAGTTCGTCATGAGTGCTTTCCACGATCTGAAACTCAAAGCCTTGGACGGACAAGCGCTACCGCTGGCGCCTTTCAAGGGCCAAGTCGTGCTGGTGGTCAATGTGGCGTCCAAATGTGGTTTGACCCCGCAATACGCGGCGTTGGAGAACCTCTACCAGCAGTACAAGGGCCAAGGGTTTACGGTGCTCGGCTTGCCGTGCAATCAGTTTGCCGGTCAGGAACCGGGCAGCGAGGAAGAAATCCGCGAGTTCTGTAGCCTGAACTATGGCGTGACCTTTCCACTGGGCAGCAAGATCGACGTCAACGGCCCTGATCGGCACCAGTTGTACCGCTTGCTGGCGGGCGAGGGCGCTGAATTCCCCGGGGATATCACCTGGAACTTCGAGAAATTCCTGTTAGGTAAAGATGGCCGCGTACTTGCGCGCTTCTCACCCCGTACGCCCCCAGAAGATCCCTCCATCATCCAGGCCATCGAAAAAGCCCTGAGTTGACGCCTACAGGTATTCGGGCGCTTCTATACCTTAATCATTTAGATCAATAGTGCTTTGAGAGACGCTCTGCTCTCCATATTATCCACGTCATAAATTTCTTAGCCGTGGAGCGCTCCATGCCCGTCCAAGCCTTGTTCAAACCCTTCCAGCTCGGTGCATTGCAATTGTCGACCCGCGTGGTCATGGCGCCCATGACCCGCTCGTTCTCCCCAGGTGGCGTACCCAACTCGAAAGTCATTGAGTACTACCGTCGCCGTGCCGCTGCCGGTGTGGGCTTGATCATCACTGAAGGCACCGTGGTCGGGCACCCAGCCTCCAACGGCTACCCCAACGTGCCGCATTTTTACGGTGAAGCCGCCTTGGCCGGCTGGAAGAAAGTGGTCGATGCAGTCCACGCCGAAGGCGGCAAGATTGTCCCGCAACTGTGGCATGTGGGCAGTGTGCGCCGTATCGGCACTGAACCTGACGCCAGCGTGCCGGCTTATGGCCCGATGGAAAAGCTCAAGGACGGCAATGTCGTTGTGCACGGCATGACCAAACAGGACATCACGCAGGTGATCAACGCCTTCGCCCAAGCGGCCAAGGATGCCCAGGCGATCGGCATGGACGGCGTGGAAATCCACGGTGCCCACGGCTACCTCGTCGACCAGTTTTTCTGGGAAGGCAGCAACCAGCGCACCGACGAATACGGTGGCAGCCTGGCCAACCGCTCGCGCTTTGCCATCGAACTGATCCAGGCGACCCGCGCCGCTGTCGGCCCGGATTTTCCGATCATCTTGCGTTTCTCCCAGTGGAAGCAGCAGGACTACACCGCGCGCCTGGTACAAAGCCCTGAAGCGTTGGGTGAGTTCCTCAAGCCATTGTCTGACGCTGGCGTGGATATTTTCCACTGTTCCACCCGTCGTTTCTGGGAGCCGGAATTTGAAAGCTCGGACCTCAACCTGGCCGGCTGGACGCGTCAGCTCACCGGCAAGCCAACCATCACGGTGGGCAGCGTGGGCCTGGATGGCGAGTTCCTGCAGTTCATGGTCAACACCGACAAAGTCGCCCAGCCTGCCAGCCTGGAGAAACTGCTGGAGCGCCTGAACAACGATGAGTTCGACCTCGTGGCAGTGGGCCGTGCATTGCTGGTGGACCCGGATTGGGCGGTGAAGGTGCGCGAAGGGCGTGAAGGCGACATCCTGCCCTTCAGTCGTGAGGCGTTGACGACCTTAGTGTAAGGACTCGGACTCCCTGTGATGGGGCACAGGGAGTTCTGTTGCTTTAGTGATTAATACCCTGGCCGCTTATTCAGCTCTTTGTGATGATCAGTCTTGAGCCCATCTTTGTGCCCAGGCTGGCCGTAGGTTGGCGGTTCTGCACGGGATTGATCCAGCCATTGTTGCTGGCGTGTCCACTCCGCGGTTGGCATGTTGACGCCATTGCGTACACCCATTCCATAAATTGGCATTGTTCATTATCTCCATATTCAAAGGGCCTGCTTGATCGGCAGGTCTCTATGATTGGCGTTACGCAACCGTTGGTTCCCGGTTTAAATACCGGGCAAAACTTGAGTGGCCGGTAGCAGGCTCGCCATGCGTTTGATCATTGACCGATTGTTCAGCGCACGTAAGGTTGCGTTGGAAGGTCAAAACTCTCCCCGCACACCCCACGTAACTGATGCTCGAATTGCTCGACAATCGCTGGCCAGCCTTGGCGGCTTGCGTGTTGACGGGCATTGAGGCGCATACGGCGTAAACCTTCTGCGTCCTCCAGCAGCCAATTGGCGGCATCGCAAAACGCATTTTCATCCCCCGGCATCGCCAGCACCCCGTTATAGCCATGACGAATATGCTGGGTGGCGGCTGCCTGGTCGTAGGCCACAACTCCCAGTCCTGAAGCCATGGCCTCCAAAACCACATTACCGAATGTTTCGGTCAGGCTGGGGAACAGGAACACATCGCCGGATGCGTAATGACGAGCCAGTTCTTCACCGCGCAAGGCACCGCAGAAAATGGCGTCGGGAAGGTCTTTCTCCAGCATGGCTCGTTGCGGCCCATCACCAACGATGATCAGTTTCATCTGACGCAGTGGGTATCTGTCTTGCAAGGTCTCGAAACAGCGCTTGAGCAGTCCCAGGTTCTTTTCCTGCGCCAGTCGTCCTACATGCAGTACTGCGATTTGCTCATTATTCAATGCCCAGCGTTCGCGCAGAGTGCTGTCGCGTTTAGCGGGGTGGAACAGTTGGCTGTCGACGCCTCTGGCCAACATCCCCAAGCGCTCAAAATGCCGACGCTCCAGTTCCAGACGCTGACTGGCGCTCGGTACCAGGGTCAGGCTCGAGCGGTTGTGAAACCAGCGCAGGTAATGGGTGACCACGCGACTGAGCAGGCTCAAGCCGTACTGGTTCGAATACTGCTGAAAGTTGGTATGAAAGCCGCTGACGACGCTGATTCCCAACCGCCGCGCCGCCCGCAAAGCGGACAATCCCAGCGGCCCTTCGGTGGCGATATACAACACATCCGGGCGCTGCCGGCTCCAGCGTCGGAGCAGTTTTCGCATCGACGATTGGCCCCATTGCAGCCCTGGGTAACCGGGTAATGGCCAGCCGCGGCACAGCAGCAGTTGATCGTCACTTGATCGGCTCTTATCGGTGTTCTGACGTGGGCGCACCAGTTCGACCTGATGGCCGCGTGAGCGCAAACCCTCGCACAGGCGGCCAAGGGTATTGGCCACCCCGTTGATTTCCGGCGGGAAGGTTTCGGTAATGAGGGTGATGTGAAGCGAGGCTGTCGTCATGACCCACAGTGTCGGCGTGGGCCATGTCGCCATTGTGTCAGTGCGATGATGGATTTATGACTTGGCCACCGCTTGCTGCGCCATCGCCTCGGCGCCTTGCTCACGCACCCAGAACAACGTTGCGCCGGCCACCGCCGCTGGCATCATCAACAGGTTGACCACCGGCACCAGCAGTACCAGGTAGACAATGCCGCCAAAACTCATGCTCTGCCAGCGTTTCTGGCGCAGCCATGCGAGCATCTCGTTCCAGCCCAGCTTATGGTTATCGGCCGGGTAGTCGATGTACTGGATCGCCATCATCCAGACGCCAAACAGCAGCCACAACGGCGCCGCGATCAGGTTGACCACCGGGATGAACGACAGGATAAACAGGCCGATGGCACGTGGCAGGAAGTAACCCAGCTTGCGCATCTCCCGCGCCAGGGTGCGTGGGACCATGGCGGCCAGTTCGGTCCAACTGAACGGCGGGAAGTCGTCGGTGCCACGTACCACGACCTCGACCTTCTCGGCGAGAAACCCGTTGAACGGCGCGGCGATGATATTGGCGAGCATGGTGAACGTGAAAAACACCATCAGCACCACCAGCACAACAAACAGCGGCCACAACAGGTAATTCAAAAAGCCTAGCCAGTGGGGCAGCGTCGGCATCAAGCTATCGACCCACAGGCTGAACTGATGGCCGGCGAAATAGATCAACCCGACGAACAGCACCAGGTTGATCGCCAACGGCAGCAACACGAACAGGCGCAGGCCAGGGCTCAACACCAGTTTGAGGCCTTCACGCAGGTATTGCGGGCCGGAAAGAGCAGGGGCGGGCATGGAATACTCCGAGCAAAATGGCGAACGCGCCGACCTTACCGGCTTTGCACCTGTTGTGAAAGCGCGGGCAGGTAGGCGACATCCACGGTTACAAAGGTGTCGATTAACTTAATTGCGCACATAGAGAACACCTATGAGCTGGATTGTTAATGCGTATTTCCTTAATCTTGCCCCCCTCGATACGCTGCACCCATTATTTTCAGGACCTGGCGAGTCAAAGCCTTCCCCAAGTGCTTCGCGGTCCTTTTTTATTCCCGCCGCCCTGTGGTTTGGGCGGTCGGTAGGAGTGAGTCATGTCTGATACCCGTCATTCCCGAGTGATTATTCTCGGTTCCGGCCCTGCCGGTTACAGCGCCGCTGTCTACGCTGCCCGGGCCAATCTCAAGCCGCTGCTGATCACCGGCATGCAGGCGGGCGGTCAGTTGACCACCACTACTGAAGTCGACAACTGGCCTGGCGATGTCCACGGCTTGACCGGCCCGGTGCTGATGGAGCGGATGAAAGAGCACGCCGAGCGCTTTGAAACCGAGATTGTCTTCGACCATATCAACAAGGTCGACTTCTCGAAAAAGCCTTACAGCCTGACCGGTGACAGCGGTGTGTATACCTGCGACGCGCTGATCATCGCCACCGGCGCCAGTGCGCGTTACCTGGGCCTGCCTTCGGAAGAAGCGTTCATGGGCAAGGGCGTTTCGGCCTGCGCCACTTGCGATGGTTTCTTCTACCGCAACAAGCCGGTTGCCGTGGTCGGCGGTGGCAACACTGCTGTGGAAGAGGCGCTGTACCTGGCCAACATCGCCAGCACCGTGACCCTGGTTCACCGCCGCGAGACCTTCCGCGCCGAGAAGATCCTGATCGACAAGCTGCACGCCCGTGTCGCCGAAGGCAAGATCATCCTCAAGCTCAACGCCACCCTGGATGAAGTCCTGGGCGACAACATGGGTGTGACCGGTGCCCGTCTGAAAAACAACGACGGCAGCTTCGACGAGCTGAAAGTCGACGGTGTGTTCATCGCCATCGGCCACACCCCGAACACCTCGCTGTTCGAAGGCGTGCTGGAAGCCAAAGACGGGTACCTGGTGGTGCAAGGTGGCCGTGAAGGCAATGCGACCGCGACCAACATCGAAGGTATCTTCGCTGCCGGCGACGTGGCAGACCACGTCTACCGCCAGGCCATCACCTCGGCCGGCGCCGGTTGCATGGCGGCCCTGGATGCCGAGCGTTACCTCGACGGTTTGAAGGACGCTTCGTTCTAAACCTGTGAAATTGAAAAAACCGGCGAAAGCCGGTTTTTTTATGCCTGCGATCTAGCCGAGACACCGCAAAACAAATGTGGGAGCTGGCTTGCCTGCGATAGCGGTGTGATAGTCACCACCGCCCTCGCGGGCAAGCCCGGTTCCTACATTGAGCGGGGTTGATTATTAAATCAGCGGCGAGTCAGAGGCTGTTCAGCAAACTTCACTGCGGCCAGCCCATGGGCAATCAACGCTCGGATATTGCCATGGTCACTGCCCTCAGGCGTCGCCACCACCGACCGATAATGCTCACCAAACGCTAGCAGTGCTTCCTTATCACTCAACCCTTCCAGCAGCGCCAAACCCAGGGTCTTGCACGAACCTTCGTTCTGTCCGGCAGCGTTTTCCACACCGCCGTTGGTGAAAGCTTGCGGCTGGTAGTTGTAACCGGCCGCGACGAACGCCAGGGTGTCGGCAAAGAGGTGTTCGCCACTGTTGAGGCTGGCGCGCAGGGTGTTCAAATCAGTCATGAGGCTTTCCTTTGGCAAACGCGGCCTGTTGGTCGGCGTTGGCTTCTTGCTGGTATTGGGCTTTCCACTCGGCGTACGGCATGCCGTACACCACTTCACGGGCCTCATCGAGGCTGACCTCGATCTGGCGTTCGTCGGCCTCGGCCTTGTACCACTTGGACAGGCAGTTGCGGCAGAAGCCGGCGAGGTTCATCAGGTCGATATTCTGCACATCCTTGCGGCTGTCCAGGTGGGCCACCAATCGGCGAAAGGCGGCGGCTTCGAGTTCGAGGCGTTGTTGGTCGTTCATAGGGCTCACTTAGTATCAGCGGCTGGCGGCCAGAGTGATCGAAACCGACTCGGCAAAGCGCAGCGCGTGGGGCTTGTCCACTTCGACTTCGGCGTACAGCACCGATTCGTTGCTCATCACCAGGTCCAGCAGTTCCTGGGTCAGGCGCTCCAGCAGGGCAAAGCGATTGCCTTCGACGTGAGCGATGATGGCCTTGGTGATGGTGCGGTAGTTCAGGGCGTGGTCGATGTCGTTGTCACGCACGGCTTCCTGGGCGGCATACAGGATGGTCAGGTTGATCAGCACATCCTGTTTGTTGAGGATTTCGTCCTCGTTGATGCCGATAAAGGTGCGCAGGCACAGGTCCTTGACCCGGATACGCGCCATGCCTGGTTGAAGTTGTGGCATTGCTACTTGCTCCGTCCAATCAGTTGCAGGAACTCCATGCGGGTGGTGTTCGACTCGCGAAAGGCGCCGAGCATCACCGAGGTGTTCATGGTTGAATTCTGTTTCTCCACGCCGCGCATCATCATGCACATGTGCTTGGCTTCGATCACCACCGCCACGCCGGCGGCCTGGGTCACGTCCTGGATGGCGTCGGCGATTTGCCGCGTGAGGTTTTCCTGGATCTGCAGGCGCCGGGCGAACATGTCGACAATGCGCGCCAGTTTTGACAGGCCCAGCACCTTGCCGGTCGGAATATAGGCCACATGGGCCTTGCCGATGAAGGGCAGCAGGTGATGCTCGCACAACGAATACAACTCGATGTCCTTGAGGATCACCATCTCGTCATTGTCGGACGCGAACAGTGCGCCGTTGACGATTTCTTCCAGGTTCTGCTCATAGCCATGACACAGGTACTGCATGGCCTTGGCGGCACGCTTGGGCGTGTCGAGCAGGCCCTCGCGCTGCGGGTCTTCGCCCAGGCCCTTGAGGATCTCGCGGTAGTGGTGGGGCAGGGATAAGGTCATACAACATCCTCAAAAACGGCTTACTTGACATGCCGCCCACCGTTGACGGTCAGGGTGGTACCGGTGACATAGGGGTTGTCCAGCAGGTAACGCACGCTCTGGTAGATCACCTCGGGCCCGGGCTCGATGCCCAAGGCCGACTTGGCCAGGACCTTGGCGCGATAGGCCGCGTCATCGCCTTCGTTGAACATCACCATCGCCGGTGCGATGCTGTTGACCTTGATCAGCGGCGCAAACTGCGCGGCAAACGATAACGTGAGGCTGTCGAGTCCGGCCTTGGTGGCGCAATAGGCGATGTGCTGCCGGCTGCCCTTGCGCACTACGTCATCGCTGATATGCACGATATCGGCGGGTGTCGAGCGTTGCAGCAACGGTGAACAATGCAGGTTGATCAGGTACGGCGCAAGCATGTGCACGCTGAACATGTCGATAAAGGCACGGCTTTCGCCGCCCGGGGTTTCGGCGACCCAGGCTGAAGCGTTGTGGATGATTGCGCGCAGGCTTTGGGTATGGGTTTTCACTGCGCCAATGAAAGCCAGCACGCCGGCTTCGCTGGAGAAGTCGGCAAACACGCCGACGGCGCCTCGCTCACGTAGCGCCTGCACGCCGGGGCGTTCGCTGCGGTAGCTGAAAATCACGGCTTGGCCTTCATCCAACAGGCGCTCGGCGCAATGCAGGCCGACACGCTGGCCGGCACCGGTGATCAGGATCGGAGCGTTGGTTGCATTCATGGGAGGCTCAAGTCGCTGGCAGGCTCAAACTATACCAGCGCGCCGGCCTCCCTGTACTCAAGCGGCTGCTTCGGTGACCTTGCGAGGGGGCGAAGGGTGCAGCCAGTTCGCCAGCAGATGGGTCGACAGCGGTATAAAGAGGTAAACCATCAACGGGGTCAGGGCAGCGGTGCTGACCAGTACGCGGCTGAACAGGTCTAACTCGCTGAGCAGCGAGCCCAGGCCGAAGTTGAACAGCAGCGATACCGGGAAAAAAGCCAACCAGATGGCCACCGCCTGTTTCCAGCGTGGCGGGCGGGCACCCACTGCGCCAAACCAGCCATCGATACCGCTGACGCGGTGTTCCGACGGGTCGGCAAACAGCTCGCTGCCTCGGCTCAGCCACGCGCTGCGCGACGCGGAGAATTCCCAGGCATGCAGGGTTTTTTCATCGGCAAAGCGGAAGATGATCTGGAACTCATCATCATGGGGTGGCGGGGCCAGCACGCCGGAACCCAGGTAACCGGGGAAGTCAGTCGCCAATTGCTCGCCTTCACGCAGCCAGGCCATCAGTTCTTCGTAGCGACCTTTGGCCACGCGGCGCGCAACCATCAAGGTGACGGGTGAGGTAGACATCGTATATCTCCAAATCAGCAAGTGCGCCGAGCCGGGTAGGCTGTGCACGAACGAGGCTGCGGGGTGGTGCAGCGACGCAAAAGAACAGGCAAGGATTATTCCGGATTTGCCCAAATACGCCAGAAACTTCGGATGGATCGCCGTAGATCTTGAATCATGCAGTTCAATCGGCGTTAAATGGTGTTCAAATTCATACAAGTTTTTTGACCGCTGATGCCCGAAATCACTGCGCCTCTTCGCGAAACGACAGCCGACAGCCACTCTGACTGCGAGGGGCTGTTTCCGATTCGTGAAGTGGCAAGACTCACAGGTGTAAACCCGGTGACCTTGCGGGCGTGGGAGCGTCGCTACGGTTTGATCCAGCCTTTACGCACCGAAAGTGGGCACAGGCTGTACTCAAGCACCGATATCGACACCGTGCACCGCATCCTCGACTGGATCGAACGTGGCGTGGCGGTGAGCAAAGTCGGCAAGCTTTTGGCGCGCGACCCACAGCCCAACGAACCGGCTACCGCGTCACGCAGCGATACCGAACTGGAGTGGCGCCAATGGCAGGCGCAATTGCGGCAGGCCATCAGTGCCTTTGATGATCGTGAGCTCGACCGGTTGTACGGCCAGATCTTCAGCGTCTATTCGACGGCCGTGGTGTTCCAGGACATTCTGGTCCCGCTGTGGCAGCAGTTGTTACGTCACCAAGGCCGCTTTGGCCAAGCCAGCGAGTGGCTGTTCTTCGATAATTTCCTGCGCTCGCGTGTCGCACGGTGCCTGCAAATGGCCTGTGCCTCGCCAGCGCCCAGGGTATTGCTGTCAGCCATTGCCGGAGAGTGCCGTGAGCTGGAGTTGCTGGTGGCGGGCTTGTTGATGTCGAGCGAGAAACTGGCGGTCAAGGTCCTGGGCGTTGGCCAGCCACTGGATGAGTTGACGCTGATCTGTGAGCGCACTCGGCCGCAAGCCCTGGTGCTGTTTTCCAACCATGCCCCTGGCGCAGAGCTGGCGTCGCGGCTCAATCGCCTGGCCTTCACCCTCGACTGCCCGTTGCTGCTGGCTGGAGAGGCGTCAGAGCTGGCAGAACACAGCCTGGAGGGGGCATCGATTGGTTGTCTGGGCAATGACGGGCGCTTGATGCCGCGCCGCTTGCAGCAACTGCTCAGCGGCCATCTGGAGTCTCAGGCATGAACGTGAGGATGAACCAGGCGATGCTGGTGCAGGATGAACTGGCGTAACCGTTCGATCTCATCGGCATCGCTCTGGCTGAGGCGATAAGCGAACAGGCCGCGGGCGGTTTCCCGCTCCAGCGTACCGCGCAGGGCGATGCGTTCGTAGCCGGAAGGGCTGAACCACAGGGAAAACGTCTTTGGCGGTTTGACCCGGCCACGCACTTCTACCAGCACCCCTTTGAATGACACTTCGTGCACCCACAGCGCGCTGGAGTAGCCCTTGATGTTTTCCAGCGCCACCGGCGTTTCAAGCGCCAGGCGCCACGGGCGGATCATCGGCCCATCTTCAAAAATGCTCGGTACGCCCAGGCGCAAATGCACGGCATGAAACTCATCTTCCACCAGGTGCAACGGGAAGGTGAGTTGCTGGTTGTCGAACTGCGCCTGGATGGTGACCTGGTCGTGAGCCGCTAGCCGCGTGAGCAGATCGCGAATCTGTGCGCCGCCATTAACCGTCAGGCTCGACCATGCATCCCGCAGGTTGAGCTGCGGGTTGTGCTGCATGTCCTGGATAAAATCCAGCTCGTCCTGCGTCAATAGCGTGTCGCGTTGCATTGATCTGGCTCAAGGCTGAGGCATTAAAAAGCCATTATCGCTCTAAAGACCGCGTTTTTTACAGTTTGTTAAATCCACTCGTCGCCTTGAGTGCCGCGAGCTCACTTTTGAGCTCGGCTAACTGGGCTTCCAGCTGGGCGACGCGCTGTTGGGCTTTGACTTGAGTGGTGACGTCTTTTTGCACGCCGACGAAATACGTTTGCTTGTCGACCTCGTTGTACACGGTCGAAAGCGACAGTTCGTTCCAGAAAGGCGTGCCGTCTTTGCGAAAGTTGCGCAGGATCTCCCGGCAGGCGCCGCCGCTGTCGAGCGCGTCACGGATGGCGATCAAGGCCGGTTGGTCGCGGTCGCCCGACTGCAGGAAGCGGCAGTCCTGATACAGGATCTCGTCGAGGGTATAGCCGGTCAGCCGTTCGAAGGCCGGGTTGACGTAGATCAGCGGTTTGTCGTTGCCTTCGCGCTCGGCAACAACGATTCCGTCGTTGGACGCATTGACGACCATTTGCAACAGTTTGGCGTTAATCATAGAGCGGTCCATGGCCTGGTTTTGACCTTGCCAGTTTATGGCAAGTCTGGAATGTTGCACGGTGCGCACTGAAATATTGGCACGGGCTGCTAATATCCCACGCTTTCGCTCAACCACAGGATCAGATTGATGAAAGTCGCCATCCTCTCCGGCTCGGTCTACGGTACGGCTGAAGAAGTCGCTCGCCACGCGGAAGAAATCCTCAAGGACGCAGGTTTCAACGCCTGGCACAACGCACGTGCCACGCTGGCAGACGTGCAGGCCTTTGCTCCCGATGCATTCCTGGCAGTGACCTCGACCACCGGCATGGGCGAGTTGCCCGACAATCTGCAGCCTCTGTACTCAACCATCCGCGACCAACTGCCCGCCGCCTGGCGCGGCCTGCCGGGAGCGGTCATCGGCCTGGGCGACGCCAGCTATGGCGATACTTTCTGTGGCGGCGGTGAACAAATGCGCGAATTGTTCGCCGAACTGGGCATCCGCGAAGTGCAGCCGATGCTGCGCCTGGACGCCAGCGAAAGCGTCACCCCGGAAGCTGACGCCGAGCCTTGGCTGGCCGATTTGATCACCGCGCTGCGCGGTTGAGCCCCAGGGAGCGCCGTTATTGACGGCGCTTGTTTGACACGTATTTGTACTATTCTCTTGACTGACTCGCTCAGTCATCAAGCTGGCTGCCAAGGAAACTCCTTGCGCCTCGGCGTCTGACTAGACTGGCTCTCACTTTAGACACCATAAGAAGTGCGCCAAGGAGGTCATTGCCATGAGCCTAGCCCCTGCTCCATCGCCACAAAACGTCAAAGCCCAGGTCAGCGCCGCCGAATGGCAAACCCGCGTGGACCTTGCGGCCTGCTATCGCCTGGTGGCCATGCACGGTTGGGATGACCTGATCTTCACGCATATTTCGGCCAAGGTGCCGGGCACTGAAGATTTCCTGATCAACCCCTATGGGCTGATGTTCCATGAGATCACCGCGTCGAGCCTGGTCAAGGTTGACCAGGCCGGCAATAAGCAAATGGAGAGCCCCTACGATATAAACCCTGCGGGCTACACCATCCACAGCGCCATCCACGAAGTACGCCACGACGTGACCTGCGTGCTGCACACTCACACTGCTGCGGGCGTGGCGGTGTGTGCGCAAAAGCAGGGTGTATTGCCCATCAGCCAGCAATCGCTGTTTGTACTGTCCAGCCTGGGCTATCACGCCTATGAGGGCGTGGCGCTCAATCACGAGGAAAAGGCCCGCCTGCAAGCGGATTTGGGCCAGAACAATTTCCTGATGCTGCATAACCACGGCCTGCTGACCTGCGCCGGCACCATCGCCGATACCTTCCTGATGATGTTCACCTTCCAGCGCGCCTGCGAGATCCAGGTGCTGGCCCAGAGCGGCGGCACCGAGTTGATCGCCATCGAGCCGCAGATTCTCGCCGGTGCCAAGGCGATGGTGGCAGCTGTCACAAAAAGCGCCCAAGGTATGGGTGGTGCGCTGGCCTGGCCGGCGCTGCTACGCAAATTGGACCACCAGGACCCCGGGTATAAAAGCTGATGCCACTCGCCGAGATACCGCTCAGAGCCTGGCGCAAGCGCGGCCAGGACTTCGTCTTTCGTGGCCACACCGTGCGGTATTGGATGGCCGGGCAGGGCTAGCCGTTGCTGCTGATTCATGGTTTCCCCACGGCCAGTTGGGACTGGCACTACCTGTGGCAACCCCTGGCCCAGCGCAATCTGGTGATTGCCTGCGACATGCTCGGCTTTGGCGACTCGGCCAAACCCTTGGACCACGACTATTGCCTGTTGGAACAGGCCGATCTGCAACAGGCGCTGCTTGAGCACCTGCGCGTAGAGCAGCCGGTGCATGTGTTGGCTCATGACTACGGCGACAGTGTCGCCCAGGAATTATTGGCTCGGCATTACGAGGGCCGGTTTCCGATGGCGAGTTGTGTATTTCTCAACGGCGGGCTGTTTCCGGAAACCCATCGGCCGGCGCTGGTGCAAAAGCTGCTGCTCAGCCCGTTGGGCTGGATGATCGGTCGGGCCTTTGGGCGCAATGCCTTGGCCAGCAGTTTCAACCAGATCTTCGGCCCCCAGACGCGGCCCAGTGAAAGCGTGCTGGATGATTTCTGGAGTTTGATCAGTTGCAACGACGGCCCGCGTATCCTGCACAAACTCATCGCCTACATCCCCCAGCGCCGTCGTCTGCGCGAGCGCTGGCTCACGGCCATGCAGCGAGGTGAAGTGCCGCTGCGGGTGATCGACGGCGAAGTAGACCCGATTTCCGGGGCTCATATGGTCGAGCGCTATCGCCAACTGGTGCCCGCGCCCGACACGATAAGGCTGGCCAATATCGGCCACTACCCGCAGATCGAGGCGCCGGTCCAGGTGCTCAAGCATTACCAGGCGTTTCGTGAGCGCATCAGCCAGCCTTCACCCCGCGCGGCCTATTCCTGATTCCGCGCATCATCCCGCTGCCTTATCAAGCACCATTCAGCCCCGGCCGTCTTTATTGTGACCAAAGGCTGCGTGCGTGACACTCTGCCTATCCCATTGTCGCCAGCGGAGTTCGGTATGAGTGAGTCAGTGCAGTTCCAGGATAAGGTCGTGATCGTCACCGGCGCCGGTGGTGGCTTGGGTCAGGCCCATGCGCTGCTGTTCGCCAGGCACGGGGCCAAAGTGCTGGTCAACGACCTCGGTGGCTCAACCCAAGGCGAGGGCGCCAACGCCTCGGCGGCCGACCGGGTGGTGGCGCAGATCCGCGCGGCGGGCGGCATTGCCGAAGCCAACCATGACTCCGTCACCGACGGCGACAAGATCGTACAGAACGCCCTGGATGTTTTCGGCCGGGTCGACGTGGTGGTCAACAACGCCGGCATCCTGCGCGACAAGACCTTTCACAAAATGGACGACAACGACTGGGACCTGGTTTACCGGGTGCATGTCGAAGGCGCCTACAAAGTCACCCGCGCCGCCTGGCCGCATTTGCGCGAGCAGGGTTATGGCCGGGTGATCTTCACGGCGTCGACGTCAGGCATTTACGGCAACTTCGGCCAGTCCAACTACGGCATGGCCAAGTTGGGCCTGTATGGCTTGACCCGCACCTTGGCGCTGGAAGGGCGCAAGAACAACATTCTGGTCAACGCGATTGCCCCCACCGGTGGCACACGCATGACCGAAGGGCTGATCCCGCCGCAGGTGTTCGAGCGCCTCAAGCCGGAACTGGTCAGCCCGCTGGTGGTGTACCTGGGCAGTGACGCCTGTGAGGAAACCGCAGGCTTGTTTGAAGTGGGTGGCGGCTGGATCGGCAAGACCCGTTGGGAGCGCAGCCTGGGTGTGGGTTTTGATCCCGAGGCCGGTTTTTCGCCGCAGGATGTGGCCGCGCACTGGCAGCAGATCTGCGATTTCGAAGGGGCTGCGCACCCCAAGGACAATATCGAGGCACTGAAGGAAATGATGGCCAACTTGCAGAAGTTCAGCCTCTGATCATTGCCGGTAAATCAATGAATCCCACGGGGCGTCGATGACGCCCCGTTTTATTGCAGGCATAAAAAAGGCCGCTGCATAGGCAGCGGCCGAAGTAAGACGTTGGATCAAGGAGCGACAAATCAACGTCAGTGAACACCGGGAACAGACTGATTACGGGATCAATCCGTTATAAATCAGCTTTTCTCCCCAATGCGGGAGCGGGCTGTTTGCCCTGAAAGCCAGGCAAGAATAGTCGGTTGTAACAAAATGAGTAATAGCGAATCAGGACAAGGACTATTACCAGATCGGCAATAATTACAGGGCGCCATCGATCCTTCTGATAACCCTTCATCCATCGCATGCATGTCACCAAGCCAACGCCCGGCCAGAGAACCCCGTCATCCTTTCGAGCGACAACACGAATACCTCCTTGGTGCGCTTATCGCTCCTCAAGGGCGGCAGTAGGGTGGGGCCTTCTGTCACTCACCGGGGAAGACGCATGACAAAAACAATAATGCGCGCCATCTTCACGCCACAGGCGCTGGCCACTGCGGTTGCGCTGGGCTGCTGTGCCCAGGCGCAGGCTGTTTCGTTCAACATCGGCGAGATCGAAGGGCAATTCGACTCCTCGCTGTCGGTCGGCGCCAGTTGGGGCATGCGCGATGCCGATAAAAGCCTGGTCGGCACGGTCAATGGCGGGACGGGCCAGGCGTCCACCGGGGATGACGGGCGCCTCAACTTCAAGAAGGGCGAGACCTTCTCCAAGATCTTCAAGGGGCTGCACGACCTTGAGTTGAAGTACGGCGACACCGGGGTATTTGTGCGTGGCAAGTATTGGTACGACTTCGAGCTCAAGGACGAAGACCGCGAGTTCAAGCCCATCAGCGATCACAACCGCAAGGAAGGCGCCAAGTCCAGCGGTGCGCAGATCCTCGATGCCTTCGTCTACCACAACTACTCCCTGGGCGACCTGCCCGGCACCGTGCGCGCCGGCAAGCAGGTGGTCAGTTGGGGCGAAAGTACCTTCATCGGTAACTCCATCAACAGCATCAACCCGATCGACGTGTCGGCGTTTCGCAGGCCCGGTGCCGAGATCAAGGAAGGCTTGATCCCGGTGAACATGCTGTTTGCCTCCCAGAGCCTGACCAATCAACTGACAGTGGAAGGTTTCTACCAACTGGAATGGGACCAGACGGTGCTCGACAACTGCGGCACCTTCTTCGGTGGGGACGTGGCGGCGGACGGCTGCACCAATAACTACACCGTGGGCAGCCCGGCGATCCGACCGCTGCAACCGGTGGCCGCTGCCTTTGGTCAAGGGTTTGGCGTGACCAATGAAGGCGTGATCGTGCGGCGTGCCGGTGACCGCGATGCGCGTGACTCCGGCCAGTTCGGCGCGGCCCTGCGCTGGCTGGGTGATGACACTGAATACGGCCTTTACTTCATGAACTACCACAGCCGTACACCGACCGTCGGCACCCTGACCGCCAATACCAACCTGGCCACCATCGGGCGCATCATCAACACCGCCAACGCCCTGGCACCCGGTTCCGGGGGCGGTTTGGCGCAAAGCACCATGCTTGGCCGCGGCCAGTACTACCTGGATTACCCGGAAGACATCCGCCTGTTCGGCGCCAGTTTCTCCACCACCTTGCCCACGGGCACGGCGTGGACCGGCGAAATCAGCTATCGGCCCAATGCGCCGGTGCAGCTCAACACCACCGACCTGACCCTGGCCCTGGTCAACCCCATTGCGGGCCAGCTCGCCTCACCCATCCGCAGCAATTTCGGCGATGACAACAAAGGCTACCGCCGCAAGGAAATCACCCAGATCCAGAGCACCATGACCCAGTTCTTCGACCAGGTACTGGGCGCCGAGCGCCTGACCCTGGTGGGCGAAGCGGCGGTGGTGCACGTCGCCGGCCTGGAAGACAAAACCAAACTGCGTTACGGCCGAGACTCGGTGTACGGCGCCTACGGTTTTCAAGGTGACACAGACGGTTTTGTCACCTCCACCTCGTGGGGCTACCGAGCGCGGGCGATCCTTGACTACAACAACGCCATTGCCGGTGTGAACCTCAAGCCCAACCTGTCCTGGTCCCACGACGTGGCGGGCTACGGCCCCAACGGCCTGTTCAACAAAGGCGCCAAGGCCATCAGCGTCGGCGTGGATGCGGACTATCGCAGCACCTACACCGCAAGCCTGAGCTACACCGACTTTTTTGGCGGTGACTACAACACCCTGACCGACCGCGACTTCCTCGCCCTCAGCTTCGGCGTGAACTTCTGATCTGGCTTAAAAGAAGGACAAGACCCTATGCGTAAGATGATTGCAATGTTGGCCCTGAGCGTATTGGCCGCCAACGTAATGGCGGCGGTATCGCCCGAAGAAGCCGCCAAGCTCGGCACTTCCCTGACCCCGGTCGGCGCGGAAAAAGCCGGCAACGCCGATGGCTCGATTCCGGCCTGGACCGGCGGCATCCCCAAGAATGCAGGCGCGGTGGACAGCAAGGGGTTTCTCGCCGACCCCTTCGCCAGTGAAAAACCACTGTTCGTGATCACCGCTGCCACGGTGGACAAGTACAAGGACAAGCTCTCCGACGGCCAGGTGGCGATGTTCAAGCGCTACCCCGAGACCTACAAGATTCCGGTGTACACCAGCCACCGCACGGTCAACTTGCCGGCGGACATTTACGAGTCGATCAAGCGCAGCGCCGTGAATGTGAAGGCGATCAACGATGGCAACGGCCTGGAGAATTTTACCGGCAACCGTTACTACGCGTTCCCTATCCCGAAGAATGGCGTGGAGGTGCTGTGGAATCACATCACCCGTTACCACGGCGGCAACCTGCGGCGCATCATCACCCAGGCCACGCCACAGACCAATGGCAGCTACACGCCGATCCGTTTCGAAGAAGAAGTGGCGGTGCCGCAAGCCATCCCGGATATCGACCCGGCCAAGGCCGCCAACGTGCTCAGCTATTTCAAGCAATCGGTCACCGCCCCGGCGCGGCTGGCGGGCAACGTACTGCTGGTGCATGAAACCCTCGACCAGGTGAAGGAACCGCGCCTGGCCTGGATCTACAACGCCGGCCAGCGCCGGGTGCGGCGCGCGCCGCAGGTGTCCTACGACGGCCCAGGCACCGCCTCCGACGGCCTGCGCACCACCGACAACTTCGACATGTTCTCCGGCGCGCCCGACCGTTATGACTGGAAACTGGTGGGCAAGAAGGAGATGTACATTCCCTACAACAGCTACAAGCTCGATTCGCCAAGCCTCAAGTACGACGACATCATCAGGGCCGGGCATATCAACCAGGACCTGACCCGTTATGAACTGCACCGCGTGTGGGAAGTGGTCGGCACCGTCAAACCGAGCGAGCGGCACATCTACGCCAAGCGCCATATGTATATCGATGAAGACAGCTGGCAGGTTGCGCTGGTAGACCATTACGACGGTCGCGGCCAACTATGGCGCGTTGCCGAAGGCCATTCGCAGTTCTACTACGACCACCAGGTGCCGGCCTACACCGTGGAAACCCTGTACGACCTGATTGCCGGACGCTACATCGCGCTGGGCATGAAGAACGAGGAGAAGAGCAGCTTCGTGTTCGGTTTCGCAGCCAAGGCGGCGGACTACACCCCGGCCGCACTGAGGTCGGCGGGCGTTCGCTGATTCCACACTGAAATGAGGTTGAAAATGTGGGAGCTGGCTTGCCTGCGATAGCGGTGGGCCAGGCCGCTCATCGATTGCTGTTGCACCGCCATCGCAGGCAAGCCAGCTCCCACACTGAAGGACGTATACCTTGGTTTTTATGGTCTTCAATCAACCCGCTGAATACTTCTTCAACAACCGCCAACCACAGGTCTAGGGTGACGCAACAATAAAAACAGCAGGATGCAGCAATGACCGCCATGACCCGCTGCCTGGACCGTTCTGGATTTATGCCACGGCTGTCCGCCCACCATGTGTTGCGTGCGCGGCTGACTGTGCCGCTGCTGACGGCGCAGGCGCGGGTAAGGTTGCTGTGCGCGCCGGGTGGCAGTGGCAAGAGCGCGTTGCTCGCCGAGTGTGCGTTGCAGGCGCCGAAGGGGTGCCGGGTGGTGTGGATGCCACTCAACGGTGCCGCGCTCAGCCCCTTGGAATTCTGCGCACGGCTGGCGCAGCAGCTTGGCTTGCCGTTTGTGGATGAAGCCACGTTATTGCTCGACTTGGGCCGTTGGTCACACACCACGTGGTTGTTTCTGGATGATTTCTGTCGCTCACCTGCGCCTGAGCTGGATGCGCTGCTGGACCGTTTGCTCGCCGCTGGCAGCCCGCAGTTGACCTGGTGGCTGGGCGCGCGACGGCGCCCGTTGTGCAATTGGCCACGCCTGTTGCTCGACGATGAGTTGCTGGAGTGCAGCGAGTTGTTTTTCAGCGCCGAGGAAGTCGAGCAACTGCTCGCCCCGGGGCATACCGTCGACAGCCTGATGCAGTTCAGCGCCGGTTGGTGCGCCGGTGTGCGTATCGCCTTGTTGGGCGACGGCCACCCCGACAAAACCCTGCTCGATTACCTGCAGCATGAGCTGTTCAACACCTTGTCGGCGCCATTGGCTGAGGCCTGGCGGGTGTTGGCCCATCTGCCGCGTTTCAACCTGAACCTGTGTGAGTACTTGTTCGGTGGTGGTGACGGCGCTGAGCATTTGCGCGAATTGCAGGCACTGGGTGCGTTTATCCAGCCCTGGGAAGACACCAGCGACTGGCTCCACGTTTTCCCACCGTTGGCGCGACTGCTGCGCGATGAGCCCTGGCCGGCCAAACGCTCCTGGCACCGACGCGCGTGCCAATGGTTCAGCGCCGAGGGTGACTGGCAGGCCGCGTTCGAGCAGGCGTTGCTGGCGCAGGAATACGAAGTGGCGGTGAGCCTGTTGCAGTATTTCAGTTTTGAGGATCTGTTTCGCCAGCAAAATGCCCTGCTGCTGTTGCGCCTGCATGAACAGCATGGCGATGAGTTGATGTTGGGTTCGGCGCAGTTGGTGGGGCTGCTTACGGCCGCGTTGTTGTTTGCCGGGCGCTTCGAACAGGCCGCCTTGTGCATCGACCAACTGGCCCGGTTCGCCCCGCAACCGACGGCCGCCGCGCAGCGCTACCTGCTGGCGCGTTGGCAGGCGCAGTGGGGGTGGTTGCTGCATTTGAGCGGTGATGCCGAGCGCTCCCGTGAGCACTTTCTCGAAGCCCTGCAAGCGCTGCCTGACAGCGCCTGGACATCACGGCTGATGTGCCTGTCGGGCCTGACCCAGCAAGCCTTGCTGCGCGGTGAGTTGGAGGCCGCCCAACGCTTGAACCGTGAAGCGCTATGCCTGGCCCGGGCCCACGGTTCGCTGGTATTGGAGGCCCTGCTGGAGTTGGATCACGCCCAGTTGTTGGAACAGCGTGGCGCGCCGTACCGGGCACAAAGCCTGTTGGAAACGGTGCAAGCGATGTTGGCCGGGCAACGGCTCACCGCCGGGCCGTTGGTGGGGCGTATTGTCCTGCGATGTGGGCATCTGGCCTTGCGTCAGGGCCAAGACACCCTGGCCGCCGAGTGTTTCGAGACCGGCTTGAGCATGTGCCTGCAAAGCCAGGACAAGCGCGTGCTATATGGCTATCTCGGCCTGGCGCTGCTGGCGGCCAACCGTGGCGACTACGCCCAGGCGTTCATTCAATTGCGCGACGCCGAGCGCCTGATGCAGCAGCGCCATGTCCCGGAGACGGTGTATCGCGCGGTGTTGTTGTTGGTCAGCGGACACCTGTGGCTACAACAGGGCCGGGCTGAATTGACGGTACAAGCGGTGCGCCGGGTGTTGCGCCATTTCCGTGGGCCCAGTGCCAAGCAGGCACCGCCGGCGACCCTGGAACTGATCCCGCGTCTGGAGTATTTGCTGGTGCTGGCCGAGGTCAGGCTGGGCTGTGCCGAGCAACCTATCGCACGGCTCAATGCCTTGCTCGAAACCTCCCGGCAGCGCGGCATGCTGTGTCTGGAAACCGAACTGCACCTGGTGTTGGGTGAGGTGACCTGGCAACTCGATGACCCGGCGTTGGCCCGTCGTGCATTGCAGGCCGGGCTGGCGCTGGCGGCTCGTTGCCAGGTACAGCAGGCGATTCGCGAACTGCGCTTGCGTGCACCCGGGCTATTGAGTGAGCTGGGCCTGGAGCCTCAGGTCACGCCTGCCGGTGCGACGCAAAACCCTCTGAGCCAGCGCGAACTCGAAGTGTTGCAGTTGATCGCCCTGGGCAACTCCAATCTGGAAATCGCCGACCGCCTGTATATCTCCTTGCACACCGTCAAGACCCATGCACGGCGCATCCACAGCAAACTCGGGGTGGAGCGCCGCACTCAGGCGGTGGCCAAGGCCAAGACGCTGGGCTTGATGGCCTAGGCGCGCAGTGCCTGGCGATATTCACCCGGGGTGGCGCCCATGGCTTGGCGAAAGCGTTGGTTGAAATGGCTGGCGCTGGAAAAACCGCACCTCAAGGCGACCTCACCCAAGGGCAACGAGCTGTTGCGCAGCAAAGTTTGCGCGCGTGCCAGGCGGCGTGCCAGCAGGTATTGATGGGGCGGCACGCCGAAGCTCTGACGGAACATCCGGGCGAAATGGTATTCCGACAGCGCGCACATCGACGCCAACTGGCCGAGGCTGATGGGATCTTCAACATGGTGGTCGATGTACTCCACCAAACGCCGCCGTTGGTGCGCCGCCAACCCGCCTTTGAGGCGCAGGCCGTCGCGCACGCCGACCTGGTTGAGCAGGGTGTGGCTGAGCAGTTCATGGGCCAGGCTGCTGGTCAGCAGGCGCTCGCCGGGTTCGAGCCAGTTGAGGCTAATCAACTGGTGAAAGCGTCGGGCCTGACGGGCGTCCTCAAGGAAGGTCGTCTCACGCAACTGCAACTCCCGCGGCTCGCGGTCCAGCAAGGTGACGCAGCCGAGGGCAAATTGCTCCGGGCTGAAATACACATGGGCCAGGCGTATCTCGCCATTGATCACCCACGCCGACTGGTGCTCGGCCGGCAGTATGCACAATTTGTCGGGGCCGCCCTTGGTGCCTGGCCGGTCACGGCGAAAGGTGCCCGTGCCGCCGCCGATATAACAGGACAAGGTGTGATGGCTGGGCGCCTGGTAGTCCTGGGCATCGTGGTGGTTGCTCCACACGGCCGCAGACAAACCGTCACCGAGCTCGGCGCAGGCTTCCAAGCGTGCGTGAGGCGAGCGGTTGAGGGATTGAAAGACGTGCAGCGATTCCAGCTCTGGCATGGTGTGTTCTCCGACGTCTTGCATCCTACTCCCGGCGGCGGGCGCTGTGAGCCCATCGCCCGACAAAAGCGCAAGAATGTGCAAGAACCTCAGGGTGGTTGAAGGCAACACTGTGGCTCAAACGACGGAGCCTGCTATGAACCTCTTCCTGTATTTACTCACGGTGCTGATTTGGGGCACCACCTGGATTGCGCTCAAGTGGCAGCTGGGCGTGGTGGCGATTCCCGTGTCGATTGTCTATCGCTTCGGCCTGGCGGCGCTGGTGCTGTTTGCGCTGTTGCTGCTCAGCCGCAAGTTGCAGGTGATGAACCGGCGCGGGCACCTGATCTGCCTGGCCCAAGGGCTGTGCCTGTTCTGCGTCAACTTCATGTGCTTTCTCACTGCCAGCCAGTGGATCCCCAGTGGCCTGGTGGCCGTGGTGTTCTCCACGGCGACCTTGTGGAACGCGCTCAATGCCCGGGTGTTTTTCGGCCAGCGGGTGGCGCGTAACGTGTTGATGGGCGGGGCGCTTGGGTTGCTGGGGCTGGGCTTTTTATTCTGGCCGGAGCTGGTTGGGCATACCGCTAGCCCGCAAACCCTGTTGGGCCTGGGCTTGGCCCTGCTGGGCACCCTGTGCTTCTCGGCGGGCAACCTGTTGTCCAGCCTGCAACAGAAGGCTGGGCTCAAGCCGTTGACCACCAATGCCTGGGGCATGGCCTATGGGGCGGCGATGCTGGCGACCTATTGCGCGGTGCGTGGCATTCCCTTCGAGATGGACTGGAGTGCGCGGTATATCGGTGCGCTGTGGTACCTGGTGATCCCGGGTTCGGTGATTGGTTTTACCGCTTACCTCACCCTGGTGGGCCGCATGGGCCCGGAGAAGGCGGCGTATTGCACGGTGCTGTTTCCGGTGGTGGCGCTGAATGTGTCGGCCGTGGCCGAGGGCTACCAGTGGACGGCGCCGGCGTTGATGGGGCTGGTGCTGGTGATGCTGGGGAATGTGCTGGTGTTTCGTAAACCCCGGTCCATCTTGGCGGGCCTCAAGGCTAGCCAAGCCTGAATGTGGGAGCCGGCTTGCCGATAGAAGCAGCACCTGCCACGAATCCCCTGAGGGAGCGGGCTTGCCCGCGAAGGCGGTGTGCCAGTCAATGTATCTTTAACTGACCCACCGCTTTCGCAGGCAAGCCAGCTCCCACATTGGACTGAGGTGCCTGCTTTATTTGAGGCCTAGCCGCTTGGCCATGCGCCCCAGGTTGGCGCGGTCCAGGCCCAGTTCGCGGGCGGCGCTGGCCCAGTTGCGCTGATGGCGTTCCAGGCAGGCGCTGATGAGTTGGCGCTGGTAGTGCTCGGTGGCCTGGCGCAGGTCGCCGCTGACCATGGGCAAGGCTTGGGCCGGTGCTTGTTCGGCCACCGCCGTACTCACGTCGGGCAAGTCCAGGTCCAGGGCGCTCAGGCTGAGAATTTTCGGGCGCTCGCGGCAGTTGCCCAGGGCTTTCAACGCGCTGCGGCCGATCAAGTGCTCCAGCTCGCGCACATTGCCGGGCCAGTTGTAGGCCAGCAACGCCGCCTGGGCATCGCCGGTCAGGCGCAGGCTGCCCAGGCCCATGCGCGAACGGTTCTGTTCAAGGAAGAAGCCAGCCAACAGCAGCACATCACGCCCGCGTTCACGCAGTGCCGGCACTTGCAGCGGGTACACGCTCAGGCGGTGGTAAAAATCGGCACGGTAGCGGCCATTGCGCACTTCTTCGGCAAGGTCGCGGTTGGTGGCGGCAATCAGGCGCACGTCCACCTGGTGTTCCTTGTCCGAACCCAGGCGCTGCAACTGGCCGCTTTGCAGCACGCGCAGCAGCTTGGCCTGTACGCTCAATGACAGTTCACCGACTTCGTCCAGGAACAACGTGCCGCCGTTGGCCAGTTCAAACTTGCCTCGGCGCTCATTCAGCGCTCCGGTGAAAGCGCCGCGTACATGGCCGAACAGCTCGCTTTCTACCAGGGTTTCCGGCAGTGCGGCGCAATTGAGGCTGATCATGGGCTTGTCGGCACGCGATGACGCGGCATGGATCGCCTGGGCCACCAGCTCCTTGCCGACCCCGGTTTCGCCGGTGATCAGCACGGTCAGGTCGCTGCCGCCTACCAGCTTGATTTCCTCGACCAGCCGTTTATGCGCCTTGCTCTGGCCGATCATTTCCTTGTGCTGCTGGCCGCTGGCCTGGCGATAGATTTCGGCGCGCTGGTGCTCGTCTTCGGCCCGCAGCGCCAGGCGCTCAATGCGTTCAGCCACATTGACCGTGGCCGCGGCCAGGCTGGCGAAGGCCTGCAGCGCGTCCAGTTCGACCCGTTCAAAGCGCTCGTTGTCGAGAGCGTCAAGGGTCAGCAGGCCCCACGGCTGGTCGTCGATAAACAGCGGGCAGCCCATGCAGTCGTGGACTTCGAGGTGGCCGTGTAAACCGGCGACCAGGCCGTCATAGGGGTCGGGCAATTGGCTGTCGCTGTCGAAGCGGGTAGGGCCGGGGCTACTCAGCAGTATTTCAAAGCGCGGGTGTTCGCTGATCTTGAAACGTCGGCCCAATGTGTCAGGGCTCAAGCCATCCACCGCCAGCGGCACCAGCCACTCGCCATCCAGCCGCAGCAGCGCGGCGGCATCGCAGGGCAACAGGGCGCGCATGGTTTGCAGCAGGCGGCGGTAGCGCTCGCCTTCGGGCAGTTCCCGGGACAGATCGGCGACCAGCGGCAGCAGGGCGGTGAGCAGCGGTTTTGCAGTCATAATGACTCCTTGTAGTCGATATGACTATAAAGCGTAGGAGGTCATACTGACTACATAATGTTTAAGCTCTTGAAAAACATGGGTTTATTAGTTGGCACGAATACTGACTACCTAAGGGTAATGAGTAAAAAGACCGAGGAGTCTCCCATGCTGAGTGCCCAAGACCGTGCCATCGTTAAATCCACTGTGCCCCTGCTGGAAAGCGGCGGTGAAGCACTGATCACCCATTTTTACCGCATGATGCTGTCCGAGTATCCCGAAGTCCGTCCGCTGTTCAACCAGGCCCACCAAGCCAGTGGTGACCAGCCTCGCGCCCTGGCCAATGGCGTGCTGATGTACGCGCGGCATATCGACCAGTTGGACCAACTGGGCGACCTGGTGGCCAAGATCATCAACAAGCACGTGGCCTTGCAGATTCTGCCGGAGCATTACCCCATCGTTGGGGCCTGCCTGCTGCGGGCTATTTCCGAAGTGCTGGGCAGCGAGATTGCCACCCCCGAGGTCATGAGTGCCTGGGGCGCGGCCTACGGCCAGTTGGCGGACATTCTGATCGGCGCCGAAGCGGCCATCTACGACGAAAAAGCCCAGGCGCCCGGCGGCTGGCGGGGTGCGCGGGCGTTCCTGCTGGTCAAGCGCGTGGAGGAGAGCGACGAGATCATCTCCTTCTACTTCGCCCCGGTGGACAACGGCCCGATCCTGGTCGCAGCCCCCGGCCAGTACATCGGTCTGAAACTGGTGCTCGATGGCGAAGAAGTGCGCCGCAACTATTCCCTGTCGGCCCTCACCGACACCGGGCTGTACCGCATCAGCGTCAAGCGCGAAGTGGGCGGGCGGGTCTCCAATTACCTGCACGACCAGATGCACGTCGGCGCGACCATTGACCTGTTCCCGCCGTCGGGTGAGTTCACCCTGGCCGCCAGTGATAAACCGCTGGTGTTGATCAGCGGCGGGGTAGGCATTACGCCCACACTGCCGATGCTCGAAGCCGCCCTGGCAACCGAACGCCCGGTGCACTTCATCCATTGCGCCCGTAACGGCGGGGTGCATGCATTCCGTGACTGGGTGGACACCCTGGCGGCCAAGCATCCGCAGCTCAAGCGTTTCTACTGCTACGCCGAGGATGACGGCATCAGCCCGGCGGCAGACAAGGTCGGGATGCTCAATCAGGAGCAACTGGCGGCCTGGTTGCCTGAGCAGCGTGATATTGATGCCTACTTCTTGGGCCCCAAGGGCTTCATGGCGGCGATCAAGCGGCATCTCAAGGCGCTGGGTGTGCCGGAGAAGCAGGCGCGCTATGAGTTCTTTGGCCCGGCGGCGGCGTTGGAATAGAATTTGGCCAATTGACCGTATCGGCATCATCGCGGGCAAGCCCGGCTCCCACAGAGGATTGCATTCCTATGTGGGAGCCGGGCTTGCCCGCGATGGCGTCCGCACAATCATTACATTTGCCACGATTAATCCGCTGTTAACCCCCCTCTGTTTTAACCACTGCCTGTGTGTAAACTCGTTGCCATCAGGCACAACCATAATCAGAGAAAGGGAAAGACGGGGATGATTGACGACATGCGTTTAGGCAGGGAGCGGCGCTTTCTGGTGTTGCTGGGCATCATCTGCCTGGCGCTGATTGGCGGGGCGCTGTACATGCAAGTGGTGCTGGGCGAAGCGCCGTGCCCGCTGTGCATTCTGCAGCGCTACGCCTTGCTGCTGATTGCGCTCTTTGCGTTCATCGGCGCCGCCATGCGCACCAAGGGCGCGCTGACGTTCTTTGAAGGGTGGGTGGTGCTCAGCGCCTTGGGTGGCGTGGCTGCGGCCGGCCACCATGTGTACACCCAGTTTTTCCCCCAGGTCAGCTGCGGCATCGATGTGTTGCAGCCGATCGTCGACGACCTGCCCCTGGCCAAGGTGTTTCCCCTGGGCTTCCAGGTCGACGGCTTCTGCAGCACCCCCTACCCACCGATCCTCGGCCTGTCCCTGGCCCAATGGGCACTGGTGGCATTCGTGCTGACGGCGATCCTGGTGCCCCTGTGCATCTATCGCAACCGTCACCCCAAAGCCTGAGTCGCCGCGGCTGCCAAACGCTCCGTTCCTTCTGAATGAAGGCCGGAGCGTTTTTGTTTGTAGGGATTTGTGAAAGCACCGTGACGAGGGGCAACGGAAGGTGCGCGCAGCGTGCGACATGTTGTCACACGGACGCTGTCGCAGGACGTTTCTGACCCGCCAAATCGGCCCTTTAATTTGCACCCGGCGCACAAATTGTGCTGTCAGTTCGTGGTTCGTGCAGTGGCCCGATTTGTGTGCGGCTCCAACCCCTGCTGCCTCTATGAATGCCTTGTTTTATGGGGACTTGGACGGCATCCGCATGCCCTTACAAGCCGTAAGGGAAGTGGCACTGTGCCCAATAACACGGCAATTTTTGTGGTTTTTGTTGAGAATCGAACACGATAAGATCGCGAATCTTTGCAACTTTGGTGAAGGATTGTTGCTGGAATCGATAAAAATTATTTCTTTATAAGACATGGTTTATACATCGCTAGCTAACTACAATCGCCCGCACTGAATGTCCGGTGCTGTTCAATATTTGAGCATTGGAGCGGTCGAGGAGCAGATGGAAGGCTCAATGCGACCCCAGGTTCCGGCAGCCTTTCAACTATCCGCACCAAATGGAATTGGTCTGTAACAAGGCCTTTAGCCACGAAATCGAATAAGAACTCACTGCAGGTCCGTGAAACGTACAGTCATGACGTGTCGGGCAGGCTCTTATTCAATCGAAGAGAAATGCCAACCCTTGGCAGGGTGAAGTGTTGGCGATCAAAACCCAACTGCATTGCGCAAGCTGCTTTAGAGGTCGTGAGATGAGTAAAAACAGGTACCCCCGATTACTAGGCTTTTTGCCGCTGCTTGGCATGATGTTAATGCTGGGAGGCTGCAAGTGGACCTTGCTCGACCCAAAAGGACAGGTCGGTCTGGATGAACGAAACCTGATCATCACCGCTACCCTGCTGATGCTGCTGGTTGTGGTGCCTGTGATCGTGATGACCTTCGCCTTCGCCTGGAAATACCGCGCGTCCAACACCAGCGCTACCTACGCGCCGAAGTGGTCGCACTCCACCAAGATCGAGATCGCGGTGTGGCTGGTTCCGATCCTCATCATCATCGCCCTGGGTTACATCACCTATAAGTCGACCCACGCGCTGGACCCGTACCGTCCGCTGGAGTCCGACGTCAAGCCTGTGAACATCCAAGTGGTCGCGCTGGATTGGAAGTGGCTGTTCATCTACCCGGACCTGGGTATCGCCACTGTCAACGAGATCCGCTTCCCGGAGCACACCCCGCTTAATTTCCGGATCACCTCCGACGCCGTGATGAACTCGTTCTTCATCCCAGCACTGGGTGGCCAGATCTACGCGATGGCAGGCATGCAGACCCGCCTGCACCTGATCGCCAACCAGAAAGCTGAAATGGAAGGCATCTCCGCCAACTACAGCGGCGCTGGCTTCACCGGCATGAAATTCAAAGCGATCTCGACAAGCCAGGAAGATTTCGACGCCTGGGTAGCTGCAGTCAAGGCCGCACCTAAACAGCTTGATCAAGCTGAATACGATGCTCTGACCAAACCGAGCCAGAACAACCCTGTCGCCTTGTACTCCGCGTATGAGCCGGACCTGTTTCAGAAAATCGTCGACAAGTACGAAGGTATGAAGCCAGGCAAGCCGGTCAAGCACGAGAAGAAAGAAGTGGCCGTGGTTGAAGGTTCTGATACGGGCGCGCATTCAACTGCTGGGGCAGAGGAGTAAACGATGTTTGGTAAATTAAGTTGGGACGCGGTCCCATTCCACGAGCCGATCGTAATGGTGACTATCGCCATGATCGCGCTGGGTGGTTTGGCGCTGGTTGCGGGTATCACCTATTTCAAGAAGTGGTCCTACTTGTGGACCGAGTGGTTGACCTCGGTCGACCACAAGAAAATCGGCGTCATGTACGTCATCGTTGCCATGGTCATGCTGCTGCGTGGTTTTGCCGACGCCATCATGATGCGTACCCAGTTGGCCATGGCCACCGAAGGTTCGCCTGGCTACCTGCCACCTGAACACTATGACCAGATCTTCACCGCTCACGGTGTGATCATGATCATCTTCATGGCGATGCCATTCTTCACCGGCTTGATGAACCTTGCCTTGCCGCTGCAGATTGGTGCGCGTGACGTTGCCTACCCGTTCCTGAACTCCCTGAGCTTCTGGCTGCTGGTTTCCGGCGTGGTGCTGATCAACGTTTCCCTGGGCGTCGGCGAATTCGCCAAGACCGGTTGGGTTGCGTATCCGCCATTGTCGGGGCTGCAATACAGTCCGGGCGTGGGTGTGGACTACTACATCTGGGCGCTACAGTTATCAGGACTCGGGACGACATTGACGGGGGTCAACTTCCTGGCCACCGTCCTGAAAATGCGCGCCCCTGGCATGAAACTGATGGACATGCCGATCTTCACCTGGACCTGCACCTGGGCAAACGTGCTGATCGTGGCTTCGTTCCCGATCCTGGCCGCTACCATGGCGCTGCTGTCGCTTGACCGTTACCTGGATTTCCACATTTTCACCAATGAACTTGGTGGCAATCCAATGATGTACGTGAACCTGTTCTGGGCATGGGGTCACCCTGAGGTGTACATCCTGATCCTGCCGGCGTTCGGTATCTTCTCCGAAGTGATCTCGACCTTTACCGGCAAGCGCCTGTTCGGTCACCACTCGATGGTCTACGCCTCGGGCGCAATCTCCGTACTGGGCTTCATGGTATGGCTGCACCACTTCTTCACCATGGGTTCGGGGGCCAGCGTCAACGCCTTCTTCGGCCTGGCGACGATGCTGATTTCCATCCCGACGGGGGTGAAGCTATTCAACTGGCTGTTCACCATCTACCACGGTCGTCTGCGCATGACCAGCCAGGTTCTGTGGACCCTGGGCTTCATGGTGACCTTCGCCATCGGCGGCATGACCGGCGTACTGCTGGCCATCCCGGGTGCTGACTTCGTGCTGCACAACAGCCTGTTCGTGATCGCTCACTTCCACAACGTGATCATCGGTGGTGCGGTATTCGGCTACATCGCTGGTTTCAGCTTCTACTTCCCGAAAGCGTTCGGCTTCAAGCTGCACGAAGGTTGGGGCAAGGCTGCGTTCTGGTTCTGGATCTCGGGCTTCTTCGTCGCGTTCATGCCGCTCTATGCACTGGGCTTCATGGGCATGACCCGTCGTCTGAACGCCACCACCAACCCTGAGTGGGTACCGTACCTGTACGTTGCCATGTTCGGTGCGGTGATGATCGCTGTGGGCATCGCCTGCCAGCTGATCCAGCTGTATGTCAGCGTGCGTGATCGCAAGAAGAACATGTGCGAGTCCGGCGATCCATGGAACGGCCATACCCTGGAATGGTCGACCTCGTCGCCACCACCGTTCTACAACTTCGCTGTGATCCCGACTGCGAACACCATTGATGCGTTCACCGAAGCCAAGGAAGACGGTACTGCGTACCAGAAGCCCAAGCACTACGAGCCGATCCACATGCCAAACAACACCGCCACCGGCGTGGTGATGGGTGCGCTGTTGACCGTGTTCGGTTTCGCGATGATCTGGCACATCTGGTGGCTGGCAATCGCGAGCCTGGTGGGCACTATCGGTTACTTCATCATTCACGCTGCCCGTGATGATCAAGGCTACATGGTGCCGGTCGAAACGATCGAACGCATCGAAGCCGAGCAGCACGCTCGCCTGGTAGCCGAGAAGAAGATCCCGGCCAACCGTGTAGAAACCTCGTTGGAACAGGCTTAAACCATGTCGAACTTAGTGACCAATGCTGGACACGCCCATGTCGATGACCATGGGCACGATGACCACCACCACGACTCGGGGCCAATAACCGTCTACGGTTTCTGGCTCTACCTGATGACCGACTGCATCTTGTTTGCGTCGATCTTCGCGGTGTACGCGGTACTGGTAAACAACGTAGCGGGTGGCCCGTCGGGCCACGACATCTTCGAACTGCCTTACGTGCTCGGCGAAACCGCCTTGCTGTTGTTCAGTTCGATCACCTACGGCTTCGCCATGTTGGCCTTCTACAAGGGCAACAAGAAGGGCGTACTGAGCTGGCTGGGCCTGACCTTCCTGTTCGGCCTGGGCTTCATCGGCATGGAGATCAACGAGTTCCACCTGCTGATCTCCGAAGGCTACGGCCCGCACCGTTCCGGTTTCCTGTCGGCGTTCTTCACGCTGGTCGGCACCCACGGTCTGCACGTATCCGCTGGCCTGCTGTGGATGGCAGTGATGATGTATCAGGTCAATAAGCACGGCCTGACCAACACCAACAAGACCCGCCTGAGCTGCCTGAGCCTGTTCTGGCACTTCCTGGACGTGGTCTGGATCTGCGTATTCACCGTCGTTTACTTGATGGGGACTCTGTAATGGCTAATGCACACTCCCATGACAGCCACGATTCAAGCCACGGCAGCGTAAAGTCTTACGCCATCGGCTTCATCCTGTCGGTCATCCTGACCCTGATCCCGTTCGGCCTGGTGATGTACCCAACCTTGCCGAAGTCGATCACCTTGATGATCGTCCTGGCGTTCGCGGTGATTCAGGTTCTGGTTCACCTGGTGTACTTCCTGCACCTGGACCGCTCCAAAGAGCAGCGCGAGAACGTGATCGCGTTTGTGTTCGCAGGCCTGGTGATCGTTCTGCTGGTTGGTCTGTCGCTGTGGATCATGTTCAGCATCCACACCTACATGATGGCGAAGTGAGGTAAGACCCGATGTCGCTTAAGCACTTTATCCAAATCACCAAACCGGGGATCATTTTCGGTAACGTGCTTTCTGTGGCGGGCGGTTTCTTCCTGGCCTCCAAGGGACATGTCGATCTGGCCATCTTCCTGGCTGCAATGATCGGTACGTCCCTGGTGGTTGCTTCCGGTTGCGTATTCAACAACTGCATCGACCGTGACATCGACATCAAGATGGAGCGCACCAAGAATCGCGTGCTGGTCCAGGGGCTTATTTCCCTGAAGCTGGCACTGATCTTTGCGACCGTCCTGGGTGTTGCCGGTGTGGCCCTGTTGTACAAGGTGGCCAACCCATTGGCGGCGCTGTTTGCCGTGATTGGCTTTGTCATCTACGTCGGTCTCTACAGCCTGTACCTCAAGCGCAAGTCGGTTCACGGCACGCTGGTGGGCAGTCTGTCGGGGGCGATGCCGCCGGTGATTGGTTATGTGGCTGTGACCAATAGCTTCGACATGGCCGCGCTGGTGCTGCTGGTGATGTTCAGCCTGTGGCAGATGCCGCATTCCTACGCCATCGCGATTTTCCGCTTCAATGACTACCTGGCTGCGTCGATTCCGGTATTGCCGGTCAAGCGTGGCATCCAGGTGGCCAAGAAACACATCCTGCTCTACATCCTGGCCTTCCTCGTGGCGACCTTGATGTTGACCTTCAGTGGCTACGCCGGCATGAGCTACCTCGCCGTCGCCGCCGCCATGGGCATGTACTGGTTGTACATGGCCTGGACCGGCTACAAGGCGGTGGATGACACCGTCTGGGCGCGCAAGCTGTTCGTGTTCTCGATTTTCACCATCACCGCGCTCAGCGTGATGATGTCCCTGGATTTCCAAGTGCCGAAAGAGCTGTTGCTGACCTACGCCCACTGAGTGGTCTTGCAGTAAAAAAGCCCCGCCTTCGAAAGTCGTGCGGGGTTTTTTATTGAGCGCTGCGCTAAACCGGATACGCTGCGTTATCGTTGACGTTTTTCGCGAGCGAGCGCACTCCTACATCCCAATTCTACAAATGCAGGAAGCAATGCAATGAGTAAAAAAGCCGTGATGGTCTTCAGTGGCGGGCAGGATTCGACCACCTGTCTGATCCAGGCCCTGCCGCTGTATGACGAAGTGCACTGCATTACCTTTGATTACGGCCAGCGCCATGTGGCAGAAATCGAAGTGGCCCAGAAGCTGGCCAAGCAGTTGGGGGCCACTGTGCACAAAGTGATGGATGTGTCCCTGCTCAATGAGCTGGCGATCAGCAGCCTGACGCGCGACAACATCCCGGTACCGACCGTGAACAGCTCGGGTGAAAGCCTGCCGAGTACCTTTGTGCCGGGGCGCAACATCCTGTTCCTGACCCTGGCTGCGATCTACGCCTATCAAGTGAAGGCCGAGACCGTCATCACCGGTGTGTGCGAAACCGACTTCTCAGGCTACCCCGATTGCCGGGATGAGTTTGTCAAAGCACTCAACCAGGCCCTCAAGCTGGGCATGGAATACGACGTGCGCCTCGACACCCCGTTGATGTGGCTGAACAAGGCCGAAACCTGGGCCCTGGCCGACTACCACGGGCAACTGGAGCTGGTGCGCGAGCAGACGCTGACTTGCTACAACGGCATCATCGGTACCGGCTGTGGCGAGTGTGACGCGTGCAACCTGCGCGCTCGGGGCTTGAATGACTACCTGCAGAACAAGACAACTGTCATGCAGAGCCTCAAGCACAAGTTGCAGCTGAAATAACCCTTGTAGGAGCGAGCTTGAACTGGTCAAGTAATCTTGGACACCGATTAAGGTTCACGCCACCAACCTTTCCTTCGCGACCGGCGACCGGTAGTCGTTGTAGCTGTGAGGCCTGCTGATGTTGTAGCGCGAGACATAGCGCTGCACGTCTGCCCGGGCCTCATGTTCCAGTTTGTAGCCCGTTTCAGGAACCCACTCTGATTTCAAACTACCAAAGAAACGCTCCATGGGGGCGTTGTCCCAGCACTCGCCTTTACGGCTCATACTTTGTCTAAATCCGTGTTTCACAAGCTCGTTTCGGAATTTATGACTGGTGTACTGACAACCTTGGTCTGAATGAAACAACACATCCTGGGGGCGGCCGCGTAGCTCAACCGCCATGCGTAGCGCTTCGCAGGTCAGATTGGCATCAGAAATCATCGAGAACGACCAACCCACGATCCTCCGAGCGTACAAATCCAGAACGGCGGCGAAGTACATCCATCGCTTGCCGACCTTGATGTAAGTTACGTCGCCACACCACACCTGGTTAACCGCCGTTACATCAAATTTTCGCTTGAGCACGTGCGGCGCAACCAATGCCTCAACGCCCGGCGACTTGTACTTATGGCGCCTGCGCTGACGGCTAGCGATGCCAGCTTCGCGCATCAAACTGCGAGCCATATAACGTCCGATACGATGCCCTTTGGCTTTTAGCTCCTTGGACAAAGTACGTGCGCCGGCCGACTCTCTGGACGCCCTGTGGTGCTTGACCAGCGCGGCTTTGAGCTTGTCCCGTTCAGGATTTGCTCTGCCCTGGCGCTGGCGCCAGGCGTAGAAACTACTACGGTTGATCCCAAACGCCCGGCAACACCTTTTAACGCCGTATTTCTCGTCCAGCTCATCGATCAGCGTGAATGATCTTTGGCGTCCAAAAGCAGGAGAGCACTGGCCTTTTTTAGGATTTCAATGTCCAGGTCTTTCTCCCTGAGTAGGGCTTTGAGCCTCTGGATTTCTCGCTGATCAGCGGTAATCGCCTTGGCCCCTACCGGGGTCGAACCCAGGCGTTCTTTCTGCACTTGATCGACCCAGCGGCGTAGAGCAGTGGGGCCGATATCTAGGCTGGCACAGACCTCAGTAACCGGCTGGCCTTCATCCAGCACCATGCTGGCAGCCTTGAGCTTGAACTCACTCGAATAAGATTTACGCATATCCAAACACCTCAGATTTGGGCGCTATCATAACGCCCGATTGAAGTGTCCAAAATCATTAGGCCAGTTCAGCTTGCTCGCGAAGAACGTCAACGATAACGCAGCGCATCGGGTTGAACGCGGCGCGCTCGGGTTCTTCGCGAGCAAGCTCGCTCTTACAGGATTATTGATAGCGCTTGAACAATGAACGTGCCCCGTAGGCAGGCAGGATGTTGAAGAACGCAAAGCCGACTTTGATCGCGATCTGTACATAGATCATGCTGAGTATGTCGCTGGTCTGCATCGCCCCGTAGAAGGCGATAAAGCAGAACAGGAAGCTGTCGATAATCACTGCAAAGAACGTACTGAGGAATATCCGCAGGTATAGGTACCTGGAGTTGGTCAGCTCCTTGATCTTGCACAGCAAATAGGAATTTATATTCTCCGACACCAAGAACGACACCGAAGAGGCCACCAGCACCGACGACACTTGCAGGATCACGTCGGTATAAGGCCCATCCAGCTTCCAGCCCGGTAGCCCCGGCAGGAACGTGGAGCCATACAGCAGGATGATGATCATCGCGTTGCTGGCAAACGCAAACAGAATGGCTCGCCTGGCCAGGCGCAAGCCAAAATTCTCGTTGAGCAAGTCCACGATCAAGAAGGTCAGCGGGTACAGGAACGTGCCCGGCGTGACGATGATGCCCAACGACTCCAGGTAAATCGGTTTGGTCGCGGCAATGCTGGTGAAGATATAGAAGGTGAACAGCAGCAAGTTCAGGATGATGTAGATCATCCAGGAGTTTTCATTGCGGTCGTTTATATCGTAGGCGGTCAGTGTCCCGCCTTGGGAGTAGAACTTTTTGTACAGGTTCTTGATTTCCATCTTGTTGAAGTTGTCCATCATTTCACTGCTGAGCACTTCACTCAGCTTGATCTTGAGGACCTTGCCCGTGGCGATCACCATGATCACCGCCAGGCGTTTGTCGTTTTCAAAGCCCAGTAACTTGTATTTGCTGTTTTCCACGGCGCCCTCAGACGTTGTCATTGAAGCGCTCCTCAAGGATGTCGCCGATGACACACAAACGCTCTGAGTTCCCGCAGGGTTCGAGGGTGATGAACAGCTTCTTGGTGGCGCGGTCGTACACCAGCTTTTCTTTATCGTCGCTCGACGAGCCTTTCTGCACGATCAGCAAGTCCCCCGGTTCATTGAGGCCCGGAATCCCGTGCTCCAGGCGCACGCCGATCAAGTTGCAGGCGCTGCCGAAGTAATACGTCAGCGGATGAAGCGTGGCCAGTTCACCGATGCGCTTGCCCAGGTTCTGCATGAGCAGGCTTTCCTTGAGCACAGGCACTGCCGCCGGGTTCTTGTTACCCAGTGGGGAAACATTGCTCTCGATGACTTCCTTGGCCTCAAAACTGATGGTCTCGATTTCTTCGTAGGAGACGCCGAAGAAGTCCGAGATTTTGCGAATGGTCGACTGCTGTACGTTAACGACCTTGCCTTCCAGGATGTTGTAGATGGTGGTCCTGGTCAGGCCGGCGGCACTGCTTAACGAAAGCTGGGTTTCGCCACGACTCTTGATCAAGTACTTGATGTTGCTCTTCAAGTGCTCGGTTTTTTCCCGTCTGTGTATCAAGTGCTCACCACTTCCATTTAGTCATCAGTCCATGCCGGCAGAACCCGTTCTTGAAGGTTCGCGGCAGTGAAAGTGTTGCATGCGCCCGCTATAACAATAAAGTGCTGAGTGCAGGGATACGCCTTGGTGGTAAATCAGGCAACGGCTTTCTCGTCATAGTCTTCTATACGGCCTGCGCGAATCCCTCGCGCCTCTACAAGGAGTAGTCACCATGGTGCGTGTCAGTCGTCGATCCCTTCTCGCGCTGGGCGCGGCCCTGCCTGTGATGGGGCAGCTCAAATGGGCCCTCGCCAGCCCAGCGCCGACAAAATCTGACCAGGTGCTGCTCAATTACAACGAAAGCCCCTACGGCCCTTCAGACGCGGCTCGCCAGGCAATGCAGCGCGCGATTGCAACGTCCGGACGTTACCCTTACCCCGATATGTACGCATTGGCCGCGCTGTTCGCCCAACAACAGGGTATAGCCGAAGACAACGTCGGGGTGTTTGCCGGCTCGATGGCTGCCTTGCGTTACGCAGTGCTGGCGTTTGCCAGCCAGACCCGCGGCCTGGTGATGGCCACGCCGTCCTACGAAGTCCCGCGCCAGGCGGCCGAGTCGATCAAGGCGCCGGTGCATGAAGTGAACCTGGATGCCCAGCATGCCCATGATGTGCCCGCCATGCTCGCGGCTGACCCACAGGCCGGCATGTTGTACCTGTGTAACCCCAACAACCCGACCGGCACCCTGACCTCGACCGATGCCATCCGGCGGGCCCTGGCGCACAAACCCAAGGGCAGCGTGCTGGTGGTGGACGAGGCTTATATCGAATTCTGCGATACCCCCAGTTGCGTGAGTTGGGTGAACGACCACGACGACCTGCTGGTGCTGCGCACCTTCTCCAAGATCTACGGCATGGCCGGTGCGCGCCTGGGCCTGGCGATCGGCCACCCGGCGTTGCTGGAGCGGTTGGCGGTGTTTGGCGGCGACAACGTCCCGGCCGGCGCCAGCTTGCTGGCCGCCCGTGCCAGCCTGGAAGACGCGCAACTGGTGGGCCAACGCAAAGCGCTCAATGCCAGGTTGCGCGATGAAACAATCGCGTGGCTCAAGGGTCGGGGCTTTAGCTGCACCGTCTCCCACAGCAACTGCTTCATGATCGACGTGAAGCGGCCGGCAGAGCAGGTGATTGAGCAGTTGGCGGCGCAGAATGTGTTGGTTGGGCGGGTATGGAAGGACTGGCCGCATTGGGTGCGGGTGACGGTGGGCAACTCGCGGGAGATGGAGCGTTTTCGCGAGGCCTTTGCGACGCAGGTGGTCTGATCAGGCGGCGCTATAGCTGCTCACGGTCGGTTCGCCATCGGAAGCACTGGACAAGGCCGTCAGGCGTGTTTCATTCTTTCCCCTGTTTAGAGAAATTTCCTACGGAGTGGGTCGGCTCTGATCAGAAGCTTCCGGATTGAAGCACTTCCGTCAGATCGCTAGCTTCACCCCGTTGTCACTCATCAGGGATGATATTCATGCGAAGCGATGGTCAAGCCAATAACAACACGCTCATTCAGCCCGCTGATGTGCGTCAATTGCTCGATGCCGAGCTGAGTCGACGTGGCCTCGGGCATTTCGAGGTTTATCAATGCGGGCCGACGCTGGACGAAGCGGAAATCATCACCAATTACCCCGATGCGCTGGACCGCGGTGACGCGGCGGATGATTTTTACCAACGCGGTCATTTGTTGTCCTTGTCCAAGCGCCGCATAAAACCGTTTTTCTGGAGCGATGAAAACATCCTGGCCCCTGCGGCAGAAGCGGTGCCGGTGCCGGGGCCGTGTGCGCCTGTGGGCGAGGGCGCCAGTTTTATTGTGCATGGCAACCAGGGTTTTTATTCCATTCTCAACCTGTGCAGTTTCGGAGAGCATCAACAGTTTCGCGAAAGAGTGCTGGCCAACAAAAGCGAACTGCAGATGCTGCTGGTCTCGGTTTACGACGAGGCGCTGGAAAGTGGTGCAACCTCGCTTGCCCCTGTTGTACGGGAAACCGTGCTGACGCCTCGCGAAACAGAGGTATTGTCCTGGACCAGTCTGGGCAAGACCTATAACGAAATAGCGCTCTTGGTCTCCATGAGCCCGCGTACGGTAAAGTTTCATATGAAGAATATCTTCAGCAAGTTGAATGTCACCAACGGCAAGTCCGCAATCCGTAAAGCCTTGCAACTGGGCTACATCCGCGAACAGGCCTGATCGGCAAGCCTCCCTCGTAAAAATACCGCGCTCGCCGATGAATTTTCATCGGCGAGCGCGCGCGTGCGCGCGTGATTTGGCGCTACCTGTCTAAAAGGGCAGCTTGTTCACTGTTAAGCGGTGCTTTAGTTTTTTTGCAGCCGATGAGTCTAGCTCAGGCAAAAAAAACAATAGGCGCAGCACTCAAAAAATCATCTTCGCCCTGCGCGGATCGAGTGCTGCAGCGCGCCGCTTAATTATGGAGTGATTATGCTGGTCGATAAAAACAAAGAACCTGCTAGCGAATACGCTGCCGGTATTTCCCGGGAAACATTCGGGATGCTTAAACACTTGTGTAAAAAAGATAACTATCACTGGGCCATCGCACTGGGTAAGGACTATGCAATTATTGCGTTTGCCATTTACCTGTCGTTGGGCATCAGCTATTGGTTCTACCCGGTATCGCTGTTTCTAATCGGCACCACCCAACGCGCTTTGACTAACGTACTACATGAGTCAACCCACAAGGTGTTGGCAAAAAACCGTGCGATCAACTGGTTTGCCGGTACGTTTCTTTCTGGGTATCTGGTCTTCCACTTGTACCAGTCCTACAGCACTTCGCACATCAAGAACCACCACGTGCACTTGGGGCATCCAGAAAAAGACCCTGACTACAATTTCCATCTCAAGTGCGGCCTGTATGACCTTCAACAAAGCGAGCGCGAGTTCTTCTTGAAGAACGTCGTGATGGCGCTATCCGGCTACAGAACCCTTCAGTACATCAAGTATGTGGTCAAGGACCGTGTCCAGGGGCAAGACCCGCGCATCCGCAAGGAACGCATGATGATGTGGGCTTATTGGGCGGTAATTTTTGCTGTGGTCGCCTGGTTTGGGGTGGTCGCTGAATGGGTGTTGTTCTGGCTGGTGCCGCTGTTTACCACCGCCGTGGCCGTAGGCTGGATCATCGAGTTGGCCGAGCATTATCCGATGCCGGCGGTTGAGACCGACAAGTTGTTGCTGACCCGCAACCGTAAAGGCAATGTTTTGGAGAACTTCTTTTTCGGTCGCCACGACGACAATTACCACCTCGTGCACCACCTACATCCGTCCATTCCCCACTGGAATATGCGCAAGGCTCATAAGCTGCTGATGACTCACCCTGAGTACGCGCGCTGGGACAACCTGTGGGCCGGGATCTTTACCCGTGATCGGCAGAGCCGCCACAAGGAAACGTTGCTCAGTTACGCGTCCAAGTTCCGCGCTCACAAGATTGCCAACCACACCGACGATTCGAGTTTCGCACGTCGTATGCTCAACCAGTCCTACGGGGTTTAATGCCATGAACACGACCGACAACAGCCTGCTGGCAACCCTGGCCCTGAAGAAACTGGCGGCAAACAAAACCTATCGCGATTTGTTCCTGCAGAGCGAGACGCTGCGCGATTTCCTGCGGCCCGCCGCTCTTCGTTACATCATCTCCGAAGATCGCCTGGAGATGCTTGATAAGCTTGGGGCCCTGCTGGAGAAAGGCTATCGCACCGGTGTCGAGTTCGTTGGCGAGGAAGCGACGACATTAGCCGAGGTCACCACGGCTACCGATGAGTACCTGAAACTCATCGACTTGATTGCACAGCATCCCAAGCTTGAAGAACCCCCGCAGCTGGGGTTCGACCTGTCCAACGTCGGCACCATCATTTCCCGCGAACTGGCGATTGAGAACTGCTCGAAGATCCTCACCCATGCAGCCGATAAGGATATCGGTGTGATCATCAGTATGGAGCGTTCTCAATGGACGGATTCGATCCTCGATATCTTCCTGCAACTGAGCGGGCGCTTTCCCAACGTGGGTATCACCTTGCAGGCGCAATTGAATCGAACCCCGGATGACCTCGGGGCGGTCCTGGAAACTGGCTGCAAAGTACGCTTGGTCAAAGGCGTCTATGCTGAGCCTGCCGCGATTGCTTTACCGCGTGGCAATGCGCTCAACGAGCGTTACCTGGGGTTGCTGGACCGAATCAATGGCGGCCGTGGCCCGTTCGCTTTCGCGACCCAGGACCCACAGCTGGTTGAAGAAATCCTCACCAGCCGCATCGCCGACCGAGGCGAGCTGGAGATGCTTCACGGTGTGCGCCCTGAATTGATTCAGAAGGTGAAAAACCAGGGTCAGGTCAAGGCCCGCGTGTCGGCGGTGTATGGCATCAATTGGTACCTGCACCTGTTGCACCGTGTGGCTGAGTTTCCGCAGAACATTTTCCTGGCGCTGGATGACGTGGCTTCGCCACGGGCCTCTGAAACCGCCACTCATTACTGAAAAAGGACATTCTTATGAAGCAGTACGTCGCATTGGTGGATGTCTACTCGAGCGGTAATTTCCTGCCGCAATATTTTCGGGATGCGGGCTTCAGCCTGATCCATGTACAGAGTACCCCAGAGTTGATGCCGAGCATGCTCGGGCCGAATCTGTCGGAGTTCGAACACAATTTGGCGTTCAACGACAACGCTGAAGAGATCGTGCAACGCCTGCGCGAATTCAACGTAGTCGCCGTCATTGCTGGCCAGGAGCCAGGCGTGCCATTTGCCGACTACTTGAGCGAACAACTGCAGTTGTCCACTTCCAACGGCAGCGCGGGGTCACGTGCGCGCCGCGACAAGTTTGAGATGATCAATAAAGTCGCGGCCGCGGGCCTGTTGACCGCCCGCCAGATCAAATCCTCGGACCCCCAGCAACTGCTGGCTTGGGTAGAGGCCGGCCATGTGTTTCCGTGCGTGATCAAACCGCTGAGCTCGGCTTCGACAGACGGCGTCTCGATCTGCCACAACGTCGAGGACGTCAAGCGCGCCTGTGAGGAAGTCATATCCAACCTGGATATCTTCGGCCTGGCCAACACCGAAATTCTTTGCCAGTCCTACCTCAAGGGCCCGGAGTATATCGTCGATACCGTCAGCCGTGATGGGCAGGCCTACGTCTGTGGGATCTGGCGTTATGTGAAGCGTGAAATCAGTGGCGGCAAGAACATCTATGACCGTGACGTTCTGATTGCGCCGGACAGTGCCGAGGCCAACGTACTGGTCGATTACATCGTGCAGGCGCTCAAGGCGTTGGGTATCAATAACGGCCCAGCCCATTCGGAAGTGATCCTCACTGAAGCCGGCCCTGCGCTGGTAGAAGTCGGTGCTCGCTTGAACGGCAACATGGAGCCCCGATTCCACGACATCAGCCTGGGCGGCAACCAGGCGCAGCTCACCTATCTGGCGTACTGCGATGGTGAGGCGTTCAAGGCAAACTATGCCGGCAAGCGCTATCAAAAGCTCAAGGAAGCCTGTGTCATCAACACCGATACTACGCTGCAAGGTGAGGTCACTGGCTTCAACGACTCAGCTATCCAACTGATCGAGGCGCTGCCCTCGGTGCATAAGCTGAGCGTCAAATACAAGGCCGGTAAGTTGATGAAAAAGACCGTGGACCTGCTCAGCAGCCCTCTGCGGGTGTTTCTGGTATCGGAGAGCCAGCGCAGTATCGACGAGGATTACGAGCAGATTCGCCAGAACAAAGACCACGTCTATGTGATCCGCTGATGATGGGCACCTATCGCGCTTTACGTGGGCTCAATGCCCGCTTGCAGTTGCTGTTCCTGATCACCTTGGTGTTCCGCATGGGCACCATGGCGTTCCCTTTCTATGCGGCGTACCTGATTCATCAGCACGCCGTATCGGCGGGCACCGCAGGTTTGCTGGTGGGCGTGTATGGCGCGGGTGCGTTGTTTGTGGACTTGATCATCGGCGGGGTGATCAAGCGTTTTTCTGCCAATCGGGTGATCCTCGGTTCGTTACTGCTCAATGCGGTGCTGCTGCTGATCATTCCGTCGGTGGATAACACCGTGGTGTTGTTTGTGCTGTCGTTTCTATGGGGGGGCTGCTACGAAGCATTCACCCCCGCCACGTTCTCCGAAACAGTGGCTCACAGCAGTAGCGAATCGCGCAAAGTGGCGTTCTCCTGCAACCGCCTGGCGATCAACATCGGCATGGCAATCGGGCCGCTCTTGGGCAGCCTGATTTTCCTGAGTAACGCCGATGCGGTGTTCTACCTCAACGCGGCGTTGTCCCTTGTCGCCTTTATCGCCTGCCTGTGGTTTGGGCGTACGGTGCCGGTGACACAAGGGGCTGGCGTTGCCAGTAAAGGCAATGGGCTGCCGGAAAGCGCAATGCACGAGCGTTCGCGCTTGCTGGTGATTCTGCTGGCAGCGTTGCCGGTGCACATCGCCTATGCGCTGCCGCCAACGTTTCTGTCGGCCTACATCATCAACTACACCGAGTTGCCGGCCTACTACGTCGGCATCATCTTTTTTATCAATGCACTGCTGGTGATTCTATTCGAAGTACCGATTAACCAACGCATGTCGCACCTGTCGAGCAGTCGCTCACTGGTGGCGGGTTTCCTGATGGCCGGCGTAGGGTTTTTCCTGATGGGCTTCAGCCATATCGGTGCATTGTTGCTGGCCGCCACCGTGCTCTGGAGCCTGGGGGAGATGGTTGTGTTCCCCGGTATCACCCACTACGTCAGCAGTATCTCCAGCCGTCACACCGTTGACCGCAACCTCGGCTATTACTCGGCGGGGGTGAATATCGGCGTGATGATCACACCGCCGCTGGCGTTCATGCTGATGTCACAGCCATCCCTGCCGTCGCCGTGGCTGCTGGCGGGTACGGTATTGCTGTTGTTCGCAGTGGCAGTGGGCGTGATGAAAGGATCGGCTGTTTTGTGGAACAAGGAAGCATGAAATGAATAGGGTGCATTTGAACACCGCCGGTGCGGGCCTGATGTCGTCGGCCACGCTCAATGCTATACAGCGTTTTACCTCCATTGAAGCGCAGATAGGCAGCTATGAAGCCGAGCTTGCCTATGAAGAGTTGCTCAACGTCGACCTGTACCGAGTGATGGCCGGGCTGTTGAATGCTCAGCCTTCACAGATTGGTTTTTTCAGCAGTGCCACCGAAGCCTGGACCAGCATCCTCGGCAAACTGCAATTTCCCCGGGGCAAGCGGGTCTGGGTATCAACTTCTGAGTACGCGGCCAACCTGATCTTCTTCAACTACCTCAAGTTATCGAGTGACATTCGCGTCGAAGTGATCCCCACCACGGCCACCAGCCCGCTGGATCTGGAGTGGGTGCGGCGTCATTTGGACGATGATGTGTTCCTGGTCAGTGTGTCGCACCTGCCTTCGTGCTGTGGGGTGATCAATCCGGTGGAAGCGCTGGGCGCGTTGCTCAAGGACGCGAATGCGTTGTATGTGGTGGATGCCTGCCAGTCGTTGGGGCAGTTACCGCTGGATGTGCGGGATATCCATTGTGATTTGTTGACAGGTGCGGGCCGCAAGTTTCTCTGCGGGCCCCGTGGCAGTGGGGTTGCTTACGTGTCGCCACGCTTGCTTGGCCAATTGCAGCTCAATTTTGCCGACTTGCACGCCGCCAGCACCGATGGCCAGGTCAACCGGCTGGACGTGGCCAGTGCGCGGGTGCTGGAAATTGCTGAAAAAAGCCTCTCGGCTCAGGTGGGCATGCATACGGCGCTGCAGGAGTATGTGCAGGTCGGCGGCGGGCAGGTGAGTACAGAGCCCTATGCGCTGCTGGCGAAGGAATTGCGGCGCCTGCCGCAGTTGACGCTAATGTGCGACCAGTTCGAGCAGACTGGAATTGTCTCGTTTGTGCCGCACAACCTGCCGGCCAAGGCATTTGTCGGCCAAGCCCGCGAGCTGGGGCTCAACTTGTGGGCAGGCACCACCGCTCACACTCCGTTGTTGCTTAAGGACCTGGGCGTCACACACTTTGTGCGTGCCTCGGTGGGCCGGCATATCACTCTCGCCCAGGTCGAGCAGGCTCTTTTGACCCTGCGAAGTTTGTAGTGTTGGGCACTTACTGGGCGGCGATGGCGTAGCCGTCAAAGGCGCTTTGCTGTTGCAGCGCGGTCACGATGCTCTTGCGCGTGACCGGCTGCTCGGCGCCGCTGTTGTCGATGAAGGTTTCGCTCGCAAGCTCCGCCTCGCTGCCTTCGCCTACAAAGGTGAAGCCCAGGAACTCCAGTGCTTCGCGGTCCACATTGAGCTTGGAGCGCGGCGTGCGCAGCGGCAGGGTGACGCTGATGCCATCTTTGCTGATTACAAACACTTCGGTGTCTTTCTTGGTGCGTGCAGCTTTGCCCTTGCCGGCGCTCGGGTTGCTGATGGCCTGGTGCGACTGGTTAAGCACCTTGAGGGCCAGGCCATAGACCAGTTCCTGGAACTCGGGATCGTCCTTGAAGCTGGACAGGATGCGGCTGATCGAGAACTGACTGCTCAGGTGTTCCAGGGCGGCGTTGTCTGCGGCTTCGGCGTCTTTCAATTGCTTGAGCTGGCCCATCAGCTCATAGGCTTTGTCATCATCGAAGGCATCGTGGGCCTGGCGGATGGCAACGCGCAGCTCGCGGATCTGGTCGCTTTCTTTGGAGGTGTGAAACGCGTCCAGCACCATCTCGCTGATGATCTTGGCGGCTGGCACATGCTGTGAAAGATTGATGGCGTTTTCGTATTCGGCTTTGGCGTGCAGGGCGACTACGGATTCTTCGGCGGATTTTTCGGTGTAGGAATCAGACATTAAAATTTCACTGCGTAGTATGCGGAGAGACAAAAAACGTCGGGCATTTTCAGCGGGTGGGGGGATCAGGTCAAGGTGGCTGGGGCGTCAGAATAATTTCAGTAGTGGTAGCGGCACATCAATATTTGTACTTCATCATCCTCGATGCCATAAACCAAACGATGCTCCGCGGTGATTCGTCGAGACCAGAAACCACTCAGGTTATGTTTGAGGGGTTCAGGCTTCCCCACGCCGCCGAACGGGTCTCTTTGTATGGCCTTGATCAAGAGATTGATGCGCTTGAGCCCGGCTTTGTCGTTCTGTTGAAACCAGAGGTAGTCGTCCCAGCCTTCAGGGGTAAAGAGTATTTTCATTCTTCAATCAACCGCCTTGGCTTGGCTTTGCCTGCTCGTAAGCTGTTGACTGAGTTAATGAGACGTTCGGCATTTTTAGGCGAGCGCAGCAGGTAAGCCGTCTCTTCCAGAGCATTGAACTCTGATAACGAGATCATCACCACGGGCTCGCCTTTTTGTCGAGTCAGTAGAAGTGGGACGTGATCATCGTTGACGCGGTCCATCGTTTCGGACAGATGGGCTCGGGCGTTGGTGTAGTTGATAGTTTCCATGGGGACTCCTTGTTGGGTGGGTTTAACGTACAGAAATACGTACATATCCACAACGGGAATCTTATCAACGGTCATCCACCTCGCCCGGACTTCACGAACAAGCTCAACGACTGAGTGGAGCAGCGTCCAACCTGTTGATACATGTTACTCGTCCAGTTCTTCGAGGCACGCCTGGAGAATATCCAGACCTTCCTCCAACACCTCAGGCTCAATGGTCAGCGGGGCCAGCAAGCGCACGATGTGCCGCGACTTGCCGCTGGGCATCAGCAACAAGCCAGCCTCTCGCGCCAGCTCCAGCAGTTGCGCCAGTTGCTTGGGGGCGGGTGTGCCGTCGGCATGGGCCAGTTCAATGCCCCGCATCGCGCCGACACCGGTGAGGCGGCCCAGGTAGGGCGACAGTTGCTGTGCGCGCCAGGCTTCATAGCGGCCCACAATCGCGGCCGCCTGCGCGACGCCCCAGGCGTGCAGGTTTGTGTCGCTCATCACCTCAAGGGTCGCCAGCGCCGCCCCACAGGCGATGGGATTACCCGAGTAGGTACCGCCCAGGCCGCCTTTGGGCAGGTTGTCCATCAGCGCCTTGCGCCCGACCACCGCCCCCAGCGGCATGCCGCCGGCGATGCTTTTGCCGAGCAGCAGGTCCGGCTCGATGCCCAGGCGCGAGAAGGCGAAACGCTGGCCGGTGCGACCAAAACCCGACTGGATTTCATCAATGATCAGCAGGATGTTGTGCTGGTCGCAGAAGCGCCGCAGCGCCTGGGCGAACTCAGTGTCCAAGGCGAGAAAACCGCCTTCGCCCTGTACCGGCTCGATGATGAAGCAGGCCACATCGGTTACGTCGATCTCCACGCTGAACAGACGCTCCATGGCCTTCAGCGCTTCGGCGCAGGACACGCCGTTATCGGTACTGGGGTAGGGCAGGTGATACACAGGGCCGGGCAGTACACCGACCTTCTGCTTGTAGGGCGCGACCTTGCCGTTGAGGTTGAGGGTCGCCAGGGTGCGCCCGTGGAAGGCGCCGTCAAAGGCGATCACCGCCGTGCGCCCGGTGGCACCACGGGCGATCTTCAGGGCGTTTTCCGCCGCCTCGGCACCGCTATTGGTGAGCATGCCGCTGACGGGGTATCCCACCGGGATAAAGGCGCTGAGACGTTGCATCAACTCGATGTAGGGCGTATGCGGTGCGGCGTTGAACGCGTAATGGGTTAGCCGGGTGGCTTGCTCGCAAATGGCCGCCACCACGGCCGGGTGGCAATGGCCCAGGTTGAGTACGCCGATACCGCCGACAAAGTCGATGTAACGCTTGCCCGCCGTGTCCCAGACTTCGGCGTTTTTACCGTGGCTCAGGCTGATGGGGTGAACGATGGAAATCGACTGGCTGATGCTAGCGTAGCTCATGACTCGGGGACTCGGCAGTGGTGGGCGCAGCGCTATCTAAGCCGCGCGCCTGGCCTTGCCGCAAACGAAATAAAGTTGCCGGTTCATTCCACCTTGGAAGGAGCTGCGGCCTATTCCGACACCCCATCCTTGCCCGCCGCCTTGGATCGGTACAAGGCTTGATCGGCCCGCGCCATCAGCGCCGCCGGCGATTCCCCCATGCGCCGCTCTACTACGCCCAGGCTCAGGGTAACGTTCAACGCGCCCAAGGGGGCCGCCGCCTTGATTTTATGGCGAATCCTTTCGGCCAACTCTTTGGCCGTGTCCAGGCTGCTTTTGGGCAGCACCACCATAAACTCGTCGCCGCCCCAACGCGCCAGCAGGTCGCTTTTACGTACGCAGGCTTCCAGGTGTTCCACTACCCGTATCAGCGTCTGGTCGCCGACGCCGTGGCCGTATTGGTCATTGATCGGCTTGAAGTCATCGACATCCATGGCCACCAGTGCCAAGGGCAGGCGGAAGCGCTCGGCGCGGTCGCATTCCTCCAGCAGCACCTTTTCCAGGCGGTACCGATTGGCGATGCGCGTCAGGGCGTCCCGCTCGGCCAAAGAGCGGTTTTCGTCCAGTTGCAATTGCAGTTGCTGGTTGACGCGCGACAACTCGAGGGTGCGCTCCGCGACCAGCGCTTCCAGAGACTGGTTGCGCTTTTGCAACTGTTCGATGGAGCATTTGCGCGTATGGATATCGCGGTGTGCGCCGACCATGCGCGCCACGGAACCGTCGGGGTTGCGTGCAATGACGTAGCCGCGGTCCTCGATCCAGAGGTACGTACCGTCTTCTTTTCGGCAACGGTATTCGGCCCGGTAATGAGCGGCGCGTTGGCTGATGTAGTCATCGAACACCGCCATCACGCGAGGGTAATCCTCGGGGTGGATCACGTTCTCCCAGGTGAAGACGCTGTTTTCCAGGGAGTGGTGGGAGTAGCCAAGCATTTCGTACCAGCCGGGATTGCGGTAGACGAAGCCGGTATTGGCGTTCCAGTCCCAGATGCCATCACTGACCAGTTCCATGATGGCGTGCAACAGGTCGACGTTAAGGTCGGACACCTCATTGCGTAGCGGTTCTTTGCCGGATGTATCGTCCATCTGCGCGCTTCCTGCGGGGGGCTGGCGCCCAAGGCCAGTCATGGTTGACGCCGATACTCCGTGGCTGGCGCTACTGTACATCGGCGCTTGCGCGCTTTGAATAGGGCAGGTGTGCTGCTTATGACGAGTGGCGAAACGCTATTTTTCTGGCGCCATCATCTGTGTCCGAGGCCTTCCATCCGCGTTGTGCTGGTAAATGGCCTGCGGTTGGCCCTGCTCATTGAAAAACACCTGGCCAATGCCCGCCGAGTTCCACAACCGCTCACCCGCTTCGGCATGCTCTGGGATATAAGGCATCACCTGCATGGTGCGGCGGCGGGTAAACCAGTTGAGGGGCGAGCGCGGGGAGTAGAGCCAGCGGTTGAGGCGATCGAACCATTCCAGCAGGCGCGGCGGGAACTCGTTCTTGATGCCACTGCTGGTGATTTGCCAGATCTTGGGGCCGCCGTTGCGGTGGCGGATCAGCACTTGGTAGACAAACGAGTAATGCACGTCACCGGAAAGGATCACGTAGTTACCTGGCGTGCGTGAGTGGCGGAAGATATTCAAAATCACTTGGGCGGCGCCGCGGTGGGCCATCCAGTTCTCGGCGTCCACCAGCAGGGGAAAACCGCACCAGCTGAAGACCTTTTGCACCGTCTCTATCAGCTTGACGCCAAAGACCGGCGCGGGCGAGACGATGATGGCGGATGGATGGTCCAGCAGCGCTTGTTGCAGTTCGCTCAAGGCTTCCCAGTCCAGCAGGCCGGAAGGTTGCTTGAGGGTGAACTCGCTGCGCCAGCGTCGGGTGCGGGTGTCGAGTACCACCAGCGCCGGGGTGGTGGGCAATACGTAGTGCCACTGCTGGAATTTCAGCAAGGCCTCCAGCAACGCGTCTTGCGCCGTCGCCTCGAGATGATTGGCCTGTACCCGGCCGGTCAGTGCCTGGGTCTGGTCCAGCAGTTCGCCAAACACCTGGGGCTGGTTGCCCCAGCCCTGGCATAACAGATACGCCAGCAAGGCATTGCCGATGATGCGCTTGGAGAAGGGGTGGCCGTAGGCGGTTTCTTCCCACTGGGCGCTGAGGTTCCAATCGTCAGTGATGTCGTGATCGTCGAACATCATCAGCGTCGACAGGTGCGCGAACACCCGCGCTACCCCAGGCAGGCCGTCGCGGAACTGATCGATATGAACCTGTTCGCGCGCATAGCGTTGTTGTTCTTGCGCACTCAGCGGCGGCGGTTCTGGTGCGATCAGCGTCCAGGGTACCGGCGACCAGGCCAGCAGGTACATGGCGATCACTTCGGCAAAGGTCACCAGGTGATTGTCGGCGGTGCTGCTGGTGAAGATGGGTTTCTTCACACCGCCGAAAAAGCGTTCGCGCAAGGTCTCGTTACTGTCCAGCGCAGGGAGCAGGTCGGCCCGGTGGTAATAGCTGGCGCGATGCCCATAAAGGCTGGCGCTGTCGCTCACCACCGCACCCTCTAGAAACTCATCGAACAGGCCCAGGCGCGCAATCAGCCCGTGAATGGCTCGCAGCATGGGCCCTGCGACGTCGTCGGCGTAGATCTGGTCGCCATTCATCATCAGCAAGGCTGGGCGTTCGAGCGGTGTGCGGGCGTCCGCCAACAGACGGTCGACACACAGCAAGCCTTCGTCGGCACGATGGTGGGGTTTGCGGCACGAGCCATGCACCAAGTGATGGATGCGGCTATGCAGCACGAAGCTTGGCGTAGTCGCGTCGCCATACAGCAAGTGCGGTGCCCATTGTGCAATGCCGAGGCCGTCGATCAACAGGTCGTAACCGATGATTTCATCCTGTGGCAGGGCGTGGCTCAGGGCTATGTCGATCAGGTGGATAACGGCATGGCGGCCGACGGGCACGACTTGGCAGTGCGTTGCATCGAGCGGGATATCCAGCGCCTCGCCCGAGGGTAATTGCAGCCGCAAGCACAGGGGCAGGGCACGACTGCCCACCAACCAGATAACCAGGCGCTGTGGTTCCAGGCGTCTTAGCAAGGGGCCGGCGATCACGGCAGGCAGGATTTCAGGTTGACCCATGAAGAATGCAGCTCATACCAAGTGGGACTGGAAAGGATAACGCAGAGGATGTCAGTGTTTTGTTAACGCAAGTGCAGCGCGTTGCGTTGCACTCGTTGCCGGTGACTCCTAACGGTTTAAAGCAGTTTGCCTCCTCCGAGAGAGGTCATACCCGAATCTTTGGGTTTTGGTCGCGTGTCCTGCCCCTGTGGGGGGCTGCCAATCGGCGAAGAGGTAGGGGCGGGATTGGCTGAAGGCTGGTTATCTTTCATGCCTTGCTGGATGTTATAGCTCAAGCTGTCAAACGAATTGCCAATGATCATCGGTAAACCCCTTACTCAATTGGAGGACTGTTGTCGCACCAATACTCCCTTTGAGTGCGCACCGTTTCAGTGGCATTGGCCGGGTTGTTCGTTCCCGGCCAAAGGTATCCGCATGTTGGGTTTAGAAAATGGGCGCGTTTCAGGCAGGCTTTGGCACCGTAAACCTGAACTCACTACCGCACCCCAACTCACTTTCGGCCTCGATGCGCCCACCATGAGCCTGGACAATCCCCTGGGTGATATACAGCCCCAACCCGCTGCCGGTGGGGTTGTTTTCAGTCTGGGTCCAATAGCGATCGAACACATGGGGCAAATCGTCCGGTGCAATGCCTTCACCGGAGTCTCGCACCGAAAATACAATCTCCTCACCGTTGCTCATGGCGCTGATGCCGATGTTGCCTTGGCGTGGGGTGAACTTGATCGCATTGCCGATCAGGTTCGACAGCACCTGGAACAAGCGCTCCGGGTCGGCCTTGATCTGCAGGCCGGGCTCGACATTGAACGACAGGTCGATGCCTTTTTCCGAGGCCAGGGGGGCCAGCAACGAATACGCTTCTTCAAAGATCTGGCTGACGTCCAGCGCCACCGGCTTGACCACATAGCGCCCGGCCTCGATCTTCGAGGTGTCGAGCAAATCTTCCAGCAACACATTCATGCGCCCGGCGGCCTGTTGCATGGTGTCGATCGCGGAAGAGATACGGCGTGAGGTGTGTGGACCATCGGAGCTGAAGGCTTTTTGCATCATGCCGCAGAGCATGGAGATGACGGTCATGGGGTTGCGCAGGTCGTGGGAAACCACCGCGACCAGCTCGTCCCGCGCACGCACCGCTTGTTGCTCGCGCAGCACTTGGCGGGACAGGTCGTTCTCCAGGGCCGAGCGGCGCAAATCGTTGGCGGCAAACAGGTCGCCATGGCTCCATTTGGTGGAGATGCCGGCCATCTCCACCTTCCAGATTTCAAACGAGGTGCGTGGGCGAAGGCGCATGCCCGCGTCGCAGGTTTCCAGATTCAGCGGCTTCTGCGGGTCGCCACTCCAGTGGATGTTCTCTTTGACTTCCGGGCGAAACCACAACACACCGTTATCCACAGGCTTGGGCAAGCTCATGGCGAGCACGCCGCTGGCCACGCTCTGGAACTCAGCGGCAGGCGGGTAAACCGAGGCCAGGTTATGGCTGGAAAATACCGGTTCACCGTTGGCCTGCAACCACTTGTGCAGCGCGCGTATCTGCGCCGGTTCCGGGCAATTACCGTAGCGGTGCAGTTGTTTATCTTCGATGATCGCCACGCCGCCGGAGAGGGTCAGGTCCATCAGCATTCGGCCTTGTTGGGCCAGGCCGTCGAAGACGTTATTGGCAGAGGCTTTCATCGCCAGGTCCAGCAGCGCCAGCGCTTGGACTTTCTCGTCGCGCTGGCGGGTCAGCTCCAGGGCCTCCATGGCACTGATCTGCAATGACAGCACCTGGCCGATGGTCTGGCAGGCCATGCGCAGGTCATTAGGTACCAGCAGCGGCTCACGGTTGCCGCAGCTGATCAGGCCCCAGAGTTTGTCGCCCTTCATCAACGAAATACTCATGGACGACAACACGCCCATGTTCTGCATGTACTGGCAGTGAATCGGCGACACGCTGCGCAGGGTGGCGAAGCTCAGGTCCAGGGGCTGCCCGGTGTCCGGGCGCAATTTGGGCACCAGCGGTACCGGTTCGTAGGACGCATTCGGGATGATCCGTAGCCAGTTGGTGCGATACAGCTCCCGAGCCTGCTCGGGGATGTCGGACGCGGGGAAGAACAGCCCGTTGAACAATTCCATTGACGGCGCCGAGGCCTCCGCGATCACCTGGCCATGGCCTTCCTCTTCGAAGCGATAGATGAGCACCCGGTCATAACCGGTCATGGCCTGGATTTCGTTGACGGTGATGGCGTAGAGCGCCTCCAAGGTCTTTGCCGATTGCAGGCGGTGCAGCATCTTGCCCAGATCGCTGGTGCGGCCATTGTGCGCTCGGGGTTTGAAATCCTTGAGCCGTGGTTCGAATTCCAGCACTAACACGCCCTGGTGGCGATGCAACAGGCCTTCGAACTGCTCACCCTTGAAGGTGATCAGCAGGGGCGGCGAGTCCAGGAATGCGCTGTCCTCGGCCATGGTTTGCACGGCCTGGGCGTACTCCTCGCCAATCAATCTGTGCAACGGTTGATCCAACAGCGCCTCGGGGGCGTGGCCGAACAACGTACCAACGTTGGCACTTACCTGAATAATGTTCAGGCCAGGTTCCGACAAAGTCAGCAGCACGCCGTGGGGCTGGATGGCCCCCGGAAAACGAATGGGTTCGTCGGCGCAGTTGGCAAGCAGCTCTTCAAAATCTTCGGGTTTCATAGCAATACCTCCTGGCTGTCGAGCCATCGCTCAAAGCCGCTGAATGTCGAACGGGCCGCCATCACCGCGCGCGCGGCGGCACCTGTATCCAGTGGCTGGCGGCTCAGATAATCGAGGAAATCTTTCCAGCGCCGTCCGGTCTCGGCGCCGTATACATTGAGAAAGGCACCGCCGTTGTCGGCGTTCACATCCAGGCGCAGGGCCATTTCCCGGCGCAGCACTTGGCCACCCAGGGTGGCGCCTTCCAGCACATACAGGGCGCCGAGACACGCAGCCGGCGTGTTTAATACGGGGAGTTGGGTACAGCGAGGCAGGGCATGGATGGCGTGGTCAGTCAGGCCGAGTGCGTGCAGGTCATGGACCAGTGTTGGCGTTTTCACACGCAACACAGGCTCATATCCATCGGGAATCAAACCGCTGTCATACAGCGCCGCTTCCATCGGCTGATAAAAGCCGTAGTACGCTTGCAGCAGGCGCCGATACCACTGGGCATCCAGGCGCTCGGAAAAAAACGGCAGGCGCTGTTCCAACGCCACATGCAGCAGGCCCGTGCCCGTGCGCAACGTTTCCAACAAGGAGGGCGCACTAACGTCATGGGCCTGTGAATGCATTCAATGAGCTCGAACTGTGGGCCTGTCGGCCATGAATGACGCGTGAAAATGGGCGACGATTCTACACAACTCATTGTCGTCAGTTGAACGCAGAAGCGAAAAGGCTGACCAGCGGATCAGAAAAGTCGCTCCCTGCACCTTACATGACCGCAGAACTGGCCCTCAAGTTCGGTTGAAATGATATCGCGCTGCTATCAACGCAGGGGCAGGCCCTAGTGCGTCAATGCTGTCTGCACGCACTCAAGCAAGTGGTCGGTACTCCAGGGCTTGGGCAGAAACCGCACGGAACTGCCCAACTCGGCGGCGATTTTCGTATTACCTGAGGTCAGCACTACTTGTACTTCAGGCCAGCGGTGGGCGACCACACGGCTCAAGTCATAACCATTGAGCAAGCCGGGCATTTGAATATCACTGACAATCAAATCCACCGGGTCATCGCCGCGCTCCAGGTAAATCATCCCTTCGTCTGCCGATGCAAACGATGTCACCACCGCACCAAAGTCTTCCAGCACATCTACCATCAACGCCCGAATGATCTCGTCGTCTTCCAATACCAAAATCGATGGCTGAGCCATGATCCTTACTCCACCATCAGGGGGTTCAGTAAGGTGGAGTGGAAGGTGGCCGGATAGGTTCGATTGGATGTTTTTTAATCGATGGGTGGTCGTTTGACTGCTTGTGAGCCATGGGCACGACAATCCGTTAAGGTGAACGCCACCCCGCCGTCCCAAGGAATGCCATGTTTAACCGTAACCCGCTCGTGCCGGAACTGATCGTCACTCGCCTCAGTGTCAGCCTGGCGTTCTGGATAGAACAGTTAGGCTTCACCATCGCCTACCAGCGCGCTGAAGAAGGCTTTGCCTACCTTGACCTTAACGGCGCGCAAATCATGCTCGAAAAATACGACCCCGACGCCGGCCAGTGGCTGACCGCACCGTTGCAGCCACCGTTCGGGCGCGGCATCAACCTGCAAATCGATGTGCCCGCCGTGGCGCCTATCCTGCAACGGTTGGCGCACATTGGCTGGCCATTGTTCCGCGATGTTGAAGATGCCTGGTACCGAGCCGATGACGTGGAGGCCGGGCAACGCCAGTTCATCGTGCAAGACCCGGACGGTTATCTGGTGCGTCTGGTGCAGCGGCTGGGAGAAAGGCCGGTCGAACAGGCATAATCCACGGCAACAGCCGATAGGGATACGTGAATGAAGTATGTGTTATTGACCCTCGTCCTGACCGTTATCGCCGCACCCGCGTTCGCTGCGGGCGACGCCGACGCGGGCGGCAAACTCTTCACCAAGACCTGCGGTGGCTGCCACAGCATTGGTGAAGGCGCGCGGGGTGGTTTTGGCCCGGAACTGAACGGCATCATTGGCCGGCCTGCCGGTACTACCACGGACTATCAGTATTCGGATGCGATGAAGAACTCAGGCGTGGTGTGGACACGGGAAAAACTGGCGGCCTACATTGAAGATCCGAAGTCGGTGGTCAGTGGCACGCGGATGATCTTCTGGGGGATCAGTGACCAAGAGAAGATTGAAAATATCCTGGCGTACTTAGCGACATTCCAGCCCAAGTGAGGCGCCCAGGCTGACGGGCATCAGTAGCGAACCCGCGACGCAAGGTCCGGGTAATGGGTCGCGAGCTCAGCCAAGCACTGCCGCAGCATCTTGGCATCGTGAGGTAGGCACTCTGAAAAAATATCCCAACCAGAAAACTCAAGCGTCTCGGGCATTTCTACCAAGCCGGTGATGGCGTCCCAAAAAGCATCCCAGTTCTGGCCATACCAAGTGGGGAAGTTGAGTGAAGTGCCCAGCGTGGCGTGAAGCTCTTTGGGGTTCTGAATGCGGGTCAGGTCTATTTTGATGATGGATGATCGGGTCACTTGTGCACCATTTGCTTTTTCATCTACTACAGCTCAGGCTGAATTCTTTGAGTCTGCATTACTCGTTTGCAATTTCGTAATCAAATGCGATGAAGTAGTCACTTTCTGAAAGAGCAATTTCATGAAAAAAGTGTGGCTGTATCACTGATAGCCATTCCCTGCGCAATTCAAACATGCCGTTATTGACGTCCACTGCGCTCAACAACCCGAGCGTGGAAATCACCGAGTAGTCATCTCCGCAGTCCGCTGAACTCTCCGTTCCGTTTAGCCTCTCTGTGGTTCTGTCGAACCATTCCAACCTTATTTTTAGTCCCATGTAGCCCTCACAGATATTTTTTGATGTTTCGTTTTCTGATTGGCCCTTTTAGCTGCTCGCCGCTTATGTGGTTGAACGCACCTATATGGCTCCCATCACTCGCTAGATAAACCTCCAGCTCTCCGTGCTGAGAGTCCCATTCATAGATCTTCCGACCTTTTTCCTCAATCCAGCGTTCTCTCAGCCCGGCGCCTCCTTGTCTGGGAGTCTTGGGTTTTGCTTTTATCAGTTTTTCAAAGCCAGTTATTTGTTCAGTGTCGGGCGCTTTGTGGTACTTGTGATCCCCAGACTTGGCACCTACCACCACATACAGCGGCCGAACCCCCGACCCCGCCGGAAACACCAGAATAAAATCCCGATAGGCCGGTGGGTAAATAGGGTTAACCAGAATCTGCGCCGCCGTCTCAGTCGGTGGGTAGATCCAGATCACGGGTGCTTGCGGCGCAGCCTCCAATGCCGGAACACCTAAGGTGTCATTTGGATCAACGGAGGGCGTCCAGATCAGCTCTACGCCATTATTCAAATCTGCTATTAACTGGCCGCTGCGGTTTTGAAACTGCACCACGTCAATCATCTGCCAATCGGCATTGTTACCTGTGTAAAACCCATACCCCTTAAGCGTGCCGTCGTCGCGTTGCTCGATATGCAGCCGCATTTGCGAACGCGCTCGTTGCAGCGAACGCAACTGTTCCTCGTTGTAGAGCGCGCTATCATTTAGATCCGACGGCCAAGCCAGCGCTACCAATCCTGTCAACAGGCTACCAGCGACGGATGCGCTGACTGTCGCCGCCGACTCCAAAAACGCTGAACGCAATGCCAACTGCCCTAAGCCGGTTGGCAGTGCGCTGCCACTGATCTTGCGCAAGGCAACCGCGCCCCGGGCGTCCACTTCGCGCCCGCCCAACAGACTTACATGGCCGTACTCCTTGATCAGTTCCAGTGGGACAAAACCGGTGGGGCTCGAGTAATGAGCGATACCGTCAGGCAGTTGGCATGGTTTTATGAAAACGCAGCTTGGAGGTTGGGCTGGTGTAGGTGGCTGGGCAGGGGACGGCTCGAAAAAATCGATAGTAGGCGAATACGGCACACGCGACGGTTGCCGGGTGAGGATTCGTCGCTTGAGTAACGCTTGTTCGGTGGGTGGATAAAAGCGTTCTGACATGACCGATTCACTTCCTTGTGCGAGGGAGTGAGCCTATGAGGGGGAGTCAGAAACCGATATCAGCTCAATTTGTCAGTTGATGTGGGAAAAGTTGACTGGTACGTGAGTCGCCAGCATTGTTTCGAATATTGCGATTTTCGTTTGTTTTGTTTAGCGTTGACCTCAACTGAATTGCGTAAGGCCGGAGTTGCATCATGACCATCAACAATCTTCCCAAAACGATCCTTCCGCTGGAAAAAGAAGTCGAGGCGGCAGTGCAAGGTCAGCGTGAATTAGCGTCCCTATTGTCGACCAAATTTGAAACCCAGCGCATCGATATCTTCGACAAAGAAGACAAGCCACACAGGCTTGTCCTACCAACCTCCGCACTGCGTCTGCTGGTCGATATTCTGGGCGAATTGGCGCTGGGCAATGCCGTCAAGGTAGTGCCGGTTCATGCCGAGTTGACCTCGCAGGAGGCTGCCGACCTGCTTAATGTGTCACGCCCGCATTTGGTCAAGATGCTGGAGGAAGGCGCCATCCCCTTTACAAAAACGGGCCGACATCGGCGAGTCCGTTTTTCGGATTTGATGGCGTTCAAGCAACGGCGTGACGAGCAAAGCCAAGAGGCAATGGAAGCGCTGGTTCAACAGGCCCAAGAGTTGGGAATGGGGTATGACGGATGAGGTGTTCGCCCTTTACTGCGGTGTACGATGCTTGTGTTCTCTATCCTGCGGCACTTAGGGACTTACTCATGTGGCTTGGTTTGTCTGGTTTGTATCGAGCGCGATGGACTGGCCAGATTCAGGATGAGTGGAAGCGCAACGTACTTAAGAACCGACCCGATCTTACGGCGGCTCAGGTGGACTGCATGTCGGCGCTAATGGACATTGCTATACCTGACGCGTTGGTGACGGGATATGAGGATCTGTGTTCGAGTTTGGATTTACCAGACCCGGATGACCGGCATGTGTTGGCGGCGGCAATTCGGAGTAAAGCTGAGGTCATCGTGACCTTCAATTTGAAAGACTTTCCACCTCATATATTGGCTGCCTATGACATTGAACCGATGCATCCGGATGACTTTATTTCGGATCTCTGGGATTTGGATCAGGCGGCAGTGTTGGGAGCGGCGCAGAAGCAGAGGAGGGCGTTGAAGAAGCCCGCGATGGAGGCGGGAAGTTATCTTGAGATGTTGATGCGGCAGGGCTTGGTGCAGACTAGCAAGGCAATGGGACCCTATGAAATGATGCTGTGAGCAGGATGAGCCCGGTGTACGTCAGCTGAGCCGCAATAAAAAAGACCTTGAAACACCAAGGTCTTTTGGGTGCCTGCGGATCAACTCAGCAGATGCTTGGAAATCAGCCGGGAGATTTCCACGATCGAGGTCTTGCCAGTGAACTCGAATTTCACCTTCCCCAACGACGAAAAATAAATCTCCAACTCCGAATCCAAGTCAAACGTCCCGGACGTTTCCACCGAGTACGCCACGATGTTCTTGTATGGCAATGAGGTGAAATCCTTCTTGCTGCCGGTAATTCCCTGCACGTTCACCGCGATGATGCGTTTGGTGGTGAACACGACGCCGTCGCGCATGGCCTTGTAGGCGTCGACCACTTCTTCGCCGTCCAGCAGCAGGGCCGCTACGCGTTCGGCGTATTCGTTGTTTTGCTTGAGCTTGAAGAAACCTTTGTTGTTGAAGTCGATCATGTGCCTGTCCTGGGTAAGTGGTGCCGTCGGTGTATGACGTTTTGCCTGCGGATCTGTATCTAACGCCCTGGCCTGCAAGCCCCTAGCATGACGCTCAACACGACCGCGTCGGCGAAGGATTTCACGCTGGCAGCCTAAAAAACCAGGAGCCAATCCATGCCTGATATGTCCAGCTTGCTCGCCTACGGCCTGATTTCACTCGGCATGGTACTGACTCCCGGGCCGAACATGATCTACCTGATTTCCCGCTCCATCTGCCAGGGGCGCACGGCCGGGTTGATTTCCCTGGGCGGGGTGGCGCTGGGGTTTGTGGTGTACATGGTGTGCGCGGCGCTGGGTATCACGGCGTTGGTGATGGCTGTGCCGTTTGCCTACGACGCGCTGCGGCTCGGCGGGGCGTTGTATCTGGTGTATCTGGCATGGCAGGCGGTCAAGCCGGGTGGGCGCTCGCCATTCCAGGTGCGCGACTTGCCCAAGGACAGCCCGCGCAAGTTGGTGACCATGGGCTTGGTCACCAACTTGCTCAATCCCAAAGTGGCGGTGATGTATTTGTCGTTGCTGCCCCAGTTCATCGATCCGAACGGTCATGGCAGTGTGCTGGTGCAATCCCTGGCGCTGGGCTCCCTGCAGATTGTTATCAGCGTGAGCGTCAACGCGGTGATTGCCTGCATGGCGGGCTCTATTGCGGTGTTTTTCGTCACACGGCCAGGTTGGCAGGTGCTGCAGCGCTGGCTGATGGGGTCGGTGTTGATGGGTTTGGCGGTGCGGATGGCGGTAGAGGGGCGCAAGTAAGGCTGCTTTCAGCGCGCCATGACGTTGACAATCACATGCAGGATGAATGCTGGCCCGTAGCAAGGCTGCCCATGTTCATCTTCGATACGCCAGATTGAGGTGACGGTACTGGTCTCCCTCGGGGCTCCGAACTCCACGGTGATATGCACTGGCTGGCCGGGCAAAGTATCTGCTATCGGAATATCGTTATTCAGGCTTCGCAGATGGCTATCCATCACCACTTCCAATGGCTCCCCCGAAGCGGTTCGACGGGCGATCACGTACTCACCGTCCACTCTCACCAATCGCCGCCCGCGCCAGGGGCGAATCCCGAGGTTCTGGATCTCCCAGGTTTTCTGAAAGGTTTCACCGGGCAGCACTACGGTCTGGTCAGGCGTGGTCACGTCTGCATTGAATACGGCAATGTCAGATGGGTCGTGCAAGCCAATGGCCCGGTTGGTGATAGCCATTGAGTAAGCATCAGTTGGAGCACCGGTCAGGTCGGCAAAGTAGCGAAACAGCAGCAGCGGGGAGACACGTAGCGCTTTGGCTAATTTGATCAGGGTACGTACGGACGGATCTTTTGAAGCACCGTCCGCCAATGCATAAAGGTAGGTTCTGGAGATGCCAGCCTCCTTAGCCAGGTTAGTCAGGGGTTTTCCCAGTTCTCGGCTGCGTCGTACAACAAGCGCTCGAAGAGTATCGCCAGTTTTGATGCTCATATTTTGCAAACCCGTTTCCAGTGGAAGTCGTCATCTTGTAAGCCAAAAAGGACAACCTGCCCGCCGTCACGGTTACATAGCGATTCAGACTTTGGTCTTGCTGGCGACGTTGTGAAAGACATGGATAGGTCCCGGTTTGGTTGGCATATCCAGTGTCGCGGTTTCTCACATGCTTGCGAACCTTGTGTGTGTTGCATTCCTTTACATCTATCTGTGGATATAGCTATGAGTCCAATGAAAGCGTGCTGTGAATCCATTGCCCGATCAGGCTTTGGCATCCTGCAAATTCCTGATGCGATGTTGCAGGACTACAAAAAGATCATTGATGGCTATTCGGCCATTCCCCAGGCCATCAAGGATGAGTTTTCCTTTGCCCAGGACACGGATGGTTTTTTCCCTTTTGGCGCCGAGTACTCCCTTGCCGAGGATCACCCGGACCTGTGCGAGCGGTTTTGTTACTGGCCCGCGCACGCTTCAAAAAGAACCGCTTTCGAATTCACCCGAAGTACTTTCGTTGTCGCAGTCGGCAGTTTTGAACGACAGATGAGCGAGTTGGCCCAGGGAGTTATGGATGGCATTTGCGAGGAATTTGGCGTTGCCCCCTTGGCCCCCTTTCGCGCGGCATCGTACATCCAGTTATGTGTCTATGGTCCACAGGCGAAAGACCATTCTCGTCAATATGCCCAGGATCCTCATGAAGACGGGCATATGCTTTCGTTTATCAAGCCTACCCGCGAAGGGCTGGTTTTGATGAAAGGACGATCGTTGGAGCCGGTACGCCTTCTGGAGAACGAGGTCGCGGTGCTGGCGGGTTCCTTGCTGACAGAGCTCTCCGATCATGCCGTGCCTGCCGCCTACCATGCTGTACTTGCGCCCAGCAAACCGGTCGCCAGAAGCTCATTGATCTACTTTGCAAATCCCAATCCGGATCAGTTGCTGACGACCTTTTACCGCCAGAAATCCATTGACCTGGGCAGTACTGTGAATGCTCGTCATACCGGTTTCGGTAATCAACCGATTCAACTGCGCTAAATAGTCCTGGAGGGCTCGAACAGTCCATGTTTCCTCACTTCAATGCCCTTTACATCGAAGGTTTGCTCTTGGGTATCGGACTGTTCGCCGCCCCTGGCCCGAAAGACACCTTGGTGATCCGCCAAGGTGTCGGTCGCGGGCCGATCTGGGGCGTTGTCGCTATTTGCGTAATGGCCGATATTTTCCTGATCGCTTTCGGGGTCACGGGTTTAGGTTCGTTGTTGGGAAGCCGGCCTGAGGTGATGGCACTATTGCTGTTGTCCGGCGCTGCGTATCTGCTTTGGTTTGGTGGCCAACGTCTGTTGGCCTGCATCCGGGATCAGTCCATGCCGGACGCTCAAGGCGGCAACTCGCAAAGAGGGCTGTTGCGCTCGGCGGTCATACTCGGCTTTGCCAACCCTTACGCCTGGCTCGATACCGTGGTGTTGATTGGTTCCATCGGTGCCACGAAACCTGCGGGTCAACAGGCGCTGTTCGCGACAGGCGCCATGACGGCATCACTCGTGTGGTTCGTGGTGTTGGCGCTGTGCTGTCAGCGATTGACGGTATTGTTTCGCAAGCCTGCGGTCTGGCGCTGGCTGGATGCAGGGGTGGCGGTGTTGATGGTTTACCTGGCCGTTACCCTGATTACCGATTCATTGCACATCTTTCAGATAGCTCTTTAGTACGGTCAGCGGGCAGGTCAACTCATCAAGACGAGCGATGTTTTGCACATCGGTGGATAGCCTTTGCAATTCACGCCCGAGAACGCTGTCCGCTCCACCCAATGCAATCAACGCCTGGGTGATGCACTCATCGAGCTTCAACTGGATCTCGGCCAGGTTTCCCTGGCGCACCAACAACCCAAACACCTCGCGATCATAGCCCTCCATCACGGGATCATCGCGCAGCAATGGGCTGCCGTGGTCAGTCTCATGCACCAGCTTCAATGCAAACAACGCAACCGCTTCAAGCGTCAACTCCATGGTCCCGCTCCCTCCACTGCCACGCCTGGCACTTTTTTGCAGGCGAAAAAAAAGACCTTGAATTTCAAGGTCTTTCTTTAAGATGGTGCCCCGAGGGAGACTCGAACTCCCACTCCTTTCGAAAACGGATTTTGAATCCGCCGCGTCTACCAATTCCGCCATCAGGGCTCAATGGCGGCGAAGTATAGAGATGAGATTACCGTTGGTCAATCACGTTTCATGGTCTATTTTCACTATTTCCGCTAGACTTCCCGGCCCTGCTAGACGAACCCCATCATGCGCGTTGCTGACTTTACTTTTGAGCTCCCTGATTCGCTGATCGCTCGCCACCCTTTGGCCGAGCGTCGCGCCAGTCGACTGCTGACCCTGGACGGGCCCAGCGGTGCCCTCGCACACCGTCAATTCACTGATTTGCTTGAGCATTTGCGCCCAGGCGATTTGATGGTTTTCAACAATACCCGGGTGATTCCGGCGCGGCTGTTTGGCCAGAAAGCGTCCGGCGGCAAGCTGGAAATTCTGGTGGAGCGGGTGCTGGACAGCCATCGCGTGCTGGCCCATGTGCGCTCCAGCAAGTCGCCCAAACCGGGGTCGAGCATCTTGATCGAGGGCGGTGGCGAAGCCGAGATGGTGGCGCGCCACGATGCCTTGTTCGAGCTCAAGTTTGCCGAAGAAGTGTTGCCGCTGTTGGAGCGCGTCGGCCATATGCCGTTGCCTCCTTATATAGACCGCCCCGACGAAGACGCGGACCGCGAGCGCTATCAGACCGTGTACTCACAGCGCCTCGGCGCCGTCGCCGCACCGACTGCCGGGCTGCATTTCGACCAGCCACTGCTGGATGCGATTGCCGCCAAGGGCGTCGACACCGCCTATGTAACCCTGCACGTGGGGGCCGGTACGTTTCAGCCGGTGCGTGTGGATAACATCGAAGACCACCATATGCACAGCGAATGGCTGGAGGTCAGCCAGGACGTGGTGGATGCGGTGGCGGCGTGCAAGGCGCGTGGCGGTCGAGTGGTTGCCGTGGGCACCACCAGTGTGCGTTCGCTGGAGAGTGCAGCGCGTGATGGCGTGCTCAAGCCGTTCAGTGGCGACACCGATATTTTCATTTTTCCAGGGCGACCCTTTCATGTGGTCGATTGCCTGGTCACCAACTTCCATTTGCCCGAATCCACGCTGTTGATGCTGGTGTCGGCATTTGCCGGTTACCCGGAAACCATGGCTGCCTACCAGGCCGCCATCGCTAACGAGTACCGTTTTTTCAGCTACGGTGATGCGATGTTTATCACCCGTAACCCGGCGCCGCGCGGCCCTGAGGACAACTTATGAGTCGTATGTCGTTTGAATTGCTCGCTACGGACGGCAAAGCCCGTCGTGGTCGCCTGACCTTCCCGCGTGGCACTGTGGAGACCCCGGCCTTCATGCCGGTCGGCACCTACGGCACCGTCAAAGGCATGTTGCCCCGCGACATCGTCGCCACCGGTGCCGAGATTATCCTCGGCAATACCTTCCACCTGTGGCTGCGCCCGGGCACGGAAGTGATCAAGAAGCACGGCGACCTGCATGACTTCATGAAGTGGCAAGGCCCGATCCTTACCGACTCCGGTGGTTTCCAGGTGTTCAGCTTGGGCGCCATGCGCAAGATCAAGGAAGAGGGCGTGACCTTTGCCTCGCCGGTCGACGGCGCCAAGGTGTTCATGGGCCCGGAAGAGTCGATGCAGGTACAGCGCGATCTGGGTTCGGACATCGTGATGATTTTCGACGAGTGCACGCCGTACCCGGCCGATGAAGACGTGGCGCGTATCTCCATGGAGTTGTCGCTGCGTTGGGCCCAGCGTTCGAAGAATGCCCATGGCGATAACACCGCGGCGTTGTTCGGTATTGTCCAGGGCGGCATGCATGAAAACCTGCGCAAACGCTCGCTGGAGGGCCTCGACAAGATCGGCTTCGACGGCCTGGCCATAGGCGGTTTGTCGGTGGGCGAGCCCAAGCATGAAATGATCAAGGTGCTGGATTACCTGCCGGGCCTGATGCCCGCAGACAAACCTCGTTACCTTATGGGCGTTGGCAAACCGGAAGATCTCGTAGAGGGTGTGCGCCGCGGTGTGGACATGTTCGATTGCGTGATGCCAACCCGTAATGCCCGCAATGGGCATCTGTTCATCGATACAGGCGTGCTGAAGATCCGTAACGCGTTCCATCGCCATGATGATTCGCCGCTGGATCCTACCTGTGACTGCTACACCTGCCAGAACTTCTCCCGTGCTTATCTGCACCATCTGGACAAGTGCGGGGAAATGCTGGGTAGCATGTTGAATACCATCCACAATTTGCGTCATTACCAAGTCCTGATGGCTGGTTTGCGCGAGGCTATTCAACAGGGTACATTGGCCGCCTTCGTCGATGCCTTCTATGCCAAGCGTGGCCTCCCTGTGCCGCCCTTGGACTGAGTTTTCCGACCCTAAGATTCACTATTTGCAACTGGAGTGCTAAATGAGCTTTTTTATCTCTAACGCCATGGCTGACGCCGCTGCGCCTGCTGCTGCCGGCCCTATGGGCGGTGGTTTCGAGTGGATTTTCCTGGTCGGCTTCCTGGTCATCTTCTACCTGATGATCTGGCGTCCACAGGCCAAGCGCGCCAAAGAGCAGAAAAACCTGCTGGGCAGCCTGCAAAAAGGCGACGAAGTCGTGACCACTGGCGGTATCGCCGGCAAGATCACCAAGGTCTCCGATGCTTTCGTGGTACTGGAAGTCTCCGACACCGTGGAAATGAAGTTCCAGAAGGGCGCCATCGCCGCCACGCTGCCTAAAGGCACGCTCAAAGCGATCTGAGTAACAACCTTTACCAATCGACGGGGCGCGCAAGGCGCCCCGCGTTATAAGCGGGCGGCGTGATGCTGAACAAATACCCTCTGTGGAAATACGTACTGATCCTGGCGGTGCTGGCGATCGGTTTTATTTATTCCGCTCCCAATCTCTATCCTGATGACCCGGCGATCCAGATCTCTGGCGCCAGCACTTCGCTGCAGGTCAATCAGGCTGACCTGGACCGTGCGAGCAAAGCGCTCACCGACGCGGGTATCCAGGTTAAAGCGGCAACCTTGGCGGCTGGATCCAAAGGCGGCTTGTTGCGCCTGACCAAGCAAGAAGACCAATTGCCGGCCAAAGATGTCGTACGCAAGGCCATGGGTGACGACTACGTTGTCGCGCTCAACCTGGCCCAGACCACGCCACAATGGCTGCGCAGCATTGGCGCGCACCCGATGAAGCTGGGTCTGGACTTGTCCGGCGGTGTGCACTTCCTGCTGGAAGTCGACATGGACAAGGCCCTGGACGCACGTCTGAAGGTCTACGAAGGCGACGTGAAGAGCCTCCTGCGCAAAGAGAAGCTGCGTTATCGCAGCCTGCCGCAGCTCAATGGCGCCATCCAGTTGGGCTTTGCTGACGAAGCATCCCGCGAACAGGCCCGTGCGCTGATCCGCAAGAACTTCAATGACTTCGACATCGTGCCTGCCGACCTGAACGGCCAAGCGGTACTGCGTCTGGCGATGAGCCCGGCCAAGATCGCTGAAATCCGCGAATACTCCATCAAGCAGAACCTGACCACGGTCCGTAACCGCGTCAACGAGCTGGGTGTGGCAGAGCCGATCGTGCAGCGCCAGGGCGCCAACCGCATCGTGGTTGAGCTGCCAGGCGTACAGGACACCGCTGAAGCCAAGCGTATCCTCGGCAAGACCGCCAACCTGGAGTTCCGTCTCGCGGCAGACCCAGGCGCTACGCGTGCCACTTCCGAAGAATTCGAATTCCGCGAAGGCAACCGCCCTCCAGCGCTGATCGAGCGTGGTTTGATCATCACCGGTGACCAGGTGACCGACGCCAAGGCCGGTTTCGGCGAGCACGGCACGCCTGAAGTGAACATCCGTCTGGATGGCCATGGCGGCGAACTGATGAGCCGCGCCACGCGCAGCAACGTTGGTCGCAGCATGGCGGTGATCTTCATCGAGCAGCGCCCGGTGACCACCTACACCAAGCAAATGGTCAATGGCGTCGAGAAAGACGTGCCGGTGCAGACCTTCAAGGAAGAGAAGAAGATCATCAGCCTGGCGACCATCCAGTCGCCGCTGGGTGCTCAGTTCCGTATCACTGGCCTGAACGGCCAGGGCGAGTCTTCCGAGCTGGCGTTGCTGCTGCGTGCCGGTGGCCTGGCTGCACCGATGTACTTCGCTGAAGAGCGTACCATCGGCCCGAGCCTGGGTGCCGACAACATCACCAAAGGTGTCGATGCGGCGCTGTGGGGTATGTTGTTCGTGTCGCTGTTCATCATCGCCATCTACCGCTTCTTTGGTGTGATCGCCACTGTCGCCCTGGCGGGCAACATGGTGATGCTGCTGGCGTTGATGTCGTTGCTGGGCGCCACACTGACCCTGCCAGGTATCGCCGGTATCGTACTCACCATGGGTATGGCGGTGGACGCCAACGTGCTGATCTTCTCGCGGATTCGTGAGGAGATCACCGCCGGTATGACCGTGCAGCGTGCAATCAACGAAGGCTTCGGCCGGGCATTTACCGCGATCCTCGACTCCAACCTGACCACACTGTTGGTCGGCGGGATTCTCTTCGCCATGGGCACAGGCCCGGTGAAAGGTTTTGCGGTGACCATGTCCCTCGGGATCTTTACCTCGATGTTCACGGCCATCATGGTGACCCGCGCAATGGTCAACCTGATCTTTGGCGGGCGTGACTTCAAGAAGTTGTGGATTTAAGGGGCTGCCATGTTACGTACAATCAACTTCATGGGCGTTCGCAATATTGCGTTCGGCGTCACCGTGCTCCTTACCGTTCTGGCGTTGTTCAGCTGGTTCCATAAGGGCCTGAACTACGGCCTGGACTTCACCGGCGGTACGCTCATCGAGCTGACCTATGAGAAGCCGGCCGACGTTACCCTGGTGCGCAGCGAGCTGGTCAAGGCCGGCTATCACGAAGCCGTGGTGCAGAGCTTTGGTGCCACCACCGACCTGCTGGTACGCATGCCTGGTGAAGACCCGCAACTGGGTCATCAGGTAGCCGAGGCCTTGCAGAAGGTCGGCGGCGATAACCCGGCGTCGGTCAAGCGCGTCGAGTTCGTCGGCCCGCAAGTGGGTGAAGAACTGCGCGATCAGGGCGGCCTCGGCATGCTGATGGCGCTGGTCGGCATCATGATCTACCTGGCATTCCGCTTTCAGTGGAAGTTCGGTGTCGGCGCCATTGTGTCGCTGATCCACGACGTGATCGTGACCGTGGGTATCCTGGCCTACTTCCAGATCACCTTCGATCTGACCGTATTGGCAGCTGTGCTGGCGATCATTGGTTATTCGCTCAACGACACCATCGTGGTCTTCGACCGGGTTCGTGAGAACTTCCGGGTGCTGCGCAAGGCGACGTTGATCGAGAACATCAATATCTCCACCACGCAGACCCTGCTGCGGACCATGGCGACGTCGATCTCCACCTTGCTGGCGATTGCTGCGCTGATGATCTTCGGTGGCGATAACCTGTGGGGCTTCTCCCTGGCGCTGTTTATCGGCGTTCTGGCGGGTACCTACTCGTCGATCTACATCGCCAACGTGGTGCTGATCTGGCTGAACCTCAACAGCGAAGACTTGATCCCTCCTGCCGCTACCGACAAGGAGGTCGACGACCGTCCTTGATGGGCGTTTGTTGATCCGCTGTTACAAGAAAGGCGCGAGTATTGAACTCGCGCCTTTTTTTTTGCTCCAAGGCTGGGTATAGCGCGGATCTTTCGGTCCGCTTGTGATGGTCAGGAGGTTCATGTGAACAAGTCGTTGCTGGTTGGTGCGGTATTGGGTGCTGTCGGTGTGACTGCCGGAGGCGCTGTTGCCACCTACAGCCTGGTAAAAAGCGGCCCTGAGTATGCGCAAGTACTGGCGGTACAGCCGGTGAAAACCCAGATCAAAACCCCGCGTGAGGTCTGCAAGGACGTCACCGTGACCCGACAGCGTCCGGTGCAGGACCAACATCAAATCGCCGGTACCGTGGTGGGCGCCCTTGCGGGTGGCCTGCTGGGCAACCAGATTGGTGGCGGTAACGGTAAGAAGCTGGCCACCGTGGCCGGTGCGGTCGGTGGTGGCTACGCCGGTAACAAGGTTCAGGAAGGTATGCAGAACCGCGATACCTACACCACTACGCAAACTCGCTGTAACACCGTTAACGACATCAGTGACAAGGTGGTCGGTTATGACGTGCGTTACAACCTGGACGGCAAGGAAGGTACCGTGCGTATGGAGCGCGACCCTGGCAGCCAGATCCCGGTGGATAAGGAAGGTCGTCTGATCCTAGGTCAGAACCAGCAGTAATCCCAAGCCTTGCAAGGTTCAAGTGTGGGAGCTGGCTTGCCTGCGATGGCGGTGGGTCAGTAACCCGTGAGTTGGCTGGCAGGCTGTTATCGCAGGCAAGCCAGCTCCCACATTGGCTTGTATTGAGTCAGTTGGAATTGGTTTTTTGCTAAATCCCAGGCATAAAAAAAGCACCCCGAGGGGTGCTTTTTTTGTGCTCGCTCGCTTAGCGCTTCAGCGAAGCCGGCAGGTGCGGCTGGATCGCCGTCAGTACTGCCTTGAAGCATTTGGTGTTGCCAGCCACGACGTGGCCTTTCTCCAGGAAGTCATGACCACCGGTGAAGTCGCTCACCAGGCCGCCCGCTTCCTGAATCAGCAGGGCGCCTGCTGCCATGTCCCATTCGGACAGGCCCGACTCCCAGAACGCATCAAAGCGACCGGCGGCTACATACGCCAGGTCCAGGCTGGCTGCACCGGCGCGGCGGATGCCGGCGGTCTGGCCAACCAGGGCGCGGAACATACCCAGGTAGTTTTCCAGATTGTCCATCTGGTCGTCACGGAATGGGAAGCCGGTACCCAGCAGAGCGCCTTCCAGGCTGGTGCGGCCGCTGACACGCAGGCGACGACCGTTCAGTTGGGCGCCACGACCACGGCTGGCGGTGAATTCTTCCTGGCGAACCGGGTCCAGCACGACGGCGTGTTCCAGGCGGCCACGGTATTTGCAAGCGATGCTCACGGCAAAGTGCGGGATGCCGCGCAGGAAGTTGGTGGTGCCATCCAGTGGGTCGATGATCCACAGGTAGTCTTCGCCTTCACCGCTGCCTTTGTGCAGGCCGGTTTCTTCACCGAGGATACCGTGGGTAGGGTAGGCCTTGCGCAGAGCGTCGATGATTTTCTGTTCGGCGGCGCGATCCACCTCGGATACATAATCCTTGGCGTCTTTTTCGTCGACCTTGATGGTATCCAGGCGCTCGATGGAGCGGAAGATCAATTCACTGGCGCTGCGGGCGGCGCGCAGCGCGATATTCAGCATGGGCTGCATGGATAGGTCACCTAAGGTTGTTAAAGAAAGCCGAGCATTCTAGCAGAAACTTTCCTCAGGTGAAGGACGACGTTCGCTTTCATGGCATAACCTTAGGCGGTTCTGTAAGATTTGCTCCCCTTTCCTGTGTCCGCGAGCGCCTCCCTTGCTGCAAAACATTCGTGTCGTCTTGGTCAATACCAGTCATCCCGGCAACATCGGCGGGGTGGCGCGAGCCATGAAAAACATGGGGCTGACGCGCCTGGTGCTGGTCGAACCGCGGGTATTCCCGCACCACGAGGCGGATGCCCGTGCGTCCGGCGCCAATGACTTGCTTGAAAATGCCCAGGTGGTCGCCACCTTGGAGGACGCCTTGGTCGGCTGCAATCTGGTGCTCGGCACCAGCGCCCGTGACCGTCGTATCCCTTGGCCGCTGCTGGATCCGCGCGAATGCGGCACTAAAGTGGTGGAGGAGGCTGCTGGCGGCGCTGAGATCGCCTTGGTATTCGGCCGTGAGGACTCCGGCCTGACCAACGAAGAGCTGCAGCGATGTCATTACCACGTGCATATCCCATCAGACCCTGAGTTCAGCTCGCTGAACCTCGGGGCTGCGGTGCAGGTGCTGACTTACGAAGTGCGCATGGCCTGGCTGGCCGCTGCCGGCCAGCCGAGCAAGGTGGAAAAGGAAGAGGTTGCATCGACCAAAAGTGGTGAGTTGGCCACCATGGACGAGCTGGAACGGTTCTATGAGCACCTGGAGCAAACCCTGGTCGCCATCGAATTCCTCGACCCTGAAAAGCCACGGCACTTGATGGCGCGCCTGCGTCGTTTGTACGGCCGCAGCTCGGTGAGCCGGGCTGAAATGAACATATTGCGTGGCATCCTCACGGAAACCCAGAAAGCGGCCCGTGGTGAGCTTCTTAAGCGGAAGGATTAAAAATGTTCGAGCGTTTGCGAGAAGATATCCAAAGTGTTTTCCACCGTGACCCGGCGGCGCGCAACGCCTTTGAAGTGCTGACCTGCTACCCGGGCATGCACGCGATCTGGATCCACCGCCTGTCCGGCGCCCTGTGGGGCATGGGCTGGAAGTGGCTGGCGCGGCTGGTATCGAACTTTGGACGTTGGTTGACCGGTATCGAGATCCACCCGGGTGCCAAGGTGGGCCGTCGGTTCTTTATCGATCACGGCATGGGCATCGTGATTGGCGAGACAGCCGAGATCGGCGATGACGTCACCCTCTATCAAGGCGTGACCCTGGGCGGCACCACCTGGAATAAGGGTAAGCGCCACCCAACGCTGGGCGATGGGGTGGTAGTAGGGGCGGGCGCCAAGGTGCTCGGGCCGTTTACCGTGGGTGCGGGCGCGAAGGTTGGCTCCAACGCGGTAGTGACCAAGGCTGTGCCGCCGGGTGCCACGGTTGTGGGTATTCCAGGCCGCATCATCGTCAAGCCGCAAGACGGTGATGAGCAAGAGGCCAAGCGCAAGGCGATGGCCGAAAAGATTGGTTTCGATGCCTATGGCGTTAGTGAAGACATGCCCGATCCAGTGGCTCGTGCTATTGGTCAATTGCTTGATCATCTGCAGGCGGTGGATGGCAAGCTGGAGGGCATGTGCGGGGCGCTGAAGGAGCTGGGCAGCCCGTACTGCGCCAAAGACCTGCCTGAACTGCGTGAAGAGGATTTTGCTGAGATCAAGGACGAGGCCGCTACCACCAAGGCGGGCTGAATGCGGACTCTTGTGGGAGCTGGCTTGCCTGCGATAGCTGTCTATCAGCTTGCTTATAGGTTGCTGGCCCACCGCAATCGCAGGCAAGCCAGCTCCCACATTTGATCTCCATTGGCTCGGTGGTCTTGCAGCAGGCCTGGTTGCGCTGTTCGATCCCACCCCATCCTGCTATGATTCGCGCGCCCTTTTTACGGGTATTCCTGACTAAAGTACTAGGTCTTATAGTTGACTTAAATACTCGGGAATCGCATACTTGCTCCCATTCTGAAACACCTTGGTACTTGTCCATGAGACTGACTACAAAAGGCCGATACGCGGTGACCGCCATGCTCGACTTGGCCTTGCACGCGCAAACTGGGCCGGTGTCCCTGGCCGATATCTCCGAGCGCCAAGGCATTTCCCTGTCCTATCTCGAGCAGTTGTTCGCCAAATTGCGCCGTAGCAATCTGGTTTCCAGCGTTCGCGGTCCGGGTGGTGGCTATCAGTTGTCCCGCGACATGCAGGGCATTCAGGTGGCCCAGGTGATCGACGCGGTCAACGAATCCGTCGATGCCACCAAATGCCAGGGTTTGGGTGACTGCCATGCCGGTGACACCTGCCTGACGCACCACTTGTGGTGTGACTTGAGCCTGCAGATCCATGAGTTTTTGAGTGGTATCAGCTTGGCTGATCTTGTGACTCGCCGTGAGGTGCAAGAAGTAGCCCAGCGTCAGGACCAGCGCCGTTGCAACACCAAGGCGCCGCGTCTGGACAAGATTGAAGCGTCCGCCGTCGAGTGACAGCCGAAGAGCTAACGGCACGCCAGCCAGCCTGATTTAGGAGAAAGTCCATGAAATTGCCGATTTACCTTGATTACTCAGCGACCACCCCGGTTGATCCGCGTGTCGCGCAAAAAATGAGCGAATGCCTGCTGGTCGACGGAAACTTCGGCAACCCGGCCTCCCGTTCCCACGTATTCGGCTGGAAAGCCGAGGAAGCGGTCGAGAACGCTCGTCGCCAAGTCGCTGACCTGGTCAATGCCGACCCGCGCGAAATCGTCTGGACCTCTGGTGCCACCGAGTCCGACAACCTGGCTATCAAGGGCGCGGCGCATTTCTACGCGACCAAAGGCAAGCACCTGATCACCACCAAGATTGAGCACAAGGCTGTCCTGGACACCATGCGCCAACTGGAGCGTGAAGGTTTCGAGGTTACCTACCTTGAGCCAACCACCGACGGTATCGTCACCCCGGCCATGATCGAAGCCGCGATGCGTGAAGACACCATCCTGGTTTCGGTGATCCACGTGAACAACGAAATCGGCACTATCAACGACATCGCCGCCATCGGCGAGCTGACTCGCTCCAAGGGCGTGTTGCTCCACGTCGACGCTGCTCAGTCCACTGGCAAGGTCGATATCGACCTGTCCAAGCTGAAAGTCGACCTGATGTCGTTCTCGGCCCACAAGACTTACGGCCCTAAAGGCATCGGTGCTCTCTACGTAAGCCGCAAGCCGCGCGTACGTATCGAGGCCACCATGCATGGCGGCGGTCACGAGCGCGGCATGCGTTCGGGCACCCTGGCGACCCACCAGATCGTCGGCATGGGCGAAGCTTTCCGTGTGGCCAAGGAAGACATGGCTGCCGAAAACGTGCGCATCAAGGCCCTGAGCGATCGCTTCTACAAGCAGGTCGAAAACCTTGAAGAGCTGTACATCAACGGCAGCATGACCGCTCGTGTACCGCACAACCTGAATTTGAGCTTCAACTACGTCGAAGGCGAGTCGCTGATCATGGCGCTCAAGGACCTGGCGGTATCGTCCGGTTCGGCCTGCACCTCGGCGTCCCTTGAGCCTTCGTACGTACTGCGCGCCCTGGGCCGCAACGACGAACTGGCCCACAGCTCGATCCGCTTTACGTTCGGCCGCTTCACCACCGAAGAGCAAGTCGACTACGCCGCGCAGAAGGTCTGCGAAGCCGTCAACAAGCTGCGCGTTCTGTCGCCACTGTGGGACATGTACAAAGACGGTGTCGATATTTCCAAGATCGAGTGGGCGGCACACTAACTATAGAAGCCGCCACCCAAGCTCTGTAGGAACGTGGCGGAAAACGCAGGCGTTTCTACAGGGTTCCAGAGCGGCCCTGATGAGTGAGGATTCAGTACCATGGCTTACAGCGAAAAGGTCATCGACCACTACGAAAACCCGCGCAACGTCGGCAAGATGAACGCGGAAGATCCAGATGTCGGCACCGGCATGGTCGGCGCCCCGGCGTGCGGCGATGTAATGCGCCTGCAGATCAAGGTCAATGATGCTGGCGTTATCGAAGACGCCAAATTCAAGACTTACGGCTGCGGTTCGGCCATCGCCTCCAGCTCCCTGGCGACCGAATGGATGAAAGGCAAGACCCTGGATGAGGCTGTCACCATCAGCAACACCCAGCTGGCCGAAGAACTGGCGTTGCCGCCAGTGAAAATCCACTGCTCCGTACTCGCTGAAGATGCCATCAAGGCAGCTGTTCGCGACTACAAGCAGAAGAAAGGCTTGATCTAAGCATTTGGCGACGAGTAAGGAGTCAACGATGGCTATCAGCATGACAGAAGCGGCTGCGCAGCACATTCGCCGCTCCCTGAATGGGCGCGGTAAAGGTGAGGGGATTCGTCTGGGTGTACGCACCACGGGCTGTTCCGGCCTTGCCTACGTGCTGGAGTTTGTCGACGAGGTGGTTGAAGAGGATCAAGTGTTCGAAAGTCACGGCGAGAAAGTGATCATCGACCCCAAGAGCCTGACCTACCTGGACGGCACCGAACTCGATTTCGTCAAGGAAGGGTTGAACGAAGGTTTCAAGTTCAACAACCCTAACGTGCGCGGTGAATGTGGCTGCGGCGAAAGCTTCAACATCTGAGGCTACTCGTGGGTACTCCTTGTCATTTCGCTTTATTCGAGCTGCAGCCGAGCTTTCGGCTGGACCTTGAGCAGCTCGCCACGCGCTACCGTGAATTGGCGCGTGGGGTGCATCCGGACCGCTTCGCTGACGCTTCCGAGCGTGAGCAGCGCTTGGCCCTTGAGCAATCGGCCAGCCTCAACGAAGCCTATCAGACGCTCAAAAGCCCCCCCAAACGCGCGCGCTATTTGCTGGCGATGAAGGGCGGTGAGTTGCCGATGGAGGTCACCGTGCATGATCCGGACTTCCTGATGCAGCAGATGCAATGGCGTGAAGAACTCGAAGAACTGCAGGACGAAGCCGATGTGGCGGGTGTCGCGGTCTTCAAGCGTCGTCTGAAAACCGCCCAGGATGAGCTCAACGAAAGCTTCGCAGCCTGTTGGGATGATGCGGCGCAACGCGAACAGGCCGAGCGCCTGATGCGGCGCATGCAGTTTCTCGACAAGCTCACCTACGAAGTGCGCCAGCTAGAAGAGCGCCTCGACGATTAACCCAGTGCTGCCCGTGATGCACGCCTGATAGACAGATAAGACCTGATTACCATGGCTCTACTGCAAATCGCCGAACCCGGCCAAAGCCCTCAACCGCACCAGCGTCGCCTGGCGGTCGGGATTGACCTGGGCACCACCAATTCCCTGGTTGCTGCCTTGCGCAGCGGCCTGTCCGAGCCACTGCCTGACGCCGATGGGCAGGTGATCCTGCCGTCCGCTGTGCGTTATCACGCAGATCGCACTGAAGTGGGCGAGTCGGCCAAGCTCGCCGCGTCCGCAGACCCCTTGAACACGGTGTTGTCGGTCAAGCGCTTGATGGGTCGTGGGTTGTCCGACGTCAAGCAATTGGGTGACCAACTGCCGTACCGCTTTGTCGGCGGCGAGTCCCATATGCCGTTCATCGACACCGTCCAGGGGCCCAAGAGCCCGGTCGAAGTGTCGGCCGATATTCTCAAGGTGCTGCGCCAGCGTGCGGAAAATACCTTGGGTGGTGAGCTGGTAGGGGCGGTTATCACCGTTCCGGCGTATTTCGATGACGCCCAGCGTCAAGCCACCAAGGACGCGGCGAAACTTGCCGGCCTGAACGTGCTGCGCTTGCTCAACGAGCCGACTGCGGCAGCTGTGGCCTACGGCCTCGATCAACACGCTGAAGGCCTGGTCGCTATTTATGACCTGGGCGGCGGTACCTTCGATATTTCGATCCTGCGCCTGACCGGCGGTGTGTTCGAAGTGCTCGCGACCGGCGGCGACAGTGCCCTGGGTGGCGATGATTTCGATCACGCCATTGCTGGCTGGATCATCAGCAGTGCCGGCTTGTCGGCTGATCTGGACCCAGGCGCGCAGCGCAACCTGCTGCAAACTGCCTGCGCGGCCAAAGAGGCGCTGACTGACGCTGCTTCTGTTGACGTTTGCTACGGTAATTGGTCGGCCCCACTGACTCGCGAAGCCTTTGATGCGCTGATCGAGCCGATGGTCGCCCGCAGCCTCAAGGCCTGCCGTCGTGCTGTGCGTGATTCCGGTATCGAGTTGGAGGACGTTGGCGCAGTGGTCATGGTAGGCGGTTCCACCCGCGTGCCGCGCGTGCGTGAAGCGGTAGCCGAAGCCTTTGGGCGCCAACCACTGACCGAAATCGACCCGGATCAAGTGGTCGCCATCGGCGCTGCCATCCAGGCCGATACCCTGGCTGGTAACAAGCGTGATGGCGGCGAATTGCTGTTGCTCGACGTGATTCCGCTGTCGCTAGGCCTGGAAACCATGGGCGGCCTGATGGAGAAGGTGATTCCGCGTAACACCACCATCCCCGTCGCGCGCGCCCAGGACTTCACCACCTACAAAGACGGTCAGACAGCCATGATGATTCATGTGCTGCAAGGTGAGCGCGAGCTGATCAGCGACTGCCGTTCCCTGGCGCGCTTTGAATTGCGTGGCATTCCGGCGATGGTCGCGGGCGCGGCGAAAATTCGCGTGACCTTCCAGGTCGATGCCGATGGCCTGCTCAGTGTCGCTGCGCGCGAACTGGCGTCTGGCGTTGAAGCCAGCATCCAGGTCAAGCCGTCCTACGGCCTCACCGATGGCGAAATCGCCAAGATGCTCAAGGATTCATTCCAGTATGCCGGTGACGACAAGGTCGCCCGCGTATTGCGCGAGCAACAAGTGGATGCCCAGCGTCTGCTCGAAGCGGTGCAGGGCGCCCTTGAAGCCGACGGCGAGCGCTTGCTGGATGCCGAAGAGCGCATGGTCATTGACCTGCAAATGCAGGAACTGGCCGAACTGATGAAAGGCAACGATGGTTACGCCATCGAGCAACAGACCAAGCGCCTGTCGCAAGTCACTGATGCCTTTGCTGCCCGCCGTATGGATCAGACGGTTAAAGCCGCGCTGGCGGGCCGCAACCTGAATGAAATTGAGGAATAACTGATGCCGCAGGTCACTTTTCTACCGCACGCCGAACATTGCCCTGACGGCATGGTCGTGGAGGCTGAGACCGGCAAGTCCCTGCTTGACGTCGCCCATGACAACCACATCGAGATCGAAAGTGCTTGTGGCGGCGTCAATGCCTGCACCACGTGTCACTGCATCATTCGTAAAGGTTTCGACAGCCTCAATGAGGCTGACGACCTGGAAGAAGACTATCTTGATCGGGCGTGGGGCCTGGAGCCGACGTCGCGCCTGAGTTGTCAGGCGAAAGTGGGGACTGAAGACCTCACCGTCGAAATCCCGAAATATTCGCTCAACCATGCAGCCGAAGCGCCGCATTGATTCAAGGAAATGTCATGAGCCTGAAATGGGTTGATGTACAAGAAATCGCTATACAACTTGCGCAAGCTCATCCTGAGGTCAATCCTCTTACCGTGAACTTCGTCAAGCTGCGCGACCTCGTAATGGCACTGCCGGATTTTGACGACATCCCTGACCGGGGTGGCGAAAAGGTCCTTGAGGCGATTCAAGGCCTGTGGATCGAAGAAGCAGACTGAGCCGCCTTTTTACGCAGTTAGGCAATACCCAATAACCCGCGTATAATTCGCGGGTTTAATTTTTCGTAAATTACCGTTTCTGGAGTTACACCATGGCTGTTCAACGTACTTTCTCCATCATCAAGCCTGACGCTGTTGCAAAAAACGTCATCGGCGAGATCACCACTCGTTTCGAAAAAGCCGGCCTGAAGGTTGTAGCTTCGAAACTCAAGCAACTGTCCAAGGCTGAAGCTGAAGGCTTCTACGCTGAGCACAGCGCTCGTGGCTTCTTCGGCGACCTGGTTGCCTTCATGATCTCCGGTCCTGTTGTTGTTCAGGTTCTGGAAGGCGAAAACGCTATCGCTCTGAACCGTGAGCTGATGGGCGCTACCAACCCTAAAGAAGCTGCTGCCGGCACCATCCGTGCTGACTTCGCTGAATCCATCGACGCCAACGCTGTTCACGGCTCGGACTCCGAAGCTGCCGCGGCTCGCGAAATCTCGTACTTTTTCGCTGCTACTGAAGTAACCGCTCGCTAAGCATCGGCTTAAAGAGTGAGGGTGAATCCATGACTACATCGACTGTTAAAACCAACCTGCTGGGTCTGACTCAGCCGGAAATGGAGAAATTCTTCGACTCAATCGGGGAGAAGCGTTTCCGTGCCGGTCAGGTAATGAAGTGGATTCACCACTTTGGCGTCGACGATTTCGACGCCATGACGAACGTCAGCAAGGCCCTGCGCGACAAGCTCAAGGCCATTGCCGAGGTGCGTGGTCCCGAAGTGGTCAGCGAGGACATTTCCAGCGACGGTACCCGTAAATGGGTGGTGCGCGTGGCGTCCGGTAGCTGTGTCGAGACCGTGTACATTCCCCAGGGCAAGCGCGGCACATTGTGCGTTTCGTCCCAGGCAGGCTGTGCCCTGGACTGCAGTTTCTGCTCCACCGGCAAGCAAGGCTTCAATAGCAACCTCACCGCCGCCGAAGTCATCGGCCAAGTGTGGATTGCCAACAAATCCTTTGGCAGCGTCCCGGCGACCGTCGACCGTGCCATCACCAACGTGGTGATGATGGGCATGGGTGAGCCGCTGCTGAATTTCGACAACGTGATTGCGGCCATGCATTTGATGATGGACGACCTGGGCTACGGCATCTCCAAGCGCCGTGTGACCCTGTCGACCTCCGGCGTGGTACCGATGATCGATGAGCTGGCCAAGCACATCGACGTCTCCCTCGCGTTGTCGCTGCACGCACCTAATGACGCATTGCGTAACCAATTGGTGCCGATCAACAAGAAGTATCCGCTTAAGATGCTGCTCGAATCGTGCCAGCGTTATATGGCGACCCTGGGTGAGAAGCGTGTGCTGACCATTGAGTACACCATGCTCAAGGACGTCAACGACAAGCTGGAGCACGCGGTCGAGATGATCGAATTGCTCAAGGACACCCCGTGCAAGATCAACTTGATCCCGTTCAACCCGTTTCCTCATTCTGGTTACGAGCGGCCGAGCAACAACGCCATCCGTCGTTTCCAGGATCAACTGCACCAGGCCGGCTATAACGTCACTGTGCGAACCACTCGTGGTGAAGACATCGATGCCGCCTGTGGCCAATTGGTAGGGCAGGTGATGGACCGCACCCGCCGCAGTGAGCGTTACATCGCCGTGCGCGAACTTAACGCCGCTGAAGATTTGCCGCAAATCGCTGTGAATCGAATCTGAGAGGATCTCTATGCCCTTGCGCCTTGCGCTGCTTTTACTGTTTACCGGCCTCGTGGCCGGTTGCGTTTCATCGGGCCATGACAGCCCGTTGCGCACTGATAAAGGCCGTGATGAGGCGCGGGTTGCCTATGTGCAACTGGGTTTGGGGTACCTGCGCCAAGGCATGAGCGAGCAGGCCAAGGTGCCGTTGAAAAAGGCCCTTGAGCTGGACGCTGATGATGCCGATGCCAACGCCGCGCTGGCCCTGGTGTTTCAGGCTCAGGCTGAGCCCGAGCTGGCCGACCGCTATTTTCACAAGGCCCTGGCCTCCCGCCCTGCCGATCCGCGGCTGCTGAATAACTACGGCAGTTTCTTGTTCGAGCAGAAACGGTATGACCTGGCGTCACGTTATTTCCAGCAAGCCGCCACCGATACTCTCTACCCGCAGCGTTCGCGGGTGTTCGAGAACCTTGGTGTGACCTCGATGCGCCTCGGCCAGCGCGACAGCGCCCGCCAGCAACTGGAAAAAGCCCTGCACCTGAACAGTCGCCAGCCACGGGCATTACTCGAAATGGCTGAGTTGTCTTACGAAGACAGGCATTATGTGCCGGCACGTGACTATTACGAGCGTTTTAGCCTGCTCAGCGGGCAAAATGCACGTAGTCTATTGCTCGGTGTGCGCCTGGCGACGGTTCATGAAGAACACGACACGGCCGCACGTTTTGGCCAGCAACTCGAACGACTCTATCCCGGTACGCCGGAATATCAGCAATACCTGTCGGAGCAATGATGAAAGCCGCGCACCCGGAAGATGTAGCAGCTAATCGCGTCAACCCAGGCGAAACCTTGCGCCAGGCCCGCGAAAGCAATGGTTGGTCGCTGGCGGAAGTGGCCCTCAAGCTCAATTTGACCAGCACCTCCCTGGCCAACCTGGAAGCCGGCGCGTTCGATAAGCTGCCTGGGCATACCTTTGCCCGCGGCTATATCCGCGCCTACGCCAAATTGTTGGGTATCGACCAGGCCGTACTGGTGCAGGAATTCGACCAGTTCACCGGTACCGATGCACAGGGCAGTAATGTCCATGGCCTTGGGCGCATCGAAGAGCCAACGCGGGTTTCCCACACGATTTTGCGGATTGTCAGCCTGTTGTTGCTGGTTGCCGTGGTCGGCGGCGGTTTCGTCTGGTGGCAAGACCAAGCCTCCCTGCGCAGCAAAGACCTGACCAGCAACGCCATGGAGCACGTCGAAGTCGAAAGCGCCGATGGCACCACCCAGATTCATCCGCTGGACGAGCCGGAAGACCAGGCCGTGGTAGAAGGGCAAGCCGCGCCGCAAGCGCCGGCCACTGCCGAACAGCCCACGCCAGATGCTGGCGTGGACCCTGCTGCGGTACCGGCTCCGGCTGTTCCGACCGCTCCCGCAGCACCCGTGGCACAGGCTCCGGCGGTTCCTGCACCTGCGCCCCCTGCGCCAGCCGCACCCGCAGCGCCGGCGATGTCGCCTCCCACCACTCCGGCGTTGATCGCCGGCGACGGGCGCGTACAAATTACCTTCATCGCTGACTGCTGGACGCAAGTTACCGATGGCAACGGCAAAGTGCTGTTCAGCGGTTTGAAGCGTAAGGGCGATACGCTTGACCAGGGCGGCAAGCCTCCTTTGACGCTGCGTCTGGGCTTCGCCCGTGGCGCGCAAGTGGCCTACAACGGCCAGCCTGTAGACGTGGCGCCGTTCACCAGTGGCGAGACCGCTCGCCTCAAGTTGGGACAATAGTCATGCACGGCGAATCTCCAATCAAACGTCGCGTATCGCGCAAGATCTGGGTCGGCTCGGTGCCGGTGGGTGGCGATGCCCCTATCGCAGTGCAGAGCATGACCAACAGCGACACCAACGAAGTAGCGGCCACCGTGGCCCAGATCAACCGTCTGGAAGCGGCCGGTGTGGACATCGTGCGAGTTTCCGTACCAGACATGGACGCAGCCGAGGCCTTTGGTCGTATCAAGCAGTTGGTCAAGGTACCGCTGGTTGCCGACATTCACTTCGACTACAAGATCGCGTTGCGCGTGGCCGAACTGGGTGTGGACTGTCTGCGTATCAACCCCGGCAACATCGGGCGTGAAGACCGCGTGCGTGCTGTGGTGGACGCTGCCCGTGATCGCGGTATTCCGATCCGCATCGGCGTCAACGCCGGCTCCCTGGAAAAAGACCTGCAAAAGAAATACGGCGAGCCCACTCCGGCAGCGCTGGTCGAGTCGGCCCTGCGCCACGTTGAACACCTTGAACGTCTGAATTTCCAGGACTTCAAGGTCAGCGTAAAAGCTTCCGACGTGTTTATGGCGGTAGAAGCCTATCGCCTGCTGGCCAAGGAAATCGTGCAGCCGCTGCACTTGGGTATCACCGAAGCTGGCGGTTTGCGCTCAGGCACAGTGAAATCTGCGGTGGGTCTCGGTATGCTGCTCGCCGAAGGGATTGGCGATACTATCCGCATCTCCCTGGCGGCAGACCCCGTTGAGGAAGTGAAGGTCGGTTACGACATTCTAAAATCCCTGCGTTTGCGTTCCCGTGGTATCAACTTCATTGCCTGCCCGAGCTGCTCGCGGCAGAACTTCGACGTGGTGAAAACCATGAACGACCTGGAGTTGCGCCTCGAAGACCTGCTGGTGCCGCTGGATGTCGCAGTGATTGGTTGTGTGGTCAATGGGCCGGGCGAGGCCAAAGAGGCTCATGTGGGCCTGACCGGTGGTACACCAAACCTGATTTACATCGACGGCAAGCCGTCGCAGAAGCTAACGAATGACAATCTGGTGGACGAGCTGGAAAAGCTGATCCGCGAGAAAGCGGCCGAGAAGGTCGCCGCTGACGCAGCGCTGATCGCTCGCGGCTGATTGAACGAATTTAAGGATCTGATGTGAGCAAGTCTCTGCAAGCCATTCGTGGCATGAACGACATCCTGCCGGAGCAGACGCCACTGTGGCGCTACTTCGAGAGCACTGTCGCGCGCCTGCTGGATAACTACGGTTACAAGCAGATCCGTATGCCGATCGTCGAGTTCACCGAGCTGTTCAAACGCTCCATCGGTGAAGTGACCGACATCGTCGAAAAAGAGATGTACACCTTCGAAGACCGCAACGGCGACTCCCTGACCCTGCGTCCGGAAGGCACGGCCGCGTGCGTGCGTGCCGCACTGGAACATGGCATCACCGGTGGTGGCCAGACCCAGAAGCTCTGGTACATCGGCCCGATGTTCCGCCACGAGCGCCCGCAGAAAGGCCGTTACCGCCAGTTCCACCAGATCGGTTGCGAAGTTTTCAACCTGGACGGCCCGGACATCGACGCCGAGCTGATCGTGCTGACCTGGCGCCTATGGGGCCAACTGGGCATCCGCGATGCGGTCAAGCTTGAACTCAACAGCCTGGGCACCAGCGAGTCCCGGGGTCGCTATCGCGAAGCCCTGGTCGAGTACCTGTCGGCCCACCTGGACAAGCTGGACGAAGACAGCCAACGCCGTCTGAAGACCAACCCGTTGCGCGTGCTGGATACCAAGAACGCCGACACCCAGGCCGTGCTGGTCGATGCGCCGAAAATGGCTGATTACCTGGACGACGAGTCCCGCGTGCATTTCGAGGGCCTCAAGGCTCGTCTGGATGCAGCCGGTATTCCCTACGTGATCAACCCCAAGCTGGTGCGTGGCCTCGACTACTACAGCAAGACCGTGTTCGAGTGGGTCACCGACAAGCTCGGCGCCCAGGGCACCGTGTGTGCCGGTGGTCGCTACGATGGCCTGGTCGAGCAAATGGGCGGCAAGCCGACCCCGGGCGTAGGCTTTGCCATGGGCATCGAGCGGCTGATCCTGCTGCTGGAAACCCTGGAGCAGGTTCCGGAAGAGATTTCCCGCCAGGTGGACGTGTACCTGTGCGCTTTCGGCGAGGCTGCCGAACTGGCGGCCCTGGCCTTGAGCGAAAAAGTACGTGACCAGTTGCCCAACCTGCGCCTGCAGATCAATGCCGGCGCTGGTAGCTTCAAGAGCCAGTTCAAGAAGGCCGACAAGAGCGGTGCGCTTTACGCACTGATCCTCGGCGATGACGAGCTGGCCCAGCAAGTGATAGGTTTCAAACCCCTGCGTGGCCAGGGTGAACAACAGAACATTGCCTTTGATGCGCTCGCTGCGCACTTGGCCACCTGCATCGTGCAGGGTTGAAGCTGTCGAACAGCCGAATTTAGCGATTAAGGAGTATTGGGGTGTCGAGTACTGATGATGAGCAACTGGCCGAGTTCAAGGACTGGTGGCAGCGTAACGGCAAGCCCCTGGTCACAGGCGGCCTGCTGGCGCTAGTGGTGGTGTTCGGCTGGCAAGCCTGGACCAAGTATCAGGCCAACCAGTCCCAAGGTGCCTCGATCGTTTATCAGCAACTGCTGGAAACTACCCTGACCCCGGACGGCAAGCCTGACCCTGCGCAGGTGGCGGATCTGGCCGGCAAGCTGAAGAACGAATTCGGCGGTAGCACCTACGCCCAGTACGGCAGCCTGTTCGTCGCGAAAGTCGCGGTCGATACCGGCAAGCTGGATGACGCCGTCACCGAGCTGAAGGCCATTGCCGACAAGCCGACCAACCCGACCCTGGGTGAAATCGCACGTCAGCGCCTGGCACAGGTATTGGCGGCACAGAACAAGGCTGACGAAGCACTCAAACTGCTCGACGGCGATGCTGACAAGGCATTCGTGGCCACTCGCGAAGAGCTCAAGGGCGACCTGTTGGTCCAATTGGGCCGTACCGACGAAGCCCATGCTGCGTACCAAAAAGCCAAGGCGGCGCTGTCTGATGAAGCGGCGGTCGGTGGCTTACAAATCAAGCTCGACGACTTGGCCAAAGGGGATGCGTGACGTGATCCGTTGGAAACATGCAGCATTGCTGGCTCTGGCCGTTTTGGCCGCGGGTTGCAGCAGCAACAGCAAAAAAGAACTGCCTCCTGCCGAGCTGACCAGCTTCAAGGAAGAAGTGGTCCTGCAAAAACAATGGAGCCAATCCATTGGTGATGGGCAGGGCGACCTCTACAACCTGTTGCAGCCGGCGATTGACGGCGACAACATCGTGGCTACTGATTCCACTGGTGTCGTGGTTGCCATGGATCGCATGAACGGCGACGTCAAGTGGAAGAAAGACCTCGAACTGCCGGTTTCCGGCGGTGTGGGCGTCGGCTACGGCATGGTGCTGATCGGTACCCTCAAGGGTGACGTGGTCGCGCTGGACTCCAGCACCGGTGAAGAGAAATGGCGCGCTCGCGTGACCAGTGAAGTGCTCTCGGCACCGGCGACCAACGGCGATATCGTCGTGGTGCAAACCCAGGATGACCGCGTGATCGGCCTGGATGCCTCCACCGGCGACCAACGCTGGTTGTACGACAGCACCCCAGCGGTATTGACCCTGCGCGGTACCAGTGGTCCGATTGTGACCAACAACCTGGCCGTTGCTGGCCTGTCGACCGGTAAAGTGGTTGCCCTGAATACCCAGAACGGCGTGCCGGCCTGGGAAACCCGTGTGGCCATCCCGCAAGGTCGTTCCGAACTGGATCGCGTGGTCGACATCGACGGCGGCTTGCTGCTGTCGGGTGAAACCCTCTACGTCGCCACCTACCAGGGTCGTGTTGCCGCGCTGGACCTGCAAAGCGGTCGCATCAACTGGCAGCGTGATGCTTCCAGCTATGCGGGTGTCGCCCAAGGGTTTGGCAGCGTCTATGTGAGCCTGGCATCCGGCACCGTTGAGAGTGTGGATGAGCGTTCCACCACTGCACTGTGGAGCAATGACTCCCTGGCTCGCCGTCAATTGTCGGCACCGGAAGTCTTTTCCAGCTACGTCGCGGTGGGTGACTTCGAAGGCTACCTGCACCTGCTGAGCCAGGTGGACGGTCGTTTTGTCGGTCGCCAGCGTATCGACAGCGACGGCCTGCGTGCGCGTCCGCTGGTGGTGGGTAACATGCTTTATGTGTATGGCAACGGCGGCAAGCTGGAAGCCCTGACCATCAAGTAAAGGTTTGACTATGCTTGGGGTAACCCCCAGGCGGCCCTGCTTCGGCGGGGCATGCGGCATCTGACGATGCTGCCCCGAGCACCAGCCGCTGCCCTGCAGCGGCTTTTGTATTTTCTGAAATAACGAAGTGGAGAGCCGCATGGTTCCCGTAATCGCCCTGGTGGGCCGACCTAACGTCGGCAAGTCCACCCTGTTCAACCGCCTGACCAGGACTCGCGACGCCATTGTCGGCGACTTGTCCGGTCTGACCCGTGATCGCCAATACGGTGAGGCAAAGTGGCAAGGGCGCTCCTACATTATTGTCGACACCGGTGGTATCTCCGGTGACGAGCATGGCATGGACGAAAAAATGGCCGAGCAGTCACTGCTGGCCATTGAAGAAGCCGATGTCGTGTTGTTCCTGGTGGACGCCCGCGCGGGCTATACCGCTGCCGACCAGATGATTGGCGAGCACCTGCGCAAGCGCAACAAGCGCTCCTATCTGGTCGCCAACAAGATCGACAACATCGATCCTGAGGCCGCCCGTGCCGAATTCAGTCCGATGGGCCTGGGCGATGCGATCCCGGTCGCCGGTGCCCACGGTCGCGGCATCACCCAGATGCTGGAAATCGCCCTGCGCGACTTTCCCAAGGATGACGTCGAGGAAGAAGAGGGCGAGGAAGAGATCGTCGCTGAAGGTGAGGAAGCCAAGCGCATTCCTGGCCCGAGCGAAAAAGACGGTATCAAGATCGCTATCATCGGCCGCCCGAACGTCGGCAAGTCGACCCTGGTCAACCGTATGCTCGGTGAAGACCGCGTTATCGTCTATGACCAACCCGGCACCACGCGCGACAGTATTTACATCCCGTTTGAGCGTAACGACGAGAAGTACACGCTGATCGACACCGCCGGTGTGCGCAAGCGCGGCAAGATCCACGAAGAAGTTGAAAAGTTCTCCGTGGTCAAAACCCTGCAAGCGATCAAAGACGCCAACGTGGTGATCTTCGTAATGGACGCCCGTGAAGGCGTGGTGGACCACGACCTCAACTTGCTGGGCTTTGCCCTGGAAGCCGGTCGGGCCCTGGTAATCGCGATCAACAAGTGGGACGGCATGACGCCGAGCGAGCGCGATTTCGTCAAAATCGAGCTGCAGCGTCGGTTGTTCTTCGTTGAGTTCGCCGATATCCACTTTATCTCGGCACTGCACGGCACCGGCGTGGGCAACCTCTACGCGTCCGTACAGAACTCGTTCAAGTCCGCGGTTACCCGCTGGCCGACCAACCGTCTGACCCAGATCCTGGAAGACGCGGTGGGCGAGCACGCGCCGCCGATGGTCAACAACCGCCGGATCAAACTGCGTTACGCCCACTTGGGTGGTGCCAACCCGCCGATTATCGTGATCCACGGTAACCAGATCGAGAAGGTGCCCAAGTCCTACGTGCGTTACCTGGAAAACACTTACCGTCGAGTCTTGAAACTGGTCGGTACGCCGATCCGTATCGAGTTCAAGGGTGGCGAGAACCCATACGAAGGCAACAAGAACACACTGACCGACCGTCAAGTGAACAAGAAGCGTCGTTTGATGACTCACCACAAAAAAGCCGACAAGAAGCGCCGTGACAAGAAATAACGGCAGCTTTGCGTTGTAAGCGACACGCTGCAAGAGAGGGCTCCTTTAGAGCCCTTTTTTATGCGCGACCGTTTGTGCCTTGACCCGATGCAGTGGGCAGCTTAAAACTTGTGGCTCACCTGCAGGGGCTTCCGATGATCACCAGCAAGCTGCCGAATGTCGGCACGACCATTTTCACCACCATGTCGCAACTCGCCGCTGAAACCGGCGCACTCAACCTGTCCCAGGGCTTCCCGGATTTCAATGGCCCGCAAGGTTTACTCGATGCCGTGGGCAAGCATATCGCCCTCGGCCATAACCAATACGCACCGATGACCGGCCTGCCCGTGTTGCGTCAGCAAGTGGCGGCCAAGATCGCCCGCAGTTATGGCGTCACAGTGGATGTCGACAGCGAAGTGACCATCACCCCAGGCGCCACCGAGGCGATCTTTTGCGCGATCCAGGCGGTCATCCGCAACGGCGATGAAGTCATCGTGTTCGACCCCAGCTACGACAGCTACGAGCCGTCGGTCGAGCTGGCCGGTGGTCGCTGCGTGCATGTGCAATTGAGCCTGCAAGGCTTCGCCCTCGACTTTGACAAGATCAGGGCCGCGCTCTCACCGCGCACGCGCATGATCATCATCAACTCGCCACATAACCCCACCGGCGCGCTGATCAGCCGCGCCGAGCTGGACCAGTTGGCCGAACTGATCCGCGACCGTGATATTTATCTGGTCAGCGATGAGGTCTACGAACACCTGGTATTCGACGGTGTGCCCCACGTCAGCATATTGGCCCATCAGGAACTGTATCAGCGCGCCTTTGTAGTCAGCTCCTTCGGCAAGACCTATCACGTGACCGGCTGGAAAACCGGTTACGTGGTCGCGCCGCCGGCCCTGACAGCTGAACTGCGCAAGGTGCATCAATATGTCAACTTTTGCGGCGTGACCCCTTTGCAGTACGCTTTGGCAGACTTCATGGCCGAACATCCGGAGCATGTCGACGAACTGCCGGCTTTTTACCAGGCCAAGCGTGACCTGTTCTGCGACCTGCTGGCGCCATCGCGCTTGAGCTTTACCCGGGTGACCGGCACTTACTTCCAACTGGTGGATTACTCGCAGATTCGCCCAGACCTGGATGACGTCGCCATGTCCCTGTGGATGACCCGCGAACATGGCGTGGCGACCATTCCGGTTTCGGTGTTCTACCAGCACCCACCCCAAGGCCAGCGCCTGGTGCGCCTGTGCTTTGCCAAACGCGAGGAGACGTTGCGACAAGCGGCGGAAAAACTATGCGCGATCTGAGTGCACTGCCCAATCTGAACATTGCCCTGGTGCAGACGAGCCTGGCCTGGCATGACCGCCAAGCCAACTTCGAACACTTCGAGTTGCTGCTGGAGCAGGCCAAAGGCGCCGACTTGATTGTGCTGCCAGAGATGTTCACCACCGGTTTTTCCATGGAATCAGAAGCCCTCGCCGAGCCGGAAAGCGGCCCCACCCATCATTGGCTCCAGGCCCAAGCGGCAAAGTATCAGGCCGTGATTACCGGCAGTGTGATCATCCAGGCCGCCGATGGCAGCCACCGCAACCGTCTGCTGTGGGCGCGGCCGGATGGCGAGGTGTTGCATTACGACAAGCGCCACCTGTTCCGCATGGCCGGTGAACATGACCATTACACCCCCGGCGAGCGCCAGGTGCAGTTCGAGTTGAAGGGTTGGCGCATTCGCCCGCTGATCTGCTATGACCTGCGCTTCCCGGTGTGGAGCCGCGACGCCCAGGATACGGACCTGCTGCTGTACACCGCCAACTGGCCGGGTGCTCGGCGTCAGCATTGGAATCGGCTGTTGCCGGCACGGGCCATTGAGAACCTGTGTTACGTGGCGGCGGTGAACCGGGTGGGCACCGACGGCAAGGGGTTTGCCTACACCGGCGATAGCCAGGTGTTGGATTTCCAGGGTGAGACTTTGCTGAGTGCAGGGGAGGCGGATGGGGTGTTCCAGGTGATCCTGGATGCGGCGGAGCTGGCGGCTTACCGTACACGATTCCCGGCGAATCTGGATGCCGATAGCTTTCAGTTTGTCTGAGGCTCTGAGATTGTTCCCACGCTCTGCGTGGGAACGCCTCTTGGGACGCTCTGCGTACCGCTTCTAAGGGCGGACGCAGAGCGTCCAGGGCTGCATTCCCACGCAGAGCGTGGGAACGATCAGGCCCCTGGATTCTCACCCAGGGGCCTTTTGCATTACGGCAATGCTTACGCCGCTTTGGCTTCCAACTGGCTCAACGAGCGGTTCAGCGCACTGAACAGCGCCTTGAAGCTGGCGGTAGTGATGTTTTCATCGATCCCCACCCCATGCACCGGGCGCTCACCGTTCACGCGCAGTTCAATGTAAGCCGCCGCCTTGGCATTGGTACCCGCACCAATCGCATGCTCGTTGTAGTCCATGATTTCAACGCCAATCGGCAAGCCGGCCACCAAGGCTTCCAGCGCGCCGTTGCCTTTGCCTTTCCAGTGCAAGTTGGTTTCGCCCTGGCCTTTGCCGGAGACTTCCACCTCGACAAAGCTGTTGCCGTTCTCTTCCTGCAGGCGGTGGCTGACCAGCGCGTACGGCGTGTTGGCTTGCAAGTACTCACGCTGCAGCAAGGCGTAGATCTGTGGCGCGGTCATCTCCAGGCCCACGCGATCGGTTTCGGCCTGTACCACCTGGCTGAACTCGATCTGCATGCGACGGGGCAAACTGATGTCGTATTCCTGCTCCAGCAAGTAGGCGATGCCGCCCTTGCCTGACTGGCTGTTCACACGGATCACGGCCTCGTAGCTGCGGCCAATGTCCGCAGGATCGATCGGCAAGTACGGCACTTCCCACAGCGCATCGTCTTTCTGCTGGGAGAAGCCTTTGCGGATCGCGTCCTGGTGCGAGCCGGAGAATGCGGTATGGACCAGGTCGCCGACATACGGGTGACGTGGGTGCACCTGGATCTGGTTGCATTCCTCGACCACTTTACGTACGCCGTCAATGTCAGAAAAGTCCAACTGCGGGTCCAGGCCCTGGGTGTACATGTTCAGCGCCACGGTGACCAAATCGACGTTCCCGGTGCGCTCGCCGTTGCCAAAAAGGCAGCCTTCCACACGATCAGCGCCGGCCATCAGGCCCAACTCGGTGGCCGCCACGCCAGTGCCACGGTCGTTGTGGGTGTGCAGGCTGATGATCACGCTGTCACGACGGTTGATATGGCGACCGAACCACTCGATCTGGTCGGCATAGATGTTAGGGGTGGCGCATTCAACCGTGGCGGGCAGGTTGAGGATCATCTTGTGCTCAGGCGTGGGGTTCCACACCTCGATCACCGCGTCGCAGACTTCCTTGGCGAACTCAAGCTCAGTGGCGCTGAAGGTCTCTGGGGAATATTCGAAGGTCCACTGGGTTTCCGGCTGCTGGGCGGCGTATTTGACGAACAGCTTGGCGGCGTTGACCGCGATGGCCTTGATGCCGTCCTTGTCCTGGTTGAACACGATGCGGCGGAACGACGGCGAGGTGGCATTGTACAAGTGCACAATGGCTTTCTTCGCGCCGCGCAGAGATTCGAAGGTGCGTGCGATCAAGTCTTCACGACCCTGGGTCAGCACTTGGATGGTGGTGTCCTCGGGGATGTGGTTGTCTTCGATCAGGGTGCGCACGAAGTCGAAGTCGGTTTGCGACGCGGCAGGGAACGAGGCTTCGATTTCCTTTACGCCAACGGCCACCAGGGTCTTCCAGAAGCGCAGCTTTTTCACCGCGTCCATCGGCTCGATCAGCGACTGGTTGCCATCACGCAGGTCGGAGCTGCACCAGATCGGCGCTTGGGTGATGGTCTTCGACGGCCAGGTACGGTCCGGGATGTCGATGGTCGGGAACGCGCGGTATTTCGAAGACGGGTCTTTGAGCATGCTCATCGGAAAATCCTTGGTTGTAGGGGCCGAAAAAAGGCGGCCTGCCGTAGAACTGTTATTGGGGATAAAACTTTAGGACGAGGCAGATCGATTCAGCCTGGCAGTCGTGCGCTGACAAGGCACAGGCTGCGGTGCTGGCGGAGCTGAATGAGGGTGTGAGAGGTTTTCATAAGCTCAACCCTAACCGCCGGGGTGAAAGATGGCAAGCAGTCGAGAAAAATTGAGATAAGTTCTTTTGCTGTCTCGAAAATCGAGATTTTATTGCCGTAATTTCGAGTGGTGTGTGTTTTTGTTGCTGTGGGTTTGTCAGGTGCGCAATTGAGGCGACGGCTTGCACCATCGCAGGAAAGCCAGCTCCCACACTGGGCAGCCTTCCAATGTAGGAGCCGGGCTTGCCCGCGATGAGGCCCGTAGTTTCACATTTGATATCAGGGTTGGAACGCGCCGATAAAGATCGCTGGATCTACACGTGCATCGTTCAGGCTGACGTTCCAGTGCATGTGCGGGCCAGTCGCCCGGCCAGTCGCACCCACCTTGCCCACCACCGCGCCGCGCACCAGTTGCTGGCCCACCTTCACGTCGATTTTGGACATATGGCAGAACATGCTGATAAAACCCTGGCCATGGTCGACGAACACCGTGTTGCCATTGAAGAAGTAATTGCCCACCAGAATGACCTTGCCGTTGGCGGGCGTCTTGATCGGCGTACCGGCCGGCACGGCGAAGTCCAGGCCCGAGTGCGGGTTGCGCTCTTCGCCGTTGAAGAAGCGTCGCACGCCGAACTTGCTCGACAGCGGCCCGCTCACCGGTTTATCCAGCACCAGGTTGCTCGGCAGGTTCGGGCTGAAACTGCGGTAAGCCTTGAGCTGCACAGCCAGTTCGCCTTCGATGCGCTTGAGCTGGGCCGGGTCAGGGTTGACCTGGCTCTTGTTCTTCAAAGTGATGCGCTGTTCCGGATACTTCTTGTAGCCGACGATAAACGGCAGGTTGCGCCCACCGCTGCTGATGCGCTCGTTGCCGGGCTTGACCGTCAACGGGATGCCGACAATGGCCAGCCAGTTGTCCTGCTCCTTGACCACCAGCACCGGCTTGCCCTGGTAAGTGGCTTTCGGCGCCGTGGCCGAAGGGCCCAGCTCGACGACGGCCACGCCGCCAGGCACCGGTTTGTTCAGGGTTCGCGTGATGTAGCTGTCGGCGTGGGCATTAAACGTGAGGCACAACAGCATCAACAGGCTCAGTAGGCGTGGCATCGATCAATCCAATAATGAAAGGGTGACGGGTGTCAGGTGGTTGTCTTCCACCCGCACTTGCAATTGGCCTTCACCCAGGCGCGCGGTGAGGCGCTGGCCGGTGTGGGTTTGCGCGGCATTGCGAATCGCCTGGCCGCGCTCGTCCAACAGGATGCTGTAGCCGCGGCCCAGGGTCGCCAGCGGGCTGACCACCTGCAATGTCTGCACTTGGCTCTGCAGTTGCAGACGCCGAGCCTTGAGACCTTCGCGCATGGCGCGGGGCAGGCGTTCGGCGAGGCTGTCCAGGCGCTGGCGCAAGAGTGCCAGTTGACGGCCCGGGTGCTGGCCGGCGAGGCGGGTCTCCAGGCGGATCAAGCGCTCGCGACGGGTATTGAGGCTGCGCTCAAAGGCACGGCGCAAGCGCGTGTCCAGGTCATCCAGACGCTGGGCCTGCTGGCGCAAGCGCTCGCCCGGATGACGCAGGCGCCGGGCCATGCCTTCCAGGCGCAGGCGGCTGTGGCTCAGGCGGTTGCGCATCAGCATCACCAGGCGGCGCTGCAGGTTTTCTACCTGGCGTACCAGATGGCTGGCGTCGGGAGCCAACAACTCGGCGGCGGCGGAGGGAGTAGGGGCGCGGACGTCCGCCACGAAGTCGCTGATGGACACATCGGTTTCATGACCAACGGCGCTGACGATAGGGGTAACACAGGCATCAACTGCACGGGCCACCGCCTCTTCGTTGAAGCACCACAAGTCTTCAAGGGAGCCACCGCCACGGGCCAGGATCAGCGCGTCGAAACCACGAGCGTCGGCGAGTTTCAGCGCCCGCACGATCTGCGGGATTGCTTCGCGGCCTTGCACGGCGGTAGGGATCAGGGTCAGTTCAATGTTCGGCGCGCGGCGGCGGAACACGCTGATAATGTCGCGAATCACCGCGCCGGTGGGCGAGCTGATAATGCCGATGCGCCGAGGATGCACCGGCAGCGCCACCTTGCGTTCGGCACTGAACAGGCCTTCGGCGCTCAGCTTTTCCTTCAGTGCATCAAAGGCCAGGCGCAGCGCACCGTCACCGGCTGGCTCCACGGTATCGAGGATCAGTTGGTAATCACCACGGCCCTCGAACAACGAGACCTTGCCGCGCACCTTCACCGCCAGCCCGTCCCTCAACGCCTGGCGTACGCGTGCAGCGTTGTTGCGAAACAGCGCACAACGCACTTGGGCCCCGCTGTCCTTGAGCGTGAAATACACATGGCCGGAGGCTGGGCGAGCGAGGTTGGAGATCTCGCCTTCCACCCAGATATTGGTGAACACGTCTTCCAGCAACACCCGCGCACGGCCGTTGAGCTGGCTGACAGTCAGGACTTCGCGGTCCAGGCCCAAACGGGCAAAAGGATCTTTAATCATGGGCGGCAGTTTATAGGCATTCGTGCAGGGTTTGACAGAATTGCTCCACCAGCGGGCTCTGCACTTGCGCGCAGGCCAGGGCCACGGTGCTGTGGCAGTCCGGGTCGGCCAGGGGTAAAAAGTGCAGGTTGGCGGGGGCGATGTCCTGCATGGATTTTGGTAACAAGGCAATACCGAAACCAGCCTGGATCAATTGCAACTGCGTGGTCTTGCGCGACATCACCCGTGCGGCCTTGGGGAAAAAACCTGCACGCATGCACAATTCGGCGGACAGATAACTCAGCCCGCCGCGTTGGGGATGGGGGATCGAGATAAACGCTTGGTCCTTTAGCTGTGCCAACTCCACCGGCGCGTCGCTGCGTGCCAACGGATGATTCGGCGGCACCGCCAGCACCAACGGCTCCGTGTACAACGGCAGCACACGCACGCCGTCGCGCTGGCGCAATACGGGCAAGCGTAGCAGGCCGACGTCCAGGCGACCCTCGGCGATATCCTCCAACTGAGCTTCGGAGGAGAGCTTGGCAATATCCACCGACACGCCCGGACAGCGCTCTAGCCAGTTGCTGATGCCGTGCAATAACGCGCCGCTCATCGGCACGGTGCTCGAGTGACTCAGGCGCAGCGTGCCAAGCTGGCCATTGCCTACGAGGGTCGCCACTTCGCTGGCCTTGAGCAACTCACTCAACAAATTGCGCGCCCGTGGGTAGAACGCTTCACCGGCCGCTGTGAGCCGCGGTTGGCGTGCGGTGCGTTCGAACAATGGGGTTTGAAGTTGATTTTCCAGTTCCTTGATCTGCCGGCTCAAGGCCGACTGCGCCACAAACAGGCGTTCGGCCGCGGCACTGAAGCTGCCGCTCTCGGCGATTTCGACGAAGTAACGCAGTTGCCGCGTGGAGATTACGAGTCATGCCTTTTTGAGATGAGTGGCTGGCTTTGAAGATATTAGTCGCAACAGTAGACAATGGCTAAAGTGAAGGCCATGTCCAACAAGGAATAACCCATGAGCCTGGTTGAGTTGATGAGTCAGTGGTCGTTCGGGGCTGTGGATTGGCTGGTGATCGGCCTGGGTGTGGTGCTGGCCTATGTGGTGTTTGGCATTGCCGGGTTCGGGACGGCCTTGGTCGCCGGGCCAATCCTGATTCTATTCATGCCGCTGTCGAAGATCATCCCGTTGCTGGTGCTGCTGGATTTTGTCGCGGCGTTTGGCGGCCTGCTGCAAGCGCGGCACGATGTGAACAAGCCGGAACTGTTGCGGTTGCTGCCCTGCATGGCCATCGGCTGCAGCCTGGGCGTGGGTTTTTTGCTCAACTTGCATTCGGACTTGTTGCTGTTGTTGATGGGGCTGTTTATCAGTGCCTACGCGATTTACAGCCTGGCGGTGAAAGCACGGCCGACTCAATTGGCGGCGGGCTGGTCGATTCCCATGGGCACTGTGGGTGGCCTGTTTGGTGCGCTATTTGGCAGTGGCGGCTTTTTATATGCGATTTACCTTAACAGCCGTTTACCCAAAGACGCGGCGCGGGCCACGCAAAGCGCGCTGATCAGTTGCAGCACGGTCGTGCGTTTGAGTTTGTTCCTGATTGCCGGGGTGTATGCAGATTTGCCGTTATTGATGTTGGCGGTTTGTCTGTTGCCGGCGATGGCCCTGGGGCTGTGGTGTGGGCGCAGGCTGACGATGCGGCTGTCCCGGGAGGCGTTCGTGCGGTTGGTGACCTGGTTGGTATTGGCCAGTGGTATTGCGTTGATCGGGCGGTATGTGAGTACTTGACCTGATTTTTTCAGGGATTAAGCTGCCGTCCTCCCGGGCGTCATCGCGGGCAAGCCCGGCTCCCACATTGGAATGCGATCAACTGTGGGAGCCGGGCTTGCCCGCGATGGCGCCAATAGCCACACCGCAGGACTCCCATGAACTCCCAAAGCATCCTTGTCCCGAAAATCTCCACCTTGCCCGTCCACGAACCCCGCGCCCGGGCGATTGTGCGCTGGCTGGTGCGCAAGAACATCATCAAGGAAGAACTCACCACTTGCGGGCGTACCGGCAACCGCATGGGCTACGCCCTGGCCGATGGCGCCCGCGCCGTGGTGCTGCACCCCGAGGCGCTGCCGTTCAACGAGCCGGTCAATGGCCTGGAGATCATCTACAAGCGTTGCATCTATACCCCGGCCAAGGGGTTTCTTGAAGAAGCCGGTTGCCCGGAATGCCTGAAGGAAGTTGGTGAGGCGCTGTTCGAAAGCCTGGAAGACTGGATGCCTGGCCACACCGACAACTTCACCTGCCCGCTGTGTGGGCATGAAGATGACATCAACGGTTTTCTGTTCCTGCAGGAATGCGGGTTTTCCAACCTGGGGTTCATCTTCAACAACTGGGCGGAGGCGGGGTTCAAGCAGAGCTTTATCGACGAATTTGCCGATTGGTTGGACCAGAAAATGAGCTGGGTCAAAGTCGAGCTTTAATCCATCTATCAGTATTACCAAGTTTGTCAGAGTTTTACATTGAGCCGGGCAGGGTGCATGTATATAATGGCGCGCTTCCATTTTCCCGCTCGGGAGCCCCCGCGATGCTGCGTATCAGCCAAGAAGCTCTGACATTCGACGACATTCTCCTAGTGCCCGGTTATTCCGAGGTGCTTCCTAACGAAGTCAGTCTCAAGACCCGCCTAACCCGTGGCATCGAGCTGAATATTCCCTTGGTTTCCGCTGCCATGGACACCGTCACCGAAGCCCGTCTGGCCATTGCCATGGCTCAGGAAGGCGGCATCGGCATCATCCACAAGAACATGACCATCGAGCAGCAAGCTGCCGAAGTGCGCAAGGTCAAGCGTTACGAAGCCGGCGTGGTGAAAGATCCGATCACCATCGAAGCTGACGCCACCGTGCGTGACCTGTTCGAACTCACGCGTATGCACAACATCTCCGGCGTCCCGGTGCTGCACGATGGCGACCTGGTCGGCATCGTCACTTCCCGTGACGTGCGTTTCGAGAACCGCCTTGAAGTCACCGTCCGTGAAGTGATGACGCCTAAAGAGCGCCTCGTCACCGTCAAGGAAGGCGCCGACAAGAACGATGTGCGCGAACTGCTGCACAAGCACCGCATCGAGCGCGTGCTGATCGTCGACGACAAATTCGCCCTCAAAGGCATGATGACCGTCAACGACATCGAAAAAGCCAAGGCTTACCCGCTGGCCAGCAAGGATGACCAAGGTCGTCTGCGTGTTGGCGCTGCCGTCGGTACCGGTAAAGACACTGGTGATCGGGTCTCGGCCCTGGTCGCCGCCGGTGTTGACGTGGTAGTGGTCGACACCGCCCACGGCCACTCCAAAGGCGTGATTGACCGCGTGCGTTGGGTCAAGCAGAACTTCCCTGACGTGCAGGTGATCGGCGGCAACATCGCCACCGGCGCTGCCGCCAAGGCCCTGGCCGAAGCGGGCGCCGACGCAGTCAAGGTCGGTATCGGCCCAGGCTCCATCTGCACCACGCGTATCGTCGCCGGTGTGGGCGTGCCGCAGATCAGCGCCATCGCCAACGTCGCCGCCGCCCTTGAAGGCACGGGCGTACCGTTGATCGCCGACGGTGGCATCCGGTTCTCCGGTGACCTGTCCAAGGCCATCGTCGCCGGTGCCTCCTGCGTGATGATGGGCTCGATGTTCGCAGGTACCGAAGAAGCGCCGGGCGAGATCGAACTGTTCCAGGGTCGTTCGTACAAGGCTTACCGTGGCATGGGTTCGCTGGGCGCCATGTCCCAGGCGCAAGGTTCTTCCGACCGTTACTTCCAGGACTCCTCGGCAGGCGCCGAGAAGCTCGTACCGGAAGGCATCGAAGGCCGTGTGCCATACAAAGGCACCCTGAGCGCGATCATCCATCAACTGATGGGCGGCCTGCGTTCCTCGATGGGCTACACCGGCAGTGCCGACATCGAAGAAATGCGCACCAAGCCAGAGTTCGTGCGGATCACCGGCGCCGGCATGGCTGAATCCCATGTCCACGACGTGCAGATCACCAAGGAAGCGCCAAACTACCGTGTAGGTTGAGCCTTCCAGCAAAATGTTAAGTAACCGGGGCTGTTCTTCAGCCCCGAGTTGTTTCTGATTCATTAGACGAGACTGACTTCATGGCCCTCGACATTCACGCCCACCGCATCCTGATCCTCGACTTCGGTTCCCAGTACACCCAACTGATCGCCCGCCGCGTGCGTGAAATCGGCGTGTACTGCGAACTGCACCCGTTCGACATGGACGATGAAGCGATCCGCGAATTCGCACCCAAAGGCGTCATTCTCGCCGGTGGCCCCGAGTCCGTTCACGAAGCCAACAGCCCGCGCTGCCCGCAGGCGGTATTCGACCTGGGCGTGCCGGTGTTCGGCATCTGCTACGGCATGCAGACCATGGCCGAGCAACTGGGCGGCAAGGTTGAAGGTTCCGAGTTGCGTGAATTCGGTTATGCCCGTGTAGACGTGGTCGGCAAGAGCCGCCTGCTGGACGGCATCGAAGACCACATCGACGCCGACGGCCTGTTCGGCCTCGACGTGTGGATGAGCCACGGTGACAAGGTCACCAAAATGCCGGAAGACTTCCACATCCTGGCCAGCACCCCGAGCTGCCCGATTGCCGGCATGTTCAGCGACGAGCGTCGCTACTACGGCGTGCAATTCCACCCGGAAGTGACCCACACCAAGCAAGGCGGGCGCATCCTGTCGCGTTTCATCCTCGACATCTGCGAGTGTGAAGCCCTGTGGACCCCGTCGAAAATTGCTGAAGATGCCATCGCCCAAGTGCGCGCCCAGGTCGGCACTGACAACGTATTGCTTGGCCTGTCCGGCGGCGTTGACTCCTCGGTTGTAGCGGCACTGCTGCACAAGGCCATCGGCGACCAACTGACCTGCGTGTTTGTCGACAACGGCCTGCTGCGCCTGCACGAAGGTGAGCAAGTGATGGCCATGTTCGCCGAGAACATGGGCGTCAAGGTGATCCGCGCCAACGCTGAGGACCAGTTCCTCAACAACCTGGCCGGCGAGTCCGACCCGGAGAAGAAGCGCAAGATCATCGGCCGCACCTTCATCGACGTGTTCGATGCCGAGTCCAACAAACTGGACAACATCAAGTACCTCGCCCAGGGCACCATCTACCCCGACGTGATCGAATCGGCCGGCGCCAAAAGCGGCAAGGCCCACGTGATCAAGTCCCACCACAACGTGGGTGGCCTGCCTGAGGAAATGAACCTCAAGCTGGTAGAACCGCTGCGCGAACTGTTCAAGGACGAAGTCCGCCGTCTGGGCCTGGAACTGGGCCTGCCGTACGACATGGTCTACCGCCACCCATTCCCAGGCCCGGGCCTGGGTGTGCGTATCCTGGGTGAAGTGAAGAAGGAATACGCCGACCTGCTGCGTCGTGCCGACCACATCTTCATCGAAGAACTGCGCAAGGCCGACTGGTACCACAAGGTCAGCCAGGCGTTCGTGGTGTTCCAGCCGGTGAAATCGGTGGGCGTTGTCGGCGATGGTCGTCGTTACGCATGGGTTGTTGCGCTGCGCGCCGTAGAGACCATCGACTTCATGACAGCGCGTTGGGCACACCTGCCTTACGAACTGCTGGAGACGGTCAGCGGCCGTATCATCAATGAGATCGAAGGCATTTCGCGCGTGACGTATGACGTGTCGAGCAAGCCGCCGGCGACGATTGAGTGGGAATGATCCTGCAATAGCAGGTGAGTGCTGAATGACAAAACCCCGGCCACGTGCCGGGGTTTTGCTTTCTGTGTCGCCCGTTGAGCCCGGTGCATGGGGAGCCGCTATTGAGGGGCGTGGGCGCTTTTCAAACCGTCAGACCCAAGCCCGCGCGTAGAATTCACCGCCGCGCAATATCCGAAAAGTAAAACTTATCCAGCGTATGCCGCGACTCGGTGTACTCGAACTGCCTCCCGTCCTGCAAAAACGTCTGGTTACTCACCACGATCACATGGCTTTGCCCATCAAGGTCCAGATGCGCCTGGTCGTCTTTGCTGCGCGGCAGGGCTTCGATGGTGCGCTGTGCGTAGCTGATCTGCAGCTGCAACGTTTGCTCGATAAACGCGTAGATCGACTGCTCGGCAATCGAGTGGTCCAGGCCGGGGATCAGGTCGGCGACGAAGTGGTTGATGTCGAGAATCACGCGTTTGCCACCGATGCGCCGTACGCGTTTGACGCGAGTGATCAGCGTGCCGGGCTCGGCTTCGATGTGTTGCAGCAGGGAACCTTCCAGAGGGATCTGGGTGAATTCGACGACGTCAGTGTGTACGTCATCGCCCAGGTCGGCGTGGGTCTCGTGGAAGCTGACGATACCGCCCAACTGAAACTCGATCGGGTTGGGCGATAGCACGAAGGTGCCCTTGCCATGGATTTTTTGCGCAAAGCCACGCTCCTGCAACTGCTCGATGGCGCGGCGCACGGTGCCACGGCTGGCCTGGTAGGCGTCCATCAGTTCGGTTTCGGAGGGAAGGCGCGTACCGCGTTGCAGGCGCTCGGTGGTGATGCTGGCAAGCAGATCCGTATAGATCTGGTTGTATTTGCTCATGGGATGGCTCTTGCCCGGCGTTATGAAGGTGGACTGCGCGTTCAAGGCAGGAACCATAGTGGCAGAGGTGGGGTTTGTCCATTGGACAGCGGTGCGAGCCGGGGAAAAATCTGACAGAAAGCTCGCAGGCATAAACAAAAATGTAACTCGTACAGACGAGTTGTTGATTTAACTCGTACAGACGAGTACTTTTCCCTCCTCGGCGTGCTGCCAACGACTGCCACCCATAAAAACAATCACAGTGGAAAACGAGCATGAGCCACGACTATTCAACGATTGCCCGCGAGATTCTCGACAACCTCGGGGGCCGCGAAAACCTTGAGCAGGCCGCCCATTGCGTGACCCGCCTGCGCCTGGCGCTCAAGGACCCCAGCCTGGTCAACAGCAGTGCCCTGAACCAGGTCGATCTGGTCAAGGGCTCGTTCTTTACCGGTGGCCTGTTCCAGGTGGTGATCGGCCCCGGCGAAGTGGAAAAGGTCTACGCCGCCCTGCGCGAGCTGACCGGCCTGGCCGCGTCGACCATTGCCGACGTCAAGAAAGCCGGCGGCGACAAGACCAACCCCATGCAGCGTCTGGTGCGGGTGTTCTCCGATGTGTTCATGCCGATCCTGCCCGCGCTGATCATTGCCGGCCTGTTGATGGGCGTGAACAACCTGATGGGCGCCAAGGGCATGTTCATCGAAGGCAAGACGCTGCTGGAGGCCTACCCGAACCTGGATGGTCTGTGGAGCCTGATCAACCTGATGGCCAACACCTCCTTCGTGTTCCTGCCGGCACTGGTGGGCTGGTCGGCGGCCAAGCGGTTCGGCGGCAGTGAAATCCTCGGCATCGTGCTGGGCCTGATGCTGGTGCACCCGGACCTGCTCAACGCCTGGAACTACGGCAAGGCGGTTGCCGGCCTCGACGGCCAGAGCCTGCCGTACTTCGATATCTTCGGCTGGTTCCAGATCGAGAAAGTCGGTTACCAGGGGCAGATCCTGCCGATCCTGATGGCGGCCTTTGTCATGAGCGTGATCGAAAAGTGGCTGCGGGCGCGGGTGCCGAATGCTATTCAACTGCTGGTGGTGCCGATCACCACTATCGTCGTCACCGGCTTGCTGGCCCTGGCGATTATCGGCCCGGTGACCCGTCACCTTGGCATCCTGATCACCGAAGGTTTGGTGACCCTGTTCGAGATCGCCCCGATGATCGGCGGCGCGATTTTCGGCCTGCTCTATGCGCCGCTGGTGATCACCGGCATGCACCACATGTTCCTCGCCGTCGACCTGCAGTTGATCTCCACTCAGGGCGGCACCTTTATCTGGCCGATGATCGTCATGTCCAACCTGGCCCAGGGCAGCGCCGCGCTCGGGGTGTTCTACATGACCCGCAATGCTCGGGACAAAAGCATGGCCTCCACCTCGGCGATTTCCGCTTACTTCGGCATCACGGAGCCGGCGATGTTCGGCGTGAACCTGCGCTTCAAATTTCCGTTCTATGCCGCGCTGCTGGGCTCGGCGCTGGGCAGCATTTTTCTGTCGTTGAACAAGGTGCAGGCCTCGGCCATCGGCGTCGGCGGGTTGCCCGGGTTTATCTCGATCGTGCCGAGCGCGATTCCGATGTTCGTGATCGGCATGGTCGTGGCGATGGTCGTGCCGTTTGCGCTGACGTGCATGTTGAGCATGAAGATCATTCGGCCTGGTTACCGGGTCGCCTGAAGATCGCTATCGCAGGCAAGCCAGCTCCCACAGTGATGTGTGAACACATTCAAGTGTGGGAGCTGGCTTGCCTGCGATGAGGCCGGAAGGGCCAGCACCCAACTCTACTGAAGGAACCCACCATGCAAACCTGGCAACACTCGGTGATCTACCAGATCTACCCCAAAAGCTTCCACAGCCACGCGGGTAACGCCACCGGTGACCTGTTGGGCATCGTGGACAAACTCGACTACCTCAAATGGCTGGGCGTGGATTGCCTGTGGGTCACCCCGTTCCTGCGTTCGCCCCAGCGCGACAACGGCTACGACATCAGCGACTACTACGCCATCGACCCCAGCTACGGCACTATGGCCGACTGCGACCTGCTGATCAGCGAAGCCGCCAAGCGTGGCATCAAGCTGATGCTCGATATCGTGGTCAACCACACCTCCATCGAACACGAATGGTTCCAGCAGGCGCGCAGCAGCCTCGACAATCCCTATCGTGACTTCTACATCTGGCGCGACCAGCCGAACAACTGGGAATCCAAGTTCGGCGGCTCGGCCTGGGAGTACGAAGCGCAGACTGGCCAGTACTACCTGCATCTGTTCGACCATACACAGGCCGACCTCAATTGGGACAACCCCCAGGTGCGCGCCGAAGTGTTCAAGATGATGCGCTTCTGGCGCGACAAAGGCGTGGGCGGCTTCCGCCTGGATGTGATCAACCTGATCTCCAAGCCCGCCGACTTCCCCGAGGACAACAGCGACGGCCGCCGCTTCTATACCGACGGCCCGAACGTGCACCAATACTTGCAGCAAATGCACCGTGAAGTCTTTGAAGGCCATGACCTTATCAACGTGGGCGAGATGTCATCCACCCGCCTGGAACACTGCATTCGCTACTCGAATCCAGCGTCTAAAGAACTGTCGATGACCTTCAACTTCCACCACCTGAAAGTCGATTACCCCAACCTGCAAAAGTGGGTGAAGGCTGACTTCGACTTCCTGCAACTCAAGCAGATTTTCTCCGACTGGCAGATGGGCATGCAGGCCGGCGGCGGCTGGAACGCGTTGTTCTGGTGCAACCACGACCAGCCACGGGTGGTCTCGCGCTTTGGTGACGACGGCCAATACCGCGTGGTCTCGGCCAAGATGCTTGCCACGGCGCTGCACTTTTTGCAGGGCACGCCGTATGTGTATCAGGGCGAAGAGTTGGGTATGACCAATCCAGGCTTCGACAGCATCTCGCAATACCGCGATGTGGAAACCCTGAACATCTTCCGCCTCAAGCGCGACGCGGGAGAGTCCGAAGCCTCGAGCATGGCGGCGATCATGCAGAAGTCCCGCGATAACGGGCGTACGCCCATGCAGTGGAGCACCGAAGCGAACGCGGGGTTCAGCCGCGGTGAACCCTGGATCGGCATTCCCGCGAATGCTGCGCAGATCAACGTCGCAAGCCAGATGGATGACACGGATTCGGTGCTGCATCACTACCGCAGGCTGATCGATCTGCGCCGTCGCGAACCGCTGATGAAGCAAGGCGTTTACCGCCCGATGCTGCAAGACCATCTCCAGGTCTGGGCGTACCTGCGTGAAGGCCACGGCGAGCGCCTGTTGGTACTCAACAACTTCTATGGATCGCCATGCGAGATCCAGCTGCCAGAAAGCGTGATCAACGCCGAGAGCGAGCAACGCCTGTTGATCAGCAACTACCCCGACTGCCCCCTGCGCACGAGCACTGTGCTGTTACGTCCTTATGAATCCTTCGTGCTGCACCTGACTGATTGAAATACCCCCTGCAGGAGCGAGCTTGCTCGCGAAGATCGTCAACGAAAACGCGCCCCTCCAGGTGTTGCGTGGAGGCAGGAAGTTTTTCGCGAGCAAGCTCGCTCCTACAGGGATCGCGTCATGCAAGACAGTAAGAAAAAACAATAAAAATAAAAGGAGCGTTTCATGAAAACAACAATAAAGCTGGGCCTTATTGCCTCCTGCCTCACGGTGCCTTTTGGCGCGCAAGCCCTGGAGTTTGCCGGGTATTTGCGCAGCGGCGTGGGCACGTCAACGGGCAGCGGCAAGCAGCAATGTTTCCAACTGCCGGGTGCGCAAACCAAATACCGCCTGGGTAACGAATGCGAGCAGTACGCCGAGCTGGAACTGCGTCAGGATTTGCTGACCCTCGACGACGGTTCTGTGTTCAGCGTCGATGCCATGGCGTCCCTCTACAACCGGTACGACCGCGCCCTGAAGTTCCAGGGTGAAAACAACGGCTCGGCGCGCATGCCGCAGATGTATGCGCAATGGTCCAACCTGCCCAGTCTCAATGGCGGTTCGCTGTGGGCCGGGCGGCGTTACTACAAACGTAACGACATCCATATTTCCGACTTCTACTACTGGAACCAGAGCGCCACCGGTGGTGGGATCGAGGACGTGTTGATCGGCGGCTTGAAATACAGCTACGCCCTGTCGCGCAAGGACAACCTGTACCAGAAGGAGTACGCCACCCGTCACGACTTCAACGTCGCAGGTTTCAAGACCAACCCCGGTGGCGAGCTGGAACTTGGCTTGAGCTACATCGCCAAGGCCGGTGGGCGTGACACCAACAGTGGCTGGGCGCTGACGGCGCAGCATGTACAAGCGGCCTTCCTGGGCGGCAAGAACAAGTTTGCCCTGCAGTACGGCGAAGGCCCTGGCACCGGCCTGGGTTACACCGGCAATACCACGCTGGACAAAAGCAGCAAAAGTTACCGCGCCGTGGAGTTCTTTGATTGGCAGGTGACACCGCGTTTCGGTGGACAAGTTGAAGCTGTGTACCAGAAAGATGTGCGCCCTGGGCGTCAGGATCAGAACTGGATGTCCCTGGGTGTACGCCCGGCGTATGCGCTCAGCGAGCAATTCAAACTGGTCACTGAGCTGGGGCACGATCAGGTCGAGGCCACCGGCGGTACGCGCAAATTGAGCAAATTTACCTTCGCCCCGACCTGGTCGCCCAAAGGCCCTGAGTTCTGGGCGCGGCCGGAAGTAAGGCTGTATTACACCTATGCGTCCTGGAATAAAGCGGCCAAGCGTGCGGCCAATGAGCTGGCGGCGGGCTCGGCTTTGTCCGACACCGGCGCCTATGGCACGGCGCGGCATGGGTCGAACGTCGGTGTGCAGGTCGAATATTGGTGGAAGTAATCCGCGCTTGTGTGGGAGCGGGATTGCTGTGGCGAGGGAGCTTGCTCCCGCTCGACTGCGCAGCAGTCGCAGGCTTTTGGGGGCGCTTCGCACCCCAGCGCAAGCAAGCTTGCTCGCCACAGCAAGCCCGCTCCCACCTTTGATCTTCGTCATCCTCAACCTTGCATCGACTCAATGATTTTTAAAGAACAACACAAACAGGTGAAGTCATGACCACATCTCAACCCCTGGAACTGCTGGCACCCTTGTCCGGGGTTTTGCTGGCGCTGGATCAGGTCCCCGACCCGGTATTTTCCGGCCGCGTGATTGGCGATGGCCTGTGCATCGACCCCACTTCGCAGACCCTCTGCGCGCCGTTGGCCGGGGTGGTCAGCAACATTCAGGACAGCGGCCACGCCGTCAGCGTCACCGCCGATAACGGTGTGCAGATATTGCTGCATATTGGCCTGGACACGGTGAACCTGGCGGGCCAGGGCTTCACCCGGCTGGTCGAGGAGGGCCAGCGGGTGGAGGCCGGGCAGCCGCTGATCGAATTCGATGCCGACTATGTGGCGCTCAATGCACGTAGCCTGCTGACGTTGATGCTCATTGTAAGCGGCGAGCCGTTTGTGCCGTTGGTGGCCGGTCAGGCGCTGGTCGAGTCCGGCCAGCCACTGTTGCAGGTCTCACCGGGGCAGATACCCGCAGAGGTGGACGAGGAGGAGGGCAATGCGCTGTTCTCCAAGCCAGTAACCCTGCCCAACGCCAGCGGCTTGCACGCCCGCCCTGCGGCGGTGTTTGCTCAGGCGGCGAAGGGGTTCAGTTCAAGCATATTTCTGCACAAGCAAACCCTGAGCGCGAATGCCAAGTCGCTTGTGGCGATCATGGCGCTGCAGACCTCCCAGGGCGACAGCGTGCAAGTGAGCGCGGCGGGGGAAGATGCCGAGGCGGCGATCCAGGCGCTGGTGGCGTTGTTGCTCGACGGCTGTGGCGAGACGCTGCCGGTAGCCGTCGAGAAAATCAGCAAGCCCGCTGCGTCGGCGTCTTCGGCGTCCGTGTTGCGAGGCGTCTGTGCGTCGCCGGGCTCGGCGTTCGGCCAGGTGGTCCAGGTGGCTGAACCGACGCTCGACATTCCCGAAGCCGGTGCGGGAGAAACCTTCGAACGTACCGCATTGGCCCGTGGCCTGCGGGCGGCAAACGAGGCGCTGCAAGCGTTGCAGGCCAAGGCGGCCGGCAGCGCCCAGGCCGAGATTTTCCGCGCCCACCAGGAACTGCTCGAAGACCCGACCCTGCTTGAACAAGCTCATAGCCTGCTGGCCGAAGGCAAGAGCGCGGCCTTTGCCTGGAATACGGCCACGGTGGCGACCGCCAGGCTCTTCGAAGGCTTGGGTAAAACGCTGCTGGCTGAGCGTGCGGCGGATTTGGCCGACGTCGGCCAGCGCGTGCTCAAGTTGATCCTGGGGGTGCCGGAGCGTTCCATGGAGCTGCCGGAGTGCGCCATTCTGGTCGCCGAACAACTGACCCCCTCACAAACCGCCGGCCTGGATACCAGCAAAGTGCTGGGCTTCGTCACGGTCGCCGGTGGGGCTACCAGCCACGTGGCCATCCTCGCCCGGGCCCTCGGCCTGCCATCCCTTTGCGGTGTACCCAGTCAAGTATTGGCCTTGGCCAACGGCAAGCGGGTACTGCTCAATGCCGATAAAGGCGAGCTGCAGCTGGAGCCGAATCTGGCTGAAATCGAGCAACTGCAGGCGGTTCGTCAACAGCAAAAGCTACGGCTGCAGCGTGAAGTGGCACAGGCCTCACAGGCGGCGGTCACCCGCGACGGTCACCACATCGAGGTCACAGCCAACGTCGCCTCATTGCAGGAAGTGGAACAGTCACTGACCCTGGGCGCTGAAGGCGTGGGTCTGCTGCGTTCGGAGTTCCTCTACCTGGAACGCAACCGTGCCCCGAGCGCAGAGGAGCAGGCCGACACCTACAGCGCCATCGCCCGCGCCCTCGGCCCCGAGCGCAATCTGGTGGTGCGTACCCTGGATGTGGGCGGCGATAAACCCTTGGCCTATGTACCGATGGAAAGCGAGACCAACCCATTCCTTGGCCTGCGTGGGATCCGCCTGTGCCTGGAACGTCCCGAACTGTTGCGTGAACAGTTGCGTGCGATTCTTGCCAGTGCAGGTTTGGCGCGGCTGCATATCATGTTGCCGATGGTCAGCCTGCTGTCGGAGCTGCATCTGGCGCGCAAAATGCTCGAAGAGGAAGCGCAGACGCTTGGCCTGAGTGAACTCCCCAAGCTGGGCATCATGATCGAAGTGCCGAGTGCGGCGTTGATGGCGGATGTGTTTGCGCCCCATGTGGATTTCTTCTCCATCGGCACCAACGACCTCACCCAATACACCCTGGCCATGGACCGCGATCACCCGCGCCTGGCCAGCCAGGCCGACAGTTTTCATCCGGCGGTGCTGCGGCTGATCGACATGACCGTCAAGGCGGCCCATGCCCACGGCAAGTGGGTGGGCGTATGTGGTGCGCTGGCATCCGAAACCCTGGCGGTGCCGGTGTTGATTGGCCTGGGCGTGGATGAGCTGTCGGTCAGCGTGCCGCTGATCCCCACCATCAAGGCCACCGTGCGCGAGTTGGACCTGCACGACTGCCAGATCATTGCCCGCCAAGTGCTGGGCCTGGAAGAAGCCGACCAAGTGCGCGAGGCCCTGCGCCTGTACCACGCGGCCACCGTTGAAACCTCACCTATCATGGAGCACTGAGCATGTTCGAGAAATTGCAGCGGGCGTTCTGGAAAGCCCTGACGCCTGATTTGGTGGCCGAGACGGTCACGCCGACGACGCCGAGCCTGTTGTCGGCCGATGTGGTGAGTGCATTGGGCGGGGAGGGTAACGTGACGTCACAGCAGCGCGTGGCACTCACGCGGGTGCGCGTGCAATTGCGCGAGGCGGGGCGTTTGGATGAGTCGGCGTTGAAGGCCGCGGGTATACCCGCCGTGATGGTACTGCCGGGCGGCGTGCTCCACCTGCTCACCAGCCTATAAGGCGACGATGATCAAATGTGGGAGCCGGGCTTGCCCGCGATAGCGGTGTGTCAGGCGCCGAATACCTTGACTGTCAGGCCGCCATCGCGGGCAAGCCCGGCTCCCACAGAGATTTGCTGTGTGCGGGCTGTCGTGATCAGAGTTGCGGGCTGTCTTGCGGTGGCTTGGTCTTGTCCACGCCCGGCACATGCAGGTTGCCTTCCACCACCTGGTTACCTTCCAGCTGCGGCTGGGTTACCCAGGTGAGGATGTCGTAGTAACGCCGGATGTTCGCGACAAAATGTACCGGCTCGCCGCCGCGGGCGTAGCCGTAGCGGGTCTTGCTGTACCACTGCTTCTGCGACAGGCGTGGCAGCATCTTCTTCACGTCCAGCCACTTGTTCGGGTTCAGGCCTTCTTTTTTCGCCAGGATGCGTGCGTCGTCCAGGTGGCCGGTGCCCACGTTATAGGCGGCGAGGGCGAACCAGGTGCGGTCGGGCTCGGCGATCTTTTCGTCCAGCTCATCCTTGATTCTGGCCAGGTACTTGGCGCCGCCCATGATGCTCTGCTTGGGGTCCAGGCGGTTGGACACGCCCATGGCTTGCGCGGTGTTCTGGGTCAGCATCATCAGGCCGCGCACGCCGGTCTTGGAGGTGACCGTGGGTTGCCACAGCGATTCCTGATAACCAATGGCTGCCAGCAGCCGCCAATCGACTTTCTCGGCCTTGGCATACGCACGAAAGTGTTTCTCATACTTGGGCAGGCGCTGTTGCAGGTGCTGGGCAAAGGTATAGGCGCCGACATAGCCGAGTACATCGACGTGCCCGTAGTAGCGGTCCTTCAGGCGTTGCAAGGTGCCATTCTTCTCGACCTTGTCCAGGTAACTGTTGATCTCGTTGAGCAGGCTGTTGTCGTCGCCTGCTGCCACGGCCCAGCTTTGATTGCTGGCATTGCCGAGGTCGAAGGCCACGCGCACGTTGGGGAAGTACACCTGGTTCATGGCCACTTCGTTGGAGTCCACCAGGGTCAGGTCGATTTGCCCTTCGTCGACCATGCGCAGCAAATCCACCACCTCAACGGCATCGGATTCTTCGTATTCAATCGCCGGGTTCTGTTTTTTCAGCGCCGCCAGTTGTTCAGCGTGGGTGCTGCCCTTGAGCACCATGATCTTCTTGCCCACCAGGTCGGCGGCATTGGTGGGACGCGATTGGCCGTTGCGGTAGATAATCTGTGGGGTGACTTCAAGGTACGGGTGGGAGAAGCGCACCTGCTGCTGGCGCTGGTCGCTGCTCACCAGGCCGGCGGCGGCGAGTACCGGGCCATTGGGTTTGCCCAGCCGGCTGAACAGGTCGTCGAGGTTGTCGGCCGTCTCGATTTCCAACTTCACCCCCAGGTCGTCGGCAAAGCGCTTGACCAGTTCGTATTCGAAGCCGGTCTCACCGTTGCGATCCTGGAAATACGTAGCGGGACTGTTGCGAGTGACCACCCGCAATACGCCATCCTCCTTGATTCGCTCCAGTGTGCTGGGTTTATCAACACAGGCACTGAGCATCAGGAAGAGCAAGGTGGCGATGAGCCATTTGACGCATCGCAGGCGCGAAACAGTTGGGAAGAACATCTGCGCAGTATACGCAAACGGCTCACGGCGCCATATCTCGACAGCGGCGCACTTGTCTGCTAGCCAGCGTAAAACTGTGCTGCAGCCCGCAGAAACGGGGCTTGGCGAGCGATTGTGACGGTTAAAATAACTGCGCCCAATGCCCTGCATCACGCCGTGATCGCAGGCAAAGCGTGCCAACTGACGTTCGGCGGCGGCCACCGGTAGCGTTTCGGGTGCCGTTGGCGAAGGTTTACGCTAGAATGCACGGCCTCAAAGCACACCCCTTCCCGAGGCTGTCCCGAAGATGTTGATCCTGCGCGGCGCTCCTGCCCTTTCTGCCTTTCGCCACAGCAAACTCCTTGAGCAACTGAGCCAGAAGGTTCCAGCTGTTACAGGCCTGTACGCTGAATTTGCTCACTTCGCCGACGTAACCGGCGTCTTGACCGCCGACGAACAGCAAGTGCTGGCACGCCTTCTGAAGTACGGCCCAAGCGTTCCCGTTCAAGAGCCGACTGGCCGCTTGTTCCTGGTTCTGCCACGGTTCGGCACCATCTCGCCCTGGTCGAGCAAGGCCAGCGACATCGCCCGCAACTGCGGCCTGGACAAAATCCAGCGCCTGGAGCGTGGGATCGCCTTCTACGTCGCCGGGCAGTTCAGCGACGCCGAGGCCGAGCTGATCGCCAGCAGCCTGCACGACCGCATGACCCAGATCATCGTCAGCCAGCTGGAACAGGCTGCCGGCCTGTTCAGCCATGCCGAACCCAAGCCGCTCACCGCGATTGACGTGCTCGGCGGTGGCCGCGCCGCCCTCGAGAAGGCCAACACCGAACTGGGCCTGGCCCTGGCCGAAGACGAGATCGACTATCTGGTCAACGCCTTCACCGGCTTGAAGCGCAACCCCCACGACATCGAACTGATGATGTTCGCCCAGGCCAACTCCGAGCACTGCCGTCACAAGATCTTCAACGCCAGTTGGGACATCGACGGCCAAAGCCAGGAAAAAAGCCTGTTCGGCATGATCAAGAACACCTACGTGATGCACAGCGAAGGCGTTCTGTCGGCTTATAAGGACAACGCCTCGGTCATCGTCGGCTCCGTCGCCGGTCGCTTCTTCCCGGACCCGGAAACCCGCCAATACGGCGCGGTGCAGGAGCCGGTGCACATCCTGATGAAGGTTGAAACCCACAACCACCCGACCGCGATTGCCCCGTTCCCGGGCGCAGCCACCGGTTCAGGTGGCGAAATCCGTGACGAAGGCGCCACCGGCCGTGGTGCCAAGCCCAAGGCGGGCCTCACCGGTTTCACCGTGTCCAACCTGCAGATCCCGGGCTTTGAACAGCCGTGGGAAGTGCCGTATGGCAAGCCTGAGCGCATCGTCACGGCGCTGGACATCATGATCGAAGGCCCGCTGGGCGGCGCCGCGTTCAACAACGAATTCGGGCGACCAGCGCTCACCGGCTACTTCCGGACCTTCGAGCAGTCCATCACCACCCCGCGTGGCGATGAAGTGCGCGGCTACCACAAGCCGATCATGTTGGCCGGCGGCATGGGCAACATCCGTGAAGAACACGTCAAGAAAGGCGAGATTCTGGTCGGCTCCAAGCTGATCGTGCTCGGCGGCCCGGCGATGCTGATCGGCCTGGGCGGCGGTGCGGCCTCTTCCATGGCCACCGGCACCAGCTCGGCAGATCTGGACTTTGCTTCCGTACAGCGCGAAAACCCTGAGATGGAACGCCGTTGCCAGGAAGTCATCGACCGTTGCTGGCAGTTGGGTGACAAGAACCCGATCAGCTTCATCCACGACGTCGGCGCTGGCGGTTTGTCCAACGCCTTCCCGGAACTGGTCAACGATGGCGACCGTGGTGGCCGTTTCGAGCTGCGCAACATTCCAAACGACGAGCCGGGCATGGCCCCGCACGAAATCTGGAGTAACGAATCCCAGGAACGCTACGTACTGGCCGTCGGTCCTGAAGACTTCGCACGCTTCCAGGCCATCTGCGAACGCGAGCGTTGCCCGTTTGCCGTGGTCGGCGAAGCCACTGCCGAGCCGCAACTGACCGTCACCGACAGCCACTTCGGCAACAGCCCCGTGGACATGCCGTTGGAAGTGCTGCTGGGCAAGGCCCCGCGCATGCACCGTTCGGCCAACCGTGAAGCTGAACTGGGCGATGATTTCGACCCAAGCACGCTGGACCTGGCCAACAGCATCGAACGCGTGCTGCACCATCCGGCCGTGGCGAGCAAAAGCTTCCTGATCACCATCGGCGACCGCACCATCACCGGCCTGGTTGCCCGTGACCAAATGGTCGGCCCATGGCAGGTGCCGGTGGCCGACGTTGCCGTCACCGCCACCAGCTTCGACGTGTACACCGGTGAAGCCATGGCCATGGGCGAGCGCACGCCGCTGGCCCTGCTGGACGCTCCGGCGTCGGGCCGCATGGCCATTGGTGAAACCCTCACCAACATCGCTGCCTCGCGTATCGGCAAGCTGTCCGACATCAAACTGTCGGCCAACTGGATGTCCGCTGCCGGCCACCCGGGTGAAGATGCGCGCCTGTACGACACGGTTAAAGCCGTCGGCATGGAGCTGTGCCCGGAACTGGGTATCACCATTCCGGTGGGCAAGGACTCCATGTCCATGGCCACCCGTTGGAACGAAGACGGCACCGACAAGAGCGTCACGTCGCCGCTGTCGTTGATCGTTACCGGTTTCGCGCCGGTCACCGACATCCGCCAGACCCTGACCCCGCAACTGCGCATGGACAAGGGCACCACCGACCTGATCCTGATCGACCTGGGCCGTGGCCAGAACCGCATGGGCGCCTCGATCCTGGCGCAAACCCACGGCAAGCTCGGCAAGCAGGCCCCGGACGTCGACGACGCCGAAGACCTCAAGGCCTTCTTCGCCGTGATCCAGGGCCTGAACGCCGACGGCCACCTGTTGGCTTACCACGACCGTTCCGACGGTGGTTTGCTGACCAGCGTTGTCGAAATGGCCTTCGCCGGTCACTGCGGCTTGAACATCGTGCTCGACAGCGTTGCCGAGGATGCTGCCGAAATCAACGGCATCCTGTTCAACGAAGAGTTGGGTGCGGTGATCCAGGTGCGCCAGGACGCTACCCCAGACGTGCTCGCGCAGTTCAGCGCCGCTGGCCTGGCCGAGTGCGTGGCGGTGATTGGCCAGCCGATCAACAACGGCGAAGTCAATATCTCCTTCAACGGCGACACGGTCTTTACCGGTCAGCGTCGTTTGCTGCAACGCCAGTGGGCCGAGACCAGCTATCAGATCCAGCGTCTGCGCGACAACGCCGACTGCGCCGAGCAGGAATTCGACGTGATCCTGGAAGAAGACAACCCGGGCCTGAGCACCATGCTCAGCTTCGACGTCAACCAGGACATCGCCGCGCCTTACATCAAGAAGGGCATTCGCCCACAGGTTGCCGTACTGCGTGAGCAAGGCGTCAACGGTCAGGTGGAAATGGCGGCGGCGTTCGACCGCGCCGGCTTCAATGCGATCGACGTGCACATGAGCGATATCCTCGCCGGTCGCGTTGACCTCAATGAGTTCAAAGGCCTGGTGGCCTGCGGTGGTTTCTCCTACGGCGACGTGCTGGGTGCCGGTGAAGGCTGGGCCAAGTCGGCCCTGTTCAACAGCCGTGCCCGCGATGCGTTCCAGGGCTTCTTCGAACGCAACGACAGCTTCACCCTGGGTGTGTGCAACGGTTGCCAGATGATGTCCAACCTCAGCGAACTGATCCCGGGCAGCGAGTTCTGGCCGCACTTTGTGCGTAACCGTTCCGAGCAGTTCGAAGCCCGTGTCGCCATGGTGCAGGTGCAGGAGTCCAACTCGATCTTCCTGCAGGGCATGGCCGGTTCGCGTATGCCAATCGCCATCGCCCACGGTGAAGGCCACGCCGAATTCAGCAGCGAAGAAGCGCTGCTTGAAGCCGACCTGTCCGGCACCGTGGCCCTGCGTTTCGTCGACAACCACGGCAAGGTCACCGAGAGCTACCCGGCCAACCCGAACGGCTCGCCGCGCGGGATCACCGGCCTTACCAGCCGCGACGGCCGCGTGACCATCATGATGCCGCACCCGGAGCGCGTGTTCCGCGCCGTGCAAAACTCGTGGCGCCCGGAAGAGTGGAACGAAGACGGCGCCTGGATGCGCATGTTCCGCAACGCTCGCGTGTGGGTGAACTAAGGCCGTGTACAAGCTCGCCTTCTTCGTACCCGACAGCCATGTGGAGACGGTAAAAACCGCCGTCTTCGCAGCCGGCGGCGGGCGCATCGGCGACTACGACAGCTGCGCCTGGCAAGTGCTGGGCCAGGGCCAATTCCGCGCGTTGGACGGCAGCCAGCCGTTTATCGGGCAGGTCGGCCAGGTTGAAGTGGTTGAAGAGTGGAAGGTTGAGCTGGTGGTGGCGGATGAGTTGATTGCGGCTGTCGTGGCTGCTTTGAAACTCAGTCACCCGTATGAGACACCGGCGTATGAGGTGTGGCAGTTGGCGGATTTTTGATCGGCTGGCTGCATAAACAAGAAACCCGCTGGGCCAGTTTGGTCAGCGGGTTTTTTGTTGGCTGTGAAGGCCTCATCGCGGGCAAGCCCGGCTCCCACAGTTTGATCGTGTTGTCCTGTCATGCATCAACCCACTGTGGGAGCTGGCTTGCCTGCGATGGCGCCGGTGTAGGCGCCTCAGAACTTTCCGACAAGCCTTTCAGGTTGTCCCTCGGAACGGGTACCACTAACCTTCGTCAGTCGCTGCCAATTCAGCGACCGGGACTGCAAGCCCGCCGAAACCTCACCAGTTAGTCACAAGCGCCTTTATAATTGCGGCGCTTTTTCATGGTCGCCATTTATGGCGGCTGTGTGCGGGAGACCTTCGGGTCTACCGAGACTTGCTGGTGATTCTCGGTCTTGCAGGCCCGCACACAGCTGCCACCCATCATCTGCAAGTGATGCTGGTAGTTCTTACTTCACACCAGAGGTTTACCATGATCAAAGACAGCCCAAATCCCCTATCTGATTCCCAGCCCACCGACCAAATCTTCACCATCCTAACCAACCTGAACAGCGAAACCCTGCTCGCCAACGCCTCCCAAGACCTGGCATCCGTGGCACTGGCGGGTCAACTGGCTTTTGATGTCGACGGCCCCCTGCGTGATGCAGTGCTGGGGATTCATCGGATGGTGGAAGGGATCCAGTTGATGGTGGATCGGGTGCTGGATCTTCACGAAGTGTCAGCAGCCACGGCTAACTGATCGTTCCCACGCTCCGCGTGGGAATGCATCCTGTGACGCTCAGCGTCACCCTTGCGCAGGGCGGGACGCAGAGCGTCCGAGGCGGCATTCCCACGCAGAGCGTGGGAACGATCGGTCAAGACCTGGCATCCGTGCAGTCACTGGCGGGTCAACTGGCTTTTGATGTCGACGGCCCCCTGCGTGATGCAGTGCTGGGGATTCATCGGATGGTGGAAGGGATCCAGTTGATGGTGGATCGGGTGCTGGATCTTCACGAAGTGTCAGCAGCCACGGCTAACTGATCGTTCCCACGCTCCGCGTGGGAATGCATCCTGTGACGCTCAGCGTCACCCTTGCGCAGGGCGGGACGCAGAGCGTCCGAGGCGGCATTCCCACGCAGAGCGTGGGAACGATCGGTCAAGACCTGGCATCCGTGCAGTCACTGGCGGGTCAACTGGCTTTTGATGTCGACGGCTCCCTGCGTGATGCAGTGCTGGGGATTCATCGGATGGTGGAAGGGATCCAGTTGATGGTGGATCATCGGGTGCTGGATCTTCACGAAGTGTCAGCAGCCACGGCTAACTGATCGTTCCCACGCTCCGCGTGGGAATGCATCCTGTGACGCTCAGCGTCACCCTTGCGCAGGGCGTGACGCAGAGCGTCCGGGGCGGCATTCCCACGCAGAGCGTGGGAACGATCGGTCAGGCGTTGATAGGGCGGGTAACCAACCGCTCCAAAGCCTCACCCAAACCTAAAGCCTTGTCACCAATCAACAAGTGCCAAACCCCGCTATCCAGCTGGCTCACACCCTTGCAACCCAGCGCAGTGAGGTCCGCTTCAGACAGCACCGAATCATCCCCCAACTCCACCCGCAACCGGGTCATCGCTACCGCTTCCAGTTGGCGCACATTCTCTCGGCCACCCAGGGCATTCAGCCACTTTTCGGCCTCGTGTACATTCACCGCCACCGGCTTATCCACAGGCGCAACCGCTACAGGCGTTGCGGCAACAAACCCCGGCATCGCCAAGCGAATCTCATCAGCAATGCTATCGGCCATCGGCCCAACCACCACCTGCAAACTGCCGCCGTTACCCGGGCGCACTACAGCCATGGCACCCAGCGCTTTCAGTTCAGCATCCACCGCCTTGTTGCGATCCACCATGTCCAAGCGCAGGCGCGTAGTGCAAGCGCCGACACTGAGCAGGTTCTGCGCACCACCCAACGCCTGGATATAAGCCGTCGCACGCTGGTTATCACTCATCGCTTCGGCCTGCACCACCTGGATATCTTCACGCCCCGGTGTCTTCAGGTTGAAGCGGCGGATGCAGTAGCTGAACACCGTGTAGTAGATCACCGAGTAGGCCAGGCCCACCGGTACCACCAGCCAGCCATTGGTGGACTTGCCCCAGCCCAGCACCATGTCGATAAAACCACCGGAGAAGGTAAAGCCGAGGTGGATATTCAGCATATTGGTCACGGCCATCGACAGGCCGGTCAGCAGCGCATGCAGCAAGTAGAGGAACGGTGCGAGGAACATGAAGGCGAATTCAATCGGCTCGGTCACCCCGGTCAGGAACGAGGTCAGCGCCATCGAGAGGAAGATCCCGCCCATGACCTTGCGCCGCTCCGGCAACGCGTTGCGGTACATCGCCAGGCACGCCGCCGGCAGGCCGAACAGCATCACCGGGAACATACCGGTCATGAACTGGCCGCCTTTCGGGTCGCCGGCGAAGTAGCGGGTCAGGTCGCCGGTCACCACCGCGCCGGTTGTCGGGTCGGTAAACGTGCCGAACACGAACCACGCCATATTGTTGAGGATGTGGTGCAAACCAGTGACGATCAGCAGGCGGTTGAATACGCCGAATACGAACGCACCCAGACTGCCGCTTTCCATCAGCAATACGCCGAAGCTGTTGATGCCGTGCTGGATCGGCGGCCAGATCAGGCCAAAGATTACGCCCAGGCCCACCGCCGAAAAGCCGGTGACAATCGGTACAAAGCGTCGTCCGCCAAAGAACGCCAGGTACTCCGGCAGCTTGATGTCTTTGAAGCGGTTATACAGCGCGCCCGCCATCAGGCCGCTGGCGATACCGGCGAGCATGCCCATGTTGATGGACGTGTCCATCACCTTGAGTGTGGAGATCATCACCAGGTAGCCAATCGCCCCGGCCAGGCCGGCGGTGCCGTTGTTGTCGCGAGCAAAACCCACGGCAATGCCGATGGCGAAGATCAGCGCCAGGTTGGCGAAGATCGCCTGCCCGGCATCGTGCATCACCGCGATGTTGAGCAAGTCGGTGTCGCCCAGGCGCAGCAGCAAGCCGGCGATTGGCAGGATCGCAATCGGCAGCATCAGTGCGCGGCCCAGGCGTTGCAGGCCTTCGATAAAGTGTTGGTACATGGCGTGTCTCCCTATTCTTGTTGTTTTCAGCTCAGCGGCCAGTGGTGTTGACAGGCTTGGCGAACGGCCTTGGCGCTGCTCAGGTCGAGCAGCTCAAGGCTCCGTTGCCGGCATTGCGCCGCGTCCAGGTGGCGGACGCGGTCCTTGATTTCGCCGATCTGCGGCGGGCTTACCGACAGCTCGGTGACTCCCAGGCCAACCAGTACTGGCGTGGCCAGCGGATCCGACGCCAGGGCACCGCACACGCCGACCCAACGGCCGTGTTTCGCCGCACCGGCGCAGGTCTGGGCGATCAGCCGCAGCAGCGCCGGGTGCAGCGCGTCAACACGGGCGGCCAAGCCTGCGTGGTCGCGGTCCATGGCCAGGGTGTACTGGGACAGGTCATTGGTGCCGATGGACAAAAAGTCCGCGTGTTCAGCCAACTGTTCAGCCATCAGCGCGGCGGCGGGCACTTCGATCATCACGCCCAGTTCGGGGCGTTGCGTCAGCTCCAACTCCGCGCACAGTTCATCCAGGCGCTGGCGGATCTGCAGCAGTTCATCCACCTCGCTGACCATCGGCAGCAGGATGCGGCAACGCGCCAGCGGGGTAACTTGCAGCAGGGCGCGCAGTTGCTGGTCGAGCAGTTCCGGGCGTACCTGAGCCATGCGAATACCGCGCAGGCCCAGTACCGGGTTGGCCTCGACGGGCAGCGGCAGGTAGTCGAGCTGCTTGTCGCCGCCCACATCGATGGTGCGGATGATCACCGACTTGTCGCCCATGGCATCCAGCACGGCCTGATAAGCCTGGCGCTGCTCTTGCTCATCCGGCGCGGTGCGACGGTCGACGAAGAGGAATTCGGTGCGCAGCAGGCCGACGCCGTCGGCGCCGTTGTCAAACGCCACTTGGGCTTCGGCGCTGGAGGCGACATTCGCCGCGACTTCAACCGTCACGCCGTCAGTGGTGTTCGCCGATTGCCGGGCTTGGACCTGTTGCTGCTGGCGTCGCAACTTCTGTGTTTCGCGAATCTGGTGAACTTCGGCGTGGCGCGCTTCGCTGGGGGCCAGTTCCAGGCGGCCGTTGGCGGCATCGAGCACCACCCGTTGGCCTTGGGGTACGTCGAGCACTTCATTGCCCAGGGCGACGAGACATGGCAGGCCTTTGCCCCGGGCCAGAATCGCCACATGGGAGGTCGCACCGCCTTCGGCCATGCAGATGCCCGCAGCCTGTTGCGCGCTCAATTGCAGGAGGTCCGAAGGTGTCAGCTCATGGGCACTGACAATCGCCCCCGCCGGCAATTCGAAATGCCAGGCTTCACCCAGCAACGCCCTTAGCACCCGTTGTTGCAGGTCGCGCAGGTCGTTGGCGCGCTCGGCAAACAGTGGCTTGCCCAATGCCAGCAGCACGGCGCACTGGGCCTGGATCGCATCCCGCCAGGCGTGGGTGGCGGCGCTGCCCTGTTCGATGGTTGCGCTGGCGGCGTCGAGTAACGTCGGGTCTTCCAGCAGAGCGAGGTGCGCGGCGAAGATCTCCTCTTCTTCGACGTTCTTGCGTTGGCGGGCCAGTTCCAGAGTGTTGCGGATTTCGCCACGCACTTGCTCAAGAGCCACATCCAGTCTTTGCAGTTGTTCGTCGACGTTATGGGGGTCGGTATCTTCCGGCAACTCGATGCCCGCCAGGCGGAACAGCGGCCCACATACCAAGCCCGGCGCGGCGCAGACGCCTTGCAGCACATTGGCTTCGGTATTCGCCCGGCGTGGTGTGGCGGCGACCGGCGTGTGGTGTTCCTCGTGGATCGCCACGGACAGCGCGGCGACCAATGCCTGTAACGCCGCCTCGCCATCCTTGCCGCGACAGCTCACCCGTACCTCGTCACCTTCACCAATACCCAGCCCCATCAGGCCGATCAAGCTGTCGCAAGCCGCCGTCTTATCACCGAAGTGCAGCTGTGACTGGCTGCTGAAACCCTGAGCAGTCTTGCGGATCAGTGCAGCAGGGCGTGCATGCAATCCGCCACGGTGTGTGATGCGCACTGTAGCGCTCACTTGCGCGTCCGAGTTATCCACAGCGGTGTTAACCGGTGCGGATGTGCGCACGGCAATCCGCATCAGCGCGTCACCGACCTTCACCGTCTTGCCTGCAATCGGTTGCAGCTCAAAGCGCTCACTGTTGGTCAGGATGATCAAGCTCACCAGGCTCTTGCACTGGCGCGCAATGCGGTCCAGATCAAACTGCACCAACGGCTGACCCTCGCTCACCCGTGCGCCTTCCTTCACCAGCAAGGCAAAGCCTTCGCCATTGAGTTCCACGGTGTCGATGCCCACATGCATCAGTACTTCGGCACCGTTATCAGCGCGGATGGTCAGGGCGTGCCCGGTGCGGGCGACGTGGATGATCACGCCGTCACAGGGCGCCTGCAGGCAGTCGTTCAGCGGGTCGATAGCGATACCGTCGCCCATGGCGCCGCTGGCGAACACTTCGTCGGGGACGCGGTTCAGGGCCAGCACCGGCCCACTCAAGGGGGCGCTAAGGGTCAATGGATTATTGTTGTTGGGCATGGGCACGGTACTCATCAGGAAAACGCCGCTTTAGTGCGTGCGGGTGACTTTGCTCAGGTGGCGCGGCTGGTCCGGGTCCATGCCCCGTGCCTGCGCCAGGCCGGCGGCCATCACGTAGAAGCTCTGGATCGCCAGGATCGGGTCCAGGCTCGGGTGTTCGGCGCGGCTCAGCGTCAAGTCGCGTTCGGCGATATCGTCCGGCGCGGCCAGCAGCACGCGGGCGCCGCGTTGGCGCATGTCGGCGGCCAGGCTCAGCAGGCCGGCCTGCTCGGCGCCGCGTGGGGCGAACACCAGCAGAGGGTAGTTCTCGTCGATCAAGGCCATCGGCCCGTGGCGCACTTCGGCGCTGCTGAACGCTTCGGCCTGGATCGCCGAGGTTTCCTTGAGCTTGAGCGCGGCTTCCTGGGCGATGGCAAACCCGGCGCCACGGCCGATCACCATCAAGCGCTGGCTGCCTTTGAGGGCGTCGACGGCCAGGCGCCAATCCTGTCTGGCGGCGTCACGCAGGCCCTCGGGCAAGGCCTGACAGGCTTGCAGCAAGTCGGCTTCTTGATTCCAGTGGCCGACCAACTGTGCACTGGCGCTCAGGGTGGCGATGAAGCTCTTGGTGGCGGCCACGCTGAGTTCCGGCCCGGCGCACAGCGGCACATGAAATTCACACGCGGCTTCCAGCGGTGAGTCTTCGGCGTTGACCATCGAGATGCTCAAGGCACCCCGCTTGCGTAGCAGGCGCAGGCTGTTGACCAGGTCCGGGCTCTGCCCCGATTGAGAGAAACCAAACGCCACTTGGCCGCTGACTTTCATCGGCGCCTGCAACAGGGTCACCACCGACATCGGCAGCGACGCCACCGGAATGCCCACGTGTTGCATGGCCAGGTAGGCGAAGTAGCTGGCGGCATGGTCGGAGCTGCCGCGGGCGATGGTCATCGCCACCTGTGGTGGCTGGCGGCGCAGGCGGCCGGCGATTTCTTCCAGCATCGGGTCCAGGCGTTGCAGTTGGGCCGCGACGGCGTCGCAGGAGGCCAGGGCCTCTTCAAGCATTTTTGAAGTCAATGGTGTCTCCTTCGACCATTACGTCGGTGAGTGTCAGGGAGCGGTCCAGGCGCACGCAGTCGGCAAAGCTGCCCGGTTGCAGGCGGCCGCGTTCTTGCAAGCCCAGGTAGTCCGCAGGAAATTGCGACAGGCGTTGTGAGGCTTCACTGATGGGCAGGCCGATTTTCACCAGGTTGCGCAGCGCCTGGTCCATGGTCAGGGTGCTGCCGGCCAGGGTGCCATCGGCCAGGCGCACGCCGCCCAGGCATTTGGTCACGGTGTGGCTGCCCAGCTTGTACTCGCCGTCGGGCATGCCGGCGGCGGCGGTGGAGTCGGTGACGCAATACAGGCAGGGAATCGAGCGCAACGCCACGCGCATGGCGCCAGGGTGCACATGCAGCAAGTCCGGGATCAGCTCGGCGTACTGGGCGTGGGCCAGCGCGGCGCCGACGATGCCGGGTTCGCGGTGATGCAGCGGGCTCATGGCGTTGTACAAGTGGGTGAAACTGGTGGCGCCAGCGGCCAGGGCGGCAACGCCTTCTTCATAGCTGCCCAGGGTATGGCCGATCTGCATGCGCACGCCGCGTTCGCTGAGGGCGCGGATCAGGCCGTCGTGGCCGGCGATTTCCGGGGCGATGGTGATCACCCGGATCGGCGCCAGGCGCAGGTAGGCTTCCACTTCCTGCATCAACGCGGTGTGGGCGAAGTTGGGTTGGGCGCCGAGTTTGCCCGGATTGATGTAGGGGCCTTCCAGGTGCACGCCGAGTACGCGGGCGCTGCCGGCTGGGCGCTGTTCGCAGAACGTGCCGAGCTCACCAAGCACGCGGGAGATTTCTTCCACCGGCGCCGTCATGGTGGTGGCCAGCAGCGAGGTGGTGCCAAAACGCACGTGGGTACGGGTAATGGTCTCGAAGGCGCCCGCACCTTCCATGATGTCCGCGCCGCCACCGCCATGCACATGCAGGTCGATAAAGCCCGGCAGCAGGTAGGGCAGGTCGTTGTCGGCCGGGTCGCACGGCGTGCCGTCAATGGCGACAACCTTGCCGTGCTCGTGCACCAGGCGACCACGCATCCAGCCGCTGGGCGTGAGGATATTGTCTTCAGTCATGGGCAGTTCTCTAAGTTCGCAATTCGGCGGAGTAATCATGGCGGCGCAGTTCTGCGACAAAGTCGTAGTAATCGTTGCGGCAGTAGGTGTCGGTGATTTCAATCGGCGTGTTATCGGCGGTGTAGCCCACGCGGGTCATCAGCAGCATGGCGGTGCCGGGGGCGATGCCGACCAGCGCGGCGAACTCATCCGAGGCATTGATCGCCTGGATATGCTGCAAGGCGCGCACGATGGGCTTGCCGATGCTTTCCAGGTACTCGTACAACGAATTGCCGATGGCCTGGGGATGGGGCAACACCGAGGCCGGCATGGCGGTCATTTCAATCGCCATCACCGTGTCATCGGCTTTGCGCAGTCGCTTGAGGCGCGCCACTTTGTCGGTGGGCGACAGGCCCAGGCGGATCAGTTCTTCATGGGTCGGCGGGGTGATGTCGCGCTCCAACCACTGAGACGTGGGCACAAACCCCTTGAGCCGCAGCATTTCGCTGAACCCCGACAGGCGTGACAAGGGTTGTTCCAGGCGCGGCGTGATGAAGGTACCGGAGCCTTGGCTGCGACGGATCAGGCCTTGAGCCAGCAACACTTCCAGCGCTTTACGGGCGGTGACCCGCGAGATGCTCAGTTGCTCGCTGAGGGCGCGTTCCGAAGGCAGGGCCTGTTCGGATTTCCACTGGCCGGCATGGATCGCTGCTTCAAGGCTGCGGGCCAGTTGCAGGTACAGCGGCGTGGATTGCTTATCGTCGGGGCGCAGGGCCAGGATGGGGTTCATCTGTCAGGTTTCCGATGCGTTATTGGAGTGTTGTCGCCCGGTAATGGCCGAAAACTAATACCACTTAAATACCATGTCAATGCTACCAAAACGGTGCGAATCCCGGTTTCAGGGCGCTTTAATGGGGCTTGGGGTCAAGTGGTATTAGAGAGGTCTTTGTGGCGCGCACAAGTGCAGGGTCCCGCGCGGTGAACTGGTATTCACCGGCAGGCGCTGCCTGGGGCAGGAATTATTTTCGAATTATTTTACGAACGGCACGCGATTACGGCCGAATCTCGATGAGGGTGCCGTCTTTGACCAGATTCCACACTTCGCGCATATCCACATTGCGCATGCCGATGCAGCCGTCGGTCCAGTCCAGGGTGTGGAACCACTGTTCCGGGTAGTCTTCGGTGTCGGGGGTGCCGTGGATCATGATCATGCTGCCCGGCTTCACGCCTTCGCGGCGGGCGCGGGCGGCGTCGCTGATGTTCGGGTAGGAAATGTGCATGGCCAGGTTGAAGCGGTCGCTGGTCTTGCGCCAGTCGATCCAGTAGAGGCCTTCGGGTGTGCGGCGGTCGCCTTCGATCAGCTTGTGGCCCTTGGGGTTCTTGCCCAGGGAAATGCGATAGGTCTTGAACGGCTTGCCGTCGTTGATCAGCTGCAGCTGGTGGGCGGACTTGAGTACCAGGACTTTCTCGACCGTTTTACCGCCAAGGGTTTGCACCGTGGAGGCCGGGGACAGCGTGGCGAACGACAGGCAGATCAGAGCAAGCAACCAACGCATTGAAACGGTATCCCTTTGGCGACATTGGCCGGCTTGTTATTGGGCGGGCTTGGACAGCGGTGGCACAGATTCGCTACGTACCGGGTACGCCTGTTGGCGACGGTCAGCGAAGAAGCATTCTAAGGTACGCCCGACCGTGCGGAAAGCCAGCTCGGACCAAGGGATGTCGGCTTCGTCGAACAGCCTCACTTCCAGGCTCTCCTGGCCAGCGGCGAAGTCCAGGTCGATCAGTTCGGCGCGGTAGAAGATATGCACCTGGCTGATGTGCGGTACGTTGATCAGGGTATAGATGCTCAGGTTGCGCACCCGGGCGCAGGCTTCTTCCAGGGTTTCACGCATGGCGGCCTGTTCGACGGTCTCGCCATTTTCCATAAAGCCTGCGGGCAGGGTCCAGTAACCCAGGCGTGGCTCAATGGCGCGGCGGCACAGCAGCACTTGGTCGCCCCATACCGGCACGGTACCGGCGACGATATTGGGGTTCTGGTAATGAATGGTCGAGCAGTGGTCGCATACATAGCGCAGGCGTGCGTCGCCTTCGGGAATGCGTTGGGTTACCGGTTTGCCGCACTGGCTGCAGAAATTCATGCTGGGGTTCCTGGACAATGGGCACATCTTGGCTCGGTGCCGGGCGTTCCTGCAAGTTGTCGTTTCGCGACAGCGCTGCGGTTTTGGGGTTGGGCGCTCGCACGCTTTGGTGCATGATGCAAGGTAGCCAACAGACCGAGATGACTCATGCTGGACGAGCTACTTCGCCGGGTAAGCAACCACACCCCCCACACTCTGGAAACCGACGGGCGTTTCCCCGAGGCTGCGGTGCTGGTGCCGATTACCCGCAGTGACGAACCGGAGCTGATCCTGACCCTGCGCGCCAGCGGCCTGTCGACCCACGGTGGCGAAGTGGCCTTTCCCGGCGGGCGCCGCGACCCCGAAGACCCGGACCTGATCTTTACCGCCTTGCGCGAAGCCGAAGAAGAAATCGGCCTGCCGCCGGGGCTGGTTGAAGTCATCGGCCCGTTGAGCCCGCTGATTTCCCTGCACGGCATCCGCGTAACGCCCTATGTGGGCGTGGTCCCCGATTACGTCGAATACCTGGCCAACGACGCCGAGATTGCCGCCGTTTTCAGCGTGCCTTTGGACTTTTTCCGACAGGACCCACGCGAACATACCCATCGCATTGATTACCAGGGCCGCAGTTGGTATGTGCCCAGCTACCGGTTCGGTGAATACAAAATCTGGGGGCTGACGGCAATCATGATTGTCGAGCTGATCAACCTGCTCTATGACGATGCCAAGATCAGCCTGCACCATCCGCCCAAGAGCTTCATCAATCTATAAGCCATCGTTTAAATGGCATGCCGTGAGGAAAAACCATGAAATACCGCCTGGGCGACGCCCGCGTCGAGACCCATCCCAACAGTTGGGTTGCACCGAATGCCACGCTGGTGGGCAAGGTCAAGCTGGAGGAGGGCGCCAACGTCTGGTTCAACGCGGTGTTGCGTGGCGATAACGAGCTGATCCTGATCGGCAAGAACAGCAACGTGCAGGACGGCAGCGTGATGCACACCGACATGGGCTACCCGCTGACCCTTGGCACCGGCGTGACCATTGGCCATAACGCCATGCTGCACGGCTGCACCGTCGACGACTACAGCCTGATCGGTATCAACGCAGTGATCCTCAACGGCGCCAAGATCGGCAAGCACTGCATCATCGGCGCCAACTCGCTGATCGGTGAAGGCAAGGAAATCCCCGACGGCTCGCTGGTCATGGGCTCGCCGGGCAAAGTGGTGCGTGAGCTGACCGAGGCGCAAAAGCGCATGCTTGAAGCCAGCGCCGCGCACTATGTGCATAACTCGCAGCGTTATGCCCGTGACCTGGTCGAGCAGGAATGAGCACGATTGAGCGACCGGTCGCCTCGCCCTGCGTCAGCATTTGCGCACTGAATGATGACGATATCTGCACCGGCTGCCAGCGCAATGTGGATGAAATCACGCGTTGGAGCCGCATGGACAACGCCGAGCGCCGGGTGGTGCTGGGGTTGTGCCATGAGCGGGCGGTGGCGAGTGGGATGATGTGGATGACCCCTGGGAAATCTGGCGCCTGACAGGCCGCCATCGCAGGCAAGCCAGCTCCCACCCTTGATGTGTGAATACCCTCACATGTGGGAGCTGGCTTGCCTGCGATGAGGCCCTGCCAGACGACATCCTTGTAATTGTGTACCCTGTGCGGCATTGCCCACAGGTCCATCCTCCATGTTTTTCCTGATCGCCTACATCAGCAGCGTCGTGCTGATCAACTTCGCCTTCTCCACCGCCCCACACCTGGACATCATCTGGTCCGCCTGGGGCGGCCTGGTATTTATCCTGCGCGACATGGTGCAAACCCGCTTCGGCCATGGCGCAATCATCGCCATGCTGGCGGCACTGGTGTTGTCCTATATCACCTCCGACCCGTCCATCGCCCTGGCCAGTGCCACGGCGTTTGCGGTGTCTGAATGCATCGACTGGCTGGTGTTCAGCATCACCAAGCGCCCGCTGCATGACCGCCTGTGGATAAGTTCGGCGCTGAGCATTCCCCTCGATACCTTTATCTTTTTCGGCCTGATCGGCGCACTGACGCCGGCGGTGGCGGGCACGGCGTTGGTGTCCAAGTTCGCCGGTGTCACCGTGGTCTGGCTGATCATGGCCTGGCGCATCCGCCGGCGGGCTGTCGCCAACTGAGGCCAATTTTTACAGTTCATGTAAAATGCCGGCCTTTCTCCCCCATGATCCGCTCCCCTGAGGACCTGAGATGACCCGAATCGGAACTCCATTGTCGCCAACCGCGACCCGCGTTTTGCTGTGTGGCTGCGGTGAGCTGGGCAAGGAAGTGGTAATCGAACTGCAACGCCTGGGCGTTGAAGTGATTGCCGTGGATCGCTACGCCAACGCGCCGGCCATGCAGGTGGCGCACCGTAGCCATGTGATCAACATGCTTGACGGGGCCGCATTGCGTGCGGTGATCGAGGCGGAGAAACCGCACTTTATCGTGCCGGAAATCGAAGCCATCGCCACCGCGACCCTGGTGGAACTGGAGGCCGAAGGCTTTACCGTCATTCCGACCGCCCGCGCCACGTCGTTGACCATGAACCGTGAAGGCATCCGTCGCCTGGCCGCCGAAGAACTGGACCTGCCGACCTCGCCATACCACTTCGCCGACACCTTCGAAGCCTACAGTAAGGCTGTCCAGGACCTGGGCTTCCCGTGCGTGGTCAAGCCGGTGATGAGTTCGTCGGGCAAGGGCCAGAGCCTGTTGCGCAGCACTGATGACGTGCAGAAAGCCTGGGACTACGCCCAAGAGGGCGGGCGTGCCGGCAAGGGCCGGGTGATCATCGAAGGTTTTATCGACTTCGACTACGAAATCACCCTGCTGACCGTGCGCCACATCGGCGGTACCACCTTCTGCGCGCCGGTAGGGCATCGCCAGGAGAAGGGCGACTATCAGGAGTCCTGGCAGCCGCAGGCCATGAGCCCGATTGCCCTGGCAGAGTCAGAGCGCGTAGCCAAAGCCGTGACCGAAGCCTTGGGCGGTCGTGGTCTGTTTGGTGTGGAGTTGTTCATCAAAGGCGATCAGGTGTGGTTCAGCGAAGTGTCGCCGCGCCCCCATGACACTGGCCTGGTGACCCTGATTTCTCAGGACCTGTCGCAGTTTGCCTTGCACGCGCGCGCCATCCTCGGCCTGCCGATCCCGTTGATCCGTCAGTTCGGGCCTTCGGCGTCTGCGGTGATCCTGGTGGAAGGGCAGTCCACCCAGACCGCATTCGCCAACCTCGGCGCCGCGCTGAGCGAGCCGGATACAGCGTTGCGTCTGTTTGGCAAACCTGAAGTGAATGGTCAGCGCCGTATGGGCGTGGCACTGGCGCGGGACGAGTCGATTGAAGCGGCTCGTGCCAAGGCGACCCGTGCTTCCAAGGCTGTTGTTGTAGAGCTCTAAGCCTCCACGCTCGTTCCCACGCTTTGCGTGGGAATGCCTCTTGTGACGCTCTGCGTCGCGCTTGGGGACGCAAAGCGTCCCTAACTGCATTCCCACGCAGAGCGTGGGAACGAGCATGGGGTCAGGCGACCTTGTTCAAATCATTATCCCGCGTCTCTTTCAGGCACAGCACTGCAATCAAACTCAGCAACGCTGCTGCCGATACATATCCCCCGACATAACTCAAACCACCCATCGCCACCAGCTTGGTCGCGAAGAACGGCGCCGCCGAGGCCCCCACGATCCCACCCAGGTTATACGCTGCCGATGCACCGGTATAACGCACGCGGGTCGGGAACAATTCCGGCAGCAGGGCGCCCATCGGTGCGAAGGTCACGCCCATCAAAAACAGCTCCAACGCCAGAAACAGCGCCACGGCCCAGGTCGAGCCATGGGTCAGCAGCGGCTCCATGGTAAAGCCCGACAGAATTGCCAGGACCGCGCCGACAATCAGCACCGGCTTGCGCCCGTAGCGATCACTGGCCAAGGCGGCCAATGGCGTTGCCAGCCCCATGAACAGCACCGCAAAGCACAGCAGGCCGAGGAAGGTTTCACGGCTGTAGCCCAAGGTGGAAACGCCGTAGCTCAACGAAAACGCCGTGGTGATGTAGAACAGCGCATAGCACACCACCATCGACGCGGCGCCCAGCAGTACCGGCAGCCAATGCTGGCTGAACAGTTCCACCAGCGGCACTTTCACGGGTTTTTCCTTGGCCACTGCATTGGCGAACACCGGCGTCTCATGCAGTTTGAGGCGCGCATACAGGCCCACCATCACCAGCGCGGCGCTGAGGATGAACGGAATGCGCCAGCCCCAGCTGCGAAATTGCTCGTCATTCAGGCTCATGGCCAAAATCAGGAACAAACCGTTGGCCGCCAGGAAGCCTATCGACGGGCCCAGTTGGGGAAACATGCCGAACCAGGCGCGCTTGCCCTTGGGGGCATTCTCGGTCGCCAGCAAGGCCGCGCCGCCCCATTCTCCACCCAGGCCGAGGCCTTGGCCGAAGCGCAGAACACACAAGAGAATCGGGGCCCAGGCGCCGATGCTGTCGTAGCCCGGCAACAAGCCGATCAAGGTGGTGCACACCCCCATCAGCAGCAGCGAAGCCACAAGGGTTGATTTACGGCCGATGCGGTCGCCGAAGTGACCGAATAACGCCGACCCCAGTGGCCGGGCGATAAAGGCGATGCCGAAGGTCAGAAACGACGCCAGCATCTGTGCGGTGCCAGAGGTCTGTGGGAAAAACACCGGGCCGATCACCAGAGCGGCAGCCGTGGCGTAGATGTAGAAATCGTAGAACTCAATGGCGGTGCCGACGATGCTCGCGGTGGCGACGCGGGCGGTCGAGTTGGCAGGTGCGGCGCTCGCGGCCTCTTGGTAGGTGGTGCTCATAACGTTATCCCTGACGGTTATTGCGCGTTTGGACGCGGATTATTATTGGTCGAACACCCATGGATCAGGGCTATGCGCGGAGCGGCTCGGGATGGGAGCAAACGCCGGTCGGACATGGTAAGGCGGTGCCAGGACACGCTGAGTGCGGGTAGCACGCGGTCGGGCGGGGCTTGGGTAAGCCGCAGGGATTATAGGAAGGGGGCTAAGGATCCAACAAGGGGCTGGTGAGGATCTATGGCCTGGAACTGGATCAATGTGGGAGCTGGCTTGCCTGCGATAGCATCACCTCGGTTCAACTGAAGGACCGAGTCGCCTGCATCGCAGGCAAGCCAGCTCCCACATTGACCGGGTTGAGCCTGCTGAGGTCAGGCGGCCACTGGCACGTGGCTGGTATGCCAGATCAATACTTTGCTCACCCGGTTGTCCTCGGTCTCGAGAATTTCCAGGCGATAGCGGCCGACTTTCAGGCACACCGCGCAATCGGGGATGGTTTCCAGCGCTTCGGTCACCAGGCCGTTGAGGGTCTTGGGACCGTCGCTGGGCAGGTGCCAGCCCAGGCTTTTGTTCAGTTCGCGGATCGAAGCGGCGCCGTCGATGATGTAGCGGCCATCGGGCTGGGCTTCGATATGCGGGTTATCCACCGCCTGATCGCTTTCGAATTCGCCGACGATCTCTTCCAGAATATCTTCCAGGGTGACGATGCCCAGCACTTCACCGTACTCGTCCACCACCATGCCCAGGCGCCGCTGTTGTTTGTGGAAGTTCAGCAGTTGCAGCTGCAACGGCGTGCTTTCCGGCACGAAGTAAGGCTCGTGGCAGGCGGCGAGCAGGGCCTCTTTGGTCAGGCTGGCGTCAGGCAGCAGGTGTTGGACCTGCCGGGTGTTGAGCACGGCCTGCACCTGGTTGATGTCGCTGTGGAACACCGGCAGGCGTGTGCGCGGCGAGGTGCGCAACTGTTCGATGATGTTTTCTATTGGCTCATCGAGGTTGATGCCGTCCACTTCACTGCGCGGCACCAGGATGTCGTTGACCGTGATGTTGTCCAGGGCATGGATACCGGGCAGGCCGGGAGTGCGGTCGGCGTCGGTATCGGGCTCTGGGTTGTCATCATGGTCGGGCAGGGGCTCGTCGCTGTTTTTCGCCACGCCGGATTTGCGTGCAAACGGGCGCAATAACAGCAGGCTGATGCCATTGAGCAGCCAGGCCAGGGGGTAGAGGATTTTCAGCGGCACGCCCAGCAATGTATTGCCAAAGCCCAGCACTGCCTGAGGGTGACGGGTGGCCAGGGCGCGGGGCAGGTAGTCGGCCAGCACCAGCAGCGCTGCGCAGGAAATCAGCCAGCCTAGCCAGGGCCCGTTTTCTGCCCAGGCATAGATTGCCAGCAGGGTGCAAAGAATCACCACGGCGGCGCGACACAGGCTGTTGCACAGGATCAGGCTATGGCGCGGGAAGCTCAGGCGGGCGGCCGCCTTGTCGCCCTGGCGGGTGCCAGGGCGCAGGGCCAGCAGGTGTTGTTGCGCAGCTTCTATGGCAGTAAACAGCGCCGCCCACAAGATCAGCAGGGCAATTACGGCGAGCATCGGCCCTAAGGGCAAGTTGTCCATGATCACTGCCCGTCAGATATGCAGGATGTATTCGCGAACCAGCTTGCTGCCGAAATAGGCCAGCATCAACAGGCAGAAACCGGCCAGGGTCCAGCGGATGGCCTTGTGCCCGCGCCAGCCGAGGCGGTTGCGCCCCCACAGCAGCACGCTGAACACGACCCACGCCAGGCACGCCAGCAAGGTTTTATGGACCAGGTGCTGGGCAAACAGGTTCTCGACGAACAGCCAGCCGGAGATCAGCGACAGTGACAGCAGGGTCCAGCCGGCCCACAGGAACCCGAACAGCAGGCTTTCCATGGTTTGCAGGGGCGGGAAGTTCTTGATCAGCCCCGACGGGTGCTTGTGCTTGAGCTGGTGATCCTGCAGCAGCAGGAGCAGGGCCTGGAACACCGCGATGGTGAACATGCCGTAGGCGAGGATGGACAGCAGGATGTGGGCGAGGATGCCCGGCTCCTCGTCGATCACCTGTACGGTGCCGGTGGGGGTGAATTGCGCCAGCAGCACCGTGAGCATTCCCAGGGGGAATAGCAGCACCAGCAGGTTCTCCACCGGAATCCGGTAGCAGGCCAGCAGCGTCAGCGCGATGACGGCCGCGGCGATCAGGCTGGCGGCGCTGAAAAAGTCCAGGCCCAGGCCGACCGGGGTCATCAGGTGGGTGAACAGGCTGGCGGCATGGGCTAGCAGGGCCAGCACGCCAAGGCCGACGAGCAGACGTTTGTCCGCTTTGGCGCCTTGGGCCAGACGAGTGCCCTGATAGAGGGTCGCAGCGGCATACAAAATGGCGGCGGCGAGGCTGGGTAGCAAACTGGGTGACAAGGGGAGCATAAATCCTGGTAGGCAAGCCCGAAAGGCGTTGAGTTTGGCACACACCTGCGTTGCACGAAAGACTCCCGGGCCAGACAGCGGGTGTGCATGGGCGCAGTCTTCGCTATAATCCGCGACCTGCCCACGCCGCAGGCTCGGCGAACGCTGTTTTTAATAGCGATTTCCCCCAGCCTGGGCCGCCATTACCTCGGTCTACCTGCATTTCGATGAGTAGGGCCTGAAAGGATCGCGCATGTTTGAAAACTTGACTGACCGTCTCTCGCAGACGCTGCGCCACGTTACCGGCAAGGCCAAGCTGACCGAGGACAATATTAAAGACACCCTGCGTGAAGTGCGCATGGCGTTGCTGGAAGCCGACGTGGCTTTGCCGGTGGTGAAGGACTTCGTCAACTCGGTCAAGGAACGTGCGGTCGGCACCGAAGTGTCCCGCAGCCTGACCCCGGGCCAGGCCTTTGTGAAGATCGTCCAGGCCGAGCTCGAAAGCCTGATGGGCGCGGCCAACGAAGACCTGAACCTCAGCGCCGTGCCGCCAGCCGTCGTGCTGATGGCGGGTCTGCAAGGTGCGGGTAAAACCACCACCGCCGGCAAACTGGCGCGCTTCCTTAAAGAGCGCAAGAAGAAATCCGTGATGGTGGTATCGGCCGACGTGTACCGTCCGGCGGCCATCAAGCAGTTGGAAATGCTCGCGGGCGAAGTGGGCGTGACCTTCTTCCCGTCCGACCTCAGCCAGAAGCCGGTCGACATTGCCAACGCGGCTATTAAAGAAGCCAAGCTCAAGTTCATCGACGTGGTCATCGTCGATACCGCCGGTCGCCTGCACATCGACGAAGAGATGATGGGCGAGATCAAGGCGCTGCATGCCGCGATCAACCCGGTCGAGACCCTGTTCGTGGTCGACGCCATGACCGGCCAGGATGCGGCCAATACCGCCAAGGCCTTTGGTGACGCACTCCCGCTGACCGGCGTGATCCTCACCAAGGTCGACGGCGACGCCCGTGGCGGTGCCGCGCTGTCGGTACGTGCCATTACTGGCAAGCCGATCAAGTTCATCGGTATGGGCGAGAAGAGCGAAGCGCTCGAGCCGTTCCACCCTGAGCGTATCGCCTCGCGCATCCTCGGCATGGGTGATGTGCTCAGCCTGATCGAGCAGGCCGAAGCCACGCTCGACAAGGACAAGGCCGACAAACTGGCCAAGAAGCTGAAGAAGGGCAAGGGCTTCGATCTCGAAGACTTCCGCGACCAGCTGCAACAGATGAAGAACATGGGCGGCCTCGGCGGCCTGATGGACAAGCTGCCCAACATCGGCGGTGTGAACCTGGCGCAAATGGGCAACGCCCAGGGCGCGGCAGAGAAACAGTTCAAGCAGATGGAAGCCATCATCAACTCCATGACCCCGGCCGAACGCCGCGACCCTGAGCTGATCAGCGGTTCGCGCAAGCGCCGGATCGCCATGGGTTCCGGCACCCAGGTGCAGGACATCGGTCGCTTGATCAAGCAGCACAAGCAGATGCAGAAGATGATGAAGAAATTCTCCGCCAAGGGCGGTATGGCCAAGATGATGCGCGGCATGGGCGGTATGTTGCCCGGCGGCGGCATGCCTAAAATGTAAAGTATTCGAGCGCAAGCCTTGCTTGCGCTCCGCCCCACAGGGATGTGGGATCTCCAGCAAACCCGCCGTTGGCGGGCGCTGACTCGCCGTTTTAACCGACGGCTCTATAGCAGATCTGAATGGCACGCTGATAGGCGCCAGAAAAAGACATTTGCAAAAGTCCGGATATTCCTTAGAATATGCGGCCTTTCGGGCACCTATGCCCGCTGTGCATTTAGATTTGCAGCACCGACTACAGGAACGATGTTCACATGCTAACAATCCGTCTTGCCCTTGGCGGCTCCAAAAAGCGCCCGTTTTACCACTTGACCGTAACCGACAGCCGCAACCCGCGTGACGGTTCGCACAAGGAACAGGTTGGTTTCTTCAACCCTGTTGCTCGTGGTCAAGAAGTTCGTCTGTCCGTGAACCAAGAGCGCGTAGCCTACTGGCTGAGCGTTGGCGCACAGCCATCCGAGCGCGTTGCAAAACTGTTGAAGGACTCGGCTAAGGCCGCAGCCTGAGCAATATGAACGCGACGCCAGCTGTTGCTGATGATTTGATCGTTATCGGCAAGATTTACTCTGTTCATGGCGTTCGCGGCGAAGTGAAGGTGTATTCCTTTACTGATCCGACTGAAAACCTGTTGCAGTACAAAACCTGGACGCTCAAGCGCGAAGGGAGTGTGAAGCAGGTTGAGCTGGTCAGTGGACGCGGGAGCGACAAGTTCCTGGTCGCAAAGCTCAAGGGTCTTGATGATCGTGAAGAAGCTCGTCTTCTGGCCGGTTATGAGATCTGCGTGCCGCGCAACCTGTTCCCTGAATTGACCGACGGCGAGTACTACTGGTACCAGCTCGAAGGTCTGAAGGTTATTGATCAACTCGGGCAATTGCTGGGGAAAATCGATCATCTTCTGGAAACCGGCGCCAATGATGTAATGGTGGTCAAGCCTTGCGCTGGCAGCCTGGATGACCGTGAACGCCTGTTGCCCTATACCGAGCAATGCGTGTTGGCCGTCGACCTGGCAGCGGGCGAGATGAAGGTGGAATGGGACGCGGACTTCTAAGCGTGGCTAATTTGCGCATTGAAGTGATCAGTTTGTTTCCCGAGATGTTTTCCGCCATCAGCGAGTACGGCATCACCAGTCGGGCGGTGAAACAGGGGCTGTTGCAGCTCACCTGTTGGAACCCGCGAGACTACACGACGGATCGACATCACACTGTGGACGATCGCCCATTTGGCGGTGGCCCGGGCATGGTGATGAAGATCAAGCCCCTGGAAGATGCGTTGGTTCAGGCCAAGGCAGCCGCCGGGGAGAAGGCGAAGGTAATTTACCTGTCCCCTCAAGGCCGTCAGCTGAAACAGGCGGCGGTACGCGAACTGGCGAATGAGGAAAGTTTGATCCTGATTGCCGGTCGCTATGAAGGCATTGACGAGCGTTTTATTGAAGCTCATGTCGATGAAGAGTGGTCGATTGGGGACTATGTCCTGTCTGGCGGCGAGCTGCCGGCGATGGTCCTGATAGATGCGGTTACACGACTGCTGCCCGGAGCTTTAGGGCATGCGGACTCCGCGGAGGAAGATTCCTTCACGGATGGTTTGCTGGATTGCCCGCACTACACCCGTCCGGAGGTGTATGTGGATCAGCGTGTTCCCGACGTATTGCTAAGTGGCAATCACGCACACATCCGGCGTTGGCGTTTACAGCAGTCCCTTGGTCGGACCTATGAACGACGCGCCGATCTTCTGGAAAGCCGCTCGCTTTCTGGAGAAGAGAAGAAGCTGCTCGAGGAATACATCCTCGCGCGGGACGATAGTTAACAACGTATCGATGGTAGGTCCATTGACTTACCTTAGGAGCACAGCATGACTAACAAAATCATCCTTGCACTCGAAGCAGAGCAGATGACCAAAGAGATCCCTACCTTTGCCCCGGGCGACACCATTGTCGTTCAGGTGAAAGTGAAGGAAGGCGACCGTTCGCGTCTGCAAGCGTTCGAAGGCGTGGTAATCGCCAAGCGTAACCGTGGTGTGAACAGTGCTTTCACTGTTCGTAAAATCTCCAACGGTGTTGGCGTAGAGCGTACTTTCCAGACCTACAGCCCGCAAATCGACAGCATGGCCGTCAAGCGTCGCGGTGACGTACGTAAAGCCAAGCTGTACTACCTGCGTGACCTGTCCGGTAAAGCAGCTCGCATCAAGGAAAAACTGGCTTAAGTCCAGCTTCCCGATGCAGAAAAAAGCAGCCTACGGGCTGCTTTTTTGTGCCTGAAATTTGCCTATCTGCCGGTATTGACCCATGACCACCCGCCTCGAAGAAATCCAGCGCCGCACCGACCTGTCCGTCACCCACGTGACCAAGGCCGTGTTCCCGCCCACCACCAACCATCACAACACCCTGTTCGGCGGCACTGCCCTGGCCTGGATGGACGAAGTGTCGTTCATCACCGCCACGCGTTTCTGTCGCTTACCTTTGGTGACGGTCTCCACCGACCGTATCGACTTCAACCATGCGATCCCGGCTGGCTCTATCGTTGAGCTGATCGGTCGGGTGATCAAGGTCGGCAACACCAGCCTCAAGGTCGAGGTTGAAGTGTTCGTCGAGAGCATGAGCGCTGATGGCCGTGAAAAGGCGATCCAGGGCGTATTCAGCTTTGTCGCGATTGACGCAGATAAACGCCCTGTCCCAGTACTGCCTGGCTTTGTTGACTGATTACTCGGCGGTGCTGGCCTGCGGTTGAATGACCGCCAGCAAGGTCCAGCCCGCTACGGGCTTCAAATTGCTCTCGGGCGAGACCACGTGCACCCAGCCGCTGGTGTCCCTGGCAAACAGCAAGGTGGCGCGCTCGCCGTGCAACGCCTGGTACTGCTCCCAGCCAAAGCCGTCGGTGAGGTTGGTGCTATACAGTTCGGCGCCCTGGCCCAACAGGCTGGCCAGTTTGGTGTAGCTCAAAGGTTGGCTGCCCAGCAAATGGCCACGGTGTTCATGGCTGGCCTTGTGCTTGTCGGTGCGACGGTTTTCCTGGCTGCTGGCCAGGGCGAACAGGCGATGGCCGAAGTCATGGCGAAAACGCATGGTGGCCAAGGCATTCAGTTCGCCAGAAGGCGAGAGGGCGAGCAGGTGCCCCAGGCCGACCAGGTCCAGATGGGATTCGGCATGCTGGGAGGCCGGGTTGCCGAAGTACGTAGGCAAGCCTTCCATACGACTGGCGCGGATGTTTTCCCAGCTGGAATCCGTTAGCAACACGCGGCTGCCCAATTGCTGCAACGCCTTGCCGAGTGCTCGCGCCGGGCCGTTCGCACCCACGATCAAAAAGCCGCTAGGCGCCGGCTCAGCGACTTTGAGCAGGCGGGCCAAGGGGCGTGCCGTGGCGCTTTGCAGCACCACGGTGCCGATGATCACCGCGAAGGTCAGCGGCACCAGCAACAACGCGCCTTCGTGGCCAGCCTCATCCAGGCGGATCGCAAAGATCGCTGACACCGCCGCCGCCACAATGCCCCGTGGGGCGATCCAGGCCAGCAGTGCGCGCTCGCGCCAGTTCAACCCCGAGCCAAAGGTCGAAAGCGCCACGTTCAACGGGCGTGCAATGAATTGGATGATCAACAGCAGGATCAACACGAACGGCCCCAGGGCGATCATGGCGTTCAGGTCCAGGCGTGCCGCCAGCAGGATAAACAGCCCGGAAATCAGCAACACGCTGAGGTTTTCCTTGAAGTGCAGGATGTGCCGTACATCCACGCCTTTCATGTTCGCCATCCACATGCCCATCAGCGTGACCGCCAGCAGGCCGGACTCATGCATCACCTGGTTGGAAGCGATGAAGATACCCAGCACGCCCGCCAGTGTCGCCAGGTTATGCAGGTATTCCGGCAACCACTGGCGGCGCATGATCTGCCCCAGTACCCAGCCACCGGCGATGCCGAACAGGCTGCCGCAGAGGATGACGCCGCCGAAGGTCAGCAGGCTGTGGCTCAAACCATCGCCCGATGCGCTGGCGATGATGAAGCTATACACCACTACCGCCAGCAGCGCGCCAATCGGGTCGATGACGATGCCTTCCCAGCGCAGGATATTGGCGATGGAGGCTTTGGGGCGTACCACGCGCAGCATGGGCACGATCACGGTTGGCCCGGTCACCAGAGTCAGCGTGCCGAACAGCAGCGCCAGCATCCAGTCAAAACCCAGCAGCCAGTGGGTGGCCAGGGTGATCACTGCCCAGGTTGACAGGGCGCCAACCGTGACCAAGCGATGCACCACGCTGCCGATTTCCTTCCACTCCGACAGGTGCAGGGTCAGGCTGCCTTCAAACAGGATCAGCGCCACTGCCAATGACACCAATGGCATCAACAGAGGGCCGAACATTTCCTGCGGGTCGAGCCATCCGAGTATCGGCCCTGCCAGAATCCCGCTCAGCAGAAGAAACAGAATCGCTGGCAGTTTCAGGCGCCAGGCCAGCCACTGGCAGCCGAGTGCGGCCACGCCAATGCCGCCAAAAGCCAACAAAATCTGTTGTTCGTTCATTAAAGCTTCCTGTTCCTTGAATTAGCGGGCTATGAAAGACTAATGGCTCTTGCCACAGTTCACTAAATAATTCGCGTATTGCCTTGTGCTGCGTTGCTTGAGTGCCCATGCCTGCCATTGACCATCCCCTGATCGACCGCTTCCTCGACGCCCTCTGGTTGGAAAAAGGCCTGTCGGACAACACACGCCAGGCCTACCGCAGTGACCTGGCGCTGTTTAACGGCTGGCTGCAGGAGAAAAAACTTGAGCTGAAAAATGCCGGGCGCGAGCTGATCCTCGATCACCTGGCCTGGCGCCTGGAGCAGAACTACAAACCGCGCTCCACTGCGCGATTCCTCTCCGGCGTGCGTGGCTTTTATCGCTACCTGCTGCGGGAAAAACTCATTGCCGTCGACCCGACCCTGCAAATCGACATGCCGCAACTCGGCAGGCCGTTGCCCAAATCCTTGTCGGAAGCCGACGTCGATGCCTTGCTCGCGGCCCCGGACCTGAGCGAGGCCATCGGCCAGCGCGACCGCGCCATGCTTGAGGTGCTGTATGCCTGCGGCTTGCGCGTCACCGAACTGATCAGCCTGACGCTGGAGCAGGTCAACCTGCGCCAGGGCGTGTTGCGCGTGATGGGCAAGGGCAGCAAGGAGCGGCTGGTGCCCATGGGCGAGGAGGCGATTGTGTGGGTCGAGCGCTACATGCGCGATGCGCGCCACGAACTGCTCGGTGGGCGCCCCAGCGACGTGCTGTTCCCCAGCCAGCGCGGCGAGCAGATGACCCGCCAGACCTTCTGGCACCGCATCAAGCACCAGGCCAAAGTGGCCGGGATCGGCAAGGCGCTGTCACCCCACACCTTGCGCCATGCCTTCGCCACCCACTTGCTCAACCACGGCGCGGATTTGCGCGTGGTACAGATGCTGCTCGGCCACAGCGACTTATCCACAACCCAGATCTACACCCATGTGGCGCGCGCACGTTTGCAGGATATGCACGCCAAGCATCACCCGCGCGGATAAAACCGTCAGAAATGGCCCATTTTACCTGTCGCGGTCTGCCCTCCCGCCCAACTGTGGTAGGCTTTGCCGGTTCGCAAAGGGGACGGCATCCATTGTGGTCCAGATCAGTATTCTGCTCCCGTCCCTGCCTCTGCCTTCAGGAGTTCCCATGCGCTTGACCCAGATTATTGCCGCCGCAGCCATTGCGTTGGTTTCCACCTTTGCGGTCGCCGATGATGCGGCCGAGCAGACCATTCGCAAGAGCCTGGCCAACCTGGCGCTCGATACCCCGATCGAAAGCATCAGCGCCAGCCCCATGGCCGGCCTGTATGAAGTCAAGCTCAAGGGCAGCCGTGTGCTGTACGCCAGTGCCGATGGCCAGTACATCGTCCAGGGCTACCTGTTCCAGCTCAAGGACGGCAAGCCGGTCAACCTGACCGAGAAGGCCGAGCGCCTGGGTGTGTCCAAGCTGATCAACGGTATCCCGGTGGCTGAAACCGTGGTGTACCCGGCCATCGGCGAGACCAAGACCCACATCACCGTGTTCACCGACACCACCTGCCCGTACTGCCACAAGCTGCACGCTGAAATCCCGGCACTGAACAAGCTGGGCGTGGAAGTGCGCTACGTCGCGTTCCCGCGCCAGGGCCTGGGTTCGCCGGGTGACGAGCAGTTGCAAGCCGTATGGTGTTCGGCCGACAAAAAGGCGGCCATGGACAAGATGGTCGACGGCAAGGAAATCAAATCGGCCAAATGCGCCAACCCGGTTTCCAAGCAGTTCGCCCTGGGCCAGTCCATTGGTGTGAACGGTACACCGGCCATCGTTTTGGCCGACGGCCAGGTGATTCCGGGCTACCAGCCGGCGCCGCAAGTTGCCAAACTGGCACTGGGTGCCAAGTAAGCATTTATCGTTGAGCCTTTGACGATCATGGCCCGCCGAACCGTCGGCGAGTCATTAATTGAGAGCCGCAGTTGTGCGGCTGTTTTCACGGCCGACCTAGCGTCGGCCGTTTCATGGGGAGTTCTTCAGTGAAACCGGTCAAAGTAGGCATCTGTGGGTTAGGGACCGTCGGTGGCGGTACCTTCAACGTACTTCAGCGTAACGCTGAAGAAATTTCCCGCCGCGCAGGTCGCGGGATTGAAGTGGCGCAGATTGCCACGCGTTCGCCAAAGCCTCAGTTCGAAACGACCGGTATTGCGATTACCAACGATGTGTTCGCCGTGGCCACCAACCCTGAGATCGATATCGTCATCGAACTGGTTGGCGGCTACACCGTGGCCCGCGAGTTGGTGCTCAAGGCCATTGAGCACGGCAAGCACGTGGTCACCGCCAACAAGGCGCTGATCGCCGTGCACGGCAACGAGATCTTCGCCAAGGCCCGCGAGAAAGGCGTGATCGTGGCGTTCGAAGCCGCGGTGGCCGGTGGTATCCCGGTGATCAAGGCGATCCGTGAAGGCCTGTCCGCCAACCGCATCAACTGGGTGGCCGGCATCATCAACGGCACCGGTAACTTCATCCTCACCGAAATGCGCGAGAAGGGCCGTACCTTCGAAGACGTGCTGGCCGAAGCCCAGGCCCTGGGTTACGCCGAAGCCGACCCGACCTTCGACGTGGAAGGCATCGACGCGGCCCACAAGCTGACCATCCTGGCGTCCATCGCTTTTGGTATCCCGCTGCAATTCGACAAGGCCTACACCGAAGGCATCACCAAGCTGACCACCGCCGACGTGAACTACGCCGAAGCCCTGGGCTACCGCATCAAGCACCTGGGCGTAGCGCGCAGCACCCCGGCCGGTATCGAATTGCGGGTGCACCCGACGCTGATCCCGGCCGACCGCCTGATCGCCAACGTCAATGGCGTGATGAACGCGGTGATGGTCAACGGTGACGCCGCCGGTTCCACCCTGTTCTACGGCGCCGGTGCCGGCATGGAGCCGACCGCTTCGTCAGTGATCGCCGACCTGGTGGACGTGGTTCGCGCCATGACCAGCGACCCGGAAAACCGTGTGCCGCACCTGGCCTTCCAGCCGGACTCGCTGTCGGCCCACCCGATCCTGCCGATCGAAGCCTGCGAAAGTGCCTACTACCTGCGCATCCAGGCCCAGGACCATCCAGGCGTGCTGGCCCAGGTGGCCAGCATCCTGTCGGAGCGCGGTATCAACATCGAGTCGATCATGCAGAAGGAAGTCGAGGAACAAAACGGCCAGGTGCCGATGATCCTGCTGACCCACCGCGTGCTCGAACAGCACATCAACGATGCCATCCATGCCCTGGAAGCCTTGCAAGGCGTGGTCGGCCCGGTGGTGCGGATTCGCGTCGAACACTTGAACTAACCGATTTGTTCCAGGGGCCCCGTCCATTCGGCGGCCCCTGTTCGAGAATGTTTTAGAGGAGCCAGTCATGCGTTACATCAGCACCCGCGGCCAGGCACCGGCCCTGAATTTCGAAGACGTTCTGCTGGCAGGCCTTGCCACCGACGGCGGCCTGTATGTGCCGGAAAACCTGCCGCGCTTCACCCAGGAAGAAATCGCCTCCTGGGCCGGCCTGCCGTATCACGAGCTGGCTTTCCGAGTGATGCGCCCGTTCGTCACCGGCAGCATTCCGGATGCGGATTTTAAAAAGATCCTGGAAGAGACGTACGGCGTGTTTGCCCATAGCGCCATCGCACCTCTGCGCCAGTTGAACGGCAACGAGTGGGTACTGGAGCTGTTCCACGGCCCGACCCTGGCGTTCAAGGACTTCGCCCTGCAACTGCTCGGTCGCCTGCTCGACTACGTGCTGGAAAAGCGCGGCGAGCGCGTGGTAATCATCGGCGCCACCTCCGGCGACACCGGCTCGGCGGCCATCGAAGGGTGCAAGCACTGCGAAAACGTCGATATCTTCATCCTGCACCCGCACAAGCGCGTGTCGGAGGTGCAACGTCGGCAGATGACCACCATCTTCGGTGAGAACATTCACAACATCGCCATCGAAGGCAACTTCGACGACTGCCAGGAAATGGTCAAGAACAGCTTCGCTGACCAGAGCTTCCTCAAGGGCACGCGTCTGGTGGCGGTGAACTCGATCAACTGGGCGCGGATCATGGCCCAGATCGTCTACTACTTCCATGCATCGCTGCAGTTGGGCGGCCCGGCGCGTTCGGTGTCGTTCTCGGTGCCGACCGGCAACTTCGGCGACATCTTCGCCGGTTACCTGGCACGCAACATGGGCCTGCCGATCAACCAGTTGATCGTCGCCACCAACCGCAACGACATCCTGCATCGCTTCATGAGCGGCAACCAGTATGTGAAGGAAACCCTGCACGCCACGCTGTCGCCGTCCATGGACATCATGGTCTCGTCGAACTTCGAACGCTTGCTGTTCGACATGCACGGTCGCAACGGCGCAGCCCTGGCCGAGTTGATGAACAGCTTCAAGCAAGGTGGCGGTTTCAGCGTCGAGCAAGAGCGCTGGACCGAAACCCGCAAGCTGTTCGATTCCCTGGCCGTGGACGATGCGCAGACCTGCGAAACCATCGCGCAGGTCTATGCCCAAACCGGCGAAGTGCTCGACCCGCACACGGCTATCGGCGTGAAAGCCGCCCGCGAATGCCGCCGCAGCCTGGATATTCCAATGGTGATCCTCGGTACCGCGCACCCGGTCAAGTTCCCGGAAGCGGTCGAGAAAGCCGGCATTGGCAAGGCCCTGGAGTTGCCGGAGCATTTGACCGACCTGTTCGAGCGCGAAGAGCGCTGCACCGTATTGGCCAATGACCTGAAGACAGTGCAGGCGTTTGTCAGCCAGCATGGCAATCGGGGCAAACCGCTCTAATCAAGAATGGGGTAGCGGGTTTGTGTGGGAGCTGGCTTGCCTGCGATGCAGGCGCCTCGGTACGACTGAATACCCAGGCGTCTGCATCGCGGGCAAGCCCGGCTCCCACATTCAGCTAACTCACCCGCTGACCATAAGGCGGATATCAGGCTGCTACAGGTATGCATTCAGCTTTTTGCAGTCGGCCAAGCCCGTCCTCGTGACGGGCTTTTTCATTCTGGCGAGCCATACTTGCCCAGTCGCCCAATCAAGGAAACCCAACCGGTGCAGGTGTTGATCCAATGGACGTTGAAGCTGGTGTGCCTGTTGTGGCTCATCCAGGTGCCCATGAGCCTGGCCGCCGTCAGCCTGCCGTTCAAACTGGTCCCGGCGTTTATCCCGCTTGAACCTATGCCGCTGGCGCCAACGGAGCAGCAGTGGTTGGCGGCGCATCGGACACTCAAAGTGGGTATCTCGATAGATGACTACCAGCCGATCGATATCACCCGCGACCGCAATCGCTACCAGGGCATCAGCGCCGATTATTTGAGCCTGGTTGGCGCGCGGCTGGGTGTGCCCATGCAAGTGCTGGGCTTCTCCGAGCGCGCCCAGGCGGTCGAAGCGCTGCGCAACGGCACCATCGACATTCTCACCAGTGCCAATGGTTACGAGCGTGACGTACCTGGCCTGCAATTCACCCCGGACTACATGCCCGACCGCTCGGTGGTGGTGCTGCGTCGCGACGATACCCAAGGCGACGATCTGGCCGGCAAGAAGCTGGTGTTGCTCGACGGCTACGCCAACGTGCAGAAGGTGCACGCGGCGTATCCCGACAGCCACATCATGCTCGCCCCCAACCTCTACAGCGGCCTCGAAGCCTTGAAGCAAGGTGACGTCGATGCGTTTATCGGCAACGAAGTGATTGTGCGCGCCTATAAATCGCTGCGGCCTTACCTGGGGTTGCAGATCAAGGAGCAGAGCCGGCTGGCGCCCATCGGTTTTGCCTTCGCCACCCGCCAGGCAGATCCGTTGTTGGGGGCCATGATGAACCGCGCGCTGGCAAGCCTTGACGAGTCGGTGCAGCGTGAAATCCTCGCGCGCTGGACCACCGGGCTCGGCGTCGGTATCAGTGGTGAGCGCGTTGCGTTGTCGGCGTCGGAACAGGCCTGGGTGCGTGAGCATCCCCATGTCGTGGTGGTGGCCCAGCAGATGTCGCCTTACATTTTCAGGGACAAGGACGGCCAGTGGGTTGGCCTGAATGTCGACCTGTTGAATCGCATCTCGCGCATGACCGGTTTGCAGTTCGTCTATGAAGAGGTGGGTTCTACTGCGCAAACCCTGGAATGGCTGGAAACCGGCCAGGCACAGATGAACACGACCCTGGCTGTGAATCAGGAGCGCAGTGCGTTGCTCAACTTCAGTCATGGTTTTGGCGGGTCCGGCTGGGTGTTTATCGAACGTGCCGATGCCTCGCCCCTGACGGGCTTGAAGCAGTTGGACGGCAAGGTGCTGGCGCTGCCGGCACGTCATGTATTGGAAAATGATATTCGCCATGCGCATCCGAACATCACCTTGCGCCTGGTAGACAATTACAACCAGGCCCGTGAGCTGGTACGACGGGGCGAGGCGGCCGCTACCATTCAAACTGAAGTGGAAGTGCAGAGTTACCCGGAAGATGGTCTGCGTATCGGACGCAGTGTCGATGGCAAGTGGTCGTCCAACTGCCTGTCGGTGCGCAAGGACCAACCTGAGCTGCTGAGCATTCTGAACAAGGCCCTGGAGGCGTTGCCGGTGGCTGAGCTGAGTGCGTTGCGCCTGCGTTGGATCGGTGCCGTGGCGATTCCGCTGCCGGCCTGGCAACGCGTACCGCCATGGGCCTATTGGACGGTGGCCACGGCGCTGCTGTTTGTGTTGGTGTCGCTGGTGTGGAACAGCCGGCTCAAGCGCCAGATTCGCCAACGGCTGGAGGCCGAGCAACGGCTCAACGACCAGTTGGCGTTCAAGCGCGCACTGCTCGACGGCATGCCCAACCCGCTGTTCGTCCGCGACCTGGACGGGCGCCTGGTGACCTGCAATAAAAGTTATGAACAGCAATTGGCGACCCGGCTGGAGCTGATCCAGGGCCTGACGCTGATGGAGAGCAAGGTCGTGCCCGACGCCACAGCGGCACGCCTGCACGAAGGCCACATGGAGCAATTGGCCACGCAGCAGCCGTTGTTTGTCGACCGGCAATTGGAACTCAACGGCGGCAGTTATCACGTCTACCAGTGGACCGTGCCTTTTTTTGACGCCCAGGGCCGCCTGCAGGGGTTGTTGGGCGGTTGGATCGATATCAACGAACGCAAAGACCTGGAGCGCCAGTTGATGGACGCACGCCAGGCCGCCGACGAAGCGAACTACGCCAAAAGTGCATTTCTCTCGGCCTTGAGCCACGAGATTCGCACTCCCATGACTGCCATCATTGGCTTGCTCGAACTGGAGCAAGAGCGTTGCCTGGCAAGCGGCCAGCCGGTTTCCGAGGCGCTGCAGGTGGCCCATCGTTCGGCGCGCGAGCTGATTGCGCTGATGGGCGACAGCCTGGACTTGGCCAAGATCGAGGCCGGCCACCTGCAACTGGCGCCACAGACCACCGAGTTGAAGCGTTTTTTCGAGGGCATTCAGAGCCTGTTCGAAGCCACAGCGCAAAAGAAGGGCCTGCACCTGACCCTGGCGTTTGATCCGGCTGCTCAGGGTTATTACTGGTTCGACCCGCTGCGGTTACGCCAGGTGATGCACAACCTGTTGGGCAATGCGCTCAAATTTACCGAGCGGGGCGGGGTTCACCTCAGCGTGACTTGCCAACGGGATGAGACCGATACCGAATACCTGCACCTGTGCGTCAAGGACAGTGGCCCGGGCATCAGCGCCGAGCAACAGCCGCGGGTGTTCAAGCCTTTTACTCAGGTGAGCGCCTTGACCGCTGCGCAACACGGTGGCACCGGGCTGGGCCTGAGTATCTGCAAGCAACTGGTGGAATTGATGGGCGGCAGCATTCACCTCGATAGCGTGGTGGGCGAGGGGACGGTGGTGTGCATTGACCTGCGCCTGGACCGGGTCAGCACCGATGATGTGCCGGCAACGCCCACCGTGACGTTGTCACCGACGGGGCGCAGCCTGTCGATACTGGTGGTGGATGATTTGGCGGCCAACCGCCTGGTGCTGGCGCAGCAGTTGCAGTTCCTCGGTCATCAAGTGGTCGCCCTGGAGTCGGCCGAGGCCGCGTTGCAACGCTGGCGTGAGCAGCGTTTTGACGTGTTGGTCACCGATTGTCAGATGCCCGGCATGTCCGGTTATGCCTTGAGTGCGACGATACGGCGCCTCGAAGCCGAGGAGCAACGGCCTCGTAGCGCGCTGGTGGGTTGCACCGCGAACGCCATGAAAGATGAACAACGCCGCTGCGAGGACGCCGGTATGGATGAACTGCTGGTCAAGCCGGTGACCTTGGAACACTGGACCCAAGTGCTGGCACGCCTGGCACCCCAGCGTTCGTTCGATATCGAGGCCCTGCGCACCATGACCCAGGCCGATGGCCCGGTGCTGCAAAGCATGTTGCAGGAACTGGCCAAGAGCCTGGACCACGAACACGAGGTGTTGGCGGGTGCCCTGGCCGAGCGCGACGTGGCACGCTTGAATGCATCGCTGCACCGGCTCAAGGGCATTTGCTCGCTGGTGGACGCACTGCCACTGGCCAAGGCCTGTGTCGCCCTTGAGCAATGCGCCCGAGAGCAGCGCGGCGCCGAGCTTGAAGAACCCTGGTTGCGCTTGTCCGAGGTGCTCAAGGCTTTTCGTCGCGACCTGCAACCTTATCTGGATGCCTGACACCTTAATGCCGATCAGCTAAGCGAACGCAATGCTCAAGGCAACGACGATCAAATGTGGGAGCTGGCTTGCCTGCGATAGCGGTAGTGCAGTAACAGATGTAGCGACTGACACACCGCCTTCGCAGGCAAGCCAGCTCCCACAGGAGGTCTGCGCTTGACCGACAAGGCTTGCCCCTCCCACATTTAAAGAAGCTTTTAGGACACGTCCTATGGGACACGGCGCAGCGTATGGCTACTGTGCAGGACTTTCTCTGTACCGACACCCTTACCCATGCGATCCCTGAACGTCCTGATCCTCGAAGACAACCCGTTTCAACTGATGGCCTTGCACCAGATGCTCAATGCTAACGGTGTGTTCAATGTGCGGGCCGCGGAAACGGTCGAAATTGCCCGCCAGTCCCTGGACAGCAAAGGCCCGGTGGATATCGCCATCTGCGACCTGTACCTGGAGCAGGGCGATGGCCTGGCGTTGATCCGTGAGTTGGCCGAACGCCGCCTGGCCCAGGTGTTGATCCTGCTCAGCAACGCCGAGCCCGACGTGCTGGAAGGCGTGGCGAACATGGCTCGCCAATTGGGGCTCAAGGTCTTGGCGTGCTTGCCCAAGCCGGCCTCGGCCAAGCTGATCGGGCAAGTATTGAGCGATTGTCAGGAGCACTTGCGTCCAGGGCCAGCGGTGCTGTCCTGGGAGCGCGTCCGTCAACTGCTGAGCTTGAGCGAGCAGGAACAACTGCCGCCCTCGGCGGATGTCAGCCAGGCGACTATCGCAGCCTGTGGCAGGGTCTGGTACCAGCCCATCGTCAGTCAGGCCGGTGTGTTGCAAGGGGTGGAGGCGCTGGCGCGTTGGCAGTTGCAGGACGGTGAGCTATTGCTGCCTGACGAGTTCCTGCCAGTGCTGGAGTTTGCCGGCATGGAAGAGGCGTTTACCTGGCATGTGCTGGAGCAGGCGCTTGGCCTGGCGAACCAGGTGATGGGCGAAAGCGGCCGAGTGCTGCCGGTAGCTGTGAACATTCCCGGGCGTATGCTGGAGCGCGAGCACTTCCCCCAGGTGCTGCAAGGTTTGCTGCAACTTCATGGTGTGCCCGCCCATAGCCTGACCCTGGAGTTGGTGGAAACCTCGACGCTGAAAACCGACAGCGCCCATGTCACTGGGTTGCTGCGCTTGCGCATGTTGGGTTGCCAGTTGTCCATCGGCGACTTCGGCATGGGCGGCACCAGCCTGCAGCATTTGCTGGAACTGCCTTTTACCGAGCTGAAAATTCCCCCGGCGTTTGCCTGTGGGATGGCCAATGATGATCGCAAGGCCGCTGTGGTGGCGGGCGCCATGAGCATGGCGGCGCGCCTGGATGTCGCCGTGGTGGTCACCGGCGTGGAAACCGCCGCCGATTATCACGCCGTGGGCGAACTGGGCGCGGCGTGGCTGCAAGGTTGCTTTATCGCCCGGCCGATGGAGGCCGAGACGCTCAAGCAATGGATCGCGTTCCAGGCTAGGCCAGCCCGTGTTCCTGCACGTAAATAAACAGGGCGGCATCGTTGACCAGCCCCAGCTTGCGCATGGCGCTGACTTTTTGCGCGCTGACGGTCTGCTTGCTGCGGTGCAGGTGCGCGGCGATCTCGCCCACCGTCATGCCACTGGCCAACAGGCGAATCACCTCCAGTTCCCGGGGTGACAGGTGCTCCTGGGAGTGCAGGCGATCAGCGCCGACTTCCCCGGCCAGGCTCAGCGCCTGGCGGATGGTCTGGGCCACATAGGTACGTTGCTGGCGAACCTGGCGGATCGCCTGGGGCAGCTCATCGGCCAGGCTGGCCTTGCTCAGCAAGCCCATCACGCCCAACGCCAGGATGGAATGAAACAACCCGGCATTGTTGAGCATGGTCACCACCACAATGGGCAGGTGCGGATAGTGCCGGCGCAGTTGCTCGATCAAGCGCAACCCGTCGGCTTGGGGCTCGACGGGCATCATGAAGTCGGTCACCACCACATCGCAGGCACAGTGTTGCAACAACGCACTGAGGGCCTGGGGGGAATTGGCCTCGCCGACGATGCTGATGTGCGTGTCACGCTCGAGCACGGCGCGCAGGCCAATCAGGAAAATCGGGTGATCGTCGGCAATCACGATACGCAAGGGCGGTTCAGACGCAGCTCTCAAGGCAGGCTCCCGGGACAATCCAGGGATTCTAGCCTGTGCGCCGTTGTTTTTTCTCTGTCATCTTTTCCGTGCATGCTCGTTTTCCTCAAGCAGTGGATTACACAAAAGGTAGAACTTTCTGCTTTGAGCACGGGTCACTTGAATGTCAGCCTCTTCGTGACATTTTTGTTTTTCGAACCTTTTTCGAATGATTGAGTGGTGATCGAGATGGAAAGTATCAACCTATTGCTCAGCCAAGCACTGAGCCCTTATCAGGTTACGCTGACCTCTGCCGGTATGCGCGACGACTGCCTGGTAACCGTGAAGAACCCCGGTGGCGCCATCGTGGTTGAACGTGAAGTCGATCGTGCGCAATTGAGCGACAAGCGCGCGCTGGTGGATGTGGTGGATTGCCTGCTCCGCGACCTGAAAATCGCCGAAGGGCGCCTGGAACCTTCAGTCATCGCTGCCTTGCGCAACGCCTCCCAAACCCGTGGCGGCGCACTGGCATGAAACATTATTTTTCTTCGGAACCTTCCTACAAGGTGGTCAGTCAGAGTTTGTAACAGCAAGAGCAGGCATTGTGCTCCGGTGTTTGTCGCTTGCTGTGCGGGTCTTTTTGTAGACCACGTTTAACCCCGAGTTGTCTCCCCACTGCTCGGGGTTTCTTTTTGCCTGGGATTTGTCAGATCGCGCCATCCTCGCGCAGGCGAGTGATAGCCGCCGCGTCGTAGCCCAAGGCATTGAGCACCAGGCTGTTGTGTTCACCCAGTTGCGGGCCGACCCATTCGCAGCTGCCCGGTGTGTCCGAGAGCTTGGGCACGATGCCGGGCATCTTGAAGTCCTTGCCGCCCGGCAACTGCGCCTTGAGGAACATTTCCCGGGCCAGGAATTGCGGGTCGCCCAGCATGTCTTCGGCGCTGTAGATGCGGCTGGCGGGCACCTCGGCTTTGTTCAGATGCTCAATCACCTGGGCGAGCGACAGCGAATTGACCCAGCGATCAATCACGCCGTACAGCTCATCGCGGCGAGCGTCACGCCCGTCATTGCTGGCCAGTGCAGGGTCGTTCGCCAAATCGTCACGGCCGATCACCCGCATGAAGCGCTTGAAGATTGCATCGCCATTGGCGCCGATCTGCACATGTTTGCCGTCTGCGGTGGTGTGGATCGAGGACGGGGTGATGCCGGGCATGATGTTGCCGGTGCGCTCACGGATAAACCCGAACACATCGAACTCGGGGATCATGCTTTCCATCATGGCGAAGATGGCTTCATACAGCGCCACATCCACCATCTGGCCCAAGCCGCCGTTGACTTCGCGATGACGCAGCGCCATCAGCGCGCCGATCACTGCCCACAACGCGGCAATCGAGTCGCCGATGGAAATCCCGGTGCGCACCGGCGGGCGGTCCTCGAAGCCGGTGATATAGCGCAAGCCGCCCATGGACTCGCCCACCGCGCCAAACCCCGGCTGGTCCTTCATCGGCCCCGTCTGGCCGAAGCCCGAGAGGCGTACCATCACCAGCTTGGGGTTGAGGGCGTGCAGGGTTTCCCAGCTCAGGCCGAGTTTCTCCAGCACGCCTGGGCGGAAGTTTTCGATCAGGATGTCGGCGTCGGCCAACAGTTGCTTGAGGATCGCCAGGCCTTCCGGGTGCTTGAGGTTGAGGGTCAGCGACTGCTTGTTGCGCGCCTGTACGAACCACCACAGCGAAGTGCCTTCATACAGCTTGCGCCATTTGCGCAGCGGGTCGCCGCCGTCCGGGGATTCGACCTTGATCACCTCGGCGCCGAATTCAGCGCAAATGCGTGAGGCAAACGGGCCGGCGATCAAAGTGCCCAGTTCAATGACTTTCAGGCCGGCAAGTGGTTTGGCAGTGAGCGACATGGGGATCCTTACGAGCGCGGGACGATGATGTCCTGCTTTTTAACATAGGCGAGCCGCCCGGATGCAGCGCAGTATTCGTTCAATGCCCTCGCCATCGGTTAGACTGGCCGCCTTTCCTTGTCTTTAGAAGCCCGTTCATGGCCCAGCCGTCCACGACCTACAAATTCGAACTCAACCTCACCGACCTCGACCGCTCGGTGTACGAGAGCGTCAAACAGACCATCGCCCGCCACCCTTCGGAAACCGAAGAGCGCATGACCGTGCGCCTGCTGGCCTACGCCCTCTGGTACAACGAGCAGTTGGCGTTCGGGCGTGGCCTGTCGGATGTAGACGAACCGGCCCTGTGGGAAAAAAGCCTGGATGATCGGGTTTTGCACTGGATCGAAGTCGGCCAGCCAGATGCCGACCGCCTGACCTGGTGTTCGCGCCGCACCGAACGCACCAGCCTGCTGGCCTATGGCAGCCTGCGCGTGTGGGAAGGCAAGGTGGTGCCGGTGGCCAACAACCTGAAAAACGTGCACATCGCTGCCGTGCCCCAGGAAGTCTTGGAGACCCTGGCCAAGGACATGCCGCGGGTGATCAAGTGGGACGTGATGATCAGCGAAGGCACGATCTTTGTGACCGATGACCGTGGCCAGCATGAAGTGCAACTGCAATGGCTGGTCGGCGAGCGCGGTTGAAAAGGTGGGAGCTGGCTTGCCTGCGAGGGCATCCACTCGGTGTGTCTGATGTACCGAGTCGTATGCATCGCAGGCAAGCCAGCTCCCACACTTGATCTCTGCTGCGTTCACTCTCTGTGTTTAACCGATGTATTAGAAGAGAAGCTCCCGTCACCCCATGCGTATCGATCCCCGCCCATTGCCCGCCGTCCTGCCTTTTCTCGGTGAACTGCCGCCGCTGTTGACCCGCCTTTACGCCGCACGCGGGGTGCAGTCGGAGGCCGAGCTGGACAAGAGCCTGGCGCGGTTGATTCCCTATCAGCAGCTCAAGGGCATCGATGCGGCGGTGGACTTGCTGGTGACGGCCCTGGAGCAACGCCAGCGCATCCTGATCGTCGGTGACTTCGACGCCGATGGCGCCACGGCGAGTACCGTGGGCACCCTGGGCCTGCGTTTGCTTGGCGCGGCCCATGTCGATTACCTGGTGCCCAACCGCTTCGAATACGGCTACGGCCTGACCCCGGAAATCGTCGCGGTGGCGCTGGAGCGCGAGCCGCAGTTGCTGATCACCGTGGACAACGGTATCTCCAGCGTCGAAGGCGTGGCGGCGGCGAAAGCGGCGGGGTTGCAGGTGCTGGTGACCGACCACCACTTGCCCGGCGATGAACTGCCGGCCGCTGACGCCATCGTCAATCCTAACCAGCCGGGCTGCACATTTCCCAGCAAGGCCCTGGCCGGCGTCGGCGTGATCTTCTATGTATTGATGGCCCTGCGTGCACGGTTGCGCAGCCTGGGTTGGTATGACAACAAGCCCCAGCCGAACATCGGTGAACTGCTTGATCTGGTGGCCCTGGGCAGCGTCGCTGACGTGGTGCCGCTGGACGCCAACAACCGCATCCTCGTGCATCAGGGGCTGGAGCGTATTCGGGCCGGTCGGGCGCGGCCGGGGATCAAGGCGATCCTGGAAGTGGCCAAGCGTGATCATGCGCGTATCACCTCCACCGACCTGGGTTTCATCCTCGGCCCGCGTCTGAACGCGGCCGGACGCCTGGATGACATGAGCCTGGGCATTGAATGCTTGCTTACCACGGACTTCGCCGCCGCACGGGAAATGGCCGCGCAACTGGACGGCATGAACCAGGACCGTAAATCCATCGAGCAAGGCATGCAACGCGAGGCCCTGGCCCAGCTCAAGGACCTGCCGGTGGAGTCGATGCCGTACGGTCTGTGCCTGTTTGACCCGGAGTGGCACCAAGGGGTGATCGGGATCCTCGCGTCACGCATGAAGGAGCGTTATTTCCGCCCGACCATCGCCTTCGCCGATGCCGGTGATGGCCTGCTCAAGGGCTCTGGACGCTCGGTGCAAGGCTTTCATATCCGCGATGCGCTGGCGGTCGTCGCCAGCCAGCACCCCAACCTGATCACCAAGTACGGCGGCCACGCCATGGCGGCGGGGCTGACCTTGCCCGAGGCCAACTTCCCGTTGTTTGCGCAAGCCTTCGATGCCGAAGTGCGCCGGCAACTGCGCGAAGAAGACCTCACCGGCCGCCTGCTTTCAGACGGCACCCTGGCGGTGGAAGAATTTCACCTGGAACTGGCCCGCGCCCTGCGCCATGCCGGCCCGTGGGGGCAGCACTTTCCCGAGCCGTTGTTTCACGGGGTATTCCAGTTGGTGGAGCAGCGGGTGGTGGGCGAGCGGCATTTGAAAGTGGTGCTCAAGAGCGAGTGCGGGTCGGTGAAGCTCGATGGCATCGCCTTTGGTGTGGACCGCGAAGTGTGGCCAAACCCGACGGTGCGTTGGGTGGAATTGGCCTACAAGCTGGATGTGAATGAATTTCGTGGCAATGAGACGGTGCAACTGATGATTGCGCACATCGAACCGCGCTAGTTTTCATCAACACCACGTACCACTGTGGGAGCGGGCTTGCCCGCGATGACGGAGTGTCATTCAACGCTACTGTGACTGAGCCAGCGCTATCGCGGGCAAGCCCGCTCCCACATTGGGTCTTAGGTTAAGCTGGAGTTATTCGGCTTTGGCCTGATGCTTGACGATAATATCCACCAAGCGCTTGGCCAGCGCCGGGTAGTTCTCATCGAAGTGATGCCCGCCCGGCAGCTTCATGGCTTCGCCCACGGCGGTCTTGTCGGTGCAGCCACTCTCGTCGACTTCTTCGGCGCCGTAGATGCACACGACTTTCTCAGGCGGCAGCTTGGCCATTTCCGGGCCGGTGGCGGCTTCTTTGCCGGCGTTGCCCAGCCAGCCTTCCACTTCGATTTCAAAGCTGCCGGTACGGGCGAAGGCCAGCAGGATGATCGCGTCCACCCGTTGCTGTTCGTTCTCTGGCATACGGTTGTAGATGGCCGGCAATACGTCGGCGCCGAACGAGTAACCGGTCAGCACGAAGCGCTTGGTGCCCCACTTTTGCCGGTAGTGTTGCATCAGCTCGGTGAGGTCCTTGGCGCTTTGCTCCGGCGTCTTGTGCTGCCAGTAGTAGCGCAGGGTGTCGATGCCCACCACCGGGTAGCCGATCTTCGCCATCTCGCCCGCCACGTCGCGGTCCAGGTCGCGCCAGCCGCCGTCACCGGAGAGGAATAGGGTCACGGTGTCCTTGGCTTGGCCGGCAGGCACTTCTACCACTGGAATCGCCAGGCCGCCGTTGTCCGAACCGACCAGTTGCTTGCGCAGTTCGTTATTCAGCACCTGTGGGTAATGAATGTCGTAGTCGCTGATGCTGGTAGTAGCGCGCGGTGTGTCACGTACGAAACTGGCGCTTTCATCGTCGGGGTTATCGTTCCACGCCACCAGCCAGCTGCCATGGGCGGCGGTTTTCGGCAGCGGGTCGTTGCAGCCTTCCTGTTTCAGGGCGAAGCCCACGGAGATGGCGTTGGCCTTGTCGTCGTTCTGGGTGGCCAGCCAGCGCCAGGCGAGTGCGGCGCCAGGGCCGATGCCGCTGACCAGGGTTGCCGGGCCTTTGAGCTGGGCCAGGGCGCCTTGCAGGGCTTTTTCCTGCAGTGCGCAGTCATCCTTGGGCAGCACCACCTGAACTAGTTGCGCAGCACCGCCCTGGCTCAGGGCAATCAGTTGGCTGTCGGTCAGGGTTTCGTCGGCCATCACCGCCACGGCCACGCGGGCTTTTGCGTTGCTGGCCGGGGTTACGCGGGTCATTACCGAACCGTCGGCCTGGGGCAAGTGCTCCAGGGTCGGTTGCGGGGCGGGGCGGTTCCAGTACCAGAAGCCACCCGCCGCGATCAGCGCAAGCAGCACCACTAAAGCCAATACATACCGCCAGGAGCGTCGAATCATCAGCGTTTCACCAATCCAGTCAAGCCGCCCGCAATCAGGGCGGCGGTATCGGCCAATGCCACCAGCGGATCCAGTCCTGCGGGCACGGCCATGTAACGGGGTTCCCAGTCGGGCTGGAACTTGTCTTTGAAGCGGCGCAAACCTTGGAAGTTATACAGTTGCTCGCCACGGCGGAACACCATCGAGCCCAGGCGCTGGGTCAGCGGTGCGCCACGGCGCGGTTGCAAGCCCGACAACGGCACCATGCCGAGGCTGAAGCGCGCGTAGTCGTGGCTCTTATAGTGTTGAATCAGGCCCACCATCATGAACTCCATGGTCAACTTGGGCGCGTCCGGGTGGGCACGCATCAGGTCGAGGCTGGCCAGGTCATGATTATAGGTTTCGAGCAGATTGGCGAAGGCCACCGGGCGCCCTTCGAAGCGAATGATCGCGATACGAAAGTGCTTGAGGTAGTCATCGCTGAAACGGCCCAGGGAGAAGCCCTTTTCCCGCACATTCTTACCTGTAAGCCAGGCGTCGGAGATGACTTTTAATTCATCCATCGGCGCCTTGCCCGGTTCGCAGATTTCCAGGGACAGGCCGTCCCGGGTGCCACGGTTCCAGGTGTAGCGCAAATCCTTCATTTCTTTGCCCTTGGCTTCCAGGTCAAAGCGTTTCAGGTCGACGCGGGCTTCTTCACCCAGTTTGATCGCGGTGAGGCCGATGTCCATGTAATACGGCAGGTTCTCGGCGCGTACCTGATAGAACACCGGACGGGCGTGGTGGATGTCGCACAGGTCGCGGAACTGCCAGATCATCTCGGCGCGCGGTTGGGTCGGGCCGATCGGGTCGTACAAGGCCACCAGGCTACGCCCGCGACGGGCATACATCAGGAAGGCTTCATCGTTAGGGTGAAACAGCAGCGCCTTGTCGCCGGTGAGCGCCAGGCCGCCGTCGGGTTGGGACGAGGCCATCAGGATCTTGCTGGCGCGCTCCAGTTCTTCCGGGGTCGGCAGGTGGATGACCGGGCGTGCCGTGCGCAGCAGCCAGGTCAGCGACACGATCACCAGTAACACGGCGGCGCCGAGCAGCGAACGCAAGCCACGTGGGGCGTTGGCATCTAGGGTGAACTGCCACCAGAGTTGATGGCTGTAGGGCACGTCCTGGTAGGCAAACAGCAACAGCCAGATCGAAGCGCCGAGCACACAGACACTGGCCACTAGGTACAGCGGCGAAAACGGCAACTCGGTCAGGCGACTGGCGCGGTAGAAGGAGCGTCGGAAGATGGCCAGCAGCACCGCGGTCATGGTCATCAGGCTGGCTTCTTCCCAGTCGAAGCCTTTAAGCAGCGAAAGCAGGGCGCCGACCAGCAGCAACACCATGGTCAGCATCCAGGCGGCCGACAACCGCCGGCGCAGGCCTTGGGCGAGCAACAGGCACAACACACCGATCAGGCTGGCACCGAAGTGCGACGCGTCGATCAGACGATGGGGAATCAGGAAGCCGATGTTTTCCAGGCGTGAGTCGATCTCTGGCGTGGCGCCGGAAAACAGCAGGACCACGCCGGACAAAAAAACCAGGACGGCCAATACTGGCGCTGCCAGCCCCGACGCTACCCGCAGACTTTGCTGGGTCTGGAACAGGCGCTGGGCCTCGTTGACCAGCAGGAATACACAGGCGATCAGCAGCGGCAGCACCACGTAGATCATGCGGTACAGCAGCAAGGCAGCAGCCAGGGGCGCGGCACCAAGTTTGTCGGCAAAGGCCGCCAGCAGGATCGCTTCGAATACCCCCACCCCGCCCGGCACATGGCTGAGCACACCGGCGGCCAGGGCTAGCAGGTACACCAACAGGAACGGGCCGAAGGGCGGAGCTTCCGGCAACAGCAGATACAGCACGGTGGCGGCTGCGGCGACGTCCAGTGCGGTGATGATCAGTTGCAGGAAAGTCAGGCGTCGGCCAGGCAGGCGCAGGGTACGGCGCCCGGCCTTGACCAGCAGGTTGTCGGGGTAGGGCTGTTCCGGCAGGCGGCGGCGATAGATGCCGATGCACAGCAGGGCCGACAACAGCAGCACGGCGCCGGCAATGCCGCCGAGCAGGCTTTGCGATAAATGCAGGTAAGTGGAGGCGGCCGGCAAGTTGCTCAACGTGGCCAGCGCGGCCAGCGGTGGCAGGGCACAGCCCAGGGCCAGGCTGGCGAATACGGTCATGTGCGCCACTTCCGAGGCGCCGATGCCATGGCGTGCATATAAACGGTAACGCACCGAACCCCCCGAGAGCATCGACAAGCCAATGGCGTTGCCGATAGCAAAGGCGGTGAAACCACCCAGGGCCAGGGTCTTGGCGGGCAATTGCACGCCGGCATAACGCGCGCCGGAGAACTCATAGCCGAGCAGGATTACAAAACCGGCGACCGCCGCCGCAAAGGCCCCCAATAGGGCCGGCTTGGGCACTTCCAGGATCGAATCGTGCAGGGCGTAGAGGTCCAGCTCCAGCAGCAGGTGCCGGCAGGCGATCAGGGCGATTGCAAACAGCAGAAGCGTCACGGCCAGGCCGATGGGCTGGCGGTATTTGCTCAACAGGTCCAGCCACCGCAAACGGGTGGGAGTGATCGGTTGTTCTGCTGTAACGGTGTCTTGTGGTTCAGACGAGTTGGCGCGCATCAATCACCTCGTGGATTGTGCGCGACAGGATGGAGGTATCCAGCCAAGTTACCAATCCCTATGGACAAAATAATTACAAATATTAACGCGGATCACCGGGCGCGGCGACTGCGGCCATTGGTCGTAGAGGGGTAGCGCTTGAGCATTGAGCATAGCGTGCAATGAGATGGACTCTGCAAACCGTCTACGGTTTCATGAAAGATGCCATGTCATTGTTTCAGAAGAACTTTTTCGTCAGATACAAAAAAGGCCACTCTTTCGAGTAGCCTTTTTTGATGTTTGGTTGCGGGAGCCGGATTTGAACCGACGACCTTCGGGTTATGAGCCCGACGAGCTACCAGACTGCTCCATCCCGCGTCTGTGGGCGGCATTCTACAGCCCAGCGGCGGGGTGTCAACCGTTAATGAGCTGATCGCTGAAATAAGCGCTAATTATTCTGAAATCAAGGTGTTGGCTGCATTGTGCAGGCAAAAACAAGCGCGCACAAAAAAGGCCACTCTTTCGAGTAGCCTTTTTTGATGTTTGGTTGCGGGAGCCGGATTTGAACCGACGACCTTCGGGTTATGAGCCCGACGAGCTACCAGACTGCTCCATCCCGCGTCTGTGTGTCGGCATTCTACAGAGGAACGCGAGTGTGTCAACCTGTGAATCAAACAAAAGCGCTTGTGGTTCAATCGGTTAGCTCTCCAAAGAGGGGGCGTGAAGTGCTCTGGGCCAGTCAGGCCAAGGCTTTCAGCTCTATCGGAAGCCCGAATTCGATTGAAAAAATAAATTCATCAAGGAAACTTCCTACCACTTGGAAGGAAGAATCAAACTACTGGTGCTATATACAGGTGTGAATGCGATACTGGCCACCCGTTGGTTCACACCCCGTTTATATGACGCAGCGCAAAATCATCCACGTTGACTGTGATTGCTTCTACGCCGCCATCGAGATGCGTGACGACCCGAGCCTGGCGCAAAAGCCCTTGGCGGTGGGCGGTTCGGCGGACCGGCGGGGGGTGATCGCTACCTGCAACTACGAGGCGCGAGCGTATGGGGTGCGTTCGGCGATGTCGTCACGTCATGCCTTGAAGCTCTGCCCGGACTTGACCATTGTTAAGCCGCGCATGGATGCCTATAAAGAAGCGTCGAAAGAAATCCAACTGATCTTCCGCGACTACACCGACTTGATCGAGCCGTTGTCGCTGGATGAGGCTTACCTTGATGTGTCTGACAGCCCGCATTTTGGCGGCAGCGCCACGCGTATTGCCCAGGACATTCGGCGCCGGGTCTCCAACCAGTTGCATATCACTGTGTCTGCCGGCGTGGCGCCCAACAAGTTTTTGGCCAAGATCGCCAGCGACTGGAAAAAGCCCAACGGCCTGTTTGTGATCACGCCGGATCAGGTTGAAGACTTTGTCTCGCAGTTGCGTGTCAGCAAGCTGCATGGCGTGGGCAAGGTCACCGCTGACAAGCTGGCGCGCCTGGGCATCGAAGACTGCCTGCAATTGCGCGACTGGAACAAACTGGCGCTGGTGCGCGAATTCGGCAGTTTTGGCGAGCGCCTCTGGAGCCTGGCCCGTGGAATTGATGACCGTGTGGTGCAAAACGACAGCCGTCGGCAATCGATTAGCGTGGAAAACACCTACGATGTGGACTTGCCGGATCTTTCAAGCTGCCTGGCGAAACTGCCGGAGCTGATGGAGACCCTGGCCGGGCGCATGGCGCGTATCGACAGCAGCTACCGGGCGGGCAAGCCGTTCGTCAAAGTGAAGTTTCATGACTTTACCCAGACGACGCTGGAGCAGGCCGGGGCAGGGCGGGATCTGGAGAGTTATCAGCAGTTGATGACCCAGGCGTTCAATCGCGGGGGCAAGCCGGTGCGGTTGTTGGGGATAGGGGTGCGGTTGCTGGACCTGAGCGGCGGCAACGAACAGCTCGAGTTTTCCTGGTAAAAACCCGAAACAAATGTGGGAGCTGGCTTGCCTGTGATAGCAGTTTGTCAGTCACGAATGCTTTAACTGATACACCGCTATCGCAGGCAAGCCAGCTCCCACAGTTTGATCTTCACAGGTATTGAGCGATCAGCGTGCGCCGGGATCCGCCACCAAGCGCCCCCCATCCTTGGTCAACGCCTGCACAAACTCCTGCTGCAACTCCGGATCATTGCGCGTCAGTTCAATCAGGCTTTGTTCCAGCTCGCTGGCTTCTTCTTCCAGGCCCAGCTCCGACAGGCGTTTGACCCGGTGTACCCACTGGTTCACTTCGTCATCTTCCAGGTCGTCATAGATCAGGGCATGGGCTTCGAGCAGCTTGCTGCGCAGCGTGTTGCTGACCGCCAGGGTCGAGTCGGTATGCACGTCGTCCTGGCCATCCGCCACAGTGATTTTCAGCGTGGTGACGCGGTTCAGGTCCTGCTCGGCAAAGGGGCTGTCCAACAGGTTAAGGCGCAGTATGCCGTTACGGTCGGTGGTCAGCTCGTGGGTCTGCTTGCCGGCGGTGACTTGCACCGGGCGCTCGCTCCAGGGCAGGCTCGAATACTCCAGGCGCTTGTCACGCTGGACTTCATCGATGGCCGCCAGGTTCTGTTGCGCACGGCCGTGGGATTGCACGTTCATGAACGGGTTGATGCCGTCCACGCCATAGCTCAACCAGTCATGGGTCACACTCGTGGGCAGGTTGCCGAGGGCGAAGATATTCACCACGTTAGCACCCACGCCCGCCACCAGCGCCACGGCACCCAGGGGCATCTCATAGAGTTTGCGCCAGGGCTGGTAGGGTGTGTAGCGGTCGTAACGACGGGTGACTTCGAATTCGGTGACCTCGAAGGTCTTCTGCTCATGAATGCGAACCCGGCGTTGCGGTAGCTCCAGCACTTTAGGCTCGCCTACATCGATCTGCAGGCTGTGGTCGAGCAACTTACGCTCGACCCGCTCCTCGTGTTCACTGCGTTGCGACATCTGATTGGCGCAGCCGCTGACCAGCAGGGCGCCGCACAAGGCGGCGCCCCCCAGGGCTCTGGTGTTTCGCTTGAACATGACTTCTCTTGATCTGGTTTTCAGCGACGAATACGCGCCTGGAGGAAAGACAGCACCTCAGCCACCGGCAACGGTTGGGCTTCGGCTTCGGTCCGGCTCTTGTATTCCAGATTGCCATCCGCCAGGCCGCGGTCACTGACCACGATCCGGTGCGGGATGCCAATCAGTTCCATGTCGGCGAACTTGATGCCCGGGCTGGTTTTCTTGTCCCGATCATCGAGCAGCACTTCAAAACCGGCGGCGGTGAGTTGCGCGTACAGTTTGTCGGTGGCTTCGCGTACTTGCTCGGTTTCATAGCGCAATGGCACCAGGGCCACCTGGAACGGCGCCAGCGCGTCACTCCAGATGATGCCTTTCTCGTCGTTGTTCTGCTCGATGGCAGCGGCAACCACGCGGGATACGCCAATGCCGTAGCAGCCCATGTCCAGGGTGATCGGCTTGCCGTTCTCACCCAGTACTTCGCACTTCATCGCCTTGCTGTACTTGTTGCCCAGCTGGAAGATGTGCCCGACTTCGATGCCGCGCTTGATCTCCAGGGTGCCCTTGCCATCCGGGCTCGGGTCGCCGGCCACGACGTTGCGCAGGTCGGCCACGGTCGGAACCGGCAGGTCACGCTCCCAGTTCACGCCGAAGTAGTGCTTGTCGTCGATGTTGGCGCCGATACCGAAGTCGCTCATCAGCTCAACGGAACGGTCGATGATGATCGGCAGTGGCAGGTTCAGCGGGCCGAGGGAACCGGCACCGGCGCCAATGGCGTCGCGCAGTTCGGCATCGGTGGCCATGACCAGCGGGCTGGCTACGCCAGGCTGGTTAGCGGCCTTGATTTCGTTGAGCTCGTGGTCACCACGGATCACCAGGGCGATCAGCTTGCCTTCTTCTTCGGCGCGCACGATCAGGGTCTTGATGGTCTTTTCAATCGGCAGATTGAATTTCTCCACCAGGGCCGCGATGGTCTTGGTGTCTGGCGTGTCGACCAGGCGCAGCTCCTCGGTGGGAGCAGGGCGCGAGGTTTCACGTGGTATGGCTTCGGCCTTCTCGATGTTCGCCGCGTAGTCGGAACCGTTGCTGAACACGATATCGTCTTCGCCAGACTCGGCCAGCACGTGGAATTCGTGGGAGCCGGCACCGCCGATGGAGCCGTTGTCCGCTTCAACCGGGCGGAACTTCAGGCCCAGGCGCGTGAACACGTTGCAGTAGGCCTGGTGCATGCGGTCGTAGGTCGCTTGCAGGGAAGCCTGGTCGGCGTGGAACGAATAGGCGTCCTTCATGATGAACTCGCGGCCACGCATCAAGCCGAAGCGTGGGCGGATCTCATCACGGAACTTGGTCTGGATCTGATACAGGTTGAGCGGCAACTGCTTATAGCTGCTCAACTCGTTGCGCATCAGGTCGGTGATGACTTCTTCGTGCGTCGGGCCGGCGCAGAAATCGCGGCCATGACGGTCTTTGAAGCGCAGCAACTCAGGGCCGTACTCTTCCCAGCGCCCGGATTCCTGCCACAACTCAGCCGGTTGGGTGCTCGGCATCAACACTTCCAGAGAGCCGGCAGCGTTCATTTCTTCACGAACGATGGCTTCGACCTTGCGCATCACCTTCAAGCCCATGGGCAACCAGGTGTACAGGCCCGAGGCCAGTTTGCGGATCATACCGGCGCGCAGCATCAACTGATGGCTGATTACAACCGCGTCGGAAGGCGTTTCTTTCTGTGTGGCGAGCAAATATTGACTGGTACGCATGGTAGGCCGTTGTCGGTTGCTTGGACTTGAAATGACTTGGGATTGTACGGGCGCTTGTCGCCGGAGTACAGGCGTGAGGTGGCGGGGCGTATCTGTCGTAACGGTCGCTTGTGTGGGAGCTGGCTTGCCTGCGATAGCGGCGCTGGGTTCACCACCGCTATCGCAGGCAAGCCAGCTCCCACATTGACTGAGTCGTGTCAGTCTTCCGGCGGGGGATTCAGCCGGGCGCGGCGGTTCTCCTGGAACCAATGCAACGCAATCAGGAGCAGCGTCGGCACGCCCAACAGGCAGGTGATCATAAAGAAGTTGTGGTAACCGAACTTCTCCACCATCACGCCTGAATAGCCGCCGATCAAACGTGGCAGCAACAGCATGATCGAACTGAGCAGCGCATATTGGGTGGCGGAGAACTTGAGGTTGGTGAGGCTCGACAGGTAAGCCACGAATGCCGAGGTGGCCATGCCCGAACTGAAGTTGTCCAGGGAGATGGTGACGATCAACATCTGCAGGTCGGGGCCCATGTCGGCGAGCATCACGAACAGCAGGTTGGTACCGGCCGAGGCCACGCCGCCGATGAACAGGATCGGCAATATGCCGAACCGCACGATCAACAGGCCGCCCATGCCGGCGCCGAGCAGGGTCATGATCAGGCCGAAGATCTTGCTCACTCCGGCGATCTGGTCCTTGGTGAAACCCTGGTCGATATAGAACACGTTGGCCATGACGCCCATCACCGTGTCGGACATGCGATAGGTGGCAATCAGCCCGAGCAGCAGCAGCGCCTGCCAACGGTAGCGCAGGATAAAGTCGTTGACCGGCGTGAGCACGGGCGCCAGGCCCCGGCGGCCCATGGCTGAAAGGCACAGGGTAGTGAGGATGATATAGAGGATGGCGCGCAGGAACGCGCGGTCTTCCATCAGCAGTTCCCACAAACTCACGCCCTGGAACAGCACGCTGGCGAAGTCGGTGTTGTACAACTGGGTGAACATCGCCGGCACTGAGACCAACAGCACGATCAGCACAAACACCGACACCAACTGGTGCATGAAACTGTAGCGGCCGGCCTGCAACTGAGTGCGCAGTGGCACATCAGGTTCACGCATGAGGAAGGTGGTGAGCAACGCCGGCACCATCAACACGCCGAACAGCACATAGGTGCCGGTCCAGGCCGAGTGTTTATAGTTGAAGCCGGTGGAGCCAAAGCCTTCGGCAAAGAACAGCGCACCGGCCGTGGCCAGCAGGGCGGCAATGCGATAGCCGGACATGTAGCTTGCCGCCAGGGCGGCCTGACGGCTGTCGTCGGCGATTTCCAGGCGGTAGGCATCCACGGCGATATCTTGGGTGGCCGACGCGAAGGCGACAATCACCGCGATGGCGATCAACCAGGACAAGTGTTTTTGCGGGTCACAAAAACCCATGCCGATCAATCCGAGGATCACCAGCGATTGGGCCAGCACCAGCCAGGAGCGACGACGCCCCAGTTTGCCAAGCAACGGCAGGCGCCATTGGTCGAGCAGCGGCGACCAGACCCATTTAAAGGCGTAGGCCAGGCCGATCAGGCTCGCATAGCCAATGGTCTCGCGAGCCACACCGGCTTCACGCAGCCACACCGAAAGCGTCGAAAACACCAACATGTAAGGCATGCCGGCGGCGAAACCGAGCAACAACAGCACTAACGTCGAAGGGCTGGCATAGGCGGCGAGCGCGGCGCGCCAGGTTTTACGGGGCATGGGCTGGAGTCTGCCTCAGATTTGCGGAAACAAAGCGCGCACTCTAACCGCTGTGCTCTACCGGGCGCCAGCCATGACGCTGAATATCAACACGATTGTTCAGGATAGTGACGCCTTCGCTACGTAAACGCGCACGTTGTTCGTCGCCCGAGGCACTGCCCACCGGCAGGCTTATCCGACCACCGGCACCCAGCACCCGATGCCAGGGCAACCGCGTGTCTTGCGGCAACTGGCTCAGGGTGCGCCCGACCCAGCGGGCAGCACGGCCCAGACCCGCCAGGTGGGCCAGCTCGCCGTAACTCACCACGCAGCCTTCGGGCACCTGCGATAACGTCAGGTACAAGGCGGTGCGGCGCATCTCGGCAGGGCTTTGTGGTGCATCTGCAGGTGGGATCACTGTGGAGATATCCGTTGAGATCGTCGTTGTTTTGTCAGAAACGTCTGTAAACATGACGATGAGTATTGAACTCAATATAAATCCTTGAGTCAGTTCTAGCCATGTAACACTATAACGCCCCTTTTTTCGCCTATCCTGAGCCCCGTACCTGCTTATGTTGTCCAGAACCCTGTTGTGCCTTGCTGTTTTCAGTGCTTCCACGCCCTTGCTCGCCGATACCGTCTGGTTGAAAAACGGTGACCGGCTCACTGGCAAGATAAAAGTCTTCGACGGTGGCAAGTTGCTGATCCAAACCACCTACGCAGGCTCCATTCCGGTGGACTGGAAGCAGGTCAAAACCCTGGAAAGTGACCAGGAGCTGCTGGTCAAGCAGGACGCCTACAGCGGTGAAAAGGCCAAGTCCTTGCAGGCATCGGATGACGGCAAGGTGGTGCTGGCCAATGGCGAGGCGCCCAAGACGGTGGAACTGGCAAGTATCCAACAGATCATGAAGCCCAAGCCCGTGATCGAAGACCTGGTGTGGAAGGGTAATGTCGACCTGGCGCTGGACTACAAGCGCGCGGACAAAGACACCAACGACTACGACATCGACTTCAAGACCTCGGCCCGTCACGGCCAGTGGCGTCATACGGGCAAGGGCGAATACAACCGCGAGTTCCAGGACGACGTCACCACCACCGACAACTGGGCCCTGGAATACGACCTGGACCGTTTTATCACCGAGCACTGGTTCTGGCAGGGGCGCCTGACCTACAAACGCGACAAGGTCGAAGACCTGGCGCGCCAGCGCACCGTGGGTACCGGTCCGGGCTACCAGTTCTGGGACGATGAGTTGGGCGCGTTCTCCCTCGGATCGCTGGTCAACCGTACCGATTACGAATATGCCGACGGCGGCAAGGACAACTTCTACTCTCTGGCCATGAAGTGGAATTACAACCGCTACCTGGTGGGCAAGACCGTGGAGTTCTTCACCAACGGCGAATTGGGCAAGCCTCTGGACGGTCCGGCCGATTACTCCCTGGATGCCGAGATGGGCCTGCGCTACAAAGTCACCGAATGGGCGTCCCTCAACCTCAAGGCCGAGCGTGACGTCATCAGCGGCGACTCCGACAGCAGCTTGAGCAAGACCCGCTACACTGCAGGCTTTGGCGTGGCCTGGTAAACCGGCGTCGGTCACTCTGGCAACCTGCGCAGATATTGATTACCTTGTGTTGAGATCCATTCCCATATGCCATGGGCCGCGGAACACCCGAGGAGTCATCTATTGAGCACGCAGGTTGCCAAGAACGCCCGAGAGCTGTTGCTCAAGGAATACCGTGGGGCGCTCGCCACACAGTCCAAAGCCATGCCCGGCTTTCCCTTTGGCTCGGTGGTGCCCTACTGCCTGGACGAGCAGGGCCGCCCGCTGATCCTGATCAGCCGCATTGCCCAGCACACCCACAACCTGCAAAAAGATCCCAAGTGTTCGCTGTTGGTGGGTGAGCGCGAGGCCGATGATGTGCAAGCCGTGGGGCGCCTGACCTACCTGGCCGAAGCCGAGAAGCTGGAAGACCCCGCCGCCATCGAAGCTGCGGCCGAGCGCTACTACCGCTACTTCCCTGATTCGGCCAACTACCACAAGGCCCACGATTTCGATTTCTGGGTGCTCAACCCCGTCCGTCACCGTTACATCGGTGGGTTTGGCGCGATCCATTGGGTCGACCAGTTAACCTTGGCCAACCCGTTTGCGGGCAAGGCCGAGCGCAGCATGATCGAGCACATGAACAGCGATCACACCAAGGCCATCGCCCATTACGTCGAGCTGGGCGGCTTGCCGACCACCGAGCCTGCACAGTTGGCCGGCATCGACAGCGAAGGCATGCACCTGCGCATTGGCCAATCGTTACATTGGCTAGGGTTTGCCGAGCCCTGCAATACGCCGACACAAGTGCGTGAAGCCCTGGTTTCATTGGCGCACGCTGAAGTCTGGCCGAAAAAAACCGCGGCTACTGCTTGAATTCACACAACGGCGACGTCATCTAAGGTGAACTGGCAAGGCATTCTTGCGTTGAGGAACCATTTGATGCGCCCTTTTTTATTGCTCTTTCTGCTGTTTCCGGTGTTGGAGCTGTTCGTATTCGTTAAAGTCAGCGGTGCGATCGGTTTCTTCCCGGCGCTGTTGCTGATCATCGTAGGCTCCATGCTCGGCGTCCTGGTGCTGCGTGTCGCCGGCCTGGCCACCGCGCTGCGTGCCCGTGAAAGCCTGAACCGCGGCGAACTGCCGGCCCAGACCATGCTTGAGGGCCTGATGATGGCCCTGGCCGGTGGCCTGCTGATCCTGCCGGGCTTTATCAGCGACGTGCTCGGCCTGGTGCTGTTGCTGCCGTTCACCCGCAAGCTGCTGGCCGGCAAAATGCGCCAGCGTGCTGAAGAGGCCGCGATGCGCCAGCGTGCGTTCGCCGACGACCTGCAACCCCGTGGTGGCCCGGCTCCACGCCAACCCCTGGGGCGTGAAGGTGATGTGATCGAAGGCGAGTTCGAACACCGCGACCCTAAGTAGCCGCTTCACTGGCACGGCACCTTCGGGTGCCGTGTTGCATTTACCCTTGAGCCGACACAAAAAATTTCATCCTCGGCCCCTTGTAATAAGCCTGGGCGCCCTTATGTAACGGTCACCGCAAGGTTTCTGGTGGTGACATCAGACAGACTTCCGCGTCTCGCCCCGCGAGCCGCGACCGGCACCGCCGGAATTTAACCCGCCGGAATTGATACCGGCCGATGAAAAACACAATTAGGAGAGATCGACAATGAAGCTTCGTCCTCTGCACGACCGCGTCGTAATCCGTCGCAGCGAAGAAGAAAAGAAAACCGCTGGCGGGATCGTTCTGCCAGGTTCGGCTGCTGAAAAAGCCAACCACGGTGTGATCGTCGCTGCTGGCCCAGGCAAAACCCTGGAGAACGGTGATGTACGCGCACTGGCCGTGAAAGTGGGTGACAAGGTTGTTTTCGGCCCTTACTCCGGCAGCAACACTGTGAAAGTAGACGGCGAAGACCTGCTGGTAATGGCTGAGAACGAAATTCTCGCCGTTCTGGAAGACTGATTTCCTCGCTCATTTTCCCGTTACTACAAAGTATTTAAGGAATATCGATCATGGCTGCTAAAGAAGTTAAATTCGGCGACTCCGCCCGCAAGAAAATGCTCACTGGCGTCAACGTACTGGCTGACGCAGTAAAAGCGACCTTGGGCCCGAAAGGCCGTAACGTGATCATCGAGAAGAGCTTCGGCGCTCCGACCATCACCAAGGACGGCGTTTCCGTCGCCAAAGAAATCGAACTGGAAGACCGTTTCGAAAACATGGGCGCGCAGCTGGTCAAAGACGTTGCCTCCCGTGCCAACGATGACGCAGGTGACGGTACTACCACCGCAACCGTACTGGCTCAGTCGATCGTCAACGAAGGCCTGAAGGCCGTTGCTGCCGGCATGAACCCGATGGACCTCAAGCGCGGTATCGACAAGGCGACCATCGCCATCGTCAAAGAGCTGAAGAACCTGTCCAAGCCATGCGCCGACACCAAGGCCATCGCTCAGGTAGGCACCATCTCTGCCAACTCCGACAGCTCCATCGGCGACATCATTGCCGAAGCCATGGAAAAAGTCGGTAAAGAAGGCGTGATCACCGTTGAAGAAGGCTCGGGCCTGGAAAACGAACTGTCGGTTGTAGAAGGCATGCAGTTCGACCGTGGCTACCTGTCCCCGTACTTCGTCAACAAGCCGGACACCATGGTTGCCGAGCTGGACAGCCCGCTGATCCTGCTGGTCGACAAAAAGATCTCCAACATCCGCGAAATGCTGCCAGTGCTGGAAGCCGTTGCCAAAGCCGGCCGCCCACTGCTGATCGTGGCTGAAGACGTTGAAGGCGAAGCCCTGGCGACTCTGGTTGTGAACAACATGCGTGGCATCGTCAAGGTTGCAGCCGTCAAGGCGCCAGGCTTCGGCGACCGTCGCAAGGCCATGCTGCAGGACATCGCCGTTCTGACCGGCGGTACCGTTATCTCCGAAGAGATCGGCCTGAGCCTGGAAAGCGCCACCCTGGAAAACCTGGGTAGCGCCAAGCGCGTGACCCTGTCCAAGGAAAACACCATCATCGTTGACGGTGCTGGCGTTGAAGGCGACATCGAGTCCCGTATCGCTCAGATCCGTGCACAGGTTGCCGAGACTTCCTCGGACTACGACCGTGAAAAACTGCAAGAGCGCCTGGCCAAGCTGTCTGGCGGCGTTGCAGTGATCAAGGTTGGCGCTGGCTCCGAAGTTGAAATGAAAGAGAAGAAGGCCCGCGTTGAAGACGCCCTGCACGCAACCCGTGCAGCCGTTGAAGAAGGCGTGGTACCTGGCGGTGGCGTTGCGCTGATCCGTGCTCTGGAAGCCCTGACTGAGCTGACCGGCGACAACGCTGACCAGAACGTAGGTATCGCTGTACTGCGTCGTGCCGTTGAAGCACCGCTGCGCCAGATCGCTGCCAACTCCGGCGACGAGCCAAGCGTTGTGGTCAACGAAGTCAAGAACGGCAAAGGTAACTACGGTTACAACGCTGCGACTGGCGTGTACGGCGACATGATCGAAATGGGCATCCTGGATCCAACCAAGGTGACTCGTTCCGCGCTGCAAGCAGCATCCTCCATCGGCGGTCTGATCCTGACCACCGAAGCTGCGATCGCTGAAGCACCGAAGAAAGAAGGCTCGGCTGGCGGCGGTATGCCAGACATGGGCGGCATGGGTGGCATGGGCGGCATGATGTAAGCCAGCCTACCCGGCGCTATAAAAAGCCCCGCCTGCAGTGATGCAGGCGGGGCTTTTTTATGCACGGCTGTACCCACCCGACGGCGGCCTGACAGCCACGCTTATCTAACTGATGCACGGCGGTCAAAATGTGGGAGCTGGCTTGCCTGCGAAGACGGCCTGCCAGCCTGCAGGAATGTTGGATCAGAGCGCATCCTGCCGGGTTACCCAGGAGTTCAAGCCTGCGTTCGACCAGCGTGGTTATCGAGGTTGTAGTTGCCGTCGACCGCTGCAAAGTTGTGTCGATACTTATGGCCAATCGCAGGCAAGCCAGCTCCCACATTTGATCTTCGTTGCATTCGCTTAACTGACCGGCATTACGGCTTGCCGTGAAGGCCGGTACAGCAACAAGCAATACAGCCCCAGGCAGATCAGCCAGCAAAAGATCGCTGTCCACACATTGTGGGAAAAGAAATGCGCCCCTTGCAGCATACGGCTGACTGAAAACACGCTGCCCAGGCCGACAGCAAAGATGAACGCGTAGCGCGCCAGCCGTGGCCGTCGATCCCGCAGCGCGAAGAACCAGGCGAACAAGGCAAACCCGGTGGCGGCATGCCCGCCGGGCCAGCAGCGGCCGGGTTTATCGGTCGGCGGGCGCGGGCTGAGCAGTTCGCTGTAGGTTTCCTGGCCGCCGAACTCCTTGAGGCTCCAGGGGCATTGCACGGCGGTGATGGTTTTCAATGGCGACACGAACGCCGTCGCCATTCCCAGCGACAGCACCAGGCACACCAGTTCACGGCGGTACGGCTTGAGCCGCTGCAGGATGAAGCTGCCGACCAGGCCCAGAATCGCCAGCACCGAAAACAGGATCACCAGTTGCTTGGCACGGTCATGCAGGATGTCTTCAAGGAAGAAGCTATAGCGGCCAATGAAGCCGCCAGCCTCTGCGCTATAGAAATGCCTGGCCAGGTCCATGTCCAGTGACGTCAGTTCAAGCAACAGCAAGGCCACCGCAGCGCTGGCAGGCAGGCCCAGGCACAGCCAAAAATCAAGCGGTTTGGAAACCGGTAAAGAGGAGGCGGATTTCATCACGAACCTTGGTAGAAAAGCCCCGTGCTCACCTGCACGGGGCTTTTTGATTAGCGTTTGCTTAAGACTGGAGCCTCTTCCTTGGGCGCTTTCCAGCTCAGCAGTTGCTGTTTGTAGTCATAACTGGCGGCCTGGTAGTAGGTGATCGCCCGTTGAATCAAGGGGTCATCGCTACCGACGCGCAGCTCCTGGCTCTCGCCCAAGGCCTGGTCGTGGCGACGCAAGCCTTGGCGCGGGCTGAGGATTGCCAGGTCCTTGCCATCGAACAGACCCAGGTGCTGGTAATTGCCCACCACTACCCGTGCAGGCAATGGGTTGTCTTGCAGCAGGTTGCGGCCAAAGAATGTTGATTCGTAGCTCAGGTTGAGCAGGCCCAGCAAGGTCGGCGCCAGGTCGATCTGGCTGGCCAGTTGGGCGGATTCCCGTGCGTCGATCAGCTTGGGCGCGTAGATAAACAGCGGTATCTGGTAGTTGGTGATCGGCAGGTCTTCCTTGCCCGCGCTGCCGGCCGTGTGGTCGGCGACGAACACGAAGATCGTGTTATCGAACCACGGCTTCTGGCGCGCCGCCTCAAGGAACTGGCCGATGGCGTAGTCGGTGTATTTCACCGCGCCGTCGCGGCCCTTGCCGGACTTGATGTCGATGCGCCCGTCCGGGTAGGTATAAGGACGGTGGTTGGAGGTGGTCATCAGTTGCAGCAAGAACGGCTGTTGCTTGGCGTAGTCGGCGTCGGCCAGTTTCAAGGTCTGTTTGAACAGGTCTTCGTCGGCCATGCCCCAGGCGTTTTTGAACGAGATTTCTGACTCGGGCACGCTGCTCTGGTCCACCACCCGATAACCGTTGCCGCTGAAGAACGCGTTCATATTGTCGAAGTAACCGCGCCCGCCGTAGACAAATACGCTGTCATAACCGATGGCCGAGAGCTGTTGCCCCAGGCTGGCGAACCCGCTTTCGCGGCCGATGCGCTTGACGATCGAACGTCCCGGCGTCGGCGGGATTGCCAGGGTAATGGCTTCCAGGCCTCGGTCGGTACGCGTACCGGTGGCGTAGAAGTTATTGAAGTACAGGCTCTGTTGGCGCAATGCATCCAGATTGGGCGTGAGGTTGCGCGCATCGCCATTGCTGCCCATGTACTTGGCGCTGAAACTCTCGATGGTCACCAGTACGATGTTGGGCTTGCGCAGTGTGCCGGGGTTGGTGATGGCACGGCGAATATCCAGCGGGTCCGGGTCGATAAAGCGGGCGTTGGGCTCACTCAGTTCGGCGCGCAACTGCTTGGCGACGACGTCGGTCGGCAGGCTTTTGTAGAACTGGGTGTAATCCAGTTCGTTGTTACGGAAGGCGGCGAAGAACTGATAAGGCCCGTTGCTGGCCAATTCGTTGTTGTACGCGTTACCGCCTTGGGTGCGTGGGCTGTCCTGGCTGACCAGTTGCAGGCTGAGGCCGGCGAGCACCAGCAGGCCCAGGGCGTTGACCAAACGGCCACGCAGCGCAGGCAAGGGCGCTGCCATCGCGGCATTGAAGGGCTTGCGCAGAGCCACGCTCAGAATCAGTGCAAGCATCGCCAGCAGGCTCAGCAGCTTGCCGATCGGGTAAGACTCCAGCAGGTTGTTCAGTACCTCATCGGAGTACACCAGGTAATCGACAGCGATAAAGTTGAAGCGCACGCCAAACTCATCCCAGAACAACCATTCGGCCACCGAGGTGAACAGCATGGCGAACAGGCTGACGGTCAGCACCGCTTGCAGGAACCAGCGATGGCCACGGCGGCGCCACAGAGCTGGCGGGCAGAGCAGCAAATACAGGCCAAGCGGCAAGGCTGCGTAGGCGAGGAAGGCCAGGTCGTAGAGCACACCTACGCCAAACACCGGCAGCAGGTTGCCGCCGACTTCATCCAGGTGAGTGATGAGCAGCACACTGCGGGTAAGCAGGAAAACCAGTAACCAGGTACCGGTAATCAACAACAAATAGCGCATTGGTGCAGTTTTGAAAAAACCCATGTCTATGTTCCTTAGATCAATGGGGGGCGATCTTCTTCCTGAGGCTGTAGTCAGTTTGTGAAGCTATAGTGAAAAACTTGTTCGGCTCTGCAAACAGTTGAAAACCTTTATCAGCGGGGCTCTGCGCTCTATCCCTGAGCCCCGCTTGGCCTTAAGCTGCGCGAGCCAACACGGCCGTTACCGCGTACGGAGACACTGCCCATGCGAATTCTATTGGTTGAAGACAACCGCGATATCCTCGCCAACCTGGCCGATTACCTGGGGCTCAAAGGCTACACAGTGGACTGTGCGCAGGACGGTTTGTCGGGCCTGCACCTGGCGGCCACCGAGCATTACGACCTGATCGTGCTCGACATCATGTTGCCCGGCATCGATGGCTACACCCTGTGCAAGCGCCTGCGCGAAGACGCGCGCCGTGACACTCCGGTAATCATGCTTACCGCTCGCGACCAACTGGACGACCGGCTGCAGGGCTTCAAGTCTGGCGCCGATGACTACCTGCTCAAACCCTTCGCCTTGTCGGAACTGGCCGCCCGTATCGAAGCGGTGTTGCGCCGTGCCCAGGGTGGCGGGCGTCGTGCCCTGCAAGTGGGTGACCTGAACTACGACCTCGATACGCTGGAAGTCACCCGCGAAGGGCGCCTGCTCAAGCTCAACCCCGTGGGTCTGAAACTGCTCGCCGTGCTGATGCAGAAAAGCCCGCACGTTCTGCGTCGGGAAGTTCTCGAAGAAGCCCTGTGGGGAGACGACTGCCCGGACAGCGACAGCCTGCGCAGCCATGTTCACCAATTGCGCCAAGTGATCGACAAACCCTTCGCCAAGCCATTGCTGCAAACGGTGCATGGTGTGGGTTATCGCCTGGCCGAGGGTCGTGATGGAGTTTAAGCAAAGCCTTGCCCAACGGATCATCATCGCCTTCGCCTTGATGAGTGCGTTGGTGGCGGGGGCCTTCGCCATCGGCATCATCGCGACGGTGCACCTGGTGGAGGAGAAGTTGATCTCGGCGGGCTTGGGCGGCGACTTGCAACGCCTGCTGTTGATGGACAGCGTCGAAGACTGGAACCATCGGCCGGAGCCGGACCAGCTGTTCTATTTCAGCGGCGGGCGTGGCGATTTTGAACTGCCCAAGGACCTGCGCCATCTGGACCCGGGGTTTCATGAGGTGTTTCGCGAGGCGCTGTCGTACCACGCCATGGTTGAAGTGGTCGATGGCCGACGTTATGTGTTGCTGCAAGACCAGAGCGATTTCGAAGAGCGTGAGCGCGTGCTGTTTGCGGTGGTGCTGGTGGGGTTCGTACTCAGCCTGGCGCTGGCGGCGTTCCTCGGCTGGGTGCTGGCCCGCAAGGTGATGGCGCCGGTGGTACGCCTGGCCCGTCAGGTCCGTCATCGTGACCAACTGTTGGGCCTGGCACCGCCCCTGGCGCCGGATTACGCCGCCGATGAAGTGGGCGAACTGGCGGTGGCGTTCGACGCCACCTTGGGTCGTTTACGCCAGGCGCTGTCACGTGAGCAATTGTTTACCAGCGATGTGAGCCATGAGTTGCGCACGCCCTTGATGGTCCTGGCCAGCTCCTGCGAACTGTTGCGCGAAAACCCGGCCATCGATCAGCGCGGTCGCAATCAGGTAGAACGAATTGCCCGTGCCTGTGAAGAAATGCGCGAACTGGTGCAAACCTTCCTGATGCTGGCCCGCGCCAAACACGACGACGCCGCCAGTTCGCCCCAAGGCAACCTCACCCAGGTGGCCGAAGACCTGCTCGGTATCTGGCGCGAGCCCATCGAGAAAAAAGGCCTGACGTTGATCTACCTGCCAGGCAACCCCCTGGACACCTGCTACAACACCACCTTCTTGCATGCGGTGATGGGCAACCTGCTGCGCAACGCACTGCATTACACCGAGCACGGGTTTATCCGCCTGACCCTGGAGCCCAGTGGTTTCACGGTGGAGGACTCCGGTGTCGGCATCCCCGAAGAGAAGCGCGAAGCGATGTTCGAGCCGTTCGTGCGCGGTAGCGAGAAGCGTGGCGAGGGCCTTGGCCTCGGCTTGTCACTGGTGCAGCGGATCTGCGAAAGCCAGGGTTGGAGCGTGAGCCTGAGCACCATGGAGCCTAATGGCTGCCGTTTTCATGTGGAGCTCAACCCAGTCAAAACCTGACCATTCAGTCTGTCGTTTTGCTGATGCAGACTGCGTGCTTTTCGGCGAAGATGGCCCGGTGCTACTGAATGTTTCTGTAAAGTCTTGAAATGTATGCAATTGGACAGGACAAGATTTTCACAACGAGTTGACCTGTTGATCACAGTTCGCTGCTTAAGGTCGTAGGCATCAGTTACTGGAGACGTAAGATGCCTTCCCCGATCAAGCTGGAATTTTCTGATAAGTACGACGATCAACACGCCCAGAAATATTTGCTCAAGCATCAGGACAATCTGGCTCGCCGGTTGTCCCACAAGCGCGACGAGCAGTTGGCGCGCGGTGCGCTGGCCATGGCCGGCGAGCCGGGGCTGGTGTTGGACCTGCCTTGTGGCGCTGGACGTTTCTGGCCGTTGCTGGCCGAAAAACCCAACCGTGTGATTATCGGAGCTGACAATTCGGCGTCGATGTTAAAGATCGCCACCGCTGCGCAACCGGCAGAGGTGGTGAAACGGGTACGCCCTTTGCAGACGTCTGCCTTTGATATCGATTTGCCAGATAACTCCGTCGACAGTATTTTCTGCATGCGCTTGATGCACCACATCGGTGAGCCAGAGCACAGGCTGACAATATTGCGCGAGTTTCAACGTGTTACCCGCGACAGCGTGATTATTTCGCTGTGGGTAGACGGCAATTTCAAGGCCTGGAAGCGCAAGCGCAGCGAAGTGCGTCGTCGCAAAAAAGGTGAGCAGGAAGGTTACCAAAACCGGTTTGTGTTACCGGCTGCTACTGTCGAGGCAGAATTCGAGCAGGCCGGTTTCCGTGTTCAGGAATCCCTGGACTTCATACCGCTCTACGCCATGTGGCGAGTGTATGTATTGCGCAAGAGGTAACAGGATGGCAGTTGAGTGCGTAGTAGGCAGTCATGTAGCTCCCGAAGAACGATTTGATTTTTTCTGGCGTCAACAGGGTGAGTGGGTTGAAGAACCCAACCGCCGACGTGGTGGTGAAAGTGGCGTGCAACGGGTCATAAGCCCTAATGGCCGTTTGCTCTATTGCAAGCGCCAGACCGGCCACATTTACCGCAGCTGGCTGCACCCCTTTGGGCGTCCGACCGTGCTGCGTGAGCGTGATGCCCTCAAAGGCCTGCGTTTGCTGGATGTGCGTGTGCCGGAACTGGTGTTTTGCGAAGCACGTCGCGACCCAGAGCACCAGTGGAAAGCCCTGTTGGTCACCGCGTCTCTGGACGGTTTCGACGAGATTGAAAACTGGTACGCCGCCGGTGGCCGCGAACAGTATGGCGAGGCGGTCCACGAGCGCCTGCTGCAAGAGTTGGCCGGCACCTTGGCCCGTATGCACAAAGGCCGCTGGCAACACGGTTGCCTGTATATCAAGCACATTTTCGTGCGGGTTACCGGTGAGCCTGATGCGGCGACGGTGGAAGTGGCGCTGCTGGACTTTGAGAAATGCCGCCAGCGCCTGACCGCTTATCGGGCCGCGTCCCACGACATGCTGCAATTGCGTCGCCATTCGTCGTGGAATGATACCGACTGGAAAAAACTCAGCTACTTTTACGAGACGGCGTTTGGCAGCGCTATCAAGGGTTTAACCAGATGAAGCTAGAAATCGCACGAGGTTTGTTTCTGGTCGGGGCATTGGGTGTTGCAGCCCTGGCCCTGGCGGTATGGGAACAACCTCGTACACAAGTGTTGAGTGCGGTAGACGGTGGCGGGCAATGCCTGCTGCCACGCATTGCCAAGACGAGTGTGGCGGCCAAGCCCGACCATGAATTGTTGTTATTCATGTTCGGCATGTCTCAAGCGATGAGGCCGCAAAGTTGAAACGATTGACCCCGAAAAGGGCCTTGCCATGCGAGGCCCTTTTTTTATGGTGCGCCAGGCATGATCATTCCCACGCTCTGCGTGGGAATGCCTCTTGAGACGCTCTGCGTCTCGTCCGTTAGCGCCAGTGACGCAGAGCGTCACGGGTTGCATTCCCACGCAGAGCGTGGGAACGATCAAGCCCGCTCCCACATTTTGATGTCGTCGGTCTTTAGACCAAGTGCAGGTGGTTATCCCAGAACCCCGCCGGTAACTCCAGTGGTGTTGCCAGTAACTTTTCCTGGCGGCAGTCATAGAAGCGGCAACGCCCCTGTCCTGATGTCACGACAAACCCATCCGCCACCGCACCCACCCCCGCACAGTCCGGCAAGGGCCCATCCAGGCGCAGTTCGGCGGTGTCCATGTCCCAGATAAAAAAGCGATTGCCACGAGGTGCTGTCAACGCCACCAGGCGCAGTTCGCTATGCACCGCCACGCTGGCGGTGTAATGCCCCATCGCCTGCAACTGTTCATCCGCCACTGGGAACGCCACGAACGGCTGCCCCGGGCGCTTGATCGCCAGCAACTCGGAACGCTCCTGGGACGGGCCCATGAACTGTTGCCCCGTGAGGATGGTGCCATCGCTGGCGATGCCCATGTGCCGCACGCTGTTCATCTGCTGGGCCAGGGTTTCCTTGCTGATCAGGCTGCCGTCGCGCCGCATCAGCACCAGGCTCGGCTCCATGGCATTGAGGTTCATCTCTACCCGGCTTTCGGCTTCGGTGCGAATGCCACCGTTGGCCACGATCAGCGTCTCGCCGTCGGGCATCCACGAGACCTGATGCGGGCCGATGCCGTGGGTAGAGATCTCGCCGCTGTGCACCAGCCGCTCACCTTCAAACTTATACACACCCAACAGGCCGCGGCCAGGGTCGGAAGTGTCGTTCTCGGTGGCGTACAGCCAGTCGCCGCTCTTGTGGATCACCGCATGCCCATAGAAATGGCGGTTGGCGTTGGAGGTGATGGTTTGCAGCAGCCTGCCATCGCGCAGGTCGATCAGGTAGCTCTCGGTGCCTGGTCGACGGGCCACGAACAGCGCAATCGGCAACGTTGGGTGGTTGATGATGTCATGGCAGCGCTGGCCGACCTGGGTGGCAAATACCGGCTTGCCGTCCAGGCGATAGCCGACAGCGTAGTGCTTGCCATCGGCATCATCGCGCGCCGACAGCAGCAGCGGGCCTTTGTCTTTGTGCTTGAACAGCGTCCAGCCACCCAAGGTGATAGCGCTGAGCAGCACGCTGCCCACCGCCAAAGCCTGTCGCCTGAGCATCATCAGTCACCGTCGTTGGCGTTAAAGCCCAGTTGTACACCCAGCGCCTTGGCCAGTTCACCTTCATGCAGGCGATGGACTACGTTGAGGCTGTCGTAGATGTCGTTGAGTTGCTGGCGCCCGGCGTCGTCGTTCAACAGTTCGTTAAGGGTGCGCTGGTTGCTGGCGAACAGTTTCAGCGACGCTGCGTAGGCGGCGTCGATTTTCTCGGCCAGGGGCTTCTGGTCCGCCGGCAGCAGGCCACGCAGGCCTTTGTTATCCACGCCCACCCACACGGTCTGCGCTGCGGCGAGGCTGGCTTCCAGGCTCTGCAGGGACGACTGGCTGCGCCAGGCATCGGCCTGGAACGGTTGCGGGATGCCCTTGGTCTGGCGGCCCATTGGGGTGCCGAGTTTTTTCTTCAGGGTGTCCAGGGCGGTCACTTGCACGCGCAGCAGGTCGGCGATGGCTTCGTGGGAATCAGCGTAGCGCTGGTTCGGAAACTTGGTCATCTGCGCGAGCATGCCGTCGGTGCTGTTCCAGCTGGCCAGGATCTCTTCGGCCAGGACTTTCTGGCGCTCGCCGATGGCCATCAGTAACGGGCAATAGCGGGCTTTCTGGGCTTCGTCGGCGATGTCGGGCTTGGCGTCGTAGAGGATGTATTCGTAGGCCGACAGGCCCTGCACTACCACGCTGGATTTCGCCAGGGCCGCGGCGTCGATCTGCGGCTGGGCACTGACCAGTTGCTCGACCTGGCGGCCGACCAGGTTCTTCTTGTCTGGCCAGAACTGCACCTGCCACGCCCGGTTGCCTTCGGCCAGCGGGCCGATCAACAGCGGTTGCAGCTCGGCCCAGGCTTTTTGTGCGTGCAGGAAGTCAGCGCGGGCGGTGTCCAGGCTTTCCTTGCCTTGGCAGTAGGCCAGGGCGCTGACGGCCAACTGACGGTCGGCCTCAACCCAACGGCTGTAGGTCGGCAGGATCACTTGCTTGGCGATGGCTGCCGAGGTCACTGCTTGCGGGTCTTGGGGCGAGCAGGCGCCCAAGGCCAGGGCGGCGAGGCTGGTGAATAACAACTTGGGACGAAACATGTCGAGCTCCCTTCTGTAAGTGGGGCAAAGCTTATAAAGAATTCAGGAACGCCAGCAACGCGGCACGCTGCTCGGCATTGAACGACAACACATGTTGCTGCGCCGCTTGGGCTTCACCGCCATGCCACAGCACGGCTTCAAGCAGGTTGCGGGCGCGGCCGTCATGCAGGAACTGGGTGTGACCACTCACGGTTTGCGTCAGGCCAATGCCCCACAGCGGCGGGGTGCGCCAGTCGCGGCCAGTGGCTTTGAATTCGCTACGGTTGTCGGCCAGGCCTTCGCCCATATCGTGCAGCAGCAGGTCGCTGTAGGGGCGAATCACCTGGTTGGCCAGTTCAGGTTCGGCTGCATTGGCGGCGGTGGTGAAGCTGGGCTTGTGACAGCCTTGGCAACCGGCCTGGTAGAACAGGTTCTTGCCGGCCAGCACTTGCGGCGTATCAACGTCCCGACGTGCGGGCACCGCGAGGTTGCGGGTGTAGAACAGCACCAGGCGCAGGATGTTATCGCTGACTTCCGGTTCACCCTGCGGGCCATTGCCGTTGGGCGCCTGTTTGCAGGCCACTTGGGCGTCGGTGCAGTCATCGAAGGGTCTCAGGGACGTGGTGAGGCCCATATCACCAGAAAACGCGTGAACGTTTTGTTGATTGAGGTTGGGCTGCCCGGCTTTCCAGCCAAAACGCCCGAGGACAGTTTTGGCCTGAGCGTCATCCCAGACCCAATTGGCGCGGCCGACAATAGCCTCTTTGTCGGCGGTCTTGGGGTCGGTGTTGCGCAGGATATCGGCGTCGCTGATCGCTTCGAGCAGGCCCAGGCCGATCATCGGCGGGGCGATACGCGCCGAGAAGCGTGTGTCAGGGTGCATCGGGCCGTAGCCGAGTTGGGTGATCTGCAGGTCGGGCTTGCGTAATTCAACGAGCGTGCCGTCCTTGAACCTGACGTTGACCGGTGTGTAGTCGACCCGCACCTTGCCTTCCGGCGCAACGCCGGGCACCGCCATGTCCTGGAGTTGCCCGCCGTAGACCGGCTCGGGTACCACGCCGATCTGTTCGATGAGCTTGGCGTAGGCTGGCTGCTCTGTAATAGAGGGATGGATGGACAGGCGCACCAGCATCGACACGGCATTGGGCGCGTCGGGCAGCGGCGGGTGGCCACGGCCATCCTTGATATGGCAGTTCTGGCAGGCGTTGGTATTGAACAGCGGGCCCAGGCCATCGCGCGCCGTGGTGGTGGACGGCGCAATCACCCACGGGTTGCGAAAGAAACTGTTGCCGACGCTGAAGTCCAGGCGCCGCGTCGGCGCGAGGTTGGCCGAGGGCAGGGAAAAGGCGTTCTGGTCGCGCTTGTTTACCGTCGCCGCGCCACCGGCCCGCGATTCACCCGGCTCTGCTTTCGTGAAGCGAGGGGCGTCATCGCAAGCAGTCAGGCTTAAAGCCATTAACGCTGCTGGCAGGTACAAAAGCGCACGGAACATCGAGATTCCTGGACGAGGGCAGAAAATTAAGGCGCAAAGTCTAACAGGGCAGGGCAGATTGAATAAGAGCAATTATCGTTTGGTGGCATCCCGATTCTTTCCCGCTAGAATGGCTGCACATTTTTTTATGGAGGTGGCCAATGCAGGCTCTCGACGCTTTGCTCAACCGTGTTTCCGTGCCCCGTTTGCTCGACCCGGCACCGACCCAGGAGCAGCGCGACCTGCTGTTCGCCGCCGCCATGCGCGCGCCCGATCACGGTCAACTGCGCCCGTGGCGTTTCCTCACCGTCGAAGGCGCAGCCCGTGAACAGATGGGCACGCTGTTGGCCGAAGCCGCCCGCCTGCAAGACGCCGACGCACCGCAAGCCGCCATCGATAAAGCCCAGAACGGCCCGCTGCGTGCGCCGCTGGTGGTGGTGGTGATTGCACGCTTGCAAGAGCATTTCAAAGTGCCCAAGTCCGAGCAATTGCTGGCCGCCGCCTGTGCGGCCCACGGCATTCTGCTGGCGGCGTATGCCCAGGGTATTGGCGCGGTGTGGCGTACTGGCGAATTGTCCTACTCGGCCCATGTCGCCAAAGGCCTGGGGTTGGCGGCGAATGAAGAAGTGATTGGCTTTCTCTACCTGGGCACACCGCAGAACCCACCGCGTACGGCGCCGAAGGAAGACCTGACGCCGTTCGTCCAGGCCTGGCCCGGCCGGTAATTCACCGCTGTTCTGCTCTATGTGAGAGCTGGCTTGCCTGCGATGGCATCGACTCGGTTTCACAGATACACCGAGTTGTCTGCATCGCGGGCGAGCCCGGCTCCCACCCAGATGTTTAGTGTTTTCAGAACCGAGTCAGACCCTGAACTGATCCATCAACTTCATCTGCTGGCTGGCCAGCGCATTGAGCTGGCTGCTGATCGCCGCCGACTCGGTGGCCTGGCCCGTGAGGGTTTCGGTCACGGTGCGAATCGCCGAGACGTTGCGGTTGACCTCTTCGGCCACCGCGCTCTGCTGTTCGGCCGCGCTGGCGATTTGCAGGTTCATGTCGCTGATCACGGTGACCGCGTCGCTGATCTTGCCCAGGGCTTGCACGGCTTGATGGATCTGCCCGGCATTGCTCTGCGCCTGGTGCTGGCTGGAGTGCATGGTCGCCACTACGCCACGAGTACCGCTCTGGATACGCTCGATCACCAGGCGGATTTCTTCCACCGAGTCCTGGGTGCGTTTGGCCAGGTTGCGCACTTCGTCGGCCACCACCGCAAAGCCACGTCCGCTTTCCCCGGCGCGTGCCGCTTCAATCGCCGCATTCAACGCCAGCAGGTTGGTCTGTTCGGCAATGCTGCGGATCACCTCCAGCACTGAACCGATTTGCTCGCTGTTGACCGCCAGGGCTTCGACTTCGCCCACGGCTTTGCTGACTTCGTCGGCCAGGGTGGTGATATCGCGGGTGCTCTGCTCGATGATCGACATGCCTTCGCGAGCCGACTGGTCGGCACCGCGTGCCGCGCTGGCGGCATTGGAGGCGCTGTTGGCCACGTCGTGGGCGGTGGCGCTCATTTCGTTCGACGCGGTGGCGACCTGGTCGATTTCACGGAACTGCACCCGCATGCCTTCGCTGGTCTGGCGCGCAATGGCGGACGACTGATCGGCCGTCCCGCGGGCTTCGGTAATGCTTTGCTTGATCTGCGCAATGGTCGGCTGCAGTTTGTCGAGGAAGCGGTTGAACCAGTTCACCAGCTCGCCCAGTTCGTCTTTCTTGGCGTAGGCCAGGCGTTGGGTGAGGTCGCCGTCACCGCTGGCGATGTCCTTGAGCATGGCGGCCACGCTATTGATAGGGCGGGTCACGCCAGTAGCGGTCAGCCAGATCAACAGCAAGCCCAGCAGGCCAGCGGCGGCGGCCACCAGCAGGGCTTTTAGCGTGCCTGTTGCCTGGGCCTCGTCGAGTACGGCTTGCAGTTTTTCGTTGTCGGCCAGCATCACCGCTTTGGGCAGCTTGATCACCACGCCCCAGGATTTGGCACCGGCAATCGGCTTGAGCGGGTACACGGCACGAATGGTGTCGTCCTGCTCACGGATCACCGGACGGTCATTGGCCAACAGTTGCACGATCTCCTTGCCTTCGGCGCCGATGCTGTCGATCAGGTTCTTGCCGACTTTGGCCGGTTCACCACTGTAGGCGGCGATTAGGCCGGTGCTGGACAGAATCTCCAGGTGGGCGGCACCGTTGAACAGGTCTTTCTGCGCAGCATCGGTGGTCGCTTGCAGGGCGGTGAGGGCGATGTCCACGCCGACGACACCGATGACTTTGCCGTCGACGATCAGCGGCAGGGAAATGGTGGTCATCAGTACCGGTTTGCCGGCCACCGTGTCTTCGTACGGGTCCAGCAGGCACGTACTGCGCGTGTCCCGTGGGCAGGTGTACCAGATGTTGTAGGGCGTGCCGCTGAGGTTGAGGGTGGTCTTGGTCAGGTCATCTTCGACCATGATGGTGTTCTGGCCTTCGCCGCCAGCACGACTCCAGTAGCTGGAAAACCGGCCTTTTTCATTGGAGACGCGGGCCTTGTCGTCGATGAATTCGCTGTCCTTGCCATCCAGCCCGTTGGGTTCGAACGACAACCAGATGCCCAGCACTTTGGTGTTGCGCTCGAACGCGGTTTTGACGCTGCGGTTGAGCTCTTCACGCAGGGCCCCGGCTTCAAGGGCGCGTTGGGTGCCCAACTGACGCAGGTCTTTGATCTGGTCGGCCAGGGCGGTGACCACCAGCAGGTTTTCGCCGAAGGTCTGCTGCAAGTGGCCGGCCTGTTCGGCCGCTTTGGATTGCAGCAACTGCTCAACGCTGGCGGTGAGCATTCGTGAGCTTGAATCACTGACCAACCGATCGTTCTGGTTGGTGTTGTAGATATTGATGCCGACCACCAGTGCAATCACACCCAGCAGGCACAGGCCGGACAGCAACACGATTTTCAAGCGGATGGAGAGGGTGTCGAACATAGGTTCACTCACGAATGGACTTGTTGGAATGCACGCAGAAGAGCCAAGTCCATTCGGCGCCGTACCTGAAACATCGGCGTCACAAATCAATTCATGAGAAATAGGCGATGAGCGGTAGGAAAATGCCTACACCGGCCGTTATACGGGGCGTGCGAGCTGCTCGGGGCGGGACCAGATCCACAGGTTGCCCAGGCTCATCCCGGCAATCGCCAGGTACACCGGCCAGCCGTGATCGAGCATCACCAGCATCAGCACGGCGCACAGCAACATGCTCACCGTGGCGCTGACCTTGGCGCGGCGGGCGATGATCTTGCCATTGCGCCAGTTGGACAGAATCGGCCCGAACAGGCGATGGTTTTCCAGCCAGGCGCTGAGGCGCGGCGAGCTTTTGGTGGCGGCCCAGGCAGCGAGCAAGATGAATTCGGTGGTGGGCAACCCCGGTATGACAATCGCCACCAAGCCGATCCCCAGGCTCACGTAGGCCAGCAGGCCAAAGAGGACTTGGGCGATTTTGGAGGAGGATTGGGGTTTGCCGGTCATGCTGCAGTTTTCTGGTGGGAAGGTTTACACATTATCAGCCATGAAATGCACCCAAGTGTGGGAGCTGGCTTGCCTGCGATGGCGGTGTATCAGGTTAAATATCTGGAGCTGACCCACCGCCATCGCAGGCAAGCCAGCTCCCACATTGAACCGCTGATTACCAGAACACTTACGCCAGTTCTGGGGCGCTAGCGTACGCCTGTTCCAGCAACACGGTGAAGCGCACAAACGCATCAATCGCGCCTTTTTCCACGGCAGCTTCTTCTTCGGCACTGAATGCCAGGCCGTCGAGGGTGCGGGTGAAGCTTTTCCAGCCTTCGGCGCGACCACCGGCCGGCTCGCCCAGGTGGCGGGCACCGAAGGTTTCGCTCAGGCCCAGGCCCACGGCGCGCTTGATCAGGAACGCAGCGCCCAGCTTGGAGCCTTCGGAGACGAACAGCCAGCCCAAAGCTTCGGCTTTGCTGGGGTTATTCACCGCACCGGCAACCGGGGCCGGGATTTCGGTGTCCAGGTCTGCCAGGTCGAGCTTGGCCGCTTCGGCGCGGCAGCGGGCGGCCAGGTCAGGGATGATCTGGTTCAACTCGGCATCGTTGTACAAGGCCACCAGTTCCGATTGGAACAGGTACTGGGCCACCACGAAACGGGCGAAGTTGGCTTGGGTTTCGAACGGCGCGTGAGCTTTCACCAAGGCGTCGAGCTTGGTGTGCGGCGCGTTGGTGATCTGGTTCAGGCGTTGGGAGCGCAGGCTTGGGCGTTCTGCGGTGGAAGAAGCGGTCATGAAAAAAGTCCTTGAGAAGAGAAGCGCCTGGGCGCCCTGAAGAGAGCTGTTATCAACTAGACGAACAAGAAGACGCGGCACAGTAAAAAATCCTCACCTCGCCGCGGCTGCAAGGGCGGCGAGGTGAGGCGGATGGGTCAGATGTCCCAGATCACGTTGATCGCAAAGTTGCGACCGGGCTGGGTCAGGCGGTCGAGGTTGGCCGGGCCGGTCACACCGGCTTCGCCGACGCTGTCGTAGCTGCGCACGTCATCCCAGTTCCAGTACTTCTTGTCGGTGAGGTTGTAGAGGCCGCCGTTGACGGTCACGTCTTTGCTCACCTTGTAGTAAGCGGTCAGGTCGAGGATGCCGAAGCCCGGGGTCTTGAACGGGCCGTCGGTGCCGCCGTCGGGCGCGTGGAAGGTGGTGCTGTCGACGCGGTCCTGTTTTTTCACCACGGTCCAGCTCACCAGGCCACCGTAGTTGTCCTGGTCGTAGCCCAGGCCAAACACGCCCTTGAGCGGGTTGACGCTGTTCAACGGCTCGCCATTGTCGTCGTTGCGACCGTAGGTGTAGGCAACCGAGCCTTGGGTATACAGACCCTTCGGCGCGCCGAAGGTATCCAGGTTCAGGCGGCCCTTGGCTTCCACGCCCTTGATGGTGGCGCGCTTGATGTTGACCGCCTGGAACTGCTCCACGGTGCCGCCGACCACGGCGTTGTCTTCGTCGATAAAGTCGCGGTACTTGTTGTAGTACACCGCAATATCGAAAGAGCCTTCGTCGAATTTGCCGCGAATCCCGGTTTCGATGCCTTTGCTGGTTTCCGGCTTGAGGTCGGGGTTGGGTTCGACGGTGTAGCCCAGGTTGAGGTTTTCGAAGCGACCGTACAGTGCTTTGGCAGACGGCGTGCGGAAGCCCTCGGCGTATTGGCCGAACCAGGTGTAGTTGTCGGTCAGGGCATAGGTGAGGCCGAACTTGGGTGTGACGCGGTTCCAGGTCTTGTCTTTGCCATCGACGGCATAGGCGCCGGTCGGGTTGACGGTGTTGAGGAATTCCTGGGTCAGCTTGGGCTTGAGCCGGGTGTAGTCATAACGCACGGCGGGCAGGAAGGTCCATTTGTCCCAGGTGATCTGGTCCTGGGCGAACAGCGAGTAGGTGTTGATGGTCGGGTCGGGGAAGTCGCTGGCCTTTTTCACGCTGTCGCTGGCTGATGGGCTTGGCGCGCCGATGGCGGTGCAGCCGGCGCCAATGGCCAGGCACGAGGCCGAGCCTTCGCGTGAGCCGGTGACTTTCTGCTGCTTGAGGGTGGTGCCGTAGGTCACTTGGTGGTCGGTTTCGCCGAGGCTGAATGCTTTGTCCAGTTGCGCGTCGAAGACCCACTGTTTTTCTTCGTAAAGGGTGTCGCGGGTACGCAGGACGCGACGGCCGGCCTGGTAGATTTCGGCGGTGGTCTGGTCGGTCTTGGCGATCTGGTAGTTGAGGCTGGTCTTGATGCGGTCGGCAATCGGCGACTCCAGGGCGAAGGTGTTTTCCAGGCCGAAGCGCTCGCGAGTAATGGTGTCGTTACCGCGACGGTCGCGGTACAGGTTCATGCCCCGACCACCGATGAACGGACCGCCCACTGCGTTTTTCAGATTGACGTCGCGGTCATCCTTGAACTTCTCATAGGTCAGGCCCAGGCGGTTGTCATCGCCATAGTTCCAGCCCAGCTTGGCCAGCACGTTGGTGGTGCGCGCATCTTCCGGGTTGGCGCCGGTACGGGCCAGGCCGGTGGCGTTGTTGCCATCGTAGGACTCGGTTTCATGGCCATTGCGCTGGCTCAGGTGCAGCAAACCGTCGAAGTCTTGCACACGCCCGGCGAAGGTGCCGGAGGTCAGCCAGCTCTCGTCGGCGGAGCTGTAGCCGGTCTTCAGGCGGGCGCCGACGTCCTGGCCTGGCTTGATGATGTCATCCGGGTCGAGGGTGAAATAACTCACCGCGCCGCCGATGGCGCTGCTGCCGTACAGGGCCGAGGCCGGGCCGCGCAGGATCTCCACGCGCTTGACGATTTCCGGGTCGACGTAATTGCGGCGGGTCTTGGCGTAAGGGCCGTTGAAGAAATTGTCCGGCACTTCGACGCCATCCACCTGGGTGAGGACGCGGTCGCCGTCGATGCCACGAATGTTGTAGCCCGCGTTACCCGAGCGCGTACCGGCGCCGCCGACGGAGACGCCGGGTTCGTAGCGCACCAGTTCACGGATGTTGTTGACGTGCTGGCGGTCCAGTTCTGCGCGGTCGTGCACGCTGACGGTGCTCGGTACACTGTTCACATCCTGTTCATTGCGGGTGGCGCTGATGGTCACCTGTTGCAGGGCGAGGGCGCTGCCGGCGCTACGTTTTTCCAGCACGATGTTGTTGGTGCCCAGTTTGCGATAGCTCAGGTTGGTCCCCACCAACAGCCGCTCCAAGGCTTTTTCCGCTGGCAGCGGGCCGCGCACGCCAGGGGACGACACGCCCTGGCCCAGTTCGGCCGGCAGGCCGACTTGCCAGCCGGTCACTGCGGTGAAGGCGTTGAGTGCCGACACCAGTGGCTGCTGTTCGATGCTGAACGTGTAATTGGCGTGGCTGCGAGCGGCAGGTTCCGCGGCGGTGGCGCTCATGACGGGCGTACCAGCCAGCAGGATCGCGGCGGTCAGCAAGGACAAAACGGGCGAAGCAGACCGGCGGTTGAAACGAGAGGACATCGAGAGCGCTCCGGGATACGAATCTTATAGTTGCGAACCGAACCGAATAGGAATCAGTTGCATTGGCTATAACGAGACGTATCGCCGGTTAATAACGAGTAAAAATAATTCTCATTTAGTTCAGAATCACCAGCGCCGGGTACTCCGACAGCTTGGCCGAGGTGATGTGGGCCAGGGAGCGCACCACGTCCAGGGGCTGGTCGAGGCGGTAGTTGCCGGTGACGGCGACGCTGGCCAACTGCTCGTTGTTGTTGACAATCCAGCCGGGGTAATAGCGGCGCAGCTCAGCCAGCACTTCGCTCAGCGGGCAGTTTTCGAATACCAGCCGGCCCTGCACCCAGGCCAGATCCTTGCTGGGGTCGAGCTTGGCCGGTTGGCCGAAACCCTTGGGGCCGATGCGGATGCTTTCACCGGCGCTCAGGCGCACGCGGGCATCGTCGAACGTGTTGCTCAGGTCGACATCGCCGCGCTGCACTTGAACCTGGGCTTCGCCATTGAGGTAGCGCACGGCAAAGGCGGTGTCGCGCACGCTGGCGCGCACCGGGCCCGCGTCGATCTCCAGCGGCAGGCCACGGGTGGGCGCTATTTCAAAGTACGCTTCGCCCTGGTAGAGGCGGGCAATGCGCTGGTGGTCCTTGATGGTGCTGGAAAACGCCGAGTTGGTGTTCAGCAGCACCTTGGAGCCATCGTCCAGTTGCAGGCGCTGGCGCTCGCCCACCACCGTCAGATGGTCGGCCTGCAAACGCACCGGCAGGTTGCTGAAACTGAACAGGCCGACCAGTAACACGGCGGCGGTGGCCAGGGGTTTCCAGTGCGGTCTGATCCGGCGCCAGCCGCTGGGCTTGCGCGGTGCGGCGAGGGCCACGGCGGCGCTGTGTACCGGCGCGTCCCCCCAGGCGGCCTGGGCTTTGCTGAAGGCGTGGACATGCGCCGGGTCCTGGGCCAGCCAGGCGTCGAACGCGGCCTGCTGCCCAGGTTGCGGGCACTGCAAGGCGATCAGCCAATCGAGGGCTTGGTCCATGGCCGCGTCTTGCAACACCTCATGAGCCAACGCATGGGGGCGCAGTTTATTCGGGTCCGTCACGGTGTTCCTCGGGTCTTCGCCACGTTTTATTCATTTTTCCTACAGCTTGGATCGACACCTCTGTCGGGTGAAGCTTAAGGCTGATCCAGCCGTTCGGCCACACCCACACAGATAGCCATGATCAATTTGAGTTCCTTTTGCACCGTGCTCAAGGACACGCCCAATTGATCGGCAATCTCTTGGTAGCTGCAACCGTGCAGGCGGCTGAGGATGAAAATCCGCTGCTGGCGGGCGCTCAACTGGCCGAGGCTGACACTCAGGTGCTCCAGCAGCTGCTCTGCCTGGGTAGCTTCCTCCGGCGTGCTGGCCGGCGCGGCGACGCTTTGCAGGACATCCAGCGGGACATCCTCCTGCAGGGTACGCGCCTGAATCCTGCGCGAACGCAAGTGATCCAGCGCCAGGTTGCGGGCTGTTTGGTAGACAAAGGGTTCAAGGTGGTCGATTGGCCGCTCGCTCAGGGCCCGAGTCACGCGCAGGTAGGTTTCCTGCAACAGGTCCTCGGCAGTGCTGTGGTTATGCACCATGCGTTGCAGAGTTCGTAGCAGGATCACCCGTTGGGTGAGGAAGACGTGGTTGAAGCGAGATTGGCTCACAGTGATACCAGACCGATTTGCAGTGAATGATAATGCTTATCATCAACTGAAATGGCAAGTGGCACTTTGAGATGCCTTGGAGATTGTGTGGGAGCCAGGCTTATGTGGGAGCTGGCTTGCCTGCGATAGCATCACCTCGGTTTGACTGAACGACCGAGTCGCCTGCATCGCGGGCAAGCCCGGCTCCCACACAAGCCAGTTCACACAATCCAGCCCGGGGCTTATTCGGCGTTACACAACGCCAGGCAGTTATCCAGCATACGGTTGGAGAAGCCCCACTCGTTGTCATACCACGCGAGCACTTTGAGCAATTTGCCGCTGACCTTGGTGTGATTAGCGTCGAAGATCGACGACAGCGGGTTATGGTTGAAGTCGCTGGAAACCAGCGGCAGGGTGTTGTAGCCGAGGATCTTCGAATGCTGGCTGGCGTGTTTGAGCAGGGCGTTGACTTCATCGGCCGTGGCTTCTTTCTTCAACTGCACGGTGAGGTCCACCAGCGACACGTTGATCACCGGTACACGCACCGCCATGCCGGTCAGCTTGCCTGCCAGTTCCGGCAGCACCAGGCCCACCGCTTCAGCGGCGCCGGTCTTGCTCGGGATCATGTTCTGGGTGGCCGAACGCGCGCGGTACGGGTCGGTGTGGTACACGTCGGTGAGGTTCTGGTCGTTGGTGTAGGCGTGAATAGTGGTCATCAGCCCGCTTTCGATGCCCAGCTCGCGATGCAGCACCTGGGCGACCGGCGCCAGGCAGTTGGTGGTGCACGATGCGTTGGAAATGATCTGGTGGGATTGACGCAAGATGTCATGGTTTACGCCATAAACCACAGTCGCGTCCGCGCCTTTGGCCGGGGCCGAAATGATCACCTTGCGCGCGCCGGCGCTAATATGCGCGGCAGCCTTGTCACGGTCGGTGAACAGGCCGGTGCATTCGAACACCACGTCAATCTTGTGCGCAGCCCACGGCAGGTCGGCGGGGTTGCGAATGGCACTCACGGCAATCCGGTCACCATTGACGGTCAGGCTTTCCTGATCGTGGGCAACCTCTGCGTCGAAAGTGCCGTGTACGGTGTCGTACTTGAGCAGATGGGCATTGATCGAACTGTCGCCCAAATCGTTGATGGCGACGATCTGCAGATCCTGGCGATAGCCTTGGGTATACAGTGCGCGCAGGACATTACGGCCGATACGGCCAAAACCATTGATTGCGATTCGAAGAGTCATCGGAAAGTGCCTGTCGTCGATTTGTTGTAAGAATTACAAGATTATTCGCATAAAAATAGAAAACAAGCCTTTTTAGTGGCAATATTTTGTTCAATCTACAACGAGTGACCTGAATCAACTGGTCCGATGATCCAAACGACCCCCTGCCATCCCATGAGCCGTGGGCGTTTGATCAGCATAGACTCTCAGGTCGCCACATCCGTTAGCCTGGAGTTCTATACATGCATCCCCGCGTTCTTGAGGTCACCGAACGGCTTATCGCCCGCAGCCGCGCCACCCGCGAGGCTTACCTTGCGCTCATTCGCGGCGCAGCCAGCGACGGTCCGATGCGCGGCAAGCTGCAATGCGCCAACTTCGCCCACGGCGTGGCCGGTTGCGGCACCGAAGACAAAAACAGCCTGCGCATGATGAATGCCGCCAACGTTGCAATTGTTTCTTCTTATAACGACATGCTCTCGGCGCATCAGCCCTACGAGCATTTCCCCGAACAAATCAAAAAGGCTCTGCGCGAAGTCGGCTCGGTCGGCCAGTTCGCCGGCGGCACCCCCGCCATGTGCGACGGCGTGACCCAGGGCGAGCCGGGCATGGAACTGAGCCTGCTCAGCCGTGAAGTCATTGCCATGTCCACGGCGGTAGCGCTGTCCCACAACATGTTCGACGCCGCGCTGATGCTGGGCATCTGCGACAAGATTGTTCCTGGCCTGATGATGGGCGCGCTGCGCTACGGCCACCTGCCGATGATTTTCGTGCCAGGCGGGCCGATGCCCTCGGGTATCTCCAACAAGCAGAAGGCCGATGTGCGCCAGCGCTATGCCGAAGGCAAGGCCAGCCGCGAAGAACTGCTGGAATCGGAGATGAAGTCCTACCACAGCCCCGGCACCTGCACTTTCTACGGCACCGCCAACACCAACCAGTTGCTGATGGAAGTCATGGGCCTGCACTTGCCTGGCGCTTCGTTCGTCAACCCGTACACGCCCCTGCGGGATGCGTTGACCCGTGAAGCTGCGCACCAGGTCACGCGTTTGACCAAGGCCAATGGCAACTTCACGCCGATTGGCGAGATTGTCGACGAGAAGTCCATCGTCAACTCCATCGTTGCGCTCAACGCCACTGGCGGCTCCACCAACCACACCCTGCACATGCCGGCCATTGCCATGTCGGCAGGCATCATCCTGACCTGGCAGGACATGGCCGACCTCTCCGAGGTGGTGCCGACCCTGTCCCACGTGTATCCAAATGGCAAGGCTGACATCAACCACTTCCAGGCGGCGGGCGGTATGTCGTTCCTGATCCGCGAACTGCTGGAAGCCGGCCTGCTCCACGAAGACGTCAACACCGTGGCCGGCAAGGGCCTGAGCCGCTATATCCAGGAACCTTTCCTGGTGGATGGCGAGCTGGTCTGGCGCGACGGCCCGATCGAAAGCCTCGACGAAACCATCCTGCGCCCGGTGGCCCGTGCGTTCTCGCCGGAAGGCGGCTTGCGCGTGATGGAAGGCAACCTTGGCCGTGGCGTGATGAAGGTTTCGGCGGTAGCGCCGGAGCATCAGGTTGTCGAAGCGCCCGCGGTGGTGTTCCAGGACCAGCAGGACCTGGCCGATGCCTTCAAGGCCGGCTTGTTGGAAAAAGACTTCGTCGCCGTGATGCGCTTCCAGGGGCCGCGCTCCAACGGCATGCCGGAACTGCACAAGATGACCCCGTTCCTGGGCGTGTTGCAGGACCGTGGTTTCAAAGTGGCGTTGGTAACAGACGGGCGCATGTCCGGCGCGTCGGGTAAGATCCCTGCCGCGATCCACGTCAACCCCGAAGCCCAGAGCGGCGGGCCGCTGGCGCGGGTCCAGGATGGCGATATCATCCGTGTGGATGGCGTTACCGGCACCCTGGAGCTTAAGGTGGACGCCGAAGTATTTGCAGCGCGCACGCCTGCCACGGGCCTGTTGGGCAATAACGTGGGAGCCGGTCGCGAGCTGTTTGCATTCATGCGCTTGGCCGCAAGCTCCGCAGAGCAGGGCGCCAGCGCCTTTACCTCTGCCTTGGAGACGCTTAAGTGAAGCTTGCGCTGGTCGGTGACATCGGGGGGACTAACGCCCGTTTTGCGTTATGGCGGGATCAGGAACTGCATTCGATCCGCGTGCATGCCACGGCGGATCACGGCAGCCCTGAAGAGGCGATCAAGGTCTATCTCAAAGAGGAAGGCCTGGAAATCGGGGACATCGGTGCGGTGTGCCTGTCGGTGGCCGGGCCGGTGAGCGGCGATGAATTCAAGTTCACCAACAACCACTGGCGCCTGAGCAAAACCGCGTTTTGCCAGGCCCTGCAGGTGGATGAACTGTTGCTGGTCAACGACTTCTCGGCCATGGCCCTGGGCATGACCCGGCTCAAGCCCGACGAATTCCGCGTGGTCTGCGAAGGCACGCCGGAGCCCTTGCGCCCGGCCGTGGTGATCGGCCCAGGTACGGGTCTTGGTGTCGGCACCTTGCTGGACCTCGGCGCAGGCCGTTGGGCAGCATTGCCGGGGGAGGGTGGGCATGTCGACCTGCCCCTGAGCAGCCCACGGGAAACCCAGCTGTGGCAACACATCTACAGCGAGATCGGGCATGTCAGCGCCGAAACCGCGTTAAGCGGTGGCGGCCTGCCACGGCTGTACCGGGCGATTTGTGCGGTGGATGGGCATGAGCCGGTGCTCGACACCCCCGAAGCCATCACGGCGGCGGGCCTGGCCGGCGATCCGGTGGCGATGGAAGTATTGGACCAGTTCAGCATCTGGCTGGGCCGGGTGGCGGGCAATAACGTCTTGACCACCGGTGGACGCGGTGGCGTGTACATCGTGGGTGGGGTGATACCGAGGTTTGCCGACTTCTTTATCGCCAGTGGTTTCGCTAAAAGCTTCGCGGATAAAGGCTGCATGAGCGACTACTTCAAAGGTATTCCAGTGTGGTTGGTGACGGCGCCGTATTCCGGGCTGACTGGGGCGGGTGTGGCGCTTGAGCAAGCTTTTGCATAGGTCATAATGGCGCCATCGCAGGCAAGCCAGCTCCCACAGTCCGGAATGCATTCCAAGTGTGGGAGCTGGCTTGCCTGCGATGACGGCCTAAAGCGCACCCGATGATTTAAGCCAGGCCATAACAACAAGGAGGCCCCCGTGAGCGTAATCAGTAAATCCATTCTCCTCGTCGACGACGACCAGGAAATCCGCGAATTGCTGCAAACCTACCTCAGTCGCGCCGGCTTCCAGGTCCGTGGCGTGTCCGACGGTGCGGGGTTCCGCCAGGCAATGAACGAGGCGCCGTGCGACCTGGTCATCCTCGATGTCATGTTGCCAGACGAAGACGGCTTCAGCCTGTGCCGCTGGATTCGCCAGCACCCGCGCCAGGCGCAGGTGCCGATCATCATGCTCACCGCCAGTTCCGACGAAGCCGACCGCGTGATCGGCCTGGAGCTGGGCGCCGATGACTATATCGGCAAACCATTCAGCCCCCGCGAGTTGCAGGCGCGTATCAAGGCACTGCTGCGCCGCTGCCAATTCGGCCAGGAGCGCAGCAGCGGCGGTGATGTGTGGGGGTTCGATGAATGGCGCCTGGATATGATCAGCCACCGCTTGTTTCATGTGGATGGTGAAGAGGTGATCCTCTCCGGTGCCGACTTCGCCTTGCTCAAGTTGTTTCTCGACCACCCGCAACAGATCCTCGACCGCGACACCATCGGCAACGCCACCCGTGGCCGCGACCTCATGCCCTTGGACCGCATCGTCGACATGGCCGTCAGCCGCTTGCGCCAGCGTCTGCGCGACACCGAGAAACCTCCGCGGCTGATCCGCACCGTGCGCGGCAGCGGCTATCAACTGGCAGCCAGCGTGGTTGCCGGCAATGCCCACTGAAGCGCTGAACGAACGTCGCCGCCGCTTCCCGGTACCCCGCTCGCTGCTGGGGCGCATGTTACTGTTGACCTTGCTGGCGGTGCTGTTCGCCCAGGCGCTGTCCAGCGTGATCTGGGTGTCGCAATTGCGCGCCACCCAGCTTGAGGGCTTGGTCACCAGCGCCCGCAGCCTAGCGCATTCAATGACTGCCAGCGTGAGTTACTTCCGGTCGCTGCCGGTGGCCTATCGCCCGTTGGTGCTGGACCAATTGCGCAGCATGGGCGGCACGCGTTTTGTGGTGACCCTCAATGATCGCCCGCTGGACATGCAGCTATTGCCCGAAACCCCACGCAAGCAGGCGGTGCTGGTGGCAGTGGATGAAGTGCTGCGCCAGACCCTGGGTGCCGACGTGCATATCTCGGTGGAGTTCGTCAGCGCCGAAGACCTGCGCATCTTCAATGCCGGCCTGAAGCTCGACGAACTGCCACGCTCCTGGGCCCATTACGCGTTGACCCTGGAGCCGGTGAACCCGCCGGTGCTGGTCACCCAGATCCAACTGGCACCCGGTGAATGGCTGTACATCGCCTCGCTATTGCCCGAGCCCTACACCAGCCTGGAAGAGCAAGGCCTGCCGTCCCAGCAGGTGTGGTTCATCGTGCTCACCAGCGGTTTTCTGCTGCTGTTCATCGGCCTGCTGGTGCACTGGCAAAGCCGACCGCTCAAGCGCCTGGCGCGAGCGGCGCGGGACATGTCCCTGGGCGCCGATGTGGAGCCGGTGGCTGAAGGCGGCGGCAGTGAAGTGGTGGAAGTGGGCCGTGCGTTCAATGCCATGCGTGAACGCATCAGCCGTTACCTGACCGAGCGCAGCCAGTTGTTCAGCGCGATTTCCCATGACCTGCGCACACCCATCACCCGCCTGCGCCTGCGCGTGGAATTGCTGGAGGACGAGAACCTGCAAAACAAATTCGGCCGTGACCTGGATGAACTGGAATTGCTGGTCAAGGGCGCGTTGCAATGCGTGAAAGACACCGACATCCACGAAAACATCCAGCCGGTGGACCTCAACCACGTCCTCGAATGCCTGGTGGAGCCATACCTGGCCCCCCATGGCAATGGCCGAGTGACCCTCGATGGCGCGGCGCTGTCAGCCTACCCAGGCAAGCCGCTGGCGCTCAAGCGTTGCATCGGCAACCTGATCGACAACGCGCTGAAGTACGGGCAGAACGCGCATTTGCATATCGAGGACGATGGCGCGCAGTTCATTCTGCATGTGGATGACGAGGGGCCTGGTGTGCCGCAGCAGCGGCTGGAACAGGTATTTGAACCGCACTTTCGACTGGCCGGCCAGCAGCAGGGTTACGGACTGGGGTTGGGCATTGCGCGCAATATTGCCCATAGCCATGGTGGCGAAGTGAGTTTGCAGAACCTGCGCGAAGGCGGCCTGCGCGTCACCCTGCAACTACCAAGAACCTTGGACTAACAAACACCTGAGATCAAATGTGGGAGCTGGCTTGCCTGCGATAGCGGTGGTTCAGTTGACTCATTAGTGACTGACACACCGCCATTGCAGGCAAGCCAGCTCCCACATGTTGCTCTGCGTACATCAGATGCTCTGGCGCAACCGGGCCAGGTCGCGCAGCGGCGGCGCACCGAACAACCGGCTGTACTCCCGGCTGAACTGGGACGGGCTTTCATACCCCACCCGATAGCCCGCCGCCGAGGCCTCCAGCCCTTCGGCAATCATCAGCCGCCGGGCTTCCTGCAAGCGCAGTTGCTTCTGGTATTGCAGCGGGCTCATGGCCGTGATCGCTTTGAAGCGATGGTGCAAGGTCGAGACGCTCAGGTTCACTTCCTTGGCTAGGTCGTCGATACGCAGCGGCTGTTCATAGTTGCCGTTCAGCCAGGTGATCGCCTGGCTCACCCGATGGCTCTGGCTGTTAGCCACAGCGATTTCATACAGGCGATAACCCTGCGGGCCACGCAGCAAGCGGTAGAGAATTTCACGGTTGATCAAGGGCGCGAGCATCGCGATGTCTTTAGGCGTGTCCAGCAAGCGGGTCAGGCGCAGCACCGCGTCGAGCAGTGCGTGATCGATGCGGTCGACGTACATGCCTCGTGAGGTCGGGCGCGAGGGCACGCCCATCGGCCCGGCCTCTGCGATCAGCGCGGTGAGCTGCGCCGGGTCGATATTGATACGCACCGAGAGGTTCGGGTCCTCGGCGGTGGCGTCAATAATGCGGCCGGCCACCGGCATCGCCACCGAGAACACCAGGTAGTTGAGCGGGTCGTAGGCAAAGATCTCGTCGGCCAGGCGCACTTCCTTACTGCCACTGGCTAGGATGCACAGCGCGGGTTCCACCAGCACCGGCATGAAATCCCGGGGCGCGTTGTGGCGGTTCAGGTACAGCGAGGTGATCGCCGTGCCGTAGGAGCCGTCCTCCCAGGTATGGCGGTGCACGATACTGGCCAGCTCGGCGCGTTGTTTCTCCATCTCGGCATCGAGGGGAACGGGCTTGGATTCGGGCGACGGCATGGGGCGTCCTCTACACGCGGCTTTGATGGGCTCAGCTTAGCGGCGGCTTTTCAAAAAGTGTTACGTCGATTCTGCAGCATCCTTGCCTGATCCTGCGAGATCGCGTGAATCAGGCAAGTACGCAGCCTGTCATCTGCCTGAAACATGGGGCCTGGGCCTGGAATAAATTCTGAGACCGAACGTCCTCCCTACGCTTCTCGCAGGATTGTGCAATAAGCCTGCAGGAATTGACTAACCGCGCTTACCGCCGCGCCGTTATCTTTGATCCTGTGGCAACACGCCCTCATTGTGCTTGCCGAGCATCACTTCTCAACGGGAGAGTCGAACATGTCCACCCCCATTCCCGCGAGCCATATGGCCTTTATCCGCGCCCGTAGCGGGTGCGGCACCGAACTCGGTGCACGCTTGAGCAGTTTGATCGAACCGGGTCGCCAGGCCCAGGGTTGCCTGCAATTCTCGTTGCAGCACTCCCAGGTCGACCCCGATGTATGGCTGGTATCCGGGTTCTGGAGCAGCGAGCAGGCCATGAGCGCCTACTTCAACTCTCCGGCCCTGATGATCTTCACTGAGCTTCTGAACGACATGGTCGTGCGCAGCATGGACTTCCAGACCTTCACCGACGCATCGGCGGCACAGGCCTACGGCGAGTACCTGCAACTGGCCGGTTAACGGTTAGAATGGCCGACTTTCCATTGGCCAGGACTTGCAACATGGCACGTAAACAATTTGCCCACCACGAAGCCGTTTCCGCCGTAGTACCGGGCGAAGGTGGCTACAGCGCCGCCGTCGCCGTCAAGGCACTGGATGGCATGGGCGCACCCAGGTTTCACAAGATCCTTGATGGGCAGACGTTCAAGACAGCGTCCGATGCCGATGATGCGGCGACGTTGCAACTCGAGCATCTGGTCGATGTGGATGCAGAAGGCCAACTGACCTGGGCGACTGCTGAACGCTGAGGCAGCACACCTAACCAATGTGGGAGCTGGCTTGCCTGCGATAGCGGTGTATCAGTCACTCTTGGGTTAACTGACCCACCGCTATCGCAGGCAAGCCAGCTCCCACAGTTTTGATTGCATTGCAGTCAGGGTTTGGTGGCGCCTGGGCGGTACATCTTGAACAGCGCTTCTGGCCCCAGCTGGAAATAATCCGCCGGGCCACCCCCGCGTAAAATCGGCTCGGCGGCAGCGGTGTCGTAGATCCCGTCCTTGAGCAACCATTTGGCGATGTGCACCGCAACCACCTCGCCCAGCACCAGCCAGCTCGGCACCAACTGTTGGTCGGCACGTTGCAGCTGGATGATCTGCGTCACCTTGCACTCGAACGACACCGGGCTCTCGCCCACCCGTGGTACGCCAACGATTTTCGAAGCCACCGGCGTCAAGCCGGAGAGTTCGAATTCATTCACCTCGGGCGATACGGCCGCGCAGCTCTGGTTCATCTGCTCGGCCAGTGGTCGGGTGGCCAGGTTCCAGACGAATTCGCCGGTCTGTTCGATATTGTTCAGGCTGTCTTTACGCCCGACACTGGAAAACCCAATGATCGGCGGAATGTAGTTGAATGCGTTGAAGAAACTGTAGGGCGCCAGGTTCAGGCGGCCTTCGCGGTCGTGCGAGGAGATCCAGCCAATCGGGCGTGGGCCGACGATGGCATTGAACGGGTCATGGGGCAGGCCGTGGCCGTTGGCGGGTTCGTAAAAGTGGATGTCGTCAGGCATGGCCGGGGTTCCTGCTACGCGGTTTGGGAGGCGGTCATAGTGCAATTCATGGCGGTGAATTTCCATCGTGCCCATGGATTTTTCATACATCTGCCACCTATTTTTCACAGTTTCCCCTTCAGTCTGCGCCCAAGGTCAATACCCCCTATAAGACTGAGCCTTGGAGCTATCTACTGCATGAATAAACTTCCTCAGATCACCCTGGCGTTCTGGGTCATGAAAATCTGCGCAACTACCTTGGGCGAAACCGCCGGGGACTTGCTGTCGATGACCTTGAACGTTGGCTACGCCATCAGCTCCATGATCCTCATTAGCGTGTTCCTGGTGACCCTGGTGACGCAACTCTGGTCGAAAACCTACAACCCGGTGCTGTACTGGATCGTGATTTTGTCTACCAGTACTGCGGGTACCACGATGTCCGACTTCATGGACCGCACGCTGGGACTGGGCTACGCCACCGGGTCGATGATCCTGATCGTGATCCTGATGATCATCTTTGCATTGTGGCACCTCAGTGGTGACTCGCTGAACGTGAACAAGGTGCAGACCTTCCGAGGGGAGCTGTTTTACTGGATGGCGATCCTGTTCTCCAACACCTTGGGCACCGCATTGGGCGATTTCCTCGCGGACGATTCGGGGCTGGGTTTCGCCGGTGGCGCATTGTTGATCGGCTCAACCATCGCCGCGGTGGTGGTACTCAAGTACTTCACCCGCATCTCGTCGGTATTGTTGTTCTGGGTGGCGTTTGTACTGACACGGCCGTTTGGCGCGACCTTGGGGGATTTTCTGACCAAACCCCATGAAAAAGGCGGCTTGGATTTCGGCACCATCGGTTCATCCGCGGTATTGGCTGCGGTGCTGGTGGTGATGATTGCTGGCGCGTCGTATGCGCAGCGGCGCTATGGGCGCAATGAGGCCGCAGAGTTGTCCTAACGCTAAATGAGGGAGCGGGCTTGCTGTGGCGAGGGAGCTTGCTCCCGTTCGACAGCGTAGCTGGAGCCAGCTTTTTGGGGGCGCTTCGCACCCCAGCGCAAGCAAGCTTGCTCGCCACAGCAAGCCCGCTCCCACGTTTTTTAGTCGGTGGTGATGCGTGAGTGTTTACGCGTGTCTTTCATGGTCACGTAGACCATCAACGACACGGCGATACACGCGGTCACGTACCAGTAGTAGCCCGTTTCCATACCGATGCTCTTGAACCACAGCGCGATGTATTCAGCGGTACCGCCGAAGATCGACACGGTCAGGGCATACGGCAGGCCCACGCCCAGTGCGCGGATTTCGGTCGGGAACAGCTCGGCCTTCACCACGGCGTTGATCGAGGTGTAGCCGCTGACGATGATCAGCGCCGCCATGATCAGGAAGAACGCGCCCCACCAGCTCTGGATGGTGTGCAGGGTGGTGAGGATCGGCACGGTGAACAGGGTGCCAAGCACGCCGAAGGCGATCAGGATCGGGCGGCGGCCGATTTTATCCGACAGCCCGCCGATGATCGGTTGCAGGCACATGAACAGAAACAGCGTCGCCGCCGAGATGGTGGTGGAGTCGGAGATGCTCATGCCGACCGTGTTCACCAGGTATTTCTGCATGTAGGTGGTGTAGGTGTAGAACGCCAGGGTGCCGCCCATGGTCAGGCCGACCACGGTCATCAGTTCCTTGGGGTGACGCATCAAGGTGCGCATTGCGCTTTCCTTGGCTTTTTCTTTCTTGGTGAACGACTCGGTTTCTTCCATGCCGCGACGCAGGTACAGCGCGACCACTGCGCACAGGGCGCCGATGGCGAACGGGATACGCCAGCCCCAGGCATACAACTGCTCGGTGGTGAGCACCTGTTGCAGCACGATCAGCACCGCCAGCGCGATGAGCTGGCCGGAGATCAGGGTCACGTACTGGAAGCTTGAGTAGAACCCGCGACGTTCCTTGGTGGCCATCTCACTCAGGTAAGTGGCAGAGGTGCCGTATTCGCCGCCGACCGACAGGCCCTGCAGCAGGCGGGCAAACACCAGCAGGATCGGCGCACCGATACCAATGATTTCATAGCCTGGGCTCAGGGCAATCAGCAGCGAGCCGAAGCACATCAGGTACACCGAGGCCATCAAGGCTTTTTTACGCCCGACTTTGTCGGCGTAGAGGCCCATCAGCCAGCCACCGATCGGGCGCATCAGGAAGCCCACGGCGAAGATCGCGGCGGTGTTGAGCAGTTGGGCAGTGGTGTCGCCTTTGGGGAAGAAGGCTTTGGCGAAGTACAGCGAGAAGGCGGCGTAGACGTACCAGTCGTACCATTCGACCATGTTGCCGACCGATCCGCTGAAGATCGACTTGATGCGGCTGGAGGTGGTGCGCTCCTGCGCTTTTGCGGCCGTCGATCCCAGAGGCACGGTGTTGGAGTTATCCATTGAAGGATCCTTCATCTAGTTGTTTTTATGGAGCGGCGCGTGCGCAGCCTGTTGGGGCTATAGCAGGAGCTGTGCCAGGTAGAGGAAGGCCCGCAATAGAAGGGTTGCGGGATTTTATTGAGCGGAAAGTCGCTGATGGTTTTTGGGTGATGAGCGGAAATCCGCTTATGGCTGCCGACGCCATCGCAGGCAAGCCAGCTCCCACACCTGCTGTGTTCACAGACCAAAATGTGGGAGCGGGCTTGCCCGCGATGGTGATCCAAATATCGCTACACAAACATCTCCCTTACCAACCCATGCCTCTGCATCTTCTCATTGAAGGTACGGCGCGGCAGTTGTAACTCGGCCAGCACCGCCTTGATATCGCCCTTGTGACGCGTCAACGCGGCCTTCAGGCAGTGTGCCTCGAACGCTTCTTGCTGCGCTGCTAACGACTGCCCGGCCTCGATCCCTTGCGGTTCCGGCTCGTCCAGCCCCAACACCTGGCGCTCGGCGACGTTGGCCAGTTCGCGCACATTGCCCGGCCAGTCATGGCTGAGCAGGCGCCCCAACTGTGGCCCACTCAAGGGCTCGACCTGGCGGCCCAGACGCTCGGCGGCGCTTTGCGCAAAATGCTCGTACAGCAGCGGAATATCTTCGCGACGTTCACGCAATGGCGGCAGGCGCAGTTGCGCGACGTTGAGCCGATAGGCCAGGTCTTCGCGAAAGCGCCCGGCACGGGCTTCTTCCAGCAGGTCGGGCTTGGTGGCAGCGATGATGCGCAGGTCCACTTGGATACTCTGGTTGGAGCCCAGCCGCTCCAGCTTCTGTTCCTGCAATACGCGCAGCAATTTCACTTGCTGGGCCAGGGGCATGCTTTCGATTTCATCCAGGAACAAGGTGCCGCCGTGGGCATATTCCAGTTTGCCGATGCGTTTGCCGTGGGCGCCGGTGAAGGCGCCGCTTTCATGTCCGAAGAGTTCGGCTTCGAACAACTGCTCGGGGATTGCCGCGCAATTGAGGGCCACGAACGGCTTCTTTGCGCGTGGGCCGAAGTCGTGCAGGCAGCGGGCGACCAACTCCTTGCCGCTGCCGGTTTCACCGCGAATCAGCACATTGACCGGCAAACTCGCCAGGTCCAGCACTTGGCGGCGCAAGCTTTGAAGGCCCTTGGACACACCCAGCAGGCTGGACTCCAACTGCGCGCGATGATCGGCCTGTTGATGCAGGCGGCGGTTTTCCAGGATCAGGCCACGCTTGTCCAACGCCCGGCGCAGGCTGTTGAGCAAGGCGTCGGGGCTGAAGGGTTTTTCCAGGAAGTCGTAGGCGCCGTCGCGCATGGCTTCGACGGCCATTGGCACGTCGCCATGGCCGGTGAGCAAAATCACCGGCAAATCGGCATCGCGGCGCTGCACCTCGGCCAACAGTTCAAGGCCGCTGAGCCCTGGCATGCGCACGTCGCTCAGAATCACCCCGGCAAAGTCCTTGGGCAGTTGCGCCAGGCACTCTTCGGCGCGGCTGAACAGCTGCACGTCAAACCCCGACAGGCTCAGCCATTGCTCGACGGCCGTGCGAATACTGGCTTCGTCATCGACCACAATCACCGCGTTCAACATAGGTCTGGCGTCTCCAGGGCGATAGGCAGGGTCAAGGTGAAAGTCGCGCCATCGCCACGGTTGGCGGCACTCAGGCGTCCGCCCAGTTCATGCACGATAGCGTAGGACACCGCGAGTCCCAAACCGAGCCCGTCGCCCACCGGTTTGGTGGTGAAAAACGGGTCGAACACGCTGCTCAAATGTTCTTCGGCAATCCCGCCGCCGCTGTCGCAGACGCTCAACTGCCACAGCTGCTGATCGGCGTGCAGGCGGATTTCCAGGCGCTTGCGCGGTTTGTCGGCCATGGCGTCGAGGGCGTTGCGCAACAGATTGATCAGCACCTGTTCCAGGCGGATCGCGTCGCCACGTACCCAGGCCGGGCGGGTGAGGTCCAGCACCACACCGATGGCTTCGTCACGCAGGCGCGCGTCGAGCAGGTGCAAGGATTGGTCAACCACCGTCGCCAGGTCCAGCTTTTCGCGCAGGCCACTGGGGCTCTTGCGCGCGAATGTCTTGAGGTGGCCGGTGAGCGCGGCCATGCGCGTGAGCATGTCATCCAATGGCGTGAGCGCCTTGTAGGCATCGTCCACGCGACCATGGTCGAGCAGCAGCCGCAGCGTCGCCAGTTGCATGCGCTGGGCGGTCAGCGGCTGGTTGATTTCATGGGCGAGGGCGGCCGACATTTGCCCCAATGCCGCCAGCTTGGCCGACTGCACCAGGCCATCCTGGGCGGTGCGCAGCGCCTGGGTGCGTTCTTCGACCAATTGCTCCAGTTCTTCACGGCTGCGCTGGCGCAAGCGGGCCAGGCGCCAGCGCTGGCTGAGGAACAGCACCAAGAACACCAATGCCAGCCACGAACCCGCAGCGGCAAGGCCCGCGTTACGTTGGTCTTCAAAGGCAAACTGGGGTTTGCGCAACAGGTGCAGGGTCCAACCTTCGCGCTTGAGCGGCAGCGACTCCCAGATGTAATTGGCGTTGCCGTCGGGGCCGCCGACGCGAATCAAGTGGCTGTTTTCGTCAAAGCGTTGCAGGGGCTGGGTGTCCAGCGGCTGCAGTTGCTTCTTGTCGTATTGGCGGGTGGCCTTGAGTTCAGCCAGGTCATTTTCGGACAACGGCCGCAGGTTGCGATAACGCCAGCCCGGCTGGTTGGCGATAAACACGATGCCCCGCGCATCGCTGACCAACAGCAGGTCATTGCCCTGGGCCCACTCGCGCTCCAGCTCGGGGAACTCCAGCTTGACCACCATGGCGCCGAGGAACTGCTCGTGCTCATCCACGACCGCACTGGAAAGAAAGTAGCCCGGAATACCCGTGGTCACGCCTACTGCATAAAAGCGCCCGGTGCCGTGGCTCAAGGTCTGGCTGAAATACGGCCTGAACGCGTAGTTGTGGCCGACATAACTGCTGGGCAGGTTCCAGTTGCTGGCGGCCACGGCCAGGCCGGTGCGGTCCATCAGTTCCAGGGTCGAAGACTGCGCAGCGCCGTTGATGCGCTCCAGCTTGCGGTTGAGCCGGTCTTGCGTGGTGGCGTCCAGCGGGCCCTTCAAGGCGCTGATCATCTCCGAATCCAGCGCCAGCACGGCGGGCAGGGCACGGTAGCGTTCGATCAGGGTGTGCAGCGAGTTGGCATACAGCGCGAGCTGCTGATTGGCACGGGCGGCGTCGTCCACCAAGGCCTGGCGTTCGGCATGGCGCGTGGCCAAGGCAGCAGCCAGCACCGCACCGGCGATGATCAACAGAGAATAGAAGGTCAGGCGCAGGGGGCGAGGGATCACGATCATACGATGATGAACAGGCACGGTAAGGGGCGAGCACCATAGCATGGGCAGCTCATATCTTGTGACCAAGGAGCTTGTGGGGGAGCTGGCTTGCCTGCGATGACGGCCTGACAGCCGACATCTATCTACCTGACACCCCACGATCCAACTGTGGGAGCTGGCTTGCCTGCGATGACGGCTTGCCAGCCGACGGCTATCTACCTGACACCCCACGATCGCAATGTGGGAGCGGGCTTGCTCGCGAAGGCGGCCTGACAGCCGACCGGGATGTGGGATCAGATTGAGTACATATCCGTTAGTTAGGTAACGGCCACTTAGGGTTCCGCCCTGACGGCGGCTCACTTTGCAAAAGCCGGGATGCCGGCCCAGGCCAAAGTAAGCAAAACGCTCTTGCCCCACCACTCGGCACCTCGCCTAGGCTCGGTGTGCCCGAACGCAGGCTTGAATCCGTGGGCCGCCGCCACGCGCCATCCATGGCGCGGGGCGGCTAACCCGGCGTCCTGCCGGGTTACCCACGAATTCAAGCCTGCGTTCGGCCAGCGTGGTTTAACGGGGCGCCTGAGATCAAGATCAAAAGCAGATCAAGAGCAAGATCAGGAGCAGTCCCTTGCTCCAGGCATAAAAAAGGCGACTGGGCCGTGGGGCCGCAGTCGCCTTTATTCTTTTGGATGAGGTGCTTACTGCACTTCTACCGCCAGGCTGTCACTGATCTTTTTCTGCCAGATGGCAGGACCGGTGATGTGGACGGATTCACCTTTGCTGTCTACTGCAACGGTGACCGGCATGTCTTTGACGTCGAACTCGTAGATGGCTTCCATACCCAGTTCGGCGAAGGCAACCACGCGCGACTTCTTGATGGCTTGGGCCACCAGGTAAGCGGCGCCGCCCACGGCCATCAGGTACACGGCCTTGTGGTCCTTGATCGCTTCGATAGCGGTCGGGCCGCGCTCGGACTTGCCGATCATGCCCAACAGGCCGGTTTGCTCCAGGATCTGGCGGGTGAACTTGTCCATCCGCGTCGCAGTGGTCGGGCCCGCTGGGCCAACCACTTCTTCGCGCACCGGATCAACCGGGCCGACGTAGTAGATAAAGCGGCCCTTGAGGTCCACCGGCAAGGTTTCGCCCTTGTTCAGCATCTCGACCATGCGCTTGTGCGCCGCATCGCGACCGGTAAGCATCTTGCCGTTGAGCAGGACGGTTTCGCCCGGCTTCCAGCTCTGCACTTCTTCCGGGGTCAGGGTGTCGAGGTTGACGCGGCGAGCCGATGGGCCGGCTTCCCAGACGATTTCCGGGTAGGCATCCAACGGTGGCGCTTCCAGTGACGCCGGGCCCGAGCCGTCGAGCACGAAGTGCGCGTGACGGGTGGCGGCGCAGTTGGGGATCATGCACACCGGCAGGGACGCGGCGTGGGTCGGGTAGTCCATGATCTTCACGTCGAGCACGGTGGTCAGGCCACCCAGGCCCTGGGCGCCGATGCCCAGTTGGTTGACCTTCTCGAACAGCTCCAGGCGCATTTCTTCGATACGGTTTTGCGGGCCGCGCTTTTTCAGCTCGTGGATGTCGATGGACTCCATCAACACTTCCTTGGCCATTACCGCGGCTTTCTCGGCGGTACCGCCGATGCCAATGCCGAGCATGCCCGGTGGGCACCAGCCGGCGCCCATGGTCGGAACAGTCTTGAGCACCCAGTCGACGATCGAGTCGGACGGGTTGAGCATGGCCATTTTCGACTTGTTCTCGGAGCCGCCACCCTTGGCCGCCACGTCCACTTCCACGGTGTTACCCGGGACGATGGAATAGTGGATGACCGCAGGGGTGTTGTCCTTGGTGTTCTTGCGGGCGCCGGCCGGGTCGGCGAGGATCGAGGCGCGCAGGACGTTTTCTGGCAGGTTGTAGGCGCGACGCACGCCTTCGTTGATCATGTCGTCCAGGCCCATGGTTGCGCCGTCCCAGCGCACGTCCATACCCACGCGCACGAACACGGTGACAATACCGGTGTCCTGGCAGATCGGGCGATGGCCGGTGGCACACATGCGCGAGTTGATCAGGATCTGGGCGATGGAGTCACGGGCTGCCGGCGATTCTTCGCGCAGGTAGGCTTCGTGCATGGCCTGGATGAAATCAACGGGGTGGTAGTAGGAAATGAATTGCAGGGCGTCGGCAACGCTCTGAATCAGGTCGTCTTGCTTGATCACGGTCATGAGTCGCGCTCCTCTATAAGGGAACATTCAATAAAGATGGCCTCAGTGTTGCATCGGTCGGCTGAAGCCATCTTTCCAAGGCACGCCAGAATGGTGCAGGCGCGACGCTAAAAAGGCGCGGCAGTATAACCCGGCACGGTGGCCGATACACCCGACTATGGTCAAACTGTCGCAGGCATGATTCCCTGTGCGCGCTCCTTATGATCGAGTCTTTATATGCCTGAACTGTATGTCGGCGAACGCCACTGGTCGGTCACCCCCGGCAGCAACCTGCTGGATGCCTTGAATCAGGCCGGTGTGGCCGTGCCCTTCAGTTGCCGGGCCGGCAGTTGCCATGCGTGCCTGGTGCGTTGCGAGGGTGAGGTTGACGACCAGCAGCCCGAAGCCCTGAGCCCGACGCAGCGCCAGCAAGGTTGGCGCCTGGCGTGCCAGTGCCGGGTCATTGCGGACCTGAAGGTCGACGCGTTTGATCCCCAGCGCGATGGCTTGCCCGCCCAGGTGGTGGGCGCCGATTGGCTGAGTTCGACGGTACTGCGCCTGCGCCTGCAACCAGAACGTGCCCTGCGGTACAGGGCCGGGCAGCATTTGGTGCTGTGGGCAGGGCAGGTGGCACGCCCTTATTCCCTGGCGAGTTTGCCCCAGGAGGAGCCGTATCTGGAGTTCCATATCGACTGCCGTCAACCCGGTGCCTTCAGCGATGCCGCGCGACAGTTGAAGGTCGGTGATCCTGTATGCCTGGGCGAACTGCGGGGTGGAGCGCTGCACTATGATCCTGACTGGCAATCACGACCCTTGTGGCTGCTGGCCTCCGGTACTGGCCTGGGCCCCTTGTGGGGCGTGTTGCGCGAGGCACTGCGCCAGGATCATCAAGGCGAGATTCGCGTGATTCACCTGGCCCATGAGGCCGAGGCTCATTATCTGGCTGAACCCCTGGCAGCGCTTGCCGCGCAACATGGGCACCTCACCGTGGAGCTATGGACCGCGGCGCAGTTGCAGCCGGCATTGGCGCAACTGCGGCTGGTTTCCCGGCACACCCTGGCCTTGCTTTGCGGGCACCCTGCCAGCGTCGAGGCCTTTTCCAAGCGCTTGTTCCTGGCGGGACTGCCGCGTAATCAATTGCTGGCGGATGTGTTCCTGGCTCGCCCTTTTACGTTATGAAAAGCCTGGTCAAGTCGGTATCGGAGCTTATCGTCCGGAGCCGATGACGCCATCGCAGGCAAGCCAGCTCCCACAGTAGACCGAGTTGTCTGACTATTGTGGGAGCTGGCTTGCCTGCGATGAGGTCCTGAAATTTTCAACACATTGACCTGCATTGAAATGCAAAAAGCCCCGCCATTCACAGGGCGGGGCTTTTGTTTTTCAGCTTGTCACTCAGACCTGCGGGTCGCCCACATGCAGGATCTTCATGCCATTGGTGCCACCGGTGGTGTGGTAGCTGTCGCCCTTGGTCAGGATGACCCAGTCGCCTTTCTCCACGACGCCGCGTTTGACCAACTCGTCGATCGCCTTCTGGCTGACTTCGTTCGGTGCCAGCGACGCCGGGTCAAACGGGATGGTGTACACGCCGCGGAACATGGCCGCGCGGGCCTGGGCTTCGCGGTGTGGGGTGAACGCGTAGATAGGCACCGAGGAACGGATGCGCGACATGATCAACGGCGTGTAGCCACTTTCGGTCAGGGCGATGATGGCCTTGACACCCGGGAAGTGGTTGGCGGTGTACATGGCAGCCAGGGCGATGCTCTGGTCACAGCTTTCGAAAACCTTGCCGATGCGGTGGCTGGAGGTCTTGCTGGTCGGGTGCTTTTCGGCACCGACGCAGATACGCGCCATGGCCTGCACGGCTTCCAGCGGGTACGGGCCGGCGGCACTTTCAGCCGAGAGCATCACGGCGTCGGTGTAGTCGAGCACGGCGTTGGCCACGTCGGACACTTCGGCACGGGTCGGCATCGGGTTCTGGATCATCGACTCCATCATCTGGGTCGCAACGATCACCGCTTTGTTATGACGGCGTGCGTGCAGGATGATCTTCTTCTGGATACCGATCAGCTCGGCGTCACCGATTTCCACGCCCAGGTCGCCACGGGCAACCATCACGGCATCGGAAGCCTTGATCAGGCCGTCGAGGGTTTCATCGTCGGCCACGGCTTCAGCACGTTCGATCTTCGCTACCAGCCAGGCGGTACCGCCGGCTTCGTCGCGCAGCTTACGGGCGTATTCCATGTCGGCGGCGTCGCGCGGGAAGGACACGGCGAGGTAGTCCACTTCCATTTCGGCGGCGAGCTTGATGTCAGCCTTGTCTTTTTCAGTCAGGGCCGGCGCCGTCAGGCCACCACCGCGACGGTTGATGCCTTTGTGGTCGGACAGCGGGCCGCCGATGATCACGGTGCAATTGAGTTCGGTCGGCGTGGCGGTGTCGACGCGCATGACCACACGGCCGTCGTCCAGCAGCAGCTCGTCACCGACGCCGCAGTCCTTGACCAGGTCCGGGTAGTCGATGCCCACCACGTCCTGGGTGCCTTCGGTCAGCGGGTGGCTGGTGGAGAAGGTGAATTTGTCACCGATCTTCAGCTCGATCCGCTTGTTGGTAAATTTGGCGATACGGATTTTCGGGCCTTGCAGGTCGCCCAAGAGTGCAACGAAGCGGCCATGCTTGGCGGCCAGGTCACGCACCAGCTTGGCGCGAGCCTTGTGCTCGTCCGGGGTGCCGTGGGAGAAGTTCAGACGGGCGACGTCCAAACCAGCCAGAATCAGCTGTTCGAGGACTTCCGGCGAGTTACTGGCCGGGCCAAGGGTGGCGACGATTTTGGTACGACGGACGGACATGCACGGACTCCTGAGTTCAAGCGCTGGGGAAGGCTACTATGCTCTTTCGTTGTAGTCATTGTTCGTTTGCACTACTTATCGACGATTGGCTTGTTTTGGCTGCGGTTGAATGGGCAAACGCCTTGAAGATTTTCGACCAGGGGTCGATACACTGCACAAGACAGGAGAACCCCATGCGAATTTTGCTCGTTGCTGCCCTGGCCGTCAGTGTTGTCGGCTGTACCCGCTGGTCGATGGACCACCATTTGAACAACGCTTACCGCGCCTATGGGGTCGGTGATTGCCAGCGTGTCACCCTGGAGTTGTCCCAGGTCGATCGCGAGAGCCGTACCCGCCGCTACGTGCAACCGGAGGTTTCGATGTTGCGCGGGCAGTGCCTGGAACGCCAGAAACTGTTTGTCGATGCCGCACAGACCTATCAGTTCATCATTGGCCACTACCCCTCGAGTGAGTACGCCTACCGAGCCCGTGCGCGGCTCGATACCTTGCAGCAACTGGGGCATCTGCCGGCTGCAGGCCTGGCAAAACCAAGGCCTGCGTCGTTGTAAGGGTATTTGTCGCTTCATGGCTGGCCTGTCGCCAGTCTTGCGCTATTCTTTGAATGTCTGTTTGTGCAGTACCCATTCGAACGGATGCAATGCCCGGATTCGGCAGCTGTTTGGTGACAAGCGGTAGCTGTTGTCACACCGAGATCCAGGGAGAGCGAGCGGTTGCTTGTTCCGAATCACTGGCACGGCCAGATTTCTGGCTATTGGATGGCGACTTCACCATGTTTACCGAACGACGGATCGAGCGGCATCAACTGCCGTATTTTCTGCAGGTGTTCAATCGTATTACTGACAAGCCAATCGGCTATCTTGGAAATGTGTCTGAAAACGGTCTGATGCTGATCAGCTCATTACCCATGATGACCGAGGTGGATTTCGAGCTGCGCTTGAAAGTGCCGGTGGCGCAAGGCGAGTTCAAGGCAATTGACCTCACGGCAACCTGCTTGTGGAGTCACGAGGATGTCACCCCGCAGCATTACGACTCGGGGTTCAGCGTGCTTGAGGCGCCCGAAGAGTACCGGCACCTGATCAACGCGCTGTTGCAGTACTTCAGCTTTTATCCTTTGCAGGCCTCTGTCTGAATTATGCGTGGGGTCGTGGCCGTTTCCTGGCCATGCCCCTGCGCAGTCATCCTCAGAATACCCCGGCCTTTTTCCACTCCAGATAGCGCGTGACCAGCCCGGCACCCAGCGCCGATGGCAAGGTATCGAGCACCGACAGCCCATGGGCACTCAAACGATCATGGCGTTGGTTGCGGGTGTTGAGGTAATCGATCGTGCCGCTGTAAGCCAGGGCTTCGGGCAATGTCTGCACAGGCGTCTGACGTAGCTGGTCGAGGACCTCTTCCCTCAGGCTGGCCACCAGTACCCGGTGATGCCTGCCGATACGCTGGACGGCAGCCATCAGCGCTTCATCCTCCTCATCCCGCAGGTTGGTGACGATGATCACCAGCGCCCGGCGTTTTTGACGTGCCAACAACTGGCTGGCGGCCGCCTGGTAGTCGGCGGTTTTTCGCGTGGTCTGCAGGTCATAGACCGCATTGAGCAACAGGTTCAATTGGCCACTGCCCTTGACCGGCTTCAGGTAGCGCGGCTGGTTGCTGGCAAACGTGCACAGCCCTACGGCATCGCCCTGTCTCAAGGCAACGTAGCTCAGCAGCAGGCAGGCATTGAGCGCGTGGTCAAAATGGGACAGTTCATCATCCTGGCTGCGCATGTGCTGGCCGCAATCGAGCATGAACACGATTTGCTGGTCGCGTTCGTCCTGGTATTCCCGGGCAATGGGCGTTCGTTGGCGGGCGGTGGCTTTCCAGTCGATCTGGCGCAGGCTGTCACCTTCACGAAACTCGCGCAGTTGATGAAACTCCAGGCCTAATCCTCGCCGCTGATGTTGGCGCACGCCCAGTTGGCTGAGCCAGTTATCCACACCCCGTAACTGCGCCCCGTATAAACGTGCGAAATCCGGGTAAACACGAGTGGCATCGTGAGTCTCGACCCAGCGTCGTGCCGACCACAGCCCCAATGGGCTGGGCAGCAGCAGTTCGCAGCGACTGAAATGGAAGTGCCCGCGCCGCAAGGGGCGTACGCGATAGCCCAGCTCAGCGCGTTCACCGGGGCGTAGTTGAATGGATTGAGGCAGGTTCTCCACAGCCAGGCCATCGGGCACGTGATCGAACACCTGCACGGTCAGAGGTTGCGGGTAGTCGTGCTCCAGGCACAGGCGTATTTCTTCCCAGCGCCCCAGCGCCAGGCTGCCGGGCAGTGTCCTGTATACGCGGACCGAGGGGCGGCGGCGCAAGCGTGCGGCATCCAGCATCGCCAGCAGCAACAGGGCCAGCAGCAGGCCCCAGGCTACCGAATGCAAGGTGGCGGGCACTTTGAACTGCAACGCTGCCGAAGCGCCCAACAAGATGTTCAAGCCGAGCAGAACGCCCAGCCAGGTCAGCAGCAGACGAGTCGGTTTCATGGCCGCGTCATTGCCTTGGTGCCGCAATCTGGTCGAGTAACTGCTGGAGCACCTGGTCGACCTCCAAGCCGTCGATGTCCAGCTCTGGTGCGATGCGTACCCGGTGACGCAGTACCGCCAGGGCGCAGCCCTTGATGTCATCGGGGGTGACGAATTCGCCACCGCGCAACAGCGCACGGGCACGGGCACCGCGTACCAGAGCGATGGAGGCCCTGGGGCCGGCACCGATGGCCAGCCCCGGCCAACTGCGCGTGGCACGGGCCAGGCGCACGGCATAGTCGAGCACCTGTTCATCCAGTGGCAGGTCACTGGCAATTTGCTGCATCGTTACTACGTCCTCGGCTTGCAGCACAGTACGCAACGGCTGTACCTCCAGCATGTCGGCCTTGGACGAGCGCGTCACTTCGCGGACCATATCCAGCTCTTGTAGAGCATCCGGGTAGTCCATTCGCACCTTGAGCATGAAGCGGTCCAGTTCGGCCTCGGGCAGTGGGTAGGTGCCTTCCTGTTCGATAGGGTTCTGGGTCGCCAGGACCATGAAGGGCTGGCCGATGGGCAACGCCTCGCCCTCCAGGGTCACTTGGCGTTCCTGCATGGCCTCCAGCAGCGCTGCCTGGGTCTTGGCGGGTGCACGGTTGATCTCGTCGGCCAGCAACAGGTGGGTGAACAACGGCCCCTTGCGCAGTTTGAACTGTTCGGTCTGCAGGTCGTAAACGGCGTGGCCGGTGACATCGCTGGGCATTAGGTCCGGGGTGAACTGGATGCGGGCGAAATCACCGCCAAAGCAGCGGGCCAGGGCCCGTACCAGCAAGGTCTTGCCCAGGCCAGGCACGCCTTCAAGCAGGACGTGGCCGCCTGCGATCAGGGCGGTGAGCACGTCGTCAATCACCGGGTCCTGGCCAATCACGGCCTTGCGCAATTCCACGCGCAGCGCCTGGGCCTGCTGGCTGGCCTGCTGAAGGTTTTCGGCGGTCAGGGCGGTGGCCAGTGGAGAGTCGCTCATAAGGCATTCCTGAGGGTTTGCAGGTGCGCCACCTGACGGCTGAAGTCGGCGCTGGAAAGCCGCTTCAGCGCAACGGGCTCAAGCGCCTGGCTGATGATGTGAGGGGGTTGTCGCGTAAGGTGTTCCAGCACTTGGCGTTGCTCTGACGCATCGAGGTGTTCGAACCCTGGATGGCGTCGCCGGGCTGCGCGCAGGATGTCGTGTCGCAAGGCTTGCAACAACGTGCCCTGGCCGCTGCGGCGCAATAGGAAGTCCGCGCTGGCCTGCAAGTGTTCCTGCAGCTGGCGACGTGCCTTGGGCGCCGGTGTCTGGATCGGGCCCTGGCGCATGCCTGCCTGCCACAGCCCCAAAGCAAGCAGCGCAACCAGGGCGACGAGGGCCTGGGGGAAATAACGGAGCAACAGAGTAAACAGATCGTCTGTGTCGCTGTTGAACAGCAGGGTGACGTCAGTGCCCTGGTTCAGGTACCACAGCAACCAGGCGTTATCATGGTTGCCGATATCTGTGGTTTTCCATAGGTCGCTGTCGGTGATCACCGTGACGCGACCTTGCCCCAGGTCGAGTTGCATCAGGTGGCTGGACTGGGCGCTGTTGGCGGAAAACTGCGCCAGGTGCTTGGGGTCGGTGAGGTTGAAGTAAGTGTCAAAACTAAAGTACGCCGGTGCGGTTTCGTTGTCGACATAGAGCTTGGTCAGATCCGGTTTGGTTTTTTTACGCGGTGGCACGGGTTCGTCGAAGGTGTCGCTCAAGGTTTGGCGGATAGTGAGGCGATCAAGCAGCAGGTCACCGCTTGTGCCGGCTTCTTCATCCCATAATGCCTCGGCGACCAAGAGCAGGTGGCCACCGGCTTTTGCCCAGCCCAGCAGTTGGTCGACCTGGCGTGGGGTCATGTTGCTGCGCTCTCCCAGCAACAACAGGCTATGGCCTTTGGCGGGCAGTTCGGCGAGTCGTTCAAGGCCCTTGGCGTGTGCCACGACCAAGCCGTGCTGGCGTAGAAAGTGCTCGGCGGCCAGATAGGGATTGGCGCGAGCCTCTGGCGACGGGCCCCGGTCAACCACTTCCTCGTAGGGAATTGCCTTGTGCCAGGCATATAAGCCGCCCGCACCCACCAGGCACGCCAACAACAGCGCTGTCCACAATAGCGCGCGATTCATTGGCCCGCTCCGTCACTGAAAAGAGCACGCCAGTCGCTGCACAGTTTTTGTTGGGCTGAAGAAGGCGGCAGACGGTGACCATAGGCCAGGTTTTGCCAGTGGCGTGTCAGTTCGTCGCTGAACGCCAGTAACTGCGGTTGTTGCAAATGATGAACACGCTCCAGTACCTGCCCCTCGGTATCGGCGCTTGTCAGTGGCAGGTCGAACTCGTGCAACAGCCGGCTGAGCAACCCGCGATACAGCAGGCCTAGGGCTTCCCGTGGATGGGTGGGCCATAGTTGTTCGGCGGTGCTGGCGATGTCTTCGGGCAATGTCTCGGTGCCCAGTTCCAGCCCGAACAACTGAGCGGGAACGGGCGAGGGAGCGGCCGTGCGAGTAGGCCCAAGGCGGCTGACGAACGTGCGCAACCATTCACGGTAACGCCAGCACACCAGGGCCAGGCCGCCAATCACAAGGCTCCAGAGCAGTATTTCCAAAGTTTTGGCGACGTATTTGAAGGTGTCGCTGTTAAGGTTGTCGAGCAGTGCCTGGAGCCAGCCAGGTAATTTGCCGTCGCCCGTGGCCTTGTTTTTAACCGGCGCTTTTTCTTCGCCAAACCGATAGCGTGTGACGGTTTCCGGGTTCTTGAAAGGTGGCTTTTCCAGCAACGCCTGGATGGATTGGCTGGCGGCCTGGGTGCTAAGTGGCTTATGGGCTGTGGTTTCATCTGCCATGGTCGGTGGGCTGATGTGTAGCAACGCCAGGCCAACCACCAGCAACAGCAGCGGTGCGACATTGCTCAGGCGCTGGCGCAGCCGACGGAATACCAGTTCCAGGTCCCAGGCCTCCAGCACTGTGCGGCGGTTGAGGTACAGGCTGAAGCCACAGGCGACGTAGATGGGTTCCCAGAACACCAGGACCAGGGCATAGAAGGCATTGCTCAGGTGCTCAAGCCAAAGCACGTCCGAGGCTGACGCGAATATTAGCCGTTGCCAGTCCCAGTCCAGTTCAACCTGTTGCGGGATGAAGAGATAGAACAGGGTCATGCCGCCAAACCAGAGGCCGATTTCCATGTGCACACCGATGGTCGTCAGCCAGCGTGCGGCGCCAGCGTTACGTTGCAGTAACACTCCAAGGCGTCGTTGACGTGCGTCACCGTCCAGGCCTTCCAGTTGGCTGACGGGCAGGGTGAAGCTGCGGCTCATGCTCAGCCGCCGCCACGTCAGGCTTGCGAACAGTTGCCCCTTGAGCAATTGCGGCCACTGGCGAACGGCCTGTTTGAGGCTGGGGGGCTCACCAAACAGGGCCTTGGACAGAATGTACAGCGGCAAGCGGTCGAAGGCCGGCTTGAGCCACCAGAACAGGAACATGACCAAAGACGGGTAATTCCAGAGCAGCACCGTCAACAGGCTGAATACCGGCAAGCTTACCAGCGCCCAACTGCCCATCAGCAGGACACGGTGTTCCCTGGCCATCAGTACGCCCAGGTCCATGGCTTCCCAGGAAGTACGCGGGCGAATCACCACGCTGGCGTCAGTCAGGCGCATGGCGACTCCGCCCGGCCAGGGACAGGTAAGCGGCCACCAGCAGCCAGAGCGCGGCGCCTACTGCGTATTTGATCCAGGGCTCAATGCGAGTGGTTGAGGACCAGTAGGCTTCGATAAAGGCTGCGATCAACAGGAACACCATGACACCGCAAAGCATCCGTACGCTTTTGCGGGCGGCCAGGCGCAGGGCCTCGCTGCGTGCCAAGCGCCCGGGGGCAACCAGTGACCAGCCCAGTTGCAAACCTGCGGCACCGGCCAGCGTGATGGCGCTCAACTCGAATGCGCCGTGACCAATGACAAACGACCAGAAGGTCTGGCCATAGCCAATGTCGGTAAGGTGCCCGGAGACTGCACCTATGACCAGGCCGTTGAAAATCAGGAAGAACACACTGCCCAGGCCGAACAACAGGCCGGCGGCAAAGGTCTGGAAGGCGATGCCGATGTTGTGCATCACGTAATAGCCAAACATCATCCAGTCTTCGCTGGCGGCCCGTTCGGCAGCACGGCCCAGACGGCTGGCGTCGGGGTTGTACATGCCCTGCATGTCGGCCACCTGCTGGGGGCTGATGATGCTGTAGATAAGATCGGGGAACAGGTACACCAGCAGGGCTATCCCCACCAGGCTGCCAAAGAATAGCAGGCCAGCGATCAGCACGAAGCGCCATTGTTCGCGTACCAGGCGCGGGAAGTCGGCGAGAAGAAACGCCAGTATGTTTGCCGTCAGTTGGCTGCGATGGCGATACAGTTGTTGATGGCCGCGCAGTGCCAGTTGTTGCAACGTGTCGACCAGGTAACTGCTATAGCCGCGTTGCTGAGCCAGGGCCAGATGTTGGCACAGGCGTCGATATTGATGCGGGAAGTCGGCAACATCAGCGGCCTTGGCTTTACCTTGCTCCAGTTGTGTCAACTGCTCGGCGAAGGTATGCCATTGGCGCTGGTGGCGGCTTTCAAAAAGGCTCTGCTTCATGTCGGCCCCAACAAACCACGGGCTACCCCGTTGAGTTGCTCCACGGCGCGCGGCGCAGACACCTGCAGGGGCTCTGCGAGGATGGCGGCCAATTCATGCACCCGTTCGGCCGAGAGTTCGGCCTGGCGTTCGGCGAAACCGAGGATGGCCCTCTGTTCGCTCAACTCCAGTGCGAAGGGTAGGCGCAGGGCGGGCGCTTGAGGGATGCTTGGGCGTACCAGCGGCAATTCCCGGTAGACCACCAGCGTACCGGCGGCCAGGTCGCCGAGCCGCTTGAAGTGCGGATGTTGCAGGCAACTGATCGCGCCCAGGAAATAACCGAAGGGCAGCATGTCGACAAAACGCAGCAGGTTGCGGATCAGCGATGCCGACCAGCCAATGGGCGTGCCGTCATCTTGTACCACGCGCAGCCCCATGACCTGCTTGCCTGGCGAGCAGCCCTGGTTGAGCACTTCGAACAACACCATGTACCACCAGCTCACCAGGAACAGCAGCAGCGAACCCAGGCCGATCCCCACATTGCCGAGCAGCGCCAGCGGCACCAGCAGGATACCCATGATGATCCCGCGCACGCCCAGGTCGAATGCAAACGCCAATGCCCGGGAGGGCAGGCCAGCAGGGCGCAGGGGCAGGTCGATGCCCTCGGGCGTTTCTATCTGATAGTGGGTATCCAGAGGGGTTGATGGCATTGCGATCCTTGGCACTGCGAGGCGACTTGAGAGACACGGATGCTAGCAGTGTCGAGGATGGAAGCAACCACCCGAGGTTTTTCTGGATATTTATACAGTAAGGTATCGCTGGCCCCGGACGCCTTGCAGCGCCTAGACTTTGTCGGTCTTCAGCACAGGAATAGCCCGTGACCTCGATTTTCTGGTACGACTATGAAACCACCGGCATCAACCCGCGCAACGATCGCCCGCTCCAGGTAGCCGGTATCCGCACCGACCTTGAGCTCAATGAGGTCGGTGCGCCGATCAACCTTTATTGCCAGCCCAGCGACGATATCCTGCCTCATCCGGCAGCGTGTGCGATCACGGGTATTACGCCGAGTATCCTCGCTGAGAAGGGCCTTGCCGAAGCCGATTTCATGACTCGGGTGCACGCCGAATTGGCCGCGCCAGGTACCTGCGGCGCCGGCTACAACACCCTGCGATTCGACGATGAAATGACGCGCTACAGTCTGTACCGCAATTTTTTCGACCCCTATGCGCGCGAGTGGCAGGGCGGCAACAGTCGCTGGGACTTGATCGATGTGATGCGCACCGCCTACGCCCTGCGGCCGGAGGGCATCAACTGGCCCGAGCAGGAAGGGCGCGTGACCCTCAAGCTCGAACGCTTGACAGAGGCCAACGGCATAGACCACGGCCAGGCCCATGACGCGTTGTCGGATGTGCGTGCAACCATCGCCCTGGCGCGGTTGGTCCGGGAGAAACAACCGAAGTTATATGAATGGTTGTTTCAACTGCGCAGTAAACAACGGGTCATGGATCAGGTGCGGTTGCTGCAACCGATGGTGCATATCTCCGGGCGTTTCTCCGCCGAACGCCATTACCTGGGCGTGGTCTTGCCCCTGGCCTGGCACCCACGCAATCGCAATGCCTTGATCGTCTGTGACCTGGGGCTCGATCCGCAAGGGCTGTTGGACCTGGATGCGGCGACCCTGCGCCAGCGTCTTTACACGCGCCGCGATGAGCTGGCCGAAGGTGAGCTGCCGGTTCCGCTCAAGCTACTGCATATCAACCGCTGCCCGGTGGTTGCGCCGTTGAAGGTGCTGCGCCCGCAAGATCTTGAGCGCCTGCAACTGGATAAGGAGGCTTGCCTCGCGCGGGCGCTGCGACTAACTGACGCACAGGAAGTTTGGCGGGACAAGTTAGCGGCCATTTATGCCGAGGAAGACTTTGCGTCGAACGCGGACCCGGAGCAGCAGCTCTACGAGGGTTTTATTGGTGATCGTGACCGCCGTTTATGTGAGCAAGTTCGCATGGCAGAGCCCGCGCAATTAGCCCGTCAGCAGTGGCCGTTCGATGATCATCGTTTGCCGGAATTATTATTTCGCTACCGGGCGCGTAACTTTCCTGAAACCTTGAACAATGACGAGCAACAACGCTGGAAACTTTTCTGTCAGCAACGTTTGTCGGAGGCGCAGTGGGGGGCGCCGAATACCCTGTTGGCATTTAAGCAGGCGCGTGAGGAGTTGGCGGTTAGTGCTACATCGTTTCAGTGCCAGGTGCTGGCGCAATGGCAGGACTATGTGGATTCATTAGCGGCGCGCTTGAGTCTGTAAGCGCATAACTACAGAATATTCAGACAATAAAAAACGCCAGCAAGCTGGCGTTTTTCATGTGTGACGTATCGGGTGAACGTCCGACCGGGCTTAGCCCAGCAGGGTTGCCCAACCTTCAACTACGTCACCGCCCCACTTGGCTTTCCACTCTTTCAGAGTTTTGTGGTTGCCACCTTTGGTTTCAATCACTTCGCCGTTGTGTGGGTTTTTGTATTGCTTGACCTTGCGAGCACGCTTGGTGCCGGTAGTTTTCACAGCGCCGCGCGGTGCTTTAACTTTCGACTCTGGATCCAGCAGCGCGATGATGTCACGCAGGGATTTGGAGTATTCACCCATCAGGGTGCGCAATTTGCCTTCGAATTCCAGCTCGGTTTTCAGCTTGTCGTCTTCGGACAGGTTCTTCAAACGGGCTTGCAGCTCTTTGATAGCTTCTTCGGTGGCGCGGTATTCGTTGATCAGTGACATGTGGACTACCTTATGTAGAACGCTGAATGACAGGGTGAGTGGCCTAATAATAGTCAGGCAATTTCATCAAGTAAACATTTAAGACGTTATTCAGGTGAATGACATTGAATGTGTGTGAGAAAACCTGGCCGATGAGTTAATTAGTCAGCGTTAAGCGCAAAGATAATCGCGTTAATTTTTTGCTACTGACCTCAGCATGCCGTTGTACCGTCATATAGCGGTGGTAAAACCTTACACGATTAAGGGGTGTTGCCACGGCCATGCCTCAAGATAAGGTGCAAGGGAATACTGCAGTTTTTCTGCGTAATCGCTAGAATAGCGGCCTTTGTGAAGTTCTGGAGTTTCCCCCTAATGCGCACTTTTCGGCTGGTGATTGCTTGCCCGGACCGGGTTGGCATCGTTGCCAAGGTCAGTAACTTTCTGGCTTCCCATAATGGCTGGATCACCGAGGCGAGCCATCACTCGGACGATCTCAGTGGTTGGTTTTTCATGCGTCACGAAATCCGTGCCGATACGCTGCCCTTTGGCCTGGAAGCATTCCGCGAGGCGTTTGCGCCGATTGCCGAAGAGTTTTCGATGACCTGGCACATCACCGATACAGAGCAGAAGAAACGCGTGGTGCTGATGGCCAGCCGCGAATCCCACTGCCTGGCAGACCTGCTGCACCGCTGGCACAGCGACGAACTCGATTGCGAGATTGCTTGCGTGATCTCCAACCACGATGACCTGCGCAGCATGGTCGAATGGCATGGCATCCCTTATTACCATGTGCCGGTCAACCCACAGGACAAGGAACCGGCATTTGCCGAGGTGTCGCGTCTGGTCAAGCAGCATGATGCGGATGTAGTGGTGCTGGCGCGCTACATGCAAATCCTGCCACCGGAACTGTGCCGCGAATACGCTGGCAAGGTGATCAACATTCACCACAGCTTCTTGCCGTCCTTTGTGGGTGCCAAGCCGTATCACCAGGCTTCCCTGCGTGGCGTGAAGCTGATTGGTGCAACCTGCCACTACGTGACCGAAGAGCTGGACGCCGGCCCGATCATCGAGCAGGACGTGGTGCGCGTCAGCCACAGCGACAGCATTGAAGACATGGTGCGCTTCGGCCGTGACGTCGAGAAGATGGTGCTGGCTCGTGGCCTGCGATATCACTTGGAAGATCGCGTGTTGGTGCACGGCAACAAGACCGTGGTCTTCTGACCCGGCGATTGTGATTGAAAGACACCGGGGCCTGGAGGTAAAACTCTCCAGGCCCTTTTTTATTTCTGTTTCTGGAGATTCCCATGAGCGACCCGCTCGATAAAGCCACCTCACGGGCACCTGCTACCTTGGGCGAGGGCTGTTTGAGCCGTTACGACCCGGACGCGCTGGATGCCGAGGATGGTACTGATTTTCCAGGCGCGGCGCGTTTATGGGAGCAGACACAGGCGCAGGACCAGCCGCCTGCCGCCCCTGAAAAAGACGCTTGAGCAGCGGTTTGCCGACCATCAATAGAAACACTGGCGCACCGGCCAGCAAATAGAAGTAGTAGGTCACCGCGCGCCAGATCAGAATTGCCGCAGCCGCTGTGGATGTGCCCACCATGGGCGCCAGCAGTGCCGCTGACGTCAATTCCGCAGCGCCGGCCCCGCCTGGCGCCAGGCTGAACTGCCCCGCAGTCAGGGATAACATCTGGATCAGAAAGCTCCAGGCCCACTGTACCTCGCCCCCCAACCCGCGTAGCGCCAGGTACAGCACGCTGTAACGCAGCAGCCAATGCAGGCTGGTCAGCGCAAAGACCCCAAGCAAGGTGCTCCGGGGTAGTTTCAGGGTGGCGCTGAACGCCGCAAGAAAACGCAGCAACCGGCGTGCCCAGCGTCGGCGGGTGGTAGCGCCGACCTTCATGGCCTTGAGTGCCAAACCCGCCAGGCGAATCAGCCGCCGGTGAACATGCACCACGGCCCAGCCACTGATTACCCCACCCACCATCGACACGGCGCTAAGCCCCAGCAACCACTCCAGACGCGGGCTGAGGCTATGGAACAGCGCATACAGCAAGATCCCCACCAGTGCGCAGAGAAAAAACACCAGGTCGCTCAATTGGTCCATGGCGAACACTGCGCTGCCATGGGCGGGGCGGATACCATTGCGCGCCAGCAGGGCCATCAGGGTCAACGGCCCGCCGCTGCCGCCGGGAGTTGCACACATGGCGAATTCAGTGGATATCACCACGCCAAGGCTTTTGAGCGGCCCTAACTGGCCGCGATGCTCGCCAAGCAACAGGCGGATGCGCAGGCTGTTGATCAGCCAGCAGCCGATGATCATGGCGAACATCCCCAGTAACTGGGGCAACGGAAACTGGCGCAGGCGCGCAATGCTTTCGCCGCCGCCCAGCCACAATGGAATCACCAGCGCCACCAAGAGCGCCAACACTAACCAGATCAGTCGGCCCATGGCTGCGTCGCCAGCCAGGCGGCCTTGGTTTGGGGGACGCGCCCCGCGTTGAGCAGGCGTTGCAGGGTGTCTAGCCAATAATCGCGGGAAAACCTGTGGCGCATGTCCACCGGATGCAAACCCAGTCGGATCAGCGGGGCGGCCTGCCATCGCTGTTCACGGCGATCAGTGAGGATTTTGGACAATCCCCGGCGCCATGCACTGCGGGCGCTCCACACCAGGCCAGGGGCGTTGATAGGCGTGAAGTCCGGTAGGCGATAAAGATGTTGTGGGTCGCTGGTGTAGCTCAGCGGCAACTGGCGCAATGCCTGCCGGGTGCCATCGCTCATCAACCAGGCTGGCGCAACAAAGCCATGCAGCGGCCAGCCATTGCGCTGGAATACCTCGATGCCGGCGGTCAACCGCCGCAACGCCTCGGCTTCGGACAGCTGGTAAAACTCGCCTTCGTGGGTATAGATGCGTCGCATAAACCATTCTTTTGGCGTACGCGGCCGAGGTTGGTCGTCGCAATGGTAATAACCATGCAAGGTGAGTTCATCGCCCTTGGCGACACGGCTATCGAGCAGGCGCCGAAAATCGCGGTGGGCGGCCAGGTCGTCATGGTGATGGAAGTCCGGCACCACCAGCCAAGTGATGGGCACGTCGCCCAGTGCATCGACGGCCTCGACGAAGGGCCGGTAGTCGGCCCAGGTGTGCGGTGCCACGTCGTGCAGTACCAGCATCAGCGCGCGCTCAGCCATGGGCGAGCATCGGTTCATGGCTGCCCAGCACGGCGCAGTAATGCCCCAGCAGGCTGTCGACTACTGTGTCCCACGCATAATGCTGCTCGACATGGCGCCGAGCCTGAGCACCCAGGCGCCGGCTGTCGGTACTGAACAACTCGCGCACCGCATCGGCCATGGCCTTGGGGTTGTTTGGCGCACACAGCACGCCACAACGCTCGTCGATAATCTCGGTAAAGGCCCCGGCCGCCACGGCGACCACTGGAATACCGCAGGCCATGGCTTCCAGGATCACCAGGCCGAAGGTCTCCTGGTCGCCACCATGCAGTAAGGCGTCGGCGCTGGCCATCAGCCGAGCGACATGTTGGGCGGGCCGGAATCCGTCAATCACGGTGACATTGTCTGGCACGCTGGCCGGCATGCCGGAGCCCACCAACAGCAAGTGGTAGCCTTCCCCCAGGCGTTTCATGCAGTTGAGCAGCACCGGCAGGTTTTTCTCCTTGGAGCCGCGCCCGGCGAAGATCAGTAGTCGAGTGTCTTCGCCAATCCCCAGTTCGGCGCGCAGGCCGGGGTCACGTACCTCAGGGGTGAAGGTTTGCAGGTCTACACCCAGGGGTTGCACGAAGACATTTCTGACGCCAAGCCCGGTGAGCTTGTCGGCCATTACCTGGCTGGGGGCGAGCACTCGGTCGAAATTCCCATAGAGTTTGCGCACATAGGCTTCAACATTGGGGGTAAACCAAGGCCCCATGCGATTGCTCACCAGCAGTGGCAGGTCGGAGTGGTAAAAGCCGATGACCGGCACATCCAATTGGCGTCGGGCATCCAGTGCGGCCCAGGCGGTCAGGTAAGGGTCGCCAACTTCGATCAGGTCAGGCTGTAAATCGTGCAGGACATTTCGCCAAGGCGCCAAACGAAGGGGGAAGCGATAGCCTTTGCCGAAGGGCAGGGCGGGCGCCGGTACTTTGAAGATGCCGTCCTGCTCGCTCAAGTGTGCACCGGGTATCAACAGGCTGTGGCGAATGCCCGGCTTGAGCGCCAGACGCCGGTGCTTGGCGTCAAGGTAAGTGCGTACGCCACCGCTGGCCGGGGCGTAGAACATGGTTATGTCAGCGATATGCACGATGAACATCCCTCCGATCCATTGCTCTCCCTAGATGGACCTGAGGTAAGGATAGATGTTCGATTGGGATTGGTGTGTTATGCCGGTCGGTTAAACGCAGGTCCCCTGTGGGAGCGGGCTTGCTCGCGAAAGCGGTGAATCAGTCAGTGCATCTTCAACTGATAGACTGCTTTCGCGAGCAAGCCCGCTCCCACATTGGATCGCATTGCGTTCGCTGTAATGGTCGGTATTGCCCCTCAGATCCGGAAGCTGCCCACCAATTGCTTCAAACGCGAGGCCTGTTGTTCCAGGTCCGAGCAGGCGCGCAGGGTCGATTGCAGGTTTTCCACCCCTTCCTGGTTGAGGGTGTTGATCTCGGTGATGTCCATATTGATCGACTCCACCACCGAGGTCTGTTCTTCAGTGGCGGTGGCGACCGACTGGTTCATACCGTCGATCTCGCCAATGCGCTGGGTCACGCTGTTCAGGCGCTCGCCGGCCAGGTTGGCGATTTCCACGCTGTCCAGGCTGTGGCGTTGGCTTTCGCTCATGGTAGTCACCGAGTCCCGGGCGCCCACCTGTAGCTCTTCGATCATCGTCTGCACCTGTTGCGCCGATTCCTGAGTGCGATGAGCGAGGTTGCGCACTTCATCGGCCACGACCGCAAAGCCACGCCCGGCTTCCCCGGCGCGCGCCGCTTCGATCGCCGCATTGAGCGCCAGCAGATTGGTTTGCTGGGAAATACTGGTGATCACCTCAAGAATCTGGCCGATATTCACCGTTTTGCTGTTAAGTGCTTCGATATTGGTGCTTGAGGTGCTGATCATGCTGGATAACTGCGTCATCGCCTTGATATTGCGTTCAACCACCTGCTGGCCGTCTTCGGCCAAGTGCCTGGCATCGCTGGCCTGACTGGAGGCTTGGGCGGCGTTGCGTGCGATCTCCTGAGCTGCGGCCCCCAGTTGATTGATGGCCGCAGCGACGCTGTTGGTGCGGTTGGCCTGTTCGTCGGAGTTGACCATCGACGAGTTGGAGGCGCTGACCACCCGCAGGGCCACTTCATTGACGTGCTCGGTGGCTGAAGACACTTCGCGAATCGAGGTATGAATGCGCTCGACGAAGCGGTTGAAGGCATTGCCCAGGGTGCCGAATTCATCATTGTTCTGGATGGTCAGGCGGCGGGTCAGGTCGCCTTCACCGTCGGCAATGTCCTGCATGGCTCGGGTCATCAGGTGCAAAGGTTGCAGCAAGACGCGGATGAGCATGCCGAGCAGGGCGATGATGATCACCACCGCGATGATCGTTGCGATCACCGCCGAGGTGCGAAACTCACTGAGCATGGCGAAAGACTTGTCTTTATCCACCGAAACGCCCAGGTACCAGTTTACCGAGGGCAGGCCCTTGATCGGTGTAAACGTCACGATATTGGTCTTGCCGTTGGCTTGCACTTCGCTGAAATCGCCGCTGATCTTCGGCGTGTCTTTTGGATAAACGTCCGCCAGGGTCTTCATCACCAGGGCTTTATCCGGGTGCACCAGCACTTTGCCGTCGGCGCTGACCAGGAACGCATAACCCATGCCGCCAAAATCCAGCGCGCCGATGTTGTCCACCAGGGTCTGCAGGCTCAGGTCGCCGCCGACTACGCCGATGCTCTGGCCACCCTTGGCGCTGGGCGTGGCGACAGAAATGATCAGTTGCCCGGTCGCCGCGTCGATATAGGGTTCGGTCAGGGTTGAACCGTTGCTGGCCTGGGCGCCCTTGTACCAGGGGCGAACACGCGGATCGAAGCCGTCGGGCATCTTGGTGTCAGGACGAATGGTGAAGGTGCCCTGGCTGTCACCGACGTAGGTGGCCATGAATGACGAGGTCAGCGCTTTCTGTTCCAGCAGGCTGGCGACCACGCTTTGTTCAGGGTTGATGGCGATGTTCTGTGCGGCGTTTTCCACCAGGGCGATACGCCCGGTGAGCCAGGTCTGGATGTTGCTGGCGGTGACGTCGCCCATCTCATGCAGGTAGTTATTGAGGTCGTCACGAATCGCGTTGCGCTGCAGGTAGTCGTTGTAGAGGGTAAACAACGCGAAAGCGGCGATGACGATAAGGGAGGCTGCAAGCAGGATCTTGTGGCTGAAGCGCAGATTTTTGTTCATGGCTTGAAGGGTCCGCTAAGGTCTTAATATCCGAGGCGCATCCTATGCGGGAGGCGCAAAATGGCAGCGTCAAAAAAGGTGTGGTATTTCTGGTGATAGCTCCGTTGGTCCATATCGGAATTATCTGACCGTTTTTTAGTCTTTGTCGGGCTTACATCCGTCTATATCGACCTCGCGGCACTAAAGATTAACCATAGGTGACGAAATGCCTGACTCCACACAACTGCTTATCGGTGCTGGCCTTGACGGCCTGCCCATCGCCCAGTCCATGCGCCTGGCCAACCGTCATGGGTTGATCGCTGGCGCCACGGGCACCGGCAAGACCGTCACCTTGCAGCGCCTGGCGGAAGCCTTCAGTGATGCGGGTGTGGCGGTGTTCGCTGCCGACATCAAAGGCGACCTCTGCGGCCTGGGCGCCGCCGCCAACCCCCAGGGCAAAGTGGCCGAGCGCATCGCCGGTATGCCCTTCCTTAATTACACGGCCCAGGCGTACCCGGTAACCCTGTGGGATATCCACGGCCAATCCGGTCATCCGTTGCGCACCACCATCAGTGAAATGGGCCCGCTCTTGCTCGGCAGCCTGTTGGAGCTCACCGACAGCCAGCAATCGGCGCTCTATGCGGCGTTCAAAGTGGCCGACCGCGAAGGCCTGTTGCTGCTGGACCTCAAGGACCTCAAGGCACTGCTCAATCACCTGCGCTATCACCCGGAACTACTGGGCGAAGACGCCGCCTTGATGACCACCGGTTCCAGCCAGGCCTTGTTGCGGCGTCTGGCAGTGCTGGAGCAGCAGGGCGCCGAAGCCCTGTTTGGCGAGCCGGCCCTGCAATTGGAGGATATTTTGCAGCCCGCCAGTGATGGGCGTGGGCGCATCCACCTGCTGGACGCCAGCCGCTTGGTGCATGAAGCGCCGAAGGTCTACGCGACCTTCCTGTTGTGGCTGCTGGCAGAGTTGTTCGAACAATTGCCGGAACGCGGCGATGCCGACAAACCGTTGCTGGCGTTGTTTTTCGATGAAGCGCACTTGTTGTTCGCCGATACGCCAAAAGCCTTGCAGGAGCGCCTGGAGCAGGTAGTGCGCCTGATCCGGTCCAAAGGCGTCGGCGTGTATTTCGTCACGCAATCGCCGGGCGACTTGCCGGATACGGTGCTGGCGCAACTGGGCCTGCGCATCCAGCACGGTTTGCGCGCGTTCACTGCCAAAGAACAGAAGTCCCTGCGAGCGGTGGCGGACGGTTTTCGTCCCAACCCGACATTCGATACCTTGTCGGTGCTTACAGAGTTGGGCACTGGTGAGGCCTTGGTGGGAACCTTGCAGGAAAAGGGCACGCCGGAAGTCGTCCAGCGCGTACTGGTTGCTCCTCCGCAATCGCGGATCGGGCCGCTCACCGAAGCCGAACGTAAAGCGTTGGTTGCCAGCTCGCCGCTGTTGGGGCGCTATGACAAGCCGGTGGATCGTGAGTCTGCCTATGAAGTGCTGATGGCCCGCAAGGAGCTTGGGCCTGCCGAGCAGGCTGCTCCGGCCGCCGAAGAGCCGAGCTTTACCGACAGGGCCGGTGCCTTCCTGGGGACCACGGCGGGCAAGGCGTTGAAGTCAGCCATGCAGCAGGCCGCCAATCAGATGGGGCGCCAGTTGGTACGTGGTCTGCTGGGTTCGTTATTGGGCGGCAGCAAACGCAAATAACGTTTCAGGCTTTGGGCCGGGCATGGGCGGCCAGCCGTTCCAGGGCGGCGCGCAAGCCCGGGTCGTTGATCCCTTCGGCGGTGGCCTGAAGGGTTTCGGCGGCCGTTTCCGACAGGTCCAGGGTATGCCCCACTGCGCCTTGCGGCACGGTGGGTGGCTGTACCTTGAACTGAATGCGCCTCAAGCCGGCGAATTCTTCAAACGCCATCAACTGGCGCTGCAAGCGTTTTTGCTGATAACGCAAGCGCGTGGCCCAATGACCATCGGTGACGATTAATAGCAGATTGCCTTCTCGCCAGGACGCCACATGACAGTGCTCACGTGCGGCAGGTTGCAGCTGGCTTTCCAGCAGGCGTTGCAAATGGCCCAGGCGTTTGGCATGGCCAAAGATGGCTTTCAACGGCTTGGCTTCGCGAAGCAACACGCCGGGCGCGCGGGCTGTAAGAGGGCGAAATGCCATGTTTAGACACCTTAGGTAACAGAGCGGTTATCTTAACAGAAAGCGCCGGTACACCCCGCGGCCGTGCCTCGGCTGGGCTTTGCCCATGAAATCAATAAGTAACTTCTGCGCTCCATGGGTTGAAGTTCGCGCAAAAGCCCTTATTTTAAACAGGCCCTCTCACAGCGCCGTGCCTGCCTCGGGGAACAACGCCACTTTCCTCACCCACGATTCCGGGTAGAATGCGCGTTCGCAATGCGGCCGTGAGGGCTGCTCGGGCCACTCACGGTGCGCCCTCCATCCCTATGTGTGGAAGAACCTGCCGATATGTTTGCGCCTTTGTTAAAGAAACTTTTTGGAAGCAAGAATGAGCGCGAAGTCAAACGCATGCTCAAGACGGTGCAGCTGGTCAATGCCTTCGAAGAGCAGATGGTTGCTCTGTCGGACGAGCAATTGCGCGCCAAGACCCAAGAGTTCAAGGCCCGCATAGCCAAAGGTGAAACCCTCGACAAGCTGCTGCCCGAAGCCTTTGCGGTCGCCCGTGAAGCCGGTAAGCGCGTCATGGGCATGCGCCACTTCGACGTCCAGTTGATCGGCGGCATGACCTTGCATGAAGGCATGATTGCCGAAATGCGCACCGGTGAAGGCAAGACCCTGGTGGCAACCCTGGGCGTTTACCTCAACGCACTGTCCGGCAAGGGCGTGCACGTTGTGACGGTGAACGACTACCTGGCTCGCCGGGACGCCAACTGGATGCGCCCGCTGTATGAATTCCTCGGCCTGACCGTCGGCGTGGTAACGCCGTTCCAGCCGCCGGAAGAGAAGCGCGCCGCGTACGCCTGCGACATCACCTACGGTACCAACAACGAATTCGGTTTCGACTACCTGCGCGACAACATGGCGTTCAGCATGGATGAAAAATTCCAGCGTGAACTCAACTTTGCCGTGATCGACGAAGTCGACTCCATCCTCATCGACGAAGCCCGTACCCCGCTGATCATCTCCGGCCAGGCCGAAGACAGCTCGCGCCTGTACACCGAGATCAACAAGTTGATCCCGCGTCTTGAGCAGCACATCGAGGAGGTGGAAGGCGTGGTGACCAAAGAAGGTCACTTCACCATCGACGAGAAGACCCGCCAGGTCGAACTCAACGAAGCCGGTCACCAGTTTGTCGAAGAGATGCTGACCCAGATCGGCGAACTGGCCGAAGGTGAAAGCCTGTACTCGGCGCACAACCTGGGCCTGTTGACCCACGTGTACGCTGGCCTGCGCGCCCACAAGCTGTTCCACCGCAACGTCGAGTACATCGTGCAGGACGGCCAGGTGGTACTGGTTGACGAGCACACCGGTCGTACCATGCCCGGTCGTCGTCTGTCCGAAGGCCTGCACCAGGCCATCGAAGCCAAGGAACACCTCAACATCCAGGCCGAAAGCCAGACGTTGGCGTCCACCACTTTCCAGAACTACTTCCGTCTGTACAACAAGCTGTCCGGCATGACCGGTACGGCCGACACCGAAGCGTTCGAATTCCACCAGATCTACAACCTGGCCGTGATGGTCATTCCGCCGAACAAACCGTTGGCGCGTAAAGACTACAACGACCTGGTGTTCCTGACCGCCGAAGAGAAATACGCGGCGATCATCAATGACATCAAGGATGGCATGGCCAAGGGCCGTCCGATCCTGGTGGGTACCGCCACCATCGAGACCTCCGAGCACGTGTCCAACCTGCTCAACAAGGAAGGCATCGAGCACAAGGTACTGAACGCCAAGTTCCACGAAAAAGAAGCCGAGATCATTGCCCAGGCCGGTCGCCCAGGCGCATTGACCATCGCCACCAACATGGCCGGTCGTGGTACCGACATCCTGCTGGGCGGCAACTGGGAAGTGGAAGTGGCCTCGCTCGACAACCCGACGCCTGAGCAGATCGCCCAGATCAAGGCCGACTGGCAGAAGCGTCACCAGGCTGTGCTGGAATCCGGTGGCTTGCAAGTGATCGCGTCCGAGCGTCACGAATCGCGCCGTATCGACAACCAGCTGCGTGGCCGTGCCGGTCGCCAGGGTGACGCCGGTTCCAGCCGTTTCTACCTGTCGCTGGAAGACAGCCTGATGCGTATCTTCGCGTCGGACCGGGTGAAGAACTTCATGAAAGCCCTGGGCATGCAGTCCGGTGAGGCGATCGAGCACCGCATGGTGACCAACGCCATCGAGAAGGCCCAGCGCAAAGTAGAAGGCCGTAACTTCGACATTCGTAAGCAACTGCTTGAGTTCGACGACGTCAACAACGAACAGCGTAAAGTGATTTATCACATGCGTAACACGTTGCTGGCCGCCGACAACATTGGCGAGACCATCGCTGATTTCCGTCAGGACGTGCTCAACGCCACTGTCAGCGCCCACATCCCGCCACAGTCCCTGCCTGAGCAGTGGGATGTTGCCGGCCTGGAAGCGGCATTGAAGAGCGACTTCGGTGTGGACTTGCCGGTTCAGCAATGGCTGGACGAAGACGATCACCTGTACGAAGAAACCCTGCGCGAAAAACTGATGGCCGAGCTGCTGGCGGCGTACAACGAGAAAGAAGAGCAAGCGAGTGCCGAAGCACTGCGCACCTTCGAAAAACAGATCGTATTGCGCGTGCTGGATGACCTGTGGAAAGACCACCTGTCGACCATGGACCACCTGCGTCACGGTATCCACCTGCGTGGCTACGCCCAGAAGAACCCGAAGCAGGAGTACAAGCGCGAGTCGTTCACGCTGTTCTCCGAATTGCTGGATTCGATCAAGCGCGATTCGATCCGCGTGCTGTCCCACGTTCAAGTGCGTCGCGAAGACCCGATCGAGGAAGAAGCACGCCTGCGTCAGGAAGCCGAAGCACTGGCGGCGCGCATGCAGTTCCAGCACGACGAAGCGCCGGGCCTGGATGAGCCTGAAGCATTGGGTGAAGAGGTCGATGTGGCCCTGGCCCAGACCCCGGTTCGCAATGACCAGAAGCTGGGCCGCAACGAGCTGTGCTACTGCGGTTCGGGCAAGAAATTCAAACACTGCCACGGCCAGATCGAATAAGATTTTCGCCTGACGCTGCAACACCCCGCGCCGCGACCGGCCTTTGCCGTCGCGGCGTTTTGCCATTAATTCCCACCGTCGATAGCGACGGCACAGACATCACCTATTTTTAAGGAGCGCATTCATGGCTGTTGGTCTTGGTCCTTTGCCCACGTTGCACCCGGTTGCCGGTTTTGAACTTGGTATCGCTTCGGCCGGCATCAAGCGCCCGGGGCGCAAGGATGTGGTGGTGATGCGCTGTGCTGAAGGCTCGACCGTAGCGGGCGTGTTCACCCTCAACGCCTTCTGCGCCGCGCCGGTGATTCTGGCCAAGCAGCGCGTGGCCGGGTCGATTCGCTACCTGCTGACCAATACCGGCAACGCCAACGCGGGCACCGGCGAGCCCGGCCTGGTGGCGGCGGCGCGCACCTGCGCCAAGCTGGCCCAGTTGACCGGCGTCGATGCCAGCCAGGTGTTGCCGTACTCCACCGGTGTGATCGGTGAGCCGCTGCCGGTGGAAAAAATCGAAGGCGCCCTGCAAGCCGCGCTCGATGATCTGTCTGTGGATAACTGGGCGGCTGCGGCCACTGGCATCATGACCACCGACACCTTGCCCAAAGGCGCGAGCCGCCAGTTCGTGTATGAGGGCGTGACCATCACCGTCACCGGTATCAGCAAAGGCGCAGGCATGATCCGCCCGAACATGGCCACCATGCTCGGCTATATCGCCACCGACGCCAAAGTTTCCCGTGATGTGCTGCAACGCCTGATGCTGGACGGCGCCAACAAGTCGTTCAATCGCATCACCATCGACGGTGACACCTCCACCAACGACTGCTGCATGCTGATCGCCACCGGCCAGGCCAACCTGCCGGAAATCACCTCCACCGAAGGCCCGTTGTTTGCGGCGTTGAAACAGGCGGTGTTCGAAGTGTGCATGGACGTGGCCCAGGCCATCGTGCGTGACGGCGAGGGCGCGACCAAGTTCGTCACGGTTGAAGTCAACGGCGGCGGCAACCATCAGGAATGCCTGGATGTGGGCTACACCGTGGCGCACTCGCCGCTGATCAAGACCGCGCTGTTTGCTTCGGACCCGAACTGGGGCCGTATCCTCGCGGCTGTCGGCCGTGCCGGCGTGCCGGACCTGGACGTGAGCAAAATCGACGTGTTCCTGGGTGACGTGTGCATCGCCAGCCGTGGCGCCCGCGCCGAAACCTACACCGAAGCCCAGGGCTCGGCGGTGATGCAGCAGGAAGAAATCACCATCCGTATCGAACTGGGTCGTGGTGACTGCAGCGAAACCATCTGGACCACCGACCTGTCCCACGAGTACGTGAAGATCAACGCGGAATACCGTACCTGATACCAAGAGGAAACTGGCGGTGAAACGAGTACATGTAGCAGCAGCGGTGATCCGCGGTGTCGATGGCAGGATCCTGCTGGCGCGCCGTGCCGATACTCAGCATCAAGGCGGCCTCTGGGAATTTCCCGGCGGCAAGGTGGAGGCTGATGAGTCGGTTGCCACGGCCTTGTCCCGTGAATTGCAGGAAGAGCTGGGCATCCAGGTCACCACGGCGCGGCCGCTGATCAAGGTGCAACATGACTATCCGGACAAGCAGGTATTGCTGGATGTCTGGGAAGTCACGGCTTTTACCGGCGAGCCCCATGGCGCTGAAGGGCAGCCGTTGGCGTGGGTGGCACCGCGGGACCTGGTCAACTATGAATTTCCGGCGGCGAATGCGCCGATTGTCGCCGCGGCACGCTTGCCCGCCGAATATCTGATCACCCCTGGCGAGCTGGAAACCCCGACGCTGTTGCGCGGTATCCAGAAGGCTATTGCCGGTGGCACCAAGCTGGTTCAACTGCGTGCCCCTAACGGTTACGACCCCAAATACCGCGACCTGGCGGTAGATGCGGTGGGCCTGTGCGCCGGCAAGGCGCAACTGATGCTCAAGGGGCCGTTCGAGTGGCTGGGGGATTTCCCTGCTGCGGGGTGGCATATGACCTCGGCGCAGTTGCGCAAATACGCGAGCAAGGGCCGGCCGCTGCCCAAAGACCGCTGGTTGGCGGCGTCTTGCCACAACGCGGAAGAACTGGCGCTGGCAGAGTTGATGGACGTGGATTTCGTCACGCTGTCGCCGGTGCAGCCGACTCAGACCCATCCGGATGCGCAGCCGTTGGGTTGGGAACAGGCGGCTGAGTTGATCGCCGGGTTCAGCAAGCCGGTGTTTCTGTTGGGCGGGGTTGGGCCGGCGCAGCGGGAGCAAGCTTGGGAGGCTGGTGCGCAAGGTGTGGCAGGTATTCGGGCGTTCTGGCCGCAGGTGTGATGAGCGTTCCCACGCTCTGCTGATCGTGCTGATCGTTCCCACGCTCTGCGTGGGAATGCCTCCTGCGACGCTCTGCGTTACGCTTTGGGACGCGGAGCGTCCGTTGATGCATTCCCACGCAAAGCGTGGGAACGATCTGCTCAGTGTGGCTTGGCCGCCGCCTGCCACAACACTTCCGCAACACCTTGGCGTTTGGCAATCACCCTGGCCGCCACAAACAGCAAATCCGACAACCGATTGATGTACGCCAACCCCACACCCTCCAACGGTTCCACCGCATTCAGGTGCTGACAACGGCGTTCGGCGCTGCGCGCCAGGCTGCGGCACACATGGGCTTGAGCGATCAACGCTGAACCGCCAGGCAGGATGAAATTCTCCAGCGGCCCGACTTCCTCGTTCCAGCGATCAATCGCAGCCTCCAGCCGATCCACTTCCGCCGCATTCAACGCCTTGTACACAGGCATGGCCAGCTCACCGCCCAAGTCAAACAGACGGTGCTGGCAAGGCGTGAGCACTTCAATCACATCCTTCAACCCCGGATGCTTGCCGCTTTGTTCTTCAAGGTTAGCCAACAGCAGGCCGAGTTGGCTGTTCAGCGTATCCACCTCGCCAATCGCTTCCACGCGTGGATGGTCCTTGGGCACGCGGCGGCCGTCGCCGAGGCCGGTCTCGCCTTTGTCGCCGGTACGGGTGTAGATCTTCGACAGGCGAAAGCCCATGGTCAGTGCTCCAGTTGGGTAAGTTCAGTGGGGGGCAATTGGCTGCCGGCCAAAGGCAGGCGCAAGGTAAAGCAGGTGCCCTGGCCCAGGGTGGAATGCACTTCCATCTGGCCCTTGTGGTTGTTGGTGATGATGAAATACGACACTGACAGCCCAAGCCCGGTACCTTGGCCGATTTCCTTGGTGGTAAAGAACGGTTCGAACGTGCGTTTGCGCACGTTTTCGCTCATGCCGATGCCGTTGTCTTCCACCTGGATTTCCGCCCACGGCGGGTTGAGGCGGGTGCGCAGGATGATGCGCCCCGGCTCGCTGTCGTCCTCGCGCAGGTGAATGGCCTGGGCAGCGTTTTTCAGCAAATTGAGCAGCACTTGCTCCAGCTCGTTGGCGGTGCCGGGCACCGGGCCCAGTTGCGGATCGAACTGGCGGATGATCGCCTGGCCCTTGAAATCGAAACCGATGGTCAGGTCAAAGTCGTTACCGGCGATTTCCACGGCCTGGTCGATCAGCGCCGGCAAATCACAGGGCGCCATCTGGCGATTGCTGCGGCGGCTGAAGCTGAGCATGTGGGTAACGATTTTCGCGGCACGCGCCCCGGCCTGCTGAATGCCGTCGAGCAGTTGCGGGACTTCGCGGCCTTGCAGGTATCGGTTGACCGTCTCCAGCTCGATGCCCACCTGTTCGGCAAGTTCAAGGTTCTTGGGCAGCTCGGGGGACAGGCGCCGCCGAATGTTCTGCACGTTATGCAGGATCGCGCCCAACGGGTTGTTGATCTCATGGGCCATACCTGCGGCCAGGCCGCCCACGGAGAGCATTTTTTCCGATTGCACCATCATTTCTTCCAGGGACAGGCGCTGGGTGATGTCGTCGATTCGGATCACCACACCGCGCCCGGCGCCGCCCATCAACGGGTAGAACGTCAGCGCATAATGCTTGGGCTCGTCGTCCTTGATCCAGGTGACCCGTTCTATCCGCTCCACTGTGTGCTGCTCCACGGTGGCCTTGATCTGTGGCAGGTACGGCTTGAGCGGCTGGAAGGCCAGGAACACCGGCTGGTTCAGGGCTTCGTCCAGACGCGTACCGGAGAGGGCGGTAGCTTCCTGGTTCCACTGGGTGACATAGAGTTGTTCGTCCAGGGCGATCAGCGCCGAGGGCATCGAGTCAATGATGCTGTTCAGGTAGTTCTGGAAGCCCGTGAGCTTTTTCTCGATCTTGCTGCGTACCTGGACTTCCAGTTCCAGCTTGCGGTTGGTATGCCGGGTTTCTTCGGCCAAACCCTGGGCCTGGTCATACGCGGCCTGAGAGTCGTCGCGCGCGCGTTTGAGCTGCTGCTCGCGAGCTTCGATGCGCGACAACATGGTGTTGAACGCTTCGGCCAGGCTGCCGATTTCATCACGGTTGCCACGCCCGGCGCGTAAAGCGTAGTTCTCCTCGCGGGTCACCTGGCGGGACAGTTCTTCAAGTTCATGAATCGGTCGTGTGATCAGGCGTTTGATCTGCCGGGCGATGACCAGCCACAGCAACACACTGAAAATCAGGATGCCCAGGCTCGCGGTCAGCGTGCCGGTATAGAACGCCACCGGCAGCTCACTGCTGGCCACCAGCAACAAATGCCCCGAAGGCTGAGTGCCACGGGGCAGGGTGATGATTTGGTTGCTGCGAAATTCGGTGAGGCGCCACGCTTCGATATGCCGGTAGTGGTCCGGCAGGTGCAGGCGGTCGCCGTGCTGCATCTGCGCCAGGCGGTTGCCTTCGCCGTCGTACAGCGCGGCGGCGCGCAACGGTGAATAGCTGGTCAATTCATTGAGCAGCGCCTCGGCCTTGGTCGGGGACTCAAGCGCCTCGGCGGCGAGCGAGGGGTTGGACACCAGTCGACCAATAGCCTGCAAGGCCTGGGGGGCCATGCTTTCCTGGGAGATCCAGTAGGCGGCGCTGATAAACGTCAGGTTGGCCACCAGCAATACGGTGGTGAGAAGCACCAGCAGGGCCGCCAGCAGTTTTTGTCCTACTGGTAGATTTTCAAGACGCTGGCGCAGTGGCATCAGAGTTTTCCCAGGTGATAGACAGGTAGGCAGGGTAGCGCGTGCCTCAGTCGCTGGCCAATCCGCGTGCAAGCAGATGCGCCACCAACCGCGTGTGTACCTGTTGCAGGTGCGGCGCTGCCAACTGATGGCGGGCCGCGGCCTGGCAAGCGTAGCCCAGCAGGTAACTGATCTCGGTGCGTCGGGCGTTGGCGACGTCCTGGTACATGGAGGAATAATTGGCGGCGGTGGCCTGGATCACCCGCTCGACTTCGCTGTGCAAGTCCTGTGCAGCCGCTGGCTGGCCACAGCGCTCCAGCAGTTCGGCCAGTTCGGCGCAGAGCGTGGCGACCTCGCAGTGGTGGGCGCTCAAACCGCCGTTGCGGCAGTGGTACAACACGGTCAGTGGGTTGATGGCGCAATTGAGCGCGAGCTTGCGCCACAGGCGCGTCAGGATATCGGTGGCCCATTCATGGGGGATGCCTGCCGCTTGCAAATCATCCAGCCACAGCGGCGGGGTGGGATGGCTCGCGTCCCCCAGCCAGGTGTAGCCATGGCCGGCAAATACCACCCGCCAATCGCCATCGCGAAATGCGCCCTCGGTGCTGGAGGCAAAGATGCAGCGCGCCGACGGCCATTGCGCAGCCACGGCGTCCTGGCTGCCGAGGCCGTTTTGCAGCAGGATCAATTCGGCGTCCGGCGCCAGTCGATGCTGCAACTGTGCGATGGCGCTTTGAGCGTCGTAGGCTTTGCACGCTACCAGCAGACGCCGAATCGGCTCCGAGCTATCAGGCGTTTCGCCGATGACCGGATAAGTCTGTTCCACGCCGTGCTCCACCAGGGTCAGCCCTTTGCCTGCGCGATAGCTGGCCAGGCGCGCCTGGTTACGCAGGATCAGCCTGACGGGCACCCCCGCGCGTGCCAGCCGCGTGGCCCAGAGGGTGCCCAGGCTGCCAGCGCCAAGAATATGCCAGGGGGTCGACATCAGTGTGTACTCCATAAGGTCGCCAGCGGTGAACGGCGCGAAAGAACCGCTATAATGCCCCGGCATTTTAGCTCGGGCGCGCTCCATCTCTACTGAGCCCGCCCCTTATATTGGAGAAATCACATGCCTTCGTTCGACGTGGTATCTGAACTGGACAAACACGAAGTCACCAACGCCGTCGAGAACGCCGTCAAGGAACTGGACCGTCGCTATGACTTGAAAGGCAAGGGCAGCTTCGAATTCAAGGAAAAGGAACTGACCGTCAACCTGACCGCTGAAGCCGATTTCCAGCTGGAAGCGATGATCGAGATCCTCAAGCTGGCCCTGGTCAAGCGCAAGATCGACGTGCAATGTCTGGAAGTCAAAGATGCCTACGCCTCCGGCAAGCTGATGAAGCAGGAAGCCGTGCTCAAGGAAGGCATCGACAAAGAGCTGGCCAAGAAGATCGTGGCGCATATCAAGGACGCCAAGCTCAAAGTCCAGGCCGCCATCCAGGGCGAGCAGGTTCGCGTCACCGGCAAGAAGCGTGATGACCTGCAAGAGGCTATCGCAGCTCTGCGCGCCAAGACTTTCGACATGCCGCTGCAGTTCAATAACTTCCGCGACTGATGGCACTTTGGGGAACCTGTGGGCACTTTTGACGTCCCACGCCCCAGCATCAGTGCCTACAATTGAGCCCTTCGGGGCTCAATTGCGTTTTCAGGCAGTCAATACAGCCTTATCGCCGCACAACAGGAGAAAGTAGATGGATTTGAACGCTGAAATGGATCACCTGATCAAGACCTCCCAGTCTTGGCTCCCCATGATCATGGAATACGGCAGCCGCGTATTGCTGGCGTTGGTCACCCTGGCCATCGGCTGGTGGCTGATCAACGTTTTGACTCACCGCGTGGGCCGTCTGCTGGCCATGCGTAACGCAGACTTGGCACTGCAACACTTCATCACCAGCCTTGCGAACATCGCGCTCAAAGTCATGCTGGTGGTCAACGTGGCCTCGATGATCGGTGTGGCAACCACCTCGTTCGTTGCGGCGATCGGTGCCGCTACCCTGGCTATCGGCCTGGCCTTGCAAGGCAGCCTGGCGAACTTTGCCGGCGGCGTGTTGATTCTGTTGTTCCGCCCGTTCCGTATCGGTGACTGGATCGAAGCCCAGGGTACCTCGGGTACCGTCGACAGCATCCAGATCTTCCACACGGTGCTGCGTACCGGCGACAACAAGACGGTGATCATTCCCAACGGCAGCCTGTCCAACGGCCTTATCACCAACACCAACCGCCAGCCGACCCGCAAGGTCGTGTTTGACGTGGGTGTGGACTATGAGGCGGACCTGCAAAAGGCCCGTGAAGTATTGCTGGCTCTGGCCGAAGACCCGCGTGTACTGAAGGACCCTGCCGCCGTGGCGGTGGTGTCGACCTTGGGCGACAGTTCCATCACCGTCTCCCTGCGTTGCTGGACCAACACTCCGGATTATTGGGACGTGATGTTTATGCTCAATGAACTGGCGCGTGACCGTTTGAAAGCGGCCGGGATTGATATTCCGTTTCCGCAACGGGTTATTCGGGTGATGCAGGAAAGTGCGCCGAAGTAACTTGGCGCGATGCTATCGAAGTTGGCCGAAAGGTCAGCTTTTAAAAAACTAGTTACTTAGCTTGCTAGTTGTTTTGTTGGTTGAAGTAAAACTGCAATAAAAAAGCCGCTCCCTGTTTAAACAGAGGAGCGGCTTTTTGTTTAAGGCCGAGGCCTCAAGTCATCGTTGTAATTGAACCGGCAATTACAAGATGTTCAGCGGGTAGTTGGCGATCAGACGCAGCTCGTCGATCGACGGCGAACCGTAGTACACGCCATCACCGGAACGGTAAGTCGCTTGACGCAGGCGCAGGCTCAGGTTTTTCGCCGGGCCGCTCTGGATCACGTACTTGGCTTCGATGTCGCGTTCCCACTCTTTGCCGTTCGAGGTGGTGCCGGTGTTGGCGCCGCTACCGGTGACGTAACGGGTCATGAAGCTCAGGCCCGGAATGCCAAAGGTCGCCATGTTGATGTCATAACGCGCCTGGTAGGACTTTTCGCCTTCGGCGTTGAAGTCGGAACGGGCGATGGAGTTGGCCAGGAACACAGTGCCGCCGCCGTCTACGCCGTAACCGTAGTCGCCGTCACCGGTGACTTTCTGGGCTGCCAGGGTGAAGGTGTGAGCACCGATGGTGTACGCACCCTGCAAGCTGAAGGCGCGGTTGTCGAGCTTGGTCACGCCATCTTTCTCTGCGCGTTGCAGGCCGGCGCCGTCGCTCTTGGTGTCGTAGATGTTGAAGTCCAGGGCGAACGACTGATCATCGCTCAGGGCGTGGGTCCAGTTCAGGTTGCTGTAGTACTTGCGGAAGTAATCTTCGGTTTTCGCGTAGTACAGGCTGCCGGTGACTTCTGGAGTGAAGGCATACACACCGCCGACAAAGTCGGTTTTGGTCAGGCCCAGGCTGTCGTGGTAGGTCTGGTTCTGCGCGACGCTGGAAGTGAAGTGACCGCCTTCAAGCTTCAGGCCCTTGATTTCGTTGCTGGTGATGGAGATACCTTGCGGCAGCTCTGGCAGCAGGCGGCTGTCGTCGGAGGCAAACACTGGGGCTGTGGTGTATTGGTCACCGATTTTCAGCACTGTGTTGGAGATGCGGAACTTCACCGCGCCGCCGCCTTTGGAGTAGTCGTCTTGCGAGCGACCATCGGAACCGGTTGGGAACAGGCCGGTGCCGGCGCGGCCCTTGCCGCTGTCGAGCTTGACGCCCATCAGGCCGATCACGTCGACACCGACACCAATGGTGCCCTGGGTGAAGCCAGATTCGTAGAGGGCATTGAAGCCCAGGCCGGTTTCTTCAGCACGGCTTTTACGCTTGCCGTTGACGGTGCTGTAACCGCCCCCTGGCTCATTTCGAAAGTCACGGCTGAAGTACAGCGCGCGAGTATTGATGCTGAACGTGCTGTCTTCAACAAAGCCCTTGGAATCGTCCTGGGCGGACGCCATTGCGAACTGCGAGGTGCCTGCTGAAACAGCCAGGGCGATCATGCTCCACTTCATCACGCGCATCGTGATTTGCTCCTTTGGTTTTAGGAAGAGTACTGCCGTCCCACCTGTATTTTTATCTGGGCGGCTCTTTCTTTTTGTGTCGGCGCAAAGTTAGCTCACGCAGACCCTATTGACGATACTTACTCAACTATCCTTTCAGCTTCTTTACGAGGCTGTCGTAAATCGCTAGATCCATGTCGCAAATTCACAGCCCAAAATGTATCCAGGCTGACAACTTCAATGCTGTTTTCAGACTTCTTTCAAAGTTTGAACACTTCCCTGATACACATTGAAACGCCACTATTTTTATCGCGAAACACCTGTGTCCAAACGGGTGCCGTTGCCGACGATATGGGGGTGAATGCAACAAGCGTGCTCAAACCGCTGACCGAATGTCATTTTTTCGTGAAAAGTGTGATGAACCTGTAAAAACCGCATAAGCACGGGGGTTTTACGCCATTTGGGTTGGGCTTGACGCCAGGGTGTTACCCCGGTTCGGTGGTACCTGAATCCTGTACCGGGGTAAAACGTTACCGGTTGACCCTTATCAGTGGGTAATCGGCGGATCCCTTTGAGGCACAGGTGGGTCATTTTGGTGCATCCCGTTGAGGCCCGGCCTAGCGTTGCTCTCTTGAGTTACTGCCTCTAAAGGGTGCATTTTTTTGCCCGGCTGCCTCAAGGCCGCCAGCATTGCCCGTGAAGCCATGGGCATTCGAAGGTATGCTGGGCACCTGTTACCGACCTGCCGAACGGAGTGCCACGTGTTCGCCTTAGATCAACGCCTGCAACAAGATACCTTGGCCATTGGGGACTTCCCGCTCTGTCGCCTGCTGCTGTCCAATGACGCCAATTACCCCTGGTTCATTCTGGTGCCACGCATCGACGGTATCAGCGAAGTGTTTCAACTGGATGTCGCCGATCAACAAACCTTGTGGCAAGAAACGACAGCCTTGGCGCAGTTGCTCAACGAGGGCTTGGCGGCCGACAAAATGAACATCGGCGCGTTGGGTAACGTGGTCAGCCAGTTGCATGTGCATGTGATTGTGCGCAAGCGCGACGACGCCGCCTGGCCAGCCCCCGTGTGGGGCAAGCACCCGGCCCAGCCCTATACCGAAGAGCAGGTGGCCGCGATTCGCAGCCGATTGCGTGAGCTATTGCCTGCCGACTTCATCTTTACCCAGGACTGAACCATGGACCTGCAAGAACGCGTCACCGACCTGGAAAGCCGCCTGGCCTTCCAGGACGACACCATTGAAACCCTCAATGACATTCTGGTCACCCAGCAGCGGGCCGTCGAACGCCTGCAATTGCAGATGACTGCACTGCTCAAGCGCCAGGAAGAAATGGGCGGGCAATTCGAGTCATCCGAAGAAGAAGCGCCGCCGCCCCACTATTGACTGCGCACGCAATAAAAAACCGCGACCCAGCCAAGGCTGGATCGCGGTTTTTTTTGCTGCGAAAGCTGGGGAATCAGCGACGCGGCAGGGCAGCGATGACGTCTTCGGCTTGCAGGCCCTTGTCACGGTTCATCACCGAGAATTCCACGCGCTGGCCTTCGACCAGTACGCGATGGCCTTCGCCACGAATGGCTCGGAAGTGGACGAAGATATCGTCGCCCGAGTCGCGGGAAATGAAGCCGAAGCCCTTGGAGGTGTTGAACCACTTGACGGTCCCGGTATCCCGGTTGGTCATGTCATAGTTTTGCGACGCGGCCGCTGGAGACGAGCGGTAGAAGCTGATGGCCAGGTGAAGAACGATGGCGACCACAGCAATCACCAGGCTGAGCAGGATGGCCGGATGGCCCCCAACTTCAGGCATGGGCGCCAGGAGGGTGAGGGTTTGTACGACAACAGTCAGCACCAGCAGCGCACTGACCAGGTTTTGCAGTTGATGACGCGTGCCTTTGTTCCAGTAAGGGATTACCGGTGCGAGCGTCAGGTTAAGAAGGCCGAACAAGGCCAGGTACAGGGCGTCGTGTTGTTCCAGATAGGGCAGGCTTTCAGGCTGCAGGCTCGGAATAAAGGACAGCAGCAACGCTGCAACGCCCGTTAGCAGGTGGACGATTTTCAACATTTTGGTTAACTCACGTTAAGACGGATCACAAGGAAGAGCTGACTGGCACGGTTCGCTTCTGAACAATGGGAGGCGTTGAGCACGTGCGCGGGTATCAGCCTATGTGACGTGCCGCAGGAATAAACGGCAGCCACACCGCGTCTATTTAACAGCAAAGGCTGTGCCTACTCAAATCAAGCATTTCGGGGTGTTGCCACGGTCACGGCATTTCTGCGTCAAACGCTTGTCCTAGACAGGTGCGGGATTTTTTCAGTGGCAGCCAAGACCCTTCCTACAGGTAAACAGGCTTGCCAACTCAGATCTCGCAGGCGGTGCGGGGCGATTTGCCGCATGCCGTCCGAGTGTGTCGGGCTGCACGTGGCGCACTCTCTTGCTAGAGTGGAGCTGCACCTGATCAATGAATGCTCGTCAATTGAAGGGGAAACACATGGCAATCGATATTGGTATCAGTGAAGAAGACCGTAAATCCATCGTCGACGGACTTTCCCGCCTGCTCTCCGATACCTATGTTCTGTATCTGAAGACCCACAATTTCCATTGGAACGTCACAGGCCCCATGTTTCGTACACTGCACCTGATGTTCGAAGAGCAGTACAACGAGCTGGCGCTGGCAGTGGACTCCATTGCTGAGCGTATCCGTGCCCTGGGCTTCCCGGCGCCGGGTGCCTATTCGATTTACGCCCGCCTGTCTTCCATCAAGGAAGAAGAGGGTGTGCCGAGCGCCGAAGAGATGATCAAGCAGTTGGTCGCCGGCCAGGAAGCAGTCACGCGTACCGCGCGGGGCATCTTCCCATTGCTCGACAAAGTCAGTGATGAGCCGACGGCGGACCTCTTGACCCAGCGTATGCAGGTTCACGAGAAAACCGCGTGGATGCTGCGCTCCCTGCTTGAAAACCAGTAATCGTCGAACCCTGGCGGCGCCTTTTGGGCGCCGCCTGCTGGTTTCCCTGCGCTTCCTGGCGTTGTCCTACGACTAACAACTCCCCGTCTTCTGGCTGCTCTGTGCTGGCTGCTGTTTTATAGGCCCATCGTCCAATGGGAGAAACCTGTTGGCTGTTGTTTGGCAATGGAGTGTCAGCTGTATGTCACGTGGAGTGGGTAAGGGAGTGATGGAAACCTGTGGTTTTCACAAGATAAAGGTCGACCCTTTTGCCAAGGGTTTTGATATGGGGCTGGCCAAGCCGCTGTCCCGGTCGGTCAGGCTCAATGGGTTTTCTACCTGCCTGCGGCTTGAACAGATCTATTGGAACATCCTGACGGAAATCGCCAGGCTCAATACCTGTTCGGTCAGTGCATTGTTGTCCTACGTCGATCGGGAAGTGCATTTGCGTTACGGAGGCGTGAAGAACTTCAGTGGGCTGGTGAGGGTGGTGTGCGTGGTCCATGTGCTCAAAGGCCGGGACGCCCTCACGTCCGCGGACACGCTCGCGCAGTAGTCCGGTGATCGGTCCGTCATCCCGGCGGGCCGGGCCCTGGGCACAAAGCCGGCTGCGCTGTGTTGATTTACCAGATATAATCCCGCGCTTTGCTGCGCATGCCGGGCTTTAAGCACAGGGCAGGGCGTGGCGCTGTAACGATCTGATCGCCGAGACATCTCCATGCCCATGTACGACTATCAATGCGCTTCCTGTGGTCATCAGTTGGAAGCCATTCAGAAGATCAGCGCCGCGCCGCTGGTCGATTGCCCTGCCTGCCAGGCACCTGAGTTGAAGAAGATGTTGTCCATGCCGGGCTTCCGTCTGAGCGGCAGCGGCTGGTACGAGACCGATTTCAAGACCGGCGCCAAGAAGAACCTGGCGGGCGGCGACAAAGCAGACTGAGTTGAACTCTACGCGCAGGCTCCTGCATTATCCGTCCCCTGCTTTAATGTACGGTGACGAGGCGGGCCTGCCACCGAATTTCGAATTACGAGAAGTGAAACCACGACCATGATGCGCAGCCACTATTGCGGCCAACTGAACGAGACCCTGGAAGGTCAGGAAATCACCCTTTGCGGATGGGTTCACCGTCGCCGCGACCACGGCGGGGTGATCTTCCTCGATATCCGTGACCGTGATGGTCTGGCCCAGGTGGTGTTCGACCCGGACCGCGCCGAGAGTTTTGCAGCCGCCGACCGCGTGCGCAGCGAATACGTCGTCAAGATCACCGGCAAGGTACGCCTGCGTCCGGCCGGTGCCGTGAACAAGAACATGGCGTCCGGCGGCATCGAAGTACTGGGCTATGAGCTGGAAGTGCTGAACGAGTCGGAAACCCCACCGTTCCCACTCAACGAATACTCCGATGTGGGCGAAGAAACCCGCCTGCGCTACCGCTTCCTGGACTTGCGTCGTCCGGAAATGGCCGAGAAGCTGCGCCTGCGTTCGCGCATGACCACCAGCATCCGCCGCTTCCTGGATGAAAACGGCTTCCTGGACGTCGAAACGCCGATCCTCACCCGGGCCACCCCGGAAGGCGCGCGTGACTACCTGGTACCGAGCCGTACCCATGCCGGCAGCTTCTTCGCCTTGCCGCAATCGCCGCAGCTGTTCAAGCAACTGCTGATGGTGGCCGGTTTCGACCGCTATTACCAGATCGCCAAGTGCTTCCGTGACGAAGACCTGCGCGCTGACCGCCAGCCGGAATTCACCCAGATCGACATCGAGACCAGCTTCCTCGATGAAACAGAGATCATGGGCCTGACCGAGCAGATGATCCGCAACCTGTTCAAGGAAGTGCTGGACCTGGAGTTCGGCGAATTCCCGCACATGACTTTCGAAGAAGCCATGCGCCGCTACGGTTCCGACAAGCCAGACCTGCGTAACCCGCTGGAACTGGTGGACGTGGCCGACCAGCTCAAGGACGTCGACTTCAAGGTGTTCAGCGGCCCGGCCAACGACCCTAAATGCCGCATCGCCGCCCTGCGCGTGCCTGGCGGCGCGAGCATGCCGCGCAAGCAGATCGACGATTACACCAAGTTCGTCGGCATCTACGGTGCCAAGGGCCTGGCTTACATCAAGGTCAACGAGCGCGCCAACGGCGTCGACGGCCTGCAATCGCCGATCGTGAAAAACATCCCTGAAGCCAACCTGAACACGATCCTTGATCGCGTCGGTGCGGTTGACGGCGACATCGTGTTCTTCGGCGCCGACAAGGCCAAGATCGTCAGCGAAGCCCTGGGCGCGCTGCGGATCAAGCTCGGTCACGACCTGAACCTGCTGACCTGCGAGTGGGCGCCGATGTGGGTTGTGGACTTCCCGATGTTCGAAGAGAACGACGACGGCAGCTTCAGCGCCTTGCACCACCCGTTCACCGCACCGAAGTGCTCCCCGCAAGAGCTGGAAGCCAACCCTGCAGGCGCGCTGTCCCGTGCCTACGACATGGTGTTGAACGGTACTGAACTGGGTGGCGGTTCGATCCGTATCCACCGCAAAGAGATGCAGCAAGCGGTCTTCCGCCTGCTGGGCATCAACGAAGCGGAACAGGAAGAGAAGTTCGGCTTCCTGCTCGACGCCCTGAAATACGGCGCGCCGCCGCACGGTGGCCTGGCGTTCGGCCTGGACCGTCTGGTGATGCTGATGACCGGCGCCCAGTCGATCCGTGAAGTGATCGCCTTCCCGAAAACCCAGAGCGCTGCGGACGTCATGACCCAGGCGCCGGGTGTGGTGGATGCCAAGGCCTTGCGCGAGCTGCACATCCGCCTGCGCGAGACGCCGAAGGCTGAGTAAGGCTGCAGCGTGAAAGCGCGATAAGGTTGTACGCAGTCAAAAAGGCGCATCTTCGGATGCGCCTTTGCGTTTAAAAGAGGGAAATCTCGCCTGGGGCGAGATTGATAAGGTTTCTAGAGAATTCGGAGTTGTGTTATGGCTGGCCATTCCAAGTGGGCGAACATCAAGCACCGCAAAGAGCGTCAGGATGCCAAGAAAGGCAAAATCTTCACCAAGTGGATTCGCGAACTGACCGTCGCGGCCCGCCAGGGTGGCGGTGACCCGGGCTCTAACCCGCGTCTGCGCCTGGCGCTGGACAAGGCGCTGGGCGCCAACATGAGCCGCGACATCATCGACCGCGCCGTGGCCCGTGGTGCTGGTGCGGCCGACACCGACGATATGGTCGAGCTGACCTATGAAGGCTACGGCCCGGGCGGCGTGGCGGTGATGGTCGAATGCATGACCGACAACCGCAACCGTACCGCGGCAGCCGTACGTCATGCGTTCAGCAAGTGCGGCGGCAACCTCGGCACGGATGGTTCGGTGGCCTACCTGTTCGAGCGCAAGGGGCAGATCACCTTCGCACCGGGCACCGATGAAGACGCGCTGATGGAAGCCGCAATGGAAGCGGATGCCGATGACGTCGTGACCAACGAAGACGGCTCCATCGACGTGTTTACCTCGTTCGCCAGCTTCTACGCCGTGCGCAACGCCCTGGAAGCCGCTGGTTTCAACGGCACCGACGCAGAAATCGTGATGCTGCCGACCACCAGTGCCGAACTGGACCTGGACGGTGCGCAGAAGGTGCTGAAGCTGCTGGACATGCTTGAAGACCTGGATGACGTGCAGAACGTGTATTCGAATGCCGACATCCCTGAGTCTGTGGCCGAGCAGCTCACTTAAGAACGATGAATATCCACTGTGGGAGCTGGCTTGCCTGCGATAGCATCACCTCGACTTGACAGAAGCACCGAGGTGCCCGCATCGCAGGCAAGCCAGCTCCCACAGGGGTTCTATGCTGTTACATAAATGTGTGCCTGGCACATGCCGTTGTAAATCCAACCCGCAGGCGTTATGACTTTAATCCTAGGTATCGACCCCGGTTCGCGCATCACCGGATTTGGCGTGGTGCAGCAGACCCCACGTGGCTGTGTGTATGTCGCCTCGGGCTGCATCCGCACTGGCGCAGGGGAATTGGCCGAGCGGCTGCAGATCGTCTATCGCGGCGTTCGTGAAGTCATCCAGACCTACGGCCCGGTCACCATGGGCATCGAAAAAGTGTTCATGGCCAAGAATGCCGACTCGGCGCTGAAGCTTGGCCAAGCCCGTGGCGCCGCCATCGTGGCGGGTGCCGAGGAGGGCATGGAGATCGCTGAATACACCGCGACCCAGGTCAAGCAGGCCGTGGTCGGTACCGGTGGTGCCAACAAGGAGCAGGTGCAGATGATGGTCATGCACATGCTCAAGCTCACGTCAAAGCCACAGATCGACGCCTCGGATGCCCTGGCCATCGCCATTTGCCATGCCCATACCCGCTCCAGCCTGTTGCCTCACGGCTTGGGCGCAGCACGTAGTCGTGGCGGGCGCCTGCGTCTCTGATAGCATCAGCGCAATCGTTATTTTTGCGGTCAGGCTCCGATCTGACCCCCCAGCTTTAAGGATCTGAACCGTGATTGGACGCTTGCGCGGCACCCTGGCTGAGAAACAGCCGCCGCACCTGATTCTGGATGTGAATGGGTTGGGTTATGAGCTGGAAGTGCCCATGACCACCTTGTATCGCCTGCCGTCGGTCGGCGAGCCGATAACCTTGCACACGCATTTAGTGGTGCGCGAAGACGCGCAACTACTCTATGGTTTCATCGGCAAGCGCGACCGCGATTTCTTCCGCGAGCTGATTCGTCTCAATGGCGTGGGGCCCAAATTGGCCCTGGCCTTGATGTCGAGCCTGGAAGTGGATGAGTTGGTGCGTGCTGTATCGGCCCAGGATACCTCGGCCCTGACCAAGGTGCCGGGCGTCGGCAAGAAAACTGCCGAGCGCTTGCTGGTCGAGCTCAAGGACCGCTTCAAAGCCTGGGAGGTGGTACCGAGCATGTTCGCCCTGGTACCGAACCAGCCGGATATGCCGGCGGCCCAGGTCGCCAGCGCCGAAAGCGATGCGGTCAATGCGCTGATCTCCCTGGGCTACAAGCCTCAGGAAGCCAGCAAGGCCGTATCGGCCATCAAGGACAAGAACCTGAGCGCTGAAGACATGATTCGCCGTGCCCTGAAGGGAATGATTTAAGTGATTGAAGCCGATCGTCTGATCGCGGCCACCGGCCCGCGTGACCGTGAAGAAGTCCAGGACCGGGCCATCCGCCCGCTGAGCCTGGCCGAATACATCGGCCAGCCCACCGTGCGCGAACAGATGGAGTTGTTTATCCAGGCCGCGCGCGGGCGCAGTGAGTCCCTGGACCACACCTTGATCTTCGGCCCGCCCGGGTTGGGCAAGACCACCCTGGCCAATATCATCGCCCAGGAAATGGGCGTGTCGATCAAGTCCACCTCCGGCCCCGTGCTGGAGCGTCCTGGAGACCTGGCGGCGCTGCTGACCAATCTTGAACCCCATGACGTACTGTTTATCGACGAGATCCATCGGTTATCACCGATTGTCGAGGAAGTGCTGTACCCGGCGATGGAAGACTTCCAGCTTGACATCATGATCGGTGAAGGCCCGGCGGCCCGTTCGATCAAGCTCGACCTGCCGCCCTTTACCCTGGTGGGCGCGACCACCCGTGCGGGCATGCTGACCAACCCGCTGCGAGACCGTTTCGGCATTGTTCAACGTCTAGAGTTCTATAGCACCGCCGATCTGGCGACCATTGTCAGCCGGTCGGCGAGTATCCTCGGCTTGCCCCTGGACCCGGAAGGCGCCTTTGAAATCGCTCGACGCGCTCGCGGTACGCCACGAATTGCCAACCGTTTGCTGCGCCGCGTGCGAGACTTTGCCGAGGTGCGTGCCAAGGGCCACATCACCAAGGCCGTGGCGGACCTTGCCTTGAACCTGCTGGATGTGGACGAACATGGTTTTGATCACCAGGATCGACGACTACTTTTGACCATGATCGAGAAGTTCGACGGTGGCCCGGTGGGCGTGGACAGCCTGGCCGCAGCCATCAGTGAAGAGCGCCATACCATTGAGGATGTGCTGGAACCGTACCTGATTCAGCAGGGCTACATCATGCGAACCCCGCGGGGCAGGGTGGTGACGCGTCATGCTTACCTGCACTTTGGGCTAAACATTCCGTCACGATTGGGAGAGATGCCCGTGGTAGACGAATTCCTCGATGCGGTAGACGATTAAAAAGCTTACGCCGGACGATTTATCTGAGCTTTGTGCTGTCCCAGTGTCTGGCGTCGTCATTTGATTCACTGCAAAAGCGTTCAGGAATGAAAAAACAGTTGCCCAGCCAATTGGCAACCTGAGGAGTAAGCACTAGAGTATGCGCGCGCAAAACGGGGATCAGTCGTTCGCACATCGCTGTCGCGTTTATTACGAGGACACCGATGCCGGCGGCATCGTTTATTACGTCAATTACCTGAAATTCATGGAACGGGCTCGAACCGAGCGGCTGCGGGAGTTGGGTTTTGCCCAGTCCGAGCTTGTAGGCGAGGACCTGTTATTCGTCGTGCATTCCAGCGAGGCGCGGTATTACGCGCCGGCGCGACTGGACGATGAGTTGCTGGTCAGCGCTGAAGTCATCGAATTGAACCGTGCCAGCCTGCGTTTCAAACAGCAGGTCAGGCGGGCCACGGATGCAACGCTGCTCTGTGAGGGGCAGTTCCTGGTGGCGTGTGTGCGCACCAACAGCTTGAAACCTCGGGCCATTCCCGAAACTCTACGCGCGGCCTTTGCCGCCGTGAGCGGCGCGGGTCAACAATCAAAGCAGGAGATTTAGCGTGGAACCTACCGTCGTCGACCATTCCTCCATGTGGAGCCTGGTCAGCAATGCCAGTGTCGTGGTTCAACTGGTCATGCTGACACTGGTAGCCGCATCGGTTACCTCTTGGGTCATGATTTTTCAGCGCAGCAACATGTTGCGCGCCGGTCGACGTGCCCTGGAGAGCTTTGAAGAGCGCTTCTGGTCGGGTATCGACCTGTCCAAACTGTACCGCCAGGCCGGCAGCAACCCGGACCCGGATTCGGGCGTCGAGCAGATCTTCCGTGCCGGCTTCAAGGAGTTCTCGCGCCTGCGCCAGCAGCCGGGTGTCGATCCTGAAGCGGTGATGGAAGGTGTGGCCCGTGCCATGCGCGTGGCCATCTCCCGCGAAGAAGAGAAACTTGAGCAGGGCCTGCCGTTCCTCGCCACCGTGGGTTCCGTCAGCCCGTATATCGGCCTGTTCGGTACCGTGTGGGGGATCATGAACTCCTTCCGCGGCCTGGCCCAGGCGCAGCAAGCCACACTGGCCACCGTGGCCCCGGGTATTGCCGAAGCCCTGATCGCCACCGCGATCGGCCTGTTCGCCGCTATCCCCGCAGTAATCGCCTACAACCGTTTCGCCGCAACCAGCGAAACCTTGATCGGCCGTTACTACACCTTCGCCGATGAATTCCAGGCGATCCTGCACCGTAAAGTGCACACCAGCGAAGAATAAGCAGGTAATTCCCAATGGCTTTAATCGCTCGAGCTCGCAAAAAGCGCAAGCCGGTCGCCGAGATGAACGTAGTGCCTTACATCGACGTGATGCTGGTGCTGCTGGTGATCTTCATGGTGACCGCGCCGATGCTCAACCAGGGCGTGAAGGTTGATCTGCCCAAGGTTTCCAGTGAAGCCTTGCCGCAGGACAACAACACTCAGGTCCTGACCATTTCGATCAAGGCTGACAAGACCTATTACTGGAACCTTGGCAGCGAAGTCGACACGCAAAAGCAGCAGGACAAGGCCCTGACGTTGCCGGCCATGACCGATGCGGTGACCAAGATCATTCGCTCCGGCAACGAAGGCGGCAAGCACACCCAGGTGTTTATCCGGGGTGACAAATCGGTCGACTACGGCTCCGTCATGGGCGCCATGGGCGGGCTGCAGAAGGCCGGCGTCGGTAACGTTGGCTTGATTACCGAGGCGCCCTGATGCAGCAACAGCGAGAGCCGTCCGCCTCGGAAAGCTACTTCTGGCCTGGCGTGTGGGCAATAGCCCTGCACGTCCTGGTGTTCGGCATGCTGTTTGTCAGCTTTGCCATGACCCCGGACCTGCCGCCAGCCAAGCCGATCGTGCAGGCGACCCTGTATCAGCTGAAATCGAAAAGTCAGGCCACCACCCAGACCAATCAGAAGATTGCGGGTGAGGCCCAGAAGTCGGCTGCGCGCCAGACTGAAGTCGAGCAGATGGAACAGAAGAAGGTCGAGCAGGAAGCGGTGAAGGCTGCTGCGGAACAAAAGAAAGAAGAGGCGGCTCAAAAGGCCGAGGAATCGAAAAAGGCTGACGAAGCCAAGAAAGCCGACGAGGCGAAAAAGGCTGATGAAGCCAAGAAAGCCGAGAAAGCTGCCGAAGCCAAAAAGGCCGAAGAGAAACAATTGGCTGATATAGCCAAGAAGAAATCGGAAGAAGAAGCCAAAAAGGCTGCCGAAGAAGAGGCCAAGAAAAAGGCCGCTGAAGAAGCCAAGAAAAAGATAGTCGAAGACGCGAAGAAGAAAGCCGCCGAAGACGCCAAGAAAAAAGCTGAAGCAGACGAGGCGAAGAAGAAAGTCGCCGACGAAGCGAAGAAGAAAGCTGCCGCCGACGCCTCCAAGAAGAAGGCCCAGGAAGCAGCACGCAAATCCGCCGAAGAGAAAAAGGCCCAGGCCCTGGCAGATTTGCTTTCCGACACGCCGCAGCGTCAGCAAGCCTTGGCCGATGAGCGTGGCGATGAAGTCGCGGGCAGTTTCGACGACCTGATTCGGGCGCGGGCAGCGGAAGGCTGGACACGTCCACCTTCGGCACGTAAAGGCATGACAGTAGTGCTGCAGATCGGCATGTTGCCGGACGGTACGGTGACTTCGGTCAGCGTGGCCAAGTCCAGTGGTGACGGTTCGTTCGACAGTTCGGCGGTTGCCGCGGTCAAGAATATTGGCCGGTTGACCGAGATGCAGGGAATGAAACCAAGTGACTTCGCTCCCTATCGTTCATTCAAGATGACATTCACACCTGAGGATCTAGCCTTGTGAGAAACCTTCTTCGAGGAATGCTTGTCGTTATTTGCTGTATGGCAGGGATAGCGGCGGCGGATGAAAAGAACATCCTGGTTACCAGCGGCAGTGATCGGGCCACACCGATTGCGGTAGTTCCGTTCGGTTGGCAGGGCGGCAGCGTGCTGCCGGACGACATGGCCCAGATCGTCAGCGACGACCTGCGTAACTCCGGTTACTACGCGCCAATTCCAAAAGGCAACATGATCAGCCAGCCAACCCAGGCCAGCGAAGTCATCTTCCGTGACTGGAAGGCCGTCGGTGCCCAGTACCTGATGGTCGGCAGCATCACGCCGGCCGGCGGTCGCCTGCAGATCCAGTACACGTTGTTCAACGTGGCCACCGAGCAGCAGGTGTTGACCGGCAGCGTATCGGGTACCGCCGAGCAACTGCGCGACATGGCCCACTACATCTCGGACCAGTCGTTTGAGAAACTCACCGGTATCAAAGGGGCGTTCTCGACGCGCCTGTTGTACGTCACCGCTGAGCGCTTCTCGGTAGACAACACCCGCTACACCCTGCAGCGCTCGGACTACGACGGTGCACGTGCAGTGACCTTGCTGCAGTCCCGTGAGCCAATCCTGTCGCCGCGCTTCGCGCCGGATGGCAAGCGTATTGCCTACGTATCGTTCGAACAGCGTCGTCCGCGCATCTTTGTGCAGCACATCGATACTGGCCGTCGTGAGCAGATCACCAACTTCGAAGGCCTCAACGGTGCGCCAGCCTGGTCGCCGGATGGTTCGCGCCTGGCTTTCGTGCTGTCCAAGGACGGTAACCCGGATATCTACGTGATGAACATGGCCTCGCGTCAACTCTCGCGTGTGACCAGCGGCCCGGGCATCAACACCGAACCGTTCTGGGGTAAGGATGGTTCGACCATCTACTTCACCTCCGACCGTGGCGGCAAGCCTCAGGTCTACAAGGCAAATGTGAACGGCGGCGGTGCGGAACGTGTGACCTTTATTGGTAACTACAACGCCAACCCCAAGCTTTCGGCCGATGAAAAGACGTTGGTGATGATTCACCGTCAGGATGGTTTCACTAATTTCCGGGTTGCGGCCCAGGATTTGCAGCGCGGAACCGTAAAAATCCTTACAGATACCAACCTTGATGAGTCAGCCACTGTTGCGCCCAACGGCACCATGGTAATCTACGCCACCCGCCAGCAGGGCCGGGGAGTCTTGATGCTCGTGTCCATCAATGGACGCGTAAGGCTCCCACTTCCTACCGCACAAGGCGAAGTCAGAGAACCATCCTGGTCCCCTTACCTGAACTGACGCGGCGCTACAAAAAGAAGTACTTAACACACTGGGGTTCATTAGGAGTTTCACGATGGAAATGCTGAAGTTTGGTAAGTTTGCTGCTCTGGCTCTGGCTCTGTCCGTAGCCGTTGGTTGCTCCTCTAAAGGCGGCGACAATGCCGGTGAAGGCGCAGCTGTTGATCCAAACGCTGGTTACGGCGCCAACACTGGTGCGGTCGACGGCTCCCTGAGCGAAGAAGCTGCTCTGCGCGCAATCACCACTTTCTACTTCGAATACGACAGTTCGGACCTGAAGCCAGAAGCCATGCGCGCTCTGGACGTTCACGCCAAGGACCTGAAAGCTAACGGCGCTCGCGTTGTTCTGGAAGGTAACACTGACGCCCGTGGTACTCGTGAGTACAACATGGCACTGGGCGAGCGTCGTGCGAAAGCCGTTCAGCGCTACCTGGTACTGCAAGGTGTTGCTCCAGGCCAACTGGAACTGGTTTCCTACGGTAAAGAGCGTCCAGTTGCAACTGGCAACGACGAACAGTCGTGGGCTCAGAACCGTCGCGTCGAACTGCGTAAGTAATTCGTCATGCGAACGTGCCGTCGTGCTCTGACTGTATTGGCTCTCAGCTTCGCACCGCTTGCGGTGTGGGCTGCGGTTCCTGTAACGGATAGCAACTCAGGCTATAACAATAGCGGGAGCAGTTATCCGCCAGCAGGTTATGGCACGAACGGCGCCTATGCGGGGGGAGCGGCTACGTCCGCTCCCTCGGCACAGGGCGAGCTGTTCAACCAGCTGCAACGCATGCAGGATCAATTGGCCCAGCAACAAGGCGCCATTGAAGTGCTGCAGAACCAGGTGAACCAGCTCAAGCAAGAAGGCCTGGAGCGTTACCAGGATCTTGATCGTCGTATTGGAGCCGGTGTTGCACCTGCCGCTACTCCTGATAATTCTGCTGCCGGTGGCGCGCCAAGCGCCGCTGCCGGTGGCGCAGCAGCAGGGGCCGCCGCGGCTGCCCCTGCCGCCAGCAGTGAACCGGGTGATCCGGCGAAGGAAAAACTGTATTACGATGCAGCCTTCGACCTGATCAAGGCCAAGGATTTCGATAAGGCCAGTCAGGCCTTCACCGCTTTCCTGCGCAAGTACCCCAACAGCCAGTACGCGGGCAATGCCCAGTACTGGTTGGGTGAGGTCAACCTGGCAAAGGGTGATTTGCAGGGCGCGGGCCAGGCTTTTGCCAAAGTCAGCCAGCTGTACCCCAAGCACGCCAAGGTGCCGGATTCGCTGTACAAACTCGCTGACGTAGAACGCCGCCTGGGTCATACCGACAAGGTCAAAGGCATTCTGCAGCAGGTGGTTGCCCAGTATCCGGGTACCTCCGCGGCGCAGTTGGCCCAGCGGGACCTGCAACGCTTGTAAGCAATGCAGCCCGTTCAGAAGAAACCCGCGCTTGTCGCGGGTTTTTTCGTTAGAATCCACGCCCTTTTATGAAACACGCTTCCTGGGGTTGACGCGTTGGCGCAATCCCTTGAAGTGCCTGACGGAGGCGGACAGCCTGTTTAGCTGTTACGCCCGTGGCGACTATGCAAGACACATTACGTATTACCGAAGTCTTTTACTCGTTGCAGGGTGAAACGCGCACTGCTGGCCTGCCCACCGTATTCGTACGGCTCACCGGCTGCCCATTGCGCTGCCAATACTGCGACAGCGCCTACGCCTTCAGCGGCGGTACCGTGCGCACCCTCGACGACATCCTGGAACAGGTTGCCGGCTACCGGCCGCGCTACGTCTGCGTGACGGGCGGTGAGCCATTGGCGCAACCCAATGCCATCCCATTGCTCAAGCGGCTGTGTGACGCGGGTTACGAGGTCTCACTGGAAACCAGCGGCGCCCTGGACATCTCTGCGGTCGACCCGCGTGTCAGCCGAGTAGTCGACCTCAAGACCCCGGACTCCAAGGAAGCCCACCGCAACCGCTACGAGAACATCGACTTGCTGACGGCCAACGATCAGGTCAAGTTCGTCATCTGTTCCCGCGACGACTATGACTGGGCGACTTCCAAGCTGATCCAGTATGGCCTGGAGCGTCGTGCGGGCGAGGTGCTGTTCTCGCCCAGCCATCACGACCTGAACGCCCGGGAGCTGGCCGACTGGGTAGTGGCGGACAACCTGCCGGTGCGCCTGCAATTGCAGCTGCACAAGTACCTGTGGAACGACGAGCCAGGGCGCTGATCAGGCGGCTGCGAGAGGCGTTCTACCCACCGAATTACCGTTCAAATGCGTTTTTTCTGATTTATTTCAAATAAGGTGTTGAATAATCCTTAGAAATCAGTATTATACGCGCCACCACACAGCGGGTCGTTAGCTCAGTTGGTAGAGCAGTTGGCTTTTAACCAATTGGTCGTAGGTTCGAATCCCACACGACCCACCATTTTTGGCGGTTTAGAAAATCCGGAAGGCCCACGCAAGTGAGGATTTCCGGGTTTTTTTTTGCCTGTTATTTGGCATCACCGACTGGACGGTGAGCCGTCCCTTGCTCAGATTCCCGCTCTCGTCCAAAAAAAAAGTCCTGTCAGTACTTTGAAAGAGCGAACTATAGAAAAGGGCTCAGCTAATCGGCTGATATGAATAAAGAAAAATAAAAAGGACCGACCTTGATTCACGGTGACCTGTCCCGTCCTGTGCGTAACCCACAGGTATCAAATCACGTGTGTTTAGAAATCCCGAGAGCCTCACACCAGTAAGGCTCTCGGTTTTTTTTTGCCGGCAGAAATGTTTTCCCTGGCTCCTTGCCGGTAACTCGTGCTTTTAAGTCTTCGATTGTTGACTTTCATGCCTTTGCGCAATTTTTTTTGGTTTTTTCAGTCTGCTTGGGTTTTTTTTGGTTTTTCTTATTCCACAAACTCAACAACGCAATTTGTATCAAACTATGTTCGTTTAGTATTGGATCCAATCAGTCGGCATCGCCGACGGTGTGTCTGACACAAACAAACTGCTGAAAAAGGAGAAACGCCATGATGCTCAAGGACCCTTCCCGCAAATATCGCCACTTCACCACGGTCAACCTGCCGGATCGCACATGGCCCAGTACTGTCCAGGTTGCCGCTCCTACCTGGTGCAGTGTGGATATGCGCGATGGCAACCAGGCGTTGATCGAGCCGATGAATGCCGAGCGCAAGCGGCGTTTCTTCGATTTGCTGGTGAAGGTCGGTTTCAAGCAGATCGAGGTGGGCTTTCCTGCCGCTTCGCAGACCGACTTTGACTATGTCCGTGAGCTGATTGAAAGCGGTGCGATTCCTGATGATGTGACGATTCAGGTCATGACCCAGGCGCGCAGCCACCTCATCGAGCGCACGTTTGAGGCGTTGAAGGGCGTGCCTCGCGCCATCGTGCATGTTTACAACGCAACGGCCCCGGTGTTCCGGGACGTTGTCTTCAATGTGGACAAGGCGGGCTGCATCGAGATTGCTACCCAGGCAACTCGGGAGATCAAGCAGCACATGGACGCAAACCCCGATACGCAGTGGACGTTCCAGTATTCCCCGGAAACCTTTTGCTTCACCGAGCTGGATTTTGCACTGCAGGTGTGTGAAGCGGTGACAGATACGTTCGGCCCGACCCCGAGTAACAAGATGATCCTGAATCTGCCTACCACTGTGGAGGTGTCTACCGCCAATGTCTTCGCCGACCAGATCGAATGGTTCTGCCGGCACTTCAGTCGCCGGGACAGTGTGGTCATCAGCGTGCATCCGCACAATGATCGGGGCACTGGGGTCTCCACCGCGGAGCAGGCGTGCCTGGCTGGTGCCGAGCGTGTCGAGGGCACGTTGTTCGGTAACGGTGAGCGCACTGGCAACGTAGATATCCTCACGTTGGCGATGAACCTCTACACCAGCGGCATCGATCCGCAGTTGGATTTCTCCGACATCCTGCACGTCCAGCGTGAGGTGGAATTCTGCAATCAGTTGCCGACCCATCCTCGTCACCCTTACGCCGGTGAGTTGGTGTTTACCGCATTCTCCGGCTCGCACCAGGACGCGATCAAGAAAGGCTTTGCGGCGCGCCAGGCCAATCCACAGGGCATGTGGGAAGTACCGTACCTGCCTATCGATCCTGCCGATATGGGCCGTAGCTATGAAGCGGTAATTCGCGTAAACAGCCAGTCGGGCAAGGGGGGCGTGGCCTATCTGTTGGAGCAGCACGGCATTGTGATGCCGCGTCGCTTGCAGATGGAGTTCAGCAGCCTGGTACAACAGGAAGCGGATGGCTCCGGCCAGGAAATCAGTGGCGAGATGATCCTTGCCTGCTTCACCCGGCATTACCTGGAGCAGGGCAAGCCTTACGCGTTACGAGCCCCCAAACTGGTGAGCGAGGGCGATGTGACTTACCTGGAGGCCACCCTTGAACAAGGCACACAGCGCATCGACTTGAGTGGCGAGGGCAACGGCCCGCTTGCGGCGCTGGTCGATGCGTTTGCCCAACGTGGCATTCATTTTGATATCGCCGATTACCACGAACATGCCACCCGTGACGGTGCCCAGGCTGAGGCGTTGGCCTATGTGGAAATTCGCGTGGGCAACCAGTTGCTGTTCGGCGCCGCTCGTGATGGCAGTAGCCTGCTCGCTTCCCTCAAAGCGGTCACCAGTGCGGTCAATCGTGCATCGCGCCTGGGCTTGCTCAGCCTGGTGAATGCTGCGGTGCCGTCCTGAGATGAACGCGCATACCGCATTGGCGGCACTTGCCGGTAATTATGGCCACGGTGACATCGTGGCCTCGCATCGACATGACGAAGGCCAACTGGTCTACGCCATCAACGGTGTGATGCTTGTGTCGGTGGAGGAGACCACCTGGGTGGTACCTTCCGGGCATGCGCTGTGGGTGCCTTCAGGTTTGGAGCATCAGATCCGCATGACCGGCGAAGTGCGCATGCGCACTTTGTTGATCTCGCCGGGAGCGCACCGTCGTTTGACGGAGGAATGCGAGGTCATCAGGGTTTCACCCTTGTTGCGCGAGCTGATTGTGGCTGCGGGCGATGAGCCTGACAGCCAGGCGGCGTCGTGGCGTCATGTGCAGATTGTGGAGCTGATTTTCTCGGAACTTGACCGTGCGCAAAGGGTGCTGGCTCACGTGCCGATACCGGACGAGCCGAGGCTCAAGTCACTGTGTGCGGACTTTATCGACAACCCTTCTCAGGAGTCGAAACTGGAGAGTTGGGCGGTGCAGCTCAATATGAGTTCACGCACCCTGGCTCGGCTGTTCCAGAAAGAGTTGGGCATAAGTTACGGCGAGTGGCGCAAGCGCACGCGGTTGCTGCTCAGCATGCAGCGGCTGGCCAGTGGCGCCTCCATTTTGGAGGTGGCTTTGGAGCACGGTTACCAAAGCCCGAGTGCATTTACCGCGATGTTCAAGCGCACCCTGGGATACACCCCGAGTCACTGTCGCCTGGTCTGAATTCACAGCGGTAGCCGTGACTGGCACTTTGGCGAGGGAGCGATGAAGATCCAATGTGGGAGCTGGCTTGCCTGCGAAAGCTTTAGTGCAGTAACAGATGCATCGACTGACACACCCCCTTCGCGGGCAAGCCCGCTCCCACATTTCTGAACGAGTTCGACGCGCGATTCGGAAGCGCCGCCCCACCTTGTCCCAATCGAAACGATGGTTGTCCAGAACTCGGGAGATGCGCACCCCGTTGCGCTTTTACCCTGCGTCTCTACTTGGCTTTCTGGATTTCTTCGATGGGTTCGCCTTCTTTTTTCCCACGGCATGGCCGTCTCTCGCTGCTCGGCGTGGCGGTGGCGTTGTTGGCAGGGTGTTCGTCCTGGATCGCCCATACACCGGCCCAGCCACATCCGGAACGCATCAATGCCCTGAGTCACCTGCCCCAAGGTGTCTCGGCCCAAGCGTTACCTGAGCGCTGGTGGCAGTTGTACAACGATCCGCAACTCGACGCGCTGGTGCAAAAGGCCCTGCTGCACAACCGCGACCTGGCGGCGGCCCAGGCCCATGTGCAGGCGATGCTGGCCGGGATCCAGCAGGCCGATGCCGAGCGCTGGCCGTCCACCCAGGCGTCACTGGGTGCCGCTTACGGAAAGACGGCCGATGACCAGACGCTGGCCAAGGCCACCGATAGCCATGCGCCGTCAGAGTGGGCATTCAACCCAGGCTTCGAGCTGGCTTATCAAGTGGATGTCTGGGGCCAGGTTCAGCGCACCATTGAACGAGCCCAGGTGCAAGCCGCAGCGGCGCAGGCTGCCGAGGACTTGCTGCTCATCACGGTCGCGGCGCAAACCACTCGCGCCTATGTGAACGCCTGCGCCCTGGGCGCGCGTGCCAAGGTCCAGCGCCATTCGTTGGACGTGGTCGCGCATAGCCTGGCGTTGTCCGATCGCCAGCGCCAGGCCGGTGTGGTGACAGACCTTGAATACAGCCGCATGCAAGCCCTGCAAGGCGAAACCCAGGCGCTGCTGCCGATGTTGGAGGCGCGTCGACAAGCCGCGCTCTACGAATTGGCCATGCTGACGGGCGTCGCTGATCTTGAACAAGGCTCTGGCGCCGCAACGTGTGAAGTGGTGCCACAACTCAATGCCGAGTTACCGGTGGGCGATGGCTGGCAATTATTGGCACGCCGCCCTGACGTCCGGCAGGCCGAGCGCGCGTTGCAGGCGGCCACGCTGCAAGTGGATATTGTCCAGGCCGACCTGTACCCCAAGGTGACGTTCGGTGCTTCAGTGTCCTCCTCGACCAACAAACCCCATGAGCTGGGGGACAACCGTGCGGTGATGTTCGGCATCGGCCCGCTGATTACCTGGCAGTTCCCTAATTGGCAGGCCAACCGCGCGCGAGTCAAGCAGGCACGGGCACTCGAGCAGGTGGAGGTCGCACAGTTCGAGGCCAGCGTCCTCAAGGCCCTCAAGGAGGTGCGCCAGGCCCTGGCGTTGTACGACGGCGAGCGGCAGCGCCACGCGGCCTTGAGCCGGGCGCTGGACAGCAGCCGCCAAGCCTACAAGTTGGCCCAATTCAACTATGACGCAGGTTCTATCGACTTTCTCGACGTGCTGGACAGTGAGCGAGAACTGATCCGCTTGCAGGCCACGCGCGCCGACGCCGATGGCCAGTTACTGCAACGCCAGATCGGCCTGTTCCGTGCCCTTGGCGGCGGTTGGCAGTCCGGCGCCGTCGAAACCCCGGCCGCTGCGCACACCCATGCGTCCATCCCTTCTTCCGGTACCCAGCCATGAATATCGCCGTTGATGAAAAAACTGCAGTCCAGGACGAGCAGGAGAATGTGCTCGAGCAACTCATGCATGCGCGTAAGCAACGGCGAAAAAGGAACCTGATCCTGCTGGGCGGCGCCGCGCTGTTGATCGCGGCGGTGGTGTTCGGCGTGTATTGGATGACCGTCGGCCGCTACCTGGAGCAGACCGATGATGCGTATGTGCGGGCCGACTGGATTCCCATCAGCCCGAAGGTCTCAGGCTACGTGGCCGAGGTGATGGTAGAGGACGATCAGCCGGTCAAGGCGGGGGATGTGCTGGTGCGCATCGAGGACCGTGACTACCAGGCCCGTTTGGCACAAGCCCGCGCAGAACTGGCCGAGACCCAGGCCTCGGTGGCGGCGCAAGAGGCCAACTTGAAAGTCACTGACAGCCTGATCGCCCAGCAAAAGGCCGGCGTTGCCCAGGCCGAGGCCCACGCCCGCAGCGTGGCCGCCGAATTGCGCCGCGCAAGCCTGGACCAGCGCCGCTATGAAGGCTTGGTGCGCGAACACGCCGCCAGCGCCCAGCGCTTGGAAACGGCCGCTGCCAGTTACACCCAGGCCAGTGCCGCAGTGGAAATGGCCAAGGCCATGCAACGCCAGCAGGAAACCCGCTTGACCGTGGCCGTCACCCGCCGTCAATGGGCCCAGGCCTCGCTCCAGCAACAGATAGCCCGGCGCAGCCAGGCTGAGGCGCAGTTGAACCTGGCGACGCATGCCCTGGAAGACACCTTGATCCGCTCACCCATTGACGGCGTGGTGGGGCAGCGCAAAGTGCGTACCCGCCAATACGTCGCGCCAGGGTTGCCGCTGCTGGCGGTGGTGCCCTTGCAGCAGGCTTACGTCGTGGCCAACTACAAAGAAACCCAATTGCGCGATATGCGTGCCGGCCAACCGGTGGATATCAGCGTCGACAGTTATTCGGGACGCAAGCTCAAAGGCCATGTGGTGAGCTTCTCGCCAGGCTCTGGGGCGGTGTTCGCACTGTTGCCGTCGGATAACGCCACCGGCAACTTCACTAAGATCGTGCAACGCTTTCCAGTGAAAATCGTCATTGATGAGCATGACGAAGGCGGACCTATCCTGCCGGGCATGTCGGTCATCACCACGGTGGACACCCGCCCAGATAAGCAGGGCGCTGCACATGACTGAAGCGGCTGAAAAGAGCGTCTCCTTTCGCGCCTGGGTGGCCGTGATCGGTGGGCTGTTCGGTTGTTTCATGGCCGGCATGAACGTGCACGTGACCAGCGCCGCGCTGCCGGAGATCGAAGGCTCCCTGGGGGCGACGTTCGAAGAAGGCTCGTGGATTTCCACCGCCTACCTGGTCGCGGAAATCGTCATGATCCCGCTGACCGCCTGGTTGGTGCAGGTGTTCTCTCTGCGGCGTGTGATGCTCGTGGGCTCGTTTGTGTTTTTGGTGGCGTCCATTGCCTGCTCCTGGGCGCCCAACCTGCAAGTGATGATCATCATTCGGGTGATCCAGGGCGCCGCCGGCGCAGTGCTGATTCCCTTGTCATTCCAGCTGATCATCACTGAACTGCCGCCCAGCAAGATCGCGATGGGCATGGCCTTGTTCGCGCTGTCCAACAGCGTCGCCCAGGCCGCCGGGCCGTCCATTGGTGGCTGGCTGACCGATGCCTATTCCTGGCGCTGGATCTTTTACCTGCAACTGGCCCCCGGCATTCTCTTGTTGTTGGCGGTGGCATGGTCGATCGATGCCAAGCCCATGCAGTTGAGCCTGCTCAAACGCGGCGATTGGGGCGGGATCATCGCCATGATCGTCGGCCTGGGTGGCTTGCAGATTGTGCTGGAAGAAGGTGGCCGCAAGGACTGGTTTGGCTCCGATTTCATTGTGTGGATGTCACTGGTGGCCGGCGTGGCCCTGGTGTACTTCGTGCTGTCGCAGTTGTATGGCAGTCGCTCCTTCATCAACCTGCGCCTGCTCAAGAGCTACAACTTCGGCGTGGCCAGCGCAGCGATGTTCATCTTTGGCGGGGCGACTTTCGGCCTGGTGTTCCTGGTGCCCAATTACCTGTCCCAACTGCAGGGCTACAACGCCCGGGAGATTGGCATCAGCCTGATCGCCTACGGCATGGTGCAGCTGGTACTGGCGCCGTTCATGCCGCGCCTGATGAAGTGGCTCAACCCGAAACTGATGGTCGCCAGTGGCTTTTTCATTATGGCCCTGGGGTGCTACCTCGGCGCGCACCTGGACGTGGACAGCGCCGCCAACGTGATTATTCCGTCCACCGTGGTACGGGGCATCGGGCAGCCGCTGATCATGGTGGCGCTTTCCGTGCTCGCGGTGTCTGGCCTGGCCAAAGATGAAGCCGGCTCCGCCTCGGCCTTGTTCTCCATGCTGCGCAACCTGGGTGGTGCCGTGGGTACCGCGGGCCTGACGCAGATCGTGGCCATGCGCGAGCGCTTTCACTCTGAGCGGGTAGGGGAGTCGATCACGCTGTTTTCCCCGTCCTTTCAGGAGCGCCTGCGCGCCAGCATGGCTGACAGCGAGGCTTTTATCTTCAACCAGCTATTACCCGCTCAACAGCAGGTCCTTGAGGGCTTGATCCACACCGTGCGTCGTGAGGCGTACCTGATGGCCTACAGCGATGCGTTTTATGTGTCCTGTATTGCGTTGATCGTGTGCGGGGTAGCAGCCTTGGCATTACGGCAGTCAGCCAAGAGCGGATAACCACGCCAAGCAGGTGTTGAACTTGTACAGCCCACTGCATTTGGTAGGCGCCCACTATCCGCCCTTCGGAAAAAAGGAGCTCTCTCATGCAACAACCCGATACCCTGGTCCGTAACCCGGTGGGCAACCCTGTCGTCGCCAGCGTCAGCGTGAATGCCGAAGCTCGCAGTGTGTGGAGTGTGGTCGGAGATTTCGCCGGTTTCGCGAAGTTTATTCCGGCCTTGTCTCATATCGATATGACGGGCGAGGGCGTGCGTTCGGTACGCAAAAAGCTGTTCAAGGACGGCAATGTGGTGATCGAGCAACTCAACAGCCATGACGACCAAGCCATGACCATGACCTGGTCACTGATCTACACCTCGCTGAACATCGGCAACCTGTGGGCGCTGATGGAGGTGGTGCCACAAGGCCCGAACCAGAGCCTGGCGACCTGGACCATCATTGGTCAGCCCTACACGGGCGGCAAGGAAGACGTACCGGCGTTCGAAGCCTTCCTGCAAGGCTTTGCCGATGACGCGATGAAGAACGTACAGGCACTCTTCAACTGACATGACGCGCAGGGTGGCACGCTGAGAATGTGCCTAGGTAGGAGCGAGCTTGCTCGCGAAAAACCTGAGGGCGCCGCGTACTCTCAACATGCCAGCGTCATCGTTAACGTCTTTCGCGAGCAAGCTCGCTCCTACAGTGGGGTGGGCCTTCCCCGACAGTGCCCACCGTTTATGGTTTTGGAAAGGTCTCGGGTTTATAAGTAAAAGCCCACCATTTAAACGGATTCCAATGGGGGTTTTTCTTTGCCGGTTTGAAGTTTCTGTTTTTTGCCATTTCTCGAGAGACGTATTTTTCCGCTTCGGATCTGGCCAATGCCTTATCAGCGTCAGTCAGTGGAGTGTTCTGATTTTTTTTCAGGGTGTCCAGATAGATATTTTCTACTTTTACAATCGCAGCATTTATATCTTCCGGTACTAGGTTGGCGGTGAGGGTGCCGCTATAGCCCTTGACAGGGCGCCCTATGAGCTTCTGAAACTCCGCCGCGAAGGACGCATCTCCACCACTTGCAGAGTCACATGACAGTAGTCTTACGTTGTCAAACGTTTCCGGGTAAATGCCCGAGTCATGAAGTGTCTGAAGTAACTCTTGTGGCGTATTGAGTTTTCCGTTGTATGAAACTTTCGAGATGCCAGTAGCCGGGTCGACGCTTCCGTGCACCAGGATGTTGAGTCGTTCTTGACGGCCGTTTTTGTTGAAGTCGGTAAATGTATAAAGTTTTTCGTCAAGGGAATTTAGCTCGTTAAGCTCTCCACTTAGTACTACGTTTTTATCCACAGTGGAAAAAAGCGCTTCGCCGGTCGGTAAGTTCTCTACGGATGTCAGAAGTGAGCGCTTACTGTTTGGTATTTCGATTGTCGGAGGGACACCTTCACTGACGTGTGGTGTATCCGGTTCGCTTGGTGCGGTATTGGCGACGGAGGACACGTCGCTGTCATTCGCGGCGTTTACTTTCCTCACGAAATCAAAACGGTTGCTTTGCTCATTGTATTTCCAGCCGTAATGTTCGCTGCCAGCGATAGTCGATGCGGAGGGTGCTTCGCCCAACCCAGCCTCAGCTCCAAATGGTGCGAGTTCGTGCGCCAGCTGCAAGCCCGATATCACTGCAGCCGCTGTGCCGCCAACACGATCGTCGGCGGTCATACCATAAATGGAATCATGGGTACCGAAGACAATATTGCCCGCGTTTCCAAGGATGGGCACATAGCCGAAGGTGCGCCCCCATAATTCTTTGGCTTCCTTCCACGTTTGCTTCGAGGAACCAAATACCTCTGTTTGATCGGCCCACACGGCATTGTTGGCGTTGATCTTTTTATAATTGCTGGCAATACCAGAGTTCAGATCTCCAAATTTTAAATGGTAGGTTTTCTTTCGCGATTGAGTGTAATTAAATAACTCTCTAACCGGAATCTGTTTGTCGCTGAGTAGATTTTTGCGTCCCGGATAGTGCGCATGATTACCCTCAATCAAATTTTCGAGCACACTGCTCGCTGATGGCCAATGAGCATCCTTTCCGCCTTGTCTGTCTTCGGCGTTAAAGCTGGCTTTTAAGGCATCACGGTTGTCTTTGGCCCAACGAGCAAAATCATCGTCTCCGCGTATTTCGCTGACTGTGCCGTTCTTCAAGTCGAGCATCAGGCCTTGATTGGGGCGGGTGTCATAATTGCCGTGATAGTTGACATAAGGAATAAACGCATACCCGGCCAGTGGATAACCGTATATGTTGGGTATGACGACATTTCCCTTATTGTCTAGCGTGCGTTCAACGGCTGATCGGCCTTCAGGCGATAGCATTTTATACGCATCTTTGTCGTTACGCAGGCCTTGCAAAGTTCCCAGCACAACATAAGCATCGGCTTTTCCCGAGTGCTTCGCCAATTCGCCCGTCTCGTCGCTCATGGTGGAGGCGACATCATCTTGCCAATGATTTTGTAGCTTCGCACCCAGCGCTTCCAGATCGTTGATCTTGCTCCGGTCTTGCGGCTTGATTTCCATGGTCTGGAAGTTGAGCAGGCCACCTCCCGGTGGTTTATCGTGCTTAAGAGCACCGGCTGCAATTTCCCATGCAAAATAGGTGCGTGTATCGGTGTTGGTCTCGACTTCCGGCTTCCATTTTCCAACGTAACTTTTGAAAGTTACATTGATTTTTTCATGCGGGTCGAACCCGGCAGCCAATAACCCGCCGCTGAAATAACCGGCAGGCTCCAGGAACGGGCGAGTTTTCTGGAACCTGATATTACTTTCGTTTTCTTCACCGCTTTCTTCTATTTTCTTGATTTGCGTGACAACACGGTCGGCGTAAGCGTCAATCCTCTGTAGCTGTTCCTGGTGCGTATAACTTGCTGTGGGAGGGGAAACGCTGACAGAGCCATAAATGACTCCCTTGGCGAAATCTAACTCATGGTCGGGGGCGGGCGCAGGGATCGGTTTTTGTCCCAGCCCCAGCTTTTTATCTTCCGAGGCGCTCGGCGCGTCCGGAAGTGTATTTTTGACTGGCGGTGCATCGTCAATTGCCCGAGTGGAGCGACGGTGTTCAGCATTTGTTGTATGGGGATAGTTGCTGAGTGGCTGTGGCACGGGCGAGAATATATTCATTGCTGGGTCACTTTATTTATATGAGATCAACGATATAGCTTTAAACGCAGTCGTTCGGCGGGCGTGTGTGCACTGCACTAACATGCCATACCCTTTTAACGGGCTCACTGTTTAACCTCTGTTTATGGTTATAGACGCCAAAGGGAAGCGCTGAATTTTCTGGTGCGTCCGTCTGTCGAGCTTATTTTCTCTTGTTTGAAAATATCCGCATGAGGTTAGTTTTTTGTTGGGTGGTTGAGGTCTGCGAAAGGTTCCACTTTCTGGGTGTGCTTTGTTTGTAAGAACGCGATCATAAGGACCAACCTACAGCGACCCGAGAAAAAGCGTACAACTGAGCGCGCCGGCTGGCACGCTGAGAATGTGCCTGTGGAGCGAGCTTGCTCGCGAAAAACCTGAGGGCGCCGCGTACTCCAAGCATGCCAGCGTCATCGTTAACGTTCTTCGCGAGCAAGCTCGCTCCTATAGTGGGGCGGCTTTACCCTTTAGTTGATGGCCTGATCAATCCCCGCCTGCAAGGCCTGGCTCTCACTGTGCCCACCCGCTCGCAGCGGGCCCAGATTTAAGGCTTGGTCCTTGCGCGTGGCGTCGTCGTGTTTCTGGGTCAGTTCGTCCTTGGCGCCCAGGGCCAGGTTGACCGGTGACTTCGAAACGTTCAGCCCGACATCGGCACGGTAGTCGCTGCCGGCCAGTGTGGTTGCAGTCACCTTGGAGCCACCCAGCTCAACCTTGCCATTGGGCGCACTGATCCGCGCGCCCGTGAGCTGCGTATCACCCTTCACCTGCAGGTTGACGCCGTGGCCTGCGCGAATGCCTGACGCCTGGGTGACGCTGTCCTTGACCACATGGCTGACATCCAGATACAGGGTCGGGGTGTAGCTGGTGTTGCCGCTCTTGTCGCCGAACAACACGCTTTCGGCGGTGTTGGCCACCTTGCTGCCGGTGGTGTCTTTGCCACTGACGGTGTAGCTGTCGCTGGTTTTTGGCCAGACCTTATCCTTGAAGCCAGACAGGCGTGTGCCCAGGGCGTCGGTCTTGTCTGCCAGGTAAGCCTTGGCCTTGTCCACGCGAGTACCGAAGGCGCCACGGGGTTGCGGGTTCACGTCGTAGCTGCCACTGCGGGTAAGTTTTTCGCCCAGGCGTTCCTTGGCATTGACCACGCTGTTGACCACGCTGTCCTTGGCCGAAGCCAGGTGCCCGGTGCCTTTGTCTACGACGTTCTCCAGCTTGTCGCGATGCTTGTCGAACGCACCTTCAGCCTTGGCTTGTACCTTGTCCTTCAGGGGGCCGCTGGTTTTGGCCAGCTTATCCACCACCCCCGGCTGGTTCTTCTCGACATCCAGCCTGGCGTCAACATTCACCTGGGTGCTGTTGACGTGGTCCTTGCGGCTTTCGACGACGAGGTCGCCGCCCACCGTGCCGTGCACCTTGTCGGCGTCGATACGCGCTCCGGCCAGATGGGTATCGCCGCCACTGTTTAGGGTGACGTCACCCGCCGTGATCACGCTGTTGTGCTGCGTGGTGCCTTGCAAGTGATCCACATCGACCTTGGCCCGCGCATTGATGCCGCGCTGGGTCTTGGGTGTCTCATGTTCACCGGCGTCGGCCAAGGTGGTTTTGCCGATGCTGGCGCCTGCGCCCAGGGTCACGCCCCAGCTGTTATGGGCCTGGGTCGATTGTGCGGACTCTTGCAGGATGCCGCCGTTTTGCGCATCCAGGCTAACGCTGGCTGCGCTGACCTGAGTGCCCTGCAAGTGGATGGCATCGGTTGCCTCAGCGCCACTGGCGAGGCTGACCTTGCCGCTGCTGTGCAATTGCCCGACGACCGCGCTCTTGTCGTTCTCCGCCACTTTACCAATATTGAAATTGGCGCTGAGGCTGCCGGTCTTGCTGCTGCTTTCGGCGCTGCTGGTCTTGCCGGCACCGAGGGTCAGACCGCCGCCCAGGTTGCTGCCGTTGCTGACGTGGCTGTCGGTGGCGGCTTGCAGGTCCAGCTTGCCGCCGGCATTGAGGCTGATATCGCCAGCCTTTGCGCCCGTGCTGCCGATCTGCGTGCCTTGCAGGGTCATGTCTGCGCCGCTGCTGAACTGAACGGGGCCGCTGCCTTGAATGGTCGCGACCTGTGCCTGGCTGTTCTGGGTGTCCAGGCGCTTGTTATCCAACTGCACGCCGGCACCGAGGTTGATGTTGCTGCCATTCGCACCGGGCGCGGTGCCCACCGTCAGTGAGCCGTTGCCGCGCAGCGTGCTGCTGTTTTTGCTCTGGGTGTTGGTGGCCTGGTTGAGCGCCAGCTCACCGCCGGTCTTGAGGTTAACCCCGGCCTGGCCGCCGTCGAACTGGCTGCCTTCATAACGGGCATCGCCCTTGGCCTCGATGCTCACGCCTTGGCTGGCCACATAGCTGCCGAGCACCGCCGTGCTGGTGGATTCGCGCACATCGCTGCTGCCGCCCAGGCCGCTGCCGCGCACATTCACGTCTTCGCCGGTGGTGGTATAGACCCGCACGCCAGCCTTGGCGTCCACGCTTTGCTCGCTGCTGCTGTGGGTGTTGGCCGCTGCCGTGGCCAGGTGCTCGCCGGCCTTGATGTTCAGCCCGCCCTCGGTGGCGCGGTACTGGGTGCCCTCGTCCTGCAACGTGCCGGCTGCATTGACCTGCACCGCGGCGCCACTGAACTGGCTGACCACGGCGGTGCTGTCTTGCGTTGTGCCGGTTTTGTTCGTGTGCCCGACTTCCACATCCAGGCCGACATTGGGTTGCTCGAACGCGTCCAGCAAACCGGGCTGATGGAACTTGGCCTGGGCCACGCCCTCGACGGCTTTTTCGATCGGGCGGGTAATGCCTTTGTATTCCACATTGGCGCCAACATCGGCGGTCCAGCCGTTTTCCTTGTGGGTGCTGGTCTCGGTGGAATGGGCAGCCTGGTTGTCGATCTGACCCGCGTTGACCTGCAGTTCGGCGCCGGCCTTGGCCTGTGCACCCTCGCTGGTGAAGGTGTTGCCAGCGTTGATGGTCAGCTTGCCGGTCGCGGCCACGGTGCTGGTTTGCGCGGTGGTTTTTTCAGTGGTGTCTTGGCTGCTTTGGTGGCTGAACTGAGCGCCACTGCCTGCCCGATCAATGCCGCCGGTGTAGTAGAAACTGCCGCCGGTGGTGGTGGTGTCGACGGCTTCGGTGCGCTTGTCGTGGGCGGCCAACAGCTCGACGTTGTTGCCGCTCAGGGTGGCATCGCCTGCGGTTGCCTTGAGGTCCGAACCCTGGATGCTCACATCGCCACCGGCCTTTACTACGACACTGCCGCCCTTGAGGCTGGAACCCTGCTGCTGGGTGGTGTCGGTCTTGCGGGTTTGCTGCTGGTCTTCATAGCTCAACCCCGCACGGTACTGGCTGCTGACGCCCTCGGTTTCCTTGGCGTAGCCATCGAAGCCACGGCTATGGGTGCGAGTGGTGTCGTGGGTGGTGTTCTCGGCGGCAACGACCTTGATATCGCCCTTGGCATCCGCTTGCAGTTCACCCGCGGCGGATACCTGGGAGCCACTGACGGTGATGTCCTTGGCACTTTGCAGCTTGAGGTTGCTGTCCGAGCGCAGGTCGCTGGCAACCACGGTGCTGTCCTTGAGGTTCTTGCGGCTTTCATCCTTGGAGAGGCCGAAGAATTTGCTGTCATTGTTGTAGCGGTTGTCGTGGGAGCTGTCCTGCACGCCGTCGATCACCAGCGAACCTTTGTCGCTGATGACATTGGCCTGCTTGCCGCCACGGGCCTGGCTACCGCTGATGCGCACGTCGTCGGCCTTGACGATCAGCTTGCCGTCGGCGTTGACCTTGCTGCCGGTGTTCGACGTCTTGCCCTGGTCACCGTCGCCTTGCTTGCCGAAGAAGCTGCCACCGGTGAGGTCGCCGGAGTAGGCGTTGTCGCGGCTGCTCTGGGTACGGCTGGCGCTGGTGATTTCCACGTGCCGGGCGGCCAGTTGAATATCGCCGGGGGTTTTCAGCTCGGCGCCTTGCACTTGCAGCTTCTGTTGGCTGGTCAGCTCTAGTGTCTTTCCGGCCTTGAGGCTGCTGGTGATGCTGCGTTGTTCGCTGCTGGATTTATCCCAGTTGGCTTTCCACAGGTGTTTGCGATGGTTGCCCTGGTCGCGGCTTTCATGGGTTTCGGTGGCGGCGTTCACCTGAAGGTCTGCGCCGCTGTCGACGCGCAGAGTGTTGCCCGCTTCCACGTGGCTGGCTTTGATCTCGGTGTTGGCGCCGGACGACAGCGCCGCGTCCTGTTGCGCCACGACCTTGTTGCCGTGCTGGCGCGAGTCTTTGTCGGTGGTGGTGCGGTCGTAGGTTTCGTAGGTGAACAAGAAGTTGCTGTTGTTCCACTGCTCACGCTTTTCCTGGAGCTTGCGGCTTTCCAGGCTGCTGAGGGTCAGGTTGCGGCTGGCGTCGAGTTTGACGTTGCGCCCGCTGACGTCGGTGGCGGCCAGGTTCAAGTCCTTGGCACTGTGCAAATCGACATCGCCCTGGCGGCTGTGCACGCCAGCGCGGGTGGCGTCGAGGCTGTCGGCATGCACATGGCCGCTGATGTCGAGGTCGCCGGCCGAACTGATCTTCACCCCGTCAGTGCCTTGCACCTGCACACCGCCCACACGCACACCGGCGCCCTCGGCGGTGCTGATGATGTTGATGCGCCCGGCCTGCATGGCGCCGAACAGGCGTGCGTCGATGCGTTGGTCCTGGGTCTTGCTGGCCGGGTCGACTTGGCGCACTTGCCCGCTGGCGAAATCGACCTGATTACGGCCCACCGTGAGGTTCAATTGATCGCGGGCGCTGAGGCGACCTTCGCTGTCGATGCGCGGCGCGATCAGGTTGATAGAGCCCTCGCGGTTGTGCAGGCCTTGGCCTTGCACTGTCAGTTGGCCGTTGGCATCGCGGGTGCTCAAGGCTTGCAGCTTGCCGTCGTTGAGTTCAGGGCGGCCGACCACCAGGTTGGCATTGGGCGTGTTGATGAAACTGCCGCCATTCACCGAAATGCCGTTAGGGTTGGCCAGCACGTAATCGGCTGCCTGGCCAAAAATCTCCTGGGCGCCATTGAGGGTCGAGGCGTTGCGGCTGATCACTTCATTGAGGATCACGCTCGCCGCCTGGCCCTGGAACTGCGGGTTGGCTGCCAACTGCCCGGCGAGTTGGGACTGGCCAGCCTGCAAGGCGTTGTTCAACACCAGGCCCTGGCGGTCGACGTTGTAGTCCAAAAACTGGTTATGGGACAGGCCACCGGCGTTCGGCGCGACGATGTTGACGATGGGTACACCGCCCTGGTTTTGCAGTTGCGGCGTGCCGCCAGGGCCTTCGACGACGGTCAAGCCTGCGGCGAGCGCGAGTTGCGGCAGCAGGAACAGGCTGGCGATGGCCCAGCGCAGTTTGCCCTGGGGTGAAAGGTGGAAGCTGTGTGGAGTAGTCGGCATAAATAATCTCGCTCTGTGTTGGCTGATCCACGACGCGCGTTGTTCGTTGCAACGCTGCTGGAGTGGCCAGGTACGGCGGTGACTCAGGCAAAAAACGGGTGTGAGCTCATATCTGCACGCTAAGGCGCGTCAGCCAGACCTCCGGCTCCTGGCGAAAACCTGTAGGGGTGTTGAGGTTGCGTTGGTAGTCGACGTCGAGCTGCACGTTCTTCCAGCTCAGGTTGAGCCCCGCGCTGGCGCCGCTCAGGCGTTGGCTCCGGGCACCGTGTTCGTGCTTGACCCAGCCGTTGTCCAGGCCCAGGCGCGGGGTGAGCTTCACCGGCAAGTCAGTATTGAGCGGCAGGCGCAAAGTGTTGCGCCATACCGTGCCAATGGCACCGGAAGTACTGTTTTCGCGGTAGCCGCGCACGGCCGAGTCGTCGGTGATCAGCAGTTGTTCGATGGCGGGCAATGCATCCGGGCTGTACTGCACCGATAACTGGCTTTGCCACTGCCACGGCTGCGCTGCCCATTGGCCGTTGCGCCATTGGGTGAGGTTGGCGCGGTACTTTTGAAACTGCGCCTTGGGCTGGTTTTTCTGCACTTGGCTGGCATCGCGATCGGCGCCGAACCAGGTCAGGCCCTGGGCGTAGTTGACGTCCAGGTTCCACACCGCACTGTTGAGCCAGAACAGGTTCAGGCCCGCTTCGGCCACGGTCAGCGTCGGGCTCTGGATGTCCAGGTGTACCTTTTGCAGGTAGCTGTCGACGTCTTTGTAGGCCAGTTGCAGGTTGGCGCTCAGTTGGTGGCCCTGGTCGCGCCACAGCACACGGTCGCTGCGCAGGCTGACTTGATCGGTGCGGCCACTGTTGTAGAACGTGGCACGGCTGAGCTTGAACGGCGAGCGGTATTCGGCATGGCTGGCGAACAGGCTGTAGGTCCAGTAACCGTAGGGGATCGAGTAGAACAGGCTGTGGCTGCGGCTGTAGCGCGGCCCATGGTTGAGCGTGTCGCTGAAGCTCAGGTTGAGCGAGTCGTTGATTTGCAGCGGGCTGTCCAGGCTCAAGTTGATTGCATTGCGATCCCGCCCGGTGCCGGCGCTGCCGAGGTTATCCACCCCCAGGCCCAGGGCCCAGCGCGAGGCGCTGCTGCGCGTGCGCAGGATGATGCGCGAGGCGCCCGCTGTGCTGCCTGGGGCGATGTCGGCGGTGAGGTCGACCGAGCGCAGGCGATTGAGCTGGTCCAGGCCCTGTTCCAGGTCTCGCAGGTTCAGTGGTTTGCCGAGCATGCCGGGGAATGCCCCGCCCAATGACACCGGCAGGCTCTGGTCGGCCAGCTCGATGGTCTCCAGGTAGCCTTCTTCGACGTGAATATCCAGCGGCTGCCCGGCGGTGGGTGCACTGATCAGGTAGGGGCGGCTGGCGATATAACCGGCCTCGACATACAGCCGGGTGATCTCGGCCAGCAGGCGGTTGATCTGTGTGACGCCCATGCAAGGCGCCACGTAGGGCTCGATGTGTTTGTCCAACTCGGCACGGCTGAACAGCGTGACCCCGGCCAGGCGCGTACCGCTCAAGGGCCAGCAGTGTTCATCCCTGGCGATGTCCGTGGGCAAGGCGGGTGCCGCTGGTGTACCGAAGCTGCCGCGTTGCATCTGGCGTTGGCGCTGCTCCAGGTGTAATTGCTGCAGGTCGCGTTGCTGTTGTTGCTGCAAGCGCAGGGCTTCCTGGCCTGGCTGCGGCACCTCGGCGCCAGCCACGGGCAGCGCCCACAGGCAGAGCAGGGCGATGCCCAGATTACGGATACAACACAAGTGTCCGGTTGAGAGCTGATTTGGCACTCGACATCCTTAACGTAGAAATACACACGATCCATACCGTCTGAGCCAGCGTTGAACTCAGCGGTAGTTGCCCTACTTGAGTGAGTGGTCGACGGTTTGTTACATCGCTGTAGGATTTATTACACAAGACGTAAGAAAAATCGCGTAATTCAGTGCTTAAATGCACAAAATTAGGGCGCGACAGGGTGTGGGGGCCTGATATTCCTGATTTTTCAGGCGTGTGGGAGGGAAAGGGGCGGTTTTGATTGTTGTGCAGGCATCGCCTAATCGGCGTGGCGCGGCCAGGGATCGGGCACTTGGCCGGGTCACTAGATTAGGCTTTTGAATCCATTGGATATTCTGTAGCCTTGCGCAGCTTTAAGCTGTACCCGTGCTTGATGAACAAAAACACTTCGTCCGGCGGCGCCCGAAGGGCTCCGGAGCCGGTGGTACACTCGACTTTCGCGCTACTGCGCCTGCAGGTCTTGCGAACATGACGCACATTTCCGAACGCCTACTGGTTCAAGCCCACCTCGACGCCAAGCAGCCCAAGGTGCTCAGCGCTGCTGAAGAGGCGAGCCTGCGAACCGCCATTGCCGCCGAGCTCAAGGCTCAGGACGCGGTGTTGGTTGCCCACTTTTATTGCGACCCGGTGATTCAGGCCCTGGCCGAAGAAACCGGTGGCTGTGTTTCCGACTCCCTGGAGATGGCGCGCTTCGGTGCCGCCCACCCTGCCAAGACCGTACTGGTGGCTGGCGTGCGCTTCATGGGCGAGACTGCCAAGATCCTTACGCCTGAAAAACGCATCCTGATGCCTACCCTGGAAGCCACCTGCTCCCTGGACCTGGGTTGCCCGGTGGATGAGTTTTCCGCGTTCTGCGATCAACACCCCGAGCGCACCGTGGTGGTGTACGCCAACACCTCGGCGGCGGTCAAAGCCCGGGCGGATTGGGTGGTGACCTCCAGCTGCGCGCTGGAAATCGTCGAAAGCCTGATGGACAACGGCGAGACCATTATCTGGGGCCCGGACAAACACCTGGGCACCTACATCCAGCGCCAGACCGGTGCCGACATGCTGCTGTGGGACGGTGCCTGCATCGTCCACGAAGAGTTCAAGTCCAAGCAGCTCGAAGACATGAAGGCGCTCTACCCGGATGCAGCGATCCTGGTGCACCCGGAGTCACCGACTTCGGTGATCGAACTGGCGGACGCGGTGGGTTCCACCAGCCAGCTGATCGCCGCAGCGCAACGCTTGCCGAACAAAACCTTTATCGTCGCCACCGACCGCGGCATCTTCTACAAGATGCAGCAGCTGTGCCCGGACAAAGTCTTCGTCGAAGCGCCTACCGCCGGTAACGGTGCAGCCTGCCGCAGTTGCGCGCACTGCCCGTGGATGGCGATGAATACGCTGGAGCGCACGTTGCAATGCCTGCGCGAGGGCAGTAATGAGATCTTCGTGGAACCGGCGGTGATTCCGCAGGCCGTACGGCCGCTCAAGCGCATGCTCGACTTTACCCAGGCAGCACGGTTGAAACTGGCCGGCAACGCCTGATCCTCAGGCTGAGACAAATCAAAATGTGGGAGCTGGCTTGCCTGCGATAGCGGTGTAACAGTCACAGGTGTTTTGACTGCAAGACCGCTATCGCAGGCAAGCCAGCTCCCACAGTTGATCTGTGATGCGCTTGAGTTACTTCTTTTGCTTCGGGATTCGCACCAACTGCGTATCCGAATAGATGTCATGCCAGCTGCGTTTGTGTTTATCGAACAACGACCAGATAAACCCCAACCCCACGCACAGCCATGACGCAATCGACACCACAAAACGCAACAGTGCCTGCCACAGGCTGATCCGCGACCCGTCAGCGTTCTGCACGCGCACGCCCCACACCTGCATGCCCAGGGTTTGCCCCGAATGGGTCCAGAACTTGGCGAAGAACCCGAACAGCACGAACAGCAGCAGAGTCGACAGCAACGGGTCACCGTCCAGCGCGCCGGACTCGGTGAGCGTGCGCATCTTCGCTTCGCCCACGAAGGCGATCCACACCAACTTGTAGATAAACGCGGTGACGATCAGCAGGGCGGTGCACAGCAGGAAATCGTAGAACATCGCTGCCAGGCGACGGCCCAGGCCAACGGCGGGGAATTCGCCCTGGGGGCTCAACAGGGGTTTGGACATGGCAGGGCTCTCTGGAGAAAGCACGCAGTTTACGCAATGGCGCCCATAAAAAAGCCCCTGATGTCATATCAGGGGCTTTTTGTCGCAGCAAGGATCAGCCTTCTGCTTGTACTTCGTCAGCCTGCAGGCCTTTTTGGCCTTGTACTGAAACGAAGGTGACCTTCTGGCCTTCCTTCAGGCTCTTGAAACCGTTGCCCTGGATAGCGCGGAAATGCACGAACAGATCCGGGCCGCTTTCAGGAGTGATAAAACCAAACCCTTTCTCGTCGTTGAACCACTTGACGGTACCGCTCTGACGTCCACCTTTATCCGACATTTTCTTCTTTCCTTTGACGCTAAAAATTAATGACAGCCCCTTTCACACGAAAGAGTACTGGGCTGGGTTGCAGGAAAGTAAGAGACGTCGAACGGGTTGTAGCAAACTACTTGAGCTACTGCCCAGGTCCAGGTTCCAAGCGACCCATGCAAACACAGTGGGCAAACTCTACGCCAACTAATATGAAAAAAACAAGCCCTTGTGCAGGCCCTTGTTTTATTGGGTCTCATGACACTTTGTTGAATGTTCTGATACCGGCTTATTCGATAGAGTTATTCACTTGTTATAGGGCGTCAGCTATAAAAAGCCTATCGTGAATGCACTGTTTTATGGCGGTTGCGTTACAGTTCAGTGCACATTAACGCAACCGCGTTACTTATAGAAACAGTCAATCAGCCACGGTAGTAACGTTGCGGAACGAATGGCATTTTACTTACACGCAGTGGCACCTTTTTCCCACGTACCATTGCGCTAACTTCGGTATCCAATGCGACAAATGCGCTGTCCAGGTAACCCATCGCCAGCGGGCCGCCCAAGGTTGGGCCAAAGCCTCCGCTGCACACGCTGCCGATAACCGTACCCTGTGCATCGACAATTTCAGCGCCTTCACGCACCGGGGTACGCTCCTGCGGCAGCAGGCCTACGCGTTTGCGCGCCACACCGGTTTGCTGTTGGGTGAAGATGCGGTCGGCGCCAGGGAAGCCGCCGGCCCGTGCGCCATCGGCACGCCGAGCCTTGGAAATCGCCCACAACAGGCTGGCTTCGATTGGCGTGGTGTCGGTATTCATGTCGTGGCCGTACAGGCACAGGCCGGCTTCCAGGCGTAGCGAATCGCGGGCGCCCAGGCCGATGGCCTGCACTTCGGTTTCGGCCAGCAGGCTGCGGGCCAGGCTCTCGGCATTGGCCGCCGGCACGGAGATTTCAAAGCCGTCTTCACCGGTGTAGCCGGAGCGGCTGACGTAGCACTCCACGCCCAGCAAACGCAGGGTGGCAAATTGCATGAAGGTCATCTGGGTGACTTCAGGGGCCAGGCGCGCCAATACGTTCACTGCCGCCGGGCCTTGCAGGGCGAGCAGGGCGCGTTCTTCGAACAGCGGTTCGATGGTGCATTGGTCGCCGATATGTGTACGCAGGTGCGCCAGGTCCTGGTCCTTGCAGGCGGCGTTGACCACCAGGAACAATTCGTCGTTGCCCAGGTTGGCGACCATCAGGTCGTCGAGGATGCCGCCTTGCTCGTTGGTGAACATCGCATAGCGCTGCATACCCACTGGCAGGTCGATGATATCGACGGGCACCAGGGTCTCCAGGGCCTTGGCGGCATTCGCGCCGGTGAGGCGGATCTGGCCCATGTGGGAAACATCGAACAACCCGGCCTGTTCACGGGTATGCAGGTGTTCCTTCATCACGCCCAATGGATACTGCACCGGCATGTCGTAGCCGGCGAAGGGCACCATGCGCGCGCCGAGTTCGAGGTGCAAGGCGTGCAGAGGAGTTTTCAACAGGGTTTCGGTGGACATATTCAGCTCCTGAAAAACGTGCCGACGCGCTTGTGGGTGTCAGCACTCGATAATGTTGACCGCCAAACCGCCACGGGCGGTTTCCTTGTATTTGCTTTTCATGTCGGCGCCGGTCTGGCGCATGGTGCGGATGACCTTGTCGAGGGACACAAAGTGCTGGCCGTCGCCACGCAGGGCCATGCGCACCGCATTGATCGCCTTCACCGAGCCCATGGCATTGCGCTCGATGCACGGCACCTGCACCAGCCCGCCAATGGGGTCGCAGGTCAGGCCGAGGTTGTGTTCCATGCCGATCTCGGCGGCGTTTTCCACTTGGGACACGCTGCCGCCCAGCACTTCACAGAGTGCGCCTGCGGCCATGGAACAGGCCACGCCGACTTCGCCCTGGCAACCGACTTCGGCGCCTGAGATCGAAGCATTTTCCTTGTACAAAATACCGATGGCGGCCGCGGTGAGCAAAAAGCGCACCACACCGTCTTCGTTCGCGCCGGGGATGAAGCGCATGTAGTAGTGCAGCACGGCGGGAATGATCCCAGCCGCGCCATTGGTGGGCGCAGTGACCACGCGCCCGCCATTGGCGTTTTCTTCGTTGACTGCCAGCGCATACAGGTTGACCCAATCGAGCACCGACAGCGGGTCGCGCAGCGCCGACTCCGGGTTCTTGCACAACTGCCGATGCAAGGCCGCCGCCCGGCGCTTGACCTTCAAGCCTCCGGGCAAGATACCTTCGTTGCGACAGCCGGCATCGACGCAGTCCTGCATGACTTGCCAGATCTTCAACAACCCGCTGCGGGTTTCGGCTTCCGGGCGCCAGGCACTTTCATTGGTCAGCATCACCTGGCTGATAGACAGGCCATAGGTGGCGCAATGGCCGAGCAAGTCCTTGGCGTGTTTGAACGGGAAGGTCAGGGGTGTGGCGTCTTCGACGATACGGTCGGCGCCCGCCGCGTCTTCATCCACCACGAAACCGCCACCGACCGAGTAGTACTCGCGGCTACGGGTCTGAATGCCGGCGGCGTCAAAGGCACGAAAGATCATGCCGTTGGGGTGATAGGCAAGGGGCTTGCGAATCATCGCCAGGTGTTCTTTCTCGTTGAACGCAATGCTGTGTTCGCCGAGCAGGTTGAGGCGCCCGTCACTGCGCATCTGCGCCAGGCGTGCAGCCACGGTTTCGGTATTCACGGTGTCCGGATGTTCGCCTTCCAGGCCCAGCAACACAGCCTTGTCGCTGCCGTGGCCTTTGCCGGTGGCGCCCAGCGATCCATAAAGTTCCACCTTGATGCCGGTGGTGGTGCTCAGCAGGTTGTCACGCTTGAGCCCCTCGACAAATCGAGCGGCGGCACGCATCGGGCCTACGGTGTGGGAACTGGAGGGGCCAATGCCAATTTTGAACAGGTCGAACACGCTAAGGGACATGGTTGTTCTCCGGTTTCTTATTATTTTCTGAGGAGGACTCGGTCAATGTGGGAGCCGGGCTTGCCCGCGATAGCGGTGGGGCAGACAACATCACTGTCGGCTGATACACCGCTATCGCAGGCAAGCCAGCTCCCACACTGGCCGCGTATCTCCCGTCAGATCAGGCGTAGCTCTCGATCGAAGGGCACGCACACACCAGGTTGCGATCGCCAAACACGTTGTCAACCCGGCCAACCGGCGGCCAGTACTTGCCTTCGATCAATGAAGCCACCGGGTACACCGCTTGTTCACGGCTGTATGGGTGGCTCCATTCGCCCACCAGTTCAGCGGCGGTGTGCGGCGCGTTTTTGAGTGGGTTGTCGTCTTTGTCCAATGTGCCGTTTTCCACCGCGCGAATTTCTTCGCGGATGGCGATCATGGCGTCGCAGAAGCGGTCCAGCTCTTCCTTGGATTCACTTTCGGTCGGCTCGATCATCAAGGTGCCGGCCACTGGGAACGACATGGTCGGCGCATGGAAACCAAAATCGATCAGGCGCTTGGCCACGTCGTCCACGCTGATGCCGCTGCTGTCTTTCAACGGGCGCAGGTCCAGGATGCATTCGTGGGCCACCAGGCCATTGCTGCCGGTGTACAGCACGGGGTAGTGCTCTTCCAGGCGACGGGAAATGTAGTTGGCATTCAGGATCGCCAACTGCGACGCACGCTTGAGGCCGGCGCCGCCCATCATGCTGATGTACATCCAGGTGATCGGCAAAATGCTCGCGCTGCCGAACGGCGCAGCGCACACCGCGCCTTCCTTGCGTTCCATGGCTGCGTGGCCGGGCAGGAATGGCGTGAGGTGCGACTTGACGCCAATCGGGCCAACGCCTGGGCCGCCACCGCCGTGGGGAATGCAGAAGGTCTTGTGCAGGTTCAGGTGGGACACGTCGCCGCCGAACTTGCCCGGTGCGCACAGGCCAACCATCGCGTTCATGTTGGCGCCGTCGATGTACACCTGGCCGCCGTTGTCGTGAATGATCCCGCAAATTTCGCGGATACCTTCCTCGAACACGCCGTGGGTGGACGGATAAGTGATCATCAGCGCAGCGAGGTGCTCGCGGTGCTCGATGGCCTTGGCGCGCAGGTCTTCGATGTCGACGTTGCCGCGCGCGTCGCAAGCGGTGACCACCACGCGCATGCCGGCCATGTTGGCGGTGGCAGGGTTGGTGCCGTGGGCTGACGACGGGATCAGGCAGATGTCGCGACGTGCTTCGCCACGGCTCTGGTGATAGGCGCGGATGGCCAACAGGCCCGCGTACTCACCCTGGGAACCGGCGTTGGGTTGCAGGGAGATCGCGTCGTAACCGGTCGCTGCACATAGCATGGCTTCCAGTTCGCTGGTCAGTTGCTGGTAGCCGGCGCTTTGCGCGGCGGGGGCGAATGGGTGCAGGGCACCGAATTCGGCCCAGGTCACCGGGATCATTTCGCTGGCGGCGTTGAGCTTCATGGTGCACGAACCCAGCGGGATCATGGTGCGGTCCAGGGCCAGGTCTTTGTCGGCCAGCTTGCGCAGGTAGCGCATCAGCTCGGTTTCCGAGTGGTAACGGTTGAAGACCGGGTGGCTGAGGATCGGCGACTGGCGCAGCAACGCGCTCGGCAGGGTGCTGTCGGTGGCAGCAAAGGCCGGCAGGGTTTTGCCGTCCGCGAAGAGGGCCCACAAGGCCTCGATATCGGCCTGGGTGGTGGTTTCGTCGACCGACAGGCCAACGCGCTCGCCATCCACCACGCGCAGGTTGATGCGCTGGGCGCGGGCCTTGTCGTGCAGGGCGGCGGTGTGGGCGCCGGTATTGAGGGTCAGGGTGTCGAAGAAGTGTGCCTGCTCGACGTTCTGGCCCAGGGCCGTCAAGCCCTTGGCCAGGATCGCGGTCAGCTGGTGAATGCGCTGGGCGATCTGGGTCAGGCCTTTGGGGCCGTGGTACACGGCGTACATGCTGGCGATGTTGGCCAGCAGCACTTGGGCAGTGCAGATGTTGCTGGTGGCTTTCTCGCGGCGGATATGTTGCTCGCGGGTCTGCATGGCCAGGCGCAGGGCCGGCTTGCCGAAGCGGTCGACGGAAACACCGACCAGACGGCCTGGCATGTCGCGCTTGAACGCATCCTTGGTGGAGAAGTACGCCGCGTGCGGGCCACCGAAGCCCAGTGGCACGCCAAAGCGCTGTGCGCTGCCAATGGCGACGTCGGCGCCGAATTCACCCGGCGGCGTCAGCAGGGTCAGGGCCATCAGGTCGGCGGCTACGGCGACCAGGGCGTTGGCGGCGTGGAAGCGCTCGGTCAGCTCGCGGTAATCGAATACATCGCCGTTACTGGCCGGGTATTGCAGCAGGGCACCGAAGAACGCGCTGACGTCGGTCAGTTCACGCTCATCGCCGACCACCACATCGATGCCCAAAGGTTCAGCACGGGTGCGCAATACGTCGAGGGTTTGCGGGTGGCTGTGCACCGACGCGAAGAACGCGTGGCTGCCTTTGTTCTTGCTCAGGCGCTTGCAGAAGGTCATGGCTTCAGCAGCGGCGGTGGCTTCGTCAAGCAGGGAGGCGTTGGCAATCGGCAGGCCGGTGAGGTCGCTGATCAGGGTCTGGAAATTCAGCAGGGCTTCCAGGCGGCCTTGGGAAATCTCGGGTTGATACGGCGTGTAGGCGGTGTACCAGGCCGGGTTTTCCAGCAGGTTGCGCAGGATCGGCGACGGCGTGTGGCAGTTGTAATAGCCCTGGCCGATGTAGGTCTTGAACAGTTGGTTCTGGTTGGCGATGGCCTTGATCTTGGCCAGGGCCTGGGCTTCGCTCAGGCCGTCTTCCAGGCCGAGCACGCTGGTGCCCTTGATGCTTTCCGGGATCACGCTGGCGCTCAGGGCTTCGAGGGAATCAAACCCCAGGCTGGCGAGCATTTGCTGCTCGTCCTCCTGGCGCGGGCCGATGTGGCGGGCGATGAATTCGTTGGCGGTGGTCAGATTAACGGTCATGGCGCGCTCCTCAAGCTTCAGCGTTGGCTTTGATCAGACGGTCGTACGCATCCTGATCCAACAGCTTAGCCACTGCATCGGCATCGGCGGGTTTAAAGCGGAAGAACCAGCCTTCGCCCATCGGGTCTTCGTTGACCAGTTCCGGGCTGCCATCGAGCTTGTCGTTGACTTCGAGGACTTCACCGTCCAACGGCATGTACACACCACTGGCGGCCTTGACCGACTCCACGGTGGAGGCTTCGGCGCCCTTGGTATAAGCCTGCAACTCTGGCAGTTGCACGAAAACCACATCACCCAGCGCGTTCTGCGCAAAAGCGGTGATACCCACGGTGACGCTGCCATCGGCTTCGGCGCGCAGCCATTCGTGATCTTCAGTGAAACGCAACTCGCTCATGGAAACTCCTCAGGGCCAGAATCGTCTGGTGGACGGGATTGGAATAATGAGGAGTTGCTTAGCAATATCGCGGCCAACGTTATTAAATCGTTATAGATCAAAGGGTTAATAAAATCAGTCATAGGCGTAATGGAATATGCTGTAGCGTTTTCGCTACAGTCGAGTGCGTGAAAAAAAGCCTATGTGGATCAAAGCCTTGCATGGCGCGCAAAAAACAGGCTTGTAGCGATATCGTTACGCTGTAGCGCTTTCAGTACACGGAATGACGTTCTCAGACCAAATCTGTAATGCGGTTTCTGTGGGAGCTGGCTTGCCTGCGATAGCGGTCTACCCGTCACTAAGGCGTTGGATGACCCAACGCTATCGCAGGCAAGCCAGCTCCTACAGTTGAACCGCGTTTATTCCGTCAGGGTTTGTTGGGAATGCCGTATTTGCGCAGGCGATGGGCGATAGCCGTGTGGGAGGTTTGCAGCCGGCTGGCCAGTTGGCGGGTCGAGGGGTAGCGGCTGTAGAGGCTTTCCAGCAGGCTGCGCTCGAAATCTTCCACGGCCTGTTCCAGGCTGTCGACTTCGCCATCGCTCTGGCGCGCTACAGAGGTGCCGGCGATGTCCAGGTCGCCGATGTCCACCAGGCTGCTTTCGCAGATGGCGGCAGCGCGGAAGATCACGTTTTGCAACTGCCGCACGTTGCCCGGCCAGTGGTTACCCAGCAGGGCTGGATAGGTACCCGGGGCCAGGCGGCAGACCGGGCGCTGGATCTGCGCGCAGGCTTGCTGCATGAAGTAGCGCGCCAGCAGCAGGATGTCCTGGCCGCGTTCACGCAAAGGCGGCACGGCGACGTTGAGCACGTTGAGGCGGTAAAACAGATCTTCGCGAAAGGTGCCTTCGCTGACCATCTTTTCCAGGTCGCGGTGGGTGGCGCTGAGGATGCGCACATTGACCTTTACTTCGCGGTCGCCACCCACGCGGCGAAAGCTGCCGTCGTTGAGAAAGCGCAGCAGTTTGGCTTGCAGGTACGGCGACATTTCACCGATCTCATCGAGAAACACCGTGCCCTGGTTGGCCAACTCCATCAGCCCCGGTTTACCACCGCGTTGCGCGCCGGTAAAGGCGCCCGGCGCATAGCCGAACAATTCACTTTCGGCGAGGTTTTCCGGCAACGCCGCGCAGTTCAGTGCCAGAAACGGCGCACTGTGACGCGTGCTGATGGCGTGGCAGGCGCGGGCCACCAGCTCTTTGCCGGTGCCGGTTTCGCCCTGGATCAGCAGCGGTGCATCCAGCGCCGCCACCCGTTGCGCCCGAGCCTTGAGCGTGCGGATCGCCGGGGACTCGCCCAGCAGCGCATCAAACCCTTCGGCATGGTCATGGTGCAGCGCCGACAGTTGTTCGCCGATGCGGTTGGGCTGGTAGAGGGTAAGCAGGGCGCCAGCGTCGGTGATCGGCGTGGCGCCCAGCAGCAAGGTCTGGCCGTTGACGCTGATCTCGCGCAACGGCAAGCGAAAGCCCTGGTCCAGCAAGGTTTCCAGCAAGGCCGGATCCTCGAACAGCTCGGCGATGCTCTCACCGGCCGGTTCACGCCCGTACAAGGCGATCAGCGCCGGATTGGCCAGCAGGATCTTGCCTGCACTGTCCAGGGCCAGCACCGGGTCGGTCATGGCCGCCAGCAGGGCGTCGAGTTGCAAGTGGCGACGCTGGCCCGGAAGGATGTCGACGACCTTTACCGCCTGCACGCCGTGCACGCTGAACAACGCATCGCGCAGCTCTTCAAGCACCTCGGCGCTGAGGGTCGGCGCATCGATATAGACATTGGGCGGCACCATTTCCACCGCATCCAGATTGAGATTGCGCCCACCGAGCAAGGCCAGGACTTCCTGGGTGATGCCGACGCGGTCGATGAAGCTGACGTGGATACGCATGGGGCGGATCTTGATTCTGGAGTGCTGAGGGTGGCCAGTATGCCTTGGAGCCGGTGGAGATCAAAATGTGGGAGCTGGCTTGCCTGCGATGGCGGTGGGTCAGTTACCGAAAATATCGTCTGACAGGTCGCTATCGCAGGCAAGCCAGCGCCCACATTCGATTGGGGGGCAGGTTATTCCAGGTGTTCGGGTTTGACCGGGTCGCCGGATTTCATATCCAACTGGTGGCGCACATCCTCAAACATCAGATCGTAATGCTTGTGCTGTGAACCGACGCTGCTATGGGTCTTGGGAATGCCGTATTTTTCGACAATCTTGGTCACATTGCTGGCGAAGTTGTAGGCCTGGTCCTTGGGCAGGAAAAAGGTCTCTTTCATGTCCTTGCCCTGGATGCTGCCATGCAGGGTGAACTGCATGCCTTTGCCTTCGCGCTCATCCGTGACAACTTCATAGTCCAGGCACAGGTCGTAGCTGACATCGTCCTTGTTCAGCGCGTGTCGCTCGATATGCAGGTGGCCGGGTTCAAAGATAGCCATAGGCGTTTCTCCTCAACTTCACAGGTAGGTGATGCCAGGTTTGGCCGTGCTGATGCGCGTGCCGGCGCTGCCCTGGACGATGGCTTCGATGTCCGAGAGTGAACCGATCACCGCAGTTTTGCCAGTCTGGCGGGCGAACTCGCAGGCGGCCTGGACCTTGGGCCCCATGGAGCCGGCGGCGAAGCCGAGTTTTTCCATGTCGTCGGGGTGGGCCTGGCCGATGGCCTTCTGGGTGGGCTTGCCGAAGTCGATAAAGGCGGCGTTGACGTCGGTGGCGATCACCAGCAAATCGGCCTCCAGTTGCGTGGCCAGCAAGGAGGAACACAGGTCTTTGTCGATCACGGCTTCAATGCCGCGCAGCTTGCCGTCTTCGCCATACATCGTCGGGATGCCGCCGCCACCGGCGCAGATCACGATGGCTTTTTTCTCCAGCAGCCATTTGATCGGGCGAATTTCAAAGATGCGTTTGGGGCGCGGGCTGGCGACCACGCGGCGGTATTTGTCGCCATCGGGCGCGATGGCCCAACCTTTCTCGGCGGCGAGTTTCTCGGCTTCGGCTTTGGCATACACCGGGCCGATGGGCTTGGTAGGGTTCTGGAAGGCCGGGTCCTTGGCGTCCACTTCGACCTGGGTGAGCAGGGTGGCGAACGGCACTTCAAAGTCCAGGAGGTTGCCCAGTTCCTGTTCAATGATGTAGCCGATCATGCCCTCTGTCTCAGCGCCCAGCACGTCCAGCGGGTAAGGCGAGACGCTGGTGTAGGCCGCTGCCTGCAATGACAGCAGGCCCACTTGCGGGCCATTGCCGTGGGCGATCACCAACTCGTTGCCGGGGTGGATCTTGGCGATCTGTTCGGTGGCGATACGGATGTTGGCCCGTTGATTGTCTGCGGTCATGGGTTCACCACGACGCAGGAGGGCGTTGCCGCCCAGGGCTACGACGATGCGCATACAGAATGTCCTTCTAGAATGATCGTTCCCACGCTCTGCGTGGGAATGCCTCACCGGACGCTCTGCGTCCGCTCTTGTGGCGCAGAGCGCCACTGGCTGCATTCCCACGCGGAGCGTGGGAACGATCAGAGTGGGGTTAGATATCCGCCAACGCCGACACCAGAATCGCCTTGATGGTATGCATGCGGTTTTCCGCCTGCTCGAAGGCGATATTGGCCGGCGACTCGAACACCTCTTCGGTCACTTCCACGCCATTGGCCAAGTGCGGATAGCGCGCCGCAATGTCCTTGCCGACCTTGGTTTCACTGTTGTGGAACGCCGGCAGGCAATGCATGAATTTCACCCGAGGGTTGCCCGAGGCTTTCATCATCTTGGCGTTGACCTGGTACGGCAGCAGTTGCTCGATGCGCTCGTCCCACGCTTCCACTGGTTCGCCCATGGACACCCAGATATCGGTGTGGATGAAGTCCACACCTTTCACGGCTTCTTTCGGGTCTTCGGTGATGGTGATGCGTGCGCCGCTTTCCTCGGCAAAGGCCTGGCATTGCTTGATGAAATCTTCATGGGGCCACAGCGCTTTGGGCGCGCCGATGCGCACGTCCATGCCCAGCTTGGCGCCGATCATCAGCAGCGAGTTGCCCATGTTGTAGCGGGCGTCCCCGAGGTAGGCGTAGCTGATGTCATGCAGCGGCTTGTCGCTGTGTTCACGCATGGTCAGGGTGTCGGCGATCATCTGGGTCGGGTGGAATTCGGCGGTGAGGCCGTTGAACACCGGCACACCGGCGAACTTGGCCAGCTCTTCGACGATTTCCTGCTCAAAGCCACGGTATTCAATGGCATCGAACATCCGGCCCAGTACGCGGGCGGTGTCTTTCATGCTTTCTTTGTGGCCGATCTGCGACGACACCGGGTCGATATAGGTGACGTGGGCGCCCTGGTCATGGGCCGCGACTTCGAAGGCACAGCGAGTGCGGGTGGAGGTTTTTTCGAAGATCAGTGCGATGTTCTTGCCCTGCAAGTGCGGGCGCTCGGTGCCGGTGTATTTGGCGCGTTTGAGGTCGCGGGACAGGTCCAGCAGGTAATGCAGCTCGCGAGTGGTGTGGTGCATCAGCGACAGCAGGCTGCGGTTGCGCATATTGAAAGCCATGATGAAATCTCCTTAATAGTCGATAGGGTCGCGGATGATCGGGCAGGTCATGCAGTGGCCGCCGCCACGGCCTCGGCCGAGTTCACCGGCGCTGATGGTGATCACTTCCACACCGGCCTTGCGCAGCAGGGTGTTGGTGTAGGTGTTGCGGTCGTAGCCAATCACCACGCCCGGTTCCACGGCCACCACGTTGTTGCCGTCATCCCATTGCTCGCGTTCGGCGGCGAAGCTGTTGCCGCCGGTCTCGACCACGCGCAGGGCCTTGAGGTTGAGCGCTGCGGCCACGGTTTCGAGGAAGTTGGTTTTCTCGCGCTGAATGTCGATGCCGTGGGGCTTGCTCTCGTCAGGGCGCAGGGTGAAAGGCACGATCTGGTTGACCACTTCGGGGAAGACGGTGACTAGGTCGCGGTCGCAGAAGCTGAACACGGTGTCCAGGTGCATCGCGGCGCGGGATTTAGGCAGGCCGGCCACGATGACGCGCTCCACGGCTTTGTTCTGGAACAGGTTGCGCGCCAGTTGGCCAATGGCCTGGTGGGACGAACGCTCACCCATGCCGATCAACACCACGCCGTTGCCAATCGGCATCACGTCGCCGCCTTCCAGCGTCGCGGCGCCATGTTCCTGATCGGGGTCGCCGTACCAGATCTGGAAGTCCGCGTTGGTGAACTCAGGGTGGAATTTATAGATGGCGCTGGTCAGCAGGGTTTCCTGGCGGCGCGCCGGCCAGTACATCGGGTTGAGCGTCACGCCGCCGTAGATCCAGCAGGTGGTGTCGCGGGTGAACTGGGTGTTGGGCAGTGGCGGCAAGATGAAACTGGCATGGCCGAGAAAATCGCGGAACATCTCGATGGTCTTGCCACCGAAGCTGCTCGGCAGGTCGTCGGCCGATACGCCGCCAATCAGGTACTCGCTGATTTTGCGCGGCTCCAGGCTGCGCAGCCACGAACCGACTTCATCGACCAGGCCCAGGCCTACGGTGTTGGCGGTGATCTTGCGTTCCAGGATCCAGTCCAGCGCTTCGGGGTTGGCGACGATGTCGGTGAGCAGGTTGTGCATTTCCAGCACATCAATGTCCCGCTCGCGCATCTTGGTCACGAAGTCGAAGTGGTCGCGCTTGGCCTGGGCCACCCACAGCACGTCATCGAACAGCAGCTCGTCGCAGTTGTTGGGGGTCAGCCGCTGGTGGGCCAAACCTGGGGAGCACACCATGACTTTGCGCAGTTTGCCGGCTTCGGAATGTACGCCGTACTTCACTTTTTCCGTGGTCATTACAGATCCTCCAGTGAACAACAATTACAGGGTCAGGAAGCCGTCGTAGAGCCCATAGGCCGCCACCAGGGCGCCAATGACCACTGCGGCGAAAATCAGCTTCTCGACGGGGGTGAAAATCGGTTTGCCCAGTTCACGCTTGGCTTTGGCGAACAGGATCGCGCCAGGGGCATAGAGCAGGGCGGAGAGCAGCAGGTACTTGGTGCCGCCGGCGTAGAGCAGCCAGATCGCATAGATCAGGGCGATAGCGCCGATGAACAGGTCCTTTCTGCGCTCTTTGAGGGCGTTCTCGTAGGTCTCGCCGCGCACCGCCAGCAGCAGGGCGTAGGCCGCCGACCACAGGTAAGGCACCAGGATCATCGAGGTGGCGAGGTAGATCAGTGACAGGTAGGTGCTGGCGGAAAACAGCGTGATCACCAGGAATATCTGCACCATTGCGTTGGTCAGCCACAGGGCGTTGACCGGCACATGGTTGGCGTTTTCCTTGCGCAGGAACTCCGGCATGGTGTGGTCCTTGGCGGCGGCGAACATGATCTCCGCACACAGCAGCACCCAGGACAGCAGCGCGCCGAGCAGGGAGATGATCAAGCCCACGCTGATCAGCACCGCGCCCCAGTGGCCCACCACATGCTCCAGCACGGCGGCCATCGACGGGTTTTGCAGTTTGGCCAGTTCCGGCTGGGTCATGATCCCCAGGGACAGCACGTTCACCAGCATCAGGAACAGCAGCACAGTGATAAAGCCGATCACGGTGGCCTTGCCCACGTCACTGCGTTTCTCGGCACGGGACGAGAAGATGCTCGCGCCTTCGATGCCGATAAACACCCACACGGTGACCAGCATCATGTTGCGCACCTGGTTCATCACACTGCCCAGGTCCGGGTTTTTCACGCCCCAGATGTCAGCGGTGAAGATGTCCAGCTTGAACGCGAACAGGGCGATGAGCACGAACAGCAGCAGCGGCACCACCTTGGCGACGGTGGTCACCAGGTTGATGAACGCCGCTTCCTTGATCCCGCGCAGCACCAGGAAATGCACGGCCCATAACAGCACTGACGCAGCGATCACCGCCGTCGGGGTATTGCCCTCGCCAAAGACCGGGAAGAAATAGCCCAAGGTGCTGAACAGCAACACGAAGTAGCCGACGTTGCCCAGCCAGGCGCTGATCCAGTAGCCCCAGGCGGATGAAAAGCCCATGTAGTCGCCGAAACCGGCCTTGGCGTAGGCGTAGACCCCGCCGTCGAGGTCAGGCTTGCGGTTGGCGAGGGTCTGGAACACGAAGGCGAGGGTCAACATGCCGATGGCGGTAATCACCCAGCCGATCAACACCGCACCGACATCGGCGCTGGCGGCCATGTTTTGTGGCAATGAAAAGATACCACCGCCAATCATCGAGCCGACGACAAGTGCGACCAGGGCGCCTAGTCGAAGTTTTCCGGGAGTTTCAGACATTGCATGACTCCAATGCAGGAGAAGAGAGACCACAGAATAATTCCGTGCGCTAATCAAACAGCTGACTCAGATCACTTCATTGGCACATTCCATTGTGAATTAACGACTTAGGGTGAGGTTTTTGCGGACGAACAAGTCCCGCAAAGGCGCTTGATAGAGCGCTCTTTGCTGTGTGGTTAATCATTTGGTCGAGGGCATGGGTGTTGACGCTAGTTCGTATTTGCGAATGTGCAAATTTTTTGTACGTTGTTTGACTATCGCTTCATAATTGACGTATTTAAATTCTAAATAAGCCTAAACTTCCTACCTTTACATATCCTTATGTTATGACAACGTCATTAATCTGAATTACTTATGTGCGCAGTTGTCGCCCAACCGTTTATTTCGAGGGAAGCTGCATGACCCAACCCGCCCAGAAACTCCGGCTCAGTGCCCTGATCGCCCTGGTGGTGGGCTCGATGATTGGCGGCGGCATCTTTTCATTGCCGCAGAACATGGCCGCCCGTGCCGAAGTGGGCGCCATATTGATCGGCTGGGCGATCACCGCCATCGGCATGCTGACCCTGGCCTTTGTGTTCCAGACGTTGGCGAACCGTAAGCCCGAACTGGACTCCGGGGTGTATGCCTACGCCAAGGCGGGTTTTGGCGACTACATGGGCTTTTCATCCGCCTGGGGTTACTGGATCAGTGCGTGGATGGGCAATGTCGGTTATTTCGTCTTGCTATTCAGCACCCTCGGCTACTTTTTTCCGGCGTTCGGCCAGGGCAATACGCCGCTTGCCATCGGCTGCGCGTCGCTGTTGCTGTGGGCCGTACATTTTCTGGTGATGCGCGGGATCAAAGAGGCAGCGTTCATCAATCAGGTGACGACGGTGGCGAAGATCGTGCCGCTGCTGATGTTTATCGTGATCGCCGCCGTTGCATTCGAGGCGGAAATTTTCACCCGCGATATCTGGGGAATGGGTAACCCGCAGATGGGCAGCGTGGTCGAGCAGGTGCGCCACATGATGCTGGTCACGGTGTTTGTATTTATCGGGATCGAAGGCGCCAGTGTGTATTCGGCGCGGGCGCAGAAACGCTCGGACGTGGGGCGCGCCACGGTGATTGGTTTCGTGGGCGTGCTGGCCTTGCTGGTGCTGGTGAATGTGTTGTCCCTGGGCATCATGAGCCAGCCGGAGCTGGCGCAATTGCAGAACCCGTCCCTGGCCGGTGTGTTGGAGCATGTCGTCGGGCCTTGGGGCGCGGTATTGATCAGTATCGGCCTGGCGGTTTCGCTGCTCGGCGCGTTGCTCTCCTGGGCGCTGCTGTGCGCGGAAATCCTCTATGCCACCGCCCAGGACAAGACCATGCCGGCGTTCCTGAAGAAGGAAAACGCCAATCAGGTGCCGGTCAATGCCTTATGGCTGACCAACGTGATGATCCAGGCATTCCTGGTGATCACGCTGTTTTCCGCCAGCACCTACACCACCCTGATCTACCTGGCGTCCTCGATGATCCTGGTGCCTTATTTGTGGTCGGCGGCCTATGCGGTGCTGTTGAGCGCGCGCGGCGAAACCTATGCAGGCTGGCAGCGCCGGCGCATGAAAGATCTGCTGGTGGGGCTGGTTGCCCTCGGCTACGCGATTTGGCTGCTGTATGCGGGGGGCTTGAAGTATTTGCTGCTGTCGGCGTTGCTGTACGCCCCGGGTGTGATCCTGTTTGCCCTGGCCAAGCGCGAGCAGGGCCTACCCTTGTTTACCGCCGTGGAAAAAGGCATTTTCAGCGGCGTGATCGCGGGCGCTGGGTTAGCCGCGTATGGGCTGTATAGCGGGGTATTGTCACTGTGAGATTGGCGTATCAACCGCCCTACGACTGGGCGGCGATGCTGGGGTTCCTATCGGCGCGGGCGATTACCGGGTTGGAAACCGTGGTCGCCGGCGTGTATCGGCGCAGTATCAGTGTGGCGGGCCGACATGGCTGGGTCAGCGTCGAACCGGGCGTGGGGGATTGGCTGGAGGTGACGGTCGACTTTCCCGAGCCTGCAGCGATGCCTGAGATCGAGCGGCGCTTGCGCAGGATGTTTGATCTGGATGCGGTGCCTGAGGTGATCAACGCGCAATTGTCGCAAGATCCCCTGATGGCGCAACTGGCTGCGGCCCGCCCTGGCCTGCGGTTGCCAGGCACCTGGGACGGGTTGGAACTGGCGATTCGTGCAGTGCTGGGCCAGCAGATAACCGTGGTGGCGGCGATTCGCCTGGCGAGCAAGCTGGTGGCTCAGTATGGCCTGGCGCTGGCATCCCCGCACGCCGGTATCACCCACCTGTTCCCGACACCAGAAGTGCTGGCGGCGGCAGACCTGGCCACCCTGGGCATGCCCAAGGCGCGGGGTCGTACGTTGTCCGGTGTGGCCCAGGCGCTGTTGGATGATCCTCAGCTTTTCGAACCCAAGGCCAGCCTCCAGGACGGCGTTGCACGGCTGGTTGCGTTGCCGGGGATTGGAGAGTGGACCGCGCAGTACATCGCCATGCGCCAGTTGCGCGAGGTGGATGCATTTGCGTCGGGGGATATCGGGCTGATCAATGCTTTGGCAGCCTTGGAAGGTGGGCCGGTGTCGGCGCGGCAGTTATTGGCGCGGGCCGAGGCGTGGCGGCCGTTGAGGGCGTATGCGGCGCAGCATTTGTGGACGTCGTTGAACCGCGGGGATTGATAGCGACGGTGATGGCCCCATCGCGGGCAAGCCCGGCTCCCACACTGATCCTGTGGGAGCTGGCTTGCCTGCGATAGCGGTGCCCAGGTCACCACTGAGGTCGGTGTGACCCTAACTCCACCGCCGGCAAATCCCACTGCAACGGCGTGCCACTGATGCTCAGCGGCGCCAGTAGCCGGTGGGCCTGGCCCCAGGCTGTCTGCTCCACGACCAGGCCCTGGTCATTGATGTCTTCCTCACGCAATGCCGCTTGCTGTGACACTTGCCCGGCCGCCACCAGCAACTTCGCCGTGCGCGCCAACGACAAGCGCGCCGAACCGCCGCGTCCGGAGTCCAGGCGCTCGGCCAAAGCCCGGATCGCGCTGGCGGCCATCAAATAGCCGGTGGCGTGATCCAGCGCCTGCACCGGTAGCGGCAGCGGTTTATCCGTCTGTTTCCAGGCCATGCCGGCCTCGGCAATCCCGCTGCTCATCTGCACCAGGCTGTCAAAGCCACGCCGATTACGCCATGGGCCGCTCCAGCCGTAGGCGTTGAGGCTGACGTCGATCAGGCCGGGGGCGATGTGCTGACGTTCGCCAAGGGTATAACCCAGTTGCTCCAGGGCATCGGCGCGGTAACCGTGGAACAGAATGTCGGCGTCCTTGAGCAACGCTTCAAACACCTGCCGGTCGTCGTGGCGCTTTAGATCAAGGCGGGCGCAGCGTTTACCCAGGGTCATTTCCGGGACGACGCCAGGTTCGTTCCAGGTGGGCGAGTCGATGCGCAGTACGTCGGCGCCTAAGCCTGCGAGGAAACGACTGGCCACCGGGCCGGCCAGCACCCGGGTCAAATCCAGCACCTTGATGCCGGCCAGTGGGCGAGCGGCTGAGCCTAGCCAGGGTTTGTCGATGCCGGGTTCGAAGACCTGGCGCTGGATCAACGCTTCGGCGTTTACCGCCAAGCCTTGGGGATGCTGCTGCCAGGCTTGCCAGCTACGCATTTGCGCGGCACAACCGCCCGCATCGACAACCGCCTGTTCCAGTTCGGCGGCTTTCCAGGTCGCGACTCTACTCGCCATGGCGGCGCAATCACCGGCAGGCCCCAATACCCGCTCGGCCGCCGCACGATGATGGGGCGCGTTGGTGTGCAGGCGGATCCAGCCATCGACGCTGGCGTAATCACCCGCTACCGGGTCCCACAAAGGCGGCACTTGCCACCCCACGGGGCGAATCGACGAAGAGAACCACAACGAGGCCAGGCGCCGATCCACGCTGACGCTGGGCAGACGCCCGGTTTGTTGCTCAATCAACTGGGCGATAGCCTGGCCCGCGGCGCCGATGCTGGCGGCCGCCAGGTCAGTCACGGCAAAGGTCGAGGGCAAGGCACCGGCCTGGGTCTGGGGCAGTGGGGCGTGCGGTAACGCGAGTGCGGCTTGGATGGGAGTCAGCAGGTCAGTCATCAAAGGCCCTCCGTAAGAGAAGGGCCACTATAGAAGATCATCCCACTGGTGTGGCAACCCCAGGGATCAAGGGCAGTTCGATGCTGGCGATAAAGCCGCCATCGGGATGGTTGGCCAGGATCAGGTTGCCGCCATGGCGCTCGGCGGCGCGACGGGCGATGGCCAGGCCCAGGCCATGACCTTGGGCGGTCTGGCCCGGCGCCCGATAGAACGGCTCGCCCAATTGGCTCAGGTGCTCGGCTTCAACGCCGGGGCCGTGGTCGCGTACGCTGATCAGAATGCGCCCGCCTTGATGCTGGGCCTGCAATTCAATCGGTTCGCCCACCGGGTTGAAGCGCTGGGCATTGCGCAGCAGGTTGTCCACGGCGCGTTCGATCATGGTCGGCCAGCCTTTAAGCTGCAAATCATTGGCAGTCGTCAGTTGCACCACTTGCTCGGGGGCACTGAGTTGGGCGTCCTTTTGCAGGGTTTTAAGCAACGGGGTGAGGTCGATGTCTTCGGCGCTGGCGTTGTCGGCGTCGACCCGTGCCAACACCAGGATCTCGCTGATCAAGGCTTCCAGGCGATCGCATTCGCGGGTCAGGCGCGGCCAGAGTTTTTCCCGCTCTTCGGGGCTGGCGCGTTCGGCCAGGGCCAGGGCGATACGCAAGCGCGCCAACGGCGAGCGCAGTTCGTGGGAGACGTCGCGCAGCAACTGGCGCTGGCTGCCGATCAGGCTTTGCAGGCGCGCGCCCATGCGGTTGAAGTCGTTAGCCAAGACACCGAATTCGTCGCGCCGGTTGGCCAGTTGCGCCAGGCTGTTTTGTTGATAGGTGGTTTGCCCCAGATCATGCACCGCGCCGCGCAAACGACTGAGCGGGCGAGTAATGGACAACGTCACCAGAAGGCTGAACAGGGTCAGCACCACCAGGGTAATCGCCAGGGCACTGAGCGGCCACAGCAGGCTGCTGCGGTGCCAGGCTTCCAGCTCCGGGTGGGGAATGCGGTAGATCAGCAGGTAGGTGTCGCCGGTTTTGTCGCTGGTGTACTCGGCGGTCAGGCGTCGCCACGGCAGGTGGCCGTCCTGGCTGTCGTTCTGCCGGGCTTCGAAGGCGGCGGCGCGGCGCGGGAAGGTGCCCCGCACCACCGGCTCGCCACTCTCGTTCAGCACTTGCACATCAATGTGGTACTGGCGTTTGCGCTGTTGCAGCAAGTCCTGGGCGGCGTCTTCGCCCTGGGCTTCATAGAGTTGCGTCCACTCTTGGGCCAGGTTGTTGAGGCCAGGGTGGCGGCTCAGAATCCAGGCGTCCTGGTTGAGCATATGCCCAAGCAAAATCGACAACCCGCCTACCAGGGCGATGGCCAGCCAGAAACTCGCCAGGATACGCCAGAACAATGAACGCACAGGAAACCCTCAAACAGGAAAAGCCCAGCGGCGCGAACCACTGGGCTGGGGTGAAGCTAGGCCATTATTGCGCTTTTTGCGCTTGCTGGGCTTTCCAGGCCTGGAACTCTTTCCATTCGGCGCGGCGCTCGGCTTGCTTCTTGACGATCTCGTCGTACTTCTTCTGTTGGTCGGGCTTGAGCACGGCGCGGATATCGGCCTGGGTTTTCTGCTTGCCGGCGGCGATTTCGTCCTGCATCGCCTTCTGGTCAGCGGCCGGCAGTTTGTCCAGGTACTTTTGGGTCAGGTCTTTGCGAGCGTGCCATTGCTCACCCATCAGCTTGCGGATCTGCTCACGCTGTTCCTTGCTCAAGTCCAACTGGCTGAACGGGCCACCTTTACCACGCGGACCGTGTTCACCGTGGCCTGGGCCACCCATCATGTGGCCTTCGTGGCCGCCCATCGGGCCCGGGCCTTCAGGCATGGCCATGGCGACGGTAGGCAGTGCAGCGGCGAGCATCAAAGCGATAAGGGTCTTGCGCATGGTGATTCTCCTGTCTCTATTCCGGTGAGTCCGGATGTGAGTAGGTTACGCAGCGCAAGGTCAGCGGCGGTCAGGGGAGGGTAAAGCTTCGGTAAAGACAGGTTTGACAGGAGCTGACAAAACCCTTGAAGGTGATGAAATCAATGGTGGGAGCTGGCTTGCCTGCGATAGCGGTGGGCCAGTTAGCATAACGGTGGACTGACACACCGCTATCGCAGGCAAGCCAGCTCCCACAGGGTTAAGCGGGATGTTTAGAGGCTGTAGTAGTAGCCACGACTACGCAGCGCCACGATGCGTGGCCGGCCATCCGGGTGTGGGCCGATCTTCTTGCGCAGGTTGCTGACGTGCATGTCCAGGCTGCGATCGTAGAGGGTCAACTTGCGGCCCAGGGCGATCTGAGCCAGTTCCTGTTTGTCCAGGGGCTCGCCGGGCTGACGCAGCAAGGCTTCAAGCAGGCGGCTTTCGGAGACGGTCAGGGTGAATTCCTGCTCATCAATGCTGACCACCCCGCGCACCGGGCTGAAGCACAAGTCGCCCAGTTCCAGCTGGGTCGATACCGCGGCCGGGTGGCTGCGTCGTAACACGGCGCGCAGGCGCGCCGTCAGTTCGCGCGGATCGCAAGGTTTGGCCAGGTAGTCGTCGGCGCCCAGTTCCAGGCCGAGGATGCGGTCCAGAGGCTCGCCCCGCGCCGAGAGCATCAGCACCGGCAACTCCGGGTGGTCGTTGCGCAGTTGCTTGAGCAACTCCAGGCCGCTGCCGTCGGGCAGCATCACATCGAGCACCACCGCCGCCGGGGCGGCTTCGGCCAAGGCTTTGCGGGCGCTCAGGCCGTTGTGGCAGGCGCGCACCTGGAAGCCTTCCTGGCTCAACCAACTGGTCAGCAGCTCACAGAGCTCCTGGTCATCATCTATCAGTAACAGCTCGCTCATGACTCACTCGATTTAGCCATTGTCGACGGCGACGACCCCACCGGTGACGCCGTGAGCCATTAGGAGTGCGCCGAAACGATTAGGTTCGACGCAGCCGGGTTCAAGGCAGGACTTGCTTGAACGGCTTGATCACCACATCGGCATAGACGCCTGCTGCAACGTAAGGGTCTGCCTTGGCCCAGGCCTCGGCGTCGGCCAGGGAGGCAAACTCGGCCACGATCAGGCTGCCGGTGAAGCCGGCGTCGCCCGGGTCATTGCTGTCGACCGCCGGGTGCGGGCCGGCCAGTACGATGCGGCCTTCGGCTTGCAGCTGTTTAAGGCGCTCGACGTGGGCCGGGCGTACGCTCAAGCGTTTTTCCAGCGAGTTGGCAATATCGGTGGCAATGATGGCGTAGAGCATGTCAGTCCTCGGTTTTCGGCGTGGTAGACGCGGTGTCATGCAGGTGGCGCGACAGGTAGATGCCCTGGCCGATCAGGAACAATACGGTCATGCCCAGGCTGCCGAACACTTTGAAGTCGACCCAGTAGTCCTGGAACGTGAAGGCCACGAACAGGTTGGCGGCACCGCAGAACAGGAAAAACACGATCCAGGCCACGTTCAGGCGCACCCACACCGGCTCCGGCAAGGTCAGCGCATGGCCCATGATTCGCTTGATCAGCAGGCGGTCACCAATGAAGTGGCTGCCGATGAACACCAGGGCGAACAGCCAGTTCACCACCGGGGCTTTCCATTTAAGGAAGGTTTCGCTGTGGAAGGCCAGGGTCAGGCCACCGAATACCAGGCAGGCGATAAGGGTCAGCCATTGGCTTTTTTCCAACTTGCGCTGGGAGATGAAGATGGCGCCGTACACTACGATGGAGCTGATGATCAGTACGGCAGTGGCACTGTAGATGCCTCCGAACGATAGCTCGTGGCCGGCGATTTCGATGACCCTGGGGTCGAGTTTGGTAACGATGAAAAACAGCAACAGCGGGATGAAGTCGATGAATTGTTTCACAGTAAGAGCCAGAAGCTGGATGTGACGGCATAATAACAAACATCCTTGGTTGCGATAGCGCCAGCTGACTTGAGGTTACACACTCCCGTGAATGTTGATTTGCACTGCCACAGCACGGCCTCCGACGGCGCCCTGGCGCCCGCGGTATTGGTTGCGCGTGCGTTTGAAAAAGGCGTGCGAGTTTTGGCATTGACCGACCACGACACCCTCGAAGGCCTCGATGAAGCCCGCCAGGCCGCGCATTCCCTGGGCATGCAGCTGGTCAACGGCGTGGAATTGTCCTGCACCTGGGGCGGCGCCACCATCCATGTGCTGGGCTACGGTTTTGATCAAAAGGCCCCGCCCTTGGTGGCGGCGATTGCCCAATTGCACGATGGCCGCTGGCTGCGGTCCGAAGAAATAAGCCGCAAACTGAGCCTTAAAGGTATGCCTGGCGCCCTCGACGGCGCCCGCGCCATCCAGCAAGAGCTGGGCGACAGCGGCAACGCACCGGCCCGTCCGCATTTTGCCGACTGGATGGTGCGCGCAGGCTATGTCAAGGATCGCGCCGAGGCCTTTCGCAAATGGCTGGGCGCCGGCAAGTTGGGCGATGTGAAGCTGCATTGGCCGACCCTGGAAGACACCGTCCAGACCCTGCGGGCCTCCGGGGCCTGGGTCAGCTTGGCGCATCCCTGGCATTACGATTTCACCCGCAGCAAGCGCCGCAAGCTGATCAGCGACTATATTGGTGCGGGTGGCCACGCCATCGAGGTGGTCAACGGGCATCAACCGGCAGAACAGGTCGGCAGCCTGGCGATCCTTGCCCGCGAATTTGGTCTGCTGGTCAGTGCCGGCAGTGATTTTCATGGCCCAGGCGGCTGGTCCGAGATTGGCGAGTATCGTCAGGTCCCGGAAGATCTGCCGCTGTTGTGGGGGCGATTCAAGCATGACCCCATTATTGCCACCGTCTGAACAGGTAGAGCACGTGAGTCAATTCTTCCAGATTCATCCGGAAAACCCTCAGGCGCGCCTGATCAAGCAGGCCGTAGAGATCATCCGCGCCGGTGGCGTGGTGATCTACCCGACTGATTCGTCCTACGCCATTGGCTGCCAGATCGGCGACAAGGGCGCGGTCGAGCGGGTAAGACGCTTGCGCCAGCTGGACGACAAGCACAACTTTGCGCTGATCTGCAGCGACTTGTCCCAGCTCGGCCTGTTCGCCAAGGTCGACACCGGTACCTTCCGCCTGCTCAAGGCCCACACGCCGGGGCCTTACACGTTCATTCTCAACGCCACTCGCGAAGTGCCGCGCCTGTTATTGCACCCGAAAAAACGCACCATCGGCCTGCGCGTGCCGGAACACCCGATTGCCCTGGCGCTGCTGGCCGAGTTGGGCGAACCGCTGATGAGCGTGTCGTTGATCCTGCCCGGCGAAACCGAGCCGTTGTACGACCCTTACGAAATGCGCCGTTTGCTGGAAAAGCACGTCGACCTGATCATCGACGGCGGCTACGGCGGCAACAAGGCCTCCACGGTGATCAACCTGGCCGATGGCGAACCAGAAGTGGTGCGTGTGGGTTGTGGCGACCCGGCTCCGTTCATGGTCGAGGCCTGAATGTCAGCCGTGGAAGCCGCTGATCCCCAGGCTGGCGCCCAGCAAGAACTGCCGTTTGCCATGGTGTATGGCCAGGCGGTCATGGAAATGCCCCTGGACCTGTACATCCCGCCGGACGCCCTGGAGGTGTTCCTTGAAGCCTTCGAAGGCCCCCTGGACTTGCTGCTGTACCTGATCCGCAAGCAGAACATCAATATCCTCGATATTCCGGTGGCAGAAATCACCCGCCAGTACATGGGCTATGTCGAGCTGATGCAGTCGGTGCGCCTGGAATTGGCCGCCGAGTACCTGGTGATGGCCGCCATGCTCGCCGAGATCAAGTCGCGCATGCTGTTGCCGCGCTCGGAGACGGTAGAAGCCGAAGAGGATGACCCGCGCGCCGAGCTGATCCGCCGCCTGCAGGAGTACGAACGCTTCAAGGCCGCCGCCGAAGGCATCGACGGTCTGAGCCGTGTGGGCCGTGATGTGGTGGTGCCCAAGCTCGACGCTCCCGAGGCGCGCGCGCGCAAGTTGCTGCCGGACGTGAGTCTGGAAGAATTGCTGATGTCCATGGCCGAAGTACTGCGCCGTGGCGATATGTTCGAGAGCCACCAGGTCAGCCGTGAAGCGCTGTCCACCCGCGAGCGCATGAGCGATGTGCTGGAACGTCTCAAGGGCGGTGGTTTTGTGCCCTTTGTCGAGTTGTTCACCGCCGAGGAAGGGCGCCTGGGCGTGGTGGTGACCTTTATGGCGATCCTTGAGCTGGTCAAGGAATCCTTGGTCGAGCTGGTGCAGAATGAGCCTTTTGCGGCTATCCACGTGCGGGCGCGAGCCGAATAACGAGCTGAATCGATGAATCTGACTGAACCCCGCGAACTGGCCCCTTTGCTGGAGGCCTTTCTCCTGGCCTCGGGCAAACCGCAATCTTTGGAGCGCCTGTTCGAACTCTTTGAAGAAGCCGAACGCCCGGAGCCGCCGGTGTTCAAGAAAGCCTTGGAGATCCTGCGCAAGTCCTGTGAGGGCCGTGCCTTTGAGTTGCGCGAAGTGGCGTCGGGTTATCGCCTGCAGATCCGTGAGAAGTTTTCACCGTGGGTCGGGCGTTTGTGGGAAGAGCGCCCGCAGCGCTACTCGAGGGCGATGCTGGAGACCATGGCGCTGATCGCCTATCGCCAGCCCATCACTCGGGGCGAGATCGAAGACGTGCGTGGTGTGGCGGTCAACAGCCATATCGTCAAGACCCTGCTGGAGCGCGAGTGGATTCGCATCGTTGGCTACCGTGACGTGCCCGGCAAACCGGCGATGTTCGCCACCACCAAGGTGTTCCTCGATCATTTCAACCTGAAGAACCTCGACGACCTGCCGCCGCTAGCCGAACTGCGCGAAATGGAGGCCGAGCCAGTGCTCGATTTCGACGACGCGCCGGTGCCGCAAAGCCTGCAGGAACTGGCCGATGCCAGCGCCGAGCCGGAGGAGCCCAAGGACGAAACCAGTTTCCATACGTTGTTGCTGGAGCTGGACGACATGGAGCAGGGGATCAAGACCGACTTCGACGATTTGCTGCGTGATGGTGCGGCGGAGCCAGAAACCCAGGTGAACGTTGAATCCGAGCCTGAGGTCGAAGCCCAAGACGATGTGCTTGGCGTGGCCCAGGCCCGGGAAAAGCTCCTGGCCGCCGTCGCCGCCCTCGAACAGCCGCCCCTGAGTGACGAAGAAGACGAAGCCCGGGCGCTGGCCGAGGCCATCGAAAACGAGCGCCGCCAGCTCGAAGACTGACCGGCTCTGAGGTTCACCGCGCAACCCATGTGGGAGCTGGCTTGCCTGCGATGCAGACGCCTCGGTCTCTCAGATGCAAGGAGGTGATGCCATCGCAGGCAAGCCAGCTCCCACAGAGGATCGACCATGAGTGCCCTGAAAGACCCGTGCATCAGCATCTGCAAATTCAGCGACGACATCTGCGTCGGCTGTGGCCGCAGCAAGCGTGAAATCCGTGCCTGGAAGAAACTCGATAAAGCCGACAAGCGCACGGTATTGGCCGAAGCCCAGCTGCGTTTGCTGGCTCTGGGCGCCACCGGTCGGCGGAAAAGCAAATGACTTGGGCGTTATCGGCTAGTCTGTGATGCGCAACACGCGCCATGCGCGTATGATTCGCGACCCCTTGCCGACCTATTCGGCCTAGGCCCCGCTTTCAATACCCCTCAGGCCACGCCTGAATCGACCCACCGGGAGGTGCTTACGATGAATGACCAAGACCAGAAAGACCAGGAAATCGGCCCAGCAGGCGAAAAGCTGCAAAAAGTGCTGGCGCGTATCGGCGTGGGCTCGCGCCGCGACGTCGAAGCCTGGATCACCCAGAAGCGCATCAAGGTCAACGGCGTCGAGGCTACCCTCGGCCAGCGCGTCGACCTGCACGATGCAATCACCATTGATGGCAAGGTCATCAAGCGTGAAGAGGCCGCCGAATCGGTGCGCCGCGTGATCATGTACAACAAGCCCGACGGCGAGATCTGCACCCGTGACGACCCGGAAGGCCGTCCGACCGTGTTCGACAAGATGCCCAAGCCTAAAGAAGGCCGCTGGATCAACATCGGCCGTCTGGACATCAACACCACCGGCTTGCTGATGTTCACCACTGACGGTGAATTGGCCAACCGCCTGATGCACCCGTCCTACGAGATGGACCGTGAATACGCCGTGCGTGTACGTGGTGAAGTCGATGACGAGATGATCGAACGCCTCAAGGCGGGCGTGGTGCTTGAAGACGGCCCGGCCAAGTTCACCGACATCAAGCAGGCGCCGGGTGGCGAAGGTTTCAACCACTGGTACCACTGCGTGGTGATGGAAGGCCGTAACCGTGAAGTGCGTCGCCTGTGGGAGTCCCAGGGCCTGGTGGTCAGCCGCCTCAAGCGCGTGCGTTTCGGTCCGGTGTTCCTGAACTCCGACCTGCCGATGGGCCGCTGGCGCGAAATGAGCCAGTACGAGGTCGATATCCTCAGCGCCGAAGTGGGCCTGACGCCGGTTGCCATGCCGCAGATGAACGCCAAGAGCAAAGACAAGCTTGAGCGTATGCAGCGCAAATCGTCGCGCCCAGTGCCACGTACCGAACGTGTTGCCCGCACCCTGCGCCCTGCGCTGGATGCACCGGCCACCGGCGGTCGTATCTCGCGTCAGCCGCACATTGAAGGTGAACGCCGCCCCACCACGCCATCGCGTCAGGAAGGCGAGCGTGCGCCACGTACGCCGCGTCCTGCTCCGGCGGGTGGTCGTAGCAACCGTGGTGAAGCGGATCGCCCGGCCGACAACGCCAGCACCAAGCGTCCAGCCAAGCCAGCGGCGAACAAGCGCCCTGGCCCGAAACTGGTCGCGGACGAGCCTTCGGGCAAGCGCCGTGGCGCACCGGCCGGTTCCGGCCAGCGTCCTGGTTTTGGTCGCAAGAAGCCGCAGTGATACGTTAAGCGCCGCATAAAAACGCCAACCCTAGGGTTGGCGTTTTTTTTTTGCGATCTACATTTGAAATGCAATCAACTGTGGGAGCCGGGCTTGCCCGCGATAGCGGTGGGTCAGTGAGTAAAAAGGTGACTGACACACCGCTATCGCAGGCAAGCCAGCTCCCACCGGGATCTCTACACGTCTATGATTTTTTAAAAGGCAAAGGCGCCATCAAACACCGGCTTGTCATCCAGCGCCAGCACCCCACTGGCAAAGATCAGGTCCAGGTGATGACTGCCTTTCTGCCCGCCACCCAAGCCCAAGTGCAACCCGCAGTGACGCTCTTCAAACCCGGCATTGCGCGCATACAGGTCCTTGACCCCTTCATTGGTGCCAATCCCCAACTCCTCCACACGACGGTTGGACGGGTTGGCATTCAGGTACTTGTTGAAGTCATCTGCCAGCCCTGGCACTTCGCTGGCCACGCTGCAAACGGTGGAGTTCTCGATCCATAGCTCCAGCGGCAATTGCAGCACGCCGTATTTGCGTGCAAAGGGGATGGTACTGAGGAAGGTGCCGACAAACCGCACCTGGCCGTTGATGGCTTCGCTGTGGGTGGCGATTTCGCCGGGCGCCAGGTCGTGGTTGCCGACGCCGTTGATATTGGTCCACTTCTTGATGCTGCTCATCGGCGCTTCCAGGCGCGAACCGTGTTTGTCGGTAAAGCTCAGCACGTTGGCCTGGGCCATGCGCCGGATCAGTGTGGCGTTGAGGTCGGCGATGCGTTGGGGCTCGACGCTGAAGGTGTCGTAGAAATAGTCGCCGTAATCCTTGAACAGCAGGGATTTTTTCCAGTGCTCGGCCATCACGCCTTGCAGGGCACGGATAAAGTCCGGGCCTTCGGCGCGTGGGTTGGGCAGCGTGGAGGAATCATAGAGAAACAGGTACAGGTCGCAGCTTTGAATGGCCTGGGACAGGGTGTCGCTGGGCGCCAGGTCCAGGCGTTGCAGTTGAAAGTTGAAGCGGGCGGCGCTGCCGTGGGTAATCGCCTGGGCGATGGCGTCATAGCGCTCGGTGTGGCCCAGCAACACGGTGGGGCGGTTCAGGCCGTTGAGGGCGGGGTGGTGTGCCAGGTAGTAGAGAAAATGTTCGACGGCGCGGGCCTTGTCCATGACGGGTGTCCTTCTGTGCCTTGGGTAAGGGGGCAGGCGCCGTGCACAGCGCCTGCCGGATGCCTGCCGGGTATTAGAAAGGCCACATCGCGGTGCCAAAAGGCACAACGGCATCGGCTTGCATCATTTCAACGGCGGCCTCATGGGTCGGCGCTTCAAACCAATCGTCGAGTTGCAGTTCGGTTTCCAGGTCGTTTTCCAGTGCTTGCATGGTGTATCTCCTAGAGGACGTTGTTTGAGAACGGCTTGCCCACGGGCTTCGCGGGCAAGTGCAAAGAACCTAGAAGAGAGTGTTTCGAAATGCAAAAAATTTATTGACACGGTTTCATTTGGATTTTTTCTTCTGTTTTTCAGCAGATTTTTTTATTCAGGCAAAACAGTGAATTGGCTGAAGCGATTCTTCAGGCATTGCTTACCGACAGAATTCCGTTGAGGGTTGCCAAAGTCTGGCTGTAACGCGGATTTTCCGGGGTGTAACGATAGATTTACGCAACTGCCCTGGCTTTGTTGGGGGGCGCGCCGATGTAAGCATTAGCTGACAGAATCGCCCGTGCACTTTCCCGGTGCGTGCCGAAGCTGTCGAGCGGTGTACAATGCGCCGCGTTTTACTGTGACCCCCCTTGCGTACCCACGCAAAAGGCCAAGACCTCAGGGTTTGATCCCCCTGATCACTCCGCCTGGCCACGAGCCGGACGGGTTCGATTTCGTCACAGATAAAAACAAACAGGTGACGCATGACCATTAGAAAGACGCTGTACTCCTGGTGCCTGCGCTGGGGTTTGAGCGGCGCTGCTTGAGTCGGTAATTCAAGGCAGCAACCTGCATTCAACTCTTCAAACCTTGCGTGAGACCCTTTTCATGAGTGGACCCCATTCTTCTTCAGGCGAGCTGAAACGCGGCCTGAAAAACCGGCATATCCAGTTGATCGCCCTCGGTGGCGCCATCGGCACCGGCCTGTTCCTGGGCTCGGCCGGGGTGCTCAAATCCGCCGGCCCTTCGATGATCCTGGGCTATGCCATCTGCGGCTTTATCGCCTTCATGATCATGCGCCAGCTTGGCGAAATGATTGTCGAGGAGCCGGTCGCCGGCTCCTTCAGCCACTTTGCCCACAAGTACTGGGGCGGTTTCGCCGGCTTCCTCTCGGGCTGGAACTGCTGGATTCTGTACATTCTGGTGGGTATGTCGGAGTTGACGGCCGTCGGCAAGTACGTGCACTACTGGTGGCCGGAGATCCCGACCTGGGTCTCTGCTGCGGCGTTTTTCGTGCTGATCAACGCGATTAACCTGGCCAACGTCAAAGTCTTCGGTGAAGCCGAGTTCTGGTTCGCCATCATCAAGGTGGTGGCGATCGTCGGCATGATTGCCCTGGGCAGCTACCTGCTGGTCAGCGGCAGCGGCGGCCCGCAAGCCTCGGTCAGCAACCTGTGGGAGCATGGTGGTTTCTTCCCCCATGGCGTCGGCGGTTTGGTGATGGCCATGGCGATCATCATGTTCTCCTTCGGCGGCTTGGAAATGCTCGGTTTTACCGCCGCTGAAGCCGATCAACCACGCACCGTGATCCCCAAGGCGATCAATCAGGTGATCTACCGCATCCTGATTTTCTACATCGGTGCCCTGGTGGTGCTGCTGTCGCTCACCCCGTGGGACAGCCTGCTGGCGACCCTCAACGCCTCCGGCGATGCCTACAGCGGCAGCCCGTTCGTGCAGGTGTTCTCGATGCTGGGCAGTAACACCGCCGCGCATATCCTCAACTTTGTGGTGCTGACGGCCGCGCTGTCGGTGTACAACAGCGGCACCTACTGCAACAGTCGCATGCTCTTGGGCATGGCCGAGCAGGGCGACGCGCCCAAGGCCCTGGCGAAAATCGACAAGCGCGGCGTGCCGGTGCGTTCGATCCTGGCCTCGGCGGCGATCACTCTGGTGGCGGTGCTGATGAACTACCTGATGCCCCATGACGCGCTGGAACTGCTGATGTCGCTGGTGGTGGCCACGTTGGTGATCAACTGGGCGATGATCAGCTTCTCCCACTTCAAGTTCCGCCAGCACATGAACCGCATTGGCCAGGTGCCGCTGTTCAAGGCGTTGTGGTACCCGTATGGCAACATCATCTGCGTGGCCTTTGTGGTGTTTATTCTGGGCACCATGCTGATGATTCCGGGCATTGACCGCTCGGTGTACGCGATCCCGGTGTGGGTGGCGTTCATGGGCGTTTGTTACTGGGTCAAGAACAAGCGGGCGCAGCAGTCCATGGATATGGCGGTCCCCGCGGTGAAGTAAGCGTCAATGTTGTTAAGCAGACCCGGCCTTGTGCCGGGTTTGTTGTTTGAGGGGATGGCCAAGGTGCATTCGCGTATCCTAGGGCTTCTTCCGGAGGACCGTGTTACATGCTGGTGATTTCCAACAACGTACAGCTGCCCGATGCCGAGATTGAGCTGACCGCCATTCGCGCCCAGGGTGCCGGTGGGCAGAACGTCAATAAAGTGTCGAGTGCGGTGCACCTGCGGTTTGATATTCCGGCGTCTTCGTTGCCGGAGTTCTACAAGGAACGCTTGCTGGCACTGCGTGACAGCCGGATCACCAGCGAAGGCGTGCTGGTGCTCAAGGCCCAGCAATATCGCACCCAGGAGCAGAACCGCGCCGATGCGCTGGAGCGCCTGGTGGAGTTGATCCAGAGCGCCACCAAGGTCGAGAAAAAACGCCGTCCGACCAAGCCTACCCTGGGCTCGAAGAAACGCCGCCTGGAGTCCAAGACCAAGCGCGGCAGCATCAAGGCCGGGCGCGGCAAGGTCGACTTCTAGGCGTCGCGTGTTTCGCGGGCCTTGGGCGCCTGGCGGTACAGGTAGACGCTCAGCAGCAAACCGGCGAAAGCGGCGAGGGCGGCGAACAGGAAGATCGAGGCAAAGCCAAACCCGGCCGCCACGGCGCCCGCCAGCGGCCCGGTGATGCCCAGGGACAAGTCGATAAACAGCGAATAGGCGCCCACCGCCGAGCCACGGCTGGAGGCCGGCACCAGGTTGACGGCCTCCACTCCCAACGCCGGGAACACCAGGGAAAAACCGAAACCGCTCAACGCCGCACCCGCCAACGCCAGTTGGGCATCCGGCGCCAGCCACAGCAACAGCAGGCCCAGTACTTCCACCGACAGGCAGGCGATTGCGACGCGAAAACCACCAATGCGGTTGATCAAATTGCCAAACAGCAAGCGCGCGCCGATAAAACTGGCACCGAACAGGCTCAAGGCCCACACCGCGTTATCCCAGTGCTGGGTGCTGTAATACAACGTGATAAAGGTGGCGATGGTGCCAAAGCCGATAGAGCCCAATGCCAGCGCGCAACCATGGGGGAGCACGCGGCCCAGTACATTCATGAACGGCAAACGGATGCCGGGCACAATCGGCGCGGCTTGTTTTTTCCAGGCCAACACCACACCCAGTACGGCCAACAGAATGATGCTGACGCCCATGCTCCAAAGCCCCAACTGGCTGACCAGCAGCACCCCCAACGGCGCGCCGACCGCCAGCGCGCCGTAGCTGGCGATGCCGTTCCAGGAAATAACCTTGGCCGTGTTCGCGGCGCCGACACGGCCAATGCCCCAGCCAATCGCCCCCGAACCCACCAGGCTTTCAGCGCTGCCCAGCACTAGCCGACCGACCAGCAGGCAGCCGAGGCTCAGAGCCGGCAGGCTGGAAAACCACGCCGCAAACAACATGAACACGCCACTCAAGCCGCAGCCCACCAGGCCGATCACCACGGCGCGCTTGCTGCCCAGGTTGTCGATGATCTTGCCGGCATAGGGGCGGCTCAGCAGGGTTGCCAGGTATTGCACGCTGATCACCAGCCCGGCAATGACGGCGCCATAGCCCAGCTGGCTATGGACATAGCCCGGCAATACGGCCAGGGGGATGCCGATATTCAAATAGCCGATGAAGGTAAACAGCACGATGGAAACAACTTGCAGCGTGACCGCCATGGGGCGCTGGGTATCTGGCATGGGAGAGATCCACTGTCGCAGCAGGTAAAGATAGGCTGCTAATGATACCGGCGCGCAGGCCGGGCAGGGCGGCAAAAATGTAAAACGTCAGCTCTAAAGCCGATCAAGCTTGGGTGGGGGCCAGCAATTGAGTGGTCACCAGGGCAGCCAAAGCGTTTTCCTGGGTGCCAAAGCGCTTGAGCAGTGCTGCTTGCTTGTCGGCACTGAGGCGGTTCCAGACTTCGACCATCTGCAAGGCAGCGTCGAGTACAGCGGCGTCCGGCGTGTCGGAAGGGGAGGTGGTCATAGTGAAGGTCTCGGATGATTCAGGCAGTGTGGAAAGCGCTCAAAGGCGCGCTTTCCACACGGTCTGGTACGGCGTCAGTCCCGGCTTTCGCGCTCGACTGGTTTTGCTTCTTTGGCCTCAGGCTGCTTGTCGCTGGCCTGCTGCGGTGTTGGCTGCTCAGTTGGGTGCAGGCTTGGGAAGGGGAGATTAGGTATCTCGTGCATCGTGGTCGCTCCTCGCAAGGTCTGTTTTTTCAATCGCAGGTGATTCCGCGCTCTCAAAAAGCCTTGGCAGGATACAGCACCGTAAATGACAAAAAGACTTTTATCTCGACGTATGCACAATTTTTAATGGTTCAGACGCAAGTGACATGAGGTCACACCTCTAGAACGGCACCTTGCCCAGAATCATGTCGCGGTACATCACAAAATCTCCCAGCAAGCTGTAGAACGGGTGTTGAAAGGTGGCGGGACGGTTCTTTTCGAAGAAGAAGTGACCAATCCAGGCAAAGCTGTAGCCCGCGAGCGGCAAGGCCAGCAGCAGGACCCATGAACCTCTGCCGATGGCGTACGCAAGAATGCCGATCACCAGGGTGGTGCCGATAAAGTGCAGGCGTCGGCAGGTGCTGTTGCCGTGCTCGGCCAAGTAGTACGGGTAGAACTCGGCAAAACTGTTGTATTTCTTGATGTTTTCCACGGTCACCGGCCCTCTGGTTGTTGTGCCGCCAACGGGTGTGCGGCGGGGAGCTTATTTGAGTCTAGAGTGATCAGTGGTAACAGCCAGTGACAATAGATGCCACTTTAGTATCCTTGGCTTCCTGGCTGCCGTTTGAGCCTGCTTTCAACAAGAAGACGCCATGAGCGAACGAACAACTTCTGCAAGCTGGGCGATGGGCATCGTCAAGGCGCTGGAAATGGATGGCCTGGATTGCCGTGCCTTGTTCAAGCAACTGGGCCTGGATTATGCGGCCCTCAGTGATCCCGATGCGCGCTTCCCGCAAGACGCCATGACCCGCCTGTGGCAACGCGCGGTAGAGGTGTCGGGTAACCCGGCGATTGGCCTGAACATGGGCAAGGTGGTGCGCCCGGCCTCGTTTCACGTTGCCGGTTATGCGTTGATGTCCAGCAACACCCTGGCCGAAGGCTTTATGCGATTGGTGCGCTACCAGCGCATCATCGCCGAAAGCGCTGATTTGAGTTTTCGACTGTTACCCGAAGGCTATGCGTTGATTCTGACGGTGCATGGCGATCACCTGCCGCCCACCCGTCAAAGCGCCGAAGCCTCGCTGGCCAGCGCCCTGGCCCTGTGTGGCTGGCTCACCGGGCGCACCCTGCAGCCCCGCAAAGTGCTGCTGCAGGGCGAACAGCCAGCGGAACTGGCGCCCTACCAACGCGCCTTCCATGCGCCTTTGCAATTCAATGCACCCTATGACGCGCTGATTTTCGAGCAGGCTGACATGGAGGCGCCGCTGCCCACGGCCAACGAAGCCATGGCGCTGTTGCACGATCGCTTTGCCGGTGAATACCTGGCGCGTTTTTCCGAAAGCCGCGTGACCCATAAGGCGCGTCAGGTGCTGTGCCGCCTGTTGCCTCAGGGCGAGCCCAAGCGCGAAGCGGTGGCCCAGACGCTGCACCTGTCCCAGCGCACCTTGCAGCGGCGTTTGCAGGAGGAGGGCACCAGCTTCCAGGCCTTGCTCGATGACACCCGTCGCGAACTGGCCGAGCAGTACCTGGCACAACCCAACATGACCTTGCTGGAAATCGCCTACCTGCTGGGGTTTGCCGACCCGAGCAACTTTTTCCGCGCGTTTCGCCGCTGGTTCGATGCCACGCCCGGCGAATACCGGGCGCGCTTGCAGCAAATGTCGTCGGTCAGTGACGCCAGAACGCCGGAATGCACAACACAAACACGGTGATGATCTCCAGGCGTCCCAGCAACATGCCCAGGGACAGGATCCACTTGGCGGCATCCGGCAGGGTGGCGAAGTTGCCGGCCGGGCCGATGGTTTCGCCCAGGCCGGGGCCCACGCCGGAAACGGTACTGGCGGCGCCGGTCAATGCGGTCATCCAGTCCACGCCCAGCAGTGACAGCGCCAGGGCGATCATGCAGATGGTGATGGCGAAGAAAAACGAAAAAGTCAGAATCGAGCGCACGATCTCCTCATCGAGGCGATGACCGTTGTACTTCTGCTTGATCACCGCGCGGGGATGGATCAACTGATTCAAGTTGGCTTTGAGCAGGATGTAGGCCACCTGGAAACGGAAGATCTTGATACCGCCTGCGGTGGAGCCCGAGCAGCCGCCGATAAAGCCCAGGTAGAAAAACAGCATCAGTGAGAAGTTGCCCCACAGGCTGTAGTCCCCCAGTGCAAAGCCGGTGGTGGTCACCACAGACGTCACGTTCAGCGCCACATGGCGCAAGGCATCGAGCCAATGCAGGTTGGTGGTCCACCAGTACCAGGTGCCGAGTACCAGCCAGGTCACCAGCAACAGGCCGAGCAAGCCTTGCACTTGCTGGTCCTTGATCAGCGCTCGACGGTTACCGCGCAAAGTGGCCACGTACAGGGCGAACGGCAAGCTGCCAAGGATCATCACCACCACCGCGACCCAGTGCACCGCCGGTTGTTTCCAATGGGCCAGGGACTCGTCCGAGGTGGAAAACCCACCCGTGGAAATCGCCGACATCGCATGGTTGATCGCATCGAACACGCCCATTCCGGCCCACCAGAAGGCCAGGCTGCCGAAGATGGTGATGCCCACATACGCCGCCACGATCAGGCGCGCCACCATGTGTGAGCGAGGCATGACCTTTTCAGAGCGGTCCGAGGATTCGGTCTGGAACAGGCGCATGCCACCAATGCGCAGCAGCGGGAGGATCGCCACCGCCATGCCGATAAAGCCGATACCGCCAAGCCAGTGCAGCAACGAACGCCACATCAAAATGCCCGGCGACATGCTGTCCAGGCCGCTCAACACGGTGGAGCCGGTGGCGGTGATGCCGGACATGCTTTCAAAGAACGAGTCGGTGTAGCTGATGTGCTGGGTCAGCAAAAAGGGCAGGGCGGCGAAGATGCACACCACCACCCAACTGCTGACCGTCAGCAGGTACATGTCCCTGGGGCGCAGGTGCACGTGCTCGGGGCGGCCAGGAATGACCAACGCCAACCCGGCGATAAAGGTGATCAGGCTGGCCCACAGGAACGAGGGCAGGTCGCTGGTGCGTTCGAAGATCACCAGGGTCGCCATCGGGATTACCATGGCGACCGCAAGGGTGATCAGGAAGATGCCGATGATGAAACCGATGATGCGCAGGGTCGGCAACGCCATGAAGTTCGCTCGGGTGATTGGGCAGAGGCGCCATTCTACCCGCGGTGCAGGTCTTGTAAACCGAGGGCTGCGGGTTGATGGAGAACCCCTGTGGGAGCTGGCCTGCCAGCCGGCGTATATTCACCTGACGCCCCGCAATCCAATGTGGGAGCTGGCTTGCCTGCGATGGCGGTGTGTCAGTTACAGATTAGTCGACTGAACCACCGCCATCGCAGGCAAGCCAGCGCCTACAGGGATAGACGCGGCAGTTATTGCGCGCATGAAAAAGGCGACCCGCAGGTCGCCTCTTTTAACTGTGCTTGATCAGAACTCGTGATCAGCGCTGTCCGGGTTCAGGTCACTGATACCCAGCTTGCCAGCAGCGGCTTCGATCGAACCGGTCTGCTTGACCAGGGCGGCAATCGAGTCACGCACGATCTGGTTGCCCTTTTCATTGTCAGCGGCGATCAACTGGTCGTAGTGCTCGCCGTTGTTGGCGTGGTCAACCATCACCTGGATCTTCGCTTCGGTGGCTGCCAGGTCAGCCTTGAGGGCTGCGTCGGCTGCCGGGTCGACCTTGGCCACCAGAGACGACAGGCTGGCGCCGGTCAGCTTGGTGCCGTCAACACGGGTGTATTCGCCCAGGTAGACGTTACGGATGCCCTTGGCGTCGTAGAAATGCGAGTAATGGGTGTTGTCGCTGAAGCAGTCCTGCTCGTCTTCCGGCGAGTTGGCTTCCAGGGACACTTTCATGCGCTCCCCGGCGAGTTCGCCCAGGGACAGGCTGCCCATGCCGAACAGCATTTTACGCAAACCGTCGGTGCCCGGTTCCGACTCCAGGGTGGCGCGGTAGTTGTCTTCGACGTTGGGCTTCCAGTTGTCGACCATTTCCTGCAGGTCGCTGACCAGCAGTTGGGTGACAGCACGCAGGTAAGTGCGGCGACGCTCGTTGTGACCGCCGGTTGCACCGTCACCGGTCATGTAGTCCGACGCCGGGCGGTTGCCCGCGCCTGGGCCGGTGCCGTTAAGGTCCTGGCCCCACAGCAGGAATTCGATGGCGTGGTAGCCGGTGGCGACGTTCGCTTCGGAACCGCCCAGCTCATTGAGGCTGGCGAGTTTTTCCGGGGTGATCTCCTTGACGTCGACCTTGTCTTCGCCCACCTGAATCTCGTTGTTGGCGATGATATTGGCGTTGGCACCTGGGTTGCCCAGCGCGTGCTCGTAGGACTTGTCGACGTAGTCGATCAGGCCTTCGTCCAGGGGCCAGGCGTTCACTTGGCCTTCCCAGTCGTCGATGATGGTGTTGCCGAAGCGGAATACTTCGCTCTGCAGGTAGGGTACGCGTGCGGCGATCCAGGCGGTACGGGCCGCTTTCAGGGTTTCGTCGTTCGGGTTGGCGAGGAAAGTATCGATTGCGGTCTGCAGGGTTTTTGCGGTGGATTCGGCATCGCTGTACACCGCAAACACCATGTCTGCGTAGTGCGCGACCACGGCCTTGGCGGCTGCTTCGTCGACCTGGCCTGCCGGGGCAGCCGCCGGTGCGGTAGTGCTGGCGGCAGCGGATGCCTGGGGCGCGGCGGCCTTGTCTTTACCTTCGCCGCAACCGGCGAGAGAAATGGCAATGGCCAGCAGACTGGCGGTGGCCAGGGGCATACGAATCATGGCGAACATCCTGCTTCGGTTGTTGAAAGGGCGCGCGGGGAGCGCAAACGCTGCGACATAATGCGAAAGATTTGCATTTTGTGTAAAGGCTTATACGCGGGAAATATTGAGTATCGAAGTGTAAATTCAAAGACTCACGGCGTTATTACGTTCGGACTGCTTCAGATAAGCCGTCAACTCCCGGGCCTGCAGCGGTTTGCTGTAGTGATAACCCTGCCCTTCATGGCACCCCTCGGAGATGATGTAGGCCTCCTGTTCGGCGGTCTCCACCCCTTCGGCAATCACCTGCATGCCCAGGCTTTTACCCAATTGGATAATGGCGCGCACGATGGTTGCGTCATCGTCGTCGTCCTGCAGGTCCTGGACGAAGCTCTTGTCGATCTTGATCTTGTCCAGTGGAAGGCTTTTGAGGTAACTCAGGGAGGAATAGCCGGTGCCGAAGTCATCAATGGCGATCAGCGCCCCGGAGCGACGCAGGCTCAGCAGATGCTGGGCGGCGGTGCTAATGTCTTCCATCAGGCCGGTCTCGGTGACTTCCAGCTCCAGGCTGCGTGGCGGCAGGCGATAGATCTGCATCAGGTTGTTGACCACCCTCGGCAACTCGGTGTGGTGCAGTTGCACCGTGGACAGGTTGACGGCCATGCGCAGCGCCGTGAAACCCTGGTCATGCCATTCGCGCAATTGCCGGCATGCTTGGTCCAGCACCCATTCGCCAATGGGAATGATGGTGCCGTTCTGTTCCGCCAGCGGGATAAACAAGTCCGGCGGTACCAGCCCATGTTCCGGGTGTTGCCAGCGCAGCAGGGCCTCCACGCCGACCACCTGATGGTCGCGATAGCTGATTTGCGGTTGGTACACCAGGTGGAACTGCTCGCGGCTCAGGGCATCGCGCAGGTCTTTCTCCAGTTCACGGCGCCGGCGCATTTCGCTGTCGACGCTGGCGATATAAAACTGATAGCGGTTGCGCGAGCGGCTCTTGGCCAGGGTCATGGTCTGCTCGGCTTTTTGCAGCAACTTCTCGGTGCTGTCGCCATCTTCCGGAAACAGCGTGATGCCGATGGTGGCGCGCAGGCGGATCAGGTCGTGGTCGAGGGCGAATTCAGCCTCCAGGTCATCGAGGATGCTTTGTGCCAGTTCGGCGGCCTCGTAGGGCTGGTCGATATCGGCTTGCACCAAGGCGAACTGGTCGCCGCCCAGGCGGGCGAGCGTGCCCAGGCGGCCACTATGGGCGCGCAGGCGGTCGGCCAGGGCCAGCAAGAGTTTGTCGCCGGCCTGGTAGGTGAATTGCTCGTTGACGCTCTTGAAGTCATCCAGCCCCACGCATAACACCGCGACACGGCGTTGCCGGCGGCCAGCGTCCGTTAGGATCTTGTCCAGCTGCGCCTGCAACTTCTGGCGGTTCGGCAGGCCGGTCAGGAAGTCGTACTGGGCCATGCGCAACAGGCTGGACTCGGCCTCGTGGCGCAGGTGGGTATTGCGCTCAATGGATTCGAGCAATTGGTTGGCGGTGTTTATCCACTGTCCCAGTTCGTTGCGTTCATGACCCTTGAGCTGAGGGATCTTGTGCTCGCTGGGGCGGTCCGGGTTGATCGAGGTCAGGTGTTGGAGCATCCGCGACAGCGGTTTGGTCAGCATCCAGTGATACACCAGGTACAGCACCAGCCCCATGACCAGGGCGCGCAATACGCCCGAGATAAAGATGATGACCGAGCTGACCAGAAAACTTCGGCCATAGGTGGCGGTGTCGAGGGTGATGCTCAGGTCGCCGTAATATTCGCTGTAGGGGCCCTTGCCGACTAACGCGGTAGTAAAGGATCGTTCCTGGCCAAGAATCAGGTCGGTCAGCCAGCGGCTGGGGGACCGCTGTAAAGGGCGGCTTTTTTCCGCCAACATGGTCTCGTTGGGATGGCCGATAGAGGCCATGCGCACAGCATCGTCCTGGAACAGACCTTCGATCACCTGCATGCCCATCTCGCGATCCAGGCTGTACACGGCCTGGGTCGAGGGGTCGCGAAACATGTCGAGGATGCGCTGGGCATCGCCCGCCACGGCCTGGCGTGTCTTGTAGGCATCAAAAACGATCTGCGCCACGCTCAGCGCCACACCCACGATCAAGGCCGACAGCAGCACAACCCGTAGCAACTTCACCGACAAGCTGTTCTTGAGTTCCAGCTTCAAAGGGGCATTCCTTGTCTCATGCGGGTGGCCGTCAATATGCCATGAGTATTGGCAATCTGGGGAGGGCAGTCAAAGGGACATTACTGTGGGAAGGGGGGTGGCGCTTTGCAGCGACGGTGGGCAGGAAAACGGCGGATGGAATCCGCCGTGAATGTTGCCTTGCGGGGGGGCAAGTGGTTGCTTGATTAAAAATTAATCTGTGGTGGGGCAGATGACTGTGGATCCGCGCCCAGTTGGCCGCCTTGGGCTCCGTCCGTGACACGGTCAATCACGTCCTTGAGTAGATCCATTCCCATCTCGGCCGCTTTTCCTGCAATGGGCAGTGCCACCGAGGCGGCGGCGCCGGCGGCGGCCATCATCGAAGCTGGTTCCATAGTTGACTCTCCTGCGTTGGACGAGAGGTGTATTCCTCTCTTCGACTACGTGGCCGGTTCGTCTCAATGAGTTCCATTTTTTCGGCCGATCCACACTCGTCGCCCAAAAAAAAGCCCGGCAATCGCCGGGCTTTTCCTACTGCAAGCATCGCTTAGGCAGTGAAGGCCTTGCCTTCGAACTGCTCAGCCACGAACTTCCAGTTGACCAGGTTCCAGAACGCTTCCACATACTTTGGACGCACGTTGCGGTAGTCGATGTAGTAGGCGTGTTCCCACACGTCGCAGGTCAGCAGCGGGGTGTCGCCGTTGGTCAGCGGGTTGCCGGCGCCGATGGTGCTGGCCAGGGCCAGGGAACCGTCAGCCTTTTTCACCAGCCAGCCCCAACCGGAACCGAAGGTGCCAACCGAAGTCTTGGTGAACTCTTCTTTGAACTTGTCGAACGAACCGAACGCAGCGTTGATGGCTTCAGCCAGCGCGCCGGTTGGTTGACCGCCGGCGTTTGGCGCCAGGCAGTTCCAGTAGAAGGTGTGGTTCCAGACCTGAGCGGCGTTGTTGAAGATACCGCCCGAGGAAGACTTGACGATCTCTTCCAGGGTCTTGCCTTCGAACTCGGTGCCGGGCACCAGGTTGTTCAGGTTCACGACATAGGTGTTGTGGTGCTTGTCGTGGTGGTACTCCAAGGTTTCCTTGGAGATGTGCGGCTGCAGGGCATCGTGTGCGTAGGGCAGCGGCGGCAATTCGAAAGCCATGATGATTCTCCTAATCAGGTCAGTTGCGGTGAGCGCAAGGCCGATCACGGGCGGCCAAACATGCGCCGGGGAGTTTGTACTCTTTGCGGCGCAGGGGGCTGATCATAGCACCGGGGGTGCGGCATAACCACGCAACAACTGTGTGGGATAGAGGTTCCAGAGCGTTTTGGAATATTGCTCAGGCGCTGATCAGTTGATAGGCCACCCAGAACATCATTACCGCGACCAGCAGGTCCAGCAGGCGCCAGGTGGCCGGGCGTGCCAACCAGGGTGCCAGCCATGCCGCGCCCAGCGCCAGGGTGGAGAACCACAGGAACGAGGCACTGGCTGCTCCGGCTACATAAGCACCCGGTTCGGTTTGTTGCGCGCCCAGGGAGCCGATCAGCAGGACGGTGTCCAGGTAGACATGGGGGTTGAGCAAGGTGACTGCCAAGGCGCTCAGCAGCACGGCGCGCATTGAGCGTGTCTTGAGGCTGTCGCTTTGGTCCAGGCTCTGTTTCGAGCAGGCCCTGCGTAGCGCGCATGCGCCGTACCAAAGCAAGAACGCTGCGCCGCCCCAGCGTGCCACCGCCAGCAGTATCGGGCTTTGCGCCAGCACGGTGGCCAGCCCGAATACCCCGGCGGCTACTAAAATCGCATCGCACACGATGCACAGCGCCGCCACCGGTAAATGATGTTCGCGGCGCAGGCTTTGTGCCAATACAAAGGCATTTTGGGTGCCGATCGCCATGATCAGGCCGAGAGCGACCAGCAATCCGTTCACATAGCTTTGCCACATAGGGTTTACTCCGCGTTCGCTGCCAATTGTCGCAATACGTCCATGGCCCGCTGGGCATCGGCGCGGCCGACGAACAGGTGGTCGTGGTAGTAGCCGGCAATCACGTTGCAACTGATACCGGCTTGGCCCAGCGCGCTGGCGAAGGCGGCGGTCAGGCCCACGGCTTCAAGGGCGGAATGCACATTCAGGGTGATCCAGGCGGCAAGATAGTCGAAGCTCAACCCAGCCTGTTCGGCCTGTTGTCGTTCGACAATCACCGTCAGCCCTTCCTGTTCACGAAAACTGCCGATGACCTCGCAGCCCGCAGGGATACGGTTGTCGGGAAGGGTGCAGAACACATAGTCGCCGTCATTCAACTGCGGGCTCATGCTGCGCAATAAAGTGGTCAGGGCGGTTTCGCCAGCCATGTGAGGTTTCCTTAAGTGGGGAAGCAATGCTGGTCATTTTCACGGGAGAGCCTGTATAAGAAAAACCAATATTGCTGATCGCTCATTAGAGAAACTGATGTTCGACTATAAATTGCTTTCTGCCCTGGCGGCGGTGGTGGAACAAGCCGGCTTTGAGCGCGGTGCCCAGGTGCTGGGGCTGTCGCAATCAGCCATCTCTCAACGCATCAAGCTATTGGAAGCGCGCATTGGCCAGCCGGTGTTGATACGCGCCTCGCCGCCGACGCCCACCGATATCGGCCGGCGCTTGCTCAACCATGTGCAACAGGTGCGCTTGCTGGAGCGTGACCTGCAAAGCCAGGTGCCGGCCCTGGACGAGGAGGGCATGCCCGAGCGTCTGCGCATTGCCCTGAATGCCGACAGCCTCGCCACTTGGTGGGCCGAGGCGGTCAGCGACTTCTGCGCCGAACAGCATTTGCTGCTGGACCTGGTGGTCGAAGACCAGACCGTGGGCCTCAAGCGCATGCGCGCCGGTGAAGTGGCGGCCTGCATTTGCGCCAGCGAGCGTCCCGTGGCCGGTGCCCGCAGCCTGTTGCTGGGCGCCATGCGTTATCGGGCCCTGGCCAGCCCGGCCTTTCTGGCGCGGCATTTTCCTGGGGGCGTGCGGGCTGACCAATTGGCGCGCACGCCTGCGCTGGTGTTCGGCCCGGATGATTTCCTGCAGCACCGCTACCTGGCGTCCCTAGGAGTGGACGGTGGTTTCGAACACCATCTATGCCCGTCATCCGAAGGCTTTATCCGCCTGACAGAAGCCGGCCTGGGCTGGGGCTTGGTGCCTGAATTACAGGTGCGTGACCAGTTGGAAACCGGCGTGCTGGTCGAGTTATTGCCAGATAAGCCCATCGATGTGCCGCTGTACTGGCATCATTGGCGCAGTGGCGGGCAACTGTTGGGCTTGCTGACCGACCATCTGGCCGATGTGTGTGGTCATTGGTTGGTGCCGTTGGAGTGATGGCGCGCGTCAAGGCAAGAGCGATGAAAAACGAAAGAACACGGAGTACGACATGAAAATTCTGGTCACCGGCGCAAGCGGCTTCATTGGCGGGCGCTTTGCGCGCTTCGCCCTTGAACAAGGCCTGGACGTGCGGGTCAACGGGCGGCGCGCCGAGGGTGTGGAGCACCTGGTACGGCGCGGTGCCGAGTTTATCCAGGGTGACTTGAATGATGCCGACCTGGTGCGCGACCTGTGCCGCGATGTCGAAGCCGTGGTGCATTGCGCCGGCGCCGTCGGGCTGTGGGGCAAGTACCAGGACTTCCACCAGAACAATGTGCTGGTCACCGAAAACGTCGTCGAGGCCTGCCTGAAACAGCGCGTCGGGCGCCTGGTGCACCTGTCGTCGCCGTCGATCTACTTTGACGGTCGCGACCATCTGGGGCTCACCGAAGAACAAGTGCCCAAGCGTTTCAAGCATCCCTATGCCGCCACCAAATACCTGGCTGAGCAGAAGGTCTTTGGCGCCCAAGAGTTCGGCCTGGAAGTGATAGCCCTGCGCCCACGATTTGTTACCGGGGCCGGCGATATGAGCATCTTCCCGCGCCTGCTGAAAATGCAGCGCAAGAACCGCCTGGCGATCGTCGGCGACGGCTTGAACAAAGTCGACTTCACCAGCGTGCATAACCTTAACGAGGCGCTGCTCAGCAGTTTGCTCGCCACTGGCTCGGCCCTGGGAAAAGCCTACAACATCAGCAACGGCGCACCGGTGCCGATCTGGGATGTGGTGAACTACGTGATGCGGCAAATGGAGCTGCCCCAGGTGACCCGTTACCGCTCCTACGGTGCGGCCTACAGCGTGGCGGCCCTGAATGAAGCCTTCTGCGCGATGTGGCCGGGGCGGCCGGAGCCGGCGTTGTCGCGCCTGGGCATGCAGGTGATGAACAAAGATTTCACCCTCGACATCAGCCGCGCCAGGCATTATCTCGACTACGAGCCCAAAGTCAGCCTGTGGGCCGCGCTCGACGAGTTCTGCAGCTGGTGGAAAGCCCAGGACCCGGGCCGCCAATAAGCTCATAAGCAGCAACACTTCGGGAACCCAATTCCAGGTTCCGAGTCGATCCATGCGCCGGGAGTGCGGTTTATACTCCTGCCGCTCGGCTTTGCAGCCAGCCATCTCATTGATTCAGGGTAGATTCATGCGTAACGATGCTAAAGACGACTTCGACAACGTTCCCAGCCTGCGGGCCGACCTTGGGGATGACGATGATTTCGTGCCGACCCCTGCGACGTCGGTGCGTTCGCGAACGACGCCTGTGGTCAAGGTCAAGAGCGCCAGCACTGGCCCGTTGTGGGCACTGGTCGGCGCGCTGTTGATTGCCTTTGCAGGCCTGGCCTGGTGGAGCTTCCAGCAGATCTCCCTGATGGGCCAGCAGTTGGTTGCCACCCAGGAAAGCTTTGCCCGCATCAGCGAGGAAGCGGCGGGGCGCCTGCAGGCGATTTCCGGCAAGGTCGTGGCCAGCGAAGCCAATGTGAACAACGGCAGCGAAGCGTTGAAGCTGCAGATCAAGCAACTCGAAGCCCAGTTGCAGGAACAGGGCAAGCAACAGTTGGGCGTCGCGGGTCAAGCCACCGAACTGGACAGCCGCCTGGCCCAGATGAGTGCCAGCACCGCCGAACTGACAGCGGCCAATACCAAGCTGCAAGGCCAGGTGCAGGCCCTTACTGACGCTGTCGCCAGCCTCACGGCAGCACAGGCCGAGACCAAGGGTCTGGTCACCGATGTGGCGGCCTTGAAGAAACAAGGCAACCCTAGCGCGGCCATCGCCCGTCTCGAGCAGGACTTGCTGGTGCTCAAGAGCGCTCAGGAAAACCAGCCGGCCAATATCGACGCGCCGACCAACAAGGAATTCGACGTGTTCCGCATCCAGACCACGCGCAATATCACCACCTTGCAGAGCCAGGTGCAGAACTTGAATCAGCGTCTCAATGCGCCTGCTGCGGCCACACCACTGGGTCAATGAACGCGAAATCGTCCTCTGTAGGAGCGAACAAGCTCGCTCCTACATGGATTGTCACCGCTCGGTGACATTTCTTCTCCCCTTCGTTACTTGCCCATCCCGCGCCCTTGTTTAGACTCCGGTCATCCCAAAAAAACAATAAGGGCCACCCATGACCACCCATCCACTGCCTGCCAGCAGTTGGCTGAATGCACCTGCCCATCACGCTTGGCTCGCCGCAGAAGGCCAGCGCCTGTTGGCGTTCGCCAAGGCATCGCGCCTGCCGGACGGTTTCGGCAACCTCGACGATAAAGGCCAGTTGCCGGCCACTGCCCGCGCCGAAACCATGAACACCGCGCGCATGACCCACAGCTTTGCCATGGCCCATGCCATGGGGTTGCCGGGTTATGCCGAGCTGGTGGCGCACGGTGTGGCAGCGCTCAGCGGCCCGCTGCGTGACAGTGAGCACGGTGGCTGGTTCGCCGCGCCCCAGGCGGCTGATGGCAACACCGGCAAGGCCGCCTACCTGCACGCCTTCGTGGCCCTTGCCGCCAGCTCTGCCGTAGTGGCCGGCGCGCCGGGTGCGCGCACATTAATGAACGACGCCGTCCATATCATCGACCAGTTCTTCTGGAGCGAAGAGGAGGGCGTCATGCTCGAATCCTTTGCCCGAGACTGGAGCGGCGTCGAAGCCTACCGTGGCGCCAACAGCAACATGCACGCCACCGAAGCTTTCCTGGCATTGGCCGATGTCAGTGGTGATACACGTTGGCTGGACCGTGCGCTGCGCATCGTTGAACGGGTGATCCATACTCATGCCGCTGGCAACCAGTTCATGGTCATCGAACATTTCGATACGCACTGGAAGCCGTTGCTCGGTTACAACCAAGACAACCCTTCCGATGGCTTTCGCCCTTACGGCATCACCCCAGGCCATGGTTTTGAATGGGCGCGGTTGCTGCTGCACCTGGAAGCTGCGCGCCTTGAGGCCAAGCTGGCCACGCCGGACTGGCTGGTGAGCGACGCCAAAGGCCTGTTCGCCAGTGCCTGCGAGTACGCCTGGGCGGTGGATGGTGCGCCGGGCCTTGTCTACACTTTGGATTGGAACCAACGCCCGGTAGTACGCGAGCGCCTGCACTGGACCCATGCCGAAGCCAGCGCCGCTGCTCAGGCGCTGCTCAAACGTACCGGTGAGCTGCATTACGAAACCTGGTACCGACGTTTCTGGGAGTTTTGCGAAACCCACTTCATCGACCGGCTCCAGGGCAGTTGGCACCACGAACTCAGCCCGCACAACCAACCCAGCAGTAATATCTGGGGCGGTAAACCTGACCTGTACCATGCCTGGCAAGCGGTAGTGCTGCCTGCACTGCCCTTGGCACCCAGCTTGGCCAGTGCATTGGGCGGCGGATGCTATGTCACCAAGTGGTGACATTTGTGCGTCCCTTTGTTACCTGCGCCCTGAAAATCCATGTTTAAACTCCGTGCAGCGCAAGCTCTAGACTTGCATGCATAACAACAAGAAAAGGTACTCAGATGAACGCGATTAATCGCCTCGCCGTCGCTATTTCCATTGCCTCGTTGTTCCCCCTCAGTGCATTTGCCGCCGACTCCAAAGGTACGGTGGAAGTGGTGCATTGGTGGACCTCCGGCGGTGAAAAAGCGGCTGTGGATGTCCTGAAGGCCCAAGTTGAGAAAGACGGCTTTACCTGGAAAGACGGTGCTGTAGCAGGCGGCGGTGGCGCCACTGCCATGACCGTGCTCAAAAGCCGCGCGGTTGCTGGTAACCCGCCAGGCGTTGCCCAGATCAAAGGCCCCGACATCCAGGAATGGGCGTCGACTGGCCTGCTCGACACCGACGTGCTCAAAGACGTCGCCAAAGAAGAAAAATGGGATTCGCTGCTCGACAAGAAAGTCTCCGACACCGTGAAATACGACGGTGACTACGTGGCAGTGCCGGTGAATATCCACCGCGTGAACTGGCTGTGGATCAACCCGGAAGTCTTCAAGAAAGCCGGCATCACCAAGAACCCAACCACCCTCGAAGAATTCTATGCAGCGGGCGACAAGCTCAAGGCTGCAGGCTTCATTGCGCTCGCCCACGGCGGCCAGCCTTGGCAGGACAGCACCGTGTTCGAAGCGGTGGTGCTCTCGGTGATGGGCGCCGATGGCTACAAGAAAGCCCTGGTCGACCTGGATAACGGCGCATTGACCGGCCCGGAAATGGTCAAGGCCCTCACTGAACTGAAGAAAGTCGCGACCTACATGGACGTCGACGGCAAGGGCCAGGACTGGAACCTGGAGGCTGGCAAGGTCATCAACGGCAAGGCCGGCATGCAGATCATGGGTGACTGGGCCAAGTCCGAATGGACTGCGGCCAAGAAAGTCGCCGGCAAGGATTATGAGTGCGTAGCGTTCCCGGGCACTGATAAAGCCTTCACCTACAACATCGACTCCCTGGCGGTGTTCAAGCAGAAAGACAAAGGCACTGCCGCGGGCCAGCAGGACATCGCCAAAGTGGTGCTGGGTGAAAACTTCCAGAAGGTGTTCAGCATCAACAAGGGCTCGATCCCTGTGCGTAACGACATGCTGACCAAGATGGAATCCTACGGCTTTGATTCCTGCGCCCAGACCGCCGCCAAGGACTTCCTGGCCGACGCCAAGACTGGCGGCCTGCAGCCAAGCATGGCGCACAACATGGCCACGACCCTGGCGGTACAGGGTGCGTTCTTTGATGTCGTGACCAACTTCATCAACGACCCGAAAGCCGACCCGGCCGACACGGCCAAGAAGCTTGGCGCGGCGATCAAGTCGGCCAAGTAACACCCTATGTAGGAACCCGGCTTGCTGTGGCGAGGGAGCTTGCTCCCGCTGGGGCGCGAAGCGCCCCCAAAGACAGCGTCTGCTGCGCAGCCGAGCGGGAGCAAGCTCCCTCGCCACAAAGGCGGGTTCCTGCAGGCTGTAGTCCTTTTTCCCTGTACTGGATTTTCCCATGAGTTCTGTTGCTGTGTTCAGCAAGGCCTCGCCATTCGATGTGCTGCAGCGCTGGCTCCCTAAACTGGTGCTGGCGCCGAGCATGTTCATCGTGCTGGTGGGCTTTTATGGCTACATCCTGTGGACGTTCGTGCTGTCGTTCACCACCTCGACCTTCCTGCCCAGCTACAAATGGGCGGGCCTGGCGCAGTATCAGCGGCTGTTCGACAACGACCGCTGGTGGGTGGCGAGCAAGAACCTGGCCGTGTTCGGCGGCATGTTCATCGGTATCACCCTGGTGATCGGCGTGCTGCTGGCGATTTTCCTCGACCAGAAAATCCGCCGCGAAGGCTTTATCCGCACCATTTACCTGTACCCGATGGCGCTCTCCATGATCGTCACCGGTACCGCCTGGAAATGGTTGCTCAACCCGGGCATGGGCCTGGACAAACTCCTGCGGGACTGGGGCTGGGAAGGCTTCCGTCTCGATTGGCTGATCGACCCGGACCGCGTGGTCTACTGCCTGGTGATTGCCGCTGTGTGGCAAGCCTCCGGCTTTATCATGGCGATGTTCCTCGCCGGCCTGCGCGGTGTTGATCAGTCGATCATCCGCGCTGCGCAGATCGACGGCGCGAGCCTGCCGCGTATCTACTGGAGCGTGGTGCTGCCCAGCCTGCGTCCGGTGTTCTTCAGTGCGGTGATGATCCTGGCGCACATTGCGATCAAGAGCTTCGACCTGGTGGCGGCAATGACTGCAGGCGGCCCGGGCTACTCGTCCGACCTGCCGGCGATGTTCATGTACTCGTTCACCTTCAGTCGCGGCCAGATGGGCATGGGCTCGGCCAGTGCAATCCTGATGCTCGGTGCGATCCTCGCGATCATCGTGCCGTACCTGTATTCCGAGCTGAGGACCAAGCGTAATGACTAGTCTCGCCGCCAAACCTGCCATCAGCCTGAGCCGCATCGCGATCTACGCGGTGCTGATCCTGGCGGTGCTGCTGTACCTGGTGCCGCTGGTGGTGATGCTGCTCACCAGCTTCAAGACCCCGGAAGACATCAGCACCGGTAACCTGCTGAGCTGGCCCACCGTGGTCAGCGGCATCGGCTGGGTGAAAGCCTGGGCCACCGTGGATGGCTACTTCTGGAACTCGATCAAGATCACCGTTCCTGCTGTGCTGATCTCTACCGCTATCGGCGCCTTGAACGGCTACGTGCTGTCGTTCTGGCGCTTCCGCGGTTCGCAGCTGTTCTTTGGCCTGTTGCTGTTCGGCTGCTTCCTGCCGTTCCAGACCGTGTTGCTGCCCGCGTCGTTCACCCTCGGCAAGATGGGCCTGGCCAGCACCACCACCGGCCTGGTGTTTATCCACGTGGTCTACGGCCTGGCGTTCACCACGCTGTTCTTCCGTAACTACTACGTGAGCATCCCGGATGCGCTGATCAAGGCCGCACGCCTGGACGGAGCGGGGTTCTTCACCATCTTCCGCCGGATCATCCTGCCGATGTCGACGCCGATCATCATGGTCTGCCTGATCTGGCAGTTCACCCAGATCTGGAACGACTTCCTGTTCGGCGTGGTGTTCTCCAGTGGCGACTCCCAGCCCATCACGGTGGCGCTGAACAACCTGGTCAACACCAGTACCGGGGCCAAGGAATATAACGTGGATATGGCGGCGGCGATGATCGCCGGGCTGCCGACCCTGCTGGTCTATGTGATCGCAGGCAAGTATTTCGTGCGCGGCCTTACGGCTGGCGCGGTCAAGGGGTAATCATGGCTACGCTTGAACTTCGCAATGTAAACAAGACCTATGGCGCCGGCCTGCCCGACACCTTGAAGAACATCGAACTGTCGATCAAGGAAGGCGAGTTCCTCATCCTGGTCGGCCCGTCGGGCTGTGGTAAATCCACGCTGATGAACTGCATCGCTGGCCTTGAGACCATCACCGGCGGCGCGATCATGATCGGTGATCAAGACGTGAGCGGCATGAGCCCCAAGGACCGTGACATCGCCATGGTGTTCCAGTCCTACGCGCTGTACCCGACCATGAGCGTGCGCGAGAACATCGAGTTCGGCCTCAAGATCCGCAAGATGCCGCAAGCCGACATCGACGCCGAAGTGGCGCGCGTGGCCAAGTTGCTGCAGATCGAACACCTGCTCAACCGCAAGCCGGGCCAGTTGTCCGGTGGCCAGCAACAGCGCGTGGCCATGGGCCGTGCCCTGGCGCGCCGGCCGAAGATCTACCTGTTCGACGAACCGCTGTCCAACCTCGACGCCAAGCTGCGCGTCGAGATGCGTACCGAAATGAAGCTGATGCACCAGCGTCTGAAAACCACCACCGTCTACGTGACCCACGACCAGATCGAAGCGATGACCCTGGGCGACAAAGTGGCGGTGATGAAGGACGGGATCATCCAGCAATTCGGCACGCCAAAAGAAATTTACAACGACCCTGCCAACCTGTTTGTGGCAAGCTTTATCGGTTCACCACCGATGAACTTCGTTCCCATGCGCCTAAAACGCCAGAACGGTGATCTGGTGGCGGTGCTCGACAGTGGCCAGGCCCGTTGCGAGTTGGCGTTGGGCATGAATGACGCCGGGCTGGAAGACCGCGATGTGATCCTGGGCCTGCGCCCGGAGCAGATCGTGCTGGCAGCGGGCGAGGGTAATGGCTCGTCGAGCATTCGTGCCGAAGTCCAGGTCACCGAGCCGACCGGCCCGGACACCCTGGTGTTTGTGCAGCTCAACGACACCAAGGTCTGCTGCCGTTTGGCGCCGGACGTGGCACCGCAAGTGGGCGAGACCCTGACCTTGCAGTTCGACCCGGCCAAGGTATTGCTGTTTGACGCCAAGACCGGTGAGCGGTTGGGCGCAGTGGCTTCATTGCCGGCACAGGGGCATGCCGACAATGTGACCCAGTTCAAGGGCCGTTAAGCAAGATAAGTGATTGTTTTAATTAAAAAATGTAACCCGCGTTAGATAAAAACAGTTTAATAACAATAAAGACGAGGATGTAGGGATGAAAAAGCAACACAACAACACCCGGCTGATCTGCCAACTGTCAGCGGCAGCAGCCCTTGTATTGTCCGCCAATGCGATGGCGGCCGATGCATTCAGCGCTGATTCCAAGTGGATGACCGGCGATTGGGGCGGCGAGCGTACCAAGCTGATCGAGCAAGGTATCGACATCAAGGCCGACTACGTGGGCGAGATGGGCTACAACGCCCACGGCGGCTACAACGACGACAAGACCGGTCGTTACTCCGACCAGTTCGGTCTGGGCGTGGCACTGGACCTGCAAAAACTGTGGGGCTGGGATAACACCCAGGCCAAGATCCAGTTGACCAACCGTAATGGCGAAAATATCTCCAATGACCGCATTGGCGATCCGCGTGCCGGCACCTTGAGTTCGTCGCAAGAAGTGTATGGCCGTGGCCATATGGTGCGTTTGACCCAGTTCTGGATTCAGCACCAGATGTTCGACAACAAGCTGGACGTGAAGCTCGGTTACTTCGGTGAAGGCGAAGACTTCAACACCTTCCCTTGCGACTTCCAGAACCTGTCGTTCTGCGGCTCCCAGGTCGGTAACTACGTCAATACCTGGTACAACTGGCCGGTCGCCCAGGCCGCTATCCGCGTGAAATACAACATCACGCCTGAGCTGTATGCGCAAATCGGTGCCTACAACCAGAACCCGTCGCAGCTGGAGCACGGCAACGGCTTCAAACTCAGCGGCAGTGGTACCAAGGGCACCGTGATTCCGGTGGAATTGGTCTGGTCGCCGAAGGTTAATAACCTGCCGGGCGAATACCGTGTGGGTTTCTATAAAAGTGCGGCCGATGCTCCGGATGTACGTGAAGACGTCAACGGTAACGATGCGGTCCTCAGCGGCGCCGACTTCCGTACCCGCAGCAGCAAGAAAGGCTACTGGTTCGTTGCGCAACAGCAACTCACCACCCATAACGGCGACGCTTCCCGTGGTTTGAACATTGCCGCCAACGCGACCTTCCATGACAAGGAAACCAACCTGGTCGACAACTACCAGTCGTTGATGCTCGTGTACAAAGGCCCATTCGACGCGCGTCCAAAAGATGACGTCGGCATTGGCGTCGCTCGCCTGCATGTCAACAATGATGTGAAGAAAAACTCGGAGCTGCTCAACGACGCCAGGGGCGTGAGCGACTACGACAATCCGCTGTACACGCCGATTCGTGAGACTGAGTACAACGTCGAACTCAACTACGGTTTCCACGTCACCAACTGGCTGACTGTGCGTCCGAACCTGCAGTACGTTGTCCAGCCTGGCGGCGTGGATAAAGTCGACAACGCGCTGGTAGCGGGCCTGAAAATTCAGTCTACGTTCTAACGCTGTTGCGATAAGCTCCTCTCTCTGTGCGCATTTGCGGGTAGCCATGGCTATCCGCTTTTTTTTGCGTGGCACTGTGATATTCGGGACCTGGCACATGCACGAGCAACCGCTGCAACGCTTTTTCAAATCCCTGCGCGAGCGTCCGGTGTTCGCCTGGGAGCGCTTTCAGATGCGCGATGTGTTGGTGATCGACCATCCGCTGTGCCAGGCGGTGTTCAGTCGCCAGGGTGCGCAATTGCTGCACTTTCAACCCACCGGCCAAAAGCCGTGGCTGTGGTGTGCCGCCAAATGGCCGCAAGTCGGGGCTATCCGTGGTGGCGTACCGGTGTGCTGGCCGTGGTATGGCCGTCACCCCAGCGAAAATGCCTGGCCTTCCCACGGTTGGGCCCGCTTGATCGACTGGAAACTGCTCGATAGCAGCACTGACGATGACGGCGTGCGCCTGCACTGGCAATTGCAACTGTGCGACTGGCAAGTGGACTTGCACGCACACTTGGGCGAAACCCTGGAACTGCGCCTGAGCACCGAGCATCACGACGAGCTGCCGTGCCAGTTGAGCCATGCATTGCACGCTTACTGGCGTATTGGTCACGTTGACGAGGTAGCGCTGTCTGGGCTCGAAGGGGCGCAGGGTTATGACCAGCTCAATCGCCAGGTTTGCCAGCAGGAAGGCGAATTGCGGGTCGATGGCGGATGCCAGCGGGTGTTCCAGCATGAGGGCGAACTGCAGCTCAAGGACCACGCCTGGCAGCGTGAACTGTGCATCGACACCGGCGACAGCGCCGACACGGTGGTGTGGCACCCGGGCAGCCGGCCGCTGTTGGGCGTGAGCTTTAACGAAGCGTCGGGGTTTGTGTGTGTGGAGGCGGCGATGGCGGCGGCGAGCCTGGCGCCGGGGGAGAGGGCGCATTTGAGTTTGCAGGCCAGGGCAGCGGTTTAGCGGTGTGGCTGATGGCGCTATCGCAGGCAAGCCAGCTCCCACAGGGGAATGCATTCCAAATGTGGGAGCTGGCTTGCCTGCGATAGCGCCGGTACTGCTGGTAGAGCTGCCTGCTAGTTGAACTCATCCCCCACCGGATATCGGCTGTCATTCAAGCTCTCTTTGATCTTGCGCAAATGCGGCTGGAAATCCACTCCGCGACGCAGGGTCATACCCGTTGCCAACACGTCCAATACCGTCAATTGGATAATCCGAGAAGTCATCGGCATGTAGATATCCGTGTCTTCCGGCAGCGGGATGTTCAGGCTCACCGTACTGGCTTTGGCCAGCGGCGAGTTTTCGGCGGTCACGCCCAGCACCGACGCACCGTTTTCCCGAGCGATACGCGCCACTTCCACCAGTTCGCGGGTACGGCCGGTGTAGGAAATGATCACGAACAACTCACCGGTGTGCGCCACCGAGGCGATCATGCGTTGCATCAGCACGTCGGCGTGGGCGGTCACTGCCAGGTTGAAGCGGAAGAACTTGTGCAACGCATCCATGGCCACCGGGGCTGAAGCGCCGAGGCCAAAGAAGTGGATCTGCCGTGCCTGGATCAACAAGTCCACGGCCTTGCTGATCAGCGCCGGGTCCAGGGCCTGGCAGGCACTGTCCAAGGAGGCAATGGCGCTGCCAAAGATCTTCTGGGTGTAGGCCTCGGGGTTATCATCGGCCTCCACGGCGCGGCTGACATACGCGGCGCCACTGGCCAGGCTTTGCGCCAACTGCAATTTGAGTTCAGGGTAACCGCTGACACCGAACGAACGGCAGAAGCGGTTGACCGTCGGTTCACTGACCGAGGCGGCCTGGGCGAGGGCGGCGATCGAGAAGCGTGTGGCCTGCTGCGGGTTGAGCAGGATCACTTCAGCGACTTTGCGCTCGGCCTTGTTCAATTCTTCGAGGCGGTTCCGGATCTGTTCCAGAAGATTTCGCACGCGGTCCATTCAGTCTTTCCTTCGGGCGACGATGCAAATAAAAAGGCGGCAACCAATCGATGAGTGGCTTTTCGCGGTGGCCTATCCTACTGAGGGTAGCTGAACACCACCACTCGCAATGCGTATTTCGGGAAAATGTTGTGGTTATTACTACATTTTTCCTTGAGTGATGCCTTGAAAAAAGGTATTTGTAGCTTAACTTGATAAAAGAACAAACATCATGCCTTCGATAACCGTGGAACCCTGCACCTTTGCCCTGTTTGGCGCCTTGGGTGATCTGGCGCTGCGCAAGTTATTTCCTGCCCTTTATCAACTCGATGGCGCCGGGTTGCTGCACGACGACACACGCATCCTGGCCCTGGCCCGTGAAGCCGGCTCCGAGCAGCAACACCTGGCCCATATCGAAAAAGAATTGCGTAAATACGTCGGCAAGGAACTCGACGAGGCCGTGGCCCAGCGTTTCCTCGCGCGCCTTTCGTATGTGCATGTCGACTTCATGAAGGCTGACGACTACGTTGCCCTGGCCGAAAAAGCCGGCAGCGATCAACGCCTGATTGCCTACTTCGCCACCCCGGCGGCGGTGTACGGCGCGATCTGCGAAAACCTGTCCAAGGTTGGCCTGGCGGAAAATACCCGCGTAGTGCTGGAAAAACCCATCGGTTCGGACCTGGAGTCATCGCGCAAGGTCAACGACGCCGTGGCGCAGTTTTTCCCGGAAAACCGCACCTACCGCATCGACCACTACCTGGGCAAAGAGACGGTGCAGAACCTGATTGCCCTGCGTTTCGCCAACAGCCTGTTCGAAACCCAGTGGAACCAGAACTACATCTCCCACGTGGAAATCACCGTGGCCGAGCAGGTCGGCATCGAAGGCCGTTGGGGTTACTTCGACAAGGCCGGCCAGCTGCGCGACATGATCCAGAACCACCTGTTGCAGCTGCTGTGCCTGATTGCCATGGACCCGCCGGCCGACCTGTCCGCCGACAGCATCCGTGACGAGAAGGTCAAGGTGCTCAAGGCCCTGGCGCCGATCAGCCCCGAAGGCCTGACCACCCAAGTAGTCCGTGGCCAGTACATCGCCGGCTACAGCGCTGGTAAAGCCGTGCCGGGTTACCTGGAAGAAGACAATTCCAACACCCAGAGCGACACCGAAACCTTCGTCGCCCTGCGTGCCGATATCCGCAACTGGCGTTGGGCCGGGGTGCCGTTCTACCTGCGTACCGGCAAGCGCATGCCGCAAAAGCTGTCGCAGATCGTCATCCATTTCAAGGAACCATCCCACTATATCTTCGCCCCCGAGCAGCGCTTGCAGATCAGCAACAAGCTGATCATCCGCCTGCAGCCGGACGAAGGTATTTCCCTGCGTGTGATGACCAAGGAACAGGGCCTGGACAAAGGCATGCAACTGCGCAGCGGGCCACTGCAATTGAATTTTTCCGACACCTATCGCAGCGCACGCATCCCCGATGCCTACGAGCGATTGTTGCTGGAAGTGATGCGCGGCAATCAGAACCTGTTTGTTCGCAAAGATGAAATCGAAGCCGCGTGGAAGTGGTGTGACCAGTTGATCGCCGGGTGGAAAAAATCCGGTGATGCGCCTAAGCCGTATGCGGCGGGGTCCTGGGGGCCGATGAGCTCCATTGCACTGATTACGCGGGATGGGAGGTCGTGGTATGGCGATATCTGAATTGAAACTGCCTCAGGGCGTCACTGCCCATGAGTACCGTACGCCTGCGCTGCTGGCCGATGGCCTTGCCAATGACGTGGCCGAACAACTGCGCGCGGCCATCAGTGCCCGTGGCGAGGCGACGTTGGTGGTGTCCGGTGGCCGCAGCCCCGTGGCGTTTTTCCAGAACCTGGCCAAGCAGGGCCTGGACTGGTCCAAGGTCATCATCACCCTGGCCGATGAGCGCTGGGTGCCGGTCGAACACGCGGACAGCAATGCCGGCTTGTTGAAGCAACACTTGCTGCAAGGCCCGGCGGCCAAGGCGAAGTTCTTGAGCCTGTACAGCCCTGCCGCCAACCTTGAAGACGCTGCCGAGCAGGCCGATCGCCTGCTGGCCGAGCTGCCTGCCATTGATGTGCTGGTGCTGGGCATGGGCGATGACGGTCACACTGCCTCGCTGTTCCCCAACAGTCCCAACCTGGCTGAAGCCCTGAAGCCCGACGGTACCCGCCGTTGCTGGCCGATGCTGGCACCGACCGTGCCGCACCAGCGCCTGACCATGAGTCGCGCGCTGTTGGCGACGGCCAACTACACCGTGCTGTCGATTTCCGGCAGTTCGAAATTGACCACCTTGAGCGCCGCCCTGGCCAGCAACGATGTTGCTGCCATGCCGATTCGCGCGTTTTTGCAACCTACTCTAGAGATTTACTGGTGCCCATGAGCCAAGGATCAGCCGCTATGAAAAGCCCCCAATCGACCGTGTCCATGGCGGATAAAGTTGCCTTGATCGACAGCCTCTGCGCCAAGGCGCGGATCCTGCCGGTGATCACCATCGCCCGCGAACAGGACATCCTGCCGTTGGCCGACGCCCTGGCCGCTGGCGGTTTGACCGCGCTGGAAGTGACCCTGCGTTCCGAGTTCGGCCTCAAGGCCATTCAGGTCTTGCGCGAGCAACGTCCTGAGCTGTGCACCGGTGCCGGTACCGTGCTCGATCGTCACATGCTCGAAGCGGCCGAAGTGGCGGGCTCGCAATTTATCGTCACCCCTGGCATCACCCGCGACCTGCTGGAAGCCTCGGTGCACAGCCCGATCCCGCTGCTGCCGGGCATCAGCAACGCCTCCGGCATCATGGAAGGCTACGGCCTGGGTTATCGCCGCTTCAAACTGTTCCCGGCTGAAGTCAGCGGTGGTGTTGCTGCCATCAAGGCGCTCGGCGGCCCATTCGGCGAAGTCAAATTCTGCCCGACTGGCGGTGTTGGCCCAGCCAACATCAAGAGCTACATGGCGTTGAAAAACGTGATGTGCGTGGGGGGCAGCTGGATGCTGGATCCGGAGTGGGTCAAGAACGGCGACTGGGCGCGTATCCAGGAAGTCACTGCCCAGGCGCTGGCGCTGCTGGACTGAACGGATTTATCGAATCGTTGTTGCTGTGCTTAACGGCATTTTTGCGGCGCACTTGGTCGGTGTGCCGCTTTTTTTTGCCTGTAGAAAAACCTCAAGCACATCGCCGCTCTGAAGGTGGGAGCTGGCTTGCCTGCGATAGCTATTTATCAGTTAGCCCATCTTTGGCTGATACACCGTTATCGCAGGCAAGCCAGCTCCCACAATTTTAATCGGTGTTTAGTCTGGTGATTGCGTGGACCAGCGCATTGATGTCCGCCGCTGACGTCACCAACCCGGGCGTCACCCGAATACAGGTGCCAAACGCCGCCCCCGTGCGCGTAGTGGTGAACAGGCTGTGCTCCTTGAGCAACCTGTCCGCCATCGTCTGCTGATCACGCCCGATGAACTTGAAGGCGGTGATCCCGCAATACAGTCGTGGGTCATCCGAAGTCAGCACTTCAATTCCCGCCAACGGCCGTACCTGGTTCACCCACAGGTTGCGCAGGTGATTGACGCGTGCGCCCTTGGCCGCGGCGCCACCCAATTGCCGATGCTCTTCAAACACCAGGGGCAAGGTCATTAGTGCTGGGAAGTTCGGCGTGCTGTAGGACGTACGCGCTCGTACATCCGTGGTCGGGTAGTGGAACTCACCCATGTCCGGGTCGATATCGGCCAGGCGCTCCGGTGCGATGTACAAAAAGCCCAGGGTCAGCGGTGCGCCGATCCATTTATGCAGGTTGAAGCCTGCGAACTGAATGCCCAGTTCGGCCAGGTTGAATTCGACCTGGCCCAAGGCGTGGGCGCCGTCGAGGATCACGTCGATTGCGCGTTCGCGTGCGGCCTTGGCAATGGCCGCAACCGGCATGACCAGCCCGGTGCGATGGGTTACATGGGTCAAGGCCATGAGCTTCAGGCGCGGGTACTGCGCGAAGGCGTCGTGGTAAGTGTGCACCAGGCTGTCGAAACTGGCCGGGTGGGTGTGGGCCACCTCTATCACTTCCACGCCGCGAGTCGCTGCCAGCCAGCGCATGGCGCCTTTGACCGTGTCGTATTCCAGATCGCTGATCAGCACTTGGTCGCCCGGTTGCAGGCGGTTGTAGTTGCGGATCAGCGACTGCAAGGCTTCGGTGGCGTTACGGGTAAACGCGACCGACTCCGGGTCGACGTCAATCAACCCGGCCAACTGGCGGCGTAACTCGTTGTTTTCACCCTGCTCAAAGCGCTGGCGCACATGCACCGCGTTGCTGCGGTTGATAAAGCTGATGTGCTCAAGGTACTGGGCCTGCACCGCCCGGCTCATACGCCCGAAGTAGCCGTTTTCCAGGTTGATCGGGCCGGGCTCACATTCATAGCGCTGGGCGATGGCGTGCCAGTGCGCTTCGTTATCAGCATCCCTTGGCAAGGCGAATCTCTTTAGTGGCGGGGGGCAGGTTTACCGTGTTTGGCGCGCAGCGGTTCGAGCAATTCGGACAGGCCGTTGTGGTCGATCTCCTGCATCAAGGCCAGTAAACCGCCCAGTTCCCCGTGGGGGAAACCTTCACGGGCGAACCAATTCAGGTAGGGCCCAGGCAGGTCGGCAATGATCCGGCCTTTGTATTTGCCGAAGGGCATTTGGCGGGTGATGAGCAGTTCGAGTTTTTCGGGATTCATGAGCGTCGCAGGGTTCAGGCCAGGCTTTCGAAAATACAGGCATTCTGCATGAAGGCCAAATGACAGATCATGCAAATAACCAAGATACAGATGGTTCAATAATTCGTAACTTATTGAAATCAATCATAAAAATAATTTTTGAAAACCTGGCACGGGCGCTGCAATAACCAAGTCAACCTTCTAACCCGTACAAGGAATTGAAAAATGACTGATATCAACAAAGAATCGATCTCCGTACTGAACGACCTGATCGAGACCAGCATCGACGGCCAAAAGGGTTTCAAGGAATGCGCTGAAGACATCAAGCATCCAGAACTCAAGGCACTGTTTGCCAAGCGTGCCGTTGATTGCGGTACCGCTGCCGAAGAACTGAAAACGGCTGTGCGTGCCTTGGGTGGCGATCCTGAGGATTCCGGCAGCATGGCCGGCGCCCTGCACCGTGGCTGGGTCGACGTGAAGTCGATGGTCACTGGCAAGGATGAAGAGGCCGTACTGAACGAAGCCGAGCGCGGTGAAGACCACGCACTGAAGGCTTACAAGGAAGCGATCGAGAAGATCAACAAGCACAACCTGGTGGGCATTCGTGACTTGGTTGAGCGTCAGTACCACGGTGTACAGCGCAACCACGACCAGGTAAAAGCCCTGCGTAACCAGGCTCGCGCTCAGTCGTAAGCCCTTTGTTGGAAATGTTCTGAAGAATGTGGGAGGGGGCTTGCCCCCGATGGCGGAGTATCAGTCACTGCAGCTGTGACTTGACTTGCGCTATCGGGGGGCAAGCCCCCTCCCACATTGGTACTGCGTGAATGTCAGCCGATGCTGATCGGCGGCAATTCGGTCAAGGTCACGACTTGCTGCTTACGCGGTGCCAGAATCTCTGCCTCGCCATCTACCACCAACTCATCGCGCTGGTTGAACACCCGAGTGGCAATGCGCACGCGAAACTTCGGCAGTTTCTCGAGGATTTCCAAGCGCACGGTCAGGGTGTCGCCGATCTTCACCGGCTTCTGAAAGGTCATCTGCTGGCCGATGTAAATCGTGCCCGGCCCAGGCAGCTCGCAGGCCACCGCGGCGCTGATCAGTGCACCGCTGAACATGCCGTGGGCAATCCGCTCCTTGAACATGGTCGCCTTGGCGTATTCAGCGTCCAGGTGCACCGGGTTGTGGTCACCCGACATGGCGGCGAACAGCTGGATATCGCGCTCTTCGACGGTTTTGCTGAAGCTGGCAGTCTGGCCCACTTCAAGCGCTTCGTACGGGGTGTTGGTTACCTGGGTCATCTCAAGGTGCATCCTGTGGCTTAACGGTAATTAATCGGCTGATTTTAAAGCAAAAACTATTCGCAGCGGGTGGGCCTGCGCAACGCCAGCGCCTGGTCGAGCCAGGCCAGCAGGTCGGCGGTGACTTCATCGCGGTTGGTTTCGTTGAACACTTCATGGCGCGCCTGCGGGTAGAGCGTCAATTGCACGTCCTGGCAACCGGCTTCACGCAGGGCGTGGGCCAGGTCCTTGAGACGCTTGCCTTCACTCACCGGATCACAATCGCCGCCCATCACCAGGATCGGCAGGCCAGGATCGATCTGCGCCAGGTTGGAGACTTTGCTGATCTGCTGCAAGCCGCCCAGCAGGTCGATCCACAGTTGATTGGTGCAACGAAAGCCACAGAGTGGGTCGTTGATGTAGTTATCCACTTCAACCGGGTCGCGGCTGAGCCAGTCGAATTTGGTGCGGTTGGGCTTGAAGGCTTTGTTGAATGAGCCGAACGACAGGAAGTCGATCAACGCACTGCGCCCTCGCAGGCCTTGGCGCGCTCGCTCGATGCGCGCGATGATTTGCGCTGCACGGTAGAGGGCCACCGGCTGGAAATTCGAGCCGCTGAGTATTGCGCCATGCAAGCTGGCACTGTGATGCAGCAAGTACGCCTGGGAGATATAGCTGCCCATGCTGTGGCCCAGCAGGATGATCGGCAGCCCGGGATGCTGTTGGCCGATGTGCTGATTGAGGCTGGCCAGATCGCCCACTACTTTGTTCCAGCCATCCGTTTCAGCATATAGCCCAATAGTGCCGGCCTCTGCAGTGCGGCCATGCCCGCGCTGGTCCAGCGCATACACACCCAGGCCTGCTGCACACAATGCCTGCGCCAGGCGCGCATAGCGGCCGCCATGCTCGGCCATGCCATGGGAGATCATCACCACGGCCCTGGGTGGCCCGTCGGGCAGCCATTGGTTGACGTACAGACGGGTGTGGTCGTTCGCGGTCAGCCAGAAGGTGCTGTGGTTCATGGCGGCTTCCTTTGCTCAGGGTGGTTGCATTGTATAGCTCATCCGGCGTGGGGCGGGGTATCTGCCTACGCCTTAGGTACAAGATTCATACAATCAATGACACAGTTCAGCGTCTTGCCTGTTTGGCCATAGCTGCTAACTTCCCCAAAGCTCCGCTTCTTATTGCTGCACATCTGCATGGCAGCGGCCGGACACACTCAGGTAAAGAGGACAAGAATAATGCAACCTGATTTCTGGAATGACAAACGCGCGGCGGGAGTCCCCAATGCCATCGACCTCAGCACCTACAAGTCGGTGATCGAGGTGTTCGAGCGTTCCTGCAAGACCTTTGCCGACCGTCCGGCATTCAGCAGCATGGGCATTACCCTCACCTACGCAGAACTTGAACGCCAGAGTGCGGCGTTTGCCGGTTACCTGCAGCAGCACACCGACCTCAAGCCCGGCGAGCGCATCGCGGTGCAGCTGCCCAACGTGCTGCATTACCCGGTGGCGGTGTTCGGCGCACTGCGCGCCGGGCTGATCGTGGTCAACACCAACCCGCTGTATACCCCGCGCGAGATGCGCCACCAGTTCAAGGACGCCGGTGTGCGCGCGCTGGTCTACCTCAACCTGTTCGGTTCGCGGGTGCAGGAGGTATGCACCGACACCGAGATCGACTACCTGATCGAAGCCAGGATGGGCGATTTCATGCCCGCCGCCAAAGGCTGGCTGGTCAACACCGTGGTCGACAAGGTGAAGAAGATGGTTCCGGCCTACCACCTGCCGCGAGCAGTGTCGTTCAAGCGCGCCCTGCGCATGGGCGCGGGCCTTGGGGTGACGCGCCATCCGGTGACCCTGGACGACGTCGCCGTGCTGCAATACACCGGCGGCACCACCGGCCTGGCCAAGGGCGCGATGCTCACCCACGGCAACCTGGTGGCGAATATGCAGCAGGTGCGGGCGTGCATGTCGCAACTGGGCGACGACGGCCATCCGCTGATCAAGGAAGGGCAGGAGGTGATGATTGCACCGCTGCCGCTGTACCACATCTATGCATTCACGGCCAATTGCATGTGCATGATGGTCTCCGGCAACCACAACGTGCTGATCACCAACCCACGGGACATCGGCGGGTTTATCAAGGAGCTCAAGCAGTGGCAGTTCTCCGGCCTGTTGGGGCTGAACACGCTGTTTGTGGCGCTGATGGACCACCCGGATTTCAAGAACCTGGATTTCTCCCACCTGAAGATCACCAACTCCGGCGGCACCGCCCTGGTCAAGGCCACGGCGGAACGCTGGAAGGCGCTGACCGGTTGCGCCATCGGCGAAGGCTACGGCCTCACCGAAACCTCGCCAGTGGCCAGTACCAACCCCTACGGCGGCCTGTCGCGCCTGGGTACCGTGGGCATCCCGGTGCCGGGTACGGCGATGAGGGTCGTGGATGACCTGGGGCAAGAACTGCCGTTGGGCGAGCGCGGCGAGCTGTGCATCCAGGGCCCGCAAGTGATGAAGGGCTACTGGCAGCAACCGGCCGCCACCGCCGAAACCCTGGACGCCGATGGCTGGTTGAAGACCGGTGACATTGCGGTGATCGACACCGATGGCTACATCAGTATTGTGGATCGCAAGAAGGATTTGATCATCGTCTCGGGTTTCAACGTGTACCCCAACGAAATCGAAGACGTGATCATGGCCCACCCGGCCGTGGCCAACTGCGCCGTGATCGGCGTGCCGGACGAGCGCACGGGGGAGGCGGTGAAGCTGTTCGTGGTGGCACGGGCCCAGGGGGTGAGCCTCGAGGAGCTGAAGGCGTACTGCAAGGCCAACTTCACCGGCTACAAGGTGCCCAAGCATATTGTGTTGAGGGAGTCGTTGCCGATGACGCCTGTGGGCAAAATTTTGCGCCGCGAGCTGCGCGACATCGCTTGAGTTGAAACCGGGTACAAAAAATGTGGGAGCTGGCTTGCCGGCGATAGCGGTGTTTCAGTCACCTGTTGAATTGACTGATCCACCGCTATCGCAGGCAAGCCAGCTCCCACATTGTCATATAGCACCCTTGAGAGCTTGTTCTAGAGCCATTTCTGGCGTTATAGAATTTTTGCTCTAAAAGTGACCATTAGATATTCTTGAGTCATGTTTATGACTGTAGGGCCCTCTTTTGGCTCTAGGCGGCCCTTGGCAAAGCTGCTACTCTCGGCGCGCTTTGTGACTTCTAGGCCTGCTTGAAAGCGCCAGACTCACCTAAAAACATACACCAATAATAATCGCATCAAATGCGATGATGAATTCGCGTCGCTGAGGAGTGGGCTTCCATGAATGAAGACTTTTGGAAGGATAAGTACCCCGCCGGGATTGCTGCACAGATCAATCCAGACGAGTATCCGAATATTCAGGCGGTACTGAAGCAGTCCTGCCAGCGCTTCGCCAACAAACCGGCTTTCAGCAACCTGGGCAAGACAATCACCTACGGTGAACTGTACGAATTGTCCGGCGCATTCGCCGCGTATCTGCAACAGCATACCGACTTGAAGCCTGGCGATCGAATCGCTGTGCAACTGCCCAACGTTCTGCAATACCCCGTCGCTGTATTCGGTGCCATCCGCGCCGGCCTGATCGTGGTCAACACCAACCCGCTGTACACCGCGCGGGAGATGGAACACCAATTCAATGATTCGGGGGCCAAGGCCCTGGTTTGCCTGGCCAACATGGCGCACCTGGCTGAAAAAGTCGTGCCCAAGACCGCCGTCAAGCACGTGATCGTCACCGAAGTTGCCGACCTGCTCTCGCCGTTCAAGCGCGTGCTGATCAACAGCGTGATCAAGTACGTGAAGAAAATGGTCCCGGCCTATCATCTGCCCCAGGCCATCAAGTTCAACGACGTACTCGCCAAGGGCCATGGCCAGCCGGTCAACGATGCCAGCCCGGCCAGCGGCGATGTGGCCGTGTTGCAATACACCGGCGGTACCACCGGCGTGGCCAAGGGCGCGATGCTGACCCACCGCAACCTCGTCGCCAACATGTTGCAATGCAAGGCGCTGATGGGCTCCAACCTCAATGAAGGCTGCGAGATCCTGATCACACCGCTGCCGCTCTACCACATCTATGCCTTCACCTTTCATTGCATGGCGATGATGCTGATCGGCAACCACAACATCCTGATCAGCAACCCGCGCGACCTGCCGGCGATGGTCAAGGAACTGTCGAAGTGGAAGTTCAGCGGCTTCGTCGGCCTCAACACCCTGTTCGTGGCACTGTGCAACAACGAAGGTTTCCGCAAGCTGGACTTCTCTGCGCTGAAGGTCACCCTATCGGGCGGCATGGCGTTGCAACTGGCTGCGGCGGAGCGTTGGAAGGCCGTGACCGGCTGCGCGATCTGCGAAGGCTACGGCATGACTGAAACCAGCCCGGTGGCCACGGTCAACCCGATCCAGAACATCCAGATCGGCACCATTGGCATTCCGGTGCCTTCCACCGCGTGTAAAGTCATCGCCGACGACGGTACCGAGCTGGCGCTGGGCGAAACCGGCGAGCTGTGTGTAAAAGGTCCGCAAGTGATGAAGGGCTACTGGCAGCGCCAGGATGCCACCGACGAGATGCTCGACAGCGAGGGCTGGCTGAAGACCGGCGACATCGCGATCATCCAGCCAGACGGCTACATGCGTATCGTCGACCGCAAGAAGGACATGATTCTGGTCTCCGGCTTCAACGTCTACCCCAACGAGCTCGAAGACGTGCTGGCGGGCCTGCCGGGCGTGCTGCAGTGTGCGGCCATCGGCGTACCGGATGAAAAATCCGGCGAGCACATCAAGTTGTTCATCGTGGTCAAGCCAGGGGCCACCCTGACCAAGGACCAGGTGATGGAACACATGCGCGCCAACGTCACCGGCTACAAGGTGCCCAAGGCCGTGGAGTTCCGTGATGCGTTGCCGACCACCAACGTGGGCAAGATCCTGCGGCGTGAATTGCGTGATGAAGAACTGAAGAAACTCGGTCTTAAAAAGTAACCCATAAAAAACCCCGCTGATGCGGGGTTTTTTATGAGGGCGCTGGCCAAACACTTACCTCCTGTGGGAGCGGGCTTGCCTGCGACAGCGCTACACCAGCCACTGCTGTATCGCCTGACTCACTGCCATCGCGGGCAAGCGCGCTCCCACAGGGTTACCGGGCTTACAGCGCGAACTGCGCGAAGCTCACACCCGCACCGGCGGGGCGTACGTCCTTCAAGAACGAGTCCTTATCCGCGCTTAGCTCCAGGGTAATCTCCGGCCTGCGCTTGCCCGCATTGCGCACCACCAGCCCCTCGAGTTTTTCACGCAGGAACACGGTCGGCACCTTAAGGTGCAGCAACTGGTCGGTGTCGGCGTTGTGCATCAACAGATGGATCCACTCGTACTGGCCCACGGCAATACGCCCCACCGGCAGGTCGAACCACCAGATGTTGCGTTTGCGGTCCAGGTCGGTGAAGTGGCAGTTGTTGACGCCGAGTACGGCACCGCCCAGTTCCTGGTTTCTGCGGGCAATGGCCTGTGCTTTATTGAGTTTCATAACCTTCCTACGGGATCTGTTATTCAGCGTTGCAGCCTGAATGTGCCGGGCATTCTCGTGGGTTGGACATAAAACATAAAGCCAAACCTGCCGCTTTCGATGAAATGCTCGTACAAAAATAATTGAAACTCTGCCGTTGCGCTTCAGGTCAACCGCTACGTAGTGACCAAAAACCATTTGATTGTTATCAGGAGTAATACCATGAGCAGCACTTCCGATAAGGTAAAGGGCTTGGCGAACGAAGCTGTCGGTAACATCAAGCAAGGCGTCGGTAAAGTCACAGACAATGACAAACTGCGTGCTGAAGGCGTGATCCAAGAGAAAAAAGGCGAAGCTCAGCAAGCAGTGGGCAAGACCAAGGACGCAGTGAAAAAAGCCACTGAGTAACGCGTCCTGGCGGGCAGCCCCCAGCAGCCCGACGGCCATCCACGGATGGCCGTTTTTGTATCCGGTGTTGCAACTAAACTTTCGAAATTGTTTCAAAGTCGCCAAATGGGCTACTTTGATGTAGAAAACGGCCCCTGAGTCGCCCATGAACTCAATCTCTTTGCGGCGAAAGGAGACGCTATGATTTTTCCGGTACTCGATGGTCTCAAGCTGCACAAGGTGCTGATGCGCACCGTCACTGAATTTCTCGATGACGAGATGCCGACTTACGCCTCGGCACTGGCCTACCAGATGCTGTTCTCGTTGTTCCCCTTTCTGCTGTTCCTGATCGCCCTGATCGGTTTCCTGCACCTGCCTGACTTCTTCACCTGGCTGCGCCTGCAGTCGGAACTGGTGTTGCCGCCCCAGGCGCTAGAGCAAGTCAACCCGGTGATCGACCAACTGCAGCAGTCCAAGGGGGGGCTGCTCTCGGTCGGTATCGTGATTGCCTTGTGGACGGCCTCCGCGGGCGTGCGCCTTATGATGAGCGCCATGAACGCCGCCTACGACGTGGTTGAGGGCCGGCCGATCTGGAAGCGTTTTCCACTGTCGATTTTCTACACCGTCGGCATCGCCGGCATGCTGCTGGCTGCTGCCGCGCTGATGGTGCTCGGCCCGCAGGTCATGGAGTGGCTGGCCGGGCAGATCGGCATGCAGGAATTCGTCGTCACCCTGTGGACTATCCTGCGCTGGCCATTGATCGTGATCCTGCTGATGTTCGCCGTGGCACTCATGTATTACGTGATGCCGGATGTCGAGCAGGAGTTTCGCTTTATCACCCCAGGTTCGGTATTGGCGGTGGTGGTGTGGATCGTCGCCTCCCTCGGCTTTGGCTACTACGTCAAAACCTTCGCCGACTACAACGCCATGTATGGCAGTATCGGTGCGATTATTGTCCTGCTCCTGTATTTCTATATCTCCGCTGCCGTGCTGTTGCTCGGCGCGGAGATGAATGCCGTGATCGAACACATGTCTGCCGAAGGCAAGGACCCCGGGCAGAAGGAAATCGGCGAACCGGCCCCGACTGAAAAACAGCACGTCTCTGGCTTAGGCCGGGACCACTCCAAGCCCATTACCGAGCCTGAACAATGATCCGTGAAATCCTGAAAATGGGCGACGAGCGCCTGCTGCGTATCGCCCCGCCGGTACCGCCGGAGATGTTCGACAGCCCCGAGTTGTGGCAACTGATCGACGATATGTTCCAGACCATGGAACACGTAGGCGGTGTTGGCCTGGCTGCACCGCAGATTGGTGTCGACCTGCAACTGGTGATCTTTGGTTTCGAGGCCAGCGAACGCTACCCGGAGGCGCCGCCGGTACCCCAGACCATTCTGATCAACCCGCTGATCACACCGCTTAGCCCGGTACTGGAAGAGGGCTATGAAGGTTGCCTGTCAGTGCCCGGCCTGCGCGGCGCCGTGAACCGTTACCAGCAGATCCGCTACGAAGGTTTCGACCCCAAGGGCGAGCCGATTGTGCGTTTTGCCGACGGCTTCCATGCGCGGGTGGTGCAGCATGAGTGCGACCATTTGATCGGCCGGTTGTACCCATCGCGGATTACCGATTTCAGCAAATTCGGGTTTATTGAAGTGATGTTCCCGGAGCTGGACCCAACGGCTGACGAATAGCCCACAGTTCAACTGTGGGATCAGTGTTTATTCAGGACTGGGGCATTGAGCCCCATCGCAATCATCGGCTTATTGCGCTTGTAACGCACCAGCCGTTCACTCAGCGATTGCGGCAAAACCGTGTCCTGGCTGAACCCCATGCCCCGATACAACCCTTCCAGGTCCGGATGGCACAGCAACCAGACCGTCCCCTCACAACCCGCCACGGCCTCTTCAACCAGTCGCGCCGCGAGCCCCTGGCCACGATAAGTCGGCGCCACAAACACCCCCGTCAGCCACTGCCCACCCACCACCGGGCTCAAGCACAAGCCCGCCACGATGTCGCTATCGCGCGCCACCCACAAGCGGCCGCCCTTGAGTGCCTTCATCGACGAATTGTGGTTGCGGTAAAACTTGTTCAGCAGTGGCCACAGAGGCTCTGCCAGCGGTTCGATGTGCAATGGGGGCATGGGGTTCAGACAAGCATTATCCAGGGCCGGGGATTATAAGCGCCTTCTGCCGGGCAATAGGTGGTATACCCAGTGCTACATCCCCTGTTAGTGGAGCATGCATCATGGCCAAAGGTATGGATTCAAAGAAAGCCGCCAAGAAAAAACCGGCAAAGACCGCCGATGAAAAACGCGCGGACAAGAAGACCAAAAAATCCGAAGCAGGCCTGTTCGGTCACTGAGTTACACGCTTAGAACTAAACGATCTGCAAGATTTTCCCGCCTCATTGCACAGAGCAGGAAACACCTGCTCTGAGCTGCCGATGGCCAATTACCTTGATCCGACCCAACGCCGGGAAATCGAAGCCCTGGCGACAACCTTCGTGGCAAGAACCGAATGGCCGACCTGGCTACTGTTGATCGGCGTATATGCCGGCTGGTTCGCGGTGATCCTTGGCAGCCGGTGGCTGGGCCTGTGGCTGAGCATGTTGCTGCTGATTCCGCTGGTGACCCTGTGGCTATCGGTGCAGCACGAATTGCTCCACGGCCACCCGACCCGTTCGTTGTTGCTCAATAAACTCCTCGGCTATGCGCCTTTCGCGGTGTGGTATCCCTATACGCTGTACCGCGACAGCCACTTGTTGCACCACAACGACGACAACCTGACCCTACCGGGCATCGACCCGGAAAGCCGCTACCTCAATCAGCAGCAATGGGACGACAGCTCGCTGTTCGAACGTGGCGTGCATTGGCTGACCAAGACCGTGCTTGGCCGCTTCCTGCTGGCTGCGCCGTTGGCCATTGGCCGGTTGGCCCGTCACGAGTTTCAACGCCTGCCCCAGGTATGGCCGATGTGGCTGGCTCACGGCGCCGTTACTGTGCTGATGCTGAGTTTCATTGCCTCCTACAGCGCGCTTGCGGTGTGGCATTACCTGCTGCTGGTCAGCGTGCCAGCGTTGTCCCTGGCTTCGATCCGCTCCTACTATGAGCACCGCCCCCATCTGCGGCCGGAACACCGCACAGTGCTCAACGAAGCGTCCTGGCCCTGGGCCTGGCTGTTTCTCAACAACAATCTGCACCTGGTGCACCACGATCTGCCAAAGTTGCCGTGGTACCTGCTGCCCAGGGTGTACCGTGCCCGGCGCGAGCAGTGGCTGGTGCGCAGCGGTGGCTTCCTGGTGCAAGGCTACGGCCAGTTGATCAGCCGTCACGGCCTCAAGGCCATCGACAGTCCCCGGCACCCGTTTGCCTGAGAGGCGACCATGAGTGAGTACTACGCCGACCTGCGCATGTACGTTGCGCCCGAACCTATCCAGCAGGCCAATCAACACTGGCTGGCGCGCATCCTTGAGCGCTTGAAGCTGCATCGTCTTAACGCCGACCACCTCGACTTGCGCGGCCTGTGGCTGGCGCCACAATTGCTCGTCAGCCAAACCTGCGGCTACCCGCTGATGACCCAACTGCGCGGCCAGGTGCGCATCATTGGGCGCCCCCGTTACGAGTTGGCCCACAGCAGCCACGGCGAACATTGCAGCCTGCTGTTGACCCGCGCGGACAACCCGCGTACCCGCCTGACGCAGTTCTACCAGAGCCGCGGCGTGATCAACGGCCACGACTCCAACAGCGGCATGAACCTGCTGCGTCACTGTCTGGCGCCGTTGCAGCGCGACGGGCGGTTCTTCGCCAGCGTCGGCATCAGCGGCGCCCACCGCGAGAGCTTGCGCTGGCTGCGTGAAGGCCGCGCCGACCTCGCCGCCATCGATAGCGTCACCTACGACTACCTCGCCCGATTCGCCCCCGAAGAGGTCGCGGGCCTGCGCGTCATCACCCGCAGCGCGCCGAGCCCGACTTTGCCTTACATAGGCGCGCTGGGCTTGAGCGATGGGCAGGTGGCGCAGATTCGTGAGGCGATGAACCTGGCGTTGCAGGACCTGCCGCAGGTGGCGCAAACCCTCGGTGTGCGAGCTGTGCTTCCTGCCAGCGAAGATGACTATCAGGTGGTGTTGGATTACCAGCGCAAAGCCGCCAGCATCGGCTATTCGGTACTTCAATAAGGTTATATAAAAATGCGTTTTAAGTATTATTAAAGCATAAGGAGCCTTGCTAGGATTGCTTCACCGGAACACCGGACATACCGCGCAACCTACTCAGAAGGAGCCCCTATGTCCGGCGCCGATCGTGCTCACAGCGACTATGTGGGCTCCCTGTTTCGCATTCATTACCCTTGGCTGTGCAGCCGTTTGCACCGCTACCTCAACTCCCGTGCCCACGCCGAAGACATCGCCGTCGACGCGTTTGTCCAGCTCTTGAGTGCACCTCAGGTAGCGCCGATACGACAGCCCCGCGCATTGCTTACCACCATTGCCCAGCGCCTGGTGTACCAGGTGTGGCGTCGACGTGACCTGGAGCGTGCCTACCTCGCTGCGCTGGATAACGATGCGGCCTGCGCGGAGGGCAGGGCCCGAGTGCTCGAAGCGCTGCAGGCCGTCGAGCAGACGCTCGACCGCTTGCCGGCCAAGGTCAAGGCGACGTTCCTGCTGTCCCGCGTCAACGGCCTGACGTACCCCCAGATCGCCGCCGAACTGGGGATTTCCCAGCGCTCGGTCAGTGACTACATGGCCCGCGCTGTTACCGGACTTGAATCCCACCCCGATCAAATGTGGGAGCTGGCTTGCCTGCGATAGCGGTGAGCCAGCCAACACCTCTGGCCATGACAGGCCGCCATCGCAGGCAAGCCAGCTCCCACACTTCCTGTGCTCACTTTGAATCTGATCGAACCACCAAGAGGCAACTTATGAAAGCAATCAAACACCTGCTGGGCAGTTCGCTGCTGGCATTGGCGGTACTGGCGCAACCCACCTCGGCGGCCGAACCTTCCACGCTGCGCATCGGCTACCAGAAAAGCTCGGTCAGCATGGTGCTCGCCCGTGAGCACAAGCTCTTCGAAGCCGCACTGCCCGGTACACAGGTGCAGTGGACCGAATTCCTCGGTGGCCCGCCGCTGATCGAAGCGCTCAACGCAGGCAGCCTGGACATCGGCAATATTGGTGATATACCGCCGATCTTCGCCCAGGCGGCCGGGATCGACTTGCAGTATTTTGCCGTCGAGCCCAACGAGGGCAAGGCCGAAGCAGTGCTGGTGCCCAAGGCCAGCACCGTGCAGAACGTGGCCGAACTCAAGGGCAAGCGCGTGGCATTGCTCAAGGGCTCCAGTGCACACAACCTGTTCCTCAAAAGCCTGCTGCACGCCGGGTTGCAGTGGAAGGATGTGAATGTGGTGTACCTGTCGCCTTCCGACGGCCGCGCCGCGTTCGAACAAGGCAAGGTGGACGCATGGGTAGTGTGGGACCCGTACTACTCGGCCGCCGTGATCGACGGCTCGGCACGCGTGCTGCGGGACGGGCAAGGGTTGAACCCTGCGGGCAGTTTCTTCGTGGTCAACCACCCGTTTGCCAAGCAGCACCCAGAGGCCATCGCCACGATTATCCAGACGCTTGGCAAGGCGCAGCGCTTGTCGCTTGATGAGCCCGACGCGAGCATCACGCTGATGGCCGGCACCCTGGGCCTGCAACCGGCGGTGGTCAAAAGCTACTTCGAACATCGCTCGCCTGAGCCGATCCGCCCCTTGGAGGCCATCGATATCGCCAACCAGCAACGCACCGCCGACCTGTTTTTTGCCAACGGCCTGATCCCGAAAAAAGTCGACGTGCAGCAGGCTGTCTTCAAGCCCCTTGACCTTCCATGAGCCAGACCGCTAGACCGATCAGTGTGGGAGCTGGCTTGCCTGCGATACAGACACCTCGGTGTATCAGATGAACCGAGGTGATGCTATCGCAGGCAAGCCAGCTCCCACAGGTTCAGATCGCGGCCAGGGTTTCTTTCACTGTCTCGGCTGGCGAAGCAGTGGCCTTCGCCGCAACCTGCTGCTGTTGCTGCTCTTTCAAGCGCTCGGCCACTTGTTTGGCGATGGCGTCTTGTTTTTCCTGGGGCAGCGCCTGCACTTGCTCTTCGGTCAGCCCTTGTTCCTTGAGCAGCTGTTCACGAATACGTTCGGCCGGGGATCTGCTCATGTATTCGGTGAACTCGGTACGTGCCCCGTTAGTCGTGGCCTGTAACTGCACGCGGGTCTTGGCGAAGGCTTCGTCGATGCGATCGCTGGCCTTGTCCAATTCCCTCTGCGCGGCCGGCACTGTGACGCTGTGTTGCGCAGCCTGCAAAGCGCCGCTGTACAGCGCACTGGCGGCGGCGTTGGCGGGGTCCATGTCGGGTCGCGTGATCTGTTGCACGTTCGACGCCGCTTGAGTGTTGTTAACCAGCATGATCGGTCACCTATGAAAACAGACGGTGCGACAGCTGGAGCAAATACTGTGCCGGGTGCCGTTCCCCAGTGTTTACTGGGGCGGGAGTCGTCGGCGCGGCAAGCCTTCTCCTTGTGCGGCCAACCGTTGCCGTCAGTGAGCGATGTTCTCCAGCGCCAGGTTGCGCGTACGCGGCCCGAACCAACTGATGGTAATCATCACGATCAACATGCTGCTGGCGATAAACGCCAACACCCCCGGCGTGCCAAGGTGCTCGAGGATAAAGCCGATCAACAGGCTACTGAACACCGTGGACAAACGGCTGAACGAATAACAGAACCCGACCGCTCGCGCACGGATATTGGTGGGGAACAATTCGCTCTGATAGGAGTGATAACTGAAGCTCAGCCAGGCATTGCAGAAGGTGATCATCACCCCGCAGAAAATCAGCCCTAACGCTGTGGTTTGCAGGGCAAACAGGCTGCCGAAGATCACTGCACCCATGGCCGAGCCGACAATTTGCCATTTGTTCTCAAAGCGGTTGGCCACCTTGACGAACAGCAGCGGGCCGAGCGGGTAGGCGAGGGTGATGATAAAGGCGTAGAGCAGGCTGTGGGTCACGCTGACACCCTGGCCCGAGAGCAAGGCCGGCAGCCAGTTGCCAAAGCCGAAGAAGCCGATGGCTTGGAATACATGGAACACGATCAGCATCAAGGCGCGTCGCCGGTAGGGCGGCTGCCAGATATCGGCGAAACGGCCATTGCCCTGCACGCTGATGGCTTCGGGGTCCGGTTCGTCCAGCGGCTTGCCATGATCCTTTTGGCAGCGTGCCTCCAGGTTGTTCAGGATCGTGTCGGCCTCTTCGAAGCGTCCCTTTTGTGCAAGCCAGCGCGGTGACTCCGGCAGGCGCTTGCGCAGTTGCCAGATAAACAGCGCAAACACTGCACTTGAGAGCACCACCCAGCGCCAGCCCGCGATACCGAACGGCGCCTGTGGCACCAGCCACCACGACATCAAGGCCACAGCCGGTACCGACAGAAACTGGATAAAAAATGCAAAGGCAAACGCCGAACTGCGCATGCGCTTAGGTACCAGTTCCGAGAGATAGGCATCGATGGTCACCAGTTCGATGCCAAGGCCAATGCCCACCAGAAAGCGCATGCAGATAATGCCCACGGCCGAGGTCTGAATGCCCATCAGCACCGTTGCCACCGTGTACCAGACCAGCGCAAAGGTGAAGATCGCGCGTCGCCCGAAGCGGTCGGCGATGGGGCTGAGCAGGCTGGCGCCGAGGAACAGGCCCAGGAATGTGGCCGAGGCGAAAGCGGCCTGGTCCGAGAAGCCGAAAACACCTTCGCTGCCGGTATGAAAAATCCCGTCGCTGATCAGGCCAGGGCTGATATAGGCGGTTTGGAACAAGTCATACAGCTCGAAAAAGCCGCCGATGGAGAGCAACGCCACCAGGCGCCAAATAGTGGCGACGGCGGGCAGGCGGTCGATGCGGGCGCTGATGTGGGCGGCTCGGTGGGGGGCGAGGGTGTCCGTAGCTGAGACGGGGAGTGTGGACATGAATAAATTCCATAGTCGGTCACCTGGAATCTTAACTGGCTAACGGAAAGCGGTGTTTGTTAAGTTGCGGACGGTAGCCCGTACATTCGCCGATTAATTGCGCGCGGCGCCTCTGTTTCAGAGGTTTATCGCGCGAGGGCGCGAAGGCTGTCCTGCCGAAGGTTGCTATCGGCAGGCAGCTTCTGGCGGGAGTGGGGCCCTCCCGCTGCGTGGATGTTCTAGACGTGCTTGAAGTCCTCAACCTCATAAACGCCTTGGGTGAAGCTCATCTTCTTTTGAGGGGCTTGCGCGGTTTGCGCCTCAAAGTGGAGGGACGCTGACAGCATATTGCCTTGCAGTTTCAATACGGTGAATTTGCCACTGGTTGCCATATAGTTGCCGGACTCGCCTTGTCGCGTGTCGTCAAACTCAAGCCTTACTTTTTTATCACTCCCCGTTGCATCGATGTCGTAGGTCTCACCTGCCTTGATATTTTGGTCGATGCTCATTTTTATCAAGCCAGATCCGGACATGATTCCTACTGTCGAATTGAAACCTGACTCTCCGTTCAAATGGGCGACAAAGGACGTGACAAAGGTGGTATCCCACCCATCGATTACGCCGGAAATTTTGTCGTACTCACCGATCTTCTCGCTCATGGCTGCTTCTCCATATTCAGGGATGAGCGAGGCATTGCCTTGCTCTGGCTTATGAATAGGTGAAGATGAAAAACAGGTCTACTGTCAAATATGACAGGTGGTAGTGGTTTTCAGACCAATGGTGATGACCATGCCTGAGGCCCAATAGCTCGCTTAGTCATGGCCGTCGAGGGCGAAGGTCTTGAAGCCGGCATGCTGGCTGAGGCGTTGGTAATACGCCTCGATGGCGGGGTAGGGTGGCCGCTCCATGGGTGTCATCTGCCACCGATGCACCGAAAGGCCTATCAAGATGTCAGCGAGGGTGAACTCTTCGCCCGCGACGTAGGCGCCGGTCTTGGTCAACTGTTGTTCCAGCAAGGCCATCTTGTCATTCCAGGCCTGCACGCCCGCCTGGATGCGTTGCGGGTCCTGATAGTCCGGGTTCTTACGCACCAGTGCGTGGAACACATAGCCCCATGAAGGATTGAGTTCGGTGGCCTGCCAGTCCATCCACTGTTCAACCCGTGCACGCAAGGCAGGCTCAACGGGTAGCAAGTCATGGCGCTGATAAAGGCCGACAAGGTAGCGACAGATGGTATTGGACTCCCACAGCACGCCATGGTCGTCGATCAGCACCGGCACCTGCGCGTTGGGGTTCAAAGCGAGGAACTCGGGGGACTGGGTGGGCTTGAAGCCGATGCCCCAGTCCTCACGCACGTAGTCGATGCCCAGTTCCTGGCAGGTCCAGAGTACTTTGCGCACGTTGATGGAGGAGGTGCGACCCAAAATTTTCAGTGAATGGCCCATGGTGCTTCCCTGGCATTTGGAGAATGACCAATCTAGCAGGCGCCGGGCACAGCGGCGAGGGTGTGAAGCGGGCACGGTCGAAAATGTGGGAGCTGGCTTGCCTGCGATAGCGCTGTGTCAGTCAATGAAGGTACTGCCTGATGCGCCGCTATCGCAGGCAAGCCAGCTCCCACAGGGATCGTGGATTGCCTCAGCAGCGTGGTGTGTGCTGGTCCATGGCCTTGCCCACCAGCAATACGCTCAGCTCGCTCAATTGATGAATGGCCAGGGCCACATCACGGTGTTTGCCGGTGAGGTCATCGGACAGGTCGAGCAGTAAGGTGCTGACGGAGCAGACGGTTTCGTAGCTGTTGGCCAGCAGGGTTTCAGTGGAAACATCGGGGATGAGCGTGAAGAGGGTGGTTAGCGGCGGATCGATTTTTTTGATCATCAGAGCATCCTGGAATGGGCTGCCGCCGTATCGCTACTAAACGAGGGTGGCAGCTGTACGCAGGTTAGTAGACCGGTGGACACTCAAAGCCGGCGCACCCGAAAGTGCCCTACGCACAGCCGCCATTAACGCGGGCAGGCTTATGCACTTAGAGTGACCAAACTCGGGCTACTAAACCCGATCACCGAGAAATTCAGCGACCGGCAAACCTTAGAGACCGTCACCGAGGCGCACAAGCCGGCGGATTCTGACGTAAGCGTAGGCAGCGGAGCAAGGCGCTTACTGCAATGTAAGCCGCTTCCTACGGCTGTCCTACCTATCAAGTGGGCACGGTAGAAAAAGGTGGGAGCTGGCTTGCCTGCTCCCACATTGTGTGCGTTCAGCTCGACGTTCAGGTGCTCTCGCGCACCTGCAACTCAAACCCCATATCCACCACTGGCTTGGCCACCTTGTTGCCCGCCATGATCGTCAGCAAATGCTCCGCCGCCCGACGCCCGATGGCTTCCCGTGGCGTGCTGATGCTACTCAGGCGCGGCACCATGAATGAGGAAGCGGGCAGGTCGTTGAAGCCCAGCACCGCCACACGTTCAGGCACCTTGATGCCATGGCGCAGGGCTTCGAGCAGGGCGCCCTGGGCCAGGTCGTCGTTGCCGAAGAAGATCGCATCCACATCCGGATGCGCTGCCAGCAATTGCAGGAACAGTTCGCCGCCCAGGCCCACGGAGGAGGGACGTGGTGTCAAAAGCTCCAGCGCCGGGTCGTACATGCCCGCCTGCTGCAAGGCGCGGCGGAAACCTTCGCCGCGCAACAACGTGCGCTGATCCAACTGCGCGCCGATATAGGCCAGGCGCTTGCGCCCCCGGGACAGCAAGTGCGCCGCCGCGGTCTCGCCAGCGGCCAGTTGCGAGAAGCCCACGCAGTTCACCCCGGCATTAGGGTCCAGATCCATCATGTACACACAGGGCACATTGCTGGCCTCGACCATTCGTCGCGCGCTTTCGGTGCGGTCAAACCCGGTCAGCAGCAATCCCCGCGGCTGATAGGCCATGTAGTTGCGCAGCAGGTCTTCTTCTTCATCGCGCGAATAATGGGAGTTGCCGATCAGTACTTCAAAGCCCTTGGGCCGCAGTACCTGATGAATAGCTTCCAGGGTTTCGATAAACAGCAGGTTGGACAGTGACGGCACCAGCACCACCACCGAATGGCTCTGCGCCGAGGCCAGGGCGCGGGCGGCGGGGTTGACCACGTAGCTCAGTTCGGCGGCGGCCTGTTGCACCTTTTCTACCAGCTCCGTGGCGACCGTGCTGATACCGCGCAAAGCACGGGAGGCGGTAATCGGACTGACGCCAGCCAGGCGGGCGACTTCGTTCAAGGTGGGGCGGCCCGTCGTGCGGGTATTTTTATCGTTCTTAGAGGTCATCAGGCAGCTTGCCAAACAAAAATCGAGGCACTAAGGTAGCGCTGTCTCCAAAGGGCTGCAAATTCTTGGATAAAGGGTTGCCTGATCCTGTCCAGCTCTTGAAGTCAATCTGTTGGAACGGATGCACGCGTCACTCCATAAAAATGACAAGTCGGCGCGGGAAAAGCCTGTTTTTGCACTAGCCTTACGCTATGCAAAGGTAGCGCTATCTGCGTCCTGAGGTGTTTCATGAGTCAACCTGTTACCGCCCTGGTCATCATGGGTGTTTCCGGCTGTGGCAAGTCCAGCGTCAGCCAAGCCCTGTGCGCCCTTAACGGCGCCACTGCCATTGAAGGCGACAGCTTTCACCCCGCCGCGAACATCGAAAAGATGAGCGCCGGCCACCCCCTCAACGACGACGACCGCGCCGGCTGGCTCGACATCCTGTGCGATGAACTGCGCCGCGCGTTGAAAGCGGGCGAGCATCCTGTACTGACCTGTTCGGCCCTGAAGAAAAAATACCGTGACCACTTGCGCGAAGCCGCGCCGGGCCTGGGTTTTGTCTTCCTGGAACTGACCCGCGAAGTCGCCGCCGACCGCGTGTCTCACCGCCCCGGCCATTTCATGCCGGCAAGCCTGATCGACAGCCAGTTCGCCACCCTTGAATCGCCCAAGGGCGAGCCGCTGACCCTGGCCTTGAACGCCAGTGAAGACAGCGTCGAGGAGCTGGCCGAGCAGACCAATACCTGGTGGCGCAAGCACGGCTTTGAACCTACTCATTAATTTTTTGCCGGAAAAGATAGCGCTATCCCCGGCAGGAAGTTCAACACCCGCTTTAATAACAACAACAAACAGGAGAGACCCCCCATGTTTGGCATGTCCCACGAGTCTTACCTGCTGCTAGATGCAGTAGTCACTATCATCGGGTTGATCGTACTGATCACCAAGTTCAAGGTGCACCCGTTCATTGCACTGATCATCGCGGCCGGTTTCCTCGGCCTGACCTCGGGTATGCCCGTGGACAAGATCATCAAGGCGTTCCAGGACGGCTTCGGCGGGGTGCTCGGCTTTGTCGGCATCATCCTCGCGCTGGGCACGATGCTCGGCAAGATGATGGCCGAGTCCGGCGGTGCCGATCAGATCGCCCAGACCCTGATCCGCGCCTTCGGCAAAGAGAAGGTCCAGTGGGCCATGATGTTCGCCGCGTTCCTGGTGGGCATCCCGCTGTTCTTCGAGATCGGCTTTGTATTGCTGATCCCGCTGGTGTTTATTGTCGCCCGGCGTACCGGCGTGTCGCTGATCAAGATCGGTATCCCGCTGCTGGCCGGTTTGTCGGCGGTGCACGGCCTGGTGCCACCGCACCCGGGCCCGCTGCTGGCCATCGGCGTGTTCGGTGCCGATATCGGCAAGACCATCCTGTACGGTCTGATCGTTGCGCTGCCGACCGCCATCATCGCCGGCCCGATTTTCGGTACGTTCATCGCCAAGTACATCCCGGGCAACCCGTCCCAGGAACTGGTGGACCAACTGGCCCGCGAGCCGGAGAACAAAGACCTGCCGAGCTTCAGCATCACTCTGGTCACCGTGCTGCTGCCGGTGTTCCTGATGCTACTCAAAACCTTTGCCGACATCGCGTTCGCTGAAGGCAACGTGGTGCGTAACTGGATGGACATGATCGGCCACCCGATCACCGCACTGTTGCTGGCGTTGCTGTTGTCGCTGTACACCTTTGGCCATCGCCAGGGTATCCACTCCAAGCAGATCCTCAAGTTGCTCGACGCCAGCCTTGCGCCGACCGCCGCGATCATCCTGATCATCGGTGCCGGTGGTGGTTTCAAACAGATGCTGGTGACCAGCGGCGTGGGCGACGTGATCGGCCATATGGCGGTGAACGCGCAGATCAACCCGATCCTGCTGGCGTGGCTGGTGGCGGCGGTGATTCGGATTGCCACCGGTTCGGCGACGGTTGCGACCATTACCGGCGCGGGCATTGTGGTGCCGGTGGTGGGCATGATCCCAGGGGTTAACCGCGAGTTGCTGGTACTGGCGACGGGCGCGGGTTCGTTGATCCTGTCTCACGTCAACGATGCGGGGTTCTGGCTGGTCAAGCAGTACTTCAACATGACCGTGGCCGAGACGTTCAAGACCTGGACGGCGATGGAGACCATTCTGTCGATCGTGGCGCTGATCTTCATCATGTTGCTGTCGTTGGTAGTGTAAGCCACACCACAAAAGCAGTGGCGGCAACTCGATCAAAATGTGGGAGCTGGCTTGCCTGCGATAGCATCACCTCGGTACATCTGAAACACCGAGGTGTCTGCATCGCAGGCAAGCCAGCTCCCACATTAATTGGGTTTCTTCAGGTAAATCAGGTCAGGCTTTGCTGACCAACCCATCCGCCCTGAACATCCCCCGAATGCCTCGCACCGCCTGGCGAATCCGGTCCTGGTTTTCGATCAGCGCAAAGCGCACATGATCATCGCCATACTCACCAAAACCGATCCCCGGCGACACACACACCTTCGCTTCCAATAACAGTTTCTTGGCAAACTCCAGCGAGCCCATGGCGGCATACTGCTCGGGAATCTTGGCCCAGACGTACATCGACGCCTTCGGGTTCTCCACCATCCAGCCCAGCTCATGCAGGCCTTTGACCAGCACATTGCGACGCTGGCGGTACTGTTCAGCGATGTCCTTCACGCACTGTTGGTCGCCTTCCAGCGCTGCAATCGCCGCCACTTGCAGCGGGGTGAAGGTGCCGTAGTCGTGGTAGCTCTTGATGCGTGCCAGGGCGTTGACCAGTTCCGGGTTGCCTACCATGAAGCCGATGCGCCAGCCGGCCATGTTGTAGCTCTTGGACAGGGTGAAAAACTCCACCGCAATGTCCTTGGCGCCGGGCACTTGCATGATCGAGGGGGCTTTCCAGCCGTCGTAGACGATGTCGGCGTAGGCCAGGTCGTGCACCACCAGCACGTCGTACTGCTTGGCCAGGGCGATCACCCGTTCGAAGAAGTCCAGTTCCACACACTGCGCGGTCGGGTTGGACGGGAAGCCGAGGATCATCATCTTCGGCTTGGGGATCGAGCCGCGAATCGCGCGCTCCAGCTCAGCGAAGAAATCCACGCCCGGTATCAGCGGCACCGAACGTACCTGGGCACCTGCAATCACTGCGCCGTAGATATGAATCGGGTAGCTGGGGTTGGGCACCAGCACGGTATCGCCCTGGTCCAGGGTGGCCAGCATCAAGTGCGCCAGGCCTTCCTTGGAACCGATGGTCACGATGGCTTCGGACTCAGGGTCGATATCCACCGCGTAACGGTCCTTGTACCAGCGCGAAATCGCCCGGCGCAGGCGCGGAATGCCTTTGGAGGTGGAGTAGCCGTGGGTGTCTTCACGCTGGGCGACGGTGACCATTTTCTCCACGATATGAGGAGGCGTGGCGCCGTCAGGGTTACCCATGCTCAAGTCGATGATGTCTTCGCCGCGCCGACGCGCAGCCATCTTCAGCTCGGCAGTGATATTGAAAACGTAAGGGGGGAGTCGATCTATGCGCGCAAAGCGGCGCGGCGAACCTTGGTCTGCCATTGTTGCCTCGAGGTACGTAAGCGCCCGGAACCGTCCGAGCGACGTCGGCCACTGCGGTGGCCTGCGGGGCAGACAATAAGGGCGATGATGGCCAGTTGTCCAGATGCGTAGGAAATTTTTCTACATGGAGTACAACGCGGATATGCCCCTATACTCGATGCGGGTTTGTTCCCTCATAAGAAGGAGACTGTTCGTATGGATCAGCAGACAAAACAACCGTTGGAGTCACGCCTGGAAGCCGGTAAGGCCCTGGTGATCGCCGGGGTACAAGGGCGATATTCGAAGGCCACCGTGGGCGATATCCCACGGCTGTGGGAGTTGTTCGATACCTGCATCAAGGACATCAAGAAGCGCGTCGGCGGTGTGACCTACGGGGTGTGCCATAACCCGCATCACGGCGAATTCGATTACCTGGCAGGTGTTGAAGTCCCGGCCAGGAAAGACGTGCCAAGCAATTTCGAGGTGATCGAAATTCCGCCACTCAACTATGCCGTGTTCCCCCACTACGGGCCGGTGCAGGCGCTTGAGCAAACCTACGAGCGCATCATGTTCGAATGGCTGCCGCACTCGGGCTACAAAGTCATGGGCGCGGATTTCGAGCGCTATAGCGCGGACTTCGATGCCAGGAAGGGCACGGGGACGGTGGAAATCTGGCTGCCGATCGGGGAGCGGGGCTGACACTGCACCCGATGTCACGTAAACACGACATGCACGCTTAAAAGTCATGTTTACGTGACATTGCCGCTATGGATTAAACCTGAAGCTCAACCGGCGCTCATACCCTACGCGACCCTTGTACGCCTCACCGCGATCCACCCATCCTGCCCCCAGATACAACCCCATTGCCGCCAGGTTGTGGGCATCCACCGACAACTCCAACCCCTTGATCTGCGGCCAGGCCTCGCGCGCCACGGCGGGCAACGCCTGCAAACACATCTTGCCGTATCCACGCCCCTGTTGATGCCGGTCTACCTGTAGCGCGTGGAGGGTGGCGCTGTGTTCATCGGCCCAATGAGGCAGGCACGGTGGTCGCTTGAGCAGCAAGAACGCCACAGGAAGGTCGTCGACCAACAGCGCAAAGCCCTTGACCCCAGGGCTCGGGTTGGCGAGCAGGGTATTGAGGGCGCAATACATATCACCGCAAAACGGCAGTTGTTCAGGGTGAACTTCGATGGCGCCGACTTGCTGTTGTTGCACAGCATTCAGCGCCTCGTAGGCAACGAGGCGGGTTGGCATGGGGCTGTCCGAACGGCTGCAAGAGAAGTGGCAGTTTATCGGGTTTGGGCTACGGGAAATTATTTTTCAGGGGGATGTCGATTTCCCTTCGGGCCATTCGACTAAGGGTGTCTTCCGTGATTTTCCACCCCAAGGAGTCATCGCCATGAGCACTGCAATCAAGCGCCTGATCGAGCAATGGAAAGACGCCGTCGTCAGTCGCGATATCGACAAAATTGTCAGCTTTTACGCCGACGATATCGTCTCGTTCGACGCCGTAACCGCTCTGCAATTCAAGGGCAAGGCGGCCTACCGCGCGCATTGGGAGGCGTGCATGGAGCACTGCCCCGGCCCCGGCATCTTCGAGTTTCATGAATTGCATGTCGTCGATGCGCCAGACAGCGCATTCGCCCACTGGCTGGCCCACTGCGGCGGCGCCGGGCCGGACGGCGAGGTAAAGGCCTGCTGGATGCGCGTGACTGCCGGCTACCAGCGTATCGATGGCCAATGGAAGGTGGTGCACGAGCACTGGTCGGCACCGTTTGATATGCAAAGCGGCACGGCGTTGTTCGACCTGAAACCTTGAGCACTGCGAACTATAGTCAGTAGTCCGAAAACGGAGAACGCCATGAAATACCTGTGCTTGATCTACAGCGACGAACAGGCGTTGCACACCTCGCCCGACAGCCCCCACGACTCGGAATGTCTGGCCTACGTCGAGTCCATCCAGGCCAGCGGGCGCATGCTGGCCGCCGAGCCGCTGGAGTCAGTGACCACCGCCACCACCGTGCGCATGCGCAACGGCAAGCTGTCGATCACCGACGGGCCTTTTGCCGAAACCAAGGAGCAGCTCGCCGGGTTCTACCTGATCGACGCCAAGGACCTCAATGAAGCGCTCCAGGTGGCTGGCGGCATTCCGGCAGCCCGGGTCGGCAGTGTGGAAGTGCGCCCCGTGCGCCAATTGAATCTCTCAACACAATAATCAAAAGACTTGAGGAGGTTGCCCCGTGAACATTCAACCCGCCGAATTTGAACTGTCCATCAGCCGCTTGATCGATGCGCCGCGCCGCCGGGTGTTTCGCGCCTGGACCGAGCCAACCCTGCTGCAACAATGGTGGGGCCCCCACGGCATGACCACCCCTGAATGCGAGATGAACCTGTGGGTCGGCGGCTTGTTCCGCACCTTGATGCGTGCGCCCGATGGCAGCGAGTACCCGACCCAGGGCGTTTTCCTGGAAATCGATGCGCCCAACCGCCTGGTGTTTACCGACGCGTTCATGCCGGGTTGGGTGCCCTCGGGCAAGCCGTTCATGAGCGCCGAAGTCACCTTTGAAGATGTCGGCGGCAAGACGCTCTACACCGCCCGCGCCATGCACTGGAGTGCCGAGGACAAGCAGGCCCACGAAGCCATGGGCTTTCATGACGGCTGGGGCCAGAGCCTGGACCGCCTAGTGAAGTTGGTGACCGAGGACATGGTCGATTGACCCAGCAGATCGACGCTATTTACCGCCGCGAATCACGCCGCGTGCTCGCGACGTTGATTCGTGTGCTAGGGGATTTCGACCTGGCCGAGGAGGCGCTGCACGAAGCATTTTTCGTCGCCCTGCAGCGCTGGCCCGAGGATGGCGTGCCGGATAATCCACGGGCGTGGCTGGTGTCCACCGGCCGCTTCAAAGCCATCGATCGCCTGCGTCGGCAGTCGCGGTTTACCCCGTTATTGGAGGAGCAGGCCGAGGCGTTGGAGGCCGCGCCTTGGAGTGATGAAGACGTGGAAGACGACCGCCTGCGCCTGATGTTCACTTGCTGCCACCCAGCGTTGGCAGCCGATGCCCAGGTTGCGCTGACCTTGCGCGAGATCTGCGACCTGAGCACCGAGGCCATCGCTCACGCTTTTCTAGCCACGCCCACCACCATTGCCCAACGCATCGTGCGCGCCAAGGGCAAGATCCGTGAGGCGAGAATTCCCTATCAAGTGCCGTCCCGCGCCGAATTGCCCGAACGATTGGACAGTGTGCTGCGGGTGATTTACCTGGTGTTCAACGAGGGCTATTCGGCCTCAGCGGGTGCCGACCTCACCCGCGAGGACCTGACCTTGGAGGCCATTCGCCTGGGGCGTTTGCTGCTGGAGTTGCTGCCCGAGCCGGAAGTCATGGGCTTGCTGGCGTTAATGTTGCTGCACGAGTCGCGTCGGCCTGCCCGCACTTCTGCCAGCGGCGAACTGGTGCTGTTGGACGCTCAGGATCGTACGCTTTGGGACAGGGCCTTGATCGCTGAAGGCTGCGCATTGGTGGAGCAGGCGCTGATGACGCCACGCTTCGGGCCGTATTGCTTGCAGGCTGCGATTGCCGCCGTGCACGCCGAGGCGCCCAGCGCAGGGGAAACCGATTGGCGGCAGATTGTCGGGCTCTATGATGTATTGCTCAGGTCTGTGCCGTCGCCGGTGATCGAGTTGAACCGTGCGGTAGCGGTGGCGATGGAGCAGGGGCCTTTGGCGGGGCTGGCGCTGGTAGACAACCTTTTGCAGCGCGGTGAGTTGCAGGACTATCACTTGGCGCATTCGGCGCGTGGGGAATTTTGCCGGCAGTTGGGGCGGTTTGACGAAGCTCGCAGCGCGTACGAAAAAGCGCTGTCGCTGACGCAACAGGCGCCAGAAAAACGCTTCATCACGCGACGCCTCGCCGAACTCAAATAGCCAACACGATGTTATGACGCCCCGCGATCCAATGTGGGCGCTGGCTTGCCTGCGATGATGGCCTGACAGCCAACGTCTCTCTAACGGCCCCCTCTACATTGCACTGCGTTCACTCCAGCATCTTGCCCAGCAACCAGCTCCCCGCAGGCCCCGGCGGCTGGTGCCGGGACCACAGCGCATCCACCGCCACCGAACGCGGCCAACTGCGCACCTTGAGTTCAACCAACTGGTTGCCGCCAAAACGCTCCACCAGCCAGCGCGGTATCGGTGCCCAACCAAAACCCAGCTGTGCCATTTCCATCAGCATCAGGTAACTCGGCGCCGACCACACACGTTGCGTGCCGCGGTTTTCATTGGGGCTGATGATGCTCGCCAAGCGCAACTCCCGGTGTTGTTGCAAGGTGTGCGGGTGAACCTTGTCCAGGTTCGCCAATGGGTGTCCAGGCGAGACAAACAGCGCGATCTCCGTGCGCTCTTCCACGGGGGAGAACGTCAGGTCCGGCGGGTAGGCTTCTTGTTTCTCGATAAACGCGATCTGCGCCCGGCCACTTTGCACCAGTGCGATCAAGTCTTCGCATTCCGCGATCAGGCATTCCAGCTCAAGGTCTGGGTAGCGTTGTTCGAAGGCGCTGAGAGCGACCTCGAATCGATCAGACTGATAAGTATCGGACATGGCGAGACTCAACTTCGGCTCCAGGCCTTGCGATAACTGACTGGCTGCCAGCTCCAGGCGGCTACTGGCTTCCAGCACTTGCTCAGCCCGTTGCAGCAACACTTGCCCCGCCGGTGTGAGGGTCGGCTTGCGGCTGCTGCGGTCAAACAGCACCACGTTCAGGTCAATCTCAAGGCTGGCCACTGCCGCGCTCACGGTGGACTGGCTTTTGCCCAGCTTGCGCGCCGCCGCGGAAAACGAGCCTTGGGTGGCAGCCTGGACAAACGCCTGAAGCACTTCATGGGAGGCCATGACTATCGCCTTGATCGATGGTTATTGGTTATGAAGTATCGAGACAAAGCCTGATCATGGCAACCATCGTCACTCACGGAGCCGGGCTATGACCCCTACCAAATCCCTTACTGAACGCGTTTTTCAAGCCCTTGGTTTCGAGGGGTTGGCCTTATTGATTTGCACGCCGCTGTTGGTGTGGATCACCGGCCGGCCCGCGCTGGAGATGGGCGCAGTGACCCTGGGCATCAGCCTGTTGGCACTGAGCTGGAACGTGGTGTTCAACAGCCTGTTCGACCGCCTTAAAAATCGCCTGCAACTGGCCAACGGTGGTTGGACCCGTGTGCTGCATGCGCTGCTGTTTGAAGGCGGCCTGATCCTCTTGGCAGTGCCGTTGATTGCCGCCTTGATGAAGATCAGCCTGTTGGAAGCCTTCATCCTCGACATTGGCGTGTTGTTGTTCTTCCTGCCGTACACCTACGTGTACCACTGGGGTTATGACGTGCTGCGCGAGAAATTCGCCGGTAAAACCCCAGTTACCCCGTAGGCGTGCGTCGCTTATAGGAACATCCCGCCCGACGCCTCGATCCGCTGGCCGGTGATCCAATGACTGCCATCGGCCAGCAAGGTCGAAATCGCCCCGCCAATGTCGTCCGGCAAGCCTACGCGGCCCAGGGCGGTGTTATTGGCAACCATCGCATTCACATCGGTGTTATCGCGCACCGCGCCGCCGCCGAAGTCGGTGGCAATCGCGCCCGGTGCCAGGGTGTTCACGGTAATACCCCGTGGGCCCAGTTCTTTAGCCTGGTAGCGCGACAAGACTTCCACCGCGCCTTTCATAGATGCGTAGGCGGCATACCCCGGCAGGCTGAAGCGCGCCAGGCCGCTGGAGATATTGATGATGCGCCCGCCATCGCTGATCAGCGGCAGCAGTTTCTGCGTGAGGAAAAACGGTGCCTTCACATGGATCGCCACCAACTGGTCGAACTGGGCTTCGGTGGTTTCGGCAAAGCTTGCGTAGGTGCCAACCCCGGCGTTGTTGATCAGGAAGTTGAAATGCTCCTGGGCGAACACATCCTTGAGCAGTGTGCCGATCTGGCCAACGAATGCATCGAAGGTTGCGCTCTGGCTGACGTCCAGTTGCAGCATGGCGGCGCGACCGCCCAAGGCCTCTACCTGGGCAACCACGGCTTGGGCTTCGGCCGCTGCGCTGTGGTAAGTGCCGATGATGTCGATGCCTTGCGCAGCCAGGTGCAGGGCGGCGCTTTTGCCCAGGCCACGGCTAGCGCCAGTGATGAGTGCGATTTTACGGGTCATGGTGCAGTCCTCGAATGGGGTGAGTGGGACTGAGTGTATTTGTCCGGCCATAACGTGATAAACAGGCTGATATCGAAATCACTGGCCGGATAAGGCGAACAATCTAATGAACAAGCTTGAGCTGCTGCGCACCTTCGTACGCGTTACTGAGTTGTCGAGCTTTACCCAGGCCGGCCAAAGCCTGGGCTTGCCGCGCTCTACGGTCTCTGAGCATGTGCAGGCGTTGGAGGAGTTGCTCGGCGCTCGGCTGTTGCAACGCACCACGCGCAAGGTGCAGGCGACCCAGGATGGTCGTGTGTTGTATGAGCGCAGCAAGGATCTGCTGGCGCACATGGAAGAGTTAGAAGGTTTGTTCCGTCAGGACGAAACCCAATTGGCCGGACGCATACGGGTGGACATGCCCAATGTCATGGCGCGGGGCGTGATCTTGCCGAACTTGCCCACGTTCATGGCGCGCCATCCGCTGATCGACATGGAAATCAGCTGTTCGGACCGCCAGGTGGACCTGATCGCCGAAGGTTTTGATTGCGTGGTGCGCGTCGGCGCCCAGCCCGATCAAACTGTGGTAGCGCGGCGGGTGTGCAGCATGCCGATGGTCAACTGCGCGAGCGCGGCGTACCTGCAACGGTATGGCGTGCCCGACACCCTGGCAGACCTGGCGCATCATCAGTTGGTGCATTACGTGCGGCCGCTGGGCGCACGCTCGGCCGGGTTCGAATACCTGGTGGGCAACAAGGTGCAGCGGCTGCCGATGGCAGGCCGGGTGACGGTCAACAGCACCGACGCCTATCAATCGGCGTGCCTGGGCGGGTTTGGCATTACCCAGGTGCCGCAACTGGGGATACACGACTTGTTGGCCAGCGGCGAGTTGGTGGCGGTGCTGCCCGACTACCAGGCGCCGCCCTTGGATGTGTCGTTGCTGTACGCCGGCCAGCGGCATCTGCCGTTGCGGGTGCGGGTGTTCATGGACTGGTTGACCGCCACCCTGCAAGCTCATCTTTAACGGCGTGCCGACAACTGCTGGGGCGCCAGGAACGCGTCGTGGAAGTAATCCCGGAACGCTTGCATCGCGGGGGTAAACGCGCGCTCGCGGTGCCAGGCCAGGCCGACGCTCATGGGGGTGACCGGGTCGGTCACGGTCAGGGTTTCGATGCGTTTGCCTTCCAGGGACCAGGGCCGGTGCACCAGGTCTGACAGGATCGCCACGCCGCTGCCGTTGGCAACCATGCTGCGCACCGCCTCCACCGAGCTGGTGCGCAGCCGCACCTTGGGCGTTTGCCCGGCCTGTTCCCAGTAGCGCATGGCGCTGTGTTCGGCTTCATCGACGGTGAGCAAGATGTAGGGTTCTTGGGCCACGTCGGCCAGGCTCACGGCACCGCGTTCGCACAATGGGTGATGGCTCGGCAGCCACAGGCGGCGTTCAGAGTTGAATAGAATTTCCGAGACGATATCCGCGTGGGTGAGGTTGGCAGTGAGCACCACAGCCATGTCGAACTGGCCGTCGAGCAGGCCCTGTTCGATGGCCTGGCGCTCCTGTTCGAACACCTCGATGGTCACGTCCGGATGCCAATGCTCCATGCGCTGTAAATGGTGCGGCAGGAAATAACCCAGCACGGTGTAGCTGGCCGCCACCCGCAGCACGCCGCTGGCGCGGTAGTCCGGCAACGGGCTGTTGAGGGCATCCTCCACGCTGCGCACAATCACATAGGCACGGTTGAGAAAATGCCGCCCCGCGTCGGTGAGGTTCATGCCTTGGGCCGAGCGCACGAACAACTGCACGCCGAGCATGGCTTCCAGCTCCTTGATCGCTGTGGTCACCGCCGATTGGGAAATATTCAGGTGAATTGCTGCCTGGGAAATCTGGCCGATTTCCGCAGTGGCGACGAAATAGCGAACCTGGCGCAAGGTTAAAGACATATCGCACTCTGCTTATTGATCGTTCCCACGCTCTGCGTGGGAATGCCTCTTGTGACGCTGCGCGTCACGGTCTCAAGTGCGGACGCAGAGCGTCCATGGCTGCATTCCCACGCAGAGCGTGGGAACGATCGGGGGTCGAGGATAAAAAGCTATCTGATTTTCAGAAGATGGGCCATCTGATAATAGATCTTCCCAAGGGGTCAAGCCACGGCCTACTTTGCGGGCATCACCTTTGGCGGAGCGACCTCGATGCAGGCAGTGGATTTCAATTCAGACATGGGCGAAGGCTTTGGCCCCTGGACCATCGGCGACGGCGTCGACGCAGAGCTGATGGCCTATATCAGCTCGGCCAATATCGCCACCGGCTTTCACGCCGGCGACCCAGGCACCATGCGCCGCACCGTCGAGCGCGCCAAGCAACGGGGTGTGGCCATCGGCGCACACCCAGGCTTTCGTGACCTGGTGGGTTTCGGTCGTCGGCATATCAACGCACCGGCCCAGGAACTGGTGGACGACATGCTCTACCAGCTCGGTGCCCTGCGCGAAATAGCCCGTGCCCAAGGCATGAGCCTGCAACACATCAAGCCTCACGGCGCGCTCTACATGCACCTGGCCCGCGATGAAGAGGCCGCCCGGCTGTTGGTGCAAAACCTGCAAATCATCGAGCCCACGCTGATGCTGTACTGCATGCCCAACTCGGTGATCTGGCGCATTGCCAAGGAACTGGGGCAGCCGGTGGTGCGCGAGTTTTATGCCGACCGTGAATACGACCTCAGCGGTTCCATCGTGTTTACCCGCAATGTGCGGGCGCTGGACCCCGCCACAGTGGCCGCGCGCGTCTTGCGTGCGTGTCAGACCGGCCTGGTACGTACCGTCGAAGGCGAAGACCTGGCGATCGAATTCGATTCCATCTGCCTGCACAGCGACACCCCTGGCGCCCTGGAGCTGGTGGGGGCCACCCGTGAAGCCCTGGACCAGGCGGGTATCGACGTCAGAACACCCCGATAAGATCCCCCCCTTACTTTTTTGCCTGCCTTTCTACAATGATTCCAAGAGGAACAGACATGGCTGAAACGTCCCCCATCCGCTACAGCTTCGGCGGTGATGAACACCTGTTTGCCGAGGTCAGCAACAGCATGTCCCTGGAGGCTTTTTTCAAGGGCATGGCGGTGACCCGCGCCGTGGAGCGCCTGGCACTGGAAGGCGTACTGGATGTCTGCCTGGCCAACGCATCGTTCCAGATTCGCTTCGACCCTGACCGCATTGCCCCTCACGCGCTGCTCGACGCCGTGCAAAGCGCCGAAGCCCAGGCCGTGGCCGAACGCACCTTGCGCACGCGCATCATCGAAATCCCGGTGCTCTATAACGACCCCTGGACCCGCGAAACCCTGATGCGTTTTCGTGACCGCCACCAAGACCCCAGCGGCACAGACCTGGAATACGCGGCACGCATCAATGGCCTGGCCGACGTGGACGCGTTCATCGCCGCCCACAGTGGCGCGCCGTGGTTTGTGTCGATGGTCGGCTTTGTCGCGGGCTTGCCGTTCATGTTCCAGATGGTCGAACGCGAGCGGCAATTGCAGGTGCCCAAATACCTGCGCCCACGCACCGACACGCCGAAACTGACCCTGGGCCATGGCGGCTGCTTTGGCTGTATCTACTCGGTGCGTGGCGCGGGCGGTTACCAGATGTTCGGCGTTACCCCGGCACCGATCTACGACCCGGCGCAGCAGTTGGCGTACCTCAAGGAGCACATGGTGTTCTTCCGCCCTGGCGATATCGTGCAGTTCAAGCCGATGGACCGCGAGGCTTATGACCTGGCGGTCGCCGAGGTGGACGCCGGTCGTTTCGACTTGCGCATCCGCCCGGTGGAGTTTTCCCTGGATGCCTTTCTCGCCGACCCCATCGGCTACCCGAAAACCCTGCAGGAGGCGCTGGCATGATCAAGGTCCTCAAACCTGGCCTCGCCACCTCCGTGCAGGACCTGGGCCGCGAAGGTTATTACCACTTGGGCATCCCGCCGTCGGGGGCGCTGGACCAATACGCGTTGAGTGCGGCCAACCACCTGGTGGGCAATCCTGTGGGCGCGGCGGGCCTGGAATGCACGCTGATCGGGCCGGAGCTGGAGTTCCAGCAGGACGCGCTGGTGGCCTTGAGCGGCGCCTTGATGTCGCCGCGCCTGGACGGTGAAGTGGTGCACCAGGACACCGCCTTTGCCGTGCGCGCCGGGCAGGTGCTGCGGTTCGAGTTTCCCAAGGCCGGCGCACGCACCTACCTCGCCGTCGCCGGCGGTATCGACGTGCCGTTGGTGCTCGGCAGCCGCTCCACCTACACACTCGGCGCCCTCGGCGGGTTTAACGGCCGACGCTTGCAGGAGGGCGATCAATTGCCGATCGGTACCGCCAGCGGTATGGGGCGTGCGGGCAACAGCTTGCCGATGGCGTTGCGGCGTTCGGTCGGCGGCGATGTGACGTTGCGGGTAGTGCCGGGGCTGTATTACGAGCGCTTGACTGACGAGGCCAAAAGCAGCTTTTTTGCCGAGCCGTGGACGGTGGGCTCCGAGGCCGATCGCATCGGCTACCGCTTCAAGGGCGGCAGCGCGTTGAGCTTCCAGCCACGGGAACAGCCGTTTGGCGCGGGCTCCGATCCTTCCAACATCGTGGACAGTTGCTACCCGATTGGCTCGATTCAAGTACCGGCGGGGCTGGAGCCGATTGTGTTGCACCGCGATGCGGTGTCGGGCGGTGGCTACGCGATGATTGGCACGGTGATCAGCGCCGACCTGGACTTGATCGGGCAGATGCAGCCCAACCAGCGAGCGGGGTTTGTGGCGGTGAGCCTCGAGGAGGCTTTGGAGGCGCGGCGGGTGTACAAGAAGCGCCTCAAAGCGATGACGGGACTCTTCAATCACTGAATAAACGCAAACTGCTGTGGGAGCTGGCTTGCCTGCGATAGCGGTGGGCCAGCTTGCATTGTGTTGGCAGATACACCGCAATCGCAGGCAAGCCAGCTCCCACAGTTGGGCTCATTTCAATTTGAGAATGTGCGCAATGCCCGGCGATCAGTGGCTGGACGCTTCAAACACTGAATAAACGCAAAACCCTGTGGGAGCTGGCTTGCCTGCGATAGCGGTGGGCCAGCTTGCATTGTGTTGGCTGATACACCGCTATCGCAGGCAAGCCAGCTCCCACAGTTGGGCTCATTTCAATTTGAGAATGTGCGCAATGCCCGGCGATCAGTGGCTGGACGCTTCAAACACTGAATAAACGCAAAACCCTGTGGGAGCTGGCTTGCCTGCGATAGCGGTGGGTCAGCTTGCATTGTCTTGGCTGATACACCGCAATCGCAGGCAAGCCAGTTCCCACCTTTGGGCTTATTTCAATTTGAGAATTTGCGGAATGCCCACCGTCCAGCGATCAGGGTGAAGGTTGCGACTAAGGCCACCAGTATCCAGAAGCCTTCCGGATCCTGGGAAAGCGGCACCCCACCCACATTCATGCCAAAAAAGCCGGCAATGATATTGATCGGCAGCGCCAGCACCGTCACCACCGTGAGGGTAAACAGCGTGCGGTTGCTCTGTTCATTGAGGTTGGCGGCGATCTCTTCCTGCAACAGCTTGATGCGTTCCCCCAAGGCGGTCAGGTCGTTGATGATCAGCGCAAACTCCTCGGTGGATTTGCGTAACTCCTTCACGTCTTCCTTTTGCAGCCATTGCGGCGGGCGATTGAGCAGGCGCAGCAGCGAGCCCGGTTCCAGCGCCAGCAGGCGTTGCAGGCGCACCAGCACGCGGCGGGCGGCACCCAGTTCGGCGCGGTTGGTGGACAGGCGCGAAGACAACAGCTGATCTTCGATATGGTCGACGCTGATACTGGTCTTGCGCACGATCTGCGTCAGCACTTCGCCCTGGTCGCGCAGCAGGTGCACCAACAGCTCCAAGGGGGAGCGAAAGTGTTCGCCGGCCTTCACCGACGAGCGCAATTTATCCACCGAGTGCAAAGGCTGCAGGCGCGCGCTCACCAGCAAGCGGCTGCGAGCGCACACCCATAGCGTGGAAATATCCGACGACACCATGCTGCTGAAGTTGAACACCACATCGTTGACCACTGCCAACAAGGCCGAGTCCACATGCTCGATGCGCGTGGAGCGTGAGCCCTCATGCAAGGCTTCAAAAAACTCTTCCGGCAGCGACAAATGCGCCTGCATCCAGCGCTCGCAGGCGGCGTGCGCCAGGTTCAGGTGCAGCCACAGGAATTCGTCCGGGTCTGGCGGGTGCTGTAAGGCGGCGAGGGCGGTGGCGGAATCAATTTGTTGGCCTTTCTCGCCGGGGCGAAAACGAAAACCGTAAAGCAGGCCAAACAGATCGGAATCTTGATGGCCGTGGTCGATGCTGTGGTTCATGGCGACTCGCAGAGAAAGGGCCTGTAGGACGTTTCACAGGTTCCTGAGCGAATCATTGCAAGGCGGTATGACGGTTATGTGACCGTTTGAGGCGCGCATAAAAAAACGCGCCACCCGAAGGTGGCGCGTTTTTTCAAGGTTCAACTCAGGTGTCTTGCTTGTTTTCCAGCACGGCACCGGTCTTGGCGTCGAGCTTCACATCCCATTTCTTGCCGGTGGTGTCGGTCAGGTCCACTTCGTAGACCAGCTTGCCAGCTTCGTGATCCAACTCGGTATCGTTGATGGTCGCGCCGGCATGTTGGGCGACGGCGGCGGCGTTAAGCTTTTCGAACGCCATCACTTCACCGGACTTGAGCAGGCTAGGAATCTGGTCCGGACGGACATCAGCCTGGGCCAGGCCGGCAGTCAAGGTCAGGGCAGTAGCAGCGAACAGGGCAGTCAAGGTTTTCATGGTGTGTGTCCTTCTTAGGTTGAGCTGTTTAAGTGGCGCCAGATTAACCGGCGCAACTTAACTCATCCTTAATGGCTCACTGACACTAACGCTTTTAGTACTTATGGTCGTTGAGCAGGTCTTGCACGCTGGACGACGGCCAGCGCTTGTAGAACTTCAACAGCTCGGCGGCGCGGTTGGTGAAAATGCCATCGACGCCGGCCTTCATCACTTTCTCGAAGTCCACCGGCTCATCCACCGTATACACATGCACCAGCAGGCCCTTGTCGTGGGTCAGCTTGTTCATTTCAGGCTTCACCAGGTCGGTGTAGCTCTGGTCGCCGTGGTCGGTCAGCTCGGCCGACGGGCCGGTGCCGATGGCGCCGAGGCTTTTGGCTTCATCAACCCATTTTTCGAATTCGGCAGCGTCTTTAGGCTCTTGCTTGGCGTAGTAGGCGGCCTTGGTGGATTCGCCAGACTCGGCGAAGGTCACTTTGGATTTGGGCTCGATGCTGCCTTCACCCACCCACAACAGCAGGATTTTCGGAGTGTTGGGCATTTCCTTCTGCAGCTCTTTGAGGCTGGCGGTTTCGAAGGTTTGCAGCACCACGCGGCCCTTGCCTTGGCCGACACCGGTATTGCTCTTGCCCAGTTTGGAGCCGGCGGAGCTCAGCCAGCCTTTGTCGAGCAGCTTGTTTTTCAGGTCGGCTTCGATACCGGGGAACTGCTTGGGCTCCTTGGTCTCGATGTACAGGCCGGGTTTGTGCGAGGGGTTGCCTTCGGCGATCTTGATGATGTCGTCCAGGCTCAGGATTTTCAGGCCAACGAAACCAGGGCGCGCGCGGTCCGGGTAGGCGGCGTTGAACCAGCTGCCGGCGTCGAGGGTTTGCAGCTCTTTCCAGGTGAACTCGTTGGCAGGCGCGTCTTTGCGCTCGGGGAACTTGGTGGCGACGTCGGTGGTGCGCTGCAGGTTGTTGTCGTGCAGGGCGAACAGCACGCCGTCCTTGCTACGTTGCAGGTCCAGTTCCAGGTAGTCGGCGCCCAGGTCGCGTGCAACCTTGTAGGCAGCGGCGGTGGATTCAGGCGCATCGTAGGAAGCACCACGGTGAGCGATCACGGCAGGGTAGGGAATGCCTTCGTTTGTCGCCAATTCGGCCGGGCTGACCGGCTCGGCAGCCTGTGCCTGGCCAAGGCCGAGCATCAACGCCAGCAGCAAGGCGCTTTTGGAAAACGTGACAGGCATATGCGAAGTCCTTTCGTGGAGGTAACTTTGAGAAGGTGTCCTTTTTAACAATTGATTGCGAACGGCGCTATCACCAAACCGACATTAACGTGCGCACCGGCCAATTTTGTCGACTTTTTTGCAGGGTGTTGCAGTATTCTTACGGGTAGCTGCCCCGCCAGAGGGCGGTATTTTCTGCCACGCGTGTAAACCATCTTTCCAGTCCCTGTGGGACTTTTCAGTGAGGTTTACCATGCGCATCACTTCCGAGCTTATCTGCCAGGCCGCCGACCAACTCCAGGGTTTTGTCGGCCTCAACCGCAAGACCGGCCAGTACATCGTACGATTCAGCGAAGACTCATTCGGCATGGACGTGGCCGATGACGGCATCATCCCCACGGCCGAGTTCGTCTGGCTGCCGGCCGCCGACCACACCATGACCCTGTGCCGAGCGCGCCTGCAGTTGTTGCTCGACCAGAATATCGACGAGCGCATCAACATCACCGAGCCGCTGCGTGTGTATATGCGCCGGGTAGAGATCCCGCAGATCAGCGCGTTGCGTAGTTTGGTGAGCTGAGCGTCCGCGATTGCTAACGATGACGAGCAAATGTGGGAGCTGGCTTGCCTGCGATAGTCTCACTGCGGTTTCACTGCATCACCGAGGTGTCTGCATCGCAGGCAAGCCAGCTCCCACCGGGTTCGGTGATTCAAGTGGAGAAGGTGTAGGCCCGCTCTACCTTGCACACCCGCGTGTGAAACGCCGCATACCAAGTGGCCCGCCCTTGCTCGCGCACCTGCCGATGCTCAGCCTGTTGTTTCCAGGCCAGGATCGCCGCCTCGCTGGCCCAGTAGGACACGGTGATCCCCAGCCCATCCTCCCGCGCCGATTCCACCCCAAGAAACCCCGGTTGTTGCCTGGCCAGTTCCAGCATGCGCGTGGCGGCCTCGCCATAACCCCGGTCGGCGTCGGTGCGCAGCGAGCTGAAAATTACCGCGTAATAAGGTGGGGCGGGTGTTTTGGCAATCATGCCGATACCTCCTGGCAGGCCTTGAGCAGCGCAATCACCAGCGGCGGCGTGATGCCCTTGAGTGCGGCGCGTTCGGGCTGGAACAGGGTGGCGACGAAGAACGGGTGGTCGAGCAGTTCCACCGCGCGCAGATCGCCCGCCGAATCGTGGCCGGTGGGAATCAGGTTGGCGTCCAGCAGGGCGTCGGCAAAGGCGGGGTTGATGCCGTAGCGGCAACGGTAACCCTCGTGGATGTCCAGGCTGCCGTAGGCCTGGGCAATGCGCGTGTACGCGGCCAGGCGCACGGTGTCGTTCACTTCCACCAGGGAGCAGTCCAGCGGCGTGATGACGGCGCGCTCAGCATCGGGCATTAATTCGCCGTGCTGGGCATCGGCCCAGCCGAGCACATGACGGGCATATTCCAGCACGGCATGTTGAAAACCGCCGCAGGTACCGAGGAAAGGGCGACCTTGTTCGCGGGCAAAACGTATCGCGCGCAGGGCGCCGTCGACGTCGCGATAGGGGCTGCCGGGCACGCACCAGAAGCCGTCGAAGTCGCTCAGGGCAGAAGTGGAGGTAAGGGTGTCGGTGGCCAGCCATTGCACGTGGACGCTCAGGCCCAGAGCGTCGGCGGCCTGTTGCAGGGCCATGGGAATGGCTTGGTGGGCGGTCACATCAGGATTGTAGTCACCGATCAGGGCAAGGTGCAGCGCGGGGGTTGGCATCGTGTACGTCCCATGGCTTGTGGTGGGTTGATACCCACTATAGATTGGCGCTCACGCAATCAATATTGGCGTTTGCCCATATGTTCAATGCAGCTACGCACTATCAAATCGACTACGCCGACCTGTCATTGGTCCTGGCCCTGGTGCGCGGCGGTACCCTGGCACGGGCGGCGGCGCTGCTGCGGGTCGATGTGTCCACGGTGTTCCGTGCGGTGCGGCGGCTGGAGGCGGCGCTGGGTCAAACCCTGTTTGAAAAAAGCCGTGCCGGTTATTTGCCCACCAGCCTGGCGAGCAACCTGGCCCAACAGGCCGAGCGTGCCGAGCAGGCGCTGGAGGCGGCGCGCATTGGCGTGGAACAGGGCGGTGAAGTGATCAGCGGCACCGTGCGCCTGACCTGCACCGACTCAGTGTTGCAAGGCTTGCTGTTGCCGGCCCTCGCGCAGTTCATGCCGGCCTACCCGGCGTTGACCCTGGAACTGAGCACCTCCAATGACTTCGCCAACCTCAGCCGCCGCGATGCGGATATCGCCCTGCGCCTGACCACGGCGCCGCCGGAGCATCTTGTCGGACGTTGCCTGGGGGCGGTGGCGTATCAGGTGTGTGCCAGTGCCGACTATGCGCGCCTGCACCCAGACCATGAGTGGGCCGATCTGGCCTGGATCGCGCCGGACGATTTTTTACCCGATCACCCCACCGTCGCCTGGCGCCGTGAGTATTTGCCGGGCGTGCGTCTCCGTTATCGGTGCAACAGCATGCAGTCGGTGGCCGAATTAGTGCGCGCAGGGTTGGGCGTAGCGGCGCTGCCGGATTTTCTAGTCGGGAATGGCGTGCAACCGCTGGGCCCTGCGCTGGCAGGGCACGATACGGCGTTGTGGTTGTTGACGCGGCCTGATTGTCGGGCGTTGCGCTCGGTGGTGACGCTGTTTGATGAGTTGGGGCGGCATGTGCGCTGGCTGCGAAGTTAACCCTCAGACAGCCAGCGCCAAGGGTTCAGCGATTGCCCCGCTCATTGGCAAACGCGCTTACCGCTTGTACCGCCTCGCCGGTACCTTCGCGAATCTGCAGGATCACCGTGCCGGCCTGGTTGGCCAGTTCCACACCCTGGGCAGCGCGGTCGCGGGTGGCGTCCATGCTGTCGATGGCTTGGCGGGTTTCGTCCTGGATCATGGCGATCATGCCGGAGATTTCCGCGGTGGAGCCGCTGGTGCGCGCGGCCAGTTGCCGCACTTCATCGGCCACCACGGCAAAGCCACGTCCCTGCTCGCCGGCGCGGGCGGCTTCGATGGCGGCGTTGAGGGCCAGCAGGTTGGTCTGGTCGGCAATGCCGCGAATGGTGTTGACGATGGCGGTGATCTGTTGCGAGCGTTCGCCCAGCTTGGCGATCAGTTGCGAAGAGGTGTCGATATCCACGGCAATTTCACGCATGCCGCTGGCGGTCTTCTGAATCACCTCAGCGCCTTTTTCCGCCATCTCCTGGGTGTTCAACGACAGGTGATAAGCCTGGGCGGCGCTCTGTGCGTCAGCGGCATGCTGTAGCACGCGGGCGGTGACGTCCGAGGCGAACTTCACCACTTTGCACAAGCGCCCGCTGGCGTCGTAGACCGGGTTGTAGTTGGCTTCCAGCCACACGACCTGGCCGTGTTTATCCACCCGCTCGAACTGGCCATTGAACAGCTCGCCCTGGTTCAAGCGCTTCCAGAACTCGCTGTAGGCCGCACTGTTGGCCAGTTCGGCCGTGCAAAACAGGCGGTGATGCTTGCCCTGGATCTGCGCCAGGCTGTAGCCCATGCGCTGCAGGAAATTGCCGTTGGCGGTGATGATGGTGCCGTCGAGGTTGAACTCGATCATCGCCATGGCGCGGTCGATGGCTGCAAGCTTGGCGTTGGCTTCGCTCTCGGCTTGCAGGCGCGGGGTGACGTCCATGGCGTATTTCACCACTTTGATTACATTCCCCGCTTCATCCCGTACCGGGTTATAGCTGGCTTCCAGCCACACCGAGGCGCCGTTGCCGCCTACTCGTTCAAAGGTGCCCGACTGGAATTGGCCGTTGCGCAGGTGCGTCCATAACTGGTTGTAGTCCGCGCTGCGGGCGAACGCCGGGGTACAGAACATCCGATGGGGCTGGCCCAGAATCTGTTCGGCGCGGTAGCCCATGGTCTTGAAGAAGTTGTCATTGGCGCGCAGCACGGTACCTTGCAGGTCGAATTCGATCACGGCCATGGAGCGCTCGATGGCGTCCAGCAGGCTGGTCTGTTGGGCAAGGCTGTGTTGCAGGGTACTGATGGTTTTCTTGTGAGCGTGAAATAGCATGGTGGAGGGCTCGGGTATGCAAGCGTATGCGGGGTCCATGTATTTGCGCCTGACCCCGTAGGGCCCCTGGCCTTACGGTTGACTTGCTCATTGCCAGCTTCCTGGTGCTGACAGAGGGGGGTAGAACAACGGTCTCAGAGTGATCAATCGGCCTGGAAGTTCGCTCGTCAGGCAGGACTATTTTGGCCAGGCGACCAATGGCGGCATTATGCTATTGCAGCAGGTGGGCGGAGCAAGATTCGGACGAGGTGTCATCAGACAACTCAGGCTGAATGAACGACCGTGCATTCGCTGATCTTGACGCGGTTGCGGCCGCTGTTTTTGGCGGTGTACAACGCGCGATCCGCAGCATCGAGCCACATGACCGCGTCCTTGAAGGACGGGTGGAAATCCGCCAGGCCAATGCTCAGGCTGACGCGCAGGTCTGGGATTTGCGGATGCCGATAGTGACTGAAGGTTTCGCGTAGATGCTCCATTACCTGCGCAGCGGCTTGCAGGGGCATTTTCGGAAGCATCACACAGAACTCATCGCCGCCATAGCGGCCGGCCAGGTCTTCTTCGCGCAAGTGTTCGCGCAGCGCTTGGCTCAACTGGCGCAGCACCGCGTCACCCACGGTGTGGCCATGAACGTCATTGATGTGCTTGAAGTGGTCGATATCGATCAAAGCAATGGTCGCTTGGCCGTGTTGCTGCTGGCACTTGTGAAACTTGAGGTTCAGCAGGTCTTTCCAGGAACCATGGTTGAGCAGGCCGGTGAGGCTGTCGATGCGGCTCAGGGCGCTGAGGGCGCGTTTGTGTTGCGACAGTTTGATCGCCAACTGGTAACAGACCATGCCGATGGCCATCGGGTAGAGCGTCAGCATCGGCAGGCAGGTGTAGACCTCGGTGAGGCTGACGCTGGGGTCGAACTTGATGCCGAACAGGCCCCAGGCCACCGCGATACCGGCCGCCTGTGCCAGCAACCCGCGCAGGAACAGGCGTTTGCCACCGGCTGCGACGTTGTTCATGGCCATCATCGACAGAATAGTCACCGCTGTCAGTGGCGAAAACTGAGTGGCCGCGGCCCAGAATCCGCCCAGCACTGAGTCATACAGCAGGTTGCGTTGTTCGGCCTGGTAGGGAAATGGCGAGTGAGTGGAAATCAGGTACGCCACATGCGGCCAGGCAATGCCGTTGAACAGCAGCAACGCCCAGACCCAACCGGGCATCGACAAGGGATACAAAGCCCCGATTACGCTGATGCTACCGATACCCAGGCCGATAATCCTTGGCGTGTAGATACGCCTGGCAAATGAAAGCCCTTTGCCTCGTCTGTTTTCCATAGTGTCCTGGGTCAACTTTTTTGCGGGTGCAACAGCCCGCGTCAGCGGGCAGAGCCGGTGGTCGGATAAGAAAGGTGGATTGTCGATTATTCCTGTGGGATTAATCAGTGTCCTTCCAGGCCATTTGCGCAAAACAGCGGGCAAAAACGCCATAAACGACCTTAAATGTCGCTCCTGCAACAGGGCTTACTGGGGCGTGCGCTGCGTGCTGGCTTCGTAGCCGGCGAGGAACAGGTCGATGGCCGATTCGATGACGTGGGCCTGGGTGGCAGGGTCGAGGGTGGGCTGGCCGAGGGTGATTTGCGGCCAGAATGCAAAGGCCTTGAGCAGGCTTTGGATCTGGTGGGCGGCGAACGCCGGGTCGGTGCCGGTGAGGCGGCCGTCTTCCTGGGCGGCGCGCACCCATTGGGTAAAGCCTTCTTCCCGCGCACTGAGGCGGTTGACCATGTCTTGCGCGCGCTCCGGCGAATGGATAGTGGCAGCAATGGCCACGCGTGCCAGGTCGAGGAAGTTGGCGTCTGACATCATCTGCATTTTCGCTTCCAGCAACGTGCGTAGTTGGTCGCGCAGTGGGCGGTCACTGGTGTAGATCACGTCCAGTTGGGCAACGCTGCTGGCCCACAGTTGGTGGAGGATCTCGGCGAACAGTTCTTCCTTGCTGGGGAAGTGGTTGTACACGGTGCGCTTGGAAACGCCAGCGCTGGCGGCGATCTTGTCCATGCTGGTGACCTCGAAGCCGTGCTCGCGAAATTCGGCAATCGCCGCCGCCACGATGGCTTCGCGTTTACGCTCGGTGAGGCGTTTGGGGGCAGTCATGGAAGGCATTCGACTCAACAATGAAATTACACCGGGCAGTTTACTTGCTCCGGATTTTGTTGCAATCTAGAAACTACACTGTGCAGTGTAATACTTGAGCGGACCGCAGGAGTCACTTTGTCATGGCTACGATTTCAACCCGTCTCGACCCTGCGCCCTCGGCGCCCAAGCCTGCCGAGCAGGGCCTGGGGCACTTCAGCAACGACACGCCGGTGCAGCACGGTGGCTTGGGCAAGACCCTGCGCATTTTCTGGAACATGCTATTCAACAAGCCGCGAACGACACGGCCGGTGGGGCAGATTCCGGTACAGCCACTGACCCGCGAGCAGTTATTGGCCGCCCCTGATCACAGCGTGTATCGCCTCGGCCATTCAACCGTGCTGCTGAAAATGCGCGGTAAATTCTGGGTCACCGACCCGGTGTTTGCCGAACGCGCCTCGCCATTGCGTTGGGCCGGCCCCAAGCGTTTTCATCAGCCGCCTATCAGTCTTGAAGAGCTGCCTGCGCTGGAAGCGGTGATCCTTTCCCACAATCATTACGACCATCTCGACCGCAAAGCGGTGGTCCAATTGGCCGAAAAGACCCGCTACTTCCTGGCGCCCCTGGGCGTGGGCGACACACTGGTCAAATGGGGCGTGGATGCCAGCAAAGTCCGCCAGTTGCAATGGTGGCAGGGCACCGAGGTCGATGGCGTTCGTTTTGTCTGCACGCCGGCCCAGCACTTTTCCGGGCGCGGCCTGTTTGATGGCAACCAGACCCTGTGGTGCTCCTGGGTGATGATCGACGACACGCGGCGTATCTTTTTTAGTGGCGATACGGGCTATTTCGACGGTTTCAAACGCATCGGCGAGCAATACGGGCCGTTTGACCTGACCCTGATGGAAACCGGCGCTTACAATGTCGATTGGCCCCATGTGCACATGCAGCCGGAGCAGACACTACAGGCGCATATCGACCTTAAAGGGCGCTGGCTGCTGCCGATTCACAATGGCACCTTCGACCTGGCCTTCCACGCCTGGCATGAGCCCTTCGACCGCATCATGGCCCTGGCCTGGGAGCGCAATGTTTCGATCACCACTCCGGCGATGGGCCAGGCTTTTCGCTTGAACCAGCCTGAGCGTGGGCATGCCTGGTGGCTGGAAGTGGAACCTCAATCGGTCAACGAACACGCAGCAGGCTGAGCCAAAGGCCCGTTTGGAAAAGAGCTTTTCAGCGAATTTCAGCCCTGCGACAAAGGCCAAGAGAGAGTGCGATGATCCCCCGGAAATTTTATCTCCGGGAGGATGTTTCGATGGACAGCCATTGTAAGAAACTTTGGAAGATGGGTTTGCCGTGTGCGTCAGCTCAACCGCTGCCATCGCTAATGAACGCCGTCGACGTTCCCGCTTCACCCCACGGTGCCGCTCCCCCTTCTATTGTCTTTGGCACCGAGCAACGTGCCGGCGCCACGCCCATACCTGGGTATAACGCTCTGGCTCCCCATATACGGCCGGTGCGCGATCCCGCGCTATCGCTGATCGCCATCAGCGGCGTTGACCCTACCGAACCGGTGATGGTGGAGGTACCGCTGGTATTGAATAACACCACCTTCACCGCCTCGCTGCCGCTGACGGGATATCGTATCGGCTATGGCGAGCATTATGTGCAGGGCAAGCAGGTTGAACGGGTCGCACGCAGTGCGGCCTTGAACCGAGTCTTCGACACCCTGCGCCAGGCTGGTGCGCAATGCGTGGCAGTGGATATGCAGCGCAGCGGTGATTGTGAGCAGGCTTGTCATGAAATCGACGAGCTGGTGGTAGGTCTTCGCCTTGATGCCTTGGTGTCAGAGGATCCCGAAGCCGCCTTTCATCACGCCTGTAAAAGCGGCTACCCCAGTATGTGTGAAACCCTGGAAGACGGCTCCAAGGTCTGGTTTTACGGTGCGCGCTGGGCGGGTGATCGCTTGGCGGCACTGGTACGAGCTTACCGCGTGCTGCGGCCGTAGGTATTGATGCCTACATCGGGCTGCGAAGGATAGGACGCAGTGGCAGGATTCGCCTGAAATAGTGGTGGGTGGTCGGCTCTTAGACTGGTGCGGCGCTATCGACCGATAGCTCTCACACTCAGTCAAACAGAGGGGCACTTCATGATCGGACCAGTTTCGGCAGGTGGATGGGCCACGGGCCTGCTTCAGGAGCTTTCAAACCCGGTACAAGGTTTCAAGAGTGCCTGCCAGATGTCAGCGGAGATGGCCCAAGGAGGCGGCGTCACCTCAGAGTCACTGTTGAAGGACTCGCTCAAACAAATTGCCAATATTGATCGTGGGCTACAGGGCGGCAATGCGTTTTTGGAAACCAACCCGGATGCCATGAGGGAGGCGAAGGCCCGCGATCAGGAACGTGCCAATGGCCGCGTACGCGGGTACTTGCATGGCGTGCCGATAGCGCTCAAGGATGTCTTTGAAACCAATGACCGCATGCAGACCAGTGCAGGCTCCAAGGCGTTGGTGGGTGCGCCTGCCGCCCGGAATGCCAAGGTCGTCGACAATTTGCTGAAAGCTGGCGTGGTGATTGTAGGCAAAACCAATATGAGTGAGCTGTCCAACTTTCGCTCACTCAAATCGGCGGATGGCTGGAGCTCCCGAGGTGGCCAGACGTTGAACCCACATCGACTCGGAGGGACGGTGGCCGGCTCGAGTTCAGGTTCGGCCGTGGCGGTCGCCCAGGGGCATGTGCCCGTGGCACTGGGGTTGGAAACCAACGGATCAATCATCAGCCCCGCAGCCTACAACGGTGTGTTTGGCCTGAAAACAACGACGGGCCTGGTCAGTACCGAAGGCGTCATGACCAGCACCCGCATGGACGCGGTGGGGACCTTCACCCGCAATATCTGTGATGCGGCAGAAGCACTCAATGCAATGACCGAGACCAACGTCTACACCGAGGGCCTGCACGCTGATGCCTTGAAGGGTAAGCGTATTGGCTATACCCCTTTGCCTGAATTGTCCGCAGAGGAGTCCAAAGACCCGGCCAAGCGCGCAGACCGCAAGCACTATGAGGCGGCGCTCGAAGTGATGAAGGCCCAGGGTGCAATTCTAGTGCCCTTGGAGCGGTTGGACGCCGGTGTCCCCGATGAAGCCTATGAGGGTTATAACGAGGCGATATTCTCGGAGGTCAAGCAACAACTGGAAGACTATTTGGCTGGGCGGGAAGGCTTGCCCGTCAAGTCACTTGCTGAGCTGATTGCTTTTATCAAACGCACGCAGAAACCTGATGAGCCTGACCAGAAATTGCTGGAAATGATCAATGAGCTGGAGACCACGCCGCAAAAGCGCGAGGTATTGTGGGAAGCCATCCTTCCTGTATTTCAGAAGACCATTGATGGCCCCCTGAAGGAGCACAAGCTCGACGCCATGGTGTCGAATTTTCTGACCCACAACTATTTCTATAGTGCAGCCGCCGGGTACCCCGGTATATCTGTTCCATCAGGCATGGATGATGAAGGCATGCCCACGGCAATATACGTGTATGGCTCCGGCAAGAGTGAAGCCACCTTGCTGTCAGTCGCCCATGGTTATGAGCAAGCCTCGCAGGCCATTCAAGAACCGGCTTTTCTCCCAGGTGCTCCTTCTACGCAAACACCAGACAGTCCAGATAAAACGGTTGAGGCCACCAACGGCTGAGTTGAGTCAGCCTCGGCTGGTTGCCACGGTTGAACCCATCAATTGAGAGATAAGGCTTTGTGCAGAAGGTTGCGCCGCCGGGGTATCGAACCGGCGCGCACTCATCCCCCACCCCGGTGCGAACCCCGGGAAAAACACCAGCCCTTCGGCCTCCAGGCGAAACGCCAGGATCAAACGGGTTTCATCGTCCACGTCGCCGTGGTCTTCCAATTGTTCAATGGCTTGCACCGCCACGCCAGCCTGGCGAGCCAGCGCTTCGCGGCTCCAGCCCAGCATGACGCGCGCCTGCGCGCAGTGTTTGGCGGTGAATTGATGCAGGACGATCTGTTGTTCTACGAAAGAACTCATTGCCAGAGAGGACATGGGGTTTCTCCAGGTTCGACAGGGGAGGTGCAACTATACTGTGTTTTTGTACAGTTGTTTCTACCGCTCATCCACTGGCGTTGCAACCCCTTATGATTCCAGCCCCGGTGCCTCACGAATAATCAGGTGATCCAGATTCTCGATCCTGGCGCTGAATACCCCGAACGTCTGCTCGGGGTTTTTCTGGCTGGGCACCTGCACAAGCTGCGGCGTGACCCCATAGAAAAAGCAATACAGCGACCGTTCACTGCTGGCCGCCGCCTTGATCTGCTCCAGGAATGCCGTGCGCTTGCGGTAGTTTTCGATGAGCTTTTTGCTCAGGTAGACGTTCACCGAATAAGGCTTCCTGTCGAGCCACACCTTCTTTTCGAAGTCGATGCGAAAACTGCTGGTGTAGTCCTTGATGGTCTTGATCTTGCCCCAGTAAATCAAACCCTGGTTGTCTTGCAGGTATTCGATCTTCTTGAAGAATGCCCAGTAGGTCGCCGCGTGCTCACCGATCTTCAAAGGCATGGCCTTGAGCTTGTCCTTGTCATCGATGTTGGACACGTAGCACTCCACCGGGTGTGCGAATACGCTGGTTTTGTCCGGGATCGAGTCATTGCTGCCAGAAGAGGTGGTAGCGCGGTTTGCGGGCGCTTTCGTCGGCTCCTGAAGGACGCTTCCAGCGGTGCCGACTACCGGCGTTTTAGGCTCGTACAGTCGCCGCGTCAGCACAAATTCCGATGGGAAATTTTCCTCATGCTCGTCGTCATTTTCACCCGTCGCAGGTTTATGGCTGCCGGCATAGCGGCAGCCGTCGATATGCCGCGTGCCGGGTTTGTTCTTGAAGTGCGGCGTGCGCAGGTAGTTGACGTTCTTGGCGTTGAAAGTGCTCAACGCATTGGTGCTATCGAACGCCGCGCGGCAGGCGTCGTTGGGGCACAGGAAGCTGTCCTTGTCGGAATCGAACGCGGTGGTTTCGTCGAAATTCAGGTCTCGTATGTCATAGATCGACACCTTGTCGTCGAGACTCAGGCTGTAGGCCGTGTCGAATTTCATGGGGCTCGGGTCCTTCAGAGGTTTGGCTATTAATAGCCGGATCTTGCGTAAATATCAGCAAGAACCTGCCACGCGTCGCCCGCTCAAGAAACACAGGGTGCCGCCCATGGCCGTGAGTGCGGCCAAGGCAAAGAACATGCTGGTGGGCGCCGCATTGATCAGCAGATAGCCGCAAATCACCGGGCTCATGGCCCCGCCAAACGCGGCCAGGTTCTGTGCCCCGTAATAACTGCCCCGTAGTGCATCCGGCGCGATGGTGTCGATAAACAGGAACTCTGAGGGATAGATGATCATCTCGCCCAAGGTGAACACAAACATCGCTAGGCACCAGGTCAGCAGACTGTGCGCCTGGCTGAAGCCGACCAACCCGACAATAAACAGCAGGGTGCCCAGCACGATCCAATGGCGCAATTGCTCGCGCTTGAGAAATCGGCCGATTTGGTACTGCATCAAAATCACGGTGATGGCGTTGCAGGCGAGCACCGCAGACAGAATTTTCAGTGCTTGGTCGGGGGTGTAGGCCACCAGCAAAAACTGCGACAGATAAAGGGTGTAGCGCCCATGGACGATGGTGCTCAACAGGCTGCCGCTGGTGAAGAGGATCAGCGTGCGGTCGCTGCGCAAGATGCGCAGGGTGCTGAGGAAACTCTGAGGCTTATGACTGTCGTCGCGCTGGGTCGGCGCAATGCCGATCATCAGGAACAGGCTGCCAAAGGCAATGGCGCTGGCGATCAAAAACGGTGCCCACGGCAATTGGCCGGCAATCACTACGCCCAACATCGGGCCCGTGGCATAGCCGACATTGGTCAGGGTGTAGCGCAGGGAAAACACCTTGGCGCGCTCACCCACCGGCAGGTTCTCGCTGATGATCGCCTTGGAGCCGATCAGGAACAGCGCCGACGCGGCTTCAGTCACAACAAGGGTCAGCGTAGTGAGGTAGAGGTTGCTGGCAAAGGTCAGCAACAAAAAACCGATGGAACTGGAGAGCATGGCCAGGATCAGCAGTTTGCGCTTTTCCAGGCGATCGATGATGTAGCCGCCATACAACCCCATGAGCGTGGCGATGAACACCGCGACCCCCATCAGCAGGCCGATGTCCTGCTGGTTGAGGCCCAGGCGTGTGCTCAGCCAAAGGGCCAGCAATGGGCTGGTCATGGCACGGCTGACCACGATGGTCACCGAGCAGATCATCAGGCGACGGATTACCAGGGAGTAGGTGGCCACGGTGGGGTGGGCTCCTTGTGATTCTTACCTACACGACTCAGATCACCAGCGAACGCAGATTGAGTGTGGGAGCTGGCTTGCCTGCGATAGCGGAGTAACAGCCAACATTGTTTTAGCTGACCCACCGTTATCGCAGGCAAGCCAGCTCCCACATTCGATGGCGTTATTGGCCAGAGTTGATGGTGATTTTTTCTACCGCACCTTGTTCCAGATCCCACTTCTTCAGGATCTTGCCGTAAGTCCCATCATCAATCATGCCCTGCAACGCCTCACTGATCGCCGTGACCAACTCGGTATTGCTCTTCTCAATCCCAAGCCCGGTGAATTGCTTGGAAATCGCCAGCCCCACCGGCTTGTACTTGCCCTTGTCCAGCGACATCAAATAAGGAATGGTCTCGCTGCCCTGCATCGCCGCATCCAGGCGGTTCTGCTGCAACTGCGCCCGCGCATCCGCCGAGCCTTCGGTGCCGATCACCACGATTGCCGGCTTACCTGCCGCCTCGCAGTTTGCCTTGCTCCAGGCGGTAATTTCCGACGGCCAGGTGGTGCGGCGGCTGGTGCCGACTTTTTTACCGCACAGGTCGGTCAATTCCTTGATCTCTTCGCGCTTGGCCAGGGTGTACAGCTGCGGGCCGCTGGTGAAGTAGTCGATGAAGGTCACGGCTTTCTGGCGCTCGGCGGTGTCGGTCATGCCTGACAGCACGATGTCGACGCGCTTGGTGGTCAGACCGCTGAGCATTTGTTCGAAGCCGGTTTCCTGCCATTTGATCTTCACGCCCAGTCGCTCGGCCAGGGCGTTGCCCAGGTCGAAATCAAAGCCGGTGAGTGTGTTGGTGGCCGGGTCCTTGAAGTCCATCGGCGGGTAGTTCGGCACGATGGCCGCGCTGATCTCACCCTTGTCCTTGATGGCTTGCGGCAAGGCCGCGAATACACATGAGGAGGCAATCAGGCCTGCAAGCAAGGTAGGGATAAACATCTTCTTCATGGGGGCGTTCTCGTTAGTTTTTTAGTTAAGTGCGAACGGCAGAAATAAAGCTTTGGGTACGCGGGTTTTGTGGGCTTATTAGAATGTCTTCCGGGCTGCCGGCTTCCACAATCTGGCCGGCGTCCATAAACACCATGCGGTTGGACACTTCGCGAGCGAAGCCCAATTCATGGGTGACCACGATCATGGTCATGCCGGTGGTGGCCAAATCGCGCATCACCGACAACACTTCGCCTACCAGCTCCGGGTCGAGGGCTGATGTGGGTTCGTCAAACAGCATCAACTTGGGGCGCATCGCCAAGGCACGGGCGATTGCCACACGCTGTTGCTGGCCACCGGACAACTCCACCGGGTAAGCATTGCGCTTGTCCGCCAGGCCAACGCGGGCCAGCAGTTCCAGCGCGTCTTCGATGGCTTCCTTGGGCGAGCGCTTGAGCACCTGGCACGGGCCTTCGATGATGTTTTGCAACACGGTCATGTGCGGGAACAAATTGAAACGCTGGAACACCATGCCGGTGGCCAGGCGCTGGCGGGCGATCTGCGCTTCGTTCATCTCGTGCAGCTTGTTGCCGACTACCCGATAACCGACCAGTTCGCCGTCGACCCACAGGCCGCCCTTGTCGATCTTTTCCAGCTGGTTGACGCAACGCAGCAGGGTACTTTTGCCCGAGCCGGACGGGCCGATGATGCACATCACCTCGCCTTGCTCGACCTCGATATTGATGTCACGCAGGGCGTGATACTGGTCGTAATACTTGTTCAGGTTGACAGCCTTGACGATGCTTCTCATGGGGCAAATCTCCTCAACCCAGGCTTACGAACGCTTGCCGGCGCCGCGGGCAAAACGACGCTCGAGGCGGCTTTGACCAAATGAAAGAACAGTCACCACCGCCAGGTACCAGATGCCCGCCACAATCAGCAGCTCCATCACCCGGGCGTTGGCGTAGTAGATGTTTTGCGCGTTGTGCAGCAGTTCCGAGTACTGGATGACACTGGCCAGGCTGGTCATTTTCACCATGCTGATGAACTCGTTGCCTACGGGCGGGATGATCACGCGCATGGCCTGCGGCAGAATGATCCTGCGCAGCGCCTGCAGGCTCGGCATGCCGATGGACTTGGCCGCCTCGTATTGGCCGGTGTCCACCGACAGCAAGCCGGCACGCACCACTTCAGCGGTGTAGGCGCCCTGGTTGATGCTCAAGCCGAGCAGGGCGGCTACGAAGGGCGTCATCAGGTCGACGGTGTCGATGCTGAACAGGCCCGGAATCGCGATCACCGGGAAGATCAACGCCAGGTTGAACCACAGCAACAATTGCAAAATCAGCGGTGTACCGCGAAACAACCAGGTGTAGGTGATGGCCACGTAACGCAGGATCGGGTTGGCCGACATGCGCATGATCGCCGTGATCACGCCGATCACCACGCCCAATGCCATCGCCAGGATCGACATGACGATGGTGTTCACCAGGCCCCAGAGGATGGCTTGCGACGTAAGGAACTGGCCAATGTAGGACCATTCGATCTGGCCATTGGCAAACGCGCGCAACAGCGCAGCCAACACAATCACGATCAACGTGGCAAAAAACATCCGCCCGTAATACCGCCGCGGCACATGCTCGTACTGCGTGATATCGAACTGGTTTTCAGACAACTTGCGCTCGGCTTCCAAGCGCTCGGCCGGGGTTTGATTCATGTTGCTACTCCAAAACTAATGACGCTTTAACCGATGTACACGGTGTTACGGTTGAAACCCGGTCAAATGTGGGAGCTGGCTTGCCTGCGAAAGCGCCGGTGAGCTCACCACACCTACCAAGGCTTAAATCCGAAACCCCTGATAACTCTCAGCCCACTTCTGCTGTTCAGCCAAAGCAGTCTTCAACCGCCCAATCTGCTCCTTCACCCGCTCCGGCGCCGTACCACCCCACCCACTGCGCGCCGCAATCGCCGCCTCCAGGGTCAGGCAATCACGCACGTCCGGGGTGAGCCGCCCATCCACCTCGGCCAACATCGCCGGTGAGGCTTGCCACAACTCAATCTCATGCTGCTCACAGGCCTGCACCAGCGCGCCGGTAATCTCATGGGCCTCCTTGAACGGCACGCCACGGGTGGCCAACCAATCCGCCACCTCAGTCGCCAAGGTAAAGCCCATCGGTGCCTGGCGTCGTAGCTCCTCTACCTGCACCTTCATGGTCGCCACCATCCCGGCCATCGCCGGCAACACCAGCAGCAAGGTGTCCACACTGTCCAACACGCTGTGCTTGTCTTCACTCAAATCGCGGTTGTACGACAGTGGCAACGACTTGAGCGTCGACATCAGCCCGGTCAGGTTGCCGATCAAACGCCCGGCCTTGCCCCGCGCCAGTTCGGCAATGTCCGGGTTCTTTTTCTGCGGCATGATCGAACTGCCGGTGGCGTAGGCGTCGTCTAGCACTACCCAGCGAAACTGGCGCGACGACCACAGGCAAAACTCCTCAGACAGCCGCGAAATATTCACCCCGAGCATTCCCGCCACAAACAGGAACTCCGCCACATGGTCACGGCTGGCGACAGCGTCGATGGAGTTTTCGCATGGCCCGGTGTAGCCCATTTCCTTGGCCGAGTGCTGCGGCTGACGTGCTATCGCCGAACCTGCCATCGCTGCCGCGCCCAACGGCGACAGGGCCGTACGCGCATCCCAATCCACCAGGCGCTGCACATCGCGCAGCATCGACTGCGCGTGAGCCAGCAAATGATGGGCAAACACAATGGGTTGCGCCTGCTGCAAATGGGTGAAGCCCGGGCAGATGCTCTGCACATGTTGCTCGGCCTGTTCAACCAACGCCTGCTGCAGGCCCAACACCTCAGTGGCGATGGTGCGTGCATGGTCACGCAGGAACAGGCGCAGATCATTGGCCGTCTGGTCATTGCGCGAGCGTCCGGCGCGCAACTTGCCGCCCAGGGCACCGAGGCGCTCGGTCAATACGCGTTCGATAAAGGTGTGTACGTCCTCGTCATTCAGGGTGGGATGCAGGCGACCGGCGGCGAAATCCTCACCGATACGGTCCAGGGCTTCGAGGGTGCGCAGGGTTTCCGATTCATCCAGCAAACCGGCGCGCTGCAACTCACGGGCATGGGCGCGGGAGCCGGCCAGGTCGTAGGGCGTGAGGCGAAAATAGCGCTCAGGGCAACGCGACAACGCGGCCAACGCCGCAGACGGACCGGTCTTGAAACGAGCGCCCCAAAGGCGGTCGGTGGGCTGGGACATGGGTGTTCCTCACGCTTGTTTTTAGAAGAGTCGGAGGCAGTTTCAACAGAAGTTTATCGGTGTAGAACCGACGTCTGACGCGCCGTATTCAAGGTTGCCAAGGGCGGATGTTTATGTTCATTATCGCCGCCTGGCTATGTTCAAGGATTGGGTTCAAGCCTGTTGAATATGGCACTCGAGGTCAACGCGCATTATGGAAACCCCACTTTCCACTTCTGGAAACCTGCCGCCAAAACCCGGCACACGAGCGCCGCTGCAACTGAGCGGGCTGGACTTTAAATTGTTGCGGGTATTTATGGCCGTGGTCGAAGCCGGCGGCTTCAGTGCCGCGCAAAACGAGCTGAACGTGGGCCTGGCGGCCATCAGCAAACAGATCTCCGATCTCGAGATTCGCATCGGCATGCGCCTGTGCACACGGGGCCGCGAAGGGTTCGGGCTGACCGAAGAAGGCAAGTTGGTGTATCAAGCATCCATCGAGTTATTTACCTCGGTGGACAGTTTTCGCGACAAGCTTAGTTCGGCGCAGAATGAACTCATCGGCGACCTGAGTGTGGGCGTTATCGATAACACCGTCTCCGACGTTAGTTCCCCACTGATTACCGCCCTGGGCAACTTACATCGCCAATCGCCAAAAATAAGATTGCGCCTACACGCCTCGCAATTGGACGAAGTTGAACGTGGGGTAGTGGAAGGGCGACTGGTCGCCGGCATCGTCCCGGTGTACCAACGCCGTGAAGAATTCGACTACTTCCCACTCTACGAAGAAAAGGCCCACGCCTACTGCGCCGTAGGGCATCCCTTGTTCACTGCGAGCGACATCACCCCCGACGCTCTTCGCCAATACGAAGTGGTCAACCATCGGTATGCGATCCATCGCGACAAGGCCAACTTCGTCAGCCACGACAGCCAGTCCGCCTCGGCTTCACAAGTGGAAGCCGTCGCCATCCTGATCCTCACCGGCCGCTTCCTGGGCTTTCTGCCAGAACACTACGCCACGCCACTGGTAAGGGAAGGGCGCCTGCGCGCACTGTGCCCAGAGCAGGTTCATTTAAGCACCGCGTTCAACCTGATCCTGCGCCACAACGCGCCGAGAAGCCCGATGGTAAAAGCCTTCGCCACAGCGCTGGGTGTAGACTTGAAGACGTCGGCCTAAGCCTCAACAAAGCTCAAATGTGGGAGCTGTCGAGCCCCAGCGAGGCTGCGAAGGGATCGCCTCGGTCTCCCGCCAACCCCACCCACCCGCATCACCGCTGCAACCGAGCCCGCTTTTTCTTCTTCGCATGAAAATGCCGAAAATGCGCATCCTGCGCCGCCGCCAACAACTCCCGATCCCCACGCGTATCGCCCCAGGCCCTGAGCCGATACTCCCCCAGGTCCCCATACACCGCCTCAAGCCGCAGCACCTTATTCTCACAACGGCAATTATTCCCGGTGAGCTTGCCGGTCAGCACCCCATCCACCACCTCAAGCTCAGTACCGATCAAGCGGATGCCAAGCCGGTCGGCAAACGGCTGCAACACCAACGCCGGCGACGCCGAACACAGCGTCACCACCGCCCCGGACTTCACCTCATCCGCTACCGACTGCAAACCGCTCGGGCGCATCAACTTGCTCCAGCGCGCCTGGCAATATTCCTGCGCTTGCTGCTGAACCCAAGCCTTCTCCACCCCGGTCATAAAGGTGCGAATCAACTGCGCCTTCAACTCATCCCGGCTGATCTGCCGCACCAAAAACCGCAGCCCCGGCAGCGCCAGCTTGACCATCCGGCCATAAAACTCGCCGGGGCCAAAGGCAAACTTGAGGAAGGGCACGAAACTGTCGTGGTGGGTGAGGGTGCCGTCGAAGTCAAAGACGGAAAGTACTTTGGCGTCTGCGGGGCCGGCTTCGAGCATGTCTGGGTTCACGGGTTGGCCTCGATCCTATCTGATAGTTTTCAAGCGGGCATCAGCTGTGACAGCAGGAGTCTACTCCCGTGCCAATCTTCCGATCTTGGCGTAAAGCTCTTCGGTGAAAGCTTCCCGAGCGCTTGACCGGTGACAACGCTGATGGCAATTGGGGCACAAGGCTACAGCATTGGGGGGGCGATCCGAACCCTTCCGGGCCAGGTGCTTGAGGTGATGTACTTCAAGAAATGGCAAATTCCTTTTTTACCGACGAAAAAAAGCCCTGAACATGCCAGGGCTTCCTTTAGTGCTTAGTCCGAATCAATCCCAGCTCAGCGCGCCGCCGGTCTGATACTCGATCACACGGGTCTCGAAGAAGTTTTTCTCTTTCTTCAAGTCCATGATCTCGCTCATCCACGGGAACGGGTTGGTGGTGCCTGGGTACTCTTCCTTCAAGCCGATCTGCGACAGGCGACGGTTCGCGATGAACTTGAGGTAATCCTCCATCATCGCCGCGTTCATGCCCAGCACCCCACGCGGCATGGTGTCACGCGCGTATTCGATCTCCAGCTGCGTACCCTGCAGAATCATCTGGGTCGCTTCTTCCTTCATCTCGGCATCCCACAGGTGTGGGTTTTCGATTTTGATCTGGTTGATCACGTCGATACCGAAGTTCAGGTGCATCGACTCATCGCGCAGGATGTACTGGAACTGCTCGGCCACGCCGGTCATTTTGTTGCGGCGGCCCATGGACAGGATCTGGGTGAAGCCGCAGTAGAAGAAGATGCCTTCCAGTACGCAGTAGTAGGCGACCAGGTTGCGCAGCAGTTCCTTGTCGGTGTCGACGGTGCCGGTTTCGAACTTCGGATCGGAGATCGAGCGGGTGTACTTCAGGCCCCAGGCGGCCTTTTTGGCCACCGATGGAATCTCGTGGTACATGTTGAAGATCTCGCCTTCATCCATGGCCAGCGATTCGATGCAGTACTGGTAGGCGTGGGTGTGGATCGCTTCTTCGAAGGCCTGGCGCAGGATGTACTGGCGACACTCCGGGTTGGTGATCAGGCGGTACACGGCCAGCACCAGGTTGTTGGCTACCAGGGAGTCGGCGGTGGAGAAGAAGCCCAGGTTGCGCATGACGATGCGGCGCTCGTCGTCGGTCAGGCCTTCGGGGTTCTTCCACAGGGCGATGTCGGCGGTCATGTTGACCTCTTGCGGCATCCAGTGGTTGGCGCAGCCGTCGAGGTACTTCTGCCAGGCCCAGTCGTACTTGAATGGCACGAGTTGGTTGAGGTCGGCGCGGCAGTTGATCATGCGCTTTTCATCAACGGCGACGCGGGCGGAGGCACCTTCCAGCTCGGCGAGGCCTTCGGCGACGTCGAGTTTGTCCAGGGCGGCCTTGGCGCGCACGATGGCGGCGGAGTCGTTGGCGGTGACGGCGCGGGCTTCCACGGCGGCAGCGGCGCCGGCACCGTCGAGGCGGTCCATGTTGGCTTCGGTGGCGTGGCCGGCGTTGGCGCCTTTGGCGGCTACTTCGCCTTCTTCTTCTTTGTCGAATTCGTCCCAGCTCAGCATGACGTGTCGTCTCCTGCGTGAGGGCTCAAAGGTGCCCGTGTGAAACCGGATGGTTGGATGTTCACACGGCCCTATGGCCGCGGTGGATCTTAAGGAATCGTTTGTTGCAACAGCTCGCGCAGGCAAATAAACGGAATCAGGTTGCGGGTGCTGCATGAGGCTTGAGGGGCGCAGCGATGCGTGCTTGCTGCAGCGCAGGCTCAAGGTCTGGCTCTTTATCCCTGTGTAAAGGGATATTGCAGGCCCGATTTACCCGCGCATTATAGGGAAAAATTCAGGTTTGTGTTGCGGCGGATGGTCACTTGGGAGCGCCAAAATGACGTGGGTTTCGGCCAAAGCGAGTGTTTGCAAGGCTTTGCTGGGCGTGGGGGTTTTTGACGGGCGGGGATGTTTTTTTTGGGGCAGGGGAAGGGGGCGTAAAAAGAGTGGTCGTGGCTGAAATCGCCATCGCAGGCAAGCCAGCTCCCACAGTTGATGCGTGGTGTATTCAAGGGCGGGTTCTTGGCCGCAAGAACGATTTCTTGCGGCAATTAAGAATCCAACTTCAGAAGTTGTTAGCCGTTAGAGCAACCATTGCCCATCACTTGATAGTTAAGAATATGACGCTGGCCTTGCGAATCTTCATATTCCATCTTCACCGGTACAACTTCGCAGACTTCTGGAATGCTGCTCATGGACAAGACTTTGGCCACATCCAGGTGAGTGCTGTAGGTGTAGTCCTCAACGATCGGGGCGTTCTGGCCGGCCAGTTCAGTCGGGGCTTCGTCCGCCAGGGCGGCGGTGGCGCACAGGCTGCTCAGGGCCATCACTAATAACGCTTTCATTGCTTCATTACCTTCTTCAGGGCGAAAGGGGGCACGGGGCCCTTGTGAGGCCACGTGTGTCACTTAAAAGTTGGGAAGTTCGGATTAACGTTGCCTTCGTGGGGGCTGTTGCGTTGTTAATCAGAGTGCCTTGTTGGCGGAGTTGATTTTAGGCGCCTCGGTTATATTCATATACCCGTGGTTTTGATAAACACTTTTGGCGGTTTTTGTAACAATCCCTCGATTAAGCTTTTTTCAGAAAGCTGCCAAGCGCCGCAGCACGCGGGCCAGAGCGGTGAAACGGCATAGCAGGGCAATTTGTAGGGTCTTGTTACTACCATCGTCGAATGGTTCTATAGGCCCACCCCGGCTACAACAGGGGCCATACAACAACAACTATTGTCACCGAGGTAAGAAAGATGAGTGCGGCTTCCCTGTACCCCGTTCGCCCCGAAGTAGCAGCCAACACGCTGACCGACGAGGCGACCTACAAGGCCATGTACCAGCAGTCGGTGGTCAACCCCGATGGCTTCTGGCGCGAGCAAGCCAAGCGCCTTGACTGGGTCAAGCCTTTCACCGCGGTGAAGCAGACCTCTTTCGACGACCACCATGTCGACATCAAATGGTTCGCCGATGGCACCCTGAACGTTTCCTACAATTGCCTGGACCGTCACCTCGCCGAGCGTGGCGACCAGATCGCAATCATCTGGGAGGGCGACGACCCTGCCGAGAGCCGCAACATCACCTACCGCGAGTTGCATGAGGAAGTCTGCAAGTTCGCCAACGCCTTGCGCGGCCAGGATGTGCACCGCGGCGATGTGGTGACTATCTATATGCCGATGATTCCCGAAGCCGTGGTCGCCATGCTGGCCTGTACCCGCATCGGCGCGATCCATTCGGTGGTGTTTGGCGGTTTTTCCCCGGAAGCCCTGGCCGGTCGCATCATCGACTGTAAGTCGAAAGTGGTGATTACCGCTGACGAAGGCATCCGCGCTGGTAAGAAGATTCCGCTGAAGGCTAACGTTGACGACGCGCTGACCAACCCGGAAACCAGCAGCATCCAGAAGGTGATCGTGTGCAAGCGCACCAATGGCGCGATCAAGTGGAACCAGCATCGCGACATCTGGTACGAAGACCTGATGAAAGTGGCGGGCACCGTCTGCGCGCCAAAAGAAATGGGCGCCGAAGAAGCGCTGTTTATCCTCTATACCTCTGGCTCTACCGGCAAGCCTAAAGGCGTGCAGCACACCACCGGCGGCTACCTGCTCTATGCGGCCCTGACCCACGAGCGTGTATTCGACTATCGCCCGGGCGAAATCTACTGGTGCACTGCCGACGTGGGCTGGGTCACCGGCCACACCTACATCGTCTACGGCCCGCTGGCCAATGGCGCGACCACGCTGCTGTTCGAAGGCGTGCCGAACTACCCGGACATCACCCGCGTGGCGAAGATTGTCGACAAGCACAAGGTCAACATCCTCTACACCGCACCGACCGCGATCCGCGCGATGATGGCTTCCGGCACCGCAGCCTGCGAAGGCGCCGACGGCAGTAGCCTGCGCCTGCTGGGTTCGGTGGGCGAGCCGATCAACCCGGAAGCCTGGGACTGGTACTACAAGAACGTCGGCCAATCCCGTTGCCCGATCGTCGACACCTGGTGGCAAACCGAAACCGGCGCCACGCTGATGAGCCCACTGCCAGGCGCCCATGCGTTGAAGCCGGGTTCGGCGGCACGGCCGTTCTTCGGGGTGGTGCCGGCGCTGGTGGACAACCTGGGCAACATCATCGAAGGCGCCGCCGAAGGCAACCTGGTGATTCTCGATTCCTGGCCAGGCCAGGCGCGTACCCTGTACGGCGACCATGACCGTTTTGTCGACACCTACTTCAAGACCTTCCGCGGCATGTACTTCACCGGTGACGGCGCGCGTCGCGATGAGGACGGTTACTGGTGGATCACGGGCCGTGTGGATGACGTGTTGAACGTGTCCGGCCACCGCATGGGCACTGCCGAGATTGAAAGCGCCATGGTTGCGCACCCCAAAGTCGCCGAGGCGGCGGTGGTGGGTGTGCCGCATGACATCAAGGGGCAGGGCATTTATGTGTATGTCACCTTGAAGAATGGTGAAGAGCCTAACGAAGCACTGCGCCTGGAACTGAAGAACTGGGTGCGCAAGGAAATCGGGCCGATTGCCTCGCCGGATGTGATCCAGTGGGCGCCTGGGTTGCCAAAAACGCGCTCGGGGAAAATCATGCGGCGCATTTTGCGCAAGATCGCCACGGCTGAATACGATGGGTTGGGGGATATCTCTACCTTGGCAGATCCAAGCGTGGTGGCGCATTTGATTGAAACGCACAAAACCATGAACGTCGCGTAAGCGGAGTAGGTGGGACAAAGCCCCATTCGGTGCAAGCCGGGTGGGGCTTTTTTGTACGGCCTCAAGACCGCCCAGATTTAGTGTGGGAGCTGGCTTGCCTGCGATAGGGGTATGTCAGGCAAAGGTTGGTTGGCTGAGGCATCCCTATCGCAGGCAAGCCAGCTCCCACAGTTCAGATTGCATTTCATAAGGGGGTATGGATGGCGGTCTGACAGACCTGCATAGCCACCAAACCAATAAATATCGGTTTTCCCCGTAGGACGTTTCTGAATGTTACCGCCTCGCTCAAATGTGTAACCGCCCGCACAAACCTGGGGCGATGGACCACGCCTACGCCCCGAAAAACCGCGTTCTAGACATCCCCACAAATAAGATTAAACGCCAGACTTGCCGTGCTAGAAGGGTTTGCGAATAATAGGCCCGCAATTTGCAGCATCATCAGGTTTAATATCTTTTGTCTCTGCATAAAATTCAGAGGCTGTCAATGAGCTGGAACCGCTTTCTCAGTGCTTCTGTAAATTGTTGTCGCATTGAGGAAATATCGGCCTCCGGCCTGTCGTTAGAATGCCGATCACTCGCTCGTCGTCGCAGGTGTCGCCCGCGCAGGACGCAGCACCGCTATTCGGTTACACCTTCGCCGCATCGTGGGCCATGGCTCATACTGCTGTTTTTGCCCTATACCGATGGAGTCCCAAGATGAAGAAACTCGTGCTGTTGGGCGCCCTGGCGCTGTCCGTGCTGTCCATGCAGGCTTTCGCCGAAGGCAAGCCGCTGAAAATTGGTATCGAAGCGGCTTACCCTCCGTTTGCCTCGAAGGCGCCGGATGGCAGCATCGTCGGTTTTGACTACGACATCGGCAATGCGCTGTGCAAGCAGATGGACGTCAAGTGCACCTGGGTCGAGCAGGAATTCGATGGTCTGATCCCGGCACTCAAAGTGCGCAAGATCGACGCGATCCTGTCGTCCATGTCTATTACTGACGACCGCAAGAAATCCGTGGACTTCACCACCCGCTACTACCTGACCCCAGCTCGTCTGGTGATGAAGGAAGGCACCACCGTCAGCGACAGCCTGGATGAACTCAAGGGCAAGAAGATCGGTGTGCAGCGCGGTTCGATCCACGACCGTTTCGCCCGTGAAGTCCTGGCGCCAAAGGGTGCCGACATCAAGGGCTACAGCACCCAGAACGAAATCTACCTGGACGTGGCTGCCGGCCGCCTCGATGGTACCGTGGCTGACGCCACCCTGCTGCAAGACGGTTTCCTGAAAACCGACGCCGGCAAAGGCTACGCGTTCACCGGTCCGGCGTTTACCGACGTCAAATACTTCGGCGACGGCGTAGGCATCGCGGTACGCAAAGGCGACAAGGAAAACCTTGAGCGCATCAATGCGGCCATCGCTGCAATCCGTGCCAACGGCGAATACAAGAAAATCCAGGACAAGTACTTCGACTTCGATATTTACGGCGCTGACGCCAAGTAACTCATCGCAGCTGTCTGTCCGAAATGGCGCAAGCAACAGTCATCCTGAAGTTTGCGCCATTTTTTCATCCCCCTTTTCGAGGACCTGAATCATGTTGAAAGGCTACGGGGCCGTCATCCTCGATGGCGCATGGTTGACGCTTCAGCTCGCCTTGTCGTCCATGGCCTTGGCCATTGTTCTGGGTCTGATCGGGGTCGCGCTACGCCTGTCGCCGGTACGCTGGCTGGCTTGGCTGGGCGACCTGTACTCCACGGTGATCCGCGGGATCCCCGACCTGGTGCTGATCCTGCTGATTTTCTACGGCGGTCAGGACTTGCTCAACCGCGTCGCGCCGTTGCTGGGCTTTGACGACTATATCGACTTGAACCCCCTGGCCGCCGGTATCGGCACCCTGGGTTTCATCTTTGGCGCTTACCTGTCGGAAACTTTCCGTGGCGCCTTCATGGCCATTCCCAAGGGGCAGGCTGAAGCCGGCCTGGCGTATGGCATGAGCAGCTTCCAGGTGTTTTTCCGGGTGATGGTGCCGCAGATGATTCGGCTGGCGATCCCCGGGTTTACCAACAACTGGCTGGTATTGACCAAGGCCACCGCGCTGATTTCGGTGGTGGGTCTGCAAGACATGATGTTCAAGGCCAAGCAGGCGGCAGACGCCACCCGCGAGCCTTTTACCTTCTTCCTCGCAGTGGCGGCGATGTACCTGGTGATCACCAGCGTGTCGTTGCTGGCCTTGCGTTACCTTGAGAAGCGCTACTCGGTAGGCGTAAGGGCGGCTGATCTATGATCTTCGACTACAACGTCATCTGGGAGGCCATGCCGCTGTACCTTGGCGGCTTGCTGACCACCCTGAAACTGCTCGCTATCTCGCTGTTCTTCGGCCTGCTCGCAGCCTTGCCCCTGGGCTTGATGCGCGTGTCCAAGCAGCCGATCGTCAATGGCGTGGCCTGGCTTTATACCTACGTGATCCGCGGCACGCCGATGCTGGTGCAGCTGTTTTTGATCTACTACGGCCTGGCGCAGTTCGAGGTGGTGCGCGAAAGCTTCCTGTGGCCGCTGCTGTCCAGTGCCACGTTCTGTGCGTGCCTGGCGTTTGCCATCAACACCAGCGCCTATACCGCCGAGATCATCGCCGGCAGCCTCAAGGCCACGCCTAACGGTGAAATCGAGGCGGCCAAGGCCATGGGCATGTCGCGCTACAAACTGTACCGCCGCATCCTGTTGCCGTCGGCCCTGCGCCGTGCGCTGCCGCAGTACAGCAACGAAGTGATCATGATGCTGCAGACCACCAGTCTGGCCTCCATCGTCACGCTGATCGACATCACCGGTGCCGCGCGCACGGTGAACGCCCAGTATTACCTGCCGTTCGAAGCCTATATCACCGCCGGCGTGTTCTACCTGTGCCTGACCTTCATCCTGGTGCGCCTGTTCAAGTTGGCCGAGCGCCGCTGGCTGAGCTACCTGGCTCCACGGAAGCACTGATATGGAACGTATCGATCATCTGCTGCCCTGGGGGCATTTGGGCTGCGAACGCCAACTGAGCGTGTTTCGTTTCGGCAGTGGCGAGCGCAAGGCCTATATCCAGGCCAGCCTGCACGCCGATGAATTGCCGGGTATGCGTGCCGCGTGGGAGCTGAAAAAACGCCTCACCACGCTGGAACAGCAGGGCGCCCTCAACGGCGTGATCGAGTTGGTGCCGGTCGCCAACCCGATGGGGCTCGGCCAGTTGTTGCAGGGCAGCCACCAAGGGCGTTTCGAAGTCGGCAGCGGCAAGAATTTCAACCGCGATTTCGTCGAACTGAGCGAGCCGGTGGCCGAGTTGCTGCAAGGCAAGCTGGGGGACGACCCGCACGCCAATGTGCGCCTGATTCGCCAGGCCATGAGCGATACACTCACCGCCTTGCCCGAGCCGAGCAGCCAGTTGCAAGGCATGCAGCGTATCCTGCTGAGCCATGCCTGCACCGCCGATGTGGTGCTGGACCTGCATTGCGATGCTGAGGCAGCGCTGCATATGTACGCGCTGCCCCAGCACTGGCCGCAGTGGCGTTCGTTGTCGGCACATTTGAATGTGAAGGTCGGCCTGCTGGCGGAGGATTCCGGCGGCAGTTCGTTTGACGAGGCGTGCTCGTTGCCGTGGCTGCGTTTGTCGCGCCTGTTCCCCGAGGCGCAAATTCCGCTGGCCTGTCTGGCGACGACGTTGGAATTGGGCGGCCAGGCCGACACCGGCCGTGATGAAGCCATCTTCCACGCCGAAGGCATCCTTGCGTTCCTCGCCGAACAAGGCTTGATCAAGGGCGAGTGGCCCGCGCCGCAACACGAACCTTGCGAAGGTGTGCCTTTCGAGGGCACCGAACTGCTGTTCGCGCCCCATGCCGGGGTGATCAGTTACCTGCGTAAAGCGGGCGACTGGGTAGAAACCGGCGACGAGATTTTTGAAGTGATTGACCCCCTGACTGACCGCGTAAGCACTATTTGCGCGGGCACCTCGGGGGTGTTGTTTGCCGTTGAACGGCTACGTTATGCCCAAGCGGGTTTCTGGCTGGCCAAGGTGGCGGGGCGCGAAGCGCTGCGTCACGGGCGCTTGCTCAACGACTGACCACCTGTTTTTGTGAGAACCGACCGCATGTACAAGCTTGAAGTCCAAGACCTGCATAAACGCTATGGCAGTCATGAAGTGCTCAAAGGTGTGTCCCTGGCCGCCGCCGCCGGTGATGTGATCAGCATCATCGGTTCCAGCGGTTCGGGCAAAAGTACCTTTTTGCGCTGCATCAACCTGCTGGAGCAGCCCCACGCCGGCAAGATTTTGCTCAATAACGAAGAGCTGAAACTGGTGGCCAACAAGGACGGCGCCATGAAGGCTGCCGACCCCAAGCAGTTGCAGCGCATGCGTTCGCGCCTGTCCATGGTGTTCCAGCATTTCAACCTGTGGTCGCACATGACCGCGATTGAAAACGTGATGGAAGCCCCGGTGCACGTGTTGGGCATATCCAAGAAAGAAGCCCGCGAGAAGGCCGAGCATTACCTGGCCAAAGTCGGCGTGGGCCATCGTAAGGATGCGTTCCCCGGCCACATGTCCGGTGGCGAGCAGCAGCGCGTAGCGATTGCCCGTGCACTGGCGATGGAGCCTGAGGTGATGCTGTTCGACGAACCTACTTCTGCGCTGGATCCGGAGCTGGTAGGCGAAGTACTCAAGGTGATGCAGGACCTGGCCCAGGAAGGCCGCACCATGGTGGTCGTGACCCACGAAATGGGCTTTGCCCGCGAAGTGTCGAACCAATTGGTGTTTTTGCACAAAGGCATCGTTGAAGAGCGTGGCAACCCGCGGGAAGTGCTGGTGAACCCGCAGTCGGAACGGTTGCAGCAGTTCCTCTCTGGCAGTTTGAAATAATCAAGACTGCTTTTGTGCACCGGGATAGTGCATGCTCCGCAGTCTTGAGGTAAGCCCCGATCCCCTGTGGGAGCTGGCTTGCCTGCGATAGCGATGTATCAGCCAATGATGTGTTAACTGACCCACCGCCATCGCAGGCAAGCCAGCTCCCACTGTTGATCTGTGTTTGTTTTGGGATTTGTAGTTGATTACGGGCTAGCATTGGCCCACAGCTTCTTTCACCGTTTTCGCTCCGGATAGCACTCCATGACCGCCCACAAAATTGGTTTCCTGATTTGGCCCAGCACAAAAGCCCTCACGCTTGCGCTGGCTGAGGAGGCCTTGCGCGTTGCCCAGCGGGTGCATCCGGATGTGATCTACGAGTTGTCGTTCCTGCTCGCCGAACCCGCAGTCGCAGGTGCCTGGCAACTGCCGGGCGAGCCGTGGGCCGGTAAGCTGGAGGGTTTTCAGAAGTTGTTCCTGTTGGCCGACGAACCGCCGACGGTCATCGCTTCGCCACTGAGCTCCGCGCTCAAGCAGCTTGTTCGGGCGGGGTGTGTGATCGGCGGCTTGTCAGCGGGGGTGTACCCGTTGGCCCAACTGGGCCTGCTCGATGGCTACCGCGCCGCCGTGCACTGGCGCTGGCAGGACGATTTCGCCGAGCGTTTCCCCAAGGTCATCGCCACCAGCCACCTGTTTGACTGGGACCGTGATCGCCTGACCGCTTGCGGCGGCATGTCGGTACTTGACCTGCTGTTGGCGGTATTGGCCCGTGACCATGGCGCCGAGTTGGCCGGTGCTGTGTCTGAAGAACTGGTGGTGGAGCGCATCCGCGAAGGCGGCGAGCGCCAGCGTATCCCGCTGCAAAACCGCCTGGGCTCCAGCCACCCTAAGCTGACCCAGGCGGTATTGCTGATGGAGGCCAATATCGAAGAGCCGCTGACCACCGACGAAATCGCCCAGCACGTGTGTGTTTCACGACGACAACTTGAACGCATCTTCAAGCAATACCTCAACCGCGTCCCCAGCCAGTATTACCTGGAGCTGCGCCTGAACAAGGCGCGCCAGATGCTGATGCAAACCAGCAAGTCGATCATCCAGATCGGCCTGTCCTGCGGCTTCTCTTCGGGGCCGCATTTTTCCAGCGCCTACCGCAATTTCTTCGGCGCCACTCCTCGCGAAGATCGCAACCAGCGTCGCAGCAGCAGCCCGTTCGAGTTGTCGTCGGTGCCTTCCGAGCGCGGGTGAGCTGCGTCTATTCTTCTCCCTCTGTTTCGGATGACGTCGCAGAGCGTGAGCTGGAGCGGTCTGGCGCGGGTTGTCGGGCTTGCGCTACATCGAAATCCACTGCCGTGCGGTTGTAATAGCGACGCAGAATGGCAAGTGCTACGGGTGAGAAGGGGTTGTCGCTCAGGTCAAAGCCTGCCGCTGAGTCCGGGTCTACTTCAAGCAGGTCCGTGGGCAACTCGGTGATGTGGTTATCGCTCAGGTTCAGTTGGGTGAGCGACGTCAGGTTGAACACCCCGTGAGGCACCTCGGTAAGCCTGGTGTTTTCCATCATCAGGGTTTCCAGGCCGGACATTTTGCTGACGTCGGGCGTCAGCGCCAGCGGGTTATCGCTCAGGTCCAGGTACTCCAGGTCGTGCAGGTCGCTCAAGGCGGCGACGCTGTCAGGGGTCAGTCGCAGATTGCATTGCGTGAGGCTGAGTGTGGTCAACTTGGGCAGCTTGAAGACGCCAGCGGGAATGTCTTGCAGGGCATAGCGGTGGATCAGCAGGCTTTCCAGATTGGGGAAACGTTCCAGAAAACCTTCGGGTATCGAGGTGGTTTCCTGTGCCCTCAGCTCCAGCTTGGAAATATGCTTGAAATCCACATTCAGTCTTGGCAGGTCTCCCCACAGCGGCAAGGTCAATGTCATTTGATGGGACTGCGTCAGCGGGTCATGGCTTAAGTCCAGGCTGGTTTCACGCCGCCAGCCTTGCTCCAGCAGAGCGCGGATTTGCGCTCGAATGAGTTGTTGCTGTGGGCGAATCTGTTCATCCATGGGCAGGTTCGTGACGGGGTGGCTCTCAGGCACATCCACCACCCATTCCTGCAGGTCGGCTTGCAAGCGTTCGTAGTCGGCCTTGAGGCGCACGAGATTCGCCATCGAATCATCCAGCCCGCCCGGTAGCCTGAAGATAAATTGATTGGCCTCGGGAACGTTGTAGGTCGGGTAAAGCGCTTGGACCAGGCGAACCTCATCTGGATTGGCTTGGACGCCAAAATGTTCCCCGGTGCTCTGGCAGTAGGTTTTTATCCGTTCCAGGGTTGCGCGCGTCAGCGGGTTGCCGGAAAGGTCGTAGGCCTTGGCAGCACTGGCGGGCAACGAATACAGGGCTTCTGGCAGCCTGCGCAGGTTATTGTGGCTGAGATTGGCGTTTGCCAGCCGAGGCCGATTGAGCAGGCCTGTGGGAAAGATGGAAATACCGCAGTGGCTCAGGTTGAGTGTTCGCAGGTTGGCCATGTTTTCGAAATTGGGCGCCAGCACCAGCGGGTTGTGGGACAGGTCAAGGGTATGCAGCTCGGTCAGGTTGGCCAGGGCTGCTCGGGTTGGGGTGGTCAGGTTGAGTGCGCAGCCGCGCAGTGTCAGCGCGTTAAGGTGGGTCAATGCACTGATTTCGCCGGGCAGTGTTCTGAGGGTCATGTCGCTGATGGCCAGTCGGCGCAATCCGGGGAAAGATGCCAGGAAGCCCGGCGTGCCGCGGGTGGTCAAGTAACCCTGGAATTCCAGGGTAGTGATGTGCCCAAGGCGGGTATCGAGCGCGGGCAGTTCCCCATAAATGGGCTGGTTGAGTTGCAGCAGGTGACCGTTGTCATAAGCAGGGTCTACGGGGGTGTTGTGGCGCCAGGCGCCGATCAGTTTTTGTGACCAGAGAAAGCGATTTTGCTGTTCCGCAGCAATCCGCCAGCGGCTCAACGGTAAATCTGTACCGACAAGGGTCTGCGGCACATTCTGCTGCCATGTCCGCAGGTTGGTTTCCAGTTGCGAGAACTCTTTCTTCAGAAATTGAAGGGTACCCCAAGGTGTGCCGGGATCGTTTTGCATGGCGGCGAGTACGGCCGTCACCTGGCTGGGGCTCAGTTGTGGGTACAGGGCATGCAACTGACTCTCCAGCGAGACCCCTTCGCTGCTGCCAGCGGTGACCGGGCTGGCGTCGTAGCCCTCCATGCCGCCGGGTAGGCGCACCAATGTCGGGTCATAGGACGGTTTGAGCAGCGGAACTTCGGCCAGCAGGGCGCCAAGTTCGTCATGTGCCAATGTGTGTTGGCGCAAGGTTTCTCTCAAGTGCGGGCCTTGGCCTATCTGCATAGCCAGTGCGTCGCGCTGTGCATCGGGGAGTGCCTGGAGCACGGCGGTGTAGAAATCGGTTTCACCAAGCAGGGTGCCCTTGCTGTCTTCGGGAATGTAATCGCCTTCGATGGTGCGCAGCAGCAGGCGTCGGATGGGCGCCTGGGCGGGGCCGATAGCGTCGCGCAGGTGACCATCGCGCTTGAAGTCGCGAACTTCCAGACGCACCTGAGGCGACCAGCCCGGCAATTTTTCCAGGGAGTGCAGGGCGAGTCGATGGGTGTCGCCGCTCTCCAGCGCACCCATGTACAGGCCTTCATAGGCCCGGCTGATTCTGACCTGATGGGCCGCCCAGCGTGCGCGTTCGACCAGGTGCGAAGGCAGCGTGCCCTGGTCGATGTCGAGCAAGTCCTGGCCGTGGGCACTGAGCAGGACCTCCTCGGCCGCGCTGACGGGCAGGCCCGGTGTGCTGTCGATGAGCTTTTGCACGCGCGCATCGGTGGTCAGCTCCAGGCCTCGATAGCGCGCGTCGAACATCGAAGCGCGTTTATCCTCGGCTCTGCGTGCCAGCTGTTTGCGCAGCTTGGCGGCGCGCACATGCAGTTGGGGGGGCGGGCTACCGAAGTCTTCCTCCAGCACAGTCTTGCGCTCTGACTCGTCGAGGGTTTCCAGCAGGGTCTTGAGCAGGTCGCCGTTGTTCATCTGCGCTTCATGAATTTGCGCTACCGCCGCATTTTCCCTGCCTGGGTGTTCCCATACGGTTTCGCCTTTGGCATTCAGAAAGCGCAGGGTCTTGGATTCCGGCCACAGGCCGGTCTGGCTAAGCAGCCAGAGTTGGGTTTGCGTGTCGGCTTTTGCGTAAACCAGTGGGTCGTCGCTGTTCATCTGGTCGATGAAGTCTTGCAGTTGCTGGTCGATATGGATGCGCTTGAGGCTGTCGGCCAGCAAGGGCGGTGGCGGTTGGCGGTCCATGTAGAGTTTGCGCAGGGCACCATCGTCGGTGCTGCTGATGCGCTGTGCCTGTTCCAGGCCGGTTTCGCTGAGAGCGTTGGCGGGCTCGCCGAGTCTGCGCAACAAGGTGCTGCGATGCCATGTCAGCGGGTGATCCAGTGGGGTTATCCAGGCGCCTTTGCCATTGCCGATAACGGGCGGTTGGTAGGCATGCGCATGGCTTGGGTGCGCCAGCACGGCGTTGCCCGCTTGTTGCTTGACGGCAAAGTGTTGCCCTTCAAGGGGCAGGATCTGCTTGTCCCCGTAGGCATGCAATCCATCGGCCTTGGGGCGCGAGGCGGTGGGCAATTGGAGGTCGTGGGCGTAGGGGCTCAGGTCCGGGTTCCACAGGCGCGTTTTGCCGTCGTCCGAGCTGACCGGATGCAGGCGCTCGAAAAACGCCCAGACTTCCCGAGGCAGTGCCTGGCGTAGCAGCCCTTCGGCAATCGGTGCGCCGACCGCGAACATACCCAATTGCACCATTTGCTCCAGGGTCGACATCAGGTGCCCGAACGCCTGGCGCTTGAGACCCTCGGCCCAATCGACGATGCCTTCGAATACGTCATCGAGCAGTTGATAGGCGGTGTAGCCGAGCATCAGTAAGCCCAGGGGGGGAATGAACGGCGTGGCGATGAAGGCGGCGATTTCGAGCAGGGCCTTACCGATTTTCTGCACGATGGCCCAGCGCTGCCAGCGTGCCTTGCTGTCGGCGTCGGCGGTGGACACGGCGATGCTTCGCGCGTCATTGAGCAGCTTATTGAGTTTGGTTTCATAGAGGTGTTCGTACAGCTCGCCCGTGATTTTCGTCGCGTGCAACTGCAGGTTGGGGTTGGCCACAGGTTCGGCGCGCCAGGTCGGCCTGGGATCGCCGGGGACGGGGTGATGCCAGGTAACCTGGGACAAGCGGTTATGCAGGTTGGCAAAGAAGTAGGCGCGGTGCTCGTGGCTTATAAAGCGGCTGAAGAATGCCTGGTAATCGGCATCGCGCAATTTGCGGATCAGGTCTTGAATGAATGCGATGCCATTTTGGTAATACTTGAGCGGTGCCTGTGGGTCGCCGGGAATGTACGCCACCACGGGCACTGCGCTGTGGTGCAGTTCCAGGTCTGCGGCGAACAGCACAATGCCGGCCAGTGGTGCGTCCATCAGGCTCAGGTCGTGGCTGAGCAGCGTCTTACCGTCGAGTGTCAGGCCGCTGATGCCTTTGAGTTGAGCCTGGAGCGTGCGTAACACCCGCTCGCTGCCGTCCTTTTTCAGGCGCGCCAGGTGTACGGCAGTTTGGGCATCGGCTTTGAGGCTCTCGATGACAGTGCTGCGCAGCGAAGCCTTGCGTTTGGCATCTTTGAAGCCGAAAAATGTCTTGAGGTAGTTCTGGTATTGCGCACCGATGTCCAGTTCACGGCACAGCCCGACGAAGGTCTGGATGCTGACTTTGCTGTTCACTGAGGGCAGGGTGTCGAATTGCCCGGTGGTGGTGGGTTGGGTAATGAAGCTGGAGTCCGCGGTGAAGGCAGTTTTCTCGCTTTCTGCTGCGTCGAAGTTATGCAGCGCGGCGTCCACCAACGACACGGTCCAGACTTTGACGCCGCCAGTTTCTATAGGAAACAGTGGGATCGTCAGGGGCGCATACAGGCGCAGATGGGTGGTGCGGACATCAATCTCCACGCCCCATCTTGTCTTGAACGCCTGTTGCAAAAGCGGCGCGGCGAAGGCCTGCGGTGTCTTGAGGTCGGCCAGGGCCGTGTCTACTTTGTTTTGCGCGGCCCAGCTCTGCTCCACCGCCTGTTTGAGCGGCGCGTGCTGCTGGCGGCTGGCGTCTGCCTGCCAGTTGGCAATGTCCAGTGGCGCATTCTTCAAGGCTTGGCGCTTGTCATCCGAGGCGCTTGCCAGCCAGGCCGGCAGGCGTGTGTGAAACCCGGGGGGTACTTGGGTGGCGGCGACTGCGAGGCGCTGGCTGATGGTCGTGGGGTAGGGCGTGGGCACGAGGCTGATCCTTCAGTGGGAGTGAGTCACTGTCATCACAGCAAGCCTGATGGGTTCACGGGCAGCAGATAGTTAAGGCATTAGGCGAAAATCAGCGGGCCGTGCCTCTGCCTCTCACTGAACGCAGCGTTTACACTGCGCCATTGCGATGCAATATGTCGCATTGCCGTAAACCCGCGTAAAACCGGGGTTGGCGCTATAAGAAGTTGTCGCTTGGCGACAAGGTGGCGCTGAAAACTGTCCTTACAATCCCTGCATCGCCCGCCAGTTCCAGGCAGGCGTTCCTCTTCAGGAGACTCCGATGTCCGTTGAGCAAGCCCCGGTGCAACGTGCCGATTTCGACCAAGTGATGGTGCCCAACTACGCACCTGCTGCCTTTATCCCTGTACGTGGCGCAGGTTCGCGCGTGTGGGACCAGGCCGGTCGCGAGCTGATCGACTTTGCCGGCGGCATCGCGGTCAACGTATTGGGCCATGCGCACCCGGCGCTGGTCGGTGCACTGACCGAACAGGCCAACATGCTGTGGCATGTCTCCAACGTGTTCACCAACGAGCCGGCGTTGCGTCTGGCCCACAAGCTGATCGACGCCACCTTTGCCGAGCGCGTGTTCTTCTGCAACTCCGGCGCCGAAGCCAACGAGGCCGCCTTCAAGCTGGCCCGTCGCGTGGCGTTCGACCGTTTTGGCAGCGAGAAGTACGAGATCATCGCCGCGTTGAACAGCTTCCACGGCCGTACCCTGTTCACCGTCAACGTCGGTGGCCAGTCGAAGTACTCCGATGGTTTCGGGCCTAAAATCACCGGCATCACCCACGTTCCTTATAACGACCTGGCTGCGCTGAAAGCGGCAGTAACCGATAAGACCTGCGCCGTGGTTCTGGAACCGATCCAGGGCGAAGGCGGTGTACTGCCGGCCGAACTGGCTTACCTGCAAGGCGCTCGCGAGCTGTGCGACGCCCACGACGCACTGTTGGTATTCGACGAAGTGCAAACCGGCATGGGCCGCACCGGCCACCTGTTTGCCTACCAGCATTACGGCGTGACGCCAGATATCCTCACCAGCGCCAAGAGCCTGGGCGGCGGCTTCCCGATTGCGGCGATGCTCACCCGTGAAGACTTGTCCAAGCACCTGGTAGTCGGCACCCACGGCACCACCTACGGCGGCAACCCGCTGGCGTGCGCGGTAGCGGAAGCGGTGATCGACGTGATCAACACCCCAGAAGTGCTGGCGGGTGTGAATGCCAAGCACGACCTGTTCAAGGCGCGCCTGGAGCAGATCGGCAAGCAGTACGGCATCTTCACCCAAGTGCGTGGCATGGGCTTGTTGATCGGTTGCGTACTCAGCGATGCCTTCAAAGGCAAGGCCAAGGACGTGTTCAACGCGGCCGAAAAAGAGAACTTGATGATCCTGCAAGCCGGCCCTGACGTGGTGCGTTTTGCACCGAGCCTGGTGGTGGAAGAGGCGGACATCAATGAAGGCCTGGATCGTTTTGAGCGTGCTGTGAAGACGTTGACGCAAGCCTGATAGCGACACATTTTATTGGCCGGACCTGAACAAATGTGGGAGCTGGCTTGCCTGCGATAGCATCACCTCGGTGCCGTTGATATACCGAGTTGCCTGTATCGCCGGCAAGCCAGCTCCCACATGGATCTGCTTACACATTGAGACCGATGTGTATCCGGGGCCTGTGTCCGGCATTTTTTCCTCTGTGAGTTTTCGAGTTAAGGAGTGACACCATGCTGGTGATGCGCCCCGCGCAAATGGCTGATCTGGGCGAGGTACAGCGTCTGGCTGCGGACAGCCCGATTGGTGTCACCTCCTTGCCGGATGATGTGGAACGCCTGAGCGACAAGATCGCGGCCAGCGAAGCGTCCTTCGCGGCCGAGGTGAGTTTCAACGGTGAAGAGAGCTATTTCTTCGTGCTGGAAGACACCGAGACCGGCAAGCTCGCCGGCTGCTCGGCTATCGTAGCCTCGGCCGGTTACTCCGAGCCGTTCTATAGCTTTCGTAACGAAACCTTCGTGCACGCCTCCCGCGAGCTGAAGATCCACAACAAGATCCACGTGCTTTCCCAGTGCCACGACCTTACCGGCAACAGCCTGCTCACCAGCTTTTATGTGGTGCCTGAGCTGGTCGGTTCGCCGTGGTCGGAACTCAATTCCCGTGGCCGACTGCTGTTTGTCGCCAGCCATCCTGAGCGCTTTGCCGACTCGGTGGTGACCGAGATTGTCGGCTACAGCGACGAGAACGGCGATTCACCGTTCTGGGATGCCATTGGCCGCAACTTCTTCGACCTCAACTACGCCGCCGCCGAGCGCCTGTGCGGGCTGAAAAGCCGTACCTTCCTCGCCGAGTTGATGCCGCACTACCCGATCTACGTGCCGCTGCTGCCGGACGAAGCCCAAGAGGCCATGGGCCAGGTGCACCCGCGTGCGCAAATCACCTTCGACATCCTCATGCGTGAAGGCTTCGAAACTGACCATTACATCGACATCTTCGACGGTGGCCCGACGCTGCACGCCCGGGTCTCGGGCATTCGCTCAATCGCCCAGAGCCGCGTGGTGCCGGTGAAGATCGGCGAGATGGTCAAGGGCGTTGGCCGCCAGTACTTGGTGAGCAACGCGCAGTTGCAGGATTACCGTGCGGTGATGCTGGAGCTGGACTACGCGCCCGGCAAACCGGTGACCCTGGACCTGGCGGCAGCCGAAGCGCTGGGTGTTGGTGAAGGCGCCAGTGTGCGCCTGGTTGCGGTTTAAAAAGAGAGTTTCGCGGGTGGCTGACAACAGCGGCCCGTTCGAGGAGATAGCATGATCGTTCGTCCCGTACGCAGCAGCGATTTACCGGCCCTGATTGATCTGGCGCGCAGCACTGGCACCGGTCTCACCACCTTGCCGGCCAACGAAGAGCGCCTGACCCACCGGGTGGGCTGGGCGGAAAAAACCTTTCGCGGCGAAGCCGGGCGCGGCGATGCCGACTACCTGTTCGTGCTGGAAAACGACGAAGGCCGCGTGGTGGGAATCTCTGCCATCGCTGGCGCCGTTGGCCTGCGCGAGCCGTGGTACAACTTCCGGGTTGGGCTGACTGTCAGCGCTTCCCAGGAACTGAATATCTACCGTGAGATACCGACGCTGTTCCTGGCCAACGACCTCACCGGTAATTCCGAATTGTGCTCGTTGTTTTTGCATGCCGATTACCGCAACGGCCTCAACGGTCGCATGCTCGCCAAGGCGCGCATGTTGTTTATCGCCGAGTTCCCGCAACTGTTCGGCAACAAGATCATTGCCGAGATGCGCGGTGTGTCCAACGATGCTGGGCGTTCGCCGTTCTGGGAAAGTCTGGGCCGGCACTTCTTCAAGATGGAGTTCAGCCAGGCCGACTACCTCACCGGCGTGGGCAACAAGGCGTTTATCGCCGAGCTGATGCCCAAGTTTCCGCTGTACAGCTGCTTTCTCTCCGAAGACGCGCGCAATGTGATCGGCAAGGTCCACCCGGACACCGAGCCGGCCCTGAGCATGCTCAAGAGCGAAGGCTTCAGCTACCAGGGCTATGTGGATATTTTCGACGCCGGCCCGGCGGTGGAATGTGAAACCAGCAAGATCCGTGCGGTGCGCGACAGCCAGTCACTGGTGTTGGCCATCGGCACGCCGGGGGACGACGCCACGCCGTTCCTGATCCATAACCGCAAGCGCGAAGAATGCCGTATCACCGCCGCTCCGGCCCGTCTGGCGGCAGGTACCCTTGTGGTCGATCCACAGACCGCCAAGCGCCTGCAGCTGGTGGTGGGTGATCAAGTACGTGCTGTTGCGTTGTCTGCTGCTCGGGAGTCCAAATAATGAATTCGTTGTATATCGCAGGTAGCTGGCTGGCTGGCCAGGGTGAGTTGTTTGAATCGCGCAACCCGGTGACCCAGCAAGTGCTGTGGGCTGGTAACGGTGCCAGCGCTGAACAGGTCGAATCCGCCGTGCAGGCTGCGCGTCAGGCATTCCCGGCATGGGCCAGGCGCCCGCTCGAAGAACGCATCAGCGTGCTGGAAACCTTCGCCGCTACGCTTAAAAGCCGTGCCGATGAAATCGCCCGCTGCATTGGCGAAGAAACCGGAAAGCCCCTGTGGGAGTCGGCCACTGAAGTCACCAGCATGGCCAACAAGATTGCGATCTCGGTGCAAAGCTACCGCGAGCGTACCGGCGAGAAGAGCGGCCCCCTGGGCGACGCCACCGCTGTGTTGCGCCATAAACCCCACGGTGTGGTGGCGGTGTTCGGCCCTTACAACTTCCCTGGGCACTTGCCCAATGGGCACATCGTCCCGGCGTTGCTGGCGGGCAATACCGTGCTGTTCAAGCCGAGCGAGCTGACCCCCAAGGTCGCCGAGCTGACCGTACAGTGCTGGATCGAAGCCGGTTTGCCGGCGGGCGTGCTGAACCTGCTGCAAGGCGCGCGGGAAACCGGCATCGCCCTGGCGGCCAACCCAGGCATCGACGGCCTGTTCTTTACCGGCTCCAGCCGCACCGGCAACCACTTGCACCAGCAATTCTCAGGGCGCCCCGACAAGATCCTGGCCCTGGAAATGGGCGGTAATAACCCGCTGGTCGTGGACGAAGTCGCGGACGTGGATGCGGCGGTGTACACCATCATCCAGTCGGCGTTTATCTCGGCAGGCCAGCGTTGCACCTGCGCGCGCCGCTTGCTGGTGCCGCAAGGTGCCTGGGGCGATGCCTTGCTGGCGCGCCTGGTGGCGGTGAGTGCGAGCATTGAAGTGGGCGCTTTCGATCAGCAACCGGCGCCGTTCATGGGTTCGGTGATCTCCCTGGCTGCGGCCAAAACCTTGATGCAAGCCCAGGAACTGATGTTGGCCAATGGCGCCGTGGCACTGCTGGAGATGACTCAGCCTCAGGCTCAGGCCGCTTTGTTGACCCCTGGCATCATCGACGTAACCGGTGTGACGGAGCGTGAAGATGAAGAGCTGTTTGGGCCGCTGCTGCAGGTGATCCGCTATGCGGATTTTGCCGGTGCCATCGCGGAGGCCAACAACACCCAGTACGGCCTGGCCGCTGGCCTGTTGTCGGACTCCGAAGCGCGTTACCAGCAATTCTGGCTGGAAAGCCGCGCCGGCATCGTCAACTGGAACAAGCAGTTGACCGGCGCCGCCAGTACTGCACCGTTCGGTGGTGTCGGGGCGTCGGGCAATCATCGCGCCAGTGCCTATTACGCGGCGGATTATTGCGCGTACCCGGTGGCGTCGCTGGAGACGCCGAGCTTGGTCGTGCCAGCCACGCTGACCCCCGGCATAACGCTGAAGTAAGGGTGACACCGATCTAATGTGGGAGCTGGCTTGTCGGATCGCCGCATCGCTGCGATGGCATCACCTCGGTTTGGCTGAAAGACCGAGTCGACTGCATCGCAGGCAAGCCAGCTCCCACACTGGGTCGGGTTAACAGATATAGACCTGCAGTTGATGCCTATAAAAACAGATGTTCGTGGAGCCTCGCCGATGAAATCCTGTGAAGTCAATTTTGACGGTCTAGTGGGGCCGACCCATAACTACGGCGGTTTGTCCTTCGGCAACGTCGCGTCCCAAAGCAACAGCCAGCAGTCTTCCAACCCGAAGGAAGCGGCGTTGCAGGGCCTGCAGAAAATGAAAGCCCTGATGGACATGGGCTTTGTGCAAGGTGTATTGGCGCCCCAGGAGCGCCCGGATGTAGCCGCCTTGCGCAGCTTGGGTTTCAGCGGCACCGACGCCCAGGTAATCCAGCAGGCTGCCAGGCAGGCTATGCCTTTGCTGGTAGCGAGCTGCTCGGCATCCAGCATGTGGGTAGCCAACGCCGCCACCGTCAGCCCAAGCGCCGACACCGCAGACGGCCGCGTGCATTTCACTGCCGCCAACCTCAATTGCAAATACCACCGCAGCATCGAGCACCCCACCACCAGCCGCGTGCTGGGGGCGATGTTCGCCGATGGCAAGCATTTCGCTCACCACGCCGCCTTGCCGGCCGTGGCGCAATTTGGCGATGAAGGCGCGGCCAACCACACGCGTTTCTGTCGTGAGTACGGTGAGGCGGGCGTCGAGTTTTTCGTCTTCGGCCGTAGTGCTTTCGACCCTCGTTACCCGGCCCCGCAGAAGTACCCGGCGCGCCAGACCCTCGAAGCCTCCCAGGCCGTTGCGCGCCTGCATGGCTTGAAGGATGACGGTGTGGTCTACGCCCAGCAGAACCCGGCGGTGATCGACGCGGGTGTGTTCCACAACGATGTGATCGCGGTGGGCAACGGCGAAGTGCTGTTCTATCACGAGGATGCGTTCCTCAACACCGAGCAGATGCTCGCCGAACTGCACGGCAAGTTGGGCAAGCTGGGCGGCAACTTCCAGTCGGTGTGTGTGCCTCGCGCGTTGGTCAGTGTCGAGGACGCGGTGCGTTCCTACCTGTTCAACAGCCAGTTGCTGACTCGTCCTGATGGTTCGATGCTGCTGATCGTGCCGGAAGAGTGCCGCGCCAATGAGCGCGTGTGGCAGTACCTGCAAGGTCTGACCGCTTCCGGCGGGCTGATCCGCGAAGTCAAGGTCTTCGACCTCAAGCAAAGCATGCAAAATGGCGGCGGGCCGGCGTGCCTGCGCCTGCGCGTGGCGTTGAACGAAACCGAGCTGGCGGCCGTGAACCCAGGCGTTATCATGACCGCGCCGTTATACGAAACCCTGACCCAATGGGTGGGCAAGCACTACCGTGACAGCCTGCGCGAAACCGACCTGGCTGACCCGCAGTTGCTGCTTGAGTGCCGGACGGCATTGGATGAACTGACGCAAATCCTTAAACTGGGCTCGGTTTATCCTTTCCAGATCAATTAATGCCACACGGCTGAGATATTTTATTTATGACCGACACCCTGAAACTCATCCTTGAAGACACCGACGGCACCCAGCTGGAAACCTCCTGCACCCGCGTCGCCGTGGTCTGGCAGGGCAAGGAGATCTGGATCCAGCACGATGGCCGCGGCCAACTGCTGATTGGCGTAGACGTAGAAGAGGGCGACGCCGAGTACGCCAACCTGCTGATGCGCCCATTGGCCACCAACCTGATGAGCCTGCAACTGGAAATGGAACCGGCCGACGTTGAAGGTGACGACGACGATCATGTCCATGGCCCAGGCTGCAACCACTAAGGAAGCTGCTTATGCTCGCCCTCGGCAAACTGCTTGAACTGACCCTCGCCGGTCGTGAACCGGCGCAAAAAATTCAACTGACTGTCGACGGCGTGCAGATGCGCTGGCTCAGCGAAGGCGCGCTTGAAGTGCGCCCTCCTGAAGCTCTGGACAACGGCAGCGACTTGCTGCTGTCGTCCGGCATCCATGGCAACGAAACCGCGCCGATCGAATTGCTCGACCGCCTGTTGCATGGCATTGCCCGCGGGGAGATCAAACCCCGCACCCGTATTCTGTTCCTGTTCGGTAATACCGAGGCCATGCGCCGCGGTGAGCGTTACCTCGAGCTGGACGTCAACCGGCTGTTCAATGGCCGGCATGAACAAAACATCGGCCCCGAAGCCATGCGCGCCGCCGAGCTTGAGCAATTGGCCCGCAGCTTTTTCAGCCTGCCTGGCCGTTCGCGCCTGCATTACGACCTGCATACCGCGATTCGTGGTTCGAAAATCGAACAGTTCGCGTTGTACCCGTGGAAGGAAGACCGACAGCACTCGCGCCGAGAGCTGGAGCGCCTGAACGCGGCTGGTATGCAGGCGGTGCTGTTGCAGAACAAAACCTCGATTACCTTCACCGCGTTTACCTACGAGCAACTCGGCGCCGAGGCGTTCACCCTGGAGTTGGGCAAGGCCCGGCCGTTCGGGCAGAACGACGGTGTGGACGTGTCGCGCCTGGAAGCGCGTCTGAAGCAGATCATCGAGGGCAACGAGCCTGAGACCGGTAGCCTCGACGGCCTGCAACTCTTCGCCGTTGCGCGAGAAGTGATCAAGCACAGCGACGCCTTCCTGATGCACCTGCCCGCAGATGTGGAAAACTTTTCGGAATTGGAAAGGGGCTACCTGCTGGCCGAAGACGTGGCCAAGACCCGTTGGGTGATCGAGGAGGAGGGCGCCCGCATTATCTTTCCCAACCCAAAGGTGAAGAACGGCTTGCGCGCCGGGATATTGATCGTGCCCACCACGGATGCCGGCCTGGCCTGAGAGCCAAGTCTGGCTCAGTCCAATGTGGGAGCTGGCTTGCCTGCGATAACATCACCTGGGTATCACTGATACACCCAGGTGTCTGCATCGCAGGCAAGCCAGCTCCCACACTGGTTTGCGGTGAGGCTTGGATTTAGACCGCTACCGCACGCGGCTCGCTACGACGGATCGCGCGTACCTTGTGCAGGGTATCGGCGCAGGTGCGCGCCGCTTCCTGGCCCTTGTGCACGAAGTGCTCGTAGAAAAACGTGGTGTGCTCGCTGCCGGCATGGAAGTGGTGCGGCGTCAGGGACACCGAGAACACCGGCACTTCAGTTTCCAGCTGCACCTGCATCAGGCCGCTGACTACCGATTGCGCGACGAATTCGTGACGGTAGATGCCACCGTCCACCACCAGCGCGGCAGCGACGATGCCGGCGTAACGGCCGGTCTTGGCCAGCAACTTGGCGTGCAGGGGCATTTCAAAGGCGCCGCCGACTTCGAAGAAGTCGATGTCCGATTCCTGATAACCCTGGGCGATCATTTCGGCGAGGAAGCCTTTGCGCGATTGGTCGACAATATCCTTGTGCCAGCAGGCCTGGATAAACGCGACGCGCTCGCCGTGATGGTTTTTGCTTTTGCTGTCGATTGCGGTGGGTTGCATGTTCTGACTCCTGTTTAAGAAAAAAACAGGGCGTTATGAATCGAATGGGATTTAAGGGTACGCATGCGCAAACAAGCGCGCGGCCCTTAGGTGCCAATCCCGTTCTCTCTTCATCCGGACTATGACCGTCGGCCCCGGGATCACACCGGGTCTGCTGACCTCGTCGCCGTCCTGCCTGAGCAGTTCGAGGCGCCAAGCGCTCGCGGGCTATGCACATTGCGTGCAATTACCGCCGGTGGGGAATTGCACCCCGCCCTGAGAACGTTGCCACCAGAACCCTGGCGGCGCAGAGTTTTTAACATGGTTTTTCGAAAACTGCACGGCTGCCGTCTCGATAACTTATATCGGTTTGATTGGTTGGTATTCGAATGAATGCAATAGGGGCTTGATATTCCGTGGCTTTGCCCGCAGTAATCACACACAAAAGGACTTATCCACTCCGTTAGAGGCCCCCTTCATGACCGTGATCGACCTGCGCAGCGACACCGTGACCCAACCTACCCCCGGCATGCTCGACGCAATGGCCAGCGCCGTCAGCGGCGATGATGTCTACGGCGAAGACCCCAGCGTCAACCGCCTGGAGGCCGAGTTGGCCAAGCGCCTGGGCTTTGCCGCGGCGCTGTTCGTGCCCACCGGTACCATGAGCAACCTGCTGGCGTTGATGGCTCACTGTGAGCGCGGCGAGGAATACATCGTCGGCCAGCAGGCTCACACCTACAAATACGAAGGCGGCGGTGCGGCGGTGCTGGGGTCGATCCAGCCGCAACCCCTGGAAGTTCAAGCTGATGGCTCCCTTGATCTGAACCAAGTGCTTGCCGCCATCAAGCCCGACGACTTCCACTTCGCCCGCACACGCCTGCTGGCGCTGGAAAACACCATGCAGGGCAAAGTGCTGCCGCTGGATTACCTGGCCAAGGCCCGTGCATTTACCCACGAGCATGGCCTGGCCCTGCACCTGGATGGCGCGCGCCTCTACAACGCGGCGGTCAAGCTGGGGGTGGATGCGCGAGAAATCGCCCAGCATTTCGATTCGGTGTCGGTGTGCCTGTCCAAGGGCCTCGGTGCGCCGGTCGGCTCGGTGCTGTGTGGCTCGACGGCGCTGATCGCCAAGGCTCGGCGCTTGCGCAAGATGGTCGGCGGCGGCATGCGCCAGGCGGGCTCCCTGGCGGCGGCGGGGTTGTATGCTCTGGATCATCAGGTGCAGCGCCTGGCTGACGACCATGCCAACGCGCAATGGCTGGGCGATGAGTTACGCAAGGCCGGCTACAGCGTCGAGCCGGTGCAGACCAATATGGTGTATGTGCAGGTAGGTGATCAGGCGCAGGCGCTGAAGGCCTTTGCGGCCGAGCGTGGGGTCAAGTTGAGCGCCGCGCCGCGCCTGCGCATGGTCACCCATCTGGATGTGAGCCGGGCGCAGATCGAGCAAGTGGTGCAGACATTCGTCGCGTTTTCGCAGAAATGACAGTGCAGGCCGTCTAATTGACTGTTTCTATCACATAAACACGCTGTACCACCGGCAAAGGGCCGATATAATGCGGCCCTTTGCCGTCGCTCCGTCTGATGATGTTGCGCACTGGCCTTTGGCCGCAGCCTCCGTGGAAGAACCTAATGAAAAGCGCAGAAATCCGTGAAGCCTTCCTTCGCTTCTTCGAAGAGCAAGGCCACACCCGTGTAGCCTCCAGCTCCTTGATCCCAGGCAATGACCCAACCCTGCTGTTCACTAACGCGGGGATGAACCAGTTCAAGGACTGTTTCCTGGGCCAGGAAAAGCGCGCCTACACCCGCGCTACCAGCAGCCAGAAGTGCGTACGCGCCGGCGGCAAGAACAGTGACCTGGAAAACGTCGGCTACACCGCCCGTCACCACACCTTTTTCGAGATGCTGGGTAACTTCAGCTTCGGCGACTATTTCAAGAAAGACGCGATCACGTTCGCCTGGACCTTCCTCACCGGCGTGCTGAAGCTGCCCAAGGAAAAACTCTGGGTCACCGTGTACGCGACGGACGATGAAGCGTATGACATCTGGACCCAGGAAATCGGTGTACCTGCCGAGCGCATGATCCGTATCGGTGACAACAAAGGCGCGCCCTACGCGTCCGATAACTTCTGGACCATGGGCGATACCGGCCCGTGCGGCCCGTGCACCGAGATTTTCTACGATCACGGCGACGATATCTGGGGTGGCCCGCCAGGCTCGCCGGAAGAAGACGGCGACCGCTACATCGAGATCTGGAACAACGTGTTCATGCAGTTCAACCGCACCGCCGATGGCGTGTTGCATCCGCTGCCGGCACCGTCGGTAGACACCGGCATGGGCCTGGAGCGGATCAGTGCGGTGATGCAGCACGTTCACTCCAACTACGAAATCGACCTGTTCACCAACCTGCTGAGCGCCTCGGCGGCAGCTATTGGTTGCGCCAATGAAGGCCAGTCTTCGCTCAAGGTGGTGTCGGACCACATCCGTTCCTGCGGTTTCCTGATCGCAGACGGCGTGCTGCCGTCCAACGAAGGCCGTGGCTACGTGCTGCGTCGCATCATCCGTCGCGCGTGCCGCCACGGTAACAAGCTGGGCGCTACCGGCAGCTTTTTCTACAAGATCGTGGCCGCGCTGGTTGCCGAGATGGGCGATGCCTTCCCGGAACTCAAGCAACAGCAAAGCAACATCGAGCGGGTGCTCAAGGCTGAAGAAGAGCAGTTCTCCAAGACCCTGGAGCACGGCCTGAAGATTCTGGAACAGGACCTGGCTGAGCTCAAAGGCACCGTGGTGCCGGGTGATGTGGTGTTCAAGTTGTACGACACCTATGGTTTCCCGATGGACCTGACTGCCGACATCGCCCGCGAGCGTGAGTTGACCGTCGACGAAGCCGGTTTCGAGCGTGAGATGGAAGCCCAGCGCGTGCGGGCCCGTTCGGCCAACTCCTTTGGCCTGGACTACAACACCCTGGTCAAGGTTGACGTACCGACCGAGTTCACCGGCTACAAGGCGACTGCGGGCTCGGCCAAGATCGTCGCCATCTATAAAGACGGTAAGTCGGTCGACGTGTTGAGCGAGGGTGAAGAGGCGGTTGTGGTGCTGGACCAGACGCCGTTTTATGCCGAGTCGGGTGGCCAGATTGGCGATTGCGGTTTCCTGAGCTCGACATCCGGTCGTTTTGACGTGCGCGACACCACCAAGACCGGCGGTGCGTTCCTGCATCACGGTGTGCTGGTGCTGGGCAACTTGACTGTGGGCGCACCGGTAGACACCCAGGTCGATGCCGATGTAAGGCATGCCACGGCGTTGAACCACTCGGCCACGCACTTGCTGCACGCCGCGCTGCGCCAGGTCCTTGGCGAGCACGTGCAGCAAAAAGGTTCGTTGGTGGACAGCCAGCGCCTGCGTTTTGACTTCAGCCACTTTGAAGCGATCAAGCCTGAGCAGATCAAGGCCCTGGAAGACATCGTCAACGCCGAGATTCGCAAGAACACCCCGGTTGAAACTGAAGAAACCGATATCGAGACCGCCAGGAACAAAGGCGCCATGGCGCTGTTTGGCGAGAAGTACGGCGACGAAGTTCGCGTACTGAGTATGGGCGGCAGCTTCTCGGTAGAACTCTGTGGTGGCATCCACGCCAACCGCACCGGCGATATCGGCCTGCTGAAGATCATCAGCGAAGGTGGGGTGGCCTCGGGCGTACGTCGTATTGAGGCGGTGACTGGTGCTGCGGCCCTGGCTTACCTCAATGCAGCCGAAGAACAACTCAAGGAAGCGGCCGGCCTGGTCAAGGGCAGCCGCGACAACCTGATCGACAAGCTGTCCGCCGTTCTGGAGCGCAACCGTGCGCTGGAAAAACAGCTGGAGCAGTTGCAGGCCAAAGCGGCGAGCGCTGCGGGCGATGACCTGTCGGCCGCGGCGGTTGACGTCAAGGACGTAAAAGTCCTGGCGGCGCGCCTGGACGGCCAGGATGGCAAGGCGCTGTTGGCCTTGGTCGATCAGTTGAAGAACAAGCTCGGCCGCGCAGTGATCCTGCTCGGCAGTGTCCATGAGGATAAGGTCGTTCTGGTTGCGGGTGTAACCAAGGACCTGACTGGCCAACTCAAAGCCGGTGATTTGATGAAGCAAGCCGCTGCGACAGTGGGCGGCAAGGGCGGTGGTCGTCCGGACATGGCGCAAGGCGGTGGTGTCGATGCCGCAGCGCTGGACGCGGCCCTGGCCTTGACCGTGCCATTTGTCGAGGCAGGTATTTAAAGCACTGTTAACCGGCCCGTGGTCTAGTCACGGGCTTGTTCAGTGCAGGTGGATTGGATATTAGGCGCCCCTTTACGGGCTGAGGCGGCTTGGAAATGGCTTTGATCGTACAGAAATTTGGAGGCACCTCGGTTGGTTCTGTCGAAAGAATCGAGCAGGTCGCCGACAAGGTTAAGAAGTTCCGCGATGCTGGTGATGACCTGGTAGTGGTGCTGTCGGCCATGAGTGGCGAGACCAATCGCCTGATCGATCTGGCCAAAGCCATCAGCGGTGATCAACAGCCGCTGCCGCGTGAGCTGGATGTGATCGTCTCCACGGGCGAGCAGGTGACCATTGCGCTGTTGGCCATGGCGCTGAACAAGCGTGGCGTGCCAGCGGTGTCCTACACTGGTAGCCAAGTGCGCATTCTTACAGACAGCGCACATACCAAGGCGCGGATCCTGCAAATTGATGATCAGAAAATTCGTACTGATCTGAAAGCAGGGCGCGTGGTAGTTGTAGCGGGTTTCCAGGGTGTGGATGAGCACGGCAACATCACCACGCTGGGTCGTGGCGGTTCGGACACCACCGGTGTGGCCCTGGCGGCAGCGCTCAAGGCGGACGAATGCCAGATCTATACCGATGTGGATGGCGTCTACACCACTGACCCACGCGTCGTGCCCGTGGCCCAGCGGCTGGACAAGATCACCTTTGAAGAAATGCTGGAAATGGCCAGCCTTGGTTCCAAGGTGTTGCAGATTCGTGCGGTGGAGTTCGCCGGCAAGTACAACGTTCCGCTGCGCGTATTGCACAGCTTCAAGGAGGGTCCGGGCACCCTCATTACTATTGATGAAGAGGAATCCATGGAACAGCCGATCATTTCCGGCATCGCTTTCAATCGCGATGAAGCCAAGCTGACGATCCGTGGCGTGCCAGACACCCCGGGCGTGGCTTTCAAGATTCTGGGTCCTGTCAGCGATGCGAATGTTGAAGTCGACATGATCGTGCAGAACGTTTCGCACGATAACACCACCGATTTCACCTTCACCGTGCATCGCAACGAATACGATGCAGCATTGAAAATCCTGCAGAACACAGCGAGCGAGATTGGCGCCCGTGAAGTGGTCGGCGATACCAAGATTGCCAAGGTGTCGATCGTAGGGGTGGGCATGCGTTCCCATGCTGGCGTTGCCAGCCGTATGTTCGGGGCCCTGGCCAAAGAAGGTATCAACATCCAGATGATTTCCACCTCGGAAATCAAAGTCTCGGTAGTGCTCGAAGAGAAGTACCTGGAACTGGCTGTACGCGCGCTGCATACGGCTTTTGAGTTGGATGCTCCGGCCCGACAGGGCGAGTGATGCGTTGCCAGGAAGGCGCGGTTTACCGCGCCTTTCATTTTTTTGTGGGGTACATGGTCTTTTGCATGGGCTCGACAATACTTAGCGAGTAGGGCTACGACCTTTTGGTTGTAGGTCGAATGCTTTTTTTTTGCAGACTGTTGTTCCTGAACTGAAATGCGTGAGGTGAAAGGTATGCTGATTCTGACTCGTCGTTGCGCAGAAAGCCTGATTATCGGTGATGGCGAAATCACCGTGACGGTGCTCGGCGTTAAAGGCAATCAAGTACGTATTGGGGTTAATGCTCCGAAAGAGGTGGCGGTCCACCGCGAGGAAATCTACCTGCGGATCAAGAAAGAGAAGGACGAAGAACCAAGCCTTTAATTTTTATCGTTTTTTATGTTTGCAAACGGGGAGGAACGTGGTTAATATACGCCCCGTGTTGCGGAGAGCTGGCCGAGTGGCCGAAGGCGCTCCCCTGCTAAGGGAGTACACCTCAAAAGGGTGTCGGGGGTTCGAATCCCCCGTTCTCCGCCATTATTTGCTTAGTACGTTGCAATCTGGTTTTTTCGGTAAGTTGTTGAAAATACTCGAAAAAATAGCTTTACATAGAGATTGAACGGCCTATAATGCGCGGCAACAAATGCACTCGTAGCTCAGCTGGATAGAGTACTCGGCTACGAACCGAGCGGTCACAGGTTCGAATCCTGTCGAGTGCACCATTTAAGAGTTAGTTGCAGTGATGCAGGTAGCTTGGCTTCAACCAGTTGTGATCTGGTCTAAAAACACAATCTGCACTCGTAGCTCAGCTGGATAGAGTACTCGGCTACGAACCGAGCGGTCACAGGTTCGAATCCTGTCGAGTGCACCATACAAACAAAAAGCCCGCCTAGTGCGGGCTTTTTGCCGTCTCGGGTTTGTGTGGGTTTTATCCGGCGTCCTCCTTTTTCTCCCTCTTCATGTGTTTTCCCATGCGCCTGCGTCGTCGCAGTTCATAGATGCAGCCAATACTGAGCTTTGGCGTGCAAGCGCTTGTTCTTTCCAGTTTTTTAACGTTTAAAACGTCCGGGCGGTGTATCATGCGCCCGTCAGCCCCGCCGGGGCTTGTGGAATACCTCCATGGACTTACCCAGTAGTTACTCAGTACCCCGCTTTACCAATCATGAATTGACTGATTGATCCTTCCGGCGTGCCCCGCTGCTGGGAGTGGAGTTCGCCTATGACCGAAGTAGAAGTAAAGAAGACACAAGAAAGCCTGCAGGATCGTCTGGCTCAAGTTATCGAGCTGCTGCAGCGCCAGCGCGTGGTCGAAGACCTCACGCACCGCCAGGAAGGTCCGAACCACGACCGCGTCGAAAACCTGGTTCACCGGCAAAACCTCGTCGAGTTGCAACGCAAGCTCGATGACCTGCACTCCGCCGACGTCGCCTATATTCTTGAAGCCTTGCCGCTGGATGACCGACTGACCCTGTGGCAGTTGGTGAAGGCTGATCGTGACGGTGACATCCTTCTGGAAGTATCGGACTCGGTGCGTGAAACGCTCATCGCCGACATGGATGACCAAGAACTCCTGGCTGCCGCCAAGGAGATGGATGCGGACGAGCTTGCTGACCTGGCACCTGAGCTGCCCCGTGATGTTGTCCATGAGTTGATGGAAGCGCTCGACACGCAGCAGCGTGAGCGTGTGCGTTCCGCGCTGTCGTACGACGAGGATCAGGTCGGCGCCCTGATGGACTTCGAGATGGTCACCATTCGCGAAGACGTCAGCCTGGAAGTGGTGTTGCGTTACCTGCGCCGTCTAAAAGAATTGCCCGGCCACACCGACAAATTGTTTGTGGTCGACTATGAGGGGATCCTCAAGGGCGTTTTGCCGATCAAGCGCCTGCTGGTCAATGATCCGGAGAAGAAAGTTGCTGACCTGATGGCCAGCGATACCGTGAGCTTCCATCCGGACGAAGATGCCTACGACGCGGCCCAGGCATTCGAGCGTTACGACTTGATCTCGGCTCCGGTGGTGGATAAGAACGGCAAGTTGATCGGTCGTCTGACCATCGATGAAATCGTCGACTTGATCCGTGAAGAAAGTGAAACCGAAGTCCTCAACATGGCGGGTTTGCGTGAAGAGGAGGATATTTTCGCGTCGGTCTGGCGTTCACTGCATAACCGCTGGGCCTGGCTGGCTATCAATCTGATTACCGCGTTTATCGCTTCTCGCGTGATCGGGTTGTTTGAAGGCTCCATCGAGAAGCTGGTGGCCTTGGCGGCGTTGATGCCGATTGTGGCGGGTATTGGCGGTAACTCCGGGAACCAGACCATCACCATGATCGTGCGCGCCATGGCGCTGGATCAGGTCAGTACTGCCAATTCCTCACGGCTGCTGCGTAAGGAACTGGCGGTAGGCCTCATAAACGGATTGGTGTGGGGCGGTGTGATTGGCGTGGTGGCATACTTGCTCTACGGCAGTTGGTCCCTGGGCGTGGTAATGACTGCGGCCATGACCCTTAACCTGTTGCTGGCGGCCTTGATGGGGGTATTGATTCCCATGACCCTGGCGCGTCTAGGTCGCGATCCTGCCATGGGTGCCAGTGTGATGATCACGGCCATGACTGACAGTGGTGGTTTCTTCATCTTCCTGGGCCTGGCAACGATCTTCCTGCTCTGACCCTTCCAGCGGGGGCAAATCTGCCCTCGCTTTGCTTCTTATTCCCAAACTCCAGGCAAAAAAAAGCCAGCACATGGCTGGCTTCAGCTTTCAGGTGTCAATCAATTGGCTTCTGCGGCCGCCTCCACGTCATGCGCGATAAGCGAGACGAGAGCATTTTGCTGGCGGTGGGAGAGCTGACGAAAACGCTGCAGCAGTTCGCGTTCGTGCAGTGACAGCTCGGGGCTGTCCAGGCGCATGCTCAACTCTTCACCCAAGGCACCTTCCTGAATAAGGCTTTGTTCCAGGCGTGCGATGATTTCGGAGTTCATGCTGCGGTGATGATTGCGAGCCACCTCGGCAATGCGTTCCCGCATTCCGTCTGGCAGACGTACGACGAATTTGTCAGCCGTACGGCTGGAATAAATTGCCTGTTTCAATGGGCGCATATATTTAACCGGTTAGTTCAGGGGAGCGGTTTCTGGAATTGGCCGCAAGATGAGTGTTAAGACAAGGCTCACGACCAAAGTTCAACCCGAATTGCAAAGAGGCCGCATCATGCCTCAGATTTGACATTTCATTGGCGTCAATTCTGTGACAAATATTGAACCGCCTACAGGCTTTATGCCAGTACTGATTTACGTTTTTGCGGACTGGTTAGAAAAAATCCTGCGACTGCAGCGAAGCTCGTCAATCTTCGCCCAAGCCTGCACGGCATCCGGGTTGAAGGGCGCCCGTCCTATAGCGATATGGCCTTTTGCCCTCAAGCTTAAGGTTAGTAGCTGTTCGCCTATTTACGAGTGTCAGGCGACATAAGGTAGGGGAGGGAGATGGGGAAGGGGGTTAGCGCAGGAGCGGATCGAATTTGATTCGGCGACCCTTGATTAGCGTCAGTACCAGTAGGCTGCCCAGCACGGCGCTGGCGACGAAGGCTAGGGTTTGAGTTTGTTGTGATGTAGGTCCCAGGCCTAGCGCAACAGATAGGAGCGTCAAGCACAGAAACAACCAGGCAGATTTCGACATGAATAGTGTTCTCAGAAAACCCAATGCTCGGCCGCTGGCGCTGATTGTGTATCTTGGGTCAGGCGGATGGGAGACTGGGGGTTTGCAGTCATCAGTGCCAACTGAGGTCGTTGTTGCAGATGGTGGGGAATGGCTTGGCTGATTTGCGCGCCGTCTTCAGTACTGGTCGGCTGAAAATGAAACGTCACCACCGTAGCCAGTGCCACAGCGTTCAGTGCTAGTAGAAGGGCGCTGTTCATCATCATAGTCTCCACGGTGCCTGGAACGATTGGTTTTGTGTTTATGACTTTGCAGATGTCGTGCCAATCTATTATTCCAATAAAAACAAGGAGTTAAGATTGTTTTTTGAGGCCGCTGGGTTGCAGTTTGCAATGATGGCATATTGGCGTAGTGCAATTTGCACGATGAGGGTGAAAGTCTTGGCATGCTGAATGAGGCTATGAACGTACGCGCAAGGATTGGCCTACAGTCAAAATGCCAACGGACGACATGACAAAACCAGCCTCGGCCGTTAAGATGCACGCCGTCTGTCGCTAGCCCTTCAGGGTAAGCGTGGCATTTGTCCCAGTAGCTCAATTGGATAGAGCATCCCCCTCCTAAGGGGAAGGTTGGCCGTTCGAACCGGCCCTGGGACACCATCTCTGTAAAGCTTTCCCCTCCTGGTATTCGTCGGTCTCAACAACAGTCATCCTCGTTCCTCGCCTGTGCGGGATCCAGCCGCGCTTCTTTCGGTTGAGATCCAGATGCATTTGTGTGGGTGGGAATAATTCACGTCCCTAGGTTGTGCGCTCCTTCTATATAGAAGAGGCGGTGGGGCACCCTGGTTTTTATAGGCGAGTAAGTGTTTCGCTTTTTTTAAGATAAGGGGGTTGACGTTCATGGCGATCCCTGTAGAATTCGCCTCCCGCTTACGAGAGATCGCAAGCGCAAGTGGTTGAAGTTGTTGAAGAAATCTTCTGAAAATAACCACTTGACAGCAAATGAGGCTGCTGTAGAATGCGCGCCTCGGTTGAGACGAAAGATCTTAACCAACCGCTCTTTAACAACTGAATCAAGCAATTCGTGTGGGTGCTTGTGGAGTCAGACTGATAGTCAACAAGATTATCAGCATCACAAGTTACTCCGCGAGAAATCAAAGATGTAACCAACGATTGCTGAGCCAAGTTTAGGGTTTCTTAAAAACCCAAAGATGTTTGAACTGAAGAGTTTGATCATGGCTCAGATTGAACGCTGGCGGCAGGCCTAACACATGCAAGTCGAGCGGTAGAGAGAAGCTTGCTTCTCTTGAGAGCGGCGGACGGGTGAGTAATGCCTAGGAATCTGCCTGGTAGTGGGGGATAACGTTCGGAAACGGACGCTAATACCGCATACGTCCTACGGGAGAAAGCAGGGGACCTTCGGGCCTTGCGCTATCAGATGAGCCTAGGTCGGATTAGCTAGTTGGTGAGGTAATGGCTCACCAAGGCGACGATCCGTAACTGGTCTGAGAGGATGATCAGTCACACTGGAACTGAGACACGGTCCAGACTCCTACGGGAGGCAGCAGTGGGGAATATTGGACAATGGGCGAAAGCCTGATCCAGCCATGCCGCGTGTGTGAAGAAGGTCTTCGGATTGTAAAGCACTTTAAGTTGGGAGGAAGGGTTGTAGATTAATACTCTGCAATTTTGACGTTACCGACAGAATAAGCACCGGCTAACTCTGTGCCAGCAGCCGCGGTAATACAGAGGGTGCAAGCGTTAATCGGAATTACTGGGCGTAAAGCGCGCGTAGGTGGTTTGTTAAGTTGGATGTGAAATCCCCGGGCTCAACCTGGGAACTGCATTCAAAACTGACTGACTAGAGTATGGTAGAGGGTGGTGGAATTTCCTGTGTAGCGGTGAAATGCGTAGATATAGGAAGGAACACCAGTGGCGAAGGCGACCACCTGGACTAATACTGACACTGAGGTGCGAAAGCGTGGGGAGCAAACAGGATTAGATACCCTGGTAGTCCACGCCGTAAACGATGTCAACTAGCCGTTGGAAGCCTTGAGCTTTTAGTGGCGCAGCTAACGCATTAAGTTGACCGCCTGGGGAGTACGGCCGCAAGGTTAAAACTCAAATGAATTGACGGGGGCCCGCACAAGCGGTGGAGCATGTGGTTTAATTCGAAGCAACGCGAAGAACCTTACCAGGCCTTGACATCCAATGAACTTTCTAGAGATAGATTGGTGCCTTCGGGAACATTGAGACAGGTGCTGCATGGCTGTCGTCAGCTCGTGTCGTGAGATGTTGGGTTAAGTCCCGTAACGAGCGCAACCCTTGTCCTTAGTTACCAGCACGTTATGGTGGGCACTCTAAGGAGACTGCCGGTGACAAACCGGAGGAAGGTGGGGATGACGTCAAGTCATCATGGCCCTTACGGCCTGGGCTACACACGTGCTACAATGGTCGGTACAGAGGGTTGCCAAGCCGCGAGGTGGAGCTAATCCCATAAAACCGATCGTAGTCCGGATCGCAGTCTGCAACTCGACTGCGTGAAGTCGGAATCGCTAGTAATCGCGAATCAGAATGTCGCGGTGAATACGTTCCCGGGCCTTGTACACACCGCCCGTCACACCATGGGAGTGGGTTGCACCAGAAGTAGCTAGTCTAACCTTCGGGAGGACGGTTACCACGGTGTGATTCATGACTGGGGTGAAGTCGTAACAAGGTAGCCGTAGGGGAACCTGCGGCTGGATCACCTCCTTAATCGACGACATCAGCTGCTCCATAAGTTCCCACACGAATTGCTTGATTCATTGAAGAAGACGAAAGAAGCAGCCCGAAATTGGGTCTGTAGCTCAGTTGGTTAGAGCGCACCCCTGATAAGGGTGAGGTCGGCAGTTCGAATCTGCCCAGACCCACCAATTTTGTGTGGGAAACGCCTGTAGAAATACGGGGCCATAGCTCAGCTGGGAGAGCGCCTGCCTTGCACGCAGGAGGTCAACGGTTCGATCCCGTTTGGCTCCACCACTACTGCTTCTGTTTGTATAAAGCTTAGAAATGAGCATTCCATCGTTGTGATGGTGAATGTTGATTTCTAGTCTTTGACTAGTTCGTTCTTTAAAAATTTGGGTATGTGATAGAAAGATAGACTGAACGTTACTTTCACTGGTAACGGATCAGGCTAAGGTAAAATTTGTGAGTTCTCTTAATTGAGAAATTCGAATTTTCGGCGAATGTCGTCTTCACAGTATAACCAGATTGCTTGGGGTTATATGGTCAAGTGAAGAAGCGCATACGGTGGATGCCTTGGCAGTCAGAGGCGATGAAAGACGTGGTAGCCTGCGAAAAGCTTCGGGGAGTCGGCAAACAGACTTTGATCCGGAGATGTCTGAATGGGGGAACCCAGCCATCATAAGATGGTTATCTTGTACTGAATACATAGGTGCAAGAGGCGAACCAGGGGAACTGAAACATCTAAGTACCCTGAGGAAAAGAAATCAACCGAGATTCCCTTAGTAGTGGCGAGCGAACGGGGACTAGCCCTTAAGTGGCTTTGAGATTAGCGGAACGCTCTGGAAAGTGCGGCCATAGTGGGTGATAGCCCTGTACGCGAAAATCTCTTAGTCATGAAATCGAGTAGGACGGAGCACGAGAAACTTTGTCTGAATATGGGGGGACCATCCTCCAAGGCTAAATACTACTGACTGACCGATAGTGAACTAGTACCGTGAGGGAAAGGCGAAAAGAACCCCGGAGAGGGGAGTGAAATAGATCCTGAAACCGTATGCGTACAAGCAGTGGGAGCCCACTTTGTTGGGTGACTGCGTACCTTTTGTATAATGGGTCAGCGACTTATTTTCAGTGGCGAGCTTAACCGAATAGGGGAGGCGTAGCGAAAGCGAGTCTTAATAGGGCGTCTAGTCGCTGGGAATAGACCCGAAACCGGGCGATCTATCCATGGGCAGGTTGAAGGTTGGGTAACACTAACTGGAGGACCGAACCGACTACCGTTGAAAAGTTAGCGGATGACCTGTGGATCGGAGTGAAAGGCTAATCAAGCTCGGAGATAGCTGGTTCTCCTCGAAAGCTATTTAGGTAGCGCCTCATGTATCACTGTAGGGGGTAGAGCACTGTTTCGGCTAGGGGGTCATCCCGACTTACCAAACCGATGCAAACTCCGAATACCTACAAGTGCCGAGCATGGGAGACACACGGCGGGTGCTAACGTCCGTCGTGAAAAGGGAAACAACCCAGACCGTCAGCTAAGGTCCCAAAGTTATGGTTAAGTGGGAAACGATGTGGGAAGGCTTAGACAGCTAGGAGGTTGGCTTAGAAGCAGCCACCCTTTAAAGAAAGCGTAATAGCTCACTAGTCGAGTCGGCCTGCGCGGAAGATGTAACGGGGCTCAAACCATACACCGAAGCTACGGGTATCACGTAAGTGATGCGGTAGAGGAGCGTTCTGTAAGCCTGTGAAGGTGAGTTGAGAAGCTTGCTGGAGGTATCAGAAGTGCGAATGCTGACATGAGTAACGATAATGGGTGTGAAAAACACCCACGCCGAAAGACCAAGGTTTCCTGCGCAACGTTAATCGACGCAGGGTTAGTCGGTCCCTAAGGCGAGGCTGAAAAGCGTAGTCGATGGAAAACAGGTTAATATTCCTGTACTTCTGGTTATTGCGATGGAGGGACGGAGAAGGCTAGGCCAGCTTGGCGTTGGTTGTCCAAGTTTAAGGTGGTAGGCTGGAATCTTAGGTAAATCCGGGATTCTAAGGCCGAGAGCTGATGACGAGTTACCTTTTAGGTAACGAAGTGGTTGATGCCATGCTTCCAAGAAAAGCTTCTAAGCTTCAGGTAACCAGGAACCGTACCCCAAACCGACACAGGTGGTTGGGTAGAGAATACCAAGGCGCTTGAGAGAACTCGGGTGAAGGAACTAGGCAAAATGGCACCGTAACTTCGGGAGAAGGTGCGCCGGTGAGGGTGAAGGACTTGCTCCGTAAGCTCATGCCGGTCGAAGATACCAGGCCGCTGCGACTGTTTATTAAAAACACAGCACTCTGCAAACACGAAAGTGGACGTATAGGGTGTGACGCCTGCCCGGTGCCGGAAGGTTAATTGATGGGGTTAGCTAACGCGAAGCTCTTGATCGAAGCCCCGGTAAACGGCGGCCGTAACTATAACGGTCCTAAGGTAGCGAAATTCCTTGTCGGGTAAGTTCCGACCTGCACGAATGGCGTAACGATGGCGGCGCTGTCTCCACCCGAGACTCAGTGAAATTGAAATCGCTGTGAAGATGCAGTGTATCCGCGGCTAGACGGAAAGACCCCGTGAACCTTTACTATAGCTTTGCACTGGACTTTGAATTTGCTTGTGTAGGATAGGTGGGAGGCTTTGAAGCGTGGACGCCAGTCTGCGTGGAGCCATCCTTGAAATACCACCCTGGCAACTTTGAGGTTCTAACTCAGGTCCGTTATCCGGATCGAGGACAGTGTATGGTGGGTAGTTTGACTGGGGCGGTCTCCTCCTAAAGAGTAACGGAGGAGTACGAAGGTGCGCTCAGACCGGTCGGAAATCGGTCGTAGAGTATAAAGGCAAAAGCGCGCTTGACTGCGAGACAGACACGTCGAGCAGGTACGAAAGTAGGTCTTAGTGATCCGGTGGTTCTGTATGGAAGGGCCATCGCTCAACGGATAAAAGGTACTCCGGGGATAACAGGCTGATACCGCCCAAGAGTTCATATCGACGGCGGTGTTTGGCACCTCGATGTCGGCTCATCACATCCTGGGGCTGAAGCCGGTCCCAAGGGTATGGCTGTTCGCCATTTAAAGTGGTACGCGAGCTGGGTTTAGAACGTCGTGAGACAGTTCGGTCCCTATCTGCCGTGGACGTTTGAGATTTGAGAGGGGCTGCTCCTAGTACGAGAGGACCGGAGTGGACGAACCTCTGGTGTTCCGGTTGTCACGCCAGTGGCATTGCCGGGTAGCTATGTTCGGAATAGATAACCGCTGAAAGCATCTAAGCGGGAAACTAGCCTCAAGATGAGATCTCACTGGAACCTTGAGTTCCCTGAAGGGCCGTCGAAGACTACGACGTTGATAGGTTGGGTGTGTAAGCGCTGTGAGGCGTTGAGCTAACCAATACTAATTGCCCGTGAGGCTTGACCATATAACACCCAAGCAATTTGCGAACTCGAGAGAGACCAGATTGCGGTGTGTGAAGACGCAATGAACCGAAAGTTCGACGCTCACAAAACACCGAAAACTATCACATACCCAATTTGCTGAAGCGAGGCCAACTGGCCACGACTCAGTACCCGAATTTCTTGACGACCATAGAGCATTGGAACCACCTGATCCCATCCCGAACTCAGCAGTGAAACGATGCATCGCCGATGGTAGTGTGGGGTTTCCCCATGTGAGAGTAGGTCATCGTCAAGATTAAATTCCGAAACCCCAATTGCGAAAGCAGTTGGGGTTTTGTTTTGGGCGCTCGAAAAGAACGCCAACTTCCAAAGCCTGCACAGCGTTCCATTGACGCCTTTTGTACAGATACCCCATTACCAGTCGAACCTTGCGTGTTATCAAGGTTCACAGGTGGTGCGCCGTGTATTTATCTCCACGGTTATGTACCTCACAGACACCCACGTATCGTCTGAGCTGTGAAACAAAATAATCCCCGGAAACAGACCCTACCGTCTGTCCGGACTCAACCGCCCCGGACTATCATGCTGATAGCCCTACCCCTCACCGCAAGGAGCCGCTCGGAACGCCGATGCGCCAGATCTGGAAATCTTTTCGAGCCCTTTATTTCGCCTCTTTGATGATGCTGATCGGCTCCGGCCTGCTTAGTACTTATCTGGCTTTGCGTCTGGCAGCAGACAACGTCGACAGCCTGTGGGTGGGTGCGCTGATGGCTGCCAACTATTTTGGCTTGGTGCTGGGCGGCAAGCTCGGGCACCGCTTGATTGCCCGGGTCGGGCATATTCGTGCCTACGCTACCTGCGCCGGGATCGTCGGCGCAGCAGTGCTGGGTCACGGTTTGATTGATTGGCTGCCAGCCTGGATTGTGCTGCGGATGATCGTGGGCCTGGGGATGATGTGCCAGTACATGGTCATCGAGAGTTGGCTCAATGAGCAGGCAGACGCCAAGCAGCGCGGCGTAGTGTTCAGCGGCTACATGATTGCGTCCTACCTTGGGTTGGTGCTGGGCCAATTGATCCTGGTCATGCACCCCCATCTCGGGCTTGAACTGTTGATGCTCGTAGCGCTGTGCTTTGCGCTGTGCCTGGTCCCTGTGGCGATGACCCGACGCATTCACCCGGCCCCACTGCACCCGGCTCCGATGGAGCCGCGCTTCTTTATCAAGCGCGTGCCGCAATCGCTCAGCACCGTGTTGGGCGCTGGGTTGATCGTCGGTTCGTTCTACGGCTTGGCGCCGCTCTACGCCTCTCAGCAGGGCCTGACGACTGAGCAAGTCGGCTTGTTCATGGGTAGCTGCATTTTTGCTGGATTGGTCGTGCAGTGGCCACTGGGCTGGTTGTCGGACCGCTATGACCGCGCGCTGCTGATTCGCTGCTTTGCCTTGTGCCTGGCGATAACGGCCTTACCGTTGGCCATCATGACGCAGGTACCGCTGGAGGTGTTGTTCGTGGCGGGCTTCTTCTGTTCGCTGGTGCAGTTCTGCCTTTACCCCTTGGCGGTGGCCTTTTCCAACGACCATGTGGAAGGCGATCGCCGGGTGTCACTGACGGCCATGTTGCTCGTTACTTACGGGATCGGCGCCAGCGTGGGGCCGCTGTTGGCCGGTGTGGTGATGAAGCTATTCGGCAGCCAGATGCTCTACGCGTTTTTCAGCCTGTGTGCGCTGATCCTGGTGTGGCGCATTCGACCCAAGGCGGTAACCAACCTGCATCAGGTCGACGACGCACCACTGCATCACGTGGCGATGCCCGACAGCATGTCCAGTTCGCCTTTGGTGGCTGCCCTTGACCCACGGGTGGATGAGCAGGTGGTGCAGGAGCAGATGCAAGTCACTGTTCCTGACCCAGAGCCCGTCCCTGATACCGAGGAGCCAACGAGCGAAGAACCGCACGAGCCACCAGACCCGGACGAACATCCCCATGACTTAAGCAGGGCGCGCCCCTGAACGAAAAAACGGGCAGATCCCATCAGGATCTGCCCGTTTTTTTATCTCAGCGTCTAACGCTTAAAGATCGTCGTCTTTATCGAAGCGCCGAGCTTCTCGCTGCAATTGGTAGACAAAGCGTTCCACTTGTCGCTGCACCAAACCACTCATGTTGTGAAAGCGCACGCCGGCAAAGGTGGTGTTGATCTTGTCTTCGAAGTGCAGGTAGCGCAGTTCCACGGAAGTGGTCATGCTGCCGAAGGGCAGGGCAGCAATAAAGCGATCATAGACCTGGCCCAACTGCAGACGTTCGGAGATATCGCCTTCAAAGCGCAATTTGCAGCCGGTTGCCGAGATGTCCAGCAGCTTACCGCTGATAGGTGCCTTGAGCTTCTCGCCACCCAACTGAATGTCCACCAGCTGCGCAAGCTTGAGTGCGGCGCGGAAGGCATTGCGTCGTTGATGGTAAACCACTTCGCCGGGCAGGCTGCCGCTATAGATGCGGTGGCCGCCTTTTTCGCTGATGGTCAAGGTGCCGTTGCTTTCCCAGGCAACCCGCACGCCCTCATGGAAACCTTCGATACGGAAGGCTTCGCCATTCTCAAGATAGCGTTCACCGTCACGGGGAATCATTTCGTCCAGTACCAGCGTCTTGCTGTCGCGGTCAATGTCCACCAGGTAGCTCTGGAACCGCTGGCTGCGTTCGTGGAAAGTGATGATCAGCGGGTCATGGCTTTCTTGCAGCATCCGCAACGTGCTGGCGATTTCCAGAGGCGTGGTGAGCACCTTGGGTGGCTGCGGTGCATCTTCCGCATTAAGGGCGTTGAACACGGTTCTTCCATCTCCAGGCAAAATACGACTACACGCAAGAACCGGCATTTTGCCAGTATGTAGCGCGCCTTGGATAGGTCGCGCTGTAAACCGGTGTCAGGCTTGGCTGCGGGTGCTTGGCTTGACCAGGCGTGAGGTGGAGCCTTGGGCGTTATACAGGGCCGGAGGCTCTCCGCCGTGCAGTATGCGCAGCTGATTGGCGGTCGTGGCTTGCTGAAGCTGGATCGACTGACCGTTGAGCAGGTTGGCTTCCTGGCACTGTGCGAGCAAATGATTGAGTTCTTTGCTCTGTGCCAGCAGTTGATCGCCGACTGAAGAGTGGCTGGCCAGTTGTGCCAGGCCATCGTGGTCGGCAGGCAGGCCCAGGCTGATCAGAATCTCGCTGCGCTTCTTTCCGTGCTGTTCGAGCAAGACAATCAGCGACTGTTTGCGCGCCAGGATTTCTTCCAGCAAGGGCATATCCCGGCCGTACAAGGCCAGGGATTCTTCCTTGAGCAGCTCGAGCAATTGTTGCGTCGGCGCCAGATCATCAATGATCAGTTGGAGCAAATGTTCGTCGTGGTGCATGGCTGGCCTTGGGTTTTAAGCGTCCAAAAGCCCTGCGCAGGCCTTTGCCTAGCGCTCGGCTTCGAAGTTGAGCAGCTTGCTGGCTACACGGTTGCTGTCGACTTTATAGCTGCCATCGGCGATAGCCTGTTTCAACTCGGCCACGCGGGCTTTATTGACGACGGGTTGATCGCGCAGCGAGTCAGTGACCTTTTGCAACTGTTGAGCCTCATTGCTCAGGTGTACCGATTCCCCACTCTGGCTGGCGGCGGCCTGCTCTGCTTTGGCAGGCAAGGGCTGCGGCTTGGCTTCTACGCTGTCCTTGGCACCGCCGGTGCGCGTATTGCCGGGCAAGGCCGGGGTGTTATTCAAACGACTGAAATCAATGACCATGTTGAAAAACCTCTGGGTATTTGGACGCTTGCCATGTTTTCGGCCATACCCGGGCAAACTTTAGGCTCGATTGACAATAAACCTGTTCGGCTCAATATCCAGCACACAGTGTAGGAAAAGCTGGCATTTGATTCCAGTCATCTATAGCGCCACCTCGACTTGGCCTGGCGCCGTGACCCGCGCCTTGATCACGCGATTGGAGTTGAGGTTCTTGACACGGATCTGTTCGCTCATGCCGCCGTTGGACAACGCCTCGCCCGGCATCCTGACGTTCAGGCCGCCACTGCTGGCGGAAATCACCACTTGGTCACCCTTGCGAATCACCTCCGCCTGTTCCAGATGAACCAGTGTGAGGACTTGGTCAGTGACCACGGGGCGGGTGAGTTTTTGCCCGACGGCCTGGTCCAGTGACGTCAGGTAGCCCTGGTTGATCAAGCTGATGTCCCTCTCGCGCAGCGCCACATCGTCGTAGCCGATGATGCCGGTGCGCTTCAATGGCCGCGCCACTACCACTACGTCGCGAAACAGCTTGACCTGCGCCGGCACAAATACCGTCCAGGGCGAGGCGCCCTCACAGCGCACCTTCACGGTCACACGGCCGATAGGCTGGGCGGGGCTTTCCAGGGTGGCTGTCAATTCCTTGTCGCACATTGGCATGCGCAAACGTGGGTCCAACTGGTTGACCTGAATTTCATAACGCCCCGGCGTCTGGGTGGTCGCCAGATAATCTTCTACAGTGAACTCAAGAAAGCCTTGGGTGACGCCGATAAGTAGATCAGGCAGGGTAACGTTGTCGGCGCGGGCCGTGACGCCCAGGCCCGAGACAAGCAGCGCCATCGCGGCGCAGAGCAGTCTGCGGTAGCGTGAGCGGCCAGGGTGTCGGGAAACTGTCGTTTTAATATCCATACTCAGTAAATAGCAAAGCTCGTGCCGTTTAGTGTTGGGTACGCGTCGTACCCCTAGGATTTAGGAGTCTGGGCATGGCAGGTGTAATGGATTCAGTAAACCAGCGCACACAGCTGGTAGGGCAGAATCGCCTGGAGTTGTTGCTTTTCCGCCTGGATGGCAATCAGTTGTATGGCATCAACGTGTTTAAAGTGCGTGAAGTGCTGCAATGTCCCAAGTTGACGATCATGCCCAAGTCCAGTCCGGTGGTGTGTGGCGTGGCCAACATCCGGGGCGCGACCATTCCGATTCTTGACCTGGCCATGGCCACGGGGGCAGCGGGTTTGCAAGACCGCCAGAACCCTTTCGTGATCATCACCGAGTACAACACCAAGACCCAGGGTTTCCTGGTGCGCTCGGTGGAGCGCATCGTCAATATGAACTGGGAAGAGATCCATCCGCCGCCCAAGGGCACGGGGCGCGATCACTACCTGACGGCGGTGACGCGGGTCGATAACCAGTTGGTGGAAATCATCGACGTGGAGAAGATCCTCGCCGAAGTGGCCCCCACCTCGGAAACCATCTCCGTCGGGGTGGTGGATGCCGAAACGGCACACAAGGCGGTTTCGCTGCGCGTGTTGACCGTGGACGACTCTTCCGTGGCGCGCAAGCAGGTCACGCGTTGCCTGCAAACCGTCGGGGTGGAGGTGGTGGCCCTAAATGACGGGCGCCAAGCCCTGGATTACCTGCGCAAGCTGGCGGACGAAGGCAAGAAGCCCGAAGAAGAATTCTTGATGATGATCTCTGACATCGAGATGCCGGAAATGGATGGCTACACGCTCACGGCCGAGATACGTAACGATCCACGCATGCAAAAATTGCATATCATCCTGCATACTTCGTTGTCGGGGGTATTCAATCAGGCAATGGTCAAGAAGGTCGGTGCGGATGACTTTCTGGCCAAATTCCGTCCTGATGACCTCGCATCCCGGGTAGTCGACCGGATCAAGGCAGCAGATCACGGCTAGGGGATGTCCCCCGGCGGTCACACGATTTAAGAGGCGGCATCATTGTCTACGGGTAATTTGGATTTCGAACAGTTCCGGGTCTTCCTGGAAAAAGCCTGTGGCATATTGCTCGGTGAAAACAAGCAGTACCTGGTATCCAGCCGTCTCAACAAGCTGATGGAACAGCAGGGCATCAAGTCCCTGGGTGAGTTGGTCCAGCGGATCCAGGGGCAGCCGCGCAGTGGGCTCAAGGAAATGGTGGTCGATGCCATGACCACCAACGAAACCTTATGGTTTCGCGATACCTATCCCTTTGAAGTGCTCAAGAACAAAGTGTTGCCCGAAGCCATCAAGGCCAGCCCGGGCCAGCGCCTGCGTATCTGGTCGGCGGCCTGTTCTTCGGGGCAGGAGCCGTACTCGATCTCGATGTCCATCGATGAGTTCGAGCGGACCAACATGGGCCAGTTGAAAGCCGGCGCGCAAATTGTGGCCACGGACCTGTCCGGCACCATGCTCACCAACTGCAAGACCGGTGAGTACGACAGCCTGGCCCTGGGCCGAGGTTTGTCCCAGGAACGCCTGCAACGCTACTTCGACCCCAAAGGGGCGGGGCGTTGGGCGATCAAGGCGCCGATCAAGAACCGCGTCGAATTTCGCTCGTTCAACTTGCTCGACAGCTACGCCAGCCTGGGCAAGTTCGACATGGTGTTCTGCCGCAACGTGCTGATCTATTTCTCGGCTGAAGTGAAGAAGGACATCCTGTTGCGCATCCACGGCACGCTCAAGCGCGGAGGTTATCTGTTCCTCGGTGCTTCCGAGGCGCTCAATGGGCTGCCGGATCACTTCCAGATGGTGCAATGCAGCCCGGGGATCATCTACCAGGCCAAGTAGCCTGGGGTATGCAATAAAACTGTGGGAGCCGGGCTTGCCCGCGATGGCGTTGTGTCAGTCGATGAATTGGTCGGCAGGTACTCCGCCATCGCAGGCAAGCCAGCTCCCACATTTTTTTCTCGGCAAGCTGGCGTAAAGCGGCAACTGCCCATTGCCGCTTTAATGGCGCTACGCGGAAATCGCTTGCCGCTTTTCTGGCATAGCCGCCGTCGACTCCCCTCCAAACCCTTGATATAGGGGCTCCCGCAAGATTGGCATGCACCTTGCTATAACCCTGCTAACGAACAGCAGGTCAGCCTAAAGGTTTCCGCCATGAGCATCAGCTTCGATAAAGCGCTCGGTATCCACGAACAAGCCCTGGGCTTCCGCGCCCAGCGTGCCGAAGTCCTGGCCAACAATATTGCCAACGCCGACACCCCGAACTACAAGGCTCGGGACCTGGACTTCTCCGCCGTGCTCGCCGCACAGCAGGACAAGACCAAGAACGGCACCTTCGCCTTGAACATGACCAACAGCCGTCATATCGAAGCGCAAGGCCTGAGCAAGGGTGACGAGTCGCTGCTGTATCGCACGCCGATGCAGCCGTCGATCGACCAGAACACCGTCGACGCCCAGCTGGAGCAATCGAACTACGCCGAAAACTCGGTGAACTTCCAGGCCAGCTTCACCCTGCTCAACAGCAAATTCAAAGGGCTGATGTCAGCCCTGCGTGGAGAGTAAGCCATGTCTCTGTCCAGTGTTTTCAATATTGCCGGCAGTGGCATGAGCGCGCAGACCACGCGTTTGAACACCGTCGCCAGTAACATCGCCAACGCCGAGACCGTCTCGTCGAGCATTGACCAGACGTATCGCGCCCGCCATCCGGTGTTTGCCACCATGTTCCAGGGTGGTCAGGCAAACGGCAGCGATTCGTTGTTCCAGAACCAGGACGCCGCCGGCTCAGGCGTGCAGGTGTTGGGCGTGGTCGAAGACCAGAGCAACCTGGAGGCCCGTTACGAGCCCAACCATCCGGCCGCGAACGAAAAGGGTTACGTCTACTACCCCAACGTCAACGTGGTCGAGGAAATGGCTGACATGATCTCCGCCAGTCGCTCGTTCCAGACCAACGCGGAAATGATGAACACCGCCAAAACCATGATGCAGAAGGTTCTGACCCTGGGTCAGTGATAAGGGGCGCCAAATAATGGCCATCGTTGATACGTCTAACAACACGGCGGTTCAGGACCTTTTCAATTCCAAGGTCAAGACCGCGACGAATAACAGCAGCGTCAGTGACGCTTCCAAGACGGCGACGGGCAACCAGTCGCTGGGCAAGGATGCGTTCCTGCAACTGCTCGTCACTCAACTGAAAAACCAGAACCCGCTGTCGCCTCAGGACAACGGCGCGTTCGTCGCGCAGCTTGCCCAGTTCAGCAGCCTGGAAGGCATCAACACCCTGAATGACTCGGTGAACAACATCTCCAGCAACTTCAGCTCCTCGCAGGCGCTGCAGGCTTCGTCGCTGGTGGGGCGCTCAATCATCATCCAGACCGACAAGGCCATGGTGGATACCAGCAAGAGCATGACCGGTTCGGTGGCAGTGACCTCGGCGGTGGGCAATGTCTCCGTCAAGATCACCGACAAAGACGGCAATGTGGTGCGCACCGTTGACATGGGCGCCCAGAGTGCCGGCACCCAAAGCTTTATCTGGGACGGCAAGAACGACAAGGGCGAGGTCGCCCCAGCTGGCACCTACACCTTCAACGCCACCACCAAGAACGACAAAGGCGACGCAGTGGCCTTGGCCACTTCGCTGCCCGCCACGGTCACCAGTGTGACCCTGAGCAAGACTGGCGGCGAAATGCTGCTCAACCTTGCAGGCGGCATGGGCAGCGTCAAGCTGTCGCAAATTCAGACTATCGGTACATAGAGCCGGCTAAATACGGCAGAAGGAGAGAAACATGTCTTTTAATATCGGCCTTAGCGGCCTCTATGCGGCCAACAAACAACTGGACGTGACCGGCAACAATATCGCCAACGTCGCGACCACTGGCTTCAAGTCATCCCGTGCGGAATTCGCCGATATCTACGCGGCTTCCAAGCTGGGCACCGGCCAGAACAGCATCGGCAACGGTGTGAACCTGGCGGCGGTGTCCCAGCAGTTCACCCAGGGCGATGTCAACGGTAGCGGCGGCATCCTCGACATGGCGATCCAGGGCGGTGGCTTCTTCGTGCAGAAGGGCAGCGACGGTTCGCTGGAGTACACCCGTAGTGGTGCGTTCCGTGCGGACAAGGACGGCTACATCACCAACAACACCGGCACTTCGCGCCTGCAAGGATATGCCGCGGACGATAATGGCAAGATCAGCAAGGGCGGCTTGGTCGATCTGCAACTGAACCTGGCGAATCTGCCGCCCAAGGCATCCACCAAGGTCGACTCCACCAGTAACCTGAATTCCTCGGAGCCGGTGATTGACCAGGCGGCCAAGCCGTTTGACCCGACCAAGACCGAGACCTTCACCACCCAATACAGCACCACCTTGTACGACTCTCAGGGGAACGCGCACCCGATGGTGCAGTACCTGGTGAAAACCGACGGCAACAAGTGGAATGCCTATACCCTGATTGACGGTCGCAACCCTGATGGTTCGGCCCCGACTGGCACCCCTTCGACGCCACCCGTGCCGTCGACATTGACCTTCGATGGCGCTGGCAATCTGACTACTGTCGTCACCAATGGTGTGTCCGACAAGACCCTGACCGTTGCCGGGTGGGTTCCAGGCAAGGTGACTGACGGCGTGTGGAAGGCTAACGGTGCGGATGCCAACCCGGGCGGCATCGCCATCAACATGGCCAACATTACCCAGTACAACTCGGCTACCTACCGTAACCCTCCGGTCACCGACGGCTATGCCACCGGCCAGATCACCGGCCTGAAAATCGACGGCAGCGGCGTCCTGTTCGCCACCTTCAGCAACCAGCAGAGCAAGGCCATCGGCCAGATCTCCCTGGCCAGCTTCAACAACGAGCAGGGCCTGCAGCCAGCCGGTGCGACCACCTGGAAAGAGACCTTCGCCTCGGGCCAGCCGGGTTATGACAACCCGCAAGCCGGCACCCTGGGTTCGATCGTGGCCAACTCCCTGGAGAACTCCAACGTCAACCTGACCAACGAACTGGTGGACCTGATCAAGGCCCAGAGCAACTACCAGGCGAACGCCAAGACCATCTCCACCCAAAGCACCATCATGCAGACCATCATTCAGATGACCTGATACCCCTGCTCAAAAAATACCTGCACACAAAAAGGCCCCTCAATCGAGGGGCTTTTTTGTGCGCGCGCGTTGCTAGTTTACCGCCTGTTTCATCTCGCCTTGCTGCTGGAACGCCCAACGCCCCTTGCGCCACGCACGGGACACGGGCGCATGTCGCCCATGGACCATCGGGAGAGCGGCATGGCGATCTACAAGCAGTGGGAAGGGATGCCAGCAGGCAGCCATTGGTTTGTTCTGAATAACTACAGCGCCGGTCTATACAGACGCAAAAGTCAGTCGGATGAACCCGGGGGAGGCAAGTCCTCTGATGCTGAATCAGTGAGGCAACTGCTCAATGAGTTGAGAGATGCCGAGAAAACATCCAAGAGCCAAACCGTCCAGGACCTTCGTGACAAGTTGAACGAGAAGCGCGAAGAACTGGGTGATGAAAAGTTCAAGGAGATCATGCAGGAGTTGATGGAGAAGGCAGACGTCTCCTGGCTGGAGATGCTGCGGCGCCTGATGAAAGACTGGTTTCCGGAAACGGACGATACATCACCCACACCTTCGCCGCCTTCTCCTGGCCCGTCGCCAGGTGGTGGCGGTGGGGGCGGTGGTGGCAGGCCAAGCCCCGGTGATTTTGGGCCCAGCGAGCCCATGAGTAATCTGCCGATTACGGAAGGCTCCAAGCACTTCAACTACAAGCCTGATCAAAGTAACCCAGGAAAAAAACCGGACAACATCTGGAGTGGATTCAGCCAGGGCCCCGATGGCAATTGCGTCACGGTTTCAGCGATAAAGGGCGCAATGATGAAGTTTGGTCAGAAACCCACTGACGTGTTCAAGGAGGTAAAAGAGACGGCAGACGGTTATCACGTGAAGATGCGCGACGGCTTCGAACTTAATCTATCCAAGGATGAATTAAAGCAGGCGGCCAGGTATGCGCAGTTCAAGGGTGACAATCCGGGCATGCTGACCGATGCCAACTTCATGTTTGCAGCGAGCGCCAAGCGGGCACAGATGGAAGGGAATGGCTTGGACGACAACCCTAGCCAATCAAAAAGAAGCTTCGCCCATGCGATGCAAAGTTTGAATAACGGCGAAATGCCCCGCGAAGCATTGGATCGTCTGGGTTTGAAAGGGCTTTACAGGCAGTCCTCAAGCAGTGAGCTGGCGAGCGGCAAGCTCGGCGTCGTGGCCTACGATCGCCATTCGATGGTGGTCATCGACGGGCGCGTGGAGTTGTGGGGGCGCCGAGGTGGCGCGCCAAAGCAGGGTATTGCGTACGCGTTTCTCTAAGGCAGTCAGCAAAAAGCCCGATAAACCCTATGCAGTCGGGGTCTATCGGGCTTTTTCAATCCAGGGGGACAATATCCCTGGACTGGCTCAGCTTATTGGCAAGCTTCGCAATCCGGCTCGTCAATCGCGCAGGCTTTTGGCACCGGTGCTGGGCCGGCGGGTGCTGCGAGTACCGAGTCATCACCGTGGTTGCCGCTGGACACTGCGTTCAGCTTGCCGGTGTTGATGGTCGACTTCTCGGTGCTGGTCGCAGCCAGGGCACGGAGATAGTAAGTGGTTTTCAGGCCACGGTACCACGCCATGCGGTAGGTCACGTCCAGCTTCTTGCCCGAGGCGCCGGCGATGTACAGGTTCAGGGACTGGGCCTGGTCGATCCACTTCTGACGACGGCTGGCGGCGTCAACGATCCACTTGGTGTCCACTTCGAAAGCGGTCGCGTAGAGCTCTTTGAGTTCTTGCGGGATGCGTTCGATCTGCTGCACGGAACCGTCGTAGTACTTCAGGTCGTTGATCATGACCGAGTCCCACAGGCCACGGGCCTTCAGGTCGCGAACCAGGTACGGGTTGATCACGGTGAATTCGCCCGACAGGTTCGATTTCACATACAGGTTCTGGTAGGTCGGTTCGATCGACTGCGACACGCCAGTGATGTTGGCGATGGTGGCGGTCGGTGCGATGGCCATGATGTTGGAGTTACGAATACCTTTCTGCACACGGGCACGTACCGGCGCCCAGTCCAGGGTTTCGTTCAGGTCGACGTCGATGTACTTCTGGCCACGGGCTTCGATCAGGATCTGTTGCGAATCCAGCGGCAGGATGCCCTTGGACCACAGCGAACCCTGGAACGTCTCGTAGGCGCCGCGCTCGTCGGCCAGGTCGCAGGAAGCCTGGATCGCGTAGTAGCTGACCGCTTCCATGGACTTGTCGGCGAATTCGACCGCAGCGTCGGAACCGTAAGGGATGTGCTGCAGGTACAAGGCGTCCTGGAAGCCCATGATGCCCAAGCCAACCGGACGGTGCTTGAAGTTGGAGTTCTGCGCCTGTGGCACCGAGTAGTAGTTGATGTCGATCACGTTATCGAGCATGCGTACGGCGGTGTTGACGGTGCGTGCAAGCTTTACGGTGTCCAGCTTGCCGTTGACGATGTGGTTCGGCAGGTTGATCGAGCCCAGGTTGCAAACGGCGATCTCGTCCTTGTTGGTGTTCAAGGTGATCTCGGTGCACAGGTTCGAGCTGTGCACCACGCCCACGTGCTGCTGCGGGCTGCGCAGGTTGCATGGGTCTTTGAAGGTCAACCATGGGTGGCCGGTTTCGAACAGCATGGACAGCATTTTGCGCCACAGGTCTTTGGCCTGGATGGTCTTGAACAGCTTGACCTTGCCTGGGTACTCGGTGAGGGCTTCGTAGTACTCGTAGCGCTCTTCGAAGGCCTTGCCGGTCAGGTCGTGCAGGTCCGGCACTTCGGATGGCGAGAACAGGGTCCACTTGCCGTCATCGAAGACGCGCTTCATGAACAGGTCAGGGATCCAGTTGGCGGTGTTCATGTCGTGGGTACGACGACGGTCATCACCGGTGTTCTTGCGCAGCTCGATGAACTCTTCAATGTCCATGTGCCAGGTTTCCAGGTAGGCACATACAGCGCCTTTGCGCTTGCCACCCTGGTTCACGGCGACGGCGGTGTCGTTCACCACTTTCAGGAACGGTACGACGCCCTGGGACTTGCCGTTGGTGCCCTTGATGTACGAACCCAGTGCGCGCACCGGTGTCCAGTCGTTGCCCAGGCCACCGGCGAATTTGGACAACATGGCGTTGTCGTGGATCGCGTGGTAGATGCCCGACAGGTCATCCGGCACGGTGGTCAGGTAGCAGCTCGACAGCTGGGGACGCAGGGTACCGGCGTTGAACAGGGTCGGAGTCGACGACATGTAGTCGAAGGACGACAGCAGGTTGTAGAACTCGATCGCGCGGTCTTCCTTGTTCTTCTCTTCGATCGCCAGGCCCATGGCCACGCGCATGAAGAACACTTGCGGCAGTTCGAAGCGGATGCCGTCCTTGTGGATGAAGTAACGGTCGTACAGGGTTTGCAGGCCCAGGTAGGTGAACTGCTGATCGCGCTCGTGGTTGATTGCCTTGCCGAGTTTTTCCAGGTCGAAGGTGGCCAGGATCGGGTTCAGCAATTCGAATTCGATACCTTTGGCGATATAGGCCGGCAGGGCCTTGGCGTACAGGTCGGCCATCTCGTGGTGAGTGGCGCTGTCGGCGACTTTCAGGAAGCCCAGGCCTTCGGCACGCAGGGTGTCCATCAACAGGCGCGCGGTCACGAACGAGTAGTTCGGCTCACGCTCGACCAGGGTACGGGCGGTCATCACCAGGGCGGTGTTGACGTCGGTCAGGGCGACGCCGTCGTACAGGTTCTTCAGGGTTTCGCGCTGGATCAGGTCACCGTCGACTTCTTCCAGGCCTTCGCAGGCCTCGGTGATGATGGTGTTCAGGCGGCCCAGGTCCAGCGGTGCGAAGCTGCCGTCGGCCAGGGTGATGCGGATCGACGGGTGCGCTTGTACGGCGGCTTCTTCGGCCGGGGAACGTACGGCACGTTCCTTGGCGCGCGAATCACGGTAGATCACGTAGTCGCGGGCCACTTTCTGCTCGCCGGCACGCATCAGGGCCAGTTCGACCTGGTCCTGGATTTCTTCGATGTGGATAGTGCCGCCCGATGGCATGCGACGTTTGAAGGTCGCGGTGACCTGTTCGGTCAGACGGGCAACGGTGTCGTGGATGCGCGACGAAGCGGCAGCGGTGCCGCCTTCAACTGCAAGAAACGCTTTGGTGATGGCGACGGTGATTTTGTCATCGGTATAAGGAACGACAGTGCCGTTACGCTTGATCACACGCAGTTGGCCAGGTGCAGTGGCGGACAGATCCAGATTCGAATCAGCGGCCTGCGGCACGGAGCCCTGCGGGTTCTCGCGAGTTGTGTCGGTTTGCATGAGGGGGTGTCTCCACATTCTATATTTATTTGGGCACCATCACGGTGCCCACCGTTCCGTCCTGAAGCACTTACAGCAGGCCTGGGCCTGGCATAACAACTTCGGGACAGGAGGAAGGGAGCTCATCGCGCCGCTTCCATGCCGAAGTCTTTGGTTTGGGGCCGGGGAGCCCTTAGCCGTATTCCTGGTGGGTGACAGTGGCCCCATTCAAGCCCTGCAACACCCGTACCGTTTTCTGCCAATCGGGCTGGAAAACGGTTGCCATCCGCGTGCGCGGTTTGGGCTTTCAAAAAATGCGTTGGTTCAACCAAGCACGAGCAAGAAAGCGCTTGAGTTTCTTGTCTGATCTGTGTTTGGTCTTTTCGCTGAAAACCCTACATGTAGGGTTTTTTTAGCGCCGAGGTACAAGATAATGCGTTTTCGGGGGCTTAGCAACGCACTACCTGTGGATAACGCTGTGGGTAAAATGTGTATGAATCATGGAACACCCGTGTAGGCCGCATTACTACTGGATTACACCGTTTGTCACCGAATATTCCCGGCTAGAAACTGCCGGCGGGAATTTTGAGGGCGCGAACCCTACCACAAAAAATCGCCATGACCGAATGGATTTCGCGGCTTGTGTTCAAGGGCCGTTGCATGGCTACAATCGGCCTTTGTTATGCCTTCAAAACATGACAAACAGGCTATGCCTGCGGAAGATCAATAGGTGGGAGCTGGCTTGCCTGCGATGGCGGTGTATCGGCCACCAACAGGCGCGCTGACCCACCCTCATCGCAGGCAAGCCAGCTCCACACCGACCGTATTTCACATTCGATTGTGTCGGCCAGAAGAACTTCTTATAAAAACGAGGACAATGCATGGAGCAAGAAGCCTGGCAGATACTGATCGTCGAGGACGACGAGCGACTCGCCGAGTTGACCCGTGAGTACCTGGAAAGCAACGGCCTGCGTGTGTCGGTGGAAAGCGATGGTGCCAAGGCCACGGCGCGCATCGTCGCCGAACAGCCCGACCTGGTGATCCTCGACCTGATGCTGCCCGGCGAAGACGGCCTGAGCATCTGCCGCAAGGTGCGCGAGCGTTATGACGGCGTGATCCTGATGCTCACCGCGCGCACCGACGACATGGACCAGGTGCAGGGCTTGGACATGGGCGCCGACGACTATGTGTGCAAGCCCGTGCGCCCGCGTTTGTTGCTGGCACGTATCCAGGCGCTGCTGCGCCGCAGCGAACCGGTGTTGCCCGTTGCAGTGGAAAACCAGCGCCGCCTCCAGTTTGGTCCGTTGGTGGTGGACAATGCCTTGCGCGAAGCCTGGTTGCATGAGGGCAGCATCGAACTGACCAGCGCTGAATTCGACCTGTTGTGGCTGCTGGTTGCAAACGCCGGACGCATTCTGTCCCGCGAAGAAATCTTCATAGCTCTGCGCGGTATTGGTTATGACGGCCAGGATCGCTCCATTGATGTGCGTATCTCGCGCATTCGGCCAAAGATCGGCGACGATCCGATCCACCCACGCCTGATCAAGACCATTCGCAGCAAAGGCTACCTGTTCGTCCCCGAAGCTGCTGCCGATATGCCGCTGTGAACTCGATCTTCCTGCGCATCTACGGCGGCATGTGCGCGGCGCTGATCCTGGTGGCGTTGCTCGGCGCCCTGGCACTGCACCTGCTTAATGACGTGCGCAGCGGCCAGTACCGTGAGCGCCTGGCCCACGGCACTTTTGCGTTGATGGGCGATAACCTGCAGCCCATGAGCGCCATTGAACGACAGCGCGCCTTGGCGGTGTGGGAGCGTTTGCTCGGTATTCCGCTGGAACTGCGCACGTTCACCGATGCGCAATTGGACCTTGGCCAGCGCAACCGCCTGCAACGCGGCCAGGTCCTGGTGGAACAGACCGGGCCTCATGCGGCGCGGGTGCTGCGGTTGGTCAGCGAGCAAGAGCAATTGGTGCTTACCGGCGAAGTGCAGCAGATCAGCGAGCAATTGGCCCGCGCAACCATTTACCTGCTGGCCGACGAACTGGTGCGCTTCCCGGTGGCCGAACAGCCCCAGCGCCTGGCCGACATCAAGCACGCCAAGGGTTTTGGTTTTGAAATGCACTTGACGGCCCTTGACCAGGCCGACATGGACGAGGACCAGCGTCGCCGCGTGGCGGAGGGCGATACGGTGATGGCGCTGGGCAAGGGCGGCGATTCGATTCGCGTGTTTGCCGGCATGGTCGGCACCCCGTGGGTACTGGAGATCGGCCCGCTGTACCAGATGAATCCGTACCCGGCGCAATGGCTGATCCTGATCACCTTGATCGGCCTGACTTTGATCGGCTTGATCGTCTATTTGCTGGTGCGTCAACTTGAGCGCCGGCTCAAAGGCCTGGAGGCGGCGGCTACGCGTATCGCCAAGGGCAACCTGGAAGTGCGCGTACCCGCTCGCGGTGCAGACTCGGTCGGGCGGCTGGCGGCAGCTTTCAATGGCATGGCCGAGCACCTGCAGCAATTGCTGGCGATTCAGCGTGAGCTGGTGCGGGCGGTCTCCCACGAGCTGCGCACTCCGGTCGCGCGCCTGCGTTTTGGCCTGGAGATGATCGGTGACGCCGCCACGCCCGAAGCGCGGCGCAAGTACCTGGAGGGTATGGATGGCGATATCCAGGACCTTGATGGCCTGGTGGATGAGATGCTCACTTATGCCCGCTTGGAACAGGGTGCGCCGGAACTGAATTTCCAGCGCGTGGACCTTGATGCATTGCTCGACCAGGTGATTGGCGAATTATCGCCATTGCGCCCCCAGGTCACCGTCACCCGGGGTATTTGCCTGTCATCGGCGCATTGGGATGACGCCTGGGTCGACGCTGAACCGCGCTACCTGCACCGCGCCCTGCAAAACCTGGTGAGCAATGCCATGCGCCACGCCAAAGGCCAAGTGTTGATCAGTTATCAGGTGGGGCAGGTACGCTGCCGCATCGATGTGGAAGACGACGGCCCCGGCGTGCCGGAAAGCGCCTGGGAGCGGATCTTCACGCCGTTCCTGCGCCTGGATGACAGCCGTACCCGCGCCTCTGGCGGGCATGGCCTGGGTTTGTCGATCGTGCGGCGGATTATCTATTGGCACGGCGGGCGGGCGTTGATCAGCAAGAGCAACAACCTGGGCGGGGCGTGCTTCAGCCTGAGCTGGCCCAGGGATCAGGATAAGCCCTGACACCGCTGTCGCAGGCAAGCCAGTTCCCACAGGCGAATGCATTCCCAATATGGGAGCCGGGCGTGCCCGCGATGGTGGTCTACCAGGCGCTGATAGCCACCAGGCTCAACAACTGCTCCCCTTGCACCACAAACTGCCCTTCCAGCTCTTTGCCAGGGCCCCACTCTTGCGAAAGATCGGTCAGCAACCGCAACCGCACCCTCCCAGCCGCTGACCACTCCAGCACCTCGGCATGCTCGAAATAAAAGCGCTTGTGCACGATCGGATAGAGCGCCTTGAACAGGCTTTCCTTGACCGAAAACGTCAGCGTCACCAGCAAGGCGAGTTGCTCACGGGGCAGGGTGGCCATGCGCTGTAATTCATCGGCCGTCAGGATTTCCCCGGCCAGGCGTTCGGCCCGCTCCAGTGACAGCAGATGCTCCAGGTCCATGCCCAGCCCGCGCCATTGCGCCTTGTGCCCGACAATCGCCGCAGCGTGCCCGGTGCTGTGGGTGATGGAGCCACTGATATGCCCTGGCCAGACCGGGGCGCGGTCTTCGCCGATGGCCGGGACGCAGCGCAGATGATCGAGTCGTTGCAGCGCTTCGCGCGCGCACAGGCGCCCGGCGAGAAATTCCGCCTGGCGCTTGGCGACCGAGCGCTGGATGCTAGCCGGCGGTGGCACATCGCAGCGCTGGAAATCGCCCGGGCTCAATAAAGCCGGGTCGAATCGCGTGCTCAAAAACACCGTGCCCGGCAAAGAAACCGGCAACGGCCAATGATCATCAAGTGGGGTGCAGCAAGCGGGTAGGGGCGTCATGCGCGGTATTTTGCCGAGTTGGCGGGCCAGTGGATAGCCCGGTGCGGTTCAGCTGCGGTTCAGAGCCTGTTCAGGGGGAGTTCAGGGGCGCCTGCGTAGTCTGGACCCCACAGCCCAAACGCGTATGAGGTAACCACCATGACTGCGATCAAAAAGCTGATGTTGGCCTTGACCATGCTTGGCGCCACTGCCGGCGTGCAGGCGTCCGATGGCACCTTTGCGGCCTTTGGCAGCGAGAAAACCAAGAAATCCAGCAACCTGATCCATCGTGTCAGCTTCGAAGACGCTGGCACTCAGGCTGCGCCGTGGGGCCAGGCCCTGGGCGCTACCCCTGCGCAACCCGACTATCGCAGCGGCTACGCGCACCTGACCGGCCACTACAATGGCATAAAACTGCGCCCCCAAGAGCTGCAGGGCCGCTATGATATCCCCCTGTCGGCTAGTTGAATTGCAGTGGAGAACCTTATGAAATTGCTGGTGGTGGAAGATGAGGCGCTGCTGCGTCATCACCTGTTTACCCGCCTGACCGACAGCGGGCATGTGGTCGAAGCCGTGGCCAATGCCGAAGAAGCCCTGTACCAGACCGGCCAATTCAACCATGACCTGGCGATCATCGACCTTGGCCTGCCCGGCATGGGCGGCCTGGACCTGATTCGCCAGTTGCGCACCCAGACCAAGACCTTCCCGATCCTGATCCTCACCGCCCGCGGCAACTGGCAGGACAAGGTTGAAGGCTTGGCGGCCGGGGCCGACGACTACGTGGTCAAGCCGTTCCAGTTCGAAGAGCTGGAGGCGCGCATGAACGCCTTGCTGCGTCGCTCCAGCGGTTTTACCCAGTCGACTATCGTTGCCGGGCCGCTGCTGCTAGACCTCAACCGCAAGCAAGCCTCCCTGGACGAGCAACCCCTGGCGCTGACCGCCTACGAGTATCGGATCCTCGAATACTTGATGCGTCATCATCAGCAAGTGGTCGCCAAAGACCGTTTGATGGAGCAACTGTACCCGGATGACGACGAGCGCGATCCAAACGTGATCGAAGTGCTGGTCGGCCGCCTGCGCCGCAAGCTGGAAGGCCCGGCCGGGTTCAAGCCAATCGATACCGTGCGTGGCCTGGGCTACCTGTTCAATGAGCGCTGCCGTTGATTCGTTCGCTACGTGTGCGCCTGATGCTGGCGGCCGCCACCCTGGCCGTGCTGTTTATGCTCGGCTTGTTGCCGGCCATGCAAGGCGCGTTCAGCCTGGCGCTGCAGGATTCCATCGAACAGCGCCTGGCGTCGGATGTGACCACCCTGATTTCCGCGGCGCGGGTCGACAATAACCGCCTGCTGATGCCGGCGCAGTTGCCCGATGAGCGTTTCAACCTCACCGACAGTCGGCTGTTGGGCTATATCTACGACCGTGAAGGCCATCTGGTATGGCGCTCGCGGGCGACCCAGGAAGAAAACATCAACTACAAACCGCGCTACGACGGGCGCGGCAACGAGTTTGCGCGCATTCGCGAGGCCAATGGCCAGGAATTCTTCGTGTATGACGTCGAGGTCCGGCTGCTGGGAGGCAAGAGCGCGGCGTTCAGCATTGTCGCCCTGCAGCCGGTACGCGAATACCAACTGACCCTCGAAGGCCTGCGCGAGAACCTCTACCTCGGGTTCGGCGCGGCCTTGCTGGTGTTGTTGACGCTGTTGTGGCTGGGCCTGACCTGGGGCCTGCAAGCCCTGCGACGCCTGAGCCATGAACTCGACCAGATCGAAGGCGGTACCCGCGAAAGCCTCAGCGAAGAACACCCCCGCGAACTGCTGCGCCTGACCGGCTCCCTGAACCGCTTGCTGCACAGCGAGCGCGAACAGCGTGCGCGCTACCGCGACTCCCTCGATGACTTGGCTCACAGCCTGAAAACGCCACTGGCGGTGTTGCAGGGCGTGAGCGAAGACATGGCCCAGCGCCCCGAAGAACGTAGCCAGGCGTGGGTGCTGCAATCGCAGATCGAACGCATGAGCCAGCAGATCGGATACCAGTTGCAGCGTGCCAGCCTGCGTAAAAGTGGCCTGGTGCGCCACCAGGTCCGCCTGGAACCGGTGGTGCAAAGCCTGTGCGATACATTGGAAAAGGTTTATCGCGACAAGCGGGTCACCGTGACCTTTGATTTGCCGCAGGCCTGCGAGGTACCCATCGAAAAGGGCGCGTTGCTCGAAATGCTCGGCAACCTGCTGGAAAACGCCTACCGCCTGTGCCTCAAGCAAGTGCGTATCAGCCTGGTGGAAAACCTCGATGGCATTGAGCTGTGTATCGAAGACGACGGCCCCGGCGTACCACCGGACCAGCGTGCACGGATCCTGCAGCGCGGCGAACGGCTCGACCGTCAGCACCCGGGGCAGGGGATCGGGCTGGCGGTGGTCAAGGACATCATCGAAAGCTATCACGCGCGGTTGACGTTGGGGGATTCAGCGCTGGGTGGGGCGGCGTTCAGGATTCACTTTCCTGCCTTGTGATCTGCACTGGCCTCATCGCAGGCAAGCCAGCTCCCACAGTTGATCGGGTTTACAAATTTTGATGTGTGAATACATTCAAGTGTGGGAGCTGGCTTGCCTGCGATGAGGCCTTCCCAGCCAATACGCCTCTAACTCTCCTGCGCTCTGTAGGCCCCCGGCGTCAGCCCCGTCCACTTCTTGAACGCCCGATGAAACGCCGACGGTTCGGAAAACCCCAACTGCTCGGCGATCTCCTGCAAAGACAAATCCGCCCGCCCCAGGTGGTAAATGGCGATATCCCGGCGTAGCTCATCCTTCAATGCCTGAAAACTCGTGCCTTCTTCGCGCAGGTGGCGGCGCAGGGTCTGTGGGCTGATGTGCAGGTGCTGGGCAACGGCTTCCAGGTCTGGCCAGGGCGTGCGGTCGCGGCTCAGCAAGCGACGCAACTGGCTGCTCAGGCTGTCGCCTTCATCCGGCCGCGACAGCAAGTCGGCAGGGGAGCGCTGCAAGAAGTGCTTGAGGGTGCGTTCGTCCTGCAACAGCGGCAGGCTCAGGTAGCGGCTGGGAAACACCAGGCTGCTGGTCGGCGCGCCGAACACCTGGGGGCAGGGGAACAGCAGGTCGTATTCACCGGCATGGGCCGGCATCGGGTAACTGAAGGTGGCCTGCTGCAGCCGGATACGCTGGCCGATCAACCAACTGCCCAGGCGATGCCAGATCACCAGCAGGCATTCACTGAGGAAGTGGTCCGGGTCCCATAGCTGTGAGTCGTCCAGGCTCAGACGCGCCATGTCGCCTTCTTTGGTCAGTTGCCAGCGTGGGCCTTGGGGGAACAGGCTATAAAACAATAAGCCGCGCTCCAGCGCCTTCTCCAGCGTGCGGCAATGAATCAGCGCATGGCACATCATGGCGAAAGTGCCACGTTTGCTCGGCCCTTCTGCAAACCCCAGGTATTCGTCATCCAACCCCAGCCAGAGCATTTGCAGCAAGCGGGTAAATTGCTCTGGAGCGATGCGTGCGCGGGGTTCGGTCAGCAGTTCCGGGGTGATGCCCACCTGCTGCAACACCCCCGAGTAGTCAAAACCGGCCCGGCGCGCACCGCCGAGGGCCGCTCGGGCGTAATGGCTGGCGATGGTACGTTCACGCATGCAAGGGCCTCATCCATGGAGGGGCGGATGGTAGCCATCGCCCGGCGGGGCGACAAGGCGGATATCCGCCAAATTGTAGGACGAGACAGGATGAGTGGGCGGAAATCCGCCACCCTGTTGCATTCTCCGGAGTCGCCCGTGAACCCCAAGCCCTGATGTCTAAAGGCCTTCAGCGCGTTTAAGCAAAGTGGCACGCTGTTTGCGATAAGGATTACAGCGCAGGCTTGCTCCTACAGGCTTCGCAAACAACAAATCCCTCCAGTGCAGGAGGGTTCGCAATTCAAGTGCCGTGGGCAATGGCGGATATTTGCCACACGGGACGATTGAGGAACTTTGCAATGACGACTCGTCAGCCAATCTACAAATCCCTGTATTTCCAGGTGATCGTTGCAATCGTTATCGGTATCTTGCTCGGCCACTTCTACCCGCAGACCGGCGTGGCCCTCAAGCCACTGGGTGACGGCTTTATCAAGCTGATCAAAATGGTCATCGCCCCGATCATTTTCTGTACCGTGGTCAGCGGCATCGCCGGCATGCAAAGCATGAAGTCGGTGGGCAAGACCGGCGGCTACGCGCTGCTGTACTTCGAAATTGTTTCCACCATCGCCCTGCTGATTGGCCTTGTCGTGGTCAACGTGGTGCAGCCGGGCGCCGGCATGCACATCGACGTCGCGACCCTGGATGCTTCCAAAGTGGCGGCCTACGTCACCGCTGGTAAAGACCAGAGCATCGTCGGCTTTATCCTCAACGTCATCCCGAACACCATCGTCGGCGCCTTCGCCAACGGCGACATCCTGCAAGTGCTGATGTTCTCGGTGATTTTCGGTTTCGCCCTGCATCGCCTGGGTGCCTACGGCAAGCCCGTGCTGGACTTCATCGATCGCTTCGCCCATGTGATGTTCAACATCATCAACATGATCATGAAGCTCGCGCCAATCGGTGCCCTGGGTGCCATGGCATTCACCATCGGCGCCTACGGTGTCGGTTCCCTGGTGCAGTTGGGCCAGTTGATGATCTGCTTCTACATCACCTGCATCCTGTTCGTGGTGCTGGTGCTGGGCGCTATCTGCCGCGCTCACGGTTTCAGCGTGTTGAAGCTGATCCGCTACATCCGTGAAGAACTGCTGATCGTACTGGGCACCTCGTCGTCGGAATCCGCACTGCCGCGTATGCTGATCAAGATGGAACGCCTGGGCGCGAAGAAGTCCGTGGTCGGCCTGGTGATTCCAACCGGTTACTCCTTCAACCTCGACGGTACTTCGATCTACCTGACCATGGCGGCCGTGTTCATCGCCCAGGCGACCGACACCCACATGGACATCACCCACCAGATCACTCTGCTGCTGGTGTTGCTGCTGTCGTCCAAAGGCGCGGCTGGCGTGACCGGTTCGGGCTTCATCGTACTGGCCGCCACCCTGTCGGCTGTCGGCCACTTGCCGGTTGCCGGCCTGGCGCTGATCCTGGGTATCGACCGCTTCATGTCCGAAGCCCGTGCCCTGACCAACCTGGTGGGTAACGCAGTTGCCACCATCGTTGTGGCCAAGTGGGTCAAGGAACTGGACACCGACAAGCTGCAAAGCGAACTGGCGTCTGGAGGTACCGGTATTTCCGAAACCCGCGAGCTCGATGACCTGGGCGTGGCAGAAGGCCCGGCGCCTGTCGTCAAGTAAGTGGCTGCTGGCGTGAACTGACGCCAACGCTATCCGCAAACGCCCCGACTGGTTCGGGGCGTTTGCATTTCTGGGGGGATGCAACGGATATTTTTGGTTTACAGTGAGCGCGACAGTACTTACCGGAGGCCTGATGGACAGTGTGGATCTGAACGTCCTGCGCAGCGTGCTGCAATGGCGCCGCGCCGGGCAGCGCGTGATGTTGTACAGCGTGGTGCAAACCTGGGGCAGCGCGCCGCGCCCGCCAGGCGCAATGCTGGCCCTGCGCGGTGATGGTGTGGTGATTGGCTCGGTGTCGGGCGGTTGCATCGAGGATGACTTGATCGCGCGCCTGCAAGACGGCCGCTTGCCTGCTGACGGCCCGCCCGTGCAGTTGGTGACCTACGGCGTCACTCGCGACGAGGCGGCGCGTTTTGGCCTGCCCTGCGGCGGCACCCTGAGGCTCACCGAGGAGCGCGTGGAGGAGTGGGGTTGGGTCCAAGCGCTGCTGGCGCGTTGTGAAGATCACCAGATTGTCGCTCGCGAGCTGAACCTGGCCACCGGCGAAGTGATCTTGAGCGCCGCCAGCAAGACCGACGTGGTGAGCTTCGACGGCGAACGCTTGCGCGCCATCTATGGCCCGCGCTGGCGCCTGCTGTTGATCGGTGCCGGGCAGCTGTCGCGCTACGTAGCGGAAATGGCACGTCTGCTGGATTTCGAAGTGCTGATCTGCGACCCCCGCGAAGAGTTCGTTTACGGCTGGGAAGACCAGCATGGCCGCTTTGTGCCGGGCATGCCCGACGAAGCGGTGTTGAATATTCATACCGATGAACGCACGGCTATTGTTTGCCTGACCCACGATCCACGTCTGGATGACATGGCGTTGCTGACGGCGCTGAACTCCACGGCGTTCTATATTGGCGCCCTGGGTTCGCGGGTCAATACCCAGAAGCGTCGGGAGAACCTGGCCGCGCTAGGCCTGTCGGCGGAGGCCATTGCGCGCTTGCACGGGCCGATCGGCCTGCACATCGGCAGCCATACGCCGGCGGAAATTGCGCTGTCGCTGATGGCGGAAATTGTTGCGATCAAGAACGGTGTGGCACCGATGCAGAAAAAACCGATGGCAGTGGTGGCCGAGTGACGGTGACGGCGATTGTGCTGGCGGCGGGGCAGGGCAGTCGTTTTCGTGCCGAAGCTGGAGCTGATCAAGACAAATTGCTCGCCGCGTGTGTGGGGCTGGATGGCGTTCGTCGGCCGGTCATCGAGCAGGTGCTGCGCAACTTGCCTGAGCGTGTTGTAACGCGCTGGCTGGTGACGTCGCCGGAGCGCGGGGAGGTTATCCGCCTGGCAGAGGCTTATGGCTGTCAGGTTGTACTGCTGGATTCGAGCGGTATGGGCGACAGCATTGCGGCGGCGGTCAAGGCCAGCGGTGCAGCGGATGGGTGGCTGGTGGTGTTGGGGGATATGCCGTTTATTCAGTCATCGAGTATCGAACGGGTGATCGCCAGCGTGGAGGGCGTCACTGTGCCGGTATCTGCCGGGCAGTACGGGCACCCGGTGGCTTTCCATCACAGGTTTGGGCCGGCGCTGATGGCTCTGAGTGGGGATCGTGGGGCCAGGCCGTTGTTTGCACAAACTCAGGTGCGAGAGGTGCAGGTAGATGATCCTGGTGTGCTTTGGGATGTGGATGTGCCGCAACGGTTGAGTTTTACTGCAGGTTAAGTGTGGCAGCTGGCTTGCCTGCGATAGCCATAGGTATCTACTTAGAGCCGACGTTGGACCTGTGGCGAGGGAGCTTGCTCCCGTAACGGCCTGATAGCCGGCGCATATCTACCTGACGCACCACCGTCCAATGTGGGAGCTGGCTTGCCTGCGATAGCGGCCTGACAGTCAACACAGTTGGATTGTGTACATATCCATTCCTGCGGTAACGGCCACTTAGGGTTCCGCCCTGACGGCGGCTAAACCGGCATCCCTGCCGGTTTACCCCCCAAATCCCTGTCGAATTCCGGCCAGCGTGGTTTGACGGGGCGCCTAAGATCAAAAGCAGTTCAAGAGCGACTCGCTTCGCATCGTGGTTACCGTCTGCCGTTACAGCCCACAAAGTTGTGTAGATACCTATGCTGCGATAGCGGTGTGTCAGTCACCGCCACGCTGGCTGAATCGACGCTATCGCAGGCAAGCCAGCTCCCACAGTGATCGCATTCCAGGTCGAGATAATCAGCCATGAAAAAGCCCCGCCTGATCACTCAGGCGGGGCTTTTTAGTGGCTTATGGAATCAGACGAGGGGTTTAGGCTCGTGCTCTGCTTCCTGGGCCTTGTGCTCTACCGCCTGGGCAGCGGCAGCGGCAGCAGCAGCTTCGGCTTCCTTGCGGCGGCGACGCACTTCACGTGGGTCATTCGGCGCACGGCCGTTTTCGGTGAGGGCGCTTGCAGGCGCAGCTTCAACCACAGGGGCGGCCACTTCGGCAATCACCGGGGCTTCAACTTCAACCACGGCCGCAGGCTCCACAACCGGCGTCGGCTCAACCACTGGGGCTGGCTCGGCGACGACTTCAGCAACCGGTGCCGGTGCTTCTTCTACCACTGGGGCAGGCGTTGGCGCTTCAACCGGTGCAGCCGGTTCGGCAGTCCACTGGAAGGCGGTCTGTTCTTCGCGAACTTCACGCACAGCCGGGGCAGCTTCTTCGACCGCCGGAGCTTCTACAGCCGCTTCGACTACTGGCTGAGGCTCAACCACTGGAGCCGGTTCAACGGCAACCGCTTCAGTTTCTGGCTGTGCGTCGCGAACCGGGGCAACTTCCACTTCCGGAACCACTGGGGCTTCGACAGGGGTCGTGGCTTCAACGACTGGCGCTTCAACAACCGGCGCTTCAACCGCTGGGGTTTCGGCAGCTGGCGCTTCTACGGCAACAGTGTCTTCGACGGCAGCGGTAGCACGTTCGGCTTGCTCGTGAGCCTGGGCTTCAGCAGGGGCGCTGATGACCGAACTGGCAACGGCAGCGGTAACGGCCAAGCCGGCAGCCAGTTCGGCGCCTGTTGGCGCGTTGTTGGCAGCTTCTGCGTTCTCGCCGGTTTCTTCCGAACCTTCGATTACGTTGCCGTTGGCATCACGCTGACGCTCACGACGGTTGCTGCGACGACGCTGGCCGCGGGAGCGGCGGCGTGGACGATCGCCTTCGGCGTTGTCCTGGCCGTCTTCCTGCAACTGCTCTTCGCCGGTCAGTACTTCTTCTTCGGTGGCAGCAGCGGCTTGCTCGGCGCGTGGTTGACGCTCTTCACGTGGCGGGCGCGGTTGGCGCTCTTCGCGTGGCGCGCGTTCTTCACGCGGCTGGCGGGCCGGGCGCTCTTCGGTGCTAACGGCTGCGGCAGCGGCAGGTGCCGCGTCCAGAGGCTCGCGCAGTTCACGCACGCGTTCTTCACGCTCGCCACGTGGCTTGCGGTCTTCACGTGGAGCGCGTGGGGTACGTGGGGCGCGCTCTTCACGCGGTGCACGTTCTTCACGGGCGACGGTCGGGGTGTCTTCACGGGCTTCGCGAGGCGCACGCTCTTCACGTGGTGCGCGTTCTTCACGCGGGGCACGTTCTTCGCGAGGCTTGCGCTCTTCGTCACGGCGGCCGTTGCGGTTACGGCTCTGCTGGCGACCGTTGCGACGTTCTTCGTTGCGCGCCGGGCGCTCGGTGGCAGGTTTTTCAACCACAACCGGGGCAGCAGGCTCTTCCTTGGTGGCGAACAGGCTGACCAGCGACTTCACCAGGCCCTTGAACAGGCTTGGCTCAGGCAGGGCGGCCGGCGCGGCAACCGGGGCGGCAGCTTCGGTCGGTACCGGTGCGTTGGCACGGGCCGGTGCAGTCTTCACCGCGGCTTCCTGGCGAACCAGGGTGCGGGTCGCAGCGGCTGGCTGGACTTCTTCGACTTCGGCGGCAGCCGCGGCGATTTCATAGCTGGACTGCCCGCTATGGGCTTCCGGGCTGTCGTCACGCAGGCGCTGGACTTCGAAGTGCGGCGTTTCGAGGTGATCGTTCGGCAGGATGACGATACGGGCACGGGTGCGCAGTTCGATCTTGGTGATCGAGTTGCGTTTTTCATTGAGCAGGAAGGCGGCAACCGGAATCGGCACTTGGGCGCGAACTTCGGCGGTACGGTCTTTCAGGGCTTCTTCTTCGATCAGGCGCAGGATCGCCAGGGACAGCGATTCAACGTCACGGATGATGCCGGTGCCGTTGCAACGCGGGCAGACGATGCCGCTGCTCTCGCCCAGGGATGGACGCAGGCGCTGACGGGACATTTCCAGCAGGCCGAAGCGCGAGATGCGGCCGACTTGCACGCGAGCGCGGTCAGCTTCCAGGCACTCGCGGACTTTCTCTTCCACGGCGCGCTGGTTCTTGGCAGGGGTCATGTCGATGAAGTCGATCACGATCAGGCCGCCGATGTCACGCAGGCGCAGCTGGCGGGCGATTTCTTCAGCCGCTTCCAGGTTGGTCTGCAGGGCGGTTTCTTCGATGTCGCTGCCTTTGGTCGCACGTGCCGAGTTGATGTCGATGGACACCAGGGCTTCGGTCGGGTCGATCACGATGGAGCCGCCGGAAGGCAGTTCGACCACGCGCTGGAAGGCGGTCTCGATCTGGCTTTCGATCTGGAAACGGTTGAACAGCGGCACGCTGTCTTCGTACAGCTTGATCTTGCTGGCGTACTGCGGCATCACCTGGCGGATGAAGGTCAGGGCTTCGTCCTGGGCTTCAACGCTGTCGATCAGCACTTCGCCGATGTCCTGGCGCAGGTAGTCGCGGATGGCGCGGATGATCACGTTGCTTTCCTGGTAGATCAGGAACGGCGCGGAACGATCCAGGGACGCTTCTTTGATAGCGGTCCACAGTTGCAGCAGGTAGTCGAGGTCCCACTGCATTTCTTCGCTGCTGCGGCCAAGGCCGGCAGTGCGCACGATCAGGCCCATGTCGGCCGGTGCGATCAGGCCGTTCAGCGCTTCACGCAGTTCGTTACGCTCTTCGCCTTCGATGCGACGGGAAATACCGCCGGCACGTGGGTTGTTCGGCATCAGCACCAGGTAACGACCGGCGAGGCTGATGAAGGTGGTCAGGGCTGCGCCCTTGTTGCCACGTTCTTCTTTTTCGACCTGGACGATGACTTCCTGGCCTTCGCTCAGGACGTCCTTGATGTTCACGCGGCCTTCAGGGGCTTTCTTGAAGTATTCGCGGGAGATTTCTTTGAGGGGCAGGAAGCCGTGGCGCTCGGAGCCGAAATCGACAAAGGCAGCCTCAAGGCTTGGTTCGATGCGAGTGATACGACCTTTATAGATGTTGGCCTTTTTCTGCTCGCGTGCACCGGATTCGATGTCCAGGTCGTAGAGGCGTTGGCCATCTACCAGTGCAACACGCAACTCTTCGGGTTGAGTTGCGTTAATCAGCATTCTTTTCATGTTGTACCGTCGGTTTCCGGGCTGCCGGAAACGGCGTTCGGCACACACGACTTCTCACGGTCGGTGTCAGGTGCGTCAAGAGTGGTTGGCCACTCCAGTGTCCAGCAAAATCGGCCAATTGGGCCGGTATCGCGACGGACGCGTCCTGCTCGTTAGCGGTGGTGACAAAGGCACCACTTCAACAAAAGCTAAGGTCAGGAGGAGGAATCAACCGGCGACTGTGGACGAGATGAAGCGTCTAAAACAAGCCTAGTGCTACACAGTCCGACGGTTGTGCATCTCCACCCTACACGTATCCCTGATAATTCGGGTGCTGCCGCGCGCAGAATCCGCAGCGGGTTGGCATTTACCGTGTTCTCCAATGGGGAGTCCACGCTCATGGCTAAACAAGACTAGGTGTGGGCGGTTGCGCTCTCACTCAGCTCTTAACAGGCGTTGTTTCCGAAGCATTCGCCATGGTCTGGCTCAAAACTGACTGCACTTTGTGAACTGGCCGTAAATATCGGCGCAAAAGGCGAGTATTCACTCTGCTTTCTGCACTCGCTTCAGGCCTCATGTCACCTGCGCTTGTTACAATCTTGAGCCTTCCTGGGTGGCGAAAGCCCCGTAGGACGGCCTCGCGTCCTGATGAATTGCGATGGTCAGGGCCGGCAGTTTGCCGCATGTCCTCTGTCCAGGCCGCTTTTGGCGGCGTTCGCGACTATAGCAGTAATGATTAAGTGCTTCAATTCCATAAAAAATTGTTATCATCGCCGCCATGACGACTACCACCCCCCCGACCCCCAGCGTCCAGCTGCTTGAGGTCTCGCCGGAATATGCCGGCCAACGCATCGACAATTTTCTCCTGGCCAGGCTCAAAGGCGTGCCCAAGACCTTGATTTACCGCATCTTGCGTAAAGGCGAAGTGCGCGTGAACAAGGGGCGCATCAAGCCTGAGTACAAGCTGCAGGCGGGCGATATCGTCCGGGTGCCGCCGGTGCGCGTGCCTGAGCGCGACGAGCCGGTGCCGCTGGCCCAAGGCTTGTTGCAGCGCCTGGAAGCGTCGATCGTGTTCGAAGACAACAAGCTGATCGTGATCAACAAGCCCTGTGGCATTGCGGTTCACGGCGGCAGTGGCTTGAACTTCGGCGTGATCGAAGCCTTTCGTCAGTTGCGCCCCGATTGCAAGGAGCTGGAGTTGGTTCATCGCCTGGACCGCGACACGTCTGGCCTGTTGATGATCGCCAAGAAACGCAGCATGTTGCGCCACTTGCACACCGCCCTGCGTGGCGATGGCGTGGATAAGCGCTACATGGCGCTGGTGCGCGGCAACTGGGCCAGCTCGATCAAAAGCGTGCGTGCGCCGTTGCAGAAGAGCAACCTGCGCTCCGGCGAGCGCATGGTCGAAGTGGACGAGGAGGGCAAAGAGGCCCTGACCCTGTTCAAGGTGCTGCGTCGCTTCGGTGACTTCGCCACCATGGTCGAGGCCAAGCCGGTCACTGGTCGCACTCACCAGATTCGTGTGCACACCCTGCATGCGGGCCACTGCATTGCGGGTGACACCAAGTACGGCGACGAGGATTTCTCCAAGGAAATTCGCGATCTGGGCGGCAAGCGCCTGTTCCTGCACGCCTACATGCTCACCGTGCCGCTGCCCGATGGCGGCGAGCTGAAGTTGCAGGCGCCGGTCGATGAGATGTGGGCCAAGACCGTGGAGCGTTTGAGTGTCGCACCTTGACTACAAGCTGCTGATCTTCGATTGGGACGGGACGCTGGCCAATTCCATTGGCCGCATCGTCGAGTCCATGCACATGGCGTCGACCCGCTCGGGCTTTGAATTGTGCACGGACCTGGCGGTGAAGGGCATTATCGGCCTGGGTTTGCCTGAAGCCATTCGCACCCTGTACCCCGACATCAGCGACGCCGAGCTGGTGGCGTTTCGCGAGCACTATGCCGACCACTACATTGCGCTGGAAGCTACGCCTTCGCCGCTGTTTGAAGGCGTGGTGCAATCGCTGGAAGCGTTTCGTGCCCAGGGTTATCACCTGGCGGTCGCCACCGGCAAGGCTCGTCGCGGCCTGGACCGTGTACTCAAGGCCCATGGCTGGGAGGATTACTTTGATATCACCCGCGCTGCGGATGAAACCGCCAGCAAGCCTCATCCCTTGATGCTGGAGCAGATCCTTGCGCACTGTGGCGTAACGCCACGCGAGGCATTGATGGTGGGTGATGCGTCTTTCGACCTGATGATGGCACGCAACGCGGGCATGGACAGCGTCGCTGTCAGCTATGGCGCCCAGTCTGCCGAGGCGTTGCAGCAATACGAGCCGAGGCTGACGATTGATCATTTTTCTGAACTGCAGGCCTGGCTCAGCCGGGCCCTGTAAGTCTTTGCTGGGGTTAATGGCATGAGTGACGAGTGGAAGGCGCCTGAAAAGGCACAGAGCAGTGATGATAAAAGCTGGAAGCTTTTGGAGAAGACCCTCCTGGCCAGCGTCCAGGAGCAGCGACGTTCGCGGCGCTGGGGGATTTTCTTCAAGCTGCTGACCTTTGTATACCTGCTTGGGATGCTGGCGCTGTTCAGTCCGCTGATGGACATGGAAAAGAGCGCCGCCCGTGGCAGTCATTACACTGCCTTGATCGAGGTGCGCGGCGTGATTGCCGACAAGGAGCCCGCCAGTGCCGACAATATCGTCACCAGCCTGCGCGCGGCGTTTGAGGACCCCAAGGTCAAAGGCGTGGTCCTGCGCATCAATAGCCCAGGCGGTAGCCCGGTGCAGTCGGGTTATGTGTATGACGAAATTCGTCGTCTGCGCACCTTGCATCCGGATACCAAGCTCTATGCCGTGATCTCCGACCTGGGTGCCTCGGGTGCCTATTACATTGCCAGCGCCGCAGACCAGATCTATGCCGACAAGGCCAGCCTGGTGGGCTCTATTGGTGTCACAGCGGCCGGTTACGGTTTTGTGGGTGCCATGGAGAAGCTGGGGGTGGAGCGTCGCACCTACACCTCGGGCGAGCATAAGTCGTTCCTCGATCCTTTCCAGCCGCAGAAGGCGGATGAAACCGCGTTCTGGCAAGGCGTGCTCGACACTACCCATCGTCAGTTCATTGCCAGCGTCAAGCAGGGGCGTGGGGATCGTTTGAAAGATAAAGAGCATCCGGAACTGTTCTCCGGCCTGGTCTGGTCGGGCGAGCAGGCATTGCCGCTGGGCCTGATTGACGGCTTGGGCAGTGCCAGCTCGGTGGCGCGGGATGTGATTGGCGAGAAGGAGTTGGTGGATTTTACGGTCGAGGAATCGCCGTTTGATCGCTTCTCCAAGAAACTCGGTGCCAGTGTGGCGGAGAAATTGGCGCTGTACATGGGCTTCCAGGGGCCGTCCCTGCGCTGAAATTCCAAGCTAGGTGTAGATCAACTGTGGGAGCGGGCTTGCCCGCGATAGCGATGGATCAGTCGATATTAGTGTCGCTTGGTACATCGCTATCGCAGGCAAGCCAGCTCCCACATTGCTTTACGAAGGTTTCAAGGGATCTGTACGCCTTCGGTCAGCAGCATGTCCACCAGTCGAATCAGTGGCAGCCCAACCAGGCTGGTCGCATCCGGTCCCTCGGTGCTCCGGAACAAGCTCACACCGAGCCCTTCTGCTTTGAAGCTGCCCGCACAGTCATAAGGCTGCTCGATCCGCAGATAGCGCTCGATACGTTCTGCATCCAGTTCGCGCATGTGTACGGTAAACGTCACGCAGTCGACCTGGTAGTGCCCGGTTTCGCTGTTGAGCAGTGCCAGGCCCGTGAGGAAGCTCACACGCTTGCCGCTGGCAGCCAGCAGTTGCTCGCGAGCATTTTCGAAGGTGTGCGGCTTGCCGATGATCCGGCCTTCCAGTACGGCGACCTGATCCGAGCCAATGATTAAATGGCCAGGATGGCTGGCGGCGAGGGCGCGGGCCTTTTGTTCGGCCAGGCGCTTGACCAGTTCGATGGCGGGTTCATCCGGGCGGTGGCTTTCGTCGATATCCGGCGAGCTGCAGGTGAACGGCAGGTGCAGGCGACTCAGTAATTCCCGGCGATAAACCGAGCTGGACGCGAGTAATAAAGGCAGCATATACGTCTCCTCAAGGCAGTCGCCGATTCTATCGACGTGACCGGCTGACGCACAGGGCTGAATTTCCTTTGACATGGCCGGGTGCATCCCTATAATGCTGCGCCTATGTTGAATGACCCGATTCCACCTCACGTTGACCCGCGCAAATTGGCTGATCGTGGCACCACCCTTCAAGGTGAAGTGCTGCTGGCCGATTTGGAGAGACTCTGCGACCCGCTTTCCGACACTGTCGGTACGGTGCAGGCGAAATTCGTTTTTGAACGAGATGAACGTAAATCTGTGGTAATCCACAGCGTTATCGACACCGAAGTCAAAATGGTTTGCCAGCGTTGTCTTGAGCTGGTCACCCTGCCGATCCACAGCGAATGCAGTTATGCTGTGGTGAAAGAGGGTGCGAATACCCAGTCGTTGCCGAAAGGTTATGACGTGCTGGAACTGGGCGAAGATCCATTGGATCTGCATGCACTGATCGAGGAGGAGCTTTTGCTCGCCTTGCCCATTGTGCCTGCTCATCATCCGGAAGAATGCCAGCAGCCGGAGGGTCTCGATGACGAGGCCGAGCCGAGCGAGGACGAGGTAACGCGGTCCAACCCGTTCAGTGTATTGGCGCAGTTAAAGCGTGACCCAAACGTTTAGGAGTTAATCAATTATGGCTGTTCAGCAGAACAAAAAATCCCGCTCCGCCCGTGACATGCGCCGTTCGCACGACGCTCTCGAGGCTAGCACCCTGTCCGTGGAAAAGACCACTGGTGAAGTTCACCTGCGTCACCACGTATCGCCAGAAGGCGTATACCGTGGCCGTAAAGTGATCGACAAGGGCGCTGACGAGTAATCACTTGTCTGCTCAAGTCATCGCGATTGACGCAATGGGCGGGGACTTCGGTCCCCGCAGCATTGTTCAGGCTTGCATTGCCAGCCTGTCTGCAACGCCCTCGCTGCACCTGACCCTCGTCGGTCAACCCTCCCTACTTGAAGAACTGATTGCCAGCCATCCGGCGGTGGATCGCGCGCGCCTGACGATTACGCCAGCCAGCGAAACCATCAGCATGGACGAAAAGCCGGCGGTTGCCCTGCGTGGCAAACCCGATTCTTCTATGCGGGTGGCCCTTGAGTTGTTGCGTGATGGCAAGGTGCAAGCCTGTGTCAGCGCCGGCAACACGGGCGCGTTGATGGCCTTGTCACGGCATGTGCTCAAAACCTTGCCAGGTATTGATCGGCCGGCGATGGTGGCGGCGATCCCGACGCAGAAGGGCTATTGCCAGTTGCTGGACCTGGGCGCCAATGTCGATTGCAGTGCCGAGCACCTGTTGCAATTTGCCGTAATGGGCTCGGTGGCCGCCGAGGCGCTGGGCGTGCCCCGACCCCGGGTTGCCCTGCTGAATATCGGCACTGAGGACATCAAGGGCAACCAGCAAGTCAAGCTTGCCGCTACCTTGCTACAAAGCGCGCGGGGTTTGAACTACATCGGCTTTGTTGAAGGTGATGGTTTGTACCGTGGCGAAGCTGACGTGGTGGTGTGCGACGGCTTTGTCGGCAATATTCTGCTCAAGTCCAGCGAAGGCCTGGCGACCATGATCGCCACGCGTATCGAAGCTTTGTTCAAGCGCAACCTGGCGTCACGTATAGTGGGGGCCTTGGCGCTGCCCCTGATGCGACGCTTGCAGGCCGACCTGGCGCCCGCACGGCACAACGGTGCAAGCTTTCTTGGTTTGCAGGGCATAGTGGTGAAAAGCCACGGTTCGGCCGGGGTGCTGGGCTTTCAAAGTGCAATTGCACGGGCCTTGATCGAGATTCAAGAGAACCTGCCGCAACGCTTGCACGGCCGTCTCGAGGATCTGTTGCCTTAGGCGAATTGGCCCGGGAGTGCTTAAATGTGACCGGCCAGTTCAATTGACCATCCAATCTGTCAGTTTCGTTCGCTCCCACCGTAGGCGCGAGCATTTTTGACGACCAGATCATTAGGGGCTTGTTACATGTCTACATCCCTCGCATTCGTCTTTCCAGGGCAGGGTTCGCAGTCCCTCGGCATGTTGGCCGAGCTGGGCGCGCAATACCCGCTGATCCTGGACACCTTCAAGGAAGCTTCTGACGCCCTGGGTTACGACCTGTGGGCACTGACCCAGCAAGGGCCGGAAGCGCTGCTCAACCAAACCGATAAAACCCAGCCGGCCATCCTGACCGCCTCGATCGCCCTGTGGCGCTTGTGGTTGGCAGAAGGCGGCGCGCGCCCTGCATTCGTCGCGGGTCACAGCCTGGGCGAATACAGCGCCCTGGTGGCCGCGGGCAGCCTGACCTTGGCTGAAGCGGTCAAGCTGGTCGAACGTCGTGGTCAACTGATGCAAGAAGCCGTTCCGGCCGGGCAGGGCGGCATGGCCGCTATCCTGGGCCTGGACGACGCGGTGGTGATCGAGGCCTGCGCCGAAGCGGCGCAAGGCGAAGTGGTCAGCGCGGTGAACTTCAACTCCCCAGGCCAGGTGGTGATCGCCGGCGCCAAGGCAGCTGTCGAGCGTGCCATCGAGGGTTGCAAGGCCCGTGGCGCCAAGCGTGCCCTGCCATTGCCGGTGAGCGTACCATCCCATTGTGAGCTGATGCGCCCGGCGGCAGAGCGGTTTGCCGAGTCTATCGCTGCCATCAACTGGCAAGCGCCGCAGATCCCGCTGGTGCAGAACGTCAGTGCGGCCGTGGCCGCCGACCTCGACACCCTCAAGCGCGACCTGCTGGAGCAACTGTACAAGCCAGTGCGCTGGGTTGAATCGGTCCAGACCCTGGCCGCCAACGGTGCCACCGAGCTGGTCGAGTGCGGCCCGGGCAAAGTCCTGGCCGGCTTGAACAAGCGCTGCGCCGACGGTGTGTCGACCGCCAACCTCAATACCCCAGAAGCCTTCGCTGCCGCTCGCGCGGCACTGGCCTGAATCCCGTACTTAGGAGAAGCCTGCATGAGTCTGCAAGGTAAAGTTGCACTGGTTACCGGCGCAAGCCGTGGCATTGGCCAAGCGATCGCCCTGGAGCTGGGCCGTCAGGGCGCCGTTGTGATTGGCACCGCCACCTCTGCCTCGGGCGCCGAGCGTATCGCCGCGACCTTGAAGGAAAACGGCGTGCAGGGCACCGGCCTGGAACTGAATGTAACCAGCGATGAGTCCGTAGCTGCCGTATTGGCCGAGATCACTGCACAGTTCGGCGCGCCGGCAATTCTGGTGAACAACGCCGGGATCACCCGTGACAACCTGATGATGCGCATGAAAGACGACGAGTGGTACGACGTGGTCGATACCAACCTGAACAGTCTGTTTCGCCTGTCCAAGGGCGTTTTGCGCGGCATGACCAAGGCGCGTTGGGGCCGAATTATCAATATTGGCTCCGTAGTGGGTGCCATGGGCAACGCAGGCCAAGTAAACTATGCCTCTGCCAAGGCCGGCCTGGAAGGTTTCAGCCGCGCATTGGCGCGTGAAGTCGGCTCGCGGTCGATTACGGTCAACTCGGTGGCCCCTGGGTTCATCGACACCGATATGACCCGCGAATTGCCGGAAGCACAGCGCGAAGCCTTGCTGACGCAGATTCCGCTGGGCCGTCTGGGCCAGGCCCAAGAGATCGCGAATGTGGTCACTTTCCTGGCATCTGACGGTGCGGCATACGTGACTGGGGCTACAATCCCGGTGAACGGCGGGATGTACATGAGTTAAATTGTGACGGATCGCTTCAAAAAAATGTCATACGAGCTGTCTAAAATCCGTTATAAAGCTGCAACTTAATTTATAGGCAGGTGGCCGACCGGGTACAGGGTGAAGCTTTCAGTTGAAAAGCTGAAATGGCTTTCTATACACTTACCCACTGGCCAGCTGCCTGAATTTGTCCATTAGGAGTTAAACAAGGTATGAGCACCATCGAAGAGCGCGTCAAGAAAATCGTCGCCGAGCAACTGGGCGTTAAGGAAGAAGAAGTGGTCAACACTGCTTCCTTCGTAGAAGACCTGGGTGCCGATTCCCTTGACACCGTTGAGCTGGTGATGGCTCTGGAAGAGGAATTCGAGACCGAAATCCCGGACGAAGAAGCTGAAAAAATCACTACTGTTCAAGCTGCCATCGACTACGTTACTAGCCACCAGGCGTAATAGTTTGTAGTCGTCGCTTGCTGTCAGGGAAAAACCGCACTGCTGTAACGGCGTGCGGTTTTTTCTTTAGCGGCGATGAAAAAGTGTCGTCATTAGAAAAAGGAGAGTGCTGTGTCGCGTAGACGCGTCGTAGTCACCGGTATGGGTATGTTGTCGCCACTGGGCACGGATGTGCCAAGCAGTTGGCAGGGCATTCTGGCTGGCCGCAGTGGTATTGGTCTGATCGAACATACGGACCTTTCTGCCTATTCCACCCGTTTTGGCGGCTCGGTAAAGGGCTTCAATGTCGAGGAATATCTCTCGATCAAAGAGTCCCGCAAGCTCGACCTGTTCATTCAGTACGGCCTGGCTGCCGGTTTTCAGGCAGTGCGTAACGCCGGCCTGGAAGTCACCGACGCCAACCGTGACCGCATCGGTGTGGCCATGGGTTCGGGTATTGGCGGTCTGACCAATATCGAAGAAACCAGCCGCACGCTGCATGAGACTGGCCCACGTCGAATTTCACCGTTCTTCGTACCGGGCTCGATCATCAATATGATTTCCGGCTTCCTGTCCATCCATCTGGGGGCACAGGGGCCTAACTACGCGATTTCAACGGCGTGCACCACAGGCACCCACTGCATCGGTATGGCGGCGCGCAACATTGCCTACGACGAAGCCGATGTGATGATCGCCGGCGGCGCCGAAATGGCCGCGTGCGGCCTGGGCATGGGCGGCTTCGGCGCGTCCCGTGCGCTGTCGACCCGCAATGACGAGCCGACCCGTGCCAGCCGTCCGTGGGACAAAGGCCGTGACGGCTTCGTGCTGTCCGACGGTGCCGGTGCGCTGGTGCTTGAAGAGTTGGAGCACGCCAAGGCGCGTGGCGCCACCATCTACGCCGAGCTGATCGGGTTCGGCATGAGCGGTGACGCGTACCACATGACTTCACCGCCGTCCGACGGAGCGGGTGCTGCGCGTTGCATCACCAATGCCCTGCGCGATGCGAAGGTCAACCCCGACCAGGTGCAGTACATCAACGCCCATGGCACTTCGACCCCGACTGGCGACTTGGCGGAAGCCGAGGCCATCAAGTCGGTGTTCGGCGAGCACGCCTATAAGCTGGCGGTCAGCTCCACCAAGTCCATGACCGGCCACCTGCTGGGTGCGGCGGGCGCGGTCGAGGCGATCTTCAGTGTGATGGCCATCAAGGACCAGGTTGCTCCGCCAACTATCAACCTTGATGAGCCGGACGAAGGCTGCGACTTGAACTTCGTGCCGCACGAAGCGCAACCGATGCCAATCGACGTGGTGATCTCCAACTCGTTCGGGTTTGGTGGTACCAACGGCTCCCTGGTGTTCCGCCGGTTCGCCGAGTGATGCACAGCTGGGTCGACGGTCAGCCAGCGGACAGCGTGCCCCTGAAAGATCGCGGCCTGGCCTATGGTGATGGGGTGTTCGAGACCATCGCCGTCAAGGCCGGGCAGCCGTTGCTGCTCGACCGTCACCTGCAACGCCTGGAAGAGGGTTGCAGGCGTTTGGCATTGGTAGTGGATCACGGGTTGATTCGCCACGAAGTGCTGAGCTTCGCCGCCGCCCTTGGCGACGGTATTCTCAAATTGATCCTCACCCGTGGCGACAGCTTGCGCGGTTATGGCATCAACCCTGGCGCCCCGGTGCGCCGTATTTTGCAGGGCAGTGCGCCCGCTGCTTACCCCCTTGCCCACGAAGTCGACGGCGTCCGCCTGTTTGCGTGTGCCACGCGCTTGGCGCAGCAGCCGCTGCTGGCCGGTATCAAGCACCTCAATCGGCTGGAGCAGGTGATCGCGCGTGCCGAATGGCAAGATACCGAACATGCCGAAGGCCTGATGCTGGACATGTCTGGTCGGGTGATCGAAGGCATATTCAGCAACCTTTTCCTGGTACGCAACGGCTTGTTACTAACCGCTGATCTGAGCCGTTGTGGCGTTGCCGGCGTAATGCGCGCCGAAGTGCTGGCCCAGGCACAAGCGCTGGGCGTCCCGGTGGCCGTGGCCGACATCAGTGTTGAGCAGTTGCAACAGGCCGATGAAGTCTTCGTCTGCAACAGCGTATATGGCATTTGGCCGGTGCGTGGTTGCGCTGCGATGAGCTGGCCGGTTGGGCCGCTCACCCGTAAACTGCAAGGCATTGTTCGCGCGCTATTGGATATTTGAGTTGATACGAAAACTGGTGTTACTGCTGCAGATCAGCCTGGTCTCGGCGGCTTTGCTCGTGGGCTTTTCGGCCTGGAAACTCGACTCTGCCCTCAAGCAGCCCCTGAAGCTGCCTCAGGAGCAGTTGCTCGACGTACCTGCTGGCGCTACGCCGACGGGCACCTTCAACCGTCTGGAAGCCGACGGCGTGCTCGACGATGCATTCTGGTTGCGTCTGTACTGGCGCTTCAACCTCGAAGGCCAGCCATTGCACAGCGGCGAGTACCGCATGAGCCCGGGCCTTACCGCCGAGGGTTTGATCGGCCTGTGGCAGCGCGGCGAAGTGGTGCAGTACAGCCTGACCTTGGTGGAGGGCTGGAATTTCCGTCAGGTGCGCACCGCCCTGGCCAAGCATGAAAAGATCGTGCAGACCCTCGCGGGCCTGACTGACAGCGAAGTGATGGATAAGCTCGGCCACCCAGGTGTGTTTCCTGAAGGGCGGTTCTTCCCCGACACCTACCGTTTTGTCCGCGGCATGACCGATGTCGAATTCCTGAAAAAAGCCTACAACCGCCTGGACGATGTACTCGCCCAGGAGTGGAGCAAGCGTGCCGCCGACGCGCCCTACACCGACCCTTACCAAGCACTGATAATGGCGTCGCTGGTAGAAAAGGAGACCGGTGTGCCCCAGGAGCGCGGGCAGATTGCCGGTGTGTTTGTGCGTCGCCTGAAGATCGGTATGCTGCTGCAGACCGACCCCACCGTGATCTACGGCTTGGGTGAGCGCTACAACGGTAAATTGACCCGTGCCCATCTCAAGGAAGCCAACCCCTACAACACCTACATGGTCGCCGGCCTGCCGCCCACGCCCATCGCAATGGTCGGTCGCGAGGCGATCCATGCAGCGCTGAACCCGGTACCGGGCAGCAGCCTGTATTTCGTCGCCCGTGGTGATGGCAGCCATATATTCTCGGATGACCTGGATGCGCATAATGCCGCCGTGCGTGAGTTCCAGCTCAAGCGCCGTGCCGATTACCGTTCCAGTCCGACGCCTGTGGTGAAACCGCTGGAAGATTCGGCACCTGCCAGTGATGCACCCACCCCCGACGCACCGATCGAGCCCGCGCCGGACACTACCGCGCCGCAAAGCCCGCAATGACTCTGACTAAGGACTGCCTGTGACTGGCTTGTTTATTACCCTGGAAGGCCCGGAAGGCGCCGGCAAAAGCACTAACCGTGACTACTTGGCCGAGCGCCTGCGTGCGCAGGGCATCGAGGTGGTGCTGACCCGTGAGCCGGGCGGTACGCCTTTGGCTGAGCGCATCCGTGAAGTCTTGCTGGCCCCGGGTGACGAGCCGATGAACCCGGACACCGAGTTGCTCCTGGTGTTTGCTGCCCGTGCCCAGCACCTGGCCGAAGTGATTCGCCCGGCCCTGGCGCGGGGTGCGGTGGTGATCTGCGACCGGTTTACCGACTCCACCTACGCCTACCAGGGTGGCGGGCGGGGTTTGTCCCTGGAGCGCATCGCCACCCTGGAAACCTTTGTGCAAGGCGATCTGCGCCCCGACCTGACCCTGTTGTTCGACCTGCCGGTGGAAGTGGGCATGGCCCGCGCCAGTGCGCGAGGTCGCCTGGATCGTTTCGAGTTGGAAGGCCAAGCCTTCTTTGATGCAGTGCGCAGCGCTTTCCTGCAGCGCGCCAAGGCTGAGCCCACACGTTATTACCTATTGGACGCCGCTCAGCCGCTGAGTCAGGTGCAACAGGCTATCGACGCGCTGCTGCCCACTCTGTTGGAGCGTAGCCGTGGCTGAGTCCTACCCGTGGCAGGACGGCCTCTGGCAGCAACTGGCAGGGCGCGCCCAGCACGCCCACGCCTATCTGCTGCATGGGCCGGTGGGCATCGGTAAACGCCACCTCGCCGAACGCCTGATGGGCAGCCTGTTGTGCCAACGCCCAGTCAACCTGGAGGCGTGTGGCGAGTGCAAGTCCTGCCTGTTGCTCAAGGCTGGCAGTCACCCGGACAATTATGTGCTGGAACCCGAGGAAGCGGACAAGGCCATCAAGGTCGACCAGGTGCGCGACCTGGTGAGCTTCGTGGTGCAGACTGCGCAAATGGGCGGGCGCAAAGTGGTGCTGATCGAGCCGGTCGAGGCGATGAACATCAACGCGGCCAACGCCTTGCTCAAAAGCCTTGAAGAGCCGTCCGGCGATACCGTGCTGTTGCTGGTGAGCCACCAGTCCAGCCGCTTGTTGCCGACCATTCGCAGCCGTTGCGTGCAGCAGGCTTGCCCGTTGCCCAGCGAGGACATGAGCCTGCAATGGCTGGCGCAGGCGTTGCCGGAATGCAGCGCAGAAGAACGAGGCGAGTTGCTGACCCTGGCGGCCGGTTCGCCTTTGGCGGCAGTGAAGCTGCAGGCTCAGGGCGTGCGCGAACAGCGTGCACTGGTCGTGGATGGCGTGAAGAAACTGCTCAAGCAGGAATTGTCCGCCACGCAACTGGCCGAAAGCGCCTGGAAGGACATTCCGCTATTGCTGCTGTTCGACTGGTTTTGCGACTGGTCCAGCCTGATCCTGCGCTACCAGCTTACCCAGGATGAGCAAGGCCTGGGCCCGGCGGATATGCGCAAGGTCGTGCAATACCTGGCGCAAAAAAGTGCCCAGGACAAAGTGCTGAACATCCAGGACTGGATCCTCGCCCAGCGCCAGAAAGTCCTCGGCAAGGCCAACCTCAACCGCGTGCTGTTGCTCGAGGCATTGTTGGTGCAGTGGGTCGGCCTGCTCGGGCGCCGTTAAATTCCGTGGCTGACGGGTGTATCGTTGGCCCTACCTCTTGTGTGACTTAAGCTCAGATTCCTATGCTCGTAGATTCTCATTGCCACCTTGATCGCCTCGACCTTGCCCAGCACGGTGGCTCCCTCGACGCCGCCCTTGAAGCTGCCCGCCAGCGTGGGGTAGGGCACTTCCTGTGCATTGGCGTCAGCGCCGACAACGCCGCCGACGTCAAAGCCCTGGCTGATCGCTATGCCGACGTAGACTGCTCGGTGGGTATTCACCCGTTGGACCTCAAGCCTGGCGAAGCGCCGGCTCTGGACTGGCTACTGGGCGAACTCAACCACCCGCGAGTGGTGGCCATTGGCGAAACAGGCCTGGACTATCACTACGAGCCTGAAGCTGCCGAGTTGCAGCAGGCCTCGTTCCGCTTGCACCTGCAAGCCGCCCAGCAGACGGGCAAGCCGGTGATCGTCCACACCCGAGGTGCCCGTGCCGATACCCTGGCCTTGCTACGTGAAGCCGCGTTGCCGCAGGCTGGCGTGTTGCATTGCTTTACCGAAGACTGGGACATGGCCAAGGCGGCCCTGGACCTGGGGTTCTATATTTCCCTGTCGGGTATCGTCACCTTCCGCAATGCCGACGCGCTGCGCGATGTGGCCCGCCAGGTGCCTGCCGACCGCCTGCTGGTGGAAACCGACTCGCCGTACCTGGCGCCCATCCCCCATCGCGGCAAACCGAACTTGCCCGAATATGTACGTGATGTGGCTGATTACCTGGCGATGCTGCGCGGCGAGTCGTACGAACGCTTTGCCGAGCAGACTACCGAGAACTTCAAGCGCCTGTTCCCGCTGGCCCACCTAGCCGGTTAGAGCGGCCGAATTCCAGGCAAAAAAAACCCGGGTTCTGGGGGGTGAATCCGGGCTAAGACCATTAGGAGTAAAACAAGGGCACGCAGTCCGTCGGTACCCAGGTCGACGCGTCACTTGGGGGAGATGTCGCGCCGACAGTTGAAGTATTGACCACTATCCTATTCAGTCCAGTCGTGATTGATCGTTTTTTAAACAGATTTGGAATACGCGGCCTTCGCTTGAGTTCTCACTGCGCTGATGGGCAGGTTCAGGTGTTGCGTATTATTTCTGACTGATAACGGCGAAATCGTTGGCGCATTGAAAGTTATGTGCCTGACGGGTTCACATAGACATTGCCCAACGACCGTTCAGTCGGGATAATCCCTCGCACCGGGTAAATCGTATCGCCACGTATCCATGGCCCTGCGCAACCCTCCCTATTTCCGACCTTTGCAGACTCTTCCTCATGCACAAAGAACCCCGTAAGGTCCGTGAATTTCGCCGCCGTGAGCAGGAAATTCTCGACACCGCGCTCAAGCTGTTCCTCGAACAAGGTGAAGACAGCGTCACCGTCGAGATGATTGCGGATGCCGTGGGTATCGGCAAAGGCACGATCTACAAACACTTCAAATCCAAGGCCGAAATCTACCTGCGCCTGATGCTCGACTACGAGCGTGATTTGAACGAGTTGCTGCACTCGGCGGATGTCGACAAAGACAAGGAAGCCCTGTCCCGCGCTTACTTCGAGTTCCGCATGCGTGACCCGCAGCGTTACCGCCTGTTCGATCGCCTGGAAGAGAAGGTGGTCAAAGGTCACCAGGTGCCGGAGATGGTCGAGGAGCTGCACAAGATCCGCGCCTCGAACTTCGAACGCCTGACCCTGCTGATCAAGGGGCGTATCAGCGAAGGCAAGCTTGAAGACGTGCCACCGTATTTCCACTACTGCGCCGCCTGGGCCTTGGTGCATGGCGCTGTGGCGCTGTACCACTCGCCGTTCTGGAGCAATGTGCTGGAAGACCAGGAAGGTTTCTTCCAGTTCCTGATGGACATCGGCGTGCGCATGGGCAACAAGCGCAAGCACAGCCCTGAACTGCCGGGCGCCGAAAAGAGCGGCGAAACCCCTGCCACCTAAGTCATTCGCCACAGTGATGGCGCAATGATTTACTGCCAGGCGCAGTAACCCAGGAATATACTCAGGCAAGGACCTTGCTAAAAGCTGAGTTATGAGTCAGCTTTTAGCGCGCCCGAATTATCCTCTGCCGGAGTGATCCATGATCGTTGATCGTCAAGGCAGGCGTTTTCGCAATTTGCGGATCAGCCTGACTTCAGCCTGCAATTATGCGTGTACCTATTGCGTGCCTGACGGCAAGCGGCTGGTGGCTGCCCAGGATGAACTGTCGGCCGAGGCCATGGCCCGAGGCGTGGCTTACCTGATAGAAGCGGCGGGTATCGAGCGCTTGCGCATTACCGGCGGTGAGCCGTTGGTCAGCCCCAAGTTGGAAGCCTTCATGGGGGCGGTAGGGCAGATGGGCCTGAGCGACATCAGTCTGACCACCAATGGCCAACTGCTGGCGCGTAAACTGCCGTTGCTGGTGGCCGCTGGTATCCGACGCATCAATGTCTCCCTCGACACGCTGGATGCCGACGCTTTCCGCAGCATCGCCCGTGGCGGCGACCTGGCCACCGTGCTCGATGGCATGGACCAGGCCAGTGCTGCCGGGATCAAGATCAAGGTCAATATGGTGCCGTTGCGCGGCCAGAACCTGGACCAGGTGATGCCGCTGCTCGATTACTGCCTGGCGCGAGGCTACGAGCTGCGCTTTATCGAACTGATGCGCATGGGGCATCTGGCCAAAGACTCCAACGCGTTCCTGCAACAGTTTGTCAGCTTGCAACAGCTGCTCAGCTTGATCGGCGAGCAACACGAATACCTGCAAGCCAACGCACCCGTCGATGCGACGGCGGTACGCTACGAAGTGCCGGGCAAGGGCTTCTTCGGTGTGATCGCCAACGAGAGCGTACCGTTCTGCCGCACCTGTTCGCGATTGCGGTTGTCCTCTACTGGTTGGCTGCATGGCTGCCTGTCGTCCAGCAATCGCCATTATGTCGGTGACTTGCTCGATCAGCCGCGCCATCAAGCGTTGCCAGCGTTGCAGGGCTTGTTGATGAAAGCCTTGGCCGACAAGCAGGAAGTGGCGTTCTCCGGCGGTGCCACGATCATGAAGATCATTGGTGGCTAAGGTAGATATTGCGGGTTCACACATTTGATTTGTAGCGCAGCTGACTGGCGCGGATTCTGCATCCCACGCCCCATTCGCCGGTTTCCTGTCACCGGCCTCTGGAGGATTAGGATGCGTAGTCTGGTTTTGCTGCTGGCGTCATTGGCCCTGGGTGGTTGCATGACCGTCAGTGATATGGCCGAAGGCACCCGCTATCAGATGAGCGATGCCGGACTGCTCGATCACAGCGATACGCGCCGTACTGCCTCGGTGCGCATACAGCCGGACTCCTTTGTGTTTATCGCCCAAGGCGCCTTCGTGCCGCCGGGCAGCGCCTACCCGCGGCCCAATGTGGTGGCCGAGGAAGCCTTCAATGGCTTCGTCGAATATTTCCCCATGGTGCGTCGCGCCCGCCAGCCGGAAGGTCTTGAACAGGCCATGACCGAAGCCCGTGCCGCCGGTGCTCATTACCTGCTGTATTGCCGCTTTGCGGCAGCCGATGACCGTATCGGCAACGCCGACGAGTGGACCGACCAACAAGCCCTGGACCGTCTTGGCTTGGACACCGGGGTGATCCAAGTCATGTTGATCGAGACCAGCACCCAGTATTTGATTGATACTGCACGTATTCGCAGTCGTGGCGGTTTACTGACGTTCCACGACACATCGCCACAAGATTTGATCGCCCGCCCCCTCGCGCAATACGCCCGCGGTTTGCTGGGTATGAGTGATCAGTAAGACAGAGGAGCCCGCCATGACCGATTCCGCCAAGGCCAATGATTTATTGGCCCAACTGCCCAAGGGCAAGGGGCCGGCACCGGTGCATCTGTGGAACCCGGATTTCTGCGGCAACATCGACATGCGCATCGCCCGCGATGGCACCTGGTTCTACCAGGGCACACCCATCGGGCGAAAGCCGATGGTCAAGCTGTTCTCCAACATCATCCGCCGCGATGGCGATGATTATTTCCTGGTGACGCCCGTGGAGAAGGTCGGCATCCGTGTGGATGATGCGCCGTTTGTCGCAGTGACCCTGGATGTGCAAGGGCAGGGCGAAAGCCAGGTATTGCGCTTTACCACCAACGTCGACGAACAGCTCGAGGCAGGCCTCGAACACCCGCTGCGGGTGGTGACCGACCCCATCACCCAGGAACCCGCCCCCTATGTGCGCGTTCGCACCAACCTCGAAGCCCTCGTGCATCGCAACGTTTTTTACCAGTTGGTGGAGCTGGCGGTGAGCCGTCCGATCAACGGTCAGAACTGGCTTGGTGTCTGGAGCGGCGGGGAGTTTTTCCCCATCGGCCTGGAGCCCTGAGGCGGTTTTTGTCTTCAGCCTGAAATAATCCTCTTGCGGTAAACGCGGGCTTTCGGTTATCAATTTGTACATGATTAGACATGTTCGATTTGATAAGAAAAAACGCGTCGTCGATGAGCTCATCCGCCGTATCGAAGGTGGCGTCATGGCCGACGGTTTCCTATTGCCGGGCGAGCACCAACTGGCCGAGGAGTTTGCGGTCAGCCGGGGCACGCTGCGCGAGGCGCTGGCCGAGCTCAAGCGTCGCAACTACATCGCCACCCAAAGCGGCGTCGGTTCGATTGTCACCTTTGACGGCATGGTGTTGGACCAACGCAGCGGTTGGGCCCAGGCCCTGGCCGATACGGGGGCCCAAGTAAGCACCGATACCCTGCGTTTCGAGACCGTGACGCGCCCGGATCTGTTCAGCCGTTTCGGCACCGACCAGTTCATTACCCTCGACCGCCTCCGGCGCACGGCTGACGGTATAGCGGTGTCGCTGGAACGCTCGTTGATGCCGGCCGTTGGCGACCTGGAAAACCTGCCCCACATTGGGCTGATCGATAATTCCCTGACCATCACCCTGGCCGCCTACGGCTACGTCGGGGCCGACGGCGACCAGTGGATCGGTGCCGAACCCCTGAGTGATGAAGACGCCGAATTACTCGGGCGCCCCAGCGGTACGGTATTTCTCAAGGCGTCGCGCACCACCTATGATCGTCGCGAGCGTTTCATGGAGCATGTCGAAAGCCTGCTTGACCCGCTGCACTTTCGCCTGCATCTGCAGTTTGGAGCGTCGAAATGAGCCGAGAAAATCGCGCACTTGGCGCCTTTTATGGCCTGGCCCTGGGCGATGCCTTGGGCATGCCCACCCAATCCTTGAGCCGCGAGCAGGTTCAACAGCGCTTCGGTGCTATCACCGCCTTGGAAGACGCCGACGCGGACCAGCCCATTGCGCCCAACATGCCTGCCGGTTCCATCACCGATGACACCGAACAAGCCATCCTGGTTGCCGAGTTACTGGTGCAAGGCCAGGGCCAGATCGAGCCCGCCGTGCTTGCCCAGCGCCTGATCGACTGGGAAGCGGGGATGCGCGCCAAGGGTTCCCAGGACTTGCTCGGGCCGTCCACCAAGCGCGCGATCGACATGATCCTCGCCGGCCATACCCCGGAAGAATCCGGGCGCTACGGCACTACCAATGGCGCGGCCATGCGCATCACCCCGGTGGGCATCGCCGCCGATGTTGGCGACCCGGGGCGGTTTGTCCAGGCGGTGATCCAGGCGTGCCAGGTCACGCATAACACCAGCCTGGGTATTTCCAGCGCCGCGGCCGTGGCGGCGGTGGTCTCGGCAGGCATCAATGGCGTGGACCTGGGGGAAGCCCTGAATATCGGCACCCAGATTGCCCGACAGGCCGAAAGCCATGGTCACTGGATCGCGGGCGGACGCATTTCTACCCGCATCAGTTGGGCTCGTACCTTGAGCGTCGGCAGCGGCGACAAAGCGTTGTTTGCCGACCTGCTTTACGAGTTGATCGGTACTTCGGTGGCTTCCCAGGAATCGGTGGTGGTCTCGTTTGCCTTGGCCCAGCAAGTGGCGTCAGGTGATATGAATGCCTTCGAAGCCCTGTGCCTGGCGGCTAGCCTGGGCGGCGACACCGACACCATTGCCGCGATCCTCGGCGCCATGCTGGGGGCGTGCCTGGGCATGCAGTGCTGGCCTGAGGCGTTGGTTGAACAGGTCAAGCGGGTCAATGGATTGGATGTGCAACCCTTGGTCCAAGGGTTGTTGGCCTTGCGATAAACACAAATCTGATGTGAGAGCTGGCTTGCCTGCGATAGCGGTTTTCCAGTGGCCGCTGGGCGGGTTGCCCCACCGCAATCGCAGGCAAGCCAGCTCCCACATTCAAAAGCGTTGAGTCAGGAAGACTGGATAAAGATTCGACTCGCTGCCACAACCACAACAATACAGGCACCAGGAGCACCCTTTCATGAGCAGTCCCTCTTCCGGCCAAAGCGCCGGGCAACTGGAAACACGCGGCATCGAGCCGGTCCCGGAAGGTGAGTGCAACGGCCATCCGCTGCAACTGTTCTGGGTGTGGTTCGCGGCCAATATCAGCATCCTCGGTTTGCCCCTTGGTGCAACGCTGGTGGCGTTTCGTGGCTTGGCCATCTGGCAGGCGATCATCGTCGCGATTCTTGGCGCCGCTGGCTCCTTTGCCGTGGTTGGCATTATCTCCATTGCCGGTCGCCGTGGTCGCGCGCCCAGCCTGACCTTGTCCCGCGCCATCTTCGGCGTGCGCGGCAATATCGGCCCGACCTTGGTGTCTCTGATGTCGCGCCTGGGTTGGGAAACCGTCAACACCACCACCGCAGCCTTCGTGTTGTTGTCGTTGAGCTCTATCCTGTTCGGCTCGGCAGTGGAGGCCAAGAGCGCGCCGCTGCTCACCCTGATCTTCATTGCCATCTTCGTGCTGCTGACCCTGGCCGTGTCGGGCCTCGGCCACGCCACGTTGTTGGTGATCCAGAAGTGGGCGACCTACGTATTCGGCGGCCTGAACATTCTGGTGGGCGGCTTTCTGTGCGCCACCATCGACTGGAGTGCGGTGTTCAACGCCACCCCGGCGCCGTTGAGCGCGATGATCATTGGCGTAGGCACCATGGCCGCCGGCACCGGCATTGGTTGGGCCAACGCCGGTGCCGATATGTCGCGCTACCAGCACCGCAGCGTCAAGGCTGTACGCCTGGTGGCCAGCGCCGCTTTTGGCGCGGGTATTCCGCTGGTGTTGCTGATTACCTTGGGCGGCCTGCTGTCGGTGGGTAACAACGACCTGGCGTCGGCCACCGATCCGATCATCGCAATCCGCGACATGCTGCCGACCTGGATGGCGGTGCCTTACCTGATCACCGCGTTCGGCGGGCTGTTGCTGTCAAACAACCTGTCGGTGTATTCGGCCGGTCTGACGACGTTGACCCTGGGTTTGAAGGTCAAGCGCGTGCACGCGGTGATTGTCGATATCGTCGCGATCTTTGCTGGCTCCATCTATTTCATGCTGATCGCCGACAGCTTCTATGGCCCGTTCATCACCTTCATTTCGCTGCTGGCGGTGCCGATTACGGCGTGGGTCGGGATCTTCGTGGTCGACTTGATTCACCGTCATTACTACAGCCCCACCGACCTGCTGGACGTCAGCCCCAGCAGTGCCTACTGGTATCGCGGCGGTGTGGAGTGGCGTGCATTTGGCGCCTGGGCCGTGGCCATTGTGCTGGGGTTCAGCTTCACCACCATCGGCACCACCGCCGAAAACATCTGGTTTGCCGGGCCGTTGTCCGACTCCTGGCTGGGCCATAACGGCCTGGGCTGGATCGTGACCTTCCTGGTAGCCGGCGGACTATATGCAGTACTGGGCGGCGCGGCTGACCGTCGTCCTGCTTTAGCAGAGAGCGCCAATGTCTAGATTGCTGCATACCGGCCAGGTCATTGTCGACCTGGTCATGGGCCTCGACACCCTGCCGGCAAGCGGCGGTGACGTGCTGGCCAACTCCGCCAGTTTCCAGGTCGGTGGCGGTTTCAACGTAATGGCTGCGGCGCGGCGCAATGGGTTGCCGGTGGTTTACCTGGGTCGCCATGGCGAAGGGCGCTTTGGCGAGCTGGCGCGCGCCGCGATGCAGGCCGAAGGTATTGAAATGACCTTGGCGGCCAGCGCTGGCAAAGATACCGGGTTGTGCGTGTCGCTGACTGAAGCGAGCACCGAACGCACCTTCATTTCCCATCTCGGCGCCGAGGGTGAGCTGAGCGCCGACGACTTGGCTCAGATCGTCCCGCGTGTTGATGATTACGTGTACGTCAGTGGCTACAGCTTGCTGCTTGAAGGTAAGGCACAGCCGTTGCTTGACTGGCTGCTGGCGCTGCCGCGAGAGATCGTGGTGGTGTTCGACCCAGGCCCGCTGGTCAAGGCGCCGGACTCGGCGTTGATGCGCGCGTTGTTGCCGCGTATCGACATCTGGACCAGCAATGGCCCTGAAGCCCTCGCGTTTACCGGGGCGGCGGATATGAGTCAGGCGCTGCCCATGCTGAGTCAGCACGTGCAGGCACTGCTGGTTGTGCGTGATGGGCCAAATGGTTGCTGGGTAGGGCGTGGGGCACAGACTGAGCATGTACCTGGCTTCAAGGTTAAGGCGGTGGACAGCAATGGTGCGGGGGATGCGCATGCAGGGGTATTTATTGCCGGGTTGGCGAAGGGCTTGAAACCGGTTGAGGCGGCGCGTCGAGCGAACGCAGCGGCGGCATTGGCGGTAACCCGCTGGGGGCCGGCCACTTCACCTGGCACTGCTGAGGTCGATGCATTAGTGACTGAATAAACGAGGCCCAAAAATGTGGGAGCGGGCTTGCTCGCGAATGCGGTGTGTCAGTTAAAGCATGTGCTGACTGATACACCGCATTCGCGAGCAAGCCCGCTCCCACAATGGGTCCTGCGTTTAACCTGCTTTTTTCAGGGCCTGGATCAACTCATCTTTACGCATGGTCGAGCGTCCTGAAATATTCTTTTCCCGCGCCTCTTTCATCAAGCTTTCCTTGGTTTGCGTACTCAGCGAAGCACGGCTGCTGCGTGGGTGGCCTTCACGGCTGGCAGCGGCACGCTTGGCCGATTCCTGCCGGTCCTGGGCCTTCTTGGCCGGCGCCTTGCCTCGACCTGATCCGCCGGCTCTTTCACCACCGCCAGACTGTTTGTTCACGGTGGCCCAGGCGCGGGCTTCGGCCTCGTCCTTGGGCAGTCCCTTGTGCTCATAACTGTCTTCGATATGAGCGGCCTTGCGTTTCTGTTCGTCGGTGTATTTGGCTTTGCTTCCACGAGGCATCGCTAAAACTCCTTCTGGCCCCGGTCGCGGGGCCAGGCCAGAAATGGATTACTCAGTGCTTTGAGCGTCGAGCTTGCGCGCCTCATCCACACCCGAAGCGGTGAGCTTGATCGGCAGGTTCAACGCGTATTCGCCGGCGTCGTCGGTGGTCACATGCCCATCCTTGATCAGACCGCGGTCCTGCAGGAACGCCAAGACACTGGCGACCTCTTTTTCACCGCGGTAATTGTCCAGCACCTCCTTGCCCAAGCCTTGCGGGTGGGCGTGCAGCAGGCGGGTGAGGACTTCTTTTTCAAGGTTTCTATCGACGTTCATGCGTACCTCTTCACGGGGAAATGGTCGGGCGTTGGTCGTACCAAGGGGGCATCAAGGCGCTGGTTGTTTCTGCGCGCCGGGGATGTTCGAGTCGTCGCCCTTGTTGATCTTCGGCTCATTGTTGCTCGTGCCAGGGCCCATCTTGCCGTTGCCCACGGCCGCCGGTGCCTGGCGCTGGGTGTCGTTGCCTTTGGTGCGCGGGTCAGCGCTGTTGTCGATGATCGCGCCACCGTTGGTGTCCATGCCGGTGCCCATCGATTTTTGCGATTCGGTAGTGGCGTCCGGCGTTGGATCGGTGGGGCCAGTGGTCGAGCTAGCCGCGAAGGCGCTCAAGGACGCGGCAGACAACAGGCCGGTGAGGGCGAGGGCAGCAAATTTGGAATGTTTCATCAGGGTGTCTCCATATAATTAATGTCCTTACCCTGTATTGGTCTGCCCGCGATTGCTGATCGTGCCGGGATGGCGACGAACGGTATCAGCTCACCTGTATCACTTTGTGTGCCGATACCCGACGCGCTATCAAGCGCGCCACCGTGATCGCCCAATTGAGTGCGGCGATCACCAGTACGCTCAGCATCATTGTCGCAAGGCCGAAGTCGACGATGATCTTGCCTGCGAGCCAGGGAAACCCGAAGACGCCGATAAAGTACGCCAGGCTGAACAGCAACAACGCCTGAGAAGTGGTGCCGCTGGGCGCTTCGTTGGCCACCAGGCCGTTGATCACCGAATACGTCAGGCCATACCCGATCCCTAGCGTGGCGGCGGCGAGCACATAACTGAGGTTGCCGCTGACACCAAACGCGAACAGCGCGATCGCGCCGAACATTACCCCGGATAACACGCAGGCAGCCTGGTACGCATCGCGCTTGACCACGAAACCGGCGATCAGCAGGCGGCTGGTAATAGCCGCTGTCAGGAAACCCGCGAAGAACAGTGAATAGTCCAGCTTATGGGCCACGGCATAGCTGGTCTGGAACGAAGACAGCCCCCCGAATACGCAGCCGCCCAGTCCGACCATCAGGATCGCGAACGCCGCCTTGGAAGACAGGACGCGGCGGCTTGCGCGCCAGGAAATCCTGGCGGTTGGCACATTCGCGTGCTGTCGCAACCGAGTGCCCATGCGCCAGAACATCACCACCCCGGCGAGGCTGGCGAGCCCGGCGATATAGAACGCGGTTGTCAGGGGCAGGTCCAGCGCAGTGGCGGCGCGTCCCAGCAAAGGGCCGGAACCTATGCCGCTCAACATACTGCCCGAGAGCAAGGCGAAATATTTGGCCCGCTGGCGCGGTTCCACCAGCAGCGTCACGATGATCGGGCCCAGGGTATAAAACACGCCCCAGCCCAAACCAAGAGACAATCCAAACAGCATCAAGCCTTGGCCAAACCCTGGCGTCAGGGCAAACCCCAGGCAGGCCACCACCAACAATACGCCGGTGCTTGCAATGGCCCGCGCCGCGCCCAGCGCGTCAGCCAGATGCCCGGAAAGCACGACCGCTACAAAGGTGCTGAGCATCGCCGTGGCAATGACACTGCCCGCGTCGTGTTCATTACCGCCACGGGCATGGATCAGCAGTGACAACAAAAAGGTCGAGCCGTAAGACAGCGACAACAGAAAACTGGCGAGGCAGAACAGCGCGAATGTCTTCGTGCCCACGGGTGGCGTAGCGTGCATGAGCAGGTCTCTGATCGTTGGATTTATGCTCATTGTTTACCATGGGCGTGCGCAGGCTTTGTTCTGTGGTTGCTGATGCTTGCATCACCCCGCGCCGGAGTGAAACGCGCTCGTCGGCATCAATTGCACTGCAAACGGCCATCAAACCGTCTTAGTATGTGGCCTTTGAATTTGCCCAAGGCTCGCCCATGACCATCGAGATTCGCCCCGCCGTGCCCAGCGATGCTGCGCAGATCCTGACCTTTATCACTGAACTTGCCGAGTACGAGAAAGCTCGGCATGAAGTGATCGCCAGCGTGGTGGACATCGAGCGCAGCCTCTTCAGCGAAGGCGCCACGGCCCATGGCCTGATCTGCTTGCGCGACGGCTTGCCGATTGGCTTTGCGGTGTTCTTTTTCAGTTACTCGACGTGGCTGGGCAGTAACTGCCTGTACCTCGAAGACCTGTACATCAACCCGGAGCAACGCGGCGGCGGGGCGGGCAAGAAGTTGTTGCGCCACTTGGCCAAGATCGCCTTTGACAATGGTTGCGGACGCTTTGAATGGAGCGTGCTGGACTGGAACGAGCCCGCGATCGCTTTCTACAAATCCATCGGCGCCCAGCCGCAGGAAGAATGGGTGCGTTATCGCATGGAAGGCGATGCCCTGCGCGACTTCGCCCTGGGCTGAAACCTCTTTCGTATAGTCACTAAAGATCGAATGTGGGAGCGGGCTTGCTCGCGAATGCGGTGTATCAGTCAGCACATGCTTTAACTGACAGACCGCATTCGCGAGCAAGCCCGCTCCCACATTTTTTCAAGCGCCGCCCATTATATGGGACGATAATTTATATATTGAGATATTTCAGGCGATGGGTTTATAGTCGCCAGCATCAGCACTCACTACAAAAAATAAAAAGGTGAAGCGATGCAGGCGCAACCGTTGTCCCTACCCGCCGTGCCCGAGCCGACTTACGGCGAGCGGCTGAAGAACAAGGTGGTGATCGTCACTGGCGCCGCCCAAGGCATTGGCGAAGCCATCGTTGCCTGTTTCCAGGCCCAGCAGGCGCGGTTGATCATTGCCGATATCCAGGGCGACAAAGTCGAGAAGATCGCCGCTCATTGGCGCGAACACGGTGCGCAGGTTTACGCCCACGCGGTTGATATCACTTCCAAGGATCAGTGGCAGGCATTGGTCAACCTGGCCATCGAGCGCTTTGGCCGTGTGGATGTGCTGGTCAACTGTGCCGGCGTCAACGTGTTCCGTGACCCGCTGGAGATGAGCGACGAGGACTGGCGCCGCTGTTTCGCCATCGACCTCGACGGTGCCTGGTACGGCTGCCGCTCGGTGTTGCCGCACATGATCGAGCAAGGTATCGGCAACATCATCAATATCGCGTCCACCCATTCCAGCCACATCATTCCCGGTTGCTTTCCTTACCCTGTCGCCAAGCACGGCCTGCTCGGCCTAACCCGTGCCCTGGGTATCGAGTACGCGCCCAAAGGCATCCGCGTGAATGCCATCGCCCCCGGCTATATCGAAACCCAGCTCAACGTCGACTACTGGAACGGTTTCCCTGACCCCCACGCCGAACGCCAGCGTGCGTTCGACCTGCACCCGCCCAAACGCATTGGCCAGCCCATCGAAGTGGCCATGACAGCACTGTTCCTGGCGACCGACGAGGCGCCCTTTATCAACGCCACTTGCCTGATGATCGATGGCGGGCGGTCTGTGATGTACCACGACTAAAGCGTTTTTCAATAACAAGAAGGAGGTGGTCCATGTTCAAGCAAACACTCGGTGCCGTGGCACTGGCGATGGCGTTCTGCGGCTGGGTATCGGCTGAAGAAGTGAAGATCGGTTTTCTGGTCAAGCAGGCCGAGGAACCCTGGTTTCAAACGGAGTGGGCATTCGCGGAAAAAGCCGGCAAGGAGCATGGTTTCACCGTGATCAAGATCGCCGTGCCCGATGGCGAAAAGACCTTGTCGGCCATCGACAGCCTGGCCGCCAACGGCGCCAAAGGCTTCGTGATCTGCCCGCCGGACGTGTCCCTGGGCCCTGCGATTGTCGCCAAGGCCAAGGTCAACGGCTTGAAAGTGATGGCCGTGGATGACCGCTTTGTCGATGCCAAGGGCAACTTCATGGAAGACGTGCCTTACCTGGGCATGGCCGCGTTTGAGGTGGGCCAGAAGCAGGGCGCCGCCATGGCCGCCGAAGCGAAAAAACGCGGTTGGGATTGGAAGGACACCTATGCGGTGATCAATACCTTCAACGAACTCGACACCGGCAAGAAACGCACCGACGGCTCGATCAAGTCACTGGAAGAGGCCGGTATTCCCAAGGACCACATCCTCACCGCTGCGCTGAAAACCCTTGATGTTCCCGGCAGCATGGACGCCACCAACTCGGCCCTGGTCAAGTTGCCGAGCGGGGCGAAGAACCTGATCATCGGTGGCATGAACGACAACACCGTACTCGGCGGCGTGCGCGCTACTGAGAGCGCCGGCTTCAAGGCCGCCAACGTGATCGGCATCGGCATCAATGGCACCGACGCCATTGGCGAATTGAAGAAAGCCGACAGCGGCTTCTTCGGTTCCATGCTGCCCAGCCCGCATATCGAGGGCTACAACACCGCGCTGGCGATGTACGAGTGGGTCACCACCGGCAAGGAACCGGCCAAATACACCGCCATGGACGAAGTGACCTTGATCACCCGCGCCAATTTCCAGGAAGAACTGACCAAGATCGGCCTGTGGAAATGAGCGGCGCAGCCCTGCGTTTCAATGGCATCGGCAAGGAGTTTCCTGGTGTGAAAGCCCTGGCGCAGATCAGCTTTGAAGCGCGGCCGCATTCGGTGCACGCGCTGATGGGCGAGAACGGCGCAGGGAAGTCGACCCTGCTGAAGATCCTCGGCGGCGCCTATATTCCATCCAGCGGCACGGTGCAGATCGGCGCGCAGACCATGGCCTTCAAATGCGCCGCCGACAGCATCGCCAGCGGTGTGGCGGTGATTCACCAAGAGCTGCACCTGGTGCCGGAAATGAGCGTGGCCGAGAACCTGTTCCTCGGGCATTTGCCCACGCGCTTTGGCGTGGTCAACCGGAGCCTGCTGCGTAAGCAGGCCCTGGCGTGTCTCAAGGGGCTGGCCGATGAAATCGACCCCGACGAGAAACTCGGGCGCCTGTCTCTGGGCCAGCGCCAACTGGTGGAAATCGCCAAGGCGCTGTCTCGCGGCGCCAACGTGATCGCCTTTGATGAACCCACCAGCAGTTTATCGGCGCGGGAAATCGACCGCTTGATGGCGATCATCACGCGCCTGCGCGACGAGGGCAAAGTGGTGCTCTACGTGTCGCACCGTATGGAAGAAGTGTTCCGTATCTGCGATGCGGTGACGGTGTTCAAGGACGGCCGCTACGTGCGTACTTTCGAGGACATGAGCACGCTGACTCACGACCAGTTGGTGACTTGCATGGTCGGTCGCGATATTCAGGACATCTACGATTACCGCCCGCGAGAGCAGGGCGAGGTGGCGCTCAATGTCGAGGGCTTGCTCGGCCCCGGCCTGCGTGAGCCGGTGAGTTTCCAGGTACGCAAAGGCGAGATCCTCGGCCTGTTCGGGCTGGTGGGGGCAGGGCGCACAGAGCTCCTGCGCCTGCTCAGCGGCCTGGAACGCTCCAGCGCCGGCAGCCTGGCACTCTGTGGTGAACCGTTGCAGTTGCGTTCACCCCGCGACGCCATCGCCGCTGGCGTGCTGCTGTGCCCGGAGGACCGCAAGAAGGAAGGCATCATTCCGCTGTCCAGCGTGGCGGAAAATATCAACATCAGCGCCCGCAGCGCCCACGCCTCGTTCGGCTGGTTGCTGCGCGACGACTGGGAGAAGGGCAACGCCGAGCGGCAGATCCAGGCCATGAAGGTCAAGACGCCGAATGCCGAGCAGAAAATCCTGTACCTGTCCGGCGGTAATCAGCAGAAAGCCATTCTTGGCCGCTGGTTGTCGATGCCGATGAAGGTCCTGCTGCTGGATGAACCCACCCGCGGTATCGACATCGGCGCCAAGTCGGAGATCTACCAGATCATCCATAACCTGGCGGCCAGCGGCATTGCGGTGATTGTGGTGTCCAGCGACCTGATGGAGGTGATGGGCATCTCTGACCGCATCCTGGTGATGAGTGAAGGCGCCTTGACCGGTGAGTTACCCCGCGCCCAAGCGGATGAAGCGCGCCTGCTGCAACTGGCGCTGCCACAGTCGCGGGCTTGAACAAGAATAAGAGGGTTTGGCTATGTCTGAGGTAAAAACAGCAAAGGGCTTCTGGCCAGGTTTCAATCAGCGCAAATTTCTCGATGATTGGGTGATGCTGTTGGCGGCGCTGGGCATTTTTGTGCTCAGCGCGGTGTTCATCGATAACTTCCTGTCTCCGTTGAACATGCGCGGCCTCGGTCTGGCGATTTCCACCGTGGGCATCGCCGCCTGCACCATGCTGTTCTGCCTGGCCTCGGGGCACTTCGACTTGTCGGTGGGTTCGGTGATCGCCTGTGCCGGGGTGGTGGCGGGCATCGTGATGCGCGACACCGACAGCGTGGCACTCGGCGTGTCGGCAGCCTTGGCCATGGGCCTGGTGGTAGGGCTGATCAACGGCATTGTGATCGCCAAGCTGCGCATCAACGCGTTGATTGCCACCTTGGCGACCATGCAGATCGTGCGCGGACTGGCCTACATCTTCTCCAACGGCAAGGCGGTGGGGGTGATGAATGAAGGGTTCTTCGTGTTCGGCAACGGCCAGCTGCTGGGCGTGCCGGTGCCGATCATCATCACCGTGCTGTGCTTTGTGTTCTTTGGCTGGTTGCTCAATTACACCACTTACGGGCGCAACACTATGGCCATTGGCGGCAACCAGGAAGCCGCGTTACTCGCGGGGGTGAATGTCGATCGCACCAAGATCATCATCTTTGCCGTGCACGGTTTGATCGGCGCCTTGGCCGGGGTGATCCTCGCGTCACGCATGACCTCGGGCCAGCCGATGATTGGCCAGGGGTTCGAGCTGACCGTGATTTCGGCCTGTGTGCTGGGCGGTGTGTCGTTGAGCGGCGGCATTGGCATGATCCGCCATGTGATTGCCGGGGTGTTGATTCTGGCGATCATCGAGAATGCGATGAACCTGAAGAACATCGATACCTTTTACCAATATGTGATTCGTGGCTCGATCCTCTTGCTGGCCGTCATCATCGACCGCATGAAGCAACGCTGATGTTCGCCCTGTGAAGATCAAACTGTGGGAGCTGGCTTGCTGTGGCGAGCAAGCTTGCTTGCGCTGGGGTGCGAAGCGCCCCCAAAAGCCGGCTCCAGCTGCGCTGTCGAACGGGAGCAAGCTCCCTCGCCACAGCAAGCCAGCTCCCACCTTGGATCTTCTGTGTTCAGGAGGGCGGTATTTGCCATAATGCCCCCGCTTTCATACTTATAGGCCCGATATGCAGGAAAACGCCCCCACCCCCGTCAAAGACGCCGCCCCCACCGGCACCCAGACCCTGCTGCGCGGCTTGGGGGTGGTGCAAGCGGTGGCGGCTGGTGCGCGGGATCTCAAGGAGATCGCCCGGCGCATCGGCACCACGCGCAGCACGACGCACCGCCTGGCCAGTTGCCTGGTGGACGAGCGTTACCTGCGTGTGGTGCCCCAGGTCGGTTATCTGCTGGGGCCCAAGCTGATCGAGTTAGGGTTCCAGGCCCGTGAAGAGTTGCCCTTGGTGAACCTGGCGGTGCCCTACCTGGATGAATTGTCGGCGCTGACCGGCGATACCATTCACCTGGCGATTCGTGAGTACGACGAGGTGCTTTACCTGCACAAGAACCCCGGCCGCAATGGGCCGGAAATGCGCTCGCGGGTCGGCCATCGCATGCCGTTGGCGCGCACCGGTATCGGCAAGGCGTTGATGCTGGATGACTCGCCGCAGGAGTGGCAGCGCTTGTACGAGGCGAGCTTGCCGACGGCGGGCAAAAGCCTGCAATGGCCGCAGCACCCGGAGCAATCCTGGGCGCAGTTCGAACAACGCATGCATGAGTATGTCGAGGGTGGCTACGCGTTTGACCTCGAAGACAACGAGCCTTCGATCCGCTGCGTGGCCGCACCGGTGCGCGATGCCAGCGGGCGCATCGTCGCCGGCATCAGCATCGCCAGTACGGTGCCCTACATGCCGCTGGAGAAAATGGCCGAGCTGATTCCTGTGATCAAACAGGTCGCAGCCCGGCTGTCAGCGGAGTTGGGCGCCAAGGCCTGATCAGGCTTTCAGGCTTGCCATGTCGATGACAAAGCGGTACTTCACATCACCGGCAATCATGCGTGCGTAAGCTTCGTTGATCTGCCGGATGTCGAGCATCTCGATGTCGCAGGTGATGTTGTGCTCGGCGCAGAAATCCAGGACTTCCTGGGTTTCGGCAATGCCGCCGATCAGCGAGCCGGCCAAGACTTTACGGCCCAGCACCAGCTTGGCGGCGTTGACGGGCGGGTCCACCGGCTCGATCAGGCCGACCAGGATATGCACGCCGTCAAAGCGCAGCACATCGAGGTAGGGGTTCAGGTCGTGCTGCACCGGGATGGTGTCGAGCAGGAAGTCGAAGTGCCCGGCAGCAGCTTTCATCTGCTCGGCATCAGTGGACACGATCACATGGTCGGCGCCCTGGCGACGGCCTTCCTCGGCCTTGCTCGCCGAACGCGTGAACAGCGTCACTTCGGCACCCATGGCTTTGGCGAACTTGATGCCCATGTGGCCCAGGCCACCCATGCCGAGGATCCCGACTTTATCGCCGGCTTTCACGCCGTAGTGCTTGAGCGGCGAGTAAGTGGTGATACCTGCACACAGGATCGGCGCAGCGCTGGCCAGGTCGAGCTTGGCCGGGATCTTCACCACGAAATGTTCGCTGACCACGATGCTGTCGGAGTAACCGCCCATGGTGTTGCTGCCATCCACGCGGTCCGGCGTGGCATAGGTCATGGTCGGGCCTTCGAGGCAGTATTGCTCAAGGTCCGATTGGCAGGCTTCGCAGTGACGGCACGAGTCCACCATGCAGCCTACGCCCACCAGGTCGCCGACTTTATGGGCAGTCACATTGGCGCCGACGGCGGTGACCTTGCCGACAATTTCGTGGCCCGGCATCAACGGGTACACGGCGATGCCCCACTCGTTGCGAGCCTGGTGGATATCGGAGTGGCACACGCCGCAGTAGAGAATCTCGATGGCCACGTCATCGACGCGCGGGCTGCGGCGTTCAAATGACATCGGGGCGAGGGGCGTGGTGGCCGACTGGGCGGCGTAACCGATGGCGGTGTACATAGTAAACCTCACAAAAGCTTGGACTGCAGAGGTGGCGAATTCTGCGCGTCGGCCTGGGGGCGCGAACATGGCAAATGCTCCGAGTCTCATGCCTATTCGTCCGGCAGTGCCTGAGGTTTGGATATATTGGCCGCCAGACCTGCGATGATGCTGTCATCTCTTATTCGCGAAGTTTTTTGCCATGCTGTTGACCCGCCATTTGGACGCCAATGCCACGCTGGTTGCCTTGATCGAAGGGCTCACGCCCCGCGACGGTTTTTCCCCGACTCACTTGCCCGGTGTGCAGGTGCTGCGCGCCAGTTGCGATGTGGCGCGTGGGCCGCAGATCTATGAGCCAAGCCTGATGTTCGTGGCCCAGGGCAGCAAAGTCGCCTACCTTGGCCCCCGCACGCTGGAGTATGGCGCCGGGCATTACCTGATCCAGGCGATGCCGGTGCCGTTCGAATGCGAGACCTTTGCCATGGCCCCCGAGGCGCCGCTGTATGGCGTGACGGTAGGCATCGACCGCGTGGTGTTGGGCGAGTTGGTGATTGCCATGGGCATGCAGGCCGGGCCACCGCCGACCGCGCAGACCTTGGAATCGATGAGTTCGGTGGTGCTGGACGATGCGATGCGCGGCTGCGTCGAGCGGTTGTTGCAGTGCCTGCACGATCCGCTGGAAAGCCGGATCATGGGCCCGGCGCGGGTGCGCGAATTGTTGTTCACCGCCTTGCGTGGGCCTCAGGCGGATGTGTTGCGTGCGCTGGTGGAACAACAGGGGCAGTTTTCGCGCATCGCCACCTCATTGAATCACCTGCATGCCCATTACGCCGAGCCGCTGAATATCGAGACGTTGGCCGGATTTGCGCACATGAGTGCCTCGACCTTTCATGAGCATTTCAAACGCTGCACCTTGTTGTCACCGGTGCAGTACCTCAAGCGCTTGCGGTTATTGAAGGCCCAGCAGTTGCTGCTGGTGGAAGGCATGAGTGTGGCGCAGGCGGCGCACAAAGTGGGGTACCAGAGTACGTCGCAGTTCAGCCGGGAGTACAAACGCTATTTCCTGCGCAACCCAGGTGAAGAGCGGGCCGCCTGACACCACGAGGTCATTGTGGGAGCTGGCTTGCCTGCGATAACGGTGGGTCAGCCATACATTTGGCACCTGAAGGCCGCCATCGCAGGCAAGCCAGCGCCCACATTTTTATCGATGTCGCCCACAAAAAAGGCTCCCATCTCGGGAGCCTTTTTGGGTTAAGCGAACGACTTACATATTCGGGTAAGTCGGCCCACCCGCACCTTCCGGTGTCACCCAGGTGATGTTCTGCGAAGGGTCCTTGATGTCACAGGTCTTGCAGTGCACGCAGTTCTGGGCGTTGATCTGGAAGCGCTTCTCGCCGTCTTCCTTGGTCACCACTTCATACACGCCAGCCGGGCAGTAGCGCTGCGCCGGTTCATCGTAGAGCGGCAGGTTGGTGCCGATCGGGATGCTTGGGTCTTTGAGCTTCAAGTGGCACGGCTGCTCTTCTTCATGGTTGGTGCCAGAGATGAACACCGAGCTCAGCTTGTCGAAGCTCAACTTGCCGTCGGGTTTGGGGTAGTCGATCTTCTGGCTGTCTTTGGCCAGCTTCAGGCAGGCGTAGTCCGGCTTGGTGTCGTGCAGGGTGAAAGGGATCTTGCCGCCGAAAATGTTCTGGTCGAGCCAGTTGAAACCGCCGCCAATGATTGCGCCGAACTTGTGCACGGCCGGGCCGAAATTGCGGCTGGCGAACAGTTCCTCATACAGCCAGCTGGCTTTGAAGCTGTCGACATACGCGGTCAGTTCGTCGCCGCCCTCGGATTCGGCAAACAGGCGGTCGGCCACGGCGTCGGCGGCGAGCATGCCGGACTTCATCGCGGTATGGCTGCCTTTGATCTTGGCGAAGTTCAGGGTGCCCAGATCGCAACCGATCAGCGCGCCACCCTTGAAGACCATCTTCGGCAGCGAATTCAGGCCACCTTTGCAGATCGCGCGGGCGCCGTAGCTGACCCGCTTGCCGCCTTCCAGGTACTGGGCCAGCACCGGGTGGTGCTTGAGGCGCTGGAACTCATCGAACGGCGACAGGAAGGTGTTGCTGTAGGACAGGTCGACGATCAGGCCGACCACCACCTGGTTGTTTTCCAGGTGATAGAGGAACGAGCCACCGGTGTTCTCGTTACCCATGATGTCCAGCGGCCAACCGGCGGTGTGCACCACCAGGCCCGGCTGGTGCTTGGCTGGGTCGATTTCCCAGATTTCCTTCAGACCGATGCCGTAGTGCTGGGCGTCGGCGTCGCTGTCCAGGTTGAAGCGCTGGATCAGTTGCTTACCGATGTGGCCACGGCAGCCTTCGGCGAACAGCGTGTACTTGCCACGCAGTTCCATGCCCGGGGTGTACAGGCCGTCTTTTGGCTTGCCTTCACGGTCAACGCCAAGGTCGCCGGTGATGATGCCGCGTACCACGCCGTTCTCGTCGAACAGCGCTTCCTGGGCGGCGAAGCCTGGGTAGATTTCCACGCCCAGGTTCTCGGCCTGCTGGGCCAGCCAGCGGCACAGGTTGCCCAGGGAAATGATGTAGTTGCCTTCGTTGTGCATGGTCTTGGGCACAAAGAAGTCGGGCACCTTGGTGGAGGCTTCCGGGCTGCGCAGTACATAGATGTCATCGCGCACCACCGGGGTGTTGAGCGGGGCGCCGAGTGCTTTCCAGTCCGGGAACAATTCATTCAGGGCACGGGGTTCAAACACGGCACCGGAGAGGATGTGGGCGCCGACTTCGGAGCCTTTCTCGACCACGCAGACGCTGATTTCCTTACCGGCTTCGGCGGCCTTCTGCTTCAGTCGGCAGGCGGCAGACAGGCCAGCCGGGCCAGCGCCGACGATGACCACGTCGAATTCCATGTATTCGCGTTCCACAGGCTATCTCCTACTCAAGGCTCAACAGGCTTTTTTTTCTAATGGGTGGAGGTTCGGTGTAGTTCTGCGCGAAGGCAGCACCCACCTGTCTCTCTAGGTGGCGCATTATATATAGACCACTGACAGCGTCCAATACAAACGTTTGTTTGAATTGCCTGCAGCCTAGATAAATCAAAGCAACGGGGCTTATGACTGACCATTTTGCCGTATTGACCAGAATAGGCGTTCCGGTCAAGATACGGTCGGTTTTGCGCTTCCCGTAGGCAGACTGCAGGTTTCAAGAGCACGTCCAAAGACAGGCTGAAGGCAATAAAGGTGATGCGCACCCAAACGTTGGGGCGCAGTTTACACGCCGCGATAAAGAATGACCTCTCAGTCACCACTGACGAACGGTCGTCATTTCCCGTGTGCAAGGCCACTGCCGAGGTCTTTGGAGGTGCCCTTGTGTGCCGATGAGCATCAACCGCCAGGTTCGCCTAGGCGACTTTCTTTTCACCGGAGAGTAACGAGGAATCCATGAAGGTTCTTGTAGCTGTCAAACGCGTTGTCGATTACAACGTGAAAGTTCGCGTCAAGGCGGACAATTCCGGCGTCGACCTTGCTAACGTCAAGATGTCGATGAACCCTTTCTGCGAAATCGCTGTGGAAGAAGCCGTACGCCTGAAAGAGAAAGGCGTGGCGACGGAAATCGTCGTGGTGTCCATCGGGCCGACCACTGCCCAAGAGCAGTTGCGTACCGCTCTGGCCCTGGGCGCCGACCGCGCCATTCTGGTGGAGTCTGCTGAAGAGCTGACCTCCCTGGCCGTTGCCAAACTGCTCAAGGCCGTTGTCGACAAGGAACAGCCTCAGCTGGTGATCCTGGGCAAACAAGCCATCGACAGCGACAACAATCAGACTGGCCAGATGCTGGCTGCACTGACCGGTTACGGCCAGGGCACCTTCGCTTCGAAAGTCGAAGTGAGCGGCGACAGCGTTGCGGTTACCCGTGAAATCGACGGCGGCGCGCAGACGGTTTCCCTGAAACTGCCGGCCATCGTCACCACCGACCTGCGTTTGAACGAGCCGCGTTATGCGTCCCTGCCAAACATCATGAAAGCCAAGAAGAAGCCTCTGGAGACGCTGACTCCGGACGCTTTGGGCGTTTCCACCGCCTCTACCAACAAGACCGTCAAAGTCGAAGCGCCGGCTGCACGCAGCGCGGGCATCAAGGTCAAGTCGGTGGCTGAACTGGTCGAGAAACTGAAAAACGAAGCGAAGGTAATCTAATCATGACTATCTTGGTAATCGCTGAACACGACAACAAGGTACTGGCCCCGGCCACCCTGAACACCGTGGCCGCTGCCGCTAAAATCGGTGGGGACATCCACGTCCTGGTAGCAGGGCAGGGCGCTGGCGCCGTGGTTGAAGCCGCTGCGAAAATCGCAGGCGTGAGCAAAGTCCTGAACGCTGACAATGCCGCTTATGCGCATCAGCTGCCGGAAAACGTTGCACCGCTGGTCGCCGAGCTTGGCGCTGGCTACAGCCACATCCTGGCCGCCGCTACCTCCAACGGCAAAAACATCCTGCCACGCGTTGCCGCGCAGCTGGACGTTGACCAGATCTCCGAGATCATCTCGGTAGAAAGCGCCGACACCTTCAAGCGCCCGATCTACGCCGGTAACGCCATCGCTACCGTGCAGTCCAACGCCTCGGTCAAGGTCATCACCGTGCGCGCCACCGGTTTCGACCCGGTTGCTGCCGAAGGTGGCTCGGCTGCCGTTGAAGCCGTCTCCGCTGCCCACGACGCTGGCACTTCCAGCTTTGTCGGCGAAGAGCTGGCCAAGTCGGACCGTCCTGAACTGACCGCTGCCAAGATCGTCGTTTCCGGCGGGCGTGGCATGCAGAACGGTGACAACTTCAAACACCTGTACGCCCTGGCCGACAAGCTGGGCGCTGCGGTCGGCGCTTCCCGCGCTGCTGTCGACGCAGGCTTTGTACCCAACGACATGCAGGTCGGCCAGACCGGCAAGATCGTTGCGCCACAGCTGTACATTGCCGTCGGTATCTCCGGCGCTATCCAGCACTTGGCCGGTATGAAAGATTCCAAGGTGATCGTTGCGATCAACAAGGACGAAGAAGCGCCGATCTTCCAGGTAGCCGATTATGGCCTGGTGGCGGACTTGTTCGAAGCCGTACCTGAATTGGAGAAGCTGGTCTAATCCAGCCACTTCACTTATAAAGAGCCCGGTCTTATGACCGGGTTTTTTTTACTGATCGGGAGAGTCTTGCCATGCAACTGCGCCCCTGGGCCTTACTGTTGGGCCTTACGCTGCTGCCGAGCCTGACGCTCGCCGCCGGCAAGTGCGAGCGCCTGGTAATCACCGGCAGCCCGGACGCACCGCCTTTGCTCTGGCGCGACCCTCAGGACCCTACGCACCTGATCGGCGCGACCGCTGACGTGCTGCAACAAGTGGGCAAGGACCTCGGGCTGAAAATCGACCTGCTCTACGGTGGCAAACGCTCCCTGGCCCTGGATGAAGCGCGTAGCGGGCGCATGGACATTCTCGCCGACGCACCGCTGAATCTGGGTGAGCTGGACCACTTCGACTACATCCATCCGGCGCTGATGCAGACCGACTACCTGGTATGGACGCGCAAGGATTCAGCCGTGGTCTATTCCACCGCCGCCGATTTGCACGGCCACAAAGGCGCAGTCTCGGAACGTGCGCGCTTGAGCGCGGAGTTCGAAACCTTCGCCAGCCAGCAACTCAACCTGCAACGCCTGCCCAATTTGACGCCGGCTTTCCAGAAACTGTTGCTCGGTGAAGTGGACTACGTGCTGGCTGGGCGCTATTCCGGCATGGCCATGGCCCAGACCCTGGGCATGAGTAATGACCTGGTGGCCCATGAGGTGCCTGTCGACCAGCCTGGCCTGTACCTGGCGGTTTCCCACAACTCGGCCTGCAATGATCCTTGGCTTCGCGGACAGCTGACGAAAAAGATGACAGAATTGCCCGCCTCCGGTGCCGCTCAAGCCGCGCTGCAGCGCAATCTGGAGCGTTGGAAAGCGCAACTGCAACAACCTGTCGGCACCCCAACAAAGTAGGGATTTACAGTGATTTTTCGAGCTCTTTTCGCGGCCCTTGCCGTTGTCGCGCTGGCGGGATGCGCAACCGATCCTGCGCCGATCGAACAAATGCGCCTGACCCAGCAAGCCTTGGAACAAGCCACCGCGGTCGGGGCCAACACCGATGAATCCCCCGAACTGAAGCTGGCCGAAGAAAAATTCGCCCGGGCCAAGGGCAACATGGCCGACCAATCCTACAAGCGAGCGCGGATGCGCGCCGAGCAGGCTGAGCTGGACGCACGCCTGGCCGAAGCCAAAGTGCTGACCGGCAAGAGCCAGGAACAATTGAACGTGCTCAATACCCGTATCACTCGCCTGCGTAAGCAACTGCAGTTGGGAGACGCACAATGAGCCCGATGATCCGTAGTTTGAGCTGTGTACTGCTGCTGGGCGGCGCGGCCTTGGGCGGCTGTGCCAGCCAACCCACGAGCGAGCAGGCGTTGCAGCAGGCCGGCGATGACTTTCAAAAGGTCAAGGAAGACGCCAACGTACTGCGCTTCGCCCCCAAGGACGTGATCCGCGCCGGCGAGTCCCTGGCCCGCGCCGATCGCCTGTCCAGCTACTGGGGCAGCGGCGCGGATGTGGTGCATTACGCTTACCTGAGCCAGCGTTACAGCGCCATCGCCCGAGAGCACACCCAGCAGGGCCTGAATGCCGAGCGCGGCACCCAACTGGAGTTGGAACGTCAGCGCCTGCAACTGGCCTTGCGCGAAAACAAGCTGGCCAGCGTGCAACAGCAGGGCAAGTGGGTTGAAGCGCAAATCGCCAGCCTCACCACCCAGACCGACCGTGGCCTGGTGATGACCCTGGGGGACGTACTGTTCGACACCGGCGAAGCTGAACTGCAGAACTCCGCCAACCGCACGGTGCTCAAGATCGTGCAATTCCTGCAACTGAACCCCAAGCGTCGGGTGCGCATCGAGGGCTACACCGACAACACCGGTGGCGAGCAGGAAAACCTGAAACTGTCCCGCGACCGTGCTCAATCGGTGGCCGATCTGTTGATGGACCTGGGTATTGATGACAAGCGCATCGAGGTCGAGGGTTATGGCGACCAATACCCGGTGGAAGCCAATGCCTCCGAGCGTGGTCGTGCACAGAATCGCCGAGTGGAAATTGTGTTCTCTGACGAGAAGGGCCAATTGGGCGCAGCACGCTAAAGTCTGACGCAGATCCAAATTGTGGGAGCGGGCTTGCCCGCGAATGCGGTGGCTCAGTACCGAATGTACTGATTGACATACCGCTTTCGCGGGCAAGCCCGCTCCCACATTTCGTTTCGGCGATGCCCACCCCAGCTCCCCCGCAGTTTTTACTGTCACTCCCGCCCGCGCTCGACTATTGTGGCAACTGTCCCCGTACACTTCTAAACTGTGCCGGTATGTTTCACACAAAAATAAAATACCCGTGAAATCGAGTGCTGCGTCATGACCAATCTGTTGCTTTACCAACGTATTGCCCAGCAACTGGCTGAGGACATCCGGCGCGGTGTCTACCAACCGGGGGAGCGCGTGCCGTCGGTGCGCAAGATGAGTTCCCAGCTCAATGTGAGCCATGCCACGGTGCTGCAGGCCTACGCCAACCTGGAAGACCAGGGGCTGATCCGGGCGCGGCCGCAGTCGGGCTATTACGTGCACCAGACGCCAGCACTCACGGCGCCTACGCCTGATATCGCACGGGTCGAGCGCCCAGGGTTGGTCACCCGTAGCAGTATCATCCAGCAGGTGCTGGTCGAGTCGCGCCGCGAAGGGGTGTTTCCCTTGGGCGCGGCGGTGCCGAGTGTCGACTACCTGCCGGTGCGGGCACTGCATCAGCAGTTGGCCAAGGTCACGCGTTTCCAGAGCCCACGGGCCTTCAGCTACATGTTCAGCCCTGGCTTTGAACCATTGCGGCGCCAGGTGGCGATCCGTATGCGCGATGCGGGCGTGGTGGTGGACCCTTCCGAAGTGGTGATCACCCACGGCTGTGTCGATGCATTGCAAATGTCGTTGCGCGTGCTGACGCGCCCTGGCGACCTGATCGCGGCTGAATCACCCACCTATTACGGCCTGCTGCAATTGGCTGATCTGCTGGGCCTCAAGGTGATCGAGATCCCCAGCGACCCCGCCACAGGCATGAGCCTGGAAGCCCTGCAACTGGCCGCCAACCAATGGTCGATCAAGGCGCTGGTGTTGACCACGCGCCTGAGTAATCCGCTGGGCGGCACCATGCCGGAGGAGCGGCAGAAACAGTTGCTGCGCCTGGCCTCGGACTTCGATATCCAGATCGTCGAAGATGACATTTACGGCGAGTTGATGTTCGAACTCGGCCGCACCAAAGCCCTCAAGGCCTACGACCGCCTCGACCGCGTAATCTATTGCTCAAGCTTTTCCAAGACCTTGTCGCCGGGCGTGCGCATTGGTTGGATGATTGCCGGCAAGTACCAGCAGGAAATCCAGCGCCTGCAGATGTTCAGCACGCATTCTGCTTGCAGCGTCACGCAGATGGGCGTCGCGGCCTATCTGGAAAACGGTGGCTACGACCGTCATTTGCGCTACATCCGCCAGGAATACCGCAAGAACCTCAGTGCCTTCCAATTGGCGGTGCAGCAGTATTTCCCCGAAGGCACCCAGATGACCCGCCCGACCGGCGGCTTTATCTTGTGGGTCAGTTTGCCGGGGCGGGTCAATACTCAGGAACTGCATGTGCGTGCCCTGCAACAAGGCATCAGCATTGCGCCAGGGCTGATTTTCAGTAATACCGAACAGTTCAACCACTGTATTCGCCTCAATTGCGGCACGCCGTGGAACCGCGAGGCGGAGAGGGCGTTGATGACCCTGGGAATGCTTGCCAGCCAGCTGTGCCAGGAGGCCGCAGCGGGTTTTTGAGGCGAGCAAAAGGGCACAAGACTGATCTGTGCCCTTGTCATGCCGCGCACAACAAGCGAGCATATGGCCTTCTGCCGTTAATGCTGTTGGCGATATGACTTCTATTTTTCGCGTTACGTTGATGCTTGGTCTGCTGAGCCTGTGCAATGCCGGGAGCGTACTGGCTGCAGCGCCGGTGGCTGAAGGCAAGCCTGCTGTCGGTGCCGAGCAAAAGACCTCAGCCAAGCAGCCAGCGCCTGCGAAAAAAGCCCCCGCCGCACAAAAGAAAGCCGCCTCGACCAAAAAGCGTGCACCCGTGGCGAGCAAGTCCAAGTCGGCCCATGAAGTCGCCCAGACCAAACTGCCACCGGCACAGTTGGACCTGTCCCTGCCTTCGGACATGGTCAGGCACTTGCAACCCATCGGTACCATGCCCAAGCCCAAGAGTGTGCCCTTGCTGCCGCCAATGTTTGGCGAAAAGCCCACCGACAACAGCGCGTTTCAGATCAACGGCCGCTTGCTCAGCAATGAGATGAAGCTGCAACTGCGTAACGAAGAGCGCCGTGATGTTGAAGGCGCTGCGCTGGATTTCGAATTCAAGCAATAAACTTTCGCACCACAGGTGACCCAGGTCGCCGACCATCTGTCGCAGACTGGTCGGTCACTTTTGTTTTGTGCGAAAAACCCCTGTTGGGCCATTTTAAAACGTCTGTTTAAGGGCGTACTCTAGCCCGGCCATCCCTATTGAGTCGTCGAGGACCTGCTGGTCATGAAATGCCGTGAAGGCTGTGGCGCATGCTGCATTGCCCCCTCCATCAGTTCACCGTTGCCGGGAATGCCCCATGGCAAGCCCGCTGGCGTTCGCTGCGTGCACTTGTCGGTGGAACAACTGTGCCAGTTGTTCGGTCAACCGCAGCGGCCAGCCGTATGCAGTGATTTCAAGCCCGATATTGAGGTGTGCGGCAATGACCAGGCCGATGCCATTCGCCTGATCGGTTGGTGGGAACAGATGACGGCGGCTTGATGGGCTTTACTATCGGAACTTCAACAATAAGGAATACAACGATGGGTTCGCTGAAACGAGTGGCTGTACTGTGCGGTTTTACGCTGTTGTTGGCGGCTACTGCCCAGGCTGAGGATTGGCAAGTCGCCAAGGACGAAGACGGTATCAAGGTCTCCCTGAGCGAGATTGCCGGTTCCAAGTACAAGGCGTATCGCGGTGTGACGGTGATCAAGGCGCCTTTGGCCAAGGTCCAGGCGCTGCAGGAAGATGTGGTCGGTGCTTGCGCATGGATCCATGAATGCAAATCCCAGCAACTCGTCGACAAGAAAGGCGACGAGGCCTGGACCTACACCCAGTTCAAGGCCCCGTTCCCCGTGACGGACCGCGACTCGTACATCCACGTCACCACCACCAAAGCCGCTGACGGCACCGTCACGCGCAAACTGGAAGGTGTGCCGACCTACAAGCCAGAAGCAAAAGGCTACGTGCGGGTTGCCCAGGTGGACGGTTTCTGGAAACTGGTGCCAAAGGGCGATAACCAGACCGAAGTCACCTACCAGGTACACACCGAGCCAGGTGGCAGTGTCCCCTCGTGGCTGGCCAACAAGTTCGTGGTGGAAGCGCCGTTCAACACTTTGAAAGCCTTGAAAGATCACGCTGAAAAATAAGTGCAGTTGATCCGGTGCCTCCGGGCTTGAGCGGAACGTTTTGCGCGCCGCCAAGGTCCAGATACTTGTAAGCCCACCTATGGGTTTTATCGAGGAGGCACCGATGCAAACGTGGCAAATTACCTTCGTTGATGATCACGGTGAAAAGTCCGTGCAGCAGTTCACCTGCGAACAAAAGCCCAGCCTCGAAGACGCTGCGCATATGATTCGTGCGAAGCTGGTGCCGATTGCTGCCGAACTCGATCTCAATGACCTGGAAGGCCGGAAACCCGAGCCGACGGTCAAGATTCTCAAAGACCAGAACAGTATCCAGATTCTCGATATTTCTCCCTCCGTCTAAACATTTTTCACACGCCACACGAGCACCTCTGGTGGAGGTGATAGCTTCGCGCTACTCTGCAATCGAGATCAGCGAATGAATCGCTAAGGTCTGGTCTTGTCAGCTACATGCTTGTTTTCCTGCGGCGTTGTTATGCCGTGGTGCCCACGCCAGCAGGGCGCGGGGCTTCAGGAAGCACGGAAAGTCTATCCATCGGTTTGAGGAGGACGTTTCATGAGCACAGCCTATCAAGAAGACATCAGCACCAACGTACTGCGCCGCATGAAAGAAGGCGGCTTTGATTTCTCGCGTTTTCACCCCATCGAGTTCTACGCCATTTTCCCGGATGAGGAACGGGCGCGCAGGGCGGCGGGTCGATTTCGTGGGGAGTCCCTCAACGCTCAGGTCAGCGCGCGCGACGATGGCGCCTGGTACCTGGAACTGAGCAAAATCATGTTCGCAACCTACGACGGCATAGGAGATTTCGAGCAAGACTTTGAAGCAGTGGTCGAGCCCCTGGGAGGGATCATTGAAGGATGGGGCGTCAAGCAGGAGGTGCGTGGGTTACCCATGTAGTTGGTATTTATGAGCACCACAGCGTATCGGCTGACCTTTGGGTCGGCCGATTTTGTTTGGACGGCGTTTTACGTGCAAAAAAAAGCCACCCGGATAGGGTGGCGGAAAGGGAAGCTCAAGGGAGTAGATCAGTACACAAGTAACACGATATCGCTTGCACAAAAGGTTTCGCTGTAGGACGTCTCCTGTTCAGCCGATGGAGGTGATTATCCGCAGCGCCAGCCGGGCAGTGAAATCAACTCTGGCTATGCTGTTGATAGTCAAAGACCGCATTGCAATGAGGCGCGCGACGTGACCCAAGCCATTGTGCGCACCAGGACGGTGCGAGGAATGCGCTTGGATTATGCAACTGGTTGATTATTAAGTGTTTATGCCGCTGGCACGGGCCTTGCGAAGGTTCTTGCGTCCGGGTGACAAGGAGTACGGCATGATCCGCACTTATTACGATGAAATGTACGATGGGGCAGGGCAGGTTCGCCCCCATTATCGCGAGTTCGCCCGTTGGCTGGCCGACACCCCTGCCGAACTGCTGGCCCAGCGCCGGCGTGAAGCCGATTTGCTGTTCCACCGCGCCGGTATCACCTTCACCCTCTACGGGGACGAACAAGGCACCGAGCGCCTGATCCCCTTCGACACCATCCCCCGCAGCATTCCAGCGAGTGAATGGCGGATTGTCGAGCGCGGCTGCATCCAGCGGGTCAAGGCGCTGAACCTGTTCCTCGCCGACCTGTACCACGATCAACGCATCATCAAGGCCGGCATCATCCCCGCCGAACAGGTACTGGCCAACGAGCAATACCAGTTGGCAATGCAGGGCCTGGATTTGCACCGCGATATCTATTCGCACATCTCCGGGGTCGACCTCGTACGCGATGGCGACGGCACGTACTACGTGCTCGAGGACAACCTGCGCACGCCCAGCGGTGTCAGCTACATGCTTGAAGACCGCAAAATGATGATGCGTCTGTTCCCCGAGCTGTTCGCGGCCCAGCGCATCGCGCCCATCGACCATTACCCCAACCTGCTGCTCGACACCCTCAAAAGCGCCAGCCCCCTGGATAACCCCAGTGTGGTGGTACTGACGCCCGGGCGTTTCAACAGCGCGTTCTTCGAACATGCCTTCCTGGCTCGGGAAATGGGTGTGGAATTGGTAGAAGGTGCGGATTTGTTCGTGCGCGATGACCGTGTGTTCATGCGCACCACCGACGGGCCCAAGGCTGTCGATGTGATCTACCGTCGCCTTGATGATGCGTTCCTTGACCCGCTGGCCTTCAACCCGGACTCCATGCTCGGTGTGCCCGGCCTGCTCGCCGCCTACCGTTGCGGCAATGTGGTGCTGGCCAACGCCATTGGCACCGGGGTTGCGGACGACAAATCTGTGTATCCGTTCGTCACCGAGATGATTCGCTTCTACCTCGACGAAGAGCCGATCCTGCAGAACGTTCCGACCTTCCAATGCCGTAAGCCTGACGAATTGTCCCACGTACTGGCCAACCTGCCCGAGCTGGTGGTCAAGGAAACCCAGGGTTCCGGTGGTTACGGCATGTTGGTTGGACCGGCGTCTACCACGGCAGAAATCGAAGCGTTCCGGGCACGTATCAAGGCCAAGCCACACGCTTATATCGCGCAGCCGACCCTGTGCTTGTCTACCTGCCCGACTTTTGTCGAGAACGGCATCGCCCCGCGCCACATAGACCTGCGCCCTTTCGTGTTGTCCGGCAAGGAGACCCGCGTGGTACCGGGTGGCCTGACCCGCGTGGCGCTGCGTGAAGGCTCGCTGGTGGTCAACTCGTCCCAGGGCGGCGGAACCAAGGACACCTGGGTGGTCGAGGGCTGATGCCATGTTGAGTAGAACTGCCTCGGATTTGTACTGGATGTCGCGCTACCTGGAGCGTGCCGAAAACCTCGCGCGCATGCTCGATGTCAGCTATTCGCTGTCGCTGATGCCTCAGGACGGGCGCGGCGATGGCCTGCACGAGTTGGCCATGCCGCTGTTGATCACCGGCACCCTGGAGGATTACCACGAGCGCCATGGTCCATTGCACGCTGAACGCTTGCTGCACTTTTTTGCCCTGGACGCGGCCAACCCGGCGAGCATCTACAGCTGTCTGGGTGCGGCGCGGGCCAGCGCTCACGCTGTACGTGGGCGAATCACCGCCGACATGTGGGAAAACATCAATGCTACTTGGCTGGACATACGCGATATCGCCCAGCAGGGCCTGAGCCATTACGGCATGAGCCGGTTTTGTGAGTGGGTCAAGGAGCGCTCCCATCTGTTTCGGGGCGCCACTTACGGCACTATCATGCGCAACGATGCCTTCCGCTTTATTCGCCTGGGCACCTTTATCGAGCGCGCCGATAACACCCTGCGCTTGCTCGATGCCCGCTACGAAATGGCCGGCGAACACGCGGCGGTGGTCAGCGATGGCACGGCCCACGCGTATTACCAATGGAGTGCGTTGCTGCGCGCACTGTCGTCATTCGAGGCGTACACCGAGATTTATCGCGATGCCCCGGGGGCTCGGCAAGTGGCTGAGCTGCTGCTGTTACGCGCGGATGTGCCGCGTTCGCTGCGCGCTTGCAGCGAAGAGATCGACCAGATCCTCGCCAGCCTGCCCGGCATCAACGGCCGCCCGGCCCAGCGCCTGGCCGCCGAGATGGATGCGCGCCTGCGCTTTACCGCCATCGACGAAATCCTCGAAGAAGGCCTGCATGCCTGGCTGACCGACTTTATCCCCTTGGTCCGCCAGTTGGGCGACGCCATCTACAGTTCCTACCTGGAGGCGGCATGAGACTCTCCATCAGCCACGACACCACCTACCACTACGAAGACCAGGTGCGCGCCAGCATCCAGTACCTGCGCCTGACGCCCCATGACAGCGAGCGCCAACACGTGCTGAGCTGGCAACTCGACCTGCCGCGCCCGGTGCGGGCTCAGGTGGACCCCTTCGGCAATATCTTGCATGTGCTCACGCTGGACGAACCCCACGACGCCATCATCATCGGCGCCCGGGGCGTGGTGGAGATCGATGAATTGCGCGAGGCCGAACACGAAAGTCAGTCTGCCTTTCCGTTCCTGCGCTCCACTCGCCTCACCGAGCCCGACGACGCCCTGCGCGGGTTTGCCGGGCAACACTGCCATCAGCGTCGTGATCGCACGGCGCTTATCGATTTGATGCACGCGCTTAACCACACCATGGTCTACACCCCCGGTGCGACCGACGTCGATACCTGCGCCGCCCAAGCCTTCGCAGGTGCCGCTGGGGTGTGCCAGGACCACACCCATGCGTTCCTGGCCTGCGCACGCAGCCTGGGGATCCCTGCGCGGTATGTGTCGGGGTATCTGTATACCGAAGACAGCACGCACCTGGCCAGCCATGCCTGGGCCGAAGCCTGGCTGGATGACGCCTGGTACAGCTTTGACGTGACCAACCAACTGGCGCGGCCGGAGCGGCACTTGAAGCTGGCCGTGGGCCTGGACTACCTCGACGCCTGCCCGGTCCGGGGGATGCGCCGTGGCGGTGGGCATGAGCAGATGCATGCCAAGGTATTCGTGGCGCCGCAGCAATGATCGCCCCCGCGCTCTGCGTTGCTTGATCGTTCCCACGCTCTGCGTGGGAATGCAGCCGAGGACGCTCCGCGTCCCAAAGCGTGACGCAGAGCATCACAAGAGGCGTTCCCACGCGGAGCGTGGGAACGATCGATACAGCGCAGGCTCAAGGTTGCTGTTTGCGGCCCGCCATATGCCGCAAATACCCCACCAGCAAGTCCAACTCATTGTCTGGCAATACACTCGCTGTAAACGCCGGCATCTTCGCCTGTGGCCACTGCCTCAGGCTTTGCGGGTCGCGGATGTAACGTTTGAGGAAATCCCCGCTGAAATACTCGGTGGGGTTGTAGGGCACATTCAGGTCCGGGCCCATCTGGGCATCACCGCCGCCATTGAGGCGATGGCACGCCAGGCAGTTCTTCTGGAACAACGCAAAGCCCTGGTTGATCGGGTCGTTCGCCGCCAGCTTCGGGTCGGGCAATAACGCCGGGAAACGCTCGCCAACCGTCTGCAACTGCTTGAGTTTCGATACCTGGAACGGCCACTGTTCGGGGCTGATATGCCCGGCTTGAGGGTTGGTCCAGACCAGATAGAACGGCCCGGCGCTGGGCTTGCCCTGCGCCAGCGGTGGCCATGGATGGGCCGGGTCTTCCACGGCCAGCCAGGCGCGGGCGCCGTTTTTTTCCAGTAACGGCGCGGCGGCAAGTTCGGCGGCAAAACCATCAAGGGCAACGGCTTGCAGGTGGTTCGCAGATTTAAGGCCCGGTAAGAGCACCGCCAGGGGCACCGCACGATAGGTCATAGTGCGCTTGTAGGACACATCATCGACGATCTGCACCGTCTGAGCGTCGGGGTGCTTGAGCAACTCGGCGGTCTGCCAGGTCTTTTGGCTGTGGTCCAACTCGATGGTCAACTGTGCCGCCGCCGCGGGCAGGCTCAGCAGCAGGGCAAAAAGGGCGAGGATCGGTTTCAAGGCACAGGCCCGTTGCGAGAGTGAGGGCGCACACGATAACGGAAAACGGCAGGTAAAAAGACAGCCCCTGCAACAGGAGCGCTAAGCGCAATGTCCTGGCAGGTGCTGCCAAAAACTGCAGGCCTGGTGCGGTGTGTGCACGCAAGCGGGGAGTGTCACCCAATAACCTTGGTTAAATTGGGCAAGATCAGAATCAAGGTGGTGGCGAACAGAATAAGTCCCGCCTGACGTACTTTCGATTGTTTGAACATGGCTGACTGCCTTTTCTTTTGTTGTTATTCCTGAGCGTCAAATGCGTGCTGGTTTATTTCAGTATCGCGAGGTGACGTTGCACTTTTCTTACAACTGTTCCAGCAAAACCCGGCAACAGCGTCTTACAGATTCAACCTTAGAGCGCCCGTTCTTTCTGGCTTAGACTCATTTCATATCAGCTAAGAAGTATTTGCGCTAAAAACGGCATGAGGCTTATTGCCATCTTGGCGCCAGCCCTAGGGCTAGACAGCTAAAACGATTAATCAGGCATTTCCCGTAGGAACCTACCGTTCGTCCGAGCGAGGGGGTCAAAAGCAATGAGCGCATCCGTCATTGAAACCGTGTCAATCGGGCCTAAGGTAGGAGCACACACCCACAGCGGTTCGAGGATGTCATGACCCAAGCTTTGATTTTTGATGCGATACGCACGCCCCGGGCTAAGGGCAAGGCCGACGGTGCCCTGCACAGCGTCAAGCCGGTAAACCTGGTGGCTGGCTTGCTCACGGCGCTGGCGCAGCGCAGCGACCTCGACACCCGCCAAGTGGATGACATCGTCCTGGGCTGCGTCACGCCCGTTGGCGACCAGGGCGCCGATATCGCCAAGACCGCCGCGCTGGTGGCCGACTGGGATGTCAGTGTGGCCGGTGTGCAGGTCAATCGCTTCTGCGCGTCGGGCCTGGAAGCGGTGAACCTGGGGGCGATGAAAGTGCGTTCCGGCTTCGAAGACCTGGTGGTTGTTGGCGGCGTCGAGTCCATGTCCCGCGTGCCCATGGGCAGCGATGGCGGCGCCTGGGTACTCGACCCGCAAACCAATATGCACAGCCACTTCACGCCCCAAGGCATTGGCGCCGACCTGATTGCCACCCTGGAAGGCTTCACGCGCCAGGATGTCGACGCCTTTGCCCTACAGTCCCAGCAGAAAGCAGCCAGGGCGCGGGCAGACGGTTCCTTCAATAAGTCGCTAATCGCGGTGCACGACCAGAACGGCATCGTGCTGCTGGACCATGACGAATTTATCCGCGGCGACTCAACCCTCGAGGGCTTGGGCAAGCTCAAGCCGAGCTTCGAAATGATGGGCCAGATGGGTTTCGACGCCACCGCGTTGCGGGTCTACAGCCACGTGGAGCGCATCCACCATGTGCACACGCCGGGCAACAGTTCCGGCATTGTGGATGGCGCCGCGTTGATGCTGATCGGTTCCGAGGCCAAAGGCCGTGAACTGGGCCTGCAACCGCGGGCGCGTATTGTCGCCACGGCGGTGACCAGTACCGACCCGACCATCATGCTCACCGGCCCCGCGCCGGCCACTCGCAAGGCGCTGGCCAAGGCCGGCCTGCGGGTCGAGGACATCGACCTGTTCGAAGTCAACGAAGCCTTCGCTTCGGTCGTGCTCAAGTTCATCAAGGACATGGGCATCGACGCCGCACGGGTCAATGTCAACGGCGGCTCCATCGCCATGGGCCACCCCTTGGGCGCCACCGGCTGCGCGATTCTCGGCACCTTGCTCGACGAGCTGGAGGCGCGCCAGCAACGCTACGGCCTGGCCACTTTATGCGTCGGCGGTGGCATGGGTATCGCCACCATCATCGAACGTCTCTGAGCCTAAGGAATTTGTCATGACCGATGCCATTCGTTACGAAAAAGGCCAGGACCAGATCGTGGTGCTGACCCTCGACATGCCCGGCCAGAGCGCCAACACCATGAACGCCGCCTACCGTGAAGCCATGGCGGCCACCCTCACGCGCCTGGAAGCTGAAAAGGACGAGATCGCCGGGGTGGTGATCACCTCGGCCAAGAAGACCTTTTTTGCCGGGGGCGACCTCAATGAGCTGATCAAGGTCGATAAAGCCCACGCCAAGGCGTTCTACGACAGTGTCTTGGTATTGAAAGCGCAATTACGCCGCCTGGAAACCCTCGGCAAACCGGTGGTGGCCGCGATCAATGGCGCGGCCCTGGGCGGCGGTTGGGAAATTTGCCTGGCCTGCCATCACCGGGTCGCGCTGGACGACAAGTCCGTGCAACTGGGCTTGCCGGAAGTCACCCTTGGCCTGTTGCCAGGGGGCGGCGGCGTGGTGCGCATGGTGCGCATGCTCGGCCTGGAAAAAGCCTTGCCGTATTTGCTCGAAGGCAAAAAGGTGCGGCCCGCCCAGGCCCTGCAAGCGGGCCTGATTGATGAGTTGGCGGCAGATCGCGAGGCATTGCTGGCACAGGCCCGTGCCTGGGTTCTGGCTAATCCCGACGTTAGGCAACCCTGGGACAACAAGGGCTACGCGATTCCCGGCGGCACGCCGTCCCACCCTAAAGTCGCGCAAATGCTCGCCATTGCCCCATCGATTTTGCGTAGCAAGACCCAAGGCTGCTTCCCTGCGCCGGAGAAAATCCTCTGTGCGGCGGTCGAGGGCGCCCAGGTGGACTTCGACACCGCGCACCTGATCGAAACCCGCTACTTCACCGAACTGGTGACCGGGCAAGTGGCAAAAAACATGATCGGCACCTTCTGGTTCCAGCTCAACCAAATCAACGCCGGCAGCTCGCGCCCGCAGGGCTTCGCGCCTTATGTAACGCGCAAAGTCGGTGTGCTCGGCGCCGGGATGATGGGCGCGGGCATCGCCTATGTCAGTGCCTGTGCGGGTATCGAGGTGGTGCTCAAAGACATCACCCTGGCCGCCGCTGAAAAAGGCAAAGCCCATTCGGCCGCATTGCTGGACAAGAAAGTCAGCCGTGGGCAATTGACCGCCGAACAGCGCGAAACCACCCTGGCGCGCATTCATCCTACTCAGGATGACGCCGGCCTGGCCGGCTGCGACCTGATCATCGAGGCCGTATTCGAAGACCGCGCACTCAAGGCCAAGGTCTCGGCCGCGGCGCAAAGTGTGGTGGGGGCCGACGCGGTGATCGCCTCCAACACCTCCACCTTGCCCATCGGCGGCCTGGCCACGGCGGTGCCCGATCAAGCCAAGTTCATCGGCTTGCACTTCTTCAGCCCCGTGGACAAGATGCCCCTGGTGGAAATCATCAAAGGGGCGCGCACCAGCGACGAAACCCTGGCCCGAGGGTTTGACTTCGTACTGCAAATCAAGAAAACCCCGATTGTGGTCAACGACAGTCGCGGCTTTTTCACCTCGCGGGTATTCGGCACCTTTACCAACGAAGGCATCGCCATGCTCGGCGAAGGCGTGGCCGCGCCGATGATCGAGACCGAAGCGCGCAAGGCCGGCATGCCGGTGGGGCCGTTGGCGGTGTCCGATGAAGTGTCCCTCAGCCTGATGAGCCATATCCGACAGCAAACGGCCAAGGACCTGCAGGCCGAAGGCAAGGCCATGCCGAACCATCCGGCGACGGCGGTGATTGATCTGTTGGTGAACGAATACAAGCGCACGGGCAAGGCGGCCGGCGGTGGTTTTTACGACTATCCCGCTGGAGGCCAGAAGCACCTGTGGCCTGAGCTGAAAACCCGGTTTGAACAGCCCGACGAGCAAATCTCACCCCAGGACGTGCGCGACCGCTTGTTGTTTATCCAAGCCATCGAAACCGTGCGCTGTGTGGAGGAGGGCGTGTTGATGTCCACGGCGGATGCCAACGTTGGTTCAATCTTCGGCATCGGCTTTGCCGCGTGGAGTGGCGGCGCGTTGCAGTTTATCAACCAGTACGGGCTGAACGACTTCATCGCCCGCGCCCGCTACCTGGCAGAGCAGTATGGGGAGCGCTTCTCGCCGCCGGCGTTGTTGTTGGAGAAAGCCGCGCAGGGTGAAGTGTTCCGGTAATCAAAATGTAGGAGGGGAGAGCTTGCTTTGAAGGTGTATTTCAAGGCAGGCTCTGGGGTGTGCAATATTCCCATCGCCGTGTCAGGTATTTTTTATGTCGCTACGCGTCTGCATCCTGGAAACCGATATTCTGCGCCCCGCTTTGATCGATGAGTACCAAGGCTATGGGCAGATGTTCAAGCGCCTGTTCGCCAAGCAACCGATTGCCGCCGAGTTTGTGGTCTACAACGTGGTGCAGGGCGAGTACCCACCGGATGACGAAGTGTTTGACGCGTACCTGATCACCGGCAGCAAGGCCGATTCCTTCGGTACCGACCCTTGGATCCAGACGCTCAAGACCTACCTGCTCACGCGTTATGAGCGCGGCGACAAGCTGCTGGGCGTGTGCTTCGGCCATCAGTTGCTCGCGCTGCTCTTGGGCGGCAAGGCCGAACGTGCCAGCCAGGGCTGGGGCATGGGCACCCACGCTTACAAGCTGGATGCCAAGACGCCATGGATGAGCCCCGAGGTGCCGCAGCTGACGCTATTGATCAGCCACCAGGACCAAGTCACCACCTTGCCAGAAAACGCCACCGTGATCGCCTCGAGCGAATTCTGCCCGTTTGCCGCGTATCACATTGGCGACCAAGTGCTGTGCTTCCAGGGCCATCCGGAGTTTGTTCACGACTATTCCCGTGAGTTGCTGGAAATACTTCAGACAACCCTGGGTGAAAAGGTCTACAGCAACGGCGTGGCCAGCCTGGAGCGCGACCACCACGGCGTGACCGTGGCGGAGTGGATGATGCGCTTTGTGGCGCACCAGCCTGAAGCCAAGGCTTAAAGCCAGCCCGAACGCTTGAAGCTGGCCCATAAACCGGTACAGCCCAAGGTAATAAAACCGAGCACCGCAAAATAGCCGTAGTGCCATTGCAGCTCGGGCATGTTCTGGAAGTTCATCCCGTAAATCCCCGCCACCGCCGTGGGGAACGCCAGGATCGCCGCCCACGCGGCGAACTTGCGCTGCACCACGCTCTGGCGCGACGCCTCCAGCAACACACCGATCTCGATGGTCTGGCTGGCAATGTCGCGCAGGGTGGTGAGGTCTTCCATTTGCCGCGTCACGTGGATTTGCACATCACGGAAATACGGGCGCATGTTCTTGTCGATAAACGGGAAGCTCAGCTTCTGCAACTCCTGGCTGATCTCCACCATTGGCGCCACGTGCCGCTTGAGCCGTAACACATCGCGGCGCAGGCCGTGGAGGTGCTGGATATCGCGCTCGTTGAGCGAACTGCACAGCACGTTACGCTCCAACTCATCAATCTCGGCGTGGATCGCCTCGCTCACCGGCTGGTAGTTTTCAGTGACAAAATCCAGCAACGCATAGAGTACGAAATCTTCCCCATGCTCCAGCAACAACGGGCGCGCCTCACAGCGTTGGCGCACAAAGCCGTAGGACGCCGAGTGACCGTTGCGTGCGGTTATGATGTAGCCGTTGCCGGCAAAAATATGGGTTTCGATAAACTCCAGCTTGCCGTTCTCGCGCACCGGTGAGTAGGTGACGATAAACAGCGCGTCGCCGAAGGTTTCCAGCTTTGGGCGGCTGTGTTTTTCCATCGCGTCTTCAATCGCCAGCTCGTGCAGGTTGAACTGGCGTTGCAGGTTGTTCAATTCCTGGGCGCTGGGTTCTTCCAGGCCGATCCACACAAAGTGCCCAGGTTTGGCGGCCCAGGCCGCGCCTTCATCGAGAGTGATATCCGAGACTTTCTTACCGGCGCTATAGACGGCAGCCGCAACAACTCTACCCATGGTGCTGATCACTTCTTATCAAGAGGACAGATGTTGGGCAGCTTAGCCTGAATGGCGTTCCGTTGTTGCTGGCTGATATCACTGATCGTTCCCACGCTCTGCGTGGGAATGCCGCCCGTGACGCTCCGCGTCACCCTAAGCGGGCGCCTACGCGCGTTGCAGTTCGCGGTCCATCTGTGCGATGCACTCATCCATCTGCGTCTGACACGTCAGCAGCAACTGAGGGATGTCATCCACCGTCAAGCCACAGGTAGGAATCGGCGGCAACGAGCGTATCAGCACACTGCCACTGTCCCAACGATTGAGCTTCATCTGCGTCACGTAATTGCTGACGCACACCTGTACGATAGGCACACCGGCCGCAATCGCCATATGGAACGCGCCTTTCTTGAACGGCAACAACCCTTTGCCCAGGTTGCGCGTACCTTCCGGGAACACCCAGATTGACGTGTCCTCATGCTGCAAGGTATGCGTGGTGGTCAGCATCGCACGCCGCGCCTTGTGTGCATTGCCACGGTCAATCAGCACATTGCCCGCCAGCCAGAACAGCTGGCCGAACAGCGGTACCCATTTCAGGCTTTTCTTGGCGATGCAGACCGTGCGGTGCGGCACTACATTGCCGAGCACAAACAGATCGTAGTTGGACTGATGGTTAGCGATTACCACGCAGGTACCGGGCTTGTTGCGCAGCGAGTCGACGTCGGCCTTCACGTTCAAGCCCAGGATCCGCATGGCCGGCAACGCATAGAGGCGAGCGCAGAGACGGCTGTTGTCCGGGTTGAACGGCCTGCACACACCGACCAGCACACCCAGCACGCCAGCGATCATAAAATGCAGGCTCATCAACAACATACGCAACAGAAAAAGCATCGACACGGCCCATCGGGACAAAAGGTGGCGCAGTGTACGGATGTGCACTGTATTCGGCAATTGCCCCTACAGACGTAGGAGATAGCCGATGTTTAAGCGCATGTTTCCACATGGGCCGATAACGGCTAGCTAGAGCGGCTACGGACGTTTCACACTTATAGGTAAGAAAAAGCCCGACTCAAGGTCGGGCTCAGGCACAGCAGGGGTAGGGCTTAGCTCAGGCTATGGCCCTGATCCTGGATGATTGCATCGTCCAGGGCTTCGAGCAGTGCACGGCGCACTTTCAACTTGGTGTGCTTGTGCGCGTTCATATTGATCTTCTTCAGCTGCCGCGCCGCTTCCAGTGCAGCCGCTTGCAGTTCTTCCGGTGCCACCACCTTGTCGAGGAAACCTGCGTGCAGGGCGCCTTGCGGATCAAACATCTCGGCATTGATCACCGAACGCTGAAACGCCGACTTACGCAGGCGATCCCGCGCCAACTCGATACCGGCATGGTGCATGGTCATGCCAATCGCCACTTCATTCAGACCAATGCTGAACGGGCCTTCGACGCCAATCCGATAATCGGCCGACAACAACAGGAACGCGCCTTTGGCCACCGCATGGCCAGGGCAAGCCACGATCACCGGGAACGGATGCGCCAACATCCGCCGCGCCAGGGTCGAACCCGAGGTCACCAGGCTGATTGCCTCTTTAGGGCCGGCGGTCATCACCTTCAAATCATAACCACCCGACAAAATCCCCGGCGTGCCCGTGATGATCACCACCGCCCGATCCTTCTCGGCCTGATCCAGCGCCGCATTAAACTCACTGACCACCGCCGGAGAAATGGCATTCACCTTGCCGTTGCTCAGGGTCAGGGTCGCGATACCGTCTTCGAAGTGGTAGGCAATCAACTCACTCATGACGCGGTTCCTTGTAGGGCTTGTTATAGAGGTAGATGCGCAGACGTTACTCACCACGCCCGCGCGGGTAAAGCGCCGTGACTGACTACCCAGTCAGGCTTTTGCCCCATCCCCAAGGGTAGACACCCCGCAGCAGGGCGCAGCAAGCGCTCCAGACGCGTGCCGCCGCTGCCTGAGAATGGCACAATCATCACCCCTTGCCGCGCGGTGAATGGCATAACGGTCTAACCGCATGAAAATTCTGAAAAAAACCTTTGCCATCAGAAAGGCTTTCGACTACATTAGCGCGCCTCGACAGACTGAACTGGTTTGACGAGATACGGTGAAGTGTCCGAGTGGCTTAAGGAGCACGCCTGGAAAGTGTGTATACAAGAAATTGTATCGAGAGTTCGAATCTCTCCTTCACCGCCACATTGTTATGAAAAAGCCCCGTTTTTCGGGGCTTTTTTGTGCCTGATGATTTTCTCCCTCCCTTTGTTCCCCATTCGGATTTTTGAAAGGCCGCCTCGCCGCCAGGTGGCTCTCGACGGGGCGCTTTTTCGTATTAGCAATCCACCCTGGCGTCTGTGCGCAGCTCGTTGAGCTGATCTCTATTGATTTCGACCCAATGAGCAACCAGGAAAAATCTGCGACAGGATTTGGTGGCGGTACAGGTGCTGTCCCCTGTTTTGAGTGACCTCCACATGCGTATTACCGACACCTATCACTGATTTATCGATGTTAGTGGTCTAATAGTTTGGCCATGATCTTTGACACGGTCATCCTCGATAACGATTTTGCTGCTGGAGGAGACGTAGTACTCGCTCGTCTGTGCGAGGTCTTGGACGAGCATTAAATAGCCTCTTGAATCGCTACGCGACCACGTGTCGCTATTGCCTTGCTCTATTGAGAAGTAGTCCTCACTGGGGTTGCTATCAGTCTTCCATGAACTTACTGCAACTTTTACAACTCTGCTTGCGCCGTTTGTGATTGTGATAGTCATATTTACATTCCTTTTGGATTTTGAATTCCATGAGTTGGCTCCCTATTTGGAATAAAGCTGCAGACTTGCCACTGCTACAAAAAAACCGTAGTTAGGTTAACTCGCTGATTAAGCCATATCCAAGTGATACTGGAGGCGCTCAATGCTGGCGCCAAGTAAAATATAATGTATTGCATGGGTATATTGTCCGCCTGCTTCCACAGTCAAGCCTACAGATGGGAAAATGCAAGGAGAGGGGGACGGATTTTTTTGATTTTCTTCCTCCTCGTTCAAAGCAAACAACCCCCCCCAGGTTTCGAAAGAAACCTGGGGGTTTGTAATTTTTGAGCTTGGAAAACCTACTGTTCTTAGATCATGCGCACGGCATATCTATTCGTACGCGCAGACGGTTGACGTCGTTGAAGGGTGATCCACCAGCTCTGGCACCAGGCTGTCATATTCGCGGTGCATTCCACGCGTGCCAATGCGTGTGGTCAGAATGTCGGTGATCGCCTGACTGATGTGCTAGCGCTCGCTGATAGCACCGCCGGTATGTCGATTCATGATGGATCGGCACCCCAGACTGGTCGCCGCCGGCCTTGACGCCGGTGTGCGGGTGTTTGACCAAACTGACGCCGGCTGCGATCACATCACTAGATACCTGGACTTGGCCGGTTACGTCTGACTCCTGGTTTGGATATAGTCACCTTTGTGGGTGATGTCGCCTTCTAGGTTGATGCCGCCGAAGCGTCGCGAACTATCGGATAAAAATAGCGACTGCCAGAATTATAATAATCATGCCTAATGAGGCGATCGCAGTGATAATAGAATTAAGTTTTTTATAGAGTTTTTCAATTGTGGTGGTTAGTTTTTTGATTTCTACGTCATGGCAGGTGTGTTTTTCTCTGGAGGCTGCTGAGTCATTATCGAGAGAGCTTTTGTCTGCGTGAGCTGCAATGATACTTCCGCCTGCTCCTGAGCAAGCAAATAATAATACTTGCGAGTAGATATCCAAGTAGTCTTTGTAATGCTGCGGAATGGTATTGGAAGGAACAAAGATGTAAATTATTTTCAAGTATAAAGTTTGAAATAACACGCCAAACATTATAATGAATAACCCTTTGATCACTCTGTCCTGCTTGAGGTCAAGTATCATGATGAGAGCCAAAAAGACACCTAGGATCAATGTTGATATGGCTATTTCTGGCTTGCCGAATATGCCAGCTGTGATAGGTGATACAAACGCTAGTATGAAAGCAGCCACCCACAAGCCTACGATCATTTTGTAGTTTGGCTTTGCCATGTTTTGCTTTCCTTGCATTTTAGTTCTCGATCAAAAAGAGTTTATTGAGTTGGTTTTGTCAGTAAGGCGTCGCGAATTATATCAAGGTCTATGTCTATGAAACCTAATAGTTCAGGTTGCTCGTAACGAATCTCTGGTGCACTGCGCTGAGCACGGTCTTTGATGGCTACGTCGCAATTCCTGGCCGATAGAGCGGGCGAGTTGATTGCGGGCGGCTGGCTGGAGTTGCTCCAGCGGGAAAAGGGGACGAATTTATTTACTTTATGGCCCGCACAGCGTTGTGTTTTATCGCTAACTTCGCCGACGGGAACCCTCTTGTTATTTCCGGCTCAAGGTTGCTATCGAAAGTCCGGAAACAGCAAAGGTGAAACCCGCGTCCAGAATCGACCAAAGCAGTCAAAAGCCAGATCGCCGAGTTGTTGTGTGTGGCGTATGTTGACGCCGTCGGCAATGGGGCGGGTGAGTTTAAGGGATAGGCGTTTTTCGGCACGGCCTGCGCGGTTACGGATAGACTGGACGCCTCAATTTTTCAGGATGCAGCACTCATGTTCAAAGTTGCCCTCGCTTCCTTGCTGTTGACCTGCACTTTTTGCGCTCACGCCGGTACGACGGTAGATGTGTCGAAGATTTACGGCAAGATCCAGTTCGTGGACAGCTATCCCGACTACAAGGTGAAGGTGGTGAATCAATTCCCCGACCTCAAAGTAAAGAAGGTGGATTCTTGGCCGGATTCTGTCGGGAAATGGCAAACCGTCGATAGCTATCCTGATTACAAGATCCAGATTGTCGATTCCTATCCGGACTTCACTATTGAATATGTAGAGAGCTGGCCTGGAGTCAATTGATCGCGGTAAACCGTTGCAGGTGGTCTGAGACGGCTTGTGGGGCGGGCTGGTGATCAGGGCTCTGTAAAACCGTAGTCCTTCTTCTCACTCTCTCTGTTGATCTGGCCCAAGCTGTTAAGCAAATCGGGTATCTTTGCCGCCTCAGCCGCCAGCCTGCCTCAGGCGCAGCGCATGATCGTTTGTTTAGGGAAGAATGGAATGACACTCAGGGTGTTGGTAGTCGGTGGCTACGGCAATTTCGGCAGCATCGTTTGCCGGCACCTGGTGTTGGCGCCGGGCATTGAACTGGTGATCTCGGGTCGCGACCCTCATAAGCTGCAGCGCAAGGTGGATGAGCTGAAAAGCCAGTCGAACACCGCTTGCGAGGGCTGGTGCGGCGATGCCATGGGAGCCGGGTTCGCCTCCGTTTTGCGTTCGATGAACATCACGTGGGTGATCCACACCGGCGGCCCGTTCCAGGGGCAGTCCTATGCTGTCGCCCAGAGTTGCATCGACGCTGGCGTGAACTACTGCGACTTGTCCGACTGCCGCACCTTCGTCAACGGCGTGAGCGTGCTGGATGCACAAGCACGGCAGGCAGGCGTGGCGATCCTTAGCGGGTGCAGCTCCGTGCCGACGCTGTCGTCCGCCATCATCGATCAGTATCGCTATCGCTTCACCCGTATCGACTCGATCGAGCACGGTATTTCCTCCTCGGCCAAGATGCCGGGCCTGTCCACCGTCGAAGGTGTGCTGGCTTACGCGGGCAAACCCATCAAGCAGCTCAGGCATGGCCAGGTGCATGAAGTGCTGGGCTGGCAGGACCTGACGCTGCGCAAAATGCCTGAGCTTGGCACGCGGGTGTTGGCGAATGTGGACGTGCCCGACATGGACATCTTTGCTGGCCGCTATGGTGCCCACACCCTGAGCTTCAAGGCTGGTGCGGGGCTCAAGCTTGGCGGTGTCGCCAACTGTCTGCTGGCCCAGGCGCTGCGGTGGGGCGTGGTGCGTGACCATCTTGCCTGGGCTGCGCGGCTGCATCGGCTGGGTACTTGGTTCGAGCGCTTTGGCGATGGCAAAAGCGCGATGTACATCGACGTGAAAGGCCTTGGTGCAGAAGGGCAACCGCTGTCCCTGGCGGTGCAACTGACGGCGCTGAATGACAAAGGCCCGGAAATCCCCAGCTGCGCCGCCGTTGCTCTGGCCCTTAAAGTCGCCCAAGGCTATGTGCCTGAACCCGGTGCGCGGCCGTGCGTTGGCGAAATCACCGTCGACGAATACATGGCCGCTATCAACGACCCGGCGAACCTCAGCCTGGCCGTGCATTTCTCTGACGGGCAGGGCTGACCATGCTCTATCTGAGCCTGAAATACATCCACATCATCGCGGCGATTTTCCTGTTTGGCTTCGGCATGGGCTCGTATCTGTATCTGATCGCCGCGAGCCGTACGGCCAACCCGCAAGTGATTGCCCATGTGGCGCGGATGGTGGTGCAGTTCGATACCTGGATCACTACGCCGGCGGGCGTCATTCAGATCATTACCGGCTTTGTGTTGGTCAAGCTTGCCGGACTTGGGTTGACCACCGAATGGGTGCTGACTTCGCTGATCATCTTCCTGTGTGTGGGGGCTCTTTGGCTGCCGGTGCTGGTGCTGCAGAAGCGTTTGCAGCAGATGGCGCTCAGTGCGGTTGAGACGTGCAGCGCGCTTGGTGATGGATACCGCGGCGTCTATAGGCAATGGTTCTGGATGGGTGTTTTGGGTTTCTCTGGGATGTTTGTGATCGTGCTGATCATGGTCACGAAGATGACGCCATGGCAGTTGATTGGGCTGTTGCTGTGTGGCTGACATCAGCGCTGGCCGTTGCACTTGAGGCACTCGGGCTGAAATAAATGCCGTTCAGGGCTTGGTATTCCAAGCCACCGCACACAACGCCAAACCCGCCACATTCAGCGACACAGGATTAAACGCTTCCCTGAGCATCGACGGGCTGAACACCGCCACATCCACCAGCAGCCCCGCCAGCGCAGTCGCAGCCACTACAAGCGGCCAGATACTGCGTGGCGAAAGCAGTATCCATATCGCCAGGGCAATTTCCCCAACCCCCGCCAGCGTGGCGAACAACTGCACCTGCTCGATCCCGTGCGCCTGGATCATTGCCCGCTCACCCTGGCTTAGCCACAGCAGCTTTGGCACCAGCCCATGGTAGGCAAACATGAAAGCCAGGCCGCCCCGGGCGATCCAGTTGATGCGCACCAGGGAATTCATGGCTGATCCTTTAAAAAGCGCTGTTCATGATCCGCGTTCGGCAACAGACAGGTATCGTATTTCCCGAACAGCCGATAGCGATTGCGCGCGATGCGGTCGTAAGCCCAATCCCGAAGAAAGCGCGGGATGCCGCGCAGGAGCAGCATTGGGTGCCAGCGGGCAGGCAGTTGCGCAATGATTTCCAACACCGCCTCCGAACGCTCCCAACAGTGCCGATCGCGGATCACTGCGAGGGTGTCGAACTGCTCCAGCGGCAACCCCGCCCACGCCAGCAGCGCCTGACCCTCGGGTGACTGCACGGCGGCTAATCGCAAGCGCCGTTGGTGGTCGTGGCGGATCAGAAACCTTGCCCAACCGTTACACAGCTTGCACACCCCGTCGAACAACACCACGGTTTCACCGGGCTTGAGGAATGGCGCGGGCGTAGGGCGGGTGTCGGAGGCAGGCATGTGTGTAGGTCCAGTCGGGCCGGGTTGGCCTGGATCATACCTGCCTTCGCCTGCACTGTAATGTTTGGAGCCACTCCCACTGGGCTTCAGGATTGGAGAATACCGAAGTCTTTTCGTACCAAACGATCATCAATGCCTATGCCGATGATGCACATCCGGAAAATGCGCGTGGCTGTGGGTCATCACCTTGTGAACATGCACATGACTGTGCGGCTGCGCCGGATCCCACTCAAACCCATGCTCATGCTGGTGATGTTCATCATGCACATGCCGATGCCCATGTTCCGTGGCTTCATGCACATGTTCATGGGCATGCCGCTCCGTCAGGTGCAGCCACACGCCTACGGCCATCAGCGCCGAAGCAATCCAGAACGCCACGGTCACCGACTCGCCAAATGCCAGCAACGCCACTGCGGCACCGAGGAAAGGTGCGGTGGAGAAATAAGCCCCGGTGCGCGCACTGCCCAGCCCGCGTAGGGCCAGCACGAACATCACCAGGCTGATGCCATAGCCGAGGAAACCTACCAGTAGAATCGGCGCCAGTTGCGCCACGCCCGGAATCTGCGCCCCCAGGTAAAGCGCCAGGCTGCAATTCACCAACCCCGCAATCAAGCCCTTGGCCCCAGCGATAAAGAGCGCGTCAGACGCCGACACCTTGCGCGTCAGGTTGTTATCAATGCCCCAGCACAAACACGCCAGCGCAACGGCGAGCGGTCCGGTCCAGTCCTGATGGCTGCTGTCAGCACCGGACCACGACAACACCACGCCGCCCAACACAATGGCAAGCATGCCGAGGACGATGCGTCGGTCGGCGTTTTCGCGGAACACGACCCAGGCGATCACGGCGGTCAGTACCGATTCAAGGTTGAGCATCAGGGAGGCGCTGGCGCTGGTGGTGCGGGTCAGGCCGAACATCAGTGCAACGGGGCCGAGGAGGCCGCCGAAGGCGATGGCGCCAAGTAGCCAGGGCCATTCCGATGGGGTTAGCCCGGTAGGTTTCCAGCCGCGATCACGGATCAAGCGCACACCGGCAAGGCCAATGCCGCTGCCGAGGTAGAGCAGGCCGGCGAGCAGGATGGGCGAGAGGCCCAGGCCAAGACTTTTGGCGAGCGGGGTGCTGGCGCCGAACAGGGCGGCGGCCGCGAGGGCGTAAATGATGCTGAGGTTCATGGGCCATCCTCGAAAGTCAGGCCCATGATACGTCGCTTGCCGGGGTCAGCGCCCTGGCAATTTCGTACTTTATTGCGCGGTTTTCAGCTTGATCACATCACCGGAGATTTTGGTGGTGTAGCCGTTCAATACCCAAGCCCAGAACCACTTTTCCTGCACTTGTGTGTTGATCAACGCGTCGCCGCCCTTGGCCTTGATGGCTGCATCCTGGGCGCGTACGAAGCGGTTGTTCTGGCCGATGGGGATGACGCCCAGCAGCATGATGCCGGTGGCGCTGGCTTCGCTGTGGCCGAGGACGGTGTATTGGCTGGCGTCGTATTGCTGGGTTTTCATGGCGGTGCCGGTGCAACCTGCCAGGGTGAAACCAAGTACGGCTGCTGCAACGACTTTACTGACGTATTTCACTCATAACTCCATAGGTTCAATCTCGAGATTCAATTCTCGGGGGGGCGACACTCTAAGCGCTCAGTTGGCAGATTGAAATCAATCAGCGAGGCTGGGTCGCAGTCTGGCGGGTACTGCGCGGTGATCCCATTGCAGCCTGGTTGGGGCTCGACAGCGCCCACATTTATTCTTCGGCGTGTCAGAGATGCAGCCACGCCAGGCCACCCAACATCACCGCCACCCCGCCGGCGGTGTACGACATGCGTTTGAGCCATTCCTTGCGCGTGAGCAGGGTAATCGCCGCCAATGAAATCGCGATCTGAATCGCCGTCATCGCCTGGGCCCAGCGATGGTGCTGGTGCAGCGCTTCCTCGGATTTGTGGTCCCAGTCCCGTGAAGTGGCCTCAAGCGTTTCGGCCTGTTTACGCACTTCTTCCTTCTGGCGCTTGTAGCGCTCGATCTCCGCCTGGTAATGCGCCGCATCCACGCCGGGAATATGGCTGGCCAGTTCTGCCAGGTTCTGGCGGCTGGATTTGGCCTGGTAGTAGTTCCACTGGTTAGCGGCTTCGGTCTTGATGATGGCGGCGTTGTTCTTGTCCATCGCAGCTTCACTTTCGCTGGAGCCGGCCTGATAGCTGAGCATGGCACCGACGGTCGCCATGATCGCGGTCATCACGGCGATACGACTGGCAAAGCTATCGCCGCGGCCGTGAGCATGCTCGGTGGTGTGTTCAAGGTGTTTTTCGTGGGGGCTGGGAACTTCGAAGGCTTCGGACATGGGGCGACCGCGAACGGATTGAGGTGCGCTGATTGTTCACCAGCGCAGCTGTCTCAAGCCTGTACGTAACGCTGCAAACCTGCCACCAGTGCATCGAATGTCACCCGGCAGCGTGGGCTGTTGCGCAGGTCTTCGTGCATGCTGACCCAAGTGTCCATTTTAAACGCGAAGCCGTCAGGCAGCACTCGGCGCAGACGTGGGTCGCGCTGGGCCAGTTGTACCTGGCACCCACCGATGCCGGCACCGGCGCGGATCATTGCCAGTTGCGCCAGGTCGCTGTCGCTACTGATGGCGAAGGCGTTGCGCTCAAAACCCTTGATTGCCAGGCTGCGGATAAATGCAGTGGCTTGATCAAAGCCGATGACGGAGTGGCCGGCCAGGTCGTGCATGTGTTGGGGGATGCCGTGTTGCTGCAGGTAATCGTCACGGGCATGCAGGCCGACTTCGATCAGGCCGATACGCCGCGCCAGCAGCTGCTCCTGGCTGGGGCGCACCATGCGCACGGCAATGTCGGCTTCCAGCTGCAGCAGGTCGCTCAAGCGGTTGGTCAGCACCAGTTCCACCTTCAGGTGCGGGTGTTCCCGGCGCAATTGCGTGATGATCGGCGGCAGTACCTCCACACCCACCACTTCACTGGCCGATACTCGTACCACGCCGCGCACCTCATCGCCTTGGGACGAGGCGGCGCGTTCAAGGGCGGCGGCGGTACGCGCCATGGTTTCTGCATGCGCCCGCAGTGTGTGGGCGACCGTAGTGGGTAATAAGCCTGAGGGCGAGCGGGTGAACAACACGACGCCCAGCGCCGTTTCCAGCGCGGCGATGTGCCGCCCTACCGTGGGTTGGGTGATGCCGAGCTGCCGTGCGGCCCCCGACAGCGATCCTTCCTTGAGTACACCGAGAAATGACCGGTAAAGCTCCCAACCGATATTCGTAGCCATACATAAATGTATAGCGGCTCGATACCCTTCGGCAATTCCTCTATAGCTGTTCCGCATCCAACATACCCTCATCAACCAACAGTGGGAGAGGGTGATGAGCAAGGTTCTGGTTTTGGGTGCAACCGGTGGCATTGGTGGCGAAGTGGCGCGGCAGTTGAGCGCGGCGGGCTGGGAGGTGCGGGCGTTGACTCGGGATCTGATCAAGGCTCGCAGCCAAAATCCTGTTTTTACGTGGCTAAAAGGCGATGCCCTGAATCGCGACGACGTGATCGCGGCCGCCCGGGGCTGCGCGGTAATCGTGCACGGCGTCAATCCGCCGGGTTATCGCAAATGGGCCGAGTGGGTGTTGCCGATGATCGACAACTCCATTGCGGCGGCCATCTGCGAAGGCGCGACAGTCGTGCTGCCCGGCACGGTCTACAACTTCGGGCCGGATGCATTCCCTGTGCTGCACGAAGACTCACCCCAGCACCCGCTGACTCGCAAGGGCGCGATCCGTGTGCAGATGGAGCAGCGCTTGCGAGCCGCTTCCACTCAGGGCGCCCGGGTGGTGATTGTGCGCGCTGGGGATTTTTTCGGCGCCAGGGTGGCCAATAACTGGTTTGCCCAAGGCTTGGTCAAACCCGGCAAACCGGTGCACACCATCCGCTACCCAGGCGATTACGGCGTGGCCCATCAATGGGCTTATCTGCCGGACGTAGCGCGTACAATGCTTGAGTTGATTGAGCGTCGTGCCAGTCTTGGCGCCTTCGCCTGCTTTCATATGGCTGGGTACATGGATGCGGACGGTACGCAGATGGCTAAGACGATCCAGCGTGTGGTGCTGCGCAGGACGGGCCAGCAACCCAGGGTCGGCGCGTTTCCCTGGTGGTTGTTGAACTGGGCGGCGCCTTTTGTCGTCACCGTGCGTGAGATGCAGGAGATGCGCTACCTGTGGCAAACACCGTTGCGCCTGGATAACCAGCGCCTGCTCGCGACGCTCGGCCATGAGCCCCACACACCGCTGGAACAGGCGGTGGAGGTCACCCTGGTTGGCCTGGGTTGCCTGCCTACTTGCGTTTGATCAGGCGTGCATACACGGCGAGGTTGACCACCACCACCACGGCCCCCAGCACTAATTGAGTATTCGCAGTCAGCCCGGCTGGGTAGATCATCGTCAGAATGTAATGCTCGATAAACCCACCGCCATAACCATCCTGCCCGGCCAAGTGGCGAAACAGGTTTTCCCAACGTGTAAGGGGGCAGGGCAGGTGCAGCACCTCTACCGCGATGCCCCAGGCAACGGCGGGCAGGTGCAGCCACATTACCCGGGGCCACTTCAGGGTGAGCAGGCCGCCGAACAGCACGAACAGGATAAAGGCCAGGTGGAACAGCACAAGGCCGTCGGCGGCTAGGCGGTAGAGCATGTTTGAGCTCGATGTGAGGTGAAGGGGGACGTGAATTTTTGCAGCGCGCCGTTATAGCTCCAGTTGACTGGCATTGATACCGAACGCTTTGGCTATTTTTTCCCGCGTGGTGCGGCGGGGTTTGCTGACCGCTTCCTGCTGGGCAAATGCCGATTGTGAAATACCCAGGCGTTTGGCGACTTCTTCCTGGGTCAGGCTCAGGTGCTCGCGCCACGCGCGAATAGGTGTTGCGCCATCCACCAGGCGGCTGACTACCGCATGGGGGATCAGGTTTGGATCGTTTTGCTGCGCCACATAGTGTTCATAGGGAATCACCACATAGGCTGGCTCGCCCTGCGTATTGTGGATGATCTGTACGGCAGTAGGTTCGCTCGTCACGTTTTTTAACCTCTTGGATGCTGACGACCTGGATGCTGCCGTCCCAGTCGAAAAGGACCCGGTAATGACCTACCCGCAAGCGATAGCTGTGAGGATGGTTAACCAGTGCCTTGACGTTGATTGCATCGGGCATGTGTTCAAGAGCGGACACGGCATCGCGTACCTGTTGCTGATGATACGAATGCAACCGAAGCAATTGTTTGACGGCTTTTCGCGTCCATTGGATTGAATTCATGGGAGGTTAATAAGTCTTTTATAAGGTTTGCAATCGGTATTTTCAGATCCGCGTCAACGGGTCATGACGTTTTCCTCTCAAACCCTAGACGGCCGCCGTCAGCGCCGACGGGTAAAACTGTTGCGTGGTATGAATCAACGGAAGGCCCACGAAGGTTGCTTGCAGGCAACGAGGGCCGTTATTGTGCTGAATCCTTTTAGTCCTCGCCCCAAGGTTGTGTTGTGATGAATGCACCGCGTACCGCTGTCCCGATCAAAGCCGTGATTTTCGATATGGACGGGTTGTTGCTGGATACCGAAGGCATCTACACCGAAGTCACGCAGATCATTGCCGAACGCTATGGTCGTACCTACGACTGGGGCATCAAGCAGCACATCATCGGGCGGGGTGCCCAGGATTTGGCCGATTACGTGGTCAAGGCCCTGGACCTGCCGATCACGCCCGCCGAGTTTCTGGAAATACGCGAACCGCTGATGAGCGAGCGCTTTCCCAAGGCCTTGGGTATGCCCGGTGCCGAGGCGTTGGTGCGGCACTTGAAGGCGCACAATATTCCGATTGCGGTGGGCACCAGTTCATCGCGTAACTCGTTTGGCCACAAGACCACCCTGCACCGTGAATGGTTTGGCCTGTTCGACACCATCGTCACCGCTGACGACCCGGAAGTAGGCGCTGCCAAGCCCGCGCCGGATATCTTCCTCACCGCCGCGCGCCGGTTGGGTGTAGCGCCTGAGGATTGCCTGGTGTTCGAAGACTCGCCGTTCGGCGTGACGGCGGCGAAGGCTGCGCACATGACCGCTATTGCGGTGCCCGATGAGGCGATGGCTGACAGCAAGTACCAGCATGCTGACCAGATTATTCGCAAGCTCGCCGACTTTGATTTGGCCGCCTACGGCTTGCCTCCCATGGCCTGACCCCGCGCGGTCAAAAATGTGGGAGCTGGCTTGCCTGCGAAAGCGGTAGTGCAGTGACAGATGTCGCACTGACACACGCCTTCGCGGGCAAGCCCGCTCCCACATTTGGTGTGCGGTTTTGCAAAATCAGGCGCTGAAACCACCGTCGATGGTCAGGCTGGCGCCCGTGATATAGCCGGCCTCCGGCCCGGCCAGATAGGCCACAAAACTGGCAATCTCCTCCACATGCCCATACCGTCCTACCGCCATCAACCCGATCAGGCTGTCGGCAAAATCACTGTTCGCCGGGTTCATGTCGGTGTCCACCGGCCCAGGCTGCACGTTGTTGATGGTGATGCCCCGTGGCCCCAGGTCCCGCGCCAATCCCTTGGTCAACCCCACCAGCGCCGCCTTGCTCATGGCGTAGGGCCCGCCACCGCCAAAGGGCATGCGTTCGGCGTTGGTGCTGCCGATATTGATCACGCGGCCACCTTCGCCCATGTGCTTGGCGGCTTCCTGGGTGGCGATAAACACGCTGCGCACATTGATCGCCAAGGTCTGGTCGAAGTCTTCCAGCTTGAATTCGTCCAGCGGCGCGATGGCCAGCACGCCAGCGTTATTCACCAGGATATCCAGGCGTCCAAACGCCTCGACCGTGGCGTTGACCGCCGCGCGAATCGCCGTGGCATCGGCGCTGTCGGCGTGAATCGCCAGAGCCTGACCCCCTGCGCTGATCACCTCGTTCTGCAGTGTTTCAGCCTTGGCGGCCGAGCTGACGTAGGTAAAGGCAACCGCTGCCCCTTGGGCGGCGAGGCGCTTGACGATGGCGGCGCCAATGCCGCGGGAACCGCCTTGAATCAAGGCGACTTTGCCGGTGAGGTTATGTGTGGTCATGTCGATCTCCGAGGTAGTTGATGGAGCGAGTATCGACCTCACCCGCGCAGCTCGGTAGCCCGTGGTTGCTATAGTCTGTGTAAACCAAAAGTTTAGAGTGGAGCGATATGGAAAGCTTTGGCAGTATCGAATGCTTTGTGCGCAGCGCCGAGGGTGGCAGCTTTGCCGAGGCTGCACGGCACCTGAGCCTCACTCCCGCAGCGGTGGGTAAAAGCGTCGCCAAGTTGGAGGCGCGCCTCGGTGTGCGGCTGTTCCAGCGCAGCACTCGGCGTCTGGCGCTGACCGAAGCCGGCAAGGTGTTCCTGGAGGAAGTCAGCGGCAGCCTCACCACCATTCAGAATGCGGTCGCCAACCTGGCCAGTGCCGAAGGGCGGCCGGTGGGCACGCTCAAGGTCAGCATGGGGCCAGTGTTCGGCAATCGGTATGTGGTGCCGTTGTTGGGCGAATTCATGCAGCGCTGTCCGGATATCAGCCCGGACTGGCATTTCGATAACCGCCAAGTCGACCTGATCGGGCAAGGCTTCGATGCGGCCATTGGCGGCGGGTTTGAGCTGCCCCAAGGCGTGGTGGCGCGCAAGTTGACCCCGGCGCACCGGGTGCTGGTGGCGTCGCCGGATTACCTGGCGCGACGCTTGCCGGTGCGGGCGCCCGACGACCTGTCGCACTGCCTCGGCATCTTGATTCGCTCGCCGCAGACTGGCCGGGTGCGTTCATGGCAACTGACCCACCGTGAGCGCGAGCACAGCCCACTGGTACTGAAGCCAGCCATGACCATGAGCGACTCCGAAGCCGCCTGCTGCGCCAGTGCCCAGGGTCTTGGCATCGCGCTGGTGAGCATGCCAATGGCCGTGCCGTTCCTGGACAGCGGTGCGTTGGTGCGAGTGTTACCCGATTGGTATGTGGACGACGGTAATATTTCCATCTACTACGCCGAGCATAAGTTGCTGCCGGGCAAGACGCGGGCGTTTGTGGATTTCATTATTGAGCAGTTCGCCGAGCAGAAACTGGCTCAACGATTCAGTGCCATCTGAGCAGGGCCTTGCATCGAGTCGTGGCCATCGCGGGCAAGCCCGGCTCCCACAGTGATCGCAATCCAATGTGGGAGTCGGGCTTGCCCGCGATGCAGGCGCATCGGTCTACCGCCCGAACTTGCCCGGCCATCCAATGACTTTCTTCGGCCGCGGCGCCGCATACGTCCTGATCTTCGAGGTCGACAACCCCAACCGCACCAACGACTCGGCCACCATCACCGCCGCCGTCACTCCGTCCACCACTGGCACCCCGGTGCGCTGGCGGATCTGCTCATCCAGCCCGGCCATGCCGCCGCAGCCCAGGCAGATCACCTCGGCCTTGTCGTCGCGGATGGCCAGTTCGGCCTGGCGCACGATGGCCTCCATGGCGCCCAGCGGGTCTTCTTCCAGTTCCAGCACCGCCATGCCGCTGGCGCGCACCGAAGCACAGCGCTGGTAGAGGCCGGCGAGTTTCAGCCGGTCTTCAATCAGCGGCACAGTGCGGTCCAGGGTGGTCACCACCGAGTAGGCGTGCCCCAGGAACATCGCGGTGCTGGCCGCCGCTTCGGTGATATCCACCACCGGCACATTGAGCAGTTCCTGCAGGCCTTCACGGCCATGTTCGCCGTAGCCGGCCTGAATCACCGCATCAAAGGGCTGGTCGTAGGCCATTACCCGATCCATCACGGCGATGGCTGCCAGATAGCTTTCAAAATTGCCTTCCACCGATTCTGCGCCGAAGTACGGGGTGAGCCCGACAATCTCGGTGCCCGGTGAAGCCACGGCCCGTGCTTGCTGGGCAATGGTGTCGGTGATGGATTCGGTGGTGTTGACGTTGACCACGAGGATACGCATGGAAAGTCCTTGTTTAATGACTGACGTTATCGACGGCAATGCTTTCGCCGCTGACATCGGCGTAGTGCGGTTGACGCTTGGCAATCAGCAGGTACAGCAACCCTGCAATGCCGGCGCCAAACAACCAGGAAAACGGCGAGACGCTGGCAAACCCCGGCAACAGCGCCAGCAGGATGGCGATCACCGCCGCCGGAATGAACGCCGCCACCGCACGCATATTCACCCCCCGGCTGTAGTAATAAATGCCTTGGGGGTCTTCGCTGTACAGCTGCGGCACATCCACCTGGCTTTTACGGATCAGCCAGTAATCGACCATGATCACCCCGTACAACGGCCCCAGCAGCGCGCCGAGGCCAGAGAGGAAATACACGATCACCAGTGGGCTGTTATAGAGGTTCCACGGCAGGATCAGCACGGCAACGAAGGCGCTGATCAGTCCGGCGCGGCGAAAGTTCAGGTACTTGGGCGCCAGGTTGCTTAATACAAAGGCCGGGGCGACGAAGTTGGCCATGATGTTCACCGCCACGGTGACGATCAGGAAGGCCAGGCAGCCGAGCACGAGAAAGAAGGTGTTGGGGATCGCCGCGATGATTTCGGTCGGGCTTTCGATCACGCGGCCATTGAGCTGGAACTGCCCGCCGCACAGCAGCACGGTGATGGCGGCGAACACCAGGATATTCACCGGCAGGCCCCAGAAGTTGCCGACCTGGATAGTCCTGCGGCAGGGTGAGGAACGGGCGAAGTCGCAGAAGTTGAGGATCAAGGTGCCGTAGATGGCCAGCCACAGCGCGCCGCCGGCAAAGATATTGCGCCACATCTCGCCGCCACTCAGGGGCTCGCGGATCGACCAGGCAATTTGCCCGTTCGCCTGGAAGTACATCCAGCCGGCCAGTGCGGCCACGGTCAGCAGAATCACCGGCCCGGCGAAGCCTTCATAGCGACGTACCATTTCCATGCCATAGGCGAGAATCACCAACTGCACCAGCCAGATCGCCACAAAGCACGCCCAACCCAGGGTCGACAGCCCCAGAATCGAGTCGTGGTCATAATCGGCAAAGCCTGGATGAATGGCGGTCAGCAGCACGCGGAAAACTACCGAGGCCAGGTAGGTCTGGATCCCAAACCAGGCAATCGCAATTACCGCCCGAATCAACGCCGGAATCTGCGCCCCATGAATGCCGAAGCTGATACGGCTGATAACCGGAAACGGCACACCGGTCTTCTGCCCCATGTAGCCCGACAAGTTCATAAAGAAGTACACCAGCGCCGCGCCGATCCCCAGGGACAGCAATATTTGCCAGCCGCCCAGGCCTAATGCATAGAGGCCGATGGCGAATGAGTAGTTGGCGATGTTGTGCACGTCATTGGTCCACAACGCGAAGATGCTATAGCGCCCCCAGCGTCGGCCTTCGACCTTGGTGGGCGCCAGGTCCTTGTTGTGCAGGCGCGGGCTGAGTACCAGCGGACCGGGGCCGGCGGCCGCAGGGTTTAACGGGGAGGAGGGCAGATCCAGTGCGAGGGTGTTCGAGAGACTTGTACGCATTCCGGCAGGCTCCAGCGCATCTGCAGCAAAGCGGCGGATGGCAAAGTGTATGTAGGTTTTGTATTGATTGTATACAAAGCGCACTTCTGCCTAAGCCATATGCGTGCCAATTCTCGATATATGAAAATCTTGGCTAATTTCGTTTTTATATAGGTTGAGAATAACTCACTGAATTACGGACACTATAAGTTGACCGTTTGAACAGGTATTTATTTTTTTGTTAATTGGAGGGCTATTTATAGACGGCGCCATTGGCGCAGAGAGATGTTACGTTTTGGTGCGTTGTATATTAAGTTGCACACAAAAATGGCACTTATGGTTACAAGGTTGTGTACAAGATTTACCCGGCCGAAAGGAAATCTCGCTTTCTGTAGGAGCGAGCAAGTTCGCTCCTACAGAGGCGGTGGCATGAGAGGCTCAAGCCTTGCTGATGATATTCCCCGCATGCAGCCCGCATTCCTTCTGCGTGGCTTCTTCCCACCACCAGCGGCCTTCGCGCTCATGCTGGCGGGGCAGTACCGGCCGGGTGCAGGGCTCGCAGCCGATGCTGATGAAGCCGCGCTCATGCAGGCTGTTGTACGGCAGCTCCAGCATGCGGATGTAGCCCCACACCTCTTCGCTGGTCATCTGCGCCAGCGGGTTGAACTTGTACAGGGTGCGTTCCGGCGTGGAGAACGCCGTGTCGATTTCCAGCGCCGCCACCTGGCTGCGAGTGCCGGGGCTCTGGTCGCGGCGCTGGCCGGTGGCCCAGGCGCTGACACCTGCGAGTTTGCGGCGCAGCGGTTCGATCTTGCGGATGCCGCAGCATTCGCCATGGCCGTCCTTATAGAAGCTGAACAGGCCTTTCTCTTTGACGAAGGGCTCCAGCTTGCTCGGGTCTGGCGAGATCAGCTCGATGTCGATCTTGTAGAACTCACGCACCTGCTCGATAAACCGGCAGGTCTCCGGATGCAGGCGGCCGGTGTCGAGGCTGAACACCTTGACGTTCTTGTTCAGCTTCCAGGCCATGTCCACCAGCACCACATCCTCGGCACCGCTGAAGGAAATCCACAGGTCATCGCCGAACTGGCTGAACGCCAGCTTGAGAATGTCCTGGGCAGACTTGTTGGCATAAGTCGTGGCGAGTTCAACGACGTCGAAGGCTTGGTTCATCAGGACGGTTCCTACAGGTCAGTGGCGCTGAGCGCTCTCTAGGAGGGCGATGGTATCAAAAACTGTCCCGCGTTGCGGCGGCTGGCTTGAGTCGCTAGAGTTCGGCAGTCCTTTTGCTCGCTCAACTAACAACATCTAATAGGAGTGTCGTGTGGAAATTGCCTGCCTTGACCTGGAAGGGGTACTGGTTCCGGAAATCTGGATCGCCTTTGCCGAGAAAACCGGCATTGAGTCCCTGCGGGCCACCACCCGTGACATCCCCGACTACGACGTGCTGATGCAACAGCGCCTGCGTATCCTCGACGAGCATGGGCTCAAGTTGGCCGATATCCAGGCCGTGATCGCCACACTCAAGCCGCTGGACGGCGCGATCGAGTTCGTCAACTGGCTGCGCGAGCGCTTTCAGGTGGTGATCCTGTCCGACACCTTCTACGAGTTCTCCCAGCCGCTGATGCGTCAGCTGGGGTTCCCGACCTTGCTTTGCCACCGCTTGATCACCGATGAAAACGACCGGGTGGTCAGCTACCAACTGCGCCAGAAAGACCCCAAGCGCCAATCAGTGCTGGCATTCAAGACCCTCTACTACCGCGTGATCGCTGCCGGTGATTCCTACAATGACACCAGCATGCTGGGTGAAGCTGACCGTGGGATTCTGTTCCATGCGCCGGACAATGTGATTCGCGAATTCCCGCAGTTCCCGGCGGTGCATACGTTTGAAGACTTGAAAAAAGAGTTTATCAAGGCGTCGAATCGGCAGTTGAGCCTGTAAGTTATGCGGCGCGGCTGATTGCCCCATCGCAGGCAAGCCAGCTCCCACCTTCGACCCTGTAACGTCAAACGACGCGGTCAACTGAGGGAGCCGGGGTTGCCCGCGACGGCATCGGCTCCGTCACCGCCTAACCCTCGGCCAGCAAGCGCTCATAAGGAATACGCAAGCCTTCATGCAGGCGTTTGATCATCGCCAGGCTCAGCTTGCGCTTGTGGTTCAGCACCTCTGACACCCGCCCACTGGTGCCGATAAACGGCTCCAGATCGCGGGCGGTCATGCCCAATTGCTCCATGCGAAACTTGATAGCTTCTACCGGATCCGAAGGGGGCATGGGGTAATGCTCGGCTTCGTACTTCTCGATGAGGATTGCCAGGATTTCCAGCTCATCACCTTCAGGCGAGCCGGGTAGTGCTCCCCATATCTGCTCGACTCGTACGAGTGCCGCAGTCAGGTCTTCCTGGGAGTGAATAGGTTTGATGTTCATCACGCAGTCTCCGCGTTGATCTGGTCGTACTGAGCGTGGGTCCCCACGAACCGTATAAACCCTAGTTGTCGCTGGTAGTCGATGGCCATGATCACTCGATACTTGTTGCCGCCGACGTTGAACACGACCCTGCCGCCCTTAAGAATGCTCGCTGTTCTGAGCTCGGCCTTGAGTGCTTGCGGTGTTGGATAATTGGCCTTTTCCATGTGCCGATACCACTCGACCAGCGGTGTTCTGGCGTCGCTATAAGCTGAATGGCTTTCCCAGAATATTCGTAGGGTAGAGAGAGCGATTATCCGCATCGCTTGAACCTCCCGTTTTGGGAGATCATAGGTGCGATTGCGCGGTTAGGCAATCTCGGAAATATTTCCAGACGAGGAGGCAGTCGCTTCATGTGATCCTTCACAGGTGGCGGTGGACGGTCGATCCGGACGCTATCTGCAAGCGTCTATTCCGTCCACAGCGGTTCTGATTCAGGCTTTTTCTATCGCATGGCGTTCTACTCGAACGCTAGGCAGGGGCTGTGCCCTACAGGTTTTCCAACGTTTGTAACAACACCCGCACCTTCGTCAGCGACTCCTGATACTCCGCCTGCCACTCTGAATCCGCCACAATCCCGCCGCCACCCCAGCAACACACCTGCCCATCCTTGACCAGCAAGCTGCGAATCGCGATGGAACTGTCCATCTCGCCGCGCACGTCCAGGTACATCAGCGAGCCGCAATAGAACCCGCGACGGTTGGGTTCAAGCTCGTCGATGATCTGCATGGCGCGAATCTTCGGCGCGCCGGTGATGGAGCCGCCGGGGAAGCTGCCGGCGATCAGGTCGAGGGCGTCTTTGTCGTCGGCCAATATGCCAGTGACGCTGCTTACCAGGTGGTGCACGTTGGGGTAGCTTTCCAGGCTGAACAATTCCGGCACGTTCACCGAGCCGATGCGGCAGCTGCGGCCAAGGTCGTTGCGCAGCAGGTCGACGATCATCAGGTTTTCTGCGCGGTCCTTGGGGCTGGCCAGCAGTTCGGCGGCGTTGGCGGCATCCTCTTCTGGCGTCAGGCCGCGAGGGCGGGTGCCCTTGATCGGGCGAGTCTCGACCTGGCGTTCGCTGATGCGCACAAAGCGTTCCGGCGACAGGCTCAGCACCGCGCCGTCATCCGGCAGGCTCTGGAACCCGGAAAACGGTGTCGGGCAGGCCTCGCGCAGGGCGCAGTAGGCCGCCCACGGGTCGCCGCTACAAGGTGCGCGAAAGCGTTGGGTAAAGTTGACCTGGTAGCAGTCGCCGGCCTGAATGTAATCCTGAATACGCAGGATGGCCTGCTGATATGCCTCCAGGCTGAGGTCCGGCGCCATGGGGCCCTGAAGCTTGAAGGCGGTGGGCGCGCTGCCCGTTGCATGACTGAACAGAGCGACGAGCCGTTGCCGCTCGCTATCGGCCAGCACCGGGTGAAACACCAGCTGGCTGGTGCGCGCCTGGTGATCGCTGACCAGCGCCCAGGCATACAACCCCAGGCGCGCATCCGGCAGGTGCAAGTCGTCCACGGCCAGGCGTGCAACCTGTTCCAGGTGCCGGCCGAAGTCATAGCTCAAGTAACCGATCAAACCGCCGGCAAAGGGCAATTCAACCCCAGCAGGCAGGGCGGCCTCACCCAACTGCGCCAGGTTCTCTCGCAAGCGTTGCAGGAAATCGCCGCCGCTTTCATCCGGCCCAACCGTCAAGGTTGCTTCAGGCCAGGCGCTGAGCAGGTCATAGCGCCCCCGCTCGGCAGCCGGGCGGCCGCTGTCGAGCAGCACCGCGCCAGGCGCATGGCGAATAGCCGCAAAGTACTCGGCGGGGTTGGCCCGGTAGGGTAAGGGGTAAACGGAACAGGTCGACATGCGAGGGTGAATCAGCCAGTGGCGTGGGGGAGGGGATTGTAGTCCTCTGTAGGACTTGCTCCTAGGGGGGATGTCGGTGATAGCTCGATAGAGGGCATAGCCTGGGGGATGGATGGCTTGTCAGAAAGCTATCGCAGGCAAGCCAGCTCCCACCTAGCGAGCCCGGGCTTGCCTGCGATGCGCTGCTTAACCTTCAACCGGCGGAATATGCCCGAACATCTCCTGCACGAACTTCACCCGTTCTTCTGGGGTTTCTGTCACCCCGGCCGCCTTGAGTTCTTCCAGCCGCGCCTCCACCGCATGGGTGCGCAAGGTCAAGCCGCAGTCGTTGGCAATCTGGATGTTCAGCCCTGGCCGTGCGTTCAGCTCAAGGATCAGCGGGCCTTTTTCCTGGTCCAGCACCATGTCCACGCCGATATAACCCAGCCCGCACAGCTCATAGCAGCCGGCTGCGAGTTTCATGAAACCGTCCCAGTTGGGCAGTTGCACGCCATCCACCGCGTTGGTGGTGTCGGGGTGCTTGGTGATGATGTTGTTCAGCCAGGTGCCGCGCAGGGTCAGGCCGGTGGCCAGGTCTACGCCCACGCCGATCGCGCCCTGGTGCAGGTTGGCCTTGCCGCCGGACTGGCGGGTGGGCAAGCGCAGCATCGCCATCACCGGGTAGCCCATCAGCACGATGATGCGGATGTCCGGCACGCCTTCATAGCTGATGCTCTTGAAGATCTGGTCGGGCACCACGCGGTACTCGATCAACGCGCGGTCGCGGTGGCCGCCGAGGGAGTACAGGCCGGTGAGGATGCTGGAAATCTGGTGCTCGATCTCTTCATGGCTGATGATCTTGCCGGACACCGTGCGATAGCGCCCTTCAAAACGGTCTGCAACCACCAGGATGCCGTCGCCACCGGCGCCCTGGGCGGGCTTGATCACGAAGTCGCTGCGCCCACCGATAATCTCGTCGAGCTTGTCGATTTCCTTTTCGGTGGAGATCACCCCGTACATTTCCGGTACATGGATACCGGCGGCCAGCGCCCGTTCCTTGGTAATGATCTTGTCATCCACTATCGGGTACAGGCTGCGCTTGTTGTACTTGAGCACGTAGTCGGCATTACGCCGGTTAATGCCCATGATCCCCCGCGCTTCCAGGGCCTTCCAGGTCTTCCAGAAGCCGAACATCAAGAGTCAGCCTTCAGGAACGCCTTGAAACGCACCAGCTCGGTGAGGCGATAGCCGCGGTAGCGACCCATGGCCAGCATGAAGCCCACCAGGATCAACAGGATCGCCGGGAAGGTGAACACGAAGTAGACCAACTCCGGCACGCTCATGATCAGGTGCGCCAGGGACGCAGCGAACAGCGTGCCAATCGCCACTTTCAGCGCATGGTTGGCGCCACGCTCCTCCCAGGTAATCGACAGGCGTTCGATGGTCATGGTCAGGATCACCATCGGGAACAGCGCCACCGACAAGCCGCGTTCCAGCCCCAGCTTGTGGCTGAACAGGCTGATGGCGGCAATCAGCACCACCACAAAGGTCAGCACCACCGACAGCCTCGGCAACATCTGCAGTTTCAAGTGTTCCAGGTAGGACCTGAGTGATAACCCCAGTGCTGTGATAATTGTGAACAGCACAATCCCGAAGCCCAGTTGCGTCTCGCGGAACGCCAGGGCGATCAGCACCGGTGTGAAGGTACCCAGGGTTTGCAGGCCGATCAGGTTGCGCAGGATCAGAATCACCAGCACGCCAATCGGGATCATCACCATGATCATGAAGGTCTGCTGGGTTTGCAGCGGCAGGCCGTACAGTGAGTATTCGAGGAAGTTGGCGTCGGTGTTTTCGTCCGTCAGCTTGGCCAGGCGGATGGCATTCATCTCGCTGTTGTTCAGGCTGAAGGTCACCATGGCTTTCTTGCCGCCATCGACGGTGATCAGATTTTCATCGCCGGTCCACCATAGCAGGCGGTCGGCGGGCAGGCCCTGTTCGCCAGTTTCCGGGTTGAAGTACAGCCAGTCGTTGCCGTTGAAACTGCGCAGCCACAGTTCCGGGGTTTGCGGCTGGTCGGCCACCAGGCGGATGGTGTGGACTTTTTCTACCGGCACGTGGGCGATGGACAGCAGCAGTTCGACGATCTTGGCTTTGTGCGGCGTCGAGGGGTCGCCGGCCAGCAGCAACTTCACATTGTCGTCGTTGAGGTTGTTGGTGCGCTTGATGGCTTCACTGATAAAGGTTTCGACGTCGGCCGAGTGCTGGCGGATCGGGGCCAGCAAGGCTTCGGCGGCGATCTTTTCCGGGCCTTCCACGGCGATGCTGTCGCGGAAGGTCGGGCCTTTGATCTTGATCTTTTCGCCGCTGTAGCGCTTGGTCAGCACCAGGCGGTAATAGAGGGTCTGGTTGCCCTTGGCCCGGCGCGCCGACCAGGTGACCTTGCGGTTGCCGTCGATGCGGTTGACGCTCACCCCGTAGTTGTTCGAGATAAAGCTCTCATTGAGGCTGACGAAGTCGCGGCTCAAGGGCGGCACGAACATCTGGATCTTGACCGGGTCTTTCGGGTTGGCGACGAACTCGACCTTGGCGTCGATGTTCCACAAGTCGTCGGTGGCATCTTCGGTGACGGGAATTCCCAGCACGAAGATCTGATAGGCGGTGACCGAAATGCCCAGCACCACCAGCAAGGTGATCAGGATTTTCAGGTGCAGGGTCAGAGAGCGCATTCGGTTTACTCGGCGGTATTAAGCGTCGGCGGCGCAGGCGGGTTTGCCTGCTGCATATTTAAGACTGGGGTCGACCAGCGCATCAAAGCGTTTCAAGGCTTCGGAGCCAATCAGCAGCGGGTATTGGAATGCGCTGCGGTCAGTCAAGTTCACTTCGATGCTGCGTAAAGCACTGCCCATGCAAATATCCAACGCAATCACTGGGCGGGCGGTGTAGTTCTTGTCCTCATCGGGGTCGTAGTCGCCGGCGCGGCGCTTGATCTTGCTGACACGCGCCAGGGGCAGTTCGATGGGGTGGGAATGGGCGGTGTCGATGGCCAGGTAGAAGCGTACCCAGGATTCGCCATTGCGCTTGAAGCGCTTGATATCGCGGGCACTCAACGAGGCGGTCTTGGCGCCGGTGTCGAGTTTGGCCGCCACTTCCAGGTCGATACCCGCAAGCTTGGCGTATTCATTCAGGCCGTACACGGTCTTCTCGGCGCCAGCGCCAAGGCTCGGTATGCACAGCAGGCACATCACTAGTAGGTAAGGCTTGAGTCTCATAAATCCTGAGGCAGGGCAGTGCACTGTTCATTTCATGGGGACTGGCATTGCTGCGCAATCTCGGGTGCGCCCTTTCATCATCTGATGTCAGGCAAAAGCGGCGGGCATTCTAACATGATGCTTTTTTGGCGCCAGCGCTGGCAGGCGGCCATGCCTGGGCGGGCGATTGATGGGGTTATTAGACGATTGTCGACAATGTGTATTTATTCTTTGACTATGAGAGGCTTATTGGCTAGTTTTTGCGGCATTGATTTTAAAGGTGTCGACAATATGCTGGAGCAACTGGAAAAACCATCGGTGGCACCAGACGATTCCCAGACCATGTCAGAGAACGTCTTCCGGCGTATCCAGGCCGCCATCGTCAAAGGCGAAATCGCCCCCGGTAGCAAGATTTCCGAGCCGGAGCTGGCGCGCACCTACGGCATCAGTCGCGGCCCGCTGCGCGAAGCGATCCATCGCCTGGAAGGCCAGCGCCTGCTGGTGCGGGTGCCTCATGTCGGCGCACGCGTGGTGTCTTTGAGTCACGCCGAGCTGGTCGAACTGTATGAGATTCGCGAGTCCTTAGAGGGCATGGCCTGTCGCCTGGCCGCCGAGCGTATGACTGACGCAGAGATCGAGGAGCTGCGCCAGGTGTTGCACACCCACGAACGGGATGCGGCGTTCCAGGCCGGTGTCGGCTATTACCAGCAGGAAGGCGACTTCGATTTTCACTACCGCATCATTCAAGGTGCCGGTAACCGCACCCTCACCCAAATGCTCTGCGGCGAGCTGTATCAACTGGTGCGCATGTACCGCATCCAGTTCTCCGCCACCCCCAATCGTCCACGCCAGGCCTTTGCCGAGCATCACCGCATTCTGGACGCGATTGCCGATCGCGACGGTGAACTGGCCGAACTGTTGATGCGCCGGCATATCGGCGCCTCCAAACGCAACATTGCCCGTCACTTCCCGGACGGTGCGCCTTCATCACGAGGTGAGTCATGAGTTCCAACAACAACAGCACTCCCGGCCAGCGTTTCCGTGACGCCGTCGCCAGCGAACAGCCCTTGCAAGTGGTGGGCGCCATCAATGCCAACCATGCGCTCTTGGCCAAGCGCGCCGGCTTCAAGGCGATTTACCTGTCAGGTGGCGGTGTAGCCGCCGGCTCCCTGGGCGTGCCGGACTTGGGCATCACCGGCCTGGATGACGTGCTCACCGACGTGCGTCGCATTACCGACGTGTGCGACCTGCCGCTGCTGGTGGACGTGGACACCGGTTTCGGCTCCTCGGCGTTCAACGTGGCACGTACCGTCAAGTCGATGATCAAGTTCGGCGCCGCCGCCATCCATATCGAAGACCAGGTGGGCGCCAAGCGCTGCGGTCATCGCCCCAACAAAGAAATCGTGTCCCAGCAGGAAATGGTCGACCGCATCAAGGCCGCCGTGGATGCGCGCACCGATGACAGCTTCGTGATCATGGCGCGCACCGACGCCCTGGCGGTCGAGGGCCTGGAGTCCGCGCTGGAGCGTGCCGCCGCGTGCATCGAGGCCGGTGCCGACATGGTGTTCCCGGAAGCCATCACTGAACTGGAGATGTACAAGCTGTTCGCCTCCCGCGTGAAGGCGCCGATCCTGGCGAACATCACCGAGTTCGGCGCCACACCGCTGTACACCACCGAACAGTTGAAATCTGCGGATGTTTCCATTGTGCTGTACCCGCTCTCGGCTTTCCGTGCCATGAACAAGGCCGCCGAGAATGTCTACACCGCGATTCGTCGCGACGGTACCCAGCAGAATGTGATCGACACCATGCAAACGCGCATGGAGCTTTACGATCGCATCGACTACCACACCTTCGAGCAGAAGCTCGACGCGCTGTTCGCCGCGAAAAAATAAACCCTGTGGTTCCCTGAACAACTACAAAATTGGAGAACGAACATGGCTGAAGCAAAAGTATTGAGTGGTGCTGGCCTGCGTGGCCAGGTCGCCGGGCAGACGGCACTGTCCACCGTGGGCCAGGCCGGCGCCGGCCTGACCTACCGTGGCTACGACGTACGCGAACTGGCCGCCGACGCCCAGTTTGAAGAAGTCGCCTACCTGCTGCTGTACGGTGAATTGCCAACCCAGGCCGAACTGGCCGCTTACAGCAACAAGCTGAGCAAACTGCGTGACTTGCCCCAGGCACTGAAAGAAGTGCTCGAACGCATCCCCGCCGACGCCCATCCGATGGACGTGATGCGCACCGGGTGCTCGTTCCTGGGCAATATCGAGCCGGAGAAAGATTTCAGCGTGCAGCGCGATGTCACCGACCGCCTGCTCGCCGCGTTCCCGGCGATCATGTGCTACTGGTATCGCTTCAGCCACGACGGCCAGCGCATCGACTGCGTGACCGACGAGCCGAGCATCGGTGGCCACTTCCTGCACCTGCTGCATGGCAAGAAACCGAGCGAGCTGCACGTCAAAGTGATGAACGTGTCGCTGATCCTCTACGCTGAACACGAATTCAACGCTTCGACCTTCACCGCACGGGTGTGTGCATCGACATTGTCCGACCTGTATTCCTGCGTCACCGCTGCCATCGGCTCCCTGCGCGGCCCGCTGCACGGCGGTGCCAACGAAGCGGCGATGGAAATGATCGAACGTTTCTCCTCGGCCCAGGAAGCGGTTGAAGGCACCCTTGGCATGTTGGCGCGCAAAGACAAGATCATGGGCTTTGGCCACGCGATCTATAAAGACAGCGATCCGCGCAATGAAGTGATCAAGGGCTGGTCGAAAAAGCTCGCTGACGAAGTGGGCGACACCGTGTTGTTCCCGGTCTCCGAAGCCATCGACAAGACCATGTGGGAACAGAAGAAGCTGTTTCCTAACGCCGATTTCTACCATGCCTCGGCGTACCACTTCATGGGCATCCCGACCAAGCTGTTCACGCCGATTTTCGTATGCTCGCGCCTGACTGGCTGGGCTGCGCACGTGTTCGAGCAGCGCGCCAACAACCGCATCATCCGTCCAAGCGCCGAGTACACCGGCGTTGAGCAGCGCAAGTTCGTGCCAATCGAACGTCGCTGAATGGGATGGGCTGTGCCCGCTGGCTCATATGCTTTTTTGTGGGAGCTGGCTTGCCTGCGATGGCATCACCTCGGTGTACCTGTCACACCACAGTGATGCCATCGCAGGCAAGCCAGCGCCCACAGGAAACAAAGCCAGTGTCGACAGTTCACCTTTCGAACTTACCGTGACCGAGTCCTGACGATGAACACTGAATTTCGCAAACCGCTCCCCGGCAGCCGCCTGGATTTCTTCGACGCCCGTGCGGCTGTTGAGGCAATCACCCCCGGCGCCTACGCCACGCTGCCCTACACCTCGCGCGTGCTCGCCGAGAACCTGGTGCGCCGTTGCGACCCGGCCACCCTCGACGCGTCCCTGAGCCAACTGATCGAGCGCAAGCGCGACCTCGACTTCCCGTGGTTCCCGGCCCGCGTGGTGTGCCATGACATCCTCGGCCAGACCGCTCTTGTCGACCTCGCCGGCCTGCGCGATGCCATCGCCCAGCAAGGCGGCGACCCGGCGCAGGTCAACCCGGTGGTGCCCACCCAACTGATCGTCGACCACTCCCTGGCCGTCGAGGCCGGTGGCTTTGACCCGCAAGCCTTCGAAAAAAACCGCGCCATTGAAGACCGTCGCAACGAAGACCGCTTCCACTTTATCGAGTGGACCAAAAAGGCCTTCAAGAACGTCGATGTGATCCCGCCGGGCAACGGCATCATGCACCAGATCAATCTGGAGAAAATGTCCCCGGTGATTCAAGTGCGTGACGGTGTGGCCTTCCCGGATACCTGTGTCGGCACCGACAGCCATACGCCTCACGTAGACGCCCTGGGTGTGATCGCCATCGGCGTCGGTGGTCTGGAAGCCGAGAGCGTGATGCTCGGCCGCGCGTCGTGGATGCGCCTGCCGGAAAGCGTTGGCGTGGAATTGACCGGCAAGCTGCAACCGGGCATCACCGCCACCGATATGGTGCTGGCACTCACCGAATTCCTGCGCCAGCAAAAGGTGGTCGGCGCCTGGCTGGAGTTCTTCGGCGAAGGGGCGTCGGCACTCACTTTGGGTGACCGTGCCACCATCTCCAACATGGCCCCGGAGTACGGCGCCACCGCCGCGATGTTCTACATCGACGCGCAAACCATTGCCTACCTCAAACTCACCGGTCGCGAAGACGAACAAGTCGCCCTGGTCGAGCAATATGCACGCCACACTGGCCTGTGGGCGGACGACCTGAAAGGCGCGCAGTACGAGCGCAGCCTGAGCTTCGACCTCTCCAGCGTCGTGCGCAACATGGCCGGCCCGAGCAACCCTCATGCCCGCCTGGCCACCCGCGACCTGGCGTCAAAAGGCATTGCCGGCCAATGGGATGACGTGCCGGGGCAAATGCCCGACGGCGCAGTGATCATCGCCGCCATCACCAGTTGCACCAACACCAGCAACCCGCGCAACGTGATCGCCGCCGGCCTGTTGGCACGCAACGCCAACAAGCTTGGGCTGACCCGCAAGCCGTGGGTCAAGTCGTCTTTGGCGCCGGGCTCGAAAACCGTGGCCATGTACCTGGAAGAAGCCGGCCTGGGCCATGAGCTGGAAAAACTCGGTTTTGGCGTGGTGGCCTTTGCCTGCACCACCTGCAACGGCATGTCGGGCGCGCTCGACCCGGTGATCCAGCAAGAGATCATCGACCGCGACCTGTACGCCACCGCGGTGTTGTCGGGTAACCGCAACTTTGACGGGCGCATTCACCCTTACGCCAAGCAAGCCTTCCTGGCGTCGCCGCCGCTGGTGGTGGCCTATGCGATTGCCGGTACCATCCGTTTCGACATCGAGAAGGACGTGCTCGGCCTGGATGCCGACGGCAACGAAATCCGCCTGCAAGACATCTGGCCGAGCGATGAAGAGATCGACGCGGTGGTCAAGGCTTCGGTAAAACCCGAGCAATTCCGTGCGGTGTATATCCCGATGTTCGCCATTCACGAAGACACCGGGCCCAAGGTCACGCCGCTGTACGACTGGCGCCCACAAAGCACCTATATCCGCCGCCCGCCGTACTGGGAAGGCGCGCTGGCCGGTGCACGACCGCTCAAGGGCATGCGCCCGCTGGCGGTGCTGCCGGACAACATCACCACCGACCACTTGTCGCCGTCCAACGCGATCATGCTGGACAGCGCCGCCGGTGAATACCTGGCGAAAATGGGCTTGCCCGAGGTCGACTTCAACTCCTACGCCACCCACAGGGGCGACCATTTGACGGCGCAGCGCGCCACCTTCGCCAACCCGAAACTGTTCAACGAAATGGTGCAGGAAAACGGCAAGGTCAAGCAGGGCTCTCTTGCGCGTATCGAGCCGGAAGGCAAGGTCACGCGGATGTGGGAAGCCATCGAGACTTACATGGAGCGCAAGCAACCGCTGATCATCATCGCCGGCGCCGACTATGGCCAAGGTTCGTCCCGCGACTGGGCGGCCAAGGGCGTACGCCTGGCCGGTGTGGAAGCGATTGCCGCCGAAGGCTTCGAGCGCATCCACCGCACCAACCTGGTGGGCATGGGCGTGTTGCCCCTGGAGTTCCTGCCAGGCACCGACCGCCACACCCTGCAAATCGACGGCAGTGAAACCTATGACGTGGTCGGCGAGCGCACCCCGCGTGCGCAACTGACCCTGGTGATCAACCGCAAGAATGGCGAACGTGTCGAGGTGCCAGTGACCTGCCGCCTGGACACCGCCGAAGAAGTGTCGATCTACGAAGCCGGTGGCGTGTTGCAACGTTTCGCCCAGGACTTCCTGGAATCAAAGGCGACCGCCTGAAGAGGATAACCATGGCACACGTAGCGCAAATCAAAATCCCCGCCACCTACATGCGTGGCGGCACCAGCAAGGGCGTGTTCTTCAGCCTCCAGGACCTGCCCGCCGCGGCGCAGGTGCCGGGCCCTGCACGCGACGCCTTGTTGCTGCGGGTGATCGGCAGCCCCGACCCCTATGACAAGCAGATCGACGGCATGGGGGGTGCCACCTCGAGCACCAGCAAGACCGTGATCCTGGCCAAAAGCAGCCGCGCCGATCACGACGTGGATTACCTGTTCGGCCAGGTCTCCATCGACAAGCCATTTGTCGATTGGAGCGGCAACTGCGGCAACCTGTCGGCGGCGGTGGGTTCGTTCGCCATCAGTGCCGGCCTGGTCGATGCGGCCCGCGTACCCCATAACGGCGTGGCCGTGGTGCGGGTGTGGCAGGCCAATATCGGCAAGACCATCATCGCCCACGTGCCAATCACTGACGGCGCGGTGCAGGAAACCGGCGACTTTGAACTGGACGGCGTGACCTTCCCGGCTGCCGAAGTGCAGTTGGAATTCATGGACCCCGCGGCGGAAGAAGAGGGCGGTGGTGGTTCGATGTTCCCCACTGGCAACCTCGTCGACGACCTGGAGGTACCCGGCGTCGGTACCTTCAAGGCCACGTTGATCAACGCCGGTATCCCGACGATTTTCATCAATGCCCAGGACTTGGGCTACACCGGAACCGAGCTGCAAGGCGCGATCAACAGCGACCCCAAGGCCCTGGCGATGTTCGAGACCGTGCGGGCGTATGGCGCGTTGCGCATGGGCCTGATCAAACACCTGGACGAAGCCGCCCAGCGCCAGCACACGCCCAAGGTGGCGTTCGTGGCCAAACCTGCCGATTACGTGGCCTCCAGCGGCAAGGCGATCAAGGCCGGCGATGTGGACCTGCTGGTGCGCGCCTTGTCGATGGGCAAACTGCACCACGCGATGATGGGCACCGCGGCGGTGGCGATTGGCACCGCCGCGGCGATTTCCGGCACCTTGGTCAACCTGGCGGCGGGCGGCGTAGAGCGCAATGCCGTGCGCTTCGGGCACCCGTCCGGCACTTTGCGCGTAGGCGCCGAGGCCAGCCAGGTGGACGGTGAATGGGTGGTGAAGAAAGCCATCATGAGCCGCAGCGCACGGGTGTTAATGGAAGGCTATGTGCGCATCCCCGGCGACGCTTTCTAGCTTGATCGTTCCCACGCTCCGCGTGGGAACGCCGCCTGGGACACTCTGCGTCCTGCTGTGACGCAGAGCGTCACGGGATGCATTCCCACGCGGAGCGTGGGAACGATCAAACCCTGACCCTGAGGATGGAACAACCAACTTTTAGGAGAACCGCCATGAGCGCCAACGTCGACCAGAACAACCGTCCCGACTACGACTCGGTGTTGCAGGACATCGCCGACTACGTCCTCAACTACCGCATCGACTCCCAGGACGCCCTGGATACCGCCCGCAACTGCCTGATGGACACCCTCGGCTGTGGCCTGCTGGCCCTGCGCTTCCCCGAGTGCACCAAGCACCTGGGGCCGATGGTAGAGGGTACCGTGGTGCCGTTTGGCGCACGGGTGCCGGGCACTTCGTTCCGCCTGGACCCGGTCAAGGCCGCCTGGGATATCGGATGCATCGTGCGCTGGCTCGACTACAACGACACCTGGCTTGCTGCTGAATGGGGCCACCCTTCGGACAACCTGGGCGGCATCCTCGCCGTGGCCGATCACCTGTCGCAAAAGCGTCTGGCCAATGGCGACGCGCCGTTGACCGTGCGTGCAGTGCTGGAAGCGATGATCATGGCCCACGAAATCCAAGGTGTGATTGCCTTGGAAAACTCCTTCAACCGGGTAGGCCTCGACCATGTGTTGCTGGTGAAAGTCGCTACCACGGCGGTCACCGCCAAGCTGATGGGCGCCAACCGCGAGCAACTGCTATCGGCGTTGTCACACGCTTTTGTCGATGGCCAGGCGCTGCGCACCTATCGCCATGCACCGAATGCCGGCTCGCGCAAATCCTGGGCCGCAGGCGATGCATCGAGCCGCGGCGTACGCCTGGCAGACATCGCCCTGCGTGGCGAAATGGGCATCCCCGGTGTATTGAGTGCGCCGCAGTGGGGCTTCTACGACGTGCTGTTCAGCCACACCAACAAGGACTTGGCGCTCAAGCCCCAGGATAAGCGCGCGTTCAGCCTGCCCCAACCCTACGGCACCTACGTGATGGAGAACGTGCTGTTCAAGATCAGCTTCCCGGCCGAGTTTCACGCGCAAACTGCCTGTGAAGCGGCAGTCGCCCTGCACCCGCTGGTCAAGCATCGCCTGCATGAAATCGACCGCATCGTGATCACGACTCACGAGTCGGCGATTCGCATTATTTCCAAGGTCGGCCCATTGGCCAACGCCGCTGATCGCGACCACTGCCTGCAATACATGACCGCCGTGCCGTTGGCGTTCGGCAACCTGGTGGCCGAGCAGTATGAAGATGATTTCCACGCGGCCCACCCGATCATTGATCAGCTGCGCGACAAGATGGTCATCGTCGAAGACCCGCGCTACAGCCGCGAATACCTGGAGGCCGACAAGCGCTCCATTGCCAATGCGGTGCAGGTGTTTTTCACGGATGGCACCTGCACCGAGCAGGTGGCGGTGGAGTATCCGATTGGCCATCGTCGCCGTCGGGTGGACGGCATTCCACTGCTGGAAGACAAGTTCAAGGCCAACCTGGCCACGCGGTTCACTGCGCAACGCAGCGCCGAAATCTTTGCGTTGTGCAAGGATCAGGCACGGCTTGAGGCGACGCCAGTCAACCGTTTCATGGACCTGCTCACGATCTGAAAAACAACGCGGTTAATGTGGGAGCTGGCTTGCCTGCGATAGCGGTGTGTCAGCCCCACATGAATTGACTGGATGTCAGCTATCGCAGGCAAGCCAGCTCCCACAGTTGATTGAAGTTCTGCTTCAGAATCTATTCAAACCGCAGTATCACCCGGCGGTTGTGCTTGCTCTTCTTCTCGATCTTTTCGCAGAACACCCGGCCGATTTCCTCGGTATTGAGCACATGGGTGCCGCCGCAGGGCTGGATATCGATGCCGGGGATTTCAATCACCCGGACCGAACCGGAGACCACCGGCGGCGCAACCGCCTGGGTGCGGGTGATCTGCAGCAGGGTCGCGTACTCGGTGGCGGGCATCGACAGAGTTTTGACGGCGTGGGCTTGTTCGATAAGGGCGTTGAGGTCTTGGGTGAGGCGGTCTTTGTCCAAGGTCATTTCTGGCAGGTCGAAATCCAGGCGGCCTTTATCTGCGCTGATGCTGCAACCGGTCACGGGCGCGTCGATGAGCGAACACAGCAAGTGCAGGCAAGTGTGCATCTTCATGTGCTGGTAGCGCCGCTCCCAATCCAGCCCAGCGTCGACCTGGACGCCAGCGGCCAACTGTTCGGGGTAGTGGTCCACCTGGTGCCAGATGATCGAGCGCAACACCGGGTCGCGCACGGTGCCGGTCACTTGCACCCGTGTGCCATCGGCCAGAGTGAGGTGACCGGTATCGCCCGGTTGCCCGCCGCCGGTGGGGTAGAACAGGGTGTGCTCCAGGGCGATACCCTGTTCGCTGATGGCAATCACCCGGGCGCTGAAGGCGTTCTGGTAGGGCGCGCTGTCAAACAGCGCCAGGGTTTCCATGGTATGCACAGACATGTTCAACCTCCGACGATCAATGGGGTGGCTTGCAAGAGGTGGCGCACCAGTGCGCTCAAGCCAGGGGGAGAGAGCAGGGTGATTTCAAATTCCGGCCCGCATACCTTCAGGTTCAGCGGCAGGCGTGGCAGTTGTTCGCCGGTGTCGAGGCGACGCAGACGAAACTGCAGGTGATGCCGCTCTTTCACCGTGGGTTCAAGCATCAGCCCTTGCAGGGGATGAAAGTCGGCGTCCAGCACGGTGACCTTGTGGCCGGCACTCACTTCGCCCACCACGTGCAAGCGCTCATCCAGGGCAAAGGCGCCGAGGTAGTTGCTGTGGTCCGATTCATCGTTTTTTTGCAGTTGGATCTGGTTGACCACCTTGACCTTGGTGCCTGCCGGCACGTCTTGGGTAATCACGCAGGAGGGGCTGATAAACACGTTATCGCCGATCGAAACATAGCCCAGCACCCGGGCGCCGGCGCCGACTTCGACGTTGTTGCCCAGGCGCGGGTGGCGTTTGCCGTCCGGGTTGTTGGCAATACCGCGCGCACCCAGGGTCACGCCGCAGAGGATGTAGCAGTCGTTGCCGATCACGCAGGTTTCGCCGATGACGGTGCCGTAGCCATGGTCCAGCACAAAGCGGCGGCCGATGCGCGCTGCCGGGTGAATCTCGGCACCGGAGAGGATCTTGCCCTGGTTACTCAGCTTGAGGGCCATGCGCGAAAAATCGCCGTTGTCTGGGCCCTGGAAATGCCAGACCAGGTGCGCAAGGCGGTAGAACAGCACGGCCTTGAACGAGGCGTAGGATTCCAGGATCAACTCACCGCGCCCACGGGACGCGGGGTCGCGATAGGCATAGGCAATCAGGTCCTCGGCCACCGCCTGGGCGGCGTTCTGAATCAACGGCGCCAGGTGCGGCTCCAGTTGCTTCATCTGTCTGGGCGTGAGGGTGGTGATGAGATGGGTGAGCAACTCATCGTGCAGCTGTTGCATGTCGATAAAGCCCCCCATGGAGACACCCCCGTATGTTGGATGGTTAAAAACCCGGTTACTCGAAACTGGGCAGGTAGCTGTCGGCATTGTCGTAGACCATGGTCAACACCACCGTTTCAGGCGGCAGTTCGGGGGCGAGTTGGGCGATGGCGACCATGTTGGCGGCCGAAGACAGCCCCAGGCTGATGGCATCGGTGCGCATGATACGTTTGATCATGTCCAGGCAATCGGCGTGCGACACCTTGAGCATGCCGTCGATCACGTCCAGGTTGAGGATGCTAGGGATCAGGCCGATCGACAGGCCCTGGATCCCGTGCGCCGCGTGCCGGTCTTTGAGCAGGTCGCATTCTTCCGGTTCTACGCCCATCACTCGCAGCGCGGGCCAGGCGGCCTTGAGGGTTTCGCCGATACCGGTGATATGGCCCCCGGTGCCAATGCCGCTGACGAAGTAATCCACGCGCTGTTCACCGAAGGCGCGAAGGATTTCCGGGGCGGTGGTGTCACGGTGGGTTTGGGGGTTGGCGCCATTGCGTTGCTGGTTGAGCATCACGTAGTTGGGGTTTTCCAACTGCAGCTCCATGCACTTTTCGCCGTGGGAGTTATTGCCCAGGCGGCTATCGGACAGCACTACCCTCGCACCGTACAGACGCAGCAGCTTCTGTTTTTCCGGGCTGTAGTTGTCAGGGATCACCAGCACCACTTTGTAGCCCAGCACATTGCCGGCCATCACCAGGCCAATGCCGGTGTTGCCGCCACTGGGTTCGATGATGGTCTGCCCGGAATCACGGATCAGCACACCGCGGCGCTCGGCATCCAGGATCATGCCCAGGGCGATGCGCGCCTTGTGGCTGCCACCGGGGTTGAGCGACTCCAGCTTGGCGTAGACCTCGATGCCGAGGTCTTCGGAAAACTGGGCCAGACGCACGATCGGCGTCTGGCCGATCACGTCGAGAATGGAGTTATGCAGCATCAGCACGTCCCCACTCTCAGTAAAGCGGCATGTCAGGTTCGACGTCGCGAACCCAATGTTTCATGCCGCCCTGCAGGACTTTGGTGTTGGCAAAGCCAGCGGCCAACAGGGTGCTGGCGGCTTGCTCGGCGCGGGTGCCTGCGTAGCAGATCAGGTAGTGGGTGTTGTCGCGGCTCAGACTGGCGAGCTGCCCATCCAGTTCTGCCAGCGGGATATGCACCACGCCCGGTAATTTGCACACTTCCAGTTCGCTGGCGTCACGCACGTCCAGCAATACATCGGCGCTGCTAGGGTGTTCGAGCACTTGCTTGAGTACCTGGGGCTTGATGTAGCGTTCCGCGGCCAGGGAGGGCTGGCTCGGTAAGGCATCGGCGCAGGTGGCCGGCGCGACGGTTTCGCTGTGGCGCAGGTCCGAGCAGCAGGGGCAGTCAGCGCGGCGCTTGAAGCGGATCTCGCTGAACTTCATCGCCAGCGCGTCGAAGCGCATCAAGCGGCCGGACAAGGGTTCGCCAATGCCGATCAGTAATTTGATCGCCTCGGTGGCCTGGATCATACCGACCACGCCCGGCAACACGCCGATCACACCGCCCGCGCTGCAATTGGGCGCCAGCTCTGCGGGTGGGGCCTTGGGGAACAGGCAGCGATAGCACGGCCCACCTTTATAGTTGAGCACGCTGATCTGCCCGTCGAAACGGTAGATGGCGCCGTACACCAAGGGTTTACCCAGCTGCACACAGGCGTCGTTGACCAGGTAGCGGGTGTCGAAATTGTCGGTGCCGTCGATCACCAGGTCATAGGCGCCCACCAGTGCCAGGGCGTTGTCGCTGTTGAGCGCGGTGTTGTACGCGTTGATCTGGATATGCGGATTGAGGTCCAGCAGGCGCTGCTTGGCGGACTCGACCTTGGGCATGCCCAGGGTGCTGTTGCCATGCACGATCTGGCGTTGCAGGTTGCTGCTTTCCACCACATCAAAGTCCACCAGCCCCAGGGTGCCGATGCCGGCCGCCGCCAGGTACAGGCTGATGGGCGAGCCCAGGCCGCCGGTACCGATGACCAGCACCTTGGCTTTCTTCAGGTTCAATTGGCCTTCGCGGCCGACGCCTGGCAGGGTGATGTGGCGCACATAGCGCTGCACTTCTTCGTTGCTCAGGGCATCGATGTCCATGCCACCTGAAGTGGCGAGCAACACTTCGATCCGGGCTTTTGCTGGCAGGGGTTCATCGGCGTCGATCAACGCCTCCTCGGCGGTAAACAGGAAGTGTTCCTTGAGCTGGTCGTTCTTTTCATGGAACAGGTGCTGACGCAATTGGGGGTGATGGGTGCAGAGATTTTCAATGACTTCGCGCAATGTCGATCCGGCGCCCTCAAGGGTCGATTCCGGCAGCTTGGCCACGCGAACCAGAATGTCGGGGAAAGAGACAGCGTTCATGGACAACTCCGTGTGCAGGTCGTTGAAAGGTTGAAGGGAGAAATGCTTGCCATCCCAGGCAAACAGCTTGGAGCCCAGGGCCTGGCCCTGGCGGACATCCACCACCAAGTAGCTGACGGGGAAGATCGGCTCGCCCAGGAACAGTGCCTTGTCCTGGTCTTCGTCACTGAAATAGGCGCCCACATCCGGGTGTGAGTGGTAAATCACTACCACCGGGTTGTCACTGCGAAACGCCTTGTTCATCAGCAGGGTGTCGGCCACCGAAAAGGTGTAGCCATTGGCCGCGCTGCGTGGGTACATCTCGGGGTTCTTGCGGTGCAGTTCATTCTGGATATTGCTGCCCAGGTACACGCTGCCGTCGGCGAAGACGAAACCACAGCACTCCTCGGGGTAGCTGCGGCTGGCGTGGGCGTAGATCTGTTCCAGGGCGATGGGGCGGAGGACGTCCATGTTTCTCTCGCGTTGGTTGAGGGTCACTTTTTCTTGGCCATGAGTTTTTCAATCGGCAACTTGGTGATCGCAAAGCCGGCCAGCAGGATCGCCGAGTACAGCATCAGGTCGCGGGAAATTTCCACGCCTTCGTACCAGGCACCGATGATGACCGCGAACACCGGGAAGATGATGAACACGAACGACAGGATGATCGGGCTCAGGCGCTTGAGCAGCATGAAATACACAATGAACCCGCCCACCGAGGCCACCAGCCCCAGGTAGAACAGCGCGCTCCAGGAGCGCAGGGTAATGGCGTCGAACGTCGGTGTTTCAAACCACAGGCCGGCCAGGAACAGCATCAGCCCGGCAATGCCGATGGGCAGGGTGTTGTAGGTGATGACGCTGATGGCGCTGCCTTTTTGCTTGGTAATGACATAGCACAAGGCGTGCATGATCGCGGCGCTCAGAATGGCCAGTACCCCGAAGAACTCGGCGTGGTCCAAGTGCAGGCCCTGGCTCTTGATGATCATGTAAAGGCTGCCGAAACCGATGCCTATGCCGACCACCTGGGAAAAATAGATGCGCTCGCGCAGGAACAGCGCCGAGAAGATCAGGATGAATACCGGCATGCAACTGAACAGCAGGGCGGTGAGGCCCGACGACACATGCATTTCGCCGTAGTTGAGCAAATAGTAGGGAACGCTGAAGTAAGACAGGGTCACAAACACGAAGAACCAGCGGCTTTCCCGGGGAAACAGGATCGGCTCACGGCGCACCATGGCAAAACACAGGAACAGCGGAAACGCGATGAGAAAGCGCAGGCCGGCGGATGTCAGCGGCGGCACGCTCTCGACGGCGATCTTGATGCCCAGCCACGTGGTGCCCCAACTCAGGCACACGATCAGGAACATCACGCTGGTCACCAGCCCGGCGAGCCACTGTTTTTGCGTTTTTGTTTTTGCAGTGTTTTCGAGAACGGCGGACATTGGCATCGTTTATTGCTTCCCTGAGCCGGAATTGAACTCTATATTGAACTTGTAATGAGTTATGTTTATCGGCGATTGAACCCGTAAAAGCACACTATTAGGGCGAAAGATGGCTGTCAAAACAAATATTGACATGGTGTCAATTATGCGTGAGGGCTTGTCCAACGGGCAGGGCGTGAAGTACAAGCGCCTGTCCGATGTGATGGAACGGGGCATCCTCGAAGGCTTGATTGAACCGGGACGAAAACTGCCGCCCCATCGGGTGCTTTCCGACAATTTAGGCGTGACCATCGGCACCATCAGCCGGGCTTACGGTGAATTGGAGCGCCTGGGCCTGGTGGTTGCACGGGTGGGTGACGGCACCTTCGTGCGCAAGCGTGGGATGGAGCGCCAGCGTGATGAGGGCTTTCGTAATTTCAGCGAGGAGCCGCGCCAGTACTTCGACATGAGCCGCAACATGCACATTCCCGGGCAAGAGACGGTGTTTCTCGCCCAGAGCTTTCAAACCCTGTCGAATAATGCCAAGTTCCTCCAGGACATCAGCGCCTACACCCCCGACGCCGGCCTGCCGCGTTACCGTGAAGCGGGCGCGCAGTGGCTGGTGCAGCGCGAGTTTCATCCGATTCCCGAGCAGGTCATTTGCGTCAACGGCGGTCAGCATGGCTTGCTGTGCGCGATGATGGCGCTGCTGCGTGCTGGCGATACGGTGGTCACCGAGCAGTTGACTTATCCCGGGCTGATTACCGCTGCGCGTATGCTGGGGGTGCGGCTGATCGGCCTGGAGATGGACGAGGAAGGTGTGCTGCCCACGGCGCTGGATGAGGTCTGTCGCAATCACCGGATTTCGGCGTTGTATTGCACGCCGACTATCCAGAATCCGACCACCGCCGTGTTGTCGGTGGCGCGCCGCGAAGCCTTGGCCAAGGTGTGTCGCGAACATAACCTGCTGATTCTGGAGGACGAAGCCCACGGTGTGCTGGTGGAGGACCGTCCGCCGCCCCTCAGCTACTTCGCGCCTGAGCGTACGATCTTGATCAGCAGCCTGAGCAAGGCCGTGTCGGCTGGTTTGCGGGTGGGCTACGTGCATGCGCCGCCGGCGCTGGTCAGTCGCATCTCGGCGGCGCTACGTTCGACCTGCTGGATGGCCACACCTGTGACTCTGGAGTTGGCGACCCAGTGGATTGAAAACGGCACGGCGGAATATTTGTTGCGTCAGCAGATCAACGAGATCAGCCGCCGCAAGACGTTAGTCGAAGATTTATTGAACGGCCTGGCCTATCGCACCCACCTCAATAGCCCGCACTTCTGGATCGAAGTACCGGAGCCCTGGCGGGCCTCGGAAATCGAGGCGGAGCTCAAACAGAACAATTACCTGATCGCCACCGCCGAGGCTTTTGCCGTGGGGCAGACGGCGGTGCCGCAGTTTATTCGGGCGAGTATCTGCAACACGTCGGGCGATGATCAGTTATTGCGCGAGGGGTTTGACGCGCTGGCGACGGCGCTGGGGCAGGGGGGCGGGCGGTTTCATCTGTAAATCCGCGTTACCGTTGCTCGTTCCCACGCTCTGCGTGGGAATGCATCTTGCGACGCTCCGCGTCGCTATTGCGGGACGCGGAACGTCCCAGGCGGCGTTCCCACGCAGAGCGTGGGAACGATCAGATCAGGCGACAGAGATCACTTGAAGCGCCGCTCCACACCCTTCTCCACCAGAATCTTCGCCGAAATCTCTTCCACCGAAAAATGCGTGGAATTGATGTGCGCAATATTCTCGCGACGGAACAGATTTTCTACTTCCCGCACTTCAAATTCGCACTGGGCATAGCTGGAGTAGCGGCTGTTGGGCTTGCGTTCGTTGCGGATGGCGGTCAGCCGGTCCGGGTCGATGGTCAGGCCGAACAGTTTGTGTGAGTGCGCGCGCAAGGCGGCGGGCAGGGTCAGGTGTTCCATGTCATCTTCGGTCAGCGGATAGTTGGCCGCACGAATACCGAATTGCATGGCCATGTACAGGCAGGTGGGGGTCTTGCCGCAACGCGACACGCCCACCAGGATCAGGTCGGCCTTGTCGTAGTAGTGGGTGCGGGCGCCGTCGTCGTTGTCGAGGGCGAAGTTCACCGCCTCGATGCGCTCCATATAGTTGGAGTTATGCCCGATGGAATGGGACTTTCCGACGGAATAGGAGGAGTGTTCACTCAGCTCCTGTTCCAACGGCGCCAGGAAGGTAGAGAAAATGTCGATCATGAAACCATTCGACGTTGCGAGAATCTCACGAATGTCTTGATTGACGATGGTGTCGAAAATGATCGGGCGAAAACCGTCTTTTTCAGCCGCCAGATTGATTTGTTGTACCATGGCCCGCGCTTTATCCACGCTGTCTATATAAGGCCGGGTGAATTTGGCGAAGGTAATGTTTTCGAACTGCGCGAGCAGGCTCTGGCCCAATGTTTCGGCTGTGATGCCGGTGCCGTCGGAAATAAAGAAAGCAGATCGTTTCATTTGAGCCCTGGGCCTTAAGCTGATGGCGAATCTTGGATATGATAGGCGCGATTTTGCCGTCCCGCAGTGGGCCGCATTCTCACTTATTTTCCAGGTCCAGGCCACAAGCGCTGGCGTTAGCTCCTACTGAGCAACCCGCGTCCTGAGCTTTTCCAACACAGAAAGTGGAGAGATCACCTTGGTAGAGTACGTAGTTTCCCTCGATAAGCTCGGCGTCCATGATGTAGAGCATGTGGGGGGCAAGAACGCATCCCTCGGCGAGATGATCAGTAATCTTGCAGGCGCTGGTGTCTCGGTGCCCGGTGGTTTCGCCACCACGGCCCAGGCTTACCGCGACTTCCTAGAGCTGAGCGGCCTCAACGCCCAGATCCACGCCGCGCTGGACGCCCTGGACGTCGATGACGTCAACGCCCTGGCCAAGACCGGCGCCCAGATCCGCCAGTGGATCATGGAAGCCGAGTTCCCCGAGAAGCTCAACGAAGAAATTCGCACCGCCTTCGCCACCCTGTCGGCCGGTAACCCGGACATGGCCGTCGCCGTGCGTTCCTCGGCCACCGCCGAAGACTTGCCGGACGCCTCCTTTGCCGGCCAGCAGGAAACCTTCCTCAACATTCGCGGCGTCGAAAACGTGATCCGCGCGGCCAAGGAAGTGTTTGCCTCCCTCTTTAACGACCGTGCGATCTCCTACCGCGTACACCAGGGTTTCGACCACAAGCTGGTGGCCCTGTCTGCCGGCGTGCAGCGCATGGTGCGTTCGGAAACCGGCACTGCCGGTGTGATGTTCACCCTGGATACCGAATCCGGTTTCCGTGACGTGGTGTTTATCACCGGCGCCTACGGCCTGGGCGAAACCGTCGTACAAGGCGCGGTCAACCCGGACGAATTCTACGTACACAAGGGCACCCTCGAAGCGGGCCGCCCGGCCATCCTGCGCCGTAACCTGGGCAGCAAGGCCATCAAGATGATCTACGGCGACGAGGCCAAGGCCGGTCGCTCGGTCAAAACCGTTGAAGTCGACAAGGCCGAGCGTGCGCGTTTCTGCCTGACCGACGCTGAAGTCAGCGAGTTGGCCAAACAAGCGATGATCATCGAAAAGCACTACAAGTGCCCGATGGACATCGAGTGGGCCAAGGACGGTGACGACGGCAAGCTTTACATCGTGCAGGCTCGCCCGGAAACCGTGAAGAGCCGCACTTCGGCCAACGTCATGGAGCGCTACCTGCTCAAGGAAACCGGCACCGTGCTGGTGGAAGGCCGTGCCATTGGCCAGCGCATTGGCGCAGGCAAGGTGCGGATCATCAAGGACGTGTCCGAGATGGACAAGGTCCAGCCGGGTGACGTACTGGTTTCCGACATGACCGACCCAGACTGGGAACCGGTGATGAAGCGCGCCAGTGCCATTGTTACCAACCGTGGCGGGCGTACCTGCCACGCGGCGATCATTGCCCGTGAGCTGGGGATTCCGGCAGTCGTGGGTTGCGGCAACGCCACCCAACTGCTCAAGGATGGCCAGGGTGTGACCGTGTCCTGCGCCGAAGGCGATACCGGCTTTATCTTCGAAGGTGAGCTGGGCTTCGATATCAAGCAAAACTCCATCGACGCCATGCCCGACCTGCCGTTCAAGATCATGATGAACGTCGGCAACCCGGACCGTGCCTTTGATTTCGCCCAGTTGCCGAACGCCGGCGTGGGCCTGGCCCGCCTGGAATTCATCATCAACCGCATGATCGGCGTGCACCCCAAGGCACTGCTGAACTATGACGGCCTGCCGCTGGACATCAAGGAAAGCGTCGACAAGCGCATCGCCGGCTACAACGACCCGGTAGGTTTCTACGTCGAGAAACTGGTCGAAGGCATCAGCACCCTGGCTGCGGCGTTCTACCCGAAAAAGGTCATCGTGCGCCTGTCGGACTTCAAGTCCAATGAATACGCGAACCTGATCGGCGGCAAGCTCTACGAGCCGGAAGAAGAAAACCCGATGCTGGGTTTCCGCGGCGCCTCGCGTTACATCAGCGAAGCCTTCCGTGACTGCTTCGAGCTTGAATGCCGTGCGCTCAAGCGCGTGCGCAACGAGATGGGCCTGACCAACGTCGAGATCATGGTGCCCTTCGTGCGCACCCTGGGCGAAGCGAGCCAGGTCGTGGACCTGCTGGCAGAAAACGGCCTGACCCGTGGCGAGAACGGCCTGCGCGTGATCATGATGTGCGAATTGCCGTCCAACGCCATCCTGGCTGAAGAGTTCCTGGAGTTCTTCGACGGTTTCTCCATCGGCTCCAACGACCTGACGCAGTTGACCCTGGGCCTGGACCGCGACTCGGGGATCATCGCCCACCTGTTCGACGAGCGTAACCCAGCGGTCAAGAAGCTGCTGGCCAACGCCATCCAGGCCTGTAACAAGGCTGGCAAGTACATCGGTATCTGCGGCCAAGGCCCTTCGGACCACCCGGACCTGGCCAAATGGCTGATGGAGCAGGGGATCGAGAGCGTCTCGCTGAACCCCGATTCCGTGCTGGAAACCTGGTTCTTCCTGGCTGAAGGCCAAGCGTCCGCCTAAGATCGCGTGGTCAAAAGTGCCGGTCACTCGTTGCGGGTGACCGGCATTCTTATCTGTACAGGGCGGGAATCCTTGCGGACGCCGCCCTTTTTTGTGCAAGAGCATTATGCAAAGCAGCAGCCATCTGTTTCCTGTCGCCCTGATCAGCGCTGAACGTCGGGGCGACCTGAGTGAAGACGTCTACCGACTCAAACCCGGTAACAGCCCGGACGGCACCGTCGAGCTGGCGGTTACCCGTTTGGGCCTGGCCGATGTCCCGGAAAACCGGGGCACGCCGATTATTTTGTTGCATGGCAGTTTTTCCAATCGACGTTTCTGGTATTCGCCAAAAGGAATTGGCCTGGGGGCTTACCTCGCACGTCGCGGATTTGATGTGTGGATCCCGGAAATGCGCGGTCATGGTTTGTCCAAGCGCAATCACGACTACGCCAGAAACCGCGTCGCCGATTATGCGCGCTACGATTTGCCGGCCGTGGGGGCGTTTGTGTGTGAGCAAAGCGGGCAGATTCCGCACTGGATCGGGCATTCCCTCGGTGCCACCACCCTGGCTGCGGCCTTGGGTGGGCAGCACTTGGATGCATCAGCGGTGGCGTCGGTGGCGTTGTTCGGCTGCCAGGTCAGTCGCACCCACTGGCCGTTGAAAATTCCACCGGTGGAGTGGGGCGCTCGCTTTATCCTCAAGCGCCTTGCCCATCTGTCGGGCCCGCGCTTCAAGCGTGGGCCCGAGGACGAGCCGGCCGGCGTGATGATCGAAGCGATGCGTTGGAACGGCCTGTTCGGCCGGTTTGGCGATGCCGAGCATGACTGGTGGAAAGGCTTGGCGCAGGTCGATGTGCCGCTGTTGGCGGTGAGCGCAGCGGGCGACCGGCAAGACCCGGACTGGGCCTGCCGCAAGCTCTTCGAGCAAGTGGGCAGCGAGCATCGCCAGTACCTGTGCCTGGGACGTCAGCAAGGTTTCAGCGACGATTTCGGCCATGTGCAGATGCTGGTCAGTAAAGCGGCCCAGGCCCAAGTGTGGCCTTTGGTCGAGCGCTGGTTGAACGACCCGCTGACACCCTTATTCGGTACGCAATCCGAAGTGTCCGCAGCGGTTTGACGAAACGCTCTACCAAGGGCGTTTCACTCTTGAATGGTTGCGGCTAAGATATGACGCGCCACGCGGTTCTGGTCATATTCAGTCGCGCAACGTGTATTGCGTTACGCTGAACCGGGTTTGATCATGGCCGCCGCCAACGCCCAGGCACTTAAAGAATGCCTGTCGCGGGGCGTTTTCTTGATGTACACCGTGGATGTTCGACCTCTTCTTTGATGACAGGAGTTTCTCGATGAACCATTACGTGACCCCCGACCTGTGTGACGCCTACCCGGAGCTGGTGCAGGTAGTGGAGCCGATGTTCAGCAACTTCGGTGGCCGAGACTCCTTTGGTGGCGAGATTGTCACCCTCAAATGCTTCGAGGATAACTCCCTGGTCAAGGCGCAGGCTGACCTGCCGGGCGTTGGCAAAGTGCTGGTGGTCGACGGTGGTGGTTCCCTGCGCTGCGCGTTGCTGGGTGACATGATTGCCGAGAAAGCCGCGAAAAATGGTTGGGAAGGGCTGGTGATCTACGGGTGCATCCGTGACGTCGACGTCATCGCTCAGACCGACCTGGGTGTGCAGGCCCTGGCCTCTCATCCGAAAAAAACCGACAAGCGCGGCCTTGGCGACCTGAACGTCCCGGTGACATTCGCAGGCGTGACGTTCCGCCCCGGTGAGTACATTTATGCCGATAACAACGGGGTGATCGTGTCACCCAGCCCGCTGAAAATGCCTGAATAAACTGCCGCAACCGGTCGGGGTGAGGATGTTCGAAGAAGAAAACGCGCAATGGGGGCTGGTGCATGCCCTGGTGCTGGACGGTAAAGGCGGTGCGCGTTCGATTGCCCGGACTGAGCTCGACGATTTGCAGTTGCAGCCCCAGGAAAGCCTGTGGCTGCACTGGGATCGCAGCCATCCTCAAACCCAGACCTGGCTGCGCAAATCCAGCGGCCTGAGCGAGTTTGCCTGTGACCTGCTGCTGGAGGAAAACACCCGTCCACGGCTGTTGCCGCTGCCGGACGCCGAATTGCTGCTGTTTCTGCGCGGGATCAATCTCAACCCAGGCGCGGAGCCGGAAGACATGGTGTCGGTGCGCATTTTCGCCGCCGCCAACCGAGTGATTTCCCTGCGTTTGCGCCCCTTGCGCGCTACCGATGAGTTGCTGGTGCAACTGGCAGACGGCAAAGGCCCCAAGACGGCGTCTGAACTCATCCTTTATATGGCTCAGTACCTGACCAACAAAGTGCAGGATCTGGTCGCCGGCTTGTCTGAAATCGTCGATTCCGAGGAAGAAAAACTCGATGCCGACGAACGGTATACTCCGGAGCACGGCAGCGTTCTGCAGATCCGTCGAAGAGCCGCCGGACTCAAGCGCTTCCTGGCCCCCCAGCGGGATATTTTCGCCCAGCTGACACGAATCAAATTGGCGTGGTTCTGCGACGACGATGCCGACTATTGGAACGAACTGCACAACAGCCTGACCCGTTACCTGGAAGAGCTGGAATTGGCCAGAGAGCGCGTGGGGCTTGTGCTGGAGGCTGAAGACCGGCGCTTGAGCCTGCGCATGAACCGCACCATGTACCGCTTCGGGATCATCACCGGGATCTTCTTGCCGATGAGTTTTCTCACCGGTTTGCTCGGTATCAATGTGGGCGGCATTCCATTCTCTGCCAGCCCTTATGGATTCATGATCGCGTGCCTGTTGATGGTGTCTGTGGCACTGGGGCAATGGTGGTTATTTCGACGATTGCGCTGGGTTTGACCTGAATATGACCTGAACGTAAGAAAGGGCCGATGTGACCCGATGAATTTTACCCTCGTCTTTTAAATCACTTGCGAGAGGTCTCTATGCACGATCCGTTCGAACAGTCTTTGCGTGACATGCTCAATGCTTCGCCATCCAACCGTGATGACGATGCCTGCCTGGGCCGCGTACTGAAAACCGCCAACCGTCAGGTAGGGGCGGGTGACCTGTTCGGTCTGCTCGGGCGTTGGTTGCCGGCGTTGATGATGGCCCTGAACAACGGTTCGGCCCATGTGTCACCGGTTTCCCGTCGTAAACCTCTTGCTAGCACTGCTGATAAGGCTGATTGAATATGGAACTTGATCTCTGGACCCAGAGCCTGGTCACCGCGATGACCGCATTGTGGACCAAGGTGGCGAATTTCATTCCCAACCTGTTTGGTGCCCTGGTCCTGGTATTGCTGGGTTTTGTCGTGGCCAAGCTGCTCGATACCCTGCTGTCCAAATTGCTCGCCAAACTGGGGCTCGATCGCCTGATGGCTGGCACTGGCCTGACCAAATTGCTCGGCCGCGCGGGGTTGCAAGTACCGATTTCGACCCTGATCGGCAAGATCGTCTATTGGTTCGTTCTACTTATTTTTCTGGTTTCTGCAGCGCAGTCCCTTGGACTTGAGCGAGTTTCAGCTACGCTCGACATGCTGGCACTGTATTTGCCGAAAGTTTTCGGCGGCGCGCTGGTGCTGCTGGTGGGGGTTCTACTCGCGCAACTGGCCAACGGGCTGGTGCGCGGGGCCGCCGAAGGCGTGGGGTTGGACTACGCAGCGGGCCTGGGACGAATTGCCCAGGGGCTGGTGATCATCATCAGTATTTCCGTCGCGATCAGCCAGTTGGAGGTCAAAACTGACCTGCTCAACCACGTGATTGTGATTGTTTTGATTACCGTTGGTCTGGCAGTTGCGCTGGCCATGGGGTTGGGAAGCCGGGAAATTGCCGGTCAGATTCTTGCGGGAATCTATGTGCGTGAGCTGTATCAAGTTGGGCAACAGGTGCGTGTGGGCGAGGTCGAAGGGCAAATCGAGGAGATCGGCACAGTCAAGACGACCGTGCTGACCGATGACGGGGAACTGGTGTCGCTGTCCAACCGGATTCTCCTGGAGCAGCAGGTCAGTAGCCGCTAATCCGGCAAATCCTGCTAATGTACGCCGCCGCAAACCCGGGTGACCGGGTTGCAGCGGACATTGACCTGACTGTCGGCACGACTTGTTTTGAATAAAGCCCAAACGCTGTCCACGCGCTATGACCCCCGTGAGCTCTCTGATGAGGAGTTGGTCGCGCGCTCGCACACGGAGCTGTTTCACGTAACACGCGCGTACGAAGAATTGATGCGCAGGTATCAACGCACTCTGTTCAACGTTTGTTCAAGGTATTTGGGGAACGATAGAGACGCGGATGATGTCTGTCAGGAAGTGATGCTCAAGGTGCTATACGGCCTGAAGAACTTCGAGGGCAAATCGAAGTTCAAGACCTGGCTGTACAGCATCACCTACAACGAGTGCATCACGCAGTATCGGAAGGAACGGCGAAAGCGTCGCTTGATGGACGCTTTGAGTCTGGACCCCCTTGAGGAGGCGTCTGAAGAGAAGGCGCCGGCACCCGAGGAAAAGGGCGGACTTGATCGCTGGTTGGTGCATGTGAACCCGATTGACCGCGAAATTCTGGTGCTTCGATTTGTCGCAGAGCTGGAATTTCAGGAAATCGCTGACATCATGCATATGGGTTTGAGTGCTACAAAAATGCGGTACAAGCGTGCTCTTGATAAATTACGTGAGAAATTTGCGGGCGAGACTGAAACTTAGTGCGTAGCAAATATCTCTTACGTGTAGGCAAGTTCTGTTAGACTTGTCGCCGAGTTGTCCCCCGGTTTGTGGGACTGCTTTACAATCACCAGATGGGGATTTAACGGATGAAACTGAAAAACACCTTGGGCTTGGCCATTGGTTCTCTTATTGCCGCTACTTCTTTCGGCGTTCTGGCACAAGGCCAAGGCGCAGTTGAAGGCGAGCTGTTCTACAAGAAGCAGTACAACGATAGCGTTAAGCACATCGAAGACGGCTTCAACCCAGGCGCTCGCATTGGTTACTTCCTGACCGACGATCTGTCGTTGAATCTGTCGTACGACAAGACCAACCACACCCGTTCGAACGACGGCACTGGCAACCAGAAGATCAAAGGTGACACTGGCAGCCTCGTTGCTCAGTACCACTTCGGTCAGGCTGGCGTTGATAGCCTGCGTCCATACGTTGAAGGCGGTTTCGGCCACCAGAGCCGTACCAACGTTCAGGCTGACGGCCACAGCGGTCGCGACCAGACCACTTTCGCTACCATCGGTACCGGCGTGAAGTACTACTTCACCAACAACCTGTACGCTCGTGCTGGTGTTGAAGCTGACTACGGTCTGGACAACGGCAAGTGGGACTACTCCGCACTGGTTGGCCTGGGCGTGAACTTCGGCGGTAACGCTGGCGCAGCTGCTCCAGCTCCTACCCCAGCACCAGCTCCAGAGCCAGTTCCAGAGCCAGAAGCTCCGGTTGCTCAGGTTGTTCGTGTTGAGCTGGACGTTAAGTTCGACTTCGACAAGGCCGTTGTTAAGCCTAACAGCTACGGCGACGTTAAAAACCTGGCCGACTTCATGGCTCAGTACCCAGCTACCAACGTAGAAGTTGCTGGTCACACTGACTCCGTAGGTCCAGACGCTTACAACCAGAAGCTGTCCCAGCGTCGTGCTGACGCTGTTAAGCAAGTCCTGGTTAAAGACGGCGTTGCTCCTAGCCGTGTAACTGCTGTTGGTTACGGCGAATCCCGCCCAGTTGCTGACAACGCAACTGAAGCTGGTCGCGCTGTTAACCGTCGCGTAGAAGCGTCGGTTGAAGCTACCGCTCAGTAATTACTGAGTAGTAAAGAAAAGCCCGGCTCAGGCCGGGCTTTTTTTCGCCTGCGATTTGCCTCAGGCGCTTGCCGCAGCGGCGATGCTAGCCATCTGTGCGGCGCCGGCAACCTGGCCAATCACCAGGATGGCCGGGCTCTTCAGCGCAAAGGTTTTTGCCGCTTCATGCATGGCCGCCAAGGAGCTGCGGCATTCGCGTTGCTGGGGCAATGAAGCGTTTTCGATCATTGCCACCGGCATATCCGCAGCCATGCCGCCGTTGAGCAGCTGTTCGCGGATTTCTTCCAGCTTCGCCACACCCATATACACCACCAGCGTGGTTCCACCCTCCGCCAGCGCACGCCAGTTCAAGCTACTGTCATCCTGGGTATGCGCGGTGACCAAGGTCACTCCACGGCTCACCCCGCGCAAGGTCAACGGGATATCGCACTGGGTTGCTCCGGCCAGCCCTGAGGTGATGCCATTGACCAATTCCACCTCGACACCACGCTCGCGCAGCCAGGTTGCCTCCTCGCCACCGCGGCCAAAAATACACGGGTCACCGCCTTTAAGGCGTACTACGCACTTGCCCTGGCGTGCATAACGCAACATCAGGCGGTGAATGAAATCCTGCGGGGTAGAACGACATCCCCCGCGCTTGCCGACGGTAATCACCCGAGCGCTGGTGCAGTGTTCCAGTACTGCCGGGTTGACCAGATCATCAATCAGCACGACGTCCGCTGCCTGCAGGGCCCGGACCGCTTTCAGGGTCAGCAACTCCGGGTCACCCGGACCTGCGCCTACCAGCCACACTTTTGCGCTCATGTTGTTCCCCTTACACACTGATGGCGATTGGCTGCGAGTTGCTGGCCAAAAGACGTTTGATTTCCGGCACGCAGGAGCCACATTGGGTGCCGCAGCCCAGGGCCTGTTTGAGGCCATCCAGGTCCAGGCCGCTGCCGATACCGGCACATACGGCGTTTTCGCTGACGTTCTTGCAGTTGCACACAATCTTGTTGCTGGCCGTGGTACCGCCCGGTGGCGCGCTCAAGGGCGCCAGCAACCAGCGCCGCAGTTGCTCGTCGGCCCGGCCTTCCAGCCACAGGCTTTGCAGCCAGTGACGGGCCAGGGTTTCGCCGGCCAGGCGCAGGGCGGTGATGCGGCCTTTCTCGATCTTCACGCGCTTGCCGATTGAGCGGCGCGGGTCGTCATAGGCCATTACCGGGCCGTCGTTGAGGCCCAGCAGGTGGTCGATACGGGTCAAGAGTTGCAGGTCGGGCGCCTCGGTATGCGCGGCGCGCACCAGCAGCGCGGGGCGTTCACGGCCAGCCAGGCTCAGGCTGACGTAGGCAAAGGTTTCACACAGTGGGCGCAAGGCTTCGAAGTGTTGCTGTACATCGCCTTCGATCAGCGCAAACAGCTGCCACGGCAGTTGCACGGCTTCCAGGCGCACGCCGCTGTGCTTGAGCTCCGGCTGCTTGGACAAAGGGTCGAACGCCGGTTGAGTGAGGGTATTGACGCCGCCCTTGAGAAAGCGGTCGCCCCAGTGCATGGGCAGGAACGCTTGGCCGGGACGCACACTGTCATCGCTGCCGACGGCGACGATCACGCTGCCGCGACGGCTTTTCAGGCTGACCAGGTCACCCTCTTTGAAGCGGTGGCGGCGTAGCTCATCCGGATGCAGGCTCAACAATGCTTCACTGACGTGCCCGAACAACTGCGCTGCCGTGCCGGTGCGGCTCATCCCATGCCATTGATCACGCAGGCGACCGGTGATCAGGGTTAGGGGAAATCGCGCATCGCGCTGTTCCTTGGCGGCGCGATAAGGCTCGGCGACAAACTGCGCCCGCCCAGTGTCAGTGGGGAAAATGCCGTCGGTGTACAAGCGCGACGTACCCGCTTGCGCACCCTCGGGAAACGGCCATTGCTGCGGGCCGAGCTGGTCGAGCAGGGCGTGGCTGATGCCGGACATATCCAGGTCACGGCCTTGAGTCAGTGGCTTGAATTCATCAAACAGCTGCGCCGCGTGCTCAAAGGCGAACAGGCTCGGCAACCCCGGCCGTAGACGGCGCTCCAGGCGTTGTGCGAAATCCACGGTGATCGCCCAATCCGCGCGTGCTTCACCCGGTGGGTTGATGGCGCGGCGCACGTGGGAAATACGTCGCTCGGAGTTGGTCACCGTGCCGTCTTTTTCACCCCAACTGGCGGCGGGCAGTAGCAGGTCGGCATAGGCGGCGGTTTCGGTGGTACGAAAGGCTTCCTGCAACACCACGAACGGGCACGCTGCCAAAGCGGCGCGCACCGCGTTCTGGTCGGGCAGCGATTGGGCCGGGTTGGTACAGGCGATCCACAACGCCTTGATCTTCCCCGCCTGCACCTGTTCAAACAGTTCGATGGCGGTAAGGCCGGTGGTCGCGGGCAGTTGTTCCACGCCCCAATAGGCCGCCACTTCAGCGCGGTGTTCAGGGTTGGCCGCTTCGCGGTGGCCCGGCAGCAAATTGGACAGGCTGCCGGTTTCGCGCCCACCCATGGCGTTCGGTTGGCCGGTCAGGGAAAACGGCCCGCAGCCCGGCCGGCCAATGGTCCCCGTGGCTAAATGCAGGTTGATCAGTGCACTGTTTTTGGCGCTGCCGGCGGTGGATTGGTTAAGCCCCATGCACCACAGCGACAGAAAGCTGCTGGAGGTGCCCACCCACTGCGCGCACAGGCGCAACTGTTCGACGCTGATGCCGCATAGCTGCGTGACCATCTGCGGCGTGTAGTCATGCACCAGGCGCTTAAGTTCGGCCAAGCCGTCGGTGTGGGCCTGGATAAACGCGCGGTCGACCCAGTCTTCCCACAGCAACAGATGCAAAATGCCGTGGAACAACGCCACATCCGTGCCCGGCAAGATCGCTAGGTGCAGGTCGGCCAAGTCGCAGGTGTCGGTACGCCGAGGGTCAATCACCAGCACTTTCATCTGCGGGCGTTGCGCCTTGGCTTGCTCCAGGCGCCGGAACAATACCGGATGGGCGTAGGCCATATTGCTGCCGACGATCATCACGCAGTCGCTGTTTTCCAGGTCTTCATAGCTGCACGGCGGCGCATCGGCGCCCAGGCTGCGCTTGTAGCCGACCACTGCCGAAGACATGCACAGCCGGGAGTTACTGTCGATATTATTAGTGCCCACCAACGCCCGCGCCAACTTGTTGAAGCTGTAGTAGTCCTCGGTCAACAGTTGCCCGGAGATATAGAACGCCACGCTGTCGGGCCCGTGTTCGGCAATCGTCTCGGCAAACACGTTGGCCGCGTGTTCCAGGGCGGTGTCCCAGTCGGTGCGAGTGCGTGCCAGTGCTTTGCCCAAGCGTAATTGCGGGTACAGGGCGCGGGCGCTCACGTCGCCGGTCAAGTGCAGGCTGGCACCTTTGCTGCACAACTTGCCGAAGTTGGCCGGATGGCTGGGGTCGCCTTGCACCCCCAGGATCTGTTCGCCGTCATGCTCGATCAGCACGCCGCAGCCCACCCCGCAATAACAGCAGGTGGACGCGGTGGTCTGGCGGTTCATCAACCCGCGTCCCGCAGGGCCAGCATCACCCGGCCGTTTTCGACCCGGGCCTGATGATGGTGGGCGCAGCCGATATCCGGGGCCTGGGCTTGGCCAGTCGCCAGGTCAATCTGCCAGTTGTGCAGCGGGCAGGCCACGCGCTTGCCGTAGATCAAGCCTTGGGACAGCGGCCCGCCCTTGTGCGGGCAGCGGTCGTCGAGGGCAAAGACTTCATCGTCACTGGTGCGAAAAATCGCGATGTCACCTTTGGGCCCGCTGATGATGCGCGAGCCCAGGGCGTTGATTTCATCGAGGGCGCAGATATCCAGCCAGTTCATAGCGAGACCTCCAGTTGTTTGACGGGGATCACGTCGAATTCCTTTTTCAGCAGCGGCTGCTCCAGGCGTTCCTTCCACGGGTCCTGCTCGAATGACAACGAGAACTGCAAACGCTCATTGAGGGCTTGGCGGCGCGCCGGGTCTTCCAATACGGCCTTCTTGATATGCTCCATGCCCACTCGCTGCAGGTAGTGCACGGTGCGCTCCAGGTAGAAGGCTTCTTCGCGGTACAACTGCAGGAACGCGCCGTTGTATTCACGCACTTCCTCGGCGGTTTTCACCTTGACGAAGAACTCCGCGACTTCGGTCTTGATCCCGCCGTTGCCGCCGATGTACATCTCCCAGCCCGAGTCGACACCGATAATGCCTACGTCCTTGATGCCCGCTTCCGAGCAATTGCGTGGGCAACCGGACACCGCCAACTTGACCTTGTGGGGCGACCACATGTTGAACAGGTCATGCTCCAGCTCGATGCCCAGTTGTGTGGAGTTCTGCGTACCAAACCGGCAGAACTCGCTGCCCACACAGGTTTTGACGGTACGGATGGATTTGCCATAGGCATGCCCGGACGGCATATCCAGGTCCTTCCATACCCCAGGCAAGTCCTGCTTCTTGATACCGAGCAAGTCGATACGCTGGCCGCCGGTGACCTTGACCATCGGCACGTTGTACTTGTCGGCCACATCGGCGATGCGGCGCAGCTCCGAGGGGTTGGTCACGCCGCCCCACATCCGTGGCACCACAGAATAGGTGCCGTCTTTTTGAATATTGGCGTGGGCCCGTTCGTTGATCAGCCGCGATTGCGGGTCGTCCTTGGCTTCGCCGGGCCAGGTGGAGATCAGGTAATAGTTGAGCGCCGGGCGGCAGGTGGCGCAGCCATTGGGGGTGCGCCAGTTCAGGTAACGCATGGTGCTGTCGATGGTCAGCAGGTGCTGCTCGCGGATGGCCTGGCGGATCTGCCCGTGGTTGAGGTCGCTGCAGCCACAGATGGCTTTTTCACTTTTGGGTTTGACGTCGGCGGCGCCGCCCACGGTGTTGATCAGGATCTGCTCGACCAGCCCGGCACAGGAGCCGCAGGAACTGGCGGCCTTGGTGTGTTTTTTCACCTCATCGACACTGAACAGCCCTTGTTCCTGGATCGCCTTGACGATGGTGCCCTTACACACGCCGTTGCAGCCGCAGACTTCGGCGCTGTCGGCCATGCTCATGGCTTTGTCCTGGCCTTGGTGGCCGACATCGCCGAGTGCATTTTCACCGAACATCAGATGATCGCGGATTTCACCGATGGCGTGGTTCTCACGGATCTGGCGGAAATACCAGCCGCCATCGGCGGTATCGCCGTACAGGCAGGCGCCGACCAGGATATCGTCCTTGATCACCAGCTTCTTGTACACGCCGCCAATCGGGTCGGAGAGCGTGATGGTCTCGGTGCCTTCGCCGCCCATGAAGTCGCCAGCGGAGAACAGGTCGATGCCGGTGACTTTCAGCTTGGTGGAGGTCACCGAGCCCTTGTAAGTGGCAAAGCCCAATTGGGCCAGGTGGTTGGCGCAGACCTTGGCCTGTTCGAACAAGGGTGCCACCAGGCCATAGGCGATGCCGCGATGGCTGGCGCATTCACCGATCGCATAGATACGCGGGTCGTAGGTTTGCATCGTGTCGTTGACCAGGATCCCACGGTTGCAAGGGATGCCGGACTTTTCCGCGAGTTCGGTATTGGGGCGGATGCCGGCAGCCATCACCACCAGGTCGGCCGGGATGATGTCGCCATTTTTGAACTGCACCGAGCCTACGCGGCCATTGCCGGCATCGTGCAGGGCCTGGGTCTGCTCGCACAGGCGAAACACCATGCCGCGACTTTCCAGTTCGGTTTGCAGTAGCTGGCCGCTGGTCTTGTCCAGTTGCCGCTCCAGCAGCCATTCACCGATGTGCACCACCGTCACGTGCATGCCGCGCAGCATCAAGCCGTTGGCCGCTTCCAGGCCGAGCAGGCCGCCGCCGATCACCACCGCATGCTTGTGGGTCTTGGCGGTGTCGATCATCGCCTGTGTATCGGCAATGTCACGGTAGCCAATCACACCCTGCAACGTGTTGCCGGGAATCGGCAGGATAAACGGCGTGGACCCGGTGGCGATCAGCAGGCGGTCATATTCGGCCTCGGTGCCGTCTTCGGCGATGACTTTGCGCTTGACCCGGTCGATCTGCACCACTTTGCGGTTGAGCAGCAGTTTGACGTTATTGTTCAGGTACCAATCCAGGTCGTTGAGCACGATCTCTTCGAAGGTTTGCTCACCGGCCAGTACCGGCGACAGCAGGATGCGGTTGTAGTTGGTGTGAGGCTCGGCGCCGAACACGGTGATGTCGTACAGCTCGTTGCTCAGCTTGAGCAGTTCTTCCAGGGTGCGAACCCCGGCCATACCGTTGCCGATCATCACCAGTTTGAGTTTTTTCATGTCGTTCTCCGCAATGGCTCGACAAATCGTGCGCAAACAAAAAAGGCATCCCCGCTAGTCAGCTAGCGAGGACGCCTTTGTCCTGGTCCCGTTCTCTCGGGAAGCTCGGCCCTTCGTCGTTGAAGGAGCGGCTATATGTGGGGTGTTGGCAAAGCTAATGCAGCAGCTGTGCCAAGTCCCTATAGCCCCAGTTTTACTGGGCGTTTACACAGAGAGTCGGCGGATTCTGCCCGTTAGTGGTGCATCAACCAGTACAACAGCACCAGATTGAGCAAAAGCGAGGCCATCGCCAGGGTCTGCCAGACTTTCAAGGGTTCGCGTTCGAGCAAAGGCCGTGGGCGTAGGCTCAATTCGCGGCGGTCGGCCTGCTCCAGCACCAACAGCCATTCTTCGGCGGTTTCATAGCGTTGGCCCGGGACAGCGAACAGCGCTCGTTCCAGACTGTGCGGCAACCACTCCGGCAAGTCGGGGCGATAACGGCTGGCGCTGACGGGTTGGGAAAACCTGGGCCGTTGGAAGGCCTCGATTTCACCGTAGGGGTAATGCCCGGTCAGCAGGTAATACAAGGTCACGCCGACGCTATACAAATCCTGTTGTACCGTAGGCTGCTCGCCAGCGAACGCCTCGGGTGCGATAAAACTTGGGGTACCGGGCAGCAGGTGGGCACGGTCCTCGGAGAGCCCGGGGCAATAGGCCAGGCCGAAGTCCAGCACTCGCAGTTCGCCATCTTCTCCCAGCAGCAGGTTTTCCGGCTTGATGTCGCGGTGCAGGATCTGCCGGCGATGCAGCAGGCCCACGGCGCGCAGCAAGCTTTCTGCAATCGACTGCCATTGTGCCAACGGAAGAGGGCCCTGTTGTTGGAACAGTTGGGCCAGGGTTTGCCCGGCGTATTCGCGCATCACGTAGTACAAATGCTGACGGCCACTGGCGGCATGCACTTCGGGAAAGGCACGGCCGGCGACCCGGCGCAGAAACCATTCCTCCGATAACAAGGCCTGGGCCGCATCGGTATCGTCGCAACGCAACGGCAAGGTCTTGAGCAGCCAGGGGTGCCCCTGGGCGTCGTGCACGCGGTACAGCAACGACTGCCGACTCTGCGCCAGCACGCTTTGCACCTGCCAGCCTTCAAAGATTTGTCCGACTTTCAGCGGTGGCGGCAGTGGCCATTGCTGCAACTGCACCAGGGCGTCGCCGAGGGTGGCCGCGCCGAGTTGATCGATGCGCACCAGCAAGGCGCTGGCATTGTCTTGGCTACCCGCCAGGTGGGCGGCGCTGACCAGGGTGTTGACGGCCAGGTCGAGGTCGCTTTGCTCGCGCAGGATCGCACCGATGCTGTGATCGCCCAGCGTGGCCCATACCCCGTCGCTGAGCAGCAGGAAACACTCGCCCTCGCGCAATGGACCATCGAGGAAGTCCAGCACCAGGTGCTGATCCAGGCCGAGGGCGCGCTTGAGCACATGCTGCATCCCCGGTTGTTCCCACACATGGTCTTCGCTGATGCGTTGCAACTCGCCGTCAAGCCAACGATACGCCCGGCAATCACCGACATGGGCCAGGGTGAAGCGTTGGCCGCGAAACACCAGGGCGCTGAGGGTGGTGAGCAACGGTTGGCCGCCGCCGTTGGCTTGCAACCAGCGATTCTGCGCGACCAACAGACGTTCGAGCGACTGGGCCACGCCCCAAGTCTGCGGCGTGGCGTAGTAGTCCACGGCCAGCGCCTGCAAGGTCGAGCGTGCGGCCAGGCCGCCGTCGGCGCACTGGCTGACGCCGTCGGCCAGCGCGCACAGGTAGCCTTTGCTCGCGGCCAGTTCCGCCATGGGCGTGACCACCCGCAGCGCATCCTGGTTCTCGCTACGCGGGCCGATGGCACTGGCCTGGGCGATGCTCAGTTGTAAGCTCATCAGACGCGGGCGGCGGTCACGGCGGCCGAACCCCAGGTGGTTCTCCAGCGCCGTTTCACCCCATGCAGGCCGAACCAGGCCAGCACACCGAGGCTGGCGAACAACCACAGGGCCAGTTGATAGCTGCCAGTACTCTGCTTGATGGCGCCCATGCCCGCCGCAAGGGCGAAGCCACCGATGCCGCCGGCCATGCCGATCAGGCCGGTCATGACGCCGATCTCACTGCGAAAACGCTGTGGCACCAGTTGGAATACCGCCCCATTGCCAGCGCCCAGGCCGAGCATGGTGCAGACGAAAAGTGCCAGCGCGGCGTAGGAACTGGGCAAGTTGAACCCCACTGCCGCAATGCAGATCACCGCCACGCTGTACATGCCGAGCAGGGTCTTGATCCCGCCGAACCGGTCTGCCAGGGCGCCACCCAATGGGCGCATCAGGCTGCCACCGAACACACAGGCGGCGGTGTAATAGCCGGCGGTCACCGGGCTCAGGCCGTACTGGTCGTTGAAGTAGCCGGGCAGGGCGCTGGCCAGGCCGATAAAGCCGCCGAAGGTCACGCTGTAAAAGAACATGAACCACCAGCTGTCGCGGTCGCCCAGGGCCTTGAAGTAATCGGCCATGGATTTGGCTTTCGGCCGTTCAGGCGCATTGCGCGCAAGCCAGGCGAATACGATCAGGGTCAGCACCAGTGGGATCAGCGCAAAGCCGAATACATTGCTCCAACCAAAGGCGGCCGCCAGCACGGGCGCCAGCAACGCCGCAAACACGGTGCCGGAGTTACCGGCGCCGGCGATGCCCATGGCCTTGCCCTGGTGCTCCGCCGGATACCACTGTGATGCCAAGGGCAGGGCGACGGCGAAGGACGCACCGGCCATGCCCAGGAACATGCCCAGCAGCAGCGCTTGTTCGTAGCTGTGGATCCCCAGTTTCCAGGCGCAGAACAGCGCCACGATCACAATCACCTGGCCAATCAGCCCGGCGGTCTTGGGCGACAGCTTGTCGGCCAGCATTCCCATCAAAAAGCGCAGCACCGCGCCCGCCAGGATCGGGGTGGCCACCACCAGGCCGCGCTGTTGGGTGGTCAGGTGCAAGTCAGCGGCAATCTGCACCGCCAGGGGGCCCAGCAGGTACCAGACCATGAAGCTCAGGTCGAAATACAGGAACGCGGCAAACAGGGTCGGGGTGTGCCCGGATTTCCAGAAGCTTGATTTCATCACGCACCTCAACGGTTGGGGGTCTAGAAACGAAAAAACGCCGCCACCGGGTTCGCAAGGGCAAACCGGGTGGGCGACGTCTTTGTCGTGAGGGGGCAACCGCCGTTGGCTACCTGTGGTGAATGCTTAGCAAATCCTGCGCCAACCCGAATTATTCACACCTGTCGCTTGGACCTCTGGCGCTTTGCGTCATCAGCGGCGCATGGCGGGACGCGGAGCGTCCCTGGCGGCGTTCCCACGCAGGAGCGTGGGAACCATCAAGCTGAGCCAGATCAGCCGAGCAACTCGCTCATGGCAATAATCTGCTCCGCCACCTGGATCAGTTTCTGTTGACGGCTCATGGCCTGGCGGCGCATCAGGGTGTAGGCCTCTTCCTCGTTACAGCTTTTCATTTTCATCAGCAGGCCCTTGGCCAACTCGATGCGCTTGCGTTCGGCCAGTTGCTGGTCGCGGGCATGCAGCTGGGCGCGCAGGGCCTGGTCACTCTCGAAGCGCGCCATGGCCACATCGAGGATCGGTTGCAGGCGCTGGGCCTGGATGCCTTCGACGATATAGGCACTGACGCCGGACTTGATGGCCTGGCGCATCACATTCGGGTCGTGCTCGTCGGTGAACATCACGATGGGCCGGGGCTGATCGCGGCTGACCAGCACCACTTGCTCCATCACATCGCGCCCGGGTGACTCGGTATCGATCAGGATCACATCAGGACGCACTGTTTCGACGCGTGCGGGCAGGTCGATGGTCAAGCCGGACTCATCGATCACCTCAAAGCCGGCCTCGGTCAATGCGGCTTTGAGGCGCCCGACTTTACGCGGGGTGTCGTTGATCAACAGGATTCGCAGCATCGTCGGGCTCCTGTCAGCGCAGCGCTTGGCGATTGGCGTCATCGGCCAAGGCGTGAAGGTGGAAGCTGCGGGCATAGCCGGCGGGATCGCTGCCGTCCCAGGTCTTGCCGTCGAGCAACTGGCTGCGGCGCATGTCCGAGTTGCCCGGGGTAATGCCCAGCGTCTCGGCCGCCTGGCGGTACAGCGCCAGTTGCTGCACCTGCCGGGCGACGCCCAGGTAGTCCGGGTCTTCACGCAGCAAGCCCCAGCGCCGAAACTGGGTCATGAACCACATGCCATCGCTGAGGTAGGGCAGGTTCACCTCGCCGTCGGCGAAAAAGCGCAGTGCATGGGGATCTTGCCACTGGTTGCCCAGGCCATCGTCATAGTCCCCCAGCAAGCGTGGTTCGATGCAAGCCACAGGCGCATCGAGGTATTCAGGGGCACTGAGCAACTGGGCGGTAGAGCGGCGGTTTTCACGGCTCTGCTCGATAAACCGGCTGGCCTCCAGGATCGCCATGACCAGCACGCGTGCGGTATTGGGGTAGGCGTCAACGAAGGCTTGGGTGCAGCCCAGGACTTTTTCCGGGTGGTCCGGCCAGATCGCCTGGCTGGTCGCCAGGGTAAAGCCCTGGTTCTGTTGCACTGCGCTGGCGCACCAAGGTTCACCCACGCAAAGGCCGTCGATGCGGCCGGCTTGCAGGTGCGCCACCATTTGTGGCGGCGGCACTACTACGCTGTTCACATCCTGCAAGGGATGAATGCCTTGGCTCGCCAGCCAGTAATACAACCACATGGCGTGGGTGCCGGTGGGAAACGTCTGGGCGAAGGTGAGTTTTGTCCGGCTTTGGTGCACATGGCGCTTCAACGCCTCAGGAGTGATCATCCCTTGCTGTTGCAGGCCATGGGACAGGTTGATGCCCTGGCCATTCTGGTTCAGCCCCATCAGCACCGCCATGGGGCTGGGGGCGACGCCGCCGATGCCCAGGTGTACGGCATAGATCAGCCCGTAGAGACTGTGGGCGGCGTCCAATTCACCGCTGACCAGCTTGTCGCGCAGGTTGGCCCAGGACGCCTGGCGCTTGAGGTTGAGTGTGAGGCCGTAGGGTTGGGCGAAGCCCTGGGTGGCGGCGACCACCAGCGAGGCGCAATCGGTCAGGGCCATGAACCCCAGGTCCAGGCTGCTCTTTTCCGGGGCATCGCTGCCGTTTACCCAAGCCAGCGGATCGTTCATCAATACCTGCCTTTTTCTAAAAAAAAGCGCCGTTTCCCTGGTTGGCGTATAGGCCATTGCAGGGGAACGACGCCTTTGTCCGTAGGCCCGTGCCGCCTTTGGTGCGAGCCTGATACAGAGTGCAAAGCAAGGCACATGCCATGGGTGGGGCGGTTGCAACAGGCCGTCAGCTTTCGATCATGATTGAACCTCGTGCGCCTCGCAGTATGGCCGCTTCTTCAGGCCAGACCGCCAGGCATACCCACGGTGCACGCTGATTACCTCGCAACCCTCAATTGCCGCTGGCTGTACAGCGCGCTGCTGTGCGCCGTGCTGGTACTGGGCAGTGCCACGGCCCGTGGCGAGGAGTTGCCGCTCTACGGCGCCGAAGACGAGAGAAGCTCGGCGGTGGTGCTGCGGCATATTTCCGTCAATAGGCTGCGCGGCATCATGCGGCGTGCGGGGCTGGATGAGCCGCGCTACCCCCTGCGTGAAAACGGCGCGCGTACGTTCTATGTAACCGGGCCTTCCCGTTATGTCGACCAGGTATTGCGCCTCGCTCAACTGATGGACCGCCCCCCACGCAAGGTGCCAGAGCATGCGTCGTTATTCGGCGTGGTGAAAGTGATCAACGTCCTCGTGGACGATCACCTGCAGGGCGCAGGTGCCAACAGGATCCTTGTACCGGGCATGGCTTCAATGATCAAAGCTCGGTTATCCCAGGCGCAGAAGGACCAACTGGCCGATGGCCGCCTTGTGTTAATGGCTTATCCGGATACCAACAGTCTGTTGATCAAGGGTTCACCTGCCCAAGTGAAGGTTATCGAAAAACGGGTGGCCGAGTTGGATGTCGCCCAGCCGCTGGATGAAGCCTCGCCGGGGCCGGCGCAGGCTGTCGGTGGAGACGTGCAACTGGTCGGCGCACCTCAGTTGACCGCCGCGCAATATGAGTACGTGCGACGTGCGTTCCTGCGAGCGGACCCTGAGTCTTCCCCCTGAAAAAGGCGTTTGTCCATGCACCTGGAAATATTGCTGCAGGAGCAACTGATCAGCCGCAAGCGTTTGGCCGCATTCGCACCGGGGAAGGTGCTGCCCTTGGACCCAGGCGTCACCCGCTGTGTGGAGGTGCGGGTCAATGGGCAACTGATGGCAGTGGGAGAGTTGGTGCAGTTGGAGGATCGGCTAGGGGTTGAATTGCAGGAAACCTTTCAGGAGTGGCTGCCGCGATAAGGGTGCGAGCGAATTATCTGACCGGCTTCGGCCCAAAAAAGGCAAATGAATGGGTTTTTTCCTAACGCAGGTACGGGGCGCGGTTTTTATAGTCATGCCAATGGCAGATGAATTGGTTCACACAGTATGGATTTGAATGTCAGTAGTCGACTACAGAGGTGCGTATGGCCGTCGTAATGGATGAAACGACGACGTCCCTGGTCTTCGCTCGTTGGACCTTGCATGGCGATGGCCGGTTGACGGGTGTGGAGGCGGATATTCAGTTGGCTCCCAAGGAGGGGCATGTGCTGCGGTTGCTGCTGGCTTCCGGCGGCGCGCTGATGACCAAGGACCGCTTGCTGGAACTGGCCTGGCCTCGGGGGGAAGTGGCCGATGAGTCACTCACGCGGTGTATCTATTCCCTGCGCAAGCACTTGAGGGCCGACAAAGGCTTTATCAAGACGATTTATGGCAAGGGCTATCGCTTTACCTGCCCGGTGCGCACAGGTGATCAACCCAGGGCAGTGGCGCACGTGTGCGCCGTCTGTGGTCAGGCCAGCAATGTCCAGAGTTAAGGCATGGGGCAAAGGCCTGGTGCTCGGGGTATGGATGGGCAGCAGCCAGGCCTGGGCCTTTTGCTGGGAAGAGGCGGCCAGCCGCCACGACCTTGAGCCGGAGTTGCTGCAAGCTATCGCCTCGGTCGAATCGGGTTACCGGGCGCAAGCGATGAACTACACCAACCGCAATGGCACGCGGGATATCGGCTTGATGCAAATCAACAGCATCCATTTGCCGCGCTTGCTCAAGCAGGGCATTACCGAAGAACGGCTGTTGAGCGAGCCCTGCCTGTCGGTAGAAGTAGGCGCCTCGATTCTTGCCGAGTTCATCCAGCGTTTTGGCTATAACTGGACGGCGGTGGGGGCTTACAACGTGGGGCCGGGGCCCGGGCCACAGCGTGAGGCATTACGCCTGCGCTACGCCGAAAGGATCTGGGTGCGTTATGAGGCGTTGACGGCGCAACGTCAATGAGATCAGGTGGCACGCCTCGCATGCAGGCCGCCACCCCGGCTATAATCAGCGTCACCTTTTGCCGCCATCCGAGTCTAGCCCGCCCATGTATACCCTGGCCCGTCAGCTGTTGTTCAAACTCTCCCCGGAAACCTCCCACGATCTGTCCCTGGACCTGATCGGTGCCGGTGGCCGTCTGGGGCTCAATGGCCTGGTATGCAAGGCACCGGCGAAAGTGCCGGTGTCGGTGATGGGGCTCGACTTCCCCAACCCGGTCGGTCTGGCTGCCGGCCTGGACAAGAACGGCGCGGCCATCGACGGGTTTGCGCAACTGGGGTTCGGCTTTGTCGAAATCGGCACCGTGACCCCACGGCCGCAACCGGGCAACCCCAAGCCTCGCATCTTCCGGCTGCCGGAAGCGGAGGCGATCATCAATCGTATGGGCTTCAACAACCTCGGCGTCGACCATCTGCTGTCGCGGGTTCAGGCGGCAAAGTACACCGGCATTCTGGGTATCAACATTGGCAAGAACTTTGACACGCCCGTGGAACGTGCGGTGGATGACTACCTGATATGCCTGGACAAGGTCTACGCCCACGCCAGCTATGTCACCGTCAACGTCAGCTCGCCCAACACCCCGGGGCTGCGCAGCCTGCAATTTGGCGATTCCCTCAAGCAACTGCTCGAAGCCTTGCGCCAGCGCCAGGAAGACCTGGCCGTGCGGCATGGCAAGCGTGTGCCGCTGGCCATCAAGATCGCGCCGGACATGAGCGATGAAGAAACCGTCCTGGTGGCCCAGGCCCTGGTGGATTCTGGGATGGACGCGGTGATTGCGACCAACACCACCCTCAGCCGCGTGGGCGTCGAAGGCCTGGCCCATGGTGACGAGGCCGGCGGCCTGTCGGGCGCGCCGGTGCGGGACAAGAGCACCCATATCGTCAAGGTGCTGGCGGCCGAGTTGGCTGGGCGTTTGCCGATCATCGCGGTGGGCGGTATCACCGAAGGCAAACACGCGGCTGAGAAGATCGCGGCCGGCGCCAGCCTGGTGCAGTTGTACTCCGGCTTCATCTACAAAGGCCCGGCATTGATTCGCCAGTCGGTGGATGCCATCGCTGCCTTGCGCTGATCAGGCAATAAAAAGGGCTCCATAAAGGAGCCCCTGGGCCGAAGCCCGCCGCCCGGATGGGGCGCGCGTGGTTAAGTCGCTACAAGTTCAAAGATGTGTGTGTCGCAATTAAATCCCCTGATTAGCCGACGGCGTGAAGTTCGTTGAGTCTGTGGATGCCCGCAGTGCCAGTCATACCGTCCCAGTTGTCGCCGCGTCCTTCTCGCCAGCCGTTGATCCAGGCTTGGCGTACCGACGGTAGAGTAAATGGGCAAAGCTCACGGGATTTTCCATGAACGCCATATTGATATCCGCGTAAAAATGCTCTTTCCAACGGATCACGCTTAAGTCTTCTCATAGGGTGTTTCCCTCACTTGTTGACTGTCTAGATATCCTTCGGCCTTGTCCAAGGCCGGGCAGAGTTTTTCTGCCGTTGGTGGGCTCGCTGCCGGCGTGGCGAGCCAATGTGTTGGCACCGTTACGGCGCCAACCTGTGTTGAGTTCTAACCAATAGGTCACATGTATTCAATGATCGTTTTGTCATAAGCACGTAACGATAACGATGCTATAGCCATAAGCTGGGCTGGTTATTCGCCCCTTTTATAGGGCAAAGCCAGCTATGATGTGCCCTGTAAAGAGGAAAGGTTTAATTCCTTAGTGAGAATGCCCGCCTATTGCAGTCGGTTATTATTCGACGAAGGGTCGGAATATTTCTTTTTGTTGCGCAACATTCTTCTTCTGCCTCGCCAATAAAGGCTCAAGAGCCCGCCAGACGGGGTGGAACGGCACATTCGTGCCACGCGAGCACTCTTCGAGAAAAGTGCTTGATTGAAAACCGAACCGGCGATGCGTCGCCGGTTCACTTATTGCTGAAAAGCCTGGAATGCCCCATGTCGGACCGTTTTGAACTCTTCCTCACCTGCCCCAAGGGCCTCGAAGGCCTGCTGATCGAGGAAGCCGTCGGGCTTGGCCTTGAGGAAGCCCGCGAGCACACCTCGGCCGTGCGCGGCATGGCCGACATGGAAACCGCCTACCGCTTGTGCCTCTGGTCGCGCTTGGCCAACCGCGTGTTGCTGGTGCTCAAGCGTTTCCCGATGAAAGACGCCGAGGATCTTTACCACGGCGTGCTGGACATCGAGTGGGCTGACCACATGGTCCCCGACGGTACCCTCGCGGTAGAGTTCAGCGGGCACGGCTCGGGCATCGACAACACCCACTTCGGCGCGCTGAAGGTCAAGGATGCGATCGTCGACAAACTGCGCACCCCGACCGGCGAACGTCCGTCCATCGACAAGATTAACCCTGACCTGCGCATTCACCTGCGCCTGGACCGTGGCGAAGCGATCCTGTCCCTGGACCTTTCCGGCCACAGCCTGCATCAGCGTGGCTACCGCCTGCAGCAGGGCGCGGCACCCCTGAAGGAAAACCTGGCAGCGGCGATCCTGATTCGCGCCGGCTGGCCACGTATTGCCGCCGAAGGCGGCGCGCTGACCGACCCGATGTGCGGTGTCGGCACCTTCCTGGTTGAAGGCGCAATGATCGCCGCCGACATGGCCCCCAACCTTAACCGCGAGCTGTGGGGTTTCACCACGTGGCTGGGTCACGTCCCGGCGTTGTGGAAAAAGCTGCATACCGAGGCGACTGAGCGGGCGGCCATCGGCATGAACAAGCCGCCGCTGTGGGTACGTGGCTACGAAGCCGACCCGCGCCTGATCCAGCCCGCACGCAACAACATCGAACGCGCCGGCCTGAGCCACTGGATCAAGGTGTACCAGGGCGAAGTGGGCACGTTCGAGCCGCGCCCGGATCAGAATCAGAAAGGTTTGGTGATCTGCAACCCACCCTACGGTGAGCGCCTGGGTGACGAAGCCAGCCTGTTGTATCTCTATCAGAACCTCGGCGAACGCTTGCGCCAAGCCTGTATGGGCTGGGAAGCCGCAGTGTTCACCGGCGCGCCGGACCTGGGCAAGCGCATGGGTATCCGTAGCCACAAACAATATTCGTTCTGGAACGGCGCATTGCCGTGCAAGTTGCTGCTGATCAAGGTCAATCCGGACCAGTTCGTCACCGGCGAGCGCCGCACCCCGGAACAGCGCCAGGCCGAACGTGAGCAGGCGGCTTACGACCAGGCCCCGAGCGAGCCGGCAGAGCGTCAGTACAACAAGAACGGCAACCCGATCAAGCCCGCCCCGGCCCCCGTGGTGGAGCAGGCGCGCCTGAGCGAAGGCGGGCAGATGTTTGCCAACCGCCTGCAGAAGAACCTCAAGCTGCTGGGCAAATGGGCCAAGCGCGAAGGGGTGGATTGCTACCGTGTGTATGACGCCGACATGCCTGAGTACTCCATGGCGATCGACCTGTACCACGATTGGGTGCACGTGCAGGAATACGCGGCGCCAAAATCCATCGACCCGGAAAAAGCCTCGGCCCGCATGTTCGATGCCTTGGCGGCAATTCCCCAGGCACTGAACGTCGACAAGAGCCGTGTGGTGGTCAAGCGTCGTGAGCGTCAGAGCGGCACCAAGCAATACGAGCGTCAGAGTGCCCAAGGCAAGTTCACCGAGGTCAGTGAAGGCGGCGTTAAGTTGCTGGTCAACCTCACCGATTACCTGGACACCGGCCTGTTCCTCGACCATCGCCCGATGCGCATGCGCATCCAGAAGGAAGCGGCGGGCAAGCGCTTCCTCAATCTGTATTGCTACACCGCCACAGCCAGTGTGCATGCTGCCAAGGGCGGCGCGCGCAGCACCACCAGCGTCGACCTGTCCAAGACCTACCTGGACTGGGCGCGTCGCAATTTCTCCCTCAACGGCTTCTCCGACAAGAACCGCCTGGAACAGGGTGACGTGATGGCGTGGCTGGAAGCGAGCCGCGATGAATTCGACATGATTTTCATCGACCCGCCGACCTTCTCCAACTCCAAGCGCATGGAAGGCATCTTCGACGTGCAGCGTGACCATGTGCAGTTGCTCGACCTGGCCATGGCACGCCTGGCGCCGGGTGGCGTGCTGTACTTCTCCAACAACTTCCGCAAGTTCCAGCTGGAAGACAACCTCAGCGAACGCTATGCGGTCGAGGAAATCAGCGACAAGACCATCGACCCTGATTTTGCGCGCAATGCCAAGATCCACCGCGCCTGGAAAATCACCGCACGCTGATTTTTCTCTGTAGGAGCGAGCTTGCTCGCGAAGATCGTCAACGATAGCGCTGCGTATCCGGTTTAACGCAGCGCTCTCAGGTTCTTCGCGAGCAAGCTCGCTCCTATTGTTTTTGCACTGGTCAAACCCATGACCGATGGCTATAACTTAAGCCCTAGCCAAAGTGACACCCCCGCACACTGGCGCTGTGAGTGTTGCCTATGCCGATGCAAGTCGTTCGCCCGAAAATCCTTGGTTTTATCAGTGAGCAGGCATCGGCTTGGCTGGTGGCATTGGTGGTGTTACTGGTCGGTAGCGCGCTGACGGTGGTCGTCGCGTGGGCGGCTTCGGACCTGTATCAGCAGCAGGTGCGCCAGCGGTTCCAGTTGCTGGTCAACGAACGCTACAGCCGCATCCAGGAACGTTTTGAAGATCAGGAACAACGCCTGGGCAGCCTGCAGCGTTTCTTCGTCAATTCCGCAGAGGTATCCCGCGCCGAGTTCGACGGTTTCGCCAAACCGCTGTTGTTGCATGCCCGTGCCTATGCCTGGGCACCACGGATATTTCGTACGCAGCGCAGCTTGTTTGAGCAGGACATTTCTCGCCAGCGTGGCATTCCCTTCAGTATCCGCGAACTGAATACTGCAGGTGAGTTGGCGCCCGCGGCCGAGCGCGATGAATACGTACCGGTGCTGTACAGCCAGACCCAAAGTTTGCTGGGCTCGCCGCTGGGCTTTGATCTGCTGGCCCAGCCCCTGCGCCGGTCAGCGCTGGCGCGTGCGCAAGAAAGCGGCCAGTTGGCGGTGTCACAGCCCATGCAATTGGTGGGTGTGGAGCCCGCTTATGCGGCAGGCGTGTTGTTGGTGGCGCCCGTGAGCAAAGTCGCAGATGCCGAGCCTTACGGCTTTGTGATGGCGGTGATCAGCATGCGCCAGCTGGTGGCCGAGGGGTTGCCCAGGCCCAACCGGGACAACCTGGTGATGCAGATCGTAGACACCTCCGACACCCAGCAACGGGTGTTGTACGCGTCCAGTAACGCCTTGGGCAGCAGTGGCTTGACGGCTGCACGTCGCCTCACCCTGGGCGATCATGTCTACGCCCTGAGCCTGAGCGCCAGCGAAGTGTTCGACAAGGCCAACCATTCTTCGATGCACGCCATTCTGGCGATGGGCGTGTTGCTCAGCGCCTTGCTCAGTGCGCTGCTTTACATGCTGGTCAGCCAGCGCCAGCGCGCACTGAAACTGGTGGAGCAACGCACCGTTCAATTGCGTGCCCGTGAGCAGGAGTTGCGCGGTGCCCATGGGCAACTGCGCAGCGTGCTGAATGCGGCGACTCAAGTGGCGATCATTGCCACTGACCTGCGCGGTGTGATCAACACCTTCAATGCCGGTGCCGAACAGATGTTGGGCTTTACGGCCGAGGAGGTGCTGGGGCATATGACCTTGGACCGCCTGCACGTGGCCGCGGAACTCGACGCCCGCGCTGAGCCGTTGAGCAGGGCGCTGGGCAAGCGCATTCCAGCGAGCCAGGCGATGCTGGTGGAGAGCCCGGACAGTCAACATGAAGGGCGTGAGTGGACGCTGGTGCGCAAGGATGGCAGCCAACTGACGGTCAACATGTTGCCGACCGTGCTCTTGGATGACCATGGCCTGTGGGTCGGGCACTTGGCGATTTACCTGGATGTCACCGAGCAAAAGCGCGCCTATGAGGCCCTTGCGGTACGCGACCGCCTGCTGAAAAAACTCAGTGCCCATGTACCGGGTGGAATCTTCCAGTTCACTTTGGAACCACAGGACAATTGGCGTTTCATCTATGCCAGCGAAGGCATGCGCGATATCTATGAAATCGAACTGGGCGTGCTGCAGCAGGATGCGGGCAAGGTGCTGGAGCGCATTCACCCTTTGGACCTGGAGCGAGTGCGTGCCTCGATACGCCTTTCTGCGTTGCAACTGAGCCATTGGCGCGAAGAGTACCGCGTGCAATTACCTCAGCGAGGCCTGCGCTGGATTCGCGGCGAAGCGACGCCGGAAGAATTGCCGGGAGGCGGTACGCTTTGGCACGGTTATGTATCGGATATTTCTGATCTCAAACGGGTCGAGGATGAACTGCGCGCACTGTCCATTACCGACTCCCTGACAGGGATCTATAACCGGCGCTATTTCCAGGATCGTCTCAAGGGCGAAATGCTCCGGCTCAACCGTACCTCTGGCGCGCTGTCGTTGATCATGCTCGATATCGACCACTTCAAGCGCATCAACGATCAGCACGGCCATGCTGTGGGCGACGGCGTGTTGCAGGAGTTGTGCAAGCGTATCGGCCAACGCTTGCGCCGTACCGATGTATTTTGCCGGCTGGGTGGGGAAGAGTTTGTGGTGCTGTGCCCCAACACTGATGGCGCACAGGCTTACAGCCTGGCGATGCAGTTGTGGCAGTCGTTGCGTGATGCGGCGATGGAGCCGGTGGGGGTGGTTACCGCCAGCTTCGGCGTGGCCAGTTGGCGGATCGACGAAGGTATCGATGGCTTGCTGCTGCGCGCTGATTCGGCGGTGTACGTGGCCAAGCAGGCGGGCAGGGATCGCGTCGAGGAAGCCCTGACGCTTGAATGATCGTTCCCACGCTCTGCGTGGGATGCATCCTTACACGCTCCGCGTCACGCCTTGAGCGCGGACGCAGAGCGTCCAAAACAGCATTCCCACGCAGAGCGTGGGAACGATCAGACAGGGTGATGTGGTGCTTTAGAGAACCGGTGCGGCTGCAACGGCCTTCGGCTGGCGATACAGGTCCAGCAGCACCTGATCCAACACCGACGAGGCTCCCCAAGGCTTGGAGTCGTTGAGAATCGCCACCACCGCCCAGGTATTGCCATTGTTGTCGCGGCTGTAACCGGCAATGGCGCGCACGGTGTTCAAGGTGCCGGTCTTCACATGGGCTTCGCCGCGCAGGGCGGTGGTTTTCAGGCGTTTACGCATGGTGCCGTCGGTGCCGGCGATCGGCATCGAGCTGATGTACTCCGCCGCATAAGGGCTTTTCCACGCGGCTTGCAGCATGGCCGCCATCTCGCGGGCGCTGACCCGTTCGGCGCGGGACAGGCCGGAGCCGTTTTCCATCACCAGGTGCGGCGCGGTGATGCCTTTCTTGGCCAGCCACTGGCGCACGACGCGTTGCGCGGCCTTGGCATCGTCGCCATCGGCATCGTTGCGAAACTGCGCACCCAGGCTCAGGAACAACTGCTGGGCCATGGTGTTGTTACTGTACTTATTGATGTCGCGGATGATCTCCGCCAGGTCCGGCGAGAAGGCGCGGGCCAGCACCTTGGCATCCTTGGGCACCGGAGCCTGGATGTCACGGCCCTGGATGGTACCGCCCAATTCCTTCCAGATCGCCCGTACAGCACCTGCGGTGTAGGTGGCGTGGTCGAGCAGCGACAGGTAAGTCTGCGAGCTGCAGCCATCACCCAGTTGGCCGCTGACGGTCACGGTCACGCTGCCGTCGGCAGCGGTCACCGGGCTGTAGCGCACGTCACCGGTGCACTGCTTGGCGTTGGTGACTTTCACCTGGTTGTCGATGCGAATGCTGGCAATCGGCGGCTCGACCGATACGATCACCCGCCCCGAATCATTGCGGGTCACGAAGCGCAGGGCCTTGAGGTTGACCAGCAAGGCGTCGGGCTTGACCAGGAACGGCTTGTTCTCATCGTTGCCGTCGTCGTTGAACTCGGGCAATTGCGGCTGGTTGAAGAAATTGCGGTCTAGCACCAGGTCGCCAGTGACTTGCTGCACGCCATTGGCACGCAGGTCGCGCATCAGCAACCAGAGCTTTTCCATGTTCAGTTTGGGATCGCCGCCGCCCTTGAGGTACAGGTTGCCACGCAGCACGCCGCCGCTGAGGGTGCCATCGGTGTAGAACTCGGTCTTCCACTGATGGTTGGGGCCGAGCATTTCCAGGGCCGCATAAGTGGTGACCAGCTTCATGGTGGAAGCCGGGTTCACCGAGACGTCGGCGTTGAAGACCGTAGGGGTACCAGGGCCGTTCAGGGGCAGCATCACCAGGGACAGCGCGGTATTTTGCAGCTTGGCCTTCTGCAAGGCCTGCGCAACGCTGGGTGGCAGGGTGTTATTGACGGGAGCGGCGCAAACGGAAAAGGCCAGGGGCAAGACAACACTGGCAAGTAACACTGAGCGCAAAGATTTGATCATAAGAAATAAAACCCTACTGCTGAGGAGGGTGAAAAAGGCGAGGGGTATGGAAGAAAATCCCTCATTGGTCACGAAAGTGTCGGCATTATGCCCCAAGCTGGCGCCACGTGTAGCTGAACGATAGCTGCTAATCATGGTTTTTTTGCGCGCATTTGCCCGTCGGTCCCAGAGAGTCGGGCAATTGCCGCCTTAAACTGCTAAAGTGCCGCCCGTTAATACTTATGAGGATTGTTCCAATGGCGACTAACCGTTCCCAGCGTCTGCGCAAAAAACTGTGCGTTGATGAATTTCAAGAGCTGGGTTTCGAACTGAACCTGGACTTCAACGAAGGCCTGAGTGAAGAAGCTATCGACGCTTTCCTCGAAGCATTCATCAAAGAAGCCATGGAAGCCAATGGCCTGGGCTATGTCGGCGGCGATGACTACGGTCTGGTTTGCCTGCAAAAGCGTGGCTCGGTCTCCGAAGAGCAGCGTGCTGCCGTGGAAGCCTGGCTGAAAACCCGTTCCGAGCTGACCAAGGCTGAAGTCAGCCCGTTGCTGGACGTGTGGTATCCGGAAAAGCCGATCAACGCGGCTAAGTGATACTGAAAAAAACGGCGACCTGAGGGTCGCCGTTTTTTTATGCCTTGCGCCAATTCAGAATCAGCAGCGTCAACACCCCCGCCACAATCCCCCAGAACGCCGAACCGATGGAAAACAACGTCAAGCCTGACGCCGTGACCATAAAGGTAATCAGCGCCGCTTCCCGTTCCTTCGGCTCATTCATGGCGATGCTCAAGCCATTGATGATCGAGCCAAACAACGCCAACGCCGCAATCGACAGCACCAGTTCCTTGGGAAGGGCTGCGAACAATGCTGCCAGCGTGGCGCCGAATACCCCGGCAATCCCATAGAACACCCCACACCACACCGCAGCGGTGTAGCGCTTGTTGCGGTCTTCATGGGCGTGCGGCCCGGTGCAGATCGCGGCGCTGATCGCCGCCAGGTTGATGCCGTGGGAGCCGAACGGTGCCAGCACCAATGACGCCAGGCCAGTGGCAGTGATCAACGGCGACGCCGGCACGGTGTAGCCGTCGGCTCGCAGCACGGCTACGCCGGGCATGTTCTGCGAGGTCATGGCCACCACGAACAGCGGAATGCCGATGCTGATGGTCGCCGCCAGCGAGAAGTGCGGCGTCGTCCAAACAGGCGTCGCCACCTCCAGATGAAAACCGCTGAAATCCAGCAGCCCCATCAGCCCTGACAAGGCGGTACCGATGAGCAAGGCGGCCAGCACGGCATAACGCGGCGACAGGCGCTTGATGATCAGGTAGGTGAAGAACATCCCCAGCACCAGCCCGGTACGATGCTGGGCGGCGACGAAAATCTCGCTGCCGATCTTGAACAGGATCCCCGCCAGCAACGCCGCCGCCAGTGACGCCGGAATCCGCTTGACCAGTTTCTCAAAGCTGCCGGTCAACCCGCAGAGCGTCACCAGTACCGCGCAGGTGATGTAGGCACCGATGGCCTCGCCATAGCTCACGCCGCCCAGGCTGGTGATCAGCAGCGCCGCGCCAGGGGTGGACCAGGCGATGGTGATCGGTGTGCGATAGCGCAGGGACAGGCCGATGCTGCACACCGCCATGCCGATGGAAATCGCCCAGATCCACGAAGAAATCTGCGCCGTGGTCAAGCCGGCGGCCTGGCCGGCCTGGAACATCAGCACCAGGGAGCTGGTGTAGCCGGTCATCATGGCGATAAAGCCGGCGACGACGGCCGACGCAGAAGTGTCGGCCAGAGGGCGCAAGGGCGCTTGGGTGGCGTCGGTCATGGAGAGGTGTTCCTTATTGCCGGGAATTTGCCGCTGGCGGCTCTGATTCAAGCCTAAACTCAAACTTAACGAGTCATTGCAATACAGCCGAGCCCGCAAACAGCCGTACAGTGTGTTGGCGCAGTGGGTTGTGTACAATGTGCGCTGTTTTTAGGTGATACTTGCCAGCGACACGCTGTTGCCGTATTACCGTTAATTCGCCGTTCTCAAACCCGAGTGCCCATGAACGAACAGTTGCAACCTCTCAAGAAACAACCGCGAGCCGGCAAGGCCGGTCGCAGCGGAACCCAGGACGATATCGTCTATGCGCATATCTTCGAGGCGATCCTTGAACAACGCCTGGCGCCCGGAACCAAATTGAGTGAAGAGGCACTGGGCGAGATCTTCGGCGTGAGCCGCACCATCATTCGCCGCGCGCTGTCGCGCCTGGCCCATGAAAGCGTGGTACTGCTGCGGCCCAATCGCGGTGCGGTGGTTGCCAGCCCAAGCGTCGAAGAAGCACGCCAGGTGTTCATGGCCCGGCGCCTGGTGGAGCGGGCGATCACAGAATTGGCGGTGCAGCACGCCACGGCCGAGCAGTTGGCCGAGTTGCGCCAGATGGTCAACGACGAGCGCGACAGCTTCTCGCGCGGTGACCGTGGCGCCGGTATCCGTCTTTCCGGCGAATTCCACTTGAAGCTGGCCGAAGCCGCGAAGAACGCGCCGCTGATCAGCTTCCAGCGCAGCCTGGTGTCCCAGACGTCATTGATCATCGCCCAGTATGAAAGCGGCAACCGCTCGCACTGTTCCTACGATGAGCACACCCAGTTGATCGACGCGATCGAAGCCCGGGATGCGACGTTGGCGGTGAACTTGATGATGCATCACATGGATCACATCGACAGCAAGCTCAACCTCGATGAAGAGAGTGCGTCGGATGATTTGCATGCGGTGTTTTCGCACCTTTTACAGACTAAAAAACCTGGGCGTTCGTCTGTAAAGTTGTAAATCCAATCAAATGTGGGAGCTGGCTTGTGTGGGAGCTGGCTTGCCTGCGATAGCATCACCGCGGTGTAACTGACATACCGCGGTGATGCTATCGCGGGCAAGCCCGGCTCCCACACAAGCCCCTCCCACATTGGTTTTGTGGGGGGCTCTGAGATCAGCGCTGGTGAACGAGCTGCCCAGCTGCATAGGTCTGCAACACCGTCCGATCATCCCCCAGCGTCATCAGCACAAACAACGTCTCGGCAATGTTATTGGCCTGTTTCAGGCGATAGCTCAGCAGCGGCGTGGCGTTGTAATCCAACACCAGGAAGTCTGCATCGGTGCCTGGTTGCAACGTGCCGATCTTGTCTTCCAGGCGCAGCGCTCGAGCGCCGCCCAGGGTGGCCAGGTACAGCGACTTGAACGGGCTCAGCCGCGCACCTTGCAGTTGCATGACCTTGTAGGCTTCGTTCAGGGTTTGCAGCAGCGAGAAGCTGGTGCCGCCGCCCACGTCGGTGCCCAGGCCCACGTTCAAGTTGTGTTTTTCGGCCATCGGCAGGTTGAACAGACCACTGCCGAGGAAGAAGTTCGACGTCGGGCAGAACGCGACTGCCGAGCCGGTCTCTGCCAGCCGTGCGCATTCGTCATCGCACAGGTGTACGCCGTGGGCAAACACCGAGCGCTCGCCGAGCAGCTTGTAGTGGTCGTAGACATCCAGGTAGCCGTTGCGCTCCGGGAACAGCTCATTGACCCACTCGATTTCCTGCTTGTTTTCGCTGATGTGGGTCTGCATGTACAAATCCGGGTATTCGCCCAGCAACTGACCAGCCAGCGTCAATTGCTCCGGCGTACTCGTAGGGGCGAAGCGTGGCGTCACCGCGTAATGCAGGCGCCCCTTGCCGTGCCAGCGTTCGATCAGCGCCTTGCTTTCCTGGTAGCCGGATTCGGCGGTGTCGGTCAGGTAATCAGGCGCGTTGCGGTCCATCATCACCTTGCCGGCAATCATGCGCAGGTCGAGTTTCTCGGCCGCTTCAAAGAATGCATTCACCGATTGCGGGTGCACGCTGCCGAACACCAGCGCTGTGGTGGTGCCGTTGCGCAGCAACTCCTTGATGAAAATATCCGCGACTTCTTCGGCGTGAGCCTTGTCGGCAAACTGGCTTTCACAAGGGAAGGTGTAGGTGTTGAGCCAGTCCAGCAGTTGCTCGCCATAGGCGCCGACCATCCCGGTCTGTGGCAGGTGGATATGGGTGTCGATCAAGCCAGGGGTAATCAGCGCGTCCTGGTAATGGGTGATGTCGATATCGGCGGGCAGGCTCGGCAGCAGGTCGCTGGCGTGACCAAGGGCGCTGATCTGGCCGTTGTCGATCACCAGCAGGCCGTCCTCGAAATATTCATAGGAGGCTTCGATCCCGACCACGGCAGGGTCGGCGATGCTGTGCAGGATGGCGGCACGGTAGGCTTTGCGAGTCAAAGGCATGATCGTCTCGATTTAGATAGCTTGGCTGCGGCGTGAAGCCGGCAGCAGTTTGGCAATAGGTTCGGCGCCGGCAAGGTGCTGGCCGAAATTGGCGTTATAGGTGGCAATGATTTCGCCGGCGATGGAGATGGCGATCTCCACCGGGAGCTTGCCCTTGACCTCGGGGAGGCCCATGGGGCAGCGCATGCGTTGCAATTGCGCGGCGTCAAAGCCGCGATCACGCAGGCGGTGTTCGAATTTGACCCGCTTGGTTTTCGAGCCAATCAGGCCGAAGTAGGCGAAGTCGTTGCGCTTGAGCAGGGCGGCAGTCAGTTCCAGGTCCAGCGCGTGGTTGTGGGTCATGACGATGCAGTAACTGCCTGCTGGCAAGTCGGCAATTTCGTCGACCGGCTCTTCGCTGACGATTTTACGCACGCCTTGGGGGATGTGCTGCGGGAATTCCTGCTCGCGGGAATCGATCCAGCGCACCCGGCAGGGCAGGCTTGCCAGCAATGGCACCAACGCACGGCCGACATGGCCGGCGCCAAACACGGCGATGTGCGCCTGCGCCTGGCCCATGGGCTCGAACAACAGCACGGTGACGCCACCGCAGCACTGGCCCAGGCTGGCGCCGAGGCTGAAGCGCTCCAGATGAGTGTTCTGCTGGCCGCGCACCAACATGTCTCGGGCGATCTGCATCGCCTTGTATTCCAGGTGCCCGCCGCCGATGGTGTCGAAGGTGTGCGCGGCGCTGATGACCATCTTGGAACCGGCGTTGCGCGGGGTTGAGCCGAGTTCCTCGATGATGGTGACGAGCACGCAGGGTTCGCCCTGGTTGTGCAGGGTGGCGAGGGCGCTGATCCAGTTGTCCATGTCTACCTCAACATTTCTGCTGTTAGTTCGGCCGCTATCGCAGGCAAGCCAGCTCCCACATTTGATCGGGTTAGCACCTCAAAATGTGGGAGCCGGGCTTGCCCGCGATGGCAGCGCCTGGGTCTAGAGCGAAGCCAATTCAGTGTCAGCCTCGACAGCCTTCGCCGCCCGCAACTGCCGCATCTGCTCACACCCCCACAACACCCGCTCGGGCGTGGCCGGCGCATCGATCTTGGGCTGCTGGCGATAGTCAGCCAAACTCGCCACCGCGTCCTTGATCGCACACCACGACGCAATCCCCAGCATGAACGGCGGCTCGCCCACGGCCTTGGAATGGAACACCGTGTCTTCCGGGTTCTTGCGGTTCTCTACCAGCTTCACCCGCAGGTCCAGCGGCATGTCGGCCACTGCCGGGATCTTGTAGCTGGCCGGGCCGTTGGTCATCAGCTTGCCTTTGTTGTTCCATACCAGCTCTTCCATGGTCAGCCAGCCCATGCCCTGGATGAAGCCGCCTTCCACCTGGCCGATGTCGATGGCCGGGTTCAGCGAGGCGCCCACGTCATGCAGGATGTCGGTGCGCAGCATTTTGTATTCGCCGGTCAGGGTGTCGACGATCACTTCGCAGCAGGCCGCGCCGAACGCGTAGTAGTAGAACGGCCGCCCGCGTGACTGGCTGCGGTCGTAGAAGATTTTCGGGGTTTTGTAGAAACCTGTGCTGGAGAGCGATACCTGGGCGAAATACGCCTGCTGGATCAACGCCTCGAAGCTCAGGATCTGCTCGCGCACGCGCACATGGCCGTTGCGAAACTCCACGTCCGCCTCGCTTACGTCGTACTTGCGCGCCGCAAATTCCACCAGGCGCTGCTTGATGGTTTCGGCCGCATTCTGCGCGGCCTTGCCGTTCAGGTCGGCGCCGCTGGAGGCAGCGGTGGGCGAGGTGTTGGGTACCTTGTCGGTGTTGGTGGCGGTGATCTGGACGCGGTCGATTTCTACCTGGAATACCTCGGCCACGACTTGCGCGACCTTGGTATTCAAGCCCTGGCCCATCTCGGTGCCGCCGTGGTTCAGGTGGATGCTGCCATCGGTGTAGATATGGATCAGCGCGCCGGCCTGGTTGAGGAAACTGGCGGTGAACGAAATACCGAATTTCACCGGGGTCAGCGCCAGGCCTTTTTTCAGGATCGGGCTGTGGGCGTTGTACAGGCGGATCGCTTCGCGGCGCTCTGCGTATTGGCTGCTGGCCTCAAGCTCGGCGGTCATTTCTTCGAGCATGTTGTGCTCGACGGTCTGGTAGTAGTGGGTAACGTTGCGCTCGGTCTTGCCGTAGTAGTTGGCCTTGCGCACGGCCAGCGGGTCTTGGCCTAGATGGCGGGCGATGGCGTCCATCACCTCTTCGATGGCGACCATGCCCTGCGGGCCGCCGAAGCCGCGATAGGCCGTGTTGGAGGCGGTATTGGTCTTGCAGCGATGGCCGTTGACCGTGGCGTCGCCCAGGTAATACGAGTTGTCGGCGTGGAACATAGCGCGGTCGACAATCGAGTTGGACAGGTCCGGCGAACAACCGCAGTTACCCGCCAGTTCCAGGTTGATGCCGTGCAGTCGGCCGTTGTCGTCAAACCCTACGTCGTATTCGATATAGAAGGGGTGGCGCTTGCCGGTCATCAGCATGTCTTCGACCCGTGGCAGGCGCATCTTGGTCGGCTGGCCAGTGAGGCGCGCCACCACGGCGCACAGGCACGCCGGGCTGGCGGCCTGGGTTTCCTTGCCGCCAAAACCACCGCCCATGCGGCGCATGTCGACCACGATCTTGTTCATCGACACATCCAGCACTTCGGCCACCAGCTTCTGCACTTCGGTGGGGTTTTGCGTGGAGCAGTAGACGATCATGCCGCCGTCTTCGGTGGGCATCACCGAAGAGATCTGGGTTTCGAGATAAAAGTGTTCCTGGCCGCCGATATGCAAGGTGCCCTGTATGCGATGCTTGGCGCTTGCCAGCGCAGTGGCCGAGTCGCCGCGTTGGTGGGTGTGGCTGTCGAGCACGAAGTGCTTGTTGCGAAACGCCTCGACCACATCCAGCACTGGCTCCAGGTCTTCATATTCGATCACTGCCGCCATTGCCGCCTTGCGTGCGGTCTCCAGGTCGCGGGCGGCCACGGCCAGCACCACCTGGCCGACGAACTGAACGGTGTCGATGGCCAGCAGTGGGTCGCCGGGCATCAACGGGCCGATGTCTTTCAGGCCCGGTACGTCTTCATGGGTGATCGCAATGCGCACGCCGTCGAAGGCGTAGCAGGGCGCGGTGTCGATGCTGATGATCCGGGCGTGGGCGCGGTCCGACATGCGCGCATACAGGTGCAACTGGTTGGGAAATTCCAGGCGGTCGTCGATGTACTGTGCTTCACCGCTGACGTGTTTGGCGGCGCTGTCATGCTTGACGCTGCGCCCGACTCCGGTGGTGAGGTCCTGGGCAAACAGTGCGGCAAGTTCGGCCTGGGTTTTTACCACGGCGTGATGGTTAGACATAAGCGGTCACCCGAGTCTCGATGTGCGGCGTTTGCAGTTCGATGAAGTATTTGCGCAGCAGGTTCTGCGCGCTGAGCAGGCGGTATTCCTTGCTGGCGCGGAAGTCCGACAGTGGGGTGAAGTCGCCGGCCAGGGCGGTGCAGGCTTTTTCTACCGTGGCCGCATTCCAAGTGGCGCCTACCAGCGCAGCCTCGCAGCGGGTTGCGCGTTTTGGCGTGGCGGCCATGCCGCCGAACGCAACGCGCGCTTCGCTGACCACGCCGTTGTCGATCTTCAGGTTGAACGCTGCGCATACGGCGGAAATATCGTCGTCCAGGCGCTTGGACACCTTGTAGGCCCGGAACAGCGTGTGGCCCTTGGGCACGATGATGGTCTCGATGAACTCGCTGTCCTGGCGCGCGGTGACGCGGTAGTCGATGAAATAGTCTTCCAGCGCCAGGGTGCGGCGGGTGTTGCCCTTGCACAGTACGATCTGCGCGCCCAGGGCAATCAGCAGCGGCGGCGAGTCACCAATCGGCGAAGCGTTGCCGATATTGCCGCCCAGGGTGCCTTGGTTGCGAATTTGCAGGGAGGCGAAGCGTTGCAGCAGTTCGCCGAAGTCCGGGTATTCATGGTGCAGCGCGGCGTAGCAGTCGGAGAGGGCGGTGGCCGCGCCGATTTCCAGGCGGTCGTCGAACTGCTCCATGCGCTTCATGGCTTCAATGTTGCCGACGTAGATCATCACCGGCAGGGTGCGGTGGAACTGGGTGACTTCCAGCGCCAGGTCAGTGCCGCCGGCCAGCAGCCGGGCTTGTGGGTAGGCGTCATAGAGGTCGGCCAGGTCGGCAACGGTCAGTGGCACCAGGCAGCGCTTGTCACCACTGTTGAGTTCGCCGGTCTGGGTCGGCGCGATAGCCTTGAGGCGGGCGATGGTTTCAGCCTGGCGGCTGTCGAATTGATCCTGGGGCTTGTTGCAGCAGGCCTGTTCGGCGGCGGCGAGAATCGGGCGATAACCGGTGCAGCGGCACAGGTTGCCGGCCAGGGCTTCATGGGCTTTGTGGCTGTCGGGGGCGTCGCTGTTCTTTTGCAGGGCAAACAGCGACATCACGAAGCCCGGGGTGCAAAAGCCGCACTGTGAGCCATGGCACTCGACCATGGCCTGTTGCACGCTGTGCAGTTGACCCTTGTGCTTGAGGTCTTCAACGCTGATCAGTTGTTTGCCGTGCAGCGACGACACGAACGTCAGGCAGGAATTGAGGCTGCGGTAACGAATCTGCTCGGCGCCTTGCTCGTCGGTGTGCAGCTCGCCGACCACCACGGTGCACGCGCCACAGTCGCCGCTGGCGCAGCCTTCCTTGGTACCGGGTTTGCCCACATGCTCGCGCAGATAGTTGAGCACGGTCAGGTTGGGGTCCAGGGCGTGCTCGCTACGGAGTTCCTGGTTAAGTAAAAACTGGATCACGGAAGGCCTCGCAGACTCATTATTGTTGTTAACCGCTTTGCGCCGAATCTAGTCATGTCTGACTTTTCGGTCAATGGTTTTCTGACCTAAGGGTCAAGAAAATCCGGTCGCAACACTTTCAATTATGGTCCAGTCTTCTGGAACCGGCGTTTTTGGCGGCTTACAGGCTTCAACGTTGCTTATTTCATGCCAAATTCGCCACGGTGGGCGTAGCGCCATCAGCGGGCCAATGCGCTACACTGCCGCGCTTGTACTGATAGAAGATTTTGAAGGGAAAACATGACGTTCAAGGCGCCGGACAGTCTCGCCGAGCAAATTGCTCACCACCTCGCCGAACGTATCATTCGCGGCGATCTCAAGCCTGGGGAGCGGATCCAGGAACAGAAGGTCACGCTGGCGCTCAACGTCAGCCGTGGTTCCGTGCGCGAAGCTTTGCTGATCCTTGAGCGCCGCCATTTGATTGCGATCCTGCCGCGCCGTGGCGCTCACGTCACCGAACTTACCGCGCACAAGGTGCAGAGCCTGTGTACGTTGATGGGCGAGATGTACATCCTGCTCGGCAATGCGGTTGCCGAAGGCTGGCAGACCCAGGCCGACATGGCGCCGTTTCTGCAGATCCAGCAACGCCTTCAATTGAGCCTGGAGCGTGAGGACATCCGCGCTTTCGTCGAAGAAAGCTTCAGCGTGATGCGCGCCGCGTACCCCTTCGCCAACAACCCTTATTTGCAGGAAACCGTCGAAAACCTGCAGCCGGCGATGAACCGCGCTTATTACCTGGCCCTGGATCAGCGCAAGGCGTCCATGAGCGAGTTCCTGGCGCTGTTCGAGCAATTGCTCGCCGCAGTACTGGCCCGTGACCTGGTGCAGATTCGCCTGGTGCTCACAGCCTATTGCCAGCGCAGCAGTTCGCTGGTCATCGCAGCCTTGGCGGACGCCTAAGCGTGCGGCTCAAGTGCATCAAGTTGGCGGGGTTCAAATCCTTCGTCGACCCCACCACCGTCAACTTCCCCAGCAACATGGCGGCGGTGGTGGGGCCCAATGGCTGCGGCAAGTCGAACATCATCGACGCCGTGCGATGGGTGATGGGCGAGAGCTCGGCGAAAAACCTGCGCGGCGAGTCGATGACCGACGTCATTTTCAACGGCTCCACCAGCCGCAAGCCGGTGAGCCAGGCCAGTATCGAACTGGTATTCGATAACTCCGACGGCACCCTGATCGGCGAATACGCCGCCTACGCGGAAATTTCCATCCGTCGTAAAGTCACCCGCGACAGCCAGAACAGCTACTTCCTCAACGGCACCAAGTGTCGCCGTCGCGATATCACCGATATTTTCCTCGGCACCGGCCTGGGCCCGCGCAGCTATTCGATCATCGAGCAGGGCATGATCTCCAAGCTGATCGAAGCCAAGCCCGAAGACCTGCGTAACTTTATCGAAGAAGCGGCCGGCATCTCCAAGTACAAGGAGCGCCGTCGCGAGACTGAAAACCGTATCCGTCGCACCCACGAAAACCTCGCCCGCCTGACCGACCTGCGCGAAGAGCTGGAGCGCCAGCTCGAACGCCTGCACCGCCAGGCGCAGGCCGCCGAGAAGTATCAGGAATACAAGGGCGAAGAGCGCCAACTCAAGGCGCAACTGTCGGCCCTGCGCTGGCAGGCCTTGAATGACCAGGTGGGCCAGCGCGAAGCGATTATTGGCACCCAGGAAGTCAGCTTTGAAGCGCTGGTGGCCGAGCAGCGCAATGCCGACGCCAGCATTGAGCGCCTGCGTGACGGTCACCATGAGTTGTCCGAACGCTTCAATCTGGTGCAAGGCCGCTTCTATTCGGTGGGCGGTGACATTGCCCGGGTCGAGCAGAGTATCCAGCACGGCCAGCAGCGTTTGCGCCAGTTGCAGGATGACTTGAAGGAAGCCGAACGCGCACGCCTGGAAACCGAATCGCACCTGGGCCATGACCGTACCTTGCTGCTGACCCTGGGCGAAGAGCTGGACATGCTCACCCCCGAGCAGGAAATCACCAGCGCCGCCGCCGAAGAGGCCGCCGCCGCCCTGGAAGAATCCGAAGCCACCATGCACGGCTGGCAGGAACAGTGGGACGCCTTCAACCTGCGATCCGCCGAACCACGCCGCCAGGCCGAGGTGCAGCAGTCGCGCATCCAGCAACTGGAAACCAGCATGGAACGCCTGGCCGAGCGCCAGCGCCGGCTGCAGGAAGAGCGCGTACTGCTCGCCGCCGACCCGGAAGACGCGGCGATCATGGCGCTGAGCGAACAACTGGCCGAAAGCGAAATGACCCTGGAAGAGCTGGAGGCCAGCGAAGAGCAGCAAGTGGAGCGCCTGGAGCAACTGCGTCAGCAATTGCACACCGCGACCCAGGCGCAGCAGCAAGCCCAGGGCGACTTGCAGCGGCTCAATGGTCGGTTGGCTTCGCTGGAGGCCTTGCAGCAAGCCGCGCTCGACCCCGGTACCGGCACCGCCGAATGGCTGCGCGACCAGCATTTGGCCGAACGCCCCCGCCTGGCCGAAGGCTTGAAAGTCGAAGCCGGCTGGGAATTGGCGGTGGAAACCGTGCTGGGCGCCGATCTGCAAGCGGTGCTGGTGGATGATTTCGGCGGCTTCGACCTGGCCGGGTTTGCCCAGGGCGATTTGCGCCTGCTCAGCCCGGCGCCCGAGGGTGCGCGGGTGCCGGGTAGTTTGCTGGACAAGGTCGAGGCGGCGATGGATCTGTCGCCTTGGCTGGGCCAGGTCAGGCCGGTGGAGTCTCTGGAGCAAGCCTTGGCCCAACGCGGCCAATTGGCGGCCGGCGAAAGCTTGATCAGCCGCGATGGTTATTGGGTCGGCCGCCACTTCCTGCGCGTGCGCCGCGCCAGTGAGGCGGAAAGTGGCGTATTGGCCCGTGGCCAGGAAATCGTCAACCTGAGCGCTGAGCGTGAAGAACGCGAAGCCACACTGGAAAGCCTGGAAACCGAACTGCAAACCCTGCGTGCTACCCAGCGTCAGCAGGAAACCGGCCGCGAACACCTGCGTCGGCTGTTGCAGGACGAAGCGCGCCAGCAAGGCGAATTGAAAGCCCAGTTGTCTGCGAGCAGGGCCAAGGTGGAGCAATTGACCCTGCGCCGCACCCGTCTTGACGAAGAAGTGGCCGAGATGGGCGAACAGCGCGCCCTGGAACACGAACAGATCGGTGAAGCGCGCCTGCACTTGCAGGAAGCCCTCGACAGCATGGCCCTGGACACCGAACAGCGCGAGTTGCTGCTGGCCCAGCGCGACAGCCTGCGTGAGCGCCTTGACCGCGTGCGCCAGGAAGCCCGGCAGCACAAGGACCACGCCCATCAGTTGGCCGTACGCTTGGGCTCGTTGCGCGCCCAGCATGATTCCACGCGCCAGGCCCTTGAGCGCCTGGAGATGCAGTCCGAACGCCTGACCGAAAAGCGCGAGCAACTGAGCCTCAACCTGGAGGAGGGCGAGGCGCCGCTGGAAGAGCTGCGCCTCAAGCTTGAGGAATTGCTCGATAAGCGCATGACCGTCGACGTCGAACTCAAGACCGCACAGATCGCCCTGGAAGACGCAGACCGCGAACTGCGCGACGCCGAAAAGCGTCGCACCATGGCCGAGCAGCAATCCCAGTTGATCCGCGGCCAGCTCGAACAACAGCGTATGGAATGGCAAGCCCTCACCGTGCGCCGCAAGACCTTGCAAGACCAATTGCTGGAAGACGGCTATGACCTGCACGGCGTGCTCAACACCCTGACCGCCCAGGCCAACGAGAAAGACGCCGAAGAAGAACTTGAACGGATTGCCGCACGTATTCAACGCCTGGGCGCGATCAACCTCGCCGCTATCGATGAGTACCAGCAGCAGTCCGAGCGTAAACGTTATCTGGATGCCCAGGACGCTGATCTGGTTGAAGCCCTGGACACCCTGGAAAACGTGATCCGCAAGATCGACAAGGAAACCCGCAACCGCTTTAAAGATACCTTTGATCAGATTAATGGCGGTTTACAGGCGTTATTCCCAAAAGTTTTCGGTGGTGGCAGCGCCTACTTGGAACTGACGGGCGAAGATCTACTCGATACAGGGGTAACGATCATGGCGCGGCCTCCGGGCAAGAAGAACAGCACCATCCATTTGTTGTCCGGCGGCGAGAAAGCCCTGACCGCATTGGCCCTGGTATTTGCCATCTTCAAGTTGAACCCTGCGCCGTTCTGCATGCTCGACGAGGTTGACGCGCCGCTGGATGACGCTAACGTTGGACGCTACGCTCGGTTGGTCAAAGAGATGTCCCAGACGGTGCAGTTCATCTATATCACCCACAACAAGATCGCCATGGAAATGGCCGACCAGTTGATGGGGGTGACGATGCATGAGCCGGGCTGTTCGCGATTGGTCGCGGTGGATGTGGAAGAGGCGATGGCGATGGTGGAATCCTGAACCACGCCGGGAGAGAGAATTTACAGCACGCTGTAGGGCGATTTACCGGTCTGGGGAAAGTGGCAAATGGACATATTTGTTCAAGGCATTTTGACAGACGGTGTAAAGTTATCTTTGGTCGTGCTAGTTTAATGTCAATTTTTCGTGTGCGTGGGCAAAACGTCAGTCAGAACATAGAGTTGGCGCCACGTTTTAAAGCGGTTTGCACGGTGCTAAACCCCTTATTTTTCAGCATTTTTTATTAGAGGCACGGGATTACATGGAAATCGGTCTGCGCGAGTGGCTGATCGTCATCGGCATCATTGTCATTGCCGGTATTCTTTTCGATGGCTGGCGCCGTATGCGCGGTGGCAAGGGCAAGCTCAAGTTCCGTCTGGACCGAAACCTGTCCAACTTGCCTGACGACGACGGCGCCGCCGAGCTGCTTGGGCCGCCCCGTGTGCTGGATACCCATAAAGAGCCGCAACTGGACGAGCACGACCTGCCGTCGATGAGCGCCCCGCTGCGTGAAGCCCGCGAACCGTCCTCCAAGCGCGGCAAGCGTGGTGGCGCGGCGGTTGCCGAGCCACACCAGGGCGACCTGAACCTCGACGTTGACGACGGCCCGAGCTTCAGCAGCCGTGATGATGATTTCCCGGACGAGACCGCGACCAAAAGCGCGTCGCGCCAATCGGTGAACGATCAGCCGGCTGCCGAAGAAGTGCTGGTCATCAGCGTGATCTGCCGCGACGCCGGCGGTTTCAAAGGCCCGGCACTCTTGCAGAACATCCTCGAAAGCGGCCTGCGTTTTGGCGAGATGGATATCTTCCATCGTCACGAAAGCATGGCCGGTAACGGCGAAGTGCTGTTCTCCATGGCCAACGCGGTCAAGCCGGGCACGTTCGATCTGGACGATATCGACCTGTTCAGCACCCCGGCGGTGAGTTTCTTCCTTGGTCTGCCAGGCCCGCGTCACCCCAAACAAGCGTTCGACGTGATGGTGGCCGCCGCCCGCAAGCTGTCCCAGGAACTCAACGGCGAGCTCAAAGACGACCAACGCAGCGTGCTCACCGCCCAGACCATCGAACACTACCGTCAGCGCATCGTCGAGTTCGAGCGTCGCGCCCTGACACAGAAACGCTGAGGAACGATCTTAAGCGTTGTCTGTAGAATCCGTGCACTAACATATTGAGCAGCTTCGGCTGCTCTTTTGCTTTATGAGAGAACACCCATGACCGCCGCCCATACCCGCATCCTCGAACTGCGCGCTGAACTGGATCAGCATAACTACCGCTACCACGTCCTCGACGAGCCGAGCATCCCGGACGCCGAATACGACCGCCTGTTCCACGAGCTCAAAGCCCTGGAGGCCGAGCACCCGGAACTGGTGACGCGTGATTCGCCGACGCAGCGGGTCGGCAGTGCGGCATTGTCGGCGTTCACCCAGGTCAAGCACGAGATCCCGATGCTCAGCCTGGGCAACGCCTTCGATGAAACCACCATGCTGGAGTTTGATCGCCGGGTCACCGAGGGCCTTGACCTGCCGGTGGGCGATCTGTTTGGCGCTGGCGCGGCGGTGGAATACAGCTGCGAGCCGAAGCTGGATGGCCTGGCGGTCAGCCTGTTGTACCAGGATGGCGAGCTGGTGCGCGGTGCCACCCGGGGCGACGGCACCACGGGCGAGGACATCAGCGTCAACGTGCGCACCGTGCGCAATATCCCCCTGAAACTGCACGGCACGGGCTGGCCAGCCACCCTGGAAGTGCGCGGTGAAGTGTTCATGTCCAAGGCCGGTTTCGAGCGGTTGAACGCCTCGCAACTGGAAGTGGGTGGCAAGACCTTCGCCAACCCGCGCAACGCTGCGGCGGGCAGCCTGCGCCAACTGGATTCGAAGATCACCGCCAGTCGCCCGCTGGAGTTCTGCTGCTATGGCATCGGCCAGGTGACCGCGGATATCAGCGACACCCATATCGGCAACCTCAAGCAGTTGCAGAAGTGGGGCATGCCCATCAGCCACGAGTTGAAGCTGGCCAAGGGCATTCAGGAATGCCTGGACTACTACCGCGACATCGGCGAGCGCCGCAATGCGCTGGGCTATGAAATCGACGGCGTGGTGTTCAAGGTCAACAGCATTGCCTACCAGCGTGAACTGGGCTTCCGTGCCCGCGAGCCGCGCTGGGCGATCGCGCACAAATTCCCGGCCATGGAAGAACTCACCGAGCTGCTCGACGTGGAATTCCAGGTCGGCCGTACCGGTGCGGTCACGCCGGTGGCGCGCCTCAAGCCGGTCAAGGTGGCCGGTGTGACCGTGTCCAATGCCACCCTGCACAACATGGACGAAGTGGCACGCTTGGGGCTGATGATCGGTGACACCGTGATCATCCGCCGCGCCGGTGATGTGATTCCGCAGGTGGTCTCGGTGGTCACCGAACGCCGCCCGGAAAACGCCCGCGCTGTGCAGATCCCGCAAAATTGCCCGGTGTGCGGTTCCCATGTGGAGCGCACGCAGTTGGTCAAGCGCAGTAAGGGCAAGGAAACCGTCAGCGAAGGCGCGGTGTACCGTTGCGTCGGGCGTCTGGCCTGCGGTGCGCAACTCAAGCAGGCCATCATTCATTTCGTCTCGCGCCGGGCCATGGACATCGACGGCCTGGGCGACAAGACCATCGAGCAACTGGTGGATGAACAGCTCATCGGCTCGCCGGCCGATCTCTACAAGCTCAAATACGAACAGATCATCGACCTGGAAGGCTTTGCCGATACCTCCAGCAAGAAGCTGATCAGCGCCATCGAAAACAGCAAGACCCCGACCCTGGCACGCTTTATCTACGCCTTGGGCATTCCCGATGTGGGCGAGGAGACGGCCAAGGTGCTGGCGCGCTCGCTGGCGTCCCTGGAGCGTGTTCAAAAGGCGTTGCCAGAGGTGCTGACGTACTTGCCGGATGTAGGGCTGGAAGTGGCCCATGAGATCCATAGCTTCTTTGAAGACGGTCACAACCAGCAGGTGATTGGCGCACTGTTGTCGCCAGACGAATGCGGCCTGCAATTGCAGGAGCAGGGCGAACTCAGCGCGGAATTCGCCGCCAGCACCACCTTGGGCGGTTTGCTCGACAAGCTGCACGTGCCTTCGGTGGGACCGGGCGCGGCGCAGAAGCTCGCGGACAAGTTCGGTTCGCTGGAGGGCATCATCAAGGCTGACTGGCTCGACATGCGCCAGGCGCTGCCCGAGAAGCAAGCCAAGGCTGTACGGGAGTTTTTCGACAATGCCGACAACGCCAACCATGCCCTGGCCATCGAGCAGCAGCTCAAGGACTTCGGCATGCACTGGCAGAGCGAGAAAAAGGTCGTTGAAGGCTTGCCCGAAGCCGGGCACACCTGGGTACTCACCGGCTCCCTGGAGTTGATGAGCCGCGATGTGGCCAAGGACAAGCTCGAAAGCCTGGGGGCCAAGGTGGCCGGTTCCGTTTCGGCGAAAACCCACTGCGTGGTGGCGGGACCGGGCGCCGGCTCGAAATTGGCCAAGGCCAATGAGCTGGGCCTGAAAGTACTGGACGAAGAGGCCTTCGTCGCCTTCCTGGCCAAGCACAACATCACCGTCTGATTGATCGTCCCCACGCTCCGCGTGGGAACGCATCCTGTGACGCTCCGCGTCACGGCCTTCGCGCAGACGCAGAGCGTCCAAGGCGGCATTCCCACGCGGAGCGTGGGAACGTTCTCTCCCGAGAAATGATCTAGTCTCTGTCACCCCAGGGAGAGATCGCCATGTTCCGCTACTTCGAGCAACTCAGCACGCGCATCGCCGCTCCGTTCATGGCCGAAACCTCGCGCAACAGCAAGGTGTGGCGATGCCGGTGTGGCCAGTCGCTGTTCTTTCGCAACAGCCAATGCCTGGCCTGCCAGGCGGCGTTGGGTTACCAGCCGCAGCAAAGCCGCCTGTCGTCCCTGCAACCTGGGCCGGTGGTCGGTACTTGGCTGGCCGACGACAATCTTGATGCTGGCGCTTTTCGGCGCTGCGCCAACCTCGACTCACCGGCTGCGTGCAACTGGCTGATTCCTGCCCACAGCACCGCGCCGTTGTGCGTGGCCTGTAGCCTGAACCGCACCATTCCTGACCTATCAATTGCGGAAAACCCCGAACGCTGGCGCAAGGTCGAAACCGCCAAGCGCCGCTTGGTGGCGCAACTGATCAGCCTGGGCCTGCAAGTGGTGCCCAAGAGCGTTGACGAAGAGACTGGCCTGGCCTTCGACTTTATCGGTATCGACCTGGAAGGCAACGCGCCCACCACCGGCCACGCCAATGGGCTGATCACCCTGGACATCAAGGAAGCCGATGACGCCCACCGCGAAAAAGTCCGCGTACAGATGCGCGAGCCGTACCGCACCTTGCTCGGCCATTTTCGCCATGAAGTCGGTCATTACTACTGGGACCGCCTGATCGCCAACAGCCACTGGCTCCCTCATTTTCGCAACCTGTTCGGCGACGAACGCGCCAGTTATGCCGAGGCCCTCGACCAGCACTACCAGAACGGCCCGCGCCCCGACTGGCAACTCACCTGCGTGAGCGCCTACGCCACCATGCACCCCTGGGAAGATTGGGCTGAAACCTGGGCCCACTACCTGCACATGATGGACGCCGTGGACACAGCCCTGGGCTTTGGCATGAGCGCCCGCGAGATGGACCTGGATTACCAGCCATTCCCGCTGACCACGCTCTACGACCCGCAACACCCTGGCGGCCCGGCATTCCTTTCCTTCGTCAATGCCTGGATCGAACTGGCCGGCATGCTCAACGAACTGTCCCGCGCCATGGGCCAGCCGGATTTCTACCCCTTCGTGCTGCCGCCCGCGGTGATTGCCAAGCTGCACTTTATTCACCTGGTCATCCAGGAAGAAGGCGGCAGGGCTGATGGGGTTATGGCAAGTGCTTGAGCCTTCTCATTTTTTAATCCGGAACCAACGGTTGTAACTTCCGATGAGATGGGTACAATGGCGCGGCTTGCCGAGAGGCAGCGTCGTTATGGTGACCCCATCGGTCCCCCCGCAACGATTACCCGTGAACCTGGTCAGAGCCGGAAGGCAGCAGCCACAGCGGGAACATTGTGTGCCGGGGTGTGGCTGGTGGGGTTGCCTCCATAACGCTCCCTTCTGCAGTCCCTTCTAAATCTCAAGTTATTTTCAGCCCGTCATCTGTGATGCTTCCTGCACAGTGCATGACGGTCATTTCCCGTCTAGTGGCATACTCCCAAGCGTCTCTTCCCCTGGCTACGAGGCTCTATGCACTCGGAACATTTCAATTTATCCAGCCCTGTTTTCTTGCCGATCACCGAGCACACCTGTGCGGGGTTGTTGGGCAGTGAGGGTTTCGATGCGCTTGTAGCCCTGAGTGAGCCCCAATTGGCGGCGGTGTTGGTGATCCAGAACCTGGCGCAGGTGCCGGAAAGCGACCTTAGCGCCAACGGTGCTGAAAAAGTGTTGGCCAAGCTGATTGACTGGGCAGTCGATGCCCGCCATTCGGCCAGTGTGTCCCTGCTCTCTGAAGCGCAGCGGCTGTTCGATCAGAGGAAGCTGTACTTCGGCCTCAATGTGGTCAAAAGCCTGAAGCTGCGCTTTCTGCTGGAGGAGGAAGTCCAGGCGCAGGACTACCTGTTACCCAGTGGCAAATGGGACGTCGAGTATAAAGTCCGCCATCTCAAGGCCAATGATCCGTTCAGCCAGCAGGTGATCACGCCCAGGCATCGCGAGCGCTGGTTGAGCGCCGAGCAGGACAAGCTGCTCAGAACCTTCCGTGCCAACCTGAACGAAGACCTGCATGTGCAAGGCTACGCAGGCATTGGCAAGAGTCACCTGCTGGTGGCCTTGCTGGAGCACCTGCGCCCGGAAAAGACCTTGCTGCTGGCACGCACCCCGGCAAAACTCGAAACCCTGCGTGCTCGCATGGTGGGAGCGCGGGAGCGTAAGGCCGGGCATACCTTTCAGGACTTCGCCCATGCTCTATTGCATGGCCCCAGGCCAAAGCCGCTGAATGCGCCGGTGAGGGTGCCGACCAAGCAGGCGCTCGCCCAAGAACTGAATATCTTTGGTTTTCGTCGCCTGGAAGGGCAAGCGGTAGTGGAGGTGTGCCTCAAGGTGCTTGAAGCCTACTGCCGCTCTTGGGAGTACAGCTTGTCGGCCCAGCATTTGCCGCATTTCAAGCAACCGCTCGCCGGCGTCGATGCCAGGGTGCTGCTCGAATATGCCAGCCGGTTGTGGGGCTACCTTGAGGCGAACCCGGCCTGGGGCCGGCATACCGGGTTTGAAGCCTTGTTGATGATCAAGCGCGCCAGCCTTGCAGGCTGCGTCGTCCCCGAGCGCTATACCCACGTGCTCATCGATGAGAGCCAGGACATCCCCGCGCCGTTGCTGCAAATCATCGAGCGCGGCCGCCAGGTGCTGATCACTTTGGGGGATGAGTATCAGCAGGCCAGTGGCGGCGTGGTCAAACGCGCCCGTGAGGTTCGCCATACCGACGTGTGCTACTCCGTGCGTTCCGGGCGCAATGTCGAGCGCCTGGTCAACCCGTTGATCAGCTTGCATTCGGAAAAAAGCAAATCGCTTTTCGAGGGCGCACGCGATGCCGATGTCGGCATTGAGTTTTATCCGCAGGGTTTTGTACCCCCGCAAGGTTGCGTGGTGTTGACCGCTTCCCATTGGGACACCATGCAGTGGGCGATCCAACTGAGCCACGCCCGTTGTGCGTTCGGCCTGGCGAGCAAAGAGGCCCAGCAGTCGCTCAAGCATTTCATGGACACGGTCATCGCGTTGTTCAAACCCGATTTCTATAGCAATGAGTTCAATGACCTCGGCCCCCATGCGTTTTTCAGTGACATGGCCGATTGGCAGCAGGTGCGCGAAGCCTGCCAGTTCGATGAGGCGTTTCTGTGGGTCGAGGCCGAACTGGAAAAAGGCTTTAACGTGGCGGATGCCACGCGTTTGAACAGATTGATCGGCCATCCGGACGAGCGCGTCCTGTTGATGCTGGCGCAGGATGCGGGCGGCATGGAGTTCGACCGGGTATTGCTTACGCCGGAACTGTTGACCAACGTGAAGTTCCAGGACGCCTACGCGTTCGATCAACGACTCTGTGCGGTGTATATCGCGATTTCACGAGCCCGGGTGCAGTTGTACCTGCCCTACGATGTGGTCGAGTGGCTCGACTACCACAAGTATCAAAAGGCCCGTGAATCCCACGGTTACTGACGGATTTAATCCGGCTGTTTCACAACTTTCATAAAGCCCTCTGGACAACCCGCAGACCGCCTTGTTAGCTTGCGCCGGCCACTTGTTTCAGAGTATGACAAGGGCATGGATTTGATATTGAAGTGCTATCGCTTCTTTCACTCACAAGGATGTCTGTCATGAAAAGCCTGCAAGGGTTGCCTCGTCTTATCAGTGCTTCGGTAGGGACGCCCGGCAAAGCCCGCAACTTGCCCGCCGATGTTCAGTGCATCCAGTATCTATTCAATTTGATCATTCCCAAGATGGGGTTTGCCTTGCTGGAAAACGGCAAGTGCGACGGCCAGTTGGTGCAGTGCATCAGCCAGTATCAGTTTCGCCATCTCAAGTACGCCCATCCCGATGGCGTGATCGACCCCACCGGGCGAACGTTCAACAGTCTGATCGAAGAGGCGCTGAAGGTGCCGGTGCGGGCTTTTCCTAACACGCGCATTCCGACGTTTCTCAACATTTTCGGCAATAACAACATCGATGCGGTACAGGCCACGGTCAATGTGTACCTGGACCGTGTGCGTGCGGTGATCGAGGCCGAGCGGCGTAACCGGCAGTTGATGATGCAGTCCACCTGCGACGGCGGGACGACCTTGAGCGATACGGATTTCCAGAACGCCGCCAAGCAATTGGGCAACGGTATTTCGGTGAATGTGGTCAAGGCGTTCGCCACGGTGGAGTCGGGCGGGAAAGTGGGGTTTGGGCCGGCCAAGTTGCCGATCATCGCTTTTGAAGGGCACCACTTTCGCAAGTACACCAAGCACATCTACGACCAGTCGCAGCCGCTGCTGTCGTATGTCTACAAGAAAAAAGCCGGCCCGCAATGGCAGACGAACAACAAGGATCAGGTCAAGGCCTGGGAGACCATGGCCACTGCCTTTGCGCTGGACCAGGAAGCGGCCTTGATGTCGGCCTCCTGGGGCATGTTTCAAATCATGGGGTTCAATTTCGCGGCGTGCGGATTCAAGACGGTGTTTGAGTTCGTGGCGTCATTGAAGGTCAATGCCGGTAATCAACTCAAGGCCTATCTCAGCCTTTGCAGCCACAACTCGGCCTTGTTGAGCGCGATGAAAAACAAGGATTTTACCGCCATGGCCCGAAACTATAATGGCGACGATTACGGCAACTATGACGTCCTGATGAAACAAGCCTACGAAGCCTTTGAAGGGAAGAAATAAGATGATTCGTTATCTGGCGATGGGAGTGTTGTCGTGGTGCGCCGTGGCGCCCGCGTTGGCCGGCTCGGCGGCGTTGCATTCAGGTAAATATGAAGGGCTGATGCTGGCGGTGACGCCTGGGCATCAGGTCGAGGGGTTCTATCAGGAATCGATGGGCGAGGGTGTGGCCCGTGGTTGCACGTTCTACCTGCAAGGCAAGCCCGAAGCGCTCACCACCTGGCGGGACGCTGCCTACCCAGGCAGTTTGGCCGCGGCGCCCGACGGGGTGACCCTGACCGTGGCGCAGGGCCGCCAACACCCTGGCTGCATCAATGTGCTGATGCCGGAAATCGCCACGGGCCTGGAGCTGAGCCAGACCGCCAGCAAACAATGGATCGGCTTGGTGACGGTGTCTGCCGACAAGGCTTACCTGCTTAAAACGCCGGGCGCCAAAGCGGCAAAGCGGCCCTACATCGTCAAGCATGACGTGGTGGGCGTACTGGCGTTCAAGGACGGTTGGGCGCAGGTGGAATTCATCAACGCTGACGACCGCTCTTTCACGGGCTGGATCAGCCAGGGCCAGTACGCACGGTTGGCTGCCCCGAAGCCCTAAATTGTAGGAGCGAGCAAGTCAGCCAAAGGTCTCGCGCAGTAGCCCGGCGAACGCATCTCGCGCCAGGTGCCGCTGGGTGTCCGTATGCCAGAACAACAGGTTGTCCACGGGCGTCAGCGCTTCAAAGCGATAAGACGCCAACTGATTGGCCTGTTCATAGCGCGCCAGGATCCCCTCGGGTGCCAACGCCACGCCAATCCCCGCGCTGACGCAACCGATGATCGTGCCCCAGCTTGCATAGCTGGCAATCGCTGGCTTGACGTTATGGGGCTTGAGCCAGTTTTCCAGGGCGGCGCGATAAGGGCAGCCCGGCGGCCATACCAGCAATGTACGGCCGGCCAAGTCCTCGGCGCTATTGATAGGCGCGCTGCACGCGCTGGCGATCAGCACCAGGCGTTCGCTGTAGACCACGCTCTGTTCCAGCTTCGTGCGTTTGCCGCCGGCGGCCACCAGCGCCACGTCCAGGCGGTGGTGCTGCAGGTCGTCCAGCAGTTGCGCCCAGGCACCGGTGACCAGTTCCAGGCTGACATTGGGATAACGCCGGTGGTATTCCGCCAGCAGCGGCGGCAAGCGCCCGCTGGCACTGGATTCCACCGCACCGATGCGCAAGGTGCCACGGGGAATGGCGCTGGCATCCACCGCGCGTTTGGATTCATCCACCAAGGCCAGGATACGTTCGCAGTAATCCAGGAAGATTTCTCCCGCAGCGCTGATCGCCAGCCCTCGGCCAGCACGGATAAACAGCGGCGTGCCCAACTCGCTTTCCAGCTGCTTGATGCGCGTGGTGATGTTGGACGGCACACAGTGCAATTGCAGTGCCGCCTGGGCCACGCTGCCGGTTTGCGCCACGGCTCGCACCATTTTCAGTTGGGCCAGTTCCATTGCTCAGTTCCAATGATTTCAGAAGTCAGAAACGCTTAATTGTCCTATGCCTGGCCTGGGCCAAGACTGGCAGCATTCCTTTTGCGTGGATGCTGTCGATGAATACTCCGTCACCTCTGAAGCTTACGCTAGTCATTGCCAGCGTCATCCTCTGCTGGGCGTATTCGCCCATCGGCGTACACATGGGGTTGCACAGTTATAGCCCCGGCCAATTGGCGCTGCTGCGGTTTTTGATCGCGTCGGTATTCATGGGCTGCGTGGCCTGGGGGGTGGGAATTGGACGGCCACCATTGCGCGACCTGCCGTGGTTGTTGGTGCTGGGCTTTTTCGGGGTGTTCCTGCACCACACTAGTCTCAATCATGGGCAGCAATGGGTGACGGCGGCAGCGTCGAGTGTGTTGGCACAGTCGGCGCCGTTGTTCAGTGTGTTGATCGCGTTTTTCTGCTTGAAAGAGCAGGTCAGCGCCTGGCGCTGGGGTTGCGTACTGTTGGGGTTGGCTGGCGTACTGGTGGTGATCTGGGGCGACCAGGGCATGGGCGATCTCAACCCACGGGGTTTGCTGATCTTGTTGGCGGCCTGCTCATGGAGTGTGTACTTCGCCATCCAGCGACATTACGCCCATCGCTACAGCCCGTTGACGATGGCGTGCTACATGGTGTGGTCCGGCACGCTGATGCTGTGCGTGAACCTACCGGGACTGCCCGCCGCCATCGTGCAGGCACCGATGGGGGAGAATCTCGCCGTGCTGGTGCTGGGTATTTTTCCCAGTGCCTTGGCCTATCTGGCCTGGGGTTACGTGTTGAAGCACGTCGAGGTCAGTCGTGCGTCGGTGGCGATGTACCTGATTCCACCGGTTGCCATGCTGATGGCCGCCACGCTGCTTGGCGAGCACGTCACCCTGCAGGTGATGCTGGGCGCAGTGGTCGTGCTGGCCAGCGTCGCCGCTATCAGTCTGGAAGGGCGTTGGCGCTCCAAGGTGCCAGCAAAACGTCCTCAGGTGCCCTCTGGGAGGCCAATCGAACAAGCTTCGTCAGATTAGACGAGCGTGCCGGATGCAATTTCCCCCTTGCTCCGCTAGCATTACCGGCTTCTGCTTCCCAGTTGCGACGGTTTTCGATGAGTTATCAGGTTCTTGCACGTAAATGGCGCCCGCGCTCGTTCCGCGAAATGGTCGGCCAGACCCATGTGCTCAAGGCTCTGATCAATGCCTTGGACAGCCAACGGCTGCACCACGCCTACCTGTTCACCGGTACGCGCGGGGTGGGCAAGACCACGATTGCGCGCATCATCGCCAAATGCCTGAATTGTGAAACCGGTATTACCTCGACGCCTTGTGGCACCTGTTCGGTGTGCCGTGAGATCGACGAAGGGCGTTTCGTCGACCTGATCGAGATCGACGCCGCGAGCCGTACCAAGGTCGAAGACACCCGCGAACTGCTGGACAACGTGCAGTACGCGCCGAGCCGTGGCCGCTTCAAGGTCTACCTGATCGACGAAGTGCACATGCTGTCCAGCCACTCCTTCAACGCCTTGTTGAAAACCCTGGAAGAGCCGCCGCCCTACGTCAAATTCATCCTGGCCACCACCGACCCGCAGAAACTTCCGGCAACGATTTTGTCGCGGTGCCTGCAGTTCTCCCTGAAAAACATGACCCCCGAGCGTGTGGTCGAGCATTTGACCCACGTGCTGGGCGTCGAGAACGTACCGTTCGAAGACGACGCGCTGTGGTTGCTGGGCCGTGCCGCCGATGGTTCGATGCGCGATGCCATGAGCCTCACCGACCAGGCCATCGCGTTTGGTGAAGGCAAGGTCATGGCCGCCGACGTGCGCGCCATGCTCGGTACCCTGGACCACGGCCAGGTGTTCGACGTGCTGCACGCGCTGATCGAGGGTGACGCCAAGGCGTTGCTCGAAGCGGTGCGCCACCTGTCGGAGCAAGGCCCGGATTGGAATGGCGTGCTTTCGGAAATCCTCAACGTATTGCACCGCGTCGCCATCGCCCAGGCCCTGCCGGAAGGCGTGGACAACGGTCATGGCGACCGTGATCGCGTATTGGCCCTGGCCCAGGCCTTGCCGGCCGAAGACGTGCAGTTCTACTACCAGATGGGCCTGATCGGTCGCCGCGACTTGCCCCTGGCACCCGACCCGCGGGGTGGCTTTGAAATGGTGCTGCTGCGCATGCTGGCGTTCCGGCCGGCAGATTCGGCAGACGCACCGAGACAGCCGCTAAAGCCAGTGGGGATCAGCCAGGCCACAGTTGATTCCGCCAAACCCGTGGCTGGGGCGGCCGTTGTCGCGCCAGTAGTTGCAGCGCCTGCGGTTGCTGTGCCTGAGCCGGTTGCGCCGGCACCTGAGCCTGAACCTGCGCCGGTTGCCGTCGCACCGGTGGTCGAGCCCGAGCCGGTCATTGAGCCCGAGCCCGAACCCGTGGTCGACTTGCCCTGGAATGACCCGGTCGAAGCGCAAGTAGAGCCCGAGCAACAGCCCGCCGTGGAGCCCGTGCTGGAAACCACCGGCGAGCAACCCGAGCTGACGCCGATGCCTACGCCGACTCCGGACAGCGTGGTGCCGGATGCCCCTGAGTGGGTATCGGCGCCCGTTCCTGAACCGACGGTCGCCCAGGTCGACGCGGCCACGCCGGGCATTGACCTGGATGACGAACCGCCGCTGGACGAAGACTACATCGAGCCGGACATGGATTCGGCCTACAGCTACCTGGACGAACTGGCCAGCGAGCACACCGCGGAACCGGCGCCCGAGCCCGAGGCAGAACCTGCCGCGGCCCCGGCTACCGGTCTGGCCCTGCAATGGCTGGAATTGTTTCCGAAATTGCCGATCTCCGGCATGACCGGCAGTATCGCCGCCAACTGCACCCTGATTTCCATCGAAGGCGACCACTGGCTGCTGCACCTGGACCCGGCCCATAGCGCCTTGTTCAACGCCACCCAGCAGCGCCGGCTCAACGATGCGCTCAACCAGTACCATGGGCGCACGCTGACCATTGCCATCGAGCTGATCAAGCCCGAGCAGGAAACGCCGGCCCAGGCCGCGACCCGTCGGCGCCTTAACCGCCAGCGCGAGGCTGAGGATTCGATCCACGCAGATCCGCTTATCCAACAAATGATGCAACAGTTCGGTGCGGTCGTCCGCCACGATACTATTGAACCTGTCGAAGCCCCGGTGCCCCAAGCGTCATGACACCGGGCTATTCATTGATCCACGTACTTTTGAGGTGATTCCCATGATGAAAGGTGGCATGGCCGGCCTGATGAAGCAGGCGCAGCAGATGCAGGAAAAAATGGCCAAGATGCAGGAAGAGCTGGCCAACGCCGAAGTCACCGGTAAAGCCGGTGGCGATATGGTCAGCGTGGTGATGACCGGTCGTCACGACATCAAGCGTGTCAGCATCGACCCAAGCGTATTGCCGGGCGTGGGTGAAGATGACCTGGAAATGCTCGAAGCGCTGTTCGCCGCAGCCGTCAACGACGCTGTGCGCAAGATCGAAGCCAACAGCCAGGACAAAATGTCCGGCGTGACCGCTGGCATGCAACTGCCACCGGGCATGAAACTGCCGTTCTGATACACGCTTTAGCTAGACTCAAATGCCAGGCATCGTGCCTGGCATTTTTTTCGCCGGTCGAAACATCGAACCCCAAGCCTTCACCGATGGTCTGCACCCTATACCGTTGAAACCACTCACCGATAAAGGAGCCCCGCTGATGCCTCAAGAAATGACGCTCAACCAACGCATCGTTCTGGTCTCACGCCCTCAAGGCGCCCCCACGCCGGAAAACTTTCGCCTGGAACGTGTCAGCCTGCCGGACCTGGCAGACGGCCAGGTGCTGCTCAAGACCCTGTACCTGTCTTTGGACCCCTACATGCGTGGACGCATGAGTGACGCGCCGTCCTACGCCGCACCCGTGGAAATCGGTGAAGTGATGACCGGTGGGGCTGTCAGCCGTGTCGAGCAATCGCGCAACCCGAAATTCGAAGTGGGCGACCTGGTGGTCGGCGCCACTGGCTGGCAAAGCCACTGCATTTGCGAAGGCCATAACCTGATCCCGCTGCCCAAGGGTCTGCCGAGTCCGTCGATGGCCCTGGGCGTACTGGGTATGCCGGGCATGACGGCCTATATGGGCCTGATGGATATCGGCCAGCCCAAGGCCGGGGAAACCCTGGTGGTGGCGGCTGCGTCGGGCGCGGTGGGGTCGGTGGTGGGCCAGGTGGCCAAGCTCAAGGGCTTGCGCGTGGTGGGCATCGCCGGTGGCGCGGACAAATGCCGCTATGTGGTGGATGAGTTGGGCTTTGACGCCTGTATCGACCACAAGAGCGAAGACTTTGCCCATGAACTGGCCCTGGCCTGCTTCAAAGGCGTGGACATCTACTTTGAAAACGTCGGCGGTAAAGTCTTCGATGCTGTGCTGCCTTTGCTCAACCCCAAGGCGCGCGTGCCGCTGTGCGGGTTGATCGCCGGCTATAACGCCCATGAAGCGCCCAGCGGCCCTGACCGTTTGCCGGCGCTGCAACGCACCTTGCTGACCAAGCGGGTGCGGATCCAGGGCTTTATTGTGTTCGACGACTATGGCGACCGCCAGCCGGAGTTCCTCAGCGCTATGGCGCCTTGGGTGCGCGAGGGCAAGATCAAGTTCCGCGAGGACGTGGTCGATGGCCTGGAGCAGGCGCCCGAAGCCTTTATCGGCCTGCTCGAAGGGCGCAACTTCGGCAAGTTGGTGGTGCGCGTCGCGCAGGATTGAGTATTTGACGCTAATCCGGGGCGCGGGTATAAACCGCGTCTCGTTGTTTTGTCGGACCCTTCGCCCATGAGCTTCAGCCCCCTGATTCGCCAACTGATCGACGCCTTGCGCACTTTGCCCGGCGTCGGCCAGAAAACTGCCCAGCGCATGGCGCTGCAACTGCTGGAGCGTGATCGCAGCGGCGGCACTCGCCTGGCCCAGGCCCTGAGCCAGGCCATGGAAGGTGTGGGCCATTGCCGCCAGTGCCGCACCCTTACCGAAGAAGAACTCTGCCCGCAATGCGCCGACCCGCGTCGCGACGACACGTTGCTGTGCGTGGTGGAAGGGCCGATGGATGTGTACGCCGTGGAGCAGACCGGTTACCGCGGGCGTTACTTCGTGCTCAAGGGCCACCTGTCGCCGCTCGATGGCCTGGGGCCGGAAGCCATCGGTATTCCACAACTGGTGGCGCGAATCGAAGAGCAGGGCACCTTTACTGAAGTGATCCTGGCGACCAACCCGACGGTGGAAGGTGAAGCCACGGCTCACTACATCGCTCAGTTGCTGACCAATAAAGGTTTGATTACTTCACGGATCGCCCATGGCGTACCGTTGGGTGGCGAGCTGGAATTGGTGGACGGTGGCACCCTGGCGCACTCGTTCGCAGGCCGCAAACCCATCGCGCTTTAAAACCCACTGCAGTCCCAATGTGGGAGCTGGCTTGTCGGGTCGCCGCATCGCTGCGATAGCATCACCACGGTGTACCTGAAAAACCGAGGCGTCTGCATCGCGGGCAAGCCCGGCTCCCACATTGGTTTTGTGTGACGGTAAAAAATGTATTCGGCTTGATAACCAAGCAAGCGCTTGGTAAGTTCGCTCCATCCCGCCATGGAGCTTGCCGATGTCTGCCTTTCAGGAATACTTCGATCCCAGCCACCAATTGGTCCGCGACAGCGTGCGCCGCTTCGTCGAACGCGAGATGTTGCCCGGCATCGAGCAATGGGAGGAAGCGGAAAGTTTTCCCCGCGAGCTTTACCTCAAGGCCGGTGCGGCGGGCGTTCTGGGCATCGGCTACCCCGAGGCGCTGGGTGGCAGCCACGAAGGCGATCTGTTCGCCAAGGTCGCCGCCAGCGAAGAGCTGATGCGGTGCGGCTCCGGTGGCCTGGTGGCCGGGCTCGGCTCCCTGGATATCGGCCTGCCGCCCATCGTCAAATGGGCCCGGCCCGACGTGCGTGAGCGCATAGCGCCTCTGGTGCTCGCCGGCGAGAAGATCATCGCCCTGGCGGTCACCGAGCCCAGCGGCGGCTCGGATGTAGCCAACCTGCAAACCCGCGCCGTACGTGAAGGCGAGCATTACCGCGTGAGCGGCGCCAAGACCTTTATCACCAGCGGCATTCGCGCTGATTTCTACACCGTGGCCGTGCGCACAGGTGGGCCGGGCTTTGGCGGTATCAGCCTGCTGCTGATCGAAAAAGGCATCCCGGGTTTCACCGTCGGCCAGCCGCTGAAGAAGATGGGCTGGTGGGCGTCGGACACCGCCGAGTTGTTCTTCGACGATTGCCGCGTGCCTGTGGGCAATCTCATCGGTGTCGAGAACATGGGCTTTGCCTGCATCATGGGCAACTTCCAGAGCGAGCGCCTGGCCTTGGCCCTCATGGCCAACATGACCGCGCAACTGGCCTTGGAGGAAAGCCTCCAGTGGGCCGCCCAGCGCGAAGCATTCGGCAAACCCATCGGCAAATTCCAGGTGCTCAAGCATCGCCTGGCGGAAATGGCTACCGCCGTGGAGGTTTCCCGCGAGTTCACCTATCGTCAGGCCGCGAAGATGGCCGCTGGCAAGAGTGTGATCAAAGAGATTTCCATGGCCAAGAACCTGGCCACCGATACCGCTGATCGGGTGACGTATGACGCGGTGCAAATATTGGGGGGGCAGGGGTATATGCGTGGCAGCCTGGTGGAACGGCTTTATCGCGATAACCGGATTCTGTCGATTGGTGGCGGGACGCGTGAAGTGATGAATGAAATCATCAGTAAACAGATGGGGTTGTAAACCGGGGTGTTCTTTCGGGCCTCATCGCGGGCAAGCCCAGCTCCCACAGGGGAATGCATTCCAAGGTGGGAGCCGGGCTTGCCCGCGATGACGGCAGTACTGCCGACCTTTATCTCTCGGTCAGCCCAAATTGCGTCAGGCAAAACGTCGGAATCCCCATGTCTGCCAAGCGCTGCGAGCCACCCAGCTCTGGCAAATCAATAATCGCCGCAGCCTCAAAAATCTTTGCCCCCATGCGCCGCACCAGGTTCGCTGCAGCAATCAGGGTGCCGCCGGTGGCGATCAGGTCATCGAACATCAGCACCGAATCGCCTTCGCACAGGCTGTCGGCGTGCACTTCCAGGAAGGCTTCGCCGTACTCGGTCTGGTAACCCTCGGCCAGCACGTCCGCCGGCAGCTTGCCTTGCTTGCGAAACAGGATGAGCGGCTTGTTGAGCTGGTAGGCGATGATCGAGCCGATCAGGAAGCCACGGGCATCCATCGCACCGATATGGGTGAAGTCGGCTTCGACATAGCGTTGGGCAAAGCTGTCGGCCACCAGGCGCAGGGCGCGGGGCGATTGGAACAGCGGCGTGATGTCACGGAAGATCACCCCAGGCTTGGGGAAGTCGATGACGGGGCGAATCAGGGATTTGATGTCGAACGAATCAAAAGTCATCGTCGAGGAGTCCAGAGCGGAAAACGGACTCGAAGTATACCTGCGGCCTCGCCGATTGGCGCGGCCGCAGCCTGGATCAGACCTCCAGGGAACCGCCAGCCAATGCACACAGCTGGATCGGGTCGAGGATATGCACCTCTTTGCCCTCGGCGGCGATCAACTGGTTCTGCTGGAAACGAGTAAACACGCGGGACACGGTCTCAACCGCCAGGCCCAGGTAATTACCGATCTCATTGCGCGACATGCTCAGGCGGAACTGGTTGGCCGAGAACCCACGGGCGCGAAAGCGCGCCGACAGGTTGACCAGGAAGGTGGCAATGCGCTCATCGGCGGTTTTCTTCGACAGCAGCAGCATCATTTGCTGGTCGTCACGAATCTCGCGGCTCATCACGCGCATCAATTGGCGGCGCAATTGCGGCAGTTGCAGGGCCAGTTCATCCAGGCGCTCGAATGGGATTTCGCACACCGAGGTGGTTTCCAGGGCCTGGGCCGACACCGGGTGAATCTCGGTGTCCATCCCCGACAGCCCGACCAACTCGCTTGGCAGGTGGAAACCGGTGATTTGCTCTTCGCCGCCGTCGCTGAGGCTGAAGGTCTTCAACGCGCCAGAGCGTACTGCATAGACGGAATCAAACTTGTCGCCCTGGCGAAACAGAAACTCGCCTTTTTTCAGCGGGCGGCCGCGTTTGACGATGTCGTCCAGCGCATCCATGTCTTCCAGATTCAATGAAAGTGGCAGGCAGAGGGGAGCCAGGCTGCAATCCTTGCAATGGGCCTGGCTGTGAGCGCGCAGTTTGACTGGCTCGGACATTTCTTAAATCCTTGTGGGAAAACACACATAAGACGTAAGGGTAACGCACTGGGGGGCACGGAGGCCAGCGTGTACAAAAAACCGACCGGTATATAAAGATTTGGCTAAAACCGCCGATAGTACTGCTATCGACTACAAATACGGCGGCTCAGACCATGTTAGCCCTCACTGCTCAACTCGCTTCGCGCACTCAGATCCAGGCACTGCCCGAACCCAAGAAAGCTGCCGAACCGGATGTTGCCGCGATCCCGACGACCGACGAAGCCAAGCCTGCCGTTTCGGTGACCATCTCCGGCGCCGCGATGAAAGCTGCTGCGGCGGAAAAAGCCACAAACAGTGACATCGACGACAGCGGCCTGGCGGACAACGTCAAGAATCTGCTCAAGATGATTCGTGAGATCAAAAAGCAGATTGCCGAGAAACAAGCCGAGATGGCTGCGGTAATGGCCGACAGAAATCTCAGCCCAGAACAGGCCCGTGCCCGACTCTCCGGGCTGCAGTCAGCGTTGAGCGCACTGCAAGCCAGCTTGACCAGCGCCCAGGCGTCCCTGACCAAGGCGATGAAAGACATGAGTGCCGGTGATGCAGTCAAGGCTGCCAGCCTGGCCATGAAGTAAGTACGTCTAGATGACCCGCGAAAATCGTTGCCTGTTCTGGTGCTCCAGGTAGGCATCGAACACCATGCACACTGAACGCACCAGCAAGCGCCCGGCCGGGAGCACACGAATGCCGTGGGCGTCCAACGCGATCAGGCCGTCGGCGGCCATCGTTTCCAGCTGCGGCCATAACTCGGCAAAATAACCGCGAAAATCGATGTTGTACGCCTGTTCGATCCCCTCGAATGCCAGGCTGAAATTGCAGATCAAATGCTGGATTACAGCCCGTCGCAACCGGTCGTCCGTAGTGCAGACCAGGCCGCGGCTGGTCGCCAATTGCGCACCCGCCAAGGCATTCTGGTACTGGTTCAGATCACTGCTGTTCTGGCAATACAGGTCGCCGATCTGACTGATCGCTGACACCCCCAGCCCAATCAAGTCGCAGTGCCCGTGGGTGGTGTAACCCTGGAAGTTGCGCTGCAGTTTGCCTTCTTCCTGGGCGACGGCCAATTCGTCGTCCGGCAGGGCAAAGTGGTCCATGCCGATGTAGCGGTAACCGGCTTGGGTCAGTTGTTCGATGGTGGTTTGCAGCATCAGCAGTTTTTCCGCTGGTGAGGGCAGCTCGTCAGTGTTGATCCGCCGTTGGGGCATGAAGCGTTCCGGCAGGTGCGCGTAGTTGAACACGGACAGGCGGTCAGGCTGTAAGCGGATGACTTCTTCCACGGTGCGCGCAAAGTTCAACGGCGACTGCTTGGGCAGGCCGTAGATCAGGTCGATATTGATCGAGCGAAATTGCAAGGTGCGCGCTGCATCGATCACGGCGCGGGTTTCTTCCAGGCTTTGCAGGCGGTTGACCGCCCGTTGCACCTCGGGGTCGAGGTCTTGCAGGCCGATGCTCACGCGGTTAAAGCCCAGTTCGCGTAGCAGGCCCATGGTGGCCCAGTCGGCTTCGCGCGGGTCGATTTCGATGCCGTAGTCGCCCGAATCGTCATCCAGCAAATTGAAATGCTGGCGCAGGCATTTCATCACCTGGCGCAGTTCATCGTGGCTGAGAAATGTGGGCGTACCGCCGCCCAAATGCAGTTGCTCCACGGGCTGCTGCGGGTCGAGGTGGCAGGCCACCAGCTGGATTTCCTGCTCCAGGCGCTGCAGGTAGGCCTGGGCGCGGCCACGGTCCTTGGTGATCACCTTGTTGCAGGCGCAGTAGTAACAAATGTTGGCGCAGAACGGCACATGCACATACAGCGACAGTGGCCTTACGGCCTTGCGGCTGTCACGCAGGGCGTGGAGCAGGTCGAAAGTACCGACCTGGCTGTCAAATTGTACGGCGGTGGGGTAGGACGTGTAGCGCGGCCCCGCCAAGTCGTAGCGGTGAATCAGATCTGTGTCCCAACGAATGGCGTCGAGCATGCGGGCGGTCCCCCGGATTGGCTAGTGGGCCGAGTCTAGGGGGAGGGCGGTGCAGGCATCTTGATTTGCATCAACGGGGAGCGGCGCTATGCCACAGGGCCTGTTAATGCCCCATTAGCCAGTGCTGATGGGGGCCGGGCAAGGTCCAGAGGCCGAAGATCATCACCAGCACCCCACCGGTCACCCGCACGCTGCGCTTGCGCAATAACGCCGTCACCCGTTCGGCGGCCAGCCCGGTGGCCAGTAACACCGGCCAGGTGCCCAGCCCGAACGCCAGCATCAGCAAGGCGCTGTCCAGTGCATTGCCCTGGCTCGCCGCCCATAGCAGGGTGCTGTAGACGAGCCCGCATGGCAACCAGCCCCACAGCGCGCCTAGCAGCAAGGCACGGGGCAGGCTGGACACCGGCAGCAAACGGTTGGCGACCGGCTGCAGATGCCGCCACAGGCCGCGTCCCAGGCTTTCGATACGGGTGAGGCCGCTCCACCAGCCGGCCAGGTACAGGCCCATGCAGATCAGCAGCAGCCCGGCAAGCACTCGCATGAACATCGCCGCCGGGCTGTTGGCCACCGCCCAACCGGCCAGGCCGATCAATAAACCGGCGGTGGCATAGCTGAGGATGCGCCCCAGGTTGTACGCCAGCAGCAGGCGAAAACGGCGGCTGCGTTGTTCCTTGGGGATCGCCAGGGTCAGCGCGCCCATCAGTCCGCCGCACATGCCCAGGCAATGGCCGCCGCCAAGCAGGCCTAGGATCAGCGCCGAGACCAGCAAGGGCGCCAGCTCAAGCATGGGGCGGCTCTTTGGGCGCTTGCTCAGGGTTGTTGGCTTCATCGATGGCGGCCAGGTGGTTCGGGTCCTGGTCGTCGAACAGCACGCTGTGGGCCGGGCCATCGAGGTCTTCGTACTGGCCGCTGTCCACGGCCCAGAAGAAGATGTAGATGGCCACGCCCACTAACAGCAGTGCCGCCGGAATCATCACGTAGAGAGCTGGCATCTGTACTCCATGCCCACGCGGCTCAGGCCGGCAGCGGGCGGGTTGCTGGGGCGGTCCCCGGCGCTTGCGCGCTCGGCAGGCGAGTGAGGCGCAACGCGTTGAGCACCACGGTCAACGAACTGAGGGACATGCCGATCGCCGCCCAGATCGGAGTGATCCAACCCAGGGCCGCAAACGGCAGCATAAGCCCATTGTACAACCCGGCCCACAACAGGTTCTCGATGATCACTCGGCGAGTGCGCCGCGCCAGGCTGAAGGCCTGCACCAGCGCATCCAGGCGGTTGGACAACAGCACCGCATCGGCGCTGGTTTTCGCCAGGTCCGTGGCCGAGCCCATCGCCACGCTGATATCAGCGGCGGCCAGCACCGGCACATCATTGACTCCATCGCCCAGCATCAGCACTTTGCGACCTTCTTTGTGCAGGTTTTGCAGTACCTTCAGCTTGTCGTCAGGGCGCAGGCTGCCGTGGGCTTCGTCGATACCCAGCTCAGAGGCGACACTGGCCACCATCGGCGAACTGTCGCCGGAGAGCAACAGCGTGCGCCAGCCCCGCGCCTTGCATGCGGCGAGCAAGGCGGGTGCGTCGCTGCGCAGGCGGTCATCCAGTACGAACCAGGCCAGCGCCCCGCTGCGGTCGCCCAGCAGCAGCCATTGCCCGGCTTCGTCCGGTGAGGCGGGAATCGCACAGCCACTGAGTTCACAGACAAAACCCGGCTGGCCGATGCGCAACAAACGTTCGCCCACACGACCTTCCAGGCCCAGGCCTGGGGTGCTCAGCACTTCATCGGCGGCCAGCGGCGCACGGCCGAAGGCACGGGCAATCGGGTGTTCGGAACGGTTCTCCAGGGCGGCGGCCAGGCCCAGGCATTGGTCGCTGTCCAGCGCACTCAAGGGCCGAATGGCGCGCAACGCCAGGCGCCCTTCGGTGAGGGTGCCGGTCTTGTCGAAAATCACCGTATCAACCTGGTTCAGGCCCTCCAGCACATGGCCGCGGGTCAGCAGCAACCCGAGACTGTGCAAGGTGCCGGTGGCGGCGGTGAGCGCGGTGGGCGTGGCCAGGGACAGAGCGCACGGACAGGTCGCCACCAGCATCGCCAGCACAATCCAGAACGCCCGCGACGGGTCCAGCTCCCACCACAGCAGGCCGATCAGCGCAGCGGCGATCAGCGAGCACAACAGGAACCACTGTGCAGCGCGGTCGGCGATCTGCGCCAGGCGCGGCTTCTCGGCCTGGGCGCGCTCCAGTAGGCGCACGATGGCGGACAAGCGCGTGTCATGCCCCAGGGCGCGCACCTGAACGGTCAGCGCGCCTTCGACATTCAGCGTGCCGGCCGTGACGTTGTCGCCCGTGCGCCGAGGTTGCGGCAGGTACTCGCCGGTCAGCAGGGATTCATCGATGCTGGATTGGCCGTCGAGAATCACGCCATCCGCCGGCAGTACGGAGCCGGGGTGTACCAGCACGCGATCACCCAGCGCCAATTCGCTAAGCAGGATGCGCTCGCTCTGGCCATCGTCTTTGAGGCGCAGGCAGGAGGCGGGCAACAGGTTGACCAGTTGGGCGGTGGCTGCGGCAGTGCGCTCCCGGGCGCGGCGCTCAAGGTAGCGCCCGGCCAGCAGGAACAGGGCAAACATGCCCACGGCATCGAAATACAACTCGCCTACGCCAGTGATCGCGGTCCAGATGCCGGCCAGGTACGCGCCGCCAATCGCCAGGGACACCGAGACGTCCATGGTCAGGTGGCGTGTGCGCAAGTCACGCAGGGCGCCTTTGAAGAAGGGCGCGCAGCTGTAGAACACGATGGGCGTTGTCAGAAACATCGCAACCCAGCGCAGGATGACGTGCAATTCCGGGCTCAGGTCGATATTGAATTCCGGCCAAGTGGCCATGGTTGCCATCATGGCCTGGAACCACAGCAAGCCGGCGACTCCCAGTTGTCGCAGGGCCAGTCGATTCTCGCTGGCCAATTGTTCGGCTGCGCGGTCGGCCTGATAAGGATGGGCGGCGTAACCGATATGGCGCAGCTCGCTGAGCAGTTGGCTCAACGGCAATTGCCCATCGGCCCAGCGCACGTGCAGGCGGTGGTTGGACAGGTTCAGTCGCGCTTCGGCCACGGCAGGCAGGCTGCGCAGGTGTTTCTCGATCAACCAGCCGCAGGCGGCGCAACTGATGCCTTCCATCAGCAGGGTGGTTTCGGCCAGCTCGCCCTGATGGCGTACAAAGGGTTTTTGCACATCGGCGCGGTCGTACAGCGCCAGCTCGTCCACCAACTGCACGGGCAGCGCCTCGGGGTTGGCCGAGGCTTCGCTGCGGTGTTGGTAATAGCTTTCCAGCCCGCCGGCCACTATCGCCTCGGCCACGGCCTGGCAGCCCGGGCAGCAGAGTTCACGGCGTTCGCCGAGGATCTGGGCGGTGAACCGACTGCCGGAGGGGACGGGTAGGGCGCAGTGGTAGCAGGGGGTGGGTTGGGTCATTGCTCAGTTCCGTAGATCGTTCCCACGCTTTGCGTGGGAATGTTGCCCGTGACGCTCTGCGTCACAAAGCAGACGCAGAGCGTCCAGCAAGGCGTTACCACGCAGAGCGTGGGAACGATCATCGTCTACTTCTTCAGGTCTTCAGCGCCCTGCAACGGTTCGTCACCCAGCAGCAAGTCCTTGTCGTGGCTGACCTCTTCTTCTTCGAACAGGCGCCAGGTGTTGCCGCCCTCCACGCCAAGCAGTTCCACGAAACGGCGACCTTCGACCTTGTCGGTGACCTGGCCGATGTAGCGACCGGGCTCGCTGTCGCTGCGGGTGAGGTTGATCTTGCGATCCTTCTCTGGCTGGGTCGGGGAGATCAGGTTCAGCTCCAGAGTATTTGGATTGCTGTAGCCAGTCAGTTGCAGCTCGACCTCGCCGGTCAGTTCGTCCAGGTGCAGCTTGCCGCGCAGTTGCAGGGTCTGGGCCAGGCGCTCGCGGTCCAGGGAACGGTTGATGCCTTTGCCGGCCTCGTAGTAGTTGTCGTTGACCAGGTTGTCCGGGTTGTTCACTGCGATGGTCACCATGGACAAGGTCAGGGTCACTGAGCAGGCCAGAATCGCGATGATGATCCAGGGCCAGAGGTGTTTGTACCAAGGGCTGGCGGCAGTAGTTGCGGGCATGCGTATGTTCCCCGTTAACGAACTTGTGGGCCGATGAATCGGCTCTTGGCTTCAATATGAACGCTGGTGTCATCGGCGTCCTTGAGGATGAAGGTCACCTCGTTGGTGCTCGACGGCAACTGCTCCGGCGCACTCGACAACTCCACCGGCATGCTGACGATATCGCCCGCGGCCACTTTGATCTCACGTCGGCCTTGCAGCTTGAGGTCTGGCAGGCCAGCGGCGTCGAGCACGTAGGTGTGGTCGCGCTGGTCTTTGTTCATGATCTTCAGGCTGTAGACGTTTTCGATGCGTCCTTCGGCGTTTTCACGGTACAGCACGCGGTCCTTGCTGACGTCGAAACCCACCAGCGAGCGCATGAAGAAGGCCGCCACCAACAGGCTGATCATCGCCAGCAATACCAGGGCGTAACCGATCAGGCGCGGGCGCAGCTTATGGGTTTTCTGCCCCGAAAGGTTGTGTTCGGTGGTGTAGCTGATCAGGCCGCGTGGGTACTCCATCTTGTCCATGATGTTATCGCAGGCATCGATACAGGCGGCGCAGCCGATGCATTCGATTTGCAGCCCGTCGCGGATATCGATACCGGTAGGACACACCTGCACGCACATCGTGCAGTCGATGCAGTCGCCCAGGCCCTGGGCCTTGTAGTCGGTACCCTTTTTACGTGGGCCACGCACTTCGCCACGGCGGGGGTCATAGGACACGATCAAGGTGTCCTTGTCGAACATCACGCTCTGGAAGCGCGCATAGGGGCACATGTAGATGCACACCTGCTCACGCAGCCAGCCGGCGTTGCCGTAGGTGGCGAGGGTGAAGAAACCCACCCAGAAATACGACCAGCCATCGGCCTGGCCGGTGAAGAAATCGAATACCAGTTCACGGATCGGTGAAAAGTAGCCGACAAAAGTGAGGCCGGTGGCAAAGCCGATCAGCAGCCACAGGCTGTGCTTGCTGAATTTGCGCAGGAATTTGTTGGCGCTCATGGGCGCCTTGTCGAGCTTGATGCGCTGGTTGCGGTCGCCTTCGGTGACCTTTTCGCACCACATGAAGATCCATGTCCACACGCTTTGCGGGCAGGTATAGCCGCACCACACGCGCCCGGCGTATACGGTGATAAAGAACAGGCCAAAGGCCGCGACAATGAGAATGCCCGACAGCAGGATGAAATCCTGAGGCCAGAACGTTGCACCAAAAATAAAGAATTTACGCTCCGGCAGGTTCCACCATACCGCCTGGTGACCGCCCCAGTTCAGCCACACGGTGCCGAAGTACAGCAGAAACAGAGCGGCACCGCCGACCATGCGCAGATTGCGGAACAAGCCAGTGAAGGCGCGGGTGTAAATCTTCTCACGCGAAGCGTAGAGGTCGACGGTTTTGGCAGGCGGGGTAACGTCATGTACCGGTATCTGGTCGCTCATCATTGCATCCCACGGCGGTGGAGATTTGCCTCGGCCAGTACGTGCCAGCCGGGGTCAAATTAAGGGTGTTGCAGTGGCCTAATGATACGCCCCCGATGGTGCGCAAAGGGTGCGACCTTTGGTCGCGTTGGGGGAAATCAATTGATGGTGTACGTGACCTGGATCAATTGACTTGGCAAGTATGGACGGTTTTTGTGGTTGTGGTGACGCGGCAGGTCTCAAGGCCATCCCGTCAACAGGCCCGGTCTTGAATGTGCAGGAGGACAAATGTGGGAGCTGGCTTGCCTGCGAAAGCGATGGGCCGGTCAGCCTATTTGTGACGGACAGAGCGCTTTCGCAGGCACGCCAGCTCCCACCCCGGATCTAAGCTTTTCAAGAAATGACCCCGCCGCTCTCTCAGTGGCGAGGCCATGGCGTGCTCAGCTAACTTTACTGCTCCTCAGCCTTCTTATCCCCATGAGACAAGCTATACACATACGCCGCAAGCAAGTGCACTTTGTCATTGCCCTGCAACTGCTCCTGCGCCGGCATCTGGCCCTGGCGGCCATAACGGATGGTCTGCTGCAGTTGCGCGAAGCTTGAACCGTAGATGAACGCACCCGGATGCGTCAGGTCGGGCGCGCCCATGGCTGGGGTGCCTTTACCAGCCGGGCCGTGGCAGGCCACGCAGTTGGCGGCGAAGAGTTTCTCACCGTTGGCCACATCGGCCTTGGCGCCTTCCGGCAGTTTGCGGCCATCGAGTTGGGTCACCACAAAGCCTGCTACGTCAGCCACGCCTTGCTCACCGATGACTTCGGCCCAGCCCGGCATCACCGCGTGGCGGCCCTTCATGATGGTTTCCTTGATGGTGTTGGGTTCACCGCCCCAGCGCCAGTCGGCGTCGGTCAGGTTGGGGAAGCCGTAGGCGCCTTTGGCGTCGGAGCCGTGGCACACCGAGCAGTTGGAGGCGAACAGGCGGCCGCCCATCTTCAAGGCTTGCGGGTCCTTGGCGACTTCTTCAATCGGCATCGACGCGAATTTGGCGAAGATCGGCCCGAACTTGGCCTCCGACCTGGCCATTTCCTTTTCCCACTCGTGCACGCCGGTCCAGCCGGTCTGGCCGTTGGCGAACGGGGTTTGCTTGTCGTTGTCGAGGTAGTTGTAGCCTGGCAGCAGGCCCTTCCAGTTGCCGAGGCCAGGGTAGAGCACCAGGTAACCAAGGGCGAAGACGATGGTGCCGACAAACAGCATGAACCACCACTTGGGCAGCGGGTTGTCGTACTCCTCGATGCCGTCGAACGAGTGGCCGACGGTCTCGTCCGTCTGCTCGGTGCGCTGGCCCTTGCGGGTCGACAGCAGCAGCCAGGTCAGGGCGAAGATGGTACCCAGACTGAGGACTGTGACGTACAGACTCCAGAACGTAGTCATTCTTTGTTACTCCTAGAAGCTTGCTCGACGTGCTTGATGGCTTCGGGGTCATCTGCGAAGGGCAGCATGGTCGCGTCGTCAAACTCCGACTTGCGCCGTGGGCTGAACACCCACAACGCCAGGCCGATAAAGGCCACCATCACCACAACGGTGCCCAGGCCACGAATCATCCCGATATCCATGTAGGTCACCGTTTGCTTTTGATGATGGTGCCAAGGCCTTGCAGGTAGGCCACCAATGCGTCCATTTCGGTCTTGCCCTTCACGGCGGCGGCCGCACCGGCGATGTCTTCGTCGGTGTAGGGCACGCCCAGGGTGCGCAAGACTTCCATCTTCTTCGCGGTGTCCTTGCCGTCGAGCTTGTTTTCCACGAGGAACGGGTACGCCGGCATTTTCGACTCAGGCACGACGTTGCGCGGGTTGTACAGGTGCGCACGCTGCCAGTCATCGGAGTAACGCCCGCCCACACGGGCCAGGTCCGGGCCGGTGCGCTTGGAACCCCACAGGAACGGGTGGTCCCACACGCTTTCACCGGCGACCGAGTAGTGGCCGTAGCGTTCGGTTTCGGCGCGGAAGGGGCGGATCATCTGCGAGTGGCAGCCCACGCAACCGTTGGCGATGTAGACGTCGCGGCCTTCCAGTTCAAGGGCGGTGCGCGGCTTCATACCTTCGACCGGCTTGTTGGTCACGTCCTGGAAAAACAGTGGGACGATTTGGGTCAGGCCGCCAATGCTCACGGCGATGACCATGAAGAAGGCCAGCAGGCCGATGTTCTTCTCGACGACTTCATGCTTCATCAGTGAGCTCCCACAACGGCGATCTTGGCGGCGGCTTCGGCTTCTACAGGGTCGCTGGCACGCACGGTGCGCCAGACGTTGTAGGCCATCAACAACATGCCACTGGCAAAGAACGCACCGCCCAGGGCACGTACAATAAAGCCCGGGTGGCTGGCTTGCAGCGCTTCGACGAAGGAATAGGTGAGGGTGCCGTCATCGTTGATCGCACGCCACATCAGGCCCTGGGTGATGCCGTTGACCCACATCGAGGCGATGTAGAGCACGGTGCCAATAGTGGCCAGCCAGAAGTGCGCGTTGATCAGCCCGACGCTGTGCATCTGCACGCGGCCGAACAGTTTGGGGATCATGTGGTACAGCGCGCCGATGGAGATCATCGCTACCCAGCCCAGAGCGCCGGCATGTACGTGGCCGATGGTCCAGTCGGTGTAGTGGGACAGCGAGTTGACGGTCTTGATTGCCATCATCGGCCCTTCGAAGGTCGACATGCCGTAGAACGCCAGGGACACCACCAAAAACCGCAGGATCGGGTCGGTGCGCAGCTTATGCCAGGCGCCCGAGAGGGTCATCATGCCGTTGATCATGCCGCCCCAGCTTGGCGCCAGCAGGATGATCGACATCGCCATGCCCAGGGACTGTGCCCAATCCGGCAAGGCGGTGTAGTGCAAGTGGTGAGGGCCGGCCCAGATGTACAGGGTGATCAGCGCCCAGAAGTGCACGATGGACAGGCGATAAGAGTAGATCGGACGCTCGGCCTGCTTGGGCACGAAGTAGTACATCATCCCCAGGAAACCGGTGGTGAGGAAGAAGCCTACGGCGTTGTGGCCGTACCACCACTGGATCATCGCGTCCGTTGCGCCGGAATAGGCCGAATAGGACTTGAACAGGTTCACCGGCAGGGAGGCGTGGTTGACGATGTGCAGCATCGCAGTGACCACGATAAAGGCCCCGTAGAACCAGTTGCCTACGTAGATGTGCTTGGTCTTGCGCTTGACGATGGTGCCGAAGAACACCAGGCCGTAGGTCACCCACACAATGGCAAGCAAAATGGCGATCGGCCATTCCAGCTCAGCGTATTCCTTGGTGGTGGTGTAGCCCAGGGGCAGGCTGATGATGGCGCCGACGATGACCGCCTGCCAGCCCCAGAAGGTGAAGGCGGCAAGACCATCGGAAATCAGTCGCGTCTGGCAGGTGCGCTGCACGACATAGTAGGAGGTGGCAAACAGTGCACATCCGCCGAAGGCGAAGATCACCAGGTTGGTGTGCAGCGGGCGCAGGCGGCCGAAGGTCGTCCAGGGCAGGTCGAAATTCAATTGCGGCCAAACCAGTTGCGAGGCGATGAACACCCCGAGCCCCATGCCAAGGATCCCCCAGACCACCGTCATGATGGCGAACTGGCGGACTACCTTATAGTTATAAGCAGTCGGACTGATTGCTGTGCTCATTCTAAGGTTCCACGGTTTAGGTTTTTTTATAGGTAAAATCGGCCGCAAGTATGTAGAAACCGAGGGGCCATTGCAACGCAATGGCTGACCTGTATCAATGCGTTCCACGCCAGATTCTGCGCCCTTTCCATGTTTGGTGTAAGGATAAAGACCGAAATAGAAAGCTGATCAAGTGGACAGGAATTTTAGGGGGCGCAACGAATACCGTCGCCTACGCCAGAATTGCTCCACTGTGGGAACAAGCGTAGACCCGAATAGGAGGAGGGGAAAGTTGGGTTTGGACGGGGTGCGACACTTGGTCGCGACTTGTGCCTGTGGCGAGGGAGCTTGCTCCCGTTGGGCTGCGCAGCGGCCCCAAAATCGTGGGAGCGCTTCGCACTCCAGCGGGAGCAAGCTCCCTCGCCACAGGTAGAGCTTTTACTGCGGTTGGCTATCTGGCGTTGCACCATCAGCGTTATGGGACAGGCTGTACACGTAAGCCGCCAGCAGGTGCACTTTGTCATTGCCTTGCAGCACGTCCTGGGCCGGCATCTGGCCCTGGCGACCATGGCGGATGGTCTGCTGCAACTGTGCCAGGCTGGTGCCGTAGATAAACCCGGCAGGCTCGGTCAGGTTGGGCGCGCCCATGGCTTCCACGCCGTGACCTTGCGGACCATGACACGCCACGCAGGTGGTGCTGAAGGCGGCTTGGCCGGCTGCCAGGTCGGCGGTGTTGTCGGCGGGCAACGGCAACTTGGCCAGGTCGTGGCGCACGTAAGCGGCGACGTTTTTCACCCCGTCCTCGCCCAGCACTTCACCCCAGGCCGGCATCGCCGCATGGCGACCGTTCAGGATGGTGGCCTTGATGGCCTCGGCCGAACCGCCCCAGCGCCAGTTGCTGTCCGCCAGGTTGGGGAAGCCATAGGCGCCCTTGGCGTCCGAGCCGTGGCATACCGCGCAGTTGGAGGCGAACAGGCGACCGCCCATCTTCAATGCTTGCGGGTCCTTGGCCACTTCTTCTACCGGCATGGCCGCGAACTTGGCGAAGATCGGCCCGAACCTGGCGTCGGCCTTGGCCATTTCCTTGTCCCATTCCTTGGTCTGGGTCCAGCCGTCCTCATAGCCCGGCAGTACACCTTTCCAGTTGCCCAGGCCCGGGTAGAGAATCAGATAGCCGACGGCAAACACCAGGGTGCCGGCGAACAACATGAACCACCACTGGGGCAGCGGGTTGTCGTATTCCTCGATACCGTCGAAGGCGTGGCCCATGGTCTGGTCGACGCTGCCCTTGGTCTCGCCCTTGCGAGTGCCGACCAACAGCCAGGTCAGGCCGATGAGGCTGCCCAGGGTCAATACGCAGATCCATGTACTCCAGAACGTAGTCATGGCCGAGTGCTCCTTGTGGCTGGCTCTGCTTGAGCGTCGGGTGGGGAAGGTTCATCGGCAAACGGCAGCAGGCGCGCCTGCTCGAATTCCGCGTTGCGGCGGTTGTTGAACACCCACAGCGACAGGCCGATAAAGGCGATGGCGACCACCAGCGTGCCAAGGCCGCGGATGGTGCCCGCATCGAATTCAAATCCCATGGCTCACCTCTTGCTCTTGATGGCAGTGCCGAGCACTTGCAGGTAGGAAACCAGCGCGTCCATCTCGGTCTTGCCCTTGAGGCTGGCGACGGCGCCGTTGATGTCGTCGTCGGTGTACGGCACGCCGAGGGTGCGCATCACTTTCAACTTGGTCTCGGTGTGGCTGCTGTCGACGGCGGCGGTGACCAGCCATGGGTAGGCCGGCATTTTCGACTCTGGCACCACGTTGCGCGGGTTGTACAAGTGCGCGCGGTGCCAGTCGTCCGAGTAGCGCGCGCCAACGCGGGCCAGGTCCGGCCCGGTACGCTTGGAGCCCCACAAGAACGGGTGGTCCCACACGCTTTCGCCAGCCACCGAGTAGTGGCCGTAGCGCTCGGTCTCGGCGCGGAACGGGCGGATCATCTGCGAGTGGCACTGCACGCAGCCTTCGCGGATGTAGATGTCGCGGCCTTCCAGTTGCAGCGCGGTGTAGGGCTTCATGCCTTCGACCGGCTTGTTGGTCACGTCCTGGAAGAACAGCGGGACGATCTGGGTCAGGCCGCCGATGCTCACGGCGAGCACCATCAGCAGCATCAACAGGCCGACGTTCTTTTCAATCGTTTCGTGTTTCATCATCGACTCCTCAGGCCATCTGCGCGGCAGCGGTGACTTCGGCAGGTTGCGCCGAACGCACGGTGCGCCATGTGTTGTAAGCCATCAGGAACATGCCGCTGAGGAAGATCGCACCGCCCACCAAACGCACGATGAAGCCAGGGTGGCTGGCCACCAGGGTTTCGACGAAGGAGTAGGTGAGGGTGCCGTCTTCGTTGACCGCACGCCACATCAGGCCCTGGGCGATGCCGTTGACCCACATCGACGCGATGTAGAGCACGGTGCCGATGGTGGCCAGCCAGAAATGCGCGTTGATCAGGCCGAGGCTGTACATCTGCTCGCGACCGAAGATTTTCGGGATCATGTGGTACAGCGCGCCGATGGAGATCATCGCCACCCAGCCCAGCGCCCCGGCGTGTACGTGGCCGATGGTCCAGTCGGTGTAGTGGGAGAGGGCGTTGACGGTCTTGATCGCCATCATCGGGCCTTCGAAGGTCGACATGCCGTAGAAGGCCAGGGAGACAACGAGGAAGCGCAGGATCGGGTCGCTGCGCAACTTATGCCAGGCACCCGAGAGGGTCATCATGCCGTTGATCATGCCGCCCCAGCTTGGCGCCAGCAGCACCAGTGACATCACCATGCCCAGGGACTGCGCCCAGTCCGGCAAGGCGGTGTAGTGCAAGTGGTGAGGGCCGGCCCAGATGTACAGGGTGATCAGCGCCCAGAAGTGCACAATCGACAAGCGATAGGAATACACCGGGCGTTCGGCCTGCTTGGGCACGAAGTAGTACATCATGCCGAGGAAACCCGCAGTGAGGAAAAAGCCTACCGCGTTGTGCCCATACCACCACTGCACCATGGCATCCGTCGCCCCGCCGTACAGCGAGTAGGACTTGGTCAGGCTGACCGGGATTTCCAGGTTATTGACGATATGCAAGATGGCCACGGTGATGATGAACGCGCCGAAGAACCAGTTGCCCACATAGATATGCTTGGTCTTGCGCTTCATGATCGTGCCGAAGAACACGATGGCGTAGGCGACCCAGACGATGGTGATCAGGATGTCGATCGGCCATTCCAGCTCGGCGTATTCTTTGGAGCTGGTGTAGCCCAGTGGCAGGCTGATCGCGGCCAGCAGGATCACAAGCTGCCAGCCCCAGAAGCAGAACGCGGCGACTTTCGGCGCGAACAGCTGCGTCTGGCAGGTGCGTTGCACCGAGTAAAAGGAGCTGGCGAACAGCGCACAGCCACCGAACGCGAAGATCACCGCGTTGGTGTGCAAAGGGCGCAGGCGACCGAAGCTGGTCCAAGGCAAATCGAAGTTGAGCGCAGGCCAAACCAATTGGGCAGCGAGAAAAACCCCGAGCCCCATGCCGACGATGCCCCACACCACCGTCATAATGGCGAATTGGCGGACCACCTTGTAGTTATAGGCGGTACTTAAAGTAGTGTTCATGGTTCCCCATCCACGGTTCAACCCAAGCAAGTGCGGCACTTGGGCTGGAGTTATAGGCAGACTAAAAAGCGAGGCAAGCATGGGCAAAGAGCACAAGGCCAGTATTGACGGGGATCAATGGGCGCAGTGTGTACGGGAACATGGCTGGTTGTGGGATGTCGCCACCGGCGCGACGTCGGGTGAGCCGGTCACGCTGATCCTGGCCCACGGCGCTGGCGCACCGATGGACTCGGCGTTCATGAACGATATGGCCGCACGCCTTGCCGGGCATGGCGTGAGCGTGTTGCGCTTCGAGTTTCCGTACATGGCCCAGCGTCGCGTGGACGGCGGCAAACGCCCCCCGAATCCGGCGCCGAAACTGCTGGAGTGCTGGCGCGAGGTGTATGCCGAGGTGCGACGTCATGTCGCTGGGAAACTGGCGATGGGTGGCAAGTCCATGGGCGGGCGGATGGCCAGTTTACTGGCCGATGAACTGGGCGCCGATGGGTTGGTGTGCCTGGGCTATCCGTTCCATGCGGTGGGCAAGCCAGAGAAACCCCGGGTGGAGCACTTGGCTGCGCTTACGACGCCCACCTTGATTGTGCAGGGCGAGCGCGATGCCTTGGGCAATCGTGCGGCGGTGCAGAGTTATGACTTGTCAGAGAGCATTGAGGTGATGTGGTTGGCGGCGGGGGACCATGACTTGAAGCCGCTGAAGGCTTCGGGGTTCAGCCATGAGCAGCACTTGGAGGCGGCGGCGGTGCAGGTGGCTGAGTTTCTCCGGACCTGTTAGCGCCCTATCGGGGGCAAGCCCCCTCCCACATTGGGCTGGGTTCACCTATTTCTATCGGTGAATACCGTCCAGTGTGGGAGCTGGCTTGCCTGCGATAGCAGTTTATCGGTTAAAACGCTCTACCAGCGAATACTGGGTATTGGCGGTATGCGTCAACTCTTCACTCAGTTGCGCCGAGTTCATCGCCTGCTCCGAGGTCTGGTCCGCCAACAGCGCAATGGTGCTGATGTTGCGGCTGATCTCCTCGGCCACCGCACTTTGCTCCTCGGTTGCGGCTGCGATCTGAGTGGTCATGTCGGTGATATTGGCCACCGCCTCACTGATACCTACCAAGGCCTGGTCTGCTTCCATCACCCGTGCCACACCTTCTTCGGCTTGGCGGTGCCCGGCGTCCATGGTTTGCACGGCCGCAGCCGCGGTGTGTTGCAGCTTGGCGATCAGGGTATGGATCTGCCCGGTGGATTCGGCCGTACGCTGCGCCAGTTGGCGCACTTCATCGGCGACCACTGCAAAACCACGGCCCATCTCACCGGCACGCGCGGCTTCGATAGCGGCGTTAAGTGCCAGCAGGTTGGTCTGGTCGGCAATGCCTTTGATCACATCAACCACGCCGCCGATTTCATCGCTGTCTTTGGCCAGTTGCGTGACGGTCACACCGGTCTCTCCAACGGCTGCCGAAAGACGCTGAATCGCCTCGCGGGTTTCCCCGGCGATATCGCGGCCGCGGCCGGTCAGGCGGTTGGCTTCCTGGGTGGCGTCGGCGGTGCGCTGCACGTGGCTGGCCACTTCTTGGGTGGTCGCCGCCATCTGGTTTACCGCAGTGGCCACCTGTTCGGTTTCCACGCGCTGGCGTTCCAGGCCGCTGGAGCTGTTGTGCGCCAGGGTGTTGGATTGCGCGGCCTGGTCGTTGAGGTGCTCGGCGGTGTCCTGCAGGCGGGTAAGACAGGTCTTCAGACGCGCTTCCTGGCTGAGGATCGACATTTCCAGGCGCGCTTGTGCGCCACGGCTGTCGGTGTACATCTGCGCGATCAACGGGTCGGACGTGGTCTGTTCGGCCAGGCGCAGCAAACGCTTGAGACCGCGCTGTTGCCAGCTCAAGCCCAGCAGGCCCAACGGCACCGACAGCGCCGCTGCCAGGGCAAAGCCCCATTGGGAGGTGAGGGTGGCGCCGATCATGAAGCTTAACTGGCTGACCAGGATAAACGGCAGCCAGTCCTGCAACACCGGCAGCCACTTGTCCCGTTGGGGGACGGCCGACTTGCCTTGGTTGATGCGTTGATAGAGCGCTTCGGCCCGGCGGATCTGCTCGGCGGTGGGCTTGATGCGCACCGATTCGTAGCCGATCACCTGGTTACCGTCGAAGACCGGCGTCACATAGGCGTTAACCCAATAGTGGTCACCGGTCTTGCAGCGATTCTTGACAATGCCCATCCATGGCAAGCCTTGTTTGAGCGTGGACCACATATGCGCGAACACGGCCGGCGGCACATCCGGGTGACGCACCAGGTTGTGTGGCGCGCGCACCAGTTCTTCGCGGGTGAACCCACTGATTTCGACAAAGGCGTCGTTGCAGTAGGTAATCACACCCTTGGCATCTGTGGTGGAGATCAACCGTTGCTGAGCGGGGAAGGTACGTTCGCGCTGGGTAACGGGTTGGTTATTACGCATGATTGTTCAATCCGCAAGGCTTTCAGGGGGTATCGGCCATGCGGGGCATTTATTTAACTTATTTTTGCAACAATCCTGCGAACAGCGTTGCCTCTGTAGAAGGCAGGCTTAGCCGGCGAGCATCGGGTAGGTAAACAACCCGAAGTGCAGCAGATTCAAGCCAAAATGCGTGGCAATCGCCGCGCCTAGCCCGCCGAACCGATACGCCAGGCCGTAGCCCACGCCCGCAATACCCGCCAGCAGCATCCACTGCCAACCCGCAGCAAAATGCACCAGGCCGAATAACAGCGAGGCCAGCAGCAGCGCGAGGTTCTCGCCATAGGGCAGGTGTTTGAAGCGTTGGCTCAGGCCGCCCTGGATATACCCGCGAAACAGCGCTTCTTCGACCAACGTCACCAGCAGCAGGTTATTCAACACCCACAGCCACGCCTCGTCCGGCCACTTGGGTGCCCAACTGATCATCCCCAGCAGGGCCGCGCCACCCAAGGCGGCGATGGCGGCCAGAGTCAGGGCCATGGCCGTGACGCAGATCGACAGGCGCAATGAACGCCGCGCCACAATCCACGGGCAGGCCAGCAACAGCCAGAAGCCGATCAGGGGTTTGTCCTGGTTCAGGTACATCGAGAAGGGCACGGAGTCCGGAGTAAATCGCTGGGGCGCAATACCGCGGCCGTTATAGAAGCCCGGTAGCCAGTGCATCGCCAGGCCCAGGGCCAGGACAATAAACAAGCCGTGGCCAAGGTAGCGTGCCCAAGGGTTGCGTTGCTGGCGTACGGCATACCCGGCCACCAGCAACAGTGCGATGGAGACCGCCGCCAGTACGCCCAGTTGGCCGTAGATCAAAGCCACGACATAGCCAATGGAAAGTAGGGTGAGGTACAGCCAGGGCAAAGCAATCATGTGAAATCCTTGGAAAAAAACTGGGCGGCATTATAGCGAGCGGTCTGCCTGGACGGCATGAAAACTCCTCCACCCACAGGGTGAGGTGAAAGGATTGCAAAATGTATTTGCGGCTGGTTATAGTCGTCGCGTCTTCATCCCTTCAAAAAGATCAGCACATGCCAGCTTCCCAGCGCATAGCGGTAGTCGATTCAGCGGTCAACGCTGTGGTCGTGCCGTGCCGTGGCAAGCAGCCTGCGCAGATCAGTCACTACCCCCCACCTGTCAGTAGCACGCCGGTGTACGCAGTCGTATCACCGCCGGGTGTTGGCATTTCGGGCTGATCAGCGATTCGCTGTTGCCCCGTGCCTGCCTGAAAAAAACCTACTGAAATTCAGTTTTTACTGAGTCGGCTTTTTAGCCTGATAACAGGTGGTAACCATGTCTGTGCTTTCGAAACAATCCGTGGCCGCGGCGGCCTCGACGAGCGTGTTTGTCCTGCTGTGGAGCAGCGGGGCGATCTTCTCCAAGTTGGGCCTGGCCCATGCTTCGCCCTTTGCCTTTCTGCTGATCCGCTTTGCCATCGCCCTGATGGGGTTGGTGATGTTGGTACCCATCCTCAAGTTGAAGCTGCCTCGTCCCGGCAAACCCTTGCTGTATGCGGCGGCGACGGGCCTGGTTTTGCTGGGGGCCTACCAGATTTTCTATCTGCTGGCCCTGGACCTCAACGTCACCCCCGGGGTGACGGCGACCATCATGGGCGTGCAGCCGATCCTTACCGTGGTACTGATGGAGCGCCAACGCTCCTGGCGCCGGTTGTTCGGCCTGGGGTTGGGGTTGGCGGGCTTGATCATGGTGGTGTACCAGGGCATCGGGTTGGCGGGCATGTCCCTGGCCGGGATGGTGTTCGGGCTGCTGGCGCTGGCGAGCATGACGTTTGGCTCTATCATGCAAAAGCGCATCACCGACAACCCCTTGGGCACGCTGCCACTGCAATACCTGGCCGGGTTGCTACTGTGCGCGGTGTTCGTGCCGTTCCAGCCGTTCCACTTTGAACACAGTGCGCGTTTTTACCTGCCGGTCCTGTGGATGGGGCTGGTGGTGTCCGTGCTGGCGACGTTGTTGCTGTACCGCCTGATCGCCCGGGGCAACCTGGTGAATGTCACCAGCCTGTTCTACCTGGTGCCAGCAGTGACGGCGGTGATGGACTACCTGATCTTCGGTAATCGCCTGGCCTTGTTGAGCGTGCTGGGAATGGCGTTGATCATCGTCGGCTTGGTGTTTGTATTCCGTAAGCAATAAACCCACCCCTGTAGGAGCGAGATTGGTCGCTCCTACAGTTTTTGCGGGCGCAGCACCAACCACAACGCCCCGGCAATCAGCACACCGCCATACAGGTGGGCCATGGACAGCGGCTCATCCAACAGCAACGCACCCCACAACACGCCGAACGGCGGAATCATGAAGGTCACGGTCATCGACTTGACCGGGCCGATGGACGACAGCAGGCGGAAGTACAGAATGTAGGCGAACGCCGTACATACCAGCCCCAATCCCAGCAGCGACGACCACACCTGCCAGCCGCCCCAGCTCGCCGGTGGATGGCTGATGGCGCTGTAGGCAAAGAACGGCAACAGAAACAACGTCGCCCCCAACATGCTGCCCAAGGCCGAGAGACGGCTGTCCAACCCGCCGCGCTGGTCCAGCCAACGCCGCGCCAGGAAACCGGCAAAGCCATAGCACGTGGTTGCCAGCAGGCACGCCAGTGCGCCCATCAATAATTCCAGATCAAAGGCCACCGGCCCCGCACGCGTGAGCACGGCAACGCCAAACAGCCCCAGGGCGACCCCTGCGATTTTCGATGGCGTCAGGCGCTCACTGAAGAACAGCCCGCCAATCAGCACGCCCATCAGCGGCGTGGTGGCGTTGAAAATCGCCGAATAACCCGCCGGCAGTACCTGTGCCGCCACCGAGTACATCGTCGCGGGAATCCCCGAGTTGATCACGCCCAGCAACAGGACCGTCTTGAACTTGCCCTTGAAATCCCAGCTCACGCGCATCATCGCCAGGATCACTAATAAGCCCGCGGCGGCAATCGACACGCGGAAAAACGCGGTGGGCACTGTGCCGATTTCCGGGGCGATGATGCGCATAAACAGGAAACTCGCGCCCCAAATGGCGGCCAGCCCCAGCAGATACAGGGTGTCAACAGGTCTCACGGAAAACTCCTACGCCAAATGGGGCGCAGAAGTGTTGCCCAGCGGGCAGGTCGGCACAATGGCTAATTGCAGTCAGTTCACCCCTGCGCAAAATCATTCTTCTCCTGCCTCGGTTCACTGGCTAAGCTCTGGGCTTCCAGATACCCGTTCGAGGTTTCCCGCATGTCGCAGTCCGCCCTCGCTATCGCCCGGATGATCCTCGACGGTTTCGACGATTACCGTGAACACTTCCGCCAGATCACCGATGGCGCCCGTGAGCGTTTCGAGAAGGCCCAGTGGCAGCAGGGGCAGGCCGCGTCGGCCGCGCGCATCAACCTCTATGAAGAGAAAGTCGCTGAGGTCACGACCCGCCTGCGCGCCAGTTTTGACCCTGCGCCGTTGCATGACATCGGCCAGTGGCCCCTGGTAAAAAGCGCCTATATCGGCCTGATCGACCTGCGCTTTGACGATGAACTGTCCGAGACCTGGTACAACTCGATCTTCTGCGGCCTGTTCAGCCATGACCTGATCAGCGACGGCTGCATGTTCATCCACACTACCCGGCCGAGCCTGCGCCGGGCGCGGGCGGCGCAAACCCGTATCTACACGCCGGCCGGTAAAATAGCGGACATGCTCGCGCAGGTTTTCTCTGACTACCGCTTCAGCGAGCCCTACGCCGACCTGCCCGCCGACCTGCGCCGCCTCGAAGCCCAGTTGCGGGAAAACCTGCCGGATTGGGTGTGCAAGGACCCGGACCTCAAGGTCGAGTTGTTTTCCTCGGTGCTGTATCGCAACAAAGGCGCCTACCTCGTGGGGCGCATCTACACCCGCGACGAACAATGGCCGTTGGTGATTCCGCTGCTGCACCGCGAAGGGCGTGGCATTCAGATCGATGCGTTGATCACCGACGAAGCCGACGTGTCGATCATCTTCTCGTTCACCCGTTCCTATTTCATGGTCGACGTGCCCGTGCCAGCGGAATTCATTGGCTTTCTCAAGCGCATTCTGCCGGGCAAGCACATTGCCGAGCTGTACACCTCCATCGGTTTCTACAAGCACGGCAAATCCGAGTTCTACCGCGCGCTGATCAACCACCTGGCCACCACCGATGACCAGTTCATCATGGCCCCCGGCGTGCGCGGCATGGTCATGAGCGTGTTTACGCTGCCGGGTTTCAATACGGTGTTCAAGATCATCAAGGACCGCTTCTCGCCGTCGAAAAACGTCAACCGCGCCACGGTGATCGAAAAGTACCGCCTGGTGAAAAGCGTCGACCGGGTAGGGCGCATGGCCGACACCCAGGAGTTCGCCGACTTCCGCTTCCCCTTGAGCAAGTTCGAGCCCGAGTGCCTGGCCGAGCTGCTGGAAGTCGCCGCCGGTACTGTCGAAGTGGAGGGCGACACCGTGCTTATCCGCCACTGCTGGACCGAGCGACGCATGACCCCGCTCAACCTCTACCTCGACAACGCCAACCCCGCCCAGGTGCGCGAAGCATTGGAGGATTACGGCCTGGCGATCAAGCAACTGGCGGCAGCGAATATCTTCCCCGGCGACATGCTGCTGAAAAACTTTGGCGTCACCCGCCACGGCCGCGTGGTGTTCTACGACTACGACGAAATCTGCTTTCTCACCGAAGCCAACTTCCGCCATATCCCCGCGCCGCGCACCCCCGAGGATGAAATGGCCTCCGAGCCCTGGTACTCCATCGGCCCGCTGGATGTGTTCCCCGAGGAATTCCCGCCGTTCCTGTTTGCCGACGCCGGCCAGCGCAAGTTGTTCGACGAGTTGCATGGCGAGTTGTACAACGCCGATTACTGGAAGGGCCTGCAGGACGCGATTCGTGCCGGTAAGGTGATCGACGTATTCCCCTACCGCCGCAAAGACCCGCTATAACCTATTGCCCCTGTGGGAGCGGGCGTGCTCGCGAATACGGTGGTTCAGTTGATACATCTGTGACTGACACACCGCTTTCGCGAGCAAGCCCGCTCCCACATTTTGGTTCGGTTTACACCCGTTGAAGCTCAACTGCCTGCCAGATGGGCTGCTTTTCTGCCACACTTGCCGGCCGTGCATAAATAGATGACCGTCGAAATAGCTGATGACAGACCAAGCACCCACCCTCGACCAACTGCTCAAAGCCCTCGATCACGCCATGCTCGCCGACCGCCACCGCTTGCGCCGGCAGTTGCTTGAGCTGCGCAAGAAGCCCGATGAGGACAAGCTGGCGCAGTGGGTGGCGCGGATGCAGGCATCCTGTGCACAGGTCACGGCGCGGCGCGCCAGCCTGCCGGTGATCCGCTACGACGACAGCCTGCCGATTGCCGCCAAGCGCGATGAGATCAAGGACGCGCTGCTCAAGCACCAGGTGCTGATCATTGCCGGTGAGACCGGTTCGGGCAAGACCACCCAGTTGCCGAAAATCTGCCTGGAAATCGGTCGCGGCCAGTACGGTCTGATCGGCCACACCCAGCCACGCCGGATCGCAGCGCGCAGTGTCGCCAGCCGTGTCGCTGAAGAGCTGGCCACGCCATTGGGTGCGCTGGTCGGTTACCAAGTGCGCTTCGAAGACCAGAGTGACTCCAACACCCTGATCAAGCTGATGACCGACGGCATCCTGCTGGCCGAAACCCAGAACGACCGTTACCTCGAGCGCTACGATACGATCATCGTCGACGAAGCCCACGAACGCAGCCTGAACATCGACTTCCTGCTCGGCTACCTCAAGACCCTGTTGCCGCGCCGCCCCGACCTGAAGGTTATCATCACCTCGGCGACCATCGACCTGGAGCGCTTTTCCAAGCACTTCGACGATGCGCCAATAGTCGAGGTGTCGGGCCGTACCTTCCCGGTGGACACCTGGTATCGCCCCCTCACCCTGGAACAGGACGAGGAGGGCAACCGCGTCGAGGACGACCTGACCGTCGACCAGGCGATCCTCGCCACCCTCGATGAAATCGCCGCCTATGAGCGCAGCGAACGGCGCAGCCCTGGCGACGTGTTGGTGTTCCTGCCCGGCGAGCGCGAGATTCGTGATGCGGCCGACATGCTGCGCAAGGCCCAGCTCAAGCACACCGAGATTTTGCCGTTGTACGCACGGCTGTCACCGGCCGAGCAACAGCGCATTTTCCAGTCCCACCCAGGCCGGCGCGTGGTACTGGCGACCAACGTTGCGGAAACCTCGCTGACGGTGCCGGGCATTCGCTATGTGATCGACAGCGGCACGGCACGCATCAGCCGCTACAGCTACCGCGCCAAGGTGCAGCGCCTGCCCATCGAGGCGATTTCCCAGGCCAGCGCCAACCAGCGTAAAGGCCGTTGCGGCCGGGTTGAACCGGGTATTTGCGTGCGCTTGTACAGCGAAGAAGATTTTATCGGGCGCCCGGAATTTACCGACCCGGAAATTCTGCGCACCAACCTCGCGGCCGTGATCCTGCAGATGCTGCACCTGCGCCTGGGCGAGATCACCGATTTCCCGTTTATCGAACCGCCGGATGGCAAGGCCATCAGCGACGGTTTCAACCTGCTGCAAGAACTCTCGGCGGTCGACCGCAACAGCCAGCTCACGCCGTTGGGCCGCCAGCTCGCCCGCTTGCCGGTGGACCCGCGCATGGGCCGCATGTTGCTGGAAGCGGCCAAGCTCGGCAGTTTGCAGGAAGTGTTGATCGTCGCCAGCGCCATGTCGATCCAGGACCCGCGCGAGCGCCCACCAGAGCGTCAACAAGCGGCCGACCAAGCCCACGCACAGTGGAAAGACCCGGATTCGGACTTCGCCGGGTTGGTCAACCTGTGGCGCGGTTTCGAGGAGCAGCGCCAGGAACTGACCGCCAGCCCGTTGCGCAACTGGTGCCGCAAAAACTTCCTCAACTACTTGCGCCTGCGCGAGTGGCGCGACTCCCATCGTCAATTGAGCCTGATCTGCCGCGACATGCAGCTTAGCCTCAACAAAGAGCCCGCCGACTATCCGAAGCTGCATAAAGCGGTACTGTCCGGCCTGCTCAGCCAGATCGGCCAGAAGACCGAAGACGGCGATTACCTCGGGGCGCGCCAGCGTCGCTTCTGGATTCACCCGTCGTCGGGCATCGGCAAGAAGCGCCCGCAATGGCTGATGACCGCCGAACTGGTGGAAACCACCAAGCTCTATGCACGCATGGTGGCGAAGATCGATGCCGACTGGATCGAGCCGCTGGCGGGGCATCTGATCAAGAAAAACCACTTCGAACCCCATTGGGAGAAGAAGCGTGGCCAGGTGGTGGCCTTTGAGCAGATCACCCTGTTCGGGCTGATCGTGGTCGGGCGCCGGCCGGTGCATTACGGGCCGATTGACCCGGTGGTGTCCCGTGAGTTGTTTATCCGTGAAGGCCTGGTGCGCGGCGAGATTCAGTCCCGGGCCAAGTGCCTGACGGCCAACCAGAAACTGCTGGAGCAACTCGACGAGCTGGAAGCCAAGGCCCGCCGTCGCGACATCCTGGCCGACGAAGAAACCCTGTACGCCTTCTACGATGCGCGCCTGCCCGCAGAAATTCACCAGACCGCCACCTTTGACAGTTGGTACAAGGTCAACAGCCAGAAAGACCCGCAACTGCTGATCATGCGTGAAGAAGACGTACTGGCCCGCGAGGCCAGTGAAGTCACCGCCGCGCATTACCCGGACACCTTGCACCTGGGCGATCTGGCCCTGGCCTTGAGTTACCACTTCGAACCCAACCACCCCCGTGACGGCGTGACCCTGCGGGTGCCGGCGCCGTTGTTGCCGGCGTTGCCAGCCGAGCGCCTGGAGTGGCTGGTGCCGGGGTTGATCGAAGCCAAGTGCATCGCTCTGGTGCGCAACTTGCCCAAGGCGCTGCGCAAAAACTTCGTGCCGGTGCCGGACTTCGTCAAGGCCGCGCTGCAACGCATCGAATTCGGCCAGGGCTCGCTGCCCCAGGCGCTGGGGCGTGAATTGCTGCGCATGACCGGTGCGCGGGTCAGCGATGAGGCGTGGGCCGAGGCGGCGCAACAGGTGGAAAACCACCTGAAGATGAACCTGGAAGTGGTCGACGGCCAGGGCAAGTTCCTCGGCGAAGGCCGTGACCTGGCCGAGCTGACCGCACGGTTCGCCGAAGCCAGCCAGGCCGCCTTGGCGGTGCCGCAAACCGCGAAAAGCCAGCAGCCGGTAGAGGCCAAGGTGTTTGCGGCGGTGGCGGAAAAAACCCAGCAGAACATCGCCGGCCTGTCGATGACGGTGTATCCGGCACTGGTGGAAGAGAACGGCACGGTCAAGGAGGGGCGCTTCTCCACCGCTGCCGAAGCCGAGTTCCAGCACCGTCGCGCCTTGCAGCGCCTGCTGATGCAGCAATTGGCGGAGCCGGCGAAATTCCTGCGCGGCAAATTGCCGGGCCTGACCGAACTGGGCTTGATGTACCGTGAACTGGGGCGAATCGACGCGCTGGTGGAAGACATCCTGCTGGCCAGCCTCGATACCTGTGTACTTGAAGGCGAAGCCAGCCTGCCACGCGATGGCGCTGGCCTGGCGGCCTTGGCTGAACGCAAGCGCGGCAGTTGGACTGAGCACGCCGAACGCCTGGCGCGGCTGACCCTGGAAGTGCTGAAACTTTGGCACGGCCTGCAAAAACGCTTCAAGGGCAAGATCGACCTGGCCCAGGCCGTGGCCTTGAACGATATCAAGCAGCAACTGAGCAACCTGGTGTATCCAGGTTTTGTGCGGGAAACCCCGGCCCAGTGGTTCAAGGAACTGCCGCGTTTCCTCAAGGCTATCGAACTGCGCCTGGAAAAACTGCCGAGCCAGGTGCAAAAGGACCGCGTGTGGAGCAGCGAATTGGGCGGCCTGTGGGCGCAGTACCAGAACCGCGTGAACAAACATACCCAGGAAGGCAAGCGCGACCCGCAGTTGGAGCTGTACCGCTGGTGGCTGGAGGAGTACCGGGTGTCGCTGTTTGCCCAGCAGTTGGGTACCAAAGTGCCGATTTCCGATAAACGCCTGAGCAAGCAGTGGAGCCAGGTAGAGCCCTGAAGCCCTTGCCGCAAGGTGTTTGTTTGGCCTATAGCGCCAAATCCCCGGTGTTGTGGCAAACTTCGCGGTCACAAGATTGAATAAAAGCATTGCCAGTTTGATGCCCGCTGGATGACATCAAACGACTTTAATTTTGGTACGACGGTACCAATATCTTCTGCCTGACAGATTTAGAGGAACGACCGTGCATAACGTCGTCATCAGCGGCACTGGCCTGTACACCCCGGCCAACAGCATTTCCAACGAAGAGCTGGTGCAGTCTTTCAATGCCTACGTACAACAGTTCAACGCCGACAACGCCGCCGCTATCGAACGTGGCGATGTGCAGGCGCTGACCGAGTCGAGCGCGGCATTCATCGAAAAGGCATCCGGCATCAAGAGCCGTTTTGTGATGGACAAGGACGGCATCCTCGATCCACAGCGCATGGCTCCGCGCCTGCCCGAGCGCAGCAACGACGAATGGTCGGTGCTTTGCCAGATGGCCATCGGTGCCGCCGAACAAGCCCTGCAGCGCGCCGGCAAGACCGCCGCCGACATCGACGGCGTGATTGTCGCCTGCTCCAACCTGCAACGCGCCTACCCGGCGATCGCCATTGAAGTCCAGGAAGCCTTGGGTATCCAGGGCTTCGGTTTCGACATGAACGTGGCGTGTTCCTCGGCCACCTTCGGCATCCAGAACGCGGCCAACAGCATCCAGTTGGGCCAGGCCCGGGCGATCCTGATGGTCAACCCGGAAGTCTGCACCGGCCACCTGAACTTTCGTGACCGTGACAGCCACTTCATCTTCGGTGATGCCGCCACGGCGGTGATCCTGGAGCGTGCTGACCTGGCGACGTCCGAACATCAGTTCGACGTGGTGAGTACCAAGCTGCTGACCAAGTTCTCCAACAACATCCGCAACAACTTTGGCTTCCTCAATCGCACGGCGGAAGAGGGCATCGGCGCCCCCGACAAGCTGTTCGTGCAGGAAGGCCGCAAGGTGTTCCGTGATGTCTGCCCGATGGTGGCCGAATTGATCGGCGAGCACCTGGCAGAAAACCAGCTGAGTGTTACTGATGTGAAGCGTTTCTGGCTGCACCAGGCCAACCTGAGCATGAACCATCTGATCGTGAAGAAACTGCTGGGGCGCGACGCGTCAGTAGAAGAAGCACCGGTGATCCTCGATACTTACGCCAATACCAGCTCGGCCGGCTCGGTGATTGCGTTCCACACTTATCAGGATGACCTGCCCAAGGGCGCGGTTGCCGTACTCAGCTCCTTTGGCGCCGGGTATTCGATTGGCAGTGTGATCCTGCGCAAACGCTGAGTATGTGGCCGGACGCGGTCAACTGTGGGAGCTGGCTTGCCTGCGAAGGCATCGGCTCGGTGTGCCTGAATCACCGAGTTGTCTGGATCGCAGGCAAGCCAGCTCCCACATTGAGCGTATTTCCACGGCAAGATTGAGGTAAACGATGGCCGCAGCGGACGATGCGCACCTGCTTGAACGCCTGCTCAAGGGTGAGCAGCGGGCTTATAAGGATTTGGTCAACACGTACCAGAGTGCGATGCGGGCAGTGGCGTATGCCATCGTCGGCCAGCGCCATGCCGATGAGGTGGTGCAAGATGCCTGGCTCTCGGTGGTGCGCAACCTGGCCAAGTTCGAAGGGCGATCTAGCCTCAAGACATGGTTATTGACGATCACTGCCAATTCCGCAAAGAGCCGTTACAAACAAAATCGTCGGGAAGTCCTTCTCGACGATTTACCCTCGCCTCACGGCACTATCGGCGATGACCGCTTCAGCCCGGATGATGGCCATTGGGCTGTCGCCCCTTACGCTTGGCACCAGGACACCCCGGAAGCGCTGCTGACCGAAGATGAATTGCGCAAGTGCCTGGAGCATACGATTCTGAGTTTGTCCGAATTGCAAAGCAGTGTGCTGGTACTGCGTGAACGCCAGGGCCTGGAATTGGAAGAAATCTGTAATCTTCTGACCCTTTCACTCTCCAACGTCCGTGTGCTGTTGCATCGAGCGCGGCTTAAAGTCTTCGCCACGGTGGAGCATTTTGAGGAAACGGGCGAATGTTGACCTGTAAAGAACAAGTAGCGCGTTCCAGTGACTACCTCGATGGGCAATTGACCTTTCGGGAGCGTCTGCTGGTGCGTCATCACTTGATGTTCTGCCCGAACTGCCGGCGCTTTATCCGTCAGATGCGCCTGATGCAGGCAACGCTCAAGCGTATGCCGCAGGAGCCGGTGGAGGGGGTTGATGCGCTGGCCGAACAACTGGCCGCCGAGCGGCTTAAAGACATCATGTAGGAGCGAGCTTGCTCGCTCCTACATGTTAAGCGTTAGAACTTGGCTTCAGCATCCAACTGCAAGGTGTTGGTGTCGGCATCGCGCTGGGTCCGGCTGGCAAAGTCAGCCTTGGTCAGGAAGTAGGTGGCGCCGATGGCGAAGTTCTTGTCGATGTCGTAGCTGACTTTCATCTTGTGACCGCGCGAGCCGGTGGTGCCGTTGGCGAAGTCCGAATCGGTGAAGGCGCCGACGACGGCATTACGTTGAACGTCGCGGTAGTTGTAGTCCAGGTTCAAACCGAACACCTTGGACTTGGCACCCAGCAACCAGGCGGTGTCCTGGTCGGTCACCGCATCGTTGTTTTTTACGTACTGGCCGTAGAACGACAGCGGCACGGCCAGGCCACCGATGTCTGCTTGCGCAAAGCCTTCGTACAAGCGGAATTCGTTGTTGGCCGAGTTGCCGTTGACCGCCAATGCGCAAGGCGTGGTGGTGGTTGTGCAGCGGCTGTCTTCGTCGTTCTTGTAGGCGTAGATGCTGCCGCCCAAGGTCATTTTCAGGTTGTCGGTGACCGAGAAACGCGTACCCAACTGGCCGGACGTCAGGCGCAGGTCATGGCGAAATTGCACGCCGTCACCGTCGACGTTGTCCTTGAGGTTGTAGTTACCCAGGCTACCGAACAGCTCCGCGCTGCTACCCAGTGGGTATTTGTAGGTGACGGCCAGGCCTTCAGGGTTGATGTCGCTATCCCAGATCACATCGCCCATGTTCACCCACGGCTGCAGCATCTTGCCGCCGATCACGTGCAGGTTCTTGATCTGGTCCGGGTGGTAGTCGATGTAGCCGAGGTCCAGCCAGATCGACTTCTTATCGAAGTAGCCATCCTGGTCCTGGTTGGTGGAGCGTGCATCATCGCCGCCGCCGGTGGCGATACGGATACCGGTGTCCACCTGCGGGTTGATTTCGGTGTAGGCACCCAGGCGGGCACGAATGCGTTGACGGTCCTTGTCACGCCCACCGTTGTTGGGTTCGCCGTCGATCTTGATGGTTTCCTGGCGGAAGCGCACGTCACCCTTGAACTGGGTCTTGGCTGCCCAAGCCAATTTCTGGTCGAAGCTGCTCAGCTCGTTGGTTTTTTTCGCGGTGGCCGCGATCTGCTCGTTGGTCTCTTGTTGAGCCTGGCGTGCGATCTGCTGCTCTTTCTGATCCCTGGCCAGTTCCATTTGCAGTTCGGTGTACTGCGCCGCGGTGATCTGGCCGTTGGCCTTGAGCATGTCGAGCAATTTAGCGTCGACTGCAGCGCTGGCCGGAACGCTCAGTGCCAGCAACAGGCCGCCACACAGGACCGCCGCAGTTTTAGTGGAAGCAAGACGCATATCAATCTCCGAAAGTGAGGAGGGAGGGCAACACCCTCCAGGACACAACCGACCCATGACGGACGGAAAAAATGTCGCCCGGTAGACCCGGACGCTCTAAAAACTGGCGTCAGTATCGCGACCGTTTATGACGGAGTAGTGGCTAAGTGATTTCATCTAGATGACAAATCGTTACGCTACGGAACTAAGGGTTTTGAGCCCTGTCCGCGTGTTTTGAGGATGTGCGCGCGGCTGTGATCAGCGATACTCGCCAGGTTTTCATGCCAAGAAACAATGAGGATGCCGATGCCGCTGCAACGCCTGGACAGCTTGTCCGATATCGCTGCGCACACGTGGGATGCCCTGATGCCACAGGCCCAGCCGTTTATGCAGCATGGGTTTCTGAGTGCGCTGGAAGACAGCGCCAGCATCGGCCCGCATTCGGGCTGGCAGACGGAGCACTTGCTGCACTGGGAAGGCGACCGGTTGATGGCGGCATTGCCGGGTTATCGCAAATGGCATTCTTATGGCGAGTACGTGTTCGATCATGGTTGGGCCGACGCCTGCGAGCGCGCCGGCATCGACTATTACCCCAAGTTGCTGACGGCCGTGCCGTTCAGCCCGGTCGGTGGGCCGCGGGTATTGGCTGCCAGTGCCGCCGACGCTTTTGAGTTGCTCAATAGCCTGCCGGGTTATCTGCAGATCGAAGGCCTGTCGAGCGCCCATATCAACTTTACCGATGCCCTCGCCGATCAAGCCATGGCCCAACACCCCGGCTGGTTGCAACGCTTGGGTTGCCAGTTTCATTGGCAGAACCGAGGCTACCGCGACTTCCAGGATTTCCTCGACGCCCTGAGTTCACGCAAGCGCAAACAGATGCGCAAAGAACGTGAACAAGTGGCAGGGCAGGGTATCGAGTTCGAGTGGTTGCAAGGCCATGAGCTGAGCGAAGCCCAGTGGGATTTTGTCTACGCCTGCTACGCCAACACCTACGCGGTGCGTCGGCAATCGCCCTACCTAACCCGCGCATTTTTCAGCCTGCTGGCTGAGCGCATGCCCGCAGCCATCCGCGTAGTCTTGGCCAAACAAGGCACGCGCCCGGTGGCCATGGCCTTCAGCCTGCTTGGCGGCGACAGCTTCTATGGCCGCTACTGGGGCTGCCTGGCTGAATTCGACCGCCTGCATTTCGAAACCTGTTTCTACCAAGGCATGGATTACGCCATCGCCCACGGCTTACAGCGCTTCGATGCAGGTGCCCAGGGGGAGCACAAATTGATTCGCGGGTTTGAGCCGGTGATTACGCGGTCATGGCACTACTTGCGCCACCCGGGGTTGAAGAGTGCCGTGGAGGATTTTCTTGAGCGAGAGCGGGTGGGGGTTCTGGCGTATGCCGAAGAGGCGAGGGCGGCCCTGCCTTATCGGCACTCTGACGGCACGTGAAACACCCTGTAGGAGCGAGCAAGCTCGCTCCTACAGGGATTGGGTCAAGCTGTTTTTTCTGCACCCAACCATCGGTACGTAATGCCGCCGATCACCGCGCCGAGGATCGGCGCGAGCCAGAACAGCCACAATTGTTGCAGCGCCCAGCCGCCGACAATCAACGCAGGCCCTGTGCTGCGGGCCGGGTTGACCGAGGTGTTGGTCACCGGGATGGAGATCAGGTGGATCAGCGTCAGCCCCAGGCCAATGGCGATGGGCGCGAAGCCTGCCGGGGCTCGACGGTCGGTGGCGCCAAGGATGATCAGCACGAACATCGCCGTCATCACCAGCTCACAGACAAAGCCTGCCGCCATTGAATAACCTCCGGGTGAATGCTCGCCATAACCATTGCTTGCCAGCCCGGAGGCCAGTTCGAACCCGGGTTTGCCGCTGGCGATGAAGTACAGCAGTGCGGCGGCGATGGCGCCACCGATCACTTGCGACACGATGTAGGCCGGCAACTCCCTGGCCGGGAATCTGCCGCCCACCACCAACCCCACCGAGACGGCCGGGTTAAGGTGACAGCCGCTGATATGCCCGATGGCAAATGCCATGGTCAGCACCGTGAGCCCAAAAGCCAGGGACACCCCGAGCAGGCCGATGCCAACGTTGGGGAACGCTGCGGCCAATACCGCACTCCCGCAGCCACCCAACACCAGCCAAAACGTACCCAGTCCTTCCGTTACGGAACGTTTGAACAGTGACATGAACACTTCCTTAGAGTGCTCTATCTGATTAACGGTCTGTGTGGCTTCCCTGCCGCCTTAAATCAGGGCCCTCCTGGGGCCTGATTGCAGTACAGCAGGATTGTGTCGCAAGACCAGCCAGATAGAGAAAGCTGTCAGAATTGTTCGGAATTGAGCGGGGCTTTACCCAGCGAAATCAGTCTATGCCGACAAAACCCCCGGTCTGATGCTGCCATAACCGCGAATAAAGCCCGCCGTATGCCAGCAACTCGGAATGGCTGCCGCTCTCGGCAATCTGGCCTTTTTCCAGCACCACCAGGCGGTCCATTCGTGCGATGGTCGACAACCGGTGTGCAATTGCGATCACCGTCTTGCCCTGCATCAAGGTTTCCAGGCTCTCCTGGATCGCCGCTTCTACTTCCGAGTCCAGCGCGGAGGTGGCTTCGTCCATGATCAGGATCGGCGCGTCCTTGAGCAGCACGCGGGCGATAGCGATACGCTGGCGTTGCCCGCCGGAGAGTTTCACCCCGCGTTCACCCACATGGGCATCCAGCCCGGTGCGGCCCTCGGAATCCGACAGCAGCGGGATGAACTCATCGGCGCGGGCCTTGTGCACCGCCGCCCAGAGTTCTTCGTCAGTTGCGTCGGGCTTGCCATACAGCAGGTTGTCGCGGATCGAGCGGTGCAGCAACGAGGTGTCTTGGGTGATCATGCCGATCTGCGCGCGCAGGCTTTCCTGGGCCACTTCGGCGATGTCCTGGCCGTCGATGAGGATGCGTCCGCCCTGCAGGTCGTACAGGCGCAGCAGCAGGTTGACCAGCGTCGACTTGCCCGCGCCGGACGGGCCGATCAAGCCGATCTTTTCCCCGGCCTTGATCTCAAGGTTGAGGCCGCCAATGATTCCGCTCTTCTTGCCGTAGTGGAAGTCCACCTGCTCGAAGCGCACCTGGCCGTGGGGCACCGTCAGGCGCGGAGCGTTTTCACGATCGACCACGGCCAGTGGCTGGGCGATGGTCTTCAGGCCGTCCTGCACGATACCGATGTTTTCGAAGATGCCGTTGACCACCCACATGATCCAGCCGGACATGTTGACGATGCGGATCACCAGGCCGGTGGCCAGGGCAATCGCGCCCACGGAAATCAGCGACTGTGTCCACAGCCACAGGGCCAGGCCGGTGGTGGTGACGATCAGTAGGCCGTTCAGAATACAGATTACGGTGTCCATGCTGGTGAGCACGCGGGCGGCCAGTTGGGTTTTTTCGGTCTGCTCGATGATCGCTTGCTTGGCGTATTCCTGTTCATTCTGGGTATGGGCGAACAGCTTCAAGGTGGTGATATTGGTATAGCCGTCAACAATTCGGCCCATCAACTTGGAGCGCGCCTCCGAGGAGACCACCGAGCGTTCTTTCACCCGAGGCACGAAGTAACGCAAGGCCAGGCTGTAGCAAACGATCCAGGTGATCAGCGGAATCATCAGCCGCCAGTCGGCCTCGGCAAACAACACCAGGGCACTGATGGCGTAGATCGACACGTGCCAGATAGCTTCTGCGGTCGCCACCGCCGAGTCACGCAAGGAGTTGCCGGTTTGCATGATCCGCTGGGCGATGCGCCCGGCAAAGTCGTTCTGGAAGAAATTCAGGCTCTGTTTGAGCACGTAGCTGTGGTTCTGCCAGCGAATCAGGCTGGTCATGCCGGGATTGATGGTCTGGTGCACCAGCAAGTCATGCAGGCCGTTGAAGAGCGGGCGCAACAACAGGGCCACCACGGCCATCCAGATCAGCTCGGCGCTGTGGATCTGGAAGAAATTCGCCGGTGGCGTGCCCTGGGCCAGGTCGATGATGCGGCTCAGGTAGCTGAACAACGCAACTTCGATCAGGGCTCCGACCAGTCCCACTACCAAGAGCGCGGCGAAGCACGGCCACACCTGACGCAGGTAATAGAGATAGAAGGGCAGGACTTTTTCGGGAGGGGCCGCGCTGGGGGCGTCGCGGAAAATATCGATCAGTTGTTCAAAACGACGATAGAGCATTAGGTTTGACGCCCGCCGGGCGGGCTCTCCTTTCAAAGGTGCACGGTGCCATGCGGGCACCGTGCAAAGCTGCCTGCGGACCTCAGTCGATGCGCTTGGCCGACTTGATGATCACAGGATCGATAGGCACGTTCTGCATGCCTTGCTTGGTGGTGGTCTGGGAGTTGACGATGATGTCGACCACGTCCATGCCCTTGACCACTTTGGCGAACACGGCATAACCGGCATCGCGGCCCGGATCGAGGAAGGCATTGTCGGCCACGTTGATGAAGAATTGGCTGGTGGCCGAGTTCGGGTCATTGGTGCGAGCCATGGACAAGGTGCCACGCACGTTATGCAGGCCATTGCTGGCTTCGTTCTTGATCGGTGCTTCGGTCGGCTTTTGTGACATTTGCTGGGTGAACCCGCCGCCCTGGACCATGAAGCCCGGGATCACGCGGTGAAAGATCGTATTGGTGTAGAAGCCCTTGTCGACATAGGCCAGGAAGTTCTTGGTGCTGATCGGCGCCTTGACCGGGTCCAGTTCGATTTCAATCTGGCCGTTGGTGGTGTCGAGCAAAACATGTGGCGCCTTGGCCGGCTCAGCTGCCATCAGGTTGGCAGCAAACAAGGCGGAACCGGCAAAGAAGGCGATTTTTTTCAGCATGGGTCAGTGGTCCTGGGTAGTGGTTTCGACGGTCTTTAGAAAGTCGAGCAAGGTCGCGTTAAAGACCTCGGGTTGATCCAAGGGCGTGGCATGGCGGGAATCTTCGATGACCACCAGCCGCGCATCGGGCAGCAGTTTTACATAGATTTCTTTCTGCGCCACGGGGGTGTAGTCATGGTCGGCGCTGATGACCAGGGTTGGACAGGTAATTCTCGACAGTTGTTCCTGCACGCCCCAGCCCACAATGGCGTCGAAGCTGGCGAGATAAGCACGTTTGTCGTTTCTTGCCCAGCGCTCGGCCATCTTGCGGCGCAGGTCGGCCTGCTCAGGTTTGGGGAACAGCCGATCGCCCAGGGCCTTGCCGATGGTGCCCAGGCTGAGCACACGGGCCAGGGTCCAGCGTTTGGCCCACTGCCAATAGTCATCGGCACTGCGCACCTTGACCTCAGGCGTGCTGTTGACGATGCACAGGCTCTTGACCCGCCGGGGTTCATCCACCGCCAGTTGGAAGGCGATCATGCCGCCCATGGATAAACCCACCACGTGGGCCGCTGGCAGGTCGAGGTGTTCGATCAGCGCGATCAGGTCGAAGGTAAACCCCTTGATGCTGTAGCGCTCCCGGGGTTTGGCCGAGCGACCATGGCCGCGCACGTCAACCACGATCAGGTGGTAGTGTCGGGCGAGTACCGGTACTTGCAGTTCCCAATCCTGGCTGCTGGAGCCCAGGCCGTGGATCAGGATCAGCGGGTTGCCATGGCCATATTCTTCGTAATGCAGGCTGCAGCCTTCATGGTCGAACCAGGCCATGGATGAACTCCGTTTCAGGCTTGTTGAGGAGCGGCGAAGGGCGCGTCCAGGGGAGCGGTGTCAAAGGTGCGCAGCAATTCCACGAGGATCTGCGTGGCGGGCCCCAAGGGTTTGTCTTTGTTGGAGTACAGGTAAAACGTCGGGTTGCGACTGCCACCTTTTTCCAGGGGAAGCTGCTTGAGCACGCCCTCCTTGAGTTCGCGCTCGATCATGTGCCGGGGCAGCCAGGCAAAGCCCAGGCCGCTGGCGACGAAGGTGGCCGCGGTAGCGAGGCTGCCGACGGTCCAGCGCTGTTCGGCGCCGAGCCAGCCGACGTCGCGCGGTTGTTGGCGGCCGGAGTCACGGATCACCACCTGCATCTGGCTCTCCAGGTCGTGGAAACTCAGCTCACGGTTGAGGCGATGCAGCGAGTGATCGGGGTGGGCCACGGCGACGAACTCCACATCGCTCATTTCCGTGCCCAGGTAGCCCGGGATGATAAAACCGCAAATGGCCAGGTCCGCCATGCCGTCGAGCAGCAACTCTTCGACGCCGGACAGTACTTCTTCGCGCAGGCGCACCCGGCAGCCACGGCTTTGCGGCATAAAGGCGGTTAATGCGCGAACGAGACGTGCGCTGGGGTAGGCGGCGTCCACCACCAAGCGCACTTCGGCTTCCCAGCCCTGTTCCATATGATGAGCGAGGTCTTCCAGCTGGCTGGCGTTTTTCACCAATTGGCGGGATCGGCGCAGCAGCACCTCACCGGCCTCGGTCAGCACCGCCTTGCGCCCGTCGATACGCAGCAAGGGGACGCCGAGTTGGTCCTGCATGCGCGCCACGGTGTAGCTCACTGAAGATTGCGAACGATGCAGCGCTTCGGCGGCTTGGGCAAAGCCGCCATGGTCGACCACGGCTTGCAAGGTGCGCCATTGATCGAGGGTAACGCGGGGCGCTTTCAAGATGAGCTCCTCTTGTCCTAAGCTGGCGGTCCTTATTGGAGACTGCCGAATGAGAAAATTGTGTTGTGTGTTGCTGGCGCTGCTGCCGATGAGCGCGTTTGCCTATCCTATCGACGTGACGAAAAAGATCGATGGCGTGAGCATTGATTACACCGCCTCCGATGTGGACGGCGACATCAGTTCGATCCAGCTGAACAACTACGGCGCCCAGGACGCGGTGTGCAAGGTCACCTTTACCAACGGCCCGGAATCGCCACGCCGTCGTACCGTGACCGTGCCTGCTGGCAAAAGCACTAACACCACGGTCAAGTTCAACCGCGCCATCATCAAGATGCGTATTGCCCTGGACTGCGCGCCAAAATAAAGCAACAGCGGAGCGTGCTCACAGGAATACTCCGCTTATAAACAAATTTCTAGATGGGTTGTAGCAGTTTTTTGCGCTTTTTTATCGAATAGGCCCTGGTTAACCTTCTCTCCATCGACTTACAGCAATTACCGATGGAGCCTACGAAGCCATGTCCAATGTCCTGATCATCGAAAGCAGTGCGCGCCAGCAGGATTCCATTTCCCGCCAGCTCACCCAACAGTTCATCAGCCAATGGCAAGTCGCCCATCCGGCAGACCGCATCACCGTGCGCGACGTAGCGCTCAATCCGGTACCCCATCTGGATGCCAACCTGCTGGGCGGCTGGATGAAACCGGCGGAGCAGCGTAACGACGACGAACAGGTGTCCCTGGACCGCTCCAACGAGTTAACTGACGAACTGCTGGCCGCCGACGTGTTGGTGATGGCCGCGCCGATGTACAACTTCGCCATTCCGAGCACCCTTAAAGCCTGGCTGGATCACGTGTTGCGGGCGGGTGTGACCTTTAAATACACCGCCACCGGGCCCCAGGGTCTGTTGACCGGCAAGCGCGCTATCGTGCTCACCGCACGCGGTGGTATCCACACTGGCGCCACCTCGGATCACCAGGAACCGTACCTGCGCCAGGTCATGGCATTTATCGGCATTCATGACGTTACCTTCATTCACGCCGAAGGCGTCAACCTGGGCGGCGACTTCCAGGAGAAGGGCGTCAATCATGCCAAGGCGCAACTGGCCCAGGTCGCCTGAGGCGTTAATCGTCAGATAATCCCGTGCTGCTTATATAGCGCCACGCAAACCCTTCAAGTACGCGTATCGAACCTCCCTTTGCACTTTTGCTCCTGAGTGCTCCCGCCCGACTGCCGCTTTAGCGAGGTCGGGTTTTTTTTGCGCCGAGTTTCTTCAAAAACCAAAAAGCTTTAATGTCGCGCCCATTCGAAACGAGGCGCGCATGGGCTATCTACTGGTTGTCACCCTGATTCAGGCATTTTCCTTCAGCTTGATTGGCGAATACCTCGCCGGTCACGTCGACAGTTACTTTGCGGTGCTGGTGCGCGTGGTGCTGGCCGGGCTGATCTTTATTCCGCTGACGCGCTGGCGCTCGGTGGAGCCCGCGTTCATGCGCGGCATGTTGGTGATCGGTGCATTGCAGTTCGGCGTGACCTACGTATGTCTGTACCTGAGCTTTCGTGTGCTGACGGTGCCGGAAGTGCTGCTGTTCACCATCCTCACGCCGCTGCATGTGACCCTGATCGAGGACGCGCTTAATCGCCGCTTCAATCCCTGGGCGCTTGTGGCGGCCCTGGTGGCGGTGGGCGGTGCGGCGGTGATTCGTTTCGATCAGATCACCCCGCATTTCCTGATGGGGTTCTTGCTGCTGCAATTGGCCAATTTCACCTACGCCGCCGGGCAAGTCATGTACAAGCACCTGGTGGCGCGTTATCCCAGTGACCAGCCGCACTTCCGGCGTTTCGGTTATTTCTACCTGGGCGCCTTGATGGTGGTGTTGCCGGCGTTCCTGCTGTTCGCCAAGGCTGACTTCCTGCCGCAAGCGCCGCTGCAATGGGGCGTGCTGGTGTTCCTAGGAGTGGTCAGTACCGCGCTGGGCATGTACTGGTGGAACAAGGGCGCCTGCCTGGTCAATGGCGGCACCCTGGCGGTGATGAACAACCTGCATGTGCCGGTGGGGTTGCTGCTGAACCTGCTGATCTGGAACCAGCACGAACCGCTGGGTCGTTTGGCCCTGGGCGGTCTGGTGATTCTGGGGGCGGTGTGGATCAGCCGGCTGGGTGTGCGTCGGGCGGTGCCGTCTCCATCGTGATCACCACTTTGCCTTTGGCACGGCCTTGTTCGACGTAGTCCAGGGCCGCGGCTGTGGATTCGAAAGGGAAGGTTCGGTCGATGACCGGCCGGATAATCCCCGACTCGACCAGCGTGGTGATTTCATCCAGTTGCGCGCCACTGGCGCGCATGAAGACAAAGTCATAGCTCACGCCTTGCTTGCGCGCTTTCCTGCGGATACCGCTGCTCAACACGCCCACGACCAGGCCCAATACCCAGGGCAGGTTCTGGGCGCGGGCGAAGGCGGGTGTCGGCGGCCCGGAGATGGAGATGAGCTGACCGCCGGGCTTGAGAATCTTCAGTGACTTGGCCAGCGCATCTGGGCCCAGGCTGTTCAGCACCACATCGTAATCCCGCAGCACGGTCTCGAAGGCTTGCTGTTTGTAGTCGACCACCACATCTGCGCCCAACGCTTTGACCCACTCCACATTGGCGGTGCTGGTGGTGGTCGCGACAAAAGCGCCCAAATGCTTGGCCAACTGGATGGCGATACTGCCCACCCCGCCTGAGCCCGCATGAATGAACACTTTCTGGCCTTTCTTCAGCTTCGCGGTTTCCACCAGCACCTGCCACGCCGTGAGCGCGACCAGGGGCAGGGCCGCGGCTTGCTCCATGGTGATGTTGTCGGGTTTGCGCGCCAGTGCGTCTTCGTGCACGGCAATCCGCTCGGCGAAGGTGCCGATACGTTGCTGGGGCGGGCGAGCGTAGACTTCGTCCCCCGGCTTGAAGCGTCGTACCGCCGCGCCGACGCTGAGCACCACGCCGGCCAGGTCATTGCCCAGTGTCAACGGCAACGCATAGGGCAGGATCAGTTTGAATTCGCCCTTGGCGATCTTTGCATCCAGCACATTGACGCTGCTGGCCCGCACCTGAACCAGCACGTCATGCTCACCCACAACAGGCGCGGGGGCCTCGGTGAGGCGGCCGGGCTGTTTGCCGTACCGTTCGATGGAAAATGCCTTCATGGTTCAACGCTCGTTGCTTCGGTGAGAAGGGGCAGGCGCGCAGCACGCCTGCTACCGGTTGTTCAGGCGTTGGCCAGGTAACGCTCGGCAACCTGGGACTGCTTGATCTGTGCCAGCAAGCCTTGCCGCGCAGCCTGCAACGCGTCCCAACGGGCGCCGTCCTGCAACGGCGGAATGGTCACCGGCTCGCGGCGATCAAAACCCACCAACGCCGCGTCCACCAGATCGCCCACTTCCATCACGTCCGTGAGGGTGTTGATGTCAATGCCCGCCCGCTCCCAGATCTCGGTACGCGTGGCGGCGGGCAGCACGGCTTGCACGTACACGCCTTTGGGCGCCAGCTCCAGGCTCATGCCCTGGGACAGGAACAGCACGAACGCCTTGGTCGCGCCGTATACCGTCATGCCGAATTCCGGGGCCAGGCCCACTACCGAGCCAATGTTGATGATAGCGCCGTTGCCCGCTGCCGCCAGGCGCGGGGCGATGGCACTGGCCAGGCGCACCAGTGCAGTGGTGTTGAGGGCGACCAACTGCGCGACGCTGTCGGTGGACTGTTCGATAAAACCGCCAGACTGCGCGGCGCCGGCATTGTTGACCAGGGTGCCAATGTTGGCGTCCTCGCGCAGGCGCGCTTCAACTGCTGCCAGGTCAGCGGTCTGGGTCAGGTCGGCGGGGAGGATATCAATGCTGACGGCATGCTGTTCGCGCAGTCGGGCAGCGAGCGCTTCCAGGCGCGTGATGTCACGGGCGACCAGTACGAGGTCGTGGCCGCGTGCGGCAAAGCGTTCGGCGTAGGCGGCGCCAATGCCGGTCGAAGCGCCAGTGATCAGAACGGTGTTGGAAGTACTCATGGTGTGATGCTCTGTGAGTGCGAGGAGGTTTTATGATGTCGATCATAATCAAAGCTGTCAACGGTTTTGATTATGATCGACATCATAGTAATATGCCTATCTCGCACGCTGTCAGGACCACAGACATGAAGATCACCAAGGCGCAGTCACAGAGCAATCGGGCCCATATCGTCGCGACAGCTTCCGAGTTGTTTCGCGAGCGGGGTTTCGATGGGGTGGGCGTGGCCGAGTTGATGGCTGCGGCCGGTTTTACCCAAGGCGGCTTTTACAAGCACTTCGGTTCCAAGGCGGACTTGATGGCGGAAGCAGCCGCTAACAGCCTGGCGCAGTCACTGGTCGACAGCGCGGAGAGGGAGGTGGAGCAGTTTTTCGAGGTTTACCTGTCCAGGCAGCACCGCGACCATCGCGGCGGCGGATGCACATTGGCGGCGTTGTGTGCCGATGCCGCCCGTCAGTCGGACACGCTGAAGGCGACCTTTGCCGACGGTTTGGAAAATACCCTGCAGGCCCTGGAGGCAAAGTACAACGCGGCTCATGACGGGCCAAAAGAAGACGTGCGGGCGAAAATGCTCGACAGCATGGCCCATGCCATCGGCGCAATCATGTTGTCGCGGGCGTGCCCGGATGATTCCGCCCTGGCCGATGAAGTGCTTGAGGTGTGCCGCAAGGAGATTACGGCATCACTGCCGTAATCCCGCGTGCATCACCTCATGCCGTTTCGGCCACGGGTACCTGAGTGGCCCCGGCCAATGCAGGCAGCACGCCGGCCCGCAGGTCGTTGCCGCTCGGCTGTTGATACAGGCTCAGCCCGAACTCCGGCAACACTGCCAATAGATAATCGAAGATATCGCCCTGGATCCGCTCGTAATCGCCCCACGCCGTGGTGCGGGTAAAGCAGTAGATCTCCAGCGGCACGCCCTGGGCGGTGGTTTGCATCTGGCGCACCATGCAGGTCATGTTCGGCTGGATGTCCGGGTGGCTTTGCAGGTACGCCAGGGCGTAGGCGCGGAAGGTGCCGAGGTTGGTCATGCGCCGACGGTTGGCCGACAGTTGCGCGCTGTGGCCCTGGGCCTCGTTCCAGGCCTTGAGTTCGGCCTGTTTGCGGCTGATGTAGCCGCTGAGCAAGTGCACCTGGGTCATGCGCACTTCTTCCTCATCGTTCAGGAAGCGTACGCCGCTGGCGTCGATGTACAGGCTGCGCTTGATACGGCGCCCACCGGAGGCCTGCATGCCACGCCAGTTCTTGAACGACTCGGACATCAGGCGCCAGGTGGGGATGGAGACGATGGTCTTGTCGAAGTTCTGCACCTTCACCGTGTGCAGCGTGATATCCACCACATCGCCATCGGCCCCGACCTGGGGCATTTCGATCCAGTCACCGACGCGCAGCATGTCGTTGCTGGTCAATTGCACACTGGCGACGAACGACAGCAGGGTGTCCTTGTACACCAACAGAATCACCGCCGACATCGCACCCAGGCCTGAGAGCAGCAACAGTGGCGAGCGGTCGATCAGGGTGGCGACGATGATGATCGCGCCGAACACGAACAGCACCATTTTCGCCAATTGCACATAGCCCTTGATCGAGCGGGTGCGTGCGTGTTCGGTGCGTGCGTAGATATCCAGCAGCGCGTTGAGCAGGGCACTCATGGCCAAAACCATGAACAGAATGCTGATCGCCAGGGCGACGTTGCCGATGAACAGGATGGCGGTCTTGCTCAGGTCCGGCACCAGGTACAGACCGAACTGGACCACCAGCGACGGCGTCATTTGCGCCAGGCGATGGAAGACTTTGTTATGCCGCAGGTCGTTCAGCCAGTGCAGGGCCGGCTGCCGGCCGAGCAATTTGACCGCGTGCAGGATGAGGTAACGGGCGACCCGTCCCACCACCAATGCCACCACCAGCAACACCAGCAAGCCGAGGCTGGAATGCAGGACCGGGTGTTCATCTAGGGCGCCCCAAAGGTCTTGGACGTTGAGCCAGAGCTGTTTGATATCCATGCGTGAACCGATTCTTCTGTAAGACAACACGGGGCGATTAGAGCATTTAAGTGCAACAAAGTTGACGCTCTGGACAAAATCGCTGACAAAAAAGCAGCTGATTAGCCCCGTTCGCGTAAAGAAACTCGGTTTGGGCGCCCGAAACCGGTAACCTATGCAGCTGATATTTGTATTTCTTCGAGGTAGCACCCGTGTTTTCCCAATTCGCCCTGCACGAACGCCTGCTTAAAGCCGTGGCCGAGCTTAAATTTGTCGAGCCTACGCCTGTGCAAGCAGCGGCCATCCCGCTCGCGCTGCAAGGGCGTGACCTGCGGGTGACGGCGCAAACCGGCAGCGGCAAGACCGCCGCTTTCGTCCTGCCGGTACTTAACCGCCTGATCGGCCCGGCCAAGGTGCGCGTCAGCATCAAGACCCTGATCCTGCTGCCGACCCGCGAGCTGGCCCAGCAAACCCTGAAGGAAGTCGAACGCTTTTCGCAGTTCACCTTCATCAAGTCCGGCATCATCACCGGTGGCGAAGACTTCAAGGTCCAGGCCGCGATGCTGCGCAAGGTGCCGGACATCCTGATCGGCACCCCAGGGCGCATGATCGAGCAACTCAACGCTGGCAACCTTGATCTCAAGGAAGTCGAAGTGCTGGTGCTCGACGAAGCCGACCGCATGCTCGACATGGGCTTTGCCGATGATGTGCAACGTCTGGTCGGCGAGTGCGTCAACCGCCAGCAGACCATGCTGTTCTCCGCCACCACCGGTGGTTCGACCCTGCGCGACATGGTCGCCAAGGTGCTGAACAACCCTGAGCACTTGCAGGTCAACAACGTCAGCGACCTGAACGCCACCACGCGTCAGCAGATCGTTACCGCTGACCATAACGTGCATAAAGAACAGATCCTGAACTGGTTGCTGGCCAACGAGACCTACCAGAAGGCCATCGTGTTCACCAACACCCGTGCCGCCGCCGACCGTATCTACGGGCGCCTGGTTGCGCAGGAATACAAGGCGTTCGTGCTGCACGGCGAGAAAGACCAGAAGGACCGCAAGCTGGCCATCGACCGTCTCAAGGCGGGCGGCGTGAAGATCCTGGTGGCCACCGACGTTGCCGCGCGCGGCCTCGACGTGGACGGCCTGGACCTGGTGATCAACTTCGACATGCCCCGCAGCGGCGACGAATACGTGCACCGCATCGGCCGTACCGGACGGGCCGGCAACGATGGCCTGGCCATCTCGCTGATCTGCCACGGCGACTGGAACCTGATGTCGAGCATCGAACGCTACCTCAAGCAGTCGTTCGAGCGCCGCACCATCAAGGAAGTCAAAGGCACTTACACCGGGCCGAAGAAGGTCAAGGCGTCGGGCAAGGCCGTTGGCGTGAAGAAGAAAAAGACCGACGCCAAGGGCGACAAGAAGAAAACCGCCGCCAAGTCGCCGACCAAGCGCAAGATCGCCAACCGGCCGAAGACCGACAACCTGTCGCTCGTCAGCAAGGACGGCATGGCCCCGCTCAAGCGCCGCAAGCCAGAAGCGCCGGCTGCCGAATAAGCAGGCGGGCCTAAAAAAACCGGACGACGTCCGGTTTTTTTTCGCCATCAGCGTCGCGCTGTGCTCAACGCTTCCCCGCAGCTTCTCTGAGCTCCTTGAGCCGCGCATCGATCAACTGGCACTTGTCGGGAAACTCGGCGCTTTCGGTATCCAGGTCCATCTTCTGTAACTGGTCATTCATCTCCTTGGCCTTGGTCGGGTTCTGCTCGGTGAGCTTGGTCACTTCCTTGGCCAGTTCCTCCCGCTTGGCCGTGGCCTCCTCGGGCGTGCAGCCCCAGGCGGGCAGGGCGCTTATCAGCGTGGCGGCGAGAGTCAGCTTCATCAAGGTTTTCATGGTCGGACTTCCTTGGCAGTGATGTGCAGTTGAGGTGGCAAACCTCTGCAAAGTTCAGAGAAATGACGCCCGTCCGTTTGGTTGAACGGCCCGTGCCGGAACGTGTCACTCCCTAAGACGGGCTAACTCCATCGGCCTGCAGGAGGAATCAGGATGACGACTTACAATTGGGATCTGATCGAACGTCTGCTGCATGAAGTGCAGAACGGCGAGGGCAGCTTTGCCCCGCGCAAATACGCCGAACAGGAAGCGGCCGAGAAGGCGACGGCCGGCGAGGACACTGGCAACCTGGACGCGCTGAAGAAGACCGCTGCCGACTACGAGGCGCTGCTGTTCAAGCGTGGCTTTATTGAGTCGCGGCCTGAGGAAGAGGGCGGCAATGGCGAGAACTTCATCCTGACGGCGCTGGGGGCGCAATTGCTGGCGCTGATCGACAGTTCGATTCCGGGCAATGATCATCCGCGTCAGGTGTTGGATGAACAAGCGGATGCGCTTGATCCGGCAACGTTCGCGGAAGTGGCCTCAAAAGCCCAGATCGCCTGATCCTCTTATGCCCCCGGCGCCCCTGAGGGTGCCGGGTGAACCTGTCGAATCGGTAATCTGCCGCTAAGGTTGCTGACAGCCGGCGACTCCTAATCTGCTGCCATTCAACTCACGGACTTGAATCGGCATGCACTCCACAACCTCCAGACGCACATTCGTCAAAGGCCTGGCCGCAGGCGGCCTGTTGGGCGGGCTCGGGCTTTGGCGCCCCCCTGTGTGGGCACTGATCAGCCCCGGCCAGCCCACGGTGCTCGCCGGCAGCGAGTTTGACCTGTTTATTGACCAGACCCCGGTCAACCTGACAGGCCAACCGCGCACCGCGTTGACCGTCAACGGCAGCCTGCCCGGCCCGCTGTTACGCTGGCGGGAGGGCGACACCGTGACCCTGCGCGTGAAAAACCGCCTTGGCGAGCCCACTTCGATCCACTGGCACGGCATCCTGTTGCCATCGACCATGGACGGCGTGCCCGGCCTGAGCTTCAAGGGCATCGAACCGGGCGGCCTTTACGTTTACCAGTTCAAGGTCAAGCAGTACGGCACCTACTGGTACCACAGCCATTCCGGGCTTCAGGAGCAGCAGGGCGTGTACGGTCCGCTGGTTATCGATCCCAAGGAACCCGAGCCTTATAGCTACCAGCGCGATTACGTGGTGATGCTGTCGGACTGGACCGACGAAGACCCCGTCGCCCTGATGAAAACCCTCAAGAAGCAGTCCGATTACTACAACCTGCACAAACCCACCCTGGGCGATTTTATCCGGGATGTGGGCAAGCAGGGCTGGTCGGCCACGGCTGCCGACCGGCTGATGTGGGCGCAAATGAAGATGAACCCCACCGACCTTGCGGACGTCAGCGGCGAGACCTACACCTACTTGCTCAACGGCCAGCCGCCTGGACAGAACTGGACCGGAGTGTTCAAGGCGGGGGAAACGATTCGCCTGCGTTTTATCAATGGCTCGGCGATGACCTATTTTGATGTGCGCATTCCAGGGTTGAAAATGACCGTCATCGCCGCGGATGGTCAGCCGGTAAAGCCGGTAAGTGTCGACGAGTTCCGTATCGCCGTGGCGGAAACCTACGACGTGCTGGTCGAGCCTGTGGCAGAGGCTTACACCCTGTTTGCTCAGTCCATGGACCGCACAGGCTATGCCCGTGGCACCCTCGCCCGGCAGATGGGAGCGACCGCCTCAGTTCCACTGCTTGATCCGCGCCCGTGGCTGACCATGGAGGACATGGGCATGGGCGGCATGGACCACGGTGCCATGGCCGATATGCCGGGCATGGAAGGCATGGATCACAGTGCCATGGGCGCGATGGCCATGCAGAAACACCCCGCCAGCGAGCAGAACAACGCGCTGGTAGACATGCAGGCGATGAACCCGGTGCCCAAGCTGGACGACCCTGGAATCGGCCTGCGCCACAATGGCCGCCGGGTGCTCACCTATGCCGACCTGCGCAGTACCTTCGAAGACCCCGATGGCCGCGACCCCTCCCGCACCGTCGAATTGCATCTCACCGGGCATATGGAAAAGTTCGCCTGGTCGTTCAGTGGCGTGAAGTTTTCCGATGCCGAGCCCTTGCAACTGACTTATGGCGAGCGCGTGCGGGTGGTGCTGGTCAACGACACCATGATGGCCCACCCGATTCACCTGCATGGCTTATGGAGCGACCTGGAGGACGAAAACGGCCAGTTCCTGGTGCGCAAACACACCATCGACATGCCACCGGGCTCCCGTCGCAGTTACCGCGTCACCGCCGATGCCTTGGGGCGCTGGGCCTATCACTGCCACCTGCTGTACCACATGGAAATGGGCATGTTCCGCGAGGTGCGCGTGCATGAATAAGGAAGCGAGCATGAACCGTTGCGTCTCGTCCCTTTGCATCGCTTTCGCCACGCTGGGGTTCGCCCCATGGGCGTTGGCGGCCGAGGATGAACTTCAGGGCATGAGCCCGGCGACGCCAGCGCTGGCGCAAAGCCGTACGCCGATTCCGGCGCTGACCGACGCAGACCGTGCAGCGGTCTACAACGCGCCGGGAGGGCATCAGGTGCACGACAGCGGCGTCAACTCCATGCTACTGGTCAACCAGTTGGAATGGCAGGGCGGCGACGGCAACGCGCAGACTTGGGACATCAAGGGTTGGGTCGGCGGTGACATCGACCGGTTGTGGCTACGCAGTGAAGGCGAACGCAGCGCCGGCCGCACTGAAAGTGCCGAAGCCCAAGCGTTATGGGGGCACGCAATCAGCCCGTGGTGGGATGTGGTCGGCGGCGTGCGCCAGGACTTCAAGCCCGGTGCCAGCCAGAGCTGGGCGGCCTTTGGCCTACAAGGCATGGCGCTCTACAACTTCGAGGCCGAAGCCACGTTGTTTGTCGGCGAATCGGGGCATACCGCCGCACGCCTTGAGGGTGACTACGACATTCTGCTCACCAATCGCCTGATCCTGCAGCCGACCGCCGAACTCAACTTCTATGCGCAGAACGATCCGCAACGCGGCGTTGGTTCGGGCTTGGCGGAAAGTGAACTGGGCCTGCGCTTGCGCTACGAAGTTCGCCGCGAGTTTGCGCCATATGTCGGTCTCAGCTGGAACCGCACTTATGGCCAGACCGCGCAATACGCACGGGACGAAGACGAAGACATCAATCAACTGCGCTGGGTCGTCGGCGTGCGCTTGTGGTTCTGACGGGTTTCCCTTTTTATTATTCGCCGCCTGGCGCGGCCTGGAGTCTTGCATGTCTATGTTGAAAACCACGCTGCTGGGTGCTGCGCTGTGGGTAGGTTTAAGTCTTAGCCTGCCCGCTTCGGCCCACCCCAAGCTGCTGTCATCCATTCCGGCGGCAGGCGCACAGGGCGCCGCTCCCGCAGTGATTGAATTGCATTTCTCAGAAAACCTGCTGACCCAGTTTTCCGGGGCCAAGTTGATCATGACCGACATGCCGGGCATGCCCAATTCGCCGATGCCGGTGAAGGCCAGCGTGTCGGCGAGCAGCGACCCCAAGGTGATGTTGATCAAGCCGGTCTCCGCACTTACCACCGGCAGCTATCGGGTGGATTGGCGTGCCGTGTCGTCCGATACACATCCGATCACCGGTAATGTGGTGTTCAGCGTGCAGCCATGAGTGAGCTGATCTCCATCGCATTGCGCTTCGCGCTCTATCTCGACCTGATGATGCTATTTGGATTGGGACTGTTCGGCCTTTATGGTCTGCACGCTGAGCAACGTAGATGGCTCAATCTAAGGGCATGGATGGGATTGACGGGCGGCTTGGGGCTGGCGTTTTCGGTGGCGTCGCTATTGGTCATGACCCAATCCATGAGCGGCGCCACTGATTGGCAGGCGCTATGGCCGCATGTGCAGATGATGCTGTGGCAGACCGACTTGGGGCTGACGTGGTGGGTGCGTATCGCGGCGCTGGTCCTGGCGGCACTGAGCACTCATCTGGCGCTGGCCACGCTGTCGGCTGGCGTGGCGTTGGCCACCCTGGTGTGGACAGGGCACGGCGTAATGCACGAAGGCGTGCAAGGTGTGTGGCATATCGTCAGCGACAGTGCACACCTGTTGGCAGCGGCGGGTTGGGTGGGGGCGTTGGCGGCATTCGGTTTGTTGTTGATGCCTGCGCCGTTGCCACAGGATGATCGAGTGCAGGTTCTGGCCAGCGCATTGGCAGGCTTTGAGCGCATTGGCGCGGGATTTGTCTTGGTGCTGATCGGCACTGGCGTTGCCAATTATCTGTTTGTTGTCGGGCCGAATCTGGGGGGCATCAACGGCGGAGTCTACGCGGTGCTGCTATGCCTGAAGCTGGGGTTGTTCGGCGTGATGCTGGCCTTGGCGGCGCTCAATCGCTTTCACCTGACGCCGCTTCTGCAACAATCTATCGCGGCGGGCGATTATAACGTGGCGATCCGTGCGTTACGGCGCAGCATGGCCCTGGAGTTTGGCGCTGTGGTGCTCATCCTTGGCCTGGTGGCCTGGCTGGGCACCTTGGCGCCTGACTAAGACTGTGCGCTTTTCAGGCATTTAAGCGTCTGGAAGTCGCTGCGGACCTTGTCGATTTTCTGGGTGAGTTTCACGCGCTGCGCTGGGGAGCTTTGGGCCATCACGTCCACGAGCAAGCCGCGCGCGGCGGCTTCGGTCTGTGCGTAGGCGGCGCGGTATTGCGGGGTCCACAGGCTTTCGCGATCCACCAGCAGTTGCTGGATTTTCTGCGGGAAATCGGCATTGTGGCGTTGTTGCAGCGCCTCGATAAATTGCGCCTGCCAATGGGCGCGGTTGCCGATCCACGCTTGGTTTTGCGCGCCCAACTCGGCCGACCAGGCCGTGACGCGGTTTTGCTGGCCTGGGCTCAACGGGCCGATCCAGGCGTCCAGGCGCTTGCTCATACGCTCGGCGCGTTCCTTGATTTGTTGAGCCAGTGGTGGCTTGAGGTATTCGTCCTGGCGCTTGCGCAGGTCCTTGGCCAGAGCATCGCTCATGTCTTTGACCTGCTGATCGTCCAGGCCTTGCAGCAATTGCACAGCTGAGGGCGTGATTTCCCGAGCAATCTCGGCAATTGCCTGTTTGGCTTCGACAGTACGGGTTTGCAATGCGGCGTCGGTGACCTGGTTACTGTCGACCATCTGCTGCAGGCGGTCGAGCCAGTCCAGGTAGCCAGGCAATTGCGTGGTGCAGTGCCAGGCCAGGTGTTCCTTGAGGGTGTCGTTGAACCAGCTCTTTTGCCCGGCATTCATGTCCAGGTAGTCGTTGAGGGTCCAGGGGATGATCACGTCGAGGTTACGGTAGGCCAGGCCCACGCGATTGCAGCCGGCGAGCACCAGGCTCAGAGTCAGCAGTACCATCAGGAGTTTGAGCCGGCGCAACATGGGCAGGTCCTTGCATGGAGGGCGTTAATGCATGTGAACCTGCGCGGGGTGCGACAGTTCAGCCCATCAATAAAACGACCGCGCGGCCTTCAAGGTCAACAGCCCATCACATTGCGAGTTGTGTCCGGAGTAGGCCGAGCAGTCACTGCCGCTGAGGCTGGAGCCGCTGTAGATCAGGTCCAGGTCAATGCCTTTCCAGGCCCGGGAAAACTGCACCGACCAATCGCTGAAACTGCTGATGGCGCCGTTCTCTACCGAGACCGGTGTGCCCAGTTGATGGGTGGTGTACTTCATGCTGACGCCGATGCCGAAAGGCTGGGTACCGCCCAGGTCGGCAAACAGGGTACTGTCCTGGCGGTCGGGGTCGTTGCTGAAGGACACGCCAAAGCGGTTGCCCAACAGGTTCAGCCCGCCGTAGAACTCCTGGCTGTCGAGGGGGCTGACCTTGGGGTAGCTGTAGTGGATCAAGCCGACTTCGTAGCCCAGGGTCTGGTCGAACGGACGCTTGAAGCCCATGTAGGAGTCGACTTCAAGGTTATTGGCCGACGACAGGCCCATGTTTGGGGAAAACTGGCCGAAATACAGGCCGCTGTCGTGGGTAAGGTCCAGGCCACCGTGGAACGAGTCGCTGCCAGGGGCGGTCGGCTTGACCAGGCCCTGGGCCATGGTGCGGCTGGGGGTGGTGCCTAATTTCAGGTCGAAGTCACCCAGTTCACGCTGGAAGATATGCGCTTGGGCCAAAGGGCTGGCGACCAGGAGGCTGACCACGAAAATACAGCGTTTAAGCATGCTTCACTCCATGAAAAGCGAGGAGCAGTAACGGAAAGATTCAGGCGGATGCCCGTGCTAGACGTGTGCAAGGATACCGGCGAATGCCTGGCGTTGAGGCCCGTTCGTCGATTAGCTGCGTATTGAAGGTGTGAGCAGGGGGTTGCAACTCTAGTCCTAGCGCCTTGAAGGCAAGACGCTTAGGGACCAGATGCAGTGCGAGGGTATGACTATTACTTCTTGCCCAGGCTGATCTGCTTGGACGGGCCGAAAGTCTGGCCGCTCACGCCCTTGGCAATTTGCTGGATTTCGCCGCCGGACTTGAGGAACGCAGCAATCTGGCTATTGATCGATTCGCTGGTTTCAACGGCGGGAGCTGGCTTTGCTTTGCTGTTGGATGCTTTTACACGCATGGCGGCCACTAACCTGTAGAAAATTAACTTGGCCAGGCATCGTACAGGAAATACTTGACAATTGCTTGGCAAATATCCCTCAGGATTAATATCCAGCGCTGGAAATAGCCGAAGTTCAACGCCGAAATAAAGCGCTAACTTACTGTTTTAGCTGGAAACCACAGGCCGGGTGGCCCGCTGATGGCCTGCTCAAAGTGAACCGAACGATCAGACGAGTGGGGCGCTGCCATTGGAACGCCATGCCAGCCCGCGATTTTTCAGGCGCGCGCGCGTGCAGGGCCCAACTCGGGTAGAATGCCGCCCACGCAATGAGGGTATTGGAAATGGCTTTAGTCGGGCGCTACAACAGCTTGCAAGTGGTCAAGCACACTAACTTTGGTTTGTACCTCGATGGTGCGCAAGATGGGGAAATCCTCTTGCCTAATCGGTATATCCCTAAAGATATTCCCAGTGAAGATGAAGACTGGCTCAACGTTTTCATTTATCTGGACAGCGATGACAAACTTATCGCCACCACCGAAAAACCCAAAGTTCAAGTCGGTGAATTCGCCAGTTTGAAAGTTGTGGAAGTCAACAGCATTGGCGTATTCCTTGATTGGGGTTTGCCCAAGGATCTGCTGCTGCCGTATTCGGAAGAAAAACGCCAGCTGACCGCAGGTGAGTATTGCGTGGTGCACGTCTACCTCGACAAGCACACCAAGCGCATCACCGCCACCGCTCGCCTTGACCGTTACCTGGACAAGACGCCAGCCAACTACCAGGTGGGCCAGGAAGTCGACCTGCTGGTGGCCGAAGCCACCGACATGGGCTTCAAGGCGATCATCAACAACAAGCACTGGGGCCTGATCCACAAGAACGAAGTGTTCAAGTTCCTGCGTCCGGGCAAGGAAGAGAAGGGTTTCATCAAAGAGATCCGCGCCGATGGCAACATCAGCCTGAGCCTGCAACCGGTGGGCCAGGAAGCGGCCTCCAGCCTGAACTCGAAGATCCTCGCCAAGTTGCGTGACAACAACGGCACCCTGCCGGTCAGCGACAAAAGCGACCCGGCGGTGATCAGCAACTTGTTCGGCGTGAGCAAGGGCAACTTCAAGAAGGCCATTGGTGCGCTCTACAAGCAAGGGCAGATCGTGATTCATGCGGACCGCATTGAACTAAGCTGAGTACGCTTCGCTCTCCTGTAGGAGCGAGCTTGTTGTGGCGAGGGAGCTTGCTCCCGCTCGACTGCGTAGCAGTCGCAAGCTTTTTTGGGGGCGCTTCGCACCCCAACGCAAGCAAGCTTGCTCGCCACAACAAGCTTGCCTTCACAGTAGGGCTTGCTCATGTCCAGAAAGTCGTTGTATGCCTACCTCGGCACCTTGCTCGCCTTCCTGGTCCTCGACGGCCTCTGGCTTGGCGTGCTCATGGGCTCCACCTATAAATCCCTGCTCGGCACGCTGATGCTTGATCAGCCACGCCTGTTGCCTGCGATATTGTTCTATCTCCTGTATGTCCTCGGTTGCGTGGTGTTGGTGATCTTGCCCAGCGCCAGTTGGCAGCGCGCTGCGCGTTTGGGCGCCTTGCTTGGCTTGGTGGCCTATGGCACCTATGACCTGAGCAACTGGGCCACGCTTCAAGGCTGGTCCGCCGGGTTGGCGCTGATGGACATGGCGTGGGGCACGTGCCTAACCGCCATTTGCTGCACCGCTGGCCACTTGTGTGCAAATCGGCTGCGGCGGTAGAGGGCGGTTGATCAGTACTGAACCGGCTAATAACAACCCGGTACCGGCAGCGACCAACGCCGGTTGCAGGCCGCCACTGAGGTGGCTGCTGACCGACGCCAATAGTGGCCCGCTCAATTGGCCGACGGCGAAGCTGGCGGTCAGCAGCCCCGTGCTGCGTTGGTAGCCATGGGGTGCGACCTCCCTTAATCGCGCCATCACCAACTGCATGCAGGCCAAAAATGGCGCACCGCACAGCAACACGCCCAGCGCCAAGCCCCAGCCATTGCCCAGCAGGCAGGCAAATACCCCGGCCGCTTGCAGCCATAAAGTCGCCATCAGCCAGCGACGGGTGGTGTTCGGGTGCTTGCGGCGCAGGCTGGCCACCCCCACTCCCAGCGCGGCCGCCAGGCCAAAGCAGGGCCAGAACAGATCGGCCTGCCAGGCCCCGTTGAATTGAGCGCTGGCCATCTGCGACAGAAAAGTCGCGGGGATGATGTAGCCCAGGCCGTACAGGAAATAAATCCAGCACAGGTGCGCGATGCTGCCGTTGCTCCCCGCGCTGGAGACCTGGGTAACAGTGACGGCCGGCTTGGGTAAAAACGGCAGGATCGCCAGCAGCATCACCAGCGCTACCGTCCCGTAGAGCAACCACAGCGTGGCAGAGCTTTGCCCTAATAGGTTGGAAACCAACGCCAGCAGCCCCGTCAGCACAATCCCCAACCCCGGCCCGGCAAACACCAACGCACCCAGGCGCGGGCGGCCGGCGGCAGTCGCCAGTGGCTGGCTCAGGCTGGTAATCATCACCAGGGCCCAGGCACTGGCGACCCCGGTGCCAAAGCGCAGCAACAAGTGCGGCCAGAACCCGTTAGCCCAGTAGGACGCCAGGGTCAGCAATACGCACAGCCACAACCCGCCGTAGAGGCGCCCGCGCACATGCTGATGGCTACGGGCAAAGATCGAGTCCACCGCGCCGACGAAATAACCGAGGTAATTGGCGGCAGCGAGCAGGCCGGCGCCGGTCAGGTCGATCTGGCCTTCACTGAGCAAATGCGGCATTTGCGGAGTCAGGGCGAAGCGGCCAATGCCCATGGCCATCATCAGGGCGACGGAGCTGGCGAGTAAACGAATCAGCGGGGACATGTTCAGGTTTCCTGCAAAGAAGCGAATGCCTTGCAGGCTAAGACGGATTGACTTTCTGTAAAATTGAATAATAGTGAGTAACTTGTTCAGTTTTGGAGAAAGTAATGGAGTTCAGTCAATTGCGCATTTTCCAGGCTGTGGCGGAAGAGGGCTCCATTACCCGTGCCGCCGAGCGCCTGCACCGCGTGCCGTCCAACCTGTCGACCCGGCTTAAACAAATGGAAGAGCAATTGGGTGTCGACCTATTCGTGCGCGAGCGCCAGCGTTTGCAGCTTTCTCCGGCGGGCAAGGTACTGCTGGACTACAGCACTCGCCTGCTGGCGCTGCATGATGAAGCACACGGCGCCGTACAAGGCGGGCAACCGGCCGGTGATTTCGTATTGGGCAGCATGTACAGCACCGCCGCAGTTCATTTGCCGAAGCTGCTGGCGCGCTATCACAAGACTTACCCCATGGTGAACCTTCAGGTGCAGTCGGCACCCAGTGGGGAGTTGCTGGAAGGGCTGATTACCGGGCGCTTGGACGCAGCCTTCGTCGACGGCCCGCTGACCATCACCACCCTGGATGGCGTACCGCTGTGCGAAGAGCGCCTGGTGCTGATTTGCGAGGCCGATCATCCGCCGGTGCGTGGCCCTCAGGATGTGGCGGGCCGTGCGGTGTTCACGTTCCGGCGCAGTTGCGCCTACCGCACGCGCCTGGAAACCTGGTTTTCCCATGAGCGAGTGGCGATGGGGCGGGCGATCGAGATCGAGTCCTACCAAGGCATGCTCGCTTGCGTGATCGCAGGTTCCGGCGTGGCGTTGATGTCTGAATCCATGCTCGCAAGCCTTCCCGGCAAGGACAGCGTGTCCGTTCATCCGCTGACCGGGCCTTTTGCCACTGCGACCACCTGGCTGATGTGGCGAAAGGGTATGCTCGGCGCTAACCTCAATGCATGGATCGACCTGCAGCAAGACGGCAACCCACTGTGCGTGCAAGACACTCGCGCGATTGCTTGAACGATCCGTCAGGATTCGGATCAATTCAGTAATAGTTCGTTGTGGTTTCCTTCAAGCATTACCTAGGACTTAGGGCTACTATCACTGTAGGAAACGGCGACAGAACTCACGCCGGCCAGCACTACCCTCAAAGGGGGCAATCATGAAAGAGAAAATCCAAAACTGGCTCCACGACCTTGGCGTTGCGTTGGGCTTGATCGAGCCTCCGCTGCAACCGGTGCCGATTCGCACGGATGACGAGCAACGTCGGCCCCGTCGCCGCTAAAGAATGTGGGAGCGGGCTTGCTCGCGAAAGCGGTGTATCAGCCAACGGAAAGGTTGAATGACACACCGCTTTCGCGAGCAAGCCCGCTCCCACAGTTGTATTGCACTAGGCGAAAAAAACGGGCGCGACCTCCGACGTCGCGCCCGCTGAAGAAAATATCCTCGTCCCTGTTATAGCTCAAACCACCGCAGCCGCCACCTTGGCCGGCCGACGCGACAGCAAACTCACCAGTACAAAGCTCACCAGCGCCACTGCCAGGCTGTAGTAGATCGGCGTGTTTGCATCCAGCCCATCCTTGAACATAAACACCAGCGCGGTCACAAAGCCCAGGCTCATGGACGTGATTGCGCCCGAGGTGGTCGCGCGCTTCCAGAAGATCGCGCCGATCAAGGGTACCAACATACCGCCCACCAACAGGTTATAGGCCAGGGTCAGGGCGCTGATCACATCGTTCACCACCAATGCGATACCCAGCACGGCAATGCCGGTCAACAGGGTGAACAGCCGGTTGATGCGCAGGCTCGACGCCTTGCCGCCGCGCAGGCGGGGCAGCAGGTCTTCGGTCAACACAGTGGAGGCGGCGAGCAGGCCGGCGCTGGCGGTGGACATCATGGCGGCCAGCGCGGCGGCGATGACCAGGCCGCGAATGCCGTCCGGCAGCGAAGCTTTGACGATCGCGGCGAAGGCATTGTTGACGTTGTCCAGGTCCGGGATCAGCACATGGGCAGCCATGCCGATCAGCGCACAGGCCAGGCCGTACAGGATGCAATAGAAGCCGGCGAAAGTGCCTGCGTACTGGGCGACCTTTTCGTCACGGGCGGTGAAGACCCGTTGCCAGATATCCTGGCCGATCAGGATGCCAAAGAAGTAGATCATGAAGTAGGTGATGATCGTGTCCCAGCCGATAGCGGTGAAGCTGAAGTTCGACGCCGGCAGTTTGGCCACCAGTTCATCCCAGCCACCGACGCGGTACAGGCAGATCGGCAACAGGATGAACATCAGGCCGACGGTCTTGATCACGAATTGCACAATATCAGTGAGGGTCAGCGACCACATGCCACCGATGGTCGAATACACCACCACCACGCCGCCGCCCACCAGTACCGACATCCAGAACGGCAGGTCAAACAGCACTTGCAGCACGGTGCCAATGGCCAGGATCGAGGTCACGCCGATCATCAGCGCGTAGGCCAGCATGATCACCGCGCTGGCCTGGCGGGCCATGGGGTTGTAGCGTTTTTCCAGGACCTGGGTGACGGTGAAGATTTTCAGCTTCAACAGCGGCTTGGCCAGGAACAGGTTCAGGGCAATGATGCCCGCGCCGAGCGCGGCGCACAGCCAGAAACCCGAAATACCATGCACATACCCCAGGCGCACGGTACCGACGGTGGAGGCACCGCCCAGCACCGTAGCGGCCATGGTGCCCATGTACAGTGACGGGCCGAGGTTACGGCCGGCGACCAGGTAGTCTTCGTGGGTTTTGGCGCGACGCATGCCGTAGTAGCCGAGCACCAGCATGCCGGCGGCGTAGATGAGTACGACGAATAAATCCAAAGCCATGACGGCGGTTCTCCGATTATATTTTTTATGGGCGATCAGGCGGCAGCTGGCTCGGTAAACACGCGAGCGAAAGTCAGGTACATCGTTGTCGGGGATCTGTGCGATCCCCTTGGTTGTGAGTGTGAAGACGCGGTTTTTATTGTTCTCAGCGCATTCGCCTTATCAGCGATGCGCGACGCCAGGCAGTACGCAGAGCATCTCGTACAGCAAGTTGGCGCCCAGCAACGAGGTATTGCCTGTGGTGTCGTAAGGCGGCGAAACTTCTACCAGGTCGCAACCAATCAGATCGAGGCCCTGGCAGCCACGGATGATTTCGATGGCCTGGATGGTGGTCAGCCCGCCGATTTCAGGGGTGCCGGTGCCGGGCGCCCAGGCGGGGTCGATGCCGTCGATGTCAAAGCTCAGATACACCGGGCCGCCGCCGACTTTTTCCCGCACTTCGGCCATCAGCGGCGCGAGGGAGTGATGCCAGCATTCTTCGGCCTGGACCACACGGAAGCCTTGCTTGCGGCTCCAGTTGAAGTCTTCGGCGGTATACCCCTGGGCGCGCAGGCCGATCTGCACCACGCGGTCGCAATCGAGCAAGCCCTCTTCCACGGCGCGGCGGAAGGTGGTGCCGTGGGCAATTTTCTCGCCGAACATATGGTCGTTGACGTCGGCGTGGGCATCGATGTGCACCAGCCCGACCTTGCCATGTTTTTTGTGGATCGCCCGCAGGATCGGCAGGGTGATGGTGTGGTCGCCACCCAGGGTCAGGGGGATGACATTGTGCTCGAGGATCTCGTCGTAGGCTTCTTCGATGATGCGCACCGCGTCGAGCAGGTTAAAGGTATTGATCGCCACGTCGCCGATATCGGCCACCGACAATGAGTCGAAGGGGGCAGCGCCGGTGGCCATGTTATAGGGGCGGATCATCACCGACTCGGCACGGATTTCCCGTGGGCCGAAGCGCGTACCGGCGCGCAGCGAGGTGCCGATATCCAGAGGCACTCCGACGAAGGCGGCGTCCAGGCCCTTGGCGGTTTGCAGGTGGGGAAGACGCATCATGGTGGCGATGCCGGCGAAGCGCGGCATTTCGTTGCCGCCCAGTGGTTGGTGGAAAATCTTGTCCACGGGATTGCCTCATCGTTGTTTTGTTTGTTGATGGCCGATTCTGCGAAAAGCCTGGCTTAGGAAGAATCGGCAGAGGCAAATACTTAGTTCAGATTTTTCTAAACTAAAGCCTGGGGTAAACTCCATTCAAATGTGGGAGCAGGCAAGCCAGCTCCCACAATTTAGTGTGCCCCCCCTGGAGCCCCCATGGCCAACGCCTTGCCCGACCTGAAACTCCTGCGCATCTTCGTCAGCGTCGTGCGCCACCAAGGGTTTGCCAACGCCCAGCACGAGCTCAACCTGTCGACGTCGGCCATCAGCACCTACATGAGCCAACTCGAGTCAGCCTTGGGCCTGGTGCTGTGCCATCGTGGCCGTGGCGGCTTCAGCCTGACCAGCAAGGGCGAGCTGTTTCATCAGGAAACCCTGCGCCTGTTGGGCGAACTCGAAGGTTTCGAGCAATACGCCGCTGCGTTGAAAGGCGAATTGCGCGGCACCCTCAAGCTCGGGGTGCTCGACTCCACCGTCAGCGACAAGGCCTTGCCGTTCGCCGAAGTGATTGGCGCCTACAGCCTGGAGCACCCGGCGGTGCATTTACACCTGTCGGTGATGAGCCCCTACGAATTGCAACTGGGGGTCCAGGACAATCGCCTGGACCTGGCCATCGGTGCGTTCTCCAACCGCATGAGCGGGCTGGTCTACATGCCGCTGTACCGCGAACAGCACTGGTTGTATTGCAGCAACCGGCACCCATTGTTCAACGAGCGGCGCATCCCGGAACAAGTGATCACCCAGCAACGCATGGTCGGGCGAGGTTACTGGAGCCAGGCCGAGCTGGCGCGCCACGGCTTCAAGCACAGCGCTGCCACGGTGGAAAGTATGGAGGCGCAACTGATTCTGGTGCTGTCGGGCGCTTATATTGGCTACCTGCCCGAACACTACGCCCAGGCCTGGGCTGACAAGGGCGACCTGCGCGTTTTGCTGCCGGCCACCTTCGGCTACCAGGCGCCGTTTTCGCTGATCATGCGCCGTGGCCGCAGCCGCGAGCCCCTGATCCAGACCTTCCGCGATTTGCTCAAGACCCAGCTCAACCAGGCCTGAACACACCATGTCCCGACCCCATTGCCCGCGCTGCCTGCGCCCGACCACGCACTGCCTGTGTGCGCTGATCCCCCACCTCGACAGCCGCACCCGCGTGTTGGTGTTGCAGCACCCGAGCGAGGTCGGCCATGCGCTCAATACTGCGCGGCTGGCGGCGTTGGGCCTGAACAACGCGCAGTTGGTGGTGGGGGAGGTGTTTGATGACCTGGCGACGCTATTGAACCCGCCTGGCTATCGGGCACGCCTGTTGTTTCCGGCGGATGAAGCCGAGCCGCTGCACGCCTACGCACCTGACGATCAGCCACTGCTGCTGGTGGTTCCCGATGGCACCTGGCGCAAGGCGCGCAAACTGCTGCACCTCAACCCCTTGCTGGCGGCGTTGCCCCGGGTGACATTGGCCGAAGGCGGCGTTTCCCGCTATCGCTTGCGCAAGGCGCCGGGGCCTGGCGCCTTGTCGACGGTCGAAGCGATCACGCAAGCGTTGCAGGTATTGGAAGCGCCGACGTCGTTTGAGCCACTGCTCAAACCCTTTGAAGCGCTGATCGAAGGGCAGATTGTTGCGATGGGCGATGAAGTATTCCAGCGCAACCATGGCGACCCGACATAAACCCGGCTTATGCCTTTAAGCCATAAGCACCACACTTTGCGTGATATGGCCCGCCGGCCTTTCCCGGTATGATGTGCGCCCCGCAGTCTGGATTGCGAATACGCCATGACCTTGCAGTACCCAACAATCGCCGATTGTGTCGGCAACACGCCCCTGGTCCGCTTGCAACGCATGGCGGGTGAAACCAGCAATACCCTGTTGCTCAAACTCGAGGGCAACAACCCGGCCGGCTCTGTCAAAGACCGCCCGGCACTGTCGATGATCGCCCGCGCCGAGTTGCGTGGGCAGATCAAACCCGGCGACACCCTGATCGAAGCCACCTCCGGTAACACCGGGATCGCCCTGGCCATGGCCGCAGCGATCAAGGGTTACAAGATGGTGCTGATCATGCCCGACAACGGCAGTGCCGAGCGCAAGGCGGCGATGACCGCCTATGGTGCCCAACTGATCCTGGTGACTCAGGAAGAAGGCATGGAAGGCGCCCGCGATCTTGCCGAGCGCATGGCCGCCGAAGGCCGTGGCGTGGTGCTCGATCAGTTCGCCAACGGCGACAACCCCGAGGCGCACTACACCAGCACCGGCCCGGAGATCTGGCGCCAGACCCAGGGCACCATCACCCACTTCGTCAGCTCCATGGGCACCACCGGTACCATCATGGGCAACTCGCGCTACCTCAAGGAGCAGAACCCAGCGATTCAGATCGTCGGCCTGCAACCGATGGAAGGCGCGGCCATCCCGGGTATTCGTCGTTGGCCCGAAGAATATTTGCCGAAGATCTACAACGCCACGCGGGTAGACCGCATCATCGACATGGCCCAGCGCGAAGCCGAAGACACCACGCGCCGCCTGGCCCGTGAAGAAGGCATCTTCTGCGGCGTGTCCTCCGGTGGCGCCGTGGCCGGTATGTTGCGCTTGTCCAAAGAAGTGGAAAACGCGGTGATCGTCGCGATCATCTGTGACCGAGGCGACCGTTACCTGTCGACCGGCATTTTCGACGAACCCAACTGATGGCCAAGCACGAGAGAGGCTTGCGCTTCCAGCCAACGGGCGGCAGCCGGGCCCCACAGATACCCGTGGGCAAGAAACAGCGCCTGACCATCGAGCGCCTGGCCAATGACGGCCGGGGCATCGCGTTCTTTGAAGGCCGCACCTGGTTTGTGAATGGTGCGTTGGCCGGCGAAGAGGTGGAAGCACGGGTGTTGGGCGCCCATGGCAAAGTGGTCGAGGCGCGCACCGAGCGGGTGTTCCAGGCGAGTGAGCTGCGGCGCCCTGCGCCCTGCGCTCATGTTGGCCGCTGTGGCGGCTGCAGCGTGCAGCATCTGCCTCATGACCAGCAACTTGCCCTGAAACAGCGCATGCTCGCCGAGCAACTGTCGCGGGTGGCAGGTGTCGAACCGCAAGAGTGGGCCGCGCCGTTGAGCGGGCCGGAGTTCGGTTATCGGCGCCGCGCCCGCGTAGCCGTGCGTTGGGACGCCAAGGCGAAGCAACTCGAAGTGGGTTTTCGCGCTGTGGCCAGCCAAGACATCGTCGCTATCGATGATTGCCCGGTGCTGGTACAGGCCTTGCAACCGATCATGCAGCGTTTGCCAGCGATGCTGCGTCGCTTGAGCAAACCGCAGGGATTGGGGCATGTCGAGTTGTTCAGCGGTTCGTCCATCGCCGTGTTGCTGCGGCATATGGCGCCGTTGTCCGAGGCTGACCTGCAGATCCTCAAGGAATTCTGCACCTTCCATGACGCCCAATTGTGGCTGCACGGGGAAGGGCAGCCGGAGCCCGTCGAGCCGGGTCAGGCCCTGGGCTTCCGTTTGGAGGCGTGGGATCTGGAGCTGGCGTACCGTCCGGGCGACTTTGTGCAGGTCAACGCCGGGGTCAACCAGGCGATGGTCGCCCAAGCCCTGCAATGGCTGGCGCCACAAGCCGACGAACGGGTACTGGACCTGTTTTGCGGCCTGGGCAATTTCGCCCTGCCACTGGCTCGCCACGTACGCGAAGTGGTGGCGGTGGAGGGCGTACAGGCCATGGTGGACCGTGCGGCCCTCAATGCCGTCAGCAACCATTTGCATAACGCACAGTTTTTTCAGGCCGATTTGTCCCAGCCTTTGACCGACGCAGAATGGGCCAAACAGGGCTTTTCTGCGGTACTCTTGGACCCACCCCGCGATGGTGCCCTGGAGGTTGTGCGCAAACTCGCCGCCTTGGGGGCCAAGCGCCTGGTGTATGTGTCCTGCAACCCAGCCACGCTGGCGCGGGACACGGTTGAGTTGGTCAAGCAAGGCTACCGGCTAAAGCGTGCCGGGATCCTCGACATGTTTCCGCAGACCGCGCATGTCGAGGCCATGGCGTTATTTGAAGCGGGCTAGGATGCCCGTTTAATCCGACTGGCCTGCGTTCTCCAGGGCCTGAACACTGCCACGGAGCTCGCAGTAAAGTCGGCGATGATTTTGGCGCATCGAAGGTGCGTCGTAGGGAAGGTAAGCAAGATGGTACAGGTGAGAGCACACCAGCCGATCAACACCGACGGCAGTATCAATCTCGAGGCATGGCTGGATCATGCCGTCAGTGTCGACCCGGCACTGGACCGTGAAGCCTTGAAAGCAGCCTGCGAGTTCGCTCGTGAGTCTGAACAGCAAGACAATGCGGCCAAGAACCTGTGGGCCGAAGGCACTTCAAGTTTTCGCACTGGCCTGGAAATCGCCGAGATCCTGGCCGATCTCAAGCTGGACCAGGATTCGCTGATCGCCGCCGTGCTCTATCGCGGCGTACGCGAAGGGCATATTCCGTTGGCCACCGTTGGCCAGCGTTTCGGTTCGGTGGTGGCCAAGCTGATCGACGGCGTGCTGCGCATGGCGGCCATTAGCGCCAGCCTCAGCCCGCGGCAGTCGATGGTGCTGGGCACCCAGGGCCAGGTAGAGAACCTGCGCAAAATGCTGGTAGCGATGGTCGACGACGTACGCGTCGCCCTGATCAAGCTGGCCGAGCGTACCTGCGCGATCCGTGCGGTGAAGACCGCCGATGACGAAAAGCGCAACCGTGTGGCCCGCGAAGTCTTCGACATCTACGCGCCGCTGGCCCATCGCCTGGGCATCGGCCATATCAAGTGGGAGCTGGAGGATTTGTCCTTCCGCTACCTGGAACCTGACCAGTACAAACAGATCGCCACGCTGCTGCATGAGCGGCGCCTGGACCGCGAGCGCTTTATCAGCGACGTGATGGGCCAGTTGCGTTCGGAGCTGCAGGCCACCGGCGTGGACGCGGACATCAGCGGCCGCGCCAAGCACATCTATTCCATCTGGCGCAAAATGCAGCGCAAGGGCCTGGCCTTCAGCCAGATCTACGACGTGCGTGCGGTGCGCGTGCTGGTGCCGGAAATGCGCGACTGCTACACCGCGCTGGGTATCGTCCACACCCTGTGGCGCCACATCCCCAAGGAATTTGACGACTATATCGCCAACCCCAAGGAAAACGGCTACCGCTCGCTGCACACCGCCGTGATCGGCCCTGAAGGCAAGGTGCTGGAAGTGCAGATCCGCACCCACGCCATGCACGAAGAGGCCGAGCTGGGGGTGTGCGCGCACTGGCGCTACAAGGGCACCGACGTCAAGGCCGGGTCCAACCAGTACGAAGAGAAGATCTCCTGGCTGCGCCAAGTGCTGGAATGGCACGAAGAACTCGGCGATATCGGCGGCCTGGCCGAGCAACTGCGGGTGGATATCGAGCCGGACCGGGTCTATATCTTCACGCCTGACGGCCACGCCATCGACTTGCCCAAGGGCGCCACGCCGCTGGACTTTGCCTACCGCGTGCACACCGAAATCGGGCATAACTGCCGCGGTGCCAAGATCAACGGGCGCATCGTGCCGCTCAACTACAGCCTGCAAACCGGTGAACAGGTCGAGATCATCACCAGCAAGCACGGTACGCCGAGCCGCGACTGGCTGAACCCGAACCTGGGTTACATCACCACTTCGCGGGCGCGGGCGAAGATCGTCCACTGGTTCAAGCTACAGGCGCGTGACCAGAACGTCGCCGCCGGCAAGACCTTGCTTGAACGCGAACTGGCGCGCCTGGGCCTGCCTCAGGTGGACTTCGACAAGCTGGCCGAAAAGGCCAACATGAAGATCGCCGAAGACATGTTTGCCGCCCTCGGCGCGGGCGACCTGCGCCTGGCGCAACTGGTCAACCTGGCCCAGCAACTGGTCGAGCCTGAGCGCGGCAACGAACAGCTGGAGCTGATCCCGCGCAAAGCCACTGGCTACAAGCCGGGCAAGCGTGGCGATATCCAGATCCAGGGCGTGGGCAACCTGATGACGCAAATGGCCGGCTGCTGCCAGCCGTTGCCGGGCGACGCCATTGTCGGCTACATCACCCAGGGCCGTGGCGTAAGCATTCACCGCCAGGACTGCGCCTCGGTGCTGCAGCTGGGCGGGCGCGAACCGGAGCGGATCATCCAGGTCAGCTGGGGGCCGGTGCCGGTGCTCACGTATCCGGTGGACATTATCATCCGTGCCTACGACCGTTCCGGCTTGCTGCGTGACGTCTCGCAAGTGCTGCTCAACGAGCGGATCAACGTGCTGGCGGTCAACACCCGTTCGAACAAGGAAGACAACACTGCGTTGATGTCCCTGACCATCGAGATTCCGGGGTTGGACGCACTGGGACGGTTGCTGGGGCGGATTTCCCAGTTGCCGAACATCATCGAAACCCGGCGCAACCGCACCCCATGAATAGCTGGATGGGCGCGAACTGAATTGTGTTAGCTGCTTCATGTGGGAGCTGGCTTGCCTGCGATAGCATCACCTCGGTTTAACTGAAGCACCGAGTCGCGAGCATCGCAGGCAAGCCAGCTCCCACATTGGATTTTCAGCGGAAAGAGATACGATGTATTCACTCGAAGACCTGCTGCACCTGATGAGCCGTCTGCGCGACCCGCAATACGGCTGCCCGTGGGACATCAAGCAAACCTACGCGACCATCGTCCCGCACACGCTGGAGGAGGCCTATGAAGTGGCCGACGCCATCGAGCGCGGCGATTTCGATCACCTGCAAGGTGAGTTGGGCGACCTGCTGTTCCAAGTGGTGTATTACAGCCAACTGGCGCGGGAAGAAGGGCGCTTCGAATTTGCCGGCGTGATCGACGGCATCACCCGTAAGTTGATTCGCCGGCATCCTCACGTGTTCCCAACCGGCGACCTGTACGCACCGCTGGATATCCCGCAGTTGAGCGAAGAACAGGTCAAGGAACGCTGGGAGCAGATCAAAGCTGAGGAGCGCGCAGAAAAGTCCGACGCTCCCGAGCAACTCTCCCTGCTCGATGATGTGCCCACCGCCTTACCGTCGTTATCCCGTGCCGCCAAATTACAAAAGCGCGCCAGCCAGGTCGGTTTCGACTGGCCGTCCGCGTTGCCGGTGGTGGATAACGTGCGCGAAGAGTTGGACGAAGTGCTCGAAGCCATGGCCGATAACGACTCGGCAGCCATCGCCGATGAAGTCGGCGACCTGCTGTTTGCCGCGGTCAACCTGGCCCGTCACCTCAAGGTCGACCCGGAAACCGCCTTGCGCGGTGCCAATGCCAAGTTCGAACGACGTTTCCGATTTATCGAACAGGCATTGCGCGATACGCACCAACCCATAGAAGATTGCACCCTCGAAGAGTTGGACGCCCTGTGGGGCGAAGCCAAACGCCAGGAAAAGAATGTGTCCAGCTGCGGTTGAGCAGCTGCCTAAGTGAGTAAGCACCATGAGCCTTTCCCTTCGCGACCAGTTGCTCAAAGCAGGTCTGGTCAACCAAAAGCAGGCCAAACAGGTCGGCAAAGAGAAGCAGAAACAGCAGCGCCTGGTCCACAAGGGCCAGGCCGAAGTCGATGATACTCAGGCGCGCCTGGCCGCTGAGGCACACGCCGAGAAGGTCAAGCGTGACCAGGAGCTGAACCGTCAGCAGCAGGAAAAAGCCGAGGCCAAGGCGCGTACCGCCCAGGTCAAGCAACTGATCGAGACCTCGCGCCTGCCCAAGCTGACCACCGAGGACTACTACAACTTCGTCGATGACAAGAAGGTCAAGCGCCTGTCGGTCAACACGCTGATGCGCAACAAGCTGAGCAACGGCTCCCTGGCGATCGTGCACCACGGTGGCGGCTACGAGGTGATCCCGCGCGAAGCGGCGCTCAAAATCCAGGAGCGTGCTCCGGAGCGTATCGTGCAGCTCAACATCCTCACCGAAAGCCAGGTGCCGGATGAAGACGATCCGTACGCCGCTTACCAGATCCCTGATGATCTGATGTGGTAAGCCGCTAGAAACGACAAACCCCGCCAAACGGCGGGGTTTGTGTTTTAAGCGTGCAGCCTGTTACCAATCCACTGCGTAACTCAGGCTGAAGGTACGACCTTCGGCATTCGGGTACGGTGCGCGGGCGTTGGCCTGGGCGAACATGTTCTGGTAGGTGCGGTTCGTGAGGTTGTACACCGCACCTTCGAGGCGGCCTACCGGTAGCCTTACCGAGCCCAGCAAGTCGACCAGGGTGTAGCCCTGGATATCGCGGCCGTTGTTGTCTTTGGCCGCCGCGTCATAATTGGCCAGGCGCATACCCTGCAAGCGCAGGCTGTAGTCGTCACGCTCATAGCCGACAAAGGCTGTGGTCTTGGCGGGGGAGATGCGGGTGGCAGGCAGGTCGATCCACTTGCCGTTCTGCTGGGTCTCGCCTTTGGCGTAAGCGTAAGTACCGCCGACGGACCATTGGTCGCTGATGTTATAGGTCAGGCCGGTTTCGACGCCACGTACGCGTTCTTTCTGATTGATCAGGCGCAGCACACGATCATTGGCATCATAGAACTGTGTGACATCCGAGGTGTTTTCGTACGCGGTGACACTGGCCTGCCACTTGTCCCAGTCGCCACGCCAGCCCAGCTCGTAACTATCGACTTTCAAGGCCTGGGCATTGAGGTCCTGGATATCGTATTTGCTGTTCACGTCACGCAGGAAGCGCTGGATATCCGGTAGGGAAAAGCCCTGGCTGAAGTTGACGAACACATCCTGGTTGTCGGTCAGGTGGTACACCGCACCGAGGTTATACAGCGTGTCATCGTATTTGAGCGTGCCACCGGGCAGTGTCGCGCGGTTGCCGGTCTGGACGATTTCGCCATACGCGATGCTGTCGGAGACTTTACTCTCAATCCATTCGCGACGTACGCCACCGCGCAAGGTCCAGTTGTCGATGTCGTAGGAGAGCTGGCCAAAGATGGCTTTGGTGGTGGTCTCGATATCTGGACCCAGTTCGAACGTGGTACCGGTTTTCGTGTAGGTCAGGCCATTGACCCGGTATTGGTCGCCACGCTGGCGTGAGGTTTCATGGTCGTAGTCCGCGCCCCATACCAGGTTGCCCGTTGCCGGGCCGATGTCCGGCATCTGGGTCTCGATCGCCGCACGCAGGCCGTAGACGTCCTGCACGCTGTTGTTATCTGACACGCCTGCCCGGCCTCGGGACAGGTCTGGAAAGAACAGGGCGTCGGCCCGCCGCCAGTAGCTTTCGATCTGCAGGCCCTGGCCGTAGAAATCCTTGTCGGCGTAGTTGAGGTTGACCGCCTGGTTGTGGGTGTAGGGCTGGTCGCCCAGGTCCAGGCCTTTTACGGCGACTGCGTTGCTGGTGATGCGGGGGTTCTTGGTGTAGCGGGTGTCTTGTTCGTCCTTGTAGTCTTGCAGCGACAGGCTGATCTTCTTGTCGTCATCAAGCTCATAGCCGAAGCGACCTTGCAGGTCGTAGGTATCGGTGTCCATGTTGCTGCCCTGGGACGTGTCCTGGGGAATGCGCTTGCCATTACCGTCGAACTGATCGTTGCGCTGCACGGTGTTGCCCGAGAGGTACCAGTCCACCGGGCCCTTGCGCCCGGTGGCGCTTTGGAACGCCTGGTAAGCGAACCCCTTGTGGCTGAGGTTGTTACCGGCGGTCATGCCGATCTTGCTGCTGAACGCCAGGTCTTCACCTTGGTTGCGTTTGGTGATGATGTTGATGATGCCGCCCGATGCGCCTGCGCCGTAGACACTGCTGGCACCGGAGATCACTTCGATACGCTCGATGCTTTCCGGTGCCACGCTGTTGAGCTGGCGGAAGTTATCGCGCGTGGCGTTTTGTGAAACCCCATCGATCAGGATCAGGGTATTACGCCCGCGAAGCGTCTGGCCGAAGTTGCTCATGCCGCCGCTGGAAGGGGCAATGCCAGGCACCAGTTGGCCGAGGATATCGGCGACCCGACGTCCTGCCCCGGTCTGCTGGCGGATTTGCGCTTCATTGATCACCTGCACTGAGCCTGGAATCTGCGCAATGCTGGTTTCGCTGCGCGTGGCCGATACGACTGTTGCCTGTAATTGCAGGCTGGTCGGGGCTGCCTGTGTCTGTTCTGTCTGATCGGCCCAGGCGGGCGCACTCATCGAGCCGAGAAGCGGCAGCAGAACGGCCAATTGCGATTTATTCATGGTTTGTCTCAGAGTTATTAGAAGTATTGACAGAAAAATCGGGTGTCTCAGGCGCTCGCGTATATGAACGGATCGCGCGGATACTCACTGCGGCCAATGCATAGGTCAGTGCGACCAGCCAGAAGCTGTGCGCCAGGCCCACCCACCCCATGCCGATACCGCCTATCAAGGCGCCGCACAGCGCACCTGCTTTGGCGGCGCTGTTACCCATGCCCAGGGCAAAACCCTGCTGGCTGGACGCGACGGTATTGGCGATCAGCGTGTAGGCCACGGGCAGCAAAGCTCCCTGCCACACGCCCCACAGCAACCGGCTGGCGATGAACCCCAACCATTCACTGGCCAGCGCCGTGCAGGCCAGCGTGAGGGCGCAGGCCCAGGTGACCCATTCGATGATGCGCAGCGTATGTGCTGGCTGATGTCGATCGAACAGGCGGCCCCATAACGGCGCAGACAGTGCCAGGGTCAAGGCGCTGGCGCCATAGCTGGCGCCGATCAGCCACGCGGGCGCCTGCAAAACCTCGGCAACATATAAAGCGTAAAACGGTTGCGGCATCATCCTGGCTGCCTGGATCAGTACGATGATCCCCAACATCGCGCCAAGCCAGCCTTTGGGCAGTGCGACAGGCTTCGATGGGCGGGCAGGTCTGGATCGTGGTGAGTCGCTGGGCAAGAACGCGCTGATTATCGCGCACAACAGGCAGACGGCGGTGGCGCTGTAGCACAGCAATGCGAAACCGGATATGTCCATGAGCCAGCCGCCCAATACCGGCCCGGCCAGGGAGCCTACGGCAGTGGCTGATTGCAGCCTGGCAAGAATGTGACCCCGTCCGCCGTCGCCGCAGCAGGCCAGTGCGTAGGCTTGGGCAGCTGCAATGAAGCCGGCCAACGCACCTTGCACCACGCGGATGACCACCAGCCACCACGGATCAGGCGTTATCGCAGCCAGCGCCTGACACACCGCCAGTGCCAGCAACGCGCGGATGATCATGGGCTTATGGCCGGTACGGTCGCCCAGCTTCCCCCACATGGGCGTGAGGATCATCGCTGCCATCATCGGCCCGGCATACACCAGCGAAGACAGCAGGCCGGTGTACTGAGCATTGGCAACGCCCAACAGCTTCTGGATTTGCAGCGGCCAGAACGGGCCGCTCATTTCCATCGCCCCCATCGACACCAACTGAATCACCACCAGCAGCCGCAGCGCGGTGTTGTTAGTCGGCATTGGCGGCCGCGCTCAACGGGTTGGGCAGGCGCCCGACGATATCGGCATGACTCTCCAGCAGACGCATGCGCATGAACGACTTGGCCGGCCACGCGTGCTCCAGCAGTGCTTCGCGCTCGGTGGCCCAGCGCTGCGGATCAACCTGCGAGCGCAGGTCGTCAAAACACTGGCTGACCTGAGCCGACAGTTCATTCCAGAGCAGCGCCTGGGGGATGTCGAAGTGGCGCGCGGCAAGCAGGATGAGCTCGCCCAGATGGCACATGAATACGGTGTGCAGCAGCTTGTCCCTTACGAAACCTGCGTCGTCGTACAGCGTCATCTTCGGGTCGTGCAGTTCAATGTCCAGGCCGTGGGCGTGCAAGGTTTTGCGGTCGATACGGATATCGCCGAAATCGCGTAACAGCAGGCGGCTCAATTGCCGGTCTGCGGCCATGACCATAAAGGAGTTCTGCTGATGGGCCTCGAATGCAACGCCGTAGCGCAAATACATGCCCAGCAGCGCCGGCACACTGATCGCCGCGTACTCATGGAAGAAGGCGAGCATGGCCGCCGCGTCATCCTTGCCTTGGCTCAGGCGCACCCATTGGCGCAGCAGCGGCTGGCCGTGTTGATCAATGGCAAACAGGCTGCCCACCGGCACGGCCATTTCCCCGGGCTGGAGCTGGCTATGGGGATTGTCGCGATAGAGCACCGCCAGGTGGCGGGAGTGCTCGTCATTGGCCGGCTGTGGCTTGAAATGCACACCGATACGCTCGGGAACGATGCTGAGGATTTTCTGAATCGCAGGCTCGCGCTCCAGAATGGCCAGCAGCAAATGGCTGATCCGTGGGCCCATGCGCGCCGAGCGCGGTGAGACGGTGCGCTGCACGCTGGTCAGTCGCAGCGACACGGGCAATTTGACCATAGGCGCATCGCAACGCCCTTCAGGCAATACGGTTCTGAATGACATGGTGGGGTGGGCGGTAAACGCGACGATATCGGTCAGCACCAGCAGTTTGTCGCCGATTTCGTTGGCGAACAGTTGGGGCAGTTCCTGGCGTGCCTGCCAAGGGTGGGCGGGCAATGGCAGATAATCGCCTGCCTGAAGGCCTTGTGCTTGCAGGACTGCGGTCAATTGCTGTGCCGCTTGCGGGAAGTGCTCGCTCCACCACTGCCAGTAATCGGCGGTACCGGCCAACTTTTCGACATGGGCAAATTGGCGATGCAGCGCGCACAGCAATACCGGAAAGCGTGCTTCGAATTCCGGCGAGTAGTCGATGACTTGCTCGGTATTCAGGCCTAGCTTGGTCTTGTAGTTGGGGTGCCATGGGTGACCCAGTGTTCCCCACTGTTCAAGCACGGAAGTCGGGTTGATAACGCTCGGGCTGTTCTTGAGATGACTGAGGAGATTGTCTTGATACACCGGGTCCATGGACGCATGCAGCTTGAGCGTCCATTGCTCATGGAAGGCCAGGCACAAGGTGTCGTTGATGAAGCTGTCGTCGATCTCGACGTTGAGGCGGTTGAGCACTTCCCGGTCAGCAGGCGACTCAAGGCTGGCGTTAAGTAACGTCAACAATTGTGAGGGGAATTGGATTTTCTGTTCGGGCTGGCCTTCGCGCAACAGGATGACTTCGCCGCGCAGGTCCCAGCTTGCCATGCGGCCAGGACGCAAATGTTCGAAACGTAGTCGGGCTTGGCAAGGTAGTGTCAGCGAGCAATGCCCCTGTTCGTCATAAAGGAGGGTGCTGGGGGCCAGCAGGCTTTCACGAAACAAAGCTTGGATCAGGCGTTGGAAGCTACGTTCGGCGGCGGGTGCCAGCGTATTGATCAGGGCTTGGAGGCTGACGTGGCTGGCCTGAAATTGCGCAGTGGCAAGTGCTTCGCTCCAGCGTTCCAGTAACGCGTTTTCTGGCTTGCTGCTATTTCCATGCATCTAATTGATTCCCTGATTCGTGAGCCTGAATGAAAAGCGAACGAATGATATCGAGAATCATTATTTGTGTGTGTTTTTGTTACATTAATTTATGGCGATTATTGACAAAAAAACCGCGCTCCAAAGGCGCGGTTTCTCGTAAACGGCCCGGCTGCGTGGGCCGGGCGTCCACATGATTTCAGAGCTTCAGGAGCTTTTTGCCTGGCGTTGCAGTTCGAGAGTTTCGAGCTCGTTTTTATAGTTGTGGGCGTCGCTCTCGTTGTGAAACATGCCGACCAATACGTCTTGCTGATGGACATCCCAGATGTGAATCCCGTGGCCTACTGCTTCATGGGACATATGTTCATCGTCGCGTTCAGTTACTTTTACAGTCATCTGCTTGCTCCAATCTCTGGTTGATCTGCGGCAAGTCGTCGCAGGCCTCTGTTATATGATTTGTTAGCTTGCTAAGTAAACTGATTTTGCGCGCAATAATTCATTGCGGGGAACGCAACAATGCTGCAGGCCTTGTAAACCAAGGCATTGCGTCGCCAGCGCAGCGGCTTTATGACAAAAGTTTCATGTTCAGGTCGGCTAGGTTGACCTCGGCACCGCTATCGCAGGCAAGCCAGCTCCCACCTTGGAATGCATTCCACTGTGGGAGCTGGCTTGCATGCGATAGCGGGAGTGGCGTCCCCTAAAAATCCCAGGCAAAAAAAAGCCCCGCATTCAGCGAGGCTCTTTTCCGGTGCATCAGCAATCAGCTGCCTTTGACAGCCTTACCGTCAACGGTGCCATCCTGCAGCATGATGTTGTATTCCTTGCCGTCAGTCTCGACCTGACGCAGGGCAACCAGGATGCCGCCCTGGTCCTTGGCAAACCACATCTGTGTGATGCGCTTGCTCTGCGACGGGTCGCGCACGCGCTCGACCTTGATCGCGTCGATCGAACCGACCTTGGTCTGGACCTTTTCCGAGCCGATCACGCGGAAGTCGTAGGTATCGGTATCAGTACCCTCAACCACGCGGTAGCTCATGCTCTTCTTGCCGGCGGCAACATCGCGTTGCAGAGCAAGCTGGTAGGTGGACTTGTCGAGCATGCCGCTTTCGAGAGTGACATTGACCGGGTCTTTGTTTTCAAAGCCGGTGACTTTTTTAGCGCTCTGGTCAAAGTCCAGGTTGATCTTCTTCGCCTTGCCCAGGCCGCCGCGTTCGAAGCTGTAGCTCTTGGGTTGCAGGGTGTCCTTGTCGAACAGGATCACGCTGGTTTCGGTCAAGCTGGCAATCATCATCGAGGCCTTGAAATTCAAGGTCCAGGTACCGTCGCCATTCTTGCTCAGGCTGCGTTCAGCCGAACCGCTCATGGGCAGTTGTTTCCAGTCGGCGGTGTAGCTGACGGAGAAGGGGTGAAGGTCTGCCGCTTGTACGGCAGGCAAAGCGAACAGCGCAAAAGCGAAAAGCAGGGCGCGACGCATAAAATCTCCTAGGTTCGAATCAAGTGGCCGCTGGCCGCGAGTAACTGGCCGTCCAATAATGCACCCTGGTCGCCAAGAATCAACCGTCCTTCGGCAAACCAGCGAACAGCCAGCGGGTAAATCCTGTGTTCCTGGGTATGAACCCGTTGCGCAAGCGTCTGCGCCGAGTCGCCTGACTCTACCGGAACCACTGCCTGTACGACCAGAGGCCCGCCATCGAGTTCCTCGGTCACAAAATGCACGCTGCAGCCATGCTCACTGTCGCCGGCGTCGAGGGCGCGCTGGTGGGTGTGCATGCCTTTGTACTTGGGCAGCAGGGAAGGGTGGATATTGAGCAGGCGCCCTTCGTAGTGCCGGACGAAATCTGCGCTGAGGATGCGCATGAAACCGGCAAGGACCACGAGTTTGGGGTTGAAGGCGTCGATCAGTTCGATCAAGGCGCTGTCGAAGGCCTCGCGACCGTCGAACGCCTTGTGATCCAGGGAGCGAGTATCGATACCCGCGTCACGGGCGCGTTGCAGACCGTAGGCGTCGCTGCGGTTGGAAATCACCGCAGCGATGCGCACCGGGCTGTCGCCGGTGCGCGTGCTGTCGATCAGGGCCTGCAAGTTACTGCCGGTGCCGGAAAGCAGCACCACGACATCACAGGTCTGGGGCATCAGTGAGCCTTGAGGTTCTTCAGTTCAACCTGGGCTGCGCCTTCGGCAGCAGTGGCGATCTGGCCAATCACCCAAGGTTGCTCGCCGGCTTCACGCAGCACGTTCAGTGCGGTTTCAACGTGTTCCTGCGCAACGCAGATCACCATGCCCACGCCGCAGTTGAGCACGCGGTGCATTTCGGTTTCGTTGACGTTGCCTTTTTCCTGCAGCCAATCGAAGACAGCCGGGCGCTGCCAGCTGGCCACGTCGACAATCGCCTGGGCGCCTTTTGGCAGTACGCGCGGGATGTTGTCCAGCAGGCCGCCACCGGTGATGTGGGCCATGGCCTTGACGGCGCCGGTGTCCTTGATCAGCTTGAGCAGTGGCTTGACGTAGATGCGGGTCGGCGCCATCAGCAGGTCGGTCAGTGGCTTGCCGTCGAGCTGGATGTTCTCGATGTCGGCGCCGGACACTTCGATGATCTTGCGGATCAGCGAGTAGCCGTTGGAGTGCGGGCCGGACGATGGCAGGGCGAGCAGGGCGTCACCAGCGGCTACTTTGGAGCCGTCGATGATCTCGGCTTTTTCCACCACGCCGACGCAGAAGCCGGCCAGGTCGTAGTCTTCGCCTTCGTACATGCCTGGCATTTCAGCGGTTTCACCGCCGACCAGGGAGCAGCCCGACAGTTCGCAGCCAGCACCGATGCCGGTTACGACCTGGGTCGCGGTCTCGACATTGAGCTTGCCGGTGGCGTAGTAGTCGAGAAAGAACAGCGGCTCGGCGCCGCACACCACCAGGTCGTTGACGCACATGGCGACCAGATCGATGCCGATGCTGTCGTGCTTGTTCAGGTTCAGGGCCAGACGCAGCTTGGTGCCCACGCCGTCGGTGCCGGACACCAGTACAGGCTGCTTGTAGCCGGCCGGGATTTCGCAGAGGGCGCCAAAACCGCCCAGGCCACCCATGACTTCAGGGCGCGCAGTGCGCTTGGCGACGCTCTTGATGCGTTCGACCAATGCTTCACCGGCGTCGATGTCTACACCGGCGTCCTTGTAGCTCAGGGAGGGTTGCTTGCTCATGATCCAGGCCTTTAGGGGGGATTTCTGGGTAACGACCGGGCGGGCGGGGGCTTTTGGAAAGGGCCCTGCCGTTGACGGTCTGCGAAGGCGCGCGATTTTATCAGGCTTGAGGGGCAGCGGCCATCCTCGGGCCGACGGGCAGGGCATATGAGTTCAAAAAAATGCAAATCGGGCCGGTAATCGTGCGTATTAAGGTATAGCCTTGAGCTCGCTAGCGTTATGACAGTATGAAAACTTACCGGGACCTTGTGAATGTTTTACCGGTCGCTGTGTCACAGCCTTGCCAAACCGAGATCACGCGGTCTGTTCCAACCGCTAAATTTGTCGTTCGGGAATCTTCCATGCGTCTGTGTAAATTCTTCTTTGTAGGCTGCTTGTCGTTGGTCAGCCTGGCGAGTCATGCCGAAACCCTCAATGGCCTCTATCAAGTACTTGAACCGGTCAGCAGCCAGTCGCCCCAAGAGCGCGACCAAGCCACCCAGCGTGCTGTGCAGACCCTCGTGATCCGCCTGACCGGCGACGCCAAGGCCGCCGATGGCCCTGGCCTGGCGGCGATCCGCAAAGACCCGCAACAAATCATCAGCCAGTACGGCTACGACGCCGGCCCGCCAGAAAGCCTGCAAGTGGACTTCGACCCGGTCAGCACCGACCGCGCCTTGCGGGATGCGGGCCTGTCGATCTGGGGCAGCAACCGGCCATCGATCCTGGGTTGGTGGCTGAACGATTCAACTGAAGGCAGCAGCCTGGTCGGCGATGGCCAGGCCGTTGCCCAGGCCCTGCGCCGGGCCGCGCAACACCGGGGTCTGCCGCTGCGCTTGCCGCTGGGAGACCTGGATGAACAGGTAGTCGCCACCGCGCCGAACCTTGAAAGCCCGGACGCCACGCCTTTGCGCGCAGCCTCCGAGCGTTACGGTGCCGATGCGTTGCTGGCAGTGCATGCGCGTCAGGAGGGTAGCCAGTGGCAGGCAAAATGGCGCTTGTGGCTGGGCGACAAGGCTGAGGAGGGTACCGCTCAAGGCGCTGACACTGCCGCGCTTGCCGACGCGGTATTGCTGGCGGTCAGCCAAAAGCTGGCGCCGCGCTTTGCGGTCAAACCTGGGGTGAGCAGTGAGCAACTGCTTGAAGTGCAAGGCATGAACCTGGAGCGCTACGCCGCCCTGGGCCGTTTGCTGGAGCCCTTTGGCGGCCAGCCGCAGTTAGTGGATGGCACCCGGATCGTGTATCGCGTCAATGGCAGCGCCGAACAACTGCGCACCCAACTGATCCTGGCCAAGCTGCAGGAAATTCCTGCTGGCGAAGCCCCGGCCCAGCCAGCCGTGATCGATGGCACGCAACCGGCTGTTGCACCTGAGCCCCAGGCGCAACTGCGTTTTCGTTGGTAAATAGTGTTCCTCCTTCTATATAGAAGAAGGGCGTAAAAAACAGATGGAGTGGTTTATGGCGGATACGCGTCGTTGGGTGTGGCTTGGCGGGATTGTCCTGCTGTGCGGTTTTGTGTTCTTGCTGCATTCGATCCTGACGCCGTTCCTGGTGGCGCTACTGCTCGCCTATCTGTTCGATCCCGTGGTGGATCGCCTGGAAAAAGTCGGTATGTCGCGCACCTGGGGCGTGATCACGGTGTTTGCGCTGTTCACGTTGATCATCACGGCGCTGGTGTTGATATTGGTGCCGATGTTGGCCAAGCAGCTGTTTCGCCTCTATGAGCTGGCGCCGCAGATGCTCGACTGGTTGCAGCACACGGCCATGCCGTGGGCCCAGTCCAAGTTCGGGCTGGCCGATGGCTTCTGGAAGTTCGACAAGGTCAAGGCAGCTATCAGCGAGCATATGGACAAGACCACCGATATCGTCACGGTGGTGCTCAGCCAGGCGACTGCGTCGAGCCTGGCGCTGATCGGCTGGTTGACCAACCTGGTGCTGATCCCGGTGGTGGCGTTCTACCTGCTGCGAGACTGGGACATCATGATGGCCAAGATCCGCAGTCTGCTGCCTCGTGACCGCGAAGAGCGTGTTGTTTCCCTGGCAGCGGAGTGTCATGAGGTATTGGGTGCGTTCGTGCGTGGCCAGTTGCTGGTGATGCTGGCCCTGGGGGTGATTTACGCTGCTGGCCTGATGGCGATCGGCCTGGAGCTGGGGCTGTTGATCGGCTTGATCGCGGGCTTGGCTGCCATCGTGCCGTACATGGGCTTTGTGATCGGCATCGGTGCGGCGCTGGTGGCCGGGCTGTTCCAGTTCGGCGGCGACCTGTACCCGATGCTGGGGATTGTCGCAGTGTTCATGGTGGGCCAGGCCTTGGAAGGCATGGTGCTGACGCCACTGCTGGTGGGCGATCGGATCGGCCTGCACCCGGTGGCAGTGATCTTTGCGATTTTGGCGGGTGGCGAGCTGTTCGGCTTTACCGGCATCCTGTTGGCGCTGCCGGTGGCGGCGGTGATCATGGTGTTGGTGCGCCATGTGCACGACCTGTACAAGGATTCGGACGTGTATACCGGGGTGGATGAGCCCGAGTTGTAATCGCGGTGTCACAAACCCGGCCCTGGCCGGGTTTGTTGTTTCTGGCGCCGGGGTGCGTCAAACAAACTGCGTAAAACCCCCGGGTTAACGCAAACCTTTGATTTTGCTTGTGGTCTGCTGCATTGTGCGCCCGGCGTCACGGGTATAAACTTTGCAAACTTTACATAGAGGCCACTAACGGTTCGATGGGAGCCGTTCAGTCAGCATGAAACCGATTCAGCTGCCCCTAGGTGTGCGTCTGCGTGATGACGCTACCTTTATCAATTACTACCCAGGCGCCAATGCCGCTGCACTCGGCTATGTGGAGCGGCTTTGCGAAGCCGACGCCGGGTGGACTGAAAGCCTGATCTATCTGTGGGGCAAGCATGGCGTGGGGCGTACCCACCTGCTGCAGGCCGCATGCCTGCGTTTCGAGCAGACGGGCGAGCCGGCGGTCTACCTGCCCTTGGCCGAATTGATGGACCGCGGGATCGGCATCTTCGATAACCTTGAGCAATATGAACTGGTGTGTCTCGACGACCTGCAGGCAGTGGCCGGCAAGCCGGAGTGGGAAGAGGCGCTGTTTCATCTGTTCAACCGCTTGCGCGACAGCGGCCGGCGCTTGCTGATCGCTGCGTCCACCTCGCCGCGTGAACTGCCGGTGAAGCTGGCTGACCTCAAGTCGCGCCTGACCCTGGCGTTGATCTTCCAGATGCGTCCATTATCCGATGAAGACAAGCTGCGTGCGCTGCAACTGCGCGCTTCCCGTCGTGGCCTGCACCTGACTGACGAAGTCGGGCACTTTATCCTCACCCGTGGCACCCGCAGCATGAGCGCGCTGTTCGATTTGCTTGAGCAACTCGACCAGGCTTCCTTGCAGGCACAAAGAAAATTGACGATCCCTTTCCTGAAAGAAACTTTGGGCTGGTAAGGTCTTGATTTTCCGTGTAACGGCATTTTCAAGGCGTCAGAAAACCTGCGTTTGAGCCCGAAGGGTTACGCAACTCAAGCGAGAAATGGAATCACGGCTTAGATGGCATAGTCGAAACGATAAGTCACATAGATCGCGATTGAATTTGCAAATCGATGTGATAGAGGGCATAGTCTCGGCTTCTTTACACATCAGCCACGGTCGTGCCCATGCTAAATCGCTTCGCACCCCTCGTGCCTCTCGCACTCGTTACCCTGTTGTTTGGTTGCGCCTCCCACCCTCAGCAGGTGGCAGAACAGCAAAAACCACAGGTTCAAAATCAGGCAAAGTTCGTTGCTGCACAGTCTGCTTCTGTTTATGAAGAAGAGGTGGCAACCGAAAAAGAACTCGCCGAGTTCTCTGACAGCAAGCCTTACCAACTGCCTCTTCTGGCCGACAGCATCCTTGAGCGCGGCATGTCCTTGATCGGTACCCGTTACCGTTTCGGCGGCACCTCGGAAGCCGGTTTTGATTGCAGTGGGTTCATTGGCTACCTGTTTCGTGAAGAAGCTGGCATGAATCTGCCGCGCTCTACGCGCGAGATGATCAACGTGAATGCACCGTTGGTCGCGCGAAACAACCTCAAGCCCGGTGATCTGCTTTTCTTTAGTACCAGTGGTCGCGGTCGTGTCAGCCACGCCGGTATCTACCTGGGCGATAACCAGTTTATTCACTCCAGCAGCGGCCGCAGTGGTGGTGTTCGGGTCGATAACCTCGGTGACAGCTACTGGAGCAAAACCTTCATCGAAGCCAAGCGTGCACTCGCCATGGCTCCGACTACGGTTACCGCTAGTAAGTAAAGTTAAAGTGATACTTGAAGTTTGACGTGTAAGCGCTAGAATCCCTGGACATTGTTGTCATCCGTTCGCGCGAGCTTTGCTTGCGCGTTCTGGTTTTCAACGTTCGGCAGCGAAAGCCGCATCCAGACCAGGATTGTTCTGCACATGTCGACCTCGGCCCGCCTGATGCTTATTGTTTGCGCCGCGCTGCTCAGCGCCTGCGCCAGTCGTACACCGCCGCCCGCGCCCGTCGCGGTCAAGCCTAAGCCGGTGTTCAACTATGCCACCCAAAATTTCTCGCCTGCTGCCGAAGACGTGCTCTTTCGTGCGCTGGGCCTGGTCGGCACGCCATATCGCTGGGGCGGCAACACACCGGACTCGGGGTTCGATTGCAGTGGCTTGATCGGCTTTGTATTTCGCGACGCTGCCGGCATCTCATTGCCGCGCACCACCCGTGAATTGATCGTGATGCGTGCCCAGGACGTCAGCGAACAAAACCTGCAAACCGGCGATCTGCTGTTCTTCGCCACCGGTGGCGGTTCGCGGGTCAGCCATGCGGGCATCTATGTGGGCGAAGGGCGCTTCGTGCATGCACCGCAGACCGGCGGTACGGTGAAGCTGGATACGCTATCCAAAGCGTATTGGCAGAATGCCTACCTGAGTGCCAAGCGCGTGTTGCCAGGGAATCTGGCGCGTAACCCCTGAATCAATAAAACTCCAAAATGTGGGAGCGGGCTTGCCCGCGAATGCAGTGTGTCAGTCAACGGCTTAGTTGGCTGGGCCACCGTAATCGCGGGCAAGCCCGCTCCCACATGGGTATGTGGTTATTTACTTAACAGCCGACACCCGCCAAACCTTATTGCCCACATCATCGGCCACCAGCAAATCACCCTGCTGATCTATCACCACGCCGACTGGCCGGCCCATGGCTTTCTCATCGCTATCAAGAAACCCCGTCAGCACATCCACCGGTTGCCCTTTCGGCTGGCCCCCTTCGAAGGGAACGAAAATCACCTTGTAGCCACTGTGCGGCTTGCGGTTCCAGGAACCATGCTGGCCGATAAATGCGCCATTACTGAAGGGAGCGGGCAGTTTGCTGCCCTCGGCGAAGGTCAGCCCCAGCGACGCAGTATGAGGGCCTACCGCATAGTCGGGAGCGATGGCCTTGGCGACCATGTCCAGGTTCTGCGGGGTGACACGCACATCCACATGCTGGCCGTAATAACTGAAAGGCCAGCCGTAGAAGCCGCCATCCTTGACCGAGGTGATGTAATCCGGCACCAGGTCACTGCCGATCTCATCGCGTTCGTTGACCGCCGTCCACAGCTTGCCGCTCTGTGGCTCCCACGCCATGCCGTTGGGGTTGCGCAGGCCGGAGGCAAAAATGCGGTGTTGGCCGCTGGCGCGGTCGACTTCCCAAATGGCGGCGCGGCCCTGTTCGGCTTCCAGGCCGTTTTCGCCGACGTTGCTGTTGGAGCCGACGCTCACGTACAGCTTGCTGCCGTCCTGGCTGGCCACCACATTTTTGGTCCAGTGGTGGTTCAAGGGGCCACCGGGTAAATCCACCACCTTGGTGCCTGGGGAGGTGATTGTGGTTTCACCTGGCTGATAGGGGAAGCGCAGCAACTTATCCGAATCGGCCACGTACAGGTCGTTGCCCATCAGGGTCATGCCAAACGGCGAATTGAGGTTTTCCAGGAACACCGTACGAGTTTCTGCCACACCGTCATGGTCGGCATCGCGCAGCAAGGTAATGCGGTTCGGGCTCGGCACGCCGGCGCCAGCGCGGTCCATGACTTTTTCCATCACCCAGCCGCGCACGCCTTTGGCATCGTCCGGCTTGGGCGGTGCATTGGTCTCGGCCACCAGAACGTCGCCGTTGGGCAGCACGTAGAGCCAGCGCGGGTGGTCCAGGCCTTCGGCGAATGCGGCCACTTGGGTGCCGGCGGCGGCGACGGGCTTGGCGCCTTCGGGCCAGCCGATGGCCGGGGCGATATTGACGGTGGGGATCAACGTCTTGTTCGGCTCCGGCAGCCGGGGCGAGGGCCCGGTGCCGTCGGCGACCTGCAGGGTCGAGCTTTCGCCGCACGCAGCGAGGCTTCCGGCGAACATGATCAGTAGGGCAAGTCGGGTTTTAGGCATGGTTTTCTCCTTGATACCTGTAGGGGTAGAGAAGCACGAACGGCGGATGGTTCAAGTACAAGGCCAGCTTTAATTGACGCTCCACCCCCAACCCACTAACCTTCGCGGCTTGTTCCAGGTGCTCTGTGGCGTACGCGTCGACGGAGTGAAACAGGGAAGCCGGTGAGCGAGCGCACTTGTACACAGTGCTGCCGCGATTCCGGCGCTGCCCCCGCAACGGTAAATGAGTCAAGACGGTGCTGTTTGCCACTGTGTCGCGTGCGATATGGGAAGGCGCGCCCTCGGCTGCTTGCTATCAAAAGCGCCACTCATGAGCCCGGAGACCGGCCTGGATCATCCAACAGCATCACGGTGGGCGATGCTTGGCTGTCTGTTGTTTCTTTTTCCTGCCCGCCGTTTTTGTCCAGCCCCAACGGAGAGCTGCCATGACTGATTCCCCCGACCGCGACGAACGCCACCTGGCGCGCATGCTGCGCAAAAAAGCCGTGATTGACGAGCGCATCGCCAATTCCCCGAACGAGTGCGGCCTGCTGCTGGTGCTGACCGGCAACGGCAAAGGCAAGAGCAGTTCGGCGTTCGGCATGTTGGCCCGGGCCATGGGCCATGGCATGCAGTGCGGTGTGGTGCAGTTCATCAAGGGGCGTAACAGCACCGGCGAAGAATTGTTTTTTCGCCGCTTCCCCGAGCAGGTGCGCTTTCACGTGATGGGCGAAGGTTTCACCTGGGAAACCCAGGATCGCCAGCGCGATATCGCCGCTGCCGAAGCGGCTTGGGCAGTGTCCCGGGCCATGTTGAATGACCCTTCCATCGGCTTGGTGGTGCTGGATGAACTGAACATCGCCCTCAAGCACGGTTACCTTGACCTGGACCAGGTACTCAGCGACCTGCAAGCCCGCCCGCCCATGCAGCATGTGGTGGTCACCGGCCGTGGCGCCAAGCCTGAGCTGATCGAAATGGGCGACACCGTCACCGAAATGGGCATGCTCAAGCACGCGTTCCAGGCCGGTATCAAGGCACAGAAAGGCGTCGAACTTTGAATCAGCCCCGTCATTGCCCGGCCGTACTGATCGCCGCTCCGGCGTCCGGCCAGGGCAAAACCACGGTCACCGCCGCGTTGGCGCGTTTGCACCGCAACCTGGGGCGCAAGGTGCGCGTGTTCAAATGCGGGCCGGACTTTCTCGACCCGATGATCCACGAGCGTGCCAGTGGCGCGCCGGTGTACCAGTTGGACATGTGGATGGTGGGCGAGCAGGAAAGCCGCCGCCTGCTCTGGGAGGCAGCGGGGGAGGCCGACCTGATCCTCATCGAAGGCGTGATGGGCCTGTTCGACGGCACGCCTTCCAGCGCTGACTTGGCGCGGCACTTCGGTGTACCGGTGCTGGGCGTGATCGATGGCACGGCTATGGCCCAGACGTTCGGCGCCCTGGCCCTGGGGCTGGCGCGCTATCAGCCCGACCTGCCATTCGCCGGCGTGCTGGCCAATCGCGTCGGCACCCTGCGCCATGCGCAATTGCTTGAAGGCAGCCTCACTGAGGGCTTGCGTTGGTACGGTGCATTGTCCCGCGAGACCGGCATCGAACTGCCCAGCCGCCACCTGGGCCTGGTGCAAGCCAGCGAACTGAATGACCTTGATATACGCCTGGATGCCGCCGCCCAGGCGTTGGGCAGCAGTTGCGAAGTGGCCCTGCCGCCGCCGGTGACCTTTGCCGCGCCGCACGTGATCGAAACCGAACCCTTGCTGGCCGGTGTGCGGATTGCCGTGGCCCGTGACGAAGCCTTTGCTTTTACTTACGGCGCCAGCCTGGATCTGTTGCGGGCAATGGGCGCGGAGCTGAAGTTCTTCTCACCGATCCATGATCGCCAATTGCCTGAAGCGGACAGCCTCTATTTGCCCGGCGGGTATCCGGAACTGCACCACCAGGCATTGTCGGCCAATACCTCGATGCTGGACGCCATTCGTGCTCATCACGCCGCTGGCAAACCGCTGCTCGCCGAATGCGGTGGCATGCTCTATCTGCTCGACTCGTTGACCAATGTGGAGGGTGAGCGCGCCGAACTGGTTGGCTTGTTGCAAGGCGATGCGGTGATGCAGAAGAAACTCGCGGCCCTGGCGCTGCAAAGCGTCGAGCTGCCGGAGGGGACCTTGCGTGGGCATACCTATCACCATTCCCTGACCAGTACCGAATGGGCGCCGATTGCCCGTGGCCTGAGCCCTAACGGCGGGCGCGGAGCTGAAGCGGTTTACCGACAGGGTCGTTTGACCGCCTCCTATGTGCACTTTTATTTTCCGTCGAATCCTGGCGCGGTGGCCGCGTTGTTTGCGCCCGACCTTGAGACCGCTATCGCAGGCAAGCCAGCTCCCACAGTTGACCCAGTTGCAAACCAATCCAATGTGGGAGCGGGCTTGCTCGCGAAGAGGCCATGACTGACAACGCTTTCCCCCAAGCCGACCGCGAAGCCGTCTACCGCGCCATCGCCGAACGCCGCGACATGCGCCACTTCCGCGGTGGCAGCGTCGCGCCTGAACTGCTGCAGCGCCTGCTCCACGCTGCGCACCAGGCGCCCAGCGTCGGCCTGATGCAGCCGTGGCGTTTTATCCGCATCAGCGATCGCTCGTTGCGCAGCCAGATTCAACAGTTGGTAGAAGAAGAGCGCGTACGCACCGCCGAAGCATTGGGCGAGCGCTCCGATGCGTTCATGAAGCTCAAGGTCGAAGGCATCAACGATTGTGCCGAGGTATTGGTCGCCGCCTTGATGGACGATCGCGAGCGCCACATCTTCGGGCGCCGCACCCTGCCGGAAATGGACATGGCCTCGCTCTCCTGCGCCATCCAGAACCTGTGGCTGGCGGCGCGCGTGGAAGGGTTGGGCATGGGCTGGGTTTCGCTGTTCGACCCCCAGGCCCTGGCCGAGTTGCTGGGTTTGCCACCCGGCGCAAAACCCCTTGCAGTGTTGTGCCTGGGGCCGGTGGCCGAGTTTTACCCGGCACCGATGTTGCAGCTTGAAGGCTGGGCCGATCCGCGACCGCTGAGTGACATGCTGTATGAAAACACGTGGGGAGTGAGTCAATGAGTGTGGCCTTGCTGTGTGTGGCTGCGGTGGCGCTGGATGCGCTGCTCGGTGAGCCCAGGCGCTGGCATCCGCTGGTGGCGTTCGGCAATTTCGCCGGGCGCATCGAGCAACGTTTCAATACTGGCGGGCGTGGCTGGCGCAGCCATGGTGTGACCGCGTGGTTTATTGCGGTGGTGCCGCTGACCCTGCTGGCCACGGCGTTGTCGTGGGCGCCTTATATCGGCTGGCTGCTGGAGATCCTGGCGTTGTACTGCGCCCTGGGCATGCGCAGCCTGGGCGAGCACGTGATGCCGGTGGCCCAGGCCCTGCGCCGTGATGACCTGGACGAAGCGCGTACACGTGTGAGTTACCTGGTCAGCCGTCAGACCAGTGAACTGGACCGTACTGAAGTGGCCCGCGCAGCCACCGAATCGGTGCTGGAGAACGGCAGCGATGCGGTATTCGCCGCGTTGTTCTGGTTTGTGGTGGCCGGTGTGCCGGGCGTGGTGCTCTATCGTCTGAGCAATACCCTGGACGCCATGTGGGGCTATCGCAATGAGCGCTTTGAGCGCTTCGGTTGGGCAGCCGCCAGGATCGATGATGTGCTCAACTATATTCCTGCGCGCTTGGTGGCTTTAACCTACGCGTTATTGGGTAAAACCCGCCTGGCGCTCAAATGCTGGCGCACTCAGGGCCCGACTTGGGACAGCCCCAACGCTGGCCCGGTGATGGCGGCGGGGGCCGGTGCCTTGGGTGTGGAGCTCGGCGGCGCGGCGATTTATTACGGCGAGGTGCATCAGCGCCCGCCATTGGGCGAAGGCCCGCCGGCCGACGCCGATTCCATTGATCGCGGCTGGCAACTGGTGCAGCGCGGCGTGTGGCTGTGGCTGCTGGTCCTGTGCGTGGGGGCGCAAATCTATGCTTGAACATGGTGGTCGGCTGCGTAAGGCCGCGATTGAGTACGGCATTGCCGAAGCGGATTGGCTCGACCTGTCCAGCGGCCTGGCGCCCTGGCCGTGGCCGATTCCCGAGATTCCCTTGCGTGCCTGGGCGCGCTTGCCGGAAACCGATGACGGCTTGGAGAAGGCTGCCAGCGAGTACTACGGCGCCGGCCCATTGCTGCCGGTGCCGGGCTCTCAGGCCGCGATCCAACTGCTGCCGCGCTTGCGTCGTTCCGGCAAGGTCGGCGTGCTTTCGCCCTGTTACGCCGAACACGCCGAAGCCTGGCGCCGCGCCGGTTATGTGGTGCGCGAAGTGCAGGAGCAGGAAGTCGACTTCTTTCTCGACAGCCTCGACGTGCTGGTCGTGGTCAACCCCAACAACCCCACGGGCTTGAGCCTGAGCCCGCAACGCCTGCTGGACTGGCATGCGCGGTTGGCCCAGCGCGGTGGCTGGCTGGTGGTGGACGAGGCGTTCATTGACGTGACCCCGGACTTGAGCCTGGCCAGCCATGCCGATCAGGTCGGCTTGATCGTACTGCGCTCATTCGGCAAGTTCTTCGGCTTGGCCGGCGTGCGCCTGGGCTTTGTGCTGGCCGAGCGCAAGTTGCTCAAGCTGTTGGCCGAACAGGTCGGGCCCTGGGCCGTCAGTGGGCCGACGCGGGTGTTGGGCCAAGTGTGCCTGCGCGACACCGACGGGCATGCGCGCCAGCGCAGTCGTTGCATCGCAGCCGGCCAGCGTCTGTTCGAGTTGCTTGAGCGCCGTGGGCTTCAACCGCACGGCGGCTGCGCATTGTTCCAGTGGTTGATTACCCCCCACGCTGAACGGCTGTACGAATTCATGGCCCAACGCGGCATCCTGCTGCGCCTGTTCGTGCACAACAGCAGCGTGCGCTTGGGCCTGCCCGACACCGACGCCGACTGGCTGCGCCTTGATGAAGCCCTGGCCGCCTACAAGGACGCCACATGACCACGTTGATGGTGCAGGGCACCACCTCCGACGCCGGTAAAAGCACCCTGGTGACTGCGCTGTGTCGCTGGCTGGTACGCCAGGGTGTCGCGGTGGCGCCGTTCAAGCCGCAGAACATGGCGCTCAACAGCGCGGTGACCGCCGAAGGCGGCGAGATCGGCCGCGCCCAGGCGGTGCAGGCCCAGGCTGCCAACCTGGCGCCCCATACCGACATGAACCCGGTATTGCTCAAGCCCAACAGCGACACCGGCTCCCAAGTGATCATCCATGGCCGTGCGGTCACCAGCATGAATGCCGTGGCCTATCACGACTACAAAGCCATTGCGATGCAAGCGGTGCTGGCCTCCCACGCGCGTTTGAGCCAGGCCTACCCGGTGGTGATGGTCGAAGGCGCGGGCTCACCGGCCGAGATCAACCTGCGCGCCAATGACATTGCCAACATGGGCTTCGCCGAGGCGGTGGACTGCCCGGTGCTGTTGATCGCGGACATCAACCGCGGCGGCGTGTTTGCCCATCTGGTTGGCACCCTGGAGCTGCTGTCGCCCAGTGAACAGGCGCGGGTCAAGGGCTTCATCATCAACCGTTTTCGCGGCGATATCGCGTTGCTGCAACCAGGGCTGGACTGGCTCGAAGCGCGCACCGGCAAACCGGTCGTCGGCGTGCTGCCCTACGTGATGGACCTGCACCTGGAGGCGGAAGACGGCATCGACCAGCGCCAGATCGACAAGGCCGCCCAGGTGCTCAAGGTGGTGGTGCCGGTGCTGCCGCGCATCAGCAACCATACCGACTTCGACCCGCTGCGCTTGCACCCCCAGGTGGACTTGCAGTTCGTCGGGCCGGGCCAGGCGATACCTGCCGCTGACCTGATCATCCTGCCGGGCTCGAAAAGCGTGCGCAGTGACTTGGCCTATCTGCGTGCCAATGGCTGGGACACCGCCGTGGCGCGGCATCTGCGTTATGGCGGCAAGGTACTGGGGATCTGCGGCGGCTTGCAGATGCTCGGCGAGCAGGTCCATGACCCGCTGGGTCTGGAAGGGCTCGCGGGCTCCAGTGCCGGCCTTGGGTTGCTGGCGTTCAGCACCACCCTGGAACAAGAGAAACAACTGCGCAATGTGCGTGGGCGTCTGGTATTGGAAGATGCCGACGTCAGCGGTTATGAAATCCATGCGGGGGTGACCTGCGGCGCTGCCTTGGCAAGCGCTGCGGTCCTGCTGGACGATGGCCGCAGCGATGGCGCGCAGAGCCCTGATGGGCAAATTCTAGGCACCTACCTGCACGGCCTATTCGAGACCCCGGCTGCGTGCAGCGCGTTGCTGCGTTGGGCCGGGTTGCAGGAGGTGCAAGAGGTGGATTATCACGGCTTGCGCGAGCGCGATATCGAGCGGTTGGCGGACTTGGTGGAGCACCACTTGGACACCGATTTGTTGCGCAAGCTATGTGGGATCTGACGGTGTTCACACCATCCAACTGTGGGAGCTGGCTTGCCTGCGATAGCCATGTGTATCTACACAACGCTGTAGTGCTCAACGGTAACCACGATGCGAAGCGAGCCGCCCTTGATCTTGATCTGCTTTTGAGCTTGATCTTAGGCGCCCCGTTAAACCACGCTGGCCGGAATTCGACAGTGATTTGGGGGGTAAACCGGCAGGGATGCCGGTTTAGCCGCCCCGCGCCATGGATGGCGCGGGGCGGCGGCCCCCCAAATCACTGGCGGATTACGGGCACACCGAGCCTGGGCGAGGTGCCGAGTGGTGGGGCAAGAGCGTTTTGCTTACTTTTGCGCTTTTCAAAAGTGAGCCGCTGTAAAAGCGGAACCCTAAGTGGCCGTTACCGCAGAAATGGATATGTACACGGTCCAACTGTGTTGACTGTCAGGCCGTCTTCGCAGGCAAGCCAGCTCCCACATTTGGGGCGCGGTGCGTCAGCTGGATCAGCGTCGGCTGTCAGGCCGTCACGGGAGCAAGCTCCCTCGCCACATCGTTTGCCAGGGGCCTTTGCATGTATCAATTGATCCTCGGCGGTGCCCGTTCGGGTAAGAGCCGCCTGGCCGAAAAGCTTGCCGCAGAGAGCGGGCTTGCCGTCATTTATATCGCCACCAGCCAACCGCTCGACGGTGAGATGAGCGAGCGCGTCGCGCTGCACCGCCAGCGTCGTCCCGACCATTGGGGCCTGGTTGAAGAGCCCATCGACCTGGCGCGTGTGCTACAGGAAAACGCCGCCACTGATCGCTGCCTGCTGGTGGATTGCCTGACCTTATGGCTCACCAATCTTCTGATGCTCGAAGACCCGGCTCGCCTTGCATCCGAGCGTGATCAACTGTTGCAAACCCTGGCCTCGCTGCCGGGGGAGATCATTTTTGTCAGCAACGAAACCGGTCTGGGTGTCGTGCCGCTGGGCGAATTGACTCGCCGTTATGTGGATGAAGCCGGTTGGCTGCATCAAGCCTTGGCCGAGCAATGTCAGCGCGTTGTGCTGACGGTTGCCGGCCTGCCCCTGACTTTGAAAGGTACTGCGTTATGACCGATTCCTGGTGGCTCAACCCCTGCAAGGCGGTGGATACCACGACCCACGAACAGGCGCTGGCGCGTCAGCAGCAGTTGACCAAGCCCGCCGGTTCCCTCGGCCAGTTGGAAGCCCTGGCGGTGCGGCTGGCGGGTTTGCAGGGCCAGGTCAAACCGACGGTAGATCACCTGTGGATCGCGATTTTTGCCGGCGATCACGGTGTGGTCGCTGAAGGCGTGTCGGCATTTCCCCAAGAGGTCACCGGGCAGATGCTGCAAAACTTCGTCACCGGTGGCGCGGCGATCAGCGTGTTGGCGCGGCAACTGCAAGCGCAATTGGAGGTGATTGACCTCGGCACGGTCACGCCGTCCCTGGATTTGCCCGGCGTTCGTCACCTGAACATCGGCGCGGGCACGGCTAATTTCGTGCATGGCCCGGCGATGACCCAAGCCCAAGGGCAGTTGGCCTTGCAAGCTGGACGAGACAGCGCACGCCGTGCCCTGGAAAGCGGCGCGCAACTCTTTATCGGCGGTGAGATGGGCATCGGCAATACCACTGCCGCCAGTGCCTTGGCCTGCGCATTGCTGGATTGCCAGGTCACTGACCTCACAGGCCCTGGCACCGGTTTGAATGCCGCAGGGGTCAGCCACAAGGTCGCGGTCATCGAGCGCGCCCTGGGGTTGCACGCCGGTCAGCGCAGCGATGCGTTGCAAACCCTGTTCAATCTCGGCGGTTTTGAAATTGCTGCCTTGGTTGGCGCCTACCTGGCCTGCGCCCAGGAAGGCATCGTGGTGCTGGTGGATGGGTTCATCTGCAGCGTGGCCGCGCTGGTGGCGGTGCGCTTGAACCCGGCGTGCCGCGAATGGTTGGTGTTCGGCCATCGGGGTGCCGAGCCGGGCCATCGCCATGTGCTGCACAGCCTCGATGCGCAACCGTTGCTGGAACTGGGCCTGCGCCTGGGCGAAGGCAGCGGCGCGGCGTTGGCGGTGCCTTTGTTGCGCCTGGCGTGTGCGCTGCACGGGCAGATGGCGACCTTCGCCGAAGCCGCCGTGGCGGACCGCCCCGCATGACCTTGCGCCTGGACCTGCTGCGTCACGGCGAAACCGAACTGGGCGGAGGCCTGCGTGGCAGCCTGGACGATGCGCTGACCGCCAACGGCTGGCGGCAGATGCGCGACGCAGTGGTGGGGCAGGGGCCGTGGGATCGGCTGATCAGCTCACCGCTGCAACGCTGCGCTCTGTTCGCCCAGGAGTTGGGGGCACAGCTCGATGTGCCGGTGACTCTGGAGGCCGATCTGCAAGAGCTGCACTTCGGCGCGTGGGAAGGGCAGAGTGCGGCCGCGTTGATGGACACCGATGCCCAAGGGCTGGGCTTGTTCTGGGCCAACCCCTATGAATTCACGCCGCCGGAAGGCGAGCCGGTCATCCAGTTTTCCGCGCGCGTGCTTGGCGCTGTCAGGCGGCTGCATCAGGCCTATGCTGGCCAGCGCGTGCTGTTGATCAGCCATGGCGGTGTAATGCGCCTGCTGCTGGCCCAGGCGCGAGGGTTGCCCCGTGAGCAACTGCTGAATGTCGAAGTGGGCCACGGTGCCCTGTTCGGCCTGCAGGTTGCGGCCGATGGCGTGTTGAAGGAAGGGCGCTGATGATGCTGCCGTTCTGGATCGCCCTGCAATTTCTCAGCAGCCTGCCCATACGTTTGCCGGGCATGCCGCAGCCTCAAGAGCTGGGCCGTTCGTTGCTGTTTTATCCGCTGGTAGGGTTGCTGTTCGGCGTGCTGTTATGGGGCCTCAACCAGGTGTTGCAGGGTACCCCGTTGCTGTTGCACGCCGCGTTGCTGCTCACCGCCTGGGTGCTGCTCAGCGGTGGCCTGCACCTGGACGGGCTGGCCGACAGCGCCGATGCCTGGTTGGGCGGTTTTGGCGACCGGGAGCGCACCCTCAGCATCATGAAAGACCCGCGCAGCGGCCCGATTGCGGTGGTCACCCTGGGGCTGGTGCTGCTGCTCAAGTTCAGCGCGTTGGTGGCGTTGATCGAACAACACAATGGCGCCGCCTTGATCCTGGCGCCTTTGATCGGACGTGCTTCGATGCTGGCGCTGTTTCTCACCACGCGCTATGTGCGGGCGGGCGGATTGGGCCAGGCACTGTCAGATCATCTGCCGCGAATTGTCGGCCAACAGGTGCTGATCCTCAGCGGGTTGGCCTGCATCCTGATCGGTGGTCTCAGCGGCGGCATCGCGGTGTTGCTGGCGGCCCTGTGTTTCGTGTGGCTGCGCCAGTTGATGGTCAAGCGTCTGGGCGGTACCACGGGCGACACTGCTGGCGCACTGCTGGAGCTGCTTGAAGTCGCGGTGCTGGTCGGGCTGGCGTTGTAACGCTTTCTTGCAATTGGTTAACTCCGGGTATATACACGCTCTATGCTTGCCTCCCAATGTTTATGCACCAACCTGCGACGTGCCGCCCGTGGCGTCAGCAGGCACTACGACGGCGCTCTCGACGGCTTCGGGATCAACGTTGCCCAGTATTCTCTGTTGTGCAACCTGCAGCGTCTCGACCAGCCGAGCATTTCCAGCCTGGCGGACGCCATGGGCTTGGATCGCAGCACCCTGGGGCGCAACCTGCGCGTCCTGGAAGGTGAAGGGCTGGTGCAGTTGGTGGAGGGCGACGATTTGCGCAACCGCCTGGTGGTGTTGACTGACGCCGGCCATGAACGGCTAGGCGCTGCGTTGCCGGCGTGGGAAGCAGCGCAGCAGAAACTGATTGATAAGCTCGGCGCCGAAAAGCGCGAAATGTTGTTGGCCTTGCTGGATGAACTCGCCTGAACGGCGGTTTGTTCGACTATAAGCGGGTATATACCCGCGAACGGAGAATAAGAAATGACCTCGATGTGGCGCACCAGTGGTTGGGTTCTTTTAGGCAGTGCGCTGATCCTGGCGTTGTCCTTGGGCGTACGGCATGGCTTTGGCCTGTTCCTGGCGCCGATGAGCAGCGAATTCGGTTGGGGGCGTGAAACCTTTGCCTTTGCTATCGCCTTGCAGAACCTGATCTGGGGCTTGGCGCAGCCATTTACCGGGGCCTTGGCCGACCGTTTCGGCGCGACCAAGGCGGTGTTTGTCGGCGGGGTGTTGTACGCCGTCGGCCTGGTGCTGATGGGCATGTCCGACTCTGCCTGGTCGCTGTCGTTGAGCGCAGGTTTGCTGATTGGTATTGGCCTGTCCGGCACCTCGTTCTCGGTGATTCTCGGCGTGGTTGGCCGCGCCGTAGCGCCGGAAAAACGCAGCATGGCCATGGGCATTGCTAGCGCCGCCGGCTCGTTCGGCCAGTTCGCCATGGTGCCCGGCACCCTGGGCCTGATTGGCTGGCTGGGCTGGTCGGCCGCCTTGCTGGCGCTGGGCTTGATGGTGGCGCTGATCCTGCCGCTGGTCGCCATGCTCAAGGACCGGCCGCTGGCGGTCACGGTAGGCCAGCAAACCCTGGGCGAAGCGCTGAAAGAGGCCTGCTCCCACTCCGGCTTCTGGCTGCTGTCCTTCGGCTTTTTTGTGTGCGGTTTCCAAGTAGTGTTCATCGGTGTGCACTTGCCGGCATACCTGGTCGACCAGCACCTGCCGGCCACGGTGGGCACCACGGTGCTGGCCTTGATTGGCCTGTTCAACGTATTTGGCACCTACACGGCGGGTTGGCTCGGTGGCCGCATGTCCAAGCCGCGTCTGCTCACCGGCTTGTACCTGTTGCGGGCGGTAGTGATTGTGTTGTTCCTGTGGGCGCCGGTCACCGAGGTCACGGCGTATCTGTTTGGCATGGCGATGGGATTCTTGTGGCTGTCCACGGTGCCGCTGACCAATGGCACCGTTGCGACCCTGTTTGGGGTGCGCAACCTCTCGATGCTCGGCGGGATTGTGTTCCTGTTCCACCAGCTTGGCTCGTTCCTCGGCGGGTGGCTGGGCGGGGTGGTCTATGATCGAACCGGTAGCTACGATTTGATCTGGCAGGTGGCAATTTTACTCAGCCTGCTCGCCGCCGCGCTGAATTGGCCGGTGCGTGAGCGGCCGGTGGCACGTATTCAGGCGCAGATGGAGGCGGCATGAGCATGACAGCGCGTCTTATGCTGGTGGCTGTGGGGATGGTGTTATTGCTGCTGGCCTGGTGGGGCTGGCATCAGGGCGGCCTGGCATTGATGCAACTGGGCATGGCGATCTGCTAAGTTGTGGGTCTGAACTGACTCAAGGACTTTTGACATGCAGATGCGCTGGCTCGCTGTACCCGTCCTGATGGCTATTGGCAGCGTGGCGATGGCCGCCAGTTGCCCACCGTTGCTTGCGGGCCAATTGCCCAAGCTGCGGGCCAAGGAATCCATCGACCTGTGCCAGCAATTCGCTGGCAAGCCCTTGGTGATCGTTAACACAGCGAGCTTCTGCGGCTTTGCCCCACAGTTTAAAGGTCTGGAAGCGTTATATCAGCGCTACAAGGGCCAGGGCCTGGAAGTGATCGGCGTGCCGTCCGATGACTTCAAACAGGAAGCCAAGACCGGGGAAGAAACCGCCAAGGTCTGCTACGTGAACTATGGCGTGACCTTCACCATGACCGAGCCGCAGAAGGTCAAGGGGCCGGATGCGGTGCACCTGTTCAAGGTGCTTGCACAGCAGGCCGACGCGGCGCCGAAGTGGAATTTCTACAAGTATGTGGTGGATCGCCAAGGCAATGTGGTTGCCAGTTTTTCCAGCCTGACCAAGCCGGACAGTCCGGAGCTGATCAAGGCGGTGGAACAGGCATTGGCTTCCAAACCCTGACCGCCAGCCAAACAAAAGCCCCGCCTCCTTCACAGGAGAGCGGGGCTTTTTTATACGACTGCGGTTAGAACTTGTAGGTCATGCCCAAGCCGAAACCGTTGGCGCTGTTTTCATACTTGGCGTTGTAGCTGGCCAATTGGTTGGAGCGTGAAATCTTGACGTCCTCTTCCTTCAGGTAGGAGTAGGCCAGGTCGATGGTCATGTTATCCATGACCTGGTAGCCCAGGCCCAGGCTGAAGATAGTACGGTCGCCGGTCGGGATGCGCGGTGAGCGATCCGTGTTGTTGGTAGGCGACTGGTCGAATGTCAGGCCGGTACGCAGTACCACTTGCTTGGTGAGCTGGTACGAAGTACCCACGGCGTAGGCCCAGGTGTCGTGCCAGTTCTGGTCTTCCTTGATTGTGCTGACCAGGCCTGGGGCAAGCGCGCCGCCAGTAGCGCCGCTGACGCCTTCGTTCTTGACGGTGATGTCTTTGAGGCGGCTCCAGCGTGTCCAGGTTGCACCGGCGTAGAGTTTCCACGCGTCGGTCAGGTCTTGAGTGACGGACAGGTCGTAGGACTCAGGTGTGTCGATTTTCAGCGAGGCGTCATAGCGGTTGCTGCGCAGGAACGGCGAGGTCGCGGTCGGTGCGGTGACTTCGGTGTGGCCGTCCAGCTTGTAGCTGACCTTGGAGTGGTAGGTCAGGCCGACACGGGTGGTATCGGTGGCCTGGACCAGTACGCCGATGTTGAAGCCCAGCGCGGTGTCGTCACCCTTGATCTTGATATTGGTGTCTGGCGCGCGAGGGTTCAGCGTCAGGTCCGATTCCAGGGTGCCGGCGATGCGGTTGATGGTCGGGCCAAAACCCACGGAAACGCGGTCGTTGAAGGCGTAGCTGACAGTCGGTTGCAAGGTGATGACTTTCACTTCGCTCTTGCTGCCAAAGCCACGGCCCTGGAAGCCGCTTTCGTAGTCGGTCACCAGGCCGAACGGCGCATAGACGCCGAAGCCGACAGCCCACTGGTCGTTAAGTTTATTGGTGTAGAAACCGAAAGGCACGGCGGTGAAAGGCACCATATCGCCTTTGTTGCTGCCAGCGGAGCGGCCGCTGACATTGCTGATATCGGTGGAGGCATCAATGGCTGCAACGCCACCGGTGATCTGTTGGCCTTCCAGACGTGCCATACCGGCAGGGTTACCGAACACAGTACTCGCATCATCGGCAGAAGAAGAGCGACCTGCGAAACCGGTACCCATCCCGCTCACGCTCTGTTCGTTGAGCGCAAAGCCGCTGGCGAACAGTTGGGAGGATGCCATGGCAACGGCGAGGCTAAGTGTGGTCTTGAGCATTACTTTTTTCATTATTAGAACTCCGTGTGATCACCGCTGCGGAAAGTATCAATAAATTTCACATCGCGCTATAGGCTGTAATGCGGGAGATAGAGCGTTTTTGTAGGACAATCAGACCAAAATCGCCGTTTTTTGGCGAATCTTGCAATTTGCCCGGTCAGCAAGCTGCCTGTTTCATTGGGATTACACAGGTTTGCCAGGCTTGGGTGAAATCTCGCAGGCGGCCCTGAGGGTGGAATATTTCTTTCCAGATACGCGCCATGGCCAGTACATCGCCGGGCGCGGGCAGGGCAGGACGATGTTGTTCCACCAGCAACCAGGCGATCGCGGTGGCGTAGCGCAGGTTTACCGTCAGCTCCAACTGGGGCGCGCTGAGGAACGCATGTTGGCTGGCCAGCCCGCGCACCAGGCTGGCGCGTTCCGGGTCCAGCGCCAGGTAGTTATCCCAGAGGGCGCGGTGGCGTGGTTCGGTGATGCTATAGAGGCCATGGCCGCGGCGGTCATGCAGCGCCGAGCCCAGTTCTGACTGGCTGGCGGCAATGCCCAGCAGCAGGGATTCGGCTGTCGAGCTGTGGCGGCCGAGGTACATCAGCGTCGGCCTGATCACATAACGACACAATTCACTGGCGGCAATACCCATACGAGCCTCAGTCCTTGCAAAGAGTGGACGAGCCTGAGAGGGGGGGCTTGGCAGCGGTGAATCGGATCTCAGGCCCGTCGTAAGCGGATCACGCCGCTTGAGTTGAAGTGTAGTGTCATATTCACGATGTAAAGGACTGTTTTTAAAACATCTTCTGCAACTGGTTATAACGTTTATATCCATTTGTACTTAGCCCGGCGAACTCAGGGCCAAATTCCAGGCAATAAAAAACCCTGTTATTCAAACAGGGTTTTTGAGGTTTCAGCGACGCGGGTCGATCAGGCAGTCAGTGCCTGACGGGTACGATCGATCACGGCCTGCAGCGGTTCTGCGCTGGAGTATTGATCGGGGTACAGGCGTTCGCTGTGACGAGCGATGCCGTGTTCGTTGACCAGGGTGAAGCTGAAGCAGCCTTTGCGAGCGGCCATGATCAGGCAGTTCATTGGGGCAAAAGCGTTGGTGAGGGTGCGAATGGCATCCTGAGTGTGGATTTGAGCGTTCATATTATTGGTGTTCCTACAAATGACACGGATAAGAACCGTGCAACGTTAAAACGTTCCAGTAACGCTGATCACCATTGATCAAACGAAGAACCCGACTGGAACAAAGCAGCCAGTTTGAAGCGCAATTAAATTTGGCGCGCTTGGGCTGGCAGGTAGGTACTTAGGAGGGCAGGCAACACAACAAGGGCAAAGGTTCTGGGCCCAGGGTGGAGATCCTGATCAATTTGCAGGTTGGTTCGGTCAGAGTATTGGAACTTCGCGCCACCCTTTGCTTGTTCAAAGGCAGTGTCGTCGCAAGGAATACCTGGAAACCATCGAGGTGGCCGATCCCATGTGGTTCAGGGGACGTGTTCGACCAGAATTGACTTTCAGCTTGGTACTAACGCCGCGGATAGTAACGGATTGAAACAGGGAAGGGAAGGCCGATTGCAAAAAAACTTCGTTCAGCCGCCGAGTAACTCGCAATAGACCAGCACGGTCATGGATGCGGCCAAGGCACAGCCCAGACCGTAGGCGGCGAGCGTCAGCCGCAAGGACTGGCCGGTCTCGATCATGCGGATCACATCGCCCATGTCGTTAATTCTGCCATCACTGAGTTCGATGCACAGAATCACGGCGGTAAAGGCGGCCGATAGCAGGATAGCAATAGCAAACAGTGCGCCGTCCGGCGAGGGGAGCGCGGCATTGATCCCAAGCGAGGTCGCGCAGATGGCCAGCAGCAGCCCGGCGAATAACAGAATTCCTTTCATCGGCCCTACTGGTTTGCATTGGCGGTGGCGCAGTGTGGCGAGCCGAGGCAGATTTGAAAAGCCCTCGGGTTTGCGCGCTTAGTAACATGTTTAACCGGTGTTGAATCAAAAAACGCCGACGATATAACCAGCCGATCGGGACTTGTGCACATTTGTGGCCAAGGGTGTAACCCTGCTGCCACGGGTGTGCAAGTGCGCCCATTTGCCTGTAATCAAAATTTAAGTCAATGAAAAATCTCGCTTTTTTTTATTGGTGAAAAAATCGTCAGTTTGACCGCGGCCCCCGTTCCATGGGGCTTTGCGCCTGTTCAAGGGGGGTTGTCCACTGAGTTATCCACAGCTTCTGTGGATTGTCCCGAGCGCTTGCTCTAGGACGGGCGTGCACGGTTTTTTCAGCTTTACCTGTACGAAAAAAAGAGTAGAGTGGCGCGCCTTCCGTTCTGCCCCACAGTGCTTTATGAAGTTTCGCTCAGTATCACCTTCTGTTACCGACACGCCCCAAACTGTTACCGCGCCCAAGCGTTTTTCCTTGAAGGTTGCTTTGTGGCTGCTCGACAGCCCGCGCCTGGGGCAGAGCAACAATATCAAGCATCTCGCCGGACGCTTGCTCAAGCAGCCCGCCCGCGAAGGCGTGGTGGCCGCTCAGAGCCGTCTTGGCCAACTGATGTGCCGCGAGTGCGGAAATGCCCGTGACCGGCGCATCGGCCACGATTTGTTGCGTTCGGCTGCTCGCGCCGGCGACCGTCGCGCCCAGCGCGAACTGGGGCAGGTCGAAGACTGAGCTGTCCTCCGGCCTTAGGCTTGGTTACCCTTGATCTTTTTCGGTGATGGCAGAAATGGCTATGGTGTTTGACTGGACCAGTATCGCCTTGGGTCTTGTGGGCGCAGCCGTGCCGCTACTGGCGCTGTGCTGGCAACTCCAGCGGCGCCTGACCGCACGCACCACCGGCTGGGAGTTGCTGGAGGAGCGCCTGGCGACCGCACAACTGGCCCAGGAAGGGCTCGCCGCGCAACTGGACGCCAGTCGCGATGAGATCAGTGACCTCAGCCAGGCCAATGCCGCCAAACAAGCCGACCTGGCGGCGCTGCGCCGTGAAGTCGAGCTGTTGCAGATCGACCGCGATAACGCCCGCGATGCCGCGCACGCCTGGAACCTCGACCGTAGCGCCAAGGAAACCGAACTGCGTCGCCTCGACGCCTTGGCCGCGGCCTTGAGCGCCGAATTGCGTGAGCAGCAAGAGAGTCATCAGCAACGCCTCACCGACCTGCAAGGCTCACGAGACGAACTGCGTGCGCAATTTGCCGAGCTGGCCGGCAAGATCTTCGACGAGCGTGAGCAACGCTTCGCCGAAACCAGTCAGGAGCGCCTGGGCCAACTTCTGGACCCGCTCAAGGAACGTATCCAGTCCTTCGAGAAGCGTGTCGAAGAAAGCTATCAGAACGAAGCCCGTGAGCGCTTTTCCCTCGCCAAAGAGCTTGAGCGCCTACAGCAATTGAACCTGCGTCTGTCGGACGAAGCCACTAACCTGACCCGCGCTCTCAAGGGCCAGAAAACCCAGGGTAACTGGGGTGAGCTGATTCTTGAACGAGTGCTGGAACACGCGGGCCTGGAGAAGGGCCGTGAGTACCAAACCCAGGTCAGCCTCAAAGGCCCGGATGGCGAGCGTTTCCAGCCCGATGTGCTGATCATGTTGCCGGGCGACAAGCAGGTGGTGGTCGACTCCAAGGTCAGCTTGACCGCCTATCAACAGTACGTGGCGGCGGATGACGAGGTGATTGGCCAGGCCGCGTTGAAGCAACACGTGCTGTCCCTGCGTAATCATGTCAAAGGCTTGGCCGGCAAGGACTACAAGCGCCTGGAGGGTTTGCACAGCCTGGATTTCGTCCTGCTGTTCGTACCGATCGAGGCTGCCTTTTCTGCGGCATTGCAGGCCGAGCCCAACCTGTTCCAGGAAGCCTTCGACCGCCATATCGTAATCGTCAGTCCCACGACCTTGCTCGCCACCCTGCGCGTGATCGACAGCCTGTGGAAGCAGGAGCGCCAGAGCCAGAACGCGCGGGAAATTGCCGAGCGTGCCGGCTGGCTGTATGACAAGTTCGTGCTGTTTATCCAGGACCTGGACGAAGTGGGCAACCGGCTACAACAGTTGGACAAGGCCTACAGCGCGGCGCGCAACAAGCTGACGGATGGGCGTGGGAACCTGGTCAGCCGTACCGAGCAGCTAAGGTTGCTCGGCGCCCGCGCCAGTAAGAGCTTGCCGGCGGATCTGCTGGAGCGGGCGATGACCGATTCGGATGGCGTGGCGCATCTCCCGGAATAATAGATAGGGGTCTAAATTGCTCCCACAAATAGCTCGAATACAGCCCCGTTACAGGGGCAAATGCCTGCTCAACAGCGCCCGCAACGCCGCCGGCTTCACCGGTTTGGCCAAGTAATCCAACCCCGCCCCGTGCACCTCGGCCACCATCTCCGGTCGCCCATCGGCACTGATCACCACACCGGGAATCGGCTCGGCCAGTTGCGCACGCAGCCAGCCCATCAACTCGGTACCGGTTTCGCCGTGGTCCAGGTGGTAATCCACCAACGCCAGTTGCGGGCGGATACCGTCGGCCAGCAGTGCCGCGCATTCGGCCTGGTTGGCGGCCGTCCAGACTTCACAGCCCCAGCGCGTTAGCAGGCTGCGCATGCCGATCAGGATGCTGTCTTCGTTATCCACGCATAGCACCCGTGCGCCACTCAAGGGCAGGCCGGTTTCTGTGGGCGGCTTGGGTTGCACGCTGGCCTGGTTGCGGGCCAGCGGCACGCACACGCTGAAGACGCTGCCTTTGCCCGGCCAGGAGCGCACGCTCAGGCGATGGCCCAGCACGCGGCACAGACCGTCGGCAATCGCCAGGCCCAGGCCCAGGCCCTTTTCGGCACGGGTCTGGTGGCTGTCCAGGCGCTTGAACTCTTCGAAGATCACCTTTTGTTTATCCGGCGCAATGCCAGGGCCGCGGTCCCAGACCTCCAGGCAGAGTTCGCCCTTGCGGCGACGTACGCCTAGCAGCACCGGGCCGTCGGCATAACGGAAGGCATTGGTCAGAAAGTTCTGCAAAATTCGCCGTAAAAGTTTGATATCGCTGTCGACCCGCAAACGGCTGCCGCGCCAGCGGAAGCGCAAGTGTTGATCCTGGGCCAGCGCCTTGAATTCTGCACCCAGGGTGTCGAACAGCTCGTTGAGGACAAAGGGTTGGCGTTGTGGGTTGATCTTGCCGTTTTCCAGGCGCGAAATATCCAGCAAATCACTGATCAAGTCTTCAGCCGAGCGCAGCGAGCTGTCCAGGTGCTGCACCAATTGCCGTGCCTCACTGGACAGGCCATCGGTCTGGTGGGAGAGGGCGGCGGAAAACAGCCGCGCAGCGTTCAGCGGTTGCATCAGGTCATGGCTCACGGCCGCCAGGAACCGCGTCTTCGACTGGCTGGCGGATTCGGCCACGCCCTTGGCGTCGGTGAGGGCCACGTTCAGTTGCGACAGTTCATGGGTGCGCTCGGTCACCCGCTGCTCCAGGCCCTCGTTGGCTTCGGTCAGTGCTTGTTCGGCTTCGCGGAAGGCGGTGATGTCGGTGAAGCTCATGACAAACCCGCCGCCGGGCATCGGGTTGCCGATCAACTCGATCACCCGGCCATTGGGGAACAAGCGCTCGGAGGTGTGCGCACGCCCCTGGCGCATCCAGTGCAGGCGACGCGCCACGTGCACTTGCGCTTCGCCAGGGCCACACAGGCCGCGCTCGGCGTTGTAGCGAATGATGTCTGCAATGGGCCGGCCGACGCTGATCAAGCCGTCCGGGTAGTTGAACAGTTCCAGGTAACGCCGGTTCCAGGCCACCAGCTTGAGCGACTGGTCCACCACGCTGATGCCCTGGGTGATGTTCTCGATGGCGCCTTGCAGTAGGGCGCGGTTGAACTGCAGCACTTCCGAGGCTTCGTCGGCGATACGGACCACGTCCTCCAGTTGCATTTCCCGCCCTTCGATTGCCGCTTTCACCACCGCCCGCGTCGAGGAGGCCCCGAGTACGCCGGCCAGCAAGCGTTCGGTGTGGGCGATCCAATCGTTATCGGCATTCTGGTTGGGGTTGAAGCCTTTGCCTTGGCGGTAGGCGAAGCGAATAAAGCTCTGCTGGGCCCGTTCTTCCCCGACGAAGCGCGCCGCGAGGCTGAGCAGGTCGCTGATCTGCACCGACAGCATGGAGCGCGCACTCGCACGCTGGTTGATTTCCTGGCCGATAAAACGGCCTGCCTGCCAGTGCTCGGAAACCCGTGTGCGCGACAGCATCGACACCCACACGAAGAGGGTGAAATTCCCCGCCAGGGAGAACACGGTGCCCAAGGTCAGCGACGTGACCGACAGCCCGAACGGGTGGGAATGCATCCAGGTCAGGCCGGGGAAAAGGCTGAGCGACCAGCCCAGACTTTTCGCCGTCACTGGCAAGACCAAGGTGTAGAACCACAGGAAGGTACCGGCGGCCAAACCGGCAAACACCCCACGCCGGTTGGCCTGCTTCCAATAGAGTGCGCCGAGCATCGCTGGGGCCAGTTGGGTCACAGCGGCAAAGGCGATCTGGCCGATGGTCGCCAGGCTGGCAGTGGAGCCCAGCAAGCGGTAGCTCACGTACGCCAGCAGCAGGATGATCACAATGCTCACCCGGCGAACCGACAGCATCCAGTGGCGAAAGACTTCGAATGGCCGCTCGGCGCTGGATCGGCGCAACAGCCACGGCAGCAGCATATCGTTGGAGACCATCGTCGACAGTGCAATGCTCGCCACGATCACCATGCCAGTGGCCGCTGATGCACCGCCAATGAATGCCAGCACGGCGAGGGCAGGATGGGCCTCGGCCATTGGCAGGCTGATCACATAGGAGTCCGGCAGCACCGAGCTGGGCAACAGCATCTTGCCGCCCAAGGCGATGGGCACCACGAACAGTGCCGCGAGGATCAAATAAGCCGGGAACACCCACTTGGCCAGGCGCAAATCCTGGGGGTCGATGTTCTCCACCACCGTCACATGAAATTGTCGCGGCAGGCAGATGATCGCCATCATGGCGACGCCGGTCTGTACCACCATCGAAGGCCAGTTGATGGTCTCTTTCCAGTATTCCTCCAGGCGCGGGGCGAGCATGGCCTGGCTGAACAGATCGCCGAAACCGTCGTACAAGCCGTAGGTGACAAACGCACCGACGGCGAGAAAAGCGAACAGCTTGACCAGCGACTCAAACGCAATCGCCAGCACCATGCCGCGGTGGTGTTCGGTGGCGTCGAGGTTGCGTGTGCCGAACACGATGGTAAACAGCGCCAGCACCAGCGACACGATCAAGGCCGTGTCCTGGGCGCGGGTGCCGGTGGTGTCGGGGCCGGCGCCGATCAGCAGGTTCACGCCCAGCACGATGCCTTTGAGCTGCAGCGCGATATAGGGCAGCACGCCCACCAGGCAAATAAGTGCCACCACCACCGCCAGGGACTGGGACTTGCCGTAGCGGGCAGCGATAAAGTCGGCGATGGAGGTAATGTTTTCCTGCTTGCTGATCAGGATCATTTTCTGCAACACCCAGGGTGCCAGCACCAGCAACAGCACAGGTCCCAGGTAGATCGGCAAGAATGCCCACAGTTGTTCGGCGGCTTGGCCTACGGCGCCGAAGAAGGTCCAACTGGTGCAGTACACCGCCAGTGACAGGCTATACACCCAGGCACGCACGCGCGGTGGCAGCGGCGCATGGCGGCGGTCACCGTAAAAGGCGATGGCAAACATAGTGGCCATATAGGCCAGGGCAACGGCGGCGATCAGCCCGCTGGACAGCGTCATGGTAACTCCGAGCATAAGAACACCCGGGCATTCCAGGCCCGGTTGGACAGTCTCGCATGATGCCTGGTGTTAGTCAGTGTCGACCAAGGTCGTGTGGGATCGAATGTCGCAGGTGGCGCTCAGCGTGGCGGCAGGGTTTTCTGGCGCAGGATGTAGATCGTCACCAGCACCGCACTGGTCAGCATAAAGCCCCGTGCCCATGGCAGCGGCACCAGGTAGCAGGAAATCGAGATGCTCAACCACATCAAGCCAATGGCGTAGACCTTGCCTTTGAGCGGGATGCCATTGCCGTCCAGGTAATCGCGCACCCAGGGCCCCAGGCGCGGGTGTTCCACCAGCCAGTGGTAGAAGCGCGGGGAGCTGCGAGCGAAACAGGCGGCGGCGAGTAACAGGAAGGGCGTGGTCGGCAGCACAGGTAGGAAAATGCCGATGACTCCCAGCGCTACGCTTAGCCAGCCGATGGCCAGCAGCGCGTAGCGCAGGAGCAGTGGACGGTTGCCCATGGGTGCCACGGGCAAGCGACTCAGTGGTGACGTGGCTTGAGGATCGCCGGTTTTTCGTCAGGCGCGTTGCACAGCAGGTACAGCGCGGTGAGGGCTTCCGGGATCTGCACGATCATGTCGTCCATCAGGTTGGCGTCGGCGGCGATGTCGGAGAACTCTGCTTCCTCTTCGAACAGGCCTGAGCCGACCATGATCGGCAGCAGCATTTCGCTGACTTCTTCTTCGGCGGTTTCGAACCAGGCGGCTTCGCGCAGGAACACGCCTTCCATGAAGCCGATGCACCAGCCGCGCAGGTCGGAGTCATCAGGGTCGTCGCCCAGGTCCAGCTCGCACGGCAGCTCGAACTCTTCGTCGGAGGCCAGTTGGCGGGCGATGTGGGCCTTGAGGGCGACCAGGGTGGATTCGATTTCTGCGCGCTGGGCGTCGTCGCTGTAGTGAGGCTCTTCAGCGAACAGCGCGTCGATCCATTCACGGTCCGGAACGGGGTCGGAGCAGATCGACAGGGCGGTCAGGTAGCCGTGGGCGGCCACGTAGTCCAGCGCCTCGTCATGCAGCTCATCGGCGTCGAGGAAGGCTTGCAGGCGGGTTAGTTGCTCAGCGAAGGACATTGAAGGGCTACCTTGGGAATAAACGATGCTGAATTCTAGGCTTTCTTGAGCGCCCAGGCCAGCCGCACGGCATATTTGCCCGGTTTTAGCCTGGTGCGTCTATTCGTCAGTCGCGCCCTTTGGTGGATAACGCTCGGGTATACTGCCGCGTTTTGTGATGCCCCTACAGGCCCAGCGCCAATCCGGGAAAACTTCGCTTACGGATTATTTTTCGTGAACGGGGATTTTTTCGGCCAGCCTGTATAGAGGGATTTCGGCACCATTTTGGAGTTTTACATGCTCGAGCAGGCTCAACGCGTCCTCAAGGACATCTTCGGCTACGACAGTTTTCGTGGCCGCCAGGGTGCGATCATTGAGCGCGTGGCCAGTGGCGGCGATGCCCTGGTACTGATGCCTACCGGTGGCGGCAAGTCGCTGTGCTTCCAGGTGCCGGCGCTGTTGCGCAATGGCCTGGCCGTGGTGGTGTCGCCGCTGATTGCGTTGATGGACGATCAGGTCGCCACCCTTGAAGAACTCGGTGTCGCCGCCGCGTCGTTGAACTCCACCCTCAGCGCCGAGCAGCAGCGCGACCTGGCCGCACGCATCAAACGTGGCGAGGTGAAAATGCTCTACCTGGCGCCGGAGCGCCTGGTGCAGCCACGCATGCTGGCTTTTTTGCAGAGCCTGGAAATCGCCCTGTTCGCCATTGACGAAGCCCACTGTGTGTCGCAATGGGGTCACGATTTCCGTCGCGAATACCTGCAGCTTGGCCAATTGGCCGAACTGTTTCCCGATGTGCCGCGTATCGCGCTGACCGCCACCGCCGACAAGCGGACCCGCGAAGAGATCGTCGAGCGCCTGCATTTGCAGAACGCCGAGCGCTTCCTGTCGAGTTTTGACCGGCCCAATATTTTCTACCGCATCGTGCCCAAGGAGCAGCCACGTAAGCAGTTGCTGGCGTTCCTGTCCGAGCGGCGCAGTGACGCGGGCATCGTGTACTGCCTGTCGCGCAAGAAAGTCGACGAGGTCGCGGCGTTCCTCTGTGAACAAGGCTACCCGGCACTGCCTTACCATGCCGGCCTGCCCAATGAAACGCGATCAGCGCACCAGAAACGCTTCCTGAACGAGGAAGGCCTGATCATGGTGGCAACCATCGCCTTTGGCATGGGCATCGACAAATCCAACGTGCGTTTCGTGGCGCACATGGACCTGCCCAAGTCCCTTGAGGCCTATTACCAGGAAACCGGGCGTGCCGGCCGCGATGGCCTGCCGGCGGATGCCTGGATGGTCTACGGACTGCAAGACGTGGTGATGCTCAAGCAGATGCTGCAGAACTCCGAGGGCGACGAGCGCCACAAACGCCTGGAACAGCACAAGCTCGATGCCATGCTCTCGTTGTGCGAAGAGACCCGCTGCCGCCGCCAGACCCTGCTGGCGTATTTCGACGAAGACATGCCTGAACCCTGCGGCCACTGCGATAACTGCATCGACGGCGTACAAACCTGGGACGCCACCGAGCCGGCGCGCCAGGCGTTGTCGACGATCTATCGCACCGGCCAGCGTTATGGTGTGGGCCATCTGGTGGACGTACTGCTGGGCAAGGACAATGAAAAAATCCGCAGCTTCGGCCACGAGAAACTCTCGGTGTACGGTGTCGGCAAAGCTCGCGCCGAAGGTGAGTGGCGTTCGCTGTTTCGCCAGATGGTTGCCCGTGGGCTGGTCGACATCGATATCGAAGGCTACGGCGGGCTGCGCCTGAATGACAGTTGCCGGCCCTTGCTCAAGGGCGAAGTGAGCCTGGAACTGCGCCGTGACCTCAAGCCGCAGACCACCGCCAAAAGCAGCAGTACTAGCCAGGCCAGCCAACTGGTGCGGGGTGAAGAACGCGAACAGTGGGAAGCCTTGCGCACCCTGCGGCGCAAACTGGCGCAGGAGCACAGCGTGCCACCCTACGTTATCTTTCCCGACTCCACCTTGCTGGAGATGCTCCGCGAGCAGCCCACCACCATGGCCGAGATGGCCCGGGTCAGCGGTGTGGGCGCGCGTAAACTGGAACGCTACGGCCAGGCCTTCCTGGAAGTGCTCGGCGGCCAGGCCGAAGCGCCGAAGGAAATCGCCGATATTCGCCACGAACTGATCAGCCTGGCCCGCGCCGGCATGACCCCGATCCAGATCGCCGGCCAGCTGCAATGCTCGGAAAAAAACGTATACACCTTGCTCGCCGAAGCCATCGGCAAGCAGCAATTGTCCCTGGAGCAGGCCCTTGATTTGCCTGAGGATTTGCTCGGTGAAATCCAGGACGCTTTTCTCGATGGAGAAGGCGAATTGCCAGCTGTCACGGAGATTGCGCCGTTATTTACCGGGCGTGTTCCGGAAGGCGTTTTGTACTGCGTGCGTGCTGCTTTGCAGTCGGAATTCGAAATTTAGTGTGCCAATTACGACAATGTAACGAATCAGTACATAGCGGGCCTTGCCTACTGACAGGGCTCATGCTTAGCTGACTAATAATTAGCCATACTTTATTTTCAGTCTTAAACATGAGTTTTTTATGCCGTTAACCGATCAACACCGTTTTGGCATGCAGTTGGCGCAAATGTCCCGAGGTTGGCGCGCCGAACTGGATCGCCGGCTGGCGGGGCTGGGCTTGTCCCAGGCGCGCTGGCTGGTGCTGCTGCACCTGGCCCGTTTTGTCGAAGCACCCACCCAGCGTGAATTGGCCCAGAGTGTCGGCGTAGAAGGGCCCACCCTGGCCCGTCTGCTCGATAGCCTGGAAGGCCAGGGCCTGGTGCAACGCCAAGCCGTGGTGGAAGACCGCCGCGCCAAACGTATCCTGCTGTGCGATACCGCCCAACCGCTGATCGACCAGATCGAAACCATCGCCACGGCGTTGCGCCATGAGTTGTTCGTGGGCGTGAATGAGGAAGACCTGCGGGTGTGCATGCGGGTGCATGAGCACATCCTGGCGAACCTGGAAAAGTCCTGATCTAAATAGTGTGGGAGCTGGCTTGCCTGCGATGACGGACATTCAGTCAAGGGATTAGCTGGCTGACGCACCGCTATCGCAGGCAAGCCAGCTCCCACATTGGGTTTAGTGTTCGGCTTCTTAGAACGTCTGGCCCAGGTTCAAGTACACCGCCTTCTGATTATCATCATTGAACCCATAGCTGAAATTCAGCGGCCCCAAGGGTGTATCAAACCCCAGGAAAATACTTGCAGCGTTGATATAGCCGCTATCGAACTCGTTATCGTTGTTCCACGCCCGACCCCGTTCCAGGGATGCACCCAGGTACAACGGGAAGTCCAGTGGCAGGTAAGAGCGGGGGGTGAGCCTGCGGTAGTACACCGCGCGCATCAGGCTGATGTTCTGCCCCGAAATCGCATCCTGGCGGAAGCCTGATAATTGCCGTGCGCCTCCTAGCAGGAAGCTGGAAATCACCACATCCGAATCGTCCAGGGTGCGCCCATAGCGGCCGCCCAGTATCAGGGTGTCCGGGCCGTGGCTCATGGCCTTGTCCAGCTTGAATTCCCACTGGCGGTAGCGCTGGTCCGAGCCCAGGCCAGGTTCGAACTCGCGAAAGGCCAGGCCGATGTCTTCGCCGCTGTGGGGGAAGTACACGTTGTCCAGGGAGTCGAAGGAATATTTGAGTTCATAGAAGCCTTCGCTGAAGCTCACGCTTGGCAGGTCGCGGTCGCCAATGCGCACGTCCGCCTTGCCCCAGGCTTCGCCCACGCCAAAGCGGATCTCGCCGCTGTTGCCGATCTGCCGGCCCACGTTCAAACCGAAGCCATAGCGTTCCAGGCGGTATTCGGAGATGGGGTCGTTATCCAGGATCAGCTCGACGTTCTGCGCCTCGGCCCTGATGTAGGGGGCCACAAAGTAACGTGAGCCGGTGTCCATGGGTTGGTAGAACTCGCTGTAGAGCTCCTGCCGATCACCGATCTGCACCCGTGTGAGCCATTCCGCGCCGAGGCGGTTGATGCCGTTCACGCGGTAACTGGCGCCGAGGTTGAAGGCGCTGTCGCCGCGCATGTCGTCCGAGAGGTTCAAGCCCAGGCGCAGGTAGTCGGTGCCGCTGCGCTTGCCGCGTGCGCTGATCACCAGGGTGTTGTCCTGGCCTTTTTTTACCACGCGGTATTGCACCTGCTCGAAGTAATCCAGGCCGTACAGAGTGCCCATGTCTGATTGCAGGCGGCCCAGGTTCAACGGTTCTCCCAGCCCCTGGCGAATGTAATAGCGGATAACGTCATCACTGACCTTGGAGTCGTTCTCCACCTGGATTGCGGTGATTACCGGGGTGCGTTCGCCCGGTGTGCGGGCGGCTATCAGGTCGGCGTCGATGGGTTCGGCAGGGCGCAGGTGTGCCAGGCGTACGTCGAGGGCACGGGTGGCGCGGTAGCCGGCATCGATCATGTCCTTGGCGCGGCCAAAGTCGGTGACGCCATAAGCGGCCAGCGGCGGTTGGATCAACACGTCCTTGGGGTTCAGGGCCTTGAGTTGTTCCTCGGAGTTACGCCGGGTCATCAGGGTGATGGACTGGTTGAGCACGTCCACCACGGTGGCCAGTTGTTTGCGCGAGCGCAGCGGGGTGCCGATGTCGACCACGATAGCAATATCGACGCCCATCTCCCGCGCCACATCCAACGGGATGTTGTCGGTCATACCGCCGTCCACCAGCAGGCGGCCATCCAGCTCCACCGGGGCGAACACCGCGGGAATCGACATGCTGGCGCGTATCACCTGGGGCAGGTGGCCTTTGCTGAAGACTACTTTTTCGCCGGTGGTGATGTCGGTGGCCACGGCGCGGAATGGGATCGGCAGCTTGTCGAAGTTACGCGTGTTGCTGCTGTGGGCGAACATGCTTTCCAGCAGCAACGCCAGGTTCTGGCCCTGGATCACGCCCAGCGGCAGGCCGAGGCTGCCATCGTCGCGGAAACTGAGTTTTTGTTTGACCAGGAAATCCCGGTCGTCCTGTTTGCGCCGAAACGGTACATCTTCACGCGGTGGCGCGTCGGACAGGGCCTGCTGCCAGTCGATCCCCAGCGCCAACTTCTCCAGCTCGTCAATTTTGTAGCCCGACGCATACAACCCGCCAATCACCGCGCCCATACTGGTGCCGGCAATCGCATCGATATGAATACCTTGCTCTTCAAGCGCCTTGAGCACGCCGATATGCGCCAGGCCACGGGCGGCGCCGCCGGACAGCACCAGGCCGATTTTCGGGCGGGGGGCTTCTACCGCGTCGGCAAGTAGGGGGACAAGGCACAGGAACAGGCAAGACAGCAGGCGGCGCATCATCAATCTCGTGGCTGGGCGACAAAGGCCGCTATTATAGCCACCCGATTCGCTGAGCCTGTTACGCCAGGAGCCGCTTAATGATGTCTGCATGCAAACCCGAGATCGTGATCACCTATTGCACCCAGTGCCAGTGGTTGCTGCGCGCCGCGTGGCTGGCCCAGGAGCTACTCAGCACCTTTGCCGATGACTTGGGGCGCGTGGCACTGGAACCGGCCACCGGCGGGGCCTTTCGCATTACCTGCGATGGCGTGCAGATTTGGGAGCGCAAGGCCGATGGCGGTTTTCCCGAGGCCAAGGTGCTCAAGCAGCGAGTGCGCGACCAGATCGACCCGCAGCGCGACCTCGGGCATAACGACCGTACCGTCTGAAGTCAGGCCGGCGCCGGTTGCTTGGCCTGGCTGGCGCTGCCCATCAGGCCGGAGAGCACGATGGCGACGATGATCAAGGCGCCGCCCAGCAGCATGCGCAGGGTCGGGGTTTCGGCAAACAACAGCCAGGCCACGGTGATGCCGTAGACCGGTTCCATCGCAAACACCACCGACGCGGTGCGCGCCTTGATCACCGCAAGGCTGGCAACAAACAGGCTGTGGGCCAAGCCGGTACAAAACACCCCCAGCAGCCCGATCCACAGCCAATCTATTCCACGCACATCTGCCAGCCCCGGCGCGGCCACGGGCAGCAGGAGCGCGGCGACCACGACGTTCTGGCACAGCGCGGCCTGTACCGCAGGAATGCGCCCTGAACTGGCGCGATTGTTCAGCGACAACAACGAGAACAACAGCCCCGAGGCGATGCCCCACAGCAGCCCGCCCGTGGCTTCGCTGGCGAGATTGAAATCCGGGGTCACAAGCACCAGGCCAACGGTGACCAGCACCACCAGCAGTACTTCATTGGCCCGAATACGCTCGCGGAAAATCAGCCCCTCAAGGATTACGGTAAAGGCCGGAAATGCGGTGAACCCCAGGGTCGCCACGGCCACACCCGCGACTTTGACAGCGATAAAGAACGTCACCCAATGGGCGGCCAGCACGACGCCGCTGACCAGCAGGCGACGCCAGTCACGCATCTCCAGTTTTTTCCAGGGAGCGTTGCTGGCAAAGCGGGCGAATACCGCCAGGGCCAGCACGGCAAACGCGGCCCGGCCGAATACGATGATGGCAGGGGAGGCCGCCGCCAGCTTGCCGAACACGCCGGTGAGGCCAAACATCAATGCGCCGATATGCAGGGCGCCAAGGGCTGAGCGGGGAGTCATTGCGATCCTTGATCCAACAGGGGGTGACAGCCTCGCAGTCTAGAGGGTTGGAGAATGGGCGTCTGTCGCGGGCCGGGTGATTTTTAGCGCAAGACTCTTGCTAGCCCGCCCGACGCAACGCCCCGGGTGAGGCGCCAAACGCCCGTAGCATGGCCGCGCAAAATGCACTTTGCGAGGCGTAGCCGACGCGCTCGGCAATCTCGCCGATGGGCAGGGAGGTTTCGCGTAAAAGCCTGAGCGCCATGTGCAAGCGACGACTGCGTAGATAGTCCATCGGCGTTTGCCCGCACTCCGCCATAAACCGCGCATGCAGGCGCGGCACGGACAAATCGGCAATCCGTGCCAGGTCGGCCACCTGGAGCGGACGCGCCGCATGGCGCTCGATATGGCTATTGAACGCGGCATAAGGCAGACGCCGGCCAGGCAGCGGTTGACCCTGAGGGTGGTTGAGGCTGGCCAGTAACAACACGGCGCCTTGCTGGACGATCAGCGGGTCGTGCACCGGGCTTTGTGCCAGCCACTGCACCAACTGGTGTTGCCGGGCATCCAGCGCTAGGCGTGCGGGTTGGTCGAGCAAGCGGCGGCTGGCATCGGCATGTTCGCCCAAGGATTGCACCACCCAGTGCTCGGTCGGCACATCCAGCACCAGGCAGCGGCTGCCATCGCGGCTGATGCAGGCGTGGTGGGTGGAGAAGGGCAGCACCATCACGCTGCTTTCGCGCACCTGGCTGCCACGGCCATCGACTTCCAGGTCCAGGTGCCCGGAAAGGCCGAACACCAACTGCGCATGGTCATGGCTGTGGGCAATGGGCGCTTCGAGGTAGTGGCGTAGCGTGAGGGTCGGGCTCATCGCGGTCTCCAGGGCGGCAAGCTGTCAGTCTACAACGCTTGGCGAGCGACGGGCGCTGTCATCAGACTGACGCACGCTTGTCATGCACTATTAATCGCCAAGGCGCAAGCTCGCCAAAACAGCGTCGAGGGATGCCCATGACCCGTGCCGAGTTCACCAAGCCCAGCCGCAAGCAACGGGTGCGAACCCTGTGGATTTCCGACGTGCACCTGGGCACTCGGGATTGCCAGGCCGAACACCTGTCGCACTTTCTCAAGGGCTACCATGCCGACAAGGTCTACCTGGTCGGTGACATCATCGACGGTTGGAAACTGCGCGGTGGCATGTATTGGCCCCAGGCTCACACCAACGTGATCCGCCGCTTGCTGACCATGGCCAAACGTGGCACCGAGGTGATCTATGTCACCGGCAACCATGACGAGTTCCTGCGTCGCTATTCCAAGCTGATCCTGGGCAATATCCAATTGGTCGATGAGGCTGTACACGTCACCGCCGATGGCCGCCACTTGCTGGTGATTCATGGCGACCAGTTTGATGTGATCACGCGCTATCACCGCTGGCTCGCCTTCCTCGGCGACTCGGCCTACGAATTCACCCTGACGCTGAACCGCTGGCTGAACCACTGGCGTGCGCGGTATGGCTACGGTTATTGGTCGCTGTCGGCGTACCTGAAACACAAGGTCAAGACGGCAGTGAGTTTTATCAGCGATTTCGAAGAGGCGATTGCCCACGAGGTGACCAAGCGTGAATTGCACGGGGTGGTGTGCGGGCATATTCACCATGCCGAGATTCGCAAGGTGGGCGAGGTGGATTACCTCAACTGCGGGGATTGGGTGGAGTCGTGCACGGCCTTGATCGAGCACTGGGATGGGCATATCGAGTTGTATCGGTTGGCGGATGCGCAGGCCAAAGAGGCACTGCTAAAGGCCGAAATGGTCGCTGGCTGAACCTGTGGCGAGGGAGCTTGCTCCCGTGACGGCCTGACAGCCGACGCTGATCTACCTGACACCCCACGATTCAAATGTGGGAGCGGGCTTGCCCGCGATGGCGGCGGGTCAGGCAATTGATCTGCAACTGAACCACCGCCATCGCAGGCAAGCCAGCTCCCACAGTTAATCCTGTTGCTTCAGTTGGAAACGTCGGCGATGGCTTGAGCCAGCAACGTCAAGCGCGTTGCATCAACACCGGCCACGTTAGCCCGCCCCGAACTGACCATATACACACTGTGCTTTTCGCGCAGTTGCTTGACCTGCTCGGCACTCAAGCCGGTATAGGAAAACATCCCACGCTGCGTGCCGATATGTGCGAATTTCTCGGCCAGGCCATGGGGCGCAAGCGCTTCCACCAATCCTGCGCGCAGATGGGCGATCCGCGAACGCATGGCCTCGACTTCCTCGCTCCACTGCTTTTTCAGCTGTGCATCACCGAGGATGGTCGCCACCACGGCAGCACCGTGATCCGGCGGTGTCGACCACAGGTTGCGAGCGATATTCGCCAGTTGGCTGCGTACATCGGTGAGCTTTTCGGCATCCGCCGCACAGACGATCAATGCACCCACGCGGTCGCGATACAGGCCGAAGTTCTTCGAGCAGGAGCTGGTGATCAGCACTTCCGGCAGCTCGGCGGCAAACAGGCGCACCGCCCAGGCGTCCTGTTCCAGGCCATCGCCAAAGCCCTGGTAGGCGAAGTCGATCAGCGGCAGCAACTGGCGTTCAAGCACGATCTGCAAGACCTGACGCCAGTCATCCTGGGACAGGTCAAAGCCGGTCGGGTTATGGCAGCACGCGTGCAGCAATACCACGTCGCCCTTGGGCACGCTGGACAGGGTTGCCAGCATTGCCGTCACATCCAGGCGGTTGTCGCTGCCCACGTAAGGGTAATGACTGACCTTGAGCCCGGCTTTGGCAAAAATGGTTTCGTGGATCGGCCAGGTCGGGTTGCTCAGCCACACGCCACGGCCCGGCAGGCTGTGGGCGATAAAGTCGGCACTCAAGCGCAGGGCGCCGGTGCCGCCTGGGGTTTGCGTGGCGCCAGCGCGGCGGTCACGCAGCAAGGCCGAGTCGGCGCCGAGCACCAGTTGGCTGATCAGGCTGCCGAACGCTGCATCGCCATGCCCACCGATATAGGTCTTGGTCACTTGGGTGTCGACCAGGCGCTGTTCCGCCAGCTTCACCGAGTGGGGAATCGGCGTCAGGCCTTGCTCGTCCTTATAGACACCTACGCCCAGGTCGAACTTGTTCGGGTTGGCGTCCTGGGTATACAGGTCCATCAACCCGAGAATCGGGTCGCCGGGCACGCGGTCGATGGCATCGAAATGCATTACTTGCGGCCCTCGGCAGTCTTGGCCACTTCGTCGGTGCGCGCGGCCATGATGAAGTCGTTGCGGTGCAGGCCCTTGATGGAGTGGCTCCACCAGGTCACGGTGACTTTGCCCCACTCGGTGAGCAGGCCAGGGTGATGGCCTTCGGCTTCGGAAATTTCACCCATGGCGTTGGTGAAAGCCAGGGCGAATTTGAAGTTCTTGAACAGGAAAACCTTTTCCAACTGCATCACGCCGTCGCGCACTTCGATGTTCCAGTCAGGGATCTGCTTGATCAGCACCGGCAGTTCTTCATCGCTGACTTGCGGGGCATCGGCGCGGCAGGCTTCGCAGTGGGCTTGGTTCAAGGTGGTCATGGAAGGTGTCCTGAATTCGAATGATTGAAGGTCAGTGGCGTTACCCTAAAGCAACGCGGGGCCAGGGAACAGACTCACCTGGCCTTAAAACGTGAGGTTCACGCGGCTTTGGGTTTGGGCGGAAATTTCGGTGCGTGCAGACCCAACTGCATGCCGCGCTCGACCATGCCCATGATGTCTTCCTGCGCCACGTCGAACAGGCGCTTGAGCTCGGGCAAGACGAAGTACAGCGGTTGCAGGATGTCGATGCGATAGGGGGTGCGCATCGCTTCCAGCGGGTCGAAGGCCTGGTGCTCGGGCTCGTCCGACAGGCAATACACACTTTCTTTAGGCGACGACAAAATGCCGCCACCGTAGATACGCCGGCCCTGAGGCGTGTCCACCAGGCCGAACTCGATGGTCATCCAGTACAGGCGCGCCAGGTACACCCGTTGCTCCTTGGTGGCCGCCAGGCCGAGCTTGCCGTAGGTGTGGGTGAATTCAGCGAACCAGGGGTTGGTTAGCAGCGGGCAGTGGCCAAAGATCTCGTGAAAAATATCCGGCTCTTGCAGGTAGTCCAGTTCTTCACGGGTGCGGATAAAGGTCGCCACCGGAAACTGCTTGCTGGCCAGCAATTCAAAGAAGGTCTGGAAGGGAATCAGCGCCGGCACGCGGGCGACTTGCCAACCGGTGGTGTCGGCCAGCACCTTGTTGATCTCGCCCAGTTGGGGGATGCGGTCCAGGGGCAGGCCGAGCTTGTCGATGCCGTCCAGGTATTCCTGGCAGGCGCGGCCCTCAATCACCTTCAACTGACGAGTGATCAGGGTATTCCACACCGCGTGTTCTTCTGGCGGGTAGTGGATAAAACCTTGCGCATCGGGCTCGCGGGCCACGTACTGCGTCTGCTTCATACGGCTCTCCTGCTAGGCATTCGTTCTTGTTATGTCCTGGGATGCCTCTATTGATAACCGGATAGGCGCAGGATTCCATCAGCCTTTAGCCAATGCGTGTAGGAAAAATTACCGATATTCGTAAAGAATTCGTTACGATAGGCTCGCTTCTCGCAGCTATGGGCTGGGAATAGCTGCCGTACTGTCACATAATCTTGACGACTATCTGCGCCTAGCGACAAAAAGAGGCGGCGCCTACTTCTTTTTCGAGTTTTTCCATGCGTATCAAAGTGCACTGCCAGAACCGCATCGGCATCCTGCGGGACATCCTCAACCTGCTGGTGGAGTACGGCGTCAACGTCGCCAAGGGCGAAGTCGGCGGTGAGCATGGCAATGCCATCTACCTGTTCTGCCCCAACCTGGTGAACATGCAATTCCAGGCGTTGCGCCCGCAGTTCGAGGCGATTGCCGGAGTGTTCGGGGTCAAGCGGGTAGGGCTGATGCCCAGCGAGCGGCGGCATATGGAACTCAATGCGTTGCTCGGTGCCCTGGAATTCCCGGTGCTGTCCATTGATATGGGCGGCTCCATCGTGGCCGCCAACCGGGCGGCGGCGCAGTTGCTTGGCGTGCGGGTAGATGAAGTGCCGGGGATTCCCCTGTCGCGTTATGCCGAGGATTTTGACCTGCCGGAACTGGTGCGCGCCAGCAAGTCGCGAATCAATGGCCTGCGGGTCAAGGTCAAGGGCGACGTATTTCTGGCGGATATCGCGCCGCTGCAATCCTCCGAGCACGACGACAGCGAAGCCATGGCCGGCGCCGTGCTCACCCTGCACCGTGCCGACCGTGTCGGTGAGCGTATCTATAACGTGCGCAAGCAAGAGCTGCGCGGTTTCGACAGCATCTTCCAAAGCTCCAAGGTCATGGCCGCAGTGGTGCGTGAAGCGCGGCGCATGGCGCCGCTGGATGCGCCGCTATTAATAGAAGGCGAAACCGGCACCGGCAAGGAGCTATTGGCCCGGGCCTGCCACTTGGCCAGCCCGCGGGGGCAGTCGCCGTTGATGGCGCTCAACTGCGCGGGGTTGCCCGAGTCGATGGCCGAGACTGAACTGTTTGGCTATGGTCCCGGCGCATTTGAAGGGGCGCGGGCGGAAGGTAAATTGGGCCTGCTTGAGCTGACGGCGGGCGGTACCTTGTTTCTCGACGGCGTGGGAGAAATGAGCGCGCGCTTGCAGGTCAAGCTGCTGCGCTTTTTGCAGGATGGTTGTTTTCGCCGGGTGGGCAGTGATGAAGAGGTGTACCTGGACGTGCGGGTGATCTGCGCGACCCAGGTAGATTTGTCGGAACTCTGCGCCCGGGGTGAGTTTCGTCAGGACCTTTATCACCGGCTGAATGTGCTGTCGTTGCATATCCCGCCGTTGCGCGAATGCCTGGATGGCCTCGCGCCGTTGGTCGAGCACTTTCTCGACCAGGCCAGCCGGCAGATCGGTTGCCCACTGCCCAGGCTGGCCCCTGCGGCCATGGACAAACTCAGCCACTACCACTGGCCAGGCAACGTGCGGCAACTGGAAAACGTGCTGTTCCAGGCGGTGTCGTTGTGCGAAGGCGGCACGGTCAAGGTTGAACATATTCGCTTGCCCGATTATGGCGTGCGTCAGCCGCTGGGCGATTTTTCCCTGGAGGGGAGCCTGGAGGATATCGTCGGGCGCTTTGAGAAGGCGGTGTTGGAAAGCCTGTACGCCGAACACCCGAGCAGCCGCCAGTTAGGCAAGCGCCTGGGGGTGTCGCACACCACCATTGCCAACAAGCTGCGTGATTACGAAGTGCTCAAGGCCGATCGCAGTTAAAACGGTGGGAGCTGGCTTGCCTGCTATAGCGGATTGTCAGTTGGCATATCAGTGCCTGCCCAACCGCTATCGCAGGCAAGCCAGCTCCCACATTGGTTGGGTGTTGCCCACGCAATCAGCGCCCGGCCTCAATCCCCTGTGGGAGTGGGCTTGCCCGCGAAGGCGGCGTGTCAGTCAATGATTCTGTCGCTGAACTAACGCTATCGCAGGTAAGCCAGCTCCCACATTGGTTGGGTATTGCCCCCGCAATCAGCGCCCGGCCTCAATCCCCTGTGGGAGCGGGCTTGCCCGCGAAGGCGGCGTGTCAGTCAATGATTCTGTCGCTGAACTAACACTATCGCAGGCAAGCCAGCTCCCACATTGGTTGGGTATTGCCCCCGCAATCAGCGCCCGGCCTCAATCCCCTGTGGGAGCGGGCTTGCCCGCGAAGGCGGCGGGTCAGTCAATGATTCTGTCGCTGAACTAACACTATCGCAGGCAAGCCAGCTCCCACATTGGTTGGGTATTGCCCCCGCAATCAGCGCCCGGCCTCAATCCCCTGTGGGAGCGGGCTTGCCCGCGATGGCGGCGGGTCAGTCAATTAATCTGCAACTGAATCAGCACGATCGCAGGCAAGCCCGCTCCCCCTTTGATCTCTACCGGTTTGAAGGCCGGTGTTTGCCGCAGGCGGCAGTAGTCCGCCGTTTTTTCGACTGTTTCTCCCATCACCTCTTTCAGCTACCTCCACGAAACCCCCGCCCAGCCTGGACTTTCGCCTCTTTTGAAAAGTTGGTTCGCAAATTGCTTAAGCCTCCTCAGTACAGCGGTGGGCGGCAAGCGTCCGTCAGAAAGAGGATAGAGCGTGGACAAGTACCTTTATGTGGCAATGACCGGCGCCAGCCAGAATGCACTGGCGCAGAAGGCCCATGCCAACAATCTGGCGAACATTTCCACCAACGGCTTTCAGCGCGACCTGGAACAGGCGCGTTCGATGCCAGTGTTCGGTGACAGCTTTCCGGCGCGGGCGTTTGCCATGACCGAACGTCCGGCTACCGACTTTTCACCGGGCGCGATGATCGAAACCGGCCGCGACCTCGACGTGGCCGTCAGCGGCGACGGCTGGATGGCGGTGCAAACCCCCGATGGCGGCGAAGCCTACGTGCGCAGCGCCAGCATGAACGTGGATGCCTTGGGCGTGCTGCGGGCCGGCAACGGTATGCCGATCATGGGCAACGGTGGCCCGATTGCCGTGCCGCCCCAGCAGAAAATCGAAGTGGGTTCGGACGGCACCATCAGCATCCGTGCCATGGGCGAAGGTCCGCGGGTGATGGCGGAAGTGGACCGTATCAAGATGGTCCAGCCTGACCTCAAGAACATGACCAAGGGCCTGGACGGCACCATCCACACCAAGGATGGCCAACCGGCCCAGGCCGACGCGAATGTGCGGCTGACCTCGGGTTTCCTGCAGGCGAGCAACGTCAATGCCGTGGAAGAAATGACCGCGGTGCTGGCGCTGGCCAAGCAGTTCGAGCTGCATATCAAGATGATGAACAGCGCTAAAGAAGACGACCAGGCCATGACGCGCGTCATGCAGATGAGCTGATCCAAGCCCATTAACTAATTTGCAACGCAGCGCCAACCATCCGGCGCACGAAGGAGAACAGCATGCTTCCGGCTCTATGGGTTGCCAAGACAGGCCTGTCCGCCCAGGACACCAACCTGACGACCATTTCCAACAACCTGGCAAACGTGTCGACCACGGGCTTCAAACGTGACCGCGCCGAGTTCCAGGACTTGCTCTATCAGATCAAGAAGCAACCGGGCGCCCAGTCGACCCAGGACAGCGAACTGCCGTCGGGCCTGCAACTGGGTACCGGTGTGCAGATCGTCGGCACCCAGAAAAACTTCAGCGCCGGTAACCTGCAGCAAACCGGCCAGCCCCTGGACATGGCGATCAATGGCCGCGGCTTTTTCCAGGTACTGCAACCGGATGGCACCACCTCTTACACCCGTGACGGCACCTTCCACCTGGACTCTAACGGCCAGATCGTGACCGCCAACGGTTTCGCCCTGGAGCCTGCTGTCGTGGTGCCGCCCGACGCCAAGACCTTCACCGTCGGCAACGACGGCACCGTGTCCATCACCGTCGCTGGCAACCCAGCGTCCCAGGTGATCGGCAACCTGCAAACCGCCGACTTCATCAACCCGGCCGGCCTGCAGGCGATGGGCAACAACCTGTTCCTGGAAACCGCCTCCAGTGGCGCGCCGCAAATCGGCACCCCTGGCTTGAACGGCTTCGGCACCACGCTGCAAAGCACCCTGGAAACCTCCAACGTCAGCACCGTTGAGGAGATGGTCAACATGATCACCACCCAGCGCGCCTACGAGATGAACTCCAAGGTGATTTCCACCGCCGACCAGATGCTTTCGTTCGTTACGCAAAATCTGTAATCAGTCTATGGGGCGCCCTTGAGGGTGCCTGCAACACCGTGAGGTTAGGGTCATGAATCGCTATGTTTGTGTGTTGGCATTGAGTGGGATCGCCGTGCTTGCGGGCTGTGTCGCCCCCACGCCAAAGCCCAATGACCCGTACTACGCGCCGGTGTTGCCACGCACACCGCTGCCGGCGGCGGCCAACAATGGCTCGATCTACCAGGCCGGTTTCGAGCAGAACCTGTACAGCGACCGCAAGGCGTTCCGGGTCGGTGACATCATCACCATTACCCTGAATGAGAAGACCCAGGCCAGCAAGAACGCCAACTCGCAGATCGGCAAGAACAGCAAGACCAGCATCGGCCTGACCTCGCTGTTCGGCGGCGGCCTGAACACCAACAACCCGCTGGGCAGTGGTGACCTGAGCCTGGACGCCGGCTACAGCGGCGACCGTGCCACCAACGGCAAGAGCGCGGCAGGGCAGGGCAACAGCCTGACCGGTTCGATCACCGTGACCGTCGCCGACGTATTGCCCAACGGCATCATTGCCGTGCGTGGTGAAAAGTGGATGACCCTCAACACCGGCGACGAGTTGGTGCGCATCGCCGGCATGGTCCGCGCCGATGACATCTCCACCGACAACACCGTGCCGTCGACGCGCATTGCCGATGCACGCATTACCTACTCGGGCACCGGTTCGTTTGCCGATGCGAGCCAGCCGGGCTGGTTCGACCGCTTCTTCCTCAGCCCGCTGTTCCCTTTCTAGGTGGCCATTTTGAAGTTCAAACAGCTGATGGCGATGACGCTTTTGCTGGCCTTGAGCGCTGTGGCCCAGGCCGAGCGCCTGAAGGACATCGCCAGTATTTCCGGCGTGCGCTCCAACCAGTTGATCGGCTATGGCCTGGTCGTGGGGCTTAACGGCACGGGTGACCAGACCACCCAGACGCCGTTCACCCTGCAAACCTTCAACAACATGCTCTCGCAGTTCGGCATCAAAGTGCCGCCAGGCTCGGGCAACGTGCAGCTGAAGAACGTCGCAGCGGTGTCGATCAGCGCCGATCTGCCCGCGTTCGCCAAGCCGGGGCAGGTGGTGGATATCACCGTGTCGTCCATGGGTAACTCCAAGAGCCTGCGCGGCGGCACCTTGCTGATGACGCCGCTCAAAGGTATCGACGGCAACGTCTACGCCATTGCCCAGGGCAACCTGGTGGTCGGCGGTTTTGACGCCGAAGGCCGCGACGGCTCGAAGATCACCGTCAACGTGCCGTCGGCCGGGCGTATCCCCGGTGGCGCCACGGTTGAACGCACCGTGCCGAGTGGTTTCAACCAGGGCAACAGCCTGACCCTGAACCTCAACCGCTCCGACTTCACCACCGCCAAGCGCGTGGTCGACAAGATCAACGACATGCTCGGCCCTGGCGTGGCCCAGGCCATCGACGGCGGCTCGGTTCGCGTCACTGCGCCTCTGGACCCAAGCCAGCGTGTGGACTACCTGTCGATCCTGGAAAACCTTGAGGTGGACCCAGGCCAGGCCGTGGCTAAAGTCATCATCAACTCGCGCACCGGCACCATCGTGATCGGCCAGAACGTCAAGGTTTCGCCAGCGGCGGTGACCCACGGCAGCCTGACGGTGACCATCACCGAAGACCCGATCGTCAGCCAGCCTGGGCCGTTGTCCGGTGGCCAGACGGCCGTGGTCCCGCGCTCGCGCGTCAATGCCCAGCAAGAAGCCAAGCCGATGTTCAAGTTCGGCCCCGGCACCACCCTGGACGAGATTGTCCGTGCGGTGAACCAGGTGGGCGCTGCGCCCGGCGACTTGATGGCGATCCTCGAAGCTTTGAAGCAGGCCGGCGCGTTGCAAGCCGACCTGATCGTGATCTGAGGCCATGGCCATGGATATGCGCAAGAGCGGTATCAGCAGCACGGCGGACTCGGGGTCTTACTCCGACCTGAACCGGCTTAACCAGCTCAAGGTCGGTGCCGACAAAAACAGCGAAGGCAACCTGCGCAAAGTGGCGCAGGAATTCGAGTCGCTGTTTTTGAACGAGATGCTCAAGTCCATGCGTTCGGCCACCGAGGCCCTGGGCAAGGACAACCCGCTGAACACCCCGGCCGCCAAGCAATACCAGGAAATGTACGACCAGCAATTGGCGGTGTCGATGTCCCGCGAAGGTGGTGGTATCGGCCTGGCCGATGTGCTGATGCGCCAGATGCAGAAGAACAAGCCGGTGGAGGCCCAGGCCGCCACCTTGCAAGGCCCGGCGGCGGATGCGCCGGTGAAGAAAGTCGATGTGCCGACCGAGATTGCCGCCGGTACCCAGGCCGAAGGCCCGTTGGGCCGCTCCAATGGCCAGCGGCCTTTGTGGGCGTATCGCGTGGCCGTGCCTGAGGGCGCCAGCACCCATGCCAACGACATGGAACTGATGAACCAGCGCCGTATCGCCTTGCCCAGCAAGCTGGCCGACCGCCTGCTGGCCGGCATCGTGCCGAACGCTCCGGTCGAAGCCAAAGCCGCGCCCCTGCGTAACAGCGCTGCCGACGACACGGTCATCAACAGCAGCGCGCGTAGCTTTGCCGTGCCGAGCGGGCGCATGCAGGTGTATGGCCGCGCCATTGCGCAGCCACCGCTGGCGCCGGCCAAGAAAGCCTTCAGCTCCCAGGATGAATTCGTCGCCACTATGCTGCCGATGGCCAAGGCCGCCGCCGCACGTATCGGTATCGACCCCAAATATCTTGTGGCCCAGGCCGCGCTGGAAACCGGCTGGGGCAAATCGGTGATGCGCGCCGAGGACGGCAGTAGCAGCCACAACCTGTTCGGCATCAAGGCTGGCCAGAGCTGGCAGGGCGGTCAGGCCCGGGCGATCACCAGCGAGTTTCGCGATGGTGCGATGGTCAAGGAAACGGCGCAGTTCCGTTCCTACAGCTCGTATCAGGACAGCTTCCACGACCTCGTGACTTTGCTGCAAAGCCATGATCGCTATAAAGAAGTTGTGAAATCAGCCGACAACCCGGAACAGTTTGTACGCGAGTTGCAAAAAGCCGGTTATGCAACCGACCCGGATTACGCCAGCAAGATTTCGCAGATCGCAAAAAACATGAACAGTTACCAGAACTACGCTGCCGCTGGCGCAACCACACATTTATAAGGTCTGAACCATGAGTTTGCTCAGTATCGGGATGTCAGGGCTCAATGCCGCTCAAGGATCGTTGTCGGTCTTGAGTAATAACATCGCCAACGTGAATACCCCAGGGTACTCGCGTCAGCAGACCACGCAAAATACCAACGCATCAAACCCGTTCGGCGGCGTGTACATCGGCAGCGGCACCACCCTGGCCGATGTGCGCCGGGTGTACAACGAGTACCTGGACACCGCTTACCAGAACAGCACGGCGCTCAATAACGACGCCAAGGCGTACCTGGACCAGGTGGGGGCCGTCGACAAAGTGCTGTCGGACAAAACCACCGGTCTGTCCTCAGTGCTCAGTTCGTTCTTCGCCACCCTGCAAACCGCCGCGTCCAACCCCAGCGACCTGTCGGCCCGCCAATTGCTGGTGACCAACGCCCAGACCCTGAGCAGCCGTTTCAACTCGATCTCCACGCAGTTGACCCAGCAGAAAGAGACCATCAACAACCAACTGAGCAGCATGACTGATCAGGTCAACCAATTGACCGCCTCGATTGCCTCGCTTAACCAGCAGATCTCCCAGGCCCAGGGCAGCTCCAATAGCGCCCCAGCCAACCTGCTGGACTCGCGTAACGAGGCAGTACGCTCGCTCAATGAGTTGATCGGTGTCACGGCCACCGAGAAAAACGGCCAGTTCAGCGTGACCACCGGCAGCGGCCAGTCCCTGGTAGAGGGCGGGATCTCCAACAAGATTTCCGCGGCACCAAGCAAAACCGATAACAGCCAGTACACCATCCAGTTGGACATGAACGGCACCAGCCTGGACCTGGGCTCGGTGATCAGCGGCGGCAGCATCGGTGGCCTGTTGCGCTATCGCAGCGATGCCTTGATGCCGGCCATCAATGAGCTGGGGCGTATCGCCATTGCCACCGCGGACACGCTCAACAGCCAACTGGGCCAGGGCCTGGACCTCAATGGTGACTTTGGCGTTTCGCTGTTCAAAGACATCAACAGCGCGGCCGCCATTGCCTCGCGCAGCCAGGGTGCCTCGGGCAACAGCGCCGGCGCGGGCAACCTGAACGTGACGATCAAGGACAGCAGTCAGTTGTCCACGTTTGACTACACCGTGACCTTCAGCGACAAGACCGATCCTAACAAAATCACGGTGTTGCGCTCGGACGGCAAGGCCATGGGCACCTTTGACATGAGCGCTACACCGCCGCCGACCCTGGATGGTTTCACCCTGGCGCTGGACGGCAAGGGCACCATGGCGTTTGGCGACAGCTTCAAGGTCAGCCCCACCGCCACGGGCGCCAGCGGTATTGGCGTGGCGCTCACCGATGCGAACAAGCTGGCGTTTGCCGGCCCGTTGGCAGGTACCAGCAGCAAGACCAACAGTGGCACGGGCACCTTTACCCAGCCGGCTTTGACAGTGCCTTTGGATATCCATGGCGGCACTGACACTGCCCAGTTGCGCGCCGGTATTGAAAACTCGATGCCGGTGAAGATGGTGTTCGGCAAGCCTGCCGCCGACGGAACGCAGTCGTATACGATCAGCGACTCCAAGGGCAACCCGATTGGCACCGGCTCGATCATTCCGGGGCAGGGCAACAAGATCACCGTGGACGTGCCAATGCGCGACGCCAGCGGTGCCGCCATTCCCGGCAAGAGCTTCAAGTTCGACACCACTGTCAACGGCTCCCCGGCAGACGGCGACAGCACCACCTTTGCCTTCAACAGTGGTGGCAAGTCCGACGGCCGCAACGCCCAGGAACTGCTGAACCTGCAAACCAAGGCCACCGTCGGCATGGGCGAGGGCAACGCGGGCACCAGCCTGGTGGGTGCCAACAGCAAGCTGGTCTCGACCGTGGGTGCCAAGGCCAGCCAGGCCGGGGTCGACACCGCCGCCACCGGTGCGTTGCTCAGCGCCAACAAGGAAGCACGCAACTCGGTATCCGGGGTCAACCTGGATGATGAAGCGGGCGACATGATCAAGTTCCAGCAGTACTACACCGCGTCGTCGCAGATCATCAAGGCTGCGCAGGAAACCTTCACCACACTGATGAATGCTCTTTAAGGGAGGCTGGGACGATGCGTATTTCTACACAGCAGTATTTCGAGACCAGCTCTGCCAAGTACCAGAGCAACTATTCCAGCGTGGTCAAGGCCCAGGACCAGGCCAGCTCCGGCGTGCGCGTGCAAACCGCCGCAGATGATCCGGTGGCGGCGGCGCGGTTGTTGATGCTGCAGCAGCAGAAAGACATGCTGGCGCAGTTCAATGGCAACATCGACACCCTGAAAAACTCGCTGACCACCCAGGACGGCGTGCTGGAAAATATCAATATCGCGATTCAACGGGCCAGTGAGTTGGCGCTCAAGGCGGGTAACGTCGGCATCAGCGACGCTGACCGCAAGTCGACGGCCGCCGAGATTGGCGCCATTGAAGACCAGATCCTGGGCCTGCTCAATACCAAGGACGCCAGCGGCAATTACTTGTTCTCCGGCAGCAAGACCGATACGCCGCCCTACGCCCGCAACAATGACGGCACCTACAGTTACCAGGGCGATGACACGCCGTTGAGCCTGCAGATCGCAGAGAACCTGTCGGTTGCCATGGGCAATACCGCCAAGAGCATGCTTGAAAGCTCAGCGAATACGGGCCGTACGCAAACCGCGCCGATCCTCGTGCCGCCAGCGGTCGACGATGGCAAGGTCACCGTATCTGCCGGGCTGATCGCGGCCAACAGCAGCTATAACAGCAGCTTTTCCGATGGTCAGCCGTATAAGCTGACCTTCACCAGCAGCACCCAATACGTGGTCACGGACAATGCTGGCAAGGACATCACTTCGGAGATTCCAGGCAACGGCACTTTCGATGCCACCAAGGAAGGCGGCTCGACTATCAACCTGCGCGGGGTCAAGTTCGACATTGGCTTGAACCTGGGCAAAGACGCACTGGGCAAAGACATACTGCCAGGCGCGCCGTCGGACGCCATCGTCAAGGATCGCGAGTTCAGCCTGTCGGTCAAGCCGGACACCTTCAGCGTTTCGCGCACCCCGAGCAATCCGTCCACCGCGCAACTGAGCGGCGGCACGGTGAGCGATCCGGCGGCGTACGCCAGCACCTTTCCCAACTCGGGCGTGATCGTGAAGTTCGGTGCCGCCGGCGCCTATGACCTGTATGCCCAGCCGTATAGCGCAGACAGCAAATCCATCGCCAGTGGCACCCTGGCGGCCGGCGCCACCACCATCACGGCGGCAGGGGTGACCTTTGATGTCACCACCGCACCGGCACCGGCAGCCGGCGACCAGTTTGCGATCAGTGCCACCAGCAACAAGAACGAGAACGTCCTCGACACCCTGAGCCATCTGCGCAAAATCCTGGAAACGCCGTCAGACGGCAACCCGGCGGCGCAGAAGGAGCTCAAGGATGTGGTGGCCAAGTCCATTGGCAACCTGACCAATGCCTACGGCCAGATCGACCAGGCGCGTGGCTCCCTGGGCGCGCGCCTCAATGGCCTGGACATTCAGTCCAAGGAAAACGTCAGCCTGGACCTGGCCAATACCACCACCATGAATGCCCTGGGCAATGTCGACTTCGCCGAAGCCGCCATCAACCTGAGCTTGCAACAAACCATGTTGCAGGCCTCGCAGTTGGCCTTCGTGAAAATCTCGCAGTTGAGCCTGTTCAACAAGATGTAAACGGCGTTCAGTCAAGCGGCCCGCTCTGGAAACAGGGCGGGCCGTTGTCGTTTCGGGGGCTTAATTGTTGAAACGTTTTGCATAAACCACGCAAAATTGAGTGACCTGTGAGTCATAAAGCGCATCTTCACTGTATCGTGTGAAAAGGATAAGTCGTCACAGGGCCTTCATCGGGCGGCTTTCAGCGGGATTTTTATGGGGTTATCCCCTTTATTGTCAGCACTTCCGGCATAGCCCGAGGGGTGTTCTCCAGCTATTTAGTATTGGGAAGCCACAATGATTGGCATAAAAAGCATCGCCAGTTACGTGCCGGCGGACGGGATCGATAACTACGCCCAGGGTGCCAAGTTCGCCAAGGATGAAGAGTTCATCATCGGCAAGATCGGCTCGGCGTTCCTGCCGCGCAAGGAAGCGGCACAGGAAACCTCGGATCTGTGTGTCGAGGCGGTCAACGCCTTGTTTGCCAACAACCCGCAATTGAAGCGCGAATCCATCGACGCGCTGATCGTCGTCACCCAGAACGGCGATGAAGAGGGCCTGCCTCACACGGCCGCCATCGTGCAGGACAAACTGGGCCTGCCAACTCACGTGGCCGCCTTCGACATTTCCTTGGGCTGCTCCGGCTACGTCTACGGCATCTACGCGATGAAGGGCTTCATGGAAGCCGCTGGCCTGAAAAACGGCCTGCTGATCACCGCCGACCCGTATTCCAAGATTGTCGACCCGGAAGACCGCAACACCACCATGCTGTTCGGCGATGCCGCCACCGCCACCTGGATGGGCGAGGACGCGCCATGGCTGCTGGGCAAATCCAAGTTCGGCACCGACGGTTCCGGCGCACCGCACCTGAAGGTCAGTGACGGCGTGTTCTTCATGAATGGCCGCCAGGTGTTTAACTTCGCTTTGCTCAAGGTGCCTGCGCACTTGCACGAGCTGCTCAAAGAGTCGGACCTCAAGGCCGATGACATCGATGCGTTCTGCATCCACCAGGGCAGCGCGGCCATCGTCGACGCCGTGGCGCGCCGTTTTGAAGAAGCGCCGGTGGACAAGTTCATCAAGGACATGGTCGAGACCGGCAACACCGTGTCGTCGAGCATCCCGCTGCTGCTGGAAAAGCACGTGATGGACGCCACCTGGAAGCGCGTGGCAATCAGCGGCTTTGGCGTGGGCCTGTCGTGGGGCTCGGCGATTCTCTATCGTCCGTGATGCATTAGCCGTTGCACAAAAAACGCCGATGATCGAATGATCATCGGCGTTTTTTTATTGGCGCCAGAAAAGCCAATGAAACCGGGCTTCTGCGCCTGCATAAGCCCTTGAAATACAAGGGCTGGCACAGGGCTACTAAAAAAAATCAAAAAAATCCTCAAGCAACCGGCTACCACGACGATAACTATTACGTAGGTTCTCTAGGCCACACCCGGCGGTCGCCAGGGCCGGAAGCCGCAGTATCCAAACCACGAGGATTTCGTCATGGCATTATCAGTAAACACCAACATCACCTCCCTGGGTGTCCAGAAGAACCTGAACAAAGCTTCCGACGCTCTGAGCCAGTCGATGAACCGTCTGTCCTCCGGCCTGAAAATCAACAGCGCCAAAGACGACGCTGCCGGCATGCAGATCGCTAACCGTCTGAACAACCAGGTCAAAGGTCTGAACGTTGCCATCGCCAACGCCAACAACGGCGTGTCGATTGCCCAGACCGCTGAAGGCGCGATGCAAGAATCCACCAACACCCTGCAGCGTCTGCGTGAACTCGCCCTGCAAGCGGCCAACGGTGATAAAAGCGACGCTGACCGTGTTTCCCTGCAGCAAGAATTCACCGCTAAAGTGGGCGAGCTGAACCGTATCGCCAGCACCACCACCTTCGGTGGTCGTAACCTGCTGGACGGCTCGTTCAGCAACGTAGCGTTCCAGATCGGCGCCAATGCCAACGAGACTATCTCGTTCGGTATGACCGATATCAGCTCGACTGCGCTGAAGGGTAACTACAAAGAAGCTGCTGTAGATGGCGTTGCGATGAAAGGCCTGGCCGCTACCGCTACTGGTTCGGTATTGGGCAATAGCGCAATGAAAATTGGCGCAGCCGCAGCAACCGCTACCGTTGCTACCGACGCGTTCACTATCAACGGTACTGAAATTGCTCTCGGTGTTGCCGCCGCTGGTGTTCCGGCAGCTACTGCTGCACTGACTGCCATCAACGCTCAAACCGCAACCACTGGTGTTACCGCTACTGCCGATGCCGCTGGCGTCGTAACCCTGACCTCGAAAAACGACATTGTCCTGGGCGCTTCGGCTACCGCTGGCGCGACAGACGGTTTGGCCAAGCTCGGTCTGGGTGCAGCAGCCACCGTTCCATCCAACAGCAACCTCAAGGCTGACGGTGCCATCTCGGTCAATGGCACAGCCGTAACTTGGTCTGCTACTGACACCATGGCTTCTGTGTTGACCAAGCTTGAAAACGCGGCTGGCGGTGCGGCGACAGGCGCTTCGGCCACTTTCACTGATGGCCGTGTCAAATTGACTTCGGGTGACGGTGCGGACATCAAGCTGTCCAACACTTCGAGCGGTTCGCTTTCCCAGTTGGGTCTGTCGGCCGGTACTACCCAAGCCAAACTGACCGCTGACACTTCGATTGACGTGAACGGCGTCGAAGTGAAGTTCAAGAAGGGTGACACTGCTGATGCAGTAGTAGCCTCGATCAACAGCGCCAGCACCGGTGTTCAAGCCAGCAAAAACGCTGACGGCACCCTGAACCTGTTCGCTGACAAAGACATCACCATCAAGGATGGTAGCGCCGGTACTGGCCTGGCTGCACTGGGTCTGACCGCTGTTGCAGCGGCCGGCACCAAAACCGCCGTCACCATGGAAACCAGCGTTTCCGACCTGAACATCCTGACTGCCGCTTCTTCGCAGCAGGCCATCCAGGCTCTGGACGATGCTATGCAGCAGATCGACAGCCAGCGTTCGCAGCTGGGTGCCGTACAAAACCGCTTCGCCAGCACCGTGGCCAACCTGCAGAGCATTTCGCAGAACTCCTCCGCTGCCAAAGGCCGCGTAGAAGACGCTGACTTCGCTTCTGAAGCCGCTGAGCTGACCAAGCAACAAACCCTGCAACAGGCTTCCACTGCGATCCTGTCCCAGGCCAACCAACTGCCATCGTCTGTTCTGAAGCTGCTTCAGTAATAGCGCTAGCGGTTAAATAACGGGAGGGTGCGTTTAACAACGTGCCCTTCCGTTTTTTCAGTTTGGAGGTGGTGACATGGACATGAGCATCAAGCTGACCTCGTCTTACCCCGCAGCCACGGCCCCGGCCAACCTTGGCGCAGTGGTGACCCAGGCCAAGCCTGTGGCCAACAATGAGCCGATCAAAAGTGAAGAGCCGCAGCGCGTGGCGCTGGAAAAGGCTGTTACCGATATGCGTGAGTTTGTGCAGGCTTCACAGCGCAACCTGGATTTTTCCATCGATGACTCTACCGGCAAGGTAGTGGTCAAGGTGATCGCCACTGACAGTGGTGAAGTGATTCGACAGATTCCATCGGAGACCGCGCTGAAATTGGCGCAGAACCTGAGCGATGCCGGCAGCCTGCTGTTTGATAGCAAGGCTTGAGTTGGCACGAAACATGTTTCTGATTGCGGTCTAGGCGTATAAGCGCCAAAAAACGGCCGCTGCAGGACAAGGAGAATGGCAAATGGCTAGTTCAACGATTTCCGGCCCAGGTTCGGGCTACGACACCCAGGCTATCGTCAAGGCGCTGGTAGGTGCCGAGCAGGCGCCCAAGCAGGCTCAGATCACCAACGAGCAGAAGAAGGCCACCGTGCAGTTGTCTGCCGTGGGCTCGGTCAAGACGGCGTTGGAAGCCTACCAGGCGGCGATCACCAAGTTGAACAATGCCTCGGCCTTCAACGGGCTGGCGGCGACTTCTTCGGAAGAGAAAAACGCCAAGGTCACCCTGACCGACGGTGCGTCCAGCGGCAAATACCTGTTGAAGATCGCCAACCTTGCGACCGCCTCGAAAGTCACCACGGCGGTGAATGCGGACGGCGCGTCGGGCAAGGCCAACAGCACGGACGAAGACCAGACGCTGACCATCAACCAGTCGGGCAAAAGCTACGACGTGGTGATCCCAGGCGGCGCGACCTTGCAACAGGTGCGCGAGTCGATCAATACCCAGCTCTCGTCCCAAGGCATCAGTGCCAACGTACTGAGTGACTCTAATGGCGCGCGTCTGGTATTGACTTCGACCACCATGGGCGAGGGCACCGACATCACCCTCAGCGGTGATTCGCAGCTGGCTGTCGGCTACGACAAAGGCAAGGCGCCGACCAACGCCAAGTACTCCATTGATGGCATTGAAATGTCATCGAACAGCAACAAGATCACCTCGGCGATCAGCGGCGTGACCCTGGACCTGTTGGACACGGTAGACATCACCAAGCCGACCACCATCACCGTGGCCAGCAACACCGATACCTTGAAAACCTCGGTGCAGTCCTTCGTCAGCGCCTACAACACGCTGATGACGGCGATCAACACCCAAACCAAGGTCACTGCAACCGGTGATGCCTCCACCACCACCGCAGGTGCGTTGACCGGCGATGCGTCGATGCGTCAATTGGTGAACAGCCTGCGTTCCGAATTGGTCAACGGCTCCGGCGCGGGCACCATGACCAGCCTGGCGCAGATGGGCATCACCACCGACCAGAAAACCGGCCTGCTGAGCCTGGATGACAAAACCTGGGACAAGGCCGTGGTCAAGGGCGCTGGCGACATTGCCAAGCTATTCACCGGCGACACGGGCTTGATCACCCGCATGAACAAGGCGACCAACAGCTACGTCGGCACTACCGGCACCCTGGCGACACGTGCCACCGATCTCAACAACAAGTTGACTGACTTGACCAAAGAGACCGACGACCTGACGCGGCGCATGGATGCCTTGCAGAAGTCCCTGACCGCCAAGTACACGGCGATGGACACCATGATCGCGCAGATCAACGCCAGCAGCTCCAGCATCCTGACCACCCTCAACTCGCTGAACAATCCTAAGTCGAACTGATGAGCGGTGCGCGCCAGGGCCCTGTCCAGGGGCCCTCGCGCAGGGTGCTGGATTAAAGTTTTTATCGCCGTGGTCGAAAAACTGGTTAAGCAAACCTATTCGATTGTCGCCAGTAACGAGGTAGCAACATGAACCCGATGAGAGCCCTTCGCCAGTACCAGAAGGTCAATGCCCACGCTCAGGTCTCCGAAGCCAGCCCGCACCGCCTGGTGCAGATGCTGATGGAAGGTGGCCTGGATCGCATGGCCCAGGCCAAGGGTGCGTTGAGCCGCGGGGACATCGCGCAAAAGGGCCTGATGCTGGGCAAGGCGATCGAAATCATTTCGGGCCTGCGCGATGGCCTGGAGCCTGAGAAAGCCGAAGATCCGGCCGCGATCCAGCGTCTGGATGCCCTGTACAACTACATGGGCAATCGCTTGGTCGAGGCCAATCGCGTCAACGACGCCGAGATGATCGACGAAGTCGCCCGCCTGCTGATCACCGTCAAGACCGGCTGGGATGCCATCGCTCCACAATAAGGCCGATTGCCTTGAGGTACACATCATGAGCCACGCACTGCAACGCATCGACGAAACCCGCGAAGCCCTTCTCGGCGCGCTGGCTGAGCGCAATTGGGAAGCCGTGGGCGAGTTGGACCTGGGTTGCCGCGCGGTGATTGATGAGGTGCTCAGTGAGGCACCGGTAGACGAGGGCGCATTACGCGAGAAGCTGGAAAGTTTGTTGGTGGTGTACCAGCAGTTGCTGGAGGTGACGACCGGCGAACGCCAGGCGATTTTCGAAGAGATGTCGCAGATCAACCAAGCGAAAAATGCGTCAAAGGTTTACCATCTGTTCGGTTGAACGGGCGCAGTTAATCCGAACGGCGCGTCATATATTTGACTGTGCCAGCATTTTTGACTTAACTAGTGCTGTTTTCAGATTTCAGACGTCTAGAAGGTAAGAAATCTTACAGACGTCTAGATTGCCCTCATTCCGGGGCAGGAAGTTTTACTAGGGAAGTTGCTATTGCATGTGGCGTGAAACCAAAATTCTGCTGATCGATGACGATAGCGTCCGCCGCCGCGATTTAGCGGTGATTTTAAATTTTCTCGGTGAAGAAAATTTACCCTGCGGCAGCCACGATTGGCAGCAGGCGGTCAGCTCGTTGTCGTCGAGCCGTGAAGTCATTTGCGTATTGATCGGGACGGTAAACGCTCCTGGCGCAGTTCTGGGCCTGTTAAAGACACTGTCTACCTGGGATGAGTTCCTTCCGGTGTTGCTAATGGGCGATATTTCTTCCGTGGACCTGCCGGAAGACCAGCGCCGCCGTGTGTTGTCCAACCTGGAAATGCCGCCTAGCTACAGCAAATTGCTCGACTCCCTGCACCGTGCCCAGGTCTATCGCGAGATGTACGACCAGGCCCGCGAGCGCGGCCGTCACCGTGAACCCAACCTGTTCCGCAGCCTCGTCGGCACCAGCCGTGCCATCCAGCACGTGCGCCAGATGATGCAGCAAGTGGCCGACACCGACGCCAGCGTGCTGATCCTCGGCGAGTCGGGCACCGGCAAGGAAGTGGTCGCGCGCAACCTGCACTATCACTCCAAGCGTCGCGACGGGCCCTTTGTGCCGGTCAACTGCGGGGCGATCCCGGCAGAGCTGCTGGAAAGCGAATTGTTCGGCCACGAGAAGGGCGCCTTTACCGGGGCGATCACTAGCCGTGCCGGGCGTTTTGAGCTGGCCAATGGCGGCACTCTGTTCCTCGACGAAATCGGCGACATGCCGTTGCCGATGCAGGTCAAGCTGCTGCGCGTATTGCAGGAGCGCACCTTCGAGCGCGTGGGCAGCAACAAGACCCAGAGCGTGGACGTGCGCATCATTGCCGCCACCCACAAGAACCTCGAAAGCATGATCGAGGTCGGCAGCTTCCGCGAAGACCTGTACTACCGCCTCAACGTATTCCCTATCGAGATGGCCCCGCTGCGCGAGCGCGTGGAAGACATCCCGCTGTTGATGAACGAACTGATCTCGCGCATGGAGCACGAAAAGCGCGGCTCCATTCGCTTCAACTCTGCGGCAATCATGTCCCTGTGCCGCCACGGCTGGCCGGGCAACGTGCGCGAGCTGGCCAACCTGGTGGAGCGCATGGCGATCATGCACCCGTACGGGGTGATCGGCGTGGTCGAACTGCCGAAGAAATTCCGCTACGTCGATGACGAAGACGAACAGATGGACAGCCTGCGCAGCGACATGGAAGAGCGCGTGGCGATCAACGGCCATACTCCAGACTTCGGCGCCACCGCGATGTTGCCGCCCGAAGGCCTGGACCTTAAGGACTACCTCGGCAACCTCGAACAAGGGTTGATCCAGCAGGCCCTGGACGATGCCCATGGCATCGTGGCCCGCGCCGCCGAGCGCCTGCGTATCCGCCGCACCACCCTGGTGGAGAAGATGCGCAAGTACGGTATGAGCCGCAAAGAAGGTGATGAACAGGCGGATGATTGACGCCTGTTTTTCAACTATTTGATTTATAGGTAGATTTTTTTCGGCACGGGTATTGCTACAGCCCTCGCAACGTTCCGTTTAACTGACGGTCAGCCAAGCGAGAGAGCATCATGCCCCACGCCGCCCAACTATCTTCGGCCCCTGCCATCCAGGGGCTGGTTTCGCCTGTAGAACCGCCGACCCGCCAGGGCCTGGAGCACGCGTTCTCGCAGTTCAATCAGATGTCGAGCCAGCTGACCGACTCCTACAGCCTGCTTGAGGCCCGGGTTTCGGAGCTTAAAGGCGAACTGGCGGTGGTCAGCGCCCAGCGCATGCAAGAGCTGGCCGAGAAAGAACGCCTGGCCAACCGCCTGCAAAACCTGCTGGACCTGTTGCCCGGTGGCGTAATCGTCATCGATGACCAGGGCCGCGTGCGCGAAGCCAACCCGGCAGCCTGTGATCTGCTCGGCCTGCCGCTGGAAGGCGAGCTGTGGCGTGAAGTCATCACCCGCTGTTTTGCCCCCCGTGAAGACGACGGCCACGAAGTCTCCCTCAAGGACGGGCGTCGGCTGTCCATCGCGACCCGTTCCCTGGACGCCGAGCCGGGCCAGCTTGTGCTGCTCAATGACCTGACAGAAACCCGGCACCTGCAAGATCAACTGGCGCGCCATGAGCGGCTGTCGTCCCTGGGGCGTATGGTCGCTTCCTTGGCCCATCAGATTCGTACGCCGTTGTCGGCGGCATTGATCTACGCCAGCCATTTGACTGACGAGCAATTACCGGCGGCCACCCACCAACGCTTTGCCGGGCGCCTCAAGGAGCGCCTGCATGAGTTGGAGCACCAAGTGCGCGACATGCTGGTGTTTGCCCGTGGCGAACTGCCGCTGACCGATCGCGTTACACCTGCCGGCTTGATGCAGTCCCTGCAAGCGGCAGCGGCCATTCATGTGCAGGAGGCCAACCTGCGCTGGCAGTGCGACAGCCATCAGGGCGAATTGCTGTGCAACCGCGACACCCTGGTGGGCGCGCTGCTCAACCTGATCGAAAACGCCACCCAGGCCAGTGGCCCCGGGGCGCGCCTGAAAGTGCACCTGTACACCCGCGGGCAAACCCTGCGCCTGTGCGTCAGCGACAGCGGCAGCGGTATCGCCCCGCAGGTGCTGCAACGTCTGGGCGAGCCGTTTTTTACCACCAAGACCAACGGCACTGGCCTGGGCCTGACTGTGGTCAAGGCAGTGGCCCGCGCCCATCAGGGACAATTGCAGCTGCGTTCCCGCCTGGGGCGTGGCACCTGTGCATTGATGACCTTGCCGCTGTTTTCCAGCGCGGCAAGCGCGGAGTAAGAGGATGATGGCTATCAAGGTTTTATTGGTGGAAGACGATCGCGCCCTGCGTGAAGCATTGGCTGACACGCTGCTGTTGGCGGGCCATGACTACCGTGCGGTCGGCTCTGCCGAGGAAGCCTTGGAGGCGGTCGAGCAGGAAACCTTCAGCCTGGTGGTCAGCGACGTCAACATGCCTGGCATGGACGGCCACCAATTGCTCGGCCTGCTGCGGGTGCGCCAGCCGCAGCTGCCGGTGCTGCTGATGACCGCCCATGGCGCGGTGGAGCGGGCGGTGGATGCTATGCGTCAGGGCGCGGCGGATTACCTGGTCAAACCGTTCGAGCCCAAGGCGCTGATCGAGCTGGTGGCCCGACATGCTCTGGGCGTAGCGTCGGCGGGCGAGGGCGATGGCCCGATTGCCTTTGAGCCGGCCAGCGCGCAATTGCTGGAACTGGCCGCGCGGGTGGCGCGCAGTGATTCCACTGTGTTGATTTCCGGTGAATCCGGTACCGGTAAAGAAGTGCTGGCGCGCTACATCCACCAGCAGTCCAGCCGCGCCCAGCAACCGTTCATTGCGATCAACTGCGCGGCGATCCCCGACAACATGCTCGAAGCCACCTTGTTTGGTCATGAAAAGGGCTCGTTCACCGGCGCCATCGCGGCCCAGGCCGGCAAGTTCGAACAGGCCGACGGCGGCACCATCCTGCTCGACGAAATTTCGGAAATGCCCCTTGGCCTGCAAGCCAAGTTGCTGCGCGTATTGCAGGAACGTGAGGTGGAGCGCGTGGGCGCGCGCAAGCCGATCCAGCTGGATATTCGCGTGGTTGCCACCACCAACCGCGACCTGGCGGGCGAAGTGGCGGCGGGGCGCTTCCGTGAGGACCTGTTCTACCGGTTGTCGGTGTTCCCGCTGGCCTGGCGCCCATTGCGTGAGCGCCCGGCGGATATCATCCCCTTGGCCGAGCGCCTACTGAACAACCACGTCAAAAAAATGAAGCATGCCCAGGCGCGGTTGTCGCCCGAGGCCCAGGCGTGCCTGGTCAATTACCCATGGCCGGGCAACGTGCGCGAGTTGGATAATGCCATCCAGCGTGCGCTGATTTTGCAGCAGGGCGGCTTGATCCAGCCGCAGGATTTCTGCCTGGCCATGGGCACTGGCGCTGCGCCGTTGCCGAGCCTGGCTCCGGCTCCAGTGGTCGCCGAGGCGGAATCGGCAGGCGCCCTGGGTGATGACCTGCGCCGCCGTGAATTTCAGATGATCATCGACACCCTGCGCGCCGAGCGCGGCCGTCGCAAAGAAGCGGCCGAGCGCCTGGGCATCAGCCCGCGCACCTTGCGCTACAAGCTGGCGCAGATGCGCGACGCCGGTATGGATGTGGAAGCGTATCTTTTCGCCACATGACCGGTAACAAGTTCGACAAGCTTTGTCGCCTTTTCTTACGAGTTGTCACAGAGCTGGCACCCTTGTTGCTACCACCCCTAGTAACCGCTGCGTAGTGTCAAAAAATTGCGGGTCGTCGGAGAGAGAAGGTCATGAGCCAGGGTATTGAGTTCAATCGGTTGATGTTGGATATGCGCGCCATGCAAATGGACGCCATGGCTCAACCGAAATCCGTCGCGCCAGCGCCGGAATTGGGCCAAAGCAATTTTGCCGACATGCTCGGTCAGGCAATCAATAAAGTCAGTGATACCCAGCAGGCGTCCAGCCAGCTGGCGACGGCCTTCGAGATCGGTAAAAGCGGCGTGGACCTCACCGATGTGATGGTCGCCTCGCAAAAGGCCAGTGTGTCCTTCCAAGCCTTGACCCAAGTGCGTAACAAGCTGGTTCAGGCGTATCAAGACATCATGCAGATGCCGGTTTAAGGACGAGATTTAAGTCATGGCTGAAGCAGTCTCCGACAACCTCCCCGCCAAGGCCGACGGCAAACCGCCGTTGTTTGGCCTGTCGTTCCTGGAAAACCTCTCGGAAATGACCATGCTGCGTCAGGTGGGCCTGATGGTGGGCCTGGCAGCCAGCGTGGCGATTGGTTTTGCCGTGGTGCTGTGGTCGCAGCAACCCGATTACCGCCCCCTGTACGGCAGCCTGTCGGGCATGGATTCCAAGCAGATCATGGAAACCCTCGCCGCCGCCGACATCGCCTACACCGTGGAGCCCAACTCAGGTGCCTTGCTGGTCAAGGCTGACGACGTAGCCCGCGCACGCATGAAATTGGCCGCCGCTGGCGTGGCGCCGTCCGACAGCAATATCGGTTTTGAAATCCTCGACAAGGACCAGGGTCTGGGCACCAGCCAGTTCATGGAAGCCACCCGTTATCGTCGTGGTCTGGAAGGCGAACTGGCGCGCACCATTTCCAGCCTCAATAACGTCAAGGCCGCCCGTGTGCACCTGGCGATTCCGAAAAGCTCGGTGTTCGTGCGTGACGAACGCAAGCCCAGCGCCTCGGTCTTGGTCGAGCTGTTTGCTGGCCGCTCCCTGGAGCCTGGCCAGGTACTGGCGATCGTCAACCTGGTGGCAACCAGCGTTCCCGAATTGAGCAAGTCGCAAATCACCGTGGTGGACCAGAAGGGCAACCTGCTGTCCGACATGGCCGAAAACTCCGCGCTGACCCAGGCCGGCAAGCAGTTCGACTACAGTCGCCGCATGGAAAGCATGCTCACCCAGCGCGTGCACAACATCCTGCAACCGGTACTGGGTAACGACCGCTACAAGGCTGAAGTCTCCGCCGATGTGGATTTCAGCGCTGTCGAGTCCACCTCCGAGCAGTTCAACCCGGACCAGCCAGCGTTGCGCAGCGAGCAGTCCACCAGCGAACAACGCACCGCCAGCAATGGCCCCCAAGGTGTGCCGGGCGCCCTGAGCAACCAGCCACCCGCGCCGGCCTCGGCACCGCAGACCACCGGTGGCGCTGCCGCCACGGCGGGCGCGATCCAGCCTGGCCAGCCATTGCTGGACGCCAACGGCCAGCAGATCATGGACCCGGCCACCGGCCAGCCGATGCTTGCGCCGTACCCTGCGGACAAGCGTAACCAGTCCACCAAGAACTTCGAACTGGACCGTTCCATCAGCCACACCAAGCAGCAACAGGGCAAGATCAATCGTCTGTCGGTGTCGGTGGTGGTCGATGACCAGGTCAAGGTCAACCCTGCGGACGGCGCGGTGACCCGTGCACCCTGGACGGCTGACGAACTGGCCCGTTTCACCCGCCTGGTGCAGGACGCCGTTGGCTTCGACGCCAGCCGTGGCGACAGCGTCAGCGTGATCAACATGCCGTTCTCCGCCGAGCGCGGTGAAGTGATCGCTGACCCTGCGTTCTACACCCAGCCGTGGTTCTGGGACATCGTCAAGCAAGTGCTGGGCGTGTTGTTCATCCTGGTGCTGGTGTTTGGTGTACTGCGCCCGGTGCTCAACAACATCACCGGTGGCGGCAAGAAGCAACTGGCACTGGCCGGTGGCGACGTCGAGTTGGGTGGCATGGGCGGCCTGGACGGCGAACTGGCCAACGACCGCGTCAGCCTTGGCGGCCCGCAAAGCATCCTGTTGCCAAGCCCGAGCGAAGGCTATGACGCTCAGTTGAACGCAATCAAGAGTCTGGTGGCAGAAGACCCGGGCCGTGTGGCTCAGGTCGTGAAAGAGTGGATTAACGCTGATGAATGATCGAGCCGCTGTGGCCAAGCTGTCCCGGGTCGACAAAGCCGCTGTGTTGCTGCTGTCCCTGGGTGAAACCGACGCTGCCCAAGTGCTGCGCCACATGGGCCCCAAAGAGGTCCAGCGTGTCGGCGTGGCCATGGCGCAGATGCGCAATGTGCACCGCGAGCAAGTCGAGCAGGTGATGAGCGAGTTCGTCGAGATCGTCGGCGACCAGACCAGCCTGGGCGTCGGCTCCGACAGCTACATTCGCAAGATGCTCACCTCGGCCCTGGGCGAAGACAAGGCCAACGGCCTGATCGACCGCATCCTGCTGGGTGGCAACACCAGCGGCCTCGACAGCCTCAAGTGGATGGAACCGCGGGCAGTGGCCGACGTGATCCGCTATGAGCACCCGCAGATCCAGGCGATCGTGGTGGCCTATCTGGACCCGGACCAGGCCGGTGAAGTGCTCGGCCACTTCGACCATAAAGTGCGCCTGGACATCATCCTGCGTGTGTCATCGTTGAACACCGTGCAGCCGGCGGCGCTCAAAGAACTCAACACCATTCTGGAGAAGCAGTTCTCCGGCAATTCCAACGCCTCGCGCACCACCCTGGGTGGCATCAAGCGCGCAGCCGACATCATGAACTTCCTCGACAGCTCGGTCGAAGGCCAGTTGATGGACTCGATCCGCGAGATCGACGACACCCTGTCCGGCCAGATCGAAGACCTGATGTTCGTGTTCAACAACCTGGCCGATGTCGACGACCGTGGCATCCAGGCGCTGCTGCGCGAAGTTTCCTCGGACGTGCTGGTGCTGGCGCTCAAGGGCTCGGACGAAAACGTCAAAGAAAAGATCTTCAAGAACATGTCCAAGCGCGCCTCGGAGCTGTTGCGCGACGACCTGGAAGCCAAGGGCCCGGTGCGCGTCAGCGACGTGGAAACCGCCCAGAAGGAAATCCTCACCATTGCCCGCCGTATGGCCGAAGCCGGAGAAATCGTTCTCGGCGGGAAGGGCGGCGAAGAAATGATCTAAGGCGCCTTGCATGTCGAATAAAGATGAGGCGCCCAGCGATCTGATTCGCGCGCGGGATGTCGGTGGTTTCGACATCTGGTCGCTGCCCAGTTTCGACCCCCATGTGCCGGAGCCTGAGCCTGAACCGGTTGAAGAACCTCCGGCAGAAATGGAAGAAGTGCCACTGGATGAAGTCCAGCCACTGACCCTCGAAGAGCTGGAAACCATTCGTCAGGAGGCCTACAACGAAGGCTTCGCGGCGGGGGAAAAAGACGGTTTTCGCAGCACCACCCTCAAGGTTCGCCAGGAGGCCGAAGCGGCGCTGGCCACCAAGTTGGCTAGCCTGGAGCGCCTGATGGGCAACCTGTTCGACCCTATCGCCGAACAGGACTCGCAGCTGGAAAAATCCATGGTTGGCCTGGTGCAGCACATCGCGCGCCAGGTGATCCAGCGCGAACTGGTGCTCGATTCCAGCCAGATCGAAGGCGTGATGCGCGAAGCCCTCAAGCTGCTGCCCCTGGGCGTCGGCAATGTGCGGCTGTACATCAACCCCCAGGATTTCGAACAGGTCAAAGCCCTGCGCGAGCGCCATGAAGAAACCTGGCGCATCGTCGAAGACGCTTCGTTGCAGCCCGGTGGTTGCCGTGTCGAAACCGAGCACAGCCGCATCGATGCAACGGTGGAGACCCGCATCAGCCAGATCATGGCCAAGTTGTTCGATCAACTGCATGAACAAGCCCTGCACCCCGCCGAGCCGGACCTGAGCGTTGACCTGGACGCCACCGATGCGCCTTGATCGCACCAGCTTCGCCAAGCGCCTGGGCAGCTACGCCGAGGCCACCGAGTTGCCCGGCCAGCCGATCCTCGAAGGGCGCCTGTTGCGCATGGTCGGCCTGACCCTCGAAGCCGAGGGCCTGCGCGCCGCCATGGGCAGCCGCTGCCTGGTGATCAACGACGACAGCTACCACCCGGTGCAGGTCGAAGCCGAGGTGATGGGCTTTTCGGGCAGCAAGATTTTTCTGATGCCGGTCGGCAGCCTCGCCGGCATTGCCCCCGGCGCCCGCGTGGTGCCGCTGGCCGACACTGGCCGCCTGCCCATGGGCATGAGCATGCTGGGCCGCGTACTCGACGGGGCCGGCCGTGCGCTGGACGGCAAGGGCGGCATGAAGGCCGAAGACTGGGTGCCGATGGACGGCCCCACCATCAATCCGCTCAAGCGCAACCCCATCAGCGTGCCACTGGACGTGGGTATTCGCAGCATCAACGGTTTATTGACGGTCGGTCGCGGCCAGCGCCTGGGCCTGTTCGCCGGTACTGGCGTGGGTAAGTCGGTGTTGCTGGGCATGATGACGCGCTTTACCGAGGCCGACATCATCGTGGTGGGGCTGATCGGCGAGCGGGGCCGCGAAGTGAAGGAGTTCATCGAGCACAGCCTCGGTGAAGAAGGGCTCAAGCGTTCCGTTGTCGTCGCTTCTCCGGCAGACGATGCACCGCTGATGCGCCTGCGTGCGGCGATGTACTGCACGCGCATCGCCGAATATTTTCGCGACAAGGGCAAGAACGTCCTGTTGCTGATGGACTCGCTCACGCGTTTCGCCCAGGCCCAGCGCGAAATCGCCCTGGCCATCGGTGAACCGCCCGCGACCAAGGGTTACCCGCCATCGGTGTTCGCCAAGCTGCCCAAGCTGGTGGAGCGTGCCGGTAATGCCGAAGCCGGCGGTGGCTCGATCACCGCGTTCTACACCGTGTTGTCCGAAGGCGACGACCAACAGGACCCGATTGCCGACTCGGCGCGAGGTGTGCTCGACGGCCACATCGTGCTGTCGCGCCGCCTGGCCGAAGAAGGGCACTATCCGGCCATCGACATCGAAGCGTCCATCAGCCGGGTGATGCCGGCGGTGGTCACGCCGGAGCATATGGCCCGTGCCCAGCAGTTCAAACAGTTGTGGTCGCGTTACCAGCAAAGTCGCGACCTGATCAGCGTCGGCGCCTATGTGGCCGGTGGTGACCGCGACACCGACCTGGCCATCGCCTTGCAGCCGCAACTGGTGACCTACCTGCGCCAGGGTCTCAACGACAAGATCACCATGGGCGAGAGCCAGTCGCACTTGCAGTCCATCTTCGCCCCGGCGCCGGGCGGCTAAGCCATGGCCAACAGCCGCGCCGCCCGCCTGGCTCCGGTGGTGGACATGGCCGAAAAGGCCGAGAAAGCCGCCGTGCAGCGCCTGGGCTACTTCCAGGGCCAGGTGCGCCTGGCCCAAAGCAAGCTGGGCGACCTGGAGCGCTTTCGGGGCGAGTACCAGCAACAGTGGATCGAGCGCGGTAGCCAGGGTGTATCCGGCCAGTGGCTGATGGGGTACCAGGGCTTTCTCAATCAGCTTGAAACCGCCGTTGGTCAGCAACGCCAGAGCCTGGCCTGGCACGAGGCCAACCTCGATAAAGCGCGCGAGGCCTGGCAACAGGCGTTTGCCCGGGTCGAGGGGCTGCGCAAACTGGTGCAGCGCTACATCGACGAAGCGCGAGCCATCGAAGACAAGCGCGAGCAAAAGCTGCTCGATGAATTGTCCCAACGCCTTCCCCGCCCAGAACAGTTCTAACCGGCACCACAAATCCAGTATGGGAGCCGGCTTGCCTGCGAACGCGGTGGTTCAGTTAAAGATTCAGTGGCTGACACGCCGCCACCGCAGGCAAGCCAGCTCCCACAGTTGATTCACTGTGTTGCTCAGATGCGGTTCAGCTGCTACACCTTGTGTCTAGTGCAACGACAAGGAAGCAGTCACATGACAGTCGAGTCAGAAGTATCCCTGGACGGGAAGAAGTTGACGATCGCAATCAAGGGTCGGTTCGATTTCGGCAGCCACCAGGCGTTTCGGGAAGCCTACGAGCGTTTCTACAAGGTGCCCGAGACCTATATCGTCGACCTCAAGGATGCCACCTACATGGACAGTTCAGCCCTTGGCATGCTGCTGTTGCTACGGGATCATGCTGGAGGTGATGACGCCGAAGTTCGCGTGACGAACAGCAACTCCGACGTGCGCAAGATCCTCGCCATCTCCAACTTCGACAAACTGTTCGATATCAATTGAGCGCCCTGGCCCCTGTCCTGGAGGCGCTGACCATCCTGATCGCCGAAGACAGCGCCGCCGACCGCCTGTTGCTGGCGAGCATCATCCGCCGTCAGGGCCACCAGGTGCTGACTGTCAGCAACGGCGCCGAAGCGATTGAGGTGTTTGCCCGTGAGCGCCCGCAACTGGTGTTGATGGACGCGCTGATGCCGGTGATGGACGGCTTCGAAGCCGCACGGCAGATCAAGCAACTGGCGGGGGAGGCGCTGGTGCCGATCATCTTCCTCACGTCGCTGCGCGAAAGCGAAGCCCTGGCCCAGTGCCTGGACGCGGGCGGCGATGACTTTCTGCCCAAGCCCTATAACCCCTTGATCCTGGCAGCGAAGATCAACGCCATGGACCGCCTGCGCCGCCTGCAGGCCACGGTTTTGCAACAGCGTGACCTGATCGCCAGGCACCACGAACACCTGATGCATGAGCAGCGGGCGGCCAAGGCGGTGTTCGACAAGGTCGCCCATTCCGGTTGCATCAACGCCGCGCCGAATATCCGCTATCTGCAATCGCCTTATGCGTTGTTCAATGGCGACTTGTTGCTGGCGGCTTACACGCCATCGGGTGACATGCATGTGTTGCTGGGTGATTTCACCGGCCATGGCTTGCCGGCCGCCATCGGCGCCATGCCCCTGGCCGAAGTGTTCTACGGCATGACCGCCAAGGGCTACGGCCTCACGCAGACCCTGCGGGAAATGAACGCCAAGCTCAAGCGCATCCTGCCGGTGGACATGTTCTGCTGCGCCACCTTGCTGTGCCTGAGCGCCCAGCGGCGGGCGGTGGAGGTGTGGAACGGCGGCATGCCCGAAGGCTATGTGCATGAAGTCGCCACGGGCAGGCGCACGCCATTGATGTCGCGGCACCTGCCCCTGGGGGTGTTGTCGGCAGAGGCGTTCGATGACAGCACCGAGGTCTGGCCCATGGCGTTGGGCGACCGGGTGTTTTTGCTTTCCGACGGCGTGCTCGACACCGCTGACGCCAACGATCAACTGTTCGGCGCCGAGCGCTTGCAGCAGGTGTTCGCCGCCAACCGCGAGCCCGACCGCCTGTTCGAGGACATCGAGCAGGCCCTGGCGGCCTTTCGTGGCCAGGCGCGCGATGACGTCAGCATGGTCGAGATCACGTTGCAGGCGGGCCAACCCTTGCGAGCGGCCGAACCGATGTATGCCGACAGCGGCCGGTCGTGCCCGCTGGATTGGTCGGTGAGTTTCGAATTCCGCGCCCAGACGCTCAGGACCTACAACCCGTTGCCGTACCTGCTGCAACTGCTGTTGGAGATCCATGGCCTGCGTGCGCAGAGCGGGGCGCTTTACAGTGTGATGGCCGAGTTGTATTCCAACGCGCTGGAGCATGGCGTGCTGGGCCTGGACTCACGGCTCAAGCGCGATGCCCAGGGGTTTGCGCAGTATTATCGCCAGCGCCATGAGCGCCTGGCGCAGTTGGACAGCGGTTACGTGCGCGTGCATGTGCAGGTGGTACCCACCGACAAGGGCGGCAAACTGACCTTACGCCTCGAAGACAGCGGGCAGGGTTTTGATGTGGAGCAAGAGCTGGCGCGCCCCGTGGACATCGACCGTCTGTCTGGTCGGGGCCTGAGCCTGGTGCGTCAACTGAGCAGCGCTGTAGGCTGGTCCGATGGCGGGCGCACTGTCTGCGTGGAGTTTTGTTGGGCGGCTCTGGCATAATCCGCCGATTCTTGATCAAGGAGCGAGCAAGTGGCTGAGATTCATATGGACCCCGAGGTGTTGTCGGGTTTGCAGGAAGTCATGGAAAGCGAATACCCCACGCTGCTGGACACCTTTCTGCATGACTCTGAAGAGCGCGTGCAAGCGCTGCGCAAGGCGCGGGACGACGCCAAGACGTTGGGGCGCATCGCACACAGCTTCAAGGGCAGCAGTGGCAACTTGGGGGCGCTGCGCTTGGCAACGTTGTGTGAGCGGTTGGAGACCGAGTCCTTCAAGTCTGCTTCCGACTTGGGGGCGTTGGTGGATCAGATTGATCGTGAGTTTGCGCTGGTTCGGCCGCTTTATGAGCATGAGCGGGAGCGGTTTTCTGGGGTTTGATATTTTATCGGCCTGACTTGGCCCGACTCTTGCTCTACCTCCATAGACTGCATCCCCGACCCCATGCAGTGGAGACCCTAACTTATGCCAGTCGTCCCCAATTCGCTTCTTCAGGCTGCCACTGCGGCCAAGCCTCAAGCGCCGGCCGCCACGCCTGCGGTAGCGCCTGCGGCCCCGCGGGACAAGGGCGCTGGCTTCGCTCAAGTGTTTGCCAAGCAAGCTGCCAAGCCGCAGGCCAAGAGCGACGACGCGCCAGCCAAACCCGTGCGCGACAAGGCTTCTGATCCCAGCGCCAAACCGGCCGCCGGCGACGATAAACCTGCCGCCAGCGCGCCAGCGGTTGCCGATAGCGGCAATCCCTTGCCTGCCAAGCCGGCCAAGAGCGACGACCACGCTGACAGTGAAGGCGAGCCACCTGCCGACCCGTCCCTGGCGCAGCAACCGGTGGCCGACCCGGCGCTGGTCGCCGCCGTGACGCCCGTGGCAGCCCCTGTGTCCGTACAAGCGCCTGCCGTTACTGCCGAAGATGACCAGGCCCAGCCGCTCATTGCTGTGACCGAGGAGCCCAAGCAGCCGGCCTTCGACCCTGAGGCCGACCCGCTGGATTCGATGCCGGCCGTGCGCCTGGCGATGGAGCAGGGCGGTCACGTCTCGGCCAGCAGCCAGGCGCCGCAGAAAGCCGCGCCCACCCCCCAGGACCAGCCGACCGCCGCGCAGAGCTTTGCCGCCGGCCTGGCCAGCATGGTCGACCAGCAAGCCACCAAGGACAGCACCGACCAGGGGGGCGACAAGGCCTTCGGCGCGCTGATCGATGATGGCCTCAAGGACCTCAAGAACGCCAGCAGCGACACCCGCGTGGACGACTTCGCCAACCGCCTCGCCGCGCTGACCCAGGCCGCCACGCCCAAAACCGCCAACGCCTTGCCGCCGGTTGCCAACGCGCCGCTTGCCATGCATCAGAGCGGCTGGACCGAAGAGGTGGTCAACCGCGTGATGTACCTGTCCAGCGCCAACCTCAAGTCGGCCGAGATCCAGTTGCAGCCCGCTGAACTGGGGCGCCTGGATATCAAGGTCAATATGACGGCGGACCAGCAAGCCCAAGTCAACTTCATGAGCGGCCATGCGGTGGTGCGTGAAGCGCTGGAAAGCCAGTCTGGCCGTTTGCGCGAGATGTTTGCCCAGCAGGGCATGGGGCAGGTGGATGTGAATGTCTCCGACCAGTCGCGGGGCCAGGAGCAGCAGCAACAGCAGGGCCAGGCGCGGGGCGTCAGTGGCAGCGGCAGGCGTGCTGACAGCGGCGACGCCGGTGGCCCTGTGGACGTGGCCGAAGTGGCAGCGCCCGTGAGCCAGAGCGTGATCGGCTCCAGCGCCGTCGACTACTACGCCTGACTTCCTGCTCAAACCCGGTCAGTGTGGGAGCTGGCTGATCGTTCCCACGCTCTGCGTGGGAATGCCACCCCGGACGCTCCGCGTCCCGAAGTCGGCGATGTTTTCGACCGTTGCGCACGGTGACGCGTAGCGTCACAGGATGCATTCCCACGCAGAGCGTGGGAACGATCATCTTCCTGCGCCTGCCAGCCAACTCTGGCATAACACTTGCTCTTGCCTTGCCATAGATCTACGAATCCCCGAATAGTGACGGATTATTGGCATGGCGAAGAGCGACGACGCAGCAACTCCCCCCGCAGGCAAAGGCAAGCTCAAGCTGATCCTGATGATTGTGCTGGGCCTGCTTCTGGCCATCGGTGCGTCGGTGGGCGGCACCTGGTACATCATGCACAGCAGTGCGAGCAAACCGGCGCCCACCGCCGAAACTGCCACGAACGTCAAGCAACCGGCAATCTTCGAGCAGATGCTTCCGGCCTTTGTCGCCAACTACAACCAGAATGGTCGTCAACGCTACCTGCAGGTGAGCATCACCTTGCTGGCGCGCAACCAGGCGGACCTGGATGCCCTCAAGGTGCATATGCCGGTGATCCGCAACAACCTGGTGATGCTGTTCTCCGGGCAGAGCTTCGACAGCCTTGCCACGCCAGTCGGCCAGGAAATGCTGCGCCAGAAGGTCACTGCCAGCGTGCAGGAAGTGGCCCAGAAAGAACTCGGCAAAGTTGTGGTCGAGCAGGCGCTCTTCACTAACTTCGTATTGCAGTAGGATCACGACATGGCCGTGCAAGACCTGCTGTCCCAGGATGAAATCGATGCGCTGTTGCATGGCGTGGACGATGGTCTGGTACAGACCGAAATGGCTGCCGAACCCGGCAGCGTCAAAAGTTATGACCTGACCAGCCAGGATCGCATCGTGCGGGGACGCATGCCGACCCTGGAGATGATCAACGAACGCTTTGCCCGCTACACCCGCATCAGCATGTTCAACATGCTGCGCCGCTCGGCGGACGTGGCCGTGGGCGGTGTGCAGGTGATGAAGTTCGGTGAATACGTACACTCGCTGTACGTGCCCACCAGCCTCAACCTGGTCAAGATCAAGCCGTTGCGCGGCACTGCGCTGTTCATCCTCGACGCCAAGCTGGTGTTCAAGCTGGTGGACAACTTCTTCGGCGGCGACGGCCGTCACGCCAAGATCGAAGGGCGTGAATTCACCCCCACCGAACTGCGCGTGGTACGCATGGTGCTGGAGCAGGCCTTCATCGACTTGAAGGAAGCCTGGCAGGCGATCATGGAAGTCAACTTCGAGTACATCAACTCGGAAGTGAACCCGGCCATGGCCAACATCGTCGGGCCGAGCGAGGCCATTGTGGTGTCGACCTTCCACATCGAACTCGATGGCGGTGGCGGCGACCTGCACGTGACCATGCCGTACTCGATGATCGAGCCGGTGCGCGAAATGCTCGACGCCGGCTTCCAGTCCGACCTCGACGACCAGGACGAACGCTGGGTCAAGGCCCTGCGCGAAGACCTGCTGGACGTCGACGTGCCGCTGAGCGCCACCGTGGCCCGCCGTCAGTTGCGCCTGCGCGATATTTTGCACATGGCGCCTGGGGACATCATCCCCGTCGACTTGCCGGAAGAGTTGATCATGCGCGCCAACGGCGTGCCGTCATTCAAGGTCAAGCTCGGTTCCCACAAGGGCAACCTGGCGCTGCAAGTGGTTGAGCCGATCAACCGCCGCTGATTCAACCCCAATTCATGATTGTTTGCTGCGCCGAGGACATGTAATGGCTACCGAACACGAAAACACTTCCGCCGAAGACCAGGCCCTGGCTGACGAGTGGGCTGCGGCCCTGGAAGAAACCGGCGATGTTGGCCAGGACGACATCGACGCGCTGCTGGCCGCCGACGCCGCCACCGCGCCGGCCGGCAACCGCCTGGCCATGGAAGAATTCGGCAGCGTGCCGAAGAACAACGACCCGGTGAGCCTCGATGGCCCGAACCTGGATGTGATCCTCGACATCCCGGTGTCGATTTCCATGGAAGTGGGCAGCACCGAAATCAACATCCGCAACCTGTTGCAGCTCAACCAGGGCTCGGTGATCGAGCTGGACCGCCTGGCCGGCGAGCCGTTGGACGTGCTGGTCAACGGCACCCTGATTGCCCATGGCGAGGTGGTGGTGGTCAACGAGAAGTTCGGCATCCGCCTGACCGACGTGATCAGCCCGAGCGAACGCATCAAGAAGTTGCGCTGAGATGAAGTACTTGATGGCGGGACTGTTGCTGGCGCTGCCATTGAGCGCCCTGGCGGCGGAACCGGTGGCGCAGGTGGCTGCGGCGCCAGCGGTCGGCAGTGTCAGTGGGCAGTTGACGCAACTGGTGCTGGGCCTGTTGCTGGTGATTGGCCTGATCTTCGTGCTGGCCTGGTTGATGCGCCGCGTGCAGCGCATCGGCCCGGGCAACGGCCAAGTGATCGAGCTGGTGGGCTCGCGCGCCCTCGGCCCGCGTGATCGGCTGGTGCTGGTGCAGGTGGGCGAGGAGCAGATCCTGCTCGGCATCACCCCCGGCCGCATCACCCCGCTGCATGTACTCAAGACCCCGGTGGACGCGGTCAAGACCGAAGCCGCCACGCCAGAATTCGCCCAGCGCCTGATGGAGTTGCTGGGCAAGGATCAGAAGGATAAGAAGTAATGCGCGTTTTGTTGACGCTCATGCTGTTGCTGGCCGCACCGATGGCCCTGGGCGCCGACCCGTTGTCGATCCCGGCGATCACCCTGGGCACCAACGCGGCGGGCGCGCAGGAATATTCGGTCAGCCTGCAGATCCTGCTGATCATGACGGCGCTGAGTTTTATCCCGGCGTTCGTCATGCTGATGACCAGCTTTACGCGGATCATCATCGTCTTCTCGATCCTGCGCCAGGCCCTGGGCCTGCAGCAGACGCCATCGAACCAGATCCTCACCGGCATGGCGCTGTTTTTGACGCTGTTCATCATGGCGCCGGTGTTCGACAAGGTGAACCAGCAAGCCCTGCAACCTTATCTGGCGGAAAAGCTCACAGCCCAGGATGCCATCGACAAGGCTCAGGGCCCGATCAAGGACTTCATGCTGTCGCAAACCCGCTCCAGCGACCTTGAGCTGTTCATGCGCCTGTCCAAGCGCACCGACATCGCTACCCCGGACCAGGCGCCGCTGACTATTCTGGTGCCGGCGTTCGTCACCTCCGAACTGAAGACCGCGTTCCAGATTGGCTTCATGATCTTCATCCCGTTCCTGATCATCGACTTGGTGGTGGCGAGCGTGTTGATGGCCATGGGTATGATGATGCTGTCACCGTTGATCATCTCGCTGCCGTTCAAGATCATGCTGTTTGTGCTGGTGGACGGCTGGGCGCTGATTATCGGCACCCTGGCCGGCAGTTTCGGAGGGGTATAGCGCTATGACGCCAGAAGTCGCCGTTGACCTGTTCCGTGAAGCGCTGTGGCTGACCACCCTGATGGTCGCCGTGCTGGTGGTGCCCAGTCTGTTGGTGGGCCTGCTGGTGGCGATGTTCCAGGCGGCCACCCAGATCAACGAACAAACCCTGAGCTTTCTGCCGCGCCTGCTGGTGATGCTGGTGACCCTGATCGTCGCCGGCCCGTGGCTGGTGCAAACCTTCATGGAATACATCCTGCAGTTGTACGGCAGTATTCCGCAGTTGATCGGCTGAGCCGATGCAATCCTTGCTGGCCTTGACCGACACCCAGATCAGTACCTGGGTGGCCTCGTTCATCCTGCCGCTGTTTCGCGTCACGGCGATGTTGATGGCCATGCCGGTGTTCGGCACCACGTTGGTACCGCGTCGTGTGCGCCTGTATTTCGCTGTGGCGATCACCGTGGTGATCGTGCCGGGCCTGCCGCCGATGCCGCCGGTGAACGCACTGGACCTTAGCGCCTTGTTGCTGATTGCCGAACAGATTCTGATCGGTGCCATGCTGGGGTTTTCCCTGACCCTGTTTTTCCAGGCCTTTGTGGTGGCCGGGCAAATTATTTCGATCCAGATGGGCATGGGCTTCGCGTCCATGGTCGACCCCACCAACGGCGTGTCGGCGGCGGTGATCGGGCAGTTTCTGACCATGCTGGTGACCTTGCTATTCCTGGCCATGAACGGTCACCTGGTGGCGTTCGAGGTGCTGACCGAGAGTTTCACCACCTTGCCGGTGGGCGCAGGCTTGGTGGTCAACCACTTCTGGGAACTGGTGGGGCGCCTCGGTTGGGTGCTGGGCGCGGCGCTGTTGCTGGTGTTGCCGGCGATCACGGCGCTGCTGGTGGTCAATATCGCGTTCGGCGTGATGACCCGCGCGGCGCCGCAACTGAACATCTTCTCGATTGGTTTCCCGCTGACCCTGGTGTTGGGTATGGGGATTTTCTGGGTCGGCCTGGCTGACATTCTCAATCAGTATCAACCGCTGGCCACCGACGCCTTGCAGTTCTTACGTGACCTGGCACGGGCGCGCTGAGCCATGGCCGAGAGCGAGAGTGGTCAGGACAAAACAGAAGACCCCACGGAGAAACGTAAAAAGGACTCCAGGGAAAAGGGCGAGATCGCACGCTCCAAAGAGCTCAACACTTTCGCCACCATGATCGCCGGTGCCGGGGCCTTGTTGATCTACGGGGGAGGCCTGGCGCTGGACCTGCTGGAGATGATGAAGCACAACTTCAGCTTGCCCCGCGAAGTGCTGCTCAACCCCGACGCCATGGCCCAGTACCTGCTGCACTCAGGCAAAATCGCCCTGTTGGCGGTGCAGCCGATCTTGATCACTTTGCTGCTGGCCGCGCTGATCGGCCCGGTCGCCCTCGGCGGCTGGTTGTTTGCCGCGGGCAGCATGGCGCCCAAGTTCAGCCGCATGAACCCGGGGGCGGGGCTCAAGCGCATGTTCTCTGCCAAGGCCCTGATTGAATTGCTCAAGGCCCTGGCCAAGTTTTTCCTGATTCTGTTCGTGGCGTTGGCGGTGTTGTCATCCGACATCGACGACTTGCTGCGCATTGCCCATGAACCGCTGGAATCGGCGATCATCCACAGCGTGCAGGTGGTGGGCTGGAGCGCACTGTGGATGGCCCTCGGGCTGATCCTGATCGCCGCCGTGGATGCGCCGATCCAACTGTGGGAAAGCCACAAGAAACTGCTGATGACTAAGCAGGAAGTGCGCGACGAGCACAAGGACCAGGAAGGCCGCCCCGAGGTCAAGCAACGCATCCGCCAACTGCAGCGGGAAATGTCCCAGCGCAAGATGATGGCCTCGGTGCCCGACGCCGATGTGATCATCACCAACCCGACCCACTACGCCGTGGCGCTCAAATACGACCCGGAGAAGGGTGGCGCACCGATGCTGCTGGCCAAGGGCAGCGACTTCACCGCGTTGAAAATCCGCGAAATCGCCGTGGCCAACGACATTCTGTTGCTGGAATCGCCGGCGTTGGCGCGCTCGATTTTCTATTCCACCGACCTCGACCAGGAAATCCCGGCCGGCTTGTACCTGGCCGTTGCACAGGTACTGGCCTACGTTTACCAAATCCGCCAATACCGCGCCGGCAAGGGCAAGCGGCCTGATCCGCTCAAGGATTTGCCGATTCCGCCGGATTTGCGTCGGGATTCCTGAGGCTCAATGCGCCGCGGCTGTGGTAAACCGTAGTTATTTAAGTCGCTCGGGAGTATCGCTTTGGGGTGCTTCGACTTTCGATAATTGCAGCACGTACACCTGCTCTACAAGTGTAGGGTCTGGTTTACCGCCACGGGTTCCAAAGAGCTCTTGCCGGCCATCCACTACCAAAAAATTGTGGCCTGGAGCGCTGGCAACCCCGATTTCACCCGGAGTTTCCAGCTCCTTCAACTTCGCGTTACTATCGCGGCCGGGTTTAATGTGATCCTTTAACCCAAGGAGTTCATACCCTTCCCAGGGAGAAGCTCCATCGTTAAGGCTTTTCACGCCATTAGCGTAGCTCTGTCCAACACGATCATAGCTATTTACCAGTTGTGCTCGCTTGGCAGCCACTGCGAACATAAAGTTAGCGTCGGTGAGCATCACCGGATCATCGCCTTTATACCCTGAATTGCGGGCTGCCAACTGTAACTCGCCTTTTGACAGGTACAGTTTGAAACCGTCGCGCATGGTCACGAAATAACCCTGAGCGACTTCCTTTACCGCTTCAAAGACATCCTTTTGACCAAACAGCGCCATCCCTGCCTTGATCCAGGAAGTAATTACACAGTTATCTTCATAACCTTGGCTGAAACCACTATAGATATTTTCTGGCTTTTTTCCGGGTTCAGACCCACCAGGATGATAGTGATAGAAGCTGTCCGCCTTCATCAGGGGCTTGTCACTGATGACCTCGCCCGCGGGGTAAAGGCTCATGTCGACGTTTTGGGAATTGCTGCCACCATCACCTGGAATCCCGCGCGGGTCAGATGTCCAGCCTCCTCTTACCAAATTAAGATCGTCCTGCAGGCGTTTGAATCGTTCAGGTGACAGGGCTGATTCAAAACGCTGTAGATAGGCTTTCAGATCTTTTTGCGGCATCACCTTGAGTTTTTCGATCAACTTATCGAACGCTGCGGGTGAATCCACTTCATTGCCTAAAATCTCGAATAGCGTTTTTTTCAGATCTGGTACCAGTTTAGTTTCGCCCGTCGACGGCGCTGGCGCCCAAACGTACTCAGCTTTAGGGGGCCCTGATTCAACCGTTTCAGCCTCTGAGGAGGCAAAGCGAAAAAAGGTGTTTAATGCGTTTAAATTTAAGTCCATGGTTTCGCCGCTATTTTTTAATCGCTTATCCACCCTAGGGAAGGGTGATTTTAAAGAGCTGATCGCTCAGCGAGTTGAGTGACAAAAAATGTCGTACCGGTTCCACAAAATCTTTATCCCTAGGCCCGATAGCGTTTTCGCAGGCGTCGAAGTACCTATCATGATGACTTCATCAGGATTCAAACCCGGTCTTACCTGTCAACTTTGACAGTAGCCATTACGCCGCCTTCACTGTTTGATACAGCGATGAGGCGCGCAGCCATGCGCGGCTCGGGAGGCGGTGATGGATAGGGGTACGGTCAGGTGGTTCGATGCGGTCAAAGGCATCGGCTTTATTGTGCGGGATCGCGATGGCAACGAGGTTGCCGTCCAATCGATGAATGTCACATGTGCTGAAATCCCGCAAGCGCCTGCCAAGCAGCGCAAACCGCGCAAACGCAAAAAATCAGCGGATGCATGATCCGCAACGTTGCCATGCCTATCACCCATTGAAAGCCCGCGTCTACCTGTCAACTCTGACAGTAGCCAACGGGCGCTGCCCGCTGTTTTATTACCCACCATGCACTGCGCGTATGTAGTAACGAGATGCAGGGAGAGCGGTTGTGAAGGTGGCTACGGGTACGGTCAGGTATTACGTCTGGCTCAGAGGCGATTGGTTGATCAAGCCCGATGGCGGGGGAGAGGATGTGTTTATCAATGGCAGAGACTGGCGTTGCACCGCGCTGTGGTTTGGCAAGCGCATGGAGTTCCAAATGGTCCATCGACCCGAGGGTATTTATGCGTTGCCTATCAAACGGTGCAACCCAGGTGAACCGGGTCTCAAGTGAAGTGTAGGGAGAATGGCAATGGCAACTGGCACGGTGAAGTGGTTTAACGCGGAGAAGGGATTTGGTTTTATTACCCAAGATGATGAAGGGCCCGATGTGTTTGCCCATTACTCGGCAATTGCGACGGCTGGGTACAAAAGCCTGGAGGAGAATCAAAAAGTAGAGTTTGACATCACACAAGGTCCAAAAGGCCCACAGGCTTACAATATACGGCCAGTTTAAAAACTGAATCACAGGTGGGAGCTGGCTTGCCTGCGATGGCTGACTCACAGCCAATATCCCAGTGGCTGACACACCGCAATCGCAGGCAAGCCAGCTCCCACCCTTGCCCGTATTATCCGCTGCTTGCTTTGCCCGCCATTGTGGCGCCAACGTGCAGGCGATCAGCCAGTAACTGCGCGAGTTCGATCAACTGCGCAACGCCGAGCAATTCCTCTCGTTTCGAACCTTCCAGGTCAAAGGCCAAGTCGCAGCTCAGCGCATTGGCCGAAGCAAGTGTTTCACTGAGGTTGACCAGCAGGTCTTCGCTGCTGATGCCGTCGGCTACGGTAAACAGCCGGGTGGGGGAATTTGAGGCGTGTTTGATCACTGTGAAGCTCCTTTTAGAAAGGGAGAGGGTGCTTTTGCTCCTAGGTAATCCGGGCCGCGACGCCCGTCCGCTGCGTTTGCAGCGGTGTACGGAGACTAGAGAGCGAGTTTCCTAGGGGCAACCCCAAATCCTTATCGGAAATTTCCTCGATATCCAAGGTGCACACAAATCCAAATGTGGGAGCTGGCTGGCCTGCGATAGCTGATTTACAGCCAATATCTCAGTGGCTGACACACCGCAATCGCAGGCAAGCCAGCTCCCACACTTGAATCGGCTAGCACTCGAGAATCATCCCAAAACCAAAGTTGGAAGGCTTCTTGCAACCCCGCCTCCAAGTCGCCCTCCAGCGTCAAAACTTTGCTTCAAGGACCCGAGGAATACCGGTGGTAGATCGCTCTCAAATGCTCAACACGGCCCGTGGCACCCTGACTGACCTGTCGCGGGGCAATCTGGGTGTGCCGTTGTTGTTGCTGGTGATGCTGGCAATGATGATGTTGCCGATGCCGCCCTTCCTGCTCGACGTGTTCTTTACCTTCAACATTGCCCTGTCTGTCGTGGTCTTGCTGGTGTGCGTGTACGCCTTGCGGCCGCTGGATTTCGCGGTGTTCCCGACGATTCTGCTGGTGGCGACCCTGCTACGTCTGGCATTGAACGTCGCCTCCACGCGGGTGGTGATGCTCCACGGCCAGGACGGCCATGCCGCTGCCGGTAAGGTGATCCAGGCCTTCGGTGAGGTGGTGATCGGCGGTAACTACGTGGTCGGTATCGTGGTGTTCGCGATCCTGATGATCATCAACTTTGTGGTGGTGACCAAGGGCGCCGGGCGGATTTCCGAGGTGAGCGCGCGGTTTACCCTCGACGCCATGCCCGGCAAGCAGATGGCCATCGACGCCGACCTCAACGCCGGCTTGATCGACCAGAACCAAGCCAAGTCGCGCCGGGCCGAAGTTGCTCAGGAAGCCGAGTTCTACGGCTCCATGGACGGCGCCAGCAAATTTGTGCGCGGTGACGCCATCGCTGGCCTGTTGATTCTGTTTATCAACCTGATCGGCGGCATGGCGGTCGGTATCTTCCAGCACGGCATGACCTTCGGCGATGCCGGCAAGGTGTACGCCTTGCTGACCATTGGTGACGGTTTAGTGGCGCAATTGCCATCACTGTTGTTATCCACAGCGGCGGCCATCATGGTTACCCGTGCTTCGGGCTCCGAAGACATGGGCAAGCAGATCAGCCGGCAGATGTTCGCTTCGCCCAAGGCCCTGGCCGTGGCGGCGGGCATTATGGCGATCATGGGTATCGTGCCGGGCATGCCGCACTTCTCGTTCCTGAGCATGGCGGCCCTGGCGGGTGGCGCGGCGTACCTGTTCTGGAAGAAGCAGAACCAGGTCAAGGTCCAGGCCGAGCAGGAGATTGCCCGTCAACAGGATCTGCTGCCATCCCCGGCCCGTGCCCAGGAAACCAAGGAACTGGGCTGGGACGACGTCACGCCCATCGACATGATCGGCCTGGAAGTCGGCTACCGCCTGATCCCGCTGGTCGACCGCAACCAGGGTGGGCAACTGCTGGCGCGAATCAAGGGCGTGCGCAAGAAGCTGTCGCAGGACTTGGGCTTCCTGATGCCCACTGTGCATATCCGTGACAACCTCGACCTGGCCCCCAGCGCCTATCGCCTGACCCTGATGGGGGTGATCCTGGCCGAAGCCGAGATCTACCCGGACCGCGAACTGGCGATCAACCCCGGCCAAGTGTTCGGTACGCTCAACGGCATCACCGCCAAAGATCCGGCTTTCGGCCTGGAAGCGGTGTGGATCGAAGTCAGCCAGCGCAGCCAGGCGCAGTCCCTCGGTTACACCGTGGTGGATGCCAGCACCGTGGTCGCCACGCACCTCAACCAGATTCTCTACAAGCACTCCCACGAGCTGATCGGCCACGAGGAAGTCCAGCAATTGATGGGCTTGCTGGCCAAATCGTCGCCAAAACTGGCCGAAGAGCTGGTGCCTGGCGTGCTGTCGTTGTCGCAGTTGCTCAAGGTGTTGCAAGCGCTGTTGGCCGAACAGGTGCCTGTGCGCGACATTCGCAGCATTGCCGAGGCCATCGCCAACAATGCCGCCAAGAGTCAAGATACTGCCGCTCTGGTGGCGGCGGTGCGTGTCGGGGTGTCCCGCGCAATCGTGCAAAGCATTGTAGGGACTGAGTCCGAGCTGCCTGTGATCACCTTGGAACCCAGGTTGGAACAAATATTGCTCAATAGTATTCAGAAGGCAGGGCAAGGCCAGGAAGAGGGCGTTTTACTGGAGCCAAGCATGGCTGAAAAGCTGCAGCGTTCGTTGATCGACGCCGCACAGCGCCAGGAAATGCAGGGCAACCCGGTGATCCTGCTGGTGGCCGGCCCGGTTCGCGCGATGTTGTCGCGGTTTGGACGCCTGGCTGTACCGAATTTGCACGTGTTGGCTTACCAGGAAATTCCTGACAATAAGCAAGTGACTATCGTCGCGACAGTTGGGCCCAATGGCTGAGGTAGTGGGTTATGCAAGTTAAGCGTTTTTTCGCCGCCGATATGCGTCAGGCCATGAAGTTGGTCCGCGATGAGCTGGGCGCCGATGCCGCGATTATCGGTAACCGTCGGATTGCCGGCGGTGTCGAGCTGACGGCTGCCCTGGATTACACGCCCCAGGCGCTGGCCCCGCGCGTGCCGAACATGGAACTCGAAGACGAGCTGCGCAAGACCGCCTCGCGCATTGTGTCGGCCCAGGCTGAACTGAGCATGCGCGGTGACAGCGATGCCAGCACCAATCGCCAATTATTCGCCGGCCTGCCGCTGACCGCCGCCGAGCCGCTGGTTGAGCCCACCTTTGTCGAACCGCCGCGTCCTGCAGCGCCTGCCCCGGCCGCCGCAGTTGACCAGCGTGTGATCGACTCGATGCGCTTTGAACTCAATGGCCTGCGTGAATTGCTCGAAGTGCAGCTGGGCTCGTTGGCCTGGACTCAGTTGCAAGGCAGCAAGCCCCAGCAAGCCAACCTGTGGCGCCGCTTGCAACGCATCGGCTTGTCCGGCCCGTTGTCCCGCGACCTGCTGGCCTTGACCGCCGAAGTCGAAGAACCTCGTCAGGCCTGGCGCATGTTGCTGGCGCATCTGGCGCGCATGATCGCCACGCCGGAAATCGAACCCCTGGAAGAGGGCGGTGTGATCGCCATGGTCGGCCCCGCCGGCATGGGCAAGACCACCACCCTGGCCAAGCTGGCCGCCCGTTATGTGCTTAAGTACGGCGCACAGAATATCGCGTTGGTGAGCATGGACAGCTACCGCATCGGCGCCCAGGAGCAGCTCAAGACCCTGGGCCGCATTCTCAACGTGCCGGTGACCCATGTCGACCCGGGCCAGTCCCTGGCCAATGCCCTCGAGCCGTTGCTGCGCAAGCGCGTGGTGCTGATCGATACCGCCGGCCTGCAAGCCAGTGATCCAGCGCTGCGCATGCAGCTCGAAAGCCTGGCCGGGCGTGGCATCAAGTCGAAAAATTACCTGGTGCTTGCAACCACCAGCCAGAAACAGGTTCTTACCGCTGCCTATCACAGCTACAAGCGTTGCGGCCTGGCCGGCTGCATCCTCACCAAACTCGACGAAACCGCGAGCCTGGGCGAGGTATTGAGCCTGGCCATCAGCCATGAATTACCGGTTGCCTACCTCACCGACGGGCCGCGGATCCCGGATGATCTGCATCTGCCGCGCCGTCATCAGTTGGTCAGCCGTGCCGTGAGTGTGCAAATGCAAGACGAGCCTAGCGAGGAAGCGATGGCCGATATGTTCGCCGACCTTTACCACCACCCGGCTAAACGGGTGGGTTGAGGCAGGATGAACACCGTGAAATGTACCTACATCGATGGTCTGCAAGCGATTCACGCGGCCAAGCCATGTAGCCTGCGTCTAAGCAAGACAAGGTAAAGAAATAAAATGGGCAGCATGCATCCCGTACAGGTGATCGCGGTGACCGGCGGCAAAGGTGGCGTCGGGAAAACTAACGTGTCAGTGAATTTGTCCCTGGCCCTGGCAGAGCTTGGCCGTCGCGTCATGCTGCTGGATGCTGACCTGGGCTTGGCGAACGTGGACGTCCTCCTGGGGCTGACACCCAAACATACCCTGGCCGATGTGATCGAGGGCCGCTGCGAGCTGCGCGATGTGCTGCTCCAGGGCCCTGGTGGCATTCGCATCGTGCCGGCGGCCTCGGGCACCCAGAGCATGGTGCACCTGAGCCCCGCGCAGCATGCCGGGCTGATCCAGGCGTTCAGCGACATCGGCGACAACCTCGACGTGCTGGTGATCGACACCGCCGCCGGGATCGGCGAGTCGGTGGTCAGCTTTGTGCGCGCAGCGCAGGAAGTGCTGTTGGTGGTGTGCGACGAGCCCACCTCGATCACCGATGCCTACGCGCTGATCAAACTGCTTAACCGTGACTACGGCATGAATCGCTTCCGCGTGCTGGCCAACATGGCCCAGAGCCCGCAGGAAGGGCGCAACCTGTTCGCCAAGTTGACCAAGGTCACGGACCGCTTCCTCGATGTGGCTTTACAATACGTCGGCGCAGTTCCCTATGACGAGTGTGTGCGCAAGGCCGTGCAAAAGCAGCGTGCGGTCTACGAAGCGTTCCCTCGTTCGAAATGCGCACTGGCGTTCAAGGCCATTGCCCAGAAGGTCGATACCTGGCCGTTGCCCGCCAACCCGCGGGGGCATCTGGAGTTTTTCGTCGAGCGTTTGGTGCATCAGACGAGCGCAGGACCGGTGCTATGACATCCAGCGGCTACAACCTTTACAAAAAGTCGGCACGTGACAGCCAGGGCGAATTGATCGAGCGCTATGCGCCGTTGGTCAAGCGCATTGCCTATCACCTGTTGGCGCGCCTGCCCGCGAGTGTGCAGGTTGAAGACTTGATCCAGGCCGGCATGATCGGCCTGCTTGAAGTCTCGACCAAATACGACGCCAGCAAGGGTGCCAGTTTCGAAACGTATGCGGGTATCCGTATCCGTGGCGCGATGCTCGACGAGGTGCGTAAAGGCGATTGGGCGCCGCGTTCGGTACACCGCAATACGCGCATGGTCAGTGATGCAATTCGAGCAATTGAAGCAAAAACCGGTCGTGACGCTAAAGATCATGAAGTTGCGGCCGAACTCCAATTGAGTCTCGACGATTATTACGGGATTTTGAACGATACCTTGGGCAGCCGCCTGTTCAGTTTTGACGACCTTTTACAGGACGGCGAACACGAAGGGCTGCACGAGGACGGCGCGAGCGCGCATACGGAGCCGTCACGCGACCTGGAAGATGAACGTTTCCAGGGCGCGTTGGCCGATGCAATCGCCAACTTGCCGGAGCGTGAGCGGCTGGTGCTGGCGCTGTACTACGACGAAGAGCTGAACCTCAAGGAAATCGGTGAGGTCCTGGGGGTCAGCGAATCGCGTGTCAGCCAGTTGCATAGCCAGTGCGCAGCCCGCTTGCGGGGGCGATTGGCCGAGTGGCGCGCGCGCTGACAGGCAGTGTGGGGGCACTGCAGACGCTGCCGTGAGATCGCAAGGTTTCGCGGCTGTGTGCCGTGGTGCCCTGGGCAGTCCTTTTTGTGTAACGCCTGTTGATTGAAATGGCGCGTCCAGGTGCTGGGCGCGTTTAAGACTGCTTGGAGGTCGAATTGGACAAGAACATGAAAATCCTCATCGTTGATGACTTCTCAACGATGCGGCGGATCATTAAAAACCTGTTGCGTGACCTTGGGTTCACCAACACGGTCGAGGCGGATGACGGCCTGACGGCCATTCCGATCCTCAACAGCGGGAGCATCGACTTTCTGGTAACCGACTGGAACATGCCGGGCATGACCGGTATCGACCTGCTGCGCCATGTGCGCGCCGATGAAAAACTGCGCAGCTTGCCTGTGCTGATGGTGACCGCCGAAGCCAAGCGCGAACAGATCATCGAAGCCGCCCAAGCCGGGGTCAACGGTTATGTGGTCAAACCATTCACGGCACTGGCCTTGAAAGAGAAGATCGAGAAAATCTTCGAACGCATCCACGGCTAATGCCATCGCGGGGGAGCTATGGAGCATAACGAAACGTCACAGGGCGACTTTGAGTCGACCCTGAAAAAACATGCTCACCAGTTGGTCGACAGCCTGGAAAAAGGCCAGTTCGCCGATGCGGTGCAGTTGATCCATGAGCTTAACCAGACCCGTGACCGCGGCCTGTACCAGGAAGTGGGCAAGCTCACACGCGAGCTGCACAGCGCAATCGTCAATTTCCAGATTGACCCGCGCATGCCCCAGGCCGAAGAAATTTCCCAGATTACCGACGCCACCGAGCGCCTGTCCTATGTGGTCAGGCTGACTGAGGCGGCGGCCAACCGCACCATGGACCTGGTGGAAAACGCCACGCCCCTGGTCAACGGCATGGCCACCGAAGCCCAGGCCTTGAGCCAGGACTGGGGCCGCTTCATGCGCCGCGAAGTGGGCGCTGAAGAGTTTCGTGAACTGGCGCGTCGCGTCGACGGGTTCCTGTCGCGCAGCGAACAGGAAAACCGCACGGTGGCCAGCAACCTCAACGACATCCTGCTGGCCCAGGATTACCAGGACCTCACCGGCCAGGTGATCAAGCGCGTGACCCAGTTGGTTACCGAAGTGGAAAGCAACTTGCTCAAATTGGTGCTGATGGCCGGCCAGGTCGATCGTTTTGCCGGCATCGAACATGACCGTGAAGCGATCCTCTCTGAAAAAGATCCACAAAAACATCTCGCCAAGGGTGAAGGTCCGCAGATTCATGCCGATAAACGTGAAGACGTTGTGTCAGGTCAGGATGACGTAGATGACCTGTTATCCAGTTTAGGCTTCTAAGGAGCACCCACATGAGCTTCGGCGCCGATGAAGAAATCCTTCAGGATTTCCTTGTAGAGGCCGGCGAAATTCTAGAGCAACTGTCCGAACAACTGGTCGAGCTGGAAAGCCGACCGGATGATGCGAACCTGCTCAATGCAATTTTTCGCGGTTTTCACACTGTAAAAGGGGGCGCCGGCTTCCTCCAGCTCCATGAGCTGGTGGAGTGCTGTCACATCGCCGAGAACGTTTTCGACATCCTGCGCAAGGGTGAGCGTCACGTCGACTCGGAACTGATGGACGTGATTCTCGAAGCACTGGATGCGGTCAACGGCATGTTCAGCCAAGTGCGTGAACGTGCACCGATCACTGCCGCCACGCCGGAACTGCTGGCCGCCCTGGCGCGCCTGGCCGAACCTGCCGATACCGCGGCTGCGCCGGTGGTCGAGGCCGCACCGGAGCCGGTGGCGCAAGCCGAGCCGGACGTGACCGACAGCGAGTTCGAACAACTGCTCAACTCCCTCAGCGCGGTCAAGGCCGAGGCTGAAGCGCCGGTGCAGCCTGCCGCGACGCCGAGCAGTGAAGACATTACCGACGCCGAGTTCGAGTCGTTGCTCGACCAGTTGCACGGCAAAGGCCAGTTCGCGGCGGATGCCGTGGCACCTCCTGCGGCGACGCCAGAAGCACCCGCTGCCAACACCAGCACTGACATTACCGACGACGAATTCGAGGCACTGCTCGACCAACTGCATGGCAAAGGCACCTTTGTGGCCGAAGCCCTGCCCGAGGTTGCAGCGACTGCCGCCGCCGCTGCGCCAGCGGCCAGTACCGCACCGGCCGGTGACGGGTTGATCTCGGATCACGAATTCGAAGCCTTGCTCGACGAGCTGCACGGCAAAGGCAAGTTCAGCGAAGTTGCCCCGGCCGCGGCCGCGCAGGTTGCAGCACCAGCCATTGCGGCACCGGTTGCTGCCAAACCTGCGCCGGCAGCCAAGCCAGCACCTGCCGCCGCCCCGGCCCCTGCGCGTGCAGCGGCCCCAGCGGCAGCGGAAAAACCTGCCAGCGAAGCCGAAACCACCGTGCGTGTGGATACCGCGCGCCTGGACGACATCATGAACATGGTGGGCGAACTGGTGCTGGTGCGTAACCGCCTGGTGCGCCTGGGCCTGAACAGCGGCGACGAAGCCATGCAGAAGGCCGTGTCGAACCTCGACGTGGTCACCGCCGACCTGCAAACCGCGGTGATGAAAACGCGGATGCAGCCGATCAAGAAAGTCTTCGGCCGTTTCCCGCGCCTGGTTCGTGACCTGGCGCGCCAGCTCAAGAAAGAAATCAACCTGGAACTGGTGGGCGAAGAAACCGACCTCGACAAAAACCTCGTCGAGGCTCTGGCTGACCCGCTGGTCCACTTGGTGCGCAACGCGGTCGACCACGGCGTAGAAACTCCGGAAGAACGCGAAGCTGCGGGCAAGTCCCGCAACGGCAAAGTGATTTTGGCGGCGGAGCAAGAGGGCGACCACATCCTGCTGTCGATCACCGATGACGGCAAAGGCATGGACCCGACCATCTTGCGCAATATCGCGGTCAAGCGCGGCGTGATGGACAAGGACGCCGCCGACCGCCTGACCGACACCGAGTGCTACAACCTGATCTTTGCCCCGGGCTTTTCGACCAAAACCGAGATCTCCGACGTGTCCGGGCGTGGCGTGGGCATGGACGTGGTGAAGACCAAGATCAGCCAGCTCAACGGCTCGATCAATATCTACTCGACCAAGGGCCAGGGCTCCAAGATCGTCATCAAGGTGCCGTTGACCCTGGCGATCATGCCGACCCTGATGGTGATGCTGGGCAACCAGGCGTTCGCCTTCCCGCTGGTCAACGTCAACGAGATCTTCCACCTCGACCTGTCGCGCACTAACGTGGTGGACGGCCAGGAAGTGGTGATCGTGCGTGACAAGGCGTTGCCGCTGTTCTACCTCAAGCGTTGGCTGGTGGCCTCGGCCGCCCATGAAGAACAACGCGAAGGTCATGTGGTGATTCTGTCCGTGGGTACCCAGCGCATCGGCTTTGTGGTCGACCAACTGGTGGGCCAGGAAGAAGTGGTGATCAAGCCTTTGGGCAAGATGCTGCAGGGAACCCCAGGCATGTCGGGCGCAACCATTACCGGTGACGGTCGCATCGCACTGATTCTCGATGTTCCGAGCATGCTCAAGCGTTACGCCGCACGGCGTATTTGATTCTGGTGGGGCAGGGCGGTCATGCCCGCCCCGCCTAACGGAGTGTTTATGGCAGTCAAGGTCCTGGTGGTGGACGATTCGGGTTTCTTCCGCCGCCGCGTCTCGGAAATTCTTTCCGCTGATCCAACGATCCAGGTGGTCGGCACGGCCACCAACGGCAAAGAGGCGATCGATCAAGCCATTGCCTTGAAGCCGGACGTGATCACCATGGACTACGAGATGCCGATGATGGATGGCATCACGGCCGTGCGCCACATCATGCAACGCTGCCCTACACCGGTATTGATGTTTTCCTCGCTGACTCACGAAGGCGCGCGGGTGACCCTCGACGCTTTGGATGCCGGCGCGGTGGACTTTTTGCCGAAGAATTTCGAAGACATCTCGCGCAACCCCGACAAGGTCAAGCAGATGCTGTGCGAGAAGGTGCACAGCATTTCCCGCAGTAACCGTCGCAGCCTGTTCAGCACACCTGCGCCAGCCCCTACGCCTGCGCCCGCCGCAGCGGCGCCCAGTTCGTCGTTTGCGCGCCCGGCCCCGGCGCCCGTGGCCCGGCCTGCGGTCGCGCCGGTGCGTGCCGCCGCAGCGCCGAGTGCGCATTCGCCGGCACCCAAGCGCAAGGCTTACAAGCTGGTCGCCATCGGCACCTCCACCGGCGGCCCGGTGGCCTTGCAGCGGGTATTGACCCAACTGCCGGCCAACTTCCCTGCGCCGATTGTGCTGGTGCAGCACATGCCGGCGGCATTCACCAAGGCGTTCGCCGAGCGCTTGGACAAGCTGTGCCGTATCACCGTGAAGGAAGCCGAGGATGGCGACATTCTGCGTCCTGGCCTGGCACTGCTGGCGCCGGGCGGCAAGCAGATGATGGTGGACGGGCGTGGCGCGATCAAAATCCTGCCGGGCGATGAGCGCCTGAACTACAAGCCGTGTGTGGACATCACCTTCGGTTCGGCGGCCAAGTCCTATGGCGACAAAGTTCTGGCGGTGGTGCTCACCGGCATGGGCGCCGATGGCCGTGAAGGTGCGCGCCTGCTCAAGCAGGGCGGCAGCGCCATCTGGGCCCAGGATGAAGCCAGTTGCGTGATCTATGGCATGCCCATGGCCATCGTCAAGGCTGACCTGGCCGATGCGGTCTACAGCCTGGACGACATCGGCAAGCACCTGGTGGAGGCCTGCCTCTGATGGATGTGTTGAGCCTGATCGGCATCACCATGGCGTTTGTCGCCATTATTGGTGGCAACTACCTGGAAGGCGGCCACCTCGGCGCCTTGGCCAACGGCCCGGCAGCGCTGATCGTGATCGGTGGCACCGTGGGCGCGGCGTTGTTGCAGTCGCCCCTGAGCTCATTCAAGCGTGCCATGCAGATTCTGGTGTGGATCATTTTTCCGCCACGGGTCGACCTGGCAGGCGGCATCGACCGCGTGGTCAATTGGAGCCTCACCGCCCGCAAGGAAGGCCTGCTGGGCCTGGAAGGCGTGGCCGATGCCGAGCCTGACAGCTACGCGCGCAAAGGCCTGCAACTGTTGGTCGATGGCGCCGAACCGGAAGCGATCCGCAGCATCCTCGAAGTGGACTTCTACACTCAGGAAAGCCGTGACATCAACGCGGCCAAAGTCTTTGAAAGCATGGGCGGCTACGCGCCGACCATTGGCATCATCGGCGCGGTGATGGGCCTGATCCACGTGATGGGCAACCTGGCCGACCCTTCGCAACTGGGCAGCGGCATTGCCGTGGCGTTTGTCGCGACCATCTACGGCGTGGCCAGTGCCAACCTGGTGTTGCTGCCGGTGGCCAGCAAGCTCAAGTCGATTGCCATGCGCCAGTCGCGTTATCGCGAAATGTTGCTCGAAGGCATCCTGTCGATTGCCGAGGGCGAGAACCCGCGCTCCATCGAATTGAAGCTTCAGGGCTTCATGGATTGATGGGTATGCGCATTGACCTGTGGCCAGTGAGCTTTATGTGGCGAGCGAGCTTGCTCGCGCTGGGCTGCGAAGCAGCCCCAAAACCAGGCACAGCAATTTGTCTGAACAAATGCGTTGCCTGGATGGGGGCCGCTTCGCGCCCCAGCGCGAGCAAGCTCGCTCGCCACAGTAAAGCGGCCAATAGCGGTCAGGGAGGTATTTGCCTGTGAGCCGTCGCCGTCGCGAGCCTGAAGAACACGTCAACCACGAACGCTGGTTGGTGTCCTACGCGGACTTCATCACCTTGCTGTTCGCGTTTTTTGTGGTGATGTACTCGATCTCGTCGATCAACGAAGGCAAGTACAAGATCATTTCCCAGGCGCTGGTGGGCGTGTTCAACGATGCCGAGCGGTCGCTCAAGCCGATCCCTATCGGCGAAGATCGGCCCAAGACCGTGACCCCGGCCAAGCCTCTGGTCAATGACAGTGATGAAACCGCTGCCGGTATCCAAGGCACCAGCGACCCGCTCAAGAGCATCGCCGACGATATCAGTGCCGCCTTTGGCGACCTGATCAGCTCCAACCAGATGACGGTGCGTGGCAATGAGTTGTGGGTGGAGATCGAGCTGAACTCCAGCCTGTTGTTCGCTAGTGCCGATGCATTGCCCAGTGACCAGGCGTTCACCATCATCGACAAGGTCGCGGCGATCCTCAAACCGTTTGAAAACCCGATCCACGTGGAAGGCTTCACCGACAATTTTCCCATCAGCACTGCGCAGTACCCGACCAACTGGGAACTGTCCTCGGCTCGCGCGTCGAGCATCGTGCGCATGTTGGCGATGCAGGGTGTGAACCCCCAGCGCCTGGCGTCGGTGGGCTATGGTGAATTCCAGCCGGTGGCCAATAACGCCACGGTCGAAGGCCGCGCCCGTAACCGCCGGGTGGTGCTGGTGGTCTCGCGCAACCTGGATGTGCGTCGCAGCCTGACCGGAACCGGCACCGCCAATGCCACCCCGGATGCGGCGTTGAAGCGTGCTGGCACACAAACTGCACCGCCCGTTGTCAAACCGCCGGTCCGACCGAGTAACGTCAATTCTCCGTCGCTGGCTCAATAACCGTATGCAATGTCTCGGTCGCGCCTGTGCCCGCCGGGAGGAACCAACCGAATGAGAGTCTGGGCAGTTGCCAATCAAAAGGGTGGAGTCGGCAAGACCACCACTTCCATCGCCTTGGCCGGTTTGCTGGCCGAAGCGGGCAAGCGTGTGGTCGTGGTCGACCTGGACCCCCACGGTTCCATGACCAGCTATTTCGGCTACGACCCGGATGCGCTGGAACATAGCTGCTATGACCTGTTTTTGCACAAGGGCAGCGTGCCGGCGGATCTGCCTGGGCAACTGCTGTTGCCCACCAGCAACGAAAGCATTTCCCTGCTGCCGTCGAGCACCGCCCTGGCCACGCTGGAGCGCCAGTCGCCAGGCCAGAGCGGCCTGGGCCTGGTGATCGCCAAGACCCTGGCGCAGCTGTGGCAGGACTTCGATTACGCGATCATCGACAGCCCGCCGTTGCTCGGCGTGCTGATGGTCAACGCGTTGGCGGCCAGCCAGCAATTGGTGATCCCGGTGCAGACCGAGCACCTGGCGGTCAAGGGCCTGGAGCGTATGGTCAGCACCCTGGCGATGATCAACCGTTCGCGCAAGCAGGCGCTGCCGTTCAGCATCGTGCCGACCTTGTTCGACCGTCGCACCCAGGCGTCCCTCGGCACCTTGCGCGTATTGCGCGATGCCTACCCGGACACCATCTGGAACGGTTACATCCCGGTGGACACGCGCCTGCGTGACGCCAGCCGTGCCGGGCTCACACCGTCGCAGTTCGACGGCAAGAGCCGTGGCGTGCTGGCCTACCGTGCGTTGCTCAAGCACCTGCTGTCGCAACAACTTGTGGCGCAGGTGGCGTGATGAACCGTCCTGTCGAATTCAAGACCCGCCCGCAACTGGCACTGGAATCCTACCTGGATGCCTTGCTGCAGGATGCGACGGCCGAGGAACTGCCAGAACCGATTCTGGTACTTGAGCCTGCTGTCGAACCCGAAAGCCCGCTGGATGAATTCCAGCAGGCGGTGATGGAAGAGCAGGCACGGGATGCGCAGGGGGTGGAGGCGCCCGTGGTGGTGCCGAGCGCCCCGGCAGTGGTGGCGCCGCCGGTGGTCGAACCGCTGGTGGACGTGCACCTGCCGCCCAGCATCACGCCGCCACCGGTGACGGGCGACGGTCGCCCCTCATGGGCTGCCGAGCCGTTCGAGTGCCTGCTGTTCGACGTCGCCGGGTTGACCCTGGCGGTGCCGCTGGTGTGCCTGGGCTCGATCTATTCCCTGGAAGGCCAGGAGCTGACGCCGCTGTTCGGGCAGCCGGAGTGGTTCCTCGGCATCCTGCCCAGCCAGGCCGGCAACCTCAAGGTGCTGGATACGGCGCGCTGGGTGATGCCCGACCGCTACCGCGATGATTTTCGCCAGGGCCTGCAATACGTGATCTCGGTGCAGGGCTACGAGTGGGGGCTGGCGGTGCATCAAGTCAGCCGCTCGTTGCGCCTGGACCCCAATGAAATCAAATGGCGCAGCCACCGCGGCCAGCGGCCGTGGCTGGCGGGCACGGTGATTGAACACATGTGCGCGTTGCTGGATGTCGCCGAACTGGCCGAGTTGATCGCCAGCGGTGCGGTGAAGGCAATGCCACAGAACAAACGCAGTTGATTGAACAATAAGGGCCGTGCGGTTGCGCGGCCTACGTGCACACACGCCGTCGATAGCGGCATTTGAAGGGGTCAGATGAATGAACAAGTCAGCGTCCGCACAAGGTTTGGATGATCCGATCCTGCAATGGGTGACCTTCAAGCTGGACAACGAAACCTACGGCATTAACGTGATGCGCGTGCAGGAAGTGCTGCGCTACACCGAGATCGCCCCGGTTCCAGGCGCGCCAAGCTACGTGCTGGGCATCATCAACCTGCGTGGCAACGTGGTGACGGTGATCGACACCCGCCAGCGGTTCGGCCTGGACACGGTTGAAGTCAGCGACAACACCCGTATCGTGATCATCGAGGCCGACAAGCAAGTGGTCGGCATCCTGGTCGACAGCGTGGCCGAGGTGGTTTACCTGCGCCAATCGGAAGTGGAAACCGCACCGAACGTCGGTAACGAAGAGTCGGCCAAGTTCATCCAGGGCGTGTGCAACAAGAACGGCGAACTGCTGATTCTGGTTGAGCTGGACAAGATGATGAGCGAAGAAGAGTGGTCGGAACTGGAGAGCATCTGATTGTTCCTTGAGGCAGCGGTGATTGTCCTGGCCCTGTTGTGGGCCGGGACCTTGGCGTTTGTGCTGCGCTATGTGCGCCAGCAGCGGGAGTTGGCCTTGCAACAGGCCGAGCGCGATGCGGTGCGTGACCGGCGCATTCTGGAACTGGTCAAGCGCGTTGATCATTACCAGCAAAGTGCGGTGCGGGTGGGGGATGAGGTGCATGAACTGCGTGCGATTCTTGCGCCGTTGCCGGACAGGTTGGTGCAGTTGGAGCAGCGTGATCCGTCGAACCTGTCGTTTGCCCAGGCGGCCAAGCTGGTTGGCATGGGGGCGACGGTGGATGAGTTGACCCAGTCGTGCGGGCTGACCCAGGCCGAGGCGCAGTTGATGAGCAAGTTGCACAAGGGCTGATTCTCGACGCGGCTTGGCCGCCGCAGCGATCAACTGTGGGAGCTGGCTTGCCTGCGATGACGGCCTACCAGCCGACACCTCTCTACCTGACACCCCCGATCCAACTGTGGGAGCTGGCTTGCCTGCGATGACGGCCTACCAGCCGACACCTCTCTACCTGACACCCCCGATCCAACTGTGGGAGCTGGCTTGCCTGCGATGACGGCCTACCAGCCGACACCTCTCTACCTGACACCCCCGATCCAACTGTGGGAGCTGGCTTGCCTGCGATGACGGCCTACCAGCCGACACCTCTCTACCTGACACCCCCCGATCCAACTGTGGGAGCTGGCTTGCCTGCGATGACGGCCTACCAGCCGACACCTCTCTACCTGACACCCCCCGATCCAACTGTGGGAGCTGGCTTGCCTGCGATGACGACCTATCAGCCGACACCTCTCTGCCTGACACCCCACAATCCAACTGTGGGAGCGGGCTTGCTCGCGAAGGCGGCCTGACAGGCGACGCTGTTATAGCGAGTACATATCCATTCCTGCGGTAACGGCCACTTAGGGTTCCGCCCTGACGGCGGCTCACTTTCGAAAAGCGCGAAAGTAAGCAAAGCGCTCTTGCCCCACCACTCGGCACCTCGCTTAGGCTCGGTGTGCCCGAACACAGTCTTGAATCCGTGGGCCGCCGCCACGCGCCATCCATGGCGCGGGGCGGCTAACCCGGCGTCCTGCCGGGTTACCCACGAATTCAAGCCTGCGTTCGGCCAGCGTGGTTTAACGGGGCGCCTGAGATCAAAAGCAGAGCAAGATCAAGATCAAGAGCGGCTCGCTTCGCATCGTGGTTACCGTTGGGTGGCAGATTTGAAGTCTTTGTCGATTGAACCGCCGCCATCGCAGGCAAGCCAGCTCCCACTTCTTGATCTGTGTTCTTCAATCAATTTTCTCCAGCCACAGACTTTTCCTGTTCCCCAAAGGTCAACATCCTTCAAGCACCTTGACCCAGGAGATTCTCCCAAATGACCGCCCCCAAAGCCCTGTTGATCCTTCACGGCAAACAAGCCCTCAACGAGGATGTGCGCGCTGCCGTGCTGGCCCGGCGTGAGCAGGGTGGGGAGCTGGCCGTGCGGGTGACGTGGGAGGGCGGCGATGCCCGGCGACTGGTCAATGAAGCGCTGGCCGAGGGGTACACCCATATCATTGCCGGCGGTGGTGACGGCACCTTGCGCGATGTGGCCGAAGCCATGGCCCATGCCAACACCGACGCCAGCCTGGTGCTGATGCCCCTGGGTACCGCCAATGATTTCGCCAAGGCCGCCGGCGTGCCGTTGGAGCCGGCTGGCGCCCTGGCCTTGCTGGATGTGCCGCCCAAGGCGATTGACCTGGGCCAGGTCGGTGGGCAAATCTTCCTGAACATGGCCACCGGTGGTTTTGGCAGCCAGGTCACGGCCAACACGTCCGAAGACCTGAAGAAGGTCCTGGGCGGTGCCGCGTACCTGTTTACCGGTTTAACCCGCTTCAGTGAATTGAAAGCCGCCTACGGTGAATTGGAAGGCCCGGATTTCCATTGGAAAGGCGAGTTGCTCGCGCTGGGCATCGGTAACGGTCGCCAGGCCGGTGGCGGGCATGTGCTGTGCCCCGGTGCATTGGCTGATGACGGGCTGTTGGATGTCAGCATCTTGCCGGCGCCTCAAGAGGTGGTCGGCACGTTGCGTGAGTTGATGAACAACGGCTGGGGCCTGGACACCATGTTCGTGCGCGCACGCCTGCCCTGGGTGAAGATCAAGGTCGCACAAGGCTTGTACATCAACCTCGACGGCGAGCCGCTGGAAGGCGACGACCTGCACTTCGAGGTGCTGCCCAAGGCCCTGCGCGTGCACTTGCCGCTGGGTTCGCCGTTAGTCGTCCAGGCTGATGATCTGCTCACGCACGGCAAATAACACCAGGCCCGCCACGTCAAAAATCTGCAAGCGCTTCATGATCTGCGAGCGGTGGGCTTCGACAGTCTTGATGCTCAGGCCCAGGCCGTGGGCAATTTCGCGGGTGGATTTGCCGCGCACGATCAAGCGCAGGATTTCCAGTTGCCGCGCCGTCAGGCTGTGGCTGTGGGCGACAGGCGCGCTGGGGGCCTGGCTACGGATCAGCGCCTGGTTGATCACTGTGTGGGCGATGGCGGGGCTCAGGTAGCGTTCGTTGTTACGCAGGGCCAGCAGGGCATGTTCCAGCTCGTTGGCGGTGGTGTCCTTGAGCAGGTAGCCGTGGGCACCGGACTCCAGTGCGCGCATGATCAGGTCCGGCTCGGTGTGCATCGACAGAATCAGCACCTTGCACGTGGGGTAAAAACGCTTGAGTTGCTGCAAGGCATCCAGCCCGCCGGTGTGCTTCATCGACAGGTCGAGCAGCACGATATCTGGCTGCAAGGCACTGTATTGCTCCAGTAGTTGCGCGCCATCGCTGGCTTCGCCGATGACGCTGTAGCCGGGAATATCCAGAATCAGCGCGCGCACGCCGGCGCGAATCAGTGCATGGTCGTCTACCAAGAGTAAATTGCAGGTCACTCGAGAACCTTAGGGGCGCTGGCCCGTTCGAGAGCGCGGGGCGCCCAAGGGAAAAGTGCGTTGATGCGTGTACCTTTGCCGGGCTCGCTGCTGACGGAAAAGGTGCCTCCCAGTTGGTGTGTTCGTTCGCACATACCGGCCATGCCCCGTTGGCCTTCCCGGCCCGGATCGGGGGCAGGCAAGAACCCCTGGCCGTCATCGCAGATTATCAACGACAAGCCTTCAGGCAGGCGTTGCAGACGCACCAGCAGGTTGCGAGCCTTTGCATGGCGAAGCATGTTGGTCACCGCTTCCTGAGTGACGCGAAAGGCCGCCACGGCCATTTCTTCGGGGATGCCGGTGAGCCGTTGCTGGCACTCCAGGCTCCAGCACACCTGGGTGTTTTCCAGGGTCTTGAGCAGGTGCGCGCGCAGGCTGGCTTCCAGGCCCAGGCTGGTCAGTTGGCGCGGGTTGAGGATGGCGCAGACGTCACGCACCTTGGCCAGGGTTTCATTGAGCGTATTGCACAGCACCGAACAATGGTTTTGCAGATCCTGGGGCAGGCGGCGCTGCAGCCATTCACTTTGCAGCTTGGCGGCTGTCAGTAGCTGGCCGATGTCGTCATGCAGTTCGCGGCTGAGTCGGTGACGTTCGTTCTCCTGAACTTGCAATAAGCGGGCGGCCAGTTCCTGAGGCTCGAACTTGATGGCTGTGCGCGAACGCCACTGTTGCAGCCCGACCACCATCAGCGTGGCGAGGTTGAGCAGCACGATCAGCAACGGCAGTGGCGCGTCCAGCAGATAGACCCACAGGCTCGCCACCAACGAGCACACGCATAGCGAAAGGGTAAGGCGGCGTGCGTGGCTGGGGGACACGGACCTGGCGATAAGTGACTTGAAACTGGCGTACATAGCGGATGGAGCCAATGAGGGTTCACTGCGGGGAGGCCGGTTGACCGGGCTCTGTTTGGAGTGCGCTGCCAAATCGTTTTTAAGCCTGTTGAAGTTAAATCACTTCGGGGGGCGCATAGTAACACCCCTATTAGCGTTGGTCGTCTGATTGGGTTTATGGCCCACGCGAATACTCTGGGCAGGCACCCCAGAGTTCAACATGGAAAGTTGTATTAACAAAGTTGGTTTGTATCGTTATTGCATTGATAGCTAATTGATATTTATTGTGCGCGCCGATCATGCTGCGGAGTGTATTGGGGGGCTTTTTGCGGGATCTGCAAGCTGACCGCCTCAATCAGCGACGACTGCTCTTCTTCATCCAGACTAAGCTTGCCAGTACGGATATCGATCAGTTCCAGTTGCCAGGCCAGTAGCGTCAAGCAGTCATGCAAGGCATGCAGCGCCTGGTCATGCAATTGCACCGGGCTCACGGCATTGGCAATCAAGTATTGAATCTGCCGAGAGAACTCGCTAATGGCCTGCAATGCGAGGCAGTCTGCGCTCTCGGCGAGCTTGTTCAGGCTGGCTTTCATGCAGTCGATAGCGTCACTGTCGTTTCGAATCAAATGCAGGTGGTTCAAGCACTCTTCTGACCTGATCAGCAGCTTTTCAGCCTCGTGCAGGAACTCGGGAAGTGCAGATTGCCACTCGTTACCGTCGTTCATCATGCAGGTCTCCGCAACGTAGGGTCGGATGATGAGATGTCGCACCGGGTGAATGACGTAAAACTAGCGCTGAAATACGGCTCGGACTTGTAGGTCGATTCTGATAATCCAGTAGGACGTTTAGCGAAGTGCTCACGAAAGTCGTATGTAGCCCCGGTTGTACGGGATGACACGACTTCAGTTGCCGATACGTGAGTGCCTGAAAGGCCCGTGGGCCAAGGGCTGGGGATGGCAAACAAAAGCCTGACTCCATTCATGCAATGAGAATGGCGTCACATTAATGGCTATTAGATATCGCGAATATCAGGTTGGGCCTGATTGCGCATAGGGGAATCCCCTATGTGGTGGAACTGCACGTCAATTCGACTGTCGCGCAAGGCGGCTTGAAAGAGCATCAGGGGCCTAGGCAGTAAAGCATGATGTCAGTGTGACATCAATGGATTTACATGGCATTTTATTCGGGTCAAGGTCCGGCGCTTGCCGCCGATAACGTGCTTATACAGTTGCACACCCTTTCAACGCGCCTGCGGCGTGTACACCAGGAGCTTTTAATGGCCGGCATTCTCGACACGGTAGATCAACGCACGCAATTGGTGGGTGAGAATCGCCTGGAAATTCTCATGTTCCGCCTCTTCGGACGGCAGTTGTTCGCGATCAACGTGTTCAAAGTGCAGGAAGTGCTGCAGTTGCCCAAGCTGACCCTGATGCCCCAGCGCCACCCGTTCGTGTGTGGGGTGGTCAACCTGCGTGGCCAGACCCTGCCGGTGATCGACCTGTCCCAGGCCATCGGTATGCGTCCTTTGGTGCCGGGCCCCAACAGCACCATTATCGTCACCGAATATAATCGCTCGGTGCAGGCGTTCCTGGTGGGCGGCGTCGACCGCATCGTCAACATGAACTGGGAAGCCATCCTGCCGCCGCCGACCAGCGCCGGTCGCCAGCACTACCTCACCGCCATCAGCAAGGTCGATGAGCAACTGGTGGAAATCATCGACGTGGAAAAAGTCCTCGCCGAGATCGTGCCCTACAACGCCAAGGTCTCCCGGGACAAACTTGAAGACCCGGTGCTGGAGCGTGCCCGTGGCCGCGAAGTGCTGCTGGTGGATGACTCCAACGTGGCGTTGTCGCAGCTGCGTGACACCCTGGGCCAGTTGGGTGTGAAGATGCACATTGCCAGCGACGGCCTCAAGGCATTGAACATGCTCAAGGCCTGGGCTGACAGTGGCCAGGTCATGACCGACAAACTGCTGATGATCTTTACCGACGCTGAAATGCCCGAGATGGATGGCTACCGCCTCACCACCGAGATCCGCAACGACCCACGCCTGCGCGGTCTGTACGTGGTGATGCACACCTCGCTGTCGGGCAGCTTCAATGATTCGATGGTCAAGAAGGTCGGCTGCGACAATTTCCTCTCCAAATTCCAGCCGGACAAGCTGGTGGACGTGGTGCGCCAGCGACTGATGTTGGACGAAATGCCCGCCTGACTTTAGGATGACACTTTGTTTCCTAGGAAGGCAGGCCCATGCTGCGTCTCAGCGCGTTGTACCGTTACCCCTTGAAGTCCGGCAAGGCCGAAACTTTGCAGCAGATTGGGCTGGATAAACTCGGGTTGGACGGGGATCGACGCTGGATGCTGGTGGATGAAGCCAGCGGGCGGTTCCTGACGCAGCGGGCCGTGGCGAAGATGAGCCAGCTCTCGGCGTTATGGAACAGCAGCGGGGGCCTCACCCTGAGCTCGCCGGGCTACGCGCCGCTGGATGTAGCGTTGCCGGGCAGCGCCAGCGAACTGCGCGGTGTGACCATTTGGCGTGACACGCTGCGCGTGCCGGATGCTGGCGATGAGGCCGCGGCCTGGGTCAGCGCGTTCATTGGCAAGCCGACGCGCCTGGTGCAACTGCCCCTGGAACGTGCGCGCACCACCGAAGCCGGTTATGGCAAGGATGACGACAAGGTCGGCTTCGCTGACGGCTACCCCTTGCTGTTGATCGGCCAGGGCTCCCTCGACGACTTGTGTGTAAAGATCGGTCGCCCGATGGAGATGCTGCGTTTTCGTCCCAACCTGGTCATCGAAGGCGCCGAGGCCTTCGCCGAAGACGGCTGGAAGCGCTTGCGCATCGGCGATGTGGAGTTTCGGGTGGTCAAGCCGTGTTCGCGGTGCATCCTCACCACCATCGACCCCCAGACCGGTGAGCGCAGCCCCGATCGCGAGCCCTTCACGACACTGGAAACCTACCGCAAGACCGAAAAGGGCGCGATGTTCGGCCAGAACCTGGTCAACGATGGCATCGGGCGCCTGGAAGTCGGCATGCCGGTAACGGTGTTGGAATAAAAAAAGCCCGTCTGGTGGGAGACGGGCTTTTTTGTGTGCCGGGTACCGCTTAGCCGCGGTATTCACACAGGTAGGCGGTGTCCACCGCAACCTTCAATTGGAACTTGCTGTTGGCCGGTACGTGGAACTGACTGCCGGCGGCGAAGGTTTCCCAGTCGCTGCTGTCAGGCAGCTTCACGGTCAGGGCGCCGGAGACCACGTGCATGATTTCACGTTGGGCGGTGCCGAATTCGTATTCACCCGGAGCCATCACGCCGATGGTCGCCGGCCCTTCTGCGGTGCCGAAAGCGATCGACTTGACGGTGCCGTCGAAGTACTCGTTGACTTTGAACATGGGTGAATCCTCGGAAAAGATGGATGCTTACGCTCATCACTGCAGGCGCGGGCTTCTGTGGCGAGGGAGCTTGCTCCCGTTGACTGCGTAGCAGTCCCCGTTTTTTGGGGGCGCTTCGCACCCCAGCGCAAGCAAGCTTGCTCGCCACAGGATTTCGTTGGTGCAGGTGGGTAGCAACAAAGGAAAATGGCTGGCCAGTATGCCCAAGGCTGCAAGCGCTGCCTAGACCGGCAAAATCAGCGGCAGCAGCCGCGCGGTGTTGCGTGCATCCTCCAGGGCGCGATGCTGCTGGCCATTGAACTGCATTCCGGCCAATTGCAGCGCACCATTGAGCCCCAGCGGCTTGTCCAGGCGCCGGGCCTTGGCAAAGCGTTGCTTGAGGTTCACATGCGGCGTGTCGCCCAAGGCGCTGGCGAGGCCATGGCGCTGCCACTCCAGCTCAAGCTGCACGCGATCATAGTCACCCCAGCTGGCCCAGCCTTCCAGGCGTGGCTGATGTTGGCCCAGCCAGCGCTCGAACAGCGGCCACACCTCGGTGATCGGCGCGGCCATGTCGATATTGGCCTGGGTGATATGGGTGAGTTTGCGGCAAAAGGGTGTCAGCAATGGCCGGCGCAAGGGCCGCACAAAGCGCTGGAAGTGGTCCAGTTCGCGGCCCTGGCGGTTGACCAGGCTGGCACCGATCTCGATGACTTCCATCTCCGTCACGGGCCAGCCGCCGTCATCCGTTGTGGCTTCAAGGTCAATAATCAGCCAATGAGGCATGTGCAGGTTCCCGTACTCGTCCCTTCCTGATGGGGATAGAGCGTAGCCCGGCCCTGTAGTTCCGCCTAGGGGCGTTATTCGATCTCCAGCAAAACCTGACGGTTGCGCACCTGATCGCCCGTCATGACGCGCATCTCCTTGACGGTGCCATCGATGCCGGCCTTCAACGGGTGCTCCATTTTCATCGCTTCGAGCACCAGCAACAGTTGGCCTTTGCTGACGGCCTCACCGACGCACACCCGTATATCGACGATGGCGCCGTCCATGGGCGCCTGGACCGTACCGCTGCTGGCGTCGGCCTGGCGGCTGGCGACTTGCTGGGTGCGGTCGGTGACGGTCAGCCCTGGCAGCCATAGCCGGTTGCCGTCCAGGTGATAGGCGATGCGGCGGCGGATACCGTTGATGACCAGGCTGGCGTGGCGGCCGTCGGTGGTGAGTTGCAGGTCGTCAACGCTGACACTGTGGAGTTGGCCGTTGACCTCCAGGCGGTACGTTACGGGGACACTCGCCGTGTTGCGCCAGCGCGCGAGTGTTTGGGGGTGCTGGTTGGCGCTGTGTTGATAAAACAGCGCGGCGGCCAGCTTGAGCTGTTCAGCGGTCGCCGTCTGCTGTGGGATGACGCTGAAGTGTTCGGCGATCAAGCCCGTGCTGAAGTCGCCGTTGATAAAGTCCGGGTGCTTGAGCAGGTCGATGAGCAAGCGCTGATTGGTCGCTACCCCCAGTAATACACTGTCTTCCACGGCCCGCAGCAGTTTTCGCCGGGCTTCTTCGCGGCTGGCGCCGTGGGCGATGATCTTGCCCAGCATTGGGTCGTAGAACGGGCTGACGGTTTGGCCTTCAAGCAATCCATGGTCGATGCGTACGCCGGGGGCTGGTTCCCAACGCAACACGTCACCGGTTTGCGGCAGGAAACCCTGGGCCGGGTCTTCGGCGTACAGGCGCACTTCCATGGCGTGGCCGGTCAGGGTCACCTGTGATTGGGTGAGTGGCAGCGGTTGGCCGGCGGCGATCTGCAACTGCCAGTCCACCAGGTCGAGGCCGGTAATCATCTCGGTGACGGGGTGTTCGACTTGCAGGCGTGTGTTCATTTCCAGGAAATAGAACTGGCCGTTGCGGTCGAGCAGAAACTCCACGGTGCCGGCACCTACATAGTTCACCGCCCGCCCGGCCTTGAGCGCGGCTTCGCCCATGGCCTGGCGCAGATCGGCCGTCATCACGGGGCAGGGCGCTTCTTCAATGACTTTCTGATGGCGGCGCTGGATCGAACAGTCGCGCTCGCCGAGGTAGATGAGGTTGCCATGGCGGTCGCCGAACAGTTGCACTTCCACGTGGCGCGGGTCGATCAACGCCTGTTCGAGGATCAGCTCGTCGCTGCCGAACGCATTCATGGCTTCCGAGCGTGCGGTGCGCAGTTGCTCCAGCAGCTGTTCGCGCTGATGCACCAGACGCATGCCTCGTCCACCGCCACCGGCGCTGGCCTTGATCATCAGCGGGAAGCCGATGCGTTCGGCTTCCTGTTGCAGGGCGGCATCGTCCTGGGCACTGCCTTGGTAGCCGGCGATGCAAGGTACGCCGGCGTCGAGCATGGCGAGTTTAGCCAGGCGTTTGCTGCCCATCAGTTCGATCGCTTCGGCGCTGGGGCCGATGAAGGTGAGCGTGGCCTGCAGGCAGGCGCGGGCGAAGTCGGGGTTTTCCGAGAGGAAGCCGTAGCCGGGGTGAATGGCGTCGGCGCCGGTCAGTTGGGCGGCGGCGAGGATGGCCTCTGTGTTCAGGTAGGACTGGTGGACGGGCGCCGGGCCGATGTGTACGGCTTCGTCGGCCATCTGCACGTGCAGGGCATCGGTATCGGCGTCGCTGTACACGGCCACGGTGCGGTAGCCGAGGGCCTGGGCAGTGCGCTGGATGCGGCAGGCGATTTCGCCGCGGTTGGCGATCAGGATCTTGGTGAATGCGGGCATTGGGTTATCCCTTGGTGGATGTGGCGTGTGTTGGGGCCTCTTCGCAGGCAAGCCAGCTCCCACATTTGAAATGTGTTCCCCTGTGGGAGCTGGCTTGCCTGCGATGGCGTCATCGAGACCAACTCGGCTTTCGCTTCTGCACAAACGCCTGCGTCCCCTCAACCCCTTCCTCACTCCTCACCGCCTCGGCAAACCACTGCGCCCCGCGATCCAGCACGGTCTCAAGGGGCTCATCCACACTGGCCAACAACAAGGCTTTGGTTCGTGCATTGGCCCCCGGCGCACACTGCAACACCTGCCCCAACACCTCATCCACCCGCTGCGCCAATGCCTGGGCGTCGTGCTCGACAAAATGCACCACCCCCAACCGCCCAGCCTCAATCCCATCAAACCGCGCCGCCGTCAGCGCCAGGCGCCGCGCCTGGGTCAAGCCAATACGCTTGACCACAAAGGGCGCAATCTGCGCCGGCAACAAGCCCAGGCGGGTTTCCGGCAAGCCGAATTGCGCCTGGCCCTGTGCAATCGCAATATCACTCACGCACGCCAGCCCGAACCCACCGCCCAGCACCGCGCCTTGCAGCACCACGATCACCACCTGCGCCAGCGCCTCCACCTCTTGCAGCAAGGTCCCAAACGCGCGGTTCAACGCTTGCAGTTGATCCCCCGCGCCGACCAGATCCTTCACATCGGCCCCCGCGCAAAAATGCCCGCCCGCGCCGCTGATCACCACGGCGCGCACCTGGCTGTCCAACTGCGCCAGTACCGCACGCAGCTCCTTGACCATTTCAAGGCTCATTGCATTGCGGCATTCGGGCCGGTTGAGGGTGATATGCAGCACGCCGTTGTGGGTTTCTAGCAGCAAGGTGTTCATGGCTTTTTACCGGGCAGGGTGCCCATCAGTTTGCAGATGATGCCCAGCATGATTTCGTCGGCACCGCCGCCAATCGACACCAGGCGCACGTCGCGATAGGCGCGGGCCACCGGGTTGTCCCACATGAACCCCATGCCGCCCCAATATTGCAGGCAACTGTCGCTGACCTCACGGCCCAGGCGCCCGGCTTTGAGCTTGGCCATGGAGGCCAGTCGCGTGACGTCCTGGCCTTTGATGTATTGCTCGGTGGCCTGGTAGACCAAGGCGCGCAGGCATTCGATTTCGGTGGCCAGTTCCGCCAGGCGGAAGTGGATCACCTGGTTGTCGATCAACGCCTTGCCGAAGGTCTGGCGCTCCTTGCAGTATTCGATGGTGCTGTCGATGCAGTACTCCAGGCCCTTGATCATATTGGCCGCGCCAAACAGGCGTTCTTCCTGGAACTGCAACATCTGCATCATGAAGCCCGCGCCCTCGTGGCCGATGCGGTTGCGTTGCGGCACGCGCACGTCGTCGAAAAACACCTGGGCGGTCTCGGAGCTGTGCATGCCGAGTTTTTCCAACGGCGGGCTGACACTGATGCCGGGGCTGTTCATCGGCACCATGATCAGGGATTTGTTGATATGCGGCTTGTCGTCCGAGGTGTTGGCGAGCAGGCAGATGAAGTCGGCGCTGGGCGAATTGGTGATCCACATCTTGCTGCCATTGATCACATAGTCGTCGCCATCCTTGCGCGCATGGGTCTTGAGCCCGGCCACGTCGGAGCCGGCGGCGGTTTCCGAGACGCCGATGCAGCCCACCTGTTCGCCGCTGATGGCCGGGCGCAGGAACTCTTCGCGCAGTTCATCGGAGCCGAAGCGCGCCAGGGCCGGGGTGCACATATCGGTCTGCACACCAATGGACATGGGGATGCCGCCGCAGCGGATGGTGCCGAACTCTTCGGCGGCGACAATGGAGTAGCTGTAGTCCAGGCCCATGCCGCCGAATTTTTCCGGTTTGGAGATGCCCAGCAGGCCGAGGTCGCCGGCTTTGCGGAAGATCTCGTGAATGGGAAAGCGCCCGGCTTTTTCCCATTCATCCACGTACGGGTTGATCTCGCGGTCGACGAAGGCGCGCACGGTGCGGCGCAGTTCCTGGTGTTCCTGGGTGAAGATCATTTTTATTGTTCTCCCTGTTGGGACGCGGAGCGTCCTGGTTTGCATTCCCACGCGGAGCGGGGGAGCGATCACCCACGTGGAGCGTGGGAACGATCAGCGCGCTACGCCGAAGGTGTTCGGTTGCAGTTGCCGCAGTTCGGCTTCGTGACAGATATCCAGCAAAAAACCGAGCAAGGTGCGGGTGTCCCGTGGATCAATCAGCCCGTCGTCCCACAGGTTGGCGCTGCCGTAGAGGGCGGTGGACTGGCTGTCGAGCTTCTGCGCGGTGACCTGTTCGAGCATGTCGAGCACTTTGGGGTCGGGCACCAGGCCGTCCTTGAGTTGCTTGGCCTCGGTGACAATGCGCAGCACCTTACCGGCCTGTGCGCCGCCCATCACTGCCGTGCGGCTGTTGGGCCAGGCGAAGATAAAGCGTGGGTCGAGGCCGCGGCCGCACATTGCGTAGTTGCCGGCACCGTAGGAGCCACCGACCACGATGGTGAGTTTAGGCACCCGGGCATTGGCCACCGCCTGGATCATCTTCGCGCCGTGCTTGATTACCCCTTGCTGTTCCGACTCGGTGCCCACCATGAAGCCGGTGGTGTTGTGCAAAAACAGCAGCGGCGTGCGGCTTTGGTCGCACAGCTGGATAAACTGCGCGGCCTTGCTCGCGCCCTTCGGCGTGATGGGGCCGTTATTGCCGATCACTCCCACGGCGCGCCCCTGGATATGCAGATGGGCACAGACGGTGTGGGGGTCGAACTCGCCCTTGAATTCCAGCAGGTTGGAACCGTCAGCCAGGCGCGCCAGGATCTCGCGCACGTCGTAGGGTTTTTTCGGGTCATCGGGGATCAGCCCCAACAGCTCTTCAATCGGATACAGCGGTTCGCGATAAGCGCGTTGTGGTGCGTGCGGCAAGCGATCATTCCAGGGCAGCAGGCCCACAATTTCACGCACGATGCGCACGCCGTCGGCATCGTCTTGGGCCAGGTACTCAGCGGTGCCGGCGGTTTGCGCGTGCATCTGCGCACCCCCCAGTTCTTCATCGGTGGCGACTTCGCCAGTGGCGGCCTTGAGCAACGGTGGCCCGGCGAGGAACAGCTTGGCCTTGCCGCGCACCACCACCACGTAATCCGACAGGCCCGGCTGATACGCACCGCCGGCCGTGGCCGAGCCGTGCACCACGGTAATCTGCGGCAAGCCCATGGCGGACATGCGGGCCTGGTTGGCAAAGCTGCGCGCGCCTTCGACGAAAATCTCGGCGGCGTAGTTGAGGTTGGCGCCGCCGCTTTCGGCGAGGGTCACCACCGGCAGTTTGTTCTCCATGGCGATCTGTTGCAGGCGCAGAGATTTCTTCAGCCCGGAAGGGGAAATGGTGCCACCTTTGATCGCGCTGTTGTTGGCCACCACCAGCATGCGCACGCCGCTGACATAGCCGATGCCGGCGATCAGCCCGCCACCGGCGGCGCTGCCGTCCTTGTCGTCGTGGAGCTTGTAGCCGGCCAGGCTGGCCAGCTCCAGGAACGGCGCGCCGGGGTCCAGCAGCAGGTTGAGGCGCTCACGGGGCAGCAATTGGCCGCGCTTGTCGAACTTGGGCTTGGCTTCCTGGGCCTTGGCCAGCAGGGCGTGTTCCAGTTGGCGCAGTTGGGCGATGCACGCCAGCATGGCTTCACGGTTTTGCGCGAAGGCTGGGCTGTCAGGGTCGATCAGGGTTTCAATGACTGGCATGGCGTTATTGCTCCGCCTTGAGCACATCCGGTAGATAGGCGCGGTGGAACCCATTGAACGGCTCGCTTGGCGCCTGCGCCTTGTGCAGCGGCCATGCGCGGCTGCCCAGGCTGGCGGCGCCGTCGATGCGCAGGGTGCTACCGCTGATAAAGGCCGCAGCCGGGCTGAGCAAAAAGACGATGGCCGCGCTGACTTCCGACTCGGTGCCGATGCGCTTGAGCGGCACATGCTCACGCAGGGTGGGAATCACCGCCTTGAACGCGCCTTCGTAGGTGTCCATGCCGCTGGAGGCAATCCAGCCAGGCGCCACGGCGTTGACGCGCACCCCGGCATAGCCCCACTCAAACGCGGCGGTCTTGGTGAAGTTGTCCATGCCGGAGCGCGCCGCGCCGGAGTGGCCCATGCCAGGCATGCCGCCCCACATGTCGGCGAGCATGTTGACGATCGCGCCACCGTGCTTGCTCATCGACTGGTTGAACACTTCCCGCGCCATCAGGAAACCGCCCACCAGGTTGGTGCGCAGTACGGTTTCAAAGCCCTTCTGATTGATCGCCGCCAGTGGCGACGGGTATTGGCCTCCCGCGTTATTCACCAGGCCATGGATGGGGCCGTGGTCGTGCAGGATCTGCGTGACCAGCGCTTTCACCGCCTCTTCCTCACGAATGTCACAGGCATGCCAATGGGCCACGCCGCCATCTTCAGCAATTTCCGCCGCGACCTTCTGCAGTTTTTCTGGCTTGCGCCCCACCAGGATCACGCAGGCACCAAGGGCCGCCAGCTCATGGGCGGTGCAGCGGCCAATGCCACTGCCGCCTCCGGTGATAATCACGGTTTGCCCCTTGAACAGGTCGGCTTTGAAGATCGAGTCGAAGGCCACGGCGACGGTCCTTTAGGTGAGTTGGTCGGCAATGTGTTGCGGCACGGCGATGGGGATTTCCAGCAGTTGCTGAGCGAAGGCTTTGCCTTGCGGGTCGATGCGCAGGCTGGCGATACCGCCGCCGCCCAGGGCATTCTCCAGCAGGAAATTCAGGCTGTGGCTGCCGGGCAAATACCAGCGTTCGACGCGGCCATGGATCGGGTCGAGCACGTGGTCCATCCAGTCGACGATTACCTCCGGGGTCAGGGCTTCGGCGATCCACGGCAGGTAGTCAGGGTGGCGAGCGATCACGCCGATATTGCTGTGGTTGCCCTTGTCACCTGAGCGCGCCACGGCGAGTTTCACCAGCGGCACACTGGCATCGGCACGGCCCTCCGGCTTGGCCGGCTCGATGGGCACAGCCGGCGTGAGCAGAGGCGCGGAGGCGGGCAGCTCGACGGCATGACGTTGGTCTTGGTACTCGATGGCGACGCTACACCGTGATTTGTCGACCAGGAACGAAAACAGCCGAATCAGCGGATACACCGTCGGCCGCCCGCCCACAATGCCGGTCAGCCCCGGTGCCATGCCGGTGGCCGCCTGGGCGATCTCGCGAGCGAACAGTACCAGCGCCTGCTTGTTCGGATGCCGCACCGCCAGCTTCACCACCACTTCGCGGCAATCCGCACGCCGGGCGTGGGCGCCGTAGGTGGCTTCGCTGCCGAGCAGTTCGATGTTGACGTCGGTGTAGGGCGCCCAGCCGCGCTGGCTGAACAGCTCCGAAGTCTTGTTGATGAGCGCCTGGCTGACCCGCTCGGCCTTGGCCACCGCGTCGATGCCAGCGAGCAGGCAACTGGCGGTGCAGCGAAAGCCATCGGGGTAGGTGGCGCTGACCTTGTACTGGTCGGTGGGTGGCAGGCCCCTGGCGCCGTGCAGGCGCACCGCGTGTTTGCCTTGTTGCTGCAGTTTGACCTGGCTGAAATCGCAGATCACGTCCGGCAGCACATAGGCGCGCGGGTCACCGATTTCATACAGCAGTTGTTCGGCCACGCTGAGTTCGCTGATCAGCCCCCCGCTGCCTTCGACCTTGTTGACGGTGAACTGGCCGTCGGCGCTGACTTCGACGATAGGGAAGCCGATGTGTTCGTAGTCGGGCACGTCACGCCAGTCGGTGAAGTTTCCGCCGGTGCATTGGGCGCCGCATTCGATGATATGCCCGGCCAGGGCGGCCTGGGCCAGATGATCGTAGTCCTGCCATGACCAATTGAATTCATGCACCAGTGCCGCGCTGACCACTGCGCTGTCGACCACCCGGCCGGTGATGACAATATCAGCGCCGAGCCCCAGGGCCTGGGCAATGCCCGGTGCGCCGAGGTAGGCGTTGGCGGACACGCACAGAGGCGGCAGCGGAGCGCCGTTGTACAGGTCGGTGACAGGTGGCAGCTGTTTGAGTTGAGGGTGCAGGTCATCGCCGAGCAACACGGCGATTTTCAGCGGGATGTGCGCGTTATCGCAGGCCGCTTGCAGGGCGGCGGCGCAGGCTTGGGGGTTGATACCACCGGCATTGCTGATCACCCGGATGCCCTGGCGCTGGATATCCGCCAGCAGGGGTGTCAGCACCTCGACAAAATCCGTGGCGTAACCGGCCTTGGGGTCTTTCAGGCGGGCACCGGCGAGGATCGACAGGGTGACTTCCGCGAGGTAATCGAACACCAGGTAATCCAAGGCACCGCCCTGCACCAATTGGGCGGCGGCGGTGCAAGTGTCGCCCCAGAAGGCGCTGGCGCAGCCGATACGTACCGTCTTGCTCATGAGAAATCCTTCCTCTAAGGGCTGGTGCCGAGACTACCAAGCAAGCGCTTGGTTTGTAAACTCCAGTCACAAGTTTTACCCAAGCGCTTGCTTGGGTGGCAGTCACGGCCTAAATTGCCGGCCAAGACGACAGTAGACGTGAAGGAGAGCAGCATGGATGAGCACAAAGCCCTGGGGGTGATGCGCACCATGGTCGACAGTGGCCAATTGACCGACCCCGAGAGCGCCCGCGGCAAGTTGCTGCAAACCGCGGCTCATCTGTTTCGCAACAAGGGTTTCGAGCGCACCACCGTGCGAGATCTGGCCAGCGCCGTGGGCATCCAGTCCGGCAGCATCTTTCATCACTTCAAGAGCAAGGATGAGATATTGCGTGCCGTGATGGAGGAAACCATCCATTACAACACCGCGATGATGCGCGCTTCACTGGAGGAGGCGAGCACGGTGCGCGAACGCGTGCTGGCGCTGATCCGCTGCGAGTTGCAGTCGATCATGGGCGGCAGTGGCGAGGCCATGGCGGTGCTGGTCTACGAATGGCGCTCGCTGTCGGCCGAAGGCCAGGCGCACGTGCTAGCCCTGCGTGACGTGTATGAGCAGATCTGGTTGCAGGTACTGGGCGAGGCCAAGGCCGCTGGCTACATCCGGGGCGATGTGTTTATTACCCGGCGCTTCCTCACGGGGGCCTTATCCTGGACCACCACCTGGTTTCGTGCCCAAGGCAGCCTGACCCTTGAGGAGTTGGCCGAAGAGGCCTTGTTGATGGTGCTGAAGTCGGACTGAGGCGCAAGTTATTAATTTGCTGGCGAAAGTTGTCTCCCCCAGTAAAAACGCCTAGCTTATCGGCATTGAACTCTTCAACGGTGTGTGCCTCGATGTTTTCGCCATGGCGGCTGGCTGCAGGACTTACTTTATGGGCACTGGGCACCGCCGCGTGGACGCAGGCTGGTGCCGCGCAGTTGGTGAGAATCGGCGCGGCGCATTTTCCGCCCTACACCGTACGCCCTGAACAAGGCGCCGACACCGGGTTGCTGCCGCAATTGGTCGAGGCGTTGAACGCTGCGCAAACCGATTACCAGTTTGTGGTGGTGCCTACCTCGATACCTCGGCGTTTTCGTGACTTCGAGCAAGGCCGGGTCGACATGGCTATCTTCGAAAACCCTTCCTGGGGTTGGCAGAATATTGCCCATACCAGTGTTGATATGGGGCTGGAAGATGCGGAAATCTTCGTTGCCCAGCGCCAACCCGGGCGTGACCAGAGCTACTTCGCCGACCTCAGCGGCAAGCGCCTGGCGGTATTCAGCGGGTATCACTATGCCTTCGCCGACTTCAATCCCGATCCCAAGAACATGGCCGAGCGTTTCAACGCGACGTTGACCTATTCCCATGACAGTAACCTGCTGATGGTTGCTCGTGGGCGTGCAGATATTGCGCTGGTTACCCGCTCGTACCTGAGTGATTTCATGGTGCGCAACGCGGACATGGCGGGGCAGTTTTTGGTGTCGGAGCGTATTGATCAGGTGTATCACCACTACGCGTTGTTGCGGCCAAAGACACCGATCACGGGGGAGGCGTTTTCGGCGTTGCTCAAGGGGCTACGCAGCAGTGGGCAGATGCTGAGGATTTTTGAGCCGTATCGTATTGATGTGACGCCACTGCCCTAGATCGCAGTAAATAAGATCCTTTGGGCTCAGTGGGGTCAACTGTGGGAGCTGGCTTGCCTGCGATGACGGCCTGCCAGCCGACACCTATCTACCTGACACCCCACAATCCAACTGTGGGAGCGGGCTTGCTCGCGAAGGCGGCCTGACAGGCGACACAGTTGGATTGTGTACATATCCATTCCTGCGGTAACGGCCACTTAGGGTTCCGCTCTGACAGCGGCTCACTTTTGAAAGGAGCCCAAAAGTAAGCAAAAGGCTCTTGCCCCACCACTCGGCACCTCGCTTAGGCTCGGTGTGCCCGAACACAGGCTTGAATCCGTGGGCCGCCGCCACGCGCCATCCATGGCGCGGGGCGGCTAACCCGGCGTCCTGCCGGGTTACCCACGAATTCAAGCCTGCGTTCGGCCAGCGTGGTTTAACGGGGCGCCTGAGATCAAGATCAAAAGCAGATCAAGAGCGACTCGCTTCGCATCGTGGTTACCGTGGGCCCTTACCCAGAATGTCCTCGCTGTGCTCAAACCCGCCGCGCAAACGTATCGCTATGACTGCCCGACACCTTGCGGCAATGCACCAGCGCATCGCGAATCATGAAGTTCACCAAGGTCGGAGACACCCCAAGCTCCTTGGCGATGTCTTTTTGCGGCACGCCATGCAAGCGGTACATCTCGAACGCGTAGCGGGTGCGCTGGGGCAGTTGCGTCAGGGCGTCGGCGATGTTTTCCAGGGTGTTGAAATTGATGTGCGAGGTTTCCGGTGAAGCGCCGTGAATAACCACATTCAAGCCTTCCTCTTCGGTCCCGGAGTATTTGAGCTCCAGGGCCTGCTTGCGGTAATGATCGATCGCCAGGTTGCGTACGATCTGAAACAGATAACTCAGTTGGGCCTTGAACGATGAGGTGATGGTCGGCGCCGACTGCAGCCGGAAGTAGGCGTCCTGCACCACGTCTTCGGCGCGGGAGCGGCACCCGGTGATACGGGCCGCGATCTTCACCAAAATCAGTCGATTGTCGACGAACGCCTGGAGAAGGGGTGAATCGCACCTGCCTGTGGATACTTGTTCCGTCATGGAAATCACCTTGCTGCGAATAGGTTAGGGGAGGGCATCCCTGCTGAGGCCTCCTACATATCGGGCAACAAATTATGCTTAATGATAATGATTGTCAAATGAGAAGACGAACTAATCTTATGCCTTGGGCAAAGGTGTGAACCATGTCTCGCTCGCCCCCGGCGACTAATTATTTGAAGGCTCCGTCCGTTCTCATGGGTGACAGGTTCGTTAGTACAACGGCCAAGGACCAGCACCCGCAGGAGGACCAGATGGGTTTTTATCGTGCATTCAGCGTGTTTCAGTTCGGAGTCCTCGCGGGATGAGTACGTCCCTGCGGCTGCGCCTGTTTTGCCTGCCCCACTCAGGCGCCAGCGCCTCGGTCTACGCTCGCTGGCGCCGGGTGCTGCCGGACTGGCTGCAAGTGTGCCCGCTGGAATTGCCGGGACGCGGCATGCGCATGGACGAGCCATTGCAGCGCGATATCAAGGCCTTGGCCGCGCAGCTTGCTGAAGAAATCAGCCGTGATCTGGATGGTCCCTATGCCTTGTTCGGCCACAGCCTTGGCGGGCTGTTGGCGTTTGAATTGGCTCACGCTCTGAACGCGCGCAATCTGCCCGCGCCCCTGGCGTTGTTCGCGTCCGGCACGGCGGGCCCGGCGCGTCGTGATGTGAGCGAGTACGCCGTCGAAAAGACCGATGCCCAACTGATTGCCCGCCTGCGCGAATTGCAGGGTACCGCCGAAGAAGCCCTGGCCAACCCCGAGCTGATGCAACTGATGTTGCCGATCCTGCGCGCCGATTTTCTGCTGTGCGGCAGTTTCACCTATGGCGAGCGCCAGCCCCTGGCGCTGCCGATCCATGTGTTCGGTGGCAAGCAAGACAGCGTGCGTGCCGACCAGTTGCTCGACTGGCAACTCGACGCCGCCAGTGGGTTTTCCCTGGACATGTTTGACGGCCATCACTTCTTCCTCGTGCAGCACGAAAGCGCCGTGCTGCGCTGCGTGCGTCGCTATGCCGACGAGCACTTGGCGCGCTGGCGCATTGGCGCGGCGCGGCAGCTCGTCGCCGGCTGAACCCCACCGACTTCCCGAATTTCCCGTAAGCCGATTTCAGGCAGGAACCCCATGATGGACGCCTTCGAACTCCCCCGCACCCTGGTCCAGTCCCTTCAACAGCGTGCTGCGCAGACGCCGGACCAGGTGGCGTTGCGCTTCCTCGCCGAGAGCGCCGAGCACAGTGTGGTGCTCAGTTATCGCGACCTCGACCAACGCGCCCGCACCATCGCCGCTGCCTTGCAAGCCAACGCTGGCCTGGGCGAGCGTGCGGTGTTGCTGTTCCCGAGTGGCCCGGACTATGTGGCGGCGTTCTTTGGTTGTCTGTACGCCGGGGTGATCGCGGTGCCGGCGTATCCACCGGAATCCACGCGCCGTCATCACCAGGAGCGCCTGCTGTCGATCATCAGCGATGCCGAGCCGCGGCTGCTGTTGACCATTGCCAGCCTCAGCGAGGGCCTGGCGCAGATTGAAAACGCGCCCAAGGTGTTGAGCGTCGACACCCTGGAGGCGCAGCGGGCCGACCAGTGGGTCGAGCCCGACCTCAAGGCCGACGACATCGCGTTCTTGCAATACACCTCCGGCTCCACTGCATTGCCCAAGGGCGTGCAGGTCAGCCACGGCAATCTGGTGGCCAACGAAGTGCTGATCCGCCGTGGTTTTGGCATCGACCTCAACCCCGATGACGTGATCGTCAGCTGGTTGCCGCTGTACCACGACATGGGCCTGATCGGCGGCCTGCTGCAACCGATCTTCAGCGGCGTGCCCTGCGTATTGATGTCGCCGGCCTACTTCCTTGGCCGACCTTTGCGCTGGCTGGAGGCGATCAGCGAATACGGCGGCACCATCAGCGGTGGCCCGGACTTCGCCTACCGCCTGTGCAGCGAACGGGTCAGTGAGTCGGCCCTGGAGCGCCTGGATTTGAGCCGCTGGCGCGTGGCCTATTCGGGTTCCGAACCGATCCGCCTCGACACCCTGGAACGCTTCGCGGAAAAATTCGCCGCCTGTGGTTTTACCCCGAATAATTTCTTCGCCTCCTACGGCCTGGCCGAAGCCACCCTGTTTGTCGCCGGCGGTACCCGTGGCCGTGGCATTCCCGCCCTGCGCCTGGACGAACAGGCGCTGGCCGCCAACCGCGCCGAACCGGGGCAGGGCCCTGCGATCATGAGTTGCGGCACCAGCCAGCCGGACCACGCCGTGCTGATCGCCGACCCGCACACCCTCACCGAGCTGCCCGACCAGTGCGTCGGCGAACTCTGGGCCACGGGCCCGAGCATCGCCCACGGCTACTGGCGCAACCCGCAAGCCAGCGCCAAGACCTTCGTCCAGCATGCTGGCCGCACCTGGTTGCGCACCGGTGACCTGGGTTTTATCCGCGACGGTGAGGTGTACATCACCGGGCGCCTGAAAGACCTGCTGATCGTGCGCGGCCACAACCTTTACCCCCAGGACATCGAACAGACCATCGAGCGCGAAGTGGAAGTGGTGCGCAAGGGCCGAGTCGCCGCGTTTGCGGTGAATGACCAGGGCCTGGAAGGCATCGGCATCGCCGCGGAAATCAGCCGCAGCGTGCAGAAAATCCTGCCGCCCGAAGCGCTGATCAAAGCGATCCGCCAAGCCGTGGCCGAGGCCTGCCAGCAAGCCCCGAGCGTGGTGGTGCTGCTCAACCCCGGCGCCTTGCCGAAGACCTCCAGCGGCAAAGTGCAGCGTGCGGCCTGTGCGATTGGGCATGCCGATGGCAGCCTCGACAGCTACGCGCAGTTCCCCGGGCAGCAGGGGCAGGCGAGCGAAGTGGCGCTGGAATCGGACCTGCAACAGCGGATCGCGGCGATCTGGTGCGAGCAACTGCAACTGGCCCAGGTGGCGGGCGACGACCACTTTTTCCTGCTGGGGGGCAACTCCATCACCGCGACCCAAGTGGTCGCCCGCCTGCGCGAAAGCCTGGGGCTGGAGCTGAACCTGCGCCTGCTGTTCGAAGCGCCGACACTCGCGGCCTTTGCTGCGGCTGTGGCGCAACTGCAACAGGACGGCGGCGTGGCCCAAGGCGCAATGCACGCCTTATCGCGTCAAGAAGACCTGCCCCAATCCCTGGCACAGAACCGCCTGTGGATCACCTGGCAATTGGACCCTCACAGCAGCGCCTACACCATTCCAGGCGCCTTGCACCTGCGCGGCGAGCTGGATGAAGACTCACTGCGCCACAGCTTCCAGCAACTGATCCAGCGTCACGAAGCCCTGCGCACGCGCTTCTACGAGCGCGATGGTCAGGCGTTTCAGCGTGTCGAGGCTACGGCGGATTTCGAACTGCCGGTCATCGACCTCAGCGACTTGCCAAACGCCGTGCGCGAAGCCCGTGCGCAACAGGTTCGCGAAGACCAGGCGCGCAGCCCGTTCGATCTGGAAACAGGCCCGTTGCTGCGGGTTACCCTGGTGCGCCTGGGCGATGAAGAGCACCAACTGCTGGTGACGCTGCACCACATCATTGCTGACGGTTGGTCGCTGAATATCCTGATCGACGAGTTCTCGCGCCTGTACGCCGCTGCCGCCCAAGGCCAGTCCCTGGAGTTGCCGCCGCTGGCCTTGCAATACGCTGACTACGGCAGCTGGCAGCGCCAATGGTTGGCCGAAGGCGAGGGCCAGCGACAGCTGACGTACTGGACAGCGCAGTTGGGTGACGAGCACCCGGCCCTGAACCTGGCCACCGATCACCCGCGTGCCGCCCAGCATCGGCACAGCGCCTCGCGCCATCGCCAGCGCCTGGATGCGCGCCTCAGTGCGGCGATCCGCCAGACCGCCCAGGCCCATGACTCAACGCCGTTCATGCTGCTGCTGGCGACGTTCCAGACCTTGCTCTATCGCTACAGCGGCCAGCGCGACATCCGTATCGGCGTGCCCAATGCCAACCGCCCACGCCATGAAACCCAGGGCCTGATCGGCTTCTTTATCAACACCCTGGTACTGCGCGCCGAGCTGGACGGGCGCCTGCCGTTCAATCAGTTGTTGGCCGCCACCCGCGAGACCACATTGGCCGCCCAGGCCCATCAGGACCTGCCCTTCGAACAACTGCTGGAAGCCTTCCCCCAGGCCCGCGAACAGGGCCTGTTCCAGGTCATGTTCAACCACCAGCAGCGCGACCTCAGTGCCTTGCGCCGCCTGCCGGGCCTGCTGGCCGATGAGTTGCCCTGGCACAGCCGCGAAGCCAAGTTCGACCTGCAACTGCACAGCGAAGAAGATCGCAATGGGCGCTTGAGCCTGTCGTTCGACTACGCCGACGAGCTGTTCGATTGCGCGACCATCCAGCGTCTGGCCGAGCACTTCATCCATCTACTTCACGCTGTGTGCGCGCAACCACAACACGCCATCGGCGATCTGCCGTTGATGCAGGCTGACGAACAGCAACCCTGGAGCGAAGCCCCCTGCGCGCCGGCCCGGCACTGGCTGCCCGAGCTGCTCAACCAACAGACGTCGGACGCCACCGCATTGGTCTGGCAGGGCGGCAGCCTGACCTTCGCCCAATTGCACACCCAGGCCAACCGCCTGGCCCATTACCTGCGCGACAAAGGCATCGGCCCGGACGTGTGCGTGGCCATCGCCGCCGAGCGTTCGCCGCAACTGCTGATCGGCCTGCTCGCCATCATCAAGGCCGGTGGCGCCTACGTGCCGCTGGACCCGGATTACCCCGCTGAACGCCTGGCCTACATGCTCAAGGACATCGGCGTGCAACTGCTGCTCACCCAGACCGCGTTGCTGCCCCAACTGCCTAGCGCCGAAGGCGTGTGCGTGATTGCCATGGACAGCCTGCACCTCGACAGCTGGCCGACCCAGGCGCCAGGCTTGCACCTGCACGGCGATAACCTCGCCTACGTGATTTACACCTCCGGTTCCACCGGCCAACCCAAAGGCGTGGGCAACACCCATGGCGCCCTGGCCGAGCGTTTGCAGTGGATGCAGGCCACCTATCAACTGAACGAAACCGATGTGCTGATGCAAAAGGCGCCAATCAGTTTCGACGTGTCGGTGTGGGAATGCTTCTGGCCACTGATTACCGGCTGCCGCCTGGTATTGGCCGGGCCGGGCGAACATCGCGACCCGCACCGCATCGCGCAGCTTGTGCAGGAACATGGGGTGACCACGCTGCACTTCGTGCCACCGTTGTTACAGCTGTTTATCGATGAACCCCTGGCAGCCGAATGCACCAGCCTGCGTCGCCTGTTCTCCGGTGGCGAAGCCTTGCCCGCCGAGTTGCGTAACCGTGTACTGGCGCGCTTGCCCGCGGTGCAATTGCACAACCGCTATGGCCCGACCGAAACCGCGATCAACGTCACCCACTGGCAGTGCGCCGCCTCGGATGGTGAGCGCTCGCCGATTGGCCGACCATTGGGCAATGTGATCTGCCGCGTACTGGACGAGCAACTCAACCCGCTACCGGCCGGTGTGCCGGGCGAATTGTGCATCGGCGGTATCGGCCTGGCGCGGGGTTACCTGGGCCGTGCCGGGCTGACGGCCGAACGTTTTGTCGCCGACCCGCTGGGCGCGGCGGGCACCCGCTTGTATCGCACCGGTGACCGTGCGCGCTGGAACGCCGATGGTGTGCTCGAATACCTCGGACGCCTCGATCAGCAGGTCAAGCTGCGGGGTTTCCGGGTGGAACCGGAAGAAATAGAAGCGCGCCTGCTGGCCCAGGCAGGCATCGCCCAGGCCGTGGTGCTGGTACGTGATGCCCAGTTGATCGGCTACTACACCGCCGACGCCGAACTGGATGAGCAAAGGGTCAAAATCGCCCTGGCTGCCGAGTTGCCGGAGTACATGGTGCCCGCGCTGCTGATGCGCCTGGACGCCATGCCCCTGAGCCCCAGCGGCAAGCTCGACCGGCGTGCCTTGCCAGAGCCGGTATGGCAAACCCGCGAACACGTCGAACCGCATACACCTTTGCAACTGCACATCGCCGCGATCTGGCGCGAGGTGCTTGGCTTGCCACGCATCGGCCTGCGCGATGACTTTTTCGCACTTGGCGGGCACTCGTTGCTGGCCACGCAAATCATCTCCCGCACCCGCCAGGCCTGTGACGTCGAACTGCCGCTGCGCACCCTGTTCGAAGCCAGCGAGCTGGGCGATTTCGCCGAGCAGGTCGGGCTGATCCAGGCGGCGGGCCAGCGCAACCAACAGACGGCCATCGCCAAAGTCGACCGCAGCCAGCCGGTCCCCTTGTCCTATTCCCAGCAGCGCATGTGGTTCCTCTGGCAGATGGAACCGGACAGCCCGGCCTACAACGTCGGCGGCATGGCGCGCCTGCGCGGCGTGCTGGATGTGGGACGTTTCGAGGCCGCCTTGCAGGCCTTGATCATGCGTCACGAAACCCTGCGCACCACTTTCCCCAGTGTCGATGGTGTGGCCTGTCAAAAGGTCTCGGCGCAAACCAATGTGCGCATGGACTGGCAGGATTTCTCCGCGCTGAATGAGCCGCAGCGCCAGCAGCGTTTGCAGCAACTGGCCGATGTCGAGGCGCACACGCCGTTCAACCTGGAAACCGGGCCGCTGTTGCGCGCCTGCCTGGTCAAGGCCGGCGAGCAGGAACATTACCTGGTGCTGACCCTGCACCATATCGTCACCGAAGGCTGGGCCATGGACATCTTTGCCCGTGAACTCAGCGCCTTGTACGAAGCCTTTATCGACGAGCGCGACTCACCGCTGCCAGCGTTGCCGGTGCAGTACCTCGATTACAGCGTATGGCAACGCCAGTGGATGGAAGCCGGTGAGCGCCAGCGTCAGCTGGACTACTGGACCGCCCAACTGGGCAACGAACACCCGTTGCTGGAACTGCCCGGCGACCGTCCACGGCCACCCGTGCAAAGCCACCGGGGCGAGCTGTACCGCTTTGATTTGAGCGATGAGCTGGCCGCCCGCGTGCGTGCCTTCAACGCCCAGCACGGCCTCACGCTGTTCATGACCATGACCGCGACCCTGGCGGTGTTGCTCTACCGCTACAGCGGCCAGACCGACCTGCGCATCGGCGCGCCAGTGGCCAACCGTATCCGTCCGGAAAGCGAAGGCTTGATTGGCGCGTTCCTCAATACCCAGGTGCTGCGTTGCCAGCTCACTGGGCAGATGCGGGTCAGCGAGCTGTTCGAGCAGGTGCGCCATACCGTGATCGAGGGCCAGTCCCACCAGGACCTGCCGTTCGACCATCTGGTGGAAGCCCTGCAACCGCCGCGCAGCGCGGCGTACAACCCGTTGTTCCAGGTGATGTGCAACGTGCAGCGCTGGGAATTCCAGCAAAGCCGCCAACTGGCTGGCATGACCGTGGAGTACCTGGCCAACGATGCGCGGGCGACCAAGTTCGACCTCAACCTGGAAGTCACCGACCTCGACCATCGCCTGGGTTGCTGCCTGACCTACAGCACCGACCTGTTCGACGAGCCGCGTATTGCGCGTATGGCCGAGCATTGGCGCAACTTGCTTGAAGCGTTGGTCGCCGATCCTGGCCAGCGCCTGAGCGAATTGCCGTTGCTGAGCGCAGATGAACAACGCGCCTTGCAAGACAGCCTGGGGGTGGAGAAGGGCGAGCATCGCCTCGACCAGTGCATCCATCAACTGTTCAGCCAGCAGGCCAGCCAGCGGCCGGAGGCCCCGGCGCTGACCTTTGCCGGTGTGACCCTCTCGTATGCGCAACTGGATGAGCGCGCCAACCGCCTGGCCTGGATGCTGCGCGAGCGTGGCGTGGGCCCGCAGGTGCGCGTGGGCCTGGCGCTGCCGCGTTCGCTGGAAATGGTCATCGGTTTGCTGGCGATCCTCAAGGCCGGCGGTGCCTATGTGCCGTTGGACCCGGAATACCCGCTGGACCGCCTGCATTACATGATCGAAGACAGTGACATCGGTCTGCTGCTCAGTGATGCGGCCCTATTCGAAGCTCTTGGTGAGTTGCCGGCGACGGTGGCGTGCTGGTGCCTGGAGGATGACTCGCCGGTGCTGGCGAATTACCCCGCCGAAGCGCTGCCGTTCGTGAGTCTGGCGCAACACCAGGCGTACCTCATCTACACCTCGGGTTCCACGGGCAAGCCCAAAGGCGTGGTGGTGTCCCACGGTGAGATCGCCATGCATTGCCAGGCAGTGATCGAGCGGTTTGACATGCGCCCGGATGACTGCGAACTGCACTTTTACTCGATCAACTTCGACGCTGCCACCGAACGTTTGCTGGTGCCGCTGCTGTGCGGGGCGCGGGTGGTATTGCGCGCCCAGGGCCAGTGGGATGCCGAAGAGATCTGCGCGCTGATCCGTACCCATCGCATCAATGTGCTCGGTTTCACCCCCAGCTACGGCAGCCAGTTGGCGCAGTGGCTGGCGACCCAGCAACAGACACTGCCGGTGCGCATGTGCATCACCGGTGGCGAAGCCTTGACCGGCGAACACCTGCAACGCATCCGTGCGGCGTTTACGCCCCAGCTGTTCTTCAACGCCTACGGCCCCACCGAAACCGTGGTGATGCCCCTGGCCAGCCTGGCGCCCGAGCAGTTGGAGGAGGGCGCTGGCAGTGTGCCGATCGGTAGCATCGTCGGCGCGCGCGTGGCCTACATTCTCGACGCCGACCTGGCGCTGGTGCCCCAGGGCGCCAGCGGTGAGCTGTATATCGGTGGCGCCGGCCTGGCCCAGGGTTACCACCAGCGGCCGGGGATGACGGCGGAGCGCTTTGTCGCAGACCCGTTTGCTGGCAAGGGCGGGCGCCTGTACCGCACCGGCGACCTGGTACGCCAACGCGCCGATGGCCTGGTGGAGTACCTGGGGCGCATCGACCATCAGGTGAAGATCCGCGGTTTTCGCATCGAACTGGGCGAAATCGAAACGCGCTTGCTCGAACATGACGCTGTGCGCGAAGCGGTGGTGCTGGCACTGGATGCGCCGAGCGGCAAGCAATTGGTGGCGTACCTGGTCAGCGATGCCGAGCACGCCGCCTTGCGCGACGCGTTGAAGGCGCACCTCAAGGCGCAACTGCCGGACTACATGGTGCCCGCGCATCTGATCGTGCTGCAGAGCATGCCGCTGACCGCCAACGGCAAGCTCGACCGCCGCGCCTTGCCTGAGCCGGACCCAGAGGCCAATCGCCAAGCCTACGTCGCGCCCCGCAGCGAGCTGGAACACAGCCTGGCCGCCATCTGGTGCGCGGTGCTGAACGTGGAGCAAGTGGGCCTCGACGATAACTTCTTTGAACTGGGCGGCGACTCGATCCTGTCGATCCAGGTGGTGAGCCGGGCGCGCCAGGCCGGGATTCATTTCAGCCCCCGTGACCTGTTCCAGCACCAGACCGTACAGAGCCTGGCTGCCGTGGCGACTCGCTCGGAGCTCATCATCGCCGAGCAAGGATTGCTGACCGGCCCCTCGGGCCTCACGCCGATCCAGCACTGGTTCTTCGACACCGACATCCCGGCGCGCCAGCACTGGAACCAGGCATTGGTGCTCAAGCCACTGCAACTGCTCGATGCCCATCGCCTGGAGCAAGCGCTGCTGGCGGTGCTGGAACACCACGACGCGCTGCGCTTGAGCTTTACCCCGCGCGATGCGCAATGGCATGCCAAATACCTGGGCGTGCCGGAAGGCGGCGTGCTGCTGCAGGCGCAGGTGCGCGACATGCAGGCGTGCACGGCGTTGTTCACCGACACTCAGCGCAGCCTCGACCTGGCACAGGGGCCGCTGTTGCGCGCCTTGCTGGTGGACGGGCCGCAAGGCCAGCAACGCTTGCTGATCGCCATCCATCACCTGGTGGTGGACGGCGTGTCGTGGCGCGTCCTGCTGGAAGACCTGCAAAACGTTTACCGCCAACTCAGTGAAGGCCAGTCCGTCAGCCTGCCGGCCAAGACCAGCGCGCTGCGCGATTGGGCTGCGCGCTTGCAAGCCTATGCCCACAGTGAATCCCTGCGCGAAGAGTTGAGTCTGTGGCAAGCCCTATTGGCTGGCCCCGCCGTGACCTTGCCGGTGCAGCGCCCACACGGAACATTGCGAAACTGCGATGCCGACACGGTCAGCGTGCGCCTGGATGCCGAGCGCACCCGGCAGTTGCTGCAACAGGCGCCGAGTGCCTATCGCACCCAGGTCAACGACCTGTTGCTGACCGCCCTGGCCCGCGTACTGTGCCGCTGGAGCGGGCAGGCCTCGGCACTGATCCAGCTGGAAGGCCATGGCCGCGAAACCTTGTTCGATGACATCGACCTGACCCGCAGCGTGGGCTGGTTCACCAGTGCCTATCCGTTGCGTCTGACGCCGCAGGCCGAGCAAGGCGACTCGATCAAGGCGATCAAGGAGCAACTGCGTGGCGTGCCGCATAAAGGTTTGGGGTATGGCGTGCTGCGTTACCTGGCCGATGACCTGTGCAAACAGAGCATGGCCGCATTGCCGAGCGCGCAGATCACCTTCAACTACCTGGGCCAGTTCGACCAGAGCTTTGGCACTGACGCGCTGTTCCATCCGCTGGAGGAATCCGCCGGTCAGGCCCATGACCCGGATGCGCCGTTGCCCAACGAACTGAGCATCGACAGCCAGGTGTATGGCGGCGAGCTAGTGCTACGCTGGACCTTCAGCCGTGAGCGGCATGATCAGCAGGTGATTGGCGATCTGGCCGAAGCTTACCTGGCCGAATTGCACAGCCTGATCGCCCATTGCCTGCAGGACGATGCCGGCGGCCTCACGCCGTCCGACTTCCCCCTGGCGCGCCTGAGCCAGGTGCAACTGGACGCCTTGCCGGTCCCGGCCAGCGCCATCGAAGATGTCTACCCGCTGACCCCGATGCAGGAGGGCTTGCTGCTGCACACGCTGCTGGAGCCCGGCACCGGCCTGTATTACATGCAGGACCGCTATCGCATCAACAGCGCCCTGGACCCGGAGCGTTTTGCCCAGGCCTGGCAAGCGGTGATCGCCCGCCACGAAGCCTTGCGTGCCTCGTTCTGCTGGAACGTCGGCGAAGACATGCTGCAAGTGATCCACAAGCCCGGCAGCACGCCGATCGAGTACCTGGACTGGAGCACCGACCCGCAGGATGAGCAGGAGCCGCGTCTGCAAGCCTTGCTCAAGGCCGAGCGCGAAGCCGGCTTTGACCTGCTCAATCAAGCACCTTTCCACTTGCGCCTGATCCGCGTGGCCGAGGCGCGCTACTGGTTCATGATGAGCAACCACCACATCCTGATCGATGCCTGGTGCCGTTCGCTGCTGATGAATGACTTCTTTGATATCTACACAGCCCTGGGCGAAGGCCGCGATGCGCAACTGGCCGCGCCGCCGCGCTACCGCGACTACATTGCCTGGCTGCAACGCCAGAACCTCAACGAAGCGCGCCAGTGGTGGCAGCAAAACTTGCAAGGCTTCGAGCGCGCCACGCCGATCCCGAGCGACCGCCCGTTCCTGCGCGAACACGCTGGTGGCAGCGGCGGCATGGTGGTGGGCGACTGCTACACCCGCCTGGATGCCCGCGACGGTGCGCAACTGCGCGAACTGGCCCAGGCGCATCAGCTTACCGTCAACACTTTCGCCCAGGCGGCGTGGGCCCTGGTGCTGCGGCGTTTGAGTGGCGATCGCGACGTGCTGTTCGGCGTCACCGTGGCTGGTCGCCCGGTGGACATGCCCGAGATGCAACGCACTGTCGGCCTGTTTATCAACAGCATCGCGTTGCGGGTAAAACTGCCCGAGGACGGCCAGCGCTGCAGCGTGCGCCAGTGGTTGAGCGCCTTGCTCGACAGCAATATGCAACTGCGCGAGTACGAATACCTGCCGTTGGTGACGATCCAGGAACACAGCGAATTGCCCAAGGGCCAGCCGCTGTTCGACAGTCTGTTTGTGTTTGAGAACGCGCCAGTGGAAGTCTCGGTGCTGGACCGTGCGCAAAGCCTGAACGCCACCTCGGATTCTGGCCGTACCCACACCAACTTCCCGCTGACGGCGGTGTGCTATCCAGGCGATGACCTCGGTTTGCACCTGTCCTACGACCAGCGTTATTTCGACGAAAGCACCGTGCAAGGCATGCTCGCTGAATTCAAGCGCCTGTTGCTGGCGCTGGTGCAGGGCTTCCATGGTGACATGGACGAGCTGGCGCTGATGGGTGAGCAGGAACGTGAATTCCTCGTGGAAGGCTGTAACCAGAGCGCACATGCCTACCCGCTGAAACGCAGCTATATCGAGTTGTTCGAGGCGCAGGTCGCGCAGCATCCGCAGCGTATCGCCGCCAGTTGTCTTGACCAGCAATGGAGCTACGAGGATCTGAATCGCCGCAGCAATGGCCTCGGCCACGCGCTGATTGCGGCGGGTGTCGGCCTGGACCAACCGGTGGCGTTGTTGGCTGAACGTGGGCTGGATTTGCTCGGCATGATCATCGGCAGCTTCAAGGCCGGCGCCGGCTACCTGCCGTTGGACCCGGGCCTGCCGGGCCAGCGCCTGAGCCGCATCATCGACCTGAGCCGCACGCCGTTGCTGGTGTGCACCGAGGCGTGCCGTGAACAGGCCATCGAGTTGCTCGAAGGTGTCGATTGCCAGTTGCTGGTGTGGGAGCAAATTCCCGCCCGTGGTGAAAACCCAGGTGTCTACAGTGGCCCGGACAACCTTGCTTACGTGATCTACACCTCAGGCTCCACCGGCTTGCCCAAGGGTGTGATGGTGGAACAGCGCGGCATGCTCAACAACCAATTGAGCAAGGTACCGTACCTGAACCTGAGCGATGCCGATGTGATCGCCCAGACCGCGTCGCAAAGCTTCGATATTTCTGTGTGGCAGTTCCTCGCCGCGCCGCTGTTTGGCGCGCGTGTGGACATTGTGCCCAATACCATCGCCCATGATCCGCAAGGGTTGTTGGCCCACGTTCAAGCACAGGGCATCACCGTGCTGGAGAGTGTGCCGTCGCTGATCCAGGGCATGTTGGCCCAGGAGCGTATCCGCCTCGACGGCCTGCGCTGGATGTTGCCGACCGGGGAGGCCATGCCGCCGGAGTTGGCCCATCAGTGGCTGCTGCGTTACCCGCAAATTGGCCTGGTGAATGCCTACGGCCCGGCGGAATGCTCCGATGATGTGGCGTTCTTCCGCGTCGATCTGGCGTCGACCCGTGGCACTTACCTGCCGATTGGTACGCCGACCGACAACAACCGTTTGTACCTGCTCGATGGCGCATTGGAACTGGTGCCCCAAGGCGCCGTGGGCGAGTTGTGCGTCGCTGGCACCGGTGTCGGTCGCGGTTACGTCAGCGATCCGTTGCGCACCGCCCAGGTGTTTGTACCCAACCCCTTTGGCGCGCCTGGTGAGCGCCTCTACCGTACCGGCGACCTGGCACGGCGTCGCAGCGATGGGGTGCTGGAGTATGTCGGGCGTATCGACCACCAGGTGAAGATTCGCGGCTACCGCATCGAACTGGGTGAAATCGAAGCGCGCCTGCATGAACAACCCCTCGTGCGCGACGCGGCGGTGGGTGTGCAAGAGGGGGCCAATGGCAAACATCTGGTCGGCTACCTAGTGGCCGCCGATGCCACGCTGGAACCGAGTGAACAGCTGGAGCGCGTCAAGCAACGCCTGCGTACCGAACTGCCGGAATACATGGTGCCACTGCATTGGCTATGGCTTGACCGCCTGCCCCTGAATGCCAACGGCAAGCTCGACCGCAAGGCCCTGCCGGCCCTGGAGATCGGCCAGTTGCACAATCAGGACTATGTGGCGCCGCGCACTGAACTGGAAACTACGTTGGCGGGTATCTGGGCCGAGGTGCTGAAGGTCGAGCGGGTCGGGGTGCAGGACAACTTCTTCGAACTGGGCGGGCACTCGCTGCTGGCCACGCAGATTGCCTCGCGGGTGCAGAAGACACTGCAGCGCGATGTGCCGTTGCGGGCGATGTTCGAGTGCAGCACCGTGGCGCAGTTGGCCGAGTATATCGAGGGGGTGGCGGGCAATGAGATCAGTGCCGAGAAGGTGGATCGGTTGAGTGATTTGATGGCAGAGTTGGAGGGGCTTTGATCTTCGTTGTCTGTCAGGGCCTCATTGCAGCATAGGCATCTACACAGCTGGACCTGTGGCGAGGGAGCTTGCTCCCGTGACGGCCTGGCAGCCGACGCTGATCGAGCTGGTGCACCGCGATCCAAATGTGGGAGCTGGCTTGCCTGCGATGGCGGCCTGACAGCCGACGCAGTTATACCGAGTACATATCCATTCCTGCGGTAACGGCCACTTAGGGTTCCGCTTTTACAGCGGCTCACTTTTGAAAAGCGCAAAAGTAAGCATGGGCCTGTCCCGTGACAACGGACGCCAAGAAGCGATACTTAAATCGTTCTCTTGGAGGTTGCCATGTATCCATCCACTCGCCGTAACTACACCGATGAGTTCAAGACTCAAGCGGTTGCGTTAGCTGAAAGCGTTGGCAGAACCGAAGCTGCCCGCCAGCTAGAGATGTCCGTCAAAACGCTCGATAACTGGGTGAACGCCACGCGCAAGGGTCAACCGTTGAGCTCGCCCGAGCGCAAGCCCATCACTAAGGAGGACAGCGAGCTTGCCCGCCTGCGAGCCGAGGTTGCCGAGCTAAAAATGGAGCGTGAAATCCTAAAAAAGGCGGCGGTATTCTTCGCCAGAGAGTCCAGGTGAGATACGCCTTCGTCGCTGCTGAACGGACTCAATACCCGGTACGTATGTTGTGCCGGGTGATGGAAGTCTCAACTTCAGGTTTCTACGATTACACGCACAGGCAGCCTCGCCCTGATCCTGACGCTCAGATTCGCATTGAGTTGCGCAGCGTCTATGCGGCCAGTCGACACACCTACGGTCGGCCACGGTTGGTCGCAGCCTTACGCCAGAAATCGTATGCAGTGGGCCACAAGCGAGTCAGCCGGTTGATGCAGGAGGAGGGTATTCACGGCAAGTCCAAACGCGGTTTCAGGCCCTGTACCACTGACAGCAACCATTACTTGCCGGTCGCGAACAATGTGGTGGCGCGGCAGTTTGCCATCGATAACCCCACTCCGACTTGGGTCAGTGATATCACCTATCTCCCAACCAGAGAGGGTTGGCTGTATCTGGCCGTAGTGTTGAGCATCCAGACCCGCCAGATCTTGGGCTACAGCTTGTCAGACCGCATGCCAGATGGCCTGGTGGAAAGTGCGTTTCTGAATGCCTGGAGCGCCTGTTCTGGCACTAGCGGAGCAGTATTTCACTCCGATCAGGGCCGTCAGTACGCAAGCAGTAAGTTCCGTCTAGCGTTAGCTAAGAAGGACTTCAAACAGAGCATGAGTCGAAAGGGAAATTGCTGGGATAACGCAGTGGCGGAGAGTTTTTTCGCTACGCTGAAAAGAGAGGAGGCTTTTGGGGTCTACCCCACCAAAAAACAGGCACAGCTATCGATCGCCAGCTATGTGCATGGGTTTTACAACAGCAGTCGACTGCACTCAGCTCTGGGGTATCGTTCTCCGAACGAATATGCAAAGAGCTTGAGGCAGAAGACTGGATAACCAGCTTCATGGCGTACGCTGCCGGGGGACAGGCCCAGCAAAACGCTCTTGCCCCACCACTCGGCACCTCGCTTAGGCTCGGTGTGCCCGAACGCAGGCTTGAAGTCGTGGGCCGCCGCCACGCGCCATCCATGGCGCGGGGCGGCTAACCCGGCGTCCTGCCGGGTTGCCCACGACTTCAAGCCTGCGTTCGGCCAGCGTGGTTTAACGGGGCGCCTGAGATCAAGATCAAAAGCAGATCAAGAGCGACTCGCTTCGCATCGTGGTTACCGTCTGCTGTTACAACCCACAAAGTTGTGTAGATACCTATGCTCATCGCAGGCAAGCCAGCTCGCACATTGGATCGCGGGGCATCAGTTATATCTGTGTCGGCTGCCAGGCCGTCACGGGAGCAAGCTCCCTCGCCACAGATTTAGCGTCGTGCCGAAGTTGTGTAGATACCTATGCTCATCGCAGGCAAGCCAGTTCCTACATTTTGAGTTGTGAATACATTCAAATGTGGGAGCTGGCTTGCCTGCGATGGCGCCCGCGATGGCGGCGCTTATTTTGGTCCGAGAATCTTCACTAACTTATCCGGCGAAGGCGCCCCTTGCTGCTGCTGCAACCCACCCTTGTCATCCAGATAGAAGATCGCCGGCGTCGCCGACAACTCCAGTTCATCCATCAGCTTCATATTGGCATCAAGCTTGGCCTCGACCTCGGCCGGGATCTTTTCCAGCGCCTTGAGCTTGCTGCCCTTGCCGGCGGCTTCGTGTTCTTGCAGGGCTTTTTGCGGGTCTTTGGCGGCGAGCAGGGCCGCGGATTTGCCTGGGCTGTCTTCGCGGATGATGCCGACCATGATGTGGCGCAACTGCACCTTGCCGGCCTTCACCCACGGGCGGGCCTGTTCCCAGAACATGTTGCAGTACGGGCAGTTGGGGTCGCTGAACAGGTAGACGGTGCGCGGGGCATTTTTGTCGCCGTCCTGGATCCAGCTGCTGTTTTCCATCTTGGCCCAGACTTCCTTGGCCATCGGCGCGTACACCAGTTTTTCCAGGGGCGCGGTGCTCAGGTCATTGCCTTGGGCGTCGTACAGGTTGCCCGCGATCACGTGCTTGCCGTCGGCGGTCAGGTACAGGGCCATGCCACGGTTCTGGTACTGGGCGGCGTAGCCGGTGAGGCCGCTGGGGGCATCGAATTTGCCGATGATCTTGGCACCTTTGGCTTCGATCTGTTTGATCGGGGCCGGCAGGTCTTCGGCCTGGGCCAGCGTAGCGGCTAGCGTCAAAGGCAGCAGGGTCAGCAGGTGGCGGAGGCGAGGCATGTCGGTTTCCTTGTCGTGGTGTTGTCGAAGGGTTCCATGGCACGAGCCAGGCTGGCTTCGGAGAGTTCGCCCAGGTGGCTGTTGATCAGGCGCCCATCGGCTTGGTAGAACAGCGTAGTCGGCAAGGCCATGGAACCCACGGCCTGGCCGAGGCGGCCGCTGGCGTCGAACAGCACGTTGTCGAGGTTCAGGCCCTGGGTGGCCAGGTAGGTGCTGACGCTTTGCATGCTTTCGGCCTGGTTGACGAACAGGAAGGTCACGTCGGGGCGCATGCGCTGGGCGTTTTCCAGTACGGGCATTTCGCGTCGGCACGGCGGGCACCAGGTGGCCCACAGGTTGATCACCAAGGGGCCGCCCTGATAATCCGCCAGTTGCACCACCTCGCCATTGGCATTGCGCAGGGTGATGTCCGGCAGGCGTGTGCCTTTTTCGTACAGGCTCAGGGACAGGCTGGTCATGCCCCAGAACAACAGGCCGGTGATCACCCCGGCGCTGAGCGGCTTGCGAAGGGCCGGGCGACGCCAGCCGTACGCCAGCGCGCCGAGGATCAGCGCGATGATCCCGGGCCAGGCGAGAAAGCCGCCGTCACGCAGGTCGACCATTTCCACCCAGTCGTTGCTGTAATAACTCCAGTACATCAGCACAAAGCTGACCCGGGCGGCGAGCAGGCCCAGCAGAAACAGGCTGAACAGCACCGACTCCGGGTTTTCGCCGCCGCGCTTGGCCACGCGCCAGCCCACCAGGGTGGCGAGAATCAGCGCGCTGATCAGCAGCAGGTGATTCAGGGCGATGGCGAAGGTGCCGATGGTAAGGGTCAGCATCAGAGAGCGTCCCGCGTCTGGGTCCAGCGTTGCAGGAAGGCGGCGGCGTCTACTTCCCCGGTGATGCGTTGGGCGCGGCGTTCTTCACCGTCCGGGCCGATCCACACGAAGCTCGGTGGCCCTGGCACTTTGTAGCGGCCCAGCAGCTCGCGGCTGGCAGCGTTGTCGGCGGTGACGTCCAGGCGCAGCAAGCGCACGTTTTTGAGCGCGTCCATCACCTCGGGTTTGCCGAACACCTGTTTTTCCATGATCTTGCACGACACGCACCAGTCGGCGTAATAGTCCAACAGCACCCACTGGCCCTGGGCCTTGGCGCTGTCGAGTTGGCTTTGCAGTACGGCCGGGTCGTTGATCGTGGTGAAGGCATCGTGGGCGCTCGGTGCACCGGCGACCTTTGAGCCGCTGTAAACCTTCAAGGGTTGCCACAGCTCATCGCTGCCACCGGCCGCCCCCACCACCAGCACCGCGCCCCACAGGCCCAGCACCAGGGAACCGGCGCCGAATACCTTGGCCGCCAGGCCGGACTCACGGGCCAGCGCCCAGCCGCAGTACGCCATCACCAGCGCCAAGGCGCCCCACAGGCCGATCCACAGGCTGTCGCCGACTACCGGGCGAATCATCAGCACCGCGGTGCCCAGGAACAGGAAGCCGAAGATGCCCTTGAGCACGTTCATCCAGGTACCCGGCTTGGGCAGGAAGCGGTTGCCCACAGTGACCAACAGCAACAACGGAATGCCGATACCGATGCCCATGGCGAACAGGATCAGGCCGCCGTGCAGCGCATTGCCGCTTTGAGCGATATACAACAGGGCGCCGGCCAGGGGCGCGGTCATGCACGGCCCCACCAGCAGGCCGGACAATGCGCCGAGCACACCGGCACCCACCAGGCTGCCACCGCTTTGCTGGCGGCTGACGTTATCGAGGCGGTCGCGCAGGAAGGCGGGCAGTTGCAGTTCAAAGAAGCCGAACATCGGCAGGGCGAGCAGCACGAACAACGCCGCAAAGCTGCCAAGGATCCACGGGGTTTGCAGCAACGCCGCCAGGTTGGCGCCGAGCAACGCGGCCATCACCCCCAGGGCGGCATACACCAGCGCCATGCACACCACGTAACTGCCGGCCAGGGCAAAGCCACGGCGCGGGCTGGCGCCACTGCCCACCACCAGGCCGGCGAGGATCGGCAGCATCGGCAACGAGCAGGGCGCAAACGCCAACAGCAGGCCCAGGCCGAAGAACACCAGCAGGCTCCACCCCAGGCTGCGCTGTTGCAGGCCGCTGGCCAGGCTTTGGTCCTGGGCTTGCGCGGTCGCGGCGACGGCCGGGTTGCCGCCCAGGTCCACGGTGATCGACTGCGGCGGATAGCACAGACCCGCATCGGCGCAGCCCTGCCAGCCGAGCTTGACCTGGCCGGTGGTGCCGGCGGGGATCTTCACCTCCAGGCCCTGGCGATAGACTTGCTGCTCGCCAAAGAACTCGTCGCTATGGGCTTCACCCTCGGGCAGCACGGGTTTTTCGGCCAGGCCGTCGAACTTCATGCGTTGCTGGTACAGGTAATAACCGTCGGCAATCTGCCAAAACAGCTGGGTTTCGCCGCTCTCAAGACGTTCGGAGGTAAAGGCGAAGGCTTTGCCCACCGGGAGGAAGTCGGGTTTGGTTTCGAAGGGGCTGCCCGGCGCTGCCTGGGCGAATCCCGCGAACAACGCCAGCAGAAAGGTAAACAGATGCCGCATGGTCAAGCCTTAGTTCGATGCAAGTGAGGCACACAATGTGTGGCGTTGATTAACCGATGATTAACCGCCGCTATTCTAGAGCGTAGGGATTATCCGGTGTTGCGAACTTTAGCGGCATAATGCGCGCTTAATCCGTGGCTTTTCTAATCGCGCCATCTTTTATGAAGGGTTAACCATGCACGTACTGGTCTGTGAAGACGACGAACTGATCGCCAGTGGCATCGTGGCCGGCCTGACTGCCCAGGGCTTCACCGTGGAGCGCGTGGCCACGGCCTCGGCTGCGCGGGCGATGCTCAAGGCCGCGGCCTTCGACATTATGGTGCTCGACCTTGGCCTGCCCGACGAAGACGGCCTCAAGCTGCTGCAACAACAGCGCAGCCAGGGGTTGGACATTCCGGTGCTGATCCTCACCGCGCGGGACTCGGTGACCAACCGCGTCGACGGCCTGCAAGCCGGCGCCGACGACTACCTGCTCAAGCCCTTCGACCTGCGTGAACTCGCTGCTCGCCTGCAAACCCTGCTGCGCCGTGTGGCGGGACGCAGCGTCAATCTGATCGAACATGGGCGCCTGGCCTACGACCCCAGCAGCCGCGAGACCTTCCTCGGCGGCCAGCCGGTAGATTTGTCCCGGCGTGAACAGGCGTTGTTGCAGGCGCTTTTGCACAACAAGGGCCGCGTACTGTCCAGTGAACAGCTCAAGGACAGCGTCTACGGCTTCAGCGACGAACTGGAAAGCAACGCCCTCAACGTGCATATCCACCACCTGCGGCGCAAGTTGGGCAATGGCATCGTCGAAACCGTCAGGGGGCTGGGCTATCGCCTGGGCACCGCTGATGGGGGAGAAAACACGCCGTGATGAGCTTGCGCCTGCGCCTGACGTTCAAGCTGGGCGCCGCTTTTGTACTGATCTGGGTGCTGGCGGCCGCCTGGATGCTCAACGATTTGCGCAACCAGATGATGTTTTCCCTCGACCAGCGCCTGGTGGCTTCGGCGCGCATGGTAGCCGGGCTCACCGAGCAGATGCCGGGCCTGGCCAGCGTCAGCGGTGGCGCGCATTTGCGTACCGAACAACTGAATGTGCCGGGCGGCATGGCCTGCCAGGTCAGTTCGTTGCGCGGCGAGATCCTGGCGCGCAGCCATACCACGCCGGAGGAAGGGCTGGAGTCGCGCCGCAGCGGTTTTCGCGACCAGATCATCGACGGCGTGGGCTGGCGCAGCTTTACCCTGTCCCGTGGCGACTTGCTGATCACCACCGCCGACCGCCAGGTGGAGCGTGAAGCCCTCAACCTGTCGATCCTGCTGGCGGCGTCGGTGCCGGTCGGTGTGGCATTGCTGGGCTGCCTGTGCCTGCTATGGCTGGGCATCGGCCAGAGCCTGGTGCCGCTCAACCGTATGCGGGATGCCTTGATGCGGCGCAGTGCCGATTCCCTGGAACCCTTGCAGATTCACCCGCTGCCCAGTGAACTCAAGCCGTTGCTTGACACCCAGAACCAACTGCTGCAGCGCATCGCCAAGACCATCGAGCGCGAACGTCGCCTGACCGGCGACGCCGCCCATGAGCTGCGCAGCCCGTTGACCGCGATCAAGACCCACCTGCAAGTCGCGCGCATGACCGAGGGCGCGGCCCGCGACCAGTCCCTGGCGCACGCCGAGGAGGGCGCCGACCGCTTGCATCGCACCCTGGAGCAACTGTTGTTGCTGGCGCGGGTGGAGGGCAGCCTGTCGTTTGACGATGGCCTGCAATCCAGTGCCGAGGAAGTCGCCCGGTTGGCGATCCAGGATGCCAACGCTGGCGACAATTCACGCATTGATCTGATCCTGGCGCCGGATCTTTCCCCTGTTCCAGTGGCAATGCCCGTTGGCCTTGCCGTCGCGGCCTTGCGTAACCTGCTGGACAACGCCTTGCGCCATACCCCCGCCGATACCCGCGTGGAACTGCAGGTGTTTTCTACCCCGGATAACGTGGTGTTCCGCGTGCGTGACCATGGCCAGCAGATCTCCAGCGAAGACCTGCAATACCTCACCCAACGCTTTTGGCGCAATGGCAGCAGCGAAGGTTGTGGCCTGGGCCTGGCGATTGTCCAGGCGATCGTGCAGCGTTGCTCCTGCTCGCTGCACTTCGACAGCCAGCCCGATGGTATGCGGGTCGACCTGGGCATGCCGTTGCGGCGCTGAGCTGCCCTTTTCACGTGGCAAATAATTACCGCCCGCCTGAGGCTCAAGTCTTCAGGATGGCGGTAATTTTTTTGTGCTTGAACGGGCCGAATGAGTCGGCCTGAATTGAAAAGGACTGTTCTTATGTTGGTGATCGACACCAGTTTCCCTGCCAGGGATTTCAACGACCGCCGCGGCGAATCCGTGCAGCAGGTGATTGTGCACTACACCGCAGCGCCCTTTGCTTCATCGCTACGCACCCTAACTCAAGAGGGCGTCAGCGCCCACTACCTGCTGCCCGACCCCGATGAGCCCAGCTACTGTGCTGCCGGTTATGAAGAGCTGCGCGTGTTTCGCCTGGTGGACGAGGGCCAGCGCGCCTGGCACGCCGGCGTGAGTTATTGGGCGGGGAAGGCGGATCTCAACAGCCGCTCGGTGGGCATTGAAATCGTCAACCTGGCGCGGGATGACGCGGGCGTCTTTACCTTTACGCAATACGCACCCGCGCAGATTGACCTACTGATTGCATTGCTTCGCGACCTGCTGGAGCGCTATCCGCAGGTCGGCCCTACTGACTGGCTCGGGCATTCGGACGTGGCCTACTGGCGCAAGAGCGATCCGGGGCCTCGGCTGCCCTGGCGTCTGCTGCATGAAGCCGGCATTGGGGCTTGGTTTGATGAGCAGACGCGGGCGATGTACCAGCGCCGCTTTTGTCTCGGCTTGCCGCCGGAGGTCGAGGTGGAGAGGGCGTTTCAGCGTTATGGGTATAAGCCGGCGCAGAATCGCCGGGCCTATGAGCAGCGCACCCGGGCGTTCCAGATGCACTTTCGGCCACGGGATTATTGTGGATTCCTGGATGCAGAGACGTGCGCGATTCTTTATGCGCTGAATGAAAAATACCGCGGGCTTCGGAGCTGAGCGCTGTTCAAATGTGGAAGCTGGCTTGCCTGCGAAAGCGGTAGTGCAGTAACCGATGCAGCGACTGACACACTGCCTTCGTGAGCAAGCCCGCTCCCACATTTTAATCTCCCCACAATCGGTAAATATCCGACCAACTTCCTAAATCCCCGTGCACCTGAAGCGTCTCCACAACAGGAAATCCGTGCGCATGCCCTTGGGCCAGACGCCAACGGATCGGCAGTTTGGTCACGATCAACAGCGTATTGAGGGATCCAGAGATGTCAGTCGCTACCAGCCGTATCGAAGACGCCCCGGTGCAGGCCGCGGAAACGCTCTATCAGTTTGACGAAAGCCCGCTGCTGGCCCGCCAGCGCCAGCAGGAATCCAACGCCCGCAGCTACCCTCGGCGCATCCCCTTGGCGCTCAAGCGCGCCAAGGGGATCTACGTGGAGGACGTCGAGGGGCGTCGGTTCATCGATTGCCTGGCCGGCGCCGGAACCCTGGCGCTGGGGCATAACCACCCGGTGGTGATCCAGGCCATCCAGCAAGTGCTGAGCGACGAACTGCCCCTGCACACCCTGGACCTGACCACGCCGGTCAAGGATCAATTCGTGCAGGACCTGTTCGGTTTGCTGCCTTCGGAGCTGGCGCGAGAAGCGAAAATCCAGTTCTGCGGCCCCACCGGCACCGATGCGGTGGAAGCCGCGTTGAAGCTGGTGCGCACCGCCACCGGGCGCAGCACCGTGCTGTCGTTCCAGGGCGGCTATCACGGCATGAGCCAGGGCGCGCTGAGTTTGATGGGCAGCCTGGGACCCAAGAAACCCTTGGGCGCCTTGCTCGGCAATGGCGTGCAGTTCCTGCCATTCCCGTATGACTACCGTTGCCCGTTTGGGCTGGGTGGCGCCGAAGGTGTGCGGGTCAACCTGCATTATCTGGAGAATCTGCTCAACGATCCGGAAGCCGGCGTGTTGCTGCCAGCGGCGGTGATTGTCGAAGTGGTCCAGGGCGAGGGTGGCGTGATCCCGGCGGACCTCGACTGGCTGCGTGGCCTGCGCCGTATCACCGCGCAAGCGGGGGTGGCGCTGATCGTCGATGAAATCCAGAGTGGTTTTGGGCGTACCGGCAAAATGTTTGCCTTCGAACACGCCGGCATCATCCCGGACGTGGTGGTCATGTCCAAGGCGATTGGCGGCAGCCTGCCCCTGGCGGTGGTGGTGTATCGCGACTGGCTCGACACCTGGCTGCCGGGCGCCCATGCCGGGACCTTCCGTGGCAACCAGATGGCGATGGCGGCAGGCTCAGCGGTGATGCGCTACCTCAGGGATCACGACTTGGCGGGCCATGCGGCGGCCATGGGTGAGCGCCTGGGCGAACACCTGCGCATCCTGCAGCGCGACTTCCCGCATCTGGGGGATATCCGTGGGCGTGGGCTGATGCTGGGGGTGGAGCTGGTAGACCCGACTGGCACGCCGGATAGTCAGGGCCACCCACCGGTGCATCGCCAGTTGGCGCCGCTGGTGCAGCGCGAATGCCTCAAGCGCGGGCTGATCCTGGAACTGGGCGGGCGCCATGGCAGTGTGGTGCGTTTTCTGCCACCGCTGGTGATCACCGCTGGCGAAGTCGACCAGGTGGCCGAGATTTTCGGGCGCGCCTTGGCGGCGGCCGTGGCCAGCGTCTAATTTTCCAGGCCCTTGGTACGTTTCTACAGATATCAGTGCTGCGCGTGGTGCGCAGCCAGCCTTTGAGCGACGGAGAACAGCAATGACCTCAGTATTTGACCGCGACGACATCCTCTTTCAGGTAGTGGTCAACCATGAAGAACAGTATTCGATCTGGCCCGACTACAAGGCCGTGCCGGAAGGCTGGCGCACCGTGGGCAAGAGCGGCATGAAGAAAGAATGCCTGGCCTACATCGAGGAAGTGTGGACCGATATGCGCCCGCTGAGCCTGCGCCAGAAAATGGACGGCGCGGCCCTCGCCAACTGATTCACCTGGGTTCAAATGTGGGAGGGGGCAAGCTCCCTCCCACATCAAGCATTACAGTGATGTGTGGGTGTAGAGGTAATCCGTCGCCAACGACGCCAGCGTCCTCACGCCCACCACCAACGCCGACTCATCCACAAAGAACCCAGGGTTGTGATTCGGCGCCGCCTTGCTCATGTCCTGGTCCCTTGGGGTCACCCCCAGGAAGACAAACAGCCCCGGCGCCTCCTTGGCATAGAACGAGAAGTCTTCGGCGCCACCCACCAACGGGCCTTGCACCACATCATCCTGAGCCGCCCAGCGCAGGCTCGGCAGCATTTTCTCGGTCAGCGCCGGATTGTTGATGGTGGGGTCGTACTTCTCGATGATCGTCACTTCGGCCTTGGCGCCACCGCTTTCGGCGATTTTCTCTACGGTCTGGCGCACATCCCCATGCAGCTTCTGGCGAATGCCGTAGTCGTAGGAGCGAATGGTGCCGCTCATGTCCACCGACTCGGGGATGATGTTATAGCGGGTGCCACCGTTGATGGTGCCGATGCTCACCACAGAGGGGAATGACGAAATATCGGTACGGCGGCTGACTACGGTCTGCAAGCCGACAATGGTTTGCGCGCCGACGGTGATCGGGTCGATACCGTCCCAGGGGCGGCCGGCGTGGGTCTGTTTGCCGAGGATCCTGATGCGCAGGTCATCGGAACTGGCCAGGGTCGGGCCAGGGCGATAGGCGATTTGCCCGGCAGGCACACCGGCCCATACGTGCAGGCCAAACACCGCGTCAGGCTTGGGCGCTTTCATTACGCCTTCCTGCACCATCATCTTCGCGCCCCAGGTGTTCTTGCCGTCGGGGATAAAATCGCTGGGGCCTTCTTCGGCCGGTTGGAAATAAAACACCACGGTGCCGGGCAGCCGCTCGCGCATCCCGGTAAGAATCTTCGCAGTGCTCAGCAGGATAGCGGTATGGGCGTCGTGGCCGCAGGCGTGCATCACGTCGACTTCTTTGCCCAGGTAGGTGCCCTTGGCTTTGGAGGCGAAGGGCAGGTCGGCGACTTCCTTGACCGGCAGCGCATCCATGTCGGCGCGCAGGGCCACGGTCGGGCCGGGCAGGGCACCTTTCAAGATGGCGACGACGCCAGTGCGGGCCACCCCGGTCTTTACTTCAAGGCCGAGTTCGCGCAACTGTTTGGCGACCAACTCGGCGGTGCGGGTTTCGGTATTGCCCAGTTCGGGATGGGCGTGGATATCGCGGCGGGTTTCCAACAGGCTGGGTTCGAGGATTTTTGCCTGGGCGGCAATGGTTTCCCGGGCACTGTCCTGGCCGCTGCTGGCGGCGATCACTGCACTGCTCGCGACCGCGCCGAGCAGACCCAAAACCCATTGGTGTGTCAGACCGTTCATTCGCATACCAACCTCTCCTTGCCTATTGTTGTGGATCTTTCTCCTGCACGCTCCCGGCAGTCTGCACCTGCACGCTCAAGCGCGGTGTCGCCAGGTCAAGCCCGGCTTCATCCAGGTGCCGCTTGAGCGACAGGTTGAATGCCCGCGACACTTCCCACTGCTTGATCGGCGCGGTCTTGAAGCGTGCGCGCAGGATCGCGCTGCCGGACTCGAAGCTTTCCACGCCCTGGATCTCCAGCGGCGACCAGATATTGCGGCGTTGCAGCGGGTCGTTGCGCATGGCATGGCCGACCTCGCGCATCAGTTTGATCGCGTCGTCGATTTCCATGTTGTAAGGGATCGCCACCCGGAAGATGGCGTAGCCGAACTCGCGGGAGTAGTTCTTGATGCTCTTGATTTCGCTGAACGGGATGGTGTGCACGATGCCGTCGATATCGCGCAGGCGCACGGTACGGATGGTCAGGCCCTCTACGGTACCGAGGTGGCCGCCGACGTCCACGTAGTCGTCGATGGCCAGGGAGTCTTCGATGATGATGAACAACCCGGTGATCAAGTCGGCTACCAGCGATTGCGCACCAAAACCGATGGCGATACCGATCACACCCGCACCGGCCAGCAAGGGCGTGACGTTCATGCCCATGTTCGCCAGGGCGACGATGGCGGCGATGATGAAAATGGTCACGAACAGCACGTTGCGGATCAACGGCATCATGGTTTGCGCGCGGGCGTTGGCCAGGCCTTTGCGCGAGCGGGTCAGGGCGTGGTGAATCGCGGTGTCGCTGAGGATCCAGATCAGCCAGGCAAACAGCAACGTGCCCCCGAGGCCGAACAGCTTCACGGCTATTTCATGGCCTTCACCTTCGGTAAAGCGAATCATCGACAGGCCCCAGACCCGCAGCCCCAGTTCGATAAATACCAGCCACACCACCAGGTGCACCAGGGTGTAGACAAAGCCTTTGAGGCGTTCGGAGTACAGCGCATGGCGCTTGTGCCCGCGGTGCGGCTTGAGGGCGTGGCGGCGCACCAGGCCGTTGATCACCATGCACAACACCAGCAACACCGTGCACAGCAGCGACTGGCGCAGGGCGGTGCTGGTGTCGCCGGCCGACAGGAAGGTGGCGAACAGTGAGATGCCCACCAGCAGAAGAGCCGGGATGTACCAGAAGGTGCCGATGATCGACAGGGTATCGGTGAGCGCTCGGCGGTTGAGGCGGCGCGACAGCGGTTGGTTGCGGATCAGGTGCGCAATCGGACGGCGGAACCGCAGGATAAACACCCCGGTGGACAACGCCGCCATGACATTGGCTACGGTCGCGGCGGTGTGGGCCAGATGCTGGCCGAGCGCGGCAACCAGGCGCGGGTCGCTCAAGGCTTCACCGAAGGCGGCAAAACTGCCGATCCACCACAGCGGGCGGAACGCCTGATGGCGCAGGATATACAGGGCACGGTGGCGGTGCGGGCCGTCGAGTACGGAGAAGGCAATCACGCAGATGGCCGAGAAACAGGTGCCGACCACCAAGGCATAGGCCAGCACCATGGCCAGGGATTTGCCCAGGGAGGAAGGCAGGGCGTAGCTCAGGTAAACCGTGATCACCAGGGCAATCAACCAGGGGCCCAGCTTGCGCAGGGCAAAGCGCAGCATGTCCCAAGTGCGCGGGTGCTGCGGCAGCTCTTCGGGCAGGCCGAAACGCTCGCGCACCCGATGGCTGAGCCAGATCAGCGCAGCGGCCAGCAGGCTCCACACAGCCAGGATCACAGCAAAACCGAAGATGATCGGCAGCCATTCGCTGGCCGGCAACATCAGGGCGGCGAGTTCATCCTTGGCCAGGTCGACTTCATTGGACCAGCGCCCCAACGGGCTGTCGGCGCCGGAAAACTGCTGCTCAAAGCCCGACAGCGTACTGCCGATCAACCCGAGTACGCCGAGTTCGGCGGCGGGCTGGGCCTTTTGTGTGGCGGCGCGCAGCTTCTTCAGGTCGCTGAGCAACTGGGTGCGTTGCTGGTCGTTTTCCAGGGTCTTGATCACTTCGTCCAGCGACTGCCCCAAGGGCACTTCGGCCTGAGGTTGGGTCTTGCTGGAGCCGCCCAGCATCCCGGGCAAGCCCACGGCTTGGGCGGGCATCACTGGCAGCAGCGTGAGCAGGGCGATCAGCAGGTAGCAGGGCAGGGCAAACAGACGGGAAAGCACGAGGCGGTCAACCTTGAAAACGACGAATTGACCGAGTGTACGAGGCCGCTATGCCCAATGCGAGCGCATTTGTCACTGCGCCAGTTTGGCGAGGATCTTGTAGAGCACGGTGCCGAGGATCAACAGCATGCCGATCCACATGCCAAACACGCCCAGAGGCTTGTCGCGAAAGTTGAAGCCGACCGCGAGCATGATCATGCCGATCAGGATGGGGATCAGCATGGCGTGGAATGAGGACATTGAGATCATGGCGAGGGGCGGCCTTGTCGGACTGGAAGTTCTGACAAGTCTAGGCCGGATTGGCAGAAGTGCAGTTGATGTGAGTCAGATAGCCTTATATCTGTTTGGAAACCCATCGCGGGCAAGCCCGCTCCCACACTGAAATGCATTCACAGATCAAATGTGGGAGCGGGCCCGCGATGGGCGCGCTTCGGTCTCAGGGTAAATCGCGGCTGGCGTAGAACGCCCCCAGCACCTTGACCAGATGCGCCAGGTCATGGCTGCCGCACAGCTCGCGGATCGAGTGCATGGCAAAGGTCGGCAAGCCGATGTCCACCGTGCGCACGCCCAGGTGGCTGGCAGTGATGGGACCGATGGTCGAACCACAGCCCATGTCGCTGCGCACCACGAAGCTCTGCACCGGCACTTCCTGGGCCATGCACAGGTGGCGGAAGAACCCGGCGGTTTCGCTGTTGGTGGCGTAGCGCTGGTTGCTGTTGACCTTGATCACCGGGCCGGCGTTGAGTTTCGGGCCGTGGTTGGCGTCGTGTTTGTCGGCGTAGTTGGGGTGCACGCCGTGGGCGTTGTCTGCCGACACCAGCAGGGATTTCTGAATGGTGCGTACGAATTCTTCACCTTCGGGCAGCAGGCGACGCAGGGTCTGTTCCAGCATCGGGCCATCGGCACCGCAGGCCGAGCAGGAGCCGACTTCTTCGTGGTCGTTGCACACCAGCACGCAGGTTTCATCGGTGTCGCTGGAGAGCAAGGCTTGCAAGCCGGCGTAGCACGACAGCAGGTTGTCCAGGCGTGCACCGGCAATGAAGTCGCCATTGAGGCCGATCACGGCAGCACTTTGGGTGTCGTAGAAACTCAGCTCGTAGTCGAGCACCACATCGGCATTCAACCCATGCTCGCGGGCCAACTGTTCGGTGAGCACGGCGCGAAAGTCCACGCGTTCGTCACCGGCAAACTGCGCCAGGATCGGCGGCAGCTCGGTCTGGGCATTGATCGCCCAGCCCTGGTTGGCTTCACGGTTGAGGTGAATGGCCAGGTTGGGAATGATAGCGATCGGCAGCTTGAAGTCGATCAGTTGGCTCTCGACCTTGCCATCGCGACGGAAGGTGACACGCCCGGCCAGGGACAGGTCGCGGTCGAACCAGGGCGCCAGCAGCGCGCCGCCGTAGACTTCCACACCCAGTTGCCAGAAGCCGTGGCGTTGCAGCTCCGGCTGGGGCTTGACCCGCAGGCATGGGCTGTCGGTGTGGGCGCCGACCATGCGGATACCGTCCTGCAGCGGCGATTGGCGGCCGAGCTTGAAGGCGATGATCGAGGAATCGTTGCGGGTCACGTAGTAGCGACCGTTGGCCTCGGTGGCCCAGGTGTCGCGCTCGTCGAGACGCTGGTAGCCGGCGGCTTCCAGGCGCTGGGCCAGGGCGGCAGTGGCATGAAAAGGAGTAGGGGAGGCCTTGAGGAAGTCGATCAGGCCTTGATTCAACGCTTCGCGCATAAATAGCTCCAGACAGCAGTGGCGAGAGTTTACCGTATTGGCCAGATATTTGGAGTGAGCGTGCATGGCCGAGAACCACATCAAACCCTGTGGGAGCTGGCTTGCCTGCGATAGCGGTCTTTCTGTGCCAGATGTATTGGCTGGCACGCCGATATCGCAGGCAAGCCAGCTCCCACATTTGACCGCATCAGCCCTTCAAAAAGGCGCAGGGCACTCGAAGCGCAGGCGCTCGCCGCTTTGCGGATGGGTGAAGCTGAGCATGCTTGCATGCAGGCACAGGCGCGGCCAGGCGGCCAGGGCTTGTTCATGGGCGTACAGACCATCGCCCAGCAACGGATGCCCGATGGACAACATATGCACGCGCAACTGGTGCGAGCGCCCGGTGATGGGTGTCAGCTCTACGCGGCACCAGTCGCCGCAACGCTCCAGGACTTTCCAGAAGGTCAGTGCATGTTTGCCGAACTCATGGTCGACCACATGGCGGGGCTTGGTCGGCGGGTCGTAGCGCAGGGGCAGGTCAATGCTGCCGCTGTCCAGTGCCGGTTGGCCCCAGGCCAGGGCGGTGTAGGCCTTTTCGGTCTCGCGGTCGTGAAACTGGCGGGACAGTTCGCGGTGGGTGTCGGCGTCCCGGGCCAGCAGGATGATCCCCGACGTTTCCCAGTCCAGGCGATGGACGATGCGGGCTTCGGGGTAGCCGTTTTCCTGCAGGCGAGTGATCAGGCAGTCCTTGTTGTCGTCGGCGCGGCCAGGCACCGAGAGCAGCAGGGTCGGCTTGTTCACCACCAGGACAGCGTCGTCCTGATGCAGGATGTGGATATTGGACAGCGGCATTAAACAGCCTCGTAACAAACGCCAACGGCGGCTCCACTGACGGCCCCCTCACCCTGTAGGAGCGAGGGGGCCGTCAGTGGAGCCGCCGTGGCGACCGCCCGTTCGATCAACGATCGGGCAGGGTGATATTGAGTTCCAGAATCGAGCAGCTGCCGTCATTTTCCAAGGCGACATGCACGTCATCGTTGCCGATATTGACGTACTTGCGGATCACCTCGACCAGTTCCTTCTGCAAGGCTGGCAGGTAGTCCGGGGTGCTGCGTTGGCCGCGTTCGTGCGCCACGATGATCTGTAGACGCTCTTTCGCGACCGATGCGGTACTGGGTTTTTTGTTGGCGCGAAAGAAGTCGAGAAATTTCATTGTTTAGTTGCCTCCAAAGATACGCTCGAAGAATCCCTTCTTCTTGACATCGAGGAAGCGGTGTTCCACGGTCTTGCCCAGCAAGCGATCGACGGCATCGCTGTACGCCTGGCCGGCGTCGCTCTGGTCGTCGAGAATCACCGGTACGCCCTGGTTGGATGCCTTCAGCACGGCCTGGGATTCCGGAATCACGCCCAGCAGGGTCACGGCGAGGATTTCCTTCACGTCTTCAACACCCAGCATTTCGCCGTTGTTGACGCGCTCCGGGTTGTAGCGGGTGAGCAGCAGGTGCTCCTTGATCGGGTCCTGGCCTTCTTCGGCGCGCTTGGACTTGCTGGCCAACAGGCCGAGCATGCGGTCCGAGTCACGTACCGAGGAGACTTCCGGGTTGGTCACCACGATGGCTTCGTCGGCGAAGTACATCGCCAGGTGAGCACCGGTTTCGATACCAGCCGGGGAATCGCAGACCACGTATTCGAAGGTTTCCTTGAGCTCGGCGAGCACTTTGCCGACGCCCTCTTTGGTCAGCGCGTCTTTGTCACGGGTCTGGCTGGCAGCCAGCACGTACAGGTTCTCAAGGCGCTTGTCCTTGATCAGGGCCTGTTGCAGGTTGGCTTCGCCGTTCACCACGTTGACGAAGTCATACACCACGCGACGCTCGCAGCCCATGATCAGGTCAAGGTTACGCAGACCGACGTCGAAGTCGACGATGACTGTCTTGTGGCCGCGCAGAGCGAGGCCGGTACCGATAGCGGCGCTGGTGGTGGTCTTACCCACACCACCCTTGCCGGATGTAACCACGAGAATCTTGGCCAAGGTGTTTCACCCCTAAGGAAAAAGGACTTTCGGTCCCTGAAAAACATCTCTTGGAACTCGCCGCAGGCGGACAGCCTTTGCAGGAAAAAGACGGGGTTTCCATGGGGAAACACCAACTTCCAAAAAGTCCTACACAAGTCTTGCCGGTTTCGCTTTGCTATCAGAGTCTAGAGATGCTTGGAAAATGCGGCAGTATCCGTTAAAGACGGATGATGTTCAACACATCGCCCGACAGGTTGACCTGTACCGAAGCGCCCCACAGTGGATCGCGGCGCAAATCTTCGGAAACCTTGTACTGACCTGCGATGGAAACCAGCTCAGCGGTCAACTGCTGGCAAAAAATACGCGCCTTGGTATCACCCTTGATGCCGGCCAGGGCGCGTCCGCGCATCGGGCCGTATACATGGATGTTGCCATCGGCAAGAAGTTCCGCCCCCGGGCTGACCGAGGAGACCACCACAAGGTCGCCGCCTTGGGCGTAAATCTGCTGCCCGCCGCGTACCGGCGAAGTGATGATCTTTGTAGGCCTGATCGCAGGCTCCGGTGGTTTTTCCGGTTTTTTCTTTTCTTCGCCGACCAATGGTTCCAGAGGGCGCTCACGGGCGCCCGACGGTGGCAGTACTGGCAGTTCAATGGCGATGGCGGCGGCAATGTCTTCGATGCGGCTGGCGCGAATCGCCAGGGTGCGCAGGCCATGGGAACGGCATACGCGCATCAGGCCGGGCAAATCAATCACGCCCTGGCCGGCCGGCAGCTTGTCCAGCGCCAGCACCAGCGGGGCGTTGTTGAAGAAGTTTGGCGCCAGGGCGACCTTGGCGGCCAGTTGGCGGTCCAGGGCGTCGAGGTCATTGCGGGCCAGTTCCAGCACGGTAATGGCGAGCATGCTGCCTTTTAGCTGGAACACGGGATCTTGGTCTAGCGGTTCGGTTTGGCTCATGGTCGGCGAAAGCGGCTTGTCACGAAAAGTGTCGAGACTTATAACGAGAACACTCACTCGCCGCAAGCCGAGTCGAACCGTTGTAGAATGCGCGGCCCTTGTCTTTACCGGAATCTGTAATGGATCGCCCGCGTTTTCGAGCTGTATTTCTTCACCCGCGTTTTTGGCTGCTATGGCTGGGGCTCGGCCTGCTGTGGCTGGTCACTCAATTGCCGTATCGGGCGCTGTTGACCATTGGTCGCTTGCTGGGCGCGGGCATGTACCGCGTGGCGGGCGATCGTCGCCGTATTGCGGCGCGCAACCTTGAGCTGTGCTTCCCGGAAAAATCCGCCAAGGAACGTAAGCGCCTGCTGAAGGAAAACTTCGCTTCCACCGGCATCGCCTTCTTTGAAATGGCCATGAGCTGGTGGTGGCCCAAGCCGCGCCTGGCGCGCCTGGCCCATGTCGAAGGGTTGGAGCACCTCACGCAGGCGCAGTTGGACGGCAAGGGCGTGATCCTCATGGCGCTGCACTTCACCACCCTGGAAATCGGCGCGGCGCTGCTGGGGCAGAAGCACACCATTGACGGCATGTACCGCGAACACGGCAACCCGCTGTTCGACTTTATCCAGCGCCGTGGTCGTGAACGCCACAACCTCGATTCCCTGGCCGTGGAGCGTGACGACGTGCGCGGCATGCTCAAGCTGCTGCGCGCCGGCCGGGCCATCTGGTACGCGCCAGACCAGGACTACGGCGCCAAGCAAAGCATCTTCGTGCCGTTGTTTGGCATCCAGGCTGCTACCGTCACCGCCACCAGCAAGTTCGCACGCCTGGGCAAGGCGCTGGTGGTGCCGTTTACCCAGGAGCGCCTGGCTGACGGTAGCGGGTACCGCCTGGTGATCCATGCGCCGCTGACCGACTTCCCGGGTGAAACCGACGAAATCGACTGCCTGCGCATCAACCAGTGGGTCGAAGCCTCGGTACGCGCATGCCCCGAGCAATACCTGTGGACCCACCGCCGCTTCAAGAGCCGACCGCCGGGTGAGCCCAAGTTGTACGAAAAGCGCCGTCGATAAGCCCAACCCTTTCTCACATGGAGTGACGCAATGCGCCCAGCTGAACCGGTCACAGGCTTGATTCTTTCCGGCGGCGGGGCGCGAGCGGCGTATCAGGTGGGGGTGCTGGCGGCGGTTGCCGAATTGCTGCCTGCGGGGGCAGCGAATCCTTTTCCGGTGATCGTCGGCACCTCGGCTGGTGCGATCAATGCGGTGAGCCTGGCCAGCGGCGCCAGTGATTTTTCGGCAGCCATCCAACGGCTGACGGCCTTCTGGCAGGGCTTTCGCAGCCATCAGGTGCTGCGCAGTGACTGGCCGGGGGTGATGCGCCAGGCCAGTCGTTTCCTGATCCATAGCCTGTTGGGCCTGGGTAGCCAGGTGCCGGTGGCGTTGCTCAACAGTTCGCCACTGCGCGACTTGTTACAAGAGCGCTTGAACCTGGACGGCATCGACGAGGCTATCCGCCGCAAGCACTTGCAGGCTGTGGCGGTGACGGCCTTTGGCTATGAGTCCGGGCAAGCGGTGACCTTCTATCAGGGCGGCGGCACCATCGATGCCTGGTTGCGTCATCGGCGCATTGGGGTACCGACCCAACTGACGGTAGAGCACCTGCTGGCCAGTTCGGCGATCCCGCTGCTGTTTGCCCCGGTCAAGCTCGGTCAGGAGTATTTCGGCGACGGTGCGGTGCGCCAGTCCGCGCCCATCAGCCCGGCCTTGCACCTGGGCGCCAGTCGCGTGTTGGTGGTGGGGGTAAGCGGCAACCCACGGGGCAATGAACCTTCGGTGCAACGCGCCTACACCGGCCAGCAACCGACCCTGGCGCAAATCGGTGGGCATATGCTCAACAGCACGTTCATTGATAGCCTGGAAAGCGATATCGAGCTGCTGGAGCGCTTGAATCAGTTCAGCCGTGTGGTGCCTGTGGATGCGGCGGTGCAGGGCCTGGCACCGGTAGAGGTGCTGGTGATTGCCCCCAGCCAGCCCATCGATGAAATCGCCGCACGACATCGCCAGGAGTTGCCGGCGGCGTTGCGTGTGTTTTTGCGCGGGCCGGGGGCGACCAAGACCAGCGGGGCAGGGGTGTTGAGTTATCTGTTGTTCGAGGCGGGGTATTGCAGCGAGTTGATCGAACTGGGGCGCAAGGATGCGCTGGCCAAGCGCGAAGAAATCACTCGTTTCCTCGGCCTGACGTCAAACTGAATGTGGGAGCTGGCTTGCCTGCGATAGCGGTATGCCAGCCAACACTGCTGGCACAGACACATCGCGATCGCAGGCAAGCCAGCTCCCACAGGGAACCGCGATCAACCTTTAGAAGTGGTATTTGACCAGGAAGCTTGCCGTGTCCTGGGTTGTCTTGAAGGCGCCGCTGTCTTCAATCCCGTACTTGTTCTTCCAGTAGTCGTATTCAAAACCCACATACAACTGCTTGTCGCCCCAATGCAGCGCCTTGCCCAAGTCGTATTTGACCTGCGGGTTGAAGTGCAGGTTGGCGTGATAAGTGCCGCGGGCGTTCTTGTCGTTATCCACCACCCAGTCCATGAAACCGTCGATCAGCACGTCGGAATTACCCACGGGAATGGTGTACGACCAGACCGGAGTGATCTGCCACACGCCGTCACCCGGGCGATTGCCCTCGGTCTGGCGCTGGTAGAAGTTCAACTGGAAGTAGTCGAAACCGGGGATGTTCAAGTCGAACGCCGGACCCAGCAGGTAGGACTCGTTATCGCCCTCGCCGAACTCATAGGTGAAGGCCAGCAGCACGTCCTTGATCGGGCCGAACGACAGGTCCTTGTCCAGGATCTTGCCGAACGACAAACGCGGGCTGAACTCGCCGTAGTAAGTATTCGGGCCGACATTGCCGTCTTCCTTGCCGTTGTAAAAGATACGGTCGAGGAAGAAGAAGTTGTCGCCGTACTTCCATGCGTCGGCATGTTCGAAGGTGACGGTTTGCTGGATCTGCGGGTTGACGGTAAAGCTCTTGCCCCACAGATAAGTCAGGCTGTTGTTTTGCCATTGCAACAAGTCACCGGCTACGGCCTGGCCACCGGCCAACAGTGATCCAGCCAGCATCAGGCCTTTGAACATAGGTTTCATTCGGTTGCTCCCGAGTTAAAATTTTATGGTTTTTCTTCTACGCAGGCGCTCTGGTGTGGCGCCTTTTGGTTCGCTGCAAAAATCGTCTGTTCGGTCAGCTTTGATGCTTTTAGCAAGAGCTGCGCCAAGGTGTTGAAAAAGCCAAAAAATCCCCGTCGGCTGCAGCGGATGCAGTCGAATTCAGGGGACTTTTGTGCACTTTGGCAGCAAACATCAGGCCGGGATAAGTTGGCCTTGAGGTCAGCTTTTACATTCGCTGTTTTTTTTTGAGTCGATTCGAGCGGGCGCGGAGAATACTGGCTCCCAGGCCTGGGCTCAAGTGCGCTGTAACAGAGCGCGAGGGGCAAGAATGGGGCGCGGCGTGTGGCCGGCCCCATGTCAAGGTTGTGCATGTGGGGGTTCCCTGTTCGTTGTTATTTTTGTACTAACAAAGGAATCAATGCGTATGTGCGACTTCGGGGCGCTCAGCGCCGCCGAGAATGTTGAACAGGATGTTCAGCGACAGCGCGCTGAGGGTGGCCATGGCGATGCCGCTGTGGGTAATCGGGCTCATCCACAACGGCAGTTGTGCGAAGAACTCCGGGCGTACCACGGGGATCAGGCCCATGCCGATGCTCACCGCCACCAGCAACTGGTTACGGCGGTCGGCGATGTCGGCTTCCTGCAGAATCTTGATCCCGGTTGCCGCCACCATCCCGAACATCGCAATCGCCGCGCCGCCGAGTACCGCAGGTGGAATCGATGCCACCAGATAGGCCGCCTTGGGTAACAGGCTGAGCACGATCAAGAACGCGCCGGCCATGAGCGTGACCGAGCGGCAGCGCACGCCGGTCATCTGCACCAGGCCGATATTCTGCGCGAAGGAGGAGTGGGTAAAGGTGTTGAAGAAGCCGGCAAAGAACGACGCGCCGGCATCACACAACAGGCCGCGTCGCAGCATCTTCGGCGTGACCTCCTGGCCGGTGATCTTGCCCAGGGCGAGGAACATGCCGGTGGACTCGACAAAAATGATCACCACCACCAGGCACATCGACAGGATCGGTGCCAACTCGAACGTGGGCATGCCAAAGTGCAACGGCGTCACCACCTGCACCCACGGCGCCTGGGCCAGGCCACTGAGGTCGACCATGCCGATCACACCACACAGGGCGTAACCCAGGCCCATGCCGATCAGCACCGAGATGTTCACCCAGAAGCCGCGCATGAAGCGGTTGATCAGCAAGATAGTGCCCAGCACCAGGGCGGCAATCGCCAGGTAGACCGGCGAGCCAAACGTGGCGGCGGCGCTGCCCCCGCCGGCCCAGTTCACCGCCACGGGAAACAGCGAAAGGCCGATGGCGGTGATCACCGTGCCGGTCACCAGCGGCGGGAAAAAGCGCACTACCTTGGACATGAACGGTGCGATAAGCATGCCGAAGAACCCGGCGGCGATGGTCGCGCCGAAGATGCCCTGCAAACCGATGCCGGGCATGCCGGCCATGGCGACCATGCTGCCCACGGCGGCGAAACTGGCGCCCATCATCACCGGCATGCGGATGCCCATGGGGCCGATGCCGAACGACTGCACCATGGTGGCGATACCAGCCACCAGCAGGTCGGCGTTGATCAGAAAGGCGATTTCTTCACGGCTCAAGCCGGCGGCCTGGCCAATGATCAGGGGCACGGCGACGGCACCGCCGTACATCAGCAAGACGTGTTGCAGGCCTACCAGGATCAATTGCAAGAGGGGCAGCCGCACCATGGCGGGCGCGGCAGGAGTCTGCGTTTCTAACTGGGACATGCAACACCTCGAATCTTTTTATTTTTGTGTTGTTTGGCATTCAATTGCCGGATGAAACTTAATCTTCAAACCATCACTGATCTCCCTTGTGGGAGCTGGCTTGCCTGCGATGGCGGTGTGTCAGTCACCGAAAATGTTGGTGATCTGCCGCTATCGCAGGCAAGCCAGCTCCCACATTGGTCCTGTGTGAAACAGTCAGTTGGTGCGGGCCCCCTGATTGATCCAGGTGCCAATCAAATCCCTTTCCTGCTGGGTCATCTGGGTAATGTTGCCCAGCGGCATGATCTGGCTGGCCACGGCCTGCGCTTGAATGCGCGCCGCCTGCTGCTGGATCTGTGCCGGTGTGTCGAACATCACCCCAGCCGGAGCGGTGCTGAACAGCGGGCTGGTGGGCTTGGCCGAATGGCACACGGTGCAGCGTTGCTCGATCACGTGGTGCACCTGACCGAAGTCCGTGGTGGCCTGGGCTGGTGCCGGTTCAGCGGCGGGTGCGGCAGGCGCGGCGGGTTTCAAGCCACCGCCCAAGGCGGTTTCCGGCAGCGGCTGATACTCAATCGCCGCCGGTGCCTTGGCAATCGGTTCAGCCGGCTTGGGCCCGGTCACGTAGGCCAGGCTGATCATTGCCAACGCGCCCACCGGCAAGGTCCACGCATACTTCTGGCTGTCATGCCGGGTGTTGAAGTAATGGCGCACCAACACTGCTGCCACCGCGATCCCGGCCAGGATCAGCCAGTTGTATTGGCTGCCATAGGTGCTCGGGAAGTGGTTGCTGATCATGATGAACAGCACCGGCAAGGTGAAGTAGTTGTTATGCCGTGAGCGCAGCAAACCCTTGGCCGGCAGCGCCGGGTCCGGTGTGCGGTTCTCGGCGATGGCCGCCACCAGCGCACGCTGGGCGGGCATGATGATGCGGAACACGTTACCGACCATGATCGTGCCGATCACCGCGCCCACATGCAGGTAGGCGCCACGGCCGCTGAACACCTTGCTGAAGCCGTAGGCCGCCGCAATCAACAGCACAAACAGGATCAAGCCGAGCAGGGCAGGGCGTTTGCCCAGGGCCGAATCGCACAGGAAGGAGTAGATAAACCAGCCGGCGAACAGTGAACCGATGCCCAGCAATACGCCTTCGGTGCCGCTGAGGCTGCTGCCGGGGGCGAGCAAGTACAGCGTCGGGTTGAGGTAGAACACCACGCACAGCAGCGCGACGCCTGACATCCAGGTGAAATAGGCTTCCCATTTGAACCAGTGCAGGTTGTCCGGCATGGTCGGCGGGGCCAGTTTGTATTTTTCCAGGTGGTAGATACCGCCACCGTGGATCGCCCACAAGTCACCGGCCAGGCCGTTCTTGGGGTTGACGCGATTAAGGTTGTTTTCCAGCCAGACGAAGTAGAAAGAAGCGCCGATCCAGGCGACGCCAGTGATCATGTGAACCCAGCGCACGCTCAGGTTCAGCCATTCCAACAGATGTGCTTCCACAGTCTTTACCTCTCGCCTGTCACCCTTGTTGTCGGGTGATCAGACCTTCTCTTATTGGTGGGGGGCGAGGATCAAACGCTCATCCTCTTTGAAAAAATGCTCATCGCAGTTATTGCCTGTGCCACTGCGATCAACCACCAGGAAGTCATCCCGCTTTTCGATCGTCAGCACCGGGTGGTGCCAGACGCCGCGATGGTAATTAATGCCCTGCCTGCCGTTGGTGACGAAGGCGCGGACCAAGCCCGATACAGGTTCATCGCCAAGTGGCGCGACCACGATCAGAAAGGGGTTGCCGAGCAGCGGAATGAAAGCCTGGCTGCCCAGCGGGTGTCTCTCCAGCATGCACACGGTCAGCGGCATGTCCTGCGCGTCGGCGCGGAAGATGCTGATGATGGCGTGGTCTTCCGGCTTCGCGGTGTCGACCGTGGCCAGTTTGTGAAAGCGCATGGTCGACCCGTTGTTGATCATGAAGTGATCGCTGCCATCGGTTTCGATAACGTCTCCGAAAGGGGCGAAGGCTTCTTTGGTCAGGGGTTCGATCATCAGTGTGCGCATGGCTGTCTTCTTATCTTGTCTATAGATCGTTCCCACGCTCTGCGTAGCAACGCTGCCCTGGACGCTCTGCGTCCGCTGTGTGACGCGGAGCGTCACGGGATGCGTCCCCACGCAGAGCGTGGGGACGATCGGGTGTTATTTCGAGACTTTGCCCAGGACACGCAGGCGACTCACACCACCATCCGGGAACACGTTCAAGCGGATGTGGGTAATCGGCCCCAGCGCCTTGATCTGCTCGGCGAAGGTGTGTTCGGCGTGCATTTCCAGCTTCTGCGCCGGCAGCAGTTCGCGCCAGAACAGCGACTGGGTTTCGATCTGGCTGTCGGTGCCGCCTTTCACGAAAGCGCCCTGGATCGAGCAGGTATCCGGGTAGTTGCCCTTGAAGTGCAGGGTGTCGACCACGATTTTCTCGATCTCGCCCGGGTGGCCCAAGGCGACGATCACCCAGTCATTGCCCGGTGTACGACGACGCGCGGTTTCCCAGCCATCGCCCATGTTGATGCCACGGCCCGGGTTGAGGATGTTGCTCATGCGGCCGAAGTGTTCATCGGAGCAGGCCAGGGCACGGCCGCCATTGAGCGCGGCAGCCAGGTCGACCTGTTCGTTGTCGCCCACCGAAGACCAGTCGCGGAACGGCACGCCGTACACACGCAGACGGGCCACGCCGCCATCCGGGTAGATGTTGAAGCGCAGGTGGCTGAACGCCTGGTCGTTGTTGATCTCGTGGTAGTGGTGGCTGTTGCCTTGCAGCTCGACGGCTGACAGCACTTCCACCCACTGAGTGTTGGCATCCGGCTCGCCCGAGGCCAGGAAGCAGGCTTCCAGGGAGGCCGACGGCGGGAAGTTGCCGGTGAAGAATGAAGTGTCGATGTCCACGCCTTTGATCGAACCCGGCACGCCCAGGCGGATCACTGCACTGTCGTAGCCTTCGAAGCGCTTGCGGCGTGACTCCCAGCCGTCCATCCACTTGCCGTTGTCATCGAAAACGCCCTCCTTCCACACGGCCGGGGTCGGCTGGAACAGGCGGTTGGCGTCAGCGAACCAGTCATCGGTCACCGAGATGATCTTGGTGCCCAGGCGGGCGTCGGCCAGGTTGACGAACTTTTCGAAAGGTACGGCGTAAGCTTTCATTCTTCTTGTCTGCCTTAGATAGAGTGGCTGGGGATGGACTGCTAGAGGGTCAGTAAACGGAACAACGCGATCTTGTTGATCTCGTCCAGCGCGCACTTGAACTCGGTGTCTGCCGAATTGTGGATGCGCGTTTCGAACGCGGCGAGGATCTGATGCCGGTTGCTGCCTTTTACCGCCATGATGAAGGGAAACTTGAACTTGGCTTTGTAGGCCTCATTCAGCTCGGTGAAGCGAGAAAACTCTTCGGCCGTGCATTGGTGAATACCCGCGCCCGCTTGTTCATCGGTGCTGGCTTGGGTCAGTTGGCCCTGGACGGCAGCTTTTCCGGCCAGGTCCGGGTGAGCATTGATCAGCGCCAGTTGCGAGGCGTGATCAGCACTCAACAGGATATCGCTCATGCGCTGGTGCAGGGTTTCGATCTGGTCGATCGACGCGTCCTGGCCCAGGTCGAAGGCCTTTTCGGCCACCCATGGCGAGTGTTCGTAGATATCGGCAAAGGCCTGGACGAAGGCGTCGCGGCTCAAGGTCGAAGGTTTCAGGGTCTGGAACGCAGTCATTTCGCCGCTCCCGGGAAAGGGTGGGTTTGGTGCCAGTGACGGGCGATGTCCACGCGGCGGGTGAACCACACCTGGTCATGGCCTTTGACGTATTCAATGAAGCGCTTGAGCGAGGCCAGGCGTGCCGGGCGGCCGATCAGGCGGCAATGCAGGCCGATGGACAGCATCTTTGGCGCTTCGGCACCTTCGGCATACAGCACGTCGAAGGCGTCCTTGAGGTATTCGAAAAAGTCGTCGCCCTTGTTGAAGCCCTGCACCTGGGTGAAGCGCATGTCGTTGGTGTCCAGGGTATAGGGGATCACCAGGTGCGGCTTGCCGTTGGGGGTGTTGGGTTCCCAGTAGGGCAGGTCGTCGTCGTAGGTGTCGCAGTCGTACAGAAAGCCACCTTCCTCCATCACCAGGCGACGGGTGTTGGGGCCGGTGCGGCCGGTGTACCAGCCCAGTGGGCGTTCACCGGTGAGTTCGGTGAGGATGCGGATGGCTTCGAGCATGTGCTCGCGCTCCTGAGCCTCGTCCATGTACTGGTAGTCGATCCAGCGGTAGCCGTGGCTGCAAATCTCGTGGCCGGCGGCGACCATGGCGCGGATCACGTCCGGATGCCGCTGGGCGGCCATGGCCACGGCGAAGATGGTCAGCGGGATGTCGAACTCTTTGAACAACTTGAGGATGCGCCACACACCGGCACGGCTGCCGTACTCATACAGCGACTCCATGCTCATGTTGCGCTCGCCTTGCAGCGGTTGGGCCGAGACCATTTCCGAAAGGAAGGCTTCGGACTCTTTGTCGCCATGCAGGATATTGCGCTCGCCGCCTTCTTCGTAGTTGAGTACGAACGACAGCGCAATGCGTGCCTTGCCCGGCCAGTGGGGGTGAGGAGGGTTACTGCCGTAACCGATCAGGTCGCGTGGGTAGTCAGCGCTCACTGCAGTCTTCCTTCTTGTTCGTGGTAGCAGGTGTGTGTGGCGTCCGGGCAGTGGAATGACTGAGTGGCGTCACAGCGATGAGTGATTGTATACAACTTATCGCGAACTTTGTAAGCCTGCATTTCTGCATTTTTTCTGAACGGGCTCTCTACGGGTCTCTGCAAGAAACTTGCCTGAATGGTCAGGTTAAAATGAAAAAGCCCGCTGTAGGAGCGAGCTTGCGCGCGAAAAACCCGAGCGCGCCACTTTTCATCCTGAAAGCGCGCGTCATCGTTGACGTTTTTCGCGAGCAAGCTCGCTCCTACAGGGGATTGGAAGGCTGTGGAATTTATTGTGTACAATTTTCATAAAAAGTGTCTTAATCGGTCATCGCCGGCTTTTTCAACGCTCTGAAAAGGTGCGGGTTTCTCAATCACTGACTTCCGGAGGCGCATAGAAGCCATGGGACGTTTGACCACACACGTTTTGGACGCTGCACACGGCTGCCCTGGCAGCGCAATCAAGGTTGAGCTCTACCGTGTCGAAGGCACGCAGCTTGAGCTCGTCGCTACCGCCACTACCAACGGAGACGGTCGTTGCGACGCGCCGCTGCTGCAAGGCGACGACTACCGCAGCGGCGTGTACCAACTGCAGTTCAGCGCCGGTGATTACTACCGTGCCCGCGGTGTGCAATTGCCTGAACCTGCCTTCCTCGACGTGGTGGTGTTGCGCTTTGGTATCAGTGCCGAGCAAGACCACTACCACGTGCCTCTGCTGATTTCGCCTTACAGCTACTCCACTTATCGCGGTAGCTGAGTCGTCACCTCGCTTCACACCCCCAAATGCTCTTCGTTGGTTTCGCCCGCGCACACTGCGGGCTTTTTTTCGCTCAACTATCTAGCCCCTCTTGCTCATTGATGGGCCCTAGGCTGGTTTTTCCTCAGTGCATAGAGAAGAAAACACCATGACCTTGCCCCCTGATCAGCTCGGCGTTACAGCGCCCTCCAGTGACCCTGACGACACCCTGGAGGAGGACGCGCCGCCCTTTTTCGTCGATGCCGATTTACAGGCCCTACGCACTCCGTTGCGAGAACGGATCAACGCCTATCCCCATCCCAGCCGCCTGATCAATCAGATCGGGCTGGCCGACGCGAGATGCCGCGAGTCGACACGGGCGCTCACACGCCTGATAGGGCGCTCACCCAGGATCTTGAAGGTGATCCGCGCCCAGTTGCAGAAGGCGTTCGAGATTGACCCGGACAGTCTGCTCTTCACCGAACCCATGCCTCCGCGTTTACCGCAGAAAGTCGACACCTTGACTGATCGTGCGTTGTTGCTGCTGGTCCGCCCTTCGGTGCCTTTCAATATCAATCAATACACCCTCCTCAGCGTCAAGGGCGCGCCTGACCGTCGGTTGCCCTATACACCGCTGGAAGCGCTGCGGCGGGTTATCGCGTTGGGGCTGTTTGAGCGGTTGGGTCGCGCAGCCAATGAATATTGGGACGCGCTGGAGTACGGCTCCTGGCTCACACGCCGGGAGCGTTGGATCGAGCTGCACCAGGCGCTTTTTGCTGACCGGGCCTTTATTGCCAGGCAACTGAACGAGCTATCACGGGCTGGATTGGCCATGGTTCAGGCCGTGATCGATGCACCAACCGCTGAAGCACGTCTGCGTGCGGGCGGACAGTGGGCCGATGTGCGAGTAGGCCCGTTGATGTGGCCGGGTAACCCTGCGGTGGCTATTGCGGGCGCGTTGCATTTCTATCGTGAGGGCGATCCCGATGATGTGCCTCATGTTGTCTATTTACCGGGTGTGGCTCGCAATTTTTACGAGTACCCGTCTTTCGTCGCCCTGGCGTGCGGCGTGCAGGCGCTGGGCAGGACTCGTCTACACGAGCTCTGGCAATGTTTGCCATTAAGTCGTCGCTCTGTGTTGCTTCCACCTGCAACGTTCTCCTCGGTATCCACTGTCTCTCGAGGCGTGGAGCTTATGGAGGATGCGCTGGCGTCAAGCGCGCAGGCGTTGTTGGAAGGGCAATGGGCCAATGAATTGGCGTGTACGGTAAAAAGCAACCACGCCCATGTGTTTGCCGCCGGAACGTCACAGCCTCTGGAGTCAGCAGTTGTTCTCGCACGAGTGGAGCGTAACCGGCAGCAGTTGATTGGCGGGGCCCGACTTGGCCCGCTTCGAGAGCAGTTGCTCAAATGGGACCAGCAACGACGACACGCCGAAATAATCTTTGGCAGCACTGCGCCAGGCTTGGCCGAATACACCGTAGAACACCGGATCAAACGCTACGAAAAAGGGCTGGTTGCGTTGCTCGATCCCGATGATTTGAGTAACGATACGCCCGCATACCAGGCATTTGTATCGCTGGTATCCCAGCTCAACGCCCATGCCCAAACGATGGACAGGTGGGTGCAGGATGCCCAGCAACGGCTGTTCGAGGTGGCATTTTGGGCTGAGCGCCCTGGTGGAAAGGGTACGCTCAGGCGCGGCACGTTGTTTCTTGACGCCCAGACTGAGGCGCTACGCTGTGAGGTGCAATTGCAGCATCGACTCAAGTTGATAAGCACCGCGCATCGGGACCTGATCATCGAAGTGCTCGATCAGCCTTTGCCGTCAAAACGTCCAGACAGTCAAACCCGAGTGCTGTCAATTGCGATTGGCAATGACCCGGATGCCTTCTATCCGCTCCATAACATGTGGGTGGTGACTACGGCGGCGGCGGTACGGGTGCCGCGGCGCCAGCATGCGGTAGTCCTGTGCGGTTTCGGAGCGGAAGGTGGGGTGCAGGGGTTTTCCGGACTGGACGCCCTGACCCGAAGTATCAAAGCCAGCCTTGATAGTTGGGATCGCAGCGCGCTGTGGGACTATGTCGAGCACGACAAGCGTAACGACTTGCGCTCACACGCGGCGCGTGGAACGCTGGCTGTGCGCTACGTACCGATTAATGGCAAGCCCGCCCTGGCTGCGATCAAGACATTGCTTGGGTGTTATCAGCGCCTGCACAACAGTCCAGAAGACATCACGCGCATATTCAACGGCGTGAAAGATGCGCAAATAAGTCGCGCCTTGCTGCTGGCAGAACTGCAAGAGCAGCTCAAGGCACCTGTCAGTGACGCCCAGAGCCGCGCCCAGGCCAATGTCGAGTTGTTGCGCAAAACCGCACTGCAAGCGAAGAAACTGCCAGCTTGGCTGGAGCACGCATCCCGTTACCAGCGTAAGAAGTTCAGGCGATCGCAGCGCTTTTACCTGAGCAGTACTTTTGCATTCAAGACAAGGCTTGAAGACCAGTTGCCCGGTCTGGAAACCTTCGCTCGCCGTGCCCTGATCGATCGCTTGCGGTTGGACGGCATACCTGCGCAGTTTGATATCGACCAGCCCTTCATTGATATGCCCGATGATGTTCAAGGCAGTTATTGTGGATGGACAAGCGGTTGTGCCATTGGCGACCGCGCCATAAAACTTACCCCGACCCTGAAGCGCACCACCTACAGCCTGTTACAACTGGCGCAGCATAACCTGGACCCACTGGCGCCCTGGACGCAGTGGCGACTCAATCGCGCCCGCTATTTGCAACCTGAATGGAAAAATCAACTGAATGCCGCTTACTTGATCCGTACGATTTCCTCGCTGGATGTCGGCGGTCAGTACGACGCGTTGATCAACCAGGTTTTTTACCCGCCTGGCGATACCCTCCACACGCTCAGCAAAGGGCGCATTCCCGAGTTACTGAACCGGACGTTGCTTGCCGGCACTGAGCAACATCTGTTGTTGGCCACGCAACAAGGCTTGACGGCAACCGCGCAAAGTATCTTCACCACGGCGATGGCCGCACGAACGCCGCAAGACTTGTTGAAAAACCAACATGAGCTGCAACTGCATGTGCTTCATTTAGTGGGCCACACGATGCAGCATGACCGCTATATCGCGGGCCTGGTGATCGTGCGAGACCTGCGGTCGGGGCATTGCGTGATCTATTGGCCGAATGCTTCGCCCGCGTTGGTTCTCACCGAGTACTGCAGTTTGCAACAAGCCCAGGATGCATTGAACCGCCTTGGCGCACGGCCTGAAAACACCCAGATGCTGGCGAGGCAGATCGCACCCGGCTGGGCATTTCAGGCAATTACCCATCACCCGGTCAGGGTCGATAGGCTCGGTGCTGCCGTCAGTTACCTGGACGCTATACCTGCGTTTGCCATGGTCAAAGGGATATGGCAAGCGGTTGAGTTTGTTCGCTCCTTCGGTATCAAGCACTTGGAGCCGACGGTGCTGCCGGATGAGGTTGAGCAGGTAATCCTTGAGCAGATTGCCAGTGAACCTGAGGCTTGGCTGGCAATTGTCCCCACGTCCCACAGTGATGCCCAGGCATTGCTTTACGACGCCCCGGTGCTGGAGTTGAAACGTCAGACCCAGGCAGCCAGCCATTCCGGCAAAGCGCTGGATGAGTATCGCACCCGTCGGCTGGGCGAGCAGGGCGAGACACGCAGGCGCCGGTTGATCGCTTTTTTCTCTCCGTTATTCGGGATGTTCAATGATGCCTACGAGTTGCTGCTTGTGGCGCGGCGCTTTCATCGCTATGGGGACCCTCATGATGCCGTTGACGTGGGTTTTATGAGTGCGTTTATGGCGGCTGACCTGCTGACAAACTTTATACCGGGGCCCAAGGGGCGCGGCAGTGCTGTGGCCAAGGTGACGCGTCCTGCGCCGAGGGCTTTACTGGCACGCATACACCGCATGCGCATGGCCGTGCGCGATAGCCTTTCGCGCGTGAAGGTGCCCGTTGTAACTCAGCTCAAGGTGTTCGACCGGTTCAAAATCAAGGCGATTGCTGACGACGCCGTGGCGCTGAAAGGCCCGGGCAAAAAGGGGATCCATGTCAAAAAGGGTGAGCTGTTTCTGACAGACGATACGCACCATTACCCGATTTACCAGCGCGAAAACGAACAGGTATTTCGACTCAAAAATACCCGGCAGCCGGGCGAAGACGAGTTGATCTTGCACATCGATCAGCCCGGTGAACGCTTGTTGGGCTCGGGCGACCCTCAACCGGGGCCCAGCTCGGGGGTGCTCAACCCCTGGCGCGTAGAAGTAGAGGCGCTACGGGATTGGTTCCCACCGACTGTGCGTTCTGCTACACAAAGCACCATTGTCCAGTCCTCAACGGTCGCCACCCACTGGTTCGATTGGCGTATCCGAGCCCAGGCCATTGAGCTGTCGGACTCATCGATACCTGGCGTTTTACGTGTGCAATCGACTCCTCAAGGAGCCTTCTACAATGCCATCTATATCGGCGCGAGGTATGACACACCGAGCGCTGGATCGGGAATCGGATATTACAGGCTACTGGACACGGGGGATCAGGCGCCATTGACCGACATTGCGTTTATTACCAGGGATACGCAGCAGGTTTCATTGGCTCGCACTGATATTGAGCGCTGGACAAGTACGGCAATCAACGATCAGCCCATTCCGGTATCACGCACTTCGACGGGCGAGTGGCAGCTGCATGCGCCGCTGTTCGACAGGCCACTGGAACGCTATGTGGGCAGTGCTTTTCCCACCCTGACAAATACAAGCCGAGCGTTGGCAGTCGCCAGGCTGATTGAGTTGTCAGGCCCGCCACAACTGGCAACGGCCAGTCATTTACTGAATATTCGCGCAACGCTCGACAAGTGGTTGCTTGCTGTAAACGGCCGTGTTGGCCAGACGGATGATTTGCTACAGATGTTGCGGCCCAATGAGCGGCGCAAAGAAATGGTGTACATCGGGTACGATGGCAAGGCGCCAGGCTTCACGCGTGTTGACTTCACGCCGCCTCACCCGTTGGATCCGCACCTTCAATTTGGTGTCACACCGGTCAGGACGCAGCGGCTTGACGCAGAGCGCTCTGCCGTCAGAACCGTGCTGGAGCAGCAGGGCTTCGCCGTCCAGGATTTGTCTTTGCGGCGGCAGGGGACAACCGCTGGAGAATTCAGCCACGAATCAGTTGTGACGCATCGCCATTCGAACAAAATTTACTATGTCGCCTATCAATGGCTTGAGACGGGGCGAATGACATTGAGAACCAAGCTGACGGACAAGTGGATTCGGTTCGCAATTAAATTACACCCCGACTCTCTTCTATTGAAAGCGGTCGACAGCGCGCTGCAAGAACAGCGCTTGGTGCGAATCGTGGCGGGTATCCAATGGGCGACGAAGGGCAATCTGAACCCCAGCGTCTACTTCGTCAAATTGGCCCCCTAGCGTTGACGAGTGCCGCTGCTGCGGCGCCACCAAACAGTGCGGCACTGATCCGATTGAACCAGCTCTGGCCCGAGCCGCTGCGCAAATAGCGCGCAGCGCCATGGGCGCCCAAGCCGTAAGCCAACTTGCACAGCAGATCAAGCAGCGTCCAGGTGACGATCATGACCAGCAACTGCGGCAGGAACGGTTGCTGGCTGCTGAGAAATTGTGGCAGGAAGGCAGCGAAAAACAGGATGTCCTTGGGGTTGCTGGCGCCCAGTACAAAAGCCCGGCCAAACAATGCACGAAAGCGTGGTACTGGCGCAGCGTGCGGAACTTCAGCGCCTGCATTGGGCAGGCGCGATTGCTGCCAGCTCTGCCACGCCAGGTAGAACAGGTAGAGTGCGCCGACAATTTTGAGCGCGCTGAACAGTTGTTCGGACGCCAGTAACAGCGCGCCCAGGCCCAGGGCCGAGGCGCTCAACAGGCAGATCGAGGCAAACACACCACCGAGAAACGCCGGGTACGAGCGGCGCAGGCCATAGTTAAGGCTGTTGCTGATCATCAGCAATGAGAGCGGGCCGGGGATCAGGATCACCACCAGCGCAGCGCCGCTGAACAGCAGCCAGGTTTCCAAGGTCATTTACATTCCTCCCTTTCATGCAAAAGCCTCACCCGAAGGTGAGGCGGTTTTTCAGCCCTTCCCGAACTACAGAAAGATGAACTTGGCGATAAAGATCGCGCACAGCACCCAAAGGCTGATGGAAATCTCGCGGTACTTGCCGGTGCCGGCTTTCAACGCCACGTAAGTGATAAAACCCAGGGCGATTCCGTCGGCGACCGAAAACGTCAACGGCATCATGATCGCGGTGACGATTGCAGGAATGCTGTCGGTGGCTTCATCCCAGTTGATATGGGCCATGCTCGCCATCATCAGCATCGCAACGTAAATCAACGCGCCCGCGGTGGCGTAGGCGGGAATCATGCCGGCCAGCGGCGCAAAAAACATCGCCGCCACGAACAATATGCCCACGGTCACCGCGGTCAAACCCGTACGGCCGCCAGCAGCCACACCGGCGGCACTTTCTACATAGCTGGTCACCGGCGGTACACCGACCATGGCGCCGAACACGCTGGACGCACTGTCAGCCTTCAAGGCGCGAGACAGGTTGTCGATCTTGCCATCGGCATTCACAAGTCCTGCGCGTTGCGCAACGCCCATCAGTGTACCGGCAGTGTCGAACATGTGTACAAAAAGAAAGGCAAATACCACGCTGATCATGCTCACATTGAACACACCCATCACGTCCATGGCCATCCAGGTCGGTGCCAGGCTCGGTGGAGTGGCGAGAATGCCGTTGTAGTGCACCAGGCCCAGGCCCCAGCCGGCCAGGGTCACGGCGATGATGCTGATGAGAATTGCGCCGAATACGCGGTGATAACTGAGGATAGCAATCAGCAGGAAGCACACCGCCGCCAGCAACGGCGCGGGCTCATGCAGGGAGCCGAGCTTGATCAGCGTAGCCGGGCTGTCGACAATGATGCCGGCGGTTTTCAGGCCGATCACCCCCAGGAACAAACCCACGCCGGCGCCCATGGCATGGCGCAGGCTAACCGGAATACTGTTGAGCAGCCATTCGCGGATGCGCGACAGCGTCAGGATCATGAACAGCACGCCGGAAATAAACACCGCGCCGAGGGCGGTTTCCCAGGTGTAACCCATGGTGCCGACCACGGTGTAGGTGAAAAACGCGTTCAAGCCCATGCCCGGCGCTAGGCCCACTGGCCAGTTGGCATACAGGCCCATCAACAGGCAGCCCAGCGCGGCGGCGATGCAGGTGGCGACGAAAGCCGCGCCGTGATCGATACCGGCATCGGCCATGATGTTGGGGTTGACGAAGATGATGTAGGCCATGGTGATAAAGGTGGTGAGGCCGGCGATCAGCTCGGTCTTCACTGTGGTGCCATGCAAGCGCAGTTTGAACAGGCGTTCCAGCCAACCGCCTCGGGGCGCGGCCAGGTCCAACGTAGGGGCTTCGGTTTTGCGGCTATCCACAGCGAGTACTCCTCAATCGTTTTATTGTTATTTCCAGCGCCGGTCACATGAGTGGGCAACAGCGCTTTGAGGTACCGGCGGGTTTGTTGACCAAAAGGTCAGGAACTCGCACGAAGCGAATTATGCTTTTGTATACAAATAAAGCAAATAATGTTTTCGATTGTCTCGGCGAAAAGGGATGAAAGGCGCAGGCCAAGGGATTTATTCTGCGCAACGCCTTGAAACAAGCCTTCGATACCCGCACCTTGTGGGCGCAAGCATTCGGTCAGCGCGGCGAAAAGGGGAGCCCCATGTACAAGGTTTATGGCGATTACAAGTCGGGCAATTGCTACAAGGTCAAATTGATGCTCAATCTGTTGGGCATCCCGTATGAATGGATCGATATCGATATCCTCAAAGGCGATACCCAGACCCCTGAGTTCCTGGCCAAGAACCCCAATGGCAAGGTCCCGGTATTGGAGCTTGAAGACGGCACCTGCCTGTGGGAGTCCAATGCGATTCTCAACTTCCTCGCCGATGGCAGTGAATTCCTGCCGACCGAACCGCGCCTGCGTACCCAGGTATTGCAGTGGCAGTTTTTCGAGCAGTACAGCCATGAGCCTTACATTGCGGTGGCGCGGTTTATTCAGTTCTACCTGAACATGCCCGAGGATCGGCTGGAAGAATACAAGACCACCCACAAAGGCGGTTACAAGGCCTTGAGAGTGATGGAGCGTCAGCTTCAAGCCACGCCTTATTTAGTGGGCGAGCAGTTTTCCATTGCCGATATTGCGTTGTATGCCTACACCCATGTGGCCCATGAAGGCGGCTTTGACCTGGCGCCGTATCCGGCGGTGCAGGCGTGGTTGCAGCGCGTGGCCAGTCATCCCAAGTACGTGGCGATGCTCGACTGACTCCCTCGGTCCAATGTGGGAGCTGGCTTGCCTGCGAGAGCGTCACCCTGGCGCCCTGGCTAAACCGAGGTGTCTGCATCGCATGCAAGCCAGCTCCCACATTTAGCGCGGCGGCGTGTCAGGCAGTGCTTTGTTGAGCAGTTCAAAGCAGCGCTGCGCCGCCGGGCTCAAGCCCATCCCGCTACGGCTGATCAACCCGATCTCTCGATTCACCCCGGGATGATCGATGCTGATCCGCTTCAAACCTTCCAGGCTATCGGCCGCTGACTCCGGCAACACACTGATGCCCAGGCCCTGGCGCACCAAGGCCAATACGGTCGACATGTAGTTGGCCTCCATGCCGGCGTTCAGCGTCAGCCGTGTCTCATCGAACAGCGTGTCCACTTGCTCGCGCACACTGCTGTCGCGGCCGGTCAGGATGATCGGCTGGTCCGCCAATTGTTCCAGAGTCAGTTGGCGATGGCGGGCGAGCGCATGGCCCGATGGCACAAATGCGCACAGCCGATCATTGAGCACCGGCACGAAGTCCAGCCCGTGGCTCAGGCGGGCGCGCACGCCGATGCCGAAATCCACTTCGCCGTTGCGAACCTTTGCATGAATGCGCTGGGCCACCAGGTCATGCAGGCGCACTTCGATGCCGGCGAAGCGTTGGCGAAACAGGCGCAAGGCCGGGGGCAGAGCGCCTGCGCAGACTGAGGGCAGGGCGGCAATGGTCACCACGCCGCGGCGCAAGGCGGCGAGGTCGCGGGAGCCGGTGACGATGTTGCCCAGGTCCAGCAGCAGTTTTTCCATGGGCCCGCGCGCCTCCTGGCCCGCAGCGGTAATGCTCACGTGGCGCGGGCTGCGGTCGAGCAGGGCGACGCCGAGCCAGTCTTCCAGTTGTTGCACCTGCACGGTGAGGGCCGACGGCGACAGATGCAGTTCGTTGGCCGCCTTGGTGAAGCTGCCTGTGCGGGCAACCGCAAGGAAAGCTTGAATGTGCTGGATGCTGTTTTTCATGCGCGTCGCTTCATTTTGTTTTTCCGAACGCTGGTGGCTGAATATTGCAATTTACAAAGCCTAGCGCGATTCCAATACTCCAGGGAAAACAATAACCGGCCAACCAGGCCGCCCTGGAGTAACCCATGCTCGCAACCCTGGGTGTCATCACCATCCTGTGCCTGCTCGCTGCCGTCATGAGCAAGCGCCTCTCGCCGCTGGTGGCCTTGATCGCCTTGCCGATCATTGCCGCGCTGATCGGTGGATTTGGCCTGCAAACCAGCGCCTTCATCATTACCGGTATCAAGAACGTCGCCCCTGTGGTGGGCATGTTTGTGTTCGCGATCCTGTTTTTCGGGATCATGACCGACGCGGGCATGCTCGATCCCATCATTGATCGCATCCTGCGCACGGTCGGGACGCGTCCTACACGAATTGTGGTGGGTACTGCGACCCTGGCGTTGCTGGTACACCTGGACGGCTCTGGCGCTGTGACTTTCTTGGTGACGGTGCCGGCGATGCTGCCGCTGTATACGCGCCTCGGCATTGATAAACGCATCCTCGCCTGCGTATGTGCGATGGCCGCCGGGGTCAACTTCCTGCCCTGGACCGGCCCGGTGCTGCGTTCGTCGGCGGCCTTGCATGTGCCGGTGGCCGACCTGTTCCAACCATTGATCCCGGTTCAGATCGTCGGGCTGATCTTTGTCTTCGCCTGCGCCTGGTGGCTGGGCCATCGCGAAGAAAAGCGCCTCGGCCTGGGCGCCGGTTCCAGCGTGGAGGCGGTGCCGCAACGAGTGCTCAGCGATGACGACATCACGCTGCGTCGTCCACGGTTGTTCTGGGTCAACCTGATGCTGACCGTGCTGGTGATGGTGGTGATGATCGCCGGCTGGGTGGACCCGGTGGTAATGTTCATGCTCGGCACCGTGGTTGCGTTGTGCATCAACTATCCCAACGTGGACGCCCAGCGTGCGCGCATCGACGCCCATGCGAAAACCGCCCTGACCATGGCCAGTATCCTGCTCGCCGCCGGGGTATTTACCGGCATCATGCAAGGCACCGGCATGCTCAAGGCCATCGCCGAAGCGGCGGTGGCGCAGATCCCGGCGGGCCACGGCAAGTTGATCCCGGCCGTCGTGGGCTTCTTGTCCATGCCCCTGAGCATGTTGTTTGACCCCGATTCCTACTATTTCGGCGTGATGCCGGTGATCGCCGAAGTCGGCAAGGCCCTGGGCGTCGACCCGCTTCAGGTGGCCCAGGCTTCGCTGCTGGGCGTGCACACCACCGGCTTCCCGGTCAGCCCGCTGACGCCTGCGACCTTCCTGCTGGTGGGCCTGTGCAAGATCGAGTTGGCCGATCACCAGCGCTTCACCATTCCTTTCCTGTTTGCCGCCTCGGTGTTGATGACCCTGACGGCGTTGCTCCTGGGAGTGATTTGAGATGAACACCTTGCGCATCGGCTCCGGCGCCGGCTACTCCGGCGACCGTATAGAACCTGCGGTGGAACTGGCCGAACACGGCGACCTGGATTACCTGGTCTTCGAATGCCTGGCCGAACGCACCATCGCCCTGGCGCAACAGGCGCGCATCAGCGACCCGCAGGGCGGTTATGACCCGCTGCTGGCTGAGCGCATGCGCCGTGTCTTGCCCTTTGTGGCGCAGCGGGCGGGGCGTCGACGCCTGCGGGTGATCACCAACATGGGGGCGGCAAACCCGTTGGCGGCGGCCGGGGAAGTGCGGCGCATTGCCGGCGAGCTGGGCCTGGGCCTCAAGGTTGTGGCGGTGGTCGGGGATGACGTGCTGCATACCTTGTCTGCCGAGCAGTTGCTGGATAATGGCCAGACCGTAGGCGCATTGGGCGAGCGGCTGATTTCCGCGAATGCCTACTTGGGTGTGGAGGGCATTCTTAACGCGTTGCACGCCGACGCCGATGTGGTGATCACCGGGCGCGTGGCCGACCCTTCGCTGTTCCTGGCGCCGCAGATGTTCGAGTTCGGCTGGGCCTTCGATGATTGGCCGCGACTGGGCCGGGGCACGTTGGTGGGGCATTTGCTCGAGTGCGCGGGGCAGGTCAGTGGCGGTTATTTCGTCGATCCAGGCTTCAAGGATGTGGAGGATCTGGCGCGCCTGGGCTTTCCCCTGGCCGAGGTCGACGCCGACGGCAATGCAGTGATCACCAAGGTGGCAGGCTCCGGTGGGCGGGTCAGCCGCGCGACCTGCGCCGAACAACTGATTTATGAAGTTCACGACCCGGCAGCCTACTTGACCCCGGATGTGACGGCCGACTTTTCCCAGGTCGGGTTTGTCGAGGAGGGCGTGGACCGGGTGCGTGCCCAAGGAGCCAGCGGGCGTGCCCGGCCTGAACAGCTGAAGGTCAGCGTCGGTTATCTGGACGGTTGGATTGGTGAAGGGCAGATGTCTTACGGCGGTCCCGGTGCTGTCGCACGGGCTGAGTTGGCGCGGGAAGTGGTGCTCAAACGTCTGGCGTTGATCGGCGTCAACATGCAGGACCTGCGCGCCGAGTTGATCGGCATGGACTCATTGCACGGCCTGCGCAGCAGCGTCGAGCCTTGGGAAGTGCGCCTGCGGGTCGCTGCCCGGTGTGACGAGCGCAGCGACGCCGTGCGGATCGGCAATGAAGTGGAGACCCTCTACACCAACGGCCCGGCCGGCGGCGGTGGGGCGAGCAAGAGCGTGCGTCAGGTGGTGGCGGTGGCGTCGTTGCTGTTGCCCCGTGAATCGGTCAAACCGAGGATTGAAGAATGAAACTGCACAGGCTGGCCCATTCCCGCACCGGGGATAAGGGCGACACGTCGAACATCTCGATCATTGCCTATCGCGCCGAGGATTATCCGTTGCTGTGTGAACAGCTGACGGCTGAGCGCGTGGCCGAGTTCTTTGCCGATTTACGCGATCCCGATGCGGCACCGGTTCAGCGTCATGAGTTGCCGAACGTGCAGGCGCTGAACTTCGTCCTGCCGGGAATCCTGCGCGGCGGCGTAACCCGCTCGCTGGCCCTGGACGCCCACGGCAAGTGCCTGGGTTCGGCATTGCTGGATCTCGACCTGACAATACCGACTTAATAGCACCGCAGCGCAAATGTGGGAGCTGGCTTGCCTGCGATGCGGGCACCGCGGTGCAGCAGATGTACGGCGGTGATGCAATCGCAGGCAAGCCAGCTCCCACATTGACCGCCGTGGGCTTCAGATCGCAGCGAAGCGCTTGTCCAGGTAGTCAATGATGACCTTGGAGTCATACATCCAGGTGGTCTGGCCGTTCTCTTCGATGCGCAGGCACGGCACTTTGATCTTGCCGCCTTGCTCCAGCAGGGTCTGGCGGTCCTGCTCGTTGTTCTTCGCGTCCTTGAGCGCCACCGGCACATTCAGGCGGTGCAGGGTGCGACGGGTCTTCACGCAGAACGGGCAGGCGTGGAACTGATACAGGGTCAGGTCCTTGGCTGCAGCATTGACCTTGGCCTGTTGCTCCGCCGGGCGTTGTTTTTTACGTGGGCGGGTAAGAAAGTCGCCCGCGATGATGACGTGGCCGAGGCCCACTCGAAGTGCTTTGACGAACATGGCTGAAACCTCTTGCCCATGACTGAGGGGGCGCAGCTTACCTGATTTCTGCAGGCGAAAAAAAACCGGCGATGAACGCCGGTTTTTTCCTGCCTGGCCGGTTACTTGATCAGGCTGAGAAATTCGCTGCGGGTGGCCGCGTTCTCGCGGAACTCACCCAGCATCACCGAGGTGATCATCGACGAATTCTGTTTCTCGACACCGCGCATCATCATGCACATGTGCTTGGCCTCGATCACCACGGCCACGCCTAGGGCGCCTGTGACTTCCAACACGGCGTCGGCGATCTGGCGGCTGAGGTTTTCCTGGATCTGCAGGCGGCGCGCATACATGTCGACAATACGCGCGACCTTCGACAGGCCCAGCACTTTGCCGCTCGGGATATAGGCCACGTGGGCCTTGCCGATAAACGGCAGCAGGTGATGCTCGCACAACGAGTACAGCTCGATGTCTTTGACCAGCACCATTTCGCTGTTGTCAGAGCTGAACAAGGCACCGTTGGTGACTTCTTCGAGTGTCTGTTCATAACCGCGGCAGAGGTACTGCATTGCCTTGGCGGCACGCTTTGGCGTGTCGAGCAGGCCCTCGCGGGACACGTCCTCGCCGAGTTGGCCGAGGATCGCGGTGTAATTCTGTTCCAGGGACATGAAACTACCTGTGGGATTTTCGCAAAGCGCAAGGTTACGGTGGCGGACACATCGCTGCAAGCCTGACGATGGCACTTGTTACTCGTCGCGCCCTTCCATCATGGTGCGCTTGAGCATCACATACACCGCGCCGGCGCCGCCGTGACGAGCCTGGCAGGAGGTAAAGCCGAGCACCTGGGCATGCTGGCGCAGCCAGGTATTGACGTGGCTTTTGATCATCGGCCGCTTGCCGTCCAACCGCACCGCCTTGCCGTGGGTGACGCGCACGCAGCGGATTTCGAATTTGGTCGCTTCGGCCAGGAAGGCCCAGAGGGTTTCCCGGGCTTTTTCCACGGTCATGCCGTGCAGGTCGAGGCTGCCTTCGAACGGGATCTGGCCAGCCTTGAGCTTGCGCATCTGGCTTTCCTGCACGCCGTCGCGGGCCCACATCAGTTCATCTTCGGGGCCGACGTCGATCACGAACTGGTCAGACAGGCCATCCACGGTGGTGGCATCGGTGCGCACGGTCGCGGCCTGGCGCAGCTTGGCGATCTGCGCCCGGTCAGTCTTGGGTTTGCCGGTGTCGGCGCGGTCGTGCTTGATCGGCTTGACGCCGCGCAGCTCGTTTTTGAACAGGGAAAAATCGTCGTCTTGCATGTCAGCCTCCGCGAAGGGCGGGCAGTTTACCTAAATCGCGGCGGCCAGGGCGCAGGAAACGCTATCCAAGCGCCATCAGTCGTGCTTTTTCATCAGGTGAGAGGCGATATTCAACGACAGCGGCTGGCGCATTTTCCGACGGCTGCGACGCCATAGCCACACGCCCAACCACAGCACCAGCAAGCCGATCCCCAGCAGAAGTGCCGAGCCGCCCGGGCTGGCATTCAGTTCGCCCAGGGCGGGCGAATGCCCAAACAGGCCGGCGCCACCAGCGCCCGCCAACAACAAGCCTACTATCGCCAGCAACGCGGCCATGCACGCTACCAGGCGCAGACGCCAATTGCTCGGGCCCTTGGGGCGCAAGCGACGAGCATCAAAACCATCGGATATCTTCATTCCGACCTTTCCTCCAGGGTATCGGCCCTTCGACCGGAAGATACACAGGTTGTTCCGGGGGGAGAGGTAAATGCGCCAAATGAAAGGGCTTTGCGGATGAGCGGAGCAATAAACACGCCGCTCACCGCCAGCAGGATCAGATCAAGTCTTTGGCCAGCGCCAGGGTGGCGAAGTTGTCTGCCATGATGGCCATTTCGGTTTGCTGCACATGCTCGGCGCTCAGGATACCGCCCTTGTAGGGCAGGTCGCGGGTGGCGCAGGCGTCTTCCACCAGGGTGCAGCGAAAGCCCAGGTTCTTGGCCGCGCGCACGGTGGTGCTGACGCTGGAGTGGCTCATGAAACCGCAGACGATCAGGTCGAGGGAGCCGAGGTCTTGCAGGTGCTTTTCCAGGCCGGTGCCATGGAAGGCGCTGGGCAGCAGTTTGCCGATGATGGTTTCGTCACCCTCAGGCTCAAGGCCCGGAATGAATTCGCCGCGCTCGCCCTGGGGGTCAAACAGGCCGCCCACGGTACCCAGGTGGCGCACATGCACAATCGGGCGCCCGGCACTGCGCGCTGCGGTCACAAGCTGCTTGATGTTCTCTACCGCCGCGTCCATGCCCGAGAGGGCGAGCGGGCCGCTGAGGTATTCTTTCTGGGCGTCGATGATCACCAGGGTCGCATGATTGAGGTTGGCTGCTGCGTAACCGCGACCGCTGAGTTGAAACATCGTCTTTGGAACGGACATTCTGGGGCTCCTGTGAGTGGGGCTTTTGCGACATTGTCCACTGGCTGAGCGCTTCTGTGAATCGCTACTATCGTAAGGTACGCCGTTGCTGGCGTGCAGCCATGTCAAGAGGCAGGCCTGTTTAACACAATGCGGGCAAATTGGATGAAATCCGACGTACGGCGCCAGGTTTTTCGTACATCGTCGGTACAGGTGAAGGCTGTTAGAATCGCCAGTCGTTTTTTCCAGGAGCTTGCCCCCGTGATCACTTCCCGCCTGCGCACCTTGCGCGACCATATCCGTTGGGCTGTCAGCCGTTTCCATGGGGAAGAGCTGTTTTTTGGCCATGGCACCGATAATGCCTGGGACGAAGCCCGACAGTTGGTGCTGGGCGCCTTGCACCTGCCGTGGGAAATCGCCGACAGCTATTTGGATTGCAACCTGGAAGAAGAGGAAATCTCCCACGTGCAGCGCTTGCTGCATCGCCGTATCCATGAGCGAGTGCCGACGGCCTACCTGTTGAACGAAGCCTGGTTTTGCGGCATGTCGTTTATCGTCGATGAGCGCGTATTGATCCCGCGTTCACCCATAGGCGAGCTGATTGAAGACCGCTTCGAACCCTGGCTGGCCCAGCCGCCGGCACGCATCCTCGACCTGTGCACCGGCTCCGGTTGCATCGGCATCGCCTGTGCCTATGAGTTCCCCGAGGCCGAAGTGGTGCTGGGAGACTTGTCCTTCGAAGCCCTGGAAGTGGCGAACCAGAACATCGAGCGCCATGGCGTCGACGAGCGCGTCTACACCGTGCAGGGCGATGGTTTTGACGGGTTACCCGGCCAGCGTTTCGACCTCATCGTGTCGAACCCGCCCTACGTGGATGCCGAAGATTTCGCCGACATGCCCGATGAATACCAGCACGAACCGGAACTGGGCCTGGCCTGCGGTGAAGACGGCCTGAACCTGGTACGCCGGATGCTGGCCGAAGCGGCGGACCACCTGACCGAGAAGGGCTTGCTGATTGTCGAAGTGGGCAACAGCCAGGTGCATGTCGAGGCGCTGTACCCGGAAGTGGACTTCGCCTGGCTGGACTTCAAGCGCGGTGGGCATGGGGTGTTTATGTTGACGGCTGAGCAGTGCCGCCAACACCAGGCCGTTTTCGCTGCCCGGATATAACTGCAGAAACTCGGTCAATGTGGGAGCTGGCTTGCCTGCGATAGCGGTGGGTCAGCTTGCACTTGTGCTACTGATACATCGCTATCGCAGGCAAGCCAGCTCCCCCATTTTGATTGCATTTCAATCTATCAGCGGTGCGTGGCAATCCAGATCAACAACCCCGCCTGGAACACCGTAAACGCCACCAGACAAGTGATGGTAAAGCGCAGCCCGCTGTCCTCACGCTTGAACTTGGTGACTTTCTCCTCTTCCTTGCGCAGCTTCACTTCCTGCTCCGCCAGGTTCTGCTCGGCCTGTTGCAGCATCTGTGCGGCTTCCAGGATCTCCACGAATTGCACTTTCTCGGTGTTCCAGCTGTCCAGCACCTCGCTGACCTTGCCGGGCTGCACATTGCCTTTGAGGTGCTGCACATCGGCGTAGGCCACATCGAAACCCTGGATACGCAGGAAATGATCGCGGCGCAGGCGCGTGGCTTCGTTGAGGGCGTCCTTGTTGGCCAGGTCCACGCCGTCGACGCGGTAGTGGGACCACTTCTTCTTCGCCCAGGCGGCGCCTTGAGCCACCAGGAAACGCCCGATACCGCGGTTGGCCGGCTCGATTTCCAGACTGTTGCCGGGCCCGAAGTGCACGCGGTGTTTATCGTGATCGACCCAGATATCCAGGTGGTTCTGCTCGCGCCGTACTCGCTGGCCCGGTAACTGGATGACCATGCGCAACAGGCTGTGGTGTTTATCATGGCGCTCGGCATAGCCGAACTGCACAAAGCGCAACGGCCGTGCGCCGGTCGCGCGGTCGGTGGCCAGCGGGGCCAGGCGCAGCATCTTGAAATGTTCGGCGTGAACGTCGGCCCACGGCAGGGCCGCTGCGGCGCCAGCTTCGGTTGCGGCCGGGGTCTCGGCGGTCGATTCGGGTGTTGTTTCGGTGGTTGTCATGCGGCGCGATCCTGTCCAAGCCCTGCGAGCCGACAGTCTTTTTACTGTCGACTCTGGACTTATCGGCCGTTTTTCCCAGGACTGGAGGCCAATTGCCGCTTAACGGGGTTGAAGTCCTTCGATAAAGCTGACGATACGTTGGCCCAGCTCCGCAGCCAGCGGCAGTTTCGGGTCGTTGTAGGAGGCCAGTTGCTGCTTCACGTTATTGGGCACGATGCGCATCACGTGGTTCATGCCTTCGATCACCGTCAACTGCGCGTCGGGCTTGGCCTGCTTCAGTTGCCGGGCATCACCTACGCCAACCTGGATATCGTTGGTGCCTTGGATAATCAGCGCCGGCATGTCCAAGCGCGCAAAGGCGGCCGACGGATCGGCGCGGAACAGGCTGATCAGATACGGCTGCACGCTGGGTCGGAAAATGCCCTCCAATGGGCGCGGCACGTCGGCGTCCACCTGGCCGGCCTTGAGGTGATCGAGTATTTCATTGCTGCGCAGCAGCAGGGCAGGGGGCAAGTGATCGGCCAGTTGCTGACGGATCACCTGGTCCACCGGGCGGGCGCTGCCAGACAAGGAAATGACCCCGGCCGGTTCAAGTTGCGGCGCGGCGAGGGCGGCGACCAGCGCGCCCTCGCTGTGGCCCAGCACAATCAGCGGGCCCATGCGCTTGTCGGCCTTGAGTAACTTGCCCCAGGCCACGGCGTCGGCCACATACGCCTCTAGGGTCAGGTTGCGCTCATCCGGCGTGGCCGCCAGGCTTGCAGCCACGCCGCGCTTGTCGTAGCGCACGCTGGCGATGTTATGCCGGGCCAGTACCCAGGCCAGGCGCTTGAGGCTGTCGTTGCGCGCGCCGTCGGCGCTGTTGCCGTTGCGGTCGGTGGGGCCGGAGCCGGCGATGATCAGCACCACCGGCACCGGTTTATCCGATTGCGGCAACAGCAGCGAGCCAAAGAGTTGGCCGCTGCCGGTGTCCAGGCTGATCGGGCGTTGCAAGACGACAGGGGAGGCGGCCTGGGCCACGGCGGTGAACAGGGTGAGGGTGAACAGCAGAACTCGCAGCATCATAGCGCCATCATTGGAGAGGTGCCGGTTGGACCAACGTCTACCGGTAAGGTTTCGAGGATGAACTAGTCGGTTAGCCTGCGTATACTGGCCGCCTTAAGTTATTACGGTTGACTTGATTCAACTGATTTCACGGAGCGCCCTGCATGTCCGGCAATACCTTCGGCAAGCTGTTCACTGTCACCACCGCGGGCGAAAGCCATGGCCCGGCGTTGGTCGCCATTGTCGACGGCTGCCCGCCAGGCCTGGAGCTGAGCCTGGACGACCTGCAGCGTGATCTCGACCGCCGCAAGCCCGGCACCAGCCGCCACACCACCCAGCGCCAGGAGCCGGACGAAGTCGAAATCCTTTCCGGGGTGTTCGAGGGCCGCACTACTGGCTGCGCCATTGGCCTGTTGATCCGCAACACCGACCAGAAGTCCAAGGACTACTCGGCGATCAAGGACCTGTTCCGCCCGGCCCATGCCGACTACACCTACCACCACAAATACGGCGAACGCGACTACCGTGGCGGTGGCCGCAGCTCGGCGCGTGAAACCGCCATGCGCGTGGCCGCCGGCGCCATCGCCAAGAAATACCTGGCCACCCAGGGCATCGTCATCCGTGGCTACATGAGCCAGTTGGGGCCGATTGAAATCCCGTTCAAGACCTGGGACAGCGTCGAAGACAACGCCTTCTTCTGCCCCGACCCGGACAAGGTGCCGGAACTGGAAGCCTACATGGACCAGTTGCGCCGCGACCAGGATTCGGTCGGCGCGAAGATCACCGTGGTGGCCGAAGGCGTGAAGCCGGGCCTGGGCGAGCCGATCTTTGATCGCCTCGACGCCGAACTGGCCCATGCGCTGATGAGCATCAACGCGGTGAAAGGTGTGGAAATCGGCGCCGGCTTCGCCTGCGTATCCCAGCGCGGTACCGAGCATCGCGATGAGATGACCCCTGAAGGTTTCCTCAGCAACAACGCGGGCGGCATCCTCGGCGGTATTTCTTCCGGCCAGCCGATCGTGGCGCACCTGGCGCTCAAGGCCACGTCGAGCATTACCACGCCTGGCCGTTCGATCGATGTGCACGGCAACCCGGTGGACGTGATCACCAAAGGCCGCCACGACCCGTGCGTCGGCATCCGCGCCACACCGATAGCCGAAGCCATGATGGCCATCGTGCTGATGGACCACCTGCTGCGCAACCGCGGGCAGAATGCCGATGTGCGCGTGAGTACCCCGGTACTGGGCCAACTGTGATCGCCTGGGGCAATGAGCGCGCTTATTGTGGTGAGCGAGCTTGCTCGCGCTGGGCTGCAAAGCAGCCCTGAATAAAATGAACCCAGCCCTCCCATACTGGCGCCTCTCCAGCTTCTACCTGTTCTATTTCGCCCTGCTGGGGGCGACAGCGCCGTTCCTGGCGCTGTACTTCGATCACCTCGGTTTCTCCAGCGCGCGCATCGGCGAACTGGTGGCCATTCCCATGCTGATGCGCTGCGTGGCCCCCAACCTGTGGGGCTGGATCGGCGACTACACCGGCCGGCGCTTGGCCATTGTGCGATTCGGCGCGGTGTGCACCCTGGCCAGCTTCTGCCTGATTTTTGTCAGCAAGACCTACGCCTGGCTGGCGATGGTCATGGCCATGCACGCTTTCTTCTGGCACGCGGTGCTGCCGCAGTTTGAAGTCATCACCCTGGCCCACCTGCACAAGCAAACCTCGCGCTACAGCCAGATCCGTCTGTGGGGCTCCATTGGTTTTATCCTCACCGTGGTGATCATGGGGCGCCTGTTCGATTGGCTGAGCCTGGATATCTACCCGGTGGCGGTCGTGGTGATCATGGCCGGCATCATCGGCGCCAGCCTTTGGGTACCGAACGCGCAGCCGGCCAGCCACGGCAACCGCATGGCCGGCGATGGCTTTCTCAAACAATTGCGCAGCCCCGGCGTGCTGGCGTTTTATGCCTGCGTGGCGCTGATGCAAATGAGCCATGGCCCGTATTACACCTTCCTGACCCTGCACCTGGAGCATTTGGGCTACAGCCGCGGCGTAATCGGCCTACTGTGGGCGCTGGGGGTGGTGGCGGAAGTGCTGATGTTCCTGGCCATGAGCCGTATTCTTGCGCGCTTTTCGGTGCGCCGGGTGCTGCTCGCCAGTTTCCTGCTGGCCGCGCTGCGCTGGTGGCTGCTGGGTTCATTTGCCGAAGTTTTCTGGCTGCTGCTGGTGGCGCAGTTGATGCACGCCGCCACGTTCGGCAGCTTTCACGCGGCGGCAATTGCCTTTGTGCAACGCAGCTTCGGTGACCGCCAGCAAGGCCAGGGTCAGGCCCTTTATGCCGCGCTGGCCGGCACCGGCGGCGCGCTCGGCGCCCTCTATTCCGGTTACAGCTGGAACCTGCTGGGGCCCACCTTCACGTTCAGTATCGCCAGCCTCGCGGCCCTGGCCGCCGCCATTATCATTGGCCTTCGATTGCAAGAGCCGAACCAAGGAACCGTGCAATGAGCTATGTAGCCGTCTACTCCATCGCCTCCCCGGACACCCCGAACAAAGTGTTGACCCATGCCGACGACATCCAGTCGACCCTGGCCGAGCACGGCGTGCGTTTTGAGCGCTGGCAGCCCAGCCCGATAGAAAAGGGCGCCACTGATGCTGAAATGATTGCAGCCTACCAGGCTCAGATCGAAGCCCTCGGCTACGCCGCTGTGGAAGTGGTCAGCGTGACCCAAGACCATCCGCAGAAGGACGTGGTACGTGCGCAGTTCCTGGGCGAACGTACCTACAGTGAAGACGAGGTGCGTTTCTTCATCGCAGGCCAGGGGCTGTTTACGCTGCACATAGGCGACTATGTGTACAGCTTGCGCTGTGAGAAGAATGACTTGCTGATCATCCCGGCCGGTGTGCCGCACTGGTTCGACATGGGCGAGAACCCGCACTGTGTGACACTGCGTTTGTTCAACACGGCCCAAGGCGTTGTGCCCTCGTTGACCTGTGATGCGATTGCCACTCGCTTTCCAGGACTGGATGACTAAGCGTAGATAACTGAATGTTCAACCCTGGGAAGTTGGAAGTTGCTGTGGGAAGAAACTTAATTATTTGTAGGGTAAAGCTGTTTGTTCTCTGCCGTGCGCTTTGATTCCACTCGTTATGTAACTCTCTGTTCAGCGTAAATGTTTATGCCATCTGTCAATAGGAGGAATCCGAAAGATGGCAGCGCATCAGCAGATATAAGGAGAGAACAATGAGTGGCCCCGAGGAGACGTATCGCCCGTCGGTTATTGTGCCCACGGCTATCAGAAAACGCCGGAGCTTGTCCGGCAAGCCCCTGACTCCCACGGAGCTGGAAATCCTGCGATGGGCCTCCGAGGGCAAGACTGTCTGGGAAATCAGCCAGATTCGCGCCACCTCTGAAGCCACGGTGAAATTTCATCTGCGCAACATCTACGGCAAGTTGGATGTCACCAACCGTGTGCAGGCAAAGAATGAGGCGGTTCGGCAGGGCTTATGTTAATGGCATGAAAAAGGGCCGCGACGCTGAGTAGCGTCGCGGCCCTTTTTCAGAGGTGTAGATTAGGCCGAGTGATAGGTCGGCAGCGCAAAGCGGTTCTGGCTTTGCAACATCGAAATCTGCGGCAGTTCGCTGGCTTGTTCGGCCAGGTCACGGCGAATGGCGCTAATCACCCAAGTCAGTTGGTCGGCAGTGTGCAGCTGCTGATAAGAGATCGAGCGCTTGACCTGCTTACCTTCGCTGTTGCGCAGGGTCAACAGGATACCGCCGTCCGGACGTGGCTGGGTGGTGACGTCGTAGTTGGAGAATACTGAAGCGAATTTATCTTGGATCAGGCTCATGTCTATCAGCTCCATTGGCTCAAGTTGGCAAGCATGGAGTGATAGGTGCAGTGATTGTGCCAGTATTGAATATTCTAAAAAATCGTTATAAATCAGCAAGTTATAAATTTATAGGATTTTCGTTTTCGTGCAATTTGCATGAAGGGCCATCGTGCATCCTGCATTTTGCGCTATCTGCCCGGTGATTTTTCCGGCAGGAAGGGGGAGGGCTGTAATGATACTGACCGTCTTTTGCTCGGAAAAATCCCGGTCGGCTGGGAGGTCGTCATCGCAGCGATGCGCCGACCCGACAAGCCAGCTCCTACATTTGAGGGTGGGGTGTCAGGGAGATAGCATCGGCCGGCCGCCACGAGATACAAAACTTTTCAAATCCCGCGTGTACAGCCAAAGAACCGCTGACGTATTTTCCGCTACACCAGTCGATGTACCTGGACCAGACCAAGAATAAGAAAAGGGACGTCCCGCCATGACTCATCAGCAAGTCGACATGATCACCTGGCGCATGATGCTGCGTAAGGTACCTGCCATTGTTCGGGCGCTCCCACGGGTGGTGCGCGGCATGCGTGCGGCCAACGTCACCGACCCCAACCAACCCTGCGGCCTGGGCTGGCATTTCGAACAAGCCACCTTGCGTAACCCTGACGGTGCTGCCCTGCTGTATGGGGACAGCGTGATCAGCTACCGCGACGCCAATCAGTGCGCCAATCGCATTGCCCATCACTTGCAGGCCCAGGGCATCCGCAAGGGCGATGTGGTAGCGCTGTTTATCGAGAATCGCCCCGAGTTGCTGCTCAACGTGCTGGCCGTGGCCAAGCTGGGCGGCATCTGCGCCATGCTCAACACGGCGCAAATTCAAGGGGCGCTGGTACACAGCCTGACCCTGGTCAAGCCGGTTGCCATTGTGGTCGGTGCCGAATTGCTGAGCCCTTACGCAGCAGTGCGCGATCAAGTCCAGATCCCTGCCGAGCGCACTTGGTTCGTGGCCGATCAGCCGGGCAGTAGGGTGCCCGACGGCTACATCGACCTGATGGCCGCCAGTGCCGAAAGCCCGGTGGACAACCCGGCGAGTTCCGCGCAGGTGTTCTTCCACGATCCCTGCTTCTATATCTACACCTCCGGCACCACCGGCTTGCCCAAGGCCGGCATCATGAAGCACGGGCGCTGGACCAAAACCGCCGTGAGCTTCGGCAGTATCGCCCTGGACATGGGGCCACAGGACGTCCTCTATTGCACCTTGCCGCTGTACCACGCCACCGGCCTGTGCGTGTGCTGGGGGGCGGCGATTATCGGTGCGTCCGGCTTTGCCATTCGGCGCAAATTCAGCGCCAGCCAGTTCTGGGACGATGCACGCAAGTTCAAGGCGACCACACTGGGCTATGTCGGTGAGTTGTGCCGCTATCTGCTCGACCAGCCCGCGAGTGCGCAGGACCGTGATAACCAGGTGACCAAGATGGTCGGCAACGGCCTGCGCCCCGGTGTGTGGGCGCAGTTCAAGCAGCGCTATGGTGTGGAGCATATCTGCGAACTGTATGCCGCCAGCGACGGCAATATCGGCTTTACCAACGTGCTGAACTTTGACAACACCATCGGCTTTTGCCTGCAGCATTGGGCGCTGGTGGACTACGCCCATGATACTGGTGAACCGCTGCGCGGCAGCAACGGGTTCATGGTCAAGGTGCCCACCGGCGGGCAGGGCCTGTTATTGGCGCGCATTGATGATAAGTCGCCCTTCGACGGTTACACCGACCCGGAAAAGAACCGCAAGGTGGTACTGACCGACGTATTCGAAAAAGGCGACCGCTATTTCAACACCGGCGACCTGGTGCGCAGCATCGGTTTCGGGCATGCGCAATTTGTCGATCGCCTGGGGGATACCTATCGCTGGAAGGGCGAAAACGTCTCGACCACCGAGGTGGAAAACGTCCTGCTGAAACACCCGCAGATCGCTGAAGTGGTGGCCTATGGCGTCGAGATCGACAACACCAACGGCCGCGCCGGCATGGTCGCCATCACCCCCAGCGAATCCCTGGCCAGCCTGGACATGCGCGAACTGCTGCAATTCGCCCACGGCCAGTTGCCCCCTTATGCGGTGCCGTTGTTTTTGCGGATCAAGGTGAAGATGGAAACCACCGGCACGTTCAAGTACCAGAAAGTGAAGCTCAAGGAGCAAGGGTTCGACCCGGACAAGGCTGGCAATGACCCGGTCTACGCCTGGTTGCCGGGTTCGGACAGCTATGTGCCGGTGACCGGGCAATTGCTGGCGCAGATCCAGGGCGGCCAATTCCGTTATTGATTCTGGCTATGGCGGCTTTTGACAAAAAAGCCATGACACCGGGGAACTCCATCGCGACACTGGGCGCCTTAAACAGTTATGTCCGTCGCCTCAGCAAGGAGCCCCCATGTCAGATCAGCCTAAACAAATGACCGAAGACGAAGCCGCCGAGTTTGCCGAGCAAGTCTTTGACGTCGCCCGACGCGGCGACGCCGCCATGCTTGCCGCATTGTTGGCGAAAGGCCTGCCGGCCAACTTTCGTAATCACAATGGCGACACCCTGTTGATGCTTGCGGCGTACCACGGCCATGCCGAGGCGGTCAAAGTGCTGCTGGAGTTCAAGGCCGACCCATTGATTGCCAACGACAAGAACCAGTTGCCGATTGCCGGGGCGGCGTTCAAAGGCAACCTGCCGGTGGTGCAGGCGTTGATCGAAGGCGGCACGCCGGTTGAGGCGGCCTCCTCGGACGGGCGTACGGCCTTGATGATGGCGGCGATGTTCAACCGCGTTGACATGGTTGATTACCTGCTCGGTAAAGGCGCAAACCCCAAGGCCACCGATGCACAAGGCGCGACGGCACTGGCCGCGGCGCAGACCATGGGCGCGGTGGATACGGCGGCGCAGTTGCAGAAACTGGTGTAGGCTACGCGCCCTTCAAAACTTGCCCGTTACAGGATCGCCCCATGAAAACCGCCCTCGTCGAACTCATCAGCAAAATCAGCGCCGGCGTCATGGGGGAGGATGAAGTAGCGCGTATTGCCGACGAAGCGGCCCAGGCCTACGCGGACCCGGCGGCGTTCCTGGCGGCCAATCCGGATATCAACTACGACGACAGTTTCCCGATTCCGCTGGGAGAGTGGGTGGTGGTCGGTAGCCTGCCAGACACGGTGTTGTTCCAGGCCGATACCTATGGCGACCTGTTTGCCCAGATCGTCGCGTCGTTCGGTCCGGGCGTGGCGTTCAACCTCAAGCCCAAGCAACTGGCCAAGACCGAAGACCTGACCGCGCTCAACCGCATCCAGATCCAGATGAGCGCCCTGAGCCCGGAAGACGGCGGTTATGTGCTGATGAACTTCAGCCAGTTGCTGGACGACGAGATCCAGGCAGTGCTGGTGTTCGGCAACGACCTGGCGCGGGTACTGGAACTGTGTGCCGAAGTCGGCATCAAGGCCGAACCATCATTGGAAGCCTTGAAGATTGCCGTACACGTCTGAAATAAAACGGAACCCGCGCCAAGGCTGACTATCCTACAAGTGCATGCCCTCACTTAGGAGCGACACCATGGGTTCCACGTTTAATAGTCTGATTGGCCTGATCATCCTCGCGCTGGATATCTGGGCAATCATTAACGTGTTCAAAAGCGGCGCCAGCACCGGCGCCAAAGTGCTGTGGATCCTGTTGATCCTGCTGTTGCCAGTGCTGGGCCTGATCATCTGGGCTATCGCCGGGCCGCGCGGTAACGTGCGGATCTGACGACCCACCCGATTTGGAGCGGGCACAGTCAATGTGGGAGCTGGCTTGCCTGCGATAGCGGTGGGTCAGCTTGCATTGTTTTGGTTGACACACCGCTATCGCAGGCAAGCCTGCTCCCACAGTGGGGTTTACGGCGTTAATTAAATTTGTGTGTCGAAACTATTCGCCGCACGAAATTTTCACATCCCATCCAAGACAATTCGCCGGCTTTATCCGGCTGCCAGGGCTCTATCTCCAGTGCCCTTAAAGGCAGGGTCGTGCCTTACGTTCAGTAATTAATAGCCTTGCCGGCCTCGATCGGGCACCATTTGTGCCACCGCGTTAACCGCCTACCCCAGCCAGCCTGGGCGAGGGACGGACGCCACTGCATTATTTCGCAACTTAAACTTCCAATGGGTCCTAAAACGACATGGCAAACCCGGACGCCCTGAATCAGCAGCGAGCTTCAAATCGCCTGCTGCAACCGACCGTCAAATCCCATCTGGCGTACACGCTGCTCTGCGCATTGGTCATGATGGTGATGTTTTCCCTGCTGCGCCTGGCGTTGCTGGTCTACAACCGCGAGATGATCCTCGATACGCCGGCCTCGACGTTCCTTGAAGCGTTTGCCAACGGCCTGCGCCTGGACATTCGCCTGGTGATGTACCTGCTGATTCCGCTGCTGTTGGCGCTGTTCAGCGTGCGGGCCATGGCGGCGCGCGGGTTCTTCCGTTTGTGGCTGACCGTCGCGTCCAGCATCGCCTTGTTCCTGGGCTTGATGGAGATGGACTTCTACCGCGAATTCCACCAGCGCCTCAACGGCCTGGTCTTCCAGTATGTGAAGGAAGACCCGAAAACCGTGATGAGCATGCTCTGGTACGGTTTCCCGGTGGTGCGTTACCTGCTGGCCTGGGCCGTGGGCACGCTGATCCTGAGCATGGCCTTCAAGGGCGCTGACCGCGCAACGCGCCCACGGGGCCCGTTCAGCGGCGGCACTGTCAGCACCCGCCAAGTGGCGCCGTGGTACAGCCGCATCGCAGTGTTCATGGTTTGCCTGCTGGTTGCCGTGGTTGCCATCCGTGGCACCCTGCGCCAAGGGCCACCGCTGCGTTGGGGTGACGTCTACACCACTGACTCGAACTTCGCCAACCAGTTGGGCCTCAATGGCACCTTGTCGCTGATCGCGGCGGCCAAGGCGCGCTTCGGTGAGGACCGCGCCAACATCTGGAAGGCGACCCTGGAACAACCACTGGCCACCCAGACCGTGCGCGACATGCTGGTGCTGCCGCAAGAGAAGCTGGTAGACACCGACACCGCTGCCGTGCGCCGTGACTTCACGCCACCGGACGAGAAAACCCTGCCGATCAAGAACGTCGTGGTGATCCTGATGGAAAGCTTCGCCGGTCACTCGGTTGGCGCATTGGGACGTCCGGGCAATATCACCCCGTACTTCGACAAGCTGACCCAAGAGGGCCTGCTGTTCGACCGCTTCTTCTCCAACGGCACCCACACCCACCAGGGTATGTTCGCCACCATGGCCTGCTTCCCGAACCTGCCGGGTTTCGAATACCTGATGCAGACCCCGGAAGGCAGCCACAAGCTGTCGGGCCTGCCGCAGTTGCTCAGTGCGCGTGATTTCGACGATGTGTATGTCTACAACGGCGATTTCGCCTGGGACAACCAGTCGGGCTTCTTCAGCAACCAGGGCATGACCAACTTCATCGGCCGCAATGACTTCGTCGACCCGGTGTTCTCCGACCCGACCTGGGGCGTGTCCGACCAGGACATGTTCAACCGTGGCCTGGAAGAACTGAAGGCGCGCGAAGGCGGCAAGCCGTTCTACGCACTGCTGCAAACCCTGTCCAACCACACGCCGTACGCATTGCCGACTCCATTGCCGGTTGAGAAGGTCACCGACCGTGGCAGCCTCAACGAGCATTTGACGGCCATGCGTTACTCCGACTGGGCCTTGGGCCAGTTCTTTGAAAAGGCCCGCAAAGAGCCGTACTTCAAGGAAACCCTGTTTGTGATCGTCGGTGACCACGGCTTTGGCAATGAGCAGCAGATCACCGAGATGGACCTGGGTCGCTTCAACGTGCCGATGCTGATGATTGCACCGGGCATGCGCGAGAAGTTCGGTGAGCGTGACCACACTGTGGGCACCCAGATCGACATCGTGCCGACCATCATGGGCCGCCTGGGCGGCGATACCTTGCACCAGTGCTGGGGCCGCGACCTGCTGAACCTGCCCGAAGGTGACAAGGGTTTCGGCGTGATCAAGCCATCGGGCAGCGACCAGACCGTGGCCTTGCTCACCGGCGACCGCGTACTGGTATTGCCCAAGGAAATGCCACCCAAGTTGTGGGAATACACACTGGGCGCCGAGCCGACTGGCAAGGTGATTCCGGAGTCGCCGGACGAAGCTGCACTCAAGCAGAAACTCGAGTCGTTCCTGCAGACCGCGACCAAGAGCTTGTTGGATAATACCGCAGGTGTCGTGGACGGTAAGCCGGACTAACTGACCGACAATAAAAAAGAGGCCTTCTAGAAGGCCTCTTTTTTTGCTTCTCAATTGTAGGAGCGCTTGCTCGCTCCGACAAACACCGTAGCGCGGTGTTTATATCTTGCCGAGCAACAACAGCACCAGCAGAACAACCAGTACCACACCCAGGATACCCGACGGTCCATAACCCCAGTTACGCGAGTGCGGGAACACCGGCAGACCACCGACCAGCAGCAGGATCAGGATAATAATCAGAATGAGGCTCATGGTTTTATTCCTTATAGGTTCTTTGCAAAAACCGGCTGTTTAACCGTTGGTTCGTCCATGTACAGTGGGACGCCTTACCCATTCCGACTCTGCCACTTCGTAAAAAATTCATTGTTTTTATAAAACATTTTGATGGGTCGCTTATTTCTTTTAACGCGTGCGCAACTTGAACTAATCAGTTGAAAAAAATTGAACTTAATCTATAGGCACGCCTGCGACCGAGCCCACGGTTTGCCCGGGGCATTCATCACCCTGATGGTGCGTGGGTAGAGCAAAAACCTTCGCTACACTGCCGGTCACTTCTTTCGTGAACCACAAGGCTACTTCCTATGCAAAACCGCATGATGATCACTGGCGCCGGGTCTGGCCTGGGTCGCGAAATCGCTCTGCGCTGGGCCCGTGAAGGCTGGCAGTTGGCGTTGTCTGATGTCAGCGAGCCCGGTTTGCAGGAAACCCTCAAGCAGGTTCGCGAAGCCGGGGGGGATGGCTTTACCCAGCGCTGCGACGTGCGTGACTACAGCCAGCTAACGGCCTTTGCCCAGGCCTGTGAGGTGAAGCTCGGGGGCATCGATGTGATCGTCAATAACGCCGGCGTGGCCTCGGGCGGGTTCTTCGCTGAACTGTCCCTGGAGGATTGGGACTGGCAGATCGCAATCAACCTGATGGGCGTCGTCAAAGGCTGCAAGGCGTTCCTGCCGCTGTTGGAAAAGAGCAAGGGGCGCATCATCAACATCGCGTCAATGGCAGCGCTGATGCAGGGCCCGGCCATGAGCAACTACAACGTGGCCAAGGCGGGTGTGGTGGCGTTATCCGAAAGCCTGTTGGTGGAACTCAAGCAACAGGAAGTGGGCGTGCATGTGGTGTGCCCGTCGTTTTTCCAGACCAACCTGCTCGACTCATTCCGTGGGCCAACCCCAGCCATGAAGGCTCAAGTGGGCAAGTTGCTTGAGAGTTCGCCCATCTCGGCGGCGGATATTGCCGACTACATTTACCAGCGCGTGGCCGAAGGCGAATTCATGATCCTGCCCCACGAGCAAGGCCGCATGGCTTGGGCGTTGAAGCAAAAAAATCCGCAACTGCTGTATGACGAAATGACCCTGATGGCCGACAAGATGCGCGCCAAGGCGCAGGCTGTTAAGGCCTGATTTGACTGGGGTCTGTCAGGCAAATTACCTACCTGTGTAGGAGATGCCTGATTTGCCCGCAAGCCATTGTCGGTCCAGCGCGAAGGGGGCATGGTCGAGGTCCTGTTACTGGAAAAGGACTACCGCCATGCTGGTCTTAAGCCGTGCTATAGGCGAAGCCATCGCCATTGGCGATGACATCACCGTGCATATCCTTGAAGTGAACGGTACTCACGTGAAATTCGGCATCGAGGCGCCGGTGGGCGTCAACGTGTACCGTGCCGAGGTGTACCGCAAGATTCTCAAAGGCGAGGGCCAGGCTACCCACCCCGTGCCGGTGCCCAACCCTTAGGCAGGCTTCAGTCGAACAGGTGCTTGGGCACATCGTGCTTGAGCATCAACTGGCATTGCTCGCTCTCGGGATCGAAGACGATCAGCGCCTGGCCTTTGGTCAGCGCCTGGCGCACGCGCAGCACGCGGGTTTCCAGGGGCGTGTCGTCGCCATTGTCGGTGCCGTCGCGGGTGACGAAGTCTTCGATGAGGCGGGTCAGGGTGTCGACTTCAAGTGCATCGTAGGGAATCAGCATACAAGCCTCAGGTGTCAGGTCCCGGCGATGCTACTGTGCCGGGACCTTTGTTGCCAGTATCAACTCACCGCGTCAGGACTTCTGGCCGACCAGGCTGTCCACCGACGGCACGCGGGTGTCGCTCTCCATTTGCGTTTCATGCTCGATCTGATGACTGAACCGATCCAGTGAGCCCTGGGCCGGTTGCGCATCGCTGGCAAACACCGGCGGGCTGAGGATATAGGCGCCCAACAAGCGGCTCAGGGCGGCGAGGCTGTCGATATGGGTACGCTCGTAACCATGGGTGGCGTCACAACCGAAGGCCAGTAATGCAGTGCGAATGTCATGGCCGGCGGTGACCGCCGAGTGCGCATCGCTGAAGTAATAGCGGAACAGATCGCGGCGTACCGGCAGGTCGTTGTCCGACGCCAGGCGCAGCAAGTGGCGGGACAGGTGATAGTCATAGGGCCCGCCGGAGTCCTGCATGGCCACGCTCACCGCATGTTCGCTGGAGTGCTGGCCGGGGGCGACCGGGGCGATATCGATGCCGACAAACTCACTCACATCCCAGGGCAGGGCGGCCGCTGCGCCACTGCCGGTTTCCTCGGTAATGGTGAACAGCGGGTGGCAGTCGATCAGCAAGGGTTCGCCACTGTCGACGATGGCCTTGAGCGCGGCGAGCAGGGCGGCGACGCCGGCCTTGTCGTCCAGGTGGCGAGCGCTGATATGCCCGCTCTCGGTGAACTCGGGCAGTGGGTCGAACGCCACGTAGTCACCCACACTGATGCCCAGGGAGTCGCAGTCGGCACGCGTGGCGCAGTAGGCGTCCAGGCGCAGCTCGACATGGTCCCAGCTCACCGGCATTTCATCCACGGCGGTGTTGAATGCGTGCCCGGAGGCCATCAGCGGTAATACGCTGCCGCGAATCACGCCGTTGTCGGTGAACAGGCTGACCCGGCTACCTTCGGCAAAGCGGCTCGACCAGCAGCCCACCGGCGCCAGGGTCAGGCGCCCGTTGTCCTTGATCGCACGCACGGCGGCGCCGATGGTGTCCAGGTGGGCGGAGACGGCGCGGTCAGGGCTGTTTTTCTGGCCCTTGAGGGTGGCGCGAATGGTGCCGCGCCGGGTCATTTCAAACGGGATGCCGAGTTCTTCCAGGCGCTCGGCGACGTAGCGCACGATGGTGTCGGTAAAACCGGTGGGGCTGGGAATGGCGAGCATTTCCAGCAGCACTTTTTGCAGGTACGCGAGATCGGGTTCGGGAATGGTTCGGGTCATGGAAACTCCTGATGAGTTGAGGGCGATCGTTCCCACGCTCTGCGTGGGAACGCCTCAGGGACGCTTTGCGTCCGCTGTGGTGACGCAGAGCATCACAGGCTGCATTCCCACGCGGAGCGTGGGAACGATCGGTAGTCAGGTAGCTGGCTGACTGTGTGGGAACAACAAATCCACAAACTTCTCAGCCGTGGGTTGCGGTTCATGGTTGGCCAGGCCGGCCCGTTCGTTGGCTTCGATAAACACATACTCTGGCTGGTCGGCCGCAGGTACCATCAGGTCCAGGCCGACCATAGGGATATCCAGGGCACGGGCCGCACGTACGGCTGCGTCCACCAGTGTCGGGTGCAGGATCGCCGTGACATCTTCCAGGCAACCCCCGGTGTGCAGGTTGGCGGTGCGTCGCACGGCCAGTTGCACGCCACGGGGCAGGATGCTGTTGTAGTCGTAACCTGCGGCTTTGAGGGTGCGCTCGGTTTCTGCATCCAGCGGGATTTTGCTCTCGCCGTCGGTGGCCGCCTGGCGACGACGGCTTTGCGCCTGGATCAACGCGCGAATCGAATGCTGGCCGTCGCCGATCACTTCGGCAGGGCGACGAATCGCTGCCGCGACCACTTCAAAACCGATCACCAGAATCCGCAGGTCCAGGCCTTCGTGGAAGCTTTCCAGCAACACGCGGCTGTCGAACTGGCGCGCCGCTTCGATCGCCTGCTGCACGTCTTCGATGCTGCGCAGATCCACTGCGACGCCATGGCCTTGCTCGCCATCCAGCGGCTTGACCACGATGCGCTGGTGTTCGTCGAGAAACTCCAGGTTGTCGTCGGCACTGCCCGCCAACTGTTGCACCGGCACCTGCAGGCCCGCCGCCTTGAGCACCTTGTGGGTCAGGCTCTTGTCCTGGCACAGGGTCATGCTGATGGCGCTGGTCAGGTCGCTCAGGGACTCACGACAACGCACGCGACGCCCGCCGTGGCTGAGGGTGAACAGGCCCGCATCGGCGTCGTCAACGTGCACATCAATACCGCGTCGGTGGGCTTCTTCGACAATGATGCGCGCGTAAGGGTTGAACTCCGCCTGCGGCCCCGGGCCCAGAAACAGCGGTTGATTGATGCCGTTCTTGCGCTTGATTGCAAAGGTGGTCAACGCCCGAAAGCCCAGCTTGGCGTAAAGGCTCTTGGCCTGGCGGTTATCGTGCAGCACCGACAAGTCCAGGTAGCTCAAGCCTCGGCTCATGAAGTGCTCCACCAAGTGGCGCACCAACACTTCACCGACGCCAGGGCGGGTGCATTGAGGGTCGACGGCCAAACACCAGAGGCTGCAACCGTTCTCCGGGTCGTGGAAGGCCTTGTGATGGTTGAGGCCCATCACGCTGCCAATCACCGCGCCGCTGTCTTCGTCTTCGGCCAGCCAGTAAACCGGGCCGCCTTGATGACGTGGGGTGAGGCGTTCCGGGTCGACAGGCAGCATCCCGCGGCCCTGGTACAGGTGGTTGACCGCTTGCCAGTCGGCCTCGCTCTGCACCCGGCGAATACGAAAGCCGCGAAACACCCGGGTGGCCGGGCGGTAGTCGGTGAACCACAGGCGCAGGGTGTCGGACGGGTCGAGGAACAGTTGCTGCGGGTCAATGCCCAGGATTTGCTGGGGCGCTGCCACGTACAGGGCGATATCGCGCTCGCCAGGCTGCTCGTTGAGCAGTTCCTGGGCCAGGCTTGCCGGGTCGGGAAAGGTGTGGCCAATCAACAACCGGCCCCAGCCGCAATGCACGGCAATCGGGTCGGCGGCCAGTGCGCTGCCATCTTCGGCCAGGCGCGCTTGCAGGCGCTCGTAGGTCGGCGCCTGGCCCTTGAGTAAGCGTTGGCTGTAAGCCGCGGCATTCGGTTTCATGGATCAGATTCCTTGTTCGCTCAGCCACAGGTTCAGCGCCGCCAGCTGCCACAGCTTGGAGCCGCGCAGCGGGGTCAATTGGCCTTGCGGGTCGGTGAGCAAGCGGTCGAGCATGGCCGGGTTGAACAGCCCGCGGTCCTGGCTCGGGTCCAGCAGCAACTCGCGCACCCAATTCAAGGTATCGCCCTGCAGGTGCTTGAGGCCGGGCACGGGGAAGTAGCCTTTCTTGCGGTCGATGACTTCGCTGGGGATCACCCGACGCGCCGCTTCCTTGAGCACCTGTTTGCCGCCGTCGGGCAGCTTGAACTGGGCCGGCACACGGGCCGACAGTTCTACCAGGCGGTAGTCGAGGAACGGTGTGCGCGCTTCCAGGCCCCAGGCCATGGTCATGTTGTCGACGCGTTTGACCGGGTCGTCCACCAGCATCACCGTGCTGTCCAGGCGCAGGGCCTTGTCCACCGCCGCCTCGGCGCCCGGCATCGCGAAATGCTCGCGCACGAAGTCGCCGGCAGCGTCGTTGGCGGTCAGCCATTGGGGCGCGACGGTCGCCGCGTAGTCGTCGTAGCTGCGGTCGAAAAACGCCTCGCGGTAGGCCGCGTACGGGTCGCTGGCACCGTCCACTTGTGGGTACCAGTGGTAACCGGCGAACAGTTCATCGGCGCCCTGGCCGCTCTGCACCACTTTGCAATGCTTGGCCACTTCCCGCGACAGCAGGTAGAAGGCGATGCAGTCATGGCTGACCATCGGCTCGCTCATGGCGCGGAAGGCGGCCGGCAGTTGCTCGATGATCTCGCTTTCGGCGATGCGCAGTTGGTGGTGATGGGTGCCGTAGTGTTTGGCGATCAGGTCTGAGTACTGGAACTCATCGCCACGTTCGCCGCCGGCGTCTTCAAAGCCGATGGAGAAGGTCGACAAATCCTCCACGCCCACTTCACGCAGCAGGCCGACGAGCATGCTCGAATCGACGCCGCCTGACAGCAGCACACCCACATCCACCGCCGCACGTTGGCGGATGGCCACGGCTTCGCGGGTGCTGTCGAGCACGCGGTCGGTCCAGTCTTCCAGGGTCAGGTGTTTTTCGTCCTCATGGGGGCCGTAGGGCAGGGTCCACCAGGTTTTCTGTTCAGTCTTGCCGCTGGCGTCGATGCGCATCCAGCTGGCGGGCGGCAGCTTTTCGATGCCGGCCAACAGCGTGCGCGGCGCGGGGACCACGGCGTGGAAATTCAGGTAATGGTTGAGCGCCACCGGATCGAGGATCGGGTTGATGTCGCCGCCCTTGAGCAACGCGGGTAGCGCCGAGGCAAAGCGCAGGCGTTGGCCGGTGCGCGACAGGTACAGAGGTTTGACCCCCAGACGGTCGCGGGCGATGAACAGGCGCTGCGCATCACGCTCCCAAATGGCAAAGGCGAACATGCCGTTGAGCTTGGGCAGCAGCGCTTCGCCCCAGGCGTGGTAGCCCTTGAGCAGCACTTCGGTGTCGCCACCGGAATAGAAGGCGTAACCCAGGGCTTCCAATTCTTGGCGCAGCTCCGGGAAATTATAGATAGCGCCATTGAACGCCAGGGACAGCCCCAGATGGGCGTCGACCATCGGTTGGGCAGAGCCGTCCGACAGGTCCATGATTTTCAGGCGGCGGTGGCCCAGGGCAATCGGCCCTTGGGCATGAAAACCCCAGGCGTCGGGGCCTCGGGGGGCGAGGTGATGGGTGATGCGTTCTACGGCTGCCAGGTCGGCAGGTTGATGATCAAAGCGTAACTCGCCAGCTAATCCACACATAAGTTCCTTACCGGTTTTTCCGTTGGGGAGGGGTCAACACTCAATACGCCCAAAAGGGCGCGTACCCAGAAACTGACCCAGTGCTATGCGTGGAGTTTTAGACCGATAAGTTATAAGCCAGATCGCCGCCTTGCCTTTAATCCGGCTTTTTTTGTGCAGCGCCCTGGCCTCGCACCAACGCGCGCAGGGCAAATCGATTGGGGTGGCAAGCCTCGGCCACGCTGGTGGGCACGGGCAGGGGCTCATCACTCAGCCATGCAGCCAGCAGTTCGCCGCACAACGGCGCAGTGATCAGGCCACGCGAGCCATGGCCGCTATTGAGAAACAGCCCCGGCAGCCACGGGCAGGGCGTTTGCGGCACTTGCCGGGCGTCTTTGCCCAGTACCGCATAAGCCTGCTCAAACGCCGCATGGTCAGCCAGTGGCCCAACGATGGGCAGGTAGTCAGGGCTGGTACAACGAAACGCGGCACGGCCCTCCAGCTGTTCGGGTGTCAAGCGATCAGCACCCAGGCGTTGCAGCAGGTCGGTAGAAATCTCACCCAGCATCTGCAGGTTGCCATGGTGTTCGGCGGGCGTGGGCGTGAGGTCTTGATTGTTGAAGTCGAAACTCGCGCCCAAGGTGTGTTCGCCAAGCCGGGCCGGCGCGACGTAGCCTTCGGCACAGACCACCGTGGCCAGCGCTTTACTCGCGCAGGTTTGCGCCAGCCGAGTGATCTGCCCACGGATGCGCTTGAGCGGTATGTCTGCACTGAAGGGGAAACGCTTGATCTCCGCAGCCCCGGCGAGCACCACGACACCGGCGCTGGCCAGTACGCGGTCACCGGCGCGGGCTTGCCATTGGTCGTCGAGCCGGTGCAGTTCCAGTGCCTCGTGGTGGGTGAGCACTTCAATCAGTGGATGTTTGGCCTGCCACTGGCACAGCGCGGGCGGATGCACCCAACCGCCCTGTGGAAAAAACAACCCGCCGTGGGCCAGTTCGATTCCCGCCTTTTGCTGCGCTTGCTCGCGGTCCAGCAGATGCAGCAGGTCCGGAGCAAAGGCGTTTGCCAATTGAGCCTGACGCTGGATCTCTTTGGCGTCAAACGCCAGTTGCAACACGCCACAGCCGTCCCAATCGACACCTCGGTGCAAATGTTCCAGCAGGCGTCGGGTGTGGCCAAAACCGCTGACTATCAGTTGGGACAAGGCCGTGCCATGGGCCGAAAGCTTGAGGTACAACACACCCTGTGGGTTGCCCGAAGCTTCCTGTGCCAGGCCGGCGTGGCGCTCCAGAAGACTGACACGCCAACCCCGGGCGGCCAGGCTGGCGGCAGTCGCGCAACCGGCCAGGCCACCGCCGATGACCAGGGCGTGGCGTTCATCCTTGATGGCGGGTGGTCGGGCGAACCAGGGTTTACGTGGGGCCAGCGCGGGTAAGTCGGCGGGCCAACCGACAAACTCCCCACGCAGGATCTCCCATTTATGGCCGATGCCCGGCGTGCGTTTCATCTTGAACCCGGCGGCATTGATCAGCCGCCTTACCCAGCCGGTGCTGGTGAAGGTGCTGATGGTCGAGCCCGGTGCCGCCAGGCGCGCCAGTTGGGCGAACAGCTCAGCGGTCCACATGTCGGGGTTTTTCGCCGGGGCGAACCCGTCGAGAAACCATGCATCGACCTGGGCGTCCAGTTGCGGCAACTGTTCCAGCGCATCGCCGATCAACAGGGTCAGGGTCACGCGGCCATTGTCCAGTACCAGGCGCTGGAAACCCTGGTGGATGGCAATGTATTGCGTCAGCAGTTGCTCGGCCAAGGGTTGCAGTTCGGGCCAGAGGGCGAGGGCGCGTTGCAGGTCGGCATGGCTGAGGGGGTATTTTTCCACGCTGACAAAGTGCAGCCGCGCACCGGCGACTGCGTGCTGTTCGAACAACTGCCAGGCGCAGAGGAAGTTCAAACCGGTGCCGAAGCCGGTCTCGCCAATCACCAGGCGCCCACCTGTTGGCAAGGCGGCGAAGCGTTCCTGCAAGCGGTTCTGCTCCAGGAACACGTAGCGGGTTTCTTCCAGGCCCGACTGGTCGGAAAAATACACGTCGTCGAATACCCGCGAATGCGGGCGGCCTTGATCATCCCAGTCGAGCTGGGCGTGGGTGATGGGGTTCATGGCGGCTCATAAAATGAAAGCGGGCAAAGACAAGGCGGCCATTCTAGCCGATCAACAGGCGTTGAATTGATCCATGGCAAGGCTGGGGTGTATTTCCTTGCGCGTGTCTTGGCCCAATCCGCTAGTCTTGAGCCATCTTGAAACGGAGCTGCCCATGTTCGAATCCGCCGAAATCGGTCACGCCATCGACAAAGACACCTACGACGCCGAGGTGCCAGCCCTGCGTGAAGCCTTGCTGGAAGTTCAGTACGAGCTGCAACAGCAGAAGCGCTTCCCGGTGATCATCCTCATCAACGGCATCGAGGGCGCGGGCAAGGGTGAAACCGTCAAGCTGCTCAATGAATGGATGGACCCGCGCCTGATCGAAGTGCGCACCTTCGACCAGCAGACCGACGAAGAACTGGCGCGCCCACCGGCCTGGCGCTACTGGCGGCAACTGCCGGCCAAGGGCCGCATGGGCATTTTCTTCGGCAACTGGTACAGCCAGATGCTCCAAGGCCGCGTGCATGGGCAGATCAAGGATGCGCGGCTGGACCAGGCCATTGCCGGCGCCGAACGTCTGGAAAAGATGCTCTGCGATGAAGGTGCGCTGATCTTCAAGTTCTGGTTCCATCTGTCCAAAAAACAGATGAAGGCGCGCCTCAAGGCTTTGGCCGACGACCCGCTGCACAGCTGGCGCATCAGCCCATTGGACTGGCAGCAGTCCAAGACCTACGACAAGTTCGTGCATTTCGGTGAGCGTGTGCTGCGCCGCACCAGCCGCGATTACGCGCCGTGGCATGTGATCGAAGGCGTCGACCCCCATTACCGTGGGCTGACCGTGGGCAAGATCCTGCTCGATGGGCTGCAAAGTGCCCTGAAGCAGGCCAAGGTCAAGGCCAGCGGCATGAACCCGGCGCCGTTGCTTGCCTCGGTGGACCAAAAGAGCCTGCTCGACAGCCTCGACATGACCCTGCGCCTGGACAAGGATGATTACGAAGAACAACTGATTACCGAGCAGGCGCGCTTCTCTGGGCTGATGCGCGACAAACGCATGCGCAAGCACGCGTTGGTGAGTGTATTCGAGGGCAACGACGCGGCAGGCAAGGGCGGGGCGATCCGCCGTGTGGCGGCAGCACTGGACCCACGCCAGTACCACATCGTGCCGATTGCCGCGCCCAGCGAAGACGAACGGGCCCAGCCTTATCTGTGGCGGTTCTGGCAGAAGATCCCGGCGCGCGGCATGTTCACCGTGTTTGACCGTTCTTGGTACGGTCGCGTGCTGGTGGAGCGCATCGAAGGCTTCTGTACCCCAGCGGACTGGATGCGCGCCTATGGCGAGATCAATGACTTCGAAGAGCAACTGCGCGATGCGGGCGTGATCGTGGTCAAGTTCTGGCTGGCCATCGACAAGGAGACGCAGCTGGAACGCTTCCAGGCCCGTGAAGAAATCCCCTTCAAGCGCTTCAAGATTACTGAAGACGACTGGCGCAATCGCGACAAGTGGGACGACTACCGCGCGGCGGTGGGCGACATGGTTGACCGCACCAGCACCGAGGTGGCGCCTTGGACTCTGGTCGAGGCCAACGACAAGCGCTGGGCGCGGGTCAAAGTGCTGCGCACCATCAACCGTGCGCTGGAAGAAGCATTTGATAAAAGCGACAAGCACGACAAGAAGAAAAAGAAATAGCCTGAGGGGCTTACCGTTTCCCACGTCGGTCCATGCTTTTGCATCCACGCAGTGAATGATCATCGCGGTCGGCCAGGCCTGGATCTATCCTCGATCCACAACCACAAGATCGAGGTAGCCCATGCGTGAAGTAGTGATCGTCGACAGCGTGCGAACCGGCCTGGCCAAATCCTTTCGCGGCAAGTTCAACCAGACCCGCCCCGATGACATGGCGGCCCATTGTATCAATGCGCTGCTGGCCCGCAACGGTATCGACCCTGCGACGGTAGAAGACTGCATCGTCGGTGCCGGCTCCAACGAAGGCGCCCAGGGCTATAACATCGGGCGTAACGTGGCGGTGCTCTCGCAACTGGGCACCGGTACGGCGGGCATGACCCTCAACCGCTTCTGTTCGTCGGGCTTGCAGGCGATTGCCATTGCCGCCAACCAGATCGCTTCGGGCTGCAGCGACATCATTGTTGCCGGTGGCGTGGAGTCCATCAGCCTGACCATGAAGAGCGTCAACACCGATAACCTGATCAACCCGCTGCTTAAGGAACAGGTGCCGGGCATTTACTTCCCCATGGGCCAGACCGCCGAAATCGTTGCGCGCCGCTATCACGTCAGCCGCGAAGACCAGGATCTTTACGCGCTGCAAAGCCAGCAGCGCACCGCCCAGGCCCAGGCTGATGGCTTGTTCAACGATGAAATCGTGCCGATGGCGGTCAAGTACAAGGTCGAGGACAAGAACACTGGCACGGTGCAGATCCTGGATGGCGTGGTCGACCGTGACGACTGCAACCGCCCGGACACCACCCTGGCCAGCCTCAGCGGCCTGAAGCCGGTATTTGCCGAGGATGGCTCGGTGACGGCAGGTAACTCCTCGCAGCTTTCCGACGGTGCGTCGATGACCTTGGTGATGAGCCTGGAAAAAGCCTTGGCACTGGGGCTCAAGCCCAAGGCGTTCTTCCGGGGCTTTACCGTGGCCGGTTGCGAACCGGATGAAATGGGCATTGGCCCGGTGTTCTCGGTGCCCAAGTTGCTCAAGGCCAAGGGCTTGCAGGTGGCGGACATCGACGTGTGGGAACTCAATGAGGCCTTTGCTTCCCAGTGCCTTTACGCACGCAATCGCCTGGAGATCGATAATGCCAAATACAATGTCAACGGCGGCTCGATTTCCATCGGGCACCCGTTCGGCATGACCGGCTCGCGGCAGGTGGGGCACCTGGTGCGCGAGCTGCAACGGCGCAACCTGCGTTACGGGATTGTCACCATGTGCGTGGGGGGCGGGATGGGCGCCACCGGACTCTTCGAAGCCGTACGCTGAGTCGGCTTGGAATACGGCCAATGTGGGAGCTGGCTTGCCTACGATAGCGGTGGGCCAGCGACAGATTGGGCACAAATAAACCGCCATCGCAGGCAAGCCAGCTCCCCCATTCAAGACTGTGACGTATCCGAACTCAGTGACTTGCCCCTAGAATGCCTGCTCCACTTCCTCTGGCATCTGGGGCACTCATGCACATCTCTTCCGGCCGCTGGGTCTACGGTTTCTTCCTGACCCTGCTGACCGCGTTTCTGTGGGGCATTCTCCCGATCAAGCTCAAGCAAGTGTTGCAGGTGATGGACCCGATCACTGTGACTTGGTTTCGCCTCATGGTAGCGGGCACGTGCCTGTTCGTTTACCTGGCCGCCACCAAACGCCTGCCCAGCCGCAAAGTGCTTGGCCCCAAGGGTGGGTGGCTGGTGGGCATGGCGGTGTGTGGCCTGGTGGGCAACTACGTGTTGTACCTGGTGGGCCTGAAAATGCTCAGCCCGGGCACGGCGCAGTTGGTGGTGCAGATGGGGCCGATCTTTCTGATGGTAGCCAGTGTGTTTGTGTTCAAGGAGCGCTTCAGCCTGGGGCAGGGAGTGGGGTTGTTGATGCTGATCGCAGGCTTTGGTTTGTTCTTCAACCAACGTCTGGTGGAATTGCTGACGTCCATGGGCACCTACACCGCCGGTGTGCTGACGATCCTGCTCGCCACCACCATCTGGGTGTTCTATGCACTGGGTCAGAAGCAGTTGCTGACGGTGTGGAATTCGCTGCAGGTGATGATGGTGATCTATCTGTCGTGCGCGCTGTTGCTCACCCCTTGGGCACATCCGCTGGAGGCGTTGCAGTTGAGCCCGCTGCAAGGCTGGCTGCTGCTGGCGTGCTGCATGAATACGCTGGTGGCCTACGGCGCATTTGCCGAAGCCCTGGCGCATTGGGAAGCTTCGCGGGTCAGTGCAACCCTGGCGTTGACGCCCCTGGTGACCTTCGTAGCCGTGGCGGTAGCGGCGTGGCTATGGCCGGACTATGTGCAAGCCGAAGAGATCAATGCCTTGGGGTATGTGGGGGCGCTAGTGGTGGTGACGGGCTCGGCGATGGTGGCGCTGGCGCCTTCGCTGCTCGCCGGGCTCAGGGCCCGGCGGCTGCGGATGTCGGTTTAAGCGCCGAGCATGTTTTCCGGGCGCACCCATTGGTCAAACTCGGCATCGGTGAGGTAGCCCAGCTCCAGTGCAGCCTCACGCAGTGTCAGCCCTTCGGCGTAAGCCTTCTTGGCGATTTCGGCTGACTTGTCGTAGCCGATATGCGGGTTGAGGGCGGTGACCAGCATCAGCCCGCGTTCCAGGTGCTGGGCCATTTGCTCGGCGTCGGGTTCGAGGCCGGCAATGCAATGCTCCTGGAAATTGTTGCAGCCATCGGCCAGCAGGCGGATCGACTCCAGCAGGTTGTGGATGATCACCGGCTTGTACACGTTCAACTGCAAGTGCCCTTGGCTGGCGGCCATGCCGATGGTCACGTCGTTGCCCAGTACCTGGCAGGCCAGCATCGACAGCGCTTCGCACTGGGTCGGATTGACCTTGCCGGGCATGATCGAACTGCCCGGTTCGTTGGCCGGCAACTTGACTTCGGCCAGCCCGGCGCGAGGGCCCGAACCCAGCAGGCGCAGGTCGTTGGCGATTTTTATCAGCGCCACGGCCAGGGTTTTCAGCGCGCCGTGCAGGGTCACCAGCGGCTCATGGCCGGAGAGGGCGGCGAATTTGTTCGGCGCGGTCACAAAGGGTAAACCTGACAACGCGGCCAGTTCGGAAGCAATCGCCTCGCCAAAGCCATGAGGGGCATTGAGGCCGGTGCCGACGGCAGTGCCGCCCTGGGCCAGCTCGCACACCGCGGGCAGGGCGCTGCGGATCGCACGCTCGGCGTAATCGAGCTGGGCGATAAACGCCGAAAGCTCCTGGCCGAAGGTGATCGGCGTGGCATCCATCATGTGGGTACGGCCGGTCTTGACCAGCTTCATATGCCGCGCGGCCAATTCCGCCAGGCCACCGGACAAGGTGGCGATCGCCGGCAGCAGTTGCTTGTTCACCGCTTGCACCGCAGCAATGCTCATGGCAGTAGGGAAGCAGTCGTTGGAACTCTGGGAACGGTTGACGTGATCGTTGGGGTGCACCGGGCTCTTGCCGCCGCGGTTGTTGCCGGCCAGTTCGTTGGCGCGGCCAGCGATCACTTCGTTGGCGTTCATGTTGCTCTGGGTGCCACTGCCGGTCTGCCAGACCACCAGCGGGAACTGGTCGTCGTGCTGGCCGTCCAGAACCTCGTCGGCAGCTTGCTCGATCAGGCGGGCAATATCGGCGGGCAGGTCGCCGTTACGGTCGTTGACCCGTGCCGCAGCCTTCTTGATCAAGGCCAAGGCATGCAATACCGCCAGCGGCATGCGCTGTTCGCCAATCGCGAAATTGACCAGCGAACGTTGGGTTTGCGCACCCCAATAGGCGTCATCAGGGACCTGTACTTCCCCCAGGCTGTCGGTTTCGATACGGCTCATCGGTCACCCTCCTTATCCAGTCGTGATTGGTCAGTTTAGGCCCTGGCGGCCAGCGTGGGTTCCCTAAAAGCGCATTTGTGCCCTCGCGCCCCGTGAAACCAGGGCTTGCCGAGGGGTGGGGTTGAGCCGCGAGGTTTTTTAGGCGCAGAATGGTCGCCCTTGGGGTCTTACCTCGCCTGCTAGAAAAGGAAACTCGATGACTCGTCTTCGTGCCATCTGTACCGCGGTTGCTCTGGTTTGCGCCAGCGGCCAGGTTCTTGCCGATACCGCCAGCCACAACGCCAGTGCCGAAGCCTTCCTTACCCTGGCCCATGCTGACAAGCTGGGGACCCCGGTGTACATGCAAGTGCAGCAAATGTTCGCCCAGCGTTTCGAACAGACCAAGGCGCCTGCCGCCAAGCAGTCCGTACTGGACAGCTACCAGGCCAAGGCCAACGCCGCTCTGGACCAGGCCATCGGCTGGCCGAAGCTCAAGCCCGACATGGTCAAGCTCTACACCACCAACTTCAGCGAATCCGAGCTCAAGGACCTGGTAGCGTTCTACCAGTCGCCACTTGGCAAGAAAGTCCTGGAAAAAATGCCCCAGCTGACCCAGCAATCGGCCCAGATGACCCAGGCCAAGCTGGAAAGCGCCGTACCGGTGGTGAACAAGCTGTTGGAAGACATGACCAACGAGCTGGCGCCAAAAGCCGCCGCACCGGCCAAGAAGAAGTAAGCAGGAATGACCATGCAACAGCGTATCGAAACGGCCCTTGCCGCCCTGGTCCCGGAGCATTTGAGCGTGCTGGATGAAAGCCACATGCACAGTCGTGGGTTGCAGACCCACTTCAAGGCCGTGCTGGTCAGCCAGCAGTTCGAGGGGCTTAACCGCGTCAAGCGCCACCAGAAGGTCTACGCCACCCTGGGTAGCCTGATGAGCGAATTTCATGCGCTGGCGCTGCATACCTATACGCCCGAAGAATGGGCGACAATCGACGCAGCCCCGGCCTCGCCGACCTGCGCCGGCGGACATTGATGGGGTAACCCTGATAGAATCCGCAACGCGCCGCTTAGCCGGCGCGTTTTTTTTGCATCCGGTTCACCCCTTACGAGGGTAGCCACCTGGAGATAACACCCATGACTCAACCGATTGTCGTGGCGGCACTGTACAAGTTCGTCACCCTCGAAGATTACGTCGCCCTGCGCGAGCCCCTGTTGCAGGCGATGGTCGATAACGGCATCAAAGGCACCTTGCTGATCGCCGAAGAAGGCATCAACGGCACCGTTTCCGGCAGCCGCGAAGGCATTGACGGCCTGATGGCCTGGCTCAAGAAAGATCCACGCATGGTCGACATCGACCACAAAGAGTCTTACTGCGACGACCAGCCGTTCTACCGCACCAAGGTCAAACTCAAGAAAGAGATCGTGACCCTGGGTGTCGAAGGCGTGGACCCGAACAAAAAGGTGGGTACTTACGTCGACCCGCAGGATTGGAACGCGCTGATCAGCGACCCGGAAGTATTGTTGATCGACACCCGTAACGACTACGAAGTGTCCATCGGCACCTTTGAAGGCGCAATCGACCCGAAAACCACCAGTTTTCGCGAATTTCCCGACTACATCAAAGCCAACTTCGACCCGGCCAAGCACAAGAAGGTCGCCATGTTCTGCACTGGCGGCATTCGCTGTGAGAAGGCGTCGAGCTACATGCTCAGCGAAGGCTTCGATGAGGTCTACCACCTCAAGGGCGGTATCCTGAAGTACCTCGAAGAGGTGCCCCAGGAAGAAACCAAATGGCAGGGCGACTGCTTTGTGTTCGACAATCGCGTGACCGTGCGCCACGACTTGAGCGAAGGCGACTACGATCAATGTCATGCCTGTCGCACACCGGTGAGCGTAGAAGACCGCGCCTCCGAGCATTATGTGGCCGGCATCAGTTGCCCCCATTGCTGGGATAAGCTGCCGGAGAAGACCCGTCGCAGTGCGATCGACCGCCAGAAGCAGATCGAACTGGCCAAGGCCCGCAACATGCCGCACCCGATTGGTTACAACTACAAGCAAACCCCTTCCGAGGCCTGAGCCATGTCTGCGCGCCTGCTCTATGTAATGGACCCGATGTGTTCCTGGTGCTGGGGCTTTGCCCCGGTGGCACAAGCGCTGGTGGAGCAGGCCCAGGCGGCCGGCGTGGACGTGCACCTGGTGGTGGGCGGCTTGCGCACCGGCAGCGGCGCGGCGCTGGAGCCGACGACCCGGCGCTACATCCTTGAACACTGGCAGGCCGTCACCGACGCCACCGGCCAGCCGTTCAAGCGAGAAGGCGCATTGCCCGACGGGTTTGTCTATGACACCGAGCCTGCGTGCCGCGCTATCGTCACCGCACGCAGCCTGGCGCCGGATTGCGCCTGGACGCTGCTGGGGCTGATCCAGCGCGCGTTCTATGTCGAAGGCCGGGACGTGACGCTCGCCCCTGTGCTGGTGGAGCTGGCCGAACAGGCCGGTATTCCACGTATCGAGTTTGCCGGCGAGTTCGACCGTGCCGATCAGCACGCGGCCACGGCGGCCGATTTCACCTGGGTGCAGGACCTGGGCATTGCCGGGTTTCCGACCCTGCTGGCCGAGCGCAACGGCCAGTTGGCTTTGCTGACCAATGGTTACCAGCCGCTGTCCGAGCTGTCGCCGTTACTCGCTCGATGGTTGGAGCGAGCTGCCTGTGTATGAACAGCCTCCACGCACCGACCGCCTGACCTGGGCGGAAATTCGCCGCCTGGCCCTGCGTCACAAAAAATCCCTGTGGGTCGCCAACGGTGTCGCCGTGCTCGCCACCCTGTGCAGCGTGCCTATCCCGCTGTTGTTGCCGTTGCTGGTCGACGAAGTGCTACTGGGCCATGGCGATGCCGCCCTCAAGGTGATGAACCACGCGTTGCCCCTGGGCTGGCAAAAAGCGGCTGGCTATATCGGCCTGATGCTCTTGGTCACCCTGGCCCTGCGTTGCGGCGCGTTGGTGTTCAACGTGGTGCAGGCGCGGCTGTTTGCGCGCTTGGCCAAGGACATCGTGTACCGCATCCGCGTGCGCCTGATCGAGCGTCTCAAGCGCATCTCCCTGGGTGAGTACGAAAGCCTGGGCAGCGGTACGGTCACCACCCACTTGGTGACCGACCTGGACACCCTGGACAAATTCGTCGGCGAAACCCTCAGCCGCTTCCTGGTGGCGATGCTGACCCTGGTCGGCACCTCGGCGATCCTGGTGTGGATGCATTGGCAACTGGCGTTGTTGATCCTGTTGTTCAACCCATTGGTGATCTACGCCACGGTGCAGTTGGGCAAGCGCGTCAAGCACCTCAAGAAGCTGGAAAACGACAGCACCTCACGCTTTACCCAGGCGCTGACTGAAACCCTGGATGCCATCCAGGAAGTGCGCGCCGGTAACCGCCAGGGCTTTTTCCTCGGGCGCCTGGGCCAGCGTGCCCAGGAAGTGCGTGACTACGCCATTCATTCCCAGTGGAAAACCGACGCGTCGAGCCGCGCCAGTGGCTTGCTGTTCCAGTTCGGTATCGACATCTTCCGCGCCGCGGCCATGCTCACCGTGCTGTTTTCCGACCTGTCCATCGGCCAGATGCTCGCAGTGTTCAGTTACCTGTGGTTCATGATTGGCCCGGTGGAACAACTGCTGAACCTGCAATACGCCTATTACGCGGCGGGCGGCGCGCTGTCGCGCATCAACGAGCTGCTGGCGCGTGCCGATGAGCCGCAATACCCAGGCGGCGCAGACCCGTTCAGCGGGCGCGAGACGGTCGGCATCGAAGTGCGTGGCCTCGACTTCGGCTACGGCGAAGAGCTGGTACTCAACCAGTTGAACCTGGCCATCGCACCGGGTGAAAAGGTGGCAATTGTCGGCGCCAGCGGCGGCGGTAAAAGCACCCTGGTGCAACTGTTGCTGGGGCTCTACACGCCGCAGGCCGGCAGCATTCGTTTTGGCACTGCCACCCAGCAGGAGATCGGCCTGGAGACCATCCGCGAAAACGTCGCGGTGGTGCTGCAACATCCTGCGCTGTTCAACGATACCGTGCGCGCCAACCTGACCATGGGCCGCACCCGCACCGATCAAGCCTGCTGGCAGGCGCTGGAAATCGCCCAACTGGATGCTACTGTCAAGGCATTGCCCTTGGGCCTGGACAGCGTGGTCGGGCGTTCGGGGGTGCGCTTTTCCGGTGGCCAGCGGCAACGCCTGGCCATTGCCCGCATGGTGCTCGCCGAGCCTAAAGTGGTGATTCTGGACGAGGCCACCTCCGCATTGGACGCGGCGACCGAGTACAACCTGCACCAGGCACTGGCGCGGTTTCTCAGCGGGCGTACTACACTCATCATCGCCCACCGGCTGTCTGCGGTGAAGCAGGCTGACCGAGTGCTGGTGTTCGATGGCGGGCACATCGCCGAGGACGGCGACCATCAGCAGTTGATTGCCGATGGCGGGCTGTACGCCAAACTGTACGGACACTTGCAACAAGTGCGTTGATTTAGCTTAGGCTGTGCTATCGGGAGCGGATTTTCGCGTGCGTATCAAGCTGTGCATGTGTAAGGGACTTCATGAAGCAAAAGCGGACTCTCGGAACGCCACGCCTGCTGGGTATTGTCTGGCCCTTTATCGCCGTCGTGTTGTTCCAGGCATTGTTAGGCTGCGTCAGTCTCTACGTGCTTTCGGCAGTGCGGGGCTATGTGGCGGGCGAAAGCCTGTGGTCCAAGGGCCAGAAGGATGCCATCTACTACCTGACCCTCTACGCCGATAACCGCAACGACGCCACCTACCTCAAATACCAGCAGGCCATTGCCGTGCCCCAGGGTGGGCATGAATTGCGCATTGCTCTGGACCGTCCCACCCCCGATACGGACGCGGCCCGCTTGGGCATTCTCAAGGGCGGTAATCATCCGGACGACGTTTCCAGCCTGATCTGGCTATACCTCAACTTCCGTCATTTCAGCTACCTGGAAAAAGCCATTGAGCTGTGGACGGTGGGCGACGGCTACCTCGTGCAGCTCGATGAGCTGGCTCAGGAGATGCACGGCGCCATTACCTCCGGCTACGTCAGCAGTGACGATGTCCATCATTGGAAGGCGCGCATCACGGCCATCAATGAAGGGGTGACGCCCGCTGCCAAGGCGTTCAGCGATGCCCTGGGCGAAGGTTCGCGGATGATCCTGCGCCTGTTGTTGATCACCAACCTGGCGACTGCCTTGGGCCTGATCGTGTTGGCGCTGCTGCGCACCCACAAGCTGCTGGCCCAGCGTCATGCCTTTGCCGATGCGCTGCAAGCGGAGAAGGAGCGGGCGCAGATCACATTGGAGTCGATTGGCGACGGGGTGATTACCACCGACGTCGACGGGGCCATTGCCTATATGAACCCTGCAGCCGAAGCGTTGACCCACTGGCGCTCGGAGCAAGCCCAGGGCCTGCCGCTGGCGGCGCTGTTCAAGCTTTTGAATGAAAACGCCGAGCCCGACGGTTTCACACTGATTGAACACATCGTCAAAGGCCAGTTCAGCGGCGGCAGCGAGCATTCCAAGCTGATCCAGCGCCTGGACGGCAGCACCGTCTCGGTCACCCTGGTGGGCGCGCCGATCCGCAGTGCCGGCAAGGTCAGCGGTGCGGTCCTGGTGCTGCATGACATGACCCAGGAACGCCAGTACATCGCCAACCTTTCCTGGCAGGCCACCCACGACGCGTTGACTGGCCTGGCTAACCGTCGCGAGTTCGAGTTCCGCCTTGAACAGGTGCTGCAACAGGTCGCGCGCCAGCAAAGTGGGCGACATGCCTTGATGTTCCTCGACCTCGACCAGTTCAAGCTGGTCAATGACACCTGTGGCCATGCCGCGGGCGATGAACTGCTGCGCCACATCTGCGCGTTGCTGCAGTCGGACCTGCGCGAGGGCGACACCCTGGCTCGGTTGGGCGGCGACGAGTTTGGTATCCTGCTGGAGAACTGCCCGGCGCCGGTGGCGGAAAAAATCGCCGAGAGCCTGCGCCACACTGTGCAGAACTTGCACTTCGTGTGGAAGGGTCGGCCCTTCATGACCACCGTCAGCATCGGCCTGGTGCATATCTCGCAAACCCCGACCACCCTGGAAACCTCCCTGCGTGCCGCCGACATGGCGTGCTACATGGCCAAGGAAAAGGGGCGCAACCGGGTGCAGGTCTACCATGTCGACGACTCGGAGTTGTCTCTGCGGTTTGGCGAGATGGCCTGGGTACAGCGGCTGCATATTGCGCTTGAGGAAGACCGCTTTTGCCTTTACGCCCAGGAAATTGCGCCTTTGGGCCCTACCGACGCCGGCAGTGGGCACATCGAAATTCTCCTGCGCCTGCATGACGAAGCGGGGCGGATCATTTTGCCCAACAGTTTTATTCCGGCGGCCGAACGCTACGGGTTGATGACGTCCCTGGATCGTTGGGTAGTGGAAAACGTATTCAAGATTATCGCCCGTTGCATGCATGAGCGCCCGGGCCGCCCCATGGCCATGTGTGCGATTAATCTGTCAGGCATAACCATTGGCGATGATGACTTTTTAGGTTTTTTGCGTCAGAAATTCGATACTTACAACATTCCACCGGAAATGATTTGTTTTGAAATAACTGAAACCAGCGCTATAGCCAATTTGGGCAGCGCGATTCGGTTTATTAATGAACTCAAAGCGTTAGGGTGCCATTTCTCACTCGATGATTTTTGCGCCGGAATGTCCTCATTCGCATATTTGAAACATTTACCTGTAGACTTCCTGAAGATCGATGGAAGTTTCGTAAAGGATATGCTGGACGACCCGATTAACCGCGCCATGGTCGAAGTGATCAACCACATCGGCCACGTCATGGGTAAGCGCACGATTGCCGAGTTTGTTGAAACACCCCAGATCGAACAGGCTTTACTTGAGATAGGTGTGGATTACGCTCAGGGCTACCTGATTGAACGCCCGCAATTGTTTACCTTTGATAGCTTGCAGTGCCGACCTGAGCGGCCGCAGCCACTGTTATTCAAGGCGCCCGGCACTTTCCGCTGAAACATTTGCTGGTCTGTACAATCACACTTGAAAAGGAGCCCCACAGTGATCGACACATTCAACAGAACCGGCCCGCTTATGGAAGCCTCCAGTTACCCCGCCTGGGCGCAGCAATTGATCCAGGACTGTAGCGAGAGCAAGCGTCGGGTTGTCGAGCACGAACTGTATCAGCGCATGCGTGACAACGCCCTCAGCGCCAAGACCATGCGCCACTACCTGATTGGTGGTTGGCCGGTGGTGGAACAGTTTGCCTTGTACATGGCGCAGAACCTGACCAAGACCAAGTTTGCCCGTCATCCTGGGGAGGATATGGCGCGCCGTTGGCTCATGCGCAATATCCGCGTGGAGCTCAACCATGCCGACTATTGGGTCAATTGGGCGCGGGCTCACGGCGTCAGCCTTGAAGAACTGCAAGCGCAGGAGGTGCCGCCTGAGTTGCACGCCCTGAGTCATTGGTGCTGGCACACCAGCTCGGCGGATGCGTTGATCGTCGCGATTGCCGCCACCAACTACGCGATCGAGGGGGCGACGGGGGAGTGGTCCGCCGTGGTCTGCTCTACCGGTGTGTATGCTGCCGCCTTCCCTGAGGAAGATCGCAAGCGGGCGATGAAGTGGCTGAAGATGCACGCCCAGTACGATGACGCCCACCCTTGGGAAGCCCTGGAAATCATCTGCACGCTGGCCGGGACCAACCCGAGCAAGGCCCTGCAGGAAGAGTTGCGCCAGGCGGTATGCAAGAGCTACGACTACATGCACTTGTTCCTGGAAAGCTGCATGCGTCTAGAGCATACAGAGAAAGACAAGGCGCCAGCCGTTCGCGAGCGCCCTGTGCGCATCGCCAGCGAGGCGTAGCGGTAACTGTGGCGAGGGAGCAATCTCCCTCGCCACAATTGACTTTACCCCGCCATCGCCAAGCGGTTACGACCTTCGCGCTTGGCCACATACAACGCATTGTCGGCCCGACGCAGCAGGCTTTCAGCCGACTCGGCCGCCAGCAGCGTCGAGCAGCCGAGGCTCACGGTCAGTTCTATTCGCGTGCCCTCCACCCAGTAGTCCTGGGCTTGTGCCGCCTGGCGCAGGCGCTCTCCCACCATCCTCGCGGCATCGCGACCGGTGTTGGACAGCAGGATCAAAAACTCCTCCCCGCCAAACCGGAACACCATGTCCACGTTGCGCAGCTGGCGTTTGATCGCTCCGGCCACGGCGCGCAGCACGCTGTCGCCCGCGGCATGCCCATGGGTGTCGTTGATTTTCTTGAAGTGGTCGATGTCCAGCATCAACAACGACAGCGGGTGCAAATGCCGGCGTGCCATGTCGATTTCTCTCTGCAGCGTCTGGTCCATGGCCACACGGTTGCCGGTTTCGGTCAACGGGTCACGCAGGGCGCTGCGGGTGGCGGCGCGGTAGAGCAGGGCGTTGCGCATCGGATAAAGCAAGGTCACCAGCAGGAGTTCGAGCTGGCTCAGTTCTTCTTCAAGCAACCGCTGGTTGCGACGAAAGACCAGTTCCCCCAGGTGCTCGCCTTCATGGCTCAGGGTGTAGCTGACGGAGTGATGACCCCGGTGGCCAAACTCCAGGCGCAGGTCGCTGGCGGCGTGACGGTATTGCAACGCGTCCAGCGGCACCAGGCGCTGAACCTCACGAAAGAACAGGCCCAGGATGCGCTCCGGCTCCAGGCTGGTCTGCAACTGCTGGTTCAGTTGCTGGCGAAGTTCGGCAAGGGTGGCGGGGCGACGTGGGCGTAAGGATGGCTGGCCAAATCCCAGGCGTTGCAATTTGGCACTGTCAAAGTCAATTGCGTTGGTCTGGGTGGGGGTTTTCATAAGCGGGTGGCCTCTAAGCACTGGGCTGTCTTACAGGCGGGATGAGAGTGGCGAGTGCCAAGCGTCTTACTGATCCTTCAGTTCCGTAAAACATTGGAAACAGTTTAAACCGCTTTTCTTTGGGTTATAACCCCGGGGCACTGCCGCACGTCTTGTCATCGCCGAACCTGCTTGAACAGTACTGGAGCGAGATTCATGCCAAGTGTATTTGGTTGGTAAAAATCCTTATAAATCAATTAACTAATTTTTAAGTAAGAAAAGTCTGTTAAAGCATGGCGCCAGTTATTTGGCTGATTGGGGCCGGCATTACTGCCGGCCCGGTTAACCTTACTGTTTCGGTGGGGCGAGTTATTTGTCGCAAATAAACAACGCTTCGGTTATCCGCACACAACGTACACCATCCCTCATCACTACTAGACCAAGGTGGTACGGTCGATCTGCGCGATGGAGGTGACCCCGGTCAGGGTCATGGCCACGCGCATTTCCTTGGCGAAGATGTCCAGCAGGTTCTCTACCCCATGCTGGCCCTCGGCGGCCAGCGCATAGGCGGTGGCACGCCCTAGCAGGCACGCCTTGGCACCCAGGGCTAGCATGCGCACCACGTCGAGCCCGGAGCGAATGCCCGAGTCCACCAGCACGGTCAGGTCATCGCCTACCGCTTCGGCAATCGGCGGCAACGCCTTGGCCGTGGAGAGCACCCCGTCGAGCTGGCGGCCGCCATGGTTGGAGACCACGATGCCGTCGGCCCCGAAACTCACCGCGTCCTTGGCGTCCTGCGGGTCGAGGATGCCCTTGATGATCATCGGGCCTTTCCAGAATTCGCGGATCCATTCCAGGTCTTTCCAACTGATCGACGGGTCGAAGTTGTTGGCCAGCCAGCCAATGTAGTCCTCCAGGTGGGTGGGTTTGCCCAGATATTTGGAGATATTGCCCAAGTCGTGGGGGCGGCCCATCAAGCCCACATCGAAGGCCCATTGCGGCTTGGTCACTGCCTGCAACATGCGCCGCTGCGCCGCGTAGGGGCCGGACATACCGGAGTGAGCGTCACGGTAGCGTGCGCCCGGTGTCGGCATGTCAACGGTGAACACCAGCGTTGTCACCCCGGCGGCCTGCGCCCGCTCCAGGGCGTTGCGCATGAAGCCGCGATCCTTGAGCACATACAGCTGGAACCAGATGGACTGCGGGCTTTGCGAGGCCACTTCCTCAATCGAACACACCGACACTGTCGACAGGCAAAAAGGGATGTTTTTGTTGGCCGCCGCCTTGGCTGCTTGCACTTCACCGCGTCGCGCATACATGCCGGTCAGCCCGACGGGGCTGAGGATGACCGGCATCGCCAGTTCCGTGCCGAACAAATGGGTGCTCAGGCTCAGGTTGTCGACATTGCGCAGGATGCGTTGGCGCAGGCTGATCTCGGCCAGGTCCGAACTGTTGGCGCGCAGCGTGTGCTCGGCGTAGGCGCCGCCGTCGATGTAATCGAACAGAAAGCGCGGCAACTTGCGCTTGGCCGCAGCGCGGTAGTCGGAAGCGGACGAGATGATCATCGACGGTGTCTCCACAGGGCAAAGTGCTACACCCTAAGCAAAGTTATGCCATGATGAAAACAACTTTTATCACTGCCATCCAGTCGTTACAGGAATACTGATGAACCTACGAACACTGCGTGCGTTTGTCGAAGTGGTGCGCCAGGGTGGGTTCTCCCAGGCGGCCGAAGTGGTTGCCCTGACCCAGTCCACCGTCAGCAAAGCGGTCAAGACCCTTGAGGACGAATTAGGCATGCCGCTGCTCAATCGCCTTGGCCACAAGAACGAACTCACCGCCGCCGGCGAAATTGCCTACCGCCGCGCCTTGGTAATGCTCGCCGAACGCACCGACCTGATGGCTGAAATCAACGACCTGCGCGGTCTCAAGCGCGGCGTGCTGCGCATCGGTCTGCCGCCGGTAGGGTGCGGCGTGCTGTTCGCGGCCATGTTTGCCACTTACCGCAGCCGCTACCCGGGCATCGACATCGAACTGACCGAATACGGCAGTAAAAGGCTGCGCGAATGCCTGGAAGCGGGGGAGGTTGACCTCGCCGCCTTGCTGCTACCGGTTGATGAAGGCTTCGACTACCAACCGGTGCGCAACGAGCCATTGATCGCCGTGTTGCCCATGGGCCACCCATTGGCCCGGCGCAAGCGCATCGACTTCACCGACCTGGCCGACTCGCCGTTCATCCTGTTCGAAGCCGGCTTTGCCCTCAACGCCAAGATCCTCAGCGCCTGCGAACGTAAAGGCGTGACACCTAAAGTCACCGCTCGCAGTGGGCAAATAGACTTTATCGTCGACCTGGTCACCGCCGGGCTGGGCGTCGCCTTCCTGCCCCGGATGCTGGCGCACAAACACCAACACCCCGGCATCGCCTTGATCCCCCTGGACGAGCCCCACACCGATTGGCACATCGCCCTGGCCTGGCGCGCCAGCGCCCACCTGCCACCGGCAGCGCGGGCCTGGTTGGAACTGGCCAGGGAACCGTCGTATTCAAGCGAACAGGGGGACGATTTGCGGAAAATATCTGAGGACGCTTGACTTCTTCTTTTTAATCAGTAACATACGGCGCATTCCGCGATAGCTCAGTTGGTAGAGCAAATGACTGTTAATCATTGGGTCCCTGGTTCGAGTCCAGGTCGTGGAGCCAGATAGAGAAAAGCCTGCAGAGATGCAGGCTTTTTTTTGCTTGGGAGTTGACCCAGCAATCCAGACGCTTAGCGCGCTTCCTATGACGCCATCAATGGGCATGATCCGTATGCTTATTTGAAGGACGTGCTCACGCGCCTGTCGTCGCAGCGGGCGAGTGAGATTGAAGCGGCTGGGTCCTACGCGATTTTGATTACTACCTTACCAAAGGCGCCTCTGGCCAGATGTTCGTACGCTTCGCGTGCTTGATCGAATGGATACACGTGGTCGATTACCGGGCGAATCTTGTGCTCGTTCAAGAATTCGTTCATTCGGTCAAATGACGAGCGTGGAGCAACGGCTATGCCGCGAATCGTTGTTTGCCGGAAAATCATAGGCATCAGGTTCAAGGCGGAGGTCTGGCCTGTCAGAAAGCCGATCTGTGCAATACGTCCACCTGCCTTTGTCGCAGCAATCGATTGGTTGATGCCGTCCCCGCCCGCCACATCCAGCAGCAGATCCACTCCCTTGCCGTCAGTGAGCTTCAGAACTTCCTCTGCCCACTCAGGGGTGGTGCGATAATTCACACCCGCAACCGCGCCCAGTTTTTTTACAGCTTCCAGATTGTCATCACGGCTGGAGGTGACGATAACCTTGGCTCCCAAAGCGGTAGCAATTTGTGCTGCAAAAACAGAAACACCTCCAGAGCCCTGAACCAAAACGGTTTGGCCGGCCTCTATCTGGCCATAGTCGACGAGCGCATACCACGCCGTCAGAGCAGCAATTGGAAGGGTCGCTGCTTCCTCATCAGACATATTGTCGGGGGCACGTACTGCGCTGTCTTCATGGATGATCATGTATTGCGCCAGACCACCAGGCAATGGCGAGCCGAAACAGTAGTTGGGTTCATCTGGCCCAGGCATGCCGTCCAACCAACGGGAGTAGAGGTGTGAGTTGACCCGATCTCCGATAGCAAAGCGGCTGACACCTTCACCTACTGCCACGACAGTTCCCGCCGCATCGCTGACGGGGATCAGCGGCTTGGGCACCATGTGAGGTTCATAGATGCCGTCAACGATGGCCTTGTCCCGGAAATTGAGTGATACAGCGCCTACTTTAACCAGCAGCTCACCCGCTCGGGGCACGGGGGTTTCCGTTTCGCCCTGCACGAGATTATCCAAGCCGAAATCTTTTAGAAGCCACGCTTTCATTTTCTGTCTCCAACAATTTTGAATGTGCAGGGGAGCAAAGCTCCTCCTTTACGCTGAGGACATTGTTAAGGTTTCGCGGCCCTAGATAAATGTGCAGAAACGAACAGGATTGTTATCCTGATCAGCAATAATCATCCCGTTAACACGCTTCCCGAGAAGAGACTTATGGAGCTTCTACAGTCGATGCAAGTATTCGCCAAGCTAGCGGAGTTGGGGAGCTTCACCAAAGTCGCTGAGGCAATGCAGGCCGGGCGACCGCACGTCACACGCACCATTCAGGATCTGGAAGCCTCGCTGGGTGTCCGTCTGTTCCAGCGCACTACGCGTAAAGTAAAACTGACTGCTGAGGGAGAGCGGTTTTACGAACGCGTCAAAGAGATTTTAGCAACCATCGCAGAAACCACTTCCATGTTCGACCGTAGTGGATCGACGTTGCGAGGGCGGCTTCGAATTGACATCCCTACTGCATTTTCCCAGCACAGCTTCATGGAAAGCCTTAGGAGGTTTACCGAGGCATTTCCCGAAATCGAGCTTGTGCTAGGCGTGACCGACCGTACGGTAGATCTCGTAGCCGAGGGCATCGACTGTGTATTGCGAATGGGTGAACTTCCGGATTCAAGCATGGTGGCTAGAGAAATTGGCACCGCCACCATGGTGACCTGTGCGTCTGCAGGTTATCTCCAAGCCTGCGGTGCACCCATAACCCTACAAGATCTAGTAGACCACCAATGTGTCAGCTTCCTTTCCGGTCAAAATAACAGACCGCTGCCTTGGCACTTCTCGGTAGACGGCGAAGATCGTCCACATACGCCTCGGCGTGGAATCACCGTGAATGAGTCGAATGCCTACGTTCAATGCGGTGTTGCAGGCTTCGGCATTGTTCAAGCGCCTGGAATCGCCGTTGAGACATTCCTCGCAAGCGGAGAACTGATCGAAGTGCTCAAGGCATTTCGTCCAAAGCCTCGCCTGGTTTCCGTGCTTTATCCAAGCAGAACGCATCTTGCGCCTCAGGTCGAGGCATTTGTGGATTGGCTGAAGGAACATTTTCCGGTGCTACACCCCAACTGGTTCACAGCGCACTAACCATTGTTTTGTAGTGGGGCTAGTCGTAACTGGCCAATGTTGATTTTGTCCGAGTCTGGCCCCCTAGCTTCCTGAGGGCGGCAGGGCGTCAGTTCTCCATAGGCGTAGGAACACCCATTCACCTGGTGCTAGCGAATGTGGCCGCGGGAATATCAACGGCCTTTAATAATTCACTATTATGAGAACTATGATCAGTGCATAGGTGTAGACGCTAACTCAAAACCACCATTGATAACGAACTGAACGCCCATACAAACCAGTAGAAAACCAACGACTCGGGAAATTGCATCGATTCCTGACTCACCAAGCACTTTCATGATTCGCCCCGAACATCGTAAAGCTATCCAGAAAATAAGCGCAGTAATAATGAATACGGTTGCGGCTGCAAGGTGAATGACGAGTGGCAGGGTCTGGTAGGTCGACTGCAGGGTAGAGGCGGAGCTGATAAGCAACGCTATCGTGCCGGGGCCTGCTGCACCAGGAAGAGCTAAAGGTACAAATGACAGATCGCGGAAATGTGGGGTTGATTTCTCTTTCTCTGAAAGGAAATCTTTCTGAACCTCTGTTTCGTCAGGTGTCGTTGCTGGAAAAAGCATGGCGAAACCGATGTAGGTAACGATCAGGCCTCCGGCTATTCTCAAGCCGGGGACAGATATTCCGAATACCTGCATTACCAGGCTGCCTCCGTAGAAGCTGACAAACATAATCAGAGCTACATATAAGCTTGCCTTCAGGATTTGCCGGTTACGCTCTACTGTAGGCAGCTTTCCTCCAAGGCCTAGTAAAAGGGAGATGCTAGTTAGAGGATTGGCCATAGGAAGCAGGGCCAATAGTCCGACAAGAACATGATGAAAGTAATTGCCCATAGTGTTTTTACTCGGTTATGCAACGAATAGGAGGCTATAAGATTATTAAGGTCGTACGTCATCTGCCCTAACGAACCGATATCAAGTCAGGACTCAATCGGGAAAGTATTTTTTTGCCTCTTCCGTGGTATAGCGCAGAAAGATCTGCACCGCCTGCGGAATCAAGCGTCGTGACAGTAGAAAAGCATACAGCGACATGTTCTGGAGGGTATAGCCAGGTAAAATACGTACCAGTTTTCCGCTCTCAACGGCCTCATTGGCGCTGGGCAAATTGAACTGCGCGATGCCAAGTCCGCGCAGAGTAAGATCCATGCGCGCATCGTTCGGTGTGGCAAGCAGGATGGCTTGCACCGGCATCAGGTGTTTATGTCCTTGGGGGTCGATGAGCTCCCACTCGGGTTCTCCCTGACGCCCAAGGCAGGGCCATTGCAGGAGATCGTCCGGTACACGGGGAGGTTTCCTGCCGGCCAGTAACAGGGGAGAAGCGAATAACCCTTGTGGCATTGAACAGATTGGCCGAGCAACCAGCGACTTGTTAATCACTTCGGCGCGGCGATGACTGAAGTAGACATCCACTGGCTCTTCAATGGGGTTTGGCACGCGTGTGCTGGCCTCCACTTCAAAATGAATTTCGTGCTGTTCTTCCAGCATTCGAGCGATAGCCGGGTTGATAAACCAGTGCACAACCTCGGGCGATCCGACGACCCGGATACGTCCTCTAATTTTTCCATCATCCGACTTGATCGCGCTTTCAACCTCCTGAAGGCCTTCGAACAAGGGCGCGATTTCGCTATAGAGCCGCTCGCCCGGGTCCGTCAATCGCATAGAGGGCATCCGATTGAACAAGCGCAGACCCAGGTGCTCCTCCAGCCGGGTCACGGCGCGACTGATGCTTGAAGTGTTCTGCCCAAGCCGTTCAGCCGCACGGCTGAAGTTCAATGTTTGCGCGGCAACGAGGAAGGTGTGGTATTCGCTCCACATGGCGTTGCTTTTATGCAATGTATAGTTGCTCCATATGGCATGGATAAAATTAATAGACTAACACTATCATCACCAAGTCTGAGAGCCATTTAGCGTATAGGAGTTCAACTGTGACCTCGATAAATCGTATTTTTGCCAGCCTAGTTGCCTTGATGGGGCTGGGGCTATTGTTAGGTGGAGCTTACCTCTTAACCCTTGGCGGATCGTTTTATTACGTGCTGGCCGGATGGGCCTATCTGAGCGCTGGCGTCATGCTTTGGCGTAGGCAAGTTTGTGGAGTATGGCTGCTGGTAGCGGTTGCCGTGCTGAGTGTTCCGTGGGCGCTCTGGGAGTCAGGCACGTTCTATTGGGCGCTGTTTCCACGCCTGCTCGTACCGGCAGCGATGGCGAGCATCGGCTTGCTCCTGTTATCCACTTGGTCGCCTGCGGACTCCCGGCGCCGGATACGCGGCCTGGGTGTACTAGCGCTATTAGGGACGGCTGTGTTCTTTGGGTTTGCCTTTACTCCACATGGTGTCGTCTCGCCTGTCTCGGGCACACCTTTTACTGCAGCAGCCACAAACACCACGCCTTCAAATTGGTCCGCATATGGCCGAACCACTGCGGGTACGCGCTACGCGCCCTTTACGCAGATCAACCGTGACAACGTTCAGGACCTGAAAGTGGCCTGGACCTATCGTACCGGCGCGAAGATCCAGTTGGACAAGGGCGCCGTGGATTCGAACACCCCATTGCAAATTGAAGATACGTTGTTCACTTGCACACCCGATGATCGCATTGCTGCCATCGATGCAGATACGGGGGTAGAACGTTGGAAATTCGATACCCATAGTGCATCTCCTATCTGGAACCGTTGCCGCGGCCTGGGTTACTACAAGCTCAAGGAGGCGCCGGCTGATGGCGTCTGTGCGGAACGAATCGTCAATTCCACCATCGATGCGCGCCTGATCGAACTAGATGCCAAGACCGGCAAGCAGTGCCCAGGTTTTGGCAGCGACGGCGTCGTCGACCTGAAGCAGGGCATGGGCGACGTTAAGCCTGGGTTCTACTTTCAGACTTCCGCGCCGCTGGTGGCGCGCGACTACATTATTATCAGTGGCTGGGTAGTTGATAACTACAGCCGCGGTGAGCCGTCAGGCGTGATCCGCGCCTTTGATGCCCGCACCGGCGCACTGGCATGGGCGTGGGACCTGGGCAACCCGGACATAACCGGCTTGCCACCGGCGGGGCAGACCTACACGCCCGGCACGCCCAACATGTGGACCGCCGCTGCCTATGACGACCAGTTGGGTCTTATCTATGCGCCGCTGGGAAATGCCACGCCGGACTTTTTCGGCATGGAGCGACCACCGCACTCGGATGAATACAACTCTTCCCTTGTCGCCCTCGATATCATGACGGGCCGCCCGAAATGGAAATTCCAGACCGTCCATCACGACATCTGGGACTACGACTTGCCTTCTCAACCCGCGCTGGTCGATTTGCCTGACGGCCAAGGCGGAACCATCCCCGGGGTATTGCAAACCACCAAGCGTGGCCAGCTTTTCCTGCTAAATCGCGCCACCGGGGAGCCGATTGCGGACGTCGTCGAAAAGCCCGTGCCTACGGCCGGTGCGGTACCTGAAGAAAAGCTTTCGTCTACACAGCCTTATTCGGTAGGGATGCCGACTATCGGTGCCGAACACCTCACCGAGAAGAAGATGTGGGGGGCAACCATGTTCGACCAACTCATGTGCCGCATCATGTTCAAGCAACTGCGCTACGAGGGCGACTTCACGCCGATCGGTCTGACCAAGGCGCTGGATCAGCCCGGCAATATCGGAGGATTCAACTGGGGTAGCGTTTCCTACGACCCCGTTAATCATCTGGCTTACATGAACGATATCCGGGTGCCGAACATCTTTTGGCTGATGCCTCGTGATGAATTCAATACTTGGACAAAAACCCACCAGATCGAGGTGAGCGGACATGGGCCGTCACCGCAGTTGAAAACACCTTACGGTCAAGCCATTTATATCTGGATGTCATCCCTAGGGGTTCCGTGCAACCAGCCGCCCTATGGGACCGTCACGGCGGTCGATCTGAATACGCACAAGGTGGCCTGGCAAGTGCCGGCTGGCACCACAGAGCAATTGGGGCCACTGGGTATCGCATCACACCTGCCCATGCCCATGGGCATGCCAACTTATGCAGGAACGATGACCACGGCAGGCGGCCTAGTATTCTTTGCCGGTTATCAGGACTACTACATCCGGGCATACGACGGGCAAAGTGGCAAACTCGTCTGGGAACATGAATTACCGGTCGGCGCCAGCGCCACGCCGATCTCCTACGTCTCGCCGACGACGGGCAAACAGTACGTTGTCATTTCCGTAGGCGGGGCAGCGCATTCTCCCGACACCGGTGACTATGTAATGGCCTTCAGCCTTCCGACATCCCAACCGTGAAGCATCTGCAGCGACAGCAAAAGAAGGCGTTACCTGTACATGGCCAGCGTTGAATACGTGTTCAAAGCTGACGAGAAACCGGCGATGGCGGGCAGTCCTTATAAGCCCAGGCTGTCGCCGGCCAGGCGTGGCATATATTTTGTCGTAGGCTTATTCCTCGGGACCTGCACGACGCTGTGCAACGGCCTGGTGGCGAGCAATCTAGGCGTAATCTCTGGCTCTATTGGCGAGTACACGGCTCAGGTCTCGTGGTTGGTGGCAGTTTTTTTGGCGATCAATGCCAGCGCCAACCTGACCTTGGTCAAGGCCCGGATGCAGTTCGGAATCCCTTTGGTCACGGCAAGCATTGTCGGTACCTACATCGCTGCCTGTGTGCTGCAGTTACTGTGGCCCACTTTGACAACTGCGGTCATTGCCACGGCGATCAACGGCTTGATGTGCGCGACGTTGATCGCCTTGAGTACCTATTATCTGATGCAGGCCATAGCCCCATCGGCCCAGCCGATGGCCCTGATTATCAGCGTAGGGCTTACCCAGATAGGATCGCCGGTGGCGCGCATGATTCCCGTGGAATTTCTCGCCTCGGAACATTGGCTGGGGCTGCACTTGTTGAATCTAGGCATTGGTATGGCGGTGTTGGGTGTGACGTTGGCGGTGCCTTTGCCACGCAGTGATAGGGCCAGCGTGTTTGCTGCCTCGGACGCAGTGGTGATTGTATTGCTGGTTTCATCCTTCCTGCTGTTTGCCGGTGTGCTTGGCCTCGGCCGGAGCTATTGGTGGACCGACGCGCCCTTTCTCGGCTGGATGCTGGTGGCGGCTATCTCGTTGCTGGTGACGGTGGTGTTCATTGAACGACGTCGGCGTCAGCCGCTGTTGCAATTGGAATGGCTGGGCAGTTTCGACTTGATGCGTTTTGTTGCGATTGCGCTGCTGGTTCGGCTATCGCTGGCCGAGCAGACTTTCGGCTCGGTAGGTTTGCTATCAATGGGCGGGCTCAATAACGATCAGTTGCGTGTCCTGTTTGCGTGCGTACTGGTGTCGATGCTGATGGGGATCGTCGTCGCTTGCCTGACGTTGTCGCCCAAACGTATCCCCTGGCAGGTCATGGTCGCGGCGTTGTTTATCGCAACGGGAGCGTATCTGGACTCGCAATCCACCAGCCTCACGCGTGCGCCGCAACTGTACCTGAGCCAGTGTTTGATTGGGTTCGGTGCGACGCTGTTCATCGGGCCTGCCTTGATCTTTGGCTTTCTCAAACTGTTCGCGAAGGGACCTCAGTACATGATCACGCTCGTGGTCCTGTACGGGGCGAGCCAGAGTATCGGCAGCCTGGCAGGGTCGGCTGTAATGGGCAGCTACGAGTTCATCAGAACCCAGTCCCATATCGCTAGCCTGGCGGACAGTGCGCCGATCACCAATCCCCTTGTCGTAGCGCGCCTCGGCATTGGCGAGGCGTTGCTTTCGAGTCATATAGCCGACCCGGAACAGCGCCAGAAACAGAGCAGCAAGCTGCTAGGACAAGCGTTGCAGCAACAGGCTAGCGTACTGGCATTCAATGACGTCTTTCGCATCGTGTCAGTGCTGGCTTTTGGCACCGCGATGTATGTGTTTTATCTGCAGATGTCGGCTTTTTTCCTCTCGCGCATCCGTCGCGAGCCTGAGAACGTAAATGACTGATTCCATGACTGTTCCATCGGATGTTGAACACACTGCTTCTCATTGGTCGCCCCCGCCCCGGGGCCGTTTGCAAGGCATCATCATGGTGCTGGCTGCGATTGGCGTTATTACGATCGTCCTGTACATCTGGAAGTTGCCGCCTTTTGACGCAGGTCTGCAACAGACAGATAACGCCTATGTGAGGGGGCGAACCACGGTGATTGCCCCTCAGGTCAGCGGCTATATCGTCCAGGTGGCCGGGCAAGATTTCGCGCAGGTCAAGCGAGGCGAGGTCCTTGTGCGTATTGACGATGAGGTCTATCAGGCGCAGGTAGATGAGGCGACGGCCAATCTTGGCGTCGCCAATGCCGACCTCTCCAACAACCAGCAGGCGCACGCTGCTCGCATGGCGGGCATCGAGAGTCATGTTGCAGCTATGGCCGGTGCGCAGGCGCGCTTATTGCGTGCCCGCGCTGACATGCAGCGCGCAAACGCGTTGGTCATGGATGGCGCCATTTCTACGCGCGAGCGCGACCAGGCACGAGCCGATTTCAGTCAAGCCCAGGCCGAGGTACAGCAGGCGGGTGCGCAAGAGTCGATTGCTCGGGAGGAGTTGCGTACCGTGGATGTCGGCCGTGAAGGTCTGGAAGCCCAGGTGCGGGTGGCACAGGCAAAACTGCGTGCGGCTCAGATTGATCTTAATCACACGGTCATCCAGGCGCCGGAGGATGGCGTGCTCGGAGAAGTGGGCGTGCGGTTGGGCCAATTCGTGACCCACGGCACACAATTGATGTCGGTAGTGCCCGCTGATCACTGGATAGTCGCGAACTACAAGGAGGCGCAGACTAAGGCTATTGCGCCCGGCCAGATCGCGACGCTCAGGATTGATGCGTTAGGAGGGGCGACGCTAACGGGGCATGTCGAGCGGCTCTCACCAGCGACGGGCTCGGAATTCGCGGTGCTCAAGCCGGACAATGCAACGGGCAATTTCGTCAAGGTACCGCAGCGTATCGGGGTGCGCATATCTGTTGATCCGGACCAGCCTTTCGAGTCTTCGCTGCGCCCGGGCATGTCGGTTGAGGTCGATGTCGATACGCGTCATCGGTGAGGAGGCGGGTAGTGGGCCATCAGCATTCAGTTGCTGTTGAGAGCCCCCTGGAGCGTATGGACAGGTAGTGGGTCCCAGGTCCGGCTTTCCCGTAGGGCACACGTGCCCCGTAATCTGAGGGTGCTTTACTTTGCCACGACGTTGTCCCGTGTAAAAATATGCGAGCGTGCCGAGGTTGAGAGCGTTTCAAGATTGGCTATTCGAGGAGGTTCATGCGGCTTAGGGCATGCACACGAAATCGGCAATCACATCGGTAGCTCAGTTCAGCGTTCGGCGAACGCTGTCTTATGAGGTGTGACTAATTTATGATGCCAGGATGATAAATTTGGATGCAGCATCATGAGTACACGTTCAGACCTTTTGACCAGCGCCGAGGTTCTGCTGCGCACGAAAGGCTATGCGGCCTTCAGCTATGCCGACCTTGCGGACGACATCGGCATTAAAAAGGCGAGTATTCATCATCACTTCCCCACCAAGGAAGGCTTGGCAATTGCCATCGTCGAGAGCTACCTGTTCCGGTTTAAAAAGCAGCTGGACGCTATCAATGATGAACACGTCAGTGTTGTCGACCGGCTGAATGCCTTCGCCTTGATGTTCGCTCACAGCAGCCTGAACGGGATGCTTCCACTCTGTGGAGCCTTGGCCGCAGAGCTTATGGCCCTGCCTGAAAGCCTCAAAGAAGTGACAAAGGAATTCTTTGAGATCCATCTCACTTGGCTCCAAGAAAATATTAAGCAGGGTCAAGATCGAGGAGAGCTTAAAGCCGAACTGGATGTAATCAGGGTTTCAAGGTTCATATTGAACACTTTAGAAGGTGCGAGCTTTGTTTCTTGGGCGATGAGCGATGATTACGAGAGATCTTCGGGATTTGATTTGATTTTATCTACCCTTCGTCACTAAAGACGTAGCAATTACGTTTATCGACTCTACCGCTGCACTCTCTGCCCGGGGGCGTCTTTCATCGCTGTATCTTTGGTACATATTCCAATAGTCTCCCGACTTGATCGCCTGCCAAGAGCAGGCGGCCTTGAATTATTTGATTCGGGGTCGCGAGCCAATCTACGCTGTTTTAATTAGCGCAGACTAAAACCACCAGATAGATCACTCGGTATTATCTGGTGTGCGGTAGATTTGCATCCAATAACGGGGAGGTTTGCTTGTAGGCGGCGCTTTTTCCTGACCGCGAATTGTACAGTATCGCCCATGTTTAGCGGCGACCGCGCTCTTGGCTGCGTTCAAAGTGACCTCTTGAAACGAAGCTCCATCTCGTCCCAATACGTGGCCTGGGGCATAAACAGCGATAAACCTCCTTGATTTTATATCTATGCGGAGACGGTCTTGTGCCATCAATTCGTACAGTTATATAAAACAAACCTGATGCTTAGAGCTGTGAGATGACCTGTGCTGGCGTCACTCTCGGAGTGATTCTGTCGGTCACGACTCCCACTGTGTTGTCATCAATATTCCCAAATCCTCTATGCAGCCTAGCTTTTCGAAGCTGTTGGTATCGTCATCTTCCTTGTAAGCCAACCTACTACTTGGTAGGCTTGTTTCTCTTCCGGTCGAATCGTCCGGCTTATCTGAAGAGGAACGTCCAATGAGCAGCAATCTGAATGGTATCGATGTCGCCGCACTCCAGAATTTCGCCGAAGGCGTTGCTGGTGATGCGACTAAGCGCCACGCAAGCTTCAACGTTAAGACTGCTTGGAAGGGTCAGACCCGTTCTGTAGCCAAAGTCAGCCGTTACAGCTTGGCTGGTGAAACCTATTCCCGCGATTTTGAAATTGCAGCCGATGAGCCGAATGAATTGCTTGGCGAGAACACCGCGCCCAACCCTCAGGAGCTGCTGATGGCTGCTCTCAACGCCTGCATGTCGGTCGGCTATGCCGCCAATGCCGCGATGATGGGCATCAAGATTCACAGCCTGGAGATCGAGACTGACGGCACCCTCGACCTGCGCGGTTTCCTAGGCATCGACGAAAGCGTTAACCCAGGCTACGACGAGGTGAGTGTCGTCATTCGCCTGCAAACCGACGCCTCCCGTGAGCGTGTAGAGGAGCTGCACAACGTAGTGCTCAAGACTTCGGTCAACTACGCAAACTTCTCTAAAGCCATTCGCATGCTCCCTAAGCTCGAAGTCATCGAAGGCTAACCGTTCTGGCCATAGGTCAGCGCGGCACCTTGCCGCTGGCGACCTCTTACGAATCTAATACCGGAGTCTGTAATGAGCGATTTTTTTGCAGGTAAAAAACTGTTGGTTGTTGGCGGCACGAGCGGCATGGGCCTGGAAACAGCGCGCCAGTTTTTAAAGGCAGGTGGCAGCGTGGTTCTCACCGGCAGCAAACAGGATAAAGCCGATGCTGTGCGCGCCGAGCTGAGTCAGTTGGGGACCGTATCAGTGATCGTTGCCAACCTCATGACCGAGGAAGGGATGAATCATGTACGCAACGAAATCAATGCCAACCACAGTGACATCGGCTTCATGGTGAACTCTGCAGGCATATTCATTCCGAAGCCTTTCATCGAGCACGATGAGGCTGACTACGACATGTACTTGGATCTGAACCGCGCCACATTCTTTATCACGCAGGCCGTGGTCAAGAATATGCTTGCTGCCAAGCGCGAAGGCTCCATTGTTAACGTCGGTTCGATTGGCGCGCAGGCCGCGCTGGCCGGCTCTCCAGCAACCGCTTATTCGATGGCCAAGGCGGGCCTGCACGCAGTCACCCGAAACCTGGCAATTGAATTGGCTCCCTCAGGTATCCGAGTCAATGCCGTTTCGCCAGGCATCGTTCACACCTCGATCTATGAAGGTTTCATGGATAAGGACGCGATCCCGGATGCGATGAAGTCGCTGAACGACTTCCACCCACTGGGTCGAGTCGGTGTTCCTGAAGACGTCGCCAACACCATCCTCTTCTTACTCTCCGATAAAACCTCCTGGGTGACTGGTGCTATCTGGGACGTCGATGCAGGGGTGATGGCGGTGCGTGCCTAAACACCGAGGCAAGCTCTGCGTGTAGCGCCTCTCATTGGGGCGCTCTGCAGCACGCCGCTCCGGTGACAAGGGTGCTGGTTGTAGGAGTTTCAAGTGTCCATCAAAAGCCGCGCTGCTGAGCTACGCGGAAACCGCTCACAGGCTTTTTCCCGACTTTTTGTGATCAGCGCGAATGAGGGGCTGCTGCCGTTATGCGGCGCCTTGGCGGCGCAAATCGCTGCGTTGCCTTTGTCGCTCCAAGGGCTCACAAGGGAATTCTTCAATTCGCAGCTCACTTGGCTCCAAAGCACCCTCAATGACGCCGTCCGGCAGCACAGCTGATCGCTGGGAACATCTGTTGAGCACTTCGCTTTCATGCTTCTGAGCATGTTGGAGGGAGCAAGCCTCATTGATTGGACATTGGGTCGCTCAGCCGACCCGTTGGCTGGCTTTAACCATTTGCTTGAAATGGCCGCAATGCAATCTTCACTTCTCCGTGCAGGATAAAATATGCAAACCCCTTCGAAAAAATATGTAGTCGATATCTGGTCTGATTATGTGTGTCCCTGGTGCTGGATTGCCAAGCGTCGTTTTGAAAAAGCACTCGAAAACTTACCGCAGAAGGACGATGTACAGGTCAACATTCGGGCCTATCGACTGGCTGCAAATCACGCCCCTGAACCGATGATCGCGGCACTGAAACGTAAACTCGGCAACCCAGACTCCGCAGCGGCGATGATGAGTACGGTCAGTAAATATGGCCAGGCTGACGGGCTGGATTATCGCTTCGACACCATGATGTTTGGTGACACAGCGGATGCTCATATCCTGGTGAAAGCAGTTGAAGACACGACAGTGAAAAAGCGCCTTGTTGAGGCGCTGTACGAGCAAAGTACCAGTCACGGCAAGTCGCTTTTTGATCGCGTCAATTTGGAGGCGATTGCGAAGGAGGCAGGTGTGCCCGATGAATCAATTCAGTTGGCGCGGTCATCCGTGGAGCTGCGTGTTGAGATGCTAGAGGACGAGCATTTCGCAGCCCAACTGGGTTCCGGCGTGCCACTTTTTGTCTTCAACAACGCGTTCTCGGTGTCAGGTGCTCAGCCAGAAGCGATCTTTCTTGAAGCGCTGGATCAAATGGTTGCTAAAGCGAGAACCGGGGATAGCTCATTGATGGGTCAAGTCTGCGGCATTGATGGCTGCGAAATTTGATGGACAACGGAACGGGGGTACTCAGAAGGTGCCCCCTTTTCCTTAACACAACATGTGAGATCCCAATGAGCCGTATCGTTGAATTGAGCGCTCCCCAATTTGCCCGCTTCGTAGCCAAAGGAAGCAGTGTCGTAATGTTCTCAGCCTCTTGGTGCAAACCCTGTAAAGAAATGAAGCCAATCTTCATTGAGCTGGAGGAAAAGCTCCACTCTCTAGCAGTTTTTGGGAAGATCGATATCGCGGCGTCTCCGACAATCGCGCAGATGTACGGCATCCGCTCTGTGCCGTCGTTGGCGGTGTTTCATGAAGGCCGACTGTTGAAAGTCTTCGCTGGGTCTAAATCGGTCTCGGCCTTGAAAAAAGCAATCATCACTGAGCTGGAAGATGTTAGCTAACCAAGCATCCCTCCGCGACCTATAAGCCAAATCAGCTACCTGTCTCCCTATGCGCAAGGCTCACTTTTCCTGGGCCAGCATCACTTGGATGAGCGCGGTCTTCATTGAATATTTCCGTTAGTAAAGCGTTGGCTCGTTTGTAAGCGTCATACTTGAATTCGGTATCGTCCTGGGCCTGAGCGGCCATCTCCTCTAGCATCTCCAAACTCAGGCGGCGGAATCGATCCGCACGCTCACGAGCTTCGTAGCGTCCTATCCCGAGTTGCTCCAAAACCCCGGCGCCCGAGGGGCAATGCGCTTTCAAATGTTTCTCGCTCGACTTCTTCCACACCCATCTGACGTAGGGTAATGATGTGCCCCATAGCTATACCAGTACAGCGGGTGTTGCAGAGCGAGGAGATCCGCCTGTTCCACCGCTCTCTGCTCAGCTTGAACGTCGATATTGAAACCGGGGTAGAGGTCGTACAGCGAACGGATTGCGACAGCGGGATTGCTGGCTGCCAGATTGAGCATCAACATGTTGACGTTGGATTTGTCAGGGTAAGGATGGGCGTAAATGATCAGAATCACGGAGTAGTCCCCACAAACCTGGCGTTCTCCAAGAACGGAAAAGCTCCCTGTTCGTTGAGCATGGCCGCACTCAAATAACAGGAAGCTAATGATCTGAAGGTGAAGCCTTACTCGCCGGCTTGCAGCTTCAATACTTCTTGGGTGGTCACAGGTTTGCCACCAATACCCCAGTCTCCACTTTTTACCTCTTCGAAGATGACCCACGTGAGAGCGCGCATGTTTTCGCCTTCAACCGACACCATAGCGTCAGTCACTTTGCGAATCACCTCAGCTTTTTGCTCGTCGGAAAAAACGCCTTCAATCCCTTTGATAGTTACGAGTGGCATGGTGTTCTCCTAGATGTTTGTGAAGGAATATCAGGCTTTGGCCGCTGCGTATTCCGGATAGTCGGTGTAGCCCTTATCAATCGAACCGCTTACGCCGTAGTAGGTCGCGCGATCACCCTCGGCCAATGGCCAATTGTTCTGCATGCGCTCTACCAGATCAGGGTTGGCAATGTAGGCGGTGCCAAAGGCAATCAGATCTAGCTCGCCTTTGGCCAACTCAGACTCTGCAATCTCTTTGGTGAAGCCGCCCGCAGCCATCAAGGTGCCCTTGTACGCTTCACGGAATGCAGCGCCGAAACCTGGTGGCGTTTGCGCGGCGAGGATGGTCGGTTGGTAGTTCAGGTGAACAAATGCCAGCTCTCTTTCGTTGAGGGCAGCCGCCATACTCATCCAGGTTTCTTCTTCGCCTTCGTACACACCGAAGTCATACAGTCGACCAAACGGAGAGAAGCGAACGCCAATCTTCGATCCGCCGATTTCAGCAGCAATCGCATCAATGGTCTCCAGCAGGAAGCGTTGGCGGTTCGCAATAGAGCCTCCGTACTGATCAGTACGAGTGTTCAGGGCGCTGCTCAGGAATTGGTCGAACAGGAAGCCGTTGGCTGCCATGATTTCGATACCGTCAAAGCCGGCGTCAATGGCCATCCTTGCGGACTTCACGAAGTCGGCGATGACGCGTTTCACTTCTTCAGTTTCCAGCGCACGTGGTGTGCTTGGCTGTACCGGGCCAGATTTACCGGGCTCGATCCAGGCATACACCGTGGTATCTACCGCAGGCACCGTGCCCGAGGAGACTGGCACCATGCCGTGTACCGAGGTGTGGGACATACGGCCTACGTGCCAGAGCTGCGCAAAAATCTTCCCGCCCTTGGCGTGCACCGCGTCAGTCACTTTGCGCCAGCCTGGTAAGTGCACATCTTCGTAAATGCCAGGGGTGTACAGATAGCCGCGAGCCTCATCGGAAATAGGCAGGCCTTCTGTGATCAGCAAGCCGGCGGAAGCTCGTTGCGCGTAGTAAAGCGCGTTGGATTCATTCGGAATGTTGTTCAAGGTTCGGGTGCGAGTCATTGGGGCCATGACAACACGGTTTTTCAGCGGAGTACCGGCCAGATCGTAAGGTGCGAACAGCGTATTCATAATTAATCTCGACGTCGTTGAAGGGGAAGAACATCGGCGTTTGAATTAGGACTTATCGAACGCGTCGAGTACGTGGGTGCTGTACACCAGCGCGGCACCGGCATTCATGTTGATAGCTACACCCAGTGCTTCGGCGACCTCTTCACTGGTTACACCGAGCTTCTTTGCTTCAGCGGCGTGAAATGCAATGCAGCCATCGCAGCGAGTCGTCACGGCCACTGCGAGGGAGATGAGTTCGCGAGTCTTGGCGTCTAGATGATGGGTTTTGCTTCCGGCGGCACCGAGAGCAGCCATACCCTTCATGGTTTCAGGTGACAAGCCATTCAGCTCTATCAAACGAGTGTTGATGTCTTTTCGGGTTTGCTTCCAGTCTTGCATGGGATTCTCACAGGGATGTCGTTGGTTGCAGATATTTAAGATCTGAAACAAAGCTACCATCCAGTTGGTAGGGTTTCAACGAGTCTGGGGTGATTTTTAATATCAATGCAATTTAATAGGCGGCTTTACGCTGTTTTTTTGGAAGGAGAGTTCGAGTGAGAAATATCGCTTAGCTAGCTGGAGGCTTGTTTAGCAACTCAACCATGCCATGCCACTGCGTTTTCTGGGTGACACCAGCTTCACTGATGCGACCGAGCAATTGGGGATTTTCAAAGGGCATCAGACCTTCATAGCTGACCACCACATAGCTGCGGCGGACAGGGTGGTGAATGGGCGTTGAGCGATCCAAAACACTGCAACGCAGAAAGAGCCAAATGGTTTCTTTCTAATGATGCGATGCAGCGTCTGCTCGAGATACTGGATCAGGGAAAAACCAAGCTTTCGAAATTAGGTTGACTGCAAAAAACGGAAGATTGGCTAAGCTCGCAATAGGTGATGCGTCAGGTTGGTCAGGAAGACACCCGTTGTAATACGTGCCGAATGAGAGCAATAGAAGTCCCGGTCATGGTTTGTCCCGCTCCTGCTTGTTTTTGCCGTCCTGTGGGCAGTGGGGAAGAAGGACACGCCTTCAGCCCCCGCACAGTCAGGCGTTCTGAGCGCGCCGAGTACGTTTGAGTCGACCTCTCCATCACCCTCAACGCCGGCCCCTGTCTCTGCGACTGAGCACTTTGTAAGCGCTGATAATCTCAATGTCCGGAATCAACCAAGCGGTAAGGTCGTCTCGAAGCTGAAGCGCGGGGAAAAGGTTCAGGCTTTCGAGACGCGCAACGATTGGGCACGCATCAGTATTGATGGTCAATCACCGAAGTGGCTTTCGTCAAAAAGCCTGTGCAGCGGGTCGGGCTGCTACTTCGTTTCGAAACGCAAACCAGTGACTCAGCCAGTACAGCCTGCTCGCCAACAGACTCCAGCTTACGGCTCCTCGTGCCCCTGTTCCTCTGGAAACGTGTGTATAGGGCCTAGGGGTGGTCGATACTGCATTACCTCTGGCGGTAACAAGCGGTATGGCGTATGAGCGATTACCGTCTGCTTTTCCTACAGCCCAATGAGTTACCCTGCTTTGACAAGCTAATCCAACGCGACTAACTTTCATGGCGTGATGCGTTCATGCGCTCGCGCTACACAGCGTTTCTATGTCTCTACCACGTTTTTCGTGGCACCGGTTTGACTAACAGGTAGCAAATGACTGTTAATCATTGGGTCCCTGGTTCGAGTCCAGGTCGTGGAGCCAGATAGAGAAAAGCCTGCAGAAATGCAGGCTTTTTTACAAAGTGTTTCAACTGCCTCTCCTTTTGAACTAAATTAGTCGCTCTGTTGCAGTGCTACTGCGGAAGCCAGATGAGCTCCCGTGAACCAAGAAGGTAGCGCGTCACATGGGTATTAGTGGCACGCTTTTAATCTCCACGGATTCGGTCTATCGCTGCCGTATAGTCGAAATCGACAGTGATGCCATCGATGACCGCATGCAGTCGTCGATGCGGATGACCAGGTACAACCCAGAACTCGCTCGCAGGACCGCTCTGCTTTGTTGTACCCCATATCAAGCTGAGTTTTTCGATCGCTACAGGGTGCGCGACTCGGCCGAATGGTTCTCCCGAAAGGTAGCGGCGTAACTTGGTCTTGAGCTCAAATCGAGAGGGATAGTGATGGCGGCCTAGGTTAATAGGACCGTCTCCTATTATTTTATCCATGGGTGTCTGGGGCGCGCTATGGAGCTCCTGGATCTCACGGTGTTCTCTTAAGCGATTCCAGACGGTGTACCCCCTCTCGACATAATGTTTGATCCACTTAGTCTCGGCTTCTAGCGCCGCCATTTTAGAGTCACAAAACTCAATAGCCTTGAATGCAGGTACTTGGCCCTTTGCCAGAATTTGCGCGATTTTCGCTGCGGCTCGTTTTGTTTTTTCATGTGCGGTTCTTAGGTGGGCTTGCTGACGACGAGCAAAATTTCCGGTCTCGCCAACATAAAATGGCTCCTCAGTCTCAGGGTCCACGATTGCGTAAACGATGATTCGTTTCGGACTGGTGCCGTCTAGCGCTTTTTGAAAGGGTACGTCGCTCGATGCAGCTCCTAAGATTTCAGAGTTAAAGTGGTAGATGGGAGAGTGGCAGGAGTGTGGATTGCGTGTGTTCTGCCGGTACCATTCTTCTGCGAGCTCAAGTGATCTGAAGGCTCGATGATCAGCGCCCGGAAAGTGATCGATAGCAAGGCGGGCACCGCCTTCCCATTTGTTGAAAATGCCCGTCTGGCGGCCATGCACCACTGCGTAAAAACGAGGTTTTTTTGCCATGAGGAGCAACCTTCTTCAGTCTTCTTCCCTGTTTTACGTATAGCTATTCGTCCATCCATTGCCCTTGGACGAAATAGATGCTGTCCGGTAAAGGCGGATCAGCACGATCGACGATACGATGGCGAGCCTTGCCCCTGCAATTGATACTTCCCATGAGCCGGAATTATGAGATTTGGCTGGACGATAATGTTTAATGCCTCGCTCCTGAAGTTCTAGGTCTGCTACTGAACTCCACCTTAAAAGAGCATGCCGCGCCTGTGGTGAATGGCTCTAGCCACTGCCATAGCGGCGTCCAGCTCGCTCATTCCATGCACATTCATCAGTCTGAATCGCTAAGCTTTCTCTTCTGGCCCAGTCATCGCCATCGCCAAGTAAAGGCTCGGCGGTACCGCCCGAAACAGCACCTCCGTGGAGTTCGACAGAATAACCCCCTCCGTGAGTTTCCCTGACTCCTTACGAGCTGAAAGCATCAGCGCTTTTTGAGCATCATTGAGTTCGCGGAACCGGGCGATTTTGTTGACCTCGTCAGGCGGCATGTCCAGACATATCCACCACTCAATCATGTTCAGCAACGGTTCTGCCGCTTTGAGTATTGGAGGGGCGGTTCAACGGTGACGCGCGCTACGGCCCGGTAACTGGCCGCAGCGCCGAGGTGAGGGGGAGAGATAGAGGGAAAGGGTTCAGCCGTGAATATGTTCAGCCGCATGCATGGCCAGGTAGGCATCCAGCTTCTTGTCGTTCAAACCCAAGGTGTCGAGAATTTGCGCCATGAAACTGACCGGCGCGCTGCCAGGAGCCGTGACCACACCCTGGTCGGCAACGGCGTACGGTACGTCCTGGTAATAATCTGCTCCGCGATAATGCACCTGCTTGAGGTTGTCAGCGGAATTGGAGGTGTGCTGCAAGTGATCCAGCACTCCAGCCTTGGCGAGTACGCGGGTACCGTCACAGATTCCCGCCACGACGATGTTCCTGGCGTGAGCCTCACGGACCAGCGCCTCGATGGCGGGGGCGTTGTCTGTTCTCCAGATCGGGCCTCCCGGCACAATCAGCAAGTCGACATCGTCCAGCCGAATGGCCTCGATGGCCAGGTCGGGAATGATGGTCATGCCTCCGGATGATGTTACTTGCTTGCCACCGGGAGCGGCAAAACAAGTCTCGAAGCCATAGTAGGCGCGGCCCGTGGAATTGATCAGCGCGGGCTCCCAGTCAGAAAAATTCTCGGTGAGAATAGTAACGGCACGTACCATTTGAGTGTCCTTCTCAAGTTTCCATGATAATCAGCAGCAACCTGCCCAGCAGGGTTGTCCTGGTGGGCATTGCCGTCGAGTGTACTCGCCAGCGGGGGTGATGGGTGGTGTGGTGGAGGATTGGCAGTATGTGTTTCAACTAACAATGACAGTGATCAACGCGGCGGTATATTCAGGCGTGAAAGGTTGAGAGGGTGTTCTGGTGCGCTGCGCAGCTCGCCGTTGCGCAGCAAGTCTGCCTCCAGCGCAGCGGCTCTAGAGCGGCCCAGCGCCTGCACTGGGTAAGCATAAAGGCCGTGCATCTAAAACGTGCGCGGTGATTGAACTGCAGGCAGGAGGTAGTCGAACCGTTGTGCAAGGTTCCAGGCTGATAGCCGCTGCAGCTCATCGACATCGATCGACTCATCTTCCTGCGCGGTGTAGCACTCGTCACCACTGCGCCTGTCATCGGGATAGACCATAAAACCACCACGGCCGTCAGGGCAGTCGGGCAGATACACCGAGGACAGGTCGCGTTGCTCATCGAGGTGCGCATTCAAGCGCGCGATATAGACACCCATCGAAACCGCCACGCCAATAACCAGCACCACACAGGCGACCAACTGGCCGGTATAGCTGGCGCCAATCTCATCACGACGCACGGGCGACATGACACGACCCTGTCTGCTCAACATTCTGGCCAATCAGAAACCAGCCACTGCCTCCCATGCGTACCAGCTGAGTTTGCTGTGGAAGGATGCCCACCATCAGCGCGAGGAAAATCACGGCTAACAGCACCCCTTTGATCATCGAATACAGGTTCATGACGGTGACGAGCTCTGGATAAGAAGAGCCTTAGCCTAAGCAGCACCAGGTTAACGCCAGGTAAACATCGGGGGATAAAGCCCGACTTCCGCTATTCTTCACACCGCTGCGCACTGCCTGCCCGAGGGGTTTTTTCCGTGCATATTCATCTGCTGCTGGTCGAGGACAATCTGGACCTGGCTACCACCGTCATCGAGTACCTGGAGATCAGCGGCATCGTCTGCGATCACGTCAGTAATGGTCAGACCGGACTTAACCTGGCCCTCAATCAGCATTACGACGTTATTCTCCTGGATATCATGCTGCCGCGACTGGATGGCCAGCAGGTATGCGATCGGTTGCGCCAGCAAGGCATCCAAACGCCGATCCTGATGCTGACCTCGCTGGACGCGTTATCCGACAAGCTCGCCAGTTTTGCCGCTGGCGCCGACGACTACCTGGTCAAGCCGTTCGAACTGGCCGAACTGGTCGCCAGGATTCGTGCCCTGAGCCTGCGTCGCAGCGGCCAGACCAGTCGGCTGCAAGTGGACGACCTAGTGATGGAACTGACCACGCGTAAAGTCAGCCGGGCAGGGCAGGAGCTGCATTTGTCGCCCATCTGTTGGACCTTGTTGGAAAACCTGATGCGCGCAAGTCCTCAACCGGTCTCTCGGGAGCGCCTGGAGGCGAAGATCTGGGGCGATGAGCCGCCCGACAGTAATTCGCTCAAAGTACATATGCATCGGCTGCGCAAGACGGTAGACAAACCCTTTGGCCGGCCGTTGATTCATACCCTGGCGGGTGTCGGCATTCAGGTAAAACCCCATGCGTAACGGCCTGAGTCTGAAGTGGGTAATCAGCGGCAGTTTCCTGTGTCTGATTGCGGTGGTGCTGGTGATCTACAGCAAGCTGCTGCCTGAATTCACCGTGCGCGGCCTGTTCTACACGGCCAGCGCGATGATGGAGGAGGAAGCTCAGTATTTTCTCCGGCATTACAAACAGGACCCGACCACGCCGACGCCGCACAATTACTTCTACACCAGCGTCATCGGCAAGGAGGCGTTGCCGCAGGACGTGCGCGAGTTGCTCACTACATCGCCGAGCCTGTCCTTCGGCGCGGTGAATATCTTTGGCGATCTCTATTCCGATGACGACGACGAGCCCTTCCAGATCATCCTCGAACAGCCCCTGGGTGACGGCAAAATCCTCTACATGTACGACATCGATCACGATAAGGAAGCAGGGGGAGAGGTCGAGACGCCGTTGTCTGACGCCTATTTCGATCAGGTCATAGAGAGTGTCAAGTTCATCAGCCTGGCGGTCTTCGTGCCGGCGCTGATCATCATCGCCTTGCTGGTCTGGTGGCTGGTTCGGCCGCTGGGGCGCCTGGTGCAATGGTCCGGCACACTCAAAGACCCTGAGGCACTGACCGGCACACGGCCGGGTTTCAGTTTCAAGGAGTTCAACATGCTGGCTGATGCCCTGGCCAAAAGTGTTGAGCAGGTGCAGGCCGCCAGCCAGCGCGAAGGCCGCCTGTTGCGCTACACCAGCCATGAACTGCGCACGCCCCTGGCGGTGCTCAAGGCCACTATCGAATTGTTGGCCCTGCAATCGGGCGGTGTGCTGCCACCCTCATTGCAGCGCATAGAGCGCTCGGTGCTGAATATGCAACTGATCGCCGAGACATTGCTGTGGATGAGTCGCGAGCGTCCAGAGCCGCTGCCGGAAGAAGACGTTGACCTGAGCGAGCTGGTGGGCGACCTGATTGAAAAACACCGCTACCTGATCGGTCACCGAGATATTGAGCTGAGCATCGGCATCCACAACGAACCTTGCCGATTGCCCCCTACGGCGTGTCGTATCGTGATCGGCAACTTCCTGCGCAATGCGCTGCAATACGCGGAAGAGGGCACGGTGGAAATCAGTTTCAAATACCCCCGGCTGGTGATTGCCAATTACATCAACGAGGCCAAGCCGCGGCAGGAATCCGACGACTATGGATATGGTCTTGGGTTGCAGTTGATGCGGCAATTGTGCGCAAAGCTGGGCTGGCAGATTGAGGTGATCCGTGAGCAACAGAGGTTTACGGTCATTCTTGATTTTACGAGCGGGCGGGCTGTCGAGTCAGAACGTTAAGGCTGATAGCGCCTCACAGAAGCGCCAACCGGGTTAGGAACGGTTTTATAGCTGCGCCTCAGCATGCAGTCCCCGCTTCCCGCGCGCCAGTGCATAACCACTGACACGCAAGAAGGGCCAAGGCGTTACAACGTCTGCACAATCACCTGGCTTTTCAAATCGTTGACCATGCCTTCAATCGCCGGCTGCATGGCCGCAAAATCCTCCGGGCTGCAGAGAATCTCTGGCTTGCTAAACACATATTGGCGCGTGATCAGCACCGTATTGGCCTTCTTCACATAGGTCGAGCGGTAGTCGAAGCCCGCCTGTTTCACCGACACCGCCTTGGGCACCGCGAGGATCTTCACCTTGGCGGGGAACTCCAGGCGCGCTACTTCTGATATCTCACTCGAAAGGCAGGAGAAGTTCTGAGTGCGTTCCTTTTCGGCCATCAAGGAAAACACGCTCTGGCCAATACCGCCGGCCAGGCTGGAGAGGGTAGGCACCCCGGTCGGGCCAGGCAGGTTGACCAGATTGCTGGTGTGGCCTTTGAGGGTGAACTTGAAGGTATTGGCAGTACTGTCCAAAGCGTCAGTTTCGATCACGCCGCTACCGGATTGCCCAAACATGCTCAGGACCTGTTGCACCAACTGATTACGGTCGGCTGGCTGCATGGCCTTGAGCATGAAGCGGTTAAGCTCCGCGCCCCAACCGTCGATGGTGGAGTCGTTGGTAAAGTCTGCAGCGCCTTTGGTGTTGACCTTGAACACCATGGTTGTGTCCACTTTGCCAGGCTGGCGGGACGGTGTCTGCTTACGTTCACCGGTCTGTGTCAGCAATACCGGTTTGCCGAGTTCGGGCAGAGGCAGGTAGCCAGCGGAGATGGGGGTCGCGGTGGAGTCCAGGTACAGATCGAGGCTGGGTACATAAGTGATTACATGGTTGAGCACGCCCAGGGTCGGCACCTGGGGCAGTACGTAGGCGTTGCCGGCGTTGATCAGTGCGGGCGAGCTTTCAATGGCGACGGCTTTGAGCAGCGCTTCAAGCAGGGCTACATGGTCTTTGCAGTCGCCATAACGGTTATCCAGCACCGCCTGCGCTGAATGCGGCACCACGCCACCGGCACCGACGTACACGGCCACATAGCGAATGTTCTTGCGTACCCAGTCACTCAGCACCAAGGCCTTGCTGCGTGGGTTGTCGAGGTTGGCGGTGAGTTCCTTGGCCAGTTGGGTTATGGCCGGGGTCACTTCTACCTGTGCGCGTGCGGCGTAGGCCTGGGCAAACTGTTTGTAGTCGGTGAACGTCGATACGGCCAGCAGTTGCCCGTAGTCGGTGTAGGCAACGGAGCCATCTTCCACGCGATTTTTCTTGGTTTGTTCCACGTCCCAGCGGTACACCGTTCGCCCGTTGGCGTTGGCTGGCGTGGACGCTTTGAAACCCCGTGAGTCGGCGTACAGCTTCATTTCGGCGGGCATGTCGTAGCTCAGGCGCACCTGCTCATTCTGGTAGAAATCCGGCGAGAAAAGGTCTTCGAACTGCCCCGCAAACAACGGCGTATTGCGATGGCGCTGGTACCGCAGAACCATGCGATCACCCACTTGCAGCTCCGGGAAGATCACCACTTTGACCCGCGAGTCCTGAAACATCGGCGCCTGGGCAGACTCCAGTTCCTGCTGCTCCTTGATCCGGTCTGGTGTTACCACGACTTTGCGGCCATCGGATTTGAGAGTGTAGGCCTCGACAATATCCAGAGTTTCCAGGGTGCGATTGTAGGTCACAGAGCGCTGGGCGTTGGAGGTGATCGCGCGCTCTTCATTGATCCGCATAACCCGTTCGACATCCAGCACAAAGCTACCGTCGGGGTTCACGACGTAGGACTGGATGTTTTTTTCGTGGGTCAGGGAGAGGTCGGTGTAGTCGGCACGGGCTGGCGTCGTCAACAGCACGCAGACCATGACTGCCAGCACACCGAGCAGGCGTAACGCAGAGAACGGCAGGCTTTGCATAGAGATCCTTCTGAACTAGGGCGCGCCGTTTCACCGGGGCGTATGTTCCTGAATAAGTCGATGGATAGGACTCGCGAGCGCTTCGCCTACTCAATTGGCTGACGTTCAGGGGTTATGAAGATTTTTTAGGTTTCTCTCGTACGCTATGCGTGCCGAGACTTCCCATTGAGTAAGACGTTTTCGAAGGATTTTATTTAGCGCTGGTTAATCAGAAAGTTAAAAGCCTTGATCCATGTCTCTTGGGTGAATAGGTGTTTTTTTGACGGCTGATGATCTTTTCCCGTCTTCTTATTTGATATGCCGATAAGGCGTTCGCCCTTGATACCTTCGCCCTGGAAAGGACCGATGCAGCTCGCCGTTGGCGGTATTGCCGATGCGCAATTGATGCCGCATATCGCCGGCGATACCACCACGGCAATCCGCACCGCTTCGCAGTGCATCGTCGACCGCACCAGGCGTCCAGTCACGCATTGCAGATGCTGCGTAGCTGATACTGCCTGGGCCGGCCGATTACCTAAGCGAGCTTCACATTCATGGTGATGTGGGCGGTGAAGACCTTGACGCCACCCGCATCGAAAATCTCGACCGGCACGATCTTGTCCCCCGCAGTCTGCCAATCGATAGCGCTGCCATCGGCCACGGCGCGGATATCGGTTTTCGCCTTGGCCAGGTATTCCACAGTCATGCCTTTGGGAATCCAGCGTGCGCCTGCGGGGATCGACGCGTCGGTCATCATGCCGCCGGCCAGTTCGGCGGCGTTGCACAGTGCGATGGCATGCACCGAGGCCAGGTGGTTGGTGATTTCCTTGCGAAACGGCACGGTGACCACCGCATGGTTGGGTTTGAGCTCCGCGATCTCGGGAGTGATGGTGCTGAAGTAGGGCGCCATTTGGCACGCCAGGTTGCTGAATGCGGCGGGGCCTACGCTATTGAACATGCTCAGGGCTTGGCTCATCGGAATATCCTCAAGGGGTAGTTGCAGAATAATATTCTGCAACAGAACAATATTCTGTAGATTCCATGGCTGTCAACCTGAGCTTTCTCTGCTGGGCGCTCAGCCTATAAACTGTTTCGATTTGGCGTTCTCCCATGCACTCCATCGATCTCATTGAGCGCACCTTCCCCGGCAGGCGCAGCGACCTCAAACGCACCATCCTGCGTGAGGCGCTGGCCTGTTTTAACGAGGCAGGCATCGAGGCGACCAACATCGAGACCATTCGTGCGCGCTGCGACACCAGTGTGGGGGCTATCTATCACCACTTCGGCAACAAGGAAGGGCTGGTCGCCGCGCTGTTCTTCGCTGCGCTGGAAGACCAGGCCGCCCTGCGTGACCACTACCTGCAAGCGGCGGATACGGCCCATGCCGGTGTGGTCGGCCTGGTGTACAGCTACGTTGAGTGGGTCACCGCCCAGCCGGACTGGGCGCGGTTTGTTTTCCAGAGCCGTTTCGCCGTGTCCAGCGGGCCGTTCAAGGACGAGTTGATTGCCCGCAACAAGCAGCGCAACCAGCAGTTGAAGGAGTGGATGGGCGGGGAAGGGCGCAAGGAGCACTTCAGTCATTTGCCCGCAGAACTTATCCCTTCGCTGATCATTGGCGCGGCCGAAAGCTACTCGCGTGCGTGGCTGTCGGCGAAGGTCAAAAACAGCCCCTTTGAGTACCGCGAACTGCTGGCTGAAGCCGCGTGGAAGTCGATCAGCCTGGGTTAGTCAGTCCTCCATTCCCTGTGGGAGCTGTCGAGCTTCAGCGAGGCTGCGAAAGCGGTGGTTCAGGCGCTGAAGAGGTTGCCTGTGCCGCCGCCTTCGCAGCCTCGCTGGGGCTCGACAGCTCCCACATTTGGGCGGTGTTGCTGTCGAGAGTTGTGTTTGGCGCAATGGCCCTGCAAACCGATATTCCACATACACCGCCGATCTCCTGTGGGAGCTGTCGAGCTTCAGCGAGGCTGCGAAAGCGGTGGTTCAGGCGATGAAGAGGTTGCCTGTGCCGCCGCCATCGCAGCCTCGCTGGGGCTCGGGAGCTCCCACATTTGGGCGGTGTTGCTGTCGAGAGTTGTGTTTGGCGCGATGGCCCTGCAAAGCGGTATTTCACATACACCGCCGATCCCTTGTGGGAGCTGTCGAGCTTCAGCGAGGCTGCGAAAGCGGTGGTTCAGGCGCTGAAGAGGTTGCCTGTGCCGCCGCCTTCGCAGCCTCGCTGGGGCTCGACAGCTCCCACATTTGGGCGGTGTTGCTGTCGGGAGTTGTGCTTGTCGCGATGGCCCTGCAAAACGGTATTCCACATACACCGCCGATCCCTTGTGGGAGCTGTCGAGCTTTAGCAAGGCTGCGAAAGCGGTGCTTCAGGCGATGAAGAGGTTGCCTGTGCCGCCGCCATCGCAGCCTCGCTGGGGCTCGACAGCTCCCACATTTGGGCGGTGTTGCTGTCGAGAGTGTGTTTGGCGCGATGGCCCTGCAAACCGATATTCCACATACACCGCCGATCTCCTGTGGGAGCTGTCGAGCTTCAGCGAGGCTGCGAAAGCGGTGGTTCAGGCGATGAAGAGGTTGCCTGTGCCGCCGCCATCGCAGCCTCGCTGGGGCTCGACAGCTCCCACATTTGGGCGGTGTTGCTGTCGGGAGTTGTGCTTGTCGCGATGGCCCTGCAAAGCGGTATTCCACATACACCGCCGATCCCCTGTGGGAGCTGTCGAGCTTTAGCGAGGCTGCGATAGCGGTGGTTCAGGCGATGAGCCTTTCGGCAATGCCGCCATCTGATCAAATTCCGTCTAGGGCTATACTTGCCTCCTTCCAACCAATCGAGAACCCCATGAGCACCTCTCTTTCCCTGACGCCTGCGCGCAAGCCGCTCGCGCCACTGATTGCCTTTATCATCCTGGTGGCGGGCGCGCTGTTCCTGCAAAACATGGTCGGCGCACGCCAGGTGTTGCTGCTGGTGGTCGGCGCCGCGCTGGGCCTGACGCTGTATCACGCGGCCTTCGGCTTCACTTCGGCCTGGCGTGTGTTCATTAATGATCGGCGTGGCGCTGGCTTGCGTGCGCAGATGGTGATGCTGGCGGTGGCGGTGCTGTTGTTTTTCCCGGCGTTGGGCGCGGGCACTTTGTTCGGTCAGCCGGTCGTGGGGCTGGTGGCGCCGGCCGGTGTGTCGGTGGTGTTCGGGGCGTTCATCTTCGGGATCGGCATGCAGCTGGGTGGTGGTTGTGCGTCGGGTACTTTGTTCACCGTGGGCGGCGGTAATGCCCGGATGTTGGTGACGCTGCTGTTCTTTATCTGCGGCTCGTTGATCGCCACCCACCATGTCGACTGGTGGTTTGCACTGCCATCGTTCCCGGCGGTTTCCATTGTCAAAAGTTTCGGTGTGCTGCCGGCGCTGGTCTTGAGCCTGGCGGTGTTCGCGCTGATTGCAGTGGTGACAGTGCGCCTGGAAAAGCGCCGTCACGGCCAGCTTGAACAAGGCGTGCAAAGCGAGCACCAAGGGCTACGCCGCTTCCTGCGCGGACCCTGGCCGCTGGTGTGGGGCGCGATTGGCCTGGCGCTGCTCAACTACGCCACCCTCGCCCTGGCCGGACGGCCGTGGGGCATCACCTCGGCGTTCGCGCTGTGGGGCGCCAAGGTGGCGAGCGGGCTGGGCGTGGATGTCGCCAGTTGGGCATTCTGGCAGATGCCGGGCAATGCCAAGGCCCTGGCTGCACCGGTGTGGGAAGACATCACCAGCGTCATGGACATCGGCATTGTCCTCGGCGCGTTGCTGGCCGCAGGCCTGGCCGGGCGTTTCGCGCCCAGCCTGAACATCCCGCTGCGCTCGTTGATCGCGGCGGTGATCGGCGGCCTGATGCTCGGCTATGGGTCGCGCCTGGCCTATGGCTGCAACATCGGCGCGTACTTCAGTGGCATCGCCTCGGGCAGCCTGCATGGCTGGGTGTGGCTGGTGGCGGCCTTTATCGGCAACGGCGTGGGCGTACGTTTACGGCCCTTCTTCTTTGCGGGTGAACGGCCCCAGGTGGCATTGAGTGGCTGCTGAGCAGTCCACCCACATTCGCCTGGCGCGCGCGCAAGATGCCGGTTTGTTGCCCGCCATCGAGCAGTGCGCAGCCCAGGCATTTCGCGCAATCGAAGGGCTGGCTTGGCTGGCGGATGCGGCGTCGATCAGCATCGAACGCTATCGGCAATGGATCGCGCTATCGACCTGTTGGGTGGTGGTTGATGACCACGATCACCCTCAAGGCTTCCTCAGCGCAGAACGCTTTGGCGACGACCTGCATATCCATGAAGTGTCGGTTGCCCAGCCGCTGCAAGGCCAGGGCTGGGGGCGCAGATTGGTGGAAACGGCGATAGAGCATGCCCGCGCCCAACACCTGCGTGTGGTGACGCTGACCACTTTCAAGCATGTACCCTGGAATGCTCCGTTCTACCGGCGCCTGGGCTTTGCAATTCACGTCGATCCGCGTCTGGAAACAATCCTGGCGGATGAATACGCCCATGGCTTCGAACCCGGCAGCCGTTGTGCCATGGCGTGCCCGGTGACATGTCCGAATCCGTCCTGAAGTAGTCCGCCTTGCGTCTGTCGCGCACTGTGGGTGGTCCTTACCATGGCGTGCATCGTTTACCCACTGATGCAAGCCACAAGGACTGTCCATGACCCATAAAGCCCTGATCGTGATCGACGCCCAACATTCCTTCCGCCATTCAACCTACTGGTCCGAAAATGACCTGCCCGACTATCTGGAAAAACAGCAGGCCCTCATCGATGGTTGTGTTCAGCGCGGCATCCCGGTGGTACAAGTCTTCCATGTTGAAGACCAAGGGCATTTCTCCATGCAATCGGGCAACGTCAGGGCCTTGAGCGAGCTGTCGATCAATCCACAGTTGGTGATCCATAAGCGTTACCACAGTGCCTTCGCCGGGACGCCCCTGGCCGCTCGCCTCACGGAGATGGGCGTCACCACGCTGATCGTCAGTGGCATCCGGACCGAGCAATGCTGCGAGACCACCACGCGGCAGGCGTCGGACAGCGGCTTCAAGGTGGACTTTGTCAGTGAAGCGACATTGACGTTCCCCATGACCCACCTGCGTAGCGGCCGGGAGTACACCTCTGCGCAAATCCGCGAACGCACGGAGCTGGTGCTGGAAGAGCGTTTTGCGCGCATCGTCACGGTCGAACAGGCCTTGGAAGGATGAACCTGTGAGCGTACCGGTGCTGTTCGTGCTGTTGCCCCATGTGCTGATGCTCGACCTGGCGGGGCCTGCCGAAGTGTTGCGCCTGGCCGCGCAAGCCGAGGACCCGGCGGCGGTGGATTTCGACCTGCAGTACGTCAGCCCGGTGGAGTCGCTGCACAGCTCCATCGGCTTGCCACTGACCGGGCTGGCGCCCCTGCCGCAGACTCTGGAACCCGGCACGCTGGTGGTGCTGGTGGGCTCCACGATGAACGTATCAAAGGCCCACCAAAAGGCTTTCGAATCGGCCAGCCATCAGCTCACCCTGTGGTTGCAAAACGTCTTCGCGCCCTCGGCCGGACGCCTGGTGTGCGTGTGCGCCGGCGCGTTGAGTGCCGCCAGGGCCGGGCTGCTCGATGGGCGCCAATGCACCACGCACCATTCGCTGTGCGCCACCTTGCAAGCCCTCGCACCCAAGGCCCGGGTCCTGGAAAACCGGCTGTACGTCACCGACGGCCCGGTCAGTTGCAGCGCCGGTATCACGGCGGGTATCGACCTGATGCTGCACCTGGTTGCCGAACTGGCCGGGCCACGCTTGGCCTGCGCCGTGGCGCGGGACATGGTGGTGTACCTGCGCCGCAGCGGCAGCGACCCGCAGCTATCGCCTTGGGTGACCGGGCGCAATCACCTGCACCCAGCGCTCCACCGTGTGCAGGACGCCATCGCCGCCGCCCCCTGCGAGGCCTGGACACTCACCCGCATGGCAAGCCTGGCCTGCACCAGCAGCCGACACCTGGCGCGCCTGTTCCAGAAACATGTGCAGATCAGCCCACTGGATTACCTGCATCGCCTGCGCCTGGCGGTGGCGCGGGAACTGCTGGCCGAGTCGGCCCTGGACATTGAAGCCATCGCCGAGCGCGCAGGCTTTGGCTCGGCGCGGCATCTGCGGCGTATCTGGGGCAAATACGAAGCGGCAACCCCTTCAGCCATGCGCCTTACTCAGCAGGCGTCTCGCCAGCCGTGACCGGCTCTTGGCCGGCCTCGGTCGCCAGCTTCAAGCGGTCCGCCTTGCTGATGTATTTGTCTTTGCTTTTTGGCGCCAGCTTGGCGCTGGCCTTTTTCGCTTTGGCTTTGAAGAGCTGCTGAAGTTTTTTCTGGCGGTTCATGTTTCGTTGCCTGAAGGGGAAAGGCGCGGATGATACTACCGGTTCAGCGCGCCAGGAACTCGCTGATCAGCGTGATCACTTGCTGCTGGATCACGGGCCGTGGCCGCGCGCCTTCGCCGTCCTGGCAAATCATGCTGTCGCCGGGCACATCAGCGTCAAGCACCGCTGCCGCGCCCGGTTTGCACTGAGACATAAAACTGAAGTGGTTGGCGTCCTGGATCTCCACGTACTGAGTCGACATTTTTGGCAGCCGCTTGGCCATGTCAGCCGATTCCATTTGCGCCGGCAAATCCGCTGACGGCACACCGGCAGCGATTACCAACGCCGGCACCGGCAATGCCGCTAGGCTCGCATCGGTAAAGCCGCGCGACAGGCCCAAGTCCAGAGACACCACAGCGGTCACGCGCTTGTCGCTCAAGTCCGCGGCCACTTGAGCCTTCCCGCTCGGCGTACCTTCAGGGTTCATCTCACGGTAAGCCTTGCACGCCACCAACGTCGGATGGGCGTCGCAGTCCCGGGCAAACAACGCCGGGTCAAAACGCGCCCCCGCGCTCTCCATGACCGTCCAGCCCCCCAGGGAATGGCCTATCACCGCGATCCGGCCACTATCCGCCGCGCCAAATGGCGTGGCCTGCGCCAGCAGCGCATCAATGGCCCGGCTCAAATCCTTGGGCCGTTGCCACAACTGCGCGGCGGCTTGCGCGCTGCGATCCTGGCTGGTGGTGCCAGGGTGATTCACTGCCGCCACGATATACCCCTGCCGGGCCAGCGCACTGGCCAACCACGCCTGCTTGCCCCAATTGCCACCGTAGCCGTGGGAGAGCACCACCACCGGATGTTTACCGGGCGTCGGTGCGGCATCAGGCACCGCAAGCACACCGATGAACACCAGGTTGTCAGCGATCAGCTTGGGTTGGGCGGTGCTGGTGGAGGGGTACCACACGGCCATTTCCAGTGGGCGAATGTTGTGAGTGTCAGGGATGGTGGTGGTTTGGAAACCGATGGGGTCGTTGGCGAGTGCAGGCCCAGTCAGGCTGATCAGGAGCAGGGCGGCGAGGGGGGCTTTCATTGTTTTTATCGTCCTTGAAATGAAGGACGCAGCATGACCTGAAACGAGCGGTTCAGGTAGAGGGGAGGCGGTCACCCGCCCCCCCCAATAATCAATCAGCTCCTTATAAACGCCAGCAAATCCGCATTAATCGTATCGGCATGGGTAGTAGGCATGCCATGCGGGAAGCCCGGGTAGATTTTCAGCGTGCTGTTTTTCAACAGTTTGGCGGACAGCACCCCGGCATTTTCATGGGGGACGATCTGGTCATCGTCGCCATGCATGACCAATACGGGAATCTGGATGCGTTTCAAGTCTTCGGTGAAATCGGTCTGGGAAAACGCCACGATCCCGTCATAGTGCGCCTTGGCACAGCCCATCATGCCTTGCCGCCACCAGTTCAGGATGATGCCCTCGGACGGCTTGGCGCCTGGGCGGTTATAGCCGTAGAAAGGTCCGGCGGGAACGTCCTGATAGAACTGTGCGCGGTTGGCTTTCAGCTGCGCCTGCAAGTCGTCGAACACTGACTTGGGCAGGCCACCAGGATTGCTCGGGGTCTGGACCATCAAAGGAGGGACGGCACTAATGATGGCGGCCTTCGAGACGCGCTCTTCACCGTGGCGGGCGATGTAATGAACCACTTCACCGCCGCCGGTGGAGTGACCGACATGCACCGCAGTTTGTATACCCAGGTGCTCGACCACCGCCGCAACGTCGTCGGCATAGTGGTCCATATCGTGCCCGTCCCAGACCTGGCTGGAACGCCCGTGGCCACGCCGGTCGTGGGCAACGACCCGGTAACCTTCGCCCAGGAAAAACAGCATTTGCGCGTCCCAATCATCTGCGCTCAGTGGCCAGCCATGATGAAAGAAAATGACCTGGGCATCGCGTGGGCCCCAGTCCTTGTAGAAAATTTCAACACCGTCTCGCGTGGTGACGTAGCCCATGTTCGCCTCTCCCAAATGAAATGATGGCCTGATCGAATCGCGATCATGGCGCTGGATTGACCCACTGCAGCCCATTCGTGTCTGGCAAGCGTGCCGTCTACGAATCGCCGCCTTGGCCGCCCAATGACTTTAGGTTTAAAGTCAACTTTAAGGTCAATGGTTTTTTGTGGGTGGTACATGAGAATAGGCGAGTTGGCAAAAATCAGCGGGTTGGCGGCCTCACGCATCCGTTTCTACGAAGCGAGCGGCCTGATCCAATCGGTTGAGCGTAAATCCAACGGCTATCGGGACTATGCACCCGGCACCGAGGCGGTGTTGGAGATCATCAAGGGTGCCCAGGCAGCCGGTTTCTCTCTGGAAGAAATCCGGCAGTTAATGCCCAGAAGTGCCGGTGGTTGGCAGCATGACGAGCTGCTCAGCGGGCTCAAGCACAAGGTCGAGGAAATCGAGGTGCTGCAACAACGGCTGGCCCAGAACAAGGCTCAGTTGCTGAACGTCATCAAGGGCATCGAAGGCAAGCCCGAGGGCATGGCCTGTGCGGAGAATGCGCAGATGCTGATTAACCGTCTGCGCGAGGAAGGGGGCGCTCCAGCCTCATCCACAAGAAAAAGCGCCCGCCGGGCCCCGAGGGCCTGACCGGCGCACAAGGGTCAGCGTTCGCCAATCAGGTTGGCGAGCGGCTCTGGCGCATAGAGTGCGCTCTGGAACTCGGGTACGTATTCGTACTTCAGCATTTTCCCCAGCTTGAGGTCGCGCAGGTAATTGGACAGGCTGCCATCGCCCAGCGTGAGGGTGGCTGAGTCTGCGTCACGGCTGGAGCCATGGCTGAGCTGGCGGGAAACCGCGTACCCGTAGGCCAGTTGGCCATGGTGATCGAGATTGGTGAAACTGCTGGTGACCAGGTCCGCATCATGGGACAGTTTCTCAAGCTTTTTGGCCTTGAACGACACGTCCAGCTTGCCGGTCTGGCTGTCGGTAATGTCATACACCACCGAGTGCCCATCCTCTTTGCGATCAATGCCAGTCAGCCATTTCGGCAGGTTGTAACCGACCACGCCGCGCACCCGCGCCAGCTCGGTATTCACCGGCAGCTTGAGCACATAGCCCCAAAAATCCTGCGACATCGACTGGCCCACCAGCGTGAAGGGGCCCAGGTTGGCTTTGCCAGGTTTGTTAGTGATGATCGACACGGCGACTTCGTTATAGGCGTCGTTATCGCAATGCTCATAGGTGTACGCAGTAAACGCGATCAGTCCGCGACCCGGCCAGACTTGCAAGGGTTGCACGGCGGCCAGTACCTGCGGTGGCATCAACGCCCGAAGCTTATCGATGTCAGCCGTATAGACCGCTGTTACCCGACTGTTCTGATAGTAAAAATTGGGCGAGTAGGATTCAAAACCGATGTCGACCTTGTGCTTTTGCAACCCTTTGAACCAGCTTAAATCAACCTCTGGTAATTCTGCTGCAACCACCGACAACGGCGGGTTGGAGCGAAAGCGGTCGTACAAGCCGCCCTTGACGAAGGGCACCTGCTGGCCGGCGATATCGATGTGGGTTGTGTCGTTGGGGCTGGGCATCTCGGGCGTTCCCGCCAACGCAAGGTTGGCAAAAGGGGTGAGCAGCAATCCGGTTAAAACGGCGCTTGGAATGTTCAATCGGTCTTCTCCAGGGAGGGGCTACGGGTGGGGCCTAGGCTCTATCGTTCGTGGGACAGCTCGGTTATCACGGCGAGTGCGACGGCCCTGGGCGATTGCGGGTTCTGGCCCGTGATCAGGCGGCCATCGGTGATGACAAATGAGGTGAACGGCACCCAGCCCTTGCGGTAACGCGCCCCTTGGCTCAGCAGCCGGTCTTCAAGCAAGAACGGCACCTCACGCTTCATGCCCGACAGCAGTTCTTCGCGGTTGGAGAAGCCGGTGATGTTTTTACCCTTGATGATCGCGTTGCCCTGTTCATCCTTCAGGTCCAGCAGGCCCGCCACACCGTGGCACACGGCCGAGACGATGCCGCCCTGGTTGTAAATGGTTTGGGCGACACGTTGCAGGTCGAGGTTGCCTGGGAAGTCCCACATGACACCGTGGCCGCCGGTGAAGTAGATCGCGCGAAATTGCGACGGATCGACATTGGCGATGGGCAGCGTGTTTTGCAGCCGGGCGCGAAAGGCTGGGGACTGCAACTGCTCACGCGCCGGCTTGTCCATGTACAGCCAACCGAGGCTGCGCTCGTCCAGAGGCACAGCACCTCCTTTGGGGCTGGCAAATACCGTCGTGTAGCCAGCCGCTTCCACGACCTCGGTGAAATGCGTCAGCTCTGTCAGCCACAGGCCCGTGGTATCGGGCCTTGAGGGGTAGCTGGCGTGGTTGGTCATGATCACCAGGATCTGGCGATTGTTTGCAGCGGCCGTGGAAGGGCCGGGTTCAGCCTGTGCAAATGTCATAAGCGCGCCACCTATCGCTACCAACGCAAAAGAAATAAGGGTTTTGAGCATGATCCAGGGTCCAGTAATCCTGTCGGTTGGTGCATGCTCACCTTAAACCTCGCTTTAAGGTCAACCCCTGCTTTGGCAAAAAAAAAACCGAGTCGTCTTGGGGCGCGACGGCTCGGCTTTTTTTGGGCGTGTTGAACGTTTAGCCAGCTGCTACAGCCGCCTCGCGCTCCATCAACTTATCGACCAACAACATTCCCAGCTCACTTAACTGATGAATCGCCAACGCGACGTCGCGCTGTTTACCGGTCAGTTCATCCGACAGGTCGAGCAGCAGGGCGGTTACTGAGGAAAAGGTTTCATAGCTATTGGCGACGAGCATTTCATTGCTGGCATCGTCGGCAACGCTGAACAGCGGTGTCGAGGGTGGAGGAGAGGGTTCGGCGTTGGGGTTGAGGGCGTGATCGATCGCACGACGGGCTGCCTGATCAAGCTTCAGGTTTGGATCGTTTGGAGGGTTTGGGGTGACTTTGTACATATGCGTAATTCCTGAATGGGGCCGACACCGTTTCGCTACTAAACGAAAGGGTGGCAGCTGTACGCAGGTTAGTAGACCGGGGAATTACACAAAGCCGGCGCGCCCGAAGGCGCCCTACGCACAGCCACCATCAGGCACAGACAGGAACGTCTGATAGATGAAGCTCATGCACTAAGTGTAATTGACCCTCGGGCTACTAAACCCGATCACTGAGTTGTCAGCGACCGAGCCACCTTCGAGTGAACTGGCCTAATGATTTTGGACACTTCAATCGGGCGTTATGATAGCGCCCAAATCTGAGGTGTTTGGATATGCGTAAATCTTATTCGAGTGAGTTCAAGCTCAAGGCTGCCAGCATGGTGCTGCATGAAGGCCAGCCGGTTACTGAGGTCTGTGCCAGCCTAGATATCGGCCCCACTGCTCTACGCCGCTGGGTCGATCAAGTGCAAAAAGAACGCCTGGGTTCGACCCCGGTAGGGGCCAAGGCGATTACCGCTGATCAGCGAGAAATCCAGAGGCTCAAAGCCCTACTCAGGGAGAAAGACCTGGACATTGAAATCCTAAAAAAGGCCAGTGCTCTCCTGCTTTTGGACGCCAAAGATCATTCACGCTGATCGATGAGCTGGACGAGCAATACGGCGTTAAAAGGTGTTGCCGGGCGTTTGGGATCAACCGTAGTAGTTTCTACGCCTGGCGCCAGCGCCAGGGCAGAGCAAATCCTGAACGGGACAAGCTCAAAGCCGCGCTGGTCAAGCACCACAGGGCGTCCAGAGAGTCGGCCGGCGCACGTACTTTGTCCAAGGAGCTAAAAGCCAAAGGGCATCGTATCGGACGTTATATGGCTCGCAGTTTGATGCGCGAAGCTGGCATCGCTAGTCGTCAGCGCAGGCGCCATAAGTACAAGTCGCCGGGCGTTGAGGCATTGGTTGCGCCGCACGTGCTCAAGCGAAAATTTGATGTAACGGCGGTTAACCAGGTGTGGTGTGGCGACGTAACTTACATCAAGGTCGGCAAGCGATGGATGTACTTCGCCGCCGTGCTGGATTTGTACGCTCGGAGGATCGTGGGTTGGTCGTTCTCGATGATTTCTGATGCCAATCTGACCTGCGAAGCGCTACGCATGGCGGTTGAGCTACGCGGCCGCCCCCAGGATGTGTTGTTTCATTCAGACCAAGGTTGTCAGTACACCAGTCATAAATTCCGAAACGAGCTTGTGAAACACGGATTTAGACAAAGTATGAGCCGTAAAGGCGAGTGCTGGGACAACGCCCCCATGGAGCGTTTCTTTGGTAGTTTGAAATCAGAGTGGGTTCCTGAAACGGGCTACAAACTGGAACATGAGGCCCGGGCAGACGTGCAGCGCTATGTCTCGCGCTACAACATCAGCAGGCCTCACAGCTACAACGACTACCGGTCGCCGGTCGCGAAGGAAAGGTTGGCGGCGTGAACCTTAATCGGTGTCCAAGATTACTTGACCAGTTCAGCTTGCTCGCGAAAAACCATAGGCGCCGCGTTCATTCTGGATGAACACATTATCTTTACGTTCTTCGCGAGCAAGCTCGCTCCTACAGAGAGGATGCCTCAGTCGCGACGCAACGTTTCGGTCTTGAGGACACAAGCGCTAATAGTATTGCTCGGCTGCCTGCGCGGCGGCTGGACTAGGATTTTTTCTGGCGGTGCACACCGACATTAAAAATTCACTGGCATCTACAAGGAGTAGCCAGTAGGCTACATTTGAATCTGTGACCAATACGATCGGCAGGACGCCCGAGTTCGATACATGGCTCGACGGTATGAAGGATGTGTGGGGTAAGACGGCTGTACTGATCCGCCTGGATCGAGCCGAAGAAAACAATTTTGGCGATTGCCAGCCTGTAGGCGATGGCATGAGTGAAATGCGTGTGTTTGTCGGGCCCGGCTACAGGATTTACTTTGTGCGCACGGGCATCACCGCTTACCTGATGCTGTGGGGAAGCGATAAAACCGACCAGAAACGAGGAATCAAGCGGGCAAAAGAGATTCTTGATGCCCTGAGAGGTCAATGACATGAGTCAGTCAACATTCAAACCAGAGGACATGCCGATCCTCGAGCTGGATACATCCGGCACCAGCGCCTATGAGGCTTCACGTTTCCTTGATAGCCCGCAAACTATCAGTGCCTATCTTGCGCAAAGCATGGCGTGCCACGACCCGCAAGTCCTTATGAAGGCGCTGGCCGAGGTTGCCAAGGCCCAGGGAGTGAACAAGGTTGCCGAAGCGGCGGGGGTGAATCGGGAGAGTCTGTATAAAACCCTGAAAGGCGGCTCAAAGACGCGATATGAGACGGTCCAGAAGCTGATGTTGGCATTAGGGGTGGAACTGACGGTGCAACCGATTGCCGCGACCGCAATTAATAAAACGGTCGTCATTGGCAAAACGTGATGAACCAAAAACAGGACGGTTTATTTGCTTGAAAATAGATACGTCCCTTTTTGTCGACAGAGCGCCCATTCGCCATTTACGCGAGAAGGCGTGTTGATGTGCGCCTGGTCTTGTAGGAAATCGACCTCTAGCAGCGTAGGGTTTCCTCCATGATACTGGTTATATATCCAGTATTTGCAGGTCGGCGCGCTCCTGAAACGAAAATGAGTGAAAAATGGGCCTGTGGCAAAAAAAAGCAACTCCGTTAGGTTGAGGTCCTCTCCTTCAAGAAAGGAGAGTTCTTAATCAAATCAATGGAGTCACAACATGAACAAACCACAAACCCACACACCTCTTCGCCATGGTCGTGTCACATCCCCTTCCAGCCGTGGCGCAGTCGCCGTGGATCTTGGCCTGCTGGAAACCTGGCAGGTCAATGAAATGGAAGGCGGCAAGAACTTCCCGGCACTGACGGCCGGTCCGTTTCCGGCGCCTTATCAAACCGACAGTGACAGCGTCACTCCACCCGCCGACGGCGTCATCCTCAGCGGTGGCAAGACCGATGCCCGTGACTGCGTCAACTTCACCCACGAGGAAATGGCCAAGAAACTTGGTCGCGCCTTCACCTGGCCGTTGCTCAATGTCGAGCCGGGTCAGACCTTCAAGGTCACCTGGGCATACACCGCGCCGCACACCACCCGTGGCTATCGCTGGCTGATCACCAAGGATGGCTGGGATCCGAAACAGCGCATCACCCGCGCACAGCTGGAAGCCCAGCCGTTCGCTGAAGACTTCTATGCCCAGGTGCCGTACTACAGCCATGCAGGTGAACTGAAGGCCAAGGTCAATCATGAAGTGAAACTGCCGATCCACAAAAAGGGCCAGCATGTGATTGTGTTGATGTGGATCGTCGCCAACACCGGCAACGCCTTCTATCAAGCCTTCGATGTGGACTTCAAATAAGCCCGCACCGTTAAACCCACACGTTCTGAAGGATTAGAACATGTCAAAGATTGACTTTACCTCACTGCAATCGCCGCTCAACGATGCCGCTTCGCTGATGCCGAGCATTGCCGGCAAAAAGATCCTCATGGGCTTCTGGCACAACTGGCCTGCCGGCCCGAGCGATGGCTACCAGCGTGGCCAGTTCGCCAATATCAGCCTGGCGGATGTCCCAAAGGATTACAACGTGGTGGCCGTGGCCTTCATGAAGGGCAACGGTATCCCAACCTTCAAACCGTACAACCTGTCCGATGCCGAGTTTCGTCGCCAGGTGGGCGTGCTGAACAGCCAGGGCAGGGCGGTGCTGATTTCCCTTGGCGGCGCCGATGCACACATCGAACTGCATAAAGGCAACGAACAGCCACTGGCCAGCGAGATTATCCGCCTGGTGGAAACCTATGGCTTTGATGGCCTGGATATCGATCTTGAACAGAGCGCGATTGATTTCGCCGACAACAAGACTGTCCTGCCCGCCGCCTTGAAACTGGTCAAGGACCACTACGCGGCTCAAGGCAAACACTTCATCATCAGCATGGCGCCGGAGTTTCCGTACCTCACCACCGCCGGCAAATACGTCGGTTACATCCAGGCGCTGGAAGGCTATTACGACTTCATCGCCCCGCAGTATTACAACCAGGGTGGCGACGGCATCTGGGTGCAGGAGGTCAACAGCGGCAACGGCGCCTGGATTGCCCAGAACAACGACGCGCTGAAGGAGGACTTCCTGTTTTACCTCACCGAAAGTCTGGTGAGCGGAACGCGCGGGTTTACCAAGATCCCGGCAGACAAGTTCGTCATTGGCCTGCCTGCGAACGTCGATGCGGCTGCCACCGGTTATGTGATCAACCCGACAGCCGTGACCAATACATTCAAGCGTTTGCACGACAAAGGATTGTCGATCAAGGGCCTGATGACCTGGTCGGTGAATTGGGACAACGGGATCAGCAAAGACCATGTGCCCTACAACTGGGAATTCAGCCGCCGTTATGGGCCGATGATCAATGGCACTGCTCTCTCTGGCCTGGAGCAGGATGAGGCGGATCTGGAGGTCGCCAATCGGCAGTAGCGCAAAGGGGCCTCTGGCAGACGTGCCAGAGGTCAAACCGCTAAGCTTCTGATCTGACTAAAATCCGATGCCTGTTTGGGCATCGGATTTTTTGCGTCACGCTCACATTGCGCTGAGCGTTCCTCAAACCGAGTTACCGCACCAAACAAGGCCGCTTGTTATCAAAGCCCCAACCCGGGATCAGAAACTGCATCGCCACACTGTCATCCCGGGCTCCAAGGCCCATGCCTTTGTACAGCTCATGGGCCTGGGCTACGGCGTCCATATCAATATCCACACCCAGGCCAGGCTTGGCCGGCACCTTCACATAGCCCCCTTCAATCTTCAACGGCTCCCGCGTCAGGCGCTGGCCGTCCTGCCAGATCCAGTGGGTATCGATGGCGGTGATCTCGCCGGGGGCGGCCGCCGCCACCTGGGTAAACATCGCCAGGGAAATATCGAAGTGGTTATTGGAGTGCGAGCCCCAGGTCAGGCCCCACTCGTTGCACATCTGCGCGACGCGCACCGAGCCCTGCATGGTCCAGAAGTGCGGGTCGGCGAGGGGGATGTCCACTGATTGCAACTGGATGGCATGGCCCATTTCACGCCAGTCGGTGGCGATCATGTTGGTGGCGGTTTTCAGGCCCGTGGCGCGGCGGAATTCGGCCATGACTTCGCGGCCCGAGTAGCCGTTTTCTGCGCCGCAGGGGTCTTCGGCGTAGGCCAGCACATGATGCTGGTCGCGGCACAGGCGGATGGCTTCTTTTAAGGACCATGCGCCGTTGGGATCAAGGGTGATGCGCGCATCGGGAAAACGCTCGGCCAGCGCAGTGACGGCTTCGATTTCCGCGTCGCCACTCAATACGCCGCCCTTGAGCTTGAAATCGTTGAAACCGTATTTGGCCTTGGCCGCTTCGGCCAGGCGCACTACCGCGTCGGCGGTCAGGGCTGTTTCATGGCGCAGGCGGAACCAGTCGTCATCGGCGTCGGCCTCGTTGCGGTAGGCCAGGTCGGTGGCGTTGCGATCCCCCACATAGAACAGGTAGCCGAGCATCTTCACTGCGTCGCGTTGCTGGCCTTCGCCTAGCAAGGCGGCCACCGGCACTTCGAGGAACTGGCCCAGCAGGTCGAGCAGTGCGGCCTCCATGGCGGTGACGGCGTGGATGGTGATGCGCAGGTCGAAGGTTTGCAGGCCGCGGCCCGCGCTGTCTCGAGACGCAAAGGTACTGCGCATCTGGTTGAGAACGCGCTGGTACTGGCCAATCGGCTGGCCGACCACCAGGCTGCGGGCGTCTTCCAGGGTTTGGCGAATGCGCTCGCCGCCGGGCACTTCGCCCACGCCAGTGTTGCCACTGCTGTCCTTGAGAATGACGATATTGCGCGTGAAGTAGGGGCCGTGGGCGCCGCTGAGGTTCAGCAACATGCTGTCGTGGCCGGCGACGGGGATGACTTGGAAGTGGGTGACTACAGGGGTATTCATGGCGCGTTCCTGGCTGAGTTCAAAGAGGTTTGCTGATGGCGGCACCGTCGGGCACGGCCAACACGGCAGAGGGAGAGGTCTTGGCAAAGAACACCAGAATGGCCGCGAGCACCGAGGTACAGGCCAGGCCATACAGCCCGCCCTGGATCGAGCCGGTGGTTTGTTCGAGAAAGCCGAAGGTAGTCGGCGCCACAAAACCGCCCAGGTTGCCAATGGAGTTGATCAGCGCGATCACCGCGGCGGCGATGCGCACATCCAGGTAGCCCTGGGGGATCGGCCAGAACAGCGACGACGCGGACTTGAACCCTATGGCGGCAAAACAGATCGCCACGAAAGCGAAGATCGGCCCGCCGGTGGTGGACATGAACATGCCGGCCGCCGCTATCAGCAGGGCCGCCGCGACCCAGGCTTGCTGGAACTTGAACTTGCCCGACAGCGACGCGAAGGCGTACATGGCAATGATCGAGATCAGCCAGGGGATCGAGTTGAAGAAACCCACCTGCACATCACTTAGGTCGCCCATTTTCTTGATGATGCTGGGCAGCCAGAAGGTGGCGGCGTAGATCGTCAATTGAATGCAGAAGTACAGAGCGCAGAACAGCAGGATCTGGCGGTCTTTGAGCAGCTTGCCGAGGGTGGGTTTCACCGTGGTCAGGGCTTCGCGATCACGTTGCTCCTGATCGATGGCGCCCACCAGCGCATCCTGCTCTTCGCGGCTCAACCACTTGGCGTCGTGGGGTTTGGAGTCGAGCCAGAACCACACGAAGAAGCCCAGCGCCACCGAGGCCAGGCCCTCGATGCCGAACATCCATTGCCAGCCATGCAAACCAAAGCCTTCGATCTGCAACAACGCGCCCGACAACGGCCCGGAGATCAACGACGCCACCGCCGAGCCACTGAGGAAGATCGCGATGGCCTTGCCACGCTCCACGCCGGGCAACCAGCGCGTGAAGTAATAGATCACGCCCGGGAAGAATCCTGCTTCCGCCACACCCAGCAGGAAACGCAGGATGTAGAAGTGGGTTTCGTTCTGGATAAACGCCATCAGCGTGGCGACGATGCCCCAGGTGAACATGATGCGGGTCAGCCAGATACGCGCGCCGACTTTTTGCAGCAGCATGTTGGACGGCACTTCGAACAGCGCATAGCCAATGAAGAACAGCCCGGCGCCGAAGCCGTAGGCCGCTGCGCCGATCCCCAGGTCATGCTCCATGTGCGTGCGCACGAAGCCGATATTGACCCGGTCGATGTAGTTGAGGATGAACATGACCACGAACAGTGGGAGCACATGACCCTTCACTTTGCTCACGGCGCGGGCGAGCGCTGAATCACTTTCGGGTACGGCAGATGCTGGGCTTGAATGCTTCACGAATGAAAACTCCCCCTGATTATTTTTATGCGGGTTTGGTGTTTTGTTGACAGACATCATACAAGTTGTTTTTTGAAGGCCGCAATCCTGTGAGGGCTGTTTTTGTTCTTATAAGCCGGTATTGAGATTGGCTAGTTTGGTTATTTGCCAGATTTTATTGGGTTTTGCCCCGCTGGTGACGGCTCGGGGTGTGCGCTTCTCTCAAAGCGAAGACAGGGTCGGGTGAGGTGGGATGAGTGTGTTGTCATACAAGTTGGGTGTTTTTCGCCACCACCCATCGCCCCGTGCGCTCAGGGTGATAAGCTCCCCCCAGCCCAACCCCGTGGACCCGTCTCGATGCCGATTAAAAGCACACCGCCTGTGCGTAAACGTTCCGCCAACCTGGCACAGGGTGTGGTCGAGGCACTGACCCAGCGCATCCAGTTGGGACAACTCAAGCCGGGTGAAAAACTGCCGTCCGAATCCACCATCGTGCTTGAGCATGGGGTGAGCCGTACCGTGGTGCGTGAAGCCTTGTCCAAGCTGCAGGCGTCGGGGCTGGTGGAGACGCGTCACGGCATCGGCACCTTTGTGCTGGAGCAGCACACGCAGCCGGGCCTGCGCTTGCATGTGGACACGGTCGCCAGCGTGCGCAACATGCTCGAATTGCGCCTGGGTCTGGAAGTGCAAGCGGTGGCGTTGGCCGCGCTGCGCAGGAGCGAGGCACAACTGGCCCACATGCGCCAGGCACTGGACGACTACCAAGCCTCCCTGGCCAACAACGACAGCTGTGTGGAGGAGGACAAGCGCTTTCACCAACTGATCGCCGAAGCCACCGGCAATACGTTTTTCACCGACATCATGCAGCACCTGGGCACGGCGATGATTCCGCGCACCCAGGTGAATGCCGTCGAGCGCGGCGGCGCGGACTTTGCCCAACTGGGGCAGTTGGCGAGCCTGGAACACGAGGCCATCTACAACGCTATCAAGCGCCAGGACCCGGACGCCGCACGGGCGGCCATGGTGCTGCACTTGACCAACAGCCGGGATCGATTTTCCGGGCACTCTTAAGGAATCACCGTTGAACGAACACACCTTGTCCCAGCGCCTGGAGCGCGTTGCCACGCACATACCGACGGGTGCCCGCCTGGCCGATATCGGCTCGGACCACGCCTACCTGCCGGTGGCCCTGATACACCGCGGCGCTATTGCGGCGGCCGTGGCGGGGGAAGTGGCCGCGACACCGTTTCAGGCGGCCAGCCGTACCGTGGCCGACAACGGCCTGAGGCAGCACATCACCGTGCGCCTGGCCGATGGTTTGGCGGCGATTCAAGCCGGCGATGACATTACCGCCATCAGCCTGTGCGGCATGGGCGGCGAGACGATCCGCGACATTCTCGACAGTGGCAAGGCGCACCTCAATGGCCGGGAACGCCTGATCCTGCAACCCAACGGCGGCGAGCAGCCCCTGCGCCTATGGTTGATGGACAACGGCTACCGGATCCTGCACGAGGAGCTGCTGCTGGAAAACCGCTTCTACTACGAAATCATCGTTGCCGAACGCGCCGAGGCGGTCACCTATACCGCCGAGCAACTGTACTTCGGCCCGCTGCAAATGCAGGCCCGCAGCCCGGCGTTTGTGGCGAAATGGCAACGGATGTTGCGCCAGAAGCGCAAGACATTGGCCAGCCTCGAACAGGCGCGGCAGGCGGTGCCCGAGCAGAAAGTGCAGGAGATCGTGCAGCAGGTGAAGTGGATCGATCAGTTGCTCGCCTGACCGCCACCGGTCCAGTGTGGGAGATGTGGAGCCTTAGCGAGGCTTCGAGCGGTGTATCAGGCAACATCCATGTCGTGAATGCCGCAGCCTTCGAAGCCTCGCTAAAGCTCGACATCTCCCACATTCGATCGTGCAGGCTGGTGCTGCCTGGCGACATTCGCGGCACTTCACCGCTACGCTGTAGTCTTCTCTTAAATCCCCCCCCCAAGGTGTTGCCTCGATGATCACTGTTCACCACCTCAACAATTCCCGCTCACAACGTATCCTGTGGGCGCTTGAAGAATTGGGCCTGCCCTACCACATCAAATGCTACCAGCGCGACGCCAAGACCAACCTGGCGCCGCCTGAACTCAAGGCCATTCACCCCCTGGGCAAATCCCCGGTGATCGAAGACGGCTCGCGTGTGCTGATCGAGTCCGCCGCGATCATCGACTACCTCATCCGTCGCCACGGCAGCGGCCAACTGCAACCCGACCCGGCCACCGATGCCTACGACAGCTATGTGCAATGGCTGCATTTTGCCGAAGGCTCGGCCATGCTGCCGCTGATGCTCAACCTCTACGTCGGACGCCTGGGTGACGCAGGTGCGCCGCTGCATCCGCGGATTGAATCGGAGCTGGCCAACTACCTGGGCTACCTGGATGATGTGCTGGGCCACACGCCGTACCTGGTGGGCGACGCACTCAGCGGCGCGGATATCCAGATGAGCTTTATCGGCGAAGTCGCCCAGGCCCAGGGCAAATTGCAGGCCTACCCGAACCTCGCGGCGTGGCTGCAAAAGCTCCAGGCGCGGCCGGCTTATCGCAAGGCGGTGGAGCGGGGTGGGGAATACGCGTTTGCCAAATAGCCAGAAGCCATGTTGGAGGAGGCTTGCCCTAATGCCAGTCAGTTAAGCGCAGATCTCCTGTGGGAGCGGGCTTGCTCGCGAAAGCGGTGGGTCAGTCAGCCTCGATGTTTGCTGGGCCGACGCCTTCGCGAGCAAGCCCGCTCCCACATTTACAGCCTTAGACCCAGGTTCAACAGGTGAACCTTCGAATCTCCCTGCGCTCACTTGAAACGTGGCACTGGCTTTTCTCGAAAGGAATCTGCATGCACTCCACCTCGTCAATCGCGCCCGTAGAGCGCGAACTGAGCCTGCGGGCAGTCATCACCGGGATCGTGCTGGGCATCCTGCTGACCCCTTCCAATGTGTACGCAGGCTTGAAGATCGGCTGGTCGTTCAATATGTCGATCATCGCCTTGCTGATCGGTTATGGCCTCTGGCAAGGCCTGGCCCAGCGTTCCGCTGAACACCTGCCGTGGACCCTGCACGAGAGCAATATCAACCAGACCGTGGCCTCTGCCGCGGCGTCGATTATTTCCGGCGGGCTGGTCGCGCCCATCCCGGCTTATACCTTGCTCACCGGCAACCAACTGGCCGCGCTGCCGATGATCGCCTGGGTGTTTTCGGTGAGCTTCCTGGGGATCTGGATCGCGTGGTACCTGCGGCCTTCATTGCTCAATGACAAGGCGCTGAAATTTCCCGAAGGCATGGCCACCCTGGAAACCCTGCTGCACATCTACAACCATGGCAGCGAAGCCGCCACGCGCTTGAAAGTGCTGCTCGGCGCGGCGCTGTTGTCGGGGCTGGTCAAGTGGGTGGATACCTTTATATGGGCCTTCCCGCGCTGGTCGCCAAGTGCCCAGTTGGAGCGCCTGACCTTCACCGCAGATCCTTCTCTACTGTTGCTGGGGTTCGGCGGCATTATCGGCATTCGCGTGGGCCTGACCCTGTTGCTCGGCGCTTTGCTGGCATGGGGTGGGTTGGGCCCGTGGTTGTTGGCGAACGGGCTGGTGAGCCTGCCCGCCGGCAGTAGTGGCCCGCAGTTTGCGGTGTTGGTGGAATGGCTGTTGTGGCCGGGGGTGAGCCTGATGGTGTGTTCTACCCTGGCGTCCCTGGCGATTCGCCTGTGGGCATTGCATCGCTCGACCCGGGCCGCTGGCGGTACGCCGTGGACGGTTCCCAAACCTGGGCCTGCCGCCGGTTTTGCCCTGGCGATCGTGCTGGTGGTGAGCCTGCAGGCGCTGCTGTTCGGCATCAACCTGGGCATGGCGCTGCTGACCATTCCCCTGGCGATCTGCCTGGCCGCTGTGGCGGCGCGGGTAGTGGGGGCTACTGGCATTCCACCGATTGGCGCCATTGGGCAACTGTCCCAGCTCAGTTTTGGCATCGTTGCGCCCGGCCAGGTACCGATCAACCTGATGAGCGCCAACACCGCCGGCGGTTCGGCGGGGCAATGCACCGACTTGATGAATGACTTCAAAGTGGGCAAGGCGATTGGCGCTACACCGCACAAGCAAGTGATCGCCCAGATCCTGGGGATTTTCGTCGGCAGCATCGTCGGCGTGTTCGCTTACCTGGCCTTGATTCCTGACCCTCAAACCATGTTACTCACCGAAGAGTGGCCGGCCCCGGCGGTCGCCACCTGGAAAGCCGTGGCCCAGACCCTGACCCATGGCCTGGATTCACTATCGCCGAGCATCCGTTGGGCCATCGCCATCGCCAGCCTGTTCGGCGTACTGCTGGGCATACTCGACAGCACGCTACCGGCTCACCGCGCGCGCTATCTGCCGAGCGCGGCAGCCTTGGGGCTGGCCTTTGTCCTGCCCGCCTCGGTGTCGCTGATGATGGCCCTGGGCGCGGTGATCACCTGGGCGGTGAGTTGTCGCTGGCCGAGCGTGACGCAACGCTTTGCGATCACGGCAGCGGCAGGGTTGATCGCCGGGGAGAGCATTACTGGCGTGGGCGCGTCGTTGTGGCAGATGCTGGGAAATGGATGAATGGCCCACGTGGATTTACAACTCTTCACCACTTCAAAAGGCTCACCGTTATAGGCTTGGCGCTGCGACGTCTGGATCACGCCCCGTCAACGACCGTTGAGCCTACCCCATGAAACTGCCCGCCATCGCTGCCACGTTGCTCGCCTTCGCTACGCTGCATCCGCTACCCGTACACGGCACGCCCATCACCCATGTCGCCATCTACCGAGGCCCGGCAGGCTGCCCGGACTGCTCGGAAAACGTGAAAACCGCCTTGCAGCGTCTCAACCCGAATTACCAGATCGACTTCGTGGGTGCCGACGAACCCATCGACATCACCCCACACACCCTGGCCCGCTACGACCTTTATGTACAACCCGGCGGCGGCCAGGACATCCCCGGCGCCCTCGACAGTCTCGGTGATGAGCGTGCCGAGGCTATCCGCGACTATGTTGCCAAGGGTGGCCGTTACCTGGGCCTGTGCATGGGCGCCTACCTGGCGGACGACAACAATCTCGGGCTGATCCCCCAGGCGCTGGACACCGAAGCCGGCCGCCCCGGTTTTGAAGTGACCGGTATCGACGACGCTGCTGTGCGGGTGACGTGGGACGGCCAGGCTGATCATGTGTTCTATCAGGACGGCCCGTACTTTCCCAAGGCCAGTGCCGCCGCGCCCTACAGGACCCTCGCCACTTACCGCAATGGCGATGTGGCAGCGGCGCGCTATGCCTACCAGAAAGGCGTTGTGGTGCTGAGCGGGCCGCATCCGGAAGCCGGCCAGGAGTGGTTCGAGAATGCCGGTATCCCACTGGACAAGATGCCGCGTGGGGAGCTGTTTGGCTCGCTCATACGCAGCGTTCAAGAGTAAGGCGTGACGCTCGGTAAACCCGTGCACCGCCATGACCAATGTCGATATCAGACTCGATGATGGCGTAACCAGGCTACTTGTACCGGGCCCCGCGCACTTAAGGTGAGGGTCATTGGCCGCCTGAGCACAACAAAAACAATGATTAGCCTGACTCCCAACGATTCTAACGGTCAGCTGGCGCAAGGCTTCAAGCCCCGCCACGTGACTATGTTGTCCATCGCCGGCATCATCGGCGCGGGGCTGTTTGTCGGCTCCGGACATGCCATCGCCGCAGCGGGGCCAGCGGTGTTGCTGGCTTACCTGTTTTCCGGCCTGCTGGTGGTGCTGGTCATGCGCATGCTGGGGGAAATGGCGGTGGCACGCCCGGACACCGGCTCGTTTTCCACCTACGCCGACCAGGCCATCGGCCCTTGGGCGGGGTTCACCATCGGCTGGTTGTATTGGTGGTTCTGGGTGCTGGTCATTCCCATCGAAGCCTTGGCCGCCGGGCACGTGCTCAACCAGTGGTTCCCTCAGGTTGATGCGTGGCTGTTTGCGTTGATCTCAATCGTGTTGCTGGTGATCACCAATCTGTTCAGCGTGGCCAAATACGGCGAATTCGAATTCTGGTTCGCCATGGCCAAGGTGATCGCCATCGTCGGCTTTATCGGCCTGGGCTTCAGCGTCCTCATGGGCTGGATCCCGGATCGCGAAGCCAGCGGCTTGAGCCGCTTGATGGAAGAACACGGCGGTTTCGCCCCCAACGGCCTGTCGGCGGTGGTAGGCGCGTTCATTACCATCATGTTCAGCTTCATCGGCACTGAGGCGGTGACCATCGCCGCAGCGGAATCGAGCAACCCGGCGCAGAACATCGCCAAGGCTACCCGCTCGGTGATCTGGCGCATTGGCGTGTTCTACCTGTTGTCGATCTCCGTCGTGATTTCCGTGGTGCCCTGGAACGATCCGCTACTGGCGTCCGTGGGTTCCTATCAGCGTGCACTGGAAATTATGAACATCCCCAACGCCAAGTTCATGGTCGATGTGGTGGTGTTGATCGCGGTAGCCAGTTGCATGAACTCCTCAATCTACATTTCCTCGCGCATGTTGTTTTCCCTGGGCAAACGCGGCGATGCGCCACCGGCACTTAAAATCACCTCAAAGGCGGGCGTGCCCAGGGCTGCGGTGATCGCCAGCACCATCATCGGTGCGGGCATTACGTTGCTGAGCTACTTCATGCCGGCCGGTCTGTTCCAGTTCCTGCTCGCCAGCTCCGGCGCCATCGCGTTGTTGGTGTACCTGGTGATCGCTATCTCGCAACTGCGTATGCGTCGCTTGCTGCTTCGGCAGAACGTCGAGTTGACCTTTCGCATGTGGCTGTTTCCCTGGCTGACTTACCTGGTGATCGTGTTCATCTGCCTGGCCCTGGGGGTGATGATGGTGACGCCGGAACACCGCACCGAAGTGTCCTCGACCATTGGCCTGGCGTTGGTGATTTCCTTTATCGGCCTGGTCACGTCGCGCCAGCACAACCGGGCACCCAAGCCGGTGGCGCTGGAACAGTCCTGATCACGCCCGTGGGGTAGCGGTGATGGAAACCGAGGCACCTGTTTGCCAGACCATCGGCTTTTTGCTGCTGGACCAATTCACGCTGATATCCCTGTCGTGTGCGGTCGAGCCGCTGCGCATGGCCAACCAATTGGCGGGCGAAGAGCTCTACCGTTGGCAAACCCTGAGCCTGGACGGCCAGCCGGTGTGGGCCAGCGATGGCGTGTCGGTGACCCCGGATGCGTGCGCGCAGGACCAGCGCGGTTTTGATGCGGTGATCGTGTGCGGCGGCGTCGGCATTCAACAGGCTATCAGCCCTGCGCTCATCGCTTGGTTGCGCAGCCAGGCGCGCCTGTACTGCAAACGTCTCGGCGCGGTATGCACCGGCAGTTGGGCGCTGGCCCAGGCGGGGTTGCTCGATGGCTTCCAGTGCAGCGTGCATTGGGAGCTGATGGCGTCGATGCAGGAGGCGTTTACCCGCGTCAAGGTCAGCTCCAGCGTGTTCACCCTCGACGGCAACCGCTTTACCAGCTCTGGCGGCACTGCGCCGCTGGACATGATGCTGCACCTGATCGGCCGCGATCACGGGCACACGCTGTCGGCGGCGATTTCCCAGATGTTCGTGTACGAGCGCATTCGCAACGAGCGCGACCACCAACGCGTGCCGCTCAAGCACCTGCTCGGCACGCAACAGCCCAAGCTGCAAGAAGTGGTCGCCCTGATGGAAGCCAACCTGGAAGAACCCATCGACCTCGACGAACTGGCCGCCTACGTGCACGTGTCCCGCCGCCAGTTGGAGCGTATGTTCCAGAAGCACTTGTACTGCACGCCATCGCGCTATTACCTCAAACTGCGCCTGACCCGTGCCCGCCAGTTGCTGATGCAGACGCCCATTTCGATTGTCGAACTGGCGGTGATTTGCGGCTTTGTCTCCACGCCGCATTTTTCCAAGTGCTACCGGGATTTCTTCGGCGTGGCGCCCAGCGATGAGCGCTCGGACATGCGCCTGCATCCGCCGCCTGCGTTACGGCCAGAGGGGCAATCCCTGGCCCCGCAACAGCCCAGAAATACACTGGAGCAGGCGCGCGACGAGCCGACGTTTGCTACGGTGCAGATTCAAAGGCGATAGGGCTTGGGGCTTGCCCGAATGCCAGTAGGAGCGAGCAAGCCCGCTCCTACAAAAGGCAATAAGCCTCAGCGCTCAAATCCACTGGTCATTCAACGCGGTACGCTCACCGCCTTCATGCCCGGTATTCAAAATGCCCCTTGGCTCGATCATCATCAGCCTGGCTTCACCTTCGGCGGCGGTCCTGTGCTCAATGCCACGCGGCACCACATACAACTCACCCGGCTTCACATACACCGGGCCATCCGGCAGGTCGATACGCAACGTGCCTTCAAGCACCAGGAACGCTTCATCGGTTTCGGGGTGCGAATGCCAAATGAATTCACCCTCGATACGCACGACCTTGAACTGGTAGTCGTTCATTTCGGCGACCACTCTTGGGCTCCATTGCTGGTCGATGAGCGAGGCTTTTTGAGCAAGGTTTACAGGCTGTGCTTGAGTCATGCGGGATCTTCCTTTCGATGAGAAGGCCAGACTATCCAAGCAAGCGGTCAGCAGGCTTGTACGATCCTGCAACCTCTCCACTCGTACGCTCCCGCATTCCCCACGGGAATGCAGCACATAAAATTAATGCATTTTTCTTACTGCCACGGTTAACGTAATTTGCGTCAAGGCCACGGAGAACCGCCTTGAACTCATCCTCATCCAACCCTGCTGACAAATTCGATACCTCAAGAGCCAACGAGTACGCGCGACAAAGCCGTATCGCGTTGGCGGGCTATGACGCGTGCCAGGACCTGGCAGCCTGCATGCTCGCGGCAAGCCTTGGTGATGCCCCTTCGGCCAAGGTACTTGTGGTCGGCGCCGGCGGTACGGCGCAGGAGATCATCGCCATGGCCAGCCTTGAACCGGAATGGCGCTTCATGGCGGTTGATCCCTCCCAGCCGATGCTCGACGCGGCAAGGCAGCAGTTGGAAGCCAACCACTTGCTTGATAGAACCACCCTGCATCTCGGGACGCTTGAAGACCTGGCAGCAGACGCATCATACGACGCCGCCACCTTGATCGGTGTGCTCCACCATCTGGAGGGTGACGACGCCAAGGCCCGAATGCTGCGATCGATTCGGGCGCACCTGAAACCGGGGGCACCGCTGATCGTCGCGGGCAATCACTATGCGTATGCCAGCCAGCCGTTGCTGCTGGCGGCATGGGGCCAACGGTGGCGTCAGCATGGCGCCACCCCGGACGAAGTGAAGGCCAAGCTCGGCAAAATCCTTCAAGGCGCCGACCCGCCACATTCCGAGGCCGCAGTGCAGAAGCTGTTGCACGACGCTGGCTTCGGCGACGCGACCCGTTTCTTCAGCAGCCTGTTCTGGGGGGCTTGGCTGACGTGTAAGGTGCAATAGCGAAGTCAGCAACCCGTGGCACGATTCAGATCGCCCGGAGAGTAGCCAGCCGCCGACGCCAATCGCCGCCATGCCGAAGGTGGCATTCCTCTTCGGAGTCGAAACTGACGCAGCGGGCGCTGTTCGGGACGTGCACGTCAGCGTCATCCAGCGCGGCGGTAGTCAGCTCGCGCATACGGGCGTCCGTGCCGGTCGCGAGGGCGTGAGCCTTGCTCGCAACGCTGTCGAACACCCAGATCACCCGCAGGCTTTGGGGGAAGGCGCGGTAGTCGACGGTGTGGGTCAGCCATTCGAAGCCCGTGATTTCGGCTTTTGCGATCTCGCAGGCGTCGGTCAGGGCTGCGATGAGGCGGCGTTCGATACGGGCGTGGTCGCGTGAGGCCGGGGGCATAAAGGAAGTCCGTGAATCCTGGGAGTGGGTTGGGGCGCTGATCAGAGCATAGCTATCTACACAACTTCGGCACGACGCTAAATCTGTGGCAAGGCAGCTTGCTCCCGTGACGGCCTGACAGCCGGCGCATATCCATCTGACGCTCCGAAATCCAAATGTGGGAGCTGGCTTGTCGGGTCGCCGCATCGCTGCGAAGACGGCCTGCCAGCCGACGCCAATCTACCTGACCCCCCACGATCCAACTGTGGGAGCTGGCTTGCCTGCGATGACGGCCTGCCAGCCGACGCCAATCTACCTGACACCCCGCAATCAAACTGTGGGAGCGGGCTTGCTCGCGAAGGCGGCCTTATAGGCGACACAGCTATACCGAGTACATATCCATTCCTGCGGTAACGGCCACTTAGGGTTCCGCCCTGACGGCGGCTCACTTTCGAAAAGCGCGAAAGTAAGCAAAGCGCTCTTGCCCCACCACTCGGCACCTCGCCTGGGCTCGGTGTGCCCGAACGCAGGCTTGAATCCGTGGGCCGCCGCCACGCGCCATTCATGGCGCGGGGCGGCTAACCCGGCGTCCTGCCGGGTTACCCACGAATTCAAGCCTGCGTTCGGCCAGCGTGGTTTAACGGGGCGCCTGAGATCAAGATCAAAAGTAGATCAAGATCAACAGCGGCTCGCTTCGCATCGTGGTTACCGTTGAGCGCTACAGAGTTGTGTAGATACCTATGCTGATCAGAGCGGGCGCTATTGAAGCGAGGGACGCAAGCGTTGCCACTCATTCCAGCAATCCTCGGCAACGATATCCGGGTAACCCCGTTCTTGTGCCATCGCCAACGCGGTGGAGAAGGTTACCGCAATGCAAGTGGCCTGGTCGCGGATATTGCACACTTCGACTTCGCTGAGCGGGGTGCCTTTTTTCGATTCGGCGGCGGTCAGCAAGGCGGCCAGGGCGGGTACGAAAACCAGGCAGAGGGGCTCGGTAGACATCAGCTTTTTCCTGAGTGGGGTGGGGCGCTTATTGTTCAGGGTTGATCAACGATCTCAACGTATGGTCCTCCCAAACGCCAGCGATTTTCAGATAGGCCCGCGCATGTCCTTCCTTCTCAAACCCCAGCGACTCCAGAAGGCGTTCACTCCGCACATTGCGGGGCAAATGATTGGCCATGATCCGGTGAAGACCCAACTGCTCAAAACAGTGTCGGTTAGTGACCTGAAGCGTTTTATTCATCAAGCCGCGACCTTGGGCAGATTCCGCCAACGAAAAGCCGAGATGACAGGCCTGAAAAACGTCCCTCACAATGTTCGTGTAGTTACACCGCGCTAGAACCTCTCCGCTTTCGGCAAGCAAGAGGAAACACAGAGCGTTGTCAGCCTGCATATTGTTGACCTGCTGCTCGACCCTGGCCTTGGCGTTGCCCGTGGTGAAGTATTCCTCGTCCCTGAGCGGCTCCCAGGGTTGCAGATGCTTGCGATTGACGCGTTCGTAACGGCTGATCCGCTCGAAATCGTCACATGCCAATGGCCGAAGGCAGTAGCCCTCAACGCAATACTCCATAAGCCCCTCCAGATTTACCAATGGCCCCATCTCACTGCGTAGCCGCAAAGAATAGCGCCGCTGCGCGTAAAGCGACCCCTTTCATGGCAAACAGGTCTACCATGCCAGCCCCGGCAGTGGTTTCACTCGCTCCCGAACTCCATTTTTCAAGGTAGCGATAATGTCCATCGACCAAATCTCCCTCCCCAAAGGCGTCGGCCCCCACGCCGCCAAGCTGCTTGACGCCATTACTGGCGCCTCCACCCATGAAGAACTCAACCGTGCTGGCGGTAAAGCCGAGGGTTTTGTGCTGGGGCTGGAGGCCACAAAGGCGATCAAAAGCCAAATCGCAGAGTCGTTGTACGTAGCGTATGACGACGCGGCGAGCAATCGGGCTAGTGAGCTGAAGGGCTAGTGCCAGTCAGCCCATGGTTCCGGAATGAGCGCCAATCGCTGGAATAGGCTGGCGAACATAATAATTGTCGAAGTCACTGCTTTCGATGAACTGGAAGCCATGGCGGGTATAAAAGCGATTCGAAGCGCTTTCTTTGAGAGCCCCTACTTTGATAGGCAGCGCAGCCGCATCTGAACTGGCCTAATGATTTTGGACACTTCAATCGGGCGTTATGATAGCGCCCAAATCTGAGGTGTTTGGATATGCGTAAATCTTATTCGAGTGAGTTCAAGCTCAAGGCTGCCAGCATGGTGCTGGATGAAGGCCAGCCGGTTACTGAGGTCTGTGCCAGCCTAGATATCGGCCCCACTGCTCTACGCCGCTGGGTCGATCAAGTGCAGAAAGAACGCCTGGGTTCGACCCCGGTAGGGGCCAAGGCGATTACCGCTGATCAGCGAGAAATCCAGAGGCTCAAAGCCCTACTCAGGGAGAAAGACCTGGACATTGAAATCCTAAAAAAGGCCAGTGCTCTCCTGCTTTTGGACGCCAAAGATCATTCACGCTGATCGATGAGCTGGACGAGCAATACGGCGTTAAAAGGTGTTGCCGGGCGTTTGGGATCAACCGTAGTAGTTTCTACGCCTGGCGCCAGCGCCAGGGCAGAGCAAATCCTGAACGGGACAAGCTCAAAGCCGCGCTGGTCAAGCACCACAGGGCGTCCAGAGAGTCGGCCGGCGCACGTACTTTGTCCAAGGAGCTAAAAGCCAAAGGGCATCGTATCGGACGTTATATGGCTCGCAGTTTGATGCGCGAAGCTGGCATCGCTAGCCGTCAGCGCAGGCGCCATAAGTACAAGTCGCCGGGCGTTGAGGCATTGGTTGCGCCGCACGTGCTCAAGCGAAAATTTGATGTAACGGCGGTTAACCAGGTGTGGTGTGGCGACGTAACTTACATCAAGGTCGGCAAGCGATGGATGTACTTCGCCGCCGTTCTGGATTTGTACGCTCGGAGGATCGTGGGTTGGTCGTTCTCGATGATTTCTGATGCCAATCTGACCTGCGAAGCGCTACGCATGGCGGTTGAGCTACGCGGCCGCCCCCAGGATGTGTTGTTTCATTCAGACCAAGGTTGTCAGTACACCAGTCATAAATTCCGAAACGAGCTTGTGAAACACGGATTTAGACAAAGTATGAGCCGTAAAGGCGAGTGCTGGGACAACGCCCCCATGGAGCGTTTCTTTGGTAGTTTGAAATCAGAGTGGGTTCCTGAAACGGGCTACAAACTGGAACATGAGGCCCGGGCAGACGTGCAGCGCTATGTCTCGCGCTACAACATCAGCAGGCCTCACAGCTACAACGACTACCGGTCGCCGGTCGCGAAGGAAAGGTTGGTGGCGTGAACCTTAATCGGTGTCCAAGATTACTTGACCAGTTCACATCCGCCTCTTTGAAAATCTGAGAGAGAACAGCAGACCCTACCCCTGACCCTTGCGCGCTCGGCCTTACATACAAGTGGTCGAGCAAGAGTTCATTGGAGTGATGTTTGACCACTACGAAACCCACCCGCTCTCCAGATGCCTCGATATAGCGTGTATCGCGAGCTTCAAAGCCGCCAAGAAACCGCTCCCGCGCACGCACTGGGTCAAATCGCCCAACACGCTCCAGACTTTCGCGCATGGCCTCAATTCGAATGGCTACCAGATTATCCAAATCGCTTTGTTGAGCCGGGACCAAAGTGATGGGGGAATTTTGATTGGGTGCGACGGGCATATTGGGTGCTCTAGCTACCATCCTGGGGGCTCAGTATAGAGAGCCTGATACTGATGACGCGACCTGCGTGGTATGTTCACGGCATACATGGAGTAACGGACCCCAGGAAGGAAATGGCCATGCCAGTGGACACCCACCCAATCCGCATTCTCTCGCAACGCCTGAGCATCGAGCCCTTCTGCGTGCAAGACGCTGTTGAGTCTTTCGCTTGTATCACGCCGTCTTTGACTCGCTACATGTCCTGGGAACCGCCTGCCTCGCTGGAAGATCACGCGCAAGTCTGGGGGCGGTGGCTGCCTGCGATAGCGGATGGCAGCGACATCGTGTTCACGGTCAGGGAGCGGGTAGGTGCTCGTTTTACCGGCTTGGTCGGGCTGCACCATACCGGCAGTGAAACACCGGAGTTGGGTATCTGGATCCGTGAAGATAAACATGGGTTGGGCTTTGGGGGGGAAGCGGTGCGGGCGGTTGTTCAATGGGCTAGCCAGTGGGTGGCGGCAGAGAGTTTCATCTATCCTGTTGCGACGCAGAATCGTGCGAGTCGACGTATTGCCGAAGCTTTGGGGGGAGTTGTCATTGAGAGGCGGATGACGGAGAAATATGATTCGGTTGTGTACCGTATAGCGGTGGTTTAGCTCTGGGTATCAGGTTGGCCGATTCCTGTCCTTCGCGAACGGCAGAAATCGACCCATTGCTGCTTTTCAGAGCACCTGAATAAGTACGTAAGGGACGACCTCTGCCGGTTATAACGTATGAACGTACAGGTCAAATTCGGTCCAAAGGAGCGTCAGATCGAACCCAAATAGCTGGGTAGATCTGGGAAGGCAACGGCGAGATGAGCTAGGCTTCCGGCATCATTACTCAAGGACGACAATCATGCCCGATAACTCAAATTGCAAAATCGCCACAGCGGACGCTCTGACATTGCTCCTCCACAACCAGCACGCCCTATGTGCAGCGATAGAAGAAATAACCAAGTGGCTGTCAGAAAATGGGGGCGACAGTGTCGCCGCTAATGCGATATCGGCAATGGAAACGCTGGACACAAATGCTCGAGCCATCACAGAGTCCATTATGAGGGTACGCCAGCCTTAGATCACTCAGTGAGGTCCAGTACTGCCCTGTAAGTTGAATGGTCCCTGACTTTGTAGACACAATTGGCCGGTAGCGGTCGTTTGTGAGCGTCCGCTAATGCCCGAAAGCTGACCAGTCTTGAGCGTACGCTTTTGGCCGGTTAGCTACCATTGCTCCGATTAGCCATCCCTGTCCTTCCACACATGGAGGACTTGTCATGAACATCATCGCTACCTGCAGACGTCAGCCCTGGAACAAAGGAAAACTGGTCGGGCAGAAAACCCCGCTCCGACTGAGAGATATCTGGGCCATCCGAGTAAGGCTTCAAATTGCGGAAAGAACCCGAGATCTGGCTCTCTTCGATCTGGCCATCAACAGCAAGCTTCGAGCCTGCGACTTAACCAAGCTCCGCGTGCGCGATGTTGCTCATGGCGAGCACCTATCATCACGAGCCATGGTGATGCAGCAGAAAACGCAGCGGCCTGTGCAGTTTGAGATCACTGATCAAACACGACCTGCTCTCGAGGCCTGGATACATCGGGCCCAGCTACGCAGCGAGGACTACCTTTTTCCTAGCCGGCTGCATACTTCAGGGCATCTATCTACTCGTCAATACGCTCGTATCGTCAAAGGCTGGGTGAAAGCCGTGGGCCTTGATCCAGCCATGTATGGCACACGCAATGAGACGTACGAAGGCATCACTGATCTATCGCAGGACGAAGAACCTGCGGGCGGTTCAGTTGCTGCTCGGCCATACGAAGCTGGAGAGCACTGTTCGATACCTGGGGATTGAGGTCGATGACGCCCTGGAGATGGCGGAACAGACTGAGGTTTGACCATGCATAGCGACGGTCGAAATTAGACTGTCGCTAACCGGCCCGCTCTTCGACAAAGACGTCGACTACGCGAACCGGATTGGTATCACTGGCGTAGTCGTCAAGGCTTTCGGGAAGCAGAGTGCTTTGTCCGCGATAGTCACCTTGGATGAAATGTTTCATAGGCAATCCTGCGTTATCACTTTGGGCAATCGTAGCAACGTTGGAAGGCTCTTGATGTACTCTAATGCAAGAAAGTAATGCTAGTAAATTTGGAGCTTAAGGACCTGCCCATGGATGTGATTTCAGCGCACCTATTTTCTACAAATCACCGTACTCAAATTGAAGTAAGCGATCACTGTGGCTGTTTTTACTGTTTAAGTGTGTTTTCGCCCTCAGAAATCACAGAGTGGGTTGATCTAGATAGCACCGCTCTGTGTCCGAAGTGCGGGATCGACTCGGTCATCGGTTCAGCATCCAGTCTGTCGATTACCCCTGCATTTCTTTCGAAGATGCACGAACACTGGTTCTAGTAGATTCCGTCATTCGCGGGCATCCCTTCGGTTTCAGATCTACAGACTAGCTTTACCTCAGTGCCGCACGTTCCTGCTAAGTATTTACACACTCTGGGCCGAAAGCAGTCGCCGCTCTCCTCATCGCAGAGGGCTTTGTGCCGAGGCTGAATCCACCAAAGCCATCAAGCGCCAACTCGCCGAGTCGTTGTACGTGGCTTACAACGACGCGGCGAGTTATCGAGCTATTGAATTAAAGGGCTAATCATCACCCAGGGCAGGGCGCTTCGCGATCGAGGAGTCTGGCGGTGAGGAGTACGCCCAGTTCGCTCAGTTGGTGGATCGCCAGGGCGATGTCGCGGTGTTTGCCGTTGAGGTCTTCGGACAGGTCGAGCAGCAGGGTGCTGACGCTGGTGAAGGTTTCGTAGCTGTTGGTGATGAGGGTTTCGTTGCTGGCGTTTGGGGCAACGGTGAAGAGCGTGGTTGAATCTGGTTTGAGCATGTTTGAATTCCTGTTTAGGGCCACCATCCTTTAGCTACTAAACATAAGGGTGGCGGCTGTGCGCAGGTTAGTAGACCGGGGAATCCAAACGAAGCCGGCGCACCCGAAGGTGCCCTGCACACAGCCACCATCAAACACAGACGCAATGCCTGATCGGTGAAGCTTGTGCACGTTGTTTGGATTAACCTTCAGGCTACTAAACCCGATCACTGAACAATTCAGCGACCGAGCCACCTTAGAGACGGCCACTCCAGCGCACAAGCCGGCGGATTCTGACGTACGCGTAGGCAATGGAGCAAGGCGCGGTGTGGGAATCGGATTTTGCCTTCAGGCGCTGCGTTATCGTTCGGGTTTTTCGCGAGCAAGCTCGCTCCTACAGAAGTGCCATATTCCGGTGTTATGGTTGGCGCTGACGATGGAGGACTGAACATGACATTGACTGTCGACACCTTGCTCGAATTGGCCATGGCCAACCCTATCAATGCGCACATCACCGCGCGCCTGCCGGAGCTTGGTGTGCAGCAGTGCTTGCTCACGGCGGGCTGTTTGTTCCAGGCGGTGTGGAACCATCAGACGAATCTGCCGGCGGCTCAGGGCGTGAAGGACTATGACGTTTTTTACTTTGACGAGGACCTGTCCTACGAGGCGGAAGACGCGGTAATTCGTGCGGCGCAGGTGCTATTCCAAGACCTGGGGGTGAATGTGGAGGTCAGGAATCAGGCGCGGGTGCACCTTTGGTATGGGCAGCGGTTTGGCCGGCCTTACCCGCAGTTGCATTCGGCTCGGCAGGGGGTTGACCGTTATCTGGTGGCGGGTACGTGCATTGCGCTGGATATTGCCTCGGGCGAGGTGTATGCGCCATATGGTTTGGAGGACGTGGAGCAGGGGGTGTTGCGTATCAACCCTTTGCATCCGGAGCCGGCGCTGTTTTTGCACAAGGCCAGGAGTTATCAGGCGCGTTGGCCGTGGCTCAAGATTGTCGAGCCGGGCTGAGCCCCCGCTCACAAATCCAGTAACCCCCCGAGTACGCCGCAGCCTAACACCACCAACCATGGCGGCAGCTTCCACACCGTCAGCGCGATCAGTGCGAGCAACGCCAGTGCGGCGTCATAGCCAGTGAAAACCGCACTGGTCCACACCGGCTGGTACAGCGCCGCCAACAACAGGCCAACCACCGCCGCGTTCACCCCGGCGAGCGCCGCCTGGGTACGCGGGCTTTTGCGCAGGTTGGCCCAGAAGGGCAAGGCGCCGAAGATTAGCAGGAACGACGGGGCGAAGATCGCCAGCAGCGCGATCACCCCGCCAGGCCAACCGCTCGGGGCGTGGGTCATGGAGGCGCCGAGGAAGGCGGCGAAGGTGAATAGTGGGCCGGGCACAGCTTGAGTGGCGCCGTAACCGGCGAGGAATACATCGTTGCTGACCCATTGGCTGGGCACCACTTCGGCTTGCAGCAATGGCAACACCACGTGGCCGCCGCCGAATACCAGCGCGCCGGTGCGGTAGAAGGCGTCCACCAGCGCCAGCGTGGGGTTGAGCGCCCATGCGGCGAGGAGTGGCAAGGCCACCAGCAACAGCAAAAACAGCATCAACCACAGGGCTCCGGTGCGGCGGCTGATGGCGATGGGCAGGGCGTCGGGCTCGGCACTGCTCTCGGGCTTGAACAACAGCAGGCCAGCCACGCCTGCAGCCACCATGACCCCGACCTGAGCCCAGGCGGAGGGTTGCAGCAGCACCACGCAGGCGGCGATCAACATCAACGCCACCCGTAAAACGCCTCGGCACAGGTTGCGTGCCATGCCCCACACGGCCTGGGCCACCACCGCCACGGCGACAACCTTGAGGCCGTGCAGCGCGCCATGGGGGAGGGCGCCGCCGTAGTGGGCCAGCCCCAGGGCAAACAGAATCAGGGCGATGGCCGACGGCAAGGTGAACCCGGCCCAGGCTGCCGCCGCGCCCCGGTAACCTGCTTGGGACAGGCCCAACGCGATACCGACCTGGCTGCTGGCCGGGCCTGGGAGGAACTGGCACAGGGCGACCAGTTCGGCATAGCTGCGCTCGCTGAGCCAGCGGCGGCGGGTGACGAACTCTTGGCGAAAATAGCCCAGGTGCGCAATCGGCCCGCCGAAAGAGGTGAGGCCCAGGCGCAGGAAGATCAGGAACACTGACCAGGGGCGGCTGCGGTGATCGGTAAGCTGGGGCAAGGGGATGTCTCGGGCAACGGTGCTGGATTTCGCCGACCATAACCAATTTTCATGACGCGTAGAAGCGCGGGTATTTTGCCGCCCCCATTGAATTTATCCGCGGTTGCTTGAGTCACTTAAAAGCAGTGTACTGTTTTCCATCCACTGGACCTCAAGGACCGATCATGACCTTTTTCATCTTCCTGCTTGCCTGCGCCGCCGCCGCCAGCACTGGCGTGATCTTCAAACCCGGCGCCTGGTACGAATCCCTGGTCAAGCCCAGTTTCACCCCACCCAATTGGCTGTTCCCAGTGGCCTGGACGATCATCTACCTGCTGCTGGCCTGGGCCGGTTACCGCTTGACCCTGATCCCCGGCAGCGAAATGGTGTTGGCCCTGTGGGCGGCGCAAATTGCGTTGAACACCCTGTGGACGCCGGTGTTCTTTGGTGCCCATCGGTTGTTCGCCGGGATGGTGATTATCGTGCTCTTGTGGCTCACCGTGGCAGCGATGGTGCTGCTGGCCGTGCGCCTGGATTTGATTACCGGCCTGATCCTGTTTCCGTATCTGGTGTGGCTGTGCGTGGCCGCGGCGTTGAACTTCTCGATCCTGCGTAATAACCGCTGATGGCCTACCAGCATTGGCCTGCCAGCGAGCCCGAACTGGCCCAGATGCGGCGCTTCAATCGCAAACTGGCGTGGATGCCGCGCTTCAAGGTCCGCAACCGCGTGATGCCGCGTCTGATCCAGGCGCTGTTGCGTGCCAGCCAGACCTTCAAGAAGGCGCCCCTGGCGGAACGCAAAATGCTCGGGGCGATCCCCTTGCGCATCCTGCGGCCCGCTGGCCCGCCCAAAGGCGTGGTGCTGGATATCCACGGCGGTGGCTGGGTGATCGGCAATGCGCAAATGGATGACGACCTTAACCTCGGCATGGTGAATGCGTGCGACGTGGCGGTAGTGTCGGTGGATTACCGACTGGCGGTGGATACGCCAATTGAAGGGCTGTTGGATGACTGCCTGACGGCTGCGCGCTGGCTTTTGGCGGACTGCCCGGAGTTTGCCGGCCTGCCGGTGTTTTTTGTCGGTGAATCGGCCGGCGGGCACCTGGCGGCGGCCACTTTGTTGGCGCTCAAGCAATGGCCCGAGTTGCTCCAGCGGGTGAGCGGCGCGGTGCTGTATTACGGCGTCTACGATTTGACCGGCACGCCCAGTGTGCGCAAGGCCGGGCCGGACACCTTGTTGCTGGACGGGCCGGGCATGGTTCAGGCGCTGCGCCTGCTGACGCCGGGGATCAGCGACGAGACGCGCCGGCAGCCGCCGTTGTCGCCTTTGTATGGAGACTTTGAGGGGCTGCCGCCCGCGCTGATGTTCGTGGGCGAATTGGACCCGCTCAAGGACGACACCCTGCTGATTGCCGAGCGATGGCCAACGGTGGAGGCTCATTTGCTGCCGGAAGCGGCCCACGGGTTTATTCACTTTCCGGTGGCGATGGCCGATCGCGTGTTGGCTTACGCTCGCCAGTGGATAACGAGCCGCATCCTTGGCGATGAGCGTTAGTATCGAGGCGGTGCAGGCCGCTGACATTCCCGATGTGCTGAGCTTCGCTTTGCAGGCGCGGGATGAACTGTTTCCCACGCTCAGTGCCACCGGTGTTCCCCACGATCTGGCGCAGTTTGAAGCCATCTACCTTGAGGGCGGCGGGCGGTTTTTGATTGCTCGTGCCGAAGGCCGGATCGTTGCCTCGGTGGCTTATCGGCCCTACGACGGCCGCTTCCCGCAGTTGAACTACCAGGGGCGCAAGACGGTGGAAGTGGTGCGCCTGTATGTGCTCCCGGCAGCGCGACGCTTGGGCCTGGCGGGCCGGTTATACCGCTCGCTGGAGGCGCTGGCGCGGGCCGATGGCGTAGAGATGATGTACTTGCATACCCATCCGTTTCTGCCCGGTGCGATTGATTTCTGGCGCAGGCAGGGGTTTGAGGTGGTGGATGTCGAGGCCGACCCGATATGGCAAACCACCCACATGCATCGGCCTCTGTAGGTGAAGTGTGGGAGGGGGCTTGCCCCCGATAGCGGTGGGCCAATCACCGATGTATTTGCTGACACTCCCTCATCGGGGGCAAGCCCCTCCCACATTTGGACCACAGTTGGCCGTCAGACCGTCACCAGAGCAAGCTGCCCCAACCTACGGATTCAGTTGGAGCGCAGGCGCAGGATTTGCGCGCCGTCGAACGGGTCCGTCAGGTAATGCCCCTGCACGCCGAAGGTCTCCTGCAAGCGCTGTGGCGTCAGCACTTGCAGCGGCGCGCCCAGCGCCACCAGTTGCCCGCGATCCAGCACGGCCAGGCGATCACAGGTCAACGCCTGGTTCAAATCATGCAGCGCAATCAAGGTGGTCACTGGCAAGCCTTGCACGCCTTTGAGGATCGCCAGTTGATGTTGGATATCCAGGTGATTGGTCGGCTCATCCAGCAATAAAATCTGCGGGCGTTGCGCCAGGGCGCGGGCGATGTGCACGCGCTGGCGTTCGCCCCCCGAGAGGCTGCGCCAGGCGCGTTGGCTCAGGTGGGTGGCGTCTACGTCATGCAGGGCCTGGTGCACGATGGCGTCGTCTTCACGCGACCAGGGGCTCAATGCCGACAGCCACGGCGTGCGACCCAGGGCCACGGCGTCGAACACGCGGATGGCGTCGTCGGTGTCGGCCTGTTGCTCCACAACCGCCAATTGCTGCGCGATGGTGCGGCGCGACAACTCACCGAGCCGCTTGCCACCCAGGCGAACTTCGCCGCTGGCCGGCACACGCAAACCAGCCAGCAATTTGAGCAGGGTGGATTTGCCTGAACCATTGGGCCCGACGATACCCAGGGTCTCACCCAACTGCACGTCCAGGTCAATGTCGCGCAGCAACTGCGCGTCACGCACTTTGAAGCCCAGGCCGCTGCAACTGAGCACGCTCATCGGGCGTTCCTCCGGCCAATCAAAATCAACGCAAACACCGGCGCGCCCACCAATGCCGTGACCACCCCCACCGGAATCACCTGGCCCTTGATCAAGGTGCGCGACAGCACATCGGCGGCGATCAGAAACAGCGCGCCGCCCAAGGCGCTGGCCGGCAGCAAGCGCGAATGCCCGGTGCCAAGCAACAGGCGCACCGCATGGGGAATTACCAAGCCGACAAACCCGATGGAGCCGACGATGGACACCATCACCGCCGTCACCAGCGCGGCGCAGGCCACCAGCACAAATTGCACGCGGCGCACCGGGATGCCGAGGGAGGCCGCTGAGTCGCTGCCGAAGGTGAACGCATCCAGTGCACGCCGGTGCCACAGGCACACCGCGAGCCCCACGACCGCCACCGGCACCGCCAACCACACCGACGGCCAGCGTACGCCGCTGAGGTTGCCCAGCAGCCAGAACATAATGCCGCGGGCTTGTTCGGAACTGGCCGACTTGGTGATCAGGAAGGCCGTCAGGGCATTGAACAACTGTGAACCGGCGATACCCGCGAGGATGATCTGCCCGGTACCGCTGGACGATCCGCTGGCCCGCGCCAGCAGCGTCACCAGTGCAAAGGCCGCCATCGCCCCCACAAACGCGCCCGCCGACAACGACACCAGGCCACCGCCCACGCCGATCAAGGCGACGAGCACCGCGCCGGTTGACGCGCCGGCGCTGATGCCCAGCAGGTACGGGTCGGCCAGCGGGTTACGCAGCAGCGATTGCAGGATCACCCCGCACGTTGCCAACCCTGCGCCGCAAGCTGCGGCCACCAATGCACGGGTGAGGCGGTAGTTCCACACCACGCCTTCGTCGATGGGGTCCAGTACGTATCCGGCGCCCCAGAGTTTATTGGCGAGCACCTGCAGCACCACCTGCGGTTCGATAGCGGTTTCACCGATGGCGACGCCAGCGAGCAGGGCGAGCAGCAGCAACGCCAGGGCGAGTAGGGTGCGCATCATTGGCCCAGGTGGTAGCCGTCAATGGCGGCCGCCAGTTGTTCAAGGCCTTCGAAGGTGCGCAGGCTCGCCTGCAAGGCCAGAGCGTCGAGGATGATGATGCGGTTGTTCTTCACCGCGTCCATGTTGCGGGTCACGGGGTCGCTGCGCAGGAAGGCGAGTTTCTTTTCATGGTCGTCGGCCGGGTAGCGGCGGCGGTCCATGCGTGCGATCACCAGGAAGGTGGGGTTGGCCTTGGCGATGGTTTCCCAGCCGACGGCAGGCCACTCCTCATCGGACTGCACCACGTTACGCAGGCCAAGGGTTTGCAGCATGAATTGCGGCACGCCTTTGTGGCCGGCTACGTAAGGGTCGCTGGCCATTTCGGCGCTGGAGAACCACACCAGTGCACTGGCTTGCTGCAAGCCCTTGCCCTGGGCCGTGGCGACGGACTTGGCCAGGCGCGCCTTGAGTTCGTCGGTCAGTTGTTGGCCGCGATCCTGCACGTCGAAAATCTGCGCCAGTTGCTGGAGGCTCTGGTAGATCGTCTCGATGCGAAAGGGCTCCAATCGCGTGCCGTCGGCACCCACCAGGTTGTCCTTGCCTTCGCAGTCGGACGGCAACAGGTAGGTGGGGATCTTCAGTTCATGAAACTGCTCACGGGTGCCGACCACGCCTTGGGGGCCCACCACCCATTCCAGCTCGGCGGCCACCAGCTGCGGGCGCTTGGCGAGTACGGCTTCGAAGCTGGGCTCGTTGTTGGCCAGGCGCTCGATGCGATCGTCCTGGGCCTTGTACTGCGCCGCCACGTTGTTGAACCACAGCGAAGTGCCGACCACCTTGTCGCCCACGCCCAGGGCGTAGAGCATCTCGGTGGCGGCCTGGCCGATGGTGACGCTGCGGGCGGGGGCGTGCTGGAAGGTCAGGGTGCTGCCGCAGTTTTGCAGGGTCAGCGGGTACTGAGTGGGCGCGGCTTGCGCCAGGGCACACACACTCAAACCTGCGATCAGGGCGGTAACGCGTGGCAGCATGAGGCGATCTCCTTGTGAACCGTAGGTGCAGCAGGGGAGGTACGGCTCGGAAATACGCCCATGGAGGCTGCTGAAGCGCAGGGCCAGGATGTCCTTCCCGGACACCCCGCCGGTTAGTGAATTAGCTGGGCCGGCAGGTCTCCTGACTGATGCGTCGTCGCCATGCCCCGCCTTCCCGGACGTGGTCCAGTGGCATTCGAGGGCAGGCTCGGCATCTACAGTTGCGGGGGCAGTTTCGGTTCACGCCGCGTGCGGCGTTTCGAATTCCCTGTTAGTCCCATACGGGAACCGGCGGCCGTATGGTAAGCGATCATCCCTGTAGGAGCGAGCTTGCTCGCGAAGGTCGTCAACGATAACGCTGGGCACCTGATGCCCCGCGGCGCTTTCCTGTTCTTCGCGAGCAAGCTCGCTGCTACAAAAGAAGCGTCAGAGCCGAATATCCTGGGGGCCGCGGATCAGCGCTTCGATCCGGGTGCCTGTGGCGCGCTCTTCGTTGCTGAAGCCGTCGTAGTCGGCCAGGTTGGCGAAGCGGATGCCGGTCAATTGTTCGATCGCAATCACACTGCGCTGGTAGGTTCGCAGCGGGCCGAATACCAGGTCGAGTTGGCCCAGTTCGCGGCTCTGGTCAATCATGTAGGCGCTGGCGGACGGCTTGCCCTCGTCGCTGAGGTAGGCCACCACTTTCCAGAACGCCTTGGGGATTTTCACGCCACGGTAAAGTCGGTCGTCATCGGCGAACACTGGTCCGGTAAATACCGTGGCCCGGGCTTTCCAGCGCTGGGTGTTGTCGAGGATGTAGTCTTCGAGTTCCAGCCACGTCTTCTGGTTGAAGCCGCTCATCTGTGGCGAGCAGTTGGTGAAGTGAAAGGTGTCGAAGTTGGCGGTGGTCGCCTCGTCGCCCCAATTGGGATCCTGGCGCCGTACCAGGTGGCCGCGGTCCAGGCCATTGCCGGCATAGCGCTCTTCACCTACCTGCGCCTCCAGGGGTAGGCGACCATCGTAGGCCCAGGTGTCGTTGCTGCGGGTGATGTCTACATGCTTGGCGCCGTCGATATTCACCCCCACGTACAGCGCCAGTCGTCGAGAGCGCGACAGGGTGATGGAGAAATGCGTGTAGTCCAGTCGCTTGGGTTGCACGTCGCCTGCCAGTGGCTGGTCAACCGTGGGCCATCGCACCACGAAGTCGCTGAGGAAGTCGTCGGCATAGCCCGCGCGGTTTTTGAGGTCCTTGGCTGCTGTGACACGCGGCGTCGCGGCTCTGGCTTCCAGCAGGCTGGGGCTGGCTGCGACCAATGGGCGCAGGTCGGCGAGCCTTGGGCGATGGGAAAGGTCGATGTTAGCTGTGCGGGCAGGCATGGGCATGTTCCTTATGGGCCTCGGATAAACACCACTGAAACACAAACTCATGACAATTTGGCCCAGGTGGCGAACTCAGGACTATCCTGAAAACCGTTACCCGGACGTTCATCACACGCCAAAAAGGAGCCAGCTCATGTGTGTTCGCCAACTGCGCAACCCGATTTTTTGCCTGATCCCGCCGTACATGCTCGACCAGATCGCCCGCCACGGGGATAAAGCCCAACGGGAGGTCGCATTACGCACGCGCGCCAAAGACAGCACGTTCCGCTCGTTGCGTATGGTCGCGGTACCCGCCAAGGGCCCGGCCCGCATGGCACTGGCCGTGGGCGCCGAGAAGCAACGCTCGATCTACAGTGCCGAAAACACCGACAGCCTGCCCGGCAAGCTGATTCGCGGCGAAGGGCAGCCCGCCAGTGGCGATGCCGCGGTGGACGAAGCCTATGACGGCCTGGGCGCAACCTTCGACTTTTTCGACCAGGTCTTCGACCAGGTCTTCGACCGCAACTCCATCGACGATGCGGGCATGGCGCTGGACGCCACGGTGCACTTCGGCCAGGACTATAACAATGCGTTCTGGAATTCGACCCAGATGGTGTTCGGCGATGGCGACCAGCAGCTGTTCAACCGCTTCACCGTGGCACTCGACGTCATTGGCCATGAGTTGGCCCATGGCGTGACCGAGGATGAAGCCAAGCTGATGTATTTTAATCAATCCGGTGCGCTGAACGAGTCGCTGTCGGATGTGTTTGGTTCGCTGATCAAGCAGTACGCGCTGAAGCAAAAGGCCGAGGACGCCGACTGGTTGATCGGCAAGGGGCTGTTTACCAAAAAGATCAAAGGCACCGCTCTGCGTTCGATGAAAGCGCCGGGCACCGCGTTTGATGACAAGCTGCTGGGCAAAGACCCGCAGCCTGGGCACATGGATGATTTTGTGCACACTTACGAGGACAATGGTGGGGTGCATATCAATTCCGGCATTCCCAACCACGCGTTCTATCAGGTGGCCACCCGGATTGGCGGGTTCGCCTGGGAGCGTGCCGGGCGTATCTGGTATGACGCACTGCGCGATTCGCGGTTGCGGCCCAATTCCGGGTTCTTGCGTTTTGCGCGCATTACCCACGATATTGCCGGCCAGCTTTATGGCGTGAACAAGGATGAGCAGAAGGCGGTCAAGGAAGGCTGGAAAGCGGTGGGCATAAACGTTTGACGAAGCCGCCTGAGCGGCGAGGAAAAACCATGCGAATTTCAATCAAGGAAAGCGGCGGACCGGCGTTTTTTCCGGGGTTGGCCAAGCCGCGCACGGTAGAGTTGGACGCGCTGCCCGAGCCTGATCAGCAGGAGTTGCGGCAACTGATTGAAGCGTCGGACTTTTTCCAGTTGCCGCAAAGCACCGATCCCGAGCCTGGCAACCCAGGCCGGGTGCATTACACCCTGACAGTTGCGGAAGGCAAGCGCGAGCACACGGTCTGTGTGCTCGCGCCGGTGAATCCCCCGGCACTGGACGGGTTGGTGCAGTGCGTGCGACGGCATAGTCGGGGCTGACTTGGGCCTATTGGCTAGATGAGCTCAGCAAGATCCGATGGGCTGAAGGCTTTCAGGCTGGAGGTCTCTCCCGTGCGAATTTTGCTGGCCCACTGTGGGTCGCTCAGTAATGCGCGGCCAACGGCGATGAGGTCAAATTCTTCGCGTTCAAGCCTGGGCACTAGATTATCCAGGCTGGCGGGTTGAGAGCTTTCGCCTCCGAAGGCGGCAAGAAAGTCCCCGGACAGGCCGACCGAGCCCACGCTGATGGTCGCCGCGCCGGTGAGTTTCTTGGCCCAGCCGGCGAAGTTCAGCCCCTGCTCGCCATCCAGTTCGGGAAATTCGGCTTCCCAGAAACGCCGTTGTGAGCAATGCAGGATATCGACACCCGCTTCCACCAACGGCACCAGCCAGTCCGACATGGCGTTCGGCGTGGTCACCAGGCGCGCGCTGTAATCCTGCTGCTTCCACTGGCTCACCCGCAATATCACGGGGAACGCCGGGCCTACTGCTGCACGTATCGCCTTGACCACCTCTGCGGCGAAACGCGAGCGCTCCTTGATGGATGCGCCATTGAACTGGTCGGGACGCTGATTGGTGCCTTCCCAGAAGAACTGATCGAGTAAGTAACCGTGTGCACCGTGTATTTCAACGGTATCAAACCCTAACCGTTTGGAGTCGGCAGCCGCCTTGGCGTAAGCCGCAATCGTATCGGCGATGGCTTCATCACTCATCGCGTCACCGCGTGGCGTACTGGGTGCGGCGAGGCCGGAAGGGCCTTCGATACCTGTCTCGGGCGCCCAGTCGTTGAAGGGATTGCCCACCGATCCGACATGCCAGATTTGCGGCCCCATTTTGCCGCCTGCCGCATGCACGCCGTCGATGACCTGTTTCCAGCCCGCCAATGCCCGGTCGCCATGGAACAGCGGGACGCCGGGGTCGTTACGTGCGCCGGGGCGATCAATGGCGGTGCCTTCTGAGAGAATCAGCCCGACGTCGTGTTCGGCACGTCGGCGATAATAGGCGGCGACGTTTTCTTCTGGTACACCGGTGGGGGAAAACGAACGGGTCATGGGTGCCATGACGATGCGATTTTTCAGGGCCAGGGATTTCAGCGCAAATGGCTGAAACAAAGCATCCAGATTCGTAACACTCATTGCCAGAGACTCCATTTGAAATGAGTCTTGATAGTATATTGTGTATACCTAATATCAATTAGGCACTTTAAAGCTATCAGGTATCCCAGAGGAAACCACATGCTCGATCATGACCCGGCGCTGACTCAAGACGGTACCGTGAAGGTATTCAAAGCCGATTGCTCCAGCCGATTATTGCTTGATCAGATCACCGACAAGTGGTCGGTGCTGATACTGGGCTCTTTGTGCGAAAAACCGTTGCGCTTCAATGAAATCAGGCGTCGCCTGGACGGCATCACGCAAAAAGCTCTGACCCAGAGCCTGCGCCGTCTTGAGCGCAGTGGCATTCTGGCGCGCCGGGTCATCGCGTCTTCGCAGGTGGCGGTGGAGTACAGCATTACGCCGCTGGGGGGGACGCTGGAAGAGCCGTTCAAGGCGCTTTACGCCTGGACGCTCAGCCATTCGGAAGCGGTGCTGCAGGCGCAGGCGGCGTTCGATGCGCGCACCGACGATGCCTAGCCGTTGCAGCTTTACTTGCGATCCAGCCACACCGTCTGCGCATTGCAGAACTCGCGTACGCCGAAGTGCGACAGCTCGCGGCCGAACCCGCTTTTCTTCACGCCGCCAAACGCCACCCGCGGGTCTGAGACGCTGAACGCGTTGACAAAGACCCCGCCGGTTTCCAACTGATCGGCAATAGCCCGCGCCTTTGCCGAGTCGCTGGTGAAGATGCTCGCGGTCAGGCCAAACTCGCTGTCATTGGCCAGCGCCACGGCGTGCTCGGCGTCGCGGGCGGTGATGATCGAGGCCACGGGGCCGAACAGTTCCTGTTTGAACGACGTCATTTGGTCGGTAACGTCGGCCAGTACGGTCGGTTCGTAGTAATTGCCCGCGCCCGCGACTTTATGGCCACCCAACAGCAGCGTGGCGCCTTCTTCCAGGGTCGCCTGGACCTGGCCGTGCAGTTCGTCACGCAGATCAAAACGCGCCATGGGGCCGATATAGGCGGCGGTCGAGGTGGGGTCCCCCATTACCAGGGCGCGGCTGGCTTCGAGGAATTTGGCGGTGAAGGCTTCAACCACGCCCGCTTCGATGATCAAGCGCTTGGCGGCGGCGCAGACTTGGCCGCTGTTCTGGAAGCGGCCGATGACGGCGGCTTGTACGGCGGCGTCGAGGTCAGCGTCGTTGAGCACGATAAAGGGGTCGGAGCCGCCCAGTTCCAGCACGCATTTCTTCAACGCGGCCCCGGCCTGTGAGCCGATGGCGATGCCGGCACGCACGCTGCCGGTGAGCGTCACGGCGGCGATGCGTGGGTCGGCGATGGCGGTGGACACGCCGTCCTGGGTTACGTTGATGACTTCAAACACGCCTTCGGCAAAACCGGCTTTGCGCAACGCTTGCTGGATCAGGTAGGCGCTGCCCATTACGTTGGGCGCATGTTTGAGCACGTAGGTGTTGCCGGCAAGCAGGGTCGGCACCGCGCCGCGCAGTACTTGCCATACCGGGAAGTTCCACGGCATTACCGCGAGGATCGGGCCCAGTGGGCGGTATTCGATCCGGGCGCTGCCGTTGTCCACCAGGGTGGGCTCCGGGGCGAGCATGGCCGGGCCGTGGGCGGCGTACCATTCGCTCAGTTGGGCGCACTTTTCGATTTCGGCGCGGGCCTGGGCGATGGGTTTGCCCATTTCCAGGGTGATCATTTGCGCCATGTCTTCAGCTTGCTCACGCAGGGCGGCAGCCAGGGCCAGCAGGTATTCGGCGCGCTGGCTCACAGGCGTGCGGCGCCAGGTGCGGAAGGCATCGGTCGAGCGGGCGAGGGCGGCGTTCAGCTGTTCTGCGCTTTCGTAGGGGTAGCTGCCGACTGTTTCGCCGCTGGCGGGGTTGATCGACAGGGCGTGGGTCTGGTGGGAGATAGCATTGTTCATGGCACCGTCCGGCTGAATGAGTGGAATGGGGCCAGCGTACGGGGCTGTATGTTTTCTTGAAACTGAATAATATTAAGCAATATATTCTCATTACGAGAATGTTTGGCCTAAGCTCGTCCCCACGCTCTGCGTGGGAATGCATCCCATGACGCTCCGCGTCAAAGACCTATGCGCCAACGATCGGACGCGGAGCGTCCGAGGCAGCGTTCCCACGCAGAGCGTGGGAACGATCATGTACATGATTGGAGAATGATTTGGATCTTGTGCAACTGGAAATCTTCAAGGCCGTTGCCGAGCAAGGCAGCATCAGCGCCGCCGCGCAGTTGATTCATCGCGTGCCATCGAACCTCACCACGCGCATCAAACAACTGGAGCAGGACCTGGGCGTGGAGTTGTTTATCCGCGAGAAAAGCCGCTTGCGCCTGTCGCCGGCCGGGTGGAATTTCCTTGGCTATACGCGGCGCATTCTCGACCTTGTGCAAGAAGCCCGTGCGACGGTGGCGGGGGAGGAGCCCCAAGGCGCCTTTGCCCTGGGCTCGCTGGAGAGCACGGCGGCCGTGCGTATACCTGCGTTACTGGCGGCGTATAACCAGCAATACACCAAGGTCGAGCTAGACCTGAGCACGGGTCCCTCGGGCACCATGATCGAAGGTGTGCTGTCGGGCCGGCTGACGGCGGCCTTTGTCGATGGGCCGGTGCTGCATTCCACGCTAGAGGGTGTGGCGGTGTTCGAGGAAGAGATGGTGGTGATTGCGCCACTGCATCACGCGCCGATCACCCGCGGCCAGGATGTGAATGGCGAGAACATCTATACGTTTCGCTCCAACTGCTCTTACCGGCATCACTTCGAACGCTGGTTCTCACAGGATGGCGCGGTGCCGGGCAGGATCTTCGAGATCGAGTCGTACCACGGCATGTTGGCCTGTGTCAGCGCCGGGGCCGGGCTGGCGCTGATGCCACGCAGCATGCTGGAGAGTATGCCGGGGTGTGCGGCGGTGAGTGTGTGGCCGCTGCCCGACACATTCCGTATCTTGAATACCTGGCTGATCTGGCGGCGGGGCACGGTGTCACAAAGCTTGAACAGCTTCGTAAAACTGCTGGAAGAACGCAATCTGCCAGCATCCTAGATCAAATGTGGGAGCTGGCCTGCGATAGCGGAGTGTCAGTCAATGAATCTTTAACTGAACCGCCTCTATCGCAGGCAAGCCAGCTCCCACAGGTGTCGTACATCAGCCGCCGAACTGCAGGGTGCCCATGGCCAGTTTGGCCATGATTGCCGTCGCGCCCAGTTGTACCAGCCATAACGCCAACCCACCGAGGAATACTCCCAGCGCAACCTGCAACACCAGGCTCTTCTGGCGCTTGGCTTGCGGTGCGCGTGGGGCGTAGTCGTGCAGTTCGTCGCGGTCGGCGCGCAGGTCCAGGTCATCGTTTCTCATTAGGGTTCTCGCAGCAAAGAGGCAGTCGGCGTTCAGTCTAGTGTGTTCGCCAATAAAAAGGGGGAAGCCAGTGGCTTCCCCCTTCGTCTTACGTTTGCCGGCTTGCTTACAGCACCTCGACAATCGCCTTGGTCACGGCACCAATGTTCGATTGGTTCAGCGCCGCTACGCAGATACGGCCGGTATCCAGTGCGTAGATACCAAACTCGCTGCGCAGACGGGTGACTTGCTCAACGCTCAAACCGGAGTAGGAGAACATCCCGCGCTGGCGACCGACGAAGCTGAAGTCATGGCCTGGAGCCGCCTTGGCCAGTTCGGCCACCATCTGCTCGCGCATACCGCGAATGCGCAGGCGCATCTCGGCCAGCTCGGCTTCCCACTGGGCGCGCAGCTCAGGGTTGTTCAACACTGCGGCAACGATGGCTGCGCCGTGGGTGGGCGGGTTGGAGTAGTTGGTGCGGATCACACGCTTGACCTGGGACAGGATGCGCGCGCTTTCTTCCTTGGACTCGCTGACGATCGACAGCGCGCCTACGCGTTCGCCATACAGCGAGAACGACTTGGAGAACGAGCTGGACACAAAGAAGGTCAAGCCTGATTCCGCGAACAAGCGCACCGCGGCGGCGTCTTCGTGGATGCCGTCGCCGAAGCCCTGGTAGGCCATGTCGAGGAACGGCACCAGGTTCTTGGCCTTGACCACGTCCAGCACGTTTTGCCAGTCGGCCGGGCTGAGGTCGACGCCGGTCGGGTTATGGCAGCAGGCGTGCAGCACCACGATGGACTGTGGCGGCAGGGCGTTGAGGTCTTCGAGCAGGCCGGCACGGTTCACGTCGTGGGTGGCGGCGTCGTAGTAGCGGTAGGCCTGCACCGGGAAACCGGCTTTTTCAAACAGCGCCTGGTGGTTTTCCCAGCTTGGGTCGCTGATGGCGACGACGGCGTTGGGCAGCAATTGCTTGAGGAAGTCGGCGCCGATTTTCAGCGCGCCTGTGCCGCCCACGGCCTGGGCGGTAATCACACGGCCGGCGCTCAACAGCGGCGACTCAGCGCCAAACAGCAGCTTTTGCACGGCCTGGTCGTACGCCACGATGCCGTCGATTGGCAAGTAGCCACGGGCGGCATGTTGCGCCACACGAATGGCTTCCGCTTCGGCAACGGCACGCAAGAGTGGAATCTTCCCCTCCTCGTTGCAGTAAACGCCCACGCCAAGGTTCACCTTGGTGGTTCGTGTGTCGGCGTTGAATGCTTCGTTGAGGCCCAGGATTGGATCGCGTGGTGCCATTTCGACAGCGGAGAACAGGCTCATTTTTGCGGCAGCTCTATGGGGGGTAGGAGGGACGTGTCGCGCTCCAGCCGAATGCACTAGAGCGGTGCACAAACGGGGAGCTAGTATAGAGGCCATCACGGCTGAGAGCGACAACGGAAACGGCTTTTCGGCCATGTTTTTCGGTTTATTTGCTGACCGTTAGTCTTATTGCAACATTGGCGAGCAAGGTCGTGTAGGACGACGGCCTTGAAACCCGTCACATTTGACACCACTTCTACAGCTATCATGGTTTTTTCCTGCAACCTGCGATGATTATTCGCGGGTTGCTGAGCTATTTCGTCCCTGGCGGTGTCGAGTCTGGGGTGACTTCACGAGGTACGTTATGTCGGATTTCCAGCTCGTTACCCGTTTTGAACCCGCCGGCGATCAACCGGAAGCCATTCGTCAGATGGTCGAAGGCATTGAAGCCGGCCTGGCGCACCAGACGCTGCTTGGGGTGACCGGGTCCGGCAAGACCTTCAGCATCGCCAACGTGATCGCCCAGACCAACCGCCCGACCCTGGTGCTGGCGCCGAACAAAACCCTGGCGGCGCAGCTCTATGGCGAGTTCAAGGCGTTCTTCCCGAACAACGCGGTGGAGTATTTCGTTTCCTACTACGACTACTACCAGCCCGAAGCCTATGTGCCGTCGTCCGATACCTTTATCGAGAAGGATGCGTCGATCAACGACCACATCGAGCAGATGCGCCTGTCGGCCACCAAGGCACTGCTGGAGCGCAAAGACGCGATCATCGTCACCACGGTGTCGTGCATCTACGGCTTGGGCAGCCCGGAAACCTATCTGAAGATGGTGCTGCACGTCGACCGTGGTGACAAACTCGACCAGCGCGAATTGCTGCGGCGCCTGGCGAGCCTGCAGTACACCCGTAACGACATGGATTTTGCCCGCGCCACCTTCCGGGTGCGCGGCGATGTGATCGACATCTACCCGGCGGAATCCGACCTGGAAGCGATTCGCATCGAGCTGTTCGATGATGAGGTCGAAAGCCTGTCAGCCTTCGACCCGTTGACCGGTGAAGTGATCCGCAAGCTGCCACGCTTCACCTTCTACCCCAAAAGCCATTACGTGACCCCACGCGAAACCTTGATGGGCGCCATCGAGGGCATCAAGGTCGAGCTGGCCGAGCGCCTGGAATACTTGCGCTCCAACAATAAGCTGGTGGAAGCCCAGCGCCTGGAGCAGCGCACTCGCTTCGACCTGGAGATGATCCTGGAACTGGGTTACTGCAACGGCATCGAAAACTACTCGCGTTACCTGTCGGGCCGTGACTCCGGGGCGCCGCCACCGACGCTCTATGACTACCTGCCGCCGGACGCCTTGCTGGTGATCGACGAATCCCACGTCAGCGTGCCGCAGGTGGGCGCCATGTATAAGGGCGACCGTTCGCGCAAGGAAACCCTGGTGGAATACGGTTTCCGCCTGCCGTCGGCGCTGGACAACCGGCCGATGCGCTTTGACGAGTGGGAAGCCATCAGCCCGCAGACCATCTTCGTCTCCGCTACGCCCGGCAACTATGAAGCCGAGCACGCGGGCCGCGTCATCGAGCAACTGGTACGTCCCACTGGCCTGGTGGACCCGGAAATCGAAATCCGCCCCGCGCTGACCCAGGTCGACGACTTGCTCTCGGAAATCAACAAGCGCGTGGCCCTGGAAGAGCGGGTGCTGGTCACCACTCTGACCAAGCGCATGTCCGAAGACTTGACTGATTACCTGGCCGACCACGGCGTGCGCGTGCGTTACCTGCACTCGGACATCGACACTGTGGAACGCGTGGAAATCATCCGCGACCTGCGCCTGGGCACCTTCGATGTGCTGGTGGGGATCAACCTGCTGCGCGAAGGCCTGGACATGCCGGAAGTGTCGCTGGTGGCGATCCTGGATGCGGACAAGGAGGGCTTCCTGCGCTCCGAACGCTCGCTGATCCAGACCATCGGCCGAGCGGCGCGTAACCTCAATGGGCGGGCGATCCTGTATGCGGACCGCATCACCGGTTCCATGGAGCGTGCGATTGGCGAGACCCAGCGTCGTCGCGACAAGCAGATCGCGTTCAACCTGGAACACGGCATCACCCCCAAGGGCGTGTTCAAGGACGTTGCCGACATCATGGAAGGCGCCACCGTGCCCGGCTCGCGCAGCAAGAAGCGCAAGGGCATGGCCAAGGCTGCCGAGGAAAGTGCCAAGTACGAGAACGAACTGCGCTCGCCGAGTGAGATCACCAAGCGGATTCGGCAGTTGGAAGAAAAAATGTACCAGCTGGCGCGGGATCTGGAGTTTGAAGCGGCGGCGCAGACGCGTGATGAGATTGGCAAGTTGCGTGAGCGTCTGTTGGCTGTTTGATTTGCGTAGATTGGGCTGGCTTCATCGCGGCCAAGCCCGGCTCCCACATTGATCTGTGAACACGGTCAATGTGGGAGCTGGCTTGCCTGCGATGGCCGCGCCTCGGTTTTCCAGAAATCACCCAGGCTGTTACCATTCGCCCCTTGTTTCAATTTTCAGTTATATCGCCCATTCGAGACCTGCCATGACCACCGTCCGCACGCGCATTGCGCCATCGCCTACTGGGGATCCCCACGTCGGTACTGCTTACATCGCCCTGTTCAACTACTGCTTTGCCAAGCAGCATGGCGGTGAGTTCATCCTGCGGATCGAAGACACCGATCAACTGCGCTCCACCCGTGAGTCCGAACAGCAGATTTTCGATGCCCTGCGCTGGTTGGGCATTACCTGGGCTGAAGGTCCGGATGTCGGCGGCCCGCATGGCCCGTATCGCCAGAGCGAGCGCAGCGACATTTACAAGCAGTACACCCAGCAACTGGTCGATATGGGCCATGCCTTCCCGTGCTTCTGCACCGCCGAAGAACTGGACCAGATGCGCGCCGAGCAACAGGCCCGTGGCGAAACTCCGCGCTACGATGGCCGTGCGCTGCTGTTGCCCAAGGAAGAAGTGGCTGCGCGCCTGGCCGCCGGTGAGCCTCACGTCATTCGTATGAAAGTGCCAAGCGAAGGCGTATGCGTGGTGCCGGACATGCTGCGCGGTGACGTCGAAATCCCGTGGGACCGCATGGACATGCAGGTGCTGATGAAGACCGACGGCTTGCCGACGTACTTCCTGGCCAACGTGGTCGATGACCATCTGATGGGCATCACCCATGTGCTGCGCGGCGAAGAGTGGCTGCCATCGGCGCCGAAACTGATCCTGCTGTACGAATATTTCGGCTGGGAGCAACCGCAGCTGTGCTACATGCCGCTGCTGCGTAACCCGGACAAGAGCAAGCTGTCCAAACGTAAGAACCCGACGTCGGTGACGTTCTACGAGCGCATGGGCTTTATGCCTGAGGCGATGCTCAACTACCTGGGTCGCATGGGCTGGTCTATGCCGGACGAGCGCGAGAAGTTCTCGCTGCAGGAAATGGTCGACAACTTCGACCTGTCCCGCGTCTCCCTCGGTGGGCCGATCTTCGATATCGAGAAGCTGTCGTGGCTCAATGGTCAGTGGCTGCGTGACTTGCCCGTGGAGGAGTTTGCCTCCCGTGTGCAGCAGTGGGCATTGAACCCCGAGTACATGATGAAAATTGCGCCGTTGGTGCAGGGCAGGGTAGAGACGTTCAGCCAGGTCGCACCCTTGGCCAGTTTCTTCTTTGCTGGTGGCGTGAATCCCGATCCCAAGCTGTTCGAGTCCAAGAAGCTTTCCGGTGATCAGGTGCGCCAGCTGATGCAGTTGATTCTGTGGAAGCTTGAAAGCCTGCGTCAGTGGGAGAAGGATGCGATCACCGCGACCATCCAGGCGGTGGTGGAATCCCTGGAGCTGAAACTGCGCGATGCCATGCCGCTGATGTTTGCCGCAATCACCGGGCAGGCCAGTTCGGTGTCGGTGCTTGATGCGATGGAAATTCTCGGCCCGGACTTGACTCGTTTCCGTCTACGCCAAGCCCTTGATTTGCTTGGGGGTGTATCGAAGAAAGAAAACAAGGAATGGGAAAAGCTGCTGGGCGCTATCGTTTAAGCAGGCCGCTTAGGGCACGAAACCCCGGTTTTTCGGGGTTTCGTCGGTAAGTGATTGTTATCCCGGCAAAAAATTTTGGAAATTGTTGAAAATAAATTTGACACGTTTCCAAACCGCCATTAAGATTCGCCCCGTCCTCACCGATGAGGGGCTATAGCTCAGCTGGGAGAGCGCTTGCATGGCATGCAAGAGGTCAACGGTTCGATCCCGTTTAGCTCCACCAATTTACAGGTTCAAGGTTCCGGCCACACCGTCCTTGAATTGATCAGGTCTCAGCTCTGATCAGATGTACAGAAGGTTTTGTCCCCTTCGTCTAGTGGCCTAGGACACCGCCCTTTCACGGCGGTAACAGGGGTTCGAGTCCCCTAGGGGACGCCAGTTTCAACAAGCAGCTCGAAAGGTCTGCTGCGTCGCGAGACGAAAAATCCGGGGCTATAGCTCAGCTGGGAGAGCGCTTGCATGGCATGCAAGAGGTCAACGGTTCGATCCCGTTTAGCTCCACCAATTTTACAGGTTCAAGGTTCCGGCCACGCCGTCCTTGAATCGATCAGTTCTCAGCGCTGATCAGTTGTATAGAAGGTTTGTGTCCCCTTCGTCTAGTGGCCTAGGACACCGCCCTTTCACGGCGGTAACAGGGGTTCGAGTCCCCTAGGGGACGCCACGATTACCCGCTCTGCGGGATTTTTAAGGGTCATTCAATTATTGAATGGCCCTTTTGTTTGTCTGGCGTTTGGCCAATTCCCTCCTTTATTACCCATTTTTCTGTTCTGACCGGCGGTCGTGCTTGTCGCTTGCCAAATATTATTATGGTAATAATATTAAACCCCATGAGAGACGGAGGCTTCGATGAGCGATAAAAAAGCGCAAACCCGCGAACGTATTTTGCAGGCTGCCAGCGCGGCGTTGATCCAGCGTGGCCCGGCTGAGCCCAGTGTGGGCGAAGTGATGGGGGCGGCTGGGCTGACGGTAGGAGGCTTCTACGCGCATTTTGAAAGCAAAGACGCACTGATGCTGGAAGCGTTCAACCAGTTGTTGGCGCAGCGCCGCGCCTCCATCGATGACTTGGATGACCAGCTGACCGGCGAAGAGCGTCGCACGTTGGTCGCCGCGTTTTATCTGTCACGCAAGCACCGCGACTCCACGACCCAGGCCTGCCCGTTGCCCGCGACGGTGGGGGAGATGGGGCGCTTGCCGGATGCTTTTCGCGAGGTCTTGAACGAGCACGTCGAGTTGATGGCTGCGCAACTGGCCGGCAGCCCTGAAGAGATCGACAAAGCCCTGGCGGACATGGCCTTGATGGTCGGGGGGCTGACCCTGGCGCGGGCGCTGGGGCCGGGCGAGTTATCGGATCGGGTGATACGTGCGGCCAAGTCGGCGGTACGCTGAAAAAGGGGACGCGAGATGGGCGCATTGACCTGGGTTCGTGGTTTCAATGGCACGGTGGGGCGCCTTGCGCCGCATGCGGTCGCCAGCAAGATGCGTCGCACCTTCATGACCCCGCGCGATCTTCCGCCGCGTGACTGGGAGTTGCCGCTGTTGGCCCAGTCGGAGCGCATCACCCTGCGTTTCGGCCTGTCGGCGTTGCGATGGGGGCATGGCCCGGCGGTGCTGCTGATGCATGGCTGGGAAGGCCGGCCCACCCAGTTCGCTAGCTTGATCACGGCGTTGGTCGACAACGGCTATTCGGTAATTGCCCTGGACGGTCCCGCTCACGGCCGGTCGCCAGGGCGTGAAGCCCATGTACTGCTGTTTGCCCGCGCCATGCTTGAGGCGGCGGCCGAGCTGCCGCCGCTGTATGCGGTGGTCGGCCATTCCATGGGCGGCGCCAGTGCGATGTTGGCGGTGCAGTTGGGGTTGCGTACGCAGGCATTGGTCAGCATTGCCGCACCGTCGCGCTTTCTGGATGTGCTACGCGGGTTCACCCGCATGGTCGGCTTGCCGCCACGGGCGCGCTCAGCCTTTATCCAAGAGGTGGAGTTGAGCATGGGCATGGCGCTCAAGCATTTGGACGTGGCCCACTACCAACTGAACATTCCCGGCCTGATCGTCCACGCCGAAGACGACACCTTTGTTCCGGTCAGGGCGGCTCAAGCCATTCACGAAGCCTGGTTCGACAGCCGCCTGCTGCGCCTGGAGCAGGGCGGCCACCAGAAAGTGCTCGCCGACCCGCAGGTCATCGATGCTGTGCTCGCCCTATTGGCCGGCTGCCGTCTACAGGAGCGCCAGATCGCCTGATACACTGCCCCGCCGACATCAATCGACTGGAGCAAGGCATGGGCTGGGATTTGGCAACGCCGTTCATCATCGATCTGCAGGTTGCGGCTGAGGACATCGACGGCCTGGGGCACGCCAATAATGCGGTGTACGTCTCATGGCTGGAGCGTTGTGCCTGGCGCCATTCCCAGCGCCTGGGGCTGGACCTCACCGAATACCGCCGCCTCGACCGCGCCATGGCCGTGGTACGCCATGAGATCGACTACCTGGCGGCAGGCTATGAGGGCGATGAGTTACAACTGGCCACCTGGATCGTCGACTGGGACCAGCGCCTGAAGATGACCCGCCGTTTCCAACTGGTACGCCCCCGTGACGGCGCGACCCTGCTGCGCGCGCAAACAACCTTCGTATGTATTGAGTTGTCCAGCGGCAAGCCCAAGCGCATGCCCGCCGAGTTTATTGAAGGTTACGGCCCCGCCCTGACAGGGGGTTAACGGTTGCCGCTGGAAACCCAGTAAACTGCGCCACGATTTTTGTTGAGTGTTTTCCATGCAAATTGCTTTGGCGCCCATGGAGGGGTTGGTCGACAACATCCTGCGGGACGTGTTGACCCACGTGGGCGGTATCGACTGGTGCGTGACCGAATTTATCCGGGTCAACGACCGCCTGCTCACGCCTGCCTATTTCCACAAGCTCGCGCCTGAACTGCTGCACGGTGCCCACACGGCGGCGGGTGTGCCGTTGCGGGTGCAGTTGCTCGGTTCTGACCCGGTGTGCCTGGCGGAAAATGCCGCCCTGGCCTGTGAGCTGGGCTCTGAGGTCATCGACCTGAACTTCGGGTGTCCGGCCAAGACCGTGAATAAATCCCGAGGTGGCGCGGTGCTGCTCAAGGAGCCGGAGCTGCTCAACCAGATCGTCGAGCATGTGCGTCGTGCCGTACCGGCGCATATTCCCGTGACCGCCAAGATGCGCCTGGGCTTCGACAGCCCGGATGGCGCGCTGGTGTGCGCCACGGCCCTGGCCGAGGGCGGCGCTGCGCATATCGTGGTGCATGCACGCACCAAGGCCGATGGCTACAAGCCGCCGGCTCATTGGGAGTGGATCCCGCGGGTGCAGGACGTGGTCAAGGTGCCGGTGTTTGCCAATGGCGATATCTGGAGCGTCGAAGACTGGAAACGCTGCCGCGAAATCAGCGGCGCCGAAGACATCATGCTGGGCCGTGGCCTGGTGGCGCGGCCCGATCTGGCGCGGCAGATTGTGGCGGCCAAGGCCGGCGAAGAGGTGGTCGAGATGACCTGGGCGCAGATGCAGCCGATGCTTCAGGAGTTCTGGCGTCAGTCGGTGGCGCAACTGACGGAGAAGCAGGCGCCCGGCCGCTTGAAACAGTGGCTGGCGATGCTCACGCGCAACTACCCGCAAGCGGTGGAGTTGTTCACGGCCCTACGCCGGGAGACGGACTTGAACCAAGTCAGCCGCCTGCTGGGTATGCCGCATCCAACAGCCGTTTAACCGGCAGCCTTACTCCAGCAGTTGCCTGAACCCCTCGATCGGCAACGGTCGGCTGTGCAAATAGCCCTGGAATAAATGGCAGCCGAGCTTTTGCAGGAACGCCAGTTGCTCCAGGGTTTCCACCCCCTCGGCGATGACTTCCAGGTTCAGGCTGCGCGCCATGGCCACAATGGCGCGGATGATTTCTGCATCATTGGGGTCGTGGGTCGCATCGCGCACGAACGACTGATCGATCTTCAGCGCATCCACCGGCAAGCGCTTGAGGTAGGTCAAGGATGAGTAGCCGGTGCCGAAATCATCCATTGCAAAGCTCACGCCGAGTTTTTTCAGGCGACGCATCTTCACCACGGTATCGTCCAGGTTCTGGATCACGATGCCTTCGGTGATTTCCAGTTTCAGCAGGCTGAACGGCAGGCCGTGTTGCTTGAGGCTGTGCTCCACCCGTTCCACAAAGTCGTTCTGGCGAAACTGCCGGGGGCTGATATTCACGCACAGGCTGAAATTGAGCGGGTCTACCAGGCCATCGGCAATCAACTGGGCAAAGGCGCCGCAGGCTTCATCGAGAATCCAGGTGCCGACCTCCAGGATCAGGCCGCTGTCTTCCAATACCTTGATAAATTCCGCCGGTGACTGCGCGCCCAATTGTGGGTGCTGCCAGCGCACCAGGGCCTCGGCGCCGACTATCCGGTTGCCGCGCGCATCCACCTGGGGCTGGTAATGCACGCTGAATTCGCCGCGTGACAAGGCCAGGCGCAAGTCAGTCTCCATGCGCAGGCGTTCGCTAGCGGTTCTTTGCATGCTGTTGTGGAACATCTGCGTGGTGTTGCGCCCGGAGTCCTTGGCGCGGTACAGGGCGATGTCGGCGCGCTTGAGCAAATCGGCGGGTGTGGTGCCGTGGTCGGGGATCAGTGCCACGCCGATGCTGGGTGTGACCTGCAGCCGATGACCGTCGAGAAACATCGGCTCCGAGAGCAATTCGCGCAGGGTATCGGCCAGCGCTTGCACTTGGCTGCTGACCGTCTGGCGGGTGCCCTCCAGGCCGCTGAGCAATACCACAAACTCATCGCCGCCCAAGCGCGCCACGGTGTCCTCCATGCGCACGCTGGCTTCCAGGCGCGCGGTGACGATTTTCAACACGGTATCGCCAACGGGGTGGCCGAGGGAGTCGTTGATGTGCTTGAAGTGGTCCAAGTCCAGAAACAGCAGGGCGCCGCGCAGGTTGTGGCGCTTGAGCAGGGCGATCTGCTGGCTCAGGCGGTCCATCAGCAGTGCGCGGTTCGGCAGGTTGGTCAGCGGGTCGTGATAGGCCAGGTGCCGGATTTGTGCCTGGGCGTTCTTCAATAGGCTCACATCCCGTGCGGTCAGCAGCAGGCAGGGGGTTTCATTCAAGGTGATCGGCTCCACCGAGACCTCCACCGCCAGTACCTCGCCACGCTTGTTGCGCCAGAGCATTTCCAGGTGGTGAATGCGCCCCTTGATCTGCAACTCGGCCAACAGTGCGGCGCGTTGGTTTTCGTCGGCCCAGATGCCGATCTGGTACAGGGTCAGGCCGATGGCCTCTTCGGTGCGGTAACCGGTCAGGCGGCAAAAGCCATCGTTGACCTCCACATAGCGGCCGGTGTCGCGCTCGGTGATGGAAATCGCATCGGGGCTGGAGTGGAACGCCTTGGCGAACTTCTCTTCGCTGGCCTTGAGTGCGGCTTCCGAGCGTTGCTGTTGGGTAATATCGCGCAGCGTGGTGACGATGCACGGCTGGTCGCTGACCTTGATTAAACGGCTGGAAATCATGCAAGTCAGGCTTTGGCCGTCCTTGTGATGCACCACGATGGCCACATTGCTCAGGGCCTGCTCGCGAATCACCTGCTCGATGCGTTGCAGGCGCTTGCTGGAGTCGTCCCACAGGCCGATTTGTTCGGCGCTTTTGTCGAGTACTTCGGCGGCTGTAAAGCCAAACGTCTGGGTAAACGCCGGGTTGATCTCGATGAACGCGCCGCTGTCCAGGCAGGTGACGCAGATCGGGTCGGGGCTGGCCTGGAACAGGCTGGCGAACTTTTCCTCCGAGGCGGTCAGCCGTTGCTCGCGCTCGACCTGGTCGGTGATATCCAGCAAGGTGCCGGCCATGCGCAGGGGCTTGCCTGACTCATCGCGATACAGGCGTGCGCGGCTCTCCAGGTAACGCGGGCTGCCGTCTTCCATTTGCACGCGGTAGGTCAACTGATAGTTGCCGTCCGGGCCTTCGCGCAAACTGCGGTACGCATGGCGCATACCCTCGCGGTCTTCATCGGACATGCCCTCAAAAAACGCATCGAAGGATTCATGGAACGGCGCGGGTTCCAGCCCGTGCAACTGGGCGGCACGCGCCGAGCCGTAGAGCATGCCGCTGGGGATGTGCCAATCCCAGGTGCCCAGTTGCGCGGAATCCAGAGCCAGGTCCAGGCGCTCCTGGCTGTCCTTGAGTGCTTGCTCGGCGTTTTTACGTTCGGTGGTGTCCAGGAACGTGCTGATCAGGTACGCCTCGCCGTCCAGTTCGACCTTTTGTGCGCTGAGGGTGCCGTCATGGATCTGGCCGTTGCTGGCGCAGAACTGCACTTCCATGGTGATGGGTTCGCCTTTGCGCTGGGTGGCCTTGACCAGCAGCGCCCGCTGTTCCGGATGGCACCACAGGCCCAGTTCCAGGGTGGTGCGGCCGATGGCATCGGCCACTGGCCAGCCGAACAGCATCTCGAAATACTGGTTGGCTTCGCTGATCAAGCCGTCGGCCTGACGCGTCAGCAGCACCATGTTCGGGCACAGGTGGAAGAGTGTGGCGAAGCGCTTTTCAGAATGGCTGAGGGCATGTTCACGGTCGCGTTGGTGGGTGATCTCGCGGATCACCCCGATCATGCGTCGCCGTCCGGCTTTGTCGGGGGCCAGGTTGCCGCTGATTTCCAGCCAGTGCAGGCTGCCATCGGGCCATTGGATGCGGTGGTGCATGGCGCGGTCGAAGGGCTCTCCGGCGAGCACCGCATGAAAGCCGCGCACCACCCGCGCGCTGTCTTGCGGGGCCAGCAGGTCGAGGTAGTCCAGGTCCTTGGGCAGAGGCTGGCGCGGGTCAAAGCCGAATAGCGCCTGGGTGCCCCGTGACCAACTGATTCTTCCTGTGTCGATTTCCCAGCACCAGGCACCCAGCCGCGCGGCATTGAGGGCCGCCAGCAGCTGCGGGGCACTGTCCCAGCTTTGTTCCGCCGCTTGAGGGTCCAGGGCGTAGATGCGGGGCAGGGGTGGAATCGGGTCAAGGGGGTTGCGCATTATCAAAGGGCCTTGGCTCATTGAGAAAACCGCGCGGTTTGACCCAAACCCTTGGCCCGCACGGTGTCATGCCGATAACCCTGGCAGATCGACCTGTGCATCCAACAGGCTCATGAAAGCCCGCGCAGCGTTCGACAGCGTCCTTTCGGTGTGCACGATATAGCCTAGCTGGCGACTGAGCTGTATGCCCGGCAAAGCGATACTTGCCACCTGATCGTCGAGCATGGTGCGTGGTAACACACTCCAGGCCAGACCGATGGAGACCATCATCTTGATGGTTTCCAGGTAGTTAGTACTCATCGCGATATTGGGCATCAGGCCCTGCGCCTCGAACAGGCGGCTGACAATATGGTGGGTAAAGGTATTGCCTCCGGGAAACACCGCCGGATGCCCGGCTATATCCGCCAGGCTGACGGAACCGTTGCTGATCAGGCTGTGTTCCGGCGCCACCACAAAATCCAGCGGGTCGTCCCACACCCGGGTGGCGCGTACCAGGTTGTGGGGCTCTGGCGCCAGGGTGATCACTGCGACTTCCGCACGGCCGTGGAGGATTTCTTCGTAGGCCACTTCTGAATCCAGAAACTGAATATCCAGCGCCACATTCGGGTATTGCCGGGTGAAGGTGCGCAGAATCGGTGGCAGGCGGTGCAGGCCGATATGGTGGCTGGTGGCCAGGGTGAGGCGGCCGCTGACTTCGCCGGTGAGGTTGGTCAGGGCCCGGCGGGTGTCGTCCAGCACGTTGAGGATTTGATAGGCGCGGGGCAGCAAGGCCCGCCCGGCTTCGGTCAGGCCGACTTCGCGGCCCAGGCGGTCGAACAGTCGTACCTTCAATTGTTGTTCCAGACCGGCGATGCGCTTGCTGATGGCCGGCTGGGTCAGGTGCAGGCGTTCGCCGGCGCCGGAGAAGCTGCCGGTCTCGGCGATGGCGATAAAGGCGTTTAGGTTGGCCAGGTCCATGGTGCTATTCCAGTTGGTAATCCAAAGCATAAAAAATATGAATTTGAGTTATTTAATGTAGCGCCATACCATCAGCCTCACAAGCCAAAGGGTTATTGAAAAGCCCGGCGTATAGAAGCACCGCTGATGAGGACCGACTGATGGCCGGCAAAACGCTTTACGACAAGCTTTGGGATTCCCATGAAGTGAAACGTCGCGATGATGGATCGTCGCTGATCTATATCGACCGTCACATCATCCATGAAGTGACCTCGCCCCAAGCGTTCGAAGGCCTGCGACTGGCCGGGCGCAAGCCTTGGCGCGTCGACTCCATCATCGCCACGCCGGACCACAACGTGCCGACCACTCCTGAGCGCAAAGGCGGCATCGAAGCCATTGCCGACCAGGTCTCGCGGTTGCAGGTGCAGACCCTTGACGACTATTGCGACGAATACGGCATCACCGAATTCAAGATGAACGACGTGCGCCAAGGCATCGTCCACGTCATCGGCCCGGAGCAGGGCGCAACCTTGCCGGGCATGACCGTGGTCTGCGGTGACTCCCATACCTCCACCCACGGCGCGTTCGGCGCTCTGGCCCACGGCATCGGTACTTCCGAGGTGGAGCACGTGTTTGCCACCCAGTGCCTGGTGGCCAAGAAAATGAAAAACATGCTGGTGCGCGTCGAAGGCCAATTGCCGTTTGGCGTGACCGCCAAGGACATCGTACTGGCCGTGATCGGCAAGATCGGCACCGCAGGCGGCAACGGCCATGCCATCGAGTTCGCCGGCAGTGCTATCCGCGACCTGTCCATTGAAGGCCGCATGACCATCTGCAACATGTCCATCGAAGCCGGTGCCCGCGTGGGTATGGTGGCGGCGGACGAAAAAACCGTCGAATACGTCAAAGGTCGCCCCTTCGCGCCGCAAGGCGCCGATTGGGACGCCGCCGTCGAAGCCTGGAAAGACCTGGTCTCCGACGCCGATGCGGTGTTCGACACCGTGGTCGAACTCGACGCTGCGCAGATCAAGCCGCAAGTCAGCTGGGGCACTTCGCCGGAAATGGTCTTGGCCGTTGACCAGAACGTGCCGGACCCGGCCAAAGAGGCCGACCTGGTCAAGCGCGGCTCCATCGAGCGCGCCTTGAAATACATGGGGTTGACCGCCAATCAGGCGATCACTGATATCCAGTTGGACCGTGTATTTATCGGCTCCTGCACCAACTCGCGGATCGAAGACCTGCGCGCCGCGGCGGTGATCGCCAAGGGCCGCAAGGTGGCCTCGACTATCAAGCAAGCCATTGTGGTGCCAGGTTCCGGGCTGGTTAAAGCCCAGGCGGAAGCCGAAGGGCTGGACAAAATTTTCCTCGAAGCCGGTTTTGAATGGCGGGAGCCGGGCTGCTCGATGTGCCTGGCGATGAACCCGGACCGCCTGGAGTCGGGCGAGCATTGCGCATCGACCTCCAACCGTAACTTCGAAGGGCGTCAGGGCGCGGGTGGGCGTACCCACCTGGTGAGCCCGGCCATGGCCGCCGCTGCTGCCGTCAACGGTCGTTTCATCGACGTTCGCGAATTGATCTGAGGAAAACCCGATGAGAGCTTTTACCCAACATACAGGCCTTGTAGCGCCGTTGGACCGTGCCAATGTGGACACCGACCAGATCATCCCCAAGCAATTTTTGAAGTCGATCAAGCGCACCGGTTTCGGCCCCAACTTGTTCGATGAGTGGCGCTACCTGGACGTGGGCTACGCCTACCAGGACAACTCCAAGCGCCCCCTGAACAAGGACTTTGTGCTCAACGCCGAGCGTTACCAAGGTGCCAGCGTGTTGCTGGCCCGGGAAAACTTCGGTTGCGGCTCCAGCCGTGAACACGCGCCGTGGGCCCTGGAAGAGTACGGCTTTCGCAGCATCATCGCGCCGAGCTACGCCGATATCTTCTTCAACAACAGCTTCAAGAACGGCCTGTTGCCGATCATCTTGAGCGACGCGGAAGTGGACGAGTTGTTCCAGCAAGTGGAGGCCAATGTCGGCTACCAACTGACGGTGGACCTGGCTGCGCAGACCGTGACCCGCCCGGACGGCAAGGTGTACCACTTTGAAGTGGATGCCTTCCGTAAGCACTGCCTGATCAACGGCCTGGACGACATCGGCCTGACCTTGCAGGACGGCGATGCGATTGCTGCGTTTGAAACCAGGCACCGGGCGAGCCAGCCCTGGTTGTTTCGCGATGCCTGATTTGCGGTAACCGTGCGGGCCCCATCGCGGGCAAGCCCGACTCCCACATTGGAGTGCATTCCAACGGTGGGAGCTGGCTTGCCTGCGATAGCGCCAGTGCAACCACCACAAACCCCAAGGAAAGCCACCATGACCACCACCGCCCACACCCAAGTCGTGCAAAAACAATTCGGCGAGCAAGCCTCGGCCTACCTGAGCAGCGCCGTACACGCCCAGGGCACCGAATTCGCTGTGCTACAGGCCGAGCTGGCCGGGCAGGGCGCTGCACGCTTGCTGGACCTGGGCTGCGGTGCCGGTCATGTCAGCTTCCATGTGGCGCCTCTGGTCAAAGAAGTGGTGGCCTACGACTTGTCCCAGCCTATGCTCGACGTGGTGGCCGCCGCCGCCAAAGACCGCAACCTGGACAACATCCGCACCGTGCACGGCGCCGCTGAGTGCTTGCCCTTTGCCGAGGGTGAGTTCGACTTCGTATTCAGCCGTTATTCGGCCCATCACTGGAGCGACCTCGGCCTGGCCCTGCGTGAAGTGCGCCGGGTGCTCAAGCCGGGCGGCGTGGCGGCATTTGTGGATGTCTTGTCACCGGGCAGCCCCCTGTTGGACACTTACCTGCAAACCGTCGAAGTGCTGCGCGACACCAGCCACGTGCGTGATTACTCCGGCGCCGAGTGGATGCGCCAGTTGAGTGAGGCTGGCCTGCACGTGCGCAACAGCAGTCGCCAGCGCTTGCGCCTGGAATACACCTCGTGGGTCGAGCGCATGCGCACGCCAGAGGTATTGCGTGCGGCAATCCTTAAGCTGCAACAGGCGATGGGCCAGGAAGTGCGCGATTATTACGACATTCAAGCCGACGGCACCTTCAGCACCGATGTGCTGGTGGTCTTCGCCGAACGCTGATTGATTTTTCCCGACCTGCCCACGGGCGGGTCGCTTGATGAAATGAGGAACGCATGAGCAAGCAGATTCTGATTCTCCCTGGCGACGGTATTGGTCCGGAAATCATGGCCGAAGCGGTCAAGGTCCTTGAGCTTGCCAACAGCAAGTACAACCTGGGCTTCGAGCTGAGCCACGATGTGATCGGCGGCGCCGCCATCGACAAGCACGGCGTGCCGCTGGCCGACGAGACCCTCGACCGCGCCCGGGCTGCCGATGCCGTGCTGCTCGGCGCCGTGGGTGGGCCGAAATGGGACAAGATCGAGCGTGACATCCGCCCTGAGCGCGGCCTGCTGAAAATCCGTGCGCAACTGGGCCTGTTCGGCAACCTGCGCCCGGCCATCCTCTACCCGCAACTGGCCGACGCGTCGAGCCTCAAGCCGGAAGTGGTGGCGGGCCTGGATATCCTCATCGTGCGCGAGCTGACCGGCGGTATCTACTTCGGCTCGCCACGGGGCGTGCGCGAGTTGGAAAATGGCGAACGCCAGGCCTACGACACGCTGCCGTACAGCGAGAGCGAAATCCGCCGTATCGCCCGTGTCGGTTTCGACATGGCGCGGGTGCGCGGTAAAAAGGTCTGCTCGGTGGATAAAGCCAACGTGTTGGCTTCCAGCCAGCTGTGGCGTGAAATCGTCGAAGAAGTCGCCAAGGATTACCCGGACGTCGAACTGAGCCATATGTACGTCGACAACGCCGCCATGCAGTTGGTGCGCGCACCCAAGCAGTTCGACGTGATCGTCACCGACAACCTGTTCGGCGACATCCTGTCCGACCAGGCGTCGATGCTCACCGGTTCCATCGGCATGCTGCCGTCGGCGTCACTGGACACCAACAATAAAGGTATGTACGAGCCGTGCCACGGTTCGGCGCCAGACATCGCGGGGCAGGGCATTGCCAACCCGCTGGCGACGATTTTGTCGGTGTCGATGATGCTGCGCTACAGCTTCAACCTGGGCGATGCGGCGGACGCCATCGAGAAGGCTGTCAGCCTGGTGCTGGATCAGGGCTTGCGCACGGGCGATATCTGGTCCCAGGGTTGCACCAAGGTCGGGACGCAAGAAATGGGCGACGCAGTAGTCGCCGCGCTGCGGAATCTGTAATCTCTCGGGCCCGCTTGCAGTTGTTGCTGCAAGGCGGCCCACTTTTTAACAAGGTGTAGTTGCGATGAAACGTGTAGGTCTGATCGGTTGGCGCGGTATGGTCGGTTCCGTGCTCATGCAGCGGATGCTGGAAGAGCAGGATTTCGATCTTATTGAGCCGGTGTTTTTCACCACTTCGAACGTAGGTGGCCAAGGGCCGTCTGTGGGCAAGGATATTGCCCCGCTCAAGGATGCCTACAGCATTGAAGAGTTGAAGAGCCTCGACGTGATCCTGACCTGCCAGGGTGGCGACTACACCAGCGAAGTCTTCCCCAAGCTGCGCGAAGCCGGCTGGCAGGGTTACTGGATCGACGCCGCTTCGAGCCTGCGCATGCAGGATGACGCGGTGATCATCCTCGATCCGGTCAACCGCAAGGTCATCGATCAGCAACTGGACGCCGGCACCAAGAACTACGTGGGCGGCAACTGCACCGTGAGCCTGATGCTGATGGGCCTGGGTGGCCTTTTCGAAGCGGGCCTGGTGGAGTGGATGAGCGCCATGACCTATCAGGCGGCCTCCGGCGCCGGCGCGCAGAACATGCGCGAACTGATCAAGCAGATGGGCGCGACCCACGCCGCTGTCGCCGATCAACTGGCTGACCCGGCGAGTGCGATTCTCGATATCGACCGCCGTGTGGCCGAGGCCATGCGCAGCGACGCTTACCCGACCGAGAACTTTGGCGTGCCATTGGCCGGTAGCTTGATCCCGTGGATCGACAAGGAACTGCCTAACGGCCAGAGCCGTGAAGAGTGGAAGGCCCAGGCCGAAACCAACAAGATCCTGGGTCGCTTCAAGAACCCGATCCCGGTGGATGGCATCTGCGTGCGCATTGGCGCCATGCGTTGCCACAGCCAGGCGCTGACCATCAAGCTGAACAAAGACGTGCCGATCGCCGATATCGAAGGCCTGATCAGCCAGCACAACCCCTGGGTCAAGCTGGTGCCGAACAACCGCGATATCAGCATGCAGGAGCTGAGCCCGACCAAGGTCACCGGCACCCTGAATGTACCGGTGGGCCGTCTGCGCAAGCTGAACATGGGCAGCCAGTTCCTCGGCGCGTTCACCGTCGGCGACCAACTGCTGTGGGGCGCGGCTGAGCCGTTGCGTCGCATGTTACGGATTTTGCTGGAGCGTTGATCGCTTGAAGCAATAACAGAAACCCGCGTTCTGGTGACAGGCGCGGGTTTTTTGTTGCCTTTGTGATCATTCCCACGCTCTGCGTGGGAATGCAGCTCTGGACGCTCTGCGTCTGCTTTAGAGGCGTGACGCGGAGCGTCAAAGGAGGCATTCCCACGCAGAGCGTGGAAACGATCAGGGGGGCTGTAATTGCCTCACCCTCTACCACCCGGTAAAGTGCCGCTCCCCCGTAATGCCCGAGGCAATCCCATGACCCAGACCTTTGAAATCGCCGTGATCGGCGCCACCGGCACCGTGGGTGAAACCCTGGTGCAGATTCTCGAAGAACTGGAGTTCCCTGTGGGCACCTTGTACTTGCTGGCGGGCAGCAACTCGGCGGGGGCTTCGGTGCCGTTTCGGGGCAAGAACGTGCGGGTCAAAGAAGTCGACACGTTTGACTTCAGCAAGGTGCAGTTGGCGTTCTTCGCTGCAGGCCCGGCGGTGACCTTGAGCTTCGCCTCGCGTGCCACCGCCGCTGATTGCGCGGTGATTGACTTGTCCGGCGCACTGCCCGCCGAGCAGGCGCCGCAAGTGGTACCGCAGGCCAACGCCCATGTGCTGAACGCGTTGAAAAAGCCTTTTCAACTCGGCAGCCCGAGCCCCTGTGCCACGTACCTCGCGGTGGTGCTGGCGCCCTTGCGCGGTGTGGTGGACATCCAGCGCGTGAGCGTCACCGCTAACCTGGCCATCTCTGCCCAGGGCCGCGAGGCCGTCAGCGAGTTGGCGCGCCAGACCGCTGAACTGTTGAACGTGCGTCCCTTGGAACCGGCGTTCTTTGATCGGCAAGTGGCGTTCAACCTGCTGGCGCAAGTCGGCACGCCGGATGCCCAAGGTCATACCGCCCTGGAGAAACGTCTCGTACACGAACTGCGTGCGGTGCTGGAAACACCTTTACTAAAGATTTCCGCCACCTGCGTTCAAGCCCCGGTGTTTTTCGGCGATAGCCTGGCTGTGTCGCTGCAATTGGCCGCGCCGGTCGACCTGGACGCGGTGAACCGTGCGCTCGACGCTGCACCGGGAATAGAGCGGGTCGAGGAGGGCGATTACCCCACGGCCGTAGGCGATGCCGTCGGCCAGGACGTGGTGTACGTAGGGCGAGTTCGCGCAGGTATCGACGACCCGGCGGAACTAAATCTTTGGCTGACGTCAGATAACGTACGCAAAGGCTCGGCCCTGAACGCCGTGGAGCTGGCGCAGTTGTTGATAAAAGGCCTTGTGTAAAAGATACTTGGCGGCAATTTGTAGATTGATTCTAACCAGGCGCTATGCTTGGTCCCAAGTGAAACACAAGCGCGTCGGTGACCTATCGGCTCGCCATGCCTAATGGCAGCGGTTACCAACCTTCTCGCAGGGCGGGAAGCGTTCAAACAAAGGATGAGGCTATGGTTCAAGTTCGCAAACTGGTGTTAGCAATAGCGGCCGCCTCGGCGCTGTCCTCCGGTATGGCGCAGGCGCTGCAACTTGGGGAGATGACCCTCAAGTCGAAGTTGAACCAGCCGCTGTCGGTGGAAATCGAATTGCGCGATGTGGGCGGCCTTACGGCGTCCGAGATCACCCCTAGCCTGGCGTCGGCCCAGGCCTTCGTGGATGCGGGTGTCGACCGCCAGGCGTTTCTCGATGACCTGACGTTCACGCCGGTGATCAACCCCGAAGGTCGCAGCGTGGTGCGCGTGACCTCCAGCAAGCCTCTGCCCGATTCCTATGTGCGCTTCCTCATGCAGGTGCAATGGCCCAATGGCCGTTTGATGCGTGACTACAGCGTACTGCTCGACCCGGCCAAGTTCGATCAGCCAGCGCCGACGGCGAGCGCGCCGGCCAGTACCGCGCCAGCCGCCAGCACGCCTGCCCAGCACACCACCACGTCCCGCGATACCTTGTGGGAAATTGCCGCAAAGAACCGCAATGGCGCCTCGGTCCAGCAAACGATGCTGGCCATCCAGGCGCTTAACCCGGATGCCTTTGTCGACGGCAATATCAACCGCCTGAAAACCGGCCAGGTCCTGCGCCTGCCAGATGCCGCGCAAAGTACAGCGCTGGCGCAGCCGCAAGCGATTGCCGAAGTGAGCGCGCAGAACGCCGCCTGGCGCCAGGGCCGCCGTGGCCCTCAGAGCCAAGTGGCCGGCAAGCCGCAGTTGGACGCGACCAAACGCACCCAGGCCGGCAATGCGCCGTCGAGTACCCAGGCCAAGGATAACCTGAGCCTGGTGTCGGCCGAAGCTGCCAAGAAAGGCGCGAAGGGCACCGTCGGTGACAGCCGCGCCCTGAGCGACAAGCTGGCAATGACCCAGGAAGAGCTCGACACCACGCGGCGCGACAACGAAGAACTGAAAAGCCGTGCCGCCGACTTGCAAAGCCAGTTGGACAAGCTGCAGAAGCTGATCCAGCTGAAGAATGACCAATTGGCTCGTTTGCAAGCGCAAACGGGCGAGCCACAGACAGCCGCGATGCCCGCGCAGTTGCCGGGTGAACCTGCAGCTGAGCCGGCGGCCCCCGTTGCAACACCAGCGCCAGTGCCTGAACCGGCCAAGCCGGCTGCTGCGCCGGCCAGCACCGAAGGCAAGTTCAACGACCTGCTGACCAACCCGATTGTGCTCGGCATCCTTGGCGGTGCGGCCCTGCTGGTGGTGTTGCTGCTTCTGCTGCTGTGGGCACGCCATCGCAATGCTCGCCGCGAAGAAGAGAAACATCTGCGTATGGCACGGGCGTTGGCCGAAGAGCCTGAGTTCGTTTCCAATATCGATCAAGACCTGCCGCCTGACAGCTTCGAGGGCCTTGAAGTGCCGCCGCCGAGCGTCAAGCTCGCCACCGCAACGCCGCCAGCATCTGCGCCCGCGCCGGCGCCGGTGGTTGAGACGGTAGTGGCACCGACGGTCGCCTCCGTGCTGGCGCCGTTGGCGGTTGCCGTGGCTCAGGAAAACGCCAGTGACGCCCTGGCCCAGGCCCAATCCCATATCGACCGTGGCCATCTGAACCAGGCGGCGGATGTGCTTGAACAAGCCATCAAGCGCGAGCCCAAGCGCAGCGACCTGCGTTTGAAGCTGATGGAAGTCTATGGGCTGCAGAACAACAAAGACGGGTTCGTCACCCAGGAGCGCCAGTTGGTGGCCAACGGTGAGAACCATGCCCAGGTCGAGCAGCTCAAGGCGCGTTTCCCGGCCATGGCCGTGTTGGCGGCGGGTGTCAGTGCCGCAGTGGCTGCCGCGGCCCTGGATGCGCAGTACGTCAAGGACCTGCTCGATGACAAGCCGACCCCGGCCCCGCAGGCAGACACCTTCGACACCGATTTCGACCTGAGTCTGGATGACCTGGAAGCTGCCTCGCCGGCCGAGATCGCGCAAGACCAGCAAACCTTTGAATCGCTGCTCAAACAACAGACTGAGCCCAAGGCCGATGCGCCGGACCTGTCGGACTTCGATCTGGACCTGCAACTGGACCCGCCGACGTCGCAATCCGATGACGACTTCCTGTCGGGCCTTGAAGGGCAGATCAAGGATGTCCCGCCGGTTGAGCCGCCGACCCTGACGCCGGCCGCGCTGGACGAATTCGACCTGCCAGAAGACTTTGACCTGTCGCTGGCGGACGAGCCGAGCGCCCCGGCAGCCAAGCCCGATGCTTTTGCTTCGGAGCTGGACGACGTCAACGCTGAACTGGATCGTTTGTCACAGAGTCTGGAGCATCCGCCGATCGAGCCTTCCTTCACGGCTGAAGATGCCGCGCTGGGTGCTGAGGATGAGCCAGAGTTCGATTTCCTCTCTGGCACTGATGAAGTGGCCACCAAGCTCGACTTGGCCCAGGCCTACATCGACATGGGCGATGCGGACGGCGCGCGAGATATCCTGTCCGAAGTGTTGACCGAAGGCGACGAGGGTCAGCGTAGCGAAGCCAAGGAAATGCTCGGCAGAATCTAACGGCCGACGCAGAAAAATGTGGGAGCGGGCTTGTTGTGGCGAGGGAGCTTGCTCCCGCTGGGGTGCGTAGCGCCCCTGAAAAGCGGGCTCCAGCTGCGCTGTCGAACGGGAGCAAGCTCCCTCGCCACAAAAGCCCCAGATTAAAAGCCCCCTCTTATGCACCCTGACGCCCTATAATGCCCGCCTTTGCGCAACTCATCAGGCTCTCAGTTCTTGGCAAATATAGATAACGCGGCTGCCGAAATGGCGGCCGCAGGCTTTTACCGCATCGCCCTGGGCGTGGAATACAAAGGCTCGCGCTATCGCGGCTGGCAGCGTCAGGCCTCCGGGGTGCTGACGGTGCAGGAAACCCTGGAAAACGCCCTGTCCAAAGTCGCCAACTCGCCGGTGTCGCTGATGTGTGCCGGGCGCACCGATGCCGGCGTGCACGCGTGTGGCCAAGTGGTGCACTTCGACACCCAGGCCGAGCGGTCGATGAAGGCGTGGGTGATGGGGGCCAATATCAATTTGCCCCATGATGTCAGTGTCAGCTGGGCCAAGGTCATGCCGGCGCATTTTCACGCCCGTTTCAAGGCCATCGCCCGGCGTTACCGCTACGTGATCTACAACGATCAGATCCGCCCGGCGCACCTCAATGAAGAAATCACCTGGAACCACCGCCCGCTGGATGCCGAGCGTATGGCCGAAGCCGCGCAGCATCTGGTGGGGGTGCATGACTTCAGCGCCTTCCGTGCCGGGCAGTGCCAGGCCAAGTCGCCGATCAAGGAAGTCCACCACCTGCGGGTGACGCGCCACGGCAAGATGATCGTGCTGGATATCCGTGCCGGGGCCTTTCTGCATCATATGGTGCGCAATATCGCTGGGGTGCTGATGACCATCGGCACCGGTGAACGCCCGGTGGAGTGGGCCAAGGAAGTGCTGGAAAGCCGCATTCGCCGTACGGGCGGGGTCACGGCGCATCCGTTCGGCCTGTATCTGGTGGATGTGGAGTACCGCGACGAGTTCGAACTGCCGGAACGCTTTATCGGGCCGCACTTCCTCACCGGTTTCAGCGAACTTGGCGGCTGACGCCCGGAAAAGCTTTTGTTACCATCCGGGACTTTCTCGGACCAACCCTGAGGTTCCTACGACATGTCAGCCGTTCGCAGCAAGATTTGCGGGATTACCCGCATAGAAGACGCGCTGGCGGCAGTCGAAGCGGGGGCGGATGCCATTGGCCTGGTGTTTTATGCCAAGAGCCCACGGGCGGTGAATGTGCTGCAGGCGCGGGCGATTATCGCTGCGTTGCCGCCCTTCGTGACCACCGTGGGGTTGTTTGTCAACGCCAGCCGCTGCGAGCTCAACGAAACCCTGGATGCGGTGCCGCTGGATATGTTGCAGTTCCACGGCGACGAAACGCCAGAGGAATGCGAAAGCTATCAGCGCCCGTACATCAAGGCGTTGCGGGTCAAGGCCGGGGACGATATTGCCGCAGCCTGCGCCGCGTATGCCGGCGCTCGCGGGATTCTGCTGGACACCTACGTCGAAGGCGTACCCGGTGGTACGGGCGAGGCGTTCGACTGGTCGCTGATTCCCGAGGGGTTGAGCAAGCCGGTTATTCTCGCGGGTGGGCTCACCTCAGAGAACGTCCAGGCGGCCATCGAACAGGTTCGGCCGTATGCCGTCGACGTCAGCGGTGGGGTGGAGCAGGGCAAGGGGATCAAGGACCCGAGCAAGATTCGCGCGTTCATGCAGGCCGTGCGCAACAGCAGGGGTGGGATGTGACGGCTGGCAGTCTGCCGCCGTCCATAACTACCACTGTGTAAAACAGCCCGGCGCCGCCTGTGGGTGGCCCGGAAACGAAGTGGCAACCCTGCGCTGGCAGGTTGTCTGGAAGGCTGAGGATACGGGCGGGAAATGGCAGGTCCAACGTCTGACCCCGTCCCGCCTGTGTCATCGCCACATATGAATTTAGCTCAAGGGCATACGCGGGGCTGTGTTCAAGCCACCGGTACTGGAGAAAAGAAAGCATGAGCAACTGGTTAGTAGACAAACTGATCCCTTCGATCATGCGTTCCGAGGTGAAGAAAAGCTCGGTTCCTGAAGGTCTGTGGCACAAATGCCCATCCTGCGACGCGGTGCTGTATCGCCCGGAGCTGGAAAAGACCCTGGACGTTTGCCCCAAGTGCAACCACCACATGCGTATTGGCGCACGCGCTCGTATCGACATCTTCCTGGATGCCGACGGCCGTAATGAGCTGGGTGCCGACCTGGAGCCGGTTGACCGTCTCAAGTTCCGCGACAGCAAGAAGTACAAGGACCGCCTGGTCGGCGCACAGAAGCAGACTGGCGAGAAAGACGCGCTGATTTCGGTCAGCGGCAAGCTGCTGGGCATGCCGGTGGTGGTTTCGGCCTTCGAATTCTCCTTCATGGGCGGTTCCATGGGTGCCATCGTCGGTGAGCGCTTTGTTCGCGCTGCCAACTATGCCCTGGAAAACCGTTGCCCGATGATCTGCTTCGCCGCCTCCGGTGGTGCGCGTATGCAGGAAGCCCTGATTTCCCTGATGCAAATGGCCAAGACCTCGGCGGTTCTGGCGCGTCTGCGTGAAGAAGGCATTCCGTTCATCTCCGTGCTGACCGACCCGGTCTACGGCGGCGTCTCCGCCAGCCTGGCGATGTTGGGCGATGTGATCGTTGGCGAGCCTAAAGCCCTGATCGGCTTTGCCGGCCCACGCGTGATCGAGCAGACCGTGCGGGAGAAACTGCCGGAAGGCTTCCAGCGCAGCGAGTTCCTGCTGGAGCACGGTGCGATCGACCTGATCATCCCGCGTGGCGAGTTGCGCCCGCGCCTGGGCAGCCTGCTGGCGCAAATGATGGGCCTGCCGACGCCTGTGTACGTCGCACCTAAAGTCGAGCCGATCGTTGTGCCGCCGGTGCCAGCAAACCTATGACCCAACGTACCCTGGGCGAATGGCTCGCCTACCTTGAGCAGTTGCATCCGTCCGCCATCGACATGGGCCTGGAGCGCTCGCAACAGGTAGCGGCCCGCCTCGGGTTGGGCCAGCCGGCACCGCGTGTGATCACGGTGACCGGCACCAACGGCAAAGGCTCCACCTGTGCTTTTGTGGCCGCGCTGTTGCAGGCCCAGGGCCTCAAAGTCGGCGTGTACAGCTCGCCGCACCTGCTGCGCTACAACGAGCGGGTGCAGCTCAATGGCGTAGAAGCCACTGATGCCCAGCTGTGCGAAGCCTTCGCAGCCCTGGAAGCCGGGCGCGGCGACATCTCCCTGACCTATTTCGAGATGGGCACACTGGCGGCGTTCTGGCTGTTCGAGCGTTCGCAACTGGATGTGGTCGTGCTGGAGGTCGGCCTCGGCGGGCGTCTGGATACGGTCAACGTGGTGGATGCCGACCTGGCGCTGGTCACCAGCATCGGTGTTGATCACGCCGACTATCTAGGCAATACCCGCGAGTCTGTGGCCTATGAAAAGGCCGGGATCTTCCGCCAGAGCAGGCCCGCGCTCTGTGGCGACCTGGATCCGCCGCAACCTTTGCTGGACAAGGTGCGCGAGCTGGATTGCCCGTTCTACCTGCGCGGTCGTGAATTCAATCTCGACATCGGTGCGACCCACTGGCAATGGCGTGGGCGTGATGCCCGTGGCAAGGTGGTAGAGCTGCTCGATTTGCCGTTGCTGAACCTGCCGATGGAAAACGCCGCACTCGCGCTGCAAGCCTATTTGCTGCTGGATCTGCCGTGGGATGCCAAGCAGATCGGCGCAACCCTGCGAGCGACGAAGGTGGTGGGGCGCCTGGATCGCCGGGTGCTGGACTGGCAAGGCAAGCGCCTGAACCTGTTGCTGGATGTCGGGCATAACCCCCATGCGGCTCACTATCTGGCTCAGCGCCTGGCGCGCACACCACCGGCCGGCCGCCGCCTGGCGGTGTTCGGGTTGCTGGCCGACAAGGATCTTGATGGCGTAATAGCGCCGTTGTTTGGCAGCGTACAGTCTTGGGCCGTTGCGCCGCTGGATACGCCGCGCAGCCGTCCTGCGGTTGAGCTGGAAACTGCCTTGCAGAACCTTGGCGCGCCCGTGACGTCGTATGCAAGCATCACTGCCGCCCTTGAGGCGCAGTGTGCGCTGGCTGCGGCCGAAGACGAAATCCTGTTGTTCGGATCATTTTATTGTGTTGCCGAGGCGCTCGAATGGCTGGCCCGGCGCTCCACGGAGGAAGCTGCACATGGCATTACTGGATAGCGCATACAAGCAGCGAATGGTCGGGGCCCTGGTGCTGGTGGCGTTGGCGGTAATCTTTCTGCCGATGCTGTTTTCCCGCCAGGACGAACAGCGCCAGGTGGTGGTTGAAGCTCCCGCTGCGCCCCAGGCGCCGGTGGTGCCCCAGGTTCAAGTCGAACCGGTAGTTGTGCCTGAGCCTCAGGTGTTGCCGGAAGAACCTGTGCCCGTCGAGGAGGAGGTCGTCACCCAACAGGCACCTTCGCAGGCCCCTTCGATGCCGGTGCAGCCAAGTGTGCCGGTGGTCAAGCCGACGCCAGCCCCGGCTGTCGCCGCCAAACCGGCTGCACCGGCGCCAGCGCCCAAGCCTGTGGCGCCGCAGCCTGCTGCACCGGGTAAGCCGGATGTGGGTCAGAGCCGCATCGACCCTAATGGCTTGCCGATCAGTTGGTCGATCCAGCTCGCCAGCCTGGCCAATCGCGAAAGCGCCGATGCCTTGCAGAAAAAGCTGCGTGCCCAGGGATATAACGCCTATATCCGCAGTGCCGATGGCAAGAACCGTGTTTTTGTGGGGCCGCTGATCGAGCGTGCCGAGGCAGATCGCCTGCGCGATTTGCTGGGTCGTCAGCAGAACCTCAACGGGTTTGTGGTGCGTTTCCAGCCCGAGCGCGGCTGAACGGGCAATAGGCTCTAAATGTGGGAGCTGGCTTGCCTGCGATGGCGGTGGTTCAATCGACAACGATGTCGAATATGCCGCCCTCATCGCAGGCAAGCCAGCTCCCACATTGATTTATGGTGGGCTTGAAATGGCGTTCACACCGCCCAATCTATTGATTTGCAAAGCAGCCGCAATCACCGCTTACCGATAGCCCGGCGCTCTGCTAAAATGCGCCGCCTTATCCGTACGTAGGCTGCACTGTGCCATTTACCTGGGTTGATTGGGCGATCGTTGCAATCGTCGCCATCTCCGCTTTGATCAGTCTGAGCCGCGGCTTCGTAAAAGAAGCACTGTCGTTGCTGACCTGGATCATTGCAGGAGTCGTAGCCTGGATGTTCGGTGGTTCACTGTCGGTCTACCTGGCCGGGTACATAGAGACACCTTCGGCTCGCGTCATCGCGGGCTGCGCCATCATGTTCATCGCCACGCTGTTGGTGGGGGCAATGGTCAATTATCTTATCGGCGAGTTGATACGTGTCACCGGCATCGAAGGGACCGATCGATTTCTCGGCATGGCCTTCGGGGCTGCGCGTGGCGCGCTGCTGGTGGTCGTGGCGGTCGGGCTGTTGAGCCTGGGGCCGGTACAGCAGGATTCGTGGTGGCAGGAGTCGGTACTCGTGCCAAAATTTCTATTGGTTGCAGACTGGTCCAAGAACCTCATTCTGGGGTGGAGCAGTCAGTGGCTGGCCAGCGGAATCAGCGTACCCGCTGATCTTCCGTTCAAGGAACACCTCTTACCGGCCAAAACGCCTCAGTAAGCTGTGTTCAGTCAAGATTCATTAAGTAGGGGTTGTGTCGCATGTGTGGCATCGTCGGTATCGTCGGTAAGTCGAACGTCAATCAGGCGCTGTATGACGCGCTAACCGTCCTCCAGCACCGCGGCCAGGACGCTGCCGGTATTGTGACCAGCCACGACGGCCGGTTATTCCTGCGCAAGGACAATGGCCTGGTGCGTGACGTGTTCCATCAGCGTCACATGCAGCGCCTCGTCGGGCACATGGGCATTGGCCATGTGCGCTACCCGACTGCCGGTAGCTCGACCTCGGCCGAAGCTCAACCTTTCTACGTCAACTCGCCTTACGGCATCACTTTGGCGCACAACGGTAACCTGACCAACGTTGAACAACTGGCCAAGGAGATCTACGAATCTGACCTGCGCCACGTCAACACCAGCTCCGATTCGGAAGTGTTGCTCAACGTGTTCGCCCACGAGCTGGCCCAGCGCGGCAAGCTGCAGCCGACCGAAGAAGACGTGTTCGCCGCCGTGATCGACGTGCACAACCGTTGCGTCGGTGGTTATGCCGTGGTGGCGATGATCACCGGTTACGGCATCGTCGGTTTCCGCGACCCGCACGGCATTCGCCCGATCGTGTTCGGCCAGCGTCACACCGACGAAGGCGTCGAGTACATGATCGCTTCCGAAAGCGTGTCCCTGGACGTGCTGGGCTTCACCCTGATCCGCGACCTGGCGCCGGGCGAGGCTGTCTACATCACCGAAGACGGCAAGCTGCACACCCGCCAGTGCGCCGTAGCGCCGAAACTCACCCCGTGCATCTTCGAACACGTCTACCTGGCGCGTCCGGACTCGATCATCGACGGTGTCTCGGTCTACAAGGCGCGCCTGCGTATGGGCGAGAAGCTGGCCGAGAAGATCCTGCGCGAGCGTCCCGAGCACGATATCGATGTGGTCATCCCGATTCCGGACACCAGCCGCACCGCCGCGCTGGAGCTGGCCAACCATCTGGGCGTCAAATTCCGCGAAGGCTTCGTGAAGAACCGCTACATCGGTCGTACTTTCATCATGCCCGGCCAGGCTGCGCGCAAGAAGTCGGTACGCCAGAAGCTCAACGCCATCGAGCTTGAGTTCCGCGGCAAGAACGTGATGCTGGTAGATGACTCCATCGTACGCGGCACCACCTGCAAGCAGATCATCCAGATGGCCCGCGAAGCCGGGGCGAAGAACGTGTACTTCTGCTCTGCGGCGCCCGCGGTGCGTTACCCGAACGTGTACGGTATCGACATGCCGAGCGCCCATGAGCTGATCGCGCATAACCGTTCGACTCAGGACGTGGCCGACCTGATCGGCGCCGACTGGCTGATCTACCAGGACCTGCCGGACCTGATCGAAGCGGTTGGCGGTGGCAAGATCAAGATCGAGCAGTTCGACTGCGCCGTGTTCGACGGCAAGTACGTCACCGGCGATGTCGACGAGGCCTACCTGAACAAGATCGAGCAAGCGCGCAACGACTCGTCGAAGATCAAGACCCAGGCGGTCAGCGCGATCATCGACCTGTATAACAACTGAGTAAACACCGGCCCTGAGGGGCCGGTTTTGTATCTTAAACAAAGAATTGAATAAGGAGTCGCAGCATGAGTCAGGAATGGGATGCCGGTCGGTTGGACAGCGACCTCGATGGCGTAGCTTTCGATACCCTGGCTGTGCGCGCCGGCCAGCACCGTACCCCGGAAGGTGAGCACGGCGACCCGATGTTCTTCACCTCCAGCTACGTGTTCCGTACTGCCGCCGACGCCGCTGCGCGGTTTGCTGGCGAAGTGCCGGGCAACGTGTATTCGCGCTACACCAACCCGACCGTGCGTGCGTTTGAAGAGCGCATCGCGGCCCTGGAAGGTGCCGAGCAGGCCGTGGCGACTGCCACCGGCATGGCGGCCATCCTGGCGGTGGTGATGAGCCTGTGCAGCGCCGGCGACCATGTGCTGGTATCGCGCAGCGTGTTCGGCTCGACCATCAGCCTGTTCGAGAAGTACTTCAAGCGTTTCGGTATTGAAGTCGATTACGTGCCCCTGGCGGACCTGTCCGGTTGGGAGGCGGCCATCAAGGCCAATACCAAGCTGTTGTTCGTCGAATCGCCGTCCAACCCGCTCGCTGAGCTGGTGGACATCGCCGCGCTGTCCGAAGTCGCCCATGCCAAGGGCGCGATGCTGGTGGTGGACAACTGCTTCTGCACCCCGGCCTTGCAGCAACCGCTGAAGCTGGGTGCGGACATCGTGGTGCACTCGGCAACCAAGTTTATCGACGGCCAGGGCCGTTGCATGGGCGGCGTGGTGGCCGGTCGCAGCGAGCAGATGAAGGAAGTGGTGGGCTTCCTGCGCACCGCCGGCCCGACCCTCAGCCCGTTCAACGCCTGGATCTTCCTCAAAGGTCTGGAAACCCTCAGCCTGCGCATGAAAGCCCATTGCGCCAACGCCCAGGCCCTGGCCGAGTGGCTGGAGCAGCAGGACGGTATCGAGAAAGTGCATTACGCCGGCCTCAAGAGCCACCCGCAACACGCCTTGGCCCAGCGCCAGCAGCGTGGTTTCGGGGCGGTGGTGAGTTTTGAAGTGAAGGGCGGCAAAGACGGCGCCTGGCGCTTCATCGACGCGACGCGCTTGATCTCCATTACCGCCAACCTGGGTGACAGCAAGACCACCATCACCCACCCGAGCACCACCTCCCACGGGCGCCTGGCGCCGCAGGAGCGTGAAGCGGCCGGCATTCGTGACAGCCTGATCCGCATCGCGGTGGGCCTGGAAGATGTTGCTGACTTGCAGGCAGACCTGGCCCGCGGGCTGGCGGCCTTGTGATCGAGTGGTCCATGGAGGCTGCGGCGGCCAGTAACGGGCGCGTGGCGCTGGTGACGGGCGCGGCGCGGGGCATTGGCCTCGGGATTGCCGCGTGGCTGATCAGTGAAGGTTGGCAGGTGGTGCTGACCGACCTGGACCGCGAGCGCGGTGCCAAGGTGTCCAAGGTGCTGGGCGACAATGCCTGGTTTATCACCATGGACGTGGCCGACGAGAAGCAAGTGGCCCAGGGTGTCGCCGAGGTGCTGGGGCAGTTCGGGCGCCTGGATGCGTTGGTGTGCAATGCGGCGGTGGCCGACCCGCGCAATATCACCCTGGAAAGCCTCGATCTGACGTATTGGAATCGGGTGCTGGCGGTCAACCTCAGCGGGCCGATGCTGTTGGCCAAGCACTGCGCGCCTTACCTGCGTGCCCACGGCGGCGCTATCGTCAACCTGGCCTCGACCCGGGCGCGTCAATCCGAGCCCGACACCGAAGCCTATGCGGCCAGCAAAGGTGGGCTGTTGGCCCTGACCCACGCGTTGGCCATGAGCCTGGGTCCCGAAGTGCGGGTCAATGCGGTCAGCCCTGGCTGGATCGACGCACGTGACCCGGCTGCGCGGCGTGCAGAGCCGCTCACCGACGCCGATCATGCCCAGCATCCGGCGGGCAGGGTGGGGACGGTGGAGGACGTGGCGGCGATGGTGGCCTGGTTGCTGTCACGCCAGGCCGGGTTCGTCACCGGGCAAGAGTTTGTGGTGGACGGCGGCATGAGCAAGAAGATGATTTACAGCGAGTAGGGCGGGTAGCCGCCTTGAAGTTATTTTGTCTTTTTCAGAAAAACTTCAAGCAGGCTATTGACTTAGGTCCGCTACCTGCGTAAATTTCGCGGCCTCAACGAAGCAAAGGGTGATTAGCTCAGCTGGGAGAGCATCTGCCTTACAAGCAGAGGGTCGGCGGTTCGATCCCGTCATCACCCACCACTTCTTGAGAGTTTTGCCCCTAGGGCAAGACGCAACGTTAAAGGTTGCACCGACGCGCAGCGGTAGTTCAGTCGGTTAGAATACCGGCCTGTCACGCCGGGGGTCGCGGGTTCGAGTCCCGTCCGCTGCGCCATATTTTCCAGGTTCGATCTGTCGGGCTTGAGATTGAACAGCCAAGGCTGATCGATCAGATGTTTAAAGGTGGTTGAGGGTTCATGCTCAATCAGCCAAGCGATACGCAGCGGTAGTTCAGTCGGTTAGAATACCGGCCTGTCACGCCGGGGGTCGCGGGTTCGAGTCCCGTCCGCTGCGCCATATCTGCCTCAAGGCCCACTGAACGCCTTGAAGCACAAGGAAAGCCACTGGCTCACCTTGATGCGATAGCAAAGACCCTGGTCGAAAGGCCGGGGTTTTTTGTGTCTGGGGTTTGAAAAAAACCTCATCTTCTTCGCTGCCAACAGCGCTCATTATCGGCAAACGGCCGACAGATCATTTCGATTCTGTCGGCCGTTTTTGCGTTCTTGTGTCAAAAAATTTCAATGTGGTTATTTGCCGCAGGCGCAGAAACCTTTAAAGTTAACCCTTCGGTCAACTTTGCACTGTCATCATGGCCTTTTGATTCGTCGAGAAAGGCTTCTGCAAGTCTCCAGATTCGGTGTACTTAACCATAAGGGCGGATTTATAACCGCTCAGAGGATGATCCATGTCCAACCGTGAAATAACCCGGCGCTCGTTCCTTCAGGGCGGGCTGGTGGCGGGTGTGAGTGTCACGCTCACGCCGCTCAGCACCCAGGCGCTGGCTGCCTTGATGGAAAACAGCGTGACCGTGCCGTCTGAAAAGTGGCTCGGCCATAACGGCAAGGCGCGCCAGCGTAACGATGCCTTGTCGAAAGTCTGCGGCAGCAAGGTGTTTGCCCGCGACATCCGTTCCAAGGACATGCCTGGCTGGCCCCAGCAGCAAGGTCACGCCATGTTGCTCAAAACCATCAAGGCCGACCACATCTACGCGGGCTACGACCTGTCGTGGCTTGGCGCCGAGTTGCAGCCGGACCGCATTGTCACCGCTGCCGACCTGGACAAAGACGGTATCGTCTTCCCGGAAGAACATGCGCCGGATCCGTTGTTGCCCGAGGGCAAAGTGCCGATGTTCATCGGTCACCCGGTGGCGATCCTGATCTGGAACGACTTCGAGCGTTTCCGTCAGGCCAAGAACAAGCTCAAGTTCAATGACAAGGCGATTCGTTACGGTGCCAAAGTGCCGTATTACGAAGGTGACCCCTACGGTAGCTTCCGCTACGTGCGCGTGGGTGGCCCGACCTCGGCCGACGAAGACGAATTCGCCAGCCTCAAGGATTCGATCCTGTTCCCGATGCTGAAAAACCGTCGCCCGGTGTGGAATTCCCAGCCAAACCTGCACGGCAACCTGACCGAGCGCGGGCTGTTCTACGCCGAGCGCATGAAAAGCCAGATCAACACGCCACCGGACAACTGGCTGGTGTTTGACGAGCGCTACAAAACCCCATCGATCGAACCGGCCGCCATGGAGCCGGACAACGGCAACGGTTGGTACGATCCGGCGACCAAGACCCTACACTTTGTGGTGGCCACCCAGTGCCCATTGGAAGTGGCGACCGAGACCGCCAAGATGATCTCGCCGTCGCGCTTCGGCCTGGCCCACCTGAACATGCATCCGGGTTATACCGTGGGTTACGGTTCCAAAGACCACAACATTTTCGTCTACTACGCCGCCCTCGCTGCGTTGTATGGCGCCGGTGTACCGGTGCGTCTGGCCAATGATCGTTACGAGCAATTCCAGAGCGGCATCAAGCGTCACTCGTTCGATATGCGCTATCAGTTGGCGGTCGACAAGAACGACCACAGCTTCAAAATCTTCCTCGCCGACATGAGCGTCGACGGCGGTGGCCGGATCAACTACAGCCCGTCGGTGGCTGCGGTCGGCGCCACGGCGGCGCAGTCGATCTACTACATGCCGCAGAACGACCTGCAAGTCACTGCGTACCACTCCCGTGGCGTTGAAGCCGGTTCGATGCGGGGCTACGGCACCCTGCAAAGCATGGCGGCGACCGAAATGATGGTCGACGAAATCGCCGGTCGCCTGGGTGTGGATGCCATTGAATTGCGACGCAAGAACGCACTGCGTTCGGGCATGAAGAACACCCAGGGCGCGATCCCTGCCGGTGCGTTGCGGCTGCACGAAATTCTCGACAAGGCCGCTGCGCACGACGTATGGAAAAACCGCGACGCGATCAAGCAACAGCGTGAAGCCGCAGACCCGGATAACTGGTATGGCGTCGGTTTTGCCATCTGCCAGAAAGACTTCGGCACCGGTTCCGAAGCGCCGATGGCCAGTGTTGAATTCAGCGCTGACGGCCGCATCAGCCTGCGCCACATCGGGATCGAAATCGGCACCGGCATGTCCACTTCGCAATCGCTGGTGGTCGCCGACTTCCTTGGCAGCCCGGCCCACGAAGTGAAGACCGGCGAAACACAATGGCAGGAAATGCAGTTGGTCACCGGCGGCAACCCCTACACCATGAGCCAGGCCGAGCAGGACAACCTGCTGCGCAACCCGCGTTGGGTGGGCAAGCTCGCGTCGGCGTCGTCCGCGACCAACTCGGCGTACTACTTCAGCCACGCCACCCGTGAAGCGGCGCGTGTGCTGTTCAACCACGGCCTGTGGCCAGCGGCGCTGGAGATCTGGCGCCAGGGCCCGTTCGGCGGCCAGGCCAACCCCTATGTGGTGCGCCGCGAAGACGCACATTGGGTGGACGGCAAGCTCACTGCCAACGGCATGCAGCCATTGAGCTTTGAAGAACTGGCCAAGCGCGCTCATGAGCGCGGCCTGGTCACCGCTGCCACGGTCCACGGGTTCAACCGCTGGAGCTGGGCCGAGGCTGAGTACAGCATCGACGGTGTGCGCGAGCGCCTGCCGCTCGACGGTCTGGCGGTGAAATACGGCGATGGCGCACCGAAAGCCAAGCAGGCGCTGATGAGCACTGCCGGTTTCCACCTGCTCGATCGCCAGAACGTCAGCTATCCCGCCACCCAGTTGAATAACGCTGCGGTGACGTACTACAGCCCCGTCGCCACGTTGGTCGAGTTGAAGGTCAACAAGGGTTCGGCGCAGGTCGAAGTGCTCAATCACCATTCATGGGTCGAGTGCGGGCGTGTGCTGGTTGAAGAGTTGGTCAAAGGCCAGCTCGAAGGTGGAGTGGCCATGGGTATCGGTCACGCGTTGATGGAGGAAATGCCGTTGTACGAAGGCGGGCCGGGGGAGGGCGACTGGAACTTCAACCGCTACCGTCTGCCGATGGCGCGTCACGTTGCCGTATGGAAACAGACCTCGGAGATTCTGCCGGCGCTGTCGCCAAGCGACCCGTCCAAAGGTATCGCTGAAGTGGTGATGATCCCGATTGTCGGGGCCATTGGTAATGCGGTGGCACACGCCATCGGTAAACGTGTTCGCGACCTGCCAATCACGGCTGCCCGCATTAAGGAGGCCCTCAATGGCTAACCGTCCGCTTCAACTGACCCTCAATGGTCAATCCGTCGGCCCGGTGGACATCCCTGATGACCTGCCGATGATTGACTACCTGCACGAGTACAAGAACCTCACCGGCTCGCGACTGGGCTGCGGCCAGGGCATTTGCCACGCCTGCGTGGTGATCGTCGACAACCCGGATGGCACCAGCGAAGAAGTGCGCACCTGCATCACCGGCGCGCATTACTTCGAAGGCAAGCAAGTGCGCACTATCGAAGGCCACGCCAAGCGCGATGAGTCGGGCCAGGTCACTGAGCTCAACCCGATCCAGCAGCGCTTCGTGGATGAGTTCGCCTTTCAGTGCAGCTATTGCGCGCCGGGCTTCGTCAATGCGGCCACCGTGTTGGTGGAGAAACTGCAACGCCAGCCGACCGTGCACAGCAAGCTGGAACAAGTCATCGAGGACAGCCTCGGTCATCACGTCTGCCGTTGTACCGGGTACGTGCGTTATTACAACGCCACCCGCAACGTGCTGACCGATCTCGGCCTGGTCAAGGAGGGTTAAGCATGAAGCTTTTTCTGACCCGCCTGGCCTTGGCGGTCGGCCTGGCCGCGCCGGTATTGTTTGCCCACGCTGATGATCAAGCCAAGCGCGGCGAATACCTCGCCCGCGCCGCTGACTGCATGGCCTGCCACACTGCACCGGGCGGTGCGCCGTTTGCCGGCGGCCTGCCGATTGTCTCGCCGTTTGGCACCATCTATGGCACCAATATCACGCCAAGCAAAGAACACGGCATCGGCTTGTACAGCGATGACGAGTTCTTCGCTGCGTTGACCGAAGGCAAGCGTCGCGACGGTGCGTACTTGTATCCGGCGATGCCCTACACCTCGTACCACCTGATGCCGCGTGAAGACTCGGACGCCATTCATGCGTACCTCAAAACCATCGAGCCGATCAAGCGCGCAGCGCCGGTCACGAGCCTGAGCTTTCCCTTCAACGTGCGCCTGGGCTTGATGGGCTGGAACGTGTTGTACGGCAAAGCGCTGAAACTGGAACCGGCCGAAGGCAAGAGCGAAGCCTGGAAGCGCGGCCAGTACATGGTCGAAGTGCTCGGCCACTGCGGCGAATGCCACACGCCACGTGGCCTGCCCGGTGCGATGGAGCTGGACAAGCGCCTGACCGGCGGCATCCTCAATGGCTATCTGGCGCCCAGCCTGCTCGCCACGGACCTGGCCGCGCGCGGCTGGAATGAGCAGGACCTGGCCACGTTCCTCAAGCACGGCATGAGCGCCCAAGGGACGATGTTCAACGAGATGTTCCCGGTGTTCCACAACAGCACCCAGGGCCTGAGCGATACGGACCTGGCCGCGATGGCGACCTTCCTGCTCGGCGATAAACCGCCGGCAGCCAAGGCGTTGGTCGAAGTGCCGGTGGACAAGCTCGGCCCGAGCGCTCTGCGCGGCCGCCAGGAATACCTGAACGTCTGTGCCGGTTGCCATGCCGCGGGGGGTGAAGGCAAGCCGCACATCGCGGTGGCGATGCGCGGCAACACCACGCTGCGTCTGGAAGACCCGCGCAACCTGGTGCGGGTGATCGAGGACGGGATCGGTGAGCAGAAGTTCTCCGGGTTCGAGCACATGCAACCGATGCCGGGCTTCGCTGGAAAACTCAGCCCGGCGCAACTCACCGATCTGATCAATTACCTGCGCCAAGGCTGGGGCGGGCAATCGGCGGAGCTGGCGGTGAGCGATGTGCAGAAGTTGCAGGCTGAGGCGCCGTCCATCGAGCACAAGGCGCACTGACATGCAGCATCTGGACCTGCAGGTGATACGACGGGCGCTGGAGTGGTCGGTGGCCGGGCAACGCATCTGGCTCTGTACGGTACTGGCCACCTACGGCTCGGCGCCGCGTGCGCCGGGTTCGTTGCTGGCGGTGAACGCCGCAGGGCAGTGGATTGGGTCGTTGTCGGGTGGTTGCGTCGAGGAAGACTTTCTCGAACGCGTCGCTGACGGTGCGTTTCTCGATGCGGTCAACGTGGTGCGCTACGGCGCAGGGGACGATCCGCGCTCGCGGGTCAGCCTGCCCTGCGGCGGCATTCTCGAAGTATTGGTTGAGAAGTTCGAGCCTGACTGCGAGGTGCAGGCGCACCTGCGTGAAGTGGAGTCGGCGCTGCTCGGGCAGCGGCGCTTGATTCGCCAGGTCGACCTGGCCAGCGGGGCGCGCCGCCTGGTCGCTGATTGTGAGCAGGGCGCGCGCATCGAGCGTGACAGTGAGCGGGTGCGCCTCCGCGTCGGTGCGGCTCAGCGTCTATTGCTGGCCGGGTACTCCAGCGTGGCGCAGGCGTGTGCCGAGTTTGCAGTCGGCCTCGGGTTCGAAGTGATTCTCTGCGACCCACGCGATGAAGTGCTCGAAGGCGTGGTGCTCAATGGCGTGGAGATTCGTCGCCAGTTGCCGTCGGTGTTTATTGCCGATGGCGGCTGTCACCGTGATACGGCGGTGGTTGCGCTGACGCATGACCCGCGTATCGATGATCTGGCGATGATGGAAGCGGTGCGTACCGACGCGTTCTACATTGGCGTGATGGGGTCGTTGCAGACCTCGCAGAAGCGCTTTGAGCGACTGCGCCGCATCGGTGGGTTGGGGGAGCCTGAACTGGCGCGGATACACGCGCCCATCGGGCTTAACCTGGGGAGCAGGACGCCGTCGGAAATTGCGTTGGCGGTATTGGCGGATATCGTGCGGATTCGCAGCGGGATTACTCGCGACCGGCTCTGAGCGCATCTTTGCTTGAAGGCTTGATGTAAATGTGGCGAGGGAGCTTGCTCCCGCTGGAGTGCGTAGCGCTCCCAGGCTTTTGGGGCCGCTTCGCAGCCCAGCGGGAGCAAGCTCCCTCGCTACAGTCTGCCTGTGTTTACATCCCGAATTTATCCCGCAACCCGTAGTACCAAGCCCCCAGCGCCGCAAACGGCGTGCGCAACATTTGCCCACCCGGGAACGGGTAATGCGGCAAGCCCGCAAACGCATCAAAACGCTCAGCCTGACCCCGCAAGGCCTCTGCCAGTACTTTGCCTGCCAGGTGCGTGTACGTCACGCCATGGCCGCTACAGCCCTGGGAGTAATAGATGTTGTCACCCAGGCGACCGACCTGCGGCAAACGCGACAGGGTCAGCAGGAAATTGCCAGTCCAGGCGTAGTCGATCTTCACGTTCTTCAGTTGCGGAAATGCCTTGAGCATTTTCGGCCGGATGATCGCTTCGATATTCGCCGGGTCTCGTGCGCCATACACCACGCCGCCGCCGAAGATCAGGCGCTTGTCGCTGGTGAGGCGGTAGTAGTCGAGCAGGTAGTTGCAGTCCTCGACACAGTAATCTTGTGGCAATAAAGTCTTGGCTACTTCATCGCCCAGTGGCGCCGTGGTGATCACTTGGGTGCCACACGGCATCGACTTGGCCGCCAGCTCCGGGACCAGATTGCCCAGGTAAGCGTTCCCCGCGACGATAATGAATTTGGCCCTGACCTTGCCTTCGGCGGTATGCACCACCGGATTAGCGCCGCGCTCGATGCGCACCGCTGCCGATTGCTCATAGATCGTGCCGCCCAGGGATTCCACAGCCGCGGCTTCACCGAGCGCCAGGTTGAGCGGGTGGATATGGCCGCCGCTCATGTCCAGCAAGCCGCCCACATAGTTGTCACAGGCCACCACTTCGCGGATGCGTCGCTCGTCCAGCAACTCCAGTTGCGTATGGCCGTAGCGCTCCCACAGACGCTTCTGCGACTCCAAGTGGCCCATGTGCTTGCTGTTGAGGGCGGCGAACACGCCACCGTCCTTCAAGTCGCACTGGATCTGGTACTTGGCCACGCGCTCACGGATGATTCTGCCGCCTTCAAACGCCATCTGCCCCAACAACTGCGCCTGCTGAGGCCCGACGCTGCGCTCGATCACGTCGATATCGCGGCTGTAACTATTGACGATTTGCCCACCGTTGCGACCCGAGGCACCAAAACCGACCTTGGCGGCTTCCAGCACCGTAACGCGAAAGCCGTTCTCCAGCAGAAACAGCGCACTGGAAAGCCCGGTATAGCCGGCCCCGATCACGCACACATCGGTCTCGACCTCACCTTGCAACTCAGGACGGGGCGGAACTGCATTCGCAGAAGCGGCGTAATACGACTGGGGGTAGGGGGTGTTCGCCATCCTGGAACCTCTGTTTTATATTTTTTACGAGTGCGCCGATCCTACCTGAGTTGAAAATTGCCTGCCAGCCACCCGGAAATCACGGGTGTACCCGACGCAAATAAAAAATTCGCATATTCATAGGGTTAGCTGCAAAAAAGATGTTGACACCCCTTCGGAATTCCGTAGAATGCCGCCTCACAGCAGGCACGTAGCTCAGTTGGTTAGAGCACCACCTTGACATGGTGGGGGTCGTTGGTTCGAGTCCAATCGCGCCTACCAAACAAAATCCGCTCTGCTGGGCGGTCTAGAAGGGCTCACCGAAAGGTGGGCCCTTTTTTGTTGGCTTGGATTTCTTCAGAGCGTTCACAAAATATAGTGTTCGTTCACACTGGGTAATGTGAACGCCAATAACGGTTCATTTACGTGTGAATTTTACTTTTGAATTGGCGGTGTCGAAGTAGGCGGTGGCGGGTTGTCTGAAACCTTTAACTAGCTGTTTTTTAATAGTTTTATTAGTGGGGGATCTCGGAGTGGAACAGCCCCTAATGATACCTAAGTAGTGTGCTTGAACGTCTTTTTACTTCCTGAATAAAATTCCTCCACATCCCTGTTGTGCCGGCGTAACCTCGACCTCGGACATCCCACCTTCCAATCTATACGCCCCAACAGAAAAATTGGCTTTCAGCTCCGCTACGGTATAGTGGCAATCTGTCTTCGCGTTTTTTGTAGGCTTGTCGGACTCTAAGCACCGATAGATAGAAAAAGCTCGAAATTGAATTGTGCAGAGGTGGAGTGACAAGGAATGGTCAAAATTGCAGAGATAAAATCTCTGATCACAGTAAATAGTAATGACTATACCGCGTGTATCGACTCTATTGAACATAGCGATACTATAAGTTCTATTAGAACCAAGCTGCGATTTCATCACCTGAAATTCGATGGTAACGGGCGGCCGATGGTGAAGGCTTTAGCAGGGCTTTTATATAACTATATAATCGATTATTGTATTGCTGCGAAGAATCGACCTACGCCTATAACATTCAAAGATGCTGCTCGTCTCACTAAAGAGGCCAGGAAGCTCTTTCGTCATCCGGACATAACTGATGATAGTCCCGATAAGACAGGTGAGGCCGGAGAAGCTTTACTGTATTTTCTGATTGAAGCAATAGTTCAAGCTCCGCAAGTAGTAGCGAAAATGGAGCTAAAGACAAACAGAAAGTTAGAGGCAAACGGCTCTGATGGTATTCATGTTAAGTGGAATGCGGATGATCAGCTTGTCGATTTTTATTTTGGTGAGTCAAAGCTTTATCAGAATATAGATGATGCAATTAGTTCGGCTATCAAAAGTATTGATAGCTTTCATGCTGATGAAATCTATAAGCATGAATTCACAATGATCACAAAACATTTCAAATACGCGGATAAAGAAGTTCAGGATGCTGTCACTGAGCATATCCGGCTTGGTGAGCCCGGTCCCGGCGCAAGAATAAATCATGCCTGCCTTATAGGTTATAACTGGGATGCATATTCAAGTGCGCCCGGTGTTTCTCATCCCGTTTTAACTAATGAGTTCAGAGCAAGGTTTTCGAAAGAAACAAATCTAATCGCTTCTAAATTAGAGAAAAAACTCTTGGGTTTTTCAAGGTCTCATCTATGTCTTGATGTTTTTTTTATTCCATTTCCCTCTGTGCAGGAGTTTAGGAATGAATTCAATGCGGCGTTAGACTGATATGGGAGTCGAGATGGGTAAGTTTCAAGCGGATATAGATAAGCTATTTAAATATAGTGTTGATCATTTGCTGCCGGGGCATAGAGATAAGGCGGAGTTAAATTCGGAAGAGGTGAGAAGGTTGATAGGTGTTTCGTCAATTCTATCTCTTTCGGATGAGCCTGAAGAATTGGCTCTAGCTTATGAAGTGATAAGCCGTCTCGTCGAATGTGCTTCCAACGATAAGCCCAAAATAGTTCAGGCTGCTGATATTATCTTTTCTAGGATTGGTAATTTTCCGGGGAGAACCCTCTTACGGGAAAGATATAGGGAGTTGGAGGATTTTTCTCCGTCGCTGATGCTGTCATTAGAACGTATAGCTAGAGAGGTGGAGAACACGGTTGCTGACGAAGTGATACTAACTGACTTTCAGCACAAGCTTTACACATCACTAGAAAACCAAAACTCTGTAAGTGTGTCTGCACCAACGTCTGCCGGCAAATCGTTTATCCTAAATCTTGATCTAGTAAGAAGGCTAAAGAGTGGAGCTGAGGAGAATATAGTCTATATAGTCCCCACAAGAGCACTTATATCTGAGGTTTCTTCAAGGGTAAGGCGAACTATTAAGTCTGAAAATATTGAGGGTGTTTTAGTTAGAACTGCACCATTTCCTCTTAAGGTTTCACGGAACATAAAAAATATCATATATGTGTTAACTCCTGAGAGGCTGCTAAGTCTGCTTAAGCCGGAAAATAATAAAAAAAGTATTACATCTATATTTGTAGATGAGGCACACGAGATACAGAAGGGGAATCGCGGTATTACATTGCAAAGTGCGGTAGATTTGGCGCTTGTTAAGCATCCTTCAGCCTCTATATTATTCGCAAGTCCCCTTATAAGTAACCCCGGTTATTTTTTGAGTTTGTTCGGGCGCCAAGATGAGGGGGTTTATTTTACAGAGACCGTATCACCTGTATCACAGAATCTTATTCTTATATCCGAAGTTTCACGGCAGCCAAGCTTTATTAATGCGTCTTTACTTGCCGGTGGTCGAAGTGTTAATCTTGGGAATGCTTCTGTTGATTTTAGTTTTAGAGGCTCTCGGACGAAACAGAGGGCTTGCTTTGCCAATGAGATAACGGGCAGCGATGAATCTACAATTATATTTGCCGATGGGCCCGGTCAGGCAGAGAAGGTTGCGGAAGAGTTATTGTTAGTTAGCGAAAAGCCTTTGATTTCAGAAGATGTAAAAGACTTTATCAACTTTATTAAAGCTGAGGTGCATGAAGACTATCCGTTGGCAGTTAGTTTAGCATCAGGAGTAGCCTTTCACTACGGGGTTATGCCATCGATAATTCGATCTGGTGTTGAAGATTTGTTCAAGGCGGGTGAAATCCGATTTCTTTGCTGCACTAGTACGTTGTTGCAAGGCGTTAATCTACCAGCAAAGCATATTGTAATAGAAAATCCTCATAGTGGGACAAAGCCAATGTCTCGATCAGATTTCCTAAACCTTTCTGGACGCGCTGGCAGGCTGCTGCAAGAGTTTCATGGCAATATTTGGTGTATCAGACCAAGTGATTGGGAAGAGCAATCTTATAAAGGTGACAACCTTCAAGAGGTGAAAGCTTCGATGCAAAAACTTATGGATGATGGTGGTTCCATCATTCATAGTCTCATGACTGGGGAGATTGATGCCGACAAGAAAGATTTCGCGGAAGCAGGTTTCAGCCGACTTTATCGCGAAGTAATCGAAAATGAAGAAAGCGAGATTATAAAAAAATACCAAACAGTGGAAAACTCTGAAGTGTTAGCTCAAAATTTGAGGCACGTTCAAAATTTGACAATAACGCTGCCTCAAGAAATTCTGGAGTCTCATAGTAGTCTAAGGCCGGACCATTTGCAGATGCTTTACGATAAGCTGCATGGAGCGGTCTACACAGAAGAATTTTCGTTATTGAACCCTTATGCTGTGGGTGGTTATCATCGAATGGTAAGAGCCATTGATATGATATCTGATGTGTTTCAGTGGGCTGAAAGCCAAAAATTTAGAAGTTGGGTTTGCTATTTATCTCATCAGTGGGTAACTGGAACGCCTATAAATGTTCTGATTAGGGATCGAGTTAATTATATCAGGCGTCAAGATAATTTCTCTACTAAGACTTCTACTATCATTAGGGAGTTGTTAGGGATTATAGAATCTGACATACGCTTTAAGCTTGTGAAGTATTTTAGCGCGTATGAAGATGTCATTAGTTATTGCCTTAAGAACAAGGGGCTTTCTGAAGATGAAGCACGACAAGCGGCTTATCACACTTTTCTTGAGTTTGGAGCATGTTCCAGCGTTGAGCTAAGCTTGATGTCACTTGGGTTTTCTAGATTCACAGCACTGCGTTTAGGGAAAATGTTGGATTGGGGGGATTCAGTGGAAGTGGAGGACTTTGCGTCAGTGATTGCGAGAAGCAATGTTGACTCGTTGAAAATTCCCAGAGTTTGTATAAAGGAGATAAAGGAAATTCTTGGTCAGCAATAGTGTTTTACATATGATGCATTGGTAATGTTGGATAGTGAAAGATGGCCGTCGGTGGATTTTACTTGCTAATCTATACCCAACAGTATCTACCCTACGATTTATATAGGTAATTGGCTCGGTAGCGCGGGTGTGGATTTGCTATTGAGTCAAAATGCCATTATCTTGTGTGAGCGCGGCACCATAAGGGCAGGGATGAGAAAATGAAATCACGGAATTTATATACGATTCATGATGTTATTGTTAGGAACTATACGATAACTGGGCTTCCAAGCGGTAAGTTTTTACACCAGTTCACGCCTGCGACCGCTGAGACTCTTTATCAGTTCGAAACGAATAGTAGCGCTGCGGAGCTTGTAAACGGTGATCGTTACAATATTGGTTTTATAACGGAGCGTGATGGTAGAAATATCATTGAACCTTCAGCTTTGGGGAAGGCGGACAGCGTCAATAAGTTGCTGAGTTATTCAGCGGCCAAGCATTTTTCTCTGGATAAACTTGCAGAAAACAAAGGGAAAAATGATGATCGTGTCAAACATCGAGCAGTCAACGGTTATTATTGGGGGCGAAAATACGCTTGGCGACGATTTGGTTTGGTAATGGCAAAAGGTGCTTTTTACCAGTATATGGAAGAAATTGCTCACCCTTTCGTTCCTTGCAAGACTATCAATGATGATATCGGAATTCATTCTAATGAAGATTCGATTGCTTATATGGAAGAAGGATTGGAGGAGGCGATGGATGCATTGATTGATACGGCGGAAAAGGTCGGTCGTTACTTTAAATCACCCCGTTATAGTAGAAAATTTCAAATTCGCCCTGTTAACGCGATATCCGATAAAAAATAAGTAAATTTTCAATATCGAGTAGCTAACGCTTTTCTAAAACCCCCTATATTGCCCGTGCTAGGGGGTTATTCTTTCGCTTTAACCAAGATTTAAATTTTGTGCAGATCATCTGCAACCAATCGAAGTTGACTTGTCTTGGGAGTATCAATGGTTCTGTAAACGGTAATTGAGGCTTTTATTACGCACCTTTCTTTTGGTGTCAGAAGTGTGAGTGGTGCGGGTTGGTGGAGTGTCGGTTTCCCGACTATTTTTTCCTCCCCCCTCTTCATAACCGTGATCCAGTGTGTTTTCTCACGCGTCCCGGACTTGTGGCCAAACAGCGGTTGTTCTTCGGTGAGGGCAAGAATCGTGCTGACCCGTATCTGGGGTTCGTTCCACTTGAAGACGAGGAACTGACTTGGCCGCAGAACGCGGAAGCATTCGGCGCACCCCTTTCGAAGATCGTCGCGCCAGTCACCGGTCCGGGGTCCGTACTTCAGCCGCAACCAGCTTCCACACCGGCGCGCACCACATCAGGTGCGATGGATCGAACACCAGCATGTTGAAGCTGGCGTCGGGGAATGGCAGGTGTCGAAAGTCCATCATAACGTCGGGCTCAGCTTTCAGCACCCGGCCATCGCACCGCACATGCTCTTCATCGCGGATGTCCCCGAACAGGGCGCGCTGGTCCTCTTGTCGAACCACATCATCCGGCTGGTTGCACGGGTCAGATAACACACTGCAATCGCGAAATGACCACATGTCACCTGGGCGGCCGGAGTGCGTAGCGCTTCCTGCACGTCGAAGTTACGCTGCGATGATCCATTGGCGCATTCGGTGAGAAACGGTGCTGCCAGGGGCTGCGCCAGGGGGTGATGGGTACCGCCTGTGCTGCTGGTCGATACGGATTCATCCACGCCATGTGTGCTTGTGTGCCAACTAGGGGCCTCTTACACGTCGGCTACGTAATGCGCTGTGTTTGGGTGGTTGGCGATGCACAGCCAGGGCGATTTGGTTGTGGTTCACGGCCACGTCCGGCTCCGGTATGTCCGTGCGATGCCGGTGTCGGTGCCGGCATTGCCGGCGGACAGGCCGACTAGCAGTTCCTTTTCGAACGGCAGGCCCATGCTCGGCTGGTCATGGATGAACTGAGGTAATTTCTGTTGTGCGGACATAGGGGACCCTCGCCGGTTATAGTTCCGAGATTTGCAGGAGAGCGGGCGATGAGCTGGGAAAGTATTTCTTTTTGGATCGAACATCACCCAGGATTAGCGTCATGGGTTCAGGCGATTGGATCGCTCTTGGCATTGGGTGTTGCTATAGGCGTTGCACGGCAGCAAGGACGCCAGTCGCAAAAGTTGTTTCGAGACCAGGTGAACCACGTATCGGAAGAAGCAAGGCTTCAGCGTATTGCGTCGCTGAGGGCTACAGTCGAGGTTGCTGAAATTGTTGCCAGGCGCGTCATTGAGGTAGCCAGGAAGATGCCAGACATCATCATTGAGGGGAGTGCACCCCTACATAGGGAAGCTCTTGAGGCCGCAGCGCTATGGATTGCAAGGCTTCCTATTTACGAACTCCCTGGAGCTTTGGTCGCTAGGGAAGTGCAGAACATAGCCCTGTACGCAAATCGAATGCACAAAGTTCTAGATCAAATATCCACTCAAGGGTATCAGTCTGATGAAAGCCTAAAGTCTTTGTGGATACTCCACGGCGCCCCCGAAAAGGCTTTAGTGAGCTTAACTTCTTTTGCAGACGAATATAGTGGCGGGGTCGAGGTAATCAGGGCTGCTGATTTTTAAGCTGCGCTCAGCGCAATAGGTAGGGGCTGATCAGGCAGCTGACTGCTCGGCGATGAAGTAGTCCCAGGCTGCTTTATCGCCTTGGGCCAGATACCATTTTAGCTCTGCGCTTTCTTCCGTATCAGTGACTGATCTGCACTGAGCCAAGCGGCCGGCGGACGCTACTGAACCGCGATACGTCCGGTTTACGCATGCGTCCGCCTCCATACGCACCGAGCAGGACGCAGTTTGCCGATTACCTAATCATGCGAGGATTGCAGGTTGTCGTATAGAGTAGTGGCGATTTGATTGTATTGTTTGATATAAATGCCTTCTACCTAAGGAGGGTTTATGCATTGGAAGACGGTGACAGGGGTTTGCATCGGAGGGGCGCTTTTTGCCCTCTTAGGGTTGGTTGTCGGTATTAATATGAACCCTCAATCAACAGTTCGTTTTGTTCCTAATTTGGGCAGTTTGGGTGATTGGTTGGCGGCAGCAGGCACATTCGCAGCAGTTTGGGTGGCTCTTTCTCAATCATCGAAACAGGCTGAAAAGGAGCGGCCGCGCGCTAAGGTTTATCAAGAATATGAGGGTAGTTCTTGGTCCGTGCGAGTGCTATCTGAAGGACTTGTGCCATTCACCGTCCTAAGTTCTGAACTCAAATACGATGGGCTGTCTCGCTCGCTAGATCTTTCAGCTTGGCTGCCAGCCGGTAAGTCCCTGCCTCAGAAGCTCGAGAGAGGAGACGTTCTTAATCTCATGGAGATGAGCGAACGGGATTTTGCCTCGCTCGCTCGATGTGTTGCTGATCCTGTCATCAAAGAACTTGGTGAAAAGGGGATTACTCCTAATGATCATGATTTGGGGGTTAACGAAGCGTTCTTTGATGACCTAAAAGCTTCTTCGGAAGGAGAGGCTAAATTATCAATTCGCAGCGGGCACAGTGACGACGAGCATCAGCTTCCGGACGGGCTTGTTGCCAAATTATTCGCGCTGATTGCAGAGGAAGAGCGAAACGATCGGCTTTACGAAATTACACGAGCCAAGAAAGATCTTGCCGAGCTAAAAAAACTGTTCGACCTCTCGAGCTCTAACAAAGGGAAGTCCCCGGAATAGAGAAAACTCGATCTATTTCCTGGATCGCTTATATCAAAAAAACCAACCTCAGCCATGCCGAAGTTTTTATGGTGCGCCATGCATGGCGCGTTGCGCGCAAGCGCAACCAGTTTGCGATGCGGTGGCCTCGCTGGTGACTTGGAGGTGGAAGTTCTCTACACACCCGGCAAGGGGGAAGTGTTAGCCAGAGGCAAGGGGGGGCGCGGGTGAACTGGTCAAGTAATCTTGGACACCGATTAAGGTTCACGCCACCAACCTTTCCTTCGCGACCGGCGACCGGTAGTCGTTGTAGCTGTGAGGCCTGCTGATGTTGTAGCGCGAGACATAGCGCTGCACGTCTGCCCGGGCCTCATGTTCCAGTTTGTAGCCCGTTTCAGGAACCCACTCTGATTTCAAACTACCAAAGAAACGCTCCATGGGGGCGTTGTCCCAGCACTCGCCTTTACGGCTCATACTTTGTCTAAATCCGTGTTTCACAAGCTCGTTTCGGAATTTATGACTGGTGTACTGACAACCTTGGTCTGAATGAAACAACACATCCTGGGGGCGGCCGCGTAGCTCAACCGCCATGCGTAGCGCTTCGCAGGTCAGATTGGCATCAGAAATCATCGAGAACGACCAACCCACGATCCTCCGAGCGTACAAATCCAGAACGGCGGCGAAGTACATCCATCGCTTGCCGACCTTGATGTAAGTTACGTCGCCACACCACACCTGGTTAACCGCCGTTACATCAAATTTTCGCTTGAGCACGTGCGGCGCAACCAATGCCTCAACGCCCGGCGACTTGTACTTATGGCGCCTGCGCTGACGACTAGCGATGCCAGCTTCGCGCATCAAACTGCGAGCCATATAACGTCCGATACGATGCCCTTTGGCTTTTAGCTCCTTGGACAAAGTACGTGCGCCGGCCGACTCTCTGGACGCCCTGTGGTGCTTGACCAGCGCGGCTTTGAGCTTGTCCCGTTCAGGATTTGCTCTGCCCTGGCGCTGGCGCCAGGCGTAGAAACTACTACGGTTGATCCCAAACGCCCGGCAACACCTTTTAACGCCGTATTGCTCGTCCAGCTCATCGATCAGCGTGAATGATCTTTGGCGTCCAAAAGCAGGAGAGCACTGGCCTTTTTTAGGATTTCAATGTCCAGGTCTTTCTCCCTGAGTAGGGCTTTGAGCCTCTGGATTTCTCGCTGATCAGCGGTAATCGCCTTGGCCCCTACCGGGGTCGAACCCAGGCGTTCTTTCTGCACTTGATCGACCCAGCGGCGTAGAGCAGTGGGGCCGATATCTAGGCTGGCACAGACCTCAGTAACCGGCTGGCCTTCATCCAGCACCATGCTGGCAGCCTTGAGCTTGAACTCACTCGAATAAGATTTACGCATATCCAAACACCTCAGATTTGGGCGCTATCATAACGCCCGATTGAAGTGTCCAAAATCATTAGGCCAGTTCAGGGTGACTGCGAAACTGAGGGAAGCCCGAGGCAAAATGCTGGCCTGACGAACAGGAAGCGGATGAGGCGGCACGGCGGGGTAAGGTTGCAATAATCGCCAAAGCCCAATACTTGCACGGAACGCTGTGACGTAGATCCGAAAGGCATAACCAAGAAGGTCGAGCGAATTACCCTGGGAGATTTGTAGTTTTGCCGTTGTGCTACCAAGTGCCGAGAGGCGACGAGATGAACCTGCAGAAGTCAGCCGAAGCCGTAGTAAGTGGCGAATAACCACGCCATCAAGAGCCGAATAGGTTGTGCCGCCAGTGGGCGTCAGAGTCTCGTCGAAATTTGGGCACAGCAAAGCCAAGACGCCTGGCGGCGTCCTTTGAGTGCTTGAATATTCGATCAGGCGAAAAGCGTCGCCACCGCCAGCAGGCAAATTACCTGGGCGAACAGCTGGCAGCGTATTTCGCCAAGCGTGGTCGCCATATTACTCATTTGTCCGGCATACATAGCGGGAACCCTCATTGTCGGCGTGACACCGTGAATGAACTGCAAGTACACACAGCTGCACCGTGGAGTATAGGTGCAGATCAGGAATTTTCCCTGCCGACGCCATAGCGAGTTCATCCTCCCGTCTTTTCCAAAAAAACTGCGCTGAATCTCTCCATGGTGCCGTACCCCCGATGCCATCCCCCCACAAAAATTATTGGTTTGCAGCAACAATTTTTCTTGTTGGACACCCCCGTCCCCAGGCAGCAAAGTTGCCGCCACTGACGCTCGACCTTCCAGGTCAACAATAAAAAACCGAGCCGATTGCACGCCATTTTCATGCTGTGAGCCCTTTGCCCACATCCTGCTGTAATGGCGCCGCAGCGCGCACTAAAGGACCTCTTCGCCATGCAAACTGTTGTGAACTTATGGCCGTTGATCGGCGTACTTGTCATCGTGTTCGGCTTTGTATTGCGCTTCAATCCGCTGTTGGTGGTCACCGCGGCCGCCATCGCCACCGGGCTTGCCGCACAGTTCCCGCTGGAAAAAATTCTCGCCACCATGGGCGATGGCTTCCTTCAGACCCGTGCCTTGCAACTGATTCTGTTATTGCCGCTGGCGGTGATTGGCCTGCTGGAACGCCATGGCCTGCGCCTGCATGCGCAGAACTGGATTGCACGCTTCGAACGCGCCACGGTCGGGCGCTTGCTGATCATTTATCTGTTTGTGCGTGAGTCCACGGCTGCCATGGGATTGACCAGCCTGGGTGGGCATCCGCAGATGGTGCGGCCGCTGCTGGCGCCGATGGCCGAGGGCGCCGCAGAAAAACGTTATGGCAAGCTGCCTGACAAGCTACGCCACAAGGTACTGGCCATGTGCGCTGCCACCGACAACGTCGGGTTGTTCTTTGGTGAGGACATCTTCGTGGCCTTTGGTGCGATTGCGTTGATGCACACCTTCCTGCTTGGCTCGGGGATTGATGTGGAGCCGCTGCACATTGCGGTGTGGGGCATCCCGACGGCGATCTGCGCCTTCATCATTCACGCTATCCGGTTGCATCGTTTCGACCGGCGCTTGACCCGCGAAATGAGCTCGGCCACCGCTCCAGTGGAGGCTGCTCAATGATTATTTCCATTCAATACCTGTACTGGCTGGCGGGCGTGCTGTTGCTGATCACCGCCGGCATGATCCTGCTCGACCGTTCCCACCCCAAGCGCTGGTCCAGTGCGCTGTTCTGGTTGTTGTTCGCCGTACCGTTCCTTATAGGCGAGCGCTTGCCTTCGGTGGTCATCGGAGTGGGTGTGGTGGTGATGGCATTGATTGCGGGCTTGGGCGGCGTTGGTCGTGGCCGCCATGCCCAATTGCACGACAAGGCGTCTCGCGCCAGTGCCGGGCGCCTGGGCCACAAATTGTTCATCCCGGCGTTGGCGATTCCGCTGACCACGGTGATTGGCTCAGTGTTGCTCAAACACACCGAAATCGGTGGTGTACCGCTGCTGGACCCGAAGAACACGACCTTTGTCTCCCTCGGCATCGGTTGCCTGATCGCCCTTGGCCTGGCCTGCTGGCTGACCCGTGATACGCCGGTGCAAGCGTTGCGCGAATCCCGTCGCCTGACCGAAGCCCTGGGTTGGGCCATGGTGCTCCCGCAAATGCTGGCGATGCTCGGGCTGTTGTTCAATGAGGCCGGGGTGGGCACGGCGGTCGCTCATGTCACCACCACCTACATCAACCTGGACTACAAGTTGGTGGCGGTGATGGTCTATGTGTTGGGCATGGCCTTGTTTACCGTGATCATGGGCAATGGTTTTGCGGCCTTTCCGGTGATGACCGGTGGCGTCGGCGTGCCGGTGCTGGTGGGGATTTACGGTGGCAACCCTGCGGTGATGGCGGCCATTGGTATGTTCTCGGGCTATTGCGGTACGTTGATGACGCCCATGGCGGCCAACTTCAATATCGTACCGGCGGCGCTACTGGAACTGCCGGACAAAAATGCGGTGATCAAGGCCCAGATACCCACGGCGCTGATGATGCTGGTGGTCAATATCGTGCTGCTTTACCTGTTGATGTGAGGTCATTGTGCAAAACGTATTGCTGACGGGCTTCGAGCCCTTTGATAAGGCGGCGGTAAACCCTTCTTGGGAGGCCGTGCGCCAGTTGGACGGTGTGCCGTTGAGCGAGGGCGTGAAGATAGTTGCGCGTTGCTTGCCCTGCGCATTTGCCACCGCGGCCGAGACCTTGCTGCAGTTGATCAACGAACTGCAGCCGGCAATGGTCATCGCCACGGGCCTGGGGCCTGGGCGCAGTGATATTTCCATCGAGCGCGTTGCGATCAACGTTAACGATGCGCGTATTCCCGACAATCTGGGCGTTCAGCCAATTGATACCTCAGTGGTGGAGGGCGGCCCGGCGGCGTACTTCTCGACGTTGCCGATCAAGGGCATGGTCAAGGCGGTGCGTGAGGCGGGTATTGCGGCCTCGGTATCGCAGACGGCGGGTACGTTTGTGTGCAACCAGGTGTTTTATCGTTTGCAGCACGCCTTGGTGGGGACTGGGGTGCGCAGTGGGTTTATTCACGTTCCCGGCTTGCCCGGATCGAGCGAGCCGTCGATGGTGCTATCGACAACCGTGGAAGGGCTGCGGGTTGCGGCGCTGGCAGCCTGGCAAACCCAGGCGGATGTCGTCCTTGCCGGTGGCCAGATCAGCTGACAGCTGTACGCTGTGTTGCAATTTCAACTACAGTTCCAGCACACCCTTGCCTCGGAAAGTCGCCATGTTAAAGCGTACGAAACTTGTATCGGCTGCGTTGTCGCTTGCACTGTCCGTCACCAGTGGCCTTGCCCTTGCAGATCCAGGTAATGGCAAAGGCCAAGGCAATAACAAGGGTGACGCCTATGGTGGGCAGGACAACGGCAAAGGTCACGGTAATAACAAAGGTAATGCCCAGGGCGGGCCGGGTAAGGCCAAAGACAAGGGCGGCCAATCCAGGAACGACTTCAGCGTTGATCGCGGTCTTGTACTGAACGTGCTGGGCGGTCACCGCGATTATTGGCGCCCAGGGCCAGCCTTACCGCCTGGCATTCAGAAAAACCTGGCACGCGGCAAGCCCCTGCCGCCTGGTATTGCCAAGAAGCTGGACGGCCGCTTGCTGGGGCAGTTGCCTCGTTATGATGGTTACGAATGGCAGCAAGCGGGAACCGACTTGATATTGGTGGCCATTGCGACCGGTATCATCTACGAAGTTCTGAACGGTGCGTTTGATTGAGGTGCAGCGCCCTCAGGCTTCACGGCCGGGGAAAAACAACTCAAAACAGGTCACGCCATCTTCACTGCTGACGCGGTACCGCCCGTTATGCAGCTGCATGATGGTCGCCACGATCGAGAGCCCCAGGCCGTTGGACTGGGATGACCGCTCGCGGGATTCATCGACCCGGTAGAACCGTTCGAACAGCCGCGGCAGGTGCTCAGCCGGGATCGTCTGGCCTTGGTTGCTGACTTTCAGGTTGATGCCCGCGCCATCCGGCACTGCCTGGATACTCAGCTCCGAGCCCGGCGCGCCATACTTGATGGCGTTGGCACACAGGTTGGCCAAGGCACGGCGCAGCAGCATCGGTTCAGCCCAGATCACCCCTTCGCCCAAGGCCGTGATGTGCATGTCCACATCACCGGCCAGCCCCTCGAAGTAATCCGCGATGCGTTCCACTTCATCCGCCGCGTCCAGCGCCTGGCGTTGGCGCAGTGCGCTGGCGGGGTCGGTGCGGGCCAGGAACAGCATGTTGTCGAGCATCCGCGCCAGGCGCTCCAGCTCTTCGACATTGGAGGCCAGCAGTTGCTGGTAGCTCTCGATGCTGCGCTGCTGCTGCAGGGCCACCTGGGTTTCGCCGAGCAGGTTGTTGATCGGGGTGCGCAGTTCGTGGGCCATATCGGTGGACACTTGGCCCAGTTGTACAAAACCTTTGGCCAGGCGCTCAAGCATGGTGTTGAACGAGTCGATCATGGGCAGCAATTCTTTCGGCGCGCCGTGGCTGTCGAGGCGTTCGGCCAGATTGCTGACGCCGATCCCTTGGGCATGCCGGGCCAGGCGGCGCAACGGCAGCAAGCCGCGATGAACCAGCAGGTAACCCACCAGCGCCAGGATGATCGCGGCGATACTCGCCAGGATGTAGACGCTGAGTCGATAACTGGCGAGCACGGCGGTGCGCTCGGTCATCAGGCGGCCGCTGGTGATTTGCAAACTGCCCAGGTCGCCGGAGTCGATGTCCACGGCCACCAGCGAGAAGGGAATGCCGTTCAGGCCTGGCAAATGTTGCACGTCGCTCAATATGAGCCGGTGATCCTTGGGCAGCGGCTGGATCGACGGCAACTCAATATTTCCCGGGTTTACCAGCAGCAGCGGCTGCTGGCCGGGTGCGGCGATACTCAGCACCGATTCGCGGTTGCCCAACATGTTCTGGAACAGCTCTGGCTTGGTCTTGATCAAGTCCAAGGTATTGCTGTCGTTAAGCAGGTTGCGCAACTGATCCACTCGCGATATCAGCGCGGCGTCATCGCGGCGGATCAGTTCGCGCTCCAGCTCCCGGTACAGCGCCACGCCCAGGGTTGCCAGCAGGGCGAAGGCGAGCAGGGCGAAGATCAATGCCAGGCGCAGGGTCAGGGAGTAAGGGTGCTGGCGGCTCATGGCTGGGTATCGAAGCGGTAGCCAATGCCCCGCACGCTGTGGATCAGCTTGAGCTGGAACGGGTCGTCGATTTTCAGGCGCAGGCGGCGCACGGCGACATCCACCACATTAGTGTCGCTGTCGAAGTTCATGTCCCATACCCGCGAAGCAATCAGCGAGCGGGACAGCACTTGGTCCTGGTGCGTGGCAAACAGGTGCAGAAGGGCGAACTCTTTGTTGGTCAGGGTAATGCGCGTGCCGGCGCGGGTGACCCGACGTTTGAGTACGTCAATGTGCAGGTCGGCGATGTGCAGTTGCTCTTCATCCCGGCTCGGGCCACGACGGTTGAGGGTACGCAGGCGCGCCACCAGTTCGGCGAACGAAAAGGGCTTGATCAGGTAGTCATCGGCACCCAATTCAAGGCCTTTGATGCGGTCGGCGATGTCATCGCGGGCGGTGAGGAACAGCACCGGCGTATCGGCCTCTTTGCGCAGGCGACGCAGCACTTCCCAGCCATCCATTTTCGGCATCATCACGTCGAGTACGATCACGTCGAAGGGCGTTTCAAGGGCCTGGTGCAAACCGTCCACGCCATCGCGGGCCAGGCTCACACAATGCCCCAGTTCCTGCAGGCCATTGAGCAGATAATTGCCGGCCTTGGGTTCGTCTTCGACTACAAGGATGTTCATGGGAAGTGCTCTGCTTCAATAAGTTGCGCCAGTGTAGCCCGATCAATTGTCATTGGCGCAACCGGTGCCCTGGACTTGGTAATCCAGCACATGTTCGCGGTCTTGGTGGTCCAGGTAGCGCAGTTGCGCCGGCACAACCCCGCATTGGCCGTAGGTGTCGGTGCTCGACAGCACCTTGGCGACATCCAGGTGCACGAAGAAGCCGGTCTTGTCATGGATCACGTTGGCGGCAGGGGCGGCGTCGGCAGCGAATACCGAGCCAGTGACGAGCAAAGCGGCGAAGCCCAGGGCAATCAGTTTCATGGTGGTGTCTCACGTTCCGGGTGGGTAGTGAGCTCACGGTAACCAGGCGACCCCAACAGCCAACCAACAGGATCATGACAAGTTCGTCATTTTTGCCTCGGAACTGACGGGCCAGATCTCGGCGTTTACAAGCGTCAAGGTGATCCGTAGATTGCAGGGGCCCAGCCCATGAGGAAGCCGTGCAGTGTCCAGCCCAACTCCAAACGTATTTACCCGGCGTTACCGCGCCTTTCTGTTCGATATGGACGGGACCCTGCTCAACTCCATTGCGGCTGCGGAGCGCGTGTGGGGCATCTGGGCTGCACGGCATGGCTTGGATGTGGAAGCGTTCCTGCACACCATTCATGGTGCCCGCGCAATTGATACGATCACCCGCCAGGCGTTGCCGGGTGTCGATCCACAGGTAGAAGCCCAATGGATCACCGAGGCTGAGCTGGACGATGTCGAAGGCATCGTGGCAGTTCCCGGCGCGGTGGCGTTTTTGGCCAGCCTGCCCGTCGATCAATGGGCGTTGGTCACCTCTGCGCCAAAAGCGTTGGCCGTGCGCCGGCTGCAAGCGGCGGGCATTCCGGTGCCGGCGGTACTGGTGACAGCCGAAGATGTAAAGACGGGCAAGCCCGATCCGGCCTGTTATGTGCTGGGTGCCCAGCGCCTGGGCGTGCCGGTGCAAGACTGCCTGGTGTTCGAGGACGCCACAGTGGGCATTCAGGCTGGGGAAGCGGCGGGGGCGGATATCATGGTGGTGACCTCGACACACATGGCGCCGATGGTGACTGCCCATGCTTGCATCGAGGAATATAGTGCGTTGAAAGCCGAGCGTGGGGCTGATGGCTTGCTGTCCTTAAGTCCGTTACCGGTCTCGGCCTTCCAGGCAGTCGAGGGAGTCTGATAGCGCCTGCAACCGGCTGTTTTTCATGCCTTGGCGCGACATCACCATTTCCCTGAGTATCTCGGTGGCGAGCTGGTTGATGGCCTCTGTACCGTGATAGTGCGCACGCACGATGCCGGTAATCGCGAAGTGATCGGTCTCTGGGCCGCTGAGCACGGCTGACAGGGTGCCGTCGGCATGCAGCGTGCACTCAACCCTGTAGCTCGGCAGGCGTTCTGCCAAGGCTTTTTCGATTTGGGATTTGTTGAGGGTGTCCATCTGCTTTTGCACCTTTGATTAGCTGCGCAACGCAAGCCCAATGATAGGTGGTGGTGCGGCGGTGTAAATACCGGCGATCCGATAACCGCTAAACGCCCTCAGCGTGCGGCTTTTTCATGGGCGCGATGAGCGGCGCGCTGACACAGCTTGCGCAAGATCACCTTCTGGATGGGCTTGAGGCAGAACACAAGCAGGTAGCCACAGAGTAGAAGCGCCAGATCCACCCAGGAATGGGTGTCGGGATCGGCCCCTTCAACTTCCATTCTCAGGCCACACCCGAGTGCCACGAAGGTCAGCCCTATCAACAGGGCAATCATCCAGGATCTGGAAACAAGGGATTGCGACGCGGCTGGCCTCATCGACGTGTTCCTGAAATGCACTCGGATGGCAGGATAAAGTGTCAGAAATTGGGCTGCCAATAGCGCGACAAGTTCCGGATACCCTGACAGTTTCATCTTGCAGCGAAGGGAAAGCTCAAGGCGCGCTGGTCACGCGGGGAAACGCGAGCAGGCCAATTGGGTTTTCGCCAGCCGTTACAGTGAACGAAAAGGCTGGCTACTGGAGGCGTTTCAAGGCGTCTGGTTTTTGTCGGGTGCAGTCAGGCCGGCCTGGATACGCTGGTAAATCTCCTCGCGATGCACGGCAACATCCTTAGGGGCGTTGATGCCGATTCGTACTTGCTGGCCGCTAACGCCCAGGATGGTGATCGTAATGTCATCACCGATGTTTATGCTTTCACCGACTTTGCGGGTGAGTATAAGCATGGACTTCTCCTTGAATTACTTTTAAGGACACATGTTTCAGACAGGGTAGGTGTCGGATGTGTGTAGCTTACTGCGAAGCGCTTCCCTGTGACTGCCTCTTTCTAGGACGCATAGAGGCGACATTAATTCCCATGGCGGTATCATACAGGTCGCGATACATGATTCGCATTGTTTAAGCCAACGTTTATGACGGCCAGAATAGACAGTGAATGGTAAAGTTGCCTCTTTGATCCTCAAAGGAGCAGGGCAGTGCGTAAAGTAGCGATGGCAATTGTGGTGTTGGCGTTGGCCGGATGCGGTGAAGGTAAGTCGGTCGATGCCCCCAAGGCCAAGCCTGCCGTGACCGAAAGCCTGCCGCAAACCGGTGCGATTGCCGCTCAGGAGTGGGATATACGGGTCGGCCCGCCGGACCACAAGCTGCAGGCGATCACCGACCTGACCGCCTGGTTGCTGGAACACGGCTTCAATTTCTATATCGTCAAAGTCGACGGCAAGGATGAGGTGCTATTGGGGCCGTTCGCGACCAAAGCCGAGGCCGAAGCCAAGCAGGCGCTGCTAAACGAAAAAATGGCACGGGCCAAGAAAAACGACACCGTGTCGGAGATCATCGAACACAAGGCTGCGCAGTAGCAGCAGGCCAAGTGGGCGGGCAGCCCCGCCCACGTTCAGCCGCAGGCCTTCAGGTTGACCGGGCCGACGAACTCATTGCCGCGCCCCATCACGCAAGCCACGGTCTGGTTGCGCTGGCGCTCCCAGATTTGCACCGGATAGGTCTTGTTCCAGGCTTCATACAATTGCCGGTCCTGCTTCGACAGGCGTAGGCCGTATTGCTTGCTCATATAAAAATACGTACGTGCGATCATTCCGCGAATGGACGGGCGCGGCATGACTTTCTTTGCCTTGAAGTCCACCTGGGTCAGGCATGAGCCATACTGCCCGCTTTGCACCGGTAGCCAGCCAAAGCTGAAGTTGTTACGGTCGCCATTCACTTCGCCGATGCTCGGCACCAGGTTGTGCAGGTCTGCCTCGGCGCGCTTGAACACCTCATCATGGCGCGTGCAGTTTTTTCGCCCGCCATTTTGCCAGCATTGGCGCAGATGCCCGATTTGCCAGGCCGGTACGATGTGTTCCCACTCAATGCGCGCGGCGCGGTTGGCGTTTTTGCGGGGGATGTAACCGCAGGCTTTCAGGTTGACCCGGTTACCGGTGTATTTGCAGCCGCAATAAAATTCGGTGGATTGCGGCGCGTAAAGCTTCCAGGCGATTTTCTTGGCTTCGCTGAAGGTTCGAGGGGCTTGGGCGTTGGCGGTGACGGTTAAAAACAGACAGCACACAGCAATAAAACGGGCACTCATTGAATCAATCTTCCTTCGGCACAACCCAGAAAATCTGCACGCCGCCGTCATCTCGATAGGCGAGGGTGACGTTGTCGTTTTCCGAAATCTCTTCCAGTAAACGTTGCCAATCGGTCTCCGGTTCATCGGGTAAACGGAAGATCAACGCTGCCTTGGCTTTTTGGGCGTTGGTCGAATTGATGATTTTTTGCACGCGGATAGCCAGGCGCTGGTAGGCGTCAGGCGATGCAGGGGCTGCGGAAGAGGGCTTTGCCACAGAACATTCCTTAATTGGCTGTACGCACATACAGTATTTAACTGTAGGCAATTTCGCAACTGCTTAAATTTCAAGAAGTTCGTCTGACAGCGAATCAGGAAGTTTGTTGAGGTGCGGGGGGAGAGGGGTTGAATATGGCGAGGAAGCAAGCTCCCTCGCCACAAAAGCATCTACAGGTGAATCAGCAGGGATCAGTATTCCCAGAAGATCCGTTGCAGTTCCTTGCTGTCCTGGGTCTTGGTCAGTGCGACCATGGCCAGGATGCGGGCTTTCTGCGGGTTCAGGTCAAGGGCGGCGACCCAGTCGTATTTGTCGTCTGGCTGTTCGGCGTTACGCAGAACCATGCCACCGGCGTTGACGTGGGAAGAACGAATGATCTGCACGCCTTGCTTGCGCAATTCCACCAATGCTGGAACGACCTTGGACGATACCGAGCCATTGCCGGTACCGGCGTGAATGATCGCTTTGGCGCCCGCTTGGGCCAATGCTTTGTAAGCGGTGTCGCTCACGTTGCCGTAGCCGTAGGCAATTTCAACGTCAGGCAGGCTTTTGATGGTCTTGATGTCGAACTCAGAATCCATGGTGTGACGCTTGGCCGGCAGGCGGAACCAGTAGGATTTGCCTTCAACGACCATGCCCATTGGCCCCCATGGGCTCTTGAAGGCTTCGGTTTTGATGTTGATCATCTTGCTGACGTCGCGACCCGATTGGATCTCGTCGTTCATGGTCACCAGCACGCCTTTGCCGCGGGCTTCCTTGCTGCCTGCGACCGCAACGGCGTTGTACAGGTTGAGCATGCCGTCTGCCGACATCGCGGTGCCTGGGCGCATGGAGCCGACGACCACGATAGGCTTGTCGGTTTTTTCCACAAGGTTCAGGAAGTAGGCGGTTTCTTCAAGGGTGTCGGTGCCGTGGGTGATCACGATGCCATCCACGTCCTTGCTGTCGGCCAATTCGGCGACACGGCGACCCAATTGCAGCAGGTTTTCGTTATTGATGCTTTCCGACGCAATTTGCATTACTTGTTCGCCGCGAACATTGGCGATCTGGCTAAGCTCAGGAACGCCGGCGATCAGTTGTTCGATGCCGACTTTGGCTGCCTGGTAGGTGGCGCTGTTGGCCGCGCTGGCGCCGGCGCCAGCGATGGTGCCGCCGGTGGCGAGGATGACCACGTTGGACAGTTTGGTCTTGCTTTCAACTTCCTTTGCCTGGGCGGCAACGGGGAACAGCAGCAGAAGGGCCAGGGCGCCCGGAATAACGTTCTTCAATGCAGATTTCATTATTTTTCTCTCTGGTTTTTGATGAGTGCTGTAGCAGGTTCATCTAGAACACCCGGGCGGTTCTGAACGCCGCGAGGTGCTGAGAAAGAGCAGGATTTGTACCAGGCTGAGTATGTTAGTTTTTTTAAATTAACTTATTGATTTAAAACAACTTAAAGCAAGATTTCGGTTTGGTGGGGGTCGGTGCTGTCCGGCTTTCCGAACGAGAAGGGCTGTGGTGTTCGGTTGTCCGAAAAGCGTTCACCATTTGTCCGGGCACCCTGCATGATCATTCGCCCCCCAGGCTGTCGTTTCAGCGAAGGTCAGAGAGGGCGAGCTTGCTTAAACGTATCAGCGGCCGATAGCTGAAGGGAGGGCCTGGAGGGCGTCCGTGAAAGCCTTGCTGTTACCGTTGACAAATCTCGACAAGGTTCTCATAGTTTGCTCAACGCAAACGTTTGCGAGATGTTTCACTGCGCCCTTGGCACATCGTGACAGCTCGTATCAGCCGCCCAGGTGGGAGGGCTGCCGAAGGGGTCTTCGGTGCAAGCGTTGCTCACAATAATCATAAGATCGGAGTGAACCCATGAAGCTGCCATTTGCTGGACGTCTTCTTGCTGTTGCTGTGCTTGCTGCCGCATCCGCCGCTTTGCCTCTCTCTTCTGCATTTGCCGATGACGCTGCCAAAACGCCTACCGTGGGTTTGGTGATGAAGTCCCTTGCCAATGAGTTTTTCGTCACCATGACCGACGGTGCGAAGGACTACCAGAAAGCGCACCCAACAGAATTCAAGTTGATCTCCAACGGCATCAAGAACGAAACCGATACCAGCGCGCAGATCGCCATTGTCAACGAAATGATCAACGCCAAGGTCGATGCGCTTGTCATCGCTCCCGCCGACTCCAAGGCACTCGCCAGTGTGCTGAAGAAAGCTTCCGATGCCGGTATCAAAGTCGTCAACATCGACAACCGCCTGGACCCGGAAGTACTCAAAAGCAAAAACCTCAATATCCCGTTCGTAGGCCCGGATAACCGCAAAGGCTCCAAGCTGGTGGGCGACTACCTGGCCAAGCAACTGGCCGCCGGTGACAAGGTCGGCATCATCGAGGGCGTACCCACTACCACTAATGCCCAGCAGCGCACCGCAGGCTTCAAGGATGCGATGGACGCGGCAGGCATGAAGATTGTTTCCACCCAATCCGGGAACTGGGAAATCGACCAAGGCAACAAGATCGCGGCAGCGATGCTGAGCGAAACACCGGATATCAAGGCGCTGTTGGCCGGTAACGACAACATGGCGCTGGGCGCTGTTTCCGCCGTGCGTGCGGCAGGCAAGGCCGGCAAGGTGCTGGTTGTGGGTTATGACAACATTGACGCGATCAAACCAATGCTCAAGGACGGTCGTGTGTTGGCCACCGCTGACCAGGCCGCTGCCCAGCAAGCCGTGTTTGGTATCCAGAACGCGCTGAAGCTGGTCAAGGGTGAGAAAGTCGATGCCAAAGATGGCGTGATCGAAACCCCGGTCGAGCTCGTCATCAAGCAGTAATCCTGGCAGTACCCAACAGCGCCTGCTCGTCCTGAGCGGGCGCCTGGAGATTTTCCTATGTCATCTTCCGCCCCGAACGCTGTCCTCTCGGTCAGCGGTATCGGTAAGACCTATGCCCAACCGGTTCTGTCCGACATCACCCTGACGCTCAATCGCGGGGAAGTGTTGGCGCTGACCGGTGAGAACGGCGCAGGCAAAAGCACCTTGTCGAAGATCATCGGTGGCTTGGTCACGCCCACTACCGGGCACATGCAATTCAATGGTCAGGATTACCGCCCCGCCAGCCGCACCCAGGCCGAAGCCTTGGGCGTGCGCATGGTCATGCAGGAACTCAACCTGCTGCCGACGCTGACCGTGGCTGAGAACCTATTCCTGGATAACCTGCCGAGCCGCTGTGGCTGGATCAGCCGCAAACAACTGCGCAAAGCCGCGATCGAAGCCATGGCCCAAGTCGGCCTGGACGCGATCGACCCGGACACGCTGGTGGGCAGCCTGGGCATCGGTCACCAGCAAATGGTCGAGATCGCCCGTAACCTGATCGGCGACTGCCATGTACTGATCCTCGACGAGCCCACGGCGATGCTTACTGCTCGTGAAGTCGAGATGCTGTTCGAACAAATCACGCGCCTGCAGGCTCGAGGCGTGGCGATCATTTATATTTCGCACCGGCTCGAAGAGTTGGCCCGTGTCGCCCAGCGCATTGCGGTATTGCGCGACGGCAAGCTGGTCTGCGTCGAGCCGATGGCCAATTACAACAGTGAGCAGTTGGTGACCTTGATGGTCGGTCGCGAACTGGGTGAACACATCGATTTGGGCCCGCGCACCATCGGAGGCCCGGCCTTGACGGTGAAGGGCCTGACCCGTTCGGACAAGGTCCGCGATGTGTCCTTTGAAGTGCGCGCCGGTGAAATCTATGGCATTTCCGGCCTGATCGGCGCCGGCCGCACCGAGTTGCTGCGCCTGATCTTCGGCGCCGATCCGGCCGACAGCGGCACCGTGGCCTTGGGTTCGCCGGCCAAGGTGGTGAGCATTGGCTCGCCGGTGGACGCGGTCGGTCATGGTATTGCCTTGATCACCGAAGACCGCAAGGGTGAGGGCCTGCTGCTGACCCAATCCATCAGCGCCAACATCGCCCTGGGCAACATGCCGGAAATTTCCGGCGGTGGCGTCGTCAACAGTCGCAACGAAACCGCTCTGGCCAAGCGCCAGATCGACGCCATGCGTATCCGCAGTTCCAGCCCGACGCAACTGGTGTCCGAGCTGTCGGGTGGTAACCAGCAGAAGGTGGTGATTGGCCGCTGGCTGGAGCGCGATTGCGCGGTGATGCTGTTCGATGAGCCCACCCGTGGTATCGACGTCGGTGCCAAGTTCGACATCTACGCTTTGCTCGGTGAATTGACCCGTCAGGGCAAAGCGCTGGTAGTGGTGTCCAGTGACCTGCGTGAGCTGATGCTGATCTGTGACCGCATCGGTGTGTTGTCCGCCGGGCGGCTGATCGAGACCTTCGAGCGTGACAGCTGGACCCAGGACGAATTGCTCGCCGCCGCCTTCGCCGGCTATCAGAAACGTGATGCGCTGCTCAACGAAGCCGCGCCTAGGAATACCCCATGAAAACAAGCACTTCCCCCGGTAAAACTGGCGGCAACTTCTATGGCCTGGGTACTTACCTGGGGCTGGCAGGTGCCTTGCTGGCGATGATTGCGCTGTTCTCGGTGCTCAGCGATCACTTCCTGTCCTATGACACCTTCAGCACCCTGGCCAACCAGATTCCTGACCTGATGGTGCTCGCGGTGGGCATGACCTTCATCCTGATCATTGGCGGCATCGACCTGTCCGTGGGCTCGGTGTTGGCATTGGCGGCCTCGGCGGTCAGCGTGGCGATCCTGGGCTGGGGCTGGAGCGTGTTGCCCGCCGCCCTGTTGGGCATGGGCTGCGCGGCGTTGGCCGGCACCATCACCGGTTCCATCACGGTGGCCTGGCGCATTCCCTCATTTATCGTATCCCTCGGCGTGCTGGAGATGGCCCGCGGCGTGGCATACCAGATGACGGGCTCGCGCACCGCTTATATCGGTGACTCGTTTGCCTGGCTGTCCAACCCGATTGCTTTTGGTATTTCCCCGTCGTTCATCATCGCCTTGCTGGTGATCATCGCGGCCCAGTTGGTGCTGACCCGTACTGTGTTCGGGCGTTACCTGATCGGCATCGGTACCAACGAAGAAGCGGTGCGCCTGGCGGGTATTAACCCCAAGCCATACAAGATTCTGGTGTTCAGCCTGATGGGCCTGTTGGCCGGTGTGGCGGCGCTGTTCCAGATTTCGCGCCTGGAAGCGGCGGACCCGAATGCCGGTTCGGGCCTGGAGCTGCAAGTGATCGCCGCCGTGGTGATCGGCGGCACCAGCCTGATGGGCGGGCGTGGCTCGGTCATCAGTACGTTCTTCGGGGTGTTGATTATTTCGGTCTTGGCCGCCGGGCTGGCACAGATCGGTGCGACGGAACCGACTAAACGCATCATTACTGGTGCCGTGATCGTGATTGCCGTGGTCCTCGACACTTACCGCAGCCAGCGCGCCAGTCGGCGGGGCTGAACCATGGCAACGATCAAGGATGTGGCAGCGCTTGCAGGTATTTCCTACACCACCGTGTCCCATGTGGTGAACAAGACGCGCCCAGTCAGCGAGCCGGTACGCATCAAGGTCGAGGCGGCGATCAAGCAGTTGGACTACGTGCCCAGTGCCGTCGCACGCTCGCTCAAGGCCAAGACCACGGCCACCATCGGCCTGCTGGTGCCCAATAGCCTCAACCCGTATTTTGCCGAACTGGCTCGGGGTATCGAGGATTACTGCGAGCGTAATGGTTATTGCGTGATCCTCTGCAACTCGGATGACGACGCAGAGAAACAGCGCAGTTATTTGCGCGTGTTACTGGAAAAGCGCGTCGATGGCTTGATCGTGACATCCGTGGGCGGCGATGACAGTGGCCTTGCCGCGGGCTTGAGTGCAGTGCGCACGCCCATGGTGATTGTCGACCGGGCGCTGGATGGGATTGATGTGGACCTGGTGCGCATCGATCACGAAGAGGGCGCTTACCTGGCGACCCGGCACTTGCTTGAACTGGGGCACCGGGACATCGCCTGTATCGGCGGCCCTGCGCATACCCGCGTGGCGCAGATGCGCCTGGCGGGTTACCAGCGTGCATTGCGCGAGGCGGGCATCGAGGTGTTGGCCAGTCGTACCCTGGAAAGCGATTTCACCAGCACGGGCGGGTATGCCGCAGCCGTAGAGTTATTATCGCAACACCCGCCCAGCGCGATTTTCGCCAGCAACGATATGATTGGTTTTGGCGTGCTGCGCGCCGCCGCCGAGCGCAATGTGCGGGTGCCGGGCGAGCTGTCGGTCATCGGTTTCGATGACATCCAGATGGGGCGCTACGTCTACCCCGCGCTGACGACGGTCGGCCAGTCGATCCTGCAATTGGGCGAGACTGCGGCCGAATTGTTACTGCAACGAATAGCAACACCCCAACTGCCGATCGATCAACGTATCGTGACGCCCAGTATTGTTTTGCGTGAGTCGACTGCGCCATTGGCTGATGTGTTCGCCCAATACCGCTGAACCGAATTGATGAGTACTGATGTATGCCAGCAAAAGTAGTGGTAATAGGCAGCTTGAACATGGACCTGGTCACTCGCGCCAGTCGCTTGCCGCGTGCCGGTGAAACCCTGATCGGCCAGACGTTCTCCACTGTGCCCGGCGGCAAGGGCGCCAACCAGGCCGTCGCCTCGGCACGCCTGGGGGCGAGTGTCGCCATGGTGGGATGCATCGGTACCGACGCCTATGGCAGCCAATTGCGCGATGCGCTGTTGGTGGAAGGGATCGATTGCCAGGCCGTCAGCACGGTGGACGGCTCCAGCGGTGTGGCATTGATCGTGGTCGATGACAGCAGCCAGAACGCCATTGTCATTGTGGCCGGCAGCAACGGTGAGCTGACGCCTGCGTCGCTGCGAACGTGCGACGCTGTGCTGCAGGCGGCAGACGTGATCATCTGCCAGCTTGAGGTGCCGATGGAGACTGTTGGGTATGCGCTCCAGCGGGGGCGCGAACTGGGCAAGACGGTCATTCTCAACCCGGCCCCGGCAAGCGGGCCGTTGCCCGCTGATTGGTATGCCTCGATCGATTATCTGATCCCCAATGAAAGCGAGGCCAGCGCTCTGAGTGGCGTGACGGTCGACTCCCTCGACAGCGCCAAGGTCGCCGCGACCGCGCTGATCCAGGCGGGCGCCGGTAAGGTCATCATCACCCTGGGCGCCCAGGGCGCGCTGTTTGCCGACGGCCAGAGCTTTGAGCACCTGGTGGCGCCGAAGGTCAAGGCGGTGGATACCACCGCTGCTGGCGATACCTTTGTCGGTGGCTTTGCCGCCGCGCTGGCCGCGGGCCAGAGCGAAGCCCGGGCGATCCGTTTTGGCCAGGTGGCGGCGGCATTGTCAGTGACCCGCGCCGGCGCTCAGCCTTCCATTCCTACGCTGCACGACGTACAAGGTTTTGGGCCCGCATGAAAAAGACACCTTTGCTGAATATCGCCCTGTCGCGCGTGATCGCGTCCCTGGGTCACGGCGACATCCTGGTCATCGGCGATGCCGGCCTGCCGGTGCCTCCCGGCGTCGAACTGATCGACCTGGCACTGACTCAGGGCATCCCTGACTTCATCAGCACCTTGCGCATCGTGCTTAGCGAAATGCAGGTGGAAAGCCATGTGCTGGCAGAAGAGATCCTGCTGAAGCAACCGCCCGCGCTGACCGCGCTAAATGCGCTCACAGAGCAGGCTGCACTGGGTGAGCGCCGCCTGCTCAGCCATGACCAATTCAAGCAATTGAGCCGCAATGCCCGCGCCGTGGTGCGCACTGGCGAATGCCAGCCGTACTGCAATATCGCGCTGGTGTCCGGCGTAACGTTCTAGCGTCCCCCCAATGACAAGGAGTGCTTTATGCAACGTGGTCTACCTACCCTGAAAAACCTGTTCCGGAGTGTTCTGCTTTTGTCCGCGCTCACTGCTGCAAGCGCCCAAGCGGCGGAAAAAATCGACCTGATCATCGATACCGACCCGGGTGCCGATGACGTGGTGGCCTTGCTGTTCGCCATGGCCTCGCCGCAGGAGTTGAGCATTCGTGCGCTGACCACCGTCGCCGGCAATGTGCGCCTGGACAAGACCTCCCGCAACGCACGCCTGGCGCGCGAGTGGGCAGGGCGCGAGGACATCCCGGTGTACGCCGGTGCGCCAGCGCCGCTGCTGCGCAAACCGATCTACGCCGAGAATATTCATGGCAAGGAAGGCATCTCGGGCGTCACGGTGCATGAACCGAAAAAAGGTCTGGCCGAAGGCAATGCGGTCGACTATCTGATCAACACCCTGAGCAGCGCCAAGCCGCACAGCATCACCATCGCCATGCTCGGCCCGCAGACCAACCTGGCACTGGCACTGACTCAAGCGCCCGAAATCACCCAGGGCATCAAGGAAGTGGTCGTGATGGGCGGCGCCCACTTCAATGGCGGCAATATCACCCCAGTGGCTGAGTTCAACCTGTTCGCCGATCCGGTGGCGGCGGAGATCGTGCTCAAAAGCGGTGTGAAGTTGACCTACCTGCCGTTGGACGTGACCCATAAAGTCCTCACCAGCGACGCCCGCCTGAAGAAGATTGCGGACCTGAACAACAACGCGAGCAAGGTCGTCAGCAGTATTCTGAATGAGTACGTCAAAGGCGATATGGAGCACTACGGCATTCCGGGTGGCCCGGTCCATGACGCTACCGTGGTGGCGTACCTGCTCAAGCCTTCGCTGTTCAGCGGTCGTGAGGCCAATATGGTAGTCGACAGCCGCGAAGGCCCGACCTTCGGCCAGACCATCGTCGATTGGTACGATGGGCTCAAGCAGCCAAAGAATGTGTTCTGGGTTGAGAATGGCGACGCCCAGGGCTTCTTCGATCTGTTGACCGAGCGCCTGGCGCGTCTGAAGTAAGTTAGCGGGGCGGCACTCGTCGCCCGGTTCTAATCGCGCTCTTGGGCGCCCCTGTAGTCGGCCGGGTATTTCTCGAATATCTGGCCGATGAACGCTTGCGCCGCCTGGGTGCCCAGTTCCTTGACCAACAGATCGATACCAATGATCGCCAGTTCTTCCGGGCTTCCGGGGCTGTAGGAACTTTGCCCTTGGGGCCACTTGGCTTTGATGTCGGCTTGAAGCGTTACGGTGGTCATGGAAATCTCACGGGCTGAAAATGCGGGGTAGTGCACTGGAACGCCGTTCCAGAGGGGCGCAGTCAAGCATTTTGTACGGCATTTGGCACTGCTACTTAGGCATGAAGCAGCGGCTGTGCGACACTGTCGGCCTGTTAAATGGCCGGGAAACACCGCGTGCAAATCGATTTGAGCAACCCCGACAACCTGACGCTGGAGGCCGTGCGCCAACTGCTTGGCAGCGCCAGTGACGACGAACATACCCAGCTGCGGGTGAGCAAGGCAGGCGTTGCCTACATTTCTTCCGGCGTAGTCGGGGGGGCTGATATCGGTGGCCTGCTGTTTCGCCTGGAGACCTGGGCCAAGGGTTCCGGTTATGTCGGCCTCGTGGCGGCCAGTGATGAAGTGTGGGTCATGCAGATTTTTAACGCGCTGAAGCAGAATTGGCCTACAGCGACGTCAGACTATATCGACATCTACTAAGTGCGTTCATATCTAGTCACGATTGACAGGGCGCTTGCCAGCAGTGAGTCAGGCAGACTTGCCCACAAGCGGTTAACGTCTTGAAACCAATCGCTTTGACTGATGTCGCACGATCTCTCTCCACTTTTTATCATAGGAGGCTTCATGCCTTGGAAGCTCGCATCATTCGGTACTTTGTTGGCTGCGCTCGCGTTGGCAGGTTGCAGCACCCCGGGTGCCTCTGAGCCAGGCAAAGCTGCCACTGCGACCGATGCCGGTCATAGCCGCTGTGAGTCGAAGGCTGCAGAGTTCGCCATCGGCCAGAAGGCCTCGCCCCAGTTGCTGGAGCAAGCTCGCACACGTGCCGGCGCGCAGAATGCACGCATTCTCAAGCCCAATGACATGATCACGCTGGAATATCGCTCCGACCGCTTGAACCTGAACACCGACAACAATCTGGTGATCAACCGGGTTAACTGCGGCTGATACGGCTTTTGCATTACCCATAAAAAACCCCGTCACATGGACGGGGTTTTTTTAGCTCGGCGGAGAATTACTCGCCGCGAACCTGTGCAGCTTGCATACCCTTTTGGCCTTTCTCAGCCACGAAGGAAACGGTTTGGCCTTCTTTCAGGCTTTTGAAACCGTCGCTTTCGATAGCTTTGAAGTGTACGAACAAGTCGTCACCGCCACCTGTAGGAGTGATGAAGCCGAAGCCTTTTTCATCGTTGAACCATTTAACGGTGCCGGTTTGGCGATTAGACATGGTGTATCTCCAAGAAACATATATTTTCAGTAGTGCTGTGCTGCTCAGGCCAACTGGGCACACTGGGCTATCATAGTCGAAATGTTCGGCTTGGGAGCCCCCCCAAGGCACTGTTTGCTAATCAATCGCTTTGCGTTTGATTCATCATTCGGCTGAAAGCCCCGATTTACGGGGCTTTGCGACGAAATATCAGCTGTTAAAAAAAGCCGTAAAACCTGCATAATTTGTGTGAAATGGCAGTTTTCAGGCTGTTTTTCCAGCGAAATGGCCGTCGAATCGTCAGCCAATCTTACTTTTTCTTCACCACTTTGCAGGACGAAATAGCCGCGACCGCTTTGTTTTTAAGCTCCGGGCTGGCGTTCTGGTTGGTCATCAATTCCTTGATCTCGGCAGTGCTCAATTCGGCATTGATCTTGTCAGCGCCGCATTCGCAGTGGGCCTTGGCGGTCTTGACGTCCACGTTCTGGCTGGCGGCGGCACTGCAGTCGTTGACGAAGGCGTCACGGGCGCCGGCTGGCCAGTTGGAAGGCGCTGCAGCCTGCGCGCCGAGGGAAAGGAGGCTCAGGGTAGCGGCGACAGCGAGGGTAGAGGTAAAACGCATCATGGGATGCTCCTTTGGGTCGAGGACGAACGGCGATTCTCAGTGGCTTTGAGGCCCTGCGTACAGCTCAAGTTCACTTTCGCAGCTATAAAGCCATGAATTGCTCTTTACCCAACGCTTGGCCGACGCGATGACCGTTCATCTGTGCTAGCATCCTTGCCTGGCTATTTCCGGGCGCGCCATTTGCCGCCTTGCCAGGTCCTTTTTGTTCACTCCAGTCACTCTGGTTCGATTATCGGTTGGCCGAAAGGCTCCTGCCGCTGTAAGGCAGGCGTTCTTCATTGAACGGCCTGGTGTTGGATCTTGTACTGGCTCATCCCAACCCACGTGACCTTTGGTAGGGGTCACCACTAGGAGAGGAGGCGCCATGCCAACTATTACTCTTCCCGACGGCAGTCAACGTTCATTCGATCATCCGGTTTCCGTAGCCGAGGTCGCCGCATCCATTGGTGCTGGCCTGGCCAAGGCCACCGTGGCCGGCAAGGTCGACGGCAAGCTGGTTGACGCCAGCGACCTGATCACCAGCGACGCCAGCCTGCAAATCATCACGCCCAAGGACCAAGAGGGGCTGGAGATCATTCGCCACTCTTGCGCGCACTTGATTGGCCATGCGGTCAAGCAACTGTATCCAACCGCCAAGATGGTGATCGGCCCGGTCATTGAAGAAGGCTTCTATTACGACATCGCCTATGAGCGTCCTTTTACTCCGGACGACCTGGCGGCCATCGAGCAGCGCATGCACGCGCTGATCGAAAAAGATTACGACGTCATCAAGAAAGTTACCCCCCGTGCCGAAGTGATCGACGTGTTTACCGCGCGTGGCGAAGACTACAAGCTGCGCCTGGTGGAAGACATGCCGGACGAGCAGGCCATGGGCCTGTACTACCACGAAGAATACGTCGACATGTGCCGTGGCCCGCACGTGCCGAACACGCGCTTTCTCAAGTCGTTCAAGCTGACCAAGCTGTCCGGTGCCTACTGGCGCGGCGATGCAAAGAACGAGCAACTGCAACGGATCTACGGCACTGCCTGGGCTGACAAGAAACAGCTGGCCGCCTACATCCAGCGCATCGAAGAAGCCGAAAAGCGCGACCACCGCAAGATCGGCAAGCGCCTGAACCTGTTCCACCTTCAGGAAGAAGCGCCGGGCATGGTGTTCTGGCACCCGAATGGCTGGACCCTGTACCAGGTGCTTGAGCAGTACATGCGCAAGGTGCAGCGCGAAAACGGTTACCTGGAGATCAAGACCCCACAGGTGGTCGATCGCAGCCTGTGGGAGAAATCCGGGCACTGGGCCAACTACGCCGACAACATGTTCACCACCCAGTCGGAAAACCGCGACTACGCCATCAAGCCGATGAACTGCCCGTGCCACGTGCAGGTCTTCAATCAGGGCCTGAAGAGCTACCGCGAGTTGCCGATGCGCCTGGCCGAATTCGGTGCCTGCCACCGTAACGAGCCATCGGGTGCGCTGCACGGCATCATGCGCGTGCGTGGCTTCACCCAGGACGACGCCCACATCTTCTGCACCGAAGAGCAGATGCAGGCCGAGTCCGCAGCGTTCATCAAGCTGACCATGGACGTTTATCGCGATTTCGGCTTTACCGAAGTCGAGATGAAGCTGTCCACTCGTCCGGAAAAGCGCGTCGGTTCCGACGAGCTGTGGGATCGCGCTGAAGCGGCACTGGCCGCTGCGCTCGACAGTGCGGGCCTTGCGTACGATCTGCAGCCGGGTGAGGGCGCCTTCTACGGTCCGAAGATCGAGTTCTCGCTCAAAGATTGCCTTGGCCGTGTCTGGCAGTGTGGTACCCTGCAGCTCGATTTTAACCTGCCGATCCGTCTGGGAGCCGAATACGTCTCCGAAGACAACAGCCGTAAACACCCGGTTATGCTGCACCGGGCGATCCTCGGTTCGTTCGAGCGGTTCGTCGGTATCCTGATCGAGCACTACGAGGGCGCGTTCCCTGCGTGGCTGGCTCCGACTCAGGCAGTGATCATGAATATCACTGATAAACAGGCAGATTTTGCCGCTGAAGTTGAAAAAACTCTCAACGAAAGCGGGTTTCGTGCCAAGTCCGACTTGAGAAATGAAAAGATCGGCTTTAAAATCCGCGAGCATACCTTGCTCAAGGTTCCCTATCTCTTGGTTATCGGAGATCGGGAAGTCGAGATGCAGACTGTCGCTGTGCGTACTCGTGAAGGTGCTGACCTGGGCTCGATGCCCGTCGCCCAGTTCGCTGAGTTCCTCGCGCAAGCGGTTTCCCGGCGTGGTCGCCCAGATTCGGAGTAATTATTATTAAGCGTGAAATGAGACAAGATAAACGAGCTGCACCGAAAGCCCCGATCAACGAGAATATCTCGGCACGCGAGGTTCGGTTAATTGGCGCTGATGGCGAGCAGATTGGCATCGTCTCGATTGATGAAGCGCTTCGTATTGCAGAAGAGTCCAAGCTGGACCTGGTGGAAATCTCCGCCGATGCAATCCCACCTGTTTGTCGGGTGATGGACTACGGCAAATCTATCTTCGAAAAGAAGAAGCAGGTTGCCGCAGCGAAGAAGAACCAGAAGCAGATTCAAGTAAAAGAAATCAAGTTTCGTCCAGGGACGGAGGAAGGGGATTACCAGGTAAAACTGCGCAACCTGGTACGTTTCCTGAGTGATGGGGACAGGGCCAAGGTATCCTTGCGATTCCGCGGCCGTGAGATGGCCCACCAGGAGCTGGGGATGGAACTCCTCAAGCGGGTTGAAGCTGACCTGCTCGAGTACGGTTCGGTCGAACAGCATCCTAAGATGGAAGGACGCCAGCTTATTATGGTCATCGCCCCGAAAAAGAAGAAGTAATCAACAGGGCACGGCAGGCCTTCTGATTATGTTTATCAACTGAATGCGGAGTACCGAACATGCCAAAGATGAAAACTAAAAGTGGTGCTGCTAAGCGGTTTCTGAAAACTGCTAACGGCATCAAGCACAAGCACGCTTTCAAGAGCCACATCCTGACCAAAATGTCGACCAAGCGTAAGCGTCAACTGCGCGGTAGCAGCTTGCTGCATCCGTCTGACGTGGCAAAAGTCGAGCGCATGCTGCGCCTTCGTTAATTTTGGTTCAAGAATAGAGGAAGTAACTCATGGCTCGTGTAAAGCGTGGCGTCATGGCCCGTAAGCGTCACAAAAAAATTCTGAAACTTGCTAAAGGCTACTACGGCGCGCGTTCACGCGTATTCCGTGTTGCCAAGCAAGCGGTAATCAAGGCAGGCCAATACGCCTACCGCGACCGTCGTCAGAAAAAACGTCAGTTCCGCGCTCTGTGGATCGCTCGTATCAATGCTGGTGCACGTGTTAACGGTCTGTCCTACAGCCGTTTCATCGCTGGCCTGAAAAAAGCGTCCATCGAAATCGACCGTAAGGTTCTGGCTGAACTGGCCGTGAACGAAAAAGCGGTGTTTGCTGCGATTGTCGAGAAAGCTAAAGCCTCCTTGGCTTAAGTACCCCCGACAGTCACCCTGGGCTACTCCTGTGGCCCAAGGTGGTAAACGTCATAAATAGGGGAAGAGCCTTCAAGCTCTTCCCCTATTTTGTATCTGGAGTCTGTACATGGAAAACCTGGACGCGCTCGTCGCCCAAGCCCTTGAGGCTGTGCAAAGCGCTGAAGATGTAAATGCCCTGGAGCAAATCCGGGTTCACTACCTTGGCAAGAAAGGTGAATTGACTCAGGTGATGAAGACCCTGGGAAATCTGCCTGCTGAAGAGCGTCCGCAAGTCGGTGCGCTGATCAACGTCGCCAAGGAGCGTGTCACAGAGGTTCTCAATGCGCGCAAGGCGTCGCTCGAGGAGGCCGATCTTGCGGCCAAGCTCGCCGCCGAGTCCATTGACGTGACCTTGCCTGGTCGTGGCCAGGCCTCGGGCGGTCTGCATCCGATCACCCGGACTCTGGAACGTATCGAACAGTTCTTTACCCACATCGGCTACGGCATTGCCGAAGGCCCTGAGGTCGAAGACGACTACCACAACTTCGAGGCGCTCAACATCCCAGGCCATCACCCGGCCCGGTCGATGCACGACACCTTCTATTTCAACGCCAACATGCTGCTGCGCACCCATACCTCGCCGGTACAGGTCCGCACCATGGAAGCGAACAAGCCGCCGATCCGCATTGTCTGCCCAGGCCGTGTGTACCGTAGCGACTCGGATATCACCCATTCCCCGATGTTCCACCAGGTCGAAGGCCTGCTGGTTGATCGCGATATCAATTTCGCCGACCTCAAAGGCACCATCGAGGAATTCCTGCGGGTGTTCTTCGAAAAAGAGTTGGCGGTACGTTTCCGTCCTTCGTTCTTCCCGTTCACCGAGCCATCGGCTGAAGTCGACATGGAATGCGTGATGTGCAGCGGTAAAGGCTGCCGTGTGTGCAAGCAGACCGGCTGGCTGGAAGTGATGGGCTGCGGCATGGTTCACCCCAACGTGCTGCGCATGTCCGGGGTCGACCCGGAAGAGTTCTCGGGCTTTGCCTTCGGCATGGGCGTTGAGCGTCTGGCCATGCTGCGTTACGGCGTGAACGACTTGCGTCTGTTCTTCGACAACGACTTGCGGTTCCTCGCGCAATTTCGCTAGTCGTAACGAATCTTTAGGAGAGCAGGATGAAATTCAGTGAACAATGGCTGCGTGGCTGGGTAAGCCCGCAGGTAGATCGCGACGAGCTGGTTGCTCGTCTGTCGATGGCCGGTCTTGAGGTCGATAGCGTTACGCCGGCCGCCGGTGTTTTCAGTGGTGTGGTGGTGGGCGAGGTGTTGAGCACCGAGCAGCACCCGGATGCCGACAAATTGCGTGTGTGCCAGGTCAGCAACGGTTCGGAAACCTTTCAGGTCGTATGCGGAGCGCCTAATGTGCGCCCGGGCCTGAAGATCCCGTTCGCCATGATCGGCGCCCAGTTGCCGGGCGACTTCAAGATCAAGAAGGCCAAGCTGCGCGGCGTTGAATCCAACGGCATGCTGTGCTCCCAGGCCGAGCTGCAAGTAGGTGAGGGCAATGATGGCCTGATGGAGCTGCCGGCCGACGCGCCAGTGGGTCAGGACATTCGTGCTTACCTGGAGCTGGAAGACGCCAGCATCGAGGTCGACCTGACCCCCAACCGCGGCGACTGCCTGTCCCTGGCTGGCCTGGCCCGTGAAGTGGGCGCGCTGTACAACGCACCTGTCACTCGTCCAGTGGTCGCTGCCGTACCGGCGGTACACGACGAAGTGCGCTCGATTGAGGTACTGGCACCAAACGCCTGCCCGCGTTACCTGGGGCGTGTGATCCGTAACGTGGACCTGTCCAAGCCAACCCCGCTGTGGATGGTCGAGCGCCTGCGTCGTGCCGATGTACGCAGCATCGACGCCGCCGTCGACATCACCAACTACGTGATGCTGGAACTCGGCCAGCCGTTGCATGCGTTTGATCTTGCCGAAATCAATGGCGGCATCCGCGTGCGTATGGCCGAAGAAGGCGAGAAGCTGGTGCTGCTCGATGGCCAGGAAGTCAGCCTGCGTGCCGACACTCTGGTCATCGCCGACCACGCTCGCGCCCTGGCAATTGCCGGCGTGATGGGTGGTGAGCACAGCGGTGTATCCGCGACCACCCGTGACGTATTCCTTGAAAGCGCGTTCTTCGACCAGATCGCGATCGCTGGCAAGGCTCGTTCCTACGGCTTGCACACCGATGCGTCGCACCGCTACGAGCGTGGCGTGGATTGGAAACTCGCCCGTGAAGCCATGGAGCGCGCCACCGGCCTGCTGCTGGAAATCACCGGTGGCGAAGCCGGCCCGATCACCGAAACCGTCAGCGAACAGTACCTGCCGTCGATTGCGCCGATCACCCTGCGTGCCAAAAGCGTTGAGCAGATGCTCGGCCTGGTCATCGAACCGGCTGAAATCGAGCAACTGCTGTCCGCGCTCGGCCTGGGTATTTCCGCGGGCGGGGAAGGGCAGTGGCAAGTTGCAGTACCTAGCCATCGCTTCGACATCAGCCTGGAAGTCGACCTGATCGAAGAGCTGGCGCGCCTGTACGGTTACAACCGCCTGCCGGTTCGCTATCCGCAAGCACGCCTGGCACCGCAACCCAAGGCCGAAGCGCGTGCGCACTTGCCTGAACTGCGTCGCCTGCTGGTTGCCCGTGGTTACCAGGAAGCCGTGACCTATAGCTTCATCGATCCAAAGCAGTTCGAACTGTTCAACCCTGGTGTTGAGCCGTTGCTGCTGGCCAACCCGATCTCCAACGATATGGCTGCCATGCGTTCGTCGCTGTGGCCAGGCCTGGTGAAGGCGCTTTCCCACAACCTGAACCGCCAGCAAGACCGCGTGCGTCTGTTCGAAAGCGGCTTGCGTTTCGTCGGCCAGCTTGATGGCTTGAAGCAAGAGCCGATGCTGGCGGGCGTCGTTTGCGGCAGCCGTCTGCCAGAAGGCTGGGCGCAAGGCCGTGAGGTCGTGGACTTCTTCGACGTCAAGGCAGACGTGGAAGCGGTGCTCGGCTTTGCCGGTGCGTTGGACGCCTTTACGTTCGTGCCGGGTAGCCACCCAGCCTTGCATCCAGGCCAGACTGCACGTATCGAGCGTGAAGGTCGCTTGGTAGGCTTCGTGGGCGCCATTCACCCAGAACTGTCGAAAACCTTGGGGCTGGACCGTCCAGTCTTTGTGTTTGAGCTAGTCTTGGCTGAAGTTGCGTCGGGCAAGATGCCTAAATTCAGCGAGTTGTCGCGCTTCCCTGAAGTGCGTCGCGACCTGGCCCTGATTGCCGACCGTGAAGTCGCTGCCACTGCAGTTCTGGATGTAATCCGTGAAAATGCAGGGGAATGGCTGACAGACCTCAGGCTATTTGACGTCTATCAGGGTAAAGGCATTGATCCGCATAGAAAAAGCCTTGCAGTTGGCTTGACCTGGCAGCATCCATCGCGCACTCTTAATGACGATGAGGTGAATACCACGACGCAAAATATCCTCACCTCGCTCGAACAAAGGTTGAACGCCACGTTAAGGAAGTGACGTATGGGGGCTTTGACGAAAGCTGAGATGGCGGAACGTCTGTACGAAGAGTTGGGTCTGAACAAGCGCGAGGCCAAGGAATTGGTCGAGCTGTTTTTTGAAGAGATCAGACACGCTCTGGAAGACAACGAACAGGTCAAATTGTCCGGTTTCGGCAATTTTGACCTGCGAGACAAACGCCAGCGGCCTGGCCGCAATCCAAAAACGGGAGAAGAAATCCCGATCACGGCTCGCCGTGTGGTCACCTTTCGTCCAGGGCAGAAGTTGAAGGCCCGAGTTGAGGCTTATGCTGGAACCAAGTCATAACGACGAGCTACCCGTCATCCCAGGCAAACGCTACTTCACCATTGGTGAAGTCAGCGAGCTGTGTGCGGTAAAACCGCACGTGCTGCGCTATTGGGAGCAGGAGTTTCCTCAACTCAACCCCGTCAAACGCACCGGGAACCGTCGGTATTATCAGCGCCAGGACGTGCTGATGATCCGACAGATCCGCGCGTTGCTGTACGACCAGGGGTTCACCATCAGCGGCGCACGTCAGCGTATGTCCGGTGATGAAGCCAAAGACGACACTACCCAATACAAGCAACTGATCCGCCAGATGATCTCCGAATTGGAAGATGTACTGGTGGTGCTGAAAAAATGATTCAAGCTTTAAAAATACTTCCACATTTCAAAAGCTTGCGGTATATTCCGGTTCGCTTCGTTAAGAAGCGAACCCAGTAACACGCCTAGTCGGGGCGTAGCGCAGTCCGGTAGCGCACTAGCATGGGGTGCTAGGGGTCGAGTGTTCGAATCACTCCGTCCCGACCATATTATTCAATGACTTAGGCCAATGTTCACAGCATTGGCCTTTTTCATGTGCGTGACATTTGCGTGACTTGTCGTTTTTTCACGCCTGCTTCCTCTTCAAGATTGTCAGCACCGGTCCGCGAGAATCGGTTGCTGATACCATATTCGCAGCTTCAATCAGATGCCCGAGCTCAGCGCCCGAGTAGTGACTGGTGATGCTGCCGTTCTTGTGCCCCAAAAGGGCCTTGCGGTCTTCCTCAGTTACGCCTGCTGCGCGTAGCCGACGGCCAAACGTGTGTTTAAGGTCATGGATCCTGATGGATGCATACCCAGGGTGAGCGGGGCGAAGGTTTTCCTCCTGCCAGAGCTTCGCCGCTCTCACCCGAGCCTTCTTCCAGGCCGAGTCGTTCATGCGGTGCATCGCGGTGCCGTTGTATGGGAAAACCCATTCCTTGCTGATGCCGCGCTGATTCTCGATGATCGACTTGGCCACGCTGTTCAGCACCACCAGCCTCTCGTCACCGTTCTTCACGCCAGAGCGCTCATGCCGGCCACCAAAGTCGGCCGGTATCAGAAAAACGCTGGTGCCCAGTTCCGGTACCGCAATCTCCCAATCCCATCTCAGCTTGCAGACCTCCTGCTCCCGCGTGCCGGTGTTCACTTTGAACAGCGCCATGGTTTGCAGGTGGGCCGGCAACTCGCCAAAAAGAATCGACTGCTCCGGCCATGACATTGGGTACGGCTTGCGGCTCGATTTCTTCTCTTCCAGCTTCGTGAGCATCGGCACGCTATCCAGCCATGGCCTGCGCTCATCGTCTCGCCACTTCCTGGCACACAACGACAAAACCCGAACCACACGCTCGATCGAGATATTCACCGTTCTGTTGCTGACACCTTTCTTTACCTTCCCATCTTCAAGCCTTTTCGTCGCCAACCTGTCCTTGATGAATGGCACCAGGGCATGGTCATCTATGTGGGTCAGCGGCATGTCGCCAATGAATGGGTCGAGCTGTGAAAGGTGGTGCGCGGATAGCTTGATTGAAGGCTGATCCTTGAATTCCAGCAGGAAGCGAGTCGCCGCCTCCCGCCAGGTCCTAACCTTCTTCACGCCGTATATCTTCTGCTGCCGGATCTGCTCCAGCCTGAAGATCAGGTAGCGCTCCGCTTCTTCCCGGTCACCAGTTCCAGTGCTTTCGTAAAGTCGTTCTCCGTTGATTTTCTTGTCGATATGCCAGATGCCTTTCCTTTGGGAGAGGCCTGTGATCGATTTTCGCGCCATGATTTATCTCCTTTCTGGCGCTCGCTGCGGGGCGATTGTTGCTCCGTTGCGCCTTTTTTATCAATCGCCTTTGCCTCGACGTACGCCGTGGCCCAGTCGTCCAGCTCCTGTCGATCAAAGCCAACGCCGCGCCCGCCGATCGGGAACTCGCTGACGAAGGGCCTGACGGTCTCGTCGAAAATTGCCCGGCACATGCCCAGGTATCCGGGCGCTTCCTTTGCTCGAATGAACCGCGGTATCAGTTGTTGCGCGCCCATACCTACCTCCCGCCCACCGTGGGCCGCGCTGTCTTGATGATGTGGATTGCCAGGCCAAAGCTAATCAGCAACCAGGCGCATGTGCCGGCGAAGGCGTAGAGCAGTGCCTCGGTGGTGCCGGTGTCCAGCAGGTCGATAGCGAGCCAGCCGAACCAGCCGAGTGTTCCTACCAGGTACAGCAAAGCGCCCAGCAGTATCAGGGTGAGTTTCATAGCGAACATGGGGTGTCCTTGCCGCGCTGGGCGGCAGAAGGTGGTGATGGGTTATGCGAGTGGGGCGTAAGTTTCGCCGCGACGCTCGGCAGAAGCCTTCCGGTACGTCTCGTTGGTGTAGGGTGCGTCGGGCTCACGGCGTACCAGGGTCATCTGGTATTGGGAGCCTTTGGCGCGATGCGTTCCGGCGCAATATTTCTCGATCAGGAACTGGGCGTCGTGCTTGTCGCCTTTCTCTGCCCGGCTACCCGTGCCAATCGTTCCGCCTTTCCACGAGCCTTTCTCGGGGCCGGTCTCGCCATCAAAGGCGATATCCAGCTCAACGAAAGTTCGCGTGGGGCGCAGTGCACCGAAGTACTTTTTCACCCAGCCGGTACCGATTCGGTAAACGCGCTTCTCCATATGGCAATAAGCTCGTATTTCCTGGCCGTCATAGTCCTTAAGCAAAAACACATAGCGGGGCATTGTGTCTTTGATGGCCTGAGCTTCCTTGTAGCCAAGGCGAACACCTTTGCTCTTCTCGATATGCTCAACGCCGTTTGCGTCACACAGCGCATTCAGGACCAGATCGAATTCGCGCCAAGGGAATGAAAAGTAACGAGACTTTTCGGATTGCGAGTCCATTGTGCTAGGCCCAAAATTCGTGTGAATTCCTCGGGTTTGCAGGCGGAACCCGTACTTGCGAGCGTGATACTCGAAGTAGTCGAGATGCCCAAACTGTTCAAGCCGTCGCGCTGTAGCTTCCGGGCTCAATGTAGTGAATGTGTGCTTCTGCGCCCAGGGTTTGATGATGTTGGGAAGTTTTATCCAGGCTGAATACTTCCAGACATGGATGATCAGCTTGTTCCCCGGGTAGTCGCCGTTGTCGCCGGAGTCGATGGCGATGCCGAATACGTTGTCACGCTGGCCCTTGTAGTAGAGGTCGATGAAGTTGAGGATTACGAACTTGTCTTGCCATGGGTTGGCCCGGAAAACATTGCGGGACAACCAAGCTTTGATTATTTCGAGCATGCAGGAATACCTCGCCCGCCGCTCACCGGCAGGCATGTAGGGGGATTGGGGTTAGGGCTGAGGGTTACGGTTTCCAGCTTTTGCCAACGCGAAAAACCATCATCAGGTTGTGGTGGAGAGGTACTTTGAGCACGCGGTCGAAGAACTCGCCCTTGCCGGTGATGAACCCCGTAGGCACCTTGCTTTCAGTGGTCCCGAATTCCCGCCAGCATTCTTCGCCACCGTTCTTTTCCCAGTAGGCGCGTTCTCGTTTCGGAATCTCGTCGTAGGTTTTTTCGAATACAGTGTGGTCGGGGATATCACAGATACGACGCCATGCCGGATTCTTCTTGCACCACTCTTCTGCGTGCTTTGCAGCTTGCGCAGCTGAGTAGAACTCTCCTGTTGCTTCTCTCATGGCCTTGGCCCCTTGTAGATGAAGACGTAGGCGAACCAGAGGGTGGCGATCATGGCGTCACCCGCTTGAACTCGACCACCCAGACCCACGGGTTGGCCTCCCACTCGCCGCCTGTTGATGCCCACAGATCACGAAAGGCGAATCCGGCAGGGCGCTCTACGCCGGTGGCGCGGAAGGATTCAGTTGCTTGGGTGCCTATGCCTTCGGCCAGCGCCTGCTTCTCCGTGATGTCCTGCAACCGCTCGACGCGCACGTCGGTAATCTCCAGCAGGATGCGGCAGGCGGCGCGTGGCATATGAATGCTGGGCTTGTACTTCAAGCCGAAGTCTTTCCTTGCCTCGTCGCTGTGCGATCCGGGGCGGCAGTCTGCAGCGTAGGCGTAGCGCTGAAGCGGGCCGTCCGGGTCTGGGCGATGCTCAACACCGGTACCGCGCAGATCAATGAATGTCTCGCGCACCCACAGCCGATCACTGCGCCGCCCATATGGGCATCCGCCGTACATGGCAAGCTCAGCGGCGCATTCTTGTTCAGTAGCGCCAAAAGCGGCGAAGCCCCAGCGTGGATGGTCTTGAACGACGGCAATCCACTGATGCTCGGGGGAGTCGGATTTGCTACGGCTCGGGATCTGATTGCCTTTGATCAGGCGGCGCGTGACTGTCTTTTGTCCGGACAGAATCGCGCGAACCATCGCACCGTTGAAAAGAATGGGCCGCTCTTTATGGAGTGGCTCCGGTGCCGGACGCGGCTTGGCCATTTTCGCCTGGCATCGCATGCAGCTTACAAGTTCACGGTTGTGGGTGCCGTCCCACTCAACTTCGGATTCTTCGTTCAGCCCGCAGGCCGAGAGCGACCAGCGCTCATTGTCCTGGGTGCAACCTGAGTCGACGATCAGGTGGTTTTTCCTGGCCATGGGTCGTCCTTGCCGCTATAGCGGCTGACTTTGAAGGGGGAGGTTTGTAGAGCTAAACTCAGTCTTTCACCCGATGATGGCGAAACCGAATATGAGTCGAGCAAATGGCTACCTTATTTTTTGCTACTGTTGCTTATTATTTTCAGCGGGGATTGTGTTCGGCTTTATTTTCAGTAAAGGGGGCGAGGTTGGCTTTGTAACTTTCCTTAGCGCGGCTTCGAGTTTAGCTACTGTGGGGGCTGCATTGACGGCCATTCATGCGCTGCACGCTTGGTATCCGCAGTTTAAGCATGCGGAAAAATATAAGCTCATAAAAGAATTCCAGCTTGTAACGGCAAAATCAGAGTTAGTTAGAGCCTTTATTTACGCCCTTAAGGATAGGCTGATCGAAGTCGTTGAAGCCGATCACTCCGTCGCCCCGCTATCACATGATCCGCTTCCCGACGATGAAATGAGAGCTTGGTGGCGTCATATGGATTCAATGCAGTATGCATGGCGAAACATGATCGACCTGTTAAGTGATGAAGAGACTAAGCTTTTCACGACCTCTCCCGGGATAATAGACAATATGACGAAAGATCTTGTTAGTGAAGTTATGGATCTTGCTTATGAGGAAACAGATAGCAATCGTCGGTTGAAGTTGGCTCGGCGGTCAGCTTATGGCGCGGAAATTATTGCGGCAAAATATCAAGAGCTTGAAGATGCCTCTCGCGTCCTGTTGAAAAAACTTGCCTCATAACTAATTCGTTACCAGATCATGGGCACTTACAACCGTCATGCCGAGGCGTTCGGCGATCAGGACTTCAAGGCGGGCACCCTTTGAATGCTCCCAGCCGGGCAGGGTGGCCACGGTGTCGCAGTCCATCAGGGCGGCAATGTCGCGGCGCATGCAGTCGTTCCAGGTACCGCCGTCCGGGTTGATCTCGGCGGGGTTGGTGACGGTGTGGCCGCCGGCGCGCAGGTTGGTGGTCATTGCGTGGAAGGTGGCGAAGTTGAGGCCGGGCAGTCCGGTCATGGGGCCGCTCAGGTAAATCCGTTTCACGGGGAGTCCTTGCCGGGCCATGCCCGGGCGGTGGAAGAAATCAACGGTTGCAAGCGAGTCTTTCGAATCGGCTTGAGTTACCGAAAGGAGAGGATCAGGATGGGCTCTCACTTCATTCGGAGTTACTGCAATGGGCCAAGCCAAGAACGCGATGATGGAAGAAGAGGAAAAAGAGTCCGCTGCAATCAGCATTGCGGTGAGAGCCGGCGTACTTAAGTACTGCGACAGACATTCCAATCATTACAACCCTGGAAAAGATCCCACTCCCGCTTACAAACTTGGAAATTCTCTTATAACAAGTGGCGAGGTGGGAAATTTCGACGACTCGCGTGATATGACCGATCACGTGAAGGATGTCGTCGAGTCTGCGGCAGATGAGTGCTACGCATGTGCTGATATCCGCGATCGGGATTAGGCTGCTACTGCCTGACGCTCATCCATTCGCCACGGGTCGTTGGCCCGCGCCAGCGCCGCCATTGGCGGCGGGCTGACGCTGTTGCCGCACATGTGGACCTGCTGGGTCTTGGTGAACGGCTTACCGTCGGCACCATGGCTGATGATGTAGTCGGCCGGGAAGCCCTGGGCCTTGTACAGCTCGGTTGGCTTGAGCATCCGCAGGCAGATGTCGACGATCACGTAGGGAGTGCCCTTGACCATCACCGTGACCATTGCCAGACGGTCCTTGGTGGTGATTGTCGGCGCCGGTGAGTCACAAGCGCTGATGTTCTCGGTACCGTAGTAGCTGATCAGGAACGCAGCGACCCGCAGGGCTCCAGCCTCATGCTCTGGCGAAAGCGTTAGGGACACCAGGGAACTCTTGCCCCCGCCGCCGGCTGTGATGGTGGGCGCGGGATCTTCCAGGCCCTGGCCAATGCTGCCGCCGAATGCCCGCTCCATGAATGCGCTGACCAATCCGTGGTGCTGGCCGCCGGCGCTGACGGTGTGCAGCGGGTCGTTCACGTCCCGTGCATCGCAGTTGCCGCGCAGGTGCACCAGGTTCGCCACTGCCAACTGCTGCTGGCTGCCGGTGTTGGTCACCGTGGTCATGGGTTCGTGCATGCCTTTGGCGTGCGTGGTGTTGAATCCGCCATTGGCCTGGATCATCAGCGCGGCGCTGACCGACTGACCGCCGCCGCTGGCAGTGACGGTGCCGATCGGCCCGCAGATGTCGTTCACGCCGTGGGAGCGGCGTTTGTTTGCGCCAGAGCCCTCGCCGTGCCCAGCCTGGACGATGCAGGCGGAAGCCAGCGCGCGGTGGTTCTGCGTCATCAGCGTGCCCACCGGCTGTTCCACGCCCACTGGTTTGCCGGAGTACTCCGGGCCGCCGGCCCCAACCATCAGTGGACTGATCAGCGTCAGTTCGCCGCGATTCGCGCAGGTCACTGTCGGTAGAGGTTCGAGTGGGTCGTTGATTCGGTCGCTGCCCTGGTGCGTTGCCGGTGCGATGATTGGGCTGACCACGCTGAACGCTCCGCCCTTCGGGTAGGAGGTTACGGTGCGCAGCGGCTGGTCGGCAGACTGCACCGTCTCGCCAGACCAGTTGGCGATTGGCACAATGAACGGCGCCGCGCTGTCGATAACGAACTTCTTCATGCCCTTGGCAACGCGGCGCAGTGTGGCCGGTGCCAGGTCCTTCTTGCGTCCGAATATGCTTTTGCCCAGGTCGGTGAAGTCGATGCAGTCAGCAGCGGTTTTCCACTTCTGCTGGCCCTTGAGCGGGTTTTTCGCGTGGGTCGGCTCAGGCCACACGATCGGCTGCCCATCGCACCTGGCGATCATGAACAGGCGCTCCCGGCTGGTGGGCGCGCCGAAGTCGCACGCCCGTATCACCTTCCACTCTACGACGTAGCCCATGCCTTCCAGCAGGGCTACGAAGCGGCGCCAGGTCCGGCCGCGCTGCTTCGGGTCAGGAATCAGGAACTGCTGGCCGACTGGCACGATCTCGCCAGGTGCTGCCACGTCACCGCCTAGTTTCACTACCCGGCCGGTGGCCTTGTCGCGCTTGGCGATCAGCCGGCCCCATTGCAGTATCTGCTTAACGTTCTCCAGGCTGATCACCCGGGGCCGCTTCATGCCTGCCCACTTAAGGCCGATCCACGACAGGTTACGGATTTCGCGCTTGCGCGGCTGGCCGCCGGCGGCCTGGCTGTGGTGTGTGCAGTCCGGCGACATATGAAACCATCCCACTGGCTTGCCGCCGCATTCGGTGTCCGGGTCACCCTCGAACACGTCGGTGGTGAAGTGCTGTGCGCCGGGGTGGTTCACGGTGTGCATGCTGATCGCTTGCGGGCTATGGTTCTTCGCCACGTTCACCGCGCGGCCCAGGCCCATTTCCAAGCCAGTCCCGGCGCCGCCACCACCACAGAAGAAGTCGACAACGATCTCATCGTCCTGAGGGTTGAAGCCGAGTCCGTATTGGGTTTTGAAATCGAAGGGGTTTTTCTTCTGTTGTGCGGACATAGGGGCTTATCTCCCGTGATTTTCGTGATAGCCGAGACTGTTTTCGAAGGATTTTCTGGCGGCCGCTGCATCAAACTTTGATGAGTAGCGGCCCAGGGTTATTTGTTTGCCTGCTAGGTATCCGAAGGATCGCCATAGGCCTCGCGAATCCCACGAGACACCGGATATTCCGCTGGAGTTTTTGCAACTGCGCTTTTGGTTTCTTGCGTTTTCCACTGGGCTCGCCGCGCGGAGGTTGATCCAGCGGTTGTCAGTCTTTTTGCCGTTGATGTGATCTACGAACTCGGGCGGGTGCTGGCCGAGCATGTAGACGAATGCGAGTCGGTGCAGGTTGTGCCGCTTCCTATCGATCATCACCGTCAGATAGCCACTGGAAACCAAGCTCCCAGCTATTGAACCCGCGGGTGTTCGGCTTCTGCTCACCAACCAAGTGAACACACCAGTCTCAGGGGAGTAGGCGAGGATCGCCTTCAGGTATTCCGGGGTGATAGGCATAGCTTCGCCTCGCCGGCTGGCTTGATTCGTGAATTTGGGCTATTGGTTTTCAATCACACATACAAATGGAGGCTTATATGAGTGCGAAAACCGATGTGGAAGCTGTACGCCTGATAGGGGATGAAGTTGTGCGGCTACTCAGCCTTCCCGAGGAGAGGCTGGAAGCGGAGGTGCGTCACGGGCTCAAGCTGATCGCGGACCTGGCGCAGTGGCGTGAGCTCGCGTACGGCCCTGAACCTACGAGACACGTCGCACAGCACTGGAGGCCACTTTGATGGCCATGATGGGCGAATAGCGCTGCCTCGCCGGCTGGCGCTGTTCAGTGATATGGGGTATTACGGGTGACCGGCATGGAGCCGGATCAAGGAGTTTCAAATGAAACGAGGCGCCGCTGTTTACAGCAAAGGGAAATTCACTGTCTATGAGAGAGTGCAAACTCATCTCGACGACACGAAGGAGGTCGTGGCCTACGAATTAGTGGGGCCTGGCGCGGATTCAACCTGGTTGTATGATCTGGATGCGGCTATTGCAGATGCTGATCGCCTAGACGCTAAAAGCACTCCTTCTTCAAAACTTCCGCCGCCGTAATTTTTGCTCGGCAGATTACCTAGCGCTTTACCGTCGCATCTCTGCGGCGGTCTTTGGTTATGCTTCTTCGGCGTCGAGCCGTGATGCTTGGCGCTGGCCGATGGCGTAGAGTTCTGCCGCCACGGTTTCGTTAACTTCGATTTTGTGGCGCGAACGAAGCGCTTCACGCGCACCGTCTCTGCCGAGGGAGTGGACATAGCGAAGGGAGCCTGCCATCACTGATGCCTGTTCGGTGTCTTCAGTCCAGGCCATGAGGTCGGCGAGCATTTGCTTCTCGCCAGCCCGTACCCGGTGCCGAAGCTCTTCCTCGCCAAGCTCCTTGCGTTTCGCCGCGCTCTTTGCAGATCGCGCTTTCTGATCCATGGCCATGGCCTACCTCTTCTATTCCGCTGGCCGGCAGTGCTAGCCAGGTTTGACGTTTGCGTTGCTGGATGCGGGCTATGCGGCGCATGAATCTACCTTCACCTGGCGCCATGCGCCGACCGCTTCGAAGATCCGCGCGGCGTGTGCCTCGTCCAGTGATATCGCCTCGGGAATGGCGATCCAGCCCGAAGCCACCATCTGGCTTTGATTCGCCGAATCGCGCAGGTCCTTGTAGCAATGCTCGATCACGTCTTCCAGGTGGTCGGAGAGGTAGACACCATCGGGCGCCACCTCCACCGACTTGCTGTACCGGTCGCCGCGGGCGTCGATGCAAAGCGCGCTGAGGTAGATCGTCCACCGGTGAGGGATGCCACAGACGGCCTGGCCGATCTTTCCGGGTGCGATGTTCTTCAGCGACTTGTAATTGATCATGCCCTGGCGGCCGCTGGGGTCGATGTTGACGACGGCGACGTGGTTTGAGGCCAGCAGCGACCGGCAGGACCGATCAATGCGGGCTTTGAGGTTATGCGACTTGCGCTTGCTCATATTGCCTCCGCAAGTTTGCGCAGCGCTTCACGCTCGGCCCGTGTGATGGGCGGCTTGCGGCGCTTGAGAATGGTTTCGGGATCGATCTTGGTGGAGCGGGGCGGTGGCAGAGGTTTGCGAGGCGGGCTCGGTAACTGCACTACGGTTCCGCCGGCGGCCAGGAACTGCGCTGTACGTTCCGCGATTGAATCAACGTTCTGTCGCTGTTCCTCGACCAGGCTTAGGTGGTTGCTGATCATGATCAGGCTCCTAAACGATGGGCTTGCGCCCGAGCTTTGTCCGCTACCTCGTCAACCATGCGATTCAGCTCTAGGTTGAACTGGACCAGTTCTCTGTGCAGGTTGGCGATGTAGGCTTCGTCGCGGTAAATCGTCTCGATGTAGAGCTGACAATCCTCATCCTGACGCGAGTCGAACGAAATAAAGTCCCACCATTTGCGGCCGGTAACGAACATGCAGCCCTGGACCTGCGGCATGTGTTCTTCGGGCATTCCTTCCAGCCAAGTCCTGATATGTATCGCTTCGTTGAATGGGCACTTCGATTCGGTGCCCCCATCATCATTTATCAGGCCGTCCGGTGAGCAGCCGAGCCAGTCGTACTTGGGGTGAACGATGAATTCGGAGGCGAGGACGATGTTGCCGGTCAGCATTTCGTAGGCGTCCTGGGCCTTTTGTTCTTCAGCGTGCCCCCATTTTAGGGAAGCGCTGCTGACGTTATGTTTGGACTTCTTTGCCAGTCGCTCGAAGCACAGTTCGCGCATGTATGAGGTGCGCGCCCCCATTGGCTCGCGCTTGCCGTTTTTGTCAGGTTTCCCCCAGGCCATCACATCTTTGAAGCGGCTGGCTGTGACGCGGCCGGATCGGTCCGCATGCCACTTCTCAGTGCCCTGAAGCTCAGTTCTCACTACGCGGCCTCCTCAGTGTGGGGTTGGGCGCCGTTGGCGCTGGTCATGTCGGTGAAGTCTGCGTCGACTGTCGCAGCCATGCTCTTGAGTGCTTCATGGCATTCCAGGCCGATTGCTGCACGCTGCTTCGGCTTGAGGCCCGCCCAGGCTGCCGCGTAGGCTTCGATATCTTGGCGCTTCGCAACGGCCAGCAGGTCCGCGAATACTCCGTCGATTTCTGGTGAGGGGGATTTCGGTCCGAATGACACGCCAGCAGCCGCAGCGATGTTCGCGGTCTGCTCGGCGGGTGTGATGTCAATCTCGTTCCCGTATGAGCCTTCAAACTCGTCAGGCGTGTAAACGCCCAGAATTACGTCAGGGCAAAATAGGCGAGCCCATTTCTTTGTTGCGAGGTACGCAATCTGCTGCTTTGGATCGTCAGCCCATAGGGTGGAGTTTCGAGTTCGAGCTTGCGCCATGAGCGTCTCAAGCACTCGCGGTTCATCCTCCCCACGGAAGGTTGCCCAAACTCGGACTCCCAGCCCCACCTCGTCGAGCAGGCCCCAGCCAGGCACGCGGTATTCCTTGTTTTCCGAGTTTTTCTTAACGAGGAATTTGCCAACAATGTTTTCCCAGGGACCAAACCATTCATAGTGCAATCGGTCGATGGTTGGAGCCTTGGATGTGATTACGGCGTTGACCAATTGGGCTTCGTAACTCAGTGCGCCACCCTTCACGATGAACGTTTTCTGGGCTACTGCGAATGGGTTCATCTGCCACTGCATTGCCTGCAAGACGATTGCCATACAGTCGGCCCTGTTACCCCGAAGATGCTCAGGAACCGTCGTTTTTCCATCAGCCATCATGGTCGCAAGATCAGTCATCGACCTCATGGTGCCGGGGTCAAGGATGAGCGCTGCCGCGTTGTGCGATGGATCGTGGTACGTAGCGAGGCCTGTCTGTGCTTGAGTATCTGTATCTGTCATAGCGCCCTCCGTAGCCAGCATGAGATTTGCTGGCTGTGAGATGGAAAGGGTGGTTAGAAGCGGATGGCACGAAGCCAGGCGCGAGCAGTTTCGAGGTCGACGTCAAAGCCCAGCGCTACAACCTCGACAATGTCGTCAACTGCCGGCGCGGTCGTAGTCAAATCGTCCTGTTCAGCGCTGGTCGCCTGTGAGCTGACTGGTGCGAATTCGGCCTTCGCTTCGATTGAGGTAGGAGCCGTAGCAATGATCGGGGCCGGCGCGACAGCTTGGGCGCGCAGACGGGCCAGCTCTTCCTGATCTCGCTGATACTGGGCGTCGCGCTCGCGCTGCTGGCGCTGCTGCTCTTCATGCTGCTCACGCTGTTGTCTTTGCTGTTCTTCCATGTCGCGGCGCTGCTTGTCCAGCTCGTCCTGCTGCTTCTTTAAGCGCTGACGATCTTCCTCGGCGCGCTGCTTGCGCAAATCTTCGGCCTCAGCGTCGGCGATGCGTTGCTTCTCGCGCAACTCGTCGAGCTCTTTCTGCTGGGCCAGTAATTTGGCAGCTGCCTCTTCTCGGTCCACCGCAGACTTGTGCAACGTTTCCAGTTGCTCGATAGCGTTGTCGCGAGCGATGGTGCCCTCGGCTTCGAATTCGGCATATTCTTCTGGCAGGATCACCGATTCCTTGACACTTTGCAGAACCGTTGCGACATCGGCAGCGCTCCGGCTTGCGTATGCGGCAGCGACAGAGCTGAAGCGGGTAATCTTCGCCCGGATGGCTTCGACACGCTCAGCCTCGACACGCTCGCGCTCTGCCTTGGCATCAGCAATGCGCTTTTCTTCGGCCTTGATCGCTTCATCGACAGGCTCTTCAATCGCTAGCACACGACTCTTGAGCGTTTCACCGAACTCCTTTACCTGGTTGACGCGAGCCTGAGCTTCTTTGACCTTTTGCTGATAAGGCACCAACGCGGTTTTGGTGGTCTTATCCAGGGCGTAGCGCACATCGCGGATGTCGACGCGAACTTCCTTCGCGCTCGCCAAACCTTCGCTCGTCGAGCAGTCAACGACCAGCTTCGCGTAGGTTGTTTCCAGGCGAACGATTTGTTCTTCGTGCGGCCGATATTCAGCGATGTCGGTCACCGCTGCTGCAGGGGATACAGCCTTTTGCGCATCTCCGGCTTCGCTCATTTCGAGCGATTCTTGTGCGGGTGCTTTTTTAGGATTTGTGGACATGACGATCCCTCGCCGCGCCTGGCGCAGCATTGAAAGTGTTGTGGTGGGGTGGCGCCGTTAAGCGGCGGAAACGATAGAGGCGTTGTAGTTGGCGTAAATCTTGTCGATACGAGCGCGGAAGTATCGATGTTCGTTGTCGTCTATAACCCGCAGCATGAAAGCAAGGGTTACGCACGATGTGGCCGCCGCGCTGGCGTTTGGCTTGCCCAAGTCGAGAATCATGTTTTCGATCTCGCCTTCGATCCAGCTAACGGCTGTCTGGTGGTTTCGTTGATTAAGATCCATGCTTTACCTCGATGGGCGGACAGATCAGTTCCATCCGAGCCATGGCCAGGCCGATGCGCAGTTTGAGGCTGGCCCGCTCCTTGAGCCGCCGTGCATCGCGCTCTGCCAGGTCGTCTGCCGTGTATTCGTGGAACAGGTCGACGTGCTGCTTTTTGCCGAAGTTCGGTAAGTCCCAGCGCCTGTCGGATTCCCTGGCCTGGGCGCTATCCGCGTAGCTGGTTGGCATGGCGAGTCTCCAGGCGCCGGGCGAGGGCGCACGCTTCGTTGTGATTTCGGCGGAACCCCATCACCTTGCCCGTCCGACTATCCACAACGTGGAAGAAGTCACGGCCCGCTGGCTTCACTATCATTCGGAAGTGGGCCACGGGTTCCGGCCGACCAATCAGCCTGTAGAAGTCGGCCGTGGCGATACGGGAGCGCTGACGCAAACCGTCGACGATGTCGCGGCGTGATTGGATGCTGTTGTGCATGGTCACCTCCAAAGTGGCGGGTTGTTCACCTGTATTCGTCAACACTCATGCCTCCCGCTGGTTGCCGATGGGCGCGGGGGAGGAGTGCTGACGTAATAGAGGTGGGGAAGGGAGGTGCCGGTCTTTCCCGGCTGTCATGGCGTTGGTTGTTCAGTTACTCGCGGCTTCAGCAGCTTCATACTCGCTGCCAAGGATTTCGGTCATCACACCATTCGGTTTTGCCGATGTGCTGACGTAGATGCAGTCAGGCGTAACGACCTGCTTGTAGCCGTTGAAGAACAGCGCGCCGCCGCCAAGCCCCATGGCATCCAGGAAGGGCTGCAGGTCAGCTTTATCCTTCGGCTTGTGCGTCTTGAATTCTTCCTGAAGCTTTTCCAGTTCAAGCTTCAACGCTTTCCGCTCTTCACCTTTGGTGCCCGGCGGTAGGTTTGAGCGCGGGAACTGCGAGCTATCTGCCTTCGGATCAGGCTTCGTCCACAGCGGCTGCGGCATTGCTGGGCTGAACTTCAGGCCGTAGAAGTTACGACCGCTGTGCATGCTGGTCTGGAACAGCGCGGTGGCGCCTACAAAGCGCTTGGCAAACTCTTCGCCCAGCACCTGCAAGCGATCCGCGCTTTCTCTGTACGCCTTCCAAGCCGCCAGAACACCGGCATCGCTTGTCTTGTAGTAGGCCATCTCACTTCCTCCGGTTGTTTTCCCAATGCACCCGAGTAATCAGGTGCATCAGTGAAAAGGCCCTTCATGCTGCGAACAGCTCTTGCTGCTGTGGCTGCGGCATGCAACGCCGGAGCCCGGCGCGTATGGCCGATTCCAGCAGTTCGGCGTCTTGCTCAAGCTCAGGGAATTCCCCGGCAAATTCGCTCACCGCGCTGCGAAGTCCGGCTGCCTCACGCTGCAGAGTTGGAATCACGATGCTGATCATGTTGCCGATCGTGCGCAGATCCAGGCTGCATTCCCGGCAAAGCCGGATGTAGTCGAGCATGTACTTCGGCATTTCACTTACTCCTAGTTGTCATCCCAAGCAGCCCTCGCGAGAAGGCTGCTCAGTGATGCTTTCCGCCGTGACCCGCTACTGGCGTCGGTCACCGGCTTGAATCAAATGTCACTCCAGCCGCGGGCCTTTCGGCTTGTTCTCCCGCTGGATAACTGTTCTTGGCGCTTTACGCTGCACGCCCGGGTCAGTTGCCAACCCTCTGAACCGTTTAGGCCGGTTCATCGCTGCCTTTGAATCTGGGCCGGTGGTGATCCGGCAAGGGGTGAAACCAAAGAGCGGCGGGCTGTGAGCCCTGGCGAGTCCCTGTTGGGTGACTCGATGGAGTGAATTTAAGCAAGCTGAAATAACCATGTCAAGCATGCTGAATAAATAAATTCAGCTTGCTGAAATTAGCAGGCGTAAAAAAGCCCGCTCAATGGCGGGCTAATTTATGCGTCGCAGTATTCTCGCCAGCCGATCCTGACGGTTCCGCCTTCTAGGGTCTCGACACGTACGCCAGCTGTTTCGCTGATCTCATCCAGAAGACGTTGCCAGTCTTCGGGAGCTTCATGCTCCAGCCTGCACACGGTCACCGCCTGGTACTTTTGAACGCATGGAGAGGCGATCAGGGCCTGCAGTCGGCGGCCTGCCGACTCGTAGGAGGATGGTGGTTTCGAGGTGGTAAACACTGGGCTTTGCATGCGACTCTCCTGGTCGTTACTGTATATATGAACAGTATTGATGCTCGGACATATTGGCAAGCTGAATTTAGGGGAAAAATGCATTTATGCATAAATGATCTAAAGCTGGCCCTCCCTCTACGCAATAAAAAGCCCGCTAAAGGCGGGCTTTGCTTTCTATATGGCGGCTACCACTCAAGCATTTCCGGGACTATCCACTCAGGAGGCTGGCCGTCTTTAGATATTCGAACCATACCAGCATCCAGCTGATAGACCTGAACGACAGCGCCAATCTTGACTCCGCGCTTTATGGCTGTGGACGGGTCGGCGGCTGCACGAATAGGCGCCGCGAATGTCGCCGGCTTGGATTTGCTACCCACCTTCAGGGGTGGCGATTTAGCTTGAGGTGTTGCCGGATCGCCAGAAACGTTTGATGGTTTTGCAAAAATCGCCCACTTGGTCAGCGTCCAATAGTTGAGCCTCCCGAGCTCTGGGCTTTTACTATATTCCGAGGCGAGCTTTAGGCCGATCTGCATGTGGTCGCCGCGGACCTGCATTACTGTCCACGATATGTCAGAGCTGACATTGCTCTGATGAAAGCAGTATCTGGACCCAGTGATCTCTGCCCAGGCCGTGTATTCAGCTCTGGCGTAGTGGTCAAGAGCCCTATCGAGGTCACTTACGGTCATGCAGCCGATAGCTGATGAGTCCATCCAAACTTGCTGGTCGGCTCTTGGCGTCGATGGTGATGACGATGAGCCTCCAGATTGCAGGGAGGACCTATCGGACATCGAGCCAAATATCATCAGGGCGCCAAATGCGACGACAGGGGTCAGTACTATCCACAGCAGTATCTTGCCCAACGATCCAGGTTTAGCAGTCTGGGCGGAGGCTGACGTTGTTAGGTCAGCCTGGCAATGCCTGCATCGAATCGCTTCTGCCTTGATTGTTTCTGCGCAGTAAGGGCATGCCTTTTCTTCCATTGCTAACCACTCCCTTTATTGATCCATCACTCTACCATTCGTGGCGTACAGCCACCATTGAATGGTAGGGACGAGTCGTCGTTGTATCAGTTCCGCCTCGATGGAGTGCTCAGGGAGAAACTGCGATCGCCAGGGCTAGTTGCCTGTCTGACATCAGCGGCGGGGTGCTGGTCGAGCGGTAGTATCTAGATGCCTGCTCAAACTGGGCGCCGCGAATATCTCCATCAGAACCAATGAACGCCAGGGCGTCCGTCTTGGCTGACTTGAAAACCTCTGGCGGCTCGGTGGTGAGGGATGTGGTCGCCCCAATTAAAATGGTTGGCGCGGAGATTGTGAGAAATATCGCGGCAGCGATAGGGTTGGCGCCATCACCTGATACGGCCTGCGTGCTGAAGGATGCCAATACGGCGATCGCCAGTGTCTTCCATGAGTCCATTCTTCGATGCTTCCATTGCGATCTGAGGGCGCTACCTTAGCAGAGGAGGGCGCTTGGCAGAAACAAGAAGCCCGGCGCTGGGCCGGGCAATTCAGAATGTGGCTTTGGAGCGTTTGATAAACTCTAAGAAATCTATACATATCGTCGGCGGTTTCTTCTTGCTGCAAACGGCAGGTATTTTGTATTTTGATAGAACCTTAGGCAGGTCAAATTGGACCTTTTCGTTTGAAACTAGATTTAGGCCGTTAGATTCGGCCGTCGCAATTATGATTAGGTCATTTTCCCCTACGCCTGCGCCATACTTATCACCTTGAATTTCAAGCATTTCCTTTAGGCGGGTAGCGCAAAGTAGTATTTTTGTGCTTGGGTGAAGTATTGATATTTCTATCTCATCAAGCCACTTTCCGCACTCGGGGGTTTTGTGGCTAACTTCCTGATGGGCGACGGAGGGGATTGATATCTCCCCAATGAATGCAAGTCCGTCTAGCCAGCTCCATAGTTTTGGAAACTGATCTTTAGGATAGTTATCCCAGGCGTAAATAATTGATGAAGCATCAAGCGCCCACATAATATCCCTTAAGATCGTGTATATCCTTTACCTTGATTCCATCAAGATAGCTACTTGCCTTGGATAGCGTGATATTTTTTGCGGTTAGCGAGTCCAGTACAACTCTCACAAAACCATCACCAAATATATGCTTAGGCTCTCGATGCCGAAAACCTCTGTTCCCGCCAGGGTCAGAGTCAGGGATTGTCAGCCTGCTTCTCCAGGCTCGATATGCCCCATACTCCTCTCCGCTAAGGCGTCCAGAGTCGAGCAATCTGCGCAATATAACCTCGCCGCTTACGCCCCAGCGTTTTCTATAGGGCGATAGCCATTCATCAAATTCGTCAGCGTTCTCGGGCTTATCCCAAGTGCTGATCGTTTCAAGAAAGCTATCAGGTACAAGCACAAGGCCAGCGAACTCGTTGGCTTCGCGCTCTGAGCCGGTACCGTGATGAATATCCGCGTCATCATCAATAGAACTCATCTTGTGCAAGAGTATATGGCCAAGCTCATGCATAAGAGTAAATGTCTGAGTACTTTCAAAGTACTGTTTCTTTACGAGTATAAGAGGGCATCTTTTATCGTATAGAGAAAAACCAAGAACGGGGTTGTCTTTCGCTATTTGCCACTGGCCGTGATATCCATTACTTCTAAATACCAAAATACCTTTGCGCTCTACAGCTGCGCGATACTGATCAAAAGTATTTTCTTTCGATAGTCCCAGCCAGGCTCTTGCAGCTTGAGCAGCGCTAAGTACACCGGTCGATAGCTCGGGCGGTAAAAAAGACGAGGCAATATCTTGGCCAATTTCTTCGCGTAGACCTAAATAGATATCGCGCTGACGCTCGGCTCGCTCAATAAGCGCTCTCAATTTAGTCGAGATAGCGGGCTTCTGATTTGCGATGCTCCTAAAAGCCGCAGTATGAACTTTAACAGGGTCGGCTGGGCCGTCCTCCATAAAGAAAAGAATCCCGCGGCCGAAGTAATCTGCAACTTTCTTTAGTTGATTGAAGGTAAGGCCGCGCCCCTCAGACATTGCTTTTTCGAGAGTGACCTCCGAAATACCAGTGTCTAGAGCAAGATTCGACAGCGTAATTCTACTGTCTTCGCAGCACCAGGCGATCCTGCCTTGATTGAAATCTATTCGCTCCATGTGCCCTCAACCCGCAGGTCAACCCCTCTCATTTTGACATTCAGTCTACGCATCGACCGATTTTTAGTCGACACTCCTTATAAGGTAGATTTGGCTGGTTCTGCACGGTCCCGCACAATCCTTCCCGCCTTCACCTCATCCGCATAACCCGCCAGCTTGTCCTCGGCCTCCTGGAAGGAGAGGGCGATCTTCATCAGATCGTTGGCGCCTTGCTCATCACCAGCCGCCAGCATGCGTTTCGCGACGCCAAACAAATCAACGCCAGCCCACTTAAGGGTAGCCGCGGCCTCTTTCAGGTCGCGGCGCAGCTGCTGATTGGGCTTGGTCAGGGCCATCACAGCCTCCGCACTCAGTAGTGAAATTTCTGGGTGGCTTGGACAACTACGCCGACTATCCGGCAATTCTCATCAAACACTTCAGTCGGATATCCGGGATTCAGCGGCTTTAGGTAGAGCCTGCCACCATCACTTACCAGCTTCTTGAAGGTCGCCTCATTGCTGTCTGGCAGTTTGGCCACGACAAGCTTGCCCGGTGTCGCCTCGACTTCGGTGTCCACCAGGATCAGTGAGCCCTGGGCAATGCTCGTGCCGACCGGAGAGGTCATTGAGTCGCCTTTGACCTCGAGCCAGAACGCGGGGCCCTTCGAGTTGTATTCGGAAAACTCGTAGCGATCCGAAATTCCAGCGGGGTAGGGCTCCACGGCTTCAGACCATGCGCCCGCAGAGACCCAGCTAATCACCGGATAGCGGAAAGATAGAGCTGGCTGCGAAGTTATGGAGAGGTTCGACTCTGAAGCCTCCTTCTCATCCCCCTCACCAATGGCAAGCCATTCAGCCCTAAAGCCCGTGGCTTTCGCCAAGGCGTAGAGATTCTCTGGCCGCAGGCTTTTGCTCTCGCCAGTAATCCATTGAGTAACAGCAGAATTTGCGACCCCACAAAGCGACGCAATTTCGCCCTTCTTTTTCCCGCTGAGCTGTATAGCGCGGGCAATACGTTCGTGTCTTTCCATGGACTCAATATTAAGTTAACTGAATTTAAGCATGCAGTAGCCAGAAAACGCCGTTGACTCGATAACTTAAGCATGCTGAAATTGCGCCAGAGTCGAACGAGGATGCGAAATGAATACGCATGAAGTCGCCGAATTCTTCGGCAGCAAGACAAAGCTGGCATTGGCCCTGGGCATTCGCCCAAGCGCCGTGACCATGTGGGGGGACACCATTCCCGAATCCCGGCAGTACCAGATTCAGGTTCTTTCCAAGGGAAAGTTCAAGGCAGCAAAGAAGGTCCAGGCCGCCTGACACCCCTGTCCGCCGCTCCATTGAATCCAGATTAGAAGAGAGCTGTCCCCATGCAAACGTCCAGTTCCAGACACACCGTACAAACCCGTGATCAGGTGCTGGTCGCCCATGCTCAAAACCAGACCGCGCGCACCAGCTTGAGCCAGGACGACTTCGCTCAGGCTTTGAGCCGCGAACTGCACCTGTCGATTCCTGATCGCGCCAAGAAGAAAGACGTCCCGGACTTCAAATCTGTGGAGCTGACCGGCGACGTGAATGAGTTCGTGAAAGCAACCGGCCGCTGGCTTAAGCGTGTACAGCGCTGGCTAAACGGCGATCAGGAAATGCCGTCCTGGCTGGAGGAGTCGTGGGTCAGCGCCCTTGAGCCTGAATACCGCGATCACTGCCTGAACGAGCTGGCGAGCCGCCACGGCTTGACCGGCGCCCGCCAGATGACCAGCGACCAGTGCGCGAACAAAAGCTTCGGCGCACTGATCCGCGCGTTGGGCGACGTGATCGACACGGGCAGCGAAGTGTTTGACGACCAAGTGATGTGCGAGCAGGACCTGCCGCACTTGCCAGCGTTCGCCAAGCAGTGCCGCCAAGTTGAAGCGAAGGCGGGGGAGTTGCGCCGAAAGGCTGAGGCTCTGCTTAACGGCAAGCCTGCACTGAAATCAATCGCCTGAATGCCAGGCACAAAAAAGCCGACGGTCAAGGTCGGCTTTTTCTACAGCGGTAAACAACTGGAGCGAATCATGCACCAACACACTGAATCGATCAATAGCCCCAACATTTCCGCGCCACGTTTTTCGCAATCTGAAAACGTGGCGCGCAATTCCTCAGTGATCCCGTTCGACTTCGACGGCGCGGCGATCCGGGTCATCACTGACAAGCTCGGTGATCCGTGGTTCGTCGCGCGCGATGTCGCTGACGCCCTCGGCTACTCCAAACCGGAGAACGCGGTGGCCCGCCATTGCAAGGCTGCGACCACTACCCCGAAACAGGGTGGTGGTTTCATGACCATCATTCCGGAGCGGGACCTGTACCGGCTGGTGATGAAGTCGAAGCTGCCGGCCGCCGAGAAGTTCGAAGAGTGGGTGGTGGGCCAGGTGCTGCCGAGCATCCGCAAGACCGGCTCGTTTTCCGCCCAGGGCCCGAACAATTCCAAGATCGTCGGCGAACTCGCAATCTTGGAATGCTTCGACCGCCTCCTGAAGCCTGCGAACTCCAGCAAGATGCTGATGCTGGCAAAGATCGCCGCCAACAACGGCCTGGACGCCAAGTTCCTCCCAGGCTACGCCGTTGACGCCGCCCCTGATGCCGCTGGCGGATCTTCGATGCCGACCAAGGCAATCACCGCCCTCATCAAAGATCACTCCATCGCCAGCACAGCCCGCGCCTTCAACCTTGCACTTGAGGGCCACGGCTTCCTCAAGGTTCTCCAGCGCAAAAACTCCAAGCAGGAAGTTGTCGACTTCTGGTCGGTGACCGAGAAGGGCATGGCCTACGGCAAGAACCTCACCAGCCCTCAATGCCCCCGCGAGACGCAGCCTCACTGGTACGTGGATCGCTTCCTTGAATTGGCCGGCCTTGTCGGCAAAGGAGCCAAGTAATGGCCCGCGCACGCAACATTAAGCCAGCCCTGTTCAAGAACGAAGTCTTGGGCGTGGCCGATCCAATGCTGACGCTTCTGTTTGAGGGGCTTTGGCTGCTCGCCGACAAGGCGGGGCGCCTTGAGGATCGCCCTATACGCATCAAGGGTGAACTGTTCCCCTACCGTGACCGCATCGACACTGAAGGCTTGCTGTCTTGGCTGGCATCCGAAGGGTTCATCACGCGCTACACCGTAGGTGTCAAACGCTTCATCCAGGTCGAGAACTTCGACAAACATCAGAACCCGCATCGTAATGAACCGGAGTCGGTTATCCCTTCTGTGTCAGAGGGTTGTATCACTCCCGATTTTGGCGGAACTACTTCTACCATTGTCGGAAGTGCTCCGGCTGATTCTCTGATTCCTGATTCCGGATCCCTGACTGCTGATTCCCGAAACCCGTCAACGCCTCCGGCATTGCCGACTTCGCCGAGTGGCGACTTGTTCCCGAAGTTCTGGAAGCTGTACCCGAACAAGAAGGGCAAGGTGGCTGCGGAGAAGGCGTGGAAGAAGCACAAGGTCACTGACGACCTGTTCGCCCTGATCGCCGAAGGGCTATCCAAGCAGGTCGTATCCGAGGCGTGGGTCAAGGATGGCGGAAAATTCATCCCGCACCCGGCAACCTGGCTCAACGGCAAGCGCTGGGAGGACGAGGTGAAGCCTGCCAGCAACGTCCACCAGTTCCCGCAATCACGCCACACGGGTTTCGCTGAGCGCGACTACACCGCTGGCCTGACTCAGCGGGAGGACGGCACCTATGCGCTCTGAGAAGACTGTATCCGTCTCGGATGGCGTATTGCCGATCCGCACCCAGCCGGCCGATTGCGAGAAGCACGGCAAATTCGACCAGAAGGTCACCGTGATACTCGGGCGGGAGCTGAAGGGCGGATGCCCTGAGTGTCTGCGCGCCATCGCTATCGAGCGCGAGGAAAGCGCCAAGGCCGAGAAAGCTTACGAGCTGCGCCTGTCCCTGGCCCGCAAGCTGGGTGACGCGCTGATCCCGAAACGCTTCCTGAGCCGCACCCTGGATAATTACCAGGCCGAGCATGACGAGCAGCGCCGAGCCCTGAAGTTTTGCCGCCACTACGTCGCCACGTTCGACCAGATCCGCGATGCAGGGCGCTGCATGGTGCTGATCGGCAAGCCTGGCACCGGCAAGACTCACCTCGGCGTAGCCATGGCCAACGAGCTACTGCACAAGACCTCCCGAACCGCGGTGTACCGCACTGTCGGAGCCGTCCTGCAGGCCATTAAGGCCACCTTCGACCGCAAGAGCGAGCTGTCCGAGTCGGACATCCTGTCGAGCCTGATCAATCCCGACCTGCTGGTGCTGGACGAGATCGGCGTGAGCAAGGAGCAACCGAGCGACTTCGAGCTGACCACTCTGTTCGCAATCATCAATGGCCGGTACGAGCGTGAAGCGCCGACGGTGATCATCTCGAATCTGGGCGCCGGCGAGCTTGGCCGGGCGATGGGTGACCGTTGCGTCGACCGGTTGCGCGAGGGCGGCCTGATCGTCGTTCCGTTCGAATGGGAATCACAGCGCGGCAAGGAGGGCTTTTGATGAAGCGAGCAAACCCAGCACAGCTACGCCAGTCCCTTGAAGTGGCGAACACCCTGGTCAAGCACGGAATCCGTTTCGTGTGCATGCCGGTGGTGGATGAGGCCGACGGTGTGAACCTTTCGAGCCAAGCCGCTGAGCGCCTTGAGCGCATGGCATTGATCGCAGAAGCAGCGGAGCAACGGACATGAGCAATCACACCAAAGAAGAATGGCTCGTAGACCGCCAGGACTATTGCGTCTGCGTCATGCGAGATGGCGAGCCTCTTGAGGTCGCCACCATTGGCGCCATGGATCATAACGGCATCAAATATGTAATTGGCGACGAGAGCTGGGCGAATGCCTACCTCATGCGCACCGCTCCAGAGCTGCTGAAGGCCCTCGAAGCGATGATGGCCAAGGCCTACAAGCAGAATTGGAATGATCAGTACCCAGAATTGCTGGAGCAGGCCGAGAAGGTAATTGCGCTGGCGAAGGCTGGATCTACGCCGGGTGATGGCGGTGAGTCGCTGGAGCAAGAGCTATGACCGACTATATCGACCTCCAGAAGGCTGCCGAATACGCCGCCCAGGACACCATCAAGTTCGCTGGCGAAGGCGAGGAGATGCGTGCGCTCCAGCAGTTCCACGAAGAGGTTAACCCGGAAACGGTCCTGGCCCTGATCGCCGAAAACCAGCGCCTGAAGACGTTGCGGAGCGTAACCGAACGTGATCTTGCGCAAGAGCTTGAGGTTTGGCGTAACGGGCCTTCTTGCTGGAGCTGCGGCGACACAGGCGATGTGCATGACATCGTCGGCGAATGGCGCGGCCAATGCGATTGCAATGCGGCCAAGTTGATTGATGTCACCGGCGAGCGAGACCAGCTCAAGGCCGAGAACGAGGCGCTGCGCAAGGATGCTGAACGCTGGAGATTCTTTTCGATACTGGCGAACGATCTTCAGGCATTCCCTCATGCCTGGGGAAAGATGACTCCTGAAAAAATGGATGCCATGTGTGATCAGGCCATGGCCGACGCCGCCATGGGCAAGGGAGAGAAGTCATGAGCCCGATAATCGCTCACCAAATGCAACCGTGTCCGTACAGCTGCGTGTCGACCTGCATGGCAATGATCGTTGGACGGCCGGCACAGGAGGTCATCGAAGAGATGCACAAGCCCTATCGCGACGGCGATCTGACCTTGCGGCAAATGCTTGAGCGCCTGGGTGTTGAATACACGGCGTTCTTCAGTCTGGATTGCCCGCCGCTGGCAGATGAGGGTGTTTATCTGTGCACGTCACCTTCGCTCAACATCGAAGGCGGTAACCACCAGGTCCTGATCGAGGTCACTGACGAGGGCTACTTCGTCCTTGATCCGGTTCAAGGGCGCGAGGATCGCAAGTATTACGTCGCGCGCGGGAAGGGCGATGGCATTTCGCTGGCGGTCGACCTTGGCGGGTTTGTCGTAGACGCCTTCATCTCGCGTGACCATCTTTTGGCCAAGCGGGCGGGCGCGACTTTGGCGGAGGCTGCAGCATGACCAGCATCCAGATCCGCAACGAATCAGACCGCAACAAGGCCATGGGCTACATCGCCGGCCTGGACCTGGCCAAGCCAAAGAAGCTGGCCATTACCGAAGTGGACCGTAGCGGGGAGCAGAACAAGGCCCTGCACGCGGCGCTGGCCGACATCGCCGCCCAGGTCGAGCACGCGGGCAAGAAGTGGGGCGTCCTGATCTGGAAGCGCCTGCTGACCGCCGCCTGGCTGCGTGAGTCGGGCGATCAACCGCAGATGATACCTGCGGTAGACGGGAACGGCTTCGACGTCATCTACGAGCGCACAAGCAAGCTCACTGTGAAGCAGTGCGGCGAGTTGATCGAATGGGTTTTTGCTTTCGGCGCCGAGCACCAGGTGCGGTGGACGCAGAAGGACAACTGGGGAGGTAGGTACTGATGGATTACGCAGACGTTTACGGAGTCCTGATTGTCTTGGCCCTGGTCATTGGTGTGGTGCTCGATCACCGCCGCAAGCGCTCGGCGAAAGACTTCGAGCGCAAGCGCCGCGACCGGAAAGCGGAAGTAGAGCGGGCAGCGAGGAAGGCGCTATGACCATCGAACGGAAGCCGGCCAAGCCGAAGAAATGCCGCGTTGCTACGTGCGGGGCCTCATTCGTCCCGGCGCGAATGGGTCAGGCGGTGTGCAGCCCAGCCTGCGCACTGATCGACGGGCCGAGGCATGCGCCAAAGGCACGCAAGGCCCTGGCCGACATTGAGCGCAAGGACATCAAGGTCCGAAAGGAGAAGCTGAAGAGCAGGGCGGATCATGCCAAGGACACTCAGCAGGCCTTCAACGAATGGGTGCGCCTACGTGATGCCGATCTGCCTTGCGTGAGCTGTGGTCGCCACCATGACGGCCAATATCACGCTGGGCACTATCGGACTGTTGCGGCAAACCCAGCCATAAGATTCGAGCCGCTGAATGTCCACAAGCAATGCGCTCCATGCAACAACCACAAGTCGGGCGACATAGTGAATTACCGCATTGAGCTGGTGAAGCGTATCGGCGCCGAGGCCGTGGAATGGCTGGAAGGGCCTCATGAGCCAAAGAAGTACACCATCGAGCAACTGAAAGCCATCACCGCCGAATACCGGGCAAAGACCAGAGAACTCAAGAGGGCTGCAGCATGATCTATCGCAACGTGATATCCGCAGTAGTCCGGGCCCTGGCCTCTGAGACCATCAACAGCGCCGGCGGCTGCGACTTCGAGCCGAAGGTTCAGACCAGTAAGTTGAAGGGCGAGATCACCGGCAAGGATGCGGCCCTGCTGATCGACTGCATGGTGCACAAGGTCCTGCACGCCCAGCTCTCGCCGCGGCATTGGAACGCCCTCACTGCTAAGTACAGCACGCACAAGGGGAGGAAGGTCGAGTCTATTGGCCGACTGGTTGCAGCATTCCGCAGCCCGGCCCCCATGCTGTTCACGCAGAAGGCCGTCCAGGCATGGGCAGTACCCCAGATCAGGGGAGTGCGCCGAGAAGCGGTGAAGGTCGCGGCTCCAAAGCCGCGCATCGATGAGCGGGAGCCAGGAAAGTGGGACTGGCGCAACAATGCGGCACGCGCAACAGTGGATCGTGCCAACAAAGCGTCAGCGGCCCGCGCAGAATGCCGATCAAGCGACATGATCGTGCTGGCTGACTCCAATTACGACATGGCGACATGGGACAACCAGGGGCTCACAGAGCGCACCTACCAGCGCTGGAACAAGTCGATCAAGGACGCCTTGGAAGGTCTTGTGGATGAGGCGCTGACCGAGGCGCAACACCTGCTCGAAGCGGCCGAAGTGCTATCGGTGGAGGCTGCGTGAAAATAGTCCCTCAAAAGGGCTTGCAATGTCATGTCGCCATGTCGCATTATTCACCCATCCTGTCATTCCTGCGTGTGTAGGACTGACTTACAAGAACCCGGCCATCGCGCCGGGTTTTTTATTGCCCTAAGAAACCCACCGAAAGGAATGCCGAATGATGAAGCGAATGTCCGCTTACCTGGGCTTGGCGCTTGCTGCCTGCCTGTCCTGTTTCTCACTGTCGGCATTCGCCGAGCCGATTACCAGCGCCTACCGTACTGCGTATGTGTCCGCGTACGGCCTGAGCGAGCCGCAAGGCGTTGCGATGCATCGCCTGGAACTGACCCTGGCAATGTGGCGATCGGGTAGCCAGTCGACCGATGAAGGTCTCGCTTCCAACCTGCGCGCATCCAGCAACCACTTCGTGATGGCTTCGGCCAAGCCTGCCCCTGATGGCGTCGGCCTGACCCCCTGCTGAATACGCCTGGAAGCAACAGAAAAAGCCCGGACATACGCGCCGGGCTTTTTTGTACCTCCGAGGAAAGCAGCTACCCAAGTGGGTGCTTTCCCAGATGTACCCAGTTTCACTGCAGCCAGGGCAGCCTCACGGAAGGCCTGGACGCTGATAAGCCGGTAGTGCAGCGCTACGGAAAAACACCGGCAGCCCGCGCACCCTGATCTCACTGTGCTTACAGGGTGGCGCGAGACAGGAAAGGCGAGATCGATGCATTAGGGTGTCGACGCCGGGAAGGTCTTTGGCAGACAGCGCGGAAAGACGCGCAATTGCGGGTAGCGCAGGTCGCTAGACAGCCTTCCAAGCTTTCGATCAGGGTTCGATTCCCTGTATCCGCTCCAAATCTGGCCCGAAGCATTGAAGGTTGATGCACCCGGCTCATAACCGGGGGAAGAGGGTTCAAGCCCCTACGGGCCGACCAGGCATGAGGCCTCAAGCCTCTGCGGTGTAGATCTGAGATCCTTTCAGGGAGCCAAAACAACTTGAGCAACCGAGGGGGAGTGCCTCGGTGCCTTTTCAGGGCCTCGGCATTGATCGAGGCTTTTTAGTTTTCGGCTCCACCACACCCATTGCTCCGAGCTGGGAGTGCTGTGTAACCCGATTCAATTCCCAAACATGCCCCACGGAGTCGAGCGCATGGAGTATCTACAGCGCCTGCTCGACAAGATCGACAGGTTCGAATTGTTGATTGCGGGCCTGATTGGGGCTGTTGTTGCGAGCTGGTGGCACAAGGACGACTTGTCCGACTGGCGAGCCTGGATGGTGTTCTTGATCACTGGGGTGGCCTGCTCGCTTTACCTGACGAGCATGGTCAGCGCCTACCTGAATGTCACTGAGCCGAAGATCGTCGCCGGGATTGGTTTCCTCCTGGGCACCTTCGGCGGCTCGCTCCTGGCAGCAATCAACCGAGCCATCAAAGCCGCTGACCTCTGGGCGCTTATTCGCCAGCGGTTCGGGGGAGGCAATCCACCATGAATCTCGAACTGATCAACTCCATCGCCTGCGGCCTGATCGCCTTCTGGGCAACCTGGTGCGTATTGAGCGGGAAGGTGAGGGATGGCATCCTTGGGAAGCTGATCTACACCACGATCGCCATCACGGGTTTCGTCGTGTCGGTACGCAGCCAGAACATCTTCTTCGGCCCGACCACTGCTGGCCTGACGCTGCATGTCGCCCTGGCCATGGCCGGTGCCCGCCACATCTTCATGGTCACCTACTGGCAGGCGGTCAAGGCCTGGTTGTGCAAGACGCTTAACTGCGAGCACTGCATGACGTGTGCTGATGAGCGAACGCGCAAAACCGATTAAACCAAAGGCGCCCGGTACTGCCGGCGCCAATCTATTGAGGGTGGCCCGAATGGATTACGTCCTCGGTGACCATACCTACTCAGCCAGCTACCAAGACCTCCGCGAAGAGCATGCCCGATACGTCCAGATGACTGACAAGCGCTTCTTGAAGGAATTACCAGGGGCTCTGCACTTCGCCGTGTTCGTGTGCTGGTTCAAGGAGCTGCCGACCAGCCAGGTGCTTTCGGATGACGGGATCGTTCACCAGCTGGCCCACCTGATCCATTTAAAGGGTGAGCCGCTTGTGATTGGCAGGCTCGTAGATATCCGGGAGCTGTTCGACCAACAACTGCGGCTTGCACCGTAATCCGCGCCACGTTTTCGAATGCGCCAAATCGTGGCGCGAGGTTTTTTGCAGATGAGCAACGTCACCCGCCTGCGCCACGCGCTTCCGTTGGGGCAAGACATCAGCGCTGCGGTAGTCGCTCTCGACAAGGCTATTGCTGATGCCGTGGACGCCGCCAAGGAAGCCGGGCTGCCCCAGGGCTTGATCGTTGGATTGCTACATGGTCACGCGCATGCGCAGACACACCAAATGGTGATCGTATGACCGTCAAGGTTCTGGAGTTCAAGAGGGAGGACTGGCGTGATGCTGCCAAGACCCTGCGCAAGATTGCCGATGACCTCGACGCTGGTGAGCATCCCGAGTGCACGGTAGGCGCCTTGACGCTGATCGGCGCGAAGGGAGAGGTGACCGTGTTCGGCCTTGGCCCCAAGTGCGACGACCTGCAATGCCTGGGTGCGATGCGCCTGGGTGAGCAGAAGCTGATTGATGTGCTGCTGGACGCCGGCGACTGAGGACGACCAATGGATAGGCCAATGCCCCCAGCGTCATTACTTGATTTGTCCGACCTTTCCGACTTCGGCATCCGCCTAACCCCAGCCCCTGAAGTATGGGAATGGCTCCAAGCCGAGATCTTCGCCGACACCGGCAGCATTCACAACGAAGACCATGCCCACCTACTTGATGCAGACATCCGGGTCATGTGGGCGTCTTCCAGCTTCGAGAAGCAGGGTCGCACCGTGCTGGGCCAGGCTGAACAGGTAGCGTTCCGCGCCGGTGGCTGGCAGAAAGCCCGGATGGAGCAACAGATGCGTGATTGGTTCGGCGATGTGCCGGCCTTCATCATCACCTTGGCTGCTGACTACTGCGCCCAGTGCAGCGACGAAGAGTTCTGCGCGCTTCTGGAACACGAGCTCTATCACATCGCCCAGGCGACCGATAAGTACGGTCAACCGGCCTTCACCCAAGACGGCTCCCCAAAGCTGAAGCTTCAAGGCCATGACGTCGAAGAGTTCGTCGGTGTGGTCCGCCGCTATGGCGCCAGCCGAGAAGTGCAGGCCCTGGTGGATGCTGCAAACAGTCCTGCTGAGGTGGGGAAATTGAACATTGCGAGGGCCTGCGGAACCTGTCTGCTCAAGCTGGCCTGAATGTGAGACAGGCATGAGACGGAACCCAATCTATGGCAGCCCTGAAAAACGATGTGAAAGCCTTCATCGTTCAGGCTTTGGCGTGTTTCGACACCCCTACGCTCGTCTCACAAAACGTTAAGCAAGAATTCGACATTGATGTGACCCGCCAGCAGGTGGAGCAGCACGACCCAACAAAGCGCGCCGGAGCCAATCTGGCAGCCAAGTGGCGAATCCTGTTTGAAGATACTCGCAAGCGGTTCCGTGAAGAAACAGCAGAGATTCCTATAGCCAATCGAGCCCATCGGCTGCGAACACTTGGGCGTATGGCTGAGAAGGCCGAGAACTCAAAGAATATGGCGTTAACGGCACAGCTATTGGAGCAGGCCGCTAAGGAGACGGGAGACGTCTACGTCAATCGACGCGTTGAACCCGACAAGACACTGGATGAAGAAATCAAACGGCTTGAGATCGAGAAGCGCAAGGCCGAGCTCAAGCTGATAGAGAAGGGCGGTGGCAACTCCAATGCCCAGCTGCTGGCCGATTTGATCGCGAGGCTGCCGTCATGATCGCGAACACTGGCAACCTGATGCTTGATCGCCAGCTGTCCCGCTGGTACCCGCTGAAGGATCACCCAGTGCAACTCGCCCTGGTCGCGGCAGTGTCGGAAGGGATTCGCTTCCCTCTGGTGCCCGCAGGCCGGCGTAGCGGCAAGACAGAGCGGTTCAAGCGTTTCGTGGTGAAGCAGGCATCGGCCTACACCGGTATGTACTTTGCCGCAGCGCCGACACACGCCCAGGCCAAGAAGATCTTCTGGGATGACCTCAAGGCCTTCACTCTGTGCTGCATGCACAGTCGCCGTCCGTCCGAGTCGGACCTGATCATCTACCTGGACAATGGTAGCGAGATTCACGTCATCGGCCTGGACAAGCCGCAACGGATTGAGGGTATTCCTTGGACTGGTGGCGGCATCGACGAATTCGCCGACATCAAGCCGGACGCCTGGGAGGCAAACATTCTTCCGGCGCTGAACACCGTCAACCCAACCATGCCGGATTACCGGGCCTGGTGCTGGCTGCTCGGCGTACCGGACGGCCTGAACCACTATTACGACCTGTGCATGCAGGCGGAGTCGGGCAATGACCCGAACTTCCGGGTGTTCCATTGGAAGTCGGCCGAGATTCTTCCTGCTGACGTAATGGACGCAATGAAGCGGGCCATGTCGGCCAAGCAGTTCAAGCAGGAATTTGAGGCCTCGTTTGAAACGGCGTCTGGCCGGATCTACGAGGACTACAGCAAGGCGAACACCACGGATGCGGCCATTGAGCCGCATGAGCAGCTGATGTGGATGCACGACCAGAACTTCACGCCTCTGTCATCTGCGATCGGTGTCCGGCGAAACGACGGCAAGGACCTTTACCTATTGGATGAAATTGTGCTGATCAGCGCGGTATCGAAGCAATCAGCCGCCGAGTTCGTGGACAAGTTCAAGGATCACAAAAACAAACACGTCCTGATCTACGGCGACCCGGCGGGCAAGGCGGGCGAGAAGCACGGCCACGCGTCTGACTACACCGACATTGAGGGCGTGCTGAAGGCCAATGGCTGGACGTACACCCGCAAGGTCAAGCCGGCGCACCCATCCATCAAGGACCGGCAGAACGCCGTACGGGCGAAGATCCTGACCGCGTCAGGCGAAACAAGCCTGTTCATCAACCCGGTTACCGCGCCCTGGTGCCACAAGGGCTTGAGTACGGTTCAGCTTCAAATGGGTTCGACCTTCCAGGAAGACCAGAAAAACGACTACCAGCACATCACCACGGCGATTGGCTATTGCATCGACGTTGAGTGGCCGTGCATCAAACGCACAGGCGGAACACGCCGAATTGGAGGCTTGGCCTGATGCCAGTGCAATCGACAAACCCCGACTACGACGCGCATATCGCTGAGTGGGAGATGATGGACGACGCGCTCGAGGGTGAGTGCGCCGTAAAGCGCAACGAGCGCAACCTGCCCAAGCCGAGTGGCATGGTCGAGGCCGAGAAGATCGACGCCACCGGCAACAAATACCTCTACGAGAACTACACGAACCGGGCTCAGTACGAGCATTGGGTGCGCGACTCGCTGCGGTCGATGATGGGCCTGGTCTCGCGGCTTATCCCGGAGATTGAGCTGCCTGCCGGGCTGAAAGGGCTGGAGGACAATGCCACAGCCGACGGCTTCGGCCTGAGGCAGTTGTTCTTCCGCCTAGTGCGCCAGGCCATTTCCCATGGCCGGGTGCCGCTGGTGGTGAACATCGATGATAGTGGCGAGCCGTATTTCTCGACGTACGCCACGCGCAACGCGATTAATTGGGACACCGCTGATCAAGGCGGCCGGCAGGACCTGGTGCTTTCTGTGTTCCGCGAGTTCCGCAAGAAGGGCGGCGATCGCTACAGCCATGACTGCGACACCGTTTTCCGTGAGTTCTTCATGTTGGGCGAGGTCTGCTACACGGCCGTGCGCAACGAGGCTGGCGAGCTGATCGACGACGAACGCCCGCTGGGCACCACCGGTACCGACAACCGTCTCGTCAAAGGCTTGGCCTATTTGCCCGTCATCTACTGCGGCTCGACTGACAATTCACCGGACGTAGACGAGGTGCCACTGCTCACCATGGCACGTGCCGCATTGAAGTCCTACCAGATCAGCGCTGACTACTTCAGCTCTCTGCATCAGACCAGCCACCCGCAACCGTGGGTTTCTGGTCTGGATGAGGCTGTAGAGCTGAGTGTGACTGGCCCTTCGGCAGCATGGGACCTTGGCCCGAACGGCAAAGCTGACTACCTGGAGTTCAAGGGCACTGGTATTGAAGCCAACCGCAAGGCCATGGATGACCAGAAGAACGCCGCGCTTGAGGCTGGCGCTAAGGTCATGGACGTGGGCGGTACCGAGTCGGGCGAGGCTCGGAAGACCCGCCAGAACGACCAGCACGCCACGCTGCACAGCATCGTCATCACAGTGGCCGAGGCGGTGGAGCAGGGGCTGCGCTACGCCGCCGAGTGGAAGGGCTACGACCCTAAACAGGTCAAGTTCAAGGTGAACCCTGAGTTCGTGACTCCGGTGGTCGACGCCCAGGTGCTCGCCGAGCTGCTCAAGGGTGTGATGGCCGGCACGATCAGCGCCGACACCTACTGGCAGTACCTCACCACTGGCAAACTGCCGGACCGCCCATATGACGAAGAGGCCGACCTGATCAGCGATGAGCGCGAGTCGGCCGGCATCAACTTGGACAAAGACGATGCCATCGACAAACCTGGTGCAGGCGGACAGCCAACTGCTGGAGCAGACGACCCGCCATTCGGTAATGCTGGAGCGACTTAAGGCCGGCGAGGTCAAGAAGTTCGAGAAGTACCTGCGCCAGATCGACAAGCTGGTGCGGGATCAACTCACCCGCAAGGAACTGACCACCTACAGCCGGGACCGCCTTGAGCAGTTCCTGGCCCGGGTGGACGGCAAGTTGCTGGATATCTACAAGGCCTACGGCGACCTGGTGCAGGCCGACCTGGTTGATATCGCGCTGTACGAGTCAACCTTCGAGGCTAAAAGCCTGAGCAACGCACTCTCTATCGATGCGGTGGTCCCGACCAACACGGTGATCCGCGCGGCGGTGTTCTCCTATCCGCTGCAAGTGAAGGGCATCGATGGCGGAAAGCTGTTGAAGAGCTTCGTCAGCAGCTGGACGCGAACCGAGACGATGCGCGTCACGAACACTATCCGGCTCGGCTTCGGCCAGGGCCAGACCAATGCCCAGATCATCCAGGCGATTCGCGGGACTGCAGCGCAGAACTTCACGGACGGCGTCTTGGCGGTGAGTAACCGCAATGCTGCGGCCGTGGTGCAGACGGCAATTCAGCATGTGGCCACCACGGCACGAATGGAGACACTGAAGGCGAACAGTGATGTGGTGCTGGGCTACCGCTGGGTGTCGACGCTCGATCGCAAGACCTCGCAGCAGTGCAAGGGCCTGGATGGGATGCGCTTCGACCTGGGCAAAGGCCCGCTGCCGCCGGCGCACATCAACTGCCGATCAACTACGGTGCCGACCACCAGGCTTTCGGAGATGTTCGCGAAGGACGCCACGCGCGCCTCGGTGGGCGATAACGGCGGGGCCCAGGTCGACGCTGGCCTGAATTATTACGAGTGGCTGGCAACGCAACCGGCGAGCTTCCAGGATCATGCCCTCGGGCCGGTCCGGGGCAAGTTGTTCCGCGATGGAGGGCTGACGCCGGAGAAGTTCGCGAAGCTGCAGCTCGACAAATCATTCAAGCCACTGACCCTGGCGCAGCTTAAGGAAGCCGAACCTGACATGTTCACCCGAGCAGGCGTTACACTCGGTGCTCCATCAGGTTGAGATAGCCGATGCAGATCATCGTTGAGGACGGGAAGGGCAGGCCGGACGCGAATAGCTTCGTGCCGCTGGAGAAGCTGATCTTCTACCGCGACTACTACGGGTTTCGGATACCTGAAGCTGAGGCTGAGCGGGGCGAATTGCTGCTACGCGCTGCGGCCGACATCAACAGTCGCCAGTGGAAGGGGCGCAAGGCCAATCCTCACCAGGCAATGGCATGGCCCCGGCGTGACTGCAAGATCGAATACCAGATGCTGTCCGAGACGCTTGTACCCTTTGAGCTTGAATGGGGTCAGGTGCGGCTGGCGGTCGAGCTATATGCCGCCGAGCAGGGCTTCCAGGTAGAGGAGCCAACGCATTGCATTGAGCCCAATGGCCGGCGCATGCGGCTTAACCGAGATACACCAGGCTTTCGCATGCGGCCGCCGCCATACGCACCGAGCAGGACGCAATTCGCCGACTACCTGGTCATGCGCGGTCTTTCAGTGGTTTGAGAGCCCCCGCCTTACGTAGCGATGCATCGTTATGCCTGTTATAAAGCGCCCTCAATAGGAGCGTTTTATGAAGTGGATTCTAATCGGAGTGGTCTTCGCCCTGTGTGCGCTGTGCGGGCTGCTTGGCCTCACCGCGGGTATCAACCTTAATCCTCAATCGACTATTAAATTTGTCCCTGCATGGGGAAGTCTCGGTGATTGGGTGTCAGGTTTCTTTACAGCAGTTGCGGCGGCTACTGCGCTCTACGCAACTCGATCGACAATCAAAGAAAATATTGAGAATTTCACCGTCAATCAAATGGGGCAAACTCACTTAATAGGCTTCGATCTTGTAAGTATGGGGCGGCCGCGAGCTCAAGTGCTCCAGGTTTGGATTGAGCGAATAAAAAACCCCGAAGAAAGCTTGGATATTGCTTTTTTCCTGTCTTCTCATACAGAGGGGCTGAGTGGTTTTGTGGAGCACAGGCAGGCTCATAGGATTTATGTGGTCGGGTCTGCGGAAGTTTTGACCTTTTCGCAAGCGGTATCCAACAAATTTAAAGGGGATCTGAGTGGTCTTGGGCTCAGAATCAAAACATCAATGGGCTTTCACTACGGTAGAGGGTTCGAACTGAGTGAGCCGGTAATTTCCGAGATTCAAGCGTCTATCAAGTCCGGCGAGTGGACGGTCATTGCGCCAGATGGAAGCCAAACATCATTGAGATAACGCAGGGCGCTGATTAAAAAGCGCCCCTTAACGATTACTTAGACCTCGGCCATGCCGGGGTTTTTTTATGCCTGCAAAGCGGGCCGACCAAACCCAAGGGGTGCACCAAGTGGCAGACGAAAACCAGATTGATCTTGAAGACCCGGCAGTTCAGACCGCCATTGCTGCAGCCGTTGAGGCAGCAACCCTGGGCCTCAAGAACAAAAACACCGAGCTGCTTGGCTCGCTCCGGACCACGAAAACTGAACTGGAGGGTTTCAAATCCCAGTTTGAAGGCCTGGACATCGCAGCAGTGAAGGGGCTGCTGACCAAGGTCGGCCAGGACGAAGAGACCAAGCTGATTGCCGAGGGCAAGCTGGACGAGGTCATTACCCGCCGTACCGAGCGCCTGCGCACCGACTACGACACTAAGCTGGCCGCCGCGAAGGCTCGTGCCGACAAGGCCGAGCAGTTCGCCGCCAAGTACAGCGACAAGGTGCTGGCTGATTCCATCCGCGCTGCCGCCATCAAGGCCGGCGCACTCCCCGAGGCTGCCGAGGACATCATCTTGCGCGCCCGGGGCACTTTCAAACTAAGTGAAGACGGTGAGGCAATTGCCACCGACCGTGACGGCGAGGTCGTTTACGGGAAGGACGGGAAAACTCCGCTGTCGCCGCTCGAATGGGCGGAATCGCTGCGTGAAACAGCAACACACCTGTGGCCAAGGGCTCAGGGGGCCGGGCAGACCGGCGACAACGGTGGCAAGGCCACGAAAAAGTGGGGTGAGTACACGGAAACCGAGCGCGCTGCGATCGCCCGTGACAACCCCGAGCTCTTCAAGAAAATCCAGGCCACCAAAGGAGCCTAATCCATGGCAACTACCCAACTGACCGACATCTTCGTCGGTGACTACTACGCCTCCCTGGCGCCGGTTAACAGCCCAGAAAAGACCGCTGTATACGAGTCGGGCATTGTGACCCGCTCGCCCGTGCTGGACGCGATCGCCTCCGGCAGCCAGGGCACCGCCGAGATCAGCTACTGGCAGGATCTCAACGCTGATGAAGCCCCGAACATCAGCAACGACGACCCGAACGACCAGGGCGAAGTCGGCAAGGTCACCCAGGACAGCATGCGTGCCCGTGTCCTGTACCTCAACAAAGGCTATGGCGTTGCCGACCTGACCGCTGAACTGGCGAACAGCGAACCTCAGCAGCAGATCCGCAACCGCTTCGGCACCTACTGGACCCGCCAGTGGCAGCGTTACACCTTGGGCGCGGCTCGCGGCATCATTGCCTCGAACATCGCGAACAACGGCGGTGACATGGTCATCGACGCGGGTGCGACCATCAGCGCGAACGCCTTTCAGGATGCTGCGTTTACCGCCGGCGATGCCGCTGACCAGTTCGGCGCGATCGGCGTGCACTCCGTGGTGATGAACCAAATGGTCAAGCAGGACCTCATCGAGTACCTGCGTGACTCTGACGGCAAGATCATCCTGGCCACCTACCTCGGCAAGCCAGTGTTCATGGACGATGCTCTGGTGTACGGCGCAGGCAAGTACCTTTCCGTGTTTTTCGGCCAAGGCGCTTTCGGCTACGGCGAGGGCACGCCGAAGGTGCCGGTAGAGCTGGAGCGTAAGCCAGGCGCCGGTAACGGTGGTGGTGCCGAAGTGCTGTGGGAGCGGAAGACCTACATCCTCCAGCCGGCTGGCTTCAGCTGGAAGGGTTCCGAGGCTCAGAACCTCAGCCCAACCGCCACCCAATACGCCGCTGCCGCGAACTGGCAGCGTGTCTTCAGCCGCAAGCAGGTCCCCTTCGCCGCTGTGATCAGCGGCACCACCACGCCGTAATCCGGCCCATACAACCTGGCGCCTTTATGGGCGCCGGGGAGCTTTTGAGGTGACTCATGAAAGTGATCTACACGGACAAACCGGGCAAAGAGCGGGGCGTGTGCTACCGCCTGCTGAGCGAATTCTTCGGTGTCATCGGCTCTGCTACCGAGGTGGTGGTCGATGGCGATGCCCCGGACATCTTCGACGCTTACCAATCGGCCGGTATCAAGGTGTCCGACGGCAAGGAGCCAGAGAGCAAAGAAACCGACCCTCTGAAAATGAAGGTCCCCGAGCTGAAAGAATGGCTGACCGAGAAAGGCATTGCCTTCGACCCGTCCGCCAAGAAAGAAGACCTGCAGGCCCTGGTGCCAGCGGAATAAGGACAAGCACATGACCGACTTCATCACCGTTGCCGATGTTGACGCCTCGCTGGGTCCTGGCTGGGCGGGCACCGGTGATCCGGTCCTTGCTGTGGCTATGGCCAACGCCTGGCTCACGGCCAAGATTAAGCGGGCTGTTCCCGATCCGGTTCCGACCGAGATCAAAACAGCCGGCGCCCAGGTTGCCAAAGAGGCGGCGGCGGGCAAGCTGTACACGGCAACGCAGAAGGAAGTGCAGAGCAAGACGGTCTCGGCCCAGTCCGGCACATCGGTGAGCAAGACCTACCTGGCAGGCTCTACCGACCAATCGGCCGGCGTCAACTTCGCACTAGCGCTGCTGGTCCCGTGGATCAAGCGCTCCGGCGTGATGACGCTGAAAAGGATCTGATTATGGGCATGCGCGAAGAGATCCAGGCAGAACTGGCGGAAGCGTTCGACGATCCTGATGGGTTGGCCGACGCAGTCAAGCCGGTCGCAGGCGTGCGCAAGGTTGCGGGCGAGTATGACCCGGAACTGGGCGGCGAAACGCCGGAGACCACCGTGACGTATTCGGGGCGCGGCGTTCTGGGCAGCTACCTGTCCAAGGAAATCGACAGCTCCCTCATCCAGACCACCGACAAGAAGCTGCTGGTGCTGCAAAACGAGATGTTCGTGTCGAATGAGGGTGTGCCGACGGCGGTACCGGCTGCACCAGCCATTGGCGATATCGTCAACGGACTGCGGGTGATGAACGTGTCTGCGGACCCTTCTGATGCAACGTGGACAGTGCAACTGAGGAAATGACATGGCGACCCAATCCGGCAGATTCGCCCTGAGCCTGGCAGAGTTCGCGGCCCAGACCAGCGAAGCCATTGATGCCAGCGTGCGCGAGATCATCATTGAGGTCGGCAGCAGCCTGATCCGCATGTCTCCCGTGGGTAACCCGGAAATCTGGGCCGCAAACGTCGCTCACCGTGAGGCGAACACCCGTGCGGCCGACGACTATGACTTCAAGGTCGCGGTTCGCAATACGATCATCAACCTCAACGAATCGAACTTCACCAAGGCCGGAAAACTGCGAAAGGGCGTGAAGTACGCCAAGCCCCTGACAAAGACTGAGCGCGACCAGAACTTCAATGTGAACGGTTTGGTGGCTGGAAAGGGCTACGTCGGCGGCCGGTTCCGGGCGAACTGGCACATATCGCTCGGCGTGGTCGAGAGCGTCACTTTCGACGAGGTTGATCCGAGCGGCGCCGAAACCACTGCCGCGCTGGTCGCCGCAATGAGCGACTTCACTGCCGGCCAGATGGCCTACATCATCAACAACTTGCCCTATGCGATCCCGCTGGAGTTCGGCCATTCCACCCAGGCCCCCGGCGGTATGGTCAGGGTAACCGTGGCTCGCTTCCAGCAGATCGTGCTGGAGGCCATCAGGAACAACCAGGTATGAGTCACGCAATCATCGCCTCGATCTACGAGGCCAAGCTGATCGCCTGGAACACTGCCAGGTCGGAGAAGCTGAAGATCGTGTTCGAGAACACGGCCTACACGCCGGAGGAGGGCGAAACCTACCTTCGAGCTTTCACCATCCCTGGCGATACCGCAAGCAACACGCTCGGCGGCGATCATCGGCTGTACACAGGAGTGTTTCAAGTCAGCATCATCGCGCCGGCGGGGACCGGCAAGAGCAAGACCAACCCTATTGCTGCCGAGATCATCGCCCTATTCCCGCTGTACGTTCGCGATGTGAAGAATGGCTTCGTTGTCACACCGATGACTCCCGTGGATGTCGGCCCAGGCATTACTGGCGATTCAGCCTATACGGTACCTCTGTCGTTCTCTTACCGGTCCGACACCACGCCATAACCCGCCCGTTGGGCAAATCCTGACCCGCCATTGAGCGGGTTTTGTCATTTCTGCAAAGAGGAAAACCCATGTCTGTCTATTTCCCCAACGGGGCAACGCTTTCGATTTCCAGCGGGTTCGCTGCTGCCAAGCTGATCACCGCAATCAGCAACGCGAACCCCGGTGTCGCCACCAGCGCCGCAAATGGCTTTGCCAATGGCGATATTCTGCTCGTCACCTCGGGCTGGGAGGACATCAACGAGCGCGCTGTGCGGGTCTCCAACGCTGCCGCAGGCGCATTTACCCTGGAAGGCATTGACACTTCCAATGTTGCTTTCTTCCCGGACGGCATCAGCGGCGGCACTGCCAAGAAAGTTACCGGTTGGGTAGCGGTCAACCAGGTGATCGGAAATTCCATGTCTGGCGGCGAGCAGCAATATTGGACTTATGCGCCGCTCGAAGCGCGCCGCGACAAGCAGATCCCGACCACCAAGAATGCGCAGGCCTTCGCCTTTCAGCTGGCCGATGATGACAGCCTGGCTTGGTACGAAGAGCTCGATAAGGCTGACCGCGAGAAGGAAGTACGCATCCTGCGTATGTCGCTGCCCAACGGCAAAACGATCTACTACGCCGGTTATGCCTCCTTCAACAAGACGCCGACGCTGGTGCGCAACGAAGGCGCTGCTGTCTCCTTCGGGTTCACCATCAACGCGGAAATCACTGCGTATCGCGCGCCTGTTGCTGCTGGCGGCGGAGCTTAATCATGGCGAAATTCAAGATTGCCCAATCACCGACGTTTCTGGGGGTCGTGATGGTCCCTGTAGTCGGCCAGGATCCGGTGAAGGTGGGCTTCACCTTCAAATACCGAAACCGTATTGAGCTTGCAGCGTTGTTCGATGAGTGGAACCAGCGGCGCAAGGACGGCCTCGATAAGTTCGGCGAAAAGCCCTCCGTGTCCGAAATCGTTGCCGTTGACACCGAAAACCAGATTCAGCAAATCAAGGATTTGGTTGTGGCTTGGGAGTTCGACGATAAGTTTGATGACGAGAGCATCAAGGCGTTGGTGACGTCCTGTCATGGCACAACCGAGGCAGTCGTAGACGCCTATCAGGATGCTTATTCCAAGGCCCGCACGGGAAACTGATACGCGCCGCCCGCGCCTTGTATGAGTCCCCGCCGGATGCCGAGCAGATCGCTGCATTCGGCTGGGACGCAGAGGACATGGAAGAAGAGTTCGATATTTGGCCGTGCCTTTGGCCAGCCTTCTTGCTGTTCAATCGCATGTCTACCCAATGGCGGGCAGGCGCCGGCGGCGCGATCGGTCTCGATTACAGCAGCATCCGCGACGTGGCCGGCTTCCTCGGCATCAAGAAAAAGAAACTCGCCGAAATCTTCCCTGACCTTCAGGTGCTGGAAGGCGAAGCCCTGCGCGTTATGGCGGAGGAAAGGGAAAACAGCCCGTAACCACGGGCACTTATTCAAGGTGAGTCGATGAACATTGCAGAGCTCGGCGTCAAGATCGACTCGGCCGATGCAATCCAGGCTAAAACGAGCCTGGATGAGATGGCGAAGGCCGGCGGCCGTGCCGAGCAGTCCGCCGTTTCGCTGATGAACGAAATGCAGACCCTGGAGAAGTCGCTATCCACCAGCGCCAAAACCACACAGGACCTGGCGAAGCAACGTGATGCTCTCGCGAAGCTGACAAAGACCGGCGCCTATGGCGAGGCCGAAGCGGCGAAGATATCGGCTCAGCTCGATAAGCAGCAGATCGCCCTGGCCAAGTCAGCCATGGATGAGCAGAAGGCGTTGAACAGCCTGCTGGGGGCGATTGACCCGGCTCGCGCGGCGCTGGCAAAGCTGGACACACAGGTCGAACAGCTCGGCAAGCACCTCGACGAGGGCCGGATCAGCCAGGACCAGTACAACAGCGCCCTGGGCAAGATCGACAAGGACTACGCCAAGCTCGAAAAAACCACCACTGGTTTCGATAAGCTTCGCCTCGGTACCCGCCAGGCTCAGGAAAACGTTGTTCAGCTTGGTAACGCGCTATCGTCGGGCGACTGGGGCAGCGGCGTGCGTGCCGTTGCTCAATTGGGCGCCGGTGCTGGTGCCGGTGCGGCTGGGTTGCTTGCCATACTTGCGCCGCTGGCCCTGGCCACTGCCGCAGTGGGCGGCTTGGCCTACGCCTATCACAAGGGTAGCGAAGAGCAGGACAGTTACAACAAGTCGCTCATCCTCACGGGCAACTACGCTGGCGTCAGCGCCGGCCAACTGGGCGACATGGCGCGGCAGGTCAGCGCAACCGTGGGCACCACCGGCCAAGCAGCCGCAGTGCTGGCGATGCTGGCCGACAACGGCAAGATCGCAGGCGAGAGTTTCACCGGGATCACCCAAGCCGCCGTGTCGATGCAGGAAGCTACCGGCAAGGCGGTAAGCGAGACGGTGTCCGAGTTCACCAAACTGGCCGACGACCCGGTAAAAGCATCTGCCGCGCTCAATGAGCAGTATCACTACCTCACCGCTTCGGTTTACTCGCAAATTGCAGCGCTGGAGCAACAAGGTAATCACGCCGGCGCAGTCAAGCTGGCGACCGAGACTTACGCAGACGCTATCAACGAGCGTACGCCGAAAATTCTGGAGAACTTGAGCTTCTGGGAGAAGGGATACAACGCTGTTGCTCGCGCTGCTGACAACCTCAAGAACATCGGTCGACCGGACATTGGTGCAGACATAGAGCAGGCCCGCCGTGACCTGGTCGATGCTCAGAAAGGCAATATCGGTCTTTTCCAAAACCAAAAAGAGATGATCGAAGTTCGGCAAAATCGCCTGAACATGCTGGAGGATGAGAAGGCGGCCCAGGCCGATATCGCCAAGTGGGAGGGTGAGCAGGCCAAGGCTCAGGGTGATGCCGTATCGTCAATGACGAAAATTGACGCCTTGACCAAGTCTGCGTGGACAAATGAGCAAAAGCGCACAGAGGCGATCAAGGAGTACAAGAGGCAACTCGAAAACATCCGAAAGGTTGCGCCGAACGACCCGCGATTGAACCAAGCAGCGATCGACAAGAACCTGGCGAATATCAACGATCAGTTCAAGGACCCGAAAGCGGCTGGCGCTCAGGTGGATCTGACCGGCTTCAATGATGCGAAGAACAATCTGGCCTCTATCGCCGCCGACTACAAAAACTACCAGAGGGAACTGGAGGCGGCGCAAAAGGCCGGGCTGATATCTGAGGCTGACTTCCTTCTGCGGCGCCAGGCACTGATAGGCAATGAGCGTGACCAGGTGACGGCAGCCTACGAAGCCGAAATCAGCGCGCTTGAGTCCGCCAAGGGCAAGAAAACCACCTCGGCCGCGCAAAGCATCCAGCTGGACCAGAAGATCGCCGACGCACGCGCAGGCATGGTCAAGGCGCAGAAGGACGCTGATAGCCAGCTTGAAGTGCTGGCGACCAATGAGACGGGCCGCCTGGCCAAACAAGAGCGCGCGATCAGTACCTACGTGCAGGCGCTTGGGCAGCAGCAGCGAGCCTTGGAGCTTGCCGGGCAGCGCGCCGTACTTGGCGTTGGCCAGGGTGACCGCCAGAACGCCCTTAGTGGCGAATTGAACAGCCAGCAAGACCGGTTTGCTCAGCAGTCGCTGGAACTGGCCAACCAGAAGTCGGACCCGTCGCGGAACATGTCGGAGGAAGAGTTCAAACGGAAGTCGCAGGCGCTCGCCGACGCGAACAAGGCCGCCACTGACCAGATCCGGCAGAACTACGCGGATGTGGAGGCAGCCCAGGGCGACTGGACGAAGGGTGCTACCTCGGCCTGGGCCAACTACCTGGATTCCGCACAAAACATCGCAGGGCAGACCAAAAGCCTGTTCGGCAATGCGTTCAGCTCTATGGAGGACTCAATCGTCAACTTCGCCATGACCGGGAAGATGTCGTTTTCCGACTTCACCAAGTCAATTCTGGCGGACATGGCGCGCATTGCTACTCGGCAAGCAGCTTCTGGGCTTCTCGGCTCACTTGTAGGGCTCGGTATATCTGCCGCTGGATCGTACTTCGGCGGCGGGGCTACCACGTCAGCAGGCTCGACAGCGGCAGGGTACAGCCCTGATGTATTGGCGGGCTGGTCTGGCGTGACCCAGGCCAATGGCGGCGCCTGGTCGGGCGGCGTACAGATGTTCGCCGATGGCGGCGCATTCACGAACTCCATCGTCAGCAAGCCTACGGCGTTCGGCATGGCCAACGGCAAAACCGGCGTCATGGGTGAGGCTGGAGAAGAGGCGATTATGCCTCTGACCAGGACATCGAGCGGCAAGCTGGGCGTTATGGCGATGGGCGGAGGCGGATCTGGTTCAACGCAGATCAACGTTGAAGTGCACATCGACGGTGACGGCAACGCATCGTCCACCGCTGATGCGCCTGGCTACGACTTATTCGGCAAGGAGCTGGCGACCTTTGTAGAGCAGAAGTATCAAGAACTGCGCTCGAAGGATATGCGCCAGGGCGGCGTCATCAACAAAGCAATCAAGGGGCGCTGATGGCTATCGAAAGATTCACCTGGGCGACGGAGAAGGGCGCGGAGGGCGATATAGCCCAGCGCGTCCGCTCCAAGAAGTTCGGCGACGGTTACGAGCAGTCAGTCGAGGATGGGATCAACAACCGGACGCAATCCTGGCCGGTGACCTTCACTGGCTTGAAGCCGCGCATTAAAGACATCATGGCGTTCCTGGATCGGCACAAAGGGGCCCGGGGTTTCCTATGGGAGCCGCCTCTGGGCGAGCTGGGCCTCTACAAGTGCAACGGCTACAAGCCAGTGCATCGCGGGGGACAGGTCTACGCCATCACCGTCACCTTCGAACAAACCTTTCATCCCTGAGACCTACCCATGGCACTGATCACGGACATCCAGAAGCTGGAGCCCGGCGGCGAAATTCGCCTGTTCGAAATTGACGGGACCGAGTACGGCGCGGATTACCTGCGCTTTCACGGCCACTCCATCCCTCACACGCCCGATGAACTGCTGGCCTATGAAGGCTCTGAAGCGGATTTGCCGGCCAAGTCGATTTGGTGGCAGGGCGCCGAGTACGCGGCCTGGCCGGTGCAGATAGAAGGCATAAGCTCCAGCAGCGACGGCACGGCCTCTCGACCGACATTCGCCGCCGGCAATATCAATGGCCGATTGACTGCCCTGTGCCTGGCCTTCGAGGACCTGCTGAAGTTCAAGCTGACGGTGCGCGAGACTCTGGCGCAGTACCTGGATGCGGCGAACTTCCCCGACGGTAACCCAACTGCAGATCCGACTCAGGAGGCGCTGGAGATCTGGTACATCGACCAGAAAACCAGCGAAGACGGCGAGGCGGTGGTCTGGGAGCTGTCCTCACCGGGCGAGATCGATAACCACGGTCTGCCCGGCCGGCAAATGACGACGTTCTGCCACTGGGCCATGACCAATGGTTACCGGGGGCCAGATTGCGGCTACACCGGCGCGGCCATGTTCGACGACGAGGACAATCCCACAGATGACCCGGCACTTGACCAGTGCAAGGGCTGCCTGTCGTCCTGCAAGTTGCACTTTGGCGAGAGCAACGAGCTCAGTTTTGGTGGATTCCCCGCCGTCAGCTTGATCGCCAGGAGTTGAGCATGCGCAAGCACATCATCGCAGCCATCCAGGCGCACGCTGCCACCGAGTACCCGAAAGAGTGCTGCGGCCTGCTACTGGCAGTCGGGCGCGCACAGAAGTACTTCCCGTGCCGGAACATCGCCACGGAGCCGAACGAAGAGTTCAGGCTTGATCCAGAGGACTATGCCGCGGCGGAAGACTTTGGAGAGGTGATCGGCATCGTTCATTCACACCCGGACGCCACCAGCCGGCCGTCACCGCATGACTTGGCCATGTGCGAGGCCACGGCGCTGCCTTGGCATATTCTGAGTTGGCCCGAGGGCGACCTGCGAACGATCACGCCGACCGGCAACACACCGCTGCTCAAGCGCCCGTTTGTGCACGGCGCCTGGGACTGTTGGCAGGTATGTGCAGATTGGTATCTGCGCGAGTGGGGGCTTGAGTTCGAAGCGTTCCAGCGCGTGGACGGCTGGTGGGAGCGCGCGGAGAACGCCAGTCTTTACGAACAGCATTACGGGGCTGCCGGCTTCCTGCGCGTAGACATTCCTCAGCGCGGTGACATGATCGTTATGCAGGTTGGGCGTACGGTGCACCCTAACCACGCAGGCATATACCTGGGCACCGATCCGGCGCTACCAGGTGAAGAGTCGGGCACGTTTGGCCCCGGGCCTTTCCTGCTGCACCACCTGTATGGAAGGCCATCCGAGATCATCGTCTATGGCGGGCCCTGGCACGACCGGACGCGCCTGATCCTCAGGCACAAAGACGCAAAATAACCAACATGACGCGGCATGGCCGCAGGAGAGTGCTATGAGACAGGAAGGTGATCAAGCCAAGTTTGGCGAAGTTATTTGCAAAAGAAATACCAGCGATGGAAAGCCGGCGTGGATATTGACTGAAGATGGAAGCATCTTTATTTCCGAGCAGGCAGTAAAAGACGCAACCATCCAGTCAGCAAAAATCATTCAAAAGTGCTGAGTTACTTTTTGGGTGTGAACTCTGAGAGCGGGCGAGCCTGTGGAATTGTCTGGCCGGGGAACGCCTTCTGGAATATCTCCTTCACCAGCCCATCGCCGTGACCTCCCTGACGCGAGCCTTCAATTGCAATCGCCAGGTACCCCTTGGTGAGTTCGGGCTCTACTTGTGCAAGTACGTTGGTGAGCGCCAAGACGGCATTCGTCAATTGGTATACCGCATCAACCGTTTCTACGTTGTATTCGCTACTCACATTGACCTCCAGGTCATAAACGCGCCGATATTGGCGCTATCCCAGTCCTTGGGCTCGCAGGCGTAGGACTAGGGAATCCTTTTCAATCGTTCTCGTCGCGCTCAATCATCAGTACTGGGCCGCCGGTGTGGCCTCGCATAAAGAATTTAAAAATTACAATGTGTGACCCTGAGGTATCGGAATAGCTGATTTTTCCTTGCCATGGATCTTTACCAGAAAGGCTATATGAGGCTGATTTACCGGGGAATTTGTTCGCTACAGCTTCCTCAAGAGCTCGTTTCTCGTCCGAGGGCATTTGATACTGTCTGCTCAAAATAAACTTCCTGTCGTGAGAGTTGGTGGCCGAAAGCTACTATCAAACCCTCGCCTTCATCCACTGGTATTCCATCCACGCTGGATGCCTGGACAGGACTCGTAGATTTTGGCTGTGTTCGGCTTGTGATGGTAGATTGCCCTCATTCACAAGGAGATTCGGGATGCAGCGTTTAATACTTGTCGGCGTGACAGCCTTGGCACTAGCAGGTTGTTTTGACAAAGGGCAGGCAGAGGGCGGCCTTGCCGAGGCTGTAAGTGCGGTAGGCACTATTGAGGCGGCGAACAATTCGCCCGACGTGACCGTGAAGTCTTGGTGGCGGGTTAAGGATGCATCAGCAACCATACGGATCGAGGTTTGCAAGAACAATTTGAAGCTTGCGGAACCTTACTTTGGAAAGCTTTCACAGCTGGCCGAGGGCGAGATGATTGGCAAAGGAGAGTGTGAAAAAACGCCGTTGGTCTTTGATCGGCAAATTACGAAAGTAGAGGTTCAGTCTGATACGCGCGCGGTCGTAACTGCCCATATTAAGAATGCAACACCTCCTGAGGATGGTGCAGTGCTTGATGCCGAGGCCAAGAAAAGTAAAGAGGATGGCGAGCCCTTCCAGTATGTGTTGGAGCGGCAAGACACGAAGAGTGGTTGGAAGATCACAAAGATATCGAGCTTTTCCTCTTACACGAAAGATTGGCGGGACGCTTATCCTAAGGACGAGCCTTCTAATAACCGTTACGTTTACGGCTCTTTCCAATAAGCAACCAGGAATATGGCATGCGGATTTTGATAGCAGCGGTAGCGGTGGCGATGTTGGCGGGATGCGCCTCATCGGCGATTTCGGTGCGGGATGCGAAGCCGGTTCCGTCGGACGAGGTCTATGCCTTCCAGGCTAAACCCGTTGGCGAGAGTGGAAAAATCACCGTGGTTCGCGACTCGGGCGCGGTCGGCTCTGGTTGCGATATTGTTGTTTATGTCGACGGCCGCAGGGCTGCAAAAATAGGTACTGGTCAGCGGGCTACATTTTACCTTCCGCCGGGATCGCCCAATCTCGGCGCTGGCCTAGCGGGCTCAGGCCTGTGCGCAGGCGCAGCAATTCGAACCATCGCAGCGACGGTGAAGCCTGACAAGGAAAGCCTGTACCGCATTAGCGGCGATATGGCCGGTTTCTACATTGGCCCTTATGTCGATTACAACTGAACCAAGAAAACTTCGAAGCCGCCTCCGGGCGGTTTTTTATTGCCCGGAGAAAGTGATGCAGACAATGGCGATCAACTATCAACCTATGACAACGATTCGCCTGCACGGTCAACTCCGTCAGTTCGGAAAGTTCTTCAGGCTTGCGGTGAAATCGCCGGCGGAGGCGATCAAAGCACTATGCGTGCAGATCCCTGGATTCGAGCGGTTTCTGTCGAATGCCAAGTCGCGCGGGCTCGAGTTCGCTGTGTTTCGCGATAAACGCAATATCGGGGAGAAGGAACTGAGCTACAACGGCGCCGGAGACATCCGTATTGCGCCTGTGATCGTAGGCAGCAAGCGCGGCGGTATTCTTCAAACCATCGTCGGCGCGATCTTGATTGTTGTGGGTGTTATTTTCTCGGCAACGCCTTTCGGTACTCCGCTCATAGGCGCAGGTATCGGGCTTGTCGCTGGCGGCGTAATCCAAATGCTCAGCCCCCAGGCTGGCGGACTCAAGACCAACGCCGCACCCGAGAACACACCCGGCTACGCCTTCGGCAGCGCGAAGAACACCACGGCGTCGGGTAACCCGGTACCGCTTTGCTACGGCAAGCGCCGGGTGGGCGGGGCAATCATCAGCGCCGCGATCTACGCTGAAGACCAGATGTAACCGACATTCGCAGCAACGCAGCCGCCCCCGAGGCGGTTTTTTATTGCTTGGAGAAAAAGATGGGCGACGACAGCAAGATCGACATCCACGGCGCCAAGGGTGGCGAAGAGAAGCCAAAAACGCCGACAGAAGCCCCAGACAGTCTGCGCTCGGTTGCTGTCGCCAAAATGCTGATCGCCGTGGGCGAGGGTGAATTCGAAGGGACGCCAACGGCCAGGGATATCTACCTCGATAACACTCCGCTGCAAGACCCCCAGGGGAACATGAATTTCCCGAACGTGAAGTGGGAGTGGCGCACCGGGGCCGTGGACCAGACCTATATCCAGGGGATCCCGTCGGTCGAGAACGAGACCACCATCAGCACCGAGCTGCGCAGCGGTACACCTTGGGTCAGGGCGATCAATAACACCCAGCTTTCCGCCGTGCGTGTGCGCTTCGCCTGGCCTGCGCTCCAGTCCGTGGATGCCGGGGGCAACATCAATGGGTACCGGATCGAATACAAGGTTGAGCTGGCCACGGATGGCGGCGCCTACCAGCAGGTGCTGAGCGAAGCTGTCGATGGCAAGACCACCAGCGTGTACGAGCGCACGCGCCGTTTCGACTTACCCAAAGCCACGACCGGCTGGCTGATGCGCATCACCCGCATCACGCCCAACCAGAACAACAACAAAATCTCGGACACCATGCAGATCGCCGGATTTACCGAGGTGATCGACGCGAAGATCCGCTACCCAAACACGGCGCTGCTCTACATCGAGTTCTCCGCCGAGCAGTTCCGAAGCATCCCGGCCGTCACGGTCGAGACTAAGCTGAAGAAGATGCAGGTGCCGAGCAACTACGATCCTGTGTCACGCACTTACTCCGGTGTTTGGGACGGCACGTTCAAGCAGGCCTGGACCGACAACCCTGTCTGGATGACCTACGACATCACCACCGCTGACCGCTTTGGCCTTGGCCGTCGTATCAAGCCGTGGATGGTAGACAAATGGGAGCTGTACCGAATCTCGCAATACTGCGACCAACTGGTGCCGGACGGAAAGGGTGGCCAGGAGCCGCGCTTCATCTGCAACTTGAACCTGCAGAGCAAGGCTGACGCTTGGTCGCTGCTGCGTGACATCTCGGCGATCTACCGAGGCATGACCTACTGGGCCCAGGGCCAGGTGTTTACTCTCTCGGATATGCCGCGCGCCACCGACTTCGACTTTGCCTACACCCGCGCAAATGTCATTGATGGCAAGTTCACTTATTCCAGCGCATCCGAGCGCACACGCTACACCCGAGCGCTGGTCAGCTACGACAACCCGCTGAACAACTACGACACCGACGTCACCGCAGTGACTGACCAGAAGCTGCAGCGGCGCTACGGCGATAACCCTCTGGAGATCAGCGCTATCGGCTGCACCCGCGAATCGGAGGCCCAGCGCCGCGGTAAGTGGGCGCTGCTGACCAACTCCAAGGACCGGGCCGTAACCTTCAAGGTTGGTTTGGATGGTCGTATTCCGCTGCCTGGCTACGTGATCCCGATTGCTGACGAGCTGTTGGCTGGCCGCGCCATTGGCGGGCGCATCTCGGCTGTGAGCGGCAAGGTCATCACCCTGGATCGCGACACCCAGGCCAAGCAGGGCGACCGGCTGATCCTCAACCTGCCAGACGGCAAGTGCGAGGGGCGCACAGTGCAACTGGTCAGTGGCCGGGAGGTTACGGTTACTGTGGCTTATTCCGTTGTGCCTGAGCCGGAGCTGGTGTGGGCGCTCGATGCTGACGACCTGGCCGTCCCGCTTTATCGTGTGGTTAGCGTGGCCCGGCCAGAGCCTGGCGTGTTCGAAATCTCGGCCGTTCAGTACGATCCGAGCAAGTTTGCGCACATCGACACTGGCGCGCGCCTGGAAGAGCGCCCGATCAGTATTATCCCGATCACCGTGGTACCGCCGCCGGCCAGCGTCACATTGACGTCGAGCTACGCGGTGAACCAGGGCATCGCCATTAGCACCATGAACATCTCGTGGCCGGCCGTTGCCGGCGCCGTCGCGTATGACGTGGAGTGGCGCAAGGACAACGGCAACTGGATCAAGGTGCAGCGTACTGGTTCGACGAGCGTGGACGTCACCGGCATCTACTCCGGGGCCTACTTGGCCCGGGTGCGCGCAGTGAGCGCCTTCGAAATCTCATCGATCTGGAAAAACTCCAGTCTGACCAATCTTGAAGGCAAGACTGGCCTGCCGCCGGCGGTGTCGTTCCTGACCACCACCAGCGAGCTGTTCGGCATTGGCATCAAGTGGGGCTTCCCTGCTGGTGCCGAGGATACCCAACGGACCGAGCTTTGGTATGGCCCGGCGAATGACCTGCCGGCCGCGACGAAGCTGGCCGACCTGGCATATCCGCAGGCCGACTACCGTATGCAGTCCTTGCTGGCGGGCGCCACGCTGTTCTTCTGGGCGCGCCTGGTGGACCGTACCGGCAACATCGGTCCGTTCTATCCGGTGGTGAATGGGGTGATGGGCCAGGCCAGCTCGGATGCTGGGCCGATCCTTGAGCAGATCAAAGGGCAGATCGACGAGACGTCCCTGGGGCAACTGCTGAATGAGCGCATCAACCTTATCGACGGCAATGGCCCTGGCTCGGTCAATGGGCGCATCGAAGCGGTCAAGGATGAGCTGGAAGGTTTGATTGACCAGATCGTCGACGCGCTTGAGTACGTCCCTTCCAAGGCTTATACCCTTGGCAATATCGTCCGAGTTGGCCAGCACTTATATCAGGCAAAGGGTGATGTACCTGCGGGCGCGGCGCCCCCAAATGCTACTTATTGGGTTGATATCGGTACGGTGGTGCAGACCGTTGACGCTCTGGTCCTTCAGGTCCAGCAGAATTCCGCGACGATCACGCAACACGGTCAGGACATTACCGCCCAGGCTTCGCAATTGAACGCCGTCAAATCCACAGTGAATGATCCTGTCACCGGGGTTGTTGCGACGGCCAGCGGCCTGAGCACGCTCAAGACCACGGTCACTACGCTAGATGGCAAGGTGACCACTACGGCAGAGCGGGTTGACGGCATTTATCTGCAGGTCAATCCGCCGCTCCAGGGCGACAGCGGTTCGATGATGGGGTCGGAGGCAAGCTATGTGGGTGTCTGGTCTACCCAGTCCGCGCTGATCGAGGGCGACTTGGTACAAGGCCAGCGCACAGATGCGGTCGAGGTAAAAACCTCGGCGAACGCTGCTGCCGTGCTGTCTGAGCAAACCGCTCGCATCAATGCGGATGGTGCTCTTTCCACTCGGATCGACACCGTTACAGCGCAGACGGCGAGTAATGCCTCGGCGGTCCAGGCAGAAATCATTGCTCGGACGAATGCTGATCAGGCTCTCGGCCAGCGCATCGACACCGTTCAGACGACGGTGGGCGGGAATACGCTCGCAATCCAGACCAACGCCACAGCCATACAAACGGTCGACGGCAAGGTCACCGGGAGCTGGTCGGTGCGTATGCAGTACGAAAGTGCCAGCGGCTTGTACAAGTACGCGGGTATCGGCCTGGGCCTGGAGAACGGTCCCGGTGGGTTGCAGTCGCAGTTCATTATCGACGCCGACAGGTTCGCTATCGGCCAGGCCGGGACTGTGCCGTTCGCAGTCACGGGTGGGCAGACCTTCATCAAGGCTGCGTTCATCCAGGATGGCACGATCACCAACGCCAAGATCGGTAACTACATCCAGTCGGACAACTACGACCCGCAAAAGGCTGGATGGAAGCTGTTCTTCGACGGGACGTTCGAAATCAACGGCGTAGCTCCAGGTCAAGGACGATCAATGATGACAAATCGGTCGCTGCGCTTTTGGGATGCGGGCGGTGTAAAGCGCCTACAGCTTGGAGATCAAACCGAATGAGTTCTGCCTTAAGGATCTGGTCTTCGTCGGGGGTGCTGGAGTTCGATACGAGTGTCGCCACATACAGGATTGTTTTATCTGTTCTGGTTTCTTATTCGTCGGGCCCAGCAGGAACTCGAGAGTTTTCGGTGCCGGGTTGCAATACAAGCAACTCGATATGCTTTTTTTTGCCGATAAATAACGATACCTCGCAAGTTTCTGAAAATAGACAGTTGGAGTGCGAGATGGGTCAGGATGTGGTTTATACACGAAACTTCCTGAAAGGCAGCCCGTCTGGGTCTTTTTCATCCGCAACAATGCGGCTAATAGTTGCGAGGTGGGGGTGATGACCTATGGCTTGAGCGTTGTTAACGATGCTGGAGCGATCTCCCTAGACTCTGAGTACGCAAGGCTATGTGTTTTTCATAAAGGCACCTACAGCGCTGGCGTCACAGTCACATTCCAAAATGTGGTTGATACACAGGAACCACCGCTAATTTTCATCAGGCCACCTGACAATGGATCGCTTATACAGTTAGGTGTTCTGCTTGAGGGCTCTGCGGGGGCTTGGACTGGCGCTACTGTTGTGTCCGGGCAAGTCCACTCGGGCAATATTTTCGTGGGGGCGTTTTCGTCGAAGCCCTTAGCATCGTACGGGCTAAGAATGTGGGATGCCAATGGCAAGCAAATCTTCGATTCTGGTACTCAAGCAGCAGTATTTACCAGATCGTTACAAAATTGGACTTACACGCATACTACGTATAGCGCCCAAGGATTGCCGACTAATTGGTATTCTGTTCCGCTGAGTTATGAGCTTGGCGATTACTTGATGATTAATAACGCCAGAATGCCGATGATGGCAGGAAATAATGAGTCTCGTGGAACGGGACTTAGATATGACTTTCCTGCTGGGCTTATAAGATTCAGCGTGACCACCGTGACGAACCCATTTTACTTCTCCCTTGCTGCAGTTTTTGGGAAGGTGGTTGTTTAAATTTAAGTCATCATAAGGATGCAAGCACATGGCAAGACAAGAGATAAACCTTGGTACGGCCCCTACTGGTGTAGGCGGGGATACCACTCGTACGGCTGGCGTCAAGATCAACGCCATGACAGATGAGATATATAAGAACTTCTATCAGAGGTCGAATATTCTCGCTGATGTTGCTGATTTAAACGGCCTTCCGAACGGCGGTATTATCGAGACAAAAACAAACTCAAACGGAACCTATACGAAATTTGCAGACGGCACTCTAATTTGCTTTAACACGTTTATCGTAACTGCGACCGTTAACCCTGGCGCGTCTGTGGTGCCATCTGTAGTTATGCCGTACGCTTTTTCAGGCTCGCCTTATATTGCCAATTCTCTGATTTTTTATACGGCAGGGCAGGGCGCGCAGATATACTCATCCAAGCAAAACTATGGTTTGATTGGGGCGTTCATAAACACTGGTGTGTCTGCATCTTCATCGTTCCCGAGCTTTACGACACTAGGAACTAATATTTCTTATTCCTATGAATATCGCTATTTGGCAATAGGGAGGTGGAAATAATGATAATCAAATTATCGCCGCAGCGTCGGGATGATCAGATGGTCGTCAGTAAGCGCAATGATGTGCTGACAATCAACGGTGAACGGTTCGACTTCCGAGAACTTCCTGAAGGTGCAGTCTTGCCAGCATCTGCTGTGGCTTGCGAATTCGTCGTCGGCGACGTTATGAGGCTCAACGGAGATCTGATCATAACCTTGCTCCTTCCGTGCGGACCTGAAGCAAGCAACTCAGCTTGCTTCCCTGCCGATATCGTCGCCCCACCTAACGGTAATGTGAGTCTTCCCCTATGAGTAATATCGATTTCAGCAAGATGGTTACCGCCGAGCAACGTCATGCGGATGAAGAGCGTGCCGCCCTTGAGTCCGTTCTGTCATCGCGTCGCGCTGCCTACCTGTCCGAGTCCGACCCGCTCAGGCTGGAAGCCGACTACGACGCGTTGAGCCGTGGCCTGGAGCCCGACTACACCGCCTGGCTGGCCTCAGTGGCCGCGATCAAGGCGCGTTTCCCTTTACCGGTGAGCGCTTCCGCCTTAGACGCCTAAAGCCAGCAGTACACCGCCACCCGCCTTGAGCGGGTTTTTTATTGCCTGGAGAAAATATGAACGCATCCGAGAAAGACCGGGACATTCTGACGCGCACGCTCTGGGGTGAGGCCCGCGGCGAAGGACTGGCCGGACAGATCGCCGTGGCCTGGACCATCCGCAACCGCGTATTCGATGGAAAGGCCAAGTCCTGGTGGGGGGAGGATTACGCCGGCGTTTGCCTGAAACCCTGGCAGTTCAGCTGCTGGAACCAGAACGACCCGAACTACGTCTACCTGAGCGGTGCCAAGCCTATCCCGGCCGCGCAGTTCGCCCAAGCCCAGCGTGCGGCTGACCAGGTGATGTCCGGCGCGGTACCGGACCCAACCGGCGGCGCCACGCACTACTACGCAGCCACGATGCCCAAGGCCCCGGCCTGGGCGGCGAAGGCCAAGCAGACGCTGCGCCTTGGTCACCATGTTTTCTTCAAGGATGTGCCGTGATGACGCCCGTACAGAAGCTGATCGGCCTGGGGCTGGCAATCCTGCTGGCGCTGGTCCTCGGCTTTGGCGGGGCGTGGCAAGTCCAGGACTGGCGCCTGGGCAAGAAGATGGCTGAGCGTATCGCAGAGCAGGGCGCCCACCACCAGAAGGAACTGGATGCAATCACTGGTGAGGCGTGGCGTCAGCAGTCGGACGAGCTGGATAAGCGCCTGGCCACCGAGGAAAAGCTCGCGCTCCAGGACCAACAACACACCAAGGAATTATCCGATGCCCAGCGCAACCAGGCTCGCCTGCGTGACCAGCTTGCTACTGCTGATGTCCGGCTGTCAGTCCTCCTTGCCGAGGATCCAGCCAGTAGCTGCAACGTGCCTACCACCCCCGGCGCCGTCGGCGTGGTTCATGCAGCCCGTCGAGCCCAACTTGACCCAGCGCATGCGCAGCGAATTATCGCCATCACCGATGACGGGGATAACGCCATAATCGCCTTGCGTGCTTGCCAGGCGTACGTCAGGTCTGTGGCTCCTTGAGTGCCCGCAGCTCTGCCAGCAATCGCTGGTTTTCCCTGAGAAGGTGGTCTCTCTGCTCCGTGATTATCGCCAACCCGTTTAACTTGCGGCCCTGGGCTGAGTTTTCCAGGTTCAAGGCAGCAACTTGGGATAGTGCGCCTTCCAGGGCCGTCTCGGCCTGATCCTTTCCGGTCATCAGCAGGTCGTTCATCTGCACCAGGCCGGCGATATTCGCCCGTGCTCGACGCAGCATGCGCTCGGTCTCCACAAGCTCATCTACGAGGATTGAGCATTGGTGCTGGTACATTTCAAGCGGAGTGGGGCAGCCGAGCCAATCGTCGGTGTCCATGTCTACGTTCATAGCGTGAATCTCAAATACTGTATGTGCGTACAGTAATCGAGGTGTTGCAGGTTTGGGGAGTGGTGTTCGTCGGCAGGACGCCGGGGAGGGTGCGTGACATTTGCGTGACTCTCTCACGCGCTTGTAAGCTCTTGTGGGCAGTCGATTGCAGCGAGCGCCAATAAAAACAGCTACTTAACAAGGTCTTACAGGTGTACTGCGTGCATGGGGTGCTAGGGGTCGAGTGTTCGAATCACTCCGTCCCGACCATTATTCCTGAGTAAAATCAGACACTTAAGCCGATCAGCTAGATCGGCTTTTTTGTGCCTGCGCAAAACCCGCGAAAAACTACCTGGTGATTTCACTGATATTCAGGTCCGGAACTGCCTCGGACCAGATGATTTCCTCATGGTCTCGCTGGTATTTTTTGGTCATGCCCTCGCTCGCATGACCCGCAGATCTTCTGCCCCTCGAAACGCATGCCTAGGATGTCGGTCCGCCGCTGAGCGGTGATAAGCGCCAGGCCGATTGGCGTTCTGTAGCCAGGCAGGCGACTTTTTCCCTGATAGCCTTCAGGCCCTCAACGGTGTGCCGCTTGCGCTGCTTCTTCTCGACTCGTTTGATGGTGCTGGCCGCTGGGTTGTCCGGGCAGAGGCTCTTGGCTGCGGCGTGGTTGAAAAAGTCGACCAACGGCGCGCGGCATTGGTTGGCTGAGCGCGGGGTGAACCATGATCCCAACATGCTCGACGCTGATTACCGGGATGGGGCTGACGAAGCTGGAAGCTCTGTGGCGGGAGCGGGACGCAGACCTGCTGGCTTAGCAGGTAGCAATGACGATAGCCCGGCCCAGCGCCGGGCTATTGTTTCGCCTCAAGGCAACCCGACTGGTAGGTAATCCATAGCCTTTACCGGGCGGGGCTGCTTTCGGCTCCGGGTTCATACGGATGGGCGTGCAGATCGGCATCAACTCTGTTCTCAGCGCGGCCTTTTCCGTTGAAATCGCCCAGTCGACGACCGAGACCAGCAGAGGTGTCCGCTTGCATGGGGCGCCAGGGGGCGGGTGTTCGAGTCACTCCGTCCCGACCATATTATTCAATGAATTAGCCCAATCGGTGACGGTTGGGCTTTTTCAGGGAAGAAATGCCCTTCCCAGCATCCGTCGCCATTTTTCATAATCACCACACACCAAGGAAATTTCCCACATCCAACGCAGGTACCCCGTTGTTACGCTCCCACTCTTTGACCTAACTTCAAGGAGTTACCTGATGACAAAACGTCTAGCCGCCGAGTTCTTCGGCACATTCTGGCTGGTACTGGGCGGTTGCGGCAGTGCCGTTCTGGCTGCCGCCTTCCCTGAGCTGGGCATCGGCTTTGTCGGCGTGGCCTTGGCATTTGGCTTAACCGTATTAACCATGGCCTACGCCGTCGGCCATATTTCCGGCGGGCATTTCAATCCCGCGGTCACCCTGGGTTTGCTCGCCGCCGGGCGGATTGACGGCAAGGACGTGGCGCCCTACATCCTCACTCAGGTCTTGGGCGCGATTGCAGCTGCCGGGGTGTTGTACCTGATCGCCAGCGGCAAGGCCGGGTTTGATGTGTCGGCGGGGTTTGCCACCAATGGTTATGGTGAGCACTCTCCAGGTGGCTTCTCGTTTCTGTCAGTGGTGGTCACCGAGTTTGTACTCACGGCGTTTTTCCTGCTGATTATCCTGGGTGTTACCGATAAAAAGGCGCCGGCCGGTTTTGCGCCGCTGGCCATCGGGTTCGCCCTGGTCTTGATTCACCTGATCAGCATTCCGGTGAGCAATACATCGGTTAACCCGGCGCGTAGTACGGGCGTGGCACTGTTTCAAGGCGATTGGGCGATAGCCCAGTTGTGGGTGTTCTGGGTGGTGCCTTTGCTCGGTGGCGTGTGTGGTGGGCTGGTGCACAGGTTCGTGTTGGCGACAAAACAGTAATCGCTCAGGCCACCTTTGCTCGGCGAGCTGGCCGTGTTCTTCATGATCGAGCCGCCTTGTAACGGTTGCCCGGGCGCGCCAAACCAAGGTTTTCACGCAGTGTGGTGCCGGTGTATTCGCGACGAAACAAGCCGCGTCGCTGTAATTCGGGAATGACCAGGCGGGCAAAATCCTCCAGCCCGCCCGGCAGGTGCGGTACCAGAATATTGAAGCCATCCGCCGCACCTTCTTCGAACCAGCGCTGCAGTTCATCGGCGATCTGAATCGGCGTGCCGATCACGCTGTAATGACCGCGGCCACCGGCAATGCGTCGGCCCAGTTGCGCCAATGTCAGGTGTTCGCGCTGGGCCAGTTCACTCAGCAGTTGCTGGCGGCTGCGTTGACCGCTGTCGGTCAAGGGTAACTCGGGCAGCGGCCCATCCAGGGGGTAGCCGGACAGGTCGAAATTACCCAACATGCGCCCCAGCAACGCCACCCCCACCTCGGGTTCGACCAGCGCCTGGAACGCTTCGAATTTGGCCTGGGCCAAGGCTTCGGTTTGCCCCACCACCACAAACACGCCCGGCATGATTTTCAGCGAGTCGGCCTCGCGCCCGTATTGGCCCAGGCGAGCTTTGAGGTCGCTATAGAAGGCCTGCGCGTCGGCCAATGAGGTCTGCGCGGTAAACACCACTTCGGCGGTCTGCGCGGCCAGTTCACGCCCGGTTTCCGAGGAACCAGCCTGCACGATCAAAGGCTGGCCCTGGGGCGAGCGCGCCACGTTCAGGGGGCCTTTGACTCGGAAGTGTTCGCCCACATGGTCCAGCACATGGCGTTTACTTGGCTCGTAATAGCGCCCGCTGGCCTTGTCGCGCACGAAGGCGTCGTCGTCCCAGCTGTCCCACAGCCCCGTCACCACCTGATGAAATTCCCGTGCGCGGCTGTAGCGTTCGGCATGCCCCAGGTGCTCGTCGCGACCGAAATTCAGCGCCTCGGCCGCGTTATCCGAGGTCACCAGGTTCCAGCCTGCGCGACCGCCGGAGAGGTGATCCAGCGAGGCGAATTTACGCGCCACGTGGTACGGCTCGTTATAGCTGGTGGTAGCGGTGGCGATCAGGCCGATATGTTCGGTCACGGCACTGAGGGCCGAGAGCAGGGTGAGCGGCTCGAAATGATCCGAACGCGCCATCTGGCTGGCGACCTCGCCGGTGGCGGCGGCGATGCTGTCGGCCACGAACAGTGCGTCGAATTTCGCCGCTTCCGCCACCCGTGCCAAATGCTTGTAGTGGGCGAAATCCAGGCCAGCGTTCGCCGGTACGTCGGGGTGGCGCCAGGCGGCCACGTGGTGCCCGGTAGCCATCAGGAAGGCGCCGAGTTTGAGTTGACGGCCCATGCTAGAAATCCTTGCGTAGTTGCACGCCGAAGTAACGCTCATCGTCACGAGGCACGGCGCGGTAGATGTAGTTGCCGCCGCTGGCCAGCAGCGGTGAGTAGGATTTGTCAGCGAGGTTCTTCGCCAACAGCGCCACGCGCCAGCCATTGGTGTAGTCGGCCAGGGCCACGCTGGCGTTCCAGAGGCCGTAGGCGCCTTGTTTGGTGTCGAGGTTCTGGCTGATGTCGTACTGCACTTCGCTCTGCCAGCTGTAGTCAGTGCCCAGTTCGATATCCAGGCCGTTATCCAGAGGGATGCTGTAGTCGGCGCGCACGTAGCTTTTCCAGTCCGGGCTGAACGGCAGTGGTTTGCCATTGACGTTGCAGGTTGCTGCTGCGCCTGGCGGGCACGCGAACTGATCGATGCGCGCTCGGGTATAGGCCAGGGCGCCGGAGAGCTTGAGTTGCTGAGTGGCTTGCAGGGCGTAATCGAGCTCGACGCCTTCGGTGCTGACGCTGCCGGCGTTGATCAGGCGCGTCACGACTTGGCCGGCAACCGTGTCAAAAAAGTTGGCCTGGTAGTTGTCGTAGTCACTGTGGAACACCGCCAGGTTGGTGGTCAGGCGGTTGTTCCAGGCCGTGGCCTTGATTCCGGCTTCCCAGGTATTGGAGGTCTCCGGCTTGAGCGCGTCGGTATCGCGCGGCTGCATGTTGAAGAACACGTTGTAGGCCGGGCCTTTGTAGCCACGTGAGTAGGTGAGGTAGCTGGTGATGTTGTCGCTGAGGTCGTACTGCACGCCCAGCCGACCGGACCAACCATCCTCGTCTACCGAACCGGAACTCGACGTCGCCGGTTGAATGCCGCTGACGGTAGTGGCAGAGGTGGACACGCGGCGATGGTCGTACTGCAAGTCGTCATGGGTGTAACGCAACCCGGCGATGCCGCGAAAGCGCGAGGTGAAGTTGAGCGTGGTCTCGCCGAACACCGCGTAGCTGTCGCTGGTGGTGCTGTAGTCGGCAATGCCTCTATCGACCCGCGTCGTGGTGGTGAGGGTACGCTGATAGGTCTCCTCATCCTTGCCATGCATGTAGAACAGACCGCCGACGTACTCCAGGAACTCGCCTTTGGGCGAGGCCAGGCGCAGCTCCTGGGAATACTGGTCGAACGCCAGGTCGCCCTTGTCAGCGGTGCCGGGGAACGCGGCGGTGACCGTGCCCAGACGGTCGCCATCCTGATATTGAGTGTTGTCCCAGCCGCGCCAGGCGGTGATTGACGTGAGGGTGTAGTCACCCAGATTCCAGTCCAACTGCGCCGACAAGCCCTTGTTAATGTCTTCCACATGGCTGCGGGTATCGGTGTTGATATCGCGGTTGTCACTTGAGGCGCGCACCGGTCTCAAGGCATTGCTGAACGCCGGGCTGAGGGACTTGCTGACCACGCCATTGGGCGCGTCGTCGTGGGATTGCATGTAGTCGGCGATCAGGGTCAGTGTCACGTCGTCGTTGGGCGTGAATTCCAGCTTGCCGCGAATGCCCTTGTGGTTGTAACCGTTGACCTCCTGGCCGTTGTGGCGGTTGTCGACGTTACCGTCGTAGCTGCCGAACAAAGTACTGATCGAGCCCTTGAGCACCTCCGGCACCAGGCTGCCACCGATGCCAAAGCGCGTGCGGCTTTCATGGCCGCTGTAGAACGACTGGTCGATAAAACCGTGGGTCTGGGCAGTCGGCGCCTTACTGGTGATATTCAGCACACCGGCCGACGCGTTCTTGCCGAACAGCGTGCCTTGCGGGCCACGCAGCACTTCGATGCGCTCCAAATCCAACAGGTCGAGTGTGGCCTGGCCGGGGCGTGCATAGACCACGCCATCGATCACCGTAGCCACCGTTGGCTCAACGCCCGGCGAGGTTGAAATGGTGCCCACGCCGCGCACGAACAATGAGGTGTCCTTGTTCGAAGCGCCGGTGCGAAAGTTCAGCGACGGTACTTGCTGCGCGATGCTCGCCACCCCGTTGCGATTGTCACGCTCCAGTTGCTCGCCATCGAGCACCGAGACGGCCACCGGCACTTTTTGCAGCGATTCTTCGCGGCGGGTAGCGGTGACTGTCACGGATTGGAGCGTGGGTTCCTGTTCGTCAGCCGCTACAGCGCCGCAGACGGGCAAGGCGCTGAGGCCAGCCAGAAGCAACAAATGGGTGTGCCGTGGAAAGTTATGCATGCTGTGCCCGCTCGAAAAAATACCCTGGTCCGCTGCGGTTCTGCGACCTTCAGCGCCTGAAAATGTCTTGGGCATTCGCTCGAGCGAGTAGCAGACAGTGCGCTTTGTTAGCGCTAACATCGGCATTATTGAAGGCGTCGGTTTAGAGCGTCAAATACTAAAAAATTAGTTTTATATTCCTTTTTGAGGTTTTTGCCGTGAACGAACAAAAACCGCGCAAGCGCCGGGGCGCCGGCCGCGTCACCCTCAACACCGTGGCGCGCCAGGCCGGGGTGTCGGCCATTACGGTGTCGCGTTACTTCAACCAACCTGAACAGGTGTCACCCGAGCGCCGTGAACGTATCGCCCAGGTAGTTGCGCAGTTGGGGTATGTGCCGAACCTAGTGGCCGGCGGGTTGGCCTCCGCGCGCGGCAAAATCGTTGCGATGGTGACTCCGAATATCTCGGGGCCGATTTTTGCCAATACGCTGCAGGGCTTCAGCGACACCCTCAGTCGTCACGGCTACCAGCTGTTGCTGGCCTCCAGCTATTTCAGCATCGAGCAGGAGGAAAGTGCGGTGCGCGCTTTTCTCGGTTGGTCGCCGGCAGCGCTGGTGCTGACCAGCCGCTTTCACAGCCCTGGCACCGAGAAGATGATCGCCGAGGCAGATATACCGATCGTCGAAACCTGGGACTACGTGCCGGAACGCGCGCCGTTGCAAGTGGGGTTTTCTCATTATGAAGTGGGCGTCACCGCCGCGCGCTACTTGCATGGCAAAGGCTATCGACGCATCGCCTTCGTACAAAACAGTGCAGTGGGCGACTTCAGCGCATTGGAGCGGCGCGATGGATTTACCGCGACCCTCTCCGAGTTGGGTGTGCACCCGTGGGTCTTTGTGCCGGACGCCGACCGTGCGCCCTTCGAAGCCGGCAAGCAAGCCATGGAAGCGCTGATGGGGCAGGCGATCACGCCCGACGCGATTTTCTTCGCCAATGACAACCTCGCCGCGGGCGGTTTGCTGGCCGGTCAACGCGCCGGGCTGAGCATCCCCCAGGACTGCGCCGTATTGGGTTTTGGCGATTACCCGTTTGCCCACATGTTGTTGCCCAGCCTCAGCACCCTCCAGCCACCCGCGTTGGAGATCGGTGTGCTCGCCGCCACACGCGTCCTGCAAAGTCTGGGTGTATTAGCAACCGATGAGGAAGTTGAGCGCTTGAATCTTTTGCACTGTCAGTTAATTGAACGAGAGAGCACCTGAACAACTTAATTATGGCTAAGTGCAACTAGTGGCTATTAGCTGTCAACGCTCTAAATCAGTGCATTTGGCAATGTTTTGTATTTAATTACCCCCTCGTCCGGAACTAGGGCTATAACTTCCAGTCGATACACCCGGCTAACGCCTGCCTGGGCTATGGCGAACTAATGGCATTGTTCGGTAGTTCTAAATAGCCATACTTTTCGCAACGTTAGATATTCCTCAATGATGTCGTCAGCGCCCATCGATGCTTGCAAAATGCAGATCCCGCATACCGACCAGGTGTGCGCGTGGCTGATGCAGCACGCCGGGCTCAAAATCGCTGATCTGGAACGCGCCCAGCGTTTATCCACTGAGCCTGGCGACCTGCTCGGTTTGCTCACGCGCCTGGGCCTGGTGTCCGAGGTCGAACTGGCTCGCGCCTGGGCCGATTTGCTGAATGCGCCACTGCTGCTGGCCGACGCGGCGCCGCCGTTGCTCGACCCGCTTCCCGTGCTCACCGAGCGCTTTATGCGTCATTACCAGGTCGTGCCGATGGGTTGGCATCAGGGCGGGTTGCGCGTAATGGCCGCCAACCCGGCGCAGTGGTATCCGTTCCAGGCCCTGGCGTATGCCTGTGAGGTGCCGGTCTGGCTGGCCATCGGTTCGCGTAATGAAGTCGACACACTGATCGAGCGCTATTACGGCCAGGGCCGTTCCGCCATGGGCAGCCTGATCGAAAACCTCGATGAGCAGGGCGGCGTGCTGGAAGACATCGAACACCTCAAGGACATGGCCTCCGAAGCGCCAGTGATTCGCCTGGTCAATCTGATCCTGCAGCGCGCCGTGGAACAGCGCGCCTCGGATATCCATATCGAACCCTTCGAAAACCAACTCAAGGTGCGCTACCGCATCGACGGCGTGCTGCACGACGCCGAAGCACCGCCTGCCAGTTCGTCGGCGGCGGTGATCTCGCGGGTGAAGATAATGGCGCGCCTGGACATCGCCGAACGACGCCTGCCCCAGGACGGGCGCATCATGCTGCGCATCCAGGGCAAGGCGCTGGATCTGCGGGTGTCCACGGTGCCCACCAGCTTCGGCGAGTCGGTGGTGATGCGCCTGTTGGACCGGCAAACCGTGCAATTCGATTTCCCCAGCCTGGGCTTTGATGGCCCGCGCCTGGCGGCCTTCCAGGATCTATTGGCGCGGCCCCACGGCATCCTGTTGGTCACCGGGCCTACGGGCTCGGGCAAAACCACCACGCTCTATACCGCGTTGTCGCAGCTCAATACCGCTGAACGCAAGATCATCACCGTGGAAGACCCGGTGGAATATCAGCTTGAAGGGATTAACCAGATCCAGGTCAAGCCGGCCATCGGCCTGGACTTTGCCGGAGCGCTGCGCGCCATCGTGCGCCAGGACCCGGACGTGATCATGATCGGCGAAATCCGCGACCTGGAAACCTGCCGCATTGCCGTCCAATCGTCACTCACTGGCCATCTGGTCCTCTCGACCCTGCACACCAACAGCGCTGCGGCGAGTATCACGCGCTTGCTGGACATGGGCGTGGAAAGCTACCTGATTGCCTCCACGGTCAGCGGTATTCTCGCCCAGCGCCTGGTGCGGCGCCTGGACCCGGCCACGCGAGTAGCCTTCCAGGCCCCAGCGGAATTGATCAAGGAGCATGGCCTGGATCGCCTGACCGAGCAGCGTCCGATCCTGCTTTACCGCGGTGACTATCACGGCCGCAGCGCCCTCACTGAATTGTTGGTGATGAACGATGAGTTGCGTGGCTTGCTGATGGGCCACGCCGACGCCGCCAGCCTCGAGCACGCCGCCCGCCGCGCCGGTTTGCGCACCTTGTATGAAGACGGTTTGCGCCAGGCCCTGGCCGGTGTCACCTCCCTGGAAGAAGTGCTGCGCGTCACCCGCGGAGATGACGCGTGAGCCTGTTCAAGTTCCGCGCCCTGGACAGCCAGGGCGTGGCCCAGAGCGGCACGTTGCAGGCCATTGACCAAGCGGCCGCTGTCGCCGTCTTGCATCAGCGCGGGTGGTTGTTGCTGCACATCGAAACGGCCAGCGGCCCCTTGTTGCGCCAGGCACGTGGGCAGTTGAAGGGCGTAGCGCTGGTGAGTTTCACCCAGCAATTGGCCACGCTACTGGGCGCCGGCCAGCCCCTCGAACGCGCTTTAAACCTGTTGCTCAAGCAAGCCCGCCATCCTCAGGTGCAGGCCTTGATCGAGCGCATTCGCGACCAGGTCAAGGCCGGCAAACCGCTGTCGGCGGCGCTGGAGGAGGAGGGCGGCACGTTTTCCCCGCTGTACCTGAGCATGGTGCGCGCCGGTGAGGCCGGCGGGGCGCTGGAGGGCACCTTGCGCCAGCTCAGCGACTACCTGGAGCGCAGCCAGTTACTGCGCGGCGAGGTGATCAATGCGCTGATCTACCCGGCGTTCCTGGTGGTGGGTGTACTGGGTTCCCTGGCGCTGTTGCTGGCCTATGTGGTGCCGCAATTCGTGCCGATTTTTCAGGACCTTGGCGTGCCGATTCCACTGATCACCCAGGTGATCCTGGCGCTCGGCGAGTTCCTCGGTGCCTATGGCCTGGTGGTGCTGGCCGGGTTGTCGATCAGTGGGTGGATCCTGGCGGCGCGCCTGCGCGACCCCCTGCGCCGTGAGCGTTACGACCGTCACCTGCTGGGCATCCGCGTGATCGGCCCGCTGTTGCAACGGGTGCAAGCCGCCCGCCTGGCCCGCACCCTCGGCACGTTGCTCAGCAATGGCGTGGCGCTGCTGCCCGCGCTGGTGATCGCCCGGCAAGTCTGCAGCAACCGTGCGCTCCAGGCGCAAGTGGCGCTGGCAGCGCAACGGGTCAAGGGCGGCGGCACCCTGGCCGATGCGTTCGGCCGTCAGCCGCTGCTACCGGAGCTGGCGCTGCACATGATCGAAGTCGGTGAACAGGCCGGCGAACTGGACAGCATGCTGCTCAAGGTCGCCGACATCTTCGACGTCGAGGCCAAGCGCGCCATCGAACGCTTGCTCGCGGCAATGGTGCCGACCCTGACCGTGGTCATGGCGGTGCTGGTGGCAGTGATCATGCTCGCGATCATGCTGCCGCTGATGAGCCTCACCAGCCATATATGAACTTTCAAGGAGCAGAACCGATGAAAACCCGACACCGCCAAGGCGGCTTCACCCTTTTGGAAATGCTGGCGGTGATCGTGCTGCTGGGCATTGTCGCGACCATTGTGGTGCGCCAGGTCGGTGGCAATGTGGACAAGGGCAAGTACGGCGCGGGCAAGGCGCAACTGGCCAGTTTGAGCATGAAGATCGACAGCTACGCCCTGGACGTGGGCGCGCCGCCCAACAACCTGCAACAGCTGCTCGACAAGCCGGCCAGTGCTTCGAACTGGGCCGGCCCCTACGCCAAGCCTTCGGAGCTGAAAGACCCGTTCGGCCACGGGTTTGGCTATCGCTTCCCCGGTGAGCACGGCGCCTTCGACCTGATCTTCTACGGCCAGGACGGCCAACCCGGCGGCGAGGGCTACAGTGCCGACCTGGGCAACTGGGAATAACCCGCCCGTGGCCCAGCGAGGCTTTACCCTGCTGGAGATGCTGGTGGTCATCCTATTGATCGGCATTGCGGCGGGTTTGTTGGGGCTGGGTGTACGGCAAGGGCTACAGGTGGCCAAGGAGCGGCGGGTGGTCGCGCAGATGATCGAGGCGCTGCGCGCCACGCGCGCGCGCGCCATCGTCAGCGGCCAGGCGACGCACACTCGGTTTGACCTCCAGGGCCGCACATTCCAGGCTTCAGGGCGTGCGTCGCAGCAGTGGCCAGCGCAGGTGCAAGTGACCTTGCACAGTGCCGAGCAGGCCGGGGCCGCCGTGGTGTTCTATCCCGACGGCAGTTCTACCGGCGGCAACCTGCTGCTGGCCAACGGCAGCCGTCGTTGGCGCATCGATATTGGCTGGCTTACCGGCAGTGTGCAATCCAAGGCGCTGCCATGAAGCACCAGGCCGGCTTCACCTTACTGGAAATGCTCGCCGCCCTGACGTTGATGGCGGTGTGCAGCAGCGTGTTGCTGGTTGCCTTCGGCCAGAGCGCGCGCGCCTTGTCCCAGGTGGCCCGCAGTGACCGCCTTACCCATGCCGCGCTCACGCTGCTGGACCAGGAAGCTGCCGGCCCGCTGATTGAAGGAACCCGCCAAGGCTAACTCGACGGCATCCATTGGCAATTGACCAGCACCCGCCAACAGCCGCACCTGTTTCGTCTTGACCTGAACGTGCGTGAAGGCGCGCATCAGGCGCACTTCAGCACTTTGAAGGCGCGCCTGTGAAGCGCCGTGAGCAGGGTTTCACCCTGCTGGAAGTGCTCGTGGTGCTCAGCTTGCTGTCGGTGTTGTTGCTGCTGGTGAGCGCAGCGTTGCTGGGGGCCAATCGGGCGGTGGCCAAGGCCCAGGCCTACACCGTCAGCCTGGATGAAATGCGCGCCGCCCAACAGTTTTTGCGCACCTCGATCAGCGAGGCGCTGCCGCTAAAGCTCACTGACGATGACAGCCAGGCCGAAGGTTTTTTTATCGGCATGCCTGAGCGTCTGCAATTTGTGGCGACCTTGCCCGGTGTATTGGGCGGGGGGATCCAGCGCTTTACCCTCCAACGGGTCGGGCAGGATCTGCAGGTGGCTTTTTCGCAGAGGGCATCGCAGGCCAACGCGCAGCGCGATGAGCCGCAGGTGCTTTTGCATAACGTCGAGGCGCTGCAGTTCAGCTATCGCGGTGTCTCGCCACTGGGCCAGCCCACCGACTGGTTGAGCCCGTGGCCCTGGCCCCGGCGCTTGCCCACAGCGGTGCGTATCGACGCCTCCGTCGACGGGCCGGTGCCATGGGTCGCCCAGGTGGTTGCGCTGCGCCTGAACCTGTCCAGCGCGAGCAGCGAAGAATGAAGCGCCAACGCGGTGCAGCCCTGTTGCTGGTGTTGTGGGTGCTGGCCTTGCTCAGCCTATTGCTGGGTGGCCTGGCCGGGTGGGTGCAGCTGCAAAGTCGCCAGGCGCTGTGGCTGCGCCAGCATACCCAGACACTATTGGCCGCCCAGGCCGGTATCGCGCAGGTCATGGCGCAAGGGCAGTGGGTGGCGGACGGGCGTTCTATGGCGCTGACCTTCGACGACGCCCGCTTGCAGGTCAGTCTGCGCAGTGAGCGTGGCAAGTTGTACCTGGTCAACGCTGCCCCCCAAGACCTCACGCGCCTGGCCCTGGCCTGCGGCGCCACACCGGTTCAGGCCCAGCAGTTGGCCAAGGCCCTTGAGACGCGGCGCCATCAGGGCCTGGCGCCGTTTCGGGTACTGGAGCAAGTGCGTCAACTTCCCGGCATGACCCAGGCGCTCTACAGCGAACTACTGCCGGAAATTACCTTGTGGAGCGACCTCGACCGGCCCGCTTCGGCATTCGCCAGCCCCTTGATGCGCAAGGCGCTGAACCTGCCACGCCAGGACGCCGAGGGCGTCGACCCCGGCCAGGTCGTGGAAATCGACAGCCGCGCCGAGCGCCCCGGCGGCTATCAGGCACGCCTGCGACTGACCCTTTTATTAAGCCCTGCGGAGGACAGCGCACAGCCCTATCGGGTGGTGCGGTGGCAAGAATGATTCAACTCGAACCAATTGCCCGCTATTGGCGCGGCAGCCTGCTGCAACAAGGCTGGCGCCTGTGGCTCACAGAGTTACGCGGCTGTGTGCCGAAGTGGCTGGCGTTCCAGGACCCGCCCGAGCACGTTCATCACTGGCCGCTCACGGCACCGGTGGTGCCAGGCAATGCGCGCCAGGTGCTGATGCTTGCTCCTGATGCTGTGTTGCAGCAAAGCGTGCAACTGCCTCTGGCTGCCGCGCGCAACCTCGTGGAGGTGGTTGGCTATGAACTGGACCGCTATACCCCGTTCAACGCCGAGCAGCTCTACTTTGTCGCCCGCCTGGAGCGGCGCACGCCCAGCCACCTGGAGGTGAGGGTGGTGGCGATCCTGCGCGAGCGCCTGGACCAGGTCCTCACTGACTGTGCCGCCCTCGGCCTGTACCCACACCGTGTGGACGCGGCGGGCCTGGGTATCGACCTGCTGCCCGCGCCGTTGCGCCCGCGCTCACGTTCTGCCGGCAAGCAATTGCAGCGCAGCCTGCCGTGGTTGTGCGGCGCGTTGCTGATTGCGGCGATGCTGTTGTGGCTCAACGATCGCCAGCGGGTACTCGACAGCATGCACGCCACTGTTCAACAGCAAAAAGCCGAGGTCGCGCAGGTGCACGCCCTGCGCCAGCAACTGCTCAACACCCGTGGTGCGGCGCAGTACCTGTCCCAGCGCAAACGGGCGCAACCCCCCCTGGCCGGCCTACTGAATGACTTGACCAGCTGCCTGCCCGCCGACACCTGGCTCGACCAATTGGACGTCAAGGACGGCGAGGTGAGCTTTTCCGGCCAGAGCGCCAAGGCCAGTGGCCTGATCAGCCGCATCAAAGGCTGCCAGCGCTTGGACAACGCGCAGTTCGAAGGGGTGATCCAACCCGACGCACGCACCGGCAAGGACCAGTTTGCCTTGCGTGCCCACTTACGCCAGGAGGCCGCCGATGCGCCGACCCCTCACACGCCGTGAACGCCGCGGCGCCGCCTTGTTGACCCTGGCGTTGGTGCTCGGCGCGGCCTATTGGCTGTTGATCGACAGCTGGTTCGCCGGGCCGCTGCGGGCCATGGGTGAACAGGCCGAACAGTTGCGTGAACAGCAGCAGCGCTATGCCAGCGTCATACGCCAGGGCGATGCCTTGCGCGAACAGCTGGCGCAGGCACAGCAAGACCCGGCCAGCAGCGCCAGCCTGTTGCCGGGGGACGACCCGGACGTGGTCGCCGCCGACCTGATGCAGCGTCTTGCCGACCTGATCAACAGCCACGCCAACCTCGGCGGCGGCTGCAACCTCACCCAGCGCAAGCCGATCACGCCTGAACAAAACGACAGCGAGCCCTATCGTCAGGTCAAGGTCAGCCTCACGCTCAATTGCGCGATCGAACCGCTGACCGCGATCCTGCATGGGCTGGAGTATCAGCCGCCTTTTCTGTTCGTCGATGAGCTGCATATTCGTCGCGACAAACAGGCGCCAGCCAGTGGTGGGGCAGGCAAGCTGGCGGTGCAACTGCTGGTGCGCGGCTACCTGCAACCGGCGCGGGTGGCACCATGATCGGCCCATTGCGTCCTCTTGAATGGGGCTGGCTCGGCTTGGCCGGGCTCTTGGGGCTGTTGATGGCGATGATCCTCAGCAGCATCGGCGACGCCCCCCGGTGGTTACCCGATGCGCCGGTGCACGCGCCTCCCTCGTTCCAGGTGCAGGCCGCTCCCACGCCGGCGTTGCGAGACCTTGCCGGTACCTGGCAAGCGCCGCTGTTCAGCCCGGATCGCCGCCCGGACCGGGAGGTGGGTAAAACCCAGGTGGCGAGCCTGGCCAACCTGACCCTCAGCGGCATCATGATCACCGGCAACCTGCAAATGGCCATGCTCAAGCAAGCCGGTGGCCCAACGCTCACGGTGCGCTTGGGCCAGGCGTTGCCCAACGGCTGGCGCCTGGAACACCTGACCCCGCAATACGCTCGTTTTGCCCTGGACGGGCGCACCCAGACCCTGAGCCTCTACGGTAAGCGGTTACCCCTGATCTCACATCCCCGCGAGTCTCTCCCTTGATTGATATGCGCACTTCGCTGTTTTGCCTGGCTACCGCCGTCTCCCTGAGCGGCTGTGGCTCTTTGCCCGACACCCTCGACCCGGACGACGACCTGCTGCACGAGGCCCTGCAGGGCACCGGCACACAACGCCCGGCGCTTCAGGCGCCTGTGGCCGAAAGCCCTCCACCTGCCACCCAGGCTCCGCCGCAGCGCCAGCTGATTCGTGGCAATCAAGCGTTTGTACGCCAGCCCGCAGCGCCGGCAAACGTGCCGCAGCAGGGGGGCGACATCGTGTTCAACTTCGCCGACCAGCCTATCGAGGCCGTGATCAACAGCGTGATGGGCGACCTGTTGCACGAGAACTACAGCATCGCCGAGGGCGTGAAGGGCACGGTCAGCTTCTCCACCTCCAAACCCGTGGACAAACAGCAAGCGCTGTCGATTCTCGAAACCCTGCTGTCCTGGACCGACAACGCCATGATCAAGCAGGGCAACCGCTATGTGATCCTGCCGGCCAACCAGGCAGTGGCGGGCAAGCTGGTGCCGCAGATGCGCGTGGCGCAACCGGCCAGCGGCCTCTCGGCACGTCTGTTTTCACTGCGCTATATCTCGGCCACCGAGATGCAGAAACTGCTCAAACCCTTCGCCCGTGAAAACGCTTTTTTGTTGGTCGACCCGGCGCGTAATGTCCTGAGCCTGGCCGGCACGCCCGACGAACTGGCCAACTACCAGGACACCATCGACACCTTCGACGTGGACTGGCTCAAGGGCATGTCGGTGGCGGTGTTCGGCCTGCAACGCGCCTCGGTGGCCGAGCTGATGCCCGAGCTGCAAGCCATGTTCGGCGCGGACAGTGGCACACCCCTGGCCGGCATGCTGCGGTTCTTGCCGGTCGAGCGCACCAACTCGGTGGTGGCGATTTCTTCCCAGCCCCAGTACCTCACCGAAGTGGGCGACTGGATCCGCACCATCGACGAGGGCGGCGGCAACGAGCCGCAGATGTATGTGTACGACGTGCGCAATATGAAGGCCGCCGACCTCGCCAAGTACCTGCGGCAGATCTACGGTAATGGCGCGATCAAGGATGACGCCCCGGCGAAGGTAGCACCGGGCTTGCGTACCACCACCCTGTCCTCGTCCACCAGTGCCGGTTTGCAGGCGAGCGCCCCGGTGCCCGCAGCCGAAGAACCTGAATCCGAGCCTGCCGAAAACACCCAGGCATCGCCCACCAGCGACCTCGAAGCGGGCACGCGCATCACCGCGCAAAAGAGCAGCAACCAACTGCTGGTACGCACCCGCCCGGCGCAATGGAAAGAGATCGAAGCGGCGATCAAACGCCTCGACAACCCACCGCTGCAAGTGCAGATCGAGACGCGCATCCTGGAGGTCAAACTCACCGGCGAACTGGACCTGGGGGTGCAGTGGTACCTGGGCCGCCTGGCCGGCAATTCCACCAGCACCACGGTGGCCAATGCTTCCGGCAGCCAAGGCGCCTTGGGCGGTGGCGGGGCAGGGCTGGGGGCGGCGGACTCGTTGTTCTACTCCTTCGTCAGTTCCAACCTGCAAGTGGCCCTGCACGCCCTGGAGACCAACGGCCGCACCCAGGTGCTATCGGCGCCATCGCTGGTGGTGATGAACAACCAGCCGGCGCAGATCCAGGTGGGGGACAACATTCCCATCAGCCAGACCACCGTCAATACCGGGGACGCCGACACCACCTTGAGCAGTGTGGAATATGTGCAGACGGGGGTGATTCTGGATGTGGTGCCGCGCATCAATCCGGGTGGGCTGGTGTACATGGATATCCAGCAACAGGTCAGTGATGCCCAGAACCCGACGGGGAACAGTGAGACGCCGGTGAACCCGCGTATCTCCACGCGCTCGGTGTCCACCCAGGTGGCGGTGCAGAGTGGCCAGACGGTATTGCTCGGCGGATTGATCAAGCAGGACAACGCTGAGAGCGTCAGTGCCGTGCCTTACCTGGCGAAGATTCCGGGGTTGCGCTGGTTGTTTGGCAATACCGGCAAGTCCAAGGACCGCACGGAGCTGATTGTGCTGATTACGCCGAGGGTGATTACCAGCAGCAGCCAGGCGCGGCAGGTGACGGATGATTATCGCCAGCAGATGCAGTTGTTGCGACCCGCCCAATAAGCCCTCTCCTACATTGATCGTTCCCACGCTCTGCGTGGGAATGCCGCCCTGGACGCTCCGCGTCCCATCTGCACAAGGTGACGCGGAGCGTCACAGGATGTATTCCCACGCAGAGCGTGGGAACGATCATCACGGCAGGGCGTCACCCTATTGCTGCAACAGCAACGCCTGCTGCTTGAGCCTGCGTTTCTGCGCAAACGGCAAGCTCTCATCATCCCCATACGGTGCGCTGTACCAGTTGCCGTAGCTCGGGTTGGGCAGCAGGAACCAACGCTGGCCCAGCCAATTCACATAGGGTTCGACGGCCTTGCGCTGTGCATCCAGGGTGTTGTGCTCGGCCTGCACGAAATCGCCCAGGGAGTCTCCGGCCATCAACAGCACGCGGGCATGCCTGGCGACCCACTGACGGCGGCACTGCTTGCCGTAGCCCGCGCTCTCGCAGTGGCCGGTGGGGGTGCTGGCCGCCAGGATCTGTGCGTCGCTCTCAATCGGGAAACCGCGCAAACGCAGGTTTTTGGCCGTGGCCGCGACCTGGCTGTGTTCTCGGTTGGTGAGGTAGTAAACCTGGATGCCTTTTTGCCGGGCCGCCTGCAGGAACGCCACCGAGCCTGGCAGTGCCTGGGCCTTGGCCTGCTCGACCCAGGTGTTCCAGCGATCATAGGAATAGACCTGATTGTTGATGATGTCGCGGGCGTTGAGGGGCACGTTGTCCAACAGCGTTTCGTCGATGTCCACCACCACCGCCGGGGGCAGGCCGGCCAGGTTGCGTGGGGCAAAAGGCAGGGCGTCCCAGCTCGGGTCGGCCAGGGCGACGTCCAGTTGACGGGTGGCATTGGCGAAGAGCTGGCGGTAGATCAGTTCGTGCTCGATGGACGTCTGGGTCCAGAGCACGGCGTCGAGTTGGTCATTGGCCGGCGGGTGTTGCTGGCAGCCTGCGAGGGCGGTGGTGAGCAAGCAGAGGCTGGCAAAGAACAGGTTGCGCATGGGCTGGGTCTCGAAGAGCGTGGTGGCGTGGTCAGCACGCCAGTCTAATCACTTGCGATGCTCGCGGCTCGTTGCCGTTTCGCAATCGTCTTAAAGCCAGGCTTCACCCCAGGTGGGCATGTGGTGATTGCCCATTCGCCAATGGGGCTGCCGAGGCCTGAGGCACACACCGCCGACCCAACGCTCATGGCTGGCGTGGTCCATCCAGTTGGTGTCGCCGTTCAATACAGCCTGCCCCAGTGGCGTCAACGCCAAGGGGCGCTTAGGCCATGGTTGATCCCTCTCTGTTTCCACCAGCAACGGCTGCTCGCCATCGATCAACGGCCGCATCAGCGCATGAAACATCAGGTCGCCAAGGAACGGCAGGGGTTCGCGCCTGGCCATCAACTCTGCGAAGACCCGGGCAAACGCCACTGGCCCGCTTTCGGCGATATACCTCAGCGCCAAGCGCTCGGTCAGTGAGAGGCCATCCTCAATTCCTGGCAACTCCTGCAATTGGCGGCGTAGCGCCGGTGCAAGCAGCGGCAGGCTCGGGTGAGCGGTACGGGCCAGTTCTGCCAGCTTGGTCGGCGAGGAGTCGCAATAAGCCGACCAGGCTTGTTTGGCCAGGTGCACCGCCGTGTCGTCGATCAAGCGTCGCTGCGGCCATAGCCAGGCAAGCACGTCGGGCGCCAGTTGCCCGATCCCGATAAACCGTTCGACGCCCGGTATGCGGTCGACCTCGATCAGCTCAAGTTTTTTCGGCGTGCGTTCAAGACTTGAGAGTGCGCGAATCAGGAACAATTGGTCATAGGCATCCGCTTCACACCACAACACGCTATGTTCGGCGCCGGCCAGTGCGTCCAATTGGGTGTATTCCCCGTCAACGCGCAGGTTTACATCAGCAGGGGTCAAGGCAAAAGTCTGGCTGATAAAAGCGCTGCGCAGGCGGCGGAATTCGGCGCTGGGAAGATTGCGTACGGGGCCCATGCACAGTGGGTCGCTGAGCATCTGGAAGCGGCCCTTGAACCCAGCCACCTGCAAGCTGTGGGCAATGTCATTGCCACAGCGCCAATGGTGAGTACGTGCCTCGTCGCTGGCCTCGAAACCGGGGTGGCGCGCAGCAAAGTCCAGGGCATCGATATGCGCCTTGAGCTTGGGCCAACTGGCAAAACCCAATTGCCTGGCGACCTGCCATTGGGCCTGGGCCAAGGTGGCGCTGGGGTCTAGTTTTTTCAGGTGCGACAACAGTTCCTTGGCGCGCTTGCGCTGCTGCTCAAGGTTGAGGCGGCCATTGGTAGTGGAGGCTAAAGGGCGTTGCGACATACGAGCTCCTTGCACAAACCTTTTCCGCTTCAAGGTTGGGAGTCGTAGAAATGTGGTGGAGCTGGGATGTCTTGGGCGCAGCCCTTTCCGCGGAAGGTGGCGTAGAGAGCGCCAGGCGGGAAATATAGGCAGCATTGCCGTTCGGTGCAACCCTGAAAATGTGGGCTTGCCCCAATGCCACTCAGTCAAGCGCAGCTCCCACATAGGATTTTCGTTGCTTTGGGGATTGCGTTCGCTTAATTCATCGACATTGGGGCAGGTGCTGTTTTATTTGTCCTGGCGCGCATCCAGGGTTTTTTGATGCTCGGCCAGGAAGGGTTGCTCCGCTGGATCAAAACGATCAATCCCGGCGGTGAAGCGGTGCCAGTAGGGGTACAACGGCTGACGGCGAGTGACGGCTTCGATGCGCGCCGACTGCTCGTCGGTGAGTTTCAGTTCGGTGGCCGCCAGGTTATCGCGCAGGTGTGCTTCCGTACGGGCGCCGACAATCAGCGAGGTGATCCCCGGGCGATCCTTGAGCCAGGCCAGGCAGGTGCGGGCGACCGAGACGCCGTGTTCATCGCCGACGGCGGCGAGGGTCTCGATAATGTCCAGCGCACGTTCCTGGTCGTGGACGTAGGGTTCCGGCCAACCGCTGCCCTGGCGGGTATTGGCCGGTGGCTTGTGCCCGCGTCGGGTTGTGCCGGTCAGCAAGCCTTCGCCCATCGGGCCCCACACCAAAGTGCCGACCTGCTGGTCCAGGGCCAACGGCAGCAACTCGTACTCGGCCTCGCGGGATTCCGGGGTGTAGTAGATCTGCTGGGTAATCGGCTTGAGCATGCCGTGCAGTTCAGCCTTGCCCAGGGTTTTCATCATCTGCCAGGCGGTGAAGTTGCTGGTGCCGAAATAGCGGATCTTGCCCGAACCCACCAACAGGCGCAGGGCTTCCAGGGTCTCTTCGATTGGCGTCATGCCGTCCCAGTTGTGCAGTTGGTACAAGTCGATGTGGTCGGTACCCAGGCGCTTGAGGCTGGCTTCGCACGCGCGGATCAAGTGGTAGCGCGATGAGCCGGAGTTGTTGGGGTTGTCGTCCACCGGGCTGCGGCCCTTGGTGGCCAGCAGAATGTCGTGACGCTTGTCGCCCAGCGCCTTGCCCACCACTTCTTCGGCCAGGCCGTGGGAATAGAGGTCAGCGGTGTCGACCATATTCACCCCGGCGTCGAACGCCATATCGAACATGCGCTTGGCCAGGGGCACATCCACCGCACCGCATTTTTCAAATTCTGCGCGACCGCCAAAAGGGACGGTGCCAAGGATGATTTCCGATACCAGCAGGCCGGAATGACCCAGTTGTCGATACTGCATGTTGCCTCCTACTTAACGTTGCACGTGAAGGTGTGAACGATGGGGGCGGCGATAGTTTGAATTTTTTCGTGAAATCCTCGCGCCCGTCTTGGCATGACGTCAATGAAGATTGTTTCGCTGGATGAAATGCTGGATTGTGAATCCTGGTCATTCCGCCAGACAGGGCAGCGGTAGAACATCCCTGGCGTCGATACCCACTCATTTGGAGCCTGTCATGACCCAGCCTGCGATCAAACTCTATGGTTTTCCCCTGTCCGGCCACTCCCACCGGGTCGAGCTGATGTTGTCCCTGCTGGGGCTGGCGAGTGAATTTATCCTGGTGGACCTCAAGCAAGGCGCGCATAAAACGCCTGAGTTCCTCACCACCCTGAACAGCTTTGGCCAGGTGCCGGTGATTGATGACGGCGGCACGGTACTGGCCGACTCCAATGCGATCCTGATTTACCTGGCCAGCACCTATGGCAGCGGCCAATGGCTGCCGAGCGACCTTGTCGGGCAAGCCAAGGTGCAGCGTTGGCTCTCGGCCGCCGCCGGCCCACTCCATGCCGGGCCTGCCACGGCGCGCTTGGCCACGGTGTTTGGCGCCGAGGTGGACACTGTCGGCGCAATCAACCGTGCCCATGCCTTGCTTAGCGTGATGGAGCAGCAACTGAGCCAGAGCCGTTTCCTCGCCAGTGAACAGCCCAGCATTGCCGATATCGCCTTCTACACCTATGTGGCCCACGCGCCGGAAGGCAATGTGTCCCTGGCCGACTACCCTAAGGTGCGCGCCTGGCTCGCCAGCATCGAAGCACTGCCGGGTTTCGTTGGCATGCCGCGCACGGCGGTGGGGCTGCAATCGCAATAACAACCAAGGGGCGCCGATGGACCGATTTCATGAAATGCAGGTGTTCCTGGCCGTGGCCGAGGAGGAGGGGTTTGCGGCTGCCGCACGGCGCCTGAACACCTCGCCGCCCAGCGTGACCCGCGCCATTGCCGCCATGGAACAACGCATCGGCACCCAGTTGTTGGCGCGCACCACCCGCAGCCTGCACTTGACCGAAGCCGGCCAGCGTTACCTGGAAGACTGCCGACGCATCCTTGCCGAGCTGGACGAAGCCGAGGAAGCGGCGGCGGGCAGTTACTCCATCCCGGGCGGCCAGTTGACGGTGACCGCACCGGTACTGTTTGGCGAGTTGTATGTGGCGCCGGTACTGGGGGATTATCTGGACCGTTTTCCCTTGGTGAGTATCAACGCCTTGCTGGTCGATAGGGTGGTCAATATGACCGACGAAGGTGTTGACGTGGCGGTGCGTATCGGCCACCTGCAGCCATCCTTGCAGCAAACGATCAAGGTCGGCGAAGTACGCCGGGTGGTGTGCGCATCGCCGGCTTATCTTGACCAACACGGGCGGCCCCAGCGCCCCGAGCAGTTGCGTGAGGCCAAGCTCGTCACCTCATCGTCCAGCCAACTGGTCAGTGAGTGGACATTCATCGACGCCGGCCAGCCGCTGAAGGTACCGATCGAGCCACGCCTGGTGGTCACCGCCAACAATGCCGCGATCAACCTGGCCCGCCTGGGCTGGGGCATGACGCGGGTGCTGTCTTACCAAGTCGCGGCAGCGGTGGCGGCGGGTGAGTTGGAGCTGGTGCTGGAGGATTTCGAACCGGCGCCGCTGCCGATCCACGTGGTGTTCCAGCAAAACGGCCGCATACCGGCCAAGGTCAATACGTTTGTGGATTTCCTCAGCCATCGCCTCGGGCAGGACCCGGCCCTGAACGCGGCGACGAAGCAGCGCGCCTGATGGAGCGTTTTCGCGATATGCAGCTGTTTGCCGCGCTGGCCGGGCAACCCAGCCTGGCGTCGGCGGCGCGCCATGCGCAGGTCTCCGGCCCGACGCTGGTACGAGCGGTTGCGCGCCTTGAGGCACGCCTGCGCGTGGTTTTGCTGCAACGCAGCACCCGTGGGGTCAGCCTGACCGATGCAGGCCAGGCTTACCTTGCCGACTGTGTGCGTCTGCTGGCAGCGGTGGACGCGGCCGAGGCTTCGGCCAACGGTTTGCATGTGCAGGCCCAGGGCGACCTGCGGATATTCCTGCCGTTGCTGTTCAGCCGCTATGTCATGGCGCCGTTGTTGGCCGGCTATGCGGATCGCTACCCGGCGGTGCGTGTCATCGCGCACTACCACGATTATTTCCCTAACCTGCACGTAGAAGGGCTGGATGTGGCGGTGCTGGTCGGCGAATTGCCCAGTTCGTCGCTGATTGCGCGGCAGGTCGGGCAGGTGGGCACTGTCCTTTGCGCCAGCCCCGCTTACTTGGCGAACCGGGGCGAACCCCGACATCCGGCCGACCTCAAGCAGCATCATCTGATTGCCAGCGCCGACCCGGTGCACTGGGATTTCCCGCATTACACCCTCAAGGCTCGCGCCCGGCTGCGTTGCGCCACTGTCCAAGGTGCGATCAATGCGGCGGTGCAGGGGGCGGGCGTGATTCGAGCCTTGAGTTACCCCCTGCACGAACACCTGGCGAGCGGCCAGTTGCAGCGTCTGTTGCCTACCTTCGAGTTGCCGCCGCAGCCGGTGTATGTGGTTTACCGCGAAGGTCGTCATGCGTCGATGCGCGTGCGCAGCTTTGTCGACTACTGCGTCACCGCGTTGCGCGAGCATCCGGCGTTTCAGTTGGCGTAATAGTGGATTGCCCAGGGTGGGCATTCTCTCCATCGCGGTGTGGGTGCAGCATCTTCAGTATCTAACCGGAGGTGAGCGCCATGCACTCGATTGAACCAACCCCTTGGCATGTCGGCGAACGACACATGCAGGAAAGTGCCGGCGTCTCTGAACGCATGGCCATGATCGGGCCTAAGGTCATTCGTGATCATCTGCCTGAGCAGCACCGCGATTTTTATCCGCTGCTGCCGTACTTGATCGCGGGTGTGGTGGACGAACAAGGCATCCCCTGGGCAACGATGCTGGAAGGCGCTCCAGGGTTTGCGCATTCACCGGACCCACACACGCTGCAGATCGACAGCCTGCCCGCCAAAAGCGATCCCGCCTGGGCTGGGATAACGGATGGCGCGGCGATCGGCCTGCTGGGCATCGACCTCAACACCCGCCGCCGCAATCGCATGAATGGCCGGATCGGATCGCTTGAGGATGAGGGCTTTACTGTGGACGTAGTGCACACCTTCGGCAATTGCCCCAAGTACATCCAACTGCGGCCCGTCGCTGGCATTGCACGCAAACCCGGCAACCTGGCCGAGCGCAGCAACCGCCTGGACGATGCGGCTCAAGCGCTGATCCGCCACGCCGACACTTTCTTCGTCGCCAGCTACGTCGAACTGCACGGCGAACGTTCGGTAGACGTCTCCCACCGAGGCGGCAATACGGGATTTGTGCGCGTGGAAGGTAACGTACTGACCATCCCGGATTTTGCCGGCAACCTGTTCTTCAACACCCTCGGCAACCTGCACGCCAACCCGGTGGCGGGGTTGTTGTTTGTTGATTTTGAGACGGGTGACGTGCTGCAAGTGGCCGGGCGTACTTCGTTGATCCTGAGCGGGCCGCAAGTAGCTGAGTTCGAAGGCGCGCAGCGCTTGTGGACGGTGACGGTGGAACATGTGGTCCGCCGCCCGGCAGCGTTGGCCTTGCGTTGGCAATTCGCTGAATTTTCACCGCACAGCCTGGCGATGGGCACCTGGTAGCCTGGCACGATAATGCCATGTAGGAGCGAGCTTGCTCGCGAAAAACGTCAACGATAACGCGTGCTTCCTGAGTAAGTGCGGCGCCTGTGGGTTTTTCGCGAGCAAGCTCGCTCCTACAGAAGGTGGTATGAAGTGTGGCGCAGGCAGGTGGATGAGCTCGCTCTAGGGAAGAAGGTCAGCCTGACGTCGAGTCATGCCGTAATCAGCATTGGGAAACAGCTGACTGGTCATCTCGATGATTTTGCTTTGCGCGTCGATGAACTTGCCCATTCGGGCGCCACCCGAAGTTGAGTCATACAACGCCTGTCCGACCCTTCGACCGTTCTCGAACACCTGAATATCGGCGAAGCTCATGTACAGCGCCATGTCCCAGCTCCATGTACCGATATAAGTGGTCGACAGCGCGCAACTGGCGGGCGGGGCGCCTGGCGGCAACTCGCGGGGTTGAAAGCCCTTACTGCGTAATTGAGCGGTGTAAGTCGTATTGAAGCCTTCACGCAAGCCTGCGGCGGGAATCATGCAGATTTCGGGCGAGTGAACAGTTGAGGAGGGAACGGGGGTGACGGTTTGCGTGATACTGCAGCCGGTGAGGGCGCCGCATACCAGTAAGCAAGCGAGGGTTGTTACCTGGTGCATAGCGACCTCCATGTCATAAGTAGTGGCTGGATGATAGCAGTGAAGTTCCAGCATGGATCACTATCTACTGAGACACAGCCGATCCAATGTGGGAGCTGTCGAGCTTTAGCGAGGCTGCGATGGCGGCGGCACTGTCAACATACTCATTGCCTGACCCACCGCTATCGCGGCCTCGCTAAAGCTCGACGGCTCCCACAGGGGAATGTCATTGCCTGGCGGGTTTGCGCGTTTTCATCAGGCCGCCGGGCACTCAAGGTTCAGCGCTTCACCCACGAACATGTTGCTGGATGTTGAACCATCATCCTTAGCGATTCCTTTGGGTTAGCCTTGTTTTCCTACTGACAACAAGGATTGGTCATGCAACGAAAGGTTATTAATCCCACGACGGTATTCAACTCCCTGCAGTACGGTTTCAGCCAGGCCATGGAAGTGCCAGAGGGCCGGCGAATCATGCTGTCGGGGCAGGTGGGGGTAGATGCTCAAGAGCACACGGTCGGCCCCGGCATCGCCGAACAGACCGCCGCAGCGTTGGACAATATCGAAAAGGTGCTGGCCGAGGTCGGTGGCGACCTGTCTCATGTGATCATGCTGCGGCTGTATATCGTCGAGTCTGCCCGTGAGCAGCAAGCGTCGATCGCCCATGCGCTACTTGAGCGCTTCCCGCACAACCCGCCACCGTCTTCGTGGATTATCGTCAGCGGGTTGTCGTTGCCGCAGTGGTTGATTGAGATTGAGGCGGAGGCGGTGATATGAGTGGCTTTCACCGAGCGCTGACAAATGCTGCTGATCATCTGTAGTCAAACCGCGATTCCCCCCGTACCATTCGCCCCCCTCGCAGTGACGCGAGGCGCAGCGCCAGGAAGGCTCATCCCATATTTTTCCTGACGCCTGCCGTTTATTTTTATGCCTGCGTTCAGGGTTCGATATGTCTCACTTCTCTCGGCCTTTGGCCTTGTTCTTGATTACGGCAGCCCTGGCAGGTTGCGGTACTCAGTCTGCGTCGCTGGTTAGCCAGCCGTTGCAACCTGGCCCCCAGGACCCGGTCGCTTATGTAGTCGGATCAATCGGCCCGCAGAGCCTTAGCGCATCTCCTGCGCCTAATCAGCGTTTACTGTTTCGCAAGCGCGGTTCCGAGTTTGGCGCCGCAGCGATCTGGGTGGGCGTCGGTCGGCAAACACCTCAGGATGTGAAGGATGCGGCCGGTGCCGCCAGTGTATTCGTGTTGGCGCTCAAGCCTGGGGATTATGAGTTCTATGATTTTCAGTTTTTCTCCAGCAGTTATTCACCCCCTCTGGGGACGACCTACACCTCGGTGCAGGCGCGAGAGAAATTCAACCTGCCACTGCGCCTGAAGGCCGGCAACGCCTATTACCTCGGTGAATTTCGCTCGTTATGCCTTGGCGCTTCGCTGTGTGCCTTCCGCTGGCGCGACCAGCAAGCACGCGATGAGCCGCTAGCGCGGCACTCTGTTGCGGGCCTGCCGGCTCTGGAGTTGTTGCCGCTGGATTATCGCAGCGCCGACCCTTATATCATCGCGCCGCTGCCATCCGGGGCGGGCCAGAACATCCTTCACGAGACACGCCCATGAACCGTTTTATTACGTTCAGCGCCCTGGCGCTGCTGACCGGGTGTGCAACCACCCATACGCTTCCTGAGCGTGCATTGCCGGATGGCAAGGAATATCTCAAGCCGATCCACGTCATGATCGATGACCCGCTTAATGCAGCACAAATTCGTAACCAATTGCGTGAGACTGGGGTGTTTCGCAGTGTCGAAAGCGGCCGGGGCAACGCGGACGATTACTCGGTGTGGGTGCGCTACAACGTTCAGCGTGATATGCCGCCTTTCCCGGTGGTACTGCTGAGCGCGGCAACTCTGTTTCTGCTGCCCCTGTCCGTGAGCATTGACACCACCACCGAGTTCTCCCTGCAGCACAATGGGAAGCAGCTCAAGCAGTACAGCTACCGCAACGTCACCCACAAATATTCCTGGCTGCTGGATGGCCCTGGCGGGATGGAGCTACAGAGCGGTCACCGTGTTGCACGGGCTTTTGCCGAAGATGTACAGCGCGACGGGCTGCTGCCCGAAGAGCACGCACAATGATCAGGACTACGTTACTGGCCGCCGTGCTGTTGCTCGGTGGTTGCGGTACCGCCCTCAAACCGTTGGATTACAAGGCAGAGCGTGCCTACGTGCCGATGAGTGTCACGATGCCGTCGCCCGTGTCGAGGTTTGAACAGCAGACGCAACGCGAAGTTATCCAGTTGTTGCGTGACACAGGTGCCTTCAGTTTTATGGATGGCGGTTTCAGCAAGACGGGCTACAGCTTGTTGGTCGATCAACGCGGCGGTAAAGGGGCCGGTGCGCTCCCGGCGATACTTGGCGCGTTGACGCTGTTGACCCTGCCAGTGCCCTACACCTACGAGCGCCAGTTGCACGGCTCGCTGTTCAAGGACGGGCAACTGCTCAAAACCTATGCTTACAAGCGTGGTGGTTGGACAGCTACGACCTGGTACATCCCCATGACCGAGCCCCGCAGCGAAAGCGAGATGTTGAGCGAGTTGATGCGGGATCTGGAGCACGATCACTTGATTCCTTATCAGTGACAGCTGGTTATTTTAATTAGTGTTGATAGAGAGGTTCATGGATGAATTACGAATTGTTGTTTGGCTTGGATGTGCAACTGGGCTTTTTGGTGATGGCCTTTGTGTTGGTGATGGCGGTGATTGGCTTCATTCTGGACAAAGACACCACGCCGCAGGTTGTCGTGGCGACCGGCGTTGCGCTGATTTCGATTGCCGCGTGTGCCGTGGTCTCCATCGACGCATTCAATGGGCTGGCGCAGTCACTGCACGAAAAAGGCAAAATCAGCGGTGCTCTGTTTGACCAGGTGAAACACCGCTCCAACCTGTTCCTCTTTGTTTTCCCGTTTGTAACCGCCGCCATCGGCACGAACCTGATTTCCGACGTGTTGACCAAGAAATTGCATTATGAAAAATCCTTGGGCCCTGTGAATTTGTTGCAAGGGTGCTTGGAACTTATGAAAATTCTTTTCGGTTTGGTTATTTTTCCGTTTGTTGCAATTGGCTTGGCGCCCTTCGTGTTGGTCGATACGTGGAAGCGCCATGTCACCCGTTATATGGAAGGGGTTGGCGCAGTGAATCGTCATCTGCAACTCAAGATGCTGAAGGCCGACATCATTTCCAGGAACCTGTTTCGTGGCCCACCCGCCAAACCTGCGCCCTGATTCCGGTCGTCGGCACTCAGCCCTTAATACCGAACCATCACCGACTTAAGCTCGGTGTAGTCCTCAATGAACGCACTGCCAAACTCCCGCCCTAATCCCGAAGACCGGCTGCCACCAAACGGCACTGCCGGGTCGAGCAAGGTGTGCATGTTCACCCACAGGGTGCCGGCCTTGACGGCCGGGATCATGCGCAGGGCCTTGCCCAGGTCATTGGTCCACAGGCTGGCGCTCAACCCGTAGGGCCCGTGGTTCATCATGGTCAGTAGTTCGTCTTCATCGTCGTAGGGCAGGAAGGTGGCGATGGGGCCGAAGGTCTCCTCGTTGAGCAGGGTGTCGTGCAGGTGGTTGGCGAGGATCACGGTGGGTTCAACGTAGCAGCCGGGGCGGTCGATGAGGTGGCCGCCGTGGATGATCGTGTTGTTTTCGGCGCGGGCCTGGTTGAAGTAGCCGAGCAGTTTGTGTTGGTGTTGCTGGTGGGTCACGGGGCCGAAGTCGGTGTGGTCATCCAGGGGTGAGCCGATGGTCAGGCGGCTGAGACGTGCCTTGAGTTTTTCCAGCACGGCATCGATCTGTGAGCGGTGCACGAAGAAGCGCTCGGCCGCTGCGCAGATTTGCCCCGAGTGCAGGAAACCCGCTTCGATAATGCCATCCACCGCTTTGTCTACATCCATGTCGCGCAGGAAGCCGGCGGCGTTCTTGCCACCCAGTTCCAGGGTCGCGCGGGTCAGCCCGGCGCCCATGGCACTGCGGCCTACTGCAATACCGGTGGGCACTGAGCCGGTGAAGGACACCTTGTGCGTGCCGGGGTGTTCCACCAGCCCCTTGCCGACTTGGCCGCCGCCGGTCAGCACGTTGAGCACCCCCGCCGGCAATCCGGCGTCGATGGCCAGTTCGGCGATGCGCAGCAGGGTCAGCGGTGTGAATTCGCTGGGCTTGATGATGATGCTGCAACCGGTCACCAGTGCCGAGGCGAGCTTCCAGATGGCGATCATGGTCGAGAAATTCCACGGCACAATGCCCACCACCACGCCCACCGGTTCGCGCAAGGTGAAGGCGGTGTAGCGCTCGCCATTGAACGAAGGCAGCGACGGCGTGAGGGTCTGGCCGCTGAGCTTGGTGGCCCAGCCTGCGTAGTAGCGCAGGAAGTGCGCGGCCTGGTCGACCTCAAAGGCGCGGGAAATCTGGATGATTTTTCCCGACTGGCAGGTTTCGATCTGCGCCAGTTCTTCGCGATGGTGTTCCAGCAGGTCGGCCAGTTTCAGCAGCACGTTGCCACGGATGGCGGGAGCGGTCTGGGACCACAGCTGGAAACCACGGTTGGCGCAAGCGACCGCGGCGTCGATATCCGCCAGGTCTGCGTCGGCCACGTCGGCGATCACCTGGCCGGTGGCGGGGTTGGTCACGCTCAGGCGTGCATCGGCGTGGCTGCGCACACTGGCGCCGTCGATAAACAGCCCATGACGGCGACGCAAAAAGGCTTCGACGTGAGGCAGCAGCGGGATATCGCTCATGGCAGGTTCCTGGCAGTTCACAAAAGAAACCCCGAGGTTAACCAACGCGCAGGTACGCGGCTTGACTGTGCCTGCCAGGTTTTATGCCTGTGCCTGCCGTGCCTGTGAAAAGTACAACCTTGCCTGCCGAACGTGCATGTTGTGCCGGCGCAAGCCGTTCGATACTGGCCCTGCATCCCGCGCCGTTCCACGATTCGGAGCGCCTGCCGGACTTCCAATAATAAGCAGGGCCGTCCATGAAAAAGCCAAACCCGCTCCTCGAAGACCTCAAGCCTCTTCTGCCTGCCATTGCCGCGAACGCCAGCCGTGCCGAACAGCTGCGCCAGGTGCCGGATGAGAATATCGCGCTGCTCAAAAGCATCGGCCTGCACCGCGCCTTCCAGCCCAAGGCCTTTGGCGGCCTGGAGCTGTCGCTGCCCGAATTCGCCGACTGCATCGCCTTGCTCGCCGGCAGTTGCGCCAGCACCGCCTGGGCCATGAGTTTGTTGTGTACCCACAGCCATCAACTGGCGCTGTTCTCGGCGCAGTTGCAGGAGGAGATCTGGGGCGCCAACCCGGATGCCACGGCCAGCAGCAGTATTGCGCCGTTCGGCCGGGTGACCGAGGGCGAGGGTGGCGTGTACTTCAGTGGCGAGATGGGCTGGAGCAGCGGCTGTGACCATGGCGAGTGGGCGATTGTCGGCTGCCGTCGCCAGAATGCCGAAGGTACCCAGGATTACTGCTTTGCCGTGCTGCCGCGCAGTGACTATCAGATCCGCGATGACTGGTTCGCGGCCGGCATGAAAGGCAGTGGCACCAAGACCCTGATCATCGACAACGCCTGGGTGCCTGAGCACCGGATCCAGAAGGCCAAGGACATGATGGAAGGCAAGTCCGCAGGCTTTGGTCTCTACCCAGACAGCCAGATTTTCTACGCGCCGTACCGGCCGTATTTCGCCAGTGGTTTTTCCACCGTCAGCCTCGGCGTGGCCGAGCGCATGCTGGAGGTGTTCCGCGAAAAAACCAAAAACCGTGTGCGCGCCTACACCGGTGCCGCCGTCGGCGCAGCGACCCCGGCGCTGATGCGCCTGGCCGAGTCCACCCACCAGGTGGCCGCTGCTCGGGCGTTTTTGGAGAAGACCTGGCAAGACCACGCCGAACACAGCGCCGCCCACCGCTACCCAGCGCGAGAAACCCTGGCGTTCTGGCGCACCAACCAGGCCTACGCCACCAAGATGTGCATCGAAGCGGTAGACCGCCTGTTCGCCGCCGCCGGTGGCAATGCCTGGTTCGAACACAACGAAATGCAGCGCCTGTTCCGCGATGCCCACATGACCGGCGCGCATGCCTACACCGACTATGACGTGTGCGCGCAGATCCTTGGCCGTGAGCTGATGGGCCTGGAACCCGACCCGAGCATGGTGTAGCTGCGTTTTCCCTACAACAATCAGGGCGGCCCATAGAGGCCACCCGGGAGTCTTGCATGTCTGACGTATTCGACCCACGGGCCTTTCGTCGCGCCTTGGGCAATTTTGCCACTGGCGTGACCGTGGTCACCGCCGCCACCGTCTCCGGGCGCAAGGTGGGCGTGACGGCCAACAGTTTCAACTCGGTATCCCTCGACCCGCCGCTGGTGCTGTGGAGCATCGACAAGCGCTCCAACAGCCATGCCGTGTTCGAGGAGGCCAGCCACTTTGCCGTGAATGTGTTGGCGGCGGACCAGGTGCATCTATCCAACAATTTCGCGCGCCCCCGTGAAGACCGCTTCGCCCTGATCGAATACGAGCCGGGAGAGGGTGGCTCGCCGGTATTCGCCGATTGCTCGGCGCGTTTTCACTGTGAGAAATACCAGCAGGTGGACGGCGGCGACCATTGGATCATGATCGGCAAGGTGGTGGCCTTTGATGATTTTGGCCGTGCGCCGCTGCTCTATCATCAGGGCGCCTATGCCGAGGTCAGGGCGCTGCCTCCGTGCGCGCCCGAGGCGGTTTAGAACGGCACGGCGACCACCAGTTGGCTGTAGACATTGGTGCCGTTGCCGCCGATCTGATTGCCGCCGTTTTCGGCTGATTTATTCGGTTTGTACAGGCCGAGCAGCGGCGTGATGATCAGGTGCTCGTTGACGGCCCATTCGGCATACAGGTCCAGTTCGCGGCCATCCAGGTTCAATTGGCCGCGGGTGCTGACGGTGTTGTAGTCGAAGAACAGCGCCCCAAGCGTGACGTTCTCCAGTGGCTTGACCTTGAGCGCCACGTGCTGCACGGCGGTGTTGCTGTTGAAGGGGCCGGAATAGTTGCCCGCTACTTCGCCCTGCACCCAGGTGCCGTAGCCACGGTTGAAGCCTGAGAACATGCCGTCCCAGTTCTTCGAATAACGGGCGTAGCGGTAGGTCAGGTCCGGTGACCACGGCAGGTTGGTGAAGGTGTAACCGGCTTCGGCGTAGCCGGCATTTTCCTGGCCGTCGCGACGGCTTTGGCGCGCCAGTTCGAAGGCGAAGTGCGCGTTGTCGATACCGGCATTGCCGGTGCCGCGCAGGCTGTAGAGGTTCATGCCTTTGCGCTGGCGCTGCAGGTCTGTGGCGAAGCGCTCATCCACATCGATGCCGTGAATATAGGTCAACCCCAGGGTGCCCGGCGCGGCACTGTATTCCAGGGTGCCGGCGGCCATTTCGGTGAGGGCTTGGGCGCGGTTGTCGGATTTGATCCACATCAGGCTGCCATGCACGCCGTCCTTGCCACCCAGGCGAATCACCGCCGTCTTATCGAAGGCATGGCGTGCGGCGATGTAGTAGGCGCCGCCGCGATTGAACTCGCCGTCGCCCACACCGTTGCCCAGGTTGGGGCCGTCGTCGTTAAGGATAAAACCGTCGCCCAACATGATGATCTGGCGGCCAAACGACAGGTCCACACCGTCCTTGCCCAACACCGGGAACAGCTCCCCGGACCGCCAGCCGGCGAAGGCTTCGTCAAACTTGGTGGTGCGCTCGGTGCCGTTGGTCAACCCGGCCGCATCGCCATCGCCCCAGGTACCGGAACTCACCAGGTTGGCCGTGCCATACACACCGCCCAGGTTGCCCAGGCTCTGGTCAACGCTCAGGCCGTACTTGATGAACGCCTCACGCCAGGTGGAGCCGCCGCTGCGCCCATCGTAGTTCTTCGGGCTATTGAACATACCGTACACGGCGAGGAAGTTGCCGGTGACCTGAGTGTCGGCGTCTGCATACAACTCGATGGCCTGCGCCTGGCCCACCAGCAGTGCCACGCCCAGGCCGACCGTCTGGCGCAGGCGGCGGTTTTTCAGTGTGTGCTCCATTGTTATTGACCCCATCTTGGTTAAGAGTGAGGGCGCATTAGGGCGAGCGGTATGAGGCCAAGTCTTTTCCCTGCGTGCCAGGCAATTGACTCTGGCCGCCAGGCCACACGCCCTGGCAGGCAGCAACAAAACCGGCGGCAGACAGGGGCAAGACGATCAACGGGAGTGGGGCGCAGAGTGCCGACACATTAAAAAAAACCGCTTCGAGGACCCCTCCATGTCGATCAACGACCGACTCACCGCACACCTCAACCGGGGCACGGTAGGTTTTCCCACTGCGTTGGCCAGCACCATCGGCCTGATCATGGCCAGCCCGGTGATCCTCACCGCCACCATGGGTTTCGGCATCGGCGGCAGCGCCTTTGCCCTGGCGATGCTGCTCGCCGTGGTGATGATGCTGGCCCAGGCCACCACCTTCGCCGAGGCCGCGTCGATACTGCCTACCACCGGTTCGGTGTACGACTACATCAACTGTGGCATGGGTAGGTTCTTTGCGATCACCGGGACCTTGTCGGCCTACCTGATCGTGCATGTGTTCGCCGGCACCGCCGAAACTATCCTCGCCGGGGTCATGGCCCTGGTGAACTTCGAACACCTCAATACCCTGGCAGAGTCGGCCGGCGGCTCGTGGTTGCTGGGCGTCGGTTTCGTACTGGTGTTCGGCGTGCTGAATGCTTTTGGCGTCAGCGCATTTGGCCGCGCCGAGATCATCCTGACCTTCGGCATGTGGACCACCCTGATGGTGTTCGGCGTACTGGGCCTGATCGCCGCGCCGGCGGTGCAGTTGGAGGGCTGGTTCGGCGAGTCGTTGGTGGGCACCGATCTGGTTACCGTGCTGTCGCTGGTGGGCATGGCGATGTTCATGTTCGTGGGCTGCGAGTTCGTCACCCCGCTGGCGCCGGACCTGCGCCAATCGGCCAAGGTGATGCCACGGGCGATGATGCTCGGGCTGATGGGCGTGGCCACCTGCATGTTCATCTATGGCGCGGCGATGAAACGCCAGGTGGAGAACGTGGTGCTCGACGCAGCTTCGGGGGTGCACCTGTTGGACACACCCATGGCCATTCCCCGGTTCGCCGAACAGGTGATGGGGCAGATCGGCCCGTTGTGGCTGGGCATCGGCTTTCTGTTCGCTGGCGCTGCGACCATCAATACCCTGATGGCCGGCGTGCCGCGCATTCTCTACGGCATGGCAGTGGATGGCGCCTTGCCCAAGGTGTTCACCTACCTGCATCCGCGCTTCAAGACGCCGCTGTTGTGCATCCTGGTGGCCATGTTGATCCCGTGCCTGCACGCGCTGTACCTGGGCGGCAACACCGACAACATCATGCACCTGGTGCTGGCGGCGGTGTGTGCCTGGAGTTTTGCCTACCTGTTGGTGACGCTGTCGGTGGTGATCCTGCGCATTCGGCGTCCGGACTTGCCCCGCGCCTATCGCTCGCCGTGGTTCCCGCTGCCGCAGATCGTCTCCAGCATCGGCATCCTGTTGGGCATGTGGTTTATCACCCCGCCCGGCATGAACCCGGCGGACATCTACGTGCCGTTTGGCGTGATGCTCGGCGTGACGGCCACCTACGCGCTGTTCTGGACCCTGGTGGTGCAGAAGGTCAACCCCTTCAAGCCCGCCTGCGTAGAGGAGGTGTTGGCCAAGGAATTCAATCACGAACCGGGGCACGCCCATGCAAGTTATAGCGACCTTGCGGCAAAAACTGTTTGAGCTGTTTCGTGCTGACCGCGCACCCAGTGGGTATCGGCCGGGGGTGACCCTGGCCCACCTGCGGCGTGATCTGGGCCTGGCAACCCTTGAAGTGGACGGTGTGGCCTTCGAAATTGTCGAGCGCACCGAGTCGCAGTTGTTGATGCACCTGGTGCTGACCGAATATGTCCTGCGCGCTCCCGCGGCAGCGGGTGGCGCTGGCAGCTTCGAAGTGCACCATGGCGGCGCGATCCGTCGCAGCGGCATTCATGTGCGGCGCCGCTCTGGCAATCAGGCACTGGGCCGTGAGTTGCAGGCGCGTCTGCTGGCTGACAGCACGTTGTTCCAAGCGTTAATGCCGCTGGATTTCAAGCGCCTGCGCATCGAGCTGCACGACCAGCAATGGTGCGTTCGCCTGGAGCATATGGGCGGCAGCGAGGTGGTCAACCGCATGCCGGCGTTTCGGCGCTACATTGCGCTAAGCCGTGCACAACGCGAGCATCTGCTCGCCACATTGGTCGGCCTGCACAGGGTACTGTCGAATCTCTGATTGGCACCATTAGTGCTTCTGCAAAGGGCAAACAGGTTGTTGTTGCGTGCATATAGATAACATGTTAACTATTGCCCAGAACAACAAGAATAACGCCACTGCGGAGACACCCCATGAGCATCCCACAGCATGCACCCGACGGGCTCGACAGCTGGAACCGCGAACTGCGCGCCGCGTGCGGCCACTTCGATACTCAGCTGGCTTTCAACCGGTCGCTGTTTATTGGCGAGATCCACAACCTGTCGCGTGGCTTGGCCATCCTGCGCACCAACGCCGGGCTGATCAAACGCCCGACGCACCAAGCCGACCATGACAACGACCAGGAATGTTTCCTGGTCAGCCAGCGCAGCGGCTATTCGCAAATCACTCAGAACGACCAGACCGTACAACTGGCCCCCGGCGAAATGCTGTTGATGGACTCGGTAGGCTCCATTGAAATTACCCCTTTCGGCCTGATCGAACATGCTTCGCTGTCTTTGTCGCGCACCGAAGTGTGCAAGCACCTAGGCGGTCAGACGCGGGCGTTCGGCAAGATCTCCTCGACCAAAGCCTGCGGACGCATGTTGCATGTGCTGATGGATCAACTGTGCAAGGACGACACTGACGACGATGCCACGCAAGTGGACGCACTGCAGGCGGCCTTTGTGTCGCTGCTGGGCTCGGCGCTGGAGCAGGGCGATGAGCGCTGTGAAGGCGTCGCCTCGTTGCAGGGCAATAACCTGCGCAGCTACGTGCAGAAGGTTATTGATGAGTCGCTGAGCCAGCCAGGCCTGAGCCCGATCGGCCTGGCCAACCGCCTGAATATCTCGGTGCGCCACCTTTACCGTCTGTTTGAAGAACAGGACGACAGCGTCTGCCGCTACATCCAGCGCGCACGGCTCAAGCGCAGTGCGGACGACTTGACCAACCCGTTCCTGCGCAGTGAGTCGATCACCTCGATTGCCTACAAGTGGGGTTTTACCGACTCGGCGCATTTCAGCCGCTCGTTCAAGAAGCAGTTCGAGGTATCGCCCAAGGATTTTCGTTCCAGCCGGTTGCAGGCGGTGCAAGCGTGATCGTTCCCACGCTCCGCGTGGGAACGCCGCCTCGGACGCTCCGCGTCCCGCTCCAAGTCGTGACGCGGAGCGTCACAGGATGCATTCCCACGCAGAGCGTGGGAACGATCGGCACCTGTACCGTCTGTTTGAAGAACAGGACGACAGCGTCTGCCGCTATATCCAGCGCGCACGGCTCAAGCGCAGTGCGGATGACTTGACCAACCCGTTCCTGCGCAGCGAGTCGATCACCTCGATTGCCTACAAATGGGGCTTTACCGACTCGGCGCACTTCAGCCGCTCGTTCAAGAAGCAGTTCGAGGTATCGCCGAAGGATTTTCGTTCCAGCCGGTTGCAGGCGGTGCAAGCGTGATCGTTCCCACGCTCCGCGTGGGAACGCCGCCCCGGACGCTCCGCGTCCCGCTCCAAGTCGTGACGCGGAGCGTCACAGGATGCATTCCCACGCAGAGCGTGGGAACGATCGGCACCTGTACCGTCTGTTTGAAGAACAGGACGACAGCGTCTGCCGCTATATCTAGCGCGCACGGCTCAAGCGCAGTGCGGATGACTTGACCAACCCGTTCCTGCGCAGCGAGTCGATCACCTCGATTGCGTACAAATGGGGCTTTACCGACTCGGCGCACTTCAGCCGCTCGTTCAAGAAGCAGTTCGAGGTATCGCCGAAGGATTTTCGTTCCAGCCGGTTGCAGGCGGTGCAAGCGTGATCGTTCCCACGCTCCGCGTGGAAACGCCGCCCCGGACGCTCCGCGTCCCGCTCCAAGTCGTGACGCGGAGCGTCACAGGATGCATTCCCACGCAGAGCGTGGGAACGATCGGCATCTGTACCGTCTGTTTGAAGAACAGGACGACAGCGTCTGCCGCTATATCCAGCGCGCACGGCTCAAGCGCAGTGCGGATGACTTGACCAACCCGTTCCTGCGCAGTGAGTCGATCACCTCGATTGCCTACAAATGGGGCTTTACCGACTCGGCGCATTTCAGTCGGTCGTTCAAGAAGCAGTTCGAGGTGTCGCCGAAGGATTTTCGTTCCAGCCGGTTGCAGGCGGTGCAAGCGTGATCGTTCCCACGCTCCGCGTGGGAACGCCGCCCCGGACGCTCCGCGTCCCGCTCCAAGTCGTGACGCGGAGCGTCACAGGATGCATTCCCACGCAGAGCGTGGGAATGATCGGGTTTCAGATTTCGGGCAGCGTCGCGCCACCGTCCACCACCAGCGTCTGCCCGGTGATATAGCCCGCCAGGTCAGAGGCCAGAAACACCATCGCCCCGGCAATATCCGCCGCCACGCCCAGGCGCCCCAGCGGCACACGGCGGGCGATGCTGTCATTCACGGCCGCATCGCCCAGGTTATCCATCGCCGGAGTGGCGATCATGCCGGGCTCCACGCCGTTGACCCGCACATTCAACGGCGCCAGCTCCAGCGCGGCATTGCGGATAAACCCATTCACCCCGGCCTTGGACGCCGCATAGTGGCTCAGCCCCGGGTAACCCACCCGGTTGCCGGTGACCGAAGACGTCACCAGCACGCAGCCCCGGCCTTGCTCGCGAAACCTCGGCAACGCCGCCTGGGTCAGCCAGAACAGCGCCGACAGGTTCACCGCCAGGGTGCGCTCCAGGATCGTTGGGGTGATGTCGGCAAAGGCGGTCAGCGGAAAGTACCCGGCGTTGTGCACCAGTACATCCAGTTGCGCCAAGCCTTGGACGCAAGCAAACACCGCTTTGGCATCCGCCAGGTCAACGCCAACGGCTTCAACTTGATGCCCCCGTGCGCACAACCGGGCAGCCACGGCTTCAGCCTGTTCAAGCAGACGGTCAGCAATCACCACCCGCGCACCGCGTTGGGCAAAGGCCTGGACGATGCCCAGGCCAATGCCCTGGGCGCCGCCGGTGACCAGCACGACCTGGCCGCTGAAATCCAGGTCATTCGTCATGGGCAGGCTCCAGGCGCGTAAACGCCAGCGTCGGCACGTCGACGATGCTGGCCCCACCGTCCGCCACCAACGTGGCGCCGGTAATGATCGAGGCGTCGTCGCTGGTCAGGAAGCGGCACACCTTGGCGATCTCGTCGGCACGGGCGGCGCGCCGCAGCGGGACATCGGCACACACCCGTGCATAGGCCTGCTGCAAGCTCTCGCCGTACGCCTCCATCAACGGCCGCATCTCCGCGTCGGCCATCGGCGTGTGCACCCAGCCTGGGCACACCGCGTTCACGCGCACGCCATGGGGGCCATAATCACGGGCCAGCGAGCGGTTGAGCCCGAGCAGCGCATGCTTGGCGGTGGTGTAGCCACACACCTCGGGGCCTGCCGCCAATGAGGCGATGGAACCAATCAGCACCATGTTCCCGGCGCTTTCCTGCAACAGCGGCAGGCAGGCGCGGGCGCTGTAGAACGCACTGTCGAGGTTGCTGCGCAGCGCGCCTTCCCAGGTGGCCGGGCTGGTCTGGGTCGCGCTGCCTAGCCCGTGGCCACCGGCACAGGCCAGCAGCACATCGAGGCGCCCGCAGTGGCTGCGGATTTGCTGGATAAAGCCGTCCCAGGTGTCCGGGCAGGCGGCATCGCCCACCAGGATCAGCCCGCCGGTGTCCTGCGCCATCTGTTCCAGGGGCTCACGACGCCGACCGATCAGCACCAGCCGTGCGCCTTCCTGTGCGTACAAGCGTGCGCAGGCAGCGCCGATGCCGGTGCCGGCCCCGGTGATCACCACCGTGCGCGGCTCAGTCACGGGGATACTCCGTGCGGTTGAGCACCTGGCAATAGGAACTGATCGGGAAGTTCGACAACGCGTCGAAGGACGCCCCGGCATAGCCGAAGATCTTGCCGTCGCTGCGGTGCTGTTGCAGGTCGATCAGCACCAGGCCGAGGGTCGGTACGATCTTCTCCTGCCACACGAACAGGTACAGCTGTTCGGCGATCTTGTAGTAATGGCAGCGGTCGGTGTCGCACAAGCCTTTCTCCACGCCCTCAAGGCATTGCCAGGCGTAGAACCGAGGGTTGAGGTAGATGTGTTCGTAGACCTCGCTGGGGCTGTAGCGATAGTGGTTGCGCAGGCCGACCAACTCGTCGGTGGGGGCGTGCAGGCAGTGGCCATCCTGCCACGGCCGGTCGAGGCTGCCGTGGAGGAAGTCGACCTGTACCGAGGTCAGCGGTTTGCCGGCCAGGGCGCGGTGGTAGAGGCCTTCGTGGGTCTCTGCTGGTTCCGGCATACGGCCAATCACCGCGGTAAAGGAGGCATTTGGTGTGTCCAGCACCAGGCTGATCGACCAGCTTTGCCCGGCCTCGTGCTTGATAAAGTCCACCAGGTACAGGCCCGGGCGAATCGAGCTGGCGCGGTAGGCGGCGCTGCCGCTGGAGTGGCCATCGGCGGCGTGCCAGGCCAGGCGTTCCTGTTCGAAGCGGTGTTCGATCTGCCAGCCATTGGCAAAGTGCAGGGTGAAGGTCTGGCCGGCCAGGTCGGCCAGGTTCGGCAGGATGAACGCCTCGGGTGCAAACCCCTCAGCCAGGGCGCCCACGGTGATCCAGTCAGATGAATTCGACATGGCAACGCCTCCCTTACACGACGGCGAAGTAGTGTTTGACGAAACTCTCGCTGACCACTTCCCACAGCACGGGCGTGCCCTTGGTCACGAACCAGCTGTCACCGGCCTTGTAGCGGGTGGATTGGCCGGTGGACTCGTCGGTCAGCACCACTTCGCCGGTGACTATCGTGGCCTGTTCGGCGAACGGGTAAACCATGCGGAACTTGCCCTGGGTCGTGCCGAAGTACGCACTGCTGACCGCATCGGTGGGCGCGCCAAAGGTCATCTTGCCGAAGGCGCGTACTTCGCCTTCGAGGATTTGCGAGCCGAGGTCGGCCACGGTGCCCCAGGCGTCGAGTTCCGACAGCTGGACGTTGTGTTTCAGGGCGGTAAGAGGCATGGCAGTGGTTCCTGTGAGTGAGAAAAGAGGGTTAGCGGCGCCCATTCCAGTAGCCGGAAAGTTGGTGCCAGGATTTGCCCGCCGTCAGCAGCAGGGGGCGAATCGCGTCCTTGCCGATGATGGTGGAGCGGTGAATCGAGCTGACCAGGTCATAACGCGCCGAGCCTTCGCTCATGCCTTCGGCCAGTACCTTGCAGATGATGTGGCTGGGCGTGACGCCAAAGCCGGAATAGCCCTGCACGAAAAACGCATTGCTGCGCCCCGGCAAGGTGCCCACTTGCGGGAACAGGTTCGGGCTGCACGCCATCGGGCCGCCCCAGGCCAAGTCGATTTTCACGTCCTTGAGGTAGGGGAAAATCTTCAGCATCAGGTGACGGTTCCAGGCTTTCAGGTCGCCGGGAATGTGCTCCACCAGGGGCGTCGCGGCGCCGAACAGCAGGCGGTTTTCGTTAGTCACGCGGTAGTAGTCGATCACCGGGCGGATATCGCTGTAGGCCCCACGGATCGGGCTGATGCGCTGGATCAACTCCTCGGACAACGGCTCGGTCATCATCTGGAACGCGTAGGTGTTGATGGTCGAGCGGTGCAGTTCTGGCTCCAGCTTGTTGAGAAAGCTGTCACAGGCCCACAGCAACTTGCTGGCGCGTACCGAACCGCGACCGGTGCGCACGGTGATGCGCTCGCCGTAGCTGACTTCCAGCGCCGGGCTGTTCTCGAAGATCTTCACGCCATGGCTGGCCAGTGCGGTAGCTTCGCCCAGCAGCAGGTTCAGCGAGTGCACATGCCCGCCACCCATGTGCAACAGGGCGCTGGTGTAGGCGGTGGAGCCGATGATCTGCTGCACATCGGAGCCGCCGAGAAAGCGGATTTCGTGCTGGCTGTTGATCGACTTGAAGTCTTTCTCCCAGGCGCGCAGGGTTTTTTCCTGGCGGGCGTTGAAGCCCATGTAGCCGTAGCCGTGGCAAAAGTCTGCATCGATGTTGTACTTGGCGATGCGGTTCTTGATGATGTCGGCGCCCAGGTCGCTGATCTCGAACACTTGGCGCAGCCCGTCTTCGCCCACGTCCTTCTTGATCTTCTCCAGGTCATGGCCGATGCCCGCCATGATCTGCCCACCGTTGCGGCCCGTGCCGCCAAAGCCCAGGTAGCGCGCTTCGAGCACCACAATGTTGGTGATGCCTTTTTCCGCCAGCTCAAGGGCCGTGTTGATCCCGGAAAAGCCGCCGCCGATGACCACGACGTCTGCGTCGATATCCTGTTCCAGGGTGGGAAAGCTGAGGTTGTATTTTTTGGTGGCGGTGTAGTACGTGGGGGTTTCGATGTTGATCATGGCGCAGCCTGAAAAAGTGAAGGAAGGCGCTAAAGCGGATGCCTCCATTAGGGCCCCTGGCGGGCTGGAAGTCTTGATCCTGCGTGCCCGGTTTTTTGATTCAGCGCGCCACGGGCGAGGGCACCTACAAGTTATAGCGCGCTCGCCGGCCGGGAATGTTAGAGTTTCGTTAAACTATTAACTAAATACTTCGTGACCCTGAGCCCTATGTCCACACCTCGACAATCCCTGACCCTGGCCTTGCTGCAAGCGCGTGAGGCCGCGATGAGTTTTTTCCGTCCTTCCCTGAATGAACACGGCCTGACCGAACAGCAATGGCGCATCATCCGCATCCTTGAACAGCATGGAGAGTTGGAGATCTACCAACTGGCGGAACTGGCCTGCATCCTCAAGCCGAGCATGACCGGCGTGCTGGTGCGCATGGAAGCGGCCGGCATGGTGCACCGGCGAAAGGCCGAACAGGACCAGCGCCGGGTGCTGATTACCCTGGCGGACAAGGGCAAAGCGAGTTTTGAGTCCATGAGCCAGTGCATGGAGGCCAACTACCAGCGCTTGCAGGATCAGTTTGGCGAAGAGAAATTCCAGACCTTGTTGGGGTTGCTGGATGACTTGAAGAACATCAAGCGCTGACCTAGTGACTGAACCACCACCGGTCAACTGTGGGAGCAGGCAAGCCAGCTCCCACATGGATTTCAGTAGACACCACCGGTATTGGCAGCCACCGGTACGTCTTTGAACTTCCCGGCCAGGCTTTGCAGCCCCCGCATCAACACCGTGGTATCCACCCCCACCGCCACGAACGTCGCCCCCAACTCGATATAGCGTCGTGCGAGATTTTCATCTGCACTGAGAATCCCTGCGGCCTTACCCGCCTTGACGATACGCACGATGGCGTCCTCAATCGCCGCCTGTACCTGCGGATGCCCCGGGTTACCCCGATGGCCCATGGACGCGCTCAAATCTGCCGGGCCGATAAACACACCGTCCACGCCTTCGACGGCGGCAATGGCGTCCAGATTGGCCAGGCCCTCGGCATTCTCAATCTGCACCAGCAGGCACATCTGCGCGTCGGCCTGGTCGAGGTAATCGGCGATGCTGTTCCAGCGCGAGGCGCGGGCCAGGGCGCTGCCGACCCCGCGAATACCCTGGGGCGGGTAGCGCAGGGCGCGCACCCGTTCTTGGGCCTGGGCAGCGTTTTCGACCATGGGCACCAGCAGCGTCTGGGCGCCGATATCCAGCAGTTGTTTGATCAGCGCCGTGTCGCCGATCACCGGGCGAATCAACGCCTGGCTGGGGTAGGGCGCGATGGCCTGTAATTGCGCGAGCATCCCCGGCAGGTGGTTGGGCGCATGTTCGCCGTCGATCAGCAGCCAGTCGAAACCGGCGTTGGCCGCCAGTTCCGCGCAGTAGGCGTTGGCAAGGCCGAGCCACAGGCCGATCTGTACTTCGTGGTTGTGCAGGCGTTGCTTGAAGCGGTTGACAGGCATGTCCATGACAGCACTCCTGGGTTCAGACGAAGCGGCAGGCAATCGAGCCGAGCAGGTCGTAGTCGACGTGGAAGGTATCGCCAGGGCGGGCCGCCACCGGGCGGGTAAACGAACCGCCGAGAATCACTTGGCCGGGCAGCAGGGTGACGTCATAGGGCGCCAGCTTGTTGGCCAGCCACGCCACGCCCTTGGCCGGGTGGTTGAGCACTGCCGCCGAGACGCCGGACTCTTCGATCACGCCATTGCGATACAGTACCGCCGGCACTTTGCGCAGGTCGATCTCGGTGGGGCGCACCGCACGGCCACCGAGCACCACACCGGCGTTGGCGGCGTTGTCGGAGATGGTGTCGAATACCTTGCGCGTGGCGTTGGTGTGCGGGTCGACCTGCTGGATGCGGGCGTCGATGATTTCCAGCGCGGGGATTACCCATTCGGTGGCGTCGAGCACATCGAACACCGTGCAGTTGGGGCCTTTGAGCGGCTTGCCGAGGATGAAAGCCAGTTCCACCTCCACGCGCGGCACGATAAAACGCTCGAAGGGAATGTCGCTGCCTTCGTCGAAAAACATGTCGTCGAGCAGGGCACCGTAATCGGGTTCGGTGATATTCGACGACACCTGCATGGCCCGTGACGTGAGGCCGATCTTGTGGCCCTTGAGCGTGCGCCCGTCCTTGATCTTCTGCGCGACCCATTCACGCTGGATGGCGTAGGCGTCCTCGATCGTCATATCGGGGTAATCGAGGGAAAACTGGCGCACCTGTTCGCGGCTGCGTTCGGCACGGTCCAGGTGGGCGGCGGCCGCGAGGATTTGCTGGGAGTCGAGCATGGCAACGGTCTCTAGTTTGGGTTGACGATGGCGGCCTGGGTGCGCAGCACCAGCAAGCCACCGAGGGCGATAAACAGCGCGAGTACGTACAGTGCCAGGCTGGCGCTCTGGGTGGCGTCGCGCATCCAGCCGATCAGGTAGGGCGCGAGGAACGCCGCGATGCTGCCGAACGAACTGATCATGGCGATGCCCGCGGCCTGGGTGGTGTGGGAGAGAAACGCCGGCGGCAGTTGCCAGAACATCGGCAGGGCGGCACTGGCGCCCATGCCGGCGACCACCAGCCCGCTCATCACCAGCAGCGCATTGGCGGGCGCCAGGCCCGCCACGGCGATACCGAACGCCGCCATCAGCAACGGCACGCACAGGTGCCAGCGGCGCTCGCGGTGGCGGTCGGACGAGCGCCCACAGCCGAGCATAAAGAAGCAACCGGCCAGGTACGGCACGGCGCTGAGCAAGCCGACCTGGCTGTCGCGGCCGATGCCGGCGCCGTGGATCAGGGTGGGCATCCAGAACGCCAGGGTGTTGACCGCCAGCATCACCGCAAAGTACACGGCTACCAGCAGCCACACCTGCGGGTCACGCAGGATGCCGCCGAACGAGGTGATGGTCTTGCGCTGTTCCTCGTTGCTCAGTTGGGTGCGCAGTTGCTGTTTTTGCTCGGCAGTCAGCCAGTGCACCGACTCGAAACTGTCCGGCAACCACTTGAGCACCACCAGGCCCAGCAGCACCACGGGCGCGCCTTCGATCAGGAACATCCATTGCCAGCCGCGCAGGCTGCCGACGTCGTGGAAGTTCTCCAGGATCGCCCCGGAAATCGGCCCGCCCAACACCCCGGCCATAGGCACGGCAATGGCAAACAAGGCGGTGACCTGGGCGCGACGGCGCGCCGGGTACCAGCGGTTCAGGAATACCAGGATCCCCGGAAAAAACCCGGCCTCGGCCACCCCCAGTAGAAAGCGCAGCACGTAGAACCCGCGCGCGCTCTCCACCCACAACATGCCGGTGGAGAGCAGGCCCCACACCACCATCAGGCAGGCGATCCAGCGCCGTGGCCCGACGCGGTCCAGGGCAATGTTGCTGGGCACGCCGAACAGTGCATAGGCGATGAAGAACAGACCGGCGCCAAAGCCATACACGGTGTCGCTGAAGTGCAGGTCGCTGCTCATCTGCATCTTGGCAAAGCCGATGTTGATGCGGTCCAGATGGGCGAACAGGTAACACACCAGCAACAAGGGCATCAGGCGCCAGGTCACCAAACGATGGGTGCGGTCGTGCTCGGCAAGCCGCAGGCTTGCAGTGGAATGGGCTGTGCTCATGATGGTGTTCTTCTTGTAGTTGTAGGAGCCGGGGTCGTTTCAGCTCGCCGCGTTGTTCAGGAACGCGTGCACATTGTTCTGCTTGAAGTTGAGCTGCGGGTGCAGCTCGATCATCTCGAACGACAACGCGAGCAAGCGCTGTGCCTGCAGCTCGGCGAAGTGCGCGATGATCACCGCGAACACCGCTTGGGCGACGGCCTCGCGCGTGGTCAGGTCGCGGCCATGGCCGACCTTGAGGGTCATGTGCACAAAGGCATAGTCATGCTTGCCGTCGGCCATGCGCCAGGTGTCCAGGCGTACGCCGCGACTGCGAATGCCGCCCAGCGGAAACACACCGCTGTCGCCCAGCACGCGGTGGACTTTTTCAAACAGGCCGGGCAAGTCGGCCTGCTGTTCGAGGTTGTCGGTGTACTCAGCGATAAAGTGCGGCATGGGGCTCTCCCAGGGTTAAAGCGGGAAAATCGCGTTGATCTGGCCGGTGCCCGAACTGCCGAACGGCGGCGTGATGATCTCGGCCGGCTTGGCATAGTCCGGCCCACCCAGCAGGCCCAGGAGCATGGCGGTGTCGTGCATCTTGCCTTCGCCAAAACAGTGTTCGGCGTAGTCGGGCAACATGGCGCAGAACTCCTTGAAGCGGCCTTGCTTCCACATTTGCACGACATGCAGGTCCACCTGCTTGTCGAATTCGCGGGTCCAGTTGTGGATATTCGCCTCAGCCTCGCGGTCGTCCGAGAACCGATGGGACAGCGAGCCGGACGCCAGCACCAGTACCTTGCGATCGCTCTTTTCAATCGCCCGGCGCACGGCGGCGCCGAAGGCAAAACTGTCTTCCAGGCGATGCCAGGCGCACCAGGCAGCGATGGAAATGACTTTGAATTTTTCTGCGTCGGGCACGCCCATATGCATGTAGCGCATGGGCACCAGGGTGCCGTATTCCAGCTCCAGGCTCGGGATGTTGTGTGCCATGCTGCGCACGCCAGCCAGGTTGGCTTCGGCGGCGATCAGCTCGCCCAGCTCGGGGCAACCGGGGTAGGCGTAGTCCATGTTCTTGATGAAGTGCGGCAGTTCGTTGCTGGTGTAGGTGCCCTGGAACTGTTCGCCGCAGTTGACGTGGTAGCCGCTGTTGACCAGCCAGTGCACGTCGAACACCACCGCGGTGTCGGCCCCCAGTTCGCGGGCGCGCCGGCCGATTTCCTTGTGCCCGGCAATCGCCGCTTCGCGACAGCCGTGATGTTTGCCGGGCAGTTCCGACAGGTACATCGACGGTACGTGGCAGATCTTCGCTGCCAGAACCACTTCGCCCATGATGACTCTCCTGAATAATTATTCTTGTATGGCCTGTGAGGTCCCTGTGGGGGCTGGCTTGCCTGCGATGGCATCGGCTCGGTACGGCTGAAGGACCGCGGTGCCTGCATCGCGGGCAAGCCCGGCTCCCGCAGGAGGCTTGTTTGAGCCTGGGCTACACGCCCCAGCGCGGAATGTGATGACTGCCCATGGAAATACACACGTTCTTGATCTCGGCAAACACTTCGAAGCTGTACTGGCCGCCTTCACGCCCGGTGCCCGAGCCTTTGACCCCGCCGAACGGCTGGCGCAAATCCCGTACGTTCTGGCTGTTGATAAATACCATGCCCGCTTCGATACCGCGCGCCAGGCGGTGGGCCTTGCCGATGTCCTGGGTCCAGATGTAGGAGGCCAGCCCGTATTCGGTGTCGTTGGCCAATTGCAGTGCCTCGGCTTCATCCTTGAACGGAATCAGGCACACCACCGGCCCGAAGATTTCCTCCTGGGCGATGCGCATCCGGTTATTCACGTCGGCAAACACCGTCGGCTGGATAAACTGGCCGCGGCTCAGGTGCGCCGGCAGGTTGGCCGGGCGCTCCAGGCCACCGGCCAGCAGCGTGGCGCCTTCCTCCAGACCGATCTTGATATAGCCGGTGACCTTGTCGTAATGGGCCTGGGTGATCATCGAGCCGACCTGGGTCTTCGGGTCCTGGGGGTCGCCCACGATCAGGCGCTTGGCCCGCGCCGCGAATTCGGCGACAAATTGCGGGTAGACGCTTTCCTGGATAAAGATCCGGCTGCCAGCGGTGCAACGCTCGCCGTTGAGGGAGAAGATCGTGAAGAGTGCGGCGTCGAGGGCGCGTTCCAGGTCGGCGTCTTCGAAAATCAGCACCGGCGACTTGCCCCCCAGTTCCATGGAGTACTTTTTCAGGCCGGCGCTCTGCATGATTTTCTTCCCGGTGGCGGTGCCGCCGGTAAAGGAAATCGCCCGCACGTCCGGGTGGCGCACCAGTGCATCACCGGCGGTGGCGCCGTAGCCCTGGATCACATTGAGCACGCCATTGGGAATCCCGGCTTCCACCGCCAGGCGCCCCAGTTCATTGGCGGTCAGCGGCGACAGTTCCGACATCTTCAACACCGCCGTATTGCCCAGCGCCAGGCACGGCGCGGTCTTCCAGGTGGCGGTCATGAACGGCACGTTCCAGGGCGACACCAGTCCGCACACGCCCACTGGCTGGTACAGGGTGTAATTGAGCATCTGGTCGTCCACCGGGTAGGTGTGGCCGTCCATGCGGGTGCAGACTTCAGCGAAGAAATCGAAGTTGTGCGAGGCACGCGGGATCAACACATTCTTGGTCTGGTGGATCGGCAGGCCGGTGTCCAGGGTTTCCAGCTCGGCCAGGTGTGGCACGTTCTGTTCGATCAGCTCGCCCAGCTTGCGCATCAAGCGCGCGCGCTCTTTGGCCGGCGTATTGGCCCACTTGGGGAACGCGGCCTTGGCCGCCGCCACGGCCTGCGCGACTTCTTCGGCACCGCCGCTGGCCACTTCACCGATGGCCTCGCCGGTGGCCGGGTTGTAGTTGATAAAGGTGTCTTTGCTTTCGACCTCACGGCCGTTGATCCAGTGTTTGATCATGGTGCTCAAGCCTCTTTGCGCGCGGAGAAAAACTCCGTTTCACTGACAATACGGTTGACCAGGCGGCCCACACCTTCAACTTCCACCACCACTTCATCCCCCGGTACCACATCGGCCAGGCCCTCGGGCGTGCCGGTGGCGATCATGTCGCCCGGTTGCAGGGTCATGAAGCTGGACAGGTATTCGATGAGGTAGGGGATATCGAAAATCATGTCTTTCGTGCTGCCTTCCTGGCGCAGTTCGCCGTTGATCCAGGTGCGCAATTTCAGGTTGCCTGGGTCTGGCACATCGGCCACGTCGACGATCCACGGGCCGACCGGGGTGGTGGCGTCGCGGTTTTTCACGCGAAGGTTGGGGCGGTAGTAATTCTCGAGGTAGTCGCGGATCGCATAGTCATTGCACACCGTGTAACCGGCCAGGTAGTCCAGGGCGTCGGCGCGTTTGACGTTGCGCGCGGTCTTGCCGATCACCGCCACCAGCTCGCACTCGTAGTGCATGTAGGCGACGTTGTCCGGGCGCCAGGTGACTTGGCGGTGGCCGGTGTAGGTGCCCACCGATTTGATGAATGCCAGCGGTTCGGTCGGCGGCGTAAAGGCCAGTTCGGCGGCGTGGTCGGCGTAGTTCAAACCCAGGGCGAACATGTTGCCGGTGGCGGGTGGCAGCCATTGCACCTGGTCTTCGGCCAGCAACCGCCCATCCTCCAGGCGCACGCTGCAGTCGGCTTGCACCAATACGTTGTGGGTTGCACCTTCAAAGCGGATACGTGCGCGTTTCATGCCGATGCCTCTGCTGCAATGGTGTTGCTCAGTCGGCCTATGCCGGTGATGTCGACCTCAACCTGGTCGCCTGGCTGCACATCCACGCGGCCTTGCGGAGTGCCGGTGATCAGCACATCGCCGGGGTACAGGGTCATGAACTCGCTGATCTCGGCGATCAATTGCGGGATGTCGCGTACCCAATGGGCGGTAGAGCTTTCCTGGCGCAGCTCGCCATTGACGAACAGCTTGAGGCTCAGTTGATTGGGGTTGGCCACTTGATCCCGCGCAACCAGCCGTGGGCCCAGGGCGCAAAACCCATCGCGGCATTTAGCTTTGACGGCAGGGCGGTAGTAGCTGTCTTCCGGCAGGCTGAATTCATTCACCACCACATACCCGGCCACATGGGCCATGGCGTTCTCCGGGCTGACACGGCTGGCGCGCTGGCCGATCACCACGCCCAGCGCCGGGCCCGGTTGCAGGCGCTCGCCGTGCGGGTGTAACACCACGCCGTCGTGCCCATTGCGCGTGTTGGGGGTTTTGATAAACAGCACCGGCTTGGTCGGTGGCTGCTGGTAGGGCGCCTGCTGGAAGGCGGCGAGATGCTGGTCCAGCAGGCCTTGGTAGTTCAGCGCAACGCCGAACAGGGTGCCGCTGGCAACATCATGCAGGGTACGACTCATGCGTTTCTCCTGGCGGTGACGACGGCTGCACAGGCCGTTCGTTAAGTTGTTAACGTTATAATTAATATGTTAACTACCGTCAAGCGTGGCACACTGCGCTGGCCTCACAACAACAAGAAGAGAGCCCCGTGAAGCCGATTCCCAACATCAACATCGGGCAGGTCTACGACCAGCGCTACAGCGACGCCGAGGTGCATTACGACAAGCTCGGCAACCTGGCAGGTTTTTTCGGGCGCAATATGGCCGTGCATCGCCATGACCGGTTTTTCCAGGTGCATTACGTCAAGAGTGGCGCGGTGCGGGTATATCTGGATGACCACCAATACGTTGAATCGGGGCCGATGTTTTTTCTCACGCCGCCCACGGTGGCCCACGCTTTTGTCACCGAGGCCGATGCCGACGGGCATGTGTTGACGGTGCGCCAGCAACTGGTGTGGAGCTTGATCGACGCCGACCCCAGCCTTGCTTGCGGTGCCGCATGTGTGGCCTTGACTGGCGACGCCGAGGGTCTGGAGCCACTCTTCGAGGCGCTGTGCAGTGAGATCAACGCCGAACGGGCAGGGCGCGCCGCCGCCCTCGACAGCCTCACAAGGCTGATCATGATCCGCCTGCTGCGCCTGTGCGCCCACGCCCAGCCCGCACGTCCGACAGCCCATGAAGACCTGCGTATCTTCCATCGCTTCAACGAACTGATCGAAGCCCACTATCTGGAACATTGGCCGTTGGCGCGTTATGCCCAAGGTATTGGCGTGACCCAGGCGCGGCTCAATGAAGTGTGCCGGCGCATCGCCGACCTGCCCTCCAAGCGCCTGATCCTTGAACGGCTGATGCAGGAGGCCAAGCGCCTGCTGTTGTTTACCGGCAGTTCCGCGAATGAAATCTGCTACCAACTGGGGTTCAAGGACCCAGCGTATTTCAGTCGGTTTTTCTTGCGGTACGCGCAGATGACGCCGGGGGAATATCGGGTGCGTCAGTCGGCGATACGCTGAGGATTGTTCGGAGAAAAAGCGCAACGCTGAGGAATTTTCTGATAGCGGTTCGTTGAACGAGAAGGATGTTGTTACCTGTCTGGCAGGAACTTTTCCGACCGCCTGGCCACGCATGAGTACTTGTTCAGTGCAGGCTTTCGGCAGCGGCGGTGAGCAAGTAGCGCCTGATAGTTTTCGCTTGTCCTCCTTCAATTAAATGAGACTTCCTACAATGCTCACGCACACTCAGCCTGCTTACTCACCTGCGCACTCAACGTTTACACAGCCTGATAAAACCCTTGATCAACCCGTTACAGATCGACCCAATCCCTTGGGTCAATCACCGGCACATTATCCGATTGGCCCAAGCGTTAACTCAAACCGTGACGCAGAGCTGGGGGAACTGTTGAGGTTGTTGGGTACATTAGTCGTGGCACTTAAAACATGGATGAGCAGGGAGAATGAGGCGCCGAAACCCCAGCCACCCGTTGTGGCTTACCCAACCCCTGTTGTGAGTTCGCCGCACAGACCACTGATGAATACGCAGACTGCACCTGACACCGTGCCAACCGTTAAAAGTGTATGGAAAGAACAATTGGCGCCCTTCATGAACCGGCCGAACCTGGCCAAGACCCGAAGCGCGTTTGATACCGAACTCGCTGAGATGTTTTCAGATAAAAACTATGAGCCAATCACTACGTTTATGTCTGAAAAACCCAAAGGGCAAAAGCCTGACGACCTGCGCAATGGGTTGCGTGCCACGTATGAGAACTTTCCTTACCTGGGCATCTTGGGCCGAGAGGAGCACGTGGCCGCGATCAAGGTTGTCATGGCTACATTCGGGCAAAGCCCTATCGGGATTTTCAAGCACGTCGTCAAACATGGCGACCACTATGACGTGACGATGCGAGACGGCTTCAAGCTGATAATCACCGTTGAAGAACTTGAACTGGCGGCCAGGGCGGCAAAGTTCAGTGGCGGCGATGAAGGCATGGTCAAGGATGCGCAATTTCTGTTTGGCGTGATGAGCAAGCGCCAGCACATTGAGCTGGCGCGCGAGAGGGCCGCGGACCGTTTCTTCAGCCACTATGAAAAAGACAGCGCGTACCATGCCGAGGCTAGTTATCCGGGTGTACTGGTGGGGGCCGGAGGCGGCATCGACGGTGACACGGCGCTGTCCTATCTGGGGCTGAAAGAACATATGCAGGTCATCGAGGCCAGTGCTTTGGGGGCGCAGGTCGGGGTGCCGTTGGACAAGGGCGGGAGAAACAAGAACGGCGTGATTATTGAGGGCGTGATGGAGGGCCAGTTATACAACACGCCGGTTTCACCGTCATTGAAGGTAGTCACCCTTCGCGGGTAATTTGAAGTGTTCGGTAAGTGTCAGGAGGTTATCCAACATGTTAGTGTCTTGCGTTAATGCTGTTGCTCTTGGTCATGCCAGGGCGAGCGATGCTGTAACTTCTCCAGTTGTTGTGTCTTCTTCCAATCCGCCTGCGCCAGCCAGCGAAGCCAAACAACTGAGTAGCCTGGTAGGCGAGTTGGAACGTCTGTTGGCCACGTTATCCGCTCGGTTGAAACCCGACGTTGATTCAGTACCTTTGCCTGCGAGTGTCACCGATAACCGCACCGTCAATCGTGACGAATTCTTGAAAGGTACGCCTGCGAATACGGGCATCAAGCCCACTGATATTTTCAAAAGCTTTTACCAATTGACCGAAGGTAATTGCGTGACGATATCCGCCATTAAGGCCGTGATGATGAGATTCGGCCATAACCCTTACGGTATTTACAAATCCATCGTGGTCACCGACACCGGCTATCGTATTGTCACGCGCGATGGGTTCAAGCTGCACATCACCCATGACGAACTGAAGCAGGCCACGGCCGGCGCCAACTTCGGCTCCGACCGGCCCAACGATGTTCTGGTCAATGCACACTTTCTATATGCCGTCAGTGCCAAACGCGCCTACCTCGAAAATAATGACGGGGAGGCTAATAAGAGTTTTGCCGCAGCCATACGCAGCCTCAATGATGGCGAGTATCCGGGACAGGCCTTGCGTCGCCTGGGCTTGAAAGACTTCGTGGCGCCCGCAACCCTCCAGGACTTCCTGAACGGCGCTATCGGCACGGTCACCAGCGGCTTTCATTCGATGGCCGTGGTGGGCGGCTTCCTGGACAAATACGGGCACAAACAACCACTGGAAAGCGGCGATGCAAACCGGCGTGCCGCGGTTGGGCTCAAGTTACTCTAACGTCGTGTGTTTATCAGGCGCCCACCATCCATTTGGCCAGGCCATGCCGGCCGCTCACGCCCAGCTTGGCGGCTGCGCGCTTGAGGTAGGTCTCGATCGAGCTGTTTTTGACACTGAGTTTCTCCGCGATTTGCGGCACGGTACCGCCGGTCAGCAGACCGAGGCACACCTCCTGTTCCCGCGCCGAAAGGGTGATGTCGCTCAAAGACAAGCGTTTGTAGAATTCACGCTGCAACTGCGATTGTTCCAGCAGGGTATGGGCCGGCTCAGTTTCGGCGCGTGGAGCCTGGCGCAGGCTCTGGGCGTGCCGCTCCATCAACGGCAACAGTGTGTCCGACAGGCGCTTGAGAAACGACAACTCAGCCAGGGAAAACCCCTGCTGGGTCGGCGGACGGTAGAACGAAATCACACAACGTCGATTGCCCTGGCGCGATACCAGGTTGCATTGGTGGGAAGTGCCGCGCGGATGCGCGCTGTTGGCCTTGGCGTTCATCTGGATCAGCAGCGGGTCTTGCATGTGCAGCATCTGCCGCAACAGCGGGTGGTCGTTCAGCGCATGCAAGGTCTGGGGCACCGACAAATCCTTTTTCACCCCGGCGCTGCCCAGTAACTTGATGCCCAGCACGCGGTCGCGCAGTTCATCCAGGGTCCATTCGCTGAGGTCTACCAGGTGAATCGGTACCCACTTGCCCACCAACTGCAACATCGTGGCGGCGAAATGTTCGTCGCCGCTGTTTGAAATCAACTCGCCCATTTCGGCATAGAAAAAATGCGGGCCGCAGGTGCCGCCAATACTGGGGGTCAGACTCATAGCCATCTCATCCTTGATGTCGAAAACCGTCAACGGTTGCCCAAGGCCTGTGCAGGGCGCTCCGTACTGCTTGAACGTAACTCGGCGTTCGAAATTTCATTTAGCCATGGGGCTTTGTCCTACGTATGTAGCGGGAACGAGGGACACAAGCTGCCATAAAAACTGCGCCATTAAACCGACGTTTCTCATGAGTTGAGCCGGCTACGTACAGGCATAAGTTATTTTTAGTTTTGCTTAACTTACTGAAAATCATTAGGAAAATAGAAAAAACAGGAGGTATCAAAAACGCCACTATCGATCAGATGTAGCCAATCTCCTACAGCGCTTTAATCATTTCAGCCATGCACCGTCGGCCAAGGCCTATCCCTCCGTTTGAATGTTCGGGTTTCGGGTGACAGCCCCCCCGGCGGCCATGCTCCCATCCGGCAACTTCGGCGTAATGAGCCACCTCTGCGCGGCGAGTGCCTGACCCCCCATGAGAAGGATCTTATGCAGCATTCCTCCAGCCTGCCGGCCCGCTTCTCCCTCACTGGCGCCCAACAAGACATTTGGCTCGACCAACTGCGCGTGGGCGAGTCGCAATCCTGGCCCGGCGTGGTCTCGACACCCTGGCGGGGTTGTTGGCGATCCTCAAGTCCGAGGCCTGCTACGTGCCGCTGGACCCGGCCCATCCCGCCGAACGCCTGGAGTATCTGCTGCACGATAGCGCACCGGTTGCCATCCTGACCCAGCAGAACCAGGGACACGGCTGGCTGGCCCTTTACAAACCATGACAAAAGCCAGCAAGTACAGTGCCTCAGCGTATCCCCGGAACAAACGCCACACTCCCTCCCTCACGCGCCCTGAACAACCGCTCCCCATTATCCGGCTGGGTCGTCACCACCTGATGGTCCACCCCTAAAAACGCCAACGGCGTCGGCTCGTCCTTGGAATACTGCGTGACGATAATCGTGCGTTGCGGATCAAATCCCTGGCCGCTGGTTTTTTCCAACCACGCCATGAACGCGACGCTGTCGCCCTGGCGCGGGAAGTCCTGGCTTTCGCTGACGTAGTAGAAAGGTTTACCGTGGTTTTGCAGGTACATGGGCAGCTTGTTGTCGACCTCTACCAGCACCAGTTGCCATTGGTTCCAGGGCGCGCTTTTCTCCGCCTGGGCTTGCAGGTCGGCGGCGAAGCGGGTAACGCCGCCGTTGCCATTTGTCCAAGGGTAGATCACGCCCAGCACCAGCAAGAGCAGGCCTGCGCTGAGGCCAAAGCCTGTTTGCCAGCGCGGCCAGCTCATCGGTTTTTTGCGCAGGCGTTCACTCAGCCACCAGGCGGCGAGCAGTTGGGCAAAGGGTACCAGCGGCAACACGTAGTAGCTGCGGCGGCTGCCGCTGGCGGTGAAGAATACAAACAACAGGCCCAGGCCCCACACCAGCCAGCGTACGTTGGGCGGCGCTCTGCGCCAGTTGCGCACGGCCAGCCACAGGCCAAGTATCCAGCAGGGTGCCCAGGGCAGGGTGTAGACCGGCAGGTAAATCAGGTAGGTGTAGATCGGCCCCATATGGTCGAAGGGGTCGAAGAAACGCACCACGTTTTCGCGGAACACCAGCTCCAGGCCGCTCTCGCCGTAAGTGGGGGCGCCGTAGCGGTGGGACAGTACAAAGGGAATCGCGTACACGATGCCTGCGATGAGCAGGGCCAGCACCAGGCGCAGGTTGAGGTGGCGTTTGTAGCGGTGTTCGCTGAGCAAGTGTGGCAACAGCACCAGCGCCGGCAGCACCACACCGATCAAACCCTTGAACAGCGAGGTGGCGGCCAGCAACAGGAAAAACACCGTGTAGCGCCCCAGCCGCGTGTCATCCGGCCCACGCCAATACCACCACACCGCTGCCAGTACGCCACACACGGTGAGTACATCGGCGGTGGCCACGCGAGCCCAGAACAGGAAATAGAAGGTGGTGGCGAGCATCCACCCGGCGATCAGCCCGGTGCCTCTGCGAAACAGGCGTTCACCGATCAGGTACACCAGCCAGATGCTCAACCATGCGGCAACCACCGATGACAGGCGCAGCGACCAGGGGCCGAGGCCGCCCAGCAGGTGGGCAAACCCGGTAATCAGCCAATAGGAGGGCAGGGGTTTGTCGTAATACGGCGTGCCTTTGAGATACGGGTCGAAGTAGTCACCGCTTTGCAGCATCTGCAAGGCGATATTCGCCCAGCGCGTTTCCGGCCCCCACAGGTCGCGGCTGCCCAGGCCCAGCAAGAGCAGCAAGGCCGAGGTGCCCAGCAGTAACACCAGGGCGCCGCGTTCGGTTTTCCAGAAGCTCATGGGGTGGTCCCTGTGGCAGGCGCTGCATTCAAGGTTGTTGGGGGTAAATCGTCAGCACCAGGTTGCCCTTGCGATAGCGTTTGCCGCCGGGGGGCAATTGCCCTTCTTCGCGATGTTCGCTGGTGCTCTTGACCTGCATCAGCACGCCGACCGGCCCGTGTTGGCGTGCCTCGACCAGCCAGGCCTGGACGCTGTCCGGCGTGACCTTGCGCTGTGCCGCGTCTTCGTAGTTCAAGCCGTAGCGCAGCTCGCCCTGGGTGTTATAAAACGCCACATCGGGCCGGCGCAGGCGCCAGGTCAAGGCCGATGCCAGGCCCAGGTCATTGCTTAGCAAAGCACGGGTAGGTTGCAGTTCGTCCAGATGTTCCAGCACGAATTGGTCGGGCATCTCGTTATCTTCGATCAGGGCCGGCATGCCCGCCGGTAGCAGGGCCACCAGCAAGCCAATGCCCAGGGCGGGCATCGCCCACAACGTCAACGGGCGCACCGCTTGCAGCAGGTTGGCGAGGATCCAGCCCAGCAGCACGATAAACGTCAGGGACAGGTTGAACATCTGCGCATGGCTATTGCCGTACAGCGGGCGGGTGATTTGCAGGTAAATCAGCGCCACCATGGCCGTCATGCCGAGCACGAAATTGAGCGCGCCGTTGATGACCAGTGGGCGCGCCTTGCCTTGCTTGATCAGGTCGATCAAACCGTGGCCCATCAACAAGGCCAGGGGCAACAGGCACGGCATGATGTAGGTCGGCAATTTGCCTTTGCTCAGGCTGAAAAAGCCCAGGGGCAGCAACAGCCACAGGGCGAGAAAGGCAATCACCGGCTGGCGCTTTTCCTGCCAGGTTTTTAGCAGGGTGCCGGGTAACAAGGCAGCCCACGGCAGGCACGCCACCACCATGATCGGCAGGAAGAACCACAGCGGCCGCGCATGCTGTGCGTTGTCGGCGGCAAAGCGGCGGATGTGCTCATGCCAGAAAAAAAAATGCCAGTAATCTGGTTCGCGCAAGTGGATGGCCAGGGCCCAGGGCAGGCATACGAGCACGGCGACCAGCACCGCCAACGGCCCGTAGCGCATCAACTCGCCGACGCGCCGCTGCCAGACGAGGTAGGGTACGGCGATCAAGACCGGCAACAGCCAGGCCAGGAAGCCCTTGGTCATGAACCCCATGGCGCAGGCCACCCCCAACACCGCCCAGGCACAGAGGCGTTCGCGTGGCGTGCGGCAGTCCAGGGCAAACCACAACGCCACCAGGCTCAGGTTCACCCACAGGGTGAATTGCGGGTCGAGGTTGGCATACCCGGCTTGCCCGGCTACCAGGCCAAAACTCAGGTAGAGCAGCGCGCAGGCAAAGCTCTTGCGCGGGTCATTCCACACGCGCCGGGCGAGCAGGTAGGCCAGCACCACGCTCAGGACTGTGCTCAGGACCGAGGCGATGCGCACACCGAACAGGTTTTCACCGAACACCGTCTGGCCGAGGGCGATGAGCCAATAGCCGGCGGCGGGCTTCTCGAAATAACGCACGCCCATGAAGTGCGGCGCCACCCAGTTGCCGCTCATCAGCATTTCCTGGCTGACCTGGGCGTAGCGGGTTTCGTCTGGCGTCCATAAACCGTGAAAGCCCAGGGGCAACAAGATGAACACGGCAACACCCAGCAATAGCCAGGCCAGAGGGTTTACGCGGGGCATGCGCACATCGCTCCATAACGTTCAAGTACGGGCAATGGCGGTATTAACTTAATAGGGTGAAGCATCGTAAGGGTCACTAAGTAGTTGTAGGAAAACATAACTAACAGGCGCGACTAAACATGCCAGAACAGGGCTGTCGTTTTGCTGAACACGTTGTGGCTTAATATGTAAACAAGTGTAATTAAAGTTGTTTGAGTGCGGCGGTCCACTCTTCGCTGTTCATGGTGCCCATGGCCTTGAAGGTGCCGTTGGGCAGCACCTTGACGAACAGTGCGCTGCCGTACTCGGCGGCGGCTGCGTGGGGGAAGCCCAGGCTGGTCTGGAAGTCGCTCATGCAGGCGCTGTGGGTGATCAGCATCAGGTTGCGTCCCGGCTGTTTGTGGCCGAGGATTTCATCGCCCATGGCGTCGCCGCAGATGGCCAGCGGGCCGGGGGACAGTTCGGTCTTGCCGAACATGAACAGTGACGTCTGGGCGGTTCGCGTGGTGGGGCTGCTGAGTACGTCGGTCAGGGCCATGCCCAATGAATCAAAGGCTTTGCCCAGTTCGACGGCGCGTTCAGTACCGTTGATGGTCAGGCCATCGGCAGGGCCGAAGCAGGGGTTGGCAGAGCGGTCGCAGCGCTCCTCATGGCGCACCAGCACCACCAGCTCACCCTCGCGCCAACTGGCGAGCACCCCGGAGGTCAGCAGGCGATTGCCCACGCCCAGGTCCAGGGGCGAGCTGGGCCAGAATAAAAAGCCCGTCAACAACAAGGCGGTGACGCTGATGCCAAGCAGGTGCAGGCGGTATTTTCTCAGGCGTTTTAACCTTGACCTTTTGGGTTGGGGGTTGGCCAGGATCATGTCTGCCACGCGGTTCATCCTCGGCACTGTTTATTGTGTTTATAAAAAGGCTGCACGATTGGGCAGTTGCCCTTGGTGAGGCAGGAGACTGTCACAGCGCCGCTGTCTTTTTGCTGAACACTTGCATGTTAGGAGTGTCACTTGGATTAACTAATAAGTTGTGAGTCACCACGAGTTGGCGGGCACTTTAAAGTTCGGTGGATGGGCAGACGGTGAAATCCATGTGAAAAATTTGCGTGGGCAGGAGCGTCAGCCGTTATTCTCGTTGCTGGTCCTTCAGATGAGCGTTCTTATGTTGCAGGTGCAAGGTGTTGTTAAAAACTACGCGACCCCGCAAGGCCCGCTGACCGTCCTGGCCGGCGTCGACCTGCACCTGGGTGAGCGCAGCAGCCTGGCGCTGATGGGCGAATCGGGCAGTGGCAAAAGCACCTTGCTGCACCTGGTAGCCGGGCTGGACCGAGTGGACGCCGGCAGCATCCGCATCGGCGAGCAGCGCCTCGACCAACTCAACGAAGGGCAACTGGCCCATTGGCGCCGCACGCAAATCGGTCTGGTCTTCCAGCAGTTCAACCTCATCGGCAGCTTGCGCGTGGAAGACAACCTGGCGTTCCAGGCGCGGCTGGCGGGGCGTTTCGACCCGCACTGGCAAGCGCAATTGGTGGAGCGCCTGGGACTGGGCGACTTGCTCCGGCGTTACCCCGAGCAACTCTCCGGTGGCCAGCAGCAACGGGTTGCCGTCGGGCGGGCGCTGGCCTCGCGACCGGGTTTGTTGCTGGCCGATGAGCCCACCGGCAACCTCGACGAAGCCACCAGCGATGAAGTGCTGCAACTGCTGTTGGACCTGCTGCGGGACAGCCCCACCAGCCTGCTGATGGTCACCCACAGCCCGCGCCTGGCCGCACGGCTTGACCGGCAAGTGGTGCTGCACCGTGGCCGTGTCGTGCCAATGGACGCGCGCTGAAATGGCGCTGTTTTACTGGACGCTACGCGCATTGCTGAGCCACTGGCGGCGCCATCCGGTGCAATTTTTCAGCGTGCTCACCGGCTTGTGGCTGGCCACCGCGCTACTGACCGGCGTGCAGGCCCTCAACAGCCAGGCGCGGGACAGCTACGCACGCGCCAGCCAATTGATCGGTGGCGAACCCCAAGCCAGCCTGGTTGCGCCGGACGCCGCCAGTTTCCCCCAGGCACTGTTTGCCGAGCTGCGCCGCGCCGGCTGGCCGGTATCCCCGGTGGTGCAGGGGCGGGTGGTGCTCAAGGGACATGAGCAACAGCGTCTGCAATTGATGGGCATCGACCCTGTGTCGTTGCCCGGCAGCGGCAGCGTGGCGGGGCAACGCTTGAGCCAGGCGCAGATGCTGGCGTTTTTCGAGCCGCCGGGGCGTACCTGGGTCGCTGCGCAAACGTTAGAGGCGCTGGGGTTGCAGGCGGGCGAGCAGCCGCTGACGTCCACCGGGCAACGCCTGCCACCGTTGCAGGTACAGGCCGATATGGCGCCCGGCCTGCTGCTGACCGATATCGGCTTTGCCCAACCCCTGCTCAACATGCCCGGGCGCCTGTCGCGCTTACTGTTGGACAACACCTTCGCCGCCCGCCACCCCGCGCCACCCGCCGCGTTGCAACTCAAGCAGGGCGAGGACAACAACCTGTCACGCCTCACCGAGAGCTTTCACCTGAACCTGGATGCGGTGGGTTTTTTATCCTTTGTGGTGGGGTTGTTTATCGTGCATGCGGCCATCGGCCTGGCCCTGGAACAGCGCCGTGGCCTGCTGCGAACCTTGCGCGCCTGTGGGGTCAGCGCACGCATGTTGATCCTGAGCCTGGGCATTGAATTGGGGTGTTTGGCGGTGTTGAGCGGTGTGCTCGGTATCGCCAGCGGCTACCTGCTGGCCAGCCTGTTGCTGCCGGATGTCGCCGCCAGTTTGCGTGGCCTGTACGGCGCCGAAGTCGCTGGCCAATTGAACTTGAGCCCCTGGTGGTGGCTGGCCGGCCTGGGCGTGAGCCTGCTCGGCGCGTTGCTCGCCGGAGCCAGCAGCCTGTGGCGCGCAGCGCGTTTGCCGTTACTCGCGCTGGCCAACGCCCAAGCCTGGCATCAAGCCCATGGGCGCTGGCTGCGGCGCCAGGGCTGGGTGGCATCCGCCGCCTTGCTGATCGCGTTGCTGGCACTGTGGCTGGGCGATAGCCTGGCCGCCGGGTTTGTGCTGATGGCGGCCTTGCTGTTGGGCGCGGCGTTGGCACTACCGGTGCTGCTCAATGGGTTATTGAAAGCCGTGCTGGGGCGTAGTCGCTCGGTACTGGGCCAGTGGTTCCTGGCCGATTGCCGCCAACAACTGCCGGCCTTGAGCCTGGCGCTGATGGCGTTGCTGTTGGCCCTGGCGGCGAATATCGGCGCCGGCTCCATGACCTCGGGCTTTCGCCAGACCTTCACCCATTGGCTGGAGCAACGCCTCACCGCCGAGCTGTACCTCAACCCGCAAAATCCGCAGCAGGCCGAGCAACTGAAAACGTGGTTGACCCGTCAGCCCCTGGTGCAGGCCGTATTGCCCGCCTGGCAGGTGGCGGTGCAACTGCAAGGCTGGCCCGCGGAGGTGTTCGGCGTGGTCGACAACCCCACTTATCGTCAACACTGGCCGCTGCTGGAGGCGGTGGACGCGCCCTGGGACCGCTTGCTGCAAGACGACAGCCTGATGCTCAGCGAACAACTGGCGCGACGCCTGAAGGTGCAACTGGGCGACACGGTGTCCATCCCCACTCCGCAGGGCACCTGGGCGCCGAAGATCGTCGGCATCTATGCCGACTACGGCAACCCCAAGGGCCATCTGCTGGTCAATGTCCAGCACCTGTTGGCGCATTGGCCGACGCTCTCACCGGCGCGCTTCAACCTGCGGGTGGCGCCCGCTGACGTGCCGCCGCTGATTCGTGAAGTGCAGCGTGAGTTCGCCCTGGAAGACAGCCGCATCGTCGATCAACAGCAACTCAAAGGGTGGTCCAGCCAAGTCTTCGAACGCACCTTCGCCGCCACCGCGGCGTTGAACAGCCTGACCCTTGGCGTCGCCGGCGTGGCATTGTTCATCAGCTTGCTGACCCAGAGCCAAAGCCGCCTCGGCCAACTCGCGCCGCTGTGGGCGCTGGGCGTGACGCGCCGACAATTGATGCTGCTCAACCTCGGCCAGACCTGGCTGCTGGCGGTACTCACATTGATCCTGGCGTTGCCGCTGGGGCTGTTGCTGGCGTGGTGCCTGGATGCGGTGATCAACGTGCAGGCCTTCGGCTGGCGCCTGCCGTTGCAAGTATTCCCCGGGCAGCTTGCGCAATTGCTGGGGCTGGCGATGCTTGCCACCTTGCTCGCGTCGGCCTGGCCCCTCTGGCAGCTGTACCGCAGCCGCCCGGCGGATTTGTTGAGGACGTTCGCCCATGAAGATTAAGGCATTGGCGTGCATCGCCTGGTTACTGCTGAGCGGCTGCGACCAGGCGCCCGCACCCGAGGACAGTTTCGCCGGGCTGGGCAGCGATGCGGCGGACTTTGCCCAGGTGGTGCCCGGCAAAGTCTTCAGCTTTCCCGAGGACCACGGGCCCCATGACGGCTTTCGTATCGAATGGTGGTACGTCACGGCCAACCTCAAGGATGACGAAGGCAATGTCTTCGGCGTGCAATGGACGCTGTTTCGCAACGCATTGAAGGCCGGTCCCGTCCAACCGGGCTGGCGCGATTCAACCGTGTGGCTCGGCCACGCCGCCGTCACCTCGGCCACCCGGCACTACGCCGCCGAACGCCTGGCTCGGGGTGGCGTCGGCCAGGCTGGGGCTCAGGCAGAGCCATTCAACGCCTGGATCGACGACTGGAACTTCGCCAGCCGCCCCGGCACCGCCAGCCCCTTGGCCGACATGCGACTCAAGGCCAGTGGCGCGCAATTTGCCTACGATCTGCACCTGACCTCCAGCCGCCCGCTGGTGCTGCAAGGCGACCATGGCTACAGCCGCAAATCCGACCAGGGCCAGGCGTCGTACTACTACAGCCAGCCGTTTTTCACTGCCAACGGCAGCGTCAGCCTCGACGGCCATACCTACCAGGTCAGCGGCCCAGCCTGGCTCGACCGCGAGTGGAGCAGCCAACCCCTGGCCGCCAGCCAGACCGGCTGGGACTGGTTCTCCCTGCACCTGGACCGCGGCGCGCAACTGATGCTGTTTCGCGTGCGGCAGAAAGACAGCGACGGTTACCTCACCGGCACCTGGATCGACGCCCAGGGCCACACCCAGACCTTGCACAACAGCGACATCCAACTCACACCGCTGACCACCACGGCCATCGACGGGCGCAACATTCCCACACGCTGGTCGCTGAAAATTCCCGGCAAACAGCTGGACATCACCACCGAAGCCGTCAACCCGAAGGCGTGGATGGACCTGGGTATTCCGTACTGGGAAGGGCCGGTGCGGTTTGAGGGTGGGGTGGGGTATTTGGAGATGACGGGCTACTAGGAGGCTACAGCTGAGTTAATTTTTCCCTACGACTCGACGGGTAATACTCCCACAGATTTTTTAAAAAATACTGTACATGCATACAGTATTGTCCTACAGTCCATCCCAGGTGACCGGATGTCACCGGTTACCTGAGCTTCAATTTTTTAACTATGGATGGATAAAAAATGAAATCGAAAAAAGCCTTCATTCTGGGCGCGGCCATGGCGGCCTCTTGCTTCGTTTCGGCCTTTGCCCTGGCCGAGCAAACCCCGGCAAAACTCAGCGCGCAGGCGGTCAAGCAGGCCGTGGACAAAGCGTTGAAACCTGGCGGTACGCTGGAAAAGGCCAGCGTCTCGGGCGAGCTCAAGCAAAAGCTCAATGCCGCCAAGACCGGGCAGTCCAACGTCGTCAAAAAAAGCAAGGCAGCCGTCGGTAATGTGGCGATCGACTCCCCGGTTGGCCAGCTGGAAAAACCTGACTCGGCGCACATGAAACAGGCCGCGGTTGCAGCCTTCACGCCGTTGTTTCCCACCTTGGATATCAACACGCTTTACACTCTCACCGGTGTGGAGACCGGCGCGCAAATCGCTTACCACTTCAACCTGCCGAAAAACGCGCGAATCCAGGTGCAGCTGCTGAACCAGAGTGCCGGCACGGATATGTCGTTGACGCTGTTCCATGACGACGGCCAAGGCAACCTGACGCCGTTGGGCACCTCGGATAACCCCGGCAGTGCCGATGAATACCTCAACGGCGTGTTGCCGGCTGGTGACTACTACTGGTTCATGGTGGCCAATGCCGCGAGCAACTCGCAGTTCAGTTTCGGTGTGGCAGTGGACAGCAATATTGATGCCTACGAGCCCAACGACACTGAGCAAACCGCGTTCGCGCTGCCGGATGCCTTGAACCAGGTGACCGGTAACCTCGACAGCGTCAATGACGTGGATTACTTCTCCTTCGTCTCGTTGCGTGGCCAAGGTGTGGGCATGTTCCTGGGCGATGACGGTGCGGGCACGCGTAACCAGTGGATCTTCGAACGGTTCGATGGCACCCAGTGGGTGGAAGTCCCGCAGGGCTCTACTTCTACCTATCCCAACCTGACGCCGGGCTACACGGTCAAGGTGCGCGTGCGGGCCAACCCGGCGGTGGCATTGAACCCTCAGGCTCAATACAAGCTGACCCTCGGCTCGGCGCCACGCCTGAACCAGCACAATGTGAACGGCGATAACGTGGTGCGGATTCCCAGCTCGATCTTCCAACTGGCCACCCAGGCGGCTCGCAATCTGAGCTGGAGCACCCAGTGGTCAGACAGCACTGGCGAGCCCCTGCGCGGCGTCACTCCTGTACTGCGGGTCGACAAGCATTTTGGCGCCACTTACAACTGGGTCGACTATGAGGCCAAGACTGGCATCACCGGCGCGGCCTCGGGGAATGTCGCGCTGGGCACCTGCTCTGGGGACTACAAAGTGCGCTACCCGGACAGCGCCTCGGGCCAGACCTACAACTGGGAAACCTGGTTCAACGAGGGCGGCTGGCGCATCGAGCTCAGGGAGTTCCCTGGTGTGGGCGTGGGTGGCAATACCGTCCAATACGTCAGCCTCGGCCACATCTGCAGCCAGACTATCGTGCGCTGATTGATCTATGTGTGTGAAGCGGGGGGCAGTCCAGTTGGACTGCCCCTTTTTTTTACCGCGGGTTCCCAATGCAAAGTGCCAAATAGATAGTCCATCAACGGCAGCACGATGTTGAAGTTACGTCCCTGCATCAGCTCACGACGGTGATGCAAGGCGTGCAGGCGATGCATCTGGCGAATCCACGGTAGGCGTGCCACCGGGTGTTCGGCAGGCAGGTGTTCGCAGGCATGGAACACTTCGTAGAGCAGGTAGCCAAGGATCATGCAGCCTGCAAACAACCCGGCAACGTTGGGGCTCAGTTGGCTGAGCAGCCACCAGGCTGGGAGGGTGATGGCCAGGCTGTGCAGCACGATCAGCCAGGCTGGAAACAGGATGACGCGCCAGTCCCGGGGGCTGTCGTAAGTCATGTGATCAGGGGTGAAGAAGCTGTGGTGGTCGCCAGTGTGGCGTGCGTAGAACAGCCGGGCGAATGCATGTTTGTGATGGCCCAGGTGGCGGTGCACGAGGTAGATGCACAGGTTGAAGAACAGCAGGGTCAGGGGCACGGTCAGCCACTGCAGGGCGGTGATATCGGCGGTGGAGGACCAGGCCAGCGTGATGCAGGCGATGCCGTAGCCAAGCACGAATGCGGCGTGCAGCCAGGGGTTGTAACGCGGGTTGACGCTTGCGCGGTAACGGTCGCGGAAAGTCTCGGTCGGGTGGGGCATGGCCGGCTGCTCGCTGTGTTTTTATTTGAGGCTGAGCTTAGTTGGCGTAAGCGGATGTGCGAGTTTTTACTGACCACCGCATCCCCCTGTGGGAGCTGGCTTGCCTGCGATGGCGGTGTATCAGGGCCAGATAAGTAGACTGACACTGCGCCATCGCAGGCAAGCCAGCTCACATATTTTTGCCCGAGGCCGACCAGTGGAGACTTGCACAGGTCTGAATTAATTGTTAGCTTCTGGCAAAATGTTAACGATAACATTTGCTCTAAAAATAAAAACAAAACAGAGACCCACGCCATGAAAATGCTCCCAAAAACCCTGTGTTTACTGGCTGCCAGCATCACCCTGGGCAGCGCGACCCCCGCGTTTGCCGACGCCGCCAAGCCCATCCGCATCGGCGCCTCGTTCCAGGAAATCAACAACCCCTATTTCGTCACCATGAAAAACGCCCTGGAAGAAGCCGGCGCGACCATCGGTGCCAAGTTGATCATCACTGACGCCCGCCACGACGTGTCCAAGCAGGTCAGTGATGTCGAAGACATGCTGCAAAAGGGCATCGACATCCTGTTGATCAACCCCACTGATTCGGTCGGCGTGCAATCGGCCGTCAAGTCGGCCCATGCTGCCGGCGTCGTAGTGGTGGCGGTGGATGCCCAGGCAGATGGCCCGTTGGATTCGTTCGTGGGCTCGAAGAACTTCGACGCTGGTTTCCAGGCCTGTGAGTACCTGGCTAAAACCATCGGTGACAAAGGCAATATCGCTATCCTTGACGGCATCGCCGTGGTGCCGATCCTCGAACGTGTGCGCGGCTGCAAAGAGGCGGTGGCCAAGCACCCGGACATCAAGATTGTCAGCATCCAGAACGGCAAACAGGAACGCGATCAGGCCCTGACCGTCACCGAAAACATGTTGCAGGCCCAGCCTACCCTCAAGGGCATTTTCAGCGTGAATGACAATGGCTCCCTCGGCGCGCTGTCGGCCATCGAAGCCAGCGGTATGGACGTGAAGCTGGTCAGCGTCGACGGTGCGCCGGAAGCGATCAAGGCGATCCAGAAACCCGGCAGCCATTTCATCGCCACCTCGGCCCAATACCCCCGCGACCAGATCCGCCTCGCCCTGGGCATTGCCCTGGCCAAGAAGTGGGGCGCCCAAGTACCGGCCAGCGTGCCGGTGGACATCACCCTGATCGACCAGGCCAAGGCCAAGGACTTCAGCTGGTAAACCCCCCAGGCCCCGCGTAGTTCGTGGGGCCCAGGTCTTCCTTCTGAGTGCGAGGTCGGCGGTATGAGCAGTCTTCTGAAGCTGGAAAACATCTGTAAGCGTTACCCTGGGGTGCAGGCCCTCAAGGCCATCAACCTGCAAGTGGAGCGCGGCGAAATCCACGCCTTGCTCGGGGAAAATGGCGCGGGCAAATCCACCCTGATGAAGATTCTGGGCGGGGTCGAGCACCAGGACGAAGGGCAGATCCTTATCGATGGGCAGGCCCGACAATTTGCGACCTATCGGGATGCGATTGCCGCCGGGATTGGCATTGTGTTCCAGGAATTCAGCCTGATTCCCTACCTCACGGCGGTAGAAAATATCTTCCTTGGCCATGAGCTGAGCAACCGCTTCGGCCTGTTGCGCAAACGCGAAATGGCCGAGGCCGCGCAGGCGTTGTTCCAGCGCCTCGGGGTCAGCATTGACCTGCACTGCGCGGTCAAGCACCTGAGCGTGGCCGAGCAGCAGTTTGTCGAAATCGCCAAGGCCCTGGCCCTGGATGCACGCCTGCTGGTGCTCGATGAGCCGACCGCGACACTGACTCCCAGTGAGGCCGAGTTGCTGTTCGAGATCATGCGCGAACTCAAGCGCCAAGGCGTGGCGGTGATTTTTATCTCGCACCACCTGGAAGAGATTTTCCAGGTCTGCGACCGCATCAGCGTCCTGCGCGACGGCAGCAATGCAGGCGTTACCGAAGTGGCCGACAGCGATATCGATCACTTGGTCGAGATGATGGTCGGCCGCCGACTGGAATGCAGTTTCCCGCCCAAACCCAGCAGCGAACGCGGCCCCTTGCTGCTGGAGGTCAAGGATATCCAGCTGGTGCGCAACGGCCCCCACAACCGTTTCAATTTGCACAAAGGCGAGATCCTGGGCTTCGCCGGCCTGGTGGGCTCGGGCCGCACCGAGCTGGCCCTGGGCATGATGGGCGCGCTGCCCACGATGAGCAAAGACGTGTGGCTGCGCGGGGAAAAAGTCAGCCTCGATGACCCGGCTCAAGCCCTGGCCTGCGGCATCGGCCTGCTCCCCGAAAGCCGCAAGAGCGAAGGGCTGATCACCGCCTTCAGCATTCGCGAAAATATCTCCCTGAACAATTTGCCCAAGTATCAGCACGCCTCGGGCCTGATCGACAAGGCCCGCGAGTGCGCCAGCGTCGAAGCGCTGATGCGCCAGCTGTCGATCAAGGCACCCAGTGGCGAAAGCCTTGTGGTGAACCTCAGCGGCGGCAACCAGCAAAAAGTCGTGATCGCCCGCTGGATCAACCACCACTGCGACGTGCTGGTGTTCGACGAACCCACACGCGGCATCGACGTGGGGGCCAAGGCGCAGATCTACGCGTTGATGCGCAGCCTCACCGAACAGGGCTACGCGATCATCATGATTTCCTCCGAGCTGCCCGAAGTCATCGGCATGTGCGACCGCGTCGCCGTGTTCCACAAGGGCGCCATCGTCAAAGTACTGGAAGCGTCCGCCGTCAATCCTCAAGAGGTCATGCGCCATGCAACAGGGGGCTCAAGTGAATACGTCCATTAACACCGCCGGCACCGGCCGGTTGCGCCTGAACCTGGCGCGGCTGCTGCGTTCGTCGGCGTTTTATCCCTTTGTCGGGCTGGTGGTGGTGACCCTGGTGATGATCCTCGCCAGTGACACTTTCCTCACCGCCAGCAACCTCTCCAACATCGCCCGCCAGGTGTCGATCAACGCCATCATCGCGGTGGGCATGACCTGCGTGATTCTCACCGGCGGTATCGACTTGTCGGTGGGGCCGGTGATGGCGTTGTCCGGCACCTTGACCGCCGGGCTAATGGTCGCCGGGTTGCCGCCGGGCCTGGCGATTGGCGTCGGGCTACTAGTGGGCGTGGCCTTCGGCATCGGCAACGGGCTGTTCGTGGCGTACCTGCATATGCCGCCGATCATCGTCACCCTGGCGACCATGGGCATCGCCCGTGGGTTCGGGCTGATGTACACCGACGGCTATCCGATTTCCGGCTTGCCAGAGTGGTTCGCATTCTTCGGTCGCGCCAGTGTGTTTGGCCTGCAGGTGCCGATCCTGATCATGCTGATCACCTACTTGGCGGCCTATGTGCTGCTGCAACACACCCGCATCGGCCGCTACATCTACGCCATCGGCGGCAATGAAGAAGCGGTGCGCTTGTCCGGGGTGCGAGCGGCGCGTTTCAAGCTGCTGGTGTATGGCATCAGCGGCTTCACCGCCGCGATTGCCGGGCTGGTGCTCACCTCGCGCTTGATGAGCGGCCAGCCGAATGCCGGCGTGTCGTTCGAGCTGGATGCGATTGCCGCCGTGGTACTGGGTGGTGCGTCGATTGCCGGCGGCCGCGGAGTGATCATCGGCACCTTGCTCGGCGCCATGCTGCTGGGCGTGTTGAACAACGGTTTGAACATGCTTGGCGTGTCGCCCTACGTCCAGAGCGTGATCAAGGGCGGGATCATCTTGCTGGCGATTTTCATCAGCCGTCAGCGCCATCGTTAATACTTCACTACACAGGACCGAACACATGGACAAGCACACTCACATGCAAGCCGTCGTCTGCCACGGCCCGAAAGACTACCGCCTGGAGCGCATCGGCAAACCCCAGGCGCGTGCCAATGAGCTGGTGATCCGTATCGCCGCCTGCGGCATCTGCGCCAGTGACTGCAAGTGCCACTCGGGCGCGGCGATGTTCTGGGGCGGCGACAACCCCTGGGTCAAGGCGCCGGTAGTACCGGGCCACGAATTTTTCGGCTACGTGGTCGAAGCCGGCGAGGGCGCCGAGGAGCACTTTGAGGTCAAGGTCGGTGACAAGGTCATCGCCGAACAGATCGTGCCGTGTGGCAAATGCCGCTTCTGCAAATCAGGCAAATACTGGATGTGCGAAGTGCACAACATCTTCGGCTTCCAGCGCGAAGTGGCCGAAGGCGGCATGGCCCAGTACATGCGCATTCCCAAGACCGCCATCGTGCACAAGATCCCCGAATCGGTGTCCCTTGAAGACTCGGCGCTGGTGGAGCCGATGGCCTGCTCGATCCATACCGTCAACCGTGGCGATATCCAGCTCGACGACGTGGTGGTGATTGCCGGCGCGGGTACCCTTGGCCTGTGCATGGTCCAGGTCGCCGCGCTGAAGACCCCGAAAAAACTGGTGGTGATCGACATGGTCGACGAGCGCCTGGAACTGGCGAAAAAGTTCGGCGCCGATGTGGTGATCAACCCCGCCCGTGACAACGCTCGCGAGATCATCAACGGGCTGACGGACAACTACGGCTGTGACGTCTATATCGAAACCACCGGCGCACCGGCCGGCGTCACCCAGGGCCTGGACCTGATCCGCAAGCTCGGGCGCTTTGTCGAGTTCAGCGTGTTTGGCGCCGAGACCAGTGTGGACTGGTCGATCATCGGCGACCGCAAGGAGCTCGACGTGCGCGGCGCGCACCTGGGCCCGTATTGCTACCCGATCGCCATCGACCTGTTCGAGCGTGGCCTGGTCACCTCCCAAGGCATCGTCACCCATGATTTCCCGCTGGACGACTGGGCCGAGGCGTTTGAACTGGCCAATTCGACCAAGTCGATCAAGGTGCTGTTGAAGCCGGTGCTCTGAGATGGACTACGTCATCGGTGTAGACATTGGCACCCAGAGCACCAAGGCGCTGCTGGTGGATGCCCAGGGCACGATCATCGCCCAGCATAGCCAAGGCTACCGGGTGGACACCCCGAAAGTGCGCTGGGCCGAGCAGTGGCCGCAGGTGTGGCTGGATGCCGTCGAGACTTGCGTGGCCCAGTGCATGGCCAAGGCCGGGGTGCCGGCGCCGCAGGTCAAGGCGCTGTGCATCAGCAGTTTGTACGGCGGTTCTGGCATTGCCGTGGATGCGCAGATGACGCCGCTGCACCCGTGCCTGATCTGGATGGACCGCCGCGCCGGCGAGCAGGTGGCCTGGGTGCGTGAGCATGTGGACCTGGAGCGCTTGTTCGCCATCACCGGCAACTCGGTGGACAGCTACTACGGCTTCACCAAGATGCTCTGGCTCAAGCAGCACCAGCCTCAGGTGTGGGCGGATACCCGTTACCTGTTGCCGCCCAACAGCTACATCAATTGGTGCCTGACCGGCGAGTTGGCGGTGGACCACAGCAGCGCCGGGAATATCGGTGGTGTCTACGACGTGGCGGCGCGCAACTGGTCAGGCGAGATGCTGGAGGCGTTGGGTATCGCGCAGTCGATGATGCCCGAGCGGTTGCTGTATTCCGGCGAGGTGGTGGGTGGTTTGCTTGCAGACTGGGCCGCACGCCTGGGCTTGCAGGCGGGCACGCCGATCCTCGCTGGGGGCGTGGACGCGGCCATGGCGACCCTGGCGGCGGGTGTCACTCAGCCAGGCAATCATGTGGCGATGATCGGCACCAGCATGTGCTGGGGCTATCTGAACCAGCAGGTGGATGCACGTCACGGTTTGGTGAGCATGCCCCACGTCTACAACGGCCACCGCGACCTGTACATCTTCGGCGGTGCGATCACCGCCGGGGCCTCGGTCAGCTGGTTTCGCGAGCAGTTCTGCCAGGCCGAAGAACAGCAGGCCCAGGCCACGGGGCAAGACAGCCTGGCGCTGCTGGAGCAGAGCGCGATGAAGATTCCGGCAGGCAGCGAAGGCGTGGTGTTTTTGCCTTACTTGATGGGCGAGCGCAGCCCGGTGTGGGATGACCGCGCCAGCGGCAGTTTTGTCGGGCTCAACCTCTACCACAGCCGCTTTCACCTGTACCGCGCGGTGCTGGAGGGCGTGAGTTTTGCCCTGCGCCACAATATCGAAGCGGGTACTCAAGGCGCGCACTCCCTGGACCCGCGCTTGATCGTGGTGGGTGGGGCCAGCCATTCGGATCTATGGATGCAGATCATCGCCGATGTCACACGCTACCCCGTCTACACCATCGTGCAGGAGGTAGAAGCAGCCCTGGGCGCGGCGTTGTTGGCGGCGCATACGGTGGGGCTGGTGAGTGATGGGCAGATGGACACCGGCTGGGTGCAGTTGCAATTGCGGGCGCAGCCCAAGCGGGAGAATGTCATGACCTATGACCGGGCGTTTGCCGAGTACCTGAAGCTGTATCCGGCCCTGAAACCGGTCATGCACAACCTGCAAGCCACCTGATTCAACACAGTCCAAAAATGTGGGAGCTGGCTTGCCTGCGATAGCGGAGTGTCAGTCTCCTTATCGGGAGCTGATACACCGCTATCGCAGGCAAGCCAGCTCCCACAGTGGGTCTTCATTGGTTTTGAGATCTTTATTTATGACCACCACCTTCGACTTCTCGCACCAGCGCATCCTCGTCACTGGTGCCAGCAGCGGCATCGGTCGCGAAATTGCCCAGCAACTGATCGCCAGCGGCGCTGAAGTCTTCGCTCTCGGTCGCGATGCCCAGGCGTTGGCTGCATTGGGGTGCCACACCCTGTGCGTAGATATCGCTGACAGCGTCGCCCTCGACAAAACCCTGCAAGATTTGCCGCCTCTGCACGGTCTGGTCAACTGCGCCGGTATCTCACGCTTGGAGCCTGCCGCGGCCATCAGCGCCAGCGCCTTCGACCAGGTGATGAGCGTCAACGCCCGCGCCGCTGCGCAAGTGGCCAGCCGGGTCGCGGCAAAGATGATCGAAGCGAACATGGCGGGCAGCATCGTCAACGTCTCCAGTCAGGCGTCGTTGGTGGCGCTGGACGATCACCTGAGCTACTGCGCCTCCAAGGCTGCACTGGATGCGATCACCCGCGTGCAATGCGCCGAGTGGGGCCGTTTTCGCATACGCGTCAACAGCGTCAACCCCACCGTGACCTTGACGCCGATGGCGGCCATGGCCTGGTCCGACCCGGCCAAGCGCGACCCGGCGCTGGCAGCGATTCCTTTGGGGCGTTTTGCGCAACCGGCGGAAGTGGCGCTACCGGTGCTGTTTTTGCTTAGCGACGCGGCGAGCATGATCAGTGGCGTCAGCCTGCCGGTGGACGGCGGCTACACCAGCCGCTAGCCGTTTTCCAACTGCCCGGCGATGACCACTTTGTCCCGTGGCTTGTGCGGGTCTTGCAGGCGGTCAAGTAGCAGGCGCACGGCACTGCTGCCGGCCAGGGATGCATCATGGGCTACGCAAGCGATGGGCACGCCGAAGATATCGGCGAAGGGCAGGCGGTCGATGCCACAGATGGTCAGGCTGTCATGGGCGATGTTGTGCATGCGCAAGGCGCGCAGGGCGCCCAGGGTGATCAACTGGTTGAAGCCCATGATCGCATCCGGCGCCGAGTGTGCGGCCAGGTAGTCGAGAGTATGTAAATAAGCCGGCATCAGCGTGTAGTCGCCCGCCTGCACCTCGACCTGAATGTCGGGGTGCTCGGCCAGCACTTCGCGCAGGCCCTTGAGGCGCTCCACGCTGATGCGCGAGTGCTCGGGGCCGGTCAGCACCAGCAGGCGCTTGAGGTTCGGGGTTTGGCGTAACAGGTAGTGCGCGGCTTGCAGGCCGCTGTGGTAGTTGTCGAGCACAACACGGCTGAACGGGCTGTCGTGGATCGTGCGATCGAGCAGTACCACCGGGGTCTTGCCGTTGCCCAGGCGCTCCAGGTAGTCGGGCTGGTAGCTTGGCTCGTCGGAAACCGGCGACAGGATGATCCCCGCCACGCGGTAGCCCAGGAGGGTATCGACTGCCTTGCTTTCGAGTTCTTCAAGTTCATCGGTGTCCACCAGCATGATGGTGTAGCCGTGCTTTTTCGCCTCGCGGGAAATGGCCTTGATCATCTCGCTGTAGAACGGGTTGTCTACCGATGCGGTGATGACCCCGAGGATCAGGCTTTCACTGCGCTTGAGCCCACGGGCGAAGGCGTTGGGCACGTAGTCGAGCTCGCGAGCCACTTCAAGAATGCGCGCCAGGGTGGCGGGTTTGACCAGGTCGGGTTTGCTCAGGGCCCGGGACACCGTAATGGTGGTCATGCCGACCCGTTTGGCAATGTCGCTGATGGTGACGGACTTTTTCTTGTTCATCGGTAAGGCTGCGAGAGGAAACACCAGCAGGCTAGCATGTGCGCAGATGTAGAGTGATTCAAATCAGCGGGTCCCAGCGTTGCGACCAGTCGCCTTCGGCCTTCACCACCGCGCGTAGCAGTTCCAGGGCTTGCTGCAACACCGCCGAATCCCGCGCCCGCGAGTACACCAGGTAGGTCGGAAAGCTGAATTCCGGCGCCTTGGGCACGCGCTGCATCACGCCGCTGTCCAGGTAGCTTTGCACCACCCGTGTGCGGAAGTAGCCGGCACCGCCGTTTTCCAGAATGTACTGCAACGCCAGCGGCCCCAGGTTGAAACTCAGCGCGGCACGCGCACGGTCGGGCAGGGCGGCGTCGTGTTGCTGACGAAAACCCTGGCCCCAGTCGATATACACGTAAGGCGAGGGTTTGTTCGCCAATTGCACCAGGATCAGTTTTTCTTCCAGCACCTGCTCCACCTGCAAGCCCGGCCAGTATTGCGGCTGGAACACCAAGGCGGCGTCGAGCACACCCAACTCCAGTTGGCGCAGCAGGTACTCGCCTTCACGCACCTCGGTGCGCAGCGCGTGCCCCGGAATGTGCTCGCGCAGCGCCTTGGCCCAGCCGAGCATCAATGGGTTGCACAGGCTGACCTCTCCGCCGATATGCAGCACATTGCGATAGCCATCGGGCAACGGCAGGTCGCGTCGCGCCGCTTCCCAGGTCTGCAGCAACTGGTTGGCGTACACCACGAAGGCCTCGCCGTCGGCGGTCAGCCGCGCACCGGCACGGTTGCGCACGAACAGCGTGCAGCCGAGCTGGTTCTCGAGGTTTTTGACACGAGCGGTGATAGCGGTCTGGGTGACGTGCAGTTTCTCGGCCGCTGCGGCCAGGCTGCCGCAGCGGGTGATTTCGAGGAAGGTGCGTGCCAGTTCGATGTCCATGAAGCCCCCGGGGATGAATGGAAGACAGTGTAAAGGAATGCGGTCAAACCTGTGGGAGCTGGCTTGCCTGCGATAGCGACCTGAACGCCGACGCTTATCTACCTGACACCCCGCAGTCAAACTGTGGGAGCGGGCTTGCTCGCGAAGACGGCCTGGCAGTCAACACAGTTGGATGGTGTACATATCCATTGCTGCGGTAACGGCCACTTAGGGTTCCGCCCTGACGGCGGCTAAACCGGCATCCCTGCCGGTTTACCCCCCAAATCCCTGTCGAATTCCGGCCAGCGTGGTTTAACGGGGCGCCTGAGATCAAGATCAAAAGCAGATCAAGAGCGGCTCGCTTCGCATCGTGGTTACCGTTGGCTGCTACAACCTACAAAATTGTGTAGAAGCTGCGACGGCGGTGTGTCAGAGGCCAATGTGCTGACTGAACCAGCGCTATCGCAGGCAAGCCAGCTCCCACAGTTGTAGGTATTTCAGGTCGGGCTTCTCGGTGTGTGCAAGTGTTCTGTGGGGAATGCCTGTGCATATGCGTGACACACCCTCAACACCTGCTCATCGGCAAACCGCGCGCCCACCACATGCAAGCCCACTGGCAAGCCATTTGCCGCCAACCCGCAGGGCACTGACGCCGCCGGTTGCTGGGTGAGGTTGAACGGGTAGGTGAACGGCGTCCATTCCATCCACTCAGTCATTCCCGAACCCGGCGGTACGTTGTGCCCGGCTTCGAACGCGGTGATCGGCATCATCGGTGACACCAGCACATCGTAATGCTCATGGAAAGCCGCCATCTGTGCGACCAGCGCCGCCCGGGCTTCCAGGGCTGCGTTGAAATCATCCAGGCTCAAGCGCTCGCCCCGTTGTGCAATGCGTAGCAGCCCTGGGTCCAGAAGTTGCCTTTGCGCCTCGCTCATCGTGCCGGTCAGGCGTGCTGCGCCGGCAGCCCATAGGGTGCTGAACACCTCCAGCGGGTCGCTGAAACCGGGGTCGATCTGCTCGACATGGGCGCCCAGTTGCACCAGGCCCTCCACAGCCTGGGCAACTACGCTGGCGACCTGCCGGTCGACTTTCACATAGCCGAACGTGGGGCTATAGGCGATACGCAACCCCTTCAAGTCCGTTCCTGGAGCGAGCCAGGGCCTGGTCCTTGGCGCGCCGATCAAGCCATCTCGCGCATCCGGCTGCGCCACGGCTTGCAGCATCAGCACGCTGTCTTCCACGGTGCGCGTCATCGGGCCCAGGTGCGACAGAATCGTCATGGAACTGGCCGGCCATTGCGGTACATAGCCGAAAGTCGGCTTGATCCCGAAGGTGCCAGTAAACGCACAGGGAATACGGATCGAGCCGCCGGCGTCGCTGCCCTGGTGCAGCACGCCCAGGTTCAATGCCGCCGCCGCAGCGGCGCCCCCGGACGAGCCACCGGCGGTGGTGCGCGTGTCCCACGGGTTGCGGGTGATGCCATACAGCGGGTTATCGGTGACGCCTTTCCAGCCGAATTCCGGGGTGGTGGTCTTGCCCAGCAGCACCGCGCCGGCCTTGCGCATGAAGGCCGAGAAGGGCGCGTCCACGTCCCACGGGCCCTCGGCACTGGAGGTGCGCGAGCCTTTGCGCGTGGGCATACCGACCGTCAGCGTTAGGTCTTTGATCGACGCCGGCACGCCATCCAGGGCGCCGCAAGGTTCGCCCTTGAACCAGCGTTGTTCCGACGCCCGCGCAGCGTCCAAGGCGCCTTGCGGGTCGACATGGCAGTAGGCATTCACCACCGGGTTATAGCGCTCGATGCGCAGCAACGCGTCTTCGGTGACCTCCACGGGTGACAAGGTCTTGTCGCGAAAGTGCTGCAACAGTTGCACCGCTGTCAGTTGGCCAATCTCACTCATGCCACATCCCCCTGTGCCGCCTTGACCATGGCGCGCAGCAACACCGCGCAACCCGCCGCCAGGTCATCCGGCGCGGCGTTTTCGATTTCGTTATGGCTGATGCCGCCTTCGCACGGCACAAAGATCATCCCGGCCGGGCCCAGTTCAGCGACGAAGATCGCGTCATGCCCGGCACCGCTGACAATGTCCATATGGCTCAAGCCCAATGCCTGGGCAGCCTCGCGCACGGCATTGACACAGGTCGGGTGAAAGTCCAGCGGCGGGAAGTCGGCGGTGGGCGTCAGGTCAAACGTCAAGCCGTGGCGGGCGGCCGCGTCTTCGATCACTGCGCGCACTTCATCGACCATGGCTTGCAGCTTGTCGGCGTGCAGGTGACGCAGGTCGATGGTCATGTGCACCTGGCCGGGGATCACGTTGCGCGAGCCAGGGTGCAGGTTCAGGCAGCCGACGGTGCCGCAGGCGTGAGGCTGATGCTGATGGGCGATACGGTTGACCGCGCTGACCACCTCGGCAGCGCCCACCAGGGCATCCTTGCGCAGGTGCATGGGCGTAGGGCCCGCATGCGCCTCTACGCCGGTGAGAGTCAGGTCGAACCACTTCTGGCCCAGGCAGCCCATCACCACGCCCAGGGTAATGGCCTGGTCCTCCAGCACCGGGCCTTGCTCAATATGCGCTTCGAAATAAGCGCCCACCGGATGGCCCAGCACCACACGCGAACCGGCATAGCCGATGCGCTGCAATTCGCTGCCTACCGACAGGCCCTGGTCGTCGCGCTTGTCGAGGGTGTCCTGCAGGTCGAACTTCCCGGCAAATACCCCGGAGCCCATCATGCACGGCGGGAAGCGCGAGCCTTCTTCGTTGGTCCACACCACCACTTCGATGGGCGCCTGGGTTTCGATCTGCAAGTCATTGAGCGTGCGGATCACTTCCAGCCCGGCCATTACCCCGTAGCAACCGTCGAACTTGCCGCCGGTGGGCTGGGTGTCGATATGGCTGCCGGTCATGACCGGGGGCAGGGCGGGGTTGCGGCCAGGACGGCGGGCGAAGATATTGCCGATGGCATCCACACTGATGCTGCACCCGGCGGCCTCGCACCACTGCACGAACAGGTCGCGGGCCTGGCGGTCCAGGTCGGTGAGGGCCAGGCGACACACGCCGCCCTTGGCCGTGGCGCCGAGTTGGGCCAGGTCCATCAGCGACTGCCACAAGCGGTCGCGGTTGATCAGCGGGGCATTGCTCTGGAGCGGTTGCGCAAGACTATTCATCAGGAATCTCCACTCAGGCACTCAAGGCCAGGTATCGGTTTTTGATCGTCGGGTCGGCGCGGAAGTCAGCGGCGCTGCCCTCGTACACCACGCGGCCCTGTTCGAGCACGTAATGGCGGTCGGCGAGCTTGTCGCAGACCATCAGGTTCTGTTCCACCAGCAACACCGGCAGGCCCTCGTCCTTGACCTCGCGCAGGATCTTCACCAGCTCGTCAACGATCACCGGGGCCAGGCCTTCAGTGGGTTCGTCGAGGATCAGCAGCTTGGGGTCGTTCAGCAGGGCGCGGGCGATGGCGAGCATCTGCTGTTCGCCGCCGGACAAAGCATGGCCGGCGTTTTTGCGCCGCTCCTTGAGGCGCGGGAACATGGCGTACACGTCTTCCAGTTGCCAGCGGCTGTGTTTGCGGGCGGCGATGCGCAGGTTTTCTTCCACCGTCAGCAGGCGGAAAATCCCGCGGTTTTCCGGCACCAGCGCCAAGCCCTGGCGCGCAATTTCGAAAATCTTCTGCCCCACCAACGCCTGGCCGTTGAAGTGGATCTGGCCCTGGCGCGGGCAGATGATGCCGAGGATGCTACGCAGGGTGGTGGTCTTGCCGGCACCGTTACGGCCCAGCAGGGTCACCAGTTCGCCAGGATTGACGCTCAGCGACACGCCCTCCAGCACATGGCTCTTGTCGTAGTAGGAATGGATATTCTCGACGATCAGCATCAGGCAGCCTCCCCAAGATAGGCAGTACGCACACGTTCATCGGCGCGCACGAACTCCGGCGTGCCTTCCACCAGAATCTGCCCATGGCTCATCACCGTGATGCGTTGGCTGATGGACATGACGATGCTCATGTTGTGTTCGATCAACAGCACCGTATGGTCGCGCCCAAGGTCGCTGATCAGTTGGGTCATGATCGGGATATCGTCGATGCCCATGCCCGAGGTGGGCTCGTCGAGCATCAACAGTTTGGGTTTGGAGCAGATCGACATGCCCACCTCCAGTACCCGTTGCTGGCCGTGGGACAACTCACCGGCCAGGGTGTCGGCGCGGGCCGTGAGTTGCAGGCGTTCCAGCACCTGGTCGGCCATCTCCAGGTGTTCGCGCTGGCTGTCCACCCGACGCCAGAAGTTCAAGGCACGCGAGCCATCGCGGCCCTGGGCGGCCAGGCGCAGGTTTTCGCGCACGCTGAGGTTCTGGAACAGGCTGGTGAGCTGGAACGAACGCGCCATGCCCAGGCCGACGCGGCCGTGGGCGGGCTTGCGCATCAGGTTCTTGCCGTCGAAATGGATCGCTCCGGCGGTGGCCTGGCGTTCGCCCGTCAGGCAATGAAACAGGCTAGTCTTGCCGGCGCCATTGGGGCCGATGATGGTGTGGATGGTGCCGGCTTCGACCTTGAGGTTGACGCCATTGACCGCATGGAACGCGCCGTAGGCCAGCTCCAGGTTCTGGGTTTCCAGCAAGATACTCATAGCCCGTCCTCCTTGGCGACGACTGCGGGTTTGCGCGTGCCGCGCAGCTTTTCGAACAGCGACGCCAAGCCGCCCCACAAACCGCCGCGCATGAAGATCACCACCAGGATCAGGATCACCCCCAGCAGCATCAGCCAGCGCGGCCACAGATCGGAGAGAAAGTCACCCAGCAGCACGATGGAACCGGCGCCCAGCAGTGAGCCGAACAGCGAGCCGGTGCCGCCGACGATGGTCATGATCAGGATGTTCTCGGACATCGCCAGGTCGATATTCGACAGCGGCACAAAGTGCAACAGCATGGCGTACAGCGCCCCGGCAATCCCGGTGACCGCGCCGGACAGCACGAACACCAGGATCTTGAAGTGACGCGTGTCGTAGCCGATGGCCGAGGCGCGGGTTTCATTTTCGCGTATCGCCATCAGCGTGCTGCCGAACGGCGAGGCGATCACCCGGCGTGCGCCGATGAAAATCAGCAGGAACAGCACCGCGACAAAACCATAGAAGGCACGGGCATCGGCCAGGGACAGCAGCACGGTGTCGCCCACACGAATTTCCGGGCGCGGTACGCTGAGCAGGCCGTTGTCGCCGCCGGTCCAGTCGCTCAGGGTGTAGGCGACGAAGTAGGCCATCTGGCTGAACGCCAACGTGAGCATCACGAAGTAAATGCCCGTTCGCCGAATCGCCAGGGCACCCACCAGCAAAGCCAGCACGCCACCGGCCAGCGCCGCGCCCAGCAACGCCATGAACAGGCCCAGTTGCAGGTGGATCATCAACAGCGCCGCACAATAAGCTCCGGCACCAAAGAAGATGCCTTGGCCGAAGGACAGCAGCCCGGTATAGCCCAGCAGCAGGTTGCAGGCCAGGGCGGCCATGGCAAAGATCAGGATCTCGGTGGCCAGGGTCGCCGAGGGCAACACCAGCGGCAGGCCGATCAGCACGGCCAGCACCCACAGCAACATGGCTCTGGATTGGGTCTTGGCAAACGGCAGGGGGTTTTTCTCGCTCATGTCAGGCTCTCCCGAACAGGCCGTAAGGGCGTACCAGGATCACCACGGCCATGGCGCCGTAGATCATCAGGCTCGCACCCTGGGGCCAGAGTGTGGTCATCAGGCTTTGCACCACGCCCACCAGCAAACCGCCGACCAGCGCACCGCTGAACGAGCCCATGCCGCCGATCACCACCACCACGAAGGCGATGCCGAGAATCTCCGGGCCGACGAAGGGCTGGGCGCCGCGCAAGGGCGCGAACAACACCCCGGCGACACCGGCCAGGGCGACGCCGAGGGCGAAGGTCATGGAGAACAGGCGGAAGATATTGGTGCCCAGTAGCGACACGGTTTCGGTGCTTTCACTGCCGGCGCGCACCAGGGCACCGAAGCGCGTGCGCTCCAGCAGCAGCCACAGGCCCAGGCCCACCAGCCCGGAAAACACGATGAGGAACAGGCGGTAGTAGGGATAGACAAAATCACCCACTACCAGCACGCCGCGCAACAGTTCCGGCACGGCGACGCTTTTGCCCACCGGGCCCCAGATCATCACGCTGGCTTCCTGGATGATCAGAGCGATCCCCAAGGTCACCAGAATCTGGAACATGTGCGGCAAGTGGTAGATACGCTGGATCAACAAGCGCTCAATCACCCAGGCCAACGCAGCCACCACCAACGGCGCGATCAGCAACGCCAGCCAGAAGCTGCCGGTGAGGCTTACCGCGGTGTAGCAGATGTAGGCGCCGAGCAGGAAGAACGCGCCGTGGGCGAAGTTGACGAAGTTGAGCAGGCCGAAAATGATCGTCAGCCCCACCGCGATCAGGAAGTAGATCATCCCTAACCCAAGGCCGTTGAGGATCTGGAACAGGTACAGATTAAGCATGCAGGCACCCTCCGCAGGTGGCCGCTTGCGCGGCCCTGCGCGACAAAAGTTAAGCGGTCAGCCGAGTGTGCAGCCCGTCGCCTCGACTGCGGGGAACGACTGGCCAGCGCTGAGCACTTTGGCCAGGTCGTCCTTGTCGGCCATGTCGCCGCTGGCCTTGCCGATCAGCAGGTAGTAATCCTTGATCACCTGGTGGTCGCCGGCGCGGATCGACTCTTTGCCGGTCGGGCCTTCGTAGCTCAAGCCTTGCAGGGCCTTGGCTACGGTCGGGCCGTCGAAACTGCCGGTGGCGATGATGGTGTCGAGCATGACTTTGGTGCTGATGTAGTCGGCGGCCAGCGGGTAGGTGGGGTTGATGCCGTAGGTGGCCTGGGTCAGCTTGACCAACTCACGATTGAGCGGGGTGTCGACCTGGTGCCAGTACTGTGCGCCCAGGTACACGCCTTCGAGCACATCGCTGCCCAGTTCCTGGAACTGATCCAGGCCGGCAGACCACACCAGCAATACCTTCATGCGCTCCTTGATGCCGAAGTTCACGGCCTGGCGCAGGGTGTTGGACGATTGGCTGCCAAAGTTGAGCAGCACCAGCACATCGGGCTTGGTGGAAATGGCGTTGGTCAGGTAACCGGAAAACTCCTGTTCCTGCAGTGAGTGGTAGCTGTTGCCCACGTGTTCCAGGCTATGTTCCTTGAGCACGTTTTTGGCCCCTTCGAGCAAGGCTTCGCCGAACACGTATTGCGGGGTGATGGTGTACCAGCGCTTGGCGTCCGGCAGCAACTTGATCAGCGGCACCATGGTTTCGCGGATCGCACCGTAGGTGGGCACTGACCAGCGGAAGGTCGCCTTGTTGCAGTCCTTGCCTGTGACTTCATCGGCGCCCACCGGGGTCATGAACACGCCGCCGACCTTGTCCACTTCCTTGGCTACCGCCAGGGCGGAAGACGACAGCGTGCAGCCCTGGAAGAACCGTGCGCCGTCCTGCGCGATGGCCTCTTGCACCTTGCGCACCGCCTTGCCGGCGTTGCCTTCGGTATCGATGACCTTGTAGTTCAGCGGGCGGCCGAGCAAGTCGGGGTGTTGTTTCACCGCCAGGCGTGAACCCATATCGGCAAATTTGCCATAGCTGGCAAAGGCGCCAGACATGGACTTGAGGCCGTAAAAGGTAAAGGGCTCGGCGGCGAATGCCGAACGCACGCTCAGCGGAAGGCTGAGGGCGGCGGCGGCGGTGAGGCTGGCTTTCAATAACGTACGACGCTGCATGGGGTGACTCCCTGGTTTAGTTATTGGCAGGAGCGGCAAGGGCGATACGGTGGAGCAAGGGCCTGTGGGCAGGCTTGTTATTGGATAACTCGATTTCGCGGGGGAACGGGGTCAAATGTGGGAGCTGGCTTGCCTGCGATGGCTTCTACTCGGTCCCTCTGTAACACCGAGGCGCCCGCATCGCAGGCAAGCCAGCTCCCACATTGAACGGGTTCCCACATTGGATGGTTGGTGTGTTTAAGAGTGGTCGAACTCCAAGAGGAAGTGCGGGCTCACCTGGCCTTCCAGCGCGGTCATGTGGTGTTCGGCATCGCACATGTGTTCATGCATCAAGCTGCGCACCGCACTTTCATCCCCGGCGCGAAAGGCGATCAGCAGTTGCTTGTGATAGTCGAGGTTGGCCGCATCGAACTGCTTGCGCTTGGGCTTGTAGGCCTTTTTCAACACCACCAGGTCGCGCAGCAAGTCATTGAGGAACTGCGCCATGAAACTCAGCAGCGGGTTGGGGCAGGCCCGGGCCAGCAGGTTGTGGAACTCCAGTTCCGCCAGGCGTTGTTCGCGCTGGCCGGCTTCGCTGTCTTCGGGGGCGCTGCAAAAATCCACGTTGGCTTGCAGGGCCAGGTAGTCGTCTTCGCTCAAACGCCCCAGCACCGACACCGCCAACTCCACTTCGATGACCTTGCGCAGTTGGTAGACCTGCTCGCCGTCCAGGTGCTGGAAATGCAGGTAATTGCGCAGGGCGCGGCTGGCCGGCTCGGTGCCGGCCTGGTTCAAGTACGCCCCGCCACTGGGGCCGGTGCGCGTGCTCACCAGGCCCTCCACTTCCAACGCCTTAAGCGCTTCGCGTGCCGAACCCTTGGAACACTGGAAGCTTTCCATCAGCTCGCGTTCGGTGGGCAGGCGATCGCCGGGCTTCAAGGCGTCGGTGACGATCGAGCGCTTGACCGACTCGACAATTACATCGGACAGCTTCTGGCGTTTGCGGCGTAACGGACGACTCAGCATGGCGGTGATTTATCGTATTAATGCGGATAAATAGCACTTAATAACGATTGGGCAGGTGCGTCAACGCAAGGGGTCGTTTTCGGTGAATAGGGGTCGTAAATGCGCAGGTTATTCCCAGGCGCCCAAATCCAGGCAGCGTGCGGTCGCCGGCGGCTGTTTGCCATAAGCGAGAAAATCCCCTAGCCAGCGGCTCACACAGCCGTCAGCGCCTGCGTGTGCCGACTCCTTGAGCAAGAGCTGCTCGACACCAGCGGCGAGCGCTTCGCCAGGCTCGGTATTGATCAGCACCATGCGCCCGACGCGCTCGGGAAACAGCGTGCCATAGCGGTTGCCCAGGCGCGTGGCCGCGGCGTTGCCCAGGTAGTTGAGGCGCGCCTCGCCCAATTGCCCGCGCACGTACTCCATGTCCCGGGCGGCCTGTTCCACGGCATTGCCCTGGCGCAGGTCGCGGGTGCTCAGCTCGATCACGTCGTAGCGGTCGACCAGGGTGCGATAGGCGGTGGTGGCAAGCGACTCCCAGCGGCTGGCCAAGTGAAGGACGAAAGGTGCGCCTTTGACCCGCTGGGGGTCGCCGGCCTGGATGAACACCACGCCTTCACGGTTGAGCGGCTGCCGTGCGCCTACCCGTGTCACGCTCAGGCGAATGCGGCCGCGCTGGGGGGCGGCATGGTCGCGGGGCACGCTGACCAGGCCGCATTGGGTGCGGCCAACCACTTCGGGGTCCAGGCGCGCTGTTGCAGTGAGTGGGCAGTCCAGCAACCAGTCGATCGCGGTGGGGGCGATCAAGGGCTCGGCCAACGCCAGGTTTGGTATCAGCCAAAAGCCGATGCAGGCCAGGCCGTTTACAAAAGCGCTGGGTTTCATCATGAGGTCCTGGGCATCCGTGTGATAACGGCTTTTTTACCAAGGACCTTGGGGTGGAAAATGTAAGGTGAAGAAACAACTCGTGTAAGAAATATGAGTTTCGTTTATCAGATATCGGTGTTCCAGCCACCGCCCAATGCCTTGTACAGGGCGATGCTGGCTTGCAGGCGCGACAGGCGCAGTAGCACGTTCTGGTCTTGGGCGTCGTACAGGGTGCGCTGGGTTTGCAGTACCGTGAGCAGGTCTTCGGCGCCGGCTTCATAGCGGCTTTGGGCAATCTGGAAGGCGGCCTGCGCCTGTTGCAGCTCTTCGGTTTGCCACTGGCGTTGCTGGTCCAGGCGGGTGATGCTGCTGAGGGCTTTTTCCACATCGGCAAAGCCGTTGATGATCGCCCCACGGTAGGTTTGCAGCAGTTCATCCTGGCGTGCCCGAGCCTTGTCGCGCTCGGCGCTCAGCCGGCCATTATTGAAAATCGGCGCCATCAGGCCCGAGGTCAGGGTGTAGAAGGGACTGCGCAGGATCTCTTCAGCCTTGGACGCGCCTGAGCCGAGCGTTGCGCCCAACGTCACCGTCGGTAGCATGGCCGCACGGGCCACCGTGACGTCGGCGCTGGCCGCCGCCAACTGGGCCTCGGCCTGGGCGAGGTCGGGGCGCCGGCTCAATAACTGGCTGGGCACGCCAGGCCCGATACTTGGCCAGGTCAATGCCTGAAAGGGTTCTGTGCCTAGCTCCAGGGCCTGCACGGGTTGGCCGAGCAAGGCGGCGAGGGTGATCTGCGATTCTTCGGCCGATTGCTCGATCAGCGGCAGTTGCCGTTGCTGACCGGCCACCAGGCTTTTCTGTTGTGCCAGTTCCAGGGCCGTGGCGGAACCTGCGTCGTGGCGGGTCTGCACCAGGTTCAGCACATTGCGCGCATTCGCCAGGTTGAGCTCGGCAATCTGCAGGCGCTGGCGTGCGGCCAGGGTTTGCGCGTAGCGGTCGGCGACGTTGCTGAGCAGGGTCAGCTCCACATTGGCCTGATCGAACTCACTGGCGTGCAAGCTGTGCACGGCGCTGTCGCGGGCAGCGGCGCGGCCACCCCAGAAGTCGATTTCGTAGCTGGCCGTGAGGTTGGCGTCATAGTTGTTGACAGTCCTGTCGCTCTCGGTGGCGTCCAGCTCCGAGTTGCCGCTGCCGCGCAACAGCCGTTGACGGCTGGCGCTGAGGTTGAACTTCAGTTCCGGCAACAACGGTGCACCGGCAATTACCGCCGTGGCCTGGGCCTGGCGGACACGCGCCATGGCCGCCGCCACGTCGAAGCTGTCACGGCGGGCCTGGTCGATCAGGCGGTTCAGCGCCGGGCTGCCAAACTGCGTCCACCAACGTTGGTTGATGGCTTGGGTCGCTTCGCGTTCGGCAAAATGCCAGGCGGCGGGCGCAGCAAGGCCACTGTCGATGGCGGGCGGGTTAGTGCCGCAGGCCGTGAGCAACAGGCACACACTGAGCGCTGACAGTTGTGGAGTGAGAGATCGTTTATTCACTGGTCAACGCCTTAACCGGATCAAGCCGGGCAGCTTTACGGGCCGGCATGAAGCCGAATACGACGCCGGTGACCAGCGCACAGCCAAACGCGCCGAGCACCGCCACCAGGGAAAACTGTACCGCCACTTCAGCCAGCACCAGCACGCCGCCTACCAGCAATGCCAGGGCAATACCGAACAGGCCGCCGACCACCGAGAGCATCACCGCCTCGGTGAGAAACTGGCGCAGGATGTCGCGCTGGCGCGCCCCGGTGGCCATGCGGATGCCGATTTCACGGGTGCGTTCGCGCACGGTCATCAACATGATGTTCATCACGCCGATGCCGCCCACCAGCAGGGAAATCGCTGCAATCGAGCCGAGCATCAGCGACAGGGTGTTCTGGGTCCGTGCTTCGGCCTGGATCATCGCTGCGTCGTTGGTCAGGTGGAAGTCGCGTTTGCCGCCGTGCAGCTTTTGCATAAGCTGACTGATGGCTTGCTCGGCCTCTTGCACCTTGCGTGCATCGGCGGCGGCAATGACAACGTATTCGGGATTATAGGTGCCGAACAGGCGCACGCTGGCGGCGGTATAGGGAATGGCGACACGGTCGTCGCTGTCTTGCATCCCGGAGCTGGAGCCTTTTTCCGCCAACACGCCAATCACTTGGAAGGGCACGTTTTCGATCAGGATGTATTGGCCGATGGGGTCTAGCTGGCCTTTGAACAGTTTTTCGCGCACGCGATGGCCGATCACCGCCACCGTGGCCCCGGCGCGTTCGTCGGCTTCGGTAAAGTAGCTACCTTGGGCCACTGGCCAGTTGAAGATATCCGGGAAGTTGGTGTCGTTGCCGCCCACATAGGCCATGTAGTCGACGTTGCCGAAGCGCACGCCGGCGTAGGTGCCGTTCACCGGCATGATGCGCTTGACCTGGGGCAATGTAGCCAATGCCGCCACATCATTGAGGGTCACGATACCTGCCGGTGTGCGCGGGTTAGGCGAAAAGCCGCTCAGATAGATGATGTTGGAGCCGAAGGCCGCCATCTGCGCCATGACCTGACGCTTGCTGCCTTCGCCCACCGCCAGCATCACTACCACCGACGCCACGCCGATGATGATCCCCAGCAGCGTCAGCGCGGTGCGGAAGCGGTTGATCCACATGACCCGCCAGGCTGCCTGCACCGCGTCCAGCAGCTCGGCTTTCCAGGCACCATTGTGTTCGGCACCGTCGGCCAGGCGCTGGCGCAGATCCACGGCTTGCAATGCGTCGCTGCCGACCGTGACGGGCACGTGGGGGGTACTCAACGCCGAATCGCTGATGATCCGGCCGTCGCTGATCTCAATGATGCGGTTGGCATGCGCCGCGACTTCGCGGTCGTGGGTAATGAGGATAACCACATGGCCCTGGCTCGCCAATTCATCCAGCAGCACCATCACCTCGGCACCGCTGTGGCTGTCGAGGGCCCCGGTGGGTTCGTCGGCAAGGATTATATGCCCGCCGTTCATCAACGCCCGGGCAATCGAGACGCGCTGTTGCTGACCACCGGAGAGCTGGTGCGGGCGGTTGTTGGTGCGATCGGCCAGGCCCAGGCGGGTCAGCAGAGCCTTGGCACGGGCATGGCGTTCGGCAGCGCTGATACCCGCATAGATCGCCGGCATCTCAACGTTTTCCTGGGCCGAGCCGGACGGGATCAGGTGGTAGCCCTGGAACACGAAACCAAAGGCTTCGCGGCGCAGCCAGGCCAGTGCGTCGCTGTCCAGGTGCGCGACGTTTTCCCCTGCGAACAGGTAGTCGCCCACGGTGGGGCGGTCGAGGCAGCCGAGGATGTTCATCAGTGTGGATTTGCCGGAGCCGGAGGCGCCGACGATGGCAACGAACTCTCCTGCATGGATCGACAGGTCGATCCCACGCAATACGTCGACCTGCGGGCTGTCGCCGCCGCCGTAGGATTTGCGGATGTTCTTGAGTTCGATCAGTGGCGTGGTCACATCAACCCCCGCTGCCGCTGGCTGGGCCGATCAACAGGTGATCGCCTTCGTCCAGGCCATCCAACACTTCAACCCGCAGGCGGTCACTGATACCCAGCTGTACTTCTCGCTCCTTGATGGCGCCGTTTTTGGTCACGACCCGCGCGATCTGCTTGTCGGTGCCTTGGCTGCCGAGCAGCGCTGCGACCGGGATGGTGAGAGCGTCCCTGGCCTGGCTGGCGACGAAAAACACCTGGGTGGTCATTTCGGCCATTAACGCATTGTCAGCGTTGTCCACATCCAGCAGTACGGTGTATAGCACTACCCGGCCACTGCCGGTTTTGCTGGTACTGCTGGGGCTGCCACTGCCTTGGCTGGTTTCGTTCAGGGGCTTGGGCGGGATCGGCAGGATCTGGCGCACGGTGCTGGTCCAGCGCCGGGTGCCGCCGGCGAGGGTGGTGAAATAGGCGCTCATGCCCGGTTGGACGTGGCCGATATCGGCTTCGGACACTTCGGCCCATACGGTCATCGGCGACAGTTTGGCGATGCGCAGGATCAACGGCGTCTGTTGCTGGGCGTTGAGCGTCTGGCCGACTCGCGCATCTACCGCCACTACGGTGCCGCTCATCGGCGCGTAAATCCGCGTATAGCCCAGTTCGGCCTCGTCACTGCGCAGGCTGGCCTGGGCCTGGCGGATCTGGGCCTTGAACATGTCCACCCGCGCCTGGGTCGCACTCAGTTCGGCCTTGGCGGTTTGCACATCTTCTTCGCGGGTGGCATTCCCGGCGCTCAGGCGCTGCTGGCGCTGATACTTCTGGCGCGCCAGTTCGTGCTGGGCTTTTTGTTCCTGCAACTGGGCCTCGAGGTTTTCGATGGCGTAGCGGCTGGCGTCGAGTTTGGCCTGCTGCGTGGCAGGGTCGATCTCTACCAGTAGCTGGCCTTGCGTGACCTGGTCACCGGCCTCGACATGGATCTTGCGAATCTGTCCGGAGGCCTGGGCGCCGACGTCTACGTAGCGTCGCGGTTGCAGGGTGCCCAGGGCGGTGACACTGCTCTCAATGTCGCCGCGCACGACAGTGACCGTGGGCAAGCTATCTCGACCTGGCGGCAACAGCTGCCAGGCTGCCACTGCAAGGAGGGGGATCAGGCACACCACAGCAAGCAGGGCGAGGCGGGCGGGGCGAGGGCGTTTCATGCTTTGGTTCCAGCCAGGGAAAGGGGGCCGAGTGGCGAAGAGCTGACTGTTATACGAGAAAATTGCGCGAATATTTAGGCGTTTACATACGCAGTAACAGCTGCGTCGGCGAAAAAAACCATACGTGGGAGCAAGACTTCTTTAAAAGTAGATGAGAATTACTATAAATTGCACGTACTCAAACTGCCATCATCGATGGCTGTCTGTTGGGAGCAAGTTCGCTCGCGAAAACGTCAACGATAACGCGTGCATCCAGATAAAACGATGTGCCCTCAGGTTCTTGGCGAGCAAGCACGCTCCTACAGGATCAACACCACCGGGAGGTGCTCAGGAGTCATGTTGGAAAACTACTATCGCGAGCTGGTGTGTTTCCTGAACGCCAAGCTGGGTAACCGCCAGGTGGCCGAAGATGTGGTGCATGACGCCTATGTGCGGGTGCTGGAGCGCGTAAGCGATACGCCAATCGAGCAGCCTCGCGCGTTTCTTTACCGCACGGCACTGAACCTGGTGATCGACGGCCATCGGCGTAATGCCTTGCGTCAGTCCGAGCCTCTTGAGGTGCTGGACAGCGAAGAGCGCTTCGCCGCCTGTTCCCCCCACACCAGCCACCACCAGGGCCAGCGCCTGGAGATGCTCGAGCGCGCCTTGGCCGAGTTGCCGGCGGCCTGTCGCGACAGTTTCCTGTTGCGCAAACTCGAAGGCCTGTCCCACGTGCAAATCGCCGAACGCCTGTGCATTTCCCGCAGCCTGGTGGAAAAACACATCGTCAATGCGATGAAGCACTGCCGGGTGCGCATGCGCGAGTGGGAAGCGCACTGATCGGCTGTTAGTTAAATTTTATTTCACTGTCCTCGTTTCCTATCAACACACGGCCTGTTGTTCAGGCCATGAAGGTATTCCCGCCCCACCGCCATGGGGCTTATCCAGAGGACACTGGAATGACACAGGCAATTGCTTCGCCCGCGGTTCATGACCTGATCGGGATCGGTTTCGGCCCTTCGAACCTGGCGCTGGCCATCGCCCTGCAGGAGCGTGAAAAGGCCCAGGGCAAGCTGGACGTGCTGTTTCTCGACAAACAAGCCGACTACCGCTGGCACGGCAATACCCTGGTGACCCAGAGCGAACTGCAGATTTCCTTCCTCAAGGACCTGGTGACCCTGCGCAACCCCACCAGCCCGTACTCCTTCGTCAACTACCTCAAGGCCCACGAACGCCTGGTGGACTTCATCAACCTGGGCACCTTCTATCCCTGCCGCATGGAGTACAACGACTACCTGCGCTGGGTGGCGGGGCAGTTCCAGGCCCAGGCCAACTACGGCGAGGAAGTGCTGGCCATCGAGCCGATCCTGCATCAGCAGCAGGTCGAGGCGTTGCGCGTGATCTCCCGTGATGCCCAGGGCGAGCAGCATGTGCGCACCACCCGTTCGGTGGTGGTCAGCGCCGGCGGCACACCGCGCATCCCCGAGGCATTCAAGGCGCTCAAGGGCGATAGCCGGGTGTTTCACCATTCCCAGTACCTGGAGCGCATGGCCAGCCAGCCGTGCGTAGACGGCAAGCCGATGCGCATCGCCGTGATCGGCGGTGGCCAGAGCGCGGCCGAAGCCTTTATCGACCTCAATGACAGCTTCCCGTCGGTGCAGGTCGACATGATCCTGCGCGGCTCGGCGCTCAAGCCGGCCGACGACAGCCCGTTCGTCAACGAAGTGTTCTCGCCGGCCTTTACTGACCTGGTGTTCCAGCAAGTCGGTGCCGAGCGTGAGCGTTTGGTCGCCGAGTACCAGAACACCAACTACTCGGTGGTGGACCTGGACCTGATCGAGCGCATCTACGGGATTTTCTACCGCCAGAAAGTCTCCGGCATCGCCCGCCAGGCGTTCCGCACCCTGACCGTAGTGGAGAAGGCCACCGCCGGCCCGCTGGGCATCGAACTGGCCCTGCGCAATACCGCCACCGGCGAAACCAGCCTCAACCATTACGACGCGGTAATCCTGGCCACCGGCTACGAGCGCCAGATGCACCGTGAACTGCTGGCGCCGCTGCAAGCCTACATGGGCGACTTTGAAGTGGCCCGCGACTACCGCATCGTCACCGACGAGCGCTGCAAGGCTGGCATCTACATCCAGGGCTTCAGCCAGGCCAGCCATGGCTTGAGCGATACCTTGCTGTCGGTGTTGCCGATTCGGGCGGATGAGATTGCGGCGTCGTTGTATGCGCTGGACCATCACCGTGGCAAGGCGCGTTCGGTGCAGGACCTGCTCCTGGCCACCGCCAGCTGACCGATCCGCTTATTGTGGCCAGAGCTTGCTCCTACAGACGGCACTTGTGACAAAGTGTGGCTATTGGTACTGTACAAAAAACCAGTATCGGTAGCCCCCCATGCAGTTGATCGAAAAACTCAGCATCCTCGCCGACGCCGCCAAGTACGACGCGTCCTGCGCCAGCAGTGGCGCGCCCAAGCGCAGTTCCGAGGGCAAGGCGGGGCTGGGTTCCACCAATGGCATGGGCATCTGCCACAGCTACACGCCCGATGGCCGTTGCGTGTCGTTGCTCAAGGTGTTGCTCACCAACTTCTGCCTCTACGACTGCCAATACTGCGTCAACCGCCGCTCCAGCGACGTGCCCCGTGCGCGCTTCAGCCCGGAGGAGGTGGTCACCCTGACCCTGGATTTCTACAAGCGCAATTGCGTCAGTGGGCTGTTCCTCAGTTCCGGCATCATCCGTTCGTCGGACTACACCATGGAGCAACTGGTGCGGGTCGCCAAACTGCTGCGCGAAGAGCATGACTTTCGCGGTTATATCCACCTCAAGACCATCCCCGATGCCGACCCGGCCCTGATCGCCGAGGCTGGCCGTTATGCCGATCGCCTCAGCGTGAATATCGAACTGCCCACCGACGCCAGCCTGCAAACCCTGGCGCCCGAGAAGCAGATCGGCTCGATCAAGCAGGCCATGCAGACCATCTACACCGGCGAACAGACGGTGCTCAACGAACCCCGCGCGCCACGTTTCGCCCCGGCCGGGCAGAGCACGCAGATGATCGTCGGCGCCGACGACACCGACGACAGCACCATCCTGCACGGTGCCGAGGCGTTGTACGGTAATTTCAAGCTGCGCCGCGTGTATTACTCGGCGTTCAGCCCCATCCCCAACAGCCCGAAAAGCGTACCCCTGGCCGCGCCGCCCTTGATGCGCGAGCACCGCTTGTACCAGGCTGATTTCCTGCTGCGCAGCTACGGTTTCAGCGCCAATGAGCTGTTCGCCGGCCCCGGTGACCTGGCACTGGATATCGACCCCAAGCTGGCGTGGGCCCTGGAGCATCGCGAGGTGTTCCCCCTGGACCTCAACCGCGCCGAGCCGACCCTGATCGCACGTATCCCCGGCATCGGCCTGCGCACCACCCAGCGCCTGGTCGACCTGCGCCGTGAGCGCAAGATCCGCTTCGAAGACCTGGCGCGCATGCGCTGCGTGCTGGCCAAGGCCAAGCCGTTTTTCATCACCAGCGACTACCACCCGCAGCAGGCCGACAGCACCAGTGTGTTGTTGCGCGAACAATTGCGGGACCGTCCGCAGCCGCAACAGATGGGGTTGTGGGGATGATCAGCCTGGAGTGCGACAACCTGTTCAGCACCTGGCGCGAACAGGCCCGCTGGTTGCTCAGCCATCAGGTCGACCCCAGCCAGGTCAGCTGGGGCGAGGCGCAGGCGGCGGACCTGTTCGCTACCGATGAACCTATCCCACCAGGGATGGGGCCGTTTCAGGCGCGCATACCCAAGGCGTTGTTGCAATTGTTGGAGTCCGCTGCCTGTTATCAAGGTGATCAGCGCTGGAGCCTGTTGTATGAAGTGCTATGGCGGGTCAGCCACGGTGATCGCACGGCCATGCTGGCAGGTGACAAGCTTGGCAGCGAGTTGCAGCGGCGCATCAAGCAAGTCAGCCGGGAGGCCCACCACTTGCACGCGTTTGTGCGCTTCATCGCGCTGCCGGCCGAGGCAGGGCCGGAACTGCCGGAGTACGTGGCCTGGCATGAGCCGGCCCATGACATTCTCAAGAGCGCCAGCGAGCATTTTATCGGGCGCATGGGCCGCCATCGCTGGATGATCGCCACGCCCCTGGACGGGGTCTATTACGACGGCGAGCAATTGATTCATCAGCGCCAGTGCCCCGAGGCCTGGCAGCAACTGGCGCAGAATGTTGAAGATCCCCACAGCGCCATGTGGCTGACCTACTACAGCCACATCTTCAACCCGGCACGCTTGAACCCTAAGGTGATGGAAGGGCATTTGCCCAGCCGCTTCTGGAAGAATTTGCCGGAGGGCAAGTTGATTCCAGGGTTGATCAGCGAGGCGCGTACGGGCAAGCAGAAGGATGGGCAGGCGAAGCTGGTGGGGGCCAAGCCAGGCAAAAGAATTGCAAACCCGGTCAATGTGGGAGCTGGCTTGCCTGCGATAGCGGTCGACCCGTCAGATGTGGGGTGACTGATTGATCGTTCCCACGCTCTGCGTGGGAATGCCACCCTGGACGCTCCGCGTCTGCTCTTGAAGTTGTGACGCGGAGCGTCATTGGATGCATTCCCACGCAGAGCGTGGGAACGAGCCAGCTGGATCAGGCCAGTTCGGTCGCGGTGTTCTTGACCACCGCCAACTCCGGATGCGCCACCAGCTTATCAATGTGCAACTCATCATTGTTCAACCAGGTCTCGGTCAGCACCCGGTAATGTTCCATATCCCGGCAGCGCATGCGCAGGCTGTAGTCGAACGGCCCGCTGATCAACTGGCATTCGAATACCTGCGGGCAGGCTTTCACGCAGGCTTCGAAGGCCTTTTGCGCCGAGCGCCCGCTTTGGTTGGACAGGGCCACCAGCACCAGCAGCGACAGCCCCGGTGAGACCATCTGCACATCGATGATCGCCCCATACCCACGGATCACCCCGCGTCGTTCCAGCTTGCGCACCCGTTCCAGGCAGGGCCTGGGGGTGAGGTGCACCAGCGACGAGAGCTTTTCGTAGGTAATACGCCCCTGATGCCTGAGTACGTCGATGATCGCTTCGTCGATGCGATCCAGCGTAGGGGAAGAATGGGGTCCGTGGGCCTTGGTATCCATGAGTTCACTTCAAACGGTTGGAAAGAAATTGCTGCAAGCGTTCGCTGGTGGGATGGTCGAGGATCTCGGCGCCGCCGTGTTCTTCGACTCGGCCCTGGTGCAGGAACAGCACTTGGCTGGACACCTGGCGGGCAAAGCCCATTTCGTGGGTGACCATCAGCATGGTACGACCTTCCTCGGCCAACGTCTGTATGACTTTGAGCACTTCTCCTACAAGTTCCGGGTCCAGGGCCGAGGTGGGTTCATCGAACAGGATAATCTCCGGTTCCATTGCCAGCGCCCGCGCAATGGCCACGCGCTGCTGCTGGCCACCGGACAGGAACGCCGGGTATTGGTCCGCCACGCGGCTCGGCAGGCCGACCTTGTCCAGGTACAGCCGCGCACGTTTCTCGGCTTCGGCGGCGCTCACGTTCAGCACCCGGCGCGGGGCCATGGTGATGTTTTCCAGCACGGTCATGTGGCTCCACAGGTTGAAGTGCTGGAACACCATGGCCAGGCGCGTGCGCAGGTTTTGCAGTTGCGCCTGGTGCGGCGCACGGGTGCCGGCGCGGCCTGGTTGCATTTCGATGCTGATGCCGTCCAGGGTGATCACCCCGGCGTCAGGCTGTTCCAGAAAGTTGATGCACCGCAGCATCGTGCTTTTGCCCGAGCCGCTGGCGCCGATCAAGCTGATCACATCGCCCTGGCGTGCGTTGAGGGACACGCCCTTGAGCACTTCGTGTTCGCCGTAGCGTTTATGGATACCTTCGACTTGCAGCTTGATGGCCGCCGTGGCGGTTTTGCCGACGGGTATATCCATTGGATAAGCGGCCAGGGCCTGCGCGGACTGATTCATGGGTTAGCCTCGGGTAGGAACAAGAAAGCGCATCCAGCGACGTTCGGCCAGCCTGAACAGGCCCACCAGTGCAAAGGACAGCAGCATGTAGAGCAGGGCGGCGATGCCGAAGGCCTGGAAGGTCAGGAACGTCTCGGCATTGGCATCGCGGGCGACCTTGAGGATGTCGGCGACGGTGGCGGTAAACGCCAGTGACGTGGCGTGCAGCATCAGGATCATTTCATTGCTGTAGGCCGGCAGGGCGCGACGCAATGCGGCGGGCACGATCACAAACAGGTTCAGCCGCCAGCCGTGCAGGCCATAGGCGCGTGCCGCTTCGATCTCGCCATGGGGAATGTTGCGGATTGCCCCGGCGAAGATTTCCACGGTGTAGGCGCAGGTGTTGAGCACAAACGCCAACAGTGTGCAGTTCAGCGCATTGCGGAAAAACTGGTTGAGCAGGGCGTTGTCCTGCACCACTTCCAGGCTGTACAGCCCGGTGTAGCAAATCAGCAGTTGGATATACAGGGGCGTGCCACGGAACAGGTAGGTGTAAACCTCCACCGGCCAGCGCAGCCAGAAATGCTCTGAGACGCGTGCCAGCGCCAGGGGGATCGACAGGCCAAAGCCGAGCACCACCGAGATAATGAACAGCCACAAGGTCATGGCGACACCGGACAGGCCGCTGCCATCGCTGAACAGATAGGCCAGGCCGTATTGCTGGAACAGTTCGATCATCGCGCCATCCCCTTGATGCCCAGGTTATAGCGCCGTTCCAGGCGCTTGAAGATGCGGTTGGAGAGGGTGGTAATCACCAGGTACACCAGGCCCGCGAGGATCAGGAAGTACAGCGGCTCGCTGGTGGACTTGCCGGCGTTCTGCGCGGCCTTGACCAGGTCTGACAGGCCGATGATGGACACCAGCGCCGTGGACTTGAGCAGCACCAGCCAGTTATTTCCCAGGCCAGGCAGGGCAAAGCGCATCAGTTGCGGGAACAGCACCAGGTGAAAGCGCTGCCAGCGGCTCAGGCCGTAGGCGGTGGCGGCTTCCAGTTGGCCCGCCGGCACACTGAGGATCGCACCCCGGAAGTTCTCGGTGAAATACGCACCGTAGATAAAGCCCAGGGTGATCACCCCGGCGGTAAACGGGTCGATTTCAACGTAGTCCCAGCCGAACGCTTCGGTCAGGTCGTTGAGCCACAGTTGCAGGCTGTAGAAGATCAACAGGATCAGCACCAGGTCCGGCACGCTGCGGATCAACGTGGTGTAGAGCGTGGCCGGCACGCGCAGCCATTTGGCGCTGGAGAGTTTGGCGCCAGCGGCGACCAGGCCCAGCGTAAGGCTCAGAGCCAGGGCGAGGAACGCCAGCTTGAGCGTCATCCAGGCACCCTGGGCCAGCATGGGGCCGTAGCCTTGCAGGTTGAGGAGGTCGTTCATGGGGAAGATCTCGAAGGAGTGCACGGATTTACTGTGGGAGCTGGCTTGTTGTGGCGAGGGAGCTTGCTCCCGTTCGACAGCGCAGCTGGCGCCGGCTTTTTGGGGGCGCTTCGCACCCCAGCGGGAGCTAGCTCCCTCGTCACAACAAGCCCGCTCCCACAGGGGCACGGGTTGCCGGTTACTCGTTGTAGATGTCCTGATCGCCAAAGTATTTCTTCTGGATCTGTGCGTAAGTGCCATCGGCCTGGACGGCGGCGATGCCCTTGTTGATCAGCTCACGCAACGCCTGGTCGTTTTTGCGCAGGCCCATGGCGATGTCCAGAGGCAGGGTCGGGTCCTTGAAGGCCGGGCCGGTCTTGAAGTCGGCGCCTTCGGGCTTGGACAGGAAGTTGAGCTGGGCTTCGAGCTTGTCCGTCAGGGTGGCGTCGAGGCGGCCGTTTTGCAGGTCGGCGTAGTTCTGTTCCTGGGACTGGTATGCCTTGATCTGTGCACCGAGCTTGGCCAGGTGTGCGCGGGCATAGGCTTCCTGCAACGAGCCTTGCAGCACGCCAACGTGCTTGCCGTTCAGCGACTCGGGGGTGTCACCGAAGGTGGCGTTTTTGCGGGTGATCACCGAGGTGGGGCTGAGGAACAGGCGGTCGGTGAAGTCGATGACTTTCTCACGAGCCGGGGTCACGGCCATGGAGGACATGATCGCGTCGAACTTGCGCGCACGCAGGGCCGGGATCATGCCGTCGAATTCGTTGTGCACCCAGGTGCATTTCACTTCGAGCTTGGCGCAGATAGCGTTGCCCAGTTCGATATCGAACCCTTGCAGGCTGCCGTCGGCGGCGACAGATTCGAAGGGCGGGTATTCGGGGAACACGCCAAACCGGATTTCTTTCCAGTCCTGGGCGTGGGCAGCAGTGGCGCACAGTGGCAACAGCAACGCAGCGAAGAGTGATCGCAGAGGAGTCATGTGTCGGTCCCTATATTTTGTAATTGATGTCAGGGGCAGTGAATAACTGGGAGCAGAGAATGCTTCATGGTGGTGCGTTTTTTGTGTCGTTTACCCCCTGCGCAAAGCGCAAATTGCGCTGTTAAAACAAGCAATGCAGCGGAATCGGCTGTGGCACCGGCAAAATCGGCTTTTAACCCACTAGAATCTGGCCTGCCCTGGTCGCAAAGCGGCAGGCCAGAGCGGTTTCAGGCGCGCTTTTTATGCTGTACCACAGGTTGCTGGGCCAGGCGTGCGAACAGGTTTTTCGGGTCGGCCAGGTCCGGCACCAGCTCCAGCTCGCTGCCCACATCCAAGGCTTTGGCCACGTCCAATACATAGCGCAGGGCCGAGTAGTCTTCGATGGCAAAACCCACCGAGTCGAACAGGGTAATTTGGCGGTCATTTTCGCGGCCCGGCTGTTGGCCGTTGATCACTTGCCACAGCTCGGTGACCGGCGAATCTTCCGGCATATGCTGGATTTCACCTTCGATGCGGCTTTGCGGTTCGTACTCGACGATCACCCGAGCGCGCTCGACGATGCGGCGGTCCAGCTCGGTCTTGCCCGGGCAGTCACCGCCCACGGCATTGAGGTGCATGCCTGGCTCGATCATCTCGTCAGTCAGGATGGTGGCGTAGGCTTTGTCCGCAGTCACGGTGGTGACAATGTCCGCGCCTTTGACTGCCTCGGCGACGCTGGCGGCCAGGATCACCTTGATCGCCGGGAACGCCTTGAGGTTGGCGGCGAGCTTGGCGGTGGCCTGGGGGTCGATGTCGAACAGGCGGATTTCAGTAATACCGAGCATGGCGTGGAAGGCCAGGGCCTGGAATTCGCTTTGGCAGCCGTTGCCGATCAGCGCCATGCTGCGGCTGTTGGCGCGGGCCAGGTAGCGGGCGACCAGGGCCGAGGTGGCGGCGGTGCGGATCGCAGTGGTCAGGGTCATTTCCGCCAGCAGCACCGGTTTACCGGTGTCGACGTCGCCCAAGGCACCGAACGCCATCACGGTGAGCATGCCGGCCAGGGTGTTTTTCGGGTGGCCGTTGACGTACTTGAAGGCGTACAGCGAGGCGTCGGACACCGGCATCAGCTCGATCACCCCATCCGGTGAATGGTTGGCCAGGCGCGCGCATTTCTCGAAATCCTGCCAGCGCAGGTAGTCGGCGCGAATGTAGTCGGCCATTTCGGTGATGCAGGTTTGCAGGCCTTTTTGCGAAACCAGGTAGCTGAGGTCGTTGACGTCGATGTAACGGGTCATGGCAAGACTCCTTATTGAAATGAGTGGCGGGCCGGCAGATGCACTTCGGCCAGCATGCAGCGGGCACTGCCGCCGCCGATGCGTTCGATGTTGTCGATATTTACCACCACCGGCCGCGTATGGCGTTCCACATGCTGACGCTGCGCCGGATGCAGGGCGCCCCAGGCACTGGCGGACATCACCAGCAACGGCTGGCCGTCCCGGTCGTGGACCTCCAGCATGTTGCCGGCGAAGGCTTCCAGCTGGTCGAAGTCCAGGCTGAGGATGTCTTTGCCGGTATCACGCAGGGAGCGTTCCAGGGCCAGGCGTTCGCGGTCGTCGGGCAGGGCCTGCAGGCACACCACCGCGAGGTCGCGGCCAACGCTCATCATCACGTTGCTGTGGTAGATGGGTGCCTGGTGGCGGTCCAGGGCGTGGAACACGCAGAGTTGGTAGTCGAGGCGTTCGGCAAACTGGCGCAGGGCCGCGTGGTGGGTGCGCCCCGAATGGCAGGCGTAGCTGATGCGGTGCTGGCGGTCGAGTACCATGCTGCCGGTGCCTTCCAGGAAGATGTTCTGTTGTTCCAGGTGGCTGAGATCGATGGTGGTGTTGATCGCAAAGCGCTGCTCCAAAACTTGCAGCACGCCCTTGTTGCGCTCCAGTCGGCGGTTCTGGCCTTCCATGGGGTAGAGCACCAGGCTGCCGTCGGCATGGCTGCTCCACCAGTTGTTGGGGAAGATCGAGTCGGGCGTGTGAGGCGCCGGCGTGTCCTGCACCACCAGCACCTCCACGCCGTGCTGGCGCAAGGTGTCGACATAACCGTCGAACTCCTCCAGCGCTTTGTGCTGTGCACTGAGCGGGTCCAGCGGCGGGCGTTGGAAACGGTTGTTGATCGCGGTATCCGGGTTGAAGGCAAAGCGCGCCGGGCGGATCATCAGGACGGTATTGGTGGTTTGCATGGGGGCACGGGTCCGTTGGGGATCTTGTGCCGCTATTGTGTGCGTTGCGGGGAAAGGATCCCGGCTGAAACGGCGGGGTGGTTCAGCCAAGAAAGCTGAAAACGGGAGTGGCGCAGCCGAATCGGCTGCCAGATTGAAATACGATCAAACTGTGGGAACTGGCTTGCCTGTGATAGCGGTGTGTCAGCCCCATTCATCTGGCTGGCCCACCGCTATCGCAGGCAAGCCAGCTCCCACATTGGTATTGTGGTGATTGTTATCGCTGTGTCAGCCAGGAGGAACCATGTCTACCGCTGTTCGCCTTGCCCAACCTTCCGATGCCGAAGGTATCAGCCACGTCATCCTGGCTGCGCTGCACAGCAGCAACGCACGTGATTACCCCGCGGATGTGATTGCGCGGGTTGCCAGCAACTTCACCCCCGACGCTGTGCTGGCATTGCTCCAGCGGCGGGTAGTGTTGGTGGCGACTCAGGATCAACTGATCGTCGCTACGGCCTCACTGGATGGCAATGTGGTGCGCTCGGTGTTCGTCAACCCAGCGCTGCAAGGGCAGGGCATTGGCCGATTGTTGATGATCGAGATCGAACTGCGCGCCCGTGAAGCCGGCGTGACGGTCTTGAGCGTGCCGTCCTCGCTGACGGCGCAAGCCTTCTACGCCAAGTTGGGTTTTCACAACGTGCGTGACGTGTACCACGGCAATGAGCGCACGTTGGTGATGGAAAAAACGCTGTTGTCCCGCCACCCCATAGGGCCTTATCGCGACCGTCAACACCGTGCCCAGGTGATTGAGTTATGGCAGCAGGCGTTTGGCTATGACACCGCGCATAACCTGCCGAGCCTGGCGATTGATAAGAAACTGGCGGTCAACGACGGGTTGTTCTTCGTTGCCACCGACAACAAAGCCGTGATCGGTACCATTCTCGCCGGCTATGACGGGCATCGTGGCTGGTTGTATTCGGTGGCGGTGCATACCGACTATCGGCGCCATGGCCTGGGATCGTCGCTGGTGCGCTATGCCGAACAGGCGTTGACGGCGCTGGGTTGCATGAAGATCAACCTGCAGATCACCGGCGGCAATGACGTGGTGGTGGGGTTTTATGAGGCGTTGGGGTATGGGGTGGAGCCGAGGATCAGTATGGGCAAGAAGATTGGCGAGAATATTGCGCCACGCTCTTGAAGGCGTAGAAACCAGTGTGGGAGCTGGCTTGCCTGCGATAGCGGTGGGCCTTTGATCGTTCCCACGCTCTGCGTGGGAATGCCGCCTGGGATGCTCCGCGTCCCGCCGGACAACAGGTGACGCGGAGCGTCAGGGGATGCATTGCATTCCCACGCGGAGCGTGGGAACGATCATATGCTGACTGACAGTTCGCTATCGCAGGCAAGCCAGCTCCCACAGGGTTTTGTGGTGTCGCTGGCTTTTGTGGCTGTCAGACCTTGACGATCCAACCCGCTGGCGCTTCCACGTCACCGGTCTGCACACCGGTCAGCTCTTTGTAGAGCTTCTGGGTGATCGGGCCGACTTCGGTCTCGCTGTGGAACACATGCAGCTTGCCGTTGTACTGAATGCCGCCGATAGGCGAGATCACCGCAGCGGTACCGCAGGCGCCGGCTTCCTTGAACTGATCCAGCTTGTCGATGAACACTTCGCCCTCGACCACTTCCAGGCCCAGGCGGGTCTGGGCCAGTTCGATCAGCGACAGGCGGGTGATGCCTGGCAATACCGAAGGCGACTTCGGCGTGATGAACTGGTTGTCGTGGGTGATCCCGAAGAAGTTGGCCGAGCCGACTTCTTCGATTTTCGAGTGGGTCATCGGGTCCAGGTAGATCGCGTCGGCGAAACCGGATTTCTTCGCTTCCGAGCCGGGCATCAGGCTGGCGGCGTAGTTGCCACCGACCTTGGCGGCACCGGTGCCTTGCGGCGCGGCGCGGTCGTAGCCGGAGATCTGGAAGTTGTGCGGCACCAGGCCGCCCTTGAAGTAGGCACCGACCGGGATGCAGAACACCGAGAAGATGAACTCCGGCGCGCTACGCACGCCAATGTTGTCTCCGGTGCCGATCACGAACGGGCGCAGGTACAGCGCGCCGCCACTGCCGTACGGCGGGATGAAGCGCTCGTTGGCCTTGACCACTTGTTTGCAGGCGTCGATGAACGCGTCGGTCGGCACTTGTGGCATCAGCAGGCGGCCACAGCTGCGCTGCATGCGGGCGGCGTTCTGGTCCGGGCGGAACAGGTTGATCGAACCGTCCTTGCAACGGTAGGCCTTCAGGCCCTCGAAGCATTGCTGGCCATAATGCAGGGCAGTGGAGCCCTCGCTGATGTGCAGCACATTGTCGTCGGTCAGGGTGCCAGCTTGCCATTCGCCGTTTTTCCAGACCTGGAGAAACCGCTTGTCGGTCTTGATGTAGTCAAAACCCAGCTTGTCCCAATTGATGCTCTCGTTACCCATGACACCCTCTATCTCTGGTCAAGTCGGATTTTTTTTCTGGATGGGCGCAACAATACTGCATTCTTGGCCGGTGTGGGAGGAGGGCGGCGGACCATTCAACCTCTGCATTGGCTGATCCACCGCTATCGCGGGCAAGCCCGACTCCCACATTGGAATGCATTCCAAGTGTGGGAGCTGGCTTGCCTGCGATAGCCACGCCACGGTTTTACAGGTGCAACGCGTGCCCCAATGCCCGCAGCGCGGCTTCCTGCACCGCTTCACCCAGGGTCGGGTGGGCATGGATGGTGCCGGCCACATCCTCCAGGCGCGCACCCATTTCCAGGCTCAGGCCGAACGCGGTCGACAGCTCGGACACTCCGGCCCCCACGGCTTGCCAGCCAACAATCAAGTGATTGTCACGTCGCGCCACCACCCGCACGAAGCCGGCTTTGGACTCCAGCGTCATGGCCCGGCCATTGGCGGCGAAGGGGAAGCTCGACACAATGCAATCCAGGCCGGCAGCCTTGGCCTCGTCCGGGGTCTTGCCGACCACCACCAGTTCCGGGTCGGTAAAGCACACCGCCGGAATTGCCGCCGGGTTGAATTCGCGGGCCTTGCCGCTGATCAGTTCGGCAACCATTTCTCCCTGGGCCATGGCCCGGTGCGCCAGCATCGGCTCGCCGCTGAGGTCGCCGATGGCGTACACGTTGCGCATGCTGGTCTGGCAGCGGCTGTCGATCTTGATCGCCACGCCGTTCATGTCCAGGTTCAGCGCTTCGAGGTTCCAACCCTGGGTGTTGGGTTTGCGCCCCACGGCGACCAGCACCTGGTCGGTGTCCAGCGCCAAGATGTCGCCGTTGGGGGCGCGCACCTGCAGTTTGCCGTCGGCAAAGCCGGTGACGCTGTGTTCCAGGTACAGCTTCACGCCAAGTTTCTTCAAGGATTCAGCCACCGGCAGGGTCAGCTCGGCGTCGTAGGCCGGCAGGATGTGCGCCTGGGCCTCGACCACACTGACGTCGGCACCCAGCTTGCGGTAGGCAATCCCCAGTTCCAGGCCGATATAACCACCGCCCACCACGATCAAACGTTTGGGTACATGGGTCGGTGCCAGGGCTTCGGTGGACGAGATAATCGGCCCGCCAATCGGCAGCATCGGCAGGTTGACGCTTGTCGAGCCGGTGGCCAACAGCAGGTGTTCGCACTGGATGCGTTGCTCGCCCACCTCGACGGTCTTGCCGTCGATGACTTTGGCCCAGCCATGGATCACCTGCACCTTATGTTTTTTCAGCAGTGCGGCGACGCCGGTGGTCAGGCGGTCAACGATGCCGTCTTTCCATTCCACGCTCTTGCGGATGTCCAAAGTCGGTACATCCACCTCAATGCCCAGTTGCGAGCCCTGGCTATGGTGCACGGTTTGCTGGAACTGCTCGGCCACATGGATCAGCGCCTTGGAGGGAATGCAGCCAATGTTCAGGCAGGTGCCGCCCAGTGCCTGGCCTTCCACCAGGATGGTGGGGATGCCCAGTTGGCCTGCGCGAATCGCCGCCACATAACCGCCGGGGCCGCCGCCGATAATCAGCAGCGTGGTGTGCAATGTCTGAGTCATGCCCTTACTCCAGGAACAGGCTGGCGGGTTGTTCGAGCAGGCCGCGAATGGCCTGGATGAATTGCGCCGCGTCCATGCCATCGACCACGCGGTGATCGAAGGAGCTGGAGAGGTTCATCATCTTGCGCACCACAATCTGGCCCTTGATCACCATCGGCCGCTCAACGATACGGTTGACGCCGACGATGGCCACTTCCGGCAGGTTCAGCACCGGCGTGCTGACAATGCCGCCCAAGGCGCCAAGGCTGGTCAGGGTGATGGTGGAACCGGACAGCTCATCGCGGCTGGCCTTGCCTGTGCGTGCGGCATTGGCCAAACGCGCGATTTCTTCGGCAGTGCCCCACAGGCTGCGGGCTTCGGCGTGACGTACCACCGGCACCATCAGGCCCACGTCGCTTTGGGTGGCGACGCCCACATGCACGGCACCAAGGCGCGTGATGACCTGGGCTTCGTCGTCGTAACGCGCATTGATCTGCGGGAAGTCGCGCAAGGCTACCACCATGGCCCGCACGATAAACGGCAGCAGGGTCAGCTTGCCGCGTGTCGCACCGTGCTTCTCGTTGAGATGCACGCGCAACTCGTCGAGGGCGGTGACGTCGATTTCTTCCACGTAGCTGAAATGCGCGGCGCGCCGGGTGGCGTCCTGCATGCGCTGGGCGATCTTGCGGCGCATGCCGATCACCGGGATTTGGTGTTCGTCGTTGCGCTCGGCGTAAGGGTTGGCGGCAGTGGCGCCCGTTGCCGTGCCCTGGCGCAAGTAAGCCTCTAGGTCTTCATGCAGAATTCGGCCGGCAGGCCCTGTGCCCTGGACCAGGCGCAGTTGAATCCCGGCATCCAGCGCGTGTTTGCGCACGGCAGGCGAGGCCAATGGGCGTTCGCTGGCTTCACGGGCCACGGGCGCTTGCGGCGCTTTCACTGCTGCAGCGGGCTTGCTTTCTACCGGCGCCTGTACCGGTTTGGCTTCGGCCACAGGCGGCGCGGCCTTCGCCGGCTCGGCAACCACGGGTACATCCTTGGTATTGCCTGCGCCTTCTACTTCAATGCTGATCAAAATACTGCCCACTGCCATGACCTCACCCGGCTCGCCGCCGAGGGAAATCACTTTGCCGTGGACCGGCGAGGGAATATCCACCATCGCCTTGTCGGTCATCACATCCGCCAGCACCTGGTCTTCAACCACCAGGTCGCCGACCTTTACATGCCATACCGACAATTCAACTTCCGCGATGCCCTCGCCAATGTCCGGCATCTTGATAACGTGCGTGCCCATTCAGACCTCCATGACCCGTTTCAACGCCGCGCCCACTCGGGACGGCCCTGGGAAATACGCCCATTCCTGCGCGTGCGGGTAGGGGGTGTCCCAACCGGTGACGCGTTCGATCGGCGCTTCCAGGTGGTGGAAGCAATGCTCTTGCACCAGCGAGACCAACTCGGCACCAAAGCCGCAGGTGCGCGTGGCCTCATGCACCACCACGCAACGGCCGGTCTTTTTCACCGACTTGACGATGGTCTCCAGGTCCAGCGGCCACAGGCTGCGCAGGTCGATGACCTCGGCGTCGATGCCGGTTTCTTCAGCGGCGACTTGCGACACATACACGGTGGTGCCGTACGTCAGCACGGTCACGGCCGAACCCGGACGCACGATGGCGGCCACGTCCAGCGGCACGGTGTAGTAACCGTCCGGCACCTGGGCTTGGGGGTGTTTCGACCACGGCGTTACCGGGCGGTCGTGGTGGCCATCGAAAGGGCCGTTATACAGGCGCTTGGGTTCGAGGAAGATCACCGGGTCATCGTTTTCGATGGAGGCGATCAGCAGGCCCTTGGCGTCATAGGGGTTGGACGGCATCACCGTGCGCAGGCCGCAGACCTGGGTGAACACCGCTTCGATACTCTGGCTGTGGGTCTGGCCGCCATAGATGCCGCCGCCGCAGGGCATGCGCATGGTCAAGGGCGCAGTGAACTGGCCGGCCGAGCGATAACGCAGGCGCGCCGCCTCGGAGATGATCTGGTCGGTGGCGGGGTAGACGTAGTCGGCGAACTGGATTTCCGCTACCGGGCGCAGGCCGTAAGCGCCCATGCCCACGGCCACGCCGACGATGCCGCTTTCCGAAATGGGGGCGTCAAACACCCGCGAGCTGCCATACTTGGTCTGCAAGCCTTCGGTGCAACGGAACACGCCGCCGAAGTACCCGACGTCCTGGCCGAACACCACCACGTTGTCGTCACGCTCAAGCATCACATCCATGGCCGAGCGCAGGGCCTGGATCATGGTCATGGTGGTGGTGGTCATGGCGGTTTCCAGTTCGATGCTGTTGTTGTGGTCGTTCATGTCACACCCCCAACTCTTGACGCTGGCGCTTCAGGTGCTCCGGCATCTCTTTATAGACGTCCTCGAACATGGTCGCGGCGCTTGGAATCTGGCCACCGGCGAGGGTGCCGTACTGTTCGGCTTCCTTCTGCGCCTTGACCACTTCGGCTTCAAGTTCGGCACTGACCGCCGCGTGTTCCTCTTCGGACCACTGGCCAATCTTGATCAGGTGCTGCTTGAGGCGGGCAATCGGATCGCCCAGCGGGAAGTGGCTCCAGTCGTCGGCGGGACGGTACTTGGATGGGTCATCGGAGGTGGAGTGTGGGCCGGCGCGGTAGGTGACCCACTCGATCAGGGTGGGCCCCAGGTTGCGGCGCGCACGCTCGGCGGCCCAGGCCGAGGCGGCGTACACGGCGATAAAGTCGTTGCCGTCCACGCGCAGGGAAGCGATGCCGCAACCGACGCCGCGTCCGGCGAAGGTGGTGGCTTCACCGCCGGCGATGGCCTGGAAGGTGGAAATCGCCCACTGGTTGTTGACCACGTTGAGAATCACTGGCGCGCGGTACACGTGGGCGAAGGTGAGGGCGGTGTGGAAGTCCGATTCAGCAGTGGCGCCGTCGCCGATCCAGGCCGAGGCGATCTTGGTATCGCCCTTGATCGCCGAGGCCATGCCCCAGCCCACGCCCTGCACGAATTGGGTGGCAAGGTTGCCGGAAATAGTGAAGAAGCCCGCCTCCTTGACCGAATACATGATCGGCAACTGGCGGCCCTTGAGTGGGTCGCGCTCGTTGGACAGCAGTTGGCAGATCAGGTCCACCAGCGGCACCTCGCGGGCCATCAGGATGCTTTGCTGGCGATAGGTGGGGAAGCACATGTCGTCGATATTCAAGGCCAGGGCCTGGGCGCTGCCGATGGCTTCTTCGCCAAGGCTTTGCATGTAGAACGACATTTTTTTCTGACGCTGGGCGACCACCATGCGGTTGTCGAAAATGCGCGTCTTGAGCATGGCGCGCATGCCGCGGCGCATGATCTCGGTGGAGACACCCTCGGCCCACGGGCCAAGGGCCTGGCCCTGATCGTCGAGCACGCGGATCAGGCCCTTGGCCAGGTCGGCGGTGTCGGCCGGTTCTACGTCGATGGCGGGTTTGCGTACCAGGCCGGCGTCGGTCAAACGCAGGTAGGTAAAGTCGGTCTTGCAGCCTGGGCGGCCCGAGGGTTCGGGAACATGCAGGCGCAGCGGTGCATACGGCTGGGTCATGGCTTTCTACGCTCTATCTTGTGAATTTCTTGTAGTGGGCGCGCTAGCTGACAGTCAGTCTTCGGGTAGAAGAAATCTTGTCCTACAACAATCATAGGCGTGGCGTAGAAGAATATTTATCTGTGTTTCATTGCGCTCACGGTCATTTGCGGATAAAAAAACTGCATAAACATAATAAACAGGTGATTTTGTCTCATGCGCAAACTGGACCGTACCGATATCGGCATTCTCAACGCCCTGCAGGAGAATGCCCGGATCACCAATGCCGACCTGGCCCGCTCGGTCAACCTGTCGCCCACGCCGTGTTTCAACCGGGTCAAGGCGATGGAAGAACTGGGGCTGATTCGTGAGCAGGTCACGCTGCTGGATGCTGATTTGCTGGGGCTGCACGTCAATGTGTTCATCCATGTGAGCCTGGAAAAACAGAACGAGCTGGCGCTGCAGCAATTCGAAGGGGCGATCTCGGATCGGCCTGAGGTGATGGAGTGCTACCTGATGGCCGGCGACCCGGACTATTTGATCCGCGTGTTGGTGCCCACGATCCAGTCCCTGGAGCGCTTTATGATGGACTTTTTGACCAAGGTGCCGGGGGTGGCGAACATTCGCTCCAGCTTTGCCTTGAAGCAAGTGCGCTACAAAACCGCATTGCCATTGCCGGCCAACGGCATCAGCCTCGGTTCCTGATTCAACACGGGACAAAATGTGGGGCTTGCCTGGGATGACGGCCTGCCAGCCGACGCCAATCTACCTGACACCCAACGATCCAACTGTGGGAGCTGGCTTGCCTGTGATGGCGGCCTGACAGCCGACGCCAATCTACCTGAGACCCCCGCAGTCCAAATGTGGGAGCTGGCTTGCCTGCGATGACGGCCTCCCAGGCGACACATATCTACCTGACACCCCCGCAATCCAACTGTGGGAGCGGGCTTGCTCGCGAAGGCGGCCTGGCAGGCGACACAGTTGGATTGTGTACATATCCATTCCTGCGGTAACGGCCACCTAGGGTTCCGCTTTTACAGCGGGTCACTTTTGGAAAAGAGCCCCAAAAGTAACCAAAAGGGCTCTTGCCCCACCACTCGGCACCTCGCCCAGGCTCGGTGTGCCCGTAATCCGCCAGTGATTTGGGGGGCCGCCGCCACGCGCCATCCATGGCGCGGGGCGGCTAAACCGGCATCCCTGCCGGTTTACCCCCCAAATCCCTGTCGAATTCCGGCCATCGTGGTTTAACGGGGCGCCTAAGATCAACAGCAGATCAAGATCAAGATCAAGAGCGGCTCGCTTCGCATCGTGGTTACCGTTTGCTGCGACAGCCTAAAAAGTTGTGTAGATACCTATGGCTATCGCAGTTCAAGCCAGCTCCCACAGGGGATCGGTGTTTCTAGAGTTGGTTGAGGGGGATTTTCAGGTACGTCACGCCGTTCTCTTCCGCCGGCGGCATATTCCCCGCCCGCACATTTACCTGTATCGCCGGCAGCAACAACGTCGGCATGCCCAATCCAGCATCGCGTTGGGTGCGCATCTCAACAAACGCCGCTTCATCCACGCCATCATGCACATGAATATTCCCCGCCCGTTGTTCCGCTACGGTCGTTTGGCACTTCGCCTCTCGACCCTCGGGCGGGTAGTCATGACACACGTACAACTTGGTGTCCGAAGGGAACGCCAACAGCTTGCGCATCGACGCGTACAACTGTCGCGCATCGCCGCCGGGGAAGTCGCAACGGGCGGTGCCGACGTCGGGCATGAACAGGGTGTCGCCCACCAGGATCAAGCGGCCATCGATCAAATAGGCCATGTCGGCGGGGGTGTGTCCGGGCACATGCAACGCCTGGGCCTTCAAGTTGCCGATATGAAAGATGTCATCCGGCGCAAACAGGTGATCGAACTGCGAGCCGTCCACGCGAAATTCCGGCTCGAGGTTGAACAGGTTTTTGAACACGCCCTGCACCTTGCTGATCGACTCGCCTATCGCGATCTTGCCGCCCAAGGTGCGACGCAGGTAGGGCGCGGCGGACAGGTGGTCAGCGTGGGCGTGGGTTTCCAGCAGCCATTGCACGTGCAGGCCATGCTCGCGCACAAAGGCAATCACCTTGTCGGCTTGCGTCGTGTCGGTGCGCCCGGACGCCGGGTCGTAATTGAGCACCGAGTCGACGATGGCGCAAGGGCCGCCATCGGCTTCATAGACGATATAGGTGTAGGTCGACGATGCGTCATCCAGAAAGGCTTGAATCAACGCTGGCATGGCGGCTGTCTCTGCTGAAGAAAAAATTGGTTACAATCAGTTTACGTTTACACATAATGTTTTGAGCTTAAGTGACTTAAAGGACCCGAGGCAAATGGAATCTACGTTGAGTGAGGGCGAGGTCGCCCAGCTGCGTGCATCGGCGTCCAAGGCCTGTGCCTTGCTCAAGGCCCTGGCCAATGAAGACCGCTTGTTGATCCTGTGCCAGTTGACCCAGGGCGAGCGCAACGTCGGCGAGCTGGAAGCCCTGACCGGGGTACGCCAGCCCACCCTGTCACAACAGTTGGGCATCTTGCGCGATGAAGGGTTGGTCGCCACCCGTCGGGAAGGCAAATACATTTTCTACGGGCTGGCCAGCCATGAAGTGATTCAAGTGATGAAGACCCTGTCCGGGCTGTATTGCGGCGCGGTCATAAAAAGCTGGGCGTGACGCCATCCGGCAGCGACCCTTGTGTGCATTGACTCAAAAAGGCAGTAGACAATGACCGAACAACACTGGGGACCCACCATCAGTGGCGATATCGTAGTCATCGGCGGCGGCTCGGCAGGCATCGGCCTGCTGGCCAGCCTGCTCAAGCGCGACCCGCAGCTGAACATCACCCTCATCGAACCTAACGACTACCACTGCTACCAGCCCGCCTGGACCCTGGTCGGCGGCGGCGCCTACGACCTGCAAAAGACCCGCCGGCCCCTGGCCGATGTGCTACCCAATGGCGTCAGCTGGGTGCAGGCCGCCGTCAGCGAAGTGCTGCCCGATGAAAACACCCTGGTGCTCGACAGCGGCCAGCGCGTCACCTGGAAGAACCTCATCGTCTGCCCCGGCCTGCGCCTGGCCTGGGAAAAAATCGAAGGCCTGCAAGACACCCTGGGCCAACACGGCGTCACCTCCAACTACAGCTACGAGCACGCCGCCTACACTTGGCAGCTGGTGCAGCAGCTCAAGGGCGGCAAAGCGTTGTTCACCCAGCCGGCGATGCCGATCAAATGTGCCGGCGCGCCGCAAAAAGCCCTGTACCTGTCCTGCGACCACTGGCTCAAGCAGGGCGACCTCAAACACATCGACGTCGAATTCAACCTGGCCGGTGCCGCGTTGTTCGGTGTGCCAACCTTTGTGCCGCCATTGATGAAGTACGTGGAGAAATACAACGCGCGCCTGGCGTTCAATTCCAACCTGGTGAAAGTCGATGGCCCGGCGCGCAAAGCCTGGTTTGAAGTCAAAGACGCCGAAGGCAACGCGACGGTCGAAGAGAAAACCTTCGATATGCTCCACGTCGTACCGCCGCAGTTGTCCCCGGACTTTATCCGCCAGAGCCCGCTGGCCGATGCCGCCGGCTGGTGCGAAGTGAACCCCCACAGCCTGCAACACCTGCGCTACCCACATATCTTCGGCCTTGGGGATGTGTGCGGCACCACCAACGCTAAGACTGCTGCGGCGGTGCGCAAGCAAATCGTGGTAGTGGCGGAAAACCTGCTGGCCGTGCGCAAACAGGCGCCATTGCCGCTCAAATACGACGGCTACGGTTCCTGCCCACTGACGGTGGAAAAGGGCAAGGTGGTGCTGGCCGAGTTTGGCTACGGCGGCAAGTTGCTGCCGACCTTTCCCCTCGATCCCACGCAGGCACGCCGTTCGATGTGGTTCCTCAAGGCCACGCTGCTGCCGTGGTTCTACTGGAACGGCATGCTCAAGGGCCGTGAGTGGCTGACCCGTCTGAGCAAGGTGGACTGAATGCTGCTGGCCAGTGTGTTGGGTGTATTGATGGGCCTGGTCATGGGTCTGACCGGCGCAGGCGGCGGCATCCTCGGGGTGCCGGCGCTGGTGCTGGGGCTGGGCTTGACCATGACCCAGGCCGCGCCCGTGTCATTGCTCGCGGTGGGCGCAGCGGCAGCGGTGGGGGCCATTGATGGCTTGCGCCATGGCCTGGTGCGGTATCGCGCGGCGTTGCTGATCGCCTTGCTTGGCGCGTTGTTTTCGCCGTTGGGTGTGTTCGTCGCCCATCAACTGTCGGAGCCGGTGCTGATGGGACTGTTCAGCGCGCTGATGGTGCTGGTGGCCTGGCGCATGCTGCAACGGGAAAAGCGCGAGGCCGGGCCGAGTGACCATGGTTCGGCGTCGTGGGGCCAGAAGAACTGCATGCTCAACCAGCAGACCGGGCGCCTGGCCTGGACCGCCAAGTGCAGCGCCACCCTGGCCGCATTGGGTGCGGTGACCGGCGCCGTGTCGGGGTTGTTGGGCGTGGGCGGCGGCTTCCTGATCGTACCGGCGTTCAAGCAGCTCACCGATGTGCAGATGCGTGGCATCGTCGCCACGTCGTTGATGGTGGTCAGCCTGCTGTCGCTGATCGGCGTGGCCGGTGCGTTTCATGCGGGCGTGAGTATCGAGCCGGTGGGCTGGGCGTTTATTGGTGCGAGTGTCGTCGGCATGTTGGCGGGAAGGCGGTTGTGTTCGGTGATTCCCGCGCGGGCCTTGCAAGTGGGGTTTGCCAGTTTGTGCGTCGTAGTGGCTGTTGGCATGTTATTCAAGGCCGCCCTATAAGGTTAAAAGCTTCTACTTGTGACTGTGTCCACCTGAGGATCAAATGCGTCCACGAGATGGCAAGATGAACGCCTCTCAGGTTACTGTTCCTCTGTGTAACGGATTCACCGGCCTTGCACCCCGGCTTACCAAGGTCACCGAATGGATAAATACACCCCCCACACCTGGCAACCCCACGAGCGGCCGAGCCTGCCTGGCTCGCCGTCGACGCCGCTGCACCCTACGCATAAGCGCTGGCTCTTCGCGCTGGTCGGCGTGCTGGTGGCAATCACCGGCGGCTTGGGTAACGCCCTGGTCATCGCCAACCTGCAATACCTGCAAGGCGCCCTGGGCGCGACCACCGCGGAAATGGCCTGGCTGCCCGCCGCCTATGTGATGACCAACGTGTGCATGAACCTGCTGCTGGTGAAGTTTCGCCAGCAGTTCGGCCTGCGTGCGTTTACCGAGGTGTTCCTGGTGCTCTACGCGCTGGTGACCTTCGGCCACTTGTTCGTCAATGACCTCAGTTCGGCAATTGCGGTACGGGCCGCCCATGGCATGGTGGGTGCGGCGCTCAGTTCGTTGGGCTTGTACTACATGATCCAGGCATTCCCGGCCAAGTGGCGGCTGAAAGCGCTGGTACTGGGGCTGGGCACCGCGCAGTTGGCGTTACCGCTGGCGCGGCTGTTTTCCGAAGACTTGCTGCAAATCGCTGAATGGCGCGGGCTGTATTTGTTTGAACTGGGCCTGGCGCTGATCTGCCTGGGCTGCGTGTTCCTGCTCAAGCTGCCGCCGGGTGATCGCTTCAAGACCTTTGAAAAACTCGATTTTCTAACCTTTGCCATCCTCGCCAGCGGCGTAGCCTTGCTCTGCGCTGTGCTGTCCCTGGGGCGTATTGACTGGTGGCTGGAAGCGCCGTGGATCGGCGTGGCCTCCGCCTGTTCCCTGGTGCTGATCATGGCGGGGCTCGCCATCGAGCATAACCGCAGCAACCCGATGCTGATGACGCGCTGGCTGGGCAGCGGCGTGATGATCCGCCTGGCGTTGGCGGTGGTGCTGATTCGCATGGTGCTGTCCGAGCAATCCACCGGTGCGGTGGGGTTCATGCAGATGTTGAACATGAGCTACCAGCAGATGCACACCCTGTACGTGGTGATGCTGGCCGGGGCGATTGCCGGGCTGGTGGTCAGCGCGTTGACGATCAACCCGGCGCATTTGCTGATGCCGCTGATCATCTCCCTGGCGCTGATGGCTACCGGTTCGGTGATGGACAGTTTTTCCAGCAACCTGACCCGTCCGCAGAACCTCTATATCAGCCAGTTCCTGCTAGGCTTCGGCGGTACATTCTTCCTGGGGCCGACCATGGTGCTGGGCACCAAAAACGTACTGACCAACCCGCGCAACCTGGTGAGCTTCTCGGTGATGTTCGGGATCTGCCAGAACCTTGGCGGCCTGATCGGCGCGGCGTTGCTGGGCACCTTCCAGATTGTGCGCGAGAAGTACCATTCGAGCATGATCGTCGAGCACCTGACCCTGATCGATCCGCTTGTGGCGGCGCGGGTGCAGAGTGGTGGGGCGGCCTATGGCAAGATCGTCGCTGACCCGGAACTGCGCAACCTCATGGGCATCCGCAGCCTGGCCACGGCGGCCACCCGTGAGGCGAACGTCATGGCTTACAACGATGTCTTCATGCTGATCGCGATTATCGCGATCCTGACCATGCTGTGGATCTTCACCCGCAGCCTGTGGCTGATGAGCACTACCAAGGCAACTCCTCCTGTTCAACCCAGCGGCGCGACTTCATGACTGAACCTTCAACCACCACCACGACTGCCATTGCCGCCACGCCGGAAGGCAGCACGCCACCGGGCGCGGTGCCCACCCAACTGCGGTCCTTGCGCGTGCGGATCATCTCGTCCCTGGGCTTTGCCGCCATCGCCATCATCGGTGTGCTGATCGTGTTGTACGCCTGGCAACTGCCGCCGTTCAGCAGCGCGGTGGAAACCACCGAAAACGCCCTGGTGCGTGGGCAGGTGACGATTATCGGCCCGCAACTCAGTGGCTATGTGTTCGAAGTGCCGGTGCAGGACTTCCAGTACGTCAAGACCGGCGACCTGCTGGTGCGCCTGGATGACCGTATCTACAAGCAACGCCTCGACCAGGCCCTGGCACAACTGGCGGTGCAGAAGGCCTCGTTGGCCAACGTGGTGCAGCAACGCAACAGCGCCGAAGCGACCATCAAGCTGCGCCAGGCCGCGTTGGTCGACAGTCAGGCTCAGGCACGCAAGAGCACTGCGGATTTGCGCCGCAATGAAGAACTGATCAGCGATGGTTCGGTGTCCAAACGCGAACTGGACGTGACCCGTGCCGCCAACGCGCAGACCATCGCTGCCGTGGCCCAGGCCCAGGCCAGCCTGGAAATTGCGCGCCAGGATTTGCAGACGGTGATCGTCAACCGCGGCTCCCTGGAGGCAGCTGTCGCGAGCGCCGAGGCGGCAGTGGAACTGGCGCGCATCGACCTGTCCAATACCCGCATCACGGCGCCACGGGATGGTCAGCTGGGGCAGATTGGCGTGCGCCTGGGCGCTTATGTCAATTCCGGCGCGCAACTGATGGCGCTGGTGCCCAAGCAGTTGTGGGTGATTGCCAATATGAAAGAAACCCAGATGGACAATGTGCAGGTCGGCCAGCCGGTGACGTTCACCGTGGATGCGCTGAACCACCGCAAATTCCATGGCACGGTGCAGCATATTTCCCCGGCCACCGGTTCCGAGTTCAGCCTGTTGCAGGCGGACAACGCCACCGGCAACTTCGTCAAGATCGCCCAGCGGGTGCCCGTGCGCATCACCGTGGATCCGGATCAAGCCGAGAGTGAGCGCTTGCGGCCGGGGTTGTCGGTGGTGGTGAGTATCGACACGGCAGGGCGTCTCAAAAATTCACCGCCCTGACACTGGCACGCTTGGCGTGTATTTCAGGTTGAAATTGAGGTGGGTTGACTGGCCTTGCTCCAACAGCTTCAGGCCAGGCTTGCCCGCCAGGTGATGGGCATTCACCGGATGGCTCACCGGCTCGATGCAGAAAAACTCCAACCCCGGCGGGCAGTACAACAGGAAATAATCGGCGCCGCTGGCCTGGCATTCGAGACGGTAGCCAAGCTCCGGTTGTTCGATCAGGCAGTGCCCATCCCAGCCGCAAAAGCCGTTGTCCACCAGCCCCTCTGGCAATCCTTTGAGTTGCCGGAAATCCCAGGCTTCGGGAACCGGTGCCAACTCGGTGGGCAGCTTGGCTGCATCACTCATCCACACTTGCCCAGCCTTGGCCTGCAGCCGCGTACCCGGCCGGCGAGGTAAGTACGGATGCAAGCCCAGCCCATGCCACGCGGGTTGCTCGGCCAAGTGAGTTACACACAATTGAATATTCAACTCACCGTTGTTCAAGCGCAACCGCTGGCGGGCGTGATAGGCGAAGGGTGTGGCGCATTCCAATTCCAGCACCACTTCATGCGTGGTATGGCTCACCACCTGCCATGCCTGCTGCCAGGCCGAGCCGTGAATCGGTAAAGGATCAGTGAGGCTATTAGCTGCCAGTGCCAGCCAACCACCGGGGTTGTCGAACCCGCCTTGGGCGATTCGGTTGGACCAGGGTGCCAAGGGATAGCAACCCAGCTTGCCCGGCAGCCCGGTATTGATCGCCTGTGCATCGCTGTGCCGTAACAGCGGCTGCCCGGTGGCGCGCACCGTCCAGTTGACGAGGCTGCCGCCGATGGCGGGGGCGAGCACCAGATGGGTGAATTGATCCGAAAGCTCAATCACGATTGACCTGCCTGATGAAGTCAAAACAAACACTGAGGATGCAAGTGTGGGAGCTGGCTTGCCTGCGATAGCGACCTGTCAGTCAATGCATCCGTGACTGATACACCGCTATCGCAGGCAAGCCAGCTCCCACAGCTGCTCACTTTTGTTTCTGAAAGAAGGTTTACAGCACCAAATGGGGTAACCACAGCGACAACGCCGGAACGTAGGTCACCGCAATCAGCACCAAGAACAACACCGCATAAAACGGCAGCAGTGCCTTCACGGTTTTCTCGATGCTGGTCTTGCCCACCGCCGCACCAACGAACAGCACCGCGCCCACCGGCGGGGTAATCAGGCCGATACCCAGGTTCACCAGCATGATCATGCCGAAGTGTACCGGGTCGACGCCGATGCCCAGGATCACCGGCATCAGGATCGGCGTGAGGATCAGAATCAGCGGCGCCATGTCCATCACCGTGCCCAGCAACAACAGCATGACGTTGATGCACATCAGGATCACGTAGCGGTTGTCCGACAGGGTCAGGAACAGCGTGGTGATCTTCGCCGGGATCTGCATCAGGGTCATGATGTAGCCGAAGCTGGCGGCGAAGGCGATCAGGATCATCACGATGGAAATGGTGCGCACCGTGCGGTGCATCAGCTTGGGCAGCTCGCGCCATTTGTAGTCGCGGTAGATGAACATGGTCACGAAGAATGCCCACAACACCGCAATCGCAGCCGACTCGGTGGCGGTGAAGATGCCCGAGAGGATGCCGCCGAGGATGATCACCATGGCCATCAGGCCCCAGAGCGCATCGGCGGCGATCTTCAGCGCCTGCTTCAAGGGGATGACTTCGTCTTTGGGGTAGTCGCGCTTTTTCGCGAAGATCAGGCAGAGCACCATCAGGCACGCGCTCATCAACAAGCCCGGCACCACACCGGCCATGAACAGCGAGGCGATGGAGACGGTGCCGCCTGCCGCCAGGGAGTACAGCACCGAGTTATGGCTGGGCGGCGTCAGCAGCGCCTGCACCGAACCGCTGACGGTCACGGCGGTGGCGAATTCGCGCGGATAACCCCGCCGTTCCATTTCCGGGATCAGCACCGAGCCGACCGAGGCGGTATCGGCCACGGATGAGCCGGAAATCGCGCCAAAAAACGTCGAAGCCATGATGTTGACCAGGGACAACCCGCCACGCACAAAGCCCACCAGCACCCCGGCAAAGGCCACCAGGCGCCGCGACATACCGCCCTCGGCCATGATCGCCCCGGCCAGCACGAAGAACGGAATCGCCATCAGCGAAAACTTGTTCACCCCACCGGCAATCTGAATCATCAGGGCCTGGAACGGGATGTCGATCCACCACGCGCCAATCAGCGCCGACAGCCCCAACGCGTAGGCCACCGGCATGCCGATCAGAATCAATACAACAAAGCTGCCCAACAGAATCAATGCGTCCATATCAGGCGGCCCCTTCGTTTTCTTCAACCAGGTCGAAACGCACCACCTTGCGGTTGCTCTGATCACCGAGCAGCAGCTTTTCGACCACGAACACCAGGGTCAGCACGCCGCCAATCGGGATCGGCATATAGGTGATGCCTACGCGCAGGGTAGGGATGGCGCTCATGAATTGGTTCCAGGTGGACAGGCACAGCTTGGTGCCCCAAATCGTCATGAACACGCAGATGGTGCCCATCAGCAGTTGCGAGAGGATGCCGACGAGGCGGCGTTGGACGGGCGGCAAGCGGTCAGTGATCATCGCCACCGACATGTGCGCGCCGGCACGGTAACTGGCAGCGGCGCCGATAAAGGTGAACACCAGCATCAGGAGGATGGCGGTGGGCTCCGGCCAGCTGGAACCGGTACCGAGGGCGTAGCGGGTGAAGATACCCCAGGGAATGATCAAGGCCACCCCCAGGACCGAAAGGCCGGCGACCCAGATACAGGTCATGTAAAGGCAGTCATTGAAGCGCAGCAGTAAAGTCTTCATGGCGTTCACCGTGACCGGGCGCGTCGATGCCGACCGCGCCGGGCCTTATGCAGGGGCAGGGGAGGTTATTGAACCGCGTCGATGCGCTTGATCATGTCCGCATACGGCGCACCGTACTTGGCACGCACCTGGGCGGTGGCCTCATAGAAGGGCTTTTTATCGACGGTGATGAACTCCACGCCGGCCTTCTTGAGTTTCTCTTCACTGCTGGCGGACTTGGCGTCCCAGAGCACGCGCTCGTCGGCCTGGGCGGCCTTGGCAGCGGCCTTGACCATGTCCTGCTGGGCGGGGTCGAGCTTGTTCCAGGTGATTTTCGACATCACGATGGGTTCAGGCAGGATCAGGTGTTCGGTGAGGGTGTAGTACTTGGCGTTCTGAAAGTGGTTGTGTTCCAGCAAGGTCGGCGGGTTGTTTTCCGCGCCGTCGATGACCCCGGTCTGCAGGGCGCTGAAGATCTCGCCGGTGTCCATGGCAATGCCGTTGGCGCCCATGGCGTTGAAGGCTTCGATGAAAATCGGGTTGCCTTGCACGCGGATCTTCATGCCCTTGAGGTCTTCGATCTTGCGCACCGGTTTCTTGGTATAGAGATTGCGCGTGCCGCCATCCATCCAGGCCAGGGCCACCAGGCCGAACTCGGAGTTGGTGATCTTGGCGAGGATCTCGTCGCCAATCTCGCCATCGATGACCTTGCGCATATGCGCCTGGTCGCGGAATACGAACGGCAGGTTGAACACGTTCACGTCCGGCACCACCGGGCCGACGATGCCGAGGCTGACGCGGGTCATTTGCACGGCGCCGACCTGGGCCTGTTCGACCACTTCCTTCTCGGAGCCCAGCACACCGCCGGGGAAGTACTTGAAGGTCAGCTCGCCGTTACTCGCCTTGGTCAGGGCCTTGCCCATGTTCTCTTCGGCGACCACGGTGGGGTAGCCAGCGGGGTGGATGTCGGCGAACTTGATTTCCAGCGCGTGGGCGGCGCTGCTGAGGGTGAAGATTGCAGCGGCGAGCAAGGTGCGTTTGAAGTCCATGGAAGTCACTCCTGTCTTGTTATTGTTGTATTCAAGGCACAGCGATTAAACGATGAAGCGGGGTTCGGGCAGCCCTTGGACGCCGGGGTTGAGGGCGAACACGCCACCAGACAGCGACTGCTCACTCGGGTCGTCACGGATGGAAGTGACGTACAAGGTGTCCAGGCGGCTGCCACCGAAGGCGCACATGGTGGGTTTTTTCACGGGCACGCTCAGGGAGCGGTCCAGGCGGCCGTCCGGGGTGAAACGGTGAACCAACCCGGCGTCGTTGGCGCAGATCCAGTAGCCGCCCTCGGCGTCCACGGCTGCACCGTCGGGCCGCCCGGGGAAGTCGTTCATATCAACGAACAGGCGGCGATTGGACGGTGTGCCGGTCTCGATGTCGTAGTCGAACGCCCAGACCTTTTGCACCTTCGGGTGCGAATCGGAAGCGTACATCGTGCGGCCATCGGGGCTGAAGGCCAGGCCGTTGAGGGTGATGAACCCGTCCAGTTGCGCGTGGGGCGTAGCCCCGGACCCATAGCGATAAAGGACACCATCGGCGGCGTTCAAGCCCATGTCCAGCACCATGCTGCCGGCCCAGAAACGGCCCTGGCGATCGCAGCGGCCATCGTTCAAACGCATGTCCTTGCGCGAATGCTCGAGGCTGGCCAGCGGCACGGTGTCGAGGCTGCCGTCGTTGTGGGGCGTGAGTTGGAAGAAGCCGGTTTGCATGCCGGCGACCCAATTGCCTGCTTGAGTGCGCGCAATACAGGCGAGCATCTCTGGGGCTTTCCACGCTGCCAGATGGCCGGTGGCGGCGTTCCAGCGTTGCAAGCCACCGTTGGGGATATCCACCCAATACAGCGCGTTTTCTTCAGGCACCCACACCGGGCATTCGCCCACGGCATTGCGGGCATCGACAATCAATTCAGCAGTCATGGTCATTCCCTTGGGTTGCTGGGCACTCAGTCACCGAACGGCCCCGCCGCGCAGAACGCACCGCCCTGGTAGACCTTGGCCGGGTCATCGGCGGCCACGGGCGGTTGGGCTTCGACCTGGGCGCGGAACACTTCGGAGCTGTCCTTGGGGGCAAAGCCCAGGTGCGCGGCGTAGCGGTTGTCCCACCAGGTGTCGAGGTTGGCCGACATGCCGTACACCACGGTATGGCCGACGTTGGGCGTGTACAGCGCCCGTTCGAGCAGTTGGGTCAGGTCGTCGAAGCTGAGCCAGGTGTGCATCATCCTTCGGTTCTGCGGTTGCGGGAACGAGGAGCCGATACGGATGCTCACGGTCTCGATGCCATAACGGTCGAAGTAGAAACTGGCCATGTCTTCGCCGTAGGACTTGGACAGGCCGTAGTAACTGTCCGGGCGGCGCGGGGAATGGGCGTCAAGTTGCTCGCCCTGTTTGTAGAAACCGATCACGTGATTGGAACTGGCGAAGATCACCCGCTTGACCCCGTGGCGGCGGGCGGCTTCGTAGATATGGAACACGCCACTGATATTCGCGCCCAGTACTTCTTCGAACGAGCGCTCCACCGAAACGCCGCCAAAGTGCAGGATGGCGTCGACGCCCTCTACCAACTGATGCACGGCGTGTTTGTCGGCCAGGTCGCAGGTGTGTACCTCTTCGCGAGCATCGGTGGCGGGGGCCATTTCAGCGATATCCGAAAGGCGCAGCACCTGGGCATAAGGACGCATGCGTTCACGCAGGACTTTGCCCAGGCCGCCGGCGGCACCAGTGAGCAACAGACGATTGAAGGGAGCGGGGGTGGTGGTGGTCATGGGCCTTCCAGATTTTTGTTGTAGGTTGTCGTATGACTATGGGGAAATAGTGTTAGGGATTCCTGGTGTTGTCAACGTCCTTCCAGGCACATGAGATCAAAGGTGGGAGCTGGCTTGCCTGCGATAGCGGTGAGTCTGAAAAGGATGTGGTAACTGACCCACCGCTATCGCAGGCAAGCCAGCTCCCACATGGATAGGTGGCACCTTAGAGATCGGATTTGCCTTTGGAGCTACAACAACGAAATCGGATAGCTGATAAAAATCCGGTTCTCATCGAACTCGTTATTGCTGAAATCCCGACGCATGGTCGAGTTGCGCCACTTCACATTGAGGTTCTTCAGCGCACCGCTCTGCACCGTGTAGGCCAACTCCGACTCACGTCCCCACTCCTTGCCGTCGGTGATCGCTCCGGTGTGTACATTGCTGCCGCTGATATAGCGGTTCATCAGGGTGAGCCCTGGAACGCCGAGCACCACAAAGTTGAAGTCGTGGCGCACCTGCCAGGACTTTTCCTTGGCGTTGTCGTAGCTGGCGTTGTAGCTGTCGTTGGCCAGAGTGCCGCCACTGGTGCCGTTGATGCGCATCCAGGCGCTGTCGCCGCTGAGTTTTTGCAGGCCAACGTAGAAGGTGTGGCCGTTGTATTTGGCCGAGAGCAGAGCGAACAGGGTCTTGTTATCGAGGTCGCCGGCCAGGGCGCTGCCGTCTTCCTTGCCGTTGAAGAACCCGAGGTTGGCGCCCAGAGTCCAGTCGCCCAGCGGCTGGCTGTGGGTGAGGTTGAGGTACTGCTGTTGGTAGATATCAGTCAGTTCGGCGTACCACAGGCCGACCTGGGTACGTTTGTCGTTGAAGGTGTATTCGCCGCCGCCGAAGTTGAAACGGTCCGAAGTGAACGCGGCTTTGCCGTTCATGAACATGTCTTCCATGCTCGCGTCGTTGCGCGGGCTGTTGCCGCGAAACTGGCCACCGTAGAGCGTCAGGCCGGCGATTTCATTGGAGGTGATTTGGCCGCCACGAAAGGTCTGGGGCAGGGAGCGGCCATCATCGGAACGCAGGATCGGCAGCACCGGCATCCATTCGCCAACCTTCAACTCGGTCTTCGACAGCCTGGTTTTCAGCGCGACACCCAGACGCCCGAAATTGTCGGCGGGGCGGCCATCGTCATGCACCGGCAACAGTTGGGTGCCGGCGGTGCCTTTGCCGCCATCAAGCTTTTGCGAATACAGGCCCAGCACGTCAATCCCGAAACCGACCGTGCCCTGGGTAAAGCCGGACTTGGCATCAAGGATAAAATTCTGCGTCCACTCTTCGGCCTTGCCCTGGGGGTTGGTCGGGTTGGTGAAGTTGCGATTGAAGTAGGCATTACGCAGGTTGAGCGTGGCCTTGGCGTCGTCGATAAAACCTTCGGCGTTGACGCCCAGCGGCAGGGTGACGGCCAGGCTGCCGAGACCGAGAAGGCCCAGGCGCGTGCAAGAATGACGGGCGGATTGACTCACAGTGAGGCTCCCTTTGTTTTGTTGTTTTTATTATTTGTTATACGTTGTCGTACAACATTGAGCGCGATATTTGCGAGGTTTTGAGGGCGTGTCAAGCAGAAGTTATACGATGACCTGGGTGAAACGATTCAACTGATGGGGGCACGGTCAGTGTGGGAGCTGGCTTGCCTGCGATGGCGGCGAATCAGACAGTATGCAGTCACTGATCCACCGCCATCGCAGGCAAGCCAGCTCCCACGTTGATTGCATTGCACAAGACTTTTCAGCCAGCCATGACCATCGGCGGCAGGGTGCCAAGCAGGGAAACCGCAGCCACCGCTGCAATGCCCAACAGCCACTCCATCATCACGCTGGCTTTCAAACTGCCCAGGCGTTGCTCGCAGCGTTTGATACGCAACCGATTCAACAGCGCCAACCCGAGCATGCCCAGCACCAGCCCCACCTTGATCAGCAAAATCAAGGCAAACCCTTGGAACAGCGGCGTGGGCCACAGTTGCCCAGTGAGCACCCGCACATTGATCAAGCCAGTCACCAACAGGCCGGCGACCAGGCCATATCCCACACCACTGAAGCGGCGCAAAATCGGCTTTAGGCGATGGTCTTGCGCATGCCTGAGGATCAGCACTAACACCAGCAACCCCCCGAGCCAGGCCCCCACGCACAGCAGGTGCACCACCTGGTTAAGGATCAGCAACCGCCCACTCAGCCCGTCGAGCATGGCGCCGTGGCCTACGGGGGCCAGGGTCGCCAGCAGCAGGGCGAGCAGCGGCAAGCGCAAGGCCGGCCAGGGCTTGATCAGCACGATCACCAGCAGCAGGTTAAGCAGCAGATGCCAGGTCCATACCTGGCCAAAAAAGGTCTTGCCCAGCACCAACTGCACCGTGGCCGGTTGCAGCGCCGAGTCCCAACTGCCAGCCATGCTGGCGGTGATCAACAGCAGCCACGCAACCCCGGTGAGCAGCCCCAGGCTGGCCAGGCCACGGGTGATGCGCAGCAATTGCCGGTCCAGTGTCGGCTGCACGACGTGAGCGCCGAGCAGCCAGGGCCTGAACACCCAGGCCCCGAACATCAGCAACACGACGCAAAAGTGCAGGAAGCGGCACAGCACCAGCAGGGTCGCCATGGGTTATTGGCCGACCTTGAAGCTGTAAGTGCCTTCGCTTTTGTGAGTGTCGACGGACACCGCATGCCATTCGACCTTATACGTGCCGCTTGCCAGCGGAGCGGCAGGCGTGACCACCAGGGTTTTCTTGTCGGCGTCCGGGGTTTCCAGGCCCTTGATGGCAATTTCGGTGCCGTCCTTGCTCAGGGAGACCTTGGTAAAGGTGGCTTCGACGCCTTCGCTGAAGGTCAGGCGCAGGTCTGTGGGGGCGGCGACGCGGCTGTCAGCCGCAGGTTGCGCGCTCTTGAGGTGGGCGTGGGCAAACGCGGCAGAAGCGCCCAGCAGGGCAGTGAACAGGACAGCAGCGGTCAGGGACTTCTTGAGCAACATTGTTCAACACCGATCAGAGGATAGGAGCCGGCAGTGTACGAAGTTTCGGCTTGGCCTGTCGCCCCGATCTAGAGCCGGTGGTAGTCTTTAGGCCGTGTTGTTGTCAGGGAGCCCTTATGGGCAATCACAAGATCGGAATTCGTCGGGTCAACGTCGAGAAAATCCTGCTGGCGGCGGAGAAGGTCTTCGCCAACAAAGGCTATGGCAGCACCGCCATGGCCGACATCGCCGAAGAAGCGCAACTGCCGCGCTCCAACCTGCATTACTACTTCACCACCAAGAGCGAGCTGTACAGCGCGGTGCTGTTCGACCTGCTGGAATTGTGGAAGCAGGACGCCCTGAGCTTTGAAACCTTTGATGACCCCCGTGTGGTGCTCAGCAGCTACATCCGCGCCAAGATGCAGCGCTCGCGCACGCGTCCGTATGGCTCCAAGGTCTGGGCCAATGAAATCATCCACGGCGCGCCCACACTCGGCGAGGCCTTGGATGAAAGCCTGTACGACTGGGCCAAGATGAAGGAAGCGAAGATTCGCCAATGGGTGCAAGACAAACGCATCCTGCCGGTGGAGCCCTCGAGCCTGCTGTACATGATCTGGGCCTCGACCCAGCACTATGCCGACTTTGACCACCAAGTGAAGATTTTGAATGATCACCAGCCGTTGTCGGACAGGCAGTTCGAGAAGGCCATTCAGACAGTGACCGGTGTGATTTTGCGCGGGATTGGCTTGGAACCCTGAGCTGATCGTTCCCACGCTCCGCGTGGGAATGCAGCCCTGGACGCTCTTGCCAGGGTGACGCGGAGTGTCACAGGATGCGTTCCCACGTGGAGCGTGGGAACGAGGGGCAAGGGTTACACCGCTTCGCGGTAAGGATTGCGCGGGTCCTGCGTCCAGTTCAAAAACGGCTTGCCGTTATCGATCGGCACCATCTCGATGCAGCCGGCCACCGGGCAGGTGATCTGGCACAGGTTGCAGCCGACGCACTCATCGTCGATCACCTCATACAGATGCGTGCCATCAGCCTGCTTCAAGCTGGCAATGGCCTGGTGCGAGGTGTCCTCGCAGGCAATATGGCAACGCCCACAGCCAATGCACGCCGCTTGATCAATCTTGGCGATGACCTGGTAGTTGATGTCCAGGTACTTCCAGTCTGTGGTATTGCCCACCGCCCGCCCGGAAAACGCCTGCAGGTTGGCATGGCCCTGGCTGTCCATCCAGCGCGACAAGCCGTCCTTCATCTCTTCAACGATGCGAAACCCATGCAGCATCGCCGCCGTGCACACCTGCACCGCGCCGCAGCCCAGGGCGACGAATTCCGCGGCGTCGCGCCAGGTACCGATGCCGCCGATGCCGCAGATCGGCAGGCCGTTGGTCTGTGGGTCACGGGCGATTTCGGCGACCATGTTCAACGCAATCGGCTTGACCGCCGAGCCGCAGTAACCGCCATGGGTACTCTGGGTGCCGACCACCGGCAGCGCGACCATGCGTTCCAGGTCCACGCTGGTGATGGAGTTGATGGTGTTGATCAGCGACACCGCATCGGCGCCACCGCGATAGGCCGCTCGCGCCGCCACGCGGATGTCGGTGATGTTCGGCGTGAGTTTGACGATCACCGGCAGCGAGCAATAGGTCTTGCACCAGCGCGTCACTTGCTCCACGTACTCCGGCACCTGGCCGACGGCGGCGCCCATGCCCCGTTCGGGCATGCCGTGAGGGCAGCCGAAGTTCAGCTCGATGCCGTCGCAGCCGGTCGCCTCCACCAAGGGCAGGATGTTTTTCCAGGACGCTTCGACACAAGGCACCATCAGCGAGACGATCAGCGCGCGGTCCGGCCAGTCCTTTTTCACCTGGGTGATTTCCCGCAAGTTGATCTCCAGGGAGCGGTCGGTGATCAGTTCGATATTGTTGATGCCCAGCACTTCGCGGTTGGCGCCATAGTGCGCGGAGTAACGCGACGACACGTTCACCGCCGCCGGATCTTCCCCCAGGGTTTTCCACACGACGCCACCCCAGCCGGCCTCGAAGGCGCGCACTACGTTGTAGGCTTTGTCGGTGGGCGGCGCGGAAGCCAGCCAGAACGGATTGGGCGCTTTGATTCCGGCGAATACAATCGAGAGATCGGCCATTACGCAGCCTCCACAGTCAGCATGAGTTGGGCATGCATGGCTTCGGCGGCCCGCTTGCCATGTTGTACTGCCTGAACGGTTAGGTCCTGGCCGAGGCTGACGCAGTCGCCGCCGGCATACACCCCAGGGATGCTGGTGCGCAGTTGCTCATCGACGAAGATGCGCTCGCCGACGCGGTGCAGCTGCTGGGCCAGCGGGTCGTGCAGGGCGTCGTTGTCGAAGCCTTGCCCGATCGCCTTGAAGATCGCATCGGCGGCCAGTTCGAAGGTTTCCCCGGTAGGCAGCAGGCGACCGTTCTCCAGGCGGGTGCGGGCAAAGCGCATGCCGCGTACGCGGCCTTGGTCGTCGAGTAACACCTCGTCGGGTTGGGCCCAGGTCAACAGCCGGACTTGATTGGCCTTGGCGATGTCCTGTTCGTGGTGGGTTGCGCCCATGTCGGCCAGACCACGGCGGTACACCAGGTTGACATCGCGGGCACCGAGGCGGGCCATCTGCACGGCCATGTCGATGGCGGTGTTGCCGGCGCCGAGCACGATGCAGCGGTCGGCCAGGGGCAGTTGGGTGAGGTCGTCGGCCTGGCGCAGTTCGCGGATATAGTCGGTGGCGGCGAGCAGGCCGGGGGCGTCCTCAAAGGGCAGGCCCAGCTGTTTGCTGGCAGCGAGCCCCAGGCCGAGGAACACCGAATCGAACTGCTGGTGCAGTTCGCTCAAGGTCAGGTTGTCACCCAGGCGCTGGCCGTGGCGAACCTCGATGCCGCCAATCTGCAGGAGGAAATCCAGTTCCTTCTGGGCGAAGTCGTCCACCAGTTTGTATTTGGCGATTCCGTATTCATTCAGGCCGCCGGCTTTTTCCCGCGCCTCGAATATCACCACGTCATGACCGTGCAAGGCGGCGCGGTGAGCGCAGGCCAAACCGGCAGGCCCGGCGCCGACCACGGCGATACGCTTGCCGGTGGACGCGGCGCGTTGGAACGGGTGTTCGCTGAAGTGCGCGTTGTCGATGGCGTAGCGTTGCAGCAGGCCGATCAGCACGGGGGCGCATTCTTCGGCGTTATTGCGTACGCAGGCTTGCTGGCAAAGGATTTCCGTCGGGCACACCCGTGCGCAACTACCACCGAGGATGTTGGCCGAGAGGATTTTTTGCGCGGCCCCCTGCACGTTTTCGGTGTGGATATTGCGGATGAACGAGGGGATATCGATCTCGCTGGGGCACGCATTCACACAAGGCGCGTCGTAGCAGTACAGGCAGCGCGAGGCTTCCAGTTGGGCCTGGCGTGCGTTGAGGGGCGGTGCCAGGTCGGTGAAGTGGCTGGCGAGGGTGGCCCCGTCTTCGCGGGGGTGGGGGAGGTGGGTCAGGGTCTGGATCACGGTGTTGGCCTCACGGTTATTGAGGTGCTGCCTCTGATGGGCGATCGTTCCCACGCTCTGCGTGGGAATGCCTCACTGGACGCTCCGCGTCCGCTTTTTTTGGACTCAGCGGTTCACGGCCACTGGCTTGCAAAGCGCTGCCCGCTTGCTCAACTGCTCGAACACCGACGGATACGCCGGCCGCTCCACATACCGTCCGGCCCCTCGCTCGGCGCGCAGGTCACCATCGGCCCACACCAGCTTGCCCTGGCTGATGGTATGGCTGGGCACGCCGCGCACGGTCTTGCCTTCGAAGATGTTGAAGTCCACCTGCTGATGGTGGGTCTTGGCGGAAATGGTCCGCGTGCCCTCGGGGTCCCATAGCACCAGGTCGGCATCGGCGCCCACGCGTATCGCGCCTTTACGGGGGTAGAGGTTGAAAATCTTCGCGGTGTTGGTGGAGGTCAGCGCGACAAATTCTTGCATCGATAGACGCCCGGTATTGACCCCTTCGTGCCACAGCAGCGCCATGCGGTCTTCAATGCCGGCGGTGCCGTTGGGGATCTTGCTGAAGTCGTCACGCCCGGCGGCTTTTTGCTCGGCGCAGAAACAGCAGTGGTCGGTGGCGGTGGTGTGCAGGTTGCCCGCTTGCAGGCCGTGCCACAGCGCCTCTTGATGCCCGCGTGGGCGGAATGGCGGGCTCATTACATAGCCGGCGGCGGTCTGCCAGTCGGGGTGCTGGTACACACTGTCATCGAGCAACAGGTGGCCGGCGAGCACTTCACCGTACACCGCCTGGCCTTTGCCTCGGGCATAGGTGATTTCATCCAGGGCTTCTTTCGTCGACACATGCACCAGGTACAGCGGCGTGCCGATGGTCTCGGCAATCCGGATGGCACGGCTGGCCGCTTCGCCTTCCACCTGGGACGGGCGCGACAGCGGATGGGCTTCCGGCCCGGTGATGCCCTGGGCCATCAGTTTGCGTTGCAGGTGATACACCAGCTCGCCATTTTCGGCATGCACGGTGGGCACGGCGCCGAGTTCCAGGCAGCGTTCGAAACTGGCGACCAAGGTGTCATCGGCCGCCATGATCGCGTTCTTGTAAGCCATGAAATGCTTGAAGCTGTTGATGCCGTGATGGCTGACCAACTCGGCCATTTCCTCACGTACCTGCTCACTCCACCAAGTGATCGCTACGTGAAACCCGTAGTCGGCGGCGGACTTTTCGGCCCAGCCGCGCCACTGGTGGAAAGCTTCCATCAGCGATTGCTGCGGGTTGGGAATCACGAAGTCGATGATCGACGTGGTACCACCGGCCAAGCCTGCCGCCGTGCCACTGAAAAAGTCTTCACTGGCCACCGTGCCCATGAAGGGCAGTTGCATATGGGTATGGGGGTCGATGCCGCCCGGCATCAAGTATTGGCCGCTGCCATCGAGTATTTCAGTGCCTGCGGGAATATCCAGATTCGTGCCAATGGCGCGAATTAGACCCTCTGCACATAACACATCGGCGCGGTAACTTTCATCATGGGTAATAACGGTGGCGCCACGGATCAACAGCGACATGTCGAGTTCCTCACAGGCTTGACCGGCTTGTGCCAGTTCTAAGTGTTGTAATACTGCGCACCGAGGGTCGGTTAATTCCTGTCATCGGTGACAGGAATAGAAACTAGCCCGAGTTTTTCGAATGAGCAAGCAGATTTTTCGCAAACTTTTGTGTGTTTCATCTTGTTGATATTTATAAGAAAAATCCTATTTTCACCAAAATGAAGCATGCCCACCCTGTTTTGACGCACTTGACAGGTTCTTGATCTGATCAATATTTCTTATTGCAAATCAGGCGCTTGAGATATGCCGCTTGACGCCGTCGAGAAATAAAAATAATTGTGATGCACCAGATTGAGACCTGAAGGTTCTGGCAACTTGCGTATTGTTTAGCCTGACGCATGCGGCAAGTACCGCAGGTTCAATTGGAAAGCTGATAAACATCAGCACGTTATATAAGCGGTGCGGGTTCAGAGGCGGTTGTCGGCACGGTTATTGAGTGCACGGGCAGTTGGCCGGAACCCTGGATGTCATGTTGTCGATGCGGTACTCCGGCCACCTGAACCTGGCGTGCAGGTGAGCAACAATAATTTAAAAAAAACCGTGGAGCGGCCATGCAACAGAACAGATCGCAAGTCATCGAGCGCAACGGCCTGTACGAACTCGACGCCGGCCCCGACGTCCTCGACAGCCCTCGCTACAACCACGACATGGCACCCACCAAAGTGCACGAGCGCACCTGGAACAAATGGCACATCACGGCGCTATGGGTCGGCATGTCGATCTGCGTGCCCACCTACACCCTGGGCGGGGTGCTCACGGCGTATTTCGGGCTGTCGGTGGGGGAGGCGCTGGTAGCGATCCTGCTGGCCAATATCGTGGTGTTGATCCCGCTGACCCTCAACGCGTTTCCCGGCACCAAGTACGGCATTCCGTTTCCGGTGCTGTTGCGTTCGTCCTTTGGCATCCTCGGCTCCAACGTACCGTGCCTGATCCGCGCGCTGGTGGCCTGCGGCTGGTTTGGTATCCAGACGATGTTCGGCGGGCTGGCGATCCACCTGTTCCTGGGCTCGATTTTCGACGGCTGGAAAGCCCTCGGCGGTACCGGAGAGGTGATCGGTTTCATGCTGTTCTGGTGCTTGAACCTGTGGGTGGTGCTGCGTGGCGCCGAGTCGATCAAGCGCCTGGAAACCTTGTCGGCGCCGTTGTTGGTGGCGGTGGGGGTTGGGCTGCTGGTATGGGCGATGCCCAACGTGTCCCTCAGCGAGTTGATGGCGATCCCACCCAAGCGCCCCGAAGGCGCCAGCCTCACCGGTTACTTCATGGCGGGGCTCACGGCGATGGTGGGTTTCTGGGCCACATTGTCATTGAACATTCCGGATTTCAGCCGCTACGCCAAGAGCCAGAAAGACCAGATTCTGGGGCAGATTTTCGGCTTGCCGCTGACCATGTTCCTGTTCGCCGCCCTCGGCGTGGTCATGACCGCCGCCTCGGTGAAACTGGTGGGGGTCAGCGTCTCCGACCCGGTGAGTCTGATCGGGCATATACAGAGCCCGGTGTGGGTGGCCATCGCCATGGCGCTGATCATCGTCGCAACCTTGTCCACCAACACCGCGGCGAACATCGTCTCGCCCACCAACGACTTCCAGAACATTGCGCCCAAGCTGATCAACCGCACCACGGCGGTGATCCTCACCGGCTTGGTAGGGCTGGCGCTGATGGCCCATGAACTGCTGAAAAAACTCGGGCTGATCGTCTCGGACGTGAGTCTTGAAACCGTGTATTCCAATTGGCTGCTGGGCTATTCAAGCCTGCTGGGGCCGATTGCCGGGATCATGGTGGTGGACTATTTCATCACCCGCAGACAGCAGTTGGACCTGGCCGGCCTGTACCGCGACGACGTGTACCCGGCCTGGAACTGGAGCGGCTTTATCGCCTTTGGCGTACCGGTGGTGCTGACGCTGCTGTCGCTGGGCAGCGATGCGTTCAGCTGGTTCTACAGCTACGGCTGGTTCACCGGCTCGGCGTTGGGCGGGGTGTTGTATTACGGCTTGAACGCCAAGCGCGGGGCGAGCCCGATCACCGCCAAGGCGCCGTTGTAAACCACGGTCGAGGTGGGAGCTGGCTTGCCTGCGATAGCGGACTATCAGTTAAAGCCGTGTCGCCTGACACACCGCCATCGCAGGCAAGCCAGCTCCCACAGTTGACCGCGTCAATTCATAAGAACCTGTAGCCTGAGGAGACCTCCCCATGAACGCTGCCCTCGACGTTCTGCAATCGCCCCATCAGCACATCAACCGCGACCGTCTGTGGCAGTCGCTGATGGACCTGGCCGAACTCGGCGCCACGCCCAAGGGCGGTGTGTGTCGCCTGGCCCTCACCGACCTCGACCGCAAGGCTCGCGACCTCTTCGTGCAGTGGTGTGAAGCGGCGGGTTGCACCGTGACCATCGACGGCATCGGCAATATCTTTGCGCGCCGCCCCGGTCGCAATCCCGACCTGCCACCGGTAATGACCGGCAGCCATATCGACACCCAGCCCACCGGCGGCAAGTTCGACGGTTGCTTCGGCGTGCTGGCCGGTGTGGAAGTGCTGCGCACCCTCAACGACCTCCAGGTGGAAACCGAGGCACCGCTGGAAGTGGTGGTGTGGACCAACGAAGAAGGCTCGCGCTTCCCGCCGTGCATGATGGGCTCAGGGGTGTTTGCCGAGAAGTTCACCCTGGCCGATACCCTGGCCAAGGTCGATGCGGACGGCGTCAGCGTGGAGGAGGCGTTGAACGCGATTGGCTATGCGGGAACGCGGCCGGTCAGCGGGCATAAGGTCGGCGCGTATTTCGAGGCCCATATCGAACAAGGGCCGATTCTGGAGGATGAACACAAAACCATCGGCGTGGTGCTCGGCGCCCTCGGGCAAAAGTGGTTCGACCTGAAGCTGCGCGGTGTTGAGGCCCATGCCGGCCCTACACCCATGCACTTGCGCAAGGACGCCCTGGTCGGCGCGGCAGCGGTGGTGGCCGCCGTGAACGCGGCGGCGTTGGCGCACCAGCCCCATGCATGCGGCACGGTGGGGTGCCTGCAAGCGTATCCGGGATCGCGCAACGTGATTCCCGGTGAAGTGCGCATGACTCTGGATTTTCGTCATCTTGAACCGGCGCGGCTGGATTCGATGATTGCCCAGGTGCGTCAGGTGATCGAAGACACCTGCGCCAAACATGGCTTGAGTTTCGACATGCAGCCTACGGCGGACTTCCCGCCGCTGTACTTCGACAAAAGCTGCGTGGAGGCGGTGCGCAATGCCGCCAATGGCTTGGGCTTGTCGAACCTGGACATCGTCAGCGGGGCAGGGCACGACGCGATCTTCGTCGCTGAGCTGGGCCCGGCGGGGATGATCTTTGTGCCGTGTGAAGGCGGCATCAGCCATAACGAAATCGAAAATGCCGCGCCGGATGACCTGGCGGCGGGGTGTGCGGTGTTGTTGCGGGCGATGGTGGCCGCTTCAGCGGCCATCGCCAGCGGCCAGCTCGCGGCCTGATCGTTCCCACGCTCCGCGTGGGAATGCACCCTGTGTCGCTCCGCGTCACGATTTTAGAGGCAGACGCAGAGCGTCCTGAGCGGCGTTCCCACGCAGAGCGTGGGAACGATCAGTGGGTATTAACCCGGCTGCCAGCCGCCGCCCAGTGCGGTCAACAGCCCTACGCTCGCCTGCAACTGCCGGGTCTGCACCGCCTGCAACGCTCTCTGTGCCTGCAACGCGGCGGTTTGGGCGGTGACCACATCCAGATAGCTCACTGCCCCGGCCTGATAGCTGTTCATCGCCAAGGCCTGGGTATGTTGCGCCGCCTCTGCCGCCGCTTGCTCGTCCTCGGCTTGCTGCTGCAGATCCCGCAGTTGCGCGAGGTTATCTTCCACCTCGCGCACGGCTTTCAATACGTGGCTACGGTACTGTGCCGCGGCCTCCTCGAACTCGGCCTTGGCCTGGCGCTCGTTGGCGCTCAAGCGCCCGCCGTCGAAGATCGGCAGGTTCATCAGCGGCCCCAGTGCCCAATACCGGTTGCCGGCGGACAGCAGGTTGCCAACACCTTGGGTCTGCCCGCCCAGCACACCGGTCAAACTGAAATCCGGAAACCACGCTGCCTTGGCCACGCCGATCGTTGCGTTGGCCGCAAACACGCGACGTTCAGCTGCGGCAATGTCCGGACGACGCTGCAGCAGGTGGCTGGGCAACTGCGCCGGAATGCCTGGCAACGCCATTAACTGCGAGCTGGGCGGCAGTGAAAACTCACTGGCCGTCACGCCCACCAATTCGCCGATGGCATGTTCGGCGAGGTTGCGCTGGCCACGCACTTCGTCCAGCTGCGCCTTGGCTTCGGCCAGTTGGTTCTGCGCGCGGGTCAGGTCCAATTCCGAGGCAATCTGGCCTTCATAACGGCTGCGGGTCAGTTGCAGCGCCTGGCTGAAGTCTTGCAACGAAGTGCTCAGGATTCGGCGCTGCGCATCCAGCCCATTGAGCTGCACATACAGGCTCGCCAACTGCTGTTGGAGGCTCAAGCGCACCACCGCCAAATCATCAAAGGACGCTTGTGCCTGGGCATCGCCCGCGGCGACCTGGTTGCGGATTCTGCCCCACAGGTCGAGGTCGTATCCCAGGGAGAACCCAGCGGTATTGCTGTTGTACACCGACGGCTGTGTAGTACCGCGTAACGGTCGTGAATCCGATTGACGCTGGCGCAGCGGTTGCACGCTGGCGGTGATTTGCGGGAAAAGGCCCGCGTGCAGTTGACTGGCATAGGCCTGGGACGCATCGAAGTGCGCCAGCGCCGCGGCCAGGTCCGGGTTGGCCTTGAGCAGTTGCTGCTGCAGCGCGTTCAGGCGCGAATCGTTGTAGAGCTGCCACCACTGGGGCGCCAGTTGGTCTGACGGTTGCGCGCTGTGCCAGGGGCCATCGCTGGTTTGTTCGCGGTAGTGGGCGGGCAGGTCAATCGACGGCACCGTATAGGTGGGCGCCATCGAGCAACCCTGTAACGCCAGCACCATCAGTGCCGCCAGCGACTTAAGCCTTGGGCGCATGCGCACCTCCCGAGGCGGCGGCCAGTTGCACTGGGTCGCCTTCGCGCAGTGCGTCGGGCGGGTTGTCGATGATGCGGTCAGCAGGCTTCAGGCCTTGGTCGATCACCAGGCGCTCGCCGAGGTCCAGGCCAATATGAATGTCTTGCAGGTGCACATGATTGCGCCCGTCCAGCACCGCAACCTGGGTGCCCTGGGCGCGGAAGATCAAGGCGCTGGCCGGGATGCTTACGCCATGGGTGTCAGCCGGAATCGGTAGGGTGACTTCGGCGTAGTCGCCCGGCAGCAGTTCGCCGTTGGGGTTGTCGGCGACGAACTGGGCCAGCAGGGTGCCGGAGCGGCGGTCGATGGCGGTGGAGTCACCGATCAGGCGTGCCTTGAAATGCTCGCCGGGGTGCTCGGGGACGGTCAGTTCGACCTCAAGGCCCGCATGAATGACCGCTGCATAGTTCTGCGGCACCGGCACGTACAAGCGCAATTGGTGGGTGTCGGCAATGTTGAACAGTTCTGGATCGCTGGCGTTATCGGCTTTGATCAACTGGCCGATGTCCGTGTTGCGGGCGGTGATGGTGCCGGCGAACGGCGCGCGCAGGGTCTTGTAGCTTTCCAGGGCGCACAGTCGCGCATAGTCTGCTGCAGCGGCTTCGGTGTTGGCCTTGGCGGCTGCGGCGTTGGAGGTTTTCTCATCGGCGTCCTGGCGCGATACCGAATGGCTGGCCAGCAGGTTTTGCCAGCGGGTCGCCGTGGTGGCTGCCAGGCGTGCATTGGCTTGTTGCTGGATCAGGCGCGCATGGGCCTGGGCCAGTTGTTGGTCAAGGTCGGGGCTGTCGATTTCGGCGAGGATTTGCCCGGTCTTGACCTGGGTCCCGATGTCGACTTTCCAGTCCTTCAAGTAGCCGCTCACCCGCGCATGGATAGCCGCCTTGCTCCACGCCTCCAGGTGGGCGGGCAGGCGCAGGGTGTCACCGCCGGCGTTTGGCTTGGGTTGGAACACCATCACCTGGGGGACGGCGGCGGCTTCGGTCCAGGCAGTGACCGATTGCTCGTGCAGCGTACGCGCGTGCAGGCCGCTGGCGACCAGCAAGGCAGCCAACGTCAGGCCACCGACACCCAGGAGCATCAGGCGCTTGCGCGAGGGTTTTTGATCAGGCGACATGGGGCGTTTCTCCAGCAGTTGCGCGAGTAGGATGACGACCGTGGACCAGGCTGAAGACCACGGGAACAAACAACAAAGTGGCGACGGTGGCGAAGACCAGGCCACCGATGACCGCTCGGCCGAGCGGGGCGTTCTGCTCCTCGGAAATCGCCAGGGGCAACATGCCAATGATCATTGCCAGGGCGGTCATGCACACCGGGCGAAAGCGTGTGTAGCCGGCTTCCAGCGCGGCGTTCAACGCATCGCCATGTTCGGCCAGGCGCTCACGGCAGAAGCTCACCACCAGGATCGAGTTGGCGGTCGCCACACCCATGCACAAGATGGCACCGGTGAGTGCTGGTACCGACAACGAGGTGCCACTGAGGAACAGCATCCACACGATGCCCGCCAATGCTGCCGGCAACGCCGTGATGATCACAAAAGGGTCGGCCCATGATTGGAAGTTGACCACGATCAGCAAGTAGATCAGCACCACCGCGCCGAGCAGTCCGAAGCTCAAACCACTGAACGCCTCATGCAGCGCATCGATCTGCCCGTGCAGGCTGATGGTCGCGCCTTTGGGGCGCATGGACGCCGTGTCATCCAGCACCTTTTGCACATCGCGGGCCACACCGCCGAGGTCGCGACCTTGCACGTTGGCGTACAGGTCCAGGGTCGGTTCGATGTTGTAGTGGGTCACCACGGCCGGGCTTTGTACCCGGGAAATAGTCGCCACGCCGCCGAGGATTTGCGCCTGGCCATTGGCACCGGTCACCGGCAGCGCTTCCAGGGACGGCAGGCTGTCGAGACGGTATTGCGGGGTAGCGGCGACGATGGAGTAAGACACGCCATTGGCCGGGTTGAGCCAGAAGGTCGGCGCGGTTTGCGAGCTGCCGGCGAGGGAGGCGACCATGCTGTTGGTGACGTCACGCTCGGTGATGCCCAGGCCATTGGCGCGCATACGGTCCACGTTTACTTGCAGCGAGGGGTAGCCGGTGGACTGCTGGATCCGCAGGTCGGCAATCCCCGGTACATGTTGCAAGCGCCGTTCAAGCTCGACGGCATAAGCGCGGTTTTCGGCGTCATTGCGCCCGGAGATTTTGACGTCCAGCGGGGCGGGGGCGCCGAAGTTGAGGATCTGGCTGCTGATGTCGGCGGGCAGGAACGCAAAGTGGCTGCCGGGGAAACTTTGCGGCAGGGCTTCGCGCAGTTTTTTCACATAGTCGGCGGTGGGCGCGTGGTGCGTTTTCAAGCTGACTTGAATATCGCCATCCTGCGGGCCGATGGTGCCGCTGCTGCTGTAGGCCATGTCGATGCCGCTGAGCGGAATGCCAATATTATCGACGATGGTGTCCAGCTCTTCGGCGGGGATGACCTCGCGGATCCGCGCTTCGATGCGGTCGAACGCCGCGGCGCTTTCCTCGATGCGCGTGCCCAGTGGCAAGCGCACATGCAGGGCCAAGGCACCCGCATCGGTGGCCGGGAAAAAGTCCTGGCCCAGGCTCGGCAACAACAGGAACGATGCGAGTACGCAGGCCAGGAACCCGACAACGAAGCGCTTGCGTGCGCCCAGTGCCAGCGTCAGCAGGCCATGGTAGGTGTCGCGGACATTGGAAAAGTGCCGCTCGAATCCCTGTTGAAAATTCAGCACCGATTGCAGCAACGCATTGCGTGGTTTCGGGTGTTGTTCACCCTCGTGGTGATTGATGAATGCATCTTCCGGATGATGCCCCGCGCCTGGCTCCGGCCTATGCGGTTTGAGCAAAAACATCGCCAGTGTCGGCACCAGGGTGCGCGAGAGAATGAACGAACTGGCCATGGCAAAGATCACCGCCAGCGCCATTGGCCGGAACAGGTAACCGGCGATGCCTTGCAGCAAAAACATCGGCACGAACACGATGCAGATGCACAACAGCGAGACGAACGCCGGGCCGACGATTTGCGCGGCGCCGTCGAGAATCGCGGCCTTCACCGCCTTGCCTTGCTCCAGGTGCCAGTTGATGTTTTCGATGGTCACCGTGGCGTCGTCCACCAGGATGCCCACCGCCAACGCCAGCCCGCCCAACGTCATGACGTTGAGGGTTTGCCCACTGACAGCCAATAGCGCGATGGCCGACAGTACTGCCAGGGGAATCGACGCGGCGATGATCAAGGTCGAGCGCCAACTGCCGAGAAACAGCAGGATCATCGCACTGGTGAGCAGTGCAGCAATGATGCCTTCCTGGGCCACGCTGCCCACCGACTGCTTGACGAACGCCGAGGCATCGCCCAGCAGCGAGGTTTTCAGCGACGGCGGCAGGGTTTCGTCGATGCGCGGCAGCATCTGCCGGATACCGTCGATGATCGACAGGGTGGAGATGCTGCCGTTTTTCAGCGCCGGCATCAGCACGGCGCGATGGCCGTCGACCCGCACGATATTGGTTTGCGGCGGTGAACCGTCGCGCACGTGGGCCACTTGGCCGATGGTGATCAGCGCCCCGTCAACCGTCTTGATCGGCAGGTCGTTGAGTTCATCGATGGCCTTGGGGCTGTTATTGAGCAGGATCGTGTATTCGTTGAGGCCCAGCTTGGCGGTGCCCACCGGGATGATCTGGTTCTGCAGCGCCAGGGCATTGCCCACATCCTGGGCCGACAAGCCTTTGGCGGCCAGCGCCTGAGGGTCGAGGTCGAGGGTGATCTGCCGTTGCTTGCCGCCCATCGGTGTAGGCATGGCCAGGCCAGGCAGGGCGCTCAAGGGCAGGCGGATATTGTTCTGCACCAGGTCGCGAATTTTGGCTTCCGACAGGCTGGGGCTGGAAAACGCCATTTGCAGGATCGGCACCGTGGAGGCGCTGTAGTTGAGGATCAGCGGCGGGGTGATGCCCGGTGGCATTTGCTTGAGCACAGTCTGTGACACCGCCGTGACCTGGGCGTTGGCGGTACGGATATCGACGCCAGGCTGGAAGAAGATCTTGACGATGCCCATGCCGGGCAGCGATTGCGACTCGATATGTTCGATGTCGTTGACGGTGGTGCTCAGGGAGCGTTCGTAGGTGTAGATCACCCGGCCGGCCATGGCGTCCGGGGACAGGCCGTTGTACTGCCAGACCACGGCGACCACGGGAATGCCGATATCGGGAAAAACATCCGTGGGCGTGCGCAGGGCCGCCATCGGCCCGATGATGCAGATGAATATAGCCAGCACGATGAAGGTGTACGGCTTGTGCAGTGCGGTCTTTACCAGCCCGAGCATGCGTGAGTCTCCGAGAAGAGCAGGATTGCAAACCCCGGCAGTCTTGACCGACCCACCTAACACGCACCTTTCAGCCAGGTGAAGGAAGTTTTAGTCAAGGGCTGAAGATACTTTCATAGGGATTCATTTGTTCCAGGAAGGGCGGCTGATCAAGCTTGTCAGCCATCGGATACGCCCTTTTTACATCTGCCCTTTGGAGCCCTGTCATGTCACTTAAACCACTGTTGTTAGTTCCCGTCCTTGGCTTTGTCTGTTTGTTGTCGGCGTGCGCCGGCCCGATCCCCAAGGCGGACCCCAGCCAAGCCTGGATCGGCTTGCAGGAAGAAGCGCCGAATGACCTGATGGCCGAGCGTGTCGATGGCAAGCGTGTGGACGATGGGCGCTATTTTGAAGTGACCCCGGGGGACCATCGCCTGGACGTGACTTTATTTGAAGACGAGCCGGGTGATGACAACCAGCAGGACTGCCAGGGCCGCATCGAGTACAAGCATTTCAAGGCAGGTGAGCACTACACCCTGGTGGAATCGAGCCTGGGCACCACGGTGCGTGCGTCCCTTGAGGACGGCCACGGCAAGGAAATTGCCGCGACCCAGGACTTCAATTGCATGCCTGGCTAGGCGTGATGCGCCGTCGTCTTGCGTGGCTCGGCGGGTTCAGCAGGTTTGACGTGGGGATGATGATGCCGGCGCGTCACGCGCATGACCCCCCACAGCATGGCGGCGGCGACGGCCAGCCAACCACAGATCAACAGGAAAATCGTTGTCGCAAGGCTCATTCGGGCCTCCTTTCGCCCACTTGGGGCACACACAGTCTTCTCAATGGACAGTCTAGCCAGCCGGCGGTTGCCTGCTATTGACCAATGGTCGAGTCTGTCCAACTTGTTTGCTCTATCAGCGCCGCTTTACTGGGCCAGTGGGCTATACCGGCGGGGCGGGGCGCCCTATGATCGGGGCCTTTACCGGCAGTTGATCAAGAGAGTGAAAAAATTGCGCTTACGGTCGAACCTTAAAACTTCCTTGCTGCTGGCCGTTGCCCTTGGGCTGGCGGCCTGTTCCAGTACCCCGTCGAAACTGCCAGGCTTGCCGGAGCGCGTTGAACTCAATGGCGTGCCAACCTTTCGCAGCGAGGCTTATCAGAGTGGTCCTGCGGCACTTGCCAGCATGCTGTCGCAACAAGGCATTGTCATGACACCGGGTTTGCTTGATAAACCACTGCGCCTGCCCGGCGCCGAGGCGGACCTTGAACGCAACATGCAGGTGCTGGCGCGTGAGTATGGGCTGATGGTGTACCCATTGGACGCCAAGCTGACCGCCGTGTTTGCCCAGGTAGCGGCGGGTTACCCGGTGATGGCGCGGATCAACGCCAGCTATTGGTCCGGGGAGCGTTATGTCGTGGTGGTGGGGTTCAACCAGCAGAAAAGTACCGTGCTGTTGCGCTCAGGCAAGGAGCGTCGATTGAGCATGAGCTTCAGCGACTTCGATTCGGCGTGGAAGGGCGCGGGCCATTGGGCCATCCTCACCCAGCGCCCGAGCCAGTTGCCGGCCAACGTGGATGCGCAGCGCTGGCGCGATGCGGCCAACGCCACGGCGCAGGCGGGGCAGGAGCAAGCGGCGGCCCAAGCGCTCAAGGTGTTGGCAGAGAAGAAGTGAAACTCAAATGTGGGAGCGGGCTTGCTCGCGAAGGCGCAGTGTCAGTCGCTGAATGCTTAGGCTGACCCACCGCATTCGCGAGCAAGCCCGCTCCCACACTAAAATCGCTGTTTATCGACGTACTTCCGTAGCAGTCGCTCGATTCTTGAGGTTCTTATCGGCCTTGTAACGCAGCGCCACATCCGGCACGGCGCCGCCTTTGCCGGTCTCGACCCAGCTACGAATACGGCTGGCATCGGCAAAGTGGGTGAACTTGCCAAAGGCATCCAGGATTACCAGCGACACCGGGCGATTGCCCATGCTCGTCACCAGCACCAGGCAATGGCCGGCCTGGTTGGTGAAGCCGGTCTTGGTCAGCTTGATATCCCAATTGGCGCGGTTGATCAGGTGGTCGGTGTTGGAGAAGCCCAAGGTGTAGTTGGGCTTGCGGAACGACACAGTCTTTTCCTTGGTGGTGCTCAACTGGCTGAGCATCGGAAACTTGCGCGCATAGGCCAGCAGCTTGCTCAGGTCGCGGGCGGTCGAGACGTTATGAATCGACAGACCGGTGGGCTCCACGTAGTGGGTGCTGGTCATGCCCAGGGATTTGGCCTTGGCGTTCATCGCGGCGATGAAGGCCGAATAACCGCCTGGATAGTGGTGGGCCAGGCTGGCGGCGGCGCGGTTTTCCGAAGACATCAGCGCGATCAGCAGCATTTCCTTGCGCGGCATCTGGCTACCGATCTTCACCCGGGAGAACACGCCTTTCATCTCGGGCGTGTCGGTGATGTTGATGTCGATGTACTCGTCCATATTCTGCTTGGCTTCGAGGACGATCAGGCCGGTCATCAGCTTGCTCACCGAGGCGATGGGTACAACCACGTCGGGGTTGCTGGAATATATGACTTTATTGGTCTGCAAATCGACCAGCATGGCGCTGCCGGAGGCGATCTGCAGCTTGGAGGCGTCACGCGGGGCCAGGGTGGTTTCGGCGGCGTGGGCGAAGGTACCTGCCAAAGCAAAAAACAGGCTGACAATAGAAAGACGAATTTTCACGCGGATGAACTCGCTAAAAAAGTAAGGAAATGCCGTTGTAGAACGGATCTTGTGACAAAGGGCGTTACATTTTAGGAGTATGGATGAAGAACTGTCGAATGTTCTTCTAGAACCAGACGAAAGTGCTTAAAAACTAAGAAAAAACGGTTTTTTTACGTGCAATAAAAAGCCCTGCGCTAAGGCAGGGCTTTTTCATTACGCCTGGTTATTAACCATGCAGGGTTTCCGCTGCGTACAAGGTATTTTCCAACAGGCAGGCCCGGGTCATGGGCCCGACGCCGCCTGGCACTGGTGTGATCCAGCCAGCGCGGGGCAGGGCGGTTTCATACACCACGTCGCCCACCAACTTGCCGTCTTCCTGGCGGTTGATGCCCACGTCGATGACGATGGCGCCTTCCTTGATCCACTCACCCTTGACCAGGCCCGGCTTGCCGGCGGCGACTACCACCAGGTCAGCGCGGCCGACGTGGCCGGCCAGGTCCTTGGTGAAGCGGTGGGTGACGGTCACGGTGCAGCCGGCCAGCAGCAGCTCCATGGCCATCGGGCGACCGACGATGTTCGATGCGCCCACCACCACAGCGTCAAGGCCATACAGGTCGACACCGGTGCTTTCCAGCAGCGTCATGATGCCTTTGGGGGTGCATGGGCGCAGCAGGGGAATGCGTTGGGCCAGGCGGCCGACGTTATAAGGGTGGAAACCGTCGACGTCTTTGTCCGGGCGGATGCGCTCCAGCAGCTTGGAGGCGTCCAGGTGCTCTGGCAGTGGAAGTTGCAGCAGGATGCCGTCCATGTTCGGGTCATCGTTGAGGCTGTCAATCAGGTCGGTCAGGGCCTGTTGAGTGGTGTCCGAAGGCAAGTCATAGGCCTTGGAAATAAAGCCGACCTCTTCACAGTCTTTACGCTTGTGCGAGACATAAACCTGAGAGGCAGGATCGCTGCCGACCAGGATCACCGCGAGGCCAGGCGTGCGCAGGCCTTGCTGGCTGCGCTCGGTGACTCGTTTGGCGATCTGCTGGCGCAGGCTGGCGGCGATTGATTTGCCGTCGATAAGTTGTGCAGTCATTACGCGTGATTAACCATCGAGAGGGGGAAGAAAAGTGCGCGCATTCTCGCATGCCAAGGCGCGAGGGCAAAGGCGCTTGGTCTGCAAATTGCCCTAACCCCTTAAATAAAATCAGTTTTTTTCAAAAAAGATTTGACGGGTTTCCGGGGCATCTATACTATTCGTCGCACTTGTCGGGCACAGCCTAGCACTGGTTAAGAAGGTCGAGCAGAATAGTTGTACTGCAAGGCTGGAAGCACTTAGTTTGTAATCCTCCAAGAGTACAGATTAATAAGGCGCCCGTAGCTCAGCTGGATAGAGCATCCGCCTTCTAAGCGGATGGTCGCAGGTTCGAGTCCTGCCGGGTGCGCCATTAGGCAGCTTTGGCACAAGTAGCGCTATATGGTGGGCGTAGCTCAGTTGGTAGAGCACGGGATTGTGACTCCCGTTGTCGAGGGTTCGATCCCCTTCGTCCACCCCATATTCTGAAAAGGCGCCAGATTTAACAGTCTGGCGCCTTTGCTTTAAGAGCTTCAAGCGCGGATGTGGTGGAATTGGTAGACACACTGGATTTAGGTTCCAGCGCCGCGAGGCGTAAGAGTTCGAGTCTCTTCATCCGCACCAATTAAAGCTTTTCCCGGTCGTCAGGCGGGGCAGGGCTCAACAAAGAAGTGGTTTGGTTTCTTTGTTAACGCAATATGGTGGGCGTAGCTCAGTTGGTAGAGCACGGGATTGTGACTCCCGTTGTCGAGGGTTCGATCCCCTTCGTCCACCCCATATTCGAAAGGCGCCAGATTTAACAGTCTGGCGCCTTTTTTGGTTTTGGCGGTTTGAGATTGGGTGGTCGCAGGTGCTGGGCTGCCCCGGCAGGGCGTGTCGTCGTATTTGTGTATCTCGATGATGCCGCGTTGCTTGCTCGCTCTGTTCGCAGGGCGGGCCGTCAGGGAGATGGATGCGTGTTCCTTCTATATATAGAGAGGGGCGGCGCAGAGCCCTGGCGCAATTTGGCTGTATTTGTCACCGGGGCGAGGTACTTCAGTGCTTTCGTACCGATAAATTGCCGGCTGTTTTCCGCTGTGTTTTCAGTAGGGTGACTTCTTGAGTTTGACCCACTAGAATGCATGCCCTTGATTGGGGTCGGAAATGGCCGGCTAATGTCTGTGCAACGAGGAATATCCATGCAAGTTTCTGTTGAAAATACTACTGCTCTCGAGCGCCGCCTGAGCATCACCGTGCCGGCAGAGCGTATCGAGACTGCGGTCAACAAGCGTCTGCAGCAGACTGCCCAAAAGGCCAAGATCGCTGGTTTCCGTCCAGGCAAAGTGCCGATGAGCGAAATCAAGCGTCGTTTTGGTGCCGATGCGCGCCAGGAAGCTGTAGGTGACGTGATCCAGGCTTCTTTCTACGAAGCCGTTGTCGAGCAAAAGCTGAACCCGGCAGGCTCGCCTTCGATCGAGCCCAAGTCCCTGGAAGCGGGCAAGGACCTGGAATACGTTGCCGTATTCGAAGTGTTCCCGGAATTTGAAGTGGCCGGTTTCGACGGTATCGAAATCGAGCGTCTGAGCGCCGAAGTGGCCGATTCGGACCTGGACAACATGCTGGAAATCCTGCGCAAGCAGAACACTCGTTTTGAAGTGGCCGACCGTGCCGCCCAGAACGAAGACCAACTGAACATCGATTTCGTTGGCAAGGTTGACGGCGAAGTGTTCGCTGGCGGCTCCGCAAAGGGCACTCAACTGGTGCTGGGTTCCAACCGCATGATCCCTGGTTTCGAGGACGGCCTGGTTGGCGCCAAAGCCGGCGAAGAGCGCGTTCTGAACCTGACTTTCCCTGCTGACTACCAGAACCTGGACCTGGCTGGCAAAGCCGCCGAGTTCACCGTTACCGTCAACAGCGTTTCCGAGCCTAAGCTGCCAGAGCTGAACGAAGAGTTTTTCGCCCAGTTCGGCATCAAGGAAACCGGCATCGAAGGCTTCCGCACCGAAGTTCGCAAGAACATGGAGCGTGAGCTGCGCCAGGCTATCAAGTCCAAGGTCAAGAACCAGGTCATGGACGGTCTGCTGGCCGCCAACCCGATCGAAGTGCCTAAGGCCCTGCTGTCCAACGAAGTGGATCGTCTGCGCGTTCAAGCGGTTCAGCAGTTTGGTGGCAACATCAAGCCTGACCAACTGCCGGCCGAGCTGTTCGAAGAGCAAGCCAAGCGCCGCGTTGTGCTGGGCCTGATCGTGGCTGAAGTGGTCAAGCAGTTCGACCTCAAGCCAGACGAAGACCGCGTTCGTGAAATGATCCAGGAAATGGCTTCGGCCTACCAGGAGCCTGAGCAGGTCGTGGCTTGGTACTACAAGAATGAGCAGCAGATGAACGAAGTACGTTCGGTTGTGCTGGAAGAACAAGTTGTGGATACTGTTCTGCAGAAGGCTAAGGTGACCGATAAAGCGGTCTCTTACGAAGAAGCAGTCAAACCGGCGGAAGCAGCACAAGCCGACTGATTGTCCAACTCGTTGGAAATTCAACCATAAGCCAGCCTCGCGCTGGCTTATGCGTTTTCAAGACATGACTATTTGGGAGTAACTGCAGAGCATGTTCCGTAATTCCTATATTCAGCAGAACTCTGATATCCAGGCCGCAGGCGGCTTGGTCCCGATGGTTGTCGAGCAGTCCGCTCGTGGCGAACGCGCCTACGACATCTACTCGCGCCTGCTCAAGGAGCGAGTGATCTTTCTGGTTGGCTCGGTAGAGGACTACATGGCCAACCTGATCTGTGCGCAATTGCTGTTCCTTGAAGCGGAAAACCCGGACAAGGACATCCATCTCTACATCAACTCACCGGGCGGTTCGGTGACTGCGGGCATGTCGATCTACGACACCATGCAGTTCATCAAGCCAAACGTGTCGACCACCTGTATTGGCCAGGCGTGCAGCATGGGCGCCTTCCTGCTGACTGCGGGTGCCGAAGGCAAGCGTTTCTGCCTGCCGAACTCGCGCGTGATGATTCACCAGCCGCTGGGCGGTTTCCAGGGCCAGGCGTCGGACATCGAAATCCACGCCAAGGAAATCCTCTTCATTCGTGAGCGTCTCAACACGCTGATGGCCAAGCACAGCGGGCGCACCCTGGAAGAAATCGAGCGCGATACCAACCGTGACAATTTCATGAGCGCTGAAGCCGCCAAGGAATACGGGTTGATCGACGCAGTGATCGACAAGCGCCCCGCTTAATATAAGCCGCTCAAAATAGGGCTGGTCGGCATGTCTGACCACTGGCGGGCTTGAAAAAGCCCGCATAAGCCTTCATCTTGTGTTGCAAGCCTATCGGATTTGGATCGAACGAATGACTGACACCCGCAACGGCGAGGACAACGGCAAGCTGCTCTATTGCTCCTTCTGTGGCAAAAGCCAGCATGAAGTACGCAAATTGATTGCCGGCCCCTCGGTGTTTATCTGCGACGAATGCGTCGACCTGTGCAATGACATCATCCGTGAGGAGGTGCAGGAAGCCCAGGCCGAGAGCAGTGCGCATAAATTACCTTCGCCTAAAGAAATCAGCGGCATCCTTGACCAGTACGTCATTGGTCAAGAGCGTGCAAAGAAGGTTCTGGCCGTAGCGGTGTACAACCACTACAAGCGCTTGAACCAGCGTGACAAGAAAGGTGATGAGGTTGAACTCGGCAAGAGCAACATCTTGCTGATCGGTCCTACAGGCTCGGGTAAAACCCTGCTTGCAGAAACCCTCGCTCGCCTGCTGAACGTTCCGTTCACCATCGCCGACGCCACCACCCTCACCGAGGCTGGCTACGTGGGTGAAGATGTCGAGAATATCATTCAGAAACTGCTGCAGAAGTGCGACTACGACGTAGAGAAAGCCCAGATGGGTATTGTCTACATCGACGAAATCGACAAGATTTCGCGCAAGTCTGATAACCCGTCGATCACCCGGGACGTTTCCGGTGAAGGCGTGCAGCAGGCCCTGTTGAAACTGATCGAAGGCACGGTTGCGTCCGTACCGCCGCAAGGTGGTCGCAAGCATCCGCAGCAGGAATTCCTTCAGGTTGATACGCGTAACATCCTGTTCATTTGTGGCGGTGCGTTCTCCGGTCTGGAGAAGGTGATTCAGCAGCGTTCCACCCGTGGCGGCATTGGTTTCAGTGCGGAAGTGCGCAGCAAGGAAGAGGGCAAGAAGGTGGGCGAGTCCCTGCGTGAAGTCGAGCCTGACGATCTGGTCAAGTTCGGTCTGATCCCGGAATTCGTTGGCCGTCTGCCGGTCCTGGCCACGTTGGACGAGTTGGATGAGGCGGCTTTGATCCAGATCCTCACCGAGCCGAAAAACGCCCTGACCAAGCAATACGGCAAATTGTTCGAGATGGAAGGTGTAGACCTCGAGTTCCGGACCGACGCGCTGAAATCGGTGGCCAAGCGAGCACTGGAGCGTAAGACCGGTGCACGTGGCCTGCGTTCTATCCTCGAAGGCGTGTTGCTCGACACCATGTACGAAATCCCCTCGCAGTCTGAGGTGAGTAAAGTGGTGATCGATGAAAGCGTGATCGAAGGCAAGTCCAAGCCACTGTATATCTACGAAAACAGTGAGCCGGCTGCCAAGGCTGCACCCGACGCATAAGCGTTCAGCAGTTGCGGTACAAGCAAGGGGCCTCTAGGGGCCCCTTGTCTTTGGGGGCGTTTCTTAGGGCGGTGGTTAAATTCGCGTGTATTCATGCGTTTAACTACTGGCATTGAGCTTGTTTTTTTTGCATGTAACCCCCATCTTGGTTTCAAGCTTATTTTTGAACTGTCATAGAGGCGAAATCATGAAGACAACCATCGAATTGCCTCTCCTGCCGTTGCGCGATGTCGTCGTCTATCCGCACATGGTTATCCCGCTGTTCGTGGGGCGCGAGAAGTCTATCGAAGCCCTCGAGGCCGCGATGACGGGCGACAAGCAAATCCTGCTGTTGGCCCAGAAGAATCCTGCTGATGATGATCCGGGTGAAGATGCCCTGTATCGCGTCGGCACCATTGCCACTGTCCTGCAATTGCTCAAGCTGCCCGATGGCACCGTCAAGGTGTTGGTCGAAGGTGAGCAGCGCGGTGCCGTAGAGCGCTTTATGGAGGTGGACGGCCACCTGCGCGCGGAAGTGGCGCTGATCGAAGAAGTCGAAGCCCCGGAGCGTGAATCCGAGGTGTTCGTGCGCAGCCTGCTGTCGCAGTTCGAGCAATATGTGCAGTTGGGCAAGAAAGTCCCGGCTGAAGTCCTGTCTTCGCTCAACAGCATTGATGAACCGAGCCGCCTGGTCGACACCATGGCTGCACACATGGCGCTGAAGATCGAGCAGAAGCAAGACATCCTCGAAATCATCGACCTGTCGGCCCGTGTCGAACACGTATTGGCGATGCTGGATGGCGAAATCGACCTGTTGCAGGTTGAGAAGCGTATCCGTGGCCGCGTGAAGAAGCAGATGGAACGTAGCCAGCGCGAGTACTACCTGAATGAGCAGATGAAGGCCATTCAGAAGGAGCTCGGCGACGGCGAGGAAGGCCACAACGAAATCGAAGAGCTGAAAAAGCGTATCGATGCCGCTGGCCTGCCCAAAGACGCCCTGACCAAGGCCACCGCCGAGCTGAACAAGCTTAAGCAGATGTCGCCAATGTCGGCCGAAGCCACTGTGGTGCGCTCGTATATCGACTGGTTGGTGCAAGTGCCGTGGAAGGCCCAGACCAAGGTGCGCCTGGACCTGGCCCGTGCTGAAGAGATTCTCGACGCTGACCATTACGGTTTGGAAGAGGTCAAGGAGCGCATCCTTGAGTACCTCGCCGTGCAAAAACGTGTGAAAAAAATCCGCGGTCCGGTGCTGTGCCTGGTCGGGCCTCCAGGTGTGGGTAAAACTTCCCTGGCGGAATCGATTGCCAGCGCGACTAACCGCAAGTTCGTGCGCATGGCCTTGGGTGGCGTGCGTGACGAAGCTGAGATCCGTGGTCATCGCCGTACCTACATCGGTTCGATGCCAGGAAGATTGATTCAAAAGATGACAAAAGTGGGTGTACGCAACCCGCTGTTCCTGCTCGATGAAATCGACAAAATGGGCAGCGACATGCGTGGCGACCCGGCGTCGGCCTTGCTCGAAGTGCTTGATCCCGAGCAGAACCATAATTTCAACGACCATTACCTGGAAGTCGACTACGACTTGTCTGACGTAATGTTCTTGTGCACCTCCAACTCCATGAACATTCCGCCAGCCTTGCTGGATCGGATGGAGGTGATTCGTCTGCCGGGCTACACCGAAGACGAGAAGATCAACATCGCGGTCAAGTACCTGGCGCCCAAGCAGATTTCGGCCAACGGCCTGAAGAAGGGCGAGATCGAATTCGAGGTCGAGGCGATCCGTGACATCGTGCGCTACTACACCCGCGAGGCCGGTGTACGGGGCCTTGAGCGCCAGATCGCGAAGATCTGCCGCAAGGCGGTGAAGGAGCACGCGTTGGAAAAACGCTTCTCTGTGAAGGTGGTCGCCGATTCCCTGGAACACTTCCTGGGCGTGAAGAAATTCCGCTACGGCCTGGCCGAGCAGCAGGATCAGGTCGGCCAGGTGACTGGCTTGGCGTGGACCCAGGTGGGTGGCGAATTGCTCACCATCGAAGCGGCGGTGATTCCGGGCAAAGGCCAGTTGATCAAGACCGGCTCCCTGGGTGATGTGATGGTCGAATCCATTACGGCCGCGCAGACCGTGGTACGCAGCCGCGCCCGCAGCCTGGGCATCCCGCTGGACTTCCACGAGAAGCACGACACCCATATCCACATGCCGGAAGGGGCGACCCCCAAAGACGGCCCTAGCGCTGGCGTAGGCATGTGCACGGCGCTGGTATCAGCGTTGACCGGCATTCCTGTGCGCGCTGATGTCGCGATGACCGGAGAAATTACCCTGCGTGGCCAGGTATTGGCGATCGGTGGTCTGAAAGAGAAATTACTCGCTGCGCACCGAGGTGGAATCAAGACCGTGATCATTCCTGAAGAGAATGTTCGCGACTTGAAGGAAATTCCTGACAATATCAAGCAGGATCTTCAGATTAAACCGGTTAAATGGATTGACGAGGTCCTGCAAATTGCGCTGCAATACGCGCCGGAGCCCTTGCCGGATGTGGCCCCGGAGATCGTCGCGAAGGACGAAAAACGCGAGTCCGATTCCAAGGAAAGAATTAGCACGCATTAATGTGTTGGAGCCTGGGGGGCTTCCTTGACAGCTTTTTAGAGCCCTTGTTATAAAGCGGCTCTTAAGTGTCTGTAGGCCATTCAGCACTGGTTTTGCTTTTTACCAAAAAACTTAGAATCATACTCAATAGATATATAAGGGGACTTAGAGTGAACAAGTCGGAACTGATTGATGCTATCGCTGCATCCGCTGATATCCCGAAAGCTGCTGCTGGCCGTGCGCTGGACGCAGTAATCGAATCCGTCACTGGCGCTCTGAAGGCCGGCGACTCCGTGGTACTGGTAGGCTTCGGTACTTTCTCTGTGACTGACCGCCCAGCTCGCACTGGCCGTAACCCACAGACCGGCAAAGCACTGCAAATCGCTGCTGCCAAGAAACCAGGTTTCAAAGCCGGTAAAGCCCTGAAAGAAGCCGTTAACTAAGCTTCGTTCAAGCCTTTGCTTACCCGGGTCGGACGCAGGTCTGGCCTGGCAGCGGAGCGGTAGCTGACCCACGTATCGGGTCGCCACGCCGGGGGTGCAGATTCGAACCCCCGTCCGCTCCGCCAGTTACGAGAAGGCGCATCCTCGGATGCGCCTTTCTTCTATCCGGACTCTACCCACGCTCCACGGTTGCCTAATTTTTGAAGTTCAACCGTTTCTGGGGGACGCATGCTGCAAAATATCAGGGACAATTCACAAGGCTGGATTGCCAAGACCATTATCGGGATCATCGTCGCTTTGATGGCGTTCACCGGTATCGAAGCCATTTTCCAGGCTTCGGGTAATAACAAGCAGGACGTGGCCAAGGTCAACGGTGAACAAATCACCCAGACCGAGCTGAGCCAGGCTGTCGATATGCAACGGCGCCAGCTGATGCAACAGTTGGGTAAGGATTTCGATGCTTCCCTGCTCGACGAAAAACTGCTGCGCGATGCTGCCCTCAAGGGCCTGATCGATCGCAAGCTGCTGCTGCAAGGCGCTGCCGATTCCAAGTTCGGCTTCTCGGAAGCTGCGCTGGATCAGGTGATCCTGCAGACGCCGGAATTCCAGGTGGACGGCAAGTTCAACGCCGAACGCTTTGACCAGGTGATCCGCCAGCTGGGCTATAGCCGCATGCAATTCCGTCAGATGCTGACCCAGGAAATGCTGATCGGCCAGGTTCGCGCAGGCATCGCCGGCAGCGGGTTTGTGACCGACGCCGAGGTGCTGGCATTTGCCCGTCTGGAAAAACAGACCCGCGATTTCGCCACCGTCAACATCAAGGCTGATCCCGCGGCGGTGAAACTCACCGACGATGAGGTCAAAGCCTACTACGACCAGCACGCCAAAGAGTTCATGACCCCGGACCAAGTGGTCATCGACTATCTGGAATTGAAGAAGTCTTCCTTCTTCGACCAGGTGACTGTCAAGGACGATGAGCTGCAGGCTGCCTACGAGAAGGAAACCGCCAACCTCGCTGAACAGCGTCGTGCCGCGCATATCCTGATTGAAGTCAACGACAAGGTCACCGAGGCGCAAGCCAAGGCCAAGATCGAAGACATCCAGGCGCGCCTGGCCAAGGGTGAGAAGTTCGAAGCTCTGGCCAAGGAGTTCTCCCAGGATCCAGGTTCGGCCAACAATGGCGGCGACCTCGGTTTTGCTGGCCCTGGTGTTTACGACCCGGACTTCGAAACCGCCTTGTACGGCTTGAAGCAAGACCAGGTGTCGGCGCCGGTGCGCACCACCTTCGGTTGGCACCTGATCAAGTTGCTGGGCGTTGAAGCGCCTGAAGTGCCATCGTTCGCCAGCCTGAAAGACAAGCTGACCCGCGATCTCAAGGCACAGCAGGTTGAACAGCGTTTTGTCGAAGCGACCAAGCAATTGGAAGATGCGGCATTCGAAGCCTCTGACCTGGCCCAGCCGGCGTCTGACCTGAAGCTGACCGTCCATACTTCCGCGCCGTTTGGCCGCGAAGGTGGCGAAGGTGTAGCGGCCAACCGTGCCGTGGTCACTGCCGCATTCAGCCCGGAAGTGCTGGATGAAGGTGCCAACAGCAGCGCCATCGAACTGGACCCGGAAACCATCATCGTGCTGCGTGCCAAGGAGCATCTCAAGCCGGCCCAACTGCCGCTCGAGAAGGTCGAGGCGGCCATTCGCACCCAGATGACCAAGGAGCGCGCAAGCGCTGCTGCCAAAGCCCGTGCCGACGAGTTGATCGCCAGCCTGCGTGATGGCAAGACCGCGCTGGACCAGCCGGTTGACGGTCAGGCTTGGAAGGTGACTGAGGCGGCTACCCGTGGTCAGGAGTCTATCGACCCGGCCGTGCTGCAAGCCTTGTTCCGCATGCCTAAGCCGGCGGCCAAGGACAAGCCTACCTTTACCACCGTGACCCTGCGCGATGGCAGCCTGATGATCGTGCGCTTGAACGGCGTGAACGAAGCGGCGGCCCCTACGGACGAAGAAAAGGCGCAATACCGCCGCTTCCTCGCTTCCCGTATTGGCCAGCAGGACTTCGCGGCCTACCGCAAGCAGCTGGAAACCCAGGCAGACATCAAGAAGTACTGATGCCGGCCTGAATAAAAAGACCCCGACCTGAAAAGGCCGGGGTCTTTTTTTGCCCTTGATAAAGCGGCTACTCAGTTAAATGGGACTGTCACTGTGGCGAGGGAGCTTGCTCCCGTTGACTGCGCAGCAGTCCCAGCTTTTTAGGGCCGCTTCGCGACCCAGCGGGAGCAAGCTCCCTCGCCACAGGTTAGTGCTCTGCCTCAGATAGGCTTGGCAGCAAACTTGAGCTTGCCCCACGTCAACCCGATCACCGCCGCCAGGGTTGAAGCCGCCAATACGCTCAGCTTCGCAGCCGACAGCAGGGCCGGGTCGGAAAATGCCAGGGACGAGATAAAGATCGACATGGTGAAACCGATCCCCGCCAACAGCCCTACCAGGCCAACGCCCGTCCAGGTCACACCGTCAGGCAGTTTGCAGATGTTGAGCTTGACCAGCGCCAGGCTCGCCAGCATCACGCCCAGAGGCTTGCCGAGCACCAGGGCGAAGACGACACCCATAAATACGCCATGGGCCAGCGGGTCATCCAGATTGAAACCGTCCAGGCTCACACCGGCGTTGGCCAATGCAAACAGCGGCATTACGCCGAACGCGACCCAGGGGTGCAGCGCCGATTGAACACGCTGCACTGGCGGCAGTATTTCCCGTTGAGCTTCGCGCAATTGTTTGAGGGGCGTGGCGACTTGCTGGGCCCCTTCGGCTGGCTGCGAGAACCGGTCCATCAGCTCGTTGAAGGTGCGTTCGATGGTTTCCAGCGGGCGTTCCCGGGTGGGCTTGGAATTGACGGGGGTCATCAAGCCAAGGATCACCCCGGCGAGTGTTGGGTGCACGCCGGTCTTGAGCAGGCCAAACCACACGATAGCGCCTGGCAGCAGGTAGATCGCCGCCTTGCTGATGCCCATGCGTTGGAACACCAACACCAGGGCCAGCCCGCCGACAGCAATCACCAAGCCCATGTAGTCGAGGCTGGCGGTGAAAAAGATCGCGATGATCAGAATCGCCACGATGTCATCGATGATCGCCAAGGCCAGCAGCAGGATGCGCACGCCACTGGGAATCGATTTGCCCAGCAGCGCGAGCACGCCCACGGCAAAGGCGATGTCGGTCGCGGTGGGGACCGCCCAGCCACTCGCGGCGGGGGTGCCGTGGTTGAGCAGGGTGTAGATGAGGGCGGGCATCAGCACACCGCCCAACGCCGCGCCCAACGGCAGCGTGGCCAGCTTCAGGTTAGCGAGGGCGCCGTCTTTGATTTCCTGGCGGATCTCGGCACCGACTACCAGAAAGAAAATGGTCATCAGCCCGTCATTCACCAGAAAATGCAGGGAGCGCGACACGCTGTAATCGCCCAGCCCGAGGGTGATGGGCGTGTTCCAGAAATGCTCGTAGGTCGCGGCGGCGGGGCTGTTGGCCCACACCAGCGCGACGATGGCGGCGAGCAGCAGCACGATACCGCTGACGGCTTCGATGTGTGAAAAGCGCTCAAGGGCGGACAGCGCGCCCTCAGTCAAACGTTGGGGGCGGGGAATGGCGGGGTGTTTATCAGGCACGACAAATCTCCATTGGCGGCCCGACCAATGCTTGGCTTTTAACCTGCGCCGTGCTTTATGCAACAACGCACCCAGGGGCGATGATAGGAAGGTGAGGAATAAGTTGTAAACAAACTTGTCATCGCGCGGGCAGCGCTTTACCCCGGATTGCACCCAGCGCCAACACGATCAATCCTAGAACTGCCCATGGAAATGCCACGACGCCCCAACGTTCGAGCAAGAGCCCGCCCACTAATCCACCTCCTGCGATGCCCAGGTTCCATACCGTAACCAACATCGATTGGGCGGTATCGGCCGAGTTGCCAGCCGACTTGGCCAGCGCGGTTTGCAATAGCGCTGGGAGGCCACCGAAGGCGAGCCCCCACAACGCCACGCTGACGTAAATGGCGACTACGCAGTTGAACCATAGTCCGAGCAGCAGGGCCGCAACGGCGAACATCGCGCAACTGATGAGGGTCAGCAGCCTCAGGTGCTGATCAATCCAGATGCCTACCAGCCAAATGCTCAGCAGGGCCATCAGGCCGAACACCAGCAGCACGCGATCAATCTCGCGGTCGATACCGGCGGGCACCAGCAAAGGGGCGATGTAGGTATAGAGAATGTTATGCGCGAGCACGTAGGTAAAGGTCACCCAGAGCACCGGCCTGATGCCTGGCAACGCCAGTACCTGACGTAAGCTGAGGCGTTTGCTTGGCGGTTCACCGGCAAAATCCGGCAGTTGCCAACGCGCCCATATCAGCAGTAACAGGGTCAGGCCAGTCATGATGGCAAAACTGGCGCGCCATCCGACAAGCGTGCCCAGCAGGGTGCCGGCGGGCACGCCGAGGGACAAGGCCAGCGGCGCACCCAGCATGGCCACGGCAATCGCCCGGCCCTGCAGATGAGGTGCGACCATACGACTGGCGTAACCCGCCAACAAGGCCCACAGCAAGCCAGCGAACACACCGGCGAAAAATCGTGCAGCCAAGGTCAAGCCATAGTGGCTGGAGAACGCGGTGACGCTGTTAACCAATGCAAAACCGCCGATGGCGATCAACAGTAGCGGCCGCCGGCGCCAACCCTGGGTCAGCAATGTCAGGGGGATAGCAGCAAGCAACGAGCCGAGCGCATAGAGGGTCACCAGTTGCCCGACCAGGGCCTGGGAGACCCCAAGCCCAGCACCGATTTGCGGTAATAAGCCGGCGGGCATCGCCTCGGTCAGGATGGTGATAAAGCCGGCGCAGGCCAACGCCAGCAGACCGGCCAGGGGCAGGCGTTCAGCGTGGGGCGCTGTATCGACCAATAGGGGACTGTCGTTCATGGGCGCTCTCCTTGAAAGGGCAAGGAGCCAGGGTAGGGGGCTGCGAGGCGCGGAAAAACAGGCTAAGGTTCCGAACTTATCGGACGTTGATGTCCGCAATCGGTAAAGGCATCACCATGGACAATCTGGGCAGCCTCTCGGTTTTTGTGCAGGTCGCGCAAACCCTCAGCTTTACCGCTGCGGGCCGCGTACTGGGCGTGTCATCGTCGGCGGTGGGTAAAAGCATTGCGCGGATGGAGGAGCGCCTGGGCGTCAGGTTGTTTCATCGCAGCACCCGCAGTATCACCCTGACCAGCGAGGGCGCGCTGTTCCTGGAGCGTTCGCGGCGCATCCTGGCGGAACTGGAGGCGGCCGAACAGGAGTTGACTGAGGTCACTGCCAGCCCTCGCGGCAAGCTGCGGATCAGTGTGCCCCAAGTGCGCGGCTTGTTGATGCCGGTGATCAGCGATTTTATGCGCGCCTACCCGGACATTGAGTTGGATGTGGATTTTTCCGACCGCATGGTGGACGTGATAGAGGAGGGCTTCGACGCGGTGATTCGCACCGGCAAGCCAGAAGATTCGCGCTTGATGGTGCGCCATCTAGGGCATTACCAGTTGGTTCTCGTCGGTACGCCCGGCTATTTCGACCAGCATGGTACGCCCCATCGGCCACAGGACCTGAATCATCACGCCTGCCTGCGGCACAAATTCTGCGCCACCGGCAAGCTGGAGCCCTGGCCACTGCGTCCTGTCCCGGGGGCTGCGGAACTGAACCTGCGCGCACCGCTGGTCAGCACCACCATCGAGTCCCTCAATCATGTGGTGCAAGAAGGACTGGGCATTGCGTGCCTGCCGGACTACATGGTCAACCAGGCCGTACAACATGGGCGTTTGCGACGGGTGCTGGATGAGCACCTCGAACATCGCGGCAGTTTCTGGTTGCTGTGGCCGGCCAGTCGCCATGCTTCGGCCAAGCTGCGGGCCTTTATCGATCATATGTGCGCCGGGCTTTTTCCTACTGACGCCGCTGTCTGAGCTTGAGATGTTTTACCGACAGGAATCGCGCTTCAATGTCGCGTTCTGTTGCACAATACCGTCCGGACCGTTTTCTTCAGGATTTTCAATGTCGACATCATTTCACTTGCGCAATCTCGGGTTGGCGCTGGTGCTGGCGGGCGCCGCGGGCTGCTCGTCACCCAAGACCGCTATCTATGAACATGAGAATTTCGACGATTCCGGTACGTTTTCCCGCGATTACCCGGTCAGCGATGTGGCGGCCTGTGAAGCTGCGCGCCGTGCCCTGCTGAGCCAGGGCTACATTATCACCAGCAGCGATCCGAAACTGGTGGCCGGCAACAAGAGTTTCCAGCAGACCGGCGAGACCCACCTGCAGATCAGTTTCAATGTGGTGTGCGCTGCTGATGGCAAGGGCAGCAATCACTCGACGATGTTTGCCAATGCCTTGCAGGACCGCTATGCGCTGAAGAAGGTCAACAACTCCGCGAGCCTCGGTGTAGGCGTGCTGGGCTCGGTGTCGATGCCGATTGGCTCCACCGACGACTCGATGGTGAAGGTGGCAAGCGAGACCGTCTCGGCACCGAAGTTCTACGAGCGTTACTTTGCGTTGGTGGACGTGTTCCTGCCGCAGGAAGTAAAGCAGGCCGAGCATATCCCCGAGCAGCCCAAGGCTGACCTGGGCGTGCCTGAACCCAAGGCCGCTCCGGCACCCGAGAAGGTCGAAGCGCCGAAGGAGGTGCCTGTAGCGCCTGCCGCTGCAGAGCCGCTTGCGCCGCCACCTGAGGCTGCACCGATTGCACCGGTGACAGAGCCCGCTCCGGTTGCGCCGGCGCCGACTGATCCTGCCTTGCCGGCCCCGACAGAAGCGATTCCACCGCTTCCGATGCCTGCGCAATAACGCAATGCTCTTCTACTGTTGGAGCGGGCTTGCTCGCGAATACGGCGTAACAGTCGCCAGGTGTGTTGAATGACACACCGCTTTCGCGAGCAAGCCCGCTCCCACATTTTGACCGAGGTTGCGGTTAAGTTAAATCCAGTGATCGCCGCTACGTTTAATCCTGAAGAGCAGGAATGTCACGACGTCGACATTTTTTCGTCATGACGGCACTTTAGGCTGGGTTCGCAGGTCATTAATCTGCAACCGCTTTCAACACGAAAAGGAGTCCACCATGGACGATTACCAGGAAGAGCTGCTGGAGTACCAGGCATTCGAATTGGACCCGCTGGATCCGGTCGACGATGCCACCGAGCTGTAACGCTGACTTCAGGCGGAATGCCGCTGACTGCGGCGAAATTCCCCTGGGGTCTGGTTGTTCCAGCGTCTGAAGGCCCTTTGGAAGGCTTGGGCCGAAGCAAAACCGAGCAAGTAGGCGATCTCGCCGAACGCCAGTTCCGTATCGCGAATGTAGGTCATGGCCAGGTCGCGACGGGTGTCATTGAGGATCGCGCGAAACTGCGTGCCTTCCTCGGCCAGTTTGCGCCGCAATGTCCAGGTTGGCAGCTTCAAGCGTGCCGCCACTTCCTCCAGGTCGGGTTCCCGGCCGCCATTGAGCATCGGCCCGAGCAAACGGGTAATGCGCTCGCGCAGGCTGCGGGTGCGGGTCAATTGCTCTAATTCCCTTTCACACAGCTGTAGCAACAGGTGCCAGGTGCTTGGGCAATGCTGCGGGTTGCGCAGCGCCAGGGTGGGTTGGCTGAGGCGCAGTTGATTGACCTCGGCGCCGAAGTGGACCACGCCCTCTCCCAACACCCTGTAGTGTTCGTGGTAGTCCGGCGCGTCGAATTCGATTTCAATCCGCTGGGCCTGCACCGGCTGTTGGGCCAGGCCAGACAATTGCTGCAGCCAGCCGGCGATGATCGAATCCACCACAAAGCGGTTGTAGGCGTTATAGGGGCTGATGGAATAAAACCGCAGCCACGCGCCTTCAGCGTCTTCATGAAAGCTTGATTGCCCGCGATAGTTGGAGCCGTACAGCGCTTCAAAGCGTGTGAGCGTGCGCGCCGCTTCGCGCACTGTAGGCGCTTGAGCGGCAGTGACGCCGGCAAGACCAGCCTGGCTCAAGCGGCTGAGCTGGCCCATACGCAGGCCCAGGCCGGGGTTGCCGGTCAGTTGGATGGCCGCGTGGCCCAGGCGCATGTAGCGCGGGATCGACAAGCGTGCGCCGGCCTCAGCCAGGCGAGCTGGATCAAGGCCGTATTGCAGCAGCAGGGGCTGTGGGTCCAGGCCGTGGCTGTGGATGGCGTCGGCCAGGGTGTGCACGAAGCCCACCGACAGATCCCCCAGGCGCACCGGCTTCAAGGCGCTACAGCCAGATATTCAGCAAGCGCGCACCACGGGCGTCGCCATCGGCGAAGACTTGCCCATTGCGGCTGAGAAAACTCTGGCCGGCGCTGCCCAGGTCCCAGAATTGCCCGCGCAGAAAGACGCTCATGCCCGCGGTGGCTTCGCTGACAGGTGGCTGGCTGATCAGGGTAAGACGACGCCAGGCCGCGCCCTCACTGGTTTCTTCGGGCTTGAGGCTCACTTCTGAGGGCGTAGATACGCTCTTGAAACCGCGCCACGGACGCTCCCAGGTATCGCGGCCGGTGACAAAAGCGGGTACCGCGATCAATTGCGCGCCTTGCTCGTTGAGCTTGCGGTAGTTGTCCGGGTACCAGCTGTCGCTGCCGACCAGGATGCCCAGGCGCCCGGCGGGGGTGTCGACAACGTTGACGACATGCTCATCGCCCGGCTCGATAAAGCCACGCTCATCGTAGATCGGGTAAAGCTGGCGCTGCGGCTGGCCCAGCGGCAAGCCGTCGGCGGCAAACACCACGCTGACGTTGTACAGCGCGCCGTGGCCGATCTCCAGTTGTCCCTGGATCACGCTTGGGTTGGGCAGGGCGATGGAGCCGGCCACCAGGGTCACACCAAATTCTTTGGCGAGGCCGCCAAACAACACTTGATAGTCGCGGGCCATGGCCGGGGCTTTCATGCGCAGGTATGCATCGTCCATGCGGTTGTCGCCGGTGGCGCTGATCCAGGCTTTGGCAAATTGCAGCGGGTTGCTGATCGACAGCCAGTTCATGGCGTCCTTGAGGTGAGCGGCCTGGTACAGCTCATTCTTCTCTGCGCCGAGCATCAGCCAGGTGCCGATATGTTCCGGCAGCACCACCACGGTCTTGGCATTGATCAGCCCAAGGTCCCGGGCATTTTGCAGGTAGGCCGACAGCTTCAGGTGCAGGCGTTCCAGGCTTTGGTAATCAGCAGGGAACAGTTCCGGCTGGATGCCCAGCAGGTTGCCCCGGTCGGCGGGTTCGCCCTCGTTGACGGCGAGGGTGATGCGCAGGTCGGACAGGTAATGCGCCACGGGGCGCTCCTGGGTCCAGACCAAGTACGCGGCGAGGGAGGCAACCAGGGCCATGATGACGGTGAACGCTAGAAGTTTACGCATGGGGCAACAGACAACAGACCAGGTGCAGGGTTCGCGACTAGGGTAGGGCCCATGGCGTGGCTTGCCAAGGGGCGCTGTGCATTTGGATCAATAACTTGTCAGTTTCAGTCATTGAGCCGTGGTCCACCGCCTCTTAGTCTGTGGGACATAAACCGATGGCACGCCGTTCGAGCGCGCCACGTCCCGTGATGATCCGTTGTGGAGCTGTACCATGACCGCTGCTGCCTACCCGCACCTGCTGGCCCCGTTAGACCTGGGTTTTACCACCTTGCGCAACCGTACCCTGATGGGCTCGATGCACACTGGCCTGGAAGAAAAGCCCGGCGGTTTCGAGCGTATGGCCGCTTACTTTGCCGAGCGTGCCCGTGGCGGCGTGGGCCTGATGGTCACCGGCGGTATCGGCCCCAATGACGAGGGCGGCGTGTACGCCGGTGCAGCCAAGCTGACCACCGAAGAAGAGGCGCGCAAGCACAAGATCGTCACCCAGGCCGTGCACGACGCGGGTGGCAAGATCTGCATGCAGATCCTCCACGCTGGGCGTTACGCCTACAGCCCCAAGCAGGTGGCACCGAGCGCTATCCAGGCGCCCATCAACCCGTTCAAGCCCAAGGAATTGGATGAAGAGGGCATCGAAAAGCAGATCCAGGATTTTGTCACCTGCTCGCTGCTGGCCCAGGTCGCCGGGTATGACGGCGTCGAAATCATGGGTTCCGAAGGCTATTTCATTAACCAGTTCCTTGCCGCCCACACCAACCATCGCACCGACCGTTGGGGCGGCAGCTTTGAAAATCGCATGCGCCTGGCGGTGGAAATCGTGCGCCGGGTACGCGAAGCCGTAGGCCCGAACTTCATTATCATCTTCCGCCTGTCGATGCTCGACCTGGTGGAAGGCGGCAGCGTCTGGGAAGAAATCGTGCAGTTGGCCAAAGCCATCGAACAGGCCGGCGCGACGCTCATCAACACCGGTATCGGCTGGCACGAAGCCCGCATCCCGACCATCGCCACCAAGGTACCCCGTGGTGCGTTCAGTAAAGTCACGGCCAAATTGCGCGGTTCGGTACAGATCCCGCTGATCACCACCAACCGCATCAACACTCCGGAAATTGCTGAGCAGATCCTGGCCGAAGGCGACGCCGATATGGTCTCGATGGCGCGGCCGTTTCTCGCCGACCCCGAGTTCGTCAACAAGGCCGCTGCCGGGCGCGCTGATGAGATCAATACCTGCATCGGCTGCAACCAGGCCTGCCTGGACCACACCTTTGGCGGCAAGCTCACCACCTGCCTGGTCAACCCGCGGGCGTGCTACGAAACCGAACTCAATTACCTGCCGGTCAAGCAGATCAAAAAGGTCGCGGTCGTCGGCGCAGGCCCCGCGGGTCTGGCCGCTGCCACCGTGGCCGCCGAGCGCGGACATCAAGTGACCTTGTTCGACTCGGCCAGCGAGATCGGCGGCCAGTTCAATATCGCCAAGCGCGTGCCGGGCAAGGAAGAGTTCTTCGAGACCCTGCGTTATTTCAAGCGCAAATTGCAGACCACCCACGTCGAGCTGTGCCTCAACACCCGTGTGGACGTTGCGCAACTGGTAGCGGGTGGTTATGACGAGGTGATCCTGGCCACCGGCATCGCACCGCGTACCCCGGCGATTCCCGGTGTCGACAACGCCAAGGTCCTGAGTTACCTGGACGTGATCCTTGAGCGCAAGCCGGTGGGCAAGCGCGTGGCCGTGATCGGCGCCGGTGGCATCGGTTTTGACGTGTCTGAATTCCTCGTGCACCAAGGCGTCTCCACCAGCCTGGATCGCGAGGCGTTCTGGAAAGAATGGGGCATCGACACCCAACTGCAAGCCCGTGGCGGCGTGGCCGGGATCAAACCCGAGCGCCATGCACCGGCCCGTGAAGTGTTCCTGCTGCAACGCAAGGCTTCCAAGGTGGGCGACGGCCTGGGCAAGACCACGGGCTGGATCCACCGCACCGGCTTGAAGAACAAGCAGGTGCAGATGCTCAACAGCGTTGAGTACCTGAAGATCGACGATGAAGGCTTGCATATCCGCATCGGCGCTGAGGGCGAGCCGCAAGTCCTGGCGGTGGACAATATCGTCATCTGCGCCGGCCAGGACCCGCTGCGCGAATTGCACGACGGCCTGGTCGCAGCCAACCAGAACGTGCACCTGATCGGCGGCGCCGATGTGGCGGCCGAACTGGACGCCAAGCGCGCCATCAACCAGGGCTCGCGCCTGGCGGCCGAGTTGTAAGGCGACAATAGGGGCGGTGTTAGACTACCGCCCCTTTTTTCATGCAGATGCGCCCACATGGGTCCTTTCGACTGGCTGCCCCACGCGCCCCTTGAACCTTTGCAACTGGATTGGCTGAACGGCGTCGAGCTGGCCGTGCTGCGCCTGGACCGTATCGATCCGCTGATCAGCGGCAACAAGTGGTTCAAGCTCACCGAGCACTTGGCCCAGGCTCGCGATGCCGGAGCGTCAGGTATTATCAGCCTCGGCGGAGCCTACTCCAATCATCTGCACGCATTGGCGGCCGCGGGCAAGCGCTTTGATTTCCCCACCGTCGGCCTGTTGCGCGGCCATCCTCAAGACACACCCACGGTGCTCGACCTCAAGGCCTTCGGCATGCAACTGCATTGGCTCGGTTATGGCGGCTATCGCGCACGCCACGAGCCGGGCTTTTGGCTGCCTTGGCGCGAACAATATCCCCACCTCCATCCGATACCTGAAGGCGGCGGTGGGCTGGCCGGTGCGCAGGGCTGTGGCGTGTTGGTCGAGCAGGCGCGGGCGCAGTTGGGCAGCCTCGGTTGGACCGATTACGACGCCTGGTGGCTGGCGGCAGGTACCGGCACGACAGTGGCGGGGCTGGCACTGGCGGAGGCGGGTGCGCATCGGGTGTATGGTGCTCTGGCGGTGCCGGATGATCACGGTGTAGCGCAGAACGTGAGTGCCATCGTGCAGGACGGCTATACATTGCTGGACGCCAGTCGCGGTGGCTTTGCCAAGGTCGATCCGCTGTTGCTGGACTTCATCCAGTGCACCGAGCAAGCATGCGGTCTACCGTTGGAACCGGTCTACACCGGCAAGGCGCTGCTGGCATTGAAACAGCAGATCGAGGCCGGACGCTTTGCCCCCGGCACGCGCCTGATCTTCATCCACACCGGCGGCCTGCAAGGCCGCCGAGGCTTCAGCGACTGACGCAAACCCCTTGTGGGAGCGGGCTTGCCTGCGAAAGCGGTAGTGCAGTAGGAGATACTGTGGCTGACACACCGCCTTCGCGGGCAAGCCCGCTCCCACAAGGGAGTTGCGCTTAACTGATGGCCTGAGTTCAGTCGATGAATGGGTTGGCTTAAAGCCTCCTCCCACCCGGCATCATGCGCAGCGCCGTGTTATCGCGCACCACATAATGATGAAAGATCCCCGCCAGTGCATGCAGCCCGATCAACCAATAACCGACCTGGGCGAACAGCACATGCCAGCCTTCAATCTCCTCGGCCAGCGCCTTGTTTTCCGCGATCAGCGGCGGCAATTCCATTCCATAGAACATCACCGAATGCCCTTTGGCACTGACGATCAACCAACCGGCAATCGGCAACCCGATCATCAACGCATACAGCGCCCAGTGCATCAGCTTCGCCAGCAGATTCTGCCATTGCGGCGGTGCCGGCACGATCTTCGGCGCCACCCCCAGGCTGCGTGCGAACAGGCGCAGCCATACCAGCACAAACACGGTAAGGCCGAGCATAAAGTGCATTTCCACAATCAGCGTGCGTGCGCCGCTGCCTTTGGGGAATTGCCCGCGCAGTTCAATGCAGGCGTAGACCACCGCCAGCAGCACCACCATCAACCAGTGCAACGCAATGGACATAGTGCTGTAGCGCGTATCGGAATTTTTCCACGGCATCGCTGTGTTCCTCACTCATCAGGGCATACCTCCATTCTTTAGCGATGGAGTGCATTAACTGTATGCCTGTTTTGAGCGCTGCGCTTGTTGCCAATGCCCTTGTCTTGACTTCGGTCAGTAGGCCTGCGGCATTTCCCCGCGGGCCAGTCGCTGGTTGATGTCACTGATGACCCGTGGCAGATCGGTGATGGTGTCAATCAGGTAGTGTGGACGTGAAGCTTCGAACATCGCCTCGATGCGCTGGCGCTCGCTGGCCAGTGTGTCGCTGTCCAGGGCGCGGAATTGCTCGTAGGTGAGGCCCAGCGCGTTGCCCGAGCAGGTCAGGGCCACGGTCCACATGCCGGCACGTCGGCCTTCGAGAATGCCCGGCACGGTGTCGTCGACCTTCACGCAGGCGGCCACATCATCAATGCCCAGGGCGATCACGTTGGCCAGTGCCTGGGCCGGCCAAGGGCGACCGTTGGGGACTTCGTCGGTAGCCACGACGTGGTCGGCGACATAGCCGTTGGTGGCGGCCAGGGCCACGACCTTGTCCATCACTTGCTTGGGATAGCCGGAGCAGGAGCCGATCTTGATCCCTTGCGCCCGCAGCGCTGCAATGGTGTCGAGGGCGCCGGGGATCAGGGCCGAGTGTTCAGCGATCTTCTCGATCTGCAGCGGCATGAAGCGCTGGTAAATGGCGGTCACATCGTCGTCGGTCGGCGTGCGGCCGAACGCCTTGCGGTAGCGTTCGGCAACCTGCGGCTGGTCGCAGAGGGTACGGATATGGTCCCACTTGCCCATGCCCATCGGGCCACGGGCTTCCTCGATAGACACCTGCACGTCGAACTCGGCGAAGGCCTCGACAAAAATCTGCGTGGGGGCGAAGGAGCCGAAATCGACCACGGTGCCGGCCCAGTCGAGGATAACGGCCTGGAGGGTGTTGGGGTTTTGATAGTTCATGGTTCAGATCCTGTGGTAATGGGGGGAGTCAAATATCCAACACTTCCATTTCTTGCAGCACCTCGGCGATGGCCTCGACCGCCGCGCGCATGCCGGCTGCGTCGACATGGCCGATGCAGCCCACGCGAAAGGTTTCCACCTGGGTCAATTTGCCGGGGTACAGGATGAAACCCTGGGCCTTGACCCGTTCGTAGAAGTCCTTGAACTGGTAGCGCGGGTCTTTTGGGGCGTGGAAGGTGACGATGATCGGCGCCTGGATTGCCGCCGGCAGAAAGCTGCGCAGGCCCAGCGCGGCCATGCCATCCAGCAGTGCCTGGCAGTTGTCCGCGTAGCGTTGATGGCGGGCGGGCAGGCCGCCTTCCTCAGCGTATTGCAGCAAGGCTTCATGCAGGGCGGCGACCACGTGGGTCGGCGGGGTGAAGCGCCATTGTCCGGTCTTGGCCATATAGGTGTGCTGGTCGAACAGGTCCATCGCCAGGGAATGGCAGTTGCCCTGGGACGCAGCCAGCGCCGCTTTTTCGGCAAAGACAAAGCCCATCCCCGGCACGCCTTCCAGGCATTTGCCCGAGGCGGCAATCAGCGCGTCGAAGGGGATTTCACGGGCATCAATCGGTAGCGCGCCGAAGGAACTCATGGCGTCGATGATCAGGCGCTTGCCGTGGCGTTTGACCACCTCGGCGATCTGCGGCAACGGGTTGAGAATGCCCGTGCTGGTTTCGCAATGGATCAGCGCAACGTGGGTGATGGCGCTGTCAGAGCTCAACAGGCGATCCACATCGGCGGCAGTGGTGGGCTCGTCCTCGGCGGTTTCAAAGGTGCTGAATTCGCGGCCAAGCACCTCGCAGATTTTCGCCAGGCGCTTGCCGTAGGCGCCGTTGATCAACACCAGCACCTTGCCATTGCGAGGAACCAAGGTGCCGATCGCCGCTTCGACGGCGAAGGTGCCGCTGCCTTGCAGCGGCACGCAGTGGTGGCTGTCCGCACCGTTGAGGATCGCCAGCAGCTGCGTGCACACACTGGCTGTGAGCTGGTTGAAGCGGTCGTCCCACGACCCCCAATCCACCATCATCGCCTGGCGGGTGCGGGCCGAGGTGGTCAGGGGGCCGGGGGTCAACAGGATCGGCGCGGCAGTGGGCATATCAAATCCTCGCAAGGTGTTGGGGTTCAAGCTACGGCGCCTAAATTGCAGTTTGGCTTGTCATCAATCAAATTGTTTGTTGTTATGCGAGCTATCAGTGAGGCCGATAACGATGAACCTGTTCCAACTGCGTGCATTCGATGCCGTGGCCCGTGAGGGCAGTTTTACCCGCGCGGCGGCTCGGCTGTTTATCAGCCAGCCGGCAGTGACCGGGCATATCAAGGCGCTTGAGGAGCACTACCAGATCCCGCTGTTGCGCCGCACCGCCCGCCGGGTGGAGTTGACCGAGGAGGGCGCACGCCTGGCGGCCATCACGCGGGCGATCTTCGGTTTGGTCGACGAGGCGCAAACCATGCTGGAGGCCAACCGCCAGTTGCTCACCGGGCGCCTGGAAGTGGCGGCGGACGGCCCTCACTTGGTCATGCCGATGATCGCCAGCCTGCGCGCGCGCTACCCTGGCATTACCGTGAACCTGCGTTTGGGCAATGCTCAGGAAACCCTGGCGGCGCTGCTGTCCGAACATGCCGATGTGGCGGTGCTCACCGAGGTGGAGCCGCGCAATGGCCTGCACTTGCAACCCCTGGACGAGTCACGGATTTGCGCCTTGGTGCCGGCTGCGCATCCGTGGGCCAGGCAGGCCAGCGGTATTGAACTGGCGCAGCTGCATGAGGTGATCATGGTGCTGCGCGAGCCGAGCTCCATCACCCGCCGCACTTTTGATGACGCGTGCCTGGCGGCGAATGTGCAACCCAAGGTGCTGCTGGAACTGGACAGTCGTGAAGCCGTGACCGAAGCGGTGGCGGCAGAGTTAGGGGTGGGCGTGGTGTCGTCGATGGAGGTCAGCCCGGACCCGCGTGTACAGGCGGTACCGATCCTGGGCGATGGCCTGCTGAACCGGCACATGCTCGGCTGCATGGAGCGGCGCCGCTCGCTGCGCTTGATTCAGGCGTTTTTCGAGTTGGCGTGAAGGCTCTCACGCACGATCTCCAGGAAGGTCGCGACCACGCGGCGTGAACTCTGCTCTTTCAGGCACACCAGGGTTTCTTTCATGCGTTGTGTGCAATCGCGGATCGGCATGGCGTATACCCGCGCGTCGGCGCCGAACTCTGCCGCCGACACCACGCCCACGCCAATTCCCACCACCACGGCTTCCCGGGCGGCTTCGCGGCCTTCCACCTGGATGGCCGGGCGAATGCGCAGGCCGGCCTGGCGCATTTCCTGCTCCAGGGTTTGACGGGTGACCGAGCCGGTTTCCCGCAGCACCAGCGGAGTGTTATCGAGGTCGGCCAGGCAGATCGATTCGCGCCCGGCCCAGGCATGGTCACGTGCGACAAAAGCCAGAAGTTGATCGTCGGGCAGCGGCAGTGACAACAGGCGCGGATCATCGACATCGCGCCCCAACAGCGCCAGGTCGGCCTGGTAGTTGTAAAGGCGCGACAGCGACTCATCGGTGTTGCCGGTTTCGATTTTCACGCTGATCCCAGGGTAGCGCTGGCAGAAGCGCGCAATCTGCGGCAGTACGTGCACGGGTGCATCCACCGCCAGGGTGAGGGTGCCGGTGAGCAGGGCGCGCGAATCCTGCAGCAATTCTTCGGCTTCGGCTTCGATCACAAACAGGCGCTGGGTGATGCCCAGCAGGCGCTCACCCAGATCGGTCAGGCGCACCGAGCGCTTGTTGCGGTGGAACAGCAACACGCCGAAGCGCTCTTCCAGTTTGCGCACCTGGTCGGAAATCGCAGGCTGGGTCAGGAACAGGCGTTCGGCCGCCCCGGTAAAACTGCCGTGAATTGCCACCGCATGGAAGGCTTTGAGCTGGGCATGGGAAACCGACATAGCGCGTCCTCTTACAAGCTGGGCTTATATTTGAAATACGATAAATCGATTTTACCTATGAGTCAGCCATTGCTTTCATGCGCCTCAGTCGCCGTAGGTTGAGTCCTACAACCACGGCTGCCATGGGGGCAGGCACACCGCACCCATCTGACCAATACCGCGCTCTCCAAGGCCCGGCATTGCAGTGCTCAACCATAAAAACAACAGGCGTTTTCTTTCGATTCTGCCGGCACACTCACACCTGAGGTCAGAACCACCATGAATATCCCTATGGGTAGCATCAAGCGTTGGCGCGTGCAGATTTTTGCCATCACCTGGCTGGCGTATGCCGCGTTCTATTTCACCCGCAAAGCGTTTTCAGTGGCGAAGCTGGGGATCGGCGACGACCCGAGTTTCCCCCTCGACAAAATGATGATGGCCAACCTGGATGGGCTCTACCTCGCCGCGTATGCCGTAGGCCAGTTCACTTGGGGCATGCTTGCCGACCGCTTTGGACCACGGGTGGTGGTGCTCGGTGGCTTGCTGATTTCCGCAGGCGCAGCGCTGGTGATGGGCACCTTTGCCACCTTGCCGATCTTTGTTACCTGCATGTTGGTACAGGGCTTGGCCCAGTCCACTGGCTGGTCGGGGCTGTGCAAGAACCTCGGCAGTTTCTTTCCGGCCCAGCAGCGGGGGCGGGTGCTGGGGTTATGGAGTTCGTGTTACGCGTTCGGCGGATTGGTCGCGTCACCGTTTGCCGGTTGGTGGGCCTATACGCTGATCGGTAGTTGGCATGCGGCGTTTATTTCCAGTGCCGCAGTGGTAGCGGTGGTGGCCGTGCTGTTCTTTATGTTCCAGCGCAATACCCCGCAGGATGTGGGCTTGCCGGCAGTCGAGCCTGAGCCGGTGCTGAGCGCCGAGCAGTTGGCCGCCCAGCAGCGCGTCAGCGTACTCGAACCCCTGCGCGCGATCCTGCGTAACCGCACAGTGTTGACCCTGGGGCTGGCGTACTTCCTGCTCAAGCCGGCGCGCTACGCGATTCTGTTGTGGGGGCCGGTGATCGTCTACGAGCAGATGCCGTCGGTGGGCAAGGTCGGCGCCGCCATCGTGCCCACCGCGTTTGAGTTGGCTGGTTTACTGGGGCCAGTGTTGATCGGCCTGGCCTCCGACAAACTGTTCGGCGCCCGGCGCATGCCCGCCTGTGTGCTGAGCCTGTTGGCGCTGACGGTTGCCCTGGCGCTTTTCATGGGCGCGCTGCACACCGGCAGTGTGGTGCTGGTGATGACGTTGCTGTTTGTCATGGGGCTGACGCTGTATGGGCCCGACTCAATGATCAGCAGCACGGCGGCCATCGACTTCGGCACCGCCAAGGCCGGCGCTACCGCCGCGGGTTTTGTGAACGGCTGCGGTTCGGTGGGGGCGATTCTGGGTGGTTTGCTGCCAGGCTATTTCGATACCGTGACGGTATTTATCGTGTTTGCCGGTGCGGCGCTGTTTTCTTCGTTGGTGCTGATGCCCTACTGGAATGCCAGGCCCGCCGTACTGGCCCAGGCGGGGGATTTTGTGCCGGACCGCAATGCGGTGATCAAACCCTTGCGCACCTGAGTACCCTGGCCGGTTTTTTGGTGGAACGAAGCGTTCTCGCGCTATAAACTCTGCCCCCAAAGCGCCGGCCAGTAGACGTTTCGGCGCGATGGAAATAAGAGAGTGAGTCATGGGCGCACAGTGGAAAGTCAAACATAAAGAAGCGGCAGCCAATGCCAAGGGCAAGATTTTCGGCAAGCTGGTGAAAGAAATCACCATCGCCGCCCGCAACGGCGCCGATACCGCGACCAACGCGCACCTGCGCCTGGTGGTGGAACAGGCCAAAAAAGCCTCGATGCCCAAGGAAACCCTGGACCGCGCAATCAAAAAGGGCGCCGGTCTGCTCGGTGAGACCGTGCAATACCACCGCGTGACCTACGAAGGTTTCGCGCCGCACCAGGTGCCTTTGATCGTCGAGTGCGTGACCGACAACATCAACCGCACCGTGGCGGAAATCCGCGTGGCCTTCCGCAAGGGCCAACTGGGCGCTTCCGGTTCGGTGGCCTGGGATTTCAACCATGTGGGCCTGATCGAAGCATCGCCGGACACGCCAGACGCCGATCCAGAAATGGCCGCCATCGAAGCCGGCGCCCAGGACTTTGAAGAGGGTGAAGAAGGCTCCACCTTGTTCATTACCGAAACCACCGACCTGGATGCCGTGCAGAAAGCCTTGCCGGAGCAGGGCTTCACCGTGCTGTCGGCCAAGCTGGGTTATATCTCCAAGAACCCGGTCAGCGGTTTGACCGATGAGCAGATGGCAGAAGTCGAGGCGTTCCTGGAAGGCCTGGACAACCATGATGATGTGCAGGATATGTTTGTCGGCCTGGCGGGCTGATGTTTATCTGAGTACACGCGGTCAACCTGTGGGAGCGGGCTTGCTCGCGAATGCGGTGTGACAGTCAACAGATGTATTGGCTGTTCCACCGCATTCGCGAGCAAGCCCGCTCCCACATTGGTTTAGTGGTGTTGCATAGATTCGAGCAAGACCTCAATTTCTTCAAAGCCCGGCCGCGCCAGCACATCCGGCTGGCAGCAGCGTTGTTGAAGTGCCTGCAAGCCTTCGTCACTGGCCTCAACCCGCTCCAACAATTCCCCCAGCAACACTCCGAACGCGCGCACTTCAATACGCTGCAGCGCGCGGGTTTCCAACGTGTCCGCCGTGGCATGGAAGGAGGCCGCGCCAAAGTCTCCCAGCAAGCAATCACCTTCTGCGTTCCACAAAATATTGTGACCATACAGGTCACCATGGGTAATGCCGTGCCGATGCAGGTGCGCCGCCACCGAAGCAATGCCCTGCGCCATGCGCAGTGCTACGTCCAGGCTGAAACGGGTGGTGGGTGCGTAGACATCCCGCGTGCACGACGCCAGGCTCGGCAGGGCTGCGAGGTTGCGGTAACTGGGGTCGATCAGCTCCATCACCAGGGCGGCCTGGTTATCGGGATGGCCGACGACGCGTCCTTCAACCTTGATCAGGCTGGGATGCAGGCCGGCAGCGATGCAGGCTTGCATTTCATGCAGCGGTGAACCGTCGCTGGTGATGGTGCCCTTGTACAGCTTGACCGCGACCGGCAACGCCCGGGGTTTCCACAGCGCCTTGCGAATAATCCCCGAAGCGCCTTCGCCAAGGACTTCGCCCATGTCCAGTTCCTGCCAGGCGATGTTCGGCGTCGCCTCATCACTGCTCACCTGCACGGCCATTTCCACCGGGTTGCCGGCGTAGGCCAGCCAGGTCAGGCTCGGCAGGGTCAGCAGCCACTGCGGTAGTTGGGTGAGGCGGTTGGAGGCGATGCGGATCAACTCCAGGTGTTGGCACTGGGCCAGGCTTGGCGGCAGGTCGGTCAACTGGTTACCGGCCAACATCAACTTTTGCAGTAACGGGCGCTGACCCAGTTCATCGGGCAATTGGCGGATGCAGTTGTCGGTGAGGATTAGCCAGCGCAATTGTGGCGGCAGGGCAGCGGCGGCTACCTGGCTGATCTGGTTGGCCTTGAAGCCGATCATGCTCAGCTTGGCGCACTGGCCCAGGCATTGCGGCAGTTCGGTAAAGGCGTTGTCCGAACAGAACAGCACGCGCAGGTTCGTCAGGCGGTGCAGGTCGTCGGGCAAGCTGCTCAGGGCGTTGCCGGTGAGGTTGAGGATTTCCAGCGAGTCGGCCAGTTCGAAGATTTCCCGGGGAAACTCGGTCAGCCCGCAGGCCAGGTCCAGGCGCGTAACGCCAGCCAATTGGCCAGCCTTGAGTTGGGCGAGGGTATTCATGCAGGGCGCGGTGCTCGGAAGAGGGCGTAAAAGGCGCTCATGATAGCGGCTCGGACGCGGTTTGCGGGCACAGCGTCTGCAATTGGCGCAGGCGACTGGCGGTGCGGGCGAGGTCGATGGCTTGGCCTTCCAGGCATTTATCCAAGGGCTGATGGCCGATCAGCGTCACTTGCTTGTCCTGGTCGTAGAGCACGTCTACCAGGTTGATAAAGCGCTGTTGCACGGCGATGGGGCATTCGGCCAACTGCGGCAGGCCGTCGATGATCCAGTGGTCGAAGTCCTGGCACAACAACAGGTAATCCATGACCGCCGTGAGTTTTTCGCACAGGTCATTGAAGGTGAACGCGATGGTGCGTGCCTGATGGCCTCGGCACGTTAACTGCCGAGTGCCGACCTTCAGGGTTTGCGCCGGGCAATCTGTGGCAGGCAGGCCCAGGCTTTCACGCTGGCCAGCGGTACCTGGCCAGACGTACTGGCCGCCCGTGAAGCGCTGTTGCGCGTGGGCCTGGGCCAGGCTGCGAAAGTCCTGAGGCGCACTGACTTCCAGCACCTCCATGCGCGCGGCGATCAGCTCGATCACCGGTTTGAAACGCTCGTGATACAGCGGATTGGGCAGCAAGCCTTCGGGTGGGTAGTTGGAGGTCACCAACACCAGCACACCGCGCTGGAACAGGGCCTTGAACAAACGGCTGATGAGCATCGCATCGCCGATATCGTGCACATGGAATTCGTCGAAACACAGCACTCGGCAGCCGGCCAGCAGCTCGTCCAGCGTGACGCCCAGAGCATCATCATGTCCGCGGTGCAGGAACATGCCTTGGTGCAGCCGGGCGAAGAAAGTGTGGAAATGCACACGTTGCTTCTCGGCGATGGGCAGTGCCTGGAAAAATCCATCCAGCAGCCAGCTTTTGCCACGCCCCACCGGGCCATGCAGGTACAGGCTGCGCGTGGCCTGGCCGTTGAGCAGGTGTTGAGCTTCGCGATTCAGGGCGGTAATCGCCCGGATTTGCCCATCACTGAGGGTATAGCCCTGTTGTTCGGCCTTTTTTTGAAAATACGCCGGGATAGGCGAGGCGTCCGAGGCGTCGGTTTTTTTACCCAGCAGGCGCTGGAGCAGGGCAAGCACGGCCAAGAATAAACACTCTGTATTACGGTGGTCGCTCACTGTAGGACGCCCGATGCCATTTGACCAATGGTGAAGGGCCCCAAGCCTTGCAAACTGGCACTTTCGCGTTAACTGGCTAACCTCATACACAGTTGTCACCCCTGTATAAGGAATTGGGGCTGTGAAGGGACCGTCGGTATTGGCTGTCATGGGCACGATGCTCTGCAACACGGTGTTTGCTGCGCAACTCCAGGTGCAGGTGCGCATCGACGTGCAGCGGGGTTGCCAGTTGGTGGGCACCACCCGCAATGCGGGCATCGAGCAACTTGGCGTATTGGATTTCGGCAGCGGCCCGCGTCTGGATGACCCGGCCGGCCCCCTGAGTGCGGCCCTGATCAGCCAGCGCCAGCCGCGCCTGGAATGTAACCCCGACACGCCTTACCAAATGCGCGTTGACGGCGGCCTGCATGGCGGCGCCGGCGAAGTGCGTTATCTCGCCAATCCGGCGCCCTCCAGCCGGCCCATTCCCTATCGAATCTATGCTGACGCCGCGCGGCTGATCCCCTTGCCGGTGGACGTGCCGATCAGTGGCCGCGTGCCGGACACTGGCTCTGTCGACCTGCCGCTGTATGGGCGCATCGAACCGCTCAAGGACATCCCCGCCGTCGGCCGTTATTCCGACCTGCTCAAGGTCACGGTCACATGGTAAGCCGCTACCTGGCCGTGACGGCCCTGGGTGGCCTGCTGTTGCTGGCGGATGACGCGCAGGCGGCGGTGGTCAACGGCCAGGTCCATGCGCGGTTGGTAATCACCGCCAGTTGCGAAGTGAGCAAGGGCGTGGAAACCGCGCCGGTCACACCCGAAGGCGGCACCGCGCTGTTGGACTTTGGCAGCCAGGGGCCGACGTGGAACGAGACCTTGGACGCGGCGATCTCCGATGGCGACAAGGCGCCGCTGTCGGTGTCCTGCAATCCTTCGGTGGTCAGCAGTTTCACGGTGACCATCGATGGGGGGGCTAACGGCGACGGGACCACGCGGCGCCTGAGCAATGGCCGCCAGACCATTCCCTATCGACTGTCGGCTGACCCCCAGGGGCGCAGTGCCTACAGGATCGGCCAGCAACGCAATTTCGTCGTGACCCAGGGCACCCAGGTACCGATCCCGGTATTCGGTTCCGTGGTGGCGAATACCAGGGCCCTACCGGCCGGCCTCTACACAGACACCCTGACGGTGACTCTGGATTGGTAAACCATGAGGATGGATATCATGCATGTACTTGTATCGCGAATCGGCCTCTGTGCCCTGGGCCTGGGGCTGGCGTCCAGCCTGAACGCGGCGACCACGGTGACCGGGCAGATCAGTTCCAGCCTGACCTTGATCGCCAGTTGCCAGGTCAACGGCTCTGGAGCGGCCACCGGGCTGAATTTCGGTAGCTTGAACTTCGGCACCACCAACAGCCTGTTTACCAATGCCGACGCCCAGCTGCTCGGCGGCACCGGTACCGGCGGGGCGTTGTCGATCCTGTGTTCGGCTGGCACCGCGCCAACGATCAAGGTGCGTGCCGGCGCCCACGACGGTGCTTCCCCCGGTGGCACCCGTGCGCTGGCCGATGGCGTGGGTAACTTCGTGCCCTACGATTTCTACACTGACAGCGGGCGTTCAGCGCTATTGGCGATTGACGGCGTGGTGACCCTCGCCACCAGTACCGGCGTGGCGCAGACCGTCAACCTTTACGGCCGGGCGGTGGGCAAGGCGGGACTGCCGGCGGGCACCTACACCGACACCGTGGCCGTGGAACTGACGTTCTAACGATGTGGCCCAGGGTGTTGCTCGCCATCGGCCTGGCGATACCGTTGCCGCTGTCGGCGGTGGTCAACCAGAGCTTCCAGGTGAGTGCGACCATCACGCCGGGCTGTCTGATTGTGGGCGGCGGCGCCAACTACGGCACCTTGGCCTACGGCAGCTATTCGGCCCTGGCCACCAGCACGGTCACAGCGGCTCTCACTGGCGGCGTAACCCTGCAATGCACGCCGGGCGTGGCCCTGAGCATGAGCGTGGATGGCGGCCTGTACAGCAGCACCGGACGCAATTTGCAGCTCAACAGTGGCAGCGCGCGGGTGGCTTACCAATTGTTTCGCGATGCGGCGTTCAGCCAGAGCCTGGGGATCAACCAGAGCGTCAGCGTGACCTACAGCGATGCGAGCAACATCAGCCTGCCGATTTACGGGCGGGTGGTTTTACCGGGCAATCAGCCTGGGGGGACGTACAGCGACACGCTGCAGGTGCAGCTGACGTGGTAGGGCTAACGGTTTAAGGAGGGGTGTCATGGGTTGTGCTTTGCGACGGTTATGGACCGCGGGTTTCGCCTTGGGGGCGTTGTGCTCGGCAGGGTTTGTACAGGCGGCCAGTTCGGTGCTGATCTGGCCCATCGACCCGGTGCTGGAGGCTGACCAACAGGCCAGCGCGCTGTGGCTGGAGAACCGTGGCACCGAGACCGCCAACCTGCAGATCCGCGTGTTTGCCTGGAGCCAGAATGGCTTTGACGAGCAGTACCAGAACCAGCGCGATGTGATCGGCAGCCCGCCGGTGGCCAAGATCGAGCCGGGCCAGAAGCAACTGGTGCGCCTGACCCGCACCCGGGAAGTGCCGCCGGGGCAGGAGTTGGCCTATCGCATCATCATTGATGAAATCCCCTCGGCGTTGCAGGTGCCGGCGCCGCCGGAGGGCAAGAACACGGCGGCGGCGATTCGCTTTCAGATGCGTTATTCGGTGCCGCTGTTTGCCTACGGCGCCGGCTTGTGGAGCAAAGATGACGCTACCCGGCAGCGCGATCCCAAGGGCGCGGGCAAGCCGCAGTTGAGCTGGCAAAAGGTCAACGTGGCAGGGCGCAACTACATCGAGGTGCGCAACCAGGGCGCCGTGCATGCGCGGCTTACCGATGCGTCATTCAAACAGGGCGGGCAGACCCGGCCGTTGGTGGACGGTTTGCTCGGCTATGTGCTGCCGGGCGCGAGCATGCGTTGGCCGGTGCCGGACGCCGTATCGGCCGACCAGCCGTTGCAGGTCAGGGTCAACGGCGCGCCGCAACTGGAGAGCCTGGCGCCCAAGCGCTAACCGTTATGTAGCGCAACGGGCACACGCCCGGGTTTTCACAGGATGGAGATGTCCATTGAAGGACACAACGCCATGGTGAGTCGTGGTTGGGCTCGGGTTTTATGGCCGTCGGTGGCAGTGGCAAGCGGGCTGTGGGGCGCAGCGATGGCGGGCGACTTGCCGCCGCCGCCCGGCAGCATGGAGGCAGTTGCCGATGCACAGCTGTTTCTGGAACTGGTGGTCAACCAGATGGACACCGGCCGCGTTATCGCGGTCGAGCAGCGCGCCGGCCAGCTGTTTGTGCCGGCCAGCGCGTTGCAGGACGTGGGCATGAAACTGCCCGGTGAGCCCGTCGGCAGTGTGGCCCTGGACCAGGTGCCGGGCCTGCACAGCGACTACGACAGCAACGGCCAGCGCCTGCTGCTGGATGTGCCGCCTTCCTGGCTGCAGGAACAGTTCATCGGCAACCGCAATACCTATCCGCGTACCCAGGCCATGAGCAGCTTCGGCGCCTTGCTCAACTATGACGTGTATTTCAATGACACCGACGACGGCGGCAGTTACCTCGCGGCGTGGAACGAAGTGCGGCTGTTCGACACCTGGGGCACCTTGTCCAACACCGGGCAACTGCGCCAGACCCTGTCCGACGGAGTCAGCGGCGGTACCCTCAACAATGGTTACCGACGTTACGACACCACCTGGCGTTTCTCCGACGATGAGCGCCTGCTGACCTACGAGGCTGGCGACGTGATCAGCGGCGCGCTGCCCTGGAGCAGTTCGGTGCGCCTGGGCGGGGTGCAACTGTCGCGGGACTTTGCCGTGCGCCCCGACCTGGTCACGTACCCCTTGCCGCAGTTTGCCGGTGAGGCGGCGGTGCCGTCGTCGGTGGATCTGTTTATCAACGGCTATAAATCCGACAGCGCACAGTTGGAACCCGGCCCCTACACCCTGACCAACATCCCGTTTATCAACGGTGCCGGCGAGGCCGTGGTGGTCACCACCGATGCCCTGGGACGCCAAGTGTCGACCACGGTGCCGTTCTACGTCACCAGCACCTTGCTGCAACAAGGCTTGACGGATTTTTCGCTGGCCGCCGGTACCTTGCGCCGTGACTACACTCTGCGGGACTTCGGCTACGGGCCGGGCGTGGCCAGTGGCACGTTCCGCTACGGCTATTCCGATAACCTGACCCTGGAAAGCCACGCCGAAGCCTCCAGCGACCTGACCCTCGGTGGGCTCGGCGGCAACCTGCGCCTGGGCAACTTCGGCGTGCTCAATACCGCCCTCAGCCAGAGCCAGTTCGACAGCCGCACGGGCCAGCAACTGAGCCTCGGTTACCAGTACAACAGCACGCGCTACAGCTTTATGTACCAACGGGTGGAGCGCCGCGACGACTACGCCGACCTGACCCTGGTCGATACCCCTTACGCCAGCCTCAGCAAGCGCAGCGAGCAGGTGACCCTGAGCCTCAACCTCCAACGTTTCGGCAGCCTGGGCCTGGGTTATTTCGACGTGCAGGCGGCGGACGACTCGCGCACGCGCCTGCTCAACCTGAGCTGGAGCAAACCGTTGTGGCGCAACACCAGCTTTTATCTGTCAGCCAACCGCGAAATCGGTGACAGCAACTGGGCCATGCAGGCGCAACTGGTCATCCCGTTCGACCTCAACGGCAGCCTGGCCTTGAGTACCGAGCGCAGCAAGGACGGCGCCAGTCGCCAGCGCATCAACTACAGCCGCGCGGTGCCCAGCGAAGGCGGGGTGGGCTACAACCTCGGCTATGCCCAGGGCGATGCGCCCAGCTATCGACAGGCCGACCTGACCTGGCGCTTGCAGTCGGTGCAGTTGCAGGCCGGCGTGTACGGCAGCAGCGAGGCCATGACGCGCTGGGCCGATGCCAGCGGCTCACTGGTGTGGATGGGCGGCGAAACCTTTGCCGCCAACCGCATCAATGACGCCTTTGTGGTCGTGAGCACCCAGGGCTTTGCCGGGATTCCGGTGCGCTACGAAAACCAGCTGGTGGGCCAGACCGACCGCAACGGCCATTTGCTGGTGCCGTGGAGCAGTGCCTATTACCGCGGCAAATACGAGATCGACCCGTTGAACCTACCGGCGAATGTGCAAAGCCCCAATGTGGAACAGCGCGTGTCGGTGCGCCGAGGCAGTGGCTACCTGCTGGAATTCCCCCTGCGCCGGGTGCTCGCTGCAAGCATCACCCTGGTGGACCGCCAGCATCAGGAGTTGCCGCTGGGCAGCCTGGTGGTGCACGAGCAAAGCAACACCCAGGCGGTGGTCGGCTGGGATGGCCTGGTGTACCTGGAAAACCTCAGCGCCCACAACACCTTGCAGGTCACTTTGGGACAGGGCCGCACCTGCCAGGCAACCTTCGATATGGACGAGCAGCAACAGGACGTGCCCTTGATCGGGCCATTAGTGTGCCAATGAGGGATTGAACAGGGAGTGTTCAGGTGAGGGGCAGCGTAGGGTTGTATGGCGTGGGTTTGTTGTTTTGCGGGCAGGCCATGGCGGCGTGTTCGGTGGTGTCCACCGTGCCGGCCAGTTTTGGTTCGATCAGTTCGATGACGGTGCGCACCGCCGCGCAAACCAGCTCTACGGCCAACTCAGGGTTGAGTTGCACCTCGGCGCTGATATCGCTGCTGGTGTCCACCGACCATTTTTACGCCACGATCACCTCGCCCCAGACCGGTATGGTCGGGCCGACCGGTGATGTGATCAGCTACACGATTTATGGCAACAACAGCACCAGCTATCCCATCACCCGTGGCAGCCAATTCGATTTCGGCGGCGCTGGCGGCATCGCCCAGAGCATCGGCCTGATCGCCGGGCCCGGCGCGAAAACTGTGCCGTTGTACCTGAGCAGCATCACTGGCAGCAACGTCGCCGCCGGGGTGTACACCGAGACATTGAGCATCGCCTGGGTGTGGAATTATTGCTCGGGGATCGGCCTTGGCGGCATTTGCCTGGGACGTGACATTGGCAGCGGCACGGCGTCCCTGACCGTCAGCATGACCGTGACCAACGATTGCCAGATCACCGCCCCGAATATCAGCTTCGGCAGCGCGCCGGTGGTCAGTGGGTTTAGTGCGGTGAGCGGGCAGACCATCAACATCGCCTGCACCAAGGGCAGCGCCTATACCGTGGGCTTGAGCGATGGCCAGAACCCGGTGAGTGTCGGCGGCCGGCGGCGCATGGTTTCCGGCGGCAATTACCTGGCCTATGACATTTTCAAAAGTGCCGGCACCACGCGTTGGGGCAGTGTCGGCGCGGCGCGGCGGGCCAGCTCCACGGCCGAGGTCAATCCCGGCAACGGCTTGGGTAATGGCAGCCAGGTGTACAACTACAACGCCAAGGTCTACACCGACCAGCCCACGCCGCCGGCTGGCACCTATCTGGATAACGTGGTGCTGGACGTCGGTTTCTAGAATGGCGTCTGCAACGCGGCGGCCTGATCCACCGGGCTGACCATCGCGTAGTTGTAGCCGCCGCCCGACCAGTAGTCGGCCTGCAAGCCATCGGCACTGCGGCTGCCGCGAGGCAGGAAACCGTTGTTCGGGCCCGGCGGGCGGATATAGAAGCTGATGCGCCGGCCTTGCGCGTCCTGGTACAGCACCATGGCTGCCGCGCCTTGGTCGGTGGTGAGCAGGCGCCCGCTGACCGGCTTGAAACCGGCTTGGCTCAGGTCGGGCAGGCGATGGGCCTGGTTGAAATAACGGTCGAGCCAGGCCTGCATGGTGCCAGGGTCCTGAGCGTTGTAGTCGGCAGGCATGATGCCGTCCTGGGCAAACAGGCGGTAGGCCTGCATGGCGTCGGTCATCGGCAACAGCGGCGGCTGGGTGGCTTCACGGGCGTGCCAACCGCCAACCCCGCCGAGGCTCACGGCGATCAGCAACAACGCCGCCGTGGCCAAGTGCCGACGGGACTGTTTCTTGATGCGCTGGTGAATCAGCGCCGGGTCCAATGCCGGGTTGTGCGGCTGTTGCAGGGCGCCGCTCAACGACGCGCGCAGCAACTGCGCATCTTGTTGCCAGGCCTGTACCCGGGCCGCCACTTCGGGGTGGCTGGCCAGCCAGGTTTCAAGCACACAGCGATCAGTGTCCGGCAATTGGTGATCGACGTAGGCATGTAAATCGCGTTCGCTGGGGGGCAGGCTGATCATTTGAGTCTCCGCAGGGCAGGGCCGGCCATTTCGCCATCGCTGAGCTGACGCAACGCTTGGCGTGCGCGGGACAGGCGTGACATTACGGTGCCGATGGGCACCTTGAGGATCTCGGCCACTTCCTTGTAGCTCAAGCCCTCGACGGACACCCACAGCAACAGGGCGCGCTGTTCGGTGTTCAGTTGGTCGAAGGCTTGCAGGGTGGATTGGGCCAGCACCGTGCGTTCTACCGAAGGTTGCACGTCATCGCGGCCGGTGAAGAATTCGAGCATGCGCGCATAGCGGCGGTTGCGGCGGTGGGCGTCGAGGAACTGCCGGTAGAGGATCGAAAACAGCCAGGCGCGCAGGTCGCCCTCGATACGTTTATCGGCCCAGGCGACGATCGCGCGCTCCAGGGTCGATTGCACCAGGTCATCGGCGCTGCTGCTGTTGCGCGTCAGGGACACGGCAAAACGCCGCAACCTGGGGATGAGTTCGCGTAACTGTTCGTCGAGTTCATGCATGGGTGTCTGGCTGATCACTACGCTGGGACTAGAGAGACGTTTGGCGTTGAAGGTTATTCCCCGTCCCGCAAAATAAATCCAGGGCCTGGGAATAGAGCCCATCGGCGTTCGTCTTAATGCTCCGACCTTATGTTTCAGCCTGAGGCCTCTGGCCCTGGAGTTCCTGCATGGTAGATCACTCATCACCACCCCGTCCTCCCTTGAGCACTGCGAGCCTGATCGCACGACTCGCCGGCATCGGTGCCGTGGTTGCGGTTGTTGCCGGCGCATTTGCCTACGTCAATGGCACGCTCGACCCACAACGCCTGCGGCCAAAAACCTTGGTCAATGCCCTGGAAACCAATAACGGCGTGCATCCGGGTTTTCGCCGTAACCATGCCAAGGGCGTATGCGTGGCGGGTTATTTCCAGAGCAGTACCGAGGCCCGTGCCTATTCCAGCGCCCAGGTGTTCAGCGAGGCCAAGACCCCGATCATCGGCCGGTTTGCCTTGCCCAGCGGCAACCCCTACGCGCCGGACAGCAGTGTGCCGATTCGCAGTTTCGCCGTGCAGTTCAGCCAGGCCAACGGCCAGCAATGGCGTACAGGGATGAACAGCATGCCGGTGTTCCCGGTGGGCACGCCCGAGGCGTTCTACCAGTTGCTCAAGGCCGGCGCGCCAGACCCGGCCACTGGCAAGCCGAACCCGTCGAGCATGCCGGCTTTTTTTGCCGCACACCCGGAGACAGCGCCATTCTTGGCCTGGGTCAAGACCGCCAGGCCATCGGCCAGTTATGCGACTGAAACCTATAACGGCATCAACGCGTTTTACCTGGTGGCTGCCGATGGTTCGCGCCAGGCCGTGCGCTGGGAGGTGGTGCCCCAGAGCCAGGATGCGGCGGGTGATACCGCACCTGCTGGCAGTGACTTCCTGGAGCAGGATTTGGTGCGACGCCTGGCTGCTGGGCCCTTGCGTTGGCAGTTGAACATGACCCTGGCCAACCCCGGCGACCCGCTGGACGACGCAAGCAAGACTTGGACCGGCGCGCACAAGGTACTCAACGCCGGCACGTTGGTGTTGCAAAGCAGCCAGCCCCAGGCAGACGGTGATTGCCGCGATATCAACTTTGACCCGTTGATTCTGCCCAGTGGTATCCAAGCCTCCAACGACCCCTTGCTGGCCGCACGTTCGGCCGCGTATGCCAGTTCGTACCTGCGCCGCGCCGGTGAAGTCAGCCCGTTGCACAGCGCCCCACAGGAGTCGAAGCCATGAATGCTCAACCACGGTTCTTTGCGCCCTTGGCGCGCGTGTTGCACTGGCTGATGGCGTTGATGATCATCGCCATGCTGTTTATCGGCGCGGGTCTGGCGGCGTCGGTGTCGGAGCGCCATGAGTGGCTGATCCACCTGCACAAGCCGCTGGGCATTGCGATTCTGGCACTGGTGATCGTGCGCCTGGCGGTACGTTTTTCCACCCGCCAGCCGCCGTTACCAGCGGATTTGCCGGTGTGGCAGAGGCTGGCAGCCAAGGCCTCTCATGTGCTGTTGTACGCGTTGATGCTGGTGTTGCCGCTGCTGGGTTGGGCGATGATTTCAGCGGCCGGTGACCCGGTGATGCTCAGTAGTAACCTGCAACTGCCCGCGCTGCTGGGGGCGAATGCGCCGTTGTTTGCGTTGTTGCGCAAGGCTCACGGTTATTTGGCCTATCTGCTGTTTCTCACCGTGCTGGTGCATCTGGCAGCCGCGTTATTCCACGGTTTGATCCGCCGCGATGGTGTCTTGCAAAGCATGACCGGCAGCAAGGATTGACCGCTCTTGTGGCGAGCGAGCTTGCTCGCGCTGGGCTGCGAAGCAGCCCCAAAACAGCCTGCTCGGTGTGTCAGGTGATCCGGCAGTGATTTTCATGGGGCCGCTATGCGGCCCAGCGCGAGCAAGCTCGCTCGCCACAAAAAGCTTGTCACAGGGGGTTAGCGCAAACGCCCGACGATATCAGCGACGCTGCTCAAGACGTCCTTGCCCAACTGTTTCGAACGATCGCCTGACCAGCCAGTTCGCAGGTTGGGTGCGTCGTCGTTGTCCTTGAAAGGCATTTCCAGGGTCAGGGACAGGCAGTCGTACTTTTCCCCCACCGCGTTGCAGGCCAGGGTCATGTTGGCTTGGCCAGGCAGGTCGCGGGTGTAGCCGTGGGTGGTCTGGAAGTCTCGGGTCAGGTGGCTCAAATGGCTGCGGAAATGTTTTTCCAGGGCTTCGATGCGCGGCGTGTAGCCGGGGTTGCCTTCGCAGGCGGCGGTGAACACGTAGGGGATTTCTTCATCGCCGTGGATGTCGAGGAACATATCCACGCCGTATTTTTCCATCTGTTGCTGGACGAACAGGACTTCCGGGCTGAGTTCCTGGCTGGCGCTTTGCCATGCGCGGTTAAGGTCCTGGCCCATGGCGTTGGTGCGCAGGTGGCCATGGAAGGCGCCATCCGGGTTCATGTTCGGTACCAGGTACAGGTCTGCGACGGCCAGCAGTTTTTTCAGTTCGTCGTCGCCGTCCTTTTGCAGGCGCTCAATCACGCCCTCCATAAACCACTCGGCCATGTGCTCGCCGGGGTGCTGCTGGGCGATGATCCACACCTTGCGCCGGCCTTCGATCCCTTTGCCACGGCGCAGCAGTTGGATATCGCGGCCTTCAGCGCTCTTGCCGGTGGCTAGCAGGGTGACCCCGGCGTACTTCAGGGCTTGCTCGATCAACCAGTCATGACGTTCACGGCTGTAGGGCTCGAAGTAGGCAAACCAGGCGTACTTTTGCCGGGTCTGGAGGGTGATGTGCAGGATCTCGCCATCAAAGCGCGTCGGTACCCGGAACCAGTTGATATGGTCATAGGACGCCACGGCGTTGTAACCGCTCCAGGCATGCTTGTAGGACGAGCGCCCTGCGTTGCTCAAGCGAAAGGTGTGGGTGTGCCCCACGTGCATGCCTTCGGCCTTGAAGTGGAACCATTGGTAGTGATCGCTGCGGGTGTCGGGATTGATTGCCAGCAACAACTGATAAGCGTCGCTGGCATCCAGGACCTGGATGTTGCCGCTGTCGAAGTCGGTGCTGATCTTGATGGAGGTCAAGGCCACGGTCATAGTCTGGTTGCCTGAATATGAGTGATGTGGCGGCTATCTTACACAGGCGTTCGGTAAAACCTGGATGCAAAAATTGTTGCAGGGGGAGGGGGCGTCATCCCTGACGCCGCCGCAGCTTAGAGTCTATGAGATTGATTCTCAAGCGCTAATTCGCAGAGATACGCGCTAGAGCACTCGGACGACTTTCGTTGGGCGATAGTCTTTTGCTACCATGCGCGGCATCAAGCAACACACAGTCTTCATTAGCCTGAAGCCACGCCAGGAAAACTGGCAAAAAAAAGACCCGGCCAAAGAGCCGGGTCAAAAACCGTGATTAGCCTGATGAGGAGATATTCCAAGAGTCCGACCTAAGGTCTCTTGGTCTATCGACTGATCTTGCGATCAGCTGAGCCCAATAATAATCATTATCATTTGCAAGTCAAATGTTTTTATCCGTGGGATAGAAATATTTTTCTTTCATGCCTGCTACGCGTTTGCCGCCGCTCTGGGCGCTTGCAACGACCGCTCCACCATCGCCTTCGCCATATCGATCAAATACACCACTGAAAACGCCAGGTCGCGTTGGTTGCCCTGATGGCTGCACGCCGACTCGTAGGCGGTTGCCGCTGCACTGCGCAACAGGTCCGAGGCGTGTATCAGGGCTTCCTCCTGGCTGACATCGGATTTGATCGCGAACATGGCCCCGTCCGAATCCGGCGTCGACCGATTTTCTTTCAAGTAGTAGTCCAGTGCGCGCTGGGCTGCGCCACTGTTGCACATGTCGTTTACTTCAGTCAGTTCGGATGTGTCGGGCGTTGGGTGTGTGCGGGTCGTCATAAGCGGCAGTACTCCGGTGGGTGTCGAAATCCTTGGGCTTGATGATAGTACGTATCGTATTCCTGTCGTTTTATGGATTACTACAAACTGTTTATTGCCCGCAAAAATGGGCGCCGTATTGTGATGCGCCATGGATAACTGGATAGCGTTGGTCAAAGCCAACATGAAAGACCGCAAGGTCACGCAGGATGAACTGGCGCAGCGCCTGGGGATGTCCCAGGGCGGCATCGGCCATTGGCTCAATAAACGCCGCGTGCCGAGCCTGGCGGACATGAACCGCGTGCTGGCCGAACTGGGGCTGGGGTATTTGGAGGTGGCGCTGGAGATTCGTGAACGGGCCGCGCAAGTGCCTGAACGGGAAGCGCACTACAACCCGTATTTCCGCTACCCGGTCAGCGACTGGAAGCAGGCCTGCGAGCTGCGTGAAGAGCGTGCGCCTTATAGCACCGAGCGCTACGAATTGACCGATTACCACGCCCGAGGCGAGGCATTCTGGCTGCCGGTGACGGGAGACGCCATGACCGCCCCCACGGGCATGAGCATTGCGGCTGGCATGATGATCCTGGTTGACCCGGCCATCGCGCCCGAGCCCGGCAGGCTGGTGGTGGCCCAATGGGCTGGCACCCCCCAGGCCACCTTTCGCCGATTGCAGGAAGAAAGCGGCCAGCACTACCTGGTGCCGCTCAACCCCACTTACCCCAAGGTGCTGCTCACCGACGGCTGCCGCCTCCTGGGTGTGGTGGTGCAAGCCACGGCGAAGTTCTAGCCGGCCGTTTCAAGCTCCACCAGCGCGCTGCCTTCTGCCACCATTTCACCTTCCTGGCAGAACAGCGCCTTGACCACCCCGGCGTGGGGCGCCCGGATGCTGTGCTCCATCTTCATGGCTTCGAGCACCACCAGTTGAGCGCCGGCTTCAACAGTTTGGCCCACCTCCACGAGTACTCGCACGATGCTGCCGTTCATCGGTGCGGTGAGGCCGCCCTGATGAGATTGACTGGCTTCGACCGCCGCAATCGGGTCGAACAGGCTGACGGCATGCATCTCGCCGTCCCAACGCAGGTACAGGCTGCCTTCACTGCGCACCGCCAGATGAGCACGGCGCACGCCCTGATGTTCAGTCAGCAACTGTTCGCCGCATAACTGAGACGGTTGCCCGGTCAGTGTCACCAACCGATCCTGCCCATTGCAGCTCAGGTGCAGCGACACCTCGGCAGGCAGGCCCGCACGAAAGCCCTGGCGATTGGCCCAAGGCCCGTCACCCGCCGGCAAGCTCTGCATAAACGCCGAGCCCGCCGCCTGCCAGAACTCATCGCTCAAGGCCCCTGGCGTCGGCAACAGCTCATCCTGATAGCGCGGGATAAACCCGGTGTCCAATTCGGCGGCGGCAAACGCAGGGTGCCCGATGATGCGCCGCAAAAAGCCCAGGTTGGTCTTGAGCCCGCCGACCGCAAACTCATCCAGCATGCTCAATAAGCGCAGGCGCGCCTGTTCGCGGTCTTCACCCCAGGCAATCAACTTGCCGAGCATCGGGTCGTAGAAGGGCGACACGCTGTCGCCTTGCTCGACGCCACTGTCCACGCGGCGTCCAGGGCCCTGGCTGGACTCGCGGTACAGCGCCAGGTGCCCGGTGGCGGGCAGAAAGTCATTGGCCGGGTCTTCGGCATACAGCCGCACTTCAATTGCATGACCGTTCAACGCGACCTGTTCTTGCGTGATCGGTAGCGCCTCACCTTGGGCCACCCGGATCTGCCAGGCCACCAGGTCGAGGCCGGTAATCGCTTCGGTCACCGGATGCTCGACTTGCAGCCGCGTGTTCATCTCCATGAAGAAAAACTCGCCACGGGCATCCAGCAAAAACTCCACCGTACCTGCGCCGACATACCCGATGGCCTGGGCAGCGCGCACGGCCGCTTCGCCCATGGCCCGGCGCTGCTCGACACTCAAGCCGGGTGCCGGGGCTTCTTCCACGACTTTCTGATGGCGCCGCTGGATCGAGCAGTCGCGCTCATTGAGGTACAGGCAATGACCTTGCTGGTCGGCAAACACTTGGATCTCGACATGCCGCGGCTTGAGCAGGTATTTCTCCACCAGCATCTGCCCGTTGCCGAACGACGACAGCGCCTCACGCTGGGCGGAGGCCAGGGCTTCGGCCAGTTGGCTGACGTCCTCGACCACCTTCATACCCTTGCCACCGCCGCCCGCCGTGGCCTTGAGCAGCACCGGGTAGCCGATACGCTCACAGGCGGCGCGGAAGGTCTCCAGGTCCTGGGCCTCGCCGTGATAACCCGGCACAAGGGGTACGCCAGCCGTTTCCATCAAGGCCTTGGCCGCGGATTTGCTGCCCATGGCGTCGATGGCCGAGGCGGGCGGGCCGAGGAAGATCAAGCCTGCCGCCTCGATGGCTCGGGCGAAGCCGGCGTTTTCTGAAAGGAAGCCGTAGCCGGGGTGAATCGCCTGGGCGCCGCTGGCGTGGGCGGCGGCAATCAGCTTGTCGATTTGCAGGTAACTGTCGGTGGCTTTGCTGCCGCCCAGGTCGACGCGGATATCGGCTTCACGGCTATGGCGGGCATCGCGGTCGATGGCGCTGTGCACAGCCACGGTGGTCAACCCCATGGCCTTGGCGGTGCGCATGACCCGGCAGGCGATCTCGCCACGGTTGGCCACCAGAACGGTGGTGAGTGTGCTCATGAGCGTGGCTCCTGATTTTGCCAACTTGGCGCACGCTTTTGCAGAAACGCGCGCAAACCTTCCTGGCCCTCGGCGCTCACCCGAATACGCGCAATGGCATTTTCGCAATAGCGTCGCAATGCGGGGGTGAGGGCACCGTTGCCCACTTCGCGCAGCAAATCCTTACTGGCACGCATGGCCGCCGGGCTGTTTTGCAGCAGGTTGGTGACCCACAGGTCCACCTGTTGATCCAGGCTCTCGGCCGGATAACTGTCCGCCAGCAAGCCGATCTCCCGTGCGCGCTGGCCGCCGAACCGCTCGGCTGTCAGTGCATAACGACGGGCAGCGCGTTCGCCGATGGCCTGCACCACGAACGGGCTGATCACCGCCGGCGCCAGGCCGATACGCACTTCCGACAGGCAGAACTGCGCATCATCGGCGCCGATGGCCATGTCACAGCAACTGATCAGGCCCAGCGCGCCCCCGTAGGCCGCGCCTTGCACCACCGCCAACGTGGGGATTTTCAGCTTGGACAGGTTGTACATCAGCTCTGCCAGTTCCCGGGCGTCGTCCAGGTTGGTGTGGTAGTCCAACTCGGCCGATTGCTGCATCCAGGCCAGGTCGGCACCGGCGCTGAAGTGCTTGCCACGCCCGCGCAGTACCAGGAAGCGCAGGGACGGGTCGCCTTGTACGCGGTCAAGGGCCAGGATCAGCTCGCGGATCATCTGCGCGTTGAACGCGTTGTTCTTGGCTTCGCGGCTGAGCCACAGCGTGGCAAAGCCACGGCGGTCAGTGATCAGTTCGAGGGTGTTGAAGTCGCTCATGCAAGGAGCTCCGAAATAATGAGAGGCCTCCTGTAGGAGCGAGCTTGTTGTGGCGAGCAAGCTTGCTTGCGCTGGGGTGCACAGCGCCCCCAAAAAAGCCGGGACTGCTGCGCAGTCAGCGGGAGCAAGCTCCCTCGCCACAACAGGCGCGCTCCTACAGGCTACATGCGGAACACGCCGAAGCGGCTCGGCTCGATGGGGGCGTTCAGTGCGGCGGACAAGGCCAGGGCCAGCACGTCACGGGTCTGCAGCGGGTCGATCACGCCGTCATCCCACAAGCGCGCGCTGGAGTAGTAGGGGTGGCCCTGGGTTTCATACTGGTCGAGGATCGGCTGCTTGATCGCGTCTTCCTCCTCGGCACTGAAACCGTTGCCGGCGCGCTCAGCCTGTTCGCGCTTGACCTGCACCAACACCCCGGCGGCCTGCTCGGCCCCCATCACGCCAATGCGTGCGTTGGGCCACATCCACAAAAAGCGCGGGTCATAGGCGCGGCCACACATCCCATAGTTACCCGCACCAAAGCTGCCGCCGATGATCACGGTGAATTTCGGCACCTTGGCGCACGCCACGGCGGTGACCAGCTTGGCGCCGTGCTTGGCAATGCCGCCGGCTTCGTACTTCTGGCCGACCATAAAGCCGGTGATGTTTTGCAGGAACAGCAGCGGAATCCCGCGCTGGCAGGCCAGTTCGATAAAGTGCGCGCCTTTTTGCGCGGCTTCGGCGAAGAGGATGCCGTTGTTGGCCAGGATCGCTATCGGGTAGCCATGCAAGTGCGCAAAGCCGCACACCAGGGTCGTGCCGAACAGGGCCTTGAACTCATCGAATACCGAGCCGTCCACCAGTCGTGCGATGACTTCGCGCACATCAAAGGGTTGCTTGGCATCCGCCGGGATCACGCCGTACAACTCTTCGCTGCTGTACAGCGGCGCCACCGGCGGGCGTTGCAGCAGCTCACCCTGCTTGCGCCAATTGAGGTTGGCCACGCTGCGCCGCGCCAGCGCCAGGGCGTGTTCATCGCTGTCGGCATAGTGGTCGGCCACGCCCGAGACCTTGCAGTGCACATCGGCACCGCCCAGGTCTTCGGCGCTCACCACTTCACCGGTGGCGGCCTTCACCAGCGGCGGGCCGGCGAGGAAGATGGTGGCTTGCTGGCGCACCATGATCGTTTCGTCGGCCATGGCCGGCACGTAGGCGCCGCCGGCGGTGCACGAGCCCATCACCACGGCAATCTGGGGAATGCCCTGGGCGCTCATATTGGCCTGGTTGAAGAAGATCCGCCCGAAGTGCTCGCGGTCGGGGAACACCTCGTCCTGGCGCGGCAGGTTGGCGCCGCCGGAGTCCACCAGGTAGATGCACGGCAGGCGGTTCTGCTCGGCGATGGTCTGGGCGCGCAGGTGCTTTTTGACGGTCAGCGGGTAATAGGAGCCGCCTTTGACCGTGGCATCGTTGGCCACGATCATGCATTCGACGCCTTCCACCCGGCCGATGCCGGCAATCACCCCGGCAGCCGGGACGTCTTCGCCATACACCTGGTGGGCGGCCAGTTGGCTCAGCTCGAGAAACGGTGAGCCCGGGTCGAGCAGACGGTTGATACGCTCGCGGGGTAACAGTTTGCCGCGTGAGGTGTGGCGTTCCTGGGCCTTGGCGCCGCCACCTTGATGGACATGGGCGAGCAGGCTGTGCAGGGCGTCGACCTGTTCAAGCATCGCCGCGCGGTTGGCGGAAAATTCCGCAGAACGCGGGTTGAGCTGGGTGTGCAGGGTGGCCATGGGCGTGCTCCTTCAGCGGGTTTCGTTGAACAGTTCGCGACCGATCAACATCCGCCGAATCTCACTGGTGCCCGCACCAATTTCGTAGAGCTTGGCGTCACGCAACAGGCGCCCGGCGGGGAATTCGTTGATATAGCCATTGCCGCCCAGAATCTGGATCGCATCCAGGGCCATTTGCGTGGCGCGCTCGGCGCTGTAGAGGATCACGCCCGCGGCGTCCTTGCGCGTGGTCTCGCCACGCTCGCACGCCTGGGCCACCGCGTAGAGGTAGGCGCGGCTGGCGTTGAGTTGGGTGTACATGTCGGCGACCTTGCCCTGGATCAACTGGAATTCGCCGATGCTCTGGCCGAACTGCTTGCGGTCGTGGATGTAGGGCACGATCAAGTCCATGCATGCCTGCATGATCCCGGTAGGCCCTCCGGAGAGCACCACGCGCTCGTAGTCCAGGCCGCTCATCAACACTTTCACGCCGCCATTGAGCACGCCGAGGATGTTTTCTTCGGGTACCTCGACGTCGTCGAAAAACAGCTCGCAGGTGTTGGAGCCGCGCATGCCCAGCTTGTCGAATTTATTGCTGCGGCTGAAGCCTTTCCAGTCGCGCTCGACGATGAAGGCGGTGATGCCGTGGGGGCCTTTTTCCAGGTCGGTCTTGGCGTAGATCACATAGGTATGGGCGTCCGGGCCGTTGGTGATCCAGGTCTTGCTGCCATTGAGTACGTAATGGTCGCCGCGCTTGTCGGCGCGCAGTTTCATCGACACCACGTCGGAACCGGCATTCGGCTCGCTCATGGCCAGGGCGCCGATGTGCTCGCCGCTGATCAGCTTGGGCAGGTACTTGAGTTTTTGTGCGTGGTTGCCGTTGCGGTTGATCTGGTTGACGCACAGGTTGGAGTGCGCCCCGTAGGACAACGCCACCGAGGCCGAGCCACGGCTGATTTCTTCCATGCTCACCACATGGGCCAGGTAACCCAGGCCGGCACCGCCGTATTCCTCGGGCACGGTGATGCCCAGCAGGCCCATGTCGCCGAACTTGCGCCACAGGTCGGCGGGGAACAGGTTGTCGATGTCGATCTGGGCCGCGCGCGGTGCGATCTCCTTGGCGACGAAGGACTGCACCTGGTCGCGCAGCATGTCGATGGTCTCGCCGAGGGCGAAGTTCAGGGACGGGTAACTCATGGACAGGCACCTTAATGTGAGCTTTGTTGTTGTGTGGGCGGGGCGCGGGAGGAGGGCGCTCACCTTTACGTTAACGTAAGCTTGCGTTACGGCGCTGTCAATCGTAGTTTACGTATACGTCAACCTACAAAAAAGATAACAGGGGTCGTTATGGATCAACTGCACCCGAGCTACAGCCGTGGCTCCCAGGACAAGACCTTGCTGGCCATGACCATTGGCCAGGCATTCGATCACACCGTTGCGCAGTATCCAGATGGCGAAGCCTTGGTGGTGCGCCACCAGCAGCGGCGCTACACCTGGCGGCAGTTGGCCGAGACGGTCGAGCTGCACGCCCGCGCGTTCCTCGCCCTGGGTATGCAAACCGGTGACCGCCTGGGTATCTGGGCGCCTAACTGTGCCGAGTGGCTGATCTGCCAAGTGGCAAGCGCCAAGCTCGGGGTGATCCTGGTCAATATCAACCCGGCCTATCGCAGCAGCGAATTGGACTACGTGCTCAAACAATCCGGCTGTCAATGGCTGGTGTGCGCCGGCTCGTTCAAAAGCTCCGATTACCACGCCATGCTCCAGGCGCTGAAGCCCGAGCTGCGCGGCCTTCTCAGCCTGGACCCCAGCCCGCCGCCTGAATTCATGCCCTGGTCGCAGTTGGCGGCCCTTGGCGCAGGCGTGCCGCCCGAGCAACTGCAAAGCCGTCAGGCCAGCCTGCATTTCGATCAACCTGTGAATATCCAGTACACCTCCGGCACCACCGGCTTCCCCAAGGGCGCCACCCTCAGTCACCACAACATCCTCAATAACGGTTACATGGTCGGTGAAAGCCTGGGCCTGACGGCAGGGGACCGCCTGGTGATCCCAGTGCCGCTGTACCACTGCTTCGGCATGGTCATGGGCAACCTCGGTTGTATCACTCACGGCACCACCATGATCTACCCCAATGACGGCTTCGACCCGTTGCTGACGCTGAGCGCCGTCGCCGAAGAACAAGCCACCGGCTTATATGGCGTGCCGACCATGTTTATTGCGCTGCTCGATCACCCACGCCGGGCCGAGTTCGAGGTGTCCAGCCTGCGCACCGGGATCATGGCCGGGGCGACATGCCCGATCGAGGTGATGCGTCGGGTCATTCATGAGCTGCACATGGCAGAGGTGCAGATTGCCTATGGCATGACTGAAACCAGCCCGGTGTCGCTGCAGACCGGCGCAGATGACGATATCGAACGGCGTGTCACCACGGTGGGCCGCACCCAACCGCAACTGGAAACCAAGATTGTCGACGAGGCCGGTAACACCGTGGCCCGTGGCGTGATCGGTGAACTGTGCACCCGGGGCTACAGCGTGATGCTGGGTTACTGGAACAACCCTGAAGGCACCCGTGAGGCCATCGACGATGCCGGCTGGATGCATACCGGTGACCTGGCGACCATGGATGAGGAGGGTTACGTGTGCATTGCCGGGCGTAACAAGGACATGATCATTCGTGGGGGGGAGAACGTTTACCCGCGGGAGCTGGAAGAGTTTTTCTTTACTCACCCGGCGGTGGCGGACGTGCAGATCGTTGGCATCCCGGATGAGCGTTATGGCGAAGAGATTGTTGCCTGGATCAAGTTCCATCCCGGTCAGGTGGCCAATGAGTTGGAGTTGTTGAGCTGGTGCAAGGACCGCATCGCCCATTTCAAGACGCCCAGGTATTTCAAGATCGTGGATGAGTTTCCGATGACGGTGACGGGCAAGATTCAGAAATTTCGGATGCGCGAGATTTCCATCCAGGAGCTGCAAGCGCGCTGACAACGTCAAGCCCTGGGAGCTGGCTTGCCTGCGATGGCGGCCTGACTGCCGGCCCACATCTACCTGATACCCCGCGAACCTGCTGTGCCACCCAAATAGTGAAACCCAGAAAGCACAAAGGGAACCCGAAGGTCCCCTTTAATTTGTCGTTGCGTGCTCTTTTCTTATTATTGAGGGGCGGCCTGTTGTTGTTTTTGGTAGCCGTGGCCCGTACCGCTTTTTTTGGCGACCCCCATCCGGGGTCAAGAGCAAACGTATTTTTTTGAACGCTGACCTGCTTCTTCGTAAACGATCCAACCAGTGGGTAGCTACCTGAGGTAGTTTTATTTTTCTCTATCCGGTTGCGGGTTGCGGCATGCCGTACCCTGGGAAGCACATCTTCTCCAAAAAAATCTGTTAGCTGCGTCTCTGCCGTGTTGTTTTTGTTATGTCAGAGTCGTTTCGTCTTATTTTTATTAGGTTTGGCGCTTTTTATTCTTGTTATGCCATAGAGATAGCAGAAGGCGTGCCAACTTTTTAAAAGCCTTTAAAATCAACGAGTTGGTTTTTTGTCAGTATTTTCTTTCAGTTTGCACGGCGGATTTTGTTCCCGCGTTACCCGTTATGCCGGGAAGCGGTAACACATTCTCACAGCTGTGCTACTCACCTGCGTTACGCACCTTCGCCACGCGGGAACCCGTAGGCCGTCCCAGCACCTGGCTGATCTGCTGGCCGGCGCCAATCAAGCGTTCCAGGTCGATGCCCGTGTCGATGCCCAGGCCGTTGAGCAGGTACAGCACGTCCTCGGTGGCGACGTTACCGCTGGCGCCTTTGGCGTAAGGGCAGCCGCCCAGGCCTGCGATTGAGCTGTCGAACACCGTGATGCCTTCCAGCAGGCTGGCGTAGATGTTAGCGATGGCCTGCCCGTAGGTGTCATGGAAATGCCCGGCCAGCTTGTCCCGTGGCACTTTGGCGCCGACCACTTCGAACAGGCGCCGGGTAGCGCCCGCCGTGCCGGTACCGATGGTGTCGCCCAGGGACACTTCATAGCAGCCCATGGCATACAGCTCGCGGGCGACGGCCGCCACTTGCTCCGGGGCGATCTCGCCTTCATAGGGGCAACCCAGCACACAGGACACATAACCGCGCACGCTGACGCCGTGCTGCTTGGCGGCGGCCATGATCGGTGCGAAGCGCTCCAGGCTTTCGCTGATGGAACAATTGATATTGCGCTGGGAGAACGCCTCGGACGCCGCCGCAAACACCGCGACTTCCTTGACCCCGGCCGCCAGCGCATCCTCGAACCCGCGCAGGTTCGGTGCCAGTGCGCCATAGGTCACGCCGGGCTTGCGCTGGATCTGCGCAAACACTTCGGCTGAACCTGCCATTTGCGGCACCCATTTGGGCGAGACAAAACTACCGACTTCGATATAGCTCAAGCCAGCGGCGCTCAACGCGTCTACCAATCTGACTTTATCCGCCACGCTGATGGGCTGGGCTTCGTTCTGCAAACCGTCGCGCGGGCCGACTTCAACCAGGCGTACGTGGGAGGGGAGGGACATGGCAGTTACCTTCTGGTCAATGGCCGGCTTGGCTGATGGTCTGCGCCAGGGCCTGGGTGCAACGCTCTTCAGCGGTGTCCAGTTCCAGCTTCATCTGTTCGATATCCAGCAGTTGTTGTTCCAGCTGTTCACGGCGTTCGGCGATCTTGGCCAGCATGCTGTTGAGTTGGATCTGGTTGCCGCCGGTGGGGTCGTAGAGTTCGATCAGTTCGCGGCATTCGGCCAAGGAGAAGCCGATGCGCTTGCCACGCAGGATCAGCTTGAGGCTGACCTTGTCCCGCGCCGAGTAAATGCGCTCCTGACCCCGACGTTCGGGGGCCAGCAGGCCTTGTTCTTCATAGAAACGAATGGCGCGGGTGGTGATGTCAAGCTCGCGGGCGAGGTCGGAGATGCTGTAGGTGGTGCTCATGGCGGTGCTCAAGGAAGTCTTGGCGCTAAGCTAATTGCAGGTTGACGTAAACGTCAAGGCTGCTGGGCTTTCTTTTCCTGGGCCGTCACCTGCTGGCACAACTCGATCATCTGTTCACGCATCCAGCGGTTCGCCGGGTCCTGGTCGGTGCTTTCGTGCCAGTACAAATGGGTTTCCACCGGCGGCACGTTGTTGACCGGCAAATGGAACCAGTGCAGTTCATGACGGCGAGCGAAACGCTCGGGCACGGTCATCACCATGTCGGTCTGTTGCAGCACCTGGGAGGCCATCAGGTAATGCTGGGAACGCAGGGCGATCTTGCGCTGAATGCCCATCTTGCCCAAGGCCAGGTCCACATAGCCCAAACCGTTGCGGCGGCTGGAAATATGGATATGGGTCAGCGACAGGTAATCATCCAGCGTGAATTTATCCTTGCCCGCCATCGGGTGGCCCTTGCGCATGGCACACACGTAGCGGTCTTCCATCAGCTTGACGTGACGCACCTGCGGGTCGGTATTGAGCGGCGCATCCACGGCAAAATCCAGGCGCCCGGCGGCCAGTTCCTTGGTGGTTTCGCGGCGTTTGGACAGGAAACTCTCGATCACCACGGTCGGCGCCAGGCGACGCAGGCGCTGGAACAGCAGCGGCAGGATCACGGCCTCGGTCAGGTCGGTCATGCTGATGCGGTAGGTCTTGGCCGCCTGCTGCGGGTTGAAGATGCGGCTTTCCTGCACCGACACGCGCAACAACGACAACGCATTGCGCACCGGGCCGATAATATTCTGCGCCATGGGCGTGGGCACCATGCCTTGGGCGGTGCGCACGAACAGCGGGTCGTTGAAGGTCTCGCGCAACCGTGCCAGGGCGTTGGACACCGCCGGCTGGGTGATACCGACGATCTGCCCGGCGCGGGTCAGGTTGGCTTCGGTGTAGATCGCATCAAAGACGATGAAGAGGTTGAGATCGACCTTGCTCAGATTCATTTCGTTGCGCTCTTATTGTGAGGTGCTCATACGCCGATCATATATCGGTGATGAATGTTAATACACGGCGAGAATAGGCTAGGTAAATTATGAGCGCTGTTCTAGCATCGAATGCATGACCTAAACAACCTCTCAGAGAAGGGAGCTGCTCATGGATTTCGCCTATTCGCCCAAGGTTCAGGAACTGCGTGAACGCGTCACTGCGTTCATGGACGCTTATGTCTACCCAGCCGAACCGGTGTTCGAACGCCAAGTCAGCGAAGGTGATCGCTGGCAGCCCACGGCAATCATGGAAGAGCTCAAGGCCAAGGCGAAGGCCGAGGGCTTGTGGAACCTGTTCCTGCCGGAATCCGAACTGGGCGCCGGCCTGAGCAACCTGGAATACGCACCCTTGGCGGAAATCATGGGCCGCTCGTTGCTGGGCCCGGAGCCATTCAACTGCTCCGCTCCCGACACCGGCAATATGGAAGTGCTGGTGCGCTACGCCAACGAAGAACAGAAGCAGCGTTGGCTCGAACCCTTGCTGCGCGGCGAGATTCGCTCGGCTTTTGCCATGACCGAACCGGACGTGGCGTCCTCGGACGCCACCAACATGGCCGCCCGCGCCGAACGCCAGGGCGACGAGTGGGTGATCAACGGCAAGAAGTGGTGGACCTCCGGCGCCTGCGACCCGCGCTGCAAGATCCTGATCTTCATGGGCCTGAGCAACCCCGATGCACCGCGTCACCAGCAGCACTCGATGATCCTGGTGCCGGTCGATACCCCAGGTGTGAAAATCCTGCGGCCGCTGCCGGTATTCGGTTACGACGATGCGCCCCACGGCCATGCCGAAGTGCTGTTCGACAATGTGCGCGTGCCTTATGAAAACGTGTTGCTGGGCGAAGGCCGTGGCTTCGAGATCGCCCAGGGCCGCCTTGGCCCTGGCCGTATCCACCACTGCATGCGTTCGGTCGGCATGGCCGAACGGGCATTGGAATTGATGTGCAAACGCTCGGTCAGCCGCACCGCATTCGGCAAGCCCTTGGCGCGATTGGGCGGCAATATCGACAAGATCGCCGACTCACGCATGGAAATTGACATGGCGCGCCTGTTGACCTTGAAAGCGGCGTACATGATGGACACCGTGGGTAACAAAGTGGCGAAAAGCGAAATCGCCCAGATCAAGGTGGTGGCGCCGAATGTGGCCTTGAAGGTCATCGACCGCGCGATCCAGATGCACGGCGGCGCCGGGGTGTCCAATGATTTTCCGCTGGCCTATATGTACGCCATGCAACGCACCCTGCGCCTGGCCGACGGCCCGGACGAAGTGCACCGTGCGGCGATTGGCAAGTTCGAGATTGGCAAATATGTGCCGCGGGAATTGATGCGCGGCGGGCAGTAACACCGATGATCGTTCCCACGCTCTGCGTGGGAACGCCTCCCGTGACGCTCTGCGTCACCCTTTCAAGAGCGGACGCGGAGCGTCCAGAGCGGCATTCCCACGCGGAGCGTGGGAACGATCCTCAGTACACCCAAACCTCCACCCGCCGATTCTTGATCCGGCCTTCATCCGCAGTATTGGCCGCCACCGGCATCTGTGCGCCAAACCCGCGAATATCCTTGAGCACCACGCCGCTCTTGACCAGCTCCCGGCGTACTGCCATCGCCCGCAACTTCGATAGCAGCGCCGCACGTTGCGGATCATTCTTGGTATCGCCAAACCCCACCAGCGTCACCTGTTTATTCAGCTTGCCGTGGCTTCTGATATAGGCGACCACCCGCTGCACATCCTGGCGCGCTTTATTGTCGAGGCTGGCGCTGCCCTCGTCGAAGCGAAAATTCACCGTCAGGCGCTGAGCGTCTCGGGCGATGGCCTGGTAATCGTCGGGCATCGGCGGGCGCGGCGCGACACCGATCGCTTGCACCTGCTGGGCGATGAAGCCATTGGCAGCCACAATCGCCTGGCCCTTGCTGCCTTGGGAAAACTCCACCAACGCCTTGGCCCATGGGTTGCGGGAAGAGGGCGGCAAGTAGAAGAACAGCCGACGTGACAGCGGGTAATCCTCGGTGGCGATCAGGCTGGTCAGCGGCAACATCGGTTGCGAGTCGCCGTCGACAATCGCCACCGCCTTGGCCTGGCGCACAGAGGGCAGGCCGATAAAACCGATGCCCTGGGGGTCCTGGCTCACCGCATCGGACAGCTGTTCGCTGGATTCAAAGCGCTTGGCCGAGGGTGCAAGCGGTTGGCCGCGGCGGCTCAGCACCAGTTCGCGGAAGGTGTCGAAGGTGCCGGATTGATCATCCCGGGCATATAAATGAATGGGCCCGCCTGTACCTCCCAGCGCCTCCCAGGTGCTGACCTCGCCGTTGAAGATCTGCGCCAGTTGCTCGGTGTTGAGGCTATTGAGCGGGTTGCGCGGGTTGACGATGATTGCCAGGCCATCGATGGCGATCACATGCTCGGCGCCTGGGCTTTTCAAGTCCCCCAGGGGATCGAGGTCCACCAGCTCGCTGTCTTTGATCGGGCGGGACGCTGCGGCGAGGTCGGCGCGGTTGTTTTTCAGCGCCGCAAAGCCGGTGCTGGAACCGTGGGCCGCGACCTCGATCGTGACCGTCTGGCCTTGGCGTGTCTTGCCGACCACGCGCTGCTCATTCACCCCGGCACCCGGTTCAGCACGCACATCCTGCAAGCCCTGATACTCCATCAAGCCTTTGACCAGCGCCGGGCCGAGTGCCGCGCCGATGGTGTTGGAGCCCTGGATGCGCAGGGCCGGGCCTTGGTCGGGAATGGACAGAGGGGCCGCCACGGCGGGGAGTGCGATTGCAAAACACAGGAACAGAACGCGCAGCATCATGCCGGCACCTTCTCAAGCCAAGGGAGTGCCGGGAGATTAAGTCAGTTGGATTGCAGTCATATGACCGACACAACACAAATCAACTGTGGGAGCTGGCTTGCCTGCGAAAGCGTGAGTGCAGCAGCAGGTGCGGTGACTGACACACCGCCTTCGCGGGCAAGCCCGCTCCCACATTCAGATCTTCACCAAGCCAACTGTCAGCTCAGTTCCAACCAGATCGGCGCATGGTCCGACGGTTTCTCCAGCCCACGCAAATCATAATCCACCCCGGCGTCCTTGACCCGTGGCACCAACCCGGTGGACGCCAAGATCACGTCGATGCGCAGCCCGCGCTTGGGCTCGTCCTCAAAGCCACGGCTGCGGTAATCGAACCAACTGAAACGGTCGGTCACGTCCGGGTTGAGGTGGCGGAAGCTGTCGACCAGGCCCCAGTTCTTCAAGCGTGCCATCCACTCGCGTTCTTCCGGCAGGAAGCTGCACTTGCCGGTTTTCAGCCAGCGCTTGGCGTTGTCGGCGCCAATGCCGATGTCGCAGTCCTCTGGGGAAATGTTCACGTCGCCCATCACCACCAGTGCCTGGTCATTGCTGAACTGGGTTTCCAGCAAGTGCTGCAAGTCTGCATAGAAGCGCTGTTTGGCCGGGAACTTGGTTGGGTGGTCGCGGCTTTCGCCCTGGGGGAAGTAGCCGTTCATGATGGTCACTGGGTGGCCGTTTTCGTCGGCGAAGGTGCCCCAGATAAACCGACGCTGGGCGTCTTCTTCATCGCTGGCAAAGCCTTTGTGCACGCTCAACGCTTCTTTGCGCGAGAGCAGGGCCACGCCGTAGTGGCCTTTCTGCCCGTGGTAGTACACGTGATAACCCAGGGCCTGCACTTCGGCCAACGGGAACTGATCATCGTGGACCTTGGTTTCCTGCAAACCGATCACGTCCGGTTGATGCTTTTCAATCAGCGCCGCCAACTGATGAGGGCGAGCACGCAGCCCGTTGATATTGAAGGAGACGATTTTCATGGTCGGCAGTCCAGTCTGGCAAAAGGGCGATGCTAGCCGACAAGTCGGACGGGGGCCAGCGTGGCGGTAGGGTGAATGCGCTGCTAAGGTGGGAACGACTGGAGCTGTGCAGGTTCGTACCCATAAGAACGCCATGTTTGAGTGGCGCCCAGGGAGATTGATTGTTATGCCAGACACTTCGACGGCCACTGCCGAAATCCGCCTGCTCAATAGCGGCTACTCCCGTGAAGCGCGATCCCTGCTGTACCAGGCGTATCGCCATGAGCCGACCTTCGCCTACATCTTCGAAGCCGAGCGGCCGGGCTATGAGCAGCGAGTACGTGCCACCGTGCGCGAACTGGTCAAGCAGCATTTCTTCCAGAAACTTCCGGCCATCGGCCTGTTCGTCAACGACCGGCTGATCGGCATCGCCCTGATTGCACCGCCGCAACGGCGCCTGGGCATCACCGAAAGCTGGGCCTGGCAAATCCGCATGTGGCTGAGCACGGGCGTGCGCGGTACGCGGCGTTACCTGGAATACCATCATGCCGTCATGGCGTGCCTGCCCAACGAGTCTGTGCATGTGCTGCCGTTGCTGGGCATTCACCCGCAGTTTCAGGGCAAGCACCACGGTGAGCAGTTGCTGGAAGCGGTACACAATTGGTGTGCCGACGACCCGCATTCATCCGGCGTGGTGCTCGACACCGGCAACTCCCGTTACCTAGATTTCTACAAGCGCCAGGGCTATGAGGAAATCGGCGAAGTCGCCGTAGGGCCGGTGCGCGAGCATGTGTTTTACCATCCCAATCCCCAGGCGTTACATCCTGCAACGGCTTAGAACAGAATTATTCAGACTAATCCTGGTTCAAAGTTCCTCCCTCGCTCGTGTAGCATCCGCGCCTATGAAGTTTCCAGGAAGATTTACCAGCGGCTTGATTCTGCTGTTCACAAGCTGCGGCGCATTGGCGCAAAGCGAACTGGACGTGCGGATCAAACCCTCAAACGACGCGCTGAAAGCCAACATCGAAGGCTATATCGGCGGTGTGGGCGATCGTGATGAAGAAGCCTTGCTGCGGTTCAGCCGTGGCGCCGAGGAGCAGGCGCGCAAAGCCGCGCAGGCCTTGGGCTACTATCAGCCACAGATTGCCAGCGAGGTGAAGGGCGGCAAGAACCCGCGCCTGACCCTCACCATCGACCCCGGCGAACCGGTGCATTTGCGCAACGTGACTCTGCGGGTCGATGGCCCGGCTGCGAGCCTCAAGGCCTTTCGCGTGCCCGCCAGCGACGACCTCAAATCCGGCGCCGTGCTCAACCACGGCCATTACGAAGACGCCAAGCGCCTGATCCAGAACCAGGCCTCGCGCTACGGTTTTTTCAGCGGGCGCTTCACCAGCCAGAAACTTGCCGTAGACCCTCAAGCGGGCGTGGCCGACATCGAACTCATTTACGACAGCGGCCCGCGCTACAGCATGGGCAAGGTCAGCTTTACGGGCGACACGCCCTTTGATGAAGAGCTGTTGCAGCGCATGGTGCCGTTCAAACCCGGCACGCCCTATGACTCCGAACTGGTCGCCGAACTCAATCAGAACCTGCAAGCCAGCGGCTTCTTTGAAGGCGTGCGCGTCGACGCCAGCCCCACCGCCGCCACCGATGACGTGATCCCGGTGGCGGTGCAACTGGACACCCGCAAGCCGCGCACCATGGGCCTGGGCCTGGGTTACTCCACCGACGTCGGCCCACGGGGCAAAGCCAACTGGACGCGCCATTGGGTCAACCCCCAGGGCCACAGTTATGGCTGGGAAGCCGAACTGTCGGCGCCGCGGCAGAACGTCGGGCTGTGGTACGACATCCCGCTCGACCCGCCGCTCACCGACAAACTGCGCTTTGCCGGCGGCTATCAGAACGAAGAGATCGCCAACACCGACACCTTGAGCAAGCTGCTCACCATCGGCCCCGAATGGCACAGCAAGTTGCCCAGTGGCTGGACGCGTGTGATCTCCCTCAAGTACCAACGCGAGGAATACCGCCTGGGCAATGACTCGGGCCTGAGTAACCTGCTGATGCCGGGCGTGAGTTATTCCTACCTGCGCAGTGACAACCGCATCGACCCGCACCATGGTTACCGCCTGATGTTCGACACCAAGGTCGCCAAAGAGGGGCTGGGGTCTGACACCAACCTGCTTTACGGCACGGCCACCGTCAAAGGCCTGACCACCTTGTGGGACAACCACCGCTTCCTGGGCCGTGCGCAATTTGGCGGCAGTGCCACCAACGGCTACAAATCCGTGCCGCCGTCGTTGCGCTTCTTTGCCGGTGGTGACCAGAGCGTGCGCGGTTACGAGTACCAGACCCTGTCGCCAGAGAACGATCGCGGCGATCGCATCGGTGGTCGCTACATGGTGGCCCTGAGTGCCGAGTATCAATACTCCATCACCGACAAATGGCGTATCGCGACTTTTATCGACCAAGGCAACTCGTTCAACAACCTCGACCTGCCGAGCCTGAAAACCGGCGTGGGCGTCGGCGTGCGCTGGGTCTCCCCGGTGGGGCCGATTCGCCTCGACCTGGCCCATGCCCTCGAAGATCCGGGCGGCGTTCGCTTGCACTTTTCCATGGGGCCTGAGCTGTGATGCGTGGTTTGAAAATAGCGGGGCTGGCGCTGGTCGCCATCCTCGTGCTGTTGCTGTTGACGCTATGGACGGTGCTCGGCACTCAGGCGGGCAGCCGCTGGGTGCTGGGCCAGGTGCCGGGCTTGAGCGTGGAGAATTTTCATGGCCGCCTGGGCGGGCAGTGGAGCGCCGACCATCTGCTGTGGCAGCAGGATGGCAGCCGCGTCGAGTTGAATGCGCCAAAGTTTGACTGGTCGCCCGGCTGCCTGCTTCGCATGACCCTTTGCATCGACCAATTGGATGTGGAGCAGGTCAGCCTGGAATTTGCGCCCAGTACCGACGAAAGCAGCAGCGGGCCGATCCAATTGCCTGAGCTCAAGCTGCCGGTTGCGATCCAGTTGGGCGATGTGCGCATCGGTCGCCTGCTGTTCAACGGCAGCGAAGAACTCAAGGGCCTGCAACTGGCGGCGCATTGGACTGGCGCCGGTATGCAGATCGACTCGGTACATTTACAGCGCGACGACCTGGTGCTGGACCTCGCCGGCCTGCTGCAACCCACCGGCGACTGGCCGCTGAACGCCACCGGCAACCTCAGCCTGCCCTACGCACCAGGCGGTGTTCCCTGGAGCGTTGCGCTCAAGATCGATGGCGACCTGCTCAAGACCCTCAAGCTCGACGCCGACAGCAGCGGCTACCTGCCCGCCAAGCTCACTGGCGAGCTGCAACCCCTGGTGGAAAACCTGCCGGCGCAGGTGCACATCACCTCCGAATCATTCAAACCCAGCGCAGACCTGCCCGATACCCTGCAACTCAACCAACTGGACCTGAGCGCCAAAGGTGACCTGAGCAATGGCTACCAGTTGCTGGGCAAGGCCGTGCTACCGGCCGAAAAAGGCCCGGTGGATTTACTGCTCAAGGGCAAGGTTGACGTCAAGGGCGCGCAGATCGCCGGTCTGGACCTGACGGCCGGCGACAAGCAAAGCCTCAAGCTCAGTGCCAACCTGGACTGGCAGCAAGGCTTCAGCGCGGACGCCAAGATCGACTGGCTGGATTTTCCCTGGCACCGCCTCTATCCGGTCATCGACGAACCGCAAGTGGCCTTGCGCACCTTCAACGGTGAAATCTCCTATAAAGACGGCAACTACCTGGGCAATCTCAAGGCTGACCTCGACGGCCCGGCGGGCAAGTTCAATGTGGTCACGCCCTTCAGTGGCGACCTCAAGCAGGTCTTCCTGCCTGAGCTGAAACTGAGTGCCGGCCAAGGCAAGGCCGAAGGCCACCTGAACCTGCAATTTGCCGACGGCATTGCCTGGGACACCGCCTTGGATCTGTCGGCGCTGAACCCCGCCTACTGGGTCGCAGAGCTGCCCGGCACCCTGGCCGGACCGCTGCGCAGCAAAGGCGAGTTCAAGAACGAACAGCTCAAGCTCAACGCAGACCTGGACCTCAAGGGGCGCCTGCGCGGGCAAACCGCTGTGTTGGCGGCCAAGGCCGAAGGTGCCGGCGAACAATGGACCCTCGCCAACCTGGACATCCGCCTGGGCGACAACCGCATCAACGGCAGCGGCAGCCTGCAACAGCGTCTGGCCGGGCAGATCGACATCAAGCTGGCGCGCCTGGCCCAGCTGTGGCCGCAACTGCGCGGGCAAGTCAACGGGCGTGTCGAGGTGGCCGGCACCTTGAAAGCCCCTCAAGGCAAGCTCGACCTCAAGGGCCAGCAACTGGCCTTTGCCGACAACCGCCTGCAAACCCTCAACCTGGACGCCAACCTCGATAGCGCCCAACGCGCCAAGCTCGACCTCAAGGCCAGCGGCATTCAAAGCGGCGAGACGCAAGTTGGCAACCTCACCGCCAGCGCCCAGGGCGATATCAAGAGCCAGAAGGTCCAACTGGCCCTGACTGGCCCGCTGGTCAAGCTGGCCCTGGCATTGGATGGCAACCTCGACAAAGACAACTGGCGCGGGCGCCTGGCCAGCGGCGACGTGCAAGCCGGTGGCCAGGACTGGCGGCTGCAAGCCCCGGCAAAAATCGAGCGCCTGGCCGATGGCAAGCTGACCTTTGGCGCGCACTGCTGGGTCTCCGGCGGCGCCAGCCTGTGTGGCGAAGACCAGCGCCTGATGCCCGAGCCGAAGTTGCGTTACCACCTCAAGCAATTCCCCCTCGACAGCCTCGCGGGGTTCTTGCCCAAAGACTTCGCCTGGCAGGGCAGGCTCAACGCCGATGTGCAATTGGACCTGCCCCAGAGCGGCCCAAAAGGTGTGGTCGCGGTGGACGCCAGTGGCGGCACCCTGCGCGTGCGCGACAAGGGCCAGTGGCTGGATTTCCCCTACGACACCCTGAAACTGGAAACCACTCTCAACCCCAAGCGCATCGACACCCAGCTGAATTTCCGTGGCGGCAAGCTCGGCGAGCTGTTGTTGCAGGCGCAGATCAACCCGTTGCCGAACAACAAGCCGATCACTGGCACGTTCAGCCTCACCGGCCTGGACCTCGCCGTCGCGCGGCCCTTTGTGCCGATGGTGGAAACGCTCAACGGCAAACTCAACGGCAATGGCCGTATCTCCGGCGGCTTGCTCGCGCCCCTGGTCAACGGCAACCTGAACCTTGTGGACGGCGAAGTCTCCGGGCCGGAACTGCCCATCAGCCTCGAGGGCCTGAACCTGCAGGCGCAAATCGCCGGCGAAAGCGTGCAGCTCAACGGCGGCTGGCACAGCGGCAAAGCCGGGCAGGGCAGCCTCACGGGGCAGATCGACTGGGGCCGTGCCCTGGTGGTTGACCTCAGCCTCAAAGGCTCGCAACTGCCGGTCGCCGTGGAGCCCTACGCCAAGCTGGAAGTGGCCCCCGACCTGAAGATCAGCCTCAAGGACGACAAGCTGGCGATTGCCGGTAAAGTCCACATCCCCCGTGGCGACATCACCGTACGCGAACTGCCGCCTTCGACGGTCAAGGTGTCCGACGACACCGTGATCATCGGCAGCCAGACCGAAGAGGGCAAAGCGCCGATGGCCATGGCCATGGATATCGACGTGGAGGTGGGCGAGGACCAGCTCAACTTCGCCGGCTTCGGCCTCACCGCCAAGGTCCAGGGCCATGTGCATATCGGCGACAACATGGACACCCGCGGCGAGCTGTGGCTCAACGACGGCCGCTACCGCGCCTACGGCCAACGCCTCAACGTGCGCCGTGCACGGCTGTTGTTTGCCGGGCCGCTGGACCAACCGTTCCTGGATATCGAAGCTGTGCGCGTGGTGGTCGAATCGTCGCGCACCGTGACCGCTGGGATTCGCCTGAGCGGCAGCGCCGAACAGCCCACCACGCAGATCTTTTCCGAGCCGGCCATGGCCCAGGAAGATGCGTTGTCATACCTGGTGCTGGGCCGTTCACGCACCAACACCGGCGAAGACAACAACATGCTCGCCGAAGCCGCCCTGGGCCTGGGTTTGATGGGCAGCGCGGGGGTGACCTCGGATATTGCCAACAAACTGGGGATTCAGGATTTTGATCTGGACACCCAGGGTACGGGTAACAGCACCGCAGTGGTGGCCAGCGGCAAGATCAACGAGAAGCTCAGCCTGCGTTATGGGGTAGGGGTGTTCGAGCCGGCTAACACCATTGCCTTGCGCTACCTGCTGAGCAAGAAGGTGTACCTGGAGGTGGCGACGGGTGTGGCCAGTTCTCTGGATATCTTCTACAAGCGCGATTTCTAAGCCTTGCCCGGTCAAAAAATGTAGGAGCGAGCTTGCTCGCGAAAGACGTCAACGATAACCCGTGCATCCTGAATGCACGCGGCGCCCTTGAGTTTTTCGCGAGCAAGCTCGCTCCTACAAGGTCGGCGAACTAAGGACGGCAAGTCAGCTCAACCCGTTCGTAGTTCAACGCCTTATTACGCTGCGGCAATGCATAAGCCGCCTCGCACCGCTGCCCTTGCCAACTGATCACCAGGGTGCCCGTGTCGGCCTCAACCAACGCCAGGGCCTTGCCGCCAGGGTCGGCAATTTCGATCTGCTTGCCCGCGCTGTCTTCCAGCGCCGCGCCAAACGGAATCGGCTGGTGCTGGGCATCGAACAAGGCAAACTGCACACGTCGGCCAGTCTTGCTGGCATAGCGCGCCAGCACCACTGCACCACGTCGCGGCACCACTTGCTGGGTGGCGTTATCGATCTCGATATCGGTGCCCAGGTCACGGGTGTCCAGGCTGATCCAGTTAACGCGATAAGGCTGCGCGTTAGGCACCACGGCAAAGCCGTTGCTGCCGGTCTTGGCGCCGGAAAAACTGCCGATTTTCGCCCCTTCCACGCCTTCCACCTGCGCCAGCGCAAAGGTCTCGCCCACGGTTTGCCCCAGGTTGATCCCGCCTGCGTGGCCCACCACGGAACCGGCGAGGTTAAGGTTCTGCGAGTTATAGCCGCGGCCCTGGCTGTAACCGGCACTGATATCCATCACCGAAGTGCGGGTGCTGAGGTTGGCCGAGCCGGTGCTGCCGCCGGTGCTGCTGTTACCGCCTTGCACCGAGTAATAGGTGTCGCTGTCTTCGGACAGGTAGCCGTTGATGCCCACTTGGGTGGTGTTACTGGCCTTCTGCGTGCTGGCGGAGACAAACGCCCGCGGTGCACGGGGTTTTGAGCCCAGGGGGAAGGACAGCGACAGGTTGACCAAGGTGTCGTTGTTCGCCGGCCCATAGTTGCCGACATCCTTGGTGTAGGTTGCGCCCAGGTTGTAACTCACCTCGCCCCAGTAGTTGCTGTAGCCCGCCGACAGACTTTGCGAACCCCCACGCCCCCAGTAACGCTGGTCACTGGCGTTCACGTAAATGGTGCCATATTGCTGGTTGAGGCCAAGGCTCTGGTTGATGGTGAGATCGGTACGGGTTTTCGAGTTGCCGGTGCGCTTCTCGCCTTCATGGCCCAGTTCCTCGACGTGATCGCTGAGGGTGCGGTAACCCTCGGTGGAATAGCGATAAGCGGCGAGGGTGAAGCTGGTGTCGGTGCCGGTAAACGTCTTGGCATACAAGGCCCGCACGCTGTTGCCCGTGACCGCCTGGCCAAAGGTGCGACTGACCGAATGGGTCACGTCCAGGGACACCGCACCAATCGCGGTATTGCGCCCGGCGCCTATGGACATCGCCTGGAAATTCTCCGTGGCCTGGGCACCGATGATCCCGGACAAGTTGCTGCTGATGCCGTAGGCCAGGGTGCTGCTGACGAACTGCGGCGACTTCTGGTCATCACTGTTGCTGTTGTACTGCCCGGCAGACACGCTGTACTTGAGCTGACCCTGGCGCACCATGATCGGCAAGCTGGAAAACGCCTGCACCGTGACCCGGCGTCGGCCATCGGCTTCGATGATCGTTACTTCCAGGTCGCCGTTGGAGCCACTGGGGTAAATGTCGCTGATCTCGAACGGGCCGGGCGGTACGTTCGCCGTGTAAAGGATGTAGTTATTTTGGCGAATCTCCACGGTCGCGCTGGACTGGGCAACCCCGCGAATGATCGGCGCATAGCCGCGCTCGCTGTCGGCGCGCATGCCGTCGTCGGAGGCCAGTTTCAAGCCGCGATAGCGCACGCTGTCGAACAGGTCGGCGTCGGAGAAAATGTCCCCGGCACTGAACTGGCCCTTCAACACCGTGACGTCATGCTGCAGGTAGCTGCGGTTGCTTTTGAACGTACTGGGGCGACCGGTGCTGCTGTTGAAGTTCGATTCGTTACGCAGCCGCCAGCCGCCCAGGTTTATACCATTGCGCAGGCCAATGTTGTTGGAGAGCGTGGTTTCACCTTGGTTGCTGTTGCGGCTGCTGCTCAACTGGTAGTTGATGAACGCGGCGGGCACACCATCGTCCCATAAGGCCGGGTCTACATAGCCGCGCCGGCCGCGCTCCATGGCGCTTTGGGGCACACTGACCAGCAAGCGCAGGCGCGGCACGTCGTAGCGCACGCTGGCCTGGTCGATCAGGGCGGGCAGGTTGATGCAGGCGTTGGGGTCATCGCCGGCCAGTTTGCCGGCCGCTTGCAGCCTGGCGATGTCGACCCCCAATTGCTGCACCATCTCAAGTGTCAGGCAGGCATCGGTTTTGCCCGTGGCCGGGTTGTGAAGAAAGTCGATATCGCGACGGCCCACCAGGGTGTCGTTGCCGTACAGGTCGACCCGGTAGTTGCCGGGCAGCACAGTGCTGCTGGCGAGCAGTGCTTGTACGTCGACGGCAGAGGCTGCGCCCTGCAGAAACGAGGTATTGAATTGTTCTTCGCCGTCGGCCAGGCAGGCGTTGCTGAAGATCAGGGCCACCGACAGCGGTGCCAATCCTTGGTAGTTGAATACAAACATGCAGAAACCCTATATCACCTCCGATACGAACTAGCGGAGCGAAGATAAATACAGTGAAAGTGCGGCCGCTGAAGAACCGGGCGTATTAAGGGGTGTCTTTAATTGCACTGGCCTGCACATCGGCCGAGTTTGAAAGTTGCGCGCTATAACGGTCTTGCGCGCCGTAATCGTTAATGCTGCGAAATAACAAGTTAGGGGTCTGCCCCGGCGTGAAGTGTTTCAGGGCGAACTCTTTTTGTTCGCCGGGCGCAATCATTAATGAATCAAATGGTTGCTCGCGCAGTGCACCCGAGGTCAGGCTGATTTCGGCAATGGACACGTGATACAAACCAGGGTTGTTTACCATCAGCAGACTTTTGCCGCCACGCTCAACCAGACGCCATTTCAATGTGGCGGGTGCCAAGTAAGCCTCGGCCTTGAGCCCGGCAGGGCGGAAGAACACCTTGATGCGCTGGCGTACGGCGAGCTGCAAGGTGTTCTGGGTTTTCGACGCCTTGGGGATTTCCTGCACGTTGAGCCACATCACCGACTCGCGGTCGGTGGGCATGCCCGTGCCCTCATAGATCACCCGCAACAGTTGCTGTTCGTCGTTGCTCACCCGCACCAAGGGCGGGGTGACGGCAAAGGGTACCGAGGTGGCATCGCTGCTGTCGGCGTCGATCCACGACTGGATCAGCACGTCTTCACCGCTGTTACGCACGGTGATGCCGGCTTCCTTGTGCTTGCCGTCGAACACCAGGCGCGTGCTGCTCAACGAGATACCGGCCGTGGCCTGGCTGGCCACCAGCAGGCCCAACAGGCCTGCGCAGAAGGACAATGACTGACGATAAAACATGATGACTACCGCGCAAAATGAATGAAGGTGCAGGGGCCGGTCAGACCCTGCACGACCCGTAATGCTCGTGCGGGTTATTCGTATTGCAGGGTGAACGGCAGGGTCGCGTCGCCACGACCGGCCACGGCCAGTTTCGGATCGGCGGTGGTGACATACGCGGCCGAGAATTTCAGCGAGGCGTTGCTGTCCTGCAGGTTGCTTTCGATCTTCGCGGTGGCTGGGGATTTCAGATCGATCAGGGCGCCATTGCCATCCAGCAAGGCAATACCGATATTCTTGGCGGCGCCCAGGCCGTCGATGACTTTCAACACGCCAGTGCCAGTCACTAGGCCGCTGCCTTTGCCAGAAGTCGGTTGGAAGAGCATGGCCACCTTGGTACCGGCGTTGCAGTTGACCTTCATCTCGAAGTTCTCGGCGCTCAGCGTGCCGCTACCTTTTGGCGCGGTGGCGGTGCCCATGTCCTTGATAGACACTTCACCCATGTTCACCGAAATGGTCTTGTTGGCGCCGGCGCCTTCAACGGAGCAGGCATCGTTGTTGATGGTGCCAGTGAAGTTGATGGTGCCGCTGCCGGCCTTGGTCGGAACAGGGTCGGCTGCCAGGACATTGCCTGCTGCGGCGAAAATCGACAGGGCCAGAAGTACTCGAGAGAACGTTTTCATGTTGCTTATCCATAATTGGGGTTGAAGCAACACAATAAAGCGTCAGCACTTAGTGGAGAATCAGACGATCCTTAGAAATAGCAGGGTTCAAGTAGTTGCGGGTAAGTTTGTTAGTTGAACACGTTGCGCTCTATGCAATAAGTCAGTAAATCCTGATCACTGCTTACTTCCAGTTTTCGCATTGCAGAGACCTTTTGCGTGCTGATGGTCTTGGCACTTCTGTTCAGCCCGCGCGCAATCTCGTTAACACTTTGCCCCGAGACAAATAAACGTAGAATCTCGTGCTCCTTGGGCGACAACCGGGTGAATCGTTGGTCCAGGTCAGCGCCATGGTCCATCACCGATGTCGGTTGTGGCCCGTTGTGGTGAATGGGCTTGCCCCGGGCGATAGCCTTGAGCGCGGCCTGGATTTCATCGTGTAATTGGTGCTTCTGGATCACCGCCAGCACCCCGAGTTCTTGCAGGCGCGTCAGTATCAAAGGGTTGGAGATCATCGTCAGCACCACTATCCCCACCTTGGGAAAGTGCCGTGTCAGGTATTCAACCAACTTGAGGCCATCGCCATAGGGCGAATCGCCGGGCATGTTGAAGTCGGTGATCACCAGGTCCACCGGTTTGGATACCAGCAACGCGACCAGTTCATTCGAACATACGGCATCGCCCACCACCTTAAAGCGTGTATCACGCTCGATCAGCTCACGCACCCCCACCAGTACGATGGGGTGATCATCGGCAATGACAACATTGAGGGTATCCATGGGATGATTCTCCAAAGTGAATTTATTCAAGGGAGTCGAGCAGGGCATTCAATCGAGCGAGGTGCTGACGCACTTCCAGGGCGAGGGCGGGCGTGACGGCCATGCCGGTCAGGCGACATTCGAGTTCGACAAACGCGATGGCCATCGCTTTGAGCTGCACTGAGCCCAAGGCTCCGGCGATGCTGTGCAGCTGCTGCGCCACCTCATTGGCATTGGCACGTTCCAGCGCTGCCAGTGTGGCATGAACATTCTGGCGCACAGTAGTGACAAACAGCTCGCGCATTTCGGGCGACAACATGGACGGTTCGGCCACTGCCGGCAGGGCGATCCTGCAATGTTTCTCCAGTTGCGCGCGCAAGGTCGCCAGGTTCATCGGCTTGACCAGCCACGCATTCATGCCCACAGCAGCGCAGCGTTCGCCTTCTTCGCGCAGGGCGTTGGCGGTGATGCCGATGATCGGCAGGGTTTTATCCTGCTGGCGCAGGCCTTGAGCCAATTGATAGCCGTTCATCAGCGGCATATTCACGTCGGTGAGTACCAAGTCGAACCGGCCCGGTTGCCATTGCACCAGCGCTTCTTCGCCGTTGGTGGCGGCTACCACCGAGCAGCCCAGGGCTTGCAGTTGCTCCTTGATGATTGCCAAATTGATCGCATTGTCTTCGGCGACCAGCACCTTGAGGTTCAAACGACGGTTTTTTTCCGGTACTTCGGGCGGGCCTTCAGCGCGGCTACCGTGATGCGCCAGGTAAACCGCCCAGGCAATCGCGCGCACGTCATCGACGTCGACGAGCCAGCCGGCCTTGGATAACTGCGCAGGGTTGGGCCCGCCCGGTGTGGCAATGACTCGCTGGTTGGGCCAGGGTAGGCTTTGGGCTGCGGGCGACAGGTCCACCAGCAGCGCGGCAGTTGGCTCAGCCCGCAAGGCCCGGCAGTCGAGGCCCAGGCGGTTGAGCCAGTCGATAAGATGCTGCGCCTGTTCGTGGATGGGCGCATGCACATACACAGCCGGTGCATCAGGCGTGAACACCGGGCAATCGGCGAGGTTGCCTGGTACGGTCGCCAGCGCCAGTTGCAGACTGAAACTGCTGCCCAGGCCGGGCTCGCTAACCACGCTCAGTTGGCCATGCATTAACTCGCACAGCCATTTGCAGATCGCCAGGCCCAGGCCTGCACCGGCCTGGCTGGTCGCATCGTTGACCTGATAAAACGGATCGAACAGTTGCTGTTGCTGCGCCGAGGAAATTCCCACACCTGAATCGCTGACCTGCCACTGCACATCAGCGTTTTCCAACACCCGCACTCGCAGCAGTACACGGCCGTTATCGGTGAATTTGATCGCGTTGCTCACCAGGTTGTTGAGGATCTGGCGAATCCGCAGCGGATCACCGCGCAGCCGATCCGGCAGTGTTACATCGATGCTGGCATACAGGTGCAAACCCTTGGCTCGGGCAAACGCACTGTAGGTGCGCACCACATCTTCGCTCAGTTCCAGCGGACAGAAGTCCTGGAGTTCCAGCGTCATTTGCCCGGCTTCGATCTTGGACACGTCCAGCACATCGCTGATCAGCTGGAACAAGGTGGCGGATGAGCGTTGAACGGTTTGCAGGTAATCCTGTTGACGTGGGGCGAGGCTGGTCAGGCCAAGCAGTTCGAGGGTGCCCAGCACACCGTACAGCGGCGTACGGATTTCATGGCTCATGGTGGCGAGGAAGCGCGACTTGGCCCGGTTTGCCGAGTCGGCGGCCTGGCGGGCCTCTTCCAGGGCCGCGGCGTCTTCGATGTGCCGGGTGACGTCATGGAAGGCGCAGAGCCAGGCGTCCTGGCTTTGATAGCGGGTGTTGATAAACGTGATATGCAGATGGCGGCCATCAATATCCAGCTCGGCCTGGCCTGCTTCGCAGAGGTCGTAGTGGTGGCGCAGGGTGCTGACCAGCCGGTTGGTACCTTTCCACTCCAGCGCGCGTCGGTTCTCCAGTAACACTTGATGGTCGCTACGGCGTATTACACAAAGGCCAGTAGGCGCGGTATCAATCACCGCACGGCTGAATGCCTCGCTTTCGGCGATGCTGGCGTGGGCCAGTTGGGCGGGCAGCACTACCTGCTTTTTGTACCAGCGGTTGAAGGCGCGACCACCCCCAAGCCCTGCGAGTACCAGTGCGAGCAGGCACAGCAGTGGCCAAAAGGCTGAGTCCAGGAAACTCTTGAGCCCTATGACGTAGATCGCCGTCCAGTGCTGTTCACCAGGGCTGGTCAATTTGAATACCAGGCCGTCACGGGTGAGGTTCATGCCCTCTTGCAACCGTTGTTCAGGTTTCAGGACGCCAGCCAGCACCTCGCCGGATGGAGCGATCAGTGTGAAGTGGTCGTAGATCGACCATTGCATCAAGCGCTCAATGTTATTGATCTGCGAAGGATTGAGCAGCGACGCTACCAGCACGTGCGGGCTTGCGCCCTGGATATGCCGGCGTGCCGGAGCCAGTTCGATGTGGATATAAGCCAGCAATGTCGGGGGGCTCGCCGTTTGCGTGGGGTCGCTGTAGGCTTTCCAGTGCACCTGGCCGTCTGGCGGTTGCTGAGGGTCGGCATGCAGCCGCGCTTCTACCTGGCGTACCACGTCGGCAAAAAAACCGCCCTGCACCTGCCCATCGCCACGCAGATGGCCGGCGGCTGGCACCGAAATATCGAAGTTGTCCGGCCCGTTGAACAGTAAAACCTGGGGTGACTGGTAGTGCGAGGCAGACCAGAAGGCGCTGTAATAGGCGGCCAGGTGAGCTGCCAGATCAAAAACCTTCGCCTTTTGGCTGGCAGCCAGGCGTTTGGGGTTGAGTTTTACGCTATAAGGCAGAGAAAAGCTGAATTCGCGCCCCTCATAGATATCTGGTCCTTGCTCGGGCAACGCTTTGAGGGCGGGTGGAACAGAGACTGACGCAGGCAGGAGATCGCCCTGAGTACTTTGCTGTGAGAGGCTGACAAGAAACGCTTGCTGCTCGCCAATGTTTTCCATCAGCCGGGCAAAATGAAAGCGGGTGGTATCACTTTGTTCGCCGACCATGCGCTGCACGCCCAGGTAACTGACCACCAGCAACATCAGCACCAGGGCGCCGAGCGCTATCAAGCTTTTGTGCAGGCGCAGAGAACTGCTGGTCAGTTTCTCCAGGAAAGCATTGGGATGGTTCATTAAGCGAACCGGCGGGCGGGAAGGGGGGTATGGTCGGACACAATGGCCTCTGAACAAAGACTCAATAGGTGCTTGCCGGGCCGTCCTGGTTCAGCAGTTGCTGGAACTGGTCTGAGGACACCGCATGGGAAATCAGGAAGCCCTGGACCTGAGTGCAGTTGATCTTACGCAACAGTGCAAGTTCTTGCGCGGTTTCCACACCTTCGGCTACCACGGTCAAACCCAGTTGCCGCCCCAGGGCCACAATGCTCGTCAACGCCTGCGCCAGCTCTTCGTTCTCATTGCAGCCTTGCACCAGCGCCCGGTCGATCTTGAGCTCGGTGAAGGGCGTCGAGACCAGGTTCATGTACGAGCTGTAGCCTTTGCCAAAGTCATCCTGGGACAGGCCGAAACCCTTGATGCGCAAACGGCATGCGCCAGCGTAGAAGTTGCTGATGTCCTTGGGCACCGAACACTCCATCAACTCAAAGCAAATTCGTCCGGGAATGCCGTGATGTTGCAAGACGAAGGCGAGGATGCGATCGGCCAGGTCGTAACTGTTGAGCAAATGGGTGGGCAAATTGATTGACACCGGGATGTCATAACCCTGTAGTCGCCAGCGTGCCTGGGCAGCGATGGCCTGTTCCAGTACACGCCATAACAAGCGCTCCTCCAGGTGGTAGGCTCTCAGCGCGGGCAGGAACGAGCCCGGCAGCAATACGCCATGCTCCGGGTGGATCCAGCGTATCAAGGCTTCGGCGGCGACGATGCGTGCGTTGACCAGGGCTTTCTTGGGTTGAAACCAGGCCTGTAATTGGCCGTTGTCCAGGGCTTCGAGCAGGGCCTGGCGTTCAATACCTGGGGCAGTCTCGGGCAACACCACCTGACGCAGATCCAGCAGTTGCTCGGTCAGGCTACGCAGGGCCGCAAGGTTCACCGGCTTGGAAATCAACCCGATGACATTCACCTGCAGGTTGCTCGCTACCAGACTCGCGCTCATCAGCATGCGCCTGGACGCAGCACTCATGATCGCCAGGGCCGGTTTGGCACGCAGTGTGGCAAGGCCTTGGATAAACTGCACGCCGTCCATGCCGGGCATCAGCAGGTCGGTGAGCACCAAGTCGAAATTGCGCCTGCGCAAACAGCTCAGCGCTTGCTCGCCATCGCGCGCCGACTCCAGGTCGAAGTCCCCCAGTTCGCCGAACAGATGCTGCAGGTACTGATGTTGAAAGGGGTGGTCTTCGACGATCAAAATGCTACAGCGATTCATGGGGGGCTCGTTCATAGGGAGCCAGTTCATTGAACAAGGCTCGCAGGGTAAAGGGTTTGACGAGGCAATGGTTCATGCCTGCCGCCACGCACAAGGCGGCTTCGCCACGCATGGCATTGGCGGTGGCGCCGATGATCGGTACGGTGCAGCCCAGGCGCCGCAGCTCCCGGGCCAGGACATAGCCGTTGAGCTTAGGCATATTGACGTCGCTGAGGACGATATCGAACGTTCCCTCGTGCCAGCGAGACAACGCCTCTTCGCCATCCGACGTCAGTTCCACGGTGCAGCCCAGCTCCTCCAATTGATCACGCAGGATCAACTGGTTGATAGCGTTGTCTTCGGCCACCAGTATGTGCAGCTTCAACTTGCGCAGATCATGTGGCTCATTCACCGCTTGTGGCAGTGAAACCCATACACCTTGGGCCTGGCTTACCGCTTGATGGATGGCATGCAGGTCATTGAGGTTGACCTTCCAGCCTCCGAGCATGATCTGCGGTACATTGCACCCGTCGCTGGTGGCAAGCACCAACGGCCCGGTCCAATCGGGGATCAGGCGCTGTTCAAGCGGGCCCGGATGCAGCTCAAGCAGTACACTGGCCGAGGGCAGGTCCAGAGAGGATGGGTGACCGATCAAGGGGTGGGCGCCCCAGCGTCGTAGCCAACCGCTGATGACTTCGGCCAACTCGCGAACCGGTGAAAGCACCAGAACGACTTCCGGGAGCAAGCTTGTCATGGTCGGGGGCAGCGCGTCTTTGACGCACTCGACCAGCGGTAGGGCGAGGGTAAAACTGCTACCCAGGCCCGGCTCACTCACCATACGCAGGCTGCCATTCATCAATTGGGTCAAGCGCAGGCAAATCGGCAGGCCAAGGCCGGTTCCCGCCACTACGTTGGGGTTGCCCTGAGTCTGGTAAAAGGGCTCGAAAATGCACGGCTGCTCTTCGCGCGCGATGCCTTTGCCGGTATCCGAGACTTGCCATTGCACGCTGGCGCGCTCGCCATCACGGCTTAACAGCGTGGCTCGTACCACGACCCGCCCGGAGTCGGTGAACTTGATGGCATTGCTCAACAGGTTATTGAGCACCTGGCGGATTCGGCTGATGTCGCCAATCATCCGGTCCGGCATCTGCGGGTCGATGCAGGCGTAGAGCAGCAACCCTTTGCTCTGGGCCGCCGCTGCATAGCCGTGGACCACTTCCTGCACCAGGGCGAAGGTGGAGAACTCACCCAGCTCCAGGGCCAGTTGCCCGGCCTCAATCTTGGATACGTCCAGCACGTCACAGATCAATTGCAACAAAGTGGACGACGAGCCCTCTATCGCCTTCAGATAGTTTTTCTGCTGTGCATCCAGACGGGTGCGGCCCAGCAGTTCCAGAGTGCCCAGTACGCCATAGAGCGGCGTGCGGATTTCATGGCTCATGGTGGCCAGAAACAGGGTTTTTGCTTCATTTGCGCTGTCGGCCAGCCGGCGCGCCTGTTCCAGCGCTGCTTCGATCTGGGTGCGGGTACTGATGTCGCTGAAGGCACATAACAATACGTCCTCACCTTTGTAACGGGTGGGCGCGCAGCTCAAGTAAAGGTGGCGGCCATCGGCGGTTTCAAAGTAATCGGTAAAAGTCGGTTCGTGGGCATCGAAGGCTTGGTGGATCCAGCCTGGGCACAGCTGTTCGCGTTCGCCACTCTGGCCGAGCCATTGCTGGGACAAGGTGTTTTCCAGTACCACCTGGCCGTCGGTACGACGTAATACACACAGGGCCACGGGCGCTGTCTGGATCACGTCACGGCTGAACAGCTCGCTTTCCACCAAGGCCTGGATACGCTGCACCGCGGGTGTAATGAAACGGTGTTCAATGCGGTGTATCAGCAACCACACCAGACTGATACCGAACACGCAGAACACCAGCGTCCCGGCCAATTGCGGCCACAGGGATAGGAGAACCGCGCGCAGGTCGATGGAGTAAGCCAGTTGCCAGTCCGAAGACTTCAATTGTTTGCGCAACACGAGTTGTTCGGGCAGCCATCCCGCGCCGACAAAACCAAAGAAATCGTGCTGCTGCAGGCCTGGCAGGTTGTGGCTGAACTGCGGCTTGGTGCTATTGCTGAACAAGGGCATGCCCTGGGAATTGAACATGGTGAACTCCCCGGCGCTGTGATCGTTCAGGGTGTTGGCGACTTCTCGGTCGTCAATTTCCAAGCCTAGCCAACCCGAATTCATATCGCGCTCATCCAGGCGAATGAAAATGTACAGCTGCGAATGGCCTTCGGTGTTCTGGGTTAACCACAGCTCCTGCAAGGCCGGACGAGTGTCGCGCTGAAGCCGCTTCAACTGTTCTAGCATATCCGTTGGGAACGCGTGGATCGTTGGCGTGGCGTTGTAAAGGCGTACCACTTTGGCTTCTGCATCGCTGGCCACGTAAATCAGGTTGAGTTGCCTGGCCTTCAAATAGTCGCGCATGCGCTGGGTCAGCCAGATACTCCACTGCTTGCCGGGGCGTGTGCCTAATAGCAAATACACTTCCTCTGCAGACACGGCGCCATCGGCGCTTTTGTAGCGCCGTGTAGCCGACAGGCTGAGGCTTTCCAGCAGCGCTTCGCGGGTGGTGAAAAAGGTGTGGGCTTCGGCAATGGCGCTGCTCATGTAGCTGCGTCGCTGGGAGATCTCGGTGTTGAAAGTGAACAGCAGAAAGCTGTAAGCCCCACCGATGATGCCCACCAGCAGCACCAGCGCAAAAATGCGCAACAAGCGGCGGGCGGCGTTCGGGGTAGACAGGATCGGGCTGATCTGATGGAGGTAGGTCTTCAATCGCATGTCGGCACTTTAGGTGGGACAGCGCGTGGAGAGAATCAGACGATCCTTAGTTTTTACAGGTAGTTCACGATGAAGGTCACGTCGGTGTTGGCGCTGCCCGCTTTCAGGTCGCCCGTGGGCAAGCGGTAATACGCTGCCGACAGGGGTATCTGGAAGTGGGTGTCGGTGGTGGTGAAGGCGTCGAATGGGTAGGTGGTGTCCAGTGCGATGGGTTGCCCCGCGTCATTGAGCAATTGCAAGCCGATACCGGCGGCGGTGGAACTGCTATTAAGTGCGACTATACCGTTGGCTGCATCAATGACGGACGTGGTTGCCTTGAGTGAATAGGTGATCTTCTTGATGCCGGCCTGGCATTGGTTCAAGCCGATACTGAAGCGCACCTTGCGGGGTGTCGCGCCGGCTTTGTCAAAATCCTGGAGCTGATAGTCGTCGCCCATGGCAACCGGGACGGCGGGTGTCTGGCAGGAGGCGGTGTTCAGTACGATTGGGTTGGTCAGGTTGAAGGTTTTCAGGATCACGTCACCGATTTGGTAGTTGGCCAAGTGGCCTGAAGCTATCTTGGTGTTTACCAATGGGCCGGTCTTGACGATTTCCAGCCTTATTTTCCCCGGGCTGACGCCGTAGCCGGTGCTCGGGGTGGGGGCTAAACTGAACAAGTACATATCCATGGCATCGAGCCAGATGCGAAACGAGAAACCTGATTTGCCAACAGGGAAGATCGTTGCCCCGCTTGCCACAGTGCCCAGCGTGGGATTCAGCTTAATGCCATACATCGAAGTCGTTGTGCACTTCCAGATATGACCGGTCACTTGCACGGTTTCTTGATAGACCACTGTTCCGTCAGGCGTATCGGCGGGAATGCTCAGACCGCTGTTTGCCAGGCTAGCGCCAAAGTTGAGGTTCTCTGTTTTGGAGTTGATGGCGGTGCAATTCCCCGCCAGGGCGAGCGTCGAGCACGTCAGCGTCAACATGGTGATAAAACAACGCACGGCAAAACGTGATTTCAAACACTTCATGAGCAGCGATGTACCAGTTAGTCAAGAATTGGCTTACGTTAAGCAGACCCGGCGCGCTAGCCCATCAGGCAATCCTTAAAGCCCTCCGCTTATCCGCCAACTACCAAGCAACCTAATTATTCCATTTGACATTCGCTGCCTAAGCAGTAACATTTCGTCACACATTCACTGCCTAGGCAGTAATAAGGTGACTTTCGATGCCTCACTTCACCCCTGACAACTTCCACAACTGCCACCTCGGCCTGTTGCTGGGCCGCGCCGCGATTCTCAAGGACCGCATCATCGACACCCATATGGAACCCCACGGCATCACCGCCGCGCAGTTCAAGGTGTTGATCATCATGGCCCAGTTCGGCGTCGATACCCCGGCGGAGCTGTGCCGCAACCTGTCCCTGGACAGCGGTTCGATGACGCGCATGCTCGACCGGCTGGAGCAAAAAGACCTGCTCAGCCGCAAGCGCTCCGAGCTGGACCGGCGCCAGGTGCAGTTGGTGCTGACCGCCGAGGGCCAGCGCCTGGCGGACATGCTCCCGAACATTGGCGCCAAGGCCCTCAACCAGTTGGCCGGCGTGCTTGAGCCGGGCGAGCTGGAAACCCTGGAGCGCATCCTGAAAAAAATGCTGATCGCTGCGGGTGACCCCATCACGATCCAGCGGGTAGGTCGATCATGAACACTCGCGCACTCAGCCTGGTGCTGGCGGCGATGACGTTGGCCGGTTGCGCCAATTACAGCGGCCTCGACACCCAGGGCCAGCGCCTCGACGCCAATACTCTGCACACCGGCAAATCCCTCAGCGGCGTGACGCTGTCGAGCGCCGCCTGGCCGGCCGCCGACTGGTGGAAAAGCCTGGGCGACCCACAGCTTGACGGCCTGATCCAGGAAGCCCTGCAGAACAGCCCCGACATGCAAGTCGCCGATGCCCGCGCCCACCAAGCCGAAGCGGCGGCCTATGCCGCCAACGCCGCCCGTATGCCGACCGTGGATGCCAGCGCCGGCGTGAGCCGTTCGCGCCTGGCCAAGGACCAGGACCCCCGCGGGCAGGGCGATGCCTATTCGACGGTGCGCAACATCGGCGCCAGCTTCAATTACAACTTCGACCTGTGGGGCGGCCAGCGCGCCGCCTGGGAAGCCGCGTTGGGCGAGGCCCGTGCTGCCGAGGTCGATCGGCAGGCCGCGCGCCTGACTCTGGCCGCGAACGTGGCCAAGGCCTACAGCGACCTCGGCCAGGCGCATATCGTGCGTGACCTGGCCGTCGATGACCTCAAGCGTACCCGCCAGATGCTCGACCTGAGCAAGCGCCGCCTGAGTTCCGGTATCGACAGCGAGTACCAGTTCCAGCAGACCGAGAGCCTGGAAGCCAGTTCTCAGTCGCAACTGATTGACGCGGAAAAACAACTGCAAAGCGCCAAGATCGCGTTGGCTGTGTTGCTCGGCAAAGGCCCGGACCGCGGTGACGAGTTGGCGCGCCCAGCGGTGCTCAAACCCAGCGCCGTGGCCGTGCCGGCGGTGTTGCCTGCCGAGCTGCTCGGCCGTCGTCCGGACCTGGTCGCCGCACGCTGGCGCGTAGAGGCCGCGAGCAAGAACATCGATGCCAGCAAGACCCGCTTCTACCCCAACCTCAACCTGAGCGCGAGCGCCGGTGCCGAGTCGTTGCTGGGCGATGCGATGTTCGGTTCGGCCAGCCGCTTCTTCAATATCGCACCGACGATTTCGCTGCCGATTTTTGACGGCGGCCGCCTGCGCGCCGACCTCGATGCCCGCGACGCCGACTACGACCTGGCCGTGGCCCAGTACAACAAAACCCTGGTGCAAGCCTTGGGTGATATCGGCAGCAGCCTGTCCCAACTGCGCGACACCGGGCGGCAGATCCAGGCCCAGCAACACGCCGCCGACATCGCGCAGCAGTCCTACGACACCGGGGTGCAACGCTACAGCTCAGGCATCGGTAACTACCTGGATGTGCTCAGCATCGAACAGCAATTGCTACAGGCCCAGCGTCAGCTGGCCACCCTGAATGCGGCGCAGATCGACCTGTCGATTCAATTGATGCAGGCCCTGGGTGGCGGGTATCACGCCAACAGCGTGGCCGCGACCACCCCCGCAACACGCACGGAATAATTTGAGGTATTTGTCATGGCCACTGCCGAAAGCACCAACGCAACCGAACAACCCAAAGACACCAACCCGCGCAAACGCAAAGTGATGCTGATCGGCCTGGCGCTGATCGTCATCCTCAGTGTGGTGGGCGTGTGGGCCTGGTATGAGTTCTACGGGCGCTTCAATGAAAGCACCGATGACGCCTATGTGAACGGCAACGTGGTGGAAATCACCCCGCTGGTCACCGGCACCGTGGTCAGCATCGGCGCCGACGATGGTGACCTGGTGCATGAAGGCCAGGTGCTGATCAATTTCGACCCCAACGACGCCGCAGTCGGCCTGCAAAGTGCCCAGGCCAACCTAGCCCGCACCGTACGCCAGGTGCGCGGTTTGTACAGCAACGTCGATGGCATGAAAGCCCAAGTCAATGCGCAGAAAGCCGATGTGCAAACCGCCCAGGACAACTACAACCGCCGTAAGACCCTGGCCCAGGGCGGCGCGATTTCCCAGGAAGAACTCTCTCACGCCCGCGACAGCCTGACCGCCGCCAAGAACGCCTTGACCAACCTTGAGCAACAACTCAAAACCACCAATGCCCTGGTGGATGACACGGTGATTTCGTCCCATCCCGATGTGCAAGCGGCCGCCGCGCAACTGCGCCAGGCGTACCTGACCAATGCCCGCAGCACCTTGATCGCGCCGGTCACCGGCTATGTGGCCAAGCGCACCGTGCAACTGGGCCAGCGCGTCCAGCCGGGCACGGCGCTGATGGCGGTGATCCCGCTGGACCAGCTGTGGATCGACGCCAACTTCAAGGAAACCCAACTGCGGGATATGCGCATCGGCCAGCCAGTGGATATCGAGTCGGACATCTACGGCAGCGACGTCAAGTACAGCGGCACCGTCGACAGCCTCGGCGCCGGCACCGGCAGCGCGTTCGCCTTGTTGCCTGCACAGAACGCCACCGGCAACTGGATCAAGATCGTGCAGCGGGTACCGGTGCGCATCCACATCAATGCTGAAGAGCTGGCCAAGCATCCGCTGCGCGTGGGCTTGAGCACCGTGGTGAATGTAGACCTGCACGACCAGAGCGGCCCGGTGCTGGCGAAACAAGCGCCGCAAAAAGCCTCGTTCACCACCAACGTGTATGACCGCCAACTGGCCGAAGCCGATGCCATGATCAACCAGTTGATCCATGACAACAGCGTCGCCGCTCCCAAGGCTGCGCAACGCTGATGAGCAATAACGCCTCGTTCACGCCACCCAGCCTGTTGATGGCCACTATTGGCCTGTCGCTGGCGACCTTTATGCAGGTGCTCGACACCACCATCGCCAACGTGGCGTTGCCGACCATCTCCGGCAACCTGGGGGTGAGTTCGGAGCAGGGCACCTGGGTGATCACCTCGTTTGCGGTGAGCAACGCCATCGCCTTGCCGCTCACCGGTTGGTTGAGCCGGCGCTTTGGCGAGGTGAAGCTGTTTTTGTGGGCGACCCTGCTGTTTGTGCTGGCGTCGTTCCTGTGCGGTATTTCCACCTCGATGCCTGAGTTGATCGGCTTTCGGGTGCTGCAAGGCTTGGTCGCCGGGCCGTTGTACCCGATGACCCAGACCTTGTTGATTGCGGTCTACCCTCCGGCCAAGCGCGGCATGGCCCTGGCGTTATTGGCGATGGTCACGGTGGTGGCGCCGATTGCCGGGCCCATCCTCGGCGGCTGGATCACCGACAGCTACAGTTGGCCGTGGATCTTTTTCATCAATGTGCCCATCGGTATCTTCGCGGTGATGGTGGTGCGTGCGCAGCTGAAAAAGCGCCCGGTGGTCACCAGTTACCAGCCGATGGACTACGTTGGGCTGCTGAGCCTGATCGTCGGTGTGGGAGCCTTGCAGATCATCCTCGACAAGGGCAATGACCTGGACTGGTTCGAGTCCAACTTCATCATCATCGGTGCGGCCATTTCGGTGATCGCCCTGGCGGTGTTCGTGATCTGGGAGATGACCGACAAGCACCCGGTGGTCAACCTGCGGCTGTTCGCGCACCGTAACTTCCGGATCGGCACCATTGTGCTGATCCTCGGTTATGCGGGCTTTTTCGGCATCAACCTGATCCTGCCGCAGTGGCTGCAAACCCAGATGGGCTACACCGCCACCTGGGCCGGGCTGGCGGTGGCGCCGATCGGCATTCTACCGGTGCTGATGTCGCCGTTCGTGGGCAAGTACGCGCACAAGTTCGACCTGCGCCTGCTGGCGGGCCTGGCGTTCCTGGCGATTGGCTTGAGCTGCTTCATGCGCGCCGGTTTCACCAACGAAGTGGACTTCACCCATATCGCCATGGTGCAGCTGTTCATGGGCATCGGCGTGGCGCTGTTCTTCATGCCGACCTTGAGCATTCTGATGTCCGACCTGCCGCCGCACCAGATTGCCGACGGCGCGGGGCTGGCGACCTTCCTGCGTACCTTGGGCGGCAGTTTCGCGGCGTCGCTGACCACCTGGATCTGGATCCGCCGGGCCGACCAGCACCATGCCTACATGAGCGAGAACATGACCGTCTACGACTCGACCACCCGCGATGCGTTGCAGGCGCTGGGTGGGGCAGGGCAGAAGGCCTATACCCAACTGGACCAGATTCTCACCAGCCAGGCGTACATGATGTCCACCGTGGATTACTTCACGTTGCTAGGGTGGATGTTCATGGGCTTGATGTTGCTGGTGTGGCTGGCCAAACCGCCGTTTACCGCAAAGGCCGGGCCGGCGGCTTCGGGGCACTGATCATAAGGTCAGCGCGGTTCCTGTGGGAGCTGGCTTGTGTGGGAGCTGGCTTGCCTGCGATGCAGACACCTCGGTGTATCAGATGCACCGAGGTGATGCTATCGCAGGCAAGCCAGCTCCCACAGGTTGATCGGTGTTGTGGCAGAGATTCAGGCGCCAGGCAGCGCGAGCTGCGGGTTGACGAAATCAAACGCCGCCAGCTGAAAGCCTTGCTCATCCACCTGCAACGCCCAGCCTTGCTTGTCCCAGTCCCCCAGCACAATGCGCTTGGCCGCCTGGTCGCCGATCTGCAACTTATGGATGGCGGGGCGGTGGGTATGGCCGTGGACCAGGGTGCGCACGCCAAACTGCTGCATCACCCGTGGCACTTCTTCAGGGGTGACATCGACGATGTCATTGGCCTTCATGCGCACCTGGGCGCTGCTCTCACTGCGCAGCTTGCGCGCCAGTTTATGGCGGGTGCCCAAGGGCAGGTGGCGCAGGATAAACAGCACAATCGGGTTACGCAGGATGCGCCGCAGCTTCATATAGCCGAGGTCGCGGGTGCAGAGGCTGTCGCCGTGCATCAACAGCACAGGCTCGCCATACAACTGCACGACCGTCGGGTCTTTGAGCAAGGTAGCGCCTGCCGCTTTGCAGAACGCCTTGCCGATCAGGAAATCGCGGTTGCCGTGCATGATGAAAATCGGGGTGCCGCTGTCGCTCAGCTCACGCAAAGCCTCGCAGATGGAGCGCTGGAAGGGGGTCATGCCATCGTCGCCAATCCAGGCTTCGAAGAAGTCCCCCAGAATGTACAACGCCTGGGCACCACGGGCGCGGCCGTGGAGCAGATCCAGAAACGCCCGGGTAATGTCCGGGCGTTCCTCTTCCAGATGCAAGTCTGAAATCAGCAATATCACGCTTCGATGATCTCGGCTTTCTCGACGATCACGTCTTCGGCTGGAACGTCCTGGTGACCGGCCTTGGAGGTGGTGGATACGCCTTTGATCTTGTCGACAACGTCAGTGCCTTGGGTGACTTTACCGAACACCGCGTAGCCCCAACCCTGCACGTTCTTGCCGCTGTGGTTCAGGAAGGCATTGTCGGCGACGTTGATGAAGAACTGCGCGGAGGCCGAATGCGGCTCCATGGTACGGGCCATGGCGACGGTGTACTTGTCGTTGGAAAGGCCGTTGTCCGCTTCGTTCTGGATGCTTGGACGCTTGTCTTTCTTCTCTTTCATGCCAGGCTCGAAACCGCCGCCCTGGATCATGAAGTTGCCGATGACACGGTGGAAAACGGTGTTTTCGTAGTGGCCGGCTTTCACGTATTCAATGAAGTTGGCGACGGTGATCGGCGCTTTCTCGGCGTTCAGCTCGATGACGATGTCACCGTGGTTGGTGGTCAGTTTGACTTGAGTCATGTTCACTACTCTTTTCAGGGAATTCGTGGGTGTGGGCGCCTGGGCACCTTACCTGTCTGGCTAAACGACGGCCAAGGCGCGCAGTTTAGCGTGCCCTGCGGGAATTTCGAGGTGGTTTTTTACCGCCCGGGCAATTAATTGGCCGCGCTCTGTATGTGTCTTGACTGCTTCGGCTATTATGAGCCCTTTGTTTTATCTGGCCCCACCTGGCCATGCACCTGTCTGTTCAAGGATCCTATGAGCAAGCCCACTGTCGACCCTACCTCGAATACCAAGGCCGGACCTGCCGTCCCGGTTAATTTCCTGCGCCCGATCATCCAGGCGGACCTGGATTCGGGCAAGCACACGCAGATCGTCACCCGTTTCCCGCCAGAGCCCAACGGCTACCTGCACATCGGCCACGCCAAGTCGATCTGTGTGAACTTCGGCCTGGCCCAGGAGTTCGGTGGCGTCACGCACCTGCGTTTCGACGACACCAACCCGGCCAAGGAAGACCAGGAATACATCGACGCCATCGAAAGCGACATCAAGTGGCTGGGCTTCGAATGGTCCGGTGAAGTGCGCTATGCCTCCAAGTATTTCGACCAGTTGTTCGACTGGGCCGTCGAGCTGATCAAGGCCGGCAAGGCTTATGTGGACGACCTGACCCCGGAGCAGGCCAAGGAATACCGTGGCACGCTGACCGAGCCGGGCAAGAACAGCCCGTTCCGCGACCGTTCGGTAGAAGAGAACCTGGACTGGTTCAACCGTATGCGCGCCGGCGAATTCCCGGACGGCGCCCGCGTGCTGCGCGCCAAGATCGACATGGCCTCGCCGAACATGAACCTGCGTGACCCGATCATGTACCGCATCCGCCATGCCCATCACCACCAGACCGGTGACAAGTGGTGCATCTACCCGAACTACGACTTCACCCACGGTCAGTCGGACGCCATCGAAGGCATCACCCACTCCATCTGCACCCTGGAGTTCGAAAGCCATCGCCCGCTGTACGAATGGTTCCTGGACAGTCTGCCGGTTCCGGCGCACCCGCGTCAGTACGAGTTCAGCCGCCTGAACCTGAACTACACCATCACCAGCAAGCGCAAGCTCAAGCAACTGGTCGATGAAAAACACGTGCATGGCTGGGACGACCCGCGCATGTCCACCCTGTCGGGCTTCCGTCGCCGTGGCTACACCCCGGCGTCGATCCGCAACTTCTGCGACATGGTCGGCACCAACCGCTCCGACGGCGTGGTCGATTTCGGCATGCTCGAATTCAGCATCCGTCAGGACCTGGATGCCAATGCACCGCGCGCCATGTGCGTGCTGCGTCCGTTGAAAGTCGTGATCACCAACTACCCGGAAGGCCAGGTCGAGAACCTCGAACTGCCGCGCCACCCGCAGAAAGAAGAGCTGGGCGTGCGCAAATTGCCATTCGCCCGCGAAATCTACATCGACCGTGACGACTTCATGGAAGAGCCGCCCAAGGGCTACAAGCGCCTGGAGCCGAATGGCGAAGTGCGCCTGCGCGGCAGCTACGTGATCCGTGCGGACGAAGCGATCAAGGACGCCGATGGCAACATCGTTGAACTGCGTTGCTCGTACGATCCGGACACCCTGGGCAAGAACCCTGAAGGCCGCAAGGTCAAGGGTGTGGTCCACTGGGTACCGGCCGCTGCCAGCATCGAGTGCGAAGTGCGCCTGTACGATCGTCTGTTCCGCTCGCCGAACCCTGAGAAGGCGGAAGACAGCGCGAGTTTCCTCGACAACATCAACCCTGACTCCCTGCAAGTACTCACTGGTTGTCGTGCCGAGCCATCGCTTGGCGACGCACAGCCGGAAGACCGTTTCCAGTTCGAGCGCGAAGGCTACTTCTGCGCGGATATCAAGGACTCGAAACCTGGTGCTCCGGTATTCAACCGTACCGTGACCTTGCGAGATTCGTGGGGCCAGTGATTTAAGGGAAACATCGTGCTAACGATCTACAACACGCTCAGCAAGACCAAAGAAGTCTTCAAGCCGCTGGACGGCAACAAGGTGCGCATGTACGTGTGCGGCATGACCGTGTACGACTACTGCCACATCGGCCACGGCCGCAGCATGGTTGCCTTCGACCTGGTGACCCGCTGGTTGCGTTTCAGTGGCTATGACTTGACGTACGTGCGCAACATCACCGACATCGACGACAAGATCATCAACCGTGCCAACGAAAACGGCGAGTCGTTCGATGCGCTGACCGAGCGCATGATCGCCGCCATGCACGAGGACGAGGCGCGCCTCAACATCCTCAAGCCGGACATGGAACCGCGTGCCACGGACCACATCCCTGGCATGCACGCGATGATCCAGACCTTGATCGACAAGGGCTACGCCTACGCCCCAGGCAACGGCGACGTGTACTACCGCGTCGCCAAGTTCATGGGCTACGGCAAGCTGTCGCGCAAGAAGATCGAAGACCTGCGCATCGGCGCGCGGATCGAAGTCGACGAAGCCAAGCAGGACCCGCTCGACTTCGTACTGTGGAAAGGTACCAAGCCGGGCGAGCCGAGCTGGGAGTCGCCGTGGGGCGCCGGGCGTCCGGGCTGGCACATCGAATGCTCGGTGATGTCCACCTGCTGCCTGGGCGAGACCTTCGACATTCATGGCGGCGGCAGCGACCTTGAGTTCCCGCACCACGAAAACGAAATCGCCCAGAGCGAAGCCGCCACCGGCAAGACCTACGCCAATGCCTGGATGCACTGCGGCATGATCCGCATCAATGGCGAGAAGATGTCCAAGTCCTTGAACAACTTCTTCACCATCCGCGACGTGCTGGAAAAGTACCACCCGGAAGTGGTGCGTTACCTGCTGGTGTCGAGCCACTACCGCAGCGCCATCAACTACTCCGAAGACAACCTCAAGGACGCCAAGGGCGCTTTGGAGCGTTTCTATCACGCGTTGAAAGGCCTGCCCGCGGTGGCACCTGCAGGCGGCGAAGCCTTCGTGGCACGTTTCACCGAAGTGATGAACGACGACTTCGGCACCCCGGAAGCCTGCGCCGTGCTGTTCGAGATGGTGCGCGAGATCAACCGCTTGCGCGAGACCGATATCGACGCAGCGGCGGGCCTGGCGGCGCGCCTGAAAGAACTGGCCAGCGTGCTGGGCGTGTTGCAGATGGAAGCCGATGACTTCCTGCAAGCGGGTGCCGAAGGGCGTGTGGATGCCGCTGAGGTAGATGCACTGATCCAGGCGCGTCTGGCGGCTCGCACCAATAAAGACTGGGCGGAATCCGACCGTATCCGCGACCAACTGACCGCGATGGGTGTGGTGTTGGAAGACGGCAAGGGTGGGACGACGTGGCGGTTGGCTGACTGACCGTTGAAAGCTGCACGCTGAATAAAAAAAACGCCCCGACTGGTTCGGGGCTTTTTTTTGCACTCTCGTTCCCACGCTCTGCGTGGGAATGCATACCGAGACGCTCCGCGTCGCCCGCTCGCCCGAGTGGGGCGGACGCGGAGCGTCCTGGGCGGCGTTACCACGCAGAGCGTGGGAACGATCTGCGCTCCTACAAAAACATCAGCGGCGGCTGCTGACTTCGGCGGGGACGTCATCACCGGCCATGCGTTTGCGGAACAGCGCCGTTCGCGCCAGCAGCAGTGTGGTGACCGGCACGGTGATCGCGAGCAAAATCGGAATCAACCAGCCGTGCAACACCGGCCCGGATTTGAGCGTTGAAAAATAAATGATCGACGCCAACGCCACGCTCCACGCCCCCAGCGTCGAGGCCAGTGCCGGCGGGTGCATGCGTTGGAAAAATTCTTTCATCCGCAGCAAGCCAATCGCGCCAATCAAGGCAAACAGGCTGCTGAGCAACAGCAACGCCGCCACGATAATCTCAACCCATAACGGCATCATTCAATCACCTCCCCACGCAGCAGGAATTTGGCCAGGGCGAACGAGCCGACGAAGCCGAACAGCGCGATCAATAGCGCTGCTTCAAAGTAAGTGTCGCTGGCATAGCGAATACCCAGGGTCAGCATCATCAGCATCGCCAGGATGTACAGGTAGTCCAGCGCCAGTACCCGGTCCTGGGCCGAGGGGCCTTTGAACAGGCGCACCAGGGTCAGCACCATGGCCAGGGAGAACAGGAACAGGCTGAACAGGATCGCATTGGCGAGCAGGGCGCTCATTCGAAGATCTCCATCAGGGGCCGTTCGTAGGCGTGCTTGAATTGCTGGATAAACGAGGCTTCGTCATCCAGGTCGAAAACGTGCAGCAGCAGGATGCTGCGGTCCAGGGCCAGTTCCGACCAGACGGTGCCGGGGGTCACGCTGGTGATCATCGCCAGCACCGCCAGGCCGTTGGCGTCGCGCAGGTCTAGGGGGATCTTGATAAAGCGCGAGCGCGGTGGGCGTGAGCCGCAAGTGAGTACGCCCCAGGCGACGTGCAGGTTGGAGATGATTACGTCAAGGCCGACCCGGAAAAACAGGCGGATGATCACCCCAGGGCGACGGATGCGGATCGGCAGCGGGCGCAGCGGCGCCATCATCAGCGGCGCAAGAAAGCCCAACAGTGCGCCCAGCAGCAGGTTGCCGGGGCTGATCGACAAGTTCAGCACCAGCCACAATACCCACAACGCCAACGACAGCCAGGGGGCCGGGAACAGACGTTTCATGGCTGCACCTCCAGGGCGGCGGCCTTGGCTTCAGGGCTGGGCACTGGGCGGGTCGCGAGCACTGCCATCACGTAGTGTTCCGGGTTGTTCAGGCTTTGGGCGGTGGCCTGGGTGTAGCGCATCAGCGCCTCGGCCTTGAAGGTCAGCGCGATGCTCAACCCCAGCAGCAGGAAGATCGGCACACACTCGTAGCGGCGCAGCAGCGGTGATGGGCGTTCTTCCGGGGTCCAGAAGCGCTGGATGCCGAGGCGGGCGAAAGCGATGAGCGAGGCCAGGCCAGAGAGAATCAGCAGCGCGACCAGGCCCCAGGCCGCCGGGCGGATGGACTCGTCCACGGCGTTGCCCAGGCCCAGTGGATTGATCAGCGCACTCAACAGGCTGAGCTTGCCGATAAACCCGGACAGCGGCGGCATGCCGATAATCAACAGCGCGCAGGCGATAAAGCTCAGGCCCAGGAAGGCCATGGTCCAAGGGATGACCTGGCCGATCACCGCTTTTTGCTCATCGTCCAGGTTCACACCCGGGCGCGGATGCAGCGATTCCATGGCTTTGGGCAGCGCATCAATCTCCTCATCCAGCGGCAGGTCGTTGGCCGAACGCGAACGCTCGATCAACTCCGCCAGCAAAAACAATGCACTCAGTGCCAGGGTTGAGCTGACCAGATAGAACAGCGCCCCCGCGGTCAGGCTCGGCTGGGCAAACCCTACCGCTGACAGCAGGATCCCGGCCGACACCAGGATACTCAGGCTGGCCATGCGCTCCAGGCGCTGCGCCGCCACCATCGCCAGTGCCGCGCAAATGATGGTCGCCATGCCGCCATACACCAGCCAATCCCCGCCAAACAGCGCCGAGGCGCCGGCCTGGCCGGAGAACAGCAGGGTCCACAGGCGCAGCACGGTGTACACGCCGACCTTGGTCATGATCGCGAACATTGCCGCCACCGGCGCGCTGGCCGAGGAATAGGCGGGCGCCAGCCAGAAGTTCAGCGGCCACATGCCGGCCTTGGCCAGGAACGCCGTAGCCAGGATCGCCGCACCGGCATGCAACAGGCCGCGATCCGCCTCCGGCACCAGCGGGATCTTCAACGCCAGGTCGGCAAAGTTCAGCGTGCCGGTGACGCCGTAGATCATCGCCGCGCCAATCAGGAACAGCGACGACGCCAGCAGGTTGATCGCAATGTAATGCAGCCCCGACGATACCCGCGCGCGGCCGGAACCGTGCAGCATCAGGCCGTAGGAGGCGGCCAGCAGCACTTCGAAGAACACGAACAGGTTGAACAGGTCGGCGGTGAGGAAGGCGCCATACAGCCCCATCAGTTGGATCTGGAACAGGGCATGGAAGCTGGTGCCCGCACGGTCCCAGCGGGCCATGGCGAACAGCAGCGCGCTGACGCCGATAACTCCGGTCAGCACCAGCATCATCGCCGACAGTTGGTCCACCACCAACACGATGCCGAACGGCACCTGCCAGTTGCCCGGCAGGTACACGCCAATGGAGCCGGGGCCGCTTTGTTGCGTCCAGTACAACAACAGGATGGCAACGCCCAGGCCGACGATGCTGGAGCACAGATTGATCTGGGCTTTGAGCGGGCGACGTTTCTCGCCCAGCATCAGCATCAGCCCGGCGGTGAGCAGCGGCAGCAGGATCGGCGCGACGATCAGTTGATTCATCCACGTCATTCCTTGGGCTCCCGGCCGTCTACATGGTCAGTGCCGGTGAGGCCCCGGGAGGCCAGCAGCACCACCAGGAACAACGCGGTCATGGCGAAGCTGATCACAATGGCCGTGAGCACCAGGGCCTGGGGCAGTGGGTCGGTGTAGTTGAGCAGGTCTTGGGGCACGCCGTCCTTGATGATCGGCTCCTTGCCGATAAACAGGCTGCCCATGCTGAAGATGAACAGGTTGACGCCGTAGGACAGCAGGCACAAACCCATGACCACCTGGAACGTCCGTGGCCGCAGGATCAACCAGACGCCGGAGGCCGCCAGGACCCCAATGGCTATTGCGATGACTTCTTCCATCAGGCGGCTCCTTCGGTTGCAGCAACCACTTTGGGCTGGTTGCTCGGTTTATGCGCGCGCACCGACTGGTGGCCGAGGGCGGTGAGCATCAACAGGGTCGAGCCCACGACCATGGCGTACACGCCGACGTCAAAGAACAGCGCACTGGCGATATGAATATCGCCCAGTAACGGCAGGCTGAAATGCCAGGTATGCGTAGTGAGGAACGGGTACCCGGCGAACAGCGCACCCAGCCCGGTCAAGGTGGCCGACAGCAGGCCGAAGCCCATCCAACGCATCGGCCGCAGGCTCATTTGCGCCTCGACCCACTGGGTGCCGGCAACCATGTATTGCAGGATAAACGCCACCGACATCACCAGCCCGGCGACGAAACCACCACCCGGTTGGTTGTGGCCACGCATGAACAGGTAGAACGACACCACCAGCGCAATCGGCAGCAGCAGGCGCACCAGCACCGCCGGCACCATCATAAAGCCCAGGGCGGTGTCGCTGGCCTGGCGCGAGTTGACCAGGTCGGTCGCCACGTCCGGCGCCAGTTGCCGCTGTTGGGGCGGCAACTCCATGCTTTCCTTGGATGGGCGGAAGCGGCGCAGCAAGGCGTACACGGTCAAGGCCACGGCGCCCAGTACGGTGATTTCGCCCAGGGTGTCGAAGCCACGGAAGTCCACCAGCATCACGTTCACCACATTGCTGCCGCCGCCTTCGGGCAGGGCACGGCTTAAGTAGAACGAGGAAATATCGTTGGGCGTCTGGCGGGTCAGCATCGCGTAGGACAACAGCGCCATGCCGCCGCCGACTACGGTGGACAGCAGCAAGTCACGCAGGCGGCGGATACGCGCCTTGCGCAGCGAGCTGGGCAGGGGTGAGACCTCTTCGATCCGCCGTGGCAGCCAACGCAGGCCAAGCAGGATCAACACGGTAGTGACTACTTCCACCACCAATTGGGTGAGGGCCAGGTCCGGCGCTGAGAACCACACGAAGGTGACGCAGGTCATCAGGCCGCACACGCTGACCATGGTCAGGGCCGCCAGCCGGTGGTACTTGGCTTGCCAGGCGGCGCCGAGGGCGCAGGCAATCGCCAGCAACCACAGGGTGACGAAGACGATGGACCCCGGGATTTTCGGGCGGTCGCCCCAACTGAGGCCACTGTTGATCATCGGGATCATCGCGCCGATCACTGCCAGCAGCACCAACAGGAACAACTGGGTTTGCAGGCGCTTGGTGCTGATGCGTTTCTCGATCCGGCGCACACCGCGCATCATCACCACCAGGCAGCGTTCGAAACCGCGCTTGCCGTTGAAGTAGCCGATCAGCGGCGGGTATTCGAAGCGGCCGCGCTTGAGTTGTTTGCGCAGCATCAGGTACAGCACCACGCCGCCGGTCATCGCCACCAGGCTCATGATCATCGGCGCGTTCCAGCCGTGCCAGATCGCCAGGCTATATTCCGGCAACGTACCGCCCACCACCGGCAGGGCGGCAGCGGCGAGGATCGAGCCGACCATCTGGGCCGGGAAAATCCCCACCAGCAGGCAGGTGAACACCAACAACTCGACCGGTGCACGCATCCAGCGCGGCGGCTCGTGGGGCGTGTGTGGCAAGTCGGTGGCGGGCGGGCCGAAGAACACATCCACGGTAAAACGCAGGGCATAGGCCACGCTGAATGTACCGGCAATGGTCGCGATCAGCGGCAGGGCGATTTCCACCCACTGAGTCGACGAGATAAACACGGTTTCGGCAAAGAACATCTCTTTGGACAGGAAGCCATTGAGCAACGGCACCCCGGCCATGGACGCGCTGGCGACCATCGCCAGGGTCGCGGTAAACGGGATCAGGCGCACCAGCCCGCTGAGCTTGCGGATATCCCGCGTGCCGCTTTCGTGGTCGATGATGCCCGCGGCCATGAACAGCGAAGCCTTGAAGGTGGCGTGGTTGAGAATATGGAATACCGCGGCAACAGCGGCCAGCGGGCTGTTAAGGCCCAGCAGCAGGGTGATCAGCCCGAGATGGCTGATGGTGGAATAGGCCAGCAGGCCCTTGAGATCGTTTTGAAACATGGCGCAGTAAGCGCCGAGGAGGAGCGTGAGGGCGCCGGCACCGCCGACGATCCAGAACCATTCTTCGCTGCCGGACAGCGATGGCCACAGGCGGGCCAGCAGGAACACGCCGGCCTTCACCATCGTCGCCGAGTGCAGGTAGGCCGAAACCGGCGTTGGCGCCGCCATGGCGTGGGGCAGCCAGAAATGGAAGGGGAACTGCGCGCTTTTGCTCAAGGCGCCGATCAGCACCAGGGCGAGCATGACCGGGTACAGCGAATGCGCGCGAATCTGATCGCCCGCCGCCAGCACCTGGTCCAGATCATAGCTGCCGACGATATGCCCCAGCAGCATCACCCCCGCCAACAGGCACAGCCCGCCGGCGCCGGTGACCATCAGCGCCATATACGCCCCGCGTCGCGCATCGGCACGGTGGTGCCAATAGCCGATCAGCAGGAACGAGAACAGGCTGGTCAGTTCCCAGAAGAATACGATCTGGATCAGGTTGCCGGAGATCACCAAACCCAGCATGGCGCCCATGAACGCCAGGAAAAACGCAAAGAAACGCGGCACCGGGTCGTCCGGCGACATGTAGTAGCGCGCATACAGCGACACCAGCGTGCCGATGCCCAGCACCAGCATCGAGAACAGCCAGGCAAACCCATCCATGCGCAACACGAAGTTCAGCCCCAGGCTGGGCAACCACATGAATTCTTCGCGGATCACGCCACCGTGGGCGATCTGGGGGTAGAGCAGGGCGACTTGAATAGTACCGACCAGCGCCACAAGGCCGGCCAACAGGGATTCGGTGTTACGTGCGTTATGCGGCAGCAAGGCCGCCAGACAGCTGCCGATAAAAGGCAGAAGCAGTAGAACTATCAGGGACATAGGCTTCTAATCTGCGGGAGTTTGGGATGCATCATACGTGCCGCTTTCATGATCACCAAACGGCAAGATGTGGCAGGATCCTACAAAGTAGGCTGAAACCTCCCATTTGGCACTGTTTCAACCTCCCTCTGAACTGAAATGCCGACCCTCTGGGAGCCGGGCTTGCCCGCGATGACCATAGACCTGGCACCCCAGCGTTCCCAGGTTAGCCCTGACGCTCCTGTTCCAAGGCATCTGCCAGCTCAACAGCCTTTTGCCCCTTGGTCTTCAACTCACTCACAATCACCGCCAGCACAATCAACACCGCACCCAGCATCGCGATTGGCGGGAACCGTTCCCCGGCGATCCGCCCCACAACGCCTGCCCACACCGGCTCACCGGCATAAATCAACGTCGCCCGCGTTGGCGAAACACTTTGCTGGGCCCAGTTCATTGCCACCTGGATCACCGCACTGGTCAAACCCAGGCCTACGGCGCTGAACAGCAGCAACCACGAAAAGCCGGGTAACGCCTCGCCCATCGGCACCACCATCATGAACGACAGCACTGAAGCCGTGGCCAATTGCACAACGGTCACCCGACGAATATCCACTTGGCCGGCAAATGCGCTGATCAAAATGATCTCGGCCGCTATGGCCACTGCACCGATCAGGGTGGCGATTTCACCCGCGCTGAAATTCAGCGAGGCCCCCGCCGGGCCGGTCAACAGCATCAACCCGGCAAACGCCAACATGATGCCGATGCTGGGCATCAAGCCGGGGCGACGGCCCAGCACCAGCCACTGCAACAGCGGTACGAACGGCACATACAAGGCGGTGATAAACGCCGATTGGCTGCTCAAGATGGTTTGCAGGCCAATGGTCTGCAAACCGTAGCCGAACATGATCGCCACCCCGATAAACACTCCGGCCTTCAATTCGAACAGGGTCAGGTCGCGCAGGGTGCGCAAGGAAAAGAACCCCACCACAATCGTCGCGGCTGCGAAGCGCAGGCCGACAAAGAACATCGGCCCGCTGACGGTCATGGCGTGCTGCACCAGTAAAAAGGTGCCGCCCCAGATCATGGTGATCACCACCAGGATGCATTCGGCTTTACTGAAACGGTTGAAACGCGAAGGGGAGTTCGGGGCGGTCATGGCGGCTCGGTCTTGCAAGGGGAAAGCACGGACCGCACAATGCGCCGCACGCTGGGCAGTATACTGCGCACACCCACCTATTGAGCAATATAGTGCACAAAGAAAATCCGCAACGGGCTTCGGTCCTGCAGCACGTCAGCCAGAACGTTCGTCGCCTGCGCCATGCCGCCGACTTGAGCCAGACCGCGCTCTCGGAAAAGTCCGGAGTCAGCCGGCGTATGCTGGTGGCGATTGAGGCGGGGGAGAAGAACGTCAGCCTGTCGACCCTGGACCGTGTCGCCGAAGCGTTGGGCGTGGCGTTCAGTGACCTGATCCAGGCGCCGGATGTGCGGGACCACAGCCGTATCAACGAGCTGGCCTGGGCGGGCGAGATTGTCGGCAGTAAGGCAGTGTTGCTGGCCAAGGCCACGGCACGGCGTGAAGTCGAATTGTGGGAGTGGCGGCTTGAGCCTGGTGATCGTTATTGCCCGGACCCTGATTTGGAAGGGTGGAGCGAGCAACTGTTTGTGTTCGAGGGCAGCCTGACGCTGGTGATAGGTGATCAGGAAACTGTCATCGAGGCTGGAGAGTTCTTTATGTTCGCCAGCCACCAGCCCCATGCTTATCGCAATGATGGGAGCGCGGCGGTACGGTTTGTTCGAAATGTGGTGATTTGAGCAACAATAAGGGCGAACTGGCATGAGTGAATCCACCCGCGTTGCAGACGTACTGATCATCGGTGGTGGCCTGAGCGGCACGATGCTGGCCGTGCAACTGCTGCGCCTGCCGGGCACGCGGCGCATCCTGATAGTCGAACCCCGTGCGGAACTGGGGCGCGGCGAAGCCTACAGCGCGGTCGAATTGGGCCATACGCTAAACGGCAATGCGGCGCGCATGAGCGTTGACCCGGACAACGCCGACGACCTGACCCAATGGCTCACCGACTACATCAGCGCCGGCGGATGGCCCGAGTCGTACCAACAGCATGTGCCCATCAGCGAACTGTTCCCGCCGCGGGGGCTTTTCGGCCTGTACGCCCAGCAGCGTCTGGCGCAAGCCAAGGCAGTGTCCACCTCGATCGTCGAGCACATCCGCGCCGAAGGGGTAGACCTGCAAGTCGACCCCACCTCGGCGTTGTTGACCCTCGATACTGGCGAGCAACTGCGCGGCGCCTGTGCGGTATTGGCCACCGGCATGTTTGCGGCGGCGCGCACTCCGCAGACCGAGTCCACAGGATTGAATGCCGCCGCGTTGGACCCTTGGGATGTCCCCGCGATGACTCGTCTCGACCCACAATCGACCGTACTGATCATCGGCTCCGGCCTGACCATGGTCGATGCAGTAGTCTCCCTGGAACAAGCCGGGCATCGCGGACCTATCGAGGTTTTTTCGCGCCACGGCTTGTTGCCCCATGTACGCCGGCAACCGCCGAGCTGGGACGACTTCCTCGCCGCTGACCACAGCCTGAGCAGCCCCCGACAATTGCTGCGTGAGGTGCGACGCCAATGCCAGCTCGCGCTGAGGCAAGGTATTGACTGGCAGGCACCGCTGGACACGGTGCGCGTGCACATAGCACGCCTGTGGAGCCAGGCCAGTGAGGCTCACAAGCGCCAGTTCGTGCGGCATGTACGGCCTTGGTGGGAAAGCCATCACCACCGTTCGCCGCCCTTGAGCGCGCAGTTGGTGGCGCGGTTGCAGGAGCAAGGGCGATTGCGGATTCAGGCGGCGTCGTTCAAGGGCTTGGTGCCGTCGCAAGAGGGAGTTGCCATTGCGGTGCGCTACCGTGGCGAGGATGTGATCACCCAGGTGTTGGGCGCTGCGCTGATCAATTCCAGCGGCATCGAATACGACTGGCGCCGAGTGGCCCGGCCTTTACCGCAGCAACTGCTCAAGCGTGGGTTGGTCCAGCCTGGGCCGCTGGCGCTGGGGATTGCGGCGGATGCAACGGGGGCGGTGCTGGATGCTCGCGGCCAGGTCAGCCAGCGACTGTTCGCCATGGGGCCGCCGTTGCGGGGCATGTGGTGGGAGAGCACGGCGGTGACCGATGTGGCCCTGCAGGCCAAGACGCTGGCCGCCAGGCTGGTACAGCGCTGAATGTGGGAGCTGGCTTGCCTGCAAAAGCGCTAGTGCAGAGATGCAGTGACTGACACACCGCTTTCGCGGGCAAGCCCGCTCCCACATTGTGTTCTCCTTTTATCTTGAGATTTTCACAAACCCGGATGTCAGCCCAAACACCTCAACCCCCTGCGGCGTCGATTGCCCAGGGGTCACTTTCACCCGCTGCACCGGTTTATCCATCGCCGCCCGATACTCCACCGTCATGTCCGCCTGGATCGCCTGGCTGGGAATCACGATCGCCTGGTCATTGTTATAAGTGACAATCGTCAACCGCGCACTCATGCCCAGACGCACCCGCTGCAACTGCTGGGGCGTCAGGGTGGGGATCGACAAGGTCACCGGAAACTGCGCGCTGCCCTGGCTGTCGCTGGCGATGGCCAGGCCGCTGACCACACTGACTGAACCCAACAGCCGCTCGCCATCAAAGCCATCGCCCATGACTTCAACGGCCTGACCCTGACGCAACTGGTTGATATCCAGCTCTGAGACTTTGGCGACGATTTTCAAGCGTTCGATATTGGCCAGGCCGAACAGCACCTGGCCCTGGCTGACCTTGCTGCCGGCCTGCACCGGCGCGTTGTTATTGCCGCCACCTTGAGCGGTATTGGTGTTGCCGGGCGCCGGTACTACGATGCCGGAGAAGGGCGCCTTGACCTCCTTGCCTTCGAGCAGTGTTTGCAAGGCTTGGTACTTCACCGTGGCATTGGTCAGCTCCATCTCGGCGATCTGCCGGTATTCGCCCTGGCCTTGGTCCAGGGCTTGTTGCAGCTCACTGCGCGCCGCCACCAAGTCCAATTGCTGTTGCTGGGTTTGCTGTTTGAGGTCATCCAGTTCGTTGCGCGGGATGATGCCGCGCTTGAACAGGTTTTCGCTCTCGGTGAGTTTGCGTTGGGTGTTGCCTGCGGTCATTTCAGCGGTGCGTAAACTGCGACGGGCGCGGCTGACGGTGGGGCTGCTGCCCCAGTCCTGCATTTCCTGCACGGTACGCCGGGCCTTGAGTTGCGCGGAGAGGGCGTCGCGCAGCTGTATTTCAAGCGTCGCCGGGTCCATGCGCAACAGGACCTGGCCGGCCTCGACGCGCTGGCCTTGTTCGACCAGGTTGGCCAGCACATTGCCGTCGAACGGTGCTGTCAGGACGACGGTGGTGTCAGGCTCGATCTTGCCCACCAGGCCGATCTGGTGCACCAATGGGTCGGGCTTTACGGCCAGCCATTGTTCGCCTGTAGCCGCTTGCTCAGCCCCGCTGCGTTGACTGAGCAGGCCGGCGGCCGCGCCGGCCAACAGCAGGATCAAGGCAACGGCCAGCAGGGATTTTCTATTAGTAGTCATTGAGGGCAATTTCCCAACTTTCCAGCGTCATGCCCAGGGTCAGATCGAGCTGGGTCTGGGCGTTCAAATAAGCGATCAGCGCATTGAGCTGGGCATTTTCGGCGTTGCGCAGGTCGGTCTCGAAGCTCAGCACCTGAAAGTTGGTGGAGCGCCCGGCGCTGAGCTTTTCCCGCTCGATCTCGATCTTGCGTCTGGACAACTCCACGGCGCGCTTGGAGATTTCATATTGGCGCCAGCGGGTGCCGAGGTCACGCACCACATTGTTGACGTTGCGCTCCAGTTCCTGACGAGCGTCGGTAATGCGGATTTCCTGATCCTCCACATTCACCCGCGCACGCACTTCGGCCTGGCGCGTGCTGATATCGCCGATGGGGATCTGCACCTGCACCCCGGCGTAACTGTCCCAGGTGCGGTTATTGTCATGGCCGTTGTCGTTGTCGGTGGCGGCGCGCACCTGGTTGGCGCCGGCGACCAGGTCCACTTGCCAGCGCCCGGAATCCTTGGCGATCACCAGGTTGAGGTCGGCCTGCTGGCTGCCGAGCAGGGCGGCGAGGTATTCCGGTTGCTGGTTTTGCGCGAGGTTGAAGGCCTGGCGTTTGTCGATCTCCAGGGGGGTGGCTTCCAGGGCCTCGGTGGCACGCACCGGTGTCGACAGGTCCAGGGCCAGCAGGCGCAGCAACGCCAGGCGGCTGGTGTCGAGTTGGTTGCGCGCTTCTTCCACGCCTAATTGCTGGGTGGCGATATCGGCTTCGGTCTGGACGATCTCGAACTCGGCCATGCGCCCGGCGCTGATCAGCGCTTTGTTCACCTCCAGTAAAGTAGTGGAGCGTTTGAGCGCTTCCTGGACGATCACCAACTGTTCCTGAGCGCGCAACAATTCGCGGTAGGTGGCGATGATCTGGCTGATGGTCTGCGCCACGGTGGCTTTGAGGTTCAGGCGGTTGGCCTGCTCGGCCAGGCGCGACAGGCGCAGCGGTGCGGTGGTGGCATCCCAACCGGCCCCGCGCATCAGCGGTTGGATGATCGCCAGGTCCAGGCCGTCGCTGCGGTAGCGGCCGGCGCGGTTGGCGTTGTTCAACTGCTGGGTCCAGGCCATGCTCAAGCGCGTGCCGTATTCGCCGAGCAGGCTGCTGGTGGGCGCGACGTTGGCGTTGCGCGCATTGTCTTGGGAGCCGCGGGTGCTGCGGTAGTAGCTGTTGAGGGTGAGTTTGGGGTTGAACACGTCTTCGGCCACGCGCAGGTCGAACTTCTGCGCCACCCGTTGCAAGTAGGCGCTGCGGATCGCCGGGTTATTACGCAGGCCCAGGTACACCGCGTCCCCCAGGGTCATGGTGGTGGCCTGGGCATTCAGCGAGACGCTACGCTCGTAGCCGCTGCGGGTAGTGCTGGGGGCCTGAGGGGTGATCACCACATCGGCGGCCATGCCCGGCAGGCTGATCAGCATGAGCAGTGCCAGGTACTTATTCATCGCGCAGGGCCTCAACCGGCTGCAAGCGTGAGGCCGACACCGCCGGATAAATGCCAAAGAACAACCCCACCAGCAACGTGCTGCCCACGCCCAGGGGCAGCGCGGCCACCGCCAGGGAAAACGCCCAGCCCGACAGCCACGCATACACCCAGGCGGCAGACATGCCCAGGACTGCGCCGCACAGGGCCCCCACGGCGGTGAGGGTGACCGCTTCGAGCAAAAACAGATTACGGATGTCCCGCTGGCGTGCGCCCAAGGCCATGCGGATGCCGATCTCACGGCGGCGTTCCGAGACGTTCATCAGCATCACGTTCATCACCCCGACACCGCCGCCCACCAGTGAGATTGCGCCGAGGGCCAGCAGCAGATAGGCGAAGGTGCGGCTTTGGCGGGTCATGCCATCGATCATTTGCTGGGGCACTGTGATGTCGACGCTATGGTCGGTGAGCTGGGGTTGCAGCGCGGCGGCGGCATCCCTGGCGATACGTTCCATGTCTTGTCCCGGCGCTGCGCGAATGATCAGGTTGTTGATCTGCGGGTTGGCGTAGACGCGGCGCATGCCCTCGGCGGGAATAAACAACGATTCGTTGGCTTGCACCGGCATCAGCATGGCCCTGGGCTGGTTGCGCAGGATGCCCACCACCAGAAACAGGTAATCGTTGATACGCACACGGTCGCCCAGTTGCAGCGGGTCACCTGGCGCGCCAAGGGCCTGGGCGAGTTGGTCGCCGATCACTCCGTAGGTTTCGTTGGCATCGAAGGGTGACAGGAAGCGCCCCTCACGCAGCGCCAGGCGCATGGCGTCCTGGATGCCCGCAGTACTGCCGACAAAGTTGGCATTGGCGGTCCGCCCATGAAACACAATGGGCCCGCTGAACAGGCTGAGCGCGCCGATATGGGCAATGCCCGGCACTGCCTGGCGCACCGCGTCGAGGTCGAGCTGGGTGCGCATCGGCACGTTGCTGCTGCCCTTGGGTGGGAACTGGGCGATGAGGGTGTCGGTACCCATGTCCTTGAAAATCATCGCCGCATCCACCGCCGCGTTGTGGCCGATATTGATCAGCGCCACCACCGAGGAACTGCCGATGATGATCCCCAGGAGCGCCAGGATCGAGCGCTTGCCCAAGGTACGCAGGCTGATAAACGCTTCATGCAGCAGGTGGCTGAGGCTCTGCTCGACCCGCAGGCTCATGGGCGCCCGGCCTCACGCACCACGCCATTGCGCACCAGGATCTTGCGCTCCAGGCGGTCGGCAATGTGGGGGTCGTGGGTGACGATGATCAGCGTCACCTGTTGTTCACGATTGAGGTTCAACAGCAGGTCCATGATCTCTTGGGCGGTGGTGCTGTCGAGGTTGCCGGTGGGTTCGTCGGCCAAAATCACCGAGGGGTTGCCTACCAGGGCGCGAGCAATGGCCACGCGCTGGCGCTGGCCGCCGGAGAGGTCGGCGGGGCGGTGGTGGGCGCGTTCGGCGAGGCCGACTTGTGCGAGCATGCGCTGGGCGTGTTCCACCGATTCATGCCGCGACACGCCGCGATAACTCAAGGGCAGTGCGACGTTGTCCAGGGCACTTAGGCGTGGCAGCAGGTTGAAGCTCTGGAACACGAAGCCGATCTGCTGGTTGCGAATCGCCGCCAGCTCATCGGGGGTGGCGTTGAAAATATCGTGGCCGGCAAAGTGGTATTGGCCGCAGTTGGGCAGGTCCAGCAGGCCGAGGATGTTGAGCAGGGTGCTTTTGCCGGAGCCGGAGGCACCGAGGATACCGCAGCTGTCACCGCTGGCGATGGACAGGCACACGTCATTGAGAATGTTCAACTCTTGCCCGGCGAGCTGATAGCGCTTGCCGATGCCTTGCAGGGAAATCAAGCCGGGTTGCGCGGGGGTCTGTGTCATCATGACTACGCCTGCAGTCTCGACGGTGCCGACTTGCTCCCCGAAAACCCTTGTAACAAGTTCGGAAGCTGCCTGTACGCGTCACGGACTGGTTTTATTTCTTGTTTTTAAAATATTGTTTGAATAGTAACTGCCTTCCTGACGCTTCGCCAGCCACGGAGGTAGAGCGGTTTTACCTCTCGAAGCGATTTCGCCGTCACCTGTGTGTGGCTCACAAAAATCCCATGCCTGGTCTCAAAAGCCCGGTTATACAGGCTTTGCAAGATATGGCGGAGTGTCACTACTTGCTTTCGACGGGCCGCCCCGGTATAAAAAATCAAATTATTTTTTAAAACAATATTTCCGCCGTGGAACCCATATGGTCGCGAAGAAACTCAGCGCTCCAAACGTTACCAAGACTCGATTGCTGGATGCGACAGAGGCTCTTTTCATCAAGTACGGCTATGACGCCGTGTTGCTACGGCAGATAACCGAGCGTGCCCAGGTCAACCTGGCGGCGGTGAACTACCACTTCGGGGACAAGGACTCCCTGATGAAAACCCTGCTGATGCAGCGCCTGGAGCCGCTCAACGAGCAGCGCCTGGAACTGCTGGCGCGCTGTGAAGCCGAATCCGATGGCCCACTGGACTGCGACACGCTACTGGGCGTGCTGTTTGCCCCGGCCATGGGCCTGGAGCGCAGCGACCCAGCCAGCGGGGAAGGGCGTTCGTTCATCCGCTTCCTGGGCCGGGTCTACAGCGACACGTCGCCGTTCATTCAGGAATACCTCAAGGTCCATTACCAGCCGGTGTTTCAGCGGTTCTTCGAAGCCTTCGCCCTGGCCTTGCCGGATTTGCCACGTAATGAACTGGGGGTGCGCCTGCAATTTGCACTCAAGGCCATCTCCGGGGTCATGGCCGGCACCGAACTGCGCCTGCTAATGAACTCCATGAGCCTGGGCCGCCCGGCCACGGATGCCGAGGTGATGGCCAAGCTGATTACCTTGGTGTCGGCAGCGATCCGAGTGCCGCAGCAGAGTGCAGAGGCTGAAACGGCGTTGGCGAAGGTGCTGGATACCCAGCGCGCCATTCGCGAACAAGCCACACGCTGAAGCCAATCCCCAAACCCCTGTAGGAACGAGCTTGCTCGCGAATAACGTCAACGATAACGCGGGCATTCTGGTTAACCGCGCCGTCATTACGTTCTTCGCGAGCAAGCTCGCTCCTACAAAAGCGGGGCGTTTTCCAGCACCAAAAGGCAGGCAAAAAAAAGCCCGCTGGGGCGGCGGGCTTGATATGCAACGTTTGTAACGGATGAGGCTTCACACTACGTCTCGGCTTGTGAATAAAACGTGAAAAATATGTAAGAAGAAATGTGAATGTGCGGACATTGTATTAACGGCGCTTTTGCTCGCTGTATTACCTCTCGTCGCCACTGTCATCTTTGACAGCTAGACGCCTATCCCTTTCAAGCGTCTGATTTCCTTGTCCCATAGCCGTCAAGGCCCCAGCCAAGGAGTTCATCCATGTCCAAATTACATGCCCCCGAAGAGCGCTTTCCGGTAGCGCGAAGCTCATCCACTCCCCGCAATGATCTCGACCCGCCGGCCTACTCGAACCCGGTGCTCAACGTGGTTGGGGCTGACAGGGGCCTAGGCGCGCGGCATCTCGATACTTACCTATATGTAACCATTTTGCGCTGGATTAATTTGCAAGCGGGTGATACCTGCGAGTACTTCCACGGCAGCCGTACGTTGCGCCTGGGCTTTCACACCGTCAAACCAGAGGAAACAGGCAAAAACTTTTTTCAACTGGCCATCAACGAGGAAAGTATACCGCGGGGGCTATCCTTTCCTGTGTTTGTACGCGTTGTCCGTAATGGCTCTGGCACGCCAAGTACCTCAGATGAGCTGACTGTCTTCGTCAAGGACACGCGACCTGGCCTGGATGAACAGCCCGGGCTGGGGTACCACGACAAATTGCTGCTCAGCTTGCCGGACGACCTCGCAGCGCCCGGCGCAGTCTTGACTCCGGAGCGCGCCGCCCAAGGCGTAGTGTTCACGCTCGATTACCCCGGTAAACGTGTGCGAGACAAGATTCTTTTGTATTGGGACACGATCGCGCAGGTGGTGTTTTTCCAACTCGATGACGACCACGCCAGCGGGGCAAAGCCGATTGAAGTGGAAGTTCCGGCAAGCGTCATCGGCACCGGCAGCGGCCTCCTACCGATACGTTATCAGGTGCTCGATGAAGTGGAAAACCGCTCCGGGCATGTCGAGCACTTTTCTCAGGCCGTGCATGTACAGGCCGAGCTTGACCCCAGCCTGCTCAGGCGGGCGCGCTTCCTCGTCGGCTCCACCTCGGTCACCTCGGTCAATTATGATCAGGATGCAGGGAAATTCTTTGCTGTTCAGGTAGTCACGCCTTTTCAGCTTCCGGATGGCCATTTTGTCCCGGCGAATACTCGCGTCATTGCAACCTTGAGTGGTACTCACGCCGATGAGTCAACGTTTGAACTCGATCTGCCCGATCAGGGCGCGGACCCGGGTTGGCCGACTTCGTTTCCTGTCGATGACGACACCATCAAACAATTGATCCAAGGCTCGATGAAGATCACCTGGCGGCTTGAGTTCCCGCTGGGCACCTTACTGGCCACGTCCCAATCCCTGACGATCCTGATCTCTGGCACGATTGCGGACATGCCGGCAGTCACGGTGGTGCAGGCCGATGCCGGCTTGATTGACCCCGAAGAGCCTTACATCACCATTAATTATCCGAACCCGGCCTATACGCCCTACGATCCGGATAATCTGGTCAGGCTGCGGATGGAGGCTGTTCTACCGGGTGGCGGGCTCGTTGAATACGAACAACGCCATAACGCAGGTGCTCCACCACCGCCCACCCGTTTTCGTACCGTAACCCAAGCCAACTTCGCTCGATTTATCGGGCTGGGCGATGTGCGGGTTTTCTACACGGTAGACGACGGCCTCATGCGGGCATTGGGTACAGGGACGCAGGCCATCCGCGAGTCGGAGTCGACGTATGTGCGGTTCGGCGAGCGTATTGCCGAAATGCCAAGGCCGGAAATCGACCGGGTCGATGAGGACGACAACCTAGACCCAGATGACTTGTTTGGCCAGCTCGACATCACGCTGCCCTACGCTGAAACTTACGATGGCGATGTCTTTACATGGCGCCTGACAGGGACGGCTGTGGACGGCAGCACCCAGGGTGACATCCGCCTGAATCGCGCCACCGCGGGAGCCCCCGTCTCCTTTTCGCTGGACCGGCACTACGCCGACACCAACCTGGGCGGCGTGATTCGCTTGAGCTATTCAATGATCCCCGCGAATGGTGGGCGCACCCTGCGCTCTGAAATACTCGAAGTGACTGTCGGTAAGGCGCTGGGTGACCTGCCTTGCCCGGAAGTCCTCGAAGCATCCAAAGCCCCCGACCAATTGGCACCGGAAGCGGTTACCGCCGGTGCGACCATTCGGGTCACCTTCGCGCAGATGCTACCGACCGACCCTATCCGAGCGTGCTGGACCGGCATTCCCGACATCGGCAGCCACTGTGAAACCCAAGACGGCAACACCCGTAAAACCGTGGACTTCACCGTCCCGCCTGAAGCCGTGGGCGCCAATATTGCGCCATTTGGCCAACGGATCAACGTGCAGTACTTCCTCATACGTAACGGACGAGAAACACCTTCTCCAATCCTCGACCTGCTGCTGCTCAACCTGACCACCTTGCCGATCCCGACCATCGAAGGGATTGGGGACGCCCCGGTGCTCGAGACCTCCAAGTTGAATGGAACCGAGCGCACGATGATCAATATCTGGCACTTCATTCATCGGGCTCAGCGCATCTGGATGGAGTACAGCGGCACCTATGATACCGTTCCAGAGACGCCATACTTCGAGGCCACCTACACCAACAACCTCGTGACCGAAGAAGGCGAACGCACTGGGATCCTGCCACCGACCCCCGTGGACGAACTGCGCAAGCTCAAGGATGGAACGCTATTAACCATCCGTTTCTGGGTCTGCTTTGACCGCAGTTTCAACAAGGCCAATGCGGTGTTGTTCCGCGAGCGCCACTACAGCATCCAGTCCCTGCCGGGCGTATTGCCCCACCCGTTTATCAATGGCACCACCGACACCGGGCCGAACGTGACGGTGGACCCGCTGCCGATTGAGCACAATACGACGGTCACTGTTCGCTACACCGGTATGAGCAATCGGGATCGCATAACGTTTGAATGGATTTTTGCCGATGGTACCCACCATACGGCGGTCGAGAATGGGTTGGATGGGGGCACGGTGGTGTTCAACCTGACCTCGGTCAAGGTCTTGCACCGCAGTGTGAACAGTACCGTGTGCTTGAAGTATTCGGTAGAACGCACGGGCGTAGCCGACCCAATCCCGTCGCAGGTGCAGACGGTGAAAGTCGATACGATTGCGGCCACGGACTTACCGCAGCCACTCATCAACGGTGTTATTAATAGGGGCACGCTGGACCTGACTACCTTTACCGGCGATGGGTTGCTGTCAGTCATTAAGTGGGCCCTGAGTGCGGGCCTGCAACGTGCATGGATCACCTGCAGCAGTTCGGGTGTGGAACCTCTGCATGTACTCACCGTCGATGGAGCTTTGATTACCCAAACAGAAGCCGCCAATGGGCTCGTGGACAAAGCTGTGCTGCGTAGCTGGCTGACAAGGCTGGCTCATAACTCGGAATTAACGTCAATTATCGAGGTGGAGTTTAACGGGAAAGAGAGCAAGGCAAATGCCGTCCAGTTCCTTCCAACGATTTACACCGTCAAGACCCTGCGTGGGATAACCATGAATGAAAGTACTCTGTACGTTAATTTGCGTGGATGGGTGTTACAGAACTTCGGGTTCACTGATGTGGCATATACAGGCGCAGTTGGCCGTACCGCCACTGGCGGGTCGGGAACCCTGACATACCGTTCAAGTAATGCATCGGTAGTTACCGTCGACTTGTACAGCGGACGACTTACATTCACAGGGGTAGGTAGTGCAACAATTACCGTCTCAGACACCGCGAGCCAGACGAAAAGCTACATCGTCCAGACGTCAGGAGGCGGTAGGATATGTCGCTACTACGGCGGGTTAGCGCCGTGGCAAACGGTCTACAACCAAATCAGAAGCTCGGGTGCAATCATGCTTAAATATGATACTGCTCGAAGTCTCTACAGCGCATTTGGACGCGCGTTCCCTAACCATGATGTTGCTTGGGTTGATGAAGGTATTCCACCTGAGTCCCCCAACGCTCATTACAGTGTCCAGGTATCGAATGGTCTCGGATTCAACCGTGATCAGTGGTCTGGAAACGCCTATGGGTATGGTATTTTTTAGTTGAAACGGAGTTTATTGAAAAGGTGAATAAAAAGGGACGGATCGATGTCATCTATTGATCCGTCCCAATTGCTCATGAATTCAAATCTTCCAGTGCGACGAATGCTTGGACAGCCGCCCGCGCATCGCATCCACATTCGCCGCCAACTGCAACGTCAACAACCGATACCCATCCAGCGCACTGTAAACCGGCGCATCCAGCGCAGACTCACTGCCGGTTGCGTAGCCGCTGCGCTCCAACCGCTCCGTCACCCCCGACTTCAATGCCCGCGCCATCCCCACCAACTGCACCCGAATCTGCCGATGCTCGGCCTTCAGCATCACCCGCATCCGCGCCGTGGCCTGCTCATCACGCGGGTCCGGCCGGGTATTGCCCAGAATCTCCAGGGTGCTGATGCACAGGCGCAGGTGCCGCTGGATCGCATCCAGTTCAGTCATGGAAATCCGCACTTCCTTGGACACCGACGGCATCAACGAGCGCAGTTGCACCATCGCCCCGTTCAAGCGGTTGAGCAGCTTGAGGTGTTCATCGTCAGTTACCGATTGGCCATTGATGATCCGGCTATAAATCTGCGCGCAGTCACGCAGGGCGCTGGCCAGGTTGTAGCGCCACGAATACACGGCGTACAACGGCAAGGCAAAGGAAAACGCCAGGGCCAGCACAATGCCGATCAGGATATCGACGGTGCGCCACAATCCATCGGAGATAGGGTTATCGCCGTGGCCGGCGACGATAAACACCGTGATCGCCGACAGCAGTGCGATATAGCCGCCTTTGCCGATGGCGTGATAGGAAAAGAACCCGCACACCACCGACATCAACAGGTAGGTGAGCAACGGCAGGCCGAAGTAAGCCTGCTGCACCACCAGCAGCAAGCCGACGCTGGCGCCGATCAAGGTGCCGTAGGCGCGCTCGACGGCTTTCTTGCCGATATTGCCGTGGTGCTGCAACCCGCCGATCACGATCAGCATGGTCACCGACGCCCATTCACCGTGGGGCAGGTTGAGGCCGGTGGTCAGCAGGATGGTTGCCAGCAACCCCACCGACACGCGCGCGGCGTGGATCAGCTTGGCATGGCGAAAGCGGCGGTAGGGGTCGAGCAAGGGGCGCAGCAGGCGCCGGGCAAAGAAGGGCAGGTTCATCAGTCTTAAAATGGCCTCAAATGTATGAATGTGCTTGATCAAATGTGGGAGCTGGCTTGCCTGCGATAGCATCACCGCGACCTGACTGAAAGACCGAGGAGCTGGCATCGCAGGCAAGCCAGCTCCCACACTGACCTGTCTGCACATTGGAACGGGGTTGGCTTCAGAAGATGTAGTCGGTGGTCAGGAAGCTCGAATCGCGGTTGCGCAAAATATCGCTGACCAACGCCTTGTTACTCTCCTGGAACTTGGTCGCCACCAAAGTTCGGATCGAGAACACGCGCAAGGCATCATGCACCGACAACGTGCCCTCGGCCGAGTTCTTGCGCCCGTTGAAGGGGAAGGTGTCCGGCCCGCGCTGGCATTGGGCATTGATATTGATACGGCCCACCTGGTTGGCGAAGGTGTCCACCAGGCGTCCGACTGCCACGGGGTCGGTGCCGAAGAGGCTCAACTGCTGGCCGAAATCCGAGTCCAGCACGTAGTCGATCACGGTCTCCAGGTCACGATAGGGCACGATCGGCACCACCGGGCCAAATTGCTCTTCGTGGTAGACGCGCATCTGCGGGTTTACCGGGTACAGCACCGCCGGGTAGAAGAACGAACCACGGCTGCTGCCGCCCTCGGGGTTCATGACCTTGGCGCCATGGCGCGCCGCATCGGCCACCAGTTCGCTGAGGTAATCGACCTTGCCCACTTCCGGCAGTGGCGTCAGCGCCACGCCATCCTCCCACGGCATGCCGGGCTTGAGCGTCGCCAGCTTGGCGTTGAATTTCTCGATAAAGCGCTCGACCACGTCTTCATGCACGAACAGGATCTTCAACGCGGTGCAACGCTGGCCGTTGAACGACAGCGAGCCGGTGACGGCTTCGTTCACCGCGTTGTCCAAGTCCACTTCGGGCAGCACGATCCCCGGGTTTTTGGCATCCAGGCCCAGCGCAGCACGCAAACGGTGTGGCTTGGGGTGCAGTTTTTTCAAATCACTGGCGGCCTTGTTGGTGCCGATAAATGCAAAGATATCGATCTTGCCGCTGGCCATCAGCGCGCTCACGGTCTCGCGGCCGCTGCCGTAGATCACGTTGATCACCCCGGCCGGGAAGCTGTCGCGGAACGCCTCCAGCAACGGGCGGATCAACAGCACACCGAGCTTGGCCGGCTTGAACACCACGGTATTGCCCATGATCAAGGCTGGGATCAGCGTGGTGAAGGTCTCGTTCAAGGGGTAGTTGTAAGGCCCCATGCACAGCGCCACGCCCAGGGGCACGCGACGGATTTGCCCGAGGGTGTCCTGCTCCAGTTCGAAGCGGCTACTGCGGCGGTCAAGCTCCTTGAGGGCATTGATGGTGTCGGTGATGTAGTCGCAGGTGCGGTCGAATTCTTTCTGCGAGTCTTTGAGGTTCTTGCCGATCTCCCACATCAGCAGTTTGACCACCGCATCGCGCTGTTCGCGCATGCGCCGCAAAAACGCTTCGACGTGCTGGATGCGCTCAACAACGCGCATCGTCGGCCACTCACCCTGGCCACGGTCATAAGCACGCACCGCCGCATCCAGCGCGGTTAGGGCGGTCTCCGCGTCCAGCAGCGGCGTGCTGCCGATATGCACGCGTTCATCGCCCAACTGCACCGGGCTTTGCACGCGCGCAAGCGGGCCGTTCCACACCCGCAGCTGGCCATCGACCAGGTAGTCGCGCTGTTCAATGGGCGCCGCCAGGCGAAATTGCTCGGGAATCTGGGAGCCGGAAGTGGGAAACAGCTGGGCGAGCAGGTTGCTGGTGGTCATGTCGCTACCCCTGGAATAGTTGCAAAACATGACTAGAGAGTCACCCAACTGACGGCTCTAAGGCAAGGCTTACGCGCATTGTTGTTCGCAGCGCGGTGCGCGCCGGGTAAACTGCGCGGCTTTTCAGAAGGAGTTCACATGAGTCAGTACCAGCCGGGCATTCTTGCCGCACCGGTGCCTTTGCAGGCCCGCCATCTGTTTTTCGCCCTCGATTCCCTGCAAGCCGTGCCCGCAGCATTGGACGCGCTGGTGCAACTGACGGATGCGCAGGCGGTGGTCGGTTTCGGTGAGCCGCTGGTAAAGGCACTGGGCGCCGAGATTGAAGGGCTGCGCGCATTTCCCTCAGTAAGCGCCCCTGGCGCGCACAACCCGTCCACCCAGCAGGCGTTGTGGGTATGGCTGCATGGGGTGGATCGCGGTGAGTTGCTGCTGCGCAGCCGGGCCGTCGAAAAAGCCCTGGCCCCGGCGTTTGCCCTGGTGCAATCGATTGAAGGCTTCCGCTACAAGACCGGTTTTGACCTGACCGACTACGAAGACGGCACAGAGAACCCTCACGACGATGCCGCCGTGGAAGCGGCGTTGACCGACAGCGGCGCCAGCTTTGCCGCGATCCAGCAATGGCAGCACGATCTCGACGGTTTCGCCGCATTGCCTGCCCAGGAGCGTGATCACATTATCGGCCGTCGCCATGGCGACAACGAAGAACTCGACGACGCCCCGGAATCGGCCCATACCAAACGCACGGCCCAGGAGAGCTTTACCCCGGAAGCCTTCGTGGTACGTCGTTCGATGCCCTGGGCCGAGAATGGCCAAGCGGGGTTGATGTTTCTCGCCTTCGGGCATTCCTTCGATGCGTTTGAGGCCCAGCTTCGGCGTATGAGCGGGTTGGAGGACGGGATCGTCGATGGCCTGTATCGCATCAGCAAGCCGCTGACCGGTGGCTATTACTGGTGCCCGCCGGTGAGGGAAGGGCGCCTGGACCTGAGTCTGGTTTTTTAACTGCTTTTTGCCTGCGTCCTGAGGTACGCCTCAAGCGCTTTTGAGCGTTTCCAGCCACGCGGGATCGAGCCGGGTTTGTTCGGTATCGATCCCCATCGCGTGCATCTTCGCCTTGTGTGCGTCAATCTCGCCGACCAGTTGCGCCTGGGCGCTGGAGTTGGCGTCCAGCTCATGCATCTGCGTCAGCCCCAAGTGATAGAAACGCAACAGCTTGATGGCGGTGGGGTCGTTAGCTTGTACCCGCTCGGTGACCTTGTGCATCACGTTGGTCACGCTCATCAGGCTGCGCTTGAGCTGCCAGCCATACACCGCTGGCGCCAACCAGGCCTGGCTCCAGAACGGACCACGCACCAGCGCCAAGACGATCAACACAGCGGCAAATACACCGCCGACATTGAAGCGAAAGTTGTCACCGCCAGGTTCGCCGAACAGCATCACCGCCAGGCTCGACAGCAGCATGGCCAGGGCCAGGAATAGCACGGCCACGATCAGCGTGCTGCGGCGGGTTTGTTGGCGATAGGCAGTGGGGTCGCAGGGTTTGAGTTCGAACATCCGGGGCAGTTCTCCAAAAAGGGCGGTCATCTTCTCACGCCTGGCGCAATGAAGTTGAACGATGGCGCGGGGCGGTTTCTCTAAAATGATGAACCCCTCATGAGGTCAGTCATCATGTCTGAACACAAGCAGCCACCGCCAGGTACACCGGATCCGAACCGTACGCCGGGCGAGGAGGAGCGTGATAACGATGCGTTGCGCCCCAACGATCCCAAAGAGCGCGGTCCGGACAACGATGTCGAGCGCGTAGAAGAAGACCTGGAAAACCTCCACGACAGAGCCCGCCCGCTTTAGCAGGAGAATATGATGAACAAACCTACCGATGGTCCCTCTTCCAACGAACACGCCAGTGGCAAGGATGAACTGGGCTTCGACCCGGACTCGCCGGATGTAGCCGACCCACAGGTCGATCCCATCGGCCCGGCTATTGCGCCGTTGGACAAAAAGGACGACGAGACAGCGAAAAAAAAGCCGCCCTACGATCCGTTGGGCGACTTGAAGCAATGAACCGAGCCCCGCCGTTGTGCGGGGCTTTGTTTACCTGGGCGGCGACCAGCTGACGTCGCTGATACCGTATTTTTCCGCCCAGGGCCGGGTGGTCTTTTTCACCTGTTCGTGACCTACGCGGCCGATGCGGCTGACATGGGCAATGTCGGCATCGACGGCCGCCCAATGCCAGGCCTCGGCGTTGTTCATCACTTCGGCGCGCACCACGAAAGACTTGGGTTTACCGTGTAGCTGATAGTGGACGGTGTAGATTTTTGCGGTACTCATGCTGCCTCCCAATCTTGTTATAGATGGATAGGCCGGCGCTCCAAAAGGTTCATTCAAAATGACAACGTACGCAGAGGCGCGGCATAGTGACGCTCTTGCCCTGCGCCCGAGGATCGCGCCATGCTCACACCCACGGATAGCCGCCTGTACCTGCAACGCCTGGGCTATGCCTCGCCACCGGCGCCGACCTTGCAGACCCTGCGGGACTTGCAACTGCGCCATGTGTGCACCTTCGCCTTTGAAAGCCTGTCGACCCTGATGCAGGTGCCGGTGCCGATTGACCTGCCAAGCGTCGCGCAGAAGGTGTTGCACCAGGGACGCGGCGGCTATTGCTATGAGTTGAACCAGCTGTTCCTGGCGCTGTTGCAGGCGCTCGGTTTTGACGCCCGTGGCATCACCGGTCGTGTGGTGATTGGCGGGCCACCGGACGCCCACACCGGGCGTACTCACCGTCTGAGCCTGGTGACCGTTGATGGCGTGCGCTATATCACCGATGTGGGCTTCGGTGGCATGATCCCCAGCAGCCCGTTGCAACTGGACAACGAAGCGCCCCAGACCACGGCCCATGAGCATTTTCGCCTGACACACCATCAGGGCAGCTACACGTTGTGGGCCCAGGTCGGTGAGGAGTGGCGTGGCTTGTATGTGTTCGACCTGCAAGTGCAGGCCGATATCGACTACGAAATCGGCAACTGGTATGTCTCAACGCACCCGGGGTCACCGTTCGTGGGGCAGTTGAAAGCGGCGCTACTGGCTCCCGGCCAACGTCATACTTTGGCCAACGCCCGCTATGCGCTTCATTACCTGGATCGACCCAGTGAAAAGCGCACGCTTGAGAGTGCCGATGAACTGCTGGGGCTCTTGCGCGACACCTTCGGCATTCGGCTGCCGGATCAGCCTCAACTGCGCGAAGCCGTCGAACGCCTTATTCGCATGAATCCTGAAGAATATTGAGATAGAGCCTTCGCTGAACCGTTTTTTCTCCATTTTGGTGCAAATCAGTTCGAACTTTTTGCAAACGCCAAGGTTCGAACCGATTCCTGAATACTTTGCCCACCTTAAAATGGAGATGTAAAACGATGTCCAAACTATTCGGAAAATTCCTCAAGAACACCTCGTTGCTGGCCCTGGTGGCTGCGCCTGGCGTGGTGTTCGCAGCACCTTCCACCGACCCGATTTCCACGTTCGGGATCATGGGCAGCTACAACGACTTCAAACTTGAAGGCGGTAGCGAAAGCGACAAGGACCACATGCCCGAAGCCGGCCTGTTCTACAACTTCGGCAACAAGCTCACCGCCGAGTCGGGCTTTATCTACCAGGCCGGTATCGAAGCCAAGTACGGCGAGAAGAGCGATAACAAGCTCAAGGAAGGCCAGGCTGACCTCGACCTCGGCTGGCGTGCCGCGCTGGATGCGCGCAACTTCGTCGACGTGATCGTGGGTGGTGGTTACACCTGGACCCGCTACGAGCCGGACACCAATGGCTACGACATGAAGCTCACCAACAAGTCGCCGTTTGCCAAGGCCGCTCTGGGCTACAACCACCAGTTCGATGACATGACCCTGCGCGTTGAAGCCGGCGCCCGCCGCACCATCGACGGTCGCGCCAAGCTCAAGGTGGACGGCGTTGGCAGCGACAGCGTGGACCTCAAGGACCGCACCAACCCTTATGCCGAAGTCAGCCTGCTGATGAACCAGAAGGGCGACCTGCCGGTGATGGCGGGCTTGTACTACACGCGTACCGAGTACAAGCTCGACGACGACTCCTATGTGGCCGATAACACCAAGCTCAAGCGTGATGAGTATGGTTTCAAGGTGGGTATTGCGTTCTAAGGTTGCGGCCTTGACCAATCCCAGGTTTGAATAAAAAACGCCCCGCTATAAGTCGGGGCGTTTTTTTGTCTACCCTGTATTGGGCCAGACAGTTCTGGGGTGTTTGGTCTGGCGCCTTCGCGGGCAAGCCCGCTCCCACAATGGGAACGTGTTCCCCTGTGGGAGCGGGCTTGCCCGCGAAGGCGACGGTGAATGCACCGCCTCTCTAATACCTCGCCCCTGAAACGCAAAACGGCGCCCAAAGGCGCCGTTCTGTTTACTGCATCAATCTAAGCGATCAAACGCCCAGCACCGCGTGCTGCACCAGGGTGAGCAACGGTTGTGGGTACACGCCCAGGAAGAACGCGAGCAGGGCGATGGCCAGCAGCATGACGCCGCCTGCCTTCTGTTCCCAATGCAGCTCGGCATCCACACGGCGCAGGTTTGGCTCGATCAGGTACAGGGTGACCATCACGCGCAGGTAGTAGAACACGCCGATGGCGCTGCCCAATACCAACGAGGCAACCAGCCACCATTCGTGGGCTTCAACACCGGTCGCGACAATGTAGAACTTGCCGATAAAGCCCGCCGTCAGCGGAATACCGGCCAACGACAGCATCATCACGGTGAGCACGGCGGTCAGGTACGGACGGCGCCAGAACAGGCCGCGGTATTCGTACAGGGCGTCGGCGTCACGGCCTTTGTACGGCGACGACATCAAGGTGATGACGCCGAACGCACCCAGGCTGGTGATCACGTAGGTGACCAGGTACACGCCAATGGCTTCCACGGCCAGGCCTTTGCTCGCCACCAAGGCGATCAGCAGGTAGCCGAAGTGGGCGATGGACGAATAACCCAGCAGACGCTTGAGGTTGTTCTGGGTCAGCGCCAGCAGGTTACCGAACAGGATCGACGCAATGGCGATCACCGTCAGCACGTTGCTCAGCACGCCGGTGTTGGCGGCAGGGGAGATCTGGAACAGACGCACCATCACTGCAAACACGGCCACTTTCGACGCGGTCGCCAGGAACGCGGCCACCGGCGCCGGGGCGCCTTCGTACACGTCCGGGGTCCACAGGTGGAACGGCACCAGCGACAGCTTGAACGCCAGGCCGATCAGCATCATCGCCAGGCCCAACTGGGCAATCGGCGCCGGGCTGTTGGTGGCGGCCAGCGCGTGGCCGATACCGGTGAAGCTCAGGCTGCCGGCTTCGGCGTAGAGCAGGGCCATACCGAACAACAGGAACGCGGAACCGGCGGCCGACAGCACCATGTACTTGATGCCGGCTTCCAGGGAGCGTTTATTGAAGAAGGCATAGGCCACCAGGCCGTAGGTCGGGATCGACAGCAGTTCCAGGCCGATGAACAAGCCAGCCAGGTGCTGCGCGCTGACCAGCACGATACCGCCGGCCGCAGCCAGCAGGATCAGCAGGTACAGCTCTTCGCGGTTGCCAGGGTAGCCGGTGCCGCCTTCGCCGAGGTAGGCGTGGGCGAGGGTGACGCAGGCCAGGGTCGCCACCAGGATCAGGGCGATGTACAGCAGCGCGAAGTCATCGACCATCATCAATGGCGTGACTGCCAGTGGCGCGACCTTGAGGGCCGGGATGATCGACAGCAGGGCCAGGTTCAACCCGGCGCAGGACAGCAGGAACGTTTGCGAGTGATTGCGGCGCCAGGCGATTGCCAGCATCACCACCACGATGGTGAGGCTGGTAATCAGCAGCGGCGCAAGCGCGATAAAGTGTTGGATCGTGAATTCCATAGCGCTCTTACCGGGCCGAAGCGAGTTGGGAGAAGGCGGTGCCGAACCACTGCTGCACGCCATGCATCGTTGCGGCAGAAGTGTCCAGGAACGGTTGCGGGTACACGCCGATGAAGATCAGCAGTACCGCAAGGCCGAGCACCATGATCAGTTCGCGCGCGTCCATGCCTTGCAGGACGGTGTCGGACTTGGCTGGGCCGAAGTAGGCGCGGTGGATCATGATCAGCGAGTAGACCGAACCGAACACCAGGCCGGAGGTAGCAATGGCACTGATCCACGGCGTCTGCACAAAGGCACCCATCAGGATCAGGAACTCGCCGATGAAGTTACCGGTACCCGGCAAGCCCAGGGATGCGGCGGCGAAGAACAGGCTGATCGCCGGCAGGTATGCGATGCGCGACCACACGCCACCCATCTCACGCATGTCACGGGTGTGCAGGCGTTCGTACAGCTGGCCACTGAGGATAAAGAGGGCAGCGGCCGAAACACCGTGGGCCAACATCTGGATCACTGCGCCTTGCAACGCCAGCTGGCTGCCGGAGTAGATGCCGATCAGTACGAAACCCATGTGGGAAACGGATGAGAAGGCAATCAGGCGCTTGATGTCGGTTTGGGCGAAGGCCAGGAACGCACCGTAGAAGATCCCGATCAGACCCAGGGTCATGGCAATCGGCGCGAACTCGGCCGAGGCATTCGGGAACAGCGGCAGGGCGAAACGCAGCAGGCCGTAGGCAGCGGTCTTCAACAGGATACCGGCGAGGTCCACAGAGCCGGCAGTCGGCGCCTGGGCGTGGGCGTCAGGCAACCAGGAGTGGAACGGCACCACCGGCAGCTTCACCGCGAAGGCGATGAAGAAGCCCAGCATCAGCACGTACTCGGTGGTCAGCGACATCTTGGTTTTCAACAGGTCGGCGTAGTTGAAGGTAATCACGCCGGTGTTGTTGAAGTTGACCAGGACCAGACCCAGGATCGCCACCAACATGATCAGGCCGGAAGCCTGGGTAAAGATGAAGAACTTGGTCGCTGCGTAGATCCGGGTTTTCTTGCCGTCCGAAGAACTGTGACCCCAGAGCGCGATGAGGAAGTACATCGGCACCAGCATCATTTCCCAGAAGAAGAAGAACATGAACAGGTCCAGCGCCAGGAACACGCCGACAACGCCGCCCAGGATCCACATCAGGTTCAGGTGGAAGAAGCCCACGTGACGCTGGATCTCTTTCCAGGAGCAGAGTACCGAGAGGATACCCAGCAGGCCGGTCAGCAGGATCATCAACAGCGACAGGCCGTCAAGGGCCAGGTGCACGTTGATGCCGAAGCGCTGGATCCACACGTGCTTGAATTCAAGCGCGAAGGTGGGATCGACACCCGGTGCCGGAGCGAATGAATAGTCACCGTGGGCCCACAGCCAGAGGCCGAGCGCGAGTTCCAGGGACATGGTCAGCAACGCAATCCAGCGGGGGAGGGTGGCGCCGAAGCGTTCACCCATCCAGCAGAGCAGGCCGCCGATAAAGGGGATCAGGATTAGCCAGGGCAGAATCATGACGGGCTCGTTTCCTTTCGCAAGTTCGCAAAGTACGCAGTGCACTTAAACATAGTCAGACCGCTACCACGACGATGGCGCCGATCACCAGAACGGCACCCGCCGCCATGGACGCTGCATACCAACGCAATTGGCCGGTCTCGCTGCGGCTCAGGGCGGTGTGACCGGCCTTGGCGGCACGCGGGATCAAACCGATGGTCTGGTCGAGCGGGTCTTTGCGCAGCACGTGGCTGATCGCAAGGTAAGGTTTGACGAACAGTTTGTCGTAGATCCAGTCGAAGCCCCAGGCGGCGAACCACCAGGCCGACAGGAAGCGACCAATGCCACTGTTGGCCACGGCAGTCACGAAGCGACGCTTGCCGAGGAACAGCAGGGCCGCCAGCAGGATACCGGCGATGGCGATGGCGCCCGAGGCGATTTCCAGGCTGTGCTGGGCTTCGCCGCCGGCATGGCCCACGCTTTGTGGCAATACACCGTGCAGTGGCGGGGTGATCATCGCACCGACGAAGGTCGACAGGATGATCAGCACCGACAGTGGCAACCAATGGGAGATGCCGTGGCCTGCGTGCGCTTCGGTCTTGGCTTCACCGTGGAAGGTGATGAAGATCAGGCGGAAGGTGTACAGCGAGGTCATGAACGCACCCACCAGGCCTGCGTACAGCAGGTTCTGGTTACCGCTGGCAAAGGCTTCCCAGAGGATCTCGTCCTTGGAGTAGAAACCGGCGGTCACCAACGGCAGGGCTGCCAGGGCGGCACCACCGACGATGAAGCTGGCGTACGCCAGTGGCAGTTTCTTCCACAGGCCGCCCATCTTGAAGATGTTCTGCTCGTGGTGGCAGGCCACGATCACGGCACCGGAGGCGAGGAACAGCAACGCCTTGAAGAACGCGTGGGTCATCAGGTGGAAGATCGCCGCGTCCCAGGCGCCAACGCCCAGCGCCAGGAACATGTAGCCGATCTGGCTCATGGTCGAGTAGGCGAGGATACGTTTGATGTCGGTCTGCACCAGCGCGGCGAAGCCGGCCAGTACCAGGGTCACGCCGCCCACGATGCCCACCAGATGCAGGATGTCCGGCGCCAGGGTGAACAGGCCGTGGGTACGGGCGATCAGGTAGACACCGGCGGTCACCATGGTGGCGGCGTGGATCAGTGCCGACACCGGGGTAGGGCCGGCCATCGCATCCGCCAGCCAGGTTTGCAGTGGCAGTTGCGCAGATTTACCCACGGCGCCGCCCAGCAGCATCAGGGTGGCCAGGGTGATCCAGAAGTCGCCGACCTGGAATTTCTGCGGTGCCAGCACCAGCAGTTCCTGGATGTTCAGCGTGCCCACCTGTTGGAACAGGATGAACAGGCCGATGGCCATGAACACGTCGCCGATGCGGGTGACGATAAACGCCTTGAGTGCTGCGTTACCGTTGTTGCGGTTGCTGTAGTAGAAACCGATCAACAGGTACGAGCACAGGCCCACGCCTTCCCAGCCGAAGTACAGGAACAACAGGTTATCGCCCAGCACCAGGAACAGCATGCTGGCGATAAACAGGTTGGTGTACGAGAAGAAGCGCGAGTAGCCCGCTTCACCGCGCATGTACCAGGACGCGAACAGGTGAATCAGGAAACCCACACCCACCACCACGCCGAGCATGGTGATCGACAGGCCGTCGATGTAGAGGGCGAAGTTGGGCTTGAAGCCCTCGACCGCCATCCACTGCCACAGCACCAGGGTGTAGTGACCGCCTTCAGGCGGTGCCACGTTGAATTGCCAGATGACGTAGGCGGCCACGATGGCCGACAGGCCGATGGAGCCCACGCCGATCAGGGCCGAGAGGTTTTCCGACCAGCGCCCGCGAGAGAACGACAGCAGCAGGAAACCGATCAGGGGGAATACGAAAGTCAGAAAGATCATGTTCATCCGCGCATCTCACTGGCAGCGTCGATATCAAGCGTGTGGAAGCGACGATACAGCTGCAGCAGGATCGCCAGGCCAATACTGGCTTCGGCGGCTGCCAGACTGATCACCAGGATGAACATCACTTGCCCATCCGGCTGGCCCCAACGTGCGCCTGCCACAATGAACGCCAGTGCCGCGGCGTTCATCATGATTTCCAGGCTCATCAACACGAACAGAATGTTACGGCGAACCATCAGGCCGACCAGGCCAAGGCAGAACAGGATGCCGGCGACCGCCAGACCATGCTCCAAAGGGATAGCAGGCATCGTCATTGCTCCTTGGCTTCGTTGCGGCCCAAGTGGAAGGCAGTGATGGCTGCGGCGAGCAGCAGCATCGAAGCCAATTCGACCACCAGCAGGTACGGGCCGAACAGGCTGATGCCCACGGCTTTCGCGTCTACGGTGGTGTGGCCGATGGCCTGGCCGCTCTGGTGAGCGAACAGCACATACAGCAGTTCACCCAGCAGCAGCGCTGCGAGGACAACCGGGCCGAGCCAGATGCCGGGCTTGAGCCAGACGCGCTCCTGGGCGACCGAAGCCGGCCCCAGGTTGAGCATCATCACCACAAACACGAACAGCACCATGATGGCGCCGGCGTAGGCGATCACTTCCAGCACACCGGCGAACGGTGCGCCGAGGCTGAAAAAGGTCATGGCCACGGCGATCAGTGAAATGATCAGGTAGAGCAGGGCGTGCACGGGGTTAGTGTTGGTGATCACGCGAAGCGTGGACACCACTGCAATACCCGATGCGAAATAGAAAGCGAATTCCATCTTTCTTCCTTAAGGCAGCAAGCTCTTCACGTTGATCGGCTCGGCTTCGTTTTGTGCGGCGCCTTTTGGCTTACCGGCAACGGCCATACCTGCAACACGATAGAAGTTGTAATCAGGGTTTTTACCGGTACCTGCGATCAAAAGATCTTCTTTCTCGTACACCAGGTCCTGACGTTTGAACTCGGCCATCTCGAAATCCGGTGTGAGCTGGATCGCGGTGGTCGGGCAAGCTTCCTCGCAGAGGCCGCAGAAAATGCAGCGCGAGAAGTTGATGCGGAAGAAGTCCGGGTACCAGCGACCGTCTTCGGTTTCAGCTTTCTGCAGGGAGATGCAACCCACCGGGCACGCCACGGCGCACAGGTTGCAGGCTACGCAACGCTCTTCGCCGTCGGGGTCGCGGGTCAGTACGATGCGGCCGCGATAGCGCGGCGGCAGGTACACCGCTTCTTCGGGGTATTGCAGGGTGTCGCGTTTGCGAAAGCCGTGACCGAACACCATCACCAGGCTTCGCAACTGGGTACCGGTACCCTTAACGATGTCGCCAATATATTTGAACATGGGTCAAATCCTCACTGAACCGCGGCAGCTGGCGTGTTCAACAACACGACGGCAGCCGTCACCAGCAAATTGATCAGGGTCAGCGGCAGGCAGAATCTCCAGCTGAAATCCATCACCTGGTCATAACGCGGGCGCGGAATCGAGGCGCGCAGCAGGATGAACAGCATGATGAAGAACGCGGTCTTCAGGAAGAACCAGAAGAAGGCCAACTGCGGCAGGATGCCAAACGGACCGTGCCAGCCGCCGAAGAACAGCGTGACCAGCAGGGCCGAGATCAAGATGATGCCGATGTACTCACCGACGAAGAACATGCCCCACTTCATGCCGGCATATTCAATGTGGTAACCGTCGGCCAGTTCCTGTTCCGCTTCCGGCTGGTCGAACGGGTGACGGTGAGTCACGGCCACGCCAGCGATGAAGAAGGTGCAGAAGCCGAAGAACTGCGGAATGATGAACCACAGGTTCTGTGCCTGGTACTCGACGATGTCGCGCATGTTGAACGAGCCAACCTGCACTACGATGCCCATCAGTGCCAACCCCATGAACACTTCATAGGATACGGTTTGCGCCGAGGCACGCAAGCTGCCCAGCAGGGCGAACTTGTTGTTGCTCGACCAACCGGCGAACAGCACCGCGTATACCGACAAACCGGCCATGGCGAAGAAGAACAGCAAGCCGATGTTCAGGTCCGCCACGCCCCAGGTCGGGGTGATCGGGATGATCGCAAACGCAATCAGCAAGGCGCTCATGGCGACCACCGGTGCCAGGGTGAAGATCACCTTGTCGGCAAACGGCGGGGTCCAGTCTTCCTTGAAGAACATTTTCAGCATGTCGGCAGCGATCTGGAACATGCCGAACGGGCCAACGCGGTTCGGACCGTAACGGTCCTGCCACCAGCCCAGCAGGCGACGTTCGACGAAGCTGAGCAGGGCGCCAGCGACGACCACGGCCAACAGGATCACGATGGCCTTGACCACCGAGATGATCACGTCAATTACTTCCGGCGTGAACCAAGTCATTGCGCTGCCTCCTGCAGACCGTCAACGGTTTTGCCGAAAATGGCAGGCGGAATACCGGCGATGCCTTTAGGCAGTGCAACCAGGCCGGCACCCAGCTCGTCATTGATACGCAGCGGCAGACGCAAGGTCTGGCCGGCGACGTTGAGGCTGAGTAGCGCGCCGTCGTTGACACCCAGGCGGTCGGCTTCGGACTTGGCCACGGACACATAGGCGGCAGGAATGCGCTCTTGAACCGGCGCGGCCTTGGAAGAGGTCTCTTCGCTGCCGAACAGGTGGAAGAACGGCACGACCTGCCAGGTGCCCGGCGCCGGGTTGAACGGACGCGGTACCGCAGCGAACCAGTTCAGCGAGTCACCGCTGCTTTCGATCAGGCGAGTGCCTGGGTCGCCAGCGCGGATATGACCACCGACTTCGTCCTGGAACTTGTTCCAGGCCTGCGGCGAGTTCCAGCCCGGCGACCAGGCAAATGGCACCTGCTGACGCGGTTCGGCCGAACCCGAGTAACCTTCCATGGAGAAGGCAAACGCGGTGTCGTTGTCTTGCGGGGTACGCGGCTCGTGCACGCTGATGTCAGCACGCATGGCGGTGCGGCCGGAGTAGCGCAGCGGCTCACGTGCCAGTTTCAGGCCCTTGATGCGGAACGCGGCGGACGGCGCGGCATCGACGATACGAGCAAGCTGCGGCGCGCTGGCGGCGGTGGCAGCGGTCACGTGGTCGAGCTGAGTCCAGTCGATCGGCTGGTTCAGCAGGGTGGCGCGCAGGGCATGCAGCCAGCGCCAGCCTTCGTGCACCAGGATGCTGGCGTCCATGTACTTCGGATCGAACACCTGGAAGAAGCGCTGGGCGCGGCCTTCCTGGCTGACCAGGGTACCGTCGCCTTCGGCGAAGGTGGCGGCTGGCAGCACCAGATCGGCGCGGTCGCTGGTGGCGGTCTTCTGGTGGTCGGCGACGATCAGCACCTTGGCCGCATCCAGTGCCGCGTCAACCTTGGCCGCAGCGGTGCGGGTGTACAGGTCGTTTTCCAGCACCACGATGGCGTCGGCACGGCCGTCGGTCACGGCTTGCAGCGCTGCGTCCACGGACTCGCCACCGAGCATGGCCAGGCCCAGGCTGTTGGCTTCCGGCACCACCAGGCTGATGGAGCCATTTTTGTCGCGCAGCTTCAGGGCCTTGGCGATGTTGGCGGCGGCTTCGATCAGCGCTTTGGAACCCAACGAGGTACCGGCAATGATCAGCGGACGCTTGGCCGCCAGCAGGGCGTCGGCAATGCGCTGGGCCAACTCGGCAGCTTCAGCGTCCAGGCCTTCAACGGCGGGTGCGCTGGCGTCGAGGGCGTGGGCCACGGCGAAACCGAGGCGGGCCAGGTCGTCCGGCGCGGCGTGCACGCACTCTTCGGCGATGTCGTCGAGCTTGGTTTCAGCCAGGGAGGCGATAAACAGCGGGTTCAGCGCGTGCTGGCCGATGTTCTTCACGGCGGCGTCGAGCCAAGGCTGTACGCGCATGGCGTCGGCCATTTCTTCGGCCTTGCCTTTGACCGACTGACGCAGCGACAGCGCGATGCGTGCAGCGGTCTGGGTCAGGTCTTCACCGAGTACGAAGATCGCATCGTGGTCTTCGATGTCGCGCATGTTCGGTACCGGCAGCGGGCTGTCGTTCAGCACTTGCAGGACCAGGCGGATGCGCTCCAGCTCGTCGGCTTCGATACCGCAGTAGAAGTGTTCGGCACCTACCAGCTCGCGCAACGCGAAGTTGCTTTCGAGGCTGGCGCGTGGCGAACCGATACCCACGATATTGCGCCCGCGCAACAGGTCGGCAGCCTTATCCAGCGCTGCGTCCAGGCTCAGCTTGGCGCCATCGGCCAGCTGGGGCTGGCGTGGGCGGTCTTCGCGGTTGACGTAGCCATAGCCGAAACGGCCACGGTCGCACAGGAAGTACTGGTTGACCGAACCGTTGAAGCGGTTTTCGATACGACGCAGCTCACCGTAGCGCTCGCCCGGGGAGATGTTGCAACCGCTGGAGCAGCCATGGCAGATGCTCGGCGCAAATTGCATGTCCCACTTACGGTTGTAGCGCTCGGAGTGGGTCTTGTCGGTGAACACACCGGTCGGGCAGACCTCGGTGAGGTTGCCGGAGAACTCGCTCTCCAGCACGCCGTCTTCAACGCGACCGAAGTACACGTTGTCGTGGGCGCCGAACACGCCGAGGTCGGTGCCGCCGGCGTAGTCTTTATAGAAGCGCACGCAGCGGTAGCAGGCGATGCAGCGGTTCATTTCGTGGGAAATGAACGGGCCGAGGTCCTGGTTCTGGTGGGTACGCTTGGTGAAGCGATAACGGCGCTCGTTGTGGCCGGTCATCACCGTCATGTCTTGCAGGTGGCAGTGACCGCCTTCCTCACAGACCGGGCAGTCGTGGGGGTGGTTGGTCATCAGCCATTCGACAACGCTGGCGCGGAACGCCTTGGATTCTTCATCGTCGATGGAGATCCAGGTGTTGTCGGTGGCTGGGGTCATGCAGGACATGACGATACGACCACGGGTGTCGTTCTCGTCGGTGTATTGCTTGACCGCACACTGGCGACAGGCACCGACGCTACCAAGCGCGGGGTGCCAGCAGAAATACGGGATGTCGAGGCCGAGTGACAGACACGCCTGTAACAGGTTGTCCGCCCCATCGACTTCGAGCGCTTTGCCGTCTACGTGGATAGTGGCCATGGTTCAAAGTTCTTCGTTGGCCCGTTGTCAGCGGGCGTGGCTAATGGAATCTTGTTATTCATGTGCATCTACACAGCCTTTACGGCGTCAGCACATGAGCAGGCGAAGGGCACGGACCCTTCGCCTGTTTAAGCGTTACGCGCCGACTACGATCGGCTTCGCCAGAGGCGGGACGGCGGCGCTGGTGGGCGCGATGCCGGCTTCGAACTCCGAGCGGAAGTATTTGATTGCGCTGCCCAATGGCTCCACGGCGCCTGGTGCGTGAGCACAGAAAGTCTTGCCTGGGCCGAGGAAACCGACCAGACCCAGCAGGGTTTCGATGTCGCCCTCGCGGCCTTCGCCATTTTCCAGGGCCATCAGCAGCTTGACGCTCCAAGGCAGGCCGTCGCGGCATGGGGTGCAGAAGCCGCAGGATTCGCGGGCAAAAAACTGCTCCATGTTGCGCAGCAACGAGACCATGTTCACGGTGTTGTCGACCGCCATCGCCAGGCCGGTACCCATCCGGGTGCCCACCTTGCCGATACCGCCGGCATACATTTGTGCATCGAGGTGCTCGGGCAGCAGGAAACCGGTGCCGGCGCCGCCTGGCTGCCAGGCTTTCAAGGTGTAGCCGTCGCGCATACCGCCGGCGTAGTCCTCGAACAGCTCGCGTGCGGTCACGCCGAATGGCAGTTCCCACAGGCCAGGGTTCTTGACCTTGCCGGAGAAGCCCATGAGCTTGGTGCCCATGTCTTCGCTGCCTTCGCGGGCCAGGGATTTGTACCAGTCCACGCCGTCGGCGATGATCGCCGGCACGTTGCACAGGGTCTCGACGTTGTTCACGCACGTCGGCTTGCCCCACACGCCCACGGCGGCGGGGAAGGGCGGCTTGGAACGCGGGTTGGCGCGGCGGCCTTCGAGGGAGTTGATCAGTGCGGTTTCTTCACCGCAGATATAACGCCCGGCGCCGGTGTGCACGAACAGTTCGAAGTCGAAACCGGAACCGAGGATGTTCTTGCCCAGCAGGCCGGCGGCCTTGGCTTCTTCCACGGCACGGTTCAGATGCTTGGCGGCGGTGGTGTACTCGCCACGCAGGAAGATATAGCCACGGTAGGTCTTGAGCGCACGGGCACTGATCAACATGCCTTCGATCAGCAGATGGGGCAGTTGCTCCATCAGCATGCGGTCTTTCCAGGTGTTGGGCTCCATTTCATCCGCGTTGCACAGCAGGTAGCGGATGTTGATGGATTCGTCCTTGGGCATCAGGCCCCACTTCACGCCAGTGGGGAAGCCTGCGCCGCCGCGGCCCTTGAGACCGGCGTCTTTCACGGTCTGGACGATATCGTCCTGGGCCATGTCGGCGAAAGCTTTGCGCGCAGCGGCGTAGCCGTTCTTGGCCTGGTATTCGTCGAGCCATACCGGCTCGCCGTCGTCACGCAAGCGCCAGGTCAGCGGGTGGGTCTCGGCCGAACGCTTGATCAGGTTGGCCGGGCCGAAAGAGGTCAGGGTCATGGGTAGCCCTCGAGCAATTGGGTCACGCCAGCAGGCTGTACGTCACCGAATGTGTCGTCGTCGATCATCAACGCCGGCGCCTTGTCGCAGTTGCCCAGGCAGCACACCGGCAGCAGCGTGAAGCGGCCGTCGGCGGTGGTCTGGCCGAGGCCGATGCCCAGCTTGGCCTGGATTTCGCTGACCACGGACTCATGGCCACCGATGTAGCAGACCATGCTGTCGCACACGCGAATGATGTGGCGGCCCACCGGTTGGCGGAAGATCTGGCTGTAGAACGTCGCCACGCCTTCAACGTCGCTGGCGGGGATGCCGAGGATCTCGCCGATGGCGTAGAGGGCGCCGTCGGGCACCCAGCCACGTTCCTTCTGGACGATCTTCAGGGCTTCGATCGACGCCGCGCGCGGGTCTTCGTAGTGATGCAGCTCGTGCTCGATGGCCGAGCGCTCGGTTTCACTCAAGGTGAAACGGTCTGTCTGGATAAGCGTGCTGTTCATGCTTAGCGGTCCACGTCGGCCATAACGAAATCGATACTACCCAGGTACGCAATCAAGTCCGCGACCATCTCGCCTTTGATCACCGAAGGGATCTGCTGCAAGTGGGCAAAACTTGGGGTACGAATCCGGGTGCGGTAGCTCATGGTGCCGCCATCGCTCGTCAGGTAATAACTGTTGATACCCTTGGTCGCTTCGATCATCTGGAAGGATTCGTTGGCCGGCATCACCGGGCCCCACGAAACCTGCAGGAAGTGCGTGATCAGGGTTTCGATGTGCTGCAGCGTGCGCTCTTTGGGCGGCGGCGTGGTCAGCGGGTGATCCGCCTTGTACGGGCCGGCCGGCATGTTGCGCATGCACTGCTCGATGATCTTCAGGCTCTGGCGCATTTCTTCGACGCGCACGATGCAACGGTCGTAGGCATCGCCATTGGCCGCCAGCGGTACTTCGAACTCGAAGTTCTCGTAGCCGGAGTACGGGCGTGCTTTACGCAGGTCGAAGTCGCAACCGGTGGAACGCAGGCCGGCACCGGTGACGCCCCATTCCAGGGCCTCTTTGGTGTTGTACTGCGCGACGCCGATGGTGCGGCCCTTGAGGATGCTGTTGTCCAGCGCGGCTTTCTGGTACTCGTCCAGGCGCTTGGGCATCCAGTCGATGAATTCCTTGACCAGGCGTTCCCAGCCGTTCGGCAGGTCGTGGGCCACTCCGCCGATGCGGTACCAGGCCGGGTGCAGACGGAAACCGGTGATGGCTTCGATGACCTTGTAGGCACGCTGACGGTCGGTGAAGGTGAAGAACACCGGCGTCATGGCGCCGACGTCCTGGATATAGGTACCCAGGAACAGCAGGTGGCTGGTGATGCGGAAGAACTCGGCCATCATGATGCGGATGGTGTCGACGCGGTCCGGTACCTTGATACCGGCCAGCTTCTCGACCGAGAGCACGTACGGCAGGTTGTTCATCACGCCGCCGAGGTAGTCGATACGGTCGGTGTACGGGATGAAGCTGTGCCAGGACTGACGCTCGGCCATCTTCTCGGCGCCACGGTGGTGGTAGCCGATGTCCGGGACGCAGTCGACGATTTCTTCGCCGTCCAGTTGCAGGATGATACGGAAGGCACCGTGGGCCGAAGGGTGGTTCGGGCCCAGGTTGAGGAACATGTAGTCCTCGTTGGTGCCGGCGCGCTTCATGCCCCAGTCTTCGGGGCGGAAGCGCGCCGCCTCTTCTTCAAGCTGTTGCTTGGCGAGGTTGAGGCTGTACGGGTCGAATTCGGTGGCGCGGGCAGGGAAGTCCTTGCGCAGCGGGTGACCTTCCCAGGTCGGCGGCATCATGATGCGCGTCAGGTGCGGGTGGCCAGGGAAGTCGATGCCGAACATGTCCCAGACTTCACGCTCGTACCAGCTGGCGTTCGGCCAGATACCGGTCACGGTCGGGATGCTCAGGTCGCTCTCGCTCAGGGCGACCTTGATCATCACGTCGCTGTTACGTTCCAGCGACATCAGGTGGTAGAACACGGTGAAATCGGCACCGCTCGGCAGGCCCTGGCGCTTGGTGCGCAGACGCTCGTCCACGCCATGCAGGTCATAGAGCATGACGTACGGCTTGGGCAGGTTGCGCAGGAAGGTCAGGACTTCGACGAGCCTGGCACGCGCCACCCACAGCACCGGCATACCGGTGCGTGTGGCCTGGGCGGTGAAGGCGTCAGGGCCGAAACGGTTATTGAGTTCGACAACCACATCCTGGTCGTCTGCCTTATAAGGCGGGATGTACAGAGCACTGCCTGTAGTCATGGTTTTTTATCGCTTTCGGTCAACGTAAAGAATGAAGCCAGGTTTTCGTTCTATAAAAGAAGCGGGCTGGATCAGACTTCGTCGGGGCTGCGCAGGTTGGTGACTGCGATTCGCTGTTCGCGGCGCTGTTCCTTTTGAGACGGCATCTCGGCGCGATAAACGCCTTGATCACCGACCACCCAGGACAGTGGGCGACGCTCCTTGCCAATCGATTCCTGCAACAGCATCAAGCCTTGCAGGAACGCTTCGGGACGGGGCGGGCAGCCAGGCACGTAGACGTCCACGGGCAGGAACTTGTCCACCCCTTGAACGACCGAGTAGATGTCGTACATGCCACCGGAGTTGGCGCACGAACCCATGGAGATAACCCACTTTGGTTCGAGCATTTGCTCATAGAGGCGCTGGATGATCGGCGCCATCTTGATGAAGCAGGTACCGGCGATAACCATGAAATCCGCCTGGCGCGGCGAGGCCCGGATCACTTCGGCGCCAAAGCGCGCGATGTCGTGGGGCGCCGTGAAGGCGGTGGTCATTTCCACGTAGCAGCACGAAAGACCGAAGTTGTACGGCCACAGGGAGTTTTTACGCCCCCAGTTGACCGCGCCACTCAGCACGTCTTCCAGCTTGCCCATGTAGATGTTTTTGTGGACTTGGTCTTCTAACGGGTCGGAGACGGTTTCCCGTTCGCCGATGGGGTACTGCTCGTTAGGAGCATCCGGGTCGATCCTGGTGAGATTGTATTGCATTGCCAAAGCCTCATTGTTTCAGCTTCGCTTGCCGCTTGCGACGAGCTTCCGGAGCCCAGTCAAGGGCGCCCACTCGGAACAGGTAGACAAGACCTGCCAACAGAATTGCTATGAAAACGAGAGCTTCGACGAATCCGGTCCAGCCGCTTTCGCGGACGGACACAGACCATGCAAAGAGAAAGAGGGCTTCGATATCGAAGATCACGAAGAGCATCGCGACCAGATAGAATTTGGCTGAGAGCCGCAAGCGGGCGCCACCTGTAGGTAGCATGCCGGATTCGAACGGTTCGTTTTTGCTGCGGCCCCAGGCTTTTGACCCGAGGAGGCTGGAGACGCCAAGCATGAAGGCGCAGAGGCCTACAACACCGAGAAGGAAAATGGCAAAGCCCCAGTTGTGGGCCATGAGTCCTGTCGCGTCGGTCATGCTGGAAATCCTTAACAGAGAGCAAAGGTCTCTGAGCTCGAAAAAGTAACGATGCAGTGACGATATGTCGCACTGCAATCAATCGCGGTGATTTTATGGCTAAACACCGGGCAAGTAAAATTCCCAGGGCGAAATTATTCGGTGGAATAAGCACATAGTGCACCTTCTTGGGGCTGTAGCCCTTGTGGCGTGGGCATTAGCGGGCTTTTCATCAATTATGTTTTGTTTAAGCGGTAACGAAGTTTTCAGGCGCTAAATGATAATGAATATTGTTTGCGTGGGGTGTAAGCGAGTGTTTCTCATGTGGCGCGGGAAGTTACCGTTACTTGCTTGAGTGTCGCTTAGTTGTCGCAACGGTTCTTTTAACCGATCGGATGTGCGCGGATACCGCTCTGGATCAATGTTTTTAGCAAAAAACTATGGATAGGGGGCGGTCAATGTAGGAGCTGGCTTGCCTGCGATGGCGGCGGATCAGCTGAAACACCTGCCTCTGACCCACCGCCATCGCAGGCAAGCCAGCTCCCACCCTTGATTTTCGGTGATTCCTAGGCAAAAAAAACGCCCCGAACCAGTCGGGGCGTGATTGTTGCGCGGCACTGCGGTTAGGTCTTCCGTGGGGCCGCAGTGGCCGTGTACGCGGTACTTAGTGGAACTGCTCTTCTTCGGTCGAACCGGTCAGCGCGGTCACGGACGAGGTGCCGCCCTGGATCACGGTGGTCATGTCGTCGAAGTAGCCGGTGCCCACTTCCTGCTGGTGCGCCACGAAGGTGTAGCCTTTGGCGGCGTCTGCGAATTCCTGCTCCTGCAGCTTCACGTAGGCGGTCATGTCGTTGCGGGCGTAGTCGTGCGCCAGGTTGAACATGCTGTGCCACATGTTGTGGATACCGGCCAGGGTGATGAACTGGTGCTTGTAGCCCATGGCCGACAGCTCACGCTGGAACTTGGCGATGGTCGCGTCGTCCAGGTTCTTCTTCCAGTTGAAGGAAGGCGAGCAGTTGTAGGACAGCAGTTGGTCCGGGTACTCCTTCTTGATCGCTTCGGCAAAGCGGCGTGCTTCGTCCAGGTCTGGCTTGGCGGTTTCGCACCAGATCAGATCGGCGTACGGCGCGTAGGCCAGGCCACGGGCGATTGCCTGGTCGAGGCCGGCGCGCACTTTATAGAAGCCTTCCTGGGTGCGCTCGCCGGTAACGAATGGTTGGTCGTACGGGTCGCAGTCCGAGGTCAGCAAGTCTGCCGCGTTGGCGTCGGTACGGGCCAGGATGATGGTCGGTGTACCGGCAACGTCAGCGGCCAGGCGAGCGGCGGTCAGCTTCTGTACAGCTTCCTGGGTCGGTACCAGTACCTTGCCACCCATGTGGCCGCATTTTTTCACCGAAGCCAGCTGGTCTTCGAAGTGCACACCGGCAGCGCCTGCCTCGATCATGCTCTTCATCAGCTCGTAGGCGTTGAGCACGCCACCGAAACCGGCTTCGGCGTCTGCCACGATTGGCGCGAAGTAGTCGATGTAGCCTTCATCGCCTGGGTTCTTGCCGGCTTTCCACTGGATCTGGTCGGCACGACGGAACGAGTTGTTGATGCGCTTGACCACGGTTGGTACCGAGTCCACCGGGTACAGCGATTGGTCGGGGTACATGGATTCAGCGGAGTTGTTGTCCGCTGCCACTTGCCAACCGGACAGGTAGATCGCCTGGATACCGGCTTTTACCTGCTGGACTGCCTGGCCGCCAGTGAGGGCGCCCATGCAGTTGACGAAATCTTTGTCGGGACGGAAAGAAGGCTTGGCACCCTGAGTGGCCAGGTTCCACAGCTTCTCGGCGCCGAGTTTTGCAAAGGTGTGCTCAGGTTGGACCGAGCCACGCAGGCGGACGACGTCAGCAGCGGAATAAGCGCGGGTTACGCCTTTCCAGCGTGGGTTTTCAGCCCAGTCTTTTTCAAGGGCTGCAATTTGCTGTTCGCGTGTCAGTGCCATGGGGAAAAACCTCGTCGCGTCTTGTTTGAAGTATCCGTTTGCCAGCCCGGCATTCGTTGCCTGGGTAGGATTGCTCGCTGACCAGAAGCTTTGGGGTTCAAGTCAAATCTGACGGAGGTAGGCGACGGGATGAACGATGGGGCTCAAGGGGGAGTTGAGCAGGTAAGGGCAAACTGCGAACGGTCTTCGGGCGTCGTGGGCCTTTGTACGATCCATCAGTGTGTAGCCGGGTTACCTGGTTAGCTTCCGTCCCTCGGGACAACTTCGTTCCAGTCGCAACCAACGTCAAACACACCTTGTGGGCGGTACAGACACGAATCGGCTCAGGTGGGTAGCTTAGAGCGGCGATCCGAAGGCCCTTGCCAGGGCCCCTGATTAGCGGGAGCGAGGCCATCATGCCCATGCTTTTTTGGCTCGTCAAATGTTTTGTAGTGCTTTTTTTATGGCACTACATCTTTAGTCTAATGCGACTTGCCAGTCAGTTTTCGGTGCTTCAGTTCAGGGTGTCGACCTTGACCCGTAAAGTCAGGTCATCGCGGCCCTGAGTAGAGTAGCTGCGGGTTGTAGAGGATTTGTCCGCCTGGGTTTCACGATTGATGCCGGCCAGGGGAATCCATTCGCCCAGGCGGCCGCTGACAGTTGTGTCGGTGCTTTGCACGTTCACTACATCGGGACGTTCCTGGCTCATGCGGTCACGGTTGGTACTGATGGCCAGGTGTACGGTCTCGCCGGTGACGCTGGCGGTCACGTAAAAGCCCTGGGTGACGTTGCGATACTGGGTCTGGTTTTGCAGACGGCCGTAGCTGTCCTGTTGCGTGGTGGTCAGCGGTACGCTCTGGCCGACCTGGATCAGCGCAGGCACGCCTTCGCTGGCCTGGATCTGCTGCACGCCACCGTCGCGGCTGGCAGTGCCGTAGCTGATGATGCGGGTCTGGCTGTCACCGCTGTTCTGCTGGTTGTTCTCGTTGGTATCGACGGTGATCAGCAGGCGTTTGGCCGGTGTATCCAATTGGCCGAGCAGTGCGCGCAAGCCCTCGATCCTGGCGGGCTCAGCGTTAACGATAAGCTGGTTGCCGTAGGCGCTGACGGTGCCGTCCTTGCCAATGAAGTTCTGCGCCACGGGCAGCAGGTCGGCGCTGGTGCGGTTGTTCAGGTTGACGACTTCAGTGGCGGCCATGGCGCAAGCGCTGACGGTCATCACGAGGGCGGTGAGCAGGGTGCGTAGGGACATGTCCGTTATCTCTGCGAGTCATTTGCTTGATAGTGCCAGTTTGTCGGCCTGGCAGGGCGCAAGTTGAATCGTAGACGGCAAAATGCCCTGGCAGGCAGGGCATTCAGGATGTTGCTGAAATAGCTATCGCAGGCAAGCCAGCTCCCACACTTGGAATGCAGTCAAATGTGGGAGCTGGCTTGCCTGCGATAAAGGCGGCGCGGTCTCGAATTAGCCTCCGCGCACCATATCCACATGCGGAATCCCGACCTCAAGAAACTCATCGCTGACGATCTTGAAGCCCAGCCGCTCATAGAACGGCGCCGCATACACCTGCGCACTCAGGAATTGCCGGGTCTGGCCGCGTTTCACCGCCTCGCCGATCACCGCTTCCATCAGCTTGTCGCCGACTTTCAGCCCACGCCAGTCCTTGAGCACTGATACCCGACCGATCTCGCCGCTGGGCAGCAATCGAGCGGTGCCAATCGGGAAATCACCTTCGTATGCAAGAAAATGCATGGCGCCGGCATCGTCCGCGTCCCACTCCAATTCAGGCGGGACCGATTGTTCAGCGATGAATACCGCTTCACGAATGCGCCGAATCTCGTCGATATCCTTTCGCCAGTCCGCGACACTTACGTGAATTCTATTCATCCGCGAACCCCAGGCTGCCTTGCTTGACCAGTTCGCACAGCAGGTCGCGACCGTCTTCGTCGGCCAGCCACTCGCCCAGGTTTTCGCTGTGCAGTGCATCGGCCGAGCACACCAGCTTCAACAGTTCACGCAGTTTGCCCGGCAGGTAACGGCTCTGGCCACTGGCAAACAACAGTACATCGTCGTCGACTTCGGACCAGGCCAGGCGTGCGCTCGGGTTGCGTACCAGGATCGCGCCGTCTTGCAGGCTGTTGATGAAATCTTCTTCGCCCAACTCTTCGCCGGCCACCAGTTCCGGGTAGCGTGGCTCGGTCATGAACTGGCCGAACCAGGTCAGCAGCATGCGCTCATCGCTCATGTGCTCGGCGAGCAAGCCCTTGAGGCGGTCCAGTGCGTCGCCCTGGATCTGGTGCGGGTCGCTGACCGGCTGGGCGTCTGCGTCGGTGTAGCGCTCTTCGTCGGTCAGGTACTGGCTGAGGAAGTCGGTGAAGTGGGTCAGCACTTCAGCGGCGCTCGGTGCACGGAAACCCACGGAATAGGTCATGCAGTCGTCTTCAGCAATGCCGAAATGGGCCAGGCGCGGCGGCAGGTAGAGCATGTCGCCCGGTTCCAGCACCCATTCGGCGCTTTCTTCGAATTCGGCGAGGATGCGCAGGTCGGCGTGTTGCAGCAACGGGCTTTCGGAATTGCACATCTGGCCGATCTTCCAGTTGCGCTTGCCCTGGGCTTGCAGCAGGAACACATCGTAGTTATCGAAATGCGGACCGACGCTGCCACCCGGCGCGGCGAAGCTGATCATCACATCATCGATACGCCAGCTCGGCAGGAAGCGGAAGTGCTCCAGCAGCTCAGCCACCTCCGGCACGAACTGGTCGACTGCCTGCACCAGCAGGGTCCACTCGCGCTCGGGCAGGGTGCTGAAAGCGTCTTCGGCGAACGGGCCGCGACGCAGTTCCCACGGGCGCTCGCCGTGTTCGATCACCAGGCGCGACTCGACTTCTTCTTCCAGGGCCAGGCCTGCCAGTTCGTCGGCGTCGATCGGGCTTTCGAAGTCAGGGATGGCCTGGCGGATCAGCAGCGGTTTTTTCTGCCAGTAGTCGCGCAGGAATTCCCGTGCCGTGATGCCGCCCAGAAGTTGAAGAGGGATATCAGGATTCATGTGTAACCTATTGAAAAAAAGCACTTTTAAGACAGGAATAAAAACGCCCGGCGCGGCCGGGCGTCTCAAAGGAGCTTGCTTGGATCAGATGCGCTTGGCTTGCTCTACAGCGTTGCCGATGTAGTTGGCCGGGGTGAGCAGCTTCAGCTCGGCCTTGGCCGCGGCTGGCATGTCCAGGCCGTCGATGAAAGTTTGCAGTGCTTCGGGGCTGATGCCCTTGCCGCGCGTCAATTCTTTCAGCTTCTCGTAGGGGTTTTCGATGTTGTAGCGGCGCATCACGGTCTGGATCGGCTCGGCCAATACTTCCCAGCACGCGTCCAGGTCAGCGGCAATCTTCTGCTCGTTGAGCTCCAGCTTGCTGATGCCTTTGAGGCTGGCTTCGTACGCGATCACGCTGTGGGCAAAGCCCACGCCGAGGTTGCGCAGTACGGTGGAGTCGGTCAGGTCGCGCTGCCAGCGGGAGATCGGCAACTTGCTGGCCAGGTGCTGGAACAGGGCGTTGGCGATACCCAGGTTGCCTTCGGAGTTTTCGAAGTCGATCGGGTTGACCTTGTGCGGCATGGTCGAAGAACCGATTTCGCCGGCAATGGTGCGCTGCTTGAAGTAGCCCAGGGAGATGTAGCCCCAGATATCGCGATCAAAATCGATCAGGATGGTGTTGAAGCGTGCAATAGCGTCGAACAGTTCGGCGATGTAGTCGTGCGGTTCGATCTGCGTGGTGTAGGGGTTGAAGCCCAGGCCCAGCTCGTCTTCGATGAAGGCGCGGGCGTTGGCTTCCCAGTCGATCTCAGGGTAGGCCGACAGGTGGGCGTTGTAGTTGCCTACGGCGCCGTTGATCTTGCCCAGCAATGGCACGGCGGCGACTTGGGCGATCTGGCGCTCCAGGCGGTACACCACGTTGGCCAGTTCTTTGCCCAGGGTGGTTGGCGAGGCCGGCTGGCCGTGGGTGCGCGACAGCATCGGCACGGCAGCGAAACGGATCGCCAGCTCGCGGATGGCTTCGGCGGTCTGGCGCATCAGCGGCAGCATCACGTCATCACGGCCTTCGCGCAGCATCAGGGCGTGGGACAGGTTGTTGATGTCCTCGCTGGTGCAGGCAAAGTGGATGAACTCGCTGACCTGGGCCAGTTCCGGCAGTTGGGCCGCTTGCTCTTTGAGCAGGTATTCGATGGCTTTGACGTCGTGGTTGGTGGTGCGCTCGATCTCTTTGACACGCTCGGCGTGCTCCAGGGAGAAGTTTTCCGCCAGGGTGTTCAATACAGCGTTGGCTTCGGCGGAAAACGCCGGCACTTCGCTGATGGCGGGGTGAGCGGCCAGGCGCTGGAGCCAGCGCACTTCAACCAGGACACGGGCACGGATCAGGCCGTACTCGCTGAAAATAGGGCGCAGGGCCTGGGTTTTGCCGGCGTAGCGGCCGTCAACAGGGGAAACCGCAGTGAGCGAAGAGAGCTGCATGGGGTGTTCTCGGACAGTCGGGCAACGAAATGGGGCGCGTATCATACATGAAAAAATCCGCCGGTCCGTCGCCAACTGACCGGCGTATTACGCGTAATGGCTTGAAAACAGCCTGCTGGTGCGACTTATTCGTTGCGCATCAACGGGTAAAGCTCTTTGAGCAATTTGCGTCGGCTGATCACCAACTGCCAGCGATGACCGCCCAGTTGGCGCCACAAGCGTGCCGAACGAATACCGGCCAGGAGCAGGGCGCGGATTTTCGACGCGTTGTTGGGTTGCTGCAGGTTGCGCATGTCGCCGTGCACCTGGATGCGCTGGCGCAGGGTGCTCAAGGTGTCCTGGTACAGCGCACCACAGGCTGCGATCACGTTTTCGTGGGCCGGGCCGAAGTGTTCTACCTGGGACTGGATCTGCGGCAGGCGCTTGCCGATGGTGTCCAGCAGGTCGTCACGCTTGGCTAGTTGGCGCTCAAGGCCGAGCATCGACAGGGCATAGCGCAACGGTTCGCGCTGCAGAGTGCTGGGGTCGCGCTCCAGGGCGCCGATCAGGGCGCGATAGCCTTCACGCAGGGCCAGGTCGTCACCGCCATAAACCTCAAGGGTGTCCTTGGGATCGCGGATCAGCAGGCTGCCGAGCATGCAGGTCAGGCCGGCTTCAGTGATCTGGCCGGTCTTGGCGATCTTGTCCACCAGTACCGCAGCGAGAAAGACACCGCCAAGGGCCGTCAATTGCTCCTGGGTCGGGCTCATGCCGGGTTGCTCCAGGCTTGCGCGACTTCAATCACGCCGCCGCCCAGGCAGATTTCGCCGTCATAGAACACCACGGACTGGCCAGGGGTGACCGCGCGCTGCGGGTCATCGAAGGTGGCACGGTAGCCGGTGGCGGTCTTTTCCAGGGTGCAGGGCTGGTCGCTCTGGCGATAACGCACTTTGGCGGTCAGGCGGCGCGGGGTGCTCAAGTCGATAGGGTTGACCCAATAGATCTCGGAAGCGAGCAGGGCGCCGGAGAACAGCAGCGGGTGCTCGTTGCCTTGGCCGACCACCAGCACGTTGTTTTCCAGGTCTTTGACCAGCACGTACCACGGCTCTTCACCGGCGTCCTTCAAACCGCCAATACCCAGGCCCTGGCGCTGGCCGATGGTGTGGTACATCAGGCCGTGGTGGCGGCCGATCACTTCACCCTCGGTGGTCTTGATCTCGCCCGGTTGCGCCGGCAGGTATTGCTTGAGGAAATCACTGAAGCGCCGCTCGCCGATAAAGCAGATACCGGTGGAATCTTTCTTCTTGGCGGTGGCCAGGCCGTGTTTCTCGGCAATTTTGCGCACTTCGGGCTTTTCCAGCTCGCCGACCGGAAACAGGGTCTTGGCGATCTGCTCACCACCGACGGCGTGCAGGAAGTAGCTCTGGTCCTTGTTCGGGTCCAGGCCCTTGAGCAATTCGGTGCGGCCATCGATATCGCGACGGCGCACGTAGTGGCCGGTAGCTATCAGGTCGGCGCCGAGCATCATGGCGTAGTCGAGGAAGGCCTTGAACTTGATTTCGCGGTTACACAGGATGTCCGGGTTCGGCGTGCGGCCGGCCTTGTATTCGGCCAGGAAGTGCTCGAACACGTTGTCCCAGTACTCGGCGGCGAAGTTGGCGGTGTGCAGCTTGATGCCGATCTTGTCGCATACGGCCTGGGCGTCGGCGAGGTCGTCCATGGCGGTGCAGTATTCGGTTCCATCGTCTTCTTCCCAGTTCTTCATGAACAGGCCTTCCACCTCATAACCCTGCTCCATGAGCAGAACGGCGGAAACGGAAGAGTCCACGCCGCCGGACATGCCGACGATGACGCGCTTCTTTTGTGTGTCAGAAGGGGCTGAATCACGCATAGGGTTTCAACGGGTGTCTTGAAAAAGGACGCGATTCTAGCAGGCCTGGGCCCGCAAGGCTAAAGAGAAGGGCGGATCAATTCGAGACTGTGGCATTGGCCGGCCAGATAATCATCGATGCAGCGGATAATCAGCTCGCTGCGCCAGTCGTCGCGCACGGCCATCAGCTCGTCACGGGTCAGCCAGCGGGCGCGCAGGATGCCTTCGTCGAGTTGATGGTCCGGGTGGTGTCTCAGGGCCTTGGCGATAAAGCAGACCCGTTGATAGGTGACGCCATTGCTGGGTGCGGTGTACAGGTAGATGCCGACGATGCCGGTAGCTTCCACGTCCCAGCCGGTTTCTTCCAGCGTTTCGCGCACGGCAGCTTCGGTCAGGGTTTCGTTCGGGTCCAGATGGCCGGCGGGCTGGTTGAGCACGGCGCGGCCGCCCTTGAGTTCTTCGACCATCAGGAAGCGGCCGTTGTCTTCGACGATGGTGGCGACGGTGATGTGGGGGAGCCAGGTCATTGCGAACCTCGGTATCTGGAAGGTGGCATGCTCAATGTGGGAGCTGGCTTGCCTGCGATGGCGGTGGGTCAGCTACGCCTGTATGAACTGACAGACTGCAATCGCAGGCAAGCCAGCTCCCACATTGGATTGGGTTTCTTCAATGAAGTCCCTACAAGCAGAAACCCCGGCACTGGGCCGGGGCTTCTTTGCATCCTTACAACCTTACTTCAACTTGGCAATCGCCGCATTGAGGGTGTTGCTCGGGCGCATGGCCTTGCTGGTCAGCTCTGGGTTCGGCGCGTAGTAGCCGCCGATGTCCACTGGCTTGCCCTGTACGGCGTTGAGTTCGGCAACGATGGTTGCTTCGTTCTCGGCCAGGGTTTTGGCCAATTCGCCAAACTGCGCTTGCAGTGCAGTGTCTTCGGTCTGGGCCGCCAGGGCTTGTGCCCAGTACAGCGCCAGGTAGAAGTGGCTGCCGCGGTTGTCGATGTTGCCGACCTTGCGCGATGGCGACTTGTTGTTGTCCAGGAACTGGCCGGTGGCCTGGTCCAGGGTCTTGGACAGTACCAGGGCTTTGGGGTTGTTGTACGTCACACCCAAATGCTCGAGGGACGCGGCCAGGGCCAGGAACTCGCCCAGGGAATCCCAGCGCAGGAAGTTTTCTTCCAGCAGTTGCTGCACGTGCTTTGGAGCCGAACCGCCAGCACCGGTTTCGAACAGGCCACCGCCATTCATCAGCGGCACGATCGACAGCATCTTGGCGCTGGTGCCCAGTTCCATGATCGGGAATAGGTCGGTCAGGTAGTCGCGCAGTACGTTGCCGGTCACCGAGATGGTGTCCAGGCCCTTGCGGGTGCGCTCCAGGGTGAACTTCATCGCATCGACCGGGGCCATGATGCGGATGTCCAGGCCTTCGGTGTTGTGATCTTTCAGGTAGGTCTGAACTTTCTCGACCACCACGCCATCGTGCGCGCGCTTAGGGTCCAGCCAGAAAATGGCCGGGGTGTTGCTGGCGCGGGCACGGTTGACGGCGAGCTTGACCCAGTCCTGGATCGGCGCGTCTTTGGTCTGGCACATGCGGAAGATGTCGCCAGCTTCGACGTTCTGTTCCATCAGCAGGTTGCCCTGGCTGTCGGTGACGCGGACAACGCCGTCAGCCTTGATCTGGAAGGTCTTGTCGTGGGAGCCGTACTCTTCGGCTTTCTTCGCCATCAGGCCAACGTTTGGCACGCTGCCCATGGTGGTGGGGTCGAAGGCGCCATTGGCCTTGCAGTCTTCGATGACCGCCTGGTAGATGGTGGCGTAGCAGCGATCCGGGATCACAGCCTTGGTGTCGTGCAGTTGGCCGTCGGTGCCCCACATCTTGCCGGAGTCACGGATCATCGCTGGCATCGAGGCGTCGACGATGACGTCGCTCGGCACGTGCAGGTTGGTGATGCCTTTGTCGGAGTTGACCATCGCCAGGGCAGGGCGAACGGCGTAGACCGCCTGGATATCGGCTTCGATCTGCGCCTGCTGGTCGGCCGGCAGGGCTTTGATGCGGGCGTACAGGTCGCCGATGCCGTTGTTCAGGTTGAAGCCGATCTGTTCCAGCACGGTCGCGTGCTTGGCCAGGGCGTCTTTATAGAACTCGGCAACGATCTGGCCGAACATGATCGGGTCGGAGACCTTCATCATGGTGGCTTTCAAGTGAACCGACAGCAGCACGCCTTGCTTCTTGGCGTCTTCGATTTCAGCGGCGATGAAGCTGCGCAGGGCTTTCTTGCTCAGCACGGCGGTGTCGATGATTTCGCCGGCCTGAACGCTGGTCTTTTCCTTCAGGACGGTGGTGGTGCCGTCCTTCGCAACCAGCGCAATTTTGACCGCGTCAGCGGTTTCGATCTGCACGGCTTTTTCGCTGCCGTAGAAGTCGCCGTTGTTCATGTGGGCAATGTGCGACTTGGAGTCGGCAGCCCAGGCGCCCATCTTGTGCGGGTGCTTGCGTGCGTAGTTCTTGACCGACAGCGGTGCGCGACGGTCGGAGTTGCCTTCGCGCAGTACCGGGTTCACGGCGCTGCCCTTGACCTTGTCGTAACGTGCACGGGTTTCTTTTTCCGCGTCGGTGGTTACGGTTTCAGGGTAGTCCGGCAGGGCGTAGCCCTGGGCCTGCAGTTCCTTGATCGCGGCTTGCAGCTGCGGGGTCGAGGCGCTGATGTTGGGAAGCTTGATGATGTTGGCTTCAGGCGTAACGGCCAGGTCGCCCAGTTCGGCGAGGTGGTCCGGGATGGCCTTGGTGCCCAGTTGCTCGGGGAAGCTTGCGAGGATGCGCCCGGCGAGGGAAATGTCGCGGGTTTCCACGGCAATATCAGCGGAAGCGGTGAAGGCCTCTACGATAGGCAGCAGTGAATAGGTGGCGAGGGCTGGGGCTTCGTCGGTGAAGGTGTAGATGATCTTCGAGCGGGTGGGCATATTCGGATTAACTCTCTTCTTTGCTGAAAGCGTGCGCAGAAACTCGAGATGCGCCGGGTAGAGCGCGTTCGTTCAAAGTCATCCATGAGCGAAATGTCGAGGTTTCTTCGCGGTGATGTTGGTTTGCATCAGTCGAGCGTCAAGCGGGTGGGCTATGGTAATAGTCCGGCTTTCTGGCGAAAGGCTACGTTCTAGAGCGGTCCGCCGTCGTGACTCTTTGGTCAGCGGCGGCATTATACATAGGTCGCTATGCTTACGCTGAGCCTTCATACAAAAGGAGGCTCGTCCATTGGTCTAAAGGTCGCAGGTGCGTGAGGTGGTGAGATGTGCTCAAGATTGGCGCTTTTCCCTTTACTTTCAGGCTTGTAGGCCACCAAATATGCTGTTTTCGATGCAAATGAGCATGGCGTGAGGTTTCAGTCGCCATTTATCTGGAGTAGGCTCGAACGCAGCCAGATGTTCAATCCATAGATGGAGTTCAGCATGGGATACAAGAAGATTCAGGTTCCGGCAGTCGGCGACAAAATCACCGTCAATGCAGACCATTCTCTCAATGTTCCTGACCAACCGATCATCCCCTACATCGAAGGAGACGGTATTGGCGTCGACATCAGCCCGGTGATGATCAAGGTGGTCGATGCCGCTGTTGAAAAGGCTTACGGCGGCAAGCGCAAAATCTCCTGGATGGAGGTGTACGCTGGTGAAAAGGCCACTCAAGTCTACGACCAGGACACCTGGCTGCCCCAGGAAACCCTGGATGCGGTCAAGGATTACGTGGTGTCCATCAAGGGCCCGCTGACAACGCCAGTCGGTGGCGGTATCCGTTCGCTGAACGTGGCCCTGCGCCAGCAGCTCGACCTGTATGTGTGCCTGCGCCCGGTGCGCTGGTTCGAAGGCGTGCCCAGCCCGGTGAAAAAACCGGGCGACGTGGACATGACCATTTTCCGTGAGAACTCCGAGGATATTTACGCGGGCATCGAGTGGAAGGCCGGTTCGCCGGAAGCGATCAAGGTGATCAAGTTCCTCAAGGAAGAAATGGGCGTTACCAAGATCCGTTTCGACCAGGATTGCGGGATTGGCGTCAAGCCGGTCTCCAAAGAGGGTACCAAGCGCCTGGCGCGCAAGGCCCTGCAATATGTGGTGGATAACGATCGCGACTCGCTGACCATCGTGCACAAAGGCAACATCATGAAGTTCACCGAGGGTGCCTTCAAGGAGTGGGCCTATGAGGTGGCGGCTGAAGAGTTCGGTGCGACCTTGCTCGATGGCGGGCCGTGGATGCAGTTCAAGAACCCCAAGACCGGCAAAAATGTGGTGGTCAAAGATGCTATTGCCGACGCCATGCTCCAGCAGATCCTGCTGCGCCCGGCCGAATATGACGTGATCGCCACGCTCAACCTCAATGGTGATTACCTGTCCGACGCCCTGGCGGCGGAAGTGGGCGGTATTGGTATTGCGCCGGGGGCCAACTTGTCTGACACCGTGGCAATGTTTGAAGCCACCCACGGTACTGCGCCTAAATATGCGGGCAAGGATCAGGTCAACCCTGGTTCATTGATCCTGTCGGCGGAAATGATGCTGCGGCATATGGGCTGGGTCGAGGCGGCGGATCTGATCATCAAGGGCACCAACGGCGCGATTTCGGCCAAGACCGTGACTTATGACTTCGAGCGTCTGATGGATGGCGCTACGTTGGTGTCGTCGTCGGGGTTTGGTGATGCGTTGATCAAGCATATGTAAACAGGCAGAGAAAACCGGCCGCCCTGATGAGTCGGGGCGGCCGGTTTACTTTGAGTGCTTGATTTCAGTGGCTGGTCAGGCCCGTTGCTTCTCTGATTTTTCTACCTTTGTTTCTTTCACGCCTGCAGTGGCAGGCGCATCAACAATATTTACGGCATGCATGCCTTTTGGCCCTTGAATGATTTCAAAGTTGACACGCTGACCCGCTTTCAGCGTTTTGTAACCTTCCATCTGGATCGCTGAGAAATGCGCAAAAAGGTCCTCGGTCTTGCCGTCTTCAATGACGAAGCCGTAACCCTTGACATTGTTGAACCACTTGACCTCACCACTAGCCATTCCCTTATCCCTCTGCACCAGACTCCATCACTGGAGTATCATCCTGTCTATCCGTCCTAACCCGAATAAATAAGGTTGACTGCGCGGACCTTTTTTACCCACTGTGGGCTCTATTCGTTGTAACACCGTTTCGCCGATAGTCAAGGTGACCAAAGGGTCAGAGTTGAAATTCTGACAGGCCGCCCCCACCACTGTAATTGAACCACTGACGAACCTTTCTTTCCCATGCATGCAAACAGCCAGATTCGACTAACATTCAATCAGGATCGCCCGGATCAGGAACATGACGACGACGGTTCTGCAGGCATTGCTGTTCAGGAGGCCAAGCCTGCTTTACAGGCGCCGCCGATGTACAAGGTGGTTTTGTTTAATGATGACTACACACCGATGGATTTCGTCGTCGAAGTGCTCGAGGTGTTTTTCAACCTGAACCGCGAGTTGGCGACCAAGGTAATGCTGGCCGTTCACACAGAAGGACGGGCAGTATGTGGAGTGTTTACCCGCGACATCGCCGAGACAAAGGCCATGCAGGTCAACCAGTACGCCAGGGAAAGCCAGCATCCGCTACTCTGTGAAATCGAGAAGGACGGTTAACGCCGACCACTTGGGTATGAGGTGAAGCTATGTTAAACCGCGAGCTCGAAGTCACCCTCAATCTTGCCTTCAAAGAGGCTCGTTCGAAGCGTCATGAATTCATGACCGTCGAACACCTTTTGCTGGCACTTTTGGATAACGAAGCTGCCGCCACCGTTCTACGTGCGTGCGGCGCCAACCTCGACAAGCTCAAGCATGACCTGCAGGAGTTTATCGACTCCACCACGCCACTGATCCCCGTGCATGACGAGGACCGCGAAACCCAGCCAACCCTGGGGTTCCAGCGGGTATTGCAGCGTGCTGTGTTCCACGTACAGAGCTCCGGTAAGCGTGAAGTCACGGGCGCGAATGTGCTGGTGGCAATTTTCAGCGAACAGGAAAGCCAGGCCGTGTTCCTGCTCAAGCAGCAGAGCGTTGCCCGTATTGATGTAGTCAATTACATCGCCCACGGTATCTCCAAGGTGCCTGGGCACGGCGATCATTCCGAGGGCGAGCAGGATATGCAGGACGAGGAGGGCGGTGAGTCTTCTTCTTCCAGCAACCCGCTGGATGCCTATGCCAGCAACCTCAATGAAATGGCGCGCCAGGGGCGGATCGATCCGCTGGTGGGGCGTGAGCACGAGGTAGAGCGTGTAGCGCAGATACTTGCGCGTCGTCGCAAGAACAACCCGTTGCTGGTGGGCGAGGCGGGCGTGGGTAAAACCGCGATTGCCGAAGGCCTGGCCAAGCGCATTGTCGACAACCAGGTGCCAGACCTGCTGGCCAGCAGTGTCGTCTATTCCCTTGACCTGGGCGCGTTGCTCGCCGGGACCAAGTACCGTGGCGATTTCGAGAAACGCTTCAAGGCGTTGCTCGGCGAGCTGAAAAAACGCCCGCAGGCCATCCTGTTCATCGACGAGATCCATACCATCATTGGCGCCGGTGCGGCTTCCGGTGGGGTGATGGACGCTTCCAACCTGCTCAAGCCGCTGCTGTCCTCCGGTGATATCCGCTGCATTGGTTCGACCACGTTCCAGGAATTTCGCGGCATCTTCGAAAAAGACCGTGCCCTGGCGCGTCGCTTCCAGAAAGTCGACGTGTCCGAGCCGTCGGTTGAAGATACCATCGGCATCCTGCGTGGGCTCAAGGGGCGTTTTGAAGCGCACCATGGCATCGAGTACACCGATGAGGCCTTGCGTGCGGCGGCTGAGCTGGCGTCGCGCTACATCAATGACCGGCATATGCCTGACAAGGCCATCGATGTGATCGACGAAGCGGGTGCCTACCAGCGCCTGCAACCGGTCGAGAAGCGCGTGAAGCGCATCGACGTGCCTCAGGTCGAGGACATCGTGGCCAAGATCGCGCGGATTCCGCCAAAACACGTCACCAGTTCCGACAAGGAGCTGCTGCGTAACCTGGAGCGCGACCTCAAGCTCACTGTGTTTGGCCAGGATGCGGCCATCGACTCGCTGTCCACGGCGATCAAGTTGTCCCGTGCGGGCCTCAAGTCGCCGGACAAGCCAGTCGGTTCGTTCCTGTTCGCAGGCCCGACCGGTGTCGGCAAGACCGAGGCGGCTCGCCAGTTGGCCAAGGCCATGGGCATCGAGCTGGTCCGTTTCGACATGTCCGAGTACATGGAGCGCCACACTGTGTCGCGCTTGATCGGTGCGCCTCCGGGCTATGTCGGCTTCGACCAGGGCGGCCTGTTGACCGAGGCGATCACCAAGCAGCCACATTGCGTATTGCTGCTCGATGAAATCGAAAAGGCTCACCCGGAAGTCTTCAACCTGTTGTTGCAGGTCATGGACCACGGGACCCTGACCGATAACAACGGGCGCAAGGCGGACTTCCGCAATGTGATCGTGATCATGACCACCAACGCCGGTGCCGAAACCGCGGCGCGGGCTTCGATCGGCTTTACGCATCAGGATCACTCCTCCGATGCCATGGAAGTGATCAAGAAGAGCTTCACGCCGGAGTTCCGCAACCGCCTGGACACCATTATCCAGTTTGGTCGCCTCAGCCATGAGGTCATCAAAAGCGTGGTGGACAAGTTCCTCACCGAGCTTCAAGCGCAGTTGGAAGACAAGCGCGTGCAGCTGGATGTGACGGAAGCGGCCCGCAGTTGGATCGCAGAGGGCGGCTACGATGCGGCAATGGGCGCACGCCCGATGGCGCGTCTGATCCAGGACAAGATCAAGCGGCCACTGGCCGAAGAGATCCTGTTCGGCGAACTCTCCGACCATGGTGGCGTGGTGCACATCGACCTGAAGGACGGCGAGCTGACCTTCGAGTTCGAGACCACGGCGGAAATGGCCTGATCGTTAGCTGCAACATTGCAAAAGGCGCCGAAAGGCGCCTTTTTGCTGCCTGAAATACGATTTACGAGACTGTGACCATCAACTGTGGGAGCTGGGTTGCCTGCGATGGCGGTCCTTCAGTCGCACATCGTTAACTGGCCCACCGCTATCGCAGGCAAGCCAGCTCCCACAGGGTCGAGTGGCGACTGTTAAATCCTGCGCACACAAAAACGCCCGGCATAACCGGGCGTTTTGTATTGACTTGCTTAGCGAGCGCGGTAAGTGATGCGCCCTTTGCTCAAGTCATAGGGCGTCAGCTCGACGCGCACTTTGTCACCGGTAAGAATACGAATGTAGTTCTTGCGCATCTTGCCGGAGATATGCGCGGTTACGACGTGCCCATTTTCCAACTCCACACGAAACATGGTGTTGGGCAGGGTGTCGACGACAGTGCCTTCCATTTCGAAGCTGTCTTCTTTCGACATGCAGTAAAGCCCTCGGTATCCAGTGAATGGCCCGGTGCAACTGCGCCAGGCAAAAGCGGCGTGCATTGTGCCCGAAAAAGGGTGTTCAAGCCAAGGGGTTCTAGTTAAGCGTGACCCATCTTTGATTAATCAGCAGCTCAATGGGCCGATATTGGGTCTTGTAGTTCATCTTTTTGCAGTTCTTGATCCAGTATCCGAGGTACACCGCTTCCAGTTCCAGGCGCAGCGCTTCGCCTATCTGCCACAGGATGGCGAAGCGCCCGAGGCTGCGGCGTTCTTCGGTCGGTTCATAGAAGGTGTACACCGCCGAGAGGCCGTTGGGCAGTAGGTCGGTGACCGCCACGGCCAACAGGCGGCCGTCGAGGCGGAATTCGTAGAACCGCGAAAAGGGCAGGTCACGCACCAGGAATGTGGAAAACTGGTCGCGGCTGGGCGGATACATATCGCCGTCGGCATGACGCTGCTCGATATAGCGTTGGTAGAGATCGAAATATTCTTCGCTGTATTGGGGTTTGGTGGCGTGTACGGTCAGGTCGGCGTTGCGCTTGAGAATGCGTTTCTGGTTACGGTCGGGCGAAAACTGCGCAACCGGGATGCGTGCGGGCACGCAGGCATTACAGTTCTGGCAATGGGGGCGATACAGGTGATCGCCGCTGCGCCGGAAGCCCATCTCGGACAGGTCGGCATACACATGCACGTCCATGGGCTGGCTGGGATCGAGGAACAGCGTGGTGGCCTGCTCGTCGGGCAGATAGCTGCATGAGTGGGCTTGAGTGGCATAGAACTTCAAGCGCGCCAGCTCGGTCATGATCAACCCTCGGGATAAGCTTTGAAATAAGTGTAAGCCACGTGCGCGAAAGTCGCCTAGGAAACCCACGGCCCGGCGTTGGGTTGGTCCAGATGTTTATCCAGGAAGTCAGCGAAGACGCTGCGCGGTATGCCGCGGGCACCCAGGCTGTGCAGGTGATCATTGGGCATCTGGCAATCGATCAGCACAAATCCCCAGGCTTGCAGTTGCCGGGTCAATGTGGCGAAGCCGAATTTGGAGGCGTTGTCGGCGCGGCTGAACATGGACTCGCCAAAAAACAACTGGCCCATCGCCAGGCCATACAGGCCACCTACCAGTTCGCCCTGGTCCCAGACCTCGACGGAATGCGCGTAGCCACGCTGGTGCAGCTCCAGATAGGCCTGCTCGATGCTTTCGGTGATCCAGGTGCCATCGGCATAGGCACGGGGCGCGGCGCAGGCGTGTATGACGGCGGCGAAATCCTGGTCGAAGGTCACGGTATAGCGCTGCTGGCGCAATAATTTGCCCAGGCTGCGGGAAACATGCAGCTCGTCGGGGAATATCACTGTGCGAGGGTCGGGTGACCACCAGAGGATAGGCTGGCCTTCGGAGAACCAGGGAAAACAGCCATGACGGTAGGCCTGGATCAGTCGTTCGGCCGACAGGTCGCCACCGGCGGCGAGCAGGCCGTTGGGTTCGCGCATGGCCTTGGCCAAAGGTGGGAACGTCAGGGTGTCGCGTTGTAACCAGGTCAGCATGGCATCCAGGCTTACGGAAGGGGAGGGGAGTGGCAGGTCATGCACCTGCACCGCAAGTGTTGATTATTGACGACCCGGCGCCACGGGGCCAGCCCGAATAGGCTATTAACGAGGATTAGCATGAGCGGGTGTTTCTGCAACTCTGCACACAGGGTGTGGTCGTAATCGGGTCTGGCGCATGCCGGCCATTTGCCAAGCTTGCCTGGATTGCTAAATACAGCTCATAAGCCTTTGTCAGCAAAGGCAATGCATGCTCAAATTGTCCGTGCAGTCAGGTGAAGGGCAAGTGCGTGGCATCGCGCACGCAAACCCGTACAATGCGGCCATTGTGGCGTTATCGCCATTTCACCTATCCGTCACCGGATGTTAAAAGTAGATTCAGCAACATTCGTTCATTTTTCAGCTGCTCCGGATAGAGCAGTCGTGTAGTCATTTAACAGATGGACGCGCTAAAGGCGCAGGAATAGACCCGTTTTGAAGAAATCCGCCGCAGCACCTAAAGCAGCAGTCGTACCGGCCTGGCGCCAGCACCTGCATTACCGACTCAAGGAAGGCGCACTGATTGCCATCGGTGCGCTGTGTCTGTTCCTGATGATGGCCTTGCTCACCTATGGCAAGGACGATCCGGGCTGGAGTCATAACAGCAAGATCGATGACGTGCAGAATTTCGGCGGCCCTGTAGGTTCTTACAGCGCCGATATCCTCTTCATGATCCTGGGTTACTTCGCCTACATTTTCCCGCTGTTGCTGGCGATCAAGACCTGGCAGATCTTCCGCCAGCGTCACGAACCGTGGCAGTGGAGCGGCTGGCTGTTCTCCTGGCGCCTGATCGGCCTGGTGTTCCTGGTGCTGTCGGGCGCTGCGCTGGCGCATATCCACTTCCATGCACCGACCGGCTTGCCGGCGGGCGCGGGCGGGGCTCTGGGCGAAAGCCTCGGCGACCTGGCACGCCGTACCCTGAATATCCAGGGCAGCACCCTGATGTTCATCGCGCTGTTCCTGTTCGGCCTCACGGTATTCACCGACCTGTCATGGTTCAAGGTGATGGACGTGACCGGCAAAATTACCCTCGACCTGTTCGAATTGTTCCAGGGCGCCGCCAACCGCTGGTGGGCCGCCCGTGTCGAGCGCAAGCAAATGGTGGCGCAGCTGCGTGAGGTTGACACCCGTGTCAACGAGGTGGTGGCTCCAAGCACGCCGGATCGACGCGAGCAAGCCAAGGTCAAGGAGCGCTTGATCGAGCGCGAGCAGGCCCTGAGCAAGCACATGTCGGACCGTGAAAAGCAGGTGCCGCCCGTGATCGCCCCGGCACCGCCCAAGGCGCCGGAGCCCAGCCATCGCGTGCAAAAAGAGAAGCAGGCACCGTTGTTTATCGACAGCGCTGTCGAAGGCACCTTGCCGCCGATCTCGATTCTGGACCCGGCCGAAAAGAAACAACTCAACTATTCCCCCGAATCCCTGGCGGCCGTCGGCCACCTGCTGGAAATCAAGCTCAAGGAATTCGGCGTCGAAGTGTCGGTGGACTCGATCCATCCGGGCCCGGTGATCACCCGTTACGAAATCCAACCGGCCGCCGGGGTAAAAGTCAGCCGTATTTCCAACCTGGCCAAAGATTTGGCACGTTCCCTGGCCGTCACCAGCGTGCGCGTGGTGGAAGTGATCCCGGGCAAGACCACCGTGGGTATCGAGATCCCCAACGAAGACCGGCAGATCGTGCGCTTCTCCGAAGTGCTGTCGACCCCGGAATACGACAACTTCAAATCGCCGGTCACCCTGGCGCTCGGCCATGACATCGGCGGCAAGCCGGTGATTACCGACCTGGCGAAAATGCCGCACCTGCTGGTAGCCGGTACCACCGGTTCCGGTAAGTCGGTAGGTGTGAACGCCATGATCCTGTCGATCCTGTTCAAGTCCGGGCCGGATGACGCCAAGCTGATCATGATCGACCCGAAGATGCTGGAACTGTCGATCTACGAAGGCATCCCGCACCTGCTGTGCCCGGTGGTTACCGACATGAAGGACGCCGCCAACGCCCTGCGTTGGAGCGTTGCCGAGATGGAGCGCCGCTACAAGCTGATGGCGAAGATGGGCGTGCGTAACCTGTCGGGCTTCAATGCCAAGGTCAAGGAAGCCCAGGACGCCGGCACACCGCTGACCGACCCGCTGTACAAGCGCGAAAGCATTCACGATGAAGCACCGCTGCTGACCAAGCTGCCGACCATCGTGGTGGTGGTCGATGAATTTGCCGACATGATGATGATCGTCGGCAAGAAGGTTGAAGAGCTGATCGCCCGTATCGCCCAGAAGGCGCGGGCGGCGGGCATCCACTTGATTCTCGCGACCCAGCGGCCGTCGGTGGACGTGATCACCGGCCTGATCAAGGCCAACATTCCGACGCGCATGGCGTTCCAGGTCTCCAGCAAGATCGACTCGCGTACCATCATCGACCAGGGTGGCGCCGAGCAACTGCTGGGCCACGGTGACATGCTGTACATGCCGCCCGGGACCAGCCTGCCGATTCGCGTTCACGGCGCCTTTGTTTCCGATGACGAAGTCCACCGTGTGGTCGAAGCCTGGAAACTGCGCGGCGCGCCGGAATACAACGACGACATTCTCGCTGGCGTGGAAGAGGCCGGCAGCGGCTTCGACGGTGGCAGCAGCGGTGGCGACGATGATGCTGAAACCGACGCGCTCTACGACGAGGCCGTGGCCTTCGTACTGGAAAGCCGCCGTGCCTCGATTTCGGCGGTGCAGCGCAAGCTTAAAATCGGCTACAACCGCGCCGCCCGCATGATCGAAGCCATGGAAATGGCCGGCGTCGTGACCGCAATGAACACCAATGGCTCGCGTGAAGTCATCGCCCCTGGGCAGATGCGCGACTGATTCCGCGCCGCGTGGCAACACGCGGCGTGCCCTGACTACTCAATGAGGACTCCCATGCGCTTTATCCGCATGCTGTTGTTGCCGGCCCTGGCCTTGACCGCTGTTTCGGCTCACGCTGACCCGGCTTCCGTCGCCAGCCTGAAGAACCTGTTGGACAAATCCCAGACCCTCACCGCGCGCTTCTCCCAGCTCACCCTGGATGCCGGCGGCACCCAGTTGCAGGAAACAGCCGGTGAAATGGCCGTGCAGCGCCCAGGGCTGTTCTACTGGCATACCGAAGGCAAGGCGGAGCAGACCATCGTTTCCGACGGCCAGAAAGTCACGCTGTGGGACCCGGACCTGGAACAAGCCACCATCAAGAAGCTCGATCCACGCCTGAACCAGACCCCGGCACTGCTGCTGTCGGGTGATGTGTCGAAAATCAGCGACAGCTTCGACATCACCTCCAAGCAGACCAGCAACGTCATCGAATTCACCCTCAAGCCAAAATCCAAGGACACGCTGTTTGACACGCTGTCCTTGTCGTTCGGCAACGGCGTGATCAACAACATGCGCCTGGTCGACAGCGTCGGCCAGCGCACCGATATCCTGTTCTCCGGAGTCAAGGCCAACCAGCCGGTGCCCGCGTCCAAGTTCAAGTTCGACATCCCCAAGGGTGCCGACGTGATCCAGGAATAATCTAGAGGTTTCAAACGCTGCCCATGGATCTGTTTCGAAGTGACCCGATTGCCCAGCCACTGGCCGCGCGCTTGCGTTCGACCAACCTGGATGAGTACGTCGGTCAGGAACACCTGCTCGCTCGCGGCAAACCCTTGCGCGAAGCCTTGGAGCAGGGTGCGCTGCATTCGATGATTTTCTGGGGGCCGCCGGGCGTGGGCAAGACCACCCTGGCGCGGCTGCTGGCGAAAGTCTCGGACGCGCACTTTGAAACGGTCTCGGCGGTGCTCGCCGGGGTGAAGGAGATCCGCCAGGCGGTGGAAGTGGCCAAGCAGCAGGCCGGGCAATACGGCAAGCGCACTATCCTGTTCGTCGACGAAGTGCATCGCTTCAACAAGTCGCAGCAGGATGCGTTCCTGCCTTATGTCGAGGACGGTACGCTGATCTTTATCGGCGCCACCACCGAAAACCCTTCCTTTGAATTGAACAACGCCTTGTTGTCACGGGCGCGGGTCTATGTGCTCAAGAGCCTGGATGAAGCGGCGATGCAAAAGCTGCTGCACCGTGCCTTGAGCGAAGACAAGGGCCTGGGCAAGCGCCAGCTGAGCCTCAGCGATGAAGGCTTCAAGATTTTGCTGACCGCCGCCGATGGTGACGGGCGTCGCTTTCTCAACCTGCTGGAGAACGCTTCCGACCTGGCCGAAGACGGCGGCGAGATTGGCGTTGATCTGTTGCAAAGCCTGCTGGGTGACACGCGCCGACGTTTCGACAAGGGCGGCGAAGCCTTCTACGACCAGATTTCCGCGCTGCACAAATCCGTACGCGGTTCCAACCCTGACGGCGCGCTGTATTGGTTTGCGCGCATGATCGATGGCGGTTGCGACCCGCTGTACCTGGCGCGCCGCGTAGTGCGCATGGCCAGCGAAGACATCGGCAACGCCGACCCGCGGGCCCTGAGCCTGTGCCTGGCCGCCTGGGAGGTGCAGGAGCGCCTCGGCAGCCCGGAAGGCGAGCTGGCGGTGGCCCAGGCCATCACCTACCTGGCCTGCGCGCCGAAAAGCAACGCGGTGTATATGGGCTTCAAGTCGGCCCTGCGTGCGGCCGCCGAGCACGGCTCCCTCGAAGTGCCGCTGCACCTGCGCAACGCACCGACCAAGCTGATGAAGCAACTGGGGTATGGCGACGAATACCGTTATGCCCACGATGAGCCGGACGCCTATGCGGCCGGCGAAGACTACTTCCCCGATGAGCTGGAGCCGCAGCCGTTCTACCAGCCCGTGCCCCGTGGCCTGGAGCTGAAGATCGGTGAGAAGCTCAATCACCTGGCCACCCTCGACCGTCTGAGCCCCCGGCAGCGGAGAAAATCATGATTCCTTTGGTGGTCGCCGTCTCGGTGGGGGGGATTGCCGGGACGCTGTTGCGCTTCGCCACCGGCAATTGGATCAACGCCAATTGGCCGAAACACTTCTATACGGCGACGCTCGCCGTTAATATCGTGGGCTGCCTGTTGATCGGCGTGTTATACGGCCTGTTTTTGTTACGCCCGGAAGTGCCTGTCGAGGTACGTGCCGGCCTGATGGTTGGCTTTCTTGGCGGCCTGACGACTTTTTCATCCTTTTCACTGGATACCGTGCGCCTGCTGGAAAGCGGGCAAGTGCCGCTGGCGATTGGCTATGCGGCCATCAGCGTATTCGGCGGGCTGCTCGCCACCTGGGCTGGCCTGTCCTTGACCAAACTTTGATAACGAGAGACCGACATGCTCGATTCCAAACTGTTACGTAGCAACCTTCAGGACGTAGCGGACCGCCTGGCATCCCGTGGCTTTGCCTTGGATGTTGCGCGCATCGAAGCGCTGGAAGAACAGCGCAAGACCGTCCAGACCCGCACCGAAGCACTGCAGGCTGAACGTAATGCGCGCTCCAAGTCCATCGGCCAGGCCAAGCAGCGCGGCGAAGACATCGCGCCGTTGATGGCGGATGTCGAGCGCATGGGCACTGAGCTGTCCGACGGCAAAATCGAGCTGGAAGGCATTCAGACCCAGTTGGATTCGATCCTGCTGGGCATTCCGAACCTGCCCCACGAATCCGTACCGGTCGGCGAAGATGAAGACGGCAACGTCGAAGTGCGCCGCTGGGGCACGCCGAAAGCCTTCGATTTCGAGATCAAGGACCACGTCGCCCTGGGCGAATTGACCGGTGGCCTGGATTTTGAAACCGCGGCAAAAATGTCCGGCGCACGCTTTGCCTTGCTGCGCGGCCCGATTGCGCGCATGCACCGTGCACTGGCGCAGTTCATGATCAACCTGCACACCGGCGAACACGGTTACGAAGAGGCCTACACCCCGTACCTGGTTCAGGCGCCGGCGTTGATGGGCACCAGCCAACTGCCGAAATTCGAAGAAGACCTGTTCAAGATCAGCCGCGACGGCGAAGCCGACCTGTACCTGATCCCGACGGCCGAAGTGTCGCTGACCAATATCGTCGCCGGCGAAATCCTCGACGCCAAGCAACTGCCGTTGAAGCTGGTTGCCCACAGCCCGTGCTTCCGTAGCGAAGCCGGCGCATCGGGTCGCGATACCCGCGGCATGATCCGCCAGCATCAGTTCGACAAGGTTGAAATGGTCCAGGTAGTAGAACCGTCGACCTCCATGCAAGCCCTGGAAGGCCTGACTGCCAACGCCGAGCGCGTGTTGCAGCTGCTGGAGCTGCCGTACCGCGTACTGGCCCTGTGCACGGGCGACATGGGCTTCAGCGCCGTGAAAACCTACGACCTGGAAGTGTGGGTGCCGAGCCAGGACAAATACCGCGAGATTTCGTCGTGCTCCAACTGCGGTGACTTCCAGGCCCGTCGCATGCAGGCGCGTTTCCGTAACCCGGAAACCGGCAAGCCGGAGCTGGTGCACACCCTCAACGGTTCGGGCCTGGCCGTAGGCCGTACCCTGGTGGCCGTGCTCGAAAACTACCAGCAGGCCGACGGTTCGATCCGTGTGCCTGAGGTGCTCAAGCCGTACATGGCGGGCGTTGAGGTCATCCGCTAAATGGAATTTCTGCCGCTGTTTCATAACCTGCGCGGCAGTCGTGTGTTGGTCGTCGGTGGTGGGGAGATTGCCTTGCGCAAATCCCGGCTGCTGGCCGATGCCGGCGCGGTGTTGCGGGTGGTTGCTCCCCAGATCGAAAGCCAGCTGCGTGAGCTGGTGCTGGGCAGTGGCGGGGAACTGATGTTGCGCGGTTATCAGGAGGCCGACCTGGACGGTTGCACCCTGATTATCGCGGCTACCGACGATGAGCCACTGAATGCGCAAGTGTCCAGTGATGCCAAGCGTCGCTGCGTGCCGGTCAATGTGGTGGACGCGCCAGCGTTGTGCAGCGTGATCTTCCCGGCGATTGTCGACCGTTCACCCTTGGTGATTGCCGTCTCCAGCGGCGGTGACGCGCCGGTACTGGCACGGCTGATCCGCGCCAAGCTGGAAACCTGGATTCCCTCCACCTACGGGCAACTGGCTGGGCTGGCCGCGCGTTTTCGGGCTCAGGTCAAAGGTTTGTACCCGGATGTGCAGCAGCGCCGGGCGTTCTGGGAAGAAGTGTTCCAGGGCCCGATTGCCGACCGCCAGTTGGCCGGGCAGGGCGAGGAGGCCGAGCGCCTGTTGATCGAAAAGGTCAATGGCGCGCCGCCTTACGCGCCCGGTGAGGTGTACCTGGTGGGTGCAGGCCCAGGTGACCCGGATTTGCTGACCTTCCGCGCATTGCGCCTGATGCAGCAAGCCGACGTGGTGCTGTACGACCGTTTGGTTGCGCCGGCGATTTTGGAACTGTGCCGTCGTGATGCCGAGCGCGTGTACGTCGGCAAGCGTCGTGCCGATCACGCGGTGCCTCAGGACCAGATCAACCAGCAACTGGTCGACCTGGCCAAGCAAGGCAAGCGCGTGCTGCGCCTTAAAGGGGGTGACCCGTTCATCTTTGGTCGTGGTGGCGAAGAGATCGAGGAATTGGCGGCCCATGGCATCCCCTTCCAGGTGGTGCCGGGTATCACGGCAGCCAGTGGTTGTGCGGCTTATGCCGGGATTCCGCTGACTCACCGCGATTATGCCCAGTCGGTACGGTTTATTACCGGGCACTTGAAGAACGGTACCTCGGACTTGCCTTGGCAAGACCTGGTCGGCCCCTCACAGACCCTGGTGTTCTACATGGGCTTGATTGGCTTGCCGATCATTTGCGAGCAGTTGATCAAGCACGGGCGCTCCGCAGATACCCCAGCGGCGCTGATCCAGCAGGGCACCACGTCCAACCAGCGCGTGTTCACCGGCACCCTGGCCGACCTGCCGCGCATGGTGGCGGAGCATGAAGTGCATGCGCCGACACTGGTGATCGTGGGTGAGGTGGTGGTACTGCGTGAAAAGCTCAAGTGGTTCGAGGGCGCCCAGTCCCAAGTCTGACCTCAAAAGCATCGGGGGCAAGCCCCCTCCCACATTGGAATGCATTCCAAGTGTGGGAGGGGGCTTGCCCCCGATGAGGCCATCTCATTACAACCGATGATCCGGATCAGCCAAAGACACCTTTACCCGGCAGCCGCACCCGATCATGCTCCGTATCAAACCCCTGCAACGGCCCCTTCGGCACAATCCCCGTCGGGTTGATCGTGCGATGGCTGGCATAGTAATGCCCCTTGATATGCTCGAAATCCACCGTCTCGGCCACCCCCGGCCACTGATACATCTCCCGCAGCCAGTTCGACAAATTCCCATAGTCGGCAATTCGCCGCAGGTTGCATTTGAAGTGGCTGTAGTACACCGCATCAAAACGAATCAGCGTAGTGAACAGCCGTACATCGGCTTCGGTCAGGTACTCGCCGGCCAGATAACGATGGCTGCCCAGGTGCTGTTCCAAATGATCCAGCTCGGCAAACACATCATCAAACGCACTTTCATACGCCTGTTGTGAGGTGGCGAAACCTGCGCGGTACACGCCGTTGTTCACGGCGGGGTAGATGCGTTCGTTGAGGCTGTCGATGGTCGAATGCAGGGCTTGGGGGTAGAAATCCCGGGTATTGCCGGTCAGCGCATTGAACGCACTGTTGAACATGCGGATGATCTCCGCCGATTCATTGCTGACGATGCGCTTGAGCTTTTTGTCCCACAGCACCGGCACGGTCACGCGCCCGGTATAGTCGGCGGTATCGGCGGTGTAGCGTTGGTGCATGAAGTTGAAACCGTCGAGGTTGTCGCCGCTGGAGCCGTGGGCCTTGTCGAAGGTCCAGCCGTTTTCCAGCATCAGCCAACTGACCACCGAGACGTCGATCAGGCTTTCCAGGCCCTTGAGCTTGCGCAGAATCAAGGTGCGGTGCGCCCATGGGCAGGCGAGGGATACATAGAGGTGATAGCGACCGGCCTCGGCCTTGAAGTCGCCTTCACCACTCGGGCCTGGCGCGCCATCGGCGGTCACCCAGTTGCGGCGTTGTGCCTGCTCCCGTTGGAAAGCGCCATCGGCGCTACTTTCGTACCACTGGTCTTTCCACTGTCCGTCGATCAATAAACCCATGACTGGCTCCTTGGCTGATAAGCGTTGGAGCCCAGTCTAAAGGGATGAGTTCGAACTAAAAGCGCAAAGAACCGGCGTGAATGATCGATTAAATCGATTTATCCCGTGCGTCCCAGTACTGCTGGGCCAACTCGAACGCCTGTTGCCGTGGGTGGCCAAGGCCGCGCAGGGCCAACGCCATGGTGGCGATCAACGCCAGTTGCGGGTAGCTGTCTTCAACATCGCCGCGCCACAGCGCTTTGAGGTGCTCGGGCTCAAGCGTTGCTGGCTTGACGTGGCGCTGGTCTGAGAGGGCGGGCCACTCTTCGTCCCAGCTCTGGCCGCCGGTGGTGCCGTACAGGTGACTGAGGGTGTCGGGGTTGATCTCGATCTCGCCGCCGTCGCCCTTGACCACAATCACGTTGTCACCCAGCAAGCCACTGGCATCGCGATGCACGCCCTGGTAACCGGGGTGGAAAATGCTTTGCAGGCCACAACGCGCATTCAGCGGGTTGAGCAGGCGCGCCAGAGAGTGGATAGGCGAGCGCAGGCCCAGGGTGTTGCGCAGGTCGATCATGCGTTGCAGCTGTGGGGCCCAATCACCCAGCGGGATAAATGCCAGGTTGCCGTGGGCGAAGGTGCTCTGGACCTGTTGCCAGTCGCGGCACAGCGGGATCTGCAAGCCGTCCAGCAATTGCTCGGTGTACAAGCGCCCCGCAGTGTGGGCGCCGCCGCCGTGCATCAGGATGCGCACGCCGTTCTGCGCCAGGCATTTGGCTGCCAGCAGGAACCACGGCAGGTGGCGCTTTTTACCGGCGTAGGTCGGCCAGTCGATATCGACGTTCAGCGCTGGCGCGTGCAGGCGCTCACGTACGGCTTCGGTGAAACCGGCGAGTTCTTCCGGGCTTTCTTCCTTGTGGCGCAGCAGCATCAGGAAGGCGCCGAGCTGGGTGTCCTCGACCTTTTCGTCGAGCAGCATGCCCATGGCTTCCCGCGCTTCCTCGCGGGTGAGGTTGCGCGCGCCACGCTTGCCTTTGCCGAGGATGCGCACGAACTGCGCAAAGGGATGCTCTTGGGGCGTTACGAGAGTCAGGGGGGCAAAGTCGGTCATAAGCAATTCGTCGGCCTGGGCAGGCCCGCCAGCTTGGCGGCGAGTTTGGCGGGAGTGCCGTTGAACAGTTTGTTGAGGTGCAGGCTGTTGCCCTTTTCCGGGCCCAGCTTCAAGGCGGTGTACTTGATCAGCGGGCGCGTGGCGGGGGATAGCTGGAATTCGGTGTAGAACTGGCGCAGCAGGGTGAGGATTTCCCAGTGTGCCGGCGTCAGCTCCAAGGCTTCGGCAGCGGCCAGGGCATTCGCCACTTCATCGGACCAGTCGTTGAGGTCGACGAGGTAGCCGTCCTTATCCAGTTCCAGGGTGCGTGCGCCGACGGTCAGGGTGTTCATAGCCAGGTGTTGACCTTGTCGTAGTCGATCGACAGTTGCACGAAGCCTGGGTAATCGACGCTGTCAGCCCAGTCGGGCAGCGGCAGGTTGCGCGCCTGCATGTCTTCGGCCAGCACAAACACCTTTACGCCTTTAGTATGCAGGGCGGGCGTGTGCAGGCCGTAGGCTCCGTCACCACATAGGAGGATAGCGTCCTCGGTGCCACAGATGCGCAGGCAGCTGTCGAGGCGGCTGTCGGTAAACGGGGAATGAGACACCACATGTAGAGTCGACATCAGAGGGTAATCACCTGGTCGTAACGGTCAATCAGCTGGAAAATGGCTTGGCTGTCGAGCGCCTGCGCGTGGGCAGGCGGCGGCAACCCGCGTGCGGTCAGGCTATGGCTGCACGCGAACACGTCATCAATGCCGAACAGGCCCAGGGCCTGCAGGTTGGCACTCAGGTCTTTCTGTTGCACGGCCTTGGCCGCTTGGTTCGGCGCCAGTTGGAACACACCGTCATCCAGGAACAGCAGGCCAATGGGCAGATCGAACGCGCCGCCGGCCAGCACGATATCCAGTGCTTCCCGCGCACTCGGCCCGGACCATGGGGCCTGGCGGCTGATCACCAATAAGGATCTGGACATGTCACGGCCCTCCAAAACAGATCAGGCGGTCGGCGTCCTGGATCGCGTCATGCAATTGTCCCAGGCCCGACAACGCCCAGGGTGCTTCCAGGTTGACCGCGCTGCGTTGGTAACGCGCAGCTTCCTCGGCATTAAGCACACCCCGGCGCAGGGCTGCGGCGATGCACACCACGCCGTCGAGTTGGTGCTGGCTGACAAACTCGCGCCATTGGCGCGCAATGTCTTGCTCATCCTGGGGCGCGACGATGTTATTGGACGCGCTGTACACGCCGTCCTGGTAGAAAAACAGCCGCACGATCTCATGCCCGCCGGCCAGCGCCGCCTGGGCGAACAACAGGGCGCGGCGCGAGGAGGGCGCGTGGGCGGCGCTATACAGTGCAATCGCGAACTTCATGGAAGACTCTGCCAACAAACGTCGGCCAATGATAAAGCCGCCGCCGCGAAAAAGCCCGCCGTGATCAAAACGGTCACTGTGGTTGATCGTTCTGACGATTGCCGGCAGCTGCCCGGCTGCCTAGTCTGTGAGTATTCGCAACCCAACTGGAGTCCCCATGTCAGGTCCCTTGGCGTCCCTTAAAGTGTTGGATTTTTCCACCTTGCTGCCCGGCCCGTTTGCCTCCCTGATGCTGGCGGACATGGGCGCCGAGGTGCTGCGTATCGAATCGCCCACACGGATGGACCTGTTGCGGGTATTGCCGCCCCATGATCGTGGTACCTCGGCCAGCCACGCCTACCTCAATCGCAACAAGCGCAGCCTGGCCCTGGACCTCAAGCAGGCCGAGGCGCTGGAGATTGTGCGTGAGTTGGTCAAGGGCCATGACATCCTGCTCGAGCAGTTCCGCCCCGGTGTCATGGAGCGCCTGGGCCTGGGATATGAGGCGCTGAAGGCGATCAACCCGCGGCTGATCTATGTGTCGATCACCGGTTACGGCCAGACCGGCCCCTATAAGGACCGCGCCGGGCACGATATCAACTACCTGGCGTTGGCCGGCGTGGCCAGCCATACCGGGCGCCAGGACACCGGCCCGTTGCCCCTGGGCGTACAGCTGGCGGATGTGGCGGGCGGTTCACTGCATGCCGTGGTGGGCTTGCTGGCGGCGGTGATTGCCAGGCAGCAAAGCGGGGTGGGGCAATACCTGGATGTGAGCATGACCGACTGCTCGTTCAGCCTTAACGCCATGGCGGGGGCCGGTTACCTGGCTTGCGGGGTCGAGCCTGGGTGGGAGAACCATGTGCTCAATGGCGGGAGTTTCTATGACTACTACCGCACACGCGATGGGCGCTGGATGTCGGTGGGCAGTTTGGAACCGGGGTTTATGCAGCAGCTGTGCGCGGCCTTGGGGCGCCCGGAACTGGCGGCACACAGCGTGACGCCCGAACGCCAGGCCGTGCTCAAACAGGCGTTGCAGGTGGAGTTCGAGAAGCGCAGTTTTGACCAGTTGTGTGAGTTGTTTGCTGGGGTGGATGCCTGTGTTGAGCCAGTGTTGAGTTTGAGCGAAGCGGCGGAGCATCCCCAGTTGAAGGCGCGGGAGCTAGTCAGCCAGGTGCCCCGGGGTGACGGCTCGACACAAGCGCAATTGGCCTGCCCGCTGAAATTCTCCGAGGGGTTGCCGGCGCCTAGGCATATTGGGGTGGCGGTGGGGGCGCACAGTGATGAGGTGCTGGCGGAGTTGGGGTTCGGTATTGAGCGGATAGAGCAATTGCGGCAGGCCAAGGTTGTAGGTTGACTGAGCGGGCGCTTTCGCAGGCAAGCTGAACTGGTCAAGTAATCTTGGACACCGATTAAGGTTCACGCCACCAACCTTTCCTTCGCGACCGGCGACCGGTAGTCGTTGTAGCTGTGAGGCCTGCTGATGTTGTAGCGCGAGACATAGCGCTGCACGTCTGCCCGGGCCTCATGTTCCAGTTTGTAGCCCGTTTCAGGAACCCACTCTGATTTCAAACTACCAAAGAAACGCTCCATGGGGGCGTTGTCCCAGCACTCGCCTTTACGGCTCATACTTTGTCTAAATCCGTGTTTCACAAGCTCGTTTCGGAATTTATGACTGGTGTACTGACAACCTTGGTCTGAATGAAACAACACATCCTGGGGGCGGCCGCGTAGCTCAACCGCCATGCGTAGCGCTTCGCAGGTCAGATTGGCATCAGAAATCATCGAGAACGACCAACCCACGATCCTCCGAGCGTACAAATCCAGAACGGCGGCGAAGTACATCCATCGCTTGCCGACCTTGATGTAAGTTACGTCGCCACACCACACCTGGTTAACCGCCGTTACATCAAATTTTCGCTTGAGCACGTGCGGCGCAACCAATGCCTCAACGCCCGGCGACTTGTACTTATGGCGCCTGCGCTGACGGCTAGCGATGCCAGCTTCGCGCATCAAACTGCGAGCCATATAACGTCCGATACGATGCCCTTTGGCTTTTAGCTCCTTGGACAAAGTACGTGCGCCGGCCGACTCTCTGGACGCCCTGTGGTGCTTGACCAGCGCGGCTTTGAGCTTGTCCCGTTCAGGATTTGCTCTGCCCTGGCGCTGGCGCCAGGCGTAGAAACTACTACGGTTGATCCCAAACGCCCGGCAACACCTTTTAACGCCGTATTGCTCGTCCAGCTCATCGATCAGCGTGAATGATCTTTGGCGTCCAAAAGCAGGAGAGCACTGGCCCTTTTTAGGATTTCAATGTCCAGGTCTTTCTCCCTGAGTAGGGCTTTGAGCCTCTGGATTTCTCGCTGATCAGCGGTAATCGCCTTGGCCCCTACCGGGGTCGAACCCAGGCGTTCTTTCTGCACTTGATCGACCCAGCGGCGTAGAGCAGTGGGGCCGATATCTAGGCTGGCACAGACCTCAGTAACCGGCTGGCCTTCATCCAGCACCATGCTGGCAGCCTTGAGCTTGAACTCACTCGAATAAGATTTACGCATATCCAAACACCTCAGATTTGGGCGCTATCATAACGCCCGATTGAAGTGTCCAAAATCATTAGGCCAGTTCAAGCCAGCTCCCACATTTTGATTGTGTTCACAGATCCAGATGTGGGAGCTGGCTTGCCTGCGAAGAGGCCCTCATTCCACCCGAGTTTCTCCAGTGAACACCAGAGTCTGCCGACACCGCCGACACAAATACCGCCGCCCCTGGTTCACCAGCCCATGGCGCTGCGGTGAAAACGGAAAATCACTGTCCGCACACGGGCAGCGGTAAATATAGCGAGTCACCTGCCGACGCTTGACCTCGTAGGTGTGGCAACGGTCGGGCGGCAGCTCGTAAACCCCGCGCATGATCAACTGCCATTCCTCGCCATGGGGCTGGATACGCTCGCCAAACAATTGGTGGGCAATCAGGTGCGCCACTTCATGGGCCACGGTTTGCTTGAGAAAGTGTTGGCTGTTTTCACGGTACAACTGAGGGTTGAAGCGCAGCAGGTTCTCGTGCAAATGCGCGACACCGGCCTTCTGGCCCCGCAGCTTGAGGCTGACCTGGGGGCGTTTGAAGCTTCGTTTGAAAAAGGATTCGGCTTGCAGGAAACAATCTTCGACGCGGGTATTGAGTTGCTCGGGCATGCTGTACATATCTCCAGAGACGCCCAGTATGCCGCAAAGCTGGGTGTTTCCGAATCTGTCAGGCGCCGAATGGTCATGCATAACGCACAAAGCCACCTTGCGGTGGCCGTGCCTGCGGGGTTTTTCGTTCAACTGGTGTAGATCGGCCCGACGCCCAGGCCCCAGACGATCACGGTAAAGGCCATGATCGCCACCAGCACCACCAGGCCGACGGCCAATACCGAGCTGGAAAACAGGAAGCCTTCATCCGGGTCGATACTCATGAAGGTCGGCAGCCCCACATACAGCAGGTACACCGTGTAGCAGATCGCCGCAGTGCCCACGACCATGCCCAGCCACATATGCGGGTAGAGCGCCGCCAGCCCGCCGATAAACAAGGGTGTGGCGGTATAAGTGGCAAACGCCACGCAGCGGGCCATGCTTGGGCTGGCGTCGTAGGTGCGGGCCATCCAGTGAATGAATGCACCCATCACCGCCACGCCGCACAGCATGGCCGCGTAGGACATGAGGGTCATCCACAGCGCGCTTTCCTGGGTCAGCATCACCGGGGCGCGGTTGCCGATGACCCAGCCGACCTGAGTGGTGCCAATAAAGGCGGAAATGGCGGGGATCGCCGCGAGAATCAGGGTATGAGTGAGGTACATGTGGCTGATGCTTTCTTCTTTATCGCCACGGATTTCCCGCCATTCCTGGTCGGGATGGGTAAACAGCCCCACGACGTGATGGATCATGCCAGTCACTCCTGTCGTTATTACCATCGCCCCCCATCGGAGCGCCCACGGGCCAAATGGCCTGAAAGGTCTGGATAGATGTGCGACCTCAAGTCGCAGTATAGAAAGGGATGACCGGAATAACCGTAGGGCCTTTAGAGCAAATTGCGCTGTAAACACTCACGCTAATCGCGGTGCGGTCTGTCAGGATTCATGGGATCCAGTGTGGGAGCTGGCTTGCCTGCGATGGCGGCCTGTCCGGACCAGAGATGTTGACTGGCACACCGCTATCGCAGGCAAGCCAGCTCCCACATTGGAACTCGGCGAGTCTTACCGGTAAAATGCTGCGCTTTTCGTCACACACCTTTGCGGATCCAAGCGCCATGGGCACTCTTACAGTCAACCAGAACAAACTGCAAAAACGCCTGCGTCGCCTGGCCGGTGAAGCGGTCGCCGATTTCAATATGATCGAGGACGGCGACAAGGTCATGGTCTGCCTCTCCGGCGGCAAAGACAGCTACACCATGCTCGACGTGTTGCTGCACCTGCAAAAGGTCGCGCCGATCAAGTTCGAGATCGTGGCGGTCAACATGGACCAGAAACAACCCGGTTTCCCTGAGCATGTGCTGCCGGCCTATTTGAAAGAACTGGGCGTGGAGTACCACATTGTCGAGAAAGACACCTACTCGGTGGTCAAGGAATTGATCCCGGAAGGCAAGACCACCTGCTCGCTGTGCTCGCGCCTGCGCCGTGGCACGCTCTATACCTTTGCCGATGAGATCGGCGCGACCAAGATGGCCTTGGGTCATCACCGCGATGACATCGTCGAAACCTTCTTCCTCAATATGTTCTTCAACGGCTCGCTCAAGGCCATGCCGCCCAAGCTGCGTGCCGATGATGGGCGCAACGTGGTGATCCGCCCGCTGGCGTATTGCAACGAGAAGGACATCCAGGCTTATTCCGACTTCAAGCAGTTCCCGATCATCCCGTGCAACCTGTGCGGCTCCCAGGAAAACCTGCAGCGCCAGGTGGTCAAGGAGATGCTGGTGGACTGGGAGCGCAAGACCCCGGGGCGTACCGAAAGTATCTTCCGCAGCCTGCAAAACGTGATCCCGTCGCAATTGGCCGACCGCAACCTGTTTGACTTCACCAGCTTGAAAATCGATGAGACCGCCGCATCGCGTTTCGTCAATGTAGTGAACCTCTGAGTCTTCCCGAGGCTCTAGTACACGGCGCTTGCGGGCGCCGTTTTCAATTCGACTGACAGGAGAGGGCATGCGCGATTACAAGTGGCTGCACGAATATTGTCTGAACCGCTTCGGTTCGGCGGCCAAGTTGGAAGCCCATCTGCCGGTGCCCAAGACCCCGGCGCAATTGCGCAAGATCACCGATGACCGTTACCTGTCGACCTTGGCGCTGCGGGTGTTCCGCGCCGGTTTGAAGCACAGCGTGGTTGATGCCAAATGGCCGGCGTTCGAGCAGGTGTTCTTCGGTTTCGACCCGGAAAAAGTTGTGCTGATGGGCGCCGAGCACCTGGAACGGTTGATGCAGGACGCCCGCATCATCCGCCACCTGGGCAAGCTCAAGAGTGTGCCGCGCAATGCGCAGATGATCCTGGATATCGAGCAGGAAAAAGGCAGCTTCGGTGCGTTTATCGCCGATTGGCCGGTGACTGACATCGTTGGGCTCTGGAAGTACCTGAGCAAGCATGGCCATCAACTGGGCGGGCTGTCGGCGCCGCGCTTTTTGCGCATGGTCGGCAAGGACACCTTTGTGCCAAGCGATGACGTGGTGGCGGCGCTGAATGCGCAGAAGATTGTCGACAAGGCCCCGACCAGCCTGCGCGACCTGGCGACGGTGCAGGGCGCCTTCAACCAGTGGCACGCCGAGAGTGGGCGGCCGATGTGTCAGTTGTCGATGATGTTGGCTTACACGGTGAATCATTGATCACCTGATCGTTCCCACGCTCCGCGTGGGAATGCATCCTGTGACGCTCCGCGTCACCCTTGCACTAGGCCCGGGACGCAGAGCGTCCTGGGCAGCATTCCCACGCGGAGCGTGGGAATGATCAGTCAATCGGCCAGTCGCCGGTTCAGCTGATGCCGCCAACGCACATACAGCAACGCCGTGCAAAACACCGCCAGGCTCGCCAGCATTTCCAGCACACCGAACCACTGGCGGTTCGGGTCATACGCCGCCAGCGCGCCCTTGATGAAATACAGGTTCACCACAAAGCACATCCACGAATGCCCGCGTGCGCTGCCCATCAGCATGCCTGGCGCAAGTATCAGCAGCGGCACCAACTCGATCAGCAGGATGACCCACGGGCGCGCCCCATGCAGGTCGGCGACCAACAGGTAGTACGCGCACAACAAGCCCACCAGGCCTAAAAACGCCAGCAGGCTCAGCGCGCGTGCCACCTTGACCCGCGGCGCCAGCCATTCCCGTGTTGGCAGGACCTTAGGCTTCCTGGCCACGGCCGTTCTCCAACAGCGTGGCGGTCTTGGCCAGGCGCAGGCCCAAGGCCCGGCACAGGGTGATTTCATGTTGATCGAGCATGCGCTTACCGTCTGGCCCGGAATGGTGGCTGGCGCCATACGGCGTGCCGCCGCCCTGGGTGTCGAGCAGTGCCTGCTCGCTGTAGGGCAGGCCGGTGATCAACATGCCATGGTGCAGCAGCGGTAGCAGCATCGACATCAGCGTGGTCTCCTGGCCGCCATGCAGGCTGGCGGTGGAGGTGAACACGCCGGCCGGCTTGCCGACCAAAGCGCCGGTAAGCCACAGGTTGCTGGTGCCATCGAGGAAGTACTTGAGCGGCGCGGCCATGTTGCCGAACCGGGTCGGGCTGCCCAGGGCCAGGCCCGAGCAGTGCTTCAGGTCGTCCAGGCTGGCATACAGCGCGCCTTCGTCGGGAATGCTCGGCGCCACCGCTTCGCACTCGGTGGAGATCGCCGGCACGGTGCGCAACCGCGCTTCCATGCCGCCTTGCTCGATACCGCGGGCAATCTGCCGGGCCATCTCGCTCACCGAGCCGTTGCGGCTGTAATACAACACCAGCACATAGGGCGTAGTCACGGCAGGATCTCCAGCACGTTCTCGGGTGGGCGGCCAATGATGGCTTTGTCGGCGGTTGCCAGGATCGGGCGTTCCATCAGCTTGGGATGGGCTGCGATGGCGGCGATCAGTTGGGTGTCGCTGAGGCTGGCGTCTGCCAGGTTCAGGGTTTTGTATTCGTCTTCGCCGGTGCGCAGCAGTTGGCGTGCGCTGATCCCCAGTTTTTTCAGCAGGGCCTCGATTTGCGCGGCATCCAGCGGGGTGTCCAGGTAGCGCACGACGGTCGGGGTGAGGCCGCGGGCTTCCAGCAGTTCCAGCGCACCGCGGGATTTCGAGCAGCGCGGGTTGTGATAAAGCGTCAGATCGGTCATGTGCGGGTCGCATCTTGCGTAAGGTGGCGGGTATTCTACCTGCGCTGGCGCCTGTCCTTAAACCGTAAGAGGCGATAGGCCGCAGCCAACGTTCATTTTTGCGAAGGAATACCCCATGACAAGGCGACTGATCGGTGCATTGGCGATCATCACAACCCTGCTGCTCAGCGGCTGCGGTAACGATTACGGCGTTGACCAATATGGCCAGAAAGTGGCGGCCGAACGCCTGGACAAACAGTGGCTGGTGGTCAACTACTGGGCCGAATGGTGTGGGCCGTGCCGCACGGAAATCCCCGAGCTCAATGCCCTGGCAGAACAGTTGAAAGGCCAGAATGTCGGGGTGTTCGGCGTCAACTTCGACAATGTGCAGGGTGAAGAACTGAAGGCCGCCAGCGACAAGCTGGGGATCAAGTTCACGGTACTGGCCCAGAACCCGGACGGGATCTTCGAGATTCCGCGCAGCGAGGCATTGCCGGTGACCTACATCATCGACGACAAGGGCAAGGTGCGTGAGCAGTTGATGGGTGAGCAGACAGCGGAAGGGGTGTTGGCCAAGCTCAAGGCGCTGAAAGGATAAAACTGTGGGGGCTGGCTTGCCTGCGATGGCATCGCTGCGGTGTACCTGATACACCGCGTCGTCCGCATCGCAGGCAAGCCAGCTCCCACAGAACCAGAGGACACCGCGTTAATACAGGAGAGTGCGCCTAGATCAGCCTTCTTCGAGCCACAAGCGGATCGGCTTGCCTTCGGCCGGCCAGAACCGCGTCTGCTCGATCGGCGAGATGTCCCAGCGCTGCACGCCTTGCAGGGCCTGGAAGAAGCGATGCTCTTGCTCCATCAGGGCCTCGGCGCACATTTTCCGGGTGCTGCCGACTGGGCCGAAGCTGAGCTTGTCGCCTTCGACCGTGTACGGCGCAAACCAGTGGTTACAGCCGCCATTGCCATAGGCGCGGCCATCGGCGCCCAGGGTGACGGTGAGGTGCGCGTAGTCCATCAACGGCCGCTCACCGATCCATTCCACTACGTAGCTGTGGTCGCGCTCGAGCTTGGCGCCATCGGCAGCGCAGCCTGCCAGGCCCATGCCGATGGCGGCGAGCAGCAGCGGGCCTTTCATTGCGCGGCCTGCTGGCATTTCGGGCAGCGGTGCTTATCGCCTTCGCTGGCCCAGCCCAGTTCTTTGATACGCGCGTTGGCGGCCGGTTGCAGCGGTGCCTTGGTCAGCTTGGTTTCTACCGCGAATTCAAACTCCAGCACGGCGTCGCAGCTGTCGCAATTGACCTTCCAGGTGTGAATCTCCAGTTCGCCGAACTTCGGCCCTTGGGCCATGGCGACCCACTGGCCCGCTGGGCGGATGGAGTAGCGTGCGTCACCTTCGACGGTCAGTCGCATCGACAGGGTTTTACTGCCGCGCAGGCTGACGATCAGGACGTCGCCATGTTTGATCGAACCACCGTTGCCGGTGACTTGGTAACGGCCCGGCACCAGGGCACGGCATTCGATCAGGGTATGTTGCGGGCTCAGCAAGCTGAAGCGGAAATCGTGTTCGGCCATGGATCCTCCAAATAGGCGCGGCATCCTATCACGGGTGCCGGCCTATCATGAGCCTGGTATGTGACCGCTGATCATCCCTTGACCAGGTTCTGCGCCCGGCCATCGGCCCACGCGGCAATGTTGGCCAATGTGGTACCGGCAATCGCCGCCAGGGCCTCACGGGTGAGGAAGGCCTGGTGCGCGGTGATGATGACGTTGGGGAAGGTCAGCAGGCGGGCAAGCACGTCATCCTGCAGGGGCAGGTCCGAGCGGTCCTCGAAAAACAATTGGGCTTCTTCTTCGTAGACGTCCAGCCCCAGGTAGCCCAACCGGCCAAGCTTGAGCGCTTCGATCAGTGCTGGCGTGTCGACCAGGCCACCGCGCCCGGTGTTGATCAGCATCGCACCGGTTTGCATCTGCGCGAGTGAGCGGGCATTGATCAGGTGTTTGCTGTCGGCGGTCAGCGGGCAGTGCAGGCTGATGATTTGCGCCTTCGCCAACAGTTCAGGCAGGCTCACGTAGCGGGCCCCGAGGTCCTGCACCTGTGGGTTGGGGAAGGGATCGTAGGCCAGCAACTGGCAGCCGAAGCCGGCCATGATCTTGGCGAAGGTCGCGCCGATCTGACCGGTGCCGACCACGCCGACCGTTTTGCCGACCAGATCAAAACCGGTCAGCCCGTGCAGGCTGAAATCACCGTCGCGGGTACGGTTGTAGGCACGGTGCAGGCGACGGTTGAGGGCCAGGATCAGGGCGACGGCATGCTCGGCCACTGCGTGGGGCGAATAGGCGGGCACGCGCACGATGGTCAAGCCCAGGCGCTGGGCGGCGGGTAGGTCGACGTGGTTGTACCCCGCCGAGCGCAGGGCAATCAGGCGTGTGCCGCCCTTGGCCAAGTGCTCCAGCACCGGGGCGCTGAGGTCGTCGTTGATAAAGGCACAGACCACCTCGTGGTGTTCGGCCAGGGCCACGGTATCGAGGTTGAGCCGGGCGGGTTGGAATTGCAGTTCCAGGCCAGCCGGCAGCGGTTCGCCGAGGAAACTCTCGCGGTCGTAGGTTTGGCTGCTGAAGAGAATGACGCGCATTGAGAAGGCTCCCTGCAATTTACACATTGTTGATTCGTTGCCCATGAAAACAGGGTCAGGCGCTGACTCTGGCTTCACTGGCCAGCCGCGCAATCGCCATGTCCAGTTCGTCCAGCGCGGCCATGGCCTTGGCGTCATCCTGCTTGAGCAGGGTTTCGGCGCGTTGGCAGGCTGCTCGTAATTGCGGCACGCCACAGTAGCGCGTGGCGCCGTGCAAACGGTGCACGCGCTCGATCAAGGCATGGTTGTCATTGGCTTCGCGGGCGTGGGTAATTGCCAGGCGATCAGCCTCCAGGGAGGCCAGCAGCATGGCGAGCATATCGGCGGCCAGGTCGGCCTTGTTGGCGGCCAGGCGCAGGCCTTCTTCGTGGTCGAGTACCAAGAGCTGCACGCCCTGGGCCGCACCTTCATGGGTGCGCTCCGGGCCTTGGTTACGCAGCGCCAGGCCGGTCCATTTCAATACCACCTGGGCCAATTGCCGCTCGCTGATGGGTTTGGTCAGGTAGTCGTCCATACCGCTTTGCAGCAGGGCGCGTTTTTCGTTGGCCATGGCGTGGGCCGTGAGGGCCACCACCGGCAGCGGCGTGCCGTGGCGCTCGCTTTCCCACTGGCGGATCGCCTCGGTGCTCTGGCGGCCATCCATGCCGGGCATTTGCACGTCCATCAGCACCAAATCGAACGTTTCCTGCTTCACGGCGTCGACCGCCGCGTAACCGCTTTCCACCGCCTGCACCTTGGCGCCCATGTCTTCCAACAGGGTTTGCACCAGCAACAGGTTGGCCGGGTTGTCGTCCACGCACAGCACCCGTGGCGCACGGCTGGACAACGGCTCACCGGGTTCGCTGCGCGAAGGGCGCGGGCTGATCAGGTCGGCCAGGGAGCGGCGCAACTTGCGCGTACAGGCGGGCTTGGCCTGCAATTGGCTGTTAGGGTTGGGCACCGATTGGTTGAACAGCATCTGCTCGGTGGTCGGGCACAGCACCAGCACCTTGCAGCCCAGGTGTTCAAGGTCCCACAGGTGTTGGTTGAGGCGCTCGGGCGGAATGTCGTTGGCCGTGACGCCGAGCACCGCCAGGCTGATGGCCTGTTCGGTCTGGTGCGCACTGGTGATGCCGTTGGTCAGGCTTTCCAGGGTATTGAACGGCGTGACTTCCAGGCCGCAGTCTTCCAACTGATGTTGCAGGGCCTGGCGCGCCAGTTCGTGGTTTTCCAGCACGGCCACACGACGCCCCAATAGCGGCGCGGCGGGCAGGTCTTCGACGTCGTCACGGGTCTTGGGCAGGTTCAGGCTGATCCAGAATTCCGAACCTTCACCCGGCGTGCTGTCGACGCCGATTTCGCCGCCCATCTGCTCGATCAACCGCTTGGAAATCACCAGGCCCAAACCGGTGCCGCCGGGCTGGCGCGACAGCGAGTTGTCGGCCTGGCTGAATGCCTGGAACAGGGCGCGCACATCCTGGTTCGACAGGCCAATGCCGGTGTCTTGCACACTGATGCGCAATTGCACGCTGTCTTCCTGCTCGTCCTCGATCATGGCCCGGGCCACAATGGTGCCTTCGCGGGTGAACTTGATCGCATTACTGATCAGGTTGGTCAGGATCTGCTTGAGCCGCAGCGGGTCGCCCACCAACGCCAGGGGCGTGTCGCGGTACACCAGGCTCACCAGTTCTAGCTGCTTGGCATGGGCGGCGGGAGCGAGGATGGTCAAGGTGTCTTGCAGCAAGTCGCGCAGGTTGAAAGGCACGCTGTCGAGCACCAGCTTACCGGCTTCAATCTTCGAGAAATCGAGGATCTCGTTAATGATGCCCAGCAAGTTATCCGCCGACTTTTCGATAGTGCCCAGGTAGTCCAACTGGCGCGGCGACAGCTCGCTCTTTTGCAACAGGTGAGTAAAGCCGAGGATGCCGTTGAGCGGCGTGCGGATTTCATGGCTCATGTTGGCCAGGAACTCCGACTTGATACGGCTGGCCTCCAGGGCTTCCTTGCGCGCCAGGTCCAGCTCGATGTTCTGGATCTCGATGGTTTCCAGGTTCTGGCGCACGTCTTCGGTGGCCTGGTCGATGCTGTGTTGCAGCTCTTCCTGGGCATTTTGCAGGGTTTCGGCCATGCGGTTGATGCCCGACGCGAGTTGGTCCAGTTCCTGGCTGCCCAAGGGTGGCAGGCGTGTCTCCAGGTTGCCGTCCTTGAGCTGGGTCACGGCTTGCTTGATCTGGCCAATCGGCGAATTGATGGTGCGGCTGATACGCAGGGCGAGGGCGGCGGTGCACATCAGGCCGATGGCGATCAGCAGCAGGCTGGCGAACAGGCTGCGATAGCCGCGCAGCAACATGCCATTGTGGGACAGCTCCACTTCGACCCAACCCAGTAGACGGTCGGCCTCATCGGGAATCAACTCGCCCGCCAGGTTGCGATGGCGGCCAAACACCGGCAGTAGATAGCGAGTGGCGTCATTGCCGGTGCGCTGCAACAGGTGCGAACTGTTGCCGGTGGGCGGCTGGTTGAGCATGGTCGGACCGGCATGGGCCAGGGACGAACGGTCGGGCGCCAGGAACGACACGGCGCGCACATCCGGCTGCTCCAGGGACTGGGTCGCGATGCGCTCCAGCAGGTCGGTGTTCTTATGGCCCAGCGCGGGTGCCACCAAGGGTGCCAATTGCTCGGCGATCATTTCGCCGCGTTGCAGCAGTTGGGTCTGCAACTCCGAGAGTTGCATCCAGGTGAAATAGCCGCCCAACAACAGCGCCATCAGGCTGGTCGGTAATAAGGTCAGCAACAGTACGCGGCCTTTTATCCCCATTCTTCTAAGCACGCCACTCTCCTGCTACCACGTTGTTATCAATCATCCACGCCGGCATCCGGCCCGCGCCACCTGCGCAGTGTAGCCATTTGCGCGGCCCGGAATCTTGCAAATTAACGACATGCGGCAATCTTCGGGCCATTCGGCGCCGGGTGGCGATTGCCTGTGAACGTTTAATCTTGAATAATCAGTGATTGAGAATGACTTGCAGACGCTAATGACTCCCGCAGCAGTTGGCCTACCCAGTATCCTGACCATCGAAGACGACCCGGTGTTGGGCGCCTATGTGCACGAGCAGCTTGGCCGCAGTGGCTTCCAGGTGACCTGGTGCCGGAACGGTCAGCAGGGCCTGCAACTGGCCCGCGCCCAGGCCTTCGACCTGGTGCTGATGGACATTCTACTGCCGGGGCTGGACGGTTTGTCGATCCTCACCCATTTGCGCCAGAGCCACGCCATGCCCGTGATCCTGATGTCGGCCCTGGGCGCTGAAGCCGACCGTATCAGCGGTTTTCGCCTGGGCGCGGACGACTATTTGCCCAAGCCGTTCAGCATGGTTGAACTGTGCGTGCGAATTGAAGCGATCCTGCGCCGCGTTGCCCTGGATCGCCGGCCCGAGCCGCCGCGCGCCTCGGTCCCTGAACATGCCCGGGTGCTGCACTTTGATGATGAACGCTGCGATGTGTCCTGCCAGGACCAGTGGGCCGGGCTCACGCGCAGCGAATACCGCCTTCTGGAAACCCTGCACCGCAATGCCGAAGAAGTCCTCAGCAAAGCCTTCCTGTATCAGCAGGTGTTGCAGCGCGGGTATGCGCCCCATGACCGCAGCCTCGACATGCATGTCAGCCAGATCCGCCGCAAGCTCAAGGCCATCGGTTACATCGAGCGTGAAGTACGCACCGTATGGGGCAAGGGCTACGTGCTGAGCGGTCACGATGAAGGGCTTTGAGCGATTGCCCGGCAGGCACTCGTTGTTCTGGAAGCTGGCCTGTCTGTTGATCGCCTTCTGTTTGCTGATGATCTGGCTCAGTTGGTCCTGGGGCCGCTACATGGAGCAGCAGAGCGCTTACCTGTCGGACAAGTCGCGGGAGATTCTCACTGGCTATGCCGCGGGTGCCGAGCTGGCGTGGAGCACTCAAGGCAGCGCCGGCGTGGACGCCTGGCTGCGGCGGATGGCCGAGCGCGAAAGCACTTGGGTGGGGGTGATCGGTAACGACCTACAGTCCCTGGGCAGCACGCCCTTGAGTGACAAGGAAAGCCAGCGCCTGACGTTTTTGCGCGGATTGGATTGGCCGGTCAGCCGGCATGTCATTGGCCTGCCCTGGATGAAGGTGCCGTTTCCGGTCGACCCTGGCGCGGGGTCGCTGGTGATCGAGCTGCCGCAGCGTTTTATGCCAGGGCGCTATCAACTGTTCTGGCGGGTGGTCACCAATGGTGTGATTCCCGGCCTGTTTACCCTGTTGCTGTGCATCGGCCTCTACCGGCTGTTGATCATGCCCCTCAATCAATTGCGCGAGCAGGCCAATGCCTGGCGTGCGGACCAACTCAATACGCGGATGTCTCGCGATGCCACCAGCCGCCAGGATGAACTGGGCGAGTTGGGCCGCGCCTTTGACCATATGTCCGAACGCTTGCAGGGCACCGTGCGTTTGCAGCAGCAGTTGCTGCGCGATATGTCCCATGAACTGCGCACACCCTTGAGCCGCTTGCGGGTGGCCTGTGACAGTGAGCAAGACCTGGCCAAACTGCGCGAGCGCCTGGGCCGGGAAATCGACGCGATGCAGCGCCTGGTGGAAGACAGCCTGCAACTGGCGTGGCTCGACAGCGAAACAACGCCGCTGCCCCAGGAAGATATTCAGCTCCAGGCGTTATGGGACATATTGCGCGAGAACGCGTGTTTTGAAAGCGGTTGGCCCGCATCGCGCTTGCCGTGCCTGTTACCGGCGGACAGTTGGGTGCGCGGCAACCTGAATGCACTGGCCCAGGCCTTGGAAAATATCCTGCGCAACGCCGTACGCCACTCGCCCCAGGGCGGCTGGGTGCAACTCGACGGCTGTCGGGAGGGGGACTATTGGCATATCTGGCTGCAGGATCAGGGCGCTGGGATTGCTGAGGATGATCTGGAGCGCATCTTCGCGCCCTTTACCCGCCTGGACGGCTCGCGGCCCGGCGATGGCGGTTTCGGCCTGGGCCTGAGCATTGCCCGCAACGCAGTGCAGCGCCAGGGCGGTCGCTTATGGGCAGAAAACACCGGGCAGGGTCTGCGGGTGCATTTGCACTTGCTGGCCCGTTAGCGCTCAGCGCCGACGCAGTTTGCGTTTTTTCCACTGGTGCGCCACCCACCAGCGCCAGTACGCCATGGTCAGGCAATAGGCCAGGGCGCCCAATACCACCCCCAATACCACCGAACCCAGCAGGAACGGCTGCCAGAGGGTGCTCAACTGGCCGCTGATCCATTCCCACGTCAGGTTATCGGGCAAGCTGCGTGGCGGCACGTTCATCAGCCAGGCGCCGGTCATATAGGTGCAGATGAACACCACCGGCATGGTGATGGGGTTGGTCAACCACACCAGGCTGATGGCAATAGGCATATTGCCGCGCACCGAGATCGCGAGCACTGCGGCGAGCAACATCTGCAACGGAATCGGGATAAACGCCGCAAATAAACCCACCGCCATGGCGCGCGCCACGGAGTGCCGGTTCAGGTGCCAGAGGTTGGGGTCATGCAGCAGCGTGCCAAGAAACTGTAATGACTTGTGTTCCCTGATACTGCTGGGGTCTGGCATGTACCGTTTGAATAAGCGCCGGGGCATATGGGGTCCAGGTCAATTCGAGGGGCAAGTATGCCCGGATTCTATAAACAGAAAATTCAGACTTTGTGACAAAACATCATAGGCGTTGTCGTTCAGCCGGCTAAGACTGAGTGGATCACGGGAAAAGGATGATCCATGAAGACAGGGATGTTGGCGTTGGCGCTGGGGTTGCTGACGTTGCGTTGGTTGCCGGCCCTGCCGCCCGGCACCGTGCTATTGGCCATGCTGGTGCTGGCCTTGATGCTGTTGCCTTTTCGGTCCTATCCCTTGGCCTTCTTCCTGGTGGGGTTGAGCTGGGCTTGCTTCAGCGCGCAGCGGGCGTTGGATGATCGACTGCAGCCGGCCCTGGACGGGCAGACTCGCTGGGTGGAGGGGCGTGTGGTCGGCTTGCCCCAGCAGATGGGTACGGGCGTGCGCTTTGAACTGGCCGACGGCCGGTTGCGCAAGGGGCGGCTGCCCAAGCGTATCCGCGTGTCCTGGCACGGCGGGCCAGTGGTGAACAGCGGCGAGCGCTGGCGCCTGGCGCTGACACTCAAGCGGCCTGCGGGCCTGCTCAATTTTCATGGAGTTGACCACGAAGCCTGGCTGCTGGCCCAGCGTATCGGTGCCACTGCAACGGTGAAAGACGGTGAACGTCTCGCACCGGCCCGCAATGCCTGGCGCGATGCTGTTCGCCAGCGCGTGATGGCGGTGGATGCCCAAGGCCGCGAGGCGGGCTTGGCGGCGTTGGTATTGGGCGACGGTTCCGGCTTGGCGCCTGAGGATTGGCAGGTGTTGCAGGACACGGGCACGGTGCATCTGCTGGTGATTTCCGGGCAGCATATCGGCTTGTTGGCGGGCTTGATCTACGGCTTTGTCGCGGTATTGGCGCGCTATGGTTGCTGGCCACGAACCTGGCCGTGGCTGCCGTGGGCGTGCGGCCTGGCTTTTGGCGCAGCGTTGGGTTATGGCCTGCTGGCGGGGTTTGGTGTGCCGGTGCAGCGGGCCTGTGTGATGGTCGGCCTGGTGTTGCTGTGGCGTCTGCGTTTCCGCCATTTGGGGCTGTGGTGGCCATTGCTGCTGGCGCTGAACGGCGTGCTGGTACTGGAGCCTTTGGCCAGCCTGCAGGTAGGGTTCTGGTTGTCGTTTGCGGCGGTCGCGGTGTTGTTGCTGGCGTTCGGCGGGCGCCTGGGGCCATGGAGCGTCTGGCAGGCGTGGACCCGGCCTCAGTGGTTGATTGCCATTGGCTTGTTTCCGGTGTTGCTGGTGCTGGGTCTGCCCATCAGCCTCAGCGCACCGGTGGCCAATCTGTTTGCCGTGCCGTGGATCAGCCTGGTGGTGTTGCCCTTGGCGCTGCTGGGCACGGCGTTGTTGTGGGTACCGCTGGCGGGAGAAGGTGTGCTGTGGCTGGCCGGCGGCGCGCTGGACGGATTGTTCAAGGGCCTGGCGCTGCTGGCCGGGCAATTGCCGGCCTGGGTGCCGCCCGAGGTGCCGCTGGGGTATTGGCTGGTCAGCCTGATGGGCGCGGTGGTGTTACTGCTGCCCAAAGGGGTGCCGTTCCGGGTGTTGGGCTGGCCCATGCTGTTGATGGCCGTTTTTCCGCCCCGGGAGTGGGTGCCCCACGGACAGGTAGAGGTGCTGCAACTGGATGTCGGCCAGGGGCAGGCACTGATCCTGCGCACCCGTCATCACACCTTGCTCTACGATGCCGGGCCGCGCTCGGGGCCTGTCGACCTCGGCGCGCGCGTCGTGTTGCCGTCGTTGAAAAAACGCGGGGTAGGGCAGTTGGACATGATGCTGCTCAGCCATGCCGACGCCGATCACGCCGGTGGTGCGGCAGCAGTGGCTCGGGGGCTGCCCGTCAAACGCGTGGTGGGCGGCGAAACCGAGGGCTTGCCAGCCTTTCTCGCCACCCAGCCCTGTACCAGCGGCGAGCGATGGGAATGGGACGGGGTGTGGTTTGAACTGTGGCAGTGGGCGGGTGGGCTTGAGGGCAATCCGAGGTCGTGCGTGCTGCACGTCCAGGCCAATGGCGAACGCCTGCTGCTCACCGGCGACATTGACCGCGCTGCAGAACAGGCGTTTCTAGCTTCCCCGCTGGCGGTTCCGACCGACTGGCTGCAGGCCCCGCACCATGGCAGCCGAAGTTCTTCGTCCTGGCCTTTCGTACAACGGTTGGCGCCCACCTCTGTGCTGATTTCCCGCGGTCGCAGCAATACGTTTGGCCATCCTCATCCGCAGGTCCTCGAACGCTACCAAGCACTGGGCAGCCGGGTGTATGACAGCGCCGAACAGGGCGCTGTGCGCCTGCGCCTGGGGGCGTTTGTGCCTGCGACGGTTGCGCGCAGCGAACGTCGTTTCTGGCGCGAACCGTTACCGTAATCAGGCGTTGCCAAGGTCTCGAACCGCGACAGACGGACCTGTAGCCGGTGAACCCTTCTGTTGACCCTATATGGTAAAGTGGCGCACTTTTTCGAGGGGACATTCACTGTGTGGGAATTGGTCAAATCCGGCGGCTGGATGATGTTGCCGATCATTCTGAGCTCCATCGTCGCACTCGGCATCGTCGCCGAACGCCTGTGGACCCTGCGCGCCAGTCGCGTCACCCCCGAGCACTTGCTGGGGCAGGTCTGGGGCTGGATCAAGAACAAGCAGCTCGACAAGCAAAAGCTCAAAGAGCTGCGTGCCAATTCGCCACTGGGTGAAATCCTCGCCGCCGGCCTGGCCAATTCCAAGCATGGTCGCGAGATCATGAAGGAGTGCATCGAAGAGGCGGCCGCCCGGGTTATTCATGAACTGGAGCGCTACATCAACGCCCTCGGCACTATCGCCGCCATGGCGCCGTTGCTCGGTTTGCTCGGCACGGTCCTGGGCATGATCGATATCTTCAGCGCGTTCACGGGCTCGGGCATGACCACCAACGCGTCGGTATTGGCCGGGGGCATTTCCAAGGCCCTGATCACTACTGCTGCGGGCTTGATGGTGGGTATCCCTTCGGTGTTTTTCCACCGTTTCCTGCAGCGGCGCATTGATGAGCTGGTGGTCGGTATGGAACAGGAAGCCATCAAGCTGGTAGAAGTGGTGCAGGGCGACCGTGATGTAGACCTGGTCGAGGGCAAAGCGTGAAATTTCGCCGTAAGCAACGGGAAAATGTTGATATCAATCTCGCGTCGTTGATCGACGTGGTGTTTATCCTGCTGCTGTTCTTTGTCGTGACCACCACCTTCACCCGGGAAACCCAGTTGCGTGTCGACCTGCCTGAAGCGGTGAGTGGCTCGCCTGCCGAAGACCAGCAAGTCAAGCAGCTGGACATCGCTATCAGCGCCGAAGGGGTGTTTTCGGTAAATAACCAGTTGCTGGAGAAAAATGACCTTGCCAGCCTGATGGAGGCGTTGCAGAAGGAGTCTGGTGGCGACACCCAGTTGCCGCTGTCCATCAGCGCCGATGGCAAAACCCCACACCAGGCCGTGATCACCGCCATGGACGCTGCCGGCAAGCTCGGTTTCAGCCATTTGCGCATGACCACTGTCGAGGCGGCGAGCCTGCCCTGATGGCCATCTCCGACCGTTTACTCAAGGCATGGTACGAAGGTCATCCAGCACTAATGTTGCTGCGACCGCTGGAATCGTTGTATCGCCGTGTGGTTCAACGTAAGCGTGCGCGCTTCGTGGCGGGCGAGGGCGAGATTTATCAGTCGTCTGTGCCAGTGATCGTGGTGGGCAATATTACGGTGGGGGGCACCGGCAAGACGCCGTTGATCTTGTGGTTGATCGAGCACTGCCGCCGCAGCGGTTTGCGCGTAGGAGTGGTCAGTCGAGGCTACGGTGCCAAGCCGCCGCAGCTGCCGTGGCGTGTGGAGGCCGGCCACAGTGCCGAGGTGGCCGGTGATGAACCCTTGCTGATCGTGCAGCGCAGCGGTGTACCGCTGATGATCGATCCTGATCGCAGTCGTGCGGTAAAGGCACTGCTGGCCAGTGAACCCCTGGACCTGATCCTCTCCGATGACGGCCTGCAGCATTACCGCCTGGCTCGCGATCTTGAACTGGTGCTGATCGATGCCGCCCGCGGCCTCGGCAACCGCCGGTGCCTACCAGCCGGGCCGTTGCGTGAACCGGTGGATCGTCTGAAGAGTGTGGACGGGGTACTTTATAACGGTGCCGTTTCGGACCGTGAAGATGGCTTTGCCTTTCGCCTGCTGCCCACAGCGCTGGTCAACCTGCACAGCGGCGAGCGCCAGCCGGTCACCTACTTTGCGCAGGGCCAGCAGGTGCATGCGGTGGCCGGCATAGGTAACCCGCAACGTTTCTTCAATACCCTTGAAACGCTACACTGGCAGCCGCTACCCCATGCTTTTGCCGACCACGCGCCCTACAGCGCCGAGGTCTTGAATTTTACCCCGTCATTGCCGCTGGTCATGACCGAAAAGGACGCGGTGAAGTGCCGCGCCTTTGCCCAGCCCGACTGGTGGTACCTTGCGGTGGATGCGGTACCGTCGCCGGCGTTCGTCGCCTGGTTCGACATGCAGCTGATGCGTCTGCTGCCCAACCGTCTCTTGCCTTAAAACGCTTCTTTCCAGGAAACACTCATGGACACCAAACTGCTCGATATCCTCGCTTGCCCGATCTGCAAAGGCCCGCTCAAGCTCAGCGCCGACAAAACCGAGCTGATCAGCAAAGGTGCCGGCCTGGCTTACCCTATCCGTGACGGCATCCCGGTCATGCTCGAAAGCGAAGCCCGTACTCTGACTACCGATGAGCGCCTGGATAAATGACCACCGCCTTTACCGTTGTCATTCCCTCGCGCTATGCCTCGACGCGCCTGCCGGGCAAGCCGCTGCAAATGATCGGCACCAAGCCGATGATCCAGCTGGTGTGGGAACAAGCGTGCAAGAGCAGCGCCGAACGGGTGGTGGTGGCCACCGACGACCCGCGCATCATCGAGGCGTGCAAAGGTTTTGGTGCCGAAGCGGTCCTGACCCGCGAAGACCATAACTCCGGTACTGATCGCCTGGCCGAAGTCGCCACTCAGCTGGGTCTGGCACCCGACGCGATCGTAGTGAATGTGCAGGGTGACGAGCCATTGATACCGCCGAGTGTCATCGATCAGGTCGCTGCCAACCTCGCGGCCCATGGCGAGGCGCGTATGGCGACCCTGGCCGAACCGATCGAAGACATCGAGACGCTGTTCAACCCGAATGTGGTGAAAGTGGTCAGCGACATCAACGGCCTGGCACTGACGTTCAGTCGCTCCACCTTGCCGTGGGCGCGGGATGCCTTTGCCAAGAATCGCGACGTGTTGCCGGAGGGCGTGCCATATCGCCGCCATATCGGCATCTATGCCTACCGCGCCGGTTTCCTGCACGACTTCGTCAGCTGGGGCCCGTGCTGGCTGGAAAACACCGAGTCCCTGGAGCAACTGCGTGCCCTCTGGCACGGCGTGCGTATCCACGTGGGCGATGCGTTGGAAGCACCGCCAGCCGGTGTCGACACCCAGGAAGACCTCGAACGCGTCCGTCGCCTGCTGGGCGCCTGATGGAAGTTCTGTTTGTATGCCTGGGCAATATCTGCCGCTCGCCAACCGCTGAGGGCATCTTGCGCCATAAGTTGCGTGAAGCAGGCTTGGCTGGCCAGATTGAGGTGGCGTCTGCTGGCACCGGGGAATGGCATGTCGGCAACCCGCCGGACCAGCGCAGCCAACGGGCGGCGCTGGCGCGCGGCTATGACCTGTCGAGCCAGCGTGCCCAGCAGGTTTCCCGCGCTGACTTTGCCCGCTATGACCTGATCCTGGCCATGGACAGCAGCAACCTGCGCAACCTCAAGGCCATGCAGCCGGGGCAGGGCAAGGCGGAGCTGGATTTGTTCCTGCGTCGCTTTGATGGCGAAGTGGACGAGGTGCCAGACCCTTACTATGAAGGTGAGCAAGGTTTCGAACGGGTCCTGGACCTGATCGAACGCGCCTGTGACTTATTGGTGATCGAATTGAAGGGGCGGTTATGACCTTGCAAGTGCGTGCGCAGGTATCGCTCAAGCCATTCAACAGCTTTGGCATCGATGTGAGCGCGCAATTATTTGCCGAGGCCCACAGTGATGCTGACGTGCGCGCGGCCATCGCCTATGCCGCCGCACAGGCGGTGCCGTTGCTGGTGATTGGAGGCGGCAGCAATTTGCTGTTGACCCAGGATGTTCCGGCGCTGGTGTTGCGTATGGCGACACAAGGCATTCGCGTGCTGAGCGACGATGGCACGCACGTGGTGGTCGAAGCCGAAGCGGGCGAAGCCTGGCATCCGTTTGTGCTGTGGACGCTTGAGCACGGCTTCTGCGGCCTGGAAAACCTCAGCCTGATCCCGGGCACTGTCGGCGCCGCGCCGATGCAGAACATCGGTGCCTATGGCGTAGAGATCAAGGATGTGTTTGCCGGCCTCACCGCCCTGGATCGCCAGACGGGCGAACTGCGGGACTTCAGCCTGGACGAATGCAACTTTGCCTACCGTGACAGCCTGTTCAAGCACGAAGTCGGGCGCTGGCTGATCCTGCGGGTACGCTTTGCCCTTAGCCGCGCCACCCACCTGAAACTCGACTACGGCCCGGTGCAACAGCGCCTGATCGCGCAGGGCATCACCCACGCCACGCCAAGCGATGTGAGCCGCGCGATCTGCAGCATTCGCCGCGAGAAACTGCCAGACCCGGCAGAGCTGGGCAATGCGGGCAGCTTCTTCAAGAATCCGCTGGTACCCCAAGCCTTGGCTGTTGAGCTGCAACGCCAGTATCCGGACCTGGTGGCCTACCCTCAGGCCGACGGCCAAATGAAACTCGCCGCCGGCTGGCTGATCGACAAAGCCGGTTGGAAGGGGTTCCGGGAGGGCGATGCGGGCGTGCACAAGCTGCAAGCGTTGGTACTGGTCAACTACGGCACCGCCACCGGGCAGGAGATTGCCCAGCTGGCGCTACGCATCCAGCAAGATATCTTCAAGCGCTTCAAGGTCGAGCTGGAAATGGAACCCAATCAGTACTGAGCTATCGGGCCTGAAAATGAAAATGCCCCGTATCTCGCGATACGGGGCATTTTTTATTGCGTTGGCTGATCAGTCGTCGCGGCTCATGATGCCGAAGATCTGCAACAGGCTGATGAACAGGTTGTAGATCGACACATACAGGCTGATGGTCGCCATGATGTAGTTACGCTCACCGCCGTGGATGATGGCGCTGGTCTGGAACAGGATGCACACCGAGGAAAACAGCACAAAACCCGCGCTGATCGCCAATTGCAGGCCGCTGATCTGGAAGAACATGCTGGCCACCACCGCCGCCAGCAGCACGAAGAAGCCTGCGGTGATGAAACCACCCAGGAAGCTCATGTCCTTACGGCTGATCAGCACGTAGGCCGACAGACCACCAAACACCAGGGCGGTCATGGCAAACGCCGAACTGACCACTTCAGCACCGCCGGCCATGCCCAGGTAACGGTTGAGGATCGGGCCTAGGATGAAACCCATGAAACCGGTCAAGGCAAACGCCGACACCAGGCCCCAGGCCGAGTCACGCAGCTTGTTGGTCAGGAAGAACAGACCGTAGAAGCCGATCAACACGACAAAGATATTCGGGTAGCCGACGCGCATCTGCTGGGCCACGTAAGCCATCACGCCGCTGAATGCGAGGGTAAGGGCGAGCAAGCCGTAGGTGTTGCGCAACACGCGGCTGACTTCAAGCTGCTCAGCCTGCGCGTTGCCATTCACTGCGTAATTCTGTTCGCGCATGGCGACACTCCTTCAGTTTTGAAACGTTCAGTCGCAAAGATCATAACAGACGCCTTGTAACAAGCGATGCAGAGAGTTTGACAGTGTGTTTCATTCGGGTATTATGGCGCCCGCTGACACGGGATGGGCTACTATAATCCTGTGATGCATAAGGGAAATTGGCAGAGTGGTTGAATGCACCGGTCTTGAAAACCGGCGGACGTTAATAGCGTCTCCAGGGTTCGAATCCCTGGTTTCCCGCCAAGATTTACACGAAAGCCTCGCGAAAGCGGGGCTTTTGCGTTTCTGGGGTTTTGGTTATACCGGGCTATTTAGGCAGTTGGTCTAACTCGAAAGGCCAGGAACACCGGCCCGAATGGGAAGGTACTGACTTCCAGCTCATCCAGTGGATTGAGCGTGTGCGTGCGGCTTCCAGCGTTGCTGTAGATCACGTGGCTGCTGGATACGGCAATGTTGATCTTGCCGGCGGCTGCCTGGATTAGATTCACCTTGAACCCTTCAATCACATCATCACCGATTGTCAGCGTGACATCTGTATCGCTGATGACCAGCATCGACTTGCCTGAATCCGACATGGTCAAGGGCCTGCTGCCGGTGATAGAAACATTGGTGTGCACATGTCCGCCAGCGTGGTAACTGACCATTCTCGGATCAGCGAAGACCCGGGCGAAGGAGCCGACATAATTCACACTGGCGCGCATGTCGTCGAATTGCTCAACCACGTATGTACCAATGCTGCCGGAAACTTCCCCATTGGGGTCCAGAACCCATTTGCGTCCTACCATCAACCCGATCTGGGTATTGGCACGTACACCGGCACGCATTTCTTCCAGAAAGAGCTGGCTGATCTGGCCACCGCCTTTGCCCCGGACATAGGTAAATCGTGCAATGGAATGGCTGTCGCCAGTGGGGCTGCCCTGGGCAGTATCGACCTTGTAGTCGACAAAGTCCGCCGAGACGATGGTGGTCGTGGTGTTGGCGTTTGGCGCCCAGGTAAAATCCAGGACCCTGCCGGTTTTGACCTGCTCTAGAGAGATGGTGGCTTGTGATGTAGTCGTAGAGCCTGACTGCTTCAAATCGTCATTCATGATACTCATCCGTAAGTGAAGTCGAGGGTCGAAAGTACACGAAGCAAATGACCGCCGTCATCACAGCACGTTTTCTACAAGACTATGCTGTCTTACTGGATCCGTATGGAGCTGTCATCGTGCACGTGCCCTCGCACTGCGTATTCATTACTAAGCACAGTACGGAGCTTTTAGCTTGACTGATTTACTTCTCTCCACGGCAGCCATGGCCTGCCTCATGATTTCAAGCTTGTTTGTTAGGTGAACGTCGAAACTTCTAAAACAGTGCCCTGTCCCAGCTTTCATACCGATGTTTAAGTGCAACCTGCGAAAGCGGCTGAAAAGTCAGCGAGATGGAGTCATTCGAATGAAAATACTGAGCCTTTCGATGCTGGCGGGTGCCTCCATGATGCTAGTCTCTGAAGGCGTTTGGGCTGAGCAATATCTGCCCGAGATTGCCAGCAAAGCGCCTTACAAAAAAGCCTACGCAGAGATGCTCAGTTATCCGGACTGGGTCAGTAAAGCTCAGGGCACAGCGTCGCCAGTCGAGACGGTTTCGGCGGATGGTAAGCGCTTTACGGTAGGCCACATGTGCAAGCCACATGATTGTGCAGACAATCAGCTAATCGTGGTCTTTAACGCAGATGGAACAAAGTCCTGGGGGCTACTCGCGACGCGTCCAGCCGAGGGAGAGGCATTCAGTAAGCAATTGCTGGGTGATCCCGACAGTGTCGTTCAGGGCCTACTGAATAAGTCGTTTGCTGACAACAATCCCGAAGATTGATGACCGGTGTCGCTCTGCTGCGGCAAACGGTGGGTGGGGAGAACGACCATCAGATAAGACATAGCGAACAGACCGCTTGTTATGGTTATCGTGGATGTTAAAGTCGCACAAATTTTTTGAGGGAACGATATGCGAGGCTTAATCGGAGCATTACTGCTTGCTGCTCTTGGTGGGTGCTCCACTTCGCCTATATCTGCCGACATCGCAGACCCTGTGCCATCCACAAGAATGTATGCCTTCACGGAAAAGAACGCGGCTCAGTTGGTGGTGACTAGAGACTCGGGCATCTACGGAGCTGAAGTCCGTTTTATTTTGCATATTGATGGGAAACCGGCTGCCGAGTTTCACCCTGGGGAGGTTGCCAGGTTTGGGCTGGCCCCTGGCAAGCATATTCTTGGTGTCTCGAAATACATGCTTTTCGGCACCTCAAGAATCATCGAATCAGAAATTGATATGAAGCCGGGAGACCTTGTTCGCCGCAGAATTTCTCAGCACGGCAGCAGTTTTTCTTTCACCCCGACTGCCTACTAAACGCCATTCGTCTAACGCCCGGCACTCTCAATCCCGATGCAGCCTCTCATTCCTAAGCGCGGATATCCCGAGCCTATAAACGGAGTGCCAGCATGGAAATCAACGAGAAAGCCCCAGGCAACATTTCCCAGCAAGCGGTTACCCGGGGCACCGATAACGAGACCGGCCATGACCCGCGGCGTGACGAGGACAATATCCCGCTGCCGCCGGATGACGAGGCGCCTCTTGAAGAAGATATGTCGGATGTAGATGCGGCCGATTCAGTAGCTACTGAGCATCCCAAGACCTGAAGGCGTTCAGGCCAAAGAGCCCGGCCCTGTGCCGGGCTTTGTCTGCTGGCCCCCTTGGTCTCGTTCACCTCCTTGTGGCTGTAAGCCGATGCTGATCCGACCCGCACCGCTGCACTTTTTTCCATTTTGCTGATCTACCTCTGTCCCGGCCACCCGACTCCCGCGTGCGGCCCACAGAATCAGACCCGGTGCCGATGGATCGAACGTTTACGATTTTTACCACCCGATGGCCGCTGTTGCTGGCTGCGATGTTCGCGCTGTGTGCAGTGGGTTGCAGCCAACAACAGGGCCGCGATATCGCCAGGCAGTTCAGCGACGGCAAGCCCGATGAGTTCTTCCAGACCAGCGTCGACCGCATGGCCACCCTGGGGATGCGTGACAACCTGCAAAGCCTCTACCTGCTGATGAGCAAGCTCTACCTGCGCAACCCCAACCAGTGGCGTCAATCGGGGTATCCGGATGCGGTGACCGCCGCCCGGAAAATCCGCCAGGCCATCGAAAATCGCCAACCCTTGCCCGCACTGGGTGACCGGCGTGACCTGGCTGCCCTGAGCTATTCCTTGAGCCCCGACTTTCGCGGCGACCGCGTCGGCGCGTTCATCTATGCGATTGGCAGCATGCTCGTGACCGCTCACGGCGGGCGCACGCAGTTCTATGTGACCGACTCGATCAACCCGCAGTTTGTCAGCAATGCCGCGCGCAATATCGAAAAGGCCACCTGGCTGCTCAGCCAGCGTCAGGATGCCAACGGCGTGTTGCTGTTATTTTCCAACGAAATCTCGGAGGAGGGCAGTAACCTCAGTTTTGCCGTTGAGTTCGGCAAGATCGTCGCGCGGTTGGACCTGCTGACCCAAATCCTCGATGAGCGCTACCGGCGCATTGGCCTCAATTACGCACAAAGCCTGTTGCTGATGAATTTCCTGCCGGTGCAGTAAGGCCCATCGCATCGACCAATCGGTGCGGTGTTTCCCTTTCCGCTGTAGGAAGCGGCCTATCTTGTCTCCGGCGGCTTGAAAGGCTGGCCTGCGGGCAATAGCCTCGGATTTTTCTTAAACACGAGGCCCTCCCTTGGGTAAACGAAAAACGGTTTGGCCCACGGATCGCGAAATACGCTTGCGGTTTATCCTCTATGCGGTAATTGACGCCGCGACCGCCCAGGGCGTGTCTGCCGAGTTATTGCTGCCGGCGCATAAGTTATTGCGTGACTCGCCCACGGAAGACCAGTTGCGCGACACCTTGGGGGCGATTCTCGCCACTGACGAAATGTATGGCTTTCGCTTTCCGCCGGGGTCGGATGCAGATGATCTGATGCGGACATTGGCAACTGCCGATGGTTAAACTGATTCACCCCTGTTTTTGATACGCCCCTGTCCGTCATTAAGGAGTGACTCGAGGGGCATACCTGCCTTCCCATCACTGTTCGCGTGGTGGGCTCGGCCCGGCACGTTCCCGGATTCCAAGGACCTGCTCCCAATGCTGCTGCGCCACCCCCCGTTTATTTTTGCCGCCTTGACCCTCAGTTCGCTGGTACAGGCCGAAGGCCTGCAATTGGCGCCGGTTGAAGTCACTACGGCTGAGGCCAGTGCCGCAGAAATCGCCCAGGCGCAGCTCAAAAGCGTGCCCGGCGGCACCAATTACATCGATATGGACAGCGTGCAACAGGGACGGGTCAGCACCAACGAGGATGTCTTCAAGTACCAGGCTGGTGTTTACGCCAAGGCGGCCAATAACGAAGGGGTGAAGGTGTCCATTCGTGGCTCGGGCCTGAACCGCGCCCCCGGTGCCCATGCCTCCGGCCTGTATGAAATGTTCGACGGCCTGCCGCTTACCGGCCCAGGCGGCACGCCCTATGAGCTCAAGGACCCGCTGTGGCAAAGCCGGGTAGAGGTGCTGCGTGGCGCCAACGGGTTCGATCAGGGTGCATTGGCCTTGGGCGGTGCGGTCAACTACGTTACCCGCACCGGCTTGGACGCGCCCAAGCTGCAAGTGCGCTATGAGGTCGGCAGTCGCGGCTATGCCCAACGCGAAGTCAGTTCCGGGCAGGTGCTGGGGGACGCCGACTATTACATCAGCCTCACCGATTCGGAGTCCGACGGTTATCAGCACCAAAGCTTTGGTACCGGTAAGGGCATCGCTGCCAATTTCGGCTATCGCTTTAACCCGGACCTGGAAACGCGCTTCTACTTGCGTTATCGCGAAACCACCAACGATTCTCCCGGCAGGCTCACGCGCGACCAGGTCAGCCATGATCCGCGTGCCGCCAACAGCGTCAATGCCGCCCGCGATTCAAAGCGCCTGCAACCGGGCTCTACCTGGGTTGCCAACAAGACCACTTTGCGGTTGGACGATAACGCGCGGGTCGAGGTCGGGCTGGCCTATCACGACTACCCCATGGACCTGCGCGAAGGCACCAACCGCCTCAAAGTTGCCTACACCGATATCAGCGGCACCCTGAATTACATCCGCCAGGACAGCCTGTTCGGCCACGCCAGCACTACCACTCTCGGCCTGCGTACCACCCAGGCGATGCCGAACAATGGCGCGTCGGAATACGTCCGCATCCCTACGGGCAATACCGCCATTTATGCCCCCGGCACCAAGACCCGCGACTACAGCTACCTGGGCTCCGACACCGTGCTGCATGTCGGCAACGAGCTGGAACTGGTGGAGGATCTGTGGCTGACCACTGGCCTTGCCGCGATCTACACGCGCCGTGAAACCCAGGTGACTTACCCCGACGGCCAGGCGCCGATCAGTCAGCATGATTGGGATTATGCGCCGCGCATTGGCCTGCGTTACGACTTCACCCCGCAGTTGCAGGTCTACGGCAACCTGAGCCGCTCGGTAGAGCCCCCGCATGCGTGGTCGATGATCTGGGGCTCGAACAAATACTTTGGCCCGGGCAGTGGGGCGGCCACGGGGTTGCAGCGCGAAGGCGTGAAGCTGCGTAATCAGACCGCCACCACCCTGGAAATCGGCGGGCGCGGTGAAGCCTGGCTCGGCCAATGGGACCTGGCGCTCTATCGCTCGGAAGTTCGCCACGAGCTGCTTTCTGTAGAGACCCAGGCCCAGACTGCCACCAGCAACGCGATCATCGCCGAATCCAACGCCAGCCCCACCGTGCACCAGGGCGTGGAGCTGAGCCTGCTCAGCCCGCTGTGGGACGGCGGTGGCAGCGGTAAGCTCGACCTACGCCAGGCCTACACCTTCAGCGACTTCCACTACCGCGACGACGAGCGTTTCGGCGACAACACCTTGCCCGGCATTCCCAAGCACTATTACCAGGCGCAACTGCGCTACAGCCACCCGACGGGTTTCTACACCAGCCTCAACACCGAGCATGCATCACGGGTAGCGGTGGACTACGCCAATTCCTACTATGCGGCGGCCTACACCACCCTCGGCGCCACGTTCGGCTATGACGCGCCCAAACACGACTGGCAAGCCTGGGTCGACCTGCGCAACCTGACCAACCGCCGTTATGCCAACACCGTCACGCCGGGTTATGACGACAAAGGGATGGACGCGGCGCGCTCCACCCCGGCGGATGGGCGGGGTATTTACACCGGCGTTTCCTGGAGTTGGCGTTAAATCAGCCTTCGTGCTGGCGCAGTCGCTTGTACAGGGTGTTGCGACTCACCCCCAGCTCTCGCGCCAGGTGGGAGATATTCCCGCCCACGGCTTCCAGGCGTTGGCTCAGGTCGAGGCGTTCATCCAGGTGCTCAGGTTTGGACTGCGGCACCGTCGCCTGCAAATCCACAAAAAAATCATCGGGCAGGTGTTCCGCGCGAATCGGCTGCTCCTCGGCCATCGCCAGCGCCACCTGCAACACGCTGCTCACCTGACGCAAATTGCCCGGCCACGGATGCTGCTCAAATAACCTCAGCACCTCGGCACTCAGCCCGGCCCACTGGTTCGGCTCGCGGTGTTGCTGCCACAGTTGCTGGAACAGCGCCTGCTTGTCGGTACGCTCGCGCAACGGCGGCAATTCCAGGGTCAGGCCGCCGATGCGGTAGTACAAGTCCTCGCGAAAGCGCCCGGCCTGCACCAGCTCGCGCAATGCACGGTTGGTCGCCGAGATGATGCGCAAATCCACCGGGAACACCTCGCTGCTGCCCACCGGTTGCACACAGCGCTCCTGCAACACCCGCAACAGGCGGGCCTGGGTCGGCAACGGCATATCGCCGATCTCGTCGAGAAACAGCGTGCCCTTGTCCGCCTTGCGAATCAGGCCAATGCTGCCTTTCTGGTTGGCGCCGGTGAAGGCGCCTTTTTCGTAGCCGAACAGTTCCGATTCCACCAGCTCTGCGGGAATCGCCGCACAGTTCACTGCGATCAACGCCTGTCGGCTGCGGGAACTGGCCTGGTGCAGGGCTTTGACGAATACTTCTTTGCCCACGCCGGTCTCACCGTGAATCAACAATGGAATGTCCTTTTCCAGCAGGCGCTCGGCCTGGCGCACGGCTTTCTCCACGCGCACATCGCCAAAATGCAGGGTCTGGAGGTTGATCGCGGTCGGCGCTGGCGGCGGCGGTTGGTTGAACACCCGCGCCTGCACCGGCATCTGCTTGGGCCGCTTCAACAGGCACTGGAACCGATTGCGTCCCGCCGCCTGCAACGCAAACGGCAACCCTTCGGGCTGGTTGAGCAACTCCAGCAGCGACACCTTGAACAGGCTGTCGATCATCACCCGCGAGAGGCTGATGCCCAGCAAGTTATCCGCACGCCGATTGGCCGACAGGACCTGGCCGCTTTCATCAAAGATCAGCAGGCCGGCCCATTGACTGTCGAGGTTGCTCAAGCCGGTGTTGAAGGTCAGTTGGAAATGTTCGCCGCGAAACAGGTTGAGGATCAGCCGATTCTCCACGGTCTGGCTCATCATCTTGACCATGCCCAGGGTGTGGGAGGGCGGCAGGTAACTGTCGCTGGACACATCCAGCACGGCGATGATTTCGCGCTGGGCATCGAAAATGGGCGCCGCGGAGCCGGTCATGAAGCGGTTGGCCTTGAGGAAGTGTTCATCGTGTTCAATATGCACGGCCTGGGCGCAGGCCAGTGCGGTGCCGATGGCATTGGTGCCACTGGCGCGTTCTATCCAGCTGGCGCCGGGGCTGAAGCCACGGGCCAGCGTGGGTTCGATAAACCGCTGGGTGCCCCACGAGGTCAGCACCTGGCCCTGGTTGTCGGCCAGCATGATCAGGCAATTGGAATTGCTGAGGATGTTCTCGTAGTAGGGCAACACTTCCTGGTGGGTGGTCTGCACCAGGGAATGCTGGCTTTCCAGGAGTTGGCGTATGCCTTCGGCGGGCAGTTGGTCAAAGCTGGGGGCGCTCTGGTGGTCCAGGCCATAGGCGCGGCAACGGCGCCAGGATTCCTGGATAAGGGTGTCGTGGGTCAAGGGTTCGGCCATCGTGCGACCTTCTTTATTATTGTTGTCGGGTCTTACGCCATCTAACGTCAGACATCGAACAATGTGGGAGCGGGCTTGCCCGCGATGGCAATGGGTCAGGCACAGCCTCTACAAACTGATGCACCGCCATCGCGGGCAAGCCCGCTCCCACATTTGATCTTCGTCGCGCATAAAGTGTTGTTCACAACTGTTCATTGTCAACCCCGGCAGTGTTCAATTGTTCAGCCGGATTGTTCACTCCCGAACATCACCATTCGACCATCTCCTTACACATCAAGCGCTTGCGGTATTGGCACGAAACTCGCTCTGACAACGGACCAGATTCATTCCAATAATAAAAAGGTCGTGTCATGTCATTGACCCTGGAACATGTCTCCCGCGTTGTCGACGGCCAAACCTGGATCGACGACGCCAACCTGCGGTTCGAAGCCGGTTCTTTCAACGTCCTGCTCGGTCGCACCCTATCCGGCAAGACCAGCCTGATGCGCCTGATGGCCGGCCTGGACAAGCCCGACAGCGGCCGCATCCTGATGAACGGCGTGGATGTCACGCAAAAGCCGGTGCGCCTGCGCAATGTGTCGATGGTCTACCAGCAGTTCATCAACTACCCGACCATGACCGTGTTCGAGAACATCGCCTCGCCGTTGCGCCAGGCCGGTGTGTCCCAGGAGGTGATCCAGAGCAAGGTGCTGGAAACCGCCAAGATGCTACGCATCGAGAAATTCCTGCAGCGCCACCCCCTGGAATTGTCCGGTGGCCAGCAGCAACGCACCGCCATGGCCCGCGCCCTGGTGAAAGACGCTGAACTGATTCTGTTCGATGAGCCGCTGGTCAACCTGGACTACAAACTGCGCGAAGAGCTGCGTCAGGAAATGCGTGAACTGTTCAAGGCGCGCCACACCATCGCGATATATGCCACCACCGAGCCCAACGAGGCCCTGGCCTTGGGTGGCACCACCACCATTCTTCATGAGGGGCGGGTAATCCAAAGCGGCAAGGCCGCCGAGGTCTACCACCAGCCGCAAACTGTCCTCGCCGCTGAGCTGTTCTCCGAGCCGCCGATCAACCTGATGCCAGGGCGCATCAGCGGCAACGAAGTGAGTTTCGCCAACTTCGTGCATTTCCCACTCAATGTTGACCTGCGTCCTATCGGCGAAGGCGAATTCCGCTTTGGCGTGCGCCCCAGCCATATCAGCCTGGTACCCAGTAATGATGATGACCTGGAGCTGGCGGTGACCGTGGAAGTCGCCGAGATCAGCGGCTCGGAAACCTTTCTGCATGTGCGCAGTGAGCACTTCCTGCTGGTGCTGCACCTGCCGGGGGTGCATGAATACGATGTCGACGCGCCGATCCGTGTGTATATCCCCACCCATAAACTGTTTGTGTTCGATGGTCAGGGCCGCTTGGTCCAGGCCCCCGGACGCCGTGTCGCGAGGGTTGCCTGATGGCCGAGATCCATTTGCGTAACCTGGCCCATAGCTATAGTCCTACACCCACAGGGCCAGAAGACTACGCCATTCGGGAAATGAATCATGTGTGGGAGCAGGGCGGTGCCTACGCCTTGCTCGGGCCGTCGGGCTGCGGCAAGTCCACGCTGCTCAATATCATTTCCGGCCTGCTCAGCCCGTCCGAAGGCCAGGTGCTGTTCGATACCCAAGTGGTCAACGATCTCACCCCAGAGAAACGCAATATCGCCCAGGTGTTCCAGTTCCCGGTGGTGTACGACACCATGACGGTGTTCGACAACCTGGCGTTCCCGCTGCGCAACCAGGGCATGGCCGAAGCGAAAATTCACAGCAAGGTGCAGGAAATCGCCGAAGTCCTCGACCTGCAAAACCTGCTGAGCAAAAAAGCCCGCAACCTCACCGCCGACGAAAAACAGAAAGTCTCCATGGGCCGTGGCCTGGTGCGCGATGACGTGTCGGCGATCCTGTTCGACGAGCCGCTGACGGTGATCGACCCGCACCTGAAGTGGAAACTGCGGCGCAAGCTCAAGCAGATTCACGAGCAGTTCAATATCACCATGGTCTACGTTACCCACGATCAACTGGAAGCCTCCACGTTCGCCGACAAGATCGCGGTGATGTACGGCGGGCAAATCGTGCAGTTCGGTACGCCGCGTGAATTGTTCGAGCGGCCCAGCCACACCTTCGTCGGTTATTTCATCGGTAGCCCTGGGATGAATCTGATCGAGGTGCAGGCCAAGGCTGGCGGTGTAGGGTTCGCCAATACCCTGTTGCCGCTGTCCGAAGCGATGCAGCAACGTCTCAACACCACCGACTACAAAAAGCTCCAGGTCGGCATTCGTCCGGAATTTATCCACGTATGGGACGAGTACAACCCTGACGCCCTGCAAGCCGACGTCGTACATGTGGAAGACCTGGGCACCTACAAGATCATGACCCTCAACCTCGACGGCGCCACCCTCAAGGTGCGCCTGGCCGAGGACAAGCCGGTGCCGGAAGGCAAGGCTTCCATCAGCTTCCCGACGCAATGGCTGATGCTCTACGCCGACGATTACCTGCTGGAGGTGGCGCCATGAACAAAGTGCAGAACAACAAGGCCTGGTGGCTGGTGTTGCCGGTGTTCCTGCTGGTGGCGTTCAGTGCGGTGATCCCGATGATGACCGTGGTCAACTATTCGGTGCAGGACATTTTCGACCAATCCAGCCGCTATTTCGTCGGAGCCGACTGGTACAAGCAGGTGCTACTCGACCCGCGCCTGCACGACTCGCTGCTGCGCCAGTTCATCTACTCGGCCTGCGTGCTGTTGATCGAGATCCCACTGGGCATCGCCATCGCCCTGACCATGCCCACCAAGGGCCGCTGGTCCTCGCTGGTGCTGATCATCCTCGCCATTCCCTTGCTGATTCCGTGGAACGTGGTCGGCACTATCTGGCAGATTTTTGGCCGTGCCGACATCGGCCTGCTGGGCTCGACCCTCAACGCCCTGGGCATCAGCTACAACTACGCTGCCAACACCATGGACGCCTGGGTCACCGTACTGGTGATGGATGTGTGGCATTGGACCTCGCTGGTAGCGCTGCTGTGCTACTCAGGTTTAAGGGCCATTCCGGACGTGTACTACCAGGCTGCGCGGATTGATCGTGCATCGGCCTGGGCGGTGTTCCGACATATCCAGTTGCCGAAGATGAAAAGCGTGCTGCTGATCGCGGTGATGCTGCGCTTCATGGACAGCTTCATGATCTACACCGAACCCTTCGTGCTCACCGGCGGCGGGCCGGGTAATGCCACCACTTTCCTGAGCCAGACGCTTACCCAGATGGCCGTCGGCCAATTCGACCTGGGCCCGGCGGCGGCGTTTTCCCTGGTGTACTTCCTGATCATCCTGTTGGTGTCCTGGCTGTTCTACACCGCCATGACCCATTCCGACGCCAACCGCTGAGGCCGCCAACATGAGCAAGCGCAAGCTGATTCCACTACTCGTTTACATCCTGTTCCTGCTGGTGCCGATCTACTGGCTGCTGAACATGTCCTTCAAGAGCAACACCGAAATCCTCGGCGGCCTGACCCTGTTTCCGCAGGATTTCACCCTGGCCAACTACAAGGTGATCTTCACCGACCCGAGCTGGTACACCGGCTACCTCAACTCGCTGTACTACGTGAGCCTGAACACCGTGATCTCCCTGAGCGTGGCGTTACCAGCGGCGTATGCGTTCTCGCGCTATCGCTTCCTGGGTGACAAGCACCTGTTCTTCTGGCTGCTGACCAACCGCATGGCGCCGCCGGCAGTGTTCCTGCTGCCGTTCTTCCAGCTGTATTCATCCATTGGCCTGTTCGACACGCACATCGCCGTGGCCCTGGCCCATTGCCTGTTCAACGTGCCGTTGGCGGTATGGATCCTGGAAGGCTTCATGTCCGGCGTACCCAAGGAAATCGACGAAACCGCCTACATCGATGGCTATAGTTTTCCCAAGTTCTTCGTGAAGATTTTTATCCCGCTGATTGGCTCCGGTATCGGCGTCACGGCGTTTTTCTGTTTCATGTTTTCCTGGGTCGAACTGCTGCTGGCGCGCACGCTCACCTCGGTCAACGCCAAGCCCATCGCAGCGGTGATGACCCGCACGGTGTCGGCGTCCGGCATTGATTGGGGCGTGCTGGCAGCGGCGGGGGTGTTGACCATCCTGCCGGGCATGCTGGTGATCTGGTTTGTACGCAACCACGTGGCCAAGGGCTTTGCCCTGGGCCGGGTCTAGAGGAGTCGATGATGGAATGGATGGCCTGGACCACCCCCACTGCGCTGTTCTTTGGCGGCATTGCCCTGATTCTGGCGGGCATGACCACTTGGGAATTACGTTCGCCGAGTATCCCGCGGCGCGGTTTGCTGCCGATCAGCACCACCCGTGGGGATCGCTTGTTTATCGGTCTTCTCGGTAGCGCCTACCTGCATTTGCTGGTCATTGGCGTTACCGACTGGAGTATCTGGGTGGCGTCCGCGCTCTCCCTTGTTTGGCTGTTGAGTGTGATGCGTTGGGGCTAGCAAGCTCGCTCCTGCAAGCCCCGTTTGAAACTAACCTGGAGGTCTCTATGTTGAATAAAAACAATAAGCTGCGACATAGCATTTCATTGGCCGCCGTACTGGCCCTCAGTGGTTTGAGCGCTTCGGCCTGGGCTGATGCGTATGAAGATGCCGCGAAAAAATGGATCGGCAGCGAGTTCAAACCCTCGACCCTTACCGAAGCCCAGCAGTTGGAGGAGTTGAAGTGGTTTATCAAGGCGTCGGAGCCGTTCCGTGGGATGAAGATCAACGTGGTGTCGGAAACCCTCACCACCCACGAGTACGAATCCAAGGTGCTGGCCAAGGCCTTCAGTGAAATCACCGGCATCAAGCTGACCCACGACCTGCTGCAGGAAGGCGACGTGGTGGAGAAGCTGCAAACCCAGATGCAATCCGACAAGAATATCTATGACGGCTGGGTCAACGATTCCGACTTGATCGGTACGCACTTTCGCTACGGCAAGACCGAGTCCATCACCGACCTGATGGCCAACGAAGGTAAGGATTTCACCTCGCCCACCCTGGACCTCAAGGACTTTATCGGCCTGTCTTTCACCACCGCGCCGGACGGCAAGATCTATCAGTTGCCCGACCAGCAGTTCGCCAACCTCTACTGGTTCCGCGCCGACTGGTTCGAGCGGCCGGAGCTGAAGGCCAAGTTCAAGGAGAAATACGGCTACGACCTGGGCGTGCCGGTGAACTGGTCGGCTTATGAAGACATCGCCAAGTTCTTCAGCGAAGACGTCAAGGAAATCGACGGCAAGCGCATTTATGGGCACATGGACTACGGCAAGAAAGACCCGTCCCTGGGATGGCGTTTCACCGATGCCTGGTTCTCCATGGCCGGCGGCGGCGACAAAGGCTTGCCCAACGGCTTGCCGGTGGACGAGTGGGGCATCCGTGTAGAGGATTGCCACCCGGTGGGCTCCAGCGTCACCCGCGGCGGCGACACCAACGGCCCGGCGGCGGTATTCGCCACGCAGAAATACGTGGACTGGATGAAAGCCTACGCGCCACCGGAAGCGGCGGGCATGACCTTCTCCGAATCCGGCCCGGTGCCGTCCCAGGGCAACATCGCCCAGCAGATCTTCTGGTACACCGCGTTTACCGCCGACATGGTCAAGCCGGGCCTGCCGGTGGTGAATGCCGATGGTACGCCGAAATGGCGCATGGCACCGTCCCCAGTCGGGCCGTATTGGGAAAAGGGCATGAAGAAGGGCTATCAGGACGTAGGTTCCTGGACCTTCCTCAAGTCCACGCCCGAAAAGCAGAAACTCGCGGCCTGGCTCTACGCGCAATTCGTGACCTCAAAAACCGTGTCGCTGAAGAAAACCATCGTTGGCCTGACGCCGATTCGTGAGTCCGATATCAACTCCCAGGCCATGACCGACATGGCGCCCAAACTCGGTGGCCTGGTGGAGTTCTACCGCAGCCCGGCCCGCACCGAGTGGTCCCCGACGGGCACCAACGTGCCGGACTACCCGCGCCTGGCGCAACTGTGGTGGAGCAACATCGCCGCAGCGGCCAGCGGCGAGAAAACCCCGCAACAGGCGCTGGACAGCCTGGCCAAGGAGCAGGATGCGATCATGACGCGCCTGGAACGCTCCAAGGTGCAACCGGTGTGCGGCCCGAAAATGAACCCCGAGCGTGACGCGCAATACTGGTTTGACCAGCCGGGCGCGCCGAAGCCGAAACTGGCCAACGAGAAGCCCAAGGGCGAAACCGTGAACTACAACGACCTGCTCAAGCAGTGGGAGGCGGCACGTAAGTAATTTCGCTGAATGAGCTGAACACAACGGCACGCTTGCGTGCCGTTGTTTTTTTTTGTGGGTGAGCCACCTGCATTTCATCTGGTGCTCCGAGACAGCTTGCTAGCTTGGGACTAAACTGCTGAGCATTCATACAGGAGGTCATCTTATGGGTGTTCCACTTTCCCCAATTGTTTCCGAATTTGAAACCGAGGAGCAGGCGAATAGTCATGATCTTTGGTTTCGCGCCAAAGTCGAAAAAAGCTTGGCCAACCCCGGACCCGGTGTACCCCATGACGAAGTCATGGCGAGGGTCGAGGCGATTATCCTTGAAGCAGAACGCAAGCAGTGGGCCAAAGCCTGATGTTAAGCGTTGTTTGGCTTGATGAGGCTATCAGCGACCGCGACCGCTTGTCCCCACGTTAACAATCCCATCTGAATTTTCCGCACATCTCAAGGTTCTGCATCTTAGAAGCGCATGTTTTCAAGCGCTATTGCAGGGCCACCTTGTGGGAGGCCCGTTGTAACGGACTTTGCGGAAACTGCCATCATGACACTCCTCACAGCGCTGTCAGGCCAGCCGGCCTCTCTCACCGACTCGGCCCAGGGCCGCCATCAACGGGTCTACCAACAGCTGCATGGCGAAACCCAAGACGCCACCGAACTGGCGCGTGAATACCTGCACGATCAATTGGCCCTGGTAGAGGCAACCGATTGCGACTTGCCAGAAGCGCCTGAACAACTGCTAGCCTGGGTCGAGCAGCGCTGCGCCGAAGTCGCCCAGGCCTATGCCGACTACCTTGAGCAGCGCCGGCAAGGGGGGCCACGGCGGTATTTTCAGAACAAGGCCCATGCACTGTATTTCCTGCAATGCGTGGCACCCACCAAACAGGTCGACGGCGCCTGGCTCTATGGCTTGCTGCGCTATTGGCAAGACCAGCGCTTCGACGGCCTGCTCACCACTTACCTGGAAGAATTGGGCGACGGTGAAGCCGCGCAGAACCATGTGGTGATCTACCGCAAGTTGCTCAGCGAGCACGATGCCGACAGCGAAGCCGGCCTTGAGGATGAGCATTACCTGCAGGGCGCGCTGCAACTGGCGCTGGGTGTGTGCGCCGACGAGTTCCTGCCCGAGGTCATTGGCTTCAACCTCGGTTACGAACAGCTGCCGCTGCACCTGTTGATCACGGCCTATGAACTCAGTGAACTGGGTATCGACCCCTATTACTTCACGCTGCATGTCACCATCGACAACGCCAGCAGTGGCCATGCGAGCAAGGCGGCGCTATCGGTGCTGAACCTGTTGCCGCTGGGCGAGGGCAGGGCAGACTTCTATCGCCGTGTGGCCGCAGGCTACCGTCTGAATGATCTGGGGCCGGGTACTACGTCTGTGATCAAACAGTTCAACCTGCAGGACGAGGTGGTGGCGATGCTCGAACGCAAGCGCGCCTTCGGCCAGCACATGCATTCGGACTATTGCCGCTTCGAAGGGCAGACCGTCAACCAATGGCTGGCCCGGCCTGGGCAGATCGGCGCGTTCCTCAAGGCCCTGGAAGACAAGGGCTGGATCCAGCACAACCAGGACCCCGCCAACAGCCGTTTCTGGCAACTGATCGAGGGCGCTGGCGCTGCAATGTTCGGGGTGTTCAGCGGTTATGAAAAACAACTGATCCATGACTGGATTGCGGGTGAATGGGTTGCCAGCGAACGCGTGCCGCCCGTGCGGCCGGGACGCGGCAGCCGGTTTTCCCGCGAGCAGCATCGTCCAGCGGACCCGGATACCCAGGCTTTGGCGGAGTCATTGTGCAACTTGCCCGATGAGCAACAGCTCAATGCACTGATCCCGTGGCTGTCGGCACGCCGTCATTGCACGCCTGCCGGGCTGTATGCCACTCGCCGCTTTATCCAACTGCGTGCGCGCCTGCGCTAAGGAATGTGCCTATGTCTGCGCAACAACTGGCTGATCGTGCCTTGTTGAATCTGGGCCGGGGGTTGAAGGAGGGTGGTTATCGCTTTATCACGCCAACGCCCTTGACCCATGAGCGTGTCTATCGGCGGCTGGCGACGCCCCTGGCAATGACGCTGCGCGATGTGTTCGGTTGGTCGATGCCGTTCGATCAAGGCCTGTTGCCCGAGGCCCTGCGTGGAGAATTGCAGCAAGCGGATGTGATCGAAAAGCACGGCGCGCTATGGCGCAGCGCAGTGCGATGGTCGAGCCTCGACGAGCTGCTGTTCGCCCATTCGCCTTATCCCACCGACCAGGCGGACGCGGTGTTTTTCGGCCCCGATAGCTATCGCTTTGCCCAGGTAATCGAAGCTTACCTGCAACAACGTTTCGAGCCGCTCAAGCGCGCCGTGGACATCGGCTGTGGCGCCGGCGTCGGCGCGCTGGTGATTGCTAAAGCCCGGCATGACGCCCAGGTGCTGGCGGTGGATATCAACCCCCGTGCCCTGCGCATGACGGCGGTGAATGCTGAGCTGGCCGGGCTGAATAACGTCAGCGTTTACCATAGTGACGTGTTAGCCAGTGTGGAGGGCGAGTTCGACCTGATCGTCGCCAACCCGCCGTACATGAAAGATGATCGTCAGCGCGCCTATCGCCATGGCGGTGGCGCCTTGGGGGAGCAGTTGTCGCTGCGCATCGTCAGTGAATCCATCGGGCGCCTGGCCCTGGGCGGTAGCCTGCTGCTGTATACCGGGGTGGCGATGGTGGCCGGCAGCGATCCCTTCCTGGAGGCGGTCAAGCCACTGCTGGGCAGCGACGCTTACGGCTGGACCTACCGCGAACTGGACCCGGATGTCTTCGGTGAAGAACTGGAAAAGCCCGGCTATGAGCAGGTGGAGCGCATCGCCGTGGTCGCACTGACTGTCACCCGATTGCGCTGAATACCCGATGCTCACCTTTGGCATTGAAGAGGAATACTTCATCACCGACCTGCACAGCCGCCAGATGGTCGGCGAGCCCTCGGCGGCGGTGCTGGCAGCCTGCCGCGAAGCGATTGTCGCAGGTTTCTCGTTTGAGATGTTCCAGGGCCAGATCGAGGCGGCCTCTCCGGTGTTCACCTCCAGCGCCGAAGCGGCGGACTACTTCCGAGCAGTACGCCGCAACCTGGCGCAATCCCTGGCTGAGTTCGGCCTCGGTGTGGTGTGCGCCGGCAGCCACCCCCTGGCCGATTGGCGTGGGCAACAGCCGACCGATCAGGCGCATTTCCGGCAACTGTTCGACGATATTCAATATGTAGCGCGGCGCAGTGTGTTGTGCGGGCTGCATGTGCATGTGCAGGTGCCGCAAACGCTGGACCGTATCGCGGTGATGAACCAGGTGTCGCCGTGGCTGCCGTTGTTGCTGCTGCTCAGTTGCTCATCGCCTTTCTGGGACGGCGCGCCCAGCGGCTTCATGAGCTATCGCCAGGCCGCGTGCGACGAGTGGCCCCGCATGGGCGTGCCGGAGCACTTTAGCGACTGGGCCGAGTACCTGCGCTACCTGGCCCTTTTGCAGCGCATCGGCGCGATCAAGGCCGATGGCAATGGCTGGTGGGGCATTCGCCCGGCGGCGCGTTACCCCACCCTGGAACTGCGCATGACCGACGCCTGCCCACGGCTGGCGGACGCCTTGGCCCTCGCCACGCTGTTTCGGGTGATGGTTACCCATGCCTGCGCGATGCAGCGCCCAGGAGCCAGGTTCAGTGCCGAGGCGCGCTGGCTGCTCAAGGAGAATCGCTGGCAGGCCAAGCGTTATGGGGCCGCTGGTACCTTTGCGTTGGACGACACCGGCACCCTGGGCAGCGCTGAGCAATGGCTGCAATACGCCCGACAGACCTTTGCCGCCACCGCAGAGGCCATGGGCGAGCCGCTGTTGTTCGATACCTTGGATGCCTTGCTGCAACGCGGCAACAGCGCGACTGAGCAGTTGCGCTGGCACGCCCAGGCCCAGGCCAGCGGCGCCGATGCAATTGCCAGCGTGCGCCAGGTAGTCGACCTGCTGTTGGCCCAGACGCGCGGCGACCATTGATCGGGTGTCGCTCTACGTCGAAGGAACACTGAGGGGCTGCTCTGTCCTTAATTAGTAACCCCTCAACGGCAGGAGCGCAGAGCATGCGAGCGATGACTTACCAGGGCGCACACAAGGTGCAGGTGGATACCGTGCCCGATCCGATCATTGAACAACCCGACGACATTATTTTGCGGGTCACCGCCACCGCAATCTGTGGCTCGGACCTGCACCTGTACCGTGGCAAGATCCCGACCGTGGAGCACGGCGATATCTTCGGCCATGAGTTCATGGGCATCGTCGAAGAAACCGGCCCGGCCGTTACTGCCGTGCAACCCGGCGACCGTGTGGTGATTCCGTTTGTGATTGCCTGTGGCGATTGTTTCTTCTGCCAGCTCCAGCAATTCGCCGCTTGCGAAACCACCAACGATGGGCGCGGTGCGATCCTGAATAAAAAAGCCATCCCGCCGGGTGCTGCGCTGTTCGGCTACAGCCGTCTGTATGGCGGCATTCCCGGCGGCCAGGCGGAGTGGGTGCGGGTGCCCAAGGCCAACACCGGGCCGTTCAAGGTGCCCGGCAACCTGGCGGATGAGAAGGTGCTGTTCCTCTCCGATATCCTGCCCACCGCCTGGCAGGCAGTGACCAATGCCGGCATTGGCAAAGGCTCTAGTGTGGCGATTTATGGCGCCGGGCCGGTGGGCCTGCTCAGTGCGGCTTGCGCACAAATGTTGGGCGCCGAGCAGATCTTCATGGTCGACGACCATCCGTATCGTTTGGCCTACGCGCAGAAAACCTACGGCGTGATCCCGATCAACTTCGAAGAAGACGAAGACCCGGCGGACACCATCATCCGCCAGACCGCCGGCATGCGCGGCGTCGATGGTGTGGTGGACGCGGTGGGTTTCGAGGCCAAGGGCAGCACTACAGAAACCCTGCTCACTGCCCTCAAGATCGAAGGTAGCAGCGGCAAGGCCCTGCGCCAGTGCATCGCCGCCGTACGTCGCGGTGGTGTGGTCAGCGTCGCCGGGGTGTATGCCGGGTTTATCCATGGCTTCATGTTCGGCGATGCCTTCGACAAGGGGCTGACCTTCAAGATGGGCCAGACCCATGTGCAGCGGTTCTTACCGGAGTTGTTGGAGCACATCGAGCTGGGGCATCTGCACCCGGAGGCGATCATCACTCACCGGCTGCCCCTGGAGCAGGCGGCGCGGGGGTATGAGCTGTTTGATAAAGCCGAAGAGGAATGCCGCAAGGTGATCCTGCTACCGGGTGGGAGCGACCGGCCGCTGACCGAACCAGTGGACGAACTGACCCCTGAGTTGCGCGTACAAGGTGTTCCCGGGTTCTAGGCCAATACCCGGGAAAATATGGGAGCTGGCTTGCCTGCAATAGCGGTGGTTCAGTTGAATATTCAGTGAGTGACACACCGCCTTCGCGGGCAAGCCCGCTCCCACAGGGGATCTGTGCCGGACGCTGATTTTGTGGGCAATGCATGACCAATGTGGGAGCTGGCTTGCCTGCGAAGACGGCATGACAAGCAATACCTATCTACCTGACACCCCACAATCCTACTGTGGGAGCGGGCTTGCTCGCGAAGGCGGCCTGACAGTCAACACAGTTGGAATGTGTACATATCCATTGCTGCGGTAACGGCCACTGTTACTGCACTACCGCTTTCGCAGGCAAGCCAGCTCCCACATGGATCTTCTTTGCTTCAAAAGTGGTATTTCCCACATTAGCCTGTGTCAGGCCGTGGCTTGCGGCTGGATGCGCAGTTCGCCGTCGACATCCTTGACCAGCCCACTGGCGACAAACAGCGGCGCCAGGCGTTTGTGCAACTGTGGCTCGACAAACTCGTTGACCGTCTCCAGCCCCAACGTACCACTGAGCGGCAGCTCGGCCTTGGTGTACGACAACCATGCCTTCTTCAACGCCATCAACACATCACTGCCCGCCGTCGAAGCGAAGCGACGGTGCAGGGGCTTGGTGTCGAAGGTGAAGGTGTGTTGGAACTCATAACCGCTTTCATCGCCGCCGTTGGCCGTGCAGCGCACGCAGGTGCAAGGGCCGTCGCCGAAGGCGCTGCGCAGGTAGGCGTTGAAGTCCACCACGGGCTTGAGTGACAGGCGCTTATCAACCTCGAACAGGTCCCCGGTCATTTTTTCGTCAGTGTTCAACGTCCATTTCCTCGCAGTCGGTTGCTGTGTTTCAAAGCGCGGCACAATACCAGCCGAGCGTGGGTTTGGGGATTATTTGCGTCGTGGAAGGGTCAGCGGAAGAACTCACCGGGGGTGGAATCAAACTGCTGACGAAACGCGTTGATAAAGGCTGAGGTCGATTCATAGCCACACCCCAATGCCACATCCGTCACCCGCTCGCCTTGTTCCAGGGCGGGCAGGGCGCTCAACAGGCGCAGGCGCTGGCGCCATGCGCGAAACGTCAGCCCGGTGTCACTCAGGAACACCCGACTCAGGGTCTTTTCACTCACCTCCAGCTTGCGGCTCCACTCGCCCAACGTCGTCTGCTGCTCGGGATGCAGGTTGAGGCTGCGGTAGATCTGCCGCAGCCGTGGGTCGTGAGGCAGTGGCAACATCAAGTCCACCTGGGGTGCGGCGGCGAGTTGATCGAGCAGTACCTGAGCCAGGCGCCCGTCCGGCCCGTCCTCGGTATATTCCACCGGCAATTGGCTGAAGTTGCGGATCAGCTCGCGTAGCAAACTGCTCACCTCCAGCACCTGGCAACGCTCGGCGGCCCAGGCGGTGACGCTGCAATCGAGGTATAAGCTGCGCATTTCCGTATGGGGTGAACTGAACACCCGATGGGGCATGCCGGCCGGAATCCACACCGCGCGCTGCGGTGGTGCGACGAAACGGCCAACGCTGGTCTGGATCTCCAGCACTCCGGAAATCGCGTAGGACAGCTGCACCCACGGGTGGCTGTGGCGTCGCGTCAGCGCACGGTTGGGCAAGGATTCAGTACGCCCGTACACCGGCCTCGGCAGGCTGGAAAGCCCTGGGACACTGCGGCGAACGGCTTTTTCATGTCCTTTAGGCGGCATTTACTGGCTCATTGGCGTTAGTCGGTAACAGGTGGTTACGTTAGAGTCGTCGCGACGCTCTTGGCAACCCCTGGAAGAATTGCTTATGACCCGGCCCCGGTTTCTCCCCGACAACTTCACCCTCACTCTGATCGCCACCGTGATCCTCGCTTCACTGCTGCCCGCCAGCGGCCAGACCGCCGTGGCGTTCGGCTGGGTCACCAACCTGGCCATCGCGCTGCTTTTTTTCCTCCACGGCGCCAAGCTGTCGCGCAAGGCTATCGTCGCCGGTGCCGGCCACTGGCGTTTGCATTTGCTGGTGTTCAGCCTGACCTTCGTACTATTTCCGTTGTTGGGCCTGGCGCTCAAGCCAGTGCTGTCGCCGTTGATCGGCAACGAGCTGTACATGGGCATGCTCTACCTCTGCGCCTTGCCGGCCACTGTGCAATCGGCGATTGCCTTTACCTCCCTGGCCCGCGGCAACATCCCGGCGGCCATCTGCAGCGCGGCGGCGTCCAGCCTGTTCGGCATCTTCCTGACGCCGCTGCTGGTAGCGCTGCTGCTCAACGTGCATGGGGATGGCGGCTCCACAGTCGATGCGATTGTCAAAATCAGCGTGCAGTTGTTGCTGCCGTTCATTGCCGGGCAAGTCGCCAGCCGCTGGATTGGGGGCTGGGTCGGGCGTAACAAAGCCTGGCTGAAATTCGTCGACCAGGGCTCGATTCTGTTGGTGGTCTACGGGGCTTTCAGCGAGGCGGTCAACGAAGGCATCTGGCACCAGATCCCGCTGTGGGAATTGGGCGGGTTAGTGGTGGCCTGCTGCGTGTTGCTGGCCCTGGTGTTGGCGGCGTCTACGCTGCTGGGCAAGGCGTTTGGTTTTAACCAGGAAGACCGCATCACCATCCTGTTCTGCGGCTCGAAGAAAAGCCTGGCGACCGGCGTGCCGATGGCGCAGGTGCTGTTTGCCGGGGCGAGCATGGGCGTGTTGATTTTGCCGTTGATGCTGTTTCACCAGATCCAGTTGATGGTCTGCGCGGCGTTGGCCCAACGCTATGCCCAGCGGCCGGAGAGCATCCCCGAGTTAATGGGGCAGGTGGATCCGTGATGCACCTCTCATTCGCGGGTAAATAAGCTCAAGTTAACCGGCGTGACGACGACTTACTTCTTAACTAACCCAAGAAGGAGTGTCGGCATGAACGTTCGTCGTGTAGCGGTAATGACTGGCCTTCTGGGGCTGTGGGCAAGTACCTGCGGCGCCGCACAAACCGTGGGGCAGGGCACCATCAGGTTCAGCGGCGCCATTGTCGAGTCAGGGTGTGCGACAAATGCGCGCAGCGGTTCGGTGATGGAACTGCGCGGCTGTGCCCAATCCAGTCGTGGCAGCCGAATCGAGGTGCGCAGTGTGGCGCCGGTTGTCAGTGTCGATGCACCCCATGTGCGGCTGGTGGCGGACAGCGGCAAGGGGCGCTATTACGATCAGCGTTATGTGTTGGCAGACAGCGCCGGCAAGCTCATCCAGTCAGGCAACTACATCATTACCATGACTTCGCCGTAGGCCGCCGGGCGACGATCCGCAGCAACAGCGGTGCGAGAAACCTATAGAATGCTCGGCGGCGGCGCTTGTCCTGGGTGGCCGCTTGATCACCGTCAGAGTACCGCGCCCGTCAATGAGCCTTTCAGCCGCAACCCCACAAGCCAATTGGCAACCGGTCATCGCCCTTGCGCTGGCCGCGTTTGTGTTCAATACCACCGAATTCGTCCCCGTCGGGCTGCTCAGCGCCATCGGCGCCAGCTTTGACATGCCCGTGGCCAGCGTCGGCCTGATGCTCACCATTTATGCGTGGATCGTGTCGCTGACCTCGCTGCCGGTGATGCTACTGACCCGCAACGTCGAACGGCGCAAATTGTTGATTGTGCTGTTCGGTCTGTTTATCGCCAGCCATATCCTCTCCAGCGTCGCCACCAGCTTCGGCTTGCTGATGGTCAGTCGGGTCGGCATCGCCCTGGCCCATGCGTTGTTCTGGTCGATCACGGCTTCGCTGGCTGTACGCCTGGCGCCAGAGGGCAAGCAGGTGCAGGCCCTTGGCTTGCTGGCCACCGGCACATCCCTGGCGATGGTGTTGGGCATTCCCTTGGGCCGCCTGTTGGGCGAGGCCATGGGCTGGCGCACTACCTTCCTGGTGATCGCCGCGTTCGCCGCCGCCCTGGTGTTCTGGCTGGGGCGCACCTTGCCGCTGCTGCCCAGCCAGAACTCCGGCTCCCTGCGCAGTCTGCCGCTGCTGTTCAAGCGTCCTGCGCTGGTGGCGCTCTATGTGCTGACCGCAATGACCGTTACCGCGCAATTCACCGCCTACAGCTACATCGAACCCTTCGTCGAAGGCGTCGCCGGCCTGGGCGGCAGTGCCGTGACCCTGATCCTGCTGGTGTTCGGTGGTGCTGGCATCATCGGCTCGTTGTTGTTCAGCCTGGTGCATCGCCTCAACCCCCACCTGTTCGTGATCGGCGCAGTGTCTATCCTCGCCGCGTGCCTGGCTCTGATGCTGCCGTTGAGCGGCGCCGAGTCTTACCTGGTGGGGCTGAGCATTTTCTGGGGCATGGCGATCATGGGGTTTGGCCTGGCCATGCAGTCCAAGGTGCTGGTGCTGGCACCGGATGCCACCGATGTGGCCATGGCGATGTTTTCCGGGATCTACAACATCGGCATCGGCGGCGGCGCGTTGATGGGCAGCTGGGTAGGCAGCCACTTCGGCTTCGCCTGGATCGGCGCGGCGGGCGGTTTGCTGGCGGGGTTGGCGTTGGTGGGGTATTGCCTGGCGATTCGGCGGTTTGGGCAGGGTGGTGCCCCGATGCCAAGCTGATCGCCCCGTATCCACCGGATAACTGCAGACTTAATGTGGGAGCTGGCTTGCCTGCGATGGCGGTGTGTCAGCCACTGCATCTGTTGCTGCGCGACCGCTTTCGCAGGCAAGCCAGCTCCCACATTTGATCTTCACTGCCTTGAGCAATGCGTTCGCTGACTTTCCTACGCCACCGGAGTCAACGGATCCGCCGCCGCCAGTGCCACTGCTCTATCCGCCGCCGGTGGGTAGATCCACACGCTATTGATCTGCTGTTTGAGTTCCTTGGCTTCCTGGCCCACCAGCTTGAGCTGACGGTCCCAGCCTTCGGTGTACACCGCGCCCCAAGCGCCGAGGTCGAGGCAGGTCACGTATTTGGGTTGGCTGTAGGCCATGGGGGCCACGCCGATCAGATCGGCGGCGACGTTGTTGCCGGCGTAGCGGCCCAGGGCGATAGCGTGCTGGCAGGACATGGCAGCGAAGTTGCCCAGCGCGTCTGTGGCGGCGTAGGCCACGTCGCCAGCGGCGAAGATGGCAGCCTGGCCCTTGACCTTGAGGTGGGCGTCCACGTGCAGGCGGCCCTGGGGATCGCGGGTGCCCTCAACCTGTTCGGTCAGCGGGTTGGCGCGAAAGCCGATGGTCCAGATCACGGTGCTTGATTCAATCCGCTGCCCATCCGCCAGGGTCACGCCACCGGCATCCACCGAGGCGACCGAGGTGTTCAGTACCCATTCAATCCCCAGCTCGCGGCTGGCTTCGATGATCGAGGGGCGTATGCCGTCGCCCATCGACGCGGCAATCTGCGGCCCGCGGTCGACCACGATCACACGGATGTTGGCCGTTTCACCCAGTGCCGCACGCAGGCGCGCCGGCATTTCGGTGGCGGTCTCGATACCGGTGAAGCCGCCGCCGGCCACCACCACGGTATTGCGGGCCGGGCTGTCGGGCAGGTTTTTCAGGGCGTTGATATGGGCTTCAAGGTGCGCGGCGTCTTCGATCTGATCCACATCGAACACTTGCTCGATGCCGTCCATGCCGGGGCGGTTCAAGCGGCTGCCGGCGGCCACTACCAGGCGATCGTAGGCGAGGGTGGACGGGATGCCGGCCGCGTTGCGGTAGGTCACTTGCTTATTAGTGGCGTCGATGCTGTCGGCAGCGCCTTGCACAAAGGTCACGCCCACAGCGTCGAACAGCGCATCAAGCGGGGCCAGCATGGTATGCACATCGGGCTCGTAGAACCGCGGGCGGATACGCAGTTCTGCTTGGGGTGCGAGCAGGCTGATACGCACATCGTTGCGGTCGTGTTTATCCAGTAGCCGAGCCGCGCTCAGGGCGCTCCACACGCCACCGAACCCGGCGCCAATGATCAGAATGTGTTGTTTCATGGGGTTGCTCCAGAGACCAGATAAGCCGCAAGGCATTGCCGGATCACTGTAAAAGCAGCAGGGTATGGCCGAAAGGACAGATAACCCTGGATGACTGCCAGGTCACTCGGCCTAGCGGGAAAAACGCTCGCGGTAGTCGCGCGGTGAGATGGCCAGCTGGCGGTGGAAGGTGCAGCGCATGCGTTCTTCGTCGCCAAACCCGCACAGTCCGGCGATCTGCTCGATGCTGCGCTGGGAGTCTTCAAGCATGCGGCGCGCCGCTTCCATGCGAAACAGTTCGATGGCCTTGGCCGGGGTGCGACCGGTTTTTTGCTTATAGACCCGGGCAAAATTGCGTGGGCTCATATGGCTCTGCGCGGCCAAGCGTTCGACGCTGAGGTCACTGTCGCGCAGGTTGTCGCTGATCCAGGCATGCAGCGCATCAAAGCCGGCGCTGTCGGCGGTTTGCGCTTGCAGCACCTGGCTGAACTGCGCCTGGCCACCGGGGCGCTTGAGGAACACCACCAGTTCGCGTGCCACTTGCAGCGCCACTTCGCGCCCGCAGTCGGCCTCCACCAGCGCGAGCGCCAGGTCGATCCCGGCACTGACGCCCGCCGAGGTCCACACCTGGCCCTGCTGCACGAAGATCGCGTCCACGTCCACCTCGATGCTCGGGAAGCGTTGCTTGAGCAGCTCGCACATGGCCCAATGCGTTGCCGCGCGGCGCCCCTCCAGCAAGCCCGCCAGCGCCAGCAAAAACGTGCCGCTGCACACCGACGCGGTACGTCGCGCCTGACCGGAGGCGTTGCGCAGCCAGTCCACCAGCGCAGTATTGTCCAGCATGGCTTGCTCAATGGCGGGCGCGCCGGGTACCACCAGGGTGTCGATGGTGGCTGGGTCCAACTGCGCCAAAGCCACAGTGTCGACGCTCAAGCCTTCGGCGGTTGGCATCAGCCCGCCCGCCAGGCTGGCATTGTGCAGCACATAACCTTGCAAACCGCGTTCGGCCATGGCCTTGGTGGCGGCCCAGAACACCGTTTGCGCGCCGGTCAGGTCGAGCAAACCCATCTGCGGATACGTCAGGAACACCAAGGTGCGCGGTTGGGCCAATGGGGAGAGCAGGGTCATACGCTGGCCAGTTGCTCGATCTGACTCAAGGTGCGCAAGTGTGCACCCATGCCCCTGGTAAATGGCTTGAGTTGTTCAACTTTGGACGTCATGACAGTGGTCTCCGGTAAAGGGGCAGGGCGCTGTTTTACCATGCCCCCCAGACAGTTTAAGCAGTCGCGCAGCGTTTGGTCTTGGTTGAATACTGTTTTGGCCAGGCCCTTCTGCAAACGTCGGTCAGGATTCACCGTTCTGATCGCCTCTGTTTGTTACTATCGCCATCCCGTCAACCGGAGTCGCCGCCCTATGCAACAACAGTGGGATGAAATGCACCGCACCCGCAAGCCCACGTTCGTCCTGTGTGGCGAGCCCCAGGGGGATGTGCTCAATCTCTATGTTCACGGTTACTCGGCGTTCTTCAACCGCCAGCAACTGGGCAACTTCAAGCAGCAGTTGGCGGGTATCGAAGGCTCGACCAACTTGATGCTGTTCTGGCCGGCGGGGCATTTTCTGGAAAACCTGTTTGCACCGTTCAAGGACGTGCTCGCCTCGCTGCTCGGCGGTGGCGGCCTGGGCGCGGCGACGGTGGGCGTGGGCAAGGCTATTGCCTATTTTCTCGACCATTACAAAAGTGTCGAGGCACGGGTGGATGAAGTGGCCAAGACCTTGTTGCCCGAACTGGCCGGCTACCTGCACAACCAGGCGCTGCCGGTGCGGCGCATCAACCTGATCGGCCATTCCCTGGGCGCACGCATTCTGGTCAAGAGCCTGCTGGCCAGCCCCGAGATCGCTCGCGAACTGCCGTTGAATAACCTGTTGTTGATGGGTGGGGCGATCTGTACCTCGAGCCCCTGGGACGAGGTGTCGGCGCCGCTGAAGGGGCGGTTGATCAACTGCCATTCCAGCAAGGACTGGGCGCTGGCCATGAAGCCCGATACCGAGCGTTGCATCGGTCGCTATGCGATTGACGTGACGCCCGCGCTCAAGGCCAAGGTCACCAATGTGCACCTGGCCAGCTTCGATCATGCCGCCTATTGGCCGCAGTTGAAGACGGTGGTGCAGTACACCGATTTGCTGCAGGAACGGCGCGGCATGATCCGTGTGGACTCGCGCAGCAGTGACGTGCGGTTTGCCGAAGCAGACGTGGACCTGTACCCGGCGTTGGTGCAAGCGCGGCCGGAGGAGCTGAAGTTTCTTGCCGAACTGATGGCGCAAAAGCGCAGTGCCGCGATTGATGCCAGTGTGCGTGAGCCGTTGAAACTGGCCATTGAATTGCAGCGCATGGGCGGTGATAGCTTTATGAACCTGGCCCGTGGCCATGGCGTGGGCTATCGCCAGATTGCCGAAGATGTGGCGCAACGCCTGGGCATCAAGTTCGACCAACCACTTGAGCATGTGGCGCTTGCCGAGATCGAAGGGCAGGTCGCAGAAACACTGATCGAGCAGTACAAGGACAAACTCAGCCGCGCTGATCGTCAGGCGTTCGAGGCCGAGTTCAAGGCGGCGGCACAAAAAGAGCAGGGGTTGTTCAACCGCTTGGATGTGGGCCGTTCGGCTACCGCAGCCTTGAGCGGCACGGCGTTGGCCGGGCTGACCGGGTTTATCCTGCGGCGCGGTGCGGCCACGGCGATTCCGGTGGTGGGCCAGGCGCTGGCTGCGGCGATGTTGCTGGTCAGCGGCGTTCGGGCGTTTTCCGGCCCCGCGTATTCGATCACCACTTTGGCGGTACTGGTGGTCGGCGTGATCCGCCAACGCATGGAGCGCGAGGCGCTCAACCAGGAACTGGAGCTGGTGGTGCAAGTGGTGGAAGCGTTTGACCTGCCGCGAGACACGGTGATGCGCACCGTCGCCACCGACTGATAAGCTGCTGCCCAAGTCTTGTGTATTTGCCTGGAATACCGCGTGAAATTCAGCCTGCCGAAAATCGCCACCGCCCCGTTCTGCCCGCCGGAAGTGGCCGGCTCTGTCGCTGTTGATCCCAAGGCCTCGTTTTTTAAACGGGTGCTGATGTTCGCTGGCCCCGGCCTGTTGATCTCCATCGGCTATATGGACCCCGGCAACTGGGCAACGGCCATTGAGGCCGGTTCACGCTACGGCTATAGCCTGTTGTTTGTGGTGCTGCTGGCCAGCCTGGCGGGGATGGCGGTGCAATGCCTGTGTTCGCGGCTGGGTATCGCCACTGGCAAGGACCTGGCGCAACTGTGCCGTGAGCGCTACAGCCAGCGCTCTGCTCGTACCCAGTGGGTGTTGGCGGAAATCTCCATCATCGCCACAGACCTTGCCGAAGTGCTCGGCTGCGCCCTGGCGTTTCACCTGTTGCTGGGCGTGTCGCTGACCACCGGCATTGTCATCACTGCATTCGACACGCTGTTGATCCTGGCCCTGCAAAATCGCGGTTTTCGGCGCCTGGAAGCGATCATGCTAGCGCTGGTCGCCACCATCGGCGTGTGCTTTTTCATCGAACTGGTGCTGATCAAACCCTACTGGCCCGACGTGCTCAGCGGGTTCACCCCGTCACTGTCGGCCATCAGCGATGCGGCGCCGTTGTACCTGGCCATCGGCATCCTCGGCGCCACGGTCATGCCCCATAACCTCTACCTGCACACCTCTATCGTGCAGACCCGCCTGATCGGCAAGGACCTGGCGAGCAAGCAGGATGCAGTCAAGCTGGCGCGTATCGACACCATCGGCTCCCTGGCCTTGGCGCTGTTGGTCAACGCCGCGATCCTGGTGCTAGCCGCAGCGGCCTTCTACAAGACCGGCCATACCGATGTGGTGGAAATCCAGGACGCCTATCACCTGCTCGACCCCTTGGTCGGCGGTGCTTTCGCCAGCATCCTGTTCGGTATCGCCTTGCTGGCTTCGGGCCAGAGTTCGACCTTTACCGGCACCATCGCCGGGCAAGTGATTATGGAGGGTTACCTCAACCTGCGCATACCCTGCTGGCAGCGCCGCCTGATTACCCGTGGGCTGGCGCTGATCCCGGCGTTTCTCGGGGTATGGCTGATGGGTGACGATGCTATCGGCAAGCTGCTGATTCTCAGCCAGGTGGTACTGAGCCTGCAATTGCCCTTTGCGTTGTACCCGTTGATCCGCATGACCGGCGACAAGCGATTGATGGGGCCGTTCGTCAACCGGTTGCCCACGCGGCTGCTGGCGTGGTTTCTGTTCGCGGTGATCAGTGGGGCGAATGCGTGGTTGATCGGGCAGTGGTTGTTCTGAGCCAGGGTTGAGTCATGTGCTCTTTTTCTCAACCCGGCCTTCGAACAGTTTGCGCTCCGTCAGGGGGCGGTCACACTCACCGATCCCAATACGGCACCGTCCCAAAACACTCCACGAAATAGTCGATCACCGTGCGCACCTTCAACGACAGTCTGCGGCTGCCCGGCCACAACGCGGCGATCTGTTGGGGCTCCAGGGTTGTCGCGACCTCGTACTCACTCAGCACCGCCTGCAAGGTACCGGCGCGCAGGCTTTCGCCAATCAGCCAGGACGGAAACACCACCAGGCCCAGGCCTTGTTCGGCGGCGTGGGTGAGGGTGTCGGCGTGGTTGCCGGTGATGGGGCCGCTGACGCTGTAGGCAGTCCAGCCGCCTTGGCCGCGGCGGAAGAACCAGCGCTGCTGACCGGTGATGCCTTTGTAGGCCAGGCAATGGTGGTGGGCCAGTTCGTCAGGGTGGCGCGGCGTGCCATGTTGGGCCAGGTAAGCAGGGCTGGCCGCGATGCGAAAGCGTTGCGGCGCGAAGATGCGCGCCTGCATGCCCGAGTCATTGAGCACGCCAATACGAAACAGCAGGTCGGTGCCATCTTGCAGCGGGTCGACGAAGGTGTCGGTTTGCTGGATATCCAGCTGCAACTTCGGGTAGCGCCGGCACAGCGCTCCCAGCCAGGGTGCAAGGTGGCGCTGGCCGAACACCATGGGCGCGTTGATGCGCACCAGGCCGCTGGGCTCGCTGTCTTGCTCCTGCAGGGCCTGGTTCGCCGTCTCCAATTGCTCCAGTAGCAAGCGTGCGTGGCGGCCCAGCAGGCGGCCGGCTTCGGTGGGGCTGACGGCACGCGTATGGCGGTAGAGCAATTGCTGGCCGACGGCCTGTTCCATCAGTTGAATCTGCCGCGAAATGGAGGAGGGCGCCAGGCTTTCGCGGCGCGCCACTTCGGAAAAGCTGCCTTGGTCCAGCACGGCCACAAACAGGCGTAGCGCCTTGAAACTCAGTTCATTCAAGCCCTGCATCATCTCTCCAGGCTGTGCGTTTTACGCAAAGGTGTTGTCCGCATACTCCCATTTATCGCACAGCACGGCCACCGGATAATGCGCGCCATGTTTTTCCATTCTTGATACACAGGTGATGTATGCAGGCACGTTCCACCGAAGGCTTGGCGCAGGTCAGGCCGAGCAATAACCTTCTACGGCTGCTGCTGTTGCCGTTGGTAATTCTGGCGGGCATGGGCCTGTCGGTGGAGGCCGGATTGCTCGGGCCATTGGGCGCGCAGGTCGGGCATTTGTGGGCGACGTTGAGCATCTTTGGCGTTGGCACGGCGATTCTGTTTTTACTGCTGCTGTTCAGCGGCCCGCAAAAGGGCCCGGCATTCACGCAGCTGCCGCGCTGGCAGTTGATCGGCGGGTTTCTGGGGCCGATGTATGTAGTGGTGTTGACCCTGGCTACACCGCACATCGGCATCGCGATGACCATGATCGCGATTCTCTCGGGCCAGGTGGGCAAGAGTGTGTTGATCGACCACTTCGGCTGGTTCGGCACCGCGCGCAAACGGGTCAATGGCGAGCGCTGGATCGCGTTGGCGTTGATTGTGGCGGCACTGGTTCTGATTGCACGAGGCTAAGGCGATGAATCTGTTTATGTTGTTGGTGATGGTGATTGCGGCGGGGGCGGTGCTGAGTGTGCAGGCCGCTATCAATGGGCGTCTGGGCCAGACTGTGGGAGTGTTGCGCAGCAGTCTGTTGACTTTCGCGGTGGGCGCGCTGACCACGGCGTTGTTGATATTTTTCTTCGAGCCGGCCCAGGCCGTCAGCCTGCTGGAGGTGCCAAAGTGGCAATTGACCGGTGCCCTGTTTGGCGTGGTGTACATGATGGTGATGGTCGGCGCGGTGCCGCTGGTCGGTACGGCCGTCGCCACGGTGGCCGTGATTGTCGGGCAACTGGGCATGGGCATGTTGATCGACAACTTTGGCTGGCTGGGCAACCCGGCGATCGAGCTGTCGGGCAGTCGTATCCTCGCGATGCTGTTGCTCGCCCTGGCGTTGGTGTTCATGTACCGCAGTAATAGCCGCCGGGCCGACTGACGGCGCTGAACCATGCTTGCTTGCCCAGGGTCACTGCTTAAGGTGCGGCGCTCGCCGCATCGGACGACCATGAACAAGGAGTCTGACCATGCCAGATCAAACCTGTGCTTGCCCTCACTGCAAATGTGTACTGGGCGCTGACGCAATAATGAAAGACGGCAAGGGCTATTGCTGCCAGGGCTGTGCCGAGCACCATGCTCACGGTGAACCCTGCGCGGCGGCGACGGGATGCGAATGCGCCAAGTCGGCCCACGGTTGACAGGATTGACCTGCAGGCCCGGGCACCCGGTGCCTGCAGGATGAGTAAAAACAGTTCGCTTGCCGGCGACCAGTCTTTACCATGGTCGCCCGTCCTTGTTTGATGTGTACCGCCATGGCCCTGGCCGCGCCCCCCGACCTTAGTGATCACGCCGTTCCCGTGCAGCCGTTGGCGCGTACCTACCCGCGTGGGTTGTACGTAGAACCGCACAGCCACGATTGGGGCCAGTTGCTCTACGCCATGAGCGGTGTGATGTGGGTCGAGACGCCCCGCGAAGCCCTGGTAGTGCCGCCCCAGCGTGCAGTGTGGTTGCCGCCGGGGGTGGAGCACGGCATCCGCGTGGTCTCCGATTTGCAGATGCGCAATATCTACCTGCGCCCGGCGTTGGCGGCGACGCTGGACAGCCAGGTGCAGGTGATCGAAGTGGGCCGCTTGTTGCGGGAGTTGATCGTGACCTTGGTCGAGCAGGGTGATCACGGTGATGCGGTTTACTATGACGCTGTGGTGGGCCTGGCCCTGTTGGAGTTGCAACGCGCACGGCGCTCGCCTATTCGCATCGCCATGCCGGTGGCGGCGGATCGTCGGCTGATCAATGCGTGCCAGGCGGTCATGGCGTCGCCCTCCCTGGACATTCCGTTCGAGCAGCACGCCGAGGCCGCGGGCGCCAGCGTGCGCACTTTAGCGCGGCTGTTCCAGCAGCACCTGGGCATGGGGTTTGCCCAGTGGCGCCGTCAGGTGCAGTTGGCTACGGCGGCGGCGGAGTTGATCCAGGGCCAGTCGGTGAGCGGCATTGCGCGCACCCTGGGTTACTCGCCCAGCAGCTTCAGCGACATGTTCCGACGCGAATTGGGCGTGTCGCCGTCGCAGTACCGGAGTTGGCCGAAATCCTGAAGCACTTGGCCGATACCCACGGTAGGTGCGCCCTAGACTGAGCCCATCAATCCACCGGGCGCAGCCTTCATGAGCTATTTGATTTCCTTGGCCATCGGCCTGTTTGTCGGCGTGATCTACGGCGCGCTGGACTTCCGCTCGCCTGCACCGCCCGCTATCGCACTGGTCGGCCTGATGGGCATGCTGCTCGGCGAAAAGCTCTGGCCCATGGCGCGGCAGTTGGTCAGTGGTTGGTTGTCCTGATCCCTTTTCCCTTCCACGGATGCCCTCTATGAACGCACTGCAATTTACCGACACCGGCGACCTCGCCCACCTGCGCCTGGTGGAGGTGCCCATGCCGGTACCGTCTGCCGACGAAGTGTTGGTCAAGGTCAACGCGGCGGGCCTGAACCCCAGCGACGTCAAAAACGTGCTTGGCCGTTTCCCCTACACCACGCTGCCACGCATCCCTGGGCGTGACTTCGCAGGCGTGGTGGTGGAAGGCCCGCAGGCATTGCTCGGCCAGGAGGTTTGGGGCACCGGTCGTGACCTGGGGTTTTTCGCTGACGGTTCCCATGCCCAATACCTGCGCGTGTCAGCCAAGGGCGTAGCGCACAAACCCACGCACTTGAGCTTTGCCCAGGCGGCCAGCCTCGGTGTGCCCTTTACCACCGCCTGGGACGCCCTGGAGCGCAGCGGCGTTGGCAAGGGCACGCGCTTGCTGGTGATCGGCGCCAACGGCGCGGTCGGCAGTGCGGCGTTGGCGCTGGCGAAGATACGCGGTGCGCAGGTATTGGCGGCCGTGCGCAAGGCCGATCAGCTCGAGTTGTTGCAGGCCCAAGGGCTGGAGGCGATTGCCTTGGGCAAGCCGGAGGAACTGGGCGCGCAAGTGCAGGCCGTGTTCAATGGCGGCGCCGACGTGATCTTTGACACTACCGGTTTCTGGCTGCCTGCCGCGGTGGCGGGGCTGGCACCGTTCGGCCGCATCGCCATCATCGCCGCCCCGGTTGACGGCCACGTGCAGTTACCGGCCCTGGCGCTGTACCGTAAGGGCGGGTCGGTGGTGGGGATCAACTCTTTGCTCTATAGCTGCGAACAATGCGCGGTGATGCTGGAGGCGTTTGGGCGCTTCTTTGATGAAGGCCTGTTGCCGCTGCCTACGGGGTTGCGTGAAGTGGCGTTGGTGGAGGGTGTTCAGTGCTATGCAGAAGTGAACAACGGCAGCCCAGACAAAATCATTTTCCTGCCCTGATGGGATAGAAATGTGGGAGCGGGCTTGCTGTGGCGAGGGAGCTTGCTCCCGCTCGACAGCGCAGCTGGAGCCGGCTTTTTTGGGGGCGCTACGCACCCCAGCGCAAGCAAGCTTGCTCGCCACAGCAAGCCCGCTCCCACAATGTTGATCTTTATTCGGTTTCGGGAACGCCTTTTTCCCACGCCGACCAGTTCTTCACAATCGCTTGGACCAACGGGTTGCCCGTGCGGTACAGGTTTTCCAGCGCCGGTACAAACCCACCCTGATCGGCATACTTGAGCAGGTTGTCCACTTCGCTGTAGCCAGGGTAAGGCCGGTCAAAGTCAGAGCCTGCGCGCACCACGGCCAGACGCTGGATATCCACCAAGCCTTCGCGGCTGGCGCGCAGCAGCGCTTCGTAGGTGGAGTTGTCCTCCTGTTGGGTGGTGCAGTATTCGCCTTTGTTGTCGGTGAGCAACTGGGTCCAGACTTCGGCACGTTCGCTCAACCGCGTGCCGGAAAACCAAGTGTTGCCCGCCAGGGTGTCGCAGCGGGTGACTTGCGGCGGCTGGTTGGCCGGGGCGGCGGGGTAGTGTTTGCGCCAGGCGGCGGACTCTATGCTTTCTGTCAGCTCCACCTTGTGCGACAAGGCAAACGCCTTGGCTTGCAGCTTTTGGTTGAGCTCAAACACTTCGGTCTTGTAGTCCAGCGGAGGTTTTTCGTTGGGCCCCTTGGTGTTGATCCCGATATAGCCCGTCGGCCAGTCCTTGGGCGCATCCCGTGAATCCAGCTCCCACTGCGTGCCGAACTCCACCAGGTAATGGGCCCAGGCGGCGGTGCCGATGGTGCCGTGCTTGGGGTTGATGCCGGCGATCCCGGCGATCAGGAAGTAGCTCTGACGCAGGTCGAACTTGGGCGACAAGGCCAGGGCCAGGGTAGATGCGGCAGCGTTGGTCTGGCCCATGCCGGTCACCAGCAGGCACACGTCCTGGTTGTTGCAGCGAATCACTGGATATTCGGCGGACAAGCCTGGAACGCGTACTTCTTGTTTAAGTTCGAGGCGGTCGATCCAGGTTTGCGCCTCGGGGGCAAACATGGTGATCAGCATCACCTTGGGTTTGATCGGTGCTGGGCTATCCGCCAGCACCATGTGGGGCAATAGGGCCAGGCCGACGGCCAGCGAGACACGGGTCAATGCGTTCATCTACAGCTCCTTGATCAGAATTGATAGCCCACGCCGGCGTAGTAACCCCAGCCGTCTGAGCGTGCGCGGAAGTTGCCTTCGCCGAAATTCAACTCGCTGCCGTCCTCCCAGTTGCCGCCGTTGTGAAAGTAACGGCCGACCAGGGTAAAGCGCAGATGGGTAAACGAGTACAGCAACACGTTGGTGGCCACCAGGGAATTGGCGGTGCGCGCCGGGTTGTCCTTGTGCAGGTCCGAGCCGAAATCGTAGTTGGTGAAACCGATGTAGGTCAGCGAGGCGCCGTTGTCGAACTTGCCGATGGGCACGATGTACTTCATCTGCGCTCGGTAGCCGTCCCAGGAATACTCATTGCTGGCGCCGTAGTTTTCCCACTGGTAGCGCCCGTAGAAATTGGCCGACAGGTTGACCCTCGAATGGGTGTCGATATCGGTACCCAGGCCGCTGTACAGGGTGTTGGCGCGGTTTTCCTTGCGGCTGCCGTGGTCGTAGATCCAGTCAAAGGCCACATACCATTCCTTGAATGGGCCAATTGCTAAGCTGCGTCCTGCGAGGTAGTCGATGGAGATCCGCGGTTCATGCTCCATGAACACCGGCGAGCCATGGTCCCACACACCTTTGTCATTACTGTTACCGATGGTGAGGATCTTCGGTACATCGATATAGCCGTACAACTCAAAGGGGCCCTTGCGCCCGAAGTACTCGTATTCCAGGTAGACGTCATCTTGAGGCTTGGGGCCGAAACTGATGTCTTTGCTGCCGATCAGCGTGAGGTCCTGGTTGAACCACTCGGACAGATACACGCCTTTTTTCGCCGGGGGGTTGGCTTCAGGGCTGAGGGTTTCGCCCTGTGCTGAGTCATCCACGGGCTTTTCCTGCGCCAAAATGGGTGCACTGAGTACTCCCGTAACGGCGGCCAGTAGCAACGAAACGCCAAGACCAGCACGAGGCTTTGAGGTGGGGTGCATTGAAAGTCCTTATTCTTACGCGGTTTAAACCCGATTCGACGGGGAGGAGTGAACTTGGCGGTCAAGTTCGTTCCGCAAACGTTTGCACAGGTTGTACCAACTTGGGTCAATGGCTTGAACTGTTTAGAAAAAAGAGCAATTAGCCGACGCTTTGGTCAGGAAAACACTGGGATTTCTGTCATCCTGATGCGTCACCCCTGTGGAGGAACCTTGATGTTCGAACACTACCTGCGTGCCTGGGAGCTGAGTGCTGATGGACAGCCTATCGTCACACCCGGCAGCGACCTGTTGCCGGTCCGCTGGAAAGGCGTGCCGGCGATGTTGAAAATTGCTCATACCCCTGAGGAAAAACTCGGCGGCCGCCTGCTGAGCTGGTGGGCAGGTGACGGCGCGGCACGGGTGTTCGCCCATGACCACACTGCAGTGTTAATGGAACGCGCAACGGGCTCAGGTTCCTTGATGCGCATGGCCCTCAATGGTCAGGACGACGAAGCCAGCCAGATCGCCTGCGCAACTCTGGCCCGGCTGCATGCGCCTCGTGTGTCGCCGCCCGAAGGGTTGGTTGGGCTGGATGAGTGGTTCCGATCCTTGTGGCACGCCGCCGACCAGGAGGGCGGTGTCTTACGCGACTGCGCGGCGACGGCCCGGACATTGCTGGCTGCGCAACAGGAGGTTGTGGTACTGCACGGTGATTGCCATCACGACAATATCCTCGACTTTGGCTCTCGTGGCTGGCTGGCGATTGATCCAAAGCGGGTGATGGGCGAGCGCGGTTACGATTACGCCAATTTGATCTGCAATCCGGACTTGCCGACCAGTAGCGATCCACTGCGTTTCAGCCGCCAGGTTGGGGTTATCGCCCTGGCGGCCGGCCTCTCACGTCCGCGTTTGTTGCAATGGGTGGTGGCTCATGCCGGGTTGTCTGCCGCCTGGTTTCTGGAAGACCAGGAGCGCGAGCGTGCCATGATTGAGTTGCAGGTTGCCCGTCTGGCACAGCAGGCACTGGCTCAAGGGGCGGACGAGTAGGGCGGCGGGTGATGGGCAACCGGGGTGAATAATTGAAGTGCGGCCTGTCGCCGGTACTCACTCGGCGTCTGGTGCATTTCGATACGAAAGTGGCGATTGAAATTCGACAGGTTGGCGTAACCCACCTCAAAGCAGATGTCCGCCACTGACATCTGGCTGTGCAACAGCAAGCGGCAGGCACGCTGCACGCGGAACTTGCGCATCAGGTCGATAAAGCCGTGGCCGGTGTTGCGTTTGAAAAACCGCGAAAAGCCAGGTTCGCTCATGTCCAGCTGCCGGGCGATGTCCGACAGGCGTACATCGCCGGTCAGTTCCCGCATCAGGTAGTCAAGCGCCTTGTTGATACGTTCGGCGCTGCGCGCATCCAGGGTCGGTGCGTAGCACGGGCTGGCCAGGGTCTTGGCCTGTGAGGGCGGGGCGTTCTTCAGCGTATCGAGCAGTTGCAGAAATAGGGTCAGGCGTTGCAGACCATGGGCATTGCCGATGGCCTCCATCAGCCTGGCGGCGTGTGTGGCGGTTGCTCCGGTGAATTCGAGGCCGCGTCGCGCCTGTTCCAACAACGCCTGTAACTCGCCCAGTTCCGGCAGGGTGGTGCGCAGAGCGAGCAGGGCGGCGCCGTCGAATTGGAGCACCACATCACGCCCGTGCAGGTATTCGCCGGGGGCCAGGTCGCCGATCCAGTCGTGAGGCAGGTCAGGGCCGATCAGTGCGACATGCCCTGCGCTGAACGCACCGATATAGTCGCCCGCCACCAGCTTGCCGCTGCCTTGGCGGATCAGGTGGATTTCGAATTCAGGGTGGTGGTTCCAGCGTGCCAGTTCATAGGGATAGTCATGTTCGAACCAGCGAAAACCATGTTCCGGTTCGGTCAGGATCACCTCAAGCTCCGCAGGGCGATGCTCGAACAGGGTGGCGGGGCTGACGGGCATGATGCTGCCTCTTGTGGTGGTGCAATTTTCCCAAAATACCCGTACTGGCAATCGGTGCGCTAGCCCCGGTTTCGCCTGAGGCTGATACTTTTTTGATCCTGTGCCTCAGGTTAAAAAAGTATCAGCCGCGCATTCGCCAGCCGTTTGTGAGGCGGCAAGCCAAGCTGCTGTAATCGAGGCTCAACAACAAAGGTCGGCAAGCTGTTCTCGGCGGTGTTCACCGGCTACCGGCAATAACCTTCACAGGAGCCCCCATGAAACGACTCGAAAGTAAAAGCGCGCTGATCACCGGATCGGCGCGAGGCATTGGCCGTGCGTTCGCCCAAGCCTACATCGCTGAAGGCGCCACCGTGGCCATCGCCGACATCAACCTGCAACAGGCCCAGGCCACCGCCGCCGAACTGGGGCCCCAGGCTTACGCCGTGGCGATGGACGTCACCGACCAGGCCTCCATCGACGCGGCGATCGCCACAGTGGTGAGCCACGCTGGCAAGCTCGATATCCTGATCAACAACGCCGCCCTGTTCGACCTGGCCCCCATCGTCGACATCACCCGCGACAGCTTTGAACGGCTGTTCTCGATCAACGTCGCCGGCACCCTGTTCACCCTGCAGGCCGCAGCCCGACAGATGATCAGCCAAGGGCATGGCGGCAAGATCATCAACATGGCCAGCCAGGCCGGGCGGCGAGGCGAGCCGTTGGTGGCAGTTTATTGTGCGAGCAAGGCGGCGGTGATCAGCCTGACGCAATCGGCGGGGTTGAACCTGATCAAGCAGGGCATCAATGTCAATGCCATCGCCCCCGGTGTGGTGGACGGCGAGCATTGGGACGCAGTGGATGCGTTGTTCGCCAGGCATGAAGGGCTGGCGCCTGGCGAGAAGAAAAAGCGCGTAGGGGATGAGGTGCCGTTTGGGCGGATGGGCACGGCTGAAGACCTGACCGGCATGGCGATCTTCCTGGCGTCGACGGACGCCGATTATGTGGTGGCCCAGACCTATAACGTCGATGGCGGCAATTGGATGAACTAGCGGTTGACGCTGATCTAACTGTGGGAGCTGGCTTGCCTGCGATAGCGTTGGTGGATTCACTCGCCTCATCGCAGGCAAGCCCCACCTTTGAACTTCAGCGTTCTTGAGAATAGGGTAAGTCAGCAACGCATCGATCCCCGCAGTAAACTGTCACATACTTCAAGATTTCTACGCTCGCCCGGAGGCGGTCGTACGTGCAGACCACCCGAGAACGACCATGAGCCTTTCGAAAGCTGCCATCGCTTCATTCGACGTCGACGCCCAGAAGAGCTTCACGCCTTTGTGTCCCAACGAGTTGCCAGTGGCCGGTGGCGACGGCATTGGTGCCGAACTCAATTACATGGCCAGTCTCGCCGGCCACCGCATCGGCAGCAAGGACGCCCACACCCCCCACGCACCCTGGGTGGTCGGGCAGCACAGCGAGATGCTGCAACCCACCGGCCTGGCCCATGCCGATGTGACCTGGGTCAGCCACTGCGTGCCCGGCACCGAAGGGTTCACCCTGCTCGATGAGTTGCCCACCCCCTATGACTACGACTACTTCATCTGGAAAGGGGTCGAGCCCGACCTGCACCCCTACGGCGCCTGTTACCACGACCTGCACGACAAACTGTCCACCGGCGTCATCGAGTACCTCAAGGCCCACGGCGTGGCCCGCGTGATCGTCGGCGGCCTGGCGCTGGACTATTGCGTCAAGACTACCGCGTTGCAATTGCTCAAGGCCGGCTTGCAAGTGATCCTGCATTTGCCGGCGTGCCGAGGCATCAGCGAGGAGGGCGGTGTACAGGCTGTCGACGAATTGCTCAAGGCCGGTGCATACATCAGTCGCACCCGCGAAGAACTGGCCCTGATTGCGCAGGGCTGAGCCTCAACGCTCAATCGACCGACTCCACCGCGCATTCCACTGCGGCCGTGCCTGGTTGACCTGGTCCCAATCAATCGAAATGGCGGTCTGCAGATATCCCTGCATGGCCTCCACCCGCGCGCGGGTTTTGTCGGTGGTGGGGGTGGTCGGGTTCGACGGGATCTGGTCACCTTCTTCCAACGCCGGCGCCTGGGCCTCGGCAGTCAGCAAGAACGCTGCGAGCTTCTGCGCCAGTTCCGGCTGGTCATTGCGGGCGATCACGCATTCGGCCACGTTGAGCACCACCGCACCTTCTTTGGGCTGCGCGTACTCCATCGGTATGCCGAGCAGCTTTTGCGTGGCGACCTGGGTCGGGGTCAGGGGGAAGATCGCGGCCTCGCCGGTTTGCACCATCTCGGAGATCTTCGCGGAGCTGGCGATGTATTCCAGCACGTTGGGGCCCACGGTCGTAGGCCAGGCCTTGAAGCCCGGTTCCACATTGCTTTCATCGCCACCCTGGATGCGGTTGAACATCAAGAAGCCATGCAGGCCGAAGGTGGAGGAGGCCAGGGATTGGAACACCACTTTGTCCTTGAAACGCGGGTCGGCCAGGTCCATCCATGAGGTGGGCGCGGCCCAGCCTTTGTCCTTGAACATCTTGGCGTTGTAGCCAAGGCCGGTGACGCCCAGGGTCACGGCCACGGCTTCGTCCTTGATTCGGGCCTTGGCCGGGATCTGTTCCAGTGGCGGGCTCGGCGCGAGCTTGTCGCACAGGCCCATGGAGATGGCGCGGTACATGATGCCGTCGTCGAGGAACATCACATGCATCTGCGGGTTGGCCTGGTTGGCCTGGACCTTGGCAAGAATGTCCGATGAGGTGCCGGGTACGATCACGACCTTGGCGTTATTGGCCTTTTCGAAGGCGGGCAGCACCTTGTCGGCGTACACCCGTTCCATGGTGCCGCCGTTCATGCCCAGGTACAGCGTGGGGGCGGCATGGGCCGTGCTGGTGAGCAAGGCGAGGGACAAGCAGGACAACGCGAGACGTGATTGCATGGGGTTTTTCCTCTCAGGCTTGGAAACGACGGATGGAAAACGCTTCGATGGGTTGGCGGCTGGCGCCGTCGCAGACGATCTCTGCCAGGGCTTCACCAACCGCGGGGCCGAGCTGGAACCCGGCGCCGGCAAAGCCGAAGCCGTGGAGCAGGCCGGGTTGGGTACTGCTGGGGCCGATCACCGGTTCGTGGTCGGGCAGGTAGCCTTCGGTGCCGCTCCAGGTGCGAATGGCCTGGGCTCCCTGGAGAAACGGGTAGAGTTCGCCGGCATTGCGCAGGATCTCCAGCACCGCCGCCTGGCCCGGCCGGGCTTGCTGTGGGCCGAGGGCAAAGCCGCGCCCGCCGCCTAGGATGCAATTGCCACGGGCGACTTGCCGGGCATAGATGCCGCCGCCCTCGACGCCGGTGCTGACGGTCATCACTCCCCGCAGCGGCTCGGTGACCAGCATTGCCGGGTGCGCCGAGATAATAGGCACCGGCTCGCCCAATTGCGCGGCGACCTTGCCAGCCCAGGCGCCGGCGCAGTTGAGCAGCCAGGGCGCTTGCAAGTGCAGGCCGTTGGCGCAGTGCACCTGGAACAGTCGGCTGTCGTGCGCGATGCGGATCACCTCGGCTTGCTCGTACACCGCAGCGCCATGGTGTTGGGCGGCACGGGCAAAGGCTGGGGACACCAGCCGCGGGTTGGCATGCCCATCATCCGGGCACAACGAGGCGCCCACTGCCACGTCGCCCACCCAGGGAAAACGCTTGCGCAACTCGCTGCGGTCCAACAGCTGCAAGCCCAGGCCAAAGCCACGGGTCTGATCGGCGTAGGCTTGCAGTGCGGCAAAATCCCCGGGGCTGCGCGCCAGCTTCAAATGCCCGCAGCGCACGTATTCACCCTCAATACCAATCAACCCAGGCAGGTCGGCCCACAGTTGGTGAGCGCGCTGGGACAGCGGTAACTGATGCAAGGGCCGCCCCTGGCGCCGCACGCCGCCGTAATTGACGCCGCTTGAGTGCGAGCCACAAAAATCCCGTTCTACCAGTGCCACCCGCTGGCCTTTTCGCGCGAGCACCAAGGCCGCCGAAGCCCCGACGATGCCACCCCCCAAGACGATGACGTCGATCATGGCTGCACCTGCACGCCAAACGGCAGCGGCTTGATCGGCGCCTGGCCACGCAGACGCCCGATCTGTGGGAGGTCGCGGCCGCTGCGCTCTGCTACGATTTCCGCCGCCGCCAACCCGCACATCCGCCCTTGGCAGCGGCCCATGCCGACGCGGCAATGGGCTTTGACCCGGTTGATTTCCCAGTGGCCTTCATCCACCACGGCGCGCACCTCGCCGACGCTGACCTCTTCGCAGCGGCACAGGACCAGTTCGTCCGGCGCCTGCGCGGCCCAGTGCTCGGGGAAGGGGAACGCGGTTTCCAGGCCCTGGCGAAAGCGCTGGATACGCGCCAACTGCCGCTCCAGTGTGGCCCGGCGGTGCGGGTCGACCGCGACGCCGGTATCTTCCAGCAACGCCAGCGCGGCACATTCGCCGGCCATTTGCGCGGCATCGGCGCCCATGATCCCGGCGCCGTCGCCCGCCAGGTACACCCCTTCGACACTGCTGCGCCCGGCGCTGTCACGTTGCGGCAGCCAGGCGCGATTGAGCGGGTTCCAGGCAAACTCACAGCCGAGCAGATCGGCCAATTGCGTTTCGCTGCGCAGGGCGTGGGCGAAGGCCACCGCATCGCATGGCAGGGTCTGTTCGCCGAAGCGAATGCCACGCACCCGTTGGTCGCCGTCGATCTGCTTGAGCATTGCGCCCTGATGCACGGCAATCCCGTGGGCGGTCAGCCAGGCGCGGTAATACATGCCTTTGGCCAGGGTCGCCGGTTGCCTGAGCAGCGCTGGCAAGGCCCGGCATTGGGCGCTCAGCGGCGCACTGTCAAGCACCGCCAGCACCTTGGCACCGGCCTTTGCGTATTGGTACGCGACTAAATAGAGCAACGGCCCGGAGCCACAAAACACCACGCGTTCGCCAATCGCGCAACCTTGGTACTTCAAGGCGATTTGTGCCGCGCCCAGGCTGTAGACACCGGGCAATGTCCAGCCCGGCACAGGCAGGATGCGGTCGGTGGCGCCGGTGGCGACTATCACCTGCGCGTATTCGAGGCTGTCGGCGCGCCCGTTATTGAGCATGTCCAGGCGACCGTCCTCGGCGTTCCACACCAAGGTATCGGGCCGATAGTCGATCAAGGCTGCCAGTTCATCCATGTTGCGGTGCACGGCTTGGGCCTTGCGCGCTTCAAACCCGTAGACCTGCCTGGCGGTGCGTTGAAACCCTGGAGGTTGGCGCCGATAAATCTGCCCGCCACCGCGCGGGCTCTCATCCACCAGGCAAGGTGTGATGCCGTGGTCGAGTAACGTGCGCGCCGCGCTGATCCCCGCCGGGCCTGCACCCACAATCACCACCGGCTTCATGGCTGGCGCCCCGGGTCACGGCTGATCGCCTGGCCGTCTTCAAGCAGGGTCGAACAGGCGCGCACCCGCCGCCCATCGGCCAGCCGCACCCAACAATCCTGGCACGCGCCCATCAGGCAAAACCCGGCGCGGCGCTCGGCACTGAAATCGCTGCCGCGCAGGTGCTCGGCACAGGTCAGCATGGCGGTCAGCAGGGTGTCGCCGAGCAACCCCGTGGCGGGTTGGCCGTCGAGGGTAAAGGCCAGGGCAGGGCGTTGGGTTTCGCTCAGTCGCTTGAACAAGGCCATCAGTGTTTCCCCACCAGTACGCGGTCCAGGCCGTAGACCCGGTCGAGCACAATCATGGTCGCTGCCGTCAATGCGATGACCAGCGCCGACACGGCCGCCATCATCGGGTCGATGGACTCGGTGGCGTACACGTACATGCGCACCGGCAGGGTTTGCGTGGCCGGCGAGCTGACGAAAATCGACAGGGTCACTTCATCGAAACTGTTGATGAACGCCAGCAACCACCCACCGGCCACGCCAGGCAAAATCATTGGCAGGGTGATCTGCCGGAACAGCGTAAAGCGCCCGGCGCCGAGTGATTCGGCGGCCTGCTCGGCACTGCGATCAATGCCGATGGCCGCCGCCAATACCAGGCGCAGCACGTAGGGGGTGATGATCACCACGTGCGCGAGCATCAGCCAGGTAAAGCTGCCGTTTACGCCCATCAGCGCAAACAGGCGCAGCATGGCCACCCCTAGCACCAGGTGCGGAATGATGATGGGCGACAGGAACAGCGCGCTGAAGAAATTGCGCCCCGGGAATGCATAGCGACTGATCGCCAGGGCCGCCGGCACCGCAATCAGGGTCGCCAGCGTGGCGGCGGTGAAGGCCAGGATAAGGCTGTTGTAGAACGCCTGGATAAAGTCAGCGCGTTCGAACACTGCGCGAAACCAGCGCAGGGAGAAGCCCGACGTGGGCAGGCTCAAGGTGTTCTCTGGCGTGAATGCCACCAGGCACACCACCACCAGCGGCGCCATCATGAACAGCACCACCGCTGCATGGAAACCGAGGGCCAACGGACCGTTTCTGGACATGCGCTTAAACCCCCAGGGACTTTTTGTAGCGGCCTTCGACCATACGGTTCCAGCTCAGCATGATCAGCAGATTGACCAACAGCAGCGCCACCGCGAGGGTCGCGCCCATGGGCCAGTTGAGTTCCGAGAGGTACTGGTCGTACACCACGGTGGCGACCATCTTCAGGCGTCGCCCGCCCAGCAGACCGGGGATCGCAAAGGAGCTGGCAGCCAAACCGAATACGATCAGGGTGCCGGACAGCACACCGGGCATCACTTGGGGCAATACGATCTTGCGCATCACCGTCGCTTGGCTGGCGCCAAGGGACAACGCCGCCTGTTCGGCTGACGGATCGAGCTTTTGCAGGGAGGTCCACACCGGGATGATCATGAACGGCAGCATCACGTGCACCAACGCGATGATCACGGCGAAGGGCGTATACAGCAGCTTCATCGGACTGCCGCCGAGAGCCTGGATCATTTGGTTAATCAGCCCGTCGGCACCCAGCAGCAGGCTCCAGCCAAACGCGCGTACCACCACCGAAATCAGCAGCGGTGTGAGGATCACTATCAGGAAAATCGAGCGCCACGGCGTGCCCATGCGGCTGAGGATGTAAGCCTCCGGCACGCCGATCACCACGCACAGTAGCGTCACCAGGGCACTGATCCAGAACGTGCGCCAGAAAATCTCGTAGAAGTAGGCGTCGCTCAACAGCGCCCAGTAATGGGCCAAAGTCCACTCATCGACCTTCACGCCCACTTGGTAGTCGAACACATTGAACGACAGCACCAGGGTCAAGCCCAGCGGCACGATCAGCAGCCCGGCAAACAGCACCAGCGCTGGCAGCGAGAGCAGGTAACCGCGACTCATGGATGCACCTCATCGGCGGCCAGTACCCGCAGCAAATCGGCCTGCCATTGCAGGCCCACTGCCGCGCCGCCAGCCAACGGTGCGCTGCCGTCGTTACTGCGCACCACAGTGATTTCGCCCAGGGCGGTGTGTACGCGGTACAGCCATTGGCTGCCGAAAAAGTAGCGGTCCAGCACTTTGCCTTGTATGCGCCCGGTGCCCGGCTCCACCAGTTGGATTTTTTCCGGGCGCAGGCTCAGGGTCAGTTCGCCTGCGGTGCCGTCGTGACGCACTTGGGGTGCGCCGAGCGCATCGTAGTCGCCGGCCAGCAGGTTGGCCTTGCCGACGAAGTCCGAGATAAACCGCGTGCGCGGGTGCTCATAGAGCTTGTACGGCGCGTCGATCTGGGTCACACGCCCGGCCTGCATCACCACCACACGGTCGCTGATGGACAGGGCTTCGGCCTGGTCATGGGTGACCATCAGGGTGGTGATACCCACCGCGCACTGGATACGACGGATTTCAAATTGCATCTCTTCGCGCAGGTTGGCGTCGAGGTTGGACAGCGGCTCATCGAGCAACAACACCGGCGGTTCGATCACTAGCGCACGGGCCAGGGCCACGCGCTGGCGCTGGCCGCCGGACAGCTCACGAGGGTAGCGCTGCGCATGCTGGGCCAGGCGCACCAGCTCCAGCACGGTATTGACGCGGGTGGCGATGTCGGCCGCAGGCACCTTGCGCATCTTCAGGCCGAAGGCGACGTTGTCGCGCACGCTCATATGCGGGAACAGCGCGTAGCTCTGGAACACCACGCCCAGGCCACGGCTGGCGGGTTTTGCGTGGGTAATGTCGCGACCGTCGAGCAGGATCTGGCCGCCGCTGACGTCGACGAAACCGGCGATCATTTGCAGGGTGGTGGTCTTGCCACAGCCTGAAGGGCCGAGCAGGGAAACGAACTCGCCTTGTTCCACCGCCAGATCAGTGGCGACCACCGCATCGACGGCGCCATAGCGTTTGCTCAAGGCCTTGAGTTGGAGAAATGCCATGTTTGCGTTCCACCTTTATTCAGTCGCGTCTAAACGCGCTTTCTTGTTTTGGGCAGATGCGAAAAGTGCGGTGCCGGTGCGTTGGCGCTCGATCTCAAGTCGGCTGCCGGTTGTTGTTCAATTCGCCCCTGTGGACGCAGATTAGGACGAAGACTAGGATGGGTGGAAGGTAGAATTTCACTCAACGGACTACTATTTTGCGATTTATTCATTGAGCAGAATTACTAACGAGACTAGGTGTTATGGATTCCACTGAGCGAATTGATGGTGGCAAAGAAGTCGGTGCGGGCAGCGTCTCCCGGTTGTTTGCTGTGCTGCGAGCCCTGGGGGAGGTACCCGAGGGCGGCGAGCGGGTCACCCAGCTCGCCCAACAGGTGGGCTTGTCCCAACCCACCACCCATCGTCTGCTGCGCAGCCTGATGGACGAAGGCATGGTTGAGCAGGATGCACGCAGCAAACGCTATCGCTTGAGTCTGGAGTTCTTCGCGTTGGCGGCCAACGCGGGCAAGACCGGCAACCTGCGCGACCTGGTGCGCCCCAGCCTGTTGCGCCTGAGCGCGTCGCTGGGGGACTCGCTGTTCCTGCTGGCGCGCAGCGGCTTCGACGCCATTTGCCTGGACCGCAGCGAGGGTCCGTACCCGATTCGTACCTTCACCGGCGATATCGGTGGGCGCGTGGCCTTGGGTGTGGGGCAGGGCAGCCTGGCGATCCTGGCGTTTCTGCCGGAAGAAGAGCGCGAGACGGTGATCCGCTACAACCTGCCACGGCTCAAGGACTTCCACCTGTACGACGAAGTGCTGCTGCGCTCCGAAGTGGAGAACGTGCGCAAGCTGGGTTATGCAGCACGCAACACCGGTGTGCTGGAAGGTATGGCAGGGCTGGCGGTCCCCATCCTCAACCGCGACGGGTACGCGGTCGCGGCGTTGAGCGTGGCGACCATCAGCGACCGCCTGGGGCCAAGCCGCTTGCCGATGGTGGTGGAGTTGTTGAAGCGCGAGGCGGCGGCCATCGGGCCGCGGCTCAATCCGTTTGACCCGACGTTGCGCAGGCCGTCGCAGACCTTTGGGGGTTAACCCGGGCCTTCACAACAGCATATTGGATCCAGTTACGGTATAACCCTGAGACGCTTTCGTGATTCGAGGCCCCATTTTTCATGCAAAACCCTTTGCAACGTCCGCTGTGGCAAATCTATCTGTTGTTCCTGGCACCGATGGTGCTGTCCAATTTCCTGCAGAGCTTTTCCGGCACCCTCAACGGCATTTACGTCGGCCAGATGCTGGGCACCCAGGCCTTGGCCGCGGTGTCGGGGATGTTTCCCATCGTGTTTTTCTTTATCGCCCTGGTGATCGGCCTGGGGGCGGGCGCCTCGGTGTTGATCGGCCAGGCATGGGGCGCCCAGGAGACCGGAATGGTCAAGGTGATTACCGGTGCCACCCTGACCCTGGGCGCGTTGGTGGGCCTGGTGGCCGCCGTGCTGGGCAGCCTGTTTGCGCGCCCGGCATTGCAGGCGTTGGGCACGCCGGTGGATGTGCTCGACGATGCGGTGGGCTACGCCCAGATGATGATGTTGATCATGCCGTTGCTGCTGGTGTTTATCCTCTATACCCAACTGCTGCGTGGCGTCAGCGACACGATTTCGCCGTTGCTGGCATTGATGGTCTCCACCCTGGTGGGCTTGCTGCTCACGCCTGCGCTGATTCGCGGCTGGATCGGCCTGCCACCCATGGGCATCCAGAGTGCGGTGTATGCCGGGCTGGTGGGTAACGCCTTGGCGATGCTGTTTCTGATCCTGCGCCTGCGCCACAAAAACCACGTGATGGCGCCAGACCGCGAGCTGCTTGCCGCCTTGCGCCTGGACCGCGTTATCCTCGGCAAAGTCCTGCGCATCGGCCTGCCGACGGGCTTGCAGATGGTGGTGCTATCGCTGTCAGAGCTGGTCATCCTGGCTTTGGTCAACGGCCACGGTTCCCAGGCCACGGCGGCCTATGGCGCGGTGACGCAGATCGTCAACTATGTGCAGTTCCCGGCGCTGTCGATCGCCATTACCGCCTCGATCCTCGGCGCCCAGGCGATTGGCGCCGGGCGCCTGGAGCGCATCGGGCCGATCCTGCGCACGGGGCTTGTAATCAACCTGTGCCTCACCGGTGGCTTGATCGTGCTCGGCTATGGGCTATCCCACTGGTTGCTGGGCCTGTTCATCACCGACGACAGCGCACGGGTACGGGCCGAACACCTGCTGCACATCATGCTCTGGAGCATTCTGGTATTTGGCTTCCAGGCGGTGATTGGCGGCATCATGCGCGCCAGCGGGGTGGTGCTGATGCCGGTGGCGATCTCGATCTTCTGCGTGCTCTGCGTGGAACTGCCAATGGCCTATCTGTTCAACGCCCACTTCGGATTGGAAGGAGTGTGGATGGCATTTCCGGTGACCTACCTGGCGATGCTGGTGTTGCAGATCGCCTATTACCGCTTGGTGTGGCGGCATAAGCAGATCAAGCGGTTGGTGTGAGGCTCAGCCCGCGCAAAAGCAGCTCCAGGCCTTGCAAGCCTTCCTCCAGCCGTGTACTCGGGTGCTCATCGCGGGCAATCCACAATGCGGTATTGACCAGGCTGCCGTTGATCAACTGCGCCAGTGCGTGGCTGGGGGCCGTAGGCATCAGGCCCGCTTGCATCAGGGTCTCCAGCAATTGGCGCAAGGACTCCACGCAGTGTTGCTGGGAGCCGGTGTCGCCCAGTACCGCCGGGGCATCCTGCAATACAATGCGCTGGATTTCCGGGTCCTGGGCCATGCGCAGATAGGCGCGACAGCGCTCGCAAAAACCACTCCAAGGCTCTACGGCCTGCTCCGAGATGCGTTGCAAGCGCGCGTCCATCTCGCTGTCGAGTTGAGCGACCACCGCCGCCAGCAGCCCTTTCTTGTCACCAAAGTGGTGATACAGCGCACCGCGCGTCAGGCCGGCACGGGCAGTAAAGTCATCCATCGAGGTATTGGCATAGCCTTGGGTGGCGAAGGCCCGGCGCGCGCTCGCTATCAGGCGGGCGCGGGTGTCTTTGATCATTTCAGCTCGGGCTCGGCTCATGGGCGTCTCTTGGCTAAGTGATTGACATACGCTGCGTATGCGAAGCATGATCTGCCACATACGCGTCGTATGTATTTTGCCCGGATGGATTCAGATAGCAAGCCCAGGGCGTCGAGCAAGAGGTCAAGCAGGATGGCAAACCCCTACGCTGAGTTATTCCAGGTCCCCGGTGCCCGGGCCTTTGTGCTCGCGGGCATGCTGGCGCGCATGCCGATATCCATGACCGGCATCGGCCTGATCACCATGCTGTCCCAGGTACATGGCGGCTATGGCCTGGCCGGTTCGGTGGCGGCGGTGTTTGCCCTGGCCACGGCGATTTGCGCGCCGCAAGTGTCACGTTGGGTGGACCGCTACGGCCAGGGCAGGGTGCTGCCGATTGCCGCGCTGATCGGCGGCGGGGCGCTATTGATGTTGCTGCTGTGTACGCGGTTGCAGGCGCCGAATTGGACGCTGTTTCTGTTCGCCGCGCTGGCGGGCTGCATGCCCAATATGTCGGCCATGGTGCGGGCGCGCTGGACCGAGTTGTACCGTGGCCAGCCCAGGCTGCAAACCGCGTTTGCCCTGGAGTCGGTACTCGATGAGGTGTGCTTCATCATCGGCCCGCCCATTTCGGTGGGGTTGAGCGTGGCGGTGTTCCCAGAAGCCGGGCCCCTGGTGGCGGCGCTGTTGCTGGGGGTGGGCGTCACCACCTTTGTGCTGCAACGGCAAACCGAGCCACCGGTACACGCGCATCAGGGCGCGCACGGTCGCTGGCTGATTGCTTCGCCGTCGGTATTGATCCTGATGATTTTGCTGCTGGCCATGGGCGTGATCGTCGGCGTGGTGGATGTGGTCAGCGTGGCCTTCGCCCAGCATCAGGGCCAGCCGGCGGCGGCAAGTATCGTGCTGTCGGTGTATGCCATTGGTTCGTGCCTGGCCGGGTTGGCCTTCGGTGCCCTTAAACTCAAGGCGCCGTTGCCACGCCAGTTCCTGTACTGCGGCGTAGCCACGGCGTTGACCACCTTGCCCTTGCTGCTGGTGAGCAATATTCCCGGCTTGGCCGCTGCCATCTTTATCTCCGGGCTGTTCTTTGCGCCCACGTTGATTGTGTCGATGGCCATGGTGGAGCAGATCGTCCCGGCCAGCCGCCTGACCGAAGGCATGACCTGGCTGATCACCGGCCTGAGCATCGGCGTGGCCATTGGCGCCGCGAGTTCGGGGTGGATGATCGACCACTTTGGCGCCACCAGCGGATTCTGGGTGGCGCTGGCGGCGGGGGCGGTGGTTGCGGGTTCGGCGGTAGTGGGTTACCGGCGGTTGGGATAGTCAGCCAATCGTCGGGCATGGCTCTGGGTAGTGATGCTGCAGAAATTCGTTCAGCGCCTGACGCGTGAGATCATTCAATGTCACTTTCTTACGGTTTGCCGCCAGGGCAGCGGCCAAATGCAAGTCATGCCCGACACGTACGTTGAATGAACCTTTGCACGGTTTCTCCGGCGTGTGCCCCAGGCTTTGGCAGGTAGCGAGATAATCATCCACCGCGCCACGGAAGGCTGCGTCCAGTTCAGCCACAGTTTTGCCTTCATAGCTCACCAATGCCTTGATGAACAGGATTTTACCAAACAGGCAGTTGTCCTCGAGGCTGGCTTCGATGGAGCCGATGTAGCCTTTGTGTTTCAGTTGGTTGTTCACTGAATCAGTTCTCCTGATTTCAATTGTTCGATGATCTGGCGCCGAATGTAGTGTTTCAGTTCGTTGCCGGGGTGAGGCTTGTGCAGGGTGATCATTGCACTGGGGTCGCCCATGTCGAACTTGACCCGGCTTCCGGCCCCTTCAATCTGTGTGTATCCCAATCGGCGTAATAACGTGACGAGCTCAGACCAGGTAAATGCCATGTGCTCATTGAGCAGTTTGGCGAGCAACTTTTCATTCTTGGACACGGCGTTCCCTGCGTGTAACTAAATGTAGTTGCAAAAAGTGGTGTTCGTCAATGCTAGCTCAGCTTCGTGCGGCTTCGCGGGGATTGATGTAACCCCCGATGACAGCCTGTGCGGCGCCCCCCATTCCCCCGCTAATTTTTCCCCGCCCGGTTCGTTTTATAGGGACGACGTGCCTTTGTGCTTCCCGCCTATTGCCCCGGATTCCAAGAAATGAATGCTGAAGACTCCTTGAAACTTGCTCGCCGGTTTATCGGGCTGCCTCTGGAAAAACGCCAACTGTTCCTGCAAGCCTTGCAGAAAGAAGGCGTGGATTTTTCAAGGTTTCCGATTCCGGCAGGGGTGGAGGTGGAGGACCGCCAGGCGCTGTCCTACGCGCAGCAGCGCATGTGGTTTCTATGGCAGTTGGACCCGGCCAGCGGCGCCTACAATTTGCCTGGCGCAGTGCGCTTGAGGGGGGCGCTGAGCCTGCCAGCGCTGGAGCAAGCGTTCGCCAGCCTGGTGGCGCGTCACGAAACCCTGCGCACGGTGTTCCAGCGTCAGGCTGATGAGCGGCTGGCGCAGGTGGCGGTGGAGCCGTCGGTGACCGTCGAGCACCTGGACTTCACCGCCTTGGCCTTTGATGCGCGTGAGCAGGCCGTCAACGCCGCCGCCACCCGTCAATCGCTGTTGCCGTTCGACCTGGAACACGGCCCATTGCTGCGCGTACAACTGCTCAAGCTTGCCGAGCAGGAACACGTGCTGCTGCTGACCCTGCACCACATCGTCTCCGACGGTTGGTCGATGAACGTGCTGATCGACGAATTCATCCGTTGCTATGACGCCCATGAGCGCAACGAAGCGCCCCAACTGCCAGCGCTGCCCATCCAGTACAGTGATTACGCCCTGTGGCAGCGCCGCTGGCTGGAAGCGGGCGAGCAGGCGCGCCAATTGGAATATTGGCAGGCTCGCCTGGGCGATGAACATCCGGTTCTGGAGCTGCCCACCGACCACCCGCGCCCGGCCATGCCCAGCTACCAGGGCACGCGGCATAACTTCGCGATTGAGCCGGCACTGGCCGCGCAACTGCGCAGCTGCGCGCAAAAACATAACGTCACCCTGTTCATGCTGCTGCTCGGTGCCTTCAATGTGCTGTTGCACCGCTATACCGGCCAGGGCGACATCCGCGTCGGTGTGCCGATTGCCAATCGCAATCGCACCGAAGTCGAGGGGCTGATCGGGTTCTTCGTCAACACCCAGGTGTTGCGCACCGAACTGACCGGGCAAACCCGGGTTGCCGAGTTGCTGCAAGGTATCAAGGAGCATGCTCTGGGCGCCCAGGCCCATCAGGAGTTGCCCTTCGAACGGCTGGTGGAAGCGCTGAAAATCGAGCGCAGCCTGAGCCACACGCCGCTGTTCCAGGTGATGTATAACCATCAGCCGGTCGTCGCCGACATCGCCTCGGTCAGCACCGCATCGGGGCTGGAATTGGCCCTGGTGGAATGGCAAGGCCGCACCACCCAGTTCGACCTGACCCTGGACACCTATGAAAAGTCCGGCACCCTGCATGCCGCGCTGACCTACGCCAATGACTTGTTCGATACGCCCACCATCGAGCGCATGGCCCGGCACTGGACCCGCCTGCTGCAAGCCATGGTGCTCGATGGCGAACAGCGCATTGGCGAATTGCCCATGCTTGACGCGGCTGAACAGCAACGGCTGGTCCACAGCTGGAACCAGACCACCGAGGCGTACCCGACCGAGCGCGGGATTCATCACCTGATCGAAGACCAGGCGCGGCGCAGCCCCGATGCACCGGCACTGGTGTTCGGTACCACCACCTTGACCTACGCCCAACTGGATGCGCGCGCCAACCAGTTGGCCCATGCCCTGGGCGAGCAGGGCGTGGGGCCCGACGTGCTGGTGGGTATCTGCATCGAGCGCTCCATCGAAATGGTGGTTGGCCTGCTGGCGATTCTCAAGGCCGGTGGCGCCTACGTGCCTCTCGACCCTGAGTATCCCCAGGAACGCCTGGCCTACATGATCGAAGACAGCGGCATACAACTGCTGCTCAGCCAGCAGAGCCTGCTGGCGTCGCTGCCCGTCGCCGGTATCCAGTTGATTGCCTTGGACCAGCCGGCGCTATGGCTCGACGGCTACAGCCGCGAATCGCCGAACGTGGCCTTGAATGCCCTTAACCTGGCCTACGTGATCTACACCTCGGGCTCCACCGGCAAGCCCAAAGGCGCCGGCAATAGCCATCGCGCCGTGGTCAACCGCTTGAGCTGGATGCAACAGGCGTATGGCCTGGGTGCCAACGACGCGGTGTTGCAGAAAACCCCGTTCAGCTTCGACGTGTCGGTGTGGGAGTTCTTCTGGCCACTGATGACCGGCGCCCGCCTGGTGGTCGCGGCGCCTGGCGAACACCGTGAACCGGCGCGCCTGATCGACACCATTGGTCGGCACGCCATTACCACCTTGCACTTCGTGCCGTCGATGTTGCAGGCGTTTATCCATGAGCCGGGCGTACAGGCGTGCGCAAGCCTTACGCGCATCGTCTGCAGCGGCGAAGCCTTGCCCCTGGATGCGCAACAGCAAGTGTTCGCCAAGTTGCCCGCTGCGGCGCTGTACAACCTCTATGGCCCGACCGAGGCGGCCATCGACGTCACGCACTGGACCTGCATCGACGAAGGCGCCGACAGCGTGCCCATCGGCCGCCCCATCGCCAACCTCGGCACCTACGTGCTGGACGCGCAACTCAACCCGGTGCCGGCCGGTGTCAGTGGCGAACTCTACCTGGGCGGCGTTGGCCTGGCGCGCAGTTACCACCGACGCCCGGCGTTGACTGCCGAACGTTTCGTGCCCAGCCCGTTCGTGACGGGCGAGCGCCTGTATCGCACCGGTGACCGCGTGCGCCAACGCGCCGATGGGGTGATCGAATACCTCGGCCGCCTCGATCATCAGGTCAAATTGCGCGGCTTGCGTATCGAGCTGGGCGAAATCGAAGCACGCCTGATGCAGCATCCACACGTGCGCGAAGCCGTGGTACTGGTACAGGGCGGCAAGCCGTTGATCGCCTATCTGGTGCACGCAGGCGAGGCGCCAACGGACCTCAAGGCCTGGTTGCTCGGCAGCTTGCCGGAATACATGGTGCCGACGCATTTCATTGCGCTGCCCAAGCTGCCGGTGACCGCCAACGGCAAGCTCGACCGCAAGGCGTTGCCAGCGCCGGATGCGGCTCAGCCGCAGGCATTTGTCGCCCCCCAAGGCGACCTGCAAACAGCCCTGGCCGCCATCTGGAGCGACGTGCTGGGCGTTGAGCAGGTCGGCCAGGACGATAACTTCTTCGAGCTGGGCGGCGATTCGATCATCTCCATCCAGGTGGTTAGCCGCGCCCGTCAGGCCGGCATTCGCCTGAGCCCGCGTGACCTGTTCCAGTACCAGAGCATCCGCAGCCTGGCGCTGGTGGCGCGCTTCGAGCAGGTCAGCCTGATCGACCAGGGCCCGGTCAGTGGCGAGGTGATGCTGACGCCCGTGCAACACAGTTTTTTCGCCCAACCGATCCCGGCGCGGCATCACTGGAATCAATCCTTGTTGCTGGTGCCCGGTGAGGTGCTTGAGCCTGCACGGCTGGAGGCAGCGCTGGCGCGGTTGATCCAGCATCACGACGCTCTGCGCTTGCGCTTTGTGCAGCAGGCTGACGGCTGGCAGCAGAGCCATGCCGCCGATGTCAGCGAATCGCTGTTGTGGCAATGCCAGGCCAGCACCGACGCTGAACTGGCGGTGTTGTGTGATGAAGCCCAGCGCAGCCTTGACCTTGCCCAAGGCCCGCTGCTGCGCGCCGCGTTGGTGAATTGGGCCGATGGCAGCCAACGTTTGCTGCTGGTGATCCATCACTTGGTGGTGGATGGCGTGTCTTGGCGCATCCTGCTTGAAGACCTGCAACAGGCTTACCGAGAACAGGTGCTGCCGGCAAAAACCAGTGCCTACCAGCGCTGGGCGCAACAGCTGCACCGCCACGCGCAGACCGTCGAGGAGCAACTGTCGTACTGGCAAGCCCAATCCATCGACGCCGAACTGCCGTGTGATCACCCCGAAGGCGGCCTGCAAAACCGCCTGGGTGCCAAGCTGGAAACACGCCTCGACGTCGAGCACACCCGCCGACTGCTGCAAGACGCGCCAGCGGCCTATCGCACCCAGGTCAACGACCTGCTGTTGACCGCCCTGGCGCGGGTGATCAGCCGTTGGAGCGAGCAACCTGCTGCGCTCATTCAATTGGAAGGCCATGGTCGCGAAGACCTCTTCGACGACATCGACCTGAGTCGCACCGTCGGCTGGTTCACCAGCCTGTACCCGGTGCGCCTGCATGCCGAAGGCGAGTTGCCCGAGGCGATCAAAGCGGTCAAGGAACAACTGCGCGCCGTGCCCGACAAAGGCCTGGGTTACGGCCTGTTGCGCTACCTGGGCGCGCCACACGCGCAGGAAAGCCTGGCGAACCTTACCGCGCCGCGCATCACGTTCAACTACCTGGGCCAGTTCGACCGTCAGTTCAACGAGTCGGCACTGTTCGTGCCGGCCAGTCAGGGCAGTGGCCAGGCCCAGGATCCAGAGGCGCCGCTGGCCAACTGGCTGACGCTGGAAGGTCAGGTGTATGGCGGCGAGCTGTCGTTGCAATGGGGGTTCAGTCGGGAGATGTTCGAGGCGGCGACTGTGCAGCGGTTGGCGGATGAGTACGCAGCCGAACTCAAGGCGTTGATCGAGCATTGCTGTGCCACGCCGGCAGGCCAGGTGAGCCCCTCGGATTTCCCGCTGGCACGCCTCACCCAGCAGCAACTGGATGCCTTGCCCGTGGCCGGGCCGGCGATTGCCGACCTTTATCCGCTGTCGCCGATGCAGCAAGGCATGCTGTTCCACACCCTGTTGGAACCCGAGGCACAGGCCTATATCAACCAGTTGCGCCTCGACATCGAGGGCCTTGATTTGCTCGCCTTCGGACGTGCCTGGCAGGCCGCACTGGATCGTCACGACATCCTGCGCAGCAGCTTCCATTGGCTGGGCCTGGACAGTGCTCATCAGTTGATCCAGCGTCAGGTCGACCTGCAACTGCAAGTGATCGAAGACCCCGACGCCGATTTCGACACGCTGGCCCAGGCCGAACGCGAACGCGGTTTTGCCCTGAATGCCGCGCCGCTATTTCGCCTGACGCTGGTGCGCGGTGCTGGTGCGGCCTGGCACTTTATCTTCACCAGCCACCACATCCTCATGGACGGCTGGAGTAACGCGCAGTTGCTCGGTGAAGTCATCGCTCACTATGCGGGGCAGGCAGTGCTGGCGCCGCTCGGGCAGTTCCGCGATTACCTCGCCTGGCTGCGACAACAGTCCTCGGGCGAAGCGTTCTGGAAAACAGCCCTGGCGGCATTGCCGGCGCCGACTCTGCTGGCGCAAGCGCTGCGCACGCCGGTAGCCGGGGTGGGCATGGCTGATCATCACGTAGCACTGGAGAGCGACTTTACCCGCCGCCTCGCTGAGTTCGCACGCCAGCACAAAGTCACCCTCAATACCCTGTTGCAAGGGGCTTGGAGCCTGTTGCTGCAACGCTACACCGGCCAGGACTGCGTCGCCTTCGGTGCCACCGTGGCCGGGCGTTCCGCACCGCTGCCGGGGATCGAGCAGCAACTGGGCCTGTTCATCAACACCTTGCCGATCATCAGCGCAGCCTCGCCAGCCCAGTCGGCCGCGACGTGGCTCAGCGAACTGCAAGCGCTCAACCTCAGCCTGCGCGACCATGAACATGTGCCGCTCTATGACATCCAGGGCTGGGCCGGCCAGCAGGGCGCGCTGTTCGACACCTTGCTGGTGTTCGAGAACTTCCCGGTCGCCGAGGCGCTCAAGCAAGGCGCGCCGGCCGGCCTGACTTTCGGTCGCCTGCACAACCATGAGCGCACGCACTACCCGTTAACCCTGGGCATCGAACTGGGTGCCAGCCTGCGCCTGGAATTCAGTTATGACCGTGCCCAGTTCAGCGAGGCGCACGTGGCGCAGTTGAGCGCCAACCTGCAACACCTGCTGGCGCAATTGCTCGCAGACGCTCACATGCCGCTGGGCAACCTGCGTCTTCTCGACGCCCCTGCGCAACGGCAGATGCTCGCTCTGAGCCGCTCAGCCGCAGCGCCCCAGACCAACGAACGCGTGCACCAGCGTATTGCAGCCCAGGCCGAGGCGACGCCAGACGCCCTGGCTGTACAGGCCGGTGATGCCAGCTTGAGCTACGCCCAGTTGAACCAGCGTGCCAACCGCCTGGCCCATCGCTTGTTGGCGCTTGGCGTCGGCCCCGGCCAACGGGTGGGCCTGGCTTCGCGGCGTGGCCCGCAGTTGATCGTCAGCCTGCTGGCAGTGCTCAAAAGCGGGGCGGCCTACGTACCGCTGGACCCTGAATACCCAGCAGAACGTTTGGCCTATATGCTCGCCGACAGCCGCCTGGACGTGCTGCTCAGCGAAACCGGCTTGCTCGCCGACTTGCCTTTGCCCCGCGGCCTGACCCGCGTGGATTTCAGCGCCAGTGGCGACGAACTGACCGGCTACCCGACAACCAATCCGCCTAATCACGCGGCGGCGGCTGACCTGGCCTATGTGATCTACACCTCTGGCTCCACCGGCCAGCCCAAAGGCGTGGCCATCGACCATGCCGCCCTTGGCCAGTTCTGTGACAGCGCCACGCTGTACAGCCGACTGAGCGCCGAGGACCGCGTGTTGCAGTTTGCGACCTTCAGTTTCGATGGTTTTGTCGAACAGTGCTTCCCGCCCCTGTGTGCGGGCGCGGCGTTGATCATGCGTGGCGATGAACTCTGGGATGCCGGGCAACTGGCGCAAGAGATTGTCGAGCAGGGCGTGACCCTGGCCGATTTGCCCGCCGCCTACTGGTACCTGTTGGCGCAAGAGTGCGCCGAGCACCGTCGCTCCCTGGGCAAGCTGCGCCAGGTGCATGTGGGCGGTGAAGCCATGTCAGTGGAGGGCGTGCGTGCGTGGTACGCCGCGGGCTTGGGCAATGTGCGCCTGGTCAACACCTACGGGCCGACCGAAGCCACGGTGGTCTCCAGCGTGCATGAGTGCCAATTGGCCGATGCCAACGACGCCTACGGCGTGCCAATCGGGCAGGCGATTGCCGGGCGCGGCCTGTATGTACTCGACAGCGGTTTCGAACTGTTGGCCACCGATGGCGTGGGCGAGCTGTGCATTGGTGCCGAGGTTGGCTTGGCGCAACGCTATTTCGACCGCCCGGCGCTGACCGCCGAGCGCTTCTTGCCGGACCCGTTTTCCGCCATGCCCGGTGCGCGGCTTTATCGCAGTGGCGACCTGGCCCGGTACAACCCGGCGGGTGCGCTGGAGTACGTCGGGCGTATCGACCATCAAGTGAAGATTCGTGGCCTGCGTATCGAAATGGGCGAAATCGAAGCCAACCTACAAGCCTTGCCAAATGTGCGAGAAGCCGCCGTGCTTGCGCAGCCGAGCGCGACCGGCGTGCAGTTGGTGGCGTACGTGGTGCCCGCCGAAGGCCAAGCGCTGGAGGCACAGGCACTGGCGGCGCGCTTGCGCCAGACGTTGCCGGACTACATGGTGCCGGGCCATTGGGTGTTCCTCGATGCCTTGCCGTTGAACCACAACGGCAAGCTCGACCGCCGTGCGCTGCCCACACCCGACCTGAACCAGGCCAGCGCCGCCTACGTGGCGCCGCAGAGTCCATTGCAAATCCAGTTGGCGGCGATCTGGCAAGCAGTGTTGCAGGTCGAGCAGGTTGGCCTGGAAGATCACTTCTTCGAACGCGGCGGCCACTCCTTGCTGGCCACCCAAGTGATCTCCCGGGTGCGCCACGACCTCAAGCTGGAAGTGCCGTTGCGGGCCCTGTTCGAGCAGCCGACGCTGGCCGCTTTCGCAGCGGCGTGCGCAGGCGTGCAGGCCGATACCGCGCCTGTGATGCAGGCGGTTGGCCGTGAGCAGCCGCTGGCGTTGTCTTTTGCCCAGGAGCGGCAGTGGTTTCTCTGGCAATTGGATCCCACCAGCGCGGCCTATCATGTGCCCACCGCCTTGCACCTGCGCGGTGAACTCGACATCGCGGCGCTGGAGCGCGCCGTCGAGGCCCTGGTGCAGCGCCATGAACCGCTGCGCACCACCTTTGTGGAGGCGGGCGAGCACACTGTGCAAGTCATCCACCCAAGCCTGGCCGTGCCGGTTGAACAACAAAAGGTCGACGTCGGCGCTATCGAGCAGGCGGTCACCGAAGAGATCCAGCGCCCGTTCGACCTGCGCAACGGCCCGCTGATGCGCGTCAAGTTGCTGATCGTCGCGCCTGATCACCATGTGCTGGTCATCACCCAGCACCACATCATCTCTGACGGCTGGTCGATGCAAGTGATGATCGACGAGTGGGTGGCGCTGTACCAAGGCGACGCAGGGTTGCCGGCCTTGCCGATCCAGTACGCCGACTACGCCCAGTGGCAGCGCGACTGGATGGCGGCTGGGGAACAACAACGCCAGCTCGATTACTGGTGCGCTCGTCTGGGGCGCGAGCATTCGTTGCTGGACCTGCCGCTGGACTATCCACGCCCCGCAGTGCAGAGCCATCGTGGCGCGCGCCGCCAGATTCATCTGGAGCGTGCGCTGCTGACTGAACTCAAGGCCCTGGCCCAGCGTCAGGACGTGACGCTGTTCATGCTGTTGCTGGCCTCGTTCCAGACCTTGCTGCACCGCTACAGCGGCCAGGCACAGGTGCGTGTCGGCGTACCGGTCGCCAACCGTAATCGCTTCGAAACCGAGCGACTGCTGGGCTTTTTCGTCAACACCCAGGTGCTGCAAGCTGACGTGCACGGGCAGATGCCGTTCGACCAGTTGCTGGCCCAGGTCAAGCAGCGTGCCCTGGAGGCGCAGGCCCATCAGGACCTGCCGTTCGAGCAGCTCGTGCAAGTGTTGCAGCCCGAGCGCAGCCTGAGCCATAACCCGCTGTTCCAGGTGATGTTCAACCATCAGGACAGCCTGCGTTCAGCCCCGGTGCAATTGCCCGGCCTGGCTTTGCAGCCCGTGGATTGGGCCGGTCACAGCACGCAATTCGACCTGAACCTGGAAACCGAGGAATCGGTGGACGGTCTCTGGGCCTCGCTGACTTACGCCACGGATCTGTTTGACGTGGCGACCGTGGAGCGCTTGGCCGAGCATTGGCAAAACCTGCTGCGCGCGGTCCTGCAGGATGCCTCGGTGGCCTTGGACGACCTGGCGATGCTCAGCCCGTCGCAATCGCAGCAAATGGTGCACGACTGGAACCGCAGCGACACCGACTACCCACGCGAACGCTGCGTACACCAGTTGTTTGAGGCCCAGGCCGCGGCGGAACCCGACGCCATCGCGCTGCACTTCAATGACGAGCACCTGAGCTACGGCGAACTCAACCGTCGCGCCAATCGGCTGGCCCATCGTCTGATCGACATGGGCGTCGGCCCGGACGTGCTGGTGGCGGTGCACGTGGAGCGTTCCCTGGACATGGTGGTCGGCTTGCTCGCGACCCTCAAGGCCGGTGGCGCCTATGTGCCGCTCGACCCGCAATTCCCGGCAGAGCGCCTGGCCTACATGCTTGAAGACAGCCGCGCCCGGGTATTGCTGACGCAACCGCATCTGCTGGGGCACCTGGCGCAGCCGCACGGCGTGCAGGTGCTGATGGTGGAGGAGGCCGGCACAGCGCAGCACAATCCCCAGGTTGCCGTGACACCGGAGCATCTGGCCTACGTGATCTACACCTCTGGCTCCACTGGCAAGCCCAAAGGGGTGATGGTTCGTCACAAGGCGCTGTGCAGCTTCACCAGCGGCATGGCCGGCACGTTGAGTATCGGCCAGGATGCGCGGCTGTTGTCGCTGACCACCTTCTCGTTCGACATCTTCGCCCTGGAGCTGTACGTGCCGCTGAGTGTCGGCGGTACCGTGTTGCTGAGCACCCAGGCAATGGCCCTCGACCCCGAGGCGATCCTTGATCTGGCCCAGCGTCAGGCGGCGAATGTGCTGCAAGCCACGCCCTCGACCTGGCGCATGTTGCTCGACAGCCCACGGGCTCATTCACTGCGTGGCATCGCCTGCCTGTGCGGTGGCGAAGCGCTGCCCGCCGATTTGGCCCAGCGCATGCTCGACCTGCAAGGCCTGCTGTGGAATCTCTATGGCCCGACGGAAACCACCATCTGGTCGGCGGCTCATCGTTTGCACCAGGCATTGCCGTTCGTTGGACGGCCCATCGCCAATACCGGCTTGTTCATTCTCAATGCCGGTCTCACGCCATGCCCCCAAGGTGTGTCCGGTGAGCTGCTGATCGGTGGTGTCGGCCTGGCGCGCGGTTACCACGGGCAGCCGGCGCTGACCGCCGAACGCTTCGTGCCCAACCCGTTTGGGGCTCCGGGCGAACGCCTGTACCGTACCGGCGACCTGGCACGCTATCAGGCGCACGGCGTGGTGGAATACATCGGCCGTGTCGACCATCAGGTCAAGGTCCGGGGTTTCCGTATCGAGCTGGGTGAAATCGAAGCCTGCCTGCGTGAGTTCGACGGCGTACGCGAAGCCGTGGTGCTGGCCGATAACGACCGGCTGATCGCTTACCTGGTCAGCACCGCGCCGCAGGCACCGCAGGTGTATAAAGCCGCGCTGCGCGAGCGCTTGCCGGACTACATGGTGCCCGCGCAGTGGCTGTTCCTCGACAGCCTGCCGCTGACCCCCAACGGTAAGCTCGACCGCAAGGCACTGCCCAAACCGGATGCCAGCCTGTCGCTCAAAGGCCATGTAGCGCCCGTCACCCCGCGCGAGCAGCAGGTGGCGGCGATCTGGGCCGAGGTACTGGAATTGCCCCGTGTGGGCCTCGACGATCATTTCTTCGAGTTGGGCGGGCATTCATTGCTGGCCACGCGGGTGGTGTCACGGGTGCGTCAGGCCCTGGCGCTGGAGGTCCCACTCAAGGCCTTGTTCGAACAGCCGCTACTGGGTGATTTCGTGCAGGCCTTGGGCGAGGAGGGCGTCACCGCGCCGGCGCTGATCAAGGCCGATCGCACGCAGCCTCTGCCGCTGTCTTATGCCCAGGAGCGCCAGTGGTTCCTCTGGCAACTGGACCCGGCCGGCGCCGCGTATCACATCCCCAGCGCCTTGCGGTTGTACGGGCCGTTGGACCTGACCGCGCTGCAAGAGAGCTTTGATAGCTTGCTGGCTCGCCATGAAAGCCTGCGCACGTATTTCCGTCAGGACGCCACCGGCGCGGTTCAAGTCATTGACGCCCAGGGCCGGGTCGATATCGAGCAGGTCGACAGCGACTATGCCGGCCTCAAGGCGCGGGTCGCGCAGGTGGTCGCCCAGCCTTTCGACCTGCTGCATGGGCCGCTGCTGCGGGTCACCTTGCTGCGCCTGGCCGAGGACGACCATGTGCTGGTGCTGGTGCAGCATCACATCGTCTCTGACGGCTGGTCGATGCAGTTGATGGTCGAGGAGTTGGTGCAGGCGTATGCCGCTAACAGCCAAGGCCAGGACGTGCAATTGCCGGCGCTGCCGATCCAGTACGGCGATTATGCCGTGTGGCAGCGCGGTTGGATGGAGGCGGGGGAGCAGGCGCGTCAACTGGCCTACTGGCGCGAGCAGTTGAGCGGCGAGCAACCGGTGCTGGAGTTGCCGTTCGACCATCCGCGCCCGGCACAGCCAAGCCATCGCGGCGCACGCTTGGGTATCGAGTTGCATCCGGAGTTGTTGGGCAGTTTGCGCGCATTGGCGCAGCACGCTGGCGTCACGCTGCCGATGCTGCTGTTGGCGTCTTACCAAGCGTTGCTGCATCGCTACAGCGGCCAGGAAGATGTGCGCGTGGGCGTGCCGATTGCCAACCGCAATCGCCTGGAAACCGAGGGGTTGATCGGCTTCTTCGTCAACACCCAAGTGCTCAAGGCCGATATCCACGGGCAAATGAGCAGCGAGCAACTGCTGCACCAGGTGCGCCAGCGTTCCCTGGAGGCCCAGGCTCACCAGGACCTGCCGTTCGAACAGTTGGTGCAGGCATTGCAACCGGAGCGCAGCCTTAGCCTGAGCCCGTTATTCCAAGTGTTGTTCAACCACCGTGTGAGCGCTGCCGACAGCCATCTGCATCGCCTGGCCGACCTGCACGTCGAAGTCCTGGATCTGGACGAAGGCGTGGCCCAGTTCGACCTGGCGCTGGATGTGGAAGAAAGCCCGACGGCCCTGCGTGCCTCCCTGAGTTATGCCACCGACTTGTTCGCCGTGGCGACCATCGAGCGCATGGCCGGGCATTGGCAGAACCTGTTGCGGGCGATGGTGGTCGACCCACAGCAGCCCATCAGCCAATTGAGCCTGCTGGGCGAGGATGAGCAGCAGCAGATTCTTGAGCTGTGGGACCAGACCGACGCCGGTTTTTCAGCCGAGCGCCTGGTGCACGAATTGGTCGGCGATCGCGCCCGGCAAACCCCGGACGCAGTGGCGGTTAAATTCGACGCGCAAGCCCTGACTTACGGTGAACTGGATCGCCAGGCCAACCGCCTGGCCCATGCCTTGATCGCCCGTGGCGTCGGCCCGGAAGTGCGCGTGGCTATCGCCATGCCGCGCAGTGCCGAGATCATGGTGGCGTTCCTGGCGGTGATGAAAGCCGGTGGCGTGTATGTGCCGCTGGATATCGAATACCCACGTGATCGCCTGCTGTACATGATGCAGGACAGCCGTGCGCAACTGCTGCTGACTCACAGCCGGGCGCTGCAGCAACTGCCAGTTCCCGAGGGCCTGGCTACCCTGGCGATTGATCGCACCGAAGAATGGGCCGGTTACAGCGATACGGCCCCGGATGTGGCGCTGGACGGCGACAACCTCGCCTACGTGATCTACACCTCCGGCTCCACCGGTTTTCCCAAGGGCGTGGCGGTGGCTCATGGGCCTTTGGTTGCGCATATCATCGCCACTGGCGAGCGTTATGAGACCTCACCGGCCGATTGCGAACTGCACTTCATGTCCTTCGCCTTCGACGGTTCCCACGAAGGCTGGATGCACCCGCTGATCAACGGCGCCAGCGTGTTGATCCGTGATGACAGCCTGTGGCTGCCGGAATACACCTACGAGCAGATGCATCGCCATAACGTGACCATGGCGGTGTTCCCACCGGTGTACCTGCAACAGTTGGCCGAACATGCCGAGCGCGACGGCAACCCGCCGGCGGTGCGGGTGTACTGCTTTGGCGGTGATGCCGTGGCTCAAGCCAGCTACGACCTGGCGTGGCGCGCGCTGAAACCCAAGTACCTGTTCAACGGCTATGGTCCGACGGAAACCGTGGTCACACCGCTGTTGTGGAAGGCACGCAAGGGCGACCCTTGCGGCGCCGTCTACGCGCCCATCGGCACCTTGTTGGGTAACCGCAGCGGTTATGTCTTGGACGCGCAACTGAACCTGCAACCTATCGGCGTGGCCGGCGAGTTGTACCTGGGCGGCGAGGGCGTGGCCCGGGGTTATCTGGAGCGTCCGGCGTTAACCGCCGAACGCTTCGTGCCGGACCCGTTCGGCAAGCCTGGCAGTCGCGTGTATCGCAGCGGCGACCTGACCCGTGGGCGTCCGGATGGCGTGGTGGATTACCTGGGGCGTGTGGACCATCAGGTGAAGATCCGCGGTTTCCGTATCGAACTGGGGGAAATCGAAGCGCGCTTGCGTGAGCAAACCAGTGTCGGTGAAACCGTGGTGGTGGCCCAGGAGGGGCCGACCGGCAAACAACTGGTGGCCTATGTGGTACCGGCCGACGCCAGCCTGGCCGACCAGGTTGAGTTCCGTGACACCCTGCGTCGTGCCCTGAAAGCCGACCTACCGGACTATATGGTGCCCAGCCACTTCGTATTCCTGGCGCAGATGCCGCTGACCCCCAACGGCAAGCTCGACCGCAAGGGCTTGCCGCTGCCGGATGCGAGCCAGATGCAGCAGCAGTACCTGGCCCCGCAAACCGAGCTTGAGCAGCAGATCGCCACGATCTGGGCCGACATCCTGCACCTGCCGCAAGTGGGCCTGAACGACAACTTCTTTGATGTCGGTGGCCACTCCTTGCTGGCGATCCAGATTACCTCGCGGGTGCAGGCCGAGCTCGGCCTGGACGTACCGTTGATGGAACTGTTCCAGACTGAATCGCTGCGCGCCTACGTGCAGGCCGCAGCCACTTTCCGCGCCGGCAGCGTGGAAGATTTTGATGACCTTCGTGACTTTTTGAGCGAACTAGAGGCGATTTGAACCATGCTTTCCAACCCTAATATCGACCTGGTGTCGCGCTTTCTTCGCTTGCCTCTGGAGCAGCGCCAGCAGTTTTACCAGCGCCTGCAAAGCCGGGGCATGAGTTTCGCTCAACTGCCGATTGCTCCCACCCGCCACGACAGCGACACACCGACGTTGTCTTACGCCCAGGAACGCCAGTGGTTCCTTTGGCAACTGGACAAGGACAGCACCGCCTATCACATCCCAGGCGCCCTGCGTTTGCACGGGCACTTGGACCTGGCAGCGTTGCAACGCAGTTTCGACAGCCTGCTAGCCCGGCATGAAAGCTTGCGCACGCAATTGGTCGATGACGGTCAACGCCTGTGGCAGGCAGTGATGCCGCAGGCACGGGTGCAGATCCAGCAGGCGCACGTCGACCAAGCGCAGTTGATGGCGCGGGTGGAAGAGGAGGTGGCGCGGCCGTTCGATTTGCACCAGGCCCCGTTGTTGCGTGTGACGCTGTTGCAACTGGCCGAGGATGAGCATGTGCTGGTGATGGTGCAGCACCACATCGTCTCCGATGGCTGGTCGATGCAGGTGATGGTGGAGGAACTGGTGCAGCTCTACGCCGCCCATAGCCAGGGCCATGACCTGCAACTCCCGGAGCTGCCGATCCAGTACGCCGACTACGCGCTGTGGCAACGCGGCTGGATGGAAGCCGGGGAACAGGCGCGCCAACTCGCATATTGGCAGGCCCTGCTGGGCGGCGAGCAACCGGTGCTGGAATTGCCGCTGGACCGTCCGCGCCCGGCGCAGCAAAGCCATCGCGGTGCAAGCCTGCAGGTGCATCTGCAACCGACGCTGGTGGCGGGGCTCAAGCGCCTGGCGCAGCAAGAGGGTGTGACCGCGTTCATGCTGCTGCTGGCGTCGTTCCAAGCCCTGTTGTATCGCTACAGCGGGCAGTCGGATATCCGCATTGGCGTGCCGAACGCCAACCGTAACCGTGTCGAAACCGAGCGGCTGATCGGCTTCTTCGTCAACACCCAGGTACTCAAGGCTGACCTTGACGGGCAGATGCGCTTTGCCGAGCTGCTGCAACAAACCAAACGCCGAGCCCTGGAGGCCCAGGCCCATCAGGACCTGCCGTTCGAACAACTGGTGGTGGCGTTGCAGCCCGAGCGCAGCTTGAGCCACAACCCATTGTTCCAGGTGATGTTCAACCACCAGACCGATGCCCAAGGCGGCCGCGAAGGCCAGCAGTTACCGGGCCTGCGTGTGGTGGAACTGGACTGGGACAGCCAGACCACCCATTTTGACCTGAGCCTGGACACCCATGAATCCGCCGACGGGCTTTGGGCCGCGCTGACCTACGCCACCGACCTGTTCGACGCCGCCACCATCGAGCGCTTGGCGCAACATTGGCAACACCTGCTGCAGGCGGTGGTGAGCGCACCCCGCAGCCGCCTCTGTGAACTGCCAATAGTGGGTGCCGCTGAGCAACACAGGATGCTCCAGGACTGGAACACCCCCGCCGGTGTCACCCCCTTTGAGGCTGTACACCGGCTGTTTGAAGCCCAGGCTGATCAGCAGCCGGAACGTCAAGCCCTGGCCCTGGATGAGCAGACCCTCAGCTATGGGGAACTGAACCGTCAGGCCAACCGCCTGGCGCATTATCTGCTGGCTCAGGGCGTCGGCCCTCAAGGGCTGGTGGGGATCGCCGTGGAGCGCTCCTTTGCCATGGTGGTCAGCTTGCTCGCGGTGCTCAAGACAGGAGCGGCCTATGTGCCGCTGGACCCTGAGTACCCCCGCGAACGCCTGGCGCATATGCTTGAGGACAGTGGTGTGGGCCTGGTGTTGACCCAATCGCACCTGCATGGGCGCCTGCCGTTACCGGCCCAGGTGCTGGCGGTGGACATCGACCGGGTCCAGGCGCAGTTGGCGTTGCGTGCCGACGATAATTTGCCGGTTGAGGTCGAGCCCCAGAGCCTGGCGTATGTGATCTATACCTCCGGCTCCACAGGCAAGCCCAAGGGGGTTGCCATCAGCCATGCAGCACTGAGTGAGTTCGCTGGCATCGCGGCGGATTACTCGCAGCTGGTTGCCCAGGACCGAGTGTTGCAGTTTGCCACCTTGAACTTCGACGGTTTCGTCGAGCAGCTGTACCCGGCGCTGACCCTTGGTGCCACCGTGGTACTGCGTGGCCCGCAGTTGTGGGACGGTGCCGAGCTGTATCGGCAGATCATTGCCCAGGGCATTACCCTGGCCGACTTGCCCACGGCCTACTGGAAGCTGTTCCTGCAAGATTGCCTGGCAGCAGGCCCAAGGACCTATGGTGCCTTGCGCCAGATCCATATCGGCGGCGAAGCCATGCCGTTGGACGGCCCGCTGTTGTGGCAGCGCGCCGGGCTCGGCCATGTGCGCTTGCTCAATACCTACGGGCCTACCGAGGCCACCGTGGTTTCCAGCGTGCTGGACTGCACTGACCCGAGCGCCGTCAGCGCCGGCGGTGCCAGCCCCATTGGCCGGGCGCTACCAGGGCGTGGCCTGTATGTGCTGGACCGTGACCTGAACCTGCTACCGCTGGGCGCCGTGGGTGAACTCTATATCGCCAGCGCCAATGGCTTGGCCCGTGCGTATTTGCAGCGGCCGGGCCTGACCGCCGAGCGCTTTGTCGCTGACCCGTTCAGCCCATCCGGCGAGCGCCTGTACCGCACCGGCGACCTGGCGCGCTATCGCGCCGATGGCGTGGTGGAGTATGTCGGGCGGGTCGATCACCAGGTCAAGGTCCGTGGTTTCCGCATTGAACTGGGTGAAATCGAAACCGTGCTGCTGGCCCAGGACAGCGTGTGTGAAGCGCTGTTGCTGGCTGCCGACAACCAACTGCTGGCCTACCTGGTACCTGCGCAGACGCTGTCTGAAACCGAGCGCGCCGAGGTGGGCGAACAGCTGATGGCCACCTTGCGCGACCACCTGCCGGACTACATGGTGCCGGCGCACCTGATCTTCCTCGAGCGCATGCCGCTCAACCCCAACGGCAAGCTGGATCGCCAGGCCCTGCCCAAGCCAGATGCCAGCGTGGAACAACAGGATTGGCGGGTGCCGGTCACCCCGTTGCAACAACAGGTGGCGGCGATCTGGGCGGCTATTCTGGGGGCCGAACGGGTGGGCTTGAACCAGCACTTCTTCGAACTGGGCGGGCATTCCTTGCTGGCGATGCAGGTGGTGTCACGCATCCGCCAGACCCTGAGCCTGGAAGTGCCGCTCAAAGCCGTGTTCGAACATCCGCGGCTGGAGGCGTTTGTCGCGGCCATGCAAACCCAGGAGAGCCTATTGCCAACGGCGCCGGCCCTACTGCCGGCGGGGCGCGTGCAGCCGTTGCCACTGTCTTACGCCCAGGAGCGACAATGGTTTCTCTGGCAACTGGAACCCCACAGCGCGGCGTATCACATTCCCAGCGCGCTGCGCCTGAAAGGGCAATTGGACCTGGCTGCGTTGCAACGCAGTTTCGATAGCTTGCTGGCGCGTCATGAAAGTCTGCGCACCCATATCCGCCAGGATCACGACGGCGCGGTGCAAGTGATTGAGCCGCCAATGTCCTTGCCGATCACCCAGGCCGATGCCGATGAAGCCCAGCTCAGCGCCAGGGTGCAAGCGCTGATCGCCCAGCCGTTCGACCTGCAACAAGGCCCGTTGCTGCGTGTCACGCTGTTGCGCTTGGCCGCCGACGAGCATGTGTTGGTGTTGGTGCAACATCACATCGTCTCCGATGGTTGGTCGATGCAGTTGGTGGTCGAGGAACTGGTGCAGTTGTATGCCGGTTACAGCCAGGGCCAGGACGTGCAGTTGCCGGCGCTGCCGATCCAGTATGCCGACTATGCCGTATGGCAGCGCAGCTGGATGGACGCCGGTGAGAAGCAACGTCAACTGGCCTACTGGCGTGAGCTGTTGGGCGGTGAGCAGAGCGTGCTGGAGTTACCGTTCGATCACCAGCGCCCGGCTGTGCAGAGCCACCGCGGCGCACGCCTGGCATTCGAGCTGACGCCGGAACTCACTCAGGGGCTCAAGGCTTTGGCCCAACAGCAGGGCGTGACCCTGTTCATGTTGTTGCTGGCATCGTTCCAGACCTTGTTGCACCGCTACAGCGGCCAGGAAGAAATACGTGTCGGCGTGCCGATTGCCAACCGCAATCGCAGCGAGACCGAGCGCTTGATTGGTTTCTTCGTCAACACCCAGGTGCTCAAGGCCGATGTGCATGGGCAGATGAGTGTCGAGCAGTTGCTGCAGCACGTTCGGCAACGCGCCCTGCAAGCCCAGGCCCACCAGGATTTACCGTTCGAACAACTGGTCGAAGCCCTGCAACCTGAGCGTAGCCTGAGCCACAACCCGCTGTTCCAGGTCATGTTCAATCATCAGACTGACGTCGGCCAGGCTCAGGTTCAGCACCAACTGCCAGGGCTGCGGGTAGAAGGGCTGGACTGGGACAGCAAGACCGCACATTTCGACCTGGACCTGGACATTCAGGAGTCCACCGAAGGTATATGGGCCACCTTGGGTTATGCCCAGGACCTGTTCGAAGCCAGCACCGTGCAACGCATGGCGCGTCACTGGCAGAACCTGCTGCAAGGTATGGTCGCCAACCCACGACAGCAGCTCAGCCAGTTAAGCCTGCTGGACGCGACCGAACAACAACAGATCCTGCAACTGTGGAACCGCACGGAGTCTGGCTTTTCGGCCGAGCGCCTGGTGCACGAATTGGTCGGCGATCGCGCCCGCGAAACTCCGGACGCGGTGGCGGTGAAATTCGACGCGCAAACCCTGACTTACGGTGAACTGGATCGCCAGGCCAACCGCCTGGCCCATGCCTTGATCGCCCGTGGCGTCGGCCCGGAAGTGCGGGTGGCTATCGCCATGCCGCGCAGTGCCGAGATCATGGTGGCGTTCCTGGCGGTGATGAAAGCCGGCGGTGTGTATGTGCCGCTGGATATCGAATACCCACGTGATCGCCTGCTGTACATGATGCAAGACAGCCGCTCGAAAATGCTGTTGACCCATTCGGCCGTGCAACACCGGTTGCCGATCCCGGACGGCCTCGACGTCTTGGCGGTGGATCAGGTGCAAGCCTGGTCGGATTACAGCGATACGGCCCCGACTGTGGCGCTGGACGGCGACAACCTTGCCTACGTGATCTACACCTCCGGCTCCACCGGTTTGCCCAAGGGCGTGGCGGTGTCACACGGCCCGCTGGTGGCGCATATCATCGCTACCGGCGAGCGCTATGAAACCTCGCCGGCCGATTGCGAGCTGCACTTCATGTCGTTCGCTTTCGACGGCTCCCACGAAGGCTGGATGCACCCGCTGATCAACGGCGCCAGCGTGTTGATCCGTGACGACAGCCTGTGGCTGCCGGAATACACCTACGAGCAGATGCATCGCCATAACGTGACCATGGCGGTGTTCCCACCGGTGTACCTGCAACAGTTGGCCGAACATGCCGAGCGCGACGGCAACCCGCCGGCGGTGCGGGTGTACTGCTTTGGCGGTGATGCCGTGGCTCAAGCCAGCTACGACCTGGCGTGGCGCGCGCTGAAACCCAAATACCTGTTCAACGGCTACGGCCCGACCGAAACCGTGGTCACGCCGCTGCTGTGGAAGGCACGCAAGGGCGACCCCTGTGGCGCCGTCTACGCGCCCATCGGCACTTTGTTGGGTAACCGCAGTGGCTACGTGTTGGATGCGCAACTGAACCTGCAACCCATCGGCGTGGCCGGCGAGTTGTACCTGGGCGGCGAGGGCGTGGCCCGCGGTTATCTGGAGCGTCCGGCGTTAACCGCCGAACGCTTCGTGCCGGACCCGTTCGGCAAGCCTGGCAGTCGCGTGTATCGCAGCGGCGACCTGACCCGCGGGCGTCCGGATGGCGTGGTGGATTACCTGGGGCGTGTGGACCATCAGGTGAAGATCCGCGGTTTCCGTATCGAACTGGGGGAAATCGAAGCGCGCTTGCGTGAGCAAGCCAGTGTCGGTGAAACCGTGGTGGTCGCCCAAGAGGGGCCGACCGGTAAGCAACTGGTGGCCTATGTCGTACCACTGGACCGGACGCTCCTGGATGATGCTGTCGCTCAATCCACCGGTCGCGAAACCTTGCGGCGCGCCTTGAAAACCCGCTTGCCGGACTACATGGTGCCGACGCATTTGATGTTCCTTGAGCGTATGCCGCTGACCCCCAACGGCAAGCTCGACCGCAAGGGCTTGCCGCTGCCGGATGTGAGCCAGATGCAGCAGGTGTATGTGGCGCCCGAGAGCGAGTTGGAGCAACAGGTGGCGGCCATCTGGGCCCAGATCCTGGGCGTGGAGCGTGTCGGTCTGGCCGATCACTTTTTTGAGTCGGGGGGGCATTCATTATTGGCGATGCAGGTAATTTCGCGCCTGCGTCAATTGTTGGGTCGGGAAGTACCCCTCAGAACAATGTTTGAGCAACCGCGACTGCAGGGGTTTGTCGAGACCCTGTGCAACTCCCATGAATCACAGGCGAGTGTGCTTCAGATCCTGCCGGTCAGCCGTCAACAGCCGTTGGCGCTGTCTTATGCCCAGGAGCGCCAGTGGTTTCTCTGGCAATTGGATCCGCACAGTGCGGCCTACCATGTACCTAGCACCTTGCGCTTGCGTGGCTGGCTGGATCATGCGGCTTTGCAACGCAGTTTCGACAGTCTGGTAGCCCGTCATGAAAGCCTGCGAACGCAGGTACATCAGGACGAAGGGCAGGCCTTCCAGATAATCCGTGAAAACGGCACTGTGGCCATCCTTCATGAGCAGGTCAATGAGGCGGACCTGCAACGTCGGGTAGAGACCGAGATCGCGCAACCTTTCGATCTGCAGCAAGGGCCGCTGCTGCGCGTAACCTTGTTGCGCCTGGCCGAAGACGACCATGTGTTGGTGCTCGTGCAGCACCATATCGTTTCCGATGGCTGGTCAATGCAGGTGATGGTGGATGAGTTGGTGCAACTTTATGCCGCCTACAGCCAGGGCCAGGACCTGCAACTGCCGGCATTGCCGATTCAATATGCTGACTATGCCCAGTGGCAGCGTGACTGGATGACGGGTGGTGAACGCGATCGGCAAATGGGTTACTGGCAGGCTCTGCTTGGCGGTGAGCCGTCAGTGTTGGAGCTACCCCTTGATCGGCCGCGACCTTCGGTGCAGAGCTTTCGTGGTGCAAGCCTGGAGATCAAGCTTGCACCGGCATTAGTAGCGGGGCTCAAGGCCCTGGCGCAGCGTGAGGATGTCACGCTGTTCATTGTTTTGTTGGCGTCGTTCCAGGCTCTACTGCACCGCTACAGCGGGCAGCAGGATATTCGCGTGGGTGTGCCTATTGCCAATCGTAACCGGGTCGAAACCGAGCGCCTGGTAGGTTTTTTCGTCAACACCCAAGTGCTAAAGGGCGATTTCGATGCGCAGCTGACGGTCACCCAGCTGTTGCAGCAGGCCAAGCACCGGGCGTTGGACGCCCAAAGCCATCAGGACTTGCCGTTCGAGCAATTGGTCGAAGCCCTGCAACCTGAACGCAGCTTGAGCCGCAATCCGTTGTTTCAGGTGCTTTTCAATCATCAGAGTCAAGCGCGTCTAGCCAGTACGAGCCAGCAACTACCCGACCTGAGGATTGAAGGCTTGGAGTGGGGCACGCAAACCGCTCAGTTCGATTTGAGCCTGGACACACAGGAAACCGTCGATGGGCTATGGGCAACCCTGACTTATGCGACCGACCTGTTCGATGCCGCCACGCCCAATCGCATGGCGCGCCATTGGCAGAACCTGTTGCAGGCCATGTTGGATGACCCTCACCAACGTGTCGCTCAGCTACCGCTGTTGGAACCGCTTGAGCATCAGGTGATAGTCGAGCAGTGGAACGACACGGCGCAGGATTATCGGTTGGAAGACAGCGTGCAGAGGCAGATCGAAGCGCAAGTGCGGCGCACACCGAATGCCCAGGCTTTGGTGTTTGGCGCTCAGACACTGAGTTATACGCAGTTGAATGCACGAGCCAATCGATTGGCGCACCGTTTGATCCAGGCCGGTGTCGCGCCTGATGTGTTGGTAGGTGTGGCGATGGAACGCTCCACTGAAATGGTGGTAGCACTTCTGGCTGTGCTTAAGGCAGGTGGCGCCTATGTGCCGCTGGACCCGGACTACCCGCGCGAACGCCTGGCCTACATGCTGCAAGACAGCAACGTACCGCTGCTGCTGACGCAGGCGCATTTGTTACAGGCCTTACCGGTCAGCGCGCCCTCGCACTGTCTGGTGGTCGAGCCCGACGATCAATGGCTGAGCGAGTATGCCGATACCGATCCTGATGTGGCCGTAGACGCGGAAAATCTCGCTTACGTCATTTACACCTCCGGTTCCACCGGCCAGCCGAAAGGGGCGGGTAACCGCCACTGTGCGTTGACCAATCGGTTGCTATGGATGCAACAGGCTTATACGCTCGGCGCCGAAGATACGGTGTTGCAAAAGACACCGTTCAGTTTTGACGTATCGGTATGGGAGTTTTTCTGGCCCTTGATGACCGGTGCACGGCTGGTGGTAGCGGCCCCTGGAGATCATCGAGATCCATCGAAGTTGGTGGAGTTGATCAATCGGCACCAAGTGACCACCCTGCATTTCGTGCCTTCCATGCTGCACGCATTCCTGCAGGATTCACAGGTGGCCAGCTGTCAGGGGTTGCGCCGTATCATCTGTAGTGGCGAAGCCTTGCCGGTGGGGGTGCAGCAACACGTATTCGCCGAGCTGCCGAATACGGGCTTGTTCAACCTGTATGGACCGACTGAGGCTGCGATTGATGTGACTCACTGGACGTGCGTCGATGAGCATCGTGACAGCGTGCCGATTGGCAGACCCATTTCCAATCTGCGCACTTACGTGCTGGATGCGCAGTTGCAGCCAGTCGCGGTGGGCATTGCGGGCGAGTTGTACCTGGGGGGCGTCGGGCTGGCACGCAGTTACCATCGACGTCCCAGCCTGACCGCAGAGCGGTTTGTACCGTGCCCGTTCCAGCCTGGCACGCGGTTGTATCGTACCGGCGACCGGGTGCGACAGCGCAGGGATGGCGTGATCGAATACATTGGGCGCCTGGATCATCAAGTAAAACTACGCGGTTTGCGCATAGAGCTGGGTGAGATCGAGGCGCGCTTGCTGGAGCATCCACTGGTGCGCGACGCCTCGGTGCAAGTGCATGAAGGCAAGTATCTCGTTGGGTATGTGGTGCTGCAGGATTCGACACTCGCCTGGCGTGATGCACTGAGCACTCATTTATTGGCACATGTGCCGGACTACATGGTGCCTGCGCAGTGGGTACTGCTGGACCATATGCCACTGAGCCCCAACGGCAAACTGGATCGCAAGGCGTTGCCTGCGCCGGATTCAAACTTGCACGAACGGCACTTCGTCGCAGCGCGCAATACGCTGGAGCAAGCACTTGTAGCCATTTGGCGCGAAGTCCTGGAGCTTGAGCAGGTGAGTGTCGAAGATAACTTCTTCGAGTTGGGCGGGCATTCGTTGCTGGTCCTGATGCTCAAGGAGCGCATCCGCAAAGCTGTTGGCGTGGAGCTGTCGGTGAGTCAGTTGATGCTCAATCCGAGCGTCGCAGGGCAGGCGGCTTGCCTTGAGGGAAGCGCTGGCAGTTCGTTGATCGTGAGGCTCAACAGTCAAAGCCGTGGAACACCGTTGTACCTGTTCCATCCCAGCTATGGCTCGGTGCATTGTTACAAGGCGATTGCCCTTGCGTTGCGTGAGCACAGGCCGGTGATGGGGGTGATGTGTCGCGCCTTGGCCGAGGAGGGCAGCGAGGTGCCAGCCTGGGCTGCAATGGTCGAGGACTACACGACGCAATTGTTGAAGGCTCAGCCCGAGGGTCCGTTCCGTTTGGCCGGTTGGTCGCTGGGGGGCAACCTGGCGATGGAAGTCGCCTATGGCCTGGAGCAGGCGGGCCGACAGGTCGAGTGTGTTGGCTGGATCGACGCATCCCCGCCGCAGTGGGTCAAGCCGTTTTGGGATACGGCGGTGATGGTTGACGAAAGAGAAATTTCTGCCAATGAACGGCGTGTGGAACTGTTGGAGGTGATGTTCCCTGAGTTCTCCCAGCAGATTCATGCCCACTGGTCCGAGCTGCAATGCTTAGAGGCTGCAGAAGGCGAGCAATGGACTGCATTCAGCCACTGGGCCGAGGAAACCCTGGGCTCGCGTTTTGGCGAGCTCAAGGATGAGTTGCTCAGTGGCCACGAAGCGCAGATTTCCTGGGAGGTTGACCGCATTCTCGGGCAGCGCCTGCACGATGCCGACTTCAAGGCGATCAAGGCACCGATAAGTTGCTGGTGGGCGACCTTGAGTCGTACTGGGGTACATCATCAATTGATTGAGGCGAGCATGCTGGAAGTTGCAGTGCAATCAACGATCGAGCGCTCAGTGTTGATCGAGACCAGCCATGACCGATTAATCGATAACGCAGAGTTCGTCCATAGCTTCGCTGCCGCGATGAGCTGACCAGAGGCCAATATGAAAAGCCCCCAGTCACCTTGAGCGACTGGGGGCTTTTTTATGGCCCTATCTATAATTCGGACAAACAAACCGCCCCGGGCAGTCATTGCCTCGGGGCGTCTGATCCTGCTTTAGAAGTCCCAGCGAGTGCTGAGCATGAAGTTACGGGGTTCACCATAAGCGGCAGAATTGTAGAAGCCGATGTTGGTGTAATAGGACTTGTCGAAAACGTTGTTGATGTTCAGCGTCGCCGACACGTTTTTAGTGAATTGATAACGGGTCATCAGGTCCACCAACCAGTACGCTTCTTGAGAGAACTCCTCGTAGCCACCACGGGGAGAGTTATAGATATTCTGCCAGCCAACGCTCTGCCAGCGAGCGCCACCGCCAACGGTCAACTTGTCAAGATTACCCTTGAGCTTGTAAGTGGTGTACAGGCTGACCTGGTCTTCGGGTTCGAAAGTGGAAATCTTGACGTCTTTGTCGTCACGCACAATCTTGTGCGTATAGCCAGCCTGGAGCTGCCAGCCCGGAGCCAGTTCGCCGGACATCTCCAGCTCGTACCCCTTCGTCACGGCCTGGGTGCCTTTGAACGCGTAGTTCGAGGGGGTAGGTTTCAAGTTGTTGTAGTCATCGTCCGAAACGGAACGGTTGTCTTCATGGATCTCGAAGTAGGCCGCACTGGCGTTTACACGACCATCCAGGAAGTCGGCCTTTACACCCAGCTCCCAATTCTGGCCTTCGTCCGGCTCAAGCAGCTTGTTGTCCCTGTCGCGGTTATAGCTTTCCTGGGGCATGAAAATATCGGTGTAGCTGGCGTAAACCGAGTAGGTGTCATTCAGGTCGTACACCGCACCGACATAAGGTACAAAGCGTCCTGACTCGCGATAGGTAGGGTTGTAGCCGGTCACCGTGTAGTTGACTACCCGGCCACCGAGCAGCAGCTTCAGGTCGTCAGCAAGGTTCAGCCGTGTTGTCATGTACATGCCGGTCTGGCGGACGGTGTCGTCGATTTTCGATTGTGGTTTGCCCCAATCAGGTTGCGGTGCGTTGCCGTGCCAGTTATTGAAGTCCACCAGGTTGGGGGCGAGGTTCCAGTAGCCATTGCCATTCCATTCCGAAGCGCTGATGGAACCGCCGAATACCAGTTCATGCTCCCTGCCTCCCAGGCTGAAGGGGCCGCTTACATACAGATCGGCGGAGTCACTGACGGTTTCACCGGTGTATTTGCCCGAAGTCAGCTGTGACTTACCATCCAATCCCGGGGTGTCACCCTGAATGGAACCCATGAGTGCGTGGTAGCCGTTGATCTTGTGATCCAGTTGCAGTTTGGTTATCCAGCCATCCCCCAGGTCGTGCTCCAACATGGCGAAGACGGTGCGGGTGTATTGCTCCCAACTGCTCCAGTCGGCCGCGTTGTTGAACGAGCGCTTGACGTCGTTGCGATTACCCTGGGCGTCGATCAATGGGAAACTGCCCGACCAGGATGAGCCTTTCGGCAGGCTGTCCTGATAATCGCCGCCGACTGTCAGCAGGGTATCGGGAGACAGGTCGAACTCCATGATGCCGTAGTAAGTCGGGCTTTTGCGCTCGTAGCGGTCCATGAACGAGTGTTTGTCCTGATAGGCGGCGACGGCCCGGCCACGGATATTGCCGGTCTCGGTCAGCGGGCCACTCACATCCAACTCGCTGCGGTAGTTGTCCCACGAACCGGCACCCAGCGTGGCATGACCTTGGAACTCAGAGGTCGGCTTTTTGCGTACCAGGTTGATAGTGGCCCCCAGTGAACCAGCACCGGTCAGCAGGCCAGTCGCGCCCTTGAGTACTTCAACACGGTCGTAGATCGCCATGTCGCTCAGCGTGTTCCCCGCCGAGTAAGCCACGTTGCGTGCGGTGGAAGGGATCCCGTCATATTGGAAGTTGTTGATAGAGAAACCACGAGCGTAGTAGTTGCTGCGCTCAGTATCGAAGGCTGAAACGGTAATGCCCGGCGTGTGGCGCATCACGTCGTCGACACTGTTCAGGCCAAAGTCGTCCATGTGCTGACGCGTGACCACGGTCACCGATTGCGGGGTTTCCTTGGGTGTCAGGACCAGGCGCGTTGCGGTGGCAATCGAGCCTGGCGTATAGGAGCCGGTATTCTCGGTGACGTTACCCAGCATGTTGCCAGTGACTTGCGTCGGGCTCAGCTCCAGCCCACCACCACTACCAGCAGCAGTGACAGTCAAGGTGTTGCCGTTGAGGTTATAGGTGGTCTGGCTACCGGCCAGCAATGCATTGATGGCCTGCTGTGGCTGCATCTTGCCCTTGACGGCGGGGCTGTTCTTGCCCTGCACATCGCCCGGGCTGTAGAGCACTTGCACATTGGTCTGGCGGCCAAATTCCTGCAGTGCGCTCCCCAGCGACTGTGCAGGAATATTCAACTCGATCTCCTGGGCCTGCACATAGCCTGCAATCGGCATCGACACAGCCAACGCCAGGGTACTGGGCAAGAGGTTGATGTTCAGGGCCCGGCGCATGGATAGCGCTTTGCTCAGGGGGCTGAGACCGAGTCGTGCTGGCATGGATGCTTTCTCTTCTATGTTTTAAGTGGGCAATTCTAAGTGTTTATTGAGTTTAGTTCTCATTACCACTAGTGAGACGTTCCTACTTCGCAAAACCGGAAAAAATTATTCCGGTACTTCATGCAGGCTCCATCTCATGCACCACCTGACCGGCGCGCAGGCGCACCAAATGATCGGCGATGTCGAAATAACGGTCGTCGTGGCTGATCACGATGATGGTCTTGCCCAGGCGTTTGAGGTCCGGCAGCAGCTCGGTGTAGAAGATGCGGCGGAAGGCCGGGTCCTGGTCGGCGGCCCATTCGTCGAATACCAGTACCGGGCGCTCCTCCAGCCAGGCATTGACCAGGGCCAGGCGCTTGCGTTGGCCGGTGGACAGGTCAGTGGTGCTGAACACACCGTCCTTGACGCTGACCTTGTGCGCGATTTCCAGGCGCTCAAGGTATTGGGTGGCGCTGTCCAGGGACTGGGTGGCACTGCCTTGTACCAGGTCATCGAACAGGTAATAGTCGGAAAACACCGTGGTGAACAACTGGCGATAATCATCGCGCTCTGGGTCGGTCACCGCTGTACCGTTGAGCAGGATCTCACCCGCCTGAGGCGGATACAGGCCCAGCAGCAATTTGATCAGGGTGGTCTTGCCGCTGCCGTTCTCGCCGACGACAAACACGATATCGCCTTGTTTGATGCTCAGGTTGATCGGCCCCAGGTGGAACGGTTGGCTGCCTTCAACCGCTGGCGGGCTGTAGCTGACGCCGCGCAGTTCGAGGCTGTTGACCACAGGCTTCGGCGCTTCACTGTCGTCCATCAACAAGTGGGGCTCGGGCGAAGAAAAGCGCTCCGACAGTTCGCTGATGCGCCCAAAGGCAATCTTCGCCTTGCCAACGACGGGCAAATAGCCCAGCAGGTGTTCCAGCGGGCCTTTCATATACAGCAGTACCAGCACGAAGCCGGTAATCACGGTGGGATCGGGGTTGGGATTGTAGGCCTGCATCGCCAGGGCCAGGCCGATGACCACGAAGAACAGCATCGAGCCAAAGGTCTTGGCCAGGATATAGATGTTGACCGAACGCACCTGGATATCGCTGATGCGGTCTGCGGTTTCCTGGATGCGGTGGGTGTTCATGCGAAACCGCCGCGGGCGGTGCATGCGCAGTTCCTTGGCGCCAGAAGCAATCGCATTGTAGTAACGCTGCAATTCATCTTCGTGGCTGCGGGCCAGATCGAAGCCCTGAATGCCTTTGCCACCGGCGATGAATTGCACGGCGCTGCCGATGATGATTGCGACCACCATCATCAGGAACATCGGCACGGACAGGTAAGCCAGGTAACCCAGGCATCCCAGGGTAACGGTGGCGGCGATGGCCAGGGGCGTGAAGGCAAAGGAAAAATCGCTGATGGTGTCCACGTCGTGGGTCAGCACCGGGATCAGGCGGTGAGAGCGATATTGCTCGATCTGCCCGATGGGCGCTGACAGCACTTTTTCACCCAGGTCCTTGCGCAGGGCGGCAATGATCCGTTGCCCGACGTAGTTGGTGCCGATGTCGGAAATGATCGAGCTGACCAGCGCCACCACGCACAATGCGGCGAAGGTCAACACCACACCCTGGGTCATGCCCCCCGCCGAATGCAGGGCATTGTTAATCGTCGCCAACAGCAAGGTAATGGCCAGGCCGCCCGCCATGCCAAGGGCGACGGACACCGTCACGATGGTGCGAAAGGGCCTGAGCAATGCGAGCAAACCTTTGAAGGCGCCGCGCTTGGGGTCGGTCATAAATACTTCCCGGAAAGTGAAAAAGAGGGGGCTGGGCACACAGACCCTTACCCATGACAAACGAAGCTGTGGCGTGACTATTTAGCGCGGCGTGCCGGGCGGTGGCAGTGGGCGATAAATTGCCCGGGGCCTGGTTCGTTCTTGTTCTGTAGGCGCACGTGTATCAATGCCGTGCGTGGCCCTTTGAGCGAGAGCGAAACACATGACGAAAAAGAACCTGGTGTATGTCTGGTCCCTGAGAAACGCCGCCGCCGACAAGGCGGGGCAACCGGTGGCCTATAAAGACCACGAGCGCTATATGAAATCGGTGCTGGAGTTTCTGGTGGGCTCGCTCAACGACACGTCGCTGGGCGAGGCTTACAACCTCGTAGGCGTGGTGTATGACGACGATGAGCACAACCCGCGGGACCAGCAGTTGGTGGCGGACTATGGCTTTGCTTACCAGCCGGGTCGCCAGTGGTTGTACCCGGCGGATTTGCGTGTGCAAGGCACGTTGGTCAATGACCTGCTGCTCAGCGTGCCGTCGACCTATCGTCGCCTGCCACGGGGCAGCGCCGAACATGTCGCCGGCAAGCAGGATTTCGAGCGTCGGCTGCATGACACCCTGGTGGAGTTGAAGGCTGACATCGTGGTGCTGGATGGTTTGCTGGTGATCCTCGACGAACTGGTGCGCCCGGGTGCGCCGTTTGCACGGCGCATCATGAACATTCATCCGGGCATCACCCGCCTCGAGTCGCCTTACGAACGCCGTGGGGCGTACGCCACCTGGAATGCGCTGTACGGCGCACGTGGGCAGGCGATTACCGACTGGGCAACCAAGGCGACTCAGGCGTGCGAGCCGTTGTATTGGACCGGTGCGTCATTCCACTACGTGGATAACGGCATCGACTCGGGAGAGGTGTTCCACGACGTGCTCAAGACCGAGATTTCGCCGGAGGACACCATCCTTGAGCTGCGCTGGAACAACTTCAACAACAGCCTGTTCCCGGCATTGCATGAAGGCTTGGAGCTGTTGGCCAAACAAGGCTGAACCCTGTAGGAGCGAGCAAGAACTAGGCGTCCCCCTCGCTCCTACAAGGTATTAGAGTTCGCGTACTACCCGGAACCCAATCCAATCCCCCCGTGTTTGCGGGTAGATGTTGTTGCGATTGCCCGAGCGTGAAAACACCGGCGCCTCGCCCCAGTCATTGCCGCGAATCTGGTAGGCCTCGCAGTTGGGCTCCACCCAGGCACTGCCATCAGTTGGCGCGCCGACGTAGTTCGGATGCTCGCAATCAGCCACCCGCTCATACACATTGCCGTGCATGTCATACATGCCAAAGGCATTCGGTGGGTAGCTGCCCACGGGCGACGAATAGCTGTAGCCGTCCGCCGGGCCGTAGGTGTTGGCGTGCTGGGCGATGCTGTAGCCCTTGCCTTCGTCGAACGGGAAGGGGAACGGGCCGGTGGTGCCGGCGCGGGCGGCGTATTCGCGTTGGGCTTCGCTGACCATCTGGTACGTGTGCCCGGTCTTCTTCGACAGCCAGCTCACGTACTGCTTGATGTCGTCCATGTCCATGCACACCGCCGGCTGACGTGGCCCCTGGGGGTAGCGCGGCTTGCTGGCGATGCATTCGCGGCCGGGGCGGTCGTCGCCATTGGCGATCTTGACTCCGGTCTGGCGCACGTAGCTGTCCCATTCGCCGGCGGTGATGTGGAAGCGGCTCATGGCGAACGGCTTGGCGAAGGTCACGGCATGCATGGGGCCTTCGTCGGGCTCGCGGCCCACTTCGTCTTCCGGGGTACCCATGGTGAAGGTGCCGGCGGGCAGCACCACCATTTCCGGGCAGTCCTTGCAGTCTTTGAAGACCTTGCCCGGTTGTGGGGCGGCGGCATGGGCCAGGCCGGGCAGCAGGGCGCCGCACAGGGCGGTGAGTGCCAGTGCGGTGAGCGGTTTGAGTCGGGATGGCGTCATGGAGGCGTCTCGTTCAAAGGGAAAAGGGGTCATAACCGCTGGCTCAGCAGGGTCATGAAGCGCTGGATCTCATCGGAGTTGTTAAGCAGGCCCGGCGAGGTGCGAATCACCGGGCCAACGTCACGGTCCACCGCGTCCACCACCACGCGGTTTTTCATCAGGTAGGCCGCGACGGCATCGCTGTCCTGGTTCTTGACCCGAAAGAAGGTGAAACCTGCTGACAGCTCGGGGCTGCGCGGCGTGACCAGTTCGATCTGCGGGTGGGCCAGCAGTTGGTCCTTGAGTTCGGTGTTGAGGGCATGGATGCGTGCCTGCACCGCTGCCTTGCCCAGTTGCAGGTGCAACTTGAAGGCTTCGTCGGCGGCCCAGCGATGTTCGAAGGCGTGGTAGCCGCCTGGCGTCATGGTCGTGGCGAAGTTTTTGTCTTCGGAGAAGGTCGGAATCATCGGCGTGACGTATTTGTTTTCGGTCTCGCGGGCGCACACCAGGCCGGTGCCCCGCGGGCCGAACATCCACTTGTGGGTGCCAGCGATGAAGAAGTCGCAGTGCATAGCGGGGAAGTCGAGGTCTTCCACGCCGAAGCCGTGCACACCATCGACGATATAAAGCAGTCGGTCCGGCTCGTCGCGGTTGCGGTTGTGTTCGTCCACCAGCTTGCCGATCTCACCGATGGGCAGTTTTACGCCGCTGCCGGATTGCACCCAGGTCATGCCCAGTACACGGGTGTTGGGGCGAATGTTGCGCTGGATATTGCCCAGCACTTCATCGGCCGAGACCTGATTGGGGTTTTTGAACAGGCGTATCTTGCGAACCTGGGTCTGCTCCTTGCGTACCCGGAAGTCCAGGCTGAACTCGGTAGCGTAATGCTCATGCACCGTGGTGAGGATTTCCTGGTCGGCGCGCACCTTGATCCCGCCATAGATCATCGCCAGCCCTTCGGACGTGCTGCCGGTCAGGGCGATCTGCGCTGGCGTGGCGTTCAGGTAGCGGCCGGCCCACTCGCGTACCTGGCCCTCACGCTTCCAGGTTTCCTGCAGGTCCCAGTCCATGGCCAGGCCAGGGTTGCGGTCGATCTGTTGGCGGTAGCGTTCGATGGCCTCGCGCACGGGCCTGGGGTGCGAGGCCACCAGGAAGTTGGAAAAATGCAGGTAATTGGGGTCCTGGTTGAACAGTTGTTTCAATCCCGTCCATGGGTCGTTCGTGGCGGCGGCGACTGCCTGAGGCAGCAACGCGGTGCCCAGCGGCAGGCTCGCGGCAAAGACGCCGGCCTGCTTGAGAAATGTACGGCGGTCGGTCATGGACTTACTTCGTGGTGGTTAGCGGTTGGCCAAGGGTTTGGCGGCTTTTTGGACCTGGTCCCACACCCGCAGGAAGTTGCCTCCCCACAGCTTGGCGATATCGGCTTCGGAGTAGCCGCGCTGGATCAGTTCGGCAGTGACGTTGCGCACCTCGCCGACGTTCTCCCAGCCCTGGAGGCCGCCGCCGTCGTTGAAGTCCGAGGCAATGCCGACATGATCGATGCCGATCTTGCGCACGGTGTAGTCGATGGCGTCGCCGAGGTCCTTGAGGGTGGCCTTGGGCTCTTCCTCGAGAATGCCGTACAGCGCGCTGGCGTATTGGCCGAAGCGTTGCTCGGGCCAGGCGGCAATGATTGCATCGCCGGGCATCAGGGCCATGGCCAGATTCGGCAGTGGCGGCAGGTCGAACCGTGCGCGCAAGGTATTGAGCTTGTCCTGGGTCGGCTGGCTCAAGGGGCGCAGGTAGGCGGGGAAGCCCACCACCTGCACCACGCCGCCACTGTTCTTGATCAGTTGCAGTTCCTTGTCGCTGAGGTTGCGCGGGATATCCACTGACGCCCGAGGCGCCGAATGGGACGCCACCATCGGCGTGCGGCTCAACTGCGCGACCTGCTCCAGGGCCTTGGTCGACATCTGCGACACGTCGATGATCACCCCCAGGTCATTGAGGCGATGCACCGCTTGCTGGCCGATCGGCGACAGGCCTTCAAGGGCGTCGGGGGAGTCATTGAAAAACGGCAGCGGGCGCGACGAGTCGGACCAGGCGTTATTGCCGATGTAGCTGAACCCGAACATGCGCATGCCGCGTGCGGCCCACAGGTCCAGCTGGTTCAGGTCATTGCCCAGGGGGTAGGCGTTGAGCATGCTGATAAAAATCGCGAACTTGCCTTCGCCGTGCAAGCGGCGCATATCGTCCGGGGTGTAGGCGATGCCCACCTGGTTGGGAAAGTCGCGCACCATGCCGGAGATGATCTTATAGCGCACCTCCTGCTCGTGGCGGGCCTCTTCGACAAAACCATCGGTGGGTTTGTGCGGAGCGTTATCGCCGTTCCAGATTTCCGGCCAGCCGAAGATCGTCAGCGCGGCGCCCGACAATCGGCCGCGGGCGGCCTTGGCCAGGTCGAACTGGCCGCTGCCATCCTTGTCGGCCTCATTGCCCGCCGTGCCGAAATCCAGGGGCAGGGTGATGTGGCTGTCAAATGACAACAGGCGATCCTGCATTTCATTGGCCTGCTTGATCACCTCCAGCGGGTAGCCGGCGTTGCCCTTGAACCACTGATCCCAGACCAGCAAGCCAGCCCCGGCGCCGATAGCCAGGGCCAGCGGCAGGCCGATATACAGCGCCTTTTTCGAACGTGATTTTGTCATTGCCATCTCAGTCAGTTGAGGCCTTTGCTATCAGGGAAGGACGAGCGATGACGGGGGAAATTTAGGTGGCGGGGGCAGGGCGGTAAATTTCATCGGGTTGCAAACGTTCTAGCTCTGATCAAGCCGTTTCCTAAGGTAGCCAATGACAATCTCTCGACGTGGGTTCATCGCAGGCCTGGCGCTGACCGGTGCAGCGGTGCCTGCGGCCTTTTATGCCCATCGCGAGTTGACGCGGGAAGACGAGTTTCCCATCACCCCCGGTGAAGCCACGGTCGACCTCGCTGACACCCAGGGCCAGCACCTGGCGAACACCCTGCGGGGCGTCTGGAGCCTGCGCCTGGAAGGCCGCGATGCGGGCCTTGCGGGCCTGCCGCTGCAAGGCTTGGAGCTGCTGCTGGACATCGCTCCCCGTGGGCGTGGCCTGCGCGGTTACCTGGACACCGCCGAGCAGCTGCGTGCGGACGGCGAGCCGCGCTACCGCGTCTTGGGTGATGTGCTGACGGGCGAGGGCGCCGTGCTCTATTGGCGCTTGATCGACCGCGATTCCGCCGGCGGTGTGCCGGCCTATGAATTCAAAATGACCCTAGATGAAGTCTGGGCCGATTTCAGCAATGCCGGCAGCGCCACCCTCAGCGGGCACATCCTCGATCTTGAGCGGCCCTTGGCGCTGACCGAACGCGACAACCGTTTTATCGCCCACAAACAACTGTTCCCCGAAGCCCGCCAGCGCATCGGTCTCAACCCGACCTTGCTGGCCTGGCTGGTTTCCCCCGAGCATCGGCTGTTTCACCAACTGTGGCACGCCACCCGCGATCAGTGGCACAAGCTCTCCGAAGAAAAACGCGAGGCCCTGCGTGGCATCGGCTGGCAACCCGGGCCCCGTGGCCAGGAGCGCGACGCCCGCGGCAAGCGCAAGGACCGCAATGGGTCGGGCATTGACTTCTTCTTCATGCACCGCCATATGCTTGGCACCGCACGCTCCATGCAGGACTTGCCGTCCTGGCCGCAATTTCCCGAGCCGCAACCGCCGTTGGAGCGTGATCGCCTGGGCTTTGTGCGCTACTTCGACAACCACGACGGTTTCGCGCTGCCGCCCTGTTGGTCAGCGCCGGATGATGCCGACTACACCCAGTGGGTCAGCGATATCAAGGCCGCCCAGACCTACCACAGCAATTTCCAGGTGTGGGAATCCCAATACCGCGACCCGCGTTACCTGGCCAAGTTGACCCTGGGCCAGTTGGGCTCGGAAATGGAACTGGGCCTGCACGACTGGCTGCATATGCGTTGGGCCTCGGTGCCCCGCGACCCGTCCAACGGCGCCCCGGTACCCTTCGCCCGTGACCCCGCGGACTTTGCCCCACGTTGGTATGCGCCGGAGAACGACTTTCTGGGCGACCCGTTTTCATCCCATGTAAACCCGGTGTTCTGGCATTTCCACGGCTGGATCGATGACCGCATCGAAGACTGGTTTCGCGCCCACGAACGCTTCAACCCAGGCGAGGTGAGCCGCCTGGAAGTCAACGGCGTAGCCTGGTTTGCACAGGGCCGCTGGGTTGAAGTAGGCGACCCTTGGCTGGGACCGGACACCCATGGCTGCAGTACCACACCGGGGCTGCAACGAGGGCGTTCGATGGAAATGGATCCGGAAGTCATGAAGCTGGCCCTGCGCATTACCTTCGGCGCCGATGAGGACGTGCTCAAGGGGTTGTTCAAGCGCGTGCCGCGGCGGCCGTGGTATGCCCGACATTTGAAGGTCACGCACACGCTTTAAAACGTGTTGCAGGCGCTCTAGGTCACCGATATCGCTGCCGAATACAGCCCGCTGACACTTCGAGGATCCCCTATCTTGTTGATCAGGTATAACTCGTTGAATTCAGACACTGTGTACCCATCGGCCTTTTTGAGCGGCTGGAACAAATGGCTGGTCTGGCCACTATTGAGTGCACGCTCCATACCGCTGCGCATGTCCGCCTCCTTGGAGAATTTGACGAGCCCGAAGTTGGGGTCATAGTAAAACCAGATCTTTTGGTCCTTCGTGATTTTGACGCCAGCGGTAACACCGTGCTTTGAATTGCTGATAAGAAAGGCTTTGGAGGTGGTGGCCGTTGCCAAATCCGAGATGATCCTGTCGCAGGTCGCACTGCGGGTGAGCTGCCCAGAGTGAAAATCATCTCTGAGGGTGTTTTGAAATCTCTCCAGGCTGTCGCGGAACCTTTCAGTATTAGGGTGTTTGGGGTGCGCCAGACTGAGAAAGAAGTTGCTGATCAAGGTGTTTTCCGAGCCATCGAGCATGGCCATAGCCATGGTATTCGCCAACGCGGCGCAGCCGCCCTCGGATGCAACGTTGACCTGGCTCAGGTAATACCCTTGCGGCATGGCGATCAAAGTGCCATGGGCGGCGGTCATGTCATCAGCGAATTTTCTGCTTAGCTCTAAGCTGGTTTCCATTGCTCGTTTTTGCAAATGCTTGAACAGAGCCCCGACTTCGGCAGACGTCAGCTTCGGGTCCAGTATCAGTTCGCGCAATTGATGCATTTTCATTGTCGGTGAGAAGCCGTTGATCCCGTCCGGAGCCCCCCTTGCGAGCGCCTCTTCGAACTGCAATTGTTCTGGCGTCGCGGGCTTGCCGGGCAATGGCTTTGTGGGCGGAATGAGCTTTTCGTAGAGTGTTTTGACTTTGCCTGGCAGCGCCTCCAGCTCGTCGATACGCCTGGACAGGCTACCCAGTACCTCGGGTGACGCGGTGGCGTCCGTGGCCAGTTTTTTCAACTGAGTGATGCCCAGCTCTGCTGAATAGCCAGAAACGCTGGCCGGGGCGAGCGTGTTGTACCCCTGATTGAATGCCGCGTGGCCTGTGGTGGTTGCTTTTGCTGCGTCAACTGCGTCGTTGAAGGCCTCCGGTATGGGTATGCCGGGTTTTGCCGGGTTGAACCAGTTGGCGACCCACTCGCTGAGGGTGCCGTTGATTTCACCCTGGGTTGCCAGGACTCTCGGCGTGAAGCCATTCACCGGCGTGCCGTAGGGTTGACGGGTGATGGGGTCGTAGTGGTGCCACTGATCGTTTTTGAATACCACAACACTATCAACCGAGCGCCCGCCGGAGGTGATCGAACCGAGCAATGCATTGCCATGCTCCTGGCTGATAGCCTTCAACCAATCATGGGCTTTATCCGTGTTTCGTATGTTGGCCAGCCACGCGGTGCTTTTGGTCAACCCTTTGCTCAGCAGGTTTGCGCCGCCAATGGCCAGGTCAGCCAGCCCGTCCAGAGGGTTGAAGTTGCTCAAGGTGACCATGCCGATGACTTTGCCCGTTCGCGCGACCTTGGTGGCAAGGGATGCGGCACTGCCGGCGACCTTGGTGAGTTTGCCGATATTGGCCGCGCCCGCTGTGAGAAAGCCAAACACATCCAGGGCCAAGTCAAACCCGCCCTCGACGTTGTTGCCTTTTTTAAAGTTTTCAATTGCCGAGCGGAAAGGAATCAAGTTCATGAAGAAATCGTTTACCTGATTGATTTTCTCGTTCGCCAGGTCCTGGGTCGTCTGCCCTCTGGCGTATTTCTTGATATCCGGGTCATCGAGATTGAAATGCTCAACGAAGGCATCAGCAATGTCTTGCGTGCGGTCGGTAGCAAAACTATCAATAGCTGCGTCCGTTGCGCCGGCGCGTTCGTTTGCGTGGTCGGCACTGACGCTTTTGGGGACGAACACGCTGGTGTTGAACGCTACATTCGCCTCCCTGGATTCACGTTCTTTCAGCGCCCACATTTCAATGGGCACGATTTCGCCTTTGGTCGGGTCGATACGGTAGCCGCTGGATTGCCCGTCGCGTTCAATTTTCACCAGCAGGTTTTTTTCATACACCGGGTCGGACTTGCTCCAGAAACCCAACTCAGTGGATGAGTTTCGATAATACGTAACTTTGCCGTACTCAAAGTTTCTACGGTCTTCCAGGGGGAGCTGCGCGATCAGGTGTTTGACCGTCGTGGCGAGGGCGATCTTTTTCTTCTTGATTGTTTCCTCAAAGCGCTTTTCGAAGTTATCGCTCACACCAAATCGGTAGCGGGCGTTCAAGTCGTTGATCGGTACACGTTTGTTCGCGGCTTCAAAGAGATAGGGCAATCTCAGATCCATCATTGCGATGTCGAGCATCGAATGCAGGCCGGGTAGCCATGTGTGTGCCTTGTTCTGCCCTCTGCGCGGAATGTTGCTGGTCTTGATCAGTTTTTGTTTGAACAGATCACCCAGGTCGCCATACCGTTCCACCAGTACGGCCATGGCCATCTTTTCTCGGGTGGGCAATTCCAGATCCAAGGCGGCAGAGGCGCCTAGCATGTCCTGCTGTCGGGCTGTGAAGGTGGTTTTCAGGGTTTCCAGCTCTTGCACGGTGTATTGCGTGTCGTCCTTGCGGGCAATTACGTTATGGCAAACCCCCCAATCTACCAGCGCTGCTGTACGAGCTTGCGCAGCCGCCTCGGGTTGCGCCACCCTTGCATGTTCGCCTTCCTGCATCACTTGGGCAAACGTCATGTTCGGGACTTTCCCCGGCGTACTCGCTTCAATGCTCGCCACGGTAATGACCAGGTTCAGCCAGGCTGGGCTGCCGTGCCTCACGGAGGGCGGTATGTTTTTGATCAGGTAAACAGGGGCCTTCCTGGCCAGCAACACATACGCAGCCACTTTGGACAGCACAGGGCTGATCCTGCCACTGTCGACCAAATGCTTGCTCAACGTATCCAGCACTGTAGACGCGGGTTTGCCCCAGTGGCGCGCGTGCGCCAGGTCAAACCCCGCCACGTTATTACGATGAGGGGCGGTAATGGATTCGGGGTCCAGTTGCAACTGAATGGCAGCCATCAGGTAGTCGGTGGCGCTGTTGGCAGTGGCGATACCGCCGGATTGCTCCTGCAGGTGTTTACCCAGCGTTTGGCCTGCGGAGGAACTGAGCAGGGCCTCCAGTGCTTGCGCGGGGTCACTTTGTACCTCGGGGGTTAGCGGGTGCTGGGCCAGCAAGGCATCCAGGGCGTTCAGGTAGTCAGACCTCATGGAGATAACGCGTAGTCGGCTCTGCTCAGCCTGGCTCAGGGGTATTGACCACGACAACGCGCCACCAAAATTACCCATCGGCTGCGTCAGGGCTTCCTGTTTCACCGTCTTTATCAGCTCGGTCAGCGAAAGTTGGGTGGTAGGTATCGGCCAGCCCTTGGCCCTGATAAAGCTCTCCAGTGTCGCGCCTTCACTGGGGCGCACAGGGAACGATGAGTCAGGATGAATATCCAGGGGGGCTCTCAAGGCAGCCAGTATCGCTTGAGGCGTGGTGTTCACATCCAATTGCTTCGCGATGTCTCCGAGTTTCGTGGTCAGCGTTTGCAGGTCGTGTCTGTCGCCGAACCCTTCCTTGTAGGTTTTCGGTGCAGGCGCGTGCGTCGCGCCAGCCAAGGCAGGGGGAGTGGTTAGCGGCTCGATCAGCGGTGGCTGGCGAGGTGGCCCATCGGGCTTGGTAGAGTGGAAAGGGACGTCATACCAGTGGGGGTTGGCTTGCTTGGTCGTACTGAGCATGGGCGGGGACCTGTAAGGCGAATATCCAATAGGCAAGTTTCCTGAGGAGTGCGTCTGAATTTCAGACGCATTGTTGGGTGAAGGAAAAAGCTGCGAGAGTTCCGCTCGGGCAAAGGATGGAGTGTGACCAATAGCGACATGCGGTTAGTCGCGTTTCGGTGGTCTGGACACCCTTCAGGCTCGCTCTTGTTCCCGTAATTGCGCACTCATCTCATCGCAACTGCATGACCAGTCGCTGAGCCATTGCGGCATCGGCGGCGAGGTGTCGTCCAACCCCAGCTCGCGGACGAACTCGGAAGGGGGCAGGGTGCCCTTGGCGGAGCGAAACAACCCACGCATCACCACCACGCCGACCACTCGCCCATTGCTGACGAAACGGTGCTCCATCAGGTTCCACTTGTGGTCCCAGCCGAGAATGCGAGTGTGCACTTCGAATGCTTCGAACAGCTTCAATTCCCGGCGAAACTTGCCCCAGGTATCGCCGACTATCGGCATGGCCTTGTGGCGCAGGGCCACGCGAAAGGCGCCGGTGCGCAGCACAAAATCCATGCGCGCCACGTCGGCCAGGGTGAAATATCGGCCATTGGTGACATGCCGGTTCAGGTCCAGATCCAGGGGCCAGACCCGCATGCGCACCACTGTGGTGGCCAGGCCATGGACCGGTTTGCGCCAGGGGCGGCGCAACAGCATATGCAGTAATCGAAACCAGAGATTCATAAAGACGCCAGACAGTTGATCAATGGCTGCACTGTACGGAGCCGGAATCGGCTAAGGTAGATGCGTAAATGACTTATTACATGCGAAAAGTGCAAGCTGGAGTTTTTACATGCACGTCACCTTGCTCCTGGCGGACCAATGCTCCGCTGCCAGTGCCACCCTGGCCATGGAAATGCTCAGCGCGGCCAATCTCTTCGCCGACAGCCCGCCCTTCGAGGTGACGCTGGCGTCCCTGGACGGCCTGCCGGTGACGGCGTGGGGCGGGCAATGCCTGCAAGTGCAGGGTTCACTGGCGCAGATCGCGCATACCGACCTGGTGCTGATTCCCGGTTTTCTCTTTACCCTCAAAGAAGCCATGCCGACGTTCGCCACCTACGGCCCCTGGTTGCGTGAGCAGCATGGGCAAGGCGCTGTGTTGGCTTCGATGTGCACGGCGGCGTTCATGCTGGCCGAGACGGGGTTATTGCACGGCTTGCGTGCGACGACCCACTGGGCATTTGCCGGGTTCTTCCGGCGTCGATATGCCCAGGTCAGCCTGGATGAGCGGCAGATTCTCTGCGAAGAGAATCGGCTGGTCACGTGCGGTGGCGCCACGGCGGCGATGGATTTGATGCTGCACCTGATCCGCCGTTTCGGCTCGCCGGAGCTGGCTCATACCTGCGGCAAGTACTTGCTGATCGATGCCGGGCGCACCGAACAGTCGGCCTATGCGATGTGGTCGTTGCCCAAGAGCCACGGTGATGCACAGATCCTACGTGTGCAACATTGGTTGGAGCAGCACTTTGCGCAGTCGTTGGTGATCGACGAGGTTGCCCAGCGCTTTGGCTTTGGCGTGCGTAATTTCAAGCGGCGCTTCAAGGATGCCACGGGGTGCACGCCGATTGGTTATCTGCAGAGCCTGCGTCTGGAGCGAGCCAAGCAGATGCTTGAGTCGACACGTATGACGCTCGATAGCATCACGTATGCGGTGGGTTATGAAGACAGTAATTCGTTTAGGCGGTTGTTTCAGCAGCGGGTGGGGATGCTGCCGGCGGCGTATCGCAAGAAGTTCCTGATCGCCCAGGGTGTGAAGACGACCTGATACACCCACGATCCCAATGTGGGCGTTGGCTTGCCTGCGATGGCGGCCTGACAGCGTGTGATGTAGAGACTTTGCAAATCGAAGACGAAAAAAAACCGGCTGATCAGGCCGGTTTGGGGTGTCCCGCCAACAGTGCGGGGTTATACGTGGGTGCTCAGCAGACGCTCGGCACCCCCTTCAGCGAGACCACGTTCCTGCAAGCGATCAGCACCGCCTTCAGCCAGACCACGTTCCTGCAAGCGATCAGCACCGCCTTCAGCCAGACCACGTTCCTGCAAGCGATCAGCGCCGCCTTCAGCCAGGCCACGTTCCTGCAAGCGATCAGCGCCGCCTTCAGCCAGACCACGTTCTTGCAGGCGATCAGCGCCGCCTTCAGCCAGACCACGTTCTTGCAGGCGATCCGCGCCACCTTCGGCAACACGGGTTTCTATCAGGCGATCCGCGCCGCCTTCAGCGACAACCGGGTGGGCAAAAGCGTTTGCAGCGAGTACCGAGAAAGCGAGGCTAAGCAGGATTTGGCGTTTCATGATGGTGTGCTCCGAGTATTTAAGTGGGGTGCCGTTTGGCATGGGTTTGATGTTACGCGTTGCATTTTTTAAGAGAACTTCATTGCGCTGATGGTGACTATCGATGCCAACGATGGTCCCGCTGGCGGGACCATCACTGCGACCGTCATGGCATTTGCGGCAGTTCGTTGGGGCGCAGGTCAAACACCAGCACTTCGGCGTCTTCGCCATGGCTCAAGCGGATCTGGCGTTCGTCCCGTACGCGTACACCGTCGCCTTCCTGCAAGCGCTGGCCGTTAAGCTCAATGCTGCCGCGCGCCACATGGATGTAGGCGTAGCGATCCGGTGCCAGTTCCAGGCGGGCACTTTCGTCAGCGTCGAACAGGCCGGCATACACCCGTGCGTCCTGGCGCACTTTCAGCGAACCGTTGGCACCCTCTGGCGAGATGATCAACTGCAAGCGCCCACGTTTTTGCGCTTCAGTGAAATGCTCTTGCTGATAGCGCGGTTTGGCGCCGGCTTCGTTGGGCACGATCCAGATTTGCAGGAAGTGCACGCCGTGACGCTGGCTGTGGTTGAACTCGCTGTGGGCCACGCCGCTGCCCGCGCTCATCAGTTGCACATCGCCGGGGCGGATCACCGAGCCGGTGCCCAGGGTGTCTTTGTGCTCCAGCGCACCTTCGAGCACGTAGGAGAAGATCTCCATGTCGCGGTGCGGGTGCTGGCCGAAGCCTTTGCCTGCGGCGACGCGGTCATCATTGATCACCAGCAGGTCGGAAAAACCCTGTTCCTTGGGGTTCCAGTAGTTGGCGAATGAGAAGGTATGAAACGACTTCAACCAACCGTGATTGGCGGCGCCGCGTTCGGAAGCTTTGCGAAGGGTCAGCATGGTCCAGTCCTCAAGTGAGCGCGGGCTGCGAGATGCAGGGCGCTTGCGTTGAGAAGAAGGTTAATGGTTAACGAATGATTGATTAAGAAGATGAAAATAGAATAACTGTCGCTTTCAGGTTGACAGTTAAAGTCGTGCCATAATGCTCGCCGCACTCCTTCTCGATGGACATTTCCCGCTTATGAAAACCGTGGCCATGGCGCTGTTCCCGGACTTCCTGCTGCTCGACATGGCCGGGCCGCTGGAAGTGTTTTCGATTGCCAACCGCTACCTGCCAGCGGCCGATCACTACCAGATCCTGACCATCGGCACTGAGCCCGGCCCGTTGCAGGCCTCCAATGGCGTGAGCGTGCAGACCGACCTGCTGTTGGAACAGGCCCAGGCGGCTTATGACTTGCTGTTGGTGCCGGGCGGCCCCGGCGCCTATAACGAATGCCACCCCGCGCTGTTGCCGTGGCTCAAAGCTGCGGCGCCACGGGCTCGGCGTATTGGCTCGATCTGCACCGGCGCTTTTGTGCTCGGCCACGCAGGCTTGCTCGACGGGCACCGCGTGACCACCCATTGGCACTACACCGAGCGGTTGATCAAGGCGTTTCCCAACGCCATCGTCGAAACCGACCGCATCTATTTGCAGGACGGGCGCCTGATCACCTCTGGGGGCGTCACTGCGGGTATCGACCTGGCCCTGTCGGTCGTTGCCCAGGACCATGGCAAGCAAGTGGCGGTGGACGTAGCCAAGGTGCTGCTGGTGGTGATGAAACGCCAGGGCGGCCAGGCCCAGTTCAGCCCGATGACTGCCGCCGTGGCGCCCCAGGAAACCCCGATCACCCGTGTGCAGAACCACGTCCTGGCGCATCTGGATCAACCCTTTACCATCGAGTCCATGGCTGAGTTGGCCGGGATGAGCGCGCGCCACTTTGCGCGGCTGTTCGCCAAGGACGTGCAGATGACGCCCATGGCGTTCCTGCAGGGCGCGCGTATCGACCGGGCCCGGCACCTGCTGGAAACCACCGACCTGCCGCTCAAGACCGTGGCCTTCCACGCCGGCTTTGGCAGCGTGCGGCATATGCGCTTTCTGTTCAGCGAAAAGCTCGGGCTGAACCCTACCCAATACCGACAACAGTTCAGTTAACGACACCCTGTCCGTCTCAGGCACCCGATTGTCCGTATTGCTCCCCGTGCCAGCATTGTCCTGTCATCGCCAACTGGCAAGATAGCGTCGAGCCCATGGAAAAGGATGCGCAGGCACTCAAGCACGGGTGTTTCAGCGCTGTGACGGACATGCAAAATGGTACGGCGGTGAGCTTTGGCCCCTACACCTTTCATCGGCAGCAGCGCCTGGTCAGCAAGGCGGGTTGGCCGGTGCCGCTGGGCGGGCGAGCCTTGGATATTCTCGCGGTACTGCTTGAAGCGCCCGGGCACTTCATCAGCAAGGCGACCTTGATCGAACGGGTGTGGCCCAACAGCGTCGTCGAGGACAGCAACCTGCGCGTGCACATCGCCGCGCTGCGTCGTGCGCTGGACGGCCAACGCTGGATCCTCAATCACCCCCAGCGCGGTTACTGCTTCGCTGCGCCTGCGCAGGACGCGCTGCCGACGCTGCTGCCTCAGCACAACCTGGCTGCACGGCTCAGCCCGGTGTGGGGGCGTGATGAACTGGTGGGCGTGCTGGCGCGACGGTTGGCCGCGCAGCGGTTGCTGACCCTCACCGGTGTGGCCGGCATTGGCAAGAGCACGCTGGCCCTGGCCCTGGCCGAGCGGGTATTGCCGCGTTATCGCGACGGCGTATGGTGGGTCGATATGGCCGCTGTGCAAGCGCCAAGCGAGCTGCTCGATAACCTGGCCAGGGTCTTGCTGTTGCATTCGGCGCCCGCCAGCCTCAACGAACTGGGCCGGCGTCTGGCATCGCGTCAGTTACTGCTGATACTCGATGGCGCCGACCTGCTGCTGGGCGCGTGTCGACAGCTACTGCGTGCGCTGCGTGAGATGGCGCCTGGCATCAGCGTGCTGATCACCAGTCGTGAAGCCTTGTTGGCCCCTGGCGAGTGGGTGGTGCGCGTGCCTCGGCTGGCGATGCCGGCGCCGTCGGCCAATGTCGAACAGGCGATGGCCTGTCCTGCGGTGCAACTGTTCGTGGCGCGCGCGCGTGCCAATCAGCAGGGGTTTGATTTGCGGCCTCAGGATGTGGCGCCGCTGCGCGACCTGTGTCGGCGCCTGGATGGCCTGCCGTTGGCCCTGGAATTGGCGGCGGCCCAGGTGGATGCGTTGGGCATCGGCGGTGTGCAGATGCAAGTACGCACGGGCTTGCAAGTGCTGGCCCGTGGGCGCCGCACGGCGGTGGCGCGCCATCGATCACTGACCGCGGCCCTGGATTGGAGCTACGAGCGCTTGAGCCTGCCGCAGTGCTGGCTGTTTCTGCAATTGAGTCTGTTCAAGATGGCAGTCACCTTACCCACCCTGAGTGACCTGGTGGCCGGTACCGAGCTCGAACATGCCGACCTGTCTTACCTGCTGGCGCGCCTGGTCAACGTCTCGCTGCTGAATGTCGAGCCCGGCCTGGGCCCGCCGCGCTATCGCCTTCTCAACTGCGTGCGCAGCTACGCCTTGGGGCAACTGCGGGACCCGCGCCAGGTCGAGCGTTTGCAACAAGGCTATGCGCCTTGCCTGGGCGCGTTCTCAGGCCGGCCGCTTGTCCTGCAACTCGTCGAGCAGGCAGCGCACGCGCAGTAGATCCCGGGTGGCGAAGCCTTCGCTGAAGCGTGCATGGATTGAACTGAGCAAGTCCCTGGCGAGCTGAATGCGCCCTTGCTGTTGCCACAGTAGCGCCAGGGATGCGCCGCAGCGTAGCTCCCAGGCCAGAGCGCCTTGCTGGTGCGCCAGGCCCAGCGCCTCCAGCAGCAGGGTTTGCGCGGCGTGCTCATCCTCTAGCTGCAAGGCGTACACCCGCAGAATCTCCGGGGCGCACCAGCCCGCAGCTCCACTGCGCGCGCGTTCCAGGGTTGGCACATCCACAGCATGGGTGCCGAAGGTGATCAAGGTGTCTTGGATCAGGCCCAGGCCCTGCCAATCCGGTTGGCCAAGAATACCGGCGTAATGCCCGGCCCAGGTCTGGAACAACTGCACCGAATGCTTGTGCGATTGCTCCAGCAGCAGCCTTTGCAGGGCTTGGGCGTCGTCTTCGGCGCCGTTGTAGCGGGCGATCACCACTCCAGCCAGGGCCAGGGTGTAGCAGATCGAGGTGCCGTGGTTGATCTGTAGCGCCAGCTCCAGCGCCTGGCTGGCGGTGCGCCAGGCGCGCTCGGGAAAACCCTGTAACCACAGGATTCGCGCCAGCACGGTCAAGGAGGCGACGCTCTGGTCGTATTGCACGCCAACCCCGAGGGCAAAGCGGTTCACGTGACCACTTTGGGACATACGCTGCAGCACCTGCTCGGCGTGGTGCCTGGCAAGAGCCTGGTTCCCGGTGTAATGCTGGCCCAGCGCACGCAGCCGCTGGGCGCTCAGGTCCAGCAACGGCTCGGTGCGTGGGTCCAGGCGATCGAACTGCAGGCTCAGCTCCTGCGCTGGGCCATAGCGCCCGGCGCACAGGTTCACCGCCATCAGCCCGGAGACCGCGCGCAACTGGCCTGCACGGTCCTGGTGCATCTCGGCCAGGCGCGCAGCCCCCTCAAACGCCGCGATGGTCCGAGGCGCAGCGCCCATGGCGTGATAGGAGAGGCTGCCCAGCGCCAATTGCAGTTGCAGGGTCAATTGCGTGCAGGGCGCGCTGACCTGGCCGATCAGCGCCAGCGCCTGGTCCACATAGCCGCCGTGCTCACGCAGCAACGACAATTCTTGCCACAGCGGCATCGCGCTGACCGTCAGGCGGATAGCCAGCAACTGCGCACCGCCCTCGGCAAAGCCCCAGTCGAGGGCGGCACGCACGTCTTCGCGCAGCGGTGCGTAACGGTCGATCCACGGCTGTGTGGCGATCAAATCCCAATCGCCCTGGGCCTGTTCCATCAGTGCCAGGCAGCGGGCGGCGTGGCGCTCTCGCGTGGCATGCAGCTCGCAGGCTTGGCTGAGCTTTTCCAGGGCATAGGTGCGGGTGATGTCCAGCAGGCGATAGACCATCTCGTCATCGCTGGCCTCCACATTCAACAACGACTTGGCCACCAGTTGCGTAATCGAGCCCAGCACTTCGGCGGGGGCCACCTGCTCTCCGGCGATTACCGCCGCTGCGCTGGCCAGGCTGAAGCCGCCACGAAAGACCGCCAGGCGGCGCAGGCAGATTTGTTCGCACGCGGTGAGCAGGTCAAAGCTCCAATCGAGCGTGGCGCGCAGGGTCTGCTGGCGAGGCAGGGCACTGCGTCGCCCACGGGTCAGCAGGCGAAAGTTGTCTTCCATCTGCACCAGCAGGCCCGGCAAGCCAAACCGTTCGATTTGCGCCGCCACCAGTTCTATCGCCAGGGGAATGCCGTCCAGGCGCTGGCAGATATCAATCGCCAGGGGCAGTTCAGCGTCGCTGAGGGCAAAGCTTTCCTGGTGGGACATGGCGCGCTCGATCAGCAATTGCATGGCCGGGTAACCCAGGGCCTGGGCGCGGTTGCCGGTGGCGGGCGGGCAGGCCAGCGGTTCAAGGCGCTGCACATGCTCACCTTCGGCGCGCAGGGCTTCGCGGCTGGTGGTGAGGATGTGCAGGTGCGGTGCATGGCGCAACAGGGTTTCACTGATGAGGGCAATGTCGTCGAGCAGGTGCTCGCAGTTGTCGATCACCAGCAGCATCTGGCGTGCCTGCAGGTTGCGGGCGAGGCTGGCCAGGGACGCATTCTCGCCCGGCGTCAGGCCGAGCAGGGCGGCCAGGTTGGGCAGGATCATGGACGCTGCACTGAGCGGCGCCAGGTCCAGCAGGTGAATACCGTCGCGGTAATGCCCAATCAGCAATTCCGCGACGCGCAGGGCGACGGTGGTCTTGCCGATGCCACCGGCGCCGGTCAGCGTGATGAAGCGTTGCTGCGGCAGTTGTTGTACCAGGGCGTCGATCAGCGCTTGGCGGCCGATCATGCGTGTGCGGCGCAGGGGCAGGTTATGGCTGGGGCGTTGGGGCGCGCCGTCGGTGGGCAGCGTCATGGGTTCGATGCTCAGTGGCGCAACAAAACTGTAGCCGCGCTGGGCGACCGTGACGATATAACGCTGCCCGGCCTGGCCGTCCCCCAGTGCCTTGCGCAACGCCGCCATGTGCACCCGCAGGTTGCCGTCTTCCACCACGCTTTTGGGCCAGACTCGCGCGATCAACTCCTGTTTGCTCACCACATTGCCGGCGTGTTCCAGCAGGATCAGCAGAATGTCCACCGCCCGCCGCCCCAGGCGCAGCGGCCGGCCGGCCTCAAGCACCAGGCGCTGGCGCGGGTGGATGCGGTAGGGGCCGAAATGCACGGCCTGGTCGCTCAAGTCATTCATGGCTGCCCAGGTTCTGGAGGAAGGAAGCGGCCAGCATATTCCAGGTACGTGCAGACCACTAGGCAGCGATCACATCAGGTTTGCTACGCGAGTGGTGGTTTCGCCAGGTCATCGGGTTGACGCCTTCGCTGCGGGTGAACATATGGCAAAAGTGCGCCTGGTCGCAAAAGCCACATTCCAGGCTGATCTGCGTGAGGCTCAGGGACGAGCCGGTAATCAATTCCTTGGCGCGCTGGATGCGTTGCTGGCGAATCCATTCCTGGGGCGACAGCCCGGTGGTGCACTTGAAGGCGCGGGAAAAATGGCTGCGCGACAAGGCGCAGGCCTGGGCCAGGTCGGCAATCGCCAGGCTTTCGCCGAGGTTGGCGAGGATCAGTTGCTTGGCGATACGCTCACGCCGGGGGCACAGGCCGCCGGTGGGAGATAACCGGGGGGCATATTGCTCGAGTCGGGCCATGACAAATATCCGCAGTCGATGGGAACGTTCCCGGTGGATGGGTGCAGTGTAGACGCGCTTTATCTTGTTGCCCGAGTGCCTGGCTGACGAGTTAATCGTTGTTAATTTCGCCAGGTGCGGTGCTGGAAAAGACAGCACAGCTATGCAATCCCAGGCGTGCAGTGCATGCTTCCCTGGCCCTCTGGAAAACGTTTGGATAGCACCCATGAACCGCAACGATCTGCGCCGCGTCGATATGAACCTGCTGGTGATTTTCGAAGCCTTGATGTTCGAGAAAAACCTGACCCGGGTCGCCGAAAAACTGTTTATCGGCCAACCGGCAGTGAGCGCTGCATTGGGCCGCTTGCGCGATTTGTTCGATGACCCGTTGCTGCTGCGCAACGGCCGTGCCATGGAACCCACGGCGCGTGCACTGGCGATACTCAAGGAGCTGCAACCGGCCATGGACACCATCTCGGGCGCCGTCAGCCGTGCCAAGGATTTCGACCCCTCCACCAGCTGCGCGGTGTTTCGCATCGGTTTGTCCGATGATGCGGAGTTCGGGCTGTTTCCGTCGTTACTCAGCCGCCTGCGCGAAGAAGCGCCGGGCATCATTGTGGTGGTGCGCCGGGCCAATTACCTGTTGATGCCTTCGCTGCTGGCCAGCGGAGAAATTTCCGTGGGGGTCAGCTACACCACCGACCTGCCGGCCAATGCCAAGCGCAAGAAGCTGCGCGATATCCCCTGCAAGGTCCTGCGCGGCGATGACGGCGAGGCGCCGCTGACCCTGGATGATTACTGCGCAAGGCCCCATGCGATGGTGTCGTTCTCTGGCGACCTGAGCGGCAATATCGACCTGGACCTGGCCCGCATCGGCCGCTCGCGTCGGGTGGTGCTGGCGGTGCCGCAGTTCAGTGGGTTGCGGGCGTTGCTGGCGGGGACGCAGATTATCGCGACCGTGCCCGATTACGCCGCGTGCGCATTGACCGAAGGCACACGCCTGCGCGCCGAGGACCCGCCGTTTGCGATTGATGCGGCGGAGCTGTCGATGGTGTGGAGCGGGGTGCATGACAACGACCCGGCGGAGCGTTGGTTGAGGGGCAGGATTGCGGAGCATATGGCGCGGGACGTGTGATGGAGCTGACTCCTCTCCACCTGACACCTCACAGGGCTATGTACTGCCCGCAGAATCAGCGCCAGACGAAGTCCTTGTGGGAGCGGGCTTGCCCGCGAAGGCGGCCTGATGGTCGACACAGTTATACCGAGTACATGCCCCCACCACTCGGCACCCCGCCTGCGTTCGGCCAGCGTGGTTTAACGGGGCGCCTGAGATCAAGCTCAAAAGCAGCTCGCTTACGCGGGAGAAAAGGCCGTAGGTTTAATCGCCTACTCAATGCATCTTGCTATGGTCCATTTTGCTATGGTCCATGCCATCCAACCCACGGGCTGTCGCTTTCACTTCGACAGCCTGCTTTTCTCCCTTGGCATCTTGCACCGTCAGGGTCAGCGGTACCTGGTCGCCTTCCTTGATCTGGCCGGTCAGGCCCATCAGCATCACGTGGTAGCCGTTCGGGTCGAGCTTGACGGTTTTGCCGGCAGGCAGGGCCACCGAGTCCACTGGGCCCATGCGCATCACGTCGTCCTTCATGCTCATCTCATGAATCTGTACGTCTTTGGCGACCGGCGAGGCGACGCTCAGCAGTTTGCTGTCGCTGTCGGCGGTGAGGGTCATGAAGGCGCCGCTGGAAGGCTGGCCGGGTACGGAAGCGCGTACCCAGGCGTCGGTTACTTGTACTTGGGCGCTGGCGTGGGCGGCGAGGCCCAGCAGGGTGAGGCCGAGGGTGAGACGCTTGAGGTGTTGAACGGCAGTCATTAGCAGACCTCCATGACGGTGAGCAGATCTTCTGCGCACTCTTGAGCGGTAAGGGATGCCTGCAAGCCAAGGCGCAGGTTGCCACGGGTGTCGAACACGAAACTGGTGGCGGTGTGGGAGAGGGTATAGGTGTCGCCGGCGGGGATCTTTTCATAAAAGATCCCGAACTCCTTGGCGGCCACGGCGATTTCTTCCGGGGTGCCGTAGAGCGCTTCGAAGCTGGGGTCGAAGGCCTTGACGTAATTGTTGAGAATCTCGGGGGTGTCGCGCTCGGGGTCCAGGGTGATAAACACCACCTGCATGATCTTGCCATCGCGGCCCATCAGTTTCTTGGCTTGGGCGGCGCGGGCCAGGGCGGTCGGGCAGACGGCCGGGCACTGGGTGAAGCCGAAGAACACCACCGGCATCAGGCCGCGGTACGAGCTCAGGGTGACGGTTTCGCCGTCGGTGTTCTTGAGCTTGAAGGTACGGCCCATGATCTTGTCACTGAGGTCCTTGCCGTACTTGAAGTTCAGCTTGGGGCTGTAGTCACAGCCGCCCAGCAGGCTGCCCAGGCCCAATAGGCCCATGCCGGTCAGCACTTTGCGGCGGGTGAATAACGTACTCATCAACTGTGCATCCTGTGAAACGCCTGTAGGGCCGTGGAGCTGCTCCGCCAGGCTTTGAAAAGGAGTAACGAGAAGGGGACAGAGTCTAGCAACCCTGGCCGGCGCGCGTAATCTGCGACGTTCTGCCACAGGGGCGCGGCGCATTTCGTCCTTTTATGGCTTCGGTGGTAGAGTCGCCGCCATGAAATTGCGCCACTCTGACCGCTCACTGATCGCCTGGGCCCTGTACTTCTGCGTGCTGATGAACCTGTTCGCCTGCGGTTTGGGGCATGGCCAGATGATTGGGCAGCAGCTCAACGGCATCGGCGGGCTGTTCTGTTCGGTGGACGGCGGGCAGTCGCCCATTTCCGACAAAGGGTTGGCAAACCCGTCTTCCAGCAACATCTCGAACTACTTTGCCTGCCCGGTGTGCAACGCGGTTACCGTCGCCCTGGTGTTCCTGATCGGCCTGGCCTGGCTGCTCGGTCTTACGCAAACCCCACGTGTCGCCCATGAGCGGCGCAACAAGGCGCCTCCGCGCTATTCCTGGCCCTCGGCCAACCCCCGCGCTTCTCCCGCATCCTGACGTGTGCCTTGGGCTTCCTGTGACCAGGAGGCATTCTCTCGTCACGATTGTGAGAACACTCTATGAACCCTCAATTGCCTGCCGGCGCCAGCCGCCTGGTCAGTAAGGCGTCGCGGCGCCTGCGTGCGCAACCGGCGCTGCCTGATTACCCGAGTAATTCGCGCTGCTTCGTGCACCTGGATGCACGCCTGCTGCCTCACTGGCATACCTTGTTCGACATCTGTCCGGCGTTGCTCAAGCTCGACCCACCGGAGGGCTTGAACCTGTTTCGCGCCTTCATGACCTGGGCCTATCGCAACCAGCCGCCGCTGGACTGGACCTACCATCTGAACGTATGCCGCTGGTTGCTGAGTTCGGCGTACCGCACACAGATTGATGAGGAACCGATCGAAGCCTTCATGGCCGCCGCTGCTGCGCGCTGGGTGCTGACGGACGACAGCCCGTCGGCAGGCATTGTCCTGAGCTGGCGCGATTGCACGCTGTTCGACTGGAAGCATCACCCTTCGATAGCCGCGCCGCGACCGGCATTGCCGCCGCCCGCCTGGGACTTTGCCTGGTGCCCGTTGGATGCCCAAGGCGCTTTCAGCGGTTGGCTGCCGGTGCCATGAAGCGCCGCGTCCGGTAAGCCTCACGACACCCTCGGAAGCGCCGCACACGGCGCAGCGTGCGGGGCCCGCAGGCTGGCACCGACTTGATGACTAGGCTCTAGGCTTCTTTGGTTTTCAGGTCATCAGGTTATGTCTTCTTTGCATCACAACACGCCCACGCTGACGGTGGTCGACCCGCGAGGGTTGACCGTGCGCAGCGTGGCGTACCCTCGCAATACCGCGCAGCAATCACCCAGCGCGCAGGTCACGCGGCAGGTGTTCGACGCTCGCGGCCTGTTGCAGCAACAGTGGGACCCCAGGTTGTTTGAGTTGCACGCTGCCGACCCCGACGTGCCGCCCAATCTGTCTCATCGTTATAGTTTGGGCGGGCAAGTGCTGAGCACCGACAGCGTGGATGCGGGCCGTCAGATGCGCTTGCTCGGCAGTGGCGGCCAGGTCGTGCAACAGTGGGACAGTCGAGGCACGCGCCAGCGGTTCGAATACGACCCGTTGCTGCGCCCCGTGGCGGTATTCGAGCGCACGGAGGAGGTGGCGGTTGAACGCTGTGTCGAGCGCATGAGCTACGCGGGCATGACGTCTACGGAGGCGGCGCGCAATCGTTGTGGGCGCATGATTCGTCACGATGACCCGGCAGGCACTTTGCTCGTTGAGCGCTACGACGTGCAAGGCAACATCACCGAGCAAACCCGGCGCCTTTGCACGTCGCACACCGCGCCCGACTGGCCGCTGCCCATGAGTGAGCGGGATGCACAGTTGCAAGCCCAGACCTTCACCACCACTTGGCAGCACGATGCGCTGGGGCAACGTCTGGAGCAGGTCGACGCGCGCGGCAATCGCCAGCAATCTCAATACGGTGTCGACGGCCAATTGACGAAAAGCGAGATCCTGTTCAAAAGCGGAGCGCGCAAGACCCTGGTGGATCAACGCAGCGTCAACGCCTCGGGCCAGGTGTTGAGCGAACGCCTGGGTAATGGCGTGGTCAGCGTTGCCGAGTATTCGGACACCGATGGACGTTTGACACGCTTGAGCGCCCACCTCAAGGATTCGGCAGGCAAGCGCCTGCAAGACCTCTTCTATAGCTACGACCGGGTCGGCAATGTGTTGCGCATCCGCGATGCGGCGCAGCCGACCCGCTGGGCCAGCAACGTGCAGGTGGAGGCAGTAAGCACATTCGAATACGACAGCCTGTCGCGATTGATCAAGGCCACTGGCCGTGAAAACGCGCGCAATACTGGCGCATCCGCACTGCCGGGCCGAATCACGTTCGGCGCCACAGACGACAGTCTCTGGGGCAGCTACACCCGCCACTATGCCTACGACTCGGCCGGTAATCTGACGCAGATGCGCCATGTGCCCAGCACCGGCAGCGGTTATACCCAACGGATGCAGGTGGGCGAACACAGTAATCACAGCGTGATTGCCCGCGAGGGCGCAAAGGCGCCGGGCCTGGGTAACGGCTTCGACCAACGTGGCAATCTCCAGGCTCTGGCGCCTGGTCAGGCATTGACCTGGAATGGACGCAACCAGTTGGTTCGCGTCGCGCAGGTGCTGCGTGACAATGGCGAACATGACGATGAGGTGTATCTGTACGACGGCGCCGGCCAGCGAGTCATCAAGCGTCGCGTGGCACATGGCAAGACGCAGACTCACACCCATGAAGTGCTTTATCTGCCAGGGCTGGAGCTGCATCGCCACGGGCCGGATGGCGAGTGGTTGAACGTGATGCTCGCTCCGGGCGGGCGCTATTCGGTCAGAGGGTTACAGTGGGAACGGCAGCGTCCCGAGGAAATGCCGGATGAGCAACTGCGCTTCAGTCTCGACGACCATTTGGGCAGCAGTACCCTGGAGCTGGACGAGGCAGCCGGCCTGTTGAGCCAGGAAAGTTATTACCCTTTCGGCGCAACCGCCTGGTGGGCGGCAAAAAGCGCCTTGGAGGCGAACTATAAAACCCGACGTTATTCGGGCAAGGAGCGCGACGCCAGCGGGTTGTATTACTACGGCTTCAGGTACTACGCGCCGTGGTTGTTGCGGTGGATCAGCGCTGACCCAGCGGGGGATGTGGATGGGTTGAACCTGTATGCGATGGTGGGGAACAACCCCATGGGTTATGTAGACGAAGACGGTTTGCAGCGCCGCTCGATGCTGGAGGTGGTGACGGTTCTGCTCCTGGTGTTGTTGATCGGGCATGGGATTGGTATAGAGGTTGGATACAGGGTTGAGCTGGCTTACTTTGGGCTGATTTCAGGAGTGGTGGGTGTCGCCTTTTACGCGCATCAACGGCTCAGCACTACTGACGTTCGGCGCAGAGCGTTCTATGCGCAGTCCGCATTGGCCGGTGCGCAAGAGCTGGGCCATCGGCATGGCGCTACCGAACATGAAGTCAGCGAGTTGGCGGACTTTTTTCTGGAACACCGACTGGCCACCGCAGACACTAAGCGCCTGTCCTACGGGCTGACGCCGGCAGCGCGGGGCGGGCTCTATGGGTACATTGGGCCCACCGAGCACCGGGAGCAGGCTGAAATAGCCTCACAAACGGAGCGTAACCCTAGTTTTACGCTTGCGAGGTTGGGGTTTGTCGGGATAGAACTTCGTGCCCCGGCACGCAAGGTGGGCGCCGGCCCGCTTCCTGCGGCTGGGCTGACCCACACCGAAGTACAACCGCAAACCAGGGTCACGAGCGTGGGTCGCCGAGGCTCCGCTTCTGAAGAGCCCGCCGCGCCACCGGTAAGCTCAGGACCTTCCTCCGGGCTGGAACCTGAGCGACTCGTGATTGACGTTGAGCCTGTTCTCAATGAGCTGCGTGGCGTAGGGGGAGGGATTATCAGGAATGTGATCAACCGCCTGGAAGCCCGCACCCTGGACTTTCATACCGGGCATGCCATGGCGGGCGGGCAGAATGTCCGTAGTTTTGACTTGCCGGGCTATCGCGGGCAGCGCGGTCGTGGCGCCTATCGAGTGATGATTCAGCACATCAGCGGGCTCAATTATCGGGCGGTCAGGGTGATGAACCCTCACCGCCGTTAATACGCTTAACGTCAGGCCAAAGAGCACGGGCCGTGTAACGGCCCGGCTCTGTTGTCAGTCCGGCGCGTGCGTGTCGTTTTCGTCCTCAGCGATACTGTACCAGGCGCAGTAGGTCTGGCGCCGTGTGTCGCCGTTGGCATTGACCACGCGCACCGGGCGTCCCAACGCGTCATGAAAATGTTGCTCGCTGGGGCGCAAGGTGTTGAAGGCCGCATCGTCGATATAGCCAGCACGGTCGGCAAAGTAAGGTCGCCAGGTGCGCGCCCGGCAACCTTGATTGTCATACTCCACACGGCCGCTGATCCGCCAACGGCGAGTGGCGTCGATTGGCTCGGCACCCGCGCTCAACATACCGGCGTCATCGACTGCAAAGGCCGGGCCTGGTTGCGCCTTTTCCTGGGTTTGCCGCACGCGGCCAAAGCCGTCGCTGAAGGCGAGAGCGACCTGAATCTGCGGGGTTGGCGACGTGCCTTGCCAACGGTCGGCGTGCAGTACCACGACGTGCACCGGCACTTGCCTGGCCGCCTGAATCAGGCGCTTGAGGGTTTGATGATGGGGGAGCGCAGCGCTCAGGCTGTTCAGGCGTGCCAACGCCGAGGCACGAATGTGCCCGCTGGGCAGCAGGTAACCGTTGCTTACCCATTGCGCCTGGATGCTGGCGGGTGGAATGTGCCCCATCCAACTGAACACGTCGTAGAAACACGCGCTTTGAGCGTTGAACAACGCCGCTTTCGGATCAGCCAGGGCCTGCGCCGGGCCCGTATCGGGCGTGCGGATGAAGGGCGTTTGGGCGTCATGGCCGACGGGCTTTCCTTGCTCCTCTCCCTTGAGGCCGGTCGCCAGCAGCTGCCCGTGGGCGTCGTAGTGCGCGTAGCGTTGCGTACGCTGTGCGTCAGTCACCGTCACCGGCAGGCCAAGACGGTAGTCGTACTGCGCCTGGGTCGTGCAGCCGTCCGCCAATTGCACCTTGATGATGTACAGCCCATAGCGGTCGTACTCGGACTGCGTGAACCCATGGCTCAGGCTCGCCTGATGCCGACGAGGCCGATAGAACATTTCAGCCTGGCCGTAACGGGTGTACCCCTGGCCGAGCGACCACAGGGTGATAGCCTCGTCCTGCCCGGGGGCCGGTGACAGGAACGCGGCCATGGCCCGATAGTGCTGTGCACTCAGCGTGGCAGCGACAGGGCGGCCCTCATACACCTCCAGCGCTTGCTGATCGAGTTCGGCTGTCTCGATATAGGCGGGCAGCGCCTGAAAACTTGCGGTGCCGGCCGGCAAGGGGGCGGTGTGCTCCGCCACGCAGTAATGCTGCACCGACAGCCCCCCCAACTTGCGTTCGGCCGCTGTTCCCAGTGGAGCGGACGGGCCCTGCGCAATGAAGTGTTCATAGCTTATTTTTTCAATTGCTAACGCCTCTTTGCTCAGGACCAGCACGTTGCGTCGTTGCTGGTACGGCAAGTGCAAGCGCCAGCGCTGCGCGGCGTCAAGGTGAATGAAGCGGGCGCGGGTTTCGTTGAGGTAATACGCCTGCTGCGCCGAATCATGCGCGTCACGCCACCACTGCTGCTCGTGGGCCGGCCCCGGCGGTGGGGCGTCGCTGGCTGTCTTGCGACGAGCGTAGTCGACCACCACGCTGTGCAGATTGCCGGCGTAGCAGTCCCAGCGCAGATTGAGGATATGCCGACAGCATGGGTCGCCCGGTTGGCGCTCGTAGCGACAGGTCAGCGACTCCAGCAACAGTGGCAGCAGCACCGCCGGTTCGCCGGCCTTGGCCGACGGGCTTAGTTGGCGTATGAAATAGCGCTGTTGCTGCACCGAATACGGCACTGCTTGTGGTGGCGAGTCGGCGGCTGCATATACCTCTTCACGCAGCAGGCTACCCGCCAATGCACGCTGCATCGCGCGGCGGGTGGTTGCGCCGGGCGTAGCGATCAGCGTATCTCCTGTGCGCCCGGCCTCCAACTGGCCCAGCAGGGTTGGCCCCAGCGCGGGCGCCTGCGGGTCGCCCGGGTAAAAAGCCTCCTGCGAGGGCTCAAAGGTGTGGAACCAGCGTTTGGTCAACACCCCAGGCGGCGCATCGGCCGTAGGAGGTTGTTCGGTGTGCAACACCAGGCCAAAGCCGATGAACTGGCGTTCCTCACGGTCGTAGCAGGCTTGCCGGTAACGAAAATACTGGGTGGAGCGGTTACGGCTGACCAGATCCTTTTGCTGTTGTCGCTTGACCACCTGTACCGGGAACGCAAGGCTACTGCCTCGAGGCACTCCCAGGGTTTGCCCGTGCTGTTTTTCGTCGAGCCATTCCTGGGCGCTGCTGCGGTAGCTCAGTTGGGTGGTGGCCCCCCGGTTGTTGAGCGTGGCGGTTAACAAATACGGTTTGAGACTGACGAAGTCATACCGCCAGTGCTGGGGTGTCATGTGCGGCACGCTCAGGATCAGGCTGGAACAGCCCAGGCCTTGAAGGTCGGCAAAGCTGACCTGGCATGTCGCGTCATGGCGCACGCCCTCGGGCCAACGCAGTGTCAGTGGCTCCGATGCCAGCCCGCTGCCGGCGCGGTTCATATAGATCTGTATGTGTTCAGGCGCCAGGTAAATCAGGTCCACCGCGCCTGAGCCGTCCAGGTCGGCGAGGCGAATATGCTCGGCATCGAAGCTGGCGTGGTCGAACGCCAGCGTGGCGAAGACAAACCCTTTGCCGAAGCGTCCACGGCCGAGGTTGGGCCAGCACTTGATTTCGTTATGGCGGATGCGCACCAGGTGTTGTTGGCCGCTGCCCAGGGGGTCGCAAAAGGCGATCAATTCGGCCGGCGAATGGCTGAGGGTTGGCAGTCCCTCATCGTCGGGCGCATGGCGCACCTGCTGGCCAGGATCAAACCCGCCGTCCTGGCGCTGAGCGTACAGGCGCACGCTGCGGCTGCCGATCAGAACCAGGTCCAGCCTTCCGCTGCCCATCAGGTCGGCCAGTTGCCCGTGGGGATGGAAAAACTCCTGGGGCATCGCCGCAAAAGGCACGAAACCCAACCATTGCCGCTGCGAGTCGAGGCTGAAAAAACCGCTCAGCCCTGGTTGCGCCACCACCCATTCCAGATGCCCATCGCCGTCAAGATCCGCCAGTGCCTGGCGCGTGGCTTGGGCGGTATCGGCGAGGGGGATGCGTGGCAGGGCCTGCCATGGACCATAGATCAGCGCATTGCTGCTGGCCCGGCCGGGGGCCCTGAGCGGCTCGCGGTAGTACCAGCTTTTATCGGTGCGGTGCAGGATGCCCGGCAAACCGTCGCGGTACAGGTCGACCAGTTGATAATGCTGCCCGTCGTTGATGCCCGCCATGGCGTCGAACGCTTGGTAGCGCGCGGCGTCCAGCGTCGGCACGAAGGCGCTGTAGGCCAGCTCCAGAGGCGGCCAGGCACTGGCGTCCCCTTGGGCGTCAAAGGCCTGGTTGTGCACAGCGTTCAGGCAACTGCCGATGGCGTGGCGATGGGTGTACTCCAGCAACAGACGCCGCGTCAGCACCGGCTCGACGCCCAGGCTTGGCTCGTCGGGGAAGTAATGAAACATCAGCACTTGCTGACACCGCCGCAGGGTGCCGAGCTCAAAGCCATAGGCATAGCTGCTGATCGGGTCGTTGCGGATCGGCCAGGCATGTTGTTCGGCATAGGTCGGCACTTGGCTCAGGCCGGTGTGGCGTTCGCCATAATCCAGCAGCAGTTCGAAGTGCCATTGCTTGTCAGCGAGGGCGTCCGCACGCCACAGCGCCAGATGCTCAAGGGGCTTGAGGTTGCCGTAGCACACCCGCGCCAGATAACGCTGGGCGCGATAGTCCCTGGCGGCGCTTGGCGGCTGGTCGTCTGGTTTGTAGTGGTAATAGATCTGCTCACCCAAAGGGTTGAGGCTTTCCTGCAACAGCCATTGGGCAACACGTAGGCCGTCGTTTGGGTCTGCACAGCGCGCGATCAGAGTCTTGCCGAACAGGTGCACGCAGCCGTCGGCCCCCTGAACCAGCCAGAACCCGGCCTTGTCGCTGTCGCAAGACCAATGCTCGATACGGTCGAAGCGCGCTTCTATCACCGGAAAATAGCGCACCACTTGGTGGGGTTCATCCAGGGCCAGGCCGTTATAGTGGTCCCAGGTGGTGGCCTGAATTGCGCCGTCGGCATCACGCTCAGGGATCATGTCGATGCCTTGGGGGCTGATGAAACGGTCGTCATCACCGTAGGCCGGTACGCCTTTGCGGGTATCACGGCTGATGGCGCCTGCCGACATCGCCCAGCCGAGGCCGAAGGGCCCGTTGCCTAGGGCGCTGCGATAACCCAGGCTCAGGGCCGGCGTGAAGCCACGTCCCGGCGAAATGGGCAAGGGCACCTCCAGGCACGCCTCACCTCGTGTGCCCACGGCGCCCCATTGCGCCCCGGGGCCCTGGAAGGCGCCACCGCCCTTGGGCAGCGCAGGAATCTTCGGTTCCAAGAGTTCGGGCGGCTGCACGCTCATCGTTGACCTCCGGTGTTTTTAGCGGTGTAGCGCAGGTGCACGATGATATCGGTGAGGGATTCGAGCAGGGCGTTTTGCCGGGCATGGTTGGGAAAGGTCAGTTGCCAGGTGGAGATCGCTCCTGTGTATTCGAACGGCAGGTAACGCTCGTCGCTGTCGAAGTTCAAGGTAAACAGGCCGCTGTCGTTGAGCCCGCTGGACAGGGCGATTTGCTGTTTGGCGCGCAGGTCTTTTTTTACCGCAGCGTCGGTGTGTCTGGCCGCGGGGGTGAGGTACGTGGTATTGGCGGTTTGGGTCAGGATGGCCTTGATGTCTTCATAGGGGCCCAGCGTGGCGGGCAGGGACACACTGACGTGCTTGATACGCCGCAGGTAATGGCCTGGGTAGTCGTCGTCAAATAGCTTGAGGGTCAGTTCAAAGGTCAAGGCGCCGGTTTTTACCAGGTCGGCTTTAAGCGCGGCCCAGGGCATGTCGCGCGTGGCCACAGGGTCTTGGCTGTGCAGATGGCGCAACGACACGGTTTTAGTGATTTCCAGCAAACGTTCGTTGTGGGTGAGGTAGGCGTTACTCATGCTCAGTAGGTTTTGCTTGAGCGCTTCCCCGGCGCTGAAGCCGCGATATTGATGGGTCCAATGCTGGGTTTGAATGAAGTGCTTGTCCCACTGAGCCCGTTCTTCCTGCCAGCAGGCCTCGGCCGCCAGGCACAGCGACAGGGTCGAGTCATAGGCTTGGTAGTAGAAAGTGGAAAGTTGGCCATTGAGCCATTGATACAGTTGGGCGTTGGTAAAGCGTTTGCCGAGCTGGTCGTACAGGCTTCGTGCCTGGGCCAGGCTGGTCTGGGCCAGGCCCAGTTGCAAGCGGGTATGGGCTTGCTGTTCGGTGTAAGCCTGCAGCTGGGCGTCGACCTGGGCCAGCTCAAGGCGTGCCTGTTCCAACGAATGGGCCCACTCGGCGGCGCGTCGGGCAAACAGGTCGGTGCGGTCCAGGTGGGCAGCGTTGGCGCGCTTGTCATTGGCAATGCCTTGGGCCGTCGCGTGCAGGGCGTGAAAAGCGCCCTCGTAGCGCACGCCGCCGTTGGAGGTGCCAAAAATATTCGGTATCAGCATCGCCAGCCCCGCGCCGGCTTGTGCCACGGCGGCGGCGGTGTCCCAGCGCGCACTGTCCTGGTACTCCTGGGTGGCCTGGGCCTCGGCCGGGCTGATGCCTCGCTTGAGCTGCTGTTCGAAGAACGTCACCCGCGCTTCGACCATGCGGCGTCCTGCCAGCAGCGCTTGCTGGTTCCTCGCATCGAACTGTACGGCCTGGGCCTGTTGCTCGACGGCCAGCCTCGCCAAGTCCCAGGCTTGCTGCTGCTGGGTTTCCAGGTACTGGGCCTGCTCTTTGCGTTCGAACAACGACAGTAAGGTCGCCCCCAACTGGATCAGGTTGTCGACCGCTTGCAAGGCGTGTCCCAGCAATACCTGGAAGCGGTAGTGCGCGGCCTGGGCGGTGCGCAGCGACGGGCGCAGGCTGGCGCCGACCGAACCTTGCTGGTACGCGGCAAGCAGCGTTTGAGGCGTCAGGGTCGCGGCGTACAGCGGCAGACTCAAGGGTTTGCCGGTCAGGTCCAGGTGATGGCGCAGGTTGTGCAGGCGAGATTCGATCTTGTCCCAACGCAGCAGCAAGTCAGGGCTCAGGGACCGACACAGCCGCGAGGTGTTCGCAGGCACTGTCGTGCTGTCGAGGGTGGAAGGGTTTTGCAGTTTGTCCAGGGTCGTGGTTGCCCAGGGATCGACCGGGTTGAGCGGCGGTCTTGGACCGAGCAAACCCTTGGCGCGGATGTACCACAACTTGGCGTCGGCCAGGCTGTCACGGGTCATTTGCCGGTACGCCGCATCCCCGCGATTGAGCAGGATGTCGACGTACAACAGGTACAGCGCCTGACGAAAATGTACCGCGCTGCTTGTCGCCAATGGGTGGGGCAGGGAAGAGGCGTTGTGGCGCTGTGGTGCACTGGTAAGCAGCGCAGGCAGGCGCCAGAACCCGGATGGGTGTACGGGATCGAACACGTAGCGTATCCACGTTTCGGCCTCGGCGTATTGCTGCTCCTGGTTCAGGCGTTGTGCCAACAGCCAGGGCAGGTAAAGAAACAACTCCCAGTAATAGGTGCCATGGGGGCCGTGGAAGTCCAGTGGACTGGGGTTTTCCTCGCCTGGCAATGGCGGCTCGCGCCAGGCATCCGGGGCCAAGGCAAACAGCTCATGCAAACCTGCGCCCGCGGTTTTTGCCAGCAGCCCGGCCACGCAGGTGTTGGTGCGTATGGGCGCTCGTTTGTTTTCAGGCTTATCGATCGACTCGATCGTGGACCCGTCGAAGTCAATGAATTCTGCCGCGCCATAGGGCGGGGTTGCGAGTCGCCGGATAAACGGAGCCAGTGGAATGATGGGGGTGCTGTTATCGGGCGGCAGGGTGAAGGTCGCGGTTTTCAGCGCGTAGCCCAGGATGATGGGGTCGGGGTAATGCACATCGCTTTCCAGCAGCAACACGCCGTGAATCAGCGTCAATGTGGAAGCCGTCGTGTCAGTGGAGTCCTCGTCGTAGGGGTGCAAGGTCGTGGGGGAGAGTTCGATCTGCGCCTCAAGCGTGTGCGTTTCGGAGAGTTCAGTGAACGTGTCGCGCAGGGTGCGCCGAGAAGCGTCTGCCAGGCCGACGAGTACCGTGTTATTGCGGTGAGGGCTTTCCGGTAAAGCGCTGTGTCCTTGTTTGGGATACATCAACACGGGTTTGTACAGGCGTTGTTTCTGCTGGACCTGGACCTTGTCCAGTACTAAGTCGTAGGCATGGCTGCTGGTCTGCGCCTGATTGTTGTAGAACGACAGGGTGACGGTATAGGTGGCGTCTGGCGTATTGAAAAAATAGTCGAAGGCTTCTTGGCTAATGCGTTGGTCGCGCAGATTGAATGTCGTGCTTTTCGGGTTTTCTTCATCTTTTTCAATTTGCGGCAGGGTAAAGGTCGTCGGCTGATTCGCAGCATTTTTTATAAGTTGGGCATAGCTGACGCCGGTCTCATTGCACTTGAGGGTCAAGTCGATGCGCACGTTGGAGAAGGTTGCCAGCTTGGCGCCCTCCAGGAAAATCTCGGCGGTGGGGCCTAACGCCAGCGTCTCGTTCTGGGCAGGACCGCTGCTGCTGAGGGTGATGGTCAAATTGACCAGTGCGTCTGCCTTGCTGAACCTGACAGTGCGGTGCGGTTCGAAGCGTTTCGCCAGGCGGGTGGTGACCTCCAGTACTGACGTTGTTCGGTTGAACCGAATATCGCTCTCAGCCGAAAGACTGCGGATATGCTGTTGATTGTCTTCGTAGTTCCAGCCATGGGTGGTGCCATGGGGCGCGTCGTTGGTCAGGGAGTGGACTTTGACCTGGACCGTGTCGGGCGCCCTGAATTGAAATCTGGCCCTGTTGTGGTGCCCGAACAGGGCCAGGTACCGCCCCGCCAGTTCCGACTCTTTATGCCAGGAGAACATCCGCCGAGTGCTGCCCTGGGTTTCAAGCCAATGGACGTTGAAGTGCTGATCCAGCCGTACGGCTTGAAAGAAATGCCGATGCACGCCGTTGTGCGGGGAAGCCGTTTGATGGTTCGGCTGTGCGCTCAGGCCCAGGAACAGTGACGGCGGTTGGCTTTTTGAATCGAGTACGGCGATGGACGCAGTGGCGCTCATCAGGTCTTCCGAGCTCAAGTCATCCAGGCCCTGTGCCAGGCTGTATTCCTGAATGCAGGCCTGCGGCACGCTCCAACTGTCATCCAGTTTTTTATAGGAAAAGTACAAGCGCAACTGTAGATAGGTGGTCTTTATCCGGGTTTCCAGCCGTTGCTGGTATTCCTTCTCCGATTCAACATCACCGCGCCCGATCGGGGTGATGTCCCTCGACGACGACGTCGGGTTGATGCATTGGGCCCACACCACGAAGAGGCGCCCGTTGAACACCACCGGGCGAATCGTCTGTTCGGGGACGTTATCGTCAATCGACAGCGGGATCTTTTGCCAGGAGGACCAGGCTGGCGGAGTGGTCGCGTCGCCCGAGGCCATTTTCAGCGTGCGCCAGTAATAGGTGTTTTCCGGACTGGACTTGCCGGTGAAGTAATAAGTGCTGCTGGCAAAGCTGTCTTTATCACCATCGATATAACCATTGAGGGTCTTGATGTTGGCAAGTGCTTCGAAGCGGCTGAGGTAACTGTGGACGGCTGTCTGCAGCGGCGCAGGCTCGATACGAAATTGGTTGAGCTGGTTCTCCAGTTGCCTGAAGTTGTCGCTTTTGCCATGGCGCAATGTAGGGCTCAGGTAGGTGGCCGGGTAGTGCTGAAGTTGCTGGTGGGCACGCCACAGTGAATAGGACAGCAACCGGTCTCGCCACTCGGTCTGCTCGTCAGCGCTCATGCCCTGTTCGTCGTAGCCGGGCTCCAGGCCCAGGTAAATGCCAGTGATGTACTGCTGCAGGCTGGCAATGGCGCTGGCGACACGGGTGGTGGGCACCGTATGGCGGACCTGGGGGTCGAGCAGCCAATAGGTATAGACATCGTCGACGGTCTTGACGGTATCGGCCACTGCCGTTTCTTCAGGCAGCACGCTGTTGAGGTAGAACCCCAGCATCGCGTCGCGCAGGTGTTCGTTGAGGTGTTGGGTGAGGGTGTCAGACATGGTCATTCCTTGAACCAGGCGAAATACAACGGGGTTAGGGGGCTGTGGCGATCAATGCCGAGCCAACGTGTTGCCAGTCTTCATTCATCAAGGTGGCATGCAGGTCGGCAGCCTTGAGCAAGGCGTTGGCGGAGAGGCCGGTGAGCCTGACGGCTTCATGGCAACGCAGGAGCCAGTCCAGGTCGGCCAGGGTCTTCACCTGTTTGGCAGGCAGGGATTCAACGAGCAGGTTGATTTCATCGACATCCCACTTGAGCAATGCGGCCAGTTGCGAAGTGCAAGCCCCATCGTGAGATACGGCGGAGCCTTCAACGGAGGATGAATTGGCGCGCTGCAAATAAGCGAGCACGCGGTCCTGGGCCAGTCCGTAGGTGCTGAGGCAATGGGCAAAGCGTTGCAGCAGGTACAGCGTGCTCAGCGTCAGCTTGAGCAGCGAGGCCGCGGTGTGGTCCGGGCTCAGCCAGTGCGGATGGAGCACAAAGGCCTGCAAGGCCTCACGGCTCACTGCCAGCCCCAAGGACACTTCGGCATCCGGCAGGCTCAGCAGTACATTTTTGTGCAGCTCCGTGGTGGATTCGGCAGTGGCGGTTCGGGCAATTTGTCGAACCACGAGTTTGCGCCATTGCAGGTACGCGGAGGCGTCACCGGCAAGGTGTGAGGGGGCGTTGAGCAGCGTGTCGATGTTTGCTTTAAGCGGCTGCATTTGTTGGTAGAACGCGCCGAGCTTCTTGGTCACTGCCTGTTTGGCATCGCTGTGCAGAGCCGTGTTGCGTTCTGGGTTGAGGCTCAGCGTCTGGGCTTCGATAAGCTGCACCAGCCCATTGGGCAGTTCTTTGGGCGGCGCGGGCTTGAGCAGCGGTTGGCTGTGCAGCAGCCCTTGTACGATGAGGGCATGCCAGGCAATGGGCGCCGCTTTGGTGTCAGGCTCGGGCTGGGGCAATGACAGGTCAGCGAGGTCTTCTTGCGCCAACAGGCCATGCCGAGTCAGTTCGACCACCTCATCGAGTTGGGTGATGTACGTCTGCACGTGGGGCGGTGGGGATTGGGCATCCAATAGCAGTTGACGACGAAGCTGATCAACCGTTTGACCCGTGTCGTTGAGCCAGCGGACCAGCCAGTCCATTTGCATCAGCACATCGAGCAGGTCGGCAGGTGCATTCACGCCCGAGCGACGCAGGCTCGGGTTGACCAGTTGGCCGGTGTAATCCTTACCGCCCAGCAGCGCCGCCACATGGTAGCTATCGAGCACTGACAGCCCGAACAACTGCGCGATCCGGGTTTGGCGATACAGCGCGCTATAAAACGTCAGCGTCGGGCAAGCAGCGGGTAGATGCAGGCGGGCCTGCTTGATCAGCCAGTGCAACGAGGCCGGGGTGTCGCTCAGGTGCAGGCCGGTGCAGAGCTGGTGGCGCAGGGTTGTCGGGATTTCCTCCCTCAACGCCAGGGTCGGCCTGTCCAGCGTCAATGCCTGGCCTGGCAACGGGCCGGGGTTGAACAACTGGTCGTACAGCGACAGGCGAGTACCGGGTGCCCACACCGGTATTTCATCCAGCACGGCGGCAAAGGCTTGCAATGACAGGCTGTAGCGGCGTTCCAGATAGCGATAGACGCCCAGTGCGCGCAGGGTATTGTCGTTGGCGGGCCGCGCCGGGTCGCCCTCGTGTTCACGCCGCACGACGCTCGTTGACAGGGCGTCGAGTGCGTCGAAGGGCAATTGCGTCCAGCGTTGCAGGCGGATCATTCGGTGCAGGCGCTGGTAACGTTCCCATGAGGTATTGCGCAGGCGCGCAGCACCCTTGTCCTGTGTAGTGATCGACAGGGGCGACTGGGTCGCGCCAGCCTCGGTGATCGGCCCGTTCACGTACGCGGCACCGTCGTGCAGGCGCAGCTTGGCCGGCGGCGTTGGCAGGGCGCTTGCCAGAACATTGCTCGACAGCACCGGCACATACTTGCCGCAGGCCAGTAGCGCTTCGGTCTGATCGGCGGTGAGTCCGGTTTTTTGCAACCAGTGGGGCAACTCCTCAAGGGGCTGCGCCTGGGTGCCATAGTGCTGGGTAAAAAAATCCTCTGCCTGTACGTCTCCTGATCTTTTTAAAAAAGGCTCCGTCAATAACACCTGCTGGGCAGGGCTCAGCCCGGACAGCAAACGTTGCGCTTCATAGGCCTCGTGCCTGACCACGCCGTAAGTGTTTTGCGCGCGCTGGCTGGTGGGCAGCTTGAGGCTGATGCGGTAACTGAGTTCGCCCAATTGTGGCTTGTTGCCGGACAAACCGAGCCAGCACTGGCGATGCGCACGTTCGAACGGCAGCACGAAGGGGAAACGTTGCTTGCCGAGCACCTCATCAAGTGAGCGACCGCGGTATTCACGACGGGTTTGTTTGAGGTGAACGTCAATCTGGCGGGACAGGGTTTCGTTGATCATCGAGAGTTGAGGAATCACAGCGCTGAGGCTGCGTTCGTCCAGGGGCAGCGTCTTGAGTTCGGGGCGTCGCTGGTCGAGGGTGACCTTGGGCTGTTTGCCTTTACCGCTTTTTTCCAGCGCTTGGGCAAACAGGTATAACGCCTTCAGGTAGGCGATCGGGGAGTCGATTGCCGCCATGGAAGAGGCCGAACACAACAGGTGCCAGTCCTCTTTGAACAGGTGGGTATAGGTGGGGGAGTGCGTGTCCATTGTGATGAATCTCCTGAAAGCCCCCGGCCACTGCCAAGGGCAATGGCACGCTAGCATGGGGCGCCAGGCCGGCTCGGTCGGCCGGATCGCTGAGTGAGCGAGGAGAAATCATCGGTGCAAATCGATAGCGCGACAGGGCCTGTGGGTCACTGTCGCGCGAACTTTGCTGCGAGGAGGTAGCCGTTACGCGGCCAGCGGTTTTTTCACCATGGCTTTTTTGTGCGCGGCCTTCATCGCTTCCATCTCGGCCCCCAGCTCTTCGAGCAGCGCTTTACCCAGCAGTTTCTTGGCCTGGGGGAACATCTCGGTTTCTTCTTCTTCGATATGGTGCTCAAGCAGCTCCTTGACCACTTTGACGCGACCGGAAAACTCGGTGGACGATGGGTCGGTCTTTTTCAAGTCCGGCAGGACCAGCGAGTCAACGGTACGGTGCTCTTCCTTGGCTTCGTGGTACATGATGTCCTGTTCCTTGCCACCCGCTTTCCTGAACGCGGGGTAGAGGATTTCTTCTTCAAGTTGGGTGTGCAGGGTGACTTCCATTTCAAGTTTGGCCAGCAACTCGGTGCGCTTTTTCACCCCGCGTTCAGTGGATTCGCTCAACTGGGTCAGCAGGGTCTTGACGCGTTCATGGTCGGCTTTGAGCAGGTCGATGGCATTCATAGGTAACCTCACGGGGGTGTGCGGGCGTGTCGAAGTGCACGCCTCGTGGTGAGGAAGGTTGCATCAGGCGTACCAACTTTTATGGTTATAAATCATCTTTAAAATCAGATGGTTATATTTTCATGTGCGCTTGTCGGTCGTGCAGCTTGCATGGTCGGGCCGCGTTGAGGTTGCACAACGCACAGCCGGTTGCTGACACTCCAGCGCAACGGGGGGCCATAAAGTGGGGCCAGGAAAATTCTAATGGAACCCTTGGGGCATCTGCTTGACCTAACGCTTAGACTTCAGGAGGTGAATCATGCAAATTGAATATATCTGGATCGTATTGGCGGTGGTTCTGCTGCTCTTGGAACTCTGGGCGATCAATATCGTTTTGCGCAGCACTGGCGGATGGGAGACCAAGGGGTTGTGGGTCGTGGTGCTGGTGTTCGTGCCGCTGCTGGGGTTGATTGCGTGGGCAATGTTCGGACCCAAGCGTGAAATGGCGCAGCAGCGTAAGAGCTGAAGCGGTGAGTGATAAAAAACAGGCGCCCATGGGGCGCCTGTTTTCATTGCGCTAAGCCGATCAGCCGCCGATGGCCTTGGCAATCGCCTGATTGAACGCCGGTAGGTCGTCCGGCGTGCGCGAGGTGATCAAGGTCCAGCCATTGGCCTGGCACTCTTTAACCTCGGCATCCACTACGCTGGCCGCGCCGGCGTTTTCAAGGTCGATGCGCACGCTTTTATAGGCGGTCAGGGTTTTGCCCTTGACCACGCCAGCGTCGATCAGGGTCCATGGCCCGTGGCAGATCGCCGCGATGGTCTTGCCGGCCTGTACAAATTCATTGATCAGGCGCAGTGCGGCAGTATCCTGGCGCAGCGTATCGGCATTCACTGTGCCGCCCGGGATGACCAGCGCATCGAAGTCGGCGCTGACAACATCCGACAGTTGCACGTCTGATTCCACGGTCTGGTCCTTTTCCGTGTCGCCGACAAATGTCTGGGTAGTGCCGCCTTTGCTGGAGGCGTGCGTCACGGTCGCGCCGTAGCCACGCAGCGTTTCCAGAGGCTTGAGCAACTCGTCGCGCTCGATGCCGGTGTTGGAGGTGATGACGAGGATGTGCTTGCCGTTGAGTTGCGCGCTCATGGTCGAGGGTCTCCTTAGGTCATGGGTTGATTAATGGGCGTATTTGGTTTGCAGTTCCTTGGCCATTTTCAGGTGGGCTTCAAGGGTGGGCAGGGTCTTGGTGGCGAAGGCTTTCAGCTCGGGATTGTCCGAGGAGGCCGCTTCTTTCTTGAACAGTTCGACGGTTTTTTCATGGGCCGCTACCTGGTTGTTGGCATAGGCCTTGTCGAAGGATTCATCGCGCATTTCCAGGATGGCTTTCTTCGCCTGGTCGGTGAGCGCGGCGTCATCGGGTACTTCGATATCGAGTTTTTTCGCCAGGGCCATCAGTTCCTGATTGGCCTTGGTGTGGTCTGTGACCATATGCTGGGCGAAGGTCTTTACGTCCGCCGAGCTGCTTTTTTCCAGGGCCAGCTTGCCCGCTTCCACCTCGGTGATACCGCCCTCGGCGGCGTTGTCGACAAAGTCGTTGGAGGTCGCCGCCATCGCGGTGGAAATCGAGCCTGCAATCAGCATGAAGGTAAGGCCCATCGGTTTCATCAGTCGAGTTTTCATGGTGTCTCTCCTTGGAAATGGCGGGATGCCGTTACCTGACTGTTGAATCGAGAGGCGGGTAAAAGGTTTAAAATTTTTTGCGCTTTTTTGCCCAGCGGTGAGGCGCGGCAATTGACTTGAACCAATTCGGATTCCCAGGGTTCTGCTGCATAGGGCCGCCATCTCAGGGGCCTGCCACTGCCAGGAGGATTGCACTGTGACTGATCATAAAACCGCCGATAAAACCCCCGACCCCGTCAGCTCTGAAGACGCGCAAAAAGGTAATGCCCAGGCCACCAAAGGGCAGACGCTTGAACCTGCGAACCCCAAGACTGACACCATCGACAAAGTGGTGACGCCGACCTCGATCAAGGACATTGAACGGCAAACGGATGCAATCAACGAAAAGCTCAACAACGGGCGTTGAACCTGCGGAGTTGATTGGCGGCGAGGGAGCTTGCTCCCGTGGTGGCCTGAACGCTGCCACTGCTGCTTTTTATAAATAAATATAATAATTAGCTTAGATTAAAATGTGCTTTTTATTATTTATGACCATCCCCTAGTCTTGCCTGGAAGTCCCCTTAGGCCATCCAGGAAGATTTGCCATGAGTAGCGTCACGCCGATTTCCAGTGTCTTGAGCAATGTGCGCCAGCGGGTAACACCGCAAGAGTGGGAGGTGCGGGTCAAGTTGGCCGCGGCCTACCGACTGGCGGCGTTGTACAAGTGGACCGATCATATCTACACGCATTTCTCAGCGCGGGTGCCAGGGCCCGAGGCGCATTTCCTGATCAATGCTTTCGGGCTGTTGTTCGACGAAATCAGCGCCTCCAACCTGGTCAAGGTCGATCTGGACGGCACCATCGTCGATGACCCAACGGGCCTGGGGATCAACTACGCCGGCTATGTGATCCACAGCGCCATCCACGGCGCACGCCATGATTTGCAAGCGGTGCTGCACACCCACACCCGCGACGGTATTGCGGTGTCGGCGCAGAAGCAGGGGTTGTTGCCGATCTCCCAGCACGCTATCGCATTCTCGGGGCGTGTGGCTTACCACGGTTACGAAGGGGTGGCGCTGGACCTGGACGAGCGTGAACGGCTGGTGGCGGATTTGGGCGACAAGAGTGTGATGATCCTGCGCAACCACGGCTTGTTGACGGGTGGCGTCAGCGTCGAGCATGCCTTCCAGCAACTACAAAGCCTGGAGCGGGCCTGCAACATCCAGATTGCGGCACAGGCAGCGGGGAATACCGAGTTGATCTTCCCACCCGCAGAGGTGGTGGCCAAAGTCGAGCAGCAGGCCAAGGTGTTCAGCAATGGCGAAGGCCCGGGCGTGGCGCGGCATTGGAATGCGCTGGTGCGCCAGCTTGAGCGTACCGATACCGACTACAAGAACTGAGTCGGATGTGGATTGTTCCCACCCGGAGCGTGGGAGCAATCACTGTAAGGTCGTGATGGGCCACCTTTGGTATCAGAGGCGCATCTCATATAGTAAAAATATATAAAAAACTGTCATTTCCTACAGTTATTCATCTCGGCCAATAAAGAAAAAATAGCCTCTCATTTTTTGGCGTACCCCGTAAAAGAGGTGCTTGAGATGCTGACGGACACGGTGCTGGATTTATTTGCAGATCGTCTCGCTCAGGACGCTACTGCTCTGGCAGTCGTGACCGAGACAGAATGTCTTACTTACGCAGAGCTGGATTACAGAAGCTCTAAAGTTGCGGCCTTTTTGCAGTCCCGCACTATCGGGCGGGGTGACTACGTGCTGGTGCAGGGCGAGCGCTCCATTGAGTTGATCGTTGCATTCCTGGGCGTCATCAAGCGCGGTGCGGCGTTTGTTCCGATGGACCGCCAACTGCCCTATAACCGTAAAGCCTATATCGCCAGGCAATGCGCGGCCTCAATCATCCTTTCCACTCAACGCCATGATGTCGAGCCCTTGCCGGCAACCGAAGTCATAACCGTCAGCGAGCTGCTGAACTCCAGTCAAGTGTTGAGTTATCAGCCTGTTGGTGTCCGAGGCGATGATGCGATTTATGTGATTTTTACCTCGGGCACTACGGGCGAGCCCAAAGGCGTAGTGATCGAACATCACAGCGTCGCGCAATTGATGATGCAGCACAATCGAGATTTGGGTGTGACGTCTTCCAGTCGTTGCAGTTTCATGGCCGCAGTGGGGTTTGATCTTTGCCAACTTGAGATCTGGTCCGCGCTGACGGCAGGGGCCTGTCTGTATGTTCCGGGTCAGGATGCGCTGCTCAATAGCGATGACTACTTGTCATTCTGTGTCGCGAAACAGATCACCCATGGCTTTGTACCGACGTTGAGAATTTATGACGTGCTGAACGCCAGGCAGCCGCAAGGATTAGCCTTGAGCTGTCTTTACACCTGCGGTGAAAAACTCCATCCCGTGGAAGTCGACCATCTGCCTTATCGTGTTTTTGACTGCTATGGCCCCACCGAAACCACTATTTACGTCACTCGTAATGAGGTTCAGAGCAAACGCTTACAAAGGCCTGCATCGATTGGTTATGCGATAGATCACTGCCGCATTCATATTCTGGATGAACACCTCAACGAGCTCGTAGTTGGCGAGGTGGGGGAACTTTGTATTGCCGGGCCGGGCCTTGCTCGGGGTTATTTGGGTGCGCCTGAGTTGACTGCGCAGCGCTTTATTTATTCACCCACGCTCAAATGCCGGTTGTACCGCAGCGCAGACCAGGCCCGAGTGTTGGCGGATGGACGGATTCAGTTTCTGGGCCGCATGGATGGGCAAACAAAGATTCGTGGCTACCGTATCGAAACCGGTGAAATAGAGACGCGCCTGCTCAAAGAGCCGAGCATCAACAGCGCGGCGGTGGTGGTGCAAGACACCGGTACACAAGCGCAAAAACGCTTGGTTGCTTTTGTCGTACCGCGCAACAGGCAGGTGCATAGCGGGCGATTGGTTGCAGAGCTGCGACGCAGCCTTGCTATGGATTTGCCTGATTATATGGTGCCCGAGTTATTCCATCGCCTTGACAGGCTACCTGCCAATGCCAATGGCAAGATAGACAGGCCAGCTCTGTTGACTCTATTGCAGGCGATGCCGACCGTAGCGTTGGATATACAACGCTTTACGCCGGGCCCACAAGTTACGTTGGCGAGGGCGTGGTTTGAGGTGTTGGGTCACGCTGATTTTGGCCCCCAAGACAACTTTCTGAAGGTCGGTGGGCACTCCCTGGGCGTGGCAGGATTGGCGGAGAAATTGTCAGTACAGTTCAATATTCATGTGGCGGTGCGCGACATATATGAACATCTGGTATTTGAGGATCTAGCGGCCACATTACACCGACGCACTCAGTCTTTACATGGAGAAAAAGGGCCCGAGCGTGTGCACGCTTTCGAAGCCGATGGGGCGCTCCCGCTGGACATGTGTTTCGCGCCAGGCTTCGAGTCGATGCAATTGAAGAGTCCCGAGCATACCTTACTGACTGGCGCGACCGGGTTTGTCGGTATTCATCTCTTGCACCAACTATTGGCCACCTCAATCGCCCATATTCATTGCCCGATTCGTTGTGACAATACGCCGGCTGGGCTGGTGAGGCTGCAGCAAGTCAGCGAGCGTTACCAAGTGCCCATCAGCGAAAGCGATTGGAAGCGCATTCACGTGTACGTAAGTGACTTGGCGGATGAGCAATTAGGTTTAGGGAAAGAAATGTTGGGCCTGTCCCCCGGCAGCGTACGCCATGAAGCTGGTTATCCAGTCTTCTGCCTCAAGCTCTTTGCATATTCGTTCGGAGAACGATACCCCAGAGCTGAGTGCAGTCGACTGCTGTTGTAAAACCCATGCACATAGCTGGCGATCGATAGCTGTGCCTGTTTTTTGGTGGGGTAGACCCCAAAAGCCTCCTCTCTTTTCAGCGTAGCGAAAAAACTCTCCGCCACTGCGTTATCCCAGCAATTTCCCTTTCGACTCATGCTCTGTTTGAAGTCCTTCTTAGCTAACGCTAGACGGAACTTACTGCTTGCGTACTGACGGCCCTGATCGGAGTGAAATACTGCTCCGCTAGTGCCAGAACAGGCGCTCCAGGCATTCAGAAACGCACTTTCCACCAGGCCATCTGGCATGCGGTCTGACAAGCTGTAGCCCAAGATCTGGCGGGTCTGGATGCTCAACACTACGGCCAGATACAGCCAACCCTCTCTGGTTGGGAGATAGGTGATATCACTGACCCAAGTCGGAGTGGGGTTATCGATGGCAAACTGCCGCGCCACCACATTGTTCGCGACCGGCAAGTAATGGTTGCTGTCAGTGGTACAGGGCCTGAAACCGCGTTTGGACTTGCCGTGAATACCCTCCTCCTGCATCAACCGGCTGACTCGCTTGTGGCCCACTGCATACGATTTCTGGCGTAAGGCTGCGACCAACCGTGGCCGACCGTAGGTGTGTCGACTGGCCGCATAGACGCTGCGCAACTCAATGCGAATCTGAGCGTCAGGATCAGGGCGAGGCTGCCTGTGCGTGTAATCGTAGAAACCTGAAGTTGAGACTTCCATCACCCGGCACAACATACGTACCGGGTATTGAGTCCGTTCAGCAGCGACGAAGGCGTATCTCACCTGGACTCTCTGGCGAAGAATACCGCCGCCTTTTTTAGGATTTCACGCTCCATTTTTAGCTCGGCAACCTCGGCTCGCAGGCGGGCAAGCTCGCTGTCCTCCTTAGTGATGGGCTTGCGCTCGGGCGAGCTCAACGGTTGACCCTTGCGCGTGGCGTTCACCCAGTTATCGAGCGTTTTGACGGACATCTCTAGCTGGCGGGCAGCTTCGGTTCTGCCAACGCTTTCAGCTAACGCAACCGCTTGAGTCTTGAACTCATCGGTGTAGTTACGGCGAGTGGATGGATACATGGCAACCTCCAAGAGAACGATTTAAGTATCGCTTCTTGGCGTCCGTTGTCACGGGACAGGCCCATGTTCACCCATTTGGCGCGCTGCGTGGATGTGGTCTATCACTCGGCAAGCGCAGTGAATTTCATCATGCCTTACAGCTATATGAGGCGAGATAACGTAGAGGGCCTCAAGCAAATCCTCCATTTTTGCGGTGCGCAAAAGACAAAGGCATTGATGCTGATGTCGACCATCTCAATCTATAGCTGGGGCCATCGTTTCACCCATAAGAGCCATGTGTACGAACAGGATGATATCGACGAAAACTTACCGGCTATTCGCGATGACCTGGGTTATGTACAGAGTAAGTGGGTGATGGAAAAACTCGCAGATCTGGCCGCGTCCCGAGGTCTGCCGTTAATGACCTTTCGGTTGGGTTATGCCACCTGTCATAGCGTGACTGGCGAGTGTGCTCACTACCAATGGTGGGGGCGCTTTATCCGCACCTGCCTGGCGTATGGCGCGGTACCCGATCTGGAGCGTATGCGGGAAGGCTTGACCACTGTGGATTTCATGGTTGAGGCGGTGGCCCATATTTCCCGCGACCCCCAAGCGCTGGGGTTGAAGTTTAACCTGTGCCAACCAGAATCCACCAATCTGGACCTCAAAGCATTTTGTGAGCGGGTGGGCGAGCATTATGGCCGAACGCTTTCGGTTGTCCCGTATAAAAATTGGCTCGCATTGTGGGAACACAACCCCGAAGCATTACTTTACCCATTGCTTGGAATGTTCAAAGACCCGATGCACGCAGATCAGTCCATCCTTGAGCTTTACCAAGAAAATTATTCCTGGGATCGCAGCAACACCGTGCGGTTTCTTGAGGGTAGTGGTATTCGCGAGGCCCAATTCTCTGGCGAAGTATTGGCGCGTTATCTCGACAAGTTAGATCCAAACAGCTCACGTCAAGGCGATAGTTGACGCGTTGCTGTGCGGCCCGACGGTACTGGCACGGTCCGCCAGGTAACGCGCCGGCGGTTGGCCCATGGCCTTGCGGAACATGGTGATAAACCCGCTGGTATTTTCATAACCCAGGTCCAGCGCCACGCTCTGCACACTTTCGCCGTTGGCCAGGCGCTGCAGTGAAAGGATTACATGCAACAGCCGGCGCCAGCGACCGAAGCTCAGGCCGATCTCTTCCAACAACAGGCGGGTCATGCTGCGTTCGCTCATGCCGATGCGCACGGCCCATTCGCCCAGGGTGGATTTATCGCCGGGGTTGGCCAATAAGCTGTTGGCCAGCCGATGCAAGCGGGGGTCTTGGGGCATCGGCAAATGCAGGGCTTCGATGGGGGCCTGGGCCAGCTCGTCGAGTAACGTCGCCACCAGGCGGCCCTGGGCGCCGTCTTCGTCGTAGAGCTGCGGGAAGCTGACCGCCTTGCCGATCAATTCGTGCAGCAATGGCGACACCGACAGCGTGCAACATTGCCGGGGCAGGGCGCTGGCGGCGTTCGGGTTGATCAACAGGCAGTACACATCCGCTTCGCCGGCACCGCGTGCCGCGTGGGTTACTCCGCCGGGAATCCACAACGCGCATTGCGGCGGCACGATCCAGATACCCGCCTCGATCACACAATGCACCACGCCGCGCAAGGTGTAGATCAATTGCCCGTGTTGATGGTGGTGAGGGGTATGTTCCCAGCGTTCGGACGTACTCGAGGCGCCCACTGCAACAATCGAGCGAGGGATCGCGGCGGCGTCGCGGACCCGGCAGGGGTCGTACTGGTCGAGGCGGTGATGAACCATGGTGAGAACTGCCTTGGCTGGATTGCGAAACATTCTGGCTATTCTGTGCAATGCTGTCCAGCGCCACGCGCCCTATGATGAGAATCAGTCTCATCAAAGGAGCTTTGCCATGCGACTCGACAGTTCAACTTTCCCGGTGGTGAAAATCTTTTTCGACGCGCCTAGCGAAGGTGCGCCGGAAGACGCCTTCCTGACCTTCGAACGTCTGCTGGCCCGTGAGCAGCCCTTCTTGCTGCTGCACGAAAAAGCCGTGGATGAGAACAGTCATGAACACGCCCACGAAGAGCGCAAGCGCGCGTCTATCTGGATGAAGAAAAACAAGGCTGCCTTGCACGCCTACGTCAAAGGCATGATCCAAGTGGAGCCCAGCGCTGCCAAGCGCCTGGCCCTCAAGCCCTTTGCCGTGACGTTCGGCAAGGCCTGGGGTTACCCGCTGCTGGTGGTGGAGTCCAAGGATCGCGCCTGGGCGTTGGCCCAGGATGTGCTGGATACAGAAGTGTCGGATGTGGCGCATTTCTGAGCCTGGCCAAAGCTCGACAGCGTCCACAATTGAACTACCTTGATTGACGAGCCTTCCCACTCGGTATTCAAGCATGTGCACTTTATGGACGCGGTACCTGGCGTTGCTGGAAAACGACCTGAGCACGCAGATTTTCGACAATGTTAAAAATCTGTTGGTCTGCGCATTGTTGTTTGCGGCGGGGACCAACGCGCTGGTGGGACCGCGCGAGTTGCTGATCGGTATCTTCGCCTCCAGCGTCGCGGGCTGGGGCTTGATTGTGCTGTCGACGGTGCTGATGCTGTTGAACGTCAGCGACGGCATTCGCCGCCTGGCCAAATTGCGTTATCACTTGGCGTTGCAACTGTTGTTGATCCTGATCTACGTGGTGATTGCCGAGCGGGTGGTAGAGATTGTGTGGGTGTTGCGCGCCCATTGACGTATCCTCCGCGCCTCGTTTACCACTGATTCGAACAAAGATGACAGGACAAGCTATGCAGGCGCTGCTGGAGTCGATCCTCGACGAAGTGCGCCCCTTGATCGGCCTCGGCAAAGTCGCCGATTACATTCCCGCGCTGGCCGACGTGCCCGCCAACCAACTCGGCATCGCGGTATACGGCAACGACGGCACGGCCTACTGCGCTGGAGATGCAGACACGCTGTTTTCGGTGCAGAGCATTTCCAAGGTCTTCAGCCTGGTGCAGGCCATCGACCATGGCGGCGAATCCATCTGGGAACGCCTGGGCCACGAGCCCTCGGGGCAGCCGTTCAACTCCATGGTGCAGCTGGAATTCGAACGTGGCCGCCCGCGCAACCCCTTTATCAACGCTGGCGCGCTGGTGATCTGCGACATCAACCAGTCACGCTTCGCCGTGCCTATTCTGTCGATGCGCGACTTTGTACGGCGCCTGTCGGGCAACCCGCAGATCCTGGTCAATAGCGTTGTGGCCGAGTCGGAAGCCCAGCACGGTGCGCGCAATGCGGCCATGGCCTACCTGATGAAGTCGTTCGGCAACTTTCATAACGATGTGGACGCGGTGCTGCACAGCTACTTCAACTATTGCGCGTTGCAGATGAGCTGCCTGGACCTGGCCCGAGCGTTCAGCTTTCTGGCCAATGAAGGCGTGAGTGCCCACAGTGGCGAGCAGGTGCTGACGGCGCGCCAGACCAAGCAGGTAAACTCGATCATGGCCACCAGCGGCTTGTACGACGAGGCGGGCAACTTTGCCTACCGCGTGGGCCTGCCGGGCAAGAGCGGGGTCGGCGGCGGAATTGTCGCGGTGGTGCCGGGGCAGTTTACGGTGTGCGTATGGTCGCCGGAGTTGAACGCAGCGGGCAACTCGCTGGCGGGGATGAAGGCGTTGGAATTGTTGAGTGAGCGGATTGGGTGGTCGGTGTTTTGAGATCGTTCTCTCTGTGGGAGTTGGCTTGCCTGCGAAAGCGGTGGTTCAGTTGAAGAATCATTGACTGACAGGTCGCCATCGTGGGCAAGCCCGCTCCCACAGGGATCTATGCCTGGCGCCAATTCTGTGGGCAACCCACAACCAGTGTGGGAGCTGGCTTGCCTGCGAAAGCGGTGGTTCAGTTGAAGAATCATTGGCTGACAGGTCGCCATCGCGGGCAAGCCCGCTCCCACAGGGTTCTATGCCGGGTGCCGATTCTGTGGGCAACCCACAACCAGTGTGGGAGCTGGCTTGCCTGCGATAGCGGTGGCTCAGTTGAAGAATCATTGACTGACAGGTCGCCATCGCGGGCAAGCCCGCTCCCACAGGGATCTATGCCTGGCGCCAATTCCGTGGGCAACCCACAACCAGTGTGGGAGCTGGCTTGCCTGCGAAAGCGGTGGTTCAGTTGAAGAATCATTGACTGACAGGTCGCCATCGCGGGCAAGCTGAACTGGCCTAATGATTTTGGACACTTCAATCGGGCGTTATGATAGCGCCCAAATCTGAGGTGTTTGGATATGCGTAAATCTTATTCGAGTGAGTTCAAGCTCAAGGCTGCCAGCATGGTGCTGGATGAAGGCCAGCCGGTTACTGAGGTCTGTGCCAGCCTAGATATCGGCCCCACTGCTCTACGCCGCTGGGTCGATCAAGTGCAGAAAGAACGCCTGGGTTCGACCCCGGTAGGGGCCAAGGCGATTACCGCTGATCAGCGAGAAATCCAGAGGCTCAAAGCCCTACTCAGGGAGAAAGACCTGGACATTGAAATCCTAAAAAAGGCCAGTGCTCTCCTGCTTTTGGACGCCAAAGATCATTCACGCTGATCGATGAGCTGGACGAGCAATACGGCGTTAAAAGGTGTTGCCGGGCGTTTGGGATCAACCGTAGTAGTTTCTACGCCTGGCGCCAGCGCCAGGGCAGAGCAAATCCTGAACGGGACAAGCTCAAAGCCGCGCTGGTCAAGCACCACAGGGCGTCCAGAGAGTCGGCCGGCGCACGTACTTTGTCCAAGGAGCTAAAAGCCAAAGGGCATCGTATCGGACGTTATATGGCTCGCAGTTTGATGCGCGAAGCTGGCATCGCTAGTCGTCAGCGCAGGCGCCATAAGTACAAGTCGCCGGGCGTTGAGGCATTGGTTGCGCCGCACGTGCTCAAGCGAAAATTTGATGTAACGGCGGTTAACCAGGTGTGGTGTGGCGACGTAACTTACATCAAGGTCGGCAAGCGATGGATGTACTTCGCCGCCGTTCTGGATTTGTACGCTCGGAGGATCGTGGGTTGGTCGTTCTCGATGATTTCTGATGCCAATCTGACCTGCGAAGCGCTACGCATGGCGGTTGAGCTACGCGGCCGCCCCCAGGATGTGTTGTTTCATTCAGACCAAGGTTGTCAGTACACCAGTCATAAATTCCGAAACGAGCTTGTGAAACACGGATTTAGACAAAGTATGAGCCGTAAAGGCGAGTGCTGGGACAACGCCCCCATGGAGCGTTTCTTTGGTAGTTTGAAATCAGAGTGGGTTCCTGAAACGGGCTACAAACTGGAACATGAGGCCCGGGCAGACGTGCAGCGCTATGTCTCGCGCTACAACATCAGCAGGCCTCACAGCTACAACGACTACCGGTCGCCGGTCGCGAAGGAAAGGTTGGTGGCGTGAACCTTAATCGGTGTCCAAGATTACTTGACCAGTTCAGCTTGCCTGCGATAGCGGTGGCTCAGTTGAAGAATCATTGACTGACAGGTCGCCATCGCGGGCAAGCCCGCTCCCACAGGGTTCTATGCCGGGTGCCGATTCTGTGGGCAACCCACAACCAGTGTGGGAGCTGGCTTGCCTGCGATAGCGGTGGCTCAGTTGAAGAATCATTGACTGACAGGTCGCCATCGCGGGCAAGCCCGCTCCCACAGGGATCTATGCCTGGCGCCAATTCCGTGGGCAACCCACAACCAGTGTGGGAGCTGGCTTGCCTGCGAAAGCGGTGGTTCAGTTGAAGAATCATTGACTGACAGGTCGCCATCGCGGGCAAGCCCGCTCCCACAGGGATCTATGCCTGGCGCCAATTCTGTGGGCAACCCACAACCAGTGTGGGAGCTGACTTGCCTGCGAAAGCGGTGGTTCAGTTGAAGAATCATTGACTGACAGGTCGCCATCGCGGGCAAGCCCGCTCCTACAGGGATCTATGCCTGGCGCCAATTCTGTGGGCAACCCACAACCAGTGTGGGAGCTGGCTTGCCTGCGAAAGCGGTGGTTCAGTTGAAGAATCATTGACTGACTGGTCGCCATCGCAGGCAAGCCAGCTCCCACATTTTGATCCTCATTGTTCTTCGAATTGTAGGTGAGCCAAAACAAAAAATGCGCCCCTTGGGGCGCATTTTTTGCTCGGTCAGCTATGGCCTATCAGGCCGTCGCATCCCAGGCCCGATCACCGTTCTCGTCTTTGATCCGAGTCGGCAAGCCCATCACATCCAGCGCCTTGAGGAACGGCTCAGCTGGCAGTTCCTCGACGTTGGCCATGTGCTTCACATCCCACTCGCCACGCGCCACCAGCAGTGCAGCGGCTACCGGTGGTACGCCTGCGGTGTAGGAGATGCCCTGGCTGTCAGTCTCGGCATAGGCCTCTTCATGATCAGCCACGTTGTAGATGAACATCTCACGCGGCTGGCCATCCTTGGTGCCTTTGACCAGGTCGCCGATGCAGGTCTTGCCGGTGTAGCCCGGGGCGAGCGAAGACGGGTCGGGCAGCACGGCCTTGACCACTTTCAACGGCACCACTTCCAGGCCTTCGGCGGTCTTGACCGGCTGTTCGGAGAGCAGGCCGAGGTTTTTCAGCACGGTGAACACGTTGATGTAGTGTTCGCCGAAGCTCATCCAGAAACGCACGTTGGGCACGTCGAGGTTTTTCGACAGCGAGTGCACTTCATCGTGGCCGGTGAGGTAGAGGTTCTGCGAGCCAACTACCGGCAGGTCGTCGGTGCGTTTGACTTCGAACATGGTGTTGCTGGTCCACTGGCTGTTCTGCCAGCTCCACACCTGCCCGGTAAATTCGCGGAAGTTGATTTCCGGATCGAAATTGGTGGCGAAGTATTTGCCATGGGAGCCGGCATTGACGTCGAGAATGTCGATCGAATCAATGCGGTCGAAATGCTGTTGCTGCGCCAGCGCGGCATACGCGTTGACGACACCTGGGTCGAAGCCCACGCCAAGGATGGCGGTGATGTTCTTCTGTTTGCACTCTTGCAGGTGGTTCCACTCGTAGTTGCCGTACCACGGCGGGGTCTCGCAGACCTTGCCCGGCTCTTCGTGGATGGCGGTGTCGAGGTAAGCCACGCCCGTGTCGATGCAGGCACGCAGTACCGACATGTTGAGGAAGGCGGAGCCGACGTTGATGACGATCTGCGAATCAGTCTCGCGGATCAGGGCCTTGGTCGCTTCCACGTCCAGGGCGTTCAGCGCGAAGGCTTGGATATCGGCGGGAACCTTGAGGCTACCCTTGGCCTTGACGCTGTCGATGATGGCCTGGCATTTGGAGATGTTGCGCGACGCGATAGCAATACGACCGAGTTCGTCGTTGTGCTGCGCGCACTTGTGGGCCACCACCTTGGCGACACCTCCTGCACCAATGATAAGAACGTTCTTTTTCAATTGCTTTATCTCTCCTTTATCCGCCAGCTCAGGACAGGCTGGACAGGTAGTCGTCGTAACCAAATTCACGAACCACCTCGACTGTACCGTCGAGTTGTTTCACTACGATGGACGGCATTTTCAGGCCGTTGAACCAGTTTTTCTTGACCATGGTGTAGCCTGCGGTGTCGATGAACGACAGCCGATCGCCGATGGCCAGCGGACGATCAAATTGATACTCGCCGAAGATGTCCCCGGCCAGGCAGGATTTGCCGCACACCATGTAGGTGTGTTCACCCTCGCTCGGCGCCAGTTTGGCGTTGAGGCGGTAGATCAGCAGGTCCAGCAGGTGGGCTTCGATGGAGCTGTCGACCACGGCGAGATTCTTGCCGTTGTAGAGGGTGTCGAGCACGGTGACTTCCAGGGAGGCGCTATTGGTGATCGCCGCTTCGCCGGGTTCCAGGTAGACCTGCACGCCGTACTTCTCGGAGAACGCTTTGAGCCGTGCGCAGAATGCATCCAGTGCATAGCCTTCACCGGTGAAATGGATGCCGCCGCCGAGGCTGACCCACTTGACCTTGTGCAGCAGCGCACCGAAACGTTCCTCGATGGTGCCGAGCATCTTGTCGAACAGGCTGAAGTCGCCGTTCTCGCAGTTGTTGTGGAACATGAAGCCGGAGATCTGATCGATCACGCCATCGATCTTCACCGGGTCCCACTCGCCCAGGCGGCTGAACGGGCGCGCCGGGTCGGCCAGCAGGTAGTCAGAGCTGCTCACCTGCGGGTTCACACGCAGGCCGCGGATCTTGCCTTCGCTGCGTTCGGCAAAACGCTGCAGTTGGCTGATGGAGTTGAAGATGATTTTGTCGCAGTTCTCCAGCATCTCTTCGATTTCATCGTCGGCCCAGGCCACGCTGTAGGCATGCGCTTCACCTTCGAACTTCTGGCGGCCGAGCTTGAGCTCATACAGCGACGACGAGGTGGTGCCGTCCATGTATTGCTGCATCAAGTCGAATACCGACCAGGTGGCAAAGCACTTGAGCGCCAGCAGAGCCTTGGCGCCGGACTGTTCGCGCACGTAGGCAATCTTCTGCATGTTGACCAGAAGCTTCTGTTTATCGATGAGGTAGTACGGCGTTTTGATCATTTTTGAGAGCCTGCGGCGGTGCCTGCCAAAAAAGGACACGCATTGTGCCCGCACTTGGAACAGATCGAAAGGTTAGCCGGCGGATTTTGCGCGCCACGTTAAGCATAGGGCGTAAGTATGACCGTTCATAAGAATCACCCCGCCCCCTGTGGGAGCGCTCGAGCCTCAGCGAGGCCGCGATGACGCCGGCTCTGGCACCACAAACACCCACAGTAGCGCCGCTAATATCATGCCCACCTGAACATGAGTGAATCTTGTGATGATCTAGAGCAAAATGAGTTTGTCTCAAGACATCCCTCTGCCGACAATGACCGCCATCAATTAGACCATCGGAGTTGTAAGTCATGGCAGTCGCTCATTCCCTCGGGTTTCCACGCATTGGACGCGATCGTGAACTGAAAAAAGCGCAGGAAGCGTTCTGGAAGGGTGAGCTCGACGAAGCCGGCCTGCGCGCCGTTGGCCGTGACTTGCGAAGCACCCACTGGGCGCTGCAACAGCAAGCCGGTATCGAACTGTTGCCGGTCGGTGATTTCGCCTGGTACGACCAGGTGCTGACCCATTCGTTGATGTTCGGTGTGGTCCCTGAGCGGTTCCGCCCGGTCGATGGCCAGGCCACGTTGCATACCTTGTTCGCCATGGCCCGTGGCGTCAGTGACAGCTGCTGCGGCGGTGCCCATGCCCAGGAGATGACCAAGTGGTTCGACACCAACTATCACTACCTGGTGCCGGAGTTCAGCGTCGATCAGCAATTCCACCTGGCGTGGGATCAACTCTTCGAAGAGGTCCAGGAAGCCCTCGACCTGGGGCACAGCGTCAAGCCCGTGGTGATCGGCCCGCTGACCTATTTGTGGCTGGGCAAGGCCAAGGGCGCTGACTTCGACAGGCTCGACCTGCTCGAGCGACTGCTGCCGCTGTATGGCCAGATATTCCAGCGCCTGGCCGAATTGGGCGTGGAATGGGTGCAGATCGATGAGCCAATCCTGGCGCTCGATCTGCCCCAGGACTGGAAGAACGCTTTTGAGCGCGCCTATAACCTGATCCAGCGCGACCCGCTGAAAAAATTGGTGGCCACTTACTTCGGCGGCCTGGAAGAAAACCTTGGCCTGGCTGCCAATCTTCCGGTGGATGGCCTGCATATCGACCTGGTGCGTGCACCGGACCAGTACCCGACCATCCTCGACCGTCTGCCAGCGTACAAGGTGCTGTCCCTGGGCGTGGTCAACGGCCGAAACGTGTGGCGTTGCGACCTGGAAAAAACCCTGGCCATCTTGCAGCATGCCCATGAGAAGTTGGGCGATCGCCTGTGGGTCGCGCCGTCCTGCTCGCTGCTGCACAGCCCGGTGGACCTGGAACGGGAAGACCAGTTGGATGCCGAATTGAAAAGCTGGCTGGCCTTCGCCGTGCAGAAGTGTGCGGAAGTGGCGCTACTGGCCAAGGCCGTTGATCAGCCCGAAGCCCCTGGCGTACTCACCGCCCTGGCTGAGAGCCGCGCGGTGCAGGCAGCTCGCGCCGCATCGTCACGCATTCACAAACCTGCCGTTCAAGCTCGTGTGGCCGCCATCACGGCGCAGGACAGCCAGCGCCAGTCGCCGTTTGCCCAGCGCATCGAAAAGCAACGGGCCGGCCTTAACCTGCCGCTGTTCCCGACCACCACCATCGGCTCGTTCCCACAGACCGCGTCGATCCGCCTGGCGCGCCAATCGTACAAGGCCGGCAAGTTGAGCCACGCCGAATACGTCGATGCCATGCACAGTGAGATCAAGCACGCTGTCGAGGTGCAGGAAAACCTCGGCCTGGACGTGTTGGTGCACGGTGAAGCCGAGCGTAACGACATGGTCGAGTACTTCGCCGAACAACTGGATGGCTACGTGTTTACCCGGTTCGGTTGGGTGCAGAGTTACGGTTCGCGTTGCGTGAAACCCGCAGTGATTGTCGGCGACCTGAGCCGCCCGAACGCCATGACCGTGGAGTGGATTCGCTATGCCCAAGGCCTCACCGACAAGGTGATGAAGGGCATGCTGACGGGCCCGGTGACCATGTTGATGTGGTCGTTCCCACGGGAAGACGTGAGCCGAGAAGTGCAAGCCCGGCAACTGGCCCTGGCGATTCGTGACGAAGTGGTCGATCTGGAAGCCGCCGGCATCAAGATCGTGCAGATCGACGAAGCGGCTTTTCGTGAGGGCTTGCCGTTGCGCCAGGCGCAGTGGCAACCCTACCTCGACTGGGCGACTGAAGTGTTTCGTTTGTGTGCGAGTGGCGTGAGCGATGAAACCCAGATCCACACTCACATGTGCTACAGCGAGTTCAACGATGTGATCGAGTCCATCGCCGCCATGGATGCCGACGTGATCACCATCGAAACCTCCCGCTCGGACATGGAGCTGCTCGACGCGTTCGAAGCCTTCGCCTACCCGAATGAGATCGGCCCGGGGGTCTACGACATCCACTCGCCGCGGGTGCCGGATGCCTCGGAAATGGCCAACTTGCTGCGCAAGGCCGCCAAGCGGATTCCGGCAGAGCGCTTATGGGTGAACCCCGATTGCGGCTTGAAGACGCGGGGCTGGCCGGAGACCGAGGCGGCGCTCATTCATATGGTCACCGCCGCTCGCCAACTGCGTGCTGAACTGGCCTGATTCCTGAGCCCGGGCGCGGTTAAAAACTGTGGGAGCGGGCTTGCTCGCGAATGCGGTCTTCCAGTCACAGCAGCAGTGGCTGACACACCGTATTCACGAGCAAGCCCGCTCCCACAGGGGATCTGTGGCAGGCGCTGATTATGTGGGCGATGCGTAACCAGTGTGGGAGCTGGCTTGCCTGCGAAAGCGGTGGTTCAGTTGAATATTTAGTAGCTGACACACCGCCCCGCACAATTAGCCTGCATCAGGTCAGAGGTATTTGAGCCACGCCAGGTCCCGCCGCCGTGCTTTCAGGCCGGCGAACCAACGTACCGGCAAGTACAGGGCAATCGGCAACAGCAGCGCTGCCAGCCACACCGCACCGATACCGTCGAAGCCAAAGTAATTGCCCTGGTTGAGGCCAAACCGCGCAACGCAGGCCACATAGAGGATTTTCAGTACATAAAGGTGCAACAGATAAAAGAACATCGGCGCCGCGCCGAACACCGCCAGCACGCCGATCCAGCGCTTATGCCCCGCGCGTTCAAACGCCAGCAGCAACAGCAAGCCAATCCCCAGGGTCAACGCCAGAAACAACAGCGAAGGCGGATACTTGGTGATGTTGAAAAAGCTCATCAGCGTCAGCACGCTGCTGTCATACACCTGCCAAGGCTGCTCGCCATAGCCGTTGAGCGCGCGCAGCAACCCAAAGCCCACCAACGCGCCCACCCCCGCGACCCGTAAATAACGCTGGCGCACAGCCGGAAGCGTGGCATCGGCAAACCATGGCCCGAGGCCGTAACCCAGGGCAATCACACCGATCCATGGCAGCACCGGGTAGGTGGTGCGCAGGCGCAGGTTTTCAGAGACTTCAATCCAGTTGCGTTCATGCAAGATCGTCCACGGCACATGCAACATCGAGCCCGCTGCAACGTGCAACCCATCGAGCAGGTTGTGCCCGGCGATAATCACCAGCGCCAAGCCGATCAGCCAGGCACGCGGTAGCCAAACCAAAGCGGCGAGGGCGATCATGCTGATGCCGATGGCCCAGATGACTTGCATATAGATCACGCTGGGTGGCAGTTGGAAGGTCCACGCGAAGTTGACCAGGGTGAATTCCAGCACCACCAGGAACAGCCCGCGCTTGAACAAGAATGCCGACACGTCGCGACGGCCCTGATATTTCTGGCCGTACAGCCAAGCCGACAATCCGGTGAGCAGCACAAACACCGGCGCGCACAAGTGGGCCAGGGTGCGGCTGAAAAACAACGCAGGCTCGGTGCTGTCTATGCTCATGGGGTCGCTGACCTGGCGGTGCAGCAAGAAGGTTTCACGCACGTGGTCCAGCAACATAAACAGGATCACCAGGCCGCGCAGGGCGTCGATGGACAGCAGGCGTTTGCGTAAAGTCATAGCGTCAGTCATAAGTTAAGGATCACACGCAGGCAAAATATTGACGTTATTCTATAACATTAAGCGAGGCGCTGATGACAAGCATGACCCCACACTCGGCCGAAGCCGTAATCGCGTTCTGGAAACAGGCGGGGCCCAAGCGTTGGTTCGCCAAGGACGAGGGGTTCGATAGGGACTTTCGCGATAGATTCAACGCGGCTCATATGCAGGCTGCACGGCGTGAACTCGAAGACTGGTTGACCACGGCGGATGGCGCGCTGGCGTTATTGATCCTGCTGGATCAGTACCCGCGCAACGCCTTTCGCGGCACGGCGCATATGTTCGCCACCGACCCGCTGGCGCGGTTGTATGCGCGAACGATGGTGGACGCAGGATTGGATCAACAGGTTGAACCTCAGTTGCGTGCGTTCTGCTATTTGCCTTTTGAACATTCGGAAGACCCCCAGGACCAGCAACGCTCCCTGGCCCTGAACCAGCAGTTGGATGCCAGCACCTACCACTGGGCCAAGGAGCATGCCGACATCATCGAGCGGTTCGGGCGGTTTCCGCATCGCAATGGGGTGTTGGGCAGGACGAGCACCGACGAAGAACGCGCCTTCCTCAAGGCCGGTGGCTTCGCCGGTTAGGCGTGCTCTGGCGCCAGGCTTCGCTGGGCGCCAACACGGCGAAACCGCCGCACACCCTTGAGGTCAATCGCCCATCGCAACGCTTCAGTGGCCGAAGGACGCGGGCCCTGGTTGATCGCCTGTTCATCCTTGCCCAGTGCGCTGAGGTAACCCTGCGTACCGCCGCGTTCGCTCCAATAGTGAGTGTGGCTCAACCAGGATTTGGCCAGCCAGCCTTTGCCATTGCCCACGGTCACCGGCAAGTCCAGCACGCCGCCGCCCATCACGGGCTTGACCGGGCCGCCGACGATGTCGCCGAACAGGCCGAAGGGGGCAGGGAAGTACAGGTTGGTCCAGCGCGTGACGGCAAAGGCTGCGGCGTGGTGCAGGTAGTGCGGGGTGAAGGGCTTTTGGCCGAGCACCAGCGGTTGGCGAGCGTTGTAGCCGTAGCCTTGGGTGTCTTCGGTGGGCGGGCAGGCCGGGGCTTCGCGGCGTTCCATACGCTGCTGGAAGTCACTGACGCTGCGGCCCAGCAACAGGCTGGCGTGGGCCATTGGGCTGCCGACCGTGACCAGGTCGGTGATGCGCCAGGGGTTGCCCAGGCCGCGCTGTTCGGCAAAAGCTTCGGTCTGTTGCTGACGAAAATTCAACAGGCTGCTCAGGCTGCCGTCCAGCAAGGCGCCGGCGGCGGGCAGGGCATCCTTGACCACCGGTTGCAGCGGTTCGCGGTTGGCATAACGGGCCGCCAGCTCACGGTTGCTGGGGGTCAGTTGGGTCAGTTGGTCGTGGTATTCATGCCAGAGGTAGCCGACGATGTCATAGGCAATCACGCTGCCCAGGCTGTGACCCACGACGATGATGCGCTCGTAGTCGCCCTGGTTGTGCAGGGCACGCAGCAGGTCTACACCGTCGGCACGGATCTGCTCGCGCACCCTCACGTTCTGCGGGTTGGGGCTGAGGTAGCGTGCGGCGTCTCCCAGGTACGCCAGCGCCGAATAGCGCAGCCCCAGTCCCATGGCCACGAGCAGCAGGGGGATCAGCGCGAAGGGGTTGTCGCTGGGGGGCAATTGGCCCCAGGCCGTGGCCAATGTACCGCTGGCAACCAGCAGCAATAACACCAGCACCGTCCAGCGCGTGCTGCGCCAGATCGGCACGATGGCCTCGGGAATGTCGCGACGCGGGCGCTTGAAGATGTCCCACAGCCAGCCCAGCAGATGGCCGAACTTGGTGCCCTGCATCTTGTGGGCCCAGTAGTACTCATAGAAATCCGTCGAGGTACGGCCCGAGGCCTTCAGTACGCGCAGGTCGAAGTTGCGCGATAGCCGATCCGGCTTGCTCCAGTACAGAGGTTTGCCATCGGGGGTGTCCGTGGGGATCATCGCTTCGACAAAGCCGCGCAAGGTGTCCATTGGGCGCTGCTCGCCGATGCCGTGGATAACCACAACTGCTTGTTTCATGTGCTGTTCCTTCCTTGAAAATCAGCGGTAGCCATAATATTGCCACTAGCCGCGCTATTCCCGCCAGGAATGCCCCCATAAAAACCCTGCATTGTCTTTATCGGCCGGGATCTCGTAGCGTGACGCCTCACCCCAGGAGATTGCCCATGAGCCAAGGCCCGCTGCACCTCTACGTTGATTCGCTGTTTACCAGCCCCTATGCCATGTCGGTGTTTGTCGCCTTGCGCGAAAAAGGCCTGGCGTTCGAGACCCTCACCCTGGACCTCGATGCCGGGCAAACCCAGGCGGCAGATTACGCCCAACGCTCCCTGACCCAGCGAGTGCCGACCTTGGTAGACGGTGATTTTGCATTGTCTGAGTCTTCGGCCATCACCGAGTACCTGGACCAGGCCTACCCCGAAACCCGCGTGTACCCGGCGGATGTGCAACAGCGGGCGAGGGCGCGACAGGTTCAAGCGTGGTTGCGCAGCGACTTGCTGCCGATTCGCCAGGAGCGCTCGACCCTGGTGGTGTTCTGCTCGCAGAAGAGGCCGCCGTTGTCAGCAGAGGCTCAAGCCGCCGCGACCAAGTTGATCAGCGCGGCGCAAGCCTTGCTGGCGGATAACCGCGAGTACCTGTGCGGCCAGTGGTCGATTGCCGATGTGGACCTGGCGGTGATGCTCAATCGCCTGATCCTCAACGGTGACGCCATGCCAGCGCAGCTGGTGGCCTACGCGCAACGCCAGTGGCAGCGGCCGTCAGTGCGCGAGTGGGTCGAGCTGCGACGGCCCGCGCTCTAGTTGTGCCTGCTGGGCAACACGCCGGTCGAGGTCTTCCCAGTCGGCCATGCCCAGCACGCGCATGGTGTTCAAACCGCGCAAATAACCGCGCAATTGCTCGGCGCTGGCGCTGCTTTTCGCGGCGTCGGCGTGTGAGTTCAGCAACACGGTTTCGTACTCAACCAGGTAGTCGGCGACTCGCTCGCGAAACTCTGGCAGTACCGCCTCGCGGATACGATCGAAGATTTTCTGGTAGGGCTTCATGGCGGGGTCCTTATAGATTTTATGGGCGGCCTGACACTATCGGTTCAAATGATAGTCACCATCAAGGATCACAAGTTCTGTTTTTTCGCCAAACGCGCAGAATCTGCACATCGAGACGCAGCCCAAGGAAAAATGCGCGATGAGGACGATTATCCAGTTGGCTTTGATGGCCCTGATGCTGGGCACCGCGGTCATGACCACCCCGGCGATGGCCGATGAAGTGCGTACAGGCCATTTGCTGCCACTGGTGGGTAGCGTAGACTCCCTGCAGCGTGCCCAGTCGGTGGGGGTATTGTTCAGTGAAAACACCCGCGACAACCTCAGCTACCTTGAACGCTACCACGCCATGGCGCAGAACGGCGCCAAGGATGCCCTGGATGGGCGGATTCGCGAGGCGTTCGTCAACAGCTCCGACCCGGAACTGGCGATCGACTGGTTGATGCACTCGTTGCAGGGCACTTTTCTCTCGGTGACGGTCTATAGCAGCCTGGATGAGTTGGTGCAGGCGCACCCGGATGTGGTGGTGGTGCTCGATACCCATAACCAATTGCTCACCCAGCGTAATGACCGGGTCGAAGCACGCTTTGTCGCACGCTTCTACGACGCGAACCTGCAATTTATCGCCAAGGCCGAAGGCTCGGTGGATAAGCACGTGCCGTCAGTGTGGGTGCACGACAAGGCGGCGCCGGAGATTGCTGCACTGATCGAGCAACAACGCGATGTACAGCAAGATGCCCTGAAGCAGTTCGATGCGTCGCTCAAGGCCCTGGTTCGCGCAGGTTGATCCGCGATGGTTGTGAACCCTATTTGGTTATTTTCAGGAATGTTTATGCGCTCTTTCTTCGCCTCGGCCCTGGCTTGTGCTTCGTTGCTGCTGACCGGTTGTATCACGGCGCCCAACGCCCCATCGCTGACCCTGCAAACCTACAAGACCCCCGATGGCTATGTGCAATGCGTATTGCCCAAGCTGGAAAAGCACGGCATCACCTCGACCGTCACCCAGAACTCGCGCCACGCCAAGGTGCTGTTGACCAGCAAGATTGCCGCCGATGATGTGCTGGAGGCCTACAAGTCCCAGGACGGCACCAAAGTGTTCCTGTATGAGCGCAAGCCGTTGGCTTCGGCGATCAAACCATCGCGGCTGGAGCAGGCCGCGCAGGATTGCAAATAAACCCGCACACACATAACGCAACCCACCCTGTAACCAATGTGGGAGCTGGCTTGCCTGCGAAAGCGGTGGTTCAGTTAAATATTCAGTGACTGACACGCCGCCTTCGCGGGCAAGCCCGCTCCCACAGGGGATCTGCGCTAGGCGCTGATTCTGTGGGCAATACATAGGAGCGAGCTTGCTCGCGAAAAACTCATAGGCGCCGCGTTTATTCGGGAGCGCGCGTAATCGTTGACTTCTTTCGCGAGCAAGCTCGCTCCTACAGGGTATTGGCCCCATTTGGATCAGGGTTTGGCTTCGTTGCTGAAGCTGTCGACAGTCTTGACCAATCCCTGCGCCGCCAACGCCACCAACTCACCGCCTTTCTCCACAGTAGCCAACGCCGGGTCCGAGCCCATGCGGCCGTCAGGGAAGCGCGCACGGAAGTCCAGGGCTTCACGGATCGGACCAGTGTTGGCGATTTGCGGTGAGTACTCGGCAGACTTGATCGCATCCGGATACGCCCACTGCGTCACGGCAATTTCCGATGGCGTGGCGTGGCTGCCATGCCCCACCGGGAATTGACGCTGGGCCAGGTCAGTGACGCCTTCCAGGTCCCACCAGTTCACCAGTTTCAGCGCAAACCCGGCCGGGCGGCGGGCGAAGCTGGCTTCGGCGTACAGCTCGGAGAACGCCGCTTCAATCGTGGCGATGTTGCCGCCGTGACCGTTCAGGAACAGGATCTTTTCGAAACCATGCCCGGCCAGCGAGCGCACCCAGTCGCCAATCGCGGCGATAAAGGTGGAAGGGCGCAGGGAGATGGTGCCGGGAAAGCCCAGGTGGTGTTGGGCCATGCCGATATTGAAGGTCGGGCCGACCAGGATGTCGGCGTGCTTCTGGGCGTGGTGGGCGATGATCTCCGGGCACATCCAGTCAGTGCCCAGCAGGCCGGTGGGGCCATGTTGCTCGTTGGAACCGATGGGAATCACCACCGTGCGGCTGCGTTCCAGGAACTGCCCGATTTCGATCCAGGTGGAGGTGTGTAGAAGCATGCGACGTTCTCTTTTATCAGTGGGGACAGGCTATCCGCCACGGATTGTACGACTACTCGCCACCTGTTGGGGTTTGCAATTGAGGTAGGTCGATGACTTCAGCCAGCGCTGGTCGGGGTACCACGAAAACATGAACTGCCCGTCCTTGAGCTTGTCCACCACTTGGCGGGCGACTTGCGGACGCACGGCCGGGCAACCCTGGCTGCGGCCGATACGGCCTTCGCGCTTGCTCCACAATGGGCTGACGTAGTCGGCAGCATGAATCACGATGGCGCGGTCGCGGGCCTGGTCATTGAAGCCGGGTTCCAGACCGTCCATGCGTAGCGAGTAGCCATGGGCGCCCAAGTAGCTTTCCTGGGTGCGGAACAAGCCCAGGCTCGACTGGTGGCTGCCCTCGAGATTGGAGAACTGGGTAGCGAAGTTTTCCCCGGACTTGGCACCGTGAGCCACCAGGTCGCGTAGAACCAAGGTCTTTTTGCGCAGGTCGAAGATCCATAGGCGACGGGCGGTCGAGGGCTGGGAGTAGTCAATAACCGCAAGGCGATCGGAACGCTCCTCGCCGTTATTGACCGCGCACTGCACGGCGCTCAGGGCGCTTTTCAGCACGGTGGGATTGAGTTCTGGAGCCGAGCGCGCCAGGCTGCTATACAGGGAAGGAGAGGTGCCATTGGCGGCGAGCGCAACATTGCTCAATAAAGCCAGGCACCCAGTGATCAAGCCCAGGCTGGTTAGCCTGAGCAGGCGTATAAAAGTCAGCATCTACAGTCGAGTCCCCGCTGTGGAGTGGAGCTAAGTCAATTGTTCAAAAAACACGCATGTTACTTGAGCATTTGCCTGCTCGTTGCACCATTGGTCGCTACAGCCGAAACGCTGCCGGTGGAGCCATTGCCCGTCACCACCCCTGCGCCGGTCGCGCTGGCGCCGTTGCAACAGGCGTTAGCGCAGTTGACCAGTGTCTGCCCGCACCTTGCGCCGCGTATCGATGCCGCCGCGCTGGCGCGCCTACAAGCCTTTTACCAGCAGCAGGGCGATGCCCCGCTATGGTCGGCTGACGAACGCCGGCATGCCTTGCACAGCCAGTTGCTGATGCTTGCCGACGATGGCCTGGACCCCACCCACTATAGCTTGCCCGCGGCGGATGCCACGGCCAACGTGCTGTGCAGCGATATCGCCAACAGCCAGCAGTACCTGCAAGCCCTGCAGGATTTGCATTACGGGCGCCTGCAGCAATCGCGCTTTGAGCCCCTCTGGCACTCCCAGCCACCCAGTGGCGATCCGAATACCCAAGTACTGGCGTTCGCCGCCACCGGCCTGCAAGACATGGCCCAAGCCTTCGATCATGCGCGGCCCAGCGCCGATTTGTACCGCAGCCTGCGCAATGCCTATGCCGGCGTGCGCCAGCAGCCGCTGCCCCATTGGGACCCGGTCGCCGAGGGCGCGTTGCTGCGCCCGGGTATGAACGACGCCCGGGTGCCGGAGTTGGCGCGGCGCCTGCACAGCGGTGGCTACCTGGCCCAGTTGCCCAGCGGCAACGGCAAGCAATACCAGGGCGAATTGGTCAAGGCGGTGAAAGCCTTCCAGCTCAGCCACTCGTTGCAGGCCGACGGCGTGGTCGGCGCCGGCACCGTGGCTGAACTCAATATCAGCCCGGCGATGCGTCGTGAACAACTGCGCATCAACCTGGAGCGCTTCCGCTGGCTGGCCCAGGACCTGGAGCCTGAAGGCGTCGTGGTCAATGTGGCCGCCGCGCAACTGAGCGTGTACCAGAGCGGCATCCCGGTGTGGCAAACCCGCCTGCAAGTAGGCCGGGCCGAACGCCAGACGCCGTTGCTCAAGTCGCGTATTACCCGGCTGACCCTCAACCCCACCTGGACCATCCCACCGACCATCATGCGCGAGGACAAACTGCCCGCCATCCGTCTCAACCCTGAATACCTGCGCCAGCAAAACCTGCAAGTGCTCGACGCCGAAGGTCACCCCTTGACGCCCGACCAGGTCGACTGGGCACGCCCCGGCAATATCCTGCTGCGCCAGCAGGCCGGTCCGCGTAACCCGCTGGGCAAGATTGTGATGCGCTTTCCCAATCCGTATTCGGTGTACCTGCATGACACCCCCAGCCAACCCTTGTTCACCAAGGGCCCACGGGCGTTCAGTTCGGGATGCGTGCGGGTCGAGCAACCGTTGTTATTGCGCGACCTGCTGGTAACGCCCGCCGAACGCACCCGCACCGATGAGCTGCTGGCGACCGGCGAAACCCATGAATTCAGGCTGGCCACGCCGGTGCCGGTGCTGTTGGGGTATTGGACGGTAGAAGTGGATCGTCAGGGCGAGTTGGTGTACGCGCCGGATATTTATGCGCGTGACCCGGTGTTGATCAAGGCCATGGGCAGCGTGCTCTAGGGCGCGCTTATTCCGGCATCAGTTGCTGGCGGCATTCCAGCACCAGGCGGGCGCCGCCCAACTCACTGGTGCCCACCTCCAGCTTGAACCCATGCAAGTTGATGATCGCCGCCACAATCGACAGGCCTAGCCCAAAGCCGCCTTGCTGATCACTCTCATCGACCCGATAGAAACGCTGGAACACCGACGCGCGCTCGGCAGCCGGAATGCCTGGCCCGGAGTCGAGCACTTCGATGCGCGTACTGCCCAGGTCGTTGACTGCTCGCAGGATCACCTTGCCCTTGGGCGGGGTGAACTTGATCGAGTTACTCAGCAGGTTGGCCAGGGCTTCGAATAGCAGCGCACGGTCACCGGTAATCCACGGCAGTGAATCAGGCGCTTGTAACACCAGCTCCAGTTCGCCTTCTTCGGCCAGGGGCAGATAGAAGTCATGCAGCTCGCGCAGCAACGGCAGCGGGTCCAGCACCAGGAAGCCCGAGCGGCGCTGGTGGTCTTCCAGTTCCGAGATGCGCAGCAGCCCGCGAAAACGCGCCATCAGCGTGTCGGTTTCGGCGATGGCGTCATCGAGCTTTACCGCGTGGGCCGAGTCTTCCTCGGCTTGTTGCTTGATGCGGTAAAGCTGGGCGCGCAAGCGGGTGAGCGGGGTGCGCAGGTCGTGGGCGATGTTGTCGCACACGCCCTTGACCTCGTTCATCAGTTTTTCGATGCGGTCGAGCATGGCATTGACGATGGCGGCAAGCATGTCCAGCTCGTCGCGCCGGTTGGACAGCGGCAACCGGTGCGTGAGGTCGCCGGCGACGATGGCCTCGGCGCTGGCCTGGATCCCGCGAATACGCCGCAACGGGCGACGGCGCAGCAGGTGCCAGCCGGCAGCGCCGGGGATGATGGTCAAGGACAGTGCCCACAGTAGGGCGTGCCAGATAATCCGCGTTACCCCGAACAACGAGCCGTTGGCGCGCACCAACACCAGCCAGCGGCCGTCCTCGGTGTGGGTGGCCACGGCGTCGCAACTGTCCTTGGGCAGTTTGGGATCGTCGGATTGCACGCAATTGGTCAAGGCGTAGATCTTGCCATCCAGCGGCAAGTCGGGTGGCACGGCACGGATCGGCCCGCTCAAGGGACGAAATTGCTCATCGAACAGGCCGTAGGCGTCCACGCCCTTCATGTCGAAGGTCATGCTGGTGGTCAGCGCTTCCACCAGCTCTTCGCCGTCGAAACGCTGGAAAAGATGCTGGCGCTGCAACAGGGAATGGCGCGACAAGTCGCTGAGGTAGCCTGAGACCTCGTAGTACAGCACCCCCATGAGGATGCAACTCCACGCCACGAATAACGAACTGTACAGCGCCAGCAAACGGCTGCTGGAAGAGCGCCAACCTTTAGAGGGGTTCAGCAATGACATAACCCGAGCCTCGTACCGTGCGGATCAGCGGCGTGAGGCCCGGTGGGTCGATTTTCTTGCGCAAACGGCCGATGTGCACGTCGATCAGGTTGGTGCCGGGGTCGAAGTGATAGCCCCAGACTTCCTCGAAAATCATCATCCGCGACAGGATCTGCCCGGTGTTGCGCATCAGGAATTCAAGCAGTTTGTATTCAGTGGGCAGCAGGGTCAGCGGTTGATCGGCGCGGCTGGCTTCGCGGCTGATCAGGTTCAGTTCCAGGTCGGCCACGCGCAGGGCGGTTTCGAACTCCTGGACCGTACTTTTACGCCGCAGCAGCACTTCGACACGGGCGGCCATTTCATCCGAGGCGAACGGCTTGGTCAGGTAATCGTCGCCGCCGGCACGCAGGCCGCGCACGCGCTCGTCGACATCGGAGAGGGCGCTGATCATCAGGATCGGCGTAGACACCCCAATAGTGCGTAACGTGGTGACGATGGCCAGGCCATCCAGTTCGGGCAGCATGCGGTCAAGGGTGATCAGGTCGTAATCACCACTCACGGCACGGACCAGGCCCTCGCGGCCGTTGTCCACCCAATCTACGTCCAGTCCATGGCTACTCAGCTCGGCGACAATCTCGCGGGCCGTTACGGCGTCATCCTCGATGGTCAAAATGCGGGTCATAGGATTACCTGGTGAGCGTTCACACTAGAAGTGGCGACATTTTGCCAAGAAGTTGCTGAATGTTTCCTAAATAAAACTTCATCTTCTTAAAGCCGACATCGCACTGTGGGAGCTGGCTTGCCTGCGATGGCGGCTTACCTGCTGGCATATTCGTTGGCTGCCATGCCGCTATCGCAGGCAAGCCAGCTCCCACAGGGGAGTGCATTACGCCCGCCTAATATCGCCGTTTATTGCAACCTGCATGATCTGGCTAAGTTCAATTTAAATAAATCATTGAAATTAAAGGAATTTAAATTTAATCGCAGCTGGCACGCTGCCTGCACTGTCCGTTTTGAGACTTGTAACATCATTTTTCGTGCCTGGAGCAAAACAACAATGATCACATCCTCATCCACGCTGCAAGAGTCAAGCACGCTCTCCGGGGTTTCCTGGGGGGCGATTTTCGCCGGTGCTGCTGCAGCGGCCGCCTTGTCATTGATCCTGGTGTTGCTGGGCTTCGGCCTGGGCTTTTCGGCGGTGTCGCCTTGGGCTGACAGCGGTATCAGCGCCAAGGGCCTTGGCATTTCCACGATTGTCTGGCTGGCGTTCACCCAGATTGTCGCTTCTGGCCTGGGCGGCTATATCGCCGGTCGTTTGCGGGTGAAGTGGGCCAATATGCACAGCGACGAGGTGTACTTTCGCGACACCGCCCATGGCTTCCTGGCGTGGGCAGTGGCCACATTGATCACGGCGATGTTGGTGGTCGGCTCGGTCAGCAGTGTGGTCAGCGGCGGCGTGAAAGCTGGCGCCAGCGTGGCATCGGGCGCCGCCAGCGGCCTCACCCAAGCTGCCGGCAGCGCGGCAAAAGGTGCCGACAGTGGTGACTTCGGTTATTACGTCGACAGCCTGTTCCGCGATGATCGCCCAGCGGCGGTCAGCGATGATGCAGCCCACGCCGTGGTCGGTCGTATCCTGACGCGTACGTTGAGCAACGACGGCCAACTGGCAGCGGAAGATCGCGCCTACCTGGCCCAACTGATCAGCCAGCGCACCAACCTGAGCCAGGCCGATGCCGAAGCGCGTATCGACAAGGTCTATGGCGACGCGCGCAAAGCCGTTGAAGACGCCAAGCTCAAAGCCAAACAAGCCGCTGAAACCGCGGCGAAAGTAGCGGCCTACACGTCCCTGTGGACCTTCGTGGCCTTGCTCATCGGTGCGTTCTTCGCCAGCTTCGCCGCCACCTTTGGCGGTCGCCGCCGGGATGCCGTGGTGTACGTCGAAACCGAAAACTACGTTCGTTAATTCAAGGAGAACATGATGCGCTCATTACTGCTGTGGTTCCTCGGCGTGCCGATTCCGGTGATCATCCTGATCGCGATTTTCATGCACTAATTGTAGGAGCGAGCTTGCTCGCGAAGAACTGCTAGGCGCCGCGCTCATTCAAAATGGCCGCGGCGTTCTTGCGTTTTTCGCGAGCAAGCTCGCTCCTACAGGGGCAGGGGTAGGGCAAGCCCCGTCAGTCGTCGAACCCGACCTGCTCATGAATTTCATCCACCTTCAATTCCAACCGATACGCCACCGCAATGAACAACGCCTGGCACAGGCACAGCGTGGCGCTCAGCGAGCGGAAAGCAAACGAGGAGCCTTCATTGACCAACAGCACCGCATTCGCGCGCTTGGCCAGGGGCGACAGGTTGCTGTCGGTGATGATCAGGGTCTTGGCCTGGTGATGCTGTGCGATGCGCAGGCAGTGCTGGGTCTCTTTGCCGTAGGGCGTGAAGCTGATGGCTATCACCAGGTCATTGGCGCGCACGCTGCGCATCTGCTCGCGATAACTGCCGCCTAGCCCCGAGATCAGGTGGATGCGCTTGTTTGTGTGCTGCAGGTTGTAGACCAGGTAGTCGGCCACCGCAAAGGAGCGGCGCACGCCGACCACGTAGATGTTGTCGGCATTGACCACCAGGTCCACGGCTTTCTCGAAGGCCGCATCGTCCAACTCCAGCCCCAAGCGTTCGATGCCCGAGAGGGTGGCGTTGACGCACTCGCGCGCCAGGTCGCCGCCGCTGGCCTTCTGGGACTTGTTGGCGATCATGCTGCGGATGCGCTGCTGGTAGTTCTGTACCGGCGTGGTCTTGTGGGTATACGCCTCACGAAACAGCGCCTGCATCTCACTGAACCCACTAAAGCCGAAACGCTGGGAGAACCGCACGATGGCCGAGGGGTGCACTTCGCATTCCCGGGCGATGTCGCTGATGCGGTCGACCATGATCCGGTCGCTCTGCTGGCTCATGTAGCTGGCGATACGCTTGAGCTGGCGCGGCAGGCTCTCGTATTCGTCGGTGATCAGCTGCAACAGGCGTTCGGCATTGATCGGAGGGCTGGCGACAGTTTCTTCCAGGGTGGTCTCGGGATCGGTGCGGGACATGGGCAATCCTTCTGGCGTGTTCGTCTGATGCGCTGATAGGTGGCGCAAGTCTACAGGGTAGGCGCAAAAAAATACCCCGGCATCACGGCCCGCGTGGCCTGCTGAAACGATGCATGGGCGCTGGCGTGCCGCTATCCTGAGGTATTGGAAAAAATATTCCACTAAAAATAATTATGGAATAAATATTGATTGCTGCCACCGGACGTTCTAGTCTGCTCCCACCAAGAGCGTTTGCCGTCGCCACGGCGGCACAGCGCAGGCTGATAAAAATAACAGGAGCCAGCATGGGCCAGACTCGTTTTGCCAGTGGGCGTCAATTGGATCTGATTTGCCTCGGGCGCCTGGGCGTCGATCTCTATGCGCAGCAAGTCGGTGCGCGGCTGGAGGATGTGTCCAGCTTCGCCAAGTATCTGGGCGGATCTTCCGCCAACATCGCTTTCGGCACCGCCAGGCTGGGGCTGAAGTCGGCGATGCTGAGCCGGGTCGGAGATGACCACATGGGCCGTTTCCTGGTGGAATCCCTGGCCCGCGAAGGCTGTGATGTCAGTGGCATCAAGGTCGACCCTGAGCGCCTCACCGCCCTGGTCCTGCTGGGCCTCAAGGACCGCGAAACCTTCCCCCTGGTGTTCTACCGCGAAAACTGCGCCGACATGGCCCTGCGCGCCGAAGACATCAGCGAAGCCTTTATCGCCTCCAGCAAAGCGTTGTTGATCACCGGTACGCATTTCTCCACCGACGGCGTGTACAAAGCCAGCCTCCAGGCCCTGGATTACGCGGCCAGGCACAACGTCAAGCGCGTGCTGGACATCGACTACCGCCCTGTGTTGTGGGGCCTGGCCGGCAAGGCCGATGGCGAAACCCGTTTCGTCGCCGACCAGAATGTCAGCCAGCATGTGCAGAAGATCCTGCCGCGTTTCGACCTGATCGTCGGCACCGAAGAGGAATTCCTGATTGCCGGCGGCAGTGAAGACCTGCTCACGGCCCTGCGCACCGTGCGTGAACTGACCCCGGCCACCCTGGTGGTCAAGCTCGGCCCCCAGGGCTGCACGGTGATCCACGGCGCAATCCCGGCGCGCCTGGAAGACGGGGCCATCTATCCTGGCGTGCGGGTTGAAGTGCTCAACGTGCTGGGCGCAGGCGATGCTTTTATGTCGGGCTTTCTCAGTGGCTGGATCAATGACGCCAGCGATGAGCGTTGCAGCCAGTTGGCCAATGCCTGTGGCGGCCTGGTGGTATCGCGCCACGCCTGTGCGCCAGCGATGCCGACCCCCGCCGAACTCGATTACCTGTTCAACAGCCCCGTGCCCATCACCCGGCCGGACCAGGACGTGACCCTGCAACGCCTGCACCGTGTCACGGTGCCGCGCAAAGTCTGGAAGCAACTGTTCGTCTTTGCCTTCGACCACCGCTGGCAATTGGTGGAGTTGGCGCAAAAAGGCGGCCAGGCCCCTGAGCGTATCAGCGACATCAAGCAGTTGTTTATCCAGGCCATCGAACACGTGGAGCGCAAACTCAGCGAGCAGGGCGTCGAGGCGGATGTGGGCCTGCTAGCCGACCAACGCTTTGGCCAGGATGCACTCAACGCCGCCAGCGGTCGCGGCTGGTGGATCGCTCGCCCGGTGGAAGTGCAGAACTCGCGGCCCCTGGCGTTCGAGCACGGGCGTTCGATCGGCAGCAACCTGATTGCCTGGCCCCAGGAACACATCATCAAGTGCCTGGTGCAGTTTCACCCCGATGACGAGCCGATGCTGCGCCTGGAACAGGAAGCGCAACTCAAGGCGGTGTACGAGGCGTCGCTGGTCAGTGGTCACGAACTGCTGCTGGAAGTCATCCCACCCAAGGATCACCCGTCCACCTACCCGGACGTGCTCTACCGCAGCCTTAAACGCCTGTACAACCTTGGCATTTACCCGGCCTGGTGGAAGATCGAAACCCAATCGGCCGAAGACTGGAAAAAGCTCGACGAACTGATCCAGGAACGCGACCCCTACTGCCGTGGCGTGGTGTTGCTGGGCCTGAATGCTTCCCCCGAGTTTCTCGCCGATGGCTTCAAGCAAGCCAGCCAGAGCAGCACCTGCCGTGGGTTTGCCGTGGGCCGCACGATCTTCCACGAGCCGAGCCGGGCGTGGATGGCGGGGGAGATTGATGATGAAACGCTGATCCAGCAGGTGCAGGCGACCTTCGAACAGCTCATCAATGCCTGGCTCAGCGCCCGACAGTAAATACGATCAAATGTGGGAGCTGGCTTGCCTGCGATAGCAATCTATCCGTTGCAAATGTACTGCCTGACACACTGCTATCGCAGGCAAGCCAGCTCCCACACAAAGCAGATCCCAGTGAATTCTGAAGATAAAAACAAAAGGTGCAGCCATGCCCGCAATCCGAATTGGCATCAACCCGATCTCCTGGAGCAACGACGACCTCCCGGCCCTCGGCGGTGAGACCCCGCTGAGCACGGCCCTGAGCGAAGGCAAGGACATCGGCTACGAAGGTTTTGAACTCAACGGCAAATTCCCCAAGGATGCCAAGGGCGTCGCTGACGTGCTGCGTCCTTATGACCTGGCGCTGGTGTCCGGTTGGTACTCCAGCCGTCTGGCCCACCGTTCGGTGGCTGAAGAAATCGAGGCGATTGCCGCCCATGTCGAACTACTCAAACACAACGGCGCCTCGGTACTGGTATACGGCGAAGTGGCTGACTCGATCCAGGGCTCGCGCATCCGCCTGATCGAGCGCCCGCGTTTTCACAGTGAACAGGCCTGGCAGGCTTACGCCGACAAGCTTACCGAGCTGGCGCGTTTCACCCTGTCCCAGGGCGTGCGCCTGGCCTATCACCACCATATGGGCGCGTACGTCGAATCCCCCGAGGACATCGACCAGTTGATGAAACGCACGGGCCCGGAAGTCGGCTTGCTGTTCGATTCGGGCCACTGCTACATGGGCGGCGGCGAACCCATCGAGGTGCTGCGCAAGCATATCGACCGCGTCTGCCATGTGCATTTCAAGGATGTACGCAAACCCGTGGTGCAACTGGCGCGCAACCAGATGTGGAGCTTCCCGGACTGCATCGTCAACGGCACTTTTACCGTGCCTGGCGATGGTGATATCGACTTCGCACCGTTGCTGGATATGTTGCTCGCGGCGAACTACAAGGGCTGGCTGGTGGTGGAAGCCGAGCAGGACCCGGCCGTGGCGCCCAGCTATATCTACGCCAAGAAGGGTTACGACACCCTGCGTGCGCTTCTCAACCAGAGGACTTGAGTGATGAGCTTGTTGGTCAAAAGCAGCAAACGCGGGCAAACCATGGTGGCGCTGGAAGCCGGGCGCCTGGAATACGTGGGCTTTGCCGCCTACCGCCTGAGCCTGGGCGAAACCCTGCCGGTCAGTGCGGGCGATCAGGAACTGTGCCTGGTGCTGCTCAGCGGTCGGGTGAATATTGAAGGCGAGGGCTTTAATTGGCAGAACCTGGGGGATCGCCAGTCGGTGTTCGAAGACAAGTCACCGTTCGCCGCCTATTTGCCGCCGGGCACTGACGCCCGAGTCACGGCCCTGAACGATGTGCAGATTGCCGTCTGCGCCGCGCCGGGTGCTACGGGTTTTGCCCCGCGCTTGATCCGCCCCGAGCAGTGCAAGCGCAGTGTGCGCGGCAAAGGCGCCAATACCCGTTACGTGTGCGACATCTTGCCTGACAGCGAGCCGGCCCATTCGCTGCTGGTGGTGGAAGTGCGTACGCCGTCGGGGCATTCCTCCAGCTACCCGCCGCACAAGCACGACACCGACGACCTGCCGCACCAGAGCTTTCTGGAAGAGACCTACTACCACCAGGTCAATCCGCCTCAGGGCTTCGTGTTCCAGCGTGTGTACACGGATGATCGCAGCATCGACCAGGCCATGGCCGTGGAAAACAGCGACCTGGTGGTGGTGCCCAAGGGGTATCACCCGGTCAGCGTGCCGTATGGCTACGAGTCTTATTACCTCAACGTCATGGCCGGCCCCAAGCGCGCCTGGCATTTCCATAACGACCCGCAGCACAGCTGGCTGCTGGACCTTTAAACGGTTTTGGACGGAGAACAACAACAATGAAGTCGCCGCTACGTTTTGCCCTTAACCGTATGGTCGCGCCTGATTTGCCCCTGGCGGATTTTATCCAGTTGGCCAAAGCCCTTCAGTGCGATGCCATCGAGATCCGCAACGACCTCAAGAACCGCGAGATCGAATACGGCATGTCCGCCAGCCGCGTGCGTGAGTTGTGCGCCGCGCAGGGCATCAAGGTGTTGTCGATCAACGCGCTGTACCCCTTTGATGTGTGGAACGACGAACGCCGTGCCCAGGCAATCGAACTGGCCACCTATGCCCGTGAGTGCGGGGCCCAGGGCCTGGTGATGTGCCCGTTCAATCAGCCTGGTGATACGCGCAACGACGCGCAGCGCGCCGCCGGTTTGCGCACGGCGTTGAGCGAGCTGGCGTTGATCCTGCGCGAGTACGGGATTCTGGGTTTCATCGAGCCTCTGGGCTTCACCGTATCCGCCCTGCGCCGCAAGCGCGTGGCAGTGGATGCCATCAAGGCCATCGGTGGCCTGGATGTGTTTCGTGTGGTGCACGACACCTTTCACCATCACCTGGCCGGCGAGCATGAGTTCTTCCCGGAGCTGACCGGGCTGGTGCATATCTCCGGGGTGGAAGACCGCGAGGCGCCGCTCGACTCGATCCGCGACGGCCACCGCGTGCTGGTGGGCGAGGACGATATCCTCGGGAATGCGGCGCAGATCGACACCTTGCTCAGCACTGGCTACAGCGGCTATTTGTCGTTTGAGCCGTTTGCCGAAAGCGTGCATGGGTTGGCGGATATCCGGCAGGCATTGGGCAGCAGCATGGCGTATTTGCAAAAGCCCTTGCCATAACGCGATCAAAAATATGGGAGCTGGCTTGCCTGCGATAGCGGTGTGTCAAGCAATACATGTGCAACTGATAGACCGCTATCGCAGGCAAGCCAGCTCCCACAGTGGATCGGTGTTGAACACTTCAATTGCAGTCACACAAGGTGCAAGTGATGACCACAACAAGATTGACCATGGCCCAGGCCCTGGTGAAGTTTCTGGATAATCAATACATCGAGGTCGATGGCGTACAGAGTAAGTTCGTCGCCGGGGTATTCACTATTTTCGGGCATGGCAATGTGTTGGGCCTCGGCCAGGCCCTGGAGCAGGACAGCGGCGACTTGGTGGTGCACCAGGGCCGCAACGAACAAGGCATGGCCCATGCCGCCATCGGGTTTGCCAAGCAGCACCTGCGCCGCAAGATCTATGCATGCACGGCCTCGGTCGGGCCGGGCGCGGCCAATATGCTCACCGCCGCAGCCACCGCCACCGCTAACCGCATCCCGTTGCTGTTGCTGCCCGGTGATGTCTATGCCAGCCGCCAGCCCGACCCGGTGTTGCAGCAGATCGAGCAATTCCACGACCTGAGCATCAGTACCAACGACGCCTTCCGCTCCGTAAGCAAATACTGGGACCGCATCAACCGCCCGGAGCAACTGATGACCGCGGCGATCCATGCCATGCGCGTGCTGACCGACCCGGCTGAAACCGGCGCGGTGACCCTGGCCTTGCCCCAGGATGTACAAGCCGAAGCCTGGGACTACCCCGACTATTTCCTGCAAAAACGCGTGCACCGCATCGACCGACGCCCGGCCACCAGCGCCATGATCGGTGACGCGCTGGCTGCGTTTCGCGGCAAGCGCAAGCCGCTGATCATTTGCGGCGGCGGGGTCAAGTACTCCGGCGCCAACCAGGCACTGCAAGCCTTTGCCGAGCGTTTCGATATTCCTTTCGCGGAAACTCAGGCGGGCAAGAGCGTCGTGGTTTCCAGCCATCCGTTGAACGTCGGCGGCATCGGCGAAACCGGCTGCCTGGCGGCTAACCTGCTGGCGCCTGAGGCCGACCTGATTATTGGCATCGGCACTCGTTATACCGACTTCACCACCTCGTCAAAATCGCTGTTCAAGCACCCTGAGGTGAAGTTTCTCAACCTCAATATCAGCCCCTGCGATGCGTTGAAGCTGGACGGTGTGCAAGTGCTGGCCGATGCGAAAGTTGCGCTTGAAGCACTGGCCGATGCCCTGGGCGATTACCGTTCGGGCTGGGGCGGACAGGTCGCTGACGCGAAGGCGCAACTCGACGCCGAAGTGGACCGCGTGCATCAGGTGCACTACCAGGGCGATGAGTTTGTCCCCGAAGTCGACGACCACCTGGACCGTGCCGTCCTGCGGGAATTCATCGAGCTGACCGGTTCGTGCCTGACCCAAAGCGCGGTGCTCGGCGTGCTCAATGCACGCCTGGCCGATGACGCAATCATCGTGGCTGCCGCCGGCAGCCTGCCCGGCGATTTGCAGCGTGCCTGGCGCAGCAAGGGCGTCAACACCTACCACGTCGAGTATGGCTATTCATGCATGGGCTACGAGATCAACGCTGCCCTGGGCGTGAAGCTGGCCGAGCCAAGCAAGGAGGTGTACGCCCTGGTTGGCGATGGCTCCTACATGATGCTGCACTCGGAGCTGGCCACCTCGATCCAGGAGCGCCGCAAGATCAACGTGGTGCTGTTGGACAACATGGCGTTCGGATGCATCAACAACCTGCAGATCGGCAACGGCATGGACAGCTTCGGTACCGAGTTCCGCTTTCGTAACCCCGAGAGCGGCAAGCTCGACGGCGGCCTGGTGCCGGTGGATTTCGCCATGAGTGCGGCGGCCTATGGCTGCAAGACCTACAAGGTCAGCACGGTAGAGCAGCTGGAAGCGGCCCTGGCCGATGCGCGCACGCAAACCGTCTCGACCCTGATCGATATCAAGGTGCTGCCCAAGACCATGATCCACGGCTACCTGTCGTGGTGGCGGGTGGGTGTGGCGCAAGTGTCCACCAGTGAACGCACGAATGCAGCGGCAAAAAAACTCAATGAACACCTGGCCAAGGCCCGGCAGTACTAACAACAAGAGGAGTGTTTGCATGTCTTTGAAACTTGGAGTGATTGGTACGGGCGCCATTGGCCGGGACCATATTCGTCGTTGCAGCCAGGCCTTGCTCAACAGCCAGGTGGTGGCCGTCACCGACATCAACCTTGAGCAGGCGGCCCAGGTGGTGGCGGATTTAAAGCTGGACGCCGAGGTGTACCCGGACGGCCATGCGTTGATCAATTCGCCGGAGGTCGAAGCGATCCTCGTGACCTCGTGGGGCCCCAGCCACGAAGAGTTCGTACTGGCCGCCATCGCCGCCGGCAAACCGGTGTTCTGTGAGAAACCCCTGGCGGTGACGGCCGAGGGCTGCCGCAACATTGTCGAGGCCGAAGTAGCACACGGTAAGCGTCTGGTCCAGGTGGGCTTCATGCGCCCTTATGATCAAGGCTACCGCGCCCTCAAGGCGGTGATCGACAGCGGCCAGATTGGCGAGCCGTTAATGCTGCACTGCGCGCACCGTAACCCCACGGTGGGCGAGAACTACAACACCGGCATGGCGATCACCGACACCCTGATCCATGAGCTGGACGTGCTGCGTTGGCTGCTCAACGACGACTACGTGTCCGTGCAGGTGGTGTTCCCGCGCAAGACCAGCAAGGCGCTGGCGCACCTGCGCGACCCGCAGATCGTGCTGCTGGAAACTGCCAAAGGCACGCGTATCGACGTGGAAGTGTTTGTGAACTGCCAATACGGCTACGACATCCAGTGTGAGGTGGTGGGGGAGAGCGGTATCGCCAAGTTGCCGGAGCCATCTCAGGTGCAACTGCGCAGCGACGCGAAGCTGTCCAACGCGATCCTGATGGATTGGAAGGATAGGTTTATCGGTGCCTATGACGTGGAGTTGCAGGCATTTATCGACAGCGTGCTGGCCGGGCAGGTCGGCGGGCCGTCGGCCTGGGATGGGTTTGCGGCGGCGGTGGCGGCAGATGCGTGTATTGAAGCCCAGGGCAGTGGGCAGATTGTGAAAGTCAGCCTGCCAGATCGCCCACACTTCTACGGCTAACTCACTGAAGAAATGTGGTTAACACTGTGGGAGCTGGCTTGCCTGCGATAGCGGTCTATCAGTGGCAGATTCAGTGCCTGACACACTGCTATCGCAGGCAAGCCAGCTCCCACAGTTGCTTGGGTTCCCAAATCAATTCTGGAGTTGAGCATGCGAATCGGACTAGTGGGCTACGGCCACGGTGGGCGCTTTTTTCATGCGCCGCTGATCGCCACCCTGCCTGGCGCCACCTTTGTCGGCGTGGTGACGCGTTCACCCGAACGTCGCCAGCAATTGAGTACTGATCTTCCAGGTGTCAAAGCCTTCGACTCCATCGGCCAGATCGTCGAAGCCGGCGTCGATGCCCTGGTGATTTCCACCACCCTCAAAGGTCGCCCGGCCTTGGTGCTGGAAGCCATCGAGCACGGGGTGGCGGTGGTCAGCGACAAGCCCTTTGCCGCCAACGCAGAACAAGCCCAGGCCCTGATTACCGCTGCCGAGCGTCAGGGCTCGTTGCTCAGTGTTTATCAGAATCGGCGCTGGGATTCGGATTACCTGACCCTGCGCAAACTGATCGACGCTGGCGCCTTGGGCACCATCACCCGCTTTGAATCCCGCGTGGAGCGCTACAGCCCGCAAGCTGTGGGCAATGCCAGCGGTGGAGGATGGCTGCGCGACCTGGGCAGCCATCTGGTGGACCAGGCGTTGCAACTGTTCGGACCGGTGGAGCGGGTGTTCGCCCAATTGCACTACACACCAGAACATCCCACCGTGGACCACGGCTTCTTTGTCTCCCTCACTCATGCCAACGGCGTGATATCGCACCTGTGGGGCAACGCGTTGCAGAACAGCCAGGCGCCGCGATTTCGCGTCAGTGGCAGCCTGGGTTGCTACACCATCGACGGCCTGGACGGCCAAGAAGAAGTGCTGCTGGCCGGCAAGTCGCCGAAAACCGAAGGTGACCACTGGGGCGCTGAGGAGCACCGACGCTGGGGCTGGTTCGAACAAGGGTCGGAGCGTGAGCGGGTGCCGTCGGAGAAGGGCTGCTGGCCCCAATTCTATCGGCAGTTGCAAGCGGCCGTGGTGGGGCAGGGGCCGCTGCCGGTCAACGCCTATGACGCCCTGGAAACCACCCGTATATTGGATGCCGCACGGTTGAGCGCTGAGCGCCAGCAGGTGGTCTCGACAAAAATAGAATAAAATTCTAAAACAAGTTGATATGGAAATTATTTTCTAATACAGTCTTTTCCAGGTTGCATAAAGTACGTCCCGGAACCTACGGGCGACTCAACAAAAACAAGATCAAAAACAACCAGGTACCGTCAGATGAAAATCTTCAACGCTGTACTGCGAGTTTTACGCCCCCTCCAAGCGCCACGCGGACTGCCCCGCGCCCGGCCGTTCTACTTCTCCTTCCTGAATGTGCTGTGCGTCGAAAACCAGGGCGCGCTGGTGTGCTGCATTCCTGGCGCGCCGGTGGTGCGACTGACAGCCGAGTCCTGATCAACGCAACGTCGAAAAAAACCAACAAGAAAGTGGAGACAGACCGTTCATGAAGACCCCGATCCGTTTTACCGCCCTGGCCCTGTCCATGCTGCTGGCCAGTGGCGTTGCCGGCGCCGCCGACCTCAAGGTGGGCGTGACGATGTCCGCGTTCGATGACACCTTCCTCACTTACCTGCGCGAGGACATGGACAAGCAAGCCAAGTCCTATCCAAAAGGCGATGGCGTGCAACTGCAGTTCGAAGATGCCCGCGCCGATGTAGTCAAGCAGTTGAGCCAGGTCGAGAACTTCATCAGCCAGAAGGTCGACGCGATTATCGTCAACCCGGTCGATACCGCGTCGACCAAGAACATCATCAGTGCCGCCACCAAGGCGGGTATCCCGCTGGTGTTCGTCAACCGCCGTCCTGACCAGAAAGACTTGCCCAAGGACGTGGTGGCCGTGACCTCCGATGACGTCGAGGCCGGCCGCCTGCAAATGCAGTACATCGCCGAAAAGCTCGGCGGCAAGGGCAAGATCGTGATTCTTTTGGGCGACCTGGCGAACAACTCCACCACCAACCGCACCAAGGGCGTGAAGGAAGTGCTGGCCAAGTACCCGGACATCAAGATCGAGCAGGAGCAAACCGGCATTTGGTTGCGTGATAGGGGCATGACCCTGGTCAACGACTGGCTGACCCAGGGCCGGGAGTTCAATGCGGTGCTGGCCAACAACGATGAGATGGCGATCGGTGCGTCCATGGCCCTGAGATCGGCCGGCAAGGAAAAAGGCAGCGTGTTGATTGCCGGTGTCGACGGCACGCCCGATGGCTTGAACGCGATCACCAAAGGCGACATGACCGTGTCGGCGTTTCAGGATGCCAAAGGCCAGGCGGTGGGTTCGGTAGAGGCGGCGCGCAAGATGGCCAAGAACGAGCCGGTCGAGCAGAACGTGGTGATCCCGTTCCAGTTGATCACCCCGGACAACGTCAAAGACTTCAAGTAGCCCTGACACCACAACAATAAGCCGGCAGGGCGGTTACGGCCGTCCTGCAGATGGAGTACCTCCCTATGCTTGCTCAAGCCGCCACGTCGCAGCCCGCCGCTCAACCGGCGCTGGCGCTGGACGAACCCTACCTGCTGGAAATCCTCAACATCAGCAAAGGCTTTCCCGGTGTCGTGGCCCTGGACGATGTGCAACTGCGGGTGCGCCCCGGCACGGTGCTGGCGTTGATGGGCGAGAACGGCGCGGGTAAGTCGACGCTGATGAAGATCATTGCCGGCATCTACCAGCCCGACGCCGGCGAGATTCGCCTGCGTGGCAAGCCGATCACCTTTGAAACGCCGCTGGCCGCGCAAAAGGCCGGGATCGCGATGATCCACCAGGAACTCAACCTGATGCCCCATATGAGCATCGCCGAGAACATCTGGATCGGCCGCGAACAGCTCAACAGCCTGCACATGGTCAACCACCGCGAAATGCACCGTTGCACCGCCGAGTTGCTGGCGCGCCTGCGCATCAACCTCGACCCGGAAGAACAGGTCGGCAACCTGAGCATTGCCGAACGGCAGATGGTCGAGATTGCCAAGGCAGTGTCCTACGACTCCGACATCCTGATCATGGATGAACCCACCTCGGCCATTACCGATAAGGAAGTGGCCCACCTGTTTTCGATCATTGCCGACCTCAAGTCCCAGGGCAAAGGCATCGTCTATATCACCCACAAGATGAACGAAGTGTTCGCCATCGCCGATGAAGTGGCGGTGTTCCGCGACGGCCAATACATCGGCTTGCAACGGGCCGACAGCATGAACAGCGACAGCCTCATCTCGATGATGGTCGGGCGTGAACTGAGCCAGCTGTTTCCGGTGCGCGAAACGCCTATTGGCGAGCTGTTACTGTCGGTGCGCGACCTGAGCCTGGACGGCGTATTCAAGGACGTATCGTTCGACCTGCACGCCGGGGAGATCCTCGGGATCGCCGGGCTGATGGGCTCCGGGCGCACCAATGTGGCGGAAACCATTTTTGGTATCACTCCAAGTTCCAGCGGGCAAATCACCCTGGACGGCAAGGCGGTGCGCATTACCGACCCGCATATGGCCATTGAGAAAGGCTTTGCGCTGTTGACCGAGGACCGCAAGCTCAGCGGCCTGTTCCCGTGCTTGTCGGTGCTGGAGAACATGGAGATGGCGGTGCTGCCGCACTATTCGGGCAACGGTTTTATCCAGCAGAAGGCCTTGCGTGCCCTGTGTGAAGACATGTGCAAGAAGCTGCGGGTGAAAACCCCGTCCCTGGAGCAATGCATCGACACCTTGTCCGGTGGCAACCAGCAAAAGGCCTTGCTGGCGCGCTGGCTGATGACCAACCCACGCTTGCTGATCCTCGATGAGCCGACGCGTGGTATCGATGTGGGCGCCAAGGCTGAGATCTATCGCTTGATCGCCTTCCTCGCCAGCGAGGGCATGGCGGTGATCATGATTTCTTCCGAACTGCCCGAAGTGCTCGGCATGAGCGACCGGGTGATGGTAATGCACGAAGGTGAACTGATGGGCACCCTGGATCGCGCCGAGGCGACCCAGGAAAAAGTCATGCAGTTGGCTTCCGGGATGACCGCAGTCCACTGATCTACAGAATAAGAAGGTGATGGGTTATGAACGCAATAACAGACAACAAGCCGGCAACCGCACCGGTCAAGAACCGTCGACGCATGCCCACCGAGCTGAGTATCTTCCTGGTGCTGATCGGTATCGGCCTGGTGTTTGAACTGTTTGGCTGGATCGTGCGCGACCAGAGCTTTCTAATGAACTCCCAGCGTCTGGTGCTGATGATCCTGCAGGTGTCGATCATCGGCCTGCTGGCCATCGGTGTGACCCAGGTGATCATTACCACGGGCATCGATTTGTCGTCCGGCTCGGTGCTGGCCTTGTCAGCGATGATCGCCGCCAGCCTGGCGCAGACCTCCGACTTTTCCCGGGCGGTATTTCCGTCCCTCACCGATTTGCCGGTGTGGATCCCGGTGGCGATGGGCTTGGGCGTGGGGCTTTTAGCGGGCGCGATCAACGGGAGCATTATTGCGGTCACCGGCATTCCGCCGTTTATCGCAACCCTGGGCATGATGGTCTCGGCCCGTGGCCTGGCGCGCTATTACACCGAAGGTCAGCCGGTGAGCATGCTCTCGGACTCCTACACGGCGATCGGCCATGGCGCGATGCCGGTGATTATCTTCCTGGTGGTGGCGGTGATCTTCCACATTGCCCTGCGTTACACCAAGTATGGCAAGTACACCTATGCCATCGGCGGCAACATGCAAGCGGCGCGCACTTCGGGGATCAACGTCAAGCGTCACTTGATCATCGTCTATAGCATCGCCGGTCTCCTGGCGGGCCTGGCCGGTGTGGTTGCCTCGGCACGTGCAGCGACGGGGCAAGCCGGCATGGGCATGTCCTACGAGCTGGACGCGATTGCCGCCGCAGTGATCGGCGGTACCAGCCTGGCCGGTGGAGTAGGGCGCATCACCGGCACGGTGATCGGCGCGTTGATCCTCGGGGTGATGGCCAGCGGGTTTACCTTTGTCGGGGTGGATGCGTATATCCAGGACATCATCAAGGGCCTGATCATTGTGGTGGCGGTGGTGATCGACCAATACCGTAACAAGCGCAAGCTCAAGCGCTGAGTACTGCCCTTGTAGGAGCGAGCTTGCGTGGGGCGAAGCACCCCCAATAAAACCGGAGACTGCTGCGCAGTCGGCGGGAGCAAGCTCCCTCGCCACAGCAAGCTCGCTCCTACAGGGGATGAGGCACTTTCAACCGTTTGTCTTCTATATAGCTCCACAACACTGAATTTCTTGCTATAAACGCACTCCGATGACCATTCGCCAAGCCCGTCCTGGTGCCTTTGGGGGTTAATCGGGAAAAAATGCCTGTCTTTTCAGTTGCTGCGCCCTCAAGTCGGCCTTAGACTGCCGCCCCTCGTAAATTGAGTGCCGGGTGGCGCTTGAAATGGACGGCGCCCTTCCGAGACCTGCACAGGCCTTGCGGAACGCTCCCTTATTCGCCTTAATGCACGTATTTTTTATAGAGAAATCAATGACAAAGGAAAAGTTGCTGGCCATGCCGGCGGATGACTACATGAATGCCGAACAGCACGCTTTTTTCGAGAAGTTGCTGCAAGACATGAAAGTGGAACACCACGAGCGCATTGAGCAGAACCGTATCGCCATTGAAAGCCTGGACACCCCGGCCGACCCGGCTGACGCGGCTTCTGTCGAAGAAGAGCGCACCTGGCTGGTGAACGCCATTGACCGCGACCAGCGCATGCTGCCGCAACTTGAGCGTGCCCTGGAACGCATCAAGGAAGATTCCTTTGGCTGGTGTGACGACAGCGGCGAGCCTATCGGCCTCAAGCGCCTGCTGATCAGCCCCACCACCAAGTACTGCATCGAAGCGCAAGAGCGCCACGAGCAGATCGACAAGCACCAGCGTCAAGCTTGATCTGATGAATGGGGCGGCACTCGAGCTGGCCGTCCCCGTCTCTACATTGTTGCTGTTTATGCAATGAAGCTATTCCGCAGATAGCTTTTTCCAACTGGAATAAAACCGTAGCATGGCCAACATTGTTAGCCAGCTAACTAATGCTGCGGAGAAGCTCCATGCAAAACAAAGTCGATGTGGCCGTGATGATCGGCAGTGGCGTGCCTGAAACCCTTCGTGCCCTGGGCCAGCGCGCCTGCTGGGTGGTGTTGCTCAACGGTGAGCAACGCGGCACCGCGTTCGCCAGCCGGGACGAGGCGCAGGAATGCCAGGCTGCCTGGCAAGCGCTTTTACGCAGTGAAGAGTCAGACAGCCTGCATTGAATCAACCGTGGGGACGTTCATGCAGCAGCGCATTGAGGTCATCCACTGCGGGCGCCCACTCTGCGTCGACGTGCAATTGTTCCCTGAGGAAGTTCGCCTGCTGTTCGCTCCAGAATGGCGCGTCGATGAGTTTTACCTCATCGGGCAGGCGATGTTCGGCGGTGAAACGTTCGATGGCTTCCTGGCTGGAATCCAGGCCCAGTTGTTCGAACAGGGTTTCAAGGGTTGGGGTCGTGGTGTCCATAACGTTCTCCATGCGGGTTTATCGTCATGCATGTGAGGGCTTGGGGGACGCCAGAGTTCTATCGGATTGTCAGGAATTGAGCGCGCCGCAATCCACGGCGGCTTTCAGTGCCTTGGCCGCCTCTTTGCCAGCGACGGCTGCTGCGTCGGCGGTTTTGAACCAGCGGTCTTTTTCCACTTGGTGCGCGGTGACCTTGTTCAGCGGTGGTTTGGCTCGCATGATGATGACCGCTTGAAACTCACCGTCTACTTCTCTCGCATCGCCGTGGATAATAAATTCGCCAATATCAAATTCCGTCACGTATGGCTTTCCCTTCAAGGTAACTGCGTTGATGAAACCTGACCCGCGGGGGGCAAACTTCCATGGACAGGCCAGTATGGCAGTTGTTGAGGGGCAGTGGCGCGGTAAAGTCATCCAGGCGACGAAACGATTCCGCCGCCTGAGGCGTATAGCTTGGCTTCAAGGGACTTGGCCAGTTCGCAGGCTTTGATGTGATCGCTGCGAAACCCCTTGATCTTGCCGCTGGGCACTTCAAGAATATGAAAAAAGTTCTTTCCTGCGGGTACAACTTGGTAAAGCACTGAATTGGAGTACCCATTCAGGTTCAGCAGGCAGTAGTATTGCTGTTCGTCGGGACATGGTGAACGAGTGTGGAAAGACGTAGCGTCGTGTTGACGTCGTTGCATGCTCAGCTCCTGTCGATCGATCCGGTTAGCTTGTCTGCGATGTTTCGGGTGGTTTTCACCCTGGTTGCTGTTCTAGTATTGTCGTCGGTAGTTCGTGACTGGTTCCATGCCCAGATGTTTTTTTGTGTTGGGATGTCGGAAAACTGCATTTTTAATTGGGTTATTCTCTGAAGTCGGCAGACCCGTATTCTCGGGTCTTTGAACCTGTGATTTGCTGTATCACGGTTGACTTCGCATGAGGTCCGCCGTTGAGGTTTGTACTAGCCTTACGAGTTCTCTTCAGTTTTTTAATGACTCTGTATCGTGTCGTAACGGCCATTTTTTTGTGCTGCTCGCTTTGTCGACAGTGCTTTTTTTGATGTGGGGGCGTTTCCTTGGCAGTCAGTAATCTGGATATGCACGCGTTATTCGTGCTGGGTGATTTGCGCGCTAAGTTGGTCAAGCAGTTTCAATCCCGGTTTGTCTACGTCACTGAACAGACGCCGGAAGGTATTTATATCGCCGAAATCGATACCGAAGCGGCGCTGGTCGTGGATGACAAGCCACGTCTGGAACTCAAAGTGGGTGACCATTTTCGCGCGGCGGTGTTGCCCAGCCGTGAAGGTGGAAAGTTCGAATTGAGGTTTCGCGATATCAAGTTGACTGTGTACGGCATCGGCGACTATGCCTTTGTGTCGTCGAACGAAGGCCAGGGTATCGTGTTCAAGGAAGGCCACAGCGTGATGCTGGTATTCGCTGCCCACGATCAATTGCAAGAAGGGTTGACCAAAACCCTGAAAGCCGTGACGGGCAAAGCCGCCAAATGGCGCAAGGGTGAGCTGGTGACCTTCAAGGCCAGCGAGTAGGCGCTGAACATGTTGTGCCTCTTTGTCTTTTGGAACCTCTACTACAGTTGAGTTGACTTAACTATTCAGAGGCTTCGCGCATTTGCAGCAAAGCCGTTCGCCATGACTGCGAAAACGCGAGGTGCAAAGGCATGAAAGGATTGAAGTCACTGCTGGCGATGGGCCTGACGACCCTGAGTCTGTCATTGCCGGTATCGGCCGCCCAGGCGCCGGTGCATTTTGCCGACCTGAACTGGGAAAGCGGCAGCCTGATCACAGAAGTACTGCGTTTTATCGTCGAGAAGGGCTATGACCTGCCCACCGACACGTTGCCTGGCACCACCATCACCCTGGAAACCGCCCTGGCCAAGAATGATATCCAGGTGATCGGCGAGGAGTGGGCAGGCCGCAGCCCTGTGTGGGTCAAGGCGCAAGCCGAAGGCAAGGTGGCGGGCCTGGGCGATATCGTCAAAGGCGCTACCGAAGGCTGGTGGGTGCCGGAATACGTGGTCAAGGGTGACCCCTCTAAAGGACTCAAGCCCCTGGCACCAGATTTGAAAAGCGTACAGGACCTGGCGCGCTACAAGGACGTGTTCAAAGACCCGGAGTCCCCAGGCAAGGGGCGCTTTCTCAACAGCCCCATCGGCTGGACCTCCGAGGTGGTCAACAAACAGAAGCTCAAGGCTTATGGGCTGGACGACAGCTACGTGAACTTCCGCAGCGGGTCGGGCGCGGCGCTGGATGCGGAGATTGCCTCGTCGATTCGCCGGGGCAAGCCCGTGCTGTTCTATTACTGGTCGCCGACCCCGTTGATGGGGCGCTATAAATTGATCCAGCTGGAAGAACCGCCATTTGATGCAGATGCGTGGAAGACCCTGACTGACGCCGACAACCCGAACCCGAAGCCGACACGCTCATTGGCTTCCAAGCTGAGCATTGGCGTGTCGACGCCGTTCCAGCAGGAACATCCACAGATTGCCCAGTTCTTCGAGAAGGTCGAGTTTCCCATCGAGCCGCTTAACAAAGCCTTGGCGACGATGAGCGAGCACCACACGCCGCCTCGGGAGGTGGCCCAGGCGTTTCTCAAGGAACATCCGCAGGTATGGAAGGCCTGGTTGACGGAAGATGTGGCGCAGAAGATCGAGGCGAGCCTCCAGTAACCGGCGGTCTTTGTATCGAGCGAAGATCAAGATGTGGGAGCTGGCTTGCCTGCGATGACTGAGTGTCAGACAACATATTTTTATGCTGACCCACCGCTATCGCAGGCAAGCCAGCTCCCACATTCAATTGCATTTCAAGTCAACGGTCGTTGCAGCGTTAGAACTTGGTGTGTACGGCCAGCTCAAAGGTCCTCGGTGATCCCAGATAGTACGCCGGCGACACATGAGCAAACTCTGCGTACACCTCGTTAGTCAGGTTACGCACGCGCCCGGTTACCGAGGTGTTCGCATCCAGCTTATAGCGCAGGAAGGTGCCGAACAGCGTATAGGCCGGTACGGTCTGGGTATTGGCATTGTCCGCGTACACCTGGGCGACATACCGCGCATCCACCCCACCTTGCCAATCTTCGGCAAAATCGTAGGTCAGCCATAGGTTACCCACGCGCTTGGGCACGTTGGTCGGCGTATTGCCCTTACGCGACACCACCTCGCCGCTGGCGGTTTTTTCGTTGAACTCATCGTACTGCGCGTCCACCCAGGCGAAGTTGCCTTCGGCCAATAGCCTCGGCGTGATGTGCAACGAGCTGGCCAGTTCGATGCCCTTGGACGACTGCGCGCCCACCGGGATGCTGTTGGTCGGGTCCAGCGGGTCGGTGACGGCAAAGTCCTTGCGTTCGATCTTGTAGGCGGCGACCGTGGCGGAGCCCCGACCTTGCAGGTAATCGAACTTGCTGCCGATTTCCCATTGCTTGCCCGTGGACACGTCGAACACCTGGGTGGTGGTATTGGGCTGTTCGACGGCGGTGCTGTATTGCACATAGACGTTGGCGGACGGGATGAACTGATAGGTCAGGCCCACCCGGCCCGTTACCGGCTCCCAACTGCGCTTGAAGTGCCGCGGGTTGGTGGCGGTGAGGGTGCGGTGGTTGGTCACGTCCAGGTCGATGGCGTCATAGCGCAGGCCGGTCAGCAGCGAGAGCTTATCCGTCAGTCCCAGACGGTTTTCCACGAACAGTGCCTTGGTGGTTACTTGGTTGGTCTTGTCCTTGACGAAACCTGGCTGGGTACCGGGAATATCATAAAAGTGCCCTGGGTCGTAGTGGTTCGGGTCCACGGTACTTTTGCCCGGCACGTTCAAGGGGCTGTTGGTGGTGCTGTTGACCTTGTACTCAAAACCGCCCGACCAGGTGGTAGCAAGGCCGAACACGCTCGTGTCATGGCGCAGTTCGAACTGGTTGCCGTTCTGCTCGCCCTGATGCCGCACCTGATAGGCCGTCGAGCGGTTCACCGCGCTGTTGTCGGCGTTGTACTGATAGGTCTCCAGGTTGCGGTAGTCGCGCTGGCTGTCGAGGTGGTAGAGGGTATTTTTCAGTGTGGTGCTGTCGTTGATCCGGTAGTCGATGATCGAGCGTGCCCAGATCGTACGTTGCTCATAACGGCCGTCGGCAACGTTGTAGTTATTGAAGCGGTTGTGCTTGTCGATCTTCAGTTCACCGGCCTTGGGGTTGAGCACCGGCGTACCCCAATACGGGCTGTCTTCATGTTCGTCCTGATATTCCAGGGCCAGGGTGTGGGACAGGTTGGGGGTGAGGTCGCTGAGCAGGGAAAACGCCACGCTCCAGGCATCGCGCTGGTCGCGGTCGATGTAGCTATGGTGGGTGTTGCGGCTCACATCCAGGCGGGCGTAATGCTGCACCTCGGCACCGGGTTCGGTCAGCGCATGGTTGAGGCCGAACGCCAGACCGGCGGTGTCGTAGCTGCCATAGCTCAGTTGGCCTTCGATGGCCTGTTCCTCGCGGTTTGCCAGCTTGGTCACGTAGTTCAGCGAGCCACCCACTGAGCCTGCGCCGTTGATCAAGGAGGAGGGGCCGCCTACCAGTTCGACGCGGTCATAGATCCACGCATCCACCGGCCGCGCCAGGCCCGTGGCGACATTGATGCCGTTGAACATCTGGGTGATCTGGCTACTGGTAAACCCTCGGTACGAGACAAAACCGCCAAAACCGGGCGGGGCGCTGGCGTTGACACCGGGAAGGGTATTGGCCGCATCGCGGAAGGTCTTGGCGCCGTGGCGCTCGATATCGTTGCGGTTGGCGATGGCCACTGACGCCGGGGTTTCCCGCACGCTCAGGCCCAGGCGCGAGGCCATGCCGCTGGATTGGTCCAGGGCCAGCCCAGGCTCGGCACTTTGCTCGCCGTCAATGGTGGTCGGGGCCAACTCAAGGGCCGAGGCGCAAACAGGCAGGCAGCCGAACAGGCCCGCCAGCAGGGGTAAATGTTTCATGGTTGGAATCCTGAAAACTTGGCTCGAAAACAACGCACTGCTACCCGTACTCCTGACGGAAACGGGGCGATGCAGATCAGTAAGCGCAGGGATCAGGCAAGGGCAGGTGGCGCGCGCGGATTAGCCGCAGGCCAGGTAAAGCGGGCAGGGATGTCAGCGGCAAGCACCACCGCAGCAGGCGGTGCATGGGGTTGCGGCAGGACCGCCACATTCAGGTGGGAGTTGAGCGCCGGGCCCATGCCGCCGGTAGAACACAGCGGGCAACCAAACGCCTTCGACAGCGTTGGCAGGTTCTCGTCCGTCGAGTTGCTGGGCAGCGGCGCCTGGGTACGTGGGTCGACCGTACAGAACTGGCCGCTGATGCCGTTGAGCTGCATCCCCACCCTTTGCCCATGACCAATACTGCAGGCGAACACATTGAACAGGACGCAGCAGTAGAGCATCCAGGCAATGAGTGAACGGTCGGCACGGGCAAGTTTCATGGGGCGGCACTTTATCATCAGCGACCGACGAAATGCCTGCAAAAAAACTCAGGGCGGCTATCCTCATTCGCACATTTTTGTGGAGCGCCGACCATGAGCTTTGTGATTGCGCGGTGGATCGTCGGGGTATTTACCTTCATCAGCATGGTGCATCTGTATTGGGCTGCGGGTGGCAAGCTCGGCAGCCTGGCCGCTATCCCGCAACTGCCCGGAGAGTTTGCCAGCGGGCCCAGGCCGGCGTTCAAACCGTCGGCGCTGGGCACTTTTCTGGTGGCGATGGGGCTGGTGGCGATTGCCTTGCTTGTGTGCCTGCGCGCCGGGCTGTATTTCTCGCCGGTGTCCCATGGGGCGTTGCAGTGGGGCATCAGCGCGATTGCCGTGCTGATGTTTGCCCGAGCGATAGGGGATTCGGAGCTGGTGGGGTTCTTCAAGAAGGTCGGCGGGTCGCGGTTCGCTCGTCTGGACACCTACTTCTATTCGCCGTTGTGCCTGGTGTTGGGCGCCGGCTTGCTGGTAGTCGCCTGGACCTGAGCCTGAGCCCACAGATACCAGGCTGACACCGCGCAATCCAAAGGTGGGAGCTGGCTTGCCTGCGATGCAGGCACCTCGGTCTATCAACCAAACCGGGTCGATCCCTTCGCAGGCAAGCCAGCTCCCACCTTCAGCCGCGTTCGACAGGTAACCCCGAGCGCCACCAAGCCACGCTGGCCGCCATTTGATTCACCTCCAAGTATTTCCCAGACAAAACACACCCCCGGTTTTATAGCGCTTGACCTTCCCAGTATGGCAAGCCGGATAAAAACCCACGTGTCTGTTTGTCTTGAAAATTCCAAGGAGGGTGAACGATGTACACCAAACCAGTCAGCCTGATCACCGGGGTGTTGGCCGTAGCGTTGACGCTGGGCGGATGCTCAGACAATTCACCGCCAGCCGCGGCCGCCAAGCCCCCTGGCGTGCCGGTAGCCCAGGTGGTGGCGCGTGCGGTGACGCCGTTTGTGGAGTACACCGGTTCGTTGACTGCCATCGACCAGGTTCAATTACGCCCGCGAGTCAGTGGCTATCTGCAAAGTGTCAGCGTGCCTGAAGGGCAGTTCGTGGCCAAGGGCAGTCCATTGTTTGTGATCGATCCGCGTATGTTCCAGGCGGCAGTGAACGCAGCCAAGGCACGTCTGCGCGAGGCCGAGGCCAATGCGTTGCTGGCCCAGGCCGAGCATGGCCGTGCCGAGCAGTTATATGCCAAGAAGGTGGTGGCACGTGATCGTCTCGACACCGCCGTTGCTTCGTTGAACGCCGGCAGAGCGCAGGTGGAGGCCGCCAGGGCTGCGCTGGATACGGCCCAACTGGACCTGAGTTACACCCGCGTCACCGCACCTATCAGCGGGCGTATCGACCGCGCCCTGGTGACGGAAGGCAACTATGTCACCCGTGGGGAAACAGCGCTGACCACGATTGTTTCCATCGACCCCTTGCATGTGTATTTCGATGTGGATGAACGCACCTACCTGCATTCGTTAGCAGCGACGCGGCAACACGCCGGGGCCAAGGGCGAACAAGCCGCCAAGGTCATGGTGGCGATGCTCAACGACACCACCTATGCACGGGCCGGTCGCGTGGATTTTCTGGCCAACTCGGCTGACCGCAAGACCGGCACGGTGCGCGTGCGTGCGGTGGTGGAAAACCCGGATGGGCGCTTGACGCCGGGGCTGTTCGCCAAGGTCAAGCTGGACACCGGCGCGGCGCAACCCCGGGTGTTGATTGCCGACCATTCCATCGGCACCGACCAGGGCCGTCGCTATGTGCTGGTAGTCGGTGAAGGTGATAAAACCGAATACCGCCCGGTGGAACTGGGCCCAGTGGTCGACGGCCTGCGGATCATCGAACAGGGGCTGCAACCGGGCGAGCGCATTGTCGTCAAAGGGCTGGTGCGCCCCGGCATGCAGGTGACACCGCTGGCCGCCAGCATCGAGGGCAAGCCGCTTGAGGCGCCGCTGGCGGTGGGGGGCGTGCAATGAGCTTCCCACGCTTTTTCATTGACCGACCGATCTTCGCCATTGTCCTCTCGGTGTTGATGATGATCGGCGGCATCGTGGCCTTCTTCCATTTGCCGTTGAGCGAATACCCGGCCGTCACGCCGCCCACGGTGCAAGTGACCGCGTCGTATCCGGGGGCCAACCCGCAGGTGATTGCCGAGACGGTGGCAGCGCCGCTGGAACAGGTGATCACCGGGGTGGAAGGCATGCTTTACATGACCTCGCAGTCGGCCACTGATGGCCGCATGATCCTGACCGCGACCTTCGCCCAGGGCACCAACGCGGACATGGCGCAGATCCAGGTGCAGAACCGTGTTTCGCGAGCTTTGCCGCGCTTGCCCGAAGAGGTGCAGCGCCTGGGCGTGGTCACGCAGAAGACCTCGCCGGACATCCTCATGGTGGTCCACCTGCTGTCCCCCGACCAACGTTATGATCCGCTCTATATCTCCAACTATGCCTACCTCCAGGTGCGCGATGAGCTGTCACGCCTGCCGGGGATCAACGATGTGCTGGTGTGGGGCGCGGGTGAATACAGCATGCGCCTGTGGCTCGACCCGGACCTGATCGCCGCCCGAGGCTTGACCGCCGGTGATGTGATTGCTGCCGTGCGCGAGCAGAACGTGCAAGTGGCCGCCGGCTCGGTCGGCCAGGCGCCGGACTCTACTGCGGCGTTCCAAGTCACGGTCAATACCCTCGGGCGCCTGACGGACGAAGAGCAGTTCGGCGATATCATCATCCGCACCGGCGATAACGGCCAGGTCACGCGCCTGCGTGATGTTGCCCGTATCGAGATGGGCGCCGATGCCTACGCGCTGCGCAGCCTGTTGGACGGCGAGCCGGCGGTGGCCTTGCAGATCATCCAGAGCCCAGGGGCCAATGCCCTCGATGTGGCGCAGTCGGTGCGCGAGACCATGCAGCGTCTGCAAACCAACTTCCCCGAGGGGCTGGTGTCGCGGATTGCCTATGACCCCACCGTGTTTGTGCGCGCTTCGCTGGAGTCGGTGGCCATCACGCTGATGGAAGCGATCCTGCTGGTGGTGATCGTGGTGGTGGTGTTCCTGCGCAACTGGCGTGCGTCGCTGATTCCTTTGATGGCCGTGCCGGTGTCGATCATTGGCACCTTTGCGGTCATGCACCTGATGGGCTTTTCCCTCAATACCTTGTCGCTGTTTGGCCTGGTGCTGTCGATTGGCATCGTGGTCGACGATGCAATCGTGGTGGTGGAGAACGTCGAGCGGCATATCGAGAACGGCGAGGAGCCGATGCAGGCTGCGCGACGGGCGATGGGCGAGGTCACCGGCCCTATCATTGCGATCACCTCGGTGCTGGCGGCCGTGTTCATTCCCACCGCGTTTCTCAGTGGCCTGCAAGGCGAGTTCTATCGGCAATTTGCGCTGACCATCGCGATTTCCACTATCCTCTCGGCGGTCAACTCGTTGACCCTCAGCCCGGCGCTGGCTGGCCTGTTGCTGCGGCCACGGCATGCGGCCTTGGTGCATGACCCGCGCAGCCTGCGTGGTCGCGCCACGCGGCTGCTTGAGGTGCTGGGCCGGCCGTTTCAGCGAGCGCCACAAGCCTATGGCAATACCGTGCGCAAGGTCGTCGGCCGTCGCGGCGTGGCGCTGTTGGCCTACGGCGGTTTGCTCGCGTTGACCTGGTTCGGCTTCAACGCGGTACCGGCCGGCTTCGTGCCGATGCAAGACAAATACTACCTGGTCGGCATCGCCCAACTGCCGAACGCGGCCTCGTTGGAGCGTACCGATGCGGTGGTGCGACAAATGTCGAAAATCGCCCTGGATGAGCCGGGGGTCGAGAGCGTCGTGGCGTTCCCGGGGCTGTCGGTCAACGGCTTCGTCAACGTCCCGAATGCGGCGGTGATGTTTGTGATGCTTGATCCGTTCAAAGAGCGCACCTCGCCGGATATGGCGGCGGTCGCCATCGCCGGGCGTCTGCAAGCCAAGTTTGCGAGCATCCCCGACGGCTTCCTCGGCGTGTTCCCGCCGCCACCGGTGCCGGGGCTCGGGGTGACCGGGGGCTTCAAGCTGCAGGTCGAGGACCGTGGCGGCGTCGGGCTGGAGGCGCTGGTGCAGCAGACCCAGGTCCTGATGACCAAAGCCACTGAGTCAGGCCAAGTGGCCGGGCTGATGACCAGCCTGGACGTCAACGCGCCGCAACTGAATGTCGACATCGACCGCACCCAGGTCAAGAGCCAGGGCGTGCGCCTGGCGGATGTGTTCGAGTCGCTGCAGGTCTATCTGGGGTCGCTGTACGTCAATGACTTCAACCGGTTTGGCCGCACCTACAAAGTCACGGCCCAGGCCGATGCGGACCATCGCATGCAAGCCGAAGCCATCGGCCGTCTGCAGGTGCGCAATGCCGTCGGGGACATGCTGCCGTTATCAGCGTTTGTCACGGTCACGCCGAGCTCCGGGCCTGACCGGGTGATCCACTACAACGGCTATCCCTCGGCGGATATCTCTGGCGGCGCGATGCCTGGGGTCAGCTCAGGGCAGGCGGTTGCGCTCATGGAACGCCTGGCCCAGGAGGTACTGCCCGAGGGCGTGACCTATGAATGGACGGACCTGACCTACCAGCAAAAGCTCGCTGGGTCATCGGCCCTGTTTATTTTCCCGCTGTGTGTGTTGCTGGCGTATCTGATCCTCGCCGCGCAGTACAACAGTTGGCTGCTGCCGTTGGCGGTGTTGCTGATCGTGCCCATGTGCCTGCTCAGCGCAATCCTCGGCGTGTGGCTGGTGGAGGGCGACAACAACGTGTTCGTGCAGATCGGGTTGGTGGTGCTGGTGGGCTTGGCGGCGAAGAACGCCATCCTGATCGTCGAGTTTGCCCGCAGCCTCGAAGCCGAAGGCGCCAGCCCATTGGAAGCGGTGATCCACGCCTGTCAATTGCGCCTGCGCCCGATCCTGATGACGTCCCTGGCGTTTATCGCCGGCGTAGTCCCGCTGGTATTTGCCAGTGGGGCAGGCGCCGAGATGCGCCATGCCATGGGGGTTGCGGTGTTTGCCGGGATGTTGGGCGTGACGCTGTTCGGTCTGTTCCTGACGCCCGTGTTCTATGTGGTGATGCGCAGCCTGGCGCTGCGCGTGCAGCGCCAGGGGGCGAGTCCGAAGGTGCAGCTAAAGGAGAGCGCATCATGAAACAGGCGTATCCAGCTTTTCTGTTGTCGTTGACCCTGCTGGCCGGTTGCGGCTCGGTTGGGCCTGATTACTCCGCGCCGGTGCTGCCTGCTGCGCAGCGGGCGACGAGCTTCGGCGCGCCCATCGCCGGGCTTGGTCCGGGTGAGGTAGAGGTGCAGTGGTGGCAAGTGTTCGACGAGCCGGCACTGAGCCAATTGATCCAACAGGCACTGGCGGCCAACCACGACATCGGCATCGCTGCCGCGCGCCTGGACGAAGCCAAGGCGTTGCTGCGCGAAAGCCGCCAAGGCTTCCTGCCCAGCGGCGGCGCTGCCCTGGGCTACGAGCACCGCCAGCGTAGCGAGGTCGAGACTCCCTTCGGCGAGCAGCGCTCTATTGAAACCACCCGCGCGGCGGTGGATGCAGCCTGGGAAATCGACTTGTTTGGGCGCGTGCGTCGCTCGGTGGAGGCGGCCCAGGCCCAGGCGGGGTCGCGTCAGGCATTGCTGCGCAGCGTGCAAGCGAGCGTCGCGGCGACGGTCGCGGCAACCTGGTTCGAGTTACAAGGGATCGAAGCCGAACAGGCGGTGGTCGCGGATATCAGTCAGAGCCAGCGCGACAGCCTGGGCCTGGTGGGGCAGATGGTCAGCGTCGGCGCCGCCACCGAATTCGACCGGCTGCGGGCCGAGGCCTTGTTGCGCAATGTCGAGGCGGTAGCGCCTGACCTGGAGCGACGTCGCGCCAAGTCAACCAACGCGCTGGCGGTGCTGCTGGGGCAAGCGCCCCAGGGGTTCAAGCCACCGCTGGCCCGGCCTGGGCGTGAAACCTTGAACCTGCGCACGTTGCAGGTGGGAGACCCGGCCGGCCTGCTGGCGCGTCGCGCCGATATTGCCGCGGCCGAACGCACGCTGGCGGCTGCGACCGCGCAGATTGGTGTGGAAACCGCTGGCTTGTATCCGGACATCCAGGTGCAGGGTTCCATCGGTTTACTGGCCGGAAGTCTCAGCGCCCTGGGCGATGCGGGCATGCAGTCGAACTTTATCGCGCCGGTGATTCGCTGGTCGTTGCTGGACACCGGGCGCGTACGAGCGCGGATTGCCGCCAGCGAGGCACGCACCCAGGCGGCATTGATCGCTTATGACCAGACCGTGTTGCGAGCCCTGCAGGAAACCGATGATGCGTTCCAGGCCAACCGTACAGCCGGTAATGCCCTGGGCTTGCGGCTGCTGGAAGCGGCGGCCAATCGTGAGGCAGCCAGCTTCGCGCGTGAGCGGTTTGCGCAAGGTGAAGGGGTGTACCTGGATGTGCTTGAGGCCGAACGCGCGGACTTCACCAGCCGCCGGGCATTGACGGCGGCGCGCACGGAACAGCGCTTGGCGGTGGTGGGGATCTATAAGGCGCTGGGTGGTGGGTGGGAGATCTGTGAGAGGGCGGGGCAGGCGTGCAAGGGGGCCACGGTGTTGCGCTAACGTGGACCTGTGGGCGCTGGCTTGCCTGCGAAGGCGGCCCGCCAGCCGACGCCTATCTACCCGACACCCCAACGATCCAACTGTGGGAGCTGGCTTGCCTGCGATAGCGGCCTGACAGTCGATACAGTTATACCGAGTACATATCCATTCCTGCGGTAACGGCCACTTAGGGTTCCGCTTTTACAGCGGCTCACTTTTGAAAAGCCGGAATGCCGGCCCAGACAAAAGTAAGCAAAACGCTCTTGCCCCACCACTCGGCACCTCGCCCAGGCTCGGTGTGCCCGTAATCCGCCAGTGATTTGGGGGCCGCCGCCACGCGCCATCCATGGCGCGGGGCGGCTAAACCGGCATCCCTGCCGGTTTACCCCCCAAATCCCTGTCGAATTACGGCCAGCGTGGTTTAACGGGGCGCCTAAGATCAAGATCAAGAGCGGCTCGCTTCGCATCGTGGTTACCGTCTACCGTTACAGCGTTGTGCAAATACTCATCCTCGCCTCAGGCAAACAGGCCAAGATTTCGCGCCTCGACAGCTCTGCGTCCGTCATACTGGCAAGCATGACTTTCGACTCGCCTCTCGCCGCTTATCAACATGCAATCGCCCAACCAGGTTTCGTCGCCGACGATGCCCAGCGCCGGGCGGTACAAGCCTTGCAAGCCTGTCACGAGGCCTTGCATCAAGGGCGTTCGTCGATTGCCGGCGTTTACCTCTGGGGGCCGGTGGGGCGTGGCAAGACCTGGTTGATGGACCAGTTCTACCAAAGCCTGCACGTGCCTGCGCGGCGTCAGCATTTTCACCACTTCATGGCCTGGGTCCACCAGCGTTTATTCCAGCTCACGGGCACCCAGGACCCCTTGCAGGCGTTGGCCAGGGAGCTGAGCCAGGCGGTGCGTGTGCTGTGCTTCGATGAGCTGTTTGTGAATGACATCGGGGACGCGATCATTCTCGGTCGCCTGTTCCAGGTGATGTTCGAGGAGGGTGTGGTGATGGTGTGCACGTCCAACCAGCCGCCCGACCAGCTGTATGCCGATGGCTTCAACCGTGAGCGTTTCCTGCCGGGCATCGATGCGCTCAAGCAGCATATGCAGGTGGTGGCCGTGGACGGTGGCGAGGATCATCGCTTGCATCCCGGCGTGGGCATGCAGCGTTATTGGGTGAATCAACCCGAGGCACTGGCGGCGGTGTTCCGACAATTGAGCCAAGGCCAAGCCGTGAACAGTGTGGCGGTAAGCGTAGGGCACCGCACCATCATGACGGTGCAGGCCAGTGATACCGTGCTTTGGTGTCGCTATGCCGACCTGTGTGAGCAACCCCTGGCCGCCATGGATTTCATGCTGGTGTGTGATCGCTTCCACGCCATTCTGCTGGGAGACGTCCCTAACCTCAGTGCACAAATACGCCCGGGTCGAATTGCCCGTGGCACCGAAGATGGCGCCGAGCGCGTGGTGGCCGGGGATCGAGAGTTGCCGCAGTTGTCGGTGCACGATGACAGCGTGCGACGTTTTATCGCGTTAGTGGACGAATGCTACGACCGCAAAGTGCCACTCTTTATCGACGCCGCGGTGCCGTTGCACAGCCTGTACACCGAAGGCTACCTGGAGTTTCCTTTCCGCCGCACCCTGAGCCGTCTGCAAGAGATGCAGCTGCAACGCTTCGCCACATAGGAAAAATCGCTGTACCAAAGCTCATTGCACGCTTTGATGCGCGCAACCTTCGCACTTTCTGTCAGCTATTTGTCGCTTATCTCCTTCATCTACTGCCGACTCCACGCTTACAATCGCACCTCTCAAAGGGAACCGATTCCCTGGTTGTCGCTATCGAGGAAGGACATGGACACCCCAGACATCCTGGTGCTGCAAGCCAGCTATACCAACGCCGTGCACGCCGACGCCATTGGCCTGCTGCTCAACTCTTACGCTGAAGACCCGATGGGCGGCGGCCACAGCCTGCCAGCCGATCTCTTGCAGCAACTGCCAGCCGAACTGGCCAAGCGCCCACACGCGTTCAGTGTGCTGGCGTTCGTCGGGGGGGAGCCAGCGGGGTTGGTCAATTGCTTCGAAGGCTTTTCGACCTTCGCCTGCCGGCCCTTGGTCAACGTCCACGACGTGATGGTGAAGGAGCAATTTCGGGGTTTGGGGTTGAGTCAGAAGATGCTGCAAAAGGTCGAGGAAATCGCCCGGCAGCGCGGTTGCTGCAAGATCACCCTCGAAGTGCTGGAAGGTAATGCCCTGGCGCAGTCGGCATACCGCAAGTTCGGGTTTGACGACTCAGTGTTTGATCCCGCCCATGGGCGAATGCTGTTCTGGCATAAGCCGTTGTAATAAATAACCGGCAAAAAAAGGGCGCCATTAAAGGGCGCCCAATAAACCTTTGCCAACGGAGCAGAATGGCGCAGGGTGCTACGGATTAAGTAAGCATTAACTCAGCTGTTCGGTTGTGCCTGATCAACAGTCTCAGACTTAACCGATTTGCCATCGGCGCTGGCAACTTGTTGCTCAGCCTTGCCGTGGGTTTTTTCCTGAATGAAGCTGAAGTTGTTGTAGAACTCCTTGGAGCGCTCTGCGCCGCCCTCTGCAAAGGCGGCGGCGGAGGTCAGGGTCATCAGGCTGGCCAGTATCAAGGTCGACATTTTCATCGCGGTATTCCCATTAAAAGTGATAGGTGTCCGGTCGCTCCGTGATCAGATCATGGAGCGACTATGGCGCTATCTTATTAAGTGGGAATTAACGGGAGATGCCGTTGAAGTTAACAGTTTTGTTAACTTCAACGGGCGGGGCTATAACTTCCAATCCAATGCCAGCGTGACGGAACGCGGCTCACCCCAATACACGCCGTTATAAAAACCAACGCGCTCGTAGTATTTCTTATCAAAGAGGTTATTCACATTGACCGACGCCGAAACCTGTTCGTCGAACTGGTAGCGCGACATCAGGTTGACCACGGTATAGCCCTGTTGCGTGATCTTCGCCCGGGTGGTTATCGGCCGGCCTTCGCCGTTGCGCTGCCCGGTCGGGCGGTTGCTGAAGTCGTAGGTTTCGCTCTGCCAGTTCACGGCGCCGCCCACCGTCAGGTTGCGCCAGGCGCCCGGAAGGCGATAGGCGCTGGAGATCTTCACCAGGTTCAAGGGTTGGCTGGTGTTATTGCGTTTGTCCGAGCCATTGACTGAATGGGTGTAGGTGTAGCCGGCGGTCAGGTTCCAGTCCGGCGTGATTTCACCGGCGGCTTCCAACTCGAAGCCGTTGACCTTGTTACCTTTGCCGCCGGATCTGTAGTACTCCTCGCCCGTGACCGGGTTGGGCGGGACTGAGTCATCCCGCTCGGCGACGTTGTCCTGGGTACTCCAGAAGTACGCGGCGGCCAGGTTCAAGCGCTCGTTCAGCACGCTGCCCTTGAGGCCCACTTCGTAGTTACTGCCGACCACGGGCTCCAGGTACTTCTTGTTGGCATCACGGTAGTCCTGGGGTTTGAAGATGTCGGTATAGCTGGCGTAGACGGTGTACTGCGGCGTGATGTCGTAGAGCAGGCCGGCGTATGGCGTCCACATATCATTGTGGGTCTGACTGGTTTTGCCCGAAGCGGTCAGTTGGTCGTTGGCATCGTATTTGGGCTCTGCGCTTTCCAGCTCCCAACTGCCGTAACGGCTGCCCAGTACGGCGTGCAAGCGGTCTGTGAGGCTCAGCCTTGTGGCCAGGTAACCGGCTTTCTGTTGTTTCTTGCTGTGCTCACCCTTCAGGTCGGTCACCTGGTCGGTGAACTTGCCGATGCCGCCCATGTGCTTCCAGTCCTGGATGGGGTAGTAGCTGGCTGGCAGGTCGCTGCGCATGAAGGGCGAGACATCCCGTTGGGCGGCTTCGCCATAGCCCATCATCAGCGCGTGTTCGCGGCCCAGCAGCGTGTAGCTGCCGGCCAGGTTGAGGTCGATGGCCTCCATGCGCGAGGTGCCGCGCATATGGCTGGCCCAGGCCGTCATGCCGCTGCGGTCGGGGTTGGGGAAACCGGCGCCGCCGTAATACACCTTGCCATCGGTGTCGCTCTGGCGATGGGTATAGGCGGCCTTCAGGTGCCAGTCGCCGCCGAGCCGATGGTCGAGGGTGGCGAAGGTGGTCTTGTCGGTCAGCGGCCAGGAACTCCAGTGCGCCGCCATGTTGGTGGAGCGGGGCAGCCTGGCCTTGCCGCCCTGGCTGTTCCAGTAGGGCACGGTGCCCCAGGAGGTGCCTTGTACCTGTTTGTCCTGGTAATCAAAGCCGACGGCCAGCACGGTATCGTCGGAAAGATCGCCCTCGAGAATGCCGTAGCCCACTGCCCGCTGCAGCCCATAGTTGTCACGAAAGGACTGGCTGTCACGGTAAGCCAGCACGCTACGCCCGCGCAGTTTGCCGTCGAACGCCAGCGGGCCGCCGACGTCGACGTAGCTGTAGTAGTTGTCATGGCTGGCGCCACTGATACCGGTCTTGGCCTGCCAGTGGGCGGTAGGGCGCTTGCGCACCATGTTTACGGTGGCCGAAGGGTCGCCTGCGCCCGTGGTCAGGCCCGTCGCGCCGCGCACTACTTCGATGCGGTCGTAGATGATGGTGTCGGCGTCGGTCTTCATGTAGCCGAAGGTGTTGAGCATCCCGTCAACCTGGAAGTTGCTGATGCCATAGCCTCGGGCGGAGTAGTAGACACGATCGGAGTCGTAATGCTGAACGTTGACGCCCGTGGTCTGGCGCAACACATCCGTCAGGGTGTTGAGATTGAAGTCGTCCATCTGCTGGCGTGTGACCACCGAGATCGATTGCGGGGTTTCCTTGACGGAGAGGTTCAGCCGCGTGGCGGTGTTCATCGAGCCAGTAGTGTAGGCGCCGGTGTGCTCGGTGGTGGCGCCCAGGCTGTCGGCGCTGATGGTGGTCGCGCCCAGTTCCAGGGCTTTGGCGGGGGCTGTATCGGGGTCGGTGTCGGCCAGCGAATCCGGGCTCAGCGCCAGGCTGAACAGGCCGAGGGTGAAGGTCATGGAACGGGTGAAGGGCGCGAACATCACTGCAGACTCCTTGTCGTCTTGGATACCTCCCCAGGCAGGGAGGGCTTGGTTCAAAGACGAAAGGAGCTGCGGAACTTTAGGGTTAAACGAGAATGATTATTATCTTTCTGTTACAAGCCCCTGGCTTATTTGGCCACCACTTCGGCGCCGTCGGCCTTCTTGGGCTTGATCAGGCTGAAGTCGATCAGCGCCTTCTGCTTGGTCTCGTAAGGGTTGCCGATCAACAGGGGGCGTGGCTTGAAGCTGTCGCTTACCAGACTCTTGCTGTGGTCCAGCTCATCGAAACTCAAGCCTGCCATGTCGGCCCAGGTGTGGATCAACTGCGAACTGCTGTAAGGCCGTTGCAAGTCGCCGGCGAAGCTCCAGTCGTGGCTTTCGCGCCATTTTGGCGAGGCGTAGGCCATGAACGGGATGGTGTACATCGGCGCGGTCGGCTTGCCTTCGTTACGGCCCAAGGTGTCGTGGCCGGCGGAGTCGAACACGTCTTCGCCGTGATCCGACAGGTACAGCAAAAAGCCGTTGGGGTCGGTCTTGGCGTAGTCCTTGATCAGGCTGGAGACCACGAAATCGTTGTACAGCACCGCGTTGTCATAGCTGTTGTAGGTCGGCAACTGCGCATCGCTGACACCCGCTGGCACGCCCTGGCGGTCGGTGAACTTGTCGAAGGTCGGCGGGTAGCGGTACTGGTAGCTCATGTGGGTGCCCAGCAGGTGCACCACGATGAACTTGCGTTCGGCGGTATCGGCCAGGGCCTTGGAAAACGGCGCCAGTACATCGCCGTCGTACTGACGGGCGTTCTGGTTGCGGTTGTTGTTGAGGTACACCTGCTCGTCGGCCTGTTCGGAAAAGGTCGTGAGCATGGTGTTGCGTTTGGTCATGGTCTGCTGATTGGTGATCCAGAAGGTCTTGTAGCCGGCCTGTTTCATCACGCTGACAATCGACGGTGTCTTGAGGTACAGGTCTGGGTTTTCTTCGTCAGCGAAGGTCAGCACCTGTTGCAGCGCTTCAATGGTGTAGGGGCGCGGGGTGATGACGTTATCGAACACGGCCAGTTGGTCGCGCAGCTTGTCCAGTTCCGGCGTGGTGTTGCGCGGGTAGCCGTAGAGGCTCATGCGCTGGCGGTTGGTCGACTCGCCGATGACCAAGACAAGTGTGGACGGCTGGCCGGCCATGCTGTCCTTGAGGTTGTTCAAGGGCGGGATCTTGCTTGCACTGGTGAGCATGCCTTGCATGTTATCCAGCTGCTCGGTGTAGCGACGGTAGGCGACGATCATCTGCCAAGGCACGGCAGGCTCGATGCGGGTTTCGAAACGGTCGATGGCCAATTCCATGGTTTCGCTGGTGGCGATCTGCTTGACCAGTGGGTAGCCCACCACCGCCAGGACGATGGCAATGGCTGCCACGATTGACTGACCGCGCGGCAGGTACACCGGGCGCAAGCGTGTCCACAGGAAGATGGCGAAGGCGGTGTGGGCAATGAACGCCAGCACGATCCACCAGGCAAAGTATTGGGTGGCGTATTCGCCGGCTTCAGAGATGTTCGACTCGAACATGATGAAGATGACGCTCTGGGAAAATTCCTGCTGATAAATGAAGAAATAACCCAGGCTCGCCATGGAGCAAGCCCACAGCACCACGCCGATCAAGGCGGCGAGCAGGCGTGTACGACGCGGGAACAGCAACATCGGCGCCAGCCACAGCGCACTCATGAAGAAGGCCTGGCGGAAGCCACTGAAGCCGGAGGTGCCGGTCAGTTGGATAAGAAGTTGGGTAATACCCGAGAAATACCAGAAAAACAGGAATAACCAGCCAAGGCCGGCCCAATCAAAGCCTTTCGCAGTCGTCGTGCTGCGTTTGAACATCGCCATCCAGCGCCCCATCAGAGAAAGATTGTCGCGCACAGGCGCGCAACATCGGGCCGCCCAGGAAGTGAGCGGCATCGCGGAACGGGAGTATCAAGAGGGGAATGTGAAAACTTTGTGAGTTTTCTGTAGGTATTGCCTTACAACGCGTTCGGCCCGGCTTTCAGCACAGGGCTGGCTTGGCATCCGACGGTTGATCGAGCTGGGCTTGAAGGTGCAAGCGCAGGCGCAGGACTTCCTGTTGCAACTGATCGCGCTCGTCTTTCAACTGGCGCAGTTCATCGCGACGGAGGGTGACGTAGAGGGTCTGTGGCGGACGGGTCATCTGTGCTGTGCTCATTGCTTACCTCGCAAATAGCCGGTAGATCGCGGTGCCAAAACAGGTTTTTGGCAACAGTCGGAAGCAAGTTTGAATTCTTTTTCTCAGCAAGGGAACTTTTTTATTTTTGGCGGTCGTGTGACTTTTGCCGGGGTGATGGTGAAACGATGGCCACTTTTTTGTCATGAAACTACACGGATCCGCTCTGGACTAACCCTCATTAGCCTCATTGCGCTATAAACTATGTCACACATTTTTTAGAAGTTAGGAGCATCAGCACATGCAACTGGGGATTATCGGACTAGGCCGCATGGGCGGTAACATTGCGCGGCGCCTGATGCTCAATGGGCATACCACCGTTGTATACGACCGTAACGAAGCCTTCGTCAAAGCCTTGAGCGAGGAGGGCGCCACCGGCGTCGCCGACTTGAAAGCGCTGGTGGCCGGCCTGCAAAAGCCCCGTGCTGTCTGGGTCATGTTGCCGGCGGGCGCGCCCACCGAAGACACCATCAACGCACTGAGCGAACTGCTGGAAGACGGCGATGTGATCATCGACGGCGGCAACACCAACTACAAGGACGACGTGCGTCGCGGCAAAGCCCTGGCTGAAAAGGGCCTGCACTATGTAGACGTGGGCACCTCGGGCGGCGTCTGGGGCCTGGAACGTGGCTACTGCATGATGATCGGTGGTGACACCGAGACCGTGAATCGCCTCGACCCGATCTTCAAAAGCCTGGCGCCGGGCCTGGGTAACATCCCGCGCACCAAGGACCGTTCGGCCTCTGCCGACCCACGTGCCGAGCAGGGCTACATTCACGCCGGCCCAGCGGGTTCGGGGCACTTCGTCAAGATGATCCACAACGGCATCGAGTACGGGATGATGCAGGCGTTTGCCGAAGGTTTTGACATCCTCAAGACCAAGAACTCGGAAAACCTGCCGGAAGACCAGCGCTTTGACCTCAACGTCGGCGACATCGCCGAAGTCTGGCGTCGTGGCAGCGTGGTGTCGTCCTGGTTGCTGGACCTGACCGCCGATGCCCTGGCCACCGACCCCAAACTTGACGGCTACTCGGGCTCTGTGGCCGACAGCGGTGAAGGTCGTTGGACCATCGAAGCAGCCATGGAGCAGGCGGTGCCGGTTCCGGTGTTGTCGACCTCGCTGTTCGCGCGTTTCCGTTCCCGCCAGCAGAGCACCTACGGTGACAAAATGCTGTCTGCCATGCGCTTCGGCTTTGGTGGCCATGTGGAGACTTCCAAAAAATGACCGTCAACGGCAAGAAACCCAAGGCCGAACCTGCTCCACCCACCACATTGTTTCTGTTTGGCGCCCATGGCGACCTGGTCAAGCGCCTGCTCATGCCGGCGCTGTACAACCTGAGCCGCGATGGGTTGCTGGGCGATGGCCTGCGTATTGTCGGCGTTGATCACAACGCCATCAGCGACGCGGACTTTGCCAAGAAACTTGAGGACTTCATTCGTACCGAAGCCTCCAGCAAGGTCAGGGGCAATGCCGAGAACGCCCTCGACCCCGCGTTGTGGGCACAATTGGCCAAGGGCATCAGCTACGTCGAGGGCGATTTCCTCGACGACAGCACCTATGCCGATATCGCCAGCAAGATCGCTGACAGCGGCACCGCCAATGCGGTGTTCTACCTGGCCACCGCTCCGCGCTTTTTCAGTGAAGTGGTGCAGCGCCTGGGCAGCGCTGGCTTGTTGAATGAAACGGACGATGGCTTTCGGCGCGTGGTGATCGAGAAGCCGTTCGGCTCCGACCTGGCCACCGCCGAGGCGCTCAACGCCTGCCTGCTCAAGGTGATGAGCGAGAAGCAGATCTACCGCATCGACCATTACCTGGGCAAGGAGACGGTGCAGAACATCCTGGTCAGCCGTTTCTCCAACGTGCTGTTCGAAGCGTTCTGGAACAACCACTACATCGATCACGTGCAAATCACTGCCGCTGAAACCGTCGGCGTTGAAACCCGGGGCAACTTCTTCGAGAAGACCGGCACACTGCGGGACATGGTGCCCAACCACCTATTCCAGCTGCTGGCGATGGTCGCCATGGAACCGCCGGCCGCCTTTGGTGCCGATGCGGTGCGGGGTGAGAAGGCCAAAGTGGTCGGTGCCATCCGCCCCTGGTCGCTGGAAGATGCGCGGGCCAACTCCGTGCGCGGCCAATACACCGCCGGAGAAATCGCCGGCAAGCCATTACCCGGCTATCGCGAAGAAGCCAACGTCGCGCCGGACAGCAGCACCGAGACGTTCGTCGCGCTCAAAGTGATGATTGATAACTGGCGTTGGGTCGGTGTGCCGTTTTACCTGCGTACCGGCAAGCGCATGAGCATCCGTGACACCGAGATCGTGATCTGCTTCAAGCAGGCGCCTTATGCGCAATTTCGCGATACCGAAGTCGATGAGCTCAAGCCCACTTACCTTAAGATCCAGATCCAGCCGAACGAAGGCATGTGGTTCGACCTTTTGGCCAAGCAGCCTGGGCCGACCCTGGAAATGGCCAATATCGAATTGGGCTTTGACTACAAGGACTTCTTCGAGATGCAACCGTCGACGGGTTACGAAACCCTGATCTACGACTGCATGACCGGCGACCAGACCTTGTTCCAGCGTGCCGACAACATCGAGAACGGCTGGCGTGCGGTGCAGCCGTTCCTGGATGCATGGAAGGAAGATGACGGTATCCAGGCTTACAAGGCTGGTGAGGATGGCCCAGCAGCGGCCGATGCCTTGCTGGCCCGCGATGGCCGCGCTTGGCATAGCCTCGGATGAGTGACGCGACGATTCATCCCATCCGGTTTGTCCTCAGTGATGTGGACGGGACGCTATTGCATCCCGACCACAGCCTCAGCCAACGCACCGCCGATGCCATTCGCGCCATGCGCGAGGCCGGGGTGCTTTTCAGCCTGGCCAGCGGGCGTCCGCCCAAAGCCATGCGGCATTTGATCGAGACCTTTGGCATCGATGTGCCGGTGGCTGGCTTTAATGGCGGTACGTTGGTCAACCCGGATGGCAGCATCCTGGTTGCTCACCATCTGCCGGCGGAAGCGGCGCTGATCACCCTGGCCCTGTTTTCGGCCGAGCCGGACGTGGAAGTCTGGGTGTTTGCCGATGGCGACTGGCTGCGCCGTGATCCGCCCGGGCCCATGGTGCAGCGCGAAGCCGACGGCTTGGGCTATGGGCCGGTGGTGGTGGAGAGTTTCGAGCCTTACCTGGACCGGGTCGACAAGATCGTCGCCGCCAGCAACAACACCCAGTTGCTGGTGGAGCTGGAGGCGCAATTGCAGCCGAAAGTGCAGGGGTTGGCCCAGGTATCGCGTTCGCAGCCGGTGTATCTGGACGTGACCGCGATGCTGGCCAACAAAGGCGAAGCCTTGAAAACCCTGGCCGAGCACCTGGGCGTGCCGCTTGCGCAAACGGCTGCGATTGGTGACGGTGGCAATGACCCGGCGATGTTTCATGTGGCGGGATTGTCGATTGCCATGGGTCAGGCCGAAGAAACCGTCAAGCGCCAGGCCAATGTGGTGACCGGCAGCAATGTCGAGGACGGCGCTGCCGAGGCGTTCGAACGGTTTATTCTCGCGGCACGCTAAGTAACTGACGTTTTAGCGCGCAACTTCCAGCCGATGTTTGGCGTTGGCTGGAAGTTGCCGCATTGCATTACTTCGGCATTGCCCAGGACTGCAACTGGTGGCCATCTTTATCGAGCTCGGCGCGGGCCTGTAACAACAGGTTTTCAAGTTGGGCCGGGTCGGTATACGCAGTGCAGGACAGCTGTTTGCTGCCGATGCGGGTGTTGGTACGGTCGATGACGCTCAGGCTGAGGGCGCCGACGCCATCGTGCCAGGCCACGCACTGAAAGGGCTGGAAAGCACGGTCTGCAATCAAAAGAGCTTCGTTGATGCGCAGCGGAGCGTTCATTTGGGTCTTCTCTCTGTATGCCCATTCAAGTGAGTACCGGCGGTTGGGCTGACCGTGCGGTGGGTTACTTGTACTGATGCACGATGGTGGCGTGCGGGTCACATGCTAGGGCAAGAAAATTTAACTTTTCCTGATTGACGTCATGTAAGCGGCTGTTTTGAAAGCGCCATAAGCGTTTCACTGACGAGCAACTTTCGGCGTGCTACGAAACAAGCATGGCTTTTTGCCCGCACTTATAGCGAAAGGGTACAAGGAAAGCGTCAAGATCTTGCTAGGGTTACCAACGGTCGCCACAAACTGTTGTTTCTAAATAACTTTAACAATCTTGGCGCCAAGGAATAGTCATGATTGCGACACCCGCCCAACGCCGCTTATTGGTGGTCGACCCCTGTGACGATTGCCACGGGTTATTACCCGGTTTACGCACCGCCGGCTGGGAAGTAGACAGCTGTGCCTTGGAGGCGGTGGGGGAGCGCTCCTGCGATGTGGGCCTGCTGCGCTTGCAGCGGGATCACCTGGAGCGCCCCGAAGCGGTCAAGGAGTTGATTGGTCGCAGCGGCACCGAGTGGATCGCCGTGCTCAGCCAGGATGTACTGCGTTTGCAGAACGTCGGCGATTTTGTCTGCGAATGGTTTTTCGACTTCCATACCTTACCCTTCGATGTGTCCCGGGTACAGGTGACCCTGGGTCGCGCGTTCGGCATGGCGCGCCTGCGTGGCAAGGGCTACGCGCCGGTGGATGAGCCCCATGAATTGCTGGGCGAGAGCCGCCCCATTCGTGAGCTGCGCAAATTGTTGTCCAAGTTGGCGCCGACTGAATCCCCGGTGTTGATCCGCGGTGACAGTGGCACGGGCAAAGAGTTGGTGGCCAAGACCCTGCACCGCCAATCCCAGCGGCATGCCAAGCCGTTTGTCGCGATCAATTGTGGCGCTATTCCTGAACACCTGATCCAGTCCGAGCTGTTCGGTCACGAAAAAGGCGCGTTTACCGGCGCCCATCAGCGCAAGATCGGGCGTATTGAAGCGGCCAACGGCGGCACCCTGTTCCTCGATGAAATCGGCGATCTGCCGATGGAGCTGCAAGCCAACTTGTTGCGCTTTCTTCAGGAAAAACACATCGAACGCGTTGGCGGCAGCCAGCCGATCCCGGTGGATGTACGGGTGTTGGCCGCCACTCACGTCAACCTTGAGGCTGCGGTAGAGAAGGGCGCCTTTCGCGAAGACTTGTATTACCGCCTGAATGTGCTGCAAGTGGTCACCGCGCCGTTGCGCGAACGCCATGGTGACGTGGCGATGCTGGCCAACCACTTTTCACGTTTTTACAGCCAGGAAACCGGACGGCGCCCGCGCAGTTTCAGCGAAGAGGCCTTGGTGGCGATGGGGCAACACCCGTGGCCGGGCAATGTGCGTGAACTGGCCAACCGCGTGCGGCGTGGCCTGGTACTGGCCGAAGGGCGGCAGATCGAAGCGGCTGACCTGGGGCTGCAAGGCCAGCAAGCCATGTCGGCGCCGATGGCGACATTGGAAGACTACAAACACCGTGCCGAACGTCAGGCGTTGTGCGATGTGCTCAACCGGCACAGCGACAACCTAAGTGTCGCGGCCCGCGTACTGGGGATTTCCCGGCCGACGTTCTACCGGTTGCTGCATAAACACCAGATCCGCTAGGGCGGGTAAACCCAAAGTGGGAGCTGGCTTGCCTGCGAAAGCGGTAGTGCAGTCACAGATGCAGCAACTGACACACCGCCTTCGCGGGCAAGCCCGCTCCCACAGGGGATTTGTGTCAGGCGCTGATTTTGTGGGCAATGCATGGCCAATGTGGGAGCTGGCTTGCCTGCGAAAGCGGTAGTGCAGTCACAGATGCAGCAACTGACACACCGCCATCGCGGGCAAGCCCGCTCCCACAGGGGATTTGTGTCAGGCGCTGATTCTGTGGGCAATACAGGGCCAATGTGGGAGCTGGCTTGCCTGCGATAGCGGTGGTTCAGTTAGAGATTCAGTGACTGACACTCCGCCATCGCGGGCAAGCCCGCTCCCACAGGGGATTTGTGTCAGGCGCTGATTTTGTGGGCAATGCATGGCCAATGTGGGAGCTGGCTTGCCTGCGAAAGCGGTAGTGCAGTCACAGATGCAGCAACTGACACACCGCCATCGCGGGCAAGCCCGCTCCCACAGGGGATTTGTGTCAGGCGCTGATTCTGTGGGCAATACAGGGCCCATGTGGGAGCTGGCTTGCCTGCGAAAGCGGGAGTGCAGTCACAGATGCAGTAACTGATACACCGCCCGCAGGCAAACCAATCAGAAGTAATACGGGAATTTCAGGCTGAACGTAAAGTCCGGCGCATCATCGGTCATCCCAATCGCTAGGTTCGGCACGATGGTCAGGTTATCCGAGGCGGCAATCGTCATGCCCACGTTGAAATAGCCGGCGTTGGCATCGCTGGACACCACTGATTGCCAGTCGCCGCCATCGGGCTTGAGCTTGCTCTTGCGCTGCACCAGGTCGGAAACCGAGAACGACATGCTCATCTTCTCGTTCAAGGCAAAGGCGACGCCGACCCCGAATTGGAAGCTGTCGCCCAGGCGTACCTTGCCTCCTACCTTCTGATTGACTTCGCTGCTGATGTCATCGAAAGAATCTTCAAAGTTGTGGGTGTACGACAACGAACCGAACAGCACGGCCGGGTCGAAGGTCTTGACCAGGGAGATGCCCGGCGTGACCGACCAGACCCCGTTACCCGTGGGCAGGCTTTCGGGCACGTAGAGGTTATCGTTGTTAGGTTGCTTGACCAGTTTGATGCCGAAGGGCTCTTTGCCCGTCGGGGCCTTGACGCGCACCGACACCACCGCATCGGGCAAGGTCGGGGTTTCGTCGAGGAACTTGTAGGCCACGCCAAAGTTGACATCGCCGATGGTCGGGTCACGGGTCACGGAACCTTCGGAGGTGGCCGTGGCGTCGTTGCCGGCGCCGCCCGACTGGTAGGTGGACTCGCGGTACACCACCGGTACGTTCAGGTCGAACTGCCAGCGGTTGTCGACGTTGTAGCGCCCGGTGAGGTCCAGGGTCCAGCTGTCGGACTTGATCCGGTCCAGGTTGATGTTGCCCAGGAAAATCGAGTCCAGCGCCAGGAAACCATTGAGCGTCAACTGGCGCGCGTCATAACGGGCATAGGTGATGCCGGTTTCCACGCTGAACTTGCCATTGCCGAAAAAGCCGCTGGCCTCGTTGTACAGGTTGCTCACACTTTGCGCAGGGGCCGAGTCCTCCTTGAGGGCCTGGCCGTAGGAGCTGCCACCCCCGCCAGCGCCACCGGATGCCGCGGCTGCGCCCGTACCGCTAGCCGCGACAGTGTTAGCGCCGTTCTTGAAGTCGGCCGGTGATTTGGCCAGGCGCCTGGGGGCGGGCGTTGCCGGTTGGTCCTCGACCTGGCGCACACGTTGCTCCAGCACGGCCAAGGCTTTTTGCTGCACGTCGTAGCGTTGCTTGAGTTCCAGCAGTTCCTTCTTCAGGGTTTCGATGTCAGCGTCTGGCGCGGCATACAGCACGGATGCGGGCAAGAGCGTACTCAAACAAACCACCGCACGTAGCGATAACGATCGATGCATGAAATAAGCCGTCCTTTTCTAATGCGTAAGTGTCGAGGGTCAGCGTAGTTCAATAACCGAGCGTGCGTAGGCCTTTGAGTTGATCCAGGTTGCAGTTCAACGCGGCGTTGTTCAGCCCGTTATTGTTCATCACCACGTTGATCTGGGTGATGTTTCTGACAAGGTTGCTATCGCCGGTCAATACCGTGCCCTGCAGCACGTTCCCCGCGCCGATCTGTTGCAGGCTGTTGCCCTGGTTGTGATTGGCCTGGATGGCCATCTGCACGCCGCCACTGTTGGCCGATACGCTGACACGGCCCGCGGCGCTGTCCCCGGTCACTGTACCGCCCGCCACCAGCACCTGGCCGGACTGCAGGTTATTGGCGGGGCTAACCCCATTTTCGACGTTGATGCCCACATTGTTGTAGGCGGCGTTGCCATCGCCGGCGGTGCGTACACTTTGGGTCACGCCCTGGCCGCTGCCGAGGCCGGCACCCCCGACCACATTGCCGGTGCCCGTGTTGGGGCGCGTGCCGGTACCGGTCGAGCCGGTGGTTTGCACGTAGAACTGTGGCGTAATGGTGGTCTTGTCGATCTGCATGTTGGCCGTGCCGGTGATGTTGCTACCTTCGGCATTGGTCCAGGTGCTGCTCATGACAATGCCAAAGCTGATGATGCGTCCCGGCATCACATAACGGCCGCGCAGCTCGGCCATTTCGGCGTCCTTGAGTTCGATGGGCTTGAACCCCGAGGACGCATAAGCAGGCATTGAGGCGGCCAGACACAAGACCGTCAGCCAACGGGAAGTGTTCATCTGCTGCTCCTGGGGCGTCCTGCCCCTTATTGCGCTTCTAGAAGAAGTCGCTCTGGATAAAACCGAAATCCATCAGCTCGGCATCGCCCACAGGCCTGAACTCATTCATCTGGCTCTTGGCGGTCAGCGGCAGGGGCGGGTCGAGCAAGACGTTGGCCTTGTCGTAACCCTCACCCAGTACGGCGAAGACAATGCCATTCCAGCCTTTGACGAAATCGTCACGGGAATAGCGCTTGTGGCCCAATACGGGGTCGCCGATGTACACCCAGTCCTTGTCGGCCCGTTGCAACACCACGAAGTGCTTGTAGCCGCGAATTTCCAGCAGCACCACCACGGGGATTTTCACGGTCAGCAGGGTCTCAGGCGCGATCTTGTAGCCCCGGGCACGCATGCCGATGCTCTCGAGGTAGCGCTTCATGTCCAGCATGGAAAAGCCCTGGGTTCGCACCAGGTCCTGGTCGGCGGTGACCAGCATGCCTTTGATGATGTGTGCTTCGTCGACGTCCAGCCAATAGGCCTGGCGCAGGATGGTGGCGAGTGCTGCGGCACCGCAGCTGAAGTCGGTTTTCTGTTCCACCAGGTTGGCGAACCGGCGCTCGCGAATGCTCTCGACCTTCTTGAAAATCACCGCACCGCCGGGCATGGCGGAAATCGCCATGGTGCCTGCCCAGGTCGTGCCGGTGAGTAACATCAGGAGGGTGAGGGTCGCGATACGCATGATCGAATGACCTGTTGGACACTGGAATAAAAAAGGGCCTTGTCGCCAAGGCCCCGTTGGATCAGAAGCGCACGCCGCTGGCGCAGACGCTGCAACCTTGGCCGATCGACAGGCTGTTGCTGCCTTGGTTGCCCGCACCCGATTGCAGGTTGACACCTACGTTGCCGGAGTTGCGGTTAACCGAGTTGTCGAGGCTTGCGTTGTTGGACACGTATTGAGGCTTGCCATAACCATGGCTGCTGGCGGCCGTGTTCAGGTAGCTGTTGTTGAGCGAGTTCTGCTCGGTGTTGGACGCTGCTGCGATGTTCTTGCCGTCAGCGGTGGTGATGGCCAGGTTGTTTTTACCCTGGTTACCCTGGCCGGCCTGGCCGTTGTAACCCACGTTGCCGGAGTTGCCGGTGATGGAACCGTCCAGGGAGGCGTTGTTTTGCGTGCCTTTGTTGACGAAGTTGTTATGCGAGCTGCCTTGGTCGACATCGATCACGGCAAACACGGTGGCGAAGTCGCCTTTGGCACTGGAAATGGCGCCGGCGTTGTCAGCCTGGTTGCCGGAACCTGATTGTGCGTTGACCCCGACATTACCGCTGTTGCTATTTACCGAGTTGTCGGCTGATGCGTTGTTCTCGGTGTTGGTGTCGTCGAATTTGTTGTGTTCGCTTTTCTGTACGTCAGTGACCACAGCGGCCACAGTACCGGTGGGTTGTGGGGTTGGATGCCAGCCACCCGCTTGAGCAGCAGCAGCCATGAGTGCGGCGAGAGCGAAAACCATTGGTTTCAGAGCCATTTGAGGTTTCATGGTGTTTCTCCTTGCTTCTAATTAGTTGGTTAAGTGTTGGTACGGTCTAACGAACGTCTACCAAGCGGTTACTTGATAGTGATGCCCAGGGTGTTAGCCACTCGGTTCCCCACCCCGGCACTCTGGTTCACCTGTGTCACTCCTCGGCTGCCGGTGAAGGCCTGGTCGCTGGTCACGACCTGGCGGCTGCCAGTGGTGCGGGTGAGCCCTGAGTCGGTTGCCAGCGTCGTCGTGTTCTGTTGCAACAGGACGCTGTCATCGATGCTCTGCGGGCCAGGGTTGAGGCTGATCCGCACAGCGTTGATGGATTGGTTATTAGCCCCGGCAGACTGGTTGATGCCCAGTACGCCGTTGCCACTGCTGAATGAGTTGCCCTGGATCGCGGCCTTGGCGTTCAGGGACGGGTCGACCTTGCCGTCGACACGCTGGATGTCGACGTTGGTGGCCTGGCCACCGAGCGCGATGGCGCGGCTGTTGGACATTTGTTGCCCCGTGCCGGCGGCCTGGTTGATCGACAGCACGCCGTCGTATTGCTGGCCGCTGTGGTTGATCACGGCGGTGTTGTCGGCCATGGCCGAGGCGCTGCCCAGCAGGGCAAGCACCAACAGGGCGCGCTTCATCACTTGCCCCCCATCATGCTGCCGAGGTTGTTGAGCGGCGCCATGCCACGCTGGATCGAGTCGCTGATCTGCCCGCCCATGCTGCTGCCGCTGCCCGCACCATGGCCTGCCGCTGCGCCAGCGCCGAGTGTCGACATGCTGTTTTGGGTGGCGCCCAGGCCTGACAGGCTGCCGTTGGGCTGCAGGGAGCGGGCGAGGCTGGAGCCACTGCTGATGCCGCCGATATCCCTGTCGCTGAGTTCGCCGGTCAAAGCGTTGTTGATCTCTTTGCTGGGGTTGGCATTGGCGGTGTTGGGGTAGGGGTCGGGCAGCGAGGTGCGCCCGTACATGTGGCCCTGCACCGTACGCCCGGTCACGATCACACCGTCACCCGCCTGGCTCGTCAGGCTGACACCTGCACTGAGCACGCAACTGATCAGCAGTACGTTTATCGACGAGGCGTGTGTGAGTGTGTTCACGGCGGCAGTCCTTATTCTTAACGCTGACCCTAAACAGCGTTGTCAGGGAAAGAGCAGAAGGCGTGCCGCTTTTTATTAGATGTGGTTATTCAAGGGGTTGGGAGAAAGTCGAGGCAAAGTGATGACAACCCTGTTTCAGGGTTGAAACAGTCTCAAAGGCGTGAGATAGACCCATGCTCATCTCACGCTGTCTCAGCCATGTAACACTGCCTGTGACAGAACCATGAATCCGCATACGGCGGGCGATGCAGGTGAGGGAGGTGTTTCAAAAATGGACACCTGCGGCCCAAACGTCCCGCTTCGTGCGAGCGGGCTCAGCCCTTGGGGGCTTTACGCGGAATGGAGTTGAGCACGGGGTTGCCGTCCTGGTTTTGGGTCAGGTACACCGGCAACACCTTGGGCAGGGAGGGCACGAGGTTGTTGACCTCATTGATGTTGTAGATACCGCCGACGCGAATCGCGCCGGTACTGGCGTCTGCGAGCATCACCGGCTTTTTCAGGTAGCGGTTGATCAGGGGCAAGGCGTCCGTGAGGGTCAGGTTGTCGAGCACCAGCTTGCCCTGGCGCCATGCCAGCGCGGTGTCATCGGGATTGATAGCGGCGACCTGCGGGGTCGCGTCACCCTGATGGAAACTGGCTTGCATGCCTGGGCTAAGCGGCACACTGGCATGCTCGCCGTCGCTGGAGATCTGCACCGAGCCCTCCAGTAACATCACCCGCACCTGATTTTCATATTCCCAGACATTGAATTGCGTGCCGGTCACTCGCACCTGGCCTTCGCCGGCCCGCACGATAAACGGGTGGTGGCTGTCGTGCGTGACGTTGAAGAACGCTTCGCCCTTTTTCAGGGTGACACGGCGCTGGTCCTTGTAATGGCTGTAGACCAACTCGGTGCCTAGGTTCAACTCCACTTGGCTGCCATCGCCCAGGGTGACTTTTTTCAAGCCATTGGCTGCTTCGAACCGTTCATAGGAGCTGGGCAACCAGCCCGCTTCCCAGCCGGTGAAGGCGGCAAGCGGCAATGCCGCCAGGCACACCGCTGCGGCCACCGCGTAGGTGCGCAAGCGGCTGGCTGGCTTCTTGATTGGGACCACCACCGCCTCAGGCTTGTCGCGGGGCAGGTGGTCGGCCACGTCCCAGATCTCGAGCATGGCTGCATATTCGAAGGCGTGCAGCGGATGGGCATCGTGCCACTGGGTAAAAGCCTGACGTTCGCCCGCCGTGCAATCTGCAGCATGCAGGCGCATGCACCAATGCGCGGCGGCGTCGGTGATGGCGTCATATTCGGTTTCTGAAAGGGGCTTTTCGCTCATTAACTCATCCTGATTTCCCACATTCTAACCTCCCAAGGTGGACGGCGAGAACCGCATCATGGCGATTGCACATCAATTGGAACTTATTCTTGTTTGTGTGCGCCTAAAAATTCAGGAATTAACCTGTCGTCCACTATGGAGTACGAAAATGTTGAAGAAAACTTTGATCGCCCTGTGTGCTACTTCCGCGCTGTTGAGCGCTGGCGCCGCCATGGCCGACAAGCCGGGTGCAGGCTGGATCACCATTGAGAAAGCCATCGAGGTGGCGAAAACCAAGGCCGGCTACATTGAGGTCTACGCCGCTGAAGCGGATGACAATGGCTATTGGGAAGTCAAAGGTCGCAAGTCCGATGGCATCGTGTATGAGGCGCGCATCGATGGCGCTTCCGGTAACGTGCTGCGTGACCAGAAAGACTGATGCACTCGCCGGGGGCCGTTCAGGCGCCCGGCTCCACCTGGCGGCCAAGATGGGTGATCAGGTACGTCACCGAGTCGGCGTTGGCCAGAATGGTGTCAATCCGTTTATCAGGGACTGACATGAAAATGATCCTCGCGTCCTGCAAGGTCTTGGCACCGGTGGCCTTGAAAATTTTCTTTTCAATTGCAGAACCTGGTTTGAAGTCTTCCCACAGTTCGGTGAGGGTGTCTTGAGTCTTGAACAGCATCGTTGCAGGCGTCATCGTCGATAGCGCGGTGCTGCGCAGATCCTCCAGGGTGGTTTTAAGCACTTCGGCGCCGGGCCTTTCGATATTGATCAAGTCTGGGAAGGGTCGCATGCTGTCCAGGTAGGCAATGTCCACGGTGTCGAGCTTCAAGTGCGATAATTCGTGAATCAGCGTGCTGGCCCTGGCGTGCGTCGATATGTTGAACGCCACATTCTCCAGCAGACGGTTCTGGTAGACGTCCAGATTAGGGTCGAAGAATCGGCTCAGAAGATACAGCTTGCGTTCTGTGTCAGCGGGAATCATGAATGCATAATCCGACGCCGGGTCCTGTCGGCTGGTGCCCGCGACAAAACGCATGGAGTTCGGACCGGTCAAGCTGGGGTCGGTGAGTTCATCGATGATCTCGTCGATTATTTTTGTGACTCTCAAGACCTGGTCCGGGGTCAGTGTGACGACACCAAACATTTCCCCTAAAAATCGCCCAACCCGGCTGTCAGGGTCGCGTTGTACAGCAAATTGCGCAACGTTGCGGCGGCAGTTCAGCGCGTAATAAGTCGCAAAGTTCAACGCTTCGGTGATGGCCTGGGCTTTCCAATAGGTCAACGCGCCAATATCGCGGATACCGACCGCTTCAATGTTGATGTCCCGTACCTCATTGCGCCACGTCTTGAGGTACGACTGGGCCCTGCCGAAGCGCGGCTCCTGGCCGTCCAGCTTCAGTACCCATATGCCCTGCGCATTACGGCCGATGTACGGCCCCACCTGCTCGTCGTTGGCGAGGCGCCAATGTTGTGCGGCGTTCTTGACGCTATACACCTTGCCGGCCAGCGGCACGTAGTATTTCGCGTTTTTCTGGTCTTCATACACCTGGCTGAGCGTGCTCTTTTTCAGGTCTTGCAACGCCACGTCCTGTGCCTCGAACGGTTGCAGCCGGGTGCGCGAAGGGCAGGTGACATGCCAGGTGGCGAGGGTGGTGGCTGCGGGCAGTGACTCATCTGTCAGCTCGGCCAGCGAGCGCTCCTTTTCAGTGGGTGGGGCAAGGGCGGTGCCGTCCAGCGCACTGCGCAGGGCGGCCATTTGCGCCACGCCCCTGACGAAATCCTTGAATGCAGCCTGCCACTGGTGTAGCTGCAAGGCTTCGGCCGAGCGCTTGAACAAGGTGTAGCTACGCCATACCACCAGCGGGTAGGCGAGTTTGCCGGCCATGAACTGCACCGCCGTCGGGATTTGCGTGCCGAACAAGCGGGTCGCATGATCCCACAAGGTCTTGGTGCCTTCTTCGAATTGGCTGCCCAGTACCTTGAGCAACATCAATGTGTTCTCGCTGAACAGGTAATGCAGCACATTGCCCGTCACTGCCGAAGCGGCCAGGCGGATATCGGACGGGCTATGCTGGTTGTTTTTCAGCAAATGGCGGTAAGTGGCCTGGTGCGGATCTTCCATGTGCATAAGCACCCAGTCCTGCAGGATGCCGGGCCTTTGTATCTCATCCAGCAAGGCCGTTTCATCCGCGTATTCCTTGAACACATGCTGTTCGCTGTACGGCGCGTAGAGCACCCATGGACCCTCGCCAGGAAACTGCGGGCCGATCAGGTACACACCCAGCACCTTGGCGGTACTGGCGCCTTCGGTGGCGATCAGTTCCAGCGGTCGAATCATCGCCGTGGTCCCGCTGAGTGAAGCTCGGGCCACGGTGTCCGGCATATCGAAAATCTGCTGGACCAGGCTCAAGGCTCGGGTGGAAAGCCGCTCCTGCAACCGTTGCTCGTCAGCGTGTTGCAGCGCTTGCCACGGCAACTGACGGCAAAACAGACGCCTGCGTTGGCGTGCATCATCGGTTTGCGCCTCAAGGTGGCTTCGCACCTGTTGCTGATAAGCGCTTTTGAGATCCAGCTGTCGCACCATTTGTATTACGGCACTTGCGTCCAGGGCTTGCGGTAATGGCTTTGCCGTGCGTGAACGTGGGCGGATGTGTTGAACCGTCAGATTTGGCCAGTGCCGCAACGCAAAGTCGGTCAGGTTGTCGACATTCACATCGAGCACTGCATCGGTGGGGATCAGGATGTGATCGGGGTTGAGCGCCTGGCCGGGAAAGCGCGCCTCAAGCAGCGTCATCAGCGTGGTGAAGGCATAAGCACGCAGGGGTTGGATGTCATGCAGGTAGTCATGTTCCTCGTCGGCGTTGTTGCAGTACTGCTCCAGAAGTTCAGCCTGGTGGATTTGGTCCTGGGCCGGCGCCATACCCAGCCACACCGGCAGTGCCTGCTGGTTGACCATGGCATCGGCCAGTGTGATTGCCCTGCCAAGGTTGGTGGGCGGAGGCTGTTCGATGACGGCGTCCAACCGATCCTGCAAGGCACGGGCGCGCAGGCCCATGGATTGCAGGTGATCCACGCCTTCCATGACCGCGTCGTTGTAGCTGTCTACTCGGTCATTCAACAGGTCCTGATCAATACGTTGCAGCGGGCCCTGGCGAAATGCCTGATGGGGCTCGCGCAAGCTGAACGGCAGATTTTCCATCAGGCTCAAGCTGTTGATCGGGTGCGCCAGGCGCTGGGTGATTTCATCGCGCAGGGCGTTGATCGAGGCAAAGACTTCGTAGCCCAGGCGCGGGGTCCAGAGCAGCGCCTGGCCCGAGCGCTGCGGGTCGATACCGCCGCGCTCAGTAATCACGAACGTATTGGCCAGCGGTTGTGGCGTATCGACGGCGTTCAAGTCCAACGTCAACCCATAGGCATCCGGCAAAAATCCGTTAAGGCCATGGCGTGTCAAGCGCGACAGACTGTCGGGCTGAAGTAGCGTGTCGAGAATGGCCTGGCTTGTGGGCGCCAGGGTTTTATCCAGCGACCTCAGCTCGGCTTCGCTGCGTAACCCCACCAGCATCGAGTGGGCGTGTTTGGTGTGAGTCTTGACCAGAAACTCATGGGGTTGCTGGCGCATGGCGTGCTTGGAAAACAGCAGCAGGACGCGCTCGATGACGGTGTTGAACGTCTTGAGCGTCATGCTTGGCAATTGCACGAAGACATTGCCTTCGCCCCGCGTATAGAACTTCGTCCTGGACGAGAAGGGCACCGCAGGCGCCTCTTGGGCCAGGCGTTCAATGAAGTGCTCAAGCATGCTCAATGACTGCACTGTCGCACGCTCTTCACGCTCCTGGGCACGCGTGGCGTAGGTATTGATAAACACCTCTTCGGCTTTGACTGACTGTTGCTGCAGTTGCAGTTGCAGTTCAGCGTTGAGCGTGTCAGCGACGATGCTACGTAAGGTCGGGTGGTGCGCGCGCTCCATCGCCAGCGCACGCTCAATCGCCCGCAGGTTCTGAAGCTGCAGCCGGGCGCGCTCGGCCTTGACGGTCGTAGGGCGGCCATTACCACGGGTGACCGGATGCAAGGTCCAGCGCCCGTCGGTCTCTAGTGTGGCCAGTTGATTGTCCAGCAAGGCACGTACGTCCAGGGCACTGTCGAGCAGGGCTGTGAGGTCCACTTGGCCATCGCTGCGCCGGTAGATTTCCAGGGCGTGGTTAAGGTTGTCCGTTTGCTTGCGCGCAATGTCTTGTACCAAGGTCACGAACACATTGCCGGGTATCGGCCTTGCCGCGATGGTGATCGGGTCCAGGCCGAGCAGCGTGTCGCGCTCATCCAATGAGAGGAAGTTGAGCCATTCGTCCTCGTAGCCTTCGGCCTTGAGCATGCTCAGTAACCGGTCTTTGAGGTCGTCGAGGTTTTCCAGCACCTGTAACCCGCGCGATTGGGTGTAGAGGTACGCGTGGTGCTCGGTGATCATCAAGGTGCTCGCTGGTTCAACGTAATGTTGATGAGGGGCATAAAGGCGCACCTTTTCCACGCTGAGGTTTTCGGCATGGGCGCTGCGGGCGCTTTGGTCGCTGAGGAACAGGGCCTGAAGTGCGTGGCTTTCCTCGGCGGTAATAATCTCGCCCTGGCGCTTGAGCAACACATCGAGGCGAAACTTCTGCGCCACGCCTTGAGCAAAAAAATCCACGCGCGAGGTGCCGCTGTCGATATCTTCATTCCAGTAGGTCTGCAACAGGCTTTCCAACAGCTTCGAGAAAGTACTGGAGCTTTGTTCGATCAAGGCCTCCCAACGCCGGTGATCTTCTTCCCGTTCGGAGGCAGTGAAACCAGTGGTGTCATGTTTTGGGTTCGAGTATTCGCGTATCTGCCCTTTGGGCCACCTGTGACGCACATAAAATTGCAGCAGCGCTTCGCTCAAGGTCTGCGAGTTGACCCAGCGTGGCGTTGCTTGCTCAGCTTCGCGGGTTAAGACATTGACCCGTGTGTCCCGTTGATCCAGGTGTTTGAAATGGGGGCGGGCCATGACGCTCAGCAGCGTGTCGAGCATGTCAGGCAAGGTCGGGGTTTTTTGCAGGTGGTCGAGCATGGCCTTGACGTTATCCAGCTGGCAGGCCTGGAGCATGCGTGCCTGCTCCGTCATGACTTCACCTTCGATGAGCTGAGTGGTCAACACCATGGGCGTGTCAGCGCCCAGCGCATTGCGTTGGTCCATCGACAGGTAGCTCAGCAAAGGGGCGCTCTGCAGTGGGTCTTCCAATTGCTCGATCAATTCGCTCAGCAGGGCAGCGTGGCTGTCATAGACCTGTATGCCGTTATCCGGGGTGTAGAGCAATGCCTTGGCGGCGTCGGGTGTCGGGCTGATCGCGAACGCGCCGGCAAGGGGAATGGGGGGCTTGCCGGAAATGTTGATCAGGACCTTTTCAACACGCATGGGGTGATCATGCCGGCTTGTGTCCTGCCGAGACTCGTCGGTAGCCAGGTAAAGGTTGTACAGCCAATCAACGTCTTTGGCGGTGAGCCCCAGCGTACGTTCACGAGCGGTGGGCGAGGCTTTGCCTTGGGGTTTGAGAAACTCAGGGAAGAAATACGGGGGCGTTAAGCGAACCACAGCCTGTCTCCGGCGTGCCAGGAAAAGCACAGGGTAGGCAGGCGTCCGTGGTGCAAGGCGGTAAATATTCAGCGCTGCGCACGTTGACAACGCAGAGCGTGCGTGGTGTTTAATCGAGGGTCTGGATGTCCCATTCGTTGCCCCTTCCAATCATAAAAACGGAGCTTCAAATGTCTGCGCAGTCCCCGACAGTTGCCACCGCTTGTGCCTCGATCCGCTTCGCTGAACTGGAGGAGTTACTTCATCAGGTGTTCGTTCGGCACGGCACATCGGCGCAGGTTGCTGCGATTCTTGCGCACAACTGCGCAAGTGCCGAGCGTGACGGTGCCCACAGTCACGGTATTTTTCGCATCCCCGGTTACCTTTCGACGCTGGCCAGTGGATGGGTCAACGGCACCGCCGTCCCCAGCGTGACCGATGTGGCCTCAGGCTTTGTGCGCGTCGATGCGGGCAATGGTTTTGCCCAGCCGGCCCTGGCGGCGGCGCGCCCGTTGCTGGTGGAGAAGGCACGCAGCGCCGGCATCGCGTTGCTGGCAATCCATAACTCCCATCACTTTGCTGCCCTGTGGCCGGACGTCGAGCCGTTTGCCGAGGAGGGGCTGGTGGCACTCAGCGTGGTCAACAGCATGACCTGCGTGGTGCCCCACGGCGCGGATCGTCCGTTGTTCGGCACCAACCCCATCGCGTTTGCGGCGCCCCGGGCCGACGGTGCGCCGATTGTGTTTGACCTGGCCACCAGCGCCATCGCCCATGGCGACGTGCAAATCGCCGCGCGCAAAGGCGAGCGGTTGCCACCGGGCATGGGCGTCGATAGCCTCGGGCAGCCGACCCAGGACCCTAAAGCCATTCTGGAAGGCGGCGCACTGTTGCCATTTGGCGGGCACAAGGGTTCGGCACTGTCGATGATGGTGGAGTTGCTGGCGGCAGCGTTGACGGGCGGCAACTTCTCTTTTGAATTCGATTGGACGGACCACCCAGGCGCGCGCACGCCGTGGACAGGCCAGCTTCTGATCGTGATCGACCCGAGTAAAACCGCTGGGCAAAGCTTCGCCCAACGCAGCCAGGAGCTGGTGCGGCAGATGCATGCGGCGGGGTTGCGTCGATTGCCGGGGGACCGACGCCATCGTACGCGGGCGAAGTCGCAGGAAACCGGGATCGAACTGGACGCGCAGGCGTTGCGCGAGTTGAGGGCGTTGGCGGCGGGGTGAAACAGGCTGCGCGGGGGGCGCAGCCTGAATGGATCAGTTACGGCGACCCAGCAACAGGCCGACCACCAGGCCAAAGCCTGCGGAAATGGCCACGGTCTGCCATGGGTGCCCGCCGATGTAAGTCTCGGTGGCATCCACGACCGGCTTGCTGCGTTCACGCACATTGGACACCGATTCCAGGGCTTGCTTGAGTTTGATGGCAACCTGCTCGCGCAGGGTTTCACCTTCCTCGCCCACCAGGGATGCGCTGCTTTTGAGCAGTTTGTCCGACTCTTCGATCAACGCGCTCAGTTCGCTGAACGCTTGGTCCTTGATTTGATCTTCGACAGCTTGGGCGGCGGTTTTGCGGGCCATTGAGTGACTCCTTGCAGGTGGATGTGGCAGTGAACAATGGAGTATCGGGGGGAGGCAAAAGTTGCAGTTTTTTTCCCCATGCGCTCATCCGAGGCAAAATCCGGATCGGGAACTTTGGGCCTACAGTGTAAGATGTCACCTATTTGTGCAGCAGGTAATTCAACATGAGCTTCAATCTCGCCAACAAGACCCTCGCCGAACGCGCCGAGCTGGAAGATGAAAAGTCGCGCCTCTACGACCTGTGGCAAACCAACCTGGGCAAGGCCAAGGGCGAAGCCGCGCGCTTGTTCGGTGAGCGCGCCAAGCGCAAGGGCAAGTGGGCCGAATGGGTGCGTGCCGAACTCGACGGCATGTCGCCGCCGGAGTTTTCCAACATGGTGCGCAGTGAAGTCAACAAGCTGATGGCGGCGGCGAAGTAAAGCACGCCACAATCGCTTCGCGTACCTTGAGCAACAGCGGGTCCAACTGAGCCTGGGTGCGCCAGCCCAACTCCACCGGGTAATGCGGTAGCGCCAGCGGGCAGGGCAGCACGCGCAGGCCGGTCATTTGCGCAATGGCGTGGGCTGCATGCCCGGGAATGGTTGCCACGGCGGTGCTGCCTTGGAGCAGATACGGCAGCGCGGCAAAGTGGCTGGTGGACGCGCACACGTGGCGGCGCAGCCCGTGGGCGGCCAAACCTTCATCGGTAATGCCGATAAACCCGCCTGACGACACCAATACATGTTCCCGTGTGACAAACCCCTGCAGGTCGATAGCCTCCTGGCCCGGCGCCAGGCTATGGGGGTCTACCAGGCAACGATAGTCACCTTCCCCCAGCACCTGTCGGCTCAGCCTGCGCTCGGTAAAACCGCCGGCGGTAATGGCCAGGTCCAGCGTGCGGTCGAGCAGGGCGGCGGCGACGATCTGGCTGTAGGTCTGGCGAAAGATCACCCGTAGTTTGGGCAGGCGCAGTGCGATGGCCTCCATCAGGCTTCGGCCATAAGCAATCTCGAAGTCATCCGACAGCCCCAGCACCACCGAGCGGCCCTCGTAGTGCGAGTTTTGCGGGCTGATCATCGCCAGGCTCTGGCGGCAGCGATCCAATGCCTCACTGATCACCGGTTTCAACTGATTGGCTCGCAATGTGGGCGCCAGGCCGCGTCCGGTGCGCACGAACAAAGGGTCGCCGTACAGCTCACGCAAGCGCCGTAGGCCCGCGCTGATCGCCGACTGCGTCACACCCAGTCGCAGCGCCGCACGGCTGGCACTGGACTCGTCGTGCAGGGCTTCGAAGGTTTTGAGCAGGTTGAGGTCAACCTGGGCGATATTCATTTGGCTCATATCATTTAGCACTGAGGTGGGCTTTATTCATGATCGAGTCTGGCCAGAGAATGGGCAACCCCTATCTATCGGAGTAAGCCTGATGCCCGTATCGACTGTCGCAGCCCTGCAAATCGGCGCCTTGCCTGGCGGCAAGGCTGACACCCTGGCGCAGATCCTGGCCTATGAGGATCAAATCCAGCGCAGTGGCGCGCACTTGGTGGTCATGCCCGAGGCGTTGCTGGGCGGCTATCCCAAGGGCGAAAGCTTTGGCACGCAATTGGGTTATCGCCTGCCCGAGGGCCGGGAAGCCTTTGCACGGTATTTTGCCAATGCCATTGACGTGCCGGGGCCAGAAACCGAGGCGCTGGCCGGGATGTCGGCGCGTACCGGTGCCAGCCTGGTGCTGGGCGTGATTGAACGCAGTGGCAGTACGCTGTATTGCAGCGTGTTGTATTTCGAACCCTCGGGCGGCCTGGTGGCCAAGCATCGCAAGCTGATGCCGACCGGCACCGAGCGGCTGATCTGGGGCAAGGGCGACGGCTCGACCCTGCCGGTGATTGACACCGCGGTTGGGCGTATCGGCGGCGCGGTGTGCTGGGAAAACATGATGCCGTTGCTGCGCACCGCGATGTACGCCAAGGGCGTCCAGGTGTGGTGTGCACCCACCGTGGACGAGCGCGACATGTGGCAGGTGAGCATGCGCCATATTGCCCATGAAGGGCGTTGCTTTGTGGTCAGCGCCTGCCAGGTGCAGGCATCGCCTGAAGCCTTGGGTGTGGAGGTTGCCAACTGGCCGGTGGACCGTCCGTTGATTGCCGGCGGCAGCGTGATCGTTGGACCCATGGGCGATATTCTGGCGGGGCCGTTGGTGGGCGAAGCGGGTTTGTTGACGGCGCAGATCGATACTGATCAGTTGGTGCGGGCCCGCTACGACTACGACGTAGTGGGGCATTACGCCAGGCCGGATATTTTTGAATTGGTGGTCGACGAGCGCGCCAAGCCAGGCGTTCGCTATATCACTGACTGAACGCAATCAACCTGTGGGAGCAGGCAAGTCAGCTCCCACATGTGGTTTTCAGCCACTTACCAGGTGGCAGTGTTCGGTAAGTCCAGGGTGCCACGCTCCACAAAACGCATGGTGCCAAACAGGCCACCCGCCAATTTGCCGCGCAGCACGTAGGGCAGGTTGTTCAGGCTTTGGGTCTGGCTAAGGCCCAGGGTCTGGCGCAACACCGAAAACGCCGAAACGCTGACCGGCACCATCAGTACGGTTTCAGAAAAGCGTGGGATGCTCCCAGCCTGATCGCTGACGCCAGAAGCGAGTGGCCGGCCATTGACCTCCAGATCCAGCGCCACGCCGTTGTAGTCGATTGCCGCTTCATTGGGGTTTTGCACCCGCAGCTTCACCGCAAAGCGCACTTCCAGGTCCTGGCTTTGCAGCGGCTCGATGCCCACCACATTGATGTTCACCGGGTCGCGGTTGGGGAACAGTGCGCAGGCGCTCAAGGTCAGCAGCAACAGCGATACAACCATGAGCTTGCGCATAAAGAAATGCTCCTACTTTTGGGTAACGTCCGGGTCCTGCATGACCTTGAGGGTAGAGGACTCCGGCTCGAATTCATCTTCTTCCAGCTCTATGAACTCTTCGGGCAGGAAAATGTTCAGCAGGATTGCACAGAATGCGCCCACGGTGATCGGCGATTCGAAGATGTTGTGCAGCGCCTTGGGCAGCTCGCGCAGCACTTCCGGCACGGCGGCGACGCCCAGGCCCATGCCTAGGGAAATCGCCACGATCAGCACATTACGTCGATGCAGGCCCGCTTCAGCGAGGATCTTGATGCCGGCCACGGCCACGGTGCCGAACATGATCAGAGTCGCGCCACCCAATACGGGCTTGGGCATCAGTTGCAGTACCGCGCCGATCATCGGAAACAGCCCCAGCAGCACCAGCAGGCCAGCAATGAAGTACGCCACGTAGCGGCTGGCCACGCCGGTCAATTGGATCACGCCGTTGTTCTGGGCAAAGGTCACCATCGGCAGGCTGTTGAACGTGGCGGCCATCGCCGAGTTGAGGCCGTCGGCCAGCAGGCCGGACTTGATGCGCTTGATGTACAGCGGGCCCTTGACCGGTTGCTGGGAAATCATCGAGTTGGCGGTCAGGTCACCGGCGGCTTCCAGGGGCGAAATCAGGAAGATCACCGCCACCGGGATAAACGCCACCCAGTCGAACGAGAAACCATATTTGAACGGCACCGGCACGCTGATCAGCGGCACCTGGGGTAGGGCGGCCATGTCGACGCGGCCCAGCAGCCACGCCACTACGAAGCCCAGGGTCAGCCCGATCACGATCGAACCCAGGCGCAGGAACGGGTTGTTGAAGCGGTTGAGCACCACGATGGTCAGCAGCACCAACGCCGCCAGGCCCATGTTGCCTGCGGCGCCGAGGTCGCTGGCACCATAGCCGCCGGCCATGTCGGTGACCGCCACCTTGATCAGCGACAAGCCCATCAAGGTAATGATGGTGCCGGTGACCACCGGGGTGATCAGTTTGCGCAGTTTGCCGATGAATTGGCTGAGCACCACTTCGATAAACGCCGCGAAAAAGCAGATGCCAAAGATCGTCGAGAGGATCTCATCGGTGCCGCCGCCCCGGGCCTTGACCATAAACCCGGCGCTCAAAATCACACTGATAAAAGAAAAACTGGTGCCTTGCAGGCACAACAGCCCCGAACCCACCGGCCCGAAAGTGCGCGCCTGCACAAAGGTGCCAAGCCCCGATACAAACAGCGCCATGCTCACCAGGTACGGCACTTCGCTTTCCAGCCCCAGTACGCCGCCGACGATCAGGGTGGGCGTGATGATGCCGACAAAACTTGCCAACACATGCTGCAACGCGGCAAAAATCGCGGCGGTGAAGTGCGGGCGGTCTTCGAGGCCGTACATGAGGTCGGATTTATAGCGCGGGCGGGGGGCTTGAGCGTCAGACAAAATGATGGCTCGGGTCAGAAAATGGAGGCGCAGGATGCCAGAAAGTGCCAGGCGCCTGAAGTGTAAAAAAATATTTATAAAAACCCTGCGCTAAAGCCGTGGCCCAGCCGATATCAAGCATAGGCCCACACTACAACGACAACAGTGGTGACCAAGGTCTGGGCAGCGCGTTGACGCTGACGGATCGTTTCGCGGCAAGGATGCACGCAAACACTACTTCTGAGAGCAGCCCTATGTCCCTCCGTCACCTGAATATTGCCCCTCGCGCGTTTATCGGTTTTGCCTTCATTGCGGTTCTGGTGGTGCTGCTGGGCGTGTTTGCGGTCAACCGCATGACGCAAATGCGCCAATCCTCCCAGGACATGAGCGCCAACCAACTGCCCAGCATGACCCACCTGGGCACCATCACCGAAAACGTGCTGCGCATGCGCATCCTGTCGTTTCGTGTGCTGGTCAACCGCGAGCCTGCCGCCCTGCAGGAAGCCGAGACCCGCATTGGCGTGCTGGCTGACAAGGTCAAGACCGCCCAGGCCAAATACGCCACGCTGCCTGCCGGCCCGGAGGAGGCAGCGCTGTACAAGGCCTTTGGCGTGACCCTGGACAATTACCTCAAGGCCCAGGCCGAGATGGTGGCATTGTCCAAACAGGGCAAGGTCGATGAGATGCGCGCCCTGATCAACAGCCGTATCAAGGACGGCACTGACCAGATGGGCGAGCAACTGAACAAGCTGATTGCCATCAATGCGGCCGACGCCAAGCAGGCCGACGAGGATGCCGGGCAAAGCTACGAGGGCGCGATCACTGGAGTGGTCGCGGTCTCCGTGGTGGCGGCATTGCTCACCGTGCTGCTGGCCTGGTTGCTGACCCGCAGCATCGTGACCCCGTTGCGCAAGGCCGTGGAAGTGGCTGAAACCATTGCCGCCGGCAACCTGAGCAAAACCATCGAGGACGATGGCAAGGACGAACCGGCGCGGTTGCTCAGTGCGCTGTCGACCATGCAAGCCAGCCTGCGCCAGACCATCCAGCACATCGCCGGTTCGGCCACGCAGCTCGCTTCGGCGGCGGAAGAGTTGAGCGCGGTCACCGAGGAAGCCTCCCGTGGCCTGCAACAGCAGAACAATGAAATTGACCAGGCCGCCACGGCCGTCAATGAGATGACGGCGGCAGTGGAGGAGGTGGCGCGTAACGCGGTTTCCACCTCCGAGGCGTCCGGGCAGTCCAACCAGGCCGCGCGGGAAGGCCGTGATCGGGTAATGGAAACCGTCGGCGCGATCCAGACCATGACCCAGGACGTACAGAATACCTCCGCGATGATTGAAGGCCTGGCCGCTCAGGGCCGGGATATCGGTAAGGTGCTGGATGTGATCCGTGCGATTGCCGAGCAAACCAACCTGCTGGCGCTCAACGCGGCGATTGAAGCCGCCCGTGCCGGCGAGGCCGGACGTGGCTTTGCGGTGGTCGCCGATGAAGTGCGCGCCCTGGCCCATCGCACCGCGCAGTCGACCCAGGAAATCGAGAAAATGGTCGCCGGCATCCAGAACGGTACCGGTGAGGCGGTGCAGTCCATGCAACAGAGCAACCAGCGCAGCCAGACCACCCTGGAAATGGCACGCGCAGCCGGCGCCTCACTGGAGCAGATCACGGCGTCTATCAGCCTGATCAACGAACGCAACCTGGTGATTGCCAGCGCGTCGGAAGAACAGGCCCAGGTCTCCCGCGAGGTGGACCGCAACCTGGTCAACATCCGTGACTTGGCCACCCAGTCGGCGGCGGGCGCCAACCAGACCAGCGCGGCCAGCCATGAGCTGTCGAGGTTGGCGGTGGATTTGAATGGGATGGTGGCCAGGTTCGTCGTCTAACAGCCGCCACAAAACCCTGTGGGAGCTGGCTTGCCTGCGATAGCAATCTTACAGTCAGCACATCATGGGTTGGCTTACCGCTATCGCAGCATAGGGATCTACACAACTTGGGCCGGTGCTGACCTGTGGCGAGGGCGCTTGCTCCCGTGACGGACTGACAGCCGACGCTGATCTAACTGACGCGCCGCAATCCAAATGTGGGAGCTGGCTTGCCTGCGATGGCGGCCTTACAGCCGACCAGGATGTTGGATCTGACCGCGTACATATCCGTTCCTGCGGTAACGGCCACCTATGGTTCCGCTCATACAGCGGGTCACTTTTGGAAAGGCCCAAAAGTAACCAAAAGGCCTTCGCCCCACCACTCGGCACCTCGCCTAGGCTCGGTGTGCCCGAACGCAGGCTTGAAGTCGTGGGCCGCCGCCACGCGCCATCCATGGCGCGGGGCGGCTAACCCGGCGTCCTGCCGGGTTGCCCACGACTTCAAGCCTGCGTTCGGCCAGCATGGTTTGACGGGGCGCTTCAGATCAAAAGCCAGATCAAGATCAAGAGCGGCTCGCTTAGCATCGTGGTTACCGTCGATCGCTTCAGAGTTGTGTAGATACCTATGGCTATCGCAGGCAAGCCAGCTCCCACCTTTGATCTTGGGCTGTGTCAGTGCCGCCATGCCCCTGGATTCACCAGGTTTACCGGCTTTTCGCCAGCCAGTGCCGCCAACAGATTCTCCACCGCACACTTGGCCATCGCCTCCCGCGTCTCATGAGTGGCCGAGCCGATATGCGGCGTGGCTACCACATTGTTCAACCGCAACAACGGCGACGCGTGATCCAGCGGCTCCTTCTCAAACACATCCAACCCCGCCGCGCGGATAGTGCGTTGCTGCAACGCCTGCACGAGCGCCGCCTCGTCCACCACCTTGCCTCGGGAGATATTGATAAAAATCGTCTCCGGCCCCATCAGCGCGAATTCCTCGGCGCCAATCAACTTCTCGGTCTCAGCGGTCAACGGCAGGGTCAGGCAGACAAAATCAGCCTCTTTGAGCAAGTCCTTGAGGCTTCGGTACTGCGCGCCAAAGCGCGCTTCAACCGCCGGCTTGGGCGAATGGCTGTGGTAGATCACCGGCATGCCGAAGCCAAAATGCCCGCGCTGGGCCAGGGCTTCGCCGATGCGGCCCATGCCGATGATGCCGAGGGTCTTGCCATGTACATCACTGCCAAAATGCGCCGGGCCGATGTTTTTGTTCCATTGCCCGGCGCGTACCATGTCGGCCAGTTCCACCACGCGCCGGGCGGTAGCCAGGATCAGCGCAAAGCCGGTGTCGGCGGTGGTTTCGGTGAGCACATCCGGGGTGTTGCTGAGCAGGATGCCGCGTTGGGTCAGGTAATCGATATCGTAGTTGTCGACGCCCACCGAGACGCTGGCTACTGCTTCCAGCTTGGGTGCCAGGTCGAGCAATCGGGCGTCCAGGCGCAGGCTTGCACCCAACAGGCCATGGGCAGTGGGCAGTGCATCGCGCAGTTTGGCCAGGCCGGTCTCATCCAGTGCATCAATCAGCGTGACCTCGGCCTGCTCATGCAGGCGGGCCATCAGCGGCGCGGACAGTTTCTTGTACAACACAACGGACTTTTTCATGAGGTCTTTACCTTCAACTCCAGGGTTGGCGCCGGCGAGCGGTCACTGGCGCCGGGCTTGAGGAAAATCGTCAGCACCACCGAAAGCAGCAGCGCGCCGCTCATCAGCAGGTACGAAGCGCCGGGCGAGCCGGTGCTGCTGTTGAGGTAACCCACCAGATACGAGCCACCGAACGAGCCCAAGGCGCCCATGCTGTTGATCAGTGCCATGGCGCCACCGGCGACGTTGGCCGGCAGGATTTCCGGGACGATGGCGAAAAACGGACCATAGGGTGCATACATGCAGGCCCCGGCGATCACCAGCAGGGTGTAGGACCACCAGAAGTGTTCGGCGCCCAGCACGTAGGACGCGTAGAAAGCAATCGACGCAATCAATAGCGGCGGCCAGACAAAACGCTTACGTTTCTGCAGCTTGTCCGAACCCCAGGACACCACGAGCATGCCAATCACCGCCGCCAGATAGGGCAGGGCCGAGAGCCAGCCGGCTTCGACCATGTCCATCTGCAAGCCGGCCTTGAGGATCGATGGCAGCCACAGTACGAAGCCATACACGCCAATGCTCCAGCAAAAAAACTGCAGGGCGAGAATGATCACCTTGGGCGAACGGAACGCCTCGGCGTAGTTCTTCACGGCCTTGATCCCCACCTGCTCGGCGGCGAGGGCGGTTTCCAGGCTGTGCTTTTCGGCATCGCTCAGCCACTTGGCATCCTTGGGACGCTCATCGGCCAGCTTCCACCAGATAAACGCCCACAACACCGCCGGCAGGCCCTCGATGATGAACATCCAGCGCCAGCTGAAATGCTGCACCAGGTAGCCCGACACCACCGACATCCACAGCATGGTCACCGGGTTGCCGAGGATCAAGAAAGTGTTGGCCCGCGAGCGTTCGGCACGGGTGAACCAGTGGCACAGGTACACCAGCATGGCCGGCATCACGGCCGCCTCGACCACCCCGAGCATGAAGCGGATGACGATCAGCATGTAGGCGTTGGACACCACGCCGGTCAGCGTCGCCAAGCCGCCCCACAGAATCAGGCTGACGAAGATCAGTTTCTTGACGCTGCGCTTTTGCGCATAGATCGCCCCCGGCACCTGGAAGAAAAAGTAGCCGAGGAAAAACAGCGCGCCGAGCAGGGAGGACACGCCCGGCGTGATCATCAGGTCCTCGGCCATCCCGGAGGCGGCGGCGAAGCCGTAGTTGGCGCGGTCCAGATAGGCCAGGCTGTAGGTGATAAACACGATAGGCATGATGTACCACCAGCGACGGGTGGCGAGTTTCACGGTTTCCATGGGGTTGCTCCTGAGCTTGTTGTAGTTGTGGCAACAGGTAATGGGTCACGCAACGGATCGAGTGGGTAATTCGGCGCGGGTCGGCAAACCCTCCATGTCGCCACGGCTCTGCACAGCGCGGCTGCCGATCCAGTTAGCGCGCTGGACCGCCTCGGGGAAGCTTGAGTTTTCCAGCAGGGCGCTGATCATGCCCACGGCAAAGCCATCGCCGGCACCCACGGTATCCACCACCTTGGCTACCGGTACGGCGGCGACAAAACCCTGGTCCATATGAGTGCGGTAATAGGCGCCCTCCGAGCCGAGTTTGATCGCCACGGCTTCGGCGCCCTGGTCGAGATAGAACGCGGCGATGTCTTGCGGGTCGTCGAAACCAGTGAGCAGGCGACCTTCGCCCAGGCCCGGCAGGACCCAGTCGGCCAAAGCGGCAAGCGCATTGATCTCGCGGATCATCTGCGCCTGGCTGGCCCACAGGGACGGGCGCAGGTTCGGGTCGAACGACACACTGCGCCCGGCCTTGCGCATTTGCGCCATCAGCTCGAACGACAGTGCGCGAGTGGCATCGGACAGTGCTGGTGGAATGCCGGTGGCGTGTAGATGGCGGGCTTGCAGCAGCGTTGGGTGGATGGCCTCGATGGACAAGTGGCTGGCCGCCGAGCCTCTGCGAAAGTACTCCACTTGAGGATCTGCGCCGGCCTCTTCCCGGGATTTGAGTTGAAAGCCGGTAGGGTGCAGCGGGTCGACGGCCACATGGCGGCAATCGAGCCCCTCTTTGGTCAGGGTATCGACCACAAAACGTCCGAGGGAATCGTTGCCCACGCGGCTCAGCCAGGCCACGTTGAACCCCAGGCGCGACAGGCCGATGGCGACGTTGCTGTCGGCGCCGGCAATGCGTTTGTGAAACTGCCCGACCTGGGCCAGGTCGCCGGTCTGTTCGGCGACAAACATCGCCATGGTTTCGCCAAACGAGAGGATATCGATCTCAGACATGGGCGTTCTCCACATGGGGTTGGCCAAGGCGGGCCAGGGTCGCGACCTCTTGTGCGGTGACCTCGATCAGGTCATCGCCCTGCAACGGAAATTCCACCGCGCGGGTAATACCTTGAGTCATGTGTTTGAGCAGTTGTTCCCACAGATGCACGTCGGTGGCGCCCGGCGGCAAGGCGACGAGCCTGCCATCGGCGCGGCGGGCCACGGCCTTGCAGTGCAGGTAATCCACATGCCGACCCAGCAACCGCGCGGCGGTGAGCGCGGATTGGTCTTGCCACTGCCAGTTGCCGATGTCGAAGGTCATTTTCACCGGCAGGCCGAGACGTTCGACTTCAGTGAAAAACCGTTGCATCGGTTCAATGCGCCCACCGTGCAGGGTCTGGTCGTTTTCCACCAGCAGCTTGACCGGGTGGCGGTTGAGCAGGGCGTGCAGGCTTTCCAGGTCGTTTGTGTCGGTGAAGTAACCGAGCGAGACCTTCAGCCAGCCCGAGCCAAAGGCCTGGGCGCGGTCCAGCGTGGCGGCCAGCTCGGCATTGGGCTGGGCACGGCCGGCGACCCACAGCTCCAAGGGCGAGGAAAATACTGATTCCAGGCCTTGTTCTGCAGCGGCCAGGGCCAGCTCGGCCGGTTGCTCGGTGGTGAGCAATTCTTCGCGCCATTCAATGCGCTGGGCACCAGCGGCGCTCACCAGCGCGACAAAACTCAATTGGCCCTGCTGGCGAACCAGGTCGGCGCCGTAGCTGGAAAGGCTGATGGAGACGGGGTATTTATGCATTGTTGTTTACCTCTGAAACCGGTTTCATTTTTATGCGCAAAACAACATGTGGGAGCGGGCTTGCTCGCGAAGGCGGTGTGTCAGTCAGCGCAAGAGTGGCTGATCTATCGCGTTCGCGAGCAAGCCCGCTCCCACAGGGGATTGTGTCGAGCCACGGATAATCAGCTCCGGTAAAAAATCCAGGGTGCGCGTGGGGGCGGTATCGCCGCGCAGGCGCTTGAGCAAACAGTCAAAGGCGCTGGCGCCAATTGCTTGCGTCGGTTGGGCGAGGGCGGTGATGCCGCTACCTACCAGCGGGTACCAGTCCAGGTCATCCAGGGCGATCAAGCCCACGTCGCCGAACAGCTCGCAACCCAGGGCCTTGAGTGCACGGGTGCAGGCCAGTGCTGCCACGCCGTTGGCGCAAAACAATGCCTTGGGGCCGGGTTTGGCGAGAAAGGCTTGCAGACGGTTTTCCAGTTCACCGTCCAGTTCAACCACGGCACCTTTCAACGCCGGGCGCTTGGCAATTTCGGTGTTGAAACTTTCCAGACGCTCCAAACGTGAACTGGTGCCATCGGTGGTCTCGCTTACCAGCAGCACGTCGCGGTAACCCTGTTGCTCCAGGTGTTCCACCGCCATGCGCACCGCCGCCGGGTTATCCAGGCCGACCAGGTCGCTGTGCAGCGGTTCGACCTTGCGGTCCACCAGCACCAGGGGCATTTCCCGTTGCAGTTCGAGCAGTTGGTCGAGGTGATGGCCCAGGGTATTCACGATCAACCCTTCGATGTTGTACGAGCGCAACGCGGCCAGATGTTGGCGCTCCTGCTCGTCATCGCGGTCGGTGTTGCACACTACCAGGCTGTAACCGTGCTGGCGGCAGGCGGTTTCGACGCCGTGCATCACCGCGATGGAATAGGGGTTGCGGATATCAGCCACCAGCATACCGATCAGGCGCGTGCGTCCACGTTTGAGGCCGCGGGCCATCTGGTTGGGGCGATAACCGAGTTCGTCGATGGCCTGTTCGATGCGCAGGGCAATGGCATCGGAGAGCAGGGCGCGGTCATCGCCGATAAAGCGCGAGACGCTGGCCTTGGACACGCCAGCGCGCTCGGCGACGTCGAGCATGGTCACGCGGCTGCGCTGGGCGGCTGAAAAAGGAGTCACGGTAAAGCCTTTCTTATTGGAATGGGTAATGGATTGAAACCGGTTTCAGAAAACACCAGCGAGCTGCTTACGTCAAGTTTTATTGAGGGGGTATGACCATGCGCCACATCCGCAAAACTGATGAGTGGTCAGCCTACCTGTTAATTCTGACAGTATCCAAACCGATATATGGCGTGTTCAATTGGCCCCAAGTGAACGGCGCTGCACAAGCCATAAACAGTTAAACGGTCATTCCAGGGGTGGCAGCATGAGTGGGCAAAAAAAGCACAGTCCAGGGAGTACCGCAGTTTCTGGTTCAGGCGGCACTCTTGCTCTGGACGGGCCTACCGTGGTGCATGCCCTCGCCGATGGACTGGTGCCTGCGCAGTACTATTTCAGAGATCTGGACGTGGAGCTTCCCATGCCCTGGTCGTTTCTGCCGGGTGTCGGCGATACCCACTTCGTCGTATTTGTATGGGATGACCATAGCGCTGCACCCGTTGATGTGTTTCCGCCGTTGAGATTGGATGGTCCACTTACGGCTGCTGACTTTCCCTATCCTGCGTCGATTCCTCAGGCATTTCTGCTGAACAGCGCAAGAGTAGACCTGTCATTTCGCATACATGTCGATTCGCCGTCTAACCCAAGCTTTGATACTTCGCAGCTCACGGCGCTTCGAATCGATCGCGACGCCCCAGGTGTCGGTGGGACACTCGCGTCCGCTATTTTCCCTGTCGATCCGATTACCCTTGATTATCTGGACCTCAACCCATTGGTTCCGATGGAAATACCGGGTAATTATCGAGGGCGAGAGGAGGGTGACGAAATCCTTTTGTACTTCTCGGCAATGGACGCTCTGCCTACGGGGGCGCCCAGCTTCATTTCACCACCGCAGGTCAGTGCTACGGGCCAAATATTCGTCGACGTCCCCGATACGATTTTTCGAAGTTTCCCGGGCGCCTTGTTTATCTTTTGCTTTTACCGTCTGAGAGATCGGGCCGGTAACCTCAATCCGCAATTTTCAGAGGTGGCGCGAGCCGGCCTGAGTGTTGCCATTCCCGCCCCGACTTTCCTCAGGCCGCTGTTTCCACAGACGGAATCGGACCCAATAAACAATCCGAACAAATGGATGACGTGTGCCTGTATACCGCCGATCTGGGTGGGCGTTGAAATCCGCATCAATCAGGGTTCGCCACCGTTTCCAGCTATTCAAGATGGGGATCTCGTCACGATGCGGTTTCAGGGGTATCGCCAGGCTCCTGATGTAGACCCGCTTCCCGATATCGTTGAAATCCAGACCCATGTCTGGGACGGCGTCGCTGATGCCAGCGGCCACTCGTTCTGGATCAGAGATGTCGAGCGTTTGATTCGGCCACTCCGAGTCACTGCGGGGGGGGAAGCCAGCTACATGGTGTCCAGAGGCGGGGTCATCATTGGCCGGTCTTTTTCCATGTTCGCGCGATTTGATCGCGTCGTTCCCTCCGCACCGCCACCCCGTTATTGCTGGATTGACGGCAATGTCCCGGAACCCTGACGGGCGGTTTCGTCAGGGGGCGTGAGCGCTGACATTAACAACGTTGGCCGCTGCGAACGGGTTTGAATGCAAGTGCTGAGTGTTTTGGTTGTGCCGCAGCTCAGGCGGCAGGAAAAGCTGTTGCCGGAAATCGGGTCGTGGTCATTCGCCCGGCAGCTGAAGTGAACCTGGCGGACAAATATGTGTGTAAGGAACCTATATCAAGCGATAGTGGAGAACTTCAAATGAGCAGCAATCCGAAAATGCCCTCGGCATCTTTAGCTAACCCGGCAGCCGTCACGATTGCGGAGGCACTGGACAATGCAACCGGTACGATCCCGGCCAATCTTGCGACCGTCGGCATCACGGCTGAATGTACGACAGGTGATTTGTCTGATTTCGATGACTGGTTCGAAGTTGAGCTACAGGACCTTCAGGCACTTCCACCTGTTTGGAGTCGTATAGCAGGGCCGATTCAGTTGAGCGCGACCCCTATTCCAATACCTGTCAAATTTGACATTTCGATTCCTGCACCGATTGGCGGGTTTCGCCACGGCTTTTATCAACTCAGAAGCATTCAGTACCGAGACTTTGGCGGCTTCCCAGGCGGGGCGGGGGATATTTCCGATCCTGGCCGATTTACGGTCGATACCATTCCCCCCTACGCTGATATCGGCTTTCGTGATCAACCCACTGCCCTCTTATTCCCCGCCAACCTTCCTGACGGTGCGGTTATTGACGATGCCTATTTGACGATGAACGGCGGGGTACAGTTCGGTGTTCCGGACAACACATTTGTTCAGCCGCCGGGTCAGTGGGAGGCGGGTGACTTCATTACCGTTTACTGGAGCACGGTGATGTTTCCCCGCGACCAGGACATCGTGAGCCCGCCCGGCGGGATCCCGATGCTGCAGACCGGTAATACTTTTTTCCTGCCTCGTGCTCTGATTGATCTGAGTGGGAGGTATCGGGCCTTTTACACGATTACCGACAGGGCGGGTAACGTCAGTCGCCCCTCATTCATCGAAGAACGTGAAGTAAGGCTAATCGATGACCCCGAACAACGGGCGCCATTTTTGCCACTGGCCCCCGCACCCGAGGGCGGCAGCACAGATGACTTGATCAACATCGCTGATTATCTGCTGGATCCTGAAATATGGGTCAGAACCTATAACCATCATGCTCCATTGCTTGATCGACTCGAAGTGCAAATAGGTACGCAGCCCTGGAGCGGCCTGGGCCCAGTTTTCGATACGTTTCCGCAAGTATTCGATGGAATGCAGGCACAGTTCAAGGCTGCCTACACACAGCTTACGGTCGGGCCGCAATTGGTGCCTGTCCGGTACCGGATTTCGCGAAACGGCACGTTGTTTCCTTCCTTGGACACCACCATCCGGCTCGATTTGTCAGTCGGTGGTGCAATCAACCCAGGAGAGCCTGGCACACCTAATATCAACCTTAATGAAGCCCACGTATTTGGGGCCGGTTCGACAACGCCGGATGTTTTACTGCCAGAGCATGCCGACCAACCCGTGCGCGTGGATATTGTGTTATGGACAGTCGCAGTGGCCCCTCATCCGGGGTTGTCGATCATCTTCCTGTGGGAGGGTGAGCGAGTTGGGCCATTCCCTATCACTACGGAGGAAGGTGGTGATACTTTTTCTTTCGAGATCGACTGGGACGTGGTTGCCCGTCATGGTAATGACCTCAAGACCATCAGCTATCTGGTTATCGACCCGGACACCACCAATGAGAATCTTTCCCCGCCCACTGAGGTCGATGTACAGGATGCAGTGACGACAATGTTAGCGATGCCAGAGTATGTAGGCCGCAACTCTGGGAATCGTTGGAACTGCGCCTCGCTGAAAACCCGATCGCCAGGACCACCCCCTGTTCTGTATGGTGAAGTCTACGTACCGGGAGATACCAGGATGGCGTTAGGTGTGCCGCTGACGTTGGAATTGACCCTTACCAATACACTCGCAGGTCGGCCACCAGGACCGTTTCCATTAACGCTTACACATCCGGCCATTACCCAGGTCGACAAAGACAACGGAATCACATTCGAAATCGACTACAAGGGTTATCTGGATCAGGCGCCAACGGGCAACTGCGTCGCGACTTACTCTACGGTTTTGAGTAATGGCGTAACCGGGCGTGGAATACCGTCGGATACGCGCGTTGGCATGTCGAATGCCCACACCTACTGCGATGGCACGGTACCGCCAACCCCCTGACACTGAGCCGCAGTGGACGTGAAGTGACTCAATCAAAGCGTTAGCCCTCGTGCTTGACCTTGGGCCGCAAGAATCAATCCGATGCCTGTATTGGCATCGGATTTTTTTTGCTATCAGGTAAGGAAAAATCAGCAGCGCTTAATTGCGCTTTTTAGTTTTCTGCGTCTCAGCGATGCCGATTCTGCTCGCCATATAAGATAAATCCTACAGTGTTTGGGGGGGGAGATCCTTACTCTTTGCGCCGTACAGGTAAGGCTCCATTCCGAGGGAACGAGCCAAGCCGTTTTCCAAGGCTCTACCCCAGAGAGTGATCAACCATGCACGTATTGCCCAACTTTGAGCTCAAGCCTTTGAGCGCGATGATGAAAGTTCCAACGATAACCTTGTTTATGTTGGTGGCTGTTTCAGGCACAGCTCAAGCTGGCCATTTAATCGGCGAAGGCAAGACAATTGATTCGAGTGAATCAGCCAATGATTGGCAGCTGGATTGGAAAGCCGAATTGACGCTTAACGGTGCCAGAGCGCAACGTATCATCGTCAATGATTCGGCTTTGATTATAAATCCAGGCAGCCGCGTAGATGATATTCGCGCTACCCAGGGTTCAACCGTCAGCCTCACTGGCGCCCATGTGGAATCCCGGAACCCAACGTGGGCAGCCCTGCGCCTGGATGACAGCACTGCGACGATTACCGACAGCACGTTGATCAGTCATACCAACTTCGGATTGCAAGTATTTCAAAGTGTCGGCTCCCCTCAAGGAGGGATTGCCGAGGTATTCAATAGCAACATCGTCGGCGTTGCCGGGGGGGCCACGGCCCAAGGCAACAGCGAACTGCATTTCAAGCAAAACACCTGGGTGGAAGGTACCGGTGCAGACAGTTTTGGTGTTCGATTGGACAGTGGCGCATTAGTTACTGCGAGTCAAAGCACACTGATCGGTGGCAAGAATGGTGTCGTCGTGACCAACCAGTTGAAAAACGCTGAGGTTGGCAAGCTGGTACTGGACAACTCACATGTAGAAGGCCGTACAGGCTCCGCTATTCTCGTCGAGGGGCGACCAGGCAGGGTTCCGACCGTTGAGATCGACGTGCGCAACGGCTCGACCCTGACAGGCGGTAACGGCACATTGCTGGAAGTGAACGGCGGTGCCATGGCATCTATGAATGTCGATAACAGCGATTTGCGTGGCGACGTTATTGTCGAGGACGGCAGCACCGCGCATCTAAGCTTGCAAAATCGTGCCGGGCTGACGGGTCAGATGCAGAATGTCACAAGCCTTGCCATAGGCGATCAGTCTTATTGGGAGTTGACCGGCGACAGCCAGGTCGGCGCCCTGAGCCTGGCCGGCGGCACGGTGAAATTCGGTGAGACTGATGCGTTCTACCAGTTGGACGTTGACAGCCTTGACGGCAACGGCACTTTCGTCATGGGCACCGATTTCGCTCGTGGCGTTACGGACTTCTTGAACGTCGAGGGCGAGGCCAAAGGCGATCACAAGCTGTTGCTCGCGGCCAGTGGTGCGGAGCCGACCAAGCCGGAAGATATCCGCGTCGTACACACTGGCGGCGGTGACGCACACTTCTCCCTGGTGGGTGATGTAGTTGATGTCGGCGCTTATTCCTATGGCCTGAAAAAGGAAGGCACCGACTGGTTCCTCGACCCGAACAACCGTGTGATCAGCCCAGGTACCCGCTCGGTATTGGCGCTGTTCAACACCGCACCGACCGTGTGGTACGGCGAGGCGACATCCCTGCGTTCGCGTATGGGCGAGCTGCGTTTCGAGCCTGGACAGGCTGGCGTGTGGATACGCGGTTATGGCAACAAGTACGAAGTGTCCGACAGCACCGGGATTGGCTACAGCCAGAACCAGCGGGGCTTTACGCTCGGTGCAGACACACCCTTGGCCGACAGCCAGTGGCTGGTGGGTGTAATGGCCGGCCATAGCACCTCTGACCTGAACCTCAAGCGCGGCACCTCCGGTAACGTGAAAAGTTACTATCTGGGTGCTTACGCGACTTGGCTGGACGAGGAAAGTGGCCTTTATTTCGATGCGGTGGCCAAGGTCAACCGGTTCCAGAATGAGTCCAAGGTCGGCCTGAGTGACGGTACCTCGTCCAAGGGCAAGTACAACAACACCGGTGGCGGTTTATCTGCTGAGTTCGGCCGTAACATCAAGTTGGATGACGGGTTCTTTATCGAGCCTTACGCACAAATGTCCACCGTGGTGATCCAGGGCGCCAATTACAACCTGGATAACGGCCTGGAAGCCAAGGGCGAACGTACGCGCTCAATCATGGCCAAGGCTGGCGCAACCGTTGGGCGTGACATCCAGCTCGATACAGGGAGTGTTGTACAACCTTATCTGCGAGCGGCGATGGTGCATGAGTTTGCCAATAACAACAAAGTCTCGGTGAATAACAATGTATTCAACAACGACTTGTCCGGCTCTCGCGCTGAGTTTGGCGCCGGTATGGCGGTAAAACTCTCGCAGAACCTGCAACTGCATGCCGACCTCGAGCACAGCAGCGGTGGTCGAGTTGAGCAACCTTGGGGGGCGAATGTGGGGGTTCGCTACACTTGGTAACTAATGCATTGTCAAAAGCCCGTATCGCAGGATACGGGCTTTTTTTGATGTTTTGTTCACCATGTTCCGGTGTGAAGATCTGCATTGATGACCATAGCGTGTGATTTTCCTGAAGGGTTTCTTTCGGTGCTGCCAGTGCAAGCAAGTGAAATATGAATTCCTTGAGACGAAAGCTCTTGAATGACCAGGGTGCCTGTAACGACGCGTACGGCGTATTTGTTAATGCCTGTATCGACGCTGAACCAGACTCTGGTGTTAGTGAACTCACTATCCTCCAGATGAAAAACCGTCCCGGCCGCAGTGGTGTCCTCGAACTGTATATAAATTTCTCTCACGGTATCGCTAATTGCTTCAGCGTTCCGGCCAGTAATACCATAAATATGCTTTGTGCTGTCGTGCACGATATCCTTCGTCTGGATGATGATGGCGTTCGAGTCGACGGAAACTGTAAAGCTTCCTTGAGCGCTGTTCGATTTTGGAAACAAGGCCCGTTGTTGGTGGGGTGTTAACGTTGCACTGTGTGCTGACATGATTGTGTCTCCATGAGTGACCAGTTAGGCGAAAGCAGCGGGTGCTCCGCAAGCGATGGCTTAGTTATGAGATCGCAGAAGACCTGCGCTGTAAACTGTCATAACTGACAGTATACGAAGCGCGCAATTCATGAATGAGCACCGTTTGTTTCGCGCTCTAGTAGGTGCGCCAACGTGGCGCGAATCAAAGGGCCTGACTGTCATGCAATTGATTTTTGGGTTGTATAAAACGCTATTTTTAGTTCTTTTTTTACTAAGTGTACTCGGAGAAAAGAACGGGTTCAGGTGAGGGCGCCAAGCCAGGTCGATCCCAGCAGCACTATTCCCATGCATCTATTGAAACCTACTATCACTCGGGCAGAAGCCAGCGCCCGGCCTGATGCCACACCCAACAATGCCCAAGTACTCAAACACGGCAGTGAAATCAGGAAAAATATCAGAGACAAGTACAGCACTTGTTTTTGTTGCTCCGTACCGTCGCCGACAAACACGCTAACTACTGCAAGTGCCATCATCCAGGACTTGGGATTGATCAGTTGCAAGCTCGCGGCTCCAAGCAGGCCAAGTCGCTTATGGGTTGTTTGCTCCTCCATGACATGCGGCGGTGCGCTGAAAATCCGCCACGCCAGGTAACTCAGCCAAGCCACACCGACCCACTGCATCACGGTTTGCACCCTGGGCAGTTGCACCAGAGACTGACCCACCCCGCAGCCCACCAGCAGCACAATCCCCGCCGCTCCCGCGCAGGCACCCAGAATAATTGGCAGTGTCGCCTTGAAACCGTAACGGGCACTGTTGCTCAGAACCAGGATATTGGTCGGGCCAGGGGTAATGCACGCGACGAAGGCGAACAGCATGAACGGCACGAACGTGGACAGCATGGTGGGTGACTCCGATGGACCAATCGATGGAGTCGATCTTCACAAGCCTGGCGGTTAACTGTCTGGAAGATTTGAGCAGCGCTTTCGGTAGGCGGCGGGTGTCAGGCCGTAGGCGCGCACAAACCAGCGGCCCAGATGGCTTTGATCGGCGAAGCCCAGGGCCATCGCCACCGCTGCCGGCTGCTCGCCCTTGGCCAATAAACGCCGGGCACGTGTGAGCCGAAGTTGCACCAGGTAAGCGTGGGGCGCCAGGCCGAAGGCGCTCTTGAAGGCGCGGCTGAGGCGAAAGCGATCGACACCGCACGCCAGGGCCAACTCGTCCATGCCTATATCCTGATGCAGGTGGGCGTGCAGGTAGTCCCGTGCCTTGTGGGCCACCCGCGGTAAACGGGGATCGTCGCGGTAGCGCATGCGCCAGTAGAGCTGGCCGGTCAGGCGTTCCAGCAATTGGTCCAGAGCACTTTGCCGTACGATCCGCAGTTCGCCGTGGTGCAAGCTGTGAAATGCCTGGCTGGTGGCCTGGGCCAGGCGTGGGTCGTTGGCCAGGGTGCGGGCGAAGCTCAACTGATGGTGAGCGGGCGCTTCCTCGAATACGCTGCAGATTTCCCGTTCCAGCCAATGTGGGTCGAGGTAGAGCATGCGGTAAGTGAAGCCATCGACAGTAGGCGCATGGCCATCGTGGATCTCACCAGGCTCCAGCAGAAACACCTGGCCCGGCACGCTGTCATGCCGCGTGCGCCGGCAGTTGAATTGCTGTACGCCTTGTTCGGTGACGCCCACCAGATAGCTGTCATGCCAATGGGGGTCGTAGGCATGGCCCTCGAAATGCGCGCGCAGGGTCTCGATGCCGGTGTCGGCGTCCTGCTTCAGGTCGATCCAATTGTGCGCGCGCATACAACACCGAGGCTGAATATAATGTGCAATTGGCGCCGACAACGGGGAGGGCGTCTAGAAGATTTGTGCAGTCTAGCCAAACAAGCCGGCGGCGATGTTGATCGAGAAACCTAGGATCGCGGTATTGAATACAAACCCGATCAACGATTGCCCCAGCACCACCTTGCGCAGGCCACGGGTGGCGACGCCCACATCCGAGGTTTGTACCGCTACGCCGATGGTGAAGGAAAAGTACAGGAAATCCCAGTAGTTGGGCGTGAGCAAGCCTTCGGCAAAACGCAAGGCGGGCTCCTTGCCTGGCCAGGTGTAATAGAGCCTGGCGTAGTGCACGCTGAAAATCACCCCGATCAATAGCCAGGAGCCGATCACCGTCAGCCCGGTGAAACCGTAGTGCAGCAGGCGCTCGGAGGTGGCCAGGTCCTTGCTGCCGACCAGTTCGAACGTAATGGTCGCCAAGCTAGCGATGGCGGCGATACATACCATGAACAGCACCAGGCCGGCGTTCTCGTCTTCGATTTCGGCGATGCGCTTGACGTCCTCGGCCTTGGCGCGAATGGTCAGCCATAGCATCAGTATCAGGTAGGTCCAGACCCCGGCGTTCCAGCCGATCAGGATTTTACTGGCGAGGGTGTCGGCCGGCACCAGGAGGCCGACGGCAAGGCCGAGTAAGGCGGCGGATGAGAGGCGAGGGTGGGTGCGGGCGAGGAAGGGCATGGTGGCTCACAAAGAACTATGTGTGAGCACCATAGCTTATTCGGGTGTACCTGATCATGAATGCAATCAATAACCCTGTGGGAGTTGGCAAGCCAGCTCCCACATTTGGCTGCGGCGTTGATCAGTTTGCTTTATGGCGCTTGCGCACCAGCTTCATCACCACCACGAAGAACACCGGCACAAACACCACCGCCAATGTCGCTGTGATCATCCCGCCAATCACACCGGTACCAATCGCCTGCTGGCTGGCCGAACTGGCCCCGGTGGCAATTGCCAATGGCACCACGCCGAGGATAAACGCCAGCGAGGTCATGATGATTGGTCGCAGGCGCAACCGCGCCGCCTTCAAGGTGGCGTCGATCAAGTCCTCGCCCTGGTCATACAGGTCCTGGGCGAACTCGATGATCAGGATCGCGTTCTTCGCCGACAGGCCGATGATGGTGATCAGGCCGACCTTGAAGAACACATCGTTAGGCATCCCGCGTAGCGACACGGCTAACACCGCGCCCAGCACCCCAAGCGGCACCACCAGCAACACCGAGGTGGGGATCGACCAGCTTTCATACAGCGCGGCCAGGCACAGGAACACGATCAGCAGCGACAGGCCCAACAGCAACGGTGCCTGGGAGCCGGACAAGCGCTCCTGCAACGACAAGCCCGTCCATTCCTGGCCCAGCCCGGCAGGCAACTGGCTGACCAGGCGCTGGATTTCGTTCATGGCCTCGCCCGTGCTGTGCCCCGGCGCCGCTTCGCCGCTGATGGCGATGGCCGGGTAGCCGTTGTAACGGGTCAACTGCGTTGGGCCCTGGGTCCACTTGGCTTCGACAAAGGCTGACAGCGGCACCATTTTCCCAGCGTTGTTGCGCACGTGGATCTTCATCAGGTCGGCCACCTGGCTGCGCTGGTCGCCTTCGGCCTGTACCACCACGCGCTGCATGCGGCCCTGGTTGGGGAAGTCGTTGATATACGCCGAACCAATCGCGGAGGACAGCACGTTGCCCACGTCGGCAAACGAAACGCCCAAGGCGTTGGCCTGCTTGCGGTCCACTTCCAGCTGCACTTGCGGTGCTTCGGCCAGGGCGCTTTCACGCACGTTGGCCAGGATCGGGCTTTTCGCTGCAGCGTCCAGCAGTTCAGTACGCGCAGCCATCAACCCCGCATGGCCAACGCCACCACGGTCCTGCAAACGGAACTCAAAACCGCTGGAAGTGCCCAGGCCGTCTACCGGCGGCGGCAGAACCGCGTAGGCAATCGCGTCCTTGAGTTCGCTGAAGGCCATGTTGGCGCGATCGGCAATCGAGGAAGCGGAGTCATCACTGCCACGCTCTGACCAATCCTTGAGCGTGGTAAACGCCAGCGCCGCGTTCTGCCCGGAACCGGAGAAACTGAAGCCCATGATCATGGTGGTATCACCCACCCCAGGCTCGCCGGCGTTATGCGCCTCGATCTGTTCGGCCACCTGCACCGTACGGTTCTTGCTGGCGCCCGGTGGCAACTGGATATCGGTGATGGTGTAGCCCTGGTCTTCCACCGGCAGGAACGATGAGGGCAAACGGCTGAACAACAGCCCCATGCCCACCAGCAAGACCAGGTAGATCAGCAAATAGCGGCCGCTGCGCTTGAGGGCATAGGCCACCCAACCTTCATAACGGTTGGTGAGGTGCTCAAAGCGCTGGTTGAACCAGCCGAAGAAACCAACCTTGGCATGGTGTTCGCCCTTGGCAATCGGCTTGAGCAGCGTGGCGCACAGCGCCGGGGTCAAGGTCAGGGCCAGGAACGCCGAGAACAGAATCGAGGTGGCCATCGACAGCGAGAACTGCTGGTAGATCACGCCCACCGAACCCGGCATGAAGGCCATCGGCAGAAACACCGCCACCAGCACCAGGGTGATACCGATGATGGCTCCGGTGATTTGGCCCATGGCTTTCTTCGTCGCTTCCTTGGGCGACAGGCCTTCGGTGGCCATGATGCGCTCGACGTTTTCCACCACCACGATGGCATCGTCCACCAGGATACCGATGGCCAGCACCATGCCGAACATCGTCAATACGTTGATCGAGAAGCCCAGCAGCAACATGGTGGCGAAGGTGCCCATCAGCGCAATTGGCACTACCAGCGTGGGAATCAAGGTGTAGCGCACGTTCTGCAGGAACAGAAACATCACCGCGAACACCAGCGCCATCGCCTCCAGCAAGGTGTAGACCACCTTGGTGATCGAGACTTTGACAAAGGGCGAGGTGTCGTAGGGAATCTTGTATTCCACATTGGCAGGGAAGTAGCGTGACAACTCGTCCATTTTCGCCCGCACCAGCGTTGCGGTGCTCAAGGCATTAGCCCCGGGCGACAGTTGCACGCTGACGGCGGTAGACGGCTTGCCGTTCAGACGCGTGGAGAACTGGTATTCCTGGCTGCCGACTTCCACCCGTGCCACATCGCCGATGCGCACGGTGGAGCCGTCTGGGTTGGCCTTGAGCACGATGTCAGCGAATTCGGCCGGGGTGGACAGTTGCCCCTTGACCAGCACCGCCGCGGTGATCTCCTGGGTGTGGGTGCCCGGCAAGTCACCGATGCTGCCCGCTGAGACCTGGGCGTTCTGGGCGCTGATCGCGGCGTTGACGTCGGCCGGCGTGAGGTTGAAACCGATCAGCTTCTGCGGGTCGATCCAGATACGCATCGCGCGTTCGGCGCCATACAACTGGGCCTTGCCGACGCCGTCCAGGCGCTTGAGCTCGTTCATCACGTTGCGCGCCAGGTAATCACTGAGCGCGACGTCATCGAGCTTGCCGTCATTGGAGGTCAATGTGACCAGCAGCAGGAAGCCAGCGGAGACTTTTTCCACTTGCAAGCCTTGCTGAGTCACGGCCTGGGGCAGGCGCGGCTCGACCACCTTGAGGCGGTTCTGCACATCCACCTGGGCCATTTCCGGGTCGGTGCCCGGCTGGAACGTGGCGGTAATGGTCGCCGAGCCCAGGCTGCTCTGGGATTCGAAATACAGCAGGTGATCGGCGCCGTTGAGCTCTTGCTCGATCAGGCTGACCACGCTCTCATCCAGGGTCTGGGCCGAGGCGCCGGGGTACACCGCGTAGATTTCCACCTTGGGTGGCGCGACGTTGGGGTACTGCGCCACCGGCAATTGCGGGATCGCCAGGAAGCCCGCCAGCAGGATAAACAGGGCCACCACCCAGGCGAAGATCGGGCGGTCAATAAAGAACTGCGGCATGACGGGTTATTCCTTTACGAGCGGGCTGTCGTCCACTTCAACTTTTTCACCGGGGCGTGCGTGTTGCACGCCCTCGACGATGATGCGGTCGCCGGGTTTGAGGCCACTGGTGACGATCCAGCGATTGTCGACCACTGCACCCAACTCCACCGGCTGCTGGCTGACGGTCTGCTCGGCGTCCAGCAGCAACACCATCGGGATACCGGCGCTGTCACGGGTGATGGCGCGTTGCGGCACACTGAGGCCTTGCTTGTCGACGGCCTGTTCCACGCGCACCCGCACAAAGCTGCCGGGCAACAGGTCGAGGTCCGGGTTGGGGAACTCGCTGCGCAGGATGATCTGCCCGGTGCCCGGATCGACGCTGATGTCGGCGAAGAGCAATTTACCCGGCAACGGGTAAAGGCTACCGTCGTCCTGGATCAAGGTGGCCTTGGCCTGGTCCTGGCCGACCTGCTTCAAGCTGCCGGCACGAAAGGCGCGGCGCAGGTCGTTCAGCTCACGGGTGGACTGAGTGAGGTCGGCGTGGATCGGGTCCAGTTGCTGGATAATCGCCAGCGGCGTGGCTTCGTTCTGGCCGACCAGCGCGCCTTGGGTCACCAGGGCGCGACCAATGCGCCCGGAAATCGGTGCGGTCACGGTGGCATAGCCCAGGTTCAGCCGGGCACGCTCGACGGCGGCCTTGTTGGCGGCCACTTCGGCGTTGGTCTGGCGCAGGGCGGCGCGGGCGTTGTCGTACTCCTGGCCGCTGATGGCGTTGCCTTCGACCAATTGGCTGTAGCGCTGCTCTTGCAGGCGCGCCTGGAACGCATTGGCCTCGGCCTTGCTCAGGTTGGCCAGGGCACTGTCCAGGTCGGCCTTGAACGGCGCCGGGTCAATACGGAACAATACGTCGCCTTGCTTGACGTCGTGGCCTTCGTTAAACACCCGCTGCATGACCACCCCGGCGACCCGGGCGCGTACTTCGGCGATACGCGGTGCGGCGATGCGCCCGCTCAGTTCGCTGGTAATAGAGAGGGGCTTGGCCTGCAGGGTTTCGATCCGCACTTTGGCCAGGGGCATTTGTGGCGCCTCGTCTGCCGACTGACCACACGCGCTCAGCGCCAGTGTGAGGGCCAACAGGCAAAACGGCGCAAATAGATTCTTCGACATGCTCTTATCCCAATATTGACTGGCGCATCCTAGAGGCACCTGCGCCGTGGTGCTGTGAAGCTGTGTAGCGGGTCTGTGAAGAAGTGTAAGGTACGGCGCACGTGGCGTCGGGGGCGTATATCCTTGCACAATCCTGCAACACACCAACAAACAGCATTATTTGGAAACACCATGCCCAACATCCTCCTGGTGGAAGACGACGCCGCACTCTCCGAGCTGATTGCCAGCTACCTGGAACGCAATGGCTACCACGTCAGCGTGCTCAGCCGTGGCGATCATGTACGCGAACGTGCACGCCTCAACCCGCCGGACCTTGTGATCCTCGACCTGATGCTGCCGGGTCTCGACGGCCTGCAGGTGTGCCGCTTGCTGCGCGCCGATTCTGCGGGCCTGCCGATCCTGATGCTGACCGCCCGCGATGACAGCCACGACCAGGTTCTGGGCCTTGAGATGGGCGCCGACGACTACGTGACCAAACCCTGCGAGCCGCGCGTATTGCTGGCCCGGGTGCGCACATTGCTGCGGCGCAGCAGCCTGTCCGAACCCCAGGTGGCCAGCGACCAGATCGTCATGGGCAACCTGTGCATCGACTTGTCCGAGCGCACCGTGACCTGGCGCGAACAGGCGGTGGAGCTGTCCAGTGGAGAATACAACCTGTTGGTGGTGCTGGCCCGGCATGCCGGCGAAGTGCTCAGCCGCGATCAGATCCTGCAACGCCTGCGCGGTATCGAGTTCAACGGTACCGACCGTTCGGTGGACGTGGCCATCTCCAAGCTGCGGCGCAAGTTCGACGACCATGCGGGCGAGGCGCGCAAGATCAAGACGGTGTGGGGCAAGGGGTATCTGTTCAGCCGTTCCGAGTGGGAATGCTGAACCATGTTTCGCGTACTGCTGCGCCTCTACCTGATCACCATCGTCACCTACAGTGCGGCGATTTACCTGATTCCCAAGCTGGTGATCCAGCTGTTCGAACACCGCTACATGAACTACAACATCGAACAGTCCCGCGGCCTGCAAAAACTCATGGTCAAGCAGTACCAGCGCGCACCGGTGGAGCGCTGGTCCCAGGTGACCGACCAGTTGAGCCGCGATTTTGCACCGTTGAAAGTGCAACTGTTGCTGCGCCAGGACGCCCGCTACACCCCTGAGGAAGAACAGTTACTGGAGCAAGGCAAACCGGTGATCCGCCTGGGCGAGTGGGGCTGGATGGAGGAAATCAGTTCGCCGATCAACCAGCAGTTCGCGGTCAAGCTGACCGTACCGCCAGACCCGTTGGACATGAACCTGCTGTACTGGTCGATGAACGTGCTGGTCGGCGCCGCCTTGTTGGCGTGCCTGCTGGTGTGGCTGCGTCCGCACTGGCGTGACCTGGAACGTCTGAAAAGTACCGCCGCGCTATTGGGTAAGGGCCACTTGGAGGCCCGTACGGGGCTTGCACCCAGCTCCAGCATCGGCGGCCTGGCGGCGGTGTTCGACACCATGGCCGACGATATCGAGCATCTCTTGAACCAGCAGCGCGACTTGCTCAATGCTGTCTCCCATGAACTGCGCACGCCGCTTACCCGCCTGGATTTCGGGCTGGCCCTGGCGCTTTCCGAAGACTTGCCCCTGGCCAGCCGCGAGCGTCTGCAAAGCCTGGTGGCGCATATTCGGGAGTTGGATGAATTGGTGCTGGAATTGCTGTCTTACAGCCGCCTGCAAAACCCGGCGCAATTGCCCGAGCGGGTAGAGGTAGCGCTCGACGAGTTTATCGACAGCGTGTTGGGCAGCGTCGACGATGAGTTGGAAAACCCCGAGATCGTCATCGATGTGGCGCTTGATTGTGCCGTTGAGCGCTTCAGCCTCGACCCGCGTCTGACTGCCCGAGCCTTGCAGAACCTGCTGCGCAATGCGACGCGCTACTGCGACAAGCGCATCCAGGTGGGCGTGCGCGTATGCCCCAAAGGCTGTGAAATCTGGGTGGACGACGATGGCATCGGCATACCGGCTGACCAGCGCGAGCGCATCTTCGAGCCGTTCTACCGCCTCGACCGCAGCCGCGACCGCGCAACCGGCGGCTTTGGCCTGGGCCTGGCGATCAGCCGGCGCGCCCTGGAGGCCCAGGGCGGCACCTTGACGGCCTTGGCGTCGCCCCTGGGTGGGGCGCGGTTTCGTGTGTGGCTGCCTAACCTTTCGTGATCAAAGTACTTTGACTGCTCGGCCGATCCCGTGAATCGGCCCGGTGGGTTTGCCGGTGGGCGAGCCATTGGGCCCTTCCAGCGTCAGTTCAAACAACTGGTTCGGTGCCAGCGGCGGTAGCTTGTCCAGGGGCACCGACAAGGTCTGCCCAGGCTTGACCAGGCCCAGGGATACGGGACCCTGCCAGCCATCGGCCTTGGTCCAGAACTCCAGGGCTTTGTCTGCGGGAATCTCCATCACCCCCAATGGGATCAACTGGATCTGCCGATTATCACTGGCCTGCACCACCCAGCCCGGTGCCTGGCTTTGTGGCGCCATCAGCACCACCACGAAGCTGGGTGCGGTCATGGGCGGGCGCGTCAGTAATAAAGCCGCCAGCACCACGCTTGCCATCAGGCCGACGGCAGAAAGCCCGCGCCAGAACGCCAGCAGGTTCCACCACGCCACGCCCGTTTCGGCGATTTTGATGCGGCGTTCAATGCGCCGCCACAGCTGTGCCGAAGGCGGCACCGGTTGCGCCAGCGCCACCAGAGGCAACAGACGCTGCTCCCAGGCATCCACCGCTGCGCGCAGTGCCGCATCATGGGCCAGGCGTTGTTGTACCTCAGCGCGCTGTTCGGCGGGCAGGGTCCCCAGCACGTATTCACTGGCCAGTTCATCCAGGCTGTCGTTCATGCCATGCACTCGCGCAAGGCGGCGAGGCTGCGTTTGATCCAGGCTTTGACCGTGCCCAGCGGGGTACTGAGTTTTTGCGCGATTTCGCTGTGGGAGTAACCGTCCACATACGCGTGCAGAATGCAGGTGCGACGCGTCGGGTCGAGCCGTTCCAGGCACTGGTGGATCTGCCCGGAGCGTGCGGCAAACTCGATGGACTGGGCCGGCTCTGCCAGCGGCTCGTACTGATCGTCCAATGGCACGTCACGCCCGGCGCTGCGTACCACGTCCAGGGCCAGGTGGCGAGTCACGCTGAACACCCAACCCCGTGCGGAGCCTCGCAGGGGGTCGAAACTGTGTGCGCCGTGCCAGATCTTGATAAAGGCGTCATGCACGATGTCCTCGGCCAGTGCCTTGTTGCGGGTAATGCGCAGCGCCACACCGAGCAAGCGGCTGCTGTCCTGCTCATAGAGCTGGTGCAGGGCGCGATGATCGCCGCGGGCGCAGGCTAACAGGCACACTTGATAATCAAAGATGAGTTCAGCCAAACCAGAATTCCTGCCACTGAGGAGACGTCTACGCGTGGTAGGCGCGAGGTTGTTCGCGCCTACCTGGCCAGCGTAGCTGAGTTTGCTCAGTTGGCGGCCCAGAAGAGGTAGTCCGCCTGGTATTTCACCATTTCCTTGGCGCCTTTGTTCGCCGTGGTGCATGGCGTAGCGGGAGCGACTCCGCCTTTGAGCGCAACCCGCTGGATATACGCCACGCCACTCATCGCACCTTTGCCCTCGGCCGGGTTGGCCTTGACCAGTTGATAGGGCAGGTTACCGGGGCTCGACGGCGCCACGGCCAATTGCGTGCCGGTGATGGTCGAGCCGTCCTTGGCCTGCCACGTGGCAGGTGGGCCGAAGTAGGTGCCGACCTGCTGACCATTACGGTCGTTCAACACTGCTTTAGGGCCGACGAAGGTCCACTCGGTCTGGCCGGCAGCGTTGGCCTTGTCGCGGCATTCATAGGTGATTTCGCCGATCCCGGTGGTGTGCATCGCTACCTTGTGGCCATCGGGCACCTTGATGCTGTCCGGCAGGCCCGCCTGGGCAAACGCCGACGGTGCGGCGAGGAGCAAGCTGGACAGGCACAGCAGTGTTTTAGCGTTCATGGTGTTTCTCCATTGGGTAGAACAACAGGGTTACGTTGATGACTACGGCCCAGGCCCGACCATTGGATGCAGTTTTGTGCAAAAAAATTGGAGTTTCCAAAAAGGCATAAACTCAGATCGCATCGGTATAAGTGGTTATAAGAAAAATCGCTATCCTGCGGCCAGAAATTTATAAGGCCGCGGGTAGCTGGAATGGATGTAGGTAATATTGGTTTCGTGGTTGCCGGCTTGATCGTGGGGTTTATCGTGGGCATGACGGGGGTGGGCGGCGGTTCGCTGATGACCCCGATCCTGCTGTGGTTTGGCATCAACCCGGCCACCGCGGTGGGCACCGACCTGCTGTACGCTGCCATTACCAAGTCCGGTGGCGTGCTGGTGCACAGCAAGAACAAGAACATCGACTGGACCATCACTGGCTGGCTCACCCTGGGCAGCGTGCCGGCAGTGTTGCTGACGTTATGGTTCCTGGCCAGCTTGCACACCGACCCCAGTGCGATGAACGCGGTGATCAAGCAGGCCCTTGGCGTGGTATTGCTGCTGACGGCCCTGGCGATCCTGTTCAAGAAAAGCCTGTTGGCGTTTGCCCAGCGTCATGCTGGCGATTCCTACCATCTGCGCCCGCGCAATCTGAATGCGCTCACTGTTGTGACAGGTGCGATCCTTGGCACCATGGTGGCCCTGACCTCGATCGGCGCCGGCGCTCTGGGCACGGTGGCGCTGTTTATCCTGTACCCGTTCCTGGCCACGCGGCGCCTGGTTGGCACCGAGATCGCCCATGCCGTGCCCCTGACATTGGTGGCGGGCCTGGGCCATGCCAGCATGGGGAACATGGACTGGCATCTGCTGGGCTTTTTGCTGATGGGGTCGCTGCCGGGGATCTACATGGGCAGCCATATGACCGGCAGGATTCCCGACGGGGTACTGCGGCCGTGCCTGGCGGTGATGTTGATGGCGGTGGGGTACAAGTTGGCGTTCTGAGCACGTGGCCTGACACCCCACGTTCCAAATGTGGGAGCTGGCTTGCCTGCGAAGGCGGCCTCACAGTCGACACCGTTATACCGAGTACATATCCATCCCTGTCGATTCCGGCCAGCGTGGTTTAACGGGGCGCCTAAGATCAAGATCAAAAGCAGATCAAGATCAAGAGCTACTCGCTTCGCATCGTGGGTACGCTTGGTGCTGGTCGCAACTGTTGCTCCAGCAACAGCAGATCCACAAACTGCTGCGATCCCAGACACTGGCAAGCCATCGCTTCAATCCCCCTTTTTTTCCGCAACCCCCAGGCTACGGGCATTTGCCTGCCCCTGGCACGCTTGCTGCCTAAGCACTGGTACATCCCCTGTGCGAGGTACCGTCCGATGAGTCAGCAAGCCGTGAAATTTGCCTATTGGGTCCCCAACGTCAGCGGTGGGTTGGTCGTCAGCAAGATTGAACAACGCACCCACTGGGGCATCGAGTACAACCGCAAGCTGGCGCAACTGGCGGAGGCGGCGGGTTTTGAGTATGGCTTGACCCAGATTCGCTTCACCGCAGGTTACGGTGCCGAGAACCAGCATGAGTCCGTGGCGTTCAGCCATGCGTTACTCGCGGCGACTACCACCCTCAAGGTCATCGCGGCGATCCTGCCCGGGCCGTGGCAACCGGCGTTGGCGGCCAAGCAATTGGCGACCATCGACCAACTGACCAATGGCCGTATCGCGGTGAATATCGTCAGTGGTTGGTTCAAGGGCGAGTTCCAGGCCATTGGCGAGCATTGGTTGGAGCATGATGAGCGCTATCGGCGTTCCGAAGAGTTTATCCGCGCCCTCAAAGGCATCTGGACCCAGGACGATTTCACCTTCAAGGGCGATTTCTATCGTTTCAACCAATACACCCTCAAGCCCAAGCCCCTGGGCCAGCCGGAGATCTTCCAGGGCGGCAGTTCGCGGGCGGCTCGGGACATGGCGGCGCGGGTGTCGGATTGGTATTTCACCAATGGCAACACGCCTGAAGGCGTCAAGGCCCAGGTCGATGATATTCGTGCCAAGGCCGCTGCCAACCACCATTCGGTGAAGGTGGGCGTGAACGCCTTTGTGATCGCCCGCGACACGGAAGAGGAGGCTCGGGCGGTGCTGGCGCAGATCATCGACCAAGCCGACCCGGAGGCGGTCAACGCCTTTGGTGACGCAGCCAGGCAAGCGGGCAAGGCGTCGCCGGAGGGCGAGGGGAACTGGGCCAAGTCCAGCTTTGAGGACCTGGTGCAATACAACGATGGCTTCAAGACCAACCTGATCGGCACGCCGCAGCAGATCGCCGAGCGCATCGTGGCACTCAAGGCCGTGGGTGTGGACTTGGTGCTGGCAGGCTTTCTGCACTTCCAGGAAGAAGTGCAGTATTTCGGCCAACGTGTATTGCCGCTGGTGCGTGAGTTGGAAGCCAAGGCTGATGTCGGCGTGGGCTTGCGCGTAAATAATCTCAACGAGAAAGTGGGTAGCCTGGTTTAACGCTGTGCCTGGGCATTCTTCGCGAGCAAGCTCGCTCCCACAGGGGGCAGGGTTTTTTCCAGGCGCAGGGCGTCACTGTGGTCTTGGTAGTAATCGTCGACTACGGCAAAGCGTCGATAGCCGTTGCGCTCATACAGGGCGAGGGCGCCGGGGTTGTCGGTGCGCACTTCCAGGCGCAGGTACGCGCAACCTTTCTCCAGCGCGCGGGTTTCGATATGCGCCAGCAACTGTTTGCCCAGGCCAAGGCCGCGGGCGTGTTCGGCAATGGCCAGGGAATACAAGCGCGCAAACCGGGTGCCGCGCCGAAATAGCACCAGCGCGTAGCCAAGCAGTTGGCCGTGCTGTTGTGCCACCCACAATTGGCCGTTGGCCCGGCTTATCATCCAGCGCACACTGCGCGGTGACAGCCGGTCGCTGCTGAAACATTGCTGCTCCAACGCCACCAAGTCGGACATATCGTCAAGGGTTGCAACGCGAAAGAAAAGAGCCATAAGACCGCCGTAAAAGTTGCGTAATGAAACGGGACTTCTCTAAATGATCGTGCTTAATAGAAAAGGTCAAGTTCTCTAAAACGGATCAATTATTATGTCGGCGGTACAAAGTCATTGGCGTCAAGTATCCGAGCAAACCGTTGCGGCGACAATAACATCCAACGGTTATTTTTCTGCTGCGGCTCAAAGTTCGAGCCACGTTGTCATTATTGTCGAACGCAAGGAAGATTGGGCCTCTTACTTTCCCTGTGAACACATCGTCACCGCCCAGGAGTACTTGGAGCACACGCGGGATAGCGACACGGGCAAGCGTGTCCAGGTGATCAACCTGTGCCGCAGCTACAAGTACCTGGGGCACGGGTACTATTGCTCCTTGCTGGCCGAGGCACGCGGGCACAAGGTGATTCCCTCGGTACGCACCATCAGCGAGCTGACCAAAAAAGCCCTGTATGGGTTGGCCCTGGATGACTTGGATAAAACCCTGGAAAAAGCCCTGAACCATCAACTCTATCGCAGTACCGAAGGCTTTACTCTGACACTTTATTTCGGTCGAACGGATATAGAGCTCTTGCAGGAATTGGCTCGGCAGTTGTTTGAAACCTTTCCCAGTCCGATCTTGTTAGTTGAGTTTCGTCACCATAACGGCTGGCATATCGGCGGGGTCAAGTGTGGTGTATTGCACAAGTTGCGCGACGATCAGGAAGATCAATTCGCCCACGCCCTCGATAACTTCAGCCGCAAGATCTGGCGTCAGCCACGCTTGCGTCGTCTGGCCCGTTATGACTTGGCGATCCTGCACGATCCTCACGAACAATTACCGCCCTCCAATCCACGCGCACTGGAAAATTTCGTGCGGGTCGGCAAGAGCCTGGGCATTGATGTGGACTTGATCGAACGCAAGGATTACGACCGTGTGGCCGAATATGACGCCTTGTTGATCCGCGAAACCACCAGCCTCGACAACCATACCTATCGCTTTGCCAAGAAAGCCGAAAGCGAAGGATTGGTGGTGATGGACGACCCGGCATCGATCCTGCGCTGTACCAACAAGGTATACCTCACCGATCTGCTCAACAGCCGCCAATTGGGCATGCCGGCCACCGAGATTCTCTACAAGGAACGACCGCAAGACTTTGAACGCATCGGCGAACGCCTGGGCTTCCCGCTGGTGTTGAAGATCCCCGACGGCTGTTTCTCCCGTGGGGTGATCAAGGTGGAAAGCCAGGCGGCGTTGCTCAAGGCCACGGCTGAGTTGTTCGAGCACTCGGTGCTGTTGTTGGCCCAGGAATTCCTCTACACCGACTACGACTGGCGCATCGGCGTGCTCAATCGCAAGCCGATTTTTGCCTGCCAGTACTTCATGTCCAAGGGCCATTGGCAGATCTACAACCACAAGGCCATCGGTCAGGCTATCAATGGCGAATGCCGCACTCTGGCAGTCCATGAGGCACCCAAGGCGGTGGTGGAGCTGGCGGTGAAAACCGCCAACCTGATCGGTGATGGGCTTTATGGCGTGGACCTCAAACAGTCCGGCGACAGGGTTGTGGTGATCGAGGTCAACGACAACCCCAACCTGGATGCTGGGATCGAAGATGCCTACTTGCAGGACGACCTGTATGGCCTGGTGCTGGAGGAGTTCGTGCGGCGCCTGGAGCTCAAGCGCCGGGGTCAGGTGTGGTAGAGCGTGCTGCCACTCAAGCAGTGGCTTGTAAGGTCAACACCTCAAACCCGTCCGCCGTCACCGCCACGGTATGTTCCCATTGCGCCGAGAGGCTGTTGTCCTTGGTGACCACCGTCCAGCCGTCTTTCAGGCTGCGGGTTTTGGCGCTGCCCTGGTTAAGCATCGGTTCGATGGTAAACACCATACCTTCGCGCAGTTCCAGGCCGGTGCCAGGCCGGCCGAAGTGCAGAATTTGCGGTTCTTCGTGCATTTGCCGGCCGATGCCGTGGCCGCAGTATTCGCGCACCACGCTGTAGCCGTTGGCTTGCGCGTGGCTCTGGATGGCATGGCCGATATCGCCCAGGCGCGCGCCGGGCTTGACCTGGCGGATGCCGGCCCACATCGCCTCGAAGGTCATGTCCACCAGGCGCCTGGCCTTGGGCGTCACGTTGCCGATCATGTACATCTTGCTGGCGTCGGCAATGAAGCCGCCTTTTTCCAGGGTGATGTCGATGTTGATGATGTCGCCGTCCTTGAGTATTTGCTTGGCGCTGGGCATGCCGTGGCACACCACTTCGTTGATCGAGGTGTTGATGCAGAAGGGGTAGTCGTACTGCCCCAGGCTGGCAGGGCGGGCCTTGAGGTCATTGCGGATGAAGGCTTCGACGGCGCTGTCCAGCTCCAGGGTAGAGCGGCCGGCGGCGACGAAGCCGTCGAGCATGTCGAAGACTTGCGCCAACAGACGCCCGGCTTCACGCATCACGGCCAACTGTGCGGGAGTCTTGATCATCAACTGCGCCCCCGGATCAGGTCGGGTTTGTCCAGCAACAGCTTGTTGATCAGCTCGTTGTAGGGCAGGTGCGGGTTGAGTTCGGCGAGCAGGCCGATCTTGATCCAGAACTCGGCTTGGGCGTTGATGGAGCGGTCCATGGCGGCGCTGGCCAGGCGCAGTTGTTCGTGCAGCTGATCGGTGATCTTGACGATGCCCATAAGGTTCACTGTGTTTAATTGATATACGAATCGTATATGGTTCGTATGTCGATCGCAAACCTTCTTCGGCTGAACGGTGATGGGTTGATGGGCTGCGATAGGTTGCCGAAAAAAGGATTCCCACCTAAACGCCGGTCCCCACGCTGCGGGTTAAACGTTTAATCGATGTAGTTCGACGAGGATGCCAAACAAGCCGTTTTCTTTAATATGAGCAAGCGGTTTGCTTATGAGGAAAGGTTACAACCACCCCGGTTTTTGCCGAGTAGGCTTACTGATTGAAAGCGTCTTCCAGGGTTGGCAAGACGTGGCAGGCAAGTGCCTGTCGGATACATATAACCGTTGGCAGTCTCAAAAAAGGAGAGGTTAGCCATGCTTTCAGAACTAGAGCTTCGCAGCATTATTGAAGGAAGTTTCCTGCCTAAACGGTGCGAATGCACCAAAGCCGAAGATGCCTCGTTGACGATCAGGGTCTACGACGATCGCGACCGGGATCGGGTGGATTTGGAAGTCAAAGGTATCCACCCTGACAAGCTCGACAGCAGCCGAGCGATTTGCAACCTGATCACCGGGTTGCGTGAAGACCTCAAGCAAAGCCACGCACCGGTACTGCAACGAGCCGGTGCTCGCGGTTATCACTAGCGGATGCTTGAGTATAAGTTGACCCCGTGGGCCTGGTAGTTGCCAGGCCCAATGTTGACGTCCTTCCTGTTTACCAGCGCGCTCTTACGCCGAAATTGCCACTGACACCCTCAAAGTTGTTGTCGTCCAGTTGGGTGCCATAGTTACCCTCCATATAAACACTGACCGTGGATGACAATTGAGCCACAACACCGATGCCCATATCAGCCGTGGAGGACTTGTGATCGCTCTTGATCCGGTCCACCCCGTCGAACGTCACCGTGTCGCTACCGCCGAAGGTGTGCCAGACATTCGCCCGTAGGTACGGCTCCACGGGTGTGTTGCTGATCAGATAGCGACCCTTGAGCCGTGCGCCGATGCGGCCGGTCCAATACTCCTGGGAGTCGAATGAGACCTTGGAAATGCCGTCTTGCTGGTTATCCAGATCGATCTTCTGGCCGATGACCTGGGCCTGAGGTTCCATCTCCCAATGCTCGGACAGCCTGAACGGGTAGCCGGCCTCGGCGGATAACGCCAGGGCGTGGCCCTTGGTATCCATCTTCACCCCTCGGTCGGACTTGTTGTCGCCATCCAGGCGGGTACCCATGGCCACCAGGTCGACGTACCAGCCGGTCGGATCGGTGAGTGTCCAGTAGGCGCCGAAGTTGTCGCCGTCGAGTTTGACCCGCCCGGAGCGATGGTTCTGCCAGCCCATTGCAAAGCCCTTCACGTCGCCGCGCAGGCGGCTCTGGCCGATAAAGAGGCCAAGGCGTTGCGTCTGCCCGCCGCTGGTTTCGGCGGCGTAAAGGTCATGGCCAACCTGATAGCCCTTGACCGTGCCGTCAAAACTCGGCGCCACGGTGCCCGACCAGCTTTTGTTGAAATCACTGCCATAGGCGCGGCCCCAACCTGCCGGCACTGCACCGGTCTCGGTCAGCAGGCTTTGCTCGCCCTGGCGTTCATGGAAGGTGCCCAGCGCCTGCAACGTCATCAGTTGCGCAGCGGGGATGTCTACGGAGTAGACCGGAACTTCCAGGCGATACAGTGGAATCGGCGCGGCACCCGCCACGGCGGTGGGAAGTACAGGGTTACTCGCCGCTGATTGCGGCGACGTGGCTGCAGCGACTTGGCTGGGCGGTGGTGCGGCAGGCTCGATTGGGGGTTGCGGTTGCGCAGTGGGCGGTTCCACGGAAGGTTCATCCGAGTCCACTACAGGGGGAGTGGCGGGGATCGGCGGCACCGGCACCACCACGGCCGGTGTCGGCGGTACGGGTGGGGCCGCCGGCGGTTGCACGGCCACCACTGAGGAGCGAAGGAACCAGCTGTTTTTCGTATTGGCAAGGGTGCCGCCCTTGAACAGCAGGTATTCATACGCCCCGGCGGAGACCGAGCCCTTCAAGGCAAACGCATCGTTGCTGCTGACGGCGCCGTTGAGTGCCTGGACCACTTCGATGCCGTTGTTCTGGGTCAGCCCGCCGATACCGCCGAGGTTGCTGACACTCAGTTGGGTGTGACCGCTGATGTTGCCGTCGGACACTACCAGCTTGTCGGTGGCAGAGTTTTCGTCGCCGAGTACGGTTTGCAGGTGCAGCTGGCCGTTGTTGCCCACGTAGTTACCATGCACCGTCAACACGCTGGTAGCGCTGTTGTCGGTGGTCATGTCGACAGTGCCGGCGTTATTGAGCGTCGCCAGTTGCCCGGCGGTGTAGGGGCGGATGCCGCCTTGCGCCACGGCCAGGGTACTGCTGCCGTCGATGTTGAACATGCCGGTATTGCTGCCACTGTCACCGAGGAAAAAATCCCCGGCCAGGTCCAGGCGCGAGTTTTTGGTGAGGCTGACGCGCTCCAAGCCGATGTAGCGGGCCGCGGTGCTGGATGTTGTCGCGTCGAAGATCAGCTGATCGTTGCCCAGGCCGCCATCGATAAAGGGCGTGTGGTTCAGTTTGCTTTCATTCAAGCCTTGCAGCAGGACCGTGTCGTCGCCATCACCCATCAATACCCGGGAGTTGATCCTGCCTTCACCCAGCCATTTGAACGTATCGTTGCCGACGCTGGCACGGATCTCACCATTAATCACGCCGCCGCTGACGGTGATGCTGTCATCGCCGCCGCTGGTGCTGATATTGCCGCCGATGGTGCCGCCGGAAATGATGATGGTGTCGGTGTCGAAACCGGTGACCAGGTTCTCCCGGATTTCCCCCCCGGTCATTTCATAGAAGTTCTTGTCCAACTTCATATTGACCCGGCCAATTTTGCCACCGCGCTGGTAGGCCACATCGCCGTCTTCAAAAGCCTCGTCGATTATGCCGTCATACATTTCAAGCACGTCGCGGCCGTCGCCCTGGAACAGGCCGCCTATTCGCCCACCCATCATGACGACACGATCAACACCGTCGCCTTGCTGCACGATCCCGGTGACCCGGCCGTCGCGGATTTCCACCGTATCTATTCCAGGGCCAAAGGTCACATCGCCATTGATGGCGCCGCCTGTGGAGAGCGTCAGGCTGTTATCCCCGGAAAGATCGGTCAGGCCGGCACTGCTGCCGTTGTTACACGTATAGGTATCGTTGCCGGTTCCCGGGGTGAGAACGCAGGCGGCGTGGGAGGGTTGAGGGTTCATGTACTGCAATGAGATGAGGCCGACAGCTAAAACGGCCCGGGTCGAGAAACCACTGGGCTTTTGCATGGGTGTGTCCTGGGTTTGTTGTAATAACTGCTCCTGTTTTTGGGTTTAGCACAGTTTTCCAGTAGCGCAATTTTTTATGCATGGCGCGCAGGCCACGGAATACGTGGCCTGCGTGATGGCACTTTGAGTTTTTGCCCGCTCAGCTCAAGCCAGTTGTTGACGATAGGGCAGGTCTGGGCCGGTCTTGCCGCAGGTCAGGGCGGCAGCCCGGATCGCGAAGCCCAGCATGGCGTCGATCTGCTCGCGGCTCAGTCGTTGCAGCCCGTCAACCGAATCCAACTGCTGTTCCGTCAGCCACGCGATCAGCGCCGCCTGGAAGGTATCACCAGCACCCACCGTATCGGCCATCACCACCTTGACCGCAGGTTGCGACCAACTGCCATGCTGGCGGCTGAACACCGACGCACCGTCGCCACCACGGGTGAGGAACACCAGTTGGCAGCGGTGTTGCAGCCAGCCTTGCAGCACGCTTTCCGGTGTCTGGTCGGGGTAGAGCAGGTGCAGGTCTTCGTCGCTGACCTTGATCAGGTCGGCGTGTTGCACCAGCTCTGCGACGCGGGCGCGCCACAGGTGGATATCGGGCTGCGGGTTAAGGCGCACGTTGGGGTCGAGGCTGATCAGACGCTTGCCGCTTTCACGCTTGACCAGGTTGAGCAGGGTGTCTCCAATCGGTTGCACCACCAGCGAAAACGAGCCCACATGCAGCCCGCGAATTTCATCGCCCAGGGGCGGCAGGTGCGTCAGTTGCAATTGCCGGTCGGCGCAGCCTTCGCCGCGAAAGCTGTACTGCGGCGAGCCATTGGCGCCCACGGCCACCATCGCCAGGGTGGTCGGCGCGTCGAACGCCACCAGAAAGCGTTCGCTGATACCTTCGTCATTCAGGACCTGCTGCAAGCGCCGTCCAAGGTAATCGGTGGACAGGCCGGCGAAGAGCCCCGACTCGATCCCCAGGCGGCGCAAACCCACCGCCACGTTGAACGGCGAGCCACCGGCAATCGCCTTGTAATTGAGCTTGGCGGCCTGCCCGCTGGCATCCTCCTCGCTGAAGAAATCAAACAGCGCTTCACCACACACCAGATACATAGTTGCTCGCTCTCAAAGGGTTGCCACGTGCTGTTGATAACGCTGATACGCTTGTTGATAGGCACTGACATTGGCCGCCACGGGTAAGGTGCGGCTGGCCGGGTCAATGCTCACGCATTTGTCGCAAAGGCTGGCCAGCGGTTCGCCGCTCTGGCACCACGCCGCCTGGATCGCCGCGCCCAGGGCGGCCGCCTCGCTCTGTTCGGTACACACCACTTCGGTGTGCATGATATCGGCGACCATCTGCCGCCACAGCGGGCTTTTCGAGCCGCCGCCGATCAGGCGGATGCTCTGGCTTTGCAGGCCGGTCTGGCGCAGCAGGTCCAGGCCATAACGCAGGCCGAAGGTGGTGCCTTCGACCACCGCGCGGCACAGGTTGGCACGGGTCAGGTTGGTCATGGTCAGGCCCTGCAGGCTGCCGGTGGCGTGGGGCAGGGCGGGCACGCGTTCGCCGTTGAGGAACGGCAGCATGCTCACCCCATCGGCCCCGATGGATGCCTGTTCGACCAGCGCGTTGAAGGCATCGAGGTCCAGGTCGAACAGCTCGCGAATCACCCCGGTGGCGTTGGTCAGGTTCATGGTGCAGATCAGCGGCAGCCAGCCGCCGCTAGAGGAGCAGAAGGTCGCCACCGAGGCCTGGGGGCTGACGTTGGGCTGGTCGGCAAAGGCATACACGGTGCCCGATGAACCCAGGCTCATGGTGATCACGCCGGGGGCGATATTGCCGGTGCCAATGGCGCCCATCATATTGTCGCCGCCACCACTGGACACCACCGCGTTGGGGTTGATGCCCAGGCGCTCGGCAATGGCCGGCAGGATCGTGCCCACCGCTTGGTCGGCTTCGATCAGTGTCGGCAACGCGGCTTGCAGGCGGCCGCTGGGGTCGATGTGCTGGAGCAACGCCACATCCCATTCGCGGCGGCGCACGTTGAAGTAACCGGTGCCCGACGCATCGCCGTACTCGGCGCAGGCGCGGCCGGTGAGCCAGTAGTTGAGGTAGTCGTGGGGCAGCAGGATATGGGCAATGCGTGCGAAGACGTCGGGGTGCTGTTCGCGGGTCCAGAGCAGCTTGGACACGGTGTAGCCCGGGGCGATGGCCACGCCCAGGCGCTCCAGGGACCCGCGTTCGCCACCCAGATGCTGCAGCAGCCGGTCGTTTTCCGGCGCGGTTTCGGTGTCGCACCACAACTTGGCCGGGCGCAGCACTTCACCTTGTTCGTCCAGCAGCACCAGGCCGTGCTGCTGGCCGGACACGCCGATGCCAAGGATGTCCTGGCCGTCCACCCCGGCTTGTTGCAGGGCGCGGTGGGTGGCTTCGGTGAAGGCGTCCAGCCATTCCTGGGTGTGTTGTTCACGGCGGCCGTTGGCGCCGCTGATCAAGGTGTGCGCGGCGGCGCCCAGGCCCAGCACCTTGCCGCTGGAGGCGTCGAGGACGATGGCCTTGGTGCCTTGGGTGCCGCAGTCGATTCCGAGGAACAGGTTTTGCTGGGTCATGATGGAGTGCTCAGCATTATTATTGGGTTGAAAATACGGTCGATGTGGGAGCTGGCTTGCCTGCGATAGCGGTCCGGCAGTCATCACAGGGTTGACTGGACCACCGCTATCGCAGGCAAGCCAGCTCCCACCTGTTTAATCCGGTTTGTTCAGGAGGTTTTGTAGTGTGGTGGTGACGCCTTTGTCGCGCAGGCTTGCATAACACCGCTCGAACGCTGCCACAAACGCCGCCGACTTGGGAATAGCCGTGCCAAAAATCTCTTCCACACCCAGCAACCGCTGGCTGATCAGCGCGTCATCGCTCACCAGGTCCTGGCAGAACGCTGCCCGCGGGTCCGGGATACTGTAGCGCGCGCCGTTTTCATCCACACCTTTCAAGTACAGCGCCCAGGCCGCCACCACAAGGGCGGCACGGTCCGTCTCGCGGCCGTCGGCAATCAGGCGGTTGATGGTCGGCACGGTGAACTTGGGAAACTTCGATGAACCATCGGAGCATACGCGCTCCAACTGGTCGGCAATCGCCTGGTTGGAAAAGCGTTCCACCAGGGTCTGCTTGTATTCGGTCAGGTCGATACCAGGTACCGGCGCCAGGTTCGGCGTGACGTCCAGGTCCATGTAGGCGCGCATATACGCCACGAACACAGGGTCGTTCATGGTCTCGTGAACGAATCGGTAGCCCTTGAGGAACCCCAGGTACGTGAGGGCCAGGTGGCTGCCGTTGAGCAGGCCGATCTTCATTTCTTCGTAAGGCGTGACGTCATCGGTGAACTGCACGCCGACCTTTTCCCAGGCCGGGCGGCCGTTGACAAATTTGTCTTCCAGCACCCACTGCACAAACGGCTCGCACACCACCGGCCAGGCATCGTCGATCCCGTGCTGGTCATGCAGTTGCAGGCGGTGGGCGGTGCTGGTCATGGGCGTGATGCGGTCAACCATGGCGTTCGGGAAGCTCACGTTGGCCTTGATCCAGTCATGCAGGCCCGCGTCGTGCAGGGCGGCGAAGGCCAGCAAGGCCTTGCGGGTGACGGCGCCGTTGTGAGGCAGGTTATCGCAGGACATCACCGTGAAGGCCGGGGTGCCAGCGGTGCGGCGCTGGGTCAGCGCGGCGCAGATAAAGCCGAACACGGTTTTCGGCGCTCTCGGGTGCGCCAGGTCATGCTGGATCTGCGGCAGGTGGGCCATGAACTCGCCGTTGCTGTCGTCGATGCAGTAGCCGCCTTCGGTGATGGTCAGCGAGACGATGCGGATCTGTGGGCTGGCGAGCTTATCGATCAGCGCTTGGGCGTCGTCTTCGGCCAGCAGCATGTCGCTGATCGAGCCGATCACGCGCACTTGCGTGTCGTCGGTGTCGCCCAGTTCATACAGGGTGAACAGGTAATCCTGGCCGGCCAGGTCGTCGCGGGCCTTGCGGTCTTCACTGCGCAGGCCCACGCCGCAGATGCCCCAGTCCAGGCCTTCGCCAGTGTTCATCAGGGCATCGGTGTAAAACGCCTGGTGCGCACGGTGGAAACCGCCGACGCCAATGTGCGCGATGCCCTGGCGGGTGTCGGCAATCGCATACGCAGGCAACTGCACTTGGGGCGCCAGTTGGGTCAGGTTGGCTTTATTCAATTTCATCTGGAAATACTCGCGAAATCAGGCGGCAGCGCGCAGTGGACGGGCCACGGCGACGCCATCGGTGTCGAACAAATGGCAGTGCGTCGGGTCCAGGTGCAGTTGCAGCGTCTCGCCGTACTGGCTGGCCATGTCGCCACGGATACGCATGGTCAGCGGTTCGCCGTTGCGGGTGATGACGTGGCAGAAGGTGTCGCTGCCCAGGCGCTCGCCGACGTCGGCGGTGACGGTCAGGGTGGTTTGCCCGGGTGTGGCCATTTCCAGGTGCTCGGGACGAATGCCCAGGGTCACCGCGCTGCCCACGCTCAGGGTGGCGCCGCTCAACGGCAGGCTGATCAGAGTGCCGGCGTCCAGTTGCACCTCGCAGCCTTGGCTGTCGACGCGGGTGACCTGGCCCTTGAGGAAGCCCATCTTCGGCGTGCCGAGAAAGCCTGCCACAAACAGGTTGGCCGGCTGGTGGTACAGCTCCAGCGGCGAACCGACCTGTTCGATGCGCCCGCTGTTGAGCACCACCACCTTGTCGGCCAGGGTCATGGCTTCGACCTGGTCGTGGGTCACGTAGATCATGGTCGCTTGCAGTTCTTTATGCAGGCGCGCCAGCTCCAGGCGCATCTGCACGCGCAGGGCGGCGTCGAGGTTGGACAGCGGTTCGTCGAACAGGAAGATCTTCGGGTTGCGCACAATCGCTCGGCCAATCGCCACGCGCTGGCGCTGGCCACCCGAAAGTTGCTTGGGCTTGCGCTCCAGCAAAGGCCCCAGCTCAAGGATGCGCGCCGCTTCGCCGACTTTGCTCTCCACCAACTGCTTGTCGACACCCGCCAGGTCCAGGGCAAACGACATGTTCTTGCGCACGCTCATGTGCGGGTACAGCGCATAGGTCTGGAACACCATGGCCAGGTCGCGCTTGGCCGGGGTGACTTCGGTAATGTCGCGGCCATCGAGTTCGATGGTGCCGTCGCTGACTTCTTCCAGGCCGGCGATCAGGCGCAGTAAGGTGGACTTGCCACAGCCCGACGGGCCGACGAACACCACGAATTCCTTGTCGTTCACTTCCAGGTCGATGCCCTTGATGATGGAAAAACCTTCAAAGCCTTTTTGCAGATTCTTGATTTTCAGGTTGGCCATGATGGGCCCTCCGCTGGGAATTATTATTTGACGGCGCCAAAGGACAAACCGCGTACCAACTGCTTCTGGCTGATCCAGCCAAAGATCAGGATCGGCGCGCAGGCGAGGGTCGAGACGGCGGACAGCTTGGCCCAGAACAAGCCTTCGGGGCTGGAGTAAGAGGCGATCAAGGCGGTCAGCGGCGCGGCGCTGGAGGAGGTCAGGTTCAGCGACCAGAAGGCCTCGTTCCAGCACAGGATCAACGACAGCAGTACCGTGGAGGCCAGGCCACCCTTGGCGATGGGCAGCAGCACGCGCACCATTTCCTGCCACAGGGTGGCGCCGTCCAGGCGGGCGGCTTCGAGGATGTCCTTGGGGATGTCCTTGAAGTAGGTGTACACCATCCACACCACAATCGGCAGGTTGATCAGGGTGTAGATGATGATCAGCGCAATGCGCGTGTCCAACAGGCCAAAGCTCTTGGCCAACAGGTAGATCGGCATCAGCACGCCCACCGGCGGCAGCATCTTGGTCGACAGCATCCACAGCAGCGTGCCCTTGGTGCGCTGGGTTTCGTAGAACGCCATGGAATAGGCGGCCGGTACCGAAATGAGCAGGCACAGGGCGGTGGCGCTGAACGAAATCACCACCGAGTTCCAGGCGTAGGCGAAGTAATTGCTGCGCTCGTTGATGTGCAGGTAGTTCTCCAGCGTCGGCGTGAAGATGAACTGCGGCGGCGTGGCGAACGCGTCGATTTCGGTCTTGAAGCTGGTCAGCACCATCCAGAAGATCGGAAAGAAAATCAGGATCGCAATGGCCCAGGCCAATGTGCCGAGCAACAGGCTCTGCAGGCGACGGGATTGTTGAAGCGTCATGGCGCGGCCCTCAAGGCTTGTCAGTCAGGTTTTTGCCGATCATCCGCACCAGGATGATCGCCGCGATATTGGCGATGACCACGGCAATCAAGCCGCCGGCCGAGGCCATGCCCACGTCGAACTGCACCAGTGCCTGGTTGTAGATCAGGTAGGCGAGGTTGGTCGAGGCGTAGCCTGGGCCGCCGTTGGTGGTGGTGAAGATTTCGGCGAATACCGAGAGCAGGAAGATGGTTTCGATCATCACCACCACGGCAATCGGGCGGGCCAGGTGGGGCAAGGTCAGGTGCCAGAAGATCGCAATGGCGCCGGCACCGTCCAGGCGTGCGGCTTCCTTCTGCTCCTGGTCCAGGGACTGCATGGCGGTCATCAGCAGCAGGATCGCGAAGGGCAGCCATTGCCACGACACAATGATGATGATCGACAGCAGCGGGTAATGCGCCAGCCAGTCCACCGGCTCGGCGCCGAAGAACTTCCACACGGCGGCGAGAATCCCCGACACCGGGTGAAAAATCAGGTTCTTCCAGATCAGCGCGCCCACCGTGGGCATGATGAAGAACGGCGAAATCAGCATCACCCTGACGATGCCGCGCCCCAGAAACTCACTGGCCTCCAGCAGGGCACTGATCAACACGCCGAACACCACGCTGATCAGCAAGACGCTGCCCACCAGCAACAGGGTATTGGTGGCGCCGGGCAGGAACCCCGAATCGGTGATGAAGTAGCTGAAGTTTTCCAGCCCCACGAATTGGTTTTCGCCGGGGTAGAGCAGGTTGTAGCGGATCAGCGAAAAGTACAGGGTCATGCCCAGCGGCACGATCATCCACAGCAGCAACAAGGCCACCGAGGGGCTGACGAGAAACCAGCCGGGGTTGGCCAGGCGGTTTTTGGTGGGTGTATTCATGGTGATCAGAACCAGTCAGATGCCTACAGAATCTGCGTCGGAGCGCGGTCACTGTGGGAGCTGGCTTGCCTGCGATGGTATCGCCTCGGTGTTACGGATAGACCGAGTCGTTTGCATCGCAGGCAAGCCAGCTCCCACAAAAGCTCTGCTCCTGTATTTGCGGTGGTGAGGCTGGTTTACTTGGGGTAACCAGCCCGCTTCATTTCCCGCTCGGTGGTGTTCTGCGCGGCGGTCAATGCAGCATCGACGGTCTGCTGACCGGTCAGCGCCCCCGAAAAGAACTTGCCCACCTGGGTACCAATCGCCTGGAATTCAGGAATGGTCACCAACTGGATACCGATATACGGCACCGGCTTCTCGGTCGGCTTGGTCGGGTCGGCCACTTTCAGCGATTCCAGCGTCACCTTGGCGAACGGCGCGGCCTTCATGTACTCGTCGCTATAGGTGGATTGGCGGGTACCCGGCGGCACGTTGGCGATGCCATCGGTCTTGGCCACGAGCTGGCCGTATTCCTTGGAGGTGGCCCAACTGGTGAACACCTTGGCGGCGTCCTTGGCCTTGGAACTGGTGGGGATCGCCAGGCTCCAGGAGTACAGCCACGACGTGCCCTTGTCGGTTTTCTCATGGGGCGCGAAGGTAAAGCCGACATGGTCTGCGACCTTGCTCTGGCTCTTGTCGGTAACAAACGAGCCGGCCACGCTGGCATCTACCCAAATCGCGCATTTGCCGCTGTTGAACAGCGCCAGGTTTTCGTTGAAACCGTTGCTGGAGGCGCCCGGCGGGCCGGATTTCTTCATGTTGTCGACGTAGAAGTTCAGCGCGTTCTTCCACTCGGGGCCGTTGAATTCTGGCTGCCACTTCTCATCGAACCAGCGCGCGCCGAAGCCGTTGGCCAGGGTGGTGATCAGCGCCATGTTCTCACCCCAACCGGCTTTGCCGCGCAGGCACAGGCCGTATTGCTCTTTGGATTTGTCGGTGAGTTTGGCGGCGAATTCGCCGATCTGGCTCCAGGTCGGGTGCTCGGGCATGCTCAGCCCAGCGTCCTTGAACAGGTCGGTGCGGTAATAGGTGATCGAGCTTTCGGCATAGAACGGCAGGGCGTACAACGAGCCCTTGACCGACAAACCGTCGCGCACTGAAGGGAACACGTCATCAAGGTCGTAGGACGCCGGCAAATCCTTCATCGGCTCCAGCCACCCCTTGGCGCCCCAGAGTGCGGCTTCGTACATGCCGATGGTCAACACATCGAACTGCCCGCCCTGGGTGGCGATGTCGGTGGTCAGGCGTTGGCGCAGCACGTTTTCTTCGAGCACCACCCAGTTCAACTTGATCTCCGGATGCTCGGCCTCGAAGGTTTTCGAGAGCTTCTGCATGCGGATCATGTCGCTGTTGTTGACGGTGGCAATGGTCAGGGTTTGCGCGCCAAGGCTGACGGCGCTGAGGGTCATGCAGGTGCAGGCAAGCAATGCTTTTGCTGTGAACTTCATCGCGCACTCCATTTCCGCGCCCAGAGGGCTACAGAAGGACGGTTATTGTTGTTGTGTCTTCCTACGAGAAGTCAGGAAGAGTGTGCGTTGATTACAGCCTTCAAAAGCGGCGGTGACAAATCCTTGGGCGCACGCTCACTGATACTTTTTTGCACTCATCGACCACCTGATCGTTCCCACGCTCCGCGTGGCAACGTCGCTAGGGACGCTCTGCGTCCCGGGGTGACGCAGAGCGTCACGGTATGCATTCCCACGCAGAGCGCGGGAACGATCCTCAGTGCAGTGCTTAACGCTTGATCGTTCCCACGCTCCGCGTGGTAACGCCGCTTGGGACGCTCTGCGTCCCCAGGTGACGCAGAGCGTCACGGAATGCATGCCCACGCAAAGCGCGGGAACGATCCTCAGTGCAGTGCTTAACGCTTGATCGTTCCCACGCTCCGCGTGGTAACGCCGCTTGGGACGCTCTGCGTCCCGGGGTGACGCAGAGCGTCACGGTATGCATTCCCACGCAGAGTGCGGGAACGATCCTCAGTGCAGTGCTTAACGCTTGATCGTTCCCACGCTCCGCGTGGTAACGCCGCTTGGGACGCTCTGCGTCCCCGAGTGATGCAGAGCGTCACGGAATGCATGCCCACGCGGAGCGCGGGAACGATCGATGCCGTCTTTAACGGTGAATAGCACGCTGGGTGCTGGATCGATTGGGGGATTTGGGGTGGGTTTGATCATGGTGAAACTCCTGATTTAAGTGGAGCTGCCACCCTTTCGCCGCGACGCTATGGGGTGGTAGCCGTACGCAGGTTCGCGGACCGGAATCAGGAAACCGGCATACCCGAAGGTATCCCGCGCACAGCCACCATGAAGCCGCACAGTAGACGATAAAAAAACGCCGACTAAAAGCGGAAATGGCACTTTGCATCTGATTAAACCGGGCCGCGACGCCCGACGCTGCCTGTGCAGCGGTGTACGGAGACTAGAGATCGAGTGTCCTAGGGGCAACCTCAAAGCCTTGTAAGACGTTTCTGTTTCCCACCACCTAGATGAACGATCAACCTCAAGCCAAATTCTGCTCAGTCAGCCGCTGCACCGCCAACCGCCGATAGTGAGACGGCGTCATCCCCTTAAGCTGCTGAAACCGCCGATTAAAGTTGGAAATATTATTAAACCCCGACTCAAAGCACACATCCGTCACCGCCTTGTCCCCATCGGCCAGCAATTCACAGGATTTGCTGATGCGCAGCCGATTGACGAATTCAATAAAAGTCCGCCCGGTCGCCTGTTTGAACACCCGGGAAAAATACGTCGGCTTCATCCCCAGGTACTCCGCCACTTCTTCCAACGGCAGCTCTCGGGCGTAGTGGGCAAAGATGTAGTCCACTGCGCGGTTGGTGCGGTCGATGCTGTGTTCGTCGGCTTGCTGTGGCGTGGTGACGCCGGACAGTAACTGGTAGTCCTCACAGGCGCTCAACACCTCCAGCAAGATAAAGAAGTGCCCCAGGCGTGCCATGCCTTGGGCGTCTTCGATGCGTTGCATCAGGGTCATGGCGTGGGCGATGGTTTTTTTGCAGCGAAATTCGATGCCGTATTGCGCACGTTCAAGCAGCGGCGCCAGGCTCTTGAGTTCGGTGAAGATGTGGCTGCCGTGTTCGAACAACTCATCGGTGAAGTTCACCAGCATGTCACGCTTGGGCACCACTTCATCTTCCTCCACCTGGCTGATCCAGTTATGGGGCAGGTTGGGGCCGGTGAGGAACAGGCTTTCCGGGTAGAAGTTGCCGATGTAGTCGCCGATAAACACCTTGCCGGAGCTGGCGACGATCAGGTGCAGTTCGTATTCCTTGTGGAAGTGCCAGCGCACCAACGGGCAGGGGAAGCCATGCTGACGATAGATGATGGACAGGCCGTTGTGGTCGTCCATCAGTTCGTAGGAAGGGTCGGTGATGCGCGTTGCTCGGGTCATGCTGCCGTCGCTTTATTGTGGTCGCTGCGTAGGATAATGCCCCGTCGCGCGCGACCTCGCCAGCAGCAGTGTTTATAGGGTGCGGTTTTTGGCCTCGATCCACTGGGACATGTACTGGGTACTTTTATGCGCGTGATGGCGCAGCATGCTGCCGGTGAAGTTGTCCCGGCGATGGGCGGCGAGGTTGCTGCGGCAACGTTCCAGGCATTCCACCAAGGCGGGCCCGTGCACGTCCTGGTCATAGCGTCGGGCCAGGAGTTGGCGCCCATGCTCCTGGGCTTGAGTCCAGCGCTCGCGGTTTTGGTAAAGGGTAACGGCAGCGGCGGCCAGGGCCGGGGCGTCCTGTGCGATCTCGCCGGGCCAGGGCTGGTCATCGCCCATGGCTTCGGCGCCGATCGGGGTGGTGACATTGGGTGTGCCGCACAGCATGGCGTCCACCAACTTGCCCTTGATGCCGGCGCCAAAGCGCAGTGGCGCCAGGCAAATACGCGCCGCCGTCATGACTTGCAAGGCATCTTCGGCCCAGTTCATCACATGAAAACCCTGTGCCGGGTTGTGCAGGGCGGTGGCTTTGGGCGGGGTGTAGGCGCCGTAGATGTGCAACTGCGCGCCCGGCAACTGTTGGCGGATCAGCGGCCACAGGCTGTGCTTCATCCACAGCACTGCGTCCCAATTGGGCGCGTGGCGGAAGTTGCCGATGCTGAGGAAATGCGCACGGTCTTCAAAGGGCGCAAAGGCTGCAGTGGGCGGTTGCAGCATCAAGGGGCACCAGTGGAGCAGGGCGGCAGGCACCTTGAACTGTTCGGTGAGCAGGCGGATTTCCACGTCGGAGATCATCAGGCTGATGTCGCAGCGGTAAATCGCGGCGATTTCGCGCTTGGCCAGGTCGGTATCGGCCATGCGCTGGAATTCGTCCTCCAGCGCCGGCGCGAACAGGGCGCTGAAGTCGTCGCTGTCGGGGTTGGCTTTTACTTGTTCTTTGAAACGCTGGTGGCGGGCGTCGCGCAGGCTTTGCAGGTCGGAGGTTTCCAGCACGCGCAGGGCGTCGGGGCAGCATTGTTCTACGCGCCAGCCGAATTGCTCCTCCATCATGAAACGGTCGAACAGCACGATATCCGGGGCCAGTTCGCGAATAAAGTCGTCGAAACTGCTGTTATTCAGTTCGATGGCGCGTTCGGCGATCCCGAGTGCCGGCAAGTCGGCCTTGTGCTCGCCAATGGTGGCCGGGCTGCTGAAGGTAATGTCCCAACCTTGCGTAAGAAAGCTCTCAAGGATTTGCATCATATGCCCGCCCGCTGCCGAGGAGCGGGGCTCGGGCCAGACGTAGCCAATGACCAGGACTTTGGTGGCGGGCTGATTCATCGACGAAGGTTTCCTTGAAGGGCAGGCGCAAAGCGCGCAATTAAACCACAACCTCAGGACATGACAATTTGTGTCTGGCGGTAGGTAGCTTCGGCACTTTGTGGTTAACTTCCGCCTCTCGAATTCGTTTAACCAAACCCAGCATAAGGATTCCGTTCATGGCTCAAGTCACCCTTAAAGGCAACCCGGTCCAGGTTGAAGGCCAATTGCCGAAAGTCGGCGCCAAAGCTGCAGACTTCACCCTGACCGCCGGCGATCTGTCCAACGCCACCCTGGCTACCTTTGCCGGCAAGCGCAAAGTGCTGAACATCTTCCCAAGCGTTGACACCCCAACCTGCGCCACTTCGGTGCGCAAGTTCAACGCCCAGGCCAACGATGTGGCCAACACCGTGGTGCTGTGCATCTCCTCCGACCTGCCATTCGCCCAAGCGCGTTTCTGTGGTTCCGAAGGCCTGGAAAACGTTAAGAACCTGTCGGATTTCCGCAATGCCGACTTCGCCGTCGACTATGGTGTTTCCATCGCTGACGGCCCGCTGCAGGGCCTGACCGCTCGCGCTGTCGTGGTGCTGGATGAAAACGACAACGTGCTGCACAGCGAGTTGGTCAAGGAAATCGCTGAAGAGCCAAACTACGAGGCCGCCCTGGCTGTGTTGAAGTAACTGTTTCTACGTATGACTGTCGTTTGGCAGTAACACGTATGATGCATGATTGCGGCCTGGCCTAGTCCAGGCCGTTTTTATTTGAGCGTCAGCGGCTTAGCGAAATAGCCGGTGGACTAAGATCAAAAAGTTAAACGTTGTAAGCCTAAGGTAAATAGCCGGTAAAGGTGCTTTTCTAAACGCACCCCAGTGCTTATCTTTCAGCCTCCCGAAGAAGAAGCTCTCACCCCCAATGGTTGATCACTCCATGCAATCCTCCTCCCGCAACTCCCGCCGCTGGCTGTTTGGCCTGCTCGTGCTGCTGGTTATCGCCGGCCTGTGCTGGAAATTCTGGCCCAGTGGCGCGGCCCATAAAGATGCTCCGGCGGGACACACGGGCAAGACCGGCATGGCGCGCCCAGGCTTCGGTGGTTCCACCGGGCCGGTACCGGTGCGTGTGGCGCCGGCGGTGCTGGGGGAGTTTCCTGTGTACTACAAGGCCCTGGGGACGGTCACTGCACTGAACACCATTAATGTGCGCAGCCGGGTGGGCGGCGAGTTGGTCAAGATCGCCTTCGAGGAAGGGCAGATGGTCAAGGCCGGTGACCTGCTGGCAGAAATTGACCCGCGCAGCTATCAGAACGCCTTGCTCCAGGCCCAGGGCACCTTGCTGCAGAACCAGGCCCAGTTGAAGAACGCCCAGGTCGATGTACAGCGTTATCGTGATCTGTATGCCCAGGACAGTATCGCCAAGCAAACCCTGGACACCGCCGAAGCGCTGGTGTTGCAGTACCAGGGCATGGTCAAGACCAACCAGGGCGCGGTGGACGACGCCAAGCTCAACTTGGAATTCACCAAGATCCGTGCGCCCATCAGCGGCCGCGTCGGTTTGCGCCAGCTTGACGTCGGCAACCTGGTTGCGGCCAACGACACTACCGCCCTCGCGGTGATCACCCAGACCCAGCCAATCAGCGTGGCCTTCACCCTGCCGGAAAATACCCTGGAAACCGTGTTGGCCCGTTACCACGCCGGCAACAAATTGCCAGTGGAAGCCTGGGACCGTAGCGACGTGAAAAAACAGGCGGTCGGTGTACTGCAAAGCCTGGACAACCAGATCGATGTCACCACCGGCACCCTGAAGTTCAAGGCGCGGTTCGATAACAAGGACCAGGCGCTGTTCCCCAACCAGTTCGTCAATGTGCACCTGCTGGCCGATACCTTGAAGAACGTGGTGCTGGCACCCTCTGCGGCGATCCAGTTCGGCAACAATGGCACCTTTGTCTATAAGCTCGACGGTGACAAGAAGGTCAAGGTCCAGCCGCTGGTGGTGGGGGATACCGATGGCGAAAATACCGTGATCAAAGAGGGCCTGGTCGCTGGCGACCGCGTGGTGCTGGAAGGCACCGACCGCCTCAAGGACGGTAGCGAGATCGAAGTGGTCAACGCCAGCAGCGAGGTGCCGACCACGCCGACCGAACACCTGCAAGGCAAGCCCGCAGCTAAAGGGGAGACCGGGGCAGACGCCGGCAAGGCGCAAAAGGTCGGTTCATGAACCTGTCGCGCCTGTTCATCCTTCGCCCGGTCGCCACCACGCTGAGCATGCTGGCCATTGTCCTGGCCGGCATCATTTCGTACCGCCTGCTGCCGGTATCGGCGTTGCCCCAGGTGGATTACCCGACTATCCGGGTGATGACCCTGTACCCCGGCGCCAGCCCCGACGTGATGACCAGTGCGGTCACCGCACCGCTGGAGCGTCAGTTCGGGCAGATGCCCGGGCTGACCCAGATGGCGTCCACCAGCTCCGGCGGCGCGTCGGTGCTGACCCTGCGTTTCAACCTCGACATCAATATGGATGTCGCCGAGCAACAGGTGCAGGCCGCGATCAACGCCGCCACCAACCTGTTGCCCAAGGATTTGCCGGCGCCGCCGGTATACAACAAGGTCAACCCGGCGGACACCCCGGTGCTGACCCTGGCAATTACCTCCAAGACCATGTTGCTGCCCAAGCTCAATGATTTGGTCGACACGCGCATGGCGCAGAAAATCGCGCAGATCAGCGGCGTCGGCATGGTCAGCATCGCCGGTGGCCAGCGCCAGGCCGTGCGCATCAAGGTCAACCCCGAGGCCCTGGCGGCCAATGGCTTGAACCTCTCGGACGTGCGCGCCCTGATCGCCGCCTCCAACGTCAACCAGCCCAAGGGCAACTTCGACGGCCCCACCCGCGTGTCGATGCTCGACGCCAACGACCAGTTGGTCTCGCCCGAGCAATATGCCGAACTGATCCTGGCCTACAACAACGGCGCCCCGCTGCGGCTCAAGGATGTCGCGCAGATTGTCGACGGTGCCGAAAACGAACGCCTCGCCGCCTGGGCCAATGAGAACCAGGCCGTGTTGCTCAATATCCAGCGCCAGCCGGGCGCCAACGTGATCGAGGTGGTGGACCGCATCAAGGCCCTCCTGCCGAGCATCACCGACAACCTGCCGGCCGGCCTGGACGTGACGGTGCTCACCGACCGCACCCAGACCATCCGCGCCTCGGTCAAAGACGTACAGCATGAGCTTCTGATCGCCATTGCCCTGGTGGTCATGGTGACGTTCCTGTTTCTGCGCCGGGTCAGCGCTACGATCATTCCGTCCATCGCCGTGCCGCTGTCCCTGGTGGGCACCTTTGGTGTGATGTACCTGGCCGGATTCTCCATCAATAACCTGACGCTGATGGCCCTGACCATCGCCACCGGGTTTGTGGTGGACGACGCGATCGTGATGCTGGAGAACATCTCGCGCTATATCGAGGAAGGCGAGACGCCGATGGCGGCCGCGCTCAAGGGCGCCAAGCAGATCGGTTTCACCCTGGTGTCCCTGACGCTGTCGTTGATCGCGGTGTTGATCCCTTTGCTGTTCATGGCCGACGTGGTCGGGCGGTTGTTCCGTGAGTTCGCCATCACCCTGGCAGTGGCGATCCTGATTTCCCTGGTGGTGTCCCTGACCCTCACGCCCATGATGTGCGCGCGCCTGCTCAAGCGCGAACCCAAGGAGGAAGAGCAGGGCCGCTTCTACAAAGCCAGCGGCGCCTGGATTGACTGGTTGATCGAAGCCTACGGCCGCAAGCTGCAATGGGTGCTCAAGCACCAGCCGCTGACGTTGCTGGTGGCGATCGCCACCCTGGGGCTTACGGTAGTGCTGTACCTGGTGGTGCCCAAGGGCTTTTTCCCGGTGCAGGACACCGGCGTGATCCAGGGTATTTCCGAAGCGCCGCAGTCGATTTCCTTTGCGGCGATGAGCCAACGCCAGCAGGAGTTGGCGAAGATCATCCTTGCCGACCCGGCGGTCGAGAGCCTGTCGTCCTACATTGGCGTGGACGGCGATAACGCCACCCTCAACAGCGGCCGCTTGTTGATCAATCTCAAGGCCCACGGCCAGCGCGATTTGAGCGCAGCCGAGGTGATCACCCGCCTGCAACCGCAAATCGACAAGCTGGTGGGCATCCGCCTGTTCATGCAGCCGGTGCAGGACCTCACCATCGAAGACCGCGTCAGCCGTACCCAGTACCAGTTCAGCATGTCCTCCCCGGACGCCGAGTTGCTGGCGTTGTGGAGCGGCAAGCTGGTACACGCCCTCAGCCAGTTGCCGGAACTCACCGACGTCGCCAGCGACCTCCAGGACAAAGGCTTGCAGGTGTACCTAGTGATAGACCGCGACGCGGCCTCGCGCCTGGGCGTGAGTGTCTCGACCATTACCGACGCGTTGTATGACGCCTTCGGCCAGCGCCAGATTTCCACCATCTACACCCAGGCCAGCCAGTACCGGGTGGTGTTGCAGGCCCAGTCCGGCGAAACCCTCGGCCCGGCGGCCCTCAACCAGATCCATGTGAAAACCACCGACGGTGGCCAGGTGCGGCTGTCGAGCCTGGCCCATGTCGAGCAGCGCCAGGCGCAGTTGGCGATTGCCCATATCGGCCAGTTCCCGGCGGTGATGATGTCGTTCAACCTGGCGCCCGGCGTAGCGCTGGGCAAAGGCGTGGAACTGATCAACCAGACCCAGAAGGACATCGGCATGCCGGTGGGCGTGCAAACCCAGTTCCAGGGCGCGGCCCAGGCGTTCGAAGCCTCGTTGTCGAGCACCTTGCTGTTGATCCTGGCGGCGGTGGTCACCATGTACATCGTGCTCGGTGTGCTCTATGAGAGCTATATCCACCCGATCACCATCCTCTCGACCCTGCCATCGGCGGCGGTGGGGGCCTTGCTGGCGTTGCTGCTCAGTGGCAATGACCTGGGCATGATTGCGATCATCGGCATCATCCTGCTGATCGGTATCGTGAAAAAAAACGCGATCATGATGATCGACTTCGCCCTCGACGCCGAACGCAACCAGGGCCTGGACCCGCAGACGGCGATCTACCAGGCGGCGCTGTTGCGCTTCCGGCCAATTTTGATGACCACCCTGGCCGCGTTGTTCGGTGCGGTGCCGTTGATGCTCGCCAGCGGTTCCGGCGCCGAACTGCGCCAGCCCCTGGGCCTGGTGATGGTCGGTGGCTTGCTGGTGAGCCAGGTGTTGACGCTGTTCACCACGCCGGTGATCTACCTGTACTTCGATCGTCTTGGCCGTCGCTGGCGCAAAGAGCCGCAACGCCTGGAGCCGGTTGAGCCATGAACCTGTCCGGACCTTTCATTCGCCGGCCGGTAGCGACCATGCTGCTGAGCCTGGCGATCATGTTGCTCGGTGGCGTCAGCTTCAACTTGCTGCCGGTGTCGCCGCTGCCGCAGATCGACTTCCCGGTGATCGTGGTGTCGGCCAGCTTGCCCGGTGCCAGCCCCGAGGTGATGGCGTCCACGGTGGCCACGCCGCTGGAGCGCTCGTTCGGCGCGATTGCCGGTATCACCACCATGAGCAGTTCGTCGAGCCAGGGCTCAACCCGGGTGATTCTGGCGTTCGATTCCGACCGCGACATCAACGGGGCGGCGCGGGAAGTGCAGGCGGCCATCAACGCGTCGCGCAACCTGCTGCCCAGCGGTATGCGCAGCATGCCCACCTACAAGAAGATCAACCCGTCCCAGGCGCCGATCATGGTGCTGTCGCTGACCTCTGACGTGCTGCAGAAGGGCCAGTTGTACGACCTGGCCTCGACCATCCTGTCCCAGAGCCTGTCCCAGGTGCCGGGCGTGGGCGAAGTGCAGATCGGCGGCAGTTCGCTGCCGGCGGTGCGTATCGAGCTGGAGCCCAAGGCCCTCGATCAGTACGGCGTGGCCCTGGACGATGTGCGCAACACCATCGCCAATGCCAACCAGCGCCGGCCCAAGGGCTCCTTGGAAGACAGCGAGCGCAACTGGCAGATCCAGGCCAACGACCAGTTGGAAAAAGCCAAGGACTATGAGCCCCTGCTGATTCGCTACCAGGACGGCGCCGCTCTGCGCCTCAAGGACGTGGCGAAGATCACTGATGGTGTGGAAGACCGCTACAACAGCGGCTTCTTCAACAATGATTCGGCGGTGTTGCTGGTGATCAACCGCCAGTCCGGCGCCAACATCATCGAAACCGTGCGGCAGATCAAGGCGCAGTTGCCGGCGTTGCAGGCGGTGCTGCCGTCCAGCGTCAAGCTCAGCCTGGCCATGGACCGCTCGCCCGTGATTACCGCCACCCTGCATGAGGCGGAAATGACCTTGCTGATCGCTGTAGGGCTGGTGATCCTGGTGGTGTACCTGTTCCTGGGCAACTTCCGCGCTTCGTTGATCCCGACCCTGGCGGTGCCGGTATCGCTGGTGGGCACCTTCGCGGTGATGTACCTGTACGGGTTTTCTCTGAACAACTTCTCGCTGATGGCGCTGATCCTCGCCACCGGGCTGGTGGTGGACGATGCCATCGTGGTGCTGGAGAACATTTCCCGGCACATCGACGACGGCGTGCCACCGATGAAAGCCGCGTACCTGGGCGCTCAGGAAGTCGGTTTTACCTTGCTCTCGATGAACGTGTCGCTGGTGGCAGTGTTCCTGTCCATCCTGTTCATGGGCGGGATCGTCACTAACCTGTTCCGTGAGTTTTCGATCACCTTGTCGGCGGCGATCATCGTTTCGCTGATTGTCTCGCTGACCTTGACGCCCATGCTGTGCGCCCGCTGGCTCAAGCCCCACGTCAAGGATCGGCAGACCGGTTTGCAGCGCTGGAGCCAGAAGGTCAACGACCGCATGGTCGCCGGCTACGCCACCAGCCTGGACTGGGTGCTGCGCCATCGGCGCCTGACCTTGCTCAGCCTGTTGATCACCGTGGGCGTGAATATCGCGCTGTACGTGGTGGTGCCCAAAACCTTCATGCCCCAGCAGGACACCGGCCAGTTGATCGGTTTTGTGCGCGGCGACGATGGCCTGTCGTTCAGCGTGATGCAGCCGAAGATGGAGATCTTTCGCCAGGCGGTGCTCAAGGACCCGGCGGTGCTCAGCGTGGCCGGCTTTATCGGTGGCAACCAAGGCACTAACAATGCGGTGATGCTGGTACGCCTCAAGCCGATCGGCGAACGCAAAATCTCCGCTCAGGCGGTGATCGAGCGCCTGCGCAAGGAGGTGCCACTGGTGCCGGGCGGGCGCTTGTTCCTGATGGCCGACCAGGACCTGCAATTTGGCGGCAGCCGCGACCAGACCAGCGCGCAATACTCCTACATCCTGCAAAGCGGTGACTTGGCCGCGCTGCGCCTGTGGTACCCGAAAGTGGTGGCGGCCATGCGTGAATTGCCAGAGCTGACCGCCATCGACGCCCGTGAAGGCCGGGGCGCGGCCCAGGTCACGCTGATTGTCGACCGCGACCAGGCCAAGCGCCTGGGCATCGACATGAACATGGTCACGGCAGTGCTCAACAACGCCTACAGTCAGCGGCAGATTTCCACCATCTACGACAGCCTCAACCAGTACCAGGTGGTGATGGAGGTCAACCCCAAATACGCCCAGGACCCGATCACCCTTAACCAGATGCAGGTGATCACTGCCGACGGCGCACGGGTGCCGTTGTCGACCATTGCCCACTATGAGAACAGCCTGGCCGACGATCGCGTCAGCCATGAAGGCCAGTTCGCTTCGGAGAATATCGCCTTCGACATGGCGCCCGGGGTCACGGTGGAGCAGGGCACGGCGGCTATCGAGCGTGCGATTGCCAAAGTCGGGTTGCCCGAGGACGTGATCGCCAAGATGGCCGGTACTGCCGATGCGTTCGCCGCGACCCAGAAAGGCCAGCCGTTCATGATTCTCGGCGCGCTGGTGGCGGTGTACCTGGTGCTGGGTATTCTGTATGAAAGCTACATTCACCCGCTGACCATCCTGTCGACGCTGCCGTCGGCCGGTGTCGGCGCGTTGCTTGCGATTTACCTGCTGGGCGGCGAGTTCAGCCTGATCTCCTTGCTGGGCTTGTTCCTGTTGATCGGCGTGGTGAAGAAAAACGCGATCCTGATGATCGACCTGGCGCTGCAACTGGAGCGCAACGATGGCATGAGCCCGCTGGAGTCGATCCGCAGCGCCTGCCTGTTGCGGCTGCGGCCGATCCTGATGACCACCCTGGCCGCGATCCTCGGTGCCTTGCCGTTGCTGCTCGGCAGTGGTGATGGCGCGGAAATGCGCCACCCGTTGGGCCTGACCATTATTGGCGGCCTGGTGTTCAGCCAGATCCTGACCCTTTACACCACCCCGGTGGTTTACCTTTACCTGGACCGCGCGCGCCATCGCTTCAACGCCTGGCGCGGCGTGCGTACCGATGCTGCCCTGGACACTGCGCTATGACGGACTCAACCAACGCCCCTGCGACCTCTGTAGGAGCGAGCTTGCTCGCGAAAAAGGCCCAGACGCCGCGCTCATCCAGAATGAACGCGTTAACGTTGGCAGTCTTCGCGAGCAAGCTTGCTCCTACAGTGGGCTTGGCCATGTTGCTCAGCGCCTGCGCCATCGGCCCTGACTACAAACGCCCGGACGTCATCGAGCCGGTGCAGTTCAAGGAGGCCCAGGGCTGGCGCCAGGCCAACCCCAGCGACTCCCTGGCCCGCGGCGCCTGGTGGGAGCTGTACGGTGACCGTCAACTCAACGACCTGGTGGTGCGCCTCAACGCGTCCAACCAGACCGTCGCCCAGGCCGAAGCGCGTTTTCGTCAGGCAAAGGCGCTGGTGCGCAGCTCACGCGGGGCGTTTTACCCCAGCGTTGACCTGAGCGTGGGTAAAACCCGCGCCAGCCAGGGCACCGGCAGCAGCAGCGCCAGCCTCAGCAGCTCCAGCAGTGGTATCCGCGACACCCTCAATGCCCAGTTGGGTGTGAGCTGGGAAGCCGATATCTGGGGCAAGTTGCGCCGTGGTCTGGAGGCCAACGAAGCCAGCGCCGAGGCAAGCTCGGCCGACTTGGCCGCAATGCGTCTGAGCCAGCAGTCCGAACTGGTGCAAAGCTACCTGCAACTGCGGGTCATGGACGAACAGACGCGGCTGCTGCAAGCCACGCTGGACACCTACCAGCGTTCATTGAAAATGACCGAAAACCAATACCGCGCCGGTGTGGCCGGCAAGGACGCCATTGCCCAGGCGCAAACCCAGCTCAAGACCACCCAGGCCAGCCTGATCGACTTGATCTGGCAACGCGCCCAGCTGGAAAACGCCATAGCCGTGCTGATTGGCGAAGCCCCGGCCAACTTCAATCTGGCGGTGAGCAAAGATATTCCGGCGCTACCGCAAATACCGGTGAGCCTGCCGTCCCAACTGCTGGAGCGTCGCCCCGATATTGCCTCGGCCGAACGCTCGGTGATCGCCGCCAACGCCAATATCGGCGTGGCCAAGGCGGCCTATTACCCGGACCTCAGCCTGAGCCTGCAGGGCGGCTATTCCAGCAGCACTTATGAAGATTGGATCAGCCTGCCGAACCGCTTCTGGTCGGTGGGGCCGAAACTGGCCATGACCCTGTTCGATGGCGGCCAGCGCTCGGCGGAAGTCGACCGCAGCGTGGCCAGCTATGACGAGACCGTGGCCAAGTACCGCCAGACCGTGTTGGACGGTTTCCGTGAGGTGGAAAACTACATGGTCCAGCTCAAGGTGCTCGCCGATGAGGCGGTGGTCAGCAATGAAGCGCTGGAATCGGCGCGTGAATCCTTGCGCTTGACCGAAAACCAATACAAGGCCGGGTTGATTGCCTATCTGGATGTGGTCACGGTGCAGGCAACGGCCTTGAGCAACGAGCGCTCCGTGTTGACCTTGCTGCAATCGCGCCTGGTGGCGAGTGTGCAATTGATTGCAGCGTTGGGCGGAGGCTGGGACGGCCAGACCTCCCTGGCTGAAAAGGAGTAACCGGATGCGCCGCGCATCCTGGGGGAGCAAGATCAACTGTGTGGGCTTGCCCCAATGCCAGTCAGTTAAGCACAGTACCCTGTGGGAGCTGGCTTGCCTGCGATAGCGTTAGTGCAGTAGTAGTTGCGGTGACTGACACACCGCCTTCGCGGGCAAGCCCGCTCCCACAGGGGATCTGCGCAGGCGACATTTTGATGTCCATGACGTCGTTGAAAACAGCCTGGCGAAGCCATCCGATTGACGCCAAAAACTCACTAATGGCCAACTGATTAATTAATCACCTGCCTCGGATTCATACTCGCTACAATCGCCCGCTTTGCCACCCGGCACGGGCTTTTTCGCCCCGTCGCCAGCGAGAAAACCTATGTTGATCGGTAGCTATTCAACCTCCCTTGTCGTGATTTCCCTGTGCGTGGCCATCCTGGCGTCCTACACGGCCTTGGACCTGGCCGGGCGTATCGCGACCGCCAAGGGGCGGGCTGTATACCTATGGATCACTGGCGGCGCAGTGGCGATGGGCGTGGGCATCTGGTCCATGCACTTTATCGGGATGTTGGCCCTGCGCCTGCCGTTTGCCCTCGGGTTTGAGGTAGGCATTACCCTGTTTTCGCTGTTGATCGCCGTGCTATCCAGTGGTTTCGCGTTATGGCTGGTCAGCCAGCCACGCTTGCCGGTCTGGCAACTGGCATTCGGGGCGTTGGTAATGGGCGCTGGAATTGCCAGCATGCATTACACCGGCATGGCCGCGATGCGCATGACACCCGGCATTGATTACGACCCGACCTTATTTGGCGCTTCGTTGGTGATCGCGATGGTGGCTTCCGGCGCCGCCCTGTGGATCGCCTTCAACCTGCGGCGCAACACACCTTATGTGCGGCTGGCACGGGGTGGCGCCGCCGTCGTGATGGGCGTGGCCATCGTGGGGATGCACTACACCGGGATGGCTGCGGCGCGCTTTGCCGATGGCAGCTTCTGCGGCGCCGCATTGACCGGCTTGAGCGGCAAGGGCCTGGATAACCTGGTCTTGGTCACTTCGCTGGCGGTGCTGGTCATTGCGCTCTTGACCTCGGTGCTGGATGCGCGCCTGGAAGCGCGCACCGCCGTACTCGCCGATTCCCTGACCCTGGCCAATCAGGAACTTACTCACCTGGCCCTGCATGACATGCTCACCGGCCTGCCCAATCGCACGTTGTTGGCTGATCGCATTCAACAAGGCATCCAGGCGGTGAACGAGCGGGGCGGTTGCTTTGCCTTGATGTTTATCGACCTGGATGGCTTCAAACCGGTCAACGATGCCTTTGGTCATCACTTGGGCGACCAGTTACTGCGCGAGGTCGGCTTGCGCTTGCGTGAGGACTTGCGCAGCCAGGACACCCTGGCCCGTATCGGCGGCGATGAGTTCGTATTGCTGGTGCAACTCACCCAGCCCGACGATGCCATGGGCTTGGCCGAGCGCCAGGTGAGCCTGATCAACCGCACCTTCACGGTGGCCGAGCATGAGTTGCAGATCTCGGCCAGCGTCGGTATCGCCATGTTCCCCGGTAACGGTAATAGTCCTCAGGAACTGCTGATGAACGCCGACGCGGCGATGTATCACGCCAAGGGCATGGGCAAGAACGGCTATAGCTTCTTCGATGTGTCGATGAACACCAATGCGCGCAAACAACTGCAATTGCTGCAGGACCTGCGCAATGCCCTGGAGCAGGGGCAATTTCGTTTGCACTACCAACCCAAGTTCGACGCCGTCAGCGGTCTTGCCGTGGGGGCCGAGGCGCTGTTGCGCTGGGAGCATCCGCAACAAGGCTTGTTGATGCCCGCTACGTTTATTGCACTGGCGGAGAAAACCGGGCTGATCATCCCCATCGGCGAATGGGTACTCGATGAAGCTTGTCGCCAGATGAGTCAGTGGTACGCACAGGGTTATGAGCACTGGCGCATTGCCGTAAACCTCTCGGCGTTGCAGTTCTGCCACGCCGGGTTGGTCAACAGCGTAGCGGCCGCGCTGGAGCGTCACCAATTACCGGCCAACAGCCTCACGCTGGAGATCACCGAGACCACCGCCATGAGCGATGCCGACGCGAGCATGAAGGTATTGCAGCAACTGTCGGACATGGGTGTGGACCTGTCTATCGATGACTTTGGCACCGGGTACTCCAGCCTCATGTACCTCAAGCGCCTGCCGGCCAATGAGTTGAAGATCGACCGCGGCTTTGTACGTGACCTGGAACACGACAGCGACGACGCCGCCATCGTCTCGGCCATCGTGGCCCTCGGCCAGGCTCTGGACTTACGGATTGTCGCCGAAGGCGTGGAAACCGATGCGCAGCAAAATTTCCTTACCCGCCTGGGGTGTGATTCCTTGCAAGGCTATCTGTTGGGGCATCCATTGCCGGCCGACAGCTTCATGACCAATATCCGCAGTGCCGAACAGGCAGCAGTGCCTGACAAACGCCCTGAGTGACGGGTATTCTTGGATCCAACCCTAAACATCAGGTTGATTCAGGAGACCGCAGCCATGGACAAAGTCGTCATCATCACCGGGGGCAGCCGAGGGATTGGCGCCGAGACGGCCTTGCTGGCCGCTCGCGAAGGTTATCGCATCTGCATTAATTATCAGTCGGACGAGAAGGCTGCCCATGCTGTGCTTGAACAAGTGCGCGGCCTCGGAGCACAGGCCATCGCGGTGCGCGCCGATGTCAGCATCGAAGATGAGGTGATTGCGCTGTTCAATCGTGTGGATGCCGAATTGGGGCGTGTCACTGCGCTGGTCAATAATGCCGGTACCGTGGGGCAAAAATCGCGGGTCGACGAGATGTCCGAGTTTCGTATCCTCAAAATCCTCAAGACCAATGTGCTGGGCCCGATTCTGTGTGCCAAGCACGCGGTGTTACGCATGTCGCCCCGGCATGGCGGGCAGGGCGGCAGTATCGTCAACGTGTCCTCGGTGGCGGCGCGGCTGGGCTCGCCGGGTGAGTATGTCGACTACGCCGCCTCCAAGGGCGCGCTGGATACCTTTACCCTGGGGTTGTCGAAGGAGGTGGCGGGCGAGGGCATTCGCGTCAACGCCGTGCGCCCAGGCTATATCTTTACCGATTTCCATGCCCTGAGCGGCGACCCGGACCGAGTCAGCAAGCTGGAGTCCGGCATCCCGATGGCGCGCGGCGGGCGTCCGGATGAAGTGGCGGAGGCGATTATCTGGTTACTGTCGGACAAGGCATCGTATTCCACCGGAACGTTTATCGACTTGGGGGGCGGCCGTTAAAACGATCGCACAATCCGCCCTAATGTCTCCATGGCCTTTTCCGATGCCTCGTTCCACGGGCTGCCATAGTTCAAGCGTATGCAGTTTCTGAACCGCTGAGTTGCGGAAAAGATCGGCCCCGGCGCAATGCTGATGCCCTGGGCCAAGGCCATCTGGAACAACTTCAGCGAGTCGGTCTGCTCCGGCAATTCCAACCACAGGAAATAGCCCCCCGCCGGCTGGCTGACCCGTGTCTGGGCCGGGAAGTAGCGAGCGATAGCCGCGAGCATGGCGCTTTGCTGTTCTTCCAGGGCGTAGCGCAGTTTGCGCAGGTGGCGGTCATAGCCGCCGTGTTGCAGGTAGTCGGCAATTGCTGCCTGGGCCGGCATCGACGGGCATAACGAGGTCATCAACTTGAGCCGCTCGACCTTCTGTGCAAAGCGCCCGGCGGCGACCCAGCCCACTCGGTAACCCGGCGCCAGGCTCTTGGCAAAGGAGCCGCAATGCATCACCAGCCCTTCGGTATCGAAGGCCTTGGCCGGTTTAGGCGCTTGTTGCCCGTAGTACAGCTCGGCGTAGACGTCATCTTCGATCAGCGGCACTTGATGGCTGCGCAGCAGTTCCACCAGCGCCTGTTTTTTCTCTTCAGGCAGCGTGGCGCCCATGGGGTTCTGGAAACTGGTCATGGTCCAGCAGGCCTTGATCGGATAGCGCTCAAGGCTTTGGGCCAGGGCGTTCAGGTCAATACCGTCGCGCGGGTGCACCGGGATCTCCACGGCCTTGAGCTTCAGGCGTTCAAGCACTTGCAAACACGCGTAGAACGCCGGCGCCTCGATGGCCACCAGGTCGCCCGGTTCGGTCACAGCCTGCAGGCACAGGTTCAACGCTTCGAGGGCACCGTTGGTGATCAACAGCTCCTCCATCGGCAGCATCAGGCCACCGACCATATAGCGCAGGGCAATCTGCCGGCGCAGTTGCGGGTTGCCCGGCGACATGTCGGTGACCACCAAGCGTGGGTCCATTTCGCGGCTGGCGCTGGCCAGGGAGCGGGCCAGGCGCGGCAGCGGGAACAGCATGGGGCTGGGGAAGGCCGAGCCGAAGGGCACGGTGTTGGGGTCTTTGATGGAGTCCAGTACCGAGAACACCAGCTCACTCACGCCCACCTCGGTGGACTCATGCACCTGCTCACTCACCACCGGTTCGGAAAACGGGCTGGGCGCATGGGCGTTGACGAAGTAGCCAGAGCGGGGGCGTGCGCGAATCAGGCCACGACGCTCCAGCAGGTAGTAGGCCTGGAACACGGTGGACGGGCTGACGCCGTAGGCCTGGCTGGCATAGCGCACCGATGGCACGCGCTGGCCGGGGCCGAGGACGCCGGAGCGGATCAGTTCTGCGATGTCGTCGGCAAATTTTTCGTAGCGTTTCATGGCGGCCTAATTAGCTTTTTGAATGTGTACGCAGGGCAAATTGTAGGCGCTGGCTTGCCTGCGAAGGCGGTGTGTCAGTCACTGCATCTGTTACTGCTCTACCCCTTTCGCAGGCAAGCCAGCTCCCACATTTGATCTCTGTTGTTGATGAAGTATCAGCGATTCAAGGGCGCTACGAAGCGGCTGTCAGCAGCGGTATAGATCCAAGGTTCATCCACATCAGTGACTTTAAAACGTAAGGTTTGAGAGCTGCTGGCCGGTGTGTCCGCCAGCAATGCTACCGACACCGGTATATCGACAATTTCCCCGGCAGCCAGGCTGACCTGGGTCTTGCCTTGCAACTGGAACCCCTCGGCATCCACCAGTTCCAGGCGGTATTCCTGGCGCTGCTGGGTTTTGTTGATCACCTTGAGGCTGTAGATGTTTTCGATCAAACCCAGGCTGTTTTCGCGGAACATGCCACGGTCTTTGGTCACATCCAGCGACACCATCGGCCGTTCAATCAGGGCCACCACCAGTGCCGCGAGCATCACCACCAGCACGGCACTGTAGCCGATCAGGCGTGGCCGCAGCAGATGAGTCTTGCCACCCTGCAATTGGTGCTCACTGGTATAACTGACCAAGCCACGGGCATAGCCCATTTTGTCCATGATCGAATCGCAGGCGTCGATGCAGGCTGCGCAGCCGATGCATTCCATCTGCAGGCCGTCGCGGATATCGATGCCCGTGGGGCATACCTGCACGCATAGCTGGCAATCGATGCAGTCACCGAGGCCAACCTGCGCTGGCGGCACGTCACGTTTACGCGGGCCACGGTGCTCGCCGCGGGCGACGTCGTAGGAAATAGTCAGGGTGTCTTTATCAAACATCACGCTCTGGAAGCGTGCATAGGGGCACATATGCATGCATACGGCTTCGCGTAGCCAGCCGGCATTGATGTAAGTGGCCCCCGTGAAAAACAATACCCAAAACAGGCTCACACCGCCCATCTGCCACGTCAGCAGTTCGGCGGCCAAGGGGCGGATGGGGGTGAAGTAGCCCACAAACGTCAGCCCGGTCAACACACTGATACCCAGCCACAACGTATGTTTGGCCGAGCGCCGTGCCAGCTTATTCAGGCTCCAGGGTGCCGCCTGCAGTTTGATACGTTGGTTGCGTTCACCCTCGGTCACCTTCTCGCACCACATGAACAGCCAGGTAAACGAGCTTTGCGGGCAGGTGTAGCCGCACCAGACGCGGCCGGCAAACACCGTGATCGCGAAGAGGCCGAAGGCACAGATGATCAACAGCGCCGAGAGCAGGATGAAATCCTGGGGCCAGAATGTCGCACCAAAGATATGGAACTTGCTCTCGGCCAAGTCCCACAGTACGGCTTGGCGTCCACCCCAGTTCAGCCACACAGTGCCAAAAAAAGCCAGAAACAGCAGGCCGGCACCGCCCACGCGCAAGGTGCGGAACACACCGGTAAAACTGCGGGTATGGATCAGGTTGTCGCTGGATTTGGCCTTCACCTTCTTTGGGTGAATGGGCTCAAAGGTTTCCACGGTTGGGATTCGTTCGCTCATGGTCATTCGCTCATCAGCCTCCATCAGGCGGATGAACTATGGGCGACAGACTGTTTGCATAACAGACTCAGGTGGAAGGATAAAAAGCGGATCAGATAGGCTTGATGCGTTCTTGTGCGTCAATGTGCTGCACCCCGAATCTATAGGGGTGCAGGGATTCAAAGGGTTCGATGATACAGATCAATCAAATCACCGAACCAGGCTCTTGCGCCTTTACATGGTTACGGCCATCCGTGGCCCCTTCAACCGTCAGCGCGTCGGCTTCGGCTTCAGTGATATAGATCCGCTCGCCCGCCAACTCCACATAGGACATGGCTTTGTCATGGTCGGTAAGGATCTTCACGCGGGTGGCTGGCAGGCTTTGTTCCTGGCCGTCCACGTCGAGCGTGAAGTAGCACAAATGGTTTTCGATGCGCAGGGGCATGGCGATCTCCTTTCTATGGGCTCTATCACGTTAGGCGACCCCTATGACAAGGGGTTCCAGGCAACTGACTGGCGGTCTGCGCTGTCCATCCTTTATCTATCCATAATAAAAGGAGCGCATCCATGGACGCCTGGTGGCATCAAGTGTGGCAAACACTGCAAGCCGAATTCGCGGACATCGGCGATGCCCGGCAACTCACCCAAGTGACGGTGCGCCTGCTGATCGCCGCGATCCTGGGCGGCATCCTGGGTTTTGAGCGTGAGCACAAGGGCAAGGCGGCTGGCGTGCGCACCCATATGCTGGTTGCGCTTGGTGCGGCGCTGTTCGTGCTGGTGCCGCAGATGTCCGGCAACCAGGCGGACGCCATGAGCCGTGTGGTTCAGGGGGTGATTGCGGGTATCGGCTTCCTTGGCGCCGGCACCATCCTCAAGGGCAAGGAAGATGAAGAGGGCCAGCATGTGAAGGGCCTGACTACGGCGGCCGGGTTGTGGATGACCGCCGCCATTGGTGTGGCGGCGGGGATGGGGCGTGAATCGACGGCAGTACTCAGTACACTGCTGGCCCTGGCGGTGTTCAGCATCATGCCGAGAATCGTCAGATTGTTGGAAAAGTGATCCTGAGTCATACCGCGGATCAGGTCACGATGTTGCTTTGGCGTACCTCACCAAACACCTTGAGCAAAAAGGGGTCTTTGCCCGGCGCATCGGCGATGACAATTACGCTGGTGTTGGCGCTGGGCGAGTGATGGATCTGCATTTCACCGATTACTTCTGGAAACCGATCGACCGGCCGCAGCGACGTGTTCAGCTGCCGCTGGATGCCGGACAGGTCCAGTTTATCTCCCGATTTGAAATTGCGGACCTCGCTGGGGGCCTCCAGGGTAGATTCACTGGTGGCGTTGAAACTGTAGGTTGCAGCGCGAGTGTCGGCAGGCGATGAGTCCTGCGTTTCAGGCGCCGCCGATTGGTCGAGCTTTTCGTCGCTCAGGGACGAAGCTGCATCCGTGAGGGCTTTGGACTTGGTCTCCATTGCAGAAAAATTTTTGCTCAGAGCACCCAGTTCTTCGAGCCAATTTTTGTGATGGTCAACGGTGTTCCAGATGTCGCCGTCGAACGCGGCGGTAATGATTTCCAGAAGTTTGAGCCTCATTTTATCGGCCGCTTCATTGATCACCTGGTGCTTGGCAGACTCCAGGTTTGAATCAATATTTTTTTTGTCGAGCTTGTCCCGGATCTCTCGAAGTGTTTCGCGGTTTTTTTTCGCGTTGGCGCCCCTCGACATTAATTTGACATTCTCTGGGGTCAATGTGGTGTTGAACTGCTCAGTGATTGCGCGAGATTTCGGCGAGCTTGGATTGCGTTGTATCTCCTTGATGGTGTCTGGGGTCAATGCCGTATTCAGGTCGTCCAACTTATTCTTCGCCTCTACCTCCGACATAGAAGGTGAGGTGTTGGACTTCGTCGTTGGCGACAGGGGGGTATGGGGTGAGCGGTCAGGCGCCTTAGGGGAGGAGGACCAGTTCGGGCCGGCCTTGAGCAACGTATTTATTCGCTCGGGCGTCAGCGCCTGTTGATTGGAGACGGGATTGGAGGATGTGGGTGTTGTGACTGGAGCAGTGGGCGTTGATGGGGAGGCGATAGTCGACATGGGTCTACTCGTGATAAATGGGCTAAAGGCCAAGTGAAAAAAAGGCTGAGCATTCACGCGAGATCAATATAAAAAGGAACAGTAAAACGAACATTCAGCCTTGACGTGGAACTTCGTAGGACTCCTCGTTTTTTTGTGTGCTCGAACACCAGGACGTCTAGGTGTTCGAGCAGGCCGTGTTCTTGCTCTGATGATTTAGACGATCACCGGAGGCAGGGTCGTCGGCGGCTCTTGCACGGGCGGTGGGTCGTTTTCCGGCGGCTCTCTCTCTGGAATGGGCGCCGGTTCACTGGGCGGCGTCGGTAGTGGCGGAGTGTCGATATTCGGATCTTCAGGTTCAGGTGGTATCGGGATATTCATCGGTGTGGCCTCCTTTGTGCTTTGCTCTAGCGGTGGACCGCTGCCTGGGGCAATTGATTCCCTGCCCAGCGGCGGCATATCCACCTGAACTTTTGCGGCGCGCCCAGGCTCGGACCTTATACGGCCACGCTCAGGGAAAGCGTCGCCGCCTTTGAATTCGGATCAAGCCAAGAGCGTCCACAGGGCGTAAGGGGAAGATGCTCGATGATTGCTGAAACACTGGCTCCAGAAGGCTCGATACTGCCGCTGTCGCAAGCGCTGTTGTTACCCAGGATCGCTATCGAAAGCACCATGCCGGTGATCGACAATGGTGAGTTCGCCGTCAAGGCTGTGGTCGGCCAGCGTGTCAATGTCACCAGCAAAGTGTTCGCTGATGGTCACGACAAGCTGGCGGTGCTGATCCGCTGGCGCGTGCTGGAGGAAGAAAGCTGGCACAGCGTGGTCATGACCGATGTCGGCAACGATGGCTGGGAAGGCGCGTTCACCGTCGCCCAACTCGGGCCGCATGAATACTGCATCGAGGCATGGATCGATACCTTCGCCAGCTTCTGCTATGAATTGCGCAAGAAACATGAGGCCGGGGTGCCGGTCAGCCTTGAATTGCAGGAAGGCCGCAGCCTGGTGTTGCAGGCTGCCGAGCGCAGTGACAACGAATTGCGCGACCGTTTGATGGTGTTGCACCACGAACTGTCGGGCCTGCTGGAAACCGAGCAGGTGGCGTTGTTCCTGCACGAAGACAGTGCACACCTGATGACCCAGGCCGATCATCGCGCGTATCTGAGCGTCAGCCCCGCCTACCCAATTGACGTAGAGCGTGAGGCGGCGCAGTTCGCCAGTTGGTATGAGCTGTTTCCCCGCTCGATCACCGATGATCCGGCCCGCCACGGTACATTCAACGACGTGCACTCGCGCTTGTCGATGATCCACGACATGGGTTTTGACGTGCTGTACTTCCCGCCGATCCATCCTATCGGCCGCAGCCACCGCAAGGGCAAGAACAACTCACTCACCGCAGGCCCCGATGATCCGGGCAGTCCGTATGCCATCGGCAGCGCGGAGGGCGGGCATGAGGCGATTCACCCGCAACTGGGCAGCCGTGAGGATTTCCGTCGCCTGGTCAAGGCCGCTGCCGACCACGGCCTGGAAATTGCCCTGGACTTCGCCATCCAGTGCTCCCAGGACCACCCATGGCTTGAACAGCACCCTGGCTGGTTCAACTGGCGCCCCGACGGCACGATTAAGTACGCCGAGAACCCGCCGAAAAAGTATCAGGACATCGTCAACGTCGATTTCTATGCGGCGGATGCGATTCCGGGCTTATGGACAGAACTGCGCGACATTGTGGTGGGCTGGGTGGAAGAGGGCGTGAAGACCTTTCGCGTCGACAACCCGCACACCAAGCCGCTGCCGTTCTGGCAATGGCTGATCAGCGACGTGCGTGCCAAGTACCCGGAGGTGATCTTCCTCGCCGAAGCTTTCACCACCCCGGCAATGATGGCGCGCCTGGGCAAGGTCGGCTATTCCCAGAGCTATACCTACTTTACGTGGCGCAACACCAAGGCTGAACTGAGCGAGTACCTCACTCAACTGAACCAATCGCCCTGGCGTGAGTGCTACCGCCCGAACTTCTTCGTCAATACGCCGGACATCAACCCGGGTTTCCTGCATGACTCCGGCCGCGCAGGCTTCCTGATCCGCGCTGCGCTGGCCACGATGGGCTCGGGCCTGTGGGGGATGTATTCAGGCTTTGAGCTGTGTGAGTCGGCGCCCGTGCCAGGCAAAGAAGAATACCTCGACTCCGAGAAGTACGAGATCCGCCCCCGCGACTTTACCGCCCCCGGCAACATCATCGCCGAGATCGCCCAGCTCAACCGCATCCGCCGCCAGAACCCGGCGTTGCACACGCACCTGGGGCTCAAGCTCTACAACGCCTGGAACGACAACATCCTGTACTTCGGCAAGCGCAGCGAGGACGGCAGCAATTTCATTCTGGTCGCCGTCAACCTCGACCCGCACAACGCCCAGGAAGCCCACTTTGAATTGCCGCTGTGGGAGATGGGCTTGCCCGACGATGCCCAGACCCAGGGCGAAGACTTGATGAACGGCCATCGCTGGACCTGGTACGGCAAGACCCAATGGACCCGGCTGGAGCCGCAGATGCCGTTCGGGATATGGCGCATCAGCCCCCCCTGAGTGCTCGTTCCCACGCTCTGCGTGGGAACGCCTCACTTCGCTCTGCGTGGGAATGCCTCACTGGACGCTCTGCGTCGCGCTTGGGACGCGGAGCGTCCGGGGCTGCATTCCCACGCGGAGCCTGGGAACGATCCTCGAGAACTTTGTATTTTCAGGAGTTTGCAATGGCCAAGAAACCCAAGGCAGCCACCTTCATCAAAGACCCGCTCTGGTACAAAGACGCGGTGATCTACCAGGTACACGTCAAATCCTATTTCGACTCCAACAACGACGGCATTGGTGACTTTGCCGGGCTGATCGCCAAACTCGACTACATTGCCGACCTGGGCGTGAACACCATCTGGCTGCTGCCGTTCTACCCGTCTCCCCGCCGTGATGACGGCTACGACATTGCCGAATACCGCGGCGTGCACAGCGACTACGGGACGATGGCCGACGCCAAGCGCTTTATTGCCCAAGCCCATCAACGCGGGCTGCGCGTGATCACCGAGCTTGTGATCAACCACACCTCCGACCAGCACCCCTGGTTCCAGCGTGCGCGCAAGGCCAAGCCGGGCTCGGCCGCACGGGACTTCTACGTGTGGTCGGACGATGACCAGAAATACGACGGCACGCGCATTATTTTCCTCGACACCGAAAAGTCCAACTGGACCTGGGACCCGGTGGCCGGCCAGTACTTCTGGCACCGTTTTTACTCGCACCAACCGGACCTCAACTTCGATAACCCGCAGGTCATGAAAGCGGTGCTGTCGGTGATGCGCTATTGGCTCGACCTGGGCATCGACGGCCTGCGCCTGGACGCCATTCCCTATCTGATCGAACGGGACGGCACCAACAACGAAAACCTGGCGGAAACCCACAACGTCCTCAAGCAGATCCGCGCCGAGATCGATGCCCATTATCCCGACCGCATGCTGCTGGCCGAAGCCAACCAATGGCCGGAAGACACGCAGCTGTACTTTGGGGATAGAAAGGGTGATGACGGCGATGAATGCCACATGGCCTTTCACTTTCCACTGATGCCGCGCATGTACATGGCGTTGGCCCAGGAAGATCGCTTCCCCATTACCGACATTCTGCGCCAGACCCCGGAGATTCCCGCCAACTGCCAGTGGGCAATTTTCCTGCGCAACCATGATGAGCTGACCCTGGAAATGGTCACCGACAAAGAGCGCGACTACCTGTGGAACTACTACGCCGCAGACCGCCGCGCCCGCATCAACCTGGGCATTCGGCGACGCCTGGCGCCGCTGGTGGAGCGCGATCGTCGGCGGGTGGAATTGCTCAACAGCCTGTTGCTGTCGATGCCGGGCACGCCGACCCTGTACTACGGCGATGAAATCGGCATGGGCGACAACATCTACCTGGGCGACCGTGACGGCGTGCGCACGCCCATGCAATGGTCCATCGACCGCAATGGCGGGTTTTCCCGTGCCGACCCGGCCAGTCTGGTGTTGCCGCCGATCATGGACCCGCAATACGGCTACCAGTCGGTCAACGTCGAGACCCAGGCCCAGGACCCGCATTCATTGCTCAACTGGACCCGGCGCATGCTCGCAGTGCGCAAGCAGTCCAAGGCGTTTGGTCGTGGCAGCTTGAAAATGCTCTCGCCGACTAACCGGCGCATCCTGGCTTACACCCGTGAGTACACCGGTGAAGACGGCCACACTGAGATCATCCTGTGCGTGGCCAACGTGTCGCGCAGCGCCCAGGCGGCGGAGCTGGACCTGTCGGCCTTTGCCGGCATGGTGCCGGTGGAGATGCTTGGCGGTAATGCCTTCCCGCCAATCGGCCAGCTGAATTTCCTGCTGACCCTGGCGCCCTATGGTTTCTATTGGTTCGTGCTGGCAGCGGAAAACCAGATGCCCAGCTGGCATGTGGAACCGGCGCAAAGCATGCCCGACTTCACCACTTTGGTACTGAAAAAACGCATGGAAGAGCTACTCGAAGAACCTTGCCGCACCAGCCTGGAACATACGTCACTGCCCGCCTGGCTGCCCAAGCGGCGCTGGTTTGCCGGCAAAGATACGGCAATCGACACGGTGCACATCGCATATGGCGTGCGTTTTGGCGACCCGCAGCATCCGGTGTTGCTCAGTGAGATCGAAGTGACCAGTGCCGGCCAGGTCAGCCGCTACCAACTGCCCTTGGGCTTCCTTGGCGAAGACCAGTTCACCAGCGCCTTGCCCCAGCAATTGGCGTTGGCCCGAGTGCGACGCACCCGCCAGGTAGGTTTGGTGACCGATGCCTTCAGCCTTGAGCATTTTATCCTTGAGGTGATCCAGGCCATGCAGGCCGGCACCGTGCTCAATACCCCTGACGGCGATCTGCGATTCGAGGCCACTCATCACTTGGCCGCATTGCAACTGACCCGTGAATCGCCGGTGCGTTACTTGTCCGCCGAGCAGTCCAACAGCTCGGTGGTGGTCGGTGAGAGTCTGGTGCTCAAGCTGATTCGCAAAGTCAGCGCCGGCGTGCACCCGGAGCTGGAAATGAGTGCGTACCTGACCGCCGCTGGCTACCCGAACATCTCGCCGCTGCTGGGCTTTATGAGCCGCCAGGACGGGCAGGGACAGGACAACTTGCTGATGATTGCCCAGGGTTACTTGAGCAATCAGGGCGATGCCTGGAGCTGGACCCAGAACAACCTGGAGCGGGCGATCCGCGATGAGCTGGCCGACGCGATCTCTGAACAGGAACAGCATTACAACGCCCTCGGGGAACTGGCAGATTTTGCCGGTTTGCTCGGTCAGCGCCTGGGTGAAATGCACCTGGTGCTGGGTGCGCCAACGGCCGACAAGGCCTTCAAACCCGAACCCACCACAATCAAAGACACCCAAGCCTGGGCCAAGGATGTCGGCGCCCAGATCGACCGTGCCTTGCAGTTGCTCAAGCTTAATCAAAGCCAGTTGAACCCCGCCGACCAGGCGTTGGTCAGTGAATTACTGGCGCAGAAAAAAGCCATCGCGGCGCATGTCCAGGCGTTGGCCAAAGCCACGGCGGGCGGATTGCGCATTCGCGTCCACGGTGACTTGCACCTGGGCCAGGTATTGGTGGTCAAGGGCGATGCCTACTTGATCGACTTCGAGGGCGAACCGGCGCGACCGCTGCATGAGCGGCGCGGCAAACACAGCCCTTATAAAGATGTGAGCGGTGTGCTGCGTTCCTTTGATTATGCCGCGGCCATGGCGCTGAATGTACAAGGGGTGGATCACACGCCAGAAGCGAACGCTGCGCGCAAACGCGTGACCGACCGCTACCTGAATGAAGCCCGCGTAGCATTTACCCAGGCTTACCAGGCCGCTGCGTCTACACTGGCGCATGACTGGCAGGATGCCAACGGCCAAGACGCAGCGCTGACCTTGTTCAGCTTGGAAAAGGCCGCGTACGAAGTGGCCTACGAAGCAGAAAACCGCCCGACCTGGCTGCCGGTGCCCCTGCAAGGGCTGCACGGCTTGTTGAGCGGGCTGACACCTATATCTAAACCTGGACGCGGTGGGGAGACGTCATGAGTTTTACACAGAGAGAACCGCTGCAGCCCAAGTTGACTGCATTGCCGGCGTCCAAGGACGTCGATGCGCTGGTGCGCGCCGAGCACCCCGACCCCTTTTCGATCCTGGGGCCCCATGATGACGAGCAGGGCGGCCAGTTTATCCGTGCGTTCCTGCCCGAGGCCCTGAGTGTCCAGGTACTGGCGCGTGACACAGGTGAGCCGTTTGGCAGACTCGATGCCACCCAGGTGCCAGGCCTGTTTATTGGGCACTTCAGCACTCGCCAGCCCTACCTGCTGAAAATCCAGTGGGCCGGCGGTGAGCAGATCACCGAAGACCCCTACAGCTTCAGCCAATTGCTGCTGGGGGAAATGGACCTGTACCTGTTTGCCGAAGGCAATCACCGTGACCTGGGCAACTGCCTGGGGGCTCAGGTGGTCAGCGTCGATGGCGTGCAAGGCGTGCGCTTTGCCGTGTGGGCGCCGAACGCCCGGCGGGTTTCGGTGGTGGGCGACTTCAATATCTGGGACGGGCGCCGCCACCCGATGCGCCTGCGTCATCCATCGGGGGTGTGGGAAATCTTTATCCCGCGCCTGCAACCGGGCGCGGCCTACAAGTATGAAATTCTCGGTGCCCACGGCATTCTGCCGCTCAAGGCCGACCCTGTGGCGCTGGCCACCCAACTACCGCCGGACACCGCCTCGAAGGTCGCCGCACCTTTGCAGGTGGATTGGCAGGACCACGAGTGGATGCAATCGCGGGGAGACAAGCAGAAAGCCACCGCGCCGTTGTCGATCTACGAGCTGCATGTGGGGTCCTGGCAGTGCGAGCTGGACGAGGCCGGTGAAGTGGCTCGGCAATATGGCTGGCGCGAATTGGCCGAGCGGCTGATTCCTTACGTTCAACAATTGGGCTTCACCCATATCGAACTGATGCCGATCATGGAGCACCCCTTTGGTGGCTCGTGGGGTTATCAAGCGTTATCCCAGTTTGCCCCCAGCGCGCGCTTTGGCTCGCCGGAAGACTTCGCCTGGTTCGTCAATGCCTGCCATCAGGCCGATATCGGCGTGATCCTTGATTGGGTGCCAGCGCATTTCCCCACCGATACCCACGGCCTGGCGCAATTTGACGGTACCGCGCTGTACGAATACGCCAACCCGCTGGAAGGTTTTCACCAGGACTGGGACACGCTGATCTACAACCTGGGCCGCACCGAGGTCCACGGTTTCATGCTCGCGTCGGCCTTGCACTGGCTCAAGCATTTCCACGTGGACGGCCTGCGTGTGGACGCAGTGGCCTCCATGCTGTATCGCGATTATTCGCGCAAGGCCGGTGAATGGGTGCCCAACCGTCATGGCGGCCGCGAGAACCTGGAAGCCATCGATTTCTTGCGGCACCTGAACGACGTGGTTGCCCTTGAAGCGCCGGGCGCGTTGGTAATTGCCGAGGAGTCCACGGCCTGGCCCGGCGTCAGCCAGCCGACCCAACAGGGAGGCCTGGGCTTCAACTACAAATGGAACATGGGCTGGATGCACGACTCCCTGCATTACATCCAGCAAGACCCGGTGTACCGCGCCCATCATCACAACGAGCTGAGTTTCGGGCTGGTGTACGCCTGGTCGGAGCGCTTTATCCTGCCGATTTCCCATGATGAGGTGGTGCACGGCAAGCACTCGCTGATCGACAAGATGCCCGGCGACCGCTGGCAGAAATTTGCCAACCTGCGCGCCTACCTCAGTTTCATGTGGATGCACCCCGGCAAGAAGCTGCTGTTCATGGGCTGCGAATTTGGCCAATGGCGCGAGTGGAACCACGACCAGCAACTGGATTGGTATTTGCTGCAATACCCCGAGCACCGTGGGGTGCAGAAGCTGGTTGGCGACCTGAACCGCCTGTACCGCGAAGAACCGGCGTTGCACGAACAGGACGATGCGCCCCAGGGCTTCCAATGGCTGATCGGTGATGACGCGATCAACAGCGTCTACGCCTGGCTGCGCTGGAGCAAGGGTGGCAAGCCGGTGTTGGTGGTTGCCAACTTCACCCCGGTGCCCCGTGAAGGCTACGCAGTCGGTGTGCCGTTTGGTGGGCGTTGGAGTGAGGTGATCAACAGTGATGCCGATACCTACGCCGGCTCCAATTACGGGAATGGCGGAGCCGTGTTTACCCAGGATGAGCCGCGCCATGGGCAACCGGTGTCGTTGTCGTTGAACCTGCCGCCCCTGGGCGTGCTGATTTTGCGACCTCAAGAGCCTGAAACGCTCTAGCGCGGCGTATGCCGCTGTTCGGCTTGCTGGCAAGGTGCCACAATGGCGCCTTTGCCGTCGCCGGTCAAACAGGCCAACCCCATGAATAACCTTGGGCAAGATCAGGGTCACCTCATCGAAGAGCAGGTGCGAACCGACCGTTTGCACCAGCTGTTTCGTCAATCATTCTCGGCGATCTTCGGCAGCTACCTGGGCGCCGTCATGCTCTGCTGGCTGTGCTGGGATCGGTTCGATCATCAGGTTATCCTGGTGTGGTTGGTACTGTTGGCGGGCTCGTCATTGGTGCGCCTGCATCTGTTCGTGCAATGGTTTCGCTGCCCTGACGCGGCGCGCACGCCCGCCCGTTGGGAACGCCGCTACTGGGTCACGCTGATGCTGTCGGCGGGTATCTGGGGCGGCGGGGCGCTGGCGGTGATGCCGGTCGATGACCGCTTATCCCAGGTGCTGGTGATGCTGTTTACCGTGGGCATGTCGGTCAGCGCGGTGTCCTGTTATTCAGCCTATCGCTACATGACGCTGGGCTCGATGGCGCTGGTGTTGCTTCCCTGTACGGTATGGATGCTGTTTCAGCCTTCGCCGATGCAGGTCGGCGTGGCGTTGGCGGTGCTGGTGTTTGCTTCGTTTGTGGCCGGTGCCACGCGCAAACTCTCCGATGCCCTGGAAAAAGCCTTTCGCCTGACGAGGCAAATGGAACGCGCTCATCATATTTCCACCCGCGCCGCTCAGACCGATGAACTGACCGGGCTGATGAACCGTCGGGCGTTCTACGAACAGGCTCAGTTGCTGTATGCCCAGTGCCTTCGCGAGCAGCAGCCGTTGTGTGCATTGATGATGGACATGGACCACTTCAAAGCCATCAATGACACCTACGGCCACCAGGCCGGCGACCAGGTGTTGCGTCAGATTGGCGCGGTGATCAGCGCGTCCTTTCGCCAGACCGATATCTACGGTCGCCTGGGGGGCGAGGAGTTTGCAGTGCTGCTGCCCAATACCTCATTGGAGACCGCACGCAGCATTGCCGAGCAGTTGCTCCAGACGATTTATCACTTGCCCGCCGACCCGGTACAAGGGGTGAGCGCAAGCTTGGGCGTGGCATCGACCCACGCTCAGCCTCTGGATTTGAACGGCTTGATGAACAGCGCCGACAAGGCCCTGTACCAGGCCAAGGCATCGGGCCGCAATCAGGTGGCGGTTGTCGACTGATCCTTGCTCATCGCCTTTGCCAGCACTCGCGCAACCTGGTCGGCGGAGTAGGGCTTGGCGAGGAACTCAAAGCCTTCATAGCCGCTGTCCGCCAGTTCCTCGCTGTAGCCGGAGACGAGTACCACGGGCAGGTCCGGGCGGCGCTGGCGCAGTAGCTTGGCCATGGCCACGCCGGTCATGCCGGGCATCACCACGTCGGAGAAAATCGCATCGAACCCCTGGACGTCTGTGCCGGCGAGGTTCAGCGCCTGTTCGGCATTGGTCGCCCACGTGGTCTGGTAACCCAGGTCCTTGAGGATCTGGCTGGCGAAGCGTCCTACCTCAAGGTTGTCCTCGACGATCAGCACGTGCTGATGAGCAGCCTCTTGCGGCGCTGGCAAGTCTGTATGCGGGTCTTGATCCGGCGCCGCTTCGCCTTCGACCTGCGGCAGGTACAAGGTAAACACCGTACCCTGGCCAAGGGTGCTGGCCACATCGATATTGCCGCCTGACTGCTTGGCAAAGCCGAATACCTGCGACAGGCCAAGGCCCGTGCCTTTGCCCACGGCCTTGGTGGTGAAGAACGGCTCGAAGATGCGCTCGAAGGTATCGCTGGGAATCCCGGTGCCGGTATCGGCCAGAGAAATGGCGATGTAGGGCATGCACGACTCGGCATCCCCGCGAATACGTGGCAGCGTTTGCTCGCTGGCGACTTTGAGGGTCAGGGTACCCTGGCCGTCCATCGCATCGCGGGCGTTGAGGGCGATGTTGATCAGCGCGGTTTCGAACTGGCTTGGGTCGATGCGTGCATAGCAGGGCCGATCGGGCAATTGCACCTGCACATGAATGCGTGCGCCGGTGACGCTTTCGAGCATCTCGCCGATGTTCTGCACGCGCTGGCCGACATCGAACACCTGCGGGTTCAATGGTTGGCGACGGGCAAAAGCGAGCAGTTGGCTGGTGAGCTTGCTGGCCCGCTCCACCGTGTCGGATACCGCGCACATATAACGTTGCCGACGCTCTTCGGACAGGCCCGGTTGGCGCAGGAAATCCACGGATGAGCGGATAATGGTCAGCAGGTTATTGAAGTCATGGGCGACGCCACCGGTCAGTTGGCCGATGGCCTCAAGTTTTTGTGACTGGCGCAGTGCAGCTTCGGCTTCGGCCAGCGCACGGGTACGCTCATTCACGCGCTGCTCCAGGCTGGCATTGAGTTCCGCATAGGCGGCCAGGCCCTTACGCACGGCGGCGTCGGCACGCACGCGCTCGATATGCGCCCATGAACGTTCGGTGACTTCGCCCAACAGCGCGATGTCGTAGGACGACCAAAAACGCGGCACTTTGTCGTGTACGGCCATCAGTGCGGTGAGCCGCCCGTCTTTGATCAAGGGCATGCAAATGGTGGCCGTCACACCGAGTGCCTGGAAGCTCGCGGCGTCATGGGGCGGCAGCTCGATCAGATTATTGCGTATCACCAGTGGCTCGCCGGCACGCAGGCAGTTGACCGCGCATTCGCCAAACGCCGCCAGGCTGTAATGGCCGATGATGCTCGGCGAGCCTTGCGCCGACCAGTCGCCTCGAATGGTAAAGCCATCTTCATCCTCGTCCATGTCGGCGTAGGCACAGATGGACACCTGCAGATGTTCGGCCAGCAGGCGAGTCGTAGACGTCAGGATGGTTTCGGCGTCGGTAGCGTTGGTCACGCTATTGCTAATGGCGTCCAGCACTTCAAGACGACGGGCGAGGAACACCGTGGCAGTGGTTTCGGTCACCGTGTCGAGCAAACCGACCACTACACCTTGGGCATTGCGAATCGGGCTGTAGCAGAAGGTGAAATAGGCTTGTTCCGGCGCTTCGTTGCGTTGGATCAACAGCGGGAAGTTTTCGATATAGGTGGCGTGCCCATCGAACGCGGCGTCGGCGATAGGGCTGATATCGTCCCACACCTCGTGCCAGATCTCGTTGAACGGGCGGCCCAAGGCGTCGGGTTTGCTACCCAGGATCGGCGTGAACGCGTCGTTGTAGAGGGTAATCAACTGAGGCCCCCAGACGATGGCCTGGGGGAAACTCGACGCGAAGCACAGCGCAACGGTTGTCTTCAACACATCGGGCCAGTGTTCAAGTGGCCCCAGGGGCGTACTGGCCCAATCGTGCTGACGAACCCGCTCTGCCATTTCGCTGCTGCCTTGCAGCCAATTCATCATGGGGTTCACACCTTGCCTGCTACGTACTGTTTAGCTTTGAAGAGTCATACCGACTAGCAACAGACCGGAATGACCGCATTCAGTTCAGCGCGATTATCTCCCTGATAGCACTTTGATTTCACTGTCTATTTGCACGCCGTCATTATTGGCCGGTTGGGCCGGCGCCCAACCTTATTGCGTGCCGAATAAGCCCGTCCAATAGATGCCCGCGTCACTCTTGGGGTCCATGGCGTAGGCAGCACCCAATTCGCGAAACTGCGGGTTCATCAGGTTGGCGCAGTGGCCGGGGCTGGCGAGCCAACCGTCGACGACCTTGCGCGGCGTGTCGAGGCCGGCGGCGATGTTTTCGCCGATATTCTTCGCGATATACCCCGCCAACTCGGCGCGGTCACCCGGCGTGCGGCCGTCGGGGTCCAGGTGGTCGAAGAAATTGCCGTTGGCCATGTTGCGGGTATGGCTGTTGGCTGCGCCGGCCAGGGTGTCGTTCCACGACAGGGGCGCCGTGGCGGTGAACGCCTGGGTGCCACACTGGCGCGGCTCGGCACGGGCGGTGTTGATCAGGTCGAGCAGTTTTCTGCCTTCGGTCTGCCAATCGCCCAGGCCGCTGGTCACCAACGGGCGAGCCAGCACGATGCGCCAGTCCTGGCCGCTGTTGCTGACGCCGATGTCGACAAATTGCGGGTCGAGCACTACGCGGCAAAAGCTTTCGCGCACCGCTTTCATCGCGGCCTCGGCATCCTTGGGCCCGGACAGGCTGATGGCCTGCACATTCACCATCGGGTAGGCAGCGCGCGCCAGCGACTGCTGCAAATCGCCGACATTGGAGGCCGGCAACACCAGCCGCGTGTCGCTGGTCAGCGGCGGAAGCTCCTGGGAACCCTGGTCACCGCAGCGTTGCACCTGGCTGCGGTATTGGTTGATCTGTTGGACTAACTGACTTTCTTCATTCGCCATCGCGCTGGCGCAGAACACCGTAGTGGCGGCCAGCGTCGTAAGACCCATCATCAATGACAGAACGCGCATGGACGTTACCCTTGAGCTTGAAAGTGCCCATGATGCGCGATCCAGGTGCATCCATGCACCCGTTGGTCCGAACTTTTTTTGCTCAGTTCTTGAATGTCGAGTGTTTCGCGCCCTGATCGCAGAGGGCAAACACCACCACCAACAAGGCAGAAATCGCGAGGATCACCACCACGCCATCGGTGGAGTGGGTGGCCGAGGCCGCTACCATCGACAGCGCGCCCAGCGGTGCCAGGCCACCGGCAATGGCGGTGCCGATCTCCCGCCCGGTGCCAAAGCCCGATGAGCGCGTTTGCGTCGGGAACTGCCGGCTCAGGAACGAACCCTGGGGAGCGAACATCATCGGCGCGAGGATTCCGGTGCCCACCCCGATGGCGAGGTAAATCATCAGGCTTTCACCACTGTTGAGCAGGGCCAGGAACGGGTAGGCGAACAACAGCGAGCACAGCCCGCCGAGCATCAACACGGTCTTGCTGCTCCACTTGTCACACAGCCAGCCGAAGCAGGGCACGGCGACGATGGCCACCAGGCTGGCGATGGTCACCGACAGCGAGGTGACATGCACGTCCACGCCTTTGAATTGGGTCAGGTACGCCAGGGAGAAGGTCTTGAAGATGTAGCTCAGGGCGTTGTAGCCAATCGCGACAAAAAACACCACGGCGAGGCCCTTGAGGTCATTCTTGAACAAGGCTTTGAGAGGCGATGGCTTGGCCTTGGCTTTTTCTGTGCTCAGCGCTTCGAACTGTGGGGTCTCCGGAATGCTGTTGCGCACCCACAGGCCGACGCCTACCAGCACGATGCTGCAGATAAACGGAATGCGCCAGCCGCCGGCCAGCAGGAACTCGTTGCCGTTGATGGTCAGCAGGTAAATAGTCAGTGAGGACAGCAACAGGCCCAGGTTCAGGCCCAGTGCCGGCCAGGCGCCCTGGCTGCCACGCTTGCCTTGGGAGGCATGCTCGTAGGAGGTGACTGCCGCGCCCGACAACTCGGCACCTGCGCCCAGGCCCTGGATGATGCGGATAAACACCAGCAGGATCGGGGCCCAGATGCCGATGGAGGCGTAGCTGGGGATCAAGCCGATCAAGGTGGTGCACACGCCCATCAGGCAGAAGGTCAGCACCAGCACTTGCTTGCGCCCGAACTTGTCGCCCAGGTAGCCAAACAGGATGCCGCCGAAGGGGCGGGCGATAAAGCCGATGGCAAAGGTCGAAAAGGCCATCAGCGTGGCGGTCTTCGGGTCGCTGTTATCGAAGAAGATCTTCGAAAACACAATCGCCGCCATGGTGGCGTACAGGTAAAAGTCATACCACTCCAGCATCGAGCCGAAGATGGTGGCGGCGGCTACTTTGCGTAGGCGCTTGCGGGTTTGTTCGGGCGTTTCGGTACCGGGAATGGAGGCGGATGCCGACATGCTGGACTTCCTTCTGGGTCTTTGTAGTTATTGTTGGGTGAGCGGGCGGTGCGGTCTTACTGGGGGTGGAACAGGCGGTCGGCGATCATCGCGCCGATGGGCATGGCTGAGGTGGCGGCCGGTGAGGGCGCATTGCACACATGCAGCATTCGTGAGGTTTGGGCGAACAGAAAGTCGTGCACCAGGCTGCCGTCGCGCATTACCGCCTGGGCACGGATGCCGGCCTCGTAGGGCAGCAGGTCATCGAGCGTCAGGGACGGGCAGTACTTGCGGCACTGCTCCAGGTAGCCGGACTTGAACAACGAGTTCTTCATCTCGGTGGTGCCGGAACCGAGGTTTTGCCACAGGGTTTTCCAGAAACCCGGGAAGCTGGCGTACTGCGCCACGTCGCGCCAGTTCACCGAAAACTTGCGGTAGTTCTCGCGGCCCAGGCCCAGCACGGCATTCGGGCCGACGGTGACGCTGCCGTCGATCATGCGGGTCAGGTGCACGCCGAGGAAGGGCAGCTCCGGGTCAGGGATCGGGTAGATCAGATGGTTGACGATGTTGTTCTTGGCGGCGGGCAGGCGGAAGTACTCGCCCCGAAACGGGATGATCTGATGGTCGATGCGGATGCCGGCTAGCCGGGCCAGGCGGTCGGACTGCAAGCCGGCACACACCACCAGGTGGCGGGCCTGCCAGGTCTCGCCCTCGGTGTTGACGGTGACCGTGTCGGTATTTTCTTGGATGGCGGTGACGGTGCGCTCCAGGCAGATCTGCCCACCGCTGCGACGAATCACCTGGGCCATGGTCTCGCACACCTGGCGGTAATCGACAATCCCGGTGGCATCGAGAAACAAGCCGCCGAGGCCGACGATGTTCGGTTCGCGCTGGCGCAGTTGTTCGGCATTCAAGCGCTCGACCTGCATGCCATTGAGCTGGGCACGGGCGTACAGCGCTTCCATGCGTTGCATTTCAAGCGGGCTTGAGGCCACCAGCAGCTTGCCGCACACCTCGAATTTGATCCCGTGTTCGCGGCAGAACTGCTTGGTGGCTTCGGCGCCGCGCTTGCACAAGTCGGCCTTGAGGCTGCCGGGTGCATAGTAGATGCCGGCATGGATCACGCCGCTGTTGTGGCCGGTCTGGTGCTTGGCCAGCACCGACTCTTTTTCCAGGATCACCAGCGACGCGCCAGGTTGGCGCTTGAGCAGCTCCATGGCGGTGGCCAGGCCGACGATGCCGCCGCCGATAATGCAAAAGTCATGAATCATTGCAGAAGTACCTAGGTTGTACATTTCAGTCTGCTTATCAGGTTGTCAGACTAATGTTTTTGTTAAAAAAATGGCGTGTCCGCGGACACGCTGCAAACAAGGTGGATCAGTTCGTGGTCGGTAATTCCAGTTGCAGGCGTCGCGCTGCGGCACGCAGGTGCGCCTCGGCACTGGCGGCGGCGCGTTGGGCGTCGCCGTCGGCAATGGCCTGGTAGAGCTGTTGATGTTCCTGGGTGGCATCGGCCGAACCGGTGGCAAAGCGCGACGCCGAGTTCTCCCACGCGGTTTTACGCGCACTGGCCAACTGGCTCCTGAGGAAGTCATGGAAGGCCACGAAGTAGTCATTCTTGCTGGCGTCGGCAATGGCACGGTGGAATTCCACATCGGCCAGGGCTGCGGCTTCAAAGTCGTCGCGGTTGTCCTGCATGGCCTGCAACGCGCTTTTCATGCGCTGCAGGTCGGCGCTGTCGCGGCGCTGGGCAGCAATCGAAGCGGCCTGGGTTTCGATCCACAGGCGCACTTCGAACATCTGCGCCAGGTCAGGTCGTCGCCCGTTGGGCTGCGGAAACCGAAACACCGTGCCCGCAGGGGTCTGCGAAATAAACGAGCCCAGGCCACGGCGGGCGGTGAGCACACCGTCGGCCTTGAGCTGGGCAATGGCTTCACGCACCACGGAACGGCTGACGTTGAGTTGTTCGGCCAGTTGCTGTTCGGTCGGCAGGCGCGACTCCGGGGCCAGTTGGCCGGATTCGATTTCTGCGCGAATGGCGCTGACAACCCGTACGACAAGCGAATCGGGGCGCTGGAGCTCAAGCATGGGAAAACCTTGGTGATCAGGTTGTCAGACAATAGTCGTTACGATTTTAGCTTGTCAATATTTGTCTGCTTCGCGCTGGCCAGGGAATGCCCACGTCTCCAGGCGATCAGCACCGCCAGTAACAGCAAACCTACCGCCATGGCGAAGGTGGCGTGCAGGCCGGCTGCCACCGCCTGGGGCGCGGCGAGGCTGACATCCGGGGTGGCGCGGGCGAACACCGCGCCGAGGGCCGAGGCGCCGAAAATCAGGCCCAGGTTCCGTGACAGATTCAGCAGGCCGGACACTGTGCCTCGGCGTGTCGCCTGTATATCGCTCATCACCGCCGTGTTGTTGGCCGCCTGGAACAGGCTGTAGCCGGCCGTCAACACGATCAGGCCCGCGAGATAAACGCCAAGCCCGGACGCCTGCGATAGCAACAGGGCCCCGCACAGCATCACGCTTAGCCCCACGAGGGTCAGGCGTTGGCTGCCAAGGTGATCGGTCAGGTAACCCGCCGGTACACCGGTCACCGCCGCGACCGTTGGCCCGACGGCCATGGCCAAGCCCATCCAGGCGGGATCGAGGCCCAGGCCACGTGACAGGTAGAACGGCCCCACCACGAACGTGGCCATGATCACCGCCGACACCAGGGCACTCATGGCCAGGCCGGCGCGCAACGGCGCATCGCGCAGGGGCGCCCAGAGTGTATCGCCTGGCCAAACGTCGCGGCGGTGAGCATCTACCGGCAAATAACGGTAGGCGAAGGCGGCAGCCACACCCGCCAAGGGCAGGCCGATCAGAAACAGCGCGCGCCAGCTCCACAGGCTGAGCAATACTCCGCCGACACTCGGCCCCATGGCCGTGCCGAGTGCCGACAGGGTGCCCAGCAGGCCCATGACTCGGCCGGTATTCTCTTTCGTGACAGTGTCACCCACCATGCCCAGGGTCATCGCCATCATGATCGCCGCGCCCAGGCCCTGGAATGCCCGTGCGCCGATCAGCCAGGGCAGGGTTGGCGCGGCGGCACACCCGGCGCAGGCCAGGGCAAACACCAGCAACCCGGCCAGCAGCAAGCGCCGGCGCCCCAGACGGTCGCCCAGGCGCCCGGCGCTGACAATCACGGCGGTGATGGCCAGCAGGTAGGCGAGCACCACCCACTGCACGGCCTGAAACGAGGCACCGAAGGCGTGCGCCAGGCTGGGCAGGCCGACATTGGCGATGCTGGTGCCCAGGGCGGCCAGCAACATGGACAGCGACAAGGCGACCAGGCCGCCGCGTGTGGAGGTTTGCATGCGCGTTTCCTTGAGTGAATGCACCTGTCACAAATCTACGGCGTCGCCTAACATGGCGGAAGACGCATGGCTTGCAGGTTATAGCTGCACCCAACGCCTGATCAGGAGCCCGCATGCCCGACCTCAATTTACTCATCACCCTCGACGTGTTGCTTGCCGAAGGCAGCGTCGCTCGCGCCGCCCAGCGCCTGCGCCTGAGCCCTTCGGCCATGAGCCGGGCCCTGGCGCGTTTGCGTGCGGCCACTGGCGATCCGCTGCTGGTACGTGCCGGGCGCGGCCTGGTGCCGACGCCCCGGGCGTTGCAATTGCGCGAACAGGTTAGCCAACTGGTGCAGGACGCCCATGCGGTATTGCGCCCGGCGCACACCCTGGACTTGGGTGAGGTGGTGCGTACCTTCACCCTGCGCACCAGTGAGGAGTTCGTCGAACGCTTCGGCCCTGCATTGCTCGCGCGTATCGCCCAGGAGGCTCCAGGGGTGCGCTTGCGTTTCGTGCACAAGAGCGACAAGCACAGTGCGCTGCTGCGCGACGGTGGCGTCGACCTGGAAACCGGTGTGGTCGATGTCGGCGCCAGCCCGGAGGTGCTGACCCAGGCGCTGTTCCGTGATCGCCTGGTGGGCGTGGTGCGCGAGGGCCATGCTCTGAGCCGCGGCCCCTTGAGCGCAGCGCGTTTCGCCCAGGGACAACATGTCTACGTGTCGCGGCGCGGCCAGGACCGTGGCCAGATCGATGAGGCCCTTGAGGCGCAAGGTCTGGTTCGGCAGGTCAGCATCGTGGTCGCCGGTTTCAACACGGCCATCGCCCTGGCGCGTGATACCGACCTGATCGCCAGCGTGCCTGAGCGCTATATCACAGTGCCGCCTCGAGGCTTGTATTGCTTTGAGCTACCGGTGACATTGCCGCCATTTACCGTGGCGATGCTGTGGCACCCGCGACAGGACGCCGACCTGGCCCATCGCTGGCTGCGCGCGTGTTTGCGCGAGGTGTGCGGGCCATGAGCGGCGCGCAACAGGTACAATCGCCGCTGCCTTGACGCGAAACCCCAGGAATTTGCATGTTCAGCCTTACCCGCTACACCACGCCGTGCCCCGAACCGGTCAACAGCCAGATCCTGCAGATGGTGGTGGACAACCTCACCGATATCAGCAGCGTAGCGCTGGCACCGAGCAACCTGCTCTACAACATCTACCAGTACGCCATCGGGTTTGAGGTACACCTGTACCTTGAGGCGTTGAATGGCGAAAAGGGCATCGCCGTCGAGTTGGTCGTGGCGATGGAAGACGAGACGGTGGTGGGCTTTTGCCTGTACCTGCCGGTGAAGGATGACCCGAACGCGTGTGGCATCGCGTTTATGGCGGTGCAGGCCGGCTTTCGTCGCCAGGGTGTGGCACGCAGCATGCTGGACGAGGTGTTGGCGCGTTATCCCCACGCCGAACTGGCCTGTGCGGTAGAGAAGGTTGCGGTGTTCGAAGCCATGGGTTTCCAGGTACGCGATGCGCGTGGCACCCAGGTCGTGATGAACACCCGCAACTACGGCACCGATGGGCTGATGGGCGTGTTGGATGTGGCTTCAATCTACAGCTCGCTGGAAGTGCGGCAGATCCACACCTACCTGCTGCAAAAACACGGCAAGCGCGCCATGGTCGATGCGGAGAAACAGCGTGATCGGCACCTGGACCAGTTGACGCGCAAGGCGCAACTGTTCGTCCAGGGCCGTCTGCCTACGGCCTGACGCGCTTGACCATCCCGAGGATAGTCTCCAGCAGTTCCTGCTGAGCTTCCTCGCGGCTGATCTCGCCATTGGCCGCCGCATGGGACAGGGCTTCCGCCGCGCCGAGCATGGCGCGCAACCCGGCCTGGGAAATACTGCCGCCGTGGGTGAAGGGCGACAGCGCGTCTCTGCACTTATCGAGGAAGATCGCCTCGTATTCGCGCTTGGACGCTTCCAACTCCGGTGAACCGCTCAAGGCGGCAATCACCCCGGGGATTTCCCGACCTTGCAACAACACACAATCGACATACGACGACGCGATAACCCACGCGCGGTCCTCAAGCGTCGCCTTGCTGGTGGCGATGGCATCGGCAAACACCTGGTCCTGGCGCTCGTCGAAGTCTGCATACAGCGCGGCCAGCAACCCCGCGCGTGTAGCGAAGTGGTCGTACACCACTGGTTTGGTGACGCCCGCCAGCTCGGCCAGGCGGCCCAGGGTCAGGGCGTCGGTGCCTTCGTCACGCACCAATTGCCAGGCGACGTCGAGTAACTGGCGCAGGCGATCTTCACGGGACAAACGACGACGGGGGGCAGGGGATTCATTGCTTGACATGCTTATATACCAAAAGTAACTTATTCTACGTAACTTACTAAAAGTAGATTAAGCCGAAACGGAGTCAAAGTCATGCACGCACTGATCGTTGTTGCCCATCACGACCCGCAATCCCTCACCCATAGCGTGGCCGCCGAGGTGGGCGCGGGCTTGAGCGCCTCTGGCCACACCTTTGAAATAGCCGACCTTGCCGCTGAAGGGTTCGACCCACGCTACAGCGCGGCCGACCATCGGGTGCACCGTACTCGGGCGACGCCGCCAGCCGACGTGGTGGCCGAGCAGGCCCGCATCGATCGCGCCGACGCGCTGGTGCTGGCATTCCCCATCTACTGGTGGTCAATGCCGGCATTGCTCAAGGGTTGGGTCGACCGCGTATTCGTCAATGGCTGGGCGATTGATTACGGCCCCGATACACCGGTGCAGAAGAAACTAAGGCATTTGCAGGTGCATCTGCTGGCCCTGGGTGGGGCTGATGACAGTGCCTTTGAGCGACACGGTTATGCCAAGGCCATGAATACCCAGATCGACTACGGCATCTTTGATTATTGCGGGGCGCGGGTACTTACCTCGCAGTTGTTGCTGGACTCGGAAAACGGCACGGCCCAGGCGCATTTGCACAAGGCCCGGGCGGTGGGGCAGGGGTTGTTTGAGCGTGAGGCCGTCGCGGGATAATTCAAGCGTCGCGAAACAGGTCGTGGGCGTCCAGCAAGCGGTAGGCAATCTCTGGTTTTTTCTCCAGGCCGCGGCGAATGGAGGCGGGGATCGACTGGCGAGTCTTGCGGCACATGCCCGGCAGTTCGTCGATGACGATCTGGATCCCGCGCATGCTTTTGACCTCGGTATGCCCGGGCGCGATGTGGACGCGGATGCCGAGTTGGTCGTACATCCGCTGTTGCAAGTGTTCGAGGTCTTGCAGGCTCTTGAGGTTCTCCAGGCGCGCCAGCAGGATTTTTTCCTGCTGGCGCGTCAGTTGCAGAATGCGCAGATCAGCGCCGGGAGCTTCCAGCAGTTGTTCACGGTTGCAGACACAGGCGCCGGGTGGGCAGGGTTGGCGAAGGGTCATTGACGCTCCCGGCAAGGTTCAGTTGTAGGAGCGAGCTTGCTCGCCCCTACAGGTTTGTGTGTCAGTAGCTCAAGTGAACGCCCAGGCTGGCCAGCGCTTTCCAGTAGTCAGGGTAGGTCTTGGCTACGCAGTCCGGGTCTTGGATGCGAATGCCCGAGACTTTCAGCCCGGCCAGGGCAAAGCACATGGCGATGCGATGGTCGGCGTGGGTGTCGATCAGTGCGGTGCAGGCGGTGCCAGCCAAAGCGGGGTCGCTGGCAACCAGCAAGTCATCACCCTCGATGGTCGCCAGGCCCGGGCGAATTTCGTTGAGGCCATCGTGCAGCGCCTGCACGCGGTCACATTCCTTGACGCGCAGGTTCGCCAGTTCAGTGAAGCGCACCGGGGTGTTGTTGAACGCGGCGAGCACCGCCAGGGTCGGGATCGCATCCTGCATTTGTGAACCCACCACCGTGGCCTGCATGTTCGGGAATTGCGCGATCACGGCCTGGGCCTTGGCGTCGGGCTGGGTGAAGTCCTGTGGGGCTACACCAATATCGATACGGCCACCGGTCAGTACTTCTGCGGCCCACAGGTAAGTGGCGGCGGAAGCGTCGGGTTCGATCAGGTAGTCATGGGCGGTATAGCCGGTGGGGGCCACGCGCCAGGTGGTGTCGTCCACGGCGTCGACCTGGGCCCCGAACGCACGCATGCAATCGAGGGTCAGGTCCACGTAGCCACGGGCGCCAATGTCCTTGCCGGTCAGCGCCACTTCAATCGGCGCTTCGCCGCACGCCGCCAGCATCAGCAGGGCCGATACGTACTGGCTGGACAAACCTGCGTCAATCTCAAAACGCCTGGCCTGGACCTTGCCCGCGCCGTGCACGGTTACCGGTGGGCAACCGGTGGGGCTGTCGACCTGGATGCCGTTCTGGCCCAGGGTGGCCAGCAGCGGGCCGATGGGGCGTTTTTGCATGTACTCGTCACCGTCCAGTACCACAGTGCCTTGCACGGTGGCGACGGCAGCCGTGAGAAAGCGCATGGCGGTGCCGGCGTTGCCGAGGAACAACGGCTGGGCCGGCAATTGCAGCGAGCCTTGGCTGGTGACGACAAAGGTGGTGTCGTCCGGCTCGTCGATGGTGACGCCCATCTGCCGCAGGGCGACCGACATGTGGCGCGTGTCATCACTTTTGAGCGCACCGCTCAAACGGCTGGTGCCCTTGGCCAGTGCCGCCAGCAACAGCGCACGGTTGGTAATGGATTTGGAGCCGGGGGGCGCGACCTTGCCAGTGAGGGGGAAGTTGGGCGGTGTAACGGTCACGGTTTTCTGCGAACTCAAGGTACAAGGCTCCTGGTCAAGGCAAGGTGGCGTGGAGTGGCCGACGTGCGGACCCGAATCATCAGGCAAACACGCCATGCTTGTCGAGTGAGTGGGTGATCTGCGTGATTTATTGGCATGCGCTCCTACTGCCTTAACGCTGGCTCAACCAGTAGTCATGCAGCGCCCGTGCAGCCGGTTCGATTTCGCTGACCTGCAGTTGATGGGCGTTTATATCCAGATCCGCCGGCAGTTCGAAATTGTCCTGTTCGGCGCAGCAGGAAATCCGCTCCAGTTGCCCGGCTTGTACAGCGGGCAATGGCGGCCAGTTGGCGATTGTCACGCCGCGCACATAACCAAAGCACCATTCCTCGGCAAGGGTCACCGCCTGGCCTTGATGTTCGGTTTCATCGAAACGGGCTTTGAATGCCTGGGAGTCAGTGGCCAATTGCGCGGCCAGGGTATTCATATGGCGTACACACAGCTCGAGAAAAGCCTGGGCCTCGTCCATGTTGTCCCATTCAGGGTTTTGCCCGCCCCAGATCGCCGGGAACCACTCGGACACATCCACCTTGGCCGGGCTGGAAACCAGGGCGGTGAAATAACCGTCGAGTTCGGCCATGTTCAGCACCGAGTGGTCTTCGCCGTATTTGAGCAAGGTGGCGTCAATGAATTCGAAATCGGCGGGAGCGAGAGGTTGGGCGTGCATGGCATATCCTTAAAACGTCGAGCGCCGCGCACAGCGCGGCTTAAAGCACAAAGGATGGCCTGTGCATCGGGTTTTATCCAGCGTCTTTTCCTTCACCGTGGCCAGTCCCGTTTTTGGCCGATGCGCCGTGGCGCACCCTTGATATAGTCTGGCCTTTCTCAATCGCCAGTCAGGGATCACTGCCATGTCCGAATACCAAGCCTTCGTTGTCGAACTCAGTGGCAACGTTGCCCATGTGCAGATCAATCGCCCGGAAAAGATCAACGCCATGAACGCGGCGTTCTGGACCGAAATCATCGACATCTTCCAATGGGTCGACGAGACCGACGCCGTGCGTGCCGTGGTGCTCAGCGGGGCGGGCAAGCACTTTTCCTCGGGCATCGACCTGATGATGCTGGCCTCGATCGCCAATGATTTTGGCAAGGACGTGGGTCGCAATGCGCGCCTGCTGCGCCGCAAGATTCTCGAGCTGCAAGCTTCGTTCAACGCCGTGGACACTTGCCGCAAGCCCGTGCTGGCGGCGATCCAGGGCTACTGCATTGGCGGTGCCATCGACCTGATCAGCGCGTGCGACATGCGCTATGCGGCCGAGGACGCGCAATTCTCGATCAAGGAAATCGACATCGGCATGGCCGCTGACGTCGGCACCTTGCAACGCCTGCCGCGCATTATCGGCGATGGCATGCTGCGTGAACTGGCCTATACCGGTCGTCAATTTGGCGCTGAAGAAGCGCGCAGCATCGGCCTGGTCAATCGCGTGTTTGCCGATCAGCAAAGCCTGCTGGCGGGTGTCATGGACCTGGCCCAGCAAATCGCCGCCAAGTCGCCGATTGCCGTGACTGGCACCAAGGCCATGATCAGCTACATGCGTGACCACACAGTCAATGACGGCCTGGAATACGTTGCCACCTGGAACTCGGCTATGTTGCAATCCAACGACCTGCGCGTGGCCATCGCGGCCCATATGAGTAAGCAGAAACCCGAATTCGTGGATTGACTGACATGACCCCAGGCTGGATTACCACAACGCTGCTGGACAACGACGCCCCCGGCGGCTGGGCCGTCGCCCGCAGCCGCGAAGGCTTTTTACACGATACCAACGGCCCGCTGTTCCCGCGCGAATGGCTCAAGCGCCAGGACCTGTCGGTGTTTGCCGAACACGGCATCGGCCACCTCGATGGCGAGCCGGTGTACCTGTTGGAACTCAACGCGTCGGCAGAGGTGCCAGGGTGCAGTTGGCAAGGCTTGCGCGGCTTTATGCTGCAAGGTGATCACACCCTGTACAAGGTGCTGGGCTACGCCGCGCAGATCGGCACCTGGGCGCGGGAGCACCGTTTTTGTGGCAGTTGCGGCCAGGCGATGGTACAGGTGCCGCGGGAGCGGGCGATGTATTGCCAGGCCTGCGACCTGCGCAGCTATCCACGCATCTCGCCAAGCATGATCGTGCTGGTGACTCGTGGCGATGACATCCTGCTGGCGCGCTCGCCGCGTTTCGTCACGGGGGTCTACAGCACCCTGGCCGGTTTTGCCGAGCCGGGTGAGTCCGCCGAAGACTGCCTGATCCGTGAAGTGCGCGAAGAGGTGCAGTTGGAGGTCAAGAACATCCAGTACATGGGCAGCCAATGCTGGCCGTTCCCTCACTCGATGATGCTGGGCTTTCACGCCGAATACGCCGGTGGCGATATCGTGCCCCAGGCCGACGAGATCGAGGACGCGCAGTGGTTCAATATCCACGAGCTGCCGCCGTTGCCGGCGTCACGCTCGATTGCGCGTTACCTGATCGACCTCTACGTGGCCCGCCGCCTAGGCCACGCTGAACCAGTGCTGCCAGGCTAGGCGCACGGTCAGGCCCAGCACCACGGTGATAAACACTGGGCGGATGAATTTGGCGCCGCCGCTGATCGCGCTGCGTGCGCCAAAGAACGCGCCACACATCACCGACACACCCATCGCCAGTCCGACGATCCAGTCCACCGACCCATTGATGATGAACACCGTCAGCGCCGCGGCGTTGCTGACGAAGTTCATGCTGCGCGCCACGCCGCTGGCCTTCACCAGATCGATGGGGTGCAGCAGCATCGTGCTGACCGTCCAGAACGCCCCCGTGCCGGGCCCGGCCACGCCATCGTAAAAGCCCAGGCCAAAGCCCTGGGTGGCTTGCCATTTCTTTTTGATCGGTGCCTCGGCATCCAGTGGCGCCTTGGGCGTGCCCCCGAACAGCAGGTACACACCGCAGGCGAAGACGATCACCGGGAGCATCTTGTTCAGGGTTTCGGCAGGCAAGTAATGAGCGACGACCGCGCCGGTCAGTGCACCGATCAAGGTACCGACAATGGCGTGCACCCATTGGCGTGGGTGGAACAGCTTGCGGCGGTAGAAGGTAAAACTGGCGGTGGCCGAGCCGAAGGTGGAGCTGAGCTTGTTGGTGCCCAGCACCAGATGCGGCGGCATACCGGCGGTGAGCAGGGCCGGGGTGGTCAACAAACCGCCACCGCCGGCGATGGCGTCGATAAAACCGGCGATAAAAGCGACAACGGCCAGGATGGCCAGGGTGGTGAGGTCTACGCTGAGTTCGAAGGGCATGGGCAGGGCTTATTGTTGGAGGGCCGCAGAAGGCCAGCATCTTACTGCGATGTGACTCAAATGTGGGAGGTGGCAAGCCTCTCCCACATCTTTTACCGGGCCCGCCTGGTTATTTGTGCGCGCCCAGCCATTCCACGGCCGTGCGCCAGATGCAGATACCCAGGAAGTACGCCGACATCAGCGACCACAAGCCAAATGTCCAAGGGTTGGTATTCGGGTAATCCACCACCATCAGGAAGCTGCACAGCAGCCAGATAGTGGTCACCGCGATGTTGATCGGCATGAAACGCTTGACCCGGAACGGGTGCAGGAACTTCATCGGCGTCACGGTCAACAGCGCCAGGCCGATCACGGTCAGCAAGGTGACCCAGGCATCCGGCTGGATGATATAGACGCACAGGGCAACGACGTTCCAGGCGGCAGGGAAGCCGACGAAGTAGTTGTCCTTGCTCTTCATGTTCACATTGCAAAAGCAGAACAGCGACGACACCAGGATCACCGACACCGCAAACAGGTGGGTGAACTCGGGCAGGTCGATGTAGCGGTAGATAAACAGGGCAGGAATGAACACGTAGGTGAGGTAGTCGATCACCAGGTCGAGCACCGAGCCGTCAAAGCTGGGCAGCACCGTGCTGACATTCACCCGTCGCGCCAGCGAGCCGTCGACGCCATCCACCACCAGTGCCAGGCCCAGCCACAGCAGGCAAGCCTTGGGGGAGTTTTCCAGCAGCGCCAGGGTGGCCAAAAAGGCCAGTACCACACCGGTGGCGGTAAAGCCGTGGGCGCCCCAGGCTTTGAGTCTGGCTACATGCAGGGTCGATATCACGGGCGGTTCTCCAAAAGGTCAAACGGGGCAGCCGACGACGTAGCGCCGTCGAGTCTGGCCAGGGAATGCAGGTATCGACCGGGAAGGGGAGGATAAGGTTCACCGCCCGGCGTATCCGTTAGCGTAGCAAGCGTAGGATGTTTCGGCATCAGCCCTGACGGAACACCAGTGCCTTTAGTCCACTCTGCGGATCAATGTCAGGAAATTCCGGTGGGTTTTCCAGCCGCTGTACAAACCGCAGGCCCGGTGCTTCGCGGGTCACGCCGTCGATCAGGAAATCTTCGCCGAAGGCCGGATCGTTCATGCATGCCAGTACGGTGCCGTGGGCACTGAGCAAGTCCGGCAGGCGGCGCAGCACGCGCTGGTAATCCTTGGTCAGCAGGAAACTGCCTTTCTGGAAGGAGGGCGGGTCGATGATCACCAGGTCATAAGGACCGTTGTTCGTCACCTTGGCCCAGGACTTGAACAGGTCGTGGCCCAGGAAACTCACCCGGCTCAGGTCGTGCCCATTCAAACGATGGTTGTCGCGGCCACGGCTGAGGGCACCACGGGCCATATCCAGGTTCACCACATGGTCGGCGCCGCCTTCGATGGCGGCCACGGAAAAACCGCAGGTATAGGCAAACAAATTCAGCACGCGCTGGCCCTGGGCCTGTTCGCGCACCCAGTTGCGCCCGTAACGCATGTCCAGGAACAACCCACTGTTCTGTTTTTTACCCAGGTCGATCAGGTAGCGCAGGCCGCCCTCGGTGATGGTCAGTTCGTCGATGGCGTCGCCCACCAGCCATTCGGTGGTGCTTTGCGGCAGGTAGCGGTGTTGCAGGGCCACGGTGTGCACGCCGAAACGGCTCCACTCGATCTGCAACAGCGTGTGCTTCAGGGCATCCAGGTGCTCGGTTTCTTTGAACAAAGCAACCAGCACCACCCCTTGCAGCCAGTCCACCGTCAGTTGTTCCAGGCCCGGCCAGCAACGGCCACGGCCATGGAACAGGCGCCGGGTTTCCGCGGGCGCGTCAGCCAGGGCAGTGAGCAAGTGGGCGTGCAGGGTAGAGAGTGCGTCTGGGTTCATCGTTAAGCGTCAGTCATCGGGCGGGCGGCATTTTAAACACAATTGTGTGGGAACTGGCTTGCCTGTGAAGGCGGCCTGACAGCCGACCCCTATCTACCTGAAGCCCCGGCATCCAACTGTGGGAGCTGGCTTGCCTGCGATGACGGCCTGATAGTCGACGCTTATCTACTTTGGATCGCGGAGCGTGAGTTGGATCATCGTCGGCTGTCAGGGCCGTTACGGGAGCAAGCTCCCTCGCCACAGGTCCAGCGCTTTACCGCGTTCCCGCAGTGTTTGCGATTTGGGTCAGCGCGTGGCAATCAGCGCCGGCCCGAATGACTCTTTCAAGAAAACAGGGGCGATATAGCGTTCGTAATGTGCCTCGGACAGCAAAAAGAACTCTCGATCTATCGCATCGCGCAAATCCGCCAGGTGGCGTTCGCGAAACTCCGGTAACAGCGTCAACCCATAGGCATCCAGCTTGGAAATCACCCGCGCTCCGCGCGCAATCAACTGGTATGCCCAGCAATACGGCGACTGGTGCGGCATAAAACGAATCTTGCGCGCTTCCAGCTGCTGTCGCAGGCAGTGCGGGTCGAACACTTCCAGCTTGCTGGCCATCACCTGCACCAGCAGTTGTTCCAGGCGCAGCCACACCGCCTGTTTTTCCTCGGCGTTATAGCCATTCCACTGGATCACCTCGTGGTGATAACGCTTGCAGCCCCGACAGACCAGGTCACCGTAGACGGTGGAACACAGCCCGACGCAGGGGGTTTTAATGGTGTGGTTGGGCATAAAGGCTTACTTGCAAAGTCTATGGATCACAATAGCCAATGTGGGAGCTGGCTTGCCCGCGATAGCTGTGTGTCAGTGGGTACATCCGTGACTGATACACCGCTATCGCGGGCAAGCCCGCTCCCACATTTTTTGGTTCGTGTTGATTAGTCCCAGCTCAACGCGCCGCCAGTCTGATACTCAATCACACGGGTCTCGAAGAAGTTTTTCTCTTTCTTCAAGTCCATGATCTCGCTCATCCACGGGAACGGGTTGGTGGTGCCTGGGTACTCTTCCTTCAAGCCGATCTGCGACAGGCGGCGGTTCGCGATGAACTTGAGGTAATCCTCCATCATCGCCGCGTTCATGCCCAGCACCCCACGCGGCATGGTGTCGCGAGCGTATTCGATCTCCAGCTGCGTACCCTGCAGAATCATCTGGGTCGCTTCTTCCTTCATCTCGGTATCCCACAGGTGTGGGTTTTCGATTTTGATCTGGTTGATCACGTCGATACCGAAGTTCAGGTGCATCGACTCATCGCGCAGGATGTACTGGAACTGCTCGGCCACGCCGGTCATTTTGTTGCGGCGGCCCATGGACAGGATCTGGGTGAAGCCGCAGTAGAAGAAGATGCCTTCCAGTACGCAGTAGTAGGCGACCAGGTTGCGCAGCAGTTCCTTGTCGGTGTCGACGGTGCCGGTTTCGAACTTCGGATCGGAGATCGAGCGGGTGTACTTCAGGCCCCAGGCGGCCTTTTTGGCCACCGATGGAATCTCGTGGTACATGTTGAAGATCTCGCCTTCATCCATGGCCAGCGATTCGATGCAGTACTGGTAGGCGTGGGTGTGGATCGCTTCTTCGAAGGCCTGGCGCAGGATGTACTGGCGGCACTCCGGGTTGGTGATCAGGCGGTACACGGCCAGCACCAGGTTGTTGGCTACCAGGGAGTCGGCGGTGGAGAAAAAGCCCAGGTTGCGCATGACGATGCGGCGCTCGTCGTCGGTCAGGCCTTCGGGGTTTTTCCACAGGGCGATGTCGGCGGTCATGTTGACCTCTTGCGGCATCCAGTGGTTGGCGCAGCCGTCGAGGTACTTCTGCCAGGCCCAGTCGTACTTGAATGGCACGAGTTGGTTGAGGTCGGCGCGGCAGTTGATCATGCGCTTTTCATCAACGGCGACGCGGGCGGAGGCACCTTCCAGCTCGGCGAGGCCTTCGGCGACGTCGAGTTTGTCCAGGGCGGCCTTGGCGCGCACGATGGCGGCGGAGTCGTTGGCGGTGACGGCGCGGGCTTCCACGGCGGCAGCGGCGCCGGCACCGTCGAGGCGGTCCATGTTGGCTTCGGTGGCGTGGCCGGCGTTGGCGCCTTTGATCACCGCTGCACCGGTGTCTTCGTTGTCGACTTCATCCCAACTCAGCATGGAAATACTCCTTCCTGGTACTCGAAAAATAAATGTTTTTGCAGGCTACAAGGCATTGAAATACTGCGCGTAGTGTGATCGGTAAAATACCGGCGCTGCACACTATGTAGTGGTCTGATCTGTTTGTAGGCACACTATATGGGGTGTAACAAAGTTGGTCAACGCACAAGATGTGCGGTCATAGGTCGCTGCTGGGCACGACACATAATTTTTCGATATATCATTATCGAATAAATAAATAGGTATTTATTCCTTTTAATATTTTATCCGGCGGCGCATTTTGAGGGCCTGCGCATTCGTGCGGATTGACCCAACAGCCAAAAGGAAAGCCGACATGACCATCAAAGCGATCAACGTGCGCAACCAGTTCAAAGGCGTGATCAAGGAGATTCTGCTGGGGGAAGTGGTGTCGGAAATCGATGTGCAGACCGCGTCGGGCATTGTGACGTCGGTGATCACCACGCGCTCGGTGCGTGACCTGGAATTGAAGGTGGGCAGCGAAGTGATTGCCTTTGTGAAATCGACGGAAGTGTCCATCGCCAAGTTGTGAGTGGACAAAACAGCCCGGGAAGAGGCGCGTTCTCTTCCCGTGCAACTGCGACCGAAGTCAGCGGTTTTGCAAGCAGATCTCCATGCGTTCGACGCCTTCCTCCAGCATCAATCGTGGGCAACCGAAGTTCAGGCGCACGAACTGTTGGCTGTCATCACCAAATTCGATCCCCGCGCTCAGGCCGACCTTGGCCTGCTCAAGGAAAAACTGCTGTGGGTCATCCAGGCCAAGAGCGCTGCAATCGAGCCACGCCAGGAAGGTGCCCTGTGGTGCATGCATCACCACGCCGGGCAGGCGGGTTTTTACCGCGTCAAGCAGGTAGTCGCGGTTGGCTTGCAGGTACTGCACCAGCGCGCTGAGCCAGTCGGTGCATTCGCTGTAGGCGGCGCGGGTGGCTTCCAGGCCCAGAGGGCTGACGCTGTCGACCATGCCGCAGCGCGCCTGATTGAAACGCTCGCGCACCTCGGCGTTCTGGATCACGGCGAAGCAGGTCTTCAGGCCGGCCACGTTATACGCCTTGCTCGCCGACATCAGCGTGATGGTGCGCTGGGCAATCTCTGGGCTGAGGCTGGCGGTGGGGATGTGGCGGCGGCCGTCAAAGCACAGCTCGGCGTGGATTTCGTCGCTGATGATCAATGCGCCGGTTTCCAGGCAGGCATTGGCCACTGCCATCAGCTCTCCACGGGGAAACACTTTGCCGATGGGGTTGTGCGGGTTGCTCAGCAACAGGGCTCCGGCCCCGTTTAGGGCTTGGCGCATCGCGGGCAGGGGCGTGAGGAACTCGCCGTTGACTTGCTCGAACGGCACCTCGATGCGTGGCAGGTTCCAGTTGCCGGGCGCCAGGCGAATCGGCCGATAGTTGGGGGTTTGCAGCACCACCGCCTGGCCAGGCTGGACGAAGGCGTGCAGGGCCATATTGAAGCCAGGCTCGACGCCAGGCAGGAACAGCAGTTCTTCGGGCTGTACGCGCCAGGCGTACTTGGCCCACAGGTCAGCGACGATGGCGTCGCGCACGTCCGGGCCGGCCACGCTGTAGCCGAGAATCTGCTGGTCGAGCCGCGCGTGCAGGGCTTGCAAGATGGCGGGCGGCGCGGCGATGTCCATGTCAGCGATCCACATCGGCAGAACATCTTTCGGGTAACGGCTCCACTTGGTACTGCCGGTATCGAAGCGTGGGTGGATGGTTTCGAAATCAAAGCTCATGGACAGGCTCGTATCAGGGCGGCGGTAAAAGAATGGCGCCGATTCTAGCGTCATTTGCTTTAATGCACGATGTTGCTCACGCCTTCAGAGATAGGTGCCTACCGGCAAATTAAGGCCGATCACATCCTCACTGCTGATTGGCCGGGTGCTTTTGATCAAGAAGTCGGTCTTGCGATCCCCGGTCAGATCAATACCCAGAAAGTACCTGTTAGTGGCAGGGTTTCGCACGAGGATAGTGTCGCCAGCCCGGCCGCTGTACTGGCTGACATAGTTAAGGGTGACACTGGGCCTGTCCCCCGGCAGCGTACGCCATGAAGCTGGTTATCCAGTCTTCTGCCTCAAGCTCTTTGCATATTCGTTCGGAGAACGATACCCCAGAGCTGAGTGCAGTCGACTGCTGTTGTAAAACCCATGCACATAGCTGGCGATCGATAGCTGTGCCTGTTTTTTGGTGGGGTAGACCCCAAAAGCCTCCTCTCTTTTCAGCGTAGCGAAAAAACTCTCCGCCACTGCGTTATCCCAGCAATTTCCCTTTCGACTCATGCTCTGTTTGAAGTCCTTCTTAGCTAACGCTAGACGGAACTTACTGCTTGCGTACTGACGGCCCTGATCGGAGTGAAATACTGCTCCGCTAGTGCCAGAACAGGCGCTCCAGGCATTCAGAAACGCACTTTCCACCAGGCCATCTGGCATGCGGTCTGACAAGCTGTAGCCCAAGATCTGGCGGGTCTGGATGCTCAACACTACGGCCAGATACAGCCAACCCTCTCTGGTTGGGAGATAGGTGATATCACTGACCCAAGTCGGAGTGGGGTTATCGATGGCAAACTGCCGCGCCACCACATTGTTCGCGACCGGCAAGTAATGGTTGCTGTCAGTGGTACAGGGCCTGAAACCGCGTTTGGACTTGCCGTGAATACCCTCCTCCTGCATCAACCGGCTGACTCGCTTGTGGCCCACTGCATACGATTTCTGGCGTAAGGCTGCGACCAACCGTGGCCGACCGTAGGTGTGTCGACTGGCCGCATAGACGCTGCGCAACTCAATGCGAATCTGAGCGTCAGGATCAGGGCGAGGCTGCCTGTGCGTGTAATCGTAGAAACCTGAAGTTGAGACTTCCATCACCCGGCACAACATACGTACCGGGTATTGAGTCCGTTCAGCAGCGACGAAGGCGTATCTCACCTGGACTCTCTGGCGAAGAATACCGCCGCCTTTTTTAGGATTTCACGCTCCATTTTTAGCTCGGCAACCTCGGCTCGCAGGCGGGCAAGCTCGCTGTCCTCCTTAGTGATGGGCTTGCGCTCGGGCGAGCTCAACGGTTGACCCTTGCGCGTGGCGTTCACCCAGTTATCGAGCGTTTTGACGGACATCTCTAGCTGGCGGGCAGCTTCGGTTCTGCCAACGCTTTCAGCTAACGCAACCGCTTGAGTCTTGAACTCATCGGTGTAGTTACGGCGAGTGGATGGATACATGGCAACCTCCAAGAGAACGATTTAAGTATCGCTTCTTGGCGTCCGTTGTCACGGGACAGGCCCACACCTTCTTTTGCGCTCATTTCGCTCAGGTCGATTGTGTCTTTGCCTGTAGTGAAATCCACTAGCAGGTCGGCGCTATCACGGAGCGAGTCCGCGGCGGCGCGGTACTTGAACGTGTTGAAACCGCCGTTGCCCATCAATTTGTCGGCCCCGGCGGCACCCACCAGTACGTTGTCAGCGCTATTGCCGGTAATACGGTCAGCGCCATTACCGCCAATTGCATTCTCGATGACGGTGTCAGTTGCGATACTGATATTGCCCTTCAGGCCCCCGATATCCGAGCTTGCGCCGGGCGTGAGATCAATTCGCTGGTTTTGGCAGAAGGCAGAGAAGTCAAACGTGTCGTTGCCTGCTTTGTCTGCGACAGTAAAGTGCGGCTTATCGCAAGGTGACGTAAGAGACGTACCTGCTTTGCCGCTGTTGGAGTTGAATCCATAGACGGTATCGGTAGGGCTGCTTTCAGGCTGAGGCGCAGGCTTGGGACATGGTTGGGGCTTTGGCTCAGGTGTCGGGCGTGGGGTTGGCTGCGGCTCGGGTGCTGGGGTAGGGTCAGGCTTGGGCTGTGGCGTTGGCGCTGTATCGGCAGACGTAATAAGGTCTTCGGACTTTATGGGATGTTTACTCAAAATCTTAAACGCAGACGTGGTACCTCCGCTCACGTCCAGCGTTAACGTGTACATCTTGATAGTGTCATCGTACGCCAATACCAGTTCACCTTTACGGCCGGTCAATTTGCTGACTATGTCTGGCTGGCGGATGCCGGCCTCTTTAAGGACGTTAACTAGGTCAATTTTATCGACGCCGCTGGTGAAGTCAGTGATGGTGTCCGGTTTGCTGGCAGAGGTGTCGCTGGCTTTGCTGTATACAAATGTATCTTCACCACCACCTCCTGTGAGGTTGTCGGCCCCGGCTCCCCCGGTTATATGATTGTTAGCCTGATTGCCGATCAGTACGTCATTTCCTGAGCCGCCAATGGCATTTTCCATAACGACGCCTTTGGCAATGGACACATTACCGCGCCGGCCGCCCACGTCCGAGAGTGCCTGGGCATTAAGGTTAATTCTCTGGTTCTGTTTATATCCGGAGAAATCCAGTGTGTCATTGCCACCGCCATCCCAGATACAAAAAGCTACCATGTCATCGGAAGACTTTAAACTGTAGTAGTCGCGTTCTGCGTTTGAGTTGAATCCGTAAGTTGTATCGCCTTTACGAGTTTCATAGTTGGGTTCGTAGAGACGCTGAATCGCTTCGATATCATGCATCATTGGCGTTGAGGTGGCGTCAGAGACGCTGACGCCATTGGTCGCCGGACGGTACCAAGGTGTGTTATAGCTCATGGCAGTATGGGTTTTGCTATTCTCCGGATAGTTACCTTCCGGATGTTGAAGCCCCAAACCATGGCCCAGTTCGTGAATCATTGAAGCGTTCAAGGGGAATCTGCTATCTCCTGTACCAATGCCTATGTTCTGAAGACTCCCTTGATCATTTGGGTAGACCGCATAGCCCCCTACACCGCTGTTGGCGTGAAGCACAAAGGAAGCATCCGTATTCTTGGCATGCTCGGTAAACTTGACTTTTACCACATCCTCCCAGGCCTGCATTGAACTTCTGAAGGCTTTTTTTCTGGCCTCGCTGAGCTCGAGGGCCCCCCCATTCTTGAGCCAATTCGTGTCGGGGTCATTCGAGTTGAAGAATTTGTAGGAAACGTCAATTTTGCCGTCGTTATTTTTGTCTTTGATTTTGTAATTATTTCGCGTCAGGTTTTTTGCGACTTTATCTGAAAGTGAAGAGGCAACTGAGTTGTTTGCAGTCGACTGAAGTTGCGCGGGGGGCGCTGAATATTCAGAGTGGTCGCGAAGAAAGTTAGGCCGAACGCGCGGGATCGCTGACATGATTGTTTCTCAATGTAATGTTAATAGTGGGAGTGTTTACATAGGGGTGGCAGACGCAAAGTACCTAATTCAATGGCTAGATGAAAACTGACTCTGTATTGCAGTATGTTGGCGTGTTCAAGCTGCATGCCTGTGAAATAGCGGCCAATAGGGCGAGTGTGTCCCATGACCGACAAATTCTGTGTCAAAAGCGCCATCGCGCTGGGGATTTAGTCAGGCGAGGGCTATTTTGGTGCATCTCAATAATCAGAGTAGCCATGGATGAAATACCAACCCTTGAGTCACACCTTGATTGCTACCGCGCTGGTAGTAACGATCAACGGGGTGCATGCAGCTTCCCAGGCCCCGGTTGCGGGTGAAAATGGTATGGTGGTCACGGCCCAGCACCTGGCAACCCATGTGGGTGTCGATGTGCTCAAGGCCGGCGGCAACGCGGTCGATGCGGCGGTGGCGGTAGGTTATGCGCTGGCGGTGGTGTACCCGGCGGCGGGCAATCTGGGCGGCGGTGGCTTCATGACCGTGCAACTGGCGGACGGGCGCAAGACCTTCCTCGACTTCCGCGAAAAAGCCCCGTTGGCGGCGACGGCTGACATGTACCTCGACAAGGCCGGCAATGTGGTCGAAGGCCTCAGCGCCAAAGGCCATTTGGCGGTCGGCGTACCGGGCACGGTGTCCGGCATGGAGCTGGCCCTGAGCAAATACGGCACCCTCAAGCGCGCCCAAGTGATTGCCCCGGCGATCAAGCTGGCGGAAAACGGCTTTGAGCTGGAGCAGGGCGATATCGACCTGTTGCACACCGCCACCGGTGAGTTCGAAAAAGACCAGGATATGCGTGGCATCTTCCTGCATAACGGCGAGCCGATGCAGGTAGGCCAGAAGCTGGTGCAGAAGGACCTGGCCAAGACCCTCAAGGAAATCTCGGCCAAGGGCACCGACGGTTTCTATAAAGGCTGGGTCGCCAAGGCGGTGGTGGATTCCAGCCAGGCCGGCAAAGGCATCATCACCCAGGCTGACCTCGACGCCTACAAAACCCGCGAACTGGCCCCCATCGAGTGCGACTACCGTGGCTACCATGTGGTCTCGGCGCCGCCACCCAGCTCGGGCGGTGTGGTGATCTGCCAGATCATGAATATCCTCGAAGGCTACCCGATGGCCGATCTGGGCTATCACTCGGCCCAGGGCCTGCACTACCAGATCGAAGCGATGCGCCACGCCTACGTGGACCGCAACAGCTATCTCGGCGACCCGGACTTCGTGAAGAACCCCATTGAGCACCTGCTGGACAAAAACTACGCGGCCAAGCTGCGCGCGGCGATCGAACCGCAGAAGGCCGGTGACTCCCAGGCGATCAAGCCAGGTGTATCGCCCCATGAAGGCAATAACACCACCCACTATTCCATCGTCGACCAATGGGGCAACGCGGTCTCGGTGACCTATACCCTCAACGACTGGTTTGGCGCCGGGGTGATGGCGAGCAAGACCGGGGTGATCCTCAACGATGAAATGGACGACTTCACCGTCAAGGTCGGCGTACCGAATATGTATGGGCTGGTGCAGGGCGAAGCCAACGCCATCGCACCGGGCAAGGCGCCGCTGTCGTCGATGAGCCCGACCATCGTCACCAAGGACGGCAAGGCGGTGATGGTGGTCGGTACACCGGGGGGCAGTCGCATCATCACTGCGACTTTGCTGACCATCCTGAATGTCATCGACTACAAGATGAATATCCAGGAAGCCGTGGACGCGCCGCGTTTCCACCAGCAGTGGATGCCTGAGACCACCAACCTTGAGACGTTTGCCGTGAGCCCGGATACCCAGAAGATTCTCGAGAGCTGGGGCCATAAGTTTGCAGGTCCCCAAGATGCCAACCATTTGGCCGCGATCCTGGTCGGTGCGCCTTCTCTGGATGGCAAGCCGGTGGGTAACAACCGCTTCTATGGGGCCAATGACCCGCGACGCAATACGGGGTTGTCGTTGGGCTACTGAAGCCTGGTACGGTAAAAAATGTGGGAGCGGGCTTGCCCGCGAAAGCGGTGGGTCAGTCTATGCATGTGCTAGCTGATACAGAGCATTCGCGAGCAAGCCCGCTCCCACAGGGGGCAGTGTGTCAGGGCTTGAGCAGCTGGGTTACTGCGGCAAATGCCGCCTGGCGCCGTTGTTCCCAGTCTCCACCAATCACCACCCGTGGCTGTCGATGCTCCTGCATCCACTCCAGGCTGGCCTGAAAAAACGCCCGGCGATCCGCCAGTTCCGGCTGGCAGCGCTGGCCGTCAGCACTCCATTCCACGTCTTCGGGGGAGAGCAGCAGGTGCAGGTCGTAATGCCGCGCCAGGAGTTCGTCATCAAGCCAGCCGGGGTAATCGCCGAACAGGGTCTGGCTCCAGAGTTTGTTGGTCAGCAGGTGGGTGTCGAGGATCAGCAACGCGGGGCATTTGGCGCGGGCGGCATCCTCCCAGGCCAACTGGCCTTCGGCGATGGCCGGGATATCCGCCAGGGTGGTGTCGCGCTGATGCTGATCGATGAAGTACCGCACATATTCCCCCACCATCAACCCGCCGAAGTGCGCGTGCAACTGCGCCGCCAGCCAGCTCTTGCCGCTGGATTCGGGGCCCGCCAATACCACCACTTTCATGTGCGCAACGCCGGGTCGGCGCGCCACTCGCGCCAACCTTGCACGGCAATCACGGTAAACAGCGCGTAGAGCGCGGCGGTGAGGTAGAGGCCTTTGTAAAGGAACAGGCCGACGAAGATCACATCGACCACGATCCATAATGCCCAGCACTGCACACGTTTTTGCGCCATCCACATCTGCGCCACCAGGCTGAAACCGGTGAGCGCGGCGTCCAGCCAGGGCTGGGCGGCGTCGGTCCAGTGGGCCATGGCGGCACCCAGCAACAGGCTGCCGACGGCGCCAACAGCCAGGCTGGCCATGATCGCCGGCACGCCCAGGCTAGTGACCTGGCGGCCCTGCTTGACCTCGCCGGCGCGGGTCCACTGCCACCAGCCGTAGACCTGCAAGGCCGCATAGACCAATTGCAGGAGCATGTCGGAGTAGAGCTTGACCTCAAAGAAAACCCAGGTGTAGAGCAGCACCATCACCAGGCCGATGGGCCAGCACCAGGGGTTTTGTTTGACCGTTAGCCAAACGGCGATCACCCCCAGGGCGGCGGCAAACAGTTCAAGCCCGGACATGGCGGATCCTTGGGGGAGTGGGAGAGGGCGGTGATTGTACCTAGAGCCCAGCGATCTTCAAACGTGCACCACCGACACTAAGGCAAGCCCCCGCCCATCGGGGTATACCGGCTTCAGTTATCCATTGCACTCAAGATCGCATAAGCCACTTTCACCCGTTCGGCATTCGGGTAGTTCTTGTTGGCGAGGATTACCACACCCATGTCCTTGCTGGGTACATACGCCACATAAGCGCCAAAGCCGCCGGTGGAGCCGGTTTTGTTGTAGAGCACGTTGGCGGGCTGCGGCTGGGCGGGTTTGAGCCAGTTAACCTTGTGCGGCTCCATCGCCATCGGTGTGGAGTTGCCGTCAAGCAACGCTTGCAGGGCGATGGGGTAGGGGTAGCGTTCCCAGCCCAGGCCCTGGGTCATGCCGTTGACGGTGTAGTAGCCGGCGTGAGTGGTGGCAAGGGCCTGCTGCACCGGTTGCTCCAGGGTTTGCGGGTGCATGTTCGCGATCACGTAGCGGGCCAGGTCCTGGCTGCTGCTCTTGAGGCCATAGGCTTCGAAGTCCAGGGCGCCGGGGTTGACACGTACCGGCTTCTGCTGGCTGTCATAGCCCTGGGCGTACTGGCCGGCCTTGTCGGCGGGGACGCGAGTGTAGGTATTGGTCAAGCCCAGCTTGGGCAGCAGGGTTTTTTCCATGGCGACGGTGAACGGCTGGCCCAGGCTTTTTGCGGTCACGTAACCGAACAGGCCAATGCTGGGGTTGGAATACAGGCGTTGTTCCCCCGGTGCGTAAGTGGGTTTCCACTGCCGGAAATAATCCATCATGGTGGTTGCACTGTCGGCGGCATCCGGAAACTGCAGCGTCAGGCCGCCGGCGGTATAGGTGGCCAGTTGCAGCAGGCTGATGCGATCGAACGCGCTGCCAGCCAAAACGGGCAGATGTTGGCTGGTCATGTCCGACAGCTTGAGCTTGCCGATGGCCTGGGCATACCCGCCGAGGGTGGCGTTGAAGGTTTTGCTCACTGAGCCGATTTCGAACAGGGTGTTTTCAGTGACGGGTGCCTGGGTGTCTTTGGCGGCGACGCCGTAGTTAAAGTATTGCACTTTGCCGTGCTGGACGACCGCGACCGTCAGGCCCGGGATGCCTTGCTGTTTCATCAGAGGGGTGACGTGGCTGTCCACGACCTGGCGCATGTCGGTGGCGGCCATGCAGCTGCCGGCGCCCAGCAACAGGGCTGAAACCGCATATTTTTTCAGGGTGTGTTTCATGGTTCGCTTCCATGTAAATAAGGCAGTGGCGATGGTGGCCTGCGCAGGCGTGGCAAATGTAGGTGGATTTCCCGACGTGGGCAAACGATGATATCTCGCACCAGCCATTAGAAAAATTTGGGTCATGTCATGCTGCGTTCCCACCTGCCGCTCAATGCCTTGCGCGCCTTCGAAGCGTCGGCGCGCCATTTGAGCTTTACCCGTGCGGCCATTGAGCTGTGCGTGACCCAAGCGGCAGTCAGTCATCAGGTCAAAAGTCTCGAAGCGCAACTCAACGTCACGCTGTTCAAGCGCCTGCCTCGGGGCTTGATGCTCACCAGCGAAGGCGAATCCCTGCTGCCCGTGCTGCGTGACGCCTTCGACTGTATCGCCCTGACCTTGGATCAGTTTGAAGGCGGCCATTACCGTGAAGTCCTGACGGTGGGGGCGGTCGGTACCTTTGCGGTGGGCTGGTTGCTGCCACGCCTGGCGGATTTTCATAGCCGCTACCCGTTGATCGACTTGCGCTTGTCCACCCACAACAACCGCGTGGATGTCGCCGCCGAGGGCCTGGATTATGCCATCCGCTTTGGCGCCGGCGCGTGGCACGGCACCGATGCGTGCCCTTTGCTTGAGGCACCGTTGACGGTGTTGTGCGTGCCGCAGATTGCCGAACAACTGCGCAGCCCGGCTGACGTGTTGAAGCATACCTTGCTGCGTTCCTACCGTGCCGATGAGTGGAACCTGTGGTTCCAGGCCGCCGGTTTGCCCAGCGATACCCGGGTGCCGCGCAGCGTGGTGTTCGACTCCTCGCTGGCAATGATGGAGGCCGCGCTGCAAGGTGCCGGCGTGGCACTGGCGCCAGCTCGTATGTTTTCGCGGCAATTGGAGAACGATGTGATCCGCCAGCCGTTCGAGATGGGGATCACCACCGGCAGCTATTGGTTGACGCGCTTGCAGTCGCGGGCTGAGACACCCGCGATGGTGGCGTTCAAAGGGTGGTTACAGGCGAGTGTTGCCTGAGCTGACGCCGATCAGTCTAGCGAACGCAATGCCCAAAGCAATGAAGATCAAAGGTGGCAGCTGGCTTGCCTGCGAAAGCGGTTGTGCAGTCACAGGTGCAGCGACTGACACACTGCCTTCGCGGGCAAGCCCGCTCCCACCGTCAGCGCTTGGCTAGGCGAGGTATTGGCGGAACCATCCCAGGGTGCGTTCCCAGGCAAGGTTCGCCGCTGCTTCGTCATAGCGCGGTGTCGAATCATTATGGAAGCCGTGATTGGCGCCCTTGTAGATAAACGCCTCATACCTCGTCCCCGCGGCCTTCAATGCCTGTTCATACGCCGGCCAGCCTTCATTGATGCGCGTATCCAGTTCACCGAAATGCAACAGGATCGGCGCCTTGATGCGCGGCACGTCCTTGGCGTCGGGTTGGCGCCCGTAGAAAGACACTGCCGCGCCCAGTTCCGGGTAGGCCACCGCCGCTGCATTGGTCACGCCACCGCCATAACAGAACCCGGTGATGCCGACTTTGCCCGTGCTGCTGTCGTGGTGCATCAGCCATTCGATGGCGGCGAAAAAGTCGTTCATCAGTTTGGTCGGGTCGACGGTCTGTTGCAGTGCCACGCCTTTTTCATCATTGCCAGGGTAGCCGCCCACCGAGGTCAGGCCGTCCGGGGCCAAGGCGATAAAGCCGGCCTTGGCCAGGCGTCGGGCGACGTCTTCGATATAAGGGTTCAGGCCCCGGTTTTCATGCACCACCACCACGGCTGGCAGTTTGCCTGCGGCCTTGGCTGGGCGTACCAGATAGCCGCGCACGGTGCCGTTGCCTTTGGGCGAGGGGTAGGTGATGTAGTCGGCGACAATATCCGGGTCGGTGAATTTCACCTGTTCGGCCAGGGCGTAATTGGGGCTCAGGGCCGCGAGCAATGCCGAAGCGGTGAGGCCACCGAGGGTGAACAGCGCGGCGCGGTCGAGAAATTCGCGGCGGTTGATCTTGCCGTGGGCATAGCCGTCGTAGAGTTCCAGCAGTTCGGGAGCAAAGTCTTTCGCGGTCAGACGAGTCATCGGTGCAGTCCTCGATTAGCGGTTGCCGTCACTGTAGACCAGGATCAAACCTCGCGGCCATGGGCAGCGGCGGCCAGTTGCCCGGTGTCGACGCGCACGAACACCGAGTCGCCGACGGCGGTGAGCACGCTGCCTGCATACACTTCGCAGACCACACGGCTTTTGCGGCCGATTTCGCCTTCGACCCGAGCCCGCAGGACCAGGGGCACGCCCATGGGCGTGGGCTTGATGAATTTGATCCCCAGGTTGCCGGTGACGCAGTCGATGCGCGGCAGGCTGCCGGGTTCACGCTGTTCGGCGCGGTAGTGGTAGGCCATGGCGGTCCAGTTGGAATGGCAGTCCACCAGCATGGCGATCAGGCCACCGTAGACCAGGTCTGGCCAGCCGCTGTATTTGGCCTCGGGTTGGTGCTCGGCAATGACGTGCACGCCATCGTCATCCCAGCGGCTCTTGATGTGCAGGCCATGGGGGTTGCTGCTGCCGCAGCCGTAGCATATGCCTTCCGGCGCCGTGGTGTCCTGGAGAGAAACGCTGTGCATGCAGAGTCCTTGTTGTTTGGGCGACGCTTCTATTTAGCAGGCCAGGGGTTAGCGAGCAAACTTCTTCGCCCCGGCCACGCAGCCGATCACCGCCACCGTCACCAGCACCATGCCCAGGCTGACCTGTTCATGCAGCAAACCCGCCGCCAGCGCCAGCCCGAAGAACGGTTGCAGCAACTGCAACTGGCCAACCGCGGCAATCCCGCCTTGGGCCAGGCCGCGGTACCAGAATACAAAGCCGATCAACATGCTGAACAACGCCACATAGCCCAGGCTCAGCCATGCCGGCAAGCTGATACCGCTGAGGGTGGACGGCGCCAACAACAGGCTCAAGGGCGCCACCACCGGCAGCGACACCACCAGCGCCCAGCAGATCACCTGCCAGCCGCCCAGGTTGCGCGACAGCTTGGCGCCTTCGGCATACCCCAGGCCGCATGCCAGCACGGCCAACAGCATCAACACATCGCCCGCGGGTGCGGCGCTCAAGCCTTGAGCAATGGCATATCCCATCACCAACAGGCTGCCCAGGACCGAAAACAACCAGAACACCGGCCTCGGCCGTTCACCGCCGCGCAGCACACCGAACACCGCCGTAGCCAGTGGCAGCAGGCCGATAAAGACGATGGAGTGGGCCGAGGTCACGTACTGCAGGGCCAGGGCCGTCAGCAGTGGAAAGCCGATCACCACGCCAAGCGCGACGATAACCAGCGGTGCCCATTGCTGGCGTGTGGGGCGTTTTTCCTTGAATACCCCCAATAGGCACAACCCCAATAGTGCCGCGAGGGTGGCACGGATCATGGTCAGGAACACCGGATCGAATTCCATCACCGCCAGGCGCGTGGCTGGCAGCGAGCCGCTGAAAATCACCACGCCGATAAAACCGTTGATCCAACCCTGGGTGCTGCTGTCCAGAGTGCCGAGAGGAGAAGTGCGTTCCATGGGGGACCTGTCCGAAAATGGCAGTTGCGTGCTGGGCATCCTAGGATTGAAGATTAAGACAATCAAAAAATTGTCATGGATACAACCCTATGCCCCGTGCTCGCTACAAGACGCTGGTCGATACCTTCGCCGAGGCCATCCGCAGCGGCCAATTGCAGCCCGGCACGCGCTTGCCTACCCATCGGCAATTGGCCGCCGAGCATGGCCTGGCACTGGTCACCGCCAGCCGGGTGTACAGCGAGTTGGAAGCCATGGGCCTGGTCAGCGGCGAAACCGGGCGCGGCACCTTCGTGCGTGAAATCGCGTTGCCGCCAGGGCAGGGCAGCGGGCAGATGACGGTTACGGCGGGTGTGCTCGATCTGAATTTCAACTACCCGTCCTTGCCGGGCCAGGCCGAGCTGTTGCGCACGGCGTTGCGCCAGCTCGCCCTGTCTGGCGATCTGGAGGCGCTGCTGCGCTACCAGCCCCATGCCGGGCGTGTGCACGAGCGCGCCGCCGTGGCCCGGCACTTGTTGAACCGAGGGTTGGCGGTGCAAGCCGAGCAGGTGCTTGTCGTCAGCGGCGCCCAGCATGGCCTGGCGGTGAGCATGATGACCTTGCTCAAGCCTGGGGATGTGGTCGCGGTGGATGCATTGACCTATTCGGGGTTCAAGGTACTGGCCGAAACCCTGCACCTGGAACTGGTCGCCATCCCAGTCACCGCCAGCGGCCCGGACCTGGACCACCTGCACAGCCTGTGTCGCCAGCGCCCGGTGCGAGCGGTGTACAGCATGCCGACCCTGCATAACCCGCTGGGCTGGGTGATGAGCCTGGCGCAGCGCGAGCGTTTGGTGGCAATCGCCCGGCAGCACGACCTGATGATCATTGAGGATGGCGCCTATGCGTTTCTCGCCGAAGAAGCACCGCCACCTTTGGCAACTCTTGCACCGGAGCGCACGGTGTACATCGGCGGGTTGTCCAAGAGTGTCGCCACCGGTTTGCGTGTGGGCTTTATCGCTGCGCCTATGGCGTGGGTAAGCGGGTTGGAACGCACGATCATGGCCACTACCTGGAACGTGCCGGGGGTGATGAGCGCGATTGCGGTGGGCTGGCTCGAGGACGGCACGGTGGCGCAACTGGAGGCGCAAAAGCGTGCGGATGCCCAGGCTCGTCAAGCGTTGGCAGCACAGGTGCTGAGGGACGTGAAGACCATCAGCCACCCGTCATCCTACTTTCTGTGGCTACCGTTGGCGCAAGACGCCCGCGCCGATCAGGTCGCCATGACCTTGCAGCGGGCGGGCATCTCGGTTTCAACCGCCGAACCGTTCGCGGTCTCGGCCCAGGTGCCCCACGCACTGCGCCTGGCCCTGGGTTCGGTGCCGATGGCGGCGTTGCGTGAGGCGCTGGTGAAGGTGCGCAAGGTGGTGGCGTGGTGAGCGATCTTCAGTACTTGTAAGCCTGGCGACCAATCAGCAGCCATTTGCCATGCTGTTTTTGCCAGACCTGGAAGTTATCGATATCGGTTGGTGTGTCCACACCGCTGTTCACTGCCAGGGCGTGGAAGTGGTTGCGCACCAGGGCGGTATCGCCATTGAGGGTGATGGTCTGGTTTTGCATCTCCAGGGTTTTGAATGCGCTGGTATGGGTTTCCAGGTCGGCAATGAATTGCGCCTTGTTCTGCACCTTGCCGCTGGAGTGGCCGTAGGTGAGCTTGTCGGACGTCAGTGCATGAAGCTGCTTGAGGTCCAGGTGCAGCATGGCTTGGGTCAATTGATCGACTGCCTGGGCTACATCCTTCTCGGCTGCGCCGGGCGCGGCGGCGACGTAGCCGCAGAACAGGCACAGAAATCCGATCAGCACTTTGAAGTTGGGCATGGGGGTTTTCCTTATTGTTGTTGGGAAATACGACGAGGTATGTCGTCGTACAACCATGCAATATTCTCAAGGGGGAAGGAAAGTGAAATTTGCAGGAGCTTGAGGTGAGGAGGCGCTAGAGTGTTAATCACCATCCGCGCAGCCGAGGTACATCATGGATTTTGACTGGCACAGCGACGTCATCACCCGTGCTACACCCGTCACCCCTAGCTACAAAAACACCCAGAACGTGCGCCGCTTTATGCTTGAGCAGTGCGGCCCGGCGTTCAAGTTCAACCGTCCATTCATGGCGTGGATTCGTAATGGCGCACCCAAGACCTTGGGGGAAGTGGTGGAGGAGTGGCAGCGTCGCAACGAGGTTCTTCGGTCGTCGCACCACGGTGTTTGAACTGAAATATGAACAAAAAGTGTGGGAGCGGGCTTGCTGTGGCGAGGGAGCTTGCTCCCGCTCGACAGCGCAGCTGGAGCCGGCTTTTTTGGGGCGCTACGCACCCCAGCGCAAGCAAGCTTGCTCGCCACAGCAAGCCCGCATTTGAATGAGGAGCCCAGCTAGATAGCCGCCAGCGGTGGCGTACGCGGCGGGATCATCCGTTTGCTGCCGGTGGCTTCGAACGCCGAGGCAAAGCGCAACAGCGCCGAATCGTCATAGGCACGCCCGGCGAAGGTCAGCCCCACCGGCATGCCAATGTCCGCCATCACGCCCATCGGCACGGTGACGGTGGGTACGCCCAGGTGGCGGATGGCGAGGTTGCCGTTGGCGACCCATACGCCGTTGCTCCAGGCGATATCGGCAGACGCTTCGTTCACATCGGCATCGGCCGGTCCTACGTCGGCCACGGTGGGGAACAGCACGGCGTCAAGCCCCAGGGTGTCCATCCAGTCTTCCAGGTCCAGGCGCCGGGTTTGCTCCAGGCCGCGCAGGCCATCGGGCACGGTGCTGATCTGGTCCCATGAGGTGATGCCGCGTTGGGCCATGCGCACGTATTCGTCCATGCCGGCGGCCAGGTCGTCTTCACGGTTGGGCAGGGTGCCGGGGTCGTGGGGGAAGATGTTCGGCCCGTCCACATCGGCCAGGCGGTTCAGGTGCGGGTCGCCGTTGGCGCGCAGGAAGTCATCGAAGGCCCAGGCTGACAGTTCCCACAGTTCGTCGTGGAGGAACTCTTTAGAGACCAGGCCACGGGTAAACACCGTCGGTGCGCCGGGGCGGTCGCCTTCGCAGTTGGACACCAGCGGGAAATCCACTTCGATCACTTCGGCACCCGCCGCTTCCAATGCCTGGCGCGCGGCTTGCCACAGTTCAATCACCGTGGCGCGGGTGTGGATTTTTTGCCCGGTCGGGCCGCCGATACCGGGTTTTTCGCTGGTGCCAGCCTCCGGGTCGGCGTTGATGTACATGCGCGGCACGCCAAAGCGCTTGCCGGCCAGGCTTTCGCTGTTGACTGCCAGCGCCGCGTAGGACTCCGGGCGCACCGAGGTGACGCTGGGGATTGGCACCCAGGGTTGCAGGCGCCACAGGTCGCCTCGTGTGTCCGGGTCTTCGGCCACCACGACGTCGAGCACTTCCAGCAGGTCGGCCATGGTGCGAGCGTAGGGCACTACCACGTCCATGGTCGGGGTCAGCGGCCAGTTGCCGCGCACGGAAATCACCCCGCGTGAAGGCGTGTAGGCACACAGGCCATTGTTGGAGGCCGGGCCGCGACCGCTGGACCAGGTTTCTTCAGCCAGCCCGAACGCGGCAAAGCTGGCGGCGGTGGCGGTGCCGGCACCGTTGGAGGAACCCGACGCAAACGGCGCGGTGAGGTAGTCGGCGTTGTAGGGGCTTTCGGCGCGACCGTACACGCCACGCTGCATACCGCCATTGGCCATCGGCGGCATGTTGGTCTTGCCCAGGCAGATAGCGCCACCGGCACGCAGACGCTCAATGGTGAAGGCATCGCGCTGGGCCACCAGCTTGGCAAACGCCGGGCTGCCGGATGCAGCCGTCAACCCCTTGACCAGGTAACTGTCCTTGGCCGTGTAGGGGATACCATCCAGTGGCCCCAGGGTTTGCCCCTTGGCGCGGCGTGCATCAGACGCCTGGGCTTCTTTGAGCGCATCGGGGTTGCGTACCACCACGGCGTTCAGTGCAGTGGCCGTCTGCGGGCCATCGTAGGCATCTATCCGCGCCAGGTACGCCTGCACCAGTTCAACTGCCGTGGTCTGGCCGGCTTCAAGCGCAGCGCGCAATTGGGCAATGGAGACTTCAGTAACTTGCATCACGTTTTTTTCGCCGCCTTCAAGTGGGGGTATGGCGGCAGTCTACGTACAGATATTTCACAAAACCAGCGCGGCCTACTTCGCGTAGGCGGCGCGCAGGACATCTCGAGAAAGACGTCAGCAGGATTGCGAGCGGCAGTCTCTTGTCGCTAAGGTGGCCGCGTTGATTAACGTTGCACTTCAAGGAAGAGACCATGCAAAAACCTTATATCGCCCTGGCGGCCTTGCTGGGATTCACCGTCTATACCGTGGCGACCATGCTCACGGCCGAGCAGTCACTGTTGGCATTTGGATGGGAACTGATGTCCAGACCCGATACGGCACAGGTGGTGATTGACCTGTATCTGATGGCGGTGCTGGCGTGTGTGTGGATGTACCTGGATGCGCGTGGGCGAGGGCGGTCGATGGCCTCAGTGCTGCCGTATTTTTTACTGACGGCAGTGTTTGTGTCGGTAGGGCCGCTGCTCTATATCGTGGTTAATGGGTTTTCTCGCCGGGCCATGAAGTGAGGCTTGTTGCTCCCGTGACGACCTGCCAGCGACGCTGATCTGACTGACACACGACGATCCAAAGTGTGAGCTGGCTTGCCTGCGATGGCGGCCTGACAGTTGACGCTTCTATACCTGAAGCACCGCGATCCCACTGTGGGAGCGGGCTTGCTCGCGAAGGCGGCCTGGCAGTCAACACAGTTGGATTGTGGACATATCCATAGCAGATCAAGAGCGGCTCGCTTCGCATCGTGGTTACCGTTGAGCGCTACGGAATTGTGTCGATACCTATGGTCATCGCAGGCAAGCCACCCACATCTGGATCGTGGGGGTGTCAGGTAGATAGGCTTCGGCTAGCAGGCCGCCATCGCAGGCAAGTCAGCTCCCACATTTGGATCTAGTGGTGTCAGATAAATATGCGTCGGCTGGCAGGCCGTCACGGGAGCAAGCTCCCTCGCCACAGGTCCCGCGTCGCCCCAAAGTTGTAGATAACTACGGCTATGGGGCGACGTGATCGATCAAACGCCTTTGGTCGACGGCAACAGTACCGTGAGGATGCCCACCAGCGGCAGGAACGAGCACAGCTTGTACACGTATTCGATGCCGTGATGGTCAGCGAGCATCCCGAGCAGCGCCGCGCCGATCCCGCTGAAGCCGAACATCAGGCCGAAGAATATCCCGGCGATCATGCCCACATTGCCCGGCACCAGTTCCTGGGCAAACACCACGATGGCCGAGAACGCCGAGGCGATGATAAAGCCGATGACCACGCTGAGTACGGCGGTCCAGAACAGGTCGACGTAGGGCAGGGCCAGGGTGAACGGTGCGGCGCCGAGGATCGAGAACCAGATGACTTTCTTGCGGCCGATCTTGTCGCCGATCGGGCCACCGGCAAAGGTGCCCACGGCCACTGCGCCGAGAAACAGGAACAGGTACATCTGCGAGCTGGCTACCGACAGCTGGAATTTTTCGATCAGGTAGAACGTGAAGTAACTGGTCAGGCTGGTCATGTACCAGTATTTGGAAAACACCAGCACAGCCAATACCACCAGGGCGAAGGTCACGCGGCCTTTGGACAAACCGTGGGTGGCCTGGCTGCCTTGCTTGAGCTTGAACAGGTTGAGGTGGTGGCGGTACCAGCGGCTCAAGCCGTACAGCACCAGGATGGCGAACACCGCAAACAGGCCGAACCAGGCAATGTGGCTTTGGCCGTAGGGAATGATGATCGCCGCCGCCAGCAACGGGCCGAAAGCGCTGCCGGTGTTGCCGCCGACCTGGAAGGTCGATTGCGCCAGGCCGTAGCGCCCACCGGAAGCCAGGCGTGCGACGCGGGAGGTTTCCGGGTGGAAGGTCGATGAGCCCACACCTACCAGCGCTGCCGCGAGCAATATCGCTGGGAAGTTGCCGACAAAGGCCAGCATCAAGATGCCGATCAAGGTGCACACCATGCCCGCCGGCAATAGCCAGGGTTTGGGGTGGCGGTCGGTGTGGTAGCCGATCCACGGTTGCAGCAGGGAGGCGGTCAACTGGAAGGTCAGGGTGATCAGGCCGACCTGGGTAAAGCTCAGGCCGTAGTTGGCCTTGAGCATCGGGTAGATCGACGGCAGTACCGCCTGGATCAAGTCATTGATCAGGTGCGCCAGGGCACAGGCGCCCAGGACGCGCATGACTAAGGGGCTTACTTGCGAGCTGGTCGAAGGTGCGGCGGGTGACGCTGTGACTGTGGACATGCGGGCATTCCGTACAAGGCAACTGACAGGCGTGGAGGCGGGCGGCGGTGATGTGAACCGCCACTCCATCTGGACTCGGCGTTTATGCTAGATTCGGCGCCAATGCCTGTCTCGCGCAATTCGGGCAGAAACCATCGCAAAAAGGGCGAAATGATCAAATCACTGGATAAATTTCTGCGAGAAATCGATGAGGGCGATTGGGCCGTCATCAGCTCGGCCACTGATTACCCCGAAAACTGGGTGATCCCCGAACACAGCCACAACAAGCACCAACTGCTGTACGCCATTGGCGGTGTGATGGTGGTGTACTCGGCCCTGAGGCAATGGACGGTGCCGCCCAATCGTGGCTTCTGGATGCCTTGCGGTCAAGTTCACTCACTGCGCTGCGTAGGTACGCTGAAGATGCGCAGCGTGTTCGTGCGCCCGGACAGCTTCCCCAACTTGCCGGCCGAGCCCAAGACGGTGACGGTTTCGCCGCTGCTGAGTGAACTGATCAAGGCCTCGGTGAGCTTGAAACCGCCGTATGCCGAGGATTCACGCGACGCGCGGATCATGCACCTGATTCTTGACGAACTGGCCATTCTCCCGGCCTTGCCGCTGTCGCTGCCCCAGCCTGCCGACCCGCGCCTGAGCCCGATCTGCCTGGCGTTGCAGGATGAACCGAGTGATGCCTCCACCGTCGCCGACTGGAGTGCGCGGTTGGGATTGGACCAGACCACCATCCAGCGCCTGTTCCGTAAGGAAACCGGCATGACCTTCGGCCAATGGCGCCAGCAGGCGCGGTTGCTGCTGGCGCTGGAGCGCATTGCGGTGGGGGAGAAGATCATCGATGTGGCGTTTGAGTTGGGCTACGAAAGCCCCAGCGCTTTTACCAGCATGTTCAAGAAACAGTTTGGCAAAACGCCGAGTCATTTTTTCAAGTAGCGTCGCTCGCCACGCGCGCGTGAGCAGGGCGCCGGGATGCCAGGTAAGCCAGCAGTGTGGCGACTACCAGCAAGGCGGCGCTCAACTCGAAGGTGGCCTGATAACCGCTCAAGTCGAATGCCACACCACCGACGGTGGCACCGGCGGCAATCGCCAACTGGATGATGGCGACCATCAACCCCCCGCCGGCCTCAGCGTCGTCGGGCACGGTGCGCGCCAGCCATGTCCACCAGCCAACCGGTGCAGCTGTCGCTACCAGGCCCCAGCAGCCCAACAGCAGAGTGGTGACAATCGCTGAACCGCCGAACCCCACCAGCGCAAGGGCAATGCCGGCCATGATCAACGGAATGGCAATCAGCGTCGGGTACAAATGACGCTTGAGCAAATGCTCAATCAACACCGTACCCGCCAGACCGGCCAGGCCGAGCACCAGCAGCATCAGCGACAGGGTGGACACCTCGACCCGGGTCACGCCTTCCAGGAACGGCCGCAGGTAAGTGAACAGCATGAACTGGCCCATGAAGAACAGGCTGACGGCGCACATGCCCACGGCGACCTTGGAGTTTTTCAGCAGGCGCAGTGCATTGCCGGTGTTCGCTGCGCCGCTGTGCTTGAGCGCAGGCAAGCTCAGCCACAGCCAGGCCAGCGCAATCACGGCCACCGGCACCACGCAAAAAAATGCGCCGCGCCAGCCAATCAGGCCGCCAAGAAAGCTGCCCAGCGGCGCCGCGATCACCGTCGCCAGGGCGTTGCCACCGTTGACGATGGCCAAGGCCCGTGGCACTTGGGCGGGCTCGACCAGGCGCATTGCCGTGGCCGCCGACAGCGACCAGAAACCGCCAATCGCCACCCCAATCAATGCGCGCCCGAACATGAACACCGCGTAATTCGGTGCGAACGCCACCACGCTGCCAGAGACGATCATCAGCAGGGTCAGGGCCATCAGCAGGCGCTTGCGATCCATCCTCGCGGCAACCGCCGCGATCACCAGGCTGGTGAGCAAGGCAAACACCCCGGACACGGAAATGCCCTGGCCGGCCTGGCCTTCAGTGATGTGCAAGTCAGCGGCCAGCGGTGTGAGCAGGCTGACCGGCATGAACTCGGAGGCGACCAAGGCAAACGCCGCGAGCGACATCGCCAGCACCGCGCCCCAGCGTTGCGGTTGAGGGATAACGGAACTCACTGCAAGTGGCTCTGGAAGAAGGTGGTGAGCGTGTCAAACGGGATCAGTTCGACGCGGTCGTACAGGTCTACATGGCCGGCGTTGGGGATGACCAGCAATTGCTTGGGCTCGGCGGCGCGTTGGTAGGCGTCTTCACTGAACTCACGGGAGTGCGCGTCGGCCCCGGTAATCAGCAGCAGTGGGCGCGGCGAGATCGTCTCGATATCGTTGAAGGGGTAGAAGTTCATGAACTTGACGTTGCTGGTCAGCGTCGGGCGGGTGGTGGTCTGCGATGAGGCGCCTGCCGGGGTGACTTCGCCGCGCGGGGTGCGGTAGAAGTCGTAGAACTCGTCGCCGACCGGGTCGCCGGTAAGGCTGTGCGGCGTGCCACCGGTGTAGAGGGTCTCGCCGCCCTGGAACTCTACATAGCGCTGGTTGGCGGCCTGGCGCAGGATCTGCTGGCGCTGTTGCAAGGTCATGCCGTGCTTGAGGCCATTGCGGTTGGCCGCGCCCATGTCGTACATGCTGACGGTGGCGATTGCCTTGAGACGCGGATCGATCTTCGCAGCACTGATCACAAAACTGCCGCTGCCACAAATGCCGATGGCACCGATGCGTTCCCGGTCGACCTGTGGGCGAGTGCCGAGAAAGTCCACGGCGGCGCTGAAGTCTTCCACGTAGAGGTCGGGCAACACCGCGTTGCGCGGCGTACCGGCGCTTTGGCCCCAGAACGACAGGTCCAGGGACAGGGTCACGAAACCCTGTTCAGCCATTTTGGTGGCGTAGAGGTTGGCGCTTTGCTCTTTGACGGCGCCCATCGGGTGGCCGACGACCAGGGCTGCGTGCTTTGAGCCTGGGGCCAGGTGTTTGGGCACGAACAGCGTGCCTGCCACCTGCATGCCGTATTGATTGTTGAAGGTGACAGGTTCGGCCGTCACTGTGTCGCTGCTGTAAAAGTTATCCGCACCGTTAGACATATCGGCTCCAAATGAAGAAAGAGAAGTCACCAGCAAACCCAGGGCGAGCAAGAGGCGTTTCATAGGGATGTTCCTTGTGAAGTGTCCGCACATTTTCCGGGTGACGGCAGGGCTTCTGTAGTGCATTTGAGTGGATTACTTGCCTGATCCTCTGAGTTTCAGCGCCAGATGACGACGCCCGTGACTTGCGCGGGTAAAGTGCAATGAAGCATTGAAAGGGTCTGTTATGACGTCCACTCCCACCCCCCTGAACGCGCTGATCCAGTCGATTGGTTCGCGCACCCCGTCGCCCGGCGACTACGCGATGCCGATCCCCGGCCTGGGCTTTTATCGGCGTGAGCAACCCGCTGCGCCGGTGGTGTGCATGGTTGAGCCGTGCATCGTGCTGGTGGCCCAGGGCGAGAAGCAGTTGTGGGTCGGTGGCGAGGGCTACCCCTACGACACGTCCCGGTTCCTGGTGACGTCGCTGGACATCCCGGCCAATTCCGAGGTGCTGGCGGCCAGCCCCGAGCAGCCGTGCCTAGGGCTGACGTTCAAGCTGGACCTGCGCATGCTCGCGGAGCTGATCGCCCAGGGTGGCTTGCCGCCGGTGCGTGAGCGCGCAGTCATGAAGGGCGTGGGGATCGGCACGGTCACCGACGGCATGCTGGCCGCATTCGCGCGCCTGGTGGCGTTGCTGGACGAACCCGAGGCTATCCCGGTACTCGCGCCATTGATCCAGCGCGAGATTCATTACCGGCTATTGAAAAGCGACCAGGCCGGCCGACTGCGCCAGATCTGCTCGGTGGACGGGCAGGGCTATCGAATTGCCAAGGCGATCGACTGGCTGAAGTTGAATTTCGACGGGGCCCTGCGTGTGGAAGAGCTGGCAGCGCGGGTGCAAATGAGCGCGGCGACCTTTCACCATCACTTCCGGCAACTGACCGCGATGAGCCCGCTGCAATACCAGAAATGGCTGCGTCTGAATGAAGCACGACGATTGATGTTGAACGAGCACCAGGATGTCTCCAGTGCCGCGTTCAAAGTCGGGTATGAGAGCCCGTCGCAATTCAGCCGTGAGTACAGCCGGCTGTTCGGGGTGCCGCCCAAGCGTGATATGGCAGCACTGCGGGGCCGGGCGGGTGTCAGTGATCCGCCGGGGTCAGATTAGCGTAGAAGATGCAGCCGATAAGCCGTGCGAACAGGCTCAGGGTTTCCGGCAGGTTCGGGTCGTCGAACAGCATGGCCCGTGAGTCCAGCGCACACAGCGCCCCGAACAGGCGGCCATCGGGCAGAAAGATCGGCGCACCGGCGTAGCTTTCGATGGCGTATTGCTTGACCACCGGGCGTGACGCGAAACGGCCGTTCTGGCTGATCTGGGGGACGAACAGGGTGTGTGGGTTGATGCAGAACTCACTGCACAGGGTGGTTTCCAGGTCGAGTACGTCGTCGACGTTGATGCCCATTTGTAGCGGGTCGTAGGCCGAACACACCACCCATTCCTGGTCGGTGAACTTGGCGATGCCGGCGAATCTCATCCCGGTCAGACGAGTGACCAGCTTGAGGATATTGGTGGTTGCTTCAATTTCGGCAATGGCGGCGCGCTCGTCTGCGCTGAGTAACCTGTGTGCGGCGGTGACGCTTGAAACCATGCTGAACGCTCCAATGGCGTGGTCGCAGGCCGCGACCACGCACAGTCAGGTTATTAGTTGATGCGCGGGTGTTGCTGTACCAGGTTTTCCCGCTTGGTTTGCAGCGCGGCAATCTCGGCATCGATGTCTTCGATTTTCTGCTCGATATTGTCGTGATGCTCCTGCAGCAGCTCCTTGGCTTCTTCCATGTCGGAAGCCGCCGGGGCCGCGCCACGCAGGGGCTTGTTGGCGGTTTCCTTCATGGTCAGGCCCGTGATCAGGCCAACCACCGCAAACACCATCAGGTAATAGGCGGGCATGTACAGGTCGTTGGTGCTCTCCACCAGCCAGGCCACGGCGGTCGGCGTAACACCGGCGATCAGTACCGAGACGTTGAAGGCGCTAGCCAGGGCGCTGTAGCGCAGGTGGGTGGGGAACATTGCCGGCAAGGTCGACGCCATCACACCGATAAAGAAGTTCAGCACCACCGCCAGAATCAACAGACCGCCGAAAATCAGGCCGGTCTTGCCGCTGGTGATCAGCATGAAGGCCGGAATCGACAGGAACAGCAGGCCGATGCTGCCGGCGATGATGAACGGCTTGCGGCCGATCTTGTCGCTGACAAAACCAATGAACGGCTGCACGAACAACATGCCAACCATGATCGCAATGATGATCAGCACGCCGCTGTTTTCGGCATAGTGCAGGTTGTGGGACAGGTAGCTCGGCATGTAGGTGAGCAGCATGTAGTAGGTCACGTTGGTGGCCGCGACGATACCAATGCAGGTCAGCAGGCTGCGCCAGTGCTTGGTGGCGATTTCCTTGAACGAGACTTTGGGGCCGTGGCTCAGGCCTTCGCGGTCACCCTGTTCGAGTTTGTCGACATGCTGTTGAAACGCCGGGGTCTCTTCCAGCGCGTGGCGCAGGTACAGGCCGATGATGCCCAGGGGCAGGGCGAGGAAGAACGGCAAGCGCCAGCCCCAGGCCTCGAATTCTGCTTCACCGAGCACGGTGGAGATCAACACCACCACACCCGCGCCGAGCACGAAACCGGCGATGGAGCCGAAGTCCAGCCAACTGCCAAGGAAGCCGCGCTTGCGGTCCGGGGCGTATTCAGCCACGAAAATCGACGCGCCGGTGTACTCACCGCCCACCGAGAAACCCTGGGCCATTTTGCACAGCAGCAACAGGATCGGCGCCCAGATGCCAATGGAGGCATAGCCGGGGATCAAGCCGATGGCGAACGTGCTCAGAGACATGATCACGATGGTGGCGGCCAGGACTTTTTGCCGCCCGTACTTATCGCCCAGTGCGCCGAAGAACAGGCCGCCCAACGGGCGAATCAGGAAAGGTACTGAGAAGGTGGCCAGCGCTGCGATCATCTGCACGCTGGGGGAAGCGTCAGGGAAGAACACCTTGCCCAGCACATAGGCGACAAAGCCATAGACGCCAAAGTCGAACCATTCCATGGCATTGCCAAGTGCGGCGGCGGTGATCGCCTTGCGCATCTTGTTGTCGTCGACAATGGTGATGTCTTTCAATCCGATGGGTTTGACGCGTTTTTTACGTAGTTTCATGCGGGCCACTCAAAAGCTGAACAGGGGAGGTGCCATCGCTACGATGGCACCGCTCTGTCAGTTCAGATACAAGTGGACACGAAATAATTCACCGCTTTGTGTATTTTTTCTCACGGGAGTAAAAATGCCGGGTTCTGGAGGCCGAAGCATGGCTATTGGCAAAACAGATCAAATGTGGGAGCTGGCTTGCCTGCGAAAACGGTGGTTCAGTCATAGATTCAGTGACTGACACACCGCCTTCGCGGGCAAGCCCGCTCCCACAGGGGATCTGTGCCAGGCAGGTTTTGTGGGTAGTACATGACCCATGTGGGAGCTGGCTTGCCTGCGAAAGCGGTGGTTCAGTCAAAGATTCAGTGACTGACACACCGCCTTCGCGAGCAAGCCCGCTCCCACAGGGGATCTGTGCCAGGCGCAAGTTTTGTGGGTAGTACATGACCCATGTGGGAGCTGGCTTGCCTGCGAAAGCGGTGGTTCAGTCGAAGATTCAGTGACTGGCACTCCGCTTTCGCGGGCAAGCCCGCACAGGGGATCTGGGCCAGGCGCAGATTTTGTGGGTAGTACATGACCCATGTGGGAGCTGGCTTGCCTGCGAAAGCGGTGGTTCAGTCAAAGATTCAGTGACTGACACACCGCCTTCGCGAGCAAGCCCGCTCCCACAGGGGATCTGTGCCAGGCGCAGGTTTCGTGGGTAGTACATGACCCATGTGGGAGCTGGCTTGCCTGCGAAAGCGGTGGTTCAGTCGAAGATTCAGTGACTGGCACTCCGCTTTCGCGGGCAAGCCCGCACAGGGGATCTGGGCCAGGCGCAGATTTTGTGGGTAGTACATGACCCATGTGGGAGCTGGCTTGCCTGCGAAAGCGGTGGTTCAGTCAAAGATTCAGTGACTGACACACCGCCTTCGCGAGCAAGCCCGCTCCCACAGGGGATTTGTGCCAGGCGCATAACCGATGTGGGAGTTGTCGAGCCCCGGCGAGGCTGCGAAGGCGGCGGTACTGTTGGCAGTTGTGTTGCCTGAACTGTCGCCATCGCGGCCTCGCTAAAGCTCGAGCGCTCCCACAGGGGAATTGTCATTGTTAGTCAGGCAAAGCAGGGAAGTCATTTAAATGCCAAGCAGTCATTCACGCCTTACCTACCGCCAACCACGGGCCGCAGACGTTCAGCCATTGTTCGCGATCTTCGGCGATCCACAGACCAACTTGTTCAATCCTGCCGGCCCGCTGCCCAACCTAAATGCGGCACAACGGCTATTGGATCACTGGATTCAACAGTGGGCGTCCCACGGTTACGGCTGGTGGTCAATTGCCTGCAAAGAGAGCCCCGAGCACATCATCGGGTTTGGCGGCATTGCGCCACTTAACTACCTGACGCAGCAGCGCATCAACCTTGGCTATCGCCTGGCCGTCGAGGCCTGGGGGCAGGGGTATGCCACTGAACTGGGGCGGGATGCCCTGGCGCTGGCGTTTGACACGCTATCTCTACCGGAAGTCTTCGGGTTAGTGCGACCCGATCATGCTGCGTCGATCCGCGTATTGGAGAAGCTCGGCATGCAACGTTTTGGCCTGCTGGATGATGTACCCGGCCAAGCGCCCAGCCTGGTGCTCAGGGTTTGTCATCCTACAACTGCACAAGCCTGACATTTTCCTATTCCGCGTAAATCCTCGATAAGCGGCAATCTTTGCGATTGACACTGCGTGGGCGTCTCGCTATAAAACTCGCAGTTGTACGACGACATATGACGTTACATATGTCCTACCTAACAAAAATAAAAAGTGATGCCATGAATCTGAACGAGCCCATCAGTGCCCTTCGTGTCGGCCAGGCGGTCGGCAGCTATCGCTGGACGATCTGCGCGATGTTGTTTTTCGCGACCACGGTCAATTACCTCGACCGCCAGGTGCTGAGCCTGTTGGCACCGCAACTGTCAACGCAGTTCGGCTGGAGCAACACCGATTACGCCAACATCGCGGCGGTGTTCCAGTTTGTCTACGCCATTTCCATGCTGTTTGCCGGGCGCTTCGTCGACAGGATCGGCACCAAGGCCGCCTATGTGGTAGCCATTGGTATCTGGTCCACCGGCGCGATCATGCATGCGTTTGCGGTGCCGATGGGCGAGGGTATCGCAGCCGTCAGTGGTGCCATTGGCCTGGCGGTGATCCCGGTGTCCATTGCCGGTTTCATGCTCTCAAGGGCTGTGTTGGCGATTGGCGAAGCGGGTAACTTCCCGATCGCGATCAAGGCCACTGCCGAATATTTCCCCAAGAAAGAACGCTCCCTGGCCACCGGTATCTTCAATTCCGGCGCCAACGTCGGCGCGATCCTGGCGCCGATCTGTGTCCCTCTGATTGCCGGCCTGTGGGGTTGGGAGGCGGCGTTTATGGTCATCGGCATGCTGGGTTTTGTCTGGGTAGCCGTGTGGGCCGCCGTTTACGAAAAACCGGAACAGCAAAAACGCCTGTCACCTGAGGAACTGGCCTACATCCGTAGCGACCAGACCGTACAACCGTTTACCCCGGCACCGACGGGCACCGCAGGGAAGAAAGTCTCCTGGTTCAAATTGTTGACCTACCGCCAGACCTGGGCGTTTGCCTTCGGCAAGTTCATGACTGACGGCGTGTGGTGGTTTTTCCTGTTCTGGCTGCCCACCTACCTGTCTGCCCAATACGGCATGAAAGGCGCCGATATCGTGATGCCGCTGGCGGTGCTGTACAGCATGACCATGGTCGGCAGTATTGGCGGCGGCTGGTTCCCCAGCTACTTCATGGCGCGCGGCGATGCCCCCTATGACGGGCGCATGAAAGCGATGCTGGTGATTGCGCTGTTCCCGCTCGTGGTGTTGCTGGCGCAGCCGTTGGGTTACCTCAGCTTCTGGGTGCCGGTGTTGCTGATCGGTGTGGGCGCTTCGGCACACCAGGCGTGGTCATGCAACATTTTCACCACCGTGTCCGACATGTTCCCGCAGAAAACCGTGGCCTCGGTGGTCGGCATTGGCGGCATGGCCGGTGGCCTGGGCGGCGTGCTCATGACCAAGATCGGCGGCTGGGTGTTCGACTATTACAAGTCCATCAACGACATCCATACCGGCTACATGATCATGTTTGCCATCTGCGCCCTGGCTTATCTGGTGGCCTGGAGCGTGATGAAGACGCTGGTGCCGCGCCACAAGGAAATCACTGATCTGTGACGCTAGCTAGAAAGGTCATCAAGGCAGCGACGATGACCTCGGGCGCGTCCTCTTGCACCAGATGCCCCGCACGCGGGACGCGTAGGTAGCGTGCACCTAATCTACCTGCGAGCGCGTCGCCCTGTGCCACGTTGATCCATTGGTCTTCTTCGCCCCAGAGCAGTTGCACCGGGCAACGCAGCTCGGCGAGCCGCTCTTCAATCTGGTCGGTATAGCGCTGGTCCATCTGTGCAATCTGGCGATAGAAGGCGGGCTGGCCTACCTCGCCTGTCCAGGGCGTGACATAGGCGTGCAGCACCTCGGCAGGCAGCGGCGTGAAGGCGGCGCCCTGTAGATAGGCACGCACAATCGCCTCATGGATATAGGCCGGCGCGTCGCTGAAGGCCTGTTCATGGCGGCGCACATGCTGCACCAGCGGCGAACCCCAGGGCGCCATGGCGACGGGGTCGATCAAGGTCAGGCTGGCATAGTCGCAGCCATCAAGCAGATGCGTGCGCAGGGCCGTGGCGCCGCCAAAATCATGGGCGAGCACATGGGGGCGTTCCAGGCCCCAATGGTGTAGCAGGGCGTCGAGCAACAGGTTTTGCACGCCCAGAGACACGTCCTGGCCCGGCGCCTGTTCAGACTGGCCATAGCCAAGCAGGTCGTAATAGAACACGCGGTACTGCTGGGTAAACAAGGGCGCGATACGCCGCCACACATGGGAAGAGAACGGCGTGCCATGCACCATCACCAGCGCCGGCCCCTGGGTACCCAGCTGGCCCCAGCGCACAGTTTGATTGCGAAAGTCAAAGGTGTGGGGCAGTGCCAGTGCGTCGTTTGAATGGGTCATGGTTGAATCTCCCCGAAGGTCTGATGGGTTGTGGCGGGTTTTGCCTGCGCCAGGAGGGTACGAACCGCCATGACCACACCGACGAGCACGGCAGCCAGGCCCACGGCTTCCATTGGCGTCGGCCAGCGCCGGTGAAAGCCTAGACCGAGCAGGCTGGCGAAGAGTGATTCCAGGGCAATCAATTGGCCACTCAGTACCATGGGCAGGCGCCGCGTTGCCGCGTTCCAGGCCCAGGCGCCGACCACCGTGGACATCACCGCGATGCCCAGGCTCCAGGCATACAGCGGCCATGCCTGGTTCCAGCCCGCGCCAAGGGTCGGCAACCGGAACAAGCCCAGCGTGTATAGCCACGGCAGCAGGCACAGCGCCGCGCCGCCTGCGCCTACCAGCATCAAGGCGGTCCACAGGTCGGTTGCGCGGGCAGGCAGGCGTGCCAGTTGCTGTTGATTGATGACGCTGAACCCCAGCCACACGGCCACTGCGCCCAAGGAGAAACACAACCCCGCCAGCCAGGAACCGGTGCCGGAGGCGGGCAGGTGGAGGCTGCTGACTGTCGCCAGCAACAGCCCCACAGTGAGGCAGGACAACGGCATCACCAACTGGCGCCATTGCAGGGTCTTGTGACTGGCGTTGCCTATCAACGCCAGTAGCACCGGGACCATGCCGACAAACGCTGGCGTCAGCACCGGGCCGCCGAACATCACACCGCCAGCAATGCACACGCCATAACCGAGGCAACCCAGTGCGCCCAGTGCTGCCGCCAGTACGCACTGGCCGGTGCTGAGTACACTCAATTGCGCCCTGCACACCATCATCCCGGCGATGCCCAGCCCACCGGCCATCAGGAACCGCACGGCCATCAAGTCGTAGAGGCTGTAGACGCCGGTGACGTAGGGCGCAATGAAGTTCAGCGCCCAGCCCAGGGTGGCGACAACGGCCAATATCACACCGGTAAAGAGTGAGGCGCGGGCGGTGGTCATCAGGCTGCTCCATGAAGTGAGGGATTCATGGTGCCCAGCGCTGCGGCTGTGCTACAAACGAGTTTTCAGCCTTGGATGCATAACCACAGATTATGAATGCACTTGGCAAAACCTTACCGCCGCTGGCCAGTTTGTTGCCGTTTGAAGCGGCGGCGCGTCTGGAGAGTTTCTCCAAGGCGGCCGATGAATTGCACCTCACCCAGGCAGCTGTCAGTCGGCAGATACGCGGGCTGGAAGACAACCTGGGGGTCAAGCTGTTTTGTCGGCGCAACCGTGGGGTGTTCCTGACGCAAGAAGGGCGTGAGCTGGGGCGGGTGGTCAGCCAGGCCTTGCAGAGCATCAGTGAGGGCGCGGTCAGCCTGAGAACATCACCGCAGCGCAATCGCGTGGTACTGCTGTGCCAGCTATGCGAGGCGTTCTATTGGTTGATGCCGCGTCTCGCGACCTTCCACCAGCAATGCCCGCAGATCGAGATCCAGGTGGTGACCTGTACGCGGCCGATCACCCAGTTCGGCGGGCATTTCGATGTGGCCCTGCAAAGTACCCGGCGCGCCAGTGGCAGCCATACGCTGATGTTTACCGCCTCCGACGAGGTGTTCCCGGTGTGCAGCCCCGGCTACCTCTGCCCGGAAAAGCCGTTAGCGCTGACTGAATTACAGCCCTGCACATTTCTGCACCACAGCTCCGAGCCGCCGCACTTGATGGAATGGGATGAGTGGCTGCAGATGTTCGGCCACACGTTGCCCAGGGATGCGCGCAGTGCCACCTTCGACAGTTACCCGCTGATGTTGCAAGCTGCCGTGGAAGGGCACGGTATCGCCATGGGTTGGCGTCGTACCGCAAGCCGGCTGATAGAGAGTGGGGCGCTGGTGCGGCCCTGCGCAGAAAGCGTGTTTTTGCCCGAGGCTATTTCGGTCTACAGGCAGCAAGGGACGGGCAGTCGGGAGGAGATTACGGCGTTGTTGGCCTGGCTTGACGCACAATTGCAGAGTGACGGCTGACAGGGGCGTCGCAGCCCCTGTCATCTGCGGTTATTGGTTACGCGTGACGCGCCAAATCGTATTGGCCAAGTCGTCGGCAATGATCAGCGCGCCTTTCGGGTCTACCGTCACCCCCACTGGACGCCCACGGGTCTTGCCGTCGTCGCCGCGGAAGCCGGTGGCAAAGTCGATGGGCTCGCCCGCCGGTTTGCCGTTGCTGAACGGCACGAAGATCACCTTGTAGCCCACTGGGTTGTCACGGTTCCAACTACCGTGCTCGCCGACAAACGCGCCGTCAGCGAATTTTTCACCCATGGCAGGGATGGAGAAATCCACGCCCAACGCGGCCACATGGGAGCCCAGGCTGTAATCGGGTTTGATCGCCGCAGCCACCTTGGCCGGGTTTTGCGGTTGTGCGCGGGGGTCGACGTTCTGGCCCCAGTAGCTGTAGGGCCAGCCGTAGAAGGCACCTTCACGCACCGATGTCAGGTAGTCTGGCACCAGGTCGGGGCCGAGTTCATCGCGCTCGTTGACCACGGTCCACAGTTGCCCTGAGCCCGGTTGGATGCTCAGCGCCGTCGGATTGCGCAGGCCTGTAGCGTAGGGCTTATGCGCACCGGTGGCGGCATCGATCTGCCAGACCATTGCGCGGTCGATCTCCACTTCCATGCCGCGTTCGGTGATGTTGCTGTTGGAACCGATGCCCACATACAACTGACGCCCGTCGTCACTCACGGCCAATGACTTGGTCCAGTGATGGTTGATCTGCGCCGGCAGGTCGGTGACTTTGACGGGCGGGGCGCTGGCCTTGGTCTGGCCGTCGGCGTAGTCAAAGCGCACCAGTGCGTCCTGGTTGGCCACATACAGTTTGCCGTCGGCGAATGCCAGCCCGTAGGGAGCGTTGAGGTTGTCGGCGAATACCGTCTTGAGTTCATAGGTGCCGTCACCGTCGGCGTCACGCAGCAGCGTAATGCGGTTGCCGCCCTTGACCTTGGTGTTGCCCTGGGCCTTGATCACACTGGCGATCACGTCCTTGGGCTTGAGCTTGGCCGCACTGCCGCCACGGCCTTCGGCCACCAGGATATCGCCGTTGGGCAGCACCAGGGTCTGGCGCGGGATCGCAAGGTCGGTGGCGATGGCGGTGACGCTGTAGCCTTCGGGTACCTTGGGCTTTTGATCGCCCCACGGCGTGGGCTCGGCAATCTTCATGCTCGGCAACAGGCTGCTTTGTTGTTCGGGCAGCTTGGGGTCAGGGCCGCGTGCCTGGGTCTTGTCACCTTCGCCGCCACAGGCACTCAGCAACAGGGCGGCGCTGAGCAGGGCCAGTGTGTTGAGTGGTTTCATCGGGCAGCTCCTGAGCGCAGGTTGGTCAAGCCAATCCAGGTGGCGACAAGCGCCAGCACGGTGACAATCGCCGACAGCACCAAGCCGGTGGGCATCATGGCGTAGGCGTCCTTGGCATGCTGGAAGGCATTGACCAAGCCAAGCACCCAAGTGCCCAGCAACAGCAGGAAGTACGCCACCGGGCGCCCGCCCTTGTGTTCGGCACGCACTAAGTTGACCAGCGCAAACAGCAGGGCAAAACCACAGAACACCAAGGCTCCTGCGATAAGCCAGGAGGCGAAATTGGCCCACTGAATCTGGTAGGTCTGGCCGTAGGCGATATCACTGAGCAAGGCCCCGAGAAACAACGGCACGGTGCCGGCAAGCAAAGTCCCGTGCAACGGCCCAGGCCTGACGACGGGGTAAGTGGAGAGGGTAGTCATGTCGGTGGCGGCTCCTTATCGTTCTGCACCCTGGGCTCAGGGCGCGCTGACTTCGCATAGGAAAGGAGCATGGCATTTGCAAGAAAGTTCACTGGGAGGGCGTGTCGAGGTGTGTTTCGATCCGGCGTTCCCCTGCATATGCATAGGTATCTACACAATTTTGGTGCGACGCTGAACCTGTGGCGAGGGAGCTTGCTCCCGTGACGGCCTGACAGCCGACATCTATCTACCTGACACCCCACCATCCAACTGTGGGAGCTGGCTTGCCTGCGAAGGCGGCCTAACAGTCAACACAGTTGGACCGGGTACATATCCGTTATTTAGGTAACGGCCACCTAGGGTTCCGCCCTGACGGCGGCTCACTTTTGAAAAGCGCAAAAGTAAGCAAAACGCTCTTGCCCCACCACTCGGCACCTCGCTTGGGCTCGGTGTGCCCGTAATCCGCCAGTGATTTGGGGGGGCGCCGCCACGCGCCATCCATGGCGCGGGGCGGCTAAACCGGCATCCCTGCCGGTTTACCCCCCAAATCCCTGTCGAATTCCGGCCAGCGTGGTTTAACGGGGCGCCTGAGATCAAGATCACAAGCAGATCAAGAGCGGCTCGCTTCGCATCGTGGTTACCGTCTGCTGCTACCGCCTACAAAGTTACGTAGATACCTATGCCTGCTTATGTTTACCACAGCGGCTATAAGACTCATCCTTCCTGGCCCGACATGAGGAATAGCGTTATGCCCACCCTGCATCTGCTCTGCGGCAAGATCGCCTCCGGCAAGTCCACACTCGCCAAAACCCTGGCCGCCGAGCAGGGGGCCATCGTGCTCAGCGAAGACCAGTGGCTGGCCAATCTCTATCCCGGCGAAATCCAGAGCATTGCCGACTACCTGCGCTGTGCCCAGCGGGTTCGTGGAGTACTTGAGCCGCTGGTGATCGATCTGTTGGCGTGCGGCGTCAATGTGGTGCTGGATTTTCCGGCCAACACCCTCGCCAATCGTCAATGGTTGCTCGACCTGGCCCAGGCGGCCAAGGTGCCGCACTGCCTGCATTACCTGGAGCTGGACGATGCCACCTGTCGTGCGCGCCTGCATGCGCGCAACGCTCGGGGTGAGCATGATTTTGCCGCCACCGATGCCGAGTTTGACCTGATCACTCGCCATTTCAGTGTGCCGAGTGAAGAGGAAGGGTTGGTGATTGAGGTGCATCGCCCGTGACCACCCAAAAACCTGCTGGTATCGATGCCGACGGCTATATCCTCAACGTCGCCGATGGGCCTATACAACCCGAGTTCCAGCGCCTGCTGACGGACATTTGCGCTACCTTGTCCCGGCCGGAGCTCGGGCTGCACGGGATTTACCTGTATGGCAGCATCGCACGGGGCGAAGCTGAGATCGGGATGTCTGATCTTGACCTTTCCCTGATACTGGTGGAACCACCGAATGCGCCGGTGCTTGAACAATTGGAGTCGGCCCGACTCGCTTTGGAGCAACGGCATCCGAGCGTCACCAAGATCGACTTCGACATCGGCCACCGCGCCCAGGTGTTGGCGCCCGAAAACCGAAACAGTTGGGGCTTCTGGCTCAAACATCATTGCCGCTGTCTCTGGGGCGAAGACCCGTCACTGCACGTCGAACCGTTTCGCCCGTCCCGCGCCATCGCCCTGGCGGTCAATGGTGATTTTGAACAGGCGCTCACGACTTACCTGGTGCGCATTGAACAGGCCAGCCCTGAACACACGCGGCTTGGCCTGCAGCGGGAAGCATCACGGGCCTTGATCCGCGCCACCCACATCCTGCGAGCGGAAGATGCGCAAACCTGGCCGCAAACCCTGGAAGACTACGTCGGGCTGTTTGTTCATCATTACCCGACCATGCGCGTGCAAATCGCCTACTTCCTGTTTGAGGCACGCAACCCGAGCGCCGAGGGCGAGGCATTTACGACACGCCTACGGACGTTTCTGAGCTGGATGGTTTCGGCTTTTATAGAAAGGAATCAATCAGATGCGTGAACGCAAAGCCGCACGATTACTGGTCATAAACCCTGCGCAGCAAGTGTTGCTGTTTCGCTTCGTGCATAAAGACGGCGCCCTGGCCGGCCAGGATTACTGGGCCACGCCGGGCGGTGGCGTGGAGGCCGGGGAGAGCTTCCACAGCGCCGCGATTCGTGAGTTGCGCGAAGAGACTGGGATCACGGTGAGCAGCGTCGGGGAATGTGTAGCAGAGCGCGACGTGACCTTGATGCTGCCCTGCGGCGAAACGGTGCTGGCGGTTGAGCGGTACTTCGTTGTGCATGCGCCCAGCGAGGCGTTATCCAGGGCCGAGTGGACGCTACAGGAGACCCAAGTGATGGCGGATCATCGCTGGTGGTCGGCAGAAGCGTTGCGCGCCACGAGCGATACGGTATGGCCGCAGGCGTTACCGCAAATGCTGGAGGATGCCGGGGTGTTTTAACCGTCCAGGCCGGCAAGCGGTCGCCATCGTGCGTTTGCCCTGATGCATGTCTGCATTGCTCATTAATGACTGGCCAGGATTTCACTCGTCTGGAACACCCTTGCATAGTCCATCGCCAAGTTACTCAGCGACAGCGCATGCACATCCTCTGCGGCCCACAGCCGCCCCGACAAGTCGGTTTGATCGAAGGTAAAACAGGCATCCGCCGCCACGATCACGTCGAACCCCAGGTTGCCGCCCGAGCGTGCGGTGGATTCCACTGAATTGTTGGTGATGACCCCGACGATCACCAACTGCTGGATCGAGCGCAGGTGCAGCCAGCGCTCCAGGCCCGTGGCGCTGAATGCATCCGGTACGTTTTTTTCCACCACATGCTCATGGGCCAGTGGGTGCAGCGCATCCTGGAACTCACAGCCGGGCTGGCCTGGCCGGAACACTGAAGCGGCAGAGCGGGAGATATGCCGCACATGGATGATCGGGCGTTGCGCCTGGCGCCAGGCATTGAGCAATTGCTGTATGCGCAGCTCGGCGTCTGGGTTGTTGCGGCGGCCAAGGGTGGGATCGGCCATGCCTTTTTGCATATCGATGATCAACAATGCGGCGTTAGTCGCTATCGGTTCCATGGCCTGTCCTGGCAGAGGTGAACATTATCTAACTGGTTGGAAGTTAGCACCGATCGGCAGCCCATACGCAAATCCCTGAGACTTCCCGGCGAAACGCTTCATAATGGCGGCCAATTTGTTTAGCTCGTTATTCTGGTGTGCCCGCATGGAAATTAAGGTCAACTTTCTCGACAACCTTCGGCTTGAAGCCAAGTTCGATGACTTCACGGTCATTGCCGACCAGCCCATCCGCTACAAGGGCGATGGTTCGGCACCGGGGCCATTCGACTACTTCCTGGCTTCGTCGGCGTTGTGTGCGGCGTACTTTGTGAAGTTGTACTGCCAGACGCGCAATATTCCCACCGAGAATATTCGCCTGTCGCAGAACAACATCGTCGACCCGGAAAACCGCTACAACCAGATTTTCAAGATTCAGGTCGAATTGCCCGCAGACATCTCCGACAAGGACCGCCAAGGCATCCTGCGTTCCATCGACCGCTGCACCGTGAAGAAGGTGGTGCAGGCCGGGCCGGAATTCGTGATTGAGGAAGTCGACAACCTTGACGCCGATGCCCAGGCGTTGTTGATGCCCAACTCCACGTCCGCAGCGGGCACCTACATTGCCGGCAAGGACCTGCCGCTGGAGCAGACCATCGCCAACATGTCGGCGATTCTCGCGGGCCTGGGCATGAAGATCGAGATTGCCTCGTGGCGCAATATCGTGCCCAACGTGTGGTCGCTGCATATCCGCGACGCCCATTCGCCGATGTGCTTTACCAACGGCAAAGGCGCGACAAAAGAGGGCGCGTTGGCGTCGGCGCTGGGCGAGTTCATCGAGCGCCTGAACTGCAACTTCTTTTACAACGACCAGTTCTGGGGTGAGGACCTGGCCAACGCGCCGTTCGTGCATTACCCGGACGAGCGTTGGTTCCAGCCGGGCCCCAACGATGAGCTGCCGAGTGAAATCCTCGATGCCTACTGCCTGAAAGTCTACAACCGCGAGGGCGAGCTGCGCGGTTCACACCTGTTCGACACCAACTCCGGCAACGAAGCCCGTGGCATTGTCTCCCTGCCGTTCGTGCGTCAGTCCGATGGCGAGGTGGTGTATTTTCCGTCCAACCTGATCGAAAACCTCTACCTGAGCAACGGCATGAGCGCGGGTAACACCTTGGCCGAAGCCCAGGTACAGTGCCTGTCGGAGATTTTCGAGCGGGCGGTGAAGCGCGAAATCATCGAAGGCGAATTTGCGCTGCCGGACGTACCCGCCGAAGTGCTGGCCAAGTACCCGGGCATCCTGGCGGGTATCGAAGGCCTGGAAGCCCAGGGCTTTCCGGTGCTGGTCAAGGATGCCTCCCTGGGCGGTGAATTCCCGGTAATGTGCGTGACCTTGATGAACCCGCGCACCGGCGGCGTGTTCGCCTCGTTCGGCGCGCACCCGAGCCTGGAAGTGGCGTTGGAACGCAGCCTCACCGAGCTGCTGCAAGGCCGTAGCTTCGAAGGCTTGAACGACCTGCCGCAGCCGACCTTCGAAGGCCAGGCGGTGACCGAACCTAACAACTTCGTCGAGCACTTTATCGATTCCAGCGGCGTGGTGTCGTGGCGCTTCTTCAGTGCTCAGTCGGATTATGAATTTGTCGAGTGGGACTTCTCCGGCCAGGGCGAAGACTCCAACGCCCAGGAAGCCGCCACGCTGTTCGGCATCCTCGAAGGTATGGGCAAAGAGTCGTACATGGCGGTGTATGAGCACTTGGGCGCTACTGCCTGCCGCATCCTGGTGCCGGACTACTCGGAAATCTACCCGGTGGATGACCTGATCTGGGACAACACCAACAAGGCGCTGTTTTTCCGCGAAGACATCCTCAACCTGCACCGCCTCAGCGAGGATGAGCTGCAGGCGTTGGTCGAGCGTCTGATAGAAAGCGAACTGGACGACTACACCGATATCACTACGCTGATTGGCATTGAGTTCGATGACAACACCGCGTGGGGCCAGTTGACCATCCTGGAGCTGAAACTGCTGATATTCCTGGCGCTGAAGCAGTATGAAGAGGCCAAGGAATGCGTAGAGATGTTCCTGCAGTACAACGACAACACCATTGAGCGCGGCCTGTTTTACCAGGCGATGAACGCGGTGCTGGAGATGGAACTGGATGAGGACCTGGAACTGGCTGACTACGAGGCCAACTTCCGGCGCATGTTTGGCAACGAGCGCATGGACGCGGTGATCGGCTCGGTCGACGGCAGTGTGCGCTTTTATGGGCTGACGCCGACCAGCATGAAGCTGGAAGGCCTGGATCGGCATTTGCGCTTGATCGATAGCTACAAGAAGCTGCATGCGGCGCGGGCCAACATCACCCAGGGCTGATACGCAATGATCGTTCCCACGCTCCGCGTGGGAATGCAGCCAGGGACGCTCTGCGTTCCCAAGCGTGACGCAGAGCGTCACCGAATGCATTCCCACGCAGAGCGTGGGAACGATCATGGCGGTTAAATGTGGGCCAAGGCCTGAGCCAGATCGGCGCGCAAATCCTCCACATCCTCAACCCCCACCGACAACCGCACCAGCCCATCGCCAATCCCCAATTGCGCCCGCGTCGCCGCCGGGATGCTGGCATGGGTCATGATCGCCGGGTGCTCGATCAGGCTTTCCACGCCCCCCAGGCTCTCGGCCAAGGCGAAGAGCTTCACGTTTTCCAGAAAGCGCGTCGCGCCGGCCAGGTCGCTGTTCAAGTCCACTGAAATCATCCCGCCAAAGCCGCGCATTTGCTGCTTGGCCAGGTCGTGCTGTGGGTGGGATTGCAAGCCCGGGTAGTGAACCCGCGACACTTGTGGCTGTTGTTCCAGCCAGGTGGCCAGGTCCAGGGCATTGCTGCAATGGCGCTCCATGCGCAGCGCCAGGGTTTTTACCCCGCGCAGGGTCAGGAAGGCATCGAACGGCCCGGCGATGGCGCCGATGGAGTTTTGCAGGAAGCCCAGGCGTTCGGCCAATTCAGCGTTATCACCGACAACAGCGATACCACCGATCACATCAGAATGCCCATTGAGGTATTTGGTGGTGGAGTGCACCACGATGTCGAAGCCCAACTCCAGCGGGCGCTGGATCCAGGGGCTGGCAAAGGTGTTGTCGGCCACGCAGATAATCCCGCGGGCACGGCAGATGCGGGCCACGGCGCGCAGGTCGGTCAGGCTCAGCAGCGGGTTGCTTGGGGTTTCGACCCAGACCATGCGCGTGTCGTCCTGCAATGACGCTTCAAACGCCGATAAGTCGCTGAGGTCGACATAGCTGAAGCGGTGCCCGGCACTGCGCTGGCGCACCTTGTCGAACAGCCGGAAAGTGCCGCCGTACAGGTCATTGCCCGAGACGATATGCGCGCCAGCATCCAGCAGTTCCAGCACGGTAGAGATCGCCGCCAGCCCCGAGGCAAACGCAAATGCCTGGCTGCCGCCTTCAAGGTCGGCCACGCAGCGTTCCAGGGCGAAACGCGTGGGGTTATGGGAGCGGCCATAGTCAAAACCCTTGTGTACGCCGGGGCTGTCTTGCAGGTAGGTGGAGTTGGCGTAGATCGGCGGCATCAGCGCGCCCGTGGTCGGGTCGGGTGACTGCCCGGCGTGGATCACACGGGTGGCAAACGCGCTTTTATCGGGCTGGCTCATGCAAGGGATCTCCGTAGGTGGTTAAGCAGGTCGACGCGGGTGATCAGGCCATGAAAGCCTGAGGCGTCGGCAATGATGGCGACCAGGCCGCGATCCAGTTCAGCCTGCAGTTCGGCCAGGCTGGCGTTGGGGGCCAGGGTGTGCAGGGTGTTGGTCATGGCGCTGGCGACGGTCATGGAAAAATCTGCGGCGTCGTGGTGCAGGCCCAGCAGGATGTCGGACTCGTCGATCACCCCCACCAGGGTCTGGCCATCGACCAGCACCGGCAGTTGCGACACGTCCGCCAGGCGCATGCGCTGGAAGGCGGTGAGCAGGGTGTCGTCGGGGCTTACGCTGATCACGCGGCCGTCTTCGAAGCGGCGCGCGATCAGATCGCGCAGGTCGCCGTAGTGTTTGTACTGCAGCAGGCCCGCGTCGTTCATCCACTGGTCGTTGTAAACCTTCGACAGGTAGCGCGTACCGGTGTCGCAGACGAAGGTGACCACGCGCTTGGGCTCGGTTTGCTCGCGGCAGTAGCGCAAGGCCGCGGCGAGCAGGGTGCCGGTGGATGAGCCGCCGAGGATGCCTTCGGCCTTGAGCAATTGGCGGGCGTGGTCGAAGCTGTCGGCATCGCTGATGGAGTAGGCGTGGCGCACGCTGGACAGGTCGGCGATCGAGGGGATGAAGTCCTCGCCTATCCCTTCAACGGCCCAGGAACCGGGAGTTTCCAGGGTGCGGCTGCGGCTGTATTCGGCCATTACCGAACCGACCGGGTCGGCCAGCACCATGGCCAGTTCGGGTTGCACGCGCTTGAAGAAACGCGTGAGGCCGGTGAGGGTGCCGGCCGAGCCGACGCCCACCACAATCGCGTCCACATCGTGCTGGGTCTGCGCCCAGATCTCCGGCGCGGTACTGGTCTCGTGGGCCAAGGGGTTGGCCGGGTTATTGAACTGGTCGGCGAAGAACGAGCCTGGAATATCTTTGGCCAAGCGTGCCGCCACGTCCTGGTAATACTCGGGATGGCCCTTGCCCACATCGGAACGGGTGATATGCACCTCGGCGCCCATGGCCTTGAGGTGCAGCACCTTTTCCGTGGACATCTTGTCGGGCACCACCAACACCACCCGGTAACCCTTGGCCCGGCCCACCAGCGCCAGGCCCAGGCCGGTATTGCCGGCGGTGGCTTCAATGATGGTACCGCTCGGGCGCAAGCGACCGTCGCGTTCAGCGGCGTCGATCATCGCCAGGCCGATGCGGTCCTTGATGGAACCGCCGGGGTTTTGCGATTCAAGCTTGAGAAACAGCGTGCAGGGGCCGGTATCGAAGCGGCTGACCTTGACCAGCGGGGTGTTGCCGATCAGTTCAAGTACGGCAGGGCGTGAAGGCGTGGGCATGTCGTCTCCTGGTTACGGGATGGACGTAGGGCGGGGGGCAGCAAAAAAACAGCATGGCTTGGAACATAGGCCGGTATCGCCCGTGTCGCAACCGGGCGTCCGTTGTATGACTTTTTTTGCCGCATGGGAGAGGGCGCGCAATCCAGATGTGGGAGCTTGCCTGCGATGGCGGTGGTGCTGTTGGCATTTATGTTGCCTGAACCACCGCCATCGCGGCCTCGCTAGGGCTCGAGCGCTCCCACCGTTCAGTTCCCGGCAATGGCGGCTTCGATGGCAGCGATGTCGATCTTGGTCATGGTCATCATCGCTTCAAATGCACGCTTGGCGACGGCAGGATCTTTACTGGTAACTGCTTCGACCAACACCCGCGGCGAGATCTGCCACGACAGCCCCCACTTGTCCTTGCACCAACCGCAAGCGCTCGCCTGCCCACCGTTGTCGATGATGGCGTGCCACAAGCGGTCTGTTTCCTCCTGATCCTCGGTAGACACCTGAAAGGAAAACGCCTCACTGTGCTTGAACAGGGGGCCGCCATTGAGGCCCACGCAGGGGATACCCAGCACGGTGAACTCCACGGTCAACTCATCTCCCTGCTTGCCAGCCGGATAGTCGCCAGGCGCACGGTGTACGGCCTTTACTTCGCTGTTGGGGAAGGTGTTGGCGTAGAAGGTCGCTGCCGCCAGGGCATCGCCGTTGTACCAGAGGCAGATCGTATTCTTGTTGTTCATGGCAAGGCTCCTCGGGTTGAAAGGTGCATGAAGTCTAGACGAACAACCTGCAACGCTACTCAGGCTTGCACCGCCTCCCGGCCAGCGCGTGCGTCGGCCCGCCGCGAACGCCAGCTCAGCCCCAATACCATCAGCAAGCCCAGGCCCGCCATCAGTGCGCCTGCCAGGGAAATGGCTGGGTAGCCCAGCCCGGCATTGATCACCGCGCCACCCAATGCCGCACCAATCGCATTGCCAAAATTGAACGCACCGATGTTCATCGCCGAAGCCAGGTTAGGCGCATCTTTGGCGGCCTCCATCACCCGCATCTGCAGCGGCGGCACCAGGGCAAAGCTGGCAGCGCCCCACAGCAGGATCGACAGCGCAGCGGGCAACGGCCATTGCATAAGCACCGAAAAGGCCAACAGCACGGCAATCAACACCACCAGCGAGATGATCAAGGTGCGGTCCACCGAGCGGTCCGCTGACTTGCCACCCCACACATTGCCCAGGGTGAGGCCGATTCCGAACAGCACCAGCATCCCGGTGACGAAGTTGGTCGAAGCGTGGGTAACGTCCCGCAGAATCGGCGCGATGTAGGTGAATACCGTAAACATCGCACTCGAACCCACCACGGTCAGCGCCAACGCGGCCAGCACCGGCCCGCGCCCCAGCACACGGATTTCCGCCATCAGCCCGCCGCCTTTGGGCGCCGGCGCATTGGGCAAGGCCCACCACAGCGCGGCCATGACCACCGCGCCAAGCCCACTGATACCCCAGAACGCGGTGCGCCAACCAAAGTTCTCGCCAAACCAGGTCGCCAGGGGCACGCCGCCAATAGTTGCCAGGGTCAGCCCCATGAACATCGCCGCCACAGCCCCCGCGCGCTTCTCGGGCGCCACCAGGCTTGCGGCCACGATCGAGCCAATCCCGAAGAACGCTCCGTGATTGAGCGACGTCACCAGCCTGGCGATCATCAATGTCTGGTAGTTGCTGGCCAACGCCGACAGCAAATTACCCAGGGTAAAAATCGCCATCAGCCCTATCAGCAGATAACGGCGGGGCACCCTGGCCGTCGCCAGGGTCATGATCGGCGCGCCAATCAACACGCCCATGGCGTAGGCGCTTACCAACAGCCCCGCAGCAGGAATGGAGACGTCAAGATCAGCGGCGATACCGGGCAACATGCCCATAGGGGCAAACTCTGTGACCCCGATGCCAAAGGCACCGACGGACAATGCTACAAGGGGGGGATTGATACGCATGGGTGACTCCTCATCTGTGAGCCGAATGCTACAATCCTGCCTTTTGCAGCAGTAGCCCTTGGTTGGGAACTACAGCTTTGCGCAGGAGGCACAAATGGACATCGGCGGGCGTTCGGGAGAGATGGAAGTGTTCACCATGGTCGCCGAGCACGGCAGCCTGTCGGGCGCGGCCAGGGCGTTGGGGCTGACCCCATCGGCCATCAGCCGCATCATCACCCGCACCGAACAGCGCATCGGCACCCGCCTGCTGCTGCGCACCACCCGCGCCATCACCTTCACCGCCGAAGGCGAAGCCTACCTGCGCGGCGCCCGACGCATCCTCGCCGACATGGCCGAAGTCGAAGACGCCATCACCGACCAGGGCGCCCCACGCGGACGCTTGCGCGTCAGCGCCGCACTGGCCCACGGCCGCATGACCATCGTCCCCCTGATCGCCGCCTTCAGCGCCCGCTATCCCGCCATCGTCGTCGACCTGATGCTCGGCGACGAAGTCGTGGACATCCTCGGCGGCCAAGCCGACGTTGCCATCCGCTTCGGCCCCCTCGCCGACAGCCCCCTGACCGCTCGCCTTATCGGCTCTACCGGGCAGGTTATCGTTGCTTCACCGGAGTACCTGACACGGCATGGCACCCCCGTGACGCCGCAGGATTTACTGCGACACAACTGCCTGCGCTTCAACTTCCGCAGAGCGGCGCCGGATTGGCCGTTTCGGGTGGAAGGGCGGGAGTTTTCGCTGAAGGTGGCGGGAACGATTGAAGGGAATAGTGGTGAGGCATTGGCGCAGTTGGCGAAGCTGGGGGCGGGGGTGGCGAGGATTGGGGCGTTTAGTGTGGTGGAGGAAGTGAGACGGGGGGAGTTGGTGGTGTTGTTGGAGGAATTCAATCCTGGGGATGTGGAACCGATTCATGCAGTGTTTGTGGGGGGAGGGGCGATGCCGGCGCGGGTTAGGGCGTTTGTGGATTTTTTGGTGGAGAGGTGTGGGGGTGAGGGGGGGGCTTTGGATTTTTTGGCGGGGGTGAACGGCGGATTTCGGCCATAAGCTGCCGTTTCCTGAATAGCCGCGCTCGGGTCACAGCGGAGAATCATATACTTAGGTTTAAGGTTTGGCAGACTGCCATTAATAGTGGCAATCTGTACGTAGGTTGCCGGTAGCCGCCAACAGGCGACCGTGCCTACAAGGAGTTAGGTATGCCTGATTTGTCACAAGAAAAAATCGATGAGTTACTGGTTAAGCTTGAGCGATATCTTGAAAAAAGCGGTGTGAAATGGGAGATTAATTTCCTCGCAGCCGGTGGTTCTGCAGCAGTATTTCGTGGAGTTAATGGCGAAGACAAGCGAGCTTTTAAAGTTTTCGACCCGAGGTTTATTAGCGACGAGGAGGGGTCGAAAGAACAAGAGCGCTTAGGGCTCCAACGTAGACTTATAGGTCATGAATGCGACTATCTAGTTCAAACATTTTCGATAGAAAACTTCGATGATACCGCTGTCATTGAAATGGAATATGTTGAATGGCCGAGATTAAAAGAGGTACTTAAATACGTACCTGATGTATCCGTCGAAGTACTTATACGGCAACTGGTGAGTGCCGTTCTTTATCTCGAAGCCCACGGCATCGTACACCGAGATATAAAGCCTGAAAATATTCATGTCTCAGAGTGCTGGGGGAAATTGAAGCTTTTAGATTTGGGCGTTGTTCGTGAATTTGATCCAGGCCCCGGTGCTGCCGATACCGACCAGGGCACTCAAAGGCCCTTTTTAGCTACTGCCCAATACAGCTCTCCTGAATATCTGTTTCGTTTGGATGAACCTTCGCGTGAGCTGTGGCAGGGGCTCAATATTTATCAAGTAGGTGCGGTTTTGCATGATTTGATAATGAAAGAGCCTCTGTTCAGAGCTGAAATAGAAGCAGGGAACCGTTGGCTCGTCGCAAAAGCAGTGCTTCTGAACCCACCAAATTTTAAAGATGGAAATCCTAGTCGCTTAGCATATTTGAAATTGCTGGCGGCTAAATGTCTAAATAAGGACATGCAGGCTAGACTGACGCTTGTCGACTGGCTTGACTTTGAGGTGCAAGAGCAGAATGTTGGGCTTAATAAACTTCGAGCTCGCTTGAAATCCAGGCCAAACAAGCAAACCGATTCCGAAAGAGCATTGAATTTTGATAGGGATAGATTCCAGGAGTCGCTGATCGATAAAATTAAACTATTGCTAATTTCTGTCTGCGGAACAGATTTGCCTTTATCATTTTCCAAATCAAAAGTGAGCAACAGAGAGGTTGTGAGCTTTCAATTCGCATACAGTGATAATGTAGCAGTAGTGGCGTATATTAGTTTTTACTGGAAGACGGGGCTATATGCTGGCTCGGTCGATATTCTTGCGTCGGGTTTTATATATCAGCCCGAGTCAGATTTTGCACTTGATCCGGACATGCTTAAGCTTCTAGGTACGGTCTCAATGTCTGATGCCATAGATGATGCTGGAAGTATTATTGCTGAATCGGTAGCTGAAATTGTTGAGAGCGCTCTCGGTGAAGTCGAGTCACATTGTTCAGTAGCTGACTCCATTGAATCACTTTATGGAAGACAGATCGAACTTAAGAGGGCGAGTAATGAACGGTAATTGGTGGCGTAGTAAGAAAGAAATGGATCAAGCGCAAATCGATTTTATTGGGCTGCCGATGGAAGGACGCTATCTTTTATCAGGGCCGCCGGGGTCTGGAAAGACTAATTTACTCCTTCTCCGTGCTGAGGTTATGGTGGGGAGTGGTGAAAAAGATATTTTATTCATAACCTACACTCGCTCTCTTGCTGACTTCATTCGGAGCGGAGCTGTCGCAAAAGGTTTTGTAAAAGCTAGCCAAATTAAAACATTTCACTCATGGCTCGCTGAGTATGTAAATCTTAATCTCGGAAGCAAGGTAAAGTGGAGTGAGGGGGATTTTGATGACGACTCTCGAAATGAAGCATTGAAAAATTTGATAGCCGCAAACGAAGCTAGGCCCTCGGAGAAAATGTACAGTGCTATTTTTGTTGATGAGGCTCAGGATCTCTCTGTAGGTGAACTCACAGCTTTACTAGAACTTTCAGATAAAGTCTGTATATGTGGCGATGAGCGACAAGGCATTTATAATCAGGACGGTATGGGAACTGCGGGAGCGCTTGGGCTAGATACACATCGGTTAACTCGTCACTTTAGAATTGGACAAGCGATTGCTAAGGTCGCAGATAAGCTAATGCCTCCAGTAAAAAGAGGTGTAACTCTGGAGTCCACCTGCAACTATGATCCGACTATTCAGGGGGAGTCTTCAGCGATATTGCACCCGAGTCAGCCTAGGGTTGAACAACTAAATAAAATTCTTGAATTAATCGAGGTTCAGCTGGATGCGTTTCCTGATGAGGCCATTGGTATATTTTGCCCTCGGCAAGAAGACCGACTCGAAGTAAAGAATTACCTTGAGGCAACGCAGTTAAAAGGCAAGCTTTGCACTCACGGAGTGGATTCTGATGCGACTTTTTCAGGAGACGCCTTAATTCACATCATGACGCTGCATGCCTCAAAAGGAACTGAATTTAGGTGTGTACATATTTTTGGCGCTGAAGGTCTTACAAAATTCCCGCTGCGACGGACAAAGCTGATTTATACAGGTGTCACGCGCGCTAAGACAGCACTGAATGTTTATAGATGCGGAGAAACCACTATTAAAGTAGAGGCAGCATTTGCCAAGCCTACTTTATTTGGCCTTGATAATCTTTTTCCGGATGATTAACGATGACTGAGCTAGACTTCGAATTTTCTTCACGGGATGATTTGCCGGATGCATTGTTTTCGATGCTGAATAGCCCGTATACACCAAAGCTTTCTATTGAAGCGGTGGAGCCTATTGGTTTGGGAGCGATTCTTGGATACTCTAAGCAAAGCTCTCGGTACGGCTACTCATCTCCCTATCTAATTATTTTGCCGCCAGTAAAAACCTTTGAGTTGTTTGCGTGGCTCAAAACTTATGCTCCAGAAACCTTTCCACTAAGTCAGTTTGGCCGAGTAGTCAGTAGAGCTGATTTTGATTCAGTCAAAAAAACTGCAGGCCAAGGAGAGTTCTTTTGGTCCCGCCCAGACCGATGGCCATCGGTGATACTTGGAGAGATGCTGGCACAAAGTGATGGGGATATTTCGGTTGCGTCGATTCCGCTATCGCGCTCTACTGCTACATACAGTTTTTCGGTGGCTAGAGCGTCGATTGCTCATAAGGACGACTTCGTAACGCAGGAATGTATTAAACGTTTGGAATCGTTGTCATTGGATCGCAGATTTGTTGATCGTTTAATTCATATCAAATCCTTGCAGCCAATTTGGAATAGGGTTAGTGTTTCTTGGAATGATAATGCCGGAGCCGAACAGCTCCTTCAATCATGTCATCCAGATAATAAAGATTTATTCGGCAATGGACCTTCGATAACGGATTATATGGGGTTATTAAGTGACTCCGCTGAAAATCGTGTCGTTGCTTTTAGAAAGTTCTCGAAAGATTGGTCGGCCCGTTTAGGCGGCTCACGAGATCACAATGATCAGGCAGAGTTGGAAATCGCATTAGCGGCCTTTTTAGTAGGGCGAGGAACTTCTCATGTTTTTCTTTTGAAAGATATTGTGAAGCGCAATCCTTCAATTTATGTTTGGTTCGGCCTAATCGCGGCACTATGCGGGCCTACTTCTTGGGATCCAGCTTGGGCCCGGGCGGTCAAAAATATTGAAAAATTACTCAAAAGTAGCTTTTCTTGGGAGGAGATCTCTTCTTGTGATATTTCTTGGGCCGAATATCAATGGCTTGATTCGTTAGATAACGAGAGGGCTTTTCAAGAGCTGCCAAAACTCCTGCCAAAAGTTCTGTCGATGGAAATTATTCCAGGAGTGGTATGTCAGTTTAGGCTCAAGTCGGCAGGAAATATAAGGGACGCGGACCATGGCGGCGCGGTTGTGGAAACACCAGTTAGCAGTGTCGAAATAGAAATGCTTTACAAGTTTGTTAGCGAGTTCATGAAGGTTGCTGATAAAAGCAAGCTCTATCTCGGTGACACTGTTTTCCAAGCTGCTGAAGATCCAGCCCCTAAGACGAGGCGTTCTAATTCAAAAGGCGGGCGAAAATAGTTTGAATATCTGTAGGTGCCTCCGAATAATTTAGTAAGCGGGTTTATATGAGCCGATAGTAGTTAGTTACTGGCGTCCGCTACCGGCTAAAGCTGCCTTTAATCGATCGTCAGCTTTTGGCCGATTACTGCCGTTCTTGACGGGCAGCAATCGGCCAGAAGCGGACTCTCGACCAAGTACAGCTAACGACCCATAGTGGCCCCTTGCAATGGATATCAATCTGGCCAAAGATGGCTTTGAATCGGGATAATTTCCGACTGCCCCGTTGAAAGCGTCATGGCTGTCGATCCTGTCACTGATGACCTTTTCACTGAGACACCGGCCGGTCCGTCGACGACCGAAAAAACAGCTACTACCCCGAGCGTATGAGCCGGGCGCGGGAGCGCAGGAGGTTAGGAAGACAGCGAAAATATTTATAAATTAGCCTCCCGCTAACTAGAAAAATCATAGAAGATTAAAAATGGCTAAAGATAAGAAAATTGACATAGCGGCAGTTAGCAAACGTCTAGAGCATTTGATTCCAAAGTACATCGACTCACTCGCGAACGAGGGCAATGAGGACTACCAGGGGGCGTTCGAAATTTTCGAATTTGATGAGCCCTTACTCAAAGCACTTACAAAAACAACATACGCGGCTAAACACCTAGATTATGATTTTTTTATGGGTCTCATACATTCAGTAATTGTCAATCATGGAATACATGACCCCGAGGAAGCTGCCACAGCCATCAGCGACTACGTTGAATCCACAAACGATCGCCGTGACTGGGTTGCGGTTTTTCCTTACATATTCAACAATCCTCTACGTAACTTCCCGCTTGGCAAAGATAAGGATCTTGATCTCAAATTCGGAGCATTCACGGTAAAAACAAAGTCTCATGAATTCGAGAGCCTAGAAAAAATACTTCAAGCTGAGTTCAAGCTCACGAGCGTCTCTAGAACTGATCATCAGCACCAGACGTACCAAGGGAGCGGATCAATTAATAAGTGCCCGCTAATAATGTTTGAGGTGCATGGGGCGGAGGATGCAGCGTTTCACTATGGAAGATGGAAGCTGAAATACTTTACAAACTTACTTGAGGTATATGGAGTTTTGGCGGGCTGTAAAGGTGGTGGATGGGCAAGCAATGAAATTGATACAAACCATGTGTTCCTCATAAATAAAGTGACAGGAGGAATAGAGCGCTCCCCACTTACCGTATCCACTAGGATTAACCTCTGTCCGGATAGCGGCTTTTATGATTCTCTGGATGAGGAATTTAGCGTCTACTCCAACATGATCACAAACCACAATGACAAACTTTTCGCAAGACTCAAAAGCGCCCTTAATTTCTTTTCTCGTGCGCTGAACGGCACCGACAGAGTACTGGGGTTTATCTCATATGTTATCGCAATCGAAGCCATATTTTCCCGAGACAAGCATACACCCATTAGAATTACGCTCGCTGAGTATATCGCGCTACTCTGCTACCCTCGCGAAGAGAGAGTAGGCATTTATAAAAATATAAAAAAAATATACGACACTCGATCTGCACTTGTTCACACTGGCAAAATCGATATTGATGTAGAACTCATTAAGAAGACCGAAACGATTGCAGCCAAAACCATACTGCATACTTTCCGACTTTATCATAAATTGAATTCGTCAGGCCAAGGCAACATCGAAGATCGTTTCTTCGATCATCTTCGTGATTTAAGACTAGGCGTTTCCACCAGCAGCGAATGAACTCGTTACTTCAGGCACTGCATGTGGTTACTCACGTGCATTCTGAAGTTCACTTCGAGAAATGAAAGAGAGAAGCTACGCTCCCCCGTTTCAAATGCTAGGTAAGGAACGACAGAAACCGACTCATGGCCGACTCTAAATGTCTGCTTATGGCCGATATCTACCTTTCGCGCCAGGAAGCTTTCGGCCATAAACCGTCACTACATCAGCACAGGAATTGGTTGGGAGTACACACCGGAGTCGTGGATTATTAATTCCAAGTTAGTGTTCGCTCAGCCTGGACTGCCTACCTAATGATTTCCTTCATTCGACTCGTATGCCCGTGGTCCAGCAACCTAATTGAGAAGACACTCTAGGGTTATGAGCCACAAGAGTAATCACAGTAAAGACGCCCATGCGCTCCAACGGTAAGAGACTTACCCTACAGGTAGAAATATGTGCATTGAACACAAGCTCTGCGTCCCTAATTCGCTGAGTGCTGGGTGCTCCATTTTGCATCGGGTAGGTAGCACTAAAATTCGGTTCTGGTAACGATTGCAAAGAACGGGCGATGGAGCGCCAACGTGGCAACAACAGTACAAACGACATGGCTGTGGTGGCAAATTTTTGCAAAAAGACAACGCACCTGAGAAACCCAAATATCTTTAAAGTCCTTCTAGGATTCTCGTTTGGCCATCTCCTTGAACTCTTGTGCCTAGTTATCGCACACTCCATCAGTAGTGAAATATGCCTTGCTTTCAAAGAAGGACTGAACTTTTTGAGTTTACGCAAATTTAGGGTGTTTTGAAATTTCCGTAGTTCTGGATTTGCTCTGGACAGCTGCGGCGCAAATAGCCAACTATCGAGCCTTACCGGATTGCCGATGGTGCAGGCACGGAGATCCAGCAAGTGAGTGGCGGCAGCCATGGCTAAAGAATTCGTAAAAGCCGGCGATAGGAAATGTATCTTTCGTTGCCGTATATGAAGCGCCAAGCTGTCGTCTCGATCCCAACTTAGTGAGAGGCGTTTATCGAGCGCTGCGGTTAAACCTTGCCCTTTCATTGGTAGAAACAAAACAGCACAGCCAATGTAGAGTCCTGGTAGAAAATACCAGGGAAAGCTCAAAGTAATATCAAATATTATTTCGCATAAGCGGAGGATCAACTGCGAAAAAAAATATATAACAAGTGACAGAGTCAGCGCTTTTATAAGATTGAAACGATGCAGTCGAAAAAAATATCGACGAATCGCACTTATTACAGTGGTACCTTTAAAAAAACTGGCTGAACGTTTCTGAGTTCGCATTATCAGTTTATCGAGTAGTAAAGAAAATAAGATGCATCCTCCAAGGAATGCTAGTAGTTCGTATAATGCCATTATGAAGCTATTCATAGGGATTGCTCGGTCAACTTTTGGCCCCGGAACTAATCGTAAATTTTCCGATTAAGAGGCTTTATGGATTCATGCATGTTCTCATCTCGGGCAAAAGCTATGACTTGCGCCCAATTCACCGTGTCAGTTTCAAACTCTTAGAGTCTGAAGAATTTTCACGGGCCCTCGCACACAGACGGCGAGAACACACCTCGAAGAGGCATTATGCCATCACGGCTGGAGAGGAATGAATATTTAGCCCTTCAATCGGCTTGGGAGGCAGATGTCGCCACGACGCGATGGTTCAGCCCTGCGAAATGGTGAACTCACCAATGTCAGCCTTTGGCCGATTGCAGTCGATGAGACGACGCTCACTCTATCCCCACGCGCTGGCTTCCGACTCCAGCGCGCGGAGACCGCTCGCTAGCTAACGGTCGCGGCAGACGCAACTTCCACCTCGGAAGCCTCCTTCCGCAATCGCCGTCCGATGACATCCATCAGGTCACATCCGTCACGCAAAGGTATAGCCAACAATTGTGCGAAGTCTGAAAGCACAACGCAGTCAGCGTCCACTTCACCCCGAAAGGCAATGTTCTCCAACACTTGAGTCACTGTACGAATGCGATAGTCGGCCATCGCTTGCAGCACATCAAGCGGTGCTTCCGAATCAATGAGCAGGGACGCTGGAACCAGATCGATTCCGGTAAGGGGGATATATCTTTCCATCTTTGAATCTCCGATAAGTGCCGCGGTTAACCACCACCCAGTTGTCGCCAAACGATCGGGTGGCAGCTGTACGCAGGTTGGCGAACCGGTATCGGAGACCCGGCAGACCCGAAGGTCTCCCGCGCACAGCTGCCATTGAGGCAGCTTTGCGAATGTGCAGCAGCATCTGCAAAAAAGCGCAGTGCTTTTGCATCCGATAGTCAGGTCGCCAAACCTGATCGCCATAGGGGCGACGGGGCGGACTATAAGCGTCAATGCGTTGGAGTATCAACCTTGAGGTTGTAAACGGCTTCTATACGCTGAAGCTGATGACGACCCAGCAGGTAAATCAATCCATCCATTTTGCTGTCCATTGTGTTTGCAATCGCACCGTTTCAATCTCCTGAATACTCCCTCAACACTTTTTGGCATTTCCATGCACCGCCATGCTTTTTAAGCTTGCTGAAACGTTTCATCGAGTTTATAAAGCGCAAACAACTCCAATAAAGGCCACCGCCATGATCCCGCTCAAACTCCTCGTTGCCCTCAGCGCATTCTCTGCCGCCTCCCAAGCCCTAGCCTGGGATTACGTGCTCCTCGATACCGACAAAGCCGCCCAGAACTGGCAGGTCACCAGCCAGCAGCTCGGCATCCAAACCGATAAGCCCTTCAGCGTTACCCTGCGCACCCTGCACGGTGGTCGGCAGGAGGGCGTGAGCATCGTCGATATCGATAACGGCACGATGAAGCTCTCGGTAGTGCCGACACGTGGCATGAACGTGTTGCAGGCGTCGGTCGGCGATGTGCGCATGGGCTGGGATTCGCCGGTCAAGGAAGTGGTCAATCCGTCCTTTATCGAGCTCAATGGCCGTGGTGGTCTGGGTTGGCTGGAGGGTTTCAATGAGCTGGTTACTCGCTGCGGCTACGAATGGGTCGGGCACCCTGGTATCGACAACGGTGAGCTGCTGACCCTGCACGGTCGGGCCGCGAATATTCCTGCGAATAAAGTCACCCTGCATATCGATGAAAAGCCGCCGTACGCCATCACCCTGCGCGGCGAGCTGAAAGAGCAGGCGTTCAAGAAGGTCGATTTTTCTGTTGCGACCGAACTGGTCACCGAGCCCGGCAGTGTGGTGTTCGCTCTCAACGACACGCTGACCAACAATGGCGATTATCCGAAGGAATATCAGGCGCTGTATCACAGTAACTTCAGCACCCCGTTCCTGGAGCAGGGCGCGCGTTTCGTTGCGCCGGTGAAGCAGGTGTCGCCGTTCAATGACAAGGCCAAGGGCGAACTGGCCGACTGGCAAACCTATCGCGCACCGACCAAGGACTATGACGAAACGGTTTACAACGTGGTGCCGTATGCCGATGCCAATGGCGATACATTGACCGTGCTGCATAACAAGGCCGGCAGCCTGGGGGTTTCGGTTGGTTTCAATACGCAGACACTGCCGGTGTTTTCGCTGTGGAAGAACACTGATACCCAAGGGCAGGGCTATGTCACGGGGTTGGAGCCGGGGACGAGTTTTTCCTATAACCGTCGTTATCAGCGGCCACTGAACCTAGTGCCTACGATCGGGGCGAAGGAATACAAGCAGTTCCGTATCAGCTACAGCTTGTTGGCGGATAAGGCGGCTGTTGATAAGGCTTTGAAGCAGGTCAGCGAGATTCAGGGTGGGCGGGAGACTGAGGTGCGGCAGACGCCTTTGGTGGATCTGACCAAGGGGTGACATTGGCTGGAGCCTTCACGCGGGCCCCGGCGCTCTTCATCGACGCCGGAACCCGCGCCCTGCAACTGTCATCGATGGGCATGCATACTGGAATAACCGTATTTCAGGAGCCTATCCGTGATTCGCAGAGCATTACCCGCCGACGCGAAGGCCATTGCCCAGGTGCATATCAGCAGTTGGCAAGACGCCTACCGTGACCTGATGCCCGCCCAGTTCTTGAGCGGATTGCAAGTAACGCTTGCTCGGCGCGAAGCCCATTGGGCTCGCTCGCTTGCCTCGGGTGAGTCGACGGTATGGGTTGCCGAGGTGGGCCAGCAGATTGTCGGCTGGATATCCGTTGGCGCCAGCCGTGACGAAGACGCCGTGCAGGCCAATGCAGGTGAGGTCATGGCCATCTACGTGCTCGCCGAGCATTGGCACTCCGGCGTCGGGCTGGCCTTGTGGAATGCCGGCCTGCAAGACCTGTTGGCGCAAGGCTATGAGCGTTTAACGCTGTGGGTCTTGGCCGGTAATGAACGGGCTATTCGATTTTATCGCCGGGCGGGGTGTGTCGAGGAGGCCGGGACTGAGCGCCATCTTGAGAGAGGCGGTGTGGCGCTGGTGGAGGTGAGGTATGGTTTGCGGTTGAGATAGCATAGGTATCTACGCAACTTGGGCATCAGTTGAATCGTCGTCGGCTGCCCGGCCGCCTTCGCGAGCAAGCCCGCTCCCACATTGGTCATGCATTGCCGTCAAAATCAGTGCCAGGCACAGATCCCCTGTGGGAGCGGGCTTGCCCGCGAAGGCGGTGTGTCAGTCACTGAATTTTCAACTGAACCACCGCCATCGCAGGCAAGCCAGCTCCCACATTTGGATCGCGGGGCACAGCTCGATCGGCGTCGGCTGCCAGGGGCGCTCCCACCGCGGTTACGCCCTGCGCGCAGTCAACAATACCGCCGCGGCCGCTGACAACAAACCTGCGCAGCAGCGATTGAACAGGCGCTTGCCCTTCGGCTCGGCAAACCAGCGACGCATATGCAGGCCCATATAGGCGTAGGCACTGATGGCGACCCATTCCAGGGCCAGGAACATCACACCCAGCAGGGCAAATTGCGCGGTGATGGGTTGGCCGGGCACCACGAATTGCGGGAGGAAGGCGGTGAAGATCAGGATCGCCTTGGGGTTGCCCGCGGCCACCAGAAATTCCTGCCGCGCCAAGGCCCACAGGCCTACCTTGCTCGTCGCGGTTTCTACCTGCTGCGGGTCTGCGCGCCATAGCTGATATGCCAAGTAAAACAGATACGCCGCGCCGAGAATCTTGATCCCGTAGAACAACAACTCCGAGGTTTGCAGTACCACCGCCAAGCCAGCGGACGCGAGGGCGATCATGCCGGCGAAGGCCAGCAGGCGGCCGAGACCGGCGAGGCAGGAGGTGCGGTAGCCATAGCGGGTAGCATTGCTCACGGATAGCAGGTTATTGGGGCCGGGGGCCATATTCAGGGCGAAGCAGGCGGGGAGGAAGAGGGCGAGGGTGGCGAGGTCCATGGCGGCTCCGGGTTGGCAGGTCGGGAAGTCTTGAGGATAAACAGATGAAGCGCGGTTTAACACTCCGTGGCCGGGCTTCTGGCCCCGCGAGCGCTTCAGGTGTCCGGATTGGATGAACGCTTGGCCTCAGGGGTTGCGGCAAATAACCGATCGGCGATTTGCCGGCCCCGTTCCAAGCCTTCCTGCGTCAGCCAAATGGACTTGTTTTTGTTCACCGGATTACTGATAAAACCTTGCTCGTGAAGCCGGTTCATTATTTGAAAGTCGTGGCCTTTCCATGAGTTGCCGTTATCAAAGCTGAAGGTGGTCAGCAGGGCAAGTACGGCTTCCTCAATCAGTTTTTCGTCGTATTCCATAATGGGTACTCCGCTTGGATTACACAGACCCTGTCGAGCCTCGGGGCCTTGCGGTTCAAGAATGCATGCAGTCACGTGCTTGAGCGATTGCAAAAGCTTTTTTAGCCGACTTGCCGACACCTATCAATAACCCTCAAGTTTTTAACAAAGGTTTACACCGGTCACTGCGTCTATTCGGTATGTTTTTCAGTGACTTACACAGCTTGGTAGAACGTCGATGCAGTTCCTTGAACACCCACTGGACCCGCAGCTCATCAACATCCGCCGGCTGTTTCCAAGCCCATTGGCCAGCATTCAGTTTCCCGACGCGAAAAGGCTGAATACTGAGCTCAAGGCCCAGATTGCCCAGCGCATGGCAGACGACGTTTACGGCACGCAGCGCAGCAATGCCGGAGGTTGGCAGTCGGCCGGTGATTTTGCGCAGTGGGGCGGGGAGGCCTGTGAAGCCCTGGTGAGGTTTGCCACGCAGTTCGCCACCCAAATGACCGTCGTGCACAGCGAGCAATATGGGTTCATCGAGCCCGGCTTCGAGTGGAAGGTGAACGCCTGGGTCAACGTGAATGAGGCGGGCCACAGCAATGCACTTCACGGCCACCCTGGGGCGTTTTGGTCCGGTGTTTATTGGGTCGATGCCGGTGGCCGCGAGGATGACCCGGCGGTGGGCGGCGACCTGGAGTTCCTGGACCCGCGCGGCATGGTGGCTTCGACCTATAACCCGGCCCTGCGCATGCGAGTAGAAGACTGCCTGACTGCTGGGTTCAGCAGCACCTGCGCCGCCGCCACGGGCACATTCGTGATGTTTCCGTCGTGGTTGATGCATTCGGTACGCCGCTTTGAAGGCACACGGCCGCGAATCTCCATTGCCTTCAATTTTGGTGCCTGAACGCTCAAGTCAGCGATGCAACACTCCACACCGCTAACTCATACCCATCCGGATCGGTGAAGTGGAACCGGCTGCCACCGGGAAACGAAAATGTCTGGCGGGTTATCACCGCACCCAGCTGTTGAAGCCGCTGCTGCACACTGTCCAAGTTATCTGCGTACTTTTCATTCACCGATAGGGCCTTTGTGATTAGGCAATATCTCTGAACACTGCATCCAGCCAAGGTGTGCTTATCTTTGTCGAGGGGCACTCTAGAATGGCGGCGTACTTCTCCCAATTAAAGGAATGTTGTCATGCCTAATCATTCAATCAACGGCAAGGTTGCACTGATCGCGGGTGGTGCGAAGAACCTCGGAGGGTTGATCGCCCGCGATCTGGCCAAGCATGGCGCCAAGGCTGTGGTCGTGCACTACAACAGCGCCTCTAGCCAGGCTGACGCGAACGCAACCGTTGCCGCAATCGAGGCGCTAGGCGCGAAGGCTGTCGCTTTGCAAGCGGACTTGACCACGGCGGGGGCGATGGAAAAACTCTTCAATGATGCCGTCGCGGCAGTTGGCAGGCCGGACATCGCGATCAATACCGTGGGCAAGGTGCTGAAAAAGCCAATGGCTGAAATCACGGAGGCGGAGTACGACGAGATGATGGCCGTCAATTCCAAGACTGCGTTCTTTTTTATCAAGGAAGCCGGCAAGCACCTCAATGACAATGGCAAGATCTGCACTATCGTCACTTCATTGCTGGGCGCTTTCACCCCCTTCTACGCGGCGTATGCCGGCAGCAAGGCGCCGGTAGAGCAATTCACGCGGGCGGCGGCGAAGGAGCTGGGCGTTCGGGGGATTTCGGTCACGGCAGTAGGGCCGGGTCCCATGGACACGCCGTTCTTCTACCCGGCCGAAGGTGAGGATGCGGTCAGTTACCACAAGACGGCTGCTGCGCTGTCGCCGTTCTCGCGCACGGGCCTGACAGATATCGAGGATGTGGTCCCGTTCATCCGTAACCTGGTCAGTGACGGGTGGTGGGTGACGGGCCAGACAATTTTGATCAATGGCGGCTACACCACCAAGTAAACGGTTAACGCGCTGGCGCAGACGTGGTGAGCGCCGATCGATCCGTGCCCCCCGAGCATTGAGAGCCCATGGATAGAATCGAACAGTACCGCGTCTTCGTTCAGGTCGCAGAGCTTGGCAGTTTTATACAAGCGGCACGGCTGATGAGGCTGCCACGCGCGAGCGTGTCGGCCGCCATTCAACAGCTGGAGGCCAATGCCGGCACTCGACTGCTGCACCGGACAACCCGCAAGGTCTCCCTGACCGCCGATGGCACCCAGTTACTGCTGAAGGCGCGCCAGGTCTTGCTGGACATCGATGATATCGACCAACTGTTTAACCGCCATCAGGAACAGGTCATGGGCCGTCTGGAAGTGGACGTGCCCAGCCGCATAGCGCGGCGCCTGGTGATGCCTGCGTTGGGCGAGTTTCTCCGCCGCTACCCTGGGCTCCAACTCGGCCTGGGCTCCACCGATCGCGCCATTGATCTGGTACAGGAAGGCGTGGACTGTGTCATTCGTTTTGGCACCCCGCAGAACAGCAGCCTGGTGGTGAAACCGTTGGGCAAGGTGTTGCTGGTCAATTGCGCGAGCCCCGCCTACTTGGCGGAATTCGGGGTGCCCACACAGCCTTGCGATCTGCAAAACCGGCATGTCTGTATCGGCTACAGCACGAGCGCAGGCGGTCAGGAAACGGCGTGGGAATATTGCGTCGATGGCACCGCGCAGGCTGTCATGATGCCGAGCCGCGTGGTGGTCAACAATGCCGAAAGCTATATTGCAGGATGCTGTGCAGGGCTTGGCTTGATTCAGGTGCCGTTGTTCGATGTTCAGCATTTATTGGACAGCGGCGAATTGGTTGAGGTGATGACGGCCTATCGGCCGGCCCCCATGTGCGTTTCAGCCCTGTACCCGACTCGCCGCCAACGCTCTCGTCGCCTTGGCGCGTTCATCGATTGGTTTGCCGCTTTGATGGCTCCGCATCTGGAACCTTGATGCACTCCAGCGGTATATCCACCTATTCTCTTTGACTCGCCGTGTTTCGGATTGGGTTCAAGGATGAAACCTGCGCCCCAACGCATCCAGCCGCACCGCGATCGGTGGCAGGCGTTCGCTGCTGCGGGCGAGTGTCTCGACGTCGTCGGCGGTGTTCTGGGCGATGCTTTGCACCGACTGCAAGCGCTCGACGATCTCCAGGTTGGCCGAGGTCTGCTCGCGGGTGGTGGTGACGATGTGGCCGTTGAGTTGGTCGATGTGCGCGATGTCCTCGCCCACCGCCCGTAGCATGTCCACCGCCTCTTGGCTGTCTGCCACGCAGCGCTCTACGCCTTCGCGGCTGGCGTGCATGGCTTCGACGGCTTGGCGGCTGCCGTGTTGCAGGCCCTCGATGATGCTCTTGATTTCCTGGGTGGAGAGGGCGGTGCGCTGGGCCAGGCTGCGCACTTCATCGGCAACCACGGCAAAGCCACGGCCTTGCTCGCCGGCGCGGGCGGCCTCGATGGCGGCGTTGAGGGCCAGCAGGTTGGTCTGGTTGGCGATGCTGCTGATCACGTCCAGCACCGAGCCGATTTGCTCTGCCTGCACCGCCAGGGATTCCACGGTCGACTCCGTGCCGTTGATACGCGAAGCCAGTTGGCTGATTTCATGCTGGGCGCGGCCGACGCTTTCCTGGCCGCGCACAATCTGCTGGCTGGCCTGGCCTGCATGTTCCACTGCCTGTTCGACCTGCACCGTAATGTGGCCCATGGCGTCTTCCATGCGCTGCATCGAACCGGTCATTTCGCCGATCTGCGCCAGTTGATGCCGTGCGCCTTTTTCCAGGGTGCCGCTGGCGCTGGCCAGTTCCTGGCCGAGCTGGCCCAGGCCATGGGAGTCGCGAGCGACGCCGTCGATCAGGTGGGTGAGTTGCTGCAGGAAGTGGTCGAAACGCTTGGCGAGGGATACGTGGGCCTTGCCTTCACCTTGGGCGGTTTCCACGGTGAACTGCGAGGTAACGGCGAGCATCTTCTCAAGCATTTCCTGGCTCTCCACCGCTTCGGCCTGGCTATGGACGGCCAGGTAGAGCAGGGCGACGGTCTCCATCACCACATAGAAGGCGTGAACGAACACCATGGTCCAGCCGCCGTGATGCTCCATCACAAACACCGGCAAGCCCTGGTGTTGCAAGGCATGGAACACCACGTGATGCACCGCGATGGTCAGTGCCGCCACCAGGATCGGCAGCCAGTCACGGTAGAAGGTCAGCACCGCCAACAGCGCGAAAATACCGAAGTGGGATTCGATCACCCCGTGTGCCTGGTTGATGTGCAACGCCGCCATCACCATCAAGCCGGCGCCCAGTGCACAGCGCATCACCCGGGTGCCGCCAATGACGCGATACAGCGCCGTGAGCACCACGCCGGTGCCGCCACCGACGATCACGGCCTGCATGAGGGTGTCGTGCCAGAACGCCAGGCCGAGGGAGAACAGGCACATCAGCCAGATCAATGCCAGCATGATGCGGTCGGCCTTGCGATAGTGCTCGAGAAAACGGACGGGCATTCACTCTTACTCCATGAGAGGGGGCGTCGAGGTCAAGCAAGCACGCGGTGTGCCATACAGGCGCGCCGCTGTGGAGTGAAGCAGATGTTCAGGATTGTTGCCGGTTACCCACGCGTTATCGGCACGCGGGCGCGGGACTTTAAGAACGGCTGCCCGAGCGGGCAGCCGAGGTGGGCATGAGGCTCAGAAACTGTACTTGGCAGTCAACATCATGTTGCGGGGGCTGCCATAGGAGTCGCCGCCATAAGTCACTGAGTTGGAGATGGACTGGTAGTAGTGGCGATCAAAGATGTTGTTGGCGTTGAGTTGCAAATCCAGGTGCTGATTGACCCGGTAGCCTGCCATCAAGTCAGTGACGGCGTAGCCGCCTTGCTGGAGCCGGTAGTTGCTGCCATCCGCTAGCTTGATGTCGTTGTACATGCGGCTCTGCCAGGAGATATTACCGCCGACGCGGAGTTTTTCCAGCGGGCCCTGGAAGTTATAGCGGGTGGTCACTTTGAACAGATGTTCCGGGATGTCGGTATCGAACTGCTTGTTGACCTTCTGCGGGTTGGCGTCGTCCTTGATGGTGTGAGTGCGCGCATAGGTATAGCCGCCGCCGACCTGCCAGTTTTCGGTCAAGGCGCCTTGCAGTTCGAGGTCGATACCCTGGCTGCGGATTTCGCCCGAGGCCTCGGCACAGGACGCCTGCGGGCAGTTGGGCACCACCACGGCCACGGCGCGGTTTTCCTGGTCGACACGGAACAGCGCTACGCTGGCATTCAACGTGCCACCGAAGTATTCGCCTTTGACGCCCACCTCATAATTTTTACCGACGATGGGTTTGAGCGGAGTGCCGGCTGTGCTCTTGTCTTTTTGCGGCGTGAAGATGTCGCTGTAACTCACATAAACCGAATGCTGGTCGTCCAGATCGTAGATCAGGCCGGCGTAGCGGGTGAGGTTGCGGGTGACCTTGTAGTCGCCAGCGGCATCACGGTTGTCGTAGTCGTACCAGTCCAGGCGAGCGCCGAGGATCAGCTTCAGCGGGTCGGCCAGGCTCAGGCGGCTGGTCAGGTAGAAACCGTCCTGGGTGGTGACTTCGCGAACGTTGTTGGTGCGGGTGAAGTTCGGTTTGCCCGCATTGATCGGCCAGTTGAGGTCGTACGGGCTGTAGTTGTGGGTGGTCATGTCGTAGATGCGCTTGCTGGCGCCCACCACCAGTTCATGGGTGCGGCCGAACGCCTCGAACGGGCCGCTGGCAAAGGCGTCGAGCCCGGCCTGGTTTTCATCGTAGGTGGCCTGGTACACCGTGCGGGCCAGGGTGTCGATTGGTAGGAGCCGGAGAACAAGGCGTTCTGTTCGGCGTAGTTGGCGTTGACCTGCAGGCTCCAGTCGTTGGCCAGGCGCTGGCGCAGCTCTGCGAACACGGTGTTGATTTCCTGGTCCTTGTTTTCCCAGTCGGTGCCTGGGTTGTAAGAGCGCGACAGGCCCAGGTGGCGTCCATCCAGGCCGACCATCGAAGCGCCCCAGAAGTAGTTGGTCTTGTCCTTCTGGTTCGAGTAACCGAGGGTCAGGGTGGTGTCTTCGCTCAGGTCGGCTTCGGTGACGGCATAGAAAAGGCCATGATCCTGCTCGGCCTTGTCGATAAAACTGTTGGCATCGCGGTAAGAGGTGACGACACGGCCGCGCCAGGTGCCACTGTCATTGAGTGGGCTGGAGGCGTCGAACTCGCCACGGTAGTCGTCCCAGCTGCCGACGGCGCCGGTGAGCGTGACTTTCTGCTCATCCAGTGGCCGCTTGCGGATCAGGTTGATGGCGGCCGAAGGGTTGCCTGCGCCGGTCACCAGGCCGGTAGCGCCGCGCACCACTTCGACGCGGTCGAACATCGCCAGGTTCGGCTGGGCGCCTACCGACGCACCGTTGTAGCCGCTGGGAATACCGTCATACATGAGGTTGTCGATATCGAAACCGCGTGCGGTAAAGCCTTGTCGCCCAGGGCCGTTGGAGTAATTGAGGAACAGCCCCGGCGTGGCGTTGACCACGTCGTTGATGCTGGTCATGGCCTGGTCATCCATGCGCTGGCGCGTGATCACGGTGACGGCCTGCGGGGTTTCGCGCAAGGTCAGCGGCAGTTTGGTCGCGGTCTTCATCGAGCCGGTGGTGTACGACTCGCTGCCTTCGGTGGTTGCGCCAAGCTGTTGGCCCGAAACCTCGGTAGCGCCCAGCTCGATGGTGGCCGGTGCGTCGGCGGCAATGGCCGCATTGGAGGTTGCTAAAGCGATAGTGATTGCCATCAGACTGGGTGTAAAAACGTTGCCGCCGCGTTGTTGCACAAACATGAAAGTAGGGCTCCCCAAGTGCCTTCCGTGGCGAATAGTAAATCTGTTGATAATTATTCGCATCAGTTTGGCAGATTGAGTCTGTAGGGAAAAGCCCAACGTTTGTAGGAGCGCGATTGCTCGCGAAAGACGCGCAAGCGCCGCGTTAATTCAGTAAGCCCGCGTTATCGTTGAGGTTTTTCGCGAGCAAGCTCGCTCCTACAGGGTGGTGGTCAGGTGAACAGGATTTCGTAGGGCTCGCGCATGCGCTCCAGCAATATCTGCGCGAGCATCGGTGGTAAGCCGATCTGCGGGTCACCCACCAATTGGCTGGCGTAGGCGTGGGCGGCGTGCAGCTTGCGCGCGACGGTCCAGGTATCCAGGCGGACCTTGCGTGCACGCTGCCAGGGCATTACCGCGCTTTCCCGGGCCGGCCAATGCCAAGCCCAGATCGGCAGTTCATACAGTTGGGCACCTACCAGGCTGCACGCCCTGGCACTCGCGCGGCCGACGGCATCGTGGTCGTCATTGCCGTCGTTGCGCCAGGTGGTAAACACCACGTCGCCGGGTTGCAGGTAGCGCGCGATGAATTGGCTCATCGGCGATTCACGGGCGGCCAGGGCGTCGTCACAAAATCCGCCACGAATCCATTTCAGGCTGTGCAAGGGCATGCCCAGTCGGCGCAGGGCCTCGGCGCTTTCCTGGGGGCGCACCACGCTCAAACGGCTGGCCGGCCATACTTGAGAGCCGGGATGGCTGGCGCTGCCGTCGGTGATGGAGATCAATTGCAGCGGATGCTCGTGGGTGCTGAGCAGTTGCAGCAAACCGCCGCACGCCAGCACTTCATCGCCAGGATGGGGTGCGATTACCACGACGCGAGCGCCGGGCGGTACCAGGGTGTTCAGGGAGATGATGGGGGTTTGCGCCAACTGCGGCGCAGTGTTCCAGATTTGCGCGGGGCCGCGACGGCCTTCGCTTAAGGAGGCAGGCTTCATGGGGTGTCACATCCTTGTCGGTTGATACCGGGTCGTGCTCCGTTGACGGAACGACGCTCTTGTCTTCACCGCAGGCTCCGCTGAGGTGAGTGCGTGGCATGCCAATACTGGAATGCTGTGCGAGGCGTTAGGAGCATAGACAGGCATGGGTATCTGCACAACTTTGATGCGATGTTTGCTGGGCTGACGTCATCGCAGGCAAGCCAGCTCCCACAGAGGGTCTATGTTGCCCACAAAATCTGCGCCTGGCATGGATCCCTGCGGGAGCTGGCTTGCCTGCGATTTTGTTTTTACCCAGCCCGCATCAAGCTCTTCAAGTAATCACCGAACCCACCCTCAGCCCGGCAATCCAGTCGCGCACTGGTCACCACTTGCGGCGCATGGCTCCAGGCAATGGAGGCACCGCAACGCTCCAATTCACGTACCAGTTGTACATCCTCGTGGCATTCCAGCGGTTCAAACCCACCGGCCTCTACGTAGGCGCGGGCACTCACGCCCAGGTTGGCACCGTGGATATGCCGATGCCCGTCGTGGGCCTGGTAGGCCTGCTGATAGCGAATCTGCGCGGCCGGGTCGAAGCCTTCGCTCCAGGCGTCCACGGTGACTGTGCCGCACACCGCGTCGCAACCTTGGGCCAGTTGGGCCACCAACCAGTCAGGGGCGACACGGCTGTCGGCGTCGGTGCAGGAAATCCACCGCGCGCCTTGCTCCAGCAAGTACCCTGCACCCACGCCGCGGGCGTGCCCGACGTTGCGGGCCTGCACGTGCAGGCAATGCACCTCGTGGGCCTGGGCAATCGCCGCGCTGGCATCGCTGCAACTGTCGAGTACTACCAGAATCTGTACCGCTTCACCCAGCAAGCCCGGGTGGTTGGCGGCGATCCGCGCAGCTCTCAGGCAATCATCCAATAGGGCTTCTTCGTTATGTGCCGGGATCAGAATACCGATCATCGTAAACCCTCGTGGCGAGCGACCGAGGTGCCATCGAGGCTCCACAGGTTGAGCAGGAAATCCGGGTCCTGGTACTGCACCAATGGTGCTACACCCAGACGCTGTTGGAGCACGGCGTGCACCTGTTCGGCGGTTTGCGGGCAACCGTCAATGGGCACTCGCCAATGACAGGCAAGAATTTGCCCGTCCGCGGTCAAGGCGGCGAGGGCGCAATCGATCAGACGATTAAAATCATCGACATCAAGGTAATAACAAAGCTCACTCAATACGATCAGTTCGAATTGCCCGCCGGGCCATTGTTCTGGCAGGCGACGCTGCTCCACGCGGGCATGAGGAAAATGCTCCAGCCGCGCCTGTGCCAGACGCATCGCAGCGGTGGCGGTGTCGCAACACAGCAGGCGGTCGCAACGCGGCGCCAGCTCGGCACTCAGTTCGCCGTTGGCACAACCCGGCTCGAATATCGACGCATAGCGCAGCCGCGTCAGCACGGCCAAGGTCAGGGCGCGCTTGCGTTGTTCGTACCAGCGCTGACGAAAAGCCCAAGGGTCGTCATTGCCGGCAAACAACTGGTCGAAGTAGGGGGTTGCCACACTCATACGAACACCATCTCAAAAGGTTGCAGCAAGCGCTCCACCACATAGGGCGCCAGCACCGGTGGCAGGCCGATTTGCGGGTCGCCCTCCAATTGGCTGGCAAAGGCGTGGATCGCATGGCGTTTGCGCGCCACTTGCTCGGCGGTCAGCGGGATCTTGCGCGCCCGATGCCAGGGCACCTTGTGGTCTCCGGCAGTGGCCCAGTGCCAGGTCCATACCGGCAGTTCACACAACACTGCGCCGACGGCCTTGGCTGCCTTGGCGCTGGCGCGGCCCACGGCCTCATGGTCGCAATGCCCATCCTCGCACCACGTGGCGAACACCACATCGTTAGGCTTGAGGTGGCGCTGGATAAATTCGCAGAGCTGGGTTTCGCGCTCGGCCACATGGCTGTCGGCAAACCCGCCGCGCAGCCATTTCAAACTGTGCAGCGGCAAGCCAAGGCGATGCAGGGCCTGGGCTGATTCCTGCGGGCGCACTACGCTCAGGCGCTCCACGGGCCAGCGCCGGGAGCCAGGGTGGCTGGCGCTGCCGTCGGTGACGGAGATCAACTGGATGGGGCGATCCAGCGCAGCCAACCCTTGCAGCAAGCCGCCGCTGCCCAGCACTTCATCATCCGGGTGCGGGGCGACGATCACCGCTCGATGCCCTGGCGGCACTAACTGCGCCACGCTGATGTGGGGCAACTCGGCCAATCGTGCGCTGTTTTGCCAGTGGCTCAGCGGTGTGCCCTGGCCAACAATCGGATTGGGCCTCATAGCGCCCAACTCCCTGTGGGCTCGCCGGCGAGCTGTTCGCCGAGGGCGGCCAAGTCGCGTTCGGCATGGCTTTGCCGCACATACACCGGCAAATCCGCCATCAACTGGGCAAAGTGCGGGTCCTTGCAATACGGCCCGGCGCCGACCCCACGGCCCACATGCTGGATCACTTGCTCGACGGTGTCCTCGATACACGCACGCGTCTGTTGCGCCAGTTGCCGCGCATCGGCGCGTGGCTCGCGGTCGATCTGCGCGGCGCTGGCGCGTAACACGCAGGCGGCGCTGTTCAAGGCGCTGTCGACCGCGCCGAGGTGGGCCAGTGCATGAGGCTCCGCACGCTTGGCACATTGGGCACGCAGCACTTCACCCAGGCGTTGTGCCGCGCCGTACCAGCATGCGGCAATGCCGATCCCACCGTGCCAGAAGCCCGGACGGGACAGATAGTCCCCCGGGCCGCCCACGGCAAATCCCCTGGCGGCGCTGAACAGGATGTCGACGCTACCGGTCGCCGCCATGCCCACCGCCTTCCAACCCTCATTCGTCACCGTGATGCCCGGTTGATCCATCGCCACGGCCACCAACTGCTGGCGGTCCTCTTCGTCCCAGGCCGTCAGCAAACCATGGCTGACCACCGCCGCACCGGAACACCAGGCTTTGCGCCCCTCGACGAGCAATTGCTGCCCGTCGCGACGCACGCGCACCTTGGCGGTCGGCGGCTCGGCCGCCCACATGCCCCAGGTGCTGCCCAGCGGCGGCAAGGGACTGTCGAGTTCGGCAATGATCGCCAGCGCATCGGTATGGCCTTCGAACAACTTGCACAGGCGCAGGTCATGCCCGGCCACCTGGGCCAATTGGCTCAGGCGGGCGAGGGTATGGCCGCTGCCCGGCAGCGGCAGTTGATCAAGGCCTTCCTCTTGAAGGGCCCTCAGCGCATTCCCCAGGGCTTGCGTGTCGGCGTAGCCCCGGTAGCCCTGAAGGAAACCGTGCAACGCCATCTCACACCTCGCCTTCGTGCTGCAGTTCAAACAGCAGCAGCGAGCGAGCGGTGACCGCGTACTCATGCTCGAAATCAAAGCGTTCCTGGCCACGCACAGCCGGGTCGTTGGTGTCGAGCAGGCATGTCCAGAACTCGCCCTCCGGCACCGGCGGCAGGCGGAAATTGACCTGATCGTGATGGGCGTTGACCACCAGCAGCAGCGTGGCGTCGGCCCCGGCACGACGAATCCCGGTTTCCTGGGCGCGGCCATCCATCAGCATGCCCAGGCAGCGGCCCTGGCTGTCTTCCCATTGCTCGGTGGTCATTTCGTTGCCATCCGGCGCGAGCCAGGTGACGTCCTTCACGCCGATGTCTTCGTTGTAGTCGCCCACCAGGAAACGCCCGCGCCGCAGGATCGGGTACGCCAGGCGCAGCTTGATCAGGCGCTTGACGAACTTGAGCAGGGCCTTGCCGTCATCGTCCAGGTCCCAGTTGACCCAGCCGATCTCGCTGTCCTGGCAATAGGCATTGTTGTTGCCGTGTTGAGTGCGAGCGAACTCGTCCCCGGCGACGATCATTGGCGTGCCTTGGGCGAGCAGCAAAGTGGCGAAGAAGTTGCGCATCTGGCGCAGGCGCAGCGCGTTGATCTCCGGGTCGTCGGTAGGGCCTTCGACACCGTGGTTCCAGGACAGGTTGTTATTGCTGCCGTCCTGGTTGTTTTCGTCGTTGGCCTCATTGTGTTTGTCGTTGTACGACACCAGGTCGTGCAGGGTGAAGCCGTCGTGGGCGGTGATGAAGTTCACCGAGCTGTACGGCCTGCGCCCGCGGTGGTTGAACATCTCGCCCGAGGCGGTCATGCGCCCGGCGAAATCGGCGAGTTGGCCATCGTCGCCTTTCCAGAACGCACGCACGGTGTCGCGGAAGCGGTCGTTCCATTCCACCCAGCCTGGTGGGAAGTTGCCCACCTGGTAGCCACCGGGGCCGCAGTCCCAGGGTTCGGCGATGAGTTTCAACTGGCGCAGCACCGGGTCCTGGCGGCAAGCCACGAGGAAACTGTGGCGCTCATCGAACCCGTCGCGGTAGCGACCGAGGATGGTCGCCAGGTCGAAGCGGAAGCCGTCCACGTGCATCTCGGTGGCCCAGTAGCGCAGGGAGTCGGTGACCATTTGCAGCACGCACGGGTGGCTCAGATCCAGGGTATTGCCGGTGCCGGAATCGTTGATGTAGAAACGCTTGTCGTCGGGCATCAGCCGGTAGTAGGAGGCGTTGTCGATGCCGCGCATCGACAGGGTCGGGCCGCGCTCGTTGCCTTCGGCAGTGTGGTTGTAGACCACGTCCAGAATCACTTCCAGCTTCTGCTCATGCAGGTGCGCGACCATCTCCTTGAACTCGGCGATCTTGCCGCTGGCCAGGTAGCGCGGGTCAGGGGCGAAGAACGCAATGCTGTTATAGCCCCAATAGTTGGTCATGCCTTTTTCCAGCAGATGCTGGTCGTTGACGAAGGCGTGCACGGGCAACAGCTCGACCGAGGAAATGCCCAACTGACGGATATGCTTGAGCACGTCATCTTCCATCAAACCGGCGCAGGTCCCCCGCACCGACTCGCCGACCGAAGGATGACGCATGCTGATGCCGCGCAGGTGGGTTTCGTAGATGATCGTGCGGTCCCACGGCACTCGTACCGGTTGGTCGTTACCCCAGGTGTGCGCCGGGTCGATGACCTTGCACTTGGGCACGAAGGGCGCACTATCGCGCTCATCGAAACTGAGGTCGTCGTCCGGGTGGCCGATGGTGTAGCCAAACAGCGCTTCGGACCATTTGAGTTCGCCCACCAGTTGCTTGGCGTAGGGGTCGATCAACAGCTTGTTGTGGTTGAAGCGATGACCATTGGCCGGGTCATAGGGGCCGTATACGCGATAACCGTAAATCAGCCCGGGGTGAGCATCGGGCAGGTAGCCATGAAAGATTTCATCGGTGTATTCGGGCAGTTCGATGCGTTCCAGCTCAACCTCGCCGGTATCGTCAAACAGGCACAGCTCCACCTTGGTGGCGTTGGCGGAAAACAGCGCAAAATTCACACCCAGGCCATCCCAGGTGGCGCCGAGGGGGAAGGGCAAACCTTCACGGATCCGCGACGGCTCATGAACCGGCGTCGCTGTGGTGTTGTCGGGTTTGCTCATCGAGTTGCTCCTGCAAGGGGTCTTTTTTTGGGCCGAACGCCGCCGTACTGACGGTGCTTCAGCGCATGGCTTGGACGGAAAAGGGTCTGCAGCGCGCAATGCGTGCTGCAGGCCCGAGAAATCATGGGGCGGGCGGTTTGGACTTCTTCGGGGCGGCGGGTTTCTTCGCCGCAGGTTTGGCGGCGGCAGGCGCAGCAGGTTTGGGCTTTGCCGCAGCCTTGGGCGCGGTTTTCGGCTTGGCGGCCGGTTTAGGCTTGCTCGGCGTCAGCGCCTCGGCTTCCGCCAGCTTGCGCGCCATCTCCCAGTGGCGATCATGGGCGCCATCAGGCTTGCCTTCAGACTCCCAGATCTGATGCGCCAGTTCGCGAATGCGTTTGTCTTCTTTACTCATCACAAACTCCTCACAGAAAATTTTCAGCTTTCTTGATTATCAGGATTGATAAAGACATTGACCGGGAGATCCCCCAGGGCAGCGCTGATCAACAGCTCCTTGTTGGGTGTGACTACGCCCGTTTGAAAAAGTCCCTTCCAGTTTTGTGCAGGGGCGGCGAACGGTAATTTCACCCGCGTATCGCCCCAAACCTGGGCATTGATCTGGGGAAACATCCCGTTTTCAAGCAGCGGATAAGACCAGCGCGGCACCACCACCAGCAACTGCCTGCCCTGATGTTCACGGTAGAACGCAACCACGCGTTCCGCGTGCTGGCCCAGCACTTCCAGCGGTGTATAGCTGCCATGGCGCAGCAGCTCGGGGCAGGCTTTACGCAGGCCCAGTACCTGGGCGATCACTGCCTGTTTGATACGCCCGTCGCGCCAGTTGAACAACAGTTCGCCGATGTCCGGTGGTGCCTGCAATGCACGTTGCCGCGCAGCGAAGTCCACCGGGCGCCGGTTGTCCGGGTCGACCAGGCTGAAGTCCCAGAACTCATCGCCCTGGTAAATATCCGGCACACCCGGCACGGTCAGATGAAGCAAGGTCTGCGCCAGCCCATTCAGGGCGCCGGCGGGGGCGATGGCCTGCGCAGCGCTGTCCAACGCACTGCGCAGCGGCGCACCGGCCTCACTGAGCAGCAGGCGCTTGAGGAACGCTTCCACCGCCTGTTCGTAAGCCTCGTTGGGCGCGCTCCAACTGCTCTGCAACTTGGCCTCGCGCAGGGCTTTTTGCTGCCACTGCCACAGGCGTTGCTGGTACGCCTCCAGATCGGGGTTGGGCTCCAGCGGCCAACTGCCCAGCAGCACCTGATAAAGAATCAGTTCATCACCCGCCGAGGGGCTCTCGGCGCTCTCGCGCAAAGGCTCGGCCAGGCGGCGCCAGTGCTCGACCTGTTCGGCATACCAGGAGGCGCACTCGCTGAGTACCGCCAGGCGCGCACGGGTGTCTTCGCCGCGTTTGTGGTCGTGGGTGGCGGTGGCCAGCAGGTTGCCGGGGAAGGTCTTCAGGCGTTGTTGATTGGCCGCATGGAAATCTGCCAACGGCGCACTGAATTGCTCGGTACTGAAACCCACATCGTTGCGCGACAACAACACCGCCGAACGATAGAAGGCGGTGTCTTCCACAGCCTTGGCGGCGGCGGGCGAGGTCAGTTGCTGGAAGCGCACGCAGGCATGCTTGAGCATCTTGCGCGCCCGGCCTACCGGGCGATTGCGCCAGGGCTGACCACCCAACCATTGTTCCAGATGGTCGAGCACCGGCCAGTCGCCTTCGTTGAGGGTACTGCGTGCACCCTCCATGGCCTGCTGGAACACCTTGTCGTCGGCCGCACTGCGGCCCTTGGCGCTGATATAGGTGCGGTACACCGGGAAATGCACAATCAGTTCCTGCAGGGCCCGGCGGATGGCGCCCAGGGTCAGGTCGCGGGTCATCACGTCATCGCGGGCCACTTGCAGCAGCGCCTGGGCCACGCTTTCGAAGTCGCCGCCCAACGAACCATTGAGGATCTGCTGGCGCGCCAGCCGCGCTTCTTCGCTGAAGGCTGAAGGCCGTTCGCTGTGACGCGTCCACATCTCGGCCAGCGGTGCAAAACCTTCGGGATGGTGTTGCAGCAAGGACAACTGGTCCATGAACTCGTAGCCGGTAGTGCCGTCCACCTGCCAGTCTTCACGCAAAGTTTCGCCTTCGCCAAGGATCTTTTCGACGAAGATCGGCAAGTGGCGCTCGGGTGACAGCGCGTCCACACGCCGACGCAATTTGCGGCAATAGCCACGCGGGTCAGCCAGGCCGTCGATATGGTCGATGCGCAGCCCGTCGACCAGCCCAGCGCTGATCAGCTCGAAAATCTTGCCATGGGTGGCTTCGAACACCGCCGTGCGTTCGACCCGCAGGCCGCCCAATTCATTGACGTCGAAGAAGCGCCGCCAGTTGATGTCGTCCGCGGCGGTGCGCCAACTGGCCAGGCGATAAGTCTGTTGTTCCAGCAGGTGATGCAGGCGCTCGAAGCCCTCGGGCTGGCGACTGTCGAATGCGGCCAGGCGTTGTTCAATAGCGGGTAGCAGCTCGCTGGCGCGTTCGGCCAAGGCTTGTTTGAGCGTGGTGGCTTCGGCGTAGGCGTCGTGCTGATAGGCGAGGGCGGCGAAACGTTCGGCCAGCGGTTTGAGTAACTCATCGTTGCCCAGGATCAGGCCGTAGTCCCTGGGGCAAATCGGAAAACGGTGTTCGTAATGCTCGACGTAGAAACTCCCCTGGGCGGCATCGAACTTGAGCGGGAGCGTGCCGTTCTGCAAGGCTTCGCCGTAATCGCTGCCGAGGAAGGGCATCAGCAACTGGCCCTTGAGCAGCGGGTCGGGGGAGTGCCACTGGATGTCGAAAAACTCGCTGTAGGGGCTCAGGCGGCCCCACTCCAGCAGGTCGAGCCACCAAGGGTTATCCGCGCCGCCCACGGCCATATGGTTGGAGACGATATCGAGGATCAAGCCCATGTCGTGCTCACGCAGCGCGCTGACCAGGCGACGCAACGCCGCTTCGCCACCCAGCTCTGGGTTGACGCGGGTCGGGTCTACCACATCGTAGCCGTGCATGGAGCCTGCGCGGGCGCTTAACAGTGGTGAAGCATACAGGTGGCTGATGCCCAGTTGGGCAAAGTACGGCACCAGTGGCACCGCGTCATCGAGGGTAAAACCTTTATGAAATTGCAGGCGCTGGGTGGCGCGCAGGGGCAGTGCGTTCATCGGTCACGCTCATAGGCTTGGTTGCGCGCCACGGCCAGCAGTTCGAGGCGACGCGCGGCGCTGTCATTGTCGAGCAGGCTGGCGGCTTCGCCGGGCAAGCGGCGGCGCCAATTGGGGTGGGTGTCGAGGGTGCCCGGCAGGTTGGCTTGCTCCTCGATGCCCAAAGCATCTTCCAGGGGCAACAACACCAGGGGCGCGCGGGTATGGCCCAGGTAGCGCACGCTGGCGTCGATCATATGGTCGGTGTCGTTGCGGATCTCATCGATGAAGTTCTGCGGGTCCTGGCTCAAGGCTTGGCGCAGTGCCTGGCGTTCGCGCAGGCGGTGTTCGCTCCATTGGTCCACGGTGGGCGCATCGATCAGGCCCAGCTGGATATTCCATTCGATATCGCGGCTGTGCCACCAGCCATTGAGGGTCGGCAAGTCGTGGGTACTGGTGGTGGCCAAGGCGTTGTCGGGCCAATCGAGGATGGGCTTGAACTGGCCGTCATGGTTCTGTTCGAACAGCAGCACACGCATACCCAGGATCGAGCGGGCGCTGAGCTTTTCGCGCAGGCCCTCAGGCACGGTGCCCAGGTCTTCACCGAGGACGATGGCCTGGTGGCGGTGCGATTCCAAGGCGAGCAAACGCAGCAGGTCGTCCACCGGGTAATACAAATAGGCGCCTTCGCGGGGTGATGCACCCAGGGGGATCACCCACAGGCGTTGCAGGCCCATCACATGGTCGATGCGCAAGCCGCCGGCATGGGCGAAGTTGGCTCGCAGCATTTCGATAAAGGCGCGAAAGCCATTGCGCTTGAGGCCCTCTGGGGAAAAGGCAGAGATCCCCCAACCTTGGCCTGCGCGGTTGAGAATGTCCGGTGGCGCGCCCACGGTCAGGTCGGCCAGCAGTTCGTCTTGACGGCTCCAGGCCTGGCTACCGCCGCCATCGGCACCCACCGCCAGGTCGGCGATCAGGCCGATGCCCATGCCGCTGCCACGGGCGGCTTGTTGCGCGCGCTCAAGGCTACGGGCGATCAGCCATTGGGTGAAGGCGAAATAGCCGATTTCGTCGCGGTTTTCCTCGGCGAACTGCGCCAGGGCCGGGCTTTGCGGCGTGCGCCAGGCTTCGGGCCATTGGCGCCAGTCCAGGTCCTCACCGGCGGCAGCACGCTGGGCCTGTATGGCTTCGAAGCGGCAGTGGTTTTCCAGGGCTTCGCCGCCGGTCTGGCGGAAGCTTTGGAAGTCGGCATGCTGGGGATGCGCGCCGTGGCGGAAGTCTTCATACAGTGTGCGCAGCAGGCGTTGCTTGGCCTTGGCGGCGGCCGGCCAGTCGATCAGCGGGAGCTGTTCCAGGGCATGCAACTCGTCAGCCAACCCGGCAGCTTCGATGGCGTTGCGCACCTCACGTTCACCGAGGATGCACGCCGGCGAAGCATACAGGCTGTTGAGAAACAGGCGGCTGGAGGGTGAATAAGGGCTGAAACGCTCGGTGTCGGCGCTGAACATCGCGTGCATCGGGCTGATCGCCACAGCGTCGGCGCCGCGCTCGGCGGCGGAACGCACCAGGTGCTCCAGAGCCAGGGTGTCGCCAAAACCGCCATCGCCGAGGCGGCGCAAGGCATAGAGTTGGGCGCTGAGGCCCCAGGCACGAGCGGGTTGGCTGTCGACCGCGTCGGCCACGCTGTAGCAGTGGCTGGGAGCGACGGCCAGGGTGAAGGTTTGCCCGTCGATATGCACCTGGTGGTAGCCCAGGGCGATCACGCCGGGCAGCACAGCCTCGCCGTCCAGGCGCAGTTCCAGGGTTCCGCCGCCTTCCAGGCTGACGCGACATGGGGTATCGGGGGCGAAATAACGCGCCAGGTCCAGGCCCGCGCCACTGTCGGTGGTCATCAACGGCGGCAGGTGGGTGTCTTGCTGCGCCTGCTCAAGTTGCTGCAGGCTGGCGTCGATCTCGGCATCGCTGTCGGCCGGGTGCCCAAGGCCTTTGAGCACGGCGCGCAGGGCATCAGGCTTTACATGCTGCGGGCGACCGTTGGCATCGATCCAATCGACGGCCAGGCCTGCGCGGCTGGCGAGAATTTCCAGGTTCGCTTCGCTCAAAGAATGTCTCCAACAGGGGATAAGCAAACGCGTGCGCTCAAGGGCGGTAAGTGCGCACCTTGCTGGGCAGGCGTTTGGAAAATAATCGGGTGGGGTGCCGGATGATCCAGGGGCTGTTCACTCAGGTTCAGGTCGATCTGCAGCACACGGCCGTTGCCCAGACGCCAGCGCGCGGTGACGGCATGGTCAGCCAGCACCTGCGCGCCCAGGGCCACCGTGCCGGGCAAGTGCGGCACCACGTGTGTGTGACGCAGGCTCAGCAGGTGACGGTAGAGCTGGGTGTGGTCGTTCTCGACGAAGGAGGGCACCGACTGTAAAAAGGTTTGCAGCGCGTTGGGGTCGGGGATGCGCTGGCGTTGCTCGGGGTCGTGAAACGCCGCGAAGTCGGCAAATTCATTGCGCCGCCCCTCACGCACCGCCTCGGCCAGTTCGCCATGATGGTCGGTAAAAAACAGGAAGGGCTCGGCGGCATTTACTTCGTCGCCCATGAACAGCATCGGGATCATGGGGCACAGCAGCAGCAGGGCGGTCGCGGCTTTCAGGGCCTGGGGCGAACACAACTGGTGCAGGCGTTCGCCCAGAGCGCGGTTGCCAACCTGGTCGTGGTTCTGCAGGAATGCGACGAAGGCGCTGGGGGGCAGTTCCGCACTGGGTTCGCCCCGTGCATGACCATGGCGTGTCGTTTCGCCCTGGTAGATGAACCCCTCGGCCAGGCAGCGCGCCAGCTTGGCGGTGGGCTGCTCGGCAAAATCGCTGTAGTAAGCGTCGGTTTCACCGGTGAGCAGTACGTGCAGCACATTATGAAAGTCGTCATTCCATTGGGCGTCGAAATCGTGCTGCAACAGGCTGGCCTGGTTCAGTTCGTTTTCCAGCATCAGCCACACGTGGCGTCCGCCGTCCACCTGCTGGCGTACCCGTTGTGCCAGTTCCTGTAGAAACCCGGGGTTGTCAATGGCGTGCACGGCATCCAGGCGCAGGCCGTCGAAGCGGTATTCGAGCAGCCACATCAGGGCGTTATCGAGGAAGAAATCCCGCACTTCACGGCGCTCGAAATCAATACCAGCGCCCCAGGGGGTGTGCACGTCCTCCTGGAAGAACCCCTGGGCGTACTGGCCCAGGTAATTGCCGTCGGGGCCGAAGTGGTTGTAGACCACATCGAGGATCACGGCCAAACCGTGGCCGTGGGCACTGTCGATCAGTTGCTTGAGTTGCTCGGGAGTGCCGTAGGTGGCGTGGGGCGCATAGGGCAGCACGCCGTCATAGCCCCAATTGCGTTCGCCGGGGAATTGCGCCAAAGGCATCAATTCAACTGCGGTGACGCCTAGTTCAGCCAGGCGGGGCAGGTGTTTCTCGACGGCAGCGTAGCCGCCCATGGCGCCGACGTGGAGTTCGTAGATCACCGCCGTGTGCCACGGGCGACCCTGCCACTGGCTGTGGCGCCATTCATAGGCGAGGGGGTCGACTACTCGGCTCCACCCATGCACATCCAGCGCCTGGGCCCTGGAAGCGGGGTCGGGCACCGTATTTTCGCCATCGATATTAAAGCGGTAAAGCGTGCCGGCAGGGCACGCGACTTCGACTTCGAACCAACCACCGGTCTGGGGAAGCATGACGATGGTTTTACCCTGTTCCAATTCAACGCTGACATAAAATGCGTCTGGCGCCCATAACGCAAAGCGCGTGCGGTGCGCGTCCAGCATGATTGCGCCGTGGGGCCAGGTTTCCAGAGTCCTTGACGGCATCTATGAAGACCTCCCTTAGTTGTTCCAGTCGTTACTTGTTCGATTTTCCCAATGCCTTGGCCACCAGTCGTTCATAGAGCTCGGCGTAGGGTTCCACGGCCTGGCACCAGTTGAACGGCTGGGTCATGGCACGGCTGCGCATGGCGTTGAGCAGACCGGGGAAGGCGAACACCTTGAAGGCGCGGCGCAGCGCCTCTTCGTAGCTTTGCACGGTGGATTCATTGAACAGGAAGCCGGTGACGCCATCCTCAATGGTGTCCGCCAGCCCGCCGGTGTTACGCGCCACCGGCAACGAGCCGAAGCGCTGCGCATACATCTGGCTCAGGCCGCAGGGTTCATAGCGTGACGGCATCAGCAGGAAATCGCTGCCGGCGAACATGCGGCGCGCATCGGTCTCGTTGAAGCCGATACGTACCCCCACCTGGCCCGGGAAGCGCAGTGCCAATTCGCGCATGGCCTGTTCTTCTTCCGGCTCGCCACGGCCGATGATCGCAATCTGGCCGCCGTTTTCGACGATGAAACTGGCGACGGCTTCGGTCAGGTCCAGGCCTTTCTGGTAGACCAGGCGCGAGACCACAGCGAACAGCGGGCCACTGGATGGCTGCAGCCCAAACAACTCGCGCACATGGGCGGCGTTGATAGCCTTACCTTCCCAGTCGCCGATATTGAAGTTGTGGATCAGATGCGTGTCGGTGGACGTCTCCCAGCTTTCGTCGATACCGTTGGGAATGCCGCTGAGCAGACCTTGCTGGGTCTTGCTGGCGAGGAATCCATCCAGGCCGCAACCGAATTCCGGGGTGGTGATCTCCTGGGCGTAGGTGGCGCTCACGGTGGTGATATGGCTGGAATACGCCATGCCCGCCTTGAGAAACGACATCTTGCCGTAGAACTCCATGCCTTCTTGTTGCAGGGCATGGGGCGGAATGCCCAGCTCTGGCGTCGAGGCCAGGCTGACCACGCCCTGGTAGGCCAGGTTATGAATGGTGAACAGGGTTGGCGTGCGCGACCCACGCCAGTGCATGTACGCCGGAGCCAGGCCCGCAGGCCAGTCATGGGCATGCACCAGGTCCGGGCACCAGTGGATTTGCGCGAGGTTGGCGGCCATGTCGGCGGCGGCCAGGCCCAGACGGGCGAAGCGGATATGGTTGTCTGGCCAGTCGCGACCATTGTTGGCGCCGTAGGGCGTGCCTTCACGCTCATACAGTTCGGGGCAGATCAGCACGTAGATGACCAGGCCGTCCTTGAGGTCCATGCGCCCGATCTTGCACGGTGGCAACGCAGCGTGGCCGCCCAGTTCACCGACGATATGAATCGGGTTGTCGCTTTCCATCACTTGCGGGTAACCCGGAATGAGTACTCGCACATCATGCAGGTGAGCCATGGCGCGGGGCAGGGCAGCGGAGACGTCGCCCAGGCCACCGGTTTTCACCAAGTCCGCGAACTCGGAGGTGACAAACAAGACTTTCTTTCGATTCGGATTCTGACTCACGACCGGCCGCACAGTGTTGGGCAGGTCGGCCAAAGACTTTGGCCCTCCTGCCGGCTGACTAAAACGCTCTCCCTGAGTATCTACTGCGGCACTGATCATAATGCACTCCCATCTGTTGGTTGGCTAATGGCCCGCTGCCATCGGCTCCGAGTGACCGCATCCTGCGGCCAGGCACACAAGCGCTATACAAGCTGGCAAGGCGTATGCCAGTTGCAACGTCGGCTTAAAAAGATTGGATGAGCGGGCATTCGGCCTGAAGCGCGCGTGCTCGCCCTTACCTAAAACTTGACCAGCGGCAGGTTTCGAAAGTTTAGATTTTTTGCGGGGTTTTTGTTTTGGAACGGACCCATCGGTCATGAGTCTAGGACAGATCCCAGCGCCTGCTGGGTTTTCAAGCCGATTTTGTAGGACAAAAAACTTTTATCGATATACCGCCCTGCCTCTGTAGGAGCGAGCTTGTTCGCGAAAAACCAAAGGCCGCCGAGTAAAACCAGAATGACCGCGTTATCGTTGGCGTTTTTCGCGAGCAAGCTCGCTCCTACCAAAAGACAGGGTCAAATAACGCACTAAAGTGGTGCGTCAGGTGAGCCCGCGAATGGGCACACCCTTGGCCCAGGCTTGGATATCTTCGATCATCTGCTGATAGAACTGCCGGTAATTCTGCTCGCTCACATACCCCACGTGTGGCGTCGCCAGTACATTGGGCAAGTGGCGAAACGGATGGTCAGCCGGCAGCGGTTCCTGGGCATATACATCCAGCGCCGCCCCGGCCAGACGACCGCTGCGTAACGCTTGCACCAGCGCCTGCTCATCCACAATCGGCCCGCGTGCGGTGTTCACCAGCCGCGCGGTGGGTTTCATCCAGCCCAAGGCTTGCGCATCCACCAGGCCACGGCTGCGCTCGCTGAGCACCAGGTGGATGGTCAGAATATCCGCCTGCTCAAACAGCTCGCGCTTGCTGACCCAGGTCACCCCCGATTCAGCCGCACGCTCCGGTGTGAGGTTTTCACTCCAGGCAATCACCCGCATACCAAAGACCTGGGCGAACTTTGCGACTTTCTGGCCAATGCTGCCCAGCCCCAGAATGCCCAAGGTCTTGCCATGCAGATCGCCGCCCAGACCGACCTGCCATCCGCCCGCACGCAGTGAGTTGGCTTCGGCGAGCAGGTTGCGTGTAGAGGCCATGATCAAGGCCCAGGTCAGTTCCGGTGCGGCGTGTTTATAGCTGTCGGTGCCGCACACCTGGATGCCCAGGGCCTTGGCTGCGGGAAGGTCGATGGCGGCATTGCGCATGCCGCCGGTCACCAGCAATTTGAGCTTGGGCAGCCCTTGCAGCAGGGCTTTGTCAAAGGTTGAGCGTTCGCGCATGAGGCAAATCACCTCGAACCCTTTCAAGCGCTCGATCATGGTGGCGGTATCGGCGGGGTAGTCGTTGAGAAAATGCACCTTGCCTACGCTGCCCAGCGTCGACCAATCCACCACGTCGCTGGCCACGTTTTGCCAGTCATCCAACACTGCGATCTGTATCGACATACACGCGGGCCTCGAAAAGGTTGAATTAGAGGGCGTTCAACCCCTGCAACAGGGCTTTATGAAACTGTTCCGGCTCTTCCATCTGGGGCGCATGGCCCAGGCCGGGGAACTCCACCAACGTGGCGCGGGGAATCAGCTTGGCCACCTGCTTGCCCAGTACCTCGTAATGACCAATTTTGGCCTTGACCGCCGCCGGCGCCACATCTTTGCCGATAGCGGTGGTGTCGCTGGTGCCGATCAGCAGCAGGGTGGGCACCTGCAAGTCCTTGAACTCGTAGTACACCGGTTGGGTGAAGATCATGTCGTAAATCAACGCCGAGTTCCAGGCAACCTGAAGATGCCCCGGGCCTTTGTTCAAGCCGGCGAGCATGTCTACCCAGCGCTCGTATTCAGGTTTCCAGCGCCCCACGTAATAGGTGTTTCGCTCATAGTTGCGTACACCGTCGGCGCTCAGTTTCAGCTCGCGCTGGTACCACTGGTCGACGCTCTGGTAAGGCACGCCGAGGGCTTTCCAGTCTTCCAGCCCAATGGGGTTCACCAGCCCCAACTGTTCGGTTTGCTGGGGGTACATCAGCGCATAGCGTGTGGCGAGCATGCCGCCGGTGGAATGGCCGATCACCGTGGCCTTTTGAATGCCGAGCTTTTCCAGCAGTTGATGGGTGTTGGTCGCCAGTTGCTGGAAGCTGTACTGGTAGTGGTCGGGCTTGCTGGAGGTGCAAAAGCCGATCTGGTCTGGGGCGATGACGCGGTAACCGGCGTCACTCAGCGCCTTGATCGAACCTTCCCAGGTGGCGCCGCAGAAGTTCTTGCCGTGCATCAGCACCACGCTGCGACCGTTTGGAGTACCGGTGGCGGGGACGTCCATGTAGCCCATTTGCAGGGATTTGCCTTGGGATTGGAAGGCGAAGTGTTGGAGGGGGTGGGGGTATTGGAAGCCTTGGAGTTCAGGACCATAGGCGGGGGATTCGGCGAATGCCGGCGCTGTGCCAACGAGTAGCAGGCCAGTGAGAGAAACTGTGTGCAAATTCACGATGGGCTTCTCCAAAGATAAAAAGAAGAGGGTGAGTCTGCTGCATTAACGTTTGATTAATCAGCGGTGCGCGGCGCTTGGCAGTGTGTCACCGAAATCGGACGGAAGGTTCACTTACCTGTTACTTCTGACAGTAGACGGGTTATGTCAACACGCGCCAACTAGTGGGGTCAAGCAACGTTGGAGGAGAAGATCATGAGCAAAACTACTTTTTCGGTTCCCATCGCAACCCATGTCACTATTATTGGCGAAAATATGCCCGGAGGCACGGTACGCGGAAGTTATAAATACAATGCGACAGGAGGCGAAGCGGAAGAAGGGCGGTCACTGTACCGCTGGTATGTGGGCGAAGCCCCGGGGCCTCTTACGAAAAATCTCGACCTCACTATTACGCAAGGTATGATTGGGCAACAAGTCCGATTTGCAGTCACGCCTGTCTCCGCTTCAGGGGTTAGCGGTAATGAAGTGTATTCGCAAGTTAAAACCATCGTCAGTGGCTATCAAAATATTTCGGAAGAGGAAAGCAATAGTAGTTTCATTAAGCAGTACGGTGCCTTTTCCTTGTATCGAAACGAACCCAATGATCGAATCGTAAACTCCACTTCGGGCGCATTCGCGTGGATGAGTGGTACCACGCAAAGTATCTTCGTGAAGGGACGCAACGATTCTGGTGGTATCCCGCCAGCAGAAATAGCTCAGTACCTGAACAATAATCCTGCCACTCGGATGTTTTCAACCGCAAAGGACTTTGCTGCGTTGGTGCCGGTGGTCGGCACCGCAAACCAATTGCTCCTGTGGGGACAGAATATCGGGCCTATCCCCCATGATTTGGATTTGAGCAATATTAAATACGTGTATTGCAATGAGTCGGCAATTGCCTGGATTTATGATAATCCGCCGCCGGGTAAAAACAGGATTGGTGCGTTCGGAAGCGTTGCCAACGGCGGAGGCGTACCTGACGATATACAAAAGTTTTTGTTCTTTGATCAACCCAAGGCTATCTACAGTACTGCGGCGGCCTTCGCGGTTCTCACCGAAAGCGGGCGGGTTTACGCGTGGGGGAGCCCAGCAGCGGGAGGTACCTTCGATCAGAACAAGCGAAAAGAGTTGGATCAGATAAACGTCACCCGAATTGTTTCCACAGCAGGCGCTTTTTGCGCGATCGGTGCGGTACGCATTGGTGATCCTACCGTTAGCACCGTTGTAACTTGGGGGCCGGCCAACAGCGGTGGCGCAATCTCCGCGGCTGACTTGGAAAAAATTCTGGATGGTGAGGGGGCACAACATGTGGTTGCCAATCGTGACTCTTTTGTCGTGATTACCAAGCGACGCGCAACCGCGTTGAGTTGGGGCGGCCCCTATGGTGGGGTAATGAGCGAAGAGGCCCGGATACTGGCCGCCCGCGGCTATATCGTGATGTGTGCAAGTACGGCATATGCGTTTTGCATTGTTAACGATGGCGGCGGTATTGCGGCCTGGGGCGTCAATGGCATGGGCGGAAACACGCCCACTGCCGAGGGCACCGCGGACTCAGAGGAGTCGTTCGCAGTCGTAGATGCGGGCGAAGTGCTTGAAGCCAGCGGTGCGAAGGAGCGTGTGCGGGCGGTGTTCGAAAAATTGCAGGTGGCCAATGTAAATCCACAGCGGTCGCACACGTCTGACACCGCCTGTGTCTGCCATAGCATCGGCAAGCAGCGCGTCAGTCTGACCCATCTTGTGACTCAGTTGGGCGATGTCACGTTGAGCTCGAATGACTCGAGTTTTTTCCTGTCGAGCAAGGGCAATGGTGGTGTAACGATTGATTTGATTACGTGGGGCCATGCAGGGTATGGCGGGGCGATGCCTTCGGCGACCCGTCAAGTGTTGATGGCCAGTCAAATCACCGATGTGTATTGCACGAACGGTGCCTACGCAATGATCACCAATCAGGGAGGGGTCACCGGGGCCGTCGTCGCGTTCGGCGCCAATAATGCTCAGCAGGAAGCAGGGCAGATACCTGATCTGCTTCAACCGCATTTGCGAGCGCAGATTAAAGAACTCTATTCCATCCAACAGATGCCCCCCTATAACCCAAATATTGGTCGGCAAGGCGCCTTCTCTGCAAGGCTTGGCAATGACACATGGGTCAATTGGGGAGGCACATTGCTTATTCCGAATGAACATATTGATCCCACAAAACCGTAAATCCAAAAGGACTGAAAGAGACTCCTGGTTGGAGTCTGTAATGGTAGGCGCAAACGGGGTCAGGCCTTAAGACTCTCAACGTGCCTAACCTGCCTAGTTGGAGGGTATTATGAAAATAACTGAATCTACCGACACTGTGCCGGAAGCAACCCAGGTTCTGATTTTGGGTGATGTGCATGTCAGCGCTACCGTGCGAGGGTTTTATATCTACAGTAACGCCGGTGGCAGCCCAGAGGGATTGTCTGAGTTTTATTGGCATCTCAACGGCGAACGACTTGAAAAAGAAGGCCAGGTGGACTTGAAACTAAGAGCCGCGGATGGCGGTAAGTATTTGCAGTTTTCGGTCATTCCTGTTGCGTCTGACGGTACGCGAGGTATTGAGCGTTTTTCTGAAACCTATAAAGTTATCTCAGGCTTTCAGAATATATCGGACGATGAAAATGAGTGGTGTTTCCTGAAGCAGCGCGGCAACTTTTCCTTTCACGTTCCGGAGCCTGCGGATCGGCTGTTCGTTTCTACGGGCGGGGTGTTTGCGCTGCTCGAGCCTACTACGGGTGACGTTCATCTGGAAGGTCAGACAGGCTGGGGTTTGCCGGTGCCACCGGAGATTGTGAACTTTCTGAAAAACAACAAGGCAATCAAGTTGTTTTCTTCAGAGGTGAGTTTCGCAGCGCTCATTCCATTGGGCGGTACCAACCAGTTGTTGATGTGGGGGCCCACCATTCCACCAACCCTTCCGCCGCTGCAAGGCGTACGGTCGGTCTACAGTACAAGAAGTGCATTCGCGATCATTTATAGCAACCCTCAGGGTGCCAGTAACCGAATCGCTGCCATCGGCCCGGTGGGCAGGCCCGTTTCCACTGTGCCCGATGAGATTCAATCAGCGCTGGTATGGGATCAACCCGAGGCCATTTATGCGACAGATGATGCATTTGCCGTGCGAACCAGTGGCGGTAAGGTTTACGCTTGGGGGCATCCTCACAACGGCGGCATCATCCCCGATGACGTCAGGAGACGACTCAACGCAATGTTTGTCACCCGGATTGTGGCAACGGCGATGTCGTTCTGCGCCATTGATGACAAGAATGGTGATTGCGTAGCGTGGGGGAACCCCGGTGGTGGTGGCGTCATCCCAGTTGTCCAGTACGGTAAAATTATTGAGGAGGGCGGCATTGAATCGCTGATTGCCGCCGAGAACGCATTTTGTGCCATCACTCGAAACCCTCGTCGGGCCTACAGTTGGGGGGCAGCCGGCCAGGGCGGAACCATGTCGGCCGGTGCGGCAGACTTGGCTGTTCGTGGGAATATCATTCTTTGCAGGGCCAATCGTTGGGCTTTCTTGATGGCCAATGCTTCAGGCCAGGCGGAGTCGTGGGGCGCAGCGCTTTATGGTGGTGCTCCACTGCCCAACAACGTGAAACGGGAAATAGAGAAGGCCTTCAGGATCAGCGCGGATCCTAACGTATCGCCCACGGACCTTCTCGCCGTGCCGGGGGAGCCAGAGCGCTCGCCTATCAAAGGGCAAAAGCCGAGGCACCACCCTAACGTTTCGTCCCGCGCCATTGTGCTGGAAGGCAATATCAGCGTGTATGCCAACGATGTCAGTTTCTTTCTGTTGAGTCGTCACGACGATGGAAGAACTCATGCGATCGTGCTGCACGGCTACCCTAGCCATGGGGCCGTCATGAGCCAGGGACTTCGGCAAACATTGATGGCCAGTTTGATCCGCGACGTGTACTGCACCAACGGGGCGTACGGTGTGATTACCACTCAGGGGGGCACAGTCGGGGCCGTTTCAGTCTGGGGTGCTACGCTGGCGATGGAGGATGCCGGAGAAATACCGCCTGAACTGGCCGAGCATGTTCGCAGTGACGTAGTGGAGCTATATTCCATCAAGCGTTTTCCCTATGTGAAGCAGCCCGATCCTCCACCTCGGCCGCCACCTCCACCACCGCCTCCACCGCCACCACCAAGACCTGTGCACATCGATCCCTCGTTTGCTGCGCGACGCACCGATGACACTTATGTGTTATGGGGCGGCAATGTAAAAAACCAACATTACGACCCTCGGGAGCACGATACGTAAAAACAGCCGCTTGGATGAACCTTATAACCCGCGCTTGCGCGGGTTATTTGCAAGCGACCTTGGTCTTTGTAACGAAGATTTGCATTCGAAGCACCCTCTCATTGTTACATCCAACTACGCCCTATGAAGTGCTTGGAGAACGCTATGAAAAAAATCAAGGCTAAACTTGTGATCCCGGAGGCCACTCATGTTCAAGTGGTGGGGGATGTTTTTGTCGGCGCAACCGTACATGGTTTTTATCTTTACAACAGCAATGGGGGTAGCCCAGAAGGATTGTCTAAATTCTATTGGTATATCAATGGTGAACGCCTGACGGACGAAGGGCAATTGGACATAAAGTTGAGAGCAGCGGACGGTGGGAAATTTCTACAGTTTTCGGTGGTTCCCGTATCGTCTGACGGCGCGCTGGGTGAAGAGGCTAAATCCCCGCTTTATCCAATAAATTCGGATTTTCAAAATATTTCTGATGAAGAAAACGAAGCATGTTATCTAAAACAGCGCGGTAATTTTTCATTTCACGTGCCCGAACCCACTGACAGGTTGTTTGTTTCCACGGGCGGCGTTTTTGCATTGCTTGACCCCTCCAGCGGCGATGTTCATCTAAAAGGGCAAAATGGATGGGGCTTACCGGTTCCACCCGAAATAATCAGTTTTTTGAAAAATAACAAGGCCGTTCGGTTGTTCTCGTCCGAACGCAGTTTCGCGGCGCTGGTGCCGCTGGGAAGTACTAACCAGTTGTTGTGTTGGGGGGGCGATGTTCCCGCCACGTTGCCACCCTTGCAGGGCATTCGCTCTGTTTACAGCACCCGAAGTGGCTTCGCTGTTATTTATAGTAACCCCGCTGCCGGGGCCAACCGTATTGCCGCAATTGGTCCAGTAAATAATCCCATTGCCACGATCCCCAATGCTATTCATCAAGCATTGCTCTTTGACCCACCCTTGGCTATTTACGCGGCAGATGACGCCTTTGCTGTGCGAACCCAGAACGGCCGTGTGTATGCGTGGGGTGATCCGAACAAAGGCGGCACGATACCACCCGCCGTTCGGGACCAGCTCAACTCGATGTTTATTACCCGGATTGTAGCGACAGCTATTTCCTTCTGTGCCATAACCGCTGATGGCGATTTTGCTGTATGGGGACATACGACGGGCGGCGGCACCATTCCCGTTGAACAATTGCGTCAGATCCTCAATGACGGCGGGATCGAATCGGTGATCGCGGCAACGACAGCCTTCTGCGCCATCACCCGAGGGCGTCGCATTGCTGTCAGTTGGGGGAGAGTGGGTGAAGGCGGGAACATGTCTGACGGTGCGGCCAACTTGGCCTTGCGTGGCAATATCATTCTTTGCACGGCCAACCGTTGGGCATTTGTGATCGCTAACCAATCGGGTCAGGCCGAGGCGTGGGGGGCCATCGGATTCGGGGGCGATCCGATACCACCTCAGGTAAAAGTGCAGTTTGAGGCGGCCTTTAACGGCGCTAATGCAGTCCCAGGTGACCCGCCCCGGCCTGGCACAAACAAGGAGCCGCAGAGACAACACAAAAACGTGTCGTCCAGAGCCATTATTGTGGATGGTCATCTCAGCTTATATGCCAATGATCACAGTTTTTTCTTACTCAGTCGCCACGATGACGGCAGGACCAATGCGATTGTTTTGCATGGCCTTCATACGTCTGGCGGCGAAATGAGTGCTGCGCTGCGGCAAACGTTAATGGCCAGCCTCATACGGGATGTTTATTGCACCAACGGGGCCTATGGGGTGATTACCACCCAGGGGGGAACGGAAGGGGCCGTGTCTGTATGGGGCGCCACTCTAAGGATGGAGGATGCGGGTGAAATTCCTCCCGAGTTGGCTGATTATGTGCGCAGCAATGTCGTTGAATTGTACTCGATAAAACGATTCCCTTATGTTGGAAACCCTCCACCGCCAAGGCCCGTTCATAACGACCCTTCATTTGCCGCGCGACGCACCGATGGTACCTATGTGTTATGGGGTGGCAATGTGGATAACCAATACTTCGACCCATCAGCCGAAAGCAACGATTAGTCATCCGGAAGGGTTCAACCGGCTTACACCCAAAGAAGAGGCAGCCACTGTGCGACTGCCTCTCAACATCCCCTCTCATTTACTCATCGCATGTATTCATGTCACCAGGGAAGTTTCCTGAACGACAATTTGATCCACCATAAACGTAGCAGCGGTCCCGACTGAGAGTGAAAGGCGGGCAGTGAGATTTTGCACGGGCGGAGCAGCGGGTGTAGTGAACACATGGCTGACCTTTGCCCAGTTTCGATTCGGCTCCACCGACCTGGTCGCGCTCATCGCTCCCAACTCAAGGCGTGCAGTAGTCATAGAAGTCGTGCCGGAAACCTTGCAATAGAAACTAACCTCATAGCGCGTGTTTACCTTCAGATCAAGGTAGGTTTTTTGTAGACCTGGTTGCACGGTTTCACCTGCAGTTTTGCTGGTACGCCAACAAATGTTTTCAGCCCCTTCCACCGCAAGCTCACCTCTTGCGTTGAGAATGTTTTCCCAGCCATTGCGGTCGTAATTGAAGAAATTCGTCAAATCACTGAAATAGGTCGCTCGTACGGTATAGGTTTTAGTGGGAAGCGGTATGGCCCTGGTGATGTCGGGGACACCGCTCAACGCCACCCAACCTTGAATCGTGAGGGGCGAGCCGTCCATCAGCAAACGTAATTGCTCTACCGGTGCGCGGCGGTTCAAGCCGATTAACGCGCCATCTTCACCTAAAGGTTCACCGGTATAGGTGCTTGTGTGAAATGGAAGGCCATTCGTGTCGGTGCCATAAAAGTCTTGCCAGACGATGCAAACAGGATGAATAAAATGCCAAGTGGGCGTTATGGTACGCGCCCCGGCAGTCAACCGAGAGAGCTGGAGTTCAGGCACATCGCCGATACCTTCGATATAGGTATTGGGCAATCCGGTGAGCGTCAGCAGATCCAGGGGTACGATCTCGGACTCATAAGGAATTGCGTCGCGCAAGAAACGGTACTGCACGCTTATTCGATGATTGGCCTCGCGGATTCCCTCGGCGATGATGCGCTCCGGTATCGGCGCCTCAACTTCCTGGGTCGTCGCGTTACCCTTGACCGCTACAGTGGTGCTGCCGGTGCCGTCAGCGGTCAGCCAATCCAGAAAAATATCCTCGTTGTCGCGCATTGGGAATCTTATGATCACCTGGGTGCCGCCCAACGCTGCCAGAGGGTTCAGTTGGTCAGGGAAAACAGAGGCGCCTCGAATAACAGGACGCCCCAAATTGATTCCAGCGCCCACAGTAAGCTTGAGTACCTCGGAGCGTAGCACTTGCTCGGGGGGGGCCTTGCGCAGCAGGCTGTAGGTGATAGTCAGGGTACCGCCGTTATTACGGTCAACGATATCTCGCGGCACCGCTAATGGCAGTTCTTTGCCCTCTGTGCCTGTATTAATGTTGATCGTGCCATGGAGCGAGGCGTCAGGTTTGGAACCCAGTATGGTGTAGTGAAGGACGTCTTTGTCTTGGGTGCCCGTATAAGTAAATATCACCCGTACCGTTGGCCCTATCACATGTTCTGGGTTGATGTTATTGCCAATGCTGCCCTCTAGCCGTGCCACCGGCATTGTAGGGTTGCGTGCACCGACCTGGATGCCCAGCTCCACGGATTTTCGAACGGTGAGTACGCCAAGGCCAGGCGGTTTTTTTGCCTTGCCATCGTCGACCAGGTAATAAGCAACGACATTGCTGCGCCCCCTGAACCTTTGTAGTACCGCTTGGGAGATCAATCGCGTGCCACCCGGTTCGCCCGCCAACTCGCCCTGCTCGTAGTAAGCGCCACCACCGCCGGCCACGACTTCCTCTATGACTAAGGTTTCCCATAAATCGAACGCATACGGAATGTAGTCGTGGGGGATGTGGGCTACGCAGTAATGATCAGGGTCAATCAACCCCAACTCAATCGGTTCGATGGTGAGCGGCGGCATCCTTACCGGCGTGCCCACCACCACGATCATGATGCTGGCTGATTGCCCGAGTGTATTGCCGGCGCTGTCACGCCATTCGTAAGATGCGTTGAACGATCCTCCTACAATTTCAAAGATGATTTCAGCGGGAACCGACGTGATGGTCTCGCCGATGTTTTGGTCTTCTACGCTATCTAATACGAAGGATTTCGTCGTGCCATCCGCCAGGGTCGCCCTCAAGGTAACGGTGACGAGGTGACGGGGGGCCGGAATGGGAGGGGGGATCACATCGGGGCGTGCTTTCACACTGAACTGCGAGGCGTGATCTCTATCAAAATCTACCTGTGGTGCCGCAGTTCCATTTATGAGGAACTCGGGTGCGCTACGTAAGTTGGGATCTAGTTCACTGATAAGTTGGTACGGCTTGGAAAACTGATATTTTTCACCACCAGAAATATTCTCCACAAAGTCGATCACTCGGTACCTGATGGTAATTGATCCTTTTAGGCTACCCTGAGTAATAATATCCTTCGGAACATGTACTTTGACTTCCCCGGCGTCGACGTCGGCTTGGGTCAACCGCTGCTTAACTTCGATACCGTCCCACTGCAGATCGATAAGATCATTCCTGCGCATATGGAGATACGGGTGTATGACACACCACAATCCATTGGTGATATCAGCAGGCTTAATAGGCTCACCTTCTGCAAAACCCTCCACCTCCATGGTCAGCCCATCATGCCATCCGGGCAATCCCGGTTCTGGGTCTTTACTGACCCCGCCCGGGCGAGTGGTCTTGACGTAAATAAATTGCCCGGGTGAATCGCTGGGGGTGCCAGGGCCTACACGCACGACACGTCCTTTGATAAAGACTTCGCCTCTAGGAACATTGTGTTCAGGTACATGCAGCGGGTAACGAGCCTCTGTGGTCGAAATAACTGAATCACGGGCGAGCGGAAGCGTATCCCTGTCCGTGTACAGCTGGTATTCATCAAACTGATTGAGTGTCGCCCAGCGCTCGAACAGCATGGTGAGATGAGGCACTACTTGGCGGATACCTAGTCCGTAATCATAGCGTTCGTCAGGAAAAGGAGTCATGTCCACTTTAGAAAACCTTGAATAAGGCTCATCTAAGTCAACATGAACCCTTTGCCCTGTCGGAAGGGATTGAGGGCTTTTATCAGGTGGGATAATGGGATCAGTCGGCATGGTCAACACTCCTTGCACTAAGAGACGCACCTAGTAATCGCGGGCGCATGGGCAAGAGTGATGAGGCGCTGGGCAGCAGCGGATGTCTAGCTGTCAGGATTGACAGTGGCGACAAGTGGTCATTATTGAGCAGAGAGGTGGAGCAGGGTGAGTACAGTCAGCGCGGCATACCGCGCACTCTTGGCCACGCTGACCAACAGCAAAAAACGCCACAACGGCTCACGCATCACACCAGCCACCAACGTCAGCGGGTCACCAATGATCGGCACCCAGCTGAGCAACAACGTCCAATGCCCCCAGCGCGCGTAATGGCTGCGAGCCTTGTCCAGCTGCCTGGTGCTGACCGGGAACCAGCGCCGTTCCTTGAAGCGTTCCACCGAGCGCCCCAGCAGCCAATTGACCAGCGAGCCCAGCACGTTACCCAAAGTCGCGATGCCCAGCAGCAGCCATAGGTTGTAATGCCCGCTGAGCAGCAGGCCCACCAACACGGCTTCCGATTGCAGGGGCAATAACGTCGCGGCGCCAAATGCCGCGACGAACAGCCCCAGGTAACCCATCAACACCGGTCAGTGAGCCGGGTAGTCCGCTACCACCACATCGTTGCCGTCTCGGGTCAGGCCAATGATTTGATAGGCCTCGCTGCGTCCGTCCACTTCCATGCCTGGTGAGCCTAAGGGCATACCCGGTGCGGCAAGGCCCAGCAGGTCGTCGCGTTTGCGCAAGGCCAGGACCTGCTCGGCGGGTACGTGGCCTTCGACGAATTTGCCGTCGATGACCGCGGTGTGGCAGGAGCCAAGCCGTGGCGCGACGCCCAGACGCTGTTTCACCGCGCTCATGTCGGCTTCAACGTGGTCGTTGACCTTGAAACCGTTGCTCTCCAAGTGGCTGATCCACTTTTTGCAGCAGCCGCAGTTGGCGTCGCGGTGGACGTCGATGGGGATCAACTCGGCGGCCTGGGCCAAGGTAGTGGTGAACAAGGCACTGAGCAGGGCCAGTCGCAATGGGGTTTTCATCGTGGGTCTCACTGAAGGCGCGGCGATAAGCCGGGCATTCTCCCTGCTTTTGCGGGTATGTTTGCAATGTGACGCCGTTGTAATGTTTCTAAATTATACGAAGCGCTGGTTTTCCAGTCGCTGCTTGAGCCGGTCCAACGCAATCGCCGACAACGCGACCATGCGCTCGTGCAAAGACGCCAGTTGCAGTTCGGTTTCATAAGTCAGCACCCGCTTGAACAGCGTGCCGCCCTGATGAGCGCGCAAGTAGTAATGAATGGAACCATCAACCGGCAAGGAGGTGAACACGGTTTTGAACTCGCTGGGGCGGCGGGCGATTTGTACGCGGTAACTCATGGGGACGCGTATGCCCAGCAGGTCGATGATTTCGGTAAAGCGCGTGCCGATCGGCAATGAACCGGTGGTGCCGGTGTCGGCGCTAAGGGAGGTGGGGTGCCACTCGTGCCAGCGGTCGGGCTGGGTCACATAGTCATAAACCGCCTCGATCGGCGTGTGGATGAAGCGTTCCTGACTGATCTGCTCCAAGCGGACCGAATGCTCAGTCGCGTGCATGACACACCTCCTGTGTGGCGGTTTTTACACTAGGAGCTGTGAGGATAGTCTGACGCCCGCGCTTTGCACGGGCGTCGGCAGGCCGTTCGTCAATCCCGCTGAGAACGGCCCGGACAAGAGTTCCCAGCAGGCACTAGATATCCAGCATGGCCAGCACTTCCTTGGGGTAACGCAGGCCTGCGGTTGCATCGGCAGGGAAGATTGCATCCAGCGCAGCCAGTTCGTCCGCGCTGAGAGAAATCGACAGCGCCTCCACATTCTCTTGCAGATAGGTGCGCCGCTTGGTGCCGGGAATCGGGATGATGTAATCGCCTTGAGCCAATACCCAGGCCAGCGCCAGTTGCCCGGCCGTCACACCTTTGTCTGCCGCCAGCGTCTTGACCTGTTCTACCAGCCGCAGGTTTTTCGCAAAGTTCTCACCCTGAAAGCGCGGGCTGAAGCGTCGGTAATCATCGGCGCCGAAATCATCCGGGCTCTTCAACGCGCCGGTGAGAAAGCCTCGGCCCAGTGGGCTGTACGGCACAAACGCGATGCCCAGGCGCTGGCAGGCCGCGAGGCAGCCATTGTCTTGCTGGTCGCGGCTCCATAGCGAATATTCACTTTGCAGGGCGCTGATGGGATGGACCTTATGCGCCCGTTCCAGAGTAGCGGCAGACGCCTCGCTCAGGCCCAGGTAGCGCACCTTGCCTTGTTTTATCAGGTCGGCCATGGCACCCACGGTTTCTTCGATGGCCACGTCGGGGTCGATACGGTGCTGGTAGTACAGGTCCAGCGTATCCACCCCCAGGCGTTGCAAGGTGCCGTCGATGGCGTTGCGGATATAGTCGGGCCGGCCATTCACCCCGCGCACTACGGGGTTGGCAGGGTCGCGCACAATCCCGAATTTACTGGCCAGGAACACCTGGTCGCGCTTGCCGGCAATAGCCTTGCCGATCAGTTGCTCATTGGTGTGCGGGCCGTACATGTCCGCGGTATCGAGAAAGTTGACGCCCAGCTCCAGGGCGCGGTGCAAGGTTGCGGTGGCTTCGGTGGTATCGCTGCCGGGCGTGTAGAAATCGGTCATGCCCATGCAGCCAAGGCCAATGGCAGACACATGCGGGCCGTTTTTACCGAGTTGTCGAGTGTGCATAGGGAAGCTCCTGGTGATGAGGGGCCCATTGTTACCCTTGAAAAAATGCAGATAAACCCGTTAAAAGTGCTATCACTGTTCGTAATATCTAAACAATCTCCCACAGGAGCATTCTCTTGGATCGTTTTAACGCCATGCGCGTGTTCACTCGGATTGTCGAGTTGGGCGGGTTTGCCAAGGCCGCCGACAGCCTGCAATTGCCACGCGCCTCCGTAACAATTCTGATCAAGCAACTGGAGGCCCATCTCGGCGTGCAACTGCTGCAGCGCACCACGCGCCACGTCAGCCCGACCCTGGATGGCGCGGCGTACTATCAACGTTGCGTGCAGTTGCTGACCGATCTTGAGGAAACCGAGGCGGTGTTCTCCACGCGGCGCCAGAACCCTCGGGGCATCTTGAGCATTGATATGCCCTCAGGCATTGGGAGCTTGATTGTCATTCCGGCTTTGCCAACGTTTACTGCGTTGTACCCACAGATCGAGTTGGAGATCGGCCTCAATGATCGGCCAGTGGATTTGATTCGCGAAGGCGTCGATTGTGTGTTGCGGGGCGGTCCGGCCTTGGACGAATCGCTGGTGGCGCGGCCCTTGGCGATGATGGAACAACTGACGCTGGCCAGCCCCGCGTACCTTGAACGCATGGGCACGCCCACCTGCCTGGAGCAGTTGGCGGGTCACCAAATGGTCGAGTATGTTTCCCGTGCCAGCGGTAAACGGTTTGGCCTGGAATTTCTGCTGGGCAGCGAGTTGCATCCGATCAACCTGCCGAAAGTGGTTGCCGTGAACAGCTCCGCGGGTTACTTCGCTGCGTGCGAAGCCGGCTACGGGCTGATCCAGGCACCTCGTTATCACGCCCTGCGCCAACTGGCCGAGGGCACCCTGGTGCAGGTGCTCCCTGATGTGGCCGTGCCGAAGATGGCGCTGACTGCGTTGTACCCGCCCCATCGGCAATTGTCGCAGCGGGTGCGGGTGTTCGTCGATTGGCTGGTGCAGTTGTGCGCCCGGCCCGGCACCGGTTTACAAGGCTAGGCTTGCGCCCTGCGATAAGCGCCAGGCTGTTGCCCGGTAACTTTATGAAAGGCTCGGGTAAACGCCGCCACCGATTGATACCCGGCTGCCAGCGAAACCTCGGCCACGGTCCGGTCCGCCTTGAGCAACCCACAGGCGTGGCGCATGCGGATCATCAGCAGTACTTGCCCGGGTGACTGCCCGCACAATTCGCTGAAGCGCTTGAAAAACGCCGAGCGCGACAACCCGGTACAGGCCGCCATGCTTTCCAGGCTCCAGGGCTCGGCCGGGCGGGCGATCAATTGTTCCAGCAAATGCGCAAACGCCGGTGCCCGGCCCAGCGCCGCCAAGCCGCCAAGCTCGGTGTTGTCGAGTACTTGCTGGCGCAATACATACAGGAACAGCAGGTGGCACAGGCGCTCCAGCAGCGCGGAAGAGGGCGCTGGCGTGCGTGCGCATTCGTGCAGGATCAACTCGAACAGGCTGCGTGCGGCCGTCAGCGACGGGTCGCCGGCGCGCAGGATGATCCAGCTGGGCAGGGTGTCGACGATCAGTGTCGACAAGCCGGATTGAAAGTGAAAGAAACCGCAGACTAATCCCACCCCGTCGGTGGCCGTGCTGTCGAGGGGCAGCATCGCACGGCGTGGGCACTCCTGGGCACCGGCTGCCGTGGCTTGGCCGGACAGGCGAAAAGCAAAGTCACGCAGCAGAAACACCGCGTCACCATTATTCAGGTGGTGGGGCATTGGATCGCCGTCGATATGCAGCCAGCATTCGCCTTGCACAATCAAATGGAAGCTCGCCTGTGCCAGGCCGTGGGTGCTCGCGTGCCAGTCACCGCAATAACGGCCGACGTGAAACAAACTGGTGTTGAGTTCGAGGCTATCTAATAACCAATCGACAAGTACATCGGACGAATTCATCTAATGGAAAGACTCAAGAGCAAGTAATCGCTACTTTAGCCTATTGAGCGCTTTTTTTAGAACCAACAGACTGGGGCATTGAAACCCAACAGGAGTCCACTTCATGTCCCGTGTACCGTTGCTCACGCCTGAAACCGCACCGGAAGCCGCCAAACCCTTCCTGGAAAACGCGCTCAAAGCCTCGGGTTTTATTCCTAACCTGCTGGGCGTACTGGCCAACGCACCGGCCGCGCTGGAAACCTACATCACCGTCTCCGGCTTGAATGCCAAGGCAGAACTGAGCCTGGCCGACCGTGAAGTGGTGCAATTGATTGCCGCCACCAGCCACGGTTGTGATTTCTGTGTCGCTGGCCACACCGCGGTTGCCCGCAACAAAGCGAAGCTGCCCGAGGAGGTGATCGAGGCCTTGCGCCGCCGGGGTGAGTTGCCTGACGCACGCTATGAGACACTCGCCGCCTTTACGCGTGAGGTGATCGCCACCCGTGGGGATGTGAGTGACGCGGGCTTTGAGGCGTTCCGCGCCGCCGGCTACACCGACGGCCACGCGCTGGAAGTCATCCTGGGGGTCAGCCTGGCAACCCTGTGCAACTTCGCCAACGTGTTTGCCCGTACCCCGCTGAACCCGGAGCTGGCGCAATACCGTTGGGAAAAACCGGCCAACTGATTTGGCGTTGGCCCACCCGCTGTAAAAGGAGAAACATGAATGCTTGACCCAATCTTGAGCCGTTGGCTCGATGTTCAAGCGCAGGCCCTGGACGTGGGCAGTTGCGATCCACAGGAAGTGCTGCCGCGGCTGGCAGAAGCCAATATTCTGAAAATCGGTGTACCCACCCAGTTGGGCGGCCTGGGCGGTGACGTGGCGGGTGCGGTCGAGGCCATCGCCAATGTAGCCAGCCATTCCCTGGCGGCGGCGTTTGTGTGCTGGGGCCAGCGCTCGTTTATCGAGTACTTGCTGCAGAGTCCCAATCAGCGTCTGCGCGAGCAACTGATGCCTGACCTGCTCAGCGGCAAGTTGGCTGGGGCCACCGGGCTGTCGAATGCGATGAAGTTTCTGTCGGGTATCGAGTCGTTGCAGATCAGCGCCGAGCCCAACGACCACGGTTGGACCCTCAACGGTCGCCTGCACTGGGTGACCAACTTGCGCAAGAATGGCTTTGTCGCTGCGGCGGCCATCGAGCATGCAGGGGGCGGCGCGCCATTTATCCTGGCGATTCCGGATTCGGTGGCCGGGTTGCAGCGCTCCCGCGACCTGGAGCTGCTCGGGCTGCAATCGAGCAACACCGCAGCGCTTGGCCTGGAAGGCGTGGAGCTGAGTCGCGAATGGTTGCTGCACGAGGATGCGCGCAAGTTTTTACAGGCGGTACGCCCGGCGTTTCTAGGCTTGCAGTGCGGCATGTCGATTGGTTTGGCGCGGCGTTCCCTGGCTGAAGTAGCCCACCATTTGGGCGCCAGTCGCACCGTGTTGCGCGACGAGTTGGAAGCCCTGCGCGTGACCCTGGATCATCTGGTCAACGAGCTTAAAAGCGGGCTGTTGGCCGGGCGCTTTACCGCCGAGCCGATACCGCTGTTCAAGCTGCGTATCGCGCTGGCCGAAACCGCCGCCAGCGCTGTGCAGCTTGAACTGCAAGCCAGCGGTGGCAAGGCCTACCTGACCGCCCACGGCAGCGGCTTTGCCCGGCGCTGGCGCGAGTCGGCCTTTGTACCGATCGTAACGCCCAGCCTGGTGCAACTGCGTACCGAGCTACACCGCCAGGCCAATCTATGAGCCAGGCGGTATTGACGGCCCAGGGCATTTGCCTGGGGTATGGCAGCGGGCCGGTGTTGCAAGGCTTCGACTTGCACTTGCAACCGGGTGAAGTGGTGTCGATTCTGGGCCCGAGCGGCGTGGGCAAATCCAGCCTGCTGCGCGTGCTAGCCGGCTTGCAGGCACCTCAGGCTGGCCGCGTGCAAGTATTGGGCGAGCCGTTGAGCGGCCCGCATCCGCGCGTGGTGGTGGCTTTTCAAGACCCGAGCCTGTTGCCTTGGCTGACCCTGGAAAAAAACGTTGCCTTCGGCCTGGATTTCGCTCGCCAACCGCACTTGAGTGGTGAAGAACGCCGCCGTCGTGTTGACCACGCCATTGCAGCGGTGGGGCTGGAGCCTGCGCGTCAGCAGTTTCCGGCGCAATTGTCCGGTGGCATGGCACAGCGCACGGCACTGGCCCGCTGCCTGGCGCGTCAGCCACAAGTGTTACTGCTCGACGAGCCCTTCGGCGCGCTCGATGAAGTGACTCGCGCCGATATGCAGCACCTGTTGCTCAAGGTCAATCGTGAGCAAGGCTCGGCGGCCGTATTGATCACCCACGACATCGACGAAGCGCTGTTGCTGTCGGACCGCATCCTGCTACTGGGTAACCGCCCGGCGCGGACGTTGGGCGAGTGGGCTATCGACCTGCCGCACCCTCGGGAAGAGCAGGTCGAGGCCATTGGCGCGCTGCGTATCGAGATTTTGAAAACCTTACGGCAGGCGAGCCGCCCTCAACCCAACCCCCTTGAACAACAGGAGTTTACCCATGTGTCTGGATGACCTGACCCACTCGCGCCGTGACTTTCTCAAGCTCTCTGCCGTGCTCAGTGCCGCGGGCGCCTTGCCCCTGTTGAGCAGCCTGCAGGCGCGCGCCGCCAATGAGCCCGACGCGCCGGTCCGCATCGGCTACTTGCCCATCACTGACGCCACGCCACTGCTGGTTGCCCACAACAACGGCCTGTTCGAAGCCGAAGGCATCAAGGCCGAGCGCCCGGTGTTGTTGCGTAGCTGGGCCCAGGTGATCGAGGCGTTTATCTCCGGCCAGGTCAACGTGATACACCTGCTGTCGCCAATGACCGTATGGGCGCGCTACGCCAGTAAGGTCCCGGCCAAAGTCGTGGCATGGAACCATGTGGGCGGTTCGGGCTTGACCGTATCCCCTGGCATTACCGACGTGAAGCAACTGGGCGGTAAGTCGGTGGCGATTCCGTTCTGGTACTCGATCCATAACGTGGTGGTGCAGCAACTGTTCCGCGATAACGGCCTCACGCCGGTCACCCGCGCCACCGGCAGTTCGATTGCTGCCAATGAGGTCAACCTGATCGTGTTGCCGCCCTCGGACATGCCTCCGGCTTTGGCGAGCAAACGCATCGACGGCTACATCGTCGCCGAGCCGTTCAATGCCTTGGCAGAAAACCTCAAGGTCGGTCGCGTGCAACGCTTCACGGGTGACGTGTGGCGAAACCATGCCTGCTGCGTGGTGTTCATGCACGAGCACGACCTGGCCAACCGTCCGGAGTGGTCGCAGAAGGTGGTGAACGCCATCGTCAAGGCCCAGGTGTGGACCCGCGACAACCGTGAAGAGGCAGTGAAGCTGCTGTCCAAGGATGGCCCGAACCGTTACACGCCCCATGCCGAGCCGGTGTTGAGCAAAGTCCTGGCGCCGGCGGCCAGCGACCGCGCCTCCTACGTGGCCGACGGCGCGATCCAGCACGCCAACTGGGACGAGCACCGCATCGACTTCCAACCGTACCCGTTCCCCAGCTACACCGAAGAACTGGTGCGGCGCTTGAAGGACACCTTGATCGAAGGCGACAAGAAGTTTCTCGCAGGCCTGGACCCTGCCTTCGTGGCCAAGGACCTGGTGGACGACCGCTTCGTGCGCAACGCGATCGAAGCCGTGGGTGGCATGCAGACCTTCGGTTTGCCGGATGGTTATGAGCGGCACGAGGAGATCGGCGTTTGAACAACAGCAGAATCCCCGGCTGGTGGCTGGGGCTGATTGGCTTGGCGGGTTTGTTGGTGCTGTGGTGGCTGGGCGTGAACGTGTTCGGCGAGGCTGATGGCCTATCGGCGCGCTTTTCCCTGGAGGCCACCGCCAGCAGCTTGTGGGAATTGCTCGGGCGGGGTGAGTTGTACCTGCATATCGCCGTGAGCCTGAAGCGTATTTTCGTCGGGCTGTTTATCGCGTTGTTGGTAGGCGTACCCCTCGGGTTGCTGGTGGGCAGTTCGCGTAACCTAGAGGCGGCGACCACGCCGGCGTTCCAGTTTCTGCGGATGATTTCACCACTGTCCTGGATGCCGATCGTGGTGATGCTGATGGGCGTGGGCGATCAGCCTATCTACTTCCTTCTGGCCTTTGCCGCTGTCTGGCCGATCATGCTCAACACCGCAGCGGGCGTGCGTCAGCTCGACCCGCGCTGGTTGCAGTTGAGCAAGAGCTTGAGCGCGACGCGTTGGGAGACATTGCGTCGGGTGATCATTCCTGGCGTCGTCGGCCATGTGCTGACCGGCGTGCGCCTGGCCATCGGCATCCTGTGGATCGTACTGGTGCCCTGCGAAATGCTTGGGGTCAGTGCGGGACTGGGGTATTACATCCTCGATACGCGTGATCGCCTGGCGTATTCGGAGTTGATGGCGATGGTGGTGGTGATTGGGGTGCTGGGGTTTGCGCTGGATGCGTTAGCGCGTTGGTTGCACCAACGGTGGGTGCATGGCGGCTGATGGGCTCGAACGTTGCCTGCGTGCTACGCAGGCAACTATTTAGCGTGTTATCAGGTTGCTGGCGAAAAGATTTGCAGATCTCCCGCCAGATCGTTGTCAGCGTTCAGGGTACCCAGCGGGCCCGGTTTGGCATCCGTGGAGTTCGTGCCGTAGCCCACCTTCATGCCTGTTCGTTCGTAAACACCGATGCCAATGCCTCCGGTCGCCTCAGCCAAGCCGGTGACGCCTTGAGTGGAGTTGATGTGTTGGCGGCCCACCAAGGCGATCACTTTACCCTTATGCTTGTGTTGTTCAATGACGCGTGCGGCGTAGTAGTTGAACTCTTTGAGTCTTTTCAGGTTTCGTTCGGTTTCGCTTAGCGTCGTGTAGGCCTTACGGTCATGCCGGTGGCGTGTCAGATAAAAGTGGTCAAGGGGCACGACTTCTATTCCGGCATCCTTGAATTTTCTGATCAACGTCTGCAGATTGAATTGAGGGTGGGCGGGCCGCAAACCGTGGCCTGTATGGCCCATGCCATCGTCCTTGAGTAGTCCATTGTTGTCATAGACGACACCTTCAATGCCGACCACCTTTACATTTTTGCGCTTGAACAGGTCGATGCTTGCGTCAATTTCGCGGAACATGGCCAAATGCTGGTGACTCTCCCCGAATACCACCACGTCCGAATTGTCCAAGGCTTTCTCGATCAGGTCGGGCACTGTCTCGTAAGGTTTCGTTTCTGGAATTATGGGGCGATTTTGTGGGTTCAACGGGTCCAGTTTTTGATGGAAAGCATCCATTTCTGCGTTGAACCGCTCTTGTGTCGGTTGCCTTCGGCTGGGTGTGAAGTGGCCTTCGTTGGGGGCGCCTTTAATATGTTTTACGTATTCGTCTTTGATGGCGTCCAGATGATCGGTTTTGTTTACGATCGTCGGCGTGTGTCCATTGATGTTCGGCGCTTTTGGGGTGGGTCTTTTGTAGGGTTGAAATCGCGTGTTTTGCCGAGCGTTCATGTGCCCCCGAGGGGAAAAGTCAGCATGGGGTGAGGGTGGCATCAGCGTATGCGCAGGATCAAAAGCTTGAGGCGCACCGTAAGCCTCCTGCTTATGCACATCGTAGGGGTACCATTTACCGTTGTGTTTGACGGCAGAGCCATGAACCCGCTGGTTGCCCACCTTGAAGGTCCCGGTTGCCGCTGCCTCGTAGCGGCTTGCGGCGCTGATCAGCGCTTCGTGGCTTGCGCTTCCCTTCAGGGATGGCACCGCACCAGCTATCGCTTCAACGCTTTCGTAAATGAGTTTACCCGAGCCCTTTAGCAGATCACCCACGCCGTTTAACGGGTTCAACTCCTTGAGCAGGGCTGGCACCATGATTTTCGTTGCCTTGAGCGCCTTGCTCACGGCTGACCCAGCCGTACCCAGTACTTTTCCGAGTTTGGCCGCCAAACCGATGCCGGCGGTGACCAAACCGAAAACATCCAGGGTGACGTCAGTGATCCCCTCGCCGTAGTTGCCGTCCATGAAATTGACGATTGCGGAACGGAAGGGAATAAGGTCGAGCAAAAACTCTTTGAAGTTCGTCAGCTTTTCATGATTACGCTCAAAGGTCGTGGTCCCCGCAGCGGCTTTCTTGATGGCGGGATTGTCCAGGTCCAACGCCTTGAGCACGGAGTCGGCGATATGGTGAGTGCGTGGGTTCAGGAACATATACGGCTGGGGTGCCGTGGAGGGCTGTTCGCGATCCAGCTTGCTTTCCTTCAAATCACCCAGGTCGATCCATGAAAACGGCACAGGGTTGGCCGGGATACTTGCGAGAATCGATTGCCCGCTGTCAACGATCTTGACGTTGTCTCTGTCCGGATAAAATGGCTCTTCCCTGATTATCTCGTTGGAGAACTTGACAGGGGCCGCCGGTGTTTTTCTGCTGCCCCGGCTTCGGATAACGCCGTTTACCGTATCGAACTCATAGGTGGTGGTTTGTCCATTGTTTTGCGCGGTGACCAGTACGGTAGGGTTGGTGTGAAACAAGGTGTCACCTTCGAAAGGGATCATGCCCACCTTGTAACTTTTTTCTTGAAAATAATTGAGCTTGCCCTGGGTCAAGTTTCTTCTGTCTTCGGGCGGCAGGTTGCTGAGCGCGTTGAGGAGAGCTGTTTTTTTAACGGTCTTATGATTGTCCAAGGCGGTAGAAAAGGCATCCTCAAACGCTCGTTGAATATTGAATGGCGCGCTGTGGGTGAAGGCAATAACCGCATCAAGGTCCACGCCGGTATTTTCTTTCGTGAGTACCCAGCGACCCTCCATGACCCGTTCTTCCATGACGATTTCCACCAGTGAGCGCGGCGCGCTGGGCGTATCGCCATTGTATCTGGAAAACATCTTGAGCTCGAAGTCCATGCCAGGGCCGAATGTCTTCACGAGGAGGTCCAGCGCCATGTGTTTACGGCTTGGAAAACTCCCGCCGATGAGCGATGAGGCTTCTATCAGCGTATCGAGTTGTGCTTTGAACAGCGCCTGGGCTTTTTCCAGGTCGGCTGGCTGATACAGGGCATCGTCTTTCGCTGGAAGAATGTCATTGGCCACGGCCCAATCCAACATCACTGCGGCTTGCGCAGAGGCGGGCACGGCGCCAGCAGTGTCGGCGGTGATCATCACTTCGGCATAAGACAGGGCGGCCACGCGGCCTGGAGTCTTGGCTTCAATGGCGGCTACTGCAATGCAAAGGTTCGCCCACGCGGCGCTGCCGTAAACTACCGAATCAGGAATGTCCTTGACCAGCAATTGCGGCGCAGTGCGTCTGAGTAACAGATGTGCGGCCGCGCCAGCGAGCTCAGGGGATTCGCGCCCCGTGTCAATCAAGTGTTGGCGCAGGCTGTTGGTGATGGTCGAAAGCGGTTTGCCCCAATGACTTTTCTGCGCCAGGTCGAAACCCGCCACATGGTTTCGCACAGGCGCCGTCAACGACTCGGGGTCCAGCATCAATTGGATCGCCGCCAGGGCATAGTCGTTTGCGCTGGTGTCGGTGGCGATACCATTCATTTTGGTTTGCATGGCTTGGCCGAGAGCCTGGCCATCCTTGGAGCTGATCAGGGTTTCGAGCACCTTGACCGGGTCCGCCAGTGCCTGCTCGGAGAAACTCAGGTTTCTACCCAGATGTTCCAGTACGCCGCGCTTGGGATTCCCCTGCGGTAAGTCGGGATCGCTGTTGGCATGTTCGACGGCGGCCGTGCGCAGCGTGTCTTGTTGGCTGACATCCAAGGGGATCGGCCAGGACAGGCCCCCTGCGAAGTTGCCCAAGGGGTGTTGCTGTGCGCGTGCTTTTGCGCTTTGCGCCAAGGCCAGCAAGTCGACCACGGTCTTGGGCAATGGCACGCCGTTTTCAAGCAGGAAGGCTTCGAGGCTTACGGACATGCCAGGTGTCCGTATGTAGGCTTGGTAATGGGCTGAGTCTGGCGCGATATTCATCGGCGTATTTTTCAGCAGGGCCGACACCTCACGTTCTGTCGGGCTTTGCGGCAAGGCCTGGGCAGACTCGTTGAGTTTTTGCGCAAGGTATCGCCAGTTTTTCTGATCACCCAGGCGTTGATCCAATGCCTGGCGCGCGTCGATGCTGTTCGCGCGCTCGTCCAGCCATTGCGCACGCGCCAACAGGGCGCTGTTGCCGTCGAAATGCGGTCCCAGGTCGGCAGCCTCAGGCAGGCCCGTCTCAGTCAGAAGATGCCCCCACGGGTCGACAAGCGTCGGCTCAACGTTGTTCGACTCATACAACGCTTGCAGTGCGTTACTCACCTGATGCCGCTGGCGCTCCAGCAACTGCGGCACGCCTGTGGCAATGACGTCGCCGGTCACTGGGGAGAGGTCCTGGCTCAAGTGGTTTTTCCAGTCATCCTTCAAGCCGTTTTGAACCTCCACCGGCAAACTCTGCAGTAGCTGCGCTGCGGCTTCGGGGTCGTCATTAATGCGTTGCCGCAAGGTCGCAAGTGCCTTGGCCGGGCTGTCGAAGGTTTCGTAGCCATCGCGAGGTGTGTAGAGCACCGTCAGGCCTTGCTGTTGGCCAGGAAGTAAGGTGCGGTCTGTCTGTGCGCTACTGAATGGGCGTGTCGCCGACGATCCATCGCTGCTGGTGATCAGGAAGGCCCCTGCCAGCAGGCTTCCCTCTGGGCTTGGGGTATCCAATTTGAGCGGGTAGACACCGGGCCTTTCGCCATCCCTCATCGCGCTTTCCCGAGCCTGCAGGGTTGGATACTCAAGCGCCTTGTCGATCAATGATTTGGCGGCGGGCGTTAACGCACCGTCTTCCACGCCCAAGGCGGCGAGGGTGGACAGCATCTCTCGGTGGATACTGAGCAATTCGTTCTGGGGTGACTCGGGGTTGGGTTCGCCCGTGCGTGGCTCGGTCCAGAATCGGGAAAGGCTCAGGGGCAGTTCTTTTTCGATGGTTTGTGCAATCGAAAGGAGGGTGTCGCGAGCGTGCAATTGCTGGCTGCTTTCGCTTGGCGAGGCGCTGGTGTAGAAGCCGACTTCCGTGCTGGCAGTACTGGTCGAGGCCTGGGCGCCGGGAGGTGCCTTGAGCTGGCGCAGTGCGTTGAACAGGGCTTCGGTGATGCTCTGCACCGAGATTAATGTGCGTTGGCCGTGTTCATCAGTGTGATAGCGATGCACATACAGTGACGAGGCGTCTACAGGCGGTGTAGTACCGAAGCTGCGATTCAATTGCTGCTCGATAACACTGCTGAGCGTCGGCTGGCGCAGCAGCAGTGCCTGGATGTCCTGGTTGAGTTGTTGGTATTGATTGAGCAACAAGCGTTGATCAGTTATTTGAAGGCCCTTGATCAGGTCAGAACGAATCGCACTGACCGGCGTGATCGCATCCACGTCCGGAACGGCTATCGTCTGGACCGTCCCTGGCATCGGACGGGTGTGGGCAGGAGCGGCGATTTCATCGCTGGAGACGTTTCGGCGCAGGCGATGGTGGGCGATACCTGAAATCAAGTGAGTTATTCCAATGGCATTGGCCCACGCGTCCTGATGATAATCCGAGGGATGATTCTTCCTTGTTTGGGCCTCGAATGATTGGGATGAGAGCGTCGGGAGGTTCCGAAGGCGCCCGGGGAAATGTTATTAACGAATATGTAACGCGTCGGTGCAGCAACACGGGGAAAGTGGGCTTGCTGCACACAGTGAGCACGCAGGGGCAGCTCGTTAGGGCGGAGTACTCCCGAGGGGATCAGCGACGTTCGTAAACTCGGCCGCCATCATCGTGGCGATCATGCCAGCCACCGCCGCGCGGGAAGAAGAAACAACCGCCCAGGCTCAGCATGATCATCAAGGGAACCAGCAGGATGAGTCGTCGAAGCATTTCACAATTCTCCAAGGGGCTTCAAAGGTCTGTCAGGCGTAGGACAAGCCAAATCTGTTCATCGCCTGTAACATAAGACCCCGCCGACGCCGTGCCATCCCCGTAGTTGGGTATGTGCTTGGCATGCGCGGCGATACACAGTGGATACATCCTTCAGGTCCAGGAATTCGTCATGACCCAAAAGCAACGCTTGAAATACTCGCTTCTGATTGCCCTGGCTGTACTGGGCGCGATGTTCGGCCTGTCTTATCTGCAGAACACTGGCGTGATCAGCGAGAAAACCTTCCAGTACCTGGCCATCGCGATTGCCGTGGTCGTCGTGGTGATCAACGGCATCATGCGCCGCAAGGTCAAGCCTAACTTCTGACGCGTGTCAGTCAGGCACGACCTTCGAGTACCTTGGCAGCCTCTTCATGGAGGCTGTAGCTCTTGTCGGCGTTCAGGGTGATCACACCCTCGCTGCACAGACGCTTGAGTACCTCGCGCACGCTGAGAAACGACAACGGAATGCCCAGCTCCAGCAGGTGGCTGTGCACGCCGCGTACCCCGAGGGTGCGCTGGTTGGCGGCAGCGGTGAGGAGGGCGTCGATGACCTTCAGTCGAATCAGGCTGGTGCGCAAACCGAAACACTTGAGTAAGTGGCGTATGCGCTGGTTGCCTTGCTGTTCGGGCGCGTTGCCGAACGCCTGTGTATCGTTGCCAAAGTGAGTATCGGTGGCCTTTGAATGTCCATCCGTGGGCACTTGCGGGTTATACATGCAAAAACTCCTTTTCTTTTCAGAGCCTGATCAGGAAAAGATGGTGCTCTTGAGTAATAAGACGAACGAGTGAGGCAAATCATGAAACGATGAATGTAGAAAATTTGTCGGTATCAGATTTGTCACCTTTCAAGCGCTGACGATATACAGCCTTGTGCGGCTAAATTATTCCGGTCGATTTGCGTTCTTACGGTGGGGTAACCATCCCTTGTGAGGGTGTTCAATTTGACTGTGGAGTCGGCGTGATTATTTCCTACGGGTTGTCCAGAGTGGGCGTGGCAGGGCTGTTGCTGGGGTTGAGCCTGGCCGTATCGGCACGGGAGCAAGTGACGCAGGCGTCGGTGGATATCCGGCGTACCAGTTATGGCGTGCCGCATATTCGCGCCTCCGATGAGCGTGGCCTGGGGGTGGGTATGGGGTACGCCTATGCCCAGGACAACCTGTGCTTGCTGGCCAATGAAGTGGTCACGGTCAATGGCGAGCGCGCCAAGTTTTTCGGGCCGGACCAAGCGACCCTGCAAGAGCGCAACAACCTCGCCAGCGATGTGTTCTTCAATTGGTTGAATACCCCCGAGGCAGTGGCGGCATTCTGGAAAGCCCAGAGCCCGCAGATGCAACAGCGCCTCGAAGGGTACGTGGCCGGCTACAACCGTTACCTCAAGGAGCAGGGCGCACCCGCGCATTGCCAGGCCGCGTGGGTACGGCCCTTGGTAGTGCAAGACCTGGTCAAGTTGACCCGCAGGCTATTGGTGGAAGGGGGCGTCGGCCAATTCGCCGAAGCCCTGGTCGGGGCAACACCACCCCAAGCCACCGCCGGTGTGCAACCCCGTGCCAAAGGCTTTGCACTGGCCGCGGCCAACCAGCAACGCTTCACGCTGGACCGAGGCAGCAATGCCGTCGCCGTGGGCCGTGACCGCTCATTCAATGGCCGTGGCATGCTGCTGGCCAACCCGCATTTTCCTTGGCTGGGCGGCATGCGTTTTTACCAGATGCACCTGACCATCCCTGGCCAGCTGGATGTGATGGGCGCCGCATTGCCAGGGCTGCCCGTGGTGAACATCGGTTTCAACCAGCATGTGGCGTGGACCCACACCGTCGACACCTCCAAACACTTCACCCTGTACCGCTTGACCCTCGACCCCAAGGACGCCACCCGTTATCTGCTGGACGGCAAGTCCATCCCACTGGAAAAAACGGCCGTAACAGTCCAGGTCAAGCAAGCTGACGGCAGCCTCAAGGCCATGTCCCACAACGTCTACAGTTCGCAGTTCGGCCCCGTGGTGCAATGGCCGGGCAAGCTCGACTGGGACAGCCACTACGCCTTCAGCCTGCGCGACGCCAACCTGGGCAACGACCGGGTGCTGCAACAGTGGTACGCCATGAACCGCGCCAGCAGCCTCAAGGAACTGCAAAGCTCGGTGCATACCCTGCAAGGCATCCCCTGGGTCAACACCCTGGCCGCCGATGACCAGGGCCAGAGCCTGTACATGAACCTGTCGGTGGTGCCCAACGTCAGCGCCGCTAAACTGGCAACATGCAGCGACCCGCGGGCCGGCCTGCAAATGATCATGCTTGACGGCGCCCACAGCGCCTGCGCCTGGGATATCGACCCGCGCGCGGCCCAGCCCGGTATCTTCCCGGCCGACCAGTTGCCCCAACTGCAACGCACCGACTACGTGCAACACTCCAACGATTCCGCCTGGATGGCCAACCCCAAGGCGCCGCTAACGGGCTTTTCGCCGGTGATCAGCCAGGACAACATCGGCCTCGGCCCGCGTGCGCGCTTCGCGCTCCAGCGCCTGCAAGCCCTTGAGCAGCAGCCGATCAGCGTCACCGACCTGCAAGACATGGTCATGGACAACGAGGTGTACCTGGCGGGCCAGGTCATGCCCGACTTGCTGACATTCTGCGCCAACCAACTCGGCACCGACGCCAACGCGCTACAACCGCTGTGCACCAGCCTGAAAAACTGGGACCAGCGCGCCAACCTCGACAGCGGCGTGGGCCTGGTGCACTTCATCAACCTGATGCAACACCTGCAGCAAATCCCCGATGCCTGGCGCGTGGCCTTCGACCCGGCCCATCCACTGACCACCCCAAGCGGCCTCGCCATTGACCGCGCCCCTGTCGCCAAGGCCCTGCTGGAAGCCATGCTGGCCTCCAGCGCTGAGGTCAGCAAACTGGGGCAGACCCGCTGGGGCGATATCCAAGTCTCCGGCCAAACCCCCATCCACGGCGGCCCGCAAGAAGTGGGCATCTACAACGCCATGCAAACCGTGCCCCGCGCCGACGGCAAACGCGAAGTCGTCAGCGGCACCAGCTACCTGCAAATCGTCAGCTTCGACGACAAAGGCCCCAACGCAGTCGGCGTCCTGGCATTCTCCGAGTCCAGCAACCCGGCGTCCGCTTATTCAAAGGACCAGACCCAAGGCTTCTCCGAGAAAAAACTGCACCCGTTGCCCTTCACCGAAGCCCAGATCAAGGCCGACCCGCACTACAAAATCCAAACAGTGAAGGAGTAGGGCAGACGCGCAACCCCTTGATGCCAAGGCAGAATATTTTTTGAAATCAAGGGGTTGCAGGCCTAGGCAAATGAGTACATAATGGCGCCCATCGAACGCAATGAAGCATTAAAAACTTCAATGTATTCAATGGTTTAGAGTAGAGGCAGGCATCACGTAGCCCACTCAAGTTTGTATGCGGTGAATGTCAGCAACAAGGGCATTGATCGTTTGAGGCCGAGTAGCAAAATGGTTATGCAGCGGATTGCAAATCCGCCTACGCCGGTTCGATTCCGACCTCGGCCTCCACTCTTAGAAACCCCGTAGATTAGCGTCTACGGGGTTTTTTATTGTCTGGGATTTGCCTGCACTTCCAACGCCTCGTGAAACTGAACCAAACAAATGATGTCCGATTGCTATCGGCCAAGGACGAGGTCCGCCAAGCGCGCATTGGGTCTACGCTCAGTAAGGCCTCAAGCGACCTCCTCATGCCGGTTTAGCCGCGCGCTTATCCTGCCAGCGCAAGATAACGCCCGCACTCATCAAAGCTGACAGAGTGACCCATGAAACAAAAAATTCTTCTTGTAGCCGTGTGTGCTGCACTCATCCAAGGCTGTGCCGCCCCTTCCAAAAGCCATGAAGAATCACCTTCAATGCCTACTACCTCAGCAGCTGTAGCCCAGCCAACCTTATCCGCTTACGACTGGAACCTGGTCTCGGCAACGGACGCGTCGGGCAAGCCTCTTGTGGCGATGAACAAAGGCATCGAGCGCAAGTTGCGCGTTGCCTTCGGTGACAAGAACCTGAGCATCAGCGGTGGCTGCAATCGTCAGTTCGGCGGCTTTCACTATCAGGACGGGGTTCTGAAGGTTCAGCCACTGGCCTCTACGCTGATGGCCTGTGACAAGAGCCTGATGGACCTTGATGCCCAGGTAGGGCGGCTGTTCAAGGGTGAGCTGCGCGCTGTGATCACCGGCGATAACGTGGCGCCGATGCTGCAACTGACGACAGCGGATGGCTCGGTGCTCAAGCTGCAAGGCGAGGCCACCCCGCAGACCCGCTACGGTAGCGAGGGTGAGGTCAAGTTTCTGGAAGTGGCGGCCAAGACGGTCAAGTGCAGCCATCCTTTGATTCCAGATTATCAGTGCCTCCAAGTGCGCGAGCGTCGTTATGACGACGCGGGCCTGCAACTGGCGACCCAAGACACCTGGCATCCGCTGTACCAGCCTATCGAAGGCTTTGTGCATCATGACGGCGTGCGCACTGTGCTGCGGGTCAAACAGTACGAATGGAAGAATCCGCCAGCGGATGCGCCTTCGACGGTCTACGTGTTGGATATGGTGGTCGAGCAGGACGCTTCTGGCAGCAAATAAGCGAAAAGAAACCCCGTAGATTCGCGTCTACGGGGTTTTTTATCGCCTGTGATTTATCCGTGTTTTCGACGAGTGACACGTCTAGATCAAGGGTTCTGGGTCGAACGGGGGTTGTCACCTGAGCTTTTGCAGACTACCCTGAAAATGTTTGAATTATTACAAACAATTTCGGTGTGGCTGTTTTTTCGGTCACACGGCTTCAGGACGAGGAACGAAAAATGTTTTCACATGAAGGTACCGCACTAGAGCTGTTGGTCTTGGTTTTTGGCGTCACTGGGGTGTTGTTGGTCGCCTGGTTTATTCACCATCAATACGAGCTCAGGTCGCGCAAGCATGTAAAAAAACAACATGCCTCTGACCAGCAGCGTGAAGCTCAAATCCGCTAACCGTCCCTTCACCTGTGCCAGCCTTTACGGCTGGCTTCAGCGTCCGGTTTCAATGGACTGCAAGGTTTTCCCGAGCCCACTGCTCAGCAGTGGTGACAGGAATCGATTGTTGCTCGTTGAACGTGGCCGCCTTAGGCCAGGCCACACCTTTGCCTTGTGCGAATACAGCACGGTACTTCTTGATGTGGTGCGTGGGGTCTTTTTCCAGTGCCTGCATGAGATAATCAACCGTCCACACGTTGCGTTTGAACGGGCGATCCAGAACGCGCTCCAGCATACTCGCAACCTGCCCATACGTGACGGTGTCGCCGGCGAGATAGACAATCTGATTGCGCATGCGCGGTTCGAAGAACACGATTTGCGCTGTCAGCGTACCGATGTCGTCCGGTGTCGTGAGCGTCACGCTGTTCTCGAGGCTGCCCAGGGCGTTCACTGTGTTGTTGTCGAAGTCGACGACCTCGAACACCGGCTCGAACAGGAAGCTGGTGAACATGCCTGTCGAGATGATGACCCATTCAGTGTTGTCCTGGGCGCGCAGCAACTCACGCACATCCAGTTGGGCATCGAACAGATCCTGGGGGCTGCCCCGGCCAATCACTTCGAAATCCACGCCAAACTGCCAGGGGAAGTAGCGCTTCACGCCGGATTTGAGTGCGGCGGTTGCCAGCTTCATCGGGGTTTCTCGGCCCGCGACCATGCCCGCGCAGCCGATCACGGTATCGAAGCGTGCGAAGACCTTGGCAAGTTGATCGATTGAGTCGTTCACCAAGTCTGCGGCGACCATCTGGATGCCCAGGCTGCGCAGCTCGTCGACCTCTGCCTTTTTTTCGGGCATTTGCGTGTTGATGGTCGATTCCCTGAGCAGCACGCTAATAGTGGAACCGGGCGCGCGTTTGGCCTCACGCGCCAGGTTGCGCAAAACCGGCAGGCCGAGTTCGCCGGCGCCTAGAACGAGGATCGATTGAGAGGGAAGTGGGGGCATTTCAGGCATGATTTCTCCGCAGACCTGTTGGCGATAAGATGAGCCCATGCTGGCACGATTCGGCAGCGCTCATAAGAAGGCACACGTGTGATACCAGGGGTAGAAATGACCGATCATGAAACGCTCAGCCAGGCAGAAATTATCTGCCAGTCGCTCAGGGAAGAAGACGATGGCGTCAGGCGTGAAGTCCTGGCTCACGCCGGTAGCCGCTGGTCATTGGGCATCCTGCATGCCTTGGGTGTGTACGGTGCGATGCGTCATGCCGAGATAAAACGGCAGATGACGGGTGTGACTCAGCGCATGTTGACCAAGACCCTACGCGCCATGGAGCGCGATGGTTTTTTGGTTCGACGCGAGTTCGGTGAGATTCCGCCACGCGTCGAGTACGAGCTGACGCCCCTGGGCAGGGAGCTTTTGATTCGCATGTCGCCTGTCTGGACCTGGGTGGTCGAAAACGTGGAGGACTTTCGCAAGGCGCGGCGTATGTTCGACAGTCAGGAGGGCAAAAAACCGGCATGGCAGGTTCCCACACCGGTTCCCGACGCGTCTCGGTAAGCGCTTAGGCTGTGCAAGTGTATGCCTCGATCCACCCCTAGCTGTACGGGGCGCAGCGCGCCATAACCCACTACTGTCGCAGGCACATCACCACCGCTTGGATGCCGCGCCATGATCATGTCTACCAGCCTGTTATCAGCTTTCGTGCTGTTCGCTTTTGTCTCTTCGATCACCCCGGGGCCCAACAACACCATGTTGCTGGCCTCAGGCGTGAATTTCGGCTTTCGCCGTTCGATGCCCCATGCGCTGGGGATCAGCATCGGTTTCATGCTGTTGGTGATTTGTGTGGGGCTTGGCTTGGGCGAGGTGTTCAAGCTGTTTCCGTGGGCCTACACGCTGTTGCGTTATGTCGGCGCCGCGTATTTGTTGTATCTGGCGTGGAAGATTGCCAATGCGGGCGGTATGTCTGATAACCAGGATGAACATGGCAAGCCGATGACCTTCCTCGGTGCGGCGGCCTTCCAGTGGGTCAATCCCAAAGCCTGGATCATGGCGTTGGGGGCGATTACCACCTACACGCCGGCCGAGGGTTATGTCACCAATGTGCTGGTGATCGCCCTGGTTTTTGCGGTGGTCAACCTGCCGAGTGTGTGCGTATGGGTGGGGTGTGGCAGTGGCTTGCGCAACTTGCTGCGCGAGCCGCGCTGGTTACGGATGTTCAACTGGTCCATGGCCGGGCTGTTGGTGCTGTCGCTGTATCCGATGCTGTTTGTGGGTTGAGGCGGGCGTAGGTAACCACGATGCGAAGCCTGCGTTCGGGCACACCGAGCCAAGGCGAGGTGCCGAGGGTGGGGCAAGAGCCCTTTGGTTACTTTGGGCTGGGCCGGCATTCCGGCTCTTTTCCAAAGTGACCCGCCGTCAGGCGAAACCCTAAGTGGCCGTTACCGCAGCGATGGATATGCACACAATCCAATTGTGTCGGCTGTCAGGCCGCCTTCGCGAGCAAGCCCGCTCCCACAGTTTGATCGCGGGGTGTCAGGTAGATAGGCGTCGGCTGTCAGGCCGTCATCGCAGGCAAGCCAGCTCCCACAGTTGGATCGTGGGGCGTCGGGTATGAGGCCGTCACGGGAGCAAGCTCCCTCGCCACGTTGATGCGGGCTTAGACCGGTGAGATGGTCGCCAACATGCCGATGCCAATGGTCAACACCAAAAAGCCAAACAGGAAAATTGCCATCTTGGTCATAAGGCCTCCGAGGGGAAGGGGACGACAGGAATGTCGGGATGGGGCTATTGTCCGCCTCAAGCGGTTTTCAATACAGGCGCAGATTGAAAAGAAAAAACCGTATCAGATCAGCGCGCAGCGCCTGGGCCGTGGCTTTTCAAGCGAACAGCTTTTATCAAGATCAGCGCCATGGCCGCTACCCGCCTTGAGCGTCACCTGAGACAGGCACTGCATTTGCCCCTAAGATAGCGCCCACTGCACAACAATAAGCGTGGGCCGACCCTCGATGGAAAGACGCCAGTTCAGCGGTGGCATGCAAGGCAAGAACCTGCGCTACCTCAGTGATAACCCCCAGCAATCAACCTCGGTCACCCGTGTCGGTTTTTTGCTGCTCGAACACTTCTCCTTGCCGGCCTTCACCCAGACCCTCGACACGCTGGTGACCGCCAACCTGTTGCGCCCTGATCTGTTCGCTACGCGCACTTTCGGGTGGGGCGAGGGCGAAGTCATCAGCGACCTGGGCCTGGTCATTCGCCCGGATGCGAACCTGATGCTGGCGAGCTTGCAGGACTTGGACCTATTGGTGATCTGCGGTGGTTTTCGTACCGAACTCAAGGCCAGCGAGCCATTTATCCAATGGCTGCGCAGTGCGGGTGAAGCGGGCGTGCGCCTCGCCGGTTTGTGGAACGGCTCGTGGTTCCTCGGGCGTGCGGGGCTGCTGCAGGGTTACCGCTGTGCCATTCACCCCGAACATCGCCCGGCGCTGGCCGAAGTGTCCAAGGCGGCGCAGGTCACCAGCGAACCCTACGTGATCGACCGCGACCGCCTCACCGCGTCCAGCCCGTCGGGGGCTTTCCATATGGCCCTGGACTGGATCAAGAGCCTGCATGGCAAAGCCTTGGTCGAAGGCATCGAAGATATCCTGGCGTTCGAAGAGTCGCGCTACCGCCGCATCAAACCCACCGAAAGCATCTGTGTCAGCGCGCCGCTGCGCGAGGTGGTGAAGCTGATGGACGCCAACCTCGAAGAGCCCCTGGAACTCGATCAGCTCGCCGTCTACGCCGGCCGTTCCCGCCGCCAGCTGGAGCGCCTGTTCAAGGAACAACTGGGTACCACGCCGCAACGCTACTACATGGAATTGCGCGTCACTGAAGCGCGACGCCTGTTGCAGCACACCGAGTTGTCACAAGTGGATGTGCTGGTGGCGTGCGGGTTTGTCTCGCCGAGCCATTTCAGCAAATGCTACAGCGCGTATTTCGGCTATCGCCCCTCCAAGGAGAAGCGGTTGGTCAAGTAGCAGGTCGAGCCCTGGGCGATACAGACTCTGCGGTGCTCATGGGCTTCGAGGCGATCCCTTCGCAGCCTCGCTGGGGCTCGACAGTTCCCACATTGGGTTCTCGGTATTCTCAGAATCGCTCCAGGCGGTAGAGGTGCAATTGCGGCACCCGCTCACCCGCAGCAAGCTGCCCAACCCGCTCGGCCGTCACCGCCGCTTGTGTCAGTCCCAAATGCTGGTGACCAAATGCAAGCAGCACTTTGCCTTCGCACACCCGGTCAATGATCGGCAGTGAGTCGGGCAGGGAAGGGCGAAACCCCATCCAGGGCGTGGCTGCGCTGTCGCTCAGGTCATGTCGGAACAGCCCTTTGCTCAACCGGTGCAACTGCCAGGCCCGTTGCATATTGGCCGGGCGGTCGAGGCCGGCGAATTCGACCGTGCCGGCCAGGCGCAGGCCACCGGTCATGGGCGTCATGATGAATTTGCGCTCCAGTGAAGTGACCGCGAAGGGCAGGCGCTGTTGTTCGTGGGGCAGCATCAGGTGGTAACCGCGTTCGGTGTCCAGCGGCACTTGTTTGCCGGTGAGAGCTGCGGTGAGTTTGGCCGAGTGGGCGCCGCAGGCGATCAGCACTTGCTGCGCTGTCAGTACGCCTTGGTCGGTCATCAGGGAAACGCCGTTACTCTCCAGGCGTCCGTCCAGAACGCGCTGCTGAAGAAATTGCACCCCCTCAGCCTTGGCCGCGTTCACCAGTTCGCCAACCACCGTGTACGGGTCCAGAAAATGTCCGGTAGCGGGAAAGAACAAACCGCCTTGTATGGCGTCGCTCAGTTGCGGCGCAGCCTTGCGCACCGCATCGCCGCTCCAGAAGTCCACGGCGACGCCTTGTTGCCGCATGCGTTGCTGCACTGCATCCAGTGCAGCGCGGGATTCGCCGCGCTCATACACCAACAGCGAACCGTCTTCACGCAGCAATGGCGCTTGCCCAATCGATTGCAGCAAGCGTTGCCACGCGCCCAGGCTGCCTTCGTTCAGCGCGCGAAGGCCGGCTACGGTGCGCTGATAACGCACTGGCCGCAGGTTCAGCAGCAGGCGAATAAACCAGGGCAGGGCGCGGGGCAGATAGGTCCAGTCCAGGCGCAGCGGGCCCATGGGGTCCAGGAGCATGGCGGGCAAGCGCTTGAGGATCGACAGGTCGGCGATGGGAAACACCTGTTCCGTCGCCAGGTGGCCGGCGTTGCCGTAGGAGGCGCCCATGCCGGGTGCCTGCGGGTCGAGCACGACGACTCGGCGGCCTTGGCGTGCCAGCTGCAAGGCGCAGGCGACGCCGATAATGCCGGCGCCGACTACTACGATGTCTGCTTGCTTGGGATCGGCCATGATCATGCTTCTCGCTGGCCGTCGAGCAGGCGCCGCAACCGCAGCGGGTTGTCGTGCTGCAGCGCGGTGGGCAGCAAGGCGTCCGGGACGTCCTGGTAACACACCGGGCGCAGGAATCGCAGGATCGCCGCCGTGCCCACCGAGGTACTGCGCGCATCCGAAGTCGCCGGAAAGGGCCCGCCATGCACCATGGCGTCGCACACTTCTACGCCGGTCGGCCAGCCGTTCACCAGCAGGCGCCCAGCCTTGCGCTCCAGCACCGGCAGCAATGCCCGCGCCTGTGGCAAGTCGTGGTCATCCATCTGCAGGGTGGCGGTGAGTTGGCCTTCCAGGTGTTCGGACACCTGGCGCATGTGCTCGACATCACGGCACTGCACCACCAGCGAGGCGGCGCCGAATACTTCGGCTTGCAGGTGTTCATTGTTCAGGAACGCCTCGGCCTGGGTCACGAACAGATGGGGCTGGCCCTGGTTTGGCCCGGTCGCTGGCAAGCCTTTGGCGGCTATGGTGGTGTGCTGGGCCAGGGTCTTCAGGCCGGTTTCGCAGGCGCTGAAAATACCCGGTGTGAGCATGGTCTGGGACGGGCAACGCGAGAGACGCTCACTGGCGGATTGGACAAAACGGTCCAGAGCGGCGCCTTGCAGGGCGATCACCAGGCCAGGGTTGGTACAGAACTGGCCGGCGCCTTGGGTCAGCGACGCGACGAACCCATCGGCCAAGGCTTCGCTCCGAGCTTCAAGCGCAGCAGGAAACAGGTACACCGGGTTGATCGAGCTCATTTCCGCGTACACCGGGATCGGCTCCGGGCGTGCCTGCGCCGCTTGGCACAGGGCGATACCGCCACTGCGCGACCCCGTGAAGCCTACGGCCTTGATGCGCGGGTCGCGCACCAATGCGATACCCACCTCGTTACCCGCGCCGTAGAGCAGTGAAAACACACCTTCCGGCAAGCCACACTCTTTAACCGCCTGGGCGATGGCGCGGCCCACCAGCTCGCTAGTGCCGGGGTGCGCGTTATGCGCCTTGACGATCACCGGGCAACCGGCGGCAAGGGCCGATGCGGTATCGCCGCCCGCCACGGAGAAGGCCAGAGGGAAGTTGCTGGCTCCGAACACGGCTACCGGGCCCAGGGCGATATGGCGCTGGCGCAGGTCGGCACGGGGCAGGGGTTGGCGCTGGGGCTGTGCGGTATCGACGCGCACGTCGAGCCATTCGCCCAGGCGCACGGTGCGGGCAAAAGCGCGCAGTTGCCCGCAGGTACGGCCGCGTTCACCTTCAATGCGTGCGCGAGGCAAGCCGGTTTCGGCGCAGGCGCGTTCGATCAACTCATCGCCCAGGGCTTCGATGTGGGTGGCGATGGTTTCAAGCAACGTGGCGCGATCTGCCAAGGTGGTTTCGCGGTAAGCGTCGAACGCGGCCCACGCCAGTGCGCAGGCCTGGTCGACGTGCTGCTCATCCCCGCCAGCGTAGGCGGGTTCCAGTGGGGTGTTGGTAGCGGGGTTGATCGCCCGGATCGCATCGCGATGGCCGCAAACGGATTGCTGACCGATCAGCATCTTGCCTGTCAGAGTCATGGGGGCATCCTGGAACAAAAAGAGGTGTTGTAGGCGCGAGCTTATGTGGCGAGCAAGCATGCTTGCGCTGGGGTGCGAAGCGCCCCCAATAAAAGCCGGAGACTGCTGCGCAGTCAGCGGGAGCAAGCTCCCTCGCCACAGCAAGCTCGCGCCTACAGAAAATCAAGCGACGTTCTGTTCGGCCGACCAGTTGGCATACCACTGGCGGAACAGCGCGTACTGCTGCTCGGCATACCGGCGCTGGGCAGCGCTGAGGTCGTCGGTTTCGTTGAAGTGCAGGGCGTAGCCCTGGTCGCCGTTGAGCACCATCAAATGCTTGTAATACAGCACCAGGTCGCAGCCCTCGTCGAACGACGACAACACCGCCAGTGCAGCTTCCAGCTCGCGGGCCTGGCGACGCGCCTTGGCATCGCCCTTGGCGGCTTTTTTGCTCAGCGCCACCAGTTGCAGCACTTCGCGGGGCAGTGCGTTGCCGATGCCGGTAATGGCGCCGGTGGCGTTGCAGTTGACGAAGCCGTGCACCACTTGGGTATCGACGCCGACCATCAGGGTCACATCGTCATCCTGGGAGGTGATGTTTTCGGCGGCGTAGCGCAGGTCGGCGGCGCCGCCGAACTCCTTGAAGCCGATCAGGTTCGGGTGCTCGCGGCGCAGTTCGAAGAACAACTCAGCGCGGGTGGCGAAACCGTAGTAGGGGCTGTTGTAGATCACCGCCGGCAGGTCGGGCGCGGCGTTGAGGATCGCTGCAAAGTGGGCCTTTTGCGCAGTGGCCGAAGCACCTCGGGACAGCACGCGGGGAATCACCATCAAACCATCGGCGCCGACTTTGGCGGCATGGGCTGCGTGAGATACGGCTTCACGGCTGTTCACCGCACCGGTGCCGACGATGGTCGGCACACCCGCAGCCACCAGGCGCGCCACGCCTTCCTGGCGCTGGGCCTCGGTGAGCAGCGGCCAGTCGCCCATGGAGCCGCAATACACCACGGCACTCATGCCGATGTCGATCAGCTCGCGGCCCTTGGCCACCAGTGCATCGAAGTCCGGTTGGCGCTCGGCGGTGCAAGGGGTCATCAGGGCGGGCATGCAGCCGGTGAAGATGTTGTCGCTCATGGTGCTAACTCCGGTTTCAGTTGAATGAATAATGGGCTCAGATGCCCCAGGCAAACGGGTCTTGTTCGTCGATCAGCAAGGTGCTGTCGGCGGTCATGTAGGCGCGGCCGGTGATGAATGGGCGTACGTGTTCGCCGTCCCACTCATAGCGGCCGAGGAATTGGCTGCCGGTGATGCTGGCTTGTACCCAAAGTTCTCCTGCGGCCAGTTTTGCGTCGGCGGCCAGGCAGGCGAGCTTGGCGCTGGTGCCGGTGCCGCAGGGGGAGCGGTCATAGGCTTTGCCGGGGCACATTACGAAGTTGCGGCTGTCGGCGTGGGCGTCGTCGGCGAACAATTCGATATGGTCGATCAGCGCACCGTCTGCGCCACGGATGCCTTGGGCTTCGAGGGCCTTGAGCATGGCCCAGGTGTAGTCGGTCAGGGCCTCCACGTTATCCATCTGCAACTCATGGCCGTGGTCCGACACCAGGAAGAACCAGTTGCCGCCCCAGGCGATGTCGCCCAGCACCACGCCATGCCCAGGCACCTCAACCGCCACCTGCTTGCGGTAGCGGTAAGCGGGCACATTGCGCAGGGTCACGCTGCCGTCTTCGTGCAAGGTGGCCGCGACCGGGCCGACCGGCGTGTCGAGGCTGTGCACGCCCGGTTGGATCAGCCCCAGGTGGTGCAGCGAGGCAATCAGGCCAATGGTGCCGTGGCCGCACATGCCGAGGTAGCCGGCGTTGTTGAAGAAGATCACCCCGCAGGTCGCCCCCGGCGTGACTGGCGCACAGTACAGCGCGCCCACCAGCACATCGTTGCCCCGGGGCTCCAGCAGGCAGGCGCGGCGCCATTGATCGTGGTGGGTGCGCAGGTGGTCCAGTTGATCGGCGATCGAGGCACCCGCCAGTTCGGGAAAGCCGTTCATGACCAGGCGTGTAGGTTCACCGCCGGTGTGTGAGTCAATCACGTGCAGTCGTTTCATAAGGCGCTCCATCAGTGGGTAGTCGGGGACAGTGGGGCGCTGTAGTGCGCGTCGCTGACGGCTTCGCTTTCGTCCTCTTCCTGCTCCAGGCGTACCAAGTGGGCGGGTACGCCGGTGGCGGCGCCCCAGTAGTAAATGCCCAGGGCGCAGGCCGCCACCACCAGGGTGTCAAACGGGTGGCTGATCACACCAATACCGCCAAAACTGCCGAGCTTGGAGAGCAGGATGGTCACGGCGTAGAAGCCGATCAGCCAGGCCGAGGAGCGTACTTGTTGCTTGAGGTTCAGGTGCGCGGTCGGCACCCAGCGCGCGCACAGCAGGTACACCACAAACATCAGGATTTGCAGGCCCAACAGCCACGACACCGTGCTCCAGCCCGACCAGTAGACGATCAACGCAGCGATGATGAATGGCAGCGGGCCCAGCACCGCCATGCCCTTGACCCGAAACGGGCGCGCCATGTCGGGTGCATTGCGGCGCAGGGCGGCGACCGTCACCGGGGCCACGGCATAACTGAGGATCAGGGCGGCAGACACCACGTTAATCAGCGCTTCCCAGGACGGGAACGGCAAGGTCCAGAACACCGACAGGCCAAAGGTCAGCCACAGCGCCGGGCGCGGGATGCCGGACTTTTCATCGATGCGCGTGAATATCTTGAAGAAGGTGCCAGTCTGCGCCCAGCCATACACCACGCGCGGGGTGGCGTTCATGTAGATATTGCCGCAGCCGCTGGGAGAGATCACCGCATCGGCCACCACCAGGTAGGCCAGCCAGCCCACGCCCAGCGCCAGGGCGATATCGCGATAGGGCAGGGCCAGTTCCTTGCTGATGCCGGCCCAGCCATTGGCGAGCATGTCGGTAGGCACGCCGCCGAGGAACGCGGTTTGCAGCAGCACATAGATGGCCGTAGACAACAGTACCGAGAGGATCAGGGCGATGGGGATGGTGCGCTGTGGGTTTTTCACTTCGCTGGCCACCGAAATGATCGGCGTCAGGCCCAGGTAGGCAAAGATCACCCCGCCTGCCGACACGGCCATCTCGATACCTGATAAGCCGAACGGCGCGAAGCCATGCACCTGGAAATTCGCCGGCTTGAAGAAGGTGAACAGCACGCCGATCACCAGTAACGGCACGATGAACTTGAACACGCTCACCAGGTTATTGGCGATCGCAAAGGTCTTCACGCTGCGGTAGTTGAGCACAAAGAACAGGCACAGCAGGGCAAATTGCACCAGCCAGCCCAGGGTGGTGGGGTCGCTGGAACCTGCCTTGGTCAGCTGCGGAAACCAGGCTGCGGCGTATTGGCGCGAGGCGACCACTTCAATTGCTACCAGGCTGGAAAACGCGATCAGCGTGATAAAACCCATCAGGTACCCGAGCAGCGGACCGTGGGAATACACCGGGTAGCGCACCACGCCACCGGCGCGGGGCAGGGCGGCGCCGAGTTCGCAGTAGACAATGCCCAGCAGCAGCACGGCGAAACCACCGAGCAACCAGGAAAAAATTCCTGCCGGGCCTGCGATGGCAGACACGTGGCTGGCAGCGAACAACCAACCCGAACCGAAGATGGCCCCCAACCCGATAAAGGTGAGGTCCATCAGTGACAGCTGTTTCTTGAACTTGCCTTGGCCTGACATAGCGGCGCCTTCTTGTGAGTTATTGGATAGGCATGCAGTGGCGCTATCCTGAACCCACATGCCCGGCTGACGATTGATGTTTTATGCGGCGATGGATGACGAATTCAGCACAATTTGCCGCGCTCGACAGCGCTCGTTCCATGGCGCAATCTGCTGGCTGTCGACGAATAAAAGGGCAGATAAAGTCATGCTGCAGAGCGCGTTCGCGAGCCTTTTCCAGGGCAGCCGACCCCACAACATCGAGCAGCTATTGAGCGGGGTAGAGCAGTTGCTGCCGATGCTCGATGTACTGCCCAACGCCGCGATTTTCATCAAGGACATCGACGCGCGCTACGTGCTCGCCAACCGCACCCTGGTGCAACGCTGCGGCCTCAAGCAGCTGCAACCGCTGCTGGGCAAGACCAGCGCCGAAGTGTTTCCCGCACAATTGGGCCCCGGCTATACCGAGCAAGATCGGCGTGTGTTGAAGCAGGGGCTGGTACTGGAAGATCAACTCGAATTGCACCTCTACGGCACCCGCGAACCCGGCTGGTGCCTGACCCACAAGTGGCCGCTGTACAACCAACTCGGCGCGATCATCGGCCTGGCCGGAATTTCGGTGGACTTGCAGTCTGCCAGCGAAACCCACCCGGCCTATCAGCGCCTGGCGGCGGTGGACGAACACATCCGCAGCCACTTCAACCGCCGCGTCACCCTGGGTGAATTGACTCGCATCGCCGGGATTTCCGTGGCGCAACTGGAGCGCTACTGCAAACGCGTGTTTCACCTCACGCCTCGGCAAATGATCCAGAAAGTCCGGCTTGAGCATGCCCGGCGGTTGTTGCATACCGAGCTGCCAATTACCGAGGTGGCGCTGCAATGCGGCTACACCGATCACAGCGCGTTTACCCGGCAGTTCAAATCTTCAACCGGGTTCACCCCGAGGCAGTACCGGCAAGCGACGCAAGGCGGCAGGTCAGATGAAAATCTAATGTGGGAGGGGGCTTGCCCCCGATAGCAGTGTGTCAGTCAGGCTATTTTTATCTGATCCACCGCCATCGGGGGCAAGCCCCCTCCCACATTTGGATGAAGCCAAGTCGATGCAACGAATGCCGCGCACGCCCCTCATATGCTTACACCGACCCTTTTCACCACGACAGGTACCGAGCTTATGACCGCGGCGAACAACGACCATGTGAACTGGCTGGTGCAACATTCCATGCTCCACGCAGCGCGGCAGCGGGCCAAGCTTTATTCGGGGCAAGGCCGCCTGTGGCAGCAGCCCTATGCACAGACCCGGCCGCGTGACGCTTCGGCCTTGTCGTCGGTGTGGTTCACGGCCTACCCCGCCTCGATTGTCACCCGCGAAGGCGGCACCGTGCTTGAGGCGCTGGGGGACGAAACCTTGTGGCATACCCTGTCCAAGATCGGCATCCAGGGCATTCACAACGGCCCGTTGAAGAAGTCCGGTGGCTTGTCTGGCACCGAGCACACCCCGACCATCGACGGCAATTTCGACCGCATCAGTTTCGACATCGATCCGCAACTGGGCACCGAGGCACAATTGCAGGCCTTGACGCGCATGGCTGCCGCGCACAATGCGGTGATCATCGACGATGTGATCCCGTCGCACACCGGCAAGGGCGCGGACTTTCGCCTGGCAGAAATGGCCTATGAGGACTATCCCGGCCTGTACCACATGGTCGAAATCCGCGAGGAAGACTGGCCGTTGCTGCCCGACGTGGCCGCCGGGCGCGATGCACACAACCTCAGCCCCTCCCAGGTAGACGCACTGCGTGACAAGCACTACATCGTCGGCCAATTGCAGCGGGTGATTTTCTTCGAGCCCGGCGTCAAAGAAACCGACTGGAGCGCCACCCCGGTGGTGCTCGGCGTGGATGGCAAGCCGCGGCGCTGGGTGTACCTGCATTACTTCAAGGAAGGCCAGCCGTCGCTCAACTGGCTCGACCCTTCGTTTGCTGCGCAGCAGATGATCATCGGTGATGCGCTGCACGCCATTGATGTGATGGGCGCGAAAATCCTGCGCCTGGATGCCAACGGCTTTCTCGGCGTGGAGCGCAAGCTCGATGGCACGGCCTGGTCCGAAAGCCATCCGCTGTCGATCACCGGCAATCAGTTACTCGGCGGCGCCATTCGCAAGGCGGGCGGGTTCAGTTTTCAGGAACTCAACCTCACCGTGGACGACATCGCGTCGATGTCCCACGGCGGCGCTGACCTGTCTTATGACTTCATCACCCGGCCGGCCTACCAGCATGCATTGCTGATGGGCGACACCGAGTTCCTGCGTCTGATGCTGCGCCAGATGCACAGCCTCGGCATCGACCCCGGCTCGCTGATTCACGCGCTACAGAACCATGATGAACTGACCCTGGAGCTGGTGCACTTCTGGACGCTACACGCCCATGACAGCTTCCTGTTCCAGGGCCAGACCTTCCCCGGCAACATCCTGCGCGAGCATATCCGCGAGCAGATGTATGAACGCCTCACCGGCGAACATGCGCCGTATAACCTCAAATTCGTCACCAACGGCGTGTCCTGCACCACCGCCAGCATCATCACCGCAGCCCTGGGTATCCGTGACCTGGAGGCGATCACTTCGGCGGATACACAGCAGGTTCGCCAGATCCACTTGCTACTGGTGATGTACAACGCCATGCAACCTGGGGTGTTTGCCTTGTCCGGCTGGGACCTGGTGGGCGCGCTGCCGTTGGCGGCCGAAGAGGTGGCGCATTTGATGGCCGATGGCGACACCCGCTGGATCCATCGTGGCGCTTATGATCTGGTAGACCTGAACCCCGACGCCGAACTGTCGGCGGGGCAAATGCCGCGCTCAAAAAGCCTGTATGGCAGTCTGAACAGCCAGCTGCAGGACCCGGACTCCTTTGCCTCCCAACTGCAAAAAATCCTCGCCGTACGCCGCGCCTACGACATCGCCGCCAGCCGCCAGATCCTGGTGCCGGACGTCGAGCATCCCGGCTTGCTGATCATGGTCCACGAACTGCCGGCGGGTAAGGGCACTCAAATCACTGCGCTGAACTTTGGCGCCACGCCGATCACCGAAACCCTGCACCTGCCCAACATCGCACCGGGGCCGGTGGTGGATATCATCAATGAGCGGGTGGAAGGCGATTTGACAGAGGAGGGTGCGTTCACGATCACGCTGGACGCGTATGAAGGGTTGGCGTTGCGGGTGGTGAGCAGCACGCCGATGTAAAGGCGACGAAACGGTAACTGTGGCGAGGGAGCTTGCTCCCGTTGGACTGCGTAGCAGTCCCAGCCTCTTTGAACAAAAGAGCGGGGCGGCTTCGCGCCCCAACGGGAGCAAGCTCCCTCGCCACAGGTTAGTGTTTGGTGGCTAACAGCGCCGTGCCACGCGATCAGTGGTGCTTGTTCTTGTGCTTATGCTTGTTGCCTTTGTGCTTGGCACCGCCTGAACGATGGCCGCTCTCGTCATCGGCCAGGTTATTACCCAGCGCACCACCGGCTGCGCCCCCCACGCCGGCGCCGATGGTCGAGCCGGTGGTGCCGCCCAGGCGATTGCCAATCAGCGAACCGCCTGCCGAGCCCAAACCGCCGCCAATCGCCGCTTCGGTCTTGTTGCCCTTTTGCGCCCCCACCGCACTCCCGGCGGCGCCCCCCACGCCGGCGCCGATGGCCGCACCGGTCGAGCCACCAAGCTGCTGGCCTACCACGTTGCCCAACACACCGCCGACACCGCCTCCCAGCGCGGCTGTACCATCTCCAGCGGCCAGGGCCCCTTGGGAGATCAGAATGCCCAATGCCAGGGCCGGGAATGTCATTTTCATTTTTTTGTACCTCAAGGGCTGTCTCAGGCGCTCACGGGGTAAAGCACGCCTGGCATTTTGATTAGAGCACACGTCATAACACTTGGGCTTCGGTGATCGCCCCTTGCACAAGAAAAATTTTTTCCAGCCCTCTTGAATTCCTTTTGCGCGTCCATAAATTTTGGATCACGCGATGCCGAATCCGGGTTGCGTACTAAATCACTTGGAGAAACTCAGGAGATTTTAAAATGGCTACTACCCTGTCGTTGGCCCCACTGTTCCGTCAATCGGTGGGCTTTGATCGCTTCAATGACCTGTTCGAGTCGGCGCTGCGCAGCGAGGCTCCGAATTCCTATCCACCTCACAACGTGGAAAAGCACGGTGACGACGCGTACCGCATCGTGATCGCCGTGGCTGGCCTGACGGAGGAGGATCTGGATATCCAGGTCGAGAGGGGTGTATTGACGGTTTCCGGCGGAAAACGCGAAACCGACGATAAGGTCGCTTACCTGCACCAGGGCATTGCCCAACGTGCGTTCCGGTTGTCGTTCCGCTTGGCGGACCATATCGAAGTACGTGGCGCATCCCTGATCAACGGTTTGCTCAACATCGACCTGCTGCGTGAAGTGCCTGAAGAGGCCAAGCCAAAACGCATCATGATTGGTGGTGAGACCAAACCCGAGCTGCGTCAGGTCAGCTTGCAGTAAAACAATCGGCGGTAAAAAGGCGCTCTACGGAGCGCCTTTTTTGTGCGCGCTGCAAACGCAGGCCGGCTAAGCCTGGGTATTGGGTGCAAACAACTGCCTGGCCTCGGCAAAACACTTCTCTGCGATGACCGAGCGCGGTTCGGTCTTGCGCATCACCATGCCCAGGGGCGCAAGGACACTGGCGTCTGGCAGGTGGATAAATGCCAGGTTTTCGATGGGGTTTTCCAGGCCGCTGTCCAACGGCATGATTGCGCAACAGAAGCCTTCGCGGATGGCCTGGAACAGTTGATAGGTGGAGTCGCTTTCCAGAATCGGCTGGGGATCGAGACCGCGACTGCGGAAACTCAAGTCGATGGATTTTCGGTAGTGCATGCCATTGCTGATCATCCCCAGGGGCAGTTCGGCGGCTTCTTCCCAGCTCATCTGCGTGCCTTCGAAGTGGAAGTGGCGAGTGTCGTACAGCAGGCCGACACGGGTTTCGCCCAGTTCGAAAAATTCCAGGTAGTTGGGGCTCACGTGGTCCAGGTAGCACACGCCCAAGTCCAGTTGATTGGTGCCCAGCGCTTCGATGATTTTGTCCGAACTCATGGAGGTGAGGCTGAACTTGAGTTCCGGGAAGCTGTGGGACAAGCCCTGGATGAAGCTGATCGGATTGAAGCCGCTCAGGGGCACCAGGCCCAGGCGCAGGTTACCGACCAACTGGCCGCGACACGCAGCGGCTTCGGCGAACAGGCCGTCATGGGCGGCGAGCAGGGTCCTGGCCCAGGCCAACACGCGTTCGCCGGCCTGAGTAAAGCCTTCGAAACGTTGACCGCGGGTCACCAGCTCCAGCCCCAGTTCTTCCTCCAGGTTGCGCAGGCGCATCGACAGGGTGGGCTGGGTGATGTTGCAGCGGGCAGCGGCCTGGCCGAAATGGCGCGTCTGCTCCAGCGCGATCAGGAATTTAAGTTGTTTGATATCCATGAAGGCACCTGCCTGGAAATAAGTGAACGGTCATGATTGGCGCAAGTGCCTGAAATCCACGGGGTGGAGCCGATGATCGCATTGTAACGACTGGCACGTCCAAATGAGCTTGCCACCGTGCGGCTGCATTGTTCCATTTTTGAGATGGAGCGGCCCGTTTCAGCCACTACCTAACCCTGAGCGCGATGCTTAAGGTGGTCCCACTGTTTTTTTGGGTGGGCCTGCTGACACACGTCCAGGTCGTTGCCCAAGCGTATCTGTACAGGAAGTACAGGCACGGCCGGGCGCAGTTCCGGCGCACACGCCAGGGAGGTATCGCCAAGCAAGAGGACATGCAAATGACTGCATCAGGTAACGCTGCAAACTTCAATGGGCAAAAGCCGACGATTGACCCCGCTGACACCGCCATGTTGCTGATCGACCACCAGAGTGGTCTGTTCCAGATCGTCAAGGACATTGATGTTCCTCAATTGCGCGCCAATGCCATCGCGCTGGCCAAGGCCGCGACCCTGCTGAAAATACCGGTCATCACCACCGCCTCGGTGCCGCAAGGTCCCAACGGCCCGTTGATTCCGCAAATCCACGAAGCCGCGCCGCACGCCCAGTACGTAGCCCGCCGTGGCGAAATCAACGCGTGGGACAACCCGCAGTTCCATGCCGCCGTCAAAGCCACCGGCAAAAAGACGTTGGTGATCGCCGGCACCCTGACCAGCGTGTGCCTGGCATTCCCGTCCATTGCGGCGGTGCATGAAGGCTACAAGGTGTTCGCGGTGGTCGATGCCTCGGGCAACCACTCCAGGCTGGCCACCGACCTGACCGTCGCACGCCTGGCCCAGGCCGGCGTGGTGCCGATCGACATCATGGGCACGCTGTCGGAGCTGCAAGGCTCCTGGAACCGCCCGGATGCCCAGGAGTGGGCTAACGTCTACACCCAGGCCATGCCGCATTACCAGCTTCTGATCGAGAGCTACATCAAGGCTCAGGAAGTGGCAAACAACCACGAAGTACTAGACTCACAGCGCAAGTAAATACGCTGGGGCCTTTTGCGGCGAGCCCATGTTGGGCGCTGCCTATTTATCAGGAGTATGAAGATGTCTACACCTTACGTTCGTTTGGACAAAGACAACGCCGCGGTACTGTTGGTCGACCATCAGGCCGGCTTGCTGTCATTGGTCCGCGACATCGACCCGGACAAATTCAAGAACAACGTGCTGGCCCTGGCTGACCTGGCCAAGTACTTCAAGTTGCCGACCATCCTCACCACCAGTTTCGAAACCGGCCCCAACGGCCCGCTGGTGCCCGAGCTCAAGGCCCTGTTCCCGGATGCGCCGTACATTGCGCGCCCAGGCCAGATCAATGCCTGGGACAACGAAGATTTCGTCAAGGCCATCAAGGCCACCGGCAAGAAGCAATTGGTCATTGCCGGCGTCGTGACCGAAGTGTGCGTGGCGTTCCCGGCGCTGTCGGCCCTGGCCGAAGGCTTTGAAGTGTTTGTGGTCACCGACGCCTCCGGCACCTTCAACGAACTGACCCAGCAGTCCGCCTGGGCCCGCATGTCCGCCAACGGCGCGCAACTGATGACCTGGTTTGGCCTGGCCTGTGAGCTGCACCGCGACTGGCGCAACGACATCGAGGGCTTGGGGACGTTGTTCTCCAACCACATTCCGGACTACCGCAACCTGTTCACCAGCTACAACGCGTTGACTGAAGGCAAGTAAGCCTGATGGAAGGCGGCCGCTAGCCGTGGGGGGAGCGGTAGAACGCCTATTTCCCTGACACCCCTAGGTCCAACTGTGGGAGCTGGCTTGCCTGCGATGGCGGCATTGCGCCCGACACCTATTTACCTGACACACCCGCGATCCAACGGTGGGGTGTCAGGTAAATAGGCGTTGGCTGTCAGACCGTCATCGCAGGCAAGCCAGCTCCCACAGTTGGATGGCGCAGCATCAATGGGATCAGCTTCGACCGTCACGGGCGCAAGATCAGTACCGCTAGAGGGATGACAACACTGTAGTCGTATTTTGTTACTAACCCATGCCCTAAAAATACAGCGCTGTGGCGGCAAAGCGGGACAAAACACCCTCTCGCCATTCAATTTTCATAAAAATGTAACAACCCTGCTTCACAGTTCGGGAGCCCGTCACCACAACGAGTTCCTTTTAATGAAAAGCTTGATGAAGTCCGCAGCACTCGCCGTTACGGTATCCCTGTGTGCCTCCTCCATGACCTTCGCCGCCGAAAACGTGCGCCTCACCGGCTCTGGCGCCAGCTTCCCTGCACCGATCTACCTCACCTGGTTCAAGGATTTCAGCAAGAAGACCGCTGGCGTCACCGTGGATTACCAGTCCAAGGGCAGCGGCGCAGGTGTGCAGGACTTCCTGAATAAAACCGTCGACTTCGCCGCCAGTGACTCGGCCATGAAAGACGAAGACATCGCCAAGGTCGCCGAGGGCGTGCAACTGCTGCCAATGACCGCCGGTGAAATCGTGCTGGCCTATAACCTGCCGGGCAATCCCAAGGGCCTCAAGCTGCCACGCGATGTTTACTCCAATATCTTCCTGGGCAAGATCACCAAGTGGAACGACCCACAGATCGTCGCCGCCAACCCGGACCTGAAGCTTGGCGACACGCCGATCACCGTGGTGGTGCGCGCAGACTCCAGCGGCACCACGGCGGTATTCACCAAACACCTGGCGACCATCAACCCTGAATTCAAAACGGCACTGGGGGAGGGCAACACCGTCAACTGGCCGGCTAGCGACAAATTCATCAAGTCGCCCAAGAACGATGGTGTGACTGCCACCGTACGCCAGACCCCAGGCGCGATTGGCTACATCGAATACGGCTTCGCCAAACTGGCCAAGGTTGACTTCGCCCAGTTGCAGAACAAGGCCGGCCAGTACGTAGTGCCGAACGCCGAAAGCGGCGCCGAGGCCCTGGCCGCCGTGAAGATGCCGGAAAGCCTGGTGGCCTGGTTGCCGGACCCGGACGGTGCCAAGTCTTACCCGATCACCTCGTACACCTGGATGATTTTCCGCAAGGACAACGGCAACCCTGCCAAGGCCAAGGCCATGCGCGAAATGGTTGAGTACAGCCTGACCGAGGGGCAGAAAATCGCCGACTCGATGGGGTACATCCCGCTGCCGCCATCGGTGGTGGAGCAGGTACGCAAAGCCTCCGCCAACATTCAGTAACACCCGTGAGGCCGCTCTCGGTGTGGGCTGTTTGCCGCGCCGGGGGCGTTTCCCCCCTGTTCCGGAATTAGCCAATGAACAAACCTTTCGTCGTACCGGTTAACCGGGATTCTGCTTGCCAACCTCCCTCGGCCAAAGACTTCCTGGTCGATCGCACCTTCCGTGGGCTCGCGCGAATCGGGGTGGTACTGATTCTGGCGTTGGTCGCAGCCTTGGTATTCGAGGTGGGACGCAAGGCCTTGCCGGGCATGGAAAAGCACGGGTTCGATGTGCTTTTTGGCAGCGTCTGGGACGTTAATCAGGGCAAGTACGGGATCTTGCCGGCCATTTGGGGCACGCTCTACAGCGCTTTCATCGCGCTGCTGATTGCAGGCTTTTTCGGTGTCAGCATGGCGATTTTCCTGACTCAGGATTTTCTGCCGGCCAAGCTGGCCGCTGTGTTTCGCACCATCGTTGAACTGCTCGCCGCCATCCCCAGCGTAGTGTACGGCCTGTGGGGCATCTACGTGGTGATCCCGGCCATTCGGCCACTGACCACCTGGTTGAACAGCGAACTGGGTTGGATCCCGTTTTTCGGCACGTCCTTGAGCGGGCCGGGGTTGCTGCCGGCGGCGCTGGTGTTGGCCATCATGATTCTGCCGACGATTGCCGCCGTGTCCCAGGACGCGCTCACCAGCGTGCCGATGAAGACCAAGCAGGCCGCCTACGGCATGGGCACCACCCATTGGGAGGCGATTCTCAAGGTGATGGTGCCATCCGCCGCCACCGGTATTTTTGGCTCCCTGGTACTTGGCCTCGGCCGTGCGCTGGGCGAAACCATGGCGCTGGCGATGCTGGTGGGCAACGCCAACAACATTTCCCTGTCGCTGTTCGCGCCGGCCAATACGTTGGCAGCCTTGTTGGCGCTGAACTTCCCCGAAGCCGGGCCCAACGAGGTGGAGGTATTGATGTACGCCGCTCTCGTCTTGATGTTCATCACGCTGCTGGTGAATGTCATCGGTTCCATGATCATGCTCTACGCCCAACGGGGTAACCGATGATGACGAATCTCACATCCCCTATCACCGCTGTACCGAGCCTGCAGCGCAAGTTCGAAGGCCGCGCCTTGCGCAGCCTGGTGTTGACCACGTTGGTATGGTTTGGCGCGCTGCTGGCCAGTGTGCCGCTGATTTCCGTGCTCTACATGCTGATCACCCGTGGCGGCGCACGCCTGAGCCTGGAGGTGTTCACCGAACTGCCGCCCACCGGCTTCGAAACAGGCGGCGGTTTCGGCAACGCCATGGCAGGCACCTTTGTGATGGTCGGTATCGCTGCCGCGATTGCGGTGCCGGTCGGCATCATGGCCGCGATCTTCCTGGCCGAACTGGGGCCGGACAGCAAATTGGCCAACGCTGCACGCTTTGCCGCCAAGATGCTCACCGGCTTGCCTTCGATCCTGGCCGGCGTGTTTGCCTATGCCTTGGTGGTGATGACCACCGGCACCTACTCGGCACCGGCAGGCGGCGTAGCCCTGGCGGTACTGATGCTGCCCATCGTGGTGCTGACGGCTGAAGAGTCGATGCGCATGGTGCCCAAGATCATGAAGGACGCTGCCTACGGCATGGGTTGCACCCGCTCGCAGGTGATCTGGAAGATCATCTTGCCGACCGGCCTGCCGGCGATCCTCACCGGCGTAATGCTTGCTGTGGCTCGTGCCGCAGGCGAAACCGCGCCGTTGTTGTTCACCGCGCTGTTCAGCAACTACTGGATCTACCACGACGGCGACCTGGCGGTGATGAACCCCACGGCCTCCCTTGCCGTGCTGATCTACAACTTTTCCGGCATGCCCTTCGACAACCAGCTGGAGCTCGCCTGGGCGGCCTCGTTGGTGTTGGTGATGATCGTGCTGGTCGTGAATATTGTGAGCCGTATCTTCGGCAAGCCTAAGTATTAAGAACGGGAGCATCTGAATCTTGAACGTCTCAACTGCGCAAATAGCCGCTCCGTTTGTTACCCAATCGCCTGTGGTCATGGACTGCAAGCTGGACAGGATTTTCTACGGCAACTTCATGGCAGTGCGTGACAGCCATGTGCCGATCGAGAAAAACAAGATCACCGGTTTCATCGGCCCGTCCGGCTGCGGCAAAAGTACGGTACTGCGCAGCCTCAACCGCATGAACGACCTGGTGAAGGGCTTTCGTTTCGAAGGCCACGTGCATTTCCTGGGGCAGGATGTGTATGGCAAGGGTGTAGACCCGGTGGTGGTACGCCGTTACATCGGCATGGTGTTCCAGCAGCCGAACCCGTTTTCCATGAGCATCTTCGACAACGTCGCCTTCGGCCTGCGCCTGAACCGCTACAAAGGCGACTTGGGCGATCGCGTCAAGCACGCCCTGCAAGGCGCTGCGCTGTGGGATGAAGTCAAGGACAAGCTCAAGGTCAGCGGCCTGTCGCTCTCCGGCGGCCAGCAGCAACGGCTGTGTATTGCCCGCGCTATCGCCACCGAGCCGGAAGTGCTGTTGCTCGATGAGCCGTGCTCGGCACTCGACCCGATTGCGACTCGCCGGGTAGAGGAGCTGATGGTGGAACTGAAGAAGGATTACACCATCGCCCTGGTCACCCACAACATGCAGCAGGCCATTCGCGTGGCGGACACCACGGCGTTTTTCTCGGTGGATATTTCCCAGGGCACGCGTACCGGCTACCTGGTGGAAATGGGCCCGACCGCGCAGATTTTTGGCAGCCCGCGTGAACAGATGACCGAGGATTACATCAGTGGCAAGTTCAGCTGAGTAACTCCATGTTCGATAGAAACCACAGGTGCGCCACCGTCAGCCCAGGATTGCCAATGTCTGCAACGCATCGTCTTGATTTGTCAGCGATTGAACGCGCGCTCCGCAAAGTGCAGAGCCGCTTTGCCGAGCTCAGCACGCAATTTACCGAGCCGCGCGACCCCTTGACCGACGAAGTGCTGCACAACGTGCTTGAAGGCTATGCGCTGGTTGACGACTATGTCGCACGGGGCGTTGACCTGTTTGACCTTCATCATCTGGACCTGATGCTGGAGATCAACGCCACGGTGCTCTGCGGTAGCGACCCGGCGCGCCGCGTGGAATACGCGCAGCACCTGGCCGCCACCGAGGAGCACTTCTTCAACAACGTTGAAGGCGGTATCAAGGACTTGTTCAATTGGTACTGCGCGTATCGCAGTGAATCGGTGTGGAAGCGTGCGGCCGGTGTGTATGTGCGCATCCTCAGCAAGCCGCAGTTGTTCATCGAAGGCAACAACCGCAGTGGTTCGCTGATCGTCAGTTATCTGCTGATGCGGGCCGGGTTGCCACCGTTCGTGCTGACGCTGGAAAATGCCGAGGGTTACTTCAATCCTTCCTCGGTAATCCGCAACTCGGCCAAACATGGGGTCAAGGCGTTGTATGAATTGCCCAAGATCAAGAAAAAGTACGCCGCCTTCCTGGAGGAACAGGCGCCGGATCCCAAGGCGTTTTTCTTGAACGACGCACCACAGCCTATTTATCAGGGAGGCCATTAATGCGCCGGTATCCAACACTCGCCAGCCGAGCCGTGCAAGCCATCCAGCAGGCGCTTCTCACGCGTGCCGCCAAGCGCCCGCGCGTACGCATCTCCTTTGATATCGACGACACATTGGCTTGCCAGCTCCACCACGCTGACGTCGAGAGCAGCTGGCTACCGGCTTGTGCTCATCGTTGGTGGGGAGAGCCGCTGCGTATCGGCACTCGTTCGCTGACGCGGCAGCTGCGGCGCCAGGGTTGCAGTATCTGGGTCTATACCTCATCGGGAAGAGCGCCTTCCTACATCAGGCGTTGGCTGATGCTGTACGGCATTCGTGTCGACGGCGTAGTCAATAGCGAGCGGCATAACCACGCCCTCACGGTGCATGGGCTGTCGAACACTCCCTCGAAATTTCCGCCGGCCTTCGACATTGATTTGCACGTGGATGATTCCGAGGGCGTGCGCCTTGAAGGCAACGACCACGGCTTTCGCGTGGTGGTGGTCGACCCGCAGGATGAGCACTGGGCACAACGAGTGCTTGAAGCGGTCGCGGGCGTGCAGGCGCAACTGGCCCGGCAGCAATTACCCAGGTTCAAGCAGCCTGTATGCCAAGGTGCTGAGGTTTATTCTTCCTGAGTTCCAGAGAAACCTGAACTTCTTGAGCACTTATTGCAGATCACAACTTGCTATAAGGGTTTGATTTTCTTCGACTCGCCAGTCACGAACAACACAGAACTTCACCTCGTGTTCGTCAAACAGCGCTAATGGCGCTTTTGTCGTCTATCTCCCTAAGTACATACCCTTATCATCCGATAGTCGGTCACTTTAACGCGGCACTTCTAGGCTAGTGTTGACGAGCTTCCTTAATGGTCAACCTCGATATTAAGCAACGAAGCAGCCTGAACAGAATGCACAACAACAACTTCAATGCATATTGTTTAGCCCGACGCATCAGGTATTACCGTTGACTTTCGGTGTTGATCGCTGGGCTCAAGGAGTACTGACATGGCTATATTCGATTACAAGGGGCAAGATGCCCGCGTCCTGATTTCAGATGCCTGGACCCTTGCCACTTACACCAGTGGTGTCGCGACCGTCGGCGCGCTCTACAACATTCCGGGACTTGTGCTGGGCGAGGGCAACACCTTCGCGCTGCCCAAGGGCTGGCGTGAAATCGGCGCGAGCGAACTGCAGGTGGATAGCAGCCACATCGACATCACTGGAAGTTTTACCGGTGACGGCGTGTTCGGCTCCCAGGCCAGGGTGTTTGGTCAATACGATGACAGCGGCCAATTAGTCAAAATGGGTTTTTCCATTGCCGGCACCAACTCGCCAATTGATCTGCTGGGTTGGCCGGCGATGATCGATAACTCTTATATCAACGGCTACGACTACCTGCTCAATTCAATCAAGGATTACGCCACCGACCACAACCTGAGCGGCAAAGATGTTCTGGTAACCGGCTACAGCCAGGGTGGTTCTGTCACCAACAGCATGTATATCGGCAAGGACACTTTGGCAGACGGTTTTTTCAAGGATTCGGACTACTTTGGCATGGAGTCGCCCAAGTCCAGCAACAGCGACGGAATCTTCAACTTCGGTTTTGAAAACGATGTGGTCCACCGCCTCACGGGGCAAGAGACCAACGTGGGCAGCGCCATTATCGATGCGCTTCAAGGCAGTGACGCCAGTTACACTTCGACGACTGACAACATCGTGCTGTTCGACACGATCTACGCGCTGCCAACCTGGCCCAATGGTCCGTTCTCAATTGCCAACCTGTCAGGCTGGGCCGCGCATCTGGAAGGCATTTTCATCAACCCTATCCAGCGTATCGCCCAATCGACCTTCTACGATTACATCGAACGCGACAGCACCATCATCATCAGCAATCTCGACGCCATCAGCCGCAGCTTTACCTGGGTCAGCGACAAACAGACCGCCACCTCCAACCATTACGGCACACCGGCCTTCCTGCTGGGCACCGACAGTTCGGACAAGCTGCAGGACGGGCGCAGCGATGACTTCCTCGACGGGTTCAAGGGTGACGACAGTTTCCGCGTGAGTACCGGTACCGATATTGTCGCCGGCGGTGAAGGCAACGACAAAGTCTTCCTCAAAGGCACTGCATCTTCCTACGAAGCGGTGAAACTCAGCGATGGCACGTTGTTTTTGAACGACAGCAGCGGCCAATACGGCCTCAAGGAATTGCACGGCGTAGAGCATGTGGAGTTCGAAACCGGCCTGGCCAATAGCCTCGGCCAGGTGCCCGTGTTCGGCGGGCTCTTCGGTGGCATTGGCGAGGTCCTCACGCCGGCCTATACGGTGACCAGTGGCAAACTCGACTTCGAAGGCCTGTTTGGCGCCGATAAGGCGTATGCCAGATCCATCGAAGGCAGCCAGTTGGCCGACACCCTCAAAGGCACCGCCGCGCGTGACCTGATATTCGGCCAGAACGGCAATGACCGGCTCGACGGTGGCGCCGGCAACGACCTGCTGCACGGCGGCGACGGCAACGACACACTGCTGGGCGGCACGGGCAACGACGCGCTGTATGGCGCCAGCGGCAATGACGTCCTGATCGGCGGGTTGGGCAATGACCAACTCAGCGGTGGCGTGGGCAGCGACCTGTTTGTTTTCGATCAACGCGGGTTTGGCCACGACGTGATCAGCGACTTCAACATTCACCAGAATGGGCAGGACCTGCTGGTGTTCGCCAAGTCGCTGTTTGCCAGCGCCGATGCCGTGCTCGGTGCCACTACCCAGCATGGCAGTGACAGCGTAATTCTGGCGGGGGACAGCAGTGTCACCTTGGTGGGGTTCAATGCGGCGCAGTTGAGTGCAGAGATGATCAGCGTGGTGTGATGCGACACCTGCGAAACGGAAGGTAAAACCTCACAGGCTCCCCGAAGCTGTGGGGTTTTTTATGGCCTGCTGTTTGACGCAATGGCTCGGTACCACACGCAGCGTCAGTGCCTAGCGGTCGGACTCAAACGGGCAAAAACTCTTCATTTTCACGCCTGAGCCGCTCTGCGTGAAGGGTTGAACGAGTTTGCACTGTTAATTGACGCCATCAAAATGACATCTTATCATCGCCACATTGGATGGCATAAAGCCATATAGAGGGATCTATACAGTGTGGCGTTTACCGCGTCGGACCAGGTTAAGCCTGCTGTCCGCTTTTTTTTGCCTGGGCACCTCCGGATGGGCGCAAGCGGCCACGCCGCAGAACGCCCCCGGCATCACCGACCTGATCCGTGACCGCCAGGACCGCCTGCTCGAAGAGCAGCAACGGCGCCTTGAGGAGCTCAAAGACTTGCCGGGTAAAGCCGCCGCGCCGGCAACCTCGGCAACACCTGTCGATACCCGCTGCTTCCCGATCAAAACCATCGAGCTGGGCGGCGCGGATGCGCTGACTGAAGGTGAGCGAGCTCATCTGATCAAGCCCTACCTCGGCCAATGTCTTGGTGTGCCGCAACTCAACGCGGTGCTCAAGGTGATCACCGACCGTTATCTGGCCAAAGGCCTGGTCACCAGTCGCGCGTATTTGCTGCAGCAAGACCTTTCCAGCGGCAATCTCAAGATCCAAGTGGTCGAAGGTAAGCTGGAGAGCCTCAAGGCTGCCGAAGGCAGCGGAATCACTGACCGTCAATTGACCATGAGCTTCCCCGGCAAGCAGGGCGAACTGCTCAATCTGCGCGAAATCGAGCAGATGGTCGATCAGTTGAACCGCTTGCCGTCGAACCAGGCGCAGATGGAATTGGCGCCGGGCAAGGCCGTGGGGGGCAGTGATGTACTGGTCAAAAACACCTCGCAAAAGCCCTGGCGTGTTGGCCTGTCGCGGCACAACGGCGGCCAGCGCAGCACCGGTGAGCAGCAGTGGGGCGCCAGCCTGGATTGGGACAATCCGTTGGGCCTGGCCGACCAGCTTTCGCTACGTGGCGGCCACGATGCCGTCAGCGATCACCAGAAAACCTCGCGCAATTCGATGCTCAGTTACAGCCTGCCGTTCGGTTGGTGGAACCTCTCGTACAGCTACATCGAAAGTGAGTACCGCTCCCAGGCCGAGGCCAACCACTTCAAGTTCAAGCAGACCGGCGACAGTCAGAATCACCAGTTGCGCCTGGAGCGGGTTATCCATCGTGATGCGTTGAGCAAAACATCTCTGAACACTGGCATCGCCTACCTTCGTACCAATAATTTCATTGAAGACAGCAAGCTTGCCTTGAGCAGCAACCGCCTCAGCGAAGCGCAAGTGGGTATCAACCATGGTCGGCGTATCGGCGGTTCATTCCTCAACATTGACCTTGGCATGCAAAACGGCATCGGCGCATTCGATGCCCAGGCCAATCACGATCCAAAGCCTGGGCAGCCGGATGCGCGCTACCGCAAGTACACCGCCACGGTGAGCTATCTGTATCCATTCAAACTGTGGGGTGAGTCCCTCAGTTTCAGCAGTGTGATGACCGGTCAGCACAGCGAAGACGTGTTGTTCAGCCCACAGCGCATGAGCCTCGGCGGGCAGTCGTCGATTCGTGGCTACAAAGACCAAATGCTTGCCGGCGACAGCGGCGGCTACTGGCGCAACGACCTGCGCTGGAGTCGGCCGGTGACTTGGGCCTGGATGCAGCCGGTGCTCACTGAATACGGCACCAGCCTGGGCTACGACCAGGGCGTCATCAGCCATGGCCGCTACAACGCCGAGCAGCATGGGCGCATGAGCAGCAACTCGGTGGAGTTGTTTGCGCGCGGCAAGAACGTCGCGGCCAGCGTGACCTTTGCACACTCTTTGGAACGACCGGAAGCGATCACGGACCGTGAAGCGCCGATCTATTTCCGTCTGGACTTTTTCCTTTAAATTTTTGACCGCCTTCGGGCTTCGAGACATGACATGGACGTTCGCCAGTACGCATTCCTCGCGCGCCAGCCTTCTGCTGCCGTAAAAAGCCGCGCCCATTTCCTGGGGCTGCCTAAACGTGGGTTGGCATTGATTCTGGCCAACGCCATGTTCTGGCACCCGTTGCTGGCCCAGGCAGACGGCATTGTGGTGAATGCTCCAGGTACTTCGCTCGGACAAGCGGGCAATGGCGTGCCCATCGTCAACATCGCCACGCCGAACGCCAACGGCCTCTCGCACAACCAATTTCATGACTACAACGTTGGCGCCAACGGGGTCATCCTCAATAACGCCACCGACCGTACCCAGTCCACCCAACTGGGCGGCATCATTGTCGGCAACCCCAACCTCCACGGCACCGCGGCCAATATCATTCTCAACGAAGTCAACGGCGGCAGCCCCAGCCAACTGCGCGGCTACACCGAAGTGGCCGGGCAGTCGGCCCATGTGATCGTTGCCAACCCGTATGGCATCAGCTGTAACGGTTGCGGCTTTATCAACACCCCGCAAGCGACGCTCACCACCGGTAAAGCCGTGATTGAAAACGGCCAGATCAATCGTTACCAAGTGGACCAGGGCAGTGTGGCTATCGAAGGCGCCGGCCTGAATGCCAGCAACGTCGACCAGTTCGAAATCATCACCCGCGCCGCCACCATCAACGCGCAGATCCAAGCGAAAAAACTCACCATCGTCGCCGGTCGTAACGACGTCGACGCTCGCACCCTGAATGCCACGGCGCGGGCAGCGGATGGCAGCCAGGCGCCGGATCTGGCGATTGACTCGTCGGCACTGGGCGGCATGTATGTGGGCGCAGTCAAGCTGGTGGGGACCGAGGCGGGTGTCGGCGTGAAGTTGTCGGGGGACATGGTCGCTGGCGGTGATATTCAGATTGATGCCGGTGGCCATGTGGTCATGGGCCAGACAACGGCGGCCGGCGCCATTGACGTGAAGGCCCGCAGCGTTGAAGCCCAGGGCGTGGTCGCGGCGGGCAGTGTGCTTGAGATGAAGACGCAAGGCGACCTGCTCAATCAAAAAAGCCTGGCTGCGCGTGATCGCGTGGCGCTGCAAAGCGGTGGGGTGTTGACCAACAACGGCGTCATCGAAGCGGGTGTCAACGCTGATCAGACGCGCAATGCTCAGGGCGATATCCACGTCACTGCCGCCCAGTTGAATAACAACGGCAAGACCGTCATCGCCAGTCGTGACCTAGCCGTGAATGTGGATGGCACTGTCGACAACCGCAGCGGCACCCTTAGCGCGCAGAACCAGCTCAAAGTGAGTGCCCAAACGCTAGATAACCAACAGCAAGGCCGCGTGTTGAGCGCCGCACGCCTTGAGCTCAATGCCGGGCAGTTGCTCAATACTGACGCAGGCCTGGTGGTGGGCGACCGAGGGCTCAGTGGCCGCATCGGGCAGTTGGTCAATCGCAAGGGCGAGCTCTCAAGCCTTGCTGACGTCACCTTGCAGGTCGACAGCCTGGACAACGTCGCCGGCCTGATATCTGCGGGCCAGGCGCTGCGCTTGAATGCCAGCGCGGCGGTGAACAATCAAAACGGTCGCCTGGTGGCCGGGCAGATGGTGCGGGTCAACGCGGGGCAACTGGACAATAGCCAGTCAGGCATCCTCACCAGCCAGGGCGAGCTGGGGCTGAATATCGCCGGCACGTTGGATAATCAGCAGCAGGGCCGCATCGAATCGGGGGCCGCTGCACAGGTCAATGCCGGGAACTTCGATAACCAACAACATGGCGTGCTCGCCAGTGGTGGCGCCCTTGAACTGGCGGCCGGCCCGGTCAATAACAGCCAAGGTGGATCAATCTACAGCGCCAAGGCTCTCAATGCCCGTGTCACCAGCCTCGACCAGCATGACCAAGGGCGCATTTACAGCAATAGCGACCTAACCCTGGACCTGAGCAACGGCCACCTCGACAACCACGATGCAGGTTTGATCAATGCCAGTGGCCAGCTGGCGCTGAATAATCTCAATAGCGTCGACAACCGCAGTGGCGAGATTTCCAGTGCCCGTGGGTTTAGCGTCGCGGCGAACAGCCTCGACAACCGCGCTGGCAAGCTGCTCAGTGATCAAGCCTTGGGCTTGCGTATCGCCCAGGCACTGAACAATGGTGCCGGTCAGATTGCAGCCAGCGGCCTGGATATTGACGTTGCCAGTTTGCTCAACGACCAACGCGGTCGAGTTCACAGCCGTGATCGGCTTAACGCCCGGGTGGGTGGTTTGCTCGCCAATCAAAGCGGAAGTTTCAGTGCCGATTCAGGCGCACAGTTGACCGTAGGTCACCTGGACAACAGCAATGGCGGCCAACTCTTCAGCCAAGGCGATTTGAGCCTGAACCTCAATCGGGGTCACCTCAACAACCAAGGCGGCTTGATCAACTCCCCAGGCCAGTTGTTGCTGACTCAACTGAACAGCGTCGATAACCAGGGCGGCGAAATCTCCAGCACCCAAGCCTTCGATCTGAATGCGGATCAACTCAATAACAGCGCCGGCAAGTTGCTCAGCGAGCAAGCCTTGAGCGTGCGCATTGCCCGCGCCCTGGACAATACCAAAGGTGGGTTAACCGCCAAGGCCCTGGAGGTACGTGCGGGCACACTGATTAACCAGGCCGGTCGACTCGCTGCGGTGGAGGGCCTCAACCTGCAAGTCGATGGCGAGCTGGATAACCGCAGCGCGAAGGTGCTAGGCAAGCACCTGGTGCTTGGGGTTGGGACGCTCAATAACGACCAGGGCCTGGTGCAGGGTGATGGAACGCTGGTGCTCCAAGCGGGTGGCGCGATCAGCAACCAGGCCGGCACATTGGCCGCCGGGCAAAGCGTGACAGTCAACAGCGCCAGCCTGGATAACCGTCAGGGCACCCTGACCAGCGATGCTTCGCTGACGGCGCGTATAGCCGCGAATATGCTCAACCAAGCGGGGCTGGTGAGCGCCGGCACTGACTTGCAGGTGAACGTTGCTGACTTGAACAACTCGCTCAACGGTCGTATTGCCGCTCAGCAGGTACAGATCAGTGCACAAGGCATCGATAACCGCGCGGGCGGTAGCCTGTACGCCAAACACCAACTGGGCGTCGATGTTGGCGGTCAGTTGAACAACGCCCAAGGCACGCTGCGCAGCGATGCTCGCCTGACCATCAATGCCGGTGGTTTAACCAACGATGACGCAACGCTATCGAGTGCTGGCGAGCTGAAGATTGCAACGGGCAACCTGAGCAACCAAGGCGGAGAACTGCGCAGTGCCACTCAGTTGGGGATGACCGTTACTGCACTGGACAACAGCCGTAACGGGCATGTCGCAAGCCAAGCCGATGCAAGCCTGGATATGCAAGGTGGTTACCTAAACAATAACAGTGGTTTGATCAACGCGCCGGGGCAATTGCTGCTCAAGCAACTGGGCAGCGTCGATAACCAGGGCGGTGAAATTTCCAGCGCCCACGCCTTTGAGCTGGCGGCAACCGCCTTGAACACAGCGGACGGCAAGTTACTCAGCCAACAAGCCTTGACCCTGCGAATCGCCCAGGCACTGGATAACACCCGTGGCCTGATTTCCGCGGCAGCCTTGCAGGTCAGCAGCGCCAGCCTGGACAACCAGGGCGGCAAACTGAGTGCCGTTTCCGACCTGAACCTCGGCGTAGAAGGTGTGCTGGACAATCGCAACGGTGAATTGCTGGGTCAGCACTCGACAGTCGAAGTGGCTGCGCTGAACAACAGTCAAGGGCGCATCCAGGGCGATAACCGCTTGATCTTGACCAGCCACGGCGCGGTCAACAATGACAAAGGCACGCTAGCTGCCGGTCAGATGCTGACGGTCAATGCTGCCAGCCTGGACAACCAGTCCAAGGGCCGTCTGACCAGCAAGGGTGAGGCGCACCTTGTGGTGGGTAGCGTGGATAACCGAGGTGGCAGCATCACGTCGGTCGGGCAGTTGCAAGTCAAGGGGGACGAGCTGGACAACCGTCAGGCCGGGTTGCTCAATTCGGGTAAAGCCATGAACCTGTCCATCGGCAAGCTGGACAACCGAGGGGGTGAAGTTTCCAGCGTTACCGAACTGACGATGATGGGCCGTGAGCTGGACAACAGCAATGCCGGTCGCGTACTGGCCAATAGTACGCTCCAGCTGACGCTCGCCAGGCTGAACAACCAGCTCAAGGGCCTGATTTCTGCGCAGCAGGATGTCAACCTCAAGGCAACCAGCCTGGATAACAGCGCCCAAGGCAGTGTCTACGCCAAACGCAACCTGGACGTGACCCTGGCCGGGCAGGCTGACAACAGCCAAGGCGTCATGCGCAGCGACGCCGCCTTGCAACTGCGCAGCGCCAGCTTTGGCAACAACGGCGGGCGTATCAGCAGCGGCGGGGCGTTACTGTTGAGCGCCGCCAATGCCCTTGCCAATCAGAACGGCGAGGTGCTCAGCGCTGATACGGCGACGGTAAATGCAGGCAGTGTCGACAACAGCCAAGGGCGCATTGTGGCTGACGGTGCGCTGCAACTGACCACAGGTGTATTGCTTAACCAACATCAAGGCCGTGTCACCAGCGCTGATCGCCTCAACCTGACAGCGACCGACGTAGACAACCGCTTCGAGGGCCGTATCGCCAGTGGCCAGGCGCTCAACGCCAGCCTCAGCAGCCTTGACCAGCGCGGAGCCGGTGAGTTTTACAGCAACAGCGAACTGACCCTGGACATGAACCAGGGGCACTTGAATAACGCCGATGGCTTTATCAATGCGCCAGGGCAGTTGTTGCTCAAAAACCTCAAACGCGTCGACAACCGTAACGGTGAAATTTCCAGCGCCAAGGCCTTTGCCTTGCGTGCCGACACCCTGGACAACAGCGGCGGCAACTTACTCAGCGACCAAGGCTTGACCCTCAAAATCGAACAGGCGTTGCTTAACGTCAAAGGGCTGATTTCAGCCGCCGGTGTCGAGCTGGGTGCCTCGCGCCTGGACAACCGTGAAGGCAAGGTCAGCAGCGCTCTGGATGCGCGCCTGGTGGTCAATGAGGACCTGCTTAACGACCAGGGCGAAATCGTCAGCGCAGGCCACACGCAGCTGAAGGCGGCCAGTTTGGATAACACTGCCGGGCAGGTGCTCGGTGATGTCAGCCTGGATGTGAAGGTCAAGGGCGCGCTGAATAATCAGGCCGGCACGCTCGGGGCCGGCACCTCGTTGAACGTGCAGGCCGCCAGTCTGGATAACCGCCAGGCCGGGAAACTGGGCAGCGACGGCCAACTCAAGGCCACGATTGATGGGTTACTGGACAATCAGGCCAAAGGGCAAGTGTTGGCCAAAGGCGCGATGGAACTGCGTGCCGGTCGTCTGGATAACCGCGAAGGGCGGCTGACCGGGCAGGACCTGTTGACGCTGCACAGCGCCAACGTCGACAACCGTGGTGGTGTGATCCTTGCCCAGAAGGACCTTCAGCTCAATGTGGGTGAGTTGGACAATCAGCAAGGTTCGCTCAGCAGCAAAGCGGCCCTGAGCTTCTCCGGACAACAATTGCGTAATCAGAAGGGGCTGGTGAGTGCAGCAGGGCCCCTGCGACTGACTGCCGATAATGTGCAAAACGCGGCTGGCCGAATCGCCAGCCAGGCGGATCTACAGGCAACTATCGGTGTACTGGCCCAACAGGGCGGTGAACTGGTTGCCCAGGACGAGCTGAGCTTGAGCGGGGCCTCCCTGGACAATCGCGATGGCGGCCTGGTAGGCGCCACAAAAGCGCTGAAACTGACGGTCGACGCCATTGATAACCGTGCGGGCGAGATTTCCAGCCAGAGCAGCATCGACTTCAAGGCGCAGCACCTGGATAACAGCGCGGGCAAACTGATCGCCGGTACCGCATTGGAACTGGCCGTGGCCCATGTGATCAACCAGGCCCAAGGGATGATTTTCGCCCGGGACAACCGCTTCAACGGCGCGCGCCTGGATAACGGCCAAGGCACTTTCGCGGGCCAGCAATCGCTGAGCATGTCGCTGGTCGCCATTCCCGGCACTGAACTGGATGGTCGGCTGGATAACCAGCTGGGCAAAATCAGCAGCGAAGGTACCCTGCAGGTGAGCAGCGCGACGCTCAACAACGACGCGGGTGCCGTCTCTTCGGCGGGTGCGCTCACACTTGCTGCCAGCGGTGCTATCACCAACCAGGGCGGCGTCATGGAGACCGATGCCGCCCTGACGCTCACCAGCGCGAGCCTGGACAACGGCCCCAAAGGCCTGCTCAACAGCCGTGGCGCGCTGACCCTGGCCACCGGCACGCTGAACAACACTGGCCGTATCACCAGCGCTGATCGCCTGGACCTGGCAGCCACCCAGGTGGCCAACAGCGGACGTATCGCCAGCAGTAAAAATCTTACCGCCGCGATCACCGGCCTGAATCAACAGGGCGGTGAACTGTTCAGCAACACCCAGCTCGACCTGGACCTGAACCACGGCCAACTGAGCAACGTGGGTGGCCTGATCAATAGTCCGCTGCTGATGTTGAAAAACCTGGCTGATATCAATAACCAGCGCGGCGAAATTTCCAGCCAGCAAGCCTTCGTGCTGGCGGCTCGCAACCTGGATAACGGCGGTGGCAAGCTGATCAGTAACCAGGGCCTGATCCTGCAGATTCAAGACGCTTTGGGCAACGCCAAAGGTGCGATCAGCGCAGCCGCCCTCAACGCCAACAGTGCTCGCTTGGACAACACTGATGGTTTGCTCAACAGTCGTGGCGTCATGGACGTTTCTGCCACACAGGCACTTGATAACCAGCGCGGAACGCTGATTGCCGACGGCGCCATGCGGCTGTCTTCCGCTCGACTCGACAACCGTGACGGTGATGTATCGGGCAAAGCCTTGGTGACGGTTGATATCGATCAGGTCGATAACCGCGGCGGTCAACTCATCAGCACCACAGCCGTGGATGTGCGTGGTGCGGTCCTGGACAACCGCAAAGGCCTGGTTGGCGCCGATAAGGCGGTGAAACTGCTGGTCGATCGGGTCGACAACCGTGGTGGCGAACTATCGACCAACGCCGACCTGACCGTTACAGGGCACACCTTGGATAACAGCGATGCGGGTCGTGTGCTGGCCGGGCAATCCTTGAACCTTACGCTCACCCAGCTGCTTAATCGCAACCAAGGCCAGCTCAACACTCAGCGGCTGATGCTGAGCGCTCAGGACCTGGACAACAGCAACGGCAAACTGCTCGCCCAGCAGCTTCTGCAACTTGAGCTGAAAGGGGAGCTGAATAACACTCAAGGCGTGCTCAACAGTGAAGGGCGCCTGAGCGTCGATGCGGCGAGCGTAGTCAACCGTCAGGGGCGGATTTCCAGCGCCGACGCGTTGGTGCTGGGTTCGCAGGGGGCTCTGGACAACGAGGGCGGTGAGCTCGTGACTGACAGCACGCTGCAACTGCGCAGCGCTAGCCTGGGGAACCAGAAGGGCGTGCTCAGTGGCAAAGGGGCGGTCAGTGTAACCACTGGCGCGCTGGATAACACTGGGGGCCGTCTCACCAGTGGCGACACCTTGGAGCTGAAGGCTGGGCTACTGAACAACAGCGCCGGCAACATCGGCAGTGCCCAGGTCCTGACGGCCAGCGTCGATGGGCTTGATCAACAAGGTGGCAAGCTGTTCAGCAACGCGGGCCTGACCCTGGACCTGAACAATGGCCAGCTCAACAACCAGCAGGGCCTCATCAACGCGACCGGGCCGCTGGTGCTCAACCATCTCAATGGTGTGAACAACCAGGCCGGTGAAATCTCCAGTGGCCAGGCCTTCAATATCGTGGCGCGCAACCTGAATAACAGCGGTGGTCGCCTGCTCAGCAACCAGGGCCTGACACTGCGTATCGACCAGGTACTCACTAACATCAAGGGTTTGGTTGCAGGTGCAAGCCTGAGTGCGCAAGCGGCCGTGGTCGATAACAGCGGCGGTACGCTCACCAGCCGTGGTGGCCTTGAATTGACCAGCACTGGGCTGCTGAGCAACGGGCAACAAGGTTTGATCAACGCCGCGCAGGCATTGACAGTCAACGCGGGCAACTTCAATAACCAGGGCGGGAGCCTGCTGGGTACCAGCGCGCTGACGCTCAATGCGTTGGCCGTGGACAACAGCGCCAAAGGCCTGATCAACAGCCAGGGCAGCCTGGAACTCAATGCCCTGAGTTTAGACGCCAGTGACGCCGGCGAGGTATCGGCCAAGGGTGATATGGACCTCACGCTCACGTCCATGGCCTTGCGTGGCGGCAGGTTGATAGGTGAGCAGCGCCTGAGCGTCGACTTGGCAAACGGTGATCTGGATAACCGCAAGGGCCTGATCTTTGCCAAAGGCCCGTTGACCTTAAAACGCCTACGCGACCTGCAAAACCAGGGCGGCGAACTGTCCAGCCAAAATGCACTTAGCTTGACGGGGCGCAGCCTGGACAACAGCGCCGGCACGCTTATCAGCCAACAGTTACTCACGCTCAATGCAGGCGACGTGGTTAACCGCGGCGGCCTGATATCGGGTTGGCAGGGCCTCAACCTGATCGGCACTCACTTGAATAACCGTGACAAAGGCACGCTGTCCAGTCGCAACGGCGACCTTGACGTGCGCCTCAGTGGCAGCTTGCTCAACAGTGGCGAAGGGGCGTTGGCCAGCCAAGGGCAGTTGAGTGTCAGCGCCGCGAGCCTGGATAACAGCAACAAAGGTGTTATCTCCAGCGGCGCGCAGCAGACCTTGAACGTAATTGGCGCATTGAACAACACCCAAGGTGGGTTGATCGACAGCGGCTCGACGCTGGATCTGAGCGCGGCCGACCTCGACAACAGTGCCGGTAATATCACGGCCCTGCGCAACCTGAACTTCCTGGGTGGCAACTTGCTCAACACCGGTGGCTCGCTGATGGGTAACGACCATCTGGTGCTCAACCTGCAAGGCAACCTTGGCAACGTCAACGGCAAGATCGCAGGCACTGGGTCGTTGGTACTCCAGCGCGCCATCGAGGTGGATAACCGAGGCGGCCAACTGGCCAGCCAGGGACGCCTGTCATTGGCCATGGGCGGCCTGAACAACAGCCAAGGCGGCACCGTCGCGGCCAAAGGTCCGCTGGCCATTGATGCCAGCGCCATCGTTCAAAACAACGCTGACGGTTTGATCTACAGCCAGGACGGCGACCTGCGCATCAACGCCTTTGGCCTGACGAACGCGCAGGGCAAGTTGCAGGGGCAGAACGGCCTGCGTGTCGAGGTCAATGGCCATCTCGACAACCAAGGCGGCAATATCATCAGCCAGACCGGTGACGTGCACCTCAAGGCCGGGAACCTCGACAACCGTAGCGGTGTGCTCGCCAGTCTCAAGGGCGCCATTGAAGCCGGTGTGGTGGGAGTGCTTCGCAATGGCCATGACCTCAATGGCAGCCCCAAGGGCGGCTTGATTCAAGGCCAGCGCCTTCTACTCAATGCCGGTCAATTCGATAATCAGGGCGGCTATCTCGGCGCGCAAACCAGCGATGCATGGCTGACGGTTGCCACCCTCAATAACCAGCAGGGCGCGTTGTATGCCAAGGGCCTGATGCGCATCAATGGCAGCGCCCTGGAAAACAGCGCCGGCCAGATTGCCGGTGACCAGATCGCGCTTGGCCTCGATGGTCAACTGACCAACCACAACGGCCTGATCGAAAGCACCAACAACCTGACCGTGGCCGCCAACGCCATCGATAACCAGGGCGGCAAGTTGCGCGCCCTGGGACGCGCCGGCAAGACAGAGTTCCAGATCGGCAGCGTGTTCGACAACCGTAACGGCGCCGTGGAAACCGCCAACCAGGACCTGACCCTGGCGGCCGCCAGCTTCCAGAACAACGGCGGCCAATTGCTGCATGTGGGTGAGGGCACATTCGACATCTCGTTGCCCAACGTAACCGGCGCGGGCGGCACTGTTGTAACTCGTGGTGGCCTGACTCTGAACGCGGATACCTGGACCAACACCAGTGTCATTCAGGCAGGGCGATTGAACGTCAACGTCAATCACTTTACCCAGACGGAAACCGGGCAGTTGCTGGCTTCGACGCACCTGGAAGGTAAGGGTGGCAGTTGGGTGAATAACGGGTTGATTGCCAGTGATGGCACGCTCAGCCTGGGGCTAACGGGGACCTACGGCGGCAGTGGGCGTATCAGCAGCGTAGATACCCTGAACGTCGGCGCCGCTTCGTTAAACCTTGATGCTGCTTCAAGTATTACGGGGGGCCGGGGGGCTACCATCAGCGTCGCAGGCCAAATGACTAACTCGGGCCGTATCAGCGCCATGGGCAATTTGGCGATCAGTGCTGGAGCGCTGACTAACGCGGGCACTCTTGGCAGCAGTGAGGGCATGCTGATTGACACGCAGACCTTGCTCAACGAGCGCGGCGCGATCATCAGCGGTGGTGACATGTCGCTGCTGGCCGAGAGTTTTACCAATAAAAACGCGGATGTTTACAGCCTGGGCAAACTCTTTGTCGCCCGGGATATACAGGGCAATTGGGCGGGCACCCTGAACAATATTTCGGCCAACCTGGAAAGCGCGGGCGATATGACGCTCCATGTGGGCGCGATAGAAAACAAAAAAGAATTCTTCAATGTTTCATCGACATTGGTTTCCGGCGCTATCGGGATGAGAGGCACGTCGGCACGGGCCGGGCACATGGTGCTGATGGAAGAATATGAGTCCAAGGTGGATGCGGAGTCGGTGTCCGCAAGCATCTCGTCCGGCAGGAACCTGGATGTTCAGGGACGTAGCCTGTTGAACTCTGCCTCGGTTATTTCGGCCACCGGCAATATCAGTGCTGCGCTGGAAAACTTCAGTAACGTTGGCGCCACATTAGGAAAGTATTCGGTTCTCAAGTCTTTCGACCTTCCTAACCTCAAGGAAGACAAGAATATCTCCCGTTTCTGGCGTTCGATCATGGATTACAACGCTGCGAATGATCCGTCCTATACGCTTCAAGGCTCCGGTTCGAGACGCGCGGGAACCCTGCATTTCTGGGATCAAAACTGGAACGAGTCGATGGTGACGCCCTACACAAGAATGGGGGGGACGGCTCAGCGACAAACCAACCTGACGTTTGGTTGGAAAACGTACACGACCTTCAATGTCAATTTCCAAGCCCTGTTTCCTGCGCCAGCCTACAACGCGGGCACCAGGTCGGCATTACCGGCCACTCTGAGTGGAGTCAATTTCTACGATCAGCGGATGATCTCCAAGCCCGGCAGTGCAGGCACTGCCCAAGCCATCGTTCAGGCTGGCGGTGCGGTTCAAATCAATGCCAGCAAGAATCTGGTCAACAGTGTCATCCAAGAGGGCCAGCCGATATCGTCAGGTTCCGGACGTGGGTTTGATGCCACTCGTCCAGTCAATAATGCTGTTGTTGCAATCGACTTGAATGCGCAGCTGCCACCGGACTTGGCCCAACAACAAGTCAACCCCTTGACGCTACGCGGGTTCACCTTGCCCACGGGCACTCACGGACTGTTCCGCCTCAGTAGCCGGGCGGGTGAGGATGCCCAGGCCACCCAAGCCACCAGTGGCCCACAAAGCTGGACCATGGGCGGTGCGACCCTCGGCCTGGCTCAACGCCAGGATGCACAACCGGCGCTTGAAACGCGCACCTTCGATTTCAAAAGCGTCACTCAACAGGGCGCAGCTACGCGTCAGGTGGACTCCACTGCACGTCAGGTCAGTGGTGTCACCGCCACCACCAGAACACTTAACGTTGCCGGGGCCGGCGATGTGGCCAACGGCAGTGGCTGGACGCCCAGCCAGATCACCCCAGGTGAAATCGCCCGGGGCGACGGTATCAACGCCCAAGATCCGTCCAGCGGTTCAACGCCGCCAGTGGCGAAGGTCACAGGGCCTGCGGATCAGCCAGACCTGGCGCTGACCCAAAGGGACACCCACGTTCAGGTCGCCACACCGGGCGAGCCCGCTCGGCCGACGTTGAACATCCCTGGCGTGACGCCGGTTATGCCAGGCGTGCAGCCGGTGGTGAACACACCCGTCGCACAAGGTGCGGGCAGCAGCCCAACCCAGGTCGCGGAGGTGATTGCCCAGCCGGTCAATGCGCTGGCGCAAACCACTCCGGTCGCCAGCCAGACCATCAACCGCGTGCAAGGCTTCACGCCTACCGCGCCAAAGTCGCAACCACATAAATACCTGATCGAAACCAACCCGGTGCTCACCGACCTCAAGCAGTTCATGAGCTCCGACTACTTGCTCGCAGGGCTGGGTTACAACCCGGACGAAAGTGCCAAGCGCCTGGGCGACGGGCTCTATGAACAACGCTTGATCCAGCAGGCCGTGCAAGCACGCACAGGGCAGCGTTTTATCGACGGCCAGAACACCGACGAAAAGCTGTTCAAGTACCTGATGGACAATGCGATCCAGAGCAAGCAGCAACTGAACCTGGCAGTGGGCGTTACCTTGACCTCGCAACAGGTCGCGGCGCTGACCCATGACATCGTCTGGCTCGAACAGCACGAAGTGAACGGTGAAAAGGTGCTGGTGCCGGTGCTGTACATGGCCCAGGCCGACAATCGTCTTGCACCCAATGGCGCATTGATCGCAGGCAACGACCTTAACCTGATCGCCGGCGAAAACCTGGAGAACGCCGGGACCCTGCGTGCCACCAACAACCTGTCCGCCAAAGCGGGCAATGACCTGATCAACAGCGGCTTGATCGAAGCCGGCAACCGCCTCGACCTGCTGGCGGGTAACAACATCGTCAACAAGTCCGGCGGCATCATCGCCGGACGCGATGTCACGCTGACGGCGATCAAGGGTGATGTGATCAACGACCGTGCAGTAACCCGTACCGGCAACGGTACCGCTGAGCGCCGCGACTATCTCGACAGTGCGTCACGCATCGAGGCAGCTAATGACCTGACGATGAATGCAGGTCGTGACATCGCCAATACCGGTGGCGTACTGCAAAGCGGACGTGACACCACATTGGTCGCTGGCCGCGATGTGCACATCGATGCCGTTGAGCAACGCAATGGCTTGGATCTGGGCAGCCGCCTGCGCACCGAAACCGTGACGCAAAACGGTGCCAGCGTGGAGGCAGGCCGTGACCTCAAGGTATCGGCAGGGCGTGACTTCAGCGCCATTGCCAGCCGCATCGACGCCAAGCGTGACTTGAGCATTACGACCACCGAAAACCTGAGCATTTCGTCGGCCGCCGACGAACAGCATTCCTCCAGCAAGTCCAAGAAGGTCACCCAGTCCAAGGACCACATCAGCCAGGTTTCCAGCGTGCTGACGGCCGGCGGCGATGTGTCGCTCAATGCCGGTAAAGACCTGGAACTCACCGCCAGCCGGATTGCCGGGGGCGGCAACGTGACCCTCGATGCACAGCGCGATGTGAGCATCCTGTCGGCACTGGACGAAGACGCTTCGTTCTACTCGAAAAAGAGCAAGGGCTCATTCGGTCGTAGCAAAAGCCAACAGCGGGAGAGTTACGACAGCACCAACGTGGCCTCGGTCGTTGAAGCCGGTAAAGACCTGACCATCAATACCACCAAGAAGCCTGATGGCGGGATGAGCATCGACGGCGGGCGTGACGTCACCGTGATCGGCAGCCAGTTGAAGGCTGGTGGGGACATGTTGCTGGGGTCCACGGGGGACGTCGCGGTGTTGTCGGGTGTCGAGGAACATGGCTCCTACAGCAAGAAGACCAAGTCTGGATTCCTGGGGCTGTCCAAAAGCGGCAAGAGCCAGTTGAAGACCACTGCCAGCCAAGTGGGCAGTGAGTTGGAGGCGGGCAATGATGTTGTGGTGGCGGCGGGTAATGATGTACGGGTGCGGGCCAGTGAGATCAGTGCAGAAAATGATGTCGAGTTGAGGTCTGGACTGGTCAAGGAAACGGGCGATATCAACCTCGTCTCTGCTAACGACACCGCCTATAGCCGTAGTGAAAAATACGAGAAGAAAACCGGCTCGATCTCGGGTGGGTTTATTGCGATCTCCTCGGCCAAAAAAGCTGGCCAGGAAGCCCAAAGTAGCACCAGCGTGGGGAGCCAGGTGTCCGCGGATCGTGATGCGAACTTGCACGCCGAGCGAGATATTAACTTGGTGGGCAGTGGGGTCAGCGCCGGGCGTGATGTCAGTCTCAATGCGGGGCGCGATGTCAATGTACTTGCGGCCCAAAGCAGTACCAGTGAGCGCGATTGGCAAAAAAGCAAACAGACCGGTATTGGCGTATCGAGTGACGCCAATGGTGTGACCTTGTTTGTGGGCGCTGATAAAAGTGCAGAGAAAAATAGACTTGAGCAGCAAACAGCAGCCGCCAGCCAGATCAATGCAGGGCAAGATTTGGCGATCAATGCCAAGCGCGATATCAACCAGCGTGGGTCGGATATATCGGCTGCCAATGATGCTGAGCTGACGGCCGGGCGGGATATCAACATCGATGCGGCGCGTGAGCGTTTGCTGATGGAGCAGCAGCGGGAGACGGAGCGTAACGGGTTGAGTGTGGCTATCAACCACAACTATGGCAACACCAAGGATGCGGTGAGCGGGGCCGGGAAGGGAGAGGACAACATCAGCAAGGGCTCCAGTACGCTGAAAGGTGTTGATGCAGTCGGCCAATTCCTTGCTGGTCCTACTGGGGACGTAAAATTCGGCAATAGCAAGCACAGCACCAGCACGCAGCTGATTGAAGAGACCAATCGCTCATCGACCCTGAAGGCCGGTAAAGATCTCAACTTGGTCGCCGGGAATGATGTGGCCATCAGCGGCGGCCAGTTGAATGCCAGCCGTGATATCAACATCAAAGGTCGGGATGTTTCGCTTGATGTAGCGAAGGGCAGCATTAACCAAAATGACAGTGAGAGTCAGAGCTGGGGTGGCATCCATGGCGGTACCAGTGGTGGCATAAAGTTAGGCGTAGGTGGGAGCCATGGCGTTGCTAGTGAGAAGGGTCGTAACGGTACTTCTACCGTCACGACAGCTCAGGCCGGGCGCGATATTAACCTGAACGCGAGCAATGACCTGAGCCTGGTAGGTACGCAAGCCAAGGCTGGTCGCGACATCGATCTCAAGGCAGGAAACGACTTGAGCATCCGTGCTGCGCAGAACGACAGTTCAAGCGACAGTAATAGAAACAGTGGTGGTGGCGAAGTCGGGTTTACCTTTGGTAATGAGGGGGTCGGCGTTTATGCCAGCGTCAGCATGGGCAAAGGGAACCTGGACCGGGAAGGGCAGCGTCAACAGGATGCCTATCTCTATGCTGCAGATCGTTTGGGCTTCGAGAGCGGCCGCGATACCCAGGTCGCAGGTGCCGACTTACGGGGAGATAAAGTCATTGGCCGGGTCGGCGGTGACCTGAATGTTTCTTCTGTCCCAGACACCGGCAAAGTCAAAGGCAAAGAATTTGATGTAAGTGTCACCGTCACCATCGGGCCGGGCGCCGGTGTCAGCGGTTCGGTTGGTTACGGTCAGACCTCTGGAAAAACCAATTGGGTCGAAGACCAGACGCGGATCACCGCCAGCGACAAGCTGGATATCCGTACGGAGAAGCACACACAACTCGATGGCGCTTTAATCGCTTCGGACAATGGCAACTTGAAACTGGACACCGGCACGCTGGGGTTCAGAGACATCTCTGGAGAAGATAAAGAGCACGGGTATTACTTGAACGTCGGTGGCACCTATAAAAACGGTGAAAGCACTACCCAGGATCCGAGCCAGGTCGGTAAAGGCAAGACGGGGCAGACGGGGTGGAGTGTTACTGGCTGGAAGTACGATAAGGACCGCGAGCAATCAGTCCGCGCGACAGTGGGCGCGGGTGAGATCGTTGTGCGGGATGTGGGCGATGCTACATCTGCAGTGACGGGGCTCAATCGCGATGTTGATAAGGCTTACGAAGTTACCAAGGACCAGGAAAAACGTACGGATCTGTATGTAACTGACTCTTCGTTGAAAGCGGTGACATCCCCAAAGGCAACATTAGAACAATGGAAAACCGACGCCGCCAAGTTAGGTGACAGAACCGAAGAGACGATTTTCCAGATGGTGGACCTGCTCGGCGCTGGTTCGGAGATTGCGCAAGGCACAAACCCTGATTGGGTTGGCCGCATGATGGAAGGCAAGGCTGCTTTTAGGCAGCTAGGTAGTCGCCACGTAGACGAACGGTCCGCTATCGTCAACCGAGTGCTTGGCAATATCACAAATAACGACCACTCTCCTGAAACTCAAGCACTGGCAGATAAGATCACTCAGATAGCAGGAGACGACCCGCAAAAAGCTCAGCAAGTGTTGACGTTGCTAACGAGCTTGAATAAAAGCGGTCATGGAGAAAATAACTTCTTACCGGCGATACCTCTCGCTATGGCGGGCATCACAGCCATAGGAGGCGCGTTAGTTGCAGCTAACCCAACCACTCAGGAAAACTTGCGTATTGCGGCAAACTCCATGGTTGAGGCAGCAGCCAAAACTGGAGAGAATGCTGCGCAAAGCATGAAAAGCAGCATACTGATCTGGGATGTGATTGTCGGTACGGCATTCCCGATCCACCTGCTTGATCCTAGCAATCGCAGTCTGGTCAATCCGATCCTGACTGACATCGCCGTGCATCCGAGCAGTGGCGGATTTGGTGATGGCAGTGTGGTTGCTCCGACGGTTCATACCGGTGGGACGCCGCTGGACGGGCGACAGGATGATGGCAAGTATGTGACGCCGGAGCATCGACTTGATCCGGGAAACATGTACAGTGAGGAGAACGGTGCAAAAGGTAATAGCGTTGCTGAGTCATTAACTAGCGTTACCCAGAAGCAGCTCGATAAAAAATTCAAGCATGCTTCTGATTTTGGTGTGGTGACTACAAAGAAAAATCCTGAAACTCTTGCTCAGTATGAGTCTGCAATCAAAACTCACATGGGGTCCCCTTCTACGACTCAGCAAGGCACATACGGATTTGTAAAAGACTCCAAAGTGTTCTTTAATTCGACTACCAACAACGCTGTTGTGCTCGATGCGTCAGGAAATTTTGTGACGGGCTTTAAGCTCTCACCGGGAACTCAGCAGTTTGAAAACTTTATTAAAAATGGAGTTCTGCGATGAGTCTTACTATCTTGGAATTTGCAAGATCGTATGTAGCGGGAAGGCTGAAAGCCGAAATTTTTTCTGAAGCGTATATTGAGCTTTGGAAAATTGAGCGGGATAGCAATGTCCTTCAGCTTGATGAGCCTTCGTTGAGCGAGTGCTTGTCCAGTATCTTTTGTGCTGCGGATATGTACGAACCAAAAGAATCAAGGGAAGAGTATGAATTTGACGATGAAAGACTTAGAGTTGAAGTCGCAAGCTTGCTGCAAAAAATAGTCGCTGATTAGTTGGTGCAAAAGCAACCACAAGCTGGCAGGGTTCAGGCCCTGCACCTGGAGTATTAGGCTTGGAGCCGGGTTCGGTATCATCTAAGGCTATACAGAATTATTTTCCTAGCACAAAAAACGGTTCCATTGAGTTTGTTTTTGATCCTAAAACGAATACTTTTGCTGTCGGTAAACCAACCAATAACCTTGGAGTCTCTCCTCATCAACAGTTGGCAGAGACAATAAAGTCCGATGGGTCGACTCTCGTTGGTGGTATGTTTCGGCGAGGGCCCAACGGGGAGGTAATCACTAATGAATTTAGTGGGCACTACTGGAAGAACTGGACGCCTGAGGTCAGAGCTAAATTTGAGCAGACTCTTAAGCAGTACGATCTCAATGTCAAACATCATCCTGGAATGTAATTTATGACTGATTCTGAAAAAACTATCTTGGGTAGCGATTTCATAATTTACAGAGATGAGTCTGGTTGCTGGAAACTTGTAAGTAATGAGATTGTACTTCCTCTAGTTAGTTCGTCAGACTTTAGGCGGATTATCTCATTGCTTGAGATGCCTATTGAAAGTGTTAGGCAAGCGTTAGGTCTCGACTTTCCCTGCATGAGTGTGGCAGAGATAGGGCTGAAGCACGACTCTGACTATTGGATAAAACTCGCCATTTCTTGGATCGCGCACAGTTCGGTCCAAGAGGCCTCTTCCTTTGTGGATGATCTGAAAAGATTGTCAACAGATAAGGCTGTCTCACAAAGTAATCGGCACTTGGCAAAAAAGGAGTTAAAGCGCCTTCTTAATAGTTAATTTGTGCAAAGGCGACAGGCGAACTGCCAATAACTTTGAAAAAAAAGGGGGCAGATTTATTTATAGGTTTGACGAGTCCTTTCAGATATAAGGAATGAGTCTCTGGAAAATAAATCTGTCCCCTTTTTTCCTAACGTCTCAGGCGCTCCAACATCGACAATCAAAATAAATGTTCGGGATGGTGTGATTCAGACTGCATTCCCGTACTAGTTAGGAGTGGTTATGAGCAGTGGCGGCACAATAATAGAACGATTTGTCGCCCAAGAGTTGGACGACAGCGTTCGCTCTATTTTGAAAGATGCCTTTGATGAGCGGATTTGCTCAAAGAGCGTTCTGTTCAGGGAGTTCGAGTTTAATTGCTTTGACGTTTCTTCGGACTTTGAAAAAGGCATCGTCACATTGCAAGATGTTCTTTCCGCTGGAGAGAGTAGCTTTCTTGATATACCGATACGTGATTTTATCTCTGCTTGTGGTTTGAATGTCTTTTGTTAATTGTAGGGGCCTAGATGTGATCTGACGCCGGCTTAGCGCCGGTGTTTTTGCACCCAATCTGCACCCTTTTTGCCGCCTTCTTGCATCCTTTCTGCAGTCAAGTTGCATCCCTTTTGCACCCACCCTGACGACCTACGGTCTAGCTGCTCAATACGCCCTTTTTGAGCATGATTTTTCGCCCCTTAACAGTCTCTGGAAAATAAATCTTGGGCCTGTCCCGTGACAACGGACGCCAAGAAGCGATACTTAAATCGTTCTCTTGGAGGTTGCCATGTATCCATCCACTCGCCGTAACTACACCGATGAGTTCAAGACTCAAGCGGTTGCGTTAGCTGAAAGCGTTGGCAGAACCGAAGCTGCCCGCCAGCTAGAGATGTCCGTCAAAACGCTCGATAACTGGGTGAACGCCACGCGCAAGGGTCAACCGTTGAGCTCGCCCGAGCGCAAGCCCATCACTAAGGAGGACAGCGAGCTTGCCCGCCTGCGAGCCGAGGTTGCCGAGCTAAAAATGGAGCGTGAAATCCTAAAAAAGGCGGCGGTATTCTTCGCCAGAGAGTCCAGGTGAGATACGCCTTCGTCGCTGCTGAACGGACTCAATACCCGGTACGTATGTTGTGCCGGGTGATGGAAGTCTCAACTTCAGGTTTCTACGATTACACGCACAGGCAGCCTCGCCCTGATCCTGACGCTCAGATTCGCATTGAGTTGCGCAGCGTCTATGCGGCCAGTCGACACACCTACGGTCGGCCACGGTTGGTCGCAGCCTTACGCCAGAAATCGTATGCAGTGGGCCACAAGCGAGTCAGCAGGTTGATGCAGGAGGAGGGTATTCACTGCAAGTCCAAACGCTGGTTCAGGCCCCGTACGACTGACCGTAACCATTACTTGCCGGTCGCGAACAATGTGGTGGCGCGGCAGTTTGCCATCGATAACCCCACTCCGACTTGGGTCAGTGATATCACCTATCTCCCAACCAGAGAGGGTTGGCTGTATCTGGCCGTAGTGTTGAGCATCCAGACCCGCCAGATCTTGGGCTACAGCTTGTCAGACCGCATGCCAGATGGCCTGGTGGAAAGTGCGTTTCTGAATGCCTGGAGCGCCTGTTCTGGCACTAGCGGAGCAGTATTTCACTCCGATCAGGGCCCGTCAGTACGCAAGCAGTAAGTTCCGTCTAGCGTTAGCTAAGAAGGACTTCAAACAGAGCATGAGTCGAAAGGGAAATTGCTGGGATAACGCAGTGGCGGAGAGTTTTTTCGCTACGCTGAAAAGAGAGGAGGCTTTTGGGGTCTACCCCACCAAAAAACAGGCACAGCTATCGATCGCCAGCTATGTGCATGGGTTTTACAACAGCAGTCGACTGCACTCAGCTCTGGGGTATCGTTCTCCGAACGAATATGCAAAGAGCTTGAGGCAGAAGACTGGATAACCAGCTTCATGGCGTACGCTGCCGGGGGACAGGCCCACCGAGGCAAATTCTCCTCGTCCTCTTGCCGAACCTGTCTATAGGACAAATAAGGAGGACAAGCAGGCTGCAGAAGCGTTGGGGTATAAAAAAATCAACGAAACAGTTCATGATGGGCAGGCTGTTTTCAAACAGGGGAATTTGTATATCACTAGGGACCTTGACGGACATAACGGAGGAGCATGGAAAGCAGCTAAATCGGTTAAAGCGCTTGGCTCGAAAGATACGAGACTGGGTACTTTTGACGTGAATATGAAACGTATTGGTGATTGAAATGAAAAAAACTGAGATGCCGGATTGGATTACACGTGGGAAGACCATTTCTGAATTAATTGAAGAATTACGCTCATTTGAGGATCAAACTCTTATGGTTGAGATTTCAGTTGACGGTGGCGTAAGTAAAAAGCCAATCAGCTTGGTTGGGAAGGAAGATGGTGTCTGTGTTTTATTTAATTGCGAGTCGGATTTTTAACGCGGGCTATGGTAGTGCCGGGGGGGGCGTAGAGCAGAATAGATGGGGCTACGGTGACTCTACCCGACACTGCGGCCAATCGAATTACGGGCAAGGTCAAATGCAAAGAATTCGATATCAGCATTATGGCGAAACAAAAAGGGGACAGATTTGAATGGCACTTAATTAACAGCTAACAGGCTGATCTGATTACAAAAAAATGAAGAAAAGGCCGCCCTTGGTCTACGGTGATAGTTGTGAACACACACCACTCGAACAAGGACAGCCCGCGTGAATCGCAGACCTCAAGTCGTCAGGCATCCACCCGCCATCGTCATGACTTGGCCTGCGCCGAGTACGTTGGTTGTCGGGTGGCCCGCCAATGCAGGATTTGCTGTTGAATATTCCAGTGAATAATCTGCTCGTAGAGCTTCTCGACGAAAGCGACATCAAGTTCGGCTTCTACCGCCCATAGTCGCCGCTCCTCAAGCATGGCCGCGACGCGTTCAGGTGCTGGAATGTCCTGTTCGTTGGCTTTGAACTGCGCCGCAGCCTTTACGTAACGCAGGCGTTTTTGTAGCGATTCAAGGATCTGGCGGTCAAAAAAGTCGATGCCCGCTCGAATGTCATTGAGGTTCTCGCAGGCTTGTGGCGGTTTTAGCGGCAGCATGAGGCTGGTCTCTTTCAATAATGGGTACGCAAGTTGAATGACGCCGCGGGCAATCGCTCGACGACCGTTTGTTCAGTGAATGCTCGCTTGGATCGAAGGGTATTCAGTTGAGCTTCGGCAACCACTTCGTCGATCAAGGCGTCGATCATGCTGCAGTCGTGATGATGAGGTGTGGTGATCAGGTGTGCCGAATTACCGGAGGTGGCCAGGCAGTATTTCGTCGCAATTCTTTCTGATGGGCAAGGGAACACGACGGTGATGGAGTTTTCGTTGCGCCAGGCATCAATGCCCGAGGCCTGGAAGCGGTCGACGGCGTACTGTGCCGTGTCCAGGCTGTGTTTGATTCGATGGCGCCATTCAGCCCATGAGTAGCTGCGCAGTGCCGCCCACATCATCAGGGGTGTGTGGCCGTTGCGCGAGCCGCTGATGGTCTTGTCATGGGCGCGGATATAGTCCACTTCCACTGAAATGCGCGCGACGTTGTTGCGTTTGGCCACGACAATTCCGCAAGGAATGGGCGAGCCGATCATCTTGTGGCCGGAGACGCAGATCGAGTCGATGCCGTCGGCAAACGAGAAGGGTTGTGGGTGATCGACGAAGGGCAGGATCATCCCGCTCAAGGCCGCATCAGCGTGCAGGTAGTAGTCGTGGCGGGCAATGCCTGCCTGTTGCAGGCGTTGCTGGATGGTCACGATATTATCCACGGCTCCACGCATCGTGGTGCCGATGTTGGCGAAGATGATGGGGTGACGCTCCTGGTCGGCGGTTATTTTTGCCATCAGGTCGTCGTAGTCGATTTCGCCATTGGGCAGCGATTCGACCGCACGGCATTTGATCCGCAATAATTTGACGATCTTTGCCACGGAGTAGTGGGTGTCTTTCGAGTAGTACAGGGTGCCGTCCGGAAACAGTTCGCGTCCCAGGTAGCAGCCAAACATATTGCCTTCCGTCCCGCCATTGGTGACGTAACCCCAACTGTCTTCAAGGGCAATGTTGAACAGCTCGGCGAAATACGTCATGACGTCTTTTTCAAAGTCGAACGAGTTCAACAGGTAGTTGCTGTACTCGTTCCAGTCCCCGCAGTTGTTAATTGAAAACTGCAAGAAACGGTGCAGCTGGGAGTAATCAAAATCGGCTGATTCGGGATACCCAATGTTGAAATACTGATGTGTCACGCAGTGCTGCCAGAAGCCTTCAAGCTTGCTTTGGTCGGCAGGGGATAAAGTCATTTCTAACTCCTTTTAAAACGACTGGGTGACGCCGCCCGGTCAGGCGGCTATCTGCCTCGCGTCTACCAATGACCACCAGCTGCTGAGCGTGGGCGAATCCGCCAGTTCTTCGAAGCTGACGGCAATGCCACGCTCCTTGAGTTCGGCAGCGAGTCTCATCACTTGCAAGGAGTCGAGGCCATAGAAAATCAGGTTTTCCTCGGGGTCCAGGTCTTCACAGTCCTCGACGAGTTGCCGCACGCGAGTCTGCAACCAGGCGCGGGTGGTTTCCGCTGCCAGAAGCTGACGCAGATGCTTCTTGTCAATCTTGCCCACGGGGGTCAGCGGCATGGTTTCGATTAACCGGATGCGGTCGGGCAGTTTGTATTCGGCGATGCCGAGTTCCATCAGGTGACGTCTGAGCGCGGGCGGCTTCAGGCTCGGGTTGCGTGATACGACGAACGCGCAGCTTTTTTCTCCCAGCCTGTCATCGGGCATGGCCACCAAGCCCGCGTGAGTCACATCAGGATGGAGGACGATGAGGTTTTCGATTTCCTCCGAGGCGACTTTTTCACCGCCACGGTTGATCTGGTCCTTGACCCTGCCGACCACGCGCAAATCGCCGCTGGGCATGAGTTGGACGAGGTCGCCGGAGTAGTAGTACCCCTCGTTATCGAACGCCTGGGCATTTTGTTCGGGGCTTTGGTAGTACCCGCAAAAAGTGTAAGGGCCACGTGTGGCGAGCATGCCAGGTTCTCCGTCCGGGACGGGGAGGCCTTGTTCGTCAACGATTTTGATTTCATCGTCGGGGCTGATCGGACGGCCCTGGGTAGTAAAAATCTGTTCGTCGGAGTCATTTAGCCGGGTGTAGTTGATCAGGCCTTCGGCCATCCCGAATACCTGTTGCAGCTTACAACCGAGCACGCCGGGCACCTGGCGTGCCAGCGAGTCGGCAAAACAGGCGCCACCGACCTGGAGGAACTCAAGCGATTGCAGTTGTTCTTTATGCTCCGGCGCTGCCTGCAGCCACAAGGCGACTGCACTTGGCACCAAGGCCACAGTATTGACTTCTTGGCGCTGGATGATCGAAAAACAGGTCAAGGGCTCCGGGCTGGGCGCCATGATGATGCAGCCGCCAGCATGTAGAACACCGAGGGCGCCGGGGGAGCTGAGCAAGAAGTTATGGGCGGCAGGTAGCGCGCATAGAAAGCGCGTGCGTGGCGTAAGTTCGCATACTTGCGCGCTTGCCCTGGCGTTGTAGTAATAGTCGTTGTGAGTGCGGGGGATGAGTTTGGGGGTGCCCGTGCTGCCGCCTGACAGTTGGAACAATGCGACCTCGCCGGGCCCCGAGGGGGAGACGTTCACGTTGCTCTCGCTCGGCGTATTGATCCAGTCGGCGAGGTTGTTTTCGTGACGTTGCTCGCCCAACAGCAAGATGATGTCTGGACTTGAACCCACCTCCTTGAAGTCGGCGATATAGCTGTCGTCACGGAAGACTTCATGTTCGCGGGAGGCAATCAACAACGTTGGCGCGATTTGTTTGGCGTAACTCTTGAGTTCAAGTTTGCGATGGCTGTAGAGCGCGTTGAGGGGTGCGATTCCTGACTTGAGCAGGGCAAAAAGGACAATGTAAAACTCCGCGATATTGGGCAACTGCACCAGTGCAGTGTCACCGTTGCCAAGCCCGCTGGCGGCCAGTCGCGAGGCCAGGTTGGAAGACAATTGGTCCAACTCGGCATAGCTGAAGTGGCGATCGCCGCAAATAATCGCGGGGGCGTCGGGTTGCGACTGGCTGCGTTCCTGAAGGAGGTGGGTGAGCTGTTTGTCGAGCCAATAGCCTTTGTCCCGATAACGCTGTGCGCTTTCCAGAGGCCAGTGGTTAAATTCAATAGTCATAGTATTCACGTGTGAAAAAATTCGAGTTAGTGGGCCAATCCGCAGGCGCGCAGCATGGTGCCAAGCTTGGTCTGGACTTCTGCCCATTCGGAGTCGGGGCTTGAGGCTTCAACGATGCCTGCGCCGGCGAACAGGCGGACCTTGTTTCGCCTGACCGTGCCGCAACGAATCGTTACGACCCATTCGCCATTGCCCTGGGCATCGCACCAACCCACCATGCCGGTGAACAGGCCGCGCTCGAAGGGTTCGACGAAGCGAATCAGGCGCCGGGCGCGCTCGGTGGGGAAGCCGCACACAGCCGGTGTGGGGTGCAAGCGGCAGGCAAGCTGCAAGGCCGATACAGCCGGGTCTGCCAGCGTACCTTCGATGCGGGTCGAGAGGTGCCAGAGCGCGGGCGTGCTGATGAGGGAGGGGCGTTGCGGCACATTCAGCTGCGGGCACAGTTTCCCCAGTTGGCTGACGATGTCCTGGGTCACGAACCCGTGTTCGTAGTGATCTTTTTCCGATGTCAGCAACCAGTCTGCATTGCGCCGGTCGGCTTCTGGATCGGCCATACGCTTGGCTGACCCTGCCAGCGGGTTGGACAGAAAGCTCAGGCCTTCCTTGCGGACCAGAAGTTCGGGACTGACACCGATCAGCGTGGTGCCATCAGGCATTGGCACACGGAAGTGGTAGCCGCTCGGGTTCTGGGTTTTCAGGTTGTGCTGCAGGGCACTCACATCCACATCGTTTGCAAATATCAGCTCGCGTTGAACCGAGAGCACAGCCTTGCGTACGTCGCTGTGGCGGAAGTTGACGACGGCGTGTTCCACCGCCCGTTTGAAGGCCTGTTCGTCCGGAATGTTTTTCTGTTCGATCAACTCAGGCAGCGTCGACATACCCGTTTTCGCGTGGATGTCTCGGGTCCGCCATTGCGCGTGTTCGGGAATGTAGAGGCAGGAAGGTTCAGCAGGGTCGAAAGGGATGGCGCCAACGATGATTGGGTTGCTCTGGCCAGCTTCGCGCGCCCGATCAAGCGCTTGCACAATTGTCTGCTGGAACAGGCTATTGGCGTCATCGCCGCCAATGGCAGGTGTTTCAATTCTCTGCAGCATCCCGGTGACCGCTAACTCGCGATCGCCGGATGTGAACGAAAAACTACGTTGTACCTCTGCGAGTTGCACCTCTTCCATCTCGGTCGTTCTTAGGGTGCCCGTTCTCATTTGGGGGAAGCCTCCGTGGCCTAGGGATAAAAAGAAACTTGAAATAGAATCATTATCGTTTCTAATATGTGATGCTAATCATTACGATTTGTCAATCACATGAGTGAGCCATGAGAGAGTTAACTTCAATGCAAGCCGCCTGTTGGATCGGGCGGACTGCTCATGCGTTTTTAGGGAAAGTTTCAGCTCATCTGTATGCCGAATTCGATGGCCATTGCATTGAGCTGGAGCGGCTGCGCAAGGCACTTGAGCAGGTATGTCGGCTGCACCCCATGCTGCGAGTCAGGCTGAATGCGGAAGGGCTTCAATCCATTGCTGCGATGGACCAGTCACCGCTATTGGAGGTGGAGGATTTACGTTCGATAAGTGAAGAGGAGGTTGCGCAGCGCCTGCTCTGCAAGCGTGAGGAATGGACTCATCAGCAGCTTGATCTGTGTCAAGGGCCCGCAGCACGGTTTTGTGTGAGCCTGCTGGCCAATGATGCGTTTCGGCTGCATGTCGATACGGACATGATCGCCATTGACCCATCCAGTTTTCGCACGTTGATAGAAGACCTGGCAGAGCTCTATGAACATCCAGAGGCCGCTCTGCCACAGACGCCATCGTTCTTCGACTGGTATGACAAAGCGCGCACCGATAGCGCACTTAAAACGGCCCGCGACCGGGACCGTCGCTGGTGGCGCGAGCGTCTGCCTGATATCGCGCCGGCGCCGACGTTACCTTTTCTTGAAACCCCGCCTGACCAGCCGCACAGCGATCGACTCAGCACATGGCTGGGTCCAGAAGAGCGCCAGGCGTTACAGCGTCTCACCCGCGAACGCAGAATAACGCTGTCTACCTTGATGATGGGGGTGTTTGCAGCGGCCCTTGGCGCCCAAACGGGAGACAAGCGATTTCGCCTCAATGTCCCTACGTTCTGGCGACCTGCGCTGGTGGGCGAGGTTGAGCGGATCGTCGGCGATTTTGCCAACATGCTGATTCTGGATATCGATCTGGAGGCGGCCCGGAGCCTGGCCGAGCTGTGCAGGCAACTGGCAGGCAATATGGTGGATTTGCTCGAGCATTGCGCTTATCCCGGGGTGAACCTGATGCGCGACCTGTCGCGTCATCATGGCGCTGCGCAACTGGCCCCTGTTGTGTTTACCGCCGGGCTGGATCTGTCTGGCGCAGACCTTCTTTCTGAGCGGGTGCGGCGAGTGTTGGGCCCCATGAACTGGGTGGTTTCCCAAGGGCCTCAGGTTGCGCTAGACGCGCAGGTTGCCTGCGCCGACGGCGGCATCTTGATCAATTGGGATATCCGTCTGGATGCGTTACCACCAGCCTGGGTGTCGGAGTTTTTCGACCGTTTCGTGCTGATGGTGCGCGAGGTGGCCGCTTGCTCCGCTGTTCTGGACCAGCCACTCTCCCAGCCAGCGGTTGTCGCAAAACCACTGACCGCTTTACAGCAGGCTTATTTGCTGGGGCGCAGCGCGCAGATGCCGCTGGGTGGTGTGGCCATGCAAGAGTTTCGCGAGTACCGCGGCGCTATGGATCCGGCACTGCTGCGGAGCCGGCTGGTCGAGATGGTCCAGCGCCACGAAAGCCTGAGAGTACGCATCGACGCGCAGAAACTCGTGCAGTTCGTCAGCGATGAGGTGCAGTTGAACCTGGACGAAGTCGACCTTACGACCTTATCGCCAGAAGAGGCGCTCAACTACGTCGAGGCGCGCCGCGAGGCGTATGCGCATGCGTTGTTCGAGCTGGACCGTTCGCCCTGGAACGTCACGATCTTCAAGCTTCCGAAGGGCCAGTTGAGCGTCTTCGTACGCCTCGACGCCTTGATTCTCGATGGGCGCTCAATCGCCACCCTCATGGTCGAGCTGTTCGACGGCACAACTGGCGAGGAGTCGTTCCCGCAGACGGCATCCGAGCCAGAGGATTTGGACAGTAAGCGCAAGGCAGATTCCGTTTATTGGAAAGCCAAGCTTGCTGCGGTCAGCGGGGCACCGCGGCTGCCGTGGATCACTGCGCTGGATCGGGTGGGCGCTTCACGCTACGAGCGACAGAGCCTGCTGATCCCCAAGCCTACGTTCGGCGCCTATTGCAAGTTGGGCGCGCGGCAGCGGCTGTTTAAAAACACCACGCTAATGGCACTGGTGCTGGAAGTGCTCTCGCACTGGCTCGATGAGGGTGGTTTGTGTGTTGCGGTGCCTGTTGCCCCGCAAACGGTCGGTGCCTTTGCGAATCGCTCAAGCTTTATCGCGATCAATTGGAGCGCCGAGCCAGATGGTTTTGCCGAACGCGCTGCCAAGCTGCAAGTAGATGTGCTGGAAGGGTTGCAGCACCTGAGCTTTTCAGGGGTGGACCTTGCTCGTTTGCTGTTCGAGTCCCATGGTCCCGGCCCGGTGCTTCCGGTGGTGATCACCAACGGGTTTTCCTGGCCAGTCTCGGCGCAGGGCAGCCCGATGAGCCTGCACGGCGGTCTGACCCAGACGCCACAGGTGGCGATGGATATTCGCTTCTCGGCCAATGCCGACGGCGAATTGGTGTTCGATATCGACTATGCACGCGCAGTGCTGGAGCCGGAGCTTGTCAGCGCCGTTTTGAACGCAATCGAAAAAGCGGTCGACCAAGCCACCACAAGCGGGGTTTTGGCCGTTGATGCCAAGGCGATAATCGAAAAAGGCCACTACCGTTTCAATAGTCGGGTCACTGAAGCGTGCCGCGAAGGGTTTCTCGACAGGATCGCGACCAACATCTTTGATCGGAGCAATACCAAAACTGCTCTTATCAGTGGTGATCGGCTAATTAGCTATGCCGAACTCGGCCACAGCGTGTGCTGCATCATCGGGGCATTGAAAGCGCGCGGATTATCACGTGGGCAAGTCGTCGCCATCTGCCTGCCTCGCAGCCCGGAACATACGATGGTGACGTTGGCGTGTGCTCTGACAGGCGTAATCTGGGTTCCCATCGACGTTTCAGCGCCGGCCGAGCGGTTGCGTTACCTGCTGGAAAACTGTCAGCCCGATCTTGTGGTGATTGCCCAACATGAGTCTGTCGGCTCAGTCACGGCTACACCGGCGGAACTCTTGGCTGTGCAGACCCAGGCGATGCCCGTGCTGGATGACCTGTCGTTAAGCGACGCCCCGGCCTATTACCTTTATACCTCGGGCACCACTGGTAAACCCAAATGCGTGGTTCTGAACAACCGAGCCACCGCCAATGTCGTCGGCAGCACCCTTGAACGTTGGGCTGTCACCGAGCGCGATGTGTTCATGTCCGTGACTCCACTTCACCACGACATGTCGGTGTTTGACGTTTTCGGATGCCTGACGGCAGGGGCAACATTGGTGCTTACCGGGGGTGGCGAGGAAAAGGACGCCGTACGCTGGAACCAGTTGATTGCCCAACATCAGGTGACGTTGTGGTGCTCTGTGCCCGCTATTTTGGAAATGCTCCTTTCATGCCGCACCAGCCATGATTTGAAGAGCCTGCGTTTGATTGCTCAGGGCGGTGATTACATCAAGCCGGCCGTGATCGCCGAGTTGCGTGAACTGCTGCCGTCATCTCGGTTGATTTCCCTGGGGGGGCCGACGGAGACCACCATCTGGAGTATCTGGCATGAAATTACGGACGATGACCGTGCGCTGATTCCTTATGGAAAGCCCTTGCCCGGAAATAGCTACTTCGTCCTAGACCCACGAGGCGAGCATTGCCCGGCGGGCGTAGTTGGCCGAATTCACACCGCCGGCGTCAATCTCGCGCTGGGGTACCTCGAAAACGGCGAGTTGGCTCAAAGCGAGTTCGTGACCGTCACTGATGAACATGGCCAAGCCGTTCGGGCGTTCCGGACCGGTGACTGCGGGCGTTACCGCCGCGACGGTACCTTGATCTTCGACAGTCGGGTAAATGGCTACGTGAAAGTTCGCGGTGTGCGGGTATCGCTTCCGGATATCGAGATAGCGCTGATCAATCATCCGTCGCTCAGGCACGTGTTGGTCGTGGATTACGGCGAGCAGCGCCAAGGCGAGGTCTGCATTGGCGCTTTGTATGTCTGTCAGCAGGGCGGCGTAGAGCCGACCATCACCGAACTCCGCAACTTCGCCCGTCAGCACCTGCCGCACTCCCATGTGCCCACGCGTTTGCTCAGGGTGGACGCGTTGCCGCTGTCGCAGAACGGCAAGCCTGATCGTCAACGGGCCCGCAGCCTGCTTACGGCTTCGGTAAATGACGCAAGTGAGCCCGCTGCGATGAGGCGCTCGACCTCACGCAACAAGGTATTGGATATCTACTTGAGCGTACTGGGGCGACCGCTGGCGGATGGGGCGAATGCCAGCGTGGACTTTATTAGCCTTGGGCTACGGCCCCAGCATTTGAAGGCGATTTCGGCGCGGGTCCAAGAGGATTTCTCGGTGCGCCTTTCGCCAGGGCAGCTCCTGCGCTGTCGCAATGCACAAGACGTTGAACGCCTGCTCATGGCTGAGGGTTCCTGAGCGTGTAACGGATGTTGATATAAGCGCGGTGGCGCGCCTGCGCGCACGTCAACTGCAATAACCAAACAGTTGGGCCTAGGGAGATGGATTGGATGATGGATGTACAAAGTGTTGATATTACCGGCGTTGGAATTGGCCCCTTTAATCTGGGTTTGGCCGCGTTACTGTCCAAGCATCCTGGCGTGACCGGTGTTTTCCTTGACCGGAAAGCGGAATTTCGCTGGCATGAAGGGCTTTTGTTACCAGGCACAACGCTTCAGGTTCCGTTTCTGGCCGACCTGGTGACGATGGCGGATCCCACCCATCAGCTCAGTTATCTGAACTACCTGCATCAGCACGATCGCCTGTACCCGTTCTACTATTACGAAAACTTTCAGGTGCCTCGCCGTGAATACGATCACTACTGCCGCTGGGCGTCGCAGCAGCTGCCAGCCTGCCATTTCGGCGAGGAGATCTGTGATGTGACGTATGACGCCAACGCTGGCCAGTTTCTGGTAGAGAGCCAATCAGTGTCAGGCTTCAAGCGCTATTATCACAGTCGGGACTTGGCGATTGGTGTCGGTACGGCGCCTGTATTGCCCCAGTGGGCACAGGTCAAGAGCACCGCGCCGGTGATGCACTCGGCGGAGTTCGGCAAGCGTCAGCAACAGTTGTCGAAATGCCAGCGGGTCACGGTCATTGGCTCCGGCCAAAGTGCGGCCGAATGTGTGTTGGCCTTGTTCAGCGAGTTGACACCCGAGCGGATTGCAGCAGGGGCGTCGATTCGCTGGATCACACGCTCAGCGGGTTTTCATCCCATGGAGTATTCGAAACTGGGGCAGGAGTGTTTTACGCCGTCCTACATGGAGTACTTCCACAGCATTCCGAGGGAGCGACGCCGTGCCATCGTTGCAGGGCAAGGGCTGCTGTACAAAGGCATTAGCTTCTCGACCATCGCTGATATCTACGACCTGATCTATGAACGCTCGATTGGCGGCAGTGATCCGGGCCTGACGTTGCTATCCAATTGCGAGGTGCAGGCCGTGGAAGAGATTGATGGCATGCTGAAAATCGCTTACCGGCACCGTGAATTGAACCAGACCGGCACTCTTGAAGCTGATGCCATTGTGGCGGCGACAGGCTACGGGCATACATGGCCGCAGTGGTTTGAAAGGCTCAAGGGCGTGGTGCTTGAAACCGATGAGTATGGTGACTGTATCGTCCAGGACGATTTCACCGCACGCCGCTGCGATGCAGGCACGGGCCGTGTCTTCGTGCAGAATGCGGAGATCTTCCAGCATGGTGTTGGTTCGCCGGACTTGGGGATTGCGGCGATTCGCAATGCAACGATTATCAACCAGTTGCTTGGCCAGCCTTACTACCGCTTGCCCAAACGGTCATCGTTCCAGCGCTACGGGATGCATGAAGCGTAGAGCCGAGGGTTGAGGGTCTTGGTAGCATTACCAAGGCCCTGATCAGGTTATAGGTGGATATGGTTAAGGGCGGTGCGGGCTGCGTCGGGCGTCGTAAACAGCGCGAACACCTGATCTATGGTCGTGCTCAGGCGCGCCATCTGTGCTGCGCTGTAGCGGTCCGAACGGTAAGTAATGACCAGGCGCAGCGAGCGTTTGCCGTCGATCGTGTTCTCCATGATTTCGAACTGAATACCGAACATCGATTGGTTCTTGTCCGGGTCAATCTGCCGGTAGCGGATCGTCCCGGCGTCCGGTGTGCTCAGGGTGCCATTCAAGGCGTTGTTGGCGTGTATTTGAATGTACACGTCGAACAGCAGGCCGTCTGCGGGCGTCATGCCGAGGGCCTGTTGGATCTGCTCCATCGGAATATCGGCATAAGCCATGGAATCATTGATCAGGCGAGTGGTGTTTTCAATCAGTGCGCCAACGGCCTGCTGGGGATCGAACTGCACCCGATGCGCCACCATCGTGGTGAAGTAACCGACCGTTTCATAAAACCCTGGGTCGGTGCGGCCGGAGGCGGACGTGCCGATCACAAGGTCTTTCAAATTACCGAGCTTATGCAGGGATAACGCAATCGCTGTATAGACCACACCGAACAGCGAAGCGTTATTCCGTCTGGCGAAGGCATACAGGTTATCGGTGAGCGCCTGGTCGGGTTTGATTTCGAACCATTGCGCGTTCGTCGACACTTCGCTGGCCGGCACGCTGGCCTGATAGTCAGGGGAGGGCAGTGCCAGGCCCTGGGTTGCGCCGCGCAACATGCTCGTCCAGTAGTCGAGATGTTGTTGGTTGATGCCAGTGGCCTGTTGTCGTAGGGCGAACTCATGGAATGACGGTGCAGGCGCTGACCAGGTGGGTGCTTTGTCTGCTGCACGGGCGAGGTAGGCCTGAGCCAGTTCCTCCATCATCACGTTGAGTGACCATTCATCAATGGCCATGTGGTGGATCAGCAATGACAGGGTTTGGCGTTGGCGTTGCGGGTCGTAAATGAAGCGAACCCGTAGGGGTAGCTCGCGGGTCAGGTCGAACTGATAGGTGGCTTCGCTTTTGAGCGTTGCACCCCGGCTTTCCTGGCTTGGCCAGAACCACTTGTATTCGGACAGCTGCTCGAACGGCACGATCTGCTGGTACGCCTCAGAGCCCTCGAAGTGGAAGGTTGAACGCAGGCTGGCGTGACGCTTGAGCAGGTCACGGAAAGCTTGCTCGAACAGTGCTTCATCCACCTGGTCGAGGAAGTCCAGGGCAAAGGGCAGGTTGAAAATTGTCCCGAACTCAAAGGCTGCGTAAGCCCGCCCAAGGGAGGCTTGGGCCAGCGCGAAAGGTGCCCTCTGTACGTCTTGCTGGCGGTCCATGGCAACAGCAGTTGCATCGTTTTGCTCGATGATATGGGCGTGTGCAGCCAAGGCGGCGGCCGACGGCGCGCTGAAAAAATCATTGAACTGGACTTCAATGCCATGGCCGCTCAGCAGCTTGCCAATGATGCGTGTGGCCAGTAGCGAATGACCGCCGAAATCAAAGAAATCATCAGTGAGTTGCATGTCAGGCTCTACCAGGGCCGCTCGAAACTCATCAAGAATAATCGACGCAACGTCGTCGTTGGCCGCAGGCTGGGCGGTGGGCGCACTGATGGGTGACGATAGCGCTTCACCATTCGCCAAGCCGTGCAACCAAGGCGTATTGCTGGCCGAGTGGCCTATATAGGCGCTCAATACCTGGTGATACAAATGGTCTTCCTGGCAACTCTGGTCGAGGACCTGATGGAGTATGAAGCCAAGGATAGTGTCTTGCCCGGTTTGGATAATCAACGCCTTGAATGGCGGCTGGCTTTGCGTGTCCCAGGGTGCCATTTGCTGCGCGCGCAAATGCTCGGTGGCCTCTACGTCCGAGTGTAGATGCATGAGTTCAAAGCAGGACTGCCAGTCAGCGGCGTGCACTTTGTGCACTTCGCCATCGTCGTTGAACAGGTAGCGCGCATTCAGATCGGGGAGTGTTTCGATAATGCTCCTGATCGCTGACGTGAGTCGTGAAAGGTCAATGTCGGCGTCGAATCGCCAGGCGCTGAAGTGCTTGAGCACGCGTTCGGGGTATTGCTGCTGCAAGAGCCAGAAATGCTCTTCGTTATCAGTGACAGACAGTTTCGGTAACGAGTCTGGATTGAGTTCCATCATGGAAATTTCCCGCCTTATCAAACTGAACAGTAAGAAGTAGAGAGGGCACCGCAGTGCCGACAGGCCGATCCTCGGTCTGCTGCAACGCTCAGAAATCCAGGCGCAAGAGAAGGTGCAAGCAACTCACATTTGCAGGGGGTCAATGAACGCCGTATGATGTTAAATAATAATCATACCTATTCGCATTAGTCAAAAGCTGATCGCGAATTGACCGTCTCAGGAGAGGTGTTGTGAACAACGGAGCGTTCGCGTCCACGCAGCAATTTGAAAAGCTCTATGTCGACCATCACGGTTGGCTATGCAGCCTGTTGCGCCGCAAGTTGGGCAGCTCGGTCGATGCCGCTGATCTCGCTCACGATGTCTATCTCAATCTCATCAAGAAAGGCCGGGTTCCTTCCACCGAGGATTCTCGCGCCCACCTGACCCAAATCGCCAAAGGCATGGTGATCGATCTTTATCGCCGACGTCATCTTGAGGCCCGCCATCTGGAGGCGCTCAAGTTGCAGGCCGAACTGTTGGTCCCGTCAGAGGAGCGACGTGCCCTCGTGAGTGAAGCGCTGGCTCAGATCGATGACGCATTGCGCCGCAAGCCAGCCAAAACCCGCCAAGCGCTGCTGCTGTGCAAGTTGCATGGTATGGGCCACCGCGACATTGCCTGCGAGTTGAAAGTGTCGGTGTCTTCCGTCGAGAAGTACATCGCGTCTGGCCTGCGAGCCTGCTACCCATTCGTGCCCGGGCTGGTGCCTGGCACCGCCTCATCGATTAATGAACGTCTCGATTGAGGATTTTGCGTTGCCGTTCGGAATACAAAGTACGCAGCGCATACCACTCAAACCTAAAGGAAGCCAGGTGCCCTTCAGGCTACCTGCAGTGGTTATTCAGGAGAACTCATGAGTGCTACAGATGAACCCGGCGTTGCCGGCACGGTATCTCAGATACTCAGACCCATACGTGGGCAACTGATAGTCGCGGCGGTATTGGCCGCCATCGGTACCATGCTGACGCTGGTGCCCCTGGCCGGTATCGCCCATATCGCACAGCTTGCAATGGCCCAAGATGAGGTGGCGACAGCCTGGAGCCAGATGCAGGATCAAGTCTGGCGGGTTGTCATCATCAGTCTGGCCTGCCTGTTTCTCGGGATGACCTTGATTTCGCTGGGCGAAATGGCTGCGCACCTGGCCGACAACCGCATCACCGGCCATTTGCGTCGGGCGATTACCCGCCGTCTGGCCAAGGTGCCATTGGGATGGTTTACCAGTCGGGCTTCCGGCGAGGTCAAGCAAGCGATGCAAGACGACATTGGCACGTTGCACAGCCTGACCGCGCACTTCTTTACCACCTTGGGTCGTACCATCGGCGCAATTCTTGTTTCGGTTCTCTACCTATTCGTCATGGACTGGCGCATGGCGATTGTTTCGCTGTTGCCGTTCCCGCTGTTCTTCCTGTTTTTCTCCAGGGCCACCAAGGCCAGTGGGGCGAACATGCAGTCATTTGGCGCCGGCATGGCACGCATCAATAATGCTGTGGTTGAGTTCGTCAATGGCATTCCTGTGGTCAAGGCTTTCGGGGTCGAGGGCAAGGCCCATGGCAGCTACCGCAAGGCGGTTGATGGCTTCGCTGAGGCCTTTACCGACTTCACCCGCCCGCTGGTCAGCGCGATGGCCAACGCTCACGCGATGATTGCCCCGGTGGCGGTGCTCGGCGTAGTGCTGACGTTTGGGACGCTTTGGGTGAGCCTGGGCTGGATCACACCGATAGACGTGTTGCCCTTTGCCTTGGTGGCGCCGGGAATCTGTGCGCCGCTGTTGCTGCTGAGCTACGTTACTCATGACTTGAACAATGCTACGGGCGCAGCGCAGCGCGTTCATACGCTGTTGCAAACGCCCGTGCTGGAAACCTTGGCAGCTGCCGCGCCAGCGTTGCCGGAAAATGCCGAAATACGTGTCGAGCAGCTCGGCTACAGCTACGACGGCCAGACCCCGGTGCTCAAGGACGTCAACTTCATTCTCAAGCCGGGCACGGTGACCGCGATTGTCGGTGCTTCGGGCTCCGGCAAGTCGACCCTGGCCCGTCTGTTGCTGCGCTTCTTCGACCCGAGTGAAGGGCGCATCACCTTGGGCGGCGTCGACCTCAGGCGGATCGAGAGCGCGCAGTTGTACCGGCGCATCGGTTTTGTGTTGCAGGAGGTACGCCTTATCCATGCCAGCCTGCGCGACAACATCGCCCTGGGCCGCCCCTCGGCCAGTCAGCAGGAAATCGAAGACGCAGCCCGCACTGCCAATATCCATGAGCGCATCTGCGCCTTGCCGCGAGGTTACGACTCGGTGATCGGGGAGGATGTACAGCTTTCCGGCGGCGAGTTGCAGCGCGTGAGTATTGCCCGCGCCATATTGTTGGACCCACCACTGCTGGTGCTCGACGAAGCCACGGCGGCGGCCGATGCCGAGAACGAGGTGAAGCTTCAACAAGCACTGTCGCGCTTCGCCCGGGGCCGAACCTTGATGGTGATCGCGCACCGCCTCGATACGGTGATGCATGCTGACCACATCATCCTGATCGACAACGGCACGATCTGCGAGCAGGGACGCCACCACGAACTGCTCGCCCGCAACGGCCGCTACGCTCGAATGTGGGCGCTGGGCGGCTACGAACAGGCCAAGGAACAGGCGGTATCGTCATGCTGAAAACCTTTAATCAACTGCTGGGCGAAGATGCCCGCGTATTGCGCCGCTACCTTTGGATGACGCTCGTCTACGGCCTGCTCTGCGGGCTGACGATTGTCACTCTGGTACCGGTGCTCACTCGTCTGCTGAACGGTGATGTGCGCTCAGCAGGGCAATGGCTGACTGCGCTCGTGATCGGGGTGCTGGTTTGCTGGGCCTTGCGACGGACGGTGGAGAAGGCGGGTATCCGCGTCGGTATCGCTGTTCTGCAGCGTGGTCGTCATCGGCTCGGCGACCATGTGGCGCGTTTGCCGGTCGGTTGGTTCAGCGCACAAAATACCGCACGACTGAGCCATTTAGCCTCCCAGGGCATGATGGAATTGGCTCAGCTTCCGGCCCACGTTTTCACGCCGTTGATCACAGGGGTGGTCACACCGGTTGTAATCGTTGCCGCGTTGTTCAACTTACATTGGCAAATAGGATTGATCGCGCTACTGGCTTTACCCCTCTTGTTGGGTATCTTTGCGCTGACCGCTCATCTGGGGCAGCGCGCCGACCAACGCTTTCAGCACAGCGCCGCGCAGACCAGCCAGCGCATGGTCGAGTTTGCCCAGGCACAATCGGTGCTCCGCGCCTTTAATGGCGAGGACGGCGGCACCCAGTTTCTCGAGCAGGCCATCGGGCGCCAGCAGCAGTCTGCAAAGCGGCTGATCCACGTCTCGGCGATGTCGGTGGTGTTCAATGCCTGGGCGGTGCAGGCCGGCTTCGCCGTCTTGCTGGTGGCTGCCACGCTATGGCTGGGTGATCAGTTGAGCGCAAGCCTGGCACCGTCTTCGGTCATAGCCGTGATCGTGTCGTTGCTGTTGGTCAGCCGCTTTATCGACCCGCTTCTGGAGGTCGCAGGTTATAGCGAAGTGCTACGTGGCGCGCGCGGTCAGCTTGATGCCGTGCGCGAAATCTTCGAGGTCGACCCTTTGCCGGAGCCGCAGGCCCCGCAAGCGCCGGTCGATGGATCGGTCGTATTGGAAAACGTGAGCTTTTGCTATGCCGAGGATCAGGCCGATGTGTTGCGCGATGTCAGCCTGCGTATCGAGCCCGGCAGCATGACGGCGCTGGTCGGTGCTTCTGGCTCGGGCAAGACCACCCTGGTGCGGCTGATTGCGCGCTTTTTCGATGTGACGCAAGGCCGCGTGATGGTGGGCGGTGTAGATGTTCGGCAGATGTCCAGTGGGCAGCTGGCCGGTCAGATCAGCCAGATCTTTCAGGATGCTTACCTGTTCCAGGGCAGCATCGCCGACAACATTCGCATCGGTAAACCCGATGCCACTGATGCCCAAGTGATGCAAGCAGCAACACAGGCTGGCGTCCTGGAGATCATCGAACGCTTGCCCCAAGGCCTGGACACGCCAGTAGGCGAGGGCGGTGCACGCCTGTCCGGGGGAGAGCGACAGCGAATCTCTATCGCCCGTGCGCTGATCAAAGAGGCGCCGATTTTGTTGGTCGATGAGGCCACCGCCGCTCTCGACGCCGAGAACCAAGCGGCGATCGCGCAAGCGTTGGCGCGTTTACGCGGCACGCGCACGCTGATTGTCATCGCGCACCAGCTGTCGACAGTGGTCATGGCCGACCAGATTCTAGTGCTCGACCACGGCCAGATCAGCGAGCAGGGCTCCCATGCGCAGTTGAATGCCAAGCCAGGGCTCTACGCGCACTTTCTCGCCCAACGCCAAGCCGCGAAAGGCTGGCGGATTGCTGGAGAATCAGACGGTGAGGGCGGTTCTTGAGCCGTGCAATCTTACTCTGCGTGTTTGCCGTGCTTTGTTGCCTTTCGTTGATGGTGGGGGTCAAAGAGGTTTCCTGGACGGCACTGTTCACGTTATCCGATGACGCTTGGCTGACACTGACTGCCAGCCGCCTTCCTCGCCTGGCCGCCCTGATTCTCACGGGGGTGGGGCTGGCCGTGTGCGGCGTGATTCTGCAGCAGATCGTGCGCAACCGCTTCGTCGAACCGGCAACTTCCGGCGGGCTGGATGCAGCAAAGCTGGGCATTCTGATTTCATTGACGGTGGCCCCCGCTGCCGGTGCGGCCGGCCGTATGCTGTTTGCCTTGGCGTTTTGCTTTGCGGCGAGCCTGCTTTATGTCGCGATCATCCGCCGCATCAAGTTCAAGAACACCGTAATGGTTCCGGTCATCGGCCTGATGTACGGCAGCGTATTGAGCGCCATCGCCGAGTTCTACGCCTATCGTCACAATATCTTGCAGAGCATGCAGGGCTGGATGCTCGGAGACTTCTCGAAGATCGTCCAGGGCAATTACGAGATCATCTACCTGATCTTGCCGATAGTCGTGCTCACTTATCTGTTCGCGCACCGCTTTACTGTACTCGGCATGGGCGAGGGCATGGCCGGCAGCTTGGGCCTGAACTACACGGCAAATGCGGCGTTGGGGTTGATGCTGGTGGCGGTCACCGTTTCCGCCACGGTCATTACCGTAGGGGCCATTCCCTTTGTCGGGCTGGTTATTCCCAACCTGGTGGCGTTGCACTACGGCGAGAACCTGGAGCGAACATTGCCCATCGTCGCGTTGTGCGGCGCGTCGCTGTTGCTGGCGTGCGACATTCTCGGCCGCTTGTTGATCTATCCCTTCGAAGTGCCCATCGGTCTCACCGCGGGAAGCGTAGGCGGTGTGTTGTTCCTGGTGTTGCTGATCAGGAAATACGCATGAGGCGTGTGGCTACCCGCTATGGTCTATGGGCACTGGTGCTGGTCCTGGCGATAGCGTTCCTGTTGTTGGGCTCAGGCTTTGACTTCGAGTACGTCATTCCCAAGCGAATGACCCGTTTGGCCGCGATGGTTATTGCCGGAGTATGCGTTGCTTATTCTTCGGTGATTTTCCAGACCCTTGCCGGCAACCGAATACTGACGCCGGCGATCATGGGGTATGAGGCAATCTACCTGTTGTTCCAGGCCTTGCTGATCCTGGTGCTGGGTACCCAGAGCCTGGTGCTGTTGGGGCGTAACGGTAACGTATTGTTGTCGATCCTGTTGATGCTCGCTTATTCAGGGCTCATTCACCGTTGGCTGTTCCATGACGGACGCAACAACGTGTACCTGCTGCTCCTGCTTGGGCTGGTACTGAGCATGGTGATGGGCACCTTTACCCAGTTTATCCAACTGAAGATCAGCCCTGGTGAGTTCTCGATCTTCCAGGGTTTCAACTACGCCTCCTTTAACAAGGCGCAACCCACGCAAGTGATCTATTCGGGGCTGCTGGTGGCGGCGGCGTGCTTTATCGCGCAAAGAAGCCTGCCGGTGCTCGATGTGTTGTCGCTGGGGCGTGACCAGGCGATTTCCCTGGGTGTCGATTTTCAACGCAGCGTGCGCCTGCAACTTGCGCTGATCGCGATTCTGGTGGCTGTCTCAACCAGTCTTGTCGGGCCGACGGCTTTCATGGGCGTGTTTGTGGCAAACATCACCTATGCGCTTGCCCGCACCGCCCGGCACCGGATTACATTGCCCATGAGTTGCGCCATTGCCATTGGCATTTTCATCGTCGCCCAGTACGTGGTCGAGCAGATGTTCAACTACAACACCTCCGTCAGCATTCTCATCAACCTGGTGTGCGGCGGGTATTTCCTCGCGCTGATGATTCGAACCCGAGGCGCTTCATGATTTCCCTTCGTCACGTCTATAAGACCTACGGCACCAAGCACGTCCTGAGTGACGTCAGCGTTCAGTTCCCGCCAGGGCAGGTGACTTCGCTGATTGGACCCAACGGGGCAGGCAAGACTACCTTGCTGATGTTGATCGCACGTCTGCTGGCGCCGACCCGCGGCGAACTGCTGATTGGCGGGCGTAGCATTGCGGATGTGCCCATCCGCGAATATGCCAGGCGTGTCGCCACCTTACGCCAGACACCCGATTTCAACCTGCGGCTGACCGTTGAAGAATTGGTGGCTTTCGGGCGTTTCCCTTATAGCCGAGGGGCGCTCACCGTCCAGGATCGCCAGGTCATTGACGAAGCCATCGAGTTTCTGTCGTTGCAACCATTACGCCTTTCTTACATCGACGAGCTGAGCGGCGGGCAGCGGCAAATGGCGTTCCTGGCAATGACCATTGCCCAGCAAACCGATTACCTGCTGTTGGACGAGCCGCTCAATAACCTGGACATGAAGCATGCCGTACAAATCATGCGTGCGCTGCGCCGCTTATGTGACGAACAAGGTCGCACCGTGATTCTGGTGGTGCATGACATCAACTTCGCGGCCAACTACTCCGATCATATCGTGGCCATGAAAAACGGCGCGGTGCACTTGCGTGGCCCGGTAGCGGAGGTTGTCACCGAGGCGCACCTGCGCGATCTCTTTGATTTGGATTTCGAGATTCTGCAGAGCGAGCAGGGGTTCGTCTGCAACTACTTCAACCCATCATTATCAAGGGAGCAGATATGAGTATTGGTAAGGCAAAAACAATCCGTGGGGCACTGCTGGCGGTCGCGGTGGCGGCCGGCCTGCAGGGCTGTGACAAACCCTCGGCACAGGCGTCCGCGCCAGTCGCTGCGCATACGCACTACGAGCCGATCAAGATCGAGCATCCACTGGGTAGCACGATGATCACCCAGCTCCCCCAACGTGTGGTGGCGTTCGATATGAGTGAACTCGATACACTCGACCAGCTGGACGCGCCGGTGGTGGGTATCGCCAAGGACTATGTCGCGAGTTTCCTTATCAAGTACCGTGACAATCCGAACATCATGGACGTGGGGTCGACCATCCAACCCAACCTTGAACGGTTGCATGCCCTCAAGCCCGACCTGATCCTGATCTCGCCGCTGCAGGCGCAAAGTTACGCAGAACTGAGCCAGATCGCACCGACGCTCTATGACGATGTGGACCTGACCAACCAACACGGCAATCTCTTCGCCACCGCCAAGGATCACCTCATGACCCTGGGGCGCATTCTAGGCAAAGAAGCGTTGGCTCGTCAGAAGGTTGCGCAAATGGACGCCAAGGTTGAACAGACTCGGCGCGTCACCGATGGGCGCCCGGAGAAAGCGCTGATCGTTTTGCATAACAACGGCGCATTCACCTCCTATGGCGTGAAGTCGCGCTACGGTTTCATCTTCGACACCCTGGGCGTAAAACCCGCCAGCACCGACATCGAGGCTGGCTTACATGGCCAGCCCATCTCCAATGAATTCATCCAGCAGGCCGATCCCGACATTCTCTACGTGATCGACCGTACCGCAGTGATGGAACGGCGGCCGGCGCTGGACATGAAGAGCCTGGATAACCCGCTGCTGCGCAAAACCAAGGCCTGGACCAACGGACGTGTGATCTTTGTCGACGCCCAGACCTGGTACCTGTGTACCGTCAGTGCAACGTGCCTGGGTCGCATGGCCGACGAGGTGGTTCAAGGCTACAAGGGCTGACCCGCTGTGCTTGGGGGCGCAAGGGCGGGTGCCGTGCAGGCACTCGCCTTTATTTTCAAAAAAACACAAATGCTAATGATTGTTATTGAGGGTTTTGCCTTCTGGTTCGGAAAGCCTAGTGAGCACATACACATTCTCCGAATCAAAAGGAATTCAGCATGTCGGAACGCTGTCGCCAACATCGCGCTACCCCTGATTCACCGCAGGCTGCGCAACGCTTTACTTTGAGTCATATGTTCACGGCTGTGCAGATGGCGCTGGTACTGGGGCTGACGGCGGCGCCCACCGCCGCGAGCGCTGCCCCGCAAGCAGGCACAAGCAGCGCCAGCCTGGAGTTGTCGGAAACGGTGGTGGAGGGCGTCATGGACCCCGCTACAGGTCTGCCGCCGGCTTATGCTGGCGGGCAGGTTGCCTCCGGCAGCCGCGTTGGGCTGTTGGGCAACAAGGATTTCATGGAGACGCCTTTCAATACCATCAGCTATACCGATGAATACATACAGAACCGTCAGGCGCAGGATATCGGCTCGGTGATCGGTGCGACCGACCCCTCGGTGTACGTGCCCACCAAACGAAGCAACTTTGAAACCTTTTTCATCCGCGGCTTCTACAGCAACGCCGATGACATCACCTTTAACGGCCTGGTCGGCATGGCGCCGAATATGCGCGGCTCTACCGAATTGGCGGAGCGCATCGAAGTGCTCAAGGGCCCTTCGGCGCTGCTCAACGGCATGCCGCCAAGCGGCAGTGTAGGTGGCAGCATCAATCTGGTACCCAAGCGCGCCGGCGACGAACCGTTGGCACGCTTGACCACCACTTATGAGTCCCGGGGCCTAGGGGGTGTGCACGCGGACCTGGGGCAACGTTTTGGTGATCAGAAGCAGTTTGGTGTGCGCTTCAACGGCGTTTACCGTGACGGCGATACCCCCGTGGATAATCAGCAACACAAAATGGCACTGTCTTCCCTCGGGCTGGATTGGCGTGGCGAGCGGGCTCGGATATCGCTCGATTTCTACAAACAGCGTGAACGCATTGATGGTCTCAACTACTTCGGGATCAACACAATTGCCCCCAACGTCACCCACTTGCCAAGCCCCAAGAAGGGCGATTATGCGTTGGCACCCAAGTGGGCCTACACCATCAACAACACCACTACCACGATGGTGCGGGGCGAATACGACCTGACGGATTCGCTTACTGCCTACGCGGCGTGGGGGCAGCGCGATGGTGGTTACAACGCGATGATCAACTCAAGCACCCTGGTGAACAATGTGGGTGGCATCAGCTCTTCGGCCATTCGTTCGATTCGCAGTGGCACCCAGCAATCGGGTGAGGTCGGGTTGAAGGGCAAATTCCAGACGGGCCCCGTGGATCATGCCTGGACCATCGCCGCGACCCGTTTTACCTCCGACAACAGTTTCAAGGACGCGAGAGCCGCCATCCCCGGCACCACAAATTACGACAACCTCGACTTTGGCAACGCGCCGACCTTCCCGGGCTATGGTGCAACCACCTCGCAAACCAGGGCCAACCTGGGCAGCTATGCGATTGCCGATACGCTGTCCTTCGCCGAAGGCCGTGTGCAATGGACCGTAGGCGCCCGTCGTCAGCGCGTGCAAAACACCACCGACGCTTTCGGCCCCAGGGCTTCGAAAACCAGCTATGACGAAAGCCGTGTCTCGCCCGCCACCGCACTTCTGGTCAAGGTGACGGATGAGGTGTCGCTCTATGCCAACTACATCGAGGGCCTCAGCCAAGGCGCGTCGGCCCCTGACTCGGCAGAGAACGCAGGTGCGGTCATGCAGCCGTACCAGACCAAGCAATACGAACTGGGGACCAAGGTAGACCTGGGCTCTTTCGCCCATACCGTCAGCCTGTTCCAGATTGAGAAGCCCAGTGCCTTTACCGATCCGCTCACCAATGTCTTCGGCGTCTACGGCGAGCAACAAAACCGTGGCGTGGAATGGTCGTTCTTTGGCGAGTTGCAACCAAGATTGCGCCTGATGGGCGGTGCGACCTATACCCAGGCAGAAATGACCAAGGTGGTCACCGGTGGTGTCAAAGACAAGCAAGTGACAGGCGTGCCCAAGGTGATTGCCAAGCTAGGCACGGAGTATGACCTCCTCGACGTCCCTGGGTTGACCCTGACCGGCAACATCAACCACACGGGCAAACAATACGCGACCAACGATCATCGGGTGTCGTTGGACTCGTACACCACCTACGATGTGGGGGCTCGCTATGCCTTCAAGGTCGAGACCAAGCCTGTGACCTTGCGCGCCACCGTGCAGAACGTCACCAATAAGGCGTACTGGCTTGGTTCGTGGAACGGCGGGGATGGCAGCGGCCTTTCTGGCGGCTTGGGCGCGCCGCGCACGGTATTGCTCTCGGGTACGGTAGATTTCTGAGGGTTTGCAAGTCCAAAAGCACTGGACCCTGGCGAGGAATGCCAAGCCAGCGTTCATACAGGCTGAGCGCTTCCTCGCTGGCAGAGTTCGGAAACACGAAAGTCTGCAAACATACGGAAACCGACGAAACGCCATAAACGAAAAAACCCGCCAAACGGCGGGTTTTCAAGGGTTCCACAAACAGTGCTGGCCGTCAGTGGAACAGGAGATGGTGCCCGAACCCGGAATCGAACCGGGACGCCCTTACGAGCGGGGGATTTTAAGTCCCATGCGTCTACCAGTTTCGCCATTCGGGCGGTAGCGCGGTGTAACAGGGTTGGGAATATATAGATCCAGCCGCTTCAGCGCAACCTCCAAGCCGGTTTTCCCGCATAAAGATGCGCAGGAAAAAGCGTGGCAGATCAGTGATCTACAGGGCCTTTGTGTCAAGTCCAGATGAACGCAAGCCACCCAGGAACAAGCCCCATAAATGACAGTCATAGCGATAGGCCATTTCGGCATTTTCGCAGGGAGTCGTTTGATGCTCAGTATCCGTAAGCAGGCTTGGATCATGGCCGCAGGTGTCGCGGGGTTGTTGGGCACTGGCGTATTCAGTCTGGCGCAGGCGGGGAGTGCGGTGCAGTGGGGGGAGTTCAGTGCGTCGTCTTCAGACAAGTTGACGGCCGGCTCGATGGATGTGGGCGGCGCCTATGTGTTGAAGCCCTCGGGTGTTTCCGTGGGTGATGTCGAGGCGCTGCAGGCTGGGCAAAAACAGAGTCAAAGCGAATTGCAAAGCTTGAAAAGCAAAGTGGAGGGCCAGGAGCGGGCGTTTGATGAGTTCAAGCGCAAGGACGGCTCGAGTGCCAGTAGCAGTGACAGCCAGCTGTCGAGTCTCAAGCGTACGGTGGATGAGCAGAAGAGCACGATAGAGCGGCAGAAAAGCGAAATCGACGGCCTCAAGCGAAGCCTGGATGATGTGAAGCGCAGTGTGGAAAACTTGAGCAGCAAGGTGAAGTGACAGCACTGATGCTGTGGGCAATATAGCGCAACTGTGGGAGCTGGCTTGCCTGCGATAGCGATGTGTCAGTCACAGGTATTGAACCCGTTACACCGCCATCGCAGGCAAGCCAGCTCCCACATTGACCGTGTCGGCCTTCAGTCAATCAGCGCCAGCAAGTCGGTGACCCCTACGTCCACACCCGCCTGGCTCAGCAGTGTCGTCACCTGGCCGCGGTGATGAGTCTGGTGGTTGAAAAAGTGCACCAGCAAACCGAAGAAGGGTTTCTCGGCGGCCACGCCGCGCATGTTGTGATAGCGCAGGCGTTGGTCGAGGTGGGGCTCGTGCAGGCTGTGGGCCCAATCGATGATGAGTTGATCCAGCCAGGCGCGATGGGCCGCTAGTTCGGCAAGGCTGGCGAAGGCCAGTTGCGTGAGGTCGCCGGGCGTGGCAACCCCGTTCAGCGGCGCCAAGGCCGCAAAGTTGGCCGGGTGTTCGGCGAAGCGCTTGAGCCAGACGGTGTCACCCAGCATCAGGTGGTTCAAGGTGCCGAAGATCGAACCGAAAAACGCTTGGCGGTCCAGGGTCAACTGCGCGTGCGTCAGGGCGGCGGCGGCGTCGTAGACCTTGCGGTTCATCCATTGGTTATAGGTGGCCATCAGCGCAATGTGCTCGATGCGGTTCACCGCGGTTCTCCCTTCTTGGCGTGATCGCGCCATCATAAAGCTTGCCCGCCCGACGGTCATGGTGTTCCATCAGGGGAGGACTATGTTTGATCAACGCCACTATTGCGCCCCGGAGGGCGACACCATGAATACCAGCGATCTACTGGAACAACTGTTGCGTGCAGGGCAGCAAGGCGGCGGAGCTGCGGGCGGCGGCCTGGGCGGGTTGCTTGGAGGGTTGTTGAAGGGCGCCGGCACCGGCAATGCGTCTGCGGCGGGCGGCGGTTTGGGTGGTTTATTAGGTGGCCTGGGTGGCTTGTTAGGCGGCGCGCCGGCGGGTGGGGCCACCCAAACGCGTAGCGGCGGTGGGATGAACTACGCGGCGCTGGCGTCCCTGGGCATGGCGGCGTTCCAGGCGTACCAAGCGTGGCAACGCCAACAGGCTTCGGCCCCGCAGCAAGCTATCCAGACCGTTGACCAGCTTGAAGGGCCTGAAGCCGAAGCCCATAGCCACGGCGTACTGCGTGCGTTGATCGCGGCGGCCAAGGCCGATGGCAAAATCGATGCGCAAGAGCAGCAAATGATTTCTGCCGAGATTGGCCGTCACACCGACGACCCTCAGTTGCAGCAGTGGCTCGACGCCGAAGTCGCCAAGCCCCTGGATGCCGCCGATTTTGCCGAGTATGCCAATGACCGGGCACTTGCTGCGGAGATTTACCTGGCGAGCGTGATGCTGGTCGATGATCAGCAGGACGCCGAGCGCAATTACCTTGACGACCTGGCTGGTCAGTTGCACATCGATCCGCAATTGCAGGTGCATCTGGAGCAGCAGGCCAACGCCTAGAACCTCAGTGTCGCCCCAGTGGTCAGCCACTGGGCGCGATCGCCAATCAGGCTGCGCCCGACCAGCAGGTCCACGTCGACACACTCACCAATGTGCAAGCGCGGCCCAGCCTGCCAGGCCTGTTCGCCGCCTTCCTGGCCATAGCGCTCGCCAATCAGCGTGAGCTTCTCTGCCAACTGATATTCGAACCCCGTGCCCCACGTCAGGCGATGCTGTTGATCACCGTCGTTGTAGGCGTGGCCCCAACCGGCGTTAAGGTTCAGGCGCAAGGGTGCCAGGGGTTGCCATGTCAATGGGACGTTCAGGTCTGCGCCATCAAACCCGTGATGGCGATCCAGCGCGACATGCGCCCCGACCGCAATCGCCAGTTCCAAGCCCAACTCTTGTCGTGACAGCACCTGCACCTTGGCTTGCGGGTTGATCTGCGTCTCGCCTTTGCCTGCATCCACGGCCCGTGACAACGCGGCGCCCCATTGCACGGCAGGCATAGCGCTGAACGTGCACGCGGGCGACAAGCTGCTGTTGTGGGTGCTGCCCGCGTGCCGATGGGCGCTGTACCAGGCGTCGACGTTGCATTCCCCCGGCGCGTTGATCGCACCGTCATCAACCACATAAGCGCCGCCTGCGGCTTGGGCTTTTGAAATCAACGCGACGACAAAGACCAGGCCCAGGGTCATGCCGATAAAGATCAAGTTGCGCTGCAATGCACGGCGCTTTGCTGGCGGCAGTAACAGCAGGGTGTGACGAGAGTGGCGTGCGCGATATTTGGTAAACCCGTCGCGGCGTGCCGGCGTGTATTTTTTGTGCATGATGCACCTCGCTTGAATTCAGCTTTCTACGGTCAGCACCGAAATGCCGCTGGCTTTGGCCTGGCAAACCAGCTCCGAGGTATCGTCACCACCCGGCAGGGCAATGATCAGGTCGGGGCGGCTGTCGGCCAGCATGAAGTGGTTGCGCTGGCGTTCCGCCTGTTTGCCATGGCGCTGCCAATTGGGTGGATAACGCACCACGTCGATACCGATTTCCCGCGCCCATTCCTCGATCTCACTGCCCAGGAACTGGTTGCCGCCGTGAATCAGTACCTGCACCGGGCGCAGGCGGTGGTAAGCGTCCAGCACATGGCGGGACTTTTTGGTGTCGGCGTAATGACGACCTGCACAGATCAACACGCGCATGAGCAAATCCTTGTATTGCACGCAGGCGACCAGGCAGCCGCCTGCGTTTGAACGGCGGGGAGGGTCAGTACCACTGTTTGAAGCGGCGGATGTAGATCGTCTTCATCAGTTGGGCGACGCAGCAGTAAGCCAGCAAGGTGCCCACCAGCCATGGGAAGTACGCCAGCGGCAGCGGTTGCAGGCCCACCAGGGTGCCCAGTGGCGAGAACGGTACGTAGATGCCCAGGGCGATCACGATGCAGGTCATCATCAACACCGGCCAGGCGGCCGTGCTCTGGAAGAACGGGATCTTGCGGGTGCGCAGCATATGCACCACCAGGGTTTGCGAAAGCAGCCCCTCGATAAACCAGCCGGACTGGAACAGGGTCTGCATTTCCACACTGTTGGCCGAGAACACGTACCACATCAGCGCAAAGGTGGTGATGTCAAAGATCGACGAGGTAGGGCCAATCCAGATCATGAAGCGGCCGATGTTTTTCGCATCCCACTTGCGTGGCTTGGCCAGGTATTCCTTGTCCATCTTGTCCCACGGCAGGGCCAGTTGGGAGATGTCATACATCAGGTTCTGCAGCAGCAGATGGATCGCCAGCATGGGCATGAACGGGATGAACGCACTGGCCACCAGCACCGAGAACACGTTGCCGAAGTTGGAGCTGGCGGTCATGTTCAGGTACTTCATGATATTGCCGAAGGTTTCGCGGCCCTTGAGCACGCCTTCTTCCAGCACCATCAGGCTCTTTTCCAGCAGGATGATGTCGGCCGATTCCTTGGCGATGTCGGTGCCGCTGTCCACCGAAATACCCACATCGGCATCCCGCAGCGCCGGTGCATCGTTGATGCCGTCGCCGAGGAAGCCGACGGTGTGCCCGTTAGCTTGCAGGGCCTTGAGCACGCGGGATTTTTGCAGCGGCGTGAGCTTGGCGAACACCGTGCGTTCTTCCACGCGACGCAGCAAGGTGGCGTCGTCCATGGCTTCGATTTCCACGCCCAGCAGCGGCTGGCCGGGTTCCAGGCCAACCTGGCGGCAGATCTTGCTGGTGACCACGGCGTTGTCACCGGTCAACACCTTGATCGCCACGCCAATCTGTTGCAGCGCCGCAATCGCCGGGCCTGCGGTTTCTTTCGGTGGGTCGAGGAAGGTCAAGAAGCCCTGGATCACCAGGTTGCGCTCGTCGCTGGTGGTGTACTGCTGGCGTGCCAGCGCTTTAGGGATATTGCGGGTCGCTACCATCAGCACGCGGAAACCGTCTTCGTTGTAGTCATTGGCGAGCGCCAGCAGGGCGTCACGACGGCCGTCATCCAGAGGCAAGGCTTCGCCGGCCTCCATGACATGGGTAGAAATGCTCAGCATCTCTTCCACCGCGCCCTTGCACACCAGCAACTGGTCATCGGCGGCATCCTTGACCACGATCGACAGGCGACGACGGACAAAGTCGAACGGCAATTCATCGACCTTGCTGTAGGCAAACGGCACCTGGAACTTGGGGTTTTGTTCCGAGAACTGCACCACTGCCTGGTCCATCAGGTTTTTCATGCCGCTCTGATGAAAGCTGTTGAGCCAGGCCAGGGACAGCACGGCGTCATCGCGCTGGCCGAAGGCATTGACGTGATGTTCGAGGATGATCTTGTCCTGGGTGAGGGTGCCGGTCTTGTCGGTGCACAGCACGTCCATCGAACCGAAGTTCTGGATCGCATTGAGGCGCTTGACCACTACTTTGCGCTTGGCCATGGCCGTGGCGCCCTTGGCCAGGTTGGCGCTGACGATCATCGGCAGCATTTCCGGGGTAAGGCCGACGGCGACCGCCAGGGCAAACAGGAAGGCATCACCCCAATCGCCCTTGGAGAAGCCATTGAGGAGGAACACGATGGGCACCATCACCAGCATGAAGCGGATCAGCAGCCAACTGACACTGTTCACGCCCCGGTCGAAGGCGGTTTGCACCCGCGAGCCGACAATCGCCTTGGCCAGGGAGCCAAAGTAGGTGCGCGGCCCCGTTGCCACCACCACTGCTTTAGCGCGGCCGCTGACCACGTTGGTGCCCATGAAGCAGATGTTCGGCAAGTCCAGCAAGTTGCCCTGGTCGGCGGCCAGGGTAGAGGCGGATTTTTGCGTAACATCGCCCAGGGTGTCGTACTTCTCCACCGGCAGGGCTTCGCCGGTCAGCACGGCCTGGCTGATAAACAGGTCGCGGGACTCGATCAGGCGGATATCGGCGGGGATCATGTCGCCGGCGGACAATTGCACGATATCGCCGGCCACCAGGTCACGCATCGGCACTTCGCGCAAGGTGGGCTGAGCACCAACCTGCTCGCGGCGCAGTACGGTGGCGGTGGTGCGTACCATGGCCTTGAGGGCCTCGGCGGATTTGGCCGAACGGTGTTCCTGCCAGAAACGCAGCAGGCTGCTGAGCAACACCATGGTCATGATGATGACGACCTTGGTCGGGTCGGCTTCTTCGCCTTCCTGCATCGGCAGCCAGCAGTCAGTCACAAAGCTGATGCCACCCAGGGTCAGCAGCACGTAGATGAACGGGTTGTTCAGAGCCTGCAGGAACTGGACGATAGCGTGTGGCGGCTTGTCGTGGGCGACTTCGTTATAGCCTTCTCGTTGCAGACGCGCCGAAGCGTCCAGTTCGGTTAGGCCGTCCTGGGTGGCCCGTACATTGGCGAGGGTGGCCGCCAGGCCATTGTGGGCTTCACGGGCGGCACGCATCGACAGCTTGGTGTCGGCAGCGGTGCCATTTTTTTTGTGCAGAGGCGTGTTTTTTACGGCGCTCATTGTCTGTACTCCTGTCGCCAATTCTCGACAAAACATACCCGGTACTTACCTGAATACAGGCGAGCGAAAGCATGCCGAGCCGCAAACTTTGCGATCGGTTTAAATAAGGTGTTCACATAACTTCTGAAGGGCCCGATAACAGCGCGTTAGTTAACGAGCGTGCAGCGGGCTACTACTGGATTTGTTCATAAAGAACTCCAGGGTCATCAATAAGAAAGTTGCTGTTTCCAGCTAGCTCAGGCGGCGCGAGTGCTCAGGTAAAGACCGAGCATCAGGCGCGCTTGCGCCAGGCGGGAAACCTTGGGTCTCTGCGGGTCTTGAGGGTCAGCATGATCCCAATGCTGCACCAGGTGGCCGCTTTCAGGGCAGATACGCCAGTGCGCCAGCGGCGGTGCCGGGCGCACTTGAGGGGAGGGTGTGACAAAGGTCGAGCGGGTTGGCGAAAAGCCCGCCGGCGCTCGGCACAGCTTGGCGCGCAGGGCGGCGACCAGTGTGCGTGTATCAGGCAAAACAAGGAGTTGGAAGGTCATAACACACCTCGGGACCGGACGGGCGACCGGTGAGGCAGTTACGATGGAGCATCAAGCTCTAGCGCAGCTTACCGGACCTGGAACGCGAGTCCTGTCATATTCTGGGTTTGGCGCCCGATGCCCGCAGAGGCGGTGCTCGGACAGCGACTAGATACTGTGTCCATTGGCTTCTTTTGTGAGGTTTAAAAAAGGCCCCAGTTGCGGGCACGGGCAATCTACTCAGGGCGTCACAGAATGTCAACGCATGATTAATTAAATTAGCCCGTGTTCAGAGTTTGTTCAGACAAGAGGCATGCAAGTTATTGGCTGGATAACTTTATATACCGTGCGCGGCGAGTATCGCCAGATAAATCAATACTAAACCGCACGCCGCATAACTCACACGTTGCCAGCTAGGTGATGCGTTCTTGCGTAGCAGGTTCACCAAGGCGGCGGTAAGAAAACACGAGAGTACCGACGCCAGCATGAAGCCGGCAAAAAACATCAGGGTCTGCCCGTGACTGGGGGTGGTGCCGACAATCCCCGACAGTGCGCTGCCCAAGGCGCCCCAGTAGACGATGTTTTTCGGATTAGCCAAGGAAATCGCCGCGCCCACCGCCAACGCATTTTTGCCTGAGCTGGCAGGGGCGTTGTCGGTTGCGGGTAACTGCCAGGCATCAATCAGGCTGCGGATGCCCAGCCAGGCCAGGTAGAGCGCACAGACGATTGTAAGTGGAACCCGCACTGCATCATGCTGAATCAGCAGTGCGATACCGGTGAGGCCAATCACGGCCCAGACGGCGTCGCCCACCAGTGAGCCGAACTGCACCAGCAACGCCGGCGTGAAGCCATGGAGCAAGCCGCGGCGCAGAGTCTCTGCCAGCACGGCGCCGGGAGAAAGGCAAAATACAAAACCGAATACCAGCGCATAGACAAAGATCGACAGCATGCTCAGTTCCTTTCGAGAAAGTGCCAGAGCATACGTCAGTCCGAGAGAGGGATACCACGTCCTCTGTAGGAACGTTCGCGATGGCGGTATGTCAGCCACTCAATCTTCAACTGAACCACCGCCATCGCAGGCAAGCCAGCTCCCACACTGGTCATGCATTGCCCACAGAGTCAGCGCCTGTCACAGGACCCTGTAGGAGTGAGCAAGCTCGCTCCTAAAAAGGCTGCGGTGTTGAGGCAATGCGGTCGACTGCAGCCTTCAATTCATCTGGCGATAAACTCGCAAAGGGGAGCGCAAAAAACGCTTCGCAGCGTGCGGCGATGATGTTGAGGGTGGCCTTGAATGCAGCGTCTACTTGCGCCTCATCACCCTGCATCTCGGAGGGGTCTTCCAAGCCCCAATGGGCCTTCACCGCCGGGCCAAAATACACCGGGCACGCTTCACCGGCTGCTTTATCGCACACGGTGATGACCACATCCGGCGGGCAGCCTTGAAAGGCGTCATTGCCCTTGCTGTACAAACCTTCGATGCTGATGCCCGCCGCCTGCAGCGTGCTCAGGCTACGGGGCAACACCTGGCCCTTGGGAAAACTGCCCGAGCTGACCGCCTCGAAACCCTCTGGCGCCAGGTGATTGAACATCGCTTCGGACAAGATGCTGCGGCAACTGTTGGCGGTACACATGAACAGGACTTTCATGGCGCGTTCCTTTAGAAACTCAAGCGCAAGGCGAGGGCGGCCAGGGTGATCAGCAGCACGGGCAAGGTCAGCACGATCCCGACCTTGAAGTAGTAACCCCAGGTGATAGTGATGCCTTTGCGCGCCAGGATATGCAGCCACAGCAAAGTGGCCAAACTGCCTATGGGGGTGATTTTCGGGCCCAGGTCGCTGCCAATCACGTTGGCGTAGATCATCGCGTCCTTGACCACGCCCACAGCATGGCTGGACTCGATGGACAATGCGCCAATCAGTACCGTCGGCAGGTTATTCATCGCCGATGAGAGCAGCGCCGTCAGCAACCCGGTGCCCATGGCCGCGCCCCACACACCATAGGTGGCGAAGGTGTCGAGCCAGGTGGCCAGATAGTCGGTCAGGCCGGCGTTACGCAGGCCGTACACCACCAGGTACATGCCCAAGGAAAAAATCACGATCTGCCAAGGCGCTTCCTTGAGGACTTTGCGCGTGGAAATCTTATGGCCCTTGGCGGCAATCACCAGCAGCAGCACGGCGCAGACGGCGGAAATCGCACTGATGGGAATACCCAAAGGTTCCAAGGCGAAACAGCCGATGAGCAGAATACCCAGTACCCACCAACCGGCGCGGAACGTCGCAGGGTCATGGATGGCACTGCTGGGGTCTTCCAGGTCAGCCGGGTCGTAGGTTTGAGGAATGTCCCGGCGAAAAAACCACAGCAGCACTGCCAGGGTCGCGGCCACGCTGACCAGGTTCACCGGCACCATCACGGCAGCATATTCGTTGAAGCCGATCTTGAAATAGTCCGCCGAAACGATATTCACCAGGTTCGACACCACCAACGGCAGGCTCGCCGTATCGGCGATAAACCCGGCGCCCATGACGAAGGCCAGGGTCGCCGCCGGGGAAAAACGCAAGGCCAACAGCATCGACATCACGATAGGCGTCAGGATCAACGCCGCACCGTCATTGGCAAACAGTGCCGATACCAGCGCACCCAGCAGCACCATATAAGCAAACAACCGCCGGCCGCGGCCACGGCCCCAGCGCGCCACATGCAGGGCCGTCCAGGCGAAGAAGCCGGCTTCGTCCAGCAACAGGCTGATGATGATCAGCGCGACAAAAGTACCGGTGGCGTTCCAGATGATGTGCCACACCACTGGGATGTCCGCCAGGCTGATCACCCCACAGGCCAGCGCCAGGATCGCCCCCAGTGTGGCACTCCAGCCGACGCCCAGACCCTTGGGTTGCCAGATGACCAGCACGATGGTGACGAGGAAAATCGCAATTGCGACAAGCATGAATAAAAGCTCCGATGGCTCAGCAGCAGGTGCTGGCCCGTTGTGGTCTGTCGCCCATTGCATTCAGACGCAGTGCGTCATCCTGCAACCATGGCTGGTTGGCTTGCAGAGTGGTGTCCAGCACCTGAGTAACCCAGGCGGGCAGTGCCGGATTGATGCGGTAGTAGATCCATTGCCCTTGACGTCGGTCCACCAGCAGCCCGCAACTACGCAATTGCGCGAGATGACGGGAGATTTTTGGCTGGCTGTCGTCCAAGGCATGGATCAACTCACACACACAAAGTTCGCCTTCGCGCAGGATCAGTAAGGTCACCCGTGCACGGGTGGCATCGGCCAGGCACTTGAACAGGGCGGTCGGGATGAGGAGGTCTGACATGATCAAGGACTTTTCAAGTGAATATATTCGAATATACGTATTTCCATATATATAGGTCAAATCTTGTTTCAATTGATATGGATCAAAGGCCTTTGAAACCGCCACAACTGTTTGAAATTAAAATGAAACACAAATGTCCTAACGTGCCTGCCCATTGCTGATGAAGGAAGACCCCGCGTGACCCGAGCCACCCGCAACCTGCGCAAGACCCTGGATTCCGTCGCGGAAAATAACGAAACCGCGGCCTTTGACCTGATGCGCGCCGTGGAAAAACTCGGCGATGAAGTGCTGCGCCAGCGCCTGCTCAATACCATCCACCGGCTGAACCAGGATGCGTATGAATTGCGCGAAGCCCGGGATTCGGTGGAGCAGGTATCAGTCAAGCTCGCCTGAGCAAGATCGTTCAAGACAAGCCTTCGTTCGTGCTGGCATGCTTGTCGACTGTCTGTCGATGAGCCGTTTTCCATGCCCACTGCATTGCCTCATTACGCCTTCACCCGCGGCGCCATCGCCGTTATTCCCTTATCCCTGGCCTGTGCGCCCTGGGGGTTGCTGGCCGGCTCCATGGCCATCGACGCGCAATTTACCCCGCTGCAAGCCCAAGGCTTGTCTGCCATTGTGTTTGCCGGTGCCGCACAACTGGTGGCCATCGGCATGGTCAAGAGCGGTGCCAGCCTGATTTCCATCGTGCTGACCACCTTGCTACTGACCTCCCAGCACCTGCTCTATGGCATGCATATGCGTCCTACGTTGTCTTCGCTCAACACCCGTTGGCGCATGAGCCTGGGTTTTTTGTTGACCGATGAATTCTTTGCCCTGGTCAACCACTATGACCGCCAGACCTTCAATCGCTGGTACGCCCTGGGCGTCGGCCTGACGTTTTACCTGATCTGGAACCTCTTCACCCTTGCCGGCATTGTGCTGGGCAAGAGCATTCCCGGCCTTGATCAATTGGGGCTGGAGTTTTCGATTGCCGCCACCTTTATCGCCTTGATCACCCCCGTGGTGCGCGACGTGCCCACGGTGGTATGCGTTGCCGTGGCACTGCTGAGCTCGGTCTGGTTGAGTTATCTGCACTGGGAGTCGGCGGTGGTGGTCTCGGGTGTGTTGGGGATGAGCGCGGGGTTTGCTTGTAAACGGCTGGGAGTGGGGCAACGATGATTTACCTGATGATTGTGGCCATGGGCCTGGTGGTGTTCTTCAACCGTTACCTGTTTATCGAGCCACGCTTGCCGGTACGGCTCAATCGCGGCGCGCGTGAATTTTTGGGCTTCGCCGTGCCGGGCATGCTCACGGCGATCTGCGGGCCGATTATTTTTCTGGCTGACCATCGGCTTAACCTGAGCCCGAGCAACCCTTACCTGCTGGCCGGCATCTGCGCCGTGGCGTTGATGTATTGGGCGCGCAGCGTATTGACCACCGTGCTATTGAGCATGGCGCTGTTCTATCTGTTCCGTTGGTGGTTTTGATACCCAGGCAAAAAAAGCCCGCGGGGTGGCGGGCAGAAGGGAGACTTCCAAAAAATGAGCCTGGCCACTATAGGCGGCGTGTTTGCCTTTCACAGTGAAACAAAGTTCATGGGCGCGTCAGTTGGCTTTCGCACAGTGGTAGAGTCACGGTTTTTCCAAGGAAGCAATGGCATGCACAAAGTGGTAATAGGCGCATTGATACTGGCGGCACTGGCCGGTTGTGCAGGTTCCAAGATGAAAGAGGCGCGCGCAGGCAGCCCCTACAAGACCCTGGCATCGGACAAGGCCACTCTGGTGGTTGCCCAATGCATCCAGTTCGGTTGGCAGGATGAAAGCGTGTTCGGCATCGATGCCGGCGGCTTCAAGGAAGCGACCGAGGCGGGTGGTTTTACGGTGTACACCACCGGTGGCGATTACTTTGTCGATGTACTCAGCACCGGCGCGGGTTCTACGGTCAACTACTACGCCGCTCAGGACACGATGCCAGCCAAACGTCGCCTGGCAGCACTGGCCACTTGTCTGTAAGTCGGTTGCCTTAGTCATATTCCGAAACGCCTGGCGGGACAGCCGCCGGGCATTGGCTTATGATTCACTCGCTCGTTCGACGTGATGGCTCTTTACCGGTACACGGATGTCGAGGCTTAAACGTCGAACGAGCTCCTCCACCCCACCTCAACGGGGCATGAAACCCAAGTGCCAGCGTCGCGGAATCAACAGTGTCGCCACCCCCAAGGCCCCAGCCAACGCACCACTGACCCACAATGCGCGCAGTCCCATCTGCTGTTCCAGCAGTGCACCGATCACAGCGCCAATGAACATCCCGCCCCACGGAATCAATTGCACGCGCCAGCCATTGCGGCGCTCGCCCAATAACCAACGGCCCAGCCCGCGACCAAAGCGTGACAGCGCTCCGGTGACGTAGGTCAGCCCCACCGGTAACCCGTTCACCTCCTCGACGGCCGCGTTGAGCATGCCCATGGCAATGATCGCTGCGAGCAACGCGGGCAAGGTGTCGGTCGATGGCCACAACGCCGCAGCACAGAGCAAGGCGCCGATGCAGAGCAATAAGGGCAACGCATGGCGCTTGCTGAAACGGCTGACCAGCACGCCCAAGGCATTACCGACCACGAAGGTGGCGACCAGGAGCACCAGCCGCCCGGTGAGCCCCAGGTCGCCCGCACTGATGGCCACCGCCAGGCGCGTGGTGTTACCGCTCATGAACGAGACGAAATCGCCGCTGGCCATAAAACCGATGGCATCGGTCATACCCGCCACCACCGACAGACAAGCCACCAGCATCAAGCCCACCCGCCCGCGCCAGCGCTGTCGATGGGCGAGCGTGGCATTGGTGTAAGGCTTGCGAGACGAAGGCAGCATGGGGCCGGTTTCCTCGGTGAGATTATCCGGCCACTACCGTAGGACGCTTTGCCTGTCTGCGCAATGACCTCAGACACGCTCAAGTTGCCAGCCGGTGGCGTGCCACGTCAGATGGTGAGTCGGCTCGATCGCCTGCAAGAATGCCTCATCGTGTGATACGGCCAGCAGCGCGCCGGCAAACCCCTTCAATGCCTGCTCAAACGCCAGCACCGACTCCAGGTCCAGGTGATTGGTGGGTTCATCCAATAACAGTAATTGCGCCGGTGTCTCACGCCACAAGGCTACGGCCATCGCGGCTTTCAAGCGCTCGCCGCCGCTGAGTTGCCCTGCCGGCTGCGTAACCCGCAGCGCGTCCAACTGCAACAACGCCAGACGTGTGCGCAGTTCGGCTTCGGCCAGGGGCGTGTCGAGCAGGTTGAGTTGCTCGACAAGGCTGCGACGGTCGTCCAGCAGCGCCAGGTGCTGATCGATATAGGCGCTGGGCACCGCGACGCTGCACTCGCCACTGACCGCCTGCCAGTGGCCGGCTAGCACTTTGAGCAAGGTCGATTTGCCGCAACCGTTCGGCCCACGTACGGCAACGCGAGCCGGGCCTGTCAGGTTGAGCGTCAGGTAGCTGGCGGGTGCTTGGGGATCAAGCCAGGGTAATTGCGCCTGTTCCAGCACCAGCACCTGGCGGCCATTCGGGACGGTTGAGCCTGGTAATGCGAGCAGTGTGGGCGTCTCATCCGCCACGCGCTCGTAAGCTTGGCGCACTTGGGCGTCGAGTTGGTTTTTGTGTTCGTGATGGGCACTGCGTACCGTGCTGACAATCTCCTTGGCTGCGCTTTTCCAGCGGGCCTTGGTAAAACGGTCGACGTTTGCGGTCTCGGCCTGTTTACGTGCGCGTGCGGCGTGGCGCTGCAGGTCGTCGTGATCTTTTTGCAGGCGCCGACGCTCGCGGCTGCGGGCCAGACGCGCCTGTTCCCACGCAGCAATCGCGGCCTGCTGATGAGTGTCGCGTTGCTGGCGATAGGCATCGTAGTTGCCGCCATACACTTGAATGCCCAGGGGCGACAGCTCGATGATGCGGCCCATGGCATTGAGCAACTGTCGATCATGGCTGACCACCACCAGGCCACCGCGCCAATCGCGCAACACACGCAACAGCCAGTCGCGCCCGTCAGCATCAAGATGGTTGCTGGGCTCGTCCAGAATCAGCAACTGCGGTGCCGCCAACAACGCCCCGATCAGCGCGACCCTGGCAAGTTGGCCGCCGCTGAGTTGATCGGCCGGGGTACTGCCACTGAGAGTCTGCAAACCCGCTGCATCCAGTGCCTGACGCAGGCGTTCGGCGAGGTCCCAGCGATCGTCGATCAGTTCCAGGTCACCGAGGCGTGCATCGCCCTGGCCCATTCGCTCAAGGGCAGCCAAGGCCGCGGCAGTTGCGGTGATATCGGCGATGGTTTGCCCTGGTTGAGCCGTGATGGCCTGGGGCACATAGGCAACATTGGCGGGTTTTTTCAACGTCCCGCAGGAGGGCAGCAGCACGCCGGCCATCAACTTGGCCAGGATACTTTTGCCCCGTCCATTGCGCCCGACGATACCGGTAGGCGTTTGATCAATGGACAGGTTCACGTCGGCCAGCAAGGTTTCGCCATTGGCGAACTGGAAAGACAGGTGTTGCAGGGAAACAAGTGCGGGCAGCCGTTTGACGTCAGTCATCAGCACCTCCAAAAAAATGTCGAACAGGCCAACAAGCGCGCCAGGCGGCTCGTTGCAGATACATTTTGGAAGGCTTAGTTGTTCACGTCGGCGGTCATCCCGTGAGTCAGAAGGGAGGCAGAGCCTAACCCAACTTAACTTTGTGCGGCAAGTCTTCGGCCAGTTTTTCCAGGAACATTGCCAGCGCGACTTCTTCGGCTTTCAGGCCTTTGCGCACTCGCGGCTTGGGCAGCTTCGACAATTCACCGAGGCTGAAATGCTCAAGCACCGCCGGGTGGATATAGCACTTGCGGCACACCGCCGGCGTGTTGCCCAACTGCCGGGCGACATCCTTGACCATCGCCACCACATGCCGCTTGGCGTCCGATTCGGGCTGCCACGCCAACTCGCGCAACACCGCCAGCGCCATTGCTGTGCCGGCCCAGGTGCGGTAGTCCTTGGCGGTAAAGTCTTCGCCGGTCAGGCGGTGCAGGTAGTCGTTGACGTCCTGGGAGCTGACGGTATGCCGCTCACCGTCTTCGTCCAGGTACTGGAACAGGTTTTGCCCTGGCAATTCCATGCAACGCTTGACCACCCGGGCCAGGCGCCGATCCTTGACACTGACTTGGTGCTCCACGCCACTCTTGCCACGAAACTGGAACTGGATCTCGCTGCCCTTGATGTCCACATGGCGGTTGCGCAGGGTGGTCAGGCCGTAGGATTTGTTTTCACGGGCATATTGGGTATTGCCGACGCGGATCAGCGTGGCGTCCAGCAACATCACCACCGTGGCCAACACCTTTTCGCGGGTAAACCCCGGCTCGGCGATTTGTGCTTCGAGCTGTTTGCGCAATCTGGGCAAAGCGGCGCCAAAAGCCTGTAAGCGCGAGTACTTGTCGCTGTCGCGCACCTCGCGCCAGCGTGGGTGGTAACGGTACTGCTTACGGCCACGGGCGTCGCGGCCGGTGGCTTGCAGGTGGCCGCGAGGGTCGGCGCAGATCCACACATCGGTGTAGGCGGGTGGCACCGCCAAGGCGTTCAGGCGTTTGATTTCGTCCGCGTCGGTAATGCGCTCGCCTTTGGCGTTCAGATACTGGAACTTGCCTCGCACTTTTTTACGGCGGATGCCGGGCTGGGTGTCATCCACATAATGCAGGTCGCGAGGCAGGTCGGCGGGTAACGAAGAGTCAGGCATGGGGCGGGTTCCTTGGCAACAAATCAGGCCGGTATGTCTGATTGACCGCAGCGCCCTGCGGTCGTGCCAAATGCTTAAGCCAGTACGGCCACCGCCTTGATTTGCGCCCACAACGTCTGGCCCGGATGCAGTTGCAATTGGTCGCGGGAGAAGCGCGTGATGCGCGCCAGTAACGGCGTGCCGCCGGCGTCCAGGCGCACCAGCACATGGGCGCTGTTGTCCGCGCCGATAGTCTGGGTGACGGTCACCGGCAAGCGGTTGAGGATGCTGCTGTGTTCTTGGGCCTGCAGGCTCAGGCTTACATCCCGCGCCTGGACCTTGACCCGCAGCGGGTTGCCCACCGCCAGCGGGACATGGGCCACGCGCATCTGCAACGGGCAATCGGGCAACTGCAGAGTGAGCAACTGATAGTGCGCGTCGTAGGCAACGACGCTGCCGGCGATCACCACGCCGGCATCGTCGCCCAGCGCCAGGGGCAGGTCGAGGCGCGCCAGGGTCTCGCCGATCGGGCCACTGGCCAGGGCCTTGCCGTCGCTGAGCAGGACGATATGGTCGGCCAGTCGCGCCACTTCGTCCTGGGCATGGCTGACGTAGAGCACCGGGATATCCAGCTCGTCGTGCAGGCGTTCCAGGTAAGGCAATATCTCGCTTTTGCGCTGGCTGTCCAGGGCCGCCAGCGGTTCATCCATCAACAACAACTTGGGGCTGGTGAGCAAGGCGCGGGCGATGCCGATGCGCTGGCGCTCGCCGCCGGACAAGTGTTGCGGATGACGCTCAAGCAAGTGCCCGATACCCAACAGTTCGGTGGCCTGGGCCATGTCCACGCGCCGTTGCGGGCGTGGGATACGTTTGAGGCCGAACTCCAGATTGGCGAGCACCGACAGGTGAGGAAACAGGCTCGCCTCTTGGAACACATAGCCCAGGGCGCGTTTATGCGGCGGCACAAACAGCCCTTTGCGGCTGTCTTGCCACACCTCGTCGTTGATGTGCACAAAACCGTGTTCGGCGCGTTCCAGACCGGCGATGCAGCGCAGGCACGTGGTCTTGCCTGAACCGGAATGTCCGTACAGCGCGCTCACGCCACGGCCGGGCAATTGCAGGTCCACATCCAGTGCGAAGGCGGAGTATTTCAGGTGCAGGCGTATATCCATCATCGCGATCAACTCCAGCCCATCTTGGTTTTACGGCTGGAATAGAGCACCAGCAACACGAGGAAGGCGAATACCACCATGGCCCCGGCCAGCCAATGGGCCTGGGCATATTCCATGGCTTCGACGTGGTCGTAGATTTGCACCGAGACGACACGGGTCTTGTCCGGGATATTGCCGCCGATCATCAGCACCACGCCGAACTCACCAACGGTATGGGCGAAGCCCAGAATCGAGGCGGTGATAAACCCAGGGCGTGCCAGCGGCAGGATCACCGTGAAAAACGTGTCCCACGGGTTGGCGCGCAAGGTCGCGGCCACTTCCAGCGGGCGCGTGCCGATGGCAGAAAACGCATTCTGCAACGGCTGCACCACGAAGGGCATGGAGTAGATCACCGAGCCAATCACCAGCCCGGCGAAACTGAAGGTGAGGGTGCCCAGGCCCAGCCACTGCGTGAATTGGCCGACGTACCCATTGGGCCCCATGGCCAACAGCAAGTAAAAGCCGATGACCGTTGGCGGCAACACCAACGGCAGTGCGACCACTGCGCCGATGGGGCCGCGCCACTTGGAACGGGTGCGCGACAGCCACAGGGCGATCGGTGTGCCGATGATCAACAGGATCAGGGTGGTCAGTGAGGCCAGTTTGAGGGTCAACCAGATCGCAGAAACATCAGCACTTGTCAGGGGCATTTACAGCTCGTAACCGTAGGATTTGATAACGGCAGCCGCTTTCGGGCCTTTGAGGTAGTCCACCAGGGCCTTGGCGGCGGCGCTGTCCTTGCCCTTGTTGAGGATTACGGCGTCCTGTTTGATCGGGTCATGCAGGGAGGCCGGAACAATCCACGCCGAACCGCCGGTGACTTTGCCGTCTTTGTAGATTTGCGACAAGGCCACAAAACCCAGCTCGGCGTTGCCGGTAGACACAAACTGATAAGCCTGGGTGATGTTCTGGCCCTCGACGAGCTTGTCCTTGACCTTGTCAGTCAAGCCTTCCCTGGCCAGTACCTGGGTGGCGGCCAGGCCGTAGGGCGCTGTTTTGGGGTTGGCGATGGACAAGTGCTTGAACTGGTTTTTCTTCAGCACATCACCGTTGGCATCCACATAGCCTTCTTTGGCCGACCACAGCGCCAGGGTGCCGACCGCGTAGGTGAAGCGTGAACCCTTGACGGTAGCGCCTTCGCTTTCGAGTTTTTGCGCGGTGGTGTCATCGGCGCTGAGGAACACTTCAAACGGCGCGCCATTCTTGATCTGGGTGTAGAACTGCCCGGTGGCACCGTAGGCCGCGACCAGTTTATGGCCGGTGTCTTTCTCGAAGTCGGCGGCAATCGCCTGTATCGGGGCAGTGAAGTTGGCGGCCACGGCCACCTGCACTTCGTCGGCATGGGCCGTACCCAAGGCAAAGGCGGCAAGCAGGGGGGCCAGGCGCGAAACGCGGGTCATCATGAAGCAACTCCTTGAAGGTGTACGGCAGGTTGTAGGTAAAAAGGCTTACCGCTATGTATGGGAATATATAGCGGTAGGCTATTGCCGGTACAGCACCAAGTTGTTGCGCAGGTCAGTGGCGGGTGAATCTGGCTATCGCGTGCTCGGCCAATTCGCGGGTCAGGTCATAGGTGGACAGGTCTTTGCCCAGCCTCAGGGCCTGGCCCGCCCACAGGTTGCTGAAACCGGCTTCATCCTTGGCCTTGAGTGGCATTAATGCGCCTCCGGCTTTGGGGAACGCCGGCGCCGCTGGGTTGATTGCGCCGAGTTCACGCATCACCCGGTTGACGATGCCCCGCGCCGGGCGGCCGGTGAACAGGTTGGTCAGCGCGGTTTCGCTGGCCTGGGCATGGCGCAGCGCATGGTGATGGGCGGCGCTTACAGTGGCTTCGGGCGTGAACAGGTACGCCGTGCCGATCTGCACCGCCGAAGCGCCGAGGGCAAAGGCCGCAACGATGCCGCGTGCATCGGCGATTCCGCCCGCAGCAATCACCGGCACGCTGACCGCGTCGACGATCTGTGGCAGCAGCGCCATCAAGCCGATCTGGCTATTGAGGTCATCGCTGAGAAACAGGCCACGGTGCCCACCCGCTTCGATGCCCATGGCGATGATCGCGTCGCAGCCGTGCTGTTCCAGCCACACGGCTTCCTCGATGGTGGTGGCCGATGACAGCACCTTGGCACCGGTGGCTTTTACCCGGTCCAGCAAAGACTTCTCTGGCAGGCCAAAATGAAAGCTCACCACTTCTGGCCGAAACGCTTCCACCACCTGGCAGGCTGCGTCATTGAACGGCGCACGGTTGGACGCCGGGGTTGGCGCATCAAAGTCGGCGCCCAGCTCATGGTAGTAAGGTTGCAGCAAGGCCTTCCAAGCCTGATCCCGCGCTTCATCGGCATCGGGCGGTTGATGGCAGAAGAAGTTGACGTTCAGCGGCGCATGATTGGCCTGGCGAATGAGGGCCAAGGCCTCGCGCAGTTGCTCCAGGCTCAGCGCCGCCGCAGGCATGGAGCCCAGGGCACCGGCTTGCTGAGCGGCGATGACCATGGCGGTGGTCGTCGCGCCAGCCATCGGCGCCTGGATGATCGGCACCTCAATGCCCAACAGGTCAAGAATGCGGGTGTCTGGCCAGGTGCTCATGGGTTGCTTCTCCAGCGTTAGTAGGGCTTTTCGCTGTTTTAGCAGGGCAATCAGCACCCGGCCAGTCTGTTTTATTCACTGGACGGGAGCGGCGTTTTGTGGGGCTGGGTTTCGCGCTCAAGTAACTGGCGCTTGCGCTCTACGCCCCAGCGGTAGCCCGACAGCTCGCCATTGCTGCGCACCACGCGATGACAGGGAATCGCCACCGCCAGGTGGTTGGCACCACACGCCTGGGCCACGGCGCGAAAGGAGGAGGGTGCGCCGATACGCTCGGCAATCTGCGCATAGCTGGCGGTGCTGCCCGCAGGGATTTCGCGCAACGCCTGCCACACCCGCTCCTGAAAGGCCGTGCCGCGCAGGTCCAAGGGCAAATCCAGGCCCACGGCAGGGGCCTCGACAAAGCCAACGACCTGGGCCACCAGTTGTTCGAACCCCTGATCCGCGCCGATCAACTCAGCCTTGGGAAACTGGTCTTGCAGGTCGCGCACCAGTTTGTCCGGATCATCACCCAATAAAATCGCACACACGCCACGTTGGCTTTGCGCCACCAGAATCGCCCCCAGCGAGCACTGGCCAACGGCAAAGCGGATGGTGTTATTGGCGCCGCCGCCTTTGTAATCTCGCGGTTTCATGCCGAGCACTTGGTCGGCGGCTTCATAAAAGCGGCTATTGGAATTAAAGCCCGCGTCGTACAGGGTGTCTGTCACCGAATGCTGGCCCTTGAGGCCGTCGCGCACTCTGCGCGAACGCAGGGCGCTGGCGTAACCCTTGGGGGTCAACCCGGTGTTGGCTTTGAATACGCGGTGGAAGTGAAACGGACTCAGCCCGGCGGATCGGGCGAGCGCGTCCAGGCTAGGCGGGGTTTCGGCTTGTTCGATTTGCCGGCAGGCTTCGGCCACTAACTGCCCATGGTGTGCAGCCAACTGCGTCTGGTCGCCGGCAGCGCGTTTACTGGGACGATAGCCGGCGGCTTCGGCCTGCGCCGGCGTGTCGAAAAACTCGACATTCTCCGGGCGCGGCAAACGCGAAGCGCTGCTGGGGCGGCAATACACGCCGGTGGTTTTCACGCCGTAGACAAACAAGGCGTCAGCCTTGGCATCACGGGCAATAATGGCAGCCCAGCGCGGATCGTGTTCGTTGTTCATGGCCTGCACTCTTGACGGTTCAGGAGCAGATTAAGCCTGCCGCTCGTCATCGACACTCCGAAGCTTGCGGTCAAATTAGCCCGCGGTGCGAAAGGTCAGGTTGATGCGCTGCGGGCCCATGATCGAATGCAGGCCGTCTTTGATCGGCATCACGCCATGAAAGCGCAGGCGATCAACGCCGCCCCACACGACCACATCACCATGAAACAGCGAGACCTTTTGGGTGTTGTCGCTGCGCGCATGGCCACCGAACAGGAAAATCGCCGGCAGCCCCAGGGACACCGAGACCACGGGCGCGCTGTAGTTGCGCTCGTTCTTGTCTTGGTGCAGGGACATTTTCGCCCCCGGTACGTAACGGTTGATCAGGCAGGCATCGGGTAGAAAACCGCTGAAACCGGCCTCGATTGCCGCTGTCACGGCCAGTTGGCGCAACGTCTCGGGCATGGCGGGCCAGGGCTGCTGGTTGCGCGGGTCGAGTGGGCTGTAGCGATAGCCACGGGCGCCGGTGGTCCAGCCCAGCTCGCCGCAACTGCTCAGCGCCGCCGACATGGTAAAGCCGCCGGGGGTGACCATCTGCCGAAACGGTGATTGAGCCAGGACACGCCGCAGTTCAGGCAATAACCGCTCGATCCAGGGCAAGGCATAGCCCCTCAGTACATACGACTCTTCGCCAATTTGCTCGCGCCCGGCAGGCTGTTGCAGGGCCTCATCGGCAAACAAATCGGCGGTAGGGCCTGGCATGGCTTACAGCGCCTTGCTCACGTTGATGTCGGTGATTTCGTCGCTGGCATCATGAATTTTTGCCAAGGCTTGCTTGGCTTCTTCGACGCTGTTGTTTTGCAACTGGGCAAATTCAAAGCGGCGTTCGCCGTTGAGCTTGTACTTGATGACGTATTTGGTTGTGGTGGTCACAGCTTTTTTCCTGTCAGGTGTTCGGGTCAGCTCAGCTTGCTGCTGGTACGACGAACGATACGAATCTTGTGGGACAACGCGGGTTTACGGGTCACGCTGATGGCGCGACGGGTCACCACATCCAGGGTGATGTTCCAGAAGCCGGTGCTGGGCGCGGTGATCTTGGCCGGGAATTTATCAAATGCGCCGCCGTGGTAGGTATGGCGGCCGCCATTTTTGAAGCTGCGAAAGTTCGCATCGCTCATCAGGCGAATATTGCAGGTCTGCGAGCATTCGATGACGACAATGTCTCCCTCGTTGAGGTGCTCACGCTGGTGGATGAATTTCATGGGGTGTCTCCAGAAGGGCTTTTTCTGAAAAATCAGAACGATACGTAGGTTAAGATGGAGTTTATCAGCCCCAGCGCGTTTATTATCGGGCCGTCGTCGACGACTTCGACAATTTAAAACAGTTATTTACCGAGTTATCACAGATAAATCCTACGTTGGTGGGAGAAAATTACCATCCCCGCTGTCGTAGGGTCTTTATCGGAGGTTTTTGTATGAAGTGGAGTGTGTTGGTGCTGGCCTTGGCAATAGGTGGGTGTGCTTCGGTTGCAGATATCAAGCAGACCCCGCCAACATTGGTGGTCATCTCAGGGAAGAAGCCGCAGGAATATGCGGCGTGCGTGGTGCGCAAATTGGAGGCGACCCGTCGGCCGCCGCAGATCGAGCCCCATAAAGACGGCATTCAGGTGATCGTGCCGCAGAAGTTCTCGGCAGACCCGTCGGCGATCTTTGAAATTGAAGACCGCTCCAGCGGTAGCAGCATCAAGCTTTATGAAAGCATGTCCAATGTGCCGATCCGCCCGGGCGACGTGAAGAAGGCAGGGGAAGAGTGCATTTCCGGTTGAGCCACAGGCCCACCCCTCAAACCCGATAAAAAAAGCCATCACCCTGCAGGGACGGCCTGCATCCGTTAAACTGTCGGGCATTCACTACAAAGATGCTGCTCAAACCCTGGGTTTGAGCGGCATTTGTTTTTCTGGAAGCCCGTTATGAAACGAGAACACGTCAAAGCCCGCCATGCCGAAGGGCAGATCTCGGCCACCCATGTCATCCAGAACCCCGCCGATCTGGGCGAGTGGATCGTGTTTTTCAAGAAGAGCGGCGGGCGCAGCTACTTCCTGGTGGACGAACAGGATGAGGTCGAATCATTTGCTCGCCTGGATGACTTGATCGAAACCCTGCGTGGCCTGGGGGTCAAATTCGCTGAAGTGCACCTGTAGCAGCGTTACTTGCAGACCACCACCACGCTGCGGCCTTTGAAGTTGCCCACGTCCTGGCCCAGGGTCTTGTCGCTTTCCTTGAGTGCCGGCGTGCCATTGGTGCCAACGATGCGGTAACCGGTGCCGGCGCAGGATGCGTCCGCCTTTTCGTAGCAACTGGCCCATGAATTGGCCTCACCCGAGCAGTCGATGGTCAAACCTTGTTCACCATTTTTCAGCACGGTGTCGGAAGCGGTGGTGCAGCCGGCGAGTGCCAGTACTGCGGTCAGTGCCAGGATTTTTTTCATAAAGGTTCGTCATCGAGGGTATTGGAAGGGCGCGCTGACACTGTCGTGGCGTTGCTGAAGGTTATAGCGAACTGCCATCTAGGTACAGACAAACAAAAAAGCCCCGCTTAACGGGGGCTTTAAAAGCGGTGCAACGAGGCTTACTTGGTTTTCGGCCGCTTGCTCGATGCATGGCCTGCCTCATCTACAAACACTTCGGCGACGGCGATCGCCATGCTTTCGGTCTCGAATACGCCGGCAACGCTGTCACCGTGAAAATTGATCAAGTGCCAGCCGTCCGCTCGCTTCGTGATCAGGTAGCCGTTTACACCTTTGGGTTCTGACATCTGTTGGCAATCTCGTGGTCTTGGTTCAAGGCGCCCATGATAGCGCCAAATGCCGGGGCGGGGCGCAAGTTGTTGCGGGTCAGTGCCAGGGGCGCCAAAGCGTGCTAAAACCAATGCAGCCCTTCTAAACAAGGGGCCAAGTCGGATTCTGGCCGACCGTTGGTGATGCGCTATGCAGCATCAGCGGAACTTACGCCGACATTTTTTCTCTATGATGACATTGCAACGCCAGCAGGACCCCATTGTAAGGTGACTGCGGCCTGATTAGACTGCGCCGAATTCCGTACGCACAGCCCTTTGTAAGGACTCATATGATCAAGAAATGCTTGTTCCCAGCAGCCGGTTACGGCACTCGCTTCTTGCCAGCGACCAAAGCCATGCCCAAAGAAATGCTGCCAGTGGTGAACAAGCCACTGATTCAGTACGGTGTGGAAGAGGCACTGGATGCCGGTTTGAACGAGATCTCCATCGTCACGGGTCGTGGTAAGCGCGCGCTGGAAGACCACTTCGACATCAGCTATGAGCTGGAAAACCAGATCAAGGGCACCGACAAGGAAAAATACCTGGTCGGTATCCGTAAACTGCTCGACGAGTGCTCGTTCTCCTACACCCGTCAGACCCAGATGAAAGGCCTCGGCCACGCCATCCTTACCGGCCGCCCGCTGATCGGTGATGAACCCTTCGCCGTGGTCCTGGCGGACGACCTGTGCGTCAACCTGGAAGGCGACGGTGTGCTGACCCAGATGGTCAAGCTCTACCAGAAATACCGTTGCACCATCGTTGCGGTAATGGAAGTCAACCCAACCGAAACCAATAAGTACGGTGTTATCGCCGGCGACGATATTGGCGATGGCCTGATCCGCGTACGCGACATGGTCGAGAAACCAGCACCGGAAGACGCGCCATCGAACCTGGCGATTATCGGTCGTTACATCCTCACGCCGGACATCTTCAAGCTGATCGAAGAAACCGAGCCAGGCAAGGGCGGCGAGATCCAGATCACCGACGCTCTGCTCAAGCAAGCCAAAGATGGTTGCGTGATTGCCTACAAGTTCAAGGGCCAGCGTTTCGACTGCGGCGGCGCTGAGGGCTACATCGAAGCGACCAACTTCTGCTACGAGCATTTCTACAAGACGGGCAAGGCTTACTGATTCACGCTTGCCGGTACGTTTTAAGCCAAAGCCACCTTCGGGTGGCTTTTTCGTTTTTTAGCCCCATGTAAGTCGGTATGCTGGTGTCCTGCCGAGGAGAGTGAAATGGCCTACGATTTTGACCTGTATGTAATTGGCGCCGGTTCCGGCGGTGTTCGCGCGGCGCGCTTTGCCGCAGGCTTTGGCGCCAAGGTGGCGGTGGCCGAGAGCCGCTACCTGGGTGGCACCTGTGTGAACGTCGGCTGCGTGCCAAAGAAGCTGTTGGTGTACGGCGCGCATTTTGCCGAAGACTTTGAACAGGCCAGCGGCTTTGGCTGGTCCCTGGGTGAGGCGAACTTTGATTGGGCGACCCTGATCGCCAACAAGGATCGTGAGATCAACCGCCTCAACGGTATCTATCGCAACCTGTTGGTCAACAGCGGCGTGACCCTGCATGAAGGGCATGCACGCCTGGTCGATGCCCATCAGGTGGAGATCAACGGTGAGCGCTTCACTGCCAAGCACATCCTGATCGCCACCGGCGGCTGGCCGCAGATCCCTGAGATTCCAGGGCGCGAGCACGCCATTGGTTCCAATGAGGCATTCTTTCTTAAAGAGCTGCCCAAGCGCGTGCTGGTAGTGGGTGGTGGTTATATCGCCGTTGAGTTCGCCGGCATCTTCCACGGCTTGGGCGCCCAAACGTCATTGCTGTATCGCGGCGATCTGTTCTTGCGCGGCTTTGACGGTTCGGTGCGCAAACACCTGCAAGAAGAGCTGACCAAGCGCGGCCTGGACTTGCAGTTCAATGCCGACATCGAGCGCATCGACAAGCAGGCCGACGGCAGCCTCAAGGCCACTTTGAAGGATGGCCGCGTGCTGGAAGCCGATTGCGTGTTCTACGCCACTGGCCGCCGTCCAATGCTGGATAACCTGGGCCTGGAAAATACCGGGGTCAAACTGGACGAGCGCGGTTTCGTCGCGGTGGATGATCTCTACCAGACCGTCGAGCCGTCGATCCTGGCGATTGGCGATGTGATTGGTCGTGTGCAGCTGACGCCGGTGGCCCTGGCTGAAGGCATGGCCGTGGCGCGGCGGTTGTTCAAGCCCGAGCAATACCGCCCGGTGGATTACGCCAATATCGCGACGGCGGTGTTCAGCCTGCCGAATATCGGCACAGTCGGCCTGACTGAAGAGGATGCACGCAAAAATGGCCACAACGTGCAGATCTTTGAAAGCCGGTTCCGGCCGATGAAGCTGACCCTGACCGATTGCCAGGAAAAGACCCTGATGAAGCTGGTGGTCGACGCCGACACCGACAAAGTATTGGGTTGCCACATGGTCGGCCCGGATGCGGGTGAGATCGTGCAAGGGCTGGCGATCGCGCTCAAGGCGGGCGCGACCAAGCAGCATTTCGACGAAACCATCGGCGTGCATCCTACGGCGGCGGAAGAATTCGTCACCATGCGCACGCCTGTGGCGCCCTGATCAGCTTGGCTCTGCTGCCTCTGGCACCGTTGCAACGACGGTCGCCAGGCGCAGGGCTTCGATGCTTGCCTGGGCCTTGATCAGGTCCAGCTCAAGCGCCTTGTTGTGCTGCTGATATTCAAGCAGTGACGCTTGGCGCGATTGGCTGTCCAGCACGGCAACCCGTAGGCGCTCCTGGAGCAGGGTGCGCTCGCTGTCGATCTGGCTGAGCTGTTCCTTGAGTTTCAACTGTAGCGCCTGGTCCTGGCGAGCGTGCTCCTGCAGCGTATTCAATTCCTTGGCGGTCACTCGCTGCTCACTCAGCAGGCGCTCGTTGTCGCGATGCAGTTGGGTGATTTCGTCCTGACGCACCAGAGCGCTTTGCTGGGCCTGACGCAATTCGGCCTGTACCTGTTGCAACTGGCCCTCATGGCGACGCTGTTCCTGTTCACGCTGCTCCTTGATGGCAGTGCGGTAATGCTCAAGCGCATCGCGGGCGTGCAGGTGTTTTTCTTCCAGTGAGCGAATCTGCTCGTCTTTGTCGTTGAGCCTTAGCTCGTAGTCGCTGCACGCCTGGCTCAGCCCGGCGTTACGGGTTTGCTCGGTCTGCAGGCTGGTGCTGGCAGTTTGCAGCGCCGCGCTTTCTTCAGCGAGGGCAGCGGCCTGGATATCAAATTGCTGTTTGAGCTGGGTGTGCGCTTCTTCCAGGGTTTCTACCTGGGCGAGCAGGGCGGCTTTTTGTTGCTCGAATTGCGCCAGGGCCAGGTCGATCGGCTCTTGGGCCTTCTCTTTCAGGCGTTGGGACAGGCGTGCGACCAGTTCACCAAGCTCATCGTCGATCGGCGCTTGGGTGATGGTCTGGCGCGTCTCACTTTCGTCCAGCTCTTTCAAATAGCGATGAATGGTGGTTTTCGAGCCGGTATTACCCATTTCGATACGCACCGCATCGATGCTGGGGTTTTCGCCACGGGCGAGGATCGCCAGGCGTGCCGTTTGCACTACTGCTTTGTTTATGCCGCCGCGAGCCATGGGGTCTCCGTCGATTTAGTACTGTGGTACAGAGTATGTATGTACATACTGTAACACGATTAAAAACTCGTTGAAATTCATGATTTAACAGATGGGATATTGGCGTATTATCCCGTGTCATAAGCATTTTCATCAGCCATTCACCCGTCAGCGGTACGAAAAGACGCCTATGAGCGACCTGGACCGATATCTCAACGCTGCCACCCGCGACAACACGCGCCGCAGCTACCGCGCGGCCATCGAGCATTTCGAAGTCAGTTGGGGAGGGTTCCTGCCGGCCACCAGCGACAGCGTGGCGCGCTACCTCGTGGCGCATGCCGGGGTGTTGGCAGTCAACACCTTGAAACTGCGGCTCTCGGCCTTGGCGCAATGGCATACCAGCCAAGGGTTTGCCGACCCGACGAAGGCGCCGGTGGTACGCAAGGTGCTCAAGGGCATCCGCGCCTTGCACCCGGTGCGGGAGCGGCAGGCCGAGCCTTTGCAGATCACGCAGTTGGAGCAAGTAATCGCCGCCCTGGACATTGAAGCCAAACAGGCCAGCGAGCATCACGACCAGCCGCGCTTGCTGCGGGCCAAGCGCGACGCTGCGCTGATTCTGTTGGGCTTCTGGCGGGGTTTTCGCAGTGATGAGCTGTGCCGATTAAGCATCGAGCACGTGCAGGCCGTGCCAGGCGCAGGCATTAGCCTGTACTTGCCACGCAGCAAAAGTGACCGTGACAACCTCGGCAAAACCTACCAGACCCCAGCGTTGCTCCGGCTGTGCCCGGTGCAGGCTTATAGCGAGTGGCTCAGCGCCTCGGCTTTGGTGCGCGGCCCGGTGTTTCGCGGCATCGACCGCTGGGGCAACCTGGGTGAGGAGGGCTTGCATCCCAACAGTGTGATCCCGTTATTGCGCCAGGCCCTTGAGCGCGCAGGCATCCCCGCCGATCAATACACCAGCCACTCCCTGCGTCGGGGCTTTGCCACTTGGGCGCATCGCAGTGGTTGGGATTTGAAGTCCCTGATGAGTTACGTCGGCTGGAACGACATGAAATCTGCGATGCGCTATGTTGAAGCGACGCCGTTTCTGGGCATGACCCTGGCAACCCAACCGCTGATTTGAGATTTTTTCTATTAATAGCGTCACCTGATAGAGAAACCCAATCGTCAGCATCAGGTTTGCCAATGAGCCATCGACCGTAAGAGCCGGTAGGATTCACTTCATCAACTTCTTAACCCCTGACGGAGAGTCAACGATGCCTATCATCAACAGCCAAGTAAAACCGTTTAAAGCCACCGCTTTCAAAAACGGCAGCTTCGTCGATGTGACCGACGCTGACCTGAAAGGCAAGTGGTCGGTTGTCTTCTTCTACCCAGCCGACTTCACCTTCGTTTGCCCAACCGAACTGGAAGACCTGGCTGACAACTATGCCGAATTCCAGAAGCTGGGCGTCGAAATCTACAGCGTTTCTACCGACACCCACTTTGCCCACGCTGCCTGGCACAACACGTCGCCAGCCATCGGCAAAATCCAGTACACCATGATTGGCGACCCAACCCTGACCATCTCCCGTAACTTCGACGTGCTGATCGAAGAGGCTGGCCTGGCAGACCGCGGCACCTTCGTGATCAACCCGGAAGGTCAGATCAAGATCGTTGAGCTGAACGACGGCGGTGTAGGTCGTGACGCTTCCGAGCTGCTGCGCAAGATCAAGGCCGCTCAGTACGTCGCTGCCCACCCGGGTGAAGTCTGCCCAGCCAAATGGAAAGAAGGCGAGGCCACTCTGGCGCCGTCTCTGGACCTGGTCGGCAAGATCTAAGTCTGTGAACGCGTATCAAGGGCGGGTATCCGCACTTAAGTAAGCTGCATCCGCCCTCAAAACGCCCGGGCGAGAGTCGCTCGGGCGTTTTTTTGTCTGCAATAAACCGAATGAACAGGAAATCGCCCGTATGTTGGACGCCAATCTTAAAGCTCAGTTGAAGTCATACCTGGAACGGGTCACCCAGCCGATCGAGATCATCGCCTCCCTCGACGACGGTGCGAAATCCCAGGAAATGCTTGCTCTTTTGCAGGACGTAACCAGCCTCTCAACGCTGATTACCCTGAACACCGATGGCAATGATGCGCGCAAGCCATCGTTCTCCATCAATCGCCCGGGTGCTGAGATCAGCCTGCGTTTCGCCGGCATCCCTATGGGCCATGAATTCACTTCGTTGGTGCTGGCCCTGTTGCAAGTGGGTGGCCACCCATCGAAAGCCAGTGTCGAAGTAATTGAACAGATCCGCGCCCTCAAAGGCGAGTTCAGCTTCGAGACGTACTTCTCGCTGTCGTGCCAGAACTGCCCGGACGTGGTCCAGGCGCTGAATCTGATGGCCGTGCTGAACCCGAACATCCGCCACGTTGCGATTGATGGCGCGCTGTTCCAGGCTGAAGTCGATGAGCGCCAGATCATGGCGGTCCCGAGTGTCTACTTGAACGGAGTCAACTTTGGCCAGGGCCGCATGGGCCTCGAAGAAATCCTCGCCAAGCTCGACACCAGCGGTATCGAGAAAGCCGCGGAAAAAATCAGCGCCAAGGACGCCTTCGACGTCCTGGTGGTTGGCGGTGGCCCCGCCGGGTCCTCGGCTGCCATTTACGCGGCACGTAAAGGTATTCGTACCGGTGTGGCGGCTGAACGCTTTGGTGGCCAGGTACTGGACACCATGTCCATCGAGAATTTTATCTCGGTACAGGAAACCGAAGGGCCGAAACTGGCTAGTGCGCTGGAAGCCCATGTGCGTCAGTACGATGTGGACATCATGAACCTGCAACGCGCTAGCAGCCTGGTACCGGCGAAAAATGCCGGGGAGCTGCACGAAATTCGCTTCGAAAGCGGTGCGACCCTCAAGTCCAAGACCGTGATCCTGGCCACAGGCGCCCGCTGGAGAGAGATGGGTGTGCCCGGTGAGCAGGAATACAAAGCCCGCGGCGTGTGCTTCTGCCCGCACTGCGATGGCCCGCTGTTCAAAGGCAAGCGTGTGGCGGTGATCGGCGGCGGTAACTCCGGCGTGGAAGCGGCCATTGACCTGGCCGGTATCGTCAGCCATGTCACCTTGCTTGAGTTCGACAGCAAGCTGCGCGCCGACGCCGTGTTGCAACGCAAGCTCTACAGCCTGCCGAACGTGGATGTGATTACCAGTGCATTGACCAGTGAGGTCAAAGGCGATGGCCAGAAAGTCACCGGCCTTGCCTACAAGGACCGCGACAGCGGTGAGTTCAAGACCATCGACCTGGAAGGCATCTTCGTGCAGATTGGCTTGCTGCCCAACACCGACTGGCTCAAAGGCACGGTAGAGCTGTCGCCGCGCGGCGAGATCATTGTCGATGCCCGTGGCGAGACTTCACTGCCTGGCGTGTTCGCCGCCGGTGACGTAACCACCGTGCCGTACAAGCAGATCGTGATTGCAGTAGGCGAGGGCGCCAAGGCTTCGTTGAGCGCGTTCGATCACTTGATCCGCACCTCTGCTCCGGCGTAATCCTGGGCTGAAAATGAAAAACCCCATGAGCGATCATGGGGTTTTTCTCGTTCCCACGCCCGGCGCGGGATTCTCGTTCCCACGCTCCGCGGGGGAATGCATCCGGTGACGCTCCGCGTCACGCAGTGCTTATTACATCGGCGCCGGCTGGATGATCTCAACCCAATAGGCATCCGGGTCCTTGATGAACGCGAGGCTCTTCATGCGGCCATCCGTCAGGCGTTTCTGGAAATCACAGCCCAAGGCTTCGAAACGTTCGCACGCCGCCACAATGTCCGGCACCGAGATGCAGATATGGCCAAAGCCGCGTGGGTCGGTGTTGCCGTTGTGGTAGGCAAAGTCGGCATCGTTTTCGGTGCCGTGGTTGTGGGTCAGTTCGAGGATGCCCGGAATCGATTTCATCCATTGGGTACGCTCGGCGGCGTCGGCCGGGATCTGGGCCTTGTCCACCAGGGCCAGGAAGTACAGGCTGAATTCGGCTTCCGGGAAGTCACGTTTCTCGACCAGGGAGAAACCCAGGATGCGCGTGTAGAAGTCCAGCGACTTGGTGATGTCCTTGACCCGCAACATGGTGTGGTTGAACACGAAGTTCGCCGTAGCGTTGTCGGGTTGGGCAGTGACGCCCGGGAAGGTGTTCAATTCGTGCAGGCTCATGGGCCCTCCAGAAAAAATGTGAGATGAGCGGTCCATTGGCTTGCGGCCTGCCTCCATGCAGGCGGGCCATGATACGCAAGGCGCACCGGCTGCGCCAAATGAAAAAGCGCGCTAAACCCTTGCGGTCAGCGCGCGCCGGGCCGCACACTTTGCGGCTGGAACCTTGGGTGTTTTTTGCAATGATCGAGTTTCGTAGGCCGCTGTTGAGTGCTGTGTGCGTGTTGTTGGGCAGCCCGTTTGTGCTGGCAGCTGACCCGCAGGTCCATTGGCCCAGCGGTTGGCAGGTCGAAGAAGTCGTGCCTGACGGCGAACTCCCTGCCAAACCCCAAGCAGTGTCCCGGCAGCGAGCGATCAAGAATGATGAAAATGGCGCCACGTTGATGGTGATGGAGTTGACCGGGACGCCGATAGAAACCGGCCATAAAGTTAATCTTCCCGGCGTGTTGCTGGAGATGCGCAAGTCGATCCAGAAAGACTTTGCCCGTGGCGGTTATCAAAGCGTGTGCAGCAAAATGCACCCCACGACATTGAGTCGGCTTGACGCGCTGGAAACTACCTGTGTGATTACCGAGAACGGTCGACACGTATTGTCGCAAACATTAGTCGGTGCGCTGGATGTCGATAAGGCCTATGTATTTTCATACGCGGGCCAAGCGCAAGCGTACGAGGCGAGCAAGGAGGAAATCAGTTCGGTGCGTAACAGTCTGAAACTTTGACCCGCTCAAGCTGAGCGAATGTGAACAATGTGAACGCTAAGTTAAATTCGATTCCGAACCGCTAGAGCAAAAAAAGCCCCGCGTATGCGGGGCTTTTTTTAGTACATGTTTCAGCCGCGAAGCCAGGAATCTACAGTGGCAGCGCCGTACTGTTCTTTCCAGGCTTTAAGGCCGCGGTGGTTGCCACCTTTGGTCTCGATCAGCTCGCCGGTATGCGGGTTGTGGTAAACCTTGACCACCCGTGCGCGGCGCTGTTTTGGCGCGGCGGCGGCCGGTGCGCCGCCTTTGCGTGGCGCTGGGTCGAGGATGGCGATCACGTCGCGCAGGCTTTTGTCGTATTTGCCCATCAGCGTCTTGAGCTTTTCTTCGAATTCGATTTCTTTCTTCAAGCCAGCGTCATTCTTCAAAGATTCCAGCTGTGCAAGCTGCTCTTGAAGGGCTTTTTCTGCTGCGCGAAATTCGGCGAGTCTGGACAAAATCTGTACTCCAATAATGTAGTTGCGGATATCAACTGCAGACAAAGCTATAAGCCAAGAACGTTAAGCCACGTCAACGAAAAAGACCCTTCTGCGAGTTCTGCACAGGCAGAAAAAATTGTAGTAGTTAATTCATTCCGAGTAAATCATGTCTTTTAAAGAAAGACCAATCTTTCATCGTAGACCGCGCAAGGCTATTCAACGATCCCCAAGGATTTAATGAATTCATCGCAGGGTAATGGTCGGCCAAACAGGTAACCCTGTAGGAAATCCACGCCTTGGGCCACGAGGTATTCACACTGTTGGGCTGTTTCTACACCTTCGGCAACAATGCCTAGATCCAGCTTGACCGACAACTCTATGATGCTGTCGAGAATATGCCGCGACAGCGCATCTGCACCGATCATGGCGACAAAGCTTTGATCGATCTTCAAGTAGTCGACATTGAAATTGCGCAAATAGCCCAAGCTGGAGTGGCCGGTGCCGAAGTCATCAATGGCGATCATGACGCCCAGTTGATGCAGGGCCTCGAACAGCCGGCGGGTGGTCTCGGTGGGTTCGATCAGCTCCCGCTCAGTCAGCTCCAGCACCAGGGTGACCTGGCCGGGTGGGAACGCGGCCAGAAATTCCTGGCAGTCCTGCACCAGCGCCATGTCCTGGCAATGGCGTGCAGTGATGTTCACGCCGATATGAAAGCCGGGGCTGAAACGTGCGGCATGGGGCGCCAGTTGCGCGGCGGTCTGGCGCAGCAGGGCGCGGGTCATCGGCACGATCAGGCCAGAGTCTTCGGCCAGGGGAATAAACAGGTCCGGGCGCACCAGGCCTTCTTTGGGATGCCTCCAGCGCATCAGCACCTCACAGCCGGCCCATTGGCGTGTGTCACCCCGTACCACCGGTTGGAAATACGGGATGAACTCATTGGCGCCCAAGGCGCGTTGTAACTCGTGGGTTGGCGCGGACGAGCGTTTTTGCAGCCAGTGAGCGAGCAGCCCCGCCAATATGCCGAAAAACACCACCAGGCTGAACAGCGCCGGATACCGCGCCTGCATGTAGCGCCAGACTTCACCCTGGGGCATCCCGGCTTCGACACTGTAGCGATAGCGCTCGGAAGCCAGGCGTTGTGGGGCCACGGCAAATACCGGCAACGCGCCTTGATGCACCTTGCCGTCGGCCCCCAGCCAGTTCGGGCCGACTTGCAATACCAAGTACGCGTAACGGCTGATCAAGCGCAAGGCGTTGGTGAGGTGGTAACCGTCAACCGAGGCAAACGCGCCTTGATCGCCTTCCACCAGGCGGTACACCAGCAGGGCGGTATCGGGTGTAACGGGGTTACCTTTCATCAACCACAGGCGCCCATCCACATAGTCGTCCGGGTTGACGGGCGATTGGTAGCGACCGCCAAACAACGAGCTGCAATAGATGTTTTTCTGCCAGGACAGCGTCGTGGCCCGCACAAACGGCCGGCGCGTGACTTGTTCACGTAGCGCCAACTTGGCGCTGCTGTCACAAGGTTTACCGGCCAGCGGCAGCAAAGCCTGGGCAGCGATGGCGGTATTGTCGAGCATCAGGTCGAACTGGCGGACCGCTTCTTGAGCGGTTTGCGCCGTGCTTTGCTCAAGGGTGCGCTCGGCTTGCCAGTACAGAATCACAACCCCCAGCAAGATGGGCAACACGCCGCTGGTTGCACTGATGAAATAGCGTGCGGCTCGGCTTCGTGGGCCTTTGACAGTCAGGGGCATAGGGGCAGTCAGTCGCGAGAAAAAGAGTGAGATAAGCCGATGATAGATGGCATTACGCAGGCCTGCTCACTTGTTTCAAGCGGGTTGACCTCGCCGTTCGGTCAGTGGTGGCGGGGATCAGGCACCGCCCCCGCCCGAACCCGCAAAGTCCGTTGAAGTACAGAGTGTGGAGGGTGTCGCCGACGCTGCGTTTCACTACATTGGGTGACTATGTAGGGTGCGACGCATGAGAGGACGCTGCGCATAGCCAGGTCACTAAGTGAGCGAGGGGTACAACCCTTGCGCCAGCTCGATGAATGCCAGGGTAGCCGGGGAGGACTGTCGTCGATCCAGCACCGCCAGTCCGATCCGGCGTGGGACCTGCGGCGCCAATGGCAACGCCACATAACGCCAGTCGCTATGTTCCGGCAAGGAGGCCTGCGCAACCACACTCAAACCATCGCCCCGACTGACCGCCTCCAATGTACTGAGCAACTGCGCACAGCGGTACCGGACTTTGGGCTGCAATCGGGCTTGACTGAACAAGCGCATCACCAGCTCCGACGAGCCGGCTTCAGTCAGAATAAAGGGTTCATCGCAGAGCGCTTGCAGGGGCACGGCCTCAAGGGCGGCCAACCGGTGCCCGGCCGGTAGCAGCGCCACCAGTTGATCTTCCAGCAGCGCGACCGTATCGAAGCGTTCCTGCTCCAGCACCACAAAACCGATATCCACACGGCGCTCATCCAGCCACTGAATGACCTGGCGATCAGGCCCTTCATCCACATGCACTTCAATACCCGGATAAACCTGGCGAAAGCGCCTGAGGATAGGCGGCAACAACCGAACCGACGCCGTCGGCCCGAACGAGCCGATACGCAGCGTGCCACGCTTCATGCCGCGTGCATCCGCCGCTTCCTGCTGCAAGGAGTTGGCCAGCCCCAGCATGGCCCGGGCGCGTCCCAGCAATTGTGCGCCGATTTCGCTCAGTTCCACCGCCGTCTGATGGCGCCGAAACAACTCCACCCCCAGTTCCTGCTCCAAGGCCTTGATCGCGTGGGACACCGCCGACTGGCTGATACCCAGGCGATGCGCCGCACTGGTAAAACCTTGCAGTTCGGCCACCAGAGAAAAGATTTCCAGTTGGGTCAGGGTCATGAGTAAAGGCTCATTTTACGATGATGAGTGATTAGCCAAAGAATACGCCCATTCGTCCCTCACCTGAGCACCGCCTTATGCGTCACGTCGCCGATGGCCTCACTTATCTGAAGCTTGCCGCTGTCACCATGATCTGGGGCGGCACCTTTGTCGCAGGGCGCTACCTGGCTGATCAGGTCCACCCGCTGCTGGCCGCCACTCTGCGCTTCACCTTGGCCAGCGCAGCATTGCTGCTGTTCATGGCCGCTTCGCGCACGGCCCTGGTGCGCCCCAGCACGCGCCAATGGGGCCAATTGGCGGTGTTGGGGTTCTTTGGGATTTTCTTTTACAACCTGTGCTTCTTTTATGGGCTGCAGTACACCAATGCGTCACGCGCCTCGTTGATTGTCGCGTTGAACCCGGCGGTGATCGGCCTGGCGTCCTGGTGGTTGTTCAAGGAGCGCCTGGGCCGCATCAAATGTATCGGTATCGCGTTGTGCCTGGCAGGCGCGGCGACCGTCATCATCAGTCGCAATCCCCAGGCATTGCAGGGCGCGACCATGGCCTGGGCCGGTGACCTGCTGATCCTCGGTTGCGTGGCGGGGTGGGGCGTTTACACGCTGTTCTCCCGTGGGCTCAATCAGAGCCTGGGGCCGTTGCAGACCGTGACCTGGTCGGTGCTGCTGGGCACGCTGATGCTAAGCGTTACGGCGCTGGTTTCACCCAGCGTGACCATGGCAGAGCTGCACGCTATTGATCTGCCGCAACTGCTCAGCCTGATGTACCTGGGCGTGATGGGTTCGGCGCTGGCGTATATCGGCTATTACGATGGCATTCGTCGCATAGGCGCCACACGGTCCGGGGTGTTCATCGCGCTCAACCCATTGACGGCGGTCATTTGCGGCGCGGTGCTGCTGGACGAACCGCTGACGATGGCGATGTGGGTGGGGGGGGCGGTCATCCTGCTGGGCATCTACCTGTGTAACAAACCCCTTGCGCAGGGCAGGGTAATGGGGATTTGATAAGACTACGGACAAACCCGGTTACGCTGTGTAGAATCAGTTTACGCATACAAGAATATGGACTTGCGCTCACGCAAGCCTCGGCCGTCAGAGACTGATGACACCATGAAGCTACTTGGCTCGCCCCTCATCTTTGGTGACTTCCTCGCCCGCAGCGTGCGAGGCCTTTCTTGTGCGCCACCCTCCAGCCTCATCCTTGCTCGCAACTAAACAATTGCTACCTACAAGAATGATGAGGCACCGAACATGACCGACCAACATGCAAACCCAATGGGCCTGATGGGCTTTGAATTCATCGAATTCGCCTCGCCGACCCCGGGCACACTGGAGCCGATCTTCGAGATCATGGGCTTCACCAAAGTGGCCACCCACCGTTCCAAGAACGTGCACCTGTATCGCCAGGGCGAGATCAACCTGATCCTCAACAACGAACCCGACAGCCTCGCTTCCTACTTCGCGGCCGAGCACGGCCCGTCGGTGTGCGGCATGGCGTTCCGGGTCAAGGACTCGCAGCAGGCTTACAAGCGCGCCCTGGAACTGGGTGCCCAGCCGATCCACATCGACACCGGCCCGATGGAATTGAACCTGCCGGCGATCAAAGGCATTGGCGGTTCGCCGTTGTACCTGATCGACCGTTTCGGCGAAGGCAACTCGATCTACGACATCGACTTCGTCTACCTTGAAGGCGTTGACCGCCATCCGGTAGGCGCTGGCCTGAAGGTCATCGACCACCTGACCCACAACGTCTATCGCGGGCGCATGATCTATTGGGCCAATTTCTACGAGAAGCTGTTCAACTTCCGTGAAGCGCGTTATTTCGATATCAAGGGCGAGTACACCGGCCTGACCTCCAAGGCCATGAGCGCGCCGGACGGCCAGATCCGGATCCCGTTGAACGAAGAGTCGTCCAAGGGCGCCGGGCAGATCGAAGAGTTCCTGATGCAGTTCAATGGCGAGGGGATCCAGCACGTAGCGTTCCTCACCGACGACCTGATCAAGACCTGGGACGCGCTGAAGAAGATCGGCATGCGCTTTATGACCGCGCCGCCAGACACTTACTACGAAATGCTCGAAGGTCGCCTGCCGAACCATGGCGAGCCAGTGGATCAATTGCAATCGCGCGGCATCCTGCTGGACGGCTCGTCGGTTGCCGGTGACAAGCGCCTGCTGCTGCAGATCTTCTCGGAAACCCTGATGGGCCCGGTGTTCTTCGAATTCATCCAGCGTAAAGGCGACGATGGGTTTGGAGAGGGCAACTTCAAGGCGCTGTTCGAGTCGATCGAGCGCGACCAGGTGCGTCGTGGTGTGCTGACCGCCGATTGATCGACAGGCTAAAGCAAAACAGCCCGGTTTTTACCGGGCTGTTTTGTGCCTGATGCAGCGTGTTGCAAATGGCCTGTGGTTTATTGGGAACAGACGCTTCTTGAAATATCACTCAGAGGGTAGGGCGCAGACAATTTCTGCGTGTCCAATATCAAGAGGCCCTCTTATGAATGTGAATTCTCCTCCCCTTCAACGCCCGATTGGCCCATCTACATCAACCGAGCAGATAGGGCCTGTGCGCAATGTTCGCTCAGCCGGTAATGCAGACCCAGTCGATCAGGCGCGTAAAAAGTTTCTCGATGACAGTGAAACCGAGTATTTGGGCAACACACTCACCGCCAAAGCGCATCAACTGACGGAGGCCGCGCTGTCACCCAACAAACCGGGAAGTCCAGGGGTGCAGGTCTCGACATTTGCCGTTGATGGTGTTCAGTCCAACGACCTGATAATGATCAAGCGGGTGCCGCTTACAGAAGAGGGGCCTAATTTCGTCCTGTACATGCCGGAAGACGACGTGACCTCGTTTCATGAGTTCGATAATGCGCAGCAGATGACGGACTGGCTCAAAGACGTGGCCAATGATCCGATTGAGCGCAAGCGATTTACGAAGCATTTTGCCAATGATCAAGCGCCCAAGCAGGAGGAGCGGGTCAACCAGAAATTTGGCATGTTCGCTGATGGCGATAGCAATGCAGTGGTAGGAAATTTTGGTTATGAGAAGGGGGATATCTTCGAGCGTTTAAACAAGGGCACTTCGATCCCTCCGGTTCAGGTCGACGGGCTGGTGCGAACACAGCTCTATAAACTGGAACCTGATGGCAAGGCGTTTTATGTCGGATATCGGCCAGATGGAGAAGCCATCGTCTATAGTTACGACGCTTATGGAAACTTGTACGGCGAGGGACAAAAAAAGGACGCCAAGAAGCGCAGATTTTATTTCGTTCAAAATGGGTTGAACGAAAACAAACCGCTTGAACCCATGACGTTCAATGCGTTCCGCAAAAAAATAGCCAGTGTTTCCTTGGACAATGTGGATGCCAATAATCTAAACGGTCTTTACGACGAATTCCTGAAGCAACTCAGAAGTCCTGGGCATGGCCTCGCCACCGCGTTGAAAGCGCTGGGTGTTCCTGAAGACATAGCCCACTCCATCGAAACCATCGCGAAAGACCCCGTCAAAGGAACGTTGCTTGAATTGAACCGCGACAACCGTATCGGCAAGCTGTTTGGTGTCGATCAGCAAGAGATGGATGCCAAGCTGGAAAGCGCAGGCAACCAAGCTCAACACAACATCCCCTATTACGGTAAGTGGCGAGAGAGGTTGGAAGATACCGCCAACGTCATTGAACAAGTTGCCGGCACACCTGATGTGCCGACAACCGAAGTCAGGACCTGACTCAATTGACAGAGGGGTACGGACGCCCCCACAGCCGACATCCACTCTCAGCCTCCCATCAAGCCCGGCGCTGACGCACCAAATGCTTGAATCCCTCATACACCAGCACCATCACCGCCAGCCAGATCGGAATATAGGTCAGCCACTGTCCGCCCTCGATCCCTTCGCCCAACAGCAACGCCACCGCGAGCAGCAATACCGGCTCCACATAGCTCAGCAGCCCGAACAGGCTGAACGCCAACAAGCGACTGGCAATGATGTAACTCACCAGCGCCGAGGCACTGATAAGGCCCAGCATGGGAATCAATGCATAGAGCTTTGGATGCCCATCCAGTACGGCAAAGCCTTGTTCGCCGCTTTGTACAAACCACCAGGCCACCGGCAGCATCAACGCCATATCCAGCCACAGCCCTCCCAGATGATCAGTGGTCAGGTATTTACGCACCACGAAGTACACCGGGTAGCCGATGATCACTACCAGTGTTGCCCAGGAAAAACCACCGGCCTGATACAGCTCATTCAGCACACCCAGCGCGGCAAACACCACAGCAATCTGTTGCAGCCGCGACAGGCGCTCGCCGTAGACCAGGCGCCCGGTGAGCACCATGGTCAACGGCAGCAGAAAATACCCCACGGACACGTCCAGGCTGCGCCCATTGAGCGGCGCCCACATGAACAACCACAACTGCACGCCGAGCAAGGCCGACGACACCAGTACGCCGCCGACCAGCCGTGGCTTGGCCGCCAGCATGCGCAGCAGTTCCCAGACCCTGCGCCACTCGCCGCTGACGAGCATGAACACCGTCATGCAGGGCACGGTGAGCAGCATGCGCCAGCCGAAAATCTCCAGGCCACTCAGGGGCGTAAGCAGTGATGTGAAGTAATACATCACGGCAAACAACACCGAGGCCAAGACCGATAACACAACACCTTTAGACACGCTGCCCTCGCGAAAGCCAATTATTGCGCGGGTAGTCTACAGGCGTGCCAATCGACCGGATACAAAATGCCCGACATCGTTGAACCCCGGCGAGGACGAATGCCCTGGCGTAACCAACGAATCAATGAACGCCTCGTCCTCAGCGCTGATCTTCACCGCCAGCGCTCCGGTGTAGGCGTCCCACTGCGCCTCGGTTCGCGGCCCGACAATCGCCGAGCTCACCGCCGCATTGTTCAGCACCCAGGCGATTGCGAACTCGACGATCCCCACGCCACGCCCTTGAGTGTATTGCTGGATCTGCTGGGCAATGCGCAGTGATTCAACCCGCCACTCGGTTTCCAGGATGCGCTTGTCCTGGCGCGCGGCACGGCTGCCGGGCTCGGGCGTGACGTCCGGGGCGTACTTGCCGCTAAGAACCCCTCGGGCCAGCGGGCTGTAAGGCACCACACCCAGGCCGTAGGCCGCTGCAGCGGTGATCTGTTCGACCTCGGCCTGACGGTTGACGATGTTGTACAGCGGCTGGCTGATAATGGGTTTATCCACGCCCAGGCGTTCAGCCACGCGAATCACTTCAGCGATGCGCCAGCCTCGGTAGTTGGACAGGCCCCAGTAGCGGACTTTGCCCTGGCGGATCAGGTCGCCGATGGCGGACACGGTCACTTCCAACGGCGTGTGGTGGTCTTCGCGGTGCAGGTAGTAGATGTCCAGGTAGTCGGTATCCAGGCGTGCCAGGCTGGCGTCCAGCGCGTTGAACAGACGCTTGCGGCTCAAACCGCTGCGGTTGGGCACGCCGTCGGTAGGGCCGAAGCCGACCTTGGAGGCCACCACCCAATCCTGGCGGTTGCGTGCAATCGCCTCGCCGACGATTTCCTCGGAGCGTCCGCCTGTATACACGTCAGCTGTATCGATGAAGTTGATGCCCTGGTCCCAGGCCTTGTCGATGATGCGCAGCGAGTCTTCGGTACCGGTCTGCTCGCCAAACATCATGGTGCCGAGGGTCAGAGCGCTGACCTTTAACCCGGACTGACCCAATGTACGGTAAATCATGCAAAGCTCCTCATGGCAGGTAAACGTGAGTCATGCAATACCAGACCCGAGCGCTCTGGAACAAGCCCTGAGCGGATTTGTTCATGCGCGTAGCAAAGTCTCGCAACGGGCCTGTAAAAAACGATGCAGCACTTTCACGCGTTCTGACACTTGCAGGCGGTGAGGGCACATCAGGTTGAATGGCGTGGGTTCGCCTTGCCAGTCGAGTAGCAGGGGCACCAGCCGCCCAGCCTGGATATCACGGGCCACGTCCAGGTTGGCTTTATAGGCAATGCCATGCCCCGCCAACGCCCAGCGGCGGACAATCTCGCCATCGTCGCTGAGATAGTCACCGCTCACTTCAACCTCCTGGAGCAAGGTCCCCTGGCGGAAATACCAGGTGCTATTGGCCTGGCCCCGGCGCATGTAGCGCAGCGTGCTGTGGTGGGCCAAGTCTTCGGGCGTATGCGGGGTGCCGTGGCGCGCCAAGTAGTCGGGGCTGGCGCAGGCAATGCGATGGTGATCGGGTACCACCGGCAGGGCCACCAGGCTGGAGTCTCTCGGCACGCCAAAGCGCAAGGCGATGTCGACAGTGTCGCGAAACAAATCGGCATTGCTGTCGTTGAGCAACAGTTGCAGACGGATAGTGGGGTGCTCCAGCTTGAACTCATCCAACCAGCCCAACAGCACATTGCGACCGAAGTCCGAGGGAGCGGCCAATTGCAATAAACCACTGAGGCTTTGGCCTTGTTGCTTGATGGCATGTTCGCCTTCGGACAGGGCTTCCAGCGCTACCCGCACGCTGTCCAGATAACGCCGGCCTTCTTCGGTCAGGCGCATGCTGCGGGTGGAGCGGGCAAGCAGGCGGATGCCGAGACGGGTTTCAAGGCGCTTGAGGGCGATACTCGCGGCCGCTGGCGTGAGGCCCAGGCCACGGGCGGCGGCCGTCAGGCTACCGGTGTCGGCGCTGCGCACGAAGACTTCAAGGTCGAGAATCGAGCTCATTGATAAAAATCCTTTAAAGATCTTGTCGTTTTACCCGGATTTTTCATCGATTACCAAGCTGGGAAGATGAACGTTCACTTTCTGACCCAGGTAGTTTTCTCATGACCTCTTCTCTGAGCGGTAAAACCATCATCGTCATCGGTGGCAGCAGCGGTATCGGCGCGGCAGTTGCCCAGGCAGCCTTGGCGCGAGGCGCGCATGTGATCGTGGCCGGGCGCCGCTTGGCGCCAGGTTCCGACAGCGGGCTGCGCAACGAGCCGGTGGACGTCACCGACAGCGCCTCGTTAAAGCAGTTGTTCGAAACCGTGGGGCGCTTTGACCATCTGGTCTACACCTCGGGGCCTTCGGTGCGGGCCAAGCCTTTGATCGAAACAGACCTGGATGAAGCCCGGGACAACTTCGATGTAAAGCTCTGGGGCGCACTACGCGCCATTCAACACGCGCTGCCGTTTTTGCACGAGCAGGGCAGCATCACCCTGACCTCGGGCCAGTTGGGGCGCAAGTTAGCGGCAGGGCAGTTCATCAAGACGGGCATTAACGCTGCGACCGAGGCCTTGGGCAAGCAACTGGCCAAGGAACTGGCGCCGCGTCGAGTCAATGTGATCAGCCCAGGGGTGATAGACACACCGGCCTATGCAGGGCTTGGCCAAGAGCAACGTTTGGCAATGTTTGCCAAGGCGGGCCAAGGGTTGCCGGTTGGGCGGGTGGGGCAGGCTGAAGAAGTGGCGGCGGGGTATGTACTGGCCATGGAAAATGGCTTTATGACCGGTGCGGTGGTTGATATCGACGGTGGCGGCCTGTTGTAAATACATGGCCCAAGTGGGAGGGAGCAGATCCCTCCCACGTTGAAGGCGTCAGGCCTTGAGCGTGCGCGTCATCCGCAATGCCAGAACACTGCCGCTCACAATCACCGCCGCCAGCAGGTACAACGCCACATCCGTAGAGCCGGTAGCATCCTTCACAAAACCCACGATATACGGGCTGAGAAACCCCGCCATCTGCCCCATGGAGTTGATCAACGCCAAGCCACCCGCCGCCGCACCCGCGCTGAGCATCGCGGTGGGCACCGGCCAGAACATCGGCAGGCCGGTGAGGGCGCCCATGGTGGCGATGGTCAGGCCGAGAATGGCGATAGCGGGGGTGGTGGCGAAGTTAACGGCGATCACCAGGCCAATGGCGCCCATCAACATCGGTACCACCAAATGCCAGCGGCGCTCCTTGCGCAAATCGGCAGAGCGGCCCACCAGCAGCATGAACACTGCCGCCAACAGATACGGAATCGCGCTGAGCCAGCCAATCACCAGGTTGTCGCTGAAACCCATGTTCTTGATGATCGACGGCAGCCAGAAGTTGATCGCATACACGCCACTCTGGATGCAGAAGTAGATCAGGCCGAATGCCCAGATCGCCGGGTTCTTGAACACTTGGGCCAGGGAGTCGCTGGTGGTTTTCGGCTTGTTTGCCAGGTCTGTGGCCTGGTCAGCTTCCAGTACCGCACGCTCATGGGGCTTGAGCCACTTGGCGTTGGCGAAACTGTCACTGAGCAGGAAATAGGCGAGGGCGCCGAGGATCACGGTCGGGATGCCTTGCAGCAGGAACATCCACTGCCAGCCCGCCAAGCCACCTTGGCCTGCGGCAAAGTGATTGAGAATCCAGCCGGAAAACGGGCTGCCGAGCAAACCGGACACCGGGATCGCCGACATGAACAGTGCCATGATTCGCCCACGGCGGAAGGTCGGGAACCACTGCGAAAGGTACAACACCACACCGGGGAAGAAGCCGGCTTCAGCGGCACCGGTGAGCAGGCGCAGGGCGTAGAAATGCGTGGGTGTGGTCACAAACAGCAGGCATGTGGAGAGCGTACCCCACACGATCATCATCAATGCGATCCAGCGCCGCGGGCCAAACCGGGTCAGCGCCAGGTTACTCGGCACGCCGCACAGCACGTAGCCGATAAAGAAAATCCCGGCCCCCAGGCCGTACACGGTTTCACTGAATTTCAACGCATCGAGCATCTGCAGCTTGGCAAAGCCAACGTTTACCCGATCGAGGTAATTGAACAGATAGCAGATAAAGATGAAGGGGATCAGGCGCAGGGTGATGCGCTTGTAGATGGCGTTCTTATCGTCATCGCTGGCCAGTGCGGCAGTGGCGCTCTGTGACATGGGATTCTCTCTTTATTATGATTTTTCGCGGTGCGAGGGTAACGTTGACCGCCCTGACAGTCTCGGTGACGTGACGGGCAGCTGTCTTTGTGCTGGCGCACAGTCAAGCTGCCTTTGCGCTGTGCCGGTGAACAACCTTTTTTAGGAAATTAGCCCCATGTTCGAGCTGGATCATGCCCTGGCGCAGGAGATTGTCGATCGCACCATGGCAATCCTGCCCTATAACGTCAATGTCATGGACAGCCAGGGCTTGATCCTGGGCAGCGGCGAGCCGGAGCGTATCAACACACGCCATGAAGGTGCGCAATTGGTGTTGGCCAATGGGCGTGTGGTGGAAATCGACGGGCAGACCGCCAAGCATCTCAAGGGTGTGCAACCCGGCATCAACCTGCCGCTGTTGCATGATCAGCGCCTGATTGGCGTGCTGGGTATCACCGGAGAACCAGATGGGTTACGCACCTACGCCGAACTGGTGCGTATGACCGCTGAAATGCTGGTCAGCCAACGCCACCAGCAGGCCGAGCAACAATGGCGGCGCCAGCGTTGCGATGATCTGCTGGCCCTGCTGTTGGCCGACAGCAGCGACTCCCCGCGCCTGGTGGACGAAGCCCAGCAATTGGGGCTCAAGCCACAACTGGCGCGCACGCCGTACCTGTTTGAACTGGGCCCGGGCCAAACGGCGGAGGCCCTGAGCGCCTGGCTCGCCAGCCGCTACCCGGACAGTTGGTGCGTCAGCTCCGCGCAGTTTTCCTTGCTGTGGTGCCGACCTGCTGCGGTGCAGGTCGATAACCCCCGCTTGCTGGAAAAGCTCGAGGGCCTGGGTTGGAACATCCAGCGCATTGCCATCGGCGGGCAAGCGGAGGGCTTGGCGGGGCTGCGCCGCTGTTACCGCCGGGTAGGAGATCTGCTGGCTTATGGCCGCGATATCCTGCCGCAATCACGCCTGTTGACCCTCAACCGTTATCGCCTGCCGGTCATGCTTTGGCGTCATCGCAACGACGACGCCCTGGACGAATTGCTCAACCCGTTGCGCAAGGTGTTGGCCAAGGACAGCAACGGGCAACTGCTCGCCACGTTGCGCAGTTGGTGCGAGCACGACGGGCAAAGCCAGGCGTGTGCCGACGCCTTGGGCATTCACCGCAACAGCCTGCGCTACCGCATGGAACGCATAGCCGAACTCAGCGGCGTAGACCCGCTGACGCTAGATGGGATGCTTGCCTTGTACCTGGGCGTACAACTGCTGCCCCACCCCCTGTAGGCGCGAGCAAGCTCGCTCCTACAGGGGGCATTGTAGAAATGAACAACAAACCCGCCCCACACTTGTGCATCGGCCCCGCGTCATTGCCCCTGCCAACTGGCAGCATGGGCGTTATAAAAACCGGAGAACGTCCATGAAAATCGTGATCGCCCCTGACTCGTTCAAAGACAGCCTGAGTGCCGCAGGCGTCGCCCAGGCGATTGCCGAGGGGTGGGCCGAGGTCTGGCCGGATGCGCACGTGCTTCAATGCCCGATGGCCGATGGCGGTGAAGGCACGGTGGATGCGGTGCTCGCCGCGTGTAAGGGGCAATTACGTCGGCAAACAGTCCGAGGCCCGCTGGGCGACAGCGTCGAAGCACGTTGGGGCTGGTTGGCCGACAGCCATACCGCGATGATCGAGATGGCCGAGGCCAGCGGCCTGCAACTCGTCGCGCCGGGGCAGCGCGACGCCTGTTCCAGTACCACCTATGGCACCGGCGAGTTGATCCGCGCCGCGCTGGATGCCGGGGCGCAGCGCATCATCCTGGCGATTGGCGGCAGTGCCACCAACGATGGCGGGGCGGGAGCGATGCAGGCCCTTGGCGTGCAGCTATTGGATAGCGAACGTCAGCCACTGCCGGCGGGTGGGTTGGCATTGGCACGCCTGGCCCATATCAGCCTTGAACAACTCGACCCGCGCCTGGCGCAGGTGCGTTTTGAAATCGCCGCCGACGTCAACAATCCCCTGTGCGGCCCCCACGGTGCCTCGTCGATTTTCGGCCCGCAAAAAGGCGCGAGTCCCGAGCAAGTGGCACACCTGGACGCGGCCCTTGGGCACTTCGCTGACCATTGCGCTCAGGTGCTGCCCAAGGATGTGCGCGACGAACCTGGCAGCGGCGCCGCCGGTGGCCTGGGCTTTGCTGCCAAGGCGTTTCTCGCTGCCCAGTTTCGTCCAGGGGTTGAGGTAGTCGCTGAACTGGTTGGCCTCGATGAAGCGGTGCGTGGCGCCGACCTGGTAATCACCGGTGAAGGTCGCTTCGACGCCCAGACGCTGCGGGGAAAAACTCCGTTTGGCGTGGCGCGCATTGCCCGGCGACACGGCGTGCCGGTGGTCGTGATCGCGGGCACCTTGGGCGACGGCTACGAGCAGATGTACGCCCACGGTGTGGATGCAGCGTTCGCCTTGCCGTCGGGGCCGATGTCTCTGGAGCAAGCCTGTCACGAGGCGCCGCGCCTGTTGCGTGAGCGGGCCTCGGACGTTGCACGGGTATGGCGCCTGGCAGCTACTCGCTGACCCCGCGCGCCAGCCGCTCCACCCACTGCTCTTGAAATCCCTGTAGCTGCACACCGGGTTGCTGCAACTGCACAAATTCAAGCATCGGGTCTTGCACCGCCGTGCGCACTCCGCTCAGTTCCTCCAGGGTCGCCAAGCCGCAGAACGGCACATAGGCTTCGCTGTAGCCGCCTTCATGTACCAGCACCAGGCGGCCCTGGCACAGACGCTCGGCGGCCAGGCGCAGGGCGCGGGTCAGCAGCCGGAACGATTCACTGTGCAACAGCATGCGCGCCAACGGGTCGACGGCGTTGGCGTCATAACCACAGGCGACGATGATCAACTCCGGCTCGAAGCGCTCCAGCGCGGGCACTACGATGCGTTCCATGGCGTGTAGATAGGTGGCGTGGCCACTGCCTGGCGGCAACGGAATATTGATGTTGGCCCCCACGCCGGCCCCGCGGCCTCGATCCTGCTCGCCGCTGTAGCCAGGCGGGTAGCAGCCGTCCTGATGCAGGGAAATCGTCAACACATCGGCCCGTTCTTCGAAGATCGACTGCGTGCCGTTACCGTGGTGCACATCCCAGTCGATCACCGCGACTTTGCCCAGACCGTTGCGGGCCTTGGCGGCCTCGATGGCAATGGCAATGTTGGCCAGAAAACAAAAGCCCATAGCACTGTCTGCCAGGCAGTGATGACCCGGTGGCCGCGACAGCGAATAGGCGTTGTGCGCCTGGCCCTTGAGCACCATGTCCACGGCGGCCAGGGTCAGTCCGGCGGACAGTTGCGCAATTTCGAAGCTGCCCGGCCCAATCGGTGCCTGGGGGCCAAGCTCACCGCCACCCGCATCGCTCAAGGCCTTGAAACGCTGCAGGTAAGCGCGGCTGTGGACCCGCAGCAGATCCTCTTCACTGGCGGGCGGCGCGCTATGCAGTTGTAGTTGGCGGCTCAGTCCGGAGACATCCAACAGGCTTTTCAGGCGGCGCTTGGTCTCCGGTGACTCGGCATGCCCGCTGCCGGCCGGCGGCTGCACCCAGCCGCCCACGGGCAGGGTCAGCGCATGGGCGCCGGCGCTGTGCCACAGGCTCATTTCGTCGAAAAAAAATGCGGTGGTTGGGTTCATACCGGTTCCAGTTCAGTGGGGGAATGGGGACGGCTGGCGGCGATCATCACCAGAGACAGCAAGGTGATAGCGGCTGCACCAAGCAGCAACAGGCTGAAACCGCCGCTGGCCTCGATCAGGCGGCCAGCGAGCGCCGGGCCGATGGCCAGGCCGCCGCCGATGACCAAGTTGGAGGCGTTCATCAGCTTGCCGCTGTGATCAAGGTCGGCCAGGCAGGCCAGGATCAGCGGCAGAATGAAGGTCCAGGTGAATTTGAACAGCAGCGCCGCCAAAGCAAATCGCAGCAATGCGGGCTGGCCGAACAACAGAAGCACCGCTGCCGCCATCAACAGGTAGCCCAGCAACAACAGCACTCCACGCGGCAAGCGGGTCCCGATCAGTGAAGCGCTCGCGGCCCCGGCAATGCCCATCACGGTGGCGATGGCGAGGATGTCGCCGCTGTGCTGCGCCGAAATCCCGGCACTGGCGCCCAAGGCACCGATAAAGGTCCAGACCCCTCCCAAGCTGATATAAAAGGCCAGGACCGCGCCAACCCCCAGGGCGGCTTTCCAGCGTGAACCGGGCAAGACCGGGGTGTGGCTGGCGGGCAACGCACGGCTACCGGCGGGAAAAGCCCGCGCCAATGGCAGCAGCAGAGCCATCAACCCTGCCAGGATCAGGTAGCAGGCATTCAAACCAAACCGTTCGAACAAACCAGGCAGCACCACCAGGCCGACGGCACCGACGATCAACTGCCCCATCACCCACAAACCATAGACTCGGCTGGGATTGGCGGTGGTGGCGGCACTGGCCAGGCAGAGGATCATCAACGAACCGCCGGCCAGGGCGCTGGCCCCGCGCAACACCAGCAGCACGGCGTAGGTGTCGGCGAGCATCGACAGCAGGTTGGCCGCAATGAACAACAGCGCGGCGACCCGGGCGGCAGTGCGCCAGTCAACCCGCTTGAGCCACCACCAGGCGGGCAAGGTCGCCAGGCTCATGGCGCCCAGTTCCACGGAAAACAAGTCGCCAATCCGCGCCGGGCTCAGTTGCCATTGGCTGGCCAACTGCGCGGCCACGGCGGGAGCAGTCATCAGGAGGGTCGGAGTGATGGCGGCAAACAGTACGATCGCCGCCAGCCGTGCCGTTATCGCAGGGTTGGAAATGGGCATTTTCAAGCTCCAGGGAAAGGGGTCAGAACACATGCACGAGGCGCAACAGCGCTTCGGTGCCGGCATAACCATTGGAAGCCGCAACGTGTTGCGAAAGGCTGACCATCAGTTGGTTCTGCCGGTCGAGCCAGTGCCCGAGTTCGAAGCCGACTTGGGTGTAGCGCTTGTGGGTATCGTCGAGGCGACGGTTGTTGAGGCGCAGGGCGCCACCGTCGGCCTGGATCAGGCGCAATGCGCCGTAAGTGGCGGCGCTGAAGTCATACGAGGCAAAAGCCTGCAGGCGATACAGCGGGGCTTGCTTGAGTTCGCTGCCGAAGTAATCGTCATTGCGGCCATAGAGCTGGGCTTCCAGGTTGGCTTCCAGCACCCATTTCTCACCGATACCGTGGGTGTAGTTGTAGACAAAGGTGGCGCCCCAGCGATTGGCACCGGGGGACACGTCCGGGTTTTGGCTGTGGTACTCACCTATCGGCACAGTGATCAGGCTCAACAAGCCGCTGTAAGTGCGCGTCACCGGGTCGTTGACGAAAAACAGCGTGCCGCCCACCTGTGGATCGCCCAGGCCGCGCTCGCGGCTGCGCTGGTTGGCGCCGGGAAGGCGTGCGCTGATGTCGGCAAAGGGCAGGATGAATTGCGGCGTGCACAACGTGCCGCAGGCGTCGGTGAAATACACCTGACGGTAGGCCACGGCGTTGACCCTGAGGTCGGCCTTGCCGGTGCTGTCGGCGGGGCCATGGAAATCGCTGGCACGGGTGGCGGGCAGGTACAGCACACCCAGGCGGGTGCCCGGTGGGGCGGCGAAAAAATCGCGGGCGTTGAGGTCGGCAGCCTGGCTGTCGAGGCTGAACAGGCTGGCGCACAGCACTGTCAGGTTACGTAGGCGCGTTGAAGTCATGGCGAAGCGTCTCGTGTTAGAGGAGGCCGGAAAATGGGCAACAGCAGCCCGTGACCGTAAAAAACGACCGTGGCAAAACCGTGGGCGAAGCGGGCAGGGTCAGTCGGGCGGGGCGTGCACCAGGTGCGCTATGCGCGCCTTGTCCTTGACGCCGAGCTTGGCGTAGATGGCGCGAATATGGTGGCGCACGGTATTGGGCGAAAGGCCAAGGTCGCGGGCCACTTCCTTGTAGGTCTTGCCCTCGCCGAAGCCTTGGGCCACGTCGTTTTCCCGTGGGCTGAGCTGGGGCAGGGCACGGTTGAGGCGCGCGGCCAACAGCAATTGGTCGCCCACTGGGGACGCCTGGATGTGGATGCGCTTGCCGTCATACCCGCGCTCATCAAGCGGCACCGGCAGGGTGGGGCCACACCATTGCGGCCATTCGCTGAGCAGCAGGTCGACAAAACCGCGCTCGGCGCATTGCAACACACCCCGGGGGTCGCACACCGCCAGGGCCAGATTGCGCGGGCTGGCCAGGGTTTCACGCATGGCCACCAAGGTGCGGATCTGGTTTGCCGAGACCGCCGCCACCAGGTGCAGCATCAGGTTATTGAGCAACTGGCAATCCTGCACGTTGAACGTGGGCGCAGTGGGCTGGCGGTAGAGCGTCAGGTGGTGGCTGAGGTGGGTTTGCGGGTCGATATGGATGACACACAGCAATTCACCTAGGCCGTGGCGTTGCGCTAGCCAGTTCAAGGCGCTGCCGCTGGCGGGGTCGCGCATATCGATAATTACTGCCTCGCCAGGCGAGGCATGCACCCGTGCAACGGTCACGTCCAGATGGCGGATTGACTGCCAGTCCGCCAGGTAGTCGGGCGGCAACTGGTAGAGGTAGCTGTTGTGCTCTTGCGGCAGACCGTTGATGACAGCCGAGCGCCCCCACCAGGCACTGTCGAAGGCCAGCAATTGGCTGACGCGTGCCAGGGCATGGCACTGGAAGTGTTCGATGTCCTTGTGTTGGGCCAAGCGTTGCAGGTCCAGGGTCAGGGTGCTGAAGGCCTGCAACAGGCCCGAGTAATCAAGACGGCTCATGGGTATTCCTCTGTGGGACTTTTTTTGTTGTTCTCGTCACAGGGTGAAGGCCGAAGTGTCGGGTTGACGGGGCAGGGCCTGAGCTGAGTATCGGCGCTGCGCATAGGGATCGCCATCGTTCAGATGCAGGATGGTGCTGGTTGGCTGGTAAGAAAACGCCCGACTCGTCAGCCAGGCGCTTAGCCTCTAAACTGGTCCGCCACTTGTCTTTCAAAGGATGAAATGCAATGCACCCACCTGAACCGTCTATCGTGATCCAGCGTTTTACCGAGGCCCACCTGGAGGGCGTCGCCTCGCTATACAACGAACCGGCTGTTTGCCGTCAGGTGCTGCAAATGCCTTTTCAGTCGGTTGAGATGTGGCGCAAGCGCCTGGTGATGGATAACGAGCGGCGCCTGCAACTGGTGGCGTTGCATGGCAGTGAGGTGATTGGCCAATTAGGGCTTGAGCAGTACCTGCGCGTACGCCAGAGCCACGTTGGTTCGTTGGGTATGGGCGTGGCGCCCGCGTGGCAGGGCAAGGGTGTCGGTTCGCGGCTGTTGGCGGCCGCGCTGGAGGTGGCCGACAACTGGATGAACCTGCGCCGTGTGGAGCTGACGGTCTACGCCGACAACGAGCCTGCGCACAACCTGTACCGCAAGTTCGGCTTCGAAGTGGAAGGGCGGCTGCGCGATTACGCCCTGCGCGACGGTATGTTTGTCGACACCCTGAGCATGGCGCGCCTGCGCACGTCGGCTTGATCCTGTAAAACTGTGGGAGCGGGCTTGCCCGCGAAGGCGGAGTATCAGTCACTGAATCTTCAACTGAACCACCGCTATCGCAGGCAAGCCAGCTCCCACACGGGTCATGCATTGCCCACAGAGTCAGCGCCCGGTACAGATGCCCTGCAAGGCAAACCCCACCGCGGCCTGCGCGTGCAACGCGGTGGTGTCCAGCAGCGGCAGTGCGCTGTGTTCGGGCTGGATCAGCAGGCAGATTTCCGTGCAGCCAAGAATAATCGCCTGAGCGCCGCGTGCGGCGAGAGTCTGGATCGCCTGCTGATACACCTGGCGCGAGGCGTCGCTGATGACGCCCACGCACAACTCTTCATAGATGATTCGGTGCACCGCCTTGCGTTCATCCGCGTCTGGCACCAGCACGGTGAGCCCCTGGCCGGCGAGGCGCGATTTAAGGAAATCCTGCTCCATGGTGAACGCGGTACCCAACAAGCCTACCGTCAAGGTCCCGGCCTCCAGGGCCGCAGCCGCCGTGGCATCGGCAATATGCAGGAAGGGAATCGACACTGCCGCCTCAATGCGCGGTGCCACTAAATGCATGGTGTTGGTACACAGCACCACACAATCAGCCCCCCCGGCCTGCAAGCGTCGCGCGGCATCTTCCAGGATCAGCGCGGTATCGTCCCAACGCCCGGCATGCTGAGCCTGTTCCACCGGGCCGAAATCCACGCTGTACATCAACACTTGCGCCGACCGCAGCGGGCCGAGCTGGTCGCGCACACGCTGGTTGATAAGGCGGTAATACTCGGCGCTGGACTCCCAGCTCATGCCGCCGATAAGGCCGATGGTGCGCATGTGGTGCTCCGGACAAAAAGTGTGGCTTCACCTTACCCATTGAAGGCGGATGAGTCATACGCAGTTGCCAGCCAATTCACCGGAGCAGTTCAAATAACCTTGATCAACGATCACTTCTGATCAATACCCGGCGCTAAATTAAGGTGCGATGCCTCAACATTGGCTATACCTACCACTCGTTCTTACGATGATGCTCGCCAGGGAGTTCAATAATGAAATTAAGGCTAATGATCGGCACACTGTGCGTCGCTTCGCTCGGTATGGCCGGTTGCGCCAGCAAGGTGGTGCAACCGAATGAGTATTCAGGGTTTCTTTCCAACTACAGCCAGCTCAAGGAGGCCAAGTCACCCTCGGGGGCTGAGGTGATGCGCTGGGTTGATCCACAACTGGATTTGAACCGTTACACGGCAGTGTACATCGAGCCCACCCAGTTTTACCCCAAGCCCCAGGCCACTTCCCGCATTCCAGAGAGCACGTTGCGGGGAATCAACGACTATTACAACCAGGCGCTCAAGCGCGAGCTGGCTCAGTCATTGCCCGTGGCCAATGCCCCTGGCCCTGGAGTGATCGTGGTAAGGGCGGCGATTACCGCCGTGAGCAGCAAGACCGAGAGCCTCAAGCCTTATGAGTTTATCCCCGTCGCCCTAGTGGCTGCGGCAGTGAGCACCGGCACCGGCATTCGCGACCAGGAGACCACCCTGGGCACCGAGGCGCAGTTTCTCGACGGCGCCACTCATAAAGTGCTGGCCCAAGTGGTGCGCAAAGGCACCGGCAAGCCGCTGGCTAATGACTCCCAAGTGATGAAGGCCGACGATGTGAAAAGCGTCATCGATGGTTGGGCGTCGGACCTGCACCAGTCCTACGTGAAGCTGAAAAAACACTGAGTCAAAAAAAGCACGGTGGGTCATCGCCCGCCGTGCTTTTTTTCGCCGAGCTTATTTAAGCGGCGTCAACGCTGGTAGCTTCCACTGGCCGCCAGCGACTTCAGGCTTGGGCAGGTAAATGCGCAACACCGCGTAGAACGGGCCGGGCGGGGCCGGCAACCAGTTGCTCTGCTCAGCCTTGGGAGGTTCGTGGTGCTGCAGCGCCAGGGTCAAGCCACCATCGGCATCGAGCTTGAGGGTCGGCAGCATCTGCGAATTGATCAGGTAGCGCTTCTTGTGATTCGGCACCAGCAATTTGGTCTTTGCGTCATACATCGTCAGTGACCAGAACGCATCGGCCGGCGGCAGCTGGTCCTTGGCAAAATGCACGGTGTAGCTGTGGCGTGCACCATTAGCCGGCTTGCCCTCGCTGTCGATGACGTAGCTCAAGTGCGCGGCTTCATCACTGGAGTTGCCGAACATCCCCAGCTCGGCACCGGCGTAGCGGTACAGGTAGTTGTTTTGCAGGTGGTCGCGGCTGCCGTACAGGTCTGCGTCGGTCACTTGGTGGGTATCCACCTTGGCCTTCTTGAACGCGGCGAATTCGGCGCGGCCATCGGCGATGCCGTCCTCCAGGGCCTTGCGCTGCTCGGTAGTCAACTGCTTGACCTTGAACGGCGCGCCTGGGGCGATACCGATCTTGGCAAAGCGTGCCAGCAGATCTTTTTCGCTGTCCTGGGGCGCGGCGAAGGCCAGCATGAAGTTCAGGTAGCGAAACAGCTGCGGGCCTTCGGTCATGGTTGCCATCGGCTTGGGCCATTGGATCTTCGGCACAGTGGCAGGCGCGGGTTGCTTCACATAACTGCTCAGCGCCTGCACCTTGTAGCCGCTCTGGACCTGCTTGACCTTGCCCAGGTCTTTGTCATCAAACAGCTGCGTGCGGTAAAGGGCGTAGGCGATGTTGCTTTCGCTGTAGACCACACGGTCGATGTCCACCGGCTGCTGACCTTTCCAGTCTGGCCCGGCGATCATGTAGTGGCCGCCGTTATTGCCGGTACTGCGGGTACCCAGGTAGGCAAAATTCTGCGTATAGAGGTCGATCAACTGCACCGAGTAATAGCGCTTGTCTTCAATCTTGGGCAGGGTCAGCACCAGCGGCTCTTTACGCAGGTCCATCCACACGAACGAGTAGGGCGTGTCGACGTTGGGGGTGGTAACCGCGTTGTCCTTGGGGGTGAGCACCTGGGCGCCGTTGTCGATACGGTTAAACGGCGCCTTGAAGTGGGCACCGCCTTTATCAACGGCCTGGGTGTAGAGCGTCTTGTACATCTGCACCACCGGGAAGCCGTACAAGTAGGCTTCCTTGGCAATGGCCCTGGCTTCGCTGGGGCTTGCGGTGAAGTCAGCCCAGGCGCCGGAGCTCATGAGTATCCAGAGGCTCGCCAACAGCAGGCGCGTCGGTTTTCCAATCATGTTGTTGCGTCCTTCCTGAGTGCTATCTGAGAGCGTGGCGTGAAGGCGCTGAGTTTCCTGTTTTATTGGCCGGTCGTCACGTTAATCTCTGCAAAGGACGATGAGGAAGGGGCGTTAGAGCATGGATTTGACTTTGTCACGCAATTGATCAATGGAGAACGGCTTGCCAATCACCTGCATACCGGCGGGCACATCAATGTTTTCGGCATAGCCGCTGGCAAACAGGATAGGCAGGGTAGCGCGCAGTTCGCGGACTTTGGTTGCCAGTTGTTTGCCGTCCATGTCGGGCAGGCCGACGTCGGTCATCATCAGGTCGATGATCTGGTCGGTATTTTGCACCTGCGCCAGTGCTTCCCCAGCATCCGCGGCTTCGAGCACCGTGAACTCCAACTCTTCGAGGACATCGACGATCAGCATGCGCACGATGGCGTCGTCTTCGACTACAAGGATGGTGGAGGTGTGGGACATAGTGAACTTTCCTGAACAGTGAGAGCGCTGGGCTTAAAGGCAACTAGATTGTGAGTAATAACAATGCCAGCAAGTTCCGAAGCAATTGCTGGCATTGTGACCTTAGCGGCGCAAAAAGTCCCGTCCGCTTGCGTGTCGACTCACCAAGGTACCGGCGCCATGCGCTTGACCGCATCCGCTGTCAATCAACGCACAAACATAGCGTTGAGCGATGTTATTCGGGCAAACTTGCGGTTTTCCCGCATTTGGCCAAGGCATGCCCATGACACCCGCGTCGTCCGTCGATGAAAAAAGCTTTCGTACCCTGCTGAGCCGGAACGTGGCCCTGCCCTTGGGCGTGGGCGTGCTCAGCGCGGTGTTTTTCGTCTGCCTGATTACCTATTTGCTCTCGGTGATCCAGTGGGTGGAGCACACCGACCGCGTCATTAACAACCTCAATGAGACGTCCAAACTGACGGTTGACCTGGAAACAGGGATGCGCGGGTTCCTGATCACCGGTGACGAGCACTTCCTTGATCCGTACGAAGTGGCCAAGCCGCGGATCATTGCCGACCTGCGCAATCTGCAAGACCTGGTAGCCGACAATCCGCAGCAGGTTGACCGGCTCAAGCGCTTGGAAACCTTGCAGACCGAATGGAACACCTACGCGCAGTCGATGATTGAGCTGCAGCGCAACAGCGGTGATTACCGTGGCGCGGTCAAGGCGGGCCGGGGCAAGCGGCTCACTGATGAAATTCGCAAGGAGTACGAAGACGCGGTGGCGATGGAGCAGCAGTTCCGTATCACCCGTAACGCAGAGGTCACCCGCACGACGGTGATCAGTGTCACGCTGTACTTGGTGTTTGTACTGGGGTTGAGTGGTTTTCTGGCCTACATCGGCAGGAAGAATTTAATCTCACTTTCAAAGAGTTACAGCGCAAACCTCGCGTCACAACAGAAGATTGCACGGCGCCTCGAGCAAACCGCCTGGCTGCGCAATGGCCAGACCGAGCTGGCCGAGCAAGTACTCGGCCAACTGACCCTGAACATGCTGGGACGCAATATCCTGCAATTCTTCGCCCAGTACATGGGCTCTGCGGTCGCCGCGCTGTACGTGCGTGAAGAACACGGCGGCCTCAAGCGCGTGGCCACGTATGGTTTCTCCCGCGAGCAGGAACAGCAAGAACAGTCGATCTACAGCGACGAAGGCATCGTCGGGCAGGCCGCTCAGCTCAATCGTCTGATTCGCCTGGACGATGTGCCGGTGGATTACTTCAAGGTCAGTTCCGGTCTTGGCGAAGGGGCCACTCGCAGCATCCTGGTGATGCCGACCAGCGATGATGACCGTGTCAACGGCGTAGTCGAGCTGGGCTTCCTGCGCCCTCTGGATGAGCGTGATATCGAACTGCTGGAACTGATCGCCGGCAATATCGGCACCTCCATCGAAGCCGCGCGCTATCGCCAGCGCTTGCAGGAAGTGCTGGCCGAGACCCAGCAACTCAACGAAGAGCTGCAAGTGCAGCAGGAAGAGCTCAAGACCGCCAACGAAGAGCTCGAAGAGCAATCGCGCATCCTCAAGGAGTCCCAGGCTCACCTGGAAACCCAACAGGCTGAGCTTGAACAGACCAACGAGCAACTCGCCGAACAGACCCAGACCCTGGCCGAACAGCGCGACGCCATGGACCGCAAGAACATCGAGCTGAACCAGGCCCAGCTTGAGCTGGAAGACCGCGCCGATGAGTTGCAGCGCTCCAGCAAGTACAAATCCGAATTTCTTGCCAACATGTCCCATGAGCTGCGCACACCGCTCAACAGTTCGCTGATCCTGGCCAAACTGCTGGCGGATAACCCGCAGGAAAACCTCAGCGCCGAGCAGGTCAAGTTTGCCGAGTCGATCTATTCGGCCGGCAATGACTTGCTCAACCTGATCAACGACATCCTGGATATTTCCAAGGTCGAAGCCGGCAAGCTGGAAGTGCGCCCGGAAAACGCCAGCGTCGAGCGCCTGGTGGATGGCCTGCGTGGCATGTTCGAGCCGCTGGCAATGGACCGCAAACTGGGCTTCCAGGTGGACGTGCAACAAGGCTCGCCAACCCTGCTGTTTACTGATCGCCAACGCCTGGAGCAGATCCTCAAGAACCTGTTGTCCAACGCCATCAAGTTCACTGAACAGGGCGAGGTCAGCCTGTCGGTGTCCCGCGCGCCGGGGGAGGGCATTGCCTTTACCGTGCGCGATTCCGGCATTGGTATCGCCCCGGATCAACAGGAAAGCATCTTCGAAGCTTTCCGCCAGGCCGACGGCACCACCAATCGCCGTTACGGCGGTACAGGCCTGGGCTTGTCGATTTCCCGTGACCTGGCCACCTTGCTGGGCGGCTATATCAGTGTGACCAGCGAACCGGGCAAAGGCAGTATTTTCACGCTCGTATTGCCTGAACAGTATGTAGAACGCGACGAGGCCGCGGCGCCGATCGAGCCACCGCGCCAAGTGGTGGTCGCGCCGGCACCAACGCCCGTCAAGGTATCGCCGCTGCCGGTGGCTGATGCCGAGTTGATCCCGCGCTTTGCCGATGACCGCGAAAAAGCGCCGTTCAGCACTCGCTGCATCCTGGTAGTGGAAGACGAGCCGAATTTTGCGCGCATTCTGTTCGATCTTGCCCACGAGCTGGGTTACCACTGCCTGGTCGCCCACGGTGCCGACGAGGGCTACAGCCTCGCCGAGCAATACATCCCCGACGCGATTCTGCTGGACATGCGCCTGCCCGACCACTCAGGACTGACTGTGCTGCAACGCCTCAAGGAGCACGCCAACACGCGCCACATCCCGGTGCACGTGATCTCTGTGGAAGACCGTGTCGAAGCCGCCATGCACATGGGTGCCATCGGTTATGCGGTCAAGCCCACCACCCGCGAAGAGCTCAAGGACGTGTTCGCGCGCCTGGAAGCCAAGTTGACCCAGAAGGTCAAGCGCATCCTGCTGGTGGAAGACGATGACCTGCAGCGCGACAGCATTGCCCGCCTGATCGGCGACGATGACATCGAGATCACTGCCGTAGGCTTCGCCCAAGAGGCCCTCGACCTGTTGCGCACCACCATCTACGACTGCATGATCATCGACCTCAAGCTGCCGGACATGCTCGGCAACGAGCTGCTCAAGCGCATGGCCACCGAGGACATCTGCTCGTTCCCGCCGGTGATCGTCTACACCGGGCGCAACCTGACCCGGGACGAAGAGGCCGAACTGCGCAAGTATTCACGCTCGATCATCATCAAGGGGGCGCGCTCGCCCGAGCGTCTGCTGGATGAAGTCACGCTGTTTCTGCACAAAGTCGAATCCCAGTTGTCCCATGACCGCCAGAAGATGCTCAAGACCGCCCGCAGCCGCGACAAGGTGTTCGAGGGGCGCAAAATCCTCTTGGTGGACGACGACGTGCGCAATATCTTCGCCCTGACCAGCGCCCTGGAACACAAAGGCGCGGTGGTGGTGATCGGGCGTAACGGCCAGGAGGCTATCGATAAACTCAATGAAGTCGAAGATATCGACCTGGTGCTGATGGACGTGATGATGCCGGAGATGGACGGTTACGAGGCCACCGCCTTGATCCGCCAGGACCCACGCTGGAAAAAACTGCCAATCATTGCCGTGACGGCCAAGGCCATGAAGGACGATCAGGAGCGTTGCCTGGCAGCAGGCTCAAACGATTACCTGGCCAAGCCGATTGACCTGGACCGCCTGTTCTCACTGATTCGCGTATGGCTACCGAAGATGGAACGCATTTAAGTGGAGCAGTGTTTCTTGGATAAGAGCAGCGATATTGAGCTGCGCCTGTTGATCGAGGCGATTTACCTCAAGTACAGCTACGACTTTCGCGACTATTCGGGCGCGTCGGTCAAACGCCGTGTGGCCCATGCCTTGCGTCAGTTCGACTGCGCGACCATTTCCGCACTGCAAGAGCGCGTGTTGCACGACCCTGCAGCGTTCATGCAGTTGCTGCAATTCTTGACCATCCCGGTGAGCGAGATGTTTCGCGACCCGTCGCACTTCCTCGCGATTCGCCAGGAAGTCGTGCCGCTGCTCAAGACCTACCCGTCGATCAAGATCTGGATCGCCGGCTGCAGCACAGGCGAGGAGGTGTACTCCATGGCCATCCTGCTGCGTGAAGAAGGCTTGCTGGAACGCACCATCATCTACGCCACGGACATCAACCCGGCGTCGCTGGATAAAGCCAAGCAGGGCATCTTTTCCCTGGAGAACGTGCGCGCCTATACCGCCAATTATCAGCAGGCCGGCGGGCAACGTTCATTTGCCGACTACTACACAGCAGCTTACGATTACGCGATCTTTGACAAGACATTGCGCGAGAACGTGACCTTTGCCGATCACAGCCTGGCGACCGACAGCGTATTTTCAGAAACGCAATTAATTTCATGCCGTAACGTATTGATTTATTTCAATAAAAAATTGCAAGATCGAGCGTTTGGCTTGTTTCATGAGTCGCTGTGTCATCGCGGCTTTTTGGTGCTGGGCAGCAAGGAAACCCTGGATTTTTCCGCCTACAGCAAGCAATTCGAACCCTTGGTCAAGCAGGAACGGATCTACCGAAAATCATGAGCGACGCGCCGGACACCCCGATTTCGGGGATCGAAGCCATCGTCGTCGGCGCGTCCGCCGGCGGCGTCGAGGCGTTGCTGAGTATTTTCGGCCAGTTGCCCAGTACCTTCGGCCTGCCGATCATTGCCGTGCTGCACCTGCCGGACGAGCGCCGCAGCCAATTGGCGGAAGTCTTTGCCCGGCGCCTGAACATCCCGGTCAAGGAGGCAAGGGACAAAGAAGCGCTGGAGGCGGGCACCTTGTACTTTGCCGGGCCCGGTTATCACCTGTCGGTAGAGCAGGACCGCAGCCTGTCCCTGAGCCAGGAAGACCGGGTGCACCATTCCAGACCCGCCATCGACTACCTGTTTTCCTCGGCGGCCGATGTGTATGGGCCTCGCCTGCTCGCCATTTTGTTGACTGGCGCCAACCAGGACGGCGCAAGTGGGCTGGCCCACGTCAAGCAATCGGGTGGCATTACCATCGTGCAGGACCCACAAGAGGCACGCATTGCCGTCATGCCCCTGGCGGCCCTGGCCTTGCACACACCTGACCATATTCTTTCCTTGAGCCGAATCGGCTCATTGCTGGCTTCCCTGGAACCCTTCCCATGTTAAGTACTGTCCAGGCCAAACTGCTGATCGTCGACGATCTGCCGGAAAACCTGCTGGCCCTAGAGGCGCTGATCAAGCGTGAGGATCGCCAGGTCTTCAAGGCATTGAGTGCCGATGAGGCGTTGTCCCTGTTGCTGGAACATGAATTCGCCATGGCGATCCTCGACGTGCAGATGCCTGGCATGAACGGGTTCGAGCTGGCCGAACTGATGCGCGGCACCGAAAAGACCAAGAACATCCCCATCGTGTTCGTCAGCGCCGCCGGGCGCGAACTCAACTACGCCTTCAAGGGTTATGAGAGCGGCGCGGTGGACTTCCTGCATAAGCCCTTGGATATCCATGCGGTCAAGAGCAAGGTCAATGTGTTCGTCGACCTGTATCGCCAGAGCAAGGCGATGAAGCTGCAAGTCGAAGAGCTGGAGCGTAGCCGCCGCGAGCAGGAACTGTTGCTCACGCGCCTGCAGGCCACTCAGGCCGAACTGGAACAAGCGGTGCGCATGCGTGACGATTTCATGTCGATTGTCGCCCACGAAGTGCGTACACCCCTGAACGGGCTGATTCTGGAGACCCAGTTGCGCAAGATGCACCTGGCCCGGGACAACGCCGCCGCGTTCACTCTGGACAAGATGCACGCCATGGTTGACCGCGATGAGCGCCAGATCAAAAGCCTGATCCGTCTGATCGAAGACATGCTTGACGTGTCACGCATCCGTACCGGCAAGCTGTCCATACGCCCGGCGCGTTTTGACCTGGCGCAGTTGGTGCGCAACCTCGTGCACAACTTCGAGCCACAGGTCGCCGCGGCTGAATCGTCGATGCAGTTGGTGGCAGACGAGCCTGTAGAGGGCCACTGGGATGAATTCCGTATCGAGCAGGTGATCACCAACCTGCTGACCAATGCCCTGCGCTACGGGGCTAAAAGCCCGGTGGATGTACGGGTGTATACCGAGCATGGCGAGGCGCGCGTGGAAGTGCGCGACCGTGGCATTGGTATCAGTGAAGACAACCAGAAGCGTATTTTCCAGCAGTTCGAACGGGTTTCCGCCAATCATGCCGCCGCCGGCCTGGGCCTGGGATTGTTTATTTCCGAGCAGATAGTAGCGGCCCATGGCGGCACCATCGAGGTGGAGAGCCAGATAGGCGAGGGCGCCTTGTTTCGTGTGTGCTTGCCCCTTGAGGCGACCGCGTGAAATCAATCGTCAGCTCGACGCAACCTCTGCGTGACCCCATGGTCGTAACTGCAGCAATTGACCGGACAAAGGCTTCCCATGAGTGAAGATGCACAAGATGTCGTACTGATCGTCGAGGACGACGAATCCATTATGTTTGTGCTGGGTGAGTACCTGGCAGGCTTGGGCTACCGGGTCTTGAAGGCGATCGACGGGGAGCAGGCCTTCGAAATCCTTGCGACCAAACCGCACCTGGACTTGATGGTCACCGATTACCGCCTGCCGGGTGGAATTTCCGGGGTGCAGATCGCTGAGCCGGCGCTCAAGCTGCGACCGGAACTGAAAGTGATCTTTATCAGCGGCTATCCGCAGGAAATTCTCGACTGCAACAGCCCGATCACGCGCAACGCGCCGATTTTGGCCAAGCCGTTTGATCTGGATACGCTGCAGGAGCATATCCAGCGTTTATTGGCGTGATGATTCAAACGAGACGCGCAAGTTTTGTGCGATAGCAAAAGTTCTTCTCGAACCACCGAGAAGAACCTTTTTGAGGTATTGCGCGTTTTTCCCGCTTGACGACATCCTTTATGCCGAAGGCACGAAATCCTTCAAGGGAAGACCAAACGGCTGTTTACTGACAGGGTCAAGGGCATACCATTTGCCGTTTTTCTGGGTGGCAGCGATTGCTGTTGTTGTCCCTTGCATGTTGGCGTTGCCTATTGTGGCGTTCTCAACGTTCCTGAAGATCTTTACAGGGTCATACTTGATTTTAAACGAAGGTTGATTATTCCGTCCGGGACCACTGTTCGCCAAGTAAGTTATACCTTCTTGCACGAAGCCTTGCGCAATACCCTTTGGATCGATAGGGTTGAGTGCGCCTATGGCGCCACGCACCAATCTTTTTGCGGTACTTCCAAACGCAGACGAGCCCGCTCTGGCACCAGCGCCAGCGGCCCGCACCGCCCCACCGGCGCCGGCAAGAAGAAAGCCAAAAACATCAAACGCCACATCGATAAGGCCCTCGCGCCAGTTTCCTGCGATAAAGTTTTTGACGGCGTTATAACCCGGAATAAGCCCTACCACAAAATCTTCGATTTTTTGCCAGAAAGGGACTTCACCATCGAATGCAGTGGTGCCCCGCAGTGACTCTGCGTTATCCCGAATACTGATTTTTTTTACCATGGCATCAGCGATGTACTGGGTCTTTTCGCTGGCGAAGCTGTTGGGAGCATCGTTGACCGCGTCGGTGGACCCGGCCGTAAGAACGTTATCGCTGTAATTGCCATCAGGGGCGAGGGGGACAAGGCGCTTGGAGTTAATCTTATCGTCCGAAATGGCACCTGGGATTTTGTCGTTCAAATCGATACGTTTTCGAATGGTATTTTTTGCGCTGTCTATTTCATAGGTATGGGTGCCTTTATTGCCTTGTGCATCCACAAACTCGCTTTGTAAAAATATACTGGTCGGTGAAGAGTCTTTTCTTTTTTGTACCTGCGAGTAAGCTTCGTACGAAACGTCTACTTCTTTAGAAATCGTAACTTTCCCATGCTCAATTATTTTTCGATCCTCAATAGGGAGTTTGGAAATCAAGTTCTTGACTTGCGTTTGCGTGGCTCGTTCAAAGCGATCGAATAAAACAGAAAGCTGTGTTTCGAATGTATAAACTACGGAACTATTTGTAAACTTTCGCAAGGCGATGGTGCTAAGATCGATATCTTTATCGCTGGATGTATAGCTATCCAAAGCGACATCCTTATGGTGTCGCTCCGCGTTAATCAATATATCCACCAATGAGTAGGGCCCTGGAAATTCCAAAAAGCCAGAGTCCTTTGGTGTCAGCACTTTTCGTTTTATTTGCTCTTCCGACAAGTGCGGATTTTGCTCTTTGATGCTGGCCACTGCCATTTCATGCAGCACAGGGAACGGCGTCGCAAACGTCTTGGAAGACTCATTCAACTGATGCATCTGCTCATTGAATGCAGCGCGCACCTTTGTCATATCTTCTTCTGAGTATTGATCTGTGCTGCTCCTGGTCAGCACACCATTGTAAACGCCCCAGTCTTTCAGGGCGTCCGTTTGAGCCTGCTGCTCAACCAGTTTGTCTGCCAGCGTTATTGGCGCCAGTTCATGTCGCATCATGACTTGGGCATACGTCATTCGGCTGGTCGAGCCAGGAGCCTCAGCCTCTATACGGGCTACTGCCGTAACGAAACTGACCCAAGAGTGGGTGCCCTTGGTCAATGTTTCGGGTATGTCTTTGACCAAGAGTTCCGGAGCCTTGCGGGCCAATAGAACTTCCATGGCCAGCACGCCGTTGTAATGGTTCGTCACTCCGGTTTCGCGCAAGTGATCAGACAGCGTTGCGTATATGTCCTGGGCGTTCATTCCGGAGAGGTTCATGTTGGCCAGGTCGAAGCCCGCAACTTTAGTCCTGTTCGAATCGGGTGAAGTTGCGTTGATGCTGAGGGGGTCCAACGCGTCGTAGAGCGCTGTCAACATCCAATCAGCGATCACGTTAGGCGATGCAATTTCGCCAAATTCGCGCTCCGCCGCAAGGGCGAATTTTTTAACATTGGGAAACTCCAGGACGTTGTCAATGCCGCGGCTACGATCTTCCAGAAAGCTTGCACCGAAATTCTGTCGATATTCAACCCCGCGAGTCAAATAGGCGAGCAGGGTGTTTTCTGGCTGACCTTCCAAAAACTTACTGGTCATGGCGGCAAGTGCACGCCGATCATCATTGCTCATCGGCGTTGGCCATGAGTGCGCCCCACCTAGATTGCCATGCGCCGGTTTTTCAATGGGAGGGCTTGCCAACGACTGCGCAATGTTCTTTAACTCCGACGCATTAGTTGGAAGTACTATGCCATGCCCTACGAGGTAGTCGCGCAGTGTCACCGCCACATCCGGTTTCAGATTGTGGTCCCGGAAGTAGGAAGAGGTGGGATCTATCTCAACTGGCGTATCCAGAACATTTTGCAACCGTTGCTTAATGGTTAGCTGGAGCTTTTCGATAGTTTCTTCGTAACCAGATCTTTTTTGCCAGAATTGGAGCTCGGCCTCCAGGTCCTCAAGGTCCTTAGCTTTTTCGTTTACGACGTTTGATATTACCCCAATCACGGCATTTCGATTGTTCAGATCCCCCAACTCCGACACTTGATTATTCAGGTATTGCTGGGGAGGGAAATTAAACCTCTCATTGTAGGTGTCAGAATCCGGATCCTGCAGTTTATCAAGTAGCTGCTGGATGGATGCCTGTCGCTGAGAAGGCGATAGTATGCGGTCGGAGGGCACGGCATGACCATGAAACCGTGCGATGTCTGCGATCGTTGCGGTGGTCGCGGTGGATGCGGTATCGAAACTTACGACATTGCCGGGGCCTGCCAACGTTTTGGCAACACTCTTGAGCAGGGGCCAACCCGTAAAGCTGTGAATATCCAAGGATTTGGCGGTGGGCGTGGGCGGTGAAAAGTCGAAGGGGTTTCGCTGTTTGGCCCCCGTGGTCGTGACGTCGAGGGTACCGCTGTCGACATTGATAGTAAGCGGCTTTGATAGGTCTACATCATTCTGCTTGGCCCAGTCCTTGAACGCAGGGCTTTCAAGTAGTTTAAGCATCAGCGCACGCGTCTGCCCTAAGGACGAATTCCACGGGATTCTGTCAACTTCAACTTCGCGATAGTCTTGATTGTCACCCAACAAATCTCGCAACGTACCACCGTATATGCTGGCTAACCACTGATCCTTATCTTGCAGAGAGGTTTGTCTTGTTCCCGGAAGCTCTGTCGCGACCTCGAGGCGGGCAGATTGCGGTTGTGGAACGGCGCTTGACAGTTGGGGCGTATAAAGCTCGGAAAAGCGTGAATTGGAAATAACAGTCATCAGAAATATTCCTGGTCGATGTGGGTAGTGCGTTATTCGCCAACGTATGTGGAAAAAAACTCACATCGATTCCATCTGCTGCCTGCTAAACCGTGACGACTTATTGCCACATGTGGCCGCTCTACGCCTGGATCATCTCACGCACCTTGGCCGTCAACAAATCAAACGTAAAAGGCTTGGTGATCAGTTGCATCCCCGGGTCCAGGAAGCCACCCCGCACCGCGGCGTGCTCGGCGTATCCGGTAATAAACAATACTTTGAGTTCCGGACGAATCTGCCGGCCGATTTCCGCCAGTTGTCGGCCGTTCATCCCCGGCAAACCGACGTCGCTGATCATCAGGTCGATGCGCTGTTCGGATTCAATGATCGGCACCGCCGCATTCGCGTCCCCAGCCTCGATAAACCCGTAACCCAGTTCTTTGAGCACCGCGCTGACCAACACCCGAACTGCGGGATCATCCTCGACGATCAAAACCGTTTCCCCTGCATTGGCAAACGGCAGCAATGTCGGGTTGAGCGGCTCCTGAGCTTGGGGCTCACCGATAAAGCGCGGCAGGAACAAACTGACCGTCGTACCTTTGCCGACTTCGCTGTGGATGGTCACATGCCCACGAGACTGGCGAGCGAAGCCGTAGATCATCGACAGCCCAAGACCGGTGCCTTGGCCGATGGGTTTGGTGGTAAAAAACGGATCAAACACGCGATCCATCAGGTGTTGCGGTATGCCGCAACCGTTGTCGCTGACACTCAGTTCTACGTAGTCGCCCGGGGTCAAGGTGCCGTAGGCGGCGGTAAAGACACTGTCGAGGTGACGATTGGTGGTCTCCACGGTCAGCGTGCCACCCGTGGGCATGGCGTCGCGCGCGTTGATCACCAGGTTGAGCAGGGCGCTTTCGAGCTGGTTCGGGTCGGCCTCGGCCGTCCACAAGGCGTCGCTCAGGCGCATGTCCAGGTTGATACTTTCGTTGATGCTGCGTTGCAATAATTCGCCCATGGACGTGACCAACTGGTTGATCTGCACAGGCTTGGAGTCCAGTGATTGTCGACGGGAGAACGCCAACAGTCGATGGGTGAGGCTCGCTGCGCGGTTGGCCGAGGTCACGCCCAGGTCGATCAGGCTGTCCAGGTCATCCAGTTTGCCCCGGGACACACGTCGGCGTAGCAGTTCCAGGCTACCGATAATGCCGGTAAGCATATTGTTGAAGTCATGGGCGATACCCCCGGTCAACTGGCCAACGGCTTCCATTTTCTGCGATTGGCGCAGGGCTTCTTCATTGTGACGCAGTTGGGCGGTGCGTTCTTCCACTTGCTGCTCAAGCGTTTCCAAAGTGCGCTGGAGACGCAACTCACTCTCGCTCAAGTCAATCAACCGGTCCCGCGCTTCGTACTGGCGCCGTCGACCGCGCAGGGCCGCGCTCACCAGGCTGATCAAGGTGATGGGATGGAACGGCCGCTCCAGAAACGTGACGTTGCCCAGCAAGCCGCTCAGCCGCGTCGAGCCGTTCTGCTCTTTGCCGCCATGCTGGGTCATCAGCACGATAGGCAGGTCGGACCAGGCCGGTTGCTGATGCAACAGCTCGAGTAACGGCTCAAGGTCGACGCCACGCAGTGCCTCAGCCGCAATGATGAGCAGGCCGGCGCCTTGCGTCAGCTCTTCGCACAGAGCGGCCAGGCTGTTGGCGACAATCCCGCTGTAGCCGGCTTCGTTAAGCATCATCAGCGCCAATGAGCCATCGCGGCCCATGGGCGCCAGCACGATGGCACGCTCGTAGACGGGAGACAGGGCCGGCACTAGCCCTCATCCTTGAGCAGAGGGGAGCCGGCACCCATATAGGTTGGAATGCCCCGCAGCACACCCTGGAAGTTATCCAGGGGTACACCTACCGTCATACCGCGGCTGCCGATGCGATATTCACGAATGGTCGACTCGTGGGAGCCCGTTCTTTTTTTGATGACCGAAATGGCCCGGCGAACTTTACCCAGGGCCTCGAAATAACGCAGCAAGATCACGGTGTCGGCCAGGTAGGTGATGTCGACCGGCGTCTGCATGTCGCCGACCAGGCCGTGCTGGGCCACCGTCATGAAGGTGGCTGCACCACGGCGGTTAAGGTACAGCAGCAGTTCATGCATATGCAGGATCAGCGCGTTTTCTTCGGGCATGGCCGCCTGGTAGCCGTTGATACTGTCGATGACCACGGTCTTGATACCGCGCTCATCCACGCAGCGGCGAACCCGGTGGGAAAATTCGCCGGGGGAGAGTTCGGCCGCGTCGACCTGTTCGATCAGCAGGTTTCCGGTGTCCCGTAAGGCGGCGAGGTCGATGCCCATGTTCTTCATGCGCTCGAACAGCAGGCCCAGCTCTTCATCGAAGATGAACAGCGCAGCCTTTTCGCCACGGGCCACGGCGGCGGCAGCGAAGATCATCGAGATCAAAGACTTGCCGGTACCGGCCGGGCCGAGAATCAGGCTGCTGGAGCCGGTCTCGATCCCCCCGCCGAGCAGAGAATCCAACTCCTCGATACCGCTGCTCAAGGTTTGACGGTTGTAACCGCCGCGATGTTCGGCCGCCACCAGGCGCGGGAATACGTGAATGCCGTCGCCCATGATGGTGAAGTCGTGGAAGCCGCCACGGTATTTCTGGCCCCGGTACTTGACCACCCGGATACGCCGACGCTCGGCGCCATAGTTGGGCGTCAGCTCCTCCAGGCGAATCACCCCGTGCGCAACGCTGTGCACGGTCTTATCCAGGGATTCGGTGGTCAAGTCATCCAGCAGTAACACGGTGGCGTCATAACGCACGAAGTAGTGCTTGATCGCCAGGATCTGCCGGCGATAGCGCAACGAGCTTTGCGCCAGAAGGCGGATCTCAGACAGGCTGTCGACCACCACGCGGGTCGGCTTGACCCGCTCTACCACTTCAAAGATCTGGCGGGTGGCTTCACCCAGCTCCAGGTCGGAGGAGTACAGCAGGCTTTGCTGGTGATCGGCGTTGAGCAGGCTTTCCGGTGGGGTCAGCTCGAAGATATGAATATGCTCATCCAAGTCCCAGCCGTGGGATTTGGCACCCTGGCGCAGTTCGTGCTCGGTTTCGGACAGGGTGATATATAAGCAACGTTCGCCGTTCTGCGCACCGGCCCGCAGAAAATGCAGGGCCACGGTGGTTTTACCGGTGCCGGGTTCGCCTTCGAGCAAAAACACGTGGCTTCGCGATAGCCCCCCGGCAAGAATGTCATCAAGACCTTCGACGCCGGTGGCCGCCTTTTCACTCAACAGCTGTTTGGATGTACTCAAGAAGTGCCCTCAGGTCACGTACAAGTAGAGGGGCACGCCGACTGGGACGTGCCATATTCACTTGACCGTAGTGGCCACTAGCGGTTCAACGTTTTGGATGAATTGTACGAAGAGAGGTCGCTTTACACGTTTTTTTGCAGTGCTGAGCTGATCGCCTATCAGAGGCCCTGTTGTAACGCCGGATCATCCGGGTTCTGTTGCTCCAGTTGGGCGAGCAGCACCTGAACGTTCTGCAACTGCCCGGTCTCTTTCCAGTAATTGACCAGCAACACGCGGGCTTTGCGATTGGCGGGATGCCGCTGGACGATTTCTTCCAACTGGCGCTGGGCCGCCTCTACTTCGTCCTGGGCGTGCAGGGTGGTGGCCAGGTCATAGCGATAATCCGGGTTGTCCGGCGCAAGCTCCACCGCCTTGGACAGGCCGAGCAGGGCGTAGGGGCGCTCGCCATGGTGCAACAGCCACATGCCCAAGGCATGTTGCAGGTAGGCCGACTCCGGATGCGCCGCCAGTTGCCGGGCCAGCAGTTGGCGCGACTCGTCGGTCTTGCCTTGCTTGTCCAGCAGTTCGATTTGCGATACCACCGCTTGCAGGTTGTCCGGCTGCAAGCGCATTGCCTGCTCCAGGGCGTTTTGCGCCTCCGGCAGCAGGGCGCTGTGGATGTACAGACGCGCCAATTGAATCCAGCCTTCAGCGGTTTCGGGCTGGGCCTTGAGCGTTGTCACGAATTCATCGAGCACCTGCTGCAGTGGGCCAAAGTACAAACCCAGTGTATCGGGCGACAGGCCCAGCAAGGCGTTGGCGGCGGCAAAGCGCACCGATTGTTCCGGATCGTCCAGCACCGGACCGAGCAGTAAGGTGCGCTGGCCAGTGGGCACCAGGCCGACGATGCTGTGAATAGCGGCTTCGCGCACCAGCGCCGACTCATTGGCGAGGTCTTTATCGGCCAGCTTCAGCGCCTGGGGGCTGGGGTAATTGGGCAGCTCAGCATGCAAGGCGGCGCGGCGCTTGGGCGACAGGTCCGGCCGGCCCAACTGTTGGTACAACACACGTGCGGCGCCGGGCTCGCCGTTATGCGCCTGCTTCAAGGCCTTGGAATAGCCATGGGCGATGGCTGGGGGTACGGCCACTGCAGGGGTGCGGGAGAAAAACCAGGTGATCAGTACGATCAACAACAGGGCGCACAGGCCGATGATGGAGTAACGGCGTGACTTTGACATGCAGGCGTCCGAAAGCTTGGGCAGCAAAGTTCCAAGCTTCGGTCAGTGCGAGGCGAGTGTCAAACCCGCGTCAGGTCAGCACGTAGTCCGCTGGCTCCAACGCTGGCGGCAGGTTGACTTCACCAAGGGCGGCGAGGATCTCGCGCTCCAATGTCCGCAGGATAGCATCACACGGCAAGTCGTTTTCGTCGAAGCCGAAGGGGTCTTCCAATTCGTCGCCAATCGCATCCAGGCCAAAGAAGGTGTAGCTGACAATCGCGGTGAACACTGGCGTCAACCAGCCAAGTGGCTCGGCCATGGCGAATGGCAGCAAGATGCAGAACAGGTAAATGGTGCGGTGCAACAGCAGGGTGTAGGGAAAGGGCAGTGGCGTGGTCTTGATGCGCTCGCATGCCGCCTGCACCTGGCTCAGGCTGACTAGCCGGGCTTCCAGTTGGGTGTAGCGCCATTCGCTGATCACGCCCTGTTGTGCCAGGACCGAAAAGCGCGCACCGACCGTTTGCAGCACGCTGTCCGGCAAGTTGGGGTGGCCCACTGGCATGCTGATCCAAGGGTGTATCGCCCGGGCTTGATCTTCATGGCGCAAATGCGCGACCAAGCCATGGGCAAAACCGCACAGGCCGCGCAGCAGGCCAGCACGCTCGGCGGTGTCCCCCAGCACCTGGGTCTCGCGAATCAGCGAGCGCACGTCAATGACCATTTGCCCCAGTTGCTTGCGGCCCTCCCACCAACGGTCGTAGCAGGCGTTGTTGCGAAAACTCATGAAGATCGACAATGACAGGCCCAACAAGGTGAAGGGCGTAGCGTTGACCTTGGAAAAATAGGCGGGGTGCAGGGTTTCCACCAGCACGATGACCGAGGCCAACAGCGTGACCAGGAGGCTGCGCCAGGCAATGCGCTTGGCAATGGAGCCTTTGAGGGAGAACAGGATACCCAGGACGTTGGGTTTAGGGCGAACGATCATGGAGGGCTTCTATGGCGTGCAGGCGGTCAGATTAGAAGCTGCTATGCATCGCGTCCAATCACTTGGATCGACCGCCTGATCAGTCGACTCAATGACTAACGTGGGAGCCGGGCAGTACATAACCCTGTGGGAGCTGGCTTGCCTGCGAAAGCGGTGGTGCAGTGACAGCTGTGGTGACTGACCCACCGCCTTCGCGGGCCAGCCCGCTCCCACCGAAAAGCGAAAAAGCCCCCCGCGTTTCGCTACGGACTGGCCAAACCAGTCAGCCAAGTTGAAAGCTTTTACCATTGCCGCTGCGCCGCTCTGGAGCGACTATTTCAGCGCTTTTCTCGAGTTGAAAACGTCCTGAAAATAAAAACACAGAAGGATAGGAAGCGATGCGTGAGTATTTGGCTGCCACCACCGAGTTTGATTACCAGCACACCGTCGACGCCGCACTGGCCGGCAACCTGCAAGCGCTCAATGCCTGCGTGGAATGCTGTGACCGTCACGCGTTGCCGGGGCGCATCGCGTTGTTCTGGGAGGGCAAGGACGGACGCAGCGCCACGTCAACCTTTACCGAACTGCAAGAGCAGGCCGCGCGTTTCGCCAACTTCCTCTTGGCCCAGGGCGTCAAGCGCGGTGACAAGGTGGCGGGCCTGTTGCCCCGTACTGCCGAATTGTTGGTGGTCGTGCTGGCGACGTGGCGCATCGGCGCGGTCTATCAGCCGCTGTTTACCGCGTTCGGACCCAAGGCAATTGAACATCGCTTGAACAGCTCGGGTGCAGCGCTGGTGGTCACCGATGCAGTGAACCGTCCCAAGCTGGCGGAAGTCGCCGACTGCCCGACCATCGTCACGGTCGCCGGGGCCAAGGGCGAAGGTATCGTGCGGGGCGACTACAGCTTCTGGGCCGAACTGCCCAGCTACTCTTCTCACTGCGAGCCGGTGCTGCTGGGCGCAGAGGAGCCGTTCCTGCTGATGTTCACCTCCGGCACCACCGGCCCGTCCAAGGCGCTGTCGGTACCGCTCAAGGCCATCGTCGCGTTCCAGGGCTACATGCGCGACGCCGTGGACTTGCGCCCCGAGGACGCATTCTGGAACGTTGCCGACCCTGGCTGGGCCTATGGCATCTATTTCGGCGTGACCGGGCCGTTGTCCATGGGGCACCCGATCACCTTCTACGATGGCCCGTTCACCCTGGAAAGCACCTGCCGGGTCATCAATAAATACGCGATCACCAACCTGACCGGTTCGCCCACGGCGTATCGGCTGTTGATTGCCGGTGGCGAACAGTTCGCCGGTTCGATCAAGGGCAAGCTGCGCATCGTCAGCAGCGCCGGTGAGCCTTTGAACCCGGAGGTGATCCGCTGGTTCGCCGACCACCTGGGCGTGACCATCCACGACCATTACGGCCAGACCGAGCTGGGCATGGTGCTGTGCAATCACCATGGTTTGGCGCATCCGGTGCATGTGGGCTCGGCGGGTTTTGCCTCGCCAGGGCATCGCATCGTGGTGCTGGATGACAACCATCAGGAGCTGCCAGCCGGCCAACCCGGCATCCTGGCCATCGACCGCGAGCAATCGCCTATGTGCTGGTTTGCCGGGTACGACGGCGTGAAAACCAAGGCGTTCGTCGGCAAGTATTACCTCAGCGGCGACACCGTGGAGCTGAACCCGGACGGCAGCATCAGCTTTGTCGGACGCAGCGACGACGTGATCACTACATCCGGCTACCGCGTGGGCCCCTTCGACGTGGAAAGCGCGTTGGTCGAACACCCGGCGGTGGTCGAGGCTGCCGTGGTCGGCAAGCCTTGCCCGGAGCGCACTGAGCTGGTCAAAGCCTTTGTGGTGATCAGCGAGCAATACCGCGCCACCCCGGAGCTGGCTGAAGAGCTGCGCCTGCATGTGCGCCAGCGCCTGGCCGCCCATGCGTACCCGCGGGAAATCGAATTTGTCAGCGACTTGCCCAAGACCCCGAGCGGCAAGCTGCAACGCTTTATTTTGCGCAATCAGGAAATAGCCAAGGCCCAGGCGGCCGTGGCTTGACCCTTTTAAAAGGAAACAACGATGCAGATTGAAAACAAGGTATTCCTGGTCAGCGGCGGCGCGTCGGGCCTCGGCGCGGCCACGGCCGAAATGCTGGTCGCCGCGGGTGCCAAGGTGATGCTGGTGGACTTGAACGCCGACGCCGTGACTGCCAAGGCCAAGCAACTGGGCGACAATGCCCGCAGCGCCGTGGCGGACATCAGCCAGGAAGCCGCTGCAGAAGCGGCCGTGACGGCGGCGGTCGAGGCCTTTGGGGGCTTGCACGGCCTGGTCAACTGCGCGGGTGTCGTGCGTGGCGAGAAGATCCTCGGCAAGAACGGCCCGCACGGCCTGGCGAGCTTTGCCCAAGTCATCAACGTCAACTTGATCGGCAGTTTCAACCTGCTGCGCCTGGCCGCTGCGGCGATCGCTGAAACCGAGGCGAATGCCGACGGCGAGCGGGGCGTCATCATTAATACCGCCTCGGTGGCGGCATTCGATGGGCAGATCGGCCAGGCTGCGTATGCCGCGTCCAAGGGCGCGATCGCCAGCCTCACCTTGCCTGCCGCGCGGGAACTGGCGCGCTTTGGTATCCGGGTGATGACCATTGCACCCGGCATTTTCGAAACCCCGATGATGGCCGGCATGACCGACGAAGTCCGCAACTCCCTGGCTGCCGGCGTGCCGTTCCCGCCACGCCTGGGCAAACCCGCCGAATATGCCGCGCTGGTACGCCACATCATTGAAAACAGCATGCTTAATGGTGAGGTGATCCGTCTCGACGGTGCCTTGCGCATGGCCGCCAAATAAGGAGCAATGGCTATGAACGATCCAATTGTTATTGTCAGCGCCGTGCGCACGCCCATGGGCGGGTTCCAGGGCGACCTCAAAAGCCTGACCGCGCCGCAACTGGGCGCAGCCGCCATTCGTGCGGCGGTCGAGCGTGCCGGTATCGCCACCGATGCCGTCGACGAAGTGCTGTTTGGCTGTGTACTGCCCGCCGGGCTTGGGCAAGCGCCTGCTCGCCAGGCTGCCTTGGGCGCCGGGCTGGACAAGGGCACGCGCTGCACCACCCTCAACAAAATGTGCGGTTCCGGCATGGAAGCGACGATTCTGGCCCACGATTCGCTGCGCGCTGGCAGTGTCGATGTAGTGATCGCGGGCGGCATGGAAAGCATGTCCAACGCCCCGTACCTGCTGGACCGTGCGCGCAGCGGCTACCGCATGGGCCACGGCAAGGTGCTGGACCATATGTTCCTCGACGGCCTTGAAGATGCCTACGACAAGGGGCGCCTGATGGGCACCTTTGCCGAGGACTGCGCCGAGCACAATGGTTTTACCCGTGAAGCTCAGGACGCGTTTGCCATCGCTTCCCTGACCCGCGCACAAGAGGCTATCACCCACGGCAGCTTTGCCAGTGAAATCGTCCCGGTGCAGGTCACCGTGGGCAAAGAACAAAAAACCATTCTGCACGATGAGCAACCGCCGAAAGCCAGGCTGGACAAGATTGCCAGCCTGAAACCGGCGTTCCGTGACGGCGGTACAGTGACAGCAGCCAACTCCAGCTCGATCTCCGATGGCGCCGCGGCGTTGTTGCTGATGCGTGAGTCCCAGGCGCTCAAGCGCGGCCTCAAGCCGTTGGCAGTGATCCACGGGCACGCCGCGTTTGCCGATGAGCCTGGGCTGTTTCCGGTGGCGCCGGTGGGGGCGATTCGCAAACTGATGAGCAAGACCGGCTGGAGCCTCGACGAGGTGGACCTGTTCGAAATCAACGAGGCCTTCGCCGTGGTCAGCCTGGTGACCATGAGCAAGCTGGAGATTCCCCATGACAAGGTCAACGTGCATGGTGGTGCCTGTGCATTGGGCCACCCCATTGGTGCCTCCGGCGCACGCATCCTGGTGACGTTGCTCGCGGCCCTGCGCCAGAAGGGCCTCAAGCGTGGCGTCGCCGCTATCTGCATTGGCGGCGGTGAAGCCACGGCCATGGCCGTTGAATGCTTGTATTGAGGATGACCTATGTTGCCCAATGACGAACAACTGCAGATCAGCGACGCCGCCCGGCAATTTGCCCAGGAACGTTTGAAACCCTTCGCCGCCGCGTGGGACCGCGAGCATCGTTTTCCCAAGGAGGCCATTGCGCAAATGGCCGAACTGGGCTTTTTCGGCATGCTGGTCCCGGAACAGTGGGGCGGTTGCGACACTGGCTACCTGGCCTACGCCATGGCCCTGGAAGAAATCGCCGCCGGCGACGGTGCCTGCTCCACGATCATGAGCGTGCACAACTCGGTGGGTTGTGTGCCGATCCTCAAGTTTGGCAATGACCAGCAGAAAGAGCAGTTCCTCACGCCCCTGGCCAGTGGCGCCATGCTCGGTGCCTTCGCGCTGACCGAACCCCAGGCAGGCTCCGATGCCAGCAGCCTGAAAACCCGGGCGCGCCTTGAAGGCGACCACTATGTACTCAACGGCTGCAAACAGTTCATCACCTCCGGGCAAAACGCCGGGATCGTGATTGTGTTTGCGGTCACCGACCCCGCCGCAGGCAAGCGTGGGATCAGCGCGTTTATCGTGCCCACCGATTCGCCCGGTTATACCGTGGCACGGGTGGAAGACAAGCTGGGGCAGCATGCCTCGGACACTTGCCAGATCCTGTTTGAAGACGTGAAAGTACCGTTGGCCAACCGTCTGGGCGAGGAGGGCGAGGGCTACAAAATCGCCTTGGCCAACCTGGAAGGTGGCCGCGTGGGCATCGCCTCCCAGTCGGTGGGCATGGCCCGTGCCGCCTTCGAAGCGGCCCGCGACTATGCCCGTGAGCGTGAAAGCTTTGGCAAGCCGTTGGTCGAACACCAGGCCGTGGCCTTTCGCCTCGCCGACATGGCCACCCAGATCGCCGTCGCCCGGCAGATGGTGCATTACGCCGCCGCCCTGCGTGACAGTGGCAAGCCGGCGCTGGTGGAAGCGTCCATGGCCAAGCTGTTTGCGTCCGAAATGGCCGAGAAAGTCTGCTCGGCCGCCTTGCAAACCTTGGGCGGTTACGGTTACCTGAACGACTTTCCCCTGGAGCGGATCTACCGCGATGTGCGGGTCTGCCAGATCTACGAAGGCACCAGCGATATTCAACGCATGGTCATCTCACGCAATCTTTAAGGAGCCGATACATGAGTTACGAAACCATCCTGCTTGACGTCCAGGGCCGTGTGGGGCTGATCACGCTTAACCGCCCCAACGCCCTGAACGCTTTGAATGCACAACTGGTCAGTGAGCTGAACCAGGCGCTGGACAGCCTGGAAGCCAACCCTGAAATTGGCTGCATCGTGCTGACTGGCTCGAAAAAAGCCTTCGCGGCCGGTGCCGACATCAAGGAAATGGCCGAGCTGACCTACCCGCAGATCTATATGGACGACTTGTTCAGCGACAGCGATCGCGTGGCCAATCGCCGCAAGCCGATCATCGCCGCCGTGAATGGCTTCGCCCTGGGCGGTGGCTGCGAACTGGCCCTGATGTGTGACTTTATCCTTGCCGGCGACACCGCCAAGTTCGGCCAGCCGGAAATCAACCTGGGCGTGCTGCCAGGCATGGGCGGCACCCAGCGCCTGACCCGTGCAGTGGGCAAGGCCAAGGCCATGGAGATGTGCCTGACCGGGCGTTTTATCGACGCGGTAGAGGCCGAGCGCTGCGGGATCGTGGCGCGCATCGTGCCCGCCGATGAATTGCTGGAAGAAGCGCTGAAAGTGGCCGCCCTGATCGCCGGTAAATCCGTACCGATCAGCATGATGGTCAAGGAAAGCGTGAACCGTGCGTTTGAAGTCAGCCTGTCCGAAGGCGTGCGCTTTGAGCGCCGGGTGTTCCATGCGGCGTTCGCGACCCAGGACCAGAAAGAAGGCATGGCCGCATTCGTGGCCAAGCGGGCGCCGCAATTCAAGGATAAGTAACCCCTGCCAAACGCCGCAGAGCAAAGGTGGGAGCTGGCATGCCTGCGATGGCATCGCCTCGGTTTAACTGATGTACCGAGGTGTCTGCATCGCAGGCAAGCCAGCTCCCACAGGGCTTTGGGTCATGCCCATCAGAGCTGGTAGTTTTTCAACTCCCTGGCAATCACCATCCGCTGAATCTCGCTGGTGCCTTCGTAAATCTGCGTGATCCGTGCGTCCCGGTAGTAACGCTCCACCGGGTAATCCTCCAGATACCCATACCCTCCATGAATCTGCATTGCCTTGGAGCAGACCCGCTCGGCCATTTCCGAGGCGAACAGCTTGGCCTGGGAGGCTTCGGACAAGCACGGTTTGCCGGCGGTGCGCAGGCGCGCGGCGTGGAGGATCAGCAGGCGCGCAGCGTTGAGCTGGGTTTGCATGTCGGCCAGCAGGTTGGCCACGCTCTGGTGTTCGATGATTGCCTTGTCGAACTGCACCCGATCACGGGCGTAGGCCAGCGCGGCTTCAAACGCGGCGCGGGCGATGCCCAGGGCCTGGGCGGCGATACCAATGCGGCCGCCTTCCAGGTTGGAGAGGGCGATGGCCAGCCCCTTGCCGCGCTCACCCAGCAGGTTGGCTTCGGGAACCTTGCATTGGTTGAGGGTGACGGCGCAGGTGTCTGACGCACGAATGCCCATCTTGTGCTCGGTGCGGTCGACCACGAAACCTGGGGTGTCGGTCGGCACCAGGAACGCCGAAATGCCTTTCTTGCCCAGTTCCGGGTCGGTCACGGCGAACACGATGGCCAATTTGGCGCGCTTGCCGTTGCTGACGAACTGTTTGGCGCCATTGATGACCCATTGGCCATCACGCAGTTCGGCGCGTGTGCGCAGGTTATGGGCTTCGGAGCCGGCCTGGGGCTCGGTCAGGCAGAAGCAACCGATGGCCTGGCCGCTGGCGAGTTCGGCCAGCCAGGTGTGTTTCTGTTCGGTGGTGCCGTAGTTGAGGATCGGCCCGCAACCGACTGAATTATGGATGCTCATCAAGGCGCCAGTGGCGCCGTCACCGGCGGATATTTCCTCCACGGCCAGGGCGTAGGCCACGTAATCGACATAGGTGCCACCCCATTCTTCCGGGACCACCATGCCCAGCAGGCCCAGCTCCCCCATCTTCGCCACCAGGGCGTCGTCGATCCAGCCGGCTTTTTCCCAGGCTTGGGCGTAGGGGGCGATTTCGCCACGGGCAAAATCCCGCGCCATGTCGCGGATCATCACTTGTTCTTCAGTGTATTCAAGATCTTGCATGGCTTATTTCTCAATCTGCGCGAAGTCGCGGAAGAAGCTCTCCACATGGCTGGCATCCAGCGCATGGAGGGTGGGCGGGTTCCACTTCGGCGTCTTGTCCTTGTCGATGATCAGGGCGCGAACCCCTTCGATCAGGTCGCCGCGCTCGAACCATTGGCGGTCCAGGTGCAGTTCGAGGGCAAAGCAGTGTTCCAGTGGCAGGTGGCGGCCACGGCGCAGCATCTCCAGGGTCACGGCCATGGCCAGGGGCGAGCGGGTCTGCATGAGGTTGGCGGTGGTCAGCGCCCAGTCATGGCTATCGGCCACGGTGACTTGTTGCAGTTGCTCGACGATGCTGGGCACGTCCGGCAACCCGAAAAAGTGGTCAATGGCCGGGCGCAAGGCCGCCAGCGGGGCGTCGGGCAATTGCTGCACGGCCAGCCTGGCAAGTGCGCCTTGCAAGTCCTTGAGGGGAGACTCGCTCCATTGCAGACGGTCGAGCTTCTGATCCAGTTCAACCAGCTTGGCGCTGTCGATGTACCAGTCCGCCAGCCCGCAATACAAGGCATCCGCCGCGCGGATTTGCACGCCGGTCACCCCAAGGTAGGTGCCCAGTTCGCCAGGAATACGCGAGAGGAAATAACTGCCGCCCACATCCGGGAAGTACCCGATGGCCACTTCCGGCATCGCCAGGCGGCTGCGTTCGGTGACCACCCGCAGGTCCGCGCCTTGCACCAGGCCCATGCCACCGCCGAGTACGAAGCCGTCCATCAATGCCAGTACGGGTTTACGGTAATGGTGGATGGCAAGGTCGAGGGCATATTCCTCGACGAAGAAATCCTGGTGCAGGGTGTCGCCTTGCTTGAAGCTGTCGTACAGCGAACGGATGTCGCCACCGGCGCAAAAGGCCTTCTCACCGGCGCCGCGCAGGACGATGGCATAGACCTCAGGGTCGTCGGCCCAGACCTGCAAGTGCGCGGCCAATTGGCGGACCATGTTCAGGGTGATGGCGTTAAGGCCTGCGGGGCGGTTGAGGGTGAGGTGGCCGATATGGTTACGCACCTGTGCCAGAACTGCATGCTGCTGGATCTCGGCGTGGCTTGCTTGGGATGAAACCTGAGCAGTCATCTCTAACTCCCTGCTTTTATTGTTCTTTATCAAGACGTTCGCGGGCGAACTCTCTCGTGATCGTACCAGTGCAAATTTGCCTCGTACAACTTGGAATCATGCAGGTCGTTGTTGCATTTATGCAGTGTCGCTCAAACCACCCGGCTGGCCAGAACCTCACCGATACTGCGACGCCGGGCATGGCCCTCGGCGGCGTGGATCAGTTGTTCAAGCTCTGTCGGTTCGACATCGTAGAACTGCTCCATCTCGGCCAACGCTAGCTTGAGGTCGGCTGCCGTGATGCTCGGCTCGCTCACGGCGGTGGCAGTGCCCAGGATAACCGGGGCAGGCTCGGCAAGCCCCTTGGGATAACGCGTGCGCGTGGCATTGTTATAGGCCAGCGCGCAGGCGAGCAGGGCGCCGGCCCCTAGCATCACCGGCGCAAGCTCGTACCAGCCGAGGCCGACCGATGCCGGATCGGCCAGCACCAGGGTCATGGCCAGGCCGCCGGCCGGCGGGTGCAGGCAGCGCAGCCAGCAGATGAGGATCACCGTCATGCCTGCCGCCAGGCAGGCGCTGCCCAAGGTGCGCCCCAGGACGCGGGCGACCAGCAACGCGACGACGCCTGCACACAGGTAACTGCCGATTATCGACCAGGGTTGGGCCAGCGCCCCCGACGACACGGCAAACAGCAATACGGCCGATGCGCCAAGAGGGCCGAGCAGGTGCAGGGCCACCTCCATGCCGAACACCTGGGCACAGGCCCAGACACTGAACAGCGTGCCCAGGGCCATGCCGATGGCTGCACGGCTCCATTCGGCGGGACGGGTGTTGATTGCAGCGGGTAACCAGCGAGCGAGCATTGAAAGACGGTCCATAAACAGCGGGCGAAAAAAAAGGCCTGCCTGGTTTCCCGGAACAGCCCTTTGAAGGTTCCAACATTGGGGGAAGGAACCTGCGCAGTGTGCCGCGCTTGATCTGGTGGCGCCACTGCATATTAATGAACATTGAATGCAAAATAAATGCAGTTAACCGGCTTCGCCATAGGTTATCTGCCCGGTGGACGCGGATGCAGCGGGGTTGATCTTGCCCAGCACGCGACTATGGGTTTCTTCGTTGAACAGGCGCGCTTGCAAGTCTTCGCGCAGCCTGGGGTCGTCGGCCAACGGCCCCTTTAACGCCACCAGTGCGTCACGCAATGCCATCAAACGATCCAGCCTGGGTAAGGGTACGGTTAACAGGTCTTCTCGCACGGCATTGTCCTCTCAATGAAGTAAGCCATCGCGCGCGGGCAGCCTACAACGTCCTTGTTGTGAAGTGCCCTGACCCAAGCGTTTCAGGGCAGTCCTGACGATCGGGTGGTAGATAGTAAGTGCACGTGGCAGCGAGTCTACAGTTGGGCTCCGAGCACCGGAAGGGAAAGTGCACCAGCCATTACGCAAACAAATGTAGGTGTTTTCTTGGTACCTATGATGAAAGTCGCCCACTCGTGGAGGGAGTGGGCGTTCTTCTTACAGTGCAGCCGGAAAAGCACTCAAGGCGTCGAGGCTTTTGCCAAATGCAGCAACACATAGGGGGTTTTGTCGAACGCTGCGGTAAGCGTTGGCGTGATTGAACGCAGGCGCGGATCGTCCAGCGCCTGGAAATCAGCCTGGCTCATGACCAACCATGCCGGCGCCTGGACCGGTTTCAATTCGGCAGGCAATTGGGTAAACAGCGGAACCTTGTCGCAATCGAAGTTGACCATGAATTTGATGGCTTTCGCGTCTTTGCCCAGTGCGTGCAACACCAGCGGCGCCGGTTGCTGTTGAACCTGCGCCTTGACGGCGAGGCTGAAGGTGCGGGTGTCGTACACCTGACGTTCCAGGGGTTCAACCACCATGATGTAGGTGGCCCAGAGTGAGAGCACGGCGGCCAAGGCGGGACCGTAGGTGCGCAGCCGCGAGCGGAACAATGCCAGCAGGGCCAGCACCTGTAGCAAGCCAAGCACGACGAAGATCAGCTCAAGGTCGGCCAGCGGTTCCGGGTAGCGCCGCCGCGCCACCACCAAGCCAATGGCCAACAGCGTTGGCAACAGCGTCCAGATGCCCAGCATCAAGGCGCGCAGCCACGCAAACAGTCGCCCTTGTGTGACCGCGAAGGGATACGCGGCAATGATCGCGGCCATCGGCAACATCGGCAGGATATAGCGCGCTTTCTTGGCTTGGGGCACCGACAGCCCCAGCATCACCAACACACCGGCTGCCGCGCAGTAGAGCACCAGCTTCAATGCCGGGTCCGGCGCACGTCGACCGCCCATCAGCACCGCCAGCAGCACCAACAACGCGATTGGATAGGCCAGGGCGTAGTTGCCCAGGGAGCTGGTGAAGTAATACAGCACGCCGCCGGAGCCTTCGCTGCCATCCATGCGCCCCAGGAACTGCATGCGAATCACGTCATGCATAAAATCTTCGCCGCCGCTGAGCTTGGCCAGCAGCAGCAACAGGCCGACGCACGCCGCCAGCAGCGCCAGTGCCAGCAGGCCGAAGCTGAACAGTTGGCGCCACTGGCGGTTGATCAGGTAGTAGCTGCACAACACGCCCGTAGGGATCACCAGGCCGATCGGGCCGCGAATGGCAAACCCCAGCAGCACCAGCAAAAACACCCAATGCAGGCGCTTGGCTGCGGCGAAATGATCATGGGCGTAGCCCAGGTAGAACACCGCCAACGCCACGGCGGCGAGCATCTGGTCGAGGGAGACTGCACGGGTTTCGCTGATGAACGTACTGCTGAGCAGCAGCATCGCAATACTCAGCAGGCCCCAACGTGGCGAGTAGGGTGCAGTGAGGCGATAGACCAGCACCACAATCAGCGCCGACGCGACCGCAGTGGGCAGCCACGCCGTCAGGCTGGTGACCTGGCCCAAGGGCACCGACAGCAGCCACGTCAACAGGGTCGACGTCGCCAGGTAATCGGCATACGGCTGACCATAGGTGGTGGGAAAGAAACTCGGCCCGTGACGCAGCATTTCCTGGGCAAACAGCACAAAGCGCGAATCAAAGCCGATGATCGCCTGGTGCCAGTTGCCGACGATAAACAGCACCAGCGCCAAGAGCCCAAGCCCCAGCGACTGGTGGCGGATCGTTGCGCGCTGCGCGGACGGTAAGGCGTTGTTCACCTAGCAAGCGTCCTTGACCTGTTCCACCCAGTTTTGCTGGGGGATCGGCAACTCGCAGGAATCGCCGCGGCCGATGGGGAAGTATTTGAAGCCTTTGCGCGCCAGGCGCTCGCCGTCGTACAGGTTACGGCCGTCGAAGATCACCGGGGTTTTCAGGCGCTGGTGAATCAGGTCAAAGTCCGGCGCCTTGAATTGCTGCCATTCGGTGCACACGATCAACGCATCGGCGCCGCCCAAGGTGGATTCCGGGGTGCCCATCAGCATCAGGCGCGGGTCATCGCCGTAGATGCGTTGGGTTTCCTGCATGGCTTCAGGGTCAAAGGCGCGCACATTGGCGCCGGCAGCCCACAGCGCTTCCATCAGCACGCGGCTGGGGGCATCACGCATGTCATCGGTGTTGGGCTTGAAGGCCAGGCCCCACAGGGCAAACGTCTTGCCCTTGAGGTTGCCCTGGAAGAACGCGTTGATGCGCTCGAACAACTTGCTCTTCTGGCGCTGGTTGATGGCTTCCACGGCTTCGAGCAGGTCGCTGGAGCAGTTGGCCTGCTTGGCGCTGTGGATCAGGGCGCGCATGTCTTTGGGGAAGCACGAGCCGCCATAACCGCAGCCGGGGTAGATAAAGTGGTAGCCGATGCGTGAGTCGGCACCGATGCCCAGGCGCACCGACTCAATGTCGGCACCCAGGTGTTCAGCCAACTCGGCGATCTGGTTGATGAAGCTGATCTTGGTGGCCAGCATGCAGTTGGCGGCGTACTTGGTCAGTTCTGCGCTGCGCAGGTCCATGAAGATGATGCGGTCGTGGTTGCGGTTGAACGGTGCGTACAGGTCGCGCATCACGTCGCGCACCTCTTCACGCTCGCAGCCGATGATGATCCGGTCCGGGCGGCGGCAGTCGGCAACGGCGGAGCCTTCCTTGAGGAATTCCGGGTTGGAGACGATATCGAACTGCAGCTCACGGCCGGCGGCACGCAGGTTATTGAGGATGTGGTCACGCAACGTGTCGCCGGTGCCTACCGGTACGGTGGATTTCTCCACCAGGATCACCGGCGCCACGCGATGGCGGGCAACTGCATCACCCACCGACAGCACGTATTTCAAGTCGGCCGAACCGTCTTCATCCGACGGCGTGCCCACAGCAATAAACAAGACTTCACCGTGCTCGACGGCGAGTTTTTCGTCGTGGGTAAAGCGCAGGCGTCCGCTTTCCAGGTTGTCCTTGACCATGGCTGCCAGGCCCGGCTCGAAGATGGTCACATGCCCCTTCTGCAGCGACTCGACTTTGTGCTTGTCAACGTCCATGCAAATGACATCGTGACCGACTTCGGCTAATACCGTGGCCTGAACCAGACCAACGTAACCACTACCAAATACACTGATTTTCATGGGGTATTCCTGGGACTTGAGGTGCTAGCACGACGAGAGTTGATAACCAGTACGCCGAGGATGACCAAGGCCACCCCCAGGGTTTTTGAAAGCGAAAAATCTTCGTTGAACACCGGTAGGCTGGCGGCCAGCAAATACACCAGCGCGTAACTGATGCTGAGCAGCGAATAGGCGCGGCCCAGGGGTAAGTGCTTCAGTGCGCCGAGCCAGCACAGCATCGACAGCGCATAGGCGATGATCGCCAGGATCACCACGCCCAGGGCGCCGAGGTCGATGCTGTTGTCCGTGAAGGCAGCCAGCCATTGGGTGGGCAGCGGCAGGCGCGTCATGCTCCAGCGCATGCCCAATTGGGCGCCACTCACCAGGCCGACACTGCCCAGGGCCAGGGCGAAACCCCGCATGCGGCTCATACCTGGCGCCCCAGCAAGACCACGCCGGCAATCACCAGCCCCACACCCAGCCAATGACGGGCATCAATGGGTTCGTGAAACACAAAGCGCGCCATCAGCGTGACCAGCACAAAATTCAGGCTGAGCATGGGGTAGGCAATGCCGACTTCCAGGCGCTGCAACACCAGCAGCCACACCAGCAAGCCCAGGCCTAGGCACACCAGCGCCGACCACAACCACGGCGAGCGCAGTTTCGGTGCCCAGCCGTCCGGCACGCCGCGCCAGCTCTCCACGGCGAATTTTTGCGAGACCTGGCCCATGCAGGTGAGCAGGCAGGCCGTGAGCAGTAGCAGCAGGGTGATCATGGCGCGACCTGCGGGAAAATCAGGATCACGATCTTGCCTTGCGCATAACGCTTGCCGTCAGTGGGCAGCAGCGCGAGTTCTTCCTTTTCGCCGGTGCTATTGACGCGCATCACCACGCCCACCGCACCGGTACGACGGGTTTCGGCCATCCACGTCTGGATGCGGTTACGGTCGACCAGACGCGGGGCCGTGTCCTCGTAAGCCAGGCCGTACTTGACCTCACCCGAGGTGTTGTACAGCGTGATATCCGGGCGTTTGAGGCGCCAGGACAGCGCCGACGCGGCGCCCAGGTCGTTGCTCAGCAGGGCAACGCTGGGCTGCAACTCGTCGATGTGATCAATGATGAACTGGTCCGGGGTCTTGTTGTAAACCACCGAATGGGGCAACGCCGCAGGCACCAGCAGCACCAGTAATCCACTGCCGATCAGCGGCGCGGCCCACAATGCCAAGGGGCGTGCCGCTTGCAGCAGATTGACCACGATCCAACCGAACAAAAAGATGAACACCAGCACCAGGCTGACGGTTTCCTCACCCGGTTCGTAGACCGGCTTCTTCAACTGGAACCAGCTGAGGGCCAGCAACACCAGCACACCCATCACCAGGTTCAACCAGCCATTGATGCGCAGCACACGGCCGCGACCTTGAGCCAGTTTGTCGCTCAGGGCCGAGCCCATCAGCAAGGCCAGGGGGAGCATGCACGGCATGATGTAGGAGGGCAGCTTGCCTTTGGCCAGGCTGAAAAAGGCCAGGGGCATCAACAGCCACAGTAGCAGGAACGCGGTTTTCGGCACGCGCCGCTGCAGCCAGGCCTGCTTGAGCGCGGACGGCAACAGCGCGACCCACGGCAGCGCGAACCCTACCAGCAGCGGCAGGTAATACCAGAAGGGTTCGGCGTGCTGGGCGTCTTCACCGGCAAAGCGTTGGATGTGCTCGTGCCAGAAAAAGAAATGCCAGTAGTCCGGCTCTTGCAGGTGCACAGCCAACGCCCACGGCACGCTGACAGCAATCGCCACCACCACGGCAACAGGGCCAAATTTGCACAACTCGACAAAACGTTTTTGCCAGACGGCGTAGGGCAGGGCGACCAGCACCGGCAGCAACCAGGCCAGGAAGCCCTTGGTCATGAAGCCCATGCCGCACGCCAGGCCCAGCAAGGCCCATGACCACAAGCGCGCGCGCCGCGTGGTGCTGTCGAAACAGAACCACAAGGCCACGCCCGTCAGGTTGACCCAGAAGGTGAACTGCGGGTCCAGGTTGGCATAGCCGCCCAGCGCGGCCACGCTGACGAAGCTCATGTAGAGCAACGTGCTGACCAGGCTCTTTTGCGGATCATTCCACAACCGACGAGAGACCAGGTACACCAGCAAAATGCTCAAACCGGTGCTCAACGCCGAGGCAAACCGCACGCCGAACAGGTTCTGCCCGAAGATCGCCTGGCCCAGCGCGATCATCCAATAGCCTGCGGCGGGCTTTTCGAAGTAGCGAATGCCCATGAAGTGCGGCGCGGCCCACTTGCCGGTCAGCAGCATCTCCTGGCTGATTTGCGCATAGCGGGTCTCATCGGGAATCCACAGGCCATGGGTGGCCAACGGCAGCAGGTAGAACACGGCGAACGCCAGCAGGAGCAGGGGCAAAGCCCAGCGGCGGATCATGCCTGCTGCACTCCCAGCCAACCCTCGCGGCCCGTCAAGGCGCCGCGCACCAGCTGTTGCTGGGGCAGGGTGGTCACATCCGCGGGCAACAGCTCGCCCAAGGGTTTGAACTCGATGCCGCGCTGCCCGGCCTGGGCGAGCAACTGGCGAAAATCATTGGCCATCAGAATCCCTTCTACTTCCGCGTGGATCGTGTAGACGTTCAGCTTTGACGCGTTGAACCGATCAAGAATGAAGCGGTTGAAATCGTTGGCAGCCACCACCGGCCCGACGACTTCGTCGAAGGTCGGCAGGTCTACCGGAATTTGTGGGGTGCCCGCGCTGCCATCGGCCAAGGTTGGTCGAAACAGACTGGAGCCCCGGCAATCGCTGTTGTAGCGAAAGTTGAAGCCTTGCTTGGCTTGCACCACACGCTCATCGGCACGCCAGCCGGCGGCCGCTGAACAGTCGATGCGTTCGCCGAGGATGTCGCCCAAGGTGTCTACGCCGCGTCGAATCTGCTCGACCAGTTGTGCCTCGCTCCAACGCCCGGTGTTGGCCTGCCAGCCATGGTGGTCCCAGGCGTGCAGGCCGACTTCATGCCCGGCAGCCTTGGCCTGGCGCATCAAATGCCCCAGGTCTCGGCCAATCGGCTTGCCTGGCCAGGCAGTGCCGGCCAACAAGATGTCCCAGCCATACAGGCCGGCCGCGTTGGAGCGCAGCATCTTCCACAAAAACTGCGGGCGGATCAGGCGCCACAAGTGACGCCCCATGTTGTCCGGCCCGACACTGAAGAAGAACGTCGCCTTGACCCCGGCTTCGGCCAGGGAGTCGAGCAACCGCGGCACACCTTCACGGGTGCCGCGGTAGGTGTCGACGTCGATGCGAAGACCTGCCTGCATTACTTTTTATCCGCAATTTCAAGCATGGCTTCACGCAGGAAGAAATCGAGCGTGTTGCCGATGGTTTCGCTCATTTCTACGCTCGGCTCCCAGTTCAGCAGGCGCTTGGCGTTGTCGATGCTCGGCTTGCGGTGCGCCACGTCCTGGTAGCCCGTGCCGTAGAACGCCTTGCTCTCGACGTCGCGGAAACCAGCGAACGGCGGGAAGTTGTGGCGCAGCGGGTGGGCCTCGAACTGACGCAGCAGCTCTTCGCCCAACTGGCGAATGCTGGCTTCGTTTTCGGGGTTGCCGATGTTGATGATCTGCCCGTCGCAGACGCCATTGTCGTTATCAATGATGCGCGCCAGGGCTTCGATGCCGTCGGCAATGTCGGTGAAGCAACGCTTCTGCTCACCGCCGTCGAACAGACGGATCGGCGTGCCTTCCACCAGGTTCAGGATCAGCTGGGTAATGGCGCGGGAGCTGCCGATACGCGCCGAGTCCAGGCGGTCCAGGCGCGGGCCCATCCAGTTGAATGGCCGGAACAGGGTGAACTTCAGGCCCTTGTCGCCGTAGGCCCAGATCACGCGGTCCAGCAGTTGCTTGGAGACGGAGTAGATCCAGCGTTGCTTGTTGACCGGGCCCACTACCAGGTTGGAGGTGTCTTCGTCGAAATACTGGTCTTGGCACATGCCATAGACTTCGGAGGTCGACGGGAAAATCACGCGCTTGTTGTACTTGACGCAGTAGCGCACCAGCTTGAGGTTTTCTTCGAAGTCCAGTTCGAATACGCGCAGCGGGTTACGGGTGTACTCGATCGGCGTGGCGATGGCCACCAGCGGCAGCACCACGTCGCATTTCTTGATGTGGTACTCGATCCACTCGGTGTGGATGCTGATGTCGCCTTCCACGTAATGGAAGTTCGGGTGGCTGCGCAGGCGCTCGATGGCGTCGGAGCCGATGTCCAGGCCATAGACTTCGTAGCGGTCGTCACGCAGCAGGCGCTCGGACAAGTGGTTACCGATAAAACCGTTCACGCCCAGGATCAGCACACGGGTACGGCGCGGCTTGCGACCCGACTCGGCGCCGCGTAGCACGGAGCCATCCACCAGGCCCAGTTCATCGGCCAGGGACGGGCCGGCCAGGTACAGGCCGTTTTCGTTGCGCTGGCCGAACTTGACCACCAGGGAATCTTCACCGCAGGCAATGCGCAGCGGGTTGACGCTGATTACACGGCCAGGCGCCAGACCTTCGTTGCCCTTGACCACGTCGGCTTGCCACACGATCAACTTGTGCTCGCCCACGGCGCAGAAGGCGCCCGGGTACGGCTGGGTCACTGCACGTACCAGGTTGAACAGTTGCTCGGCGGGCTTTTTCCAGTCCAGCTTGCCATCGGCGGCGGTGCGACGACCGAAGTAGGTGGCTTTGCTCTCGTCCTGGGCGGTTTCGCTCAGCTTGCCCTGGGCCAGCTGTGGCAGGGCATCACGCAGCAGGGCAGTCGCCGCATCGCGCAGCTTGGCGTGCAGGCTCAGGCCGGTATCGCTGCGCTCGATGGTGACTTTCTGCTGGGCCAGGATCGCGCCGGCATCGGCACGCTTGACCATGCGATGCAGGGTCACGCCGGTTTCGGTTTCGCCGTTGACCAGCACCCAGTTGGCCGGGGCGCGGCCACGGTATTTAGGCAGCAAGGAGCCGTGCAGGTTGAACGCGCCTTTGCGGGCGGTGGCCAACAGCGGCTCGCTCAGCAGGTTGCGGTAGTAGAACGAGAAGATGTACTCCGGGTTCAGCTTGGCGATGCGTTCGATCCACAGCGGGTGGTTGGCGTCTTCCGGTGCATGCACCGGGATGCCATTGCGGGCGCAGAGTTGGGCGACGGAACCGTAGAAGTTGTTTTCCTTGGGGTCATCGGCATGGGTGAATACGGCGGCAATGTCGTAACCGGCGCTGAGCAGCGCTTCAATGCCTGCGCAACCAATATCGTGGTAGGCGAATACAACAGCTTTTGAACTCATGACTGGACCTGATCCGAAGAAGAAGTAGACGTATGGGAAGACACCAGGCCGTCGACCACGACGACTGGAGCCGGTGCTGCCGGTTGGTTGCGCAGCACTTTTTCAATAAAGAAGCGTGGGCGGGCGCGGACATCGCTGTACATGCGGCCCAGGTATTCGCCCAAAAGGCCCATGCCGATGAACTGGCCACCGGTGAACACGAACAACACCGCAAACAGCACGAACAGGCCATCACCGGCCCAGTCGGCGCCGAAGGCCAGGCGCATGACGATCAGGGCAAAGGCAAACAGCACGCCCAGTGCCGCCAGGCTGAAACCGACGATGGACAGCAGGCGCAAGGGCGTGGTGGTCATGCAGGTCAGCAGGTCGAACATCAGGCTGATCAGGCGCATGGCGCTGTATTTGGATTCGCCGTGCTCACGTTCGGCGTGGTGCACCAGGATTTCCGTGGTGTGGCGGGCAAAGCCGTTGGCCAGGATCGGGATGAACGTGCTGCGCTCACGGCAGGCGAGCATGGCGTCGACGATGGTGCGGCGGTAGGCGCGCAACATGCAGCCGTAGTCGGTCATGGCCACGCCGGTAGAGCGCTGCACGGCAAGGTTGATCAAGCGCGAGGGCCAGCGGCGGAAGGCCGAGTCCTGGCGGTTATTACGCACGGTGGCGACCACGTCGTAGCCCAGGGCGGCTTGCTCGACCAGGCGCGGGATTTCTTCCGGCGGGTTCTGCAGGTCGGCGTCAAGGGTGATCACCACTTCGCCACGGCACTGTTCAAAGCCGGCCATGATCGCCGCGTGCTGGCCGTAGTTGCGGTTAAGGATCACCGCCACCACATTGCTGCCGTCTTCGGCGGCGGCGTCTTCGAGCAGTTGGGCCGAATTGTCGCGGCTACCGTCATCCACTAGGATGATTTCGTATTCGTAAGCCAATTGCTTGCAGGCTGCCGTGGTGCGGCGCAGCAACTCAGGCAGGCTTTCTTGTTCGTTGTAGACCGGGATAACGATCGACACGCAATAAATAGGGTAGGGTTTCAAAGATTCATGACCTCGGGCTAAAGCGACTTCAAGCGTGAAAACAGCAGCGTTCATTGGGCAAAACTACAGCCCGCAGGATATAAAACGGGGCTAAAGATGATGCGTTTTCAATAGGTTAGTCGATAATCCACGGATTGCTCTCAAGTGTTGCCTACAAGGTTAAGCGCAAAAATGTGCAACGAATATGAAAGGCGGATGAAAAACTCGTTTATTTGACAGGCAGACAGCTAGGGTTCAGCTAAGTAATCAAGGCGTTACATGTAGGCCTCACAGGGCGATATCGGAGCTTCGTGCAAGACGCTTGGTTCAATCTGAGCGAGGCGATCAGCCCAATGTTTGCCCTTCAACAATCTTCTCTGCATTGGCGCTCAAGTGCCGGTAAAGTAAGCCCTCTCTTGCCAGGGTACTCGGATGAATAGCGTGCAGCTTTTACGCGGCCAGTTGCGGCCAGCGCTGATGGGATTGTTGATGACGGTGGCCTGTGTCACCAGCGTGCGGGCTGATCAGGGCGTCGCGCTGACCCCACTGGACCAGGTGCCGGACGGGGTGGAAGTGCGCGGCAAGCAGGTCGCCGCCTATACCTGGGATGACCGCCAAGGCAAAAACCTGCTGGTACTCGCCGAGCAAGTCGGTGAGCGCGATGACGATGGTACCCAGTCGGCCTTTGTCTACGCGGCGCAATACGTGCTGGGAGGCGAGCGCCCCAAGCGCGTGTGGATGCTGTACGACGATGTACAGCACTGCGAATTCGACGCCGGGCTGCGCTTTGACCGGGCTGCCACCAAGGTCACCGACCTGCTGGGCGACGGCAATACCCAGGCTACAGTCGGTTATTCGCGGGCCTGCACCAGTGATGTCAGCCCCAACGAATTCAAGCTGATCATGCATGCCGGAAAGTCCGAGAAGTATCGTCTGCGCGGCCTCGACCGCGTGGGCGCAAGTTGGTGGGATGAGGACGCTGGCGCCTTGCGCGGCATGCCACTGCCCACTGACTGCAGCGTCGTGGCGCAGCAAGCGTTGGTCAGCCAATACAAGGAGCAGGGCACCGAACTGCCCCTGCCAGGCTGCTATGGCGACGAGAAGGACTTTGCCAAGGCGCCGGACAGTTATCTCGCTTTTATGCGCCAGCAGTGGTTCGCGCTGATGCAGCAACAGGACGCCGACTGGAGCCAGTCCCAGGCCCAGCCCCAGGCAGCCAGTGAGGACGACGATACAGCCCCGTGATTTTGTGCCAGGGCCGCTCCTGGGTTAGACTCGGCCTTCGCCAACCCACTAAATACATCGACTAATCAAATAGTTGGTCGATGTATTTAATCCAAAGGCTGATCTACCTTGACCGAGTCCATTCGCAACCCGCTGACCCTTTACCTCACCCGCCTGGCGCCTTCCAGCCAGTTGACCATGCGCTACGTGCTGCAGGATGCCGCCGACCGCCTGGGTTTCGAAGACCTCAACCTCGAAGAGATTGACTGGCACCTGCTGCAGCCCGAACACGTCATCGCACTGGTGGCTGCCTTGCGCGAGGACGGCTTTGCGCCGAACACCTCGTCGCTGTATGTGAATGCGGTGCGCGGGGTGATGAATGAGGCGTGGCGCATGAGCTTGATCAGCCAGGACCACCTGTTGAAGATGCGCTCGGTCAAGGCCACGCCCGGTACGCGCCTGGGCCAGGGCCGCAACCTGCGCCGCACCTTGATCCGCGAGATGCTCGACGTCTGCGCCGCCGACCCCCGGCCTCAGGGCCTGCGGGATGCCGCAGTGATCGGTCTGTTATATGGCTCGGGCATGCGCAAGTCGGAGTCGGTGAACCTGGACCTGGCACAGATCAACTTTGACGAGCGCAGCTTGCGCGTGATCGGCAAGGGCAACAAAGAGCTGGTCAAGTACGCGCCGGACTGGGCGTTTGCCAAGCTGCAGGCCTGGCTGGCGTTCCGCCGCGAGCACCTCAAGGAAGGCGAGCAGGACGACAGCTTCTTGTTCAACCGCATCCGGCGAGGCAGCCATATCACCCGGGAACGCATCACCAAGCATGCGATTTACTACATCGCGCGCCAGCGCGGCGATCAAGTGGGGGTCAAGATCATGCCCCATGATTTCCGTCGTTCGTTTATCACGCGGGTGATCGAGGAGCATGATTTGTCGATTGCGCAGAAACTGGCGCATCACACCAATATCCAGACCACCGCCAGCTATGACGTGCGTGACGACAATGAGCGGCGGCGGGCGGTGGATCGATTTGATTTGTAGGCTTGTGGATACACCACGATTCAAATGTGGGAGCTGGCTTGCCTGCGAAGAGGGCCTCACAGGCAACCAGAATGTTGAATCTGCCTGCTCCTCTGCTCAGGAGGAAGGCGGGACGCTTGAGACCAGGTGAGCCGGCAAGCGCCGCAACGTCCACAAGGTGGTCAGCATCGCGGCAAGCGCACACAGCGCAATGCCGATCAACATCGGCGCCGGTGTATGGTCGGCAAAGATCCCCACCAAGGTCATCGCCACAGCCGCCGTGACCATCTGGATCGCGCCCAGCAGTGCAGACGCAGAACCCGCCACCGCACCATGATCCTCCAGCGACAGTACCCCGGCCGCCGGCAATAGCAGGCCAAGAAAGCCAAAACCGATAAACAACAGCCCCATCATCAAGCCCAGGCTGTCACCCCACAGTGTAGTAGCCGCCAGCAAGCTCATGACCGCCGCCACGCCCACCACCGACCAGCGAATCAACGGCGCCAGGCCAAAGCGGGCGCTGAGGCGGGCGGTCAATTGGCTCATGGCAAAAAACGAAGCCGCGTTGAGCGCAAAGCACAGGCTGAACTGGGTCGGTGTCAGGCCAAAAAATTCGATGTACACGAAGGGCGCGCTGCCGATGAACACGAAAAAGGTGGCCAGGCCAAACCCGCACACCACCGACAAACCCGTAAAGACCGGGTCGCGGAGGAGGGCGCCATAACTGCCGAACGCCTGGCCCAGTGTCTTGCCCAGGCGGCGCTCGGCCGGGTGGGTTTCTGGCAGTTGTACGGCGGTCATCACCAGACACAGCACGGCCACCACCGCCAACACGGCAAACACTTCGCGCCAGCTCCAGATCGAAATCACCAGGCTACCGGCCAGCGGCGCGAGGATCGGCGAAACACTCATCACCAGCATCAACAAAGCCATCAGACGCGCCGCTTCATGGCCGGTATACAGGTCACGGACAATCGCCCGTGGGATCACCATGCCCGCACAAGCACCGAACGCCTGCACCGCACGAAAACCAATCAACACTTCGATGGTCGGTGCCAGCGCGCAGCCGACGCTGCCAATGGCAAAGATCACCAAACCCGCATAAATCGGTGGTTTACGCCCGAACACGTCGCTGAGGGGGCCGTAGAACAACTGGCACACGCCGATAATCATGAAGAACACCGTCAAACTCATCTGCACGGCCGCCGGCGAGGCCTGGAGGCTGGCGCCCAGGGTCGGCAGCGCCGGCAGATAGATGTCGATAGCAAACGGGCCCACGGCGGTGATCAAGCCCAGCAACAGGGCGAGACGGGCGATACGTTGAGGCATTTGGCAGATCCAGGTAGAGCAACGGACGGTCAGCTTAAGGGAACCGCGCAGATCCGCAAACTTAGGCTTCACTAACAAGCAACAGCTGCCGATACAGCTAGCAGCGACATTGAAACGGTTGGGTTCCCAACCGGCGGTCCTGGCACGGGGTACCACTATGACGATCAAATTACGCTTGGTGCTGTTGATTGCGACCGGGTTGCTCACCGCTTTGATCATGAGCCTGGCTGGCTACCTGGGCAATACGCGGATGGCCGATGCGGTACAGGACAACGACGTCAGCATGACGGTACTGCGCAACCACATGGAAGCCGACATGATGCACGACGCCCTGCGTGCGGATGTACTGTCGGCGATGTTGGTCGGGCTGGGCAAAAGCACCAGTACGCCGGCCGAGGTCAACAGCTCGATCAAGGAGCATGCCGAGCACTTTCGCGAGGTGCTGGCGGACAATCTCAAGCTGCCGTTGGACGCCTCGATCAAGGCCAGCCTGGAAAAAATCAAACCCAGCCTGGACACCTACATCAGTGCCGGCGAGCGCATCGTCGCGCTGGCCCTGGACAATCCCGAGGCCGCACGAGGGGAACTGCAGACCTTCAATGCCGCGTTCAGCCAGTTGGAAGAACAAATGGCGGCGTTGAGCGAACTGATCGAAAACAATACCCAACTCACCAGCACCGGTACCCGGCAAACCATCAGTAACGCTAACTGGACCTTGATTATTGTATTGGGGGCGAGCCTGCTGTTGCTGCTGGCACAAGGACGTTGGGTGACCCTGAGCATCATGGGGCCGTTGCGCACCGCCAGCCGTATTGCCCAGAGCATTGCCCATGGCAACCTGAGCGAGCCGATTGCCGAACCCAAGAACCAGGACGAAGCCAGTGCACTGATTCGCAGCCTGGCGACGATGCAGCGGGATTTGCGCGGCATGATCGAAGTGGTTCGCAGCAACGCCCATGGCGTCAATGGCATGAGCGAGCGCCTCAGCCAGGGTTGCCATGAAGTGGCAGGCAGCAGCCAGCAACAAAGCGTCGCCGCCAGCACCATGGCCGCCGCCGCGAGCGAAATGACAGCCAGCATCGAAGAAATCACCCGTCACGCCCAACGTGCCCTGGACATGGCCAGCCAGGCTGAAACCCTGGCCAAGGACGGCGGCCGGGTTATCCACCAGGTGGTCAGCGACATGGATGCAATCGCCCGTTCTGCCCAACAGTCAGCCCAAGTGATCCGCACGCTGGACAAGGAGTCCGAGGCGATCTACAGCATTATCCAGGTGATCAAGGGGATTGCCGACCAGACCAACCTGCTGGCCCTGAACGCCGCCATCGAAGCCGCCCGCGCCGGTGAACAAGGGCGCGGCTTTGCGGTCGTGGCCGACGAAGTGCGCAGCCTGGCCGGACGCACCAGCGCCTCCACCCAGGAAATAGCCAGCATGGTCGGGAGTATCCAGCAGAACACCCGTGAAGCGGTGATCAGCATGGAGGAGGGCGTTGCCCAAGTGGACAAGGGCATGGCGGTGACTGCCGAGGTGGAGCGCGCCATTCGCGAGATCCTCCAGGCTACGCTGAGTACCACTGAATTGGTCAACGATATTTCACGCACGATTAGTGAGCAGAGCCTGGCCAGTAATGAGATCGCTCATCAGGTGGAGAGAATTGCGGGGATGTCGGAAAGTAACAGTCGGGTGATTGGCGAGACGGCGTCGACGACGGATGAATTGTCGAGTTTGGCGGGGAAGCTTTCGCAGTCGGTGGATCGGTTTAGGCTTTGATGGATGATGACTATATATAACAACAAATAACAGTGCTATCGAGAACTGATTTTTGGTCGACGTGCCCAGCAGGATAAAACTCAACCGGAATGATTTGAAATGACTGCTATCGCTCTTCTGAATTCTGAGCTAGACCCTCACCTGATTGCAGACACTTTGCTCAGCGTTGAGGGAGCAGACCCAGATGTCAAAAAAACGATATGGCTGCCAGCGCTAGGAAATATTTGTTCTGAGTGGGGCGAGGGCGAAAAGTTGTGGCATATATCTCGACTGGGACGAAAGTCATTTTTCCTTCCTAATCAGTCAGGCGTGTTGTCCTTCGCAGGTGTTTGTGCCCCAGCCGCAAAGTTTCTTGATGAACTATCGAAAGCCTTTCGCAATGTTTACCAGTTTGATCAAAGTGCGAAAGTCGACAGTGGACTTATTAACCGAGTATTAAATAACACCGAGAGGGTCCAGGATTTTTGGCTGATAGGTGTATTGGTCGATAAAGACGGAAAGCGTGAGCCTTATACTCACAATACCGTTAAAAAGATAGAAACTGAACATTTCGGTATCTGTTACGCCGCCGGCTCTGGGGCCGAGCTGATTGAAAAACTGGTCAATTCCGCTGATCAACGAATAACCGCGGGCGTCTGGAGAGATGCGACTCATATCAGCGTAACTGAAGATCTGGCCGAGCATATTTCTTGCGAAATGCTATACAGAGAAAGCGATATTAGAAATGGCGTCGAGCCAGGCACACCGTTCTCTATCGGATGTGGTGGATTTTATGAGTGGTACGCCGTTTTGCCTCAGGGGGTCAAGCCGATGCGCTCCCGACTCGATATCCATGTGTACTTTCACGAAGGGAAACTAGTAGTTTCACGAATGTATTTTTGTGAACAGGTTCAGAATAATACTTTAAGGTTCGTTGATTCGCTGCTGCCCTCGCAAGATTATTACCTTTCAATCTACACCCTGGGGCTTGATCCAGTGGAGATCCCCCTGGATCTCCTGATTGGAGACTGGACAACAATCGTTCCTGTAGAGTCAATTGGGACGTTGATTGGTTCTTTTTTAAATGCTGGAAAATCAGTTGATTGCAGTAGTAAGTCGCTGTTATCAGGGAGTGTGTCCTCCGAGATAGCTGAAAAATTATTTGGCGAACCGACGAATGTTAATCGCGTGAGAGTGATTGTTACCTATAACGGGCGCGCGATCACACGAAGCATCCTATCTCAACCTCATGAACCGAGCAGTGCACAGGTAAAAGAGGTTGGTGGGCGTGTAGCCGTATGCTTAAGCCAGAAAGTGATGACGACGGTGGTAGAATCCGTTGCCCATCTGATTGAAAAAAGCCCCTGAGTAAAATAGGTAGCAGCTAAATTATCATGAATAGACATTTATATAATAACGACGAGCTTTCCGAATATGGTCCTTTCAACGGGACCGTCATTTATTCCGCTCGCCCGATCAAACTTTTGGCGGGTGATATTATTCAGGTTGTGTCCGGCTCTACTACAAAGCCGAAGCAATATTATTATCATGGGGCCTATGTCTATTCCCACGAAGTCAAAAGTGATAAGCCCGAGCGCAAAAAGTACCTAATCAATAGTCTTCAACCGTTGAACCCTCCAGTTGAAGTGACGCGAAATTTGCTCCCCGAAGGAAATACTTTTAATACATTTATTGGTAATTTGACGACTTCCCTTCGGAGGGTTCCGGAAGTCTATCTGGAGTTGTATCAAGATCTGATAGAGTCTAGTGGTCAGTACAAAGCTAAACTTGATTCCGATATCGACAGGATTGTCGGCTCAGACACTGGCGTAAGGACAAGTATAAACAGGGAATTGTTGTGTCGCCTCGGGCAAGGAAAATTCAAGAAAAATGTCGAGCGAGTCTGGGGGAGTAATCGGTGTGCACTGAGCGGGATAGATCTGCCGGAGTTGTTGATTGCGTCACATATTAAGCCTTGGGCATCATCCGATAATGGCGAGCGTTTGAATGGGTGCAATGGGATTCTGTTTGCGAGTCATATAGACAAACTGTTTGACAGCTTCATCATTACGTTTAAAGAGCTTGGCGGCCAGTTTGTCCTGCATTCCTCTCCAAAAATCAAAGCTTTCCTAGAGAATAATTTCAGAATTAATAAGAGCTCGCTTGATCTTGGCAAACTCACACCGTCGAATTTTAGAGAAGTTTCCGGCTTTCTAAAATTTCATAACTCTGAGTTTGAACGTTTGCATATTGAATAGGCACGAGTCAGATATATGTAAGATAAATTTGCCCTGGTTTTTATAAGTGCAATATTACTGTTGACGATTGGTTTCAGAGTCCGATAGGAGCTGTTTGCCAAGTTTCACTGGTTTCATAAGCGCTATTCTAGCGATGGTCAACGCCCCTTACCGGGGCCACTGCAAACTAAAAAAAGAAGGGAAAAGCCTTATCAATGAGAAGCGCGCATTCTATTGAGGGTGCGGAAGTTCTGACCAGGGTAGGGGCCTTAGGTAGCGTGCTGGCTGGCCTATGGATATATTAACTCTAGGGGCGCACCTTCATATGCGCTTTCCAGCGATTGTAATCGAGGGTTTTGGCCGTGACTGACCAGTCCGGTGCTAAGTTTCCTTAAACAACATCCACGATGCAGCACCATAATTGTCACGCCGTCTTTTCTGTTTAACCCACGACCTTCATCACCAAGCGAAAATTAGCGTATGCAGGAGAATATGAGTACGGATGACCTTAATGAGATGTGCTATTAACTCAACTAAATGACTATTTAGTGTAGTTATATTAATTCGTCATTCGCGTAGAGTAGGGTACGCCCCAAACTCAAGATCACTTTCCGGCCTCTAAAAGGGCTTGGAAAGCTTCCCCGGTTGCTTCTTCAGTCTCTTTGATTTGTGTCAACACTGAGTTTATATGATTATTAATGTCAGTTTCTGATGCAGAATTTGGAAGATCACCTAACAGGCTACATATTTTTTCAAGGCGATTAACTTGGGCAAATGCATTTGCCAATCTGTTGTTAACCTTTTCAGTGAATATATCAGCCTTGTCCAAAAACTGTGATGGGAGGTCAAGCCTTACTTTTGTTGCCTTATTCGCTAAATCCTGGCGCACATTTTCATCATTTTTCAGGGCTGCCAAGTAGGTTTGGTCTCCGTTTAGTGGACGAACCACGCAACGGAATTTAGCGATTTCAACCTGCGCTGCGCCAAAAGGAGTTGTCATAATCTGAGCTAAGAGCTTGGCGCTTGCACCCCGTTCGCGCCTCCTTTGAGCTTTATCAAGGCTCCAGATAATAAGTGCGATGATTGCAGCAGCAGCCGTCGCGACAGCAGCTACAGCGTCCCAGTCGATTTTCCATTCTGTACAAAGCCACATGCAATTTCTCCGTCAATTGGTGAGGCAACGTTTGTCTGGCGGCATTCAAGCACGCAGTGATCAGCATCGCCAAGCTGAAAGCAGGAGGCGCCGTCAGGCTTCAAATCTGACCACCAGGCCCCAGCCCCGTACATGACAGTTCGCATAATGTATATTATGTTAAATTAAGTGTTATGCCTTATAGGTTCATGAGCTGTCCGTTTCCAGTAACCTACGCACTGGATTTCCCAAACCCCCGAAATCCCGCGAAATCAACGCCCCCACAACGCACTTCTCAACCATTCTCTCATCTCCTGGTTCACAAACCTGCGAAGCCCTATCAAATCCTCATCGCTGGCTCAACCCAACTCCGAAATCACTGTCTGTTCACTAAAACAGTGATCATTGCCAACTTAGTTACCTTCATCAAACAGTGATGATTACTATTTTAGTGGGCACTACAATTCACTGATCGGGTCAATGACTACCGGATTTGATTTACGCTATAAATACGTCAGTCATCCTGATTACCGCATTCAAGCCAGTTCGAAACAATCACAAAACCTCAACGAAATTGTAGCTCGTGGGAGCGCTTATGCCTGCACCGTTCACTCCATTCCCCATCTTCGCACCGTACGAAGATTGGAAGCCGGTTGGTTCCACTGACGTACCCGAAAACCTAGACGTTCGACGTAGACTCGACCAAGTCGAACCAGCATGCCAGGCGTATCTGAGCATCCTATGTTGCTCGCATTTTCTCGAATATTTGTCCCATCGGTGGACACCAGGCCGGGCTAAAGTCCTCTATACCGAGACCTGCCGATACCTTGAGCAGATGCTGAATTGGAGCTTCAAAACCGGTATCTCACTATTGGACTGGGAAACGCCGAACTTCCTGCAATTTCTCGATTTTCTATGTCATCCGCCTATTGATTGGTGTGCAACTGCGTCAAACCAAAAATATATGTTGTCAACGGGACAGGCTTTCCGAAATCGGCCTATCAACGACCGCTGGAATATCTTTTACCGACATATTGATGATACGGGCGCTGCGAAGCCACCAAGCCGCCGGGATGTGCGTCGCTGCGTAAAGGTCGTGAAGGATTTTTTTACTTTCTATATTTCGGAGAACGACATTTCGGAGATCGACGCCACAAATGCATTACCTGATGGATCACCGAGCATCCCACCACGAGCCAACCCCGCCCAGAACACTCCAAATGACCTCCTCCATACCTTGGCGAAAAGCCGGCCTTTGATCACTTTTGAGCCCCATGAGCTGGATTGGGCGTTTCAACAGATCGCTGACGGTGCTGTTCCGATATTACGGCCGGAGCAGATCCTGTTCTACATGGCGATTGCCCGGTTCTCCGCCATAAAAATCTCCCACGTCCAGTCACTGAGCCAGTTTCAAAAGAATCCGGATGGTGTCTGGGTTTTCGACAATGGTCTGGTGCCCACAACTATGATGGAGCTTTCCCAAGAGTTCTCCGCTCACTTGGAGCGTTACCTCCAATGGTACGCCTTAGACCCCAACGAGACGCTGCCATCAGTGCCTGCGTTCCCTACCAATGATGGTAGCCAGAGCTATGTGCCGGACGCTCTCCATCAACACCAAGTCGAATATGGTAAACGACTGGCGGATGCGGCTTTCGCTTGTGCAGATGCGGCGATCGCAAGGGCCGAGAGCAAGTTCAGGCACATGTTGTTCACAACGATTCGTAGATCCACGAGTTTCACTCACAAGGCCAGAGTGTCTGAGTATCAAGCCCAGTATTATCGTGAGCGCGTTCAAAAGGCCAGGGTGGCTCTACGAGCTCGGCTGTCGTGAATCAAGCCTCCCGCGAGACGGTCGTCTTGACCCTACGGGCTTCCATCCTCACGCCTGCGCGCTCCGCTTGCCTGAATAAACAAGCCCCCTGCCCCACACCTGAGTCTCTATGACCTCTAGGAAAAGCTACGCACGACGTTAAATGATCGATAAGATTGGTCGTATCTCAGTTGTGCGAGCCAGGTATGGCAAGGCCTCCAAAGGCAAAGGGACAGAAAGCTCCCACCTCAAAACCCAAACCCCAGCAGAAGAAGGTCACAAGTCCTATTTCAACGGGCGGGCGCGGTGGTGCATTCGAGCAACGCGTGCAGGCTGTGCGGCTGCTCGCTATGTGCCTGGGCATCCCGTGTGCGGGGTTGCGCGAAGGATTTGTCATCGTAGGGTTGCTGTTCCAAGGTCGAGGGTTTGACCACAACACTGACGACCTGGTTGTCCACGCTGCTTCGCCGAGCACTGGGCAAAAAGCGACCATCAGAATGCAGATGAAGCGGTCACTCAAGGCGACTGCCAACGACGTTTTTACTGAGGCCGTAGGGCTTGCGTGGCTCGACTTCATCAAACCAACTTTTCAACGCGGACTGGACGACAATCTGATCGTCTATCACGTGTCCAGCTCGTCATCCATGGAAGGCGCGGTCGAGGTTGTCAGGCTGGCCTTGGCGTCGATTTCGCATGAATCTTGGCACGTCCGTGTGCAGTCAGAGGGGCTGAGTAATGCTCGGAACCGAACTGCTTACGCCGCCATCAAGGCTGCAGCTGAACAATATAATGAGGCAGCGGTTAGCGACGAAGACCTGCGCCAGTTCGTGTTACACCTGAAGTTCGTGCCCCACGACCTGGACTCAGATCGTACCCAGGAAGTCGGATACCAAAAGCAATTTATCGCTCAGGCATTACCAAGCCGGGACAGCGGCGCAGTGTGGGCGCAGTTGCTGTCTGTGTGTGCTGAGCTCAATGGCACGGCCGGAGAAATCGATCTTTCTTCTGCTTCAGCCCATCTAGGCGAGCTTGCCAAGGAATTTCATACGGCCAAGCTGATACGCGACAGTGTACGCGCCTGCCAAATGGGCACGATTTCTGTCAGCCAAGAACGCGCATCAGAGCTTACCCCGCTGGCGGAATACCTCGCTCCCCTCCTCTCCGTTGGCCGCGCTGCCGGCAGCACACTGATGACTGATGACCTCCCCATCGCAATCCAAGGGTCGGAAACTACATTTGCTACGCGTCAGCTCGACCGCATCAGCACGCTGCACAACGATCGCCGGTACAAGGATGCCTTAACTCAGCTGGAGCTCCTCGAAGATGAGCTGGGAACGTTTGATATCCACCAGAAAGCCCGTTGGCATTTCCTTCGCGGAATGTGCTTCTGGCATCTTGGGGACGATGAGACCGCCTCGACAGATCTTGAGACAGCCGCAAACCTCTACGCCGACGATGAGCGCATTGCTGCGGGTCATGTCCGGGCTCACATGCTTAAAAATGACGTGCAGGCTGCTCTTCAGGTTGGCCAGGCGGCACAGGCTCGCTTCCCGGAGTCGTATTCGGTATGGATCGCTTACACCAACGCGAGAGTCCTCATTAGAGAACAGCTAACTGAAGACGAGATCCCCGAAGCCTTTCGCAATAAGTCCGGGGCCTGGCAGATGGTGGCCAGTTCCAGGGCTGGCGCCGGGAACGAGCTTGGTGCCGTCAACGCTATCAAGATAGCTTTGGAGCAGCCTGACAGTTCCATTTTCATCGTTGAAAACTATCTGCGTTTTGCCCTGCGACTCGCTACGGACAACCCGTTCCATGTGAACACGCGATCTCAGCCTCAGGATCGACGCGAGCTCATCATCGATGCCATGTCCAAGTTTGAGGATCGTGAGGCTGCGCTATGGGCCGAGCAAAGCCCCAGGACAAAGACTGACGTCGTGTTCCACCTCGCCTATGCGTATCTGCTATTGGGGCAGCCGGCTCAGGCGTTAGACATGATCGAGCAAGGAAGGCAGCGAGGCGTCCCAGAACATGAAACCTCGGCCCGAGTGGAACTTGAGGCCCTTTGCGATTTGAATCGTGAAGGTGAAGCGGTTGATCGTTTCTGCGATCGCCTTGATCAGCTTCCTGATGACGCACTGGTGATCTTCGGCCAAGCATGCTTGGTCGCTGGTAAAGAGGTAATGCTTGAGGCTGCCTACGGCGTTCAGGTGAAGCGGCCTGTTACGGATGAGTCGGCGAAAGTGCTGCGGATACTCCGCCACATGCACTGGGAATTGTTGCTGCGTCAGCAACGCAATGATGCAGTTCAGCAGGAGCTTTCGCAGCTAGGTGTAACTCCCCAGAACAGCAATATTACCGATGGGGTTTTCGCTGCTCGAGCCTTCATCGATAACGAAGCAGTGCGCCAGGCATTCGAGAATCGTGTAGCCGAACTTGCACCACAAAGCTCCGATTTGCTGGAGCTGTCCATGGCATCGCAATGGATGCTCCATGCACGGCGTCACGATGACGCTATCGCAATGCTTGAACGCGTGCTTCCTCACGACTCGTTCACTCCACTGCACGTTGATCTTCTTCACGCCTACGCCCTAACTGATCAGCGTGCGAAGGTTCGAGATCTGCTGGAGTCGCTTCCAGGTGAATGGCGCCAGTCCGCAGATGTCCGAAACGTGGCTTTGAACGTTTACGGTAACGCCGGTGATTGGCCCAGGATGCGTGAAATCGCAGAGATGATCGTTTCTGAGACCCCTCTCGAAGCCAGTGCATGGTTGTTGCTGATTCAGGTTCTAGCCAACATAAACTCTGAGCAGATGGACGCGTGCTTAGCTACGCTTCCTGTCTTTCTGGAAGGCTCTGCTCAGGATCAATTGAAACTTGCTAACGCAGAGATCATTCGGGGGATGCCTGATCGAGGCATCGCTCGCATCTACCGAACCATGCGAGTTAGCTCGGGCAATCTTGAGGCTGCTGCCAGTCACATTTCACTGATGGTGATGGCATCCGGCACAGTGGATGCTTTCCTCACCAACCCAGTTGAGGTCGCTAGTGGGACGACAGTCGAACTCGAAGACGGCAACGGCGTCAGTGGTTACGTTTCAATAGATTTTGACATCGACCCACCGCTCCCGCCGACCGCGGAGTTCATCCCTGCGGACTCAGCGCAGGCTGTCGCGCTTATTGGTCTCAAAGCTGGCGAAACCACATCGATCCGCAGTTTGATAGGAGAGCAGACGCTCAAGGTTAAGCGGATAGTGACCATTCACCGACGCCTGCTCGACCTATCATATGGGCAGGTATCAAGCGCGGTCGTTCCGAGCAAAAAATTAGTCGCTATGACTATCCCCACGCGTGAGGATGGCGAGCTGGACATCTCCTTCTTCATTGAGCAAATCGAACGAAAAAAAGCACAGGGTCTGAACACAATCGGGCTATATGGCCAGCACATGGCCACGCTTGAACTGATCGCGCGGATGCTGGGTGTGGATGTGATCGATCTCGTCAGAGGCTGGCCCGATGAGGGGCCTTTGCTGGAGATATCGATGGGCGTGGGCCAGACCCACGATGCATTCTCCTTGGACGCTGCCCGTGATCTCCCATGGGTTGTCGATCTCTCTATGTTGGTGGAGCTTGCGACGTTGGGAATGCTCGATGTTCTGGAGCGCATCCCAAAGCTTTACATAGCTACTGCCACCAAGCAGGCGATCGAAACGAAGATCGAGTCGTCATCGCGCTTTCGCAAGGGAGGGACGCTCTTTTCACACGACGGGCAGCTCGGCATGCAGGAGCAGACAGAGGAAAATTGGCGTCGGAAGCGTGCTTTTCTCGACTCAATCTGTGCCGCTATTGATGAGTATTGTGAGGTGGTACCGGCATACGGCCCACCTTTATTACCGGCACAGATGCATACGCTCAAAGACATTCTGGGTGACGGAGAGTACGCATCCCTACTTGTCTGCCTGGAGTATGGCGGTGGCCTGCTGTCGTTAGACGCCCGCCTCCGAGCCATTGCAGGGTTTCTGGAGATCAAAGGAGCATCTCCTCAACTGCTACTGGCGAATGAGCTAATTTCAGGGCGCTTGTTGCGTGCCGAGTACTCCCGGGCAATTGTTCAACTGGTGATGGCCAGGCGCAGCTTCGTCTCGATCCAAGCTGCAGACCTTATCTCCATGATGGATCAGGGTGAGGCGTTTGCAAACATAGGTATAAACCGGTTGCGCAGCTATCTGGCCGAGCCGAACCTCACACTAGATAGTGCCGTACCCGTCATAACTGATTTTGTCTGTCTGATGTTCTTACAGGTGCGCTGCAATCTTGGTGTGATGCTGCAGCTGATCGAATATTGCTTTGAACCGATGTTCCGCCACCCAAGCTGTCCTGATGATTTCCATCGGCTGGCGTACACACAGATCCTGCTCACATTAGCAGGTGTGGAAATCAATTCTGTGGCCCGCAGAGCCATAGGGCACAGACTACATGTTGCGATGCAGCGCGCAGAGCGACCTAGCAAGCCGGTGACATTGGAAGCGAAGGTTTCCTTCGCTTATGCAGTCCCTTTCTGGGCGGTCGTGGCGCCCTCACCGCTGGCTTCAATTCGGCTTGAAGCCCAAAATCCTGCGCCGGCATCGGCTGAGAGCGGTCATACCGAGGAAAGCAGGAACGTGGATTAGCTTCCGACAGGGATCATATACACGCAGTGCTTGTAGGGCGTGGCTCTCCGAGCTCAGCTGTCGTGAATCTAGCCGCCCGCCAGGCGGTCGTCTTGACCCTGCGGGCTTCCATCCTCACGCCTGCGCGCTCCGCTTGCCTGAAGCTCATAGTGATATGGTCAGTTAGCGATGCACACATCTTGAAGCTGGTTACTTTGATGCGCCCTCGCCCTGCCCTGGCGTTTCGCGCTTCATTTTCAAGTACGCAGCTGCGGGGGATGAGCCCCAGAGTAGCCTTGTACCTGGCTTTCAAATGAGAGCAAGGCTTGGTCAGTCCGAAGTGCGCAGCTTGAGCGTCCAGTCTAGCAAGCTATCACCGGCAGCTGCAGGTAGTGAATCATCCTTCGGAGGATTGCCGCGCTTCCAAAGCCTGACTTCTATAACGCTGTCTTTCCAGATCACGACGCCACGATCCCCCGCTGGGCCATCGAACTTGAGTTTCACACATTGGCCTACCAAAGCCTTCAGTGCATCTGACCTGTACAGCCGGTTATTAAACATCACACCTTGAGCAGTCACCTTTAGTTTAGTGTCCATTTTGTTCCCTCGATGATCGTGGTCTTTCCAGAGCATTGGTACCAGGCCGAATGAACCTACAAGCCGAGATCGCGTGCGAACAGCTTGCAGCGAAGGCTGTCCGTGGCTAGACCATCTTTCACAAGTTTTTCCAACAACACATAAGTTAGATCAGCCCATGAACCTACTGATTTAGTCCAATAAAAGTCGTCAATCCATATAAACGGTTTTTTGTCATGCTGATCTTTAATGTATGCGAGCGTCCTGATTGCCACCGCTCCCTCACCTTCCAAAATTTCAATTGGTGGTTTGAAGAGCGACTGTAGATGCGTAACGTCCGTGCGAGAGTAATCGTGATACATTGCATTCGAGTGAAACTTGCCCACAATTTCCTCGAACATCGTTCGGAGCTGGCAGGCAGAATATGCATAGCTTGCGGTTTGCCAGATAAAACTTACCTGCTCGGCGTCGAATCCGCATTCCAATGAGGTATTCAGCACTGTGTAATAGGCTCTGCGTACTGAAAGAGAAATTCCAGTGCCAGCTACCTTATAGACCGAGCCGGCTCGGCGAACTTTTCTAATCTTCCTAATCCTTTCATTGTGGATAGCAACCCTTAACTCGACCCTACGCTGTATCTCTGCAAGGGTCAGATGAGTGGAATCCTCCTTCCCCACCTGCCAATGCCTCATTCGTTGTGTGAGCCTCATCACGGCACGCTCCACAATCCCGTTCAGTTTTCGCGCGCTATATTGGACTTTATATCCTGCACCCAGGATCACGCTGACCAAGGTCGTAGAGTGAAAGTCTCTACCGTCATCGATTACGAATTTTGGAGTACCCGACCCTAGCCGCCCTGACGACAGAGCCCCTGCCAACGCATCGCTACGGCTTCCGGTAGCCTCTATTGTTTTGTTGAGTACACAGCCGCAAATAGGATTAAGCATGAGGACAAGATATGGGCGGCAAATCACTGTGGCGCGATCTTCTTTGTACGCCAGAATATCAAGCGCTATGACCTCAATAACCGGATCTGTGCTCATCGCCTGACGCCCCCGCGAACCATCAAATCTAATTGCTGTGATAATCATGTGTGGTCAGCCCATAGATTGATTATCCCGCAGTAGGAATTTAGGGTGTTCGCCTGGTGCCTATTGCAAACGGATTCTGTTTATTTATCTTAAAACCTTTTTGCCCATCTGGTCATTACGAATGATTTCTATGAGGGTAGTTCTAAACCGCAGTCTGTCAAGATCGCTCTGTGAAAAAAAAAGGAGCCCCATCTTTCTCATCGGCTAGTTTTGCAAATCTCGTTAGTTAGTACACTCAGCGCACTAACTACATAATGATGAAATATCATCATTTCTATCAGAAGTTCCATTTGATCTCTGCGGTTCGATTCCTTTAACTTACGCGGAGCATTTTTAAGAAAGAGCCGTAATAGCTATCTTGAAGTCGCGAAACCGCGCTGAACCTCGCCAGCTTGAAACATAGGTATCGATGACCTTATTTCCAGGGATCGGTGAGCTCAACTGAAAATTTGCAGGTGGAGTCCTGGGTTTCTTGATAAACAAGTCTTGCGCCCTCATCATGAAAGCGGGGGCCCTTCTTCTTTTGTCGGCACTCTGCCTACATGGAAGGGAAATCGGCTTAGCCCACTTCCCTGTCGTGCTTCCAGCAACGCTGTGTATCCTTCGGAGCCTGTACCTGATCTGGACGCTGCCATACTCCGGGTATCGAGCACCACTTAAGGAATGAATATGCTGATCGAGTTCGACCTGAACCATAATGACGCGCAAGCGCTGTTGAACCACTGCACTGAGCATCAGCCAAACTCTGAAGATTTTCGAGAAAATGCTCGCCTGAGGGAGGCTCTCGAAACGCTTGCAACGGCAATCAACGACGCGATGAGTCCTCGAAAAGAACGCTACGAATCATCGGAAACGATCGACCCTAGGGTGCTTCATGCAGCAATGGCTTTATTCGGCGACAAGAAAAGTGCGGTGGAATGGCTATCGAAACCCTTACGAGCTTTGGACGAGAAACGCCCGAGGGATGTCTCCATCGAGCAGGCCCTGACGCTACTTGCGCGTATTGAGCATGGGTTTGGAGCCTGAAAAGCCTTACAAGACATTCATTCCAAAATGGTCAAGGCACGCGAATTTCCCCCGAATGTGTCCTTTTCAATGGGTTCGGCGCCCTCGCCCGTATCTAACTAGCTCGCCACGCGTTTGCGCCGTTACCGATTGCTCTATCCAGTCTCAGGTTCCTGACTAAACCTTTTCAAGGTGGTTCGGATCTGTCCTTGAATGGCCAGCCATGGGCGTCTAGATTCCTGCAATACGAGCTCTGAGCTCGATTACAAAGTCCTCGATGAATGAAGAGACCATTGCAGTGTGGGGCATACCCGGCGCCATGCTCTGCCTCATTTCATCGACCCGGTTTAAAGCACGCTGAATGAGCCGAGGGGATCCTCCCTCTCGAATATCCTCTTCTAGCTCCATTAGAGTTCGCTCAGCCTGGTACCGCAACAGGTTGAGGACTCTGGTACGGCTTTGAACCAGTTTCAAGCGATTGAGCGCAAAAACGCTAATCGTCGAAAGCGCCCGCACCTTCACCCATTCATCATCCGTATTCGCCAGCACAATGCTGTAGGTGGATTTTGACCACTTGAGGTAGTCGGCAGGATCGTCCACCATCGGATCGAGTAGGTGATGCCTTTCGTCATTCAACGATCCCCCGAAGTAGGCGCGAACCCCCGCAATAGGAAATTGATTGGCTTTGCCGTGGGCCTGGTCAGGTTTTCGGGCCCGCAGCGCCAGTAAATCTTCTTCCGTGAGGTTTTCAGTTGCAATGTGCTGAAACCGGTTTTGGTTGCACGGTGTACAGGCTGGCAGCAAGTTTTCCCAGCTATGAGTGAGCCACCAATACCCGGGATGATTGTCCTCACCGGTTACTCCACCTTTGGGGCGGAAGTGCTCGACGTCCATGTCGTCGCCGACATCCGTTTCGCAGTAGGCACACTTGTCATGGAACAGTGTGCGCAGGCTGATGGTGACGTCATCATTTTTGTACTGCAAAAATGTGTATGTCTTGGGTCTCGGTTTCGCCGTCGGATCGTAGGTACTGTAGGAAACGGCTGCGGCAGTTTTCTCCTCTTGGACAGGCCTGCTCGGCCCAGCTAGTGATGGAGGCGCGGTCACCGTCGTTCGGTCAACATACCGCATGCTCAGTCCTCGGCCCTTGTAAGAGCTTCGATGATGGCCTCAACCGCCTCCGCTCGGAGTTTGGGGCGTATACTCCCGCGCTCTGATTCCCGGCGTTCCAGGTAGGTCGCCAAAGCCTCCTGCACCACCTGTTCACTAGGGGAGTCTCCGACGAACAGACGCCCAACCAATTGGGAGGTAGCTGCGGCTGGAGTGACCGTCACTATTCCTCGATCTGAAGTGTGCGCAACATCGCCGGCGATGCTGGCTAGCTTGATTTCAGTTGCGGGGTCAGTCGTACTGGCCAGCCCGAAATAGTCGGAGGTCAGAAGCTGCTCGGCTGTCATCCCTCTCACGTTAGGCAAGTCCTCAAGGGCTTGAATCCGCCCACTTTGATCTCGTTGCAACACCATCACCTCCCCATCGTCCATTCCGCGCAAACATAGCGGATCATGGGTAGTCACGATGAACTGCACACGAGGGAACACCTTGCGCAGTGAGGTCATGACTTGCATCTTCCATCGAGGATGAAGGTGCGTCTCAAGCTCATCGATAAGCACCAGGGCTTCCGCTTTCTCGAGGTTCTGGGATTCATCGATCAGCTCACGGATAATGTCGACCGTCATGACAAATACCGACCGATAGCCCTCGCTGAGCGCGTCGATGGGAGTTACGCGGCCGTTGGCCCTGACTGCCAAATGGTCAGGTTCAATGATCAACTCATCGTCCTCGCCCAGAGCCAATATGACCCGGAGTGCGGCTGCGATCGTATCGAACCGAGCCCCAGTTTGCGCCCTCAGCCAATCTCCTGGATATGGAATGGTCGCCAAAGGGTCGAACAGAGTTCGAACGCGAGCCGCAGCCCCCGGTTTGTGATAGCGCTTTTTAGTGTCGAAGAAGCGGCGCGGGCCGTACGCCAATATCTTAAGTGCGGGATCTTTGAAGCCTTCCGGCTGGTGGTGTGCGGGGTCATACTCAAACACCGCAGGTTGCTCGTGAAAATGAAAGTCAATCTTCACATTGACCACCTGCTGATCAAGCTGATCGAAGCGGTTTAACGCTGCACTATGGGCCAATGCTGGCAGGTATTTTTTTAGTTTCTTCGCCTCATGGGTGCCAATAGCGGCTAGCGCTATAGCGGCCAAAACGCTTGACTTTCCGCTCGAGTTCTCACCTAAAATCATCAAAGCTGGCGCTCCAGCCCTTTCAGGCCGCCTGATCGGCATCTTGAGGTTGAGCTGCTCAATGGCCTTGAAGTTCGAGATGTGTACCGATGCAATATCTCCCGATTTTAGCGACCATTCAGGTGTGCGAATGGTCTCCATATGCAAGCCGTGATCTAAAGCTGGGGGCTTCGGCGGATCTAGCCTACCTGACCGAACCTCATCTATCGCCAGCGGTAGCCGAGCTTTGGCTTCGCTGGTGCAATTTTCCCAGAGCTCTACAAACCGATCGGCGAACTTCGCCTCTGCCCCTACGCTGGATCTGCCGTCGGGTCTCCAGATAAGCAAAATTCGTTGAAGAATATTGATTACTGCCCCTGAGTGTGGGGCGCTCAAATCCAGGCTTCGATGGAGCTCGCTCACCAGACTGCCGTCGAGTAGGTGAAGCACGCGCTGGATCGCTTCGTGCCTGGCTTCAACCAGGCGTGGGCGATTCAATGTGAAAACATCTATTGTCGCGGCACCTTTAGGGGTCTTCGGACAGATCAGTCCTCCCGCGGAATAAAACACATTTTTCCCTGGATCCTCCGCGGTCGGGTCGATGAGCAGAGCACGCTCATGACTTATGACGTCCGTGAAGGCTGCCAGGAAATCTGCGCGCTCATTCTCTAAAGGAAATCTGTCCCCTTTGCATTTTATGCAGACGTCGCAGGCATAAAACAGATTCCTCCATTCAAACGCCAGCCAGAGGTAGTAGTCCCAATTGTCTTCAGCATCACCTTCTACACGCCGTACAGGGCGCATATGTAGAACGTGACCATCATCGTTGAGGGGAGACTCACAAAATGCGCATTTGAAGTGGAAGACACGCGCCAGCTCAAAGCGTAATCCCGGATCAAAAAACAAATCCTCATTCAGATTATCTCGTCTCTGCCGGCGCTCACTGGCATCGCGACGCAAATATGAGAGGATCTTGCGACGCTCTTCCAGGACTTTGGGGGAACGAAGAAATCCAGGTGCTGCTTTGGGCCTAAAAATCCTGAGCATCAGTACCTCCTCCGTGAGAGTTCGACTGCGTTGGGTGAGCCAGGACGTGGTCGATGCTTCGCGTCCACATCGTTTAGGGGCGGACGATACCAATTGTCACAGGCATGGGTCGAGCATCAGGTGCCATTTCCATTCGTACTACAAAAACTCGACTCCGGGTAATAGCGGCTTTATCCACCTGGGAGTGGATAACATCGGCCCGAATGCTTGCCTCATGAGGCTGCACTCCTTCCTTCGTGCCAGCCTTACCCGACTGACGATGTCTTACTGCTTACCCGGGCTGCGATGGAGGGATTGGAGGTCATCTGGCGCGATGGGTACCGATATAGCAAGGCAGAGATCTTGCTGATGGATCTGCACAAGCGCGGCGAATTTACGGGTGATTTGTTCACCCCTCCCCAGCCAGCGAGGTCGGACGAACTGATGCGCGTACTGGATCGCATCAATGTGAAATTTGGGAAAAACCCCCTTCACTAGGGACGAATGCCGATTGAGGCAGTGTGGGCGATGAAGCGCAGGATGATGAGCCGCAGCTACACGACGAACTTTGATCAGTTAATGAGATACCGAGCCTTCTAGCAGCGGGGCCAGAAGGCATCAGGGTAGCTGATTAAAGAACCGTAATGCCTATTTAAACTCGAGCCAAAAGCTGATTTACATATTCCGCAAGCTCTTGAACAAATGCTTCATACTTCACCGGATCAAGATACTCCTCCACGATTTGCGCCGTTCGTTCGCTCGACGCAGACATAGATCCACGTTTTAACACACGCTCCACCTCAGACAGCCATTTCTCGTTCTCGAACTCTCCTGCGGGCTCTGGAAGGCCAGGGAATCTTTCAACAGCCTCCTTGACCTTCTGAAGATCAAGCAACGCTACGAATGATGGCTTAAGGTGCATCACTTTGGTGGTGCTGCTTGGTTCGATACGTCTAGCCATGCGTAGCGAATGTGGGTCGCCTTCGAGGACAAACACGGCGTACTTTCGAGACTCTCGAAGGAGTTCAAACAGGCGACCTGACTGCGCTACTCCACCCAGAGCCACAGCGTTTACGTCCCCTACTCCCAGGCGCTTGGCCAGTCCGAACCTAGCGCGCATCACGTCGACGAACCGCTCGTCGAACTTTCCCTCAACAAACAGGGTCAGATCAATCGCACTCTTGTTTGGAACATGCTCTGGTGCTGGAGGCAGCTGTGACGCCTCAGCTTCGCGTTCAGCTTTAGCTTCTTTGAATACTTTCGCGGTACCTTGGATTCGACCAGCACGCGCGAACAGCGGCATCCAACCGTTCCCTCTCGCCCAGATCAAAGGAAGAGACGTGTTGGGAGTGTTGTGATCAAAAACGAGCAACCCGCCGATGTTGCCGTAACCAAGATCCGATCTGGCAGCAATTCGGCAATACCGCTTGATGCGATCCAACGTTCTGGCGCGCTCAGACATGGGGAGCCCATTGTAAAAGGGAGCGTCGAGGTCGTTAACCGTATCCTTCGTTGAGTACTCGAGTGCAGATATGATCGACGCCCCAGTCTCATTGACCAGCTTCGAAATGCCCTCAACGTACCCTGCAACCGTTAATACGTATACGTTCCGAGATTTGGTCAGACTGTGGACTTCCTCAATGACCCTGGCAATGTCAGTGGCTACAGACTGGCCTGTCCCGATTACATCATCCAGCAAGACGATATTCTCAATCTGACTGAAATCGATTTCGTCTTCTTCATCCTGTGTGAAGAAATCAGATTCAGAGACTTGAGCAGCCAGTCGATAGTGGTAGGCCATGACGGCGCCACTCTTGGATGCTTGGCCAACGCCCGCGTAGAGCGTGTTGCTCTTCTTGATCGGAGCACCCTTTTCGATGGCTGCGCGTTCTAGCTTTGCCTGAGCCACTTCAAACGCAGCACGTACGTCTCGCTGAGCCAGTACGTCGATATTTTCAAGGATACGGATAGCTAAACCGTAGTCATCTCGATCGAACTGCAATACCCATCGAATCACATGGTCAATGGGTACTGAAGTGGGCCAACAGCCCACCGCACGCTCTACTCGCTCTATTTCACTGGCTATGGAAGACGGTAACGCATTTATCATTCCCTGACTCCGACACATTTTGGCTTCAAAGCGATGCTAGCGTTTTTTCATAGGTAAAAACCATGCTGAAAGGTAGTGTGCGGAAATTGAAGCGCTCTATTTCCATACGAACCAGAATCGTCCTCCCTCTCAGGCTGGATCAGTCGCTCTCGATTACAGCATTGCGCCATTGCAATTCTGCGCTTGGAAGGGTGATTGCGAACTTGGGATCAAGCTGCTTGGCTTACCGATTTTCACAATTAATCTTTGGCGATCACGGCCGGTAAGCATTGTGCTTAGCTGCCGGTGTGCGAGGCTGAATCCTGACAGGCCAACATCGTGACATGGGAGTGCTGCGGTCAAAGAGTCCATGGATTACTTCCTTGATGGCTTGCTCTTAGGCTGGGGTGTTGGTGGGTTTGGATCGTGCTCCTCCAGGTCTCGCTCGTGTAGTCGGCGCAAGTTCTCCGCCTCCAACTGGGCAGCTGCCAGCAACAACCGAACCTCCTGCTCGCGCTCACTGCTCTGGGTTGCAGCCTCACTGAGCGCCTTGGCATCTTGTCGAAGCGTAGCAATCTGTTCCTGAAGCTGCTCGGAGATGCCGGCGGATTTCGCTTCGGCCAGCTTCAAACCTTGAATCTCTCCAGTCAGAGCCTGAATGCGGGCCTCATGGGCATAGAGTGTCTTGACTTGCTGACGGGACTCACTTAACAAGCGTTCATTCTCACGGTTAAGCCGGGTCAGGTCGTCCTGCTTCAGCACCAAGGTTTCCTGAAGCTTTCGCTGCTCCACTTGGGACTCATGTAGCTGGGATTCATGCCGGCGTTGATCTTGATCGCGCTGTTCCTTCACGGATTCCCGGTAATGCTCCAGGGCGCCGCGGGCATGGGCATGCTTCTCCTCTAGGGATTGGATCTGTTTATCCCTGTCACCAACTAAGGCTTCCAGGTCAGTACAGCGCTGGGTGATTCCGGCGTTACGCGTCAATTCGGCCTGAAGCGAAGACAGCGCGGTTTGAAGGTCGGCCGTTTGCGCCTCGATGGCTGCTTGCTGCGTATCCAACTGCCTGCGTGCAGTGGTCAGTTCAGATTGCACTCTAAAGATCTGTGCCTCAAGGCCCACTCGCTGCATATCAAAAGCAGATCGAGCCTGTTCGATCGATTCATTACCCTCCTGCATCAGCCGATCCAGAAGGCTTTGAACCATCGTTGAAATCTCTTCTCCCATGCGCTCGCGGGAGGACGGCGGGCGCGGATCAAAGGACTCGATCTCCTTCAGGTATCGAGAAATGGTGGTTTTGGAGCCCGTATTACCCAGCTCAACACGCACTGCGTCGATGCTTGGGTACAGGCCCCTGGCGAGCAAGGCCTGCCGAGCTTTTTGCACTACTGCCTTATTTATGCCGCCGCGCGCCATGAGGGCTCCCACGATTTCGTAATGTGTTACGTGTTATGTATTTACGTATCATTTTAACATAAAAATCGCTGTTAAATTATAGAAGTTATAAGAAGCTATAATAGTGCTTTATGGCTTCTTGATAATCTCCAACGCCTGGAAAACGCCGTGACGGCCTACACAGGCGTGAAAGCTCCAAATTTGAGGGCAAAACGGTGGAAAAGGCAGATCGGTACCTAAACGCCGGTACCCGGGAGAACACTCGGAAAAGCTACCGGGCTGCGATTGAGCACTTTGAAGTGACCTGGGGTGGGTACTTGCCCACTACCGGTGTTGGCGTCGTTCGGTACCTAGCGGAGTACGCGGACAAGCTGTCCATCAACACCCTGAAGCAACGTCTGGCAGCCCTTGCCCAATGGCACATCACTCAAGGCTTCCCAGACCCAACGAAGACGCCTGATGTTCGCCAAATGATCAAGGGCATCCGAGTCGTGCATCCCGCCCAGGTCAAACAAGCCGCCCCGCTGTTGCTCACCCATCTGGAACAGGCGGTCACTTGGCTTGAGCGCCAAGCGGCCTCTGCGCTTGAACGCGGTGATTACAAATCGCTGGTTCGCCACCGACGCTCCGTGGCGATCATCTTGATAGGTTTCTGGCGTGGCTTTCGAGGCGATGAGCTGGCTAGGCTCACGGTTGAGAACACTCAAGCCGCCAGTGGTGAAGGGATCACTTTCTTCCTGCCCTACACCAAGGGTGACCGCCAGCACGAAGGCACTACCTTCCATACGCCAGCACTGGCCAAGCTCTGCCCCGTGGAGGCGTACATCAACTGGGTGACGGTAGCCGGTATTGCAACGGGGCCGGTGTTCCAGAGGATCGATCGTTGGGGCAATCTGTCGGGCAAAGGCCTGCAGGCCCATAGCCTCATCCCAGTCTTGCGTCGTATCTTGAAAGACGCCGGCTTACCGGCAGAGCTGTATAGCAGTCACTCGCTGCGCCGCGGCTTTGCGACCTGGGCGTCGGCCAGCGGCTGGGACATCAAGGGACTGATGAGCTACGTGGGTTGGAAGGATATGAAGTCAGCTCTAAGGTATGTGGACTCGGCAGTGTCTTTCGGAGGTCTAGCTGTCCGGCCAGCCACCGCACAATTGAGCAATCGATGATTGCCAATTGGGCACGCTCAGCTCGTAATGTCGAACTGCGCGTATTTCGATACACGTATCTAAAAACCTTCATGCATCGGAACATTGACATCTCGAAGACCCAGACTGCTGGTCTGAGTACCCTTGCACCTAGGAACGCTCTAGTTTCGCGCTTCCAGAAGCAAAGTCGTCATGAGGTCATTCAGGATGCATTGCATTTCCCTTGGTATTAGCCATCCAGCATTTGCGCCCAATTGCAGCTGTAGCGATCTGAGTCGTTCGTCGTTGGCGCTCGCGATGAACGACTCCAGAGAGCAGCGCGCTATGTGCTCCGGAAGGTCACGTTGAATCACGGGCAATTTCACGTCTACTCGCCCAATCAGATACTGGTGGGATGCGAGCGGCAGAATGACGTCGACAAGCTCATCATCCTTGTCCAGGTAAGGTTTGTATTGACGATCCCCCTTCACATGGAACAGGACGATGGAATCGCCCAGAGGCAGGTTCCCCGGTTCAAATGGCTGCACCGAGTAATGGAGATGTTGGAAACGCCTCAATCGTGCTGCTGGGGAAATAGACTCGCTTAGGACACGGACATGGCTTTTTTTGATCACGTCCGGCATTCCCTGCCTGAGTCCGGCAGCGAGAGTGGGGATCATGGTGGCAAACCTCTCGATGACTGGCTTCAGTGCCTGTTCCATAGTCTGCCCATTCAGAGTGAGGACGGTCTGGAACTGATCGTAGGTAAGACCCGCCTTGGAAAGCTCGCCTTCAAGCGCGGGAGATCCGGGCTTGAAATGCCTCGCCAGCAACGTACTCAAAACGGTTGGATCTGAAAGCTCCCTAAAGAGATGCTCAGCGATGTGGTCGACCGCAGAATGCATGTTCGAACGGAAGTGCCGACTGCGAATTTCGAAATGGGCCAATAGTTCAGGTAAAAGGTGTGCTACTCCCTCTACCCTACCTGCACGCAATTGATCTACGACTGGCGAATAGACAGTGCCTTCCCTATCGGTGATTTTGTCATCCAGCTCAGACTCAGTAGCCGCAGCATAGAAATGACGCTCTGTGGCGTTTTTGGAGATATTGGATGGTCGAACCTTTCCCCCTCGCTCGTACACCCAGCATCGGGCGATCTTGCCGTTTCCCTGGCCGCGAAACCCTTTCTGGAGAAACTTTGGAATGAAGTGTTGCGATATACCAGACATCCATTTCTCCTGAGTTTCCAGTTTGACCTTCCAACGCAGAATTACGCTGGCGCGAAAAGCGTCGGCAACTATCTCAATTAAAGGCTGGCACGGTACGCAAGTCCAAGTGCTCGACCGCTATCGAAGCGCCGTAGCGGCCACCAAGAAGCGCTGACTCATGACCCGCGCCGTAAGCCTAGGCCGCAATCGACAGAATTTGCTTTTCGAAATCAAAATCCAGTCTTTTTCCTCAAGACTTGTTGCACTTGCAGTGCTGCAGGTCAGGTCAGAGCACGCGCCGGAGCGGCCGCGATTGGCACAGCAGTCAGAATACGCTTGAGCTCGATTCCCAGCGTTTCCCCTTCTGATTCAGCTCCGATTTGCCAAGCTCCAACCCCATAGTCCGCATGATAGATCGGGCTGGCCAACATCGTAACCTCCTGCGCCCGAGGGATCAGAAGCAACGAGGCGTCAGGCTTTATGCCCTTCCACCGCAGACTGTCGTGATAAATGTGCGCAGACGCCATTGCATCCAGGACGCTGGCGCGGGCACTGCGATATTTCGCGTCAAAAACTACGAAGCGCTTCGCCGAGGGCGAGTCCAGCGTCACGACGATGTCTGGGTATCGCTCTCGCGATAAGCTTTGAAAACCTCGATGCGCTGCTTGATCGATTGCAGGACATCGGGCTTGGTAACACGCCTCAATGATTATGTCAGCGGCTGCTCCCTGCCACACGATTTCTTTCAAACCCACCGATCGATATTCACGACGCCAAACGAGATCAGGAAACTGACGTTGTAGCTGTGAGACTACCGTCACGAAGCACCAGCGTTCATAAATCTCCCATGTTGGGCTTATCCACAGCGTCTCATCGGCATCCTTTCCCAACCACCCTGACCGTAATGCGTACCAACCAAACCGATAAGCTCGCGCATATGCCGGGTGAGCCGAGATCGCATTCAACCCTGCGGAAGATAAACGTCTGGCTGTCAATATGCAGAAAGGTCTTGCGCGTTGGAGCCGTTCAAGTTTGCGAGCAAGCGACTCGGTGAACGCGATTCGACGTACCAGCCTTGGCGTTAACGTCGATCGGGTATCGCTGACCACCTCAGCCGCCGCCGCCTGCTGAAGTCCACTCACTACCTGCCGGCATCGTCTGATGACATCGAAGAGAACAAGTCCAACCGCCTGATTCGCGGGATTGTCCTCCTCCTCGTATGATCTGCTGACCTCAAAGCGCACAGTGTTCAAGGCCGGACGCTGAGTGCTAGAGGGGTGCAGCAGTGCCTGGCCCGTTGGCCCTCTCAGTGCCTGATGTACGGATGCGAAATCCAACCGCTTCACCGTGTGTGCGCTCACCGGCGCGCGATCGCTCTTCAAGGTTGTCAGCGGCCGCTGAGCTATTTGTTTGAGTGCGCGATGTAGCCGATCCCCATAGCGTCTCAGCCTTGTATACTGCAAATGCGGGTTGGTTAGTGCTCCATCATGGCCAATTCCAAACTGAGCCTCCTCTGTGCCCAGAACGAGAGCCGGGTCGAAATCAAGAATCGACTCAACCATGGCAGCGAATGCTTGGCCTCCAAGCTTATGATCAGATGCTGAGACATCCAGACGGTAAATGGCGGCAGTCCGACCCTGGTCATCCAGGAGCTCCGCCGCGACCTCACCAGCATAAAAGCCCGGCGACCATAGCCAGGCAAACGTCCCAGTTTGATCGACCGTCTCAATCAAAACGTCATCGATGTAGAACGAAAAGCCTTCAAGCGCGGTAAAACGATAAGCCTTTTTCTCCATGAACCCTGGGTTCAACTGACCTGGGTATACGTCAAATTGAGCATTCCCCTGCGATACCTGCAAGATGATCGACATGGTCTACCGCCAGAATCTGGTCGAGCCGGAATGGGCCAGGTCGTCGGCCATTTCTTTGATCTTGCGCAGTGACATTCCCAACCCAGCATGTTTGAGAGTGGTTTGGAGCAATGTGAAGACCTCCTGAAGTCGAGGACTGTCTTCACCGCGCAACTTGGGGAGTATTTTTGAGTAAATAGCCTGGTCGAGTGCTCGTGAGAACTCGATAACACCACCCGCCTGTGTTTGCTGCAGATAGCCGATCACGTCGTTGAGCGTGCGCCACCCGAAATGCAGTCGAGCTGGACGAAGCACATCCATGAGTGAGGACATAAGATTTCTAACCATCGCGATCTGTTCGTCCTCAAGCGAGCTCTTCTGCCAGCCCGGGAATGCTTTGACCTCAATGTCCCAGAATTCGATCACGGAGGCTCGATCAAGCACCTTGTCGCTCAGTCCATGAGTGGTCTCGTCCATGTTCACGGTGCCGATGATCACCAGGTTGCTTGGATACGGAATGCCCGGAGGAACACCATCAATCTCGTCGACCTGACCGTGGAAACCAATCGTTTCGCCGGTCTCCATCGCTGAAAGCAGCGGAGCTAGATATTGTTCCGGATGAGAGAGGTTCATCTCATCAAGAATCAGGGTGTAAGGCTTCGTCGGGTTGGCGCTTGCTTGCAGGAGGAAGTCCAGAACGCCGGTACGCACATACGCGTCTGACTCCAGCGGATTCACGTAACCCAGCAGACTCGTGTAATCATGCCAGCCTGGCTGGACGGGCACGATCAGCAACCCTTCATTTGGCTCGGGGTCGTCCTGCCAAAGACTCAGGGCATAATTACGAGCAAGTTGTGTTTTTCCCGCACCGCTCAAACCTGTGAGCACGGCGAAATGACGCCTCGGATGCCCCCACAATCCAGCATCAAGTTGTCCGATCAGCTCTTCTGGAAAGCGAAACTCTTGATCAAACCGGGCGATCAGTGCGCCTAGCTTCGGCCTCTCGATCGCGATATCGATCTGTACTAGGGAGACTTGAGGCAAGGACGGGCTGATGCCTGCAATGCTTGCAAGGCCCTTAGGCTCCCAGTGAATTCTATTAACCCACTGCCTACCCCTTTCGGTGAGACTTAGCACTTTCTCCTGGATAGTGGCCAGATCAAGGTATCTGAACCAACCAATAATTGCTGACGGGGCAAAGTCAGACGTCCACCCAGGATTTGCCTTTCTGAGGGTAAGGATGGCATCACGATTGGATAAAGGTGAGTCACGCAATGCCGCCAGCAAATAGTCAAATCCCAGGATGCGGGTGACCATCCAGTCAATGATCTCATCTGGATCACCTGACTCCAGAAATGCCTCGCCGCGGGGCGTTAACTGCAGGTTATTTCCGTTGGCACGCAGCACGCCCCATTCGGCGATCAGAGCGTTTAGCTGAGTGCTGCAAGTCGACGTTTTTGATTGAGGGCTAATTGAGTGCAAGTGTTGGATGAAGTCTTCACGTGTGCATCCATCAGTCGCAAAGTCGATCATGCTTTGGATGGTGGCTGTACCTCCGCCAATCGCCAGCAGACCGCGCCTCCTTCTCTCAGGAGGCAACGGCTTGAGTACTTCGTCACCCGTCTCCAGGTCGGATATTTCGGTGGCTTCGCCTTCTGGGTTCTGAACATAGTTGACGAACAGCAGCCAAGGCAGCGTCAAACGTGAGACACCCTCCCTGGAATAGACGTCAGCCACCTTACCCAGCACGGCATCTAACCGGTTCAATACGAGGCGGTGCAGATGACGCCTCTGACCGCTGAGAGGAAGCCCCATGGCATGAGCCAGCTCGCGCAGTTTTCGATAATGCGCTATCGATGTGAAAGCGCCTGGACAAAGCAATGCGAAAACGCGGTACATCTTGAGTCGAGGGTTTCTTTTGGTCAGCCCGGCAACCTCGGACGCTATTTGAGCCCAGGCGTCAGCGATGAGCATCTCATTTTCAGAAGGATCGCTGGTCTGCGCGTACTTTTGCTTCAGGTGCCAGAGGCTTTCTGCGATTGCCGAACTGTCGGCGACCGCTGAAATGTTGATGCGGCCCATGCCAGTTGCCGAAACAGCCTCGGTGTCCCAGAGCGACTGTTGGAAGTCCTTGCTCAGGAACTCCTCATGAGACACATCCCTGACCCGCACCAACCATTTCTGAAATTCGGTGATCCAGCTTTGGTTACCCGCCAAGGACATTACCTGCTCCTGGAGGCTGATACACGCAGTGCGCAGCTGTTCGTCATCCTTAAGATCCAGCAAGTCCATTCTCCACCAGCGATATTTATAGATGGCTAGATAATGTCACCGCTGGGGCATGGAAGCCAGATCCGACCAATGCATTACCATCTTGATGGGTGAGCCATTTTCGGTTGAACCAGACAATCCATCGCCGATTTGCTGACAAATTGCCACTAGACATGATGCTTCAACCTCCGTAGCGTTCTGACGGTATGGAGTTGCTAGACATTTATTATTCAAGGGACGTGTGATGGGCGAATGGTCAAAAAAACTGGGAGAGCGCGGTGAGCACATCACCGAGTCGCTGCTCAATCTGATTGGTTGGAAGGCAGCGCTTAAGGGACACGAGTTTGACTGTTTGAAACCAGGCCCTCACAGCGCAACCGGCACCCCAAGAAGAACTCATGGCGCCGATTTTGTCTTCAGCTGCCTATCCCCTCTGGAAGACGGCGTCCTCAAGCATCTGGTCATTTCTTCGAAATTCACATCGGGCCCCTACCCGACTTCACCTGGGACAATATTCAAAGACCATTTCTCCGACCTTGCCACGACAGTCGAATGCTTCAATCGCTCGCCATTGAAAAGGTCGGTCAATCAAGGCTATCCCAGCGCGAGTGGTCAGTCGCTCGCAGGCATCCTTTGCTGGTTCAGCGCCGCATCGGACGCAGACGCAGACGTGGTCAGCCAGGTCGCAGGTTCGCGGAATCTGGACACTGCGAATTACGGCACGATCTACGTGATTGATAATCACCGAGCGAACTTCCTGTTCGAGGCCATCGCATACGCAAGAAATCGCTTCGGTGCGGAAAATGTTCGCTTCCTCTACCCCTCCACCGGGAAAAACGTGAGCCCCATAGAGAGGGTCACCAACGGGACGATACTGCCTCCCGAATACCTCAACAGTGGCTTGATTCCGTTCTTCATCCAAGAGCACGAAAGGAAATCGCTGCTCATCTGCTGCCAGGATCCTTTCAGCATCGAAGCGGTAAAACGCATGATCGGGTTCTCGATGGATATCGCCATGGAGTTTCCCGACAAGGTGGCTTTAGCGTTCCCTGACTACAACTATGTAGATCATGAGGAGATCGCAGACATCGCAAAGCTGTCCATCGCGAACAAGGAGTTCGCTTCAATCGTCGAATTCGAATCCTATCAAGCAGATTTCAGGGGATGATGCAGTGAGTAATCAGAATATTGACTCTATCCTTCCCCAAGGTGAGGCGCTGCGCACCTATCTGGCTCAGCCTTACATCGGTGCTGGCGATATCAAAACGGTTCTGAAGAGCCGAGGCGTCTTCATCGGCAGCTCGGAGAAAGAGCATTCCATCCCTGCCCTTACCCTGTCACTGATTCGTCCGAGTGAGTTTTCAAAGCTTCAGCTCGCCTACACGACTAAGGAAGACAACCCTAAGATCACCACCCAGACAATCAAGTGGCAAGGTGAGGATGCTCTGCTTGATGCCATACCTACCGTCATGGATGTCAACAAGCTGCTGGATCTTGACTTCGTGAACTTCAAGGTTCTGGGGACGCCGGAATTTTATCCAGTCAACAAAGACCTCGACACGATCCGGATGGACTACCTGCTGGAGCGGATTGACCGCTCCAAAAGCTGGGCTGACTCGCATAAACATTTCAAAGGCTCCATCGAGATCAAGAAAAATAAGGCTCAGGACGAGCTCATCCTGATTTCCACACACACTGCGCCAGAAACACGGACAACCAACAAAGCGATGTCGAAGCATCTGATTTCACATTTCAAATCGATCAAGCAGATCAGCGAAAGTGAGCAGGCGACGTCTATTCGTTTTTGCGATTTCACCAACCAAAACAGGTTCAGCTATCTCTTAGGGCTTACACAGCACAGCAGGTTGACCGCCCTGTCATTTGTAGAGGTCGTCGATATCGGGATCTCGCCTGATCCAGATATCCTCCTACCGGTAGCCCTGGACTGGATGAAGGAAAAGATTCGAAATCTGGACTTGAAAGGCTTCAGCCTTGAGCACTCTGACTTCCTTTCGGATGTGTCTTATCGCCCGAGCCTTTTCCTGCACAGGGTCGATGCAAAATTCCGATTCAGCACGTCGGGCCTGGATGGTGACTGCGTCATTTCGCTGGGCTTTCCAGAGTTTTCTGCGGGCCAGAAAAAAGACAGTGAGATTGAACTGAGAATCAAGCAGATCAGCTTTGACAACACAGGGCGGTCTATCGACAAGAACGACGCCAAGGAAACGATTCTGAAGGAGTTGGAATCCGAGAAGATCGAGACCTTCAAAACCCTGTCGATCCCTGCCAGCGGCGCGGTAGCCCCTTAGTCCCGATTGCTTGTCAAGAATCGTAGGCTGCATCACCAGAAGCGGAAGGCAGCGGTGATGCTACTAGCATTTCGTCCCGCAAGTATGAACGTGCGACACCTGTGACTACGGTGCCAGGGCTCCACGCCCTGGCCCCCAGACTGATCATTAATCACCATTAATGCCGTCGCTAGAACCAGTAGGGTTGAGTGGCAGATACTCCAGCTCCATACCTGCCATGGACTCCTGCGACAGTGCCAGTTTCTTCAACAGCATGTCTTTCACCATAGGTATGGCCGCGCGTTGTAGCCATTCACGCGCAACATCCTGGTTTTCATAATCCTGTGGCTTGTCCCAATTGGAGGCGACGATTTCGGCAATCGTGTTCGCCGACGGCACGACAATACCCTGTGCTTTTGCGGTCAGCGTATTCATCCAACCTTGAGGGTCGAAATCGGGGAAACAGATGACGTTCTTCACGCCGGCAAGAGCTCTCGTCACTGCGGCCGGTGTGATTTGAGGACTCCCACGAAAGAGCATGGGTAGGTGCATGACATTGCCTGGCCAGCGATATGCGTTGACCGCGAACATCACAGCTTGGTTCTCTACCAGTATTACCGTGTCGAGGCCGTGAAGCTCCTCTGCAGGTACGTTCAGAGTGCCTCCGGCCGGGTGGCTGTACACGCCGGTTGCCAACTGGATTTGCCCGGACAGCGACGCGACCATGACAACGAAATCTCCGGGCCGCAACCGAGCCAACTTCTCATTACGTGATTTTTTGGCCAGAGCCAAGCGGTCACCCTCTAGCTCTTCCATGCTGACAACTAGAGCGTCTATGCCTGTTTCCCTCTGTAGCATCATACGCACGGTGTTCAATTCAGCGTTTGTCAGCGACAGGTAGTTAGCCCCAAGCCTTTTGCCAATGCTGTAGGTCGTGTGCAGGGACAACCAGGTAGCGTTGATTTTCACCTTTCGCGCGTCTTGCCTGATTGCAATCACCACGGGTTTGATGGCCCTGATGTTGTCAAAAATTCTCATCGTCGCTCAGCTCTTTCCAAAATCAGGTCAATGACACGCCGGTTGGCAGATATGCGCGGGTATGGGGCGTAAGTGGGGTTGAGCCGGTAATTGAGCGGTTTGTGTCGCACCTTGGCTACCGCCGACTGCAGACGAACGTATCCATCCAACGCATAAAGCCAGATGCTTATTGAGATGGCACTGTCGCCATGGGCACTCCAATAGGCAACTGCAGACTGCGCTTGATTGGTCTTGTTCAGGGCCACAAGCATGCGCATGAGATGATCACGAGCAAAGGGTTTCTCCAGAGCCTTGGGGGCCTCTTCGGCTGGTTTCACGGCCTTCGATTCACGAGCTTTCGCGGGCTGCTCGATTCTTCGCTCTTTCGGAGGCGGTAGTGAGGCTATCAGCAGTTCTAACTGCTCCAGGCTCTCCCCTGCGTCGACGTCACAGTACGCGCTCCCCGCCAAAGTCATTTCCACTGCCGGAGCCCAGGCAGCCGCGTCTCTGCCATCAAACAGCGGTTCCAGATCAATCGGGTTGCCCGCCTGAAGGAACAGGTCAACGGCATGAGCTATCTGGCGCATGTGATTGCGCTTACGCACCGCCAAACTCAACCGATCTAAGCGTCCGATCATCTCGTCCAGAGCGAGGCGGTTTCGTGAAACAGCACCGAGAAGGTTATCCAGGAGGACGCGCCGTAGAGAACGATCACTGCCGGCCATACTTGAAAGGCCTACATGAGTGAACAAACCCAGGTTTTCGTGGAGCCGTTTGAGCCTGTTGATCGCATTATTGATATCTCGCAGCCGATCTCGCAGCCGTGGGGAGAACCCATACCCCCCTTCGATGAACGCTCGGGTTTGCGCTTGCTCGTTACGTAAGTGGTTCGTGACTTGACGGCAGCTGTACGTCAATCGTTTCAGGTGCTGTTCGGCCTCATTGGAGGAGTTGGCCGCTTTGGCGTCACGGTATACCTCGCAGTGCTGCTCAATGGCTATGAGGGATTCTTTCAGGTCAGGAGCAGCACGACCAAAGCCCTGAAGAGAAATTTGCGCGCCGACGTCCAGCAGCAAGCCACTGAGGTAGTAGAGCTCATCATCTTCTTCAATGAGCCCTTTGGACATCAAAAAGGAAATCCCCTTTGTCCGTCGCTCCGGCAGCGCCACACCGTCCTCGTCTGCCATCGCCAATGCTTCAAGAAAAGGTGCATTTCGTGTGAGTGCATCGCCCAGCTCGATCCAGTCTGGCTCCTTCACAAATTCAGCCCTCCCTGATGTTCAGTGTGCGATTGGTCGCTGGCACCGATGTCGAGGCTGAGCGAGTTGTATTCGGCTATCCACGCCAAGATTGTATGAACGTAGCCCATCTTGCCTGTGGCGATGTAGTTCGCCGACTCGCTGTTGCGCTTGACGATGTACCCGGCGTCAGCCAATGCGCGCAGGACAAGTTTGAGCCTGTCGTTGTTGTCCTTACCGCTTTTGGATTTGTTAAAAAAGTCGTACCCGCTGAGATCCCAGAGCTGCGTGCGGTAGGTGGGATGATTCTCGATGGAGTCCAGCATGTCGGCGAATGAAATGACGTCGCCCGGGGCCAGGCATGTCTCACTGCGTCCCGCGCGGTTTATTAGCCGCATGAATTCAAGGCAAGGCCGAATCTGATCTCGCAGCTCGATCAACTGCGCTGTGGCCGCCTCTCGATCTACAGGTTCAGAAAGGTCAATGAACCGTGCGAAGAACGTATCGGGGGCTTCAGGCTCACCAAGTGTCGCCAATTTTCGACCAAGCGGCGCAAGCGCACTTTCGACGCAGTCCGCAAAATCAGCCTCTCTTAACTGGCGGTGAAGCTCAGGATAGGCATACTGGCAAATGAAGCTGCCGGCAAGGAGCTTGCTCAATACGTTTCTCAAGGGGGTCATTGTGCGTCCTCCTGATTGTTGCTTCCCAGTGCATCGTTAAGGGCATCAAGCTCGTCCTTTTCTTCCATGCCGTACTCCTTGACCACGATCGAATCGGTGTCCGACCGGCGCTCCAAGCTGTACCGGTTATTGAACTGCCGCAGCAGTTCCGGCGCGCCTCCAGGAAAACATGCCAACATGGATAGCCCGCGATCATTGAAGTAGTTGACCAGCGCAACGTAGTTTTCTGGTGACAGCTCCAATGCTTCGTCAATGGGGATCGACATCTGAAAGTCCGCCTCATTTCGCAAAAGCTCGAACAGCGATACGTAGATCATGGCCACGATGATTTTCGTCAGCCCTGTGCTACTAAGGTGGATCAGCTCCGCGTTATTTGTCGCGACCTTCACCCTCCCCTGGTCGTTGCAGGTGACGGAGACATCGAAACAATCTGAAAGCTGGGACGTGAACGCGCCGTCTTCAATCTGGCGTTCGACGGTGCGTAGGGCATCCATGAAGCCATCAGTTGGAAGATAATCACCTCCCATTCCACTCCACCGCTTGTACTGCTGCTCGTAATTCGTCATGTCGTCCCAAAACGACATCTCGTGTATGCGTGACGAAACTTTGAATTCAAACTGGCGGATCTGGGCGAAAGAGCCGAGTACCTCGCTCGCCTTCTCGGTCGCGTCCTTTCCTAACTTCAAAATGCTTCGGTGCAGGTGCTGCAGTTTCGAGCGGTTATCGCAGAGCTCGTCTGAGAGGTTTTTTGCCTGGATAATCAGCTTGGTCTTCTGGTCAGGGTGAGATATCTCAATGTATTCCTGGAGGTTCGCAGCGGCTTCCAACCACGCCAGCTCAAGCTCATATGCGCTGTTCGAGGCGTGATTGATGATCTGTTCGATGGCCGCGCCCTGCGGCGTATGCACCAGCCGATCTCTGACGAATCGATGGTGAACGTCGCGATAAAGCTCGGCGCCTTTGCGGTGGTGTTCTTGTTTGCGACGTTTGAGCTTACTGACCTCATCCTCGATGTCTGCAGCCTTCAGCGTGGAACCCAAATGGGCCTCAGCGGCTGCGTCAATCTGTTCAAGATCTCGCAGCACCCGTGATACTGCGCCTAGCTCCTGGTCATCGGCGTGCCCTTCGGTGACCAATGCCTTTCGACGCTCGGAAATCGTTTTCTGCGCAGCCCGTAGCTCAAGTTGCCATTGTTCAATGGCGCGACTGATCCGCTCAAACTCTGCGATTGCGCGAGCCAAGGCCGCCTTACGTTCAGGAACTGCTGGTACTGATTCTCTAACCCAAAGTCGATAGCCATCGATCTCCGATTCATGATCCCTTAAACGTTTGATCCTCTTCTCCAGCTCAGCAATCTCGGAGCCAAGCCGCTTGCTCGCCGTGTCATCAACGCCAGCTGTTTTGAGCTGGGCATCAAGGTCTGCCTGAGCTCGTTCCAGTTCCGCCGCGAGGGTGGCGTCGACCCGTTCTTCTGCGGTCTGCAGTTCCCGCTCGGCCCGAGACTGATCCTGAGTCAACTGCAGTCGAGACTTCTCTGCGTCACCTTGCAGGTCACTAATTTCCTGCCTGTGCCGTTTTTTCAAACTGTCTAGGTGGCTGGCGATCAATTCAAGCCGATGTGCTGCTTCCAAGACGCGGGCGGCCTGCATCTCAAGTTCCTGCACCACCTCTTCGCGAGCCCGATCAACCAAACCGGCGTGATCCCCTTTGAGCGTCTCCAGATCCAGACTCGCATTGGTCAGTTCTTTTTGAGCTGCCGATGCCCGGATACCTGTCTGGCGCAGGCGATCTTCTATTCCTCGCTGCTGTCGCTCTATCGCCTCCATATCAGTGCCGAGCGCTCCAATCTGGGTGGTCAATAAAACGACCTCAGCTTCGAGAGCGTGAACACTGGCAACAGTGGCCTGGGGGAGCACGTCGAGATTGATTTCAACACCGTAGAGACTCTCTCGAACTGCCTCTAGCAACGCGGGATTCAAATCCGTGCGCATCAACGTTTCTGTCGGGACAAGTCGAGCGATATTCTCTGTCCAGCTAGGGTGGTGCCGTCGCAGGAAACCAAGCAATGTTTCGGCACCGGCGTTGATCTGCAGCTTGAGGGTATTTCTGGACTCGACCAAGGCGTCTTGCCTGACTTGCAAGCCGCTGTACTCCGCAGCGCGGGTCTGTCGTTCCAGCAATAGGCTCTCTACCTCAGCTGACACAATATTCAGCGAGTTTTGAAACTCGGCAATGAGCAGCATCTGCTCATTGATGCCTCTTTGGGACGCATCCAGCGCGATCTGGGCGTCAGGAAGCGCGCTGAGGGACTTGAGTTGTTCAGCACGTGCAAGCTCGCGAGCCTGAGTACCAGTTGCCTGGAGCTGTTCTTGCTGGTGCACGGCGAGCTCGTCCTCATGAGCGGCCCGTCTCTCATCAAGCAATTTATCTTGAGTAGCGGACAACTCTTGATGCCGTTGTTGGATCGCGTGTGAGGACGCATGGTACTTGGAGAACGCAGCACTCTTTCCATCAGCAGCAGCCTGCTTCGCAGCCGCTTCGAGTTCCAGAAACACGCTTCGGATGTCAGCCCCTTGGCGGTTCAATTTGACCTGATGTTCTTGCTTGAGGTGTAACTGGTCTCGTATCTCCCCAAGCTGGTCGAATTCCTCCGAGAGCGACTGTGTACGATTTTGCAGGTAGCGATCCCGCTTTTCGTTGAACCGATGCTGCCAGGAGTCCTCCTCTGTCACCAGGATCTGAGCTTCGCCCTTTAGACCGCTGAGTCCACTCATATGATCCCGGTTACGGTTTTGTAGCTGCTCATCTTCTGAATTGAGCTGGGCCAGCACTTCCACTCGACTGTTTTGTCGTTCCTTGAGTTTCTCTTCGACCATGAGTGCTCGGCGCTTGTGCACGCCCAACTGCCGCAGGACTGCACGAAATTCGTGGCAGTGGCGATTCATTTCAAATATCACCGGTTTCAGCGACTCCATCAGGAGATAGCCCGCGCGGTTATCAATGACATTCCTGAACGGCTGCGCGTTGAGCATCATTAGAGTGCGGCTTGGATCTGCGTTGTCCTGCTGAAGGATTTCGGCCATGGTTGCCTTCATCGTGTCGAAGGTGCCGCCGCTCTCGATAAGCGCCAGAGTCACAAAATCGATGCCGTTGAAGTCCTTGCGCTTTGGTGCGAGTGAGAAGCCCATCCGCAGACTCACGATCAGCTTGCGCTTGGTGGCGTCGGTGATTTTCTCCAGATGGGCTGTGCCACTGTTGAATTGAATGATCTGCCGGTAGTGGTACGGTTGCAGCTCTGGGGAACAGGCGATCCCAAGGTGGGTCAGGTGGCCATGCAGTTCACCTGGAAGTACCAACAGGCCTGCATCATAGTCGCGGTAGAGAAGTTCCGGGCTCCAGGCGCTTGATACCAGTCGATATGCATACCCTTCCCCGCTACGATGCATAATCGCGCAGCGAGCATTCCCAGCAAAGTTCACGTATTCAAATACGATGAAGCTCGAAGAACGTGGGAGATACCAGTTGGCAAAGCTCTCGCGGTTGGTTCCAGCCTTCACCAGGCGCCCTGGAGACGCGCCATAAAACACAGGGATGAGCTTTATGAAGGACGACTTTCCGATTCCGTTTTCACCCGTGACGCTGGTGTTACCTTCCATCACAAGCTCTGCTTTGGCGCCCGCACAGAGTGAATCGATCAGTACAATTTTGATGAGTTGCGACATCAGCGGCCTCTCTGGCTAACCTCGTATCAATACCGCCGACGGTTTCTCGGCATCCCTTCGCAGCGTCCATCCAGTCCTTCGACGGTGCTTGCGCTCTCACTCTACGATATGTAGATATATCTGACACATCTACGGTGTTTACGCATACAGGTAAACTTTTCGAGCACATGGTGACGGTATGAAACGGGCGAAAGCGATTGAGGCTGTACGCTGGGATTTGGCATTGCGTTACAAACTGATAGAGACCGTTGCCTGGTGGGAAGGTCGCCTGACCACGGGGCACTTGATGCAGAGCTTTGGCATCAGTCGCCAGCAGGCGTCGAAGGACATCAACACCTACATCGATGAGCATGCGCCCCGAAATCTATCGTATGACAAGCACCTAAAAGGTTACGTACCCACAAAGCACTTCAAACCGCTCTTCATGAAGGAAAGTGCAAGTGCATATCTGCACCTGCTGAACCAGAATCACGAACGGGCTCCGCACATTGAAGGATTGACGTTGGCGTATGCGCACATTGACATCCTTGACGTGCAGGATCGCTCTATCCGCCCCGAAGTGCTTAGGCCGTTGTTGAAGGCCTGTCGAGAAGGTCAACGACTCGAGTGTGAGTACGCTTCTTTCAAAACGCCAGATGGGGAAACCCGACTCATTGCGCCGCATACGCTTATCCATACCGGCATGCGCTGGCACGTGCGTGCATACTGCGAGAAAAATGGTGAGTACCGCGACTTTGTGTTGAGCCGGTTTCGGGGTACTCCGGAGCTGATGAATGATTTCACAGAGCATTCACGTCAGCTCGACCCTGGGTGGACGACGCCGGCGACAGTGATCCTGGAAGCGGATTCGAGATTGAAGGCTGGGCAGCGGGCCATTCTCGAAGCCGATTACGGAATGGAGAACGGACAGTTGATGATAGAAACCCGCGGCGCGTTGGTTCAGTACGTCTTGAATCGCTACCAGATCGATACCGCCAAGATGCATATGAAACCAAGCGCCCAGCAGCTCATCGTGGCTAACCTGGACGAGCTCAGCCAGTGGCTCTACTAGACCCGAGCCAGCACCGTGAATGTGTAAACAAATCATGCAAATCGCGTAGGCGGGGGTTGCTCACGTCCATCAGAAATCGCGACGCGCACCACAGCGGACGCCCTTCACCCACAGGGTTAGCAGGATCGTCGCCTTTGGAAAAGCTGTAAGCCTCGTCAGCTCACGAGGCCTACAGAATGGATTCCCGGCTATGTGATCTATTTAGTTGGCCTCGGCGCACCATCGATCGTGATGAGGAATGGCTGCTCGACACCGCCGAACACGTGAGGAGCTACTGCCGGAATTCGGCATTGCAAAACCAAGGGTCATCCGCCAAAGCTTCGTAGAGCACTTTCTTCCATCCATTGATCAGCAAGCCGGCTGCATTAGCGCCTGAACGGAGGAAGTCTGAAAACGCTTCAGGAGGCAGCCTGCCGAAATAGCTCGACTGCATATCCATCAGAAAGCCGAGTTCTGAGCCCGCTTGGATGCTGTAGCGCTCGGCGATTCCGAACAGGGAGAAATGGTTAGCTACTCTTGCCTTGTCCTCATCACTCCAGTCATCCGGTGGGTAGGCAAAGTAAATGATCGTGCAGGGGGTGGTATGGGATACGGAGACACTGATCCACCTCTCTTCGAAAAACTGTCGCTTGTCCAGGTACGGATGAAGCAGCTGCTGATGCGGGTGGTCAATCAGGGGGTTGCCCTTGTCGGTATTGCAATCACGGCAGGCGGGGATCAGGTTCTGAGGAACGATCGCCAGCTTCGGATAGTTGGCTTTTGGCAAATAATGATCCAGAGTTCGAGGCTGTCCTATCCCCCCACATGTCGGACAATGATCACCCGCAGCCACCAAGATCGAGTCATAGAGCGCTCGGCCAGGCTCTCGTTTCACCATGTAGTATTCATAGAGGTGAACCAGCTCGCTCTTGCGAATGTCACCGATCACGAAAGGATCTTCCCCCTTGGCCAATCTCAAATAGGGTAACTCCCAGGTGGATCCGGCAGCGACTCTTTCGATGAATTCAGCAGCCGTGTCTCTGATGCTTGGCAGAATGCCCCTCATTCTGTCTCGCTGCTGATCATTGATGATCGCAGAGGTGCACGCCATGTAGGCATCCTCGGGGGTGCAGTTCGGTGCTAACAGTTGCTTCATGGCTGCGCCTTCGAATCACGCTCAGCGATTAACGCCCGAAGCACTGCTTGCCCCTCGAGGCCCAATCTTCCGCCAAATTTTCGAAGGATCACCTCAAAGGTGTGCCCCTCGGCGGCTTCAGCAGCAAGTAGTGTATGAAAACCCGAGGATGCCACCTCCAAGCCAAAAACCTCCCGGGTCAGAATCCCTACGTTCTCGCCGAACGTCTCGACTGTTGGCCGCTGGGCTGAGGCCACCAGATTAGAACGGTGAATTTTCCACACACACGACGCGGGGATTTCTTGGAGCACTACTGGAGAATGCGTGGCTAAGATCGCTACACCATTGCGATCCAGGAGCAACTCACTCAGTGCCCTGATCAATGCTGATAACAGCGGTGGATGCAAATGGCTTTCGGGCTCGTCCATAAGGACGAGAGTCTTTTCTTCGGCCCGCTCAACCAGCTTTGTGATAGTTAGCAGCACGATCGAATGGCCGGAGCTGAGGTTCGAAAAGATTTCGTTAGCTGCCGTGACCCATTCGTCGCCACTCAGCGAGAGAAGCCTATGAAACCCGAGGCCTGCGAAATTCTCATCAGACTGCAATGTTTGAACGGCATGACGCCAACGATTACGCTTATGCGTTTCCCGCAGGCACCCTCTCATACCGTCAATGAAGTCAGATCTGAGGGCGTCTCGGCGCTTTAAGTCATGCCATGCGTCCTCACCTTTGGACTTTAACCCGACATAGAAAAAACAGGTGCCTTTGGCTGGGTCAGGCTGCTCTGGAGGCGGATCAAAGGGATCAAATGCGCTAAAGGATACGAGCACTACGCTGCTGAAAAAATCTGGCTCAATAATCGCCCGTTGTTGCCCCCAGAACTGAACTTGGTGGATGGCATCTGCGCCAGCGTGGCGATTATGGATGGCGTTGGTGATGCCATTCAGGATGGTGGTTTTTCCGATGCCATTTCGTCCGATTATCGCGTGAACATTTGTTAGGGGCGTCGAATCAACGTCAACGTCGAAACCTAACTCAATGCCGGCGGTTGAGCTGTCAGCTTGCTTCGTGTAAACGAAGGAAAAATCGGTTCGGATAGCACCACCTAGAAGGACTCGCGCAAATTGATTTTTGACGCTGGCCAAGCTGACATCTCGCAACAAGGAGATAGAAAGTACTGGCTCGTCTTTTATCGCTTCCAGGATCTCAGGGTTGGCCACGATGTCATTCATCGCCCGCAGAAAACTAAACTGCAGATCGCCTGAGGATGAGCTCGCGATTTTCTGGTAATACTCAACACTGGTTCCGAGTGAGAAGAAGCCCTCCGGAAGCCTCTCAAAAGAGTCCGGGAGTTTGGATCGAGTGGACGTGGAAGTGTCCTGTCCTTTGAACCCGATCTTGACGTTCTCGAGGTCATGGGCTTGACCAAATTCGTCAAACACGATCACGTAGAACATCGTGATGAAGTTGTGATCGTTCCAACGGTCGTACTTCAGGTAAACAGTACTGGCCTTGCCGCTCGGAAATTTCTCTTCCCTGCCGATGATGTGGAATTCCATTTTTCCCTGCCCGTGCTAGGGCCCTATGCTCAGAGGCCGACATGATTGGATGGCGCGGATGATGTCATTTCGGCCTCACAACCACAAATTGTTGGTATGACGCCGGGACGCGGAATCTCACAAGGACTGCCGCATCTACTATTACCCTGACACTAGGGCATGACTATGAGAGATCGCCCGGCGGCCTCAGCGCCTGTCCGAGGGTAGACTTATGTAGGTCAGTGCCGGCGGGCGACGGGATTGGTAGCCCCGTTCTCGTGCGAACGATGTGCTATGACGTAGACATCGTCGGCTGCGCTGACGAGCTCGTACTCCTCTACCCAGGCTCGGTCTTCGATGACGCCGGTCTGGAAAGGAGATCCGTCGCACAAGCTTGCGCTTTGATCGCAAAACAGCAGGCCTGTCACCCTACCCCGTCGCTCCAAGGCACAAAGCAGGTACCCTGCAATCCTTTCTGGGTCGACAGCTGATTGTGCTCGTGCAATGGCTTCGGGTAGCTTGTCAGACCAGAACTCGCTCATTGGAATAGGCTTGTGTCTAAGTGTTCGGCTTAGAGCCCGAGGCGCTCACTCATAGCAGGAATTGAGTGTCTGATCGTATGCTCTATGCGCTTGACGCGATGCGGGCAGGTTTGATTCTCACCCTACGTAACCTCTCGCCTTAGTGGGGCGATGTCATTGGGAGCGCTTGGGCTGTTGAGTACCGACGAGTCTCACCCCTTTTTCCAATAAATCGTCGAGGATTTCGTCGCGGGACAACCTCGAATGACTCGCCAAATTAATCAAAGCTGCACAGGCCTTTGATGCAATCCTGCGTGCTTGAACGCGCTGCGCAGTGGGTATTTTGTTCATGCCCCCACGACCATGAATGAAAGCGCTCCTAACGTTGAAAAGCTCGTCATACACGTCAGCAGCACCGGTTTCGTGCAACGCGGCGGCCAAACGCCTAGCGACCCTTTTGGTCGCGCCCATTTTCTTGAAATTGCGACGGCGGTCGGGATCGTGATCATCTTGCAAACCCAGTGCCGCCTCAACCGCAGTCAGGTGGGCCATGAACTCGTCGATGCCATCCGACAGAAATCCTCGAACCAGAAAATGCATGATCGGCGTTTCGAATAGCTCAGAGTCCAGTGCAGTCTGAAAAGCTTGCCAGTGGGCATCTCCCAGGCCCGCAAGGAATTCAGTGGCGGCATCGGTAAGCCTCAGCTCTACCGGTCTTTCAATTTCCTCAGGCTCTCCCCACTGGTCATGGTAAACATACGGTTCCCAGGACAGGCTGTCTGGGCCGCGAGGGATTGATGGCGCGACAAATAAGTCATCGTCAAGCTGATAAATCCAAGGGATTCTAAAACCTCGCCAATCGACTTCAGGCATCATCGCCCACTCCTGCCACGGCGCGAGCAGCAGGAAAAATAGCGCTTTCTCTACTGCGACGGGGAAACGGCTTTTGTGAGGATCAATCTCCCCCAGATCTCTACTCATCATCATCGAGAAGGCCGGTACAGCCCGATCACCAGCATCCTCTCCCGTTGCTACAACCTCTTCAACTACGAGCCAGTGAAATTGAGAGAAGCCGTCGAAATTGAGATCCTGGTTGGGATAGTACCTAGCCAGTCGCGACCTATCGAAGAGGTTATCCAGCTCGGCAGCAGTGAGCACCGCGACCCTGGCATTTCCGAAAGTCATTGTTGGAATCTGCTCAGCTAGGTCGAGCGGGCACAGGTAACGACGGCGTATCGTCTGCTGTGTGAACGCGGCTTCGAGCATGCTCGAAGCGTGGGTTGGATCAAACGGGCTAGATTGCCTTGACGATGGAGACAAGCACGCCAGGCCCAACGATTTCAGCGCATGATCCAAAGCGAATGTGAGCCCGAACGTTACCTTACCTTGCTGATACTTGGCCGCACAAGCCTTGCGCAGTTCATCGAAGGCAGGCTCCTTCCACAGCCCCTCAGGCCCAAGCTGCTGGAGCTTCCATAGCTTCTTTACAGCCTCGAGAATATCCGTATTCATATTGACCTCACTGGGACGTCTTCCTTTGCGTATATCTATTCTCAACCCTTAAAGCAGGAGCTCTATGCAGGCCCCGCGGGCATCTTGTCTTCCGATCCTGAAAAACCGGAGAAGGAAAGTTAAGGGGCCCAGGATCTAGAGGGAACCTGATTCAGAAGCTTGATCGAGACAGACTTTCTGAAGCCCTGCCCCACAAGCACAAAGATCGTGTCACTGGTTTCAAAGATGCCCCGGCCATCGTAGCTGGTCGCGTAGCCGGTCTTGATGCGCTCGCCGTTCTCATAATCTCCGGTGCTGTGAAGCAGCACGCTATGGCTAAACAAGACGATGGGTAACCGCCCTATGGCAGCCAACGGGTCGGCATCCACATCAAGTACATCAATAATGACCCAAGCAACCGCAGCACAGTATGCTTTACCCGTTTCTGCGACACGTGACCGGATGAACTTAGCTTCCGCCTCAGACGCCCCAGACAGCGGCTCGCCGTCGAGCGCCACGGCTTCCGCAAGATGTAGTAGATGCATCAATCCTCCAATCCCTGTGGTACCTCGTGCGTATAGAGGTGTCCGAAATTCTGTTCCACGGAGCCCGCCGGGTGGATGAGCACATAGCAGCTACCCGTAAACGTATGGGCAAGCAAATAACCATGCTCCCTAGTCAGTTGCATGATGGCGGAGGTCTGAATCAGACCACCCTCCAAGAAACGCTCGCTCAAATCCCCATGGATCTCACCAGCCAGGCACGCCCCATGAGGGAACGCTTGCCATAGAAATCCACTGAGTCGAGATTTGAAGTTCAGCCATGCAGCTTGAACAAGTTCGCTAGGAACCTCAATGCTGGATGTCATCGGCATGTCCTCCGGCGCCGAGCTCACTCACGATCAAAAAGTGATGATCCCCGCTTGGAGTCCGCATCAATTTAAATCCCGACTGGGTTTTCACAAGTTCCAGCGGTGGGGTGGCAACGGTCATTCCGTCGAGGCTAGCTCCGGATTTATCCCCATACACTATCGCAGCGTAACGTTGCCCTACCCTTGCCGCATCGTAAAGGTATGCATCGACGGTCACACCCCAATCCATGACTTGAGCTCGGATGACTGCACCAGGAGTGTCCTGGTTCTGACGCTCGACAGCTTCCTTCTCTGCGACACGCTTATGGGCAAAATTGATCATCAAATCGAAATCTCAAAGAATGGGTCAAAGCCAGTCTGCTCGTTGGGATACCCCCGGGGATTACTGACCACTCTGCAGCCGGCCAGCTCCACATCCACTGCTTGATGGGTATGCCCAAACACCCATAAATCCGCCTTCTCGATGAGGCTGGGCCAGTCGTTGGTGTAAGCCGCATTTAGATGCCCTTCATGCTTCGTTCCGACAACTACAGGTGATGGGGCGTGGTGAGTGATGACGATCGTTTTACCTTCAAAATTTTGAGCAAGCTGGTGGGTCAGCCAGGCCTTTGCGGTATGGTTGCGAGTGACGAGGTCATCGGGTCTCAGGCGCCGGTATCCCGCATCAGCCCGGATGTAGTTGAAGTCATTCATCCACTCCCAAGCCATCCTGCTCGCGGCAACCTGGTCGCCCGTTGAAGAAAAGTCCGTCCACGCTGCGGTGCCCAAGATGCGGGTGCCGTTGATGATGAGGCTTTGTTTCTCGAGCAGATGGACATGGGGCTCAGCGGCGTCTCTCATTTTTTGAAGAGTTCGGTCGATATGGCCGTCATAAAATTCGTGGTTGCCGCTTATGTAAGCGACCTTGCACTGGAACGTGTTATTTGCCCATTTTACGCCACGGGCCTTTTTGTCGATGTCCCCTGCGAGGATGACCAAGTCGACGTCGGGATCGAGGGCCGGCGGGTCGAAGCGATGAAATTCGTTATGCAGGTCTGAGTAAATTCGTAGTTTCATTGGTCGATCGCTTATAAATGTGCTGTGTTTCAAGGTGGTTTAGAGGTTGCACGGTGTGAGTATTTGCTCACCTCTTTGACCACCTTGCCGTCATGAGCTTTGCTGTCTTCGGGTATCGCCACCTTCGCCTTTTGAATCACAGTTGGTAGCCTGTTGAAGGTCAGGTCTCCAATCGTAGATCCGAAGGTTTTGATCATAAATGCCGAAGGGTCTGGCAATGCTGTGTTGCTCACTAGTGGTTCCTCGCATAGGCCTTTCGGCAGACGACGCTGCTCTGTTCGCTGCACGCCGATTCCGGAGATCACCGCTATCGACTTCGCGCTTTGAGTTCTTCATCCCGTCTAGGGGCCGCCACTGCAGCTGATTGTCAACACTCGGACGCCATCTCTACTGACCTGAGTTCTGCAGCTTGCCTAGGGCTAGAGGATAAAAAACACAATCGACGGTTTAGAGCTAAATTGATATCTGGTAGAGAGATGTCGCCCTGAGCCGCTGCCCTCATTCGCCTGCCTGAAACTACGCAGGGGTAGGCCGAGCCACGTGCTTGCGCTGTAACTGTACGACCACTATATACGGTAGAGTGTTACGGCACAACATGGCTACATCCTCGGTTTTGAGGATTGCCTGTGTCGATGAAGGTACCTTTAGCCGCGATTCTTCGCGCGCTGCGAGCTCACAAGAGGTTGACTCAGGAGTCAATTCCCGAAGGGAGTAATCGTCAGTACCTGAGTCAGCTAGAGCACGGCAGGTCGAGCCCCACCTTGGACAAGCTGCAGGACTTGTCAGAAGCTTACGGGGCGTCTCCCCTGTTGCTGGTCGGCGCAGCTACCTTGATTAAGGAAGGCATCAGTGTCGAGGCACTCATAGGAAAATTCGCCGAACAGATGCGCGAGCTGGATGCCGTCGGCACACTCGCGGCAGCGCGAGCGGAGTTGGGTGACAATGGGCTACGCAGCAGGCCGGCCGGCCGAGTGATTGACCGAGATCTGAAGGCCTCGATTCAGGACTGTAAGGCGCAAGGCCTAACCCAAGCGCAGACGTCTCAGAATCTTGGGGTAAACAAGATGACTGTCAGTCGTTACTGGCGCTAGTCGGAATGATCCTTCCGGTGGAACTGATCTGCGGTGACCCTTTCGCTACACGACTCTTCCGGATAGCGATGGCTCACACCCTCTGCGGCAGAAATGCCTCCCAACCGACCAGTAATAGGTGAAAACAGCCTAAGGTATGGCATGAGGCAGTCGAGTTATGATCGGTTCTAACGCGCCCACTTCTCGACAACGTCGGCTCCGTGTAGTGCTTTCCACTGCTTCAAGACTTTATGGTTAGCACCACGAGTCTCCACCACTTCACCGGTGTGGGGATTGAGATAGCTCTTAAGCGGACGAGGCTTTCTTTTCTTAGGAGCTACCTTCAACAGCCCTGCAGACCCATCAGAAAGTCCTTTGACGCCAAGACTAGGATCAAGTAGCAATACTATGTCCTTGGGAGCAAACTGATACTTATCAGCAAGTGCATCCAGGCGACTAAGAAAGTCAAAAGCCTTGATCACTTCAGGGTCATTAACGAGCGGCATGGCAGTAGAGCACTCATTAGCAAGTCGATCATTCACTTCAAGCAGCTCAATCAACTTATCCATGGCGCCATCAATCTATGTAGTAAAAGCTATCAGGCATAAGAACTTTCACGAGCGTGGAGTCGCTCATTTTTTGATATCTTTTTCTGAGATGGCTTCGCGGTATCGACAAGAGTTTTCTCAGTCGCTCCGTCTGGAATAAGATCAAGCAAGGGATTCACACTGCGCTGCGTGAACTTATCGCGAGCGCTGAGCAATTTGACCACTTGAGACGTGGTATAACCAAACTCGATCATCAGTGCCTTGAGCTGGGCCTGGAACTCAATGTCCAAGAGATAGTCTGGCTGATCCTTCTTCTTTGAAAGGGCGACCAGCATCGTGGCCAGCTGATGCTCAGCCAGCCGTAATTCGACTAGGGTATGCGACCTGCTCATGTCATCCACCAATCCGCACTGAGTGAGCCATCTCCGCTGAGTGTAGCCGATGCCCACTTATGAAGAAACCCATTCTGACGGGTACCTCCACTTGTGAAAGCCGATGCCAGACGTCTTTTGCGTCAGTATTTTGGCTGTTCGCAGCAGTATTCAAAAGCATCGTGAGCATTAGTATTCCTAGGGAAACAAACGACTGACGAGGTTGCAGAGGAGGAAGCGTTCGTAAAAACCGAACACTCCTACCATGAGTGATGGCGACCTTTCTGTGGCTCGACTGGCACTCATATTAATATAGACCTAAACCGTCTATTGATCAATTTTGGTTAAATCCTGCCCTTCCGGCTTACAGAGGCTCTAGCACCGGACTCCGCTGCCTTCCAAGGTTTCGGAAGGCCCAAGCAATAACGCTAAATCCTTAGCTATCCGCGATAGATCGCCAGAATATCCTTGATGCAACGTGCCCAGGCCACCAGCCAACCATGGCGTCCTGGCGAACGGTTCTACAGGAAATTGGTGCGAAGCTTCCCCACACAGCAACCAGCGAATTTTTCTTGACGTATGAGACTTCGGCATTTGCAAATTTGGCTACTATAGTCTAGCCGCTACAGCCAAAAATCCTGTTTCACGTCCAGTTAGTTATTCGCTGAGCTCCACCAAAGCAAAAGCTGCTCGTTAACTTGTGCGAACTACATGGCGTGATGAGGTAAGTAATACAGCGCAAGATGCAGTGCGTATACATAACTACATCAACGCCCGACCGTCCTGTTGCCTCGATCTAATCGCATCCATTGCAGAGCACATCTACCGTGAGAAGTATGAACGATAAAATGCCGCCACCATTCATTTTATAAAATTAGGACGCGACAATTATTATATCAATCTGTCTGGCATGTTGACGCTTTCTGCCACCTACCGGAACAGATAAGACAAGTTTGAAAGGCTCAGAGCACCGTTCAAAATTATCGCAGCAGGTCTTTCTGCCACCTGGGAAAGCACAGTATTCTTTACCTCAGAGCGCAGCATACGGACAAGGATAGCTCGAGCCGTCAGCCAGTACTTTCTGCGCGTCTCGAATGGGCAGCTTGATCAGATAAGGAAAGCAAGCAATGAAGCTGTGCAGTCTGCGGATATCCAATTTCCAGTCGTTTGGCCCTCAACCTGTTCCGATCACATTCGAAGACATAACCTACCTCTTGGGCCCAAATGGCGCGGGCAAAACCGCTGTCCTCCAAGCGCTCTGCAGGCTATTTGCCTTCGAGCCTGGACTGCGTCGCGTCCGCCCTTCAGACTTTCACGTCCCGGTGGGCCTGAGCGATGCTGAGGGTGGCACGACGCTATGGCTTGAGGCCGAGTTTTCCTTTCCAGAGACAGCTGACGATGAGGACAACGACACGGTTGCTCCGCACTTCGATCACATGCGTCTCCAGGCTACGGGCGATGTACCGCGGGTTCGCTACCGACTCACAGCCACAGTCGACGACGAAGGTGATGTGGAAGAGACGCTTGTCTATGTCACGCAGGCGGATGCCGATGGAAATCCAATCGTCAGTTCCATCGTTCCCAAGCATCAGCGCAACCAGATCCACCTTCATTACATCCCGGCTCGTCGTGATCCATCCGACCATATCGCCTATGGCGCAACTGCGTTGCTAGGTCGTTTGCTTCGTGCAACACAGTGGGGTGGCGACAGAAATACGGTCAAGGATTTGACCGACCAAATTACCAGTTGCCTAGCCGGCAATGCTTCGGTCACAGCGCTTGGGCAAAGCTTAAATGCCTCATGGAAAGGTCTCCACAAAGGAGCTTTCTTTGCCGAGCCGAAGCTCACTTTCGTCAATTCTGACATCGAGATGCTGTTGCGGCACATGTCGGTGTCATTCACGCCGGGCCATGGTGAGAATGAAGTCGACTTTACACGACTGAGTGACGGGCAGAAATCAATGCTCTACCTCTCACTTGTGTTGGCCGCTCACTCGATTAACCGTGACGTGAGGTCGGGTAAAAATACGGCCATTGATCCAGCGAAGCTGAAACCACCCGCCTTTACCATACTGGCCATGGAGGAGCCTGAGAACAGCCTGTCACCTCATTACCTGGGCCGGATCGTGAACGCCCTGAAAGGATCAATCGGTGTGGATGCGCAGGCCCTAATCGCGACTCACGCGCCCTCAATGCTACGCCGGGTTGATCCCGAGAATATTCGCTACCTACGGCTCGGATCGAACCGGTGCTCTGTCGTCAGCGGCATCGCGCTGCCAGCCAAAGAAGATGTCGCACATAAATTCGTTCGAGAAGCAGTCCAGGCTTTTCCTGAGATCTACTTCTCACGTTTGGTCGTGCTGGGCGAAGGTGACAGCGAGGAAATCGTCCTTCCGAGGATTCTCCAAGCTAAAGGGGCGCCTGTCGACGAGTCCGCAGTGACCATCGCCCCGCTAAGTGGCCGTCACGTGAATCACTTCTGGCGTTTACTTTCCCAATTGGGCACCCCGTACATCACTCTGCTCGATCTGGATCTCGCAAGGTACCAGGGAGGCTGGGGACGGCTAAAATACGTTAATGACCAGCTGTCGCTTTTTGAGCCTTCCAAGGTTTTGCCCTATACATTCCCGGCCTGGGATGACGCAAATACCCGCATTAGAGAAAAAAATGTCCCCATCACTGGGTCTTCTGAGACGGTCTTCGATCATCTGGAGGCTAGAGGGGTATTTTTTTCGGCACCGCTTGATCTGGACTTCGCGATGCTCACCGCCTTCCCAAAAGCATTCAACGCTATTCCTATGGCGGCGACACCAGAAAACCAGAAGGCGGTGCTTGGCAAAAGCCACGAAGGCGCCGATCAATACACTCCTCAAGAGCAATCGTGGTTCGATGCCTACCACCACTATTTCAAGCTCAACAGCAAACCCGCAGCACACCTCTCGGCCCTTTCGAGCCTCTCTGACCCTCAGCTTTTGGCTGGCCTCCCACCCGTTCTGGATCGTCTTGCGAATGCAGTCATAGCAGCGTTAGAGGAGTCACCGGAGTGATCCACCCTGACCGCTGGATGCACTCACCTGGGCTCACTCTGGAAGCGAATGCGTGGCACGCCATTAAGGACACTGAGCACTCGCTCGTCCTTCTAGCAGGGCCTGGCGCTGGCAAAACTGAGATACTGGATACTGGCACAGCGTGCGGACTTTCTCCTGCGCACAGGCAGTTGCCGGTATCCAAAGCGAATCCTAGCGATTTCCTTCAAATCCGACGCGAGCCGCAATCTCAAAGACCGTGTAAGCCTGCGATGTGGCTGGGAACAGGCCACCCGATTCGACAGCTTTACGTTTCACTCTTTCGCCAATCGAATCGTCAGTCGCTTTCGCGTTTTATTAACCGGCCCAGACACGCTCAAACCCGACTACTCGATTGGCAAAGAGGCCATCCCAGGCGAGCAGATCACCTTCATGCAGCTGCTTCCCATGGCGCTCAAAATTCTGCGTATGAGCAAGATCGCCCGAAACACTATCCGTCAGACCTACGCTCACGTGTTTCTCGACGAATTCCAGGACTGCACCTCTGATCAGTACCAACTGATCAAACTTCTGTTCGAGGGAACGCCGGCGCTTCTGACAGCCGTGGGCGACACCAAGCAAACCATCATGGGTTGGGCTGGCGCACTGAATGGCATATTCAAGCTTTACGCCGACGACTTCGCCGCCCGACCATTACGGCTCTACCGAAATTTCCGATCCAAGCCGCGACTGCTCCGCATGCAGAACAGCGTCATCCGGGACATCGACCCTTCAGCCCTCATGCCCGACGAAATGATCGCGGGAGACGATGGTGTGATCCGTGCGGGGAATTTCTCCTCGAGCGCAGCTGAAGCCGTTTCCCTGGCGAACGTTATCCAGAAATGGATTGAGGTCGAAAATTTGCGACCAGCCCAAATCGCCGTTCTTTTCCGCGGTGAGATCCATTTGTATGGCGAAGAACTGATGGAGCAGCTGGCGGCTCGGAACATACCCTTTCGCAACGAGAATACCCTTCAGGATTTGCTCAAAGAGCCTGCAGCCAGGCTGATGATCGACTACCTGACCTGCCTCTACACGCGAGGTGCCAACAAGGCATGGTCTCGGCTGATGGATCTCTTCGCGCCCTTCGACGATGAAGGCAACAGCGACAGAACTCACAAGTCATTCGAGCGCTGTTACAAGCAGCATCAGAAACAGGTGAGAGCGGCTGCGAAAACAGCGGCCCCTTTCACAGATTGGTGGGAGCTGGCCAAGGCTTTTTTCGATACCTTGGGCCATGCCGTAATGACGACTCTTTCTTCTGACTACGAAACCAAGCGACGCCTGAAGGAAATCATCCGCGATACCCGTGACCACATCACTTCCCTTCTGCAGGTAGATCCCGACCTGACCAGAGCCCTCGCTCGGTTCTCCGACGACAACGCTGTCCGCTTCTTATCCATGCATAAAAGCAAAGGATTGGAGTTTCATTCGGTGATCATTCTCGGAGTCGAGCAGCAATCCTTCCGTGGCAAAATAGGAGAAGAACGGCAGGTCTTCTTCGTCGCAGTATCACGCGCGAAAGATCGTCTGATCATTACCACTGCGAATCAGAGACGGCGCCCAGAGGGAATCTCGGCGGGCAAAAGATGGGATGTAGCGAGACAGCCGCATGTGGCCTTCGTCACTTACGTCACTGAGCACTTGTCGCCCAAACAGCCGCAGTGAAGTACAGCCGGTGTGAATGTGGAACGCCACCACGGTCTGGATTAATCAGCAAAACGCGCTTATGCCGGCGAATCGGGTCGGTAAATTCTCTTGAGCGGGTAACAGCTCGGAATGTGCGGGGAAGTTACGGCGCGTCTTTGGGTCTGAGAAGCCGAACAAACACCCATGAGATCGACTGAAACTCTTCAGGGGTCAGCGATTCATTCGCGTCCTTAAGCATCCTGGCCAACCCTGCCTCCAGATAATTTCGGTTGGTCGCCGCCGCCACCTGCAGTCTTGTCGTAGGAAACTCGGCAACTTCTGATCGGGTTATCTGGTTTATAAGGTTGCCCTCCTCCTGCGTGATCACCCCATAGGCGATACCCATCAACCAGTAAGCTACAGCGATTTCCCTCGGGCTCGCGGTGTCGATCGATACCTGGGGAGATGTGAGGCTCTGATCCACATCACTGCTTGGATACCAGGAAGTCGAAGCATGGAAATACCCTCGGGCTATCCCTGGACTCAGGTGCTTAAAAACAGGTGGATGCAGCCATAAGGCCATCAAAAACTGTAACCCTCTGCCCGCATGGCCAGCCGCGGCCTCTTGTCCAGTTTTCTCGCAGAGGGCACGTTGGTACCAACGCTGAACTCGTTGAGTCAGCAGCAATAGCTTTCTGTTATTCGCTAGCGCTCCTTGGGGTGACGACCTGCGCAAGGCAAAATCAACGTCCAATCGCGGCAAGGGGCTGTCCAGATACTCTTGGAAGCCTTGCCACCCCCGATCACATAAATCCTTGGGCCGCTGAATGAGCCTCGAAAGGAGTACAGGACGATCATGAAGCACGCACACTGATACGCCGCGCATCCGCCATGACTGACGCCAAGTGGGTGTATGACACGCTCTGATGTCGTTCTGGAAACACAGCCGGCAATATTTATCGTTTACGCCAAGGGGTACAGTGTTTGATTCCACCATCCCAAAATGAGCGAGGATCTGGGGTCGTTGGGCAGGGCTGAACATATCCAGAAATGCGGATGATTTGTACAGCAGGTCTAGGTCGCCGTTCACACTGGAATCTCGAACTCCAAGACGCAGGATTTCCGTTTCAAAATTCGAATCGATGTAATGTTGGTGGGACATGCGGCTCAGCCACGATGCCAAAGACTCATCGCGCAGCGGCTTCAGTAACCCCGAGAACGCACGCACTGTTGAGCCCGCTACACACGAGTCGCGGGTTGCGGATCGCCAATCCCGTCGTCGGAATATTCGTCGTGTTCGTTCTCGACGAACAGTTGCTGATAAATCCTGCTCTGCGATGCATGAGCGATTGCCCTAACCTGCAATTCAAGCCACTGAATGACCCTAACTGTGAGCCCTATTCGGCCATGTGATTCGCGATACACCTCAAGGATGTCGAGAGTGGCGAGGAAGTCTTCGCCTAACGAGTAAGCCCGGCAGATATCTCCCACAAGGGCGTTGTAGTCGTCCCCAAGCTCCATGGGTTGCAGCACCTCCAACTCACTAGGAATGCCTGCATCCACTAATCTTGAATGGTGGTGCTCCACCCCATCTGTGAGCCCACTCAAAATAATTAACGGTGGTCGTTGCAGGCGGGAGATGGCTACAAGTGTCGCCATGTTGGGCTCGACGCCCCGCCATTCAACATCTTTGTACCTTTGCACATCCTCCACGATCAGGACGTCGTACTGCCGCAACTCAAGAATGCCAGCGCACAGAGTAGATAGACCGTCGTAGCAAGGTATGGAGCTGGACGTACCTACACCCAGACAGTGGAGTAATTTGGCATGCAAGTATTTGTTCCCGGGAAAGGGGGCATCGTCCAACAGCAGCACCCGCCTTCCAAGCCTGCGAGCCCGTCCAGCTGTCCTTTGCATCAACGCCGTTACGCCAGACCCCGAAACACCAGTAATGCAGAGTGCTTTTGGCATTGCTCCGTTATGCGCTGCGATCGAATCTAGGCAACCTCGTAAGATTGGATCGTTGCAGGTACTGGCAATCCACGGGGAAGAGTCAACGGCAGGTCTGATGGCTCGCATTCGCTATTCACTCGTGGCCAAGGTAATGCGCGCGCTCTGAATCAATAGCGCCTGAGCATCGGCTTTGCCCGTGAGTCTGTCCGCAGCAGTTTGGAGGCTCACGACATCGACGTACTCCTCACCTGAAACGATGGCGTAACGACACGCCTCCTTCAAAATGTCGATCATAGTTCTCAATGAGCTATGTTTGCTCCGCTCACGGTATTTTTTACCTTCCTGTATCTGTGCTTCAAAACGAGCAGGCGACGCCAGGCTGTACAGTTTGTCGAGGAAAATGGTTGATGTGACCTCAGAAGGAAGCTGCAGTGGCATGTAGCACATGAAGGCGGCAATGAAAGACGCGAGCAAGTTGTTATTTTTCCACTCTGGCAGCTCAGTCGTGCGATGCCCATAACGCGACTGGATCTGATCATCAAGATCGAGCATTTCCCGCAGATCCTCGATGCCGCACAGGATCACATTCAATCCCCAGTCTTGGTTGGAGAAGCCTTTCAGTGCTTCGAACATGTTGTGCAAGCGCTGGCTCGTCACCCGGAGATTCAGACCATGAGCCTCGTCGAAAATGACTGCACGAATGTTGAGCCTCCGGACAGCTTGCTGCGCTTCTGCATAATCTTTGGCACTAAAGGTGTACGCCCGCCCGCGGACAATCATCCCAAGATCCTGCAAGAACCTTTTCTCCAGATCTACGCCCTTTTTGCGGTTAGACAGATCGATGTACATGACCTTTCCTGCCCAACCTCCCTTGTCGGAAAAGCTCTCTTCGCTCCACCGTTGCGCTAGCCTGCTCTTGCCGACGCCAGGAGCGCCAATGACAGCCATCCCGGGATTAGCCTTGACCCTGGGTAACGAAACCAGAAGCTTGGCGCACTCGGTCAATGCAATGCCGTAGGGATGCGGTACCCAAACATCTCGGTAGCACAAGAGCGCGCGCTCTTCGGGTGGAAGCAGCAGATATTCGCGGGTCTTCTTGGTCAGATGATTGTTCATATGTCTTCATCCAGTTCGGGAATGATGACGGGCATGGGCTCGACTGGTCTGGCATCGCTAGGCTCGCTGGGGTCACTGGGCTCATGGGTAGGCCCGAAATGCCCCATACGTTCGTTCTGAGCGACATCCTCCTGCGCCCTTTGGATGGCCCTTGCCTGCTCCTTCCCCCCTGCCTTGACAAGGTTGAGTTGCTCTTGGGCATCCAGGCGCTTGTCATCGGCATCTGGGTTTAGCCGGCGTGATTTCAGGATCATCTTTTGCTCAGCCAAAGTGAGTGGCTGAGTGTGCTTGTTGACCAACCAGAGCGGATACCATTGATCTTCATGGCGCCCCCATATCCTGTGAAGATTATTAGGGTCGATCTTGATAAAGATCTTTTCGCCGACCATCTTGGTAAATGGGCCAAATTTATAAACCAAATGGCGAGTAACGACGCCATTGCGCGCTACGGTTACTTCACGACCTTCTAGAATATCTATAACAAAGCGGCTAGGGTCAGATACTGTCGGTGGTGAAACGACAACACCGTCATGCAGACCGTACTTACGCTCGAATCGCTGATTCGGTGACAACTGATCTCGGCGACTTTTTCGGTTATTAAACTTGCATATCCAGACGATGATCAACTCAGTGAGCCTCTCTAGTGTATACACAGCTTTTTTATGAGGTTTATAACCGGGCCCCTTCTTGGGTGCCGAAGCTGTGGCACCGTCCAAAGTTTGGACGAAGCTGCGGTTTAATATCCCTAAGCACCGCTCCACACCGCCTCCCGACGGTGGGCGCAGTCTAGGGACGTGCTTGATACCTTCATGGTCGCAGGCAACCCTGAAGCTCTCGGCCATTAGATCAGATCCATGATCTACGACATATTGCGCAGGCTTCCCATATAAGGGCCAGTGGAGATGAGACAGTCCGAACTTTGCCAACAGTGCTGTCTTCGGACATAAGGCCATGTGTATGGCTGCGGATATGCTGGCGCGTTTTGGGGCGCCAAACAGTAGCGCAAACCCCATTATGCCCTGCGTGTCCCGATCACGAACTAGCGTGAGAAACGCCCTGCCCAAAGCGGCACCAGTGACCGAATCTATTGCATGACAATCTAGTGGGGTATGGTCGATGTCGTGGATTCTTCCTGGATAGAATTCTTCAACAGTAGGCGTCGGAAAATGACCGAATTTTGCTTGCGCCGCTTCAGGCCCATCAGTTGACTCAAGCCGTTCTCTCGCTGTCAGCTCGTGCCAGCGTCTCCAGATAGTCGTGCGACTGGGTGGACGCTGGTTAATTTTTTCACACCGCAGCTGTATTTCATCCAGCGCTTCGACGTCATTAGCTCCATATCCCACGCGATGACTCTTAAAAACTGCGGTGATTATCGCGTCCACCTCTGGGTCAATGCGCTTCTCGCCTGAGCGCCTGCCATCTCGCCCGGCGACCTGCGCCCGCCAGTCAGGGTTGAGTAGGAAGATGCGTTTTATTTTATGAAAGATCGTCGAGGCGACCTTTAATTCCGCCAGAGCCTGGCTTTTTGAGATCGGATCGATCTTCGCGCAATGCCTGCTCATTATATCCGTTCGTCGCTGGGCCTCGAGTTCAGCTTCACTAGCAACCTGAGTAATTGGCACTGGCTCATCGTCTCCCAGACTTGCTGGAGAGTGTTCGTAATGTTCGGCCAGCGCTGCGGTGGCCGCTTTGTCTAAATGGCCATCAACTTTGATTAAGTTTTTTTGAGAAACCGTGCGGAAGGTTTCCACCCCGATTTTCGACTTGAGCCTGAAGGTGTTACTTGAGAGGTCGTAGGTCACCACCTCATAAACCGAAGCCGACTGACTAGGGGTTGACGTTTCTTGGGCGGTTATGGGGTCATCAAGGCCAGGAATGCCACTGCCCTGCCCAGAATCCTGCTCTTCGTTCAGCGCAAAATCCCCGGGCAAACTCCAGCTCTTTGCGTCGACGGCTTCACTGGCTTCATCGACCGTCACCAGATCACCGATATGGAACAGGGCGGTCATGGCTACATCGCCTTGATGTCAAACATCAGTCCACGCGGAGTTGCGAATACGGCTTGCTCGGGTTTTTCCGTAGAGAGAAACGATGTGATGTCGCGGATCCGACGGAGCATCAGGGATTTCGTGGGTGCACTCACCCCTGCTGTCGCGCAATAGATTTGGATTAGCCGGCACAGGTCGACTTTGGTACCGAAGACGTCAATGTGACCTGTCTCGGTGAGAACCAAGTTCGTTGCCACCATTTCGGTGATGACACCCTCCCTGATGAAGTCCTCCTCATGTGGGAAAATCTTGGATGGAGATGATGGCTGGGTTGGCGGTTGGCTGGTCGAGTGGGACTGCCGTAGCGGTTGTTTTTGATGGCGCCCTTTGGTCGAAGGGGGTGTGGCCGTTGAGCTGAACCGGTCGTTGCCCTTGGTCGAACTACGAGCAAGTTCGGCGGTGTAGATGTCGGGCTCGCGGCAAGCAATGTAGGCGTAAGCGGCTGCCACCAAATCATCTTTCCCATCTAGGACGTCGTGATTCCCGTTCGGAGTGGCTGACACGATCAATTTTCGCAGTCGCTCCACCCCTTCCAGTGCTGGAATCACCGAAACGTTTTCCTCTTTGGCAGTCCTGACGACGCCATTGCTCCACTTGAGGATCCTGACCCGAGCACCCAATGACTCCTTGCCGATGATCAGGCAGAGCTCGGGATCTTCACCATGTGTGACGAACGCACCAACATAGGTCATGGCAACCCACTCTAGTGAGTAATAACCCTTAAGGTTTAGCAGCATTTAAGGGTTACGCCACGGGAAATTGCGTAGGTTTATAAGCTATTGTTTTTATTGTGAATTAATAAATATTTGTTTCGCTAACCTGCGAAATTTGCGTTTTGAAAAATCGGTAGTTTGTGAAATTTTGTGGGTAAGGGTGATGGGAAACAACGGGTTGAGTGGATTGCGCAGGTTAGTGGGGACAGACATGAGCTACGTAAGTCACTGATTCGACGAATTCGTTTTTACGCCTACTCTCTCAACGGGCCATGTCCATAATGCCGTTTCTCTTCAGGTCAACGACTACCGCTGTTCGTGCAAACTGGTGACGCGGCGCCGTTGCCCAGGCTCGTCCCGTTCATGTACGTCCACTCAGACTCAGGAACCGCGCTTTCAATGATGCCTGGCGGCGAGTACCTTGAAGCCCTCGATGTCGACTCGGTTTGACGCGGGCGCTGGCGAAAGCGCTTGATGAAACTCGCGTTGATCAACTCTTCCACATCCAGATTCAAAGCACAGTTGACTAGCGCCGCTTCGCGCCTCCTACGATAAGCGCGTCGGTAATCTCAGTTCAGCGCACAATCCGCCGCCTTCGCGATTTCTCAAGGTCAGGGTGCCGCCGAGGGCTTGTGCCAGCTGCTGGGCGATAGCCAGGCCCAGGCCCGTGCCGCCGGTGCTGCGGTTGCGCGAATTTTCCACGCGGTAAAATGGCTCAATCACACGGGCCAGCTCCTCTTCGGCAATGCCGGGACCACGATCCATCACGGTCACCGACAGGCTGTCGCCCTCCTCCGGCTCGACCCGCAGCTGCGCGGCACCGGCGAATTTGAGCGCGTTATCCGTGAGGTTTACCAGCACTCGGCGCAGCGCGTGGGGCCGAGTGTGAATCACCGCGTTGCTTTTGCCGCTGAGCTGCACGTCCTTGCCCATGTCCTGGTAGTCGAACACGAGGCTGTCGAGGAATGAATCAAGATCGGTACGGCGGCTTTCCTCGGTGGCGCCATGCACGCTGCGGGCATAGGCAACGCCTTCACGCACCAGATGCTCCATCTCGCCGAGGTCATTCCACAATTTGTCTTTGTCGCCGCAGTCGTCCATCAATTCGGCACGCAGCTTCATGCGCGTGATTGGGGTTTGCAGGTCGTGGGAAATCGCCGCCAGCAGTTGCATGCGTTCTTTCAGATAGGCCGCAATGCGCGCCTGCATGGCATTGAAGGCGATGGCAGCGTGTGCGACTTCGGTCGGGCCTTGTTCATCCAGATGCACCGGGTGAGTGTTGGGATCGAGGTTTTCCACGGCCTGGGCCAGGCGGGTCAGCGGGCTTATGGCAATGCGAACGGCCAGCCACGTGCATAGAATCATCAAGGCCAACTGGCCCAGCAAAACCACCGGCAGCCACGGCGACAACGGCACCATCGAGGGGCGCACGTCGATGGTCACCGGGCTGCCGTCGGCCAGTTTCAGATGGACCTGGAAATGTTTGATAGGCCCGGGAATGTCTGTCACGGTCATCGGGTAATCCTTGCCGATGGCCTCCTTGATCGAGGTCACTGCAATCGGCGTGTCACGCAGAGCGACGCCTGGCGAGCCTTCGTCGAGCAAATAGCGGTAATTGCGTCGATCCAGTTGTTTCAACCAACTCATGCGTTCCTCGGCGGGCAAGCGGTCAAGGATGGCAATGGACGTCGATACATCGGTTTCCAGGTTACCGAGCATGGTGTTTTTCGCGGTTTCGTAACGCTCGTAATACTGCACGCCGAAGGACAAGGCCTGCGCCAGGGTCAGCCCTACCAGAAAGATCAGCGACAGCCGCGAGATGAGGGTACGAGGCCAATGCAGCGAAGGCTTCATGCCGGTGCTCCAAGCACTTGCACCGGCAGCGAGAAGACATACCCCTCGCTGCGTACGGTTTTGATGTAAGCCGGCTCGCGCGCATCGTCAAGCAGGCGTTGGCGCAGGCGGCTGACCAGCAGATCAATGGAACGGTCGAACAGGTCGGCGTCACGGCCCTGGGTCAGGTTGAGCAACTGGTCGCGATTGAGTACCCGTTGCGGATGGTCGAGGAACACCCGCAGCAGGCGATATTCAGCGCCGCTGAGGGCGACCATGGTGCCGTCTTCATCAAGCAGATGGCGGGCGGAGGTGTCCAGGCGCCAGCGCCCGAACCCCAGCCACCTTCCGGTTTCGGTAACGACCAGGTTGGGCGGCAGCATGCGCGTACGGCGCAGCACAGCGTTGATGCGTGCCAGCAATTCACGGGCGGCGAACGGCTTGACCAGGTAATCGTCGGCGCCCATTTCCAAGCCGATGATGCGATCGGTTTCGTCGTTGCGGGCGGTCAGCATCAGCACCGGCGTGGCCTTGTGTTTGCCGGCGCGAATGTCCCGGCAGAGCACCAGGCCATCGTCGCCGGGCATCATGATGTCCAGCACGATCAGGTCTACCGGCGTGGCCTCGAGAAACGAGCGCATCTGGCGGCCATCGGCAACCACGGTGGTGCGCAGGCCGTTCTTCTTCAGGTAGTTGCCTACCATCTCTCGAATCTCACGGTCATCGTCCACGATGAGGATGTGATCAACGTGTTCCATGGGCCAAGCCTCTGTCAATGGGAATTGCGGCTCAGTCTATAGAGGCTGAGCCCGTTCGCCCGCGGCGGTTTGTATTGCAGTGTATCTGCTGTGGCGAAGGATACATGCAGAGGCAAAAATCACAATTTTCTAGGCTTTGTATGGCTGTGTATCGGGACGGGGTCCTGATACGAACCGATTTATCCGCGCCGGTTTTTGACACAGACGAGATACCTCGCGGGCTTCTAATGAGCCACATCGAGGCCAACCCTAGCGCCTCGGCTCAACCGAACGACCCAGACCTTGAAGCCTTGAGGAAACGACCATGAACACCAATACCCTCTATGCCACTTGCCTGTTTGCCGCCCTGAATATCTGCACCTTCTCGGCCCGCGCCGAAGCCGACGTCACGCCGCAAACCTACACCTACGACACGCATCTGGACATCCAGAAAGTCGTGGCATTGACAGAGGATGCCGGGGCTGCCTGCGGCATTGTCGATGCCCAACTGACCTACCTGAATTCGCAGGGCAAGACCGAGATCCTGAACTACCGCAAATTTGCCGAGTGCCACAGCGATAACTGAGCCCGGCCCACATTTCATCAGGAGACCCTTATGTTCCTCATCGCATTCCTGGGCGGCTTATTGACCGTCCTCAGCCCTTGTATCCTGCCGGTCGTGCCATTTCTGTTCGCGGGTATCGACCGCACACGCTCATCGATCCTGCTTACCCTTGGTGGCATGGTCCTGACCTTCGCGCTGGTTTCCAGCCTGGCCGTGGTCAGCAGTGAATGGATGATTCAGGCCAACAACACCGGGCGTCATGTGGCACTGGTGGTGATGGCGCTGTTTGCCTTGTCGCTGATCTCGGCGCGAATCAGTGGCTGGCTGGCCAGCCCGTTCGTGTTACTGGGCAATTGCCTCGACCCCCAGACGCGCAAAATGTCCGGGGCGCTGGGTTCACTGATGATCGGCGTCGCCACCGGCCTGCTCTGGGCGCCGTGCGCCGGGCCTATCCTCGGGGTGATCCTTACCGGCGCCATGCTGCAAGGCGCCAATGCGCAAACCAGCCTGCTGCTGGTGGCCTACGGCCTGGGCAGTGCACTGTCGTTGGGTACGCTGATTTTCGCCGGACGTGGTTTAGTCAATCGCCTGAAGGCCTCGATTCCGGTTACTGGTTGGCTGCGGCGCGCCACCGGTTTTGCGGTCCTGGCCGCAGCGCTGATGATTTCTACCGGTGCCGACAAAACGCTGTTGGCCGGGGCGTCGTCCGAAGGCGTCAGCGTGCTGGAAAACGGGGTGCTGCAAAGCGTCCCCAAAGTCGTCGAATACCTGGTAAGCAAGGCCAAGGCCGAACCCACCCTCGACAACGCCCGAGGCCCGATGCCGTCGCTTTCTGGCGCGGTGGAATGGCTCAATTCGCCCGCACTGACCAGTGAATCGCTCAGAGGCAAGGTGGTGCTCGTCGATTTCTGGACTTACGACTGCATCAATTGCCAGCATACCCTGCCGTACGTGAAGGACTGGGCGCAGAAGTACCAGAAGGATGGCTTGGTGGTAATCGGCGTCCACACCCCGGAATACGGTTTTGAACGCATCATCAGCAATGTCAGGGATGAGGTGAAAAAGCTCGGCATCACTTACCCGGTAGCCATCGATAACAACTACGCGATCTGGCGCAACTTCGATAACCAGTACTGGCCCGCGCACTACCTGATCGACGCCAAAGGGCAAGTGCGTTTCACCCACTTCGGAGAAGGTCGCTACGAGACGCAGGAAAAGATGATTCAGCAACTGCTGCAGGAGGCGAAAGCTCCAGCCGCGTAACCCTTGAAAACCCATGGCCCACAGGCAACGTGCTGTGGGCCATTAGCTTTTTCTCCTGCGGCCTGGGTTGCGCGACCACCCTCTCCCGCCAACCCCAGGCTAATCCGACACGATGCTTTTGGCCTCAAGAAATGCTTGCAGCCCAAAGACTCCAAACTCCCGGCCGACACCGGACTGCTTTACCCCGCCGAACGGCGCCAGCAGCTCTGGCGAAATTCTGTTGATCAACACCGAGCCGGCCTGCAGCTGGGTCGCCAGGTGTTGGGCACGGTCCGGTTGCCCGCGATAAGCACAACGCCCGGTATGCCCAGGCGTTGGCCGCGTCGAATCCCCTCTCCCGCGTTTCAGCGTTGCACAACTTCAAAACGAAACCCGCCGGGCGACGTGCAAAACTCGCCTCGGCGTAGAACGCTGAAAACGCCGCTTCGCCCCTGGCGTGTCATTTCGCCGTGGCGGCTCTTTCGATGAGGCGGGCAACCGGTTCCGGGTTCGAAACCATCACCACATGTGAAGCGCCCTTGACCACTTCCACGGCTTTGGCAGCGGCGCGCTTGGCCATGAATGCCATGGCTTGCGGGGGAATGTTCTTGTCCTTGTCGCCGTAGATGTACCAGGACGGTATATGCTTCCAGGCAGGGCTGCCGGACGCTTCGTTGAGCGCCGCTTCCGTTACCGGGCGTTGGGTGGCGGCCATCAATGCCGCCTCTTTAGCGGGGACGTCAGCGGCGAACTGGTTGTGAAACTTGTCCTGCTGGATGTACAAGTCCTTGCCCCCATCGGCCAGCGGTACAGGCGCAGCCAGCGTTGGGCCCAGCGTACTGCCCGGGAATTTGCCGGCCAGCCCGGCGACGGTTTCCCCGGCCTCAGGTGCAAACGCACTGACGTAAACCAGGGCTTTGACGTTTGCATGATCGTTGGCCGCGTCACTGATAACGTTGCCGCCATAGGAGTGGCCGACCAACACCACCGGCGAATGAATGCTCGTCAACAATGCCGAGATTGCCGAACCATCGCTCTTTACACTGCGCAATGGGTTGGCAGCGGCAACCACTGGATAACCGTCCTTCTCGAGAATCTTCACGACCCCATTCCAACTCGACGCATCGGCAAAGGCGCCATGTACGAGCACAATCGTGGGTTTTTCAGTTTGCGACCAGGCGTGTGTCGCCATGCTCAGGCTGACGGCGACGGCCAGTGCGGTTACTACTTCTTTCATTGTTGACTCCAGGTTTGACGGGAAATCAGGGAGCGAAGCGAGTGAAGACAAAATCGTGATTACGCACTCGCGCCTGGTGACAGGCGAAGCAGGTTTGGTGTTGGGCTTCATCGGCCGGTTTACCGTTGATAAACCGCCCGAATCCCCAACCACCGGTTGCTGCATATTTTTTCGAGTCCTTGACCATCACCTGCACGGTCGTGGCCGGCCCCGGGATGGACGCCGGCTCGAATTCCGGGGACTGCACATGTTTCCAGGCCAGCTTTACCAGCACCGTGCCATCAGGGAATGGCAGCGTTGAATCCTGATAAGCCTTGATGGCCAAGTCATTGCCCAGCACGGCTCGCAGTTCGTTCAAGGGGGCCGCTTCCTGCGCCGGCGCAATCAGCGGCCATAGGCGGTAGTTTTCCGGCAATTTCACGCCATAGATTGGTGAGGCGTCGCCAGTACTGGCGTCGCCCGAGGCCACACCGGCAGCGCTCAACGCTGCGATTGCAATGGCAGCCGACATCGCGGCCAGAAATTTCAGCTTCATCATCGCCATCCTCTCAGCCGGTTTTCAAAGATGATCGGCGTCGATCACCGCCTGGGCGAAGGCTTTCGGCGCTTCCTGCGGCAAGTTGTGGCCTACACCACCGGTGATCAATCGGTACTCATACTTGCCAGTGAAGCGCTTGGCGTACGCTTGGGCAGGTGGGTGCGGTGCGCCGTTCGCATCACCTTCCAGGGTGATGGTGGGCACACTGATGGATGGAAATGCCGCGAGTTTCTTCTCCAGCGCGTCGTATCTGGCCTCGCCCTTGACCAACCCCAGGCGCCAGCGATAGTTGAAAATCGACACGGCCACGTGATCAGGGTTTTGCAAGGACGCCGCGCTGCGCTCATAAGTGGCGCCGTCGAAATTCCACTGTGGCGACGCCAGCTTCCAGATGAGCTTGGCGAAGTCATGGGTGTTTTTCTCGTAGCCCAGGCGCCCGCGCTCGGTCGCGAAATAGAACTGGTACCACCACTGCAGTTCGGCGGCTGGCGGCAATGGCGCCTTGCCCGCCTCTTGGCTACCTATCAGGTAACCGCTCACAGCGACCAGGGCTTTCACTCTTTCCGGCCACAGTGCGGCAACGATATCCGCAGTGCGGGCGCCCCAGTCAAACCCACCCAGCACCGCGGTCTTGATCTTCAGCGCGTCCATGAAGTCGATCAGGTCGGTCGCCAGCGCAGCAGGTTGACCATTGCGAATGGTCTTGGCCGAGAGAAAATGCGTATCGCCATAACCACGCGCAGAAGGGATCAACACTCGATATCCCTTGTCCGCCAAAGCAGGCGCGACATCAGCGTATGCGTTGATATCGTAGGGCCAGCCGTGCAACAAAATGACCACAGGGCCATCGGCTGGGCCGAGTTCCGCGTAAGAAACGTTCAGCAACCCCGCTTTCACATGCTTAAGTGCACCGAGAGAGGTGTGAGCTCCCGGGTTGATCGCCCCAATGGTGGACGCGGGTACATCAGCCGCGTTGGCTTGGGAAAAACCGACAGCCACCGCCGCGAATTGCAGCACTGCTGCTGCCAACAGCGATGGGGCAAGACCCCGCAGGCGGCTGGATTTATTTTGATTGTTCAGCAAGGTCATCTCCATGGTATTTCTCCGTAGCGAGCCGCCGAATAGCGGCCCGGTGTGTTGGCTCGATTGCGTGTGAGCTACCGGGCTGTCTTCGTTGCACTCAGCTTGGCGCGCAGCGGCCGGAAGGCCTCCCGCAACTCTTCGCTGAACAATTGAGGTTGCTCCCAGGAAGCGAAGTGGCCGCCCTTGTTAACCTGGTTGTAGTAGGAAAGTGATGGGTAAGCGCGTTGCGCCCAGCTTTTTGGCGCCTGATAGATCTCGTGCGGGAAGACCGTGATCGCCACCGGCACCTTGATGCTTGCGGTGTTCTGCGCGGCAGCGCTGAAATTGTTGTTGTTGTTTTCCCAGTAGAAACGCGATGACGATGCGCCTGCGTTCGTCAGCCAGTACAGGCTGATATCGTCCAGCATCTCGTCACGGGTCAATACCCGTTCAGGCTGGCCATCACTGTCCGTCCACGCGGCGATTTTTTCGTACATCCACGCCGCAGTTCCGGTAGGCGAATCGGCCAGCAGGTAACCGATAGTCTGCGGGCGCGTAACCATCATCGCGCCGTATGCTGCATTGCGGCCGAAGAAGGTGCTCAAGGAATCAAACGCCTTGCGTTCAGGCTCAGTGAGCCCGTCAGGGGCCGGGTCACCACTATTGATCGGCTTGACCAATTCGGGCGGGATGGTGGCCGGCATGTTCAAGTGAATGCCCAACAGCCCCGGCGGATTCAGGCGGCCCAATGCATCCGATATGACCGAACCGTGATCTCCGCCCTGGGAAACATAGTGGGTATAACCCAGACGCTTGATGAGCACATCCCAAGCCTTCGCGACTCGATCCGGCCCCCAGCCCAATTCAGTTGGCTTACCGGAAAAACCGTGTCCCGGAATCGATGGAATGATCACGTCGAACGAATCTTCAACCCTACCGCCGTAAGCAACGGGATCCGTCAGCGGGCCGATAGTCTTCAAGAACTCAAACTGTGAGCCAGGCCATCCGTGTGTCAGAAGCAGCGGCATCGCGTTGGGGTTTGGCGAGCGAACATGGATGAATTGAATATCCACGCCGTCGATAGTCGTGATGAATTCAGGCAGCGCATTGAGCTTCGCTTCGGCCTTGCGCCAGTCATAGCCGCTGCCCCAATACTTCACCAGCGCCTGGACCTGGGCCAACTGCACGCCTTGGGAAACGTCGTTGACGGTCTCTTTGTCCGGCCAGCGGGTCGCCGCAATGCGCTTTTTCAGATCGGCCAATTGCGCTTCATCGACGTGAATTCGATAAGGTCTAATCGATTCGGGATGGGTCGAGGCCGAGCTGGCACCTGACGCATCGACGGCCGGGCCAGCAGCCCAGGCAGCACCGCTGCCGGCTATCAGGGCCAACCCCAAAGCGCCCATTCTCACGGAAGAAGCCAGACAATGGCGCCAGGTGAAACCGAACGTAGCTGCAGGCATTTTGAATTTCCTATAAGTCATTGGTCGACAACGTCGCGAAACGCGCAGGGATAACCGCGAGTTAAATGAGTCATCCATTGAAAAAGGTTTGCGCCTTCTCGATGGGTTCATTTAAAGCCCCGCGGGTATCCCGTATGTGTCATCAACCGACTTAAAGGAATCGCTGTGTATCTATCCAAAGCGCAGATACAAAACGATACAAACCGACCACTCGCTCATAAAAAAGCCAATGCCCCGACTTGTCGGGGCATTGGCTTTTCTGGGACCTGGAAAACATAAGGGCTTTTCAGCCCATCAAGCTCGGCAAAGGGCACCGCGTCGATTGCCAGGCAGCATGACTTGGCTACCCAAGGAACAGGCAGTTCCCCCGCTCCACTTCACGCCCTTCCACGCCTGCAAGAAACTGCAGAAATTTGCCCCTGATTCTGGTTAGCGTTCACCATCGTTTCTACCGCGTTAGCAATCTTATTGAAGCTACTGCTGTTCAGCGACCAAGCAATCTCTTCAGCACCAGTAGAGCAACAGCCCCGATTGCCAGTGCCGCAACCGGTTTTTCTTTGACGAATGTAGAAACGCTGTCCAGTGCGTCACCATAGGTTTGCGTCAGTTGACCCGCAGCCTGGCGTCCAGCGCCCTCAGCTTCCAACTTCGAATCACCAAAAAGCTTCCCGACTGCGCTCTGCGCTTTGCCAGCAACCTTTTCTACAACGCCTTCTACCTGTTCGCTCTTCATGATTAACCAAACCTTCGTGTGTGATTGGGTAACCCAGGAAAAACCTGGGTTTGAGGCAACGTGCAAAGCGTTAGGTGGACAGGCTTATTGATTAGTTCAAAGTTGATGAGCCTCACTTAGTCTAGATCAACCGATAAGTCTTCTTCCCTATAGCGGCATCGTGATAGGGGTTTTCGCCCGGGACACATCGCGTGCGCACGCACGGGCGTCCCTCGCAGTCAATAATGGCGGCGTCACCACCCTGGCGTTTCAACGCTTCTATGTTTTGCTCAAGCGCCGCTAACTCTCGTTGCCTTTGCGCTCTTCATCTTGAATTCGATCAAAGGACTTTATATATCTGCGAAACCACCCGCCTCATCGCCTCCTCAATCGTCCCTTCATTGCGACAGATCACCCACCCCTGCCCCACCGCCGCTCGTTCAAACGCCTCGGTACACACAACTTGCTCCTCCAGCTTAAACATCACCGTACTGCTCAGCCCGCGCCGTCGTGCTGCCGCCCGTGCCCAGGATATTTGCGCCGCGGTGACAACCCCCACATGCAAATCCGGCACTTGCACCTGCCGATCAATGTTCAGTTCAAGAATGTCTGCAAAGGGTATCAATCGACGAAACGCAGCATCAGACGGGTACCAGCGATCCATCAGGATGATGCTGTCAGGTGGCTGTGCGGCCAGTACGTGCTGGGTAATCCAGCTGCGGCTGTCAGCAAAGCGCTCACACACCTCAAGTTCCAGATCCCGGCTGGGGTCTCTGGCGAATTTGTTAACCAGCGCCATCGTTTGCGCTCGATAGGGATCGCTCTTGCGCTCGCACAGTCGGACGACCTTTTTATTGTCGGCCCTCAACGCTGTCGTAACGGCCTCCAACAGCGTGGTTTTGCCGGTACCCTTGGGCCCATCCAACGAAATAAACAGCGCCCGAGTCATACGAGCGCTGCGTCATCGTTAAGGTTGTACAGTTCCATGGGGCCTCTAGTTTGAGCGTTTGGGCAAATTGGACTTCATTATGGGGAACCCTATCGCCCAACGCGAGGCTGGGCTGGCCGCCGCGCCCTCCCCGCGTCGACGGTCAGTCATTCAGCATCCGGCTTTGCGGCACGCCAGCCTCGTACTTCAACGCCCACGGCGCAATCAACCGCTGCGGGGTCTGGCAGGTTTTGCGTTTGAACACGAAGTTGCGGCATTTCTCGGCAAACTGCTGGCGATTTCCTACCATGTCGAATCGCATCTGTGCCAGTTCCTGCTCGCGACAGCGTTCAACTTGCTGAGTATCCAGCGTGGCTTTACGTGTGCGTGCATGAAGGTACTTATCATCGGTCAACGCACTGTCGGCCTGTTGCAAAAGCCACAAGCCAAATGCTTGTGGGCAACGCGGGCCGATGGCCTGAACCATGCCGTACTGCTGGGCCTGGATGGCGCTGATGGGCAGGCATTCTTCGGTAAGCTTATGCGCGATTTCGCTGCCCACGGCCCGTGGCAGGCTGTAGGTCCAGTATTCGGAGCCGTAGAGTCCCATGGTCTTGTAGTGCGGGTTGAGCACCACACCTTCGCGGGCCAATACAATGTCGGCGGCCAGCGCCAGCATCACGCCGCCTGCGCCTGCGCTGCCGGTCAGGCCGCTGATCACCAGCTGCCTGGCAGTGAGCAGCTCCAGGCACACATCGTCGATGGCTTGAATGTTGGCCCAGGCTTCCAGCCCCGGCACGTCGGCGGCCTGGATGACGTTTAGGTGCACCCCATTGGAAAAACTGCCGCGCCCGCCCTTGATCAGCAACACCTGGGTATCTCGCGCCTTGGCCCAGCGCAACGCTGCGACCAGCCGCTGGCATTGTTGGGTGCTCATGGCGCCGTTGTAGAACTCGAACGTCAGTTCGCCGACGTGGCCGAACTCTTGGTAGCGAATGGGTTGATAGACCCGCTCGTTGAACGCCTGGCAGGCGATTGAACTGTCCAGCACCGGCACCCCGGCCAACTGCTCAGCCAGAACGTGCCGTGCCGGTCGCTTGAAGGTCTCTGGGCCTTTGGGTTTGAGCGAGCCGATCCACAGGCTGTGATCTCCAGCCGCTACCAGCACGGCATCGTCCTGCACTGCGAGGATTTCTCCCGGGGTGCCCTGGCGAGCGTCCAAGTGCGCGTCGTAGAGGTAATATTGCCCGCCCAACAGGCTGGCCAACACGCCGGGCTGGCCATCGGCAGCGTCGATGCTGCGCTTGATAAAGCCTGCGCAATCGAACCAACTGAAGGTGCGGTCGGCCTGGGTCATGTTCGGCTGCAAGCGTCCGATGACGCTGGGTTGGGTGTAATCGAGCGGTGTCGGGACGAAGCCTTTGGCGAATTTCGCCACTACGTCACGAATGCAAACCATCGCGGCGTCGCTCACCAGGCCGTTGTACAGCTCGGATTTGCGCACCTGGGCGGGCATGTCGAACTCACAGGTGGACCAGATTGGCCCGGCGTCCATTTCCTCCACCGCTTGCAAGGCGGTGACGCCCCAACGGCGGGCCTGCTGGGTGATGGCCCAGTCCAGCGCACTGGCGCCACGGTCGCCGACGATGCCCGGATGGATGATCACCACCGGGCGTTGCGGATGGCTCCACAGTTGATGCGGCACACGGTCCTTCAAAAATGGGCAGATCACCAGGTCGGCGCCAGACGCCTCGACCTGCTGGCATACCGTGGCTTGATCGGTGAACACCACAACGCTGGGGTCGTGACCCGATTGGCGCAGATCCAGCCAGGCCCGTTGGGTTAAACCGTTGAATGCCGATGATAACAACAGGATCTTCAGTGATCGCATGGCTGACTCTTCCTTGAGAATATGCGACCAGAGCAGCCCGTTGAGCCGTCCCTGGCCATCGATAAGCGCCCAAGGTTATAGAGCGAGCCAGCCTCCCCACCTGATCGAGATCAATAGATGAAAGCGGCTTATTTTTTCTGAATCACCGCGCAACCTACTCATCAAATGAACATGCCCTGCTCGGGTACGCCTTGTTAACCGTAACGGAGCCACGTTCATGTTCGAGAAACCGCATTACCTCATCAGTTTCATCCTCGACAACCAGCCACAAAGCCGCACGCTTGAGCACGATGCCGACACGCTGGACCCTCAATGGGCCGAGTCCCTGCTCAGGCAGCGCTTTGCAGAGCTCAAGGACGCGAAATTGAGCGACGTCCAGGTGCAAAAGCGCAACAAGCCCGCGGATGAAGGCCATGACGTCCCCGGGCATTACCAGCAGCCATGATCGCGTATCACAAAAGCGCTGACCGTTCACCAATCACTGAATATTCGGAGGACCTATGAACCCGACAACTCAAGGTTTGCCCTGCGCCTGCCCAGGCTGCACTTGCCAGGTGACCGATGACACAGGTCATCAACGCAACGGCAAAGCCTACTGCAGCCAGGCATGCGCCGACTTGCACCCACAGGGTCAAGCGTGCCCCAGTGCCGATTGCCATTGCGAGTCGAATGTGAAGGTGCGAGACCGCTCCGTCAGCGATAGCCAGCTCGACGAGGCGATTGAAGAAACCTTTCCTGCAAGCGATCCCATATCGCCTTGATCATTCAGCCCCACTAGGAAAACGGGGGTTGCATCGTGGCTCTAGGGTCTAGCAGTTGACAGCCCCCGGCAAAAATCAACAACCTGCACGTCTCACCGCCCTGCCCTGAGGCTGCCCTTGGACTATTTCACCGCGCTCACCGCCTTCATCGAAGCCGCCGAAGGCAACAATTTCTCGCGTGCCGCCGAGCGCTTGGGGATCAAGGCCTCAACGGTTTCACGCTATGTGAAGGACCTTGAGCAGGACCTGGGCATCGCGCTGTTCAACCGCTCCACACGCACGCTGCATCTGACCGAAGGCGGCCAGACCTTCCTGATACATGCACGCAGGGTGCTGGACGAGCTGGAACACGCCAAGGCCGCCACGTCAGCGCTGAACCAGCATCCCCGGGGCGTGTTGAAACTCAACCTGCCACCGGCGTTTGCTCGCCATCACATCCTGCCGGCGTTGAATGACTTCCTGGTGCGCTACCCGCAGATCAGCGTGGAACTGGTGCTGGATAACAACAAGGTCAATTTGATTCATGCCGGCGTCGACTTGGCCATCCGCATTGGCGAGCTGGCCGATTCGACGCTCAAGGCACGCAAGCTCAGCGACGGCCACTACCGCTTGGTGGTCAGCCCGGCGTTTGGCACGCAGCACCCTCCTCCGTCCACGCCCACGGACTTGGCCGGTGTGCCTGCGGTGCTGGGCACGGCTACCACCGGCGATATCAGTCTTGTATCCGCCGGCCGCGCGCTCCCGTTGCAGCATGACGGCGTGATTCGAATCAATGACCTGGACGCGCAACTCATCGCCGTGCGCCAAGGCTTGGGCTTTGGGCTGTTGCCGGACTGGCTGGTGGCGCGAAGTATCGAGGCCGGCGACTTGGCAGTGTGGCTACCCGAATGGCACATCCAGGGCGTGGAGCGGGCGTTTGCGGTGTGGTTTGTGTACCCGCCCAAGCGCATCGTGTCATCGAAAGTCCGGTGTTTTATCGACTTTATCGTTGAACGACTGGGCGAAACACCGGACTGGAAGTGACTCAACTGAAGCGGATATCCAACGCACGCAGGTAGGTTTGCAGCCCCGCATCCTGAATCGGGATCAGGAACGCCTCGCTATCCGATTCATTAAAGTGCGCATGCCAGTAACCGGGTGGTGTGACAAACGCCAGGCCGGGCGACCAGTCGACCCGCTGCGGGTTACGGATTTGCCCATCCGCGTCCAGCTCGGTGCCCACCAATGAATAACAGCCCTTGGGGCAATCAATAATGAAGTCCAGTGCAATCGACTGATGCCGATGGGGTTTCTGCACCGATCCCGCCGGCAGAATCCCGTACATGGCCCACAGCACGTGGGTCACCGTGCGCGTCTGCGGGAAGCGGCGGTTGCCCAGCAGGATGCTGATGCGGCTACGGTCCTGTGCCCTGGGATCATCGGCCGCTTCACGCAACTTCGCGTTGGCCAGCGCTGCTGGGTACAGGGTCGGCGCAAAGCGATCGGCGCGGGGTGTCACCCCCAGGTAACGCAGCAACGGCTCATCGTGAACATAGTAAAGACGTGCATCCTCGCGGGCACTGAAGTGCGCCTGCTGTAATCCCGGCAGGGCAATAAAGCAGCCCTTGGACCATTGAATCTCATACTCCCCCTGAACCACGCTGCCTTGCCCGGCAATCACGTAGAACACCTGGGAAGTGGCGTTGGGTTGCAGGGTCAGTGTGTCACCACGGTTAAGGCGCATGAAGTTTGCGCATAACCCGGGGCCGGTGGCGGGGCCTTCACAGCCCAAAGCCTCGCTGAGGTCCAGCGGTACCACGCGGGAGGGGCCATTGTCATACAGCGAGGCGGGAAAGCTGTAGTAGGGAATGCGGGAAATCAGGTTGGCACTGATGGGGTTCGCCGCCTTGCTGTACTCGAAGTACTCGGCGTCCACTTGGTTGATATCCGTCAGTGCGGGGTCCAATTCACGGTTCATCAGGCTCACCTCAGTCTTGGGCTGGATCGCGCAGCGCGGTTGAAGCGCTGCACGGGGTGAGTGGACTATAGGCATTGCCCACTGGCGGATGAATGCCTGTGACGGCACAGCAGTTATGCGAAACGGGGCAGTTAACGCAACTGGAACCAGGTGGTTTTCAGTTGCGTGTACTTATCAAACGAATGCAGCGACAAATCGCGCCCGAACCCCGACTGCTTGCCGCCGCCAAACGGCACGGTCACATCCAGCGCATCAATGGTGTTGACCGACACGGTGCCAGCGTTCAGGGCACGGGCCACGCGATGCGCACGGTTCAGGTCATCACTCCACACCGAGGCCGCCAGGCCATAAAGGCTGTCGTTGGCTTGCTGAATGGCCTGTTCTTCGGTATCGAAAGCGCTCACCGCCAGCACAGGCCCAAACACCTCCTCCTGGGAAAGGCGCATGTCAGCGGTGACGTTGGCGAATATCGTCGGCTGGATGAAGTTTGAACAACCCTCAATGTTCAACTGTTGGCCACCGGTCAACAGCGTGGCACCGTCTGCGTGCGCCCGGCCGATGGCTTGCATGATGCGTGCGGTTTGCCCGCTGTCGACAATTGCACCGGCGGCGCTGGCGGGATTAAGTGGGTTGCCGGGCATCCAGGCGCGGGATTTATCGATCAGGCGCTCGATGAACTCGTCGTGGATGCAGCGTTGCACGTAGAGGCGCGAATTGGCCGAACACACCTCGCCCTGGTTGAAGAAAATCCCAAAGGCCGCCTTCTCCGCCGCCAGGTCCAGGTCCTGACAGTCTGCAAACACCAGGTTCGGGCTCTTGCCACCACACTCCAGCCACACCTGTTTGAGGTTGGACTGGGCGGCGTACTGCATGAAGTATTTGCCCACCTGGGTGGAGCCGGTAAACACCAGGCAATCAACGTCCGGGTGCAACCCCAGTGCCTTGCCGGCGCCCTCGCCCATACCTGGCACCACGTTTAGCACGCCTTCGGGGATGCCTGCCTCCAGCGCCAGTTGGGCCAGGCGCAGGGCGGAAAACGGCGATTGCTCAGCGGGCTTGAGCACCACGCTATTGCCGGCCGCCAAGGCGGGTGCCAGTTTCCAGGCGGCCATGTCCAGCGGAAAATTCCACGGCACCACCGCGGCAATCACACCCAGGGCTTCGCGGGTGATGGTCGCCAACGCGTTGTGGGCAGTCGGCGCGACCTGATCGTAGAGCTTGTCCAGGGCTTCACCGTACCAGGCGAACACATGGGCCGCGCCGGGCACGTCGACGTTATAGGCGTCCATTACCGGCTTGCCCATGTTCAGGGAGTCCAGCAATGCGAGTTCTTCGCGGTGGGTCATCAACAGGTCGGCGAGTTTGATCAGGACTTTTTTGCGTTCGCCTGGAGGCATGCGCCGCCACGGGCCGTTCTCAAAGGCGCGGCGTGCGGAGCGCACTGCCAGGTCGACCTCCGCTGCACCGCAGGCGGCGACCTGCGCAAGGACTCGGTTAGTCGCCGGGTTGATGGTGTCGAAGGTCGCCCCGCAGAGTGCACCTACGGGATGGCCGTCGATCAGGGCGGTGCTGATGAAGGTTTGGCGAGCAGCGCGTTGCTGCCAATAGTCTAGGTTGAACATGTTGTATTCCTGAAGCGGGGTATGGATCCAACATCCTGGCCGGCCCTGAGGGCGCCATCGGGGGCAAGCCCCCTCCCACATGAGCCCAGGTGTGTCAGTTGTATAAGTGGGTGGCTATTTCGCTTATTCGGCCATGTGCAATTCCGGCATCCCCACCCGGAACCCTCGGGTGAGGCACAGCAAACACAGCAGCCCCAGGCCCATCCAGCCCAGGCCGATGGTGAACGACAGGCCCGACAGGCTCGTCCACAACCACAGCGTGCTGAGAAACCCCAGGCCTGGCAGGGCGGCGTACAGCAGATAGTTGCGTGTACCGCGCAGCTTCTGGTCGCCCAGGTAATGCTTGATCACGGCCAGGTTCACCGCCGAAAACGCGAACAGCGCGCCAAAGCTGATCATGTTGGCCACGGTGTCCAGGCTGATAAACAGCGCAATCAGCGAAAACAGGCTGACCAGCATGATCGCGTTGGCCGGCACGCGTTTTTTCGTCACCAGCTTGCCGAATACCCTGGGCAATGCGCCGTCGCGGCCCATGGCGAACAGCACCCGGGACACGCTGGCCTGGGAGACCATCGCGGAAGCGAAACAACCCGCCACGTAGGTGGCGGTAAATGCACTCACCAGCAGCTCACCGCCGACCCGACGCATCACATCCACCGAAGCCGCGTCGGGATCGGCGAAACTGTTCCATTCCGGGAAGACCATCTGGGCGCAATACGACACCACCAGAAACAGCAGCCCACCGATCAGCGACACCGCCATGATCGCCTGCGGAATGGTACGGCGCGGGTCCGGCGTCTCCTCGGCCATGGTCGATACTGCATCAAACCCCAGGAACGACAGGCACAGCACCGCCGCGCCGGTCATGATCAGCGGCACACTGAAACCTTCATGGTAAAACGGCTTGAGCAGCGGCACCGGCTCGGCTTGCCCGCTGAGGTTGTGGATCGACAACCCCACGAACACCACGATGAACACCAGTTGGGCCACGATCAGCACCCAATTGACCCGGGTAATCGACTCGATACCCACCAGATTGAGCGCCGTCACCAAGGCAATGGAGCCCAATACCCATACGGCGGTGGGCACGGTAGGAAAGTATTCGGACAAGTAGATGCCGATCAGCAAATAGCTGAGCAGCGGCAGGAAGATGTAGTCCAGCAGCAAGGTCCAGCCGGCGATAAAGCCGAAGGAGGCGCCAAACGCCTTGCGCGTATAGGTGTAGACCGAGCCCGAATAGGGGTGCGCCTTGACCATGCACCCATAGCTGTAGGCCGTCAGCAGCATGGCAGCCAGGGTCAACAGGTAGGCGGTGGCCAGATGCCCTTTGGTCATCTGGGTGACCAGGCCGTAGGTGGTAAACACCGCCAGCGGCACCATATACGCCAGGCCGAACAGTACAAGCCCGACAAGGCCCAGGGGTTGTCGAAAGCGGCGCGATGAGGTCAGTTGGGTTGAGGTTTGATGGGCGGGAGTATCGGCTACGTTTGTTATTGTATTCATTGCTGACTCCTGGAAAGTGGAATGCAGGGCACCGCGGCGTTCGATCAAATCGACACCGTTGATGAGTCATCCATTGGGAGCGGTGGGCAGGCCGCTATGGGGCGCCCACCCTGTTCAACCGAGCGGCATGCAGGGGCTTAGCCCTTCACAGTTTTCCCGCGATCCGTGCGGTGCGGTCCACCGCGATGCGGGTTTTGTCGACCAGCTCATCAAGCTCCGCGCGGCTGGCCACCAGGGCCGGCGCCATGATCATACGGCCCAGGGTCGAGCGAATAATCACGCCTTCTTCGAAGCCAAACGTGCGGCATTGCCAGGCCAGGTCGTTTTCATTGGCAAAGCGTTTGCGCGTGCCCTTGTCCTCGACAAACTGCAAGGCTGCCAGCAGGCCGGTACCCTGGATCTCGCCGATCAGCGGGTGGTTCCCAAAGACTTCATGCAGGAGCGTGTGCAAATACGGCCCGGTGTCGTCCTTCACCTGGCGCACGATCCCTTCGTCACGCAGCGCCTTGAGGTTGGCCAGGGCCACCGCCGCCGCAACCGGGTGCCCGGAATACGTCAGTCCATGGGCAAACACCCCGCCCCGCTCCACCAGGGCTTCGGCCATGCGCTTGCTCAATACCAAACCGCCCATGGGCAGGTAACCGGAGGTCAGGCCCTTGGCGATCGACAACGTGTCGGGTTCGAAGCCGAAATGCTGATGGGCAAACCATTCACCGGTACGGCCGAAACCGCCAATCACTTCATCAGCGCACAGCAGCACATCGTATTGGCGACAGATGCGCTGGACCTCTGGCCAGTAGCTTTCTGGGGGGAAAATCATGCCGCCGGCGCCCTGGAAAGGTTCAGCGATAAAACCGGCGACGTTTTGCGCGCCCAACTCCAGTATCTTTTCTTCCAGTTGCAGGGCGCAGCGCCGCCCGAACTCGGCCGGGGTCAACTCACCGCCCTGGGCGTACCAATAAGGCTCGTCAATGTGCGCGACGTCCGGGATCAAGCCGCCCATTTCATGCATGAATTTCATGCCGCCCAGGGCAGACGCCGCCAGGGTGGAGCCGTGATAGCCATTCCAGCGACCGATCATGATCTTCTTCTGTGGCTTGCCGAGCACTTGCCAGTAGCGCCGTACCGTGCGGATCAGCACCTCGTTGGCTTCGGAACCGGAGTTGGTGTAGATCACATGGCTGTAGTGCTTTGGCAACAGGCTGAACAGCAACTCGGACAGCTCGATCACCGCCGGATGGGTGGTGTGAAAGAACATGTTGTAGTACGCCAACTGATCCATCTGCGCAGCCGCCGCAGCGGTCAGGTCCTTGCGCCCATAACCCAGCTGCGTACACCACAGGCCCGACATCCCGTCCAGGTAACGCTTACCCTCGCTGTCCCACAGGTACAGGCCCTCACCGCGGACCATTACGCGTGGGCCTTCGGCATTCAGCGCGTTTTGATCCACAAAGGCATGGATATGGTGCGCCGCGTCCGAAGCCTGGTAGTCCTGGGTCTGGCGTTGCGGTTCAAAGGGTAGGTTCATGGCTTTTTCTCTTGTTGTGGGTGGTCATGCAGCCGGTCAACGGCTTTTGCTCATGTAGCGTTCGAGGGGGTCTTTGCTCAGCCCGCCCTGGGCCTCGGCCAACGAGTCGATAAACAGGGAAAACAGTTCCGATTGCGTGCCGATGTCGAGCTTGCTGTAGATGTGCTTGCGGTGGGACTTGATAGTGTCTTCGGAGACTCCGAGGCGCTCGGCCAGCGAACGTGTGGAGTGGCCGCGCAGGATCAACTGGGTGATCCGGCATTCGCGTTCGGTGAGCAGCGACGAGCCGAAGTTGTTGAGTGCCGAGTGAATACGCTGTTCCAACAGGCTTTCGAAGCGCGCGCCCTGAGTCTCCAGGCCGGCGAAGTGCTTGCCCAGCACCGCCAGTACCCAAGGTGCTATGCGCTTGAATTGCTCGGTGGTGGCCGCGTCGAGCTTTTGCGTAAAGGCCAGCGACACCGCCAGGCTCAAGCCGTTGCTCGCCTGCAGGATGTAGTTGAGCTCATCCTCCAGGTGCGAATGCCGGTAAAACGACTGGTAGTACTCGCTGTGCTCGAAGTGATCGGGGGCTACGTCGGCGAGGTCGTAGCAGCCGGAAGCCGCCCCCTCCACGCAGGCGCCGTAGAACGGGTCGAGCAAGTAAAACCCGGAGAGGTACTGGCGCACATTGCCCTGGGGCAGCCATGGCCCGTCCAGTTCGAACACTGCGCTGGGCATGCCGTCGTGGGGGTACAGGTACAAGGTCGTGGCCTGAATGGGGCGGATACACCCCAGGGCATCGAACAACGTGGCGGCAAACCCCGCGTGCCCGATGCTCTCGGTCACCCTGGCTATCTGTTCGAACCACTGGGCTGAAGACAGTCGATCATTATCCACTTCGAAGACTCGCCGTCATAACGGTTGGGTGCGACACCAGGTCACTGGCGCCGGGGACTGAAGTGATAGTCCCACACCCGCAAAGTCATCGAAATCACCCCTTAGGGTGAGGGGGTGCGCGCAAACCTCGGAATCGCCAAGCCCAGGCTTTCACGCAAGGTCGAGCCCTCGTAGGCCGTGCGATAAACACCGCGCTCCTGCAGCAAAGGGATCACCTCCTGAGTAAAACGATCAAATTGCCCAGGGTGCCCGATGTAGATATTGAACCCGTCCACCGCCCGCGCCTGGAACCAATCCGCCAGTTTCTGCGCCACCGTGGCGGCGCTGCCCACGAACGCGCCTGGGCGCAATTGCCGGCCAAACTCGACGGCCTGGCGCAGGGTAAAGCCCTTTTCCCGGGCCTGGTCTGCGATGCGTTTGGCTGCGGTGAAAAAACTGCTGCGCGCGGCCTCCAGGCTCTCTTGCGGGAACGGCGCGTCCAGGTCGTATTGGCTGAAATCATGCCAACCAAAATTGCGCCCGAACTCCTTGAGCGCCAGCGCGAAACTGTGGTCGAGCTGATGATAGTGCTGCTCGATTTCCCGGGCATGGGCATCGGTGTCGCCCACGTAAATTTCCGCACCGGGCATGATCAGTACCTGTTCCGGATCGCGCCCCCGTTGTGCCGCCCTACCCTTGATATCCCGGTAAAACGCCTGGCCCTGCTCGATACTGGCTGCGTGGGTGAAGATCACATCGGCGGTGGCGGCGCCCAGGTCGCGGCCTTGTTCGGAGTCGCCAGCCTGGAATATCACCGGTTGGCCCTGGGGGGAGCGCTGGATATTCAGCGGGCCCACCACCGAAAAGTGTTCGCCCTGGTGGTTCAGGCTGTGCAGCTTGCTCGGGTCGAGAAACTGCCCAGTGGCACGGTTGCGCACAAACGCATCGTCTTCGTAAGAATTCCACAGCCCCTGTACCACCTGAACGTGTTCGGCGGCACGCCCATAGCGCGTGGCGTAGTCGTAGTGTTCGTCGCGGCTGTAATTGCCGGCGGTACCGGCATCGCCACTGGTCACCACGTTCCAGCCGGCGCGGCCTTTGCTGATCAGGTCCAGGGAGGCCAGGCGCCGGGCGACGTTATACGGCGAGTTATACGAGGTGGTCAGCGTACCGACCAGGCCGATATGCCGCGTGCTCACGGCCAGTGCCGACAGCAACGTCAGCGGCTCCAGGCGATTGAGGTAATGGGAGGGCGAGCCTTCGGTGATGAACTGGCTGTCGACGATGAACAGCAGGTCGAACAGCGCCGCCTCGGCCTGGCGCGCTATCTCGATGTACCAATCGACGTTGACGCTGGCATCGGCCGGCAATTGCGGGTCAAGCCACAGGTTATGGCGGCCCGGCCCACCGCAGCCCATGGTCAGGGCGCCCAGTTTGAGCTGTCTTTTAGTCATTGCGCAGTAGTCCTTCAAGCGGTCAGGGCTGGGTGGTGACGACGGCGGGTTGCAAGGCGGCCGCGAATGAAGGGTCAAACAACGTGGCGGCCGAGTAAGACTTGACCAGACCCAGGCCGGCAAAAAAGTCCACGGTCTTTTGCGCCTCGATGGGCGCCTGAGGCGTCAGCGGCTCGACGGTGGTGCGTGCGCGGGCAAACCAGACGCGGGCGATGTCGGCATCAGCGCGGGTGCGCTTGGCCCAGGCATCGGCATACGCGTTGGCGTTGGCCGGGCTCTGGCGCGCCCAGTCGCGGGCTTTTTTAAGGCGCTGGAGAAAGTCACTGATGGGTTCACGCTTGGCCTCCACAGCACTGGCGTTGGCGGCAATGAAACTCTGGGCCGGGATCAAGTCTTCAGCGGTTGCCAGCACCCGCGCACCTTGGCGTTCCTGTTGCGTGACGTAGGGTTCCCAGGTGGCGATCACGTCAACGGCACCGCCTTCCAGCGCATGGGAGGCATCCAGGGCGCTGAGGTAGCGCCATTGCAGCGAATCCCGCGCAACCCCGGCCTTGTCCAGTGCGGTCAGCAACAGTTGCTGGCTCCAGGAACCTTTCCAGATCGCAGCGCGCTTGCCTGCCAGATCGGCCAGGCTGTGGATCGACGAGTCTTTTTTTACCAGGATGGCTACGCCGTCGAGATTTTGCCGGCTGACGGCAATCACCTTGATCGGTGCACCCAAGGCGCCCAGGAACAACACCGGGGCATCCCCGAGCAGGCCCAGGTCCAGGCTGCCGACGTTGAGCGCTTCGGCCACTGGTGAGCCGGCCGTGAACTGTTTCCAGTCCAGCGTGTAGGGCAAGTCATCCAGCACCCCCGCCGCTTCCATCACGGCCTGGGCGTTGTAGCTCTGGTCGCCGACCACCAGGGTTTGCGCTTGCGCCGTCAGGCACAGAAATGAGGCGGCGAACCCGGCCGCCAGGATTTTGAGGTAACGCACGTTCGTCTCCAGATGCCTTGTGGGGCATGCAAGTCGATCCGCACGCACGGTCTCGGTTTAAAAGGTTATTGTTTATAGCTATGGGGTGTGAGGGCTATTTTTGCGGGCTGAAGGTAAGATGTAAAATACTGATTACGCATAACCTAATTCAATTAAAATGCGTATATCGCATCACGCTAGCGCGCAAATTCAATCCGGGCCACCAAGCCCGAACCACGCCGAAGGCGAAAGAACGGGTCGAATACACGCTCCAGGTCCGCTTCGGGAATCCCCGGCCCCTCGTCGCTGACCTCAGGCCGGCCCGGCATACAGCCCCGGCGCTCGTTAGCACGCCTGCTCAAACGTCATAATCACAGGGGCATCTGCGTGGTAATCTCCCGGCACCACGAATAGACATTGATCGTCACTTGACGATGACCAAAGCCAGGAAAGACCATGCCCAAGATTTCTCACTCAGCGCTACGCCGTAACTTCCGTGACCTGCTGGCAACGCCCCTGTGCGTTGAAACCGCCTCCGTATTCGACCCCATGTCTGCCCGCATCGCGGCCGACCTGGGGTTTGAAGTGGGAATCCTGGGCGGTTCAGTCGCCTCCCTGCAGGTGCTGGCGGCCCCCGATTTTGCGTTGATTACCCTGAGTGAGTTCGTCGAGCAAGCCACCCGCATCGGCCGTGTGGCCCAGTTGCCCTTCATCGCCGATGCCGACCATGGCTACGGCAACGCCCTGAACGTGATGCGCACCGTCGAAGAACTGGAACGCGCCGGCGTCGCGGCGCTGACCATCGAAGACACCCTCTTGCCCGCGCAATTCGGGCGTAAATCCACGGACCTGATTTCCGTCGAAGAAGGCATCGGCAAGGTCAAGGCCGCGCTGGAGGCACGTGTCGACCCGGCGCTGTCGATCATTGCGCGCACCAATGCCGGCGTGCTGCCCACCAGCGACGTGATTGCGCGGACCAAGGCCTACGAAAAGGCCGGTGCTGACGGCATCTGCATGGTCGGCGTCAAGGACTTCGACCACCTGGAGCAAATCGCGCAGAACCTCAGCGTTCCGCTGATGCTGGTGACCTACGGCAACCCGCAACTGCACGACAGCGAGCGCCTGGCCAGCCTGGGCGTGCGCATCGTGGTGGCCGGGCATGGCGCCTACTTCGCCGCGATCAAGGCCACTTACGACAGCCTGCGTGCCCAGCGCCAGCTGACCCACAGCACCTCGAACCTCAGTGCGACGGAGTTGACCCACACCTACACCTTGCCTGAGAGCTATGTGGCGTGGGCCGAAGAGTTCATGGATGTAAAAGAGTAATCAATCACTCACGGCTCAGCCGTTGGCGCATCCCTGCGCTGGCGGCCGGGCCGGGCTGTACCACGCACTGATCCATCGCCACCCACGCACCTTCCTCCGTCGCCATCATCGGCTGCACCGGCCGGCCCGTCTCGCGTTCCACCACCTCGACACTGATGCCCTCCTCGGCGTAATGCCGATTGCCCCACGCCACCAACGCCATCAGCACCATACGAAAGTCTTCGCCTCTGGCCGTCGGCACGTATTCGTAGCGTGGCGGCCGCTCGCTGTAGGCGCGGCGCTCCAGCATCCCCGCTTCTACCAAGCCATTAAGGCGGCGCGTCAGCATGTTGGGCGCGATGCCCAGGCTGCGCGAGAACTCGTCAAAACGGCGCAAGCCGTGCAAGGCGTCGCGCATGATCAGCATGCTCCACCACTCCCCTACCCGTTCAAGGCTACGGGCGATGGGGCATTCGGCACTGATGAGGGATTTGCGCTGCATAAGTATTCCTGTGTGCGAGTACAAACTTGTAGGACACCATGTTACTTTCATGATGATAGTGACGTCCATACGCTGTGTATCCTTCAAGCAACAGGAGTCGATTGAGCATGAGTAAACGTATCGTCGTGACGGGCATGGGCGCGCTGACGCCGCTGGGGTCGAGCGTGGAATCCACTTGGCAGCGCTTGCTGGACGGGCAGTCGGGCATCCGCTGTTTGCCGCAAGAGATGATCGGTGATCTGGCGGTCAGCATCGGCGGCCAGGTGCAAAGTGCGTTGCAAGACCCCGAAGCCGGTTTTGATCCTGATCGACTGTTGGCGGCCAAGGAACAGCGCAAGATGGACCGCTTTATCCTGTTCGCCCTGGCGGCGGCGGATGAAGCCCTGAAGCAGGCCAATTGGGCCCCCAAAACACCTGAGGAGCAGGCGCGCACAGCGACCATCATCGCCTCCGGTGTCGGTGGTTTCCCGGCCATTGCCGATGCGGTGCGCACCACTGACAGCAAGGGCCCGCGTCGTCTGTCGCCCTTCACCATTCCATCGTTTCTGAGCAACATGGCCGCCGGGCATGTGTCGATCAACTATGGCTTGAAAGGCCCGCTGGGTGCGCCAGTAACCGCGTGTGCAGCCGGGGTTCAGGCCATCGGCGACGCAGCGCGAATGATCCGCGCCGGGGAAGTCGACGTCGCGGTATGCGGCGGTGCCGAAGCGGCGATTCATCGCGTCAGCCTGGCCGGTTTCGCCGCAGCGCGAGCGTTGTCCAGCGATTTCAATGCCACCCCGCAGCGCGCTTCGCGCCCCTTCGATCAAGCGCGCGACGGCTTTGTGATGGGCGAAGGCGCCGGCATTCTGGTAATTGAAGAACTGGAGCATGCCCTGGCGCGGGGCGCGCAGCCGATTGCCGAACTGGTGGGCTATGGCACCAGTGCAGACGCCTATCACATGACCGCAGGGCCTGAAGACGGTGACGGTGCGCGCCGGGCAATGACTCAAGCGTTGCGCCAGGCGGGCATCGAGGCATCGCAGGTGCAGTACCTGAATGCCCACGCGACCTCCACGCCTGTGGGCGACAAAGGCGAGCTGGCGGCGATCAGGACGGTATTCGGTACCGGCGGCAGCCCGGCGATCAGCTCGACAAAATCCGCCACCGGCCACTTGCTCGGTGCTGCGGGGGGCATCGAAGCCGTCTTTACCGTGCTTGCCCTGCGTGACCAGATCGCGCCAATGACACTCAACCTGGAAAACCCGGACGCCCTCGCCGACGGCCTGGACATGGTGCGCGATGAGGCGCGTCCCATGCCGATTGAATATGCGCTGTCCAATGGCTTCGGCTTTGGCGGCGTGAACGCCAGCGTACTGTTCCGACGCTGGATATAAGCCGGGGTTTGCCCCTGGGCTGAATTTCACCGACCATGGCGCCTTTCTGTTCCTGCCAACACGAGGTGCCCATGGCCAACCACGACCTGTCCTATACCCCTGACCCGGACGCCGATTCCATCTCCTCCGACGTGATCGGCTTCAACGGCATCCTGGTCTCCACCCAGATTCCCACCCATGCCGATGGCAGCCTGGAGCTGGGCGATATCACCCTGCAAAGCGAGTGCACCCTGCAAGCGCTGAAAGTCGCGCTGGAAAAAGCCGGCAGCTCCATGGACCGGGTCATGCACCTGACCATCTACCTCACCGATATGGCCGACCGCGCGGCGTTCAACGAGGTCTACAAGCGCTTTTTCGCCAAGCCCTGGCCAGTGCGGGCAGCAGTGGGCGTTGCCGCCTTGGCGGTAGAAGGTATGCGGGTGGAAGTGACGGCGATGGCTGCCAAGGCTTGAATCTGTGGCACCGTTAGCGCCGATCTGATCGGAATGTCGAACGCGGTCAAAAAGGTGGGCTTGCCTGCGATAGCGGTGGTGAATGTTCCATCGCCATCGCAGGCAAGCCAGCTCCCACATTGGGGCTTCGTTGCGTTGAGCATTGCGTTTGCTTAACGAACTTGCATTAGGCCCGACAGCCCTGCGGTAGATGCCGCCCAGGCATTTCACAGCTACAATGCGCGCCTCAACCGTGACAAGCCTGACTAAAAAAACTATGTCCTTGCCCAAGCATCACCTGGAATTGCTCAGCCCTGCCCGCGATGTCGCCATTGCGCGCGAGGCTATCCTGCACGGCGCCGACGCCGTTTACATCGGCGGGCCGAGCTTTGGCGCCCGCCATAATGCGTGTAACGAGGTGAGCGATATCGCCCAACTGGTGGAATTCGCCCGCCGTTACCACGCCCGCGTCTTCACCACCATCAACACCATTTTGCATGACAACGAGCTGGAGCCCGCGCGCAAGCTGATCCATCAGCTCTACGATGCCGGTGTGGATGCGCTGATCGTGCAAGACCTGGGCGTGATGGAGCTGGATATTCCGCCGATCGAGTTGCACGCCAGCACCCAGACCGACATCCGCACCCTGGGCCGGGCCAGGTTTCTCGACCAGGCCGGTTTCTCGCAGTTGGTACTGGCCCGCGAGTTGAACCTGCAAGAGATCCGCGCCATTGCCGACGAGACCGATGCCGCCATCGAGTTCTTTATCCACGGCGCCCTGTGCGTGGCGTTCTCCGGGCAGTGCAATATCTCCCACGCGCAAAATGGCCGCAGCGCCAACCGTGGCGATTGCTCCCAGGCCTGCCGCCTGCCCTACACCCTGAAAGATGACCAAGGCCGCGTGGTAGCCTTTGAAAAGCACCTGCTGTCGATGAAAGACAACAATCAGAGCGCCAACCTGCGCGCCCTGGTCGAAGCGGGTGTGCGTTCGTTCAAGATCGAAGGCCGCTACAAGGACATGGGCTATGTGAAGAACATCACCGCCTATTACCGCCAGCGCCTCGACGAGATCCTCGAAGACCGCCCGGACCTGGCCCGCGCTTCCAGCGGGCGTACCGCGCACTTCTTCCTGCCCGACCCGGAAAAAACCTTCCACCGTGGCAGCACCGATTACTTTGTCAGCGACCGCAAGATCGACATCGGCGCGTTTGACACCCCGACCTTTACCGGCCTGCCCGTGGGCACCGTGGAAAAAGCCGGCAAGCGCGACTTGCAGGTGGTCACCCATGAGCCGCTGTCCAACGGCGACGGCCTCAATGTGCTGATCAAGCGTGAAGTGGTGGGTTTTCGCGCCAACATCGCCGAGCCCAAGGGTGAGTTCGAGGAAGACGGTGAAAAGCGCTACCGCTACCGCGTCGAGCCCAACGAAATGCCGGCCGGCCTGCATCAACTGCGCCCCCATCACCCGCTCAATCGCAACCTGGACCACAACTGGCAACAGGCCCTGCTCAAGACCTCGGCCGAGCGCCGTATCGGCTTGTCATGGGTCGCGTGCCTGCGTGAAGAGCAGCTGCAAATCACCGCGACCAGCGAAGAAGGCATCAGCGCCAGCGTCACCCTGCCCGGCCCGTTTGGCGTGGCCAACAAGCCGGAACAGGCGCTGGACACCCTGCGCGACCTGCTCGGCCAACTCGGCACCACCGAGTACCATGCCACCCGCATCGAACTGGATGCGCCGCAGGCGTTCTTCATTCCCAATTCGCAGCTCAAGGCCTTGCGCCGTGAAGTGATCGAAGCACTGACCGCCGCACGCGTCGCCGCGCATCCGCGGGGCGGGCGCAAGGCTGAAACCTCGCCGCCGCCGGTTTACCCTGAGGCGCACCTATCGTTCCTGGCCAACGTCTACAACCAGAAGGCCCGGGACTTCTACCATCGTCACGGCGTGAAGCTGATCGACGCAGCCTTCGAAGCCCACGAAGAAACCGGCGAAGTGCCGGTGATGATCACCAAGCACTGCCTGCGTTTCTCGTTCAACCTGTGCCCTAAACAGGCCAAGGGTGTGACCGGGGTAAAGACCAAGGTGGCGCCGATGCAATTGATCCACGGTGACGAAGTGCTGACCCTGAAGTTCGACTGCAAACCCTGCGAGATGCATGTGGTGGGCAAGATCAAGGGGCATATCCTCGGCCTGCCGCAGCCTGGCAGCGCGGTGGAGCATTTCAACCCGGAAAACCTCATCTATCAGGGCACGCACTAACCCTCATCTGTAGGAGCGAGCTTGCTCGCGAAAAGCTCGAGGACGCCGCGTTTCAACCCGATGCGCTGCGTCATCGTTAGCCTTCTTCGCGAGCAAGCTCGCGCCTACCGAGGTTGCGGGGCCACCACCAGCCCCGCTGCAACCCTGCCGCTGCCAGCAGAATCGCCGCCACACCCAGCCATTGCAGCCACCCCAGGCGATGCCCGAACGCAATCCAATCCACAAAGATCGCCGCAATCGGGTAGATGAACGACAGTGCGCCGGTAATGGCCGTCGGCAGTTTCTGGATCGCGCCATACAGCAGTACATACATCAAACCCGTGTGCACCACCCCCAAGGTGACCAAGGCCGCCCACGTCGTGGTGGATGCCGGCAGGCCATTCCAGGGCACCAGCGGCGCCAGCAATAGCGCGCCAGTGGCCACCTGGATCAATGCCATCAAATGCGGCGGTACTTCCTTGAGGCGCTTGATGATCAACGCCGCGACCGCATACAAAAATGCCGCGCCCAGGGCCAGCGCGATGCCTACCAGGTAATCTCCTCCACCCGTTTGCTCGCCATGGGCGGTAACAATCGCCAACATGCCCAGGAACGCCACGCTCAACCACGCCAGTTTCTGCACGGTGATTTTTTCACCGAGAAACACCGCCGCCAGCATTACCAGAATAAACGGCTGCACGTTGTACACCGCGGTGCTGATCGCGATGGAGGCACGGGAGTAGGATTCGAACAGCAGCAACCAGTTGCCGACAATGGCCACACCGCTGAGCACGGCCAGCCCCAGTTTTGCCCAACTGAGCAGGTCCAGGCGCAGGTAACCCAGCCAGGCGCACACCAGCACCAGCGTCAGCGCACCGATCACGCAGCGCCAGAACACCACCTCGATCACCGACACGCCAGACACCAGCACAAACCAGCCAATGCTGCCCGAGATCAGCATGGCGGCGACCATTTCCCACGACCCGCGACGGATGGATGAATCCATGATTGAGGCTCCTCAAGTGAGGCTCCAGTATGGCAATCTGTCGGCGACGGCTACAGCGACTAAAAAAGGCAAAAGCCCGAAATCACCTTTTCTTATTAGGCACAGACCATGATCGACACCATCGACCAGCAATTGATCGCCGCTTTGATGGACGACTCGCGGTTGTCCCTCAAGGCCCTGGCAGGCATCACCGGGCTGTCGTCACCCAGCGTCAGCGAACGTCTGCGGCGCCTGGAAGAACGCGGCGTGCTGACCCACTACACCGTCGACATCGACCCCAAACACTTCGGTTACCTGCTGCAAGCCATCGTGCGCATCCGCCCCCTGCCCGGCAAACTGCAGGAAGTGGAGCGCCAGATCCAGGCGATCCCTGAGTTCACCGAATGCGACAAGGTCACCGGCGAGGACTGCTTTATCGCCCGCCTGCATGTGCGCACCATGGATCAGTTGGACAGCCTGCTGGACCGGATCAATGGGTATGCCGAAACCAATACTGCGATTGTGAAGAAAACCCCGGTGAAACGGCGCTTGCCGCCGCTGGGGGCTCGCTGAGGTGTCATGCCAAGGGAGTGTCATGACCAAACACAGTCAAATGTGGGAGCGGGCTTGCTCGCGAATACAGGGTGTCAGACACCGACTCTGTTGACGGGTATACCGCATTCGCGGGCAAGCCCGCTCCCACAGAATGCCACTTCAACCCGGTGATTGTTTGAACCCGCACTTGGCCACCGCCCTCCAACCTGAATGAACCACGGCCGGGTGCACGCACTATGACTTTCATTCTATGGTTGGCCGTATTGGGCGCGGTGCTGCTCACCCTCGCCCTCACGTCCTCCTACCTGCGCTGGATGCCGGTCACCACTTCGGCGGTGTGCCTGTTGCTCGGCATCGCCATCGGCCCCCTCGGTGTGGACCTGCTGCACCTGGACATCAAGGGGTCGGCGCGCTGGATGGAGCACCTGACCGAAGTGGCAGTGCTGTTTTCGCTGTTTGTCAGCGGCCTTAAATTGCGCCTGCCGCTCAAGCATCGCACCTGGCGCATCGCCTTCGGCCTGGCCGGCCCGGTCATGCTGTTGACCATCCTCGGCACCGGGCTGTTGCTGCATTACCTGCTTGATCTGTCGTGGGGGGTGTCTTTGTTGGTGGGCGCGATCCTGGCGCCGACCGATCCGGTGCTGGCGGGCCTGGTTCAGGTCAACAATGCCCAGGACTACGACGCGCTGCGCTTCGGTCTGTCCGGCGAAGCGGGGCTGAACGATGGCAGCGCCTTTCCGTTTGTGATCTTCGGCTTGCTGTTCATGCAACACGGCGGCTTCGATGGCGACTGGGTCGGCGGTTGGGTGCTGAAAAACCTGGTATGGGCGGTGCCGGTCGGGCTATTGATCGGCTACTGGATGGGCCGAGGTATCGGCCGTGTGACGTTGCGCCTGCGCCTGATCAATGCCGACAGCACCCTCTCGCCCAATGATTACCTGACACTGGCATTGATCGCCCTTGCCTATGTGACCGCCGAAGCCGTGGGCGGCTATGGCTTCCTGTCGGTATTCGCGGCGGGCCTGGGGTTGCGTCAGGCCGAGGTGAAGTCCACCGGCAACGCCCAGACACCCGCCGAGCACCTGGCGCAACCGGTGGTGGGCCACCTCGAAATCGAGCCCGAGCAAGCCTTGCACGGCGACGTCAGCCAGTTGAAGGACACCCAGATCGCGGCAGGCGTGATGATGGGTGACATGCTGGCCTTCGGCAGCCTGGTGGAGCGGGCCATGGAGGTGTTCCTGGTGACCGTCTTGGGCATCGTGCTGGTCAGCCACTGGGAGTGGGCCGCGTTGGCGGTGGCGCCGTTACTGTTCTGTGTGATTCGCCCCGCCAGTGTATTCGCCATGCCTTGGGGCCGCCTGCTGGACCATCGCCAACGCAGCCTGGTCAGTTGGTTCGGCATCCGTGGGATCGGCAGCATTTACTACCTGTTCTATGCGCTCAACCACGGTCTGGTGGGCACCAGCAGTGCGGTGGCGGTCAACCTGACGTTGTCGGTCATCGCATTGAGCATCCTGGCCCATGGCCTGACTACCCAGCCCATGCTGGCATGGTATGAGCGTCAGGCTGCGCAAAAAAATTGAATCCTGCACCACGCCGGGGTTTCAAACAGCCAAGACCCACACTGCGAGTCAGCTAATGAAAAAGATCGCCCAACGATTGCTTGAGGAACGCCAACGCCTGGGATATTCGCAGCAATACCTGGCGCAGGCAGGCGGCGTGACCACACGCGAGCAACGTCAATATGAACTGGGCGAAGACCTGCCCCATGCCAACTACCTGGCAGCTCTGGCCGAGCATGGGGTGGATGTGGTGTATGTGATCACTGGCAAGCGCAGCACGGTGGTCAATATCAGCCGCGATCAGGCGCAGACGCTGATCGATAACCGCGTGGTGGGCCAGGAGGTGTCGCTGGACGGCGGGGCCGAGGAAGACGTCTACTTCAAGCTCAGCAATCCCTCGGGCCCGCCGCCGGATCAGTCCTGATTTTCAGTGTTGCCAACGTCCGCCGCTTCATCCAGGTCGTTCAGCGGCACCTCGGCATCGTCCATCAACGAACCCGGGTCTTCATTGCCGGGATCGTTGAGTTCATCGTCCAGTTCTTTTGACATGTGCGTCTCCTCTAACCGCCTTGGGTATCGATATCGGCATCGGTTTCAGGCTTGTGCTCGCGCTCGGGCTTGAAGTCTGGACTGTAGTCGTTTTCCTTGGCCTTCGGGTCGCTCGCAGGCGTTGGATCCTTGGGAGCATCGGCGGCGGTGCCAGGGGCAGGCTCGCCGCCGTCGATGGCGGGGTCGTTGCGATTGTGGGTCTGGGGATCTTTAGGCTGGGGCATGAGGCACCTCTTTGCAGGCCGGTGAAAAATCTGAACCGCATAGAGCTAAGGCGTCACGGCCACGGCTGAAGTTCCGTCCGCGTGGTCAGCGCAGTGGATTGTCCACCTGGATATAGAACGCATAGATGCCCAACACCAGCCAGAACACCATGAACAACCACGGCGCACGCATGGAAAACAACAACGACTTGCGATAGCCCTTGTGGCTCGACTCCACTTCGGAAAACAGGGGCGACTCATCGTAGGCCATGCCCATCACTGGCTCGCTGCGCAGCAATTCGCTTTGCTTGTAGTGCCAGTGGTCGATGATTTCATACGCCGCACGGATACCGGGCCAGGCATTCAGCGAACTGAGAATACCCAGCGAAACCAGGAAGATCGGCACCACCAGCGTGAACAGCTTGCCCCATTCCGGGTTGAGGTTGCCCATGCCGGAGACAAAGGCAATCACCAGGAAGGATTGCGCGGTCAGGTAGGCGTCGGTGCGGTTGGCCAGGATGCTGGTTTCGTACTGGATCTCGCGCCGGTAAAAGTCGAGGCGGTCCTTGGGCGAGCCGAATATCTTTGCGTTGTGTTCGCTGTGGTCGTTCAGGGCCGCTTCCGGAGTGTGGGGGGAGATGATTCTGGACACGACGGTGCTCCACAAGGTGACGAAACTCCTTAGAAGAATCGGGGCTCGATGAAGTTCAAGTGGGTTGGCGCACCAATCTGAAACACGCCGCGCCCCATTGTGGTGAGCCCCCTCCTGTGGCGAGCGAGCTTGCTCGCGCTGGAGTGCGCAGCGCTCCCGCTTTTATTGGGGCCGCTGCGCAGCCCGGCGCGAGCAAGCTCGCTCGCCACAGGTTATTGATGCCTAGTTCGCATTCCGGCACAGGCATTGCTTTATCCATTCACCATCCCGAAAACAGGAGCATGCGTTACCCCCCGACCCAGAGCCGCCCCCATAAGAAAGTAAGGACCAGGTCTGTTGGCACCTTCAGCCACGGGCTCATAAAAACATGCGTTTTTTTAAGCGGCAGTGCCACCCAAAGCCACACTGGGCACTGACAAGGTACTGGAATGGCTCGATCTTTCTTTGATGAAATGAATGACGCAAACGGCGTATGCCGTGCGCATTATCAGGACTTCTCTCGCTGGCTGGCCCACACGCCGCCGGAACTGCTGGCCCAGCGTCGCCGTGAAGCTGATTTGCTGTTCCATCGCGCCGGGATCACCTTCACCCTGTATGGCGACGAGCAAGACACCGAACGCCTGATCCCCTTCGACATCATTCCCCGCAGCATCCCCGCCAGTGAGTGGAGCCTGATCGAACGCGGCTGTATCCAACGGGTCAACGCGCTGAACCTGTTTTTGGCCGACATCTACCACGACCAGCGCATTATCAAGGCCGGGATCATTCCCGCCGATCAGGTCCTGGGCAATGAGGGCTATCAGAAAGCCATGGTCGGTCTCGACCTGCACCGCGGCATCTATTCGCACATCTCGGGCGTCGACCTGGTGCGCGACGGCGACGGTACCTACTACGTGCTGGAAGACAATCTGCGCACCCCCAGCGGCGTGAGCTACATGCTCGAAGACCGCAAGATGATGATGCGCCTGTTCCCGGAAGTGTTCGCCAAGCAGCGCATTGCCCCGGTGGACCACTACCCCAACCTCTTGCTCAAGACCCTCAAGAGCGCCAGCCGCCTCGATAACCCGAATGTGGTGGTGTTGACCCCTGGGCGCTTCAACAGCGCTTTCTTCGAACACGCCTTCCTTGCCCGGGAAATGGGCGTGGAACTGGTGGAAGGCGCCGACCTGTTCGTGCAGGACCTCAAGGTGTTCATGCGCACCACCGACGGCCCCAAGGCCGTGGACGTGATCTACCGACGCATCGACGATGCTTTCCTCGACCCCCAGGCGTTCAATCCCGAGTCGATGCTCGGCGTGCCGGGGCTGGTGGCGGCTTACTGCGCCGGCAATGTGGTGCTGGCCAATGCCATCGGCACCGGGGTGGCTGACGACAAGTCGATCTACCCCTACGTACCCGCGATGATCCGCTTCTACCTGGACGAGGAACCGGTCCTGCAGAACGTGCCGACCTTCCAATGCCGCAAGCCCGATGAGCTGTCCCATGTGCTGGCCAACCTGGAGCAGTTGGTGGTCAAGGAAACCCAGGGCTCCGGCGGCTACGGCATGCTGGTGGGCCCGGCGTCGACGGCCGCCGAGATCGAAGACTTCCGCCAGCGCATCAAGGCCCGCCCCCATGCCTATATCGCTCAACCCACCTTGAGCCTGTCCACCTGCCCGACCTTTGTCGAAAACGGCATCGCGCCCCGGCACATCGACTTGCGACCCTTCGTGCTCTCGGGCAAGGAAACCCGCCTGGTGCCCGGTGGCTTGACCCGCGTGGCGCTGAAGGAAGGCTCGCTGGTCGTCAACTCGTCGCAAGGCGGTGGAACCAAGGACACCTGGGTGGTGGAGGGCTGAGTATGCTGAGTAGAACAGCTGCAGATCTGTATTGGATGTCGCGTTACCTGGAGCGCGCCGAGAACCTGGCACGCATGCTGGAAGTCAGTTATTCGTTGTCCTTGATGCCCCAGGCCGGGCGCAGCGATGGCCTGGATGAACTGGCGATGTCGTTGCTCAGCAGCGGCACCCTGGACAGCTACCTGGAGCGGCACCAGACCCTGGATGCCGAACGCATGTTGCACTTCTTTGCGCTCGACGCGCAAAACCCCGCGAGCATCTACAACTGCCTGCGTGCCGCCCGAGGCAATGCCCATGCGGTACGCGGGCGCATCACCGCCGACATGTGGGAAAACCTCAACGCCACCTGGCTGGAAATGCGCAGCATCGCCGCCGGTGGCCTGGCACGGCATGGCATCAGCCACTTCTGTGATTGGGTCAAGCAACGCTCGCACCTGTTTCGGGGCGCAACCTCGGGCACCATCATGCGCAATGACGCGTACCGCTTCATTCGCCTGGGCACCTTTGTCGAACGTGCTGACAACACCTTGCGCCTGCTGGATGCGCGCTATGAGATGTTCGGCGAGGAGTCGGAAGAAGTCAGCGACGTATCGGCACGCGGTTATTACCAGTGGAGCGCCCTGCTGCGCGCGTTGTCGTCGTTCGAGGCCTATACCGAGCTGTATCCGAATGCCTTGAATGCACGCTCGGTGTCAGAGTTGCTGCTGTTGCGCAGCGATGTGCCGCGTTCGCTGCATGCCTGCATCGAGGAGTTGAGCCATATCCTGGCCGACCTGCCCGGCAGTTACGGGCGCACGGCGCAACGCCTGGCGGCGGAGTTCGAGGCGCGGCTGCGGTACACGGGGATTGATGAGATTCTGGAAGATGGGCTGCACACTCGGCTGACAGAATTCATCGACACCGTGCGTGAGTTGGCCCGGGAGATACAGAGCTCCTACCTGGAAGTGGTGTAGCCCAAACCTGTAGGAGCGAGCTTGCTCGCTCCTACAGGGGCTTGATCGCCCACCAACGCGGCAACAACTGCTGCACCCGCGATTCGCTAAAACGGTCATCGATCAGCATCACCACCCCGCGATCCTGCTGGCTGCGGATCACCCTCCCCGCTGCCTGCACAACTTTCTGAATACCGGGATACAGGTAGGTGTAGTCATACCCCGCGCCGAAAACAGCGCCCATACGTGCCTTGATCTGCTCATTCACCGGGTTGAGCTGCGGTAAACCCAGGGTGGCGATAAACGCACCGATCAGGCGCGCTCCGGGCAGGTCGATACCTTCGCCAAACGCACCGCCCAGCACCGCAAAGCCAATGCCCTGGCTGTGGTGGGTGAACTGCTCCAAAAAGGCTTGGCGCTCGGCCTCGGCCATGCCCCGCGCCTGCAACCACAACGCAATCTGCGGGTGCCGTTCGGCCATTAACTGGGCCACCTGTTGCAGGTAATCGAAGCTTGAGAAAAACGCCAGGTAGTTACCCGGTTGCGCAGCGAATTGCCGCGCGAGCAGTTCCACGATAGGTTCCAGCGACGCCTGGCGATGCACAAACCGCGTAGAGATGCGGTCAACGATGCTGACCTGCAATTGCTCGGCCTTGAACGGTGATGCCACATCAACCCAGGCGGTATCCGCCGGCAGGCCCAGCAAGTCCGCGTAATAATGGCGCGGGCTCAAGGTCGCGGAAAACAGCACACTGCTGCGCGCGGCGGTCAGCCTGGGCCGGATGAACTCGGCCGGCACCACGTTGCGCAGGCACAGGGTCGAGCTGCTGCGCTTGCCGCTGAACGAGCGCTTGGTGATATCGAAGATAAAGTGCTCATTGAACAGCTCGGCCACTTTGGCCCATTGCAGCGCGTCGAAGTAGAAGGCTTGCAGGTCACCGCTGAGGGCTTCGGGGTGGTCGTTGAAGTAGTCGCCCATGGCGCTGGTGCACAGGCTCAGGGCCTGGAGCAGTTTGTCAGGTTTGGCGGCGTACGCCTGATACGGTGCGAGTTGGTCCTTGTGCAAGGCATTCCACTCACGGTTCAAGCGCTGCAAGGGTTTGTTCAGGGGCTCGGGCGCGTTATCGCGCAAGATCTTGAGGCTGTACTGGTCCAGGCTAGCGCTGTACATCGAGCGCGCGCGTTCGACCAGGTTGTGCGCCTCGTCCACCAGCACCGCGACACGCCACTGGTTGAGCTGGGCCAGGCCGAACAGCATGGCGCCAAAGTCGAAGTAATAGTTGTAGTCGGCGACGATCAGGTCGCTCCAGCGCGCCATTTCCTGGCTCAGGTAGTACGGGCATACCTGATGGGCCAGCGCCACGTTGCGCAGGCTTTGTTGATCGAGCAGGCGCACCTTGGACGCGGCCTGGCGGGCGGCAGGCAGGCGGTCATAAAAGCCCTTGGCCAATGGGCAGGAATCGCCGTGGCAGGCTTTGTCCAAGTGTTCGCACGCCTTGTCCCGGGCCACCAGTTCAAGCACACGCGGTGACAGCTCGGGGCTGCTGTCGTACAGCACCTGGGCGGCATCCAGCGCCAGCTTGCGCCCGGGCGTCTTGGCGGTGAGGAAGAACAGCTTGTCCAGTTGCTGCGGCGCCAGGGCCTTGAGCAGCGGGAAGATGGTGCCGATGGTCTTGCCAATACCCGTGGGCGCCTGGGCCATCAGGCACCGGCCCGTAGTCACCGCTTTGTAGACCGACTCGGCCAAGTCGCGCTGCCCGGTACGGAAGTCGACATGGGGAAACGCCAGGCTCTGCGCGCCAGCGTTGCGTGCCGCACGGTGCTGCATCTCCTGCCGGGCCCAGTCCAGGAACAGCGCGCATTGCTGATTGAAGAACTGCTCAAGGTCGGGTGCATCGAACCGCTGGTTCAGCACGGTTTCGCCTTCGCCGACGATGTCGAAGTACACCAGCGCCAGGTCGATATGATCGAGCCCGAGTTTCTGGCACATCAGCCAGCCATACACCTTGACCTGGGCCCAGTGCAGTTGCCGATGGTTGGCGGGCTGGGCAGCGAGGTCGCCACGGTAGGTTTTGACTTCTTCCAGGCGGTTGGCGTCCGGGTCGTAGCCGTCCGCCCTGCCCCGCACCTTGAGCTGCTGGTAATCGCCCTCCAGGGTGACCTCGTGCTGATAGTGCGCGCTGCGCCGGGATGCCACCGTGCGATGGCCGACGATGCCTTCCTGGGCGCTGGGCGACGGCGTAAAGCGCAGGTCGAGGTCACCGACCTTGGCCGTGAACTCACACAGCGCCCGCACGGCCACGCTGTAACTCAAGCGGGTTGCTCCGCCCAACGCACGTAGCAGACGGTGACCGGCATCTGGTACTCGCCGCAGAACGCCAGCCAACGCAACTGGTTGTCTTGCAGGCGGTCGCCGGGCCCCTTGACCTCGATCATGCGATAGGTGTTTTGCGCCGGCCAGAACTGGATGAGGTCCGGCATCCCGGCCCGGTTGGCACGGATATCCTGCAACAGGCGCGTGAACCAATGGCGCAAATGCTCGGCGGGCAGGCAGGCCAGGGCTTGCTCCAGCAGGTCTTCGCTCAGCAGGTTCCAGAACACAAAGGGCGACTGGATGCCCCATTTATCCACGTAGCGTTGGCGGATGCTTGCCTTGTAGCGACCGTCCTCCAGTTGCGCAAAGCACGCGGCAAACAAGGCTTCTCGGCGTTGATAAAAGTCCTCGCTGTGCAGGTCCGCCGGCCCGCGCTGGAACGGGTGGAAGAACGCCCCCGGCAGCGGCGCAAAAATCGCCTCCCAGCACAGCAAGCCAAACAGCGAATTGATCAGGCCATTCTCGACGTAATGCACCGGTGCATCCGGTTCGCTCAAGTGCGCCAGCACGCAGGATTCCACCGACAGCAGCGGTTCCTGCACCAGCGAAAGGTCCAGGCGTGCCACCGCTTGGGGCTTGGCCCTGGGCAGCGCCGGCCCGCCGAGTTTGCGCCGCAGGCGCGGCACTACGCGAAGCAGGTGTTGGTGTTCCGCTGCGCTGTGTGGGGCCTGTTGCGCCTCGGTCGCCAGGGCCATGGCTTGGGCGTAATCCTCCTGACGTTCCAGTACGCGGATCAGCCGCGCCCGCGCGCCGGGATGAGTGCAATTGCGGTAGATCTGTTCGGCCAGTGCCAGCTCGGCGCACCGTTCGCAATACTGGCCGATCTGGAACAGCAGCTTGGCACGACGCTTTTCCAGCCACGGGTTGTCGGTACACAACGTGGCGACCTGCGCCAACACCGTATCCAGTGCCTCACCGGCTTCAAAGGCTTGCTGGCACTGGTGCAGGAATAAAAACCCATGCACGTCGTCACGGCTGCGTAAACCACGAGACTCGGCGCAGAACTCGACTTTTTCATAGGTATAGATGCCCAGATCTGCCAACACGAATTCCGACCAGTCCTGGTGCAGGTTGCCGAAGAACATCAGGCGCAGGCGATCACACAACTCCATCACTGTCAGGCTATACAGCACATCGCCCACGTCGGGACACCACTGGGCAAAGCTGCGCGGTTCGGTAAATTGCGCCGCCAAGGGTTCAAGCCAGTCGGCCTTGTTGCCCTTGGGTTGGTCGATCCAGGGCCTGAAGGCGCCGAGCAATTCACTTTTTTGCAGCAGGGCGAACAGGGTGGCAAACGGCAGCGGGCTTTGATCCTCCACCCACCCCAACTCACGCAGTGGCCCCGCCGCCGCATGAGGACAACCGATTTCCAGGTAATGGAGCTTGGTGGCGCGAAAATGCACGCCCTTGCGCATCACCATCCGCACCAACAACGCCTGGGACGCCAGAGGCAACCTGTCAAATTGCTGAATGAAATGCTGTTCGTGCGCATCGAGCAAATCGGCATAGCGCTGCCCCAACCAAACCAGCACTTGGCGGAAGTTATGCAGGTAATACAAGGGATCTTCGAGGGGGTTGGCCATGGCGCAGAGCAATCAAATACTGGTTATGCATACAGAGTGCCGGGGCAAAGCGGTTGTTGCAATCAGTAATAGATAAATGGCGCCTGCAACTTTTTGCAAAAAAACAATCTGATGAGGGGGTTGATCAAGTAATATTTATGGCCGCGCAGCCAGACGCTGCGGGACTTTTCAGGGTTAAAGGTAAGGGTTATGAACATGAAGAATTTGGGTCTGCCACTGGTTGCACTCACTTTTCTGGTATTGGCCGGTTGCTCCACGCAAACCGTGGTGACCTTGCAGAACGGCACGCAGTATTTGACCAAGGACACGCCCAACGCCAAGACCGCCGACGGCTTCTACGAGTTCACCGATATTGCCGGCAAGCGTATTCGTATCAAGGCCGATGATGTGGCCACGGTGCGTAAGGAAAAGTGATCTTCTAGCAACACCCCATCAAATGTGGGAGCTGGCTTGCCTGCGATAGCGATTTGTCAGTCACCGCATGGCTGTCTCGACCGCCGCCATCGCAGGCAAGCAAGCTCCCACACCGAATACGTTAGCTGATGACTATCCCCTCCCCCGACAGACTGCTCACACCCACCAGCGTCACCGAATCCGTACCAAAGCTAATGACGGTATCCGCGCCCACCACCTTGACGTGATCGCGGTAATCGGTGCTGCCCGCCACGTCGTTGAACACCAGCTTGTCCGTCGTCTGGTAGCCAATCACCCGGTCATTGCCAAACTGCCCGCTAAACAAAAACGTGTTATGCCCGCTGCTGTCACGGATGGTGTCATTGCCCTTGCCACCTTCGATAAAGTCCGCGCCCCTGCCGCCTTTGATCAAGTCGTCGCCGTCACTGCCAATGATGAAGGTATTGCCCTTGTGCGCCTCGGCATTGCGGTTGAGGTCTTGCACCCAGGTGGTGGCCCGTGCCGGATCGGACAGGTTGGCGACGATCACCGTCGAGTCGCGGGTCATCTGTTCGTAGAAGCCCGAGTCGAGGATGCGGGTCATGCCGTCGCCGTAACCGGTGGGCAAGTGCGAGACCCAGGTGGGCAGGTTGAGGATGGAAAATGGCAGCAGGTTCCACAGGGATGAAGCGTAGTGGTCGTTGAAGCTGACGATGTTGTCGGTGCTCGACTCGTGGGGCTTGTCGTGCACGCCCAGGGACGACAGGTTGAATGACGAGCCATCCAGGGCGCGGAACACCGGGTCGTTTTCATAGCCGACGTTAAGCACCTTGTCGCCGGCGCTCTGGGTCGGCGATGCGTAGGCCACGTAGTTGGAGTCCTTATAGAACCCCGACCAGCTGTTGTCGCTCAAGTCGGCCATGCTGTTGACCGCGAGGCCCCCAAGGCTGTGGCCGCTGACCACCACGTCATTGCCGCCCAGGCCCTGGGCGCTGGCGTAGTCCGCCACGTTCTTGAGCAAGCCGCCAAAGGCTTCCCCCGCGTAGTTCTTGGCATAATCCTTGGGCCCGAAGGCGGCGAGCAGGTCGCTGATCACATCGCCGATGGAGTCGGTGATCACGCTTTCCCGAGGCCCCGAAGTGCCGCGAAAACTGATGCCGATTTCCTGCAGCTTGCCCGCATCATCGTACTTGCCCAGCACCTCGGCCTGCGCCGTGCCGTAGCCGAATTTTTCGCCAAAGAAGGTGCCGCGCGCATCGACCTTGCCGCTGTAGCCCAGGGTACTGGCGCTGATAGGCTTCCAGCCGGCTGCTTGCACCGCCTCCAGGGCGGCTTTTTCCGAGTCGGGGTTCCAGGGGATCCCGGGGATGACCCCTTGGGCATTGCTGCCGCCAATCAGCGCGCTGACCAGGGTGGCAGGCAAGCCCAGCCCGAGGCCGTTGTTCTGGTAACCGACGGCAAAGCCGTTATCCAGGTTGTGGTAGGAATACAGCGTGATCGCCATGGCATCGGCGAACAACGCCTTGGAGTCCTCGGTACCGAGGTTTTTATAGTCAAAGATACCCATTGGTAGTGCCTCTCTGTTGTTGGATTTGTAGAGAAAGCCAAAACACCTGTTATCCGTTACCACCTGTAGGAGCGAGCTTGTGTGGCGAGGGAGCTTGCTCCCGCTGGGCTGCGCTGCGGCCCCAAAAACTTGCGGGCGCTGCGCACCCGAGCGGGAGCAAGCTCCCTCGCCACAACCCACTGCATCTGGCCTTTAGAACGCCCAGTCCAGGCTCAAGCCGACGCCGTGCACCTTCTCCTTGCTGGCCAGCAGGCCGTTGTAATCGAAGTTCACCCGCGCATCCTTGCTCAATGCCAGGCTGACCCGTGCTCCGACCAACGCGGCATCGCGCACCATTGGCGCACTTTCCACCGTGAACGACGGGCCGCCCGAGGCAAACGCCAGGTGCTGCTCCGAATCGGTGCTGCTCAGGTTGTGCTGCCAGCCCAGGGTGCCGGAGACTTCCAGTTGCTGATGGTCGTTGATATTGAAGGTCTTCAAGGCACGCATACCCAGGGTGCTGAGCACCAGGTCACGGCTGTCGTCGCCACTTCTCAGCGCGGCGGCGTCGCCCTTCTCTTTGAAGCTGTCAGTGTCCAGGTGCACGTAGGCCAGATTGGCGAACGGCTCCAGGGCCAGCGGTTGCAGGTTGATACGGTACGCCGCCTCCGTGAATACCTGGGTGCTGTGGGCATCGACCTTGGCTTTTTGCTTGCCGCTGACGTCGCCGTATTGCAGGTCGCGTTTGACATCGGCGCGGTGCCAGCTGTAGGTCGCGCCGCCACTCAGGCGCCAGGCGCCGATTTCATGCCCGGCATAGGCGCCGAAATGATAGCTGTCGACCGAGGCGCGGCTGTGGGTGCCGCTGCCCATGTTCAGCGACGTGTCGCTGTAGCCGGCCACCAGGCCGATGCGTGTGGCCTCATCGAGGGCGCCGTCCACACCGGCGAGCATGCCGCCGATAGAGGTGGTGTAGCCCGCCGTGTCGTTGCGGCTGTCGGTCTTGCCCCATGCACCCAGTGCCTTGACCCACACGTTGCCACGGCTGTCGATGGCTTGGCTGGTAGCGCCCATCTCGCCATTGCGCAGGCGTTCGCCCACCGCTTCGCGTACGTAGCGGCTGTCATTGACCAGTGCGGTTTCCAGCGCCGGGTATACCTCCCCGCTCAGTTGCTGGAACGCGCCTTGAGCCGAAGCGGCCGTGGGTGCCAGCAGCAAGCTTTCATACACGCCATTGCCTGCGCCCAATTGCTCGGCGGCGGCGGCCACGGCGCGCTGGTTCGGCGTAGCCGCCACGCTGGCGAAGCTGTTAGTGCGTGCCACATCCAGCTGCACACCGTTGGCGGCGTAGTTCAAGGTGCCGCCGACAAACAGGTAATTGGGCACCACTGCCGCGAAGCTACCGGTGACGCCGCCTGCCGCTTGCAGGATGTTGTACTGACGGCCGATCAGGCTTTGGGCCTGGGTGGCGCTCAGCAAGGTCGGGCTGTTTTCCAGGGCAAGAGTCACGGTGCCGCCGTTGAGGGTGGCCGTGCCGCCGGCGACGATGCGATCGCTGCTGGTGGGCGACAGTTCTACCGCGTAGGTCGAACCCGGTTCAAAGTTGACGTTGCCCGCCACGTTCAAGGTGCCGATGGAATTGCCCGGCGCCACGGTGCCGCCGCTTTTCGCGCTCAGCGAACCGATACGCCCCGAACCACCGACCACACCGCTCTGGCTGACGGTAACGTCGGAGGTGACCGAACCGTTGATTGCCAGCAAGCCCTGGTTGACCAGCGTCGGCCCGCTGTAAGTATTGGCGCCGGTGAGCACCAAGGTACCGATGCCTTGCTTGGTCAGGCCGCCATGGCCCGAGATGTCGTTGCTCCACACATCCCGCCCGCAGTGCAGGTCATCGCACACACGCTGGGTGGGTTTGCCGGCATCCACCACCGCGCCGACACCCGGCAGGTCCGCGACGAACTGGCCGCTGCCGTAGGCGCCGTCGATACGGAACTCGGCCGGGATATCCTCAGCGGTGATAAACATCCCGGGGCCGTTGACCGCCTTGCCCAGGTTGATCATGCCCCAGCCATACAGCGAATCGATGCCCGGCGCGCCGAGGTCGGTGGCGGTGGTCTTGAGCACGGTGGAGATCTGGTCGCCGCTCATGTATTGGAAGCGCTCCATCAGCACCGCTGCGGCGCCTGCCACGTGAGGTGCGGCCATGGAGGTGCCATTTTTGTTGGCCCAGTCGGTGGTGAGGTTGCTCAGGTCGGTACCGTTGATGATCGAACTGTAGATCTTGGTGCCGGGTGCCGACACGCAAAAGCTCGCCGCATAGCCACAACGCGAGGAGAAAGTACTGATCACATACGGATCGGGGCTTGCCGTATTCGGGTTCTGCTGGAGGGCCGCGACGGACAGCCAGTTAGGCGCGATCTCTGGCACAAAATACGCAAGGCCGGAAATCGCATCCGGGTTGTTGAGGTTGTAGTCATTGCCTGCAGCAAAGATGGTCAGCACACCGCTACGGGCCGCGTCGATGGCGCCTTGGTACGCGCCACCTGCTAGGGTGCCAAGGATCGGCCTGATGGTATTGAACTGCGCCTGGGCTTCGTTGACGGTGAAATTGGGGAACGCCGGATCGCGGCCGCCCTTGGCGTACTGATCACCGATGCCGATGCCCCAGCTGTTGTTGATGATACGCGCGCCACTGGCGACCAGCCCATCCCAGCCGGCCTTGTACACGGCGCCGTCGTTGCCGAGGATGATCCCGTCTTCCGGGCCCGGGTCACCGTTTTCGGCGGTGAGGATTTGTGCGTTGAACGCCACGCCGTGCATCGGCCCGCCATCGCGGTTACCGGCCGCAATGCCGCCGACATGGGTGCCGTGGTTACCCAGCTTGCCGTTGGAGTCCTTGGACGGCGTGCCGTCGTAGCGGAACGCGTCGCCGGCCTTCACTGGGATATACGGGTCGGTGTATTGGCGAATGCCCTCGGTGACAATCGTCACCACCTTGTCGGGGCTGGCAAACTCCGGGTGCTGGGCGTACACCGGCTGGTCGAAGATCCCCAGCTTGACGCCCTTGCCGGTATAGCCAGCCGCATAGGCGGTGTCGGCGTGCACGGCGCCCAGGCCCCAGTCGGCCTTGAACTCATTGCTGCGCCAGCTGGCGGCGTCGCCCAGTTTGCCGGTTTCCACATAGGGTGCAGCCTGGGCGGTCCCCAGGCTTGCCAGGCAACACAGCAACGCGCCGTATGGCACGCAGCTCAGCGCCTTGAGCGGATAGCCCGGGCCTGTGTGGATGGCGGTAGTTAACCCTGACTTGCTTTTTTTCACGGTGACCTTCCTTAGTTTTCTTATTGCACGTGTGTAAATCACTTTCTCCAGAACACCGCCGCTGATCATTCCCACGCTCCGCGTGGAAATGCGGCCCCGGACGCTCTGCGTCCCAAAGCGTGACGCGGAGCGTCACAGGAGGCGTTACCACGCGGAGCGTGGGAACGATCAGCGGAGCGTGGGAACGATCAGCGGAGCGTGGGAACGATCAGGTTCGCGGTGTCTTCAGAACTGCCAGTTCAGGCTCAAGCCCACGCCCTGGGTTTTCGCGCGCCCACCCAGCTGGCCGTTGTAATCCAGGTTGACCCGCGTCGACGCATTCAACGCCAGGCTGGCCTGCACGCCCACCAGGGCAGCGTCGCGCAGCAATGGCGCACTGCGCACCGCAAATGAAGGCCCGCCGGCGACAAACGCCAGGTGTTCCTCTGACTCCACCGCCGTCAGGCTGTGTTGCCAGCCCAACGAACCGGACAGGTCCAGTTGCTGGTGGTCATTGAGGGCCAGGGTTTTCAGGGCGCGCACACCGAGGGTGCTGAGCACCGCATCACGCCGGTCGCTGCCGCGTTCCAGGGCAGCGGCATCACCTTTTTCGTGGAAGGACTCGCTGTTCAGATGCACATAGGCCAGGTTGGCGAACGGCTCCAGGGCCACCGCTTGCAGGCGGATGCGGTACGCGGCTTCGGTGAAGACCTGCGCCGTGGTCGCGTCCAGCTTGGTTTTTTGCTTGCCGCTGACATCCCCCCATTGCAGGTCGCGCTTCACGTCGCCGCGATGCCAACTGTAGGCACCGCCGACGCTCAGGCGCCAGTCACCCAGCTCGCGCCCGGCGTACGCGCCAAAGTGGTAGCTGTCGATGGACGCCGATGAATGGGTACCGCTGCCCATGTTCAAGGAGCTGTCGCTGTAGCCGGCAACCACACCCACGCGGGTCTGCTCATCCAGCGCGCCGTCCACACCCGCCAACAGGCCGCCGATGGAGGTGGTGGACCCCGCCGTTTCAGTGCGGCTATCAGTCTTGCCCCAGGCGCCCAGTGCTTTGAACCACAGGTTGCTTTCACCGGCCACTGGCACATGGCGCAGGCGCTCGCCCACGGCATTACGCAGTTGCAGGCTGTCGTTGATCAACATCGCACCCACGGCGGGGTAGATTTCCCCGGACAGTTGTTGCAAGCCCTGCTGGGCCACGGCAACCGATTGCGACTGCAGCAGGCTTTCATACACCGGGTTGCCGGCGCCCAATTGCTCGGCGGCAGCCGCAACGTTTCGCTGGTTGCGGGTCGCGCCGACGCTGGCGAAGCTGGCGTCGTTGCGCCCCACGTTCAGTTGCACGGCATTGGCGGCGTAGTCGAGGGTGCCACCGAGGAACAGGTAGTTGGGCAGCACTTGCCCGAACTGGCCCTGAATGCCACCCGCCGCCTCGAGAATCGAGTACTGCCGGCCAATCAGGCTGTGGGCCTGGCTCTGGCTGAGCAAGGTCGGGCTGTTTTCCAGCGCCAGCGTGACGGTGCCGCCGCCAAGAATCGCCTGGCCACCGGCGACAATGCGGTCACTGCTGGTGGGCGTCAGCTCCACGGCATAGGTCGAGCCGGCGCCGAGGTTTACGCCCCCTGCCACTTGCAAGGTGCCCACGGAATTGCCCGGCGCCACACGGCCGCCGTTGTTTACCGACAACGCGGCGATACGCCCGGAACCGCCGAGGGTGCCGCTGTCATTGACCGTCACTGCCGAAGTCAGCGAGCCATTGACGGCCAACAGTCCGCCGTTGACCAGGGTCGCACCGCGATAGGTGCTGTCGCCGCTGAGCACCAGACTGCCGGCACCGGCCTTGATCAGGCTGCCCTCGTACACACGCTGGGCCGCCGCTTGGTCGCGGGCACTGCCGATGGCGTAATCAGTCTGGTCCTGCTGGCTGGCAGAGGCACCCACGCCGTTTTGCCAACCCTTGTCGATCAGGGTTTGCTGCCAGGCCGTGTGCTCGGCGCGGTCCTCGGCCTGGCGCTGGATGAGCGCCTGGTCGGAGATGCCGTTGCTCCACACATCGCCCTGCCCGGCGGCCAGGTTGACCTCCATGGGCCCGAGCAGTTGCCCAGGACCGTGCATCGCCCGGCCCAGGTCAGGCACGCCCCAGCCGACAATGGCGTTGGGCGCCTGGGTGATCGAGCCGTCGAGCTGCGTGGCGGTGGTCAGCAGCACCTGCAAGGCTTGCTCGTTGGTCATGTAGGGATAACGTTCCATCACCAGCGCCAACGCGCCGGTGGCATGGGGCGCTGACATCGAGGTGCCGGACTTCACCCCATACCCCCCGTCAGGAATGGTGCTGTTGATCAGCGCGCCGGGGGTAGAAATACACCAGTACTTGGCGACGCCGCATTTGTTGTATTTCTGGTTATTGGCCTTATCCAACCCCGACACGGCCAGCCAGTGGCCTTCCAGTTCCGGCTGGAAATACGGCAAGGCCGAGCGCACGCTGGCGTTGGCATAGCCGCTGTTGCCGGCGCTGAACACGTTGATCACACCGGCCTTGGCCACGTCCGCGGCCGCGTCCAGCCAGGTGCCACGGTTGTAATGCTGGGCGTACGCCGCATGCATGTTGTCCAGGGTCTGGTAGCTGACGTCCTTGGGCTGGCTGCCCCAGCTGTTGTTGATGGCGCGCACGCCGGAGTCCACCAAAGCGGTGTACACGGTCTTGAAGTATTTGGGGTCTGGCGTGGGGCCGAACAGGAAGCTGTCGTTAGCGTTGGTGTTGCCCACATAGACTTGCGCGTTGTACGCAACCCCATGCATGCCCACGCCGTCGCGAGCGGCGCCCATGGTGCCGGTGACGTGGGTGCCGTGGGAATCATTGTTCGGGTTGAGCGCGCCCGTGGTGCTGAAGGCGCTGCCATCGACATAGGTGCCCGTGGCGGTGACCGGGTGGAAACGGTCTTTGGAGGCTTCCGGGTGATTGGTATCGAACCCTGAGTCCAGCGCACCGATTTTCACGCCTTGGCCGCTGATCCCGGCGGCGTAGGCTTCATCGGCCTTCATGCGGCCCAGTCCCCAGTCGCTCTGGTACTCGGCGGAGCGCCAGCTGGCGGGGTTACCCGGTTGGCCGGTCTCGGTGTATTGCGCCTGTGCCGCAACGGACAGCAAGAGCAAGGAACCTGCGGTGAAGGGTTTGAAACGTGGTGAATCGGTGATCATGTGCACACTCCCTATTATTGTTATTCCCTGCCCTGTGGCGAGGGAGCTTGCTCCCGCTGGAGTGCGAAGCGCTCCCTAAAAAAGCCGGCTCCAGCTTCGCTGTCGAGCGGGAGCAAGCTCCCTCGCCACAAAATACGCGCTCCTACAGTTTTCCATCCGGGCCGAAGGCTTCGTCCACTTTGGCCAAGTCGGTGTCACGCAAGTTGCCCGCGTAATAGTGCAATTTGGTCCAGGCCATCAAGTAGTCATAACGCGCCTGGGCCAGGTCGCGGCGGGTGCTGTACAGCTGCTGTTCGGCGTTCAAGGCATCGAGGTTGACGCGCTCGCCGCCGAGAATGCTCTGCTTGGTCGACACCACCAGCGCCTCGGCAGATGCCAGCGCTTTCTGATAGGCGCGCAACTTACTCACGCCCGACAGGCACGCACTGAACTGGCGACGCAATTCGATCAGGGTTTCCCGGGTCTTGCCTTCCAGCTCGTACTCCGCCTGCTCCATCGCGCGGCTGGCCTGGCGGGTGGAGGCCGAGATACCGCCACCGGCATACAGCGGCATGCTCACTTCGACGCCGATGGTGTTGGTGTCGTAGCGCTGGTTATAGGTGTTGCCGCTGTCGGACTCCTGCTTGCGCGAGGTGGCATACGCGGTGATTCTGGGCAAATGCCCGGCACGGTTGCGTTCCACTTCATAGCGCGCCACTTCCAGGGACTGGCGCTGCGAAGCCAGCACAGGGTTGTTGGTCAGCGCCAACTCATGCCAGGTGTCGTAGTTGGCCGGGGTCAGGGTGAACGCGGCAAAGCTCTGGTTCAGCGGTGCCAGGTCGTTGATGTTGACGCTTTGCACACCGATCAATGCGCCCAACTCCCGGAGCGAGGCGTCCTGCTCATCCAGGGCCTGGATCTCTTCGGCGGTGGCCAACTCGTAGCGCGACTCGGCTTCAAGGATATCGGTGCGGGTGCCCTCGCCTTGCTGGAACAAATGCCGGTTCTGCTGGAACTGTTGTTCGAACGCCTTCTTCTTGGCCCTGGCGATGTCGATCTGGTCCTGAGCAAACAGAGCCTGGGTGTAATAGCTCAACACCCGCACCAGCAACGCCTGGCTCTTGTCGCGAAAGCTTTCATCGGCGAACAGCGCCTGGGCCACGCCCTTGCGGTAGTTGGCATAGGCTTCGTAGTCGAACAACGGCTGTTGCAGGCTGAAGGTCGAGCCATAGCTGTTGTAGTTACGGTCGTCGCGGTAACTACCGCCGCGCCCGTCGGGCAGGTGCGCTTCGGAATTGTTGCGGCCCTTGTTGTAGTTGTAGGACAGCCGCGGCAGCAAGCCGGCACGGCCAATGGTGCGGTTTTCCAGGCCGGCGTCGCGCTCCTTGATGGCGCCGAGGAACACCGGGTCGTTGCGCAGCGCCTGCTCGTACACATCGAAGGGCCCCATCGCGGCCTGGGCACTGCCACACACCAGCAACAGCGAAATGAACACTGGCTTCATGCTCATTCCTCAGTCAACGCAGAGCCGGCGCGGTCCAGCAGCGGCTTGAACAGATAGTTGAGCAGTGAACGCTCGCCGGTGCGCACGAACATCTCGGCGGGCATGCCGGGCTTGATCACCAGGCCGTTGAGTTTTTCCATCGCCGCCTCGCTGACGCTGGTGCGCAGCACGTAGTACGGCGCACCGGTCTTTTCATCGAGCATCTGGTCGGCGGAGATCAGGCTGACTTCGCCCGGCACCCGTGGCGTGCGGCTTTGGTTGAAGGCGGTGAAGAGGATGTCGACCGGCAAGTGTGTGCCGACCTTGTCCACCAAATGCACCGGCAGGTGCCCTTCCACTTCCAGGCGTGTGCCCTGGGGCACGATCTCCAACAGGGTTTCACCGGCACGCACCACGGCGCCTTCGGTGTGCACGCTGAGGTTGACCGCGATGCCATCGGCCGGCGCGTTGATCTCGCTGTGTTGCAGGTTGAAGCCGGCGGAGGTCAGTTGCTGTTCAAGGGTCAGGCTGCGCAGTTGCGCGTCGGCCAATTGGCTGCGCACCTCTTTTTGATATTCCTCGCTGTGCTGCTGCAATTTGAGCCGCGACTCAACAATGCCCTGCTCTATCCGGCCGCTTTCACCGGCGTTTTGCGCCAGGTCCTGCTGCACCTGGGATAACTGGCGCTGGTAGTCCATCAGGCGGTTGCGCGGGATGTAGCCGTTGTCGGCCAAGGGTTGCAGGTTGCTCAGTTGCGCGCGCAGAGATTGGGCCTGGGCGGTCAAGTCACTGCGGGCACGGCGCATACCACTTAGCTGAGAGTTGGCGCCCTCGATGCTGGCGCGGATCCCGGCTTGTTCACGGGCAAACGCGTCGCGACGGCTGCTGAACAGTTGGCGCTGACCTTCTAGCACCAGCATCAAGGCCGGATCGGGGTTGGCACTCAGTTCTGCAGGAAAGGTGATGCTGGAGAGGTTGTCACGCTCGCTCTGCCAGCGCGCCACGCTGGCCCAGGCCATGCGGTACTGGGCTTGCAGCGATTGCACATCGGCCTGGTTCTGGGTCTGGTCGAGACGAAACAGCGGCTGGCCTTGCTTGACCAACTCGCCCTCTTTCACCAGGATGCGGCTGACCACGCCGGGGCTGAAGGTTTGTACCGCCTTGCGCTTGCCAGACACCACCACGGTGCCTTGGACCGGAATGCCTTGGTCCAACGGTGCGAGGCTGGCCCAGAGGAAAAACCCACCGGCACCGACAATGGTCATCACCCAGCCCATTTTTACGAAAAAGCCGGCATCGCGTTCTTTGATTTGAGGTTCAACAGTAAGGCTGCTCATGCGCCTGGATTCCTTCCGGCCTGGTAGTGACGGCTGAAGCTGACACCGGTTTTTTCTTTCGGCGCTTCCTGCTGCCCGGACAACGCCCGCAGCACCTCCTGACTGGGCCCGAACGCTTGCAGTTGGCCTTCGCCGAGCACTAGCAACTTATCGGCCTGGGCCAATGCCGAGGAACGATGGGTGACCAGCACCACGCTGCTGCCCTGGGCTTTCATCTGCATGATGGCGCTGGCCAATGCGGCTTCGCCGACGGTGTCGAGGTTGGAGTTGGGTTCGTCCAGCACGATCAGGCGCGGCCCGCCGTACAGGGCGCGGGCCAGGGCCACGCGTTGTTTCTGGCCGCCGGACAAGCCACCGCCGTTGTCGCCCAGCACGGTGTCGTAGCCTTGGGGCAGGCGCAGGATCAGTTCATGCACGCCGGCCTGTTGCGCGGCCTTGACCACCAGTTCCGGGTCGGCCTCGCGAAAGCGCGCGATGTTGTCGGCGATGCTGCCACTAAACAGCTCGATGTCCTGGGGCAAATAGCCGATATGCGGGCCGAGGTCGTCGCGGTTCCAGCGGTGAATATCCGCGCCGTCCAGGCGTACGGTACCGGCCAGGGTTGGCCACACGCCCACCAGCACGCGAGCCAGGGTGGACTTACCGGAACCGGACGCGCCGAGCACGCCCAGCACTTCACCGGCAGCCAGGTTAAAGCTGACCTGATGCAGGGTCGCCATGCGCCGCCCCGGCGGGCCGGCGCTGACCTGTTCGAAACTGACTTGGCCGTTGGGCGCAGGCAAGGCCATGTGCTCGACCTCTGGCGGGAATTCGCGCAGCAGTTCGTCGAGGCGCTGATAGGCCAGCTTGGCCGAACTCCATTGCTTCCACACTGCAATCAGTTGGTCGATGGGGCTGAGTACGCGGCCCATCAAGATGGAGCCTGCGATCATCATGCCGGCGGTCATGTCGCCCTTGATCACCAGGTAGGCGCCCAGGCCCAGCACCAAAGATTGCAGGCACAGGCGCAAGGATTTGCTTAAGGAGGTGATGATCGAACCGGTGTCGCTGGCCTGGTTCTGCAAGCCCAGGAACTGCGAATGCACGCCAAACCAGCGTTGGCGCAGCGCACCGAGCATGCCCATGGCCTGGATGGTTTCGGCGTTGTGCAAATGGCTGGTGGCCAGTTGGGTGGACTGCTGCGAATAACCGCTGGCCTCGCCCAATGGCTTTTTGGTCAGGTATTCGTTAAGGCACGCCAGGCCAATCAACAGCACCGCGCCGGCCGTGGCCAGCACGCCGAGCCACACATTGAACAGGAAAATCACGAACAGGTAGATCGGGAACCAGGGCGCATCGAAAAACGCGAACAGCGCTGGCCCCGTGATGAATTGGCGCAGAGCGGTCAGGTCGCCCAAGGATTGCCCGGCGTGCCCTTGGCCGCGCTGCAGGTTGCGTTCGAACGCGGCTTTGTACACGCGCAAGTTGAAACGTCGCTCCAACTGGCTGCCAATGCGGATCACGATAAAGCTGCGCACCACTTCCAGCAGGCCGATAAACGCAAAGAAGCCCACGACCATCAGCGTCAACATCACCAGGGTGGTTTCATTCTGGGAGGACAACACCCGGTCATACACTTGCAGCATGTAAATCGAGGGCACCAGCATTAATAGGTTAATCAATGCCGTGAAACAGCCAACGCTGATCAAAATACTCTTGTATTCACCCAACGCCCTGAATAAGGGCGCCACCCCATGGGACTTCGCCATATTAATTGTTTTTCCTTGCAGCGAATTACGCAAAAGGGTCACCCCTACCAAGTAGGGTACGGCCGCCTAACAAATCGAGTTATATGCTTATAACTTTTAATTAAAGTTTTCGTTGCAGCCTTACAACTTCGCCCGCTTTAGTGCGGGCTTGATAGTCGCCCTCTTTCTGGCGATTCAAATGGGTGATCCCTGAGCCTTCAGCGTTAAACAGCCAAATACCATCCGGGGTGGGCGACCACGTCAGCGGCTTGTCGCCCAGCCATTGCTCGGCACAGGCGATATCGCCCTCCAGCGCGTTGGCTTGCTCCACTAACTTGAGCGCGCACACCTGATCCTGCTGCTTCAGCTCCCACTGCCCGGCAAGCTGCGCGGAGGTGGGTAATACAAGACTGCTAGCCATTGCGTGGGCTCCTGCCGACACGAACAACACCTGCACAACACAGGCGATCAAATGGGAAAAACGTGGCATATCCAACTCCGGCCTGGAGCGCGGCGCCGAAGCACCGCGCGCTTTACATCAGGCTACGATGTCACTGGCAGCCGCCTGGCCAACGGTGGTGACGAGGAAATCCGCCACGCCGTGCCCGGAGAAGTCCACCGCCAAGGTGCCCAGGTTGGTACCTGAGGCATAGGTCAGTACAGCATCGCCGGCATGCCCGGTAAAGGCGTTGACGAAGGTCACGCCCGCACCCTTAGTGATACCGGACAGGTCGATCTTGTCCGAACCGGAGGTGAAGTCGAAGATCTTGTCCGCAGCCCCTGGCCTGGAGTCGGAACTGGCACCGTACACGAAAGTGTCGCTGCCAGTGCCGCCCCACAGCTGGTCCGCACCGCCGCCGCCGTAGATGAGGTCGTTGCCGGCCCCGCCCTTGATGGTGTTGGCGACTTGGTTACCAATGATCAGGTCGTTGCCCGAACCGCCGAACGCGTTCTCGATGGTGACGCCCTTGGCGATGGATACATTGCCCACCAGGCCGCCCACATCAGAGAACGAGGTGGCAGTGAGGTTGATCTTCTGGTTCTGGGTAAAACCGGAGAAGTCCAGGGTGTCGTTGCCGCCACCGTCCCATACCGAGAACACCAGCTTGTCGGCATTGGAACTGGCGCTGAGGAAATCACGCCCGGTGTTGGAGTTGAACCCGTAGGTGGTGTCCGTGGCGCGGGTGCTGAGGTTGGCACCGTAGAGCTTCTGGATCGCGGCGATGTCGTCGATCAGCGGGCCGGAAGCGTAAGCCTCGACACCGCCTTTGCTGAAGTTCTGGTTGGTGTTGCTCTCGCTCCAGTAACTCATGAGGCTATAGCCACGCGTGTCCTGTCCATAGGTGGCGTCGTTATAGGTCGGGTTGCCGTTCCCGGCGTTGTAGTCGCCAGGGTGAGCCAGGCCCAGGGTGTGGCCGATTTCGTGGGTCAGGGTCTGCCGGCCATAGTTGTTCAGGTCCGGGGTCTTGTTCGGCGTGTAGCTGTTGTTGGTCAGGTACCACGAGGTGCCATCGTAGCCCGCACCGGTGCCGGGCAGGTAAGCGAAAGCCGCGGCGCCGTCCTGGCCGCTGCTGTAGTTGCCGAAGGTCATGTGGCCGTCACCGCCGGAAGCCTTTTCAGTAAAGGTCACGTTGGCGACATCCGCCCAGGATTGCATGGCCAGTGCGGCCTGTGCTTTCTGCTGGGTGTTGAATTGGCTGAACCCCGAGATGCCATGTTTGTTCATGGTGCTCTGGGTAGCCGAGGTGAGGAAGGTGTAGGTCAGATCGATCTTGCCGTTGCCATCAAAGTCCCGGTACGCAGCACCATCCCGCAGCAGCTGGGTCGCTGCCTGGTCTACGGTGTAGGACGGTTTGCCATTGACCGTGAGGTTGCCGCCACGGTCATACAAATGGCTGAAGCTATCGATTTGCGAGTAAGCAGTGCTGGCTTGCGCGGCAGATACAATAGCTTTGTCTTTTACTTTTGACATAAACGTACTTCCTTGTTTGCAAGTGCATCAGTCTTTGTTCGATAGGAACCTCGCGGGCGAGGATAGTCCTATCACTCACCTCTTTTGAAGGCGTAAGAAAACTGACACAACTTGAAATCTTTCGTCTACATCTATTTCCATCGCACACTTGTGACGCAGGTTCAAGTTGAAGAAGTCGCACGCAGTGTTTATTGGGGGCCGTTGCGTTTGTGTGGCCGAATCGGCGCACATCACTATTTAAATATTAAATACAAGTAAAGCCACTCTAAGTGAGCGGCCCACTTGATTAATGGATCCAATATATTGTCACGGTGTCATTAGCAACATTAAAGAGCCACTATTCGCACTATTAAAGTGCGCTGTCCCCCATTACCGGGACATACTCCAGCCACACTGTTGCATGGCTGCCAAGAGGGTTTCGCCAGCCAGGCCCGGCACCGTGACGCCGTCTTGGGTGGTCATGTCTTCACCTGCCAGAATGGCATTGATGATCGCCTCCTCCACCGCCTCTGCCGCCGCGCTGAACAGCGGCGAAATATGGTCGTTGTTGACCATCTGCAAGCCGGTGCTGAGCGGCAGGTCCTTGCGCCCATAGTCGGCCGGCGGCAAATCACGGTTACCGGTGGCAAACGCCAGGAACAGGTCGCCGCTGGAATCCTCGGTGCCGCCACCGGTGCGCGCAATGCCAATGGACGCGCGCTGTGCCAGGCGCTGGCATTGGTGCGGCAGCAAGGGGGCGTCCGTGGCGATGATCACCACGATGGAGCCCATGCCGGGAGTGCCACGCTCGGCAAAGGGCGAAGCAATGTCCGTCAAATGACGGCCCACCGGGTAACCATCGACCCGCAGCTCCTGGCGCTTGCCATGGTTGGCCTGCACCAGTACGCCCACGGTCCAGCCGCCCTGCTCCGTTGGCAAGCGCCGTGACGCAGTGCCGATGCCGCCCTTGAACTCGTGGCAAATCATGCCGGTGCCACCGCCTACCGCGCCTTCCTGCACCGGGCCGCTTTCAGCCTGGTCCAGGGCCTGGCGCACATGCTCAGGGCGAACATGCTGGCCCCAGATGTCGTTGAGCAGGCCGTCATAAGTTTCCATGACCACCGGCATGCACCAGTACACCGCCGGGTCCGCCAGACGCTCGCGCTCCAGGGCGATCAGGCTGTCGCGCACCACCCCGATACTGTGGGTGTTGGTAATGGCCATCGGCGTGGTCAGCAGCCCCGCCTCGCTGATCCATTCAAGCCCCGTGGCGTCGCCATTGCCGTTGAGCACGTGATAGCCGGCAAAACACGGTTGATGTCGCGCTTCCCCGGCACGCGGCTGGATCAGCGTAACGCCGGTGCGCACCTGCTTGCCGTCGACCTGTGCCTTGAGCGTGGCATGACCGACGCGAACCCCGGGAACATCGGTGATGGCATTCAATTCGCCGGGCATGCCCAGCCCCAACGTGATGCCCAATTGACGTGCACGCATACCCACTCCTTACAATTTCTGAAACGCCGGACTCAACCGGCCACTGATGCAATACAAAATCACCGACAGGGCCAGCAAGCCGATGATGATCATGATGTCGCGTACCGAGGCCTCAAGAATCAAGGTGACCAGCAGGTAACCGGCACCGAGCACCGCCAGCAATGCCGGCAGCGGCCATAACGGCATGCGATAGGGATGCTCGCGATCACGCAGCAGCACCCGGCTCATCAGCGCGCTCAGCGCCACCACCAGGTACACCAGCATGATCAGCAGAACGCTGAACGAGGTCAGGTCGGCCAGGTTGGAGCTGAAGCTCAACAGCGCCGAAGGGATCGCCAGAAACAGCGTCGCCAGCCACGGTGAGTCCCAGCGCGGGTGAATACGCGTGAACAGCTTGTTGATGCCAGGCGTCCACAACGCATCGCGGCCGCTGCTGAACACCACCCGGCCAATCTGGATCACGATGGCAACGATGGCGTTGAACACCGACAGGAAGATCCCGGCGCTCACCAACCGCGACAGGGTTTCATTGCCATGGCTGGTCAACAGGTAGCCGATCGGGTCGGGGCTGCTGATCATCTCGCTCAGGGACGGCGCGCCGATCAACAGCGCGGTGATCGGCACCAACTCAATCACCACCACCAACCCCAACGACCAGAGCACCGCCTTGTGCACGCCCTTGCCGCCGCACTTCATGTCTTCGGCCAGCAACACCGCCGGGCCGTAGCCGTTGAACGAGAACAGGCCGATGCCGACGGCGCCGATCACCAGCGCCCAGGGCGCCAGGTGCAACACGCCGTTTTCGACGATCTGCGGCTGCAGCAACACACTGGCCGGCTGCACCGGATTACCGAAGCCGATCACCACAATCACCAGTAACGCCGCCACTTCCAACAGCAGGCAGGTGCCGGTGATCCAGGCGTTGAGCTTGATATTGAGGATGCCCAGGGCGTAGCTGCATACCACGATCACCAGAGCGACAGTTTGCGCGTCGAATGTCGTGCCCAGAGCGTTATTCAGATAAGTCGCCGCACCGGTCGCCAATACCGGCGGGATAAACAACAACATCACCAGCACTGTCAGGAAGGTGGCATAACCGGCCATGCCACCAAACACACGCTTGGCATACACGTACTCGCCACCGGCGCTGTTATGGGCGCGGCCGAGCTCGGCGTAACAGAAGGCAAACATCAACGCGAGCAACGCCGCCATCACGAATGCCAGGAACACGCCACTGCCCGCCTGCTGGATGGCAAACGGGGCGATCACGAAGACGGAACTGGCCGGCGTTACCGCTGAAACGGTAATGGCCACTACATCGAAGACGCTCAGGGTGGGCTTGAGCACGCCATCGGGCGCGGGGGAAGCACTCATATCGTTATCCTCTGTCGTTGTTTTTGGTGTGAGGCAGAAACGAAACATGATTTTTCCTCGGGATATGCTTCCCGTTGGACAGTGACGACGTTATCGGCTGGCGGGGCTGTCGGCCAATTCCCCTATTGGCGTACTCCCCTTGACGGTGCCCCCCAGAAGCCTAACCCTTGGCTGATCATTTGAGGGTGGGGATGTTGAGATGAACCTGTTCCGGGAAATCGGTATGCACGCGGGGTTGGGCCGCACCCTGTCTCAGATCGGCACGGAGCGGTTCTGGAAGCAATTGGTGCTGTTATTGCACCAATGCCTGCCCTTCGATAATGCCCTGGCGATTTTCTATCCGCTGGATGGCCCGCCCCAGGCCCTGGAAGAGTACGACGCCCAGCCCAGCAGCAAGCCGGCGTCGATGCTGGTGTACCTCAACGGCTTGTACCTGCTCGACCCGTTTTACCAGGCCTGCCGCGAAAACTACGCCAGCGGCGTATACCGCCTGGAGGAAGTGGCGCCGGACCATTTTCGCCAGAGTGAGTACTTCCTCAATTATTTCCATGACAATGTGCTGGAAGACGAAGTGCAATTGATCCTGCAATTGCCTGGCGCCGGCACCCTGTCGCTGTCACTGGGCATGCAACGGCGCTTCAGCTTTGAAGAAACCGGGTTGTTGAACACGCTGTCGGCCTGGGTGTTGCCGCTCATGCAGCAGCATTGGCAGCAAAGCACCGAGCGGGCACCGGCCATGGACAGCCAGATTCGCGATGCCCTGAGTCATTTCGGCAGCGGTGTACTGTCGGACCGCGAACTGGAAATCGCCCGGCTGGTGTTGCGGGGGTTCTCCTCCAAGGCCATGGCCGAACGCCTGAAGATCTCGCCGGACACCGTCAAGGTGCACCGCAGGCATTTGTACGCCAAGCTGGACATTTCGTCGCAACCCGAGTTGTTTTCGTTATTCATTCAGTCGTTGGGGCATGACTTGGAGAATCCATAGGCTTAGTCCGAATGAAAGAAATTAATATGCTGCGGCAAAAGATTTACGCCATCAACGCGTATAGAAAAGTTCGGCCCTTCAGGGTTGACCTTGATAGTCAAAGTGCTCACGCCAAACTCATGAGTCAGTTGCACATCCCCCACTTCCACGGGCGGGCCTGGCTGAATATTAATAGCTGAGATGTTGTGGTCTTTTAATACCCCGGCCACATCGATTTCATCCTCCTTGGGGTTGAAATTCAACAGGGTGTCAGGGTCAACGCTAAGGGAGTCGGTACTTTTTTCATATTTGAATGTGTTTTCACCCTGGCGCCCCACCAGCTGGTCGCCACCGCCACCGCCGATGAGGACCGAGGGCTCGCCACGCCTGGCTTCGAGGCGCTCACGCTGGTCTGTGCCGCGCAAGGTGGGCGGGCTGTTTTCCGGGTGGGTCCACGTGCCGCCAGTGGGAAGGCTTTGTATGGAAGACATATAAGTCACCTGTCAGATCATGAGTGTATGTGAAAGTGTTACGCGTTGCGGATTGAAATCTCTCACGCAGGCAATAACACTTTCCACTCCAAATAATTGACATCACATGTCTTAACTATGACGTGATTATTTATCCCACCCAGTACCGATGACTTATCGGCCTTCCTGGTGGCGCTGTTTTCCTGTTATTTAACGCCCCGTACGAATGGTATTCCAAACCCGAGTACGCACCCGGTCGATGTTCAACGGCATGGCTTGCAGTGCAAATAACTTGCCCATCATTTCCGCACTTGGATACACCTTGGTATCGGCCTTGATCGCCGGGTCTACCAGGCTGTCGGCCGCCGCGTCGCCGTTAGCGTAATGCACGTAGTTGGTGATACTCGCCATCACGTCCGGGCGCAGCAGGTAGTTCATGAACGCATAGCCGGCTTTCTCATTCGGTGCGTCGACGGGCATGGCGACCATGTCGAACCAGATTGCCGCGCCTTCCTTGGGAACGTTGTAGCCGATATTCACGCCGTTTTTGGCTTCTTTGGCGCGGCTTTCGGCCTGCAGGATGTCGCCGGAGAAACCGACGGCGACACAGATGTCACCATTGGCCAGATCGGCGGTGTATTTCGAGGAATGGAAATACGCCACGTAAGGTCGCACTTTCATCAGCAAGGCCTCGGCCTTCTTGTAGTCTTCGGCTTTTTTGCTGTGGTGCGGCAAGCCCAGGTAATTCAGCGCGGCTGGCAGCAGTTCGGGGCCGTTGTCGAGGATGGCGACGCCGCATTTTTGCAGCTTGGCCATGTTTTCCGGTTTGAAGATCAAGTCCCAGGAATCCACCGGGGCGTTGTCGCCGAGTACCGCCTTGACCTTGTCGATGTTGTAGCCGATACCGGTGCTGCCCCACAGATACGGAAAGCCGTGGGCATTGCCGGGGTCGTTGTCTTCCAGGGCCTTGAGCAGCACGGGGTTGAGATTTTTCCAGTTGGGCAACTGGCTCCTGTCGAGTTTTTTCAGGGCGCCGCCCTGGATCTGTCGCGCCATGAAATGGTTGGAGGGGAACACCACGTCATAGCCCGATTTACCGGTCATCAGCTTGCCGTCGAGGGTTTCGTTGCTGTCGTACACGTCATAGGTGAAACCGATGCCAGTGTCTTTCTGGAAATTCCTGGTGGTGTCCGGCGCGATGTAGTCCGACCAGTTATAGATCTTCACGGTCTCGGCGGCCTGGCTGATAGAGGCCACCAACATCAAGGGCAACAGGGCAATGGCTTTCATGGTTCGATTTCCTGGCGGTTTTAGGGCTGTTTTTATGGCAGGCGATCAAGGATCAAAGCGTTACAGAATCAGGACATAGGTCTTGCGCACGGTTTCCTGGATATCCCAGATACCGGTGCTATTGGCTGGCAACATCAGTGCGTCACCGGCTTGTATGTGCAGGGTTTCCCCGTTGTCGGGCGTGAAGGTGCAGCGCCCTTGGATGAAATGGCAAAACTCCTGGGACGTGATCTGCCGACGCCAGCGCCCCGGGGTGCAGGCCCAGATGCCGGTCTCGACGCCATCGTTGCGCTCCACGCTCAAGGTGGAGGCCACGGCGATGGGCGCGCCCAGGGGCACCGCCACCGGTGATGAATCTGGCAGAGGGGTGTTCAGCGTGTCTTTGAATTGGGTAATGCTCATGGTTTTTCCCTGTGGGTGACGAGTCAGTGCATGAAACCTTCCATGAAACCGGCAATGCCGGTCGCCAGCTTGCGGCGCCAGGGCGCAGTGTTGGGGTTGGCCAAGACCTGGTCTTCATGAACAAAACTACGGATGATCGCGTTGTAACCCAGCCAGCGGCACGGCTCCGGCTCCCAGGCCTTGAGTGCTTTGAGGCCGCCTTCGCGAATCACCCAGGGTTGTTGGGTCAGCAAGGTGTCGCGGCCGAGGATCAAATCGGCCAGGGTGCGGCCGCCGAGGTGGGTGGCGCCCACGCCCTCCCCGCCATAACCGCCGGACAGTGCGATGCCCGTGGCGTGGTCACAGAGCATGTGCGGACGAAAACGGCGCGACATGCCGAGGTTGCCGCCCCAGGAATGGGTAATCCTGGCCTTTTTCAGCTGTGGGAAGAGTTCGCCAAACAGGTAGCGACGCAACTCCACTTCGCTGTCGGTCAGGTCGAAGTTGTGCCGCAACTTGCCGGCAAATTGATAGCCACCACGGGCGCCGAAGACCAGACGATTGTCGGCCGTACGCTGGCCGTAGGTGACCTGTCGGCTGCTCTCGCCAAAGGCCTGACCCTGACTGAGCCCGATGTCTGCCCAGGTGCTGGCCGGCAGCGGTTCGGTGGCGACGATCAAGCTCTGCACCGGTAACTGGTAGCGGCCCAATGGGGGCAAGGTAGTGGCGTAACCCTCGACAGCAGGCACCACCCAGGCGGCGCGCACGCTGGCCTTGGCGGTGCGCAGGCCGCCGGACTGCCAATGGGTCACGGGGCTGTTTTCGTAAATGGTCACGCCCAGGTTCTCAACCGCCCGCGCCAGGCCACGCACCAGCTTTGCCGGGTTGATCGTCGCGACGTGGGGGGCATAGATGCCGCCATAAGGCTTGGCAATGCGGACCTGCTCGGCCAATTGCTGCGGGCTGAGCCAGCGGTAGTCGTCTTCGGTGAGGCCCTGGGCGTACAGCTTGTCCAGATAGCGGCGCAGGCTGACTTCCTGCTCGGGGTAGCGTGCGGCGCAATACAAGGCGCCGCCTTTGCGGTAGTCGCAGTCAATGCCTTCGCGGGCCAGCACCTGGGCCACTTCATCAGGGATACCGTGCAGCAGGTCAAACGAAGCGCGCCGGTGCTGAGGGGCAAGCTCAGCCAGCAGTCGGTCTTCCCCCAAGAGGTTGCCCATCAACCAGCCACCATTGCGACCGGATGCGCCAAACCCAGCGGTCTGTGCCTCGATGATCGCGATTTTCAGCTCGGGGGCCTGGCGCTTCAGGTAATAGGCGGTCCACAGGCCGGTGTAGCCGGCGCCGATAATCGCCACATTGACGTCCAGGTCGTGCTCCAGCGATGGACGCGCTAACAGCGGGTCGTCCAACTGGTCCATCCATAAACTGATATTGCGCCATGCCGGCATGCCAGCTTCCCCTACCTCGGTTCGATAGGGCCGATCCTAGAGTGCAGTGTCAGGGGCTGTCTTGCGCGCGTGCACGCAGGGAAATTTGTTTGAGGTACGCCTTGGGCGATTGCCCGGTGTGCTGGCGAAAAGCGCTGTAAAACGCCGAGAGTGAATTGAAACCGGCCGCAAAGGCCAACTCATCAACTTTGACCGGCGCGGTGGCGTGATCCAGCGCGGCCAGTAAATGCTGGAGTCGCGCCTGGTTGACGTAGCGATAGAAGCTCTGCCCCAGCACTTGGTTCAGCAGGTAGGACATCTGGTTGCGACTGTAGCCACAGGCCTTGGCGACCCGCTGCAGATCCAGCTCCGGGTCCAGATACGGCTGCTGACGCTCAAAATATTGTTGCAGGTCATTGGCCATATAACCCAACTGCTGGGGCGACAGGCCCAGGCGGCTGACCGTAGGGCGCAAGGCCTGGGCGGGTTGCTCGTGCACCAAGGACGCATATTCATTCACCCGCCAGATCAACCCGTCGCGCACCGTAATGGCCTCACTGGTACGAAACGACACCAGGCCCTGGCCGCCACGCAAGGTGATGCGGTACTGGATAAACGCCGTATCGCCATCGGCGCGGATGCGGTCAGTGTGTTCAATGGCCTCATCCGCCTCACGGGGCATGCTGGCTTGCAAGTACTCGCGCAACTCGGCATAGCCCACCACACGGTTCTGGAAAAAATCGTGGTACTGGATCTCGGGATGGTAGTAAGCCATCACCCCGTCCAGATCGCGATGACGCCAGCACAGGTGATGGCGCAGCACCAACTGGCCGGTAGCGTGGGAATTCTGGCACTCATCGTCTGGGGCGATGTCGGGCATATTGGGCTCTACGACGGGAGAAAATGTTTGAGAGTGCCGAAGTTTACCCGCCCCTTCAATGGTCAAATCGAGCGCCTGACTAATGGCCTTTTGCCTATTCCTCTGTAGGACATGACCTATATCAAAACCAGGCGAAAGAACCGCCGAACGGGCGCAAAAAAGTCACCTTGCAGTTGCGAACGAATGCTATTTTTAAGCCCTAGATGTCATGACCAGCGAAGGTCCTGGCCCCTGCCGCGAGCTAAAGGAAGCGCTCAATGAACAAGGTGGGCAACATGAACAAAGTGACATTTCCCAACGCCTGCCAGCTGATGCGCTGGCATTTTCACCCCATGGGCTTCGAGGGCAGCATGGACGCCCCCGGCAGCATGATCGCCCGCCTGTTCGACCGGGCCAGCGGCGAGACGTTGATCGCTATCGCGGGGATTCCGTGCGCTACGGTGATGAACGCGGCTGATGTGGAGCGCATCATCGAGGCCGTGGAGGATGAATTGGAGAGTTTCGTGCCGCCGGTTTCGTTGCGGGCGTGAGGCGGGGCTAACCGCCCCACTCTGACGGTAACCACGATGCGAAGCGAGTCGCTCTTGATCTGCTTTTGATCTCAGGCGCCCCGTTCCAACTGTGTCGCCTGTCAGGCCGCCTTCGCGAGCAAGCCCGCTCTCACAGTTGGATCGTGGAGTGTCAGGTAGATAGGCGTCTGCTGTCAGGCCGCCATCGCAGGCAAGCCAGCTCCCACATGTTCGATCCCGTGTTGTCAGGTAGAGACGCGTCGGCTGTCGGGCTCTTATTGCAGGTCAGCCAGCCCCCTTCGGCGCACGCTGATCATCAAAAAACACCTTCCTGCCATCCACCCGCTCAGACGCCCTGGGCACATTCACGCCTTGGCCTTCCGGCTTCTCCACATACCAATAGCAATGGCTGACCGCCCGGGTGATCCCCACATAGGCCAGGCGCAACACCTCGTCTCTCTGGGCATTGTCATAAGGCTCACTGTCGCCATCCTTACCCAAGCCCGCCATGCGATAGACCTGATTCTTGTACGGCGAGCTGGTGACATGCTGACAATCGCCCAGCAAGAACACCGCATCCGCCTGCAAGCCCTTGGCACTGTGATAAGTCAGCTGTTTAAGCCTGCGCGCCTGAGGCGCCGAGCTAGAATCCACATTAACTACAGACTGAATATGCTCTTGAATCAATAACTTATCGCTACTTTTTCGATAAAGCATCAGGATCGAATCGCCCCGCTGATAGTGCTCGAGCAACCGCTGCCCCAGTGCCGCGTCGTCACGCTCCAACACCGTGACGGGCACCAATACCTTGGGCTCGCCACTGGCCTTGGCCTTCTTGCCCGGGATGGCCGGCGCGCTACGGACGATATGTTCGGCAGCGTCGATGATGTGCTGGTGGCTGCGGTAGTTCTCGCCCAGCATCACGCGGGTGGTGCTGGGCGAAACAAACTCCTTGTTGAACTCCATGAAGTACTTGGGCGAGCTGCCGCGCCAGCCATAGATGGATTGCCAGTCATCCCCCACGCACAGCAAGGATGAGCGTTGGGCTGCGCGCCCGACGTGCATGGCCGGCCCACGGCTGCGGATTTCGCGCAGGCTGGCGCGGATCCAGGACACGATCTGCGGCGATACGTCCTGGAATTCATCGATCATCAAGTGCGACATCGGCCGCAACAAGGGATCACTCAGCAGCTTGAGGTTCTCCGGGGTGTTTTCGCCAAACAGCGAGAACATCCGGTTGTAGGTCATGATCGGCGGCGATTGTTCCAGCAGGTGATCTTCCAGCGCCTTCCAGAAAATGCTCAGGGCCTCGAAGAACAGCCGATCCGGGTCGTCCTTGGCAAAACTCATCTGGCCAACCGCCGTGGGGACATCCAGGCCGAGGTTCTCGATAAACCCGGCTGCCATGACAAAACTGTCCAACAGGGGCGCCGAGGCGAGTTCGCCTTTAACCTTGTAATCGAAGCCTGGCCCGGCCGTGGCATCGCCGCCCAGACTGCTCAAAAGGCGCTTTGAAGATTCGTAATTATCCAGCCATATCAGTGGCTTATTACAGAAAGCTTGAAACAACGTGCGCTTTACTGCCCATTCTGCACGCACCGAGAGTTTCGAACTCGGCCGACTGATCTGCGGGTTTTCACGCCCATCGAACCCCAGTACCACCCAGGCGTCCAGCTCCGGGATGTAGCCGTGGCAATGAAATCGCGCGCCGTTGATTTCAAAGGTCTGACGGCTGGGTTCGATACCTTTGATCGGCCAGGCACCGGCGCGAAACCACAGGTCCTCAATCACATCACAGAGTTCTTCATCGCGCTTGGCGGCCAATTCAGTCACGGCCATACGCTTTTGCACGTCAGGATGATCGCGCTCCAGCTCCTTGAGCTGAAGGCTATGGCGGGCCAAGGGTGCAATCAACTCGCGAAAACGCTGATGGCGGCCATACAAGCGGTGATAACAAGCGTTCATCTGCTGGCGCTGGGCGTCACTGATACGCAGGTCGAAGGCGTTGCTGTCGGCGTCTTCAAAACCACCGCTGAGGTTCTCAAAGGCCTGCAGCCGCTCAAAACCCGGCAGGCTGCGCACCATCGGCAGGATGCGCGAATGAAAGGTGCGCACCAGCGCCTGGGCTTCCTTGCTGCCAAGGGGTTGGCCCCACAGGTTGAGAATTTCCATGAGTTTGTTGATAAAGTCCTTGCGCGACTCGCGGGTGAACGTCACCACAGTCATCGAACTCAGTTCAAAGCCCAGGTAATGGCTGAGCAGCAGGATGCGCAGCACCAGGGACGTCGACTTGCCAGCGCCGGCCCCCGCAATCACTGAGGTCGAGGGGGTGTCGCTGAAGATCATCTTCCATTGCGCCGCGCTTGGCTGCGCATGGGCTGGCAGCAGGCGCGCGACATCGGCCTTCATGCGCTTCTTCACCTCTGCGGTGAGCGGCAATCGCCAATCGTCGAACAGGCTGTCATCTATGCCTGGCGCACGGTGCTCATCGGGGCGAAAGTCACGAATCAGCAGGACTTGTCGGCCCTCCTCGATGCCATCAGCCCTACCCTCACGGTAACCGTACTCAACGCCCGCCTCATGCCCACTGCGAAAGCCGTCGGCCTGGCCATGCAACCAGGAAAATCGATGCTGCGCACGCAAACGGGTGAGGCCATGGCCGAACAGGCGCGCGGCAAGCCGCTTCAACAACGGCATTTCAGCCAAGGGGCGCAGTTCGGGGGGTAGATCAGGCTGTTGTTGCGACACGCGGACTCCTGCGGTGAGCTTGTTTTGACCAAGCCGTCATGGTCGCCGGAAACGCCGCTCAGTTCCAGCCAAATGCTTTGTTGTCATGCAGTTAGGCGATGAAGTGAAAGTGAACACCGGGGTTAAACATCGAATAAATGAATCATAAACAGGCATTTTTTACGCTTTTTCTCGATCATGCGCTGCTGGATGATAGGTTCATCAACAGGAGACGATCATGCTTGAACTTCGACCTTTCAACACACTGGGCGGCGCCCACCATGGCTGGCTTGACGCTCATCACCACTTTTCCTTTGCCGAATACCACGACCCCCAGCGCATGCACTGGGGCAACTTGCGGGTATGGAACGACGACATCATCGCCCCCGGCAGCGGCTTTCCCCAGCACCCGCACCGCGACATGGAAATCATCACCTATGTGCGCGAAGGGGCCATCAGCCATGCCGACAACCTGGGTAACAAAGGCCGCACCGAAGCCGGCGACGTGCAAGTAATGAGCGCGGGCACCGGCATTGCCCACAGCGAGTACAACCTGGAGGCCACGCCGACCAAAATCTTCCAGATCTGGATCATCCCCAATGAAGCCGGCTTGCCACCGTCCTGGGGCGCCAAACCGTTTCCACAAGGCAACCGCGAGGGCTTTGTAACCCTGGCCAGCGGCAAGGCTGGCGACAGTGAAAGCTTGCGAATTCGTGCGGATGCACGCTTGGTGGCAGCTAACCTGAAAGCTGGAGAAAGTGCGGAGTACCGGCTGGACAGTGGCCGCCGGGCGTACCTGGTGCCCGCCACGGGCGTGATTGACGTCAATGGCGTGCAGGCAAAGGCGCGAGATGGTGTGGCGGTTGAGGATGAACAGGTATTGCGGGTAACGGCGATTGAGGACAGCGAAATCGTGCTGGTGGACCTGGCCTGATCTCAACTCTCGTTGCTATCTAATGTGGGAGGCGGCTTGCTCCCTCCCACACTTCTACCGCATGAGTGTCAGTTATTGGCTGATTGCACCATCAACCAACACCTGCGCCTCCTCCACCAGTTGCTTGAGGTGCTCTTCGCCAACGAAACTCTCGGCGTAGATCTTGTAGATGTCCTCAGTGCCCGAGGGCCGTGCGGCAAACCAGCCGTTTTCGGTCATGACTTTCAAGCCGCCAATCGCCTGGTTGTTGCCCGGCGCATGGCTGAGGATCTGCTGAATGGTCTCCCCGGCCAATTGCGTGGACGTGACCTGCTCCGGCGACAGTTTGCCCAGTAGGGCTTTTTGCGCTGGAGTGGCTTTGGCATCCACACGGATAGCGAACGGCTCACCGAGGGCATCGGTCAGGCCGCGGTAGATCTGGCTGGGGTCCTGGCCTTTGCGCGAGGTCATTTCGGCGGCCAGTAAGGCCGGGATAAGGCCGTCCTTGTCGGTGCTCCACACGCTGCCGTCCTTGCGCAGGAACGAGGCACCGGCGCTTTCTTCGCCGCCAAACCCCAACGACCCTTCAAACAAGCCATCGGCAAACCATTTGAAGCCCACTGGCACTTCGTACAGGCGGCGACCAATACGCGCTGCGACGCGGTCGATCAGGCCGCTGCTCACCACGGTCTTGCCTACGGCTGCATCGGCGCGCCAGTCCGGACGGTTCTGGAACAGGTAGTCGATGGACACCGCCAGGTAGTTGTTGGGCGCCAGTAAACCTCCGGAAGGCGTGACAATGCCGTGGCGGTCGTGGTCCGGGTCGCAGGCGAAGGCAACGTCGAAACGCTCCTTGAGCCCGATCAGACTTTGCATGGCGTAGCTGGAAGACGGGTCCATGCGAATCTGGCCGTCCCAGTCGACGCTCATGAAGCGGAAGGTTGCGTCGACCTCGGTATTCACCACCTCCAGGTTCAAGCGGTAGTGCTCGGCAATCGCCGACCAGTAGCGCACCCCTGCTCCGCCCAGTGGGTCCACGCCCAAGCGCAGGTCGGCGCTGCGGATCGCGTCCATGTCGATCACATTGATCAGGTCGGCCACATAGCTGTTGAGGTAGTCATGGCGATGGGTGGTGTCGGCCTTGAGCGCCTGGGCGTGAGTGATGCGCTTGACCCCGGCCAGCTTGTTGGCGAGCAGTTCGTTGGCCTTGGCTTCGATCCACTTGGTGACATGAGTATCAGCCGGGCCACCGTTAGGCGGGTTGTACTTGTAGCCGCCACTTTGCGGCGGATTGTGGGACGGTGTAATCACAATGCCGTCCGCCAGGCCGCTGGTACGGCCGCGGTTGTAGCAGATGATGGCGTGGGAAATCGCCGGCGTCGGCGTGTACTCGTCGCCCTCGGCCAGCATCACATGCACGCCGTTGGCCGCCAGTACTTCCAAGGCGCTGGCACCGGCTGGCGTCGACAATGCATGGGTATCCAGGCCGACAAACAAAGGGCCAGTGATGCCCTGCGCTTCGCGGTACAGGCAGATGGCCTGGCTGATAGCCAGCACATGCCACTCGTTGAAACTCAGTTCAAACGAGCTACCGCGGTGCCCGGAAGTACCAAAAGCCACACGCTGAGTGGAGATCGCTGCATCAGGCTGGCCGGTGTAGTAGGCCGTGACCAGTCGCGGGATATCCACCAGCAACTGGGCTGGCGCCGGTTTGCCCGCAAAAGGACTGATAGTCATGCATAAACCTCGAAAAGAAGGATTCGGAAAAAATGACAGTTTACTGGGACTTGGACTACTGCGCGACGGTATCGATCCGACGGCCTGAAGAGAAATTTCGGATAATTGAGGTGAGGATATGCACTCGGCCTGACAGCCTGATTGGCCGTCAGCCCCCTATCGCTGCATCGGTATCTACACAATTTTGGTGCGACGCTGGACCTGTGGCGAGGGAGCTTGCTCCCGTGACGGCCCTGCAGACGGCGCTGATCTAACTGACGCGCCGAGATCTCAATGTGGGAGCTGGCTTGCCTGCGAAGGCGGCCTGACAGTCAACACAGTTGGACCGTGTACATATCCATTCCTGCGGTTAAGGCTACTTAGGGTTCCGCCCTGACGGCGGCTCACTTTTGAAAAGCGCAAAAGTAAGCAAAACGCTCTTGCCCCACCACTCGGCACCTCGCTTAGGCTCGGTGTGCCCGTAATCCGCCAGTGATTTGGGGGGCCGCCGCCACGCGCCATCCATGGCGCGGGGCGGCTAAACCGGCATCCCTGCCGGTTTACCCCCCAAATCCCTGTCGAATTCCGGCCAGCGTGGTTTAACGGGGCGCTTGAGATCAAAAGCAGATCAAGATCAAGAGCGGCTCGCTTCGCATCGTGGTTACCGTTGGCTGCTACAACCTACAAAATTGTGTAGATACCTATGCCTATCGCAGTTCAAGCCAGCTCCCACATTGGATAGTTGTAGGAGCGAGCTTGCTCGCGAAAAACGCACAGGCGCCGCGTCTATTCAGGCAGCGCGCGTTATCGTTGACGTTTTTCGCGAGCAAGCTCGCTCCTACTCAGTCTGCGCCTGCCGTAGTGACTGCGCCAGCGTATCCAGGGCGATGTCCAGGTTGGGATGGCCGCTGAAGGTATGGCTCAAGCGCATATGCTGGTGATGTAAACCACTGAGACTGAAGAGCTCGCCGGGGGCAATCACCACCTGCTGGGCGAGCATGCGCTGGAATACCAGGCGCATGTCCACCGGCGCCATGGACTGCAACCAGAAACTCGCCCCGGCCACGGGCATGCGGTAGTGCACACGCCCTTGCATACGCGCATCCAAGCGGTGACTCATGGCGTGCGCCTGCTCATGGAGGCGCTGGCGCAACGTCTGCAGGTGCTGGTCGAACCGACCGCTTTCGTACAGCCGGGCAATGGCGCGTTGTCGGATAGCGGACAATCGAAACGAACGCAGTAAGAATTGGCGCTGCAATTCACTGCTCATCTGCTGCGCCAGCAGGTAACCAAAGGGCGCCTCCGGGCCCAACACCTTTTCGAACGAAGAAAACACAATCAGCCGCTCTGGGTTGACCAGGCCGCGCAAGGCCGATCCGGGCGGCGCAAAGCTCAGGTCACCAAAGGTATCGTTCTCCAGCAACCAGCAGCCGTGCTGGTCGAGCAGACGCGCTACGTGCAGCCGCTCGGGCTCGGTCATGGCGTTCCCCGAGGGCATGCTGACCACGGACGAGAGCAGCACCAAGTGCACCGGCTCATGGCGCAGCAGGTGCTCAAAAGTGGCCAAATCCGGGCGGCCGTCGGCGCGCCAAGGCCATTCAATGACCCGCACACCTGCGGCCTGTAGCAGGCGCAACACCAGGTAATCGCAGGGAGATTCAACCACCACCACGGTGCCTTTAAGGCCCAGGGCATCAATCAGGATGTCCAGAACACCTTGAAGGTCGGCGCCCACATACACCTCATCCGCTTGCCAACAACGGGTGGGCGACGAGGTATAGCGTGCGGCCAAGGCGGCGCGCAACTCCCACACACCACAGGGTTGCGAAGGTTGCAGGTGATGGGGATACCGGCGTACCAGTTGACGCTCCAGCGCCAGCAACGCGCCATCCAGCGACCCCAACAGCGCCGGTTCATCGCCACTGAGCACCACCATCGCCGGGCGCCGGGCGGCCGTGTACAAACGCTCGAGCAAGTCTGTACCTGCCATAAGGGGCGCGTTTGCAGCCACGGGCCAGGCGAAGTAGCCGGACTTGGCCACCGAGTACACTCGTCCTTCCTTTTCCAGCAACGAATAGGCGTACTGAATCGTCGAGATCGACACATTCATGCGCGTCGATAACTGCCGCAGGGAAGGCAGTTTCACTGGCGTTTCCCGGCTGACTTCGTTGATCAGATTGATCATGTAGCGGTACACCGCCTGATAGGCAAAATCTACTTGCCGCTCCCCCCGAAGGTTCATTGTTGATCACCGGCTTTGATTGGCGAATACACGCTGCTAACGCCCCGACACTTGGGCGATGCGCACCTTGGGCCGCGCCAGCGTTTGTTTGCATACCCGCATGCCGCGCCCTCCCAGCAGCGGGCGCTTACGATACAGGTGCTGCAACAGCGGCAGCGGCAGCCCACTGGTATCCACTAGCCACTGGTGCAGGATGTCCGCAGCGGGTTTGCCCTGTAGTGCCTTGTGCAGTTCAGGAAGTGCCACCAGCATGCCGGGATGGCATTGACGCAAGAAGCTCTCCAACCGTTCGCCATGTTGAACGAAGGGCGCAAACAACAGGCACGTCAACTGGCTGTCGTCCAGGCCGGAGAACTCCTGAATGTAGGCGGTGGACAGCAACTGCCCCTCTGGCCCTGACGCTTCTTTGATCAGCGCGACCGGTACTTGCCTGCGGTGCAGGAAGTCTGCCGCACGCCGAACAAACCCCGCGACGCCATGTTCGTAGGACAGCTCACGCAGACACTGGGCCTGCACGCCGTGCAAATGCGCCATGAGCAATGGGTTGGGATAGGCGGGATGGCTGAAATGGAACTCGAACGGGTCCCGTTTGTAGGCGAGGAACCCGGTGAGCAGTGGCGCATGGGCGACATCGGCGTCCTTGAGCAGATCAGCGATGCCGATATAGGCCAAATGACGATGCCCGCCCCGGCCCGGACTTTCGTTGCCGGCATAGTGCTCGCCATAGAGGTCGCGGTAGCACCCCACGCTCCATTCCTCCATGCGTGCAAACCACCCATTGAGCGACGATGGCTTGCCGGGCGCAAATGCAAGGCCGGTCGCCAGCGCATTTTTTTTCAGCCACGCGATGTATTGGCTTTGCTTGCGCACTGAATCACCGCTGACCAGGGCATGCACGCCGCCGTTCCAGGTAGCGACCCGCTGGTAGAAATCGCCCAGGGCCAGGAGCGTGTCATCGCACAGGGCGGCGCGGATATCGCCGGACGTCAGGTGCCCAATCATCAGTTTGTTACGCTGGCTGATTTCCCGAGCGGCACTGGACGCCGGGCGCTGATGGTTGAACGGCAGCACCTCATGGTTTTCCACCATCAACAGCTCTACCCGTGGGTCGTCATGGAAGAACAGCGCTGCGTAGCCCTGATTCAGGCAGTCGAGCGTTGCTTGAGTCATACCCGCATGCCGCAATGTTGCCACCCGTATCTGAAAAGTCTTGGGCGAGCGGCCGGCAATGGTCAGTTGCGCCGCACGCAGCAACGCGAGGGTGTAGCTGCTCACTTCGCCGCCACCGTGGGCGATCAGTACTTTGTAATTGCCCACTTGTTCCATGCCGCCTGCGGCCACCACGATGCGCTGAACGAGCAATTGAAGTGACGTTCGTTCGGCACGCGTAAAGTGCCCGATTAAACGTTGCAGAACTTGCTGGTAAACATAGCTCATGGCTTGTTCATGAATAGTGCTCATCGTTCTACTACCCGAGTTGAAATATCAGTTTCAAGCAACTACCAAACAGCGTTGCTCGACTTATTACATCTGTAGGCTTGTCATCCAGTGCGCAGCACAAGTTTGAGTCAACATTAGCACCTTGCAACAAAAGCGCAGGTGAGAGCATTGAGGGGGCCTATGGCCGCCCCGCCGGAGAATCCAGCGCCTGCGCGGGCTCTAGCGAAATAGCTATTAGCCTTAGGAATGTTCCGACAACGTCCTACACTGTTTTAACTAAGCAATTAGAGAATTGTCCGACAAATATTAATCACCTGCGCACCTTGGGTGCGCGTAAAGCAAAAGGGTATTCGTTTTGCACTTGCCGGGAAAAACAATCCGAGCCTCGTTAGTTCTGAAGGTGCGTGACGCAACTGCCGTGTAATCAATCATGGCTCAATCCTTGAGATAACAATGAAGACTCAATTATCGGCACTCAAATAATGATTAACAGATACAGAACAGCGTCAAAAAGCAGCTCAGATGAGCTGCCTGCCCAACTTAAATGACGCCCACACACAAGCGCCGCACTGGATTTCAGGGCGGCGCAAGGCAATAACAGTATTGTTTACGGGGCAGAACGCCCCTGCGGCGGCTCAACCCCGGTGCGGGTTAAGCCCTGTCAAATGGCGCATTTGCCTCATCAGCTCAGGCGCCGGAGTATTCATTTGCGAATACTCCTACAGCTCAAACAGCTTCAACCTGCAACGCCACCCGTTCGCGGCAAGGGCATTCGTCCATGTATCGGTGCGCTTCGACGAACTGACTGAATGGAAATACCGTAGTCTTCAGTGGGACAAGCACCCGGTCGGCTGTCAGCTGGTTGATATCGCGCAACGCGCGCTGCAACGCCACGTGATCCTGGATAATGCCCAACTCCGGCTTGCCGGTGAAGTTGCCGATACAGTGCACAAAGAACTGAATGTTCTTCTGGAACGCCGCACAGGCCGGGAATGGCGTCTGGTTGCCACCTTGCAGGCCATACAGCACCAGGCTGCCGCGCGGCGCCAGGACGTCCCCGAGCAGCGACATCTGCGGGCCACCCAGGCCATCGAACACTACGTCGACGCCCCGGTTGTCGGTGAACTTGTTGATCTGCATCAGCAGGTCTTGTTCTTCGGTCACGATGACTTTTTCTGCCCCGAGGGACAGCAGGTATTCACGTTCAGCACTGTCTTTGGTGGCGGCAATCACCCGCACACCCAGGGCCTTGCCCAACTGCACAAACGAAGGGCCGGCACAGTGGCTGGCATCGGTCACCAAAGCGAACTGGCCGGGTTTGACCCGCGCCAGGTCCATGTAGGCAAAGTACGCAATCAGCAGTGGCGTGTAGTGCACGCTCGCTTCAATCGGACTCAAGACATCCGGATAACGGGTCAGGGCCGAACGGGGCAAGACGATCTGCTCGCCATACACCGGGTAATCATTGGGGCTCTCGGCCGGAAAACTGGCCACTTTATCGCCCACCGCCAGGTCATCCACGCCGTCGCCGAGGGCAACCACAACCCCGGCCATCTCATGGCCCAGGCCAGAAGGCAGGCGTGCATGGGAAGACGCCAGGTTCTGGCGCCACAGGATGTCGTACCAACTGATGCCGATCGCGTCGACACGCACCTGCACTTCGCCCGGTGCGGGCTGCGCGGCCGCATGCTCTTCGCATTTGAGCACCTCGGCCGGACCAAACTTGTGAAAACGGATCGTGCGGGACATCGCAAACCTCGTCAAAGTAACCTCTAATGCCATGAACTTTATCTGGGCTTTGGGGGTAAGACCACCGGTCACCATTAATAGTCGACATGCCTGTCATTGATTCCGCGAAGGAGGAACACCCCTCAACTATCGTAGGAAAAATCAATTAGCCGGTGCAGAGTACCAGCCTTTCCCCGTAAGATTCATGCCGGTCATCCCTCTGAATCGAACCTCAGGGGTTGCTACATGACCGCTCACATCAAGTTTGCTGACTCTTCCAGGACACAAGATGAACCGTAACGACCTGCGTCGTGTCGACCTTAACCTCTTGATCGTATTCGAAACCTTGATGCATGAGCGCAGTGTGACCCGCGCCGCCGAGAAATTGTTCCTCGGCCAGCCGGCCATCAGCGCAGCGTTGTCACGCCTGCGCGGGTTGTTCGATGACCCCCTGTTCGTGCGCACCGGGCGCAGCATGGAACCCTCGGCCCGCGCCGTGGAAATCTTCGCCCTGCTCTCCCCGGCCCTGGACTCGATCTCCACCGCCGTCAGCCGCGCCGCCGAATTCGACCCTGCCACCAGCACCGCCGTGTTTCGCATTGGCCTGTCCGACGACGTGGAATTCGCCCTGCTCCCGCAACTGCTCAAACGCCTGCGCTCCGAAGCCCCCGGCATCGTGCTGGTGGTACGCCGCGTCAACTACATCCTGATGCCCAGCCTGCTCGCCTCCGGCGAAATCTCCATCGGCGTCAGCTACACCGCCGACCTGCCCGCCAACGCCAAACGCAAGGTACTGCGCCGCAGCCTGCCCAAACTGCTACGCGCCGACAGCGTACCGGGCTCGCTGAGCCTGGATGACTTCTGCTCACGGCCCCACGCCCTTGTGTCCTTTGCCGGCGACTTGAGCGGGTTTATCGATGAAGAGCTGGAAAAACTCGGCCGCAAGCGCCACGTTGTGCTCGCGGTGCCGCAGTTCAACGGCCTGGGTACGTTGCTGGCGGGTACGGACATTCTGGCCACCGTGCCGGATTACGCGGCGGAAGCGCTGACCTCGGCGGGTGGGTTGCGTGCCGAAGACCCGCCGTTACCGGTGCGCTCGTTTGAGCTGCATATGGCGTGGCGGGGTTCGCAGGATAATGACCCGGGGGAGCGGTGGTTGAGGTCGCGGATTCAGATGTTTTTTGGGGACCCCGATAGCCTGTAATGGAATTCCACTAAATTCCATAAAACCGTTTTATAACAACGAGTTATTGATAATTTAAGTCTACTGCCGTCTGTCTAAATCCAATGGATTCCACGACTCATGGGGGCATAATTGGGGGCAAATTTCGGTTCCTTAAAAAGGGTGCCCCCACCGATGCCCCCAGATAATGCGGTTGTTTTCAAACGAAAACTCAGCGATGCCTTGATCCGCTCGCTGACCGAACCCGGCAAACACGCCGATGGCGAAGTCCCTGGGCTCTACTTGGAGGTAAGGGCGTCGAGCAAGGTCGGCAAATCCCCTTCCAAGGTTTGGCGATTGAAGTATCGCCTGCATGGCAAGGAAAACCGCTTCTCCATCGGCGCTTACCCCGACATTGGTCTCAAGGAGGCGCGCGACATTGCCCGCGGCGCACGCCGCGACGTGGCTAACCACACCGCTCCGCTCAAGGCCAAGACCGCCAAGATCGAGGCGCAGTTGCTCAATGAAGAGCGCACCTTCGCGTACGTGGCCGAGCAATGGTTGGCATTCAAGTCTGCCGAATTGGTGACCAAATCCATCTCGGGCTTTACCGGAGCGCTGAACAACCACATCTTGCCTGCCATTGGCAAAAAACCGATCAGCGAGATCAAGTTGGAGCACATCACTACGATCATCACTGAGTTGCGCCGCCAGCGCACCATGGCCATGGCCCGGCGCGTGCGTACCATCATCCGTGCCGTTCTGGGCTTTGCCGAAGGTCGCGGCTGGGTGGAGCGCAACGTGGCGCTCAGTAACATCGAGGAGTTGAAGATTCGCCATATCGTGACCAGCAACCCGGCGATCGAAAGGCCATCCGACCTGGGCAGGTTTCTTCTACGCCTTGATGACTGCAACGACGGCAGCGTTGCCACCGCAATGCGCCTGTTGGTCATGCTGCCGGTCCGCCCAGGCGAACTGGTGCAGATGCGCTGGGAAGATGTCGACTTGGTGGGCGCCGATTGGCGTTACGTCGTGAGCAAGACCAAGCATCTGGATAAGAGCAAGCACATCGTGCCGTTGCCTGAGCAAGCCTTGGTTCTGTTACGCGAGCTACATAAAACCCGCGTGGTGGATGAAGAAGGCAAAGGCTGGGTGTTCGTCTCGCCGGTCTATCCGGGTCGCCCCATCAATCCGACCTCCATGCTCAAGTCCTTTCAGCGTATCTGGCCGGAGTATGACATCACTGCTCACGGCTTTCGCGCGACCTACAGAACCATTGCCCACGAGCACTTGGGTATCGATCCAATCGTGCTCGAACTTTCGTTATCTCACCGAATGCCAGGAGCTCTTGGCGCTGTGTATGCGCGCGCGCAACTGCTAGTGCAGCGCCGGGAGGCTGCTCAGCAATGGGCTGACTATTTAGATCAGTTGCGGCAAAACGCTGCGCGAATAACCACAGATTGACGATACAGCGAATACAAATCAGGAGATTGGAGCCGGAAACGTGACTCGCATCTGGTGTTCGACCCATTGAAATCTAAGGGGTTTCTGTGATTCATAAAACAGGAATGGACTTGATTCTGGACTTATTTTGAAGCCGTATCGAGAGCAAAGAGGTAGCAATTCCAAGCCACGCTGTCGAGTTCTATCGACAGCCAATCGGGGAGCAGTCACTCAGCCAACGGTATCTATTTCGCTGGGGTGGCGCACAGCTACATACCGCCGACAACCGGTGCTGTCTTACGCCCTCCAACGCTCAAGGTCAATGACCTACTGGCCCCGCGCCTAAAAAAACGCCACTCTCCAGGAGTTCGAACTGGAGCGCCTACATAAGACCAATGGTCATGCCGAGGTGGTTCATATCGCTTATCAGCTAACACGTAGCAGGAAGCCTGAAACCGCAGTGTGAATCGCCAAGTCAATTCGGCTGAGCTGCTAGGCCTCTGCGCTGGAGGGCTGCAACAAAGAGACAGCCCTTTATTTGAATCGCTGAGCGAAGTCAGTTCAGTTGGCTTGGTAGTTCCTCATCTTTTTATTATTAGCATGGCGAACTGAACGGACTGGACTCAGCATTCAACCTGCGGAAGGAAGAAGGATGCCGGCACATTGCAGTGACTTCGATCGCCATGTACGGGTACAACGGCAATTGCATTAGCAGGTCGTGCAGCTCTTGAACACTATCGACGTCGAATACGCTGTAATTGGCATAGAGTCCGGCGATTCGCCACAGGTGACGCCAGTTGCCTTGACCTTGCAGGCGCGGGGCCATGAGCCTTGACTATTTTCGGAGTTTGCAACAGTGAAAAGCCTCATTTGTTTTTTTCGAAAAGGCGCTCTCTTCCAATCCAGTTAACCTTGGGTTGTGTTGCGTAATGCTCAGCATTTCGCTGGCGTTCTTCGTTGTCTGGCATGCGTGGGGAAAGGTGTAACATTACAAAGCCCTGACGGCACTCAACACTATTTTCCAGGACGCCAATTGCTAAGACCAGTCGACACCGTCCAAGCAATCAACTTACCTCCTCGTGAGAAAAACAACCTGAGAGCCCAGACTTCAATATAGCTAGCCGATAGAAAAACCCACAGGCTTGGCTGAGCTAAAGACTCCCCTAGATCAAGCTCATCAAATCCGATTGAACGCCATTACGATGCTCTATCCATTTCCGGCACAACTTCAGGGAGACCGCCGGGAGAGGAATCAAAATTGCTTTCATATTTAGTGATCATCCAATGGCGTCGCAAATATGAATAACGATTTCCTAGCCCAACCGCCGAGCGCACAACCACCTTACCTGAGCCGCATACAGACCCACGACCCCGACGAGCATGCTCGTCATCTGAGTGGGTGGCGGCTTAGCTATGATCAATTGAGTCACGGCCGCTTCAAGGGTGAGCTCGACGAGTTTCGCTCGGAAAAGATTCAGATAATCCGCGAGCGCTCTAATCAGGCCATGACAAAGAGAGGTGCGGGAGCCGAAGGTACGGTTGCTTTCTGCGTCACGCTGATGAAGCACGATGATGTGTACTGCTCGGGACATCAGATTAGTGAGCCCTGCATAATGGTGGCTCATAGCGACAACATGCCTGAACTCAAGGTTCCGGAAATTGTCGACATCCTTGTGGTAGCCATCGACCAAAGGTCGTTGCAACATACACTTGAGCGTCAAGGTAGCAGCTTTCGCATTACCGATTTCCCCAAGTGTTACCCAATTTGCAATTCGCCCGCATGGAACGAGCTCAGATGGCTGGGTACTGAGCTAGCAGATGCATCACTATGCGCCAATAAATTCCAGCAGAGGACGATTCGCAGCGATATCAGTGATACCGTGATCATGCATTTGATCGATATGGTCACCGGTGACGAGGTGCTTTCACTTAAGCCAACAGCTCGAAAACGTACGGTTGATAGAGCCTGCGAGTATGCGATGAGCCACCTAGACGAACCCTTCTCAATCCTTGACCTTTGCAACAGTATTGGCGCAAGCCGACGGAAATTGCAGTATTGCTTCCAAGAAGCATTAGGCATCAATGCCATCGCTTATCTCCGAGCACTACGCCTTAATTCAGTGCGTCGTGAACTTCGAGGAAGCGGCACATCACAGGCAATACAGAAAGTCGCGGAGCGTTGGGGCTTCTGGCACATTGGCCGATTTTCCGCCGATTACCATGCGATGTTCGGCGAACGTCCATCTGAGACCTTGCGACGCTAAAATCTGTGCCGAAATTGGATATAGAAAAAAATAGCAGTACAACATGATGTCCTTACTTCGCCGAGCCGAATGAGGACATCCCTTGAAAAACAATACTAATAACTGCACAAAACAATTCGTGGCACTCACACTCAGTCTACTGGGCGCATGGACATCAGCAGATGCAACTGAGAATGGGGTCCCAACCACTACCTTCGGTGTTTATGATTTTGGGGCTGGCATGAACCCACCGCCCACCGCGAATGGGACCGTAGGAGTACGAACTGGTTACTATTCCGCCAGGACCCTAAAAGACAGCCGTGGCAACCGTTCTGACGAAGATTTCTCTCTCGACCTACTAAGCATCGCCCTCATTTATGTGCGGATGACCGAACATACCCTGTTTGGTGCCAACTATGGGTTCGGTGCCGTGCTGCCCTTCTTTAAGATGGATGCGGAACTCAAGACTCAGACTTCGGTTGGCCCAATGAGGCTCGAAGCTGATCCGTTTCGAATGTCTGACGCGATCTTCATTCCATTGATACTGCAATGGAACCTATCGCCCAATTTTTTTGTAAATACATCCCTAGGGATCATAGCCCCAACCGGCGATTACGATAAGAATCGTTTGGTCTCACCAGGTCTTAACCACTGGACCTACTCACCTACACTCAATGCAACTTACATTACCGACAATGGTTTCGAGGTTTCATCAAGCTTCCAAGTCGACTTCAGCACCCGCAATAAAGCCACCAACTACAAAAACGGTATTGAGTATCGACACGAGTTTGCCGCAGGACAGCATATCGGTCCATGGACCGTCGGTTTGGGAGGCTTCTATTACCGTCAAGTCAGCGACGATAGCGCTCCAAATCTAAAAACCGGAAACCGTTCCGGGGCCTTTGCCATCGGCCCTGCAATAGCCTATTTCGAGCCAGGAACACCCCCTATATCGGCGCACATATACAAGGAGTACGATGCACAAAACCGACCTGAAGGTTACACATTTGCCGTGCGCGTATCTCAAAGCTTCTAAGCCTCTTAGCTACTGTCAATGAGCCTGAGAGTTTTAGCACCAGAACTTGCCTCTCAAAAATATCAACGCTGTCATTGCGCCTGCCGAACGCCTATCATTAAATGGATAATGACTCGGCTAGGCAAGTGACGGCGCCTAGAATAAAAGTCCCTCCCCCATAAACCAATGAGCTCATGAATACCAAATAAAACCGACTGCAGCGCGGTGTAATCGCAAATACAAGAATCACCTCGCTGAAACTGTGCTGAAAACGGATAGGATCAATCGTTATACCCCATTAAAATACCAGGCATCGCTGATTCAATCTGCAGGCACAATATACATCGAGTCGAAACTATTCGAGGCAGGTCTTTGTAGGCAAACGCTATCGAGTACCGTAGCCCGGCCAGCTCGCTCGTCATGGGAGATCTCAGCAGAGTATGAATCACTCAGCAACGCTTATTGGGCTCGACAGTAATGGATGAATTATAACTTTTTTCTAAGTTCGTCGAAGGCCAGACGATGACTGCTGTAGCGGGAAAATGTCTAGTCACTTGGAAGCGTATCAACGGTGTCTGGCAACTGCATAGGGTCGTAGTCAGCAGAAATAAAAACGACGACTGAACATAAAACCTTCAGCTCGCAAGCGAGCTTTTTTAGTTCATATAAAGAAGGAAGACGCGGATGAAAACCGAGCCAACCATACAAAACAACACTCCACACAGATCAAACGAACTGTGGACTTGGAGTGCGACAGACCTGGCTAAAGCAATCAAAACGCGACAACTTTCCTCTCGTGAGATTGTACAAAGTTGCCTTGAGCGCATCGACACGATCAACCCCATCATCAATGCCTTCGCCGAGGTCCATCACGAAGAAGCTTTGGTTGCTGCAGATGAAGCCGATCGCGCTGTGGCCGCCGGAGAAATACTCGGGCCGCTACATGGAGTCCCCTTGTCGACCAAGATCAATATCGATCAACGTGGTCACGCGACTACTAACGGAGTAGCTCTATTCGCAGGTAACATTGCCACCGAAGACTCACCGTCGATAGCCAAGGTCCGGCAAGCTGGTGCCATATTAACCGCGAGAAGCAATGCACCAGCATTTTCACTTCGCTGGTTCTCTAGCAACAATTTGCACGGAGTCACTCTGAACCCTTGGAGCAAGGAACATACTCCGGGGGGCTCGAGTGGAGGAGCCGCCGCAGCCGTAGCAGCCGGCATGATGCCCCTTGCAATTGGAAATGACATCGGCGGTTCGATCCGACACCCTGCATACTGCTGTGGAGTCACAGGAATCAGACCCACCGTTGGACTAGTCCCCCGCTGGTTCGGCCCTAAAAATATGGATCAACCTCTTTGTGTGCAAGTCATGGCGACGGATGGGCCTATTGCGCGCAGTGTCGGCGACCTACGACTCGCACTTTCGGCCATGAGTGGCTTCGATACACGAGATCCATTATCGCTGCCTAGATATCACAACACAGAAAACGCTAAACGCCCAATGCGTATCGGAGTGCTTCGCAAATCAGCTACGATGCCTACCTCAACAGAGGTTTCTGCAGCCCTAGAGCGCGCAGCTACTTATCTGTCAGACGCGGGCTATATTGTTGAAGAGATAGAGTTACCCTTCCTGGAGGAGGCGTACCGTCTCTGGTATCTGCTTGCGATGGAGGAGTTTCGTGAAATGCTCCCGATCATGGAACAAGCTGGCGATCAAGGGGCACTGACAGCGATGAAGTATTTCTTTGACGTCGCAGCCGGCTGGTGGGGAACTCAACCTACATTAAACGACTACATGCATGGTTATGCTAGACGCGGCAGCCTGGTCGCCCAAATGCAAGCGTTTCTGGAGTCCTATCCCGTCATCCTGCTTCCAATTTCCGCCGAACAGGCTTTCCCACAAAATCTAGACATCGAAAGTCTGGAAGGCTCACGGCGAGTGACAAAAGCTAATTGGTCTATGATGGGGATAGCTAACTTAGGATTCCCGGCAATGTCAGTCCCTGTCGGTATTGACAATAAACTCCCTTGCGGGGTGCAATTACTTGGTCGACGTTATCGCGAGGAAGACCTATTTGACGCTGCAGAAGTCATCGAAGCTCGGGCTGGCCGACTAACACCGATTGACCCACGCTGAGCTTATGACACTGTCGGGCACATCCGCAAAAATATCGCAATGTGCCTGACGGGTCTTGAGCGTAACGTCTTTTCAAATTCTATGCCCCCTGTGTGCCTTTCAACAGACCTGGTAAGAACACGCTTTTGAGCTGATATCGTGTGCATTGCCTGCAACCATTTCACTTCAAACCGCACGTCACAGATGGTCGCCCTGATCCAGGCAAGGAGCGCGGTTGCAAATAACTGTCCCAACGTCCCTCAGAGTGAATCGTCCCAGATTTCTTAGATAATAAGCGACCGCATACGACTCTCGAAACGATGCCCGCTGAATATTCACTATCTATTGCTTTCACCAATGAAAAAATGCCAATCCGCGAAGTCAGAAAGGGTTGCTGATCCACTGCCTCACGGGCGCACTTCATGGAGTGCTACGGCAATCCATCGTTTCTTCCTTCCTGGGATGAACCTGCAACCGAAGTGACTGGCTCAGTGAGTTGCGCTGGATGGACGAGACTTGTTGCTCCAAGGCTGAAAATTCTCGCGCCAGCGTCTATGGTAGATAGTTGCAGCTGCGGCCAGCCTCTAATATCAAGATCGCAGTGGTGGCCCTTTGCGGCCATCACGCCTGATTGGAGCATTTCATGATCCTGCACAACACGCAGACAACCCCCAGCGAACTCGCAGCGTTCGTCAACGACCACTTTTCCGGACGAGGAATCAGGCCGGATGGGGTCATTGCTCAGTCCTGGTATCGCAGCGTTGTGGAGCACCGCCTCGATCCTGGCGCGGCAAGCCGCAAGAACATCCTCAACGCTGAGGACATCCGTCGTCACCAGGAACAGCATCAGCAATATCTTTCCATCGCCAGCCAGGGTGTGAACGGTCTGGCCCGGCGCGTGGTGCCCGCCGGCTTCGCCGTGCTGCTGAGCGACGAACACGGCATCACCCTGGATTCCCGGCTGCCCAGCCATCACGATGCCTACACCCGATCTGGGCTGGTGGTGGGCGCGCGGTGGGACGAGTCGGAGGTCGGCACCAACGGCATCGGCACGACCCTAGCGGCGGCGCAACCGCTGATCATTCACCGGGAAGAGCACTTCCTGGCGTCCAACTTCCGCCTGAGCTGCTCGGTGGCGCCGATCTTCGACGCTCAAGGCTTGTTGCGCGGTTGCCTGAATGCGACCTGCATGAACAACGAGGGTCCTCGGGAAAGCCAGTACCTCACGCTGCAGCTGGTGATTATGTACGCCCGCCTGATCGAGAACGCACACTTTCGCCAGAGCTACCGCGACCGCCTGACCCTGTCCCTCAAACCCATCGATGAAATCACCGACCTGGCCAACGAGCAACTACTCGCCCTGGATGAAAGTGGTCGCATCATCGGGACCAACCGTGCCGCGTTTGTCGCCTTGGATTTGGGCGACAATCCCAGATTGCTCGGCGCTCGCATCGACAGCCTGCTACCAACCACGGTGGACGAACTGCTCCAGCTCACCAAGGGTGGCGCCCAGGGGGTGCGCTTGCGTGGCCTGCGTGATGAGGCCTTGCTGGACGTCGGCCTGCGTATCCCCTCCGAACAGCACCGCCCGCTGCCCATCGCCCGCCCTGCCCTTCAGGCCCACCCGCACCTGCAGCAACTCGCCGGTCTAGATGCCCGACTGCAACAGAACGTGCGACGCGTGCGCAAGGTGATCGACAAGGGCATCCCTATCCTGATTACCGGCGAGACCGGCACCGGCAAGGAAGCCTTCGCCCGTGCCATTCACCAGGCCAGCCTCCGTCGCGCCGGGCCTTTCGTGGCATTGAACTGCGCGGCGATTCCAGAAACGTTGATCGAGAGCGAGCTGTTCGGCTATCGCGCCGGCAGTTTCACCGGCGCCAACCGCAAAGGCATGAAAGGCAAGCTCGAACTGGCGAACGGCGGCACGCTGTTTCTCGATGAAATCGGCGACATGCCCGCCCACCTGCAAACCCGCTTGCTGCGGGTGCTGGCGGAGCGAGAGATCTCGCCGCTGGGGGCCGAATCGCCGGTGACACTGGATGTCCAAGTGATCTCGGCCACACACCAGGATCTGCACAGCATGATCGGCGAGAAGCGCTTTCGCGAAGACCTGTTCTACCGCCTCGCCGGGATGAACCTCGCGCTGCCGGCCTTGCGCGAGCGCAGCGACCGAGCCGAGCTGATCGACACGCTGCTCGCTGCCCAGACCGGCACCCGCGGATTACGGCTGGACGCCAGTGCCCGCCAATGCCTGTTCGATTACCCCTGGCCTGGCAACATTCGCCAGTTGCTCAACAGCCTGCGCTACGCGGTGGCCTTGGCTGAAGACGGGGTGATTGATCTGGACTGCCTGCCCTGCGAATTGCTGGCACCGCAAAGGCTGGCATCGCCGACCCGCGCCACGCCGCAGGCTGGCAACCTTGGGGAACAAATGGGCGGCGAAGAGTCCCGCCGCCTGCTGGGGACTTTGCGTCGGCATAGCTGGAACATCAGTGCCGCCGCGACAGATCTGGGTATCTCGCGCTCGACGCTGTATCGCAAGATGAAGAAACACGGTGTCGTGGCGCCTAACAATCAGCTTTGATAGCGGATCCGCGTCAACAAAAATGCCGGCGCCCCGTGCGGGGAACCGGCATTTTTTCCAGGCCCAGGCCGTGGATCAGATTTGAATGTAAACCACGTGGGTGTGGGTGTATTCATACAAGCCGTGCTTACCGTCCGCGCCGCCAATGCCGGATTTTCGCGTCCCCGCATGGAAGCCCTGCATCGCTTCGAAGTTCTCGCGATTGATGTACGTTTCGCCGAAATCCAGTTCATGGCTGGCCCGCATGGCCGCGCTTAGGCTGCGGGTGTAGATCGATGAGGTCAGACCGTATTCGCTGTCATTGGCCAGGGCGATAGCTTCGTCCAGGTCTTCGACAATCTGGATTGGCAACACCGGGCCGAAGATCTCCTGGCGCATGATCGCCATGTCGCTGCCACAGCCGGCCAGAACGGTTGGCTGGTAATGGAAACCCTGGCCCTTGTCGGCCACGGCGCCGCCAGTCACCACTTCGGCGCCCTGCCCCCTGGCGGTCCTGACCATCTGCGCAACCTTGTCCAGCGCGGCCTGGTTGATCAGCGGTCCCATGTCCAGATCGTCTTCGGCCAGTGGGTCGCCGTAGCGGGTCGCGGCCATCGACGCGGCAATCTGCTCGATGAACTGATCGGAGACCTTGCGTTCGACGTACACCCGCTCGGCACAGTTGCAGACTTGCCCGGTGTTGATCACCCGCGACGCGGTGATGGCCTTGACCGCCAGTTCCAAGTCGGCGTCCGCGAGCACGATAGCCGGCGCCTTGCCCCCCAGTTCCAGATTGAGCTTGGTGATGTTCGGCGCCGCCGCGGCCATGATCCGCGAGCCAGTTCCGACGCTGCCGGTGAAGCTGATCAGATCGATGCCGGCATGGCTGGTCAGCTGATGCCCCACTGTCGCCCCCGTGCCGCTGACCACGTTGAACACCCCAGCCGGCAGGTCGGTCTCGGCCACCAGGCGGGCGAACTCGAAGCAATTGATCGGGGTTTCTTCACTGGGCTTGATCACGATGGTGTTGCCGGTCACCAAGGCCGGCGCCATTTTGCGAGCGATCAGGAAGAACGGGAAGTTCCACGGCAAGATGCCGGCGACCACGCCCAAGGGCTTGCGCAGCAGGAAGATGCTTTCGCCGGCGCGGTCGCTGGTCAGCACTTCCCCTTCAAGACGCCGTGCCCATTCGGCCATGTAATCCAGGTAGTCGGCCGTGAAGTTGACCTCCACCCGCGCCAGCCCCAGCACTTTGCCTTGCTCGGCGGTGATGATGTGGGCGAGTCGTTCGGCGTTGTCGCGCACTTTGCTGGCAATCTTGCGCAGGTAACCGGCGCGTTCGATGGCCGGCCGCGCTGCCCAGCCTTTCTGCGCCTTGCGCGCCGCGGCGATAGCCGCTTCAACGTGCTCGCCGCTGGCTTCGGGCACCCGCGCCAGCGGTCGGTCGTTGGCCGGGTTGCGCACTTCGATGCGGGGGTCGCCGGGAACGAAGGCGTTGGCGATGAAGTTCTGGTACTCGATGATTTCGGTCATGTGCTTGCTCTCGCGGTCGGTCTCGAAAACGATCAGGGACACTCTGGCCCCTGCATCGCGGGCGTTCATTTGGCGCTGAAGGTTTTCCAGACGCCGCCTTCCTGCTGCAGGTCGTGGGCGCGCTTGATCAGGTATTGATGAATCTGGTCCACCTGTTCTGGCGTGAAGGCATCGGCAAAGGACGGCATGCCGTCGGGCACTCGGCCGCCGAAGAGAATGCCAAGGAACATCTGGTGTTTTTCGGTGGTCAGCTTGCGCAGGTCCGGCAGCACGCCACCGCTGACTGCATGGATGCCGTGGCATTGCGAGCAGTAGCCGTCATAGAGCTTGCCGCCGGCGTCCACCGCCGCCATGTCAGTGGTCAATGGCGGCGGTTTCGGCGTGTCGGCAAGCGGCGCCGGCTCGTTGAGTTTCGCGGTGCCACCCAGTTTGTAGGTCAGCACCTGGGAGAACGGCCGAACCCCGGCGCGCAGGGACAAGGCCCCGGCGAACGTCGAGAAAGCGCCGCCCCACCCGGCCATGAAGGTGACGTACTGCTCACCGTCCACGCTGTAGGTAATCGGCGCGGCCATGACGCCACTGGCCGCCGGCTGCTCCCAGAGTTTCTTGCCGGTGTCCGCGGCGTAGGCAATGACTCGGCCATCGGCGCTGCCCTCGAACACCAGGTTGCCGGCGGTGCTCAAGGTGCCGCCGTTGAAGATAGTCACGTAGGGTACTTCCCAGGCCGGCTGCTGCTTGACTGGGTCCCAGGCGATGAGTTTGCCCGACCAGCCCTTGGCCATTTCCAGCAACCCATCGGCGTCCTCGGGCATCATCCCGGTGCGCAGGCCCAGTTGGTACATGCTCTTGAACGGGTTGCGCTTGGGCGCTTCGGGGATGTGTTCGTAATAGGCGGACATGATGTGCGCCGGGATATACACCAGTCCGGTGTTCGGGTTGTAGGACATCGGCTGCCAGTCGTGGGCGCCCCAGAACGCGGGCGTGACCAACTTGCGCTTGCCGTCCTTCCAATACGCGGCGTTCTCGTCATCGACGATCGGCCGCCCGGTCTTCATGTCCATGCCCTTGGTCCAGCTCTGCGGCACGATGCCCTTGGCCGACAGCAGCTCGCCCGTGGCACGGTCGATCACGTAGAAGAACCCGTTCTTCGGCGCCTGCATCAGCACCTTGCGCGGCTTTCCATCGATCGGCAGTTCCGCCAGGATCATATGCTGGGTGGCGGTGTAGTCCCAGGCGTCTCCCGGCGTGGTCTGGTAGTGCCAGGCGTACTCGCCCGTGTCGGCATTGACCGCGACAATCGAGGACAGGAACAGGTTGTCACCCTTGGCCTGGCTGCGCCATTTCGGGTCCCACAGCGAACCATTGCCCACGCCGATGTATAGCAGGTTCAAGTCAGGATCGAATGCGAAGGAGTCCCAGGCCGTGCCGCCACCGCCCTGGGCAACGTACGCGTCGCCGTGCCAGGTCTTGGCGGCGATGGCCATGGCCTTGTCTTCCGGCGGCAGCTTGGGGTCACCCGGCACCGTGAAGAAGCGCCAGGCTTGCTTGCCGGTTTCGGCGTCGTACGCGGTGACATAACCGCGTACGCCGAACTCGGCGCCGCCGTTGCCGATCACCACTTTGCCGTTGACCACGCGAGGGGCACCGGTGATGGTGTAGCTGCGCGAGTGATCGGCCCGGGTGTCCACCGACCAGGCGCGCTGGCCGGTCTTCGCATCGATGGCCTCCAGGCGACCATCGAGCACACCCACGTAAACCTTGCCCTTCCACACCGCGACGCCACGGTTGACCGCATCGCAGCACGCCTCGCCGGCGCGGTTGCGGTCGGACTTGGGGTCGTACTTCCAGATCAGCTTGCCGTCACGTGCGTCCAGGGCGTAGACCACGGAGAACGGACCGGTGGTGTACATCACGCCGTCGACCACGATAGGCGTGGCCTCGACGCCGCGATCCAGGTCCAGCTTGTAGCTCCAGGCGAGCCCCAGCTGGTCGACGTTCTGGTCGCTGATTTTCTTCAATGGGCTGTAGCGCTGCTCGTCGTAGGTGCGGCCGGTGCTCATCCAGTTACCGGGCTCCTGATCGGCGGCGATGATGCGCTTGCCGTCGACATTCGCTGGCATGTCCTGGGCCCAGCCCGGCGTGGCGTTGAGAGTAAGCGCCAGCACGACAAATAGCGTCTTGAGGGGAGCGCGAAGGGGCGCGGTCCGGGGAGCGGGAGGCACGGCGAGGCCAATCTGTATCATGGGGGACTCCTGATTCTTATTAGTAGCGAAGCCATTGCGCTGCGCAGAGGGACAAGAGCAACCCCTATGCCAGTCCTCGCTAAAGAGCTGTAAGCCGCGTCGTATGGGGCTTACAAGCAGAATCGATTACTGAGTCAACCTGCGACAGTTGTCGCACCTACGGGGCATTTGTGTCACTCCTGGCACACTTCTGTTTGCCCTAACCTCGGCATGTATCGCCATGGTTTTTCCATCAGCCCCTCTTAAGACAGCGACGCGACGATACCCTGGTCCTTGCTGACACAGGCTCACTGCCAGACCGGTCGCTCGGATCATAGATCGATCGATGTGTCTGTCCAGGCAAAAGGTCCAGAGGAAAAAAATGACAAAATAATCCGTCGCCCCCCGCTAAGTGAGAGACTTCTTAGGTACCTTTGGCGCGCAGAGTTTTTTGATCAAAAGCGATGCATGGACTAGTCGGCACTGCGATATTTGCTCAAACCCACTGGGACATTATTAGAACAACGGCGGGGAGCGCTATGGCTGCCAACAAGGTTTGGCAAGCGATGATTCCAGCCATGAGAGGCGCGTCTCCCCCTAACTGCCTTGCCATTATGTAAGAGGATGATGCAGTAGGCAGTGCCTGGAATAGCAATGCTGCAATTGCGGCCTTTCCGTCTAGCCCAAACAGATGGCAGGCGCAAAGCGTGACTAACGGCATGATTAAAAACTTTACTAACGACGAATATCCGACAGGGCGCAGCCATTGTCGTAAGCTCACGAACTCAAGCGCGGCACCAACGCAGAGTAAACCGAGCGGCAATGACGCTTGCCCCAAGGCTTTGAGCACCGCTTCGATACCTACGGGTAACCCCCAGCCTGACGCCTGTATCAATCCGCCTGCGAAGCAAGCCAGTACCAGTGGGTTCAGAGCTATTTGCTTTAGAACTTTGCTGAACGGCATCCTGCCGCCCGATCCATACTTCGCGATAACCATCACACACAAGATGTTCACTGTGGGCACTATCGCCGCATTCGCGACGGCTGCCAGGGCGATGCCTTGCGCACCGAACAAGCCGGCTGCTGCAGACACGCCCACGTAATTATTGAAACGAATGCCACCCTGAAAAACCGAGGTGAACGCCGCATTGTCCGTAGTGATTAGCGCTCGCGCTCCCAGCAGCATTAGCGCCACCACCACAGTCGACAATATGAGCACAGAGACCATGCTTTGAAAGGGCAGCCCATCAAGCTTGGCGGTCGCCAGTCCGTGAAAGAAAAGTGAAGGCAGCAATGCGTAATACGCCAAGCGTTCCGCCTGCGCCCAAAAAGTATCTGCTAAAAATTGACGACGCTTAAGCCATGCGCCCAGCACGATCAGTATTGCGATGGGCAATAAGGCAATCAACAAAGAGAGGGTCATGCACTTGTCTCGATTTTTTGAACCAACCGTTCACAGCCCGCGATGTACTCATCGTGGCCTCGAGGAACCGTCGGAGTGGGCACCACGATAAGAAGTCAGTCCCTAAAATAAAAACGATTTAAAGTTTAGCAACCAACAAGTATTTCTCATTGGTCATCGAATGGGGAATGCGCGATTACGGCGTGTGCCAACGCTGTAGCTAATCGCCCAAGAGGACGGTCTTCGCGCTCCAGCAATACCACACGCCTGGTTTTCTGAGGCGTGCCGAATGGCTCACAAGCGAGCTTCGTCAGGCTTTCAACCTGATGCCGCGCGAGCGGAATTATTGATATGCCGAGTCCGTTTGATACCATCTGAATAATCGCATTCTGGCTATCAAGCTCCATGCTGGTTTGCACCCGCTGTCGCATGTTGCGAAGCTCTCGCTCAATTGTCCGACCTGCCCAAGCGCGGCGATCAAAGCGGATGAAAGGTTGGCTTTTAAGTAGAAGATGCAAGTCCTCATGCGCGTGCGACACTGGCGCAACGATCCAGAAACCCTCCTCGTAAAGCACCGTGCTCACCAGACCGTAAGGGTGCGGCCTCACCGGTTCCGTGGTGATCGCCACGTCTAGCTCTCCCGCTTCTACGCGCGTGGCCAACTCAGCGGACATTCCTGATGCAACAGTGATTCGCAGGTGCGGATGCTCGGCGCGTAATGCCGCAAGCGCGAGTGGCAACGGGCCTGCCAGCGCGGTTTGGATGGCGCCGATTCGAAGCTTGCCGCGTAACTCGATATCACCGCCAATTTCAGATGAGATGCCGTCGTAGAGACTTAGAATTTCTCTCGCGCGCTCCACGGCGATATGGCCCGCATAGGTAAGAACCGGCAAGCGCCGTGAACGGTCAAACAGGAGTGCATTGAAATCCTCCTCTAACGACCGAACATGAAGACTGACTGCAGACTGGGTGAGATGCACGGCGTCTGCTGCCCTGACGAAAGAACCGTATTGGGCAATGGCAAGAAGTGTTCGAAGTGCGCGTAGTGACATGGCCATTCATCCAGCGTGTTGAGCCATGGAATGTGCTCTATGGCGAGCACCATCCTGAACTGGCAGAGGAGGGATCCTGAATTGATCGAAGTTGCACTCGCCCACGTCGATAAAGATGAGGTGCGCAGCGCCTATAACCGAGCGGATTGCATCGAGCGCAAACGCCCCATGATGGCCTGGTGGAGCGACCACATCCAAGAAGCCGCTTTCGGAAACCTATCAGTGTCAGTCGTCTTGGAAAACAGAGACTGGAAAAAATAGTTCCAATACGCTGATCCGCTTTTTTAGTACTGAAGACATTAAAGGCTCTGGAATAACACGAAGTCATTACTCGGGTATGTGGCACGCTCGAAAGCCGGATGCTTACGTCATCGCCATGGATCGAACTCAGACAGACCACTCGCTGATTGCCTGGATGCTCTATGCATGCCTCTTGTTTAATCTATTGGCTTGCGGTACTGCCCACGGACAGATGACGGGTGAGCAAACCACCGAATCAGATTCAGCGCACGAACGGTTTGACGTGCACGCGTACCGCCCAGGCGCCATTGCCCATCGGTTCGCCCAGTGCGACGTAGTCACGGGTGAGACCAGCGTCGACCCCGGCTTCAGTCATCACCAAGTTCTGCAAGGTAGAGAGGCGTTTTTTCCGGATGCAGCACGCTGACTTCCTTGTCATCGCGAATCACTAGCACAGTGCCCTTCTCAACAGCGGCATGCCTGTCGTGAAGAGCTCCGCGGTGCTGGGCGTGTGCGCCTACACCGTGGCGCGCATCGATCAGCGCTCGACCGTGAAAGCCGAGGCAGGCTCCTGCGCAACCTAGAAGAACAACTCAGCGAGGGACGATGAAAGCACTTCAAGTCACCAATCATTGCTTTACTGTCTGATGGAGAAGCACTGAGGTAGGCGACGGTCGCGGCAATCCATTAAATCCAAGCGCTTTGAGGTTCGCATAACACTAGACCGATTCCCAGTTGAAATCGATATGAGGCACGGGATCTGCCGCCGATGATCCGGGTTGCCCGCATCACCGGCGATTGACTTCATTGCCCGTTTTTAACCCGGCTCCAGATACGCGTGCGCAGCCGGTCGGTCTCTAGCGGCATCGCTTCCAGCACGAAGAGTTTCTTCATCACGCTTTCAGGCGGGTACACCATCGGGTCGTTGAGAATGGCCTTGTCGACCATGCCCTCAGCGGCAGCGTTGCCGTTGGCATAGTGCACGTGGTTGCTGATGTCAGCCATGACGTTGGGTTCCAGCAGGTAGTTCAGAAACGCGTAACCGGCCGCTTCATTCGGAGCATCGGCAGGCATGGCGACCATGTCGAACCACATCGGTGAGCCTTCGTTGGGAATGGCGTAAGCAATCTGCTGGCCGTTCCCGGCCTCATTGGCTCTTGCTGCCGCCTGCATCACGTCGCCAGAAAAACCCACGACCAGACACATCGCCCGTTGCAAGATCGCTGGTGTACTTGGAATTGTGGAAGTAATTCACATAGGGCCGCACTTTGAGCAGCAGGGCCTGGGCCTTCTCGTAGTCGGCCTTGCCCTTGCTGTGGTGCGCAAGCCCCAGGTAGTTCAAGGCGATGGGAAGGATCTCAGGGCCATTATCGAGCATGGCTACGCCGCATCGAGCGAGTTTCTTCATGTTCTCGGGCTTGAACACGATGTCCCACGAGTCTATCGGCACATCGCCCAGGACTGCCTTGACCTTGGCGACGTTGTAGCCGATGCCGGTGCTGCCCCACAGGTAAGGGAAACCGTATCGGTTGCCGGGGTCATTGGCCTCCAGAACTTTCATCAGCGTCGGGTTGAGGTTCTGCCAGTTTGGGAGTTTGCTGCGGTCGAGCGGTTTGAGTGCGCCGGCCTTGATCTGCCGCGCCATGAAGTGATTGGAGGGAAACACCACGTCATACCCGGAATGGCCGGCCATCAGCTTGGCGTCGAGGACCTCATTGCTGTCGTACAAGTCATACTGAGTCGGGTGCCCGGTATGGCTGGTAAAGTTTTGCAGGGTACCTGGGGCGATGTAACTGCTCCAGTTGTAGATCCTGACGGTGTCTGCCGCTTGAGCGGTGGACGCGATCAACAGTAGCGGAACGATCGACTTCAACATACGAGACCTCAACCTTTGTTCTTTACGTTATGGATGAAGGCAGTTCAGAAAATCAGCACGTAGCTTTTGCGAACGGTTTCTTGTATATCCCAGACTCCCGTGGTGTTCGCAGGCAACATCAATGCGTCGCCGGCCTGGATATGAAGGATCTCACCGCCATCCGGGGTGAAGGTGCAGCGCCCCTGGATGAAATGGCAGAACTCCTGCTGCACAATCTGGCGCCGCCAGCGGCCGGGGGTGCATTCCCACACGCCGGCCTCGACGCCGTCATCGCGCTTAACGCTGATCGCGGCAACCTGTGAAAGCGGCCCACCCAGCGGTATACCGACAGTGCTCGGTTCCCCGAGAGACAAGCCCGTGGTGTCGCGGAAATGATCGATCTTCATTCGAACGGCTCCTTGGACATCATCAGGCGTTCCATGCAACCAGCCAAACCCTCAGCCATCTGGCGGCGCCAGCGCGGCGCATGGCGGTTGGCCAATATCCGATCTTCATGAACAAAGCTCTGGATAATGGCGTTGTAACCCAGCCAGCGCAGGGGCTCTGGCTCCCAGCGTGGCAACGAGGCCAGCGGACGGTCGGCCAACACCCAAGGCTGGCGAGTCAGTTCGTTGTCCTGACCAAGAATCAGTGCGGCCACGGTGCGGCCACCCAGGTTGCTGGCGCCTACACCTTCGCCGCCATAACCGCCGGCGAGTGCGATCTTCTGGCGGCGGTCGGCCAACATGTGCGGGTGAAAGCGCCGGGCGACGCCCAGGTTTCCGCCCCAGGCATGAGTCAGGCGAACATTGCGCAAAATAGGAAACAGCTCGCTAAACAGATACTGGCGCAACTCACGTTCGGCCAGACTGAGGTTGAAGTCACTGCGCAGGCGACCTCCAAAGCGATAGCCACCGCGGGCACCAAACACCAAGCGGTCATCGCGGCTGCGCTGACCATAGGTGACTTGTCGACTGTTTTCGCTGAAAGCCTGACCACGGCTAAGTCCAATTTCGGCCCACACATCGGCCGGGAGCGGCTCAGTTGCAACGATCAGGCTCTGCGCGGCCAGTTGATATTTGTTCAACGGGGGCAAGGCGCTGGCATATCCCTCGACTGCCGGGACCATCCAATCGGCGCTCACGCGGCCGTACTCGGTTCGAACCTGGCCTGCCTTCCAGTCGAGCACAGCGCTTTGCTCAAAAATGCGCACACCCATGCGTTCCACGACTTCGGCTAGCCCCCGTACCAATCTGGCAGGTTGAATGGTCGCGCAGTGAGGTGAATACAGGGCGCCGTACGCCTGGGCCACATTCAATTGTTCGCGCAAGGCCTGAGGGCTCAGCCAGCGATAATCGTCTTCACCCAGGCCTTGCGCACGGGCGGCAGCGAGCTGTTCGCGCAGGCGCCGTTCTTGCTCGGGATACCGCGCCGCGCAGTACAACACGCCACCTTTGCGCAGGTCGCAATCGATGCTTTCGGCATGGCATACCCGCGCCACTTCGTCGGGGATCCCATGCAGCAGTTGATATCCCGCATGACGTTGTGTGGCAGGCAAGGGTCCCAGGAGTCGGTCTTCGCCTAACAGGTTACCCATTAGCCAGCCGCCATTGCGGCCAGAGGCGCCGAAACCGGCAATCTGTGCTTCAACTATGACGATGTCTAGGTGTGGTGCTTGCTGCTTGAGGTAGTAGGCCGTCCAAAGGCCGCTGTAACCGGCGCCGATGATCACCACATCCGCTCGCAAGTCCTGGTGCAACGCCGGGCGCGGCGTCAGCGCCTCGTCGACTTGCTCCATCCACAAACTCACACCACCCCAACCTGCCATCACGTGCTCCGTCGTTTGATTGCCGACAGAGCTTAATGCGCAGCAAAGGGGCCTGTGTTATCTGCGGGCACGCGCGCAATTGGCCTTTAACCAAGCCTTGGGTGTGCAACCATTGTGGCTACGGAACGCCTTGTAGAACGCCGATGTGGAATTGAACCCGGCACCCACAGCAAGGGCATCGATGGGCGCGTTCTCATCATAACTGGCGAGGCGTTCAAGTAGGTAGGCCAAGCGAGCTTGGGTCACGTAGCGATAGAAACTTTGCCCCAGCACTTGATTCAGTAGGTAAGACAGCTGATTACGACTGTACCCGGTGGCGCTGGCAATCCGTGCAAGATCCAGATCAGGGTCCAGGAATGGCTGCTGGCGGGTAAAGTAATCGGCCAAGTCTCGCGCCATGAAACCCAACTGGCGCGCCGAGAGCCCTAGCTTACTGATGGCGGGGGCGCGACGCCCGGCGTGCGGCTCGCCGTCGCGCACCAGTGACGCATATTCGTTTACACGCAGGATCAGACCATCACATACCGTGATCGCCTCGCTGGTACGAAAAACCACCCGCTCGCCACTGCCCTTCAGAGCAGTCTGGTACTGGATGAATGCCGTGCAGCCGTCCGCGCGGATGCGGTCATTGTGCTCAAGATACTCATCGGGATGGCGCGGCAACGTGCCGGTGATGTAAGCGCGCAGCTCTGTCAGGCCCATGCTGCGGTTCTGGAAAAAATCGTTGTACTGCACTTGCGGGTGATAGAGCGCGAGTATCGCCTCCAGGTCGCGCTGCTTCCAGGCCATGTGATAGCGCAGCACCACCTCGAGGGTGAGCTTTGTCTGCTCGGCGGTATCTGGCGGGATGAGGAGCATGGTCTGACGGGCCTGATGACTGGACCGCACCAGTCTAGTGCTTGAACGGCTGAGTGAACAAATACAGGCAGGCCCAGGCGTACCTGATTGAGCGAGCTGAGCCTCTAGCTGCCTGTGGCGCTGCCATGTTTGCCGCCCAGCACCAACGCAACACCACCCAGCACAGTGATGGATGCCAACACCATCCTTACGCTCAGGCTTTCCCCCAGAAAAACAATACCAGCCAGCGAAGCCAGGATGGGTACGCTCAACTGCACTGTCGCTGCTTGAAACGAGGCAAGGTGACGTACCGCGACGTACCAGGCCGCGTAACCGACGCCTGACGCCAGCGCTCCGGAAAGAACGCCATAAAGTACCCCCAGCGGGTCCCAACGCAGCCCCGCCAGAAACGGCAAGCTTGCCATCAGGACCAGCGGAATGGAGCGGATGAAATTTCCGGCAGTGACCGCCAGAGGATCACCGACACCTTTACCAAGCAGTGAATAAACTCCCCATGCCAATCCCGACAACAGCATTGTGAGCGCGCTAGCGGGGTCAGGGGCGGCTGCGCCTGGAAGCAGCAGGCTGACCAAGCCAGCAAGCGCCAATACAAATCCAGCGATTGCCTTCGTATGCATCCGCTCGCCTTTGAGCATGCCGTACAGAACCATGCTCAGCTGAACCGCCCCAAACAGCAGCAACGCCCCCGTCCCGGTCTCCAAATGACGGTACGCGAAGGAAAAAGCGAAAACGTAAACGAACAAGGCTGCGGCCCCCTTCCAACTGCCTTTGATCGTGGTTGAGGACCGTCTCAAGGCACACATCAGCCATAACACCACGGCCCCGCTGGCCAGCCGGACAATACTGAAACTCGCGGCATCGATGTCGGTGTGTTTAAGTGCCAGGCGGCACAGGAGCGAGTTCGCGGCAAAGGCGAACATGGCGAAACAGGTCATCGCTATCAATCTTGTCGATGCTGACGATTTGAACGCCCGAGTGAAGTGTTTGCTCATTGTCATGATCGATCCCAATGCCTGGGTAGACTCTCAGAACGCTCGACGCCGCCGCGCCCTTTGAAACACGTTCAACTACGGTGGGCTTATAGACGCCTATGTACCGATCGGTCAATACAACTATCTTCCTGCGACCATGGGATGAGCTTCTCCCGTCTGTATCCTTCAGCGCGCACGCATGGGTATGATTGGCGCTCAACCGGTTGGAATTGACTCATGGGAAAAAAGAACGCCGTCGTCGCTGCCGAACCTGCTGAAACAAGCACCAAGGAGCGGATACTGAGGATCGCTGCGCAGTTGTTTTCGACGCGCGGGTTTCACGCGACCGGCATGGCTGAGTTGGAAAAAGCCACTGGACTGGCTCGAGGCGCGCTGTATTACCACATTGGCAGCAAGGAAGAATTGCTGTTCGAAATCACGAGTCGATATTTGCGGGTGCTCATCGCCGAAGGTACGCCTCTGTGCGAGAGCGATCTGCCCGCGGAAGATAAATTTCGCCAGTTCTCGGCCATCGTGATGCGCACGATTGTCACCCACCTGGCCGAAATGACGGTGTGTTTCCGGGAAGTGTATTCGGTCATTGGCGAGCGCCAGACCGAGTTGCTCGATCTGCACCGCCAGTATGAAAAGCTCTGGTCGCAAATCCTCAAGGCCGGTGTGAGCGAGAGAACATTCCGCACATCTGACTCGTTGGCCGTGAAGGCTATTCTTGGTATTCATCACTACAGCTACTTGTGGATCAAGCCCGGAGGTCCCCGCTCCCCGGAATCCATCGCGACGTTCTTCTGCGATACCCTCCTGCCCGGATTGAAGGTTGAGCCGCGCCCGGCTTGACTGTCATCAGCGGCGCTTAAAATGCGCCGCCTCCCTCGACCTCCTTCTCATTCACGTTCACTCACCGATGGTTGTCCCTGCGACTGGACCACGGGCGTTTTTCGTTCTAGGCTTACTACGGACCGACCGATCGGTCTATAGACTTGCTGTTGGGTCCATCCCGACAAAGAACCAGAGGGAACAACAATGACAAAAAAAAACATGGTCCCCGCCAAGCAAGACATGCCTCAAACATCTTTGGCTCGCAGGGATTTCCTGATTAGAAGCGGGGCCGTTATCGGTACTGCTGCCTTTGCTCTGGGTGATAGCGATCTTGTCAGCGCCGAGACGACCAACATCGCCCCTCTTGATCCGAACCTGCCTCTTGAAGTCCCGCAATGGACCCGTAGCCTTGGCGCCCCCACGGCAAGCCCTTATGGCAAACCTTCAACGTTCGAAACCAAAGCCGTCAGGAATCTATATCCCGGCCTGAAGGACACGATGTCCGCCTACAGCACCTCCCCACTTCAAGAGCTGGACGGCATCATTACACCGAACGGCCTGTTCTATGAGCGCCACCACGCGGGTGTCCCGCAAATCGATCCTGCGGAACACCGGTTGGTGATCCATGGCCTCACCGAAACAGCCTTGATCTTAACCGTGGATGAGATACGCCAATTCCCCGCCGTGTCACGGGTGCACTTCATGGAGTGTTCGGGCAACCCATCATTTCTTCCTCCCTGGGGTAAAACCGCAGCCGAAGTGAGCGGCCTGGTGAGTTGCGCTGAGTGGACGGGCGTTACCCTGAAAACTCTGCTGGATGAAGCCGGGCTGATGCCGCAAGCCAAGTGGATCATCGCCGAAGGTGCGGACGGTGCAGCAATGACGCGCAGTATTCCCATCGAGAAATGCCTGGACGATGTGATGGTTGTCTACAGCCAGAACGGCGAGCGACTAAGGCCGGAACAAGGCTACCCGCTGCGCCTGTTTGTCCCGGGTTACGAGGGCAATACCCACATCAAATGGCTGCGCCGACTTCACGTCACCGACGCGCCCGCCTACAGCCGGGAAGAAACTGCCAGATACACCGACTTGATGGCGGACGGCAAGGCTCGGAAATTTTCCTTTGTCATGGAATGCAAATCGCTGATCACCTACCCTTCCGGCACCCAGAAACTGACGCGCAAGGGGCTGCATGAGATGCGTGGCATCGCTTGGAGCGGACACGGCAAAATCACCCGCGTTGACGTTTCCATCGATGGTGGCAACAACTGGACGCAAGCCAGCTTACAGGAGCCCATTCTGACCAAGGCACTGACCGCCTTCAGGGCGCCTTTCGAATGGAACGGCCAAGAGTTGATGATCATGAGCCGCGCCATCGACGAGACAGGATATGTTCAGCCGATGCTGGAACATCTGATCGATGAACGTGGCAAGGTCTCTTTCTACCACAACAACTCGGTGCAACCGTGGCGCGTGTCCAGCAGTGGGGAGGTGACCAATGGACGGGCTTAAAGGTGGTTCGTTATTCATAGGTTTGCTTTGCGCCTGTGCGCTGACCCATGCCTCAGCACAATCCCAATACGGTTTGGGCACTAAGGCTACCGACGCGCAGATCGCCAGTTGGAACATCGATGTGGCGCCCGACGGTAAGGCTTTGCCTCCAGGGCGCGCGACGGTGGCGGACGGGGAAAAGGTTTACATGAACAGCTGCGTCAGTTGCCATGGCGTGAAGCTCGAAGGCGGCGTCGGTCCTGCGTTGGTGGGGGGCGAAGGAACCCTGACTACTGACAAACCGCTCAAGACAGTCGGCAGCTATTGGCCTTATGCAACGACGCTTTTCGACTACATCCGCAGAGCCATGCCCTTCCAGGCGCCACAGTCATTGTCCAACGAACAAGTCTACGCAGTGACCGGCTACATCCTACACATGAACAAGCTGCTGGAAGCCAACGCGACCGTGGATGCATCGACCTTGGCGGATGTAAAGATGCCGAATCGAGACGGCTTTTATACCGACGACAGACCGGACAGCAAGGCTGTTGCCTGTATGTCGAACTGTTTAAAAGTTCACTGACAGATCAAAAAATGTAAAATCCGCTCGCCGATAAACCGTTCCTTCTCAACGAGCTTTGCTGATGAAGCTGGCCAGCCGCGAAAAATCGATGATTGCCTGGGTGCTGTACTTCAGCATCCTGTTCGGTTCGTTGCTGTGCGCGATGGGCCATGGACAAATGGCCGGCTTGCGATTGAGCGGTTTGGACAGTGGGCTGTTTTGCACTTCGAACAGCGGCGCGGTGTACGAAGGCCTGCAGGATGTGCCCGCCCCTCCACTTTCCGTCGATGGCGATTGCGTCATTGCCAGCCTGTTCGGTGCGATTCTGCTGGCTGCGTTCTTCGGACTGCTCGCCATGCTTGCGGGGGAGCCAGCCAAGCCCTTGCCCACACAACCGGCGCGCTGCTCACCCAGGCAGCGCTGGCCCCTAATCAATCCTGGCGCCTCCCCCGCCCTGCTTCCCGCGCTTTGACATCATCACCACTTGCAGCTGCATGACGCACGGCCGGTGTGTGCTCATAGAATTAAGCCAGGAAGCTTTTCATGTTTCGCTTGACTACTTTAGCGCTGCTCGCAGGCAGCACCTGCGCGTGGGCGCAAGACACCACTCTGACCTTGCCCACCAGCTACATCAACGCCTCGGCCGAACAGCCGAAACCGGCCACTATCCTCGACCTGGACACCTCCATCGAAAGCGGCTCGCGCCTGAACCTCAGCGCCCGGGAAAATCCCGCCTCTGTGAGTGTGGCCGACCGCAAGACAATGGAACGCATTGGAGCACGAAACTTTCAGGACGCGGCAAACGCCCTGCCTGGGATAAACGCTTCTGCACCGCCCGGCTGGGGCGGCTATGTGTCGTACCGTGGCTTCAACGGTGCCCAGATCAGTCAGCTGTTCAACGGCATCAACCTGCAATATGGTGGCGCAGCTCGTCCGATCGGGGCCTGGATTTATGACCGGGTGGAGTTGTTAGGCGGCCCCTCCTCGTTCCTCAACGGTAGCGGTGCCGTTGGTGGCAGCCTGAACGTGATCACCAAGCTTGCCAACCGCGAGGAAGATACCTTCGAGGGCCGGATGAGTTACGGCCGCTACGACACCTGGGAAACCGCAGTCGGCTTCAATAAGGCACTCAACAGCGGTGACGGCCCACGCCACTATGCGCGGCTCGACTACAGCCGCACCAGCGGCAACGGCTACATCGACCGCCAGGAGAACGGGGCGGGCAACCTGGCCTTCTCGCTGCTCAGCGACATCAATGACCAGCTCTCCCATACGCTGGCGATCGAATATCTGGAAGAGAAAGAAGACAGTCCGTATTGGGGCACGCCGGTGTTGCAACCGCTGACCGGCAAACTGCACATCGACAAGCGCAACCGTTTCAACAACTACAACGTCGACGATGGCCGCTACGAGCAGCGCACCCGCTGGATACGCTCGATCACCGACTATCAACTGGACGACGACACCCAGTTGCGCAACACCTTCTACCATTACAGCGGCCAGCGCGATTACCGCAATCTTGAGGTTTATCGCTTCAACGGCGATAACAGCGTCATCGCCCGCTCCGGCGGTTATCGCCAGCGGCACGACCAGGAAGTCAATGGCGACCGCATCGAGCTGACTCACCAGGCTCAACTGTTCGGCCTGGCCAGCGATTGGGCTCTGGGCGTGGATTACAACACTAACCAGCAAACCAACTATCCATTGTCCAAAGGCGCCTTCGACACCATCGATCCAGATGGCTTCGAGCCGGGCCACTTCTTGGACATTCCGGGGATGGATGCACCGCGCACTAAAGGCCGCAGTACTTGGACCGACACCTCGTCGGCTTTCGTCGAGAACCGTACGCACCTGACCGAACAACTGTCGTTGATTGCTGCGCTGCGTTATGACCATATCGACTTCGAAATCGTCGATCATACGGCGCAAGCTAAGCTCGACAAGCGCTGGGATGCAATCACGGGTCGCCTGGGCCTGGTATACGACCTAACCTCGAATGTTAGCCTTTATACCCAGTACAGCACGTCGGCCGAGCCGCCGGGAGGCACGCTTACCAGCGCCTCCATTTCCCAGGTGGGCGACTTCGACTTGAGCACCGGTCGCCAGGTAGAGGTGGGAAGCAAGTTCGATTTTCTTGACGGTCGCGGTTCGGCCACTGCCGCGGCCTATCGCATCGTGCGCAAGAACATCTCCGTCCCCTCCTCGACCGTGCCCAACACCACCGAACAAGCGGGCCAGCAAACCTCCACCGGCATCGAGTTGGCAGCTTCATTCAAGATCACGCCCAAGCTACTGGCGGCCGGTAACTTCAGCTGGGTCAGGGCCGAGTATGACGAGTTCAATGAAACCATCGCCGGTGCTGTGTACTCGCGCAAAGGCAAGAATCCGGTGAACATTCCCGACCGTGTGGCCAATCTCTGGCTGACTTATGACGTGGCTCCTGACTGGCAACTCGGGGCCGACGCGCGCTACGTATCGTCGGTCTACGCCAACATCGCCAATACGACGTGGGTGCCTTCGTACACCGTCTATGGTTTGTCCATGACCCACGATCTGGACAAACACGTGCAGCTCAGCGCGCGTCTACGTAACCTGACCGACGAGGTCTACGCCCGTTTCATCCACCAGAGCAACACCCAATATTATCTGGGGGAGCCGCGCAGTCTGGAGGTCGCTATGCAGTGGCGCTACTGATGAGAAAGAAACCGTAGCATTTTGCCCAGACCCGCAGGGCTAACATCCAAGCGCGCCTTTTCATGATTCAAGCAGCTGGTCGTTCCCATTCGATAAGCTCGAAAACATCGCTTATAGAACGTGGTTCGCCAGACTGCTTTTTGGGCGATTTTCTTCAGGCTCCTACTGTTGCGGCCAGCTGCTTGCGAATGTCCATTCGGTCAAAGTGAGCGCGCTTTTTAATGATTTTTCCATCGGTAACGGTCAGGAGCATCATCAACGAAAATCGTACTCGGGCCCCTTTCGGCTCAATCCCTTCAAATATTCCGGTTTGCCGGCCATCGAATATCATGTAAGCCGCAACCTGATCGCCCTCGGCGAGCAGTGATTCGATCTTAAAAGTGAATCCTTCGAAGGCATCGAAGTTTTTTTTCTCCGACTGGATGAGTCCTGCTGTGCCAAGAATAGGCGTGTCTACTTGGGTATAAAAAACAAAGTTCTCATGGCAGCAGCTCGCCGCCGCCGCGTAATCCTCAAGCTGAATAGCGGCATAAAATTTTCGCACCAGTTCTTTGTTTACTTCGACCGACATTAACTTTCTCCTTGCTGAATGGTCGTTTGGGCTCGCTGAATCAGAGACTACAAGTCTCGCCGTCTTCAGGGATGAGCAAGCGATCAGTCATGCCCTTCTCCACGGAGAACTCACGAAGCTCTTTACGCGTCAGCACCGCATGGTTTACAGACTCCATATGGGTAGCGATAAGCGTCGCCTGAGGCGCTGCCTGAAAAACTTCGTAGACGTCCTGCTTACCCATGATGATGGAACCGAGCCCGATCACCTGAGCATCTCCGGCATTTAGAATGACGACTTCGGGCTGAAACTGCTGCAGGGCGTCCTGGACGTATTGATTCCAGATCGTGTCGCCAGCGAGATACAGAGTTTTCTCGTCTGGATGACTGAACATTACCCCGCACACCTCGCCAAGAATTTCCCCCATAGCTGCCATTGCACCATCAGTGCCGTGTTGGCCGAGAGTCTGCGCCAGCGACACACCATTAAATAGCGCTCCTTTGATCAGTCGAACGTCGCCGAAACCCTGAGATAGGATCAACTCACGGTCCTCTTCATTCTGAACAAAAATCGGCAGTTGTTTTGGAACCAGGGCTTTAGCGGCTTCGTCCCAATGGTCGGGGTGGGTATGGGTCACGATGACGGCGTCAACGTTCAAGATGTCTTCCATCGACACCGGCAATGCCACCGTAGGGTTGAACAAATGGCTATTAGCCGTCCCCTCAAACCCCGGATATGCCCCCTTCTTTGCAAGCAAAGGGTCGATCAGAAACCGAGTCCCTGCGTATTCAATAATCAACGTTGCGTTACGTATCTGTGTGACCTTCACGATATTCTCCTTAATTCAGGCTATGATTTGGACCGACCAGTCCAAAACGTATAAAATTTTTGCGACGGTTAGAAATCCAAATTCGACAGCAGCAGGTGTAACGCACTTTCTAAATCTTGTTTGGCGTATCCAGCACGTGCCATGACCTGCAGTCCAGGAAAAGCCAAAACCAAGAGACGGGCCAATTCTCGGGCAAGCCGCTTACTACCCAATGACCCATCTTGTTGCCCTCGTTCAATCGCCCTCTCCAACGCCTCCTCAATGAGATGAAAGTCCTCCATGACCCTCTGACGGACATCAAGATCATGTGCCGCCATCTCCACAGCTTGATTGATGCTCATGCAGCCATGGGATTCGCCCGGGTCACCGATGTCAGCAAAGAGAGAACGGAAGAACGCCTCGATAGAATGACGTGCAGGGCCGTCCTGCAAGGCTCTATGCATGTCCTTAGTTCGATCACGACGATACGCGTCGAACGCCATGATGAACAACTCGCGCTTGCCGCCAAATGTTGCGTACAAGCTGCTTTTGCTCAATCCCGTGGCGCCGAGAAGATCAGTTATCGAAGTAGCCTCATAACCTTTGCGCCAAAACACGACCATTGCCTTGTGTAACGCTTCTTGCGTATTGAATGCCTGCGGTCTGGACATGGTCGATTCGAGCGCTCCGTTGCGAAAGCAGATTGGACTGTTTGGAGGCGTACTCTAGCCATTTAGGACCGATCGGTCCAGAAAAATGTCAGACCATTGGTCAGTAAGGGCAAACTCACCATAAGGAACGCTCAGGTCACGTGGCGTGCTTCAACATTTCTATCAGTTGCGCGTGCAGTGACCGGTCCCCGCAAGCGATGATCGTTCCACCCTGCTGGGCTGAGCGGCCATCCCAAGTGGTAATCACGCCACCTGCGCCTTCAACAATTGGAATCAGCGCTTGGATATCGTATGGCTGCAGACTGGCCTCGATAACCACATCAACGAATCCCGATGCGAGCATGCAGTACGCATAACAATCTCCGCCAAAACGAACCAACTTCACTTGATCCGCTACCGCTTGAAAAGCGTCTCGACGAACTGCCGTGTCGAACAATTGCAGTGTCGTACACATCAACGTGACCGAGGAAATATCTGGGCATTGACGTGTCTTTAACTTGTTTCCATTGAGCCAAGCGCCTTCAGGCGTGCCAATGTACCGCTCGCCAGTAAATGGCTGATTCATCACTCCGAGGATGGGGCGCTGACCATCGTTTAGGGCTATAAGCGTGCCCCACAGGGGCAACCCGGTGATAAACGATCGAGTCCCATCGATAGGATCAAGTACCCAAGTCAGTTCACTGCTACCCAGCAGCGAGCCTTCCTCCTCACCTAAAATTCCATGTGTGGGGTATTGATCCTGAATCAGTTCACGCATTGCTTGCTCGGCATTCCGATCAGCCAAGGTTACCGGATCATAGACGCTCCCCCCTTTGTGCTTTACATCCAACTTAACTCGAAAGTACGGCTCAATAACCTTTGCGGAGACATCAGCTAAACGCTCAGCGAAATGCTGATACTCATTAATCAAACGCATGTTCAACAGATTAACCCTCCTTCACGGGCGCCGACTGACCGCTGTCTTTCAGGGCTTTGGTCACTTCCGGCGGCATGTATTTTTCGTCGTGCTTGGCCAGCACTTCGTCGGCCACCACCACGCCGTCGGCGTTGAGCTTGCCCAGGGCGACGATGCCCTGCCCTTCGCGGAACAGGTCCGGAAGAATGCCACGATAGGTGATGGTCACGGTCTTGCTGAAGTCGGTGACATTGAATTTCACGTCCAGCGAATCCCCGGAGCGCTCCAGCGAGCCTTTTTCCACCATGCCGCCAGCGCGGATGCGGGTGTCCTTGGGGGCTTCGCCGTTGGCGATCTGGGTCGGGGTGTAGAACAGGTTGATGTTTTGCTGCAGGGCGCTCAGGGCCAGGGCGACCGCGGCACCGACACCCACCAGGATCGCAAGAATGATGACAAGACGTTTTTTGCGCAGCGGATTCACTGACCGTTCTCCCGGCGCAGACGACGCGCCTCTTGTTGCAGATACCGCTTGCGGGCCAGGATCGGCGCCGCCACGTTGAGGGCCAGCACCGCCAGGCAGATGCCATAGGCGGACCAGACATACAGGCCGTGATGGCCCATGGCGAGAAAATCGCCGAATGATGCAAAACTCATCGAGCGGCCTCCAGGCTGTTCTGTACTTCGGCCTTCACCCAACTGGCCCGGGACTCGCGCTTGAGCACTTCCAGGCGCATGCGCAATAACAGCACCGCGCCGAAGAAGCAGTAAAAGCCCAGCACGGTCAACAACAGCGGCAGCCACATCTGCACGGGCATCGCCGGTTTTTCCGTGAGGGTGAAGGTCGCGCCCTGGTGCAGGGTGTTCCACCACTCCACCGAGTACTTGATGATCGGGATGTTGATCACGCCGACAATCGCCAGCACCGCGCAGGCCTTGGCGGCGCTGTCACGATTGCTGATGGCGTTACCCAGCGCAATTAGACCGAAGTACAAAAACAGCAGGATCAGCATCGACGTCAGTCGGGCATCCCAGACCCACCACGAGCCCCAGGTCGGCTTGCCCCAGATCGCCCCGGTGACCAACGCCACGGCGGTCATCCAGGCACCGATGGGCGCGGCGCATTGCAGAGCCACGTCCGCCAGCTTCATCTTCCACACCAGCCCGACCACGCCGCACACCGCCAGCATCACATAGATGGACTGAGCCAACAGCGCCGTGGGAACGTGAATGTAGATGATGCGAAAGCTGTTGCCTTGCTGGTAGTCCGGCGGTGCGAATGCCAGGCCCCAGACCACGCCGATGCCAATCAGCAGCAGGGCGACGACGCTCAACCAGGGCAGCATCTTGCCGCTGATGCCGTAGAACCATTTGGGTGAGCCGAGCTTGTGAAACCAGGTCCAGTTCATTGCTGTTTCCATCACGGTTGCGGCTCAGGATTGCGACCGCTGAATCTGCCCATGGAACAGGCCTCGCTAGCTGTTCGTGTTCCCTTTAACCAAGAGTTTTTTACATTCTGGACGCTTCAAAAAATGCACGGTCAGACCAAAAATCAACCCCCAAAAAGGGGCGGAGAATCCACAAAAAGAGACCCCAGAAGCAGTAACGAGAAAAGTGAAGAGTCCTGCGTCGAGCTCTTTCGATTCACTCAGGCTGCGCACCAACGCGTCGCTGATCGCGCCATACAACGCCAAGCCTGCAAGTGCTGCGATCAACGCTCGAGGAAACGCCGCGAACAACGAAACCAGCGTGGCACCCGCTATACCAAACAGCAGATAGGTGGCACTCCCGGAAAGAGCAGCGACATAGCGCCGCCGCGGATCCTCATGGGCCTCACGGCCGGTACAAAGGCTCGCCGTAACTGCCGCGAGGTTCAGACCATGGCAAGCAAAGGGCGCCAACAGCATCGCGCCGATAGCACTGACACTGATAATGGGACTGGCAGGCGTGTTGAACCCTGCGTTGCGCAAAACCGCCATGCCTGGCATGAACTGGCCCGTCAGCGACACCACAACCAACGGCAATGCCAAATTCAAAATGACCGTTAAAGAAAACTCAGGAGCGATCCATTGGGGAGTGGCTAGGTCAAACACTAACGCTTCGGTTCGCAAGTGCCCGCCAAACATCGTGACGGCCCCACCGACCAGCAAAACTGCCAATACGGCATAACGTGGCCAGACCCTGCGCATCAGGATGTACGCAATAAACATCGACAAGACCAAGGCTGGCTGCTCCGGTAGCACCCGAAACACCTCGATGCCGAACGAAAAGAGAATACCGGCTTGCATGCCCGCCGCGATCGAGCCCGGCAAGCGAGCGATGATCCGATCGAAAGCACCGCTAACGCCAATCAGCAGTAGGATGACATTGGCGACTATAAACGCACCCACCGCTTGATTGATGGTCATTTGCGGAAGCGCCGTAACGAGCAGCGCCGAACCGGGGATGGACCAAGCAATCACGATCGGCACCCGATAATACAGGCTGAGCAAAGCCCCAATTACCGCACTGCCAATTGATATCGCCCATATCCAGGATGAAAGAATTTCCTGTGAAAGGGACGCACTCTGTGCGGCGTGAAAAACCAACACAAGCGGGCCTGCATAAGAAATCAACGTTGCAATTATCCCCGCCACCAGAGCTGATAGCGAAGAATCTCTGAGCACACTTTTCATGGCATTCGCAATTATCAACGCAACAAGGAACAACGACTCACAAGAACAGGGCCCATCGCGCAGGCCCCGTTCTGATGAATTAATCATGCATCCTGGAGGGCCCGGGGGCGCAGACTACGTTGCTCTGCGGCTGGAGCAACGGCGCGTTGCAGTTGAAAGTCGAACTTAAGCTCAGCGTACCGTCCCGAGACACCTCGTGCGCCATCCTCCTTAAATTCCACCTCTCCAACCAATCCATCGCGGGTGGCGTAAGCAAAGTCATCCCAGAGGTACTTGTCTCCTGAAAGGTTGATCTGAGTAGTCAGGTGCCTGTGTCCTGGAGCCGAAATAAAGAAGTGCACATGCGCGGGTCGCTGGCCGTGACGACCGAGCCCATCCAGGCATTCCTGGGTAGGGCCCTGCGGATCGCAACCATAGCCGGAGGGCACGATACTGCGCGCACGGTAGCGCCCCTGCGCATCTGTAATGATGCGACGACGCAAGTTGTACTCAGACTGGCTCTGATCGAAAAATGAATACGTGCCCTTGGTATTGGCGTGCCACAAATCTACCGTGGCGCCCGCCAGTGGATGACCCTGCGTATCAAACACTTGGCCTTCAAGAAACATCACGGTGGCTGGCCCCTCCTCGTTGCCGTCGTCCATACGGACTTCGCCTTCGCTTATGGGCGCACCGGCAACGTAAAGGGGGCCCTCGATGGTACGTGGCGTACCGCCCGTCAACCCAACCTGCGCATCCTTAGCGTCTTGAAGCAAATCAAGGAAGTGCTCAATACCAAGGCCGGCGACCAGTAACCCGGCCTCGCTGCGTCCGCCCAAACGGTTGATATAGTCAACCGCTTTCCAGAACTCATCTTCGGATATCTCAAGGTCTTCGATAATCCGGGCGGTATCGTTCAACACACGCAGCACGATGCTTTTGAGGCGTGCGCTGCCTGCAGCATTTTTCAACCCGGCTGCGTCCTCGAAGAACTTTTGAATCTCAGCAGTCTGCGAAATTTTCACGGTCATGGTGTTCACCTCATCTTGTTTTTTTAGAGTGATCGAATAGCTGTTGGGGATGTTTCAACGGTCGTCCGCATGGATGGACGAAGGATGGCGACACAGTCCGTCGACCTCGATGCTCATGTATGGGAAGAGAGGCAGCTGCATCAGGGTGTCATGCAGCGCCTCGACGCTAGGTACATCGAACACGCTGTAATTCGCGTAGTGGCCAGCTATGCGCCAAAGGTGGCGCCAAGTACCCTCGCGCTGCAGACGCTGGGCCAGTTCTTTTTCATCGGCTTTAAGCTGCGCGGCCTTGCTCGCATCCATATCGAGTGGAAGGATCACAGTCATCTTGACGTGGAATAGCATGGTTCTCTCCTTACAGTGTTGCGGATTCAGGAACGGCTAAAATGAGCCAGGCGATCTTCATCCAATACCAATCCCAGACCTGGCGTGGATGGAACAAGAAGGTGGAAATCACGGTACTGCGGTCGCACGACCACGATGTCTTCGGTCAACAAGAGCGGACCAAACAGCTCGGTGTCCCAGGTCAGGTGTTTAAGCGTGAGGAATGCATGAGCTGAAGCTAAAGTGCCGATGGCACCTTCCAGCATTGTTCCCCCGTACAGGGCGATGCCAGCGGCTTCGGCAATCTGTGCCGTACGCAGCACAGCGCGAGGGCCACCATTTTTTGCAATTTTCAGTGCGAAGACGCTGGCTGCACCATCCGCAGCCAGGCTGAAGGCGTCTTCGATGCTTTCAATGGACTCATCAGCCATGATGGGTGCTGGGCTTCGCTGGTTCAGCCGAACCTGGCCTGATCGATTAACCCGCGATATGGGCTGCTCGATCAGGTCGATTCCGTTCTCGCCTAGCACTTGGCAGCCACGTATCGCCTGGGACTCATCCCAATACTGGTTGACGTCGACCCTTACACTGGCACGATCACCCAACGCCTTTTTGATCGCAACGACATGTTTGAGATCCTGCTCTAGAGGATTGGCGCCGATCTTCAATTTAAAGATGCGATGACGGCGCAACTCCAACATCTGCTCGGCCTCGGCAATGTCCCGAGCCGTATCGCCGCTGGCAAGCGTCCAGGCCACTTCCAGGCTGTCGCGTACCCGACCGCCAAGCAGCTCGCTGACGGCCATCCCAACTCGTTTGCCCTGGGCATCGAGTAACGCGCTTTCGATACCGGACTTGGCAAAGGTATTGCCTTTGGCGATCTTGTCGAGTTTTTGCATCGCCGCATTGATATTGTCCGCAGCCATGCCTACCAGCGCGGGCGCCAAGTGGGCGTCGACATTGGCCTTGATGCTCTCCGGGCTTTCATAACCGTAGGACAAACCGCCGATGGTAGTGGCTTCTCCGATACCTTCAATGCCGTCGCTGCATTGAAGCCGCAGAATGACCAAAGTCTGCTTTTGCATAGTGTGCATGGCGAGCTTGTGCGGACGAATAGTCGGCAGGTCGACGATGATCGCCGATAGGCTGTGGATCAGGACTTGGCTCATGACAATCTTCCGATACGTGAACTTAGAGACACCTGGTTCCGCTCAAGGAACAAGGCAAGAATGGTTACGGTTTGGCGGTCATCAAAACATTCGAATTGGCCATGCTTCTTTTGCCAACCAGAGTGAACAGCGCCATGGCTATCGCCGCAACGACACCTGGAACGGCGAACGCGACGAAGTTCAACGGCAGGGGGAGACCAGCGCCCAACAGTGCTCCACCTAGCAGGGGCCCCAGAATCGCGCCATTGCGACCAATACCGGATGCCCATCCAAGGCCGGTGGAACGAATCGACATGCCGTAGAACTGGGCGGTTGCGGCATACAGGAGAATTTGAGTACCAATGGTGGTCGCACCGGCCACACTGATTAGCAAATACAACAGCGCCGGCGTACTTTTGAACCCTAGAAGACTGATGGAAACGGCAGCGGCCAAGAAAAACACCACCGTGACTTTTCCAAGGTTATAGCGGTCCCCGAGCCAGCCACCAAAGATTGCTCCAGCCATGCCACCGAAATTCAGTGCCAATAGAAAGGTCAGGCTTGAGCCTAAGCTGTAACCTGCGTTTGCCATCAACTTCGGCAGCCAGGAACTGAGTGCATACACCATGAGCAAGCAGCAGAAGAACGCAACCCACAAGCACAGGGTGCGGGACGCGCGCCCCTCACGAAACAACGCCAGCAAAATCACTCCGCGGCCCTTGCTGTCCGCCTGGCTCAACGTATCGGAATCGCTTGGAGCCAAAGCAGGATCGACTTTGCCCAGAAGGCGCCGCGCCTGCCCTTCCTTCCCGACCCGAATTAAAAAACCAATCGACTCGGGTAAAAACCACAAGATTATGGGCAGCAGCAACAGGGGCACGGCTGCGGCGAAGAACATGGATTGCCAACCGAAAAGCGGAAGCATATAAATCCCCACGCTTGCGGCAAGCACGCCTCCCAGCGAGTAGCCACTGAACATGACGGCAACTAAAGTGCTGCGTAGACGTCTCGGGGCGAATTCACTCATCAATGCAACCGCGTTAGGCATTAGCCCACCGCACCCCAATCCGGCTAGAAATCGGCAAATACCAAACTCCGTCGGATTGCTGGCAAAACCATTGATGATGGTTGCCGAGGAAAACAACGTGAAGCAGATTGCGATGCTTTTCTTTCTTCCAATCCTGTCAGCCAGCGACCCAAACACCAGCGCTCCGAACATCATGCCGAACAGTGCATAACTGCCTAGTGCGCCGGCCTGGAGCGGGGTGAGTTGCCACTCGCGCATAATGGCCGGTAGCACAACGCCGAAGATGAACAGGTCGTATCCGTCGAATATCAAGAGCAGCGCGCAAAGCGTTACAACTCCCCAATGGAATCGGCTAAAGCGTGCGTTGTCGATGAACTGATTAACGTCGATTATTCGCATGGCGTCGTTACTCTTGTTTTTATTTTTGGGAACTGCATCGCTGAGCAAATCTGTCGCGTCTGACTTGCGACAGATTTGCCGAGTCAGCCGAGGTCGCCGCCACTGACTGGCAGCGTCACGCCGGTGATATAAGAAGCGTCATCCGAGGCAAGGAACAGGATCGCCGCGACTTGTTCATCGATCGTCCCGTAGCGCTTCATCAAGCTGCTTTGAATCGTCTGATCGACGATTTCCTGATACCAAACCTTCTCTTCTTCGGTTGGCTGCGCGGTATTACGTGGAATACGTCGCGGTGGCGCCTCGGTGCCCCCGGTCGCGATCGCATTGACCCGGATCCCACGTTCGGCATTCTCGAAAGCCAAGCAAGCGGTCAAGGCGTTAACCCCGCCTTTGGCTGCGCCATAAGGAACACGGTTGACTCCCCGTGTAGCAATTGACGAGACGTTAACAATCGCGCCGTTACCTTGTTTAAGCATGTAAGGCAACGCCGCGTGACAGCACCAAAGGGTTGGGAACAACGAGCGACGCACTTCCGACTCAATTTGCGTGGCCTGATAATGCTCAAACGGTTTGGTCCAAATTGTCCCGCCCACGTTGTTGATCAATATATGCAAACTGCCAAATGCCTCCACGGCGGCAGCCATCACCAACATGCATTCCGTGTGCATCTCCAGATCAGCGACCAGGGTTAGTACATCGTCTTGTTTGAGCTCATGTACCAGCTCCGATCGGTCAACAGCGACAACACGCGCACCCTCGGCCAGCAGTTGCTCGCAAACGCGTCGACCGATTCCTTGAGCCGCGCCAGTCACTAGCGCGACCTTATTTTCGAATCTGTTTTTCATGACAACCTCGGACGGAGTGTCTCCGTAACGATTCAGGCCGCGGCAGGCGCGAACTTCTCAAAATAGAAATTGGCAGGGTTAATCCCTTGCTCGCGGATGTAGTGGTTTACCGCTTCGACCATAGGTGGCGGGCCGCACAGATAAACGTCTACTTCGCCCCCGTTGAGATGACGTGGCTCGATGTGTTGCGTGACATAGCCCTTGAACGGATGTGTACTTTGCGGATTGGCCACACAGGCGCGAAAACTGAAGTTGGGTATACGCGCAGCGAAAGCCTCCAACCGATCCAGCTCGACCAGGTCGAAATCATTAGTAACGCCATAGATCAGGTGCACCGGGTGCTCACTGCCCTGCTCTGCGATTTTTTCCAGCATCGCTGTGAATGGCGCCAACCCGGTACCGCCGGCCAGCAGCAGCAATGGCCGTTTGATTTCCCGCAGGTAAAAACTGCCCAAGGGACCAGCCAGATTCATGCTGTCGCCGGCCTTGGCCAGGCCAGTCAGGAAACTGCTCATCAGGCCGCCCGGTACGTTACGGATCAAGAAACTGACCTCACCGTCCTTCTGCAACGAGCTGAAGGAATAGGCACGAGTCTGCTCGCTACCGGGTACTTGCAAGTTGACGTATTGGCCCGGCAGGAACGCCAGTTTGTTCAGGCAATCTCCCTTGATCGATAGCGCGATGGTACTTTCAGACAGTTGCCGCACATCACTGATCGATGCCTGGAAACTCGCCTGTTCGGTCTTACAGACTTGCGAACCTGCGGGCACCCGCACGACGCAATCGCTCTCAGCACGCATCTGGCAAGTCAGCACGTACCCTTGGGCGAGTTCGTCTTCGCTTAGGGCGTCTTCGATGAAGTTGTCACCCATGTCGTAGCGCCCGGCCTCGGCGAAACATTTGCAGGTCCCGCAGGCACCGTCACGGCAGTCCAGCGGGATGTTGATGCCTTGACGATAAGCCGCATCAGCGACGGTTTCGTGCCCCTCGGCCTCAATGAAGCGGGTGATCCCGTCTTCAAAATTCAATGCGATCTGGAAACTCATGTTGTACCTCACTCACAGCGTCGAGCCGACATTTGAATGCGTCGACAGCGCTCGCAGCAGCCTGATCAGATGTGATAGATGTCGATGACCTGGCGGACGTAATCGTTTTTCAGCACGACTTTCTTCGCCTTGATGAGCGGCTGATCGCCCCGCAGGTCAAGGGTGTAGAAACTGGTGCCGAAATAGCTGTCCGTTACCTGGTAGCGAAAGCTCAGGGTGTGCCAGTTAAAGCGCACCAGGCACTGCCCTTCGGTCTGCTCGACAATTTCAATATTGCTCAGGTTGTGAGAGGTACGCGTGTCCGGAATGGTCGCACTCGAGCGCTCGGTCTTGATGCGGAAGACACGGTCTTCCAGGCCGCCACGATTGCCGTACCAGATCAGCGATATTTCGCTTTGCGGATCTTCGGTCAGCGTGTCGTTGTCGTCCCATGCTGGCATCCAGAAGGTGGCATCAACGGCGTACAGCTCCAGCCATTGGTCCCATTGAGCATCGTCCAGGTAGCGAGCTTCGCGATAGAGAAAATCACGCACAACGTCATAAGTACTCATTGCACGGCCTCCACTGGAATCAGTTCCTGCTCGTCGGAGACGGCGTTGAGCATGGTCTCTTGCCAATATTTGTGTTGCAGGACAAATAGACCCTCGTCTTCGGTGCGCTTGCCAGAGAGCAGCGGCTTGAGATCGATTTCCTGCGCTGCGGCATCTGCGCCCTCTACCCAGTGGCCTGCACCACGGGACATGTCATTCCATCCGCGCCCAGCGCCATAACCGGTCTGGCAGGAGCGGAATTCTTCCAGATCGTCCGGCGTGGCCATGCCGCTGACGTTGAAGAAGTCTTCGTATTGACGAATGCGCTTGGCGCGCGCCTCGGCGCTCTCGCCTTTGGGGGCGATGCAGTAAATGGTGATTTCAGTCTTATCGACCGAGATGGGCCGAGCGATGCGAATCTGCGAGCTGAACTGATCCATCAGATACACGTTCGGGTACAAGCAGAGGTTGCGGGAGTTTTCGATCATCCAATTGGCGCGAGCCTGTCCAAAGTCACGTGCCAGCTCATCACGACGCTCGTAGGCAGGTCGATCCTCCGGGTTGGCCCAACGAGTCCATAGCAACAAATGGCCGTGGTCGAAGGAGTAGAAACCACCCCCATTTTTTGCCCAGCTACCGGCGCTCATGGTTTTGATTTCTTCGCCCGATTCGCGTTGCTTGCGCTGGTTCTGGGTCGCTGCGTAGTTCCAGTGAACAGAGCTCACATGGTAGCCGTCAGCGCCGTTTTCGGCCGTCAGTTTCCAGTTGCCTTCATAGATATAGGAACTGGAGCCACGCAGGACCTCCAACCCTTCCGGCGATTGATCCACGATCATGTCGATGATTTTGGATGACTCGCCCAAATGCTCAGCCAGTGGCTTTACGTTAGGGTTCAGGCTGCCAAACAGAAAGCCACGATAGGACTCGAAACGAGCAACTTTTGTGAGGTCATGGGAACCTTCACAATTGAAGCTTTCGGGGTAGCCAGCGTCGCTTGGGTCCTTGACCTTGAGCAGCTTGCCGCTGTTATTGAACGTCCAACCGTGAAATGGGCAGGTGTAGCTGGAACGACTGCCGGACTTGTGTCGGCAGAGCATGGCGCCGCGGTGGCTGCAGGCGTTGAGAAAAGCGTTGAGTACACCGTCCTTGTTGCGCGCGATGAAAATCGGCTGGCGCCCTATGGTGGTGGTCAGGAAGTCGTTGTTGTTGGGAAGCTGGCTTTCGTGGGCAAGGTAAATCCAGTTGCCTTCGAAGATGTGCGTCATCTCCAGTTCGAACAGACGTGGATCAGTGAACATCTCCCGCTTGCAGCGGTAGATGCCCTTCTCCTTGTCTTCCTCAAGCAGGGCATTCAGGTAGTCGTTTCCCAGGAACATGGCCAGGGCCTCCATTGTTATTGTTCAGGCCCGACCAGATTAGGCAGACAACTCAGGAGGAAATATCCGATTCCTGCAGATCGCTATCCATTTTGCGCAGCCATCACGCCGAATGGATTAGCGGCATCGACGCGCCAGGATGGCGCATTTAGACACGCGACTTGAGGGTTTGCGAAGGAAGCTCGCCGAACTGCGAACGGTAAAGCTCAGAGAAGCGGCCAAGGTGCAGAAAACCATAGTCCAGCGCCACCTCAGTAAGGCTGCGGACCGGACAATCCGGGTCGCTCAGGCAAGCTTGAATGCGCTCCAATTTGCGCTGGCGAATGTACTGTAAAGGTGTGATACCCAATTGGCGCTCGAACAGTACGTATAAGGACCTTGTGCTCACGCTGACCTGTTGTGCCAGGTGCTCAGCGTTCAAGTCCTGTTTCAGATTCCGGTCTATGTAATCGAGAATGCGATCGAAGCTGGCCGATTGTGATCCGGCGCTTTCGCGGCTGACGTTGGTCGTCATGAGCGACAGCAACTTACTGCCGATTATCTGGGCGTAATGCTCTTGCACCCGCAGGATCGGCGTACTGGCCTCGGACTCCTGGCAAATCATTGCCAGCAGGCCAAGGAACCCTTCCAACTCGTCCATCTGGTAATGATTACGCAAAAAACGTATGCCTGTCGCAGGCCGAACCCACCGCAGCTCATCACATATCGACTCAAGCAAATGCACAGGCAATTTAAGAATGAATTTTTCGCAATCCTGCGAGTATGTCAGATCGACAGGATCGTCTGGGTTGATCAGCAGCAGCTCGCCCGGGAGAAGGTAGTGCTCGCGCTTATGGCCTCGCCACAGACAGTTGCCGCTAAGCAACACCTGAAGGTGGTAAACGTTCTCCAGTGCCGGTGATGTAACACGCACGCTTCCGCCATAGCTGATGCGGCACAGGTCCAGATCTGCGAACTTTCGATGGTTCAGGCTGGCCTGAGGGTGGGCGGTTCGAGAAAGGCCGATGCGATGGGTTCCAACATGCAAATTCACATAGTCGGAAACAGCGTAAGGATCCGCATCCCGAAAAATGCTACTGCGCTCACTGAGCAGATGGCTATCCATCGGATTGGCACTCGAACTTGCAAATAATAGAGTCATTACGCTCACCCGAAGAGAAACCTGCGCCTGGCGTGGTGCGAATGCCTCCAGGCTTAACGGCGCGTCGGCAATGACACGCCCCCTTTGGACTGACGATCAAGCATGCCGCAATCTGAGTGTACACCCACTTAATCATCAGACTTTGAACTGCGCCATCAACTGTTGTTGATGATTGGCCAGATGATTCAAGGACTGACTGATCTGCGCGGATTTCTTTGACTGATCGGACAGGGACTCGGTGACATCACGAATAGATGCCACATTTCGATTCACCTCCTCCGCAACAGCACTCTGCTCCTCGGCCGCGCTGGCAATCTGTAGGTTCATATCATTGATAATCGAAACCGCGCCGCTTATACGCTGCAGTGCCGTCACAGCTTGCACGACCTGCCCCGCACTCCCCTGGGCCTGTTGGTGACTATTGTTCATCGCGCTTACTACTTCACTCGTACCGCGCTGCAACGTCTCGATCACCAGGCGAACCTCTTCGACGGAATCCTGGGTTCGTTTTGCCAATCCCCTCACTTCGTCGGCCACAACCGCGAATCCACGACCAGCATCACCCGCCCGCGCAGCCTCAATGGCCGCATTCAGTGCCAAGAGATTGGTTTGCTCGGCGATCGCTCGTATGACATCCAGCACAGAACCAATCTTGCCGCTGCTGGCTGCCAAGCCTTCGACCTCTCTTACCGCAAGACTCATGTCTTTGGCCAAGCCATCGATCAGATGCGTGGTTTGCTGTATCACCGCCAGGCCTTCCGATGTCGCCTGCTCCGCACCACGAGCCGCTTGCGCAGCCTGGGCCGCGCTATTGGCCACATCATGGGCCGTTGCACTCATTTCCTGCGACGCTGTGGCCACCTGTTCGATTTCCCTGAACTGGTGCTCCATCCCTGTACTGGTTTGCTCGGACAGTGTCGCTGACTGATCTGCGGTTGTGCGGGCGTCGTGCACCGACGCCTTAACGTCTCGGATTATCGGGTGGAGTTTGTCCAGGAAGCGATTAAACCAACCTGCTAACTGGCCCAGTTCATCGCTACCTTGATAGTCCAAACGTTTGGTGAGATCACCCTCACCGCTCGCGATGTCGCGAAGCATGCTGGCGACACTTAGAATCGGCTTACTGACGCCGCGAGCGGTCAACCACAGCACAACCAGACCTAACAGTGCCACGCCGCCGGCAAGCCCTGTTTCCCATAGCGCACCGGACAGGCTTCGCTCATCCAGTTCCTGATGCAGCGCAAGCGCCGGTTCCAGCAAGATTGCTCGCGGAACCTCTATAACCAATCCCCAAGGTTTCCCTTCAGGAGTCACCTTCAGCGGCTCCAAAATGCGCAGGCTCGTGAGCGTATCCACGGACTGAGACTTACCTGAGCTCAACATCGGCAGTAGGTTAGCCCCATCTTCCTGGACGCTTTCCAATGTACGACCGAGCGAATCCGGATTATGGCTATCGCCCGCGACCAAACCGGCGGAACTAACTATTCGCAGCGTCCCCCTACCCTCATAGAGCTGCTGGCTGCCATCCAAACTCAGCTGCTGCAAACGGCTCAAGCTGATATCCGCGCCAATGATCGCTACGACTTTGCCTTTTTCGATCAATGGAAAAGCAAGAGTCGTCATCAGTAAAGGCTGGCCAGACGTGTCGTCAAAATAAGGATTGAGCACGCATGGCCTGAGGGTTTGCTCTGGGCAGCTATACCAGGTGTTGAACGGTGTACCATCCAACATAGGCGTGGTGTCCGCGATGATTTTCTCAGGCACGGCCATGTAACTGTCTGTCGAATCCTTTTGACTCCAGTAGGAAGCAAATCGACCTTTTTCATTACTGCCGGCGGTAGATTCATCCGTAAAGCGCGCATCCTGGCCGTCCAGTGCATCAGGCGCAAATACCACATACAAACTCAATAGCGAAGGATTGGCTTTAAGGCCGTCGTGCACCAGTTGATTTAGATCCTTGCGTAGCTCCCGGGGATCGGCTCCATGCTTGGTTGCTTGCTCTCGAAGTTGTTGGACTTGTCGAGTGAACTGATTGCCGTAATTATAGATATCCGAAAAAAATCGCTGAGTGGTCTCAGCTTGCTGTTCTCCACGAGCCTCCATGCGCGCACGGGCAGCCGCCTCAAGCATCTGTGAATTGGCTGATTTGACCAGTGCGAGACTGGTATCCATGCGATACAGGGACGTACCCACCAGCAGTACAACGGTACACAGCAGACAGAATCCCGCCAATAAAGTGATTTTCCACTTAATGGAGACACGCGCGAAACGCATAGATACCTCCCCGTACCCGGGATTTTTTAATGGAGCTAAATCAATCACACAATGTGACTAAGCCCTGATTGATGTTTCTGCGCGAAAAAATCTCTTCAGCCAATTCTTCTTTCAGATCCAAAGTAATCGCAACACTCGCCCAACAGGGAAAGAGCTTCCTCGAACTCCAGAACACGCCCCTCCCGCAAGAGAATGCTGGCTAAATGCCCCGCCACCCGCGCGGCGCCCAGGCTGGCTCCTGCCATGCCCTCCCCGGCCTGTTCAGGTGAGTTACTCCAGGCGCCAAACAAACGAGGTCCTAAGCGCGAGAGTTGCTCCCACTTACAACGAGCATCTCCGGTGCCACCGATCACACTCTCGTAACCCGCCGGATAACAAGCGCCACCCCGGGCAGGGCGGGCCGCAACAACCAGCATTTTCTCAGCACCGGCGTTGTAGACAGCCTCGCGCAAAGGCGCACGATCAGCAGCAAGTCCCAGGCTCATGCAAACAATGTCCACTCGATGAGAAGAGGGTTGCGAGACGAACCAGTTGAGCGCCATGGCAACCTGAGCGGCGGTTGTTACCGGCCGCTCATGGAAGACTTGCGCGTGGGTAATGACTACCTCAGGGCAGCTATTGCGAATCACTTTCGCAACTACCGTTCCATGCCCCAGGCGATCCGGTACGCACGCCTCAATCCGCCCATCTGAAAGAAAAGCCAGAGAACCTTCGATTTCCATCAAAGGTCCCCCGCTGTCAATCACGCCAATACGGACGGTCATTACTGGACCGTGAACAACCGCAAGGCTGAGTTGTTTGACATGTTTGCGTTACCTGGCAGCTTCAACTCCCCTACCTTTTCCAAGGTTGTACCATCATAAATAAGCAGATCGCCACCAGCACCACCAATCCAGACATATTTGTTATCGGAACTGACGGCAACGGAGTAAAACGTGTGGGGCAGGCTTACTTGCTTGAGAGGCTTCCCACTATTCTTTAAGTCAAATGACTGCAGCACGTTATAAACGGCATAGGCGCGTTTTTGATCTGGGCTAGCAGCCATTGAAAAATATAGAGTCTGCGTTGGTTCAATGTTATTCATGTGCAACTTACCCTTTTTCAGATCCAGAGTAAGCAGCCCAGTTTGGAACGTTTCAGGGTTCGCAGGATCCTTATTACGCAATTTGACGTAATACGGTGCGACCATGAGCTGAGAGTTGTCATACTGATACCAGACATTCAGCATATCTGGGGGAAAATGATCCTTTTGCGACCATTTCTGAATAGGCATTTCCGCCAATTGCTTTCCCGATTCAGCATCGAAGACATACATATCCTTGCCCAATGCATAAATCTTTTTCCCGTCAGTCGAGTACATCAACATCGTCACTTGGCGGGGGGCAGGCGCTGTAAATTTCAACGTCAAGGTATCCGCATCGTATAACGCAATGCGGGTGGGCTGAACTTTGAATTCGTTGCGCAGGTGCTTCACGGGGTTCTGATACACCGCGAGGGTCTTGCCGTCAGGCGAAAGATTCATGCCCCACGTTGCCCATACACGTTCGTCAGCTTTGCTCATATCCAATCGGAGCAGGTTTTTCCCCGTCTCCATGTCCATTTTCACGACACTTTGGCTTCCGTTAGCCAGGACGTACACATATTTGGCGTCAGGGCTTACCGCAGAAACAATTGGTGTAGCGCCACTGTTTTCAACCACAAAATCTTTCAGGATCTTGCGATTGTCCATATCCACAATGAAAACTTTGTCAGGGTGCGCAACAACAGACAAAAAATCTTTAGCCACGGCAGGCGTTACGCCGCTCATTGCACCGATTACCGACAATACGGCGAAGCAGGTTGACTTTATCATTATTATTAGCCCTTAGATTCGGGGAATACAGAATTCAGGTTGCGCCAATCTTGAGTTGGATCCGCAGTGTCCTTGCCCCAAGTCGGATAAGTAGACATCGTGTCTGGAACTTGTGCAGGCCACCAGCAAGGATCGGAACATGCGTACAAATCTGCTTCCATGGGCTGGCACAGGTTGGAAACGCCACCAAACCCATCGATTTCCCATCCCGGATCAAAAGAAGTCGAACACCCTACCAAGGAGTTCATCGCTACAACTTCTTCTTCACGACCTTCGGCGTGAGCTTCAACAAAGGCCTTGGCCTTTGCATTGGCTGGAGTCAAATGTTTCATACTTTGGCGCTCCGTGGTTCGATATGATTACGGAAAAAGCTAGGATTACTTTTCATAATTCGCACGTAAGATTCGATTCCGAAATCTACCCAATCGCGCAGCAAGTCACAGTAATGATAAACAGGAGCAAACGGATCACCTTGTTTCGCATAAGACTCGTGATAACACCCGCCCGCACAAATAGAGCGAATTCGGCACGTTTTACAACCGAAACTGTTGCGGTCTTGGGCGCCTTCAATAAACGCCGCTAATTTAGGCACATCGATACCGCGATCGACGTTGCCATAGGTCGGTTGATCAGACCCAACGAAACGATGACATAGATGCAGGTCGCCATCCTTATCGACAGCCAGCAATCCCAAACCGGCACCACAGGGCACTACTTTTTTAGTGCCCTGAGCGATGTCCGTCAGCAATTGGTGCATGTTTGAAAAGCCGATATTTTCGCCACGGCAAGCCGCCTCGACATACCGCCGCCCCAGGGTCTTCATGTCGTTGAAAACCTGCTTCAACGCATCGTTATCCAGATTGAAAGATGCAATAGGACCCGAAGTCGCTGGGCCAAACCCAACTTCAGCAAAACCCAGATCATTTTTTAAGTGATTATGGATACCCAGGACGTCTGTCACTCCGCGGGTAAGTGTCACCCTGACGCCGACAGCGCGCGCGGTATAGCGGGAAAGCAACATCCGCACCTTACGCGCCACCACGTCATAGGTTCCGTTGCCCCCTACCGTAATGCGGTTGGCATCATGCATCGCTTTCGGTCCGTCCATCGATACCGTCAGGCCAAAGCGATGCTCGTTGAGCCAATCAACCATTGGTTCTGTTAGCAGCGTGCCGTTGGTGGTCAATGAAAAATCGATTTTCTTGCCCTCTTGCGCCGCACGGGCTTCGGCGTAAGGAACCATTTCACGGATGAGGGCATAGTTGGAAAGCGGCTCACCACCAAAAAACACCAGATTCACCTGATCCCGATTTTTAGCCTGTTTGAGTAACAACTCGAACGAAGCCTTGGCGGTTTCAAAGCTCATCTTGACGCCTTTCGAGGGGGTCGTGAGGTCTTCCTTGTAGCAGTAAGTACAGGAAAGGTTGCAGCCGGTATTTACGTTAAGAACAATTGTTGAAAGCGGTATTTCATCAACCTTAGCTATAACGCGAGGTGCTTCAACAACACCTGGCTCACGCAAGATATCCAGGTCGATAAAGCTGCTAATACACTCTGCCAGACTGTCCGAGGAATGCCGGGCGCCAAGCTCGGTGCGCATGACCTCGCTGTCGACGCAATCGAAGCGACTAAAGAGGTCGTATACATCGCGACCAACCCCATCAAGCTCGAAAAGGCTGCTGCTGGGGACATGCATCATCATGGCATGACCATCCACATCTATCTGATGCGCGTTATGCCGAATAAGGGTAAGCGCTGTCATGGGAGCCTCAACGAATAGGAGTGTCGACGAAACGTTGGACGGTGACATAGAGATGCGCCTCGCCCGGGAGAGATTTGCCGTTATCATCAACGGTGGCAATTACCTTGAGATTTCCAAGGTTATTAGTGGACATTGGCCGTTCAGGATTGAGGCCAGCATCCGCAGGCGTGAAGCGGCCGTTCTGTTCGATGGAACCAGCGTACTTGGCGTCCTGCATCTGCGCGGCACCTTCGTCCCAGTTATCCACCGCCCACGAAGCGTCAAACGCACCCACCCGGATGTCGTCATCGGTTCCAAGCTTCCCATCGGTTCCTTTGAGCAGTCCGATTGCCTCAAACTGCGCAGGAACCTTTGCGATAGGGCCACCGTTACCGCCAACCCGTGCGATAGTTTGTTCAGGCTCAACGCGAACACCGTCAAGCTTGGAAAAGACCACCAGTGGTGCAGTTGCCTTACCAACGCCGACCTTCACAGCTCCCAGAGCTTTTTCTGATGAAAGCTTCATTACGACTTTGGTATCACTCTGAGAAACAACGGTTGCGGCAACTCCTTTTGGCAGAACCGGCTGACCCGACAGCCCCACTCCGACAAACGTGACCTCACTCTCTACCCCAGTTCTGAGGTAAGACGGGCTGACAGAGAGAATCCGAGACGGGGCATTGGTAGGCGAAGCTTTGAAGCGAGCACCAATCACTTCATTCGATTTCTCGAACCAACGACCTGTGAGTGATCCATCTGAATTAAGAGCAAAAACCTGACGAATTTCCTGCTTTCCGTCGCTTAACGTGGCTCGCCACTCACCCTCGCCCAAAAGCACGCCACGCCCTTGATATGTCGCAGAGCCATCCTTGCTATCGAGTGTCATTGAAACATCATAGCCCTCCTGCGCAGACTTCAATGACAACGTTCCGGAATAGTCGCCGCGCCCAGGCTGATGACCTGCCACAACCCAGTTCTCGCCCAATTTGGTATTGACTGCCTTGGGTGCCTGACCAAGCGGGTAATTTTTTGCCAGGAATGGCAAGACTTGGCTATTCACATATGTCCACCAATCCCGATCACGCGCCAACGCCTGAAGCTCCAACGTCGGGAATTGACCCAGGTGGAAGTTGAGCAATTTCTCCCAGTCCGCAGGCGTTCGACGCTGCAATGCGACTCGCGCATAGGAGTGACATCTGGAGCAGGTTTCAGTCATCATCTGATTAGGTGCCACGTCTGTCGCTACAGGCTCCTTTTCCAAGACATAACGACGCCCCTCGGTTTCCTTCACGCTCAGCCCGCGCGTCTGGGCTAGGTATCTTACGACTGCAGTGCGGTCATCCTGGGTCAGCGGAACATGATGGTTGCGCATCATCCGCACGACCGTCATATCCCAGGCTTCCGGGGTTTTACGAACAGCGTCTATACGCTCGAAACTACCGTCGGCAGCAATATGACAGGCGGCGCACATGGTATTTAGAACCTGCTCCCCTGTCTGTGCTGCCGCAAACGGGGCGATAGCGAGCGCCAACACCGTACTACATGAGATGAACGCAAGACGACGGAGTGGTTTCATCGATCAGAATTCCTTTGGCTCTTCACAGGGGACAAAGCCCATGCTGGCGATTTTTTTATAATGTTGACTTTAGTTTTTGTTTTATTGCACACCAATGCCCGGCGTGGCATCAGGGTGTCTTGTCAGTCAAATACATATTTCGTGCCATATTGCATAACCTACTGATTTATATAGATAAATATGGCCAAGTCATGACAGCGAGTGTGGGAAGTGATCTATTTCTGAACACTGTGTTCAACACCTCTCATGGCGCGACACACGCCCTAAGTAGCTGTGGAAAAACGTATGTTCAATTGGCGGGTTAGACGGCCCCAAACCATGAAAGGGAATGCAGGAAGATCCGTCCGGATACCGGAGAATGGCGATTGGCGTGTTTTTCAAAAAAGATAAGACGAATATTGTGTAACGCGGATCGAAGCCAACGAACTGATTGGAAGCTGGATTTAATGCCTAGCCGCGCGTTCGCTGGATTGCAATATGGTCCAACGTGATCAAATAACTATCACACTCAGGAAGGGGGCCAAGAATAACCCCTTAATCCTGAGCGACCAACACACTATTCCATCCTGAGCTTACGATAAATAGTGCCACGAGCAACACCTAGCTGCTGCGCAGTCGCTTTCACATTTCCGCGATTAGCATCCAGCGCGTCTTGAACCTTCTTCCTTTCAAATTCTTTTAACGACTTCTCATCTCGTTTACCTTCCGGCTGCTCCAAACCTGGAAAGTGTTCAGGGAGAATCGCGAGCCCTTCCCCAGCCAACGCCACCGCCAGTCGAATAGCTTGCTCCAGCTGCCTGATATTCCCGCGCCATTCTTGATTTTTCAGGAGATCCAATGCCGCAGGATGCATTGCGCCTCCTTGGTAGCGTTGAGTCAATTTGGCAATGATATTGTCGATATCCTGCCGCTGACGGAGCGCCGGAATATGAACTTGCATACCATTGAGGCGATAGAAAAGATCCTCTCTGAAACGCTGCTCCTGAATGAGTTTATTAATATCGCAGTGGGTGGCGCTAATGACCCTTACGTCCACCGGACGACGCTCAGAACTACCGAGACGGGTGACCTCCCTCTCCTGCAGTACGCGAAGCAGCCGGGTCTGAAGATTGAACGGCATATCCCCAATTTCATCAAGCAACAGGGTCCCGCCATTCGCCTCTTCGATACGACCCTTTGTGCCCCCTCGACGCGCCCCCGTAAATGTTCCCTCAACATAGCCGAACAACTCCGCCTCAATCAGATTTTCAGGTATCGCGGAACAGTTAATGGCTATGAACGGAGCCCCGGGATTCACCGAGTCGTGTAGTGCCTTGGCGAAAATTTCTTTCCCTGTTCCCGTTTCACCTTGCAGGATGATCGGAATACTCGCTGCGAAGGCCCTCGAAGCCATGTTGAATTGCTGATTGAGCGCAGGGTCGTGCCCGATTCCATGGGTAGCATGACGCCCACGAAGAGCAGGCTGGGAACAACCTGGCAACGATAATGACTGAGCGTAAACCGAAGAGCCGTCGTTCAACGCTATCAAACTTGGTGAGTGTACGACTATAGACTGAGGTCCACGCTCAAAAAAGCTATCCCAATCCAATGAGGATTCAACTAAAGCAGAAGCATCAATACCCAATATTTTCTTTGCAACTTTATTGGCCGCACAGAATTTCCCATTCTGATCGAAAGCGACCAAACCTTGAAAAGGTGTTCCAATCAATCTTGCATCAAACTGAAGTGCTACAATCTGGCAATCTACCAACCCCGAGTACAACCTACTTTCGATGGCCATAGCCGCGATTTTGAGTTGCTCTAAAACCGCAGTCGCATTCCGTTGGCCAATGCCGGTTATGTCGATCGCACCCACCAGCTCTCCACGCACTCCAAAAACGGGTACGGATACGCAGAAAAAATTTTCAAACTCTTTTAAATAATGCATGCCTCCGCAGACGATAAACGGCTGCTGCTCATGAAGTGTGCAACTGGGCGCGGTAGTCCCTATGTCTACTTCATTGACACGCTTTCCCACTTTCAATGAGTCCACAACATCGGGCGCAGATGCGTGCTTGGCGTAGACGATCACGCCTTCGAGATTTACACAAAACAGTGCCCATTCTTGCCCTCCGAATATTCCCCACAACCGGTCGATTTCAGGTTGAGCGCAAGCGGCTAAACGCGAATCTGAGCTACTCAACTCATGGGCGCGCCAACGTCCTGTCAGACGCTTATCCCAAGGTGAAAGCCCTGCTTTCCTGGACCGCTCCCAAGAACTGGCCACGGCTGGAGGCAGCAGATCCGTCGGCAAGGAGTGTCCATCCAGAAAGCGACGCCGAACCTCATCAAGGCCATGCATGTCTCTTATATTCATGTGCTGACCACTCATTACCTTTCGACATTCTGGTATGTTTTTATCATCAATAACGGTCGACCGCATATAATTACATCGCATAAAAAAGCGCCCGTTCAGAACGGGCGCTTTTTCTTCATGATCTTGCAATTACGTTCCAGCCAGCTCCTTAAAGGGCATAAGGAGTAGCCTCATCCTTGATGGTCACCCATTGCCATTGAGTGAACTCTTCCCAGTTCGCCGCCCCCCCTACGCTCGTTCCATTTCCAGACGCGCCCCAGCCGCCGAATGGATTCACCACCTCGTCATTTACTGTCTGGTCATTGATATGAAGCATACCAGTCCGAAGCTTGTCACCGACTTTCATCGCGCGCCCAATGTTCGAACTGATGATGCCGGCAGCCAAGCCATATTCGGTGTCGTTAGCGAGTCGTATTGCGTCCTCGTCAGAGTCAAAGGGTACGACAACGGCGACAGGTCCAAAAATTTCCTCACGGAATGCGGGGTTATCCGGCTTAACATCGCTGAGCACCGTAGGCTGGAAGAAAAGCTCTTCGTAACGGCCACCGACTTCGAGTTTTGCGCCGGCCTGCTGAGCCTCGTGGACGATTTTAGCAACTTGATCACGCTGGTGCGCGTTAATGAGCGGCCCGAGCGAGACCTTTGTTGTTGCGGGGTTACCAACCGAAAGCTTTCCGACTTTGGCTGTCAGCGCTTTCAGGAAGGCAGGGTAAAGGCTGCGCTGAACCAGGATGCGCCCAGTGGCCATACAGATTTGCCCCTGGTGCAAGAATGTCCCCCAAATAGCATTGGCGACTGCTAAGTCGAGATTCGCATCGTCCAGAATTATTAACGAATTCTTCCCACCTAGTTCCAGCGATACCTTTTTCAGATTGCGGCCGGCCGCTTCGCCGACTTTCCGACCTGCGGCAGTCGACCCGGTAAACTGAATCATTGCCACGTCTGGCGATTCAACCAACGCGGCGCCCGCATCGCCTGCACCAGGCATGACGTGGAGAACTCCCTTTGGCAGGCCTGCAAGCTCAAATAAGCGACCAATGACCAGCCCGCCGCTAACGGCAGTTCGGGGATCCGGCTTCAGGACGACACTGTTACCAACCGCCAAAGCAGGCGCGACCGAACGCATAGCGAGGTAAAGCGGAAAATTGAAAGGTGAGATGACTCCGACAACCCCAAGTGGACGGCGCCTGGCCAGGCTGAGGCGACCGGATCCCGGTGCATTGGGCAATACATCACCCTGGCTTCTTCCAGGCATCATGGCGCTTTCCTGCAACGCTTTTATCGTTACACGGGTCTCAAATGCAGCTTTTAACTGAGTCGAACCGCTTTCTTTAACCAGCCATTCGACGATATCGCCAAAATGCAATTCTGCGATTTCCGCCGCTTTGCGCATGATTGCAGCACGCTCTTCATAAGAGGTGAGAAACCAATCCGTTTGTACTTCATGAGCCACACGAGCAGCAGCTGAAACCGACGCGGCGTCTGCCATACCTATGCATCCCAACGACGCCCCCGTGGCGGGCTCTACTACCTGACTGACATTAGGAGAAACGTTTATCCAAGCACCGTCGAAAACACAGTTACTCCAGAGCTCTTCCGGCAGAAATTTTGAAGTTTTATTCATGACGTTACCTATCTAAATTATTTTTAGGGCAGTGCTATGTCTGGAACTCCTTGCGTAGCAGCACAAGGCGTGCCAATACCATTTCAGGAACACAAACCGAACAATCTGTTTAACATTTGCACACCGACCAAAAAATGTGTTCCACATTTGAACACCTATTGACCGCGCAAAAAATTTGCTCGGCGGCGACATAATCACCCACATTCCTCCAGGTAAGGTCTATTGTCTGACAGTCATTCGTACCAACTTTATTACTAACGGCCTTACGCACAACACGCAACAAAACGCTACGGGCATGGACAGCTTATAAGCTTTGAGTGCGCGCGCCAGATAACCGTCGTTGAACCCGGTGTTGGCGGCAGTGATCACCAGACACATAAGAAAAGCCATAATCCCCGACATAAAAAGCAAAAACCACGGAGTTAAAGCGAACCGGCAGCTTCCAGCACAGACGTGGAGTATAAGATAGTTTAGGCATTGAGCATTCCTACCAGATTTAACAGTGCGAGCAAATTTGTTAATTAACTATCCATCAGAAGCGAAAAACTAAGCCCGTTTGAAGCACCAGCGGATCCAAGTCGATTTCAGCTTTAACTGGGGCGCCATTCATTGTGCCCGTTGCTTCTGTATTGAGCGCGAATTTTTTCACATCAAGGAACAGACCGTATTCTTTCGTAATCCAGTACTCAGCACCCGCCTGTATTTGGAAGCCCCACGCATTTTTTACATCCAACCCTTGAACCGATCCATCCTTGGAACTGAAGATATACATGTAGGAAACGCCTGCACCGACGTAGGGACGGAACGCGCTATCCTCATTGAACTGATATTGCAAAGATAATAGGGAGGGCCCGTACTTCGCCTTGCCAAAGCTGCCAAAGCTTTTTGCAGTGCCAGTCCCTTTGAGCGTAGCCTCTGGGGGCGTACCGAAAGTGAAGCCCATCGACCAATTAGGCGTGACGCGATACCCAACCTCAACAATAAGCGCCTTATTGTTGTTAGTCTCAGCGTTTGCACCTGGAATTTTTGCGCCAAACGCTTTAAGCGTTGCGTCTTCATAATAATTAATGTAACCAGGGCCAACACGTGCCCACCAAGGCGAGTCCTCCGCAAAAACCGGTCCGGTTGTGACGGCCATAAAACCCGCACAAGCAACTAGAATTTTGGATCTACGAACACGAACAATTGAGTACTGGCACATTTTTTCAATCACTCTTATTTTGTTAGTTTATTATTGAGTGCAAAAAAGTCTTATCTACCACAAACACATGACAGAGAGTTACATCTAAATAACCTTCTTCGCCAGCCTCCATAGATCCATCACCTGCAACATGATCACTGGCAAGTCAGAGCTTTATTAGCAACGAAACCACGACGACAAGATGTATCGTACCGACGCCCTTTTGAAAGCTGTGTTTGAGTTCTGAAAAAACATCGAAACAATGCTGAACAGCCGAGTTCTAAGAACTCGGCCAGTAGCAATAAATACAGCGCATTTATAATCGGTCTATCGTAGGCCGAATGCGTCCTGTACCTCTTGGATGACTGCTTCTTGATGCGGCTGGAGCTGCCTATCGGGACTTGCCTCAATCAGTCCGAAGAAAGGATCTTCAATTCCCGTTTTGATTCCTGTCACCTCTTCTATTGTAACCAGGACAGAGAAGGGAGCCGTGTAGGGGTTGGAACACCCCTCTTGTTCGAAGATGATGCGACCGTCACAAATCTCGGACGCAGCATCTACCAGCATGCGCGCCATCTGGCGGAACCCTTCCGAGCTGACAACCATACTGCTTAATAGATCAAAAGCGCTGATGTCAAATCCGGCTCCGATGAAGATAAGGTCGGGTTGGAAGCGTCGTAACGCAGGGATAATCACCCGCTCCAGACTCGCGATGTAGGCACCGTCACCAGAGCCGGCAGGAAGGGGAATGTTGATGTTCGCTCCATCGCCAGCGCCCTCCCCGCGCTCAGATATCTCCCCCTTGAGTCCGTACCAGCTACGTTGGTGGATCGACATGGTGAGCACTGAAGGATCGGAGTAGAAGGCTTCTTGCGCGCCGTTACCATGATGCGCGTCGTAGTCCAGTATCGCGATCCGCTGCATTTTATGGACGCGTTGGGCATGATGCGCGGCAATTGCTACGTTGCCGAACATACAAAGGCCGTACGCACTGTCGGCTACCGCATGATGTCCTGGTGGACGCAAAAGCGCATAGGCATTTTTAACGTCCCCCCTTACCACGTGGTCAACCGTTTCAAGAAGTGCTCCGACCGAAAGCGCTGCGATCTCAAAGCTGTCGGTACCGGCTGGCGCACCAGGGCCAGCCATGCCACCTGGTCCCGCGGAAAGTGCCTTGAACCGCTCCAAGTAGTCAGGCGTATGGAAGTAGCAAAGCTCTTTATCGGTGGCTTGCCGGGCGCGTATCGGCACCATCCGCTCAGTAAGCCGACTGCGGTCAAGAAGGTTTTTAATACGTCGTTTTGTTTCAGGATTTTCAATGGATGCATATGGCTCGACCCAGCCGCCCGCCGGCGCCAGACCACCGGTGAGGCCGGTATTGTGCCACATAAACCATTCGTCCCAAGCGAACCCTGTTCTCGACAGACCCTGCTTATCGTTATCCACGGTCACTCTCCATTTTCTAATTGTTATTGGCAAATAAACGTAAGGAGAAACTCAACCGCCACAATACAGCCTACAGAATGCAAGCTTGAGTGAGACTCAGAGCAACGGCGGTTGACGCTGCAATGATGGGAATAATCAAAACCTGTTACAAGACTTTGAATCTGATCGATCAATCACCCTTTGCGATTAATATTTAAAGCCTAAAGCAGCAAATAATATTTAAGAAAAAACGCATCTACCGCCTGTCTTCCCCGGACGTTTTCTCACCACAACGCCTCGATGGTTTGGAAGGTTTAGCACACAGCCTACCTCACAACGTGAGGGCAACATTTCAAGCATCAATGGATGCGTAGCCTTAAGTGGGCGATGCAACGGCGAATACACCAGACCGTTACAAATGCAAAAATCGAGATTTGAGTTGCGGCGGATGCTAAAGGTGACATTATCCGGCATTGCGAATTGTCTGAACCGCGCAATCACATAATGCTCTTATACCTGGGCGTCTATTCCCTTGAAGCGTTACAAGTGACATGGTGCTGTACGAAGCGTTTTCCAGAGGAACATATCTAATGCCAGGATGGCTATGCACCTTGGCGAACGAAGCCGGAGCAGTATTAAACGCTCCGCTGTAAGCAACGGCGGCGATAACTTCCGATACCGAACGGACAGTTGTCGCTATCCGGCTAGGCTCATTACGCTCATCAGCCAAACTCCAATAAGCAATCATGTCTACTGGAGCACCCGACTCGGGAATTGCAAATGGTTTGTCAAACAGGTCTGCGACGCATAGCGTTTCCATCTGAGCCAAAGGGTGGGTTACTGGCACAACAGCAACCCGGGGCTCATCAAATAAATCAAAATATTCGAATCTGTCGTCATATACCGGAAGGCGCATCAGTAACACATCGACAATTCCGCCAATCAACGACTGGACCAAGTTTGTCATTTGCAATTCTACAAAAACAAGCTTGATATCCGGATTCATCTTTCTAAAAAGCAAGAATGTTGAATGGGTGTGCTCTGGCGCCGAGTCACCAAAAAAGCCAATTTTAATAACTGATCGCTGACTATCGGATATCGCCTTGCACTCCAAAACGGTATTATGTACATCATTAATAATTATTTTTGCTTTATCGATAAACTTTTCTCCGGCCTCGGTCAACGCCACTCTGCGGTTGGCTCGCGTGAACAATCGAAATCCCAATTCACTTTCGAGCGCGGAGATTTTGGCGCTTAAGCCCGACTGCGCCATATTCTCCAGTTCGGCGGTTTTTCCAAAGTGGAGTGTTTCGCCAAGTTTTATAGCGAGGAGTAATTTTTTTGTATCCATTAGTTAATCCACCCACCAATGATCGCAAACACTGAATCAGGCGGGCCTGTAGCCCTGCGACAACAACCAACTTCGAACCCCACGCCTCTGCGATTCCGTCAAGCCGGCAAGCACCTGCTCGTGGGGTTCTGAGCGCAACCGTCGCACAAGCGGCGCCAGCTCTACCTCCTGCACGCGCCAGGCGCCCAATGGCTGATCCCTAGTGATCACCACCTCCGCCTCAACCACAAACCCGCCCTTCAGCACAGGCGCTCGCTCAATCTTCAGAGAGCCGAAATCCACTTCGGCGTGAGCGGGCTCCGCATCTGGCCACTGTCGGCGAGCAAGCCAGAAAGGTTGGTCCTGCCATCGCTGTTCGTCTAGGTAGAAATCCCGACCGATCCTCGCGAAGCGCATGAACAACTGCTCTACTCTCTGCTGGTGAAACCGCTGGGCCAACGCCGCTCGCTCTGGTTTACACAGCAACGTATTGATCACCGTCGGCGCTTGCAGCGCTGAGGACAATGATTGGAATATCCCGTTTCCCGAGAGCGGATCGACCGCCATCGCAGCATCACCCACCCGTATCCAGTGATCGCCGCATACTTGGGGATTCAAAATTGCTGTACTGCTGCGTGCATGCACTTGCACATCAATCTCACTCGCCAGGCCAAAGAATGCTTGCGCAACCATCGAATCCCGACGTCGCTCAAGGCAATATTGGAGTAGATCCCGCTTATCAGGCAGATCGGCACTAGCGACATCCAGCGTCCACTGCCAATAACACTGGCCATCGGCTCGCCGAGCCATCCATACCCAACCGTCCTTGAGGCTTTCTATTGCGCTGGCTGTGGTACCCGGAGCACCTTGCCATCGATTCAGCAAGCTTACCGTCTCCGGCCCACGTACGCCTTTACCAAGCGATGGCGCCTGACGTCCACGCGCCTCCACCAAGAAGTCAATTTTCATTGCACCATGCCCTTCGACCTCAACTTTGTGCCCATCCGTCGAGGTCTCTATGCTCAGCACACGCCCATCTATCAACTCCACCCCCGCCAGGCGCAAGTCTTCTCGCAACCCTTTATCGAATGTCGGACGGTCCAATAGATATTCTATGTTCTGTGCATGATGCTGACCGTTCCACGCCACCTGCCGCTGTGAAGGCAATGTCGCGTCCCCCAAGGCATGATGGAATCCCGCACTATGCAAAGCCTCAAGCACACGAACCGAGACACCCTCCAGCGCTGCGAATCTTCGCCACTCGCTGACCACCGAAACCGGATAACCTAACCGCCGTAACCCCAGAGCCACCGCTGCTCCGGCAGGCCCAGCACCGAGTATGAGTATTCTGATCCCAGTCATCTATAAGGCCTCTCGCCCCGAGCAAATGAACGGATACAAGGAAACTGCTTGAAGCATCATGCCGATCCTCAGATCAGATTTCGTATTGGACCGATTTGGGCTTCAACACGCCGTCGAGCAGCTCAAAATGTAGATCTGCGTTGGCCAGCGTTGAAGGGCGATGACTGATCAAGATTCGCGTGCGCCCGGAAAACAATCGGTCGATGGCTTCGATGACTTCACGCTCGGTGGCTTCATCTACCGCAGACGTGGCTTCGTCCATGACCAAAATCATCGGATCCTGGAGCAGTGCCCGAGCGATTGCGATGCGTTGTTTTTGTCCGCCAGACAACTGTTGACCCCGCTCACCCAAAGGGCTATCGAGCCCCTCGGGGAGGGACGCGATCAAACTCTCGAGCTGCGCGAGTTGAGCCACTGCGGTTATGGCTTCCCGATTAGCGTCCGGCATGGCGTAGGCCAGGTTGTCGGCGAGACTGCCACGAAACAAGACGATATCTTGACTGACCACAGCAATCCGTCGCCGTAGCTCAAATAGGTCCAGCTCTCGCACATCGACTTCTCCCAGCAGCACCCGCCCAGCCTGTGGATCGAGATGCCGCTGAAGAAGGTCTATCAATGTCGATTTACCAACGCCGGAGCCGCCGCTCAGCGCAACTTTCAAGCCATAAGGAATCCGTGCATCGACACCGCGCAACGTGCTGAGGCGCCCGGGATGGGTGAAGTGAACGTCGTCGAAACGCAAATCACTTTGGGCGGGCATGGGCTTGGGTAATACAGGGCTGACGATAGTAGGCTCCTCACCGCGTAGCTCCATGACCCGCCCGAGACTGACCGTCATCCTTTGTATTGCAACATAAAGACCTAACAGGCTCTGAACTGGCCCTACTGCCATCCCCAGGTAGGTGGAAAACGCGATCAGCGAGCCGAGTTGCCACGTTCCTTGAACAACCCAGTAGCCTCCCAAGAGAAAAGCGCAGGCACGCGCCAAAGACGTCAATGTTCCAGGCACAGCCTGAGTAAAAAACTCCGTAATCTGCAGCTTCAGCAACTGGTTCATATAGCCCTGCCCCAGTGCTTCCAATCGATGGGATTCCCTTTTTTGCTGACCGGCTGACTGAATGAATTTCATTACTGGCAACGTCTCGACCATGAACGACGACACGTCCGCTGAACACTCACGCAACCGGCGTACATCGCGCTCGACCTTGCGACGCATCCAGCGCAACCACAGTATGTCGAGAGGAATCAACACCAGGACCAACAATGAAAGCTTCCACGATAGCGTGACCAACATCGCTACTGCACAGAGCAAGCCGACCACGCTCGATACAGCCGAAAATAATGAATCCACGGCGAAGCGCTGAATTTCCGCGACATCACCATCTAGCCGTGACATCAAATCACCGATGCGTCGCTGAGCATAAAAACTCGCAGACAAGGTCTGCAGGTGTCGATAAAGGTCGTCACGTAGCGAAAACAAAATCCGTCCCGACAAGCGCGTGTGCAGGTAACGATTTATTCCAGAAAGAGCTGTTCCCAACAGGCCTGCGACTATCATCAGGCTTGCGATTGTTAACAGCTTCGGAAAGTCACGTGCCAGCAAACCATCATCGATCAGCAGTTTCGTTAGCCATGGTTGCAGCAACACCAAAAGCGAGGCAGAAATTGACAAGCCGAGCAGCCCGGCGATCGCCAGTCGATGCGGGCGTACAAAACTGTAAAGCCAACGCAACGCAGCCAGCAGCGACTCTGGATGTTGACTGTCGATCAGCCGAGAAATCAGCCGCTGCATCGAACAGCTCCGCATGGCACAAAGATTTTTGTTTTTATCATGGTAAATCCCCGCGCGAACTTCGCATGTACGTCTGCGCCTTTAATGTCCGGCGCCCATTACGTTGCGTGCAATTTCTGAACCAACCTGGAAATCGATCGGGGTGCACACACGCTTACTATGCTCCTTAGCCCCCCCCCTCGCCTAACGCCAGTTGGCATCCCGATGATTAACGGCGCCAACCTCAACAAGCTCAAACCGCGCTGTTGGCACGCCCCATGCTTAGAGCACTACTTCAACCACAATAAATGCATGCGGTCCGCGCGGGATGATTCAACGAGGATCATTACCCCGCAGAATCAGACACTGAGATGCCTGATCCTGCCGCCTGACTGAGTTATGGAGAGCACATGTGTTCAGGAACTGAACACATGCCTGAAGTTTCGACCGTCACGGTAGAGCCTTAATACAATTCATAGGGTGAATTTTGAAAAAAATCATAGTTTCCGCTTGCTTGGTTTTCTTTGCTTGCGCTGAGGCGGCTCAAGAGCCCGAAGCCGTATTCAACCGTAGCTGTGTGATGTGCCACAGCGGCCAACTCCCGGCCGCCCCTAAGAAAGGCGATCCATCCGCTTGGCAACCTCGCTTGGATAAAGGGATGGACGTACTAGTGGCGCACGCAACGGGGGGGTTCGGGGCAATGCCTCCGCGCGGCCTCTGCATGGACTGCAGCGCCGAAGACTACCGAGCGGTTATTGATTGGATGTCGAAGTAATTTAGCCAAGCTTTACGGCACTAAAACGACCCTTCACATTTCTGAGGCCAGCCCTGTCGGCAGGGTGGTGCAGGCGGATGCGATTGATGACAAGTGCAGCACGAACATCGATGACGTAAAATCGGCTCATCGCAGTTTTCTGAGTCTGCAGCGACCAGGTGCCCGCTACCACCCATATCCATGCCAGAACAATTGTGATTTATCATCTCAAGACGCTTTGGTTCTTGCGCGCCATGACAATACCTCGCGGAATTGAACGACGCGCATGGGGGCATGGTGGCGAGCGGATTCACTCTCCCATACAAGATTATGGCTAGCGCCATACCGAAGCTGTGATTTCTCCCTCGAAAGCAAGTGGATTATTTAAGCCCGCCAAAACGCCGATAAAAGCTTTCGCCCACATCCGGTAACGGACCATCGGCAGTCTCTAGTGCGCTGTTCAACCATTCCTCGGCCTTGATATATATCAGCCGATAAATATTGCGACACAACTGCCGGGCGGCCCGTCCCTCCCAATCGCCGGGCAACAACTCGTCCGGTAATTGCGGGTCGCGCAGCAACAGTTTGCGGTACTCGTGAATAAGCAGTACACGTGCCAGGAAACACTCGGACGGCTGCAGGTTTTCCTGCTCGCGAAGCGCCTGCCAGAGCGGTCGAAACAACTGGATGAACTCGCTGTAATGGGTCGCCAGCTCCTCGATGTTCCAGCTCTCGCGCACCTGTAAACGCAAGGCCTTTGAAGCCATCACGTCCTGGGCGGTGGTTTCGAAGACGATGGTTTCCTCCTGAGTACCGAGGTCCAGTAGCGTCGCGTTGACATCGGTCCGGTCGCTGCGCGGACAGGCCAGCACCGTCGGCGATATCGCACCAAAGCCCTGCCACTCCAGTTCTTCGCGTACTTGCTTGCGCTTGTCTGGGGTCAGCTGCGTAAGCATCACCAGGCACCACGAACCGTCCCACGCCGGCACCGTAGAATTGTAAACGCGCTTGAACGCCTTTTCGAAGCGCCGGCGGCCGGTACCGGTCAGGCTGTAATAGCTGCGACGCCCGACTTTCTCGCCGGTCAGCCAGCTTTCTTTGGTCAGGCGGAAAATCGAGGTGCGGATCAGCCGTTCGTTAATGCCGATGGGCTCGAGCAATTGGATCAAGCTGCCCAGCCAGACTGTTCCGCCATGGGGTTCGATGGCATCCCCATACAACGTAATGATCAAGGAACTGGCGCGGATCGGGGTCTGCTCCTGAAAACGGGTAATTAGATGGTTCAAAGGTGTCAGGGACGACATGTACGTACCGAGCTGAAAAAGAATAGGAATATACCGAATGCGCATTCCCCTGTGGGAGCGCTGTTCACAGGCCGCTGCCTTTTGGCCGCAAGCCGCTATCGCGGATACGTGGGCGATCAGGTTCTGGCTCGCTCAACGGTTCGCAGACCTGCATCTGTTCCAGACAACGCTTGGCCAGTTGCTGATACTCACGGGTGCCGGCCTGTTTCCACGACACCTCCTCGTCGCTGAGGGCGCGCTTGACGCTGGCCGGCGCACCCATGATCAGAACCTGCTCGGGGCCTGCGAATCCTGCCTTGACGAAGGCGGCCGCCGAGACAAAACAGCGTGCACCGATGTGCGCGTTGTCCATCACCACGGCATTCATTCCCACCAGGGCGTCGGCGCCGATCCGGCAGCCGTGCAGCACCGCGCCGTGGCCAATGTGACCGTTGCGCTCGACCACGGTGTCGCTGTCCGGGAAACCGTGCATCACACAGGTGTCCTGCACATTGGCGCCCTCCTCCAGGACAATCCGACCGAAGTCCCCGCGCAGGCTGGCCAACGGTCCGACGTAGCAATGAGGTCCGACGATTACATCACCGATCAAGACGGCCGAAGGGTGAACGTAAGCGGTCGAATCGACCACAGGGGTCAGGCCATCGAGGCTGTAGCAGGTCATGGGCGTTTCCTTCTAGGGCACTCACAAAGCGATGCCGATACAGGATCATCTTGTATCACATCACTTTTAATAGAACAAAGAAGAAAAAAGGTATCACTTGTAAATCCCGTATCGGCCTACCCAGCCCCATCAAAAAAACCAGGCGATAAATCAACAAAATAGGACCTAATCTCGCCATTTACAGCGCACCCCACACGCCCACTGGAAACACCAGTCGAGCCAATAAGACACATTAAATCAACTTTTTGTTTGCATTTGCGTATCGCATTGTAGCTATACTCCGGCAAAACCGGCCTATCGAGCCGATCCAACAATGAGCCGGCACCACAGCCGAGCGTGCACCGTGAGGGCATCCGCCATGCCTCTAACCCTTGCTGTCGATTTCATCGAACCGGGCGTTCGCCTGATCACCCTGCAACGTCCACAAGCGTTGAATGCGCTGAACACCGAGTTACTCGGTGAACTGGCCGATGAACTGAACGCCGCCCAGGCCGACCCCGACACCCGCGTCGTGGTCCTGACCGGCAGCCGCAAGGCCTTCGCCGCCGGGGCCGACATCAAAGAAATGGCCGAGCGCAACCTGGTGGGCATTCTCGATGACCCGCGCCAGGCGTCCTGGCAAGCCATCACCCGGTTCAACAAACCGCTGATCGCCGCCGTCAACGGCTTCGCCCTCGGCGGTGGCTGCGAACTGGCGATGCACGCCGACATCATCATTGCCGGCGAAGACGCTCGTTTCGGCCAACCGGAAATCAACCTGGGAATCATGCCCGGCGCCGGTGGCACCCAACGCCTGCTGCGCGCGGTCGGCAAATCCATGGCCATGCAGATGGTCCTGACCGGCGAACCGATCGACGCCCGCCAGGCCCAGCGGGCCGGGCTGATCAGCGAAGTGACGCAACCGGAATTTACAGTCGAGCGCGCCCTGCAGATCGCCCGCAGCATCGCCCAAAAAGCACCGCTGGCGGTGCGCCTGGCCAAGGAGGCGCTGCTCAAGGCAATGGACACCGACCTGGCCAGCGGCCTGCGCTTCGAACGCCACGCTTTCACCGTGCTGGCCGGTACCCGCGACCGCGACGAAGGCATCGCGGCGTTCCAGGAAAAACGCACGCCGGCCTTCAGCGGCCAGTGACCACCGAATTTGAACGACCTCTTAGAGAACGCCAAGACCATGAACTTCGAACACATCCTGTTTTCCATCGAGGCCGGCGTCGCCCTGCTCAGCCTCAATCGCCCGGACCAGCTCAACAGCTTCAACACGCAGATGCATGGCGAAATGAAAGAAGCGCTGAAGCAGGTGCGGCAGAACCCGGACGTACGCGTGCTGTTGCTGACCGGTGAAGGTCGCGGTTTCTGCGCCGGGCAGGACCTCAGCGATCGCAACGTCGCACCCGACAGCGCCGTGCCGGACCTGGGCGAGTCCATCGAGAAGTTCTACAACCCGCTGATTCGTCAACTGCGCGACCTGCCGCTGCCGGTGATCTGTGCAGTCAACGGCGTGGCGGCCGGTGCGGGCGCCAATATCCCCCTGGCCTGCGATCTGGTCCTGGCGGCACGCTCGGCTAGCTTCATTCAGGCCTTCTGCAAGATTGGCTTGATCCCCGATTCCGGTGGCACCTGGACCTTGCCGCGCCTGGTGGGCATGGCTCGCGCCAAGGCCCTGGCTCTACTCGGCAACCGCCTGACGGCCGAGCAGGCCGAGCAATGGGGCTTGATCTACCGCGTCGTCGACGATACCGCACTGCGCGAGGAAGCCCTGACCCTCGCCCGCCACCTGGCCAGCCAACCGACCTACGGCCTGGCACTGATCAAACGTAGCCTCAACGCCAGCCTGAACAACACTTTCGACGAACAACTGGAACTGGAAAAGAACCTGCAACGCCTGGCCGGGCGCAGCGAGGATTACCGTGAAGGGGTCAGCGCCTTCATGGAAAAACGCAGTCCAAGCTTCAAGGGGCGCTGAGTCATGACCGCTCTGGATACCAACGCACGCATCGCCGTGATCGGCGCCGGGGCCATGGGCGCCGGCATTGCCCAGGTCGCAGCACAGGCCGGTCACTCGGTGCTGTTGCTGGATAATCGTCCGGGCGCCGCCGTCCAGGCCATCGAAGGCATCGACCGACAATTGGGCAAACGCGTCGAGAACGGCAAGCTGTCCGCCGAATCTCGCAACGCGACCGTTGCGCGTCTGCACGCCGCGCAAACCATCGAAGCCCTCGCCGATTGCGCACTGATCATCGAAGCCATCGTCGAAAATCTCGAGGTCAAACGCGACCTGTTCCGTCAGTTGGAAGACATCTGCGATGACCAGTGCATCCTGGCCAGCAACACCTCGTCGCTGTCGATTACGAGCATCGCCGCGCAACTGCGCCATCCACAACGCCTGCTCGGGCTGCATTTCTTCAACCCGGCGCCGGTCATGGCGCTGGTGGAAATCGTCTCGGGCCTGGCCAGCGATCCGGCTCTGGCGGCCTGTCTGTACGACACCGCCCGAGCCTGGGGTAAAGAACCGGTGCACACCCGGTCAACGCCGGGGTTCATCGTTAACCGCGTGGCCCGGCCGTTCTACGCCGAAAGCCTGCGCCTGGTGCAGGAGCTCGCGGCGGATTGCCCGACCCTGGATGCCCTGCTGCGTGAAGCCGGTGGTTTTGCCATGGGCGCGTTCGAACTGACCGACCTGATCGGTCATGACGTCAACTATGCCGTGACCTGTTCGGTATTCGACGCCTATTACGGCGACGCGCGCTTCCTGCCGTCGTTGATCCAGAAAGAATTGGTGGACGCCGGACGCCTGGGCCGCAAAAGCGGCCAGGGATTCTATTGCTACGCCGAAGGTGCGCAGCGGCCGCGACCGACATCGCTCGACAGCGAACGCACCGTCACTTCTTGTGTGGTTGAAGGCGACTTGGGCATCGCCAACGGGCTGATCCCGCGTTTGCGTGAGCAAGGGGTCGAGGTCATCCAGCGCGACGGCGCGGGCCTGCTGCGGGTGGGCGATGCAGTCCTGGCCCTGAGCGATGGGCGCATGGCGTGCCAGCGCGCCAGGGAGGAAGGCCTGCGCAATCTCATCCTGGTGGATCTGGCCGGGGACTACGCCAAGGCCAGCCGCCTGGCCATTGGTTGCGCCGCCGATATCGAACCTGCCGCTCTCGCAGACGGTGTTGCCCTGCTGCAACGAGCCGGGTTTATCGTCAGCCGGCTCAGCGATAGCCCGGCGCTCCTGGTGTTGCGCACCGTGGCCATGCTGGCCAATGAAGCCGCCGATGCGCTGCTGCAAGGCGTGGCCTCGGCCGCCGACATCGACCTGGCGATGCGCGCCGGGGTCAATTACCCGCAAGGCCCCCTGGCCTGGGCGGACAGTATCGGCCTGACGCACATTCTCAAGGTCCTGGAAAACCTGCAAGCCAGCTACGGCGAAGAGCGCTATCGACCGTCGCTGCTGCTGCGCCGCCGCGTCGCCGAAGGGAGGACATTACATGACCCATCATGAAGCCATGAACCTGGCCATCGCCTGTGCGCAAGCGATGTTCAAGCGCGACACCGCCAGCCAGGCGATGGGCATGCGCCTGCTCTCCGTGGCGCCGGGCTGCGCCAGCGTGGGCATGAGCGTGCGCGCCGACATGATCCAGGGGCACGGCACCTGCCACGGGGGCTACCTGTTCGCCCTCGCCGACTCGGCCTTCGCATTCGCATGCAACAGCTACAACGAAGCGACGGTGGCCATCGGTTGCAGCATCGATTACATCGCCCCGGCACGCCTGGGTGACACCTTGACCGCCCAATGCACCGAGCAAAGCCGCTCCGGTCGCACCGGCAATTACGACGTACGCGTTGAAAACCAACTGGGCCAGCTGATCGCCCTGTTCCATGGCAAGTCCTACAAAGTGCGCGGCGCAGTGCTGGCGCAGGAGACCCCGAATGAATGACGCCTTGATCATCGATGCAGTGCGGACCCCCATCGGCCGCTACGCCGGAGCCTTGAGCAGCGTGCGCGCCGATGACCTCGGCGCGGTGCCGTTGCGCGAGCTGCTGCGCCGCCACCCGCAGGTGGATTGGAGCGTCGTGGATGATGTGATCTACGGCTGTGCCAACCAGGCCGGCGAAGACAACCGCAACGTCGCGCGCATGTCGGCGTTGTTGGCCGGTTTACCGATCAGCGTGCCCGGCACCACCCTGAACCGCTTGTGTGGCTCCGGCCTGGACGCGGTCGGCACCGCCGCCCGGGCGATTCGCAGCGGCGAAGCCGGCTTGATGCTGGTGGGCGGCGTCGAATCGATGTCGCGCGCGCCGCTGGTGATGGGCAAGGCCGAACAGGCGTTTTCCCGTGAGGCACAGGTCTACGACACCACCATTGGCTGGCGCTTCATCAATCCACTTATGAAAAAAACCTACGGCGTCGACTCCATGCCGGAAACTGCCGAGAACGTCGCCGAGCAATTCAATATCTCCCGCGCCGATCAGGACGCCTTCGCGCTGCGTAGCCAGCAACGGGCCGGCGCCGCCCAGGCAAGCGGCCGTTTTGCCAAGGAAATCGTCGCGGTACAAATCCCTCAGCGCAGGGGCCCGGACAAAGTCGTCGAACATGACGAACACCCACGCGGCGATACCACGCTGGAGCAGTTGCAGAAACTCGGCACCCCTTTTCGTGAGGGTGGCAGCATCACCGCCGGCAATGCATCCGGCGTCAATGACGGTGCTTGCGCGTTGCTGCTGGCCAGCCCGCAGGTCGCCAAACGCCACGGCCTCAAGGCGCGGGGCCGGGTCGTCGCCATGGCCACTGCCGGCGTCGAACCACGCATCATGGGCATCGGCCCGGTGCCAGCCACTCGCAAGGTACTGGAACTGGCCAACCTGAGCCTCCCCGATATGGACGTGATCGAACTCAACGAAGCTTTCGCCGCACAGGGCCTGGCGGTGCTGCGCGAGCTCGGCCTGAGCGATGCCGATCCAAGGGTAAATCCCAACGGTGGCGCAATCGCTCTGGGTCATCCATTGGGCATGAGCGGCGCACGGTTGGTCACCACAGCCCTTCACGAACTGGAAGAACGTCAGGGACGCTATGCCTTGTGCACCATGTGCATCGGTGTTGGCCAGGGCATCGCGCTGATCATCGAGCGCCTGTCCGTCTGAAGAATCGCAACGCCCGAGGGGCCCAGGAGTATCCTCGGGGCATGCACTCAAAGCCCTGGCGCAACAGGGCGCGAACACAACAATAATTCGAGTGAAGTTATGAACATGCCAATCGCCAAAGCCGTGCTTGATCCCGTGCTCGACCCGCTGGAAACCGCCAGCATAGACGAACTGCGCCAGCATCAACTGGAGCGTCTGCGCTGGAGCCTGAACCACGCCTACAACAACGTGCCGCTGTACCGCCAGCGCTTCGACGCGCTGGGCGTCCACCCCGACGACATCAAAACGCTGGACGACCTGGCGAAGTTTCCGTTCACCACTAAGACTGACCTGCGCGACAACTACCCCTACGGCATGTTCGCGGTGCCGATGCAGGACGTGGTGCGCCTGCACGCGTCAAGCGGCACTACCGGCAAACCGACCGTCGTGGGGTACACACAGAACGACATCGATACCTGGGCCAACGTCGTCGCGCGCTCAATCCGTGCGGCCGGGGGGCGCCGCGGCGACAAAGTGCATATTTCCTATGGCTATGGCCTATTCACCGGTGGCTTGGGCGCGCACTACGGCGCTGAACGCCTGGGTTGCACAGTAATTCCGATGTCCGGTGGCCAGACCGAAAAACAAGTGCAACTGATCAAGGATTTCCAGCCTGACATCATCATGGTCACGCCGTCCTACATGCTCAACATCGCCGATGAAATTGAGCGCCAAGGCATTGACCCGCACAAACTAGCCCTGCGCCTAGGCATTTTCGGCGCCGAGCCGTGGACTGGCAAACTGCGTAGCGCGATTGAAAACCGTCTGGGCATCACCGCCCTCGACATCTACGGCCTCTCGGAAATTATGGGGCCGGGCGTCGCCATGGAGTGCGCCGAAACAAAAGACGGTCCGACGATTTGGGAAGATCACTTCTACCCGGAAATCATCGACCCGATCACAGGCTTAGTACTGCCAGATGGTCAGATGGGCGAACTGGTGTTCACCTCACTGAGCAAAGAAGCCTTGCCGATGATCCGCTACCGTACCCGAGACCTGACGCGCTTGCTGCCAGGCACCGCGCGACCAATGCGACGGATCGACAAGATCACCGGGCGCAGCGATGACATGCTGATCATTCGCGGGGTCAACGTGTTTCCGACACAGATCGAAGAGCAGGTACTTAAAATAAAACAGCTATCCGAATGCTACGAGATACATCTGTATCGCAATGGCAACCTGGACAGCGTCGATGTGCACGTGGAGCTCAAGGCCGAACACCAGCACTTGGGCGACGACCAGCAGAAAGCTGTGTGCGCCGAGTTGAGCCGGCACATCAAGACCTTCATCGGCATCAGCTCACGAATCGTCCTGCAGCCGTTCCACTCGATCAAACGCTCCGAAGGCAAAGCCTGCCACGTCTTGGACAAACGTCCCAAAGCATGACTGCTGCACCCTTTTGAGCCCCGCTTTTGCGGGGCTTTTTTTTGCTTCTTCACTGTCTGTCTGGGTAGATCAGTACTGAATGAAAAGCTGCGTCCGCGGACACGTCGAATTATCGCACCGCCGCTCACACTGTGACCGTGTGTGACTGCAACTCCCCCCATATACCCAAGATCCCTGTGGGAGACTGCTCGCAATGGCTGAGTGTCAGGCGACATCGATGTGCAAGATCACTCCATTTGCGAGCGGACTCGCTCCCACAAAAAAACAAAGTAAGGCGGCAATCACTCCAAAGCGATACAAAAAACGAATACGACACGCCACTTACCGTTTGATATTAATTTCTGTATCGCTTATAAAGTTCTCCATGCCCTCGATCAGATTCAAGGCGGGAGACCCCCATGTACGCACAGCTCGTAGAAACCGGCGTAAAACGCATCAAAGACCTCTCGGAGATGTCCGAACAGGAACGCGCCTTCCAGGAAAAAATCGATTCAGAAATCAAGATCGAAGCGAAAAACTGGATGCCTGATGCCTATCGCCAGACCCTGATCCGTCAGATCTCCCAGCACGCCCACTCCGAAATCGTCGGCATGCTGCCCGAAGGCAACTGGGTCACCCGGGCGCCATCGCTCAAACGCAAACTGCAACTGATGGCCAAGATTCAGGACGAAGCGGGCCACGGCCTGTACCTGTACAGCGCCATGGAAACCCTCGGCGCCGACCGTGACGAGGAAATCGCCAAACTGCACAGCGGCAAGGCCAAGTACTCGAGCATCTTCAACTACCCGACCTTGAACTGGGCCGACATGGGCGCTGTGGGCTGGCTGGTGGATGGCGCAGCGATCGTCAACCAGGTCGTATTGCAGCGCACCTCCTATGGCCCCTACTCCCGGGCCATGGTGCGCATCTGCAAGGAAGAAAGTTTCCACCAGCGCCAGGGCTACGAAATCCTCCTGACCATGATGCGTTACGGTAATCAGGCGCAGAAAGACATGGTCCAGGACGCGATCAACCGCCTGTGGTGGCCGTCACTGATGATGTTCGGCCCAAGCGACGAACACTCCCCCAACAGCGCTCAGTCCATGGCCTGGAAAATCAAGCGCCAGAGCAACGACGAACTGCGCCAGCGCTTCATCGACCAGACCATCCCGCAACTCGAATTACTCGGTTGCACCTGCCCCGACCCGGACCTGAAGTGGAACGCCGAGCGCGGTCACTACGACTTCGGCGAAATTCAGTGGAGCGAGTTCTACGAAGTGCTCAAGGGCAACGGCCCATGCAACCAGGAACGCGTCGCCACCCGCCGCAAGGCGATTGAAGACGGCGCCTGGGTCCGTGAAGCCGCGGTCGCACACGCTCGCAAAAAACATAACAAGAACGCCGCCTGATTCGGCCACCTGATCTGGAGACACCGCCATGTCCGAATGGACCCTTTTCGAAGTCTTCGTGCGCAGCAAGCACGGCCTCAACCACAAGCATGTGGGCAGCGTGCACGCCGCCGACACCACCATGGCCATTGAAAACGCGCGCGAGTTGTACACCCGTCGCAGCGAAGGCGTGAGCCTGTGGGTGGTGCCATCGGCGCTGATCACCGCGTCGTCGCCGGATGAAAAAGACCCGCTGTTCGACCCCTCGGACGACAAGGTCTACCGCCACGCCAGCTTCTACGAGCTGCCGGCCGAAGTCGGGCACATGTGAGGTCGACCATGAACACCAAGAACGATCTGATCGAATACCTACTGCGCCTCGGCGACAGCGCCCTGATCCAGGGCCAGCGCCTGTGCCAATGGTGCGGCAAGGCCCCGGCGCTTGAAGAAGAACTGGCGCTGATGAATGTCGGCCTCGACCTCGTCGGCCAGGCACGCAACTGGCTCGAATACGCCGCCGAACTGCTGGACGACGGCCGTGATGCCGATCACCTGGCATTCCGCCGCGATGAGCGCGCCTATCGCAATCTGCTGCTGGTGGAACAACCCAACGGCGATTACGCGGTGACTATCCTCAAGCAGTTCCTGTATGACGCCTGGCACCTGCAAGTGCTCAGCGGCCTGAGCCAGTCCAGCGACGAGCGTATCGCCGGGATCGCCGCCAAAGCGGTGAAGGAAGTGACCTATCACCTGCGCCGGTCCGGCGAGTGGGTCGAGCGTCTGGGTGACGGCACCGAGGAAAGCCACCAACGCATGCTCGCGGCGATCCCTGAGGTCTGGCGCTTCACCGTTGAACTGACCAGTGCCGATGACAGCGAACAGCGTTTGCACGCAGCCGGCATCACCCCGGACGCCGCCCAGGTCGCTGCGGCCTGGCAAGCCAAGGTCAACGAGATTTTCGCCAGCGCCACCCTGCCCGTGCCGGCCGCGCCGAACTATTTCTATCTGAATGCACGCAAGGGCCTGCACACCGAACACCTGGGCATTCTGTTGGCCGAGATGCAATTCCTGCCACGAGCGTACCCCGATGCGACCTGGTGAGCTGATCGCCAGCGACCTCGGCGCCCGGCCGGCACAACCGACCGACCTGGCCGCCGCGTGGGCGACTCTGGCGCAAGTCATGGACCCGGAAGTGCCGGTGGTCAGCGTCGTAGACCTGGGCATCGTGCGCGATCTCGACTGGCAAGCCGGGCATCTGCATGTGGTGGTCACACCGACCTACTCCGGCTGCCCCGCCACCGAAGTGATCGAAAGCGATATCCGCGATGCGCTGGAGCTCGCCGGTTTTCGGGCGCCGCAGCTGGAACGCAAATTGACCCCGGCCTGGACCACCGACTGGATCACCGACAGCGGCCGCGAACGCCTGCGTGCCTACGGCATTGCACCGCCCGACGGCAGCACCAGCAAGCGCAGCCTGCTCGGTGAAAGCCCGGTGATCGTCTGCCCGCAATGCGGCAGCGCGCACACCGAAGTGCTCAGCGAGTTCGGCTCCACGGCCTGCAAGGCGTTGTACCGCTGCGTCGATTGCCGTGAACCGTTCGACTATTTCAAGTGCATCTGAGCGGCGATCGGCCGTCCCAGCTGGAGAACAATAATGAGTAAATTTCACAGCCTGACCATCAAGGACGTTCGCGCCGAGACCCGTGACGCGGTGTCCATCGCCTTCGAGATTCCGCAGCACCTGCAAGACAGCTTTCACTTCACCCAGGGCCAGCACCTGGTGATGCGTACGCAAATGGACGGCGAAGAAGTGCGTCGTTCGTATTCGATCTGCACCGGCGTCAACGACGGTGAATTGCGCATCGCCATCAAGCGCGTCGCGGGCGGGCGTTTTTCAGCGTTTGCCAACGAACAACTGAAGGCCGGACACAGTCTGGAAGTGATGCCGCCGGCCGGGCATTTCCATGTCGAGCTCGATCCCGCTCGCCATGGCAATTACCTGGCGGTTGCAGCAGGCAGCGGCATCACGCCGATCCTGTCGATCATCAAGACCACCCTGCAAACCGAACCCCATAGCCGCGTGACGCTGCTGTATGGCAACCGCTCAAGCTCCGGCGCGTTGTTCCGCGAACAGCTCGAGGACCTGAAAAACCGCTACTTGCAGCGCCTGAACCTGATCTTCGTCTTCAGCCGCGAACAGCAGGATGTCGACCTGTACAACGGCCGGATCAACGCCGAGAAATGCGAGCAACTGTTCACTCGCTGGCTCGACGTCAAAGCCCTCGACGCGGCATTCATCTGCGGCCCGCAGGAAATGACCGAAACCGTGCGCAACAGCCTGAAAGCCAACGGCATGCCGGCTGAGCGTATCCACTTCGAACTGTTTGCCGCCGCCGGCAGCCAGCAAAAACGCGAAGCGCGGGAAGCGGCACGGCAGGTGGATGCCGCGGTCAGCCAGATCACCGTCATCAGCGACGGCCGCGCCCTCGCCTTCGATCTGCCGCGCAACACCCAGAGCATCCTCGACGCCGGCAACGCCCAAGGCGCCGAACTGCCCTACTCGTGCAAGGCCGGCGTGTGCTCGACCTGCAAATGCAAGGTCATCGAAGGCGAAGTGGAAATGGACAGCAACCACGCCCTGGAAGATTACGAAGTGGCTGCCGGTTATGTGCTGTCGTGCCAGGCCTTTCCGGTCAGCGACAAAGTCGTCCTGGATTTCGATCAGCTCTAAGACGCAACGCAAAACACCTGTGGGAGCGAGCCTGCTCGCGATGAAGGCAGTCCATCCAGCATCAATGGAGGCTGACCCACCGCTATCGCGAGCAGGCTCGCTCCCACAGGGGGCCAGTGATCGACCGGAATACACCGTTTCACCCCACAACAAAAACAACAACCGAGAGCGCGCCATGACACCCACAGACGTAGAACTCATCCGCCAACACCCCGACTTCATCCAGTTGGTCCGCCGCAAACAGAACCTCTACTGGTCGCTGTCGCTGATCATGCTGGTGATCTATTTCGGCTTCGTCCTGCTGGTGGCCTTCTCCCCCGCCACCCTCGGCCAATCCCTGAGCGGTGGCGTGACCTCCGTAGGCATGCTGGTCGGCGTGGTCATCGTGATGCTGGCCTTCGCACTGACCGGTTTCTACGTCTATCGCGCCAACAACGTGATCGACCCACTCAACGACAAACTGAAACAGGAGTGCGCCCGATGAGCCGTCTTCTCGCCTTGTTCCTGCTGCCTCTGGCCTTCGTCGCTGACTTTGCGGCAGCGGCCGACGGCGCGTCTCGCCCATTGAACTGGAACGCCATCGGCATGTTCCTGGTGTTTGTGCTGTTCACCCTCGGCGTAACGCGCTGGGCCGCCTTGCGCACGCGCTCCGCCAGCGATTTCTACACCGCGGGCGGTGGCATGACCGGTTTCCAGAACGGTCTGGCGATTGCCGGCGACATGATTTCCGCGGCGTCCTTCCTCGGCATCTCGGCGATGATGTTCCTCAACGGTTATGACGGTTTGCTGTACGCACTGGGTGTGTTGGCGGGTTGGCCGATCATTCTGTTTCTGATCGCCGAACGCCTGCGCAACCTCGGTAAATACACCTTCGCCGACGTGGTGTCCTATCGCCTCGAACAAACCCCGGTGCGCCTGACCTCGGCGTTCGGCACGTTGACCGTCGCGTTGATGTATCTGGTGGCGCAGATGGTCGGCGCCGGCAAACTGATCGAGTTGCTGTTCGGCATCGACTACCTTTACGCGGTGATGCTGGTCGGTGTGTTGATGGTGTTCTACGTGACCTTCGGCGGCATGCTCGCCACCACGTGGGTGCAGATCATCAAGGCCGTGATGCTGCTGTTCGGCACCACGTTCATGGCGTTCATGGTGCTCAAGCATTTCGGTTTCAGCACCGAGGCGATGTTCGCCGGCGCCACCGCCGTCCATGCCAAGGGCAACGCGATCATGGCCCCGGGCGGTTTGCTGTCGAACCCGATCGATGCGATCTCGCTGGGGCTGGGCATGATGTTCGGCACGGCCGGCCTGCCACATATCCTGATGCGTTTCTTCACCGTCAGCGATGCCAAGGAAGCGCGTAAAAGCGTGTTCTACGCCACCGGCTTTATCGGCTACTTCTACCTGCTGCTGATCATTGTCGGCTTCGGCGCCATCGTGATGGTCGGCACCGATCCAGCGTTCCGCGATGCCAACGGCGCGATCATCGGCGGCGGCAACATGATCGCTGTGCATCTGGCGCAAGCCGTGGGTGGAAACCTGTTTCTCGGCTTCATCTCGGCGGTTGCCTTCGCCACCATTCTGGCGGTGGTCGCCGGTCTGGCGTTATCCGGCGCCTCGGCGGTGTCCCACGATTTGTATGCCTGTGTGATGCGCAAAGGACAGGCTACCGAGCAGCAGGAAATCCGCGTCTCGCGAATCGCCACGCTGTGCATCGGCGTGCTGGCGATCATTCTCGGCCTGCTGTTCGAATCGCAGAACATTGCCTTCCTCTCCGGCCTGGTGCTCGCCATCGCGGCGTCGGTGAATTTCCCGGTGCTGTTCCTTTCGATGTACTGGAAAGGCCTGACCACTCGCGGCGCGGTCACCGGCAGCCTGACGGGGCTGATCTCGGCGATTGTCCTGCTGGTGCTGAGCCCGGCGGTGTGGGTCAACGTGCTGCATCACGACAAGGCGCTGTTCCCCTACTCCAACCCGGCACTGTTTTCCATGAGCCTGGCGTTCTTCAGTGCCTGGCTGTTTTCGGTCACCGACACCTCGCCGCGAGCGGCCCTTGAGCGCGGCCGTTACCTGGCGCAGTTCATCCGTTCGATGACCGGCATCGGTGCTTCCGGCGCCAGCAAGCACTAACAACGACCGACTGATGGCAGGGAATAAAAACAATGAAGCCCGCACGTTCTACACCTTACGAATCACTGTTTTCGCTGGCCGCCGCATTGAGTCTGCCCATGGTCGCCCCATGCGCCATTGCCGACTTCATGGACGACAGCAAGGCCCGTATTGAAATGCGCAACCACTACATCAATCGGGATTTCCGTCAGGACAACGCGCCTCAATCCAAGGCTGAAGAATGGGCGCAAGGGTTCACCGCGCGCATCGAGTCCGGGTTCACCGATGGCACCTTCGGTTTCGGTCTCGACGCGCTGGGGAAACTGGGGTTGAAACTCGACTCCAGCCCGGATCGCCGGGGCACCGGTCTGCTGCCCTTCGGCCCGAACAGCCATGAGCCGGCGGACGAGTTCAGCGAACTGGGGCTCACCGGCAAGCTGCGCGTATCCAAGAGCGTGTTGAAGCTCGGCACCCTGCAACCCTTGCTGCCGGTGGTGACCTACAACGACACCCGTCTGCTGGGCTCGACCTTTGAGGGCGGTTTGCTGACCAGTCAGGAGATCACCGGCCTGACCGTGAATACCGGGCGCCTCACCAAGGCGAACCTGCGGGATTCTTCCAGCAACGATGACATCGGTTACGGCGCCGCCAGCAGCGATCACTTTGACTTTGCCGGCGGCAGCTACGCGTTCAGTCCGCAACTGAACCTGAGCTACTACTACGGCAAGCTTGAGCAGATTTATCGCCAGCAGTTCGTCGGGCTGGTGCATACCCAGCCGCTGGGCAATGGTTTCAACCTGCGCAGTGACCTGCGCTATTTCGACAGCCGCGGCGACGGCGCCGAACGCGCCGGGCGTATCGACAACCGCAATTTCAACAGCATGTTCACCGTGTCCCACGGTGCCCACAAAGTCAGTGCCACGTACCAGCAGTTGTCCGGCGACAGTGCCTTTCCGTTCCTCAACGGCGGCGATCCGTACGTGGTCAACCTGGTGACCTACAACACCTACACCCGCGCCGACGAAGACTCCTGGCAGCTGCGTTACGACTATGACTTCGCCGCGCAAGGTATCCCCGGCCTGACCTTCATGACCCGCTACACCGACGGCCGCCACGTCAAGGCCGGCGCCGTCGATAACGGCCGCGAACGCGAGCGCGACACCGACATCAGTTACGTCATCCAGAGCGGCCCGTTCAAGGACGTCAGCCTGCGCTGGCGCAACGTGACCTTCCGTTCCGGCAATGGCTTGAGCACCGCCATCGATGAAAACCGGCTGATCGTCGGTTACACCGTGGCGCTTTGGTAATCCCTGAAGAGCGCGGCCGCGGCCGCGCCAGACTTTTTTTTAACCTGGAGGAATCGTGATGCCTCACGCCCCTACCCTGCAAAGTTTCATCGCCGGTCGCTGGATCGGCCAACACGGTGCCCAGGTGCTGCGCAGTGCCATCGACGGCCACGAGATCGCACGCACCCACGAAGAGCGTCCGGACTTCGCCGAAGCCATCGAGCACGGTCGGCGCCAGGGCGTCAGCGGGTTGATGGCACTGGATTTCCAGCAACGCGCCCAGCGTCTCAAGGCATTGGCCTTGTACCTGAGCGAACGCAAGGAACAGCTTTACGCGATCTCCCATCACAGCGGCGCCACCCGCGCCGACAGCTGGATCGACATCGAAGGCGGCAACAGCACGCTGTTCACCTACGCCAGCCTCGGTTCGCGGGAACTGCCGTCAGGCAACATCTTCCACGAAGGCCCGGCGCTGCAACTCAGCAAACTGGGCACCTTCGCCGGCACGCATATTCTGGTGCCACGTGGCGGCCTGGCAGTGCACATCAACGCCTTCAACTTCCCGATCTGGGGCATGCTGGAAAAGTTCGCGCCGAGTTTTCTCGCCGGCATGCCGTGCATCGTCAAGCCGGCCAGCGCCACCAGCTACCTGACCGAAGCCGTTGTGCGCCTGATGGACGAATCGGGTTTGCTGCCGGCCGGCAGCCTGCAATTGATCATCGGCGGCACCGGTGATCTTCTCGACCGCCTGCAAGGCCAGGACGTGGTGACCTTCACTGGTTCGGCCAACACCGCGGCCAAGCTGCGGGTCAACCCGAACCTGATCCGCAACTCAGTGCCGTTCAACGCCGAAGCCGACTCGCTTAACTGCGCGATCCTCGCCCCGGACGTCACCCCGGACGATGAAGAATTCGAACTGTTCATCAAGGAAGTCGCCCGGGAAATGACCACCAAGGCAGGGCAGAAATGCACCGCCATCCGCCGTGCGATTGTGCCAGCCAGACACATCGATGCAGTCGCCAACCGTTTGCGCGATCGCCTGAAGAAAGTCGTGGTCGGCGACCCGTCGGTGGAAGGCGTGCGCATGGGTGCGTTGGCCTCTCACGATCAGCAAAAAGACGTCGCCGAACGCCTGGAAAGCTTGCTGCAAAGCAGCGATATGCTGTTCGGCGCCCGCGACGGTTTCGAACCGCGTGGCGAAAACGTCAACCAGGGCGCGTTCTTCGCACCGACCCTGTTGCAGGCCCGCGATCCGCACGCCGAGGGTGGCGCCCACGACATCGAAGCGTTCGGCCCGGTCAGCACCTTGATGGCCTATGACGATCTGGATGAAGCACTGGTTTTGGCCGCTCGCGGCAAAGGCAGCCTGGTGGCCAGCTTGATCACCAAGGACCCGAAGATTGCCGCCAAAGCCATCCCGGTCGCGGCCGCCTGGCACGGTCGCTTGTTGGTGCTGGATCGCGAATCCGCCACCGAATCCACCGGCCACGGCTCGCCGCTGCCGCAACTCAAACATGGCGGCCCGGGTCGCGCCGGCGGCGGTGAAGAGCTCGGTGGTCTGCGCGCGGTGAAACACTACTTGCAACGCGCCGCGGTGCAAGGCTCGCCGACCATGCTCGCTGCGGTCACCGGCGAATACGTGCGGGGGGCCAAGGTCATCGAAACCGAAGTGCATCCGTTCCGTCGGTTCTTCCAGGACTTGCAGATTGGCGAATCGCTGTTGACTCACCGTCGCACGGTAACCGAAGCCGATCTGGTGAATTTCGGTTGCTTGTCCGGCGATCACTTTTACATGCACTTCGACGAAATCGCCGCGAAGGAATCGCAATTCGGCAAACGCATCGCCCACGGCTACTTCGTGTTGTCGGCCGCAGCCGGTCTATTCGTGTCCGCGGCACCTGGCCCGGTCCTGGCCAATTACGGCCTCGACACCCTGCGCTTCATCAATCCGGTCGGCATCGGCGATACCATCCAGGCACGCCTGACCTGCAAACGAAAAATCGACCAGGGCAAAAAGAGCCCGCAAGGCATTCCGCAGGGCGTGGTGGCGTGGGATGTGGAGGTGACCAATCAGTTGGGCGAGCTAGTGGCCAGTTACGACATTCTTACACTGGTTGTGAAACGCCAATAGCAAACCTGTGTTGAACACATCGGGGCTTAAATCCGTCTTGGTACCCGCTCTGCCGAGCAGGCATCAAGACGGGTAAGGATTGTCACCGCTCGTATTTAAGCAATCATGAAGAACTTCGCGAGCACTTGGCCTGACCAGTTGCTCGTCTACACCAACTTCCTTGAACAATCCTGCCATGTATCGGAGTAGCTTCCGGTAGCAGCGCCGCGCCCCTCTCAAAACATAAAAAGCGAAAGCTTTGCAGTTTGGCGACGCTAGCCTGCAGCCCTCGCTGTGTGCGGTACTGCTTTCCGAACAAACCCTCGTATTCGGTACGAGAATCGAGCATCGGCAAACGCCCCTCCGGTCACTCAGGTTTAACTGCGATTTGATGCTCGTTTCTGAACTCGCGAGGCGAGCGTTCGTATCGCATTTTGAAAACCCGGCTGAAATACGACATATCAGTAAAGCCCCACTGATATGCGATTTGACTGATCTGCTTGTCGGCCAGTTCTGCCTTCGCCATGGCCCGCGCGCACCGCTGCAGCCGAGCGGCCATCACGAAGCGGCCAAAGGATGAGCCCTCAAGCTGAAGCAGGCTATTGATGTAGCGTGGTGTCACTCCAAAATGTGAGGCGACCCGTTGAAGCGAAAGTTCGCTATCCCCAAGATATGAATGAATATGTTCCTTGATCCTGAATAATAAAGCTGTGCTGCGACTGTGGTTAGGGACTGCTCGCTGTACTCGATCCGCCAAGGACATTGCGAGCAAATCTAGCGCTTGCTCCTGGAGCTGTAACTGTCTCGACTCCTCGTGTTCCGACAGTTGCGTCAGAGCCAGGAGAAAATCGAACGTGATGCGTTCCAGAGCGGGGGTGCGAGAAAGCGGAATCGCGGTCAGGAGATCAAGCTTAGCCAGGCGTTGTTGCATCGCCAAACGTGGAATCTGCACCACAACATGCCGAAAGGCGTCATCAAAATGCAGTTCATATGGAGAGCGCGTATCGTAGATTGCGAAGCTACCGGTGCCCAGCGTTGCCTCACGGCCACCTTGAACAATGATCGACTGTCCCTCAAGAGCAAGGCTAACGAGTACGAATTCGTCGCTGCTTCGTGAAATCCTCTGCTGATTCCGCACTACTGTTTGCGCGGAGGCCGTGACATCCACGATGCTCAAATCGGCGAATGGATGTATCAGAAGAAGGCCCGAGAAGCTGGGCTTATGGTGAGGTCTGCATTCCAAAGGTACAAAGGTGTCGCAGACCGCTTCCTGCCAATAGGATGAGCGCTCGCGTGCTGGAACATTACCCGTGTCAAAGCGATACATTTCAACACCCCTACGATTCAATAACGTGTCCTATCTACCCAGTTCCAACACCAGACTTTCTTGCAGTAATTCCCTACGATCATAGTATCGCTTCCTCCTTGTCCTACCGGCAGAAGGGTGCCTGTCGGTAGGCTTTTGATACAAAAACACAAAGAGGAGTACACCCATGAAAGAAGCTATCAAGGTCGCCTGCGTACAAGCCGCCCCGGTCTACATGGATCTGGAAGCAACGGTGGATAAAACCATCAAACTGATGGAGGACGCAGCACGTAACAATGCTCGTCTGATCGCCTTTCCGGAAACCTGGATTCCAGGCTATCCATGGTTTCTTTGGCTCGACTCACCCGCATGGGGAATGCAATTCGTACGCCAATACCATGAGAACTCAATGGAGCTGGATAGCCCCCAAGCCAAGCGCATTTCAGATGCCGCCAAGCGCTTGGGAATCATGGTCACTCTGGGGATGAGTGAGCGGGTCAGCGGCACCCTTTACATCAGTCAGTGGTTCATAGGTGATAACGGTGAAACCATCGGGGCCCGGCGAAAGCTGAAACCGACTTTTGTTGAACGTACCTTGTTCGGGGAAGGAGATGGTACATCGCTAGCTGTTTTCGAGACGCCGATTGGAAATCTGGGCGGCTTATGCTGCTGGGAGCACCTTCAACCTTTAACGAAATACGCCTTGTACGCACAAAACGAGGAAATTCATTGTGCGGCTTGGCCAAGCTTCAGCATCTACCGCAAAGCGACCGAAGCCCTGGGACCAGACGTCAATGTGGCGGCCTCTCGAATCTATGCCGTTGAGGGACAATGCTTCGTACTAGCATCGTGCGCGCTCGTTTCGCAATCCATGATCGACATGCTTTGCACGGATGACGAAAAGCATACCCTCCTTCAAGCGGGTGGCGGGCACTCTCGCATCATCGGGCCTGATGGTAGCGACCTGGTCGCACCTCTTGCCGAAAATGAAGAGGGCATTCTCTACGCAACCCTCGATCCCGGAGCACGCATCTTTGCCAAAGTAGCGGCAGACCCCGCAGGTCATTACTCCCGCCCCGACGTCACTCGTTTGCTGATAGATCGCAGCCCTAAATTACCGGTGGTTGAAATTGAAACTGATCGTGGCCCTTACGCGGTGGGCAAAGCACCCGAAGCGGGCTCGCAATTCGAAGAACTTTGATTTTATCTAGCTAGCACGCGGGGAGTTATGAATTTTTGCTGAACGAATAACATCTGAATATGTAAGTCCATATTCAGTGTATTCGTGGGTGCCTCCCGCGTGCTCCGTGCATCTTGCCTCAGTCAGGAATTAGCCGATGCCTAACAAATATAAAGTTTGCTTGCTTCTTGGTTTTGCGTGCGCCTCGACCTCAATCTATGCACTGGAGATTGCACCTGGTGATTACGAGCCAATCCCTGCTGGAATGACAGCATTTCTAACTTATTACCAACATGCCGAACGAAAAGATTTTTACAGCAAAGGGCACAAGGTTTCTGATAACTCAAAACTACGTTCGGATGTTGCGCTACTGCGCCTGATTCATTCTGTCGGGCTCTCCGAAAGTCTAGTAGTTCAGCCACAATTCATCCTCCCGTATGGTCAGCTTAAAGCGGGTGGTGATATTGATACGCTTGGTCAGGTAACCGGGATTGGCGATCTGATACTAGGTGCGCCCTTCATCTGGACGCTCCCAACCGAGCACAAAGATGTTGTTTCAATTGCGCCTTTCATCTATTTGCCGACAGGCGACTATGATCACGATCGCGGTCTCAATTTGGGCGACAATCGGTGGAAGTTCGTCTTGCAAGGGGTTTATAACCACCACTTTTCTGAAACCTGGGCGCTGGACGCGGCCGCGGATGTCACGTGGGCAACCAATAATGATGAATACGGACCTGACGAGATACGATCAGAGCAAAAGGCGCGTTATGAATACCAGACGCACGTGAGGTATAACGTTAACAATACTATGAGCGTGGCAGTGGGGGCTGGGCACATTAGAGGCGCTGAAAATTCGCTTGAGGGGGCTAGCCAAAATGACGAACTTCGGACAACTTATGCTCGGCTGACGTTTACGTATTTTGTTGAGCCGACCATGCAGTTGCAGGCACAGCTTGGCAAAGATCTCGAAGTCGACCAGGGTTCCAAGGAATCCAGTAGAATCAATTTGCGATTTACTAAAGTTTTTTAAACCTCCGAGCTGCGGCCTATCTAGGTCGCAGTTTCAAAGAGTTTGAGCACCCTGAAAAAATCAACTTCGAGGCGTCAGAGAGTTCATCCTGATGTTCTTTGGATGAGTTCGCATATGCTTTGCCACGCCACTTCATGTACATAGCGCGCCCTTTCGCCCCCGCAGACATGAGCATCAGAGATTTACTTGTTTGACTAGGTTTACCCAATAAGCCGAACCGGTGACCAAAATAGAGTCGTTGAAATCGTACTGGGGAGTATGAACGTTCGCGCAGTAATCCCCGTCTCGGCCATTACCGATGAGAATGTAGGCGCCGGGAACCTTCTTCAACATGAAGGAAAAGTCCTCGCTTCCAGAAAGTGGCCTGAGTTCTGAATTCACTCGATCTTTACCTACCGTTTCTATAGCTGCACGGACAGCCAGTTCAGTTTCCTGCTCAGTATTGATCACTGACGGATATCGACGAAGGTAGTCAAACTCGACGGTGCAGCTGTGTGCCAATGCGCAGGCCTGTGCAATCTGGCCCAAACGTTTCTCCAGCGTATCCTGAGTGGCCGGCAAGAAACTTCTGGCCGTTCCCCGAACCACGACGCGTGAAGGGATCACGTTTGCCGAGTCGTAATGACCGCCCTGGATATAGCCGACGCTCAGAACAGCTGCGTCAAGGGGGGCAACGTTTCGAGAAACGATGGACTGCATGGTGGTAATGAAGCCGGCTGCCGCAAGCGTGGCATCCGTCGCACCTTGCGGCATGGAACCGTGCCCTCCCGTACCTATAAAGTTCACCGTCCAAGTATCGCTAGCAGCCATCATAGGCCCTGGACAGATAGCGAAGTCACCGCTCCCAATGCCAGGCATGTTATGCATGCCAAACACCATTTCACAGGGAAAAAGCTTGAACAGGCCTTCTTCGACCATGACGCGCCCGCCGCCGAGCCCTTCCTCCGCAGGCTGGAAAATGAAGTGAATGGTGCCAGGAAAATCCCGATTCCGAGAAAAGTAGCGCACCGCGCCCAACAGCATTGCCGTATGGCCATCATGACCACATGCGTGCATTTTTCCTTCGTGAATGGATTTGTGCTCACACTTCGAGCACTCTTCGATATCAAGCGCATCCAGATCAGCACGCAGACCGATAGTGCGACCAGGAAGGCTACCTTTTAGTGTCCCTACGACCCCCGTTTTCGCAAGCCCGCGGTGCACCTCTACCCCCCACTCGATTAGGAGATCGGCAACGAGCTGCGCTGTGCGATGCTCTTCAAACGCTGTCTCGGGGTGTCGGTGGATATCCCGTCTGATAGCGATGAGTTCTTGTTCAAACTCTTTGATTTCGGATAAAGCGGTACTCATATGCGGTTCCTTAAGACTATTTGGCGAGGCTGGCAGTCTGTGCCGCCTGGACAGTGACTAGGCCCGATTCAATAGAATCTGCATCGAGATCGTCATGGCTCCTGTCCCTGAACATCAGCACTGCTGCGAACGAAACGATCCCTATGCCAATCACGTAGTAGGCTGGTGAGATAGGGTCTTTAGTGAACTCAATGAGCGCGGTTACGATGAACTGTCCGAATCCACCACTAATGGTCACAGCAACGCTGTAGACGGTAGCCATCCCCGTTACACGCATGTGACGCGGGAAAAGTTCAGTCAATGCGGCCAAGAGCGGCGCAATGCCTAGCGCATTGAGAATGCTGAGGTAGGCGATACAGATAAGCAGTGTCATCGCCGTTGGCGAGGCGTTAATTGCTAGGAAGGCTGGATAGATCGAGACAATCATCAGGCTCCTGGAAATTATCAGGATAGTTTTTCGCCCATATCGGTCGGTGAGCTTTCCCGCAAGCGGCGAGATTGAGAACATCAAGAGCCCACCCAGCAGTGCTGCCCCCGAAGAGATGGCTGGCGACAGACCAAGCTCTTTGACGCCATAGGTCGGCATATACAGGTTAACAATCGTGTAAGCAGAGTTCGCACCCAGCAGGAGCAGCAAGCCTATCAGTGCCTCCCTCCACTTAGAGAGAAGGGTGGCCTGGGGCCTCGCTTCCGTCGAATCAGAGGCGTGAAGATCTGCTGCGGTATCCTCAAGGTTTTTACGCAGATAGAACCCTACGGGGACGATGAGCACCCCCGCGATGAACGGAATGCGCCATCCCCAGGCTGCCAAGTCGCCTGGATCCATAGACAACGATAGCACCCATGCCAGACTGGCTGCGGCAGCAACCGCCAGTCCCTGGCTAGCACCCTGCCAACTCACATAAAAACCGCGCTGCTTGCGAGGTGCCATCTCAGCAAGCAAGGTCGTGGAAGCGCCAGTCTCCCCGCCTGCGGAAAATCCCTGCAGGAGGCGCCCCACTACTACAGCGATGGGAGACCAGATTCCAACCATGGCGTAAGTCGGCGCCAAGCCAATCAAGCAGGTTCCTACAGCCATGAGCATCAGGGTCAAGTTGATACCTTTCTTGCGCCCATACTTGTCTGCATAGCGCCCAAGGATGATTCCACCAAATGGGCGTGCGATATAACCGACGCCGTAAATAGCAAAGGAGAACATCAACTGGATAGAAGGATCATGCTCGGGAAAAATGAGTCGACCTATATAGATTGCAAAGAAGGTGTACAAGGTCAAGTCAAAATACTCCATGGCGTTCCCCAGGGAGATACCTGCAACCACCTTGACTCTTTGGCGGTGTGTCATTTCTGAACAGTTCATAGATGCCAACCAGATTTAAAAGTTATTAGTATTTTTGATTTAGAAGCGGACTCTGACCCCGCCCCCCATCGCCGACGGATCAACGCCAGGTTCCTCTACCTCAATGGAGTTTGTCGTAAACCTCGAACCTTTACGATTCTCTACAACGCTAGCCCTGACATATAAATCCCATTGGTTGGTGAGATGATATTCGCCCCCAATTGCAATGGCATTGGCGACATTCCCCATACCCGTAACATCTCTTTTGTAAAAGCTGGCACGCAGAACGTATTTGGGCTGAGGATAAACAGCGCCAACACTGTAAATCTGCGCAGCACTAGCATCGGGCGACTCAGGTCGATAGTAATTGAACCCAACGTTGCCGTAGAAACCTGAAAAATGATATCCAATGACAGAAGTCAACATATGAGTGTCGACATGTTCGAGAACTCTGTCGCCAAACACAAAGTCATTGATACGTCGCACCCGATTGTACCCCGCCCCCAGACGCCAGCGAGCATCGTCATAGACGGCTAGAACCCCCGTATTTTCCGCTCCGACCTCATCAGGCCCCGTAGACTGGTCAGGCGAATAGAGGAACTGGACATGAGTGTTGTTAAGCGTAGGCGTTATATAGCTGATCGCGCGGCTAATACGCCCTCCTAGCGTTGTTGCCGCGGTCCCGAGACCGCTCACACTATAGCCAACAGAAACGAATGGCGAAAAGGGTGAAACTGCCAAAAATGGATCGTCTTCCAAGCCGATTGATGCTGAATATTGTCGACCATAGATAAGTGATCCATATGATTTGGACTCCAACTTCAGATGGGCCTCGCGATTGAAAGGAGTGTGCTTTAAAAACTCCCCTTCAATAAGATCAATCCCAGATTCAAGCCTGGCTGACAAACGCCAATCAGCATTAAGATCATAGGCAGTGAGCAAACCCACCCGAGATGTTGAAGCGCCGCCACTTTGAATGCGGGACTGACTTAAATTTCTCGCGTGTGAATAACTGCCATACACATCAAACACCCCATAGGGTTTTATATCAAATTGCGCACAGGCTTGCCCCCCTGCGCAGATACACAACGCACCTACTACAACCTGCTTTAGCATTTCTATGCTCTCTTTTTGTTAGTATCGCGGCAGATCCCGAAACTTCATTCATGCGAATGTGTCGGTACTCCGAATACTCACAGATGAGCATGCGCAGGGAAATCGAATTTTCTTCAACACGCTACAACCGAATGGTTGAAGCTACCAAGCGGGGGTGATGCTAGCCTCATAAGCGAGCGTGTCTCTGAAGAGCAAGCTCAGCGTGTCCAAGGGACGTTTCATTGACCAGACCACCGCCATGGGGTCGAGATCAAGATCGATTTTCACATCCATTGGTCGTGCGATCTCCTCTCGCTTCCACTGCAAGGCGACCCGTTTAGACGCGATCGCCAGGCAACTGCATCGCCGCATCACCCGGGTTGAAAGACTAAAGGTAGGAAGCTCGATGATGTTCTGCGGTGCTGGAAGGTGCAGTCGCTTTAGTGATTTCAGAAAGCTCTGCCTGACGTTGCTCGAAGTGGACGGAAGACACCAAGGCTGTTTCAACAGGACGTCCCAATCCTGACAGTCGCCGGGAACTTCGCTTAACTGGCTCGCGAGGATTTCTGCATCATCATCGTAAAGAGATAGCGCTCGCAACTCAGGATCATCTTGCCCAATCTGGCATCGGGAAATCACGAGATCAAGCCCCCCCTCACGGAGATGTTGGAGCATTTCGCTTGTGCGCGCCTCTCGCAGCCGTATGACGCTCTTAGGGTACTGGAGCTTCAAGCGTGCCAGCGTTCGAGCTATCGCATCATCTAGCGAGGGCGCATGAATGCCGACGGTAATCTCCCCGGCACCTTGCGTACGAAGCGTATCGATGCGTTGACTCGTTTTTTGAAGCTCTGCATTGACTCGCTTGGCTGCATCAACAATGAGAAGGCACTCAGGAACAGGAACAAGCTCCTTAGGGGTTCGAACAAAAAGGGCTGCCCCAAATTGCCCTTCGATTTCGCCAAGCGCCTTGGAAGCGGCTGCTGGCGTTACATTCAGGGCTTCAGCTACCCGGGTGAGATTACGTTTTTCTTCAAGGGAAATGAGAAAGCGCAGATGGCGAAGCGTGAGCCGAGAGGTGAAAAAAAGGTCGAGTGACATAGTGATCGGCTCAGAACAGACGGAGGGCTTGCTTGGAGACCGCAGCGCAGCTCCCGGAGAGAGAATTGGTAATACGCCATGGTATCGACGCCTGCACTGCAGGCGCAATCTACCGATCGGGAGGCAGGCTGAGTGCAGCGTCATTGGGCCATGGGGGCATAAGCTAAAGCCCGGTTGCTCGCCGATTAGGAAACAGGCTCAAATAACCAGTGAGGAGTGACAACTCCAAGGGTGGTACCTCCTCAAATCTGCGTTGCTCCGCCGCATTGGCAATCTCCGCGGTGTTGAGACGCGCACCAGTAGCGGGTTCAAACACCTGCATTTCGCTCTTGGCCGACTTCCAGGCTCCGTTGAAAAAAGTGCTTTCCCGCGATTTTCTTCCATAGCGCCAACAATGGACGCGGATGGATTTTCAAGGTGGGCAATAGCCATATCAGACGTTCTCCGCAGGGTGAGTTTGCGCAAGGGGAAGTGCAACGGGCTTCTGCGATATCAACAATACGGCAACCACCGCAATCACGCCGGGAAGGGCAAAGACCAGAAAGTTGTGTTCGAAAGGCAAGCCCAGACTGAGCAGAAAACCGCCCAGCAGCGGCCCCGCCACAGCGCCACAGCGACCTATTGCAGCAGCCATGCTGACACCTGTGGAACGCACCTGGGAGGGGTAAAGATCGGCAGCCAAGGTATGGACGACAGAAAGACAGCCCACAGTTGATCCGCCGGCAATTAATAACAGGGCATACAGTGTGATAGCGTCCGGCTTGATACCCAACATTGATATGGCAATGGCAGACATGGCGAAGAACACCGCCAGTGTCGCCTTGCAACCCCAACGATCCGCCAGCACACCGCTGATCAAGGTACCGATCAGGGAGCCCACGTTCATGACCACCAAAAACACGATGCTAGAGCCCAAAGGATAACCACCGCTGCTCATCAGCTTCGGCAGCCAAGTGTTCAGGCCGTACACCATCAGCATGCACATGCCAAAGCTCAGCCAAAGCATCAACGTACTGCGGCCGCGACCATGGCCAAACAATGCAGACAGCGACTTTTGGCCACTACCCGCCTCCACGGTTGACTCCAGGACATAGGTCACCGGGCCTGCGGGATTGTACTCGGGATTGATCCGACGCAGCATTTCAGCTACTTCGGTCTGGCGGTTGCGATGCAATAAGTAGGCGACCGATTCGGGCAGGGTTTTGTAGAGCAACGGCAAGGAAAACAACGACAGCCCCGCAACGTAGAATGGCGAATGCCAACCCATGAGCGGTATCAGGTAGATACCGGCCAGGCCCGAGAGCAGACCGCCTATAGCGAAGAAGCTGAGCATCAGGTTGATCAGTCGATTGCGACATGAACCTGGCGACATTTCTTTGAGAATGGTCACCAGGTTGGGCACCACGCCGCCTAGGCCGGCGCCCGTGAGAAAACGGCACAAGGCGAAACTGATGGCGTCGGTGGCGAAGGCGTTGGACAGCGCCGCCAAACTGAATAGACCGACACAGAAAAGAATGATGCGGCGCCTGCCGAAGCGGTCGGCTTGAGTGCCCAGGGTCACGGCGCCGAACATCATCCCGACCATGGAACTGGCGCCCAGCATGCCGGCCTCACCCGGTGTCAGCGTCCACGCAGTCATCAGATGGGGCAACACCGAACCGTAGATGACCAGGTCGTAGCCATCGAACATCATGATGAACGAACACCAGAACACCAGCAGGTAATGGAATCGGTTGAGTCGTGCAGAGTTGACAACTTCCAACGCATTGATCGAGCGCATAAACGTTACTCTTATTATTGTCATGGCACGGCAGCGGGGCCTGGGGACCCGATACCTCGTGAGGATTGCCAAGCGGAGTAGGCCTACTTCGTTTGCGTTTCCAGACGATATGGATAGAATGCAAATAGATCAAATAGATAGATTTTTCTATCAAATATAAATACAGGCTATACACGGAGCGCCAGTGATCGATCTCAACCTTGTCCGGGTTTTTGTGACGATTTTCGAAACCGGCAGCGTCAGCGGTGCCGCCGAGCGTTTGCATGTGACGCAACCGTCCGTGAGTTACGCGCTGTCTCGCCTGCGTACCTTGCTCAATGAGCCGCTGTTCAAACGCAGTCGGGACGGTATGCAACCGACGTTCCTGGCCACACAGCTGTACACGAAATTCCGTTACTCACTGTCGGAGATAGAGCGGGCCATTGCCCAGACCAGCCACTTTGATCCACGGGTATCGAGCCGCGGTTTTCGCCTTGCATTGTCCGATCTGGGCGAGGTGTTTTTTCTGCCATATATCCTCAAGGCCCTACACACGCAGGCCCCGGGAACCGAGCTGGAAATCATCCAGATCGACATCGACAAACTGGGCGAGTGGCTGAGTACCGGAAAGATCGACGCGGCCATCTGTAACCGCAGCGACTCCCCGCTCAATGCCAACTGTGATCTGATTTTCAACGAGCGCTATGTGTGCCTGGTATGTCAGGACCATCCTCGAATCGGTTCGACGATGACGATGGAGCAATACCTGGATGAGAACCACATCGTGGTGTCGGCAATGACCGGGCACCATGTGGTTGAGGATCGTCTGCGCGAGTCCGGTCTGGAGCGCAAGGTCAGATTGCGCGTGCCGCATTTCAGTGTCTTGCCGGAGGTTGTTTCCAGCAGCGATTTACTGGTCACCCTGCCCTCGCGAGTGGCGACGATGTTCGCGTCTCGCAGCCATACCCGCGTGGTGGAACTGCCGTTCAGCGTGCCATTGATCGAAGTCAGCCTGCAATGGAATGACCATGACAGCGATATCCTCGCCCAACGCTGGTTTTGTGGACTGTTAAAAGACTCGCTAGCAGGCCTTTGATTCGAGTTGCTAGAAGCTGTTTTATTTCCACTTAAAAATAGACATCATCTATATTTAATCGAAAAAACCATCTATTTGATCTATTCAAGACGACCTTTTACTTTTGAGGCCGACGTTTTGAAAAGAGATCAACACGATGACTTCGGTACATTCCACCACCTACGAACTGCTGCGCCGCCAAGGCATTACCACTGTCTTCGGAAACCCCGGTTCCAACGAACTTCCATTTCTCAAGGACTTCCCTGATGACTTCACCTACATCCTCGGTTTGCACGAGGGTGTGGTGGTCGGCATTGCCGATGGCTTCGCACAGGCCAGTGGTACTCCCGGGTTCGTGAACCTGCATTCGGCTGCCGGTACCGGCAACGCCATGGGCGCGCTGAGCAATGCCTGGAACTCCCATTCCCCGCTGATCATCACCGCAGGCCAGCAGACCCGCGCCATGGTCGGGGTGGAAGCGCTGTTGACCAACGTCGACGCTGCCAACCTACCCAGGCCACTGGTCAAATGGAGTTATGAACCGGCCAGTGCCCAGGAAGTACCGCACGCAATGAGTCGTGCGATCCATATGGCCTCAATTTCACCGCGCGGGCCGGTTTATTTGTCCGTGCCGTATGACGACTGGGCACGTGAAGCTGATCCGCAATCTTCACACTTGCTGGACCGGCGAGTAGTCAGCGCTGGGATGCCGGGCGAGGCCCTTCTGGCAGAACTGATCGAGCAATTGGCGAGCGCCAAAAAGCCGGTGCTTGTGCTCGGCCCCGATGTCGATGCGGCGAAGGCCAACTTACATTGCGTGGAATTGGCAGAACGTCTTAAAGCGCCAGTATGGGTCGCACCGTCAGCGCCACGCTGCCCGTTTCCGACACGTCATCCGTGCTTTCGCGGCTTGCTGCCGGCAGGTATCGCGGCCATTGGAAAACTGCTTGAAGGTCATGACCTGGTGCTGGTGCTCGGTGCCCCGGTGTTTCGTTACCATCAATATGATCCGGGTCAGTATCTGGCTGAAGGAACTCGGCTGATTGCGGTCACCTGCGACCCACTGGAAGCGGCGCGAGCGCCCATGGGTGACGCCATCGTTGGCGATGTCGCGCTGATTGCCGCCGCCCTGGCGAAGCGCGTGCCCCTCTCCTCCCGAACCATGCCGAAACCATTAACACTGCCTGAATCGGTAGAGCAACACGCCGGCCCTCTGCGCCCGGAAGTGGTGTTCGACACGCTCGACGAAATTGCCCCGCACAATGCCATTTACCTGAACGAATCCACCTCCACCACCGCTTTGATGTGGCAGCGCCTGGCGATGCGTAATCCTGGCAGTTACTACTTTGCTGCAGCCGGAGGTCTGGGCTTCGCCATGCCAGCGGCAGTCGGCGTCCAACTGGCCGAGCCTGAGCGCCGTGTCATTGCAGTGATCGGTGATGGCTCGGCCAACTACAGCATCACGGCCCTGTGGACCGCAGTGCAATACAACATCCCGACGATTTTCATCATCATGAACAACGGCACCTATGGCGCCTTGCGTTGGTTTGCCGGGGTTCTGGAAGTGGAGAACGTACCTGGCCTGGACGTTCCGGACATCGATTTCTGCGCCTTGGCCAAGGGTTATGGCATGCAGTCGTTCAAAGCCGACGACCGCGGTCAACTTGAAGATGCACTTCACCAGGCCTTGGCGCTGCACGCGCCAGTACTGATTGAAGTCAGCACATTAGCGCCGCAGAGCTGAGGAGCATCGTCCATGTGGAACAATGCTCCGCTGAACGTCGCCGACTATCGCGAACTGGCCCGTCGGCGCTTGCCAAAGATGGTCTTCGATTACCTTGAAGGTGGCGCCGAAGACGAACAGGGTCTGCAACACAACCGCGAAGTATTCCAGAATGTCCGGTTCAAGCCTCGGCGGTTGGTGGATGTCAGCCAGCGCGAACTATCGACCAGCCTCTTCGGCAAACGCCAGGCGCTTCCGTTATTGATCGGCCCGACGGGGCTCAATGGCGCGCTGTGGCCCAAGGGCGATCTGATTCTGGCTCGTGCAGCAAGCCGGGCAGGCATACCTTTTGTGCTGTCTACCGCCTCCAACCTCTCCATCGAGGATCTGGCCCGGCAGTGCGACGGTGAGTTGTGGTTTCAGCTCTATGTGGTTCATCGCACTCTTGCCGAACAGATGGTCGAGCGAGCATTAGCGACGGGTTACAAGACCCTGGTGCTGACCACTGACGTAACCGTCAACGGTTACCGCGAACGTGACTTGCGCAACCAATTCAAGATGCCCATGAGCTATACCCCGCAGGTGATGCTCGACGGTTGTCTGCATCCACGCTGGTCATTCGATCTGCTGCGCCATGGCATGCCCGAACTGGCCAACTTTGTCAGCAGCCAAGCGTCCAACCTAGAGGTCCAGGCCGCCCTGATGAGTCGGCAGATGGACGCCAGCTTTGATTGGCAAGCGTTGCGCTGGTTGCGTGAAAAATGGCCTCACACCCTGCTGGTCAAAGGCCTGTTGGATGCCGACGATGCAGCCCGATGCATCGCCGAAGGTGTCGATGGGGTGATTCTGTCGAACCACGGCGGACGTCAACTCGACACCGCCATCTCACCTTTCGAAGTGCTGGCCGAAACCGTGCGCAAGGTCAGCCAACCTGTGCTTATCGACAGCGGCTTCCGTCGCGGGGCCGACATCGTCAAGGCGCTGGCCATGGGGGCAGGCGCCGTACTGCTGGGGCGCGCCACCCTGTATGGCCTGGCTGCGCAAGGCGAAGCCGGCGTCGACGATGTATTGCGCCTGCTCAAGGCCGATATCGATCGGACCCTGGCTCAGATCGGCTGTCCTTGCGTGGAGCACCTGTCGCCCGCGTACCTCGATCTGACGCCCGCACCAGCACAGGCTGCTTTGGCATCGGCCCGGATTCATTCACTTGAACAAGCGAGAAAATAAAGATGTCTGCCGCCAAGATCACCGGACTCAAGTCCCGTGCTGTGAACGTTCCTCTGACCTATCCCATCCATACCGCCGTCGGCACTGTCGCCACAGCCCCGCTGGTTCTATTGGACATAACGACCGACGCTGGCGTAACCGGGCATGCTTACCTGTTCGCTTACACACCGATTGCACTCAAGCCGCTCAAACAGATGGTCGATGACATGGCCAGCCTGATCGTCGATCAACCCTTGTCACCGACTGACCTGGAACAGATGCTCAGCAAGCGCTTCTGCCTACTGGGTTTCACTGGCCTCGTGCGCATGGCCGCAGCTGGCATCGACATGGCGGCTTGGGATGCTTTGGCCAAGACCCAGGGCTTGCCGTTGGTTGAGTGTCTGGGTGGCAGCTTAAGAACAGTGAAAAGCTACGACAGCCACAGTCTTGACGGTGAAGCCCTAGCGACATCACGTGCCGTCGACGCCGCCGAGACGGGCTTTCGTGCGGTCAAGACCAAGATCGGTTATGCCAGCCTAGCCGAAGACCTACGCGTCATACGTAGCATGCGCCGCGCGGTGGGTGAGGATTTCTCCATCATGGTGGACTACAACCAGAGCCTGAGCGTGCCTGAAGCTATCCGACGAGGCCTGGCCCTGCAAGACGAAAGCCTAGCCTGGATCGAAGAGCCGACCTTGCAGTACGACTACGCCGGGCATGCACGAATCTGCGAAGCGTTGGATGTACCGATTCAGATCGGCGAGAACTGGTTTGGTCCCGAAGATATGTTCAAGGCGCTGAGCGCTGGCGCCTGTGACCTGGCAATGCCGGACATCATGAAAATCGGAGGTGTCACTGGATGGCTCCGGGCAAGCGCACTGGCGCAGCAATTTGGCCTGCCACTTTCCAGCCACTTGTTTCAGGAGTTCAGCGCGCACCTGCTGGCAGTCTCCCCTACCGCGGACTGGCTCGAACGTCTGGACATCGCGGGTGCCGTGATCGAGCCGACGCTTACCTTCAAGAATGGTCACGCGGTGATTCCGGACTTGCCGGGGGCCGGGATTGTCTGGCGTGAATCACAGATCGATAAATTCAGCGTCTGAGGCTTTGAAACAACACCTCCCGCCAACACGCTTTCGAGTTAACGGGTTGCCGGGAGGTTTGCGTTCTACTGAAAAAGTTTTACTTATCGCCTTGTACTTCCGGGCTGTCCTCACTTCTTGCGGCATCCGGACCGAACGCTAGCAACGAGTTTGCCGGTAACGGTTGTGGCTGAACATGATGCACACGCGTCATTGGCTCCCGGTTGAACAGCAACCGCAGCACATCAGGGCGAGAATAGTGACCCACGGGGTCGTAGGCCGCCTTGGCTAAACCAATCGCCCCCAAATCAATATCCGCATAGAGGATTCCCTCCTCTGCTTCCGCCAATGGCGTACAAAGAGGTGCGCCATCCGGGCCGTAAATCATCGCGAAACCGCCGCCTTCCAGCAACAACTCAGCTTTGGCCGGAGTATCAATCAGCTCGTCGAGCATTTCCTTGGACACTGTGGCGCAGGGTGCCAGTACAAAACACTGACCTTCCAGTGCGTAGACTTGCGAGGCGGCATTATTCGCTTGAGCACTCAGCTGAAACGCGGCCCCCCGATATACCGAAAAGCTCGGCCAGGCAGCAATATGCACCTGTTCGTTCTGAGCATACATGGCGTACTTGGACAGCGGCTGGATATGCTCCGCGCAACACAACGCACCGATCCGCCCTAATGCGGTATCGTGCACCGACAAGTCACTCCCATCACCCTCGCCAAAGACCGAGCGCTCCACGTGGGTCGGTTTGAGCTTACGCCGAGTGGCGACTACCCGACCGCAATTGTCAATGATCGCCTGAGCCAAATACAAGGTGCCACCAGAACGCTCTGTGAAGCCCAGTACGACGTAGATTTTGTTCTGTGCCGCTGCCCTGCAAAGACGCTCGAAGGGTTCGCTGCCGACCTCCAGGGCATTGTCGAAGTTTCGCTGAACGAAGCGCATGCCGCCGGCCGGGGAGTCCACCCAGATCCACCAGGGATATCCAGGCAGCCACGCTTCGGGGAAAGCTATTAATGAAGCGCCCTCAGCCGCCGCCTGAGCCATCAACCCGATCGTTTTGACCACGCCAGCTTCCAGATCGAGGAACGCAGGGGCAGCCTGCACCGCGGCAACTTTGTACTGTTTTTTTTGTATCGTCATGCTTGATCACCCTGGTTATTGTTAGTCAGAAGATATGAGCCAGACGCAAGTTCACCCGCAGGCTTTCCTGCGGACCATTACGTACATCGAGGTCCTGTCCCGTTTGGGCTTGCAATTGCGTTTTAGGGGTAAGGAAATGCGCCCAGGTCAGCAAATAGCGCTTGGTATTCAGGCTGTCGTCCAAGCCAACACCGTCTAAATGATTTTCACCTCCCGTGGTATGGAAGTAGCTCACCGCAAACTGATCGGTGGGACCGAACACATAACGCAGGTGCGTCTGCACTTCGAAAACCGAATCCTGACGTAGCGTACGACCGAAGAAGTCGTCGTTCTTACCGAATTCATCGTGTTCCAGAGTAATTTCGCCGTATAAAGTGTGAGGAATAATTGCCTGCACGTAGTTGACTTCGAACGCGCCTTTCCAGCGATTCTCACCGATGTTCATTGAGCCCTTTTCATCGTCATAGCTGCCTAGCGGCAAGCTAATATAACCACCGAGGCTGAAGTAGCGTTCATTGACTGCATCGTTGAGGAGCCAGATATTGCTGCCAATGATCGGGTCACCAAAGTTGCTTTCAGACGCATGGCTGTCACCGCTCATTTTCAGGTGCCCGTAGGGCAGGATCACCTGCGGTGTCACCAGGAAGCCGCCGAGTGAAGTCCACTTCACATAGCGAGCGACCGCTATGTCGCTGTCCAGACGGAAGTCTCCCGGGACATCATGGCCATCCACCTTCAATTTGTTGCGCTCGGCGTGTTGGTAGTAGAGAACGCCGAGGTCTGTGCCCTCGGGTAAGGGGGCAGAATCTCCAGGATCGGTGGTGATCATCGCGGCGCTAGTCCCAGCGGAAAAACCTATCAGCAGCGTCGCCACTGCCCGTTTCAAACCTCGCACAGGGCTGCAATATTTTAGCTCCGACTCGCACTTCATATCAGTTCACTCTTGTTATTGGAGAGTTGCAAAATGTTTGCGATTTATTGAGCGGGGCCAGCCTGCCTTCCGAAGACCGACTGCATCGTCAGGCCGATAGCCAAGAGATGAGCGTCTGAGTCGGACAATCCGTCTATTTCCAGACCAACCGGCAGCGCGCTGCGTGGGCCGAGCCCAATAGGAAGAGTCAAACCAGGCATGCGAGCATTGCTGCCCGGATCAGCGTTGCGGATCATTCGTGCAAACGCCGCGAAGGTAGTGGCTTGAGGTTCGCTTTTGATCGCGACCTCGGGCGAAGTCGGAAACACCAAGGCATCCAGGCGATTGTCCTGTATGACTCTCAGGTACATCTGCTTCAACGCCGGCATGCCTGTATTGATAGCCCAGTCGTAGGCGGGTGCCAGATCAACAAGATTGCCATTGGGGTCGGGAATTTTTTGTGGGGTAATGAACCGGTCAAAAATTTCGCGTACGTCGGGGCTGGATATCTGCGAAGCTAAGGTCTCAATGCTGACGCCGCTGCCGCTAATGGCCAGATAACGCTGGAGGTCTGTTTTGCCCTCGTACAAGGCAATCGGCATCCCCACTTTGGCATCCAGTTCGAACACCCCATACATTGAAATAGGTACGAGCTGGAAGCCGGCGGCCTCAAGCTTTTTAAGCGCCAGGTCAGCGACAACTGCCACCTCCGGCTCCAGGTCTTGCCAGAACTCGGCGGGTACACCCAGCCTTATCGCCGCGGCCTTCGGTGCTACTAATGGCTTGAGCCCGGTGATGACCTGATCCAGCAACACAACATCCTCGACGCTGCGTGCCATGGGCCCGGCTGTGTCACGTGTATGGGATATCGGTGTAATACCTTGCTGGCTGTAGCGCCCTACCGTAGGCCTGAAACCTACACAGCCATTCAGTGCACACGGCTGACGGATGGATCCTCCGGTATCAGTGCCCAAGGCTATGGGGACCAGCCTGGCGCCCACCGCACTGGCGCTACCAGAAGACGAACCTCCGGCAATCCGCGTAGGGTCGTAGGCGTTACGCACACCAACGACTCCGGGCTCATGAAACGCCGTGTTGTAGCCAGATGTGCCGTAAGCCAACTCCTGCATGTTGCTCTTACCGATGACAATCGCGCCTGCAGCTATCAGGCGATCAACGATGGGGGCGCTGGCGTTCGGATAAAAATTAGCCAGAGCGGGAGTTCCCGCACTATTGGCGAAACCTTTGACATGGATATTGTCCTTGATGGCAATAGGCACACCGCCCAAGGGCAGACAGGGTTTGTGCTGCTGCATGCTTTGGTCATAAGCATCCGCTTGTGCCAGAGCGGCACGTGCGTCAACCGAAATGAAGGCATTCAGGGCCTTATGAGTTTCTATCCGCGCTAGCCAGCCTTCCACCAATTGGCGGCTAGTGACGGTTTTCGAGCAGATCAACTTTGCCGCGTCTATACCGGTCAATTCATAAAAATCAGCCGGTAGTACCCCAGCACTCGATACACTGGCGGCCAATGCCAACGGTGGTCCCATACCCCATATCAACTGTCGCATCACTCGTGTCCTGTCCAGTTGTCGGGCCCAAATGCCCTGCCACTAAACTAACGAGCGTGCCGTTCGCTCGCTTCCTCATTAATGAGGAGGCCATACGAAAACTGTCGAGCCAGTTGAGTGCGATTGGCGCAGTCGAGTTTGCACATGGCATTGTTCAAGTGGGTACGAACAGTGGTGAAGGCAATGCCCAACTGTCGAGCGATTTCCTTGTCGCTCGCACCATTTGCGACCAATCGCGCAACATCGGCCTCACGCCCTGAAAGCCCTTGTGCAGAATGAATGGTCGGCGACAACGAACGCACGAAGTAAGGGGAAAGACTGTTGAGGATCCTTTCCTCCCTAAGTGTAAAGGGATGTCCTCCAGCACCCCGCCAAATACGCAAATCACCTACATCAACGCCACCATCGAAGAAGTAGATATTTATGCCATGGTACATACCGGCCGGCTTCAGAAAATCGACGTAGAATTCGCTGCCAAGGAGCTGCGGACGAGCGATCACATTGTCCACGTTCGTGGCCGACACGCAGGCGCGCAAGGCCGGAGTAACATTATCAGTCTGATAAAAGTATTGATCATAGTGATCCAGCGCCGCATCACTGATATTGACCGCAACGCTCTGGGTTGATTTCTTGCGTTGTGCATCCCAGACAAACGAGGCTGCATAGTCCGCGTCTACCAGCTCGGTCACTAGTTTAAGAACCTCCGCGCGCGCCTGAGCCTTACCACGATATTCGGAGAGCCGCCAGATAATCTCGGCGACGCACTCCACTTCCGACTTGCTCAAATCTTTCGTGACCATAGCGATGAGCACTCCCCGACCGTTTGCACCAACAGAACAACATGCGCACAGCAAGAATCAGTCCCTTGTGCAGGTTACGCAGATCAGCGTCTCAGAGTATCCGAAGGCTGCGAGCTTTCTCTCACGGATAAACGTTGAGGGAACAGACGCAAGCTGGAACCTTGCAAAGGTTCAACCGAGTTCTAGCTGCGCATACTCGGGGAAAGCTAATGTAGTGGCTACCGATGTGCTCATTGATGAGCGCGATAAAGCACACCGGCCCGCATTCTTGGAGACCTGGATGTGCTGACTCAAGAGGTGTGTATTCATGTCCGCATTTCTCTGATTATTGTTATGGACCACTAATCGTGCGCACCGAAAAACAGAGCGAAGGGGGTGACCCGACTTTACGGTCACATGAACGATATGAGCTGCGCTGCAACAGCACAAATAGATAGTTTAAAGAATGTATATAAGCCGTTCTTATAATCTGCACGATAGCCAAAAACTTAATAAAACTCCGAAGGTATCGGCATTGCGATTGATCCCCTCGGCAACGTAGGTTTATTACTCCGCCACGCTCGCTATCTGCAGGTTCATTTCGCTGACCACGCGGTGTGGCGTGGTGCCGAAGTAGATTTTTTTTGCTGAGCACAGTTTTTCCTTAGCACAGCGCTGTCGCAGCGGTAGCCTATTGTTTGACGGCCATATACTCCACCGCCGTAACACATGACGACTGACGCATCTTCAGAACTTACCACATCAAAAAACCATACTTGAGAGCCGATCTATGAGACCGCAACAATACCGCTAGCGCCCGCCTCGCCAGTTGGACTTTTGAACTGTGCAAAGTGTTCACCCCCCCACATGACGTGTTCTATATTTCAACACAAACAAGCAGCAAAAACACCTGACACCTCTAATAAAACCTTAAACATCATGATGTTGTGCAACTTTAGAATCATGGCATGCCATTTGCCATGGCATCCATGTCGAGGTGATGACATCAGGAAGGAGGGGTCCAGCGGTTTACTGACTCGAACACGCCTCAGCCAGCCCGTTAATACAATGAGCACGCGCCCGACAATAAGAACCTGACAACAGTGAAACTATAATAAAACTCCAAAAGGGGCATGACTTTGAAACCGACACCAACCAAAAACATCATCCTATTTTCTCTTCTGTCCGGCACACTTATAACCACTATATCGGCACATGCGTATGAGTTCTATAATCAGAACGGAACTACCGTCAGCGGGGATCTAGAAGCTGTCTTTGGCGCGATGCATAGCCAAAAAAACTATGGATTGCTAGGTACGCAGCGTGCAGGAAGTTCAAGCTGGCGTGAAGGCTATTTGAAGTATGGATTACACGGCAGCCAACAGATGGACAACTTTGGCAGCATGTACGGTGCGTTCAGCATGGTGTCTTCAGCGACGTGGGGGGACGGCGATGCTGGCGGCTTTACGAAGGGCACAGAACGGCGAACAGCAGTAGAGGATGCCTATTTGGGATGGCGTTCAGATACGTTATTCCCTGCGCTTGGAGAAAATGGCATCGACATCTCCTTCGGCAGCCAGAAGATCGTTGTGGGCGATGGATTTTTAATCAATGGTGACGCGGTGAGCCTTGGTGATGTCGCATTGGGCGAAGATTACGATCGAGGGGGCGCTTTCTACATCGCCCCCCGAAAGGCGTTCGACCACACTGCGGTTCTGCGCTTAGGCGGGGATAAAGGCTGGCGCGGAGACTTGATGTGGCTAAGGTCTGATAACCCGGCCCAAGCTGAAACAGAGCTTACCATTGCCACGCTCGAACACATTTCTGAACCTGGCACGCTTGGTCTGACTTATATCCGTACTTCGGATGTGAATGAGCGGTTTGCTACACCAGCTCAATTGTCCCGAGAAGGGATGGAAACGATAAGCCTGCGAGGTAATGGCTCACTGGGTGTCAAAGATCTTAATCTTTCTTTCGAATACGCTTCGCAAGACAGCAGTCAGGGCAGTGAAAACGCGTGGTACCTTGAAAGCAGCTGGAATTTTTCTGACACTTTCTGGACACCGACGCTCACCTATCGCTTTAGCCGTTTCTCAGAAAATTTTGACCCCTTGTTTTATGGAATGAGCCGTGGTTATGGCACATGGTACCAAGGCGAAGTGGCATCCAACTATGCAGGCCCACTTAATAGCAATACACGTGTGCATCATGTCGGATTAAAAATTACCCCCAGAGAAGACTTGACCATCGGCGCGTTGTATTTCGACTTTAACTCCATCAATAAGAACTTAGGCAATTTTGATGGCCGAGAATTGGACATTTACGCAGAGTGGCGTGTCGACGAACACTGGACAGTGAGCCCCGTCTTGGGATTATTCAAACCGGAGCGGTCGGGGTCTGAAGGGGGCTCGCAGTTGGGTGGCAACGGCACCAGTACTTACACTCAACTGATAATTGCTACTGTTTTTTAATCATGCATAAACTCAAGAGCCGGTTGTTACCAAGACACCGGTTCTTGACGCCTACTATTCACCCAGAGAGCGATAGCCTACTCAATCCTTAGCTTTCGATAAATCGACCGCGGCGACGCCCAATCACAGTGGCGTAGTCTTACGTTGCCTCGGTTGGCATCCGAGGAGTCCTGGATTTAATTCCTTTAACGATTTCGCGCTGCGTTTCTATTCCACTTGCTCCCCTTAGAAAATGTTCGGAGAATCAAAAACCCTTGATCGGCCACGGCGACCGCCAAGCGAACAACCGGCTCCAACTGCCTGATATTTCCACGCCATTCTTGCTGCTCGATCAGCTCCAAAGCCTCAGGTTGCCAGGAACCTCCCTGTATCCTCAATTTCAGCCAGCAGCAGTGTTCCGCCATATGGCCATACATCCAGCGTATTGAGGGACAGCTTAACACCTGGGGTAGTCATGTTGCTGAAGCAGGCCAAGTTGCCTGTGGCGAAATAGCGCACCCGGGGAAATTTACTTCATTCGTTTAAGCGGGCTAAATAAACGTCCCTTCGCGGCGATTTCATTTATGAGTTCTTGGAAACGCATCAGTCCCTGGATTGCTTGCCTGGCCGTCTTGCTCAACCTGGTCGCCATGCCGCTGAGCCGTGCGATGCAGACGCCGGACGTACGCCTGATGCTTTGGGCTGGGTTCTGTTCAGGCGGCAACATGGGAGCCCTGCCTAAAGACCTCGGCAAGGCCATCGATGCCCTGGAGATTCCTCAGTCTAAACCTGCCATGCAACACGGTGACTGCTGTTGTGGGCATGCCGGATTGGCAGCTCTACCGTCCAATTACTACCGGCATTTCCTACCGCAGTACACCGCCAACACTGCCCTCGAAAACCCTGTACTTCCGACACTGCATCCACGCATTCGCTGGCCCAGCCTAAGTCCACGCGCCTCCCCTTTCACCTGATCACACCACCGCTGACACCGCGTGGTGCTGCCCTCATTTAAATCCTTTCAGCGACCTCCGTTGGACGCTGAAAGCCCTTAAAGTTTCTTGATATCAGGAAATGCGTGCTATGCCTGCTCCGATTACTTTGCTTCAAGCAAAGCGTTTGTCTGTGTCCCGCTCCATGTGGCCTCTATTTTCGATGGGCATGCTTGCATTAAGTCCGCTGTCCCTGGCATTAGCCGAAGCCGACAAAGCCGAAAGTTCAACGCTGACCCTCGGCGCGGTGAGTATCCAAGGCTCGGCCAGCGGCACGCTGAACGCCAGCAGTGTTCTGAGCTCCGTAGACATCCTAGGCGCGGACTTCCTTGAAAAATTACCGGTCAACTACAGTTGGGAGCTGTTCAGCCGCGCCCCAGGTGTGATGTTGACTGAATTCAATCAAGGCACTACCTCCGGCAAAATCTCCTTCCGAGGCTTTAACGGCGAAGGGGAAGTGAACGCTGTCAAATTGCTGATCGATGGAATCCCAAGCAACAGCAACGACGGCAACATGCCGTACATGGACATGATTTTCCCCATGGAGCTGGACAGTATCGAGGTGGTACGTGGCACCAGTGATGCGCGTTATGGCCTGAATAACATTGCCGGCAACGTCAATATGCTGACCCGCACGGGTGGCGACTACAACAAAACGCGGCTGCGTTATGGCAGCTTCGATACCCAGGAGGCCCAACTCGCCAAGGGTATTCAGAGCAGCAACTGGACGCAAAACTATTTCTTCGCCTATCAGAAATCCGACGGCTACCGAGATCACGCTGAAGCGGACAAGTTTTCAATGTCGGGGAAATGGTTCTACACGCCGGACGATGATAGTTACCGCATCGGTCTGATTGCTCGTCATTACGAAACCGAGGCTCAGGAGCCAGGCTATCTGGCTGAGGACGATGCTCGACATCATCCGGAAATGACCAACAGCTTCAACGCGACGGACAAAGGCACGCGGCGCATGAACCAGGTCAGTGTGCATTTCGATACCGACCTAGCCGATACGCTCGCTTGGTCAGCGAAGACCTACGTCAACACCTTCGACGACAGGCGCTGGACGCAATATTGGCGCACAAGCTCGCAGCAAGAGCGCGACACATACGAGACGCAGTATGGCGCCCTCACCTCTCTTACCTGGCGCCCGGATTTCAGTTGGCTCTACGATTTCGCCCTCGAAGGCGGTGCGGACGTGCAACAGCAGCAGAACAAAAGTGAGCGCTATCGCACCAAAGACCGCGAGCGTCTGGCGACCACGCGCGACCAGAAATTTGATTTCGATACTTACGGCGCGTATGTCCAGGCCGAGATTAAACCGTTCGAGTCGTTGAAAATCGTACCGGCATACCGGGTCGACAAGATCCAGGGCGACTTCACCAACGAAATGACCGGCTCGGATTACGACATCAACGATTACGGACCGATCAAGCAGCCGAAGATCAGCATTGTCTATTCCCCGTGGGACGTCGCCAGCTTGTACGCGAACTGGGGGCGAACCTTTCAAGTGGGCACTGGAGCGGCGGCTTACAAGATTCCACCCAGGGATACTGACTTGGCTCCGTCGATCAACGAAGGCTGGGAAACCGGTATCAAGTTCACGCCGGCTGACTGGGTGGATGGACGCGTCGCATACTGGCAGCAAGAGGCATCAGGAGAAGTCAGTCGCAGACTGAACGATCCAAGCGGCGAGTCCGATAACGTGGGTGAAACTCGGCGGTGGGGTTATGACTTACAAATGAACCTGCACCCTAACGACCGCACCGAAATATGGATGGCCTACTCTTGGCAGTACTCGAAAATACTCCAGCCGAGCGCCACGTTGCCTAACAGCAAAAGCCAGGAAATTGACCACATCCCGCGTCACCTTTACAACGCCGGCATTAGCTATGACGCGACGCCGGCATTACAGCTGACTGCCTGGATGAACGGCCAGACTAATTATTACTTGGAGCGAGAAAACACGAAGGGGACTTATGGCGGTTACGTGTTGATGAACCTCGGTGCGACCTACAAGTTCACGCGGTCAGTGAGCGTCGACCTACAGTTGAAAAACCTCACAAACCGATATTACGAATACGTCTGGTACGACCCGGACGGTGCCCAGGCATCTCTGCATTCCCCGGGTGATGGGCGCGCGCTATACACCGGGGTGACCGTGGACTTCTGATGTAGAACATTGCTGAGGCCCTTTAGGCCTCAGCAGCTTAACGTTAGGTCATTGTCCCGTCTTTACGCCTAGTGACAATAAGCGCTCAATCTTTGCAGTTGCTTCACGCATCAGACTGGTTAGCATCGGTAGATCACGCTCATCTTTACGGTATTGAGGAATGGTCGCTGAGATTGACCCTCGAATTTTACCATCGACAAAAAAAGGTACAGCCAAACCAAAAGCGCCTAGTACACGTTCACCTTCACCGGTAGCCCAGCCTCGCTCTTTTATGGTCACCAATTCTTCCTTAAGCACCTTGCGGGAAGTAATCGTCGCATCGGTAATCTTTACAAGCTTAAGAGAGTCAACCAAGTGGGGGGCGCAGTAAGCCAGTACAGCCTTGCCGGCAGCACCGGCATAGAGCGGAACGTCCACATTCACTTGGAGCTTATATTGAATAGGTCTCCATCCCTGTATGACGTCAAGAAATTCGGCCTTTTCAGTCACTTCATCGAATGAAAGAAGCGCTATCGTCTCGCCGGTCTCTTGAACTAATGTAGACAGGATCTTCCTAGTAATATCAGCGAGATTGCGATGAGCGGAGTTCATCCTGGCCGTCCATTGATAGAGCCTTGGGCCTGGATACAAGGTGCCGCCAACCAAACTGACCAGTTCGGCTTCAACGCCTGATTGTATCAGTCGTTTAGCCGTAGCCGCATTGCAAAGAAGCTGATCGTACAATTCAACAGAATTAATTAATCCATCAGGGAAGATACAGGCAAGCAGGAGAAGTCTTTCAAGTCGATCAACCGTAGATTTATTATCTTTCGTGGAGAGAGCGGGATAAGCCTGAAGCTTCTGAAATGTCTTCGACTCGATATCACCCGTTATCTCTTCGATAACTCGCAGCACATCAGCATCCAACGGCCGTCGTATTCTTGAGTCTGCACTACCAGCGGAGTGGACAGAGACTGATATGATTAGCCCGCTCGCTATCCTTTCTACAACAATTGATAACGCGCTGGGAAACTCAGACTCCGATAGCAGCCCAAGTGCATTATCAGTCCGAAAAATATACTCCAGATCGCCCCTCTCATCTTGCGGGGGGGTACATAAAGCATTTGCGTCGAGATAGTTAGCCAACTGTCTACCAATGTCTCCAAAGCTCAATGGATAGACCACGCCTAACTGAGGCCTGAACGTGAGTGTCGCTTCGGCTTCGCTACAAGCTGCGATGAAATAACCTCTGCTGCGAGGGCAGTAGATAGAAACAAGAGCTGTGCACTTAGAGGCTTCAGCAAGTTGACCAAGCGATTTTCCACGTAGTCCGAGAAGTACACTTGAATCACTGAGCGCTTTCGTTAGGACGTCAATTCTAGGCCCTACGCTGTACTTGCCATCGCCCGCCTCGCTAGCGAACCCTATATCGACCAGAGAGACCAGAATCCGATTAACGGTACTCCGGCTCTCGGAAAGCTCTGCCGCAAGCTCTCGAACGCCCCAAGGCTCTCCATTGGTTCGTTTCACAAGTGCGTCCACTACCTGGATCAACCGGGTATGGCTGGATGCTGGGGCTACCAGCGAAGACGTAGTGATAGAGCGGTTTGTTTGAGGCATCGCAAGTCAGATTGAAGGTTCGGGCCCCCATTCTGGGGTCTAAAGCCGCCCTACCGCAAATCACACTTGGCTGTTGACAACTGTCCCGGCGTTCTAGAAGCTAGATAAAACAAGAGCAGGACACTGTCCCATTTTTTGAATGAGGCAGACAATCCGACAACCGAGGTGCCCATGAACAACAATAACGTTATGGCCGAGCCCGTTTCACTGGCCGTTGAAGAAACGGAACAAACGAGAAGAGCCAAGAAAGCCACAAGGGCCGCTGTATTTGGGACTTTCGTTGAGTATTACGACTTCAGCGTGTACGGGTATGTCGCAGCAACGCTCGCGATGGTTTTCTTCCCTTCGGACAATGCAACGATTGGCCTGCTGAATACCTTTCTAGTATTCGGGTCTGCCTTTCTGGTAAGGCCGCTCGGTGCAATTGCTTTCGGCTGGCTTGGTGACAAGGTAGGAAGGCGCTTCAGCCTGATCGCCAGCATCACCTTAATGGGAGCTGCAGCCACGCTCATTGGCCTGCTGCCCGGCTATGCGCAGATTGGCGTTTGGGCACCAATACTGCTAGTTGTTCTGCGCATGCTCCAAGGGTTCTCCGCAGGTGGCGAAATCGGCGGCGCTGCGAGCTACATCCGTGAGTGGGCACCACCTAAACGCCGCGCGTTGTACATATCCTTCCTTCCCTCCATCGCTCAGTTCGGTAAAGGTTTGGCGGCGGCAATTGCCGGTCTCGCAGCGGCAACTCTCACGGATCCAGAAATGCTCTCCTGGGGCTGGCGTATTCCGTTCCTGCTGGCTCTGCCGCTGGGAATCATCGGTCTTTACATGCGACTGAGCATTGAGGACAGCCCTGAGTTCGCATCGAAGAAAAACGATGCGGAAGTCAAAAAAGGTCAGCCCTTTGCTGAGCTGATTCGGGACTATCGCAAGCCTTTAGCAAAAGTGATCATGATCTCGATGGTGCAGAACATCGGCACATACATCGGCACCGTATTCATCGCGGCGTACTTCAGCTCGATCTTGGGATACTCGAAAGGTGAAGCATCCACTATTGTATTGATTGCAGTGATTCTCGCTGCATTTTTGATCCCTCTTGCTGGCCAGCTGGGTTCCTATCGCGGCGGCAGATCAGTCCTGCGGTATGCCTACGTGGCTTATGCCGTGTTGTCGATACCCTCGTTCATGCTCATGCAGCAAGGCTCGGTCAATCTGGCAATTGCTGGGCTGGCGCTCGGCATGATCCCTTACGCGCTCTGCCAAGCCGGCACCTATTCGGTAATGCCGGAGTTTTTCCCGATGCACATCCGCCACACCGGCGTCGCATTCGGCCACAGCGTAGGCGCCGTTATCGGCGGAGGTTCAGGCCCATTCCTGGCGACCTGGCTGATCGGAGCCACCGGTAATCAGTCCACCCCCGCATTCATCTTGTGCGCATCAGGTCTCTTGGGGCTGATCGTTATCTCGACCGTTCGTAAAAATGCGCCGGCGGCTAGCGATGACGTCAATACCCACCAATTCTCATAAGGTGACGATCATGTCTTTGATTTATGTGACTAGCCCGATCCATCCAGAAGTACTACAGGCCCTTTCTTCGGTGGGCGAAGTTCGACTCGGCTATGGCCCAAATGCTGTGCCTTACTCGGAAATTCAAAACGAGGTAGACGCGGTATTTTTACGCGGCGGCCATATCTCCGCCGAGATGATCGCGGCCTCCCCTAAGCTTCGCATCGTAGCTCGTCATGGTGCGGGGTACGACAACGTCGACTACAAAGCGGCAGCAGAGCTGGGGGTCTGGGTAACCAATACGCCTGGCGCGAACAGAAGAAGTGTTGTGGAGCATGTATTTGCTCTGCTGCTGGGTATTAGCCGCAAGGTTCAACTGGCAACTGATCAAACCCGCAACAATATTTGGGCGCAAGATCGACTGTCGCTTACAGGAATCGAGCTCGAAGGGCGCACCTTGGGCCTGATTGGATTCGGCGACATTGGTCGGCATGTTGCGCCAGTTGCTGAAGCTTTCGGAATGAAGGTTCTGGCGACTGATCCTGCTTATGACACGAGTTTTGATAAGCGCTTGGTAGATCTCGACACGTTGTTGACCCAAGCAGACGTCGTGAGCCTCCACGTGCCTCTGCAGGCAGGCACCGAGAACCTGATCAGCGGAGCTGAAATCGAGAAGATGAAAACCGGCGCTATCTTGATCAACACCAGTCGCGGCGGAGTGATCGATGAAGCAGCTGTTGCTGATGCCCTGCGTAGCGGCAAGCTGGGTGGCGCGGGTATCGACGTTCTAGCTGCAGAAAACACGGACATGATCACTCCATTCAGTTGCAACACGTTCCCTGTTGCTGACCTTCCGAACCTGCTCGTCACTCCCCACGTTGCCGGGCAAACAAATGAATCGCTGCTTCGGGTTGGCATGAGCGCAGTAGAGGCTATTTCTGCTGTCTTGCGCGGCGGATCCCCGCTCCACCCAGTCAACAAACCAGTACCTAAAAACGTTCAACTAATAGCGTTCTAAACGGATTTACGCCGAGGCCACCATGTTTATCAACGTATCTGATGAAAGCATCACCGTGAGCGAAGATTGGGAACGCGCGTCCCTTGAACACATTGAAGAGATATCGCATTACCCGGTCGCACTGATCGGCGATGTATTGCAGCGCCTGGGGATGATGGCTTCCGCTATCCACCATGTTGCAGGTAAAGCTTCTTTCTACGGAACGGTACTGCCTATCCTCACTTGGGAAGGTGACAATCTGGCCATCCACAGGGCATTGGACGATGCCAAGCCAGGTGATGTTCTAGTGATCAACGGTAACGGTGAAACCAACCGTGCGGTCTTTGGTGATCTGCTGGGTGAGGTGTGTCTGATTCGCAACGTCGCAGCGGTGGTCATCGACGGCGCGGTTCGAGATGTGGAGGAGCTGAGCGCTATGGGGCTGCCAACCTATGCGCGCGCCGTGAATCCAGCCGGCCCATCCAAATACGGCCCCGGGCAGGTAGGTGCGCCCGTCGCTTGCGGCAATGTGGTTTGCAACCCGGGCGACGCAATTTTGGGAGACAAAGACGGAATCATCGTTATCAGTCGCCACTTGGTTCCATCGCTCGCCGGGAAGCTCAAAGTCCAGGATGGGATAGAGAACAGTTTCAGGGAAAAAGTCCGAGCGAGCATTCGCTGAGGATCGGTGAAGACATAAGGGAGGTCATATCAAGCCTCCTTTATACAACCCCACATTCAAACCGACCGTCACGACCGCATGCACGTAGCGTGCTGGTCAAACCACAAAACAAAACACCGAAAAACATAAAAATACGGGAGGAAGAACTCAGTAGCCTGGATCAGGCTGGCGTTAGAGGCATTCGATTCAACCTGAGCTTCGGCGGACCCGAAATCGAGGAGCTGGAACGCCTCGCTTCAAGGGACAATGAACTCGACTGGCACGTGCGGCTGGTGTCGCCAGGCGATCAATTGCCGGGGTTAGAATCCGAATTACTCAAACTGCCATGCCGATTGGTGATTGATCATCTGGGCCAACTTGCTCAATCCGGCGGCGTCACGTCCGATGGCTTTTCGGCAATTTCAAGATTGCTCGCTACAGGTCGCGTTTGGACGAAACTGTCCGCTCCCTACAACACCTCAAAGAGCGGCGCACCTGAATACTTTGACTTTGGGCAGGTTGCTTCAGCACTCGTGAAACTGAAAGCCGAAGGTTAATGTGGAAAAGCGATTGGCCTCACCCGACAATGAAATTCGATAAACCCGACGATGCCAAAATTCTCGATCTTCTAGCGATTTGGGAGCCCAAAGATGGTGACCGGCGACTCATCCTTCGAGAAAACGCGGTCAAGCTTTACGGCTTTGATGCCTGATCGTCCATACAGGCTAAAGGCATCGCCGTTCTCCCCTTCCGACAAATTAGCTAGTCAAAAAACCGCATGCCGGTTGGAGTTTTATCATGATCGCACGGTTGCTTCCGTCCAAAAATCAAAGCGTGAAATACGGCTTATTTCTAAGGCAGCTCAGTAAAGCGGGCTTTCAGGGAGAAGTCGCCTACAGCTACGGCCAGCGGACGGTGCTTGCAACTGACAACTCGATTTATCAACGTCTACCCCAAGCAGCCGTGTTCCCCCTGAATGCTCAGGACGTAGAGATTCTCGCGACCCTGGCGGCTCATCCCAAGCATAGATCTGTCGTGCTGACACCACGAGGTGGTGGCACCGGCACCAACGGTCAGTCTTTGACTGATGGCATCGTCGTGGACATGTCACGTCACATGAACACCATCTTGGAAATCAATGCTGAAGAGCGATGGGTTCGCGTCCAAAGTGGTGTGGTGAAAGATCAATTAAATGCTGCGCTTAAACCTTACGGGCTTTTCTTCGCACCGGAATTGTCCACCTCCAACCGAGCAACTATCGGCGGCATGATCAACACCGATGCCAGTGGCCAAGGCAGCTGTACCTATGGCAAAACCCGCGACCACGTTCTAGAGCTTTCTACGGTTTTGCTGGGTGGTGAGTTACTCCACAGCGCGCTACTCGGGGAAAATGCTCTGGAGCAAGAAACTGCGCGTAGAGATCGGATCGGTAAGATTTACCGGTGTGCGGTCGACATCGCGGATAATCAGGCAGATCTGATTGAGCGAACCTTTCCTAAATTAAACCGCTGCCTCACTGGCTATGACCTGGCGCATCTCCGCGAACAAGGTGATCGCTTCAACCTAAACAGCGTGTTGTGTGGTTCCGAAGGTTCCCTAGGCTTCATCGTTGAGGCCAAACTCAACGTCTTGCCGATTCCGAAGTGTTCCGTCCTTGTCAATGTGCGTTATGCCGGCTTCATGGACGCGTTGCGCGACGCGAAGGCGTTGATGCTGCTCAAGCCGTTATCGATTGAGACCGTTGATTCCAAAGTTTTGATGCTGGCGATGAAGGACATCGTCTGGCATGGCGTTGCCGAATACTTTCCCGAAGATCCAGACACACCCATCTTGGGCATCAACCTCATTGAGTTCAGTGGGGATGATGAAACCACCGTCCAGCAGAGCGTTCAGGACTTTGTCTTGCATCTGCAGCGCGACACCTCCGTGGTGCGCTTGGGGCATACGCTCGCCATAGGTGCCGACGCACTTAAGCGCATTTACGCGATGCGTAAGCGGGCGGTTGGACTGCTTGGCAACGTTAAAGGTGAGGCGAGACCGCAACCTTTTGTGGAAGACACCGCCGTACCTCCTGAGAATCTTGCGGATTTCATCCAGGAGTTCCGTGCACTGTTGGACAGCTATGAATTGCAATACGGAATGTTCGGCCATGTCGATGCTGGTGTACTGCATGTGCGACCAATTCTCGACATGAAAGACCCCGTCCAGGCTGCACTGATCCGCCCCATTTCCGACGCTGTTGCCGCCCTGACTCAAAAGCATGGCGGCTTGTTGTGGGGCGAGCACGGGAAGGGATTGAGATCGCATTATGTCCCAGATTACTTCGGTGACCTTTACCCTGCGCTACAGGATTTGAAGGCTGCTTTCGATCCGTACAACCAACTTAACCCTGGAAAAATCGCGACCCCCAAGACGGTGCCTGAAGCTCGGCTCACTCAGGTAGATGGCGTTGAGTTACGAGGCGACTTAGACCGGACAATCGACGAACGCGTATGGCGAAGCTACGACGCTGCTGTCCACTGCAATGGGAATGGCGCCTGCTACAACTTTGACCCAGACGACGCCATGTGCCCCTCGTGGAAAGGAACCCGTGACCGTGTTCACTCACCGAAAGGACGTGCCTCTCTGATTCGAGAATGGCTGAGACTTCAGGGCCGACAAGGCGTTGATGTGTTGACGCCGAGTGATCACATTCGATCAACCAGCAACGTCGTCAGTATCGCAAAACGAACCGTCAATTCGGTCGCGCAAAAGATGGGACAGCAAGACTTTTCCCACGAAGTCTATGAGGCAATGGCTGGCTGCCTTGCGTGTAAGTCCTGCGTGGGGCAATGCCCGGTCAAAGTCAACGTGCCTGAATTCCGCTCTCGGTTTTTGGAGCTGTACCACAGTCGCTATCTGCGCCCGTTGAAGGACTACCTGATCGGCTCGCTGGAATACACGATTCCCTACATCGCTCGTGCCCCCCGTATGTACAACTTCGTCATGACCGCCCGCCCTGTACGCTTCATTCTTGAGCACGTGGCCGGAATGGTCGACAGCCCACTGCTCAGCATCACGGACTTCGACGCTGTATGCCGTCGTTGGAACGTTCAGATTTCAACGCCAGAGCTGCTGTCGACATTGGGTAAGCAGCAGCGTGCTCGCAGCGTAATCATCGTCCAGGATGCCTTTACCCGTCATTTCGAAACCCCTGTGCTGTCGGACTGGATCGAACTGATCTCAAGGCTTGGCTACCAGGTTTACATCGCGCCTTTTGCCCCCAACGGTAAGCCGCTTCAGGTGCAAGGCTTTATCAAAGCTTTTGAAAAAGCGGCACGTTTCAACAGTGCAGCTTTGCTTCAGCTTCAGCGTTACGAAATACCGTTGGTTGGACTCGATCCTGCGATGACGCTGGTGTATCGCCAGGAGTATGCGAAAACGCTGAGCAGCGACAAAACGCCCACCGTTCTACTGCCCCAAGAGTGGCTCGCGGGTGCGCTTCCAAAACCACAGAGCATCAAAGATGCCGCTCCCTATTATTTCCTTCCCCACTGCACTGAAAAAACAAATGAGCCCAGCAGTGTCGCCCTTTGGCAGCAAGTCTACGAGCGTATGGGGCTGAAACTGAGCGTGCAAGCCAGCGGATGCTGTGGCATGTCCGGCACCTATGGGCATGAGACAAAGAACGCTGGCACTTCTGTGGTGATTTACAAACAGTCGTGGGGGCCGCTTGTGACGAAATTTAATGCCTCAGGCCGGTTATTGGCCGACGGATATTCTTGCCGAAGCCAGGTGAAACGACAGGACGGTGTGACCATCTTGCATCCGCTGCAGGCGCTGCTCGCTGTGGTCAGAGATGATACTGCCTGACCATGGGGAGATTGCGAAAACCTATGCCCTGGAGCGAGTAGACCGCTCGGCAGTATTTTCATTGCCGCTCGGCTTCCGACCCGGGTCCATTTCCCGAGAAAACGTCCGCCTGTATTCAGAAGGCGACGTGCCTAGATGAACACCGAATTGTTGCCTCAATGATAAGGGCGTTCCAAAGCCTGCCTCGCTGGCAATACACTCGATAGACAAGTCAGTGGTTTCCAGCAGTTCTTGCGCTCTGACCACGCGCTCTGCGTTTAGCCACTTTGAAACGGTACTGCCAGTGGCTTCCCTGAATCGTCGGGTAAACGTTCGCCTGCTCATTTTCGCTACGTCCGCAAGAACATCGAGCGACAGGTCCCGGGCGAGGTTCTGTCTGGCCCACGCCAGTAAATCTGACAAATGAGTCTCGCTGGATAGCTGCGGCACAGGATGCTCAACATATTGCGCTTGCCCTCCCTGCCTAAGCGGCGGTGTCACAAGCATCTTCGCCGTGCGATTTGCCACATCGGCGCCAAGCCGCTGGCGTACCAGATGAAGGCAACAATCAATTGCTGCCACGGTACCTGCCGAGGTCATGATATTGCCATCGGTGACATAGAGCACTTCGGGCCTGAAACGAACCTCAGGAAAACGCCGCGCAAATTCGTCTCGGACGGCCCAGTGAGTGGTTGCTTCTTTCCCATCAAGTAGTCCGGCATCTCCGAGCACGAATGCGCCTAAACATAACCCGACTATGAGCTTGTCTTGTGCATTGGCGAGCTGAAGAGCTTTCACCAGCTGCGCAGATGCTGTTACCGATTGATCACCCCACGCAGGAATGACAATTACGTCAGATGTCTCCAACAGCTCCAGGCCGTGAGTGACCGCCAAGCCGATGCCTTGGTCGCTACTGACCATTCCCGGCGTTTCTGCGAAGTAACTGACCTCGTAATGAGGGTCACCCGGTGCGGTTTGGGCCGTCCCCAGCACCACTCCCGGCACAGAAAGATGGAAAAGGCTTACGCCATCGAAAGCCAGAACAGCCACACGTATGGAATGCATCAGACAACCTCGGCTTGACTTTGTATTGGCTCATATCAACCGCACACAAAGGATTATGAGCAAGCAGGTATGCCAAGCGCGCTCACGGATGAAAGAGCAATGTCGATCAACCTACCGCATTCGTCCGAGATGCGCTCATCATTTGGCCCGATTATATCGAAATATGTCATTCAGGCCACTGTCGAGCTGTGAAGCATTCGGCAAGAATGGTGACCTTAATGTATCAACAGGAATAATCCCATGAACCTTAGAGCTCTTCCTCTTGCCCTCAGCATTGCTTGCGCTGCAGCCGCCACACCCGCATTCGCTGGCTCAATCGACCCTAGAGCGCCTACTGCATCTCACAAAGTAGATTTGAAGCAAGTTCGTAACGCAACGGTAAAAATCACATATGGTGGTACGACCTTCCTCATCGATCCGATGCTGGCTGAAAAGGGAGCCTACCCAGGGTTTGAAAATACCTATCGTAGCGAGCTACGCAATCCATTGGTTGATCTGACCGAGTCGCCCGCCAAGGTTATCGCTGGTGTTGACGCAGTCATCGTTACTCATACCCATCTTGACCACTGGGACGACGCCGCGCAAAAAGCACTGCCTAAAAACATCCCTTTGTTCACTCAGCATGAAGAAGATGCGCAACTGATTCGTTCCCAGGGTTTCAAGAATGTCCGCGTACTGACCGATGAAGCTGAGTTCGGCGGCGTCAGAATCACCAAGGCCGGCGGACAGCATGGCACAGACGAAATGTATGCATCCCCTCCCTTGGCAGAACTTCTGGGCGAAGCGATGGGCGTTGTATTCCAAGCGCCAGGCTACAAGACACTTTACCTTGCCGGTGACACTGTCTGGCGTAAGGAGGTAGACCAGACCATCGAGAAATATCATCCCGAAGTCATCGTTCTCAACGCAGGGAAAGCAAAAGTAAACGGGTTCAAGGGTGCGATCATCATGGGTGAGGAGGACGTCCTTCACGCGTCACAGGCCGCGAAAAATGCAAAAATTGTGGCCGTGCACATGGACGCGATCAACCACATGTCCCTGACTCGTGAAGAGTTGCGCACCTACGTCAAACAGCAACACATCGAAAGTCGTGTAGATATTCCCGAGGATGGCGCTTCGCTGGAGTTTTGATTCAAACTTATTGTGCCGGGATGGCAGGCAGCTCATTGATTTTCAAACCATTTCGGCCTTAAGGACGACATCACTTTCATAACTGGAGATCGTTGATGAAACTAGGTCTTGTAGTAGTTGATTTGCAAAACGAATACCTACCCACTGGCAAGCTGCCTTTGACCGGTATCGGAGGGGCTGTAGCGAATGCTATCCGGATGATCAGCCACGCGCGCGAAACAGGTATTCCAATTTTCCACATACGGCATGAGTCCGATGAAGGCGTTCCAATCTTCGTCAAGGGCTCTAGCGGCGCGGACATTCAAGCCGCTGTTGCCCCCGAAGGCCACGAGCCTGTGATTGTAAAAAAACACATCAACGCCTTCCGTGAAACTGATTTCAAGCAGCAGTTAGAAGCCGCTGATATTCAGGAACTCGTGGTAATAGGTGCCATGAGCCACATGTGCATAGACGCATTAGTACGCGCGGCGGCAGACATGGGCTATCCCGTTACCGTGCTGCACGATGCCTGCGCCACCTTGGACCTTACATTTGGTGTTGTAAACGTTCCTGCCGCTCAAGTGCATGCAACGATGATGGCAGCCTTTGAGTTCGGTTACGCCACCGTCAAATCGGCGGACGAGTACCTGGTCGGCCTGACCGCGTGACGACACAACTAAGCAGGGCCCTGTAGGGCCCTTATTTTCCTCGTCAACACATACACAATCTGATGACGCCGGCAACGTACCAAGTTTCCCTCGTCTCAGAGTCAAGCAGGCCAACTTCTCAGGCCTTCCCACTTGAGCGTTAGCCGTCTATACCGATTTCTTTGAGCAATCCGGCCTTGCAACCCAACAGTTCCTCAAGGTAAGCATTGCGATTCCTTTCGAAACGCAATGTAGGAATGGGCATTGAGATTGCGAAACGACCTAACACCGTATCCAGCGCGACGGCTGTTGTTGTGATGCCCTCGATGAGTTCACCGTGATCGCTTGAAAGCCCGGTTTTCCGAATTTCGTCCAACTGACTGAACAGAGTCTCGGGTACTGCCGCCTTCTGCTTCGTAGCGCTTTTTGCTGCAAACAAAGCCTTCACATCCTCTTCTGTGTCTAGAGCCAGGAGAGCCCGTCCAGCAGATGTTCCATACAGCGGTGTGTCCAGTTGACCAAGACGTGGCATCACCTGCAACTCACGATCAGCAACTACACGATCCTCTACGATCAGTTGGATGCCGGCAGGCCGCGAAAAAACAACCGTCTCTTGAACCGCCTCGCTCAACTTATGCAGCCAAGGCCGAACAATAGTCACGCGGTCGACATGCGCATTCGCGACAAGTCTCAGCAACCCCGCGCCCAGACTGATTCCTCCAGCGCCCTCGCTCCGAGTCATCCCCTGCTCTTCCAGCGCTCCTACGATACGCTGCACCGTTGAGCGAGGCAGATCTGCCGCCTGGGCTATTTCTCCCAGACTCATACCGCCAGCGCTTCTTCCCAATAGATTCAGAATTTTCGCCGCGCGAGCAATGACCTGGATACCCCCGCCACGCTCATCGTTGACACCTGGTTGAACCGGCTCGTCCATCGACACCTCCAATATTTCGGTCATTGTACCATATTGCGGTACAGCTTAAATTAGCGGTACAGTTACCGCATTGCGATACAGGCGAATTGTAAGGCTCACAATGCTGCGTGAATTTTCAGTCGCAGGCCTGCTGATCACCCCAATGGTGATCTGCGTCGGCGCTGCGGCAGCTTTAACGGTGATTACTCACCTGCTCATACCGGAACGGGTGATACGGCGATGGGTTTGGAAGCGCTCGTGGCTGGGGCTTTCGCTGTTCGTCTGCTACCTCGCCACCGCACTCGCTCTTCTCGATGGGGGATGGAAATGAATTCGACAATCCGGGTCTGCGTGACGTTACTGATCGCCAGTTGCGCAGTGTGGGCGGCGTCGTGGACATGGACCCACTACCGTCTCTCACCCTGGACGCGGGATGGGCGAGTTCGGGCAGATGTTGTGGTCGTGGCACCCGATGTGGCGGGTTGGGTGACGAGGCTTGAGGTGCGAGACAACCAGGCGGTAAAAAAAGGCGATCTGCTTTTTGAAGTTGATCCCGTTCGGTATCAATCCCTCGTGAACGAGTCTAAAGCCAGGATGGAACACGCCAGGCACGCATGGGAGCTTGCAGCGCTCCTCGAGCGTCGCCGTGTTCCACTGGCCAAGATCAATGCCATCAGCGCCGAGGATCTGGATAACGCCCATGCCCAGGTCTTGCTGGCCAAATCCCAATATGAGATCAACAAGGCGCAGTGGGAAACCGCCAGGATCAACTTGGCCCGTACCTCTGTGACAGCTCCTGCCGACGGCACGATCACTAATGTCAGGCTGCAGGAAGGCAACTACGTAACTCAGGGCTCTCCTACCTTTTCACTCGTCAAAGACGGTTCGTTCTACGTGACCGCGTACTTCGAGGAAACCAAGCTCTTCGGCATCCGAGAAGGGGACTTGGCCGATGTCTCATTTATGGCCGGAGGGCCCCCACTAACTGGTCGCGTCCGAAGCATCGCTAAAGGTGTCGCCAACACCAACACACAAGCAGATCCAATGCTGTTACCTCAAGTGCAACAGGCGTTCAACTGGGTGCGACTGGCGCAACGCATACCGGTCGATATAACACTGGATGCGAACACGGCGAGTACACGTTTGATTGCTGGCATGAGCGCATCGGTGAAGGTCTACGAACAGGCCACTGAGATGGGCAAACCATGAGACCTGCCCTGATGCATTACCTGCCCCCTGACTTGCGCAGCATTATGTTCGCTTGCAAAGGGCTTTCTGCCGTTGCGCTCGCTTTAGCGATTTCAATGAGCCTGGATCTGGACAAGCCATTCTGGGCGATGGTGGCGTCGATGATGCTCCAAGCTCGGCCCGAAGCCGGATTGGTTATCGAAAAAGCCGCGTGTCTGGTTTTGGGTTCAACGGTCGGTGCTGTAATTGCCATTCTGATCCTGGACATTCTGACACCTTACCCTTTGTTAGCCATCGGTGCGCTCGCGCTGTGCGTTGCCGTCACGTCTGCAATCGCCTCAACGATGCGGCATGTCAACTTCGTGTTCGCTACATCATTAGTGAGTGTCACAGCGATCCTTATCGTGCTTTTTGCCATGGCAGATCCTGCGAACACCAACAGTAGCTCAATCTTTATGGTGGTTCGCGCTCGGCTGGGTGAAGTCCTTGTCGGAGCAAGTAGCGCCATCTTGGCCAGCGTCCTTCTTTATCCCCTCAAGCTGGAGAAAGTGCTGGAGACGGGTATGAATCGCCTACTGATTTTAAGCCTCAGCCATGTCTCGACGATTCTTAGGGATCAATCCAATCCAACAGCTATCCATCAGCAGCGGACGGCAATCATCGCCTTGGCGACGTCCATAAACGACGACGCCAATGCAGGACGGTATGAACAGGCAAGCAATACCCAAGCAGCCTTACTAACCGCCAGCAAAGCCTTGACCATCGTTGCCTGGGGGCAAACCATTGAGCGCGCATTAGGTGATAACTCAACACAGTTACCGGACATGATCGCTCGATGGGTTGACCAATACGCTCATGGCTGCAGCTCGCTGGATAATCGACCTTCAGCTTCGTGGATTCGAACACTTGAGGGTTGTCGTCCCAACGAAGATGTACGCCATTGGGCTCAGGGAAACGCTATTGCAAGCACAGTGATAGAGAGTATGGACAAAGTATCTGAGGCACTTTCAGCAATGCTTGGGGCTCCCCTCTCAACCGTCGACAGATCGTGCAAGGCTCGACGCTTTCCGCGTTTCACTCGACATCGTGATTGGCTCGTCGGACTCAGATCCGCGCTACGAAGCTCTATTGTTTTTTTGAGCGCAATCGGTTTATGGATTCTGTCTGACGAGCCCGCCTCATTGATTATGATGATCGTGCTACCTGTTTTGCTCTCCCAGATACTCTCCGCCCACCCAGCTCCACGCGTAGCAACCGGCAAGTTACTAGGCGGAGCGTTGATCGCCATTCCTGTCGCCATCCTATTCGTGCTCAGTCTACTTGCGCAGAGTTCAAGCGATTTCGAGATCTTGATTTTGGTTCTTTCTGCCCCTCTTTGTCTGGGGCTGATGAGCATGACGTCACCTCCACTCGCCCCCTACGGTCTAGGCTTCTGCCTCACCCTGGCGGTGCTTGTTCAGCCGAGCAACTACATGACATTTGCAATCGACCAGTGCCTGTCCACTGGGTTGGGAATCGCAGCGGGCCTGGGATTGCTATATGCGGGGTTTGGTCTGTTAGGGCCGCCTAAAAATACATGGTTTCAGCGGCGCGTTATCAGAGCTCTTTACTCCGATCTAAAACAAATGCGGAAGAAACAAAGGTCAGCGGATTGGCTCAACCACCGTGCAGCAGAGCGCCTATCCTATCTCACGACATACGAACCCGAAACACCGGTCGGTAGGGCGCTGACACAGCGAGGGCTCAACGCATTTGAGGCAGGTCACCGAATGAAGCTCTCTTCAGATGAAATGAAAAAACACTTTAAATCTCACCCTAAAACCAAACTTGAAAGGTATTCCTAAATGCACAACCATCAAGGTGACGTAAAATTCATGCATGATCTGCAGGACGCCGCGCCGGAGATGGTCGCAGCCTTTTTCAACTTCGATAAAGTTGTCTTCAACAAAGACATTGGCAGCCTGAAGTTGGCCACTCGGGAATTGATTGCGGTTGGGGTAGCAGTGACTACGCAATGTTCCTATTGCATAGCCGACCATGCGAAGCGAGCTGTTAGTGCCGGTGCGTCGAAACAAGATGTAGCTGAGGCGATCATGGTGGCGACAGCCCTTCGCGCTGGCGGCGGCATTACGCATGGCTGGCAAGCGATGAAAAAAATCGCTGAAACGAAGTAGAGGTCAAAAGGCCTCATTGAGCCCATGTAAACCTAACGGTCGAGGGCCGCCTAGCAGTGGCATCCGGCCAAGCCGCCACGACTGGCATCCTCGAGATCCTATGTGGCGAGCTCTCGAAACCGCAACGCGATACCGAAGCTTTTTTGCAGCCACTGCCGAGCTAAATGTCACGCTTGCCGCCGTCGGGCAGAAAATTAGTAAACTGCAGTCATGGGTGGGCCATTCCTTGTTTTAGCGCTCAAGCAGCTCCACCCACCAGAAGCTCATGACTTTTATCAAAAGGCGTATAGATATCTATTGCAGGGGGCCGCTCGAGTACTCAAAATTACTCAGTGAGCTGTCAGATGAACGAGTCCAGATTTTGTTTCTCATGGAGTAGCTATTTATGCGTCCTAAATCCATACAATTCATCACTTACCCGAAAGTAAGTTTGCTTGACTTGGCAGGACCTCTCGACGTGTTCATGGCAGCCAACCGCTTTTCCCGCCCCGACCACCAACCGTATACGATTGCTATTTTAGCGTTAAACCAGACCACTGAGATATGCTCGAATTTTTCAGTAAACACTGAAATCCTGCAAGCAGAAACCTCTTCGCCGCATACTTTAATTATACCTGGCGGACCAGGCATACATGATTTCTGCAAAGATCCGAAGTTCGCCACGCACTTTATAAACCATGCAGAAAAAGCCAAGCGCTTGATTTCTGTTTGCACTGGCATATTCGCACTAGCTTTTGCCGGAAAACTGGACGGACGAAAAGCTACCACTCACTGGTCCGCGTATGACGAACTGGAGAGACATTTTCCTTCAATAACAGTTAAGCGCGGCCCTATATTTATTAATGATGAACACATATGGACATCTGCAGGTGTTACATCAGGAATTGACTTAGCACTATCAATCGTCGAGGAAGACCTGGGACACACCGTTGCACTAGAGGTTGCTCGACATCTGGTAATGTTTCTCAAACGCCCGGGAGATCAGAATCAATTCAGTTCCTCCTTGACGTTGCAATCGAAGAGCAGCCAGTTCTCAGATTTACACGCATGGATTAATGAAAATCTAAGCACCGACCTAACAGTGCCCGTGCTCGCGAATTTCATGAATATGAGCGAAAGAACTTTTATACGCAAGTACTCAGAATCTATGGAAAAAACGCCAAGTAAAATGGTAGAGCTACTCCGATTAGACGCGGCCCGCGATATGCTGACTAATTCAAACAGCCCACTCAAGACCATAGCACAGCACTGCGGGCTGGGTAGTGAATCGACCCTTATTAGAAGGTTTGTGAAGAATTTTGGCATCACACCCAAAGAGCATCGCTCACGCTTCAAATCGACCCAATAAAACGCTCCACTTCTACAATGTAGCGATGCTTTTTTCTACAACATTGCCTTTCCCAAATCCTTAAAATGATCTCATCTACCGTTGGTGAAGACTCAGAGGGTTTGCTCACCATGCCGAAATCCGTCCAGATCTGGCGGACATGATCAATATTTTGTCATTTTCTCGCGACAGTTTTTCTATAAATTACTCCTTTCTCAAAAATATTCTTTGCCCCCTACAAAAATAGCAGAGGCTAGGATCTGGAGATCCAACGTCAGCATTTAGTACTCGTATAAATAATTCGCCTGAATACTTCCCGCCATGCTCTGCGTCAGAGACCTTCACATGTTAAAACTGGCAATCAACACAATTGAGCTACAAGCACAAATGGATGACAACCTGTACATGGAGATCCTGTCACTGCTAAAAAACATAAAGCGAATTTCGCCAGACTGCGTTGACTACAACCTCACGCCAGCGACAAATTCCGAAGGCTGGATCATAAAATTCGCATGGCTGGATGCAGCCTCAATGCACAATCACTTTTCCTCTGAATCATTGCAGGCCCTTCTCACGTTACTAGTTTCCAGATGTTCAAAACTCTACTTTGAAGACACATTGAGCACTGTGGAGTGAGACTGCTTTGCGGCTCTGATAGGACAAGATCATAAACCCGAATCCAAAACCCTCCGAATTTCCACCGTATCCACGGCTTGTACCGAACCCCGGTTCGATATTCATTCACGCATGAATCTAAGACGATCCTTAAACAGTTGGGGGACTAAGCTGTCCGAACCTACCGGCAAGGTCATGATGGCAGCTTGATAGCGCTGAAACTTGGCAATCAAGTCCCCATCGTGAGTCCTTTATTTGATAGTGACATCGTGTTCGGAGGAGATTGGGGACTGTCTGTATCTGCGTCTTACGTTGCCTCGATCGCGCGATCACAAGCCTAAGGTGGGCGCCTTCATATAGTCTGCGAGTGACGTAGGGGGGTAAATTCCTTCGGTAGATTCGACTTACTGGGTCAAAGCGCTCAAAGATCGGCATAATAAATTTTTACAGAATTTTCATACCGCAAAACCTGGAATACTTTTAGGGATCAATACCAATCATGAAAGACGCCACCATCGCGCTGCACCATGGCTTCAAGTCGGACCCGACCACCAAGGCCGTGGCAGTGCCTATCTACCAGAACGTTGCCTTCGAATTCAATAACGCCCAACACGGTGCCGACCTCTTCAACTTGGACGTGCCAGGCAACATTTACACCAGAATCATGAACCCCACCAATGATGTGCTGGAACAACGGATGGCCGCCCTCGAAGGCGGCATAGCAGGTCTGGCCGTATCGGCCGGCAGCGCGGCGATCCACTATGCGATCCAGACCCTGACCCGCGCCGGTGACAATATCGTCACCACTCCACAACTCTACGGCGGCACGTACACGCTGTTTGCGCACCTGTTGCCAAGCTTTGGCGTGGATGTGCGTTTTGCCCGGGATGACTCTGCCGAGGCTATCGCCGAACTCATCGACGACAATACCAAGCTGGTGTACTGCGAAAGCATCGGCAACCCCGCGGGCAACATCATTGACCTCGAAGCTCTGGCTGATGCTGCTCACATTCGTGGCGTGCCGCTGGTGGTCGACAACACAGTGGCCACACCGATCCTGTGCAAGCCAATTCAGTTCGGCGCCGATATCGTCGTACATTCAGTGACCAAATATGTCGGCGGGCACGGCAACTCCCTAGGCGGTGTGATCATTGACAGCGGCAACTTCCCTTGGACCCAATACCCGGAAAAATTCCCCGGCCTCAACCAACCCGAGGCGGCCTACCATGATGTGATTTATACCGAGAAGTTCGGCCCCGCCGCCTTCATCGCGCGTGCCCGCACTGTGCCGTTGCGAAACACTGGCGCGGCATTGGCCCCCATGAATGCGTTCCTGCTGCTTCAAGGTTTAGAAACACTCGCGCTACGCATGGAGCGCCATACTGATAACGCCCTGAAAGTTGCGCAATTCTTGCAAAACCATGCTGAGGTGGAATGGGTCAGCTATGCCGGCCTCTCCGACCATCCTCACTACGCATTGGCGCAAAAATACATGCAGGGTAAACCGTCGGCGATTCTATCGTTTGGTTTGAAAGGCGGCTATGAGGCAGGTGTGCGTTTTTACGATGCCCTGCAAATCTTCAAGCGCCTGGTGAATATCGGTGACGCCAAGTCGCTGGCCTGCCACCCGGCCTCTACCACCCACCGGCAAATGAACGAGCAAGAACAAGCGAAAGCTGGCGTAAAGCCAGAAATGATTCGTCTGTCGGTCGGTATCGAGGCGATTGAAGACCTTATCGACGATTTGCGCCAGGCGCTGGTATCGTCTCAAACTTGAGGTAAGAATGTCGGTCTGATATCCGCATTGCTCATCCAGTAGGTAGCTATGTGTTCTGCGAGGCCTTAGGCGTGCTGCGCGGTGCCGCCCTCTGCTTGCCAACATTTGCGGCAAATTTACTGATTTAAATTTTGCGCGAACGCCGCCAAGTACTGGAGAACAGCCCGGGTACCTGGCGCCGTCGCTCGCCTCTGGCATCAGTGGCATAGTAATGGCGAGCCCGCCTGCCAATATGGCGGAATTAATCAATGATTTGTCATTTCCGCGACGCATGAGTGCAGTAGAGTGTTCTGAAACACCATAAATTTTTATCACTATAAAATCAGAACGCCTTCTCAATGAGACACCAGATAAATCTGTCTCATATGGACTCAAGGCAAAAAACACACAACGCCCTCTCAATTTCAAACATGCAACCCCGTTAACACCGCCGACTTCAAAGCCTTGATTTCTCTCTACCACGTTCAAGTGAGATCAAACACAAACACGACCCTTCACAATACGCCAGACAAACTATTTATTATATAAACCCTGCACAACGATAACATTTTACGCCCACCACTACGAAACGACAATCACACACCCCAGACTTAGCGATAAAGCCCCATCTCATTCGGGATTTACACCAAACCAAACAATCAAAGTGTTAAATTTCAGAATCAGGAGCAAAAACATTTCAATGGAGTGACTCTTTATGTATACAACTCAAAGCTGCAACCCCTATGCAAAACTCTTTTACAGGCCCGTTGATGCAGCCTTGCGCTGGTGCAACTTGATTACCTACGAAAGAGAAATACTCGGAGTAGCTCAGCACTGTCCGAGCCAACTCAGAACTAACTTCCCGCAGTGGCCCTGCCTGCATGCAAATACCGAAAAAATTTTCGATGCCATTCAACACGGAGAGCTCGCTTATGGATGTTTCGGCGTGCCGGTGGCCATTGGCACTCCCGTTAATTATGACCACATAACCGTCCGCCACACTGATCTAAGATTTTGGATGTCGCGATATTATCCTGACCAACGACCAGCGTTTCTCTTTGGGGAGGGACCCAATCATAAAGAAGCCATTAGCATTGAAACATACTTAGCATTGCAAGGTGATCGGGATGCTTTGCAAGTGCGAATAAAGAGTTTGGAGGCAGCTCATCAGCAGCTGCTTAACGACCTGGAGACCATCGGACTGGAAAGAAAGAATATACAACACTTACTCAAGACCAATCATAAAGTCAGCGATCGCAGCGAATCCGTCTATCTCAATATTATCGGGGCAATGGTCAATCTGTTTCTCGATAAGTCCCCGTCTGGAAAACCATTGTCAGTTTTTCAGTCCCAAGCGGCCATCGTTGACGCGCTAACCGCTCACTATAAAAACGTACCGGGCATAACCAAGCGTACGTTGGACGAAAAATTTGCTGCTGGTAAGCGCAGCCTCATAAATCAATGAGGCGGATTGCACTGCAATCACTCCCGTTGCGGCGCAATGACTCCCGTCCTTTTTTGCTATTCAATTCTGGTCACTTCCCACTACGCGCCACGCAGCGCCACGGAGTGACGACATGTTATCCCAAACCGCCACGAACGCTTGTGATAATCAACCATCGCTAGAGCGTCATATCATGCGGCGCATAGAGGTTGAGCGAAAAACCGGCTTCAAGCGTGCTCACATCTACAATCTGATGAAAGAGGGTAAGTTTCCCCAAGCCAAACGCATTGGACTGCGGGCCGTAGGCTGGGACTCGCTTGAGATCGAACAGTGGATCATTGAGCGTTTGGCGCAGCAGGCTTGATGCTATGCGTGTGGTTTCAGTGGTGTCCACCAAAGGTGGGGTAGGCAAAACAACAGTGACTGCCAACCTCGGCGGTCTGCTAGCGGATGCTGGCCTACGCGTCCTGCTGCTCGATTTGGATAGCCAACCCACCCTCTCCAGCTATTACGCCTTGAAGCACGAGGCCATCGCCGGTGTGTACGAACTCATTGCGCTCGACCAGACAGATCCTACGCAAATAATTTCCACGACGGAGGTCTTCGGTCTCGACCTCATCCTCTCCAACGACGACCAAGGCCGTTTGAGCACTCTGCTGCTACACGCCCCTGACGGCCGATTACGGCTGCGCAATTTGCTCGACCATTTCGGCTCACGTTATGACCTGCTTTTGATCGACACCCAAGGTGCACGTAGCGTGCTATTGGAAATGGCCATCCTGGCCTCCGATCTCGCCCTTTCTCCCATTACACCGGAAATGCTCGCCGCCCGCGAACTGCATCGCGGCACCTTGAAGTTGCTCAGCGAACTTGAACCATTCCGCCTCCTGGGCATTTCACCACCACCTTTGCGATTGCTATTGAACCAGGTGAACGCCATTCGGATGGACTCCCGAATGATCATCTGCAGTCTGCGCGAGACCTTCGCTGGGGCTACCAACATCTCGGTGCTAGATACCGTAGTTCCAGACGCAGTGGCGTATCTCAATGCTGCCTCTCTCGGCCTGCCAGTCCACCGGATCGAGACGCGCCGGCCCCGTAAACGACGCTCACCATCAGCACTGGAAACCATGCAAGCACTGGCCATCGAGTTGTTTCCAGAATGGCACACAGCGATCTCTACTGTGAGCAAGTGCGCGGAGGCTCGATGAAATAAATCGCCAAGCTGTAGTTCTCGAGACGAAATTTTGTCTGATCGACGTTGAGGCCAACTGCGTTTGGCAAGGAGTCTTTTGATGTTGGACCAGCTTCCTATCATTGTTCAACCATCCATCCACCTCTGCCGCCCACCTAGCGAGGAGTACTGCACAGTGGTCTTTCGTCTACAAGGCGGGCGCTCAGCCATGGGTTGGTTCCTCGCGGAACTGTCTCGTTATTTCGAAACCTCGGGCACTGCCGAGATCGTCAAGTTCGAGGTTGGTGACCATTTGCGCACCCGGCGTTAATTGAGGTGACTCCAATGAAGAAGCTCACTCAGGAGGAAATTACCGAAAAACTGCACCAGGACCACTTCCCTCGCGGTCCAGAACTAGGGCGGTTGTCCGATCCACTCACTGATACACCTATGCAGGTCACTCTGGAGCAGTTGCGGCCCTACGAACACAACCCGCGGTTCATCCGTAATCCGCTTTATGACGATATCAAGGCCTCGATCCGTGAACGCGGGCTGGATCAACCGCCACCGATTACTCGCCGCCCGGGAGAGGCCTATTTCATCATCCGAAACGGCGGCAATACGCGCTTGGCGATTCTCGGAGAGCTGTGGCAGGAAACCCGCGATGAGCGTTTCTTCCGCATTCATTGCCTGTTCCGGCCCTGGAGCAATGAAATCACCACCCTGCTCGGCCATCTTGCCGAAAGCGATCTGCACGGCCAACTCACCTTCATCGAACGTGCTCTGGCGATAGCCAAACTCAAGACCATGCTCGAACCAGATGGAGCAACACTCTCGCAACGCGAGCTGGCACGACGTCTTGCCGCTGGGGGCTACCCGATTTCACAGTCGCACATCAGCCGGATGCTCGACACTCTCGAATACCTGCTGCCCGCCATCCCACAAACCCTTTATGCCGGATTGGGTAAACCCAAGATTGAACGCCTGATCGCTCTGCGTAGCCAGGCTGAACAAACCTGGAATCGCTATCCAACTGAAATAACTGCGTTCCCCGAGTTTTGGCTCGAGACCCTGGGCCAATTTGATGCCGACCCAGAGTCCTTCGACCTTGAGCAAATCCAGGACGAACTGCTCGAACGCATGACTCGCTTGCTCGGACAGTCCTACCGTATGTTGGCCCTGGAGCTGGGCGATACACAACGGGTTATCCGGGCGCCCGGCGTTGTCGTCACGCCCCCGGAGAACAACCCACTGCTGAGCGTCGATGAGCCTGCAACCGAGCCTCCCCCCTCCGAGCCGCATACCAAACAAGCTGAAACCAGGACGCAGATCGAAACAGAGCGAGAGGAGCAGCTCACGCTGCCCGAAACGAATGTCGTATCAGCAGTGAGCCCTCCGTCACGTGTCCAGCAGATCCGCGAACAGATTGATCACGCCATTGCATCCGAACCAGCAAAGACCGTCGCAACCTGTCCAATCGACGACATCTGGATTATCGCACCAACACTGGATACCCCCGAACAACTTCGCTTAGCCATTGCCGGCCTGGCTCGGGAAATGGCGGCCTATGCCGGACATACCGAGAGCATCATCGACCAAAAAAATGGGCTGGGCTTTGCCCTGAACATCGAGCAACTTAATCTTGCAGCGCCTCGTGCGGCCGGCGTTCACCTATTGCTCTTGGCCCTGCTGCGTGCCCAAGACGAAGTGAACTGGGAGGATCGCAAGCAATTGCCCTCAGCTCTGTTCGGGCAGCTGCTATTGGGGGTTTATCAACTCCCGCTGGCATATCGTCCCGCCGTGGACGTAGGGCTGGAGCGACTGCCCGACGGTCTGCTAATCAAACTGTATCGGCTCATTCGCTTAGCCCGGCGCCTGATCGACTTAACGCTTACCCATGAAGACGATTCACCAAGGGAACTGCCATGAACCTGTCCTTCAATGTGCTCAACCAGGCCATGCTGACCCAGGTCCTTCACGAGGTACGCCTGGGTAATCTGCAACGCTGCAAAGCACTCGGACTGAGTGAAGAGGACATCTACCTGTTGCAATCATTACCGCCGACCACACTGTCACGCCTGGCCCATGCCACCGTCCCCTGGGTTGAGATCAAGATTGATTCGCCGGTATTGCATCGGTTGATCGACCAGGCCGAACGTGACGAACAGAACGAGCGCCTGATCAACCGAGCGCTCAAGCTCGGTGCCAGCAGTACCATCATGTACCAGTACTTCGGTTTGGCGCATTCGGAAACCGCCCTGCGCCGACGTCTGCTCAAGATAGAAACCCGTAAGGGCCGCCCCCAGAGCTTGAGCGAAGCACAGGAACATGCGCTCTGGCAGCGTTGGTGCCAACTACGCGCTGAGGACGGTGCTGAGGATCAGCTCGACGCCATGATGATGTTGGCAGAAGAGCAACAGATCAGCTTGACCATCGTTTGGCAGCAGATCGACCATTACAGCAACGGAACATGAACACTGCCCCGTCCGGTCGCTGGCAACGTGTCCTGCAGCAATGCACCCAGCAGCTGAGTGAACGCTGGCCCGCACGCCCTACCACTGAACATCCTTCCAACCAGGCCATGCAGGCGGGCTTTTTGTTCAGTGGCCAATCTCACGAAGTCGTGCCGCGTCGCTTGCTGCTGGATAGTCGGCTAACGCCATTGGAACGAAATGCCTGGCAAGTATTTAGACTCATGCTGCAAGGTCAGGGCGTGGTCACACCGCGCTATGAAGATCTGCAGCCTTATCTGTCAAGTGTGCCCTACGGCGCGTCAGCCTCCCGTGAAACCATCGCTCGCGTCTTGACGATGCTCAGGCTGACTCGCTGGCTCAGTTTGGTAAGTCGTGGCCGCGATCAGCTCAGCGGGCGCCTTCAAGGTTCTCTGTATGTCCTGCACGATGAGCCGTTAACTCCCGCCGAAGCCATGGAGCTGGATCAGGATTATCTGGAGCTGGTCGGACATGCCCTCTCTCACGCGACCAAGGCGGTGCGAATTGTCGCTCGGCATGTTTTGGAAGAAATTCGTCAGGACACCGATATCGATTTGGATCGACTCCCCACCCGGCTCGCCAGTTGGGGCGACCACTGGACAAAACAAGGATTGGATAAGGCGCCCGATGAAGCGCTGCACGATTCCGAACTGGGTGGCGACCACCTCGTTCGGAATCGTGCGGGACGCGGTTCGGATTCCGAACCGGGTCTGAACGCCCATGTTTCCGGCACCGTTCGGAATCCGAATGCCGCCTGTACTGTATTAAAAGAAAGTATTTGTACGGTACCGCGCGCGACCCCGGCGGTAGATAACCTGCACTGGCCTGATCCGCTGCACCTGAGTCCGAGCGAGCGGCAAGCCGTCACCGTAACGCTGAACAAGCTTAAACCAGCGGATCGACAGGCGGTGCTCAACGAAGCGGGGGCGCGATGTGCGGCCGGCGGTATCCGTAAACCCGCGGCGTATCTGATGGGCCTGATCCAGCGGGCGCTGAAAGGCGATTTCCGCCCTTGGGCAAGTCAGGCTGAATCGTTACCCATTGCGGAACCGCCACCAGTCCCTTCACGCCGACCGAGAAAACAGGGCGAACCAGTCTCTGCCATGGCCCAAGCGTGCCTGAATGAGTTGCGTCAGCTGCGCGGCAAACGCCCTGGACGTCAGTAGATTTGATGCCACTGGCATCATTGCCGAGCGTCTCAGAAATTAGCCGTCTCGAACCAAACCGAACAGACCGCATTCAGCTTTTCGGCTGTCCTTGACCTTCATCTATCGCAACGTTCCCGTCCAAGCCTATGCGAGGACAACACCGTGGCCGATCACTATCAGCTCAATCTGGGCTCATTGCGCAGCAGCATCACGCTAACCCTACACACCCATCACGCCGCCCGGATCTGGCAAGGCCGGGCCGCACGTGAAGGCGTCCACTCGATCATGGGCATGGCCGGCTACATCAGTGTCACCAACCTGATAAAACAAGCTGCGGCCCAGGACGACCCCTATGCCGATTGGGCCATTGTGCAGCTCGAAGAAAAATTGATGCAGGCCAAAGCTGGCATGTTGGAACTGACCCAGCAGTTGGACCGGCTCAGACAAGAGCTGCCGACGCAGATCGACATGGGCGACAACCTCAACATCCATCCCGTCACCCTACCGTTGTACATCGGCAGCCAACTGGGCTTCCTCGCCGTTTACCTGCTGACTGACTACGACACCTTGGTGCGACATACCCTGTTGGCCCATCACACCGCCTTGATCGGTCGCCGAGACATGGAAGCCTGGATCGACGACGGCGCCCATCTGCTGCGCAGCCTGTTCGGCCAGGCGCAGCGCTATCGGCATGCTGGCGTCACCCGTGATGACATGGCGGCGAACAACGCTCGTGCTCTGGCGGCCATGGAGAAGTTTGGATTACCCCCTATGGACATCCTTGAGGGGCATCACCGCTCCCAGTTCGCGCCACCCATCATTCGTCATGGTGCTGTGGCAGTGGATGGCGCTGACGCGTTGACAGAGGAAGCAGTACAGCCATCTGCGACAGTCGATGAACCGGAGGACGACGTATGAAGTCCCTGATCCAGCCTCAACCAATGCCCCTCGAAACACTAACACCGGATGCCTATCGACAGCTCGAACATGCTGCCTCCCTAAAAGGCCTTTTAAAACCTTTTAAGGGTAAGGGGGAGCTGGAGTACCTGGCGCGGGTGGCGAGGGAAACCGAGGTGCAGTTATGTCGCCTGATGGAGGCTGTGGCGCAGCAGGCCGGACAATCTCCTTACTCGTTGCTGGATATTCGATTGGTACTGCAGAACACCAGCGCGGGCAGCACCTTTTTGCGATGGCGCACCCGTGACTTCGCGCGTATGGGCGTTGCGGTCTGGGAGCGCCAGGCCTCCAACAAGGCCTTGCCCCAAGCCGTACGCGAGGGACTGCACCGTTTCGAATGCGAGCGCATTGCACTGAACTTGCAGATGAGTGTGATGCATTCGCTCTACCGTCAGGCTTCAACCTGCGCAATCAAAATGGCCAGCGCCGAACGGCTGATGCGCCAATTCACACCAGCAGCGGAGATATCACGATGAGTACCTTTTTCGTCGGTGAAGGCAACATCGGCAGTGCGCCAGAGTTTCAGGAGTTCCCGTCAGGCAATGACGAGCCACGGCGTTTGCTGCGCCTGAATGTGTACTTCGACAACCCCGTGCCACGCGATGGCAGCTATGAGGATCGAGGCGGCTATTGGGCGCCAGTCGAGCTGTGGCACCGCGAGGCTGAACACTGGGGCACGCTGTACCAGAAAGGCATGCGCGTGTTGGTAGAGGGCCGCACCGTGCGCGATGAGTGGGAAGACAGTGAAGACAATGCGCGGGTCACCTTCAAGATCGAGGCGCGTCGTGTCGGCATCCTGCCTCATCGCGTGCAGAACGTGGTCATGCGGGAGCGCTCAAGTGAATCAGCTTCATCTGCGGCTCCCGTCGGGCAGGCTACAGACCAGGCCAGCTCGCCTGCGTCGAAGTCCAAAAAGCGCAGAGGGCAGCCACCATCGGCATGACTGACTTGAGGGCATAAAATTGCGCCATTGCGCGAAGTTGCTGTGTTGTCATTACTCGCTACTCGTGAAGATCCACACTGTCGTCCACGCAACAGTCGGCTAGCAGCCTCGGACCATTTATGCCCATCCTCACCGACTAATATGAGGAACCTGCCATTCAGGTTTCTCATAGCTCGCCACTGCTGTTTCCAACAACGCTGCTCCGAACTCAACCCGGAGCAGTTCTATGCGTCTCTTTCTCTGCGAGAAACCCTCCCAAGGTCGTGACATCGCCAAGGTTCTCGGAGCCAGCCGACGTGGCGATGGTTGCTTGATCGGACGCGAGACAACCGTCACCTGGTGTATCGGTCACCTGCTGGAAACGGCCCCACCTGAAGCCTATGGCGATCAGTACAAAACCTGGTCTTTGGACCACCTACCGATCATTCCCGCGCTGTGGAGGGTTGAGGTCAAACCCAAGACTGTCGCGCAGTTCAAAATCATCAAACAGCTGCTCAGCGAAGCTACCACCGTCGTCATCGCCACCGACGCCGATCGCGAAGGTGAAATGATTGCCCGCGAATTACTAGAGCTCTGCAACTATCGTGGCTCTGTTGAGCGCCTCTGGTTATCCGCACTCAACGAGGCGTCGATTCGCAAAGCACTGTCCTCGCTGAAGTCTAGTCAGGAGACCGTCCCGCTCTATCACTCAGCCCTCGCCCGCAGCCGCGCCGATTGGCTGATTGGTATGAACCTCAGTCGTTTGTTTACCCTCCTAGGACGGCGGGCGGGCTATGACGGCGTGCTGTCGGTTGGACGCGTCCAAACGCCCACTTTGCGCTTAGTGGTTGATCGAGATCGCGGGATTGCCAGCTTCGTCTCAGTGCCGTACTGGGTGGTGGAGGTGCACCTGTCCTCAATGGGGCAGCCATTCATCGCATCGTGGATACCGCCAAGTTCAGGACGTGATGAAGCCGGTCACTGCCTGCAGCAGTCGCTTGCCAGTCAGACCGTCCAAGCGATTTCTAGCAGCAAGACCGCCACCGTAGTCTCGCTGCAGACTGAGCATTTGCGCGAAGCGCCACCCCTGCCTTTCGACCTGAGCACACTGCAAGAAGTCTGTTCACGCAAGTTGGGACTTGGCGCTCAGGAAACATTGAACATCGCCCAAGCCTTGTATGAAACCCACAAAGCCACCAGCTATCCGCGCAGCGATTGCCGCTATTTGCCAGAGAGCATGTTCAACGAGGTAGCCGCGGTATTCGATGCCTTGCTCAGAATGGATCCCGCGTTACGCCCAGCGCTCGCAAACGTCGATCGATCATTGCGCTCACGAGCATGGAACGATGCCAAGATCACCGCGCACCACGCCATCATCCCCACCACCGAGCCGGCGAACCTTGGGCGGATGTCAGAACAAGAGCGCCAAGTCTACGAACTGATTCGTAGCCACTACCTCGCGCAATTCCTGCCGCATCACGAGTTTGATCGAACCGAGGTCGAACTGGAGTGCGGCGCCGAGTGTTTGACTGCTGTTGGCAAACAGATCCTCGTCCAAGGCTGGAAAGGCTTGCTCTCCGACAGCGCCGAAGACGATGAACCCAGTCAAAAATCTCAGGTGCTGCCCGCCCTAAAACAGGGTACGCGGTGCGTAGTGGACGACCTCGAACTCAAGTCCATGCGCACCGCTGCGCCCAAATCGCTCACCGAGGGCGATCTGATCAAGGCGATGAAAAACGTGGCCAAGCTGGTCAACGACCCGCGCCTTAAACAGAAACTTCGGGACACCACCGGTATCGGCACCGAAGCCACACGAGCTGGCATCATCAAGGGGTTGATTGATCGCGGTTACTTGCTGAAGAAAAAACGTGCATTAACGGCCTCCGCAGCGGCCCATACCCTGATCGAAGCGGTACCCGCAGCAGTCGCAGATCCGGGTATGACCGCGATCTGGGAGCAAGCGCTGGATGAAATCGAAGCGGGACGTCTGACCTTGGATGCATTCGTTGCCAAGCAGGCGCACTGGATTACGCAGCTGGTCGCAAACTGCGGAGCGCTTACCTTGTCGGTACCGGTCGAAGCCGGGCCTGTCTGCCCCATTTGCAACGCATCAATGCTCAGGCGGAAAGGAAAATCAGGGCCGTTCTGGTCATGCTCCCACTACCCAGACTGCAAAGGCACTGTGCCGATCAGTAAAGGTATACGTCGTCGGTGAGGCACCATTTGGCGCTCACATGAACCTCGGGGGATGTCGTCAGTGCATCATCAACGGCGCCTGATCCTTCTCCAAATTGTCTAGCGGTTGTCCGATTTCACGGGCTAAGGCGATGCCTGTCGCGATCCATATCTGCCCCAGTTCGTTGAACGCTTTCAGGTGAGCAGGATCTTTGTTTAGCCAATGAACAAGGCTATCGAGATGTTCGGGATTATCAGGGCAGTCATGGATCTTGATGAACAGCTCCAGTGTTCGATCCCAGATCAGGTCCATGACGTTCTCGCGCTGCTCATCCATGCTCAACCTTCCTCCCTTTGGCCCTATCAGACCGCTCAGTCTCGCTGGTCACTTCGACCTCTAATTCCTGGAGGAGTAGATGTCACGTCGCGACAAACAGCTATTTCAGTCAATATAACAACCTTATAAGTTGATACTCAACCGTTAAGGATGTTCATGTCAATGGGTCTTTGCTCAACCATTCGGGTTGAATTGGAGAGCTCATCACTTGGCACATAAACATCCAACCCAAGCCCAAATTGGGCGCATGATCGCGAAGCACCGCACTCAGCGTAATCTGACCCAGGAAGAGGTGGCTGAACGCCTGGGGATCGGCAGCGAAGCCATTTCGCGCCTTGAGCGGGGTGTGGTGGAGCTTTCCGTGGTCAAGCTGATGCAACTGGCGGACATCTTCGACTGCCGGATGGATGAACTGCTGACGGAGTCGAGCAGTCGCCCCAACGACCAGGGCCAGATGATCGCGGGCCTGCTGAGCGGCCTTCAAGAAAGCGACCGTGCCTTTATCCTGACGACCGTCGAACAGTTGGCCGCTCATCTCAGTAGCAAATAACCGCTTCGCCCACTGGCTTGACGTCGTCACACCCGCTCTGCTGTAGTGCCTCAGGATCATCGCTTACGGCGACCCAAGACCGATTCGCTCCGGGTAGCTCGGTCGGACTCTTAGAGTTCGGAGCCTTCTCTTCTGCGGAATTTCATTCCCGCTTTGTGCTCGACCGGATCAATGTGGCGGATGACCACTGTTGCCTCTGTCAGGCAGCAGCGGTCATCCGCTACGGCGATCGCATTCAGTCCCGGAGCCCGCCGGGGAAACACTGGGCACCCTTTGTGCGCGGATGCGTGCCAGCATGTTCCGACCCAGGCCACGACAAGGGTCGGTTGGCGAATCACCGCGGAGTTAAAACAAGTTTTGCGAGGAGCTTGTCGACTACGTAAGTTCGCTAAAGGTGGTTTTTCTCTTCCTCGCCTGGCGCCCCGCCAGGCCCACTCTTCACTTTTTTCCATCCAGTGACTGCCACTGAATTCCGGCCATAAAAAATCGGCTTGCGGCGTCTTGACGCTCCCCTATGACAGGCTTATACAAAGGGCGTGGTTCGCTGTCGTTGACAGCCCAGCCCAGGTAGCTTGAACCTTCAAGGCTACGCCACGCTTGTGGTGGTTTACCCAAGTGCGATCAGCATTCGGAGGCTCGCACGATTACCGCTTCAGCGGTGATGAATGCCCACTACCCAGGTCCACAGACCACTGCTGCGGATTTCTCTTCGGCTGCACCGCTATCCTCCAGGCGCATCGATCTGATGCTCATCGGCTTGCCGGTGCCGTGTCGTTCATCGCTTGCCTTCACCTTACCCACCCTGACGGGGCTCACTTCCCCCTCAGGGGCTGTGCGTCGCCGTTTTCCCTTGAAAGGAGAATCACCATGGCCCACGCCAACCAATCCCAAGAAGCGACCACTTACTTCAATCTGCACACCGTCGGTATCGGCTACCTCAACCGTGTCCGCGAAGTACAAGTCCGTCGCGGCCAACCGTTCATGGCCTGCGATATCGCGGGTCTGCATGGCGCCACTGATGCAGTCGAGTACACCCGCTTCGACTGCAAGGTCGCTGGCGGCGAAGCTGAACGTTTGATTCGCCTCTATATGGATGCCGTCAATGCCGAGAAAAAGGTCTTGCTGTCATTCCGTATCGGCGACCTGTGGATTGACCCATTTCTCTATGAGAAAGGCGCTAAACAAGGCCAACCGGGCGCCAGCCTGAAAGGTCGTTTGCTCTTCATCGACTGGATCAAGGTCAACGGCGTATTCGAGTACAAAGCGCCTGCCAGGCAGGAGGCAACAGCACCTGCTGAGCAAGCGCCAAACAGTGAGCCATCCCCAACGTCGGCTGATGCCGAAGCTGAGGATACCGACAACCCAACAAAATCCAGGATTGAACCTGAATCTGCACCCACTCCCCGCACGGCTCGCCGTGTTGCCACACGTACTGTTCAGTCCGCCTGAACGATCCACGACATTTACATCAAGGCGCTCAATCGAGCGCCTTTTCTTCAATCAGCACAGGAGAACCAACATGGAATCCTTCTGGCTTTGCGACGATTGTCTGTTCACCGCGGCTTACGAGGACTACAGCACGTTATCGCTCTACTACACGACGGAAGAGATCGAGAAACGCATCGCCGGCCTCCATCTTGGGGTGGTTCGATTAATGCCCATCAGTGCCGACTTCGACCCCGAAACTGGCCGTGGAATAAGAACCCTCTCTCAAATGCCCTGCGACGGTTGTGATTCACACCTGCACGGACAACGCCACCGATTCACTCGGCTGTAAACAGCGCGTCATCGGGCAATGCCCGTGACTCTATATCCACCTCGGGGGCACCACTCCCCTCGGGTGTGTACCCCGGACTATTCACTTCGGAGGTACCCCATGAGCACCCAACTTACCCTGATTGAAACCTCGGATGTCGAGGCGGATCGTATCGCCCAAGAAAACCAGTTGATTGATGAAGCGCTACGTATTCTGGATCGTCGGCTGTTCACCCGCGGCCCTAACCTAACGTCACCTGACGCCGTGGGCTCATACCTAAAACTGCATCTTGCACCACAAGAGCATGAAGTCTTCGGTGTGATTTTTCTCGATGCCCGCCATCGCGTTCTGGCATTCGAGATCCTCTTTCACGGGAGCATCGATGGCGCCAGCGTTTACCCCCGCCAAGTCGTCAAGCGCTCCCTAGCGCATAACGCAGCAGCTGCCATTGTCTGCCACAACCACCCCTCCGGTTGCACGGAACCCAGCCTGGCGGATCGCGCCTTGACCGCACGGTTGAAAGAGGCGTTGGACTTGATCGAAGTGCGCGTACTGGATCACTTCATCGTAGGCGAAGGTCGTCCTCTCTCCCTTGCCGAGCATGGCTGGCTTTAACCCCCCCCAATAGGCGTCTTCGGACGCCTTGTTTATTTCCTTCTGGAGAACCCTTATGAGCCCTTCACCCCAACCCCCAGCTCTGCTGAAAACCTCAAACCCATTTGCTCGCGGCTACGACAACTTGCATATCGAACGACTGCTACAGATCACCTACGCAAATGACTGCCCTCAGTGCTTTCGCCCCGTACACGACGCAGAAGCGCATCTGCCCGATGATGCGTTAGAACTGTTTCCCTGCCTGTTCAATGACGACTTCGCTCTGATCAGCGGGGGCCAATCCATCCCAGATGAATTGAATGAATACTTCCAGTCCTCCGGGCTGGTGCGGCAAGTGATCTATGCCGTGACTGGCGAAATGCTCAACGAGCGACATCACGTCGGTGACCTGTACTCCCTGGAAGAAGCCCAAGCCATGGTCCATCGTTTAAACTTCGACACAGGACACTACAGTCGAGCCTGGGAAATCAGTACCGCACACCTCACTGACGAAGCACTGCGCCACTTGGAAAGCCGGGTTGGCAATGTCGACTCCAGACCAACCGGACTGCTGTTTGAACCCTTTGCCCTGCCAGACTGCAGCGGCATCGGGTGTAAGCTGATCGGCACGCCCTGGACCGACGATAACTTGGTGAAGATCGAGGGCAACCCTTACTCGTCGCTGAGGCAAGAGCAGCTTGACGCCGGTACGCCGGAGGCCTTGGTCAACGTACTGTATCTGGCGGCGTTGGCGGATGTGAGGTTGTTGATTTTCGACCCCGACGCTGCCGTCTTGGATGGGCTTCCGATTTTTGATGAATAGCAACGAGTTCAGCGTTAACACGATCCACCTTGAATCAACTTCCTCACTGAATCGCTCCTTCACCTCATGTCAGGTTCTGCACTGAATCTGACATGAGGTTTTTTCCATGGAGCGTTTTTTCACGCCTGTCTGCCTGCTGGGTTTGTTGAGTGCCTGCACCGCACAAATCCAATACCCATTGCCGACTAATCCAGAGATTGACGGTAGTTCCAATCGGCCCCAGTTATCGAGGAGCCCGGCCGACGAAAGCCATCCGTCAGAACTCCGCTATGGCCGCTATACACTGGTCAACACCGAGCCCACCACGGAACAACGTGATCTTCTCGCTCAAATCGTTGACGTGAGCATTCCGTCCAACCTGAATCCTTCGGTACAGGAAGCAATGCACTACGTGCTGCAGCGCTCGGGTTATTCGCTCTGCCCTGCCGAAGAACCAGTGAAAATACTGTTTACCCGGGCTCTGCCCGCCGCCCATTACCGACTCGGCCCGATATCATTACGCAACGCGCTACAAGTGCTGGCAGGCCCCGCATGGCAACTCACGACCGATGAGGTCAGCCGTTCGGTCTGCTTCGAACGGGAGAAAAATGATGCTGGCGCGGTGCGGGTCACACCAACCTCGTCCCATCAGTCGGAGGCACGCCCATGAAAGCCTCGACATTCCAAACCCTCATTGTCGGCTCACTTTGCCTGGCGGTCTGCGGGCTGAGTGGTGGCTTGTATAACCAGTATCAACGTGTGACCGAGCTGGAGAATGCGAACACCCAACGCTTGCAGACTCTGGACGCCCTGCAACGTGACTCAAACACGCTCATGGACGCACAGGAAAAGCTGCAGTACGCACTGAAAGACTTGAAGCAAATGGTCGATACCGGTGAGCAACAGGCCAATACCCTCGATCCGATGTTGGATCAATGGGCGCAAGAGATACAGGAGCTACGCGACGGTATGGCAGACCGTGCCACCGCAGCCGACATGATCACGCTACGCGCACGACTTGAGCACGTCGAACAACAACTCCTGGACCTCAAGAGCCAGCCACCACTCCCACCACCGACGCCTTCCACGGCCAAGCCGAAAAAAACCGCTCAGCCCAAGCCTGCCCCGCTCCTGCCGCCATTTTCGGTGCTGAGCATCGAGTACCGCGGTGGCGAGCGCTTTCTGGCCGTCTCACCTCCTGATAGTCGCTCGCTCGACGATATCCGGTTGCTGCACAACGGCGAGCAGCTCGGCACATGGCAGTTGAAAGTGCTGGAGCCGAACGCGGCCGTCTTCGCTGTGGCCGCTCAGCCAGACCAGACCGTACAACTCCCTTGAGAAACGATCATGAACCGAGCGCTACTGTCCCCCGTCGTATGTCTCGTTTCATTGCTTAGCATGGGCGCTGCGATGGGCAACCTTGTCACGACACCGTCACGGACCCAGGACACACAGTCCACTCCGCTGGGGCGCTCGCACCCTGAACAGGCGGCAAGCTGGGGGCTCACGGAGCAGGAGTGGACACGCTTCGAACAGATCCAAGCCAGCCCACGTGGTTTCTGGAGCCCGAATATCGATCCGCTGACTGCGCTCGGCGTCGAGGCAGAGACCGACCAAGAGCGCCAGCGCTATGCCGAATTGCAGGTAGCGCTGGAAGCCAAACGCGCCGAGCGCGAGTTGGCTTACCAAAACGCTTACACCGCGGCTTGGGCCAAGCTGTTTCCTGGGCTGTTGCCGATTCAGGGTATGGCCTCCCCGCCCACCGCTACCTCATCGGTAGAGCCGCGCCGAGCTTTGTTTGTCGAGGACCATTGCCCAGCGTGCACCGCCGAAGCGCAACGTTTGCAAAGCAGTGATACGGCGTTTGATATTTACCTGGTGGGCAGCCAAGGCGAGGACGAACGCGTCCGTCGCTGGGCTAGGCAAGCGGACATCGATCCGGCCAAGGTTCAGCGCCGGCAGATTACCCTGAACCATGACCGAGGTCGCTGGTTCAGCCTGGGTGCTGCGGGGCCATTGCCCGCCACATTTCAACAGGTGAACGGACAATGGCAACGCCTGGACTGAGTGGACTTGCGCTCATGCTGACGATGCTCGCAGCCCAGGCTGACGAACTTCCGCCGCCTGCCTATCAACTAGCGGCGCATGACGCCAGCATCCCTTCAACGGTGCTGTTCGCGATTGCGCTGCAGGAGAGTGGTTTCCGCATCCGTGACCAACTGCTGCCCTGGCCCTGGACCCTGAATATCGCAGGAATACCTTACCGATTCACCACCCGAGCGGCCGCCTGTCACGCCTTGCTTCAAGCACTCGCCCGGCATGACGCCAAGCGAGTTGATGTCGGTCTTGGACAAACCAACCTGGGTTACCACGGACAACGTTTCCCCAGCCCTTGCGAAGCCCTCGATCCCTACCGAAATCTCGCCGTGACTGCCGCGCTGTTGCAGGAGCATCACGCCGCTACCGGTGATTGGGTGTCAGCTGCCGGCCGATATCACCGCCCGGCAGGAGGAACGCCGGCCGCGCGTTACCGCGCCGGCTTTTCCCGACAACTCGAACGATTGCAGGTTTCCTTCAAGCAGGGCACACCACCATGAAGCGAATACCCCTTATCTGCTATTTCATCCTGCTCTTGGCTCCTTTCGCCCAGCCGGAACGGACCGTAGCCGGGGATCAGCCTAGCGACTTCACCCGCCTCCATTTTCAGGTCGCCAGGCCGCCAATAAACAACGAGATCCAGCCTAATCGGACCATGCATGCGGACCTGTCCACTTTTGCCGATGAAGCCTGGATACTACCCGTCCGCAGCTCTCACTTGAGCCCCGGCCAAATCACGTCTCGCGCCCTGAACATGCCGGGCTTATGGCCATTTTTCCTGGTGGGTGAGGATCCCCAGTCACTGGCTTGGTTGCGTCAACGCGCGACTGAACTACAGGAAATAGGCGCGGCCGGTCTGGCGGTTGAAGTAACCGATACCGAAGCTTTGGCCCGAATTCGCGCAGCCGCTCCCGGTATCACAATCCTGCCGGTCAACGGCAACGACATCGCCACCCGCCTGAAGATTGAGCACTACCCTGTATTGATCACTGCCACCTCACTGGAACAGTGAGCCCACGTCATGGCCGAGCATGCGATGGAATCCAAGCTCCGGCCCGCAGTGGAGCTGTACACCGTAGCAATTTGCATCGCGGCCGCGGTGTTGTGCGTGTACTCGCCCTGGGCTGTGGCCCTCTCGCCCGAGATCGGCCTGGCTGCGGCGCTGGCCTATACCCTGTTCGGCCTTATCCGCCTGCGACAAGCCTGGGAGGTGCTGCGCTATCGGCGCAATATCCGCCGGCTGCCCCGCTACGAACTGACCAGCAAGCAGATTCCGGTCAGCCGTACGCGTTTGTTTATGGGGCGCGGCTTTCGCTGGACCCGCCTGCACACCCAGCGCTTGGTCGAGGCCCAGGATCCGGCGGTCGCCCACTATGTCGATCAACCGACCCGCTACCGCTTGGCCCGTGAACTCGAACGACGCCTGGAACATGCACCGTTTCCGCTCTCGACATTGGCCCAAGTCACGGCTTGGAACAGTGCCTTCAATCCATTGCGCCCTTTGCCCCCGGTCGGTGGCTCGTCGCTGTTGCATGGAGTCGAGCCCGACGAAATGGAAGTCAGTCTGCCGCTGGGCGAACGGGTCGGACACACCCTAGTGCTGGGCACGACCCGTGTCGGCAAGACGCGACTCGCCGAGGTGTACATCACTCAGGACATTCACCGCATCGAACATGAGGTGGTCATCGTCTTCGATCCGAAGGGCGATGCCGACCTGCTCAAACGGATGTACGTCGAAGCCAAACGCACCGGTCGGGAAAAGGAGTTTTATGTTTTCCATCTGGGCTGGCCGGAGATCTCCGCGCGCTACAACGCCGTGGGACGTTTCGGACGCATTTCGGAGGTGGCGTCGCGCATTGCTGGGCAACTCAGCGGTGAAGGGAACTCTGCGGCGTTCCGTGAGTTCGCCTGGCGCTTCGTCAACATCATTGCCCGGGCGCTGATCGAGCTGGGCCGACGTCCGGACTACCTGCAGATCCAACGCCATGTGGTCAACATCGACGCACTGTTCATCGAATACGCCCAGCAGTTTTTCTCCAAGACCGACCCGAAGGCGTGGGAAGTGATTGTCCAGCTTGAAGGCAAGCTCACCGAGAAGAACATCCCCCGACACATGGTGGGACGCGAAAAGCGGGTAGTGGCTATCGAGCAATACCTGGCGGCAAAACGGGTATTTGATCCGGTGCTGGACGGATTGCGCTCGGCGGTGCGATATGACCGTACTTACTTCGACAAAATCGTTGCCTCGCTATTGCCGCTGCTGGAGAAACTTACCACCGGCAAGACCGCACAGCTACTGGCTCCTAACTACACTGATTTAGATGACCCGCGGCCAATATTCGACTGGATTCAGATCATCCGAAAACGCGGCATCGTTTATGTCGGTCTGGATGCATTGACCGACTCCGAGGTGGCCGCCGCGGTGGGCAACTCCATGTTCGCCGACTTGGTCTCGGTTGCGGGCCACATCTACAAACATGGCATTAACCACGGCCTGCCCGCATCACGCAGCGGCAGTGACAAGCTCCCGATTAACCTGCATGCCGATGAGTTCAACGAGTTGATGGGTGATGAGTTCATTCCGCTAATCAACAAAGGCGGTGGCGCCGGCATCCAGGTGACGGCCTACACCCAAACCCTCAGTGATATCGAAGCACGCATTGGTAACCGCGCCAAAGCCGGCCAGGTGATTGGTAACTTCAATACCTTGCAGATGCTCCGCGTACGCGAAACCGCCACCGCGGAGCTGCTCACCCAGCAGTTGCCCAAGGTCAACGTGCTAACCAGAACCCTGGTATCGGGTGCAACCGACACCTCCGATCCAGAAGCCAATACCGACTTCACGTCCTCCTCGCAGGACCGCGTCAGTAGCGCCAGCGTGCCGTTGATCGAACCGGCTCACATCGTCAGTTTGCCCAAGGGCCAAATGTTCTCCTTCCACGCCGGTGGCCAGCTCTGGAAAGTCCGCATGCCGTTGCCAAAATCCTCCAACGACGATGCCATGCCCAAGGACCTGCAGGAACTCACTCAGCGGATGCGGGCGACCTACAACGAGCAGGCGGGACAATGGTGGAGTACAAGTGGCGGCGGCCCGACGCTCGACTTCGATCCAGATCGGGTTACGCCTCCACGCACTTCTTCAGCGGTGGATGCAAGTGTTCCTGCTCAGGAGGCCCCATGACGCCGTCAGCCCTGCAGTGCATTTCGCGGAGTCAAGAAGGATGACTTCAGCTCAGAACCCTCCACCGCAACCCATCCAGCGCCCAGGGCTAATCGTCTCGGCGATTAACTTGGTCCTGCACGTCATCGGTTTGCTGATCGCCTCGTTGCTGTTCTCGATTCTGATCGAGTGGGCCGGCCTGCTGCTGTTCTGGAGTGATCAAGGCTGGCGACACAGTCAGGCGATGCTGAGCAGCGAACTGGGCTGGCTCAGTGAGCACTTCACATCCTCACTGATTATCCAACAGCCTGGACAAACAATTGTCCAGTGGCTGGATTTCCTCCAGCAGTGGTTACTGGTCAAGACCGGTTTTACGGATTTCGCCCAGCAGGCGCGGGCGTCTAGCCAGGACAACCGCTTCTGGAGCGGGCTCAATCAGCTGTATGTGAGCATCGAGGATTTTGTACTGGCGGTGGTGTATGTCACTTTCACTTTCGTGGTGCGTCTGACCATTCTGGTCTTGGCGACCCCCCTGCTTCTGCTGGCCATGTTCACCGGCTTCATCGATGGTTTGATGCGCCGCGACCTGCGTAAATTCGGCGCTGGGCGCGAAAGCAGCTTTGTCTATCATCGGGCCAAGCGAGCGGTCATCCCACTGCTGGTCGTGCCCTGGATCCTTTACCTGTCCCTACCCTTTTCGCTCAACCCAATGGCGGTACTTCTGCCTTGCGCCGTGATGCTCGGGGTCGCCATGGCCATCACGACGGCGACATTCAAAAAATATCTCTGAGTGCGACACGAATGCTTATCTGCGGAAGTGTTCAGGAGGCTAGCTCATGAGAGGCCCAAGCTCCCGGTCGTAAGGAGCCGCCAGTCCCGCGTTAGTGGACAACCTCACAGGTGTTTGGCTTCGAGAGGAGTTTGATCATGGCATTGGTTGGTAGACGAGATGGGCGCAATTTTGGCTATGGCCGACAACTGAGTTATGCCGGACCGCAAGCCTTGCGCGATCTTTTTGGCGGCGGGCATTACGCCACGGTCAAGGCGCACAGTGATCGCTGGCAGGCGTTTGTCCGCTGGTGTCGTTCGGAGGATGGGCCGGGGTTTAACGATGCGCGACAGATAGATCGGCAGACCTTGCTGGACTACGCAGGGCATCTGCGCCAACAAGTTGAACAAGGCGCTATCGGCATCGCCACCGCGCAAAACCGGTTGTCCAGCGTGAACCGGGCTATGGCGGCGCTTCGCGGCGATCAGTCTGTGGCGGTGCCGAGCCCGAGTAAGGCCTTGGGAATGCGGCGTACCAGTGTTCGTCGCTCGACGCCGCAAGGCCAAGACCATGAGCAGGTGAAGCGGATCGTCGACGTGCTCTGCGAACACCAAATGCCGCGCGCGGCGGCCATCGTACAGTTGGCGCGAGCCACCGGCATGCGCTTGCGCGAGGCCATTTTGGCCGACCTACCGCGCCTAAAACATGAGACTGAACACTACGGCAAAATCAACATCCGAGATGGCATCCAAGGTGGCCGCTCACGTGCGTCGGCGCTTCGTTGGATTACGGTAAATGATCCTATTCGTGACGCGCTGAAATTTGCCGAACAGGTTTCACCCAACGGTAGCCGCAATCTGCTTGCACCGAACGAAAGCTATGTCGATTTACAACGGCAAATCGTCCGCCCCGCACGAGAGATCCTCCACTCGCACAACCTCAAAGGCTTCCACGAGCTTCGGGCCGCCTATGCGTGCGAACGCTACGAGCAGAGCACTCATCATCTTGCGCCCATCAACGGTGGCCGTTGCTACCAACTCGACCGACACTTAGATCAGGATGCCCGAGTGCAAATCAGCTACGAGTTAGGACTCGGCCGTATCGACCTGTTATCGACTTACATTGGTGGTCGAACATGAGTAAGCCATTCGATATGAAGCCGTTGCTACTGCTCGCGAACGTAGTCCGACATGATCGGATCGGCCGTGACGTGTGAATTGTGCTGGTGGATCTTTGGGAATGGCATGGTCGTTTCCTATGCGGATGGCTTCGGGACGCGAGACATCAGCAACCCGCACACTTCGCATAAATAGCTGCCATCTGGCCCGTTTCTGAGGCCCTTGATCGAAATACTCTCGAAGCACTTCGAATATGGCTGATCGTTCTCGGTGGTTTTTTCTTCGCCCTGGTGGCTGTTGGGGCAAGCAAAGTATTCATACGTGCGCATGGTCATAGCCGTGGTTTCCTCTAGCTGGTGATCAGCCTGCGAACATTTCCCGGAACAGTTCAGTAGCTTTGTAGATCTGCGACAGTGATCCCTTGTGCAACCACCTCATTACACGCGACGTCATAGCCGTCACTTGGATAAATTAGCCATTCGCATGGCGGGCTGTACCCATCACGACGTTCTTGTTCTTCGAACAGGGTGTACCACCCCTCCTCTGGCGCGAAGACCCAGCCGTTGAGTTCAGTACCATGAAACTGGTCGTGCGTGATATCGATAATCAAACCGTCGACTTCGAACCAGGCATGAGAGGCATTTTGGCTAAGGAGTGGATGTCCCGTAGCACACACATAAACCCCCTCGTACCCCAGAGCTTCCCACAAGATGCGGCCAACGATGTCTGAGGCGATTCCGCATGCTCCGGTCGGAAACTGCTTAAATGCCGATCCAGCTGTATCCGAAAGGGTCTCAAGCCCCCGCCGACATGCTTTCACAACGACATCCAGCTTCACCCGATCAATAGAACCCATTTCGGTGCTCATGCACTTCCTCAGTAACGATCTTCAGGGAAGCGCAAATCGCCCCCCACCTACTGCCTAAACCCCAGTAGACCGGGGCTTGGGGTGCGGTGAGAGACGCTACCTACTTATTCCAAACTGTCCCTCGAACCCCGGAATCCCAAAAGCCGAGGCGCCCATCAATTGCGCGAATCGGGTGCAGGTAAACCAAACCACAGTAGTTGCAACGCTTAGCCCCTCCGTGAGCCGTGATTTCACCGCGAACCGCCTCTGGAAATTCACTTTGAAGCCTTTCCGCTACAATCACCTGGCGATCAGACTGACCGCCACTGCATTTGTCAGGGCAATACCCTGGCGGGTAAAAATTTGCCATGCTTTTTCCTCCTTTTCTTTCACTTCCGTATGTTCGATTGTGGCTCACCTAATAAGAGGCCTACGTCATGCAGGCTTAGCTATTTTCTTCAAATACGAGCGTAGATGCGTGAGTGCCGCACTATCTGCACTCATGCCATTCAATGTCGTCTGGCGGCATTCACCGTCAGGCGGATACACATATAGCTCCTCACCATGTACCTCGTACTCAGCTGTGCAGTGGACACCATCTTGCTCCAACGAAATCTCATCCATTTTACGCTCCAGCTCACAAAAAAATGATCATGTAGCACGGAAGCCCTGGGCGCGGTAGCCGCCTTTCCTATCTGCAAGTGAGCCTGAAGACACCCATTTGTTTCGGTCCACAATCGGGAGTCAAAACCAACAAACCCTCGGCTACAGCCTTTGCTAGTGCCTCATCAAAATCAGAACCATAAATGCCTTCGTCAAAAGCGCGCATCTACAGTGCGGCTACCGGATGCTGGTTACCTGGGCGCTCACCTACCATGATTTTGGCTAGGGTTAGCACATCGTTCATTCTGGTCATGAGTAGTTTCCTTCCACCACTAGATGTTGTGTCGCCCGCCTTTACCTCTTACTGGCTGATCACCCAGCCCAGAGCAAGCTTGCCTAAAGCCTTGAGCGGTAACGAGTTTCTTCACAGTTGTTCCCTTCACTCAGTGATGTGGTTCAACTGCTTGTACTCAGCCCAATTAATCCCGAGCGCATCGGCGACCTGACGATGCCGATTCAAGCGCCACACTTGCGCTTGTTCATGTGACTCGACAACCAAGCAAATTACAAATTCATCCACTTCAAGTCCCAAACGTTTCGCAGCGTCAGCGAAAACCACGCATCGCTGTCGCGGGCCGCGCTGTACCGGTTCTCAATACTCATAGATTCAACTTTCCCTATTTAACTAGGCCGTTCTCATGAACATGGCAGTATCCGCCTTGCAAAGCTACCCATCTGTTCGGTGAGTCAATAGCGTTCCCCCCTGTAATAATATTTCGGCAGGGATTGCCTTCAACAGTGATATCCGCACAGAAGACGCAATACGAAGAGCGATGCCAGCTGAGATACTGACTCTTTGTCACCCCGTAGTATTTGGTAATGTATTCCACTGGATCACGGGAGTAAGCATCGACGTCTTCGGCGGGCAGAGGAATAGATCTGCTTCCATATGGAGTGGCATGAGTCGCCTGAAAAGTCACCCCTTTCTCAGCCAGGTCCCTAATAAAGGATTCTGTACCCAAGGTATTGCCCCTTAACTGATTACGTCCCTAATGATCCGGCCAAGGCCGCGCCCTGAATAGCCCTCGGTGTATCCGTTAGCAACGTCAACTTCATGTTGATCTAGTGCTTTCTTTATACGTCGCTTCACACCTTTGGAACCGCTCGACTGACCTGCTCCATAAACAAGGAAAGCCGCAAAACCTGCCAATGCGAAGTACGCAGCGTCAGCATCCAACATTCGAATTTCTCACCGTTTTCAGGGGCGCGGAAATCGCGCCGCTCCTGTGGACCAAGCTCCGCACGATGGCAAGGCTTTGGGTGTACTTGGGTGGCCTTTCTTATCACTTTCTCCAGACAAGGGCTCCATTCGTTTCCCAGCCCAGCTCAAGCAATCGCGAACGATCAGCAGGGGTAAGGTCACTAAATTCTTCCTCTTGCGTTTCAAGGGTTCGCCTAACGCGACCGCTGGAGTAGGTGTACATCGAAGGTTTGTATTTCTTCAGAATTTCGAGACCTGCTATCAGGTTATCCACTTCGTGCATGCTTTTTCCCTTACACCTGGGGCGGAATGGCAGGGCTGGGCTTATTGTCGTCAAGGTTCATCGCCGTGACCTTGAAGGTGAACCCAGCTTTACGATCCTCCAACACGGTATTGCTTTGAGGAATATTTTGAGCCAGTTGCTCAAACGCTCCCTTCAGCGCCCTCTGCCAGTCATCTGGCGTGGCCCCGTAAACCTGTAATGCGATGTGAGCATGAAAGGGCAGTGGTTTGGGCATGGTGAATTACCTGGATCGTTTAGTCATAGCTAGCTAGTAGGTCGTCATATGCTTCGATCATGCAGTGAGCCTCTTGCCACTTGTTGTGCATTGAAAGCAGCGCCTCTAGAACGTGAGCTCCCGTTCTCATGGCTTTCCCAATACCCCAAAGCAGGTAATCCAGGGTTACCACGGTATTACCAACCTCAAAGGCGTAGGTGTTATTGATTGGCGCATGATTCGGAAATTTCTGGTTAGCACGGTCAACAGCTTCAGCTAGTAGGGGACTCTTATGCATCAGCGAAAAATGCTGATGAGCTTTATTCTGTTTAGAAAGATCATCTAAAGCATGCTTCATGACGGCAAGTTCGCTCCTTAGAGCTTCCATCTCAGCGTCTGCGGGTTTTTCTACCGGCGTTGCGGGGCCAAGCGCGCGAAGTAGAAGATCAAGCATTGGTTTGTAAGACGTGGGATCGGTGAAGTCAGCGTAAAATTTCCCTTTCAGAAAACCTGGCAGCGCCACTTTTTGCACCAACAGTGGCAGAACAACCACTCTGCGCTCTTCGATCTCTCGGTTTGACGCGATCTCCAGTTCCCTCTGCACCCAAACACTACCAACGGAGTGCTCACTTAGAACCGCTGCCACAAAATCTACTTCATCAAGACCTTCACGAATTTTCCCTATGAGGGAGTCACCGATGTTTATTTCGGCTTCATCAATCCAAACAGAATGACCAGCTTGGCGAAGATCGCTCGCGAGACGCCTTGTAAAAGGTTTGTCCGCATGGTTATGACTTAGGAACACCTTACTCATCGGCTAACTTCCATCAAATGATTCTCCGAACTATGTCGCCCAGCCGCGCAGGATCGCCCGCGCAGAGCTTCTTGACCGCTTCAAGGCTCTCAATGCCAAGTATCTCGCTGATGTGTCGCAGGTCGATCCCCCGGCGCTTCAATTTCACTGCCAAGGTACGCCTGCCTGATTGCGCGCTGGCCCCTTCGATACCGGCAAGCCCAAACAATCGCGTGTACAGGCGACTAAGCTGATTCGCGCTGTAGTAGGTCTTCCCGTCGCGGCGCTGTGCACTGATCTTCAACCCTTCACCAGTACGACCGGACACAAACAGTGGCGAGTCAGGATCAAGGCCACGATATACCGCCACTCTGGTAGAGATGCCATGGCCGCGTACAAGTCGCTCGGCCAGATGTGCGTCTATGGCGTTCGTCAGCTTCTTGCTTGTCCAGCACAACGGCCTTGAGCGGTGGTTGTACGCGATCTCTGCCCGCACCTGGGAGTCGATCAGTACAGTGCCAGATTCGGTCAGGTAGTCGCTCACACGCAGACGGCAAATCTCCGTCACGGTCATTCCAGTGCCAAAGCAGGTCAACAACAATGCTGCGTCACGGCTCCCGTTCTCAGGGCTGCTCACTTTGGCCACCTTCACCGCATGTTCAAGCTGCTCATCTTCGATAACGATTGCCTTGGGCATGGATCACTCTAAATGCTTAATCACCATCAATCCTGACATAGTACGTCAACAAAAAAGCCGGGGATAGTCCTGGCCAGATGGTGTTACTTCTGTTCACGGAAAATGGGTTGTGACGATATCGTCATCAACGAAGCTCATCGAGAGTGGAATTTCCCTAGAGCCTCAACCACTCTCTCCATCAAAGATCGAAGGACCACATAGCTGTAAGTAAACATCTCCAGTACCTACCAGAAAAAGCGATTCATCAGACCTCAGGTTTCTTACGGAAAAATTCGACCTCTAACTTGATTCTGCTCCCAGATCCATATGGGCCAGCATCATGCCAACTACCATCTTTCGCTGCTTGTTACTGCTCTCGCTGGCTATCGTCGATGGCAACAGCTATGCCGCATCTGGTCATGAGCAGGATCAGCTCAGCCTAGTCCAGCAGCAGCTCGATATTATCGAACGCCTTGCAACGCGAGCTGAGGCAGCCAGCACGGCTGAACCAGTCGAGCGCTATCGCTTCGACTATCTCCGTCTTTCGCAAGACATCCAGCGCATCCGCCACGGTGTGCAGGGCTACCTTTCCCCCTCCCGTGCTCAACCTCGCGATCCCAGTGAACTAGTCGGCGAATACCGCCTCGACACTCCGTCCGCGGAGCCGTCGCCATGAGCATGACTGACGCTCAGATCGCAGCGTTCCAAAACGCCTCCGGCTTCGCACCGCAGAGCAGCTCGACGCTCTGGCTATCCCTAGTTCTGGTTCTGGCTTTGCTTTGGTGCGCCTGGGTGATGTGGACGGCTTACCGGGGTTGGGCCACCGGCAGTGTGCGCTTCGGCGCGCTTGGCGGAAGTACCGCACGCGTGCTGCTCACCTTGTTGGTCCTGATGTTCTTCACCCTGTCCTAACCCAGGAGATCGCCACCATGCTCAAGTGCTTTGCCCCTCTGAAAAACAATCTGCGAGATCGTGCCAGCCAACGCTTGATCGGTCTGCTCCTGGTACTCGGTCCAAGCCTGGCTTTTGCCGAGCTTCCCACCATGGAGGCTCCTTCACGTGGTGAAGGTTCCGGGTTGATCGAGACGATCAAAAACTATGCCTACGACGGCGGCATCCTGCTCGGTCTGCTGATCGCCTTACTCGCTTTCTTGGGGGTGGCCTGGCACTCGTTGACCGTGTACGCCGACGTGCAAAACCAGCGTAAGACCTGGAAGGACTTGGGTGCAGTGGTCGGCATCGGTGCCCTGCTGGTGGTGATCATCATCTGGTTCCTGACCAAGGCTGCCGCAATTCTGTGAGGTCGGCATGAACGACACTATCGAACGCCTTGCCGACGGCACCTTGGTCTTTTTGCCGGAGCGACTCAATCGTGATCCCGCCATATTGCGCGGTTTGACCAATGATGAGATGTGGGTGGCACTCGGTCTCGGCGCACTCGTCGGCCTGGTGCTGGGTGTTCCTCTGGCGATCGCCACCGCCTCCATTGCCGCGGCGCCGACCAGCATGATCGCCAGCATGGCGGTGGTGTTGTTTGTCGGTGGCACACTACTGCGTCGGGCCAAACGGGCCCGTCCCGAGACCTGGTTGTACCGCAAGCTCGAATGGATACTGGCTAGCCGTTGGCGCTTGGGTCGCGGCAATCTGATTCTCCACTCCGGTGCCTGGACGGTCCGCCGTTCACGTCGGCTGCGTCCTGCCCTGTCCCGGTGGCAGCGATGAGCCGCTTTCGGAACAAGGTGGATGCCCAACAGGCCCATATCTTCAGCCTGCGCCTGGCGGTAATGATTCTTGCCCTGGTCTGTGCCGGGCTCTGGTACGGCTGGCGCTCAGCACCCACCGATCTGACCGTGCATGTACCACCGGATCTGCGCTCGGGCAGCACGCGCAAGTGGTGGGATATCCCTTCAGAGAATGTGTATGCCTTTGCCCTGTATATTTTTGGTCAGCTCAACCGCTGGCCCTCGGATGGCGAGCAGGACTATCGCCGCGCAATCTATGGCTTGCAGTCCTACCTTACACCCGCCTGCAAGGCCTTCCTCGACGGTGACTACGAGTACCGCAAGGCCGCTGGCGAGCTGCGCCAGCGGGTACGTGGCGTCTACGAAATTCTGGGCCGAGGCTATAGCGAAGATCCGGAACTCAGGGTCAAGCAACTCGATCGCGACAGCTGGCTGGTCACCCTCGACCTCAACGCCGATGAGTATTACGCCGCCGAACCGGTGAAACGGGTGGTGGTGCGTTATCCATTACGCGTGGTGCGTTTTGATCTGGACCCCGAACGCAATAAGTGGGGGCTGGCACTGGACTGCTATCAGGGCACGCCGCAAAAAATCTCCCTGCCTGGAGGTGAGCCATGAAGCGGATGTCTCCCCTGGGACTCACCGTCGCACTGATGCTATGGGGAGCTGCAGCGCAGGCCATCGAGTTGATGCGCTGGGAACGCCTCCCCCTCGCGGTCCCGCTGGTAATCAATCAGGAACGAGTGGTCTTTATCAATGAGGATGTTCGAGTCGGCGTGCCCTCAACCCTGACAGGCAAACTGCGTGTGCAATCAACTGGCGGCACGCTGTACCTGCGCGCGTCAGAAGCCATTGCCCCGACCCGACTGCAACTGCAATCGGTCACGACGGGCGAGATTATCCTCCTGGATATCGCGGCCACTCCCGGCGATCAACCGCTGGAGCCCGTACGTATTCTCAAGAATGCTCAGGGGCAAGCTACCGAGGCTGAATCTAGCGCCGTCCCTGTTCCAGAACGCACACCGATCCCGGTCGCTTTGACGCGCTACGCCGCGCAAAGCCTGTACGCGCCGCTGCGCACCGTGGAGTCCCTGCCCGGTGTACGCCGCGTCCCGCTCAAGCTGCGCACCGAACTGCCAACCCTGCTGCCGACCGAAAACGTGTCCAGCACACCCATCGCCGTCTGGCGACTCGGTGATTACTGGGTGACGGCGGTGAAATTGCGCAATCGTGGTTCAAAGACGGTGCAACTCGATCCACGTCGACTTCAGGCCAAGCTGTTCGCCGCGGCCTTCCAGCATGCTTTCCTCGGGCTTGTCGGCAGCGCTGAAGACACCACGATCGCCTACCTTGTCACCCGCGGTGCCGGCCTCGAGCAAGCCGTGCTGCTCCCTCCCGTTGCGCGAGGTGCTGACGATGAAAGCTAACGCCTTGCTCAAATGGCTGGTACCGGCTGCGCTGCTGGGCGTGGCGCTGATCATCCTGAAAACCTGGGTCCCGGGTGGCAGCACACCTTCTCCAGAGCACCCAGTTGATCAGGGCAATATTCAATTATCCGCCGAGCAAGCCAAGTCGCTCGGTATTGCGGGCGACACCCCACGCGACACGGTCGCCACCCTGGTCGGCCAGGTGAAGGCCATGCGCAGCGACATGCTCGGTTTGAAGAAACACAACGATTCGTTGTTGACGGAGAACAATCGCCTGCGCGAGCGGGAAAACAGTGTCGACTCACGTATTCAGACCGCACTGGGCAGCGTAACGCAGCAGGTCGACGAAGGCCGCCGACAAGCTAACGAAGCCCGACTCAAAGCAGAACAAGACAGTCGTCAGGCTCGCGGTCTGCTGACGCAATTGCAGGAACAGTTGTCGGGGCTGAATGGTAAAGGTAAGGACATGCCGATCGGATTGGGGCTTGAGCCGGGCGACGGTGCTCAGTTCGAAGGGCAGCATTCTGCTAATGATGTACTGCAGTGGATTGAGCCCTCGGATGCTCTGCCCACCGATGCCCAGGACAAAACCAAGACCGCGTCCGCCCTGAGTCTGCCTGCTGCCTTCAACTCACTGGAGGATTTGAAGGACAATGCCATCGACCGCAGCCAGAAGCAGTTACGCGAGGTCACCAAGGGTGAACGTGACCCGACACGCTCCGCTGATCGTACCGAAGGCGCGAAGCCGGTCTATACCATTCCCGAAAACGCAACATTGATGGGTTCGGTTGCCATGACTGCGCTGATCGGTCGAGTCCCGGTGGACGGCACGGTGAATGATCCCTACCCCTTCAAGGTGCTGGTTGGGCCCGAGAATCTGACGGCCAACGGCATCGATCTGCCGGACGTTGCAGGCGCCGTAATGAGCGGCACGGCGTCCGGTGACTGGACCCTGTCGTGCGTACGCGGACAGGTCGAGTCAATCACCTTTGTGTTTACCGACAGCACCATCCGCACGGTGCCTCAGCCGAAGGCGGTAGCCAGCCGCAACGCCTCCACCGCCCAGAGTTCGAACACCGACAAGATTCGTGGCGGACTCGGTTACCTGTCCGATCCGTTTGGCATTCCTTGCATTGCCGGTGAGCGCCGCTCAAACGCTCAACAGTACCTCGGCAGCCAGAGCTTGATCACTGCCGCCGGCGCCGGTGTCGCCGCCTTGCTTGGGGATGAGCAGAACAACAACAGCGTGATCAGTTCGGGCGGCAGTACGCTCGGGGTCACTAGCAGCAGTGGCAATAGCGCGCTGAATTCAATTCTCAGTGGTGGGGTCAGCGACATCCGTGAGTGGATCAACAAACTCTATGGTGAGACCTTTGCTGCCGTATACGTGCCACCGGCCGCCCAAGTCGCGCTGCACCTCGACCATGAAATTACCATCGACTACGAGCCCAAGGGCCGGAGCGTTCGCCATGAAAAAGACCACGTTTCTCTGCCTGACCTGGATTAGCGTGTTTTCCTTGGTCCTGACAGGGTGTTCTACTGACAAGGAGACGCTGCTGCCCCATGGCGAGCAAACCATGCTGGACATCTGGAACGGCGCCGGGTCGCAAGGCACTCAGCAGCAACTGCTGGATGCTCGGCAGCAGTTACGCCGCCCGCTGGCCCAGGCAGATTTCTCAGTTGCTCTCCAGGAGCCGTACACGCGCACAGCGGCGAACGAGATCCGCAACCTGTTCCCTCGCTTGCCCAATCCCGATCTGGTGCTGTACGTGTATCCGCATTTGAGTGGTACCGAGCAGGCACCGGTCCCGGGTTACTCGACCGTCTTTCCGTTCTACCAACGGGCGCAGTATGCATTGCCGGGTGAACGTCAGGAAGACTTGTAGTGCGTACCGGCGATTCGGGCAGCCGCACTTCTGCGTGGAAAGCCTGGCGCCACCCATTGCGCCCTCGTGCCACCTTGGCCGATGAAGCTGTACTCTATGCACACAACCCTAGCTTCACCGATCATCTGCCTTGGGTCGAATACCTGGACACCGAGCAGTGTTTTCTACTGGATGACAATCGCTCGGTGGGGGCGGTGTTCGAGTTGCTGCCCATCGGCACTGAAGGGCGCGAACCCGATTGGCTTGTGACAGCCCGCGATGCCCTCGAAGACGCCCTGCAGGATAGCTTTGACGAACTGGACCAAGCGCCTTGGGTGGCGCAGTTTTTCTGCCAGGACGATAACGACTTCACCCCCTACCTGACGCGGCTCACCGATTATATTCAAGACAGCGCGCGAGGCACGGTCTTCACCGAAACGTTTTTGGAACTCAGTCGTCGTCATCTGCAGGCCATCGCCAAGCCGGGAGGTCTGTTCGAGGACAAGGCCGTCACGCGCCTACCCTGGCGCGGCAATAATCGACGGGTGCGCCTGGTGATCTATCGCTGGCTTGAGGATGGCATTGAGGAGATGGGACTTACCCCGGTGCAATCCCTGCAACAGGCTTGCGAACGTATCGTGGCTTCGTTGCAGGCATGCGGGGTGCAATCGGCGCGAGTCGATGGCCACGGTCTGTATGCTTGGTTGTTGCCCTGGTTCAATCCGGCGCCCAGGCTCACGGATGAAGCGCCCGAGGATTTCTACCAATGCGTGGCCTATCCGGAGTCAAGTGATGGCGAGTCGCTGGAGTTACCCTTCGATCACGACTTCGCCGAGCGGCTGTTTTTCAACGAACCGCGTTCGGATGTGCAACAGGGACTTTGGTACTTCGATGGACAACCCCATCGGGTCATGGTGGTGGACAAACTGCGACGCGCACCGTCGATTGGTCAACTCACCGGAGAAACCCGTAAGGGTGATGCAGTCAATGCCCTGTTCGACCAGTTACCTGAAAGCACGGTGATGAGCCTGACCCTGGTGGTGAAGCCGCAGGATGTGCTCGAGGATCAGTTGAACCGTCTGGCGCGCAAAGCCATCGGTGAAAACCTGGCCTCGACCCAGACCCGCCAAGATGTCGAGGAGGCTCGTGCGATCATCGGCCGCCAGCACAAGCTGTACCGGGGCACCCTGGCGTTCTACGTACGCGGTCACGATGAACATCAATTGCACCAACGCTCGGTCAGCCTGGTCAACGCGCTATTGGGAGCGGGGCTGCAACCGGTACGCGAAGGCGATGAAGTCGCCGCCTGCAATAGCTATCTGCGTTGGCTGCCGATGGCTTACAACCCGGCCCGCGACACACGCAACTGGTACACCCGCCTGATGTTCGCCCAGCATCTGGCAAACCTGGTTCCGGTGTGGGGCCGTAGCACTGGCACCGGCCACCCGGGCATTACTCTGTTCAATCGTGGTGGCTCGCCGTTGATCTTTGATCCGTTGTCTCGACTAGACCGGGCTATGAACGGCCATCTGCTGCTGTTCGGTCCGACCGGCGCCGGTAAGTCGGCCACCCTGGTCACCCTGCTGATGCAGGTCATGGCGGTGTACCGCCCTCGCCTGTTCATCGTTGAGGCCGGTAACTCATTCGGTTTACAGGGCGACTACTTCGCAACGCAAGGCCTGTCGGTCAACAAGGTCCAATTGAAACCTGGTACCGCGGTCAGCCTCGCCCCGTTCGCCGATGCCTGGCGCCTGGTCGAGCAGCCGGATCAGGTGGCGAGTCTATCGATCGATGAGTGGGACGATGAGGTGGTAACCAGTCGCGAAGACCAGCGTGATGTTCTCGGCGAACTGGAAATCACCGCCCGCCTGATGATCACCGGCGGCGAAGCCAAGGAAGAAGCGCGCCTGAGTCGAGCCGATCGCAGCTTGATCCGCGAGTGCATCCTCGATGCGGCACAGACCTGTGTCGCAGCGGAGCGCCAGGTACTGACCCGCGACGTGCGCGACGCGTTGCTGCGCGTCGCCGCCGACCCGCACTTGCCAGAGAAACGTCGCGAGCGTGCCCAGGAAATGGGCGAGTCCATGGACCTGTTTTGCCAGGGTTTCGAGGGTGAACTGTTCGATCGTGAAGGCACGCCTTGGCCCGAGAGCGATGTGACCATTGTCGATCTGGCCACCTACGCTCGCGAAGGCTACGAGGCACAGATGTCCATCAGCTACATCAGCCTGATGAACACCGTGAATAACCTTGCCGAACGAGACCAGTACCTGGGCCGACCGATCATCATGGTCACCGACGAGGGCCATATCATCACCAAGAACCCGCTGCTGGCACCCTTCGTGGTCAAGGGCACGAAGATGTGGCGCAAGCTCGGCGCGTGGTTCTGGCTGGCGACGCAAAACCTTGCCGACTTCCCCACCGCCGCGCAGACCATGCTCAACATGATCGAATGGTGGATTTGCTTGAACATGCCGCCCGCGGAAATCGAAGAAATCGCACGGTTCAAGAAACTCACGCCGGCACAGAAAGCCTTGCTGCTCTCCGCCAGCAAGGAGCCGGGTAAGTACACCGAAGGAGTGGTGTTGTCGAAGAAGCTGGAAACGCTGTTTCGGGCCGTGCCACCCAGCCTCTATCTCGCCCTGGCCATGACAGAACCCGAGGAAAAAGCCGAGCGCTGGACACTGATGCAGGAGAATGGCTGCTCAGAGTTGGAAGCGGCTTACCGGATAGCTGAACGGATCGATAGAGCGCGAGGAATAGAGCCCGCATAGGGAAATCTATTCGAGTATCGCGCTCTAAAGCGAGTGACCGGTTATTACGAAGCGCCTCGAAGCCGCTGCTGAACCCTCAACAGGAATCCGGCTTCAAAAGCATCTTGGCAGTCGCCAACCGGAAGGGTCTTGCGTGTTTGCGCCAGCTCCCACCACAGTGGAATCTCACCGGGCGTATCAAGCCAAGCCTGGGCGCATTGCACGCCACGTTCGATCATCGGAGCAAATTCGTTGCCCCAAGGTGTCAGAAGACTTGAGCAACCATCCGCCGCAGGAATTGCAATGTAGTTTTCGTCCATACACACCCTAGAGTTCTGATTTTATTGTTAGACACTGGACCCAGCCTCGAAATCATAACGAAACCAAATGAACGCTGGATAACAGGTATGTGCATCAAATGGCCTAGATCAATACCAATGTAGACTATATCCCGTGGATTGAGAGTCCCTCAAGGCGCAATTTGCGCGCATGACTCAAGACTACGAACAGCTGCGTCTGCAACTGGCGGAAAACATCCGCTTGATGCGACGTATAAAGAACCTCACCCAAGAGCAGTTGGCGCTCATGGCCGAGGTCGATCGTACCTACGTCAGTCAAATCGAACGATGCACGGGCAATCCGTCGCTGATGGTCCTGTGCAAACTCGCCAATATTCTCGAAATCACGACGGATCAGCTCCTCACTGAGTCAGACACCCTTCGCCGTGCATTGAGCATCGAATAGCCATCTCGTCGCCCTGCAAATCCTTGTAAACCGACAACGCCAGCTTCAGCTTTATCACTGACGGTGTACGTTCAATCATCGAACGTGTCCAGGCCATTAGCCCAAAGAGCCTGGACCATGCCTGTCGTATGCCCATCAATCGCGCCCCAGAAGCTACGACCTGTGGCGCTGAGCATCCTGCTGGCGTGCGGGCCAAGCGTGGCGCTGGATACCGGCAGCATCACGTCCTCGGTGTTGTCGCCAAATTGCCTCGCCTACAGGGTCGTCGGCATTTGTTTCTGGCTGTTCTGCACGCCCTTCGGCTGCACAGTCAAAACCTCGACCAAGGTGCGTCATTTCATTCCTGAACTGGTGGTTTCGAGCTACGCCACCACGGGCAGTAACCCATGGACCGAGATGGCCACCCTCTCCTCTCCCATCAGCGGTGCGGAAGGTGGCGGTAACCTGATTACACCGAACACCCACCGCGACAACCTCCCCCGCTTCAAGAATGTCGATGGCATCGGCCACCCCGGTGGCTGGATGGCAACGCAACTGGCTTCGCAGGCCGGCTATGCCTGCGCCAGCGGTGCAACTGCATTCTTGCCTTATTACCTGAGTACCCTGGATTCACTGGCCTGGCGCCATGGCATCCCAGAAAGTTTCTACCCCGAGTCGCTCGTACCGGGGATCCGTGAAATTGGTCGTCAGGCTTCGGGAAACATGTGGGGCAACGTCTATCCCCGGCAGGGCTTTCTGGTACAGCCCGACGACTTCAAGGCGGCCGCAGTCATGGCGCAACGGGCCGGCGATGTGATTACCCGCAACTGGCAGCCGCATGTGTATGTACCGCTCACGCTCGCCAAACGCGACGGCTACTGGCCGCCTGGCCCGATCGTTGAAAACGACGCTTCGACCCACAAATGGCAATTGCTCTACCCCCAGGTTCAGCCGACGTGCGCCATCTTCCCCAGCGATCCAGTACAGAGCACGGATGGCGGCTACGCCTGGTCACTGTGGCGTCCGTATAGCTGCTGCAAACGTGAGGGGCAGACCTTTCTGTTCAGCATCGACTTCGAAGGCGGTGCGTCATGAACCGGCTTCGCGCGCGACCATGGTTGGGCCTGGTGAGTCTATTGCTCTACGGGCTGCTCGCCATGGCCACGCATGCTCACGCCGCCGAGGGCGATTACCGCCTGGGTAGTCAAGGCGAAGTGCTCGACGACCGAGTGATGTACACCATTGGTGGCGGCTCGGCAGTCGGCTCACCGAGTTCGCTCTACCGACCCAGCGGTCTCGGCGTCGGTGGGGCCTGGCGAGCGAACATGATGTGCGGAAACATGAGCCTCACCAACACCCTGCAAAACCAGCTGAACGGCGCCACCGAAGGTTTCCAGCAAATCATGGGCAGCATCGTGCAGAACGCGACCCAGGCGGTGATGTCGCTGCCGGCGTTGATCATCCAGCGCGCCAACCCCGGTCTCTATGAGTTGCTCAGTAACGGGGTGATGCAGGGGCGTATCGACTTCGACCGTTCCAAGCTGACCTGCCAAGCCATGGCCGAGAAAATGGCGGACAAGGTCGGTCAAGCCGGCTGGGGCGCGCTGGCCAAGAACCAGGAAATGCAAGGTAATCTGGAGCAAACCGGCGGTGATGCGGTGGCCGCAGTGAACAACACCGAGACCCATAACGGCAACAATGGGGTGTCCTGGGTCGGCGGTTCGAAGGCGGGGGGGAACGGGCAGACGCCCATTCGGGTGACTTCCGACGTGGTTCGCGCGGGCTACAACCTGCTGCACAACCGTACGGTGGATGACAGCACTTCGATCAGTAGTAGCGACTGTTTGGGTGGGGCCATTTGCCAGACCTGGGCTTCGCCCCAAGAGGAATCCGAATGGGCCGTTCGCGTGTTGGGCGAGAGCGAAGTCGCGACCTGCGACAGCTGCGAAACCCTGCGTGCTACCGCTGGCAGCGGATTGACGCCGCTGATTCAGGAGGCCTACAGCCAGCGCCTCAAGGCCTTGCAAGAGTTGCTGTCTGGCTCACTGCCGCCTACCCCTGACAACCTGGTGAAAGCCTCCAGCCCGATGCTGCCGGTGACCCGTGGTGTGATCGAAGCGCTGCGCGACGATCCCGACCAGGATCTACTGACACGGCGCCTGGCCAGTGAGACAGCCCTGTCCAGCGTGCTCGACAAGGCGCTATTGCTACTGCGCACTCTGCTGGCGGGCAGCCACGAACCCAACATCGCTTCCGCCGAACCGGCCCAAACTGCCTTGACGAAAAACATCGACGCCCTGGAGCGCGAAATTCGCCTGCTGCAGACCGAACTGCAGGTCCGGCAGATGCTGGCCACCAATACCGCCAGCTTGGTGCTCGATCGGCATGCCGGGGGCGCCGACGCATCACGCACCGTCGAACAAGGTGATCCCAAGCCCGGCCGACTTAATGATGCCGACGCCAAGCGCAAGTGAAGCCATGAAACGCTCACGACTGTTCACTCTGCTTTCAGGTCTGGGAATTGCCGCGGCGATGATCCTCACCGCCGCACTGGTCGCATGGATCGGCCGCACTGCGTTGGGTAGTTTCGAGGCCTGGCAGCAGGCATTCGAATCCGCACGGCCATATCTGCGGTGGTGGCGTGCCCTGCTCTACGGCGCCCTCTTTGCGCTCTGGTGGGATCTGCTTCGGCGCTACCGACATCGACCACAGGATCGACTGCGTGTGAAGCACATCGGGACATTAGGGCTCGTGCTCTTGACCGTCGTCGAGTTCACCCGACTGTGAGGTCACCACCATGCTCATGAGCACCAACAGCTACCTGGAGTTTTACCTCTCCCTGCTGGCCTGGATCATCAACAACGGCCTCTGGAGCGTCCTGTCCGACACCGGACTGTTCGCCGCGCCTTTTGGTGCAATCATTTTGCAAGAATGGTTGTCGGCCCGTCAGCAAGGCGCGGATGAAGGCAACAAGGGCCTGCTCTCGGTACCTCGGATTGAAAACCGGCTGTGGCTGGCCTACATCGTTGTGATGTTCGGCTGCGCACCGGTCTTTCCGTTGAGCCTCACGTCAATGGCGTTCGATGATGCGGCAAGCCAGCGCTGCGGTATCAGTGTGGCTAAGCCAGCAGAAACCGCCTGGGGGACGACTTTTAATACCATTGGCGAACGCTCCGCCAATGTGCCGATCTGGTGGTTTCTGGTGCATGCTTTGAGCAAAGGCGTGACCGCGGCGGCCACCGCCTCCATCCCCTGTGCGCCGGATATCCGGCAGATGCGCATGGAGATCGACAGCTCGCGCATCGACAGCCAAGTACTGCTGCAGGAAGTCGCCGACTTCACCCGCGACTGCTATGGCTATTCTCGCTCCCGGCTGTTTACCAACCGTCCCCAGTTGGACAAGGCTCAAAGTCATGATGCGTCCTGGATCGGCTCAAGCTATTTTCTTGATACGCCTGGCTACTACGATACGGATCGCTCACACACACCGCGCGTCAGCTGGCCGTATGACGAAAGTCGCGATGTCTCCTTGCCTCGGCTGGAGAATGGCGCGGGCTACCCCACCTGCAAGCAATGGTGGAACGATAGCGGTGTTGGCTTGCGCGAGCGCTTGATCGAGCAGGTCGATCCTTCGCTGCTGACTCAGCTGAAAGGTTGGTTGACTGGTCGTTCGAGCAACGAGATCGAGGATGCCACCCTGCGTGAGCTGGTCAGCCCGCGCCAGCAATCGATGTCCATGTCGCCCGGACAGGTGTACCAGGACTATGGCTCCAGCGCTCGTGGCGGCTCAATCAATCAGGGGCTCAATAACCTGGCCACCAACACCGGGCTGGCCCTAGGCTCCTTTAGCAACTTCCCAGCGATGAACGCGCTACGCGCCGCCCTGCCGATGGTGCAGGCTTTTCTGATCATGGGCGTCATCATCAGCCTGCCGCTGATCCTGCTGGTCAGTACCTATCAGCTGAAGACCGTCATGACGGTGACGTTCGCGCTGTTCACGCTGCACATGCTGAGTTTCTGGTGGGAACTCGCCCGCTGGATCGACTCCAGCATGCTCGACACCTTGTACAACCAAGTTTCGGCGTCCAATCAAGTGCTGTTATCGCTGCCTACGTCCGGATTTATGGATGGGACGGTCACGGCGCAGGTGATCGAGTATGTGATGGGGGCGATGTTCATCGTGCTGCCGATGGCTTTTCTAGCCACCATGAGTTGGGCCGGATATAGCGTAGGTTCCGGCATAGAAGGAATGCTCAGCAGGGGAACCCACGCAGCACAGACAGCGAGCTCAAACGGAACCTCTCAGTTGATGAGCGGTGCAAGAATTGTTTCGGGTAAATCGAGCTCAAAATAACAAAGAGGCTACTTCAGAGACCCCCATTTATCGTACCGCTCAGGCCAAGACATCCTATGCATTGGATCATCGAGATCGTCAATACCTGGAGTGTCTGAATCTTGAATTGGGATAGCTGCTAATACGACGATTGTGCACATCAGCACAAACAACCAGAAGCTAACAAAAAGAAATGCTCCGAGCAGAGCCAACTTGGCAGTCAGAAAACTCCCGCGAACAACAAATTTACCTGCAGGCATACCTACCGTCACCGCACGCTCAGCCACGCGGGCCTCAAACGTTTTCAACTTGCGATACCCGGGTTTTATCGACATGCCACAGGTATATGCCCAGCGGTGGGCACGGGAAACCTGAACAGTGTTCGGAGTTGGCATGGTCTCGCCCTCTACTGAGCGTTTTCATGGTTGAGACAGGAATAATAGCCTACTACTGAAAACGGCCCATGCCTGACCGCTTATCCGTTTGTCCAGCCGAAAAATCTTCACTGGAAGACAGAAGACTAGCCACGTGAAACAGCTTCTCTACAGCGATTGACCCATGTAAATCGTCCGGCTAAATACAAGGTACGGATCGCTGTTATCGACAGCATCTTCCCAGGTAGCCAGAGCCTTCAAGACTACGTCACTTCGGTGATGGTTCTCCCCAAGTGCGATTAGCGTTCGGTAGCTCGCACGGTCACCGTTTCTACGGTGATGAACGCCTACTGCTCTCCTGAGCGCCTTTCGAGTTCTGCTCGCCAGGCAAATCCTCTTGTTTTTCTTCAACCCACCGCGGGGAAATCCTTTCCCCGCACGGGACAGGTTTCTTCGCGTTTTCAACGGAGACACACCATGCCCGACTCACTTACACCGGAAACACTGAACACCCTTCGGTTGCCCATCGTGTTCACACCTGGCGCGTGGCAACGCGCAGTACAGCTCGAGCGTTCCGATCACGCTGGGAAGCTGCAGGTCGATCGGTTGAGCCACGTATTGCGCGCAGCCTTCGAAGCTCACCTCGCCTCTCCACACGAGCCCTACGTGCTGTTCGAGGTAGTCCACATTCAACCAACCGATCACTTAGACCACGACCCGTTGCTGCAATTGAGTCTCAGCCTACGCCAAGAACCGGGTCAGCCTGGCGCCTTACTGATAGCACTTGCAGGAGAATACCAGCGCTAAGCGCAATTGGCGGCGCCCACCTCCACATTCGGACGGCATGCAAGACCTGCATCAATCCAGTACATCACCCAACCGGGGAACCCTCCCCGACGGGCACGGCGTTCCTCCGTTTTTCTCTCGAGGAAATTGCCATGCGCGATATCTACCAAGACGTAACTGACAAGATCGTTACCGCGTTAGACCAAGGCGTTGCCCCCTGGATCAAACCCTGGTCCTCAAGTGGCTCCGCTTACATCGGTCATCAACCCTACCCCGTCAACGCCATCACGCGACGTCCGTATTCGGGCATCAATTTACCGCTGCTCTGGGCCGAGGCCAGGTTGCAGGGGTTCACTCAAGATCGTTGGCTGACCTTCAACCAAGCCAAAAAGACCGGTGGGCACATTCGTAAGGGTGAGCACAGCACTCTGGCGGTGCTCTACAAGCCGATGGAGCGCGAGGAACAGACCGAGTCAGGCCAACCCGTACTCGATGAAAAAGGCCAACCCAAGGTTGCTCATTTTGGCATTCTCAGGACGCATTTTCTGTTCAACATCGAGCAAACAGAGGGGCTTGAAATGCTCAATGAAACCCTGTTAGAGACGGAACAGAGTGATCCCTTCCAACCCAACAGCGTTGCGGAAAATCTGCTGTTAAGTTCAGGTGCACGCATCGTTCATCGGCCTGCAGACGAAACCTTTTACCACCCGATCAGGGATCTCATCCAACTGCCGACAAAAGCACAATTTCAAGATGAAGGGGGATACTACGCCACCGCACTTCACGAGCTGACGCACTGGACCGGGCATCACTCTCGGTTGCAGCGCGAGGGGGTGACGTCAGCCTGTCCGTTTGGCTCGCCAGGCTACGCGTTTGAGGAGTTGATCGCCGAAATGGGCGCTGCGTTTTTATGTGCCTACACCGGTATACAGGGAGAACTTAGGCACGAGGGCTACATTGACTCCTGGCTCGGCCTGCTCAAGGCTGACAAACGCGCGATCTTCCGCGCCAGTGGCCAGGCCCGAAGCGCCGCAGAGTATGTACTCAACCTGGAGCAGCAACTGAAGCAAGCAGTCTTGGATGACTCACTATACATGAACGATGGAGCTTGATCGTTACCTCACCGCTGCAAACGCTTCACAGGGCCCAACGCGAGTTGAGCCCTTTTTTCTGTTTCCAGAAAACAGACGGAATCATACGGCGGGCCCTCACGCAAAGAACAAGAGAGGGCGCACACCCGCAGCATGCCGTTATGTATCCAGGTTCTGCGCCAGAAAATCCACCAGCTCGAGCGGACTCCGGCTGTCGATCACCTTGTAGATCAGATCGCGTTTACTGCGCGGCAACTTCTTGACCACGCTCTTCGCCGAAGCCCTGACGGCTTCGTCGGTCCCATGGATACGTGCCGCGAGCAGCAGCACGAGCGTGGCGTCAGTGAGGTTCATGGCTAGACCCAAAAAAGATGCACCGCAGTGTACCGACTCTTGTCTTTTCCGTACTACCCCCAACAAAACGATGCCTAGCAAAATCAATATCCCGATTGCCGCACAAAGGGACACAAGCCAAAAGGACGGGTAAGGGTTGGAAGGGAATGGGGACTCAAGGGTAAGAGCTCTATCCGAAAAGGCTAAAAGGCCGCTGACCCAGCCACTTCCCGGAGGTCACGATGCTCAACCTGTTTCGCCGCAAAAGGCAGAAGCCTTCTGCGCCACCGACCGTCAACGTCGCAGCAGGTTACCTGTCCGTCGAGTCAGCCCATACCCTCTTAGCAGTGGAGCACCGCCGTCAGTTGCTCGATCGCATCTGGCAATACACCGCCCTCTCCCACGTCCAATTCACCCAGCTCTATTTAAATCCGATCCATCGCTACGCCGAACAAGTCCAGCAACTCCCGGCCAGCGAGACGCACCACCATGCTTATCTCGGCGGCATGCTCGACCATGGACTAGAACTGGTCGCCTGCAGTTTGAAACTGCGTCAGTCGTATCTGCTTCCCACCGGTGCTGCGCCCGAAGACCAAGCCGCCCAGACTGACGCCTGGTCCGCGGGCATCGCCTATGGCGCCCTGCTGCATGATATAGGCAAGATTGCCGTGGACCTGCTGGTCGAACGCCAGGATGGCCGTGTTTGGCATCCTTGGCAGGGCTCCCTGGATCAGCCCTACCGTTTTCGTTACATCAAGGGTCGTGACTACCACCTGCACGGCGCCGCCGCAGGCTTGCTCTACACCCACATTCTCGACCGCCCAATCCTCGATTGGCTCAGTGGATTTCCGCCACTGTGGGCCAGTCTGCTGTATGTCCTGGCGGGCCAGTACGAACGTGCCGGCGTTCTCGGTGAGTTGGTGATGCAGGCCGACCGTGTTTCCACCGCGCAGAACATCGGTGGCAACCCGAAGAAGGCACTGCAGGCCCCGACGCATTCGCTGCAACATCACTTGACCACCGGACTACGTCATCTGGTTCAGCACGAGCTGAAACTCAACCAGCCGGGTGCCGCGGGATGGCTGACCCAGGACGCCCTCTGGCTGGTCAGCAAGACGGTCACGGACAAGCTGCGAGCCTATCTGCTGTCGCAATCGATTGAAGGCATTCCTTCGTCCAACCTAGCGGTGTTCGACGAGCTGCAATCGCATGGGCTGGTCGAGTCCACCCCGGAAGGTAAAGCCATCTGGACCGCGCTTGTGGCACAGGGAAATTGGCAGCAGAGTTTCACCTTTCTGCGCCTTCAACCAGCACTGATTTGGGGAAACGAAGACCGGCCCGAGGCTTTCAGCGGAACGGTTAGCATTGCAGCCCATGACCACTCAACTGACACCCAGATACCAACACCAGCGCCCGAGACAGTCAGTGCACGATCAGGTCAAAGCCAACCGCAGCCGGATCCCACGGCGCTAGAGGATGCCGATTACCTCGGCACGCTGCTGGACATGTTCGAGTTGGAAGAGCCTGAGGCCAGTGACGCACCGTCAGAAAGCGCTCTCGAAACTTCAACCCTCCCTTCGGATAACCCTGGCCAGGCATTTCTGAATTGGGTCAAGGAAGGCATCCTGAGCCACAAGCTGGTCATCAATGACAGCAAGGCAAAAATCCACACGGTGAGTGGCAGCGTATTTCTGGTCACGCCTGGTCTCTTCCAACGCTACGCGCAGGAGTTTCCCGACATCTCACTAGGGGCCGATTCCGCAGGTGAGGAATGGCGATGGGTGCAAAAGCAGTTTGAGAAACTGAAGGTCCACAGAAAGAGAGACAATGGCCTAAACATATGGGCATGCCAAGTGCAGGGCCCTAGGAAGAGAACCACCTTGAAGGGGTACTTGATTGAGGATCCGAAGCAATTTTTTGAATTGATACCACCCGACAATCCTTTTCTTAAAATCGCAGAGCCTTAATACATGGTATGAAGGCGTCACCCAACATAAGGCTTGGTGAGTTTGTTCCTATGAACGCCTTCTAGGCCCTGGAAGGAAGCACCCGTGATGATGACTTGCGCTCCCGCATAAGCTTCTTGGCCCAAAAGGTCGATGAAAGGTTGAACGATAAAGTTCTCTTTGTCCTCGACCGACTCTCCCAGAAAGTCTCCGGGGAGGTCGATAATCGTCAAGCCCGGGTAGTGATACCCAGGCGTGGCACTTAGCGAGAGAAGGCCGTAGTGGTACGACATCAGGAAATACAAAGTGTCCGTCCCGCCCAAAGCAGAGTTCCACCGTCTGGTGCCAACCTTGATGCTGAAGCTTGACCGGGAAAGATTCACGTCTGGTGCGCTGTGCCGCCAGACTTTGGGTTTTAGGGTGTTAAGTGAGTTCAAGTAAGTAGACATACCTGCCGCGAGCATTTCTTCGCCATGACTAAAATCCGTCGTACGCATCTTTGCGTCGACCTGATCCTGCAACGGCTCAATGGTAGTTTCCATCTCCTGGATCTGTGCGGTCAGTTGCTCACCCAACTCGAGCGCCCCTTTGAGACGCTGTACTTGGCACTGCCGCTCGTTTAGCTCACCCATGGACATGTCAATCGCGCGTAGATCCTCGTTGACCAGGGCGGAAACCGCTTGCCGTGCCGGCGCAAGCTCAGTCTCAGCAGCCTTGAGTTGCTCATTGAGTGTCTCGTGCCTACGGGCAAGTCGTATTGCCTCCCGTTCCAAAACATCGAGTAAGCTTTCCGCTTCGTGCATCTCACCGGTGAGCCGATCGTTCTCGAACTGCAGACGTGCAGCGCCCATGCCCTCAACCATCGGGTCGCTCGGCAGATGCTGATGGCACAGATGGCAGCTAACGTCGGCGACAGCTTGAGCCGCGACGGGCTGATCACATGCGGGGCAATGCGTGACTTTCAAGTCGGCAAAAACTGCGCCTGCATCTTCTGCACGATGCAGCCGAGCCAGCTCATTATTTAGATCGTCGCGGTAGCGCTTCATTTCCTCAAGGCGCTCATTCGTCGCTTTGGCCTGAATAAACAGCTCCTCCCGTTCTATGATGAGAGTCGCCCTTTTTTCGCTCAATGCATCGATGCGACCACGCGACTCGGTCGCAACAACTTTATCCCTCCCATAGGTGAGCGTCCTGTTGCGTTGGACGTGCAGGTCGTCGAGTTTCCCAATGATGCACTCTTCTGCCAGTCGGACCATTTCTGAATTTACTGTCAGATCGAGGCCTTCAGCGGTCAAAAGGTCGCCGGCGAGCTCACTAAGCGTAGCGCCATACTGTTCACGACGCGCTTTGAGTCGCTCCGCAGTGAGCTTCATCTCTACCAACTTTCCATACTCGTCGGTATAGATATGCTCGGCGAGCCCGAGAAACTGCAGCATGCAGGCATGCTGTTCTGCGTCGATCTGCTGATCCGCGATCCCACCCCAGAATCGCTGCTGTCGATAGATGTGGCGCAATAACATCCGGAAGCTGAGCTCAGGCCACGTTTGGCCCGAGAAGGGATTGCCCTTCGGAAAGTGCAACAACGGAATGCCCAGCTTGTCGAGCAACACATGCTGAAAATCGCGAGGTGACAGCGGCTCGCCATCAACGAATACTTTGCTTTTGCTACCAGGCTCTTTCCAGCGCCTCTCAACATTCAGCATTTGCTCGCCGATTACAAGCTCGGCGCTGATCGCGTCATATTTCTCGTAGAGCTGCTCATCGAACGTGGACTCAAAGGAAGATGGATCACCCAACAGATGATCAAGCATCTGCAGCCACTTTGTTTTGCCCGTATTGGGCTGGCCAATCAGTAGATTGACGCCTGGCTGGAAAGTTAGTGCTTCCGTGGTGCCGGTAGTGAGCCGTCGAGACAATCGCGCGATCGAAAGGTAGGGGGCGCTCATGCCTCGATCACCTCGCCGAGACGACGCTGTCCAACTTCTTCATCAAAGACTTTGTAAATCATCTGCTTGAGCGAGGAGCCGCTGCGAGCGCCAAAAGCGCGCTTTACATCCTTCATACGATCCACAATTGGCTCAAAGGATGGAAGACCGAGCAAACGTTTCGCTCGACTTTGCCCGAGTTCGGTCAGGGCGATTTGATATGAGTTCTTCTCTTTAGTCAGCGAAATCAATCCCTTTGCTTCCAGATTTGCCAGCACGTGATAGTAGCGCTTGTCCCAAGGACCATAGTGATGCCGCACCATGGCTGATTCGACAGCGTGATCACTCCCCACTGTTCCGACCGACTGATCGCGCGCGACATTGAAGAAGTCTGGGTATCTAACGAAGAAGTCTAGCTTTGCCATCTTAGTCAAACCGTCAATTCGGCCTGCGGTCCCACATAGTTTCAAGAGCAGCAGCAGTCTTGCCATATGAAATTCGATGACGTCGTCGGCCGCTAGCGGCAAGCTCACTGCACGGCTACCCAAGCGTTCGAGTGACTTCATCGTAGTGGTCTCCCAAATCGGTGCAAGCATCGATCTGTGATGTCGTACATACATCCCTGTAAGAAGGCCGAGCGATCCTGCTCACTGTCAGGCCGTGCTTCGTTCACTTCGTCCAGGCGGTCCAAGCACAGTGAAAGGAACTCCACCCCGTCGATGTCCAGGTGCCCTGCAGAATATCGTGCTCGCAAACGCATCATTTCCGACTTAACCCGCTGTTGGAGCTCAGCTGTTTCGTCCGCTTCCATGTAACGAGGGGTCCTCATCAGCGCGGCATAGTCTCTTCTCAACTCAACAGCAAGCGCTATCATCTCGCTGCCAGCACCGATTTCATCGAGCTTGTGTGAGAGTTTGCCCCCTCCGGGCGCTGCGGCTCCGTCGCGAATTTCTGCTGTACGCCGCTCCCACCAAGCGCAAACTTCATCGCGCGCTATGACCTTCTTGTCACGATCGGGAGTCCATCGCGCCTCTCCAGCCCTTTTTGCCCATTCCCGTAATTCTGTGAGTAACACTTGAGCTTGCTCAGGAAGTAAACAACGACTATCGAGAGCAGATAGTTCGATCAATTTGATCAGATTTGCATTGGCGATGTTGCTTTGGTCGTTTCGAATGTCCCAGACGCAATTTTCAATCCAAAACTGTGTGTCGTTGCCCTTCGGCGATTTGGCGTCAGGGTGGTACTCGCTAATTGCGGCCTGCAGCGCAACTACAGCACTCCCATCTGATTCTCGTCCGAGCGAGCCGAGCGGATATGTCAAAACGCGAAGTGGAGGCGCTACGGGCCTATGGGTGACCAACCTGAAGAGAGAAGGTAGATCGTGCCGGTCACGAGCTAGCGAAACCTCAAAAATCGAAGTCCCTAAGCCTTTCTTGCGAGTACAGAGATTGGCTACGGACCATAGCTGGTCCAGCTGGTTACCTTTGACCTGGACAAACTCGGCATATCGAATACCGTCGATACATCGAACTATTAGAATGTCATCGTGCGATTCGCAATGAACCTTTACGATAGCTGAAGAGCGCAGCATCTCAATGAGAAAGCCAACGGCAACTTCATCCTGATAACTGAAGCCAGCTCTGGCAATTGGGCCTCCCTCTTCTTGTGGAGGGATTTCGTCTATAGATGGCCAGACAATGGGCCCAGGCAGGGTATCGTCAATAACGGTCATCAATTTTTTCCATTTTTCGCCCTTCCCTGGATGCCGCTCGATAAGTTGCGGCAACTTAACGCTTGAGGGCCGTTTCGGCTTTACAGGAGTGTGCCTGTGTGAGCCCTAGACTCGCAAGCAGTTGGCCGCCAGAAAAGAAAGGCATGAGACGGTCACGGTCCTCAGCGCGACATCTGGCACAGTGAAACTGGCGAAACTGACGTAGGGCGGTGAGCGACCTTAGATTTTATAGGCTCTCACGGAACGTCAATACACACGTCTCATTGCCGACTGATCAGGATCCAAGGCGAATGCTCATTCAATACCTATTCGGACAAATTTTGCCCCATTGGTTCGCTAGCTGGAAAAATGTTTGGCATAGCAATCAATCAGGGCTGACGCCTGAGTTACCTCGCGAAATGCGATCTGGTCTTCAATGTCTAACGAGGGCAGCATATGGATAAGCTGATCATCGGCATACAACCTCAGCACTGCTTCCGGCTCAAGCCCATTGCTGATACGGCCAGTAATCCTCTGAGCCATCTCGATAGCCGCGCCGATCATCACGTCGGCGAGCTGCACGGCGGGGCTATTTGATGTAATCCTTTTATGGCAAGCCGTTATGATCATCTCGTATGAATTGTGAATGGTGGGTTCAATCTTCATCGGAATCAAATGAGGGGGCGAACGTTGGCATTTGATGAGCCATATTCGCTTGCAAGCGAGCAGACTCGTCAATACTGAGGAAATCGACCCTGCCATTGGGCAGATATCTGACCCGAGAGATGCTGTCATACCCCCCTACTCCTTCGACAAAGCGCATACGGCCGGTTCGGCACATTTCTACCAGGACTCCCATCCGCTCCTCAAAATCAGCCCGGGTTTCTGGCGTATCAAAAGTAGCCATAATTTAAATCTCCTTTCTCTCAAGACTTCATTACTGCCCAGACTTTTCCATTCAGCCGAAGCTCCCAGCCGATATTCCACCCAGGCGGAAGTGTCAAAGCACCTTCATGAATGGCAAGCATGGCCGCCTCACAGCGACGACTGCCCCCGTTCGCCGCGACCGTACTACCATCACGCCAGTGATAGCGAACGGTGGCTGACTCACTGACACCGATCAACTGAAGAAATTTGCGCGTCGGTACGGAAGGCGTGCGCGACGCAAAATAGGCCGCCGTAGGCCGAGCGCGAACGCAAATTGCCATCTGCCCGTCAGGCGCCTGTGGCGCATCCTGGTTGGCCTTGAACCCCTCAAGCGATACGAAAGGTGACTGCCGAGGATCGGGTGAGCGGAGATGGGCCAGCAGCTCAACGGTGACAATTTCCCCATTCAATTCGATCACACATTGCACGTCGAGAAAAACTAAACCCTGACTGAATGGCCGAAAGCCCTTTAGCGAGCGCATCTTGAGCGATGCAATAAGGTCAGAGAGAAACTGATGACCATTCGGAGGTGCTGCACAATGGTTAGGGTTATGGCACCGTAACAGTTCTTCGATGACGTGCAACTGCTCGCGGGACATGGATTGGTAAAGGCCGAGATTGAACGCATAACGGACTTTGTTCGCCCAGCGGCCCGTCGGGATTTGTTCCGGCTCTCTGAAGTTTTCTGCAACACGCTGCTCCAAGAGATGTGTGACCTCCGTCGACAGCGGCGAGCAGAGTTGCGCCAGCACCTCTTCAGTTTTGTTCCGCGTGCTTGCCGTAATCAGACCTAGCCTTGCCAATGTAGCCCACTGCGAACGCAGCCCCTGTGGGAAGTGGCTCGGCGGAGCGATCGGATCGTCAGATGGCTCAGTGGCTTGCTGGTCTAGGACGGTATTTAGAGTGGTCTGTGCGGCCTGCGCGGTGGTGCTATCCTGCTCTGCGGCACGATCAACGATCCGGGAAAGAATGGCCAGGCGCGATACGTGTCGACATTCGACGAGCAGCATAGCTAGATCGAGATGCGGAGCAAGGCGCTCCCACAAGGCCACAGGATTGCGGCGGGACAATACGTCCAAGACTGCTGCAGCGAGATCGGCCCGATTGTGTGAATCCATCGAAAACGCCAGCCGTATAACGGGAACAAAATAGGTCTCTCCCGTGCTCACTAACCAAAGCAACATAGCTGCCGCGCTATCCCGCCGCTCCCAAGATGGATGATCGAGCGTCCACAAGAAAAAATCGAATAACGCTACCTCTACACTCGTGGTTGCGCCTTCCAGATACTCAAATTCCTGCGTCGCGTTTTCTCCGACCATGTGGCCGACGTGCTCGATAGCATGGTGGAGTAGCGTGCATTGTTGATCCGCGTTCAGCTTGCTGGCCACCTTATCGATCATGTGCGACGCAATCAGCCAACGTCGAACATGGCGCTCTTCTAGCGCCAGGGGACCATACAGTCTGGCTAAGGCGTCAGCCTCTGGAACCGCGTCTTGTATTATTTTTTCTGCGGCTGATCCGGTGTGGTTGCTCGTCCAGACGGACCAGCCGCCATCCTGCAGTGTCTGCAATACGCGAACCGCTGCTTTGACTGCCGCGGTAGTATTACCCCTACGCTTGAGCGTTAGCGCGGTTTGCAACTCGACGCGCGCCTGCTCATCAAACGAGAACTTTCCAAAAAGCCCGGGCTGGTAAAGCGACTCCTCCACCGAGGTGTCGCCAACAGATTCTGCCTTTGACTCCGACTCAGGTTCAGCCGATGTGGGCTGAGCAGTGGCGGCGGCACGACTGAAGCTGTCTGTGAACTGCTCAAAGGGTTCAGGTCCTGCGCTCGTCTCAATAATCGCAAGCACAGGCTCAAAAATAGCTGTATGTGTCGTCGGTAAGGCGGCAACCAAGGCTCGTAGCAGGCGGAGCGATCGTTCGGCATTCATATTCTGCGAGATAGTTCGGACGCGCCCCTCCGCCCACTTTAGGTCATCAGAGCCGACAACCATGGCGCTAATTAACCGGGCATAGTGCATCCCCCAATCGTCAAGATGACGGTCATCACCACTTTGAAAGACCTCCAACAAAGCCCAGTACAACCGCCAATCTAGACTATCGGGCGTTTCCCATAACAGCGAGAGTAATGCGGCCTGCTCTTCAAGCGCACCTCCCGGGAAATGCATGCCGGTCAACGGCGCCACCCGATCCAAGCCCCCTGCTGCCGCTTGTTCATAAAGTTGGGGCGACGTTCCACATGTTTGGTGCTTGAAGTAATCAACAGCCTGGCTGTACAGGGCTCGTCGGCATAGTTGAGCTATGAAGTTGCCCTTATCTGCCCGCACATAGCGCTGGAATGTCATCTCCCCGCTTGCACGTTCAAGATACGCAGCAATTTGCTGCAGTGAGGCGGTCGGTATCGATGTAGCCGCTGGCAGCGCTGCCAGCGTGCTGGACATGAGCGAAAGCTGGTCCTCCTTATACCAACTGGGCCCCATGGAGAAGCGCAACACCGTCTGATAAGTTTTGACCGCCTCTTCCTCCGCGTCCAGTCGCTTCAGTAATGGGACAATACGCAGTAATTCAGGAATGAGCTCGTAGCGGTTCTCGACGTTTGTCTGGACGAAATCACGCCACCGGATTAGCAAGTCAAACAGCGCATCGGCGATAGTCGGTTGCAGCTCCATGGTCATGAACTGATCCGCCACCATGGCCAATGTTTGTCGAAACCCTTCGTTGTATAGGCCCAGTTGCTCGGCAAACCCCTGCTTGAGTACCGTTAACAACTGGCCGACGAATTGTGGCAGGCATTCCACCAGCAGTTTTGCCAATCGCTGGAACAGCGCAGGGAAAATGGATTCCGGTATGGCATAGGCGTGCTTCCAGTGCATGCGCTCACTCAAAGGACGCGTCATGTTCGGCAGAACGCGGTCCGATAAGTACGACCACACCTGACCCAGTACTTGCGCGTCATTAATGGCTTTTGCTCGGCGGGCGGTGCCATCCGCCCAGGCGACGGAAGCCACCAGCGAGCGTAACCACGCCTCCCAGTCGGCCCCAACCTCTGAGCCAATCGCCGGTTCCTGATAGCTTTCATTGAGAAAGTCCGCTGCCCGCCACAGCTCGTACGATTCTAGGAATCCCGTAAGGTCCGGTCGTGCGCGATTGGACGAATACAACATCAATGGCTGGACTTTGGTGAGAGTGGGACCCCCACACTTGCTAATGAGCTGCGGTGATGCCCCGCTTTCAATCAAAGTATTGACTGTGCTTAAAGATAATTCGGTAGGTTGGTCGAGCCGTTGACTAGCCTCGTCCAGATCACTGAGCAATGGTCCAACCATGCTTGCAGACAAGGGTATGCCATACAGATGCGAATTGATTCTGGCATGATTGAGCACGCCGAGCAGTGTCGAGACCACTGCCTCAGGCGGAATAGCTGTCAAAGGCAATCGCGCAATCGGGGTATACAGTCCTTCCAGGCATAACTTTGCCCCGTAGAAACTGCCGCCCAGATTGGCGATAACCTCGCCCAAGTCGATCTCACCGAAAGCCTCAGGGACAGCGCGGACCTGTCGTATCGCCGCTGCTAAGATAGGGTTTACGGGTGGTTCGCCACCAGCTGCGCTTTCCAATGCCAATCCATGCAGGCGCAGCATTACGGTCTGGAGAAACACATCCGTTTCAATGCTGCCTGTCGCTTGAAAATTTTCAAAAACCGAATCCAATGATTGATGCATTGCGTCAATCAGCTGCATGGCTTGCGCTGTACTGCCCATCCGAATCAAAGCATGAACGACTGCACAAGTACCGAGGGGAGGAGCAACAAGACGACCATTGCGAATCAGATGGCGCAGCGCCTGGTCGGTATGCCCGAGCGCGCACAAGGCCAAGGCCACTTGTTCAGCGGCTTGGGTAAACAGGGTGTTGTAACGAAAGGTCAGGCGTTGCGACAACAGCAGCAAGCGAATCGTATCTTGGGCGGCACCGATCTGAGTCGCTGCGGTAAGCGTAGCCTCAATGTCTCCCAAGAGTACGTCCGGTTCGGCACCGAGCGTGACCGAGGTGTCCACCCAGGTTTGTTGGCAGTGCTGGATTGCCTGTTTTTGCCCCGCTGTGCCGCCCAACAACCCGTGGTAAACCCGATTCAGCTGACCATAGTCTCCGCTCTGGACCAAGTAGCAAAACTCGGCCAGCCGTTCTTGTAGACGCTCCCCCACCGTAGAGGTTTTATGCTTGATGAACTCTGAAAACGAAGCATGGTAAATCTCGGTATTTCCCGCTTCAGAAAACAGATGACGGATTCTCGCGAGCGTGGGGACATATACCATGCTCTCGGCTGGTTCCAGCATCGCGACCAGGTCCTTGGTGGGGAGTCCCCAGCGTAGGCGCGCCACAAGCCCCAGCAAATTCACCGCATCCTGGTCGGTGAGCAACTGTCCCCACAAGGTTTCATAGTAGTCTTCAATGGTGCCGCTGAATGCCGGCATCTGGATAATATCGGCTTCGCTTGCCCCGTCGTTCACCATATCAGTAAGGTAGCGCAGGTACAGCGGATGCCCTTTTGCCCGGTCACACAACAGGCTAACTAGCTTTGAAGTTGCTACGGTCGGGTCGAGTAACTCTGTACACAGCTCTTGTTGACTGTCTTGCCCCAGTGCGGGCAAGGTCAAACGAGCAGCACCCTGTAACAAACCGCCCATGCTCGCTGCATGTACATCCAAGCCGGCGACGGTTATGACAATCACCAACCCAGTCGGTAACGTTGGTGGTATTAGCGCGACGAGTCGTTGAAGAGCGTCCGTGCCGACGCTAGCGGCTTCGTTCAGACCGTCGATAAAAATGACACCGACCTTGCCCACTGCCGCTTGGCGGTGTGCCAGATCCTGGATTCGTTTATGGCTGGTTCGGATCAGCTCTGGATAAGAGAGCTCCTGCAAACGCGCCGGTTTTCCGCTCACCGCACTCGACCACAGTGAATTGATCCAATCGAAAAATACTTCCGGCTGGGCCTGATGCGCCGGAGTGATCCCGCGCCCCCGCTCAGATAGCGCGTATATCCCCAACACTTCGAGCGACTTACTAACAGGTTCAAATTGCCGGCAGTAGGTTGACTTGCCGATACCATGGGCCCCCTCCATGACCAAGTAACCGTTCTCGAGTGTGGCCAAGCGTTCTTCAAGCAATCGGTCGAATTCGGGTCGAGTACCAAAAGGCATACGTTGTACCTCAACTGAGGCAACGTCTGCCAGTACACCATTGGCTTCGAGGAAAGGAGATAGCTGGTGGAAGCTTATTGCCGCGAGCGCAGTGTTGACGCTTACGCGTAACATTCCGCGGCACTCCCCTTCGACCATCAACGCCGCGCCAGAGAGACCACCATAATCTGTCAGGTGGGTGTCCGGGCTGACTGATAGATCTAGATCGACCCCATGAACGAGTTCGTCTAATGCTTGCTGGATCCCGCCGTTGAGTAAGTGGCCCAAGTTAAGCTTGTGCACGGCATAGCCGAATGCGGACCATTTTTCACCGCCCCTGAGCCGCCGGGTGCTGATTACTAGTGGTTCAAATGGATGCTCGATAGGTAGACGGAGAAGGCAGATATCCAGGTCTGCATCTTGAGCCTGAACCGTCACGTTATGCTGCAACGATGCGTCGCCGGAGCCAAACTGAACGATGATGTCTGCGCCTGAAGCTACAGCCGCCTCAACGCAGTGAAAGGCCGTTAATACGAGTGAGGGGGTAATAAGCCAGCCGGTGCCTTCTTCGTGGGCATTGCTGACACGGCAAGTTGCTTGTTTTACCACTTCATCCGCCACAGTTGACGTCTCCTAATTGAATCCATTCATCCTTGACGACGTGAACACTGAAGCGCGCCCCGGATTGTGATGAGTGACTCCGCAGCCGTTGCACGGATGCGGTTTCATAATTGAAATAGAGCTTGCGCTCAAAAGTCGCAGGTCGATCTACGATCGCTGCCAAGACTTCGAAGTCTGGATGACAGTGCCTGCTTCCGTTGGAGGAAACGAGGTAGCAAGGCGCATCGATCAACGCGAGGAGTTCCGGACTGGTATTACAGAGGCTCCCGTGGTGAGCGACTTTAATCGCACTGAACATCAAGCCCTGAGCGCCCGGGTAGTGTCGTTGCAATGCCTCGACAACTTCTTCGGCCCAAGCGTCGCCCAATAGGAGCACACAAGCCGAGCCAGCAGAAAGCACCAACACAATGGAGCTGCCATTGGCTCTTGCCGTATCCGGTGTGTAGGCATCGGCGAGGGTTCGATCGCGCCGAGCAGCAATGGGGCGAACACTGGGTACGCGCGATTGTTGCGCTGCATGGCTGCACCACATCTCGTAAGCGTCGTCTACTAAATCGTTGCTCAAAGGCTTACCCCGGTAGCCCAACCGACGCATCTCTTGTAACCACAGTTTACTTAGGGCTTCCAATCGCTCAAGGGTAGGCCCCAGTACTTCCAGTTGCACCTGGTTGCCCAAGGTGTAAGGAGCACAACGGTTATCGATCGAGCGAGAGCCATCACTATGATTCCAATGGTAGCCCTTGGATCTGAGAAGCTTAGCCAAGGAGCTTCCTTGGCTCGCCCCGATAGGATTAGGGGAAAGCGCCGGCGGCACAGGAAAACCGCGGCGTTTAAAGGCCTGTAGAACGCCAGCATGATCGCCCAGGTCTGGTCCATCAGACGTGTACGGCACCGAACGCAGACTATTGTGCCAGACAGCGTCAACCTCGATCCTACGAGAACCGGGATCACCGTTATCGTCGAAGAAGGCCAACAACCCACCGATGTGATCTGCGTCGATGTGACTGCAGACCACCAGACTAAGACGCTCTCCCCGCTCCGCTAGCATGGCCAAGTCGGGGGAAATGCAAGACGTGTAGGTGCTGGCATAACCTCCATCAATCAGAACGTACTGACCGTTAGCATTGATCAAAAAGGCATCGCCGTTTTTGGCCGGATACATCTTCAACTCAAGCATAAGCGGGGCAACCAGTGGACAGACCAATAGCAGAAGTGAATTGCGAACTACGCCAGACATACAGGGAGTGGGCCTGCCTTTTAGCGCAAGCCACCCTTACGTAAAATCGGCGGCCTGCGTTTTCTAGCCACTTAACGTCTGTTTTCTCATTTCCTTTGGGAAATGTGCTGCCCTCTAAACCAACCGCGGTCACCGCCTGAAATTGCTGCTTCCTGAAACGCTTGATAGTGATGCGACGCAAATGCATACGTCATCTTCCTTGTTCGACGCGATCGCACCGTGATATCAGATTTATCGATCCACCACAATCAATGCCCCCTGGACATCACGGGTGTAGCGTTGCTGTTCGCCGGGCGTTTGCCCGGATTGCAGGTGATTATCCGGCAGCCGGTGATGTTGCGTCGCCACCCCCAGGAGGCCGTCCGGGAGAATGAACGCAATAGCTTAGGGATTAACCTCGCACGAGGCCTCGCGGCACAGCAGTGAATGCAACAACCAACCCTGCGGCTGAAGCTCGTTTGGTCCGTCCTAGAGTGAAGCGAAATCGAATGAGCTTAGGTAACTCACTAGATTTACTCTGGGAGCAAGCGAACTTGAACTGATCGGACACGGGCGGAGCCTTCACTTTGTTGGCGACACACAGTCAGCAATTTTTGCGTACAGCTCTGAACGCTTCACTTTGCTCTAAGGCACAACTGCGACGGTCACCTAGATCGATCAACGCGTCGAGTATACGCAGCAAGCCAAGCGACTGGCTCTGATCGAGAGGGAAGTACCTGTCGGCGAGGCGCTGTACAACAGCAGCAATACGTGCTGGTAGTGTAGAGCCCGTCCAGCTTCCGTGGGCCCGCTCAAGGGATTCAAGTGCAGCTGACACCTGATGGATGAACGCATCCAAAGGATAGACATCTGCAGCTCGTTCACAAAGGCTCAAAAACTTACCCATTACATACGACGACCAACCGATGGAGGACATGATTTTAGTAATCAATGGCATGACTGCCTCGATTTCTGACCAGTTGCCGTTCGCGAATCGATTCGCACCTGGCTTATCCTCTGTCGCTACAAACAGCAACGCATCGATGAGTCGTGACAACGCATTATCGTGGACAGAACCATCATTTCGTTTTGAAAACGCCCGATCACTGATCAGCCTTTCAGTACACATGTCTAACAACGGCAAAGTGCTCGAGGGAATGACGGGAGCACCTACAATATGGCGGATCGTCAAGGACTGAGCGATACGGCTTAGCATTTGAAGTGCATTCCGCTCTGGCACTAAAAACGGCCTTAAGCAGGAATCGATGAACCATCGCTCTTCGACTAGTGGTGCTGAGCGAGCAAACAAATCACCGAGTGAGGTATGCCAGTCGTACTCCTCTGGGTGATGTTCTTTCCCTCCTTCAGGCATGGGTGGAACCAGCCTCGAAGCCGTCCATGCTGCGAGGTCACCAAGCGCCGACTGCCAAAAATCCCCATACACATCTGAAGAGCACCACCGTTCAACGGGGAAGTACTTAAAGATTCCCGCGGCAAAATGCCAGTCAAAGAATGGGTCAGGATCACGCAGGACCTGATCGCCCTCCTTACCCATAGCCTCTGATAACTGCTCCCAGGGCTTTGGCATACTTGGGAACTGAGTAGGATGTGCCTCAGAAAGCGCTTCATGGGCGAGCAGCAGAGACTGATCACGATTGATGCGGTCTCTGGAATGGTCGTGGCCATCTTTGGGTGTCCAGGACGAGCGCCAACGAACGGCCATCCGCATGGCTAACTGGGCAGACACCCAAGTTACTGCCAGGTCAGGATCTTGGAACAATCCTGAAAAAGCCAGAGCCGAAACACCCTCCAGCGGATGAGAGGTCAGATCGATTAACGCTGTAACGGCATCGACATCCAGGCTATCGGTTTGCCTTTTATGCACCAACGCCACAATTAGGTGGTTAAACGGATGCCATGAAACCTGCGAGCCATTTAGAGGGCGTTCCCGCATATTCCAGACGCGCCCCATGACCTCCCAAGCCCACTCAAGCTCCCCGCTCTCCTCTGAGCCAAGCCGTATGACGCATGCGGCAATGCAGGAAATCGCACTCTGCACCGCATGATCACCTACGTCGTAACGCACCTCAAACATCTCATCGGTGTCGTATTGTTTGGCAAATGCAATCGCGCGCTCCAGATTTAAGCGAGGCTGTAACGCATTTTGCTCGAGTGATCGGGTTGCCCAATCAAGTACGCTCGATGCGTGAAGAAACGCCGTCGTCTCCTCCAGTCTTATCTGTTGCTCTGTATCCAATGGCACTGGTGACTCATACAAAATTTCGGTAAGGCCCGATTGTGTTGGAACTGCTCGGTAGTTATCACTATCACCTTGTCCCGCCCACAGCACTGCTAACTCCATAAAGCGCTTGGTGGTGAGAGCATCATTAGCGTCTTCTTCAAATTCGAAAGGGAGCGCGGTTGGGAATGCGGCGAGGGCAACCCGAAAACGATCACGTAACTGATCATTACCCGTCATCGCAAAAGCTGCTGCGAGTTGCCGCACATTACGTTTCCGACTATTCCGTGCTTTCAAAAAAGCTTGGGCTTGGGCTTTGTCCCCCATCAACCTTGATTCCAGGCCGAGTCCAAAAATGTCGATGTCCAAGGTAGGCGTTTGGACCACCCTTTTTAGGTCATGCTGCCAGAGCCTTTGGCAGCCTACCAATACCAACGTGGTTTCGGACACATGAAGCGATTCAAGTGCAATAACCAGGGCCAATCCAAGAGCAGCGATACCATCTGAGTTTTCTACGATCAGCCGGATGATTTCGTCTGTCGGCCGGCCATGTTCAAGTTGTTGGAATGCCCAATAGCTAAGCGCCAAGTATGCACATTCGAGCGGGGCGGCGCCTAATTGGCCCTGAGACCAGCTGTAGACTGGCCAATCGCCCCAAAAAGCCTGCACGCCCCAAGGAAATTCCAGTATGACTGGCACGGGAGTCTTCAGGTCATCCCGGAGTGCATGAACCTGCCGCCAACCCTTCACTGCGTGGTTGGACATATCGTTTATGAGCCCGAGAGCTTGATCAGGGGCGTGGGCAAATAGGCTGGCAAACGGCTCGTGCAGAGCCGAGGGATCAGAGTAGTAGCGGTGGTATTTTCTGATGCCTGACTCATCGATCTTCGGAAGCTGTTGGCCCAAGGAGTGAAACATATGGCCCAGCAGTTGCTGTTGCTTAGGAGATCGTTCTTCTTCAGGAATTGCGCGTATGGCTTTCCTGCGCTCGGCGCTCCTTCGACTTTCCTCTTCCTCGCGTGCAAAGCGATCACCAGGCAACTCGTCCAGCAACTCTGCTTTGGCTAGTTTAACGACGGCCTCTGGATTAACGGACGCCATAACGTGTGTGTATGCCATTAGCGTACTGTATGCATCATCTCGTAAGTGCTCGGTATCCGCTGCGCGCGTGTAAAGCTCAACGGCTGCATGAGGGAATGCAGCTGCACTTCGTAGGATAGCGCGGCGAAGAGAAACGGCGAGCTGATTGATGGCGTCACGGCCAAGATCGACCCATTTCCGGTGATTTGAATCAGCACGGTTCGAGGTTTCAAGATGCAGCAGCCAATTGCTACTCTGAGCCACGATACCGCGGGTGCGCTTGTTGCCGTGGTTGGCCCACATGTTCAGCCATACTTCAAAAACATCCACCACACATGGAATCAGGCGACCGGGCAATGTATCGGCAACTGATAACAACCAATCTATGAGCCGGCCCCAGCTTCTGACATCCGAAGGCCAACCCAGAAGGTGCGCAATACGTATGGAGTCCTCCCCGTCCTCAACACCTCCAGCACGCTCTAATACCACGGGGTTGGGAATAGTGTGCTCCGCCTGAAACCACACTAAAAGCTTTTCTAAGAGTTGGAAATCGACCTTCTGCATGGCAGAAGTGAATTCTGCTTGTGTGCCTTCTGCAATGAAGGCTGCGGTGAAAGGGGGCGCGGTCAGCCAGACTCTTCGCCATTGCGGCCTCAGTGGCCTGCTCTCCAGCAAACGATATCCTTGCGTCCATTGTCCCGGAACACCCAGGCTCCGCTGGGCGAGTAATCCCACCACTCGACCGAGTAAGGGGGGCTCGCCGGCTTCACCGATCGCGCCGTGCCAATCAGGGCCAAGATCGATTAACAATTGATAAAACGCCCACTCAAAGAAAATATCGTGGGTAAAAGAGACGGCCGCTCCATCATCATGGTCGCGAACAATGAGGTCAGCCTTGAGCGAGGCTAGCTGGGACACGGTACTAGGCTCTAATCTGCGAAGCCGAACACTTTTACCCAACTCTCCTACACCTTTCTCCGCGAGATCGAGGATGGCGCGTCGCCTTACGTAAGCGGAATCGGGTGATGCATCGTAGCCTGCACGGGACCACCAGGCTGCGATCAGATCAATTTCTGTCTGCAGCGCTGAGCCTTGAATTGTTGCGCTGTTTCTCGCTAGTACTGCGGCGAAAAAAGGCCGCCGTGCAATTTCCTTCACCGCAGATGAGTTACTTAGCAGCGAACGGAGTGCTGGAATTTGGTCCGCCAGCCTACCGGCTTCCGCATCCGAAAAGGGTTCTACAAAGACATCGCCAATCCCGTCATCGTGATAGAAACTGCTTGGAAACCATGCTCGGTACGGTTCTAACCCTTGGTCCCGAGATGTTGCTAAGACTCTCCAATTGCTGAGGGTCTCATGGGTTTCAATGACCCTCAGCAGATCAATGATGATGCCCTTACGATCCAAAGGGACGCGATCAATGCCGTCGATAAACAGGATCGGTGTACCCGTGCTCCCGATTTCAGCAAGGATTTCTTCTGCGGCATGCCTTAGGCCCAAGGTTGCGGAGAATGCTGACCAGCTATTTCCGAACAATCGGTCAGACTTGATGAATAGGCATGGTCCCTTCGCGGAGGCAGTCTTAACGAACTGCTTTAAAACCACCGATTTCCCGCAACCAGGCAAGCCCGTTAGATTTACCAGCCGAAACTTCTCTAGATGTGCAGCAACTTCCTTGGCAACACTGGGTCGCTCGACGTGGTAACTGCCAACATCCTCCAGGATGTCAGCCATGCCGTCCGTAGAATACCGTTGAATCAGGTCAAGGTCCGCGACATAGCTGGGAGCGCACCGGAGTGGCACTGCGCCCCGCAACTGCTGCACAAGTGTCGTTCGCGTCCATTTTCTAGCCTGCCCAGCCCCATCGCTTGCGATCTGGCATAACCGATTGAACAACAACTCTGCAAGCCCTTCCTGATCGCTAGCGATCACCCCTTTCAACTGGGTGATTACGGCGCCACGATAAATGCCGCCCTCACCGAGCCCGTCAATACGCAGTGCTACAAGGTGTTGATAGAAGTCCTTTTCTTCGTTCTTTGTCTGTGTCTCAGTCAACGGCTGCAGTTCTGTCCGCAAAGAACGCTCTGAAGCGGCCGCAGTTCCCCCGACCTCGAAGCGCCTAGCAAAATCTTTTCCACAGACATCTGCGCGGGCCCAGTCAATCAACCGGTTGATCGAACGGTAACTCGCCACCGCAACATGCTCGGTCACAAAGCCATAGGCATCGCGGCCGACCTGGAAAGTCGGCAGCCGCCGGGTAGCGGCAGCGGCAGTCATAGTGCTGAGAAAATCTGAATTGCTAGCCGCCGCAGTGAGCCGCAACGAACGTTTTACTTGCAGGCCGAGCACTCGCTTACCGGCTTCGTCCTTCATCTCCACGATAAGATCATCCATCGGATGATCGGCCGCCTGCTGTACCGCAACGGACCTGACCACCCCGGTACATCCCGCCGCATGTCCTTCGAGCAGTAGCGCCACGAGGTAGTAGGCCACTACTTGGTCTTCGTAGTTGAATCCTGCCCCACCAGTCAGTTCCGTGGAGGTGGATTGGCTTCTGCTACCTGCAGTCATGAAGAGTCCTTTCGATTTTGAATTCTTTGGGTTTCAGCAAGTGAGCGCTACGAAATGCTCGATCAAAACCGATGCAGGGCTTACGCCTTAACCCCCCTTAATACAGTGAGGGCCAAGATGAGAATTGTAGAGTTTCTGAACCTTGCTGTCAGTGGTCGATGAACCATTGCAGTTTGCCCATGAGGTAGGCTATGTCGATATTATCCACCTTCAGATCGACGCGCCGTTGCGAGCCATCGATCTTCAGGTTTACGGCTGGCTGACGCTTGCTCTGCAACGTGCCCCGCAGTTGAGCTAAACGGGCTCCCACGAATCCAAAGCAGCTCGCGACTGTTTCCAGGAGCACGGACCGATTAGCAACATAGCCATGTTGATGACCCTGCGTCGCGTGGATCATAGAGACCTCGAAGATGAGGGCAAAGGCCCGCGTGATAGCAATGACAGAGTCATCACTGCGCATCGGTTTCGTAGCACATTCAGAGATTGGGCAGCCGAATGTATACACCATGCTCGAGAGGTCTAAATCACGCCCATTTTTTAGACACCTTGCGGGCTAATGATGCACCCTAGCTTTCCGAGAGACCAACCCCGCTCGCTTGCAGTCGTCCTACAAAAAACTCGTCGTCGGCAACAACTGCATATGACTTTTATGAAGGAGAAGATCAGCGGGTAAGTTTCTCAAAAAACCCAACTCTAAAACCAGCTTTTTCAACCGAGCTTGATCGTGAAGAGCAACATGATAAAAAACTAATATTTTTTCATATTCCGATAGCTGAGCAGATACCATCGACAGGTAGGGTTCATTTGAACTGGACTCCGACTCTATATATCCCAAAATTACTGAAAGGCTTTCATGCCAGCTATGCAAATTTTTTCTAGTAGGCTCCCAATACTCAACATACATAGATTTTAGTTCCTCCATACCTTGCAGTGTCATGCCATCAAAAGACATTCCATTGCCTTTAAATTTACTACGGTATTTTGTTTTTAGCCTCAAATGGAAGCGAGCCATACAGTCTGTCCCGGTGACGGTCTTGTTGGCTTTTACTAACAACAGATCTATCGACTGGGTAAGCGCGGAGTGAATCTCGAGCATTTTCAAAAAAGTCACCTCAAAGCTCTGCTTCCTGAAGGCCACTACCTGCTCACTCAAAGCATCTGCGGAGCGCTTCATTTCCTCCCTTGAATCTCTTAGTTCCACTTTCTGAACAACTATTGTCAGAAGCAAGCCCATAAATGTAAGGAACGTCAAAAAAGGGTTGGCCACTCCGCCAAAAAAATCACCAAAAACCCCGTGACTTGGTTCGCTCTCCTTATTTGTGGAGAGGGTCAATGCCACATCGATTAAAAAAATCGCCGAAACAACTAATAATGCGAAAATAAAAATTCGATATAGTCCTTTGACGCCAAGATCATCTCCTGGTTTAACGAAAGACTCAAACCATTGAAATGGCCTATTCATTAACCTCGCCATCCAAGCTGCCATACTAATGCTCCTGCTTTCGAATGGCATCATAATGCTATGCCTCATCCTCGGCGTAAACCGACGCCAAGACTTATTAGGAGCGGCACAATCGAGCTTGGGGCGGAGCACTGCTAGAGGAACACCTACAGCGCCCGCGGATGGCGCCTTCGCGCTATTTCATCTCCAAGTAGGCAAATTGCATCAGCTGGGCTACTCGTGCGACCGACCGGCTTTCTCGTCCGAGCCTGCCAGCGCAGCACGGGTCCAGGCTGTCATCAACCATCTCGCAGACCAAGAATGACTGGCTAGGAAAACTCTCACACCGATAGATGTATGGTGCGGAAAATATCAGCGGAGCAAAAAGTGGCGACAAAATATGATTTCACAGTAAGCGACAAAACAAAAAATCCAACCACAGCTAAGTGATTGGATTCTTGAGAAAAGTATGGTCTGGACCGAGTATTCAAGCACTTGCCCCCTAGCACGCCATGCAGGCAGTGGAGGTTCACTGACCGAGTTGCATTCTCGAGGAGCACTAGGCATTGGCCGAGTATGATGAGCTCCTAACCGCGACTCCCCCTTAGGGTGGATGGACGCACACTGAAAGTCACCCAGAGCCATACTGGATTTCGTCAGGAATCGCCATTCGTGATCGCTCGCCTACGGTATGTGAGCGGGGGCAAAATTGGGGGCACATTAAGATTCTTTCAAGCTGAAACTACTGTGCTAGAGCCCAGTCAAAATGTTTTTTGGCTTGCCTGAGAGTCTCTAACCCTCTCTGGACGGTCGAATTGGTTGTTTGATCACTTCGAAGCAATAAACGGGCGCAGCGATTCGACGTGCATCGCGGTTTCATTGCGCAGCCCCTGCATTTCGAACTCCAGTAATGGTGCAGCGTCAGGCCTTTTTCAACGTTGGTATAACGCCAAATCAGTGCTTCTGCGTCCGGGTAAATATATTCTTTTTTTGCCGCGTCATAGATGAAGGCATCGTTATTGAAACACCCATCCGCTTTGGCTCCAGAGGTCATCTGGATTGGGCACATAGGCATTGATGCCTGCATCGTGACAAGCAAGAATCTCCTCGCTTTTCAAGTAACCTCGATCAGCCACTACCGACAGAAATTTTTCTGAAGCTACAACCTCGCGGGCCTGCATGGCCATCGAGCTGAGTAGATCGCAGTCGGGACCGACGTTAGTGACCTCATGTGCAACGATCAAATGGTGTTGGGTATCGACGGCTGTCTGGATCGGTCAGTGAAACCTGTGTGACCGGAGAGTCGTTGAGCTGGACTTCGTGCGCCCGAAGCTCCTTAATTTGAGTTTCGAGCTTGCCGATTTTCTCTTCCAGCCGCACGGCACTTGGCTCAGGGGCTGTCGATTCTTGCAGATCAGCATACCTTCATCTGTTGCGCCTCAAGTGCTCGCGTAGCTAGCAGGTGGGCTGCTGCCGGATGGGATGTTTTCTAAAAGCAAAGACTTAGAGTCTTAGCTCCCTTGGAAGCTGGGAGCGCGGTAGCAAATCAATAAGCAGTCGCACCGCGAATCAACCAAACGCCTCAGCTACCTTCATGTAGGCCTGTACTTCAGAAAACATACATGAGCATGAGAGTTGATACAGCCGCTCTTCCAACGTGCCGCTCGCAACCTCTTTCATAAAACAAACAATAAACCGTTTATTCGATTGCGTTGATAGTGAAAATCACCACAGAACCGTTGAAAACCTACCAACTGGATGGTAGCTTTGTTTAGTGTTTTAAATCACTACAAACAACGCCATCCCTGTGAGAATCCCATGCAAGATTGGAAGCAAACCCGCAAAGACATCAATACTCGTTTGGTAGAGCTCAACGGCCTGTCGCCGGAAACGATGAAAGGCATGGCCGCACTCGGCGCCGCCGGTGGGAAAACCAACCATCTGGACGCCAAGACTCGCGAGCTCATCTCCCTTGCAGTGGCCGTGACGACCCGCTGCGACGGCTGCATTGCCTTCCACGCAGCAGAAGCCAAGAAGCTCGGTGTAACCAGCGAAGAGGTAGCTGAAGCCTTAGGCGTAGCCATCAACATGAATGCTGGTGCTGCGATGGTTTACAGCACCCACGTACTCGACGCGTTCGATAAGTCCTAACTCAAACGCCGATTTTCTTCCCCTTCAACGACGTCGAGATTAACCATGAATAAGCTGTTCACTCCTTACGATCTGGCCGGTATTTCTTTGAAAAACCGCGTTGTCATGGCCCCTATGACTCGCACACGAACCTTGAACAACATTCCCAATGAGTCCAACGCGCTGTACTACGCGCAACGTGCTTCTGCAGGTTTGCTGATCACCGAAGGTCTGCCGATTTCCGATGAGGCTCGCGGCTATCTGTACACCCCTGGCATTTACGAAGATGTGCACTTACCAGGCTGGCGCAAAGTGACTGACGCGGTGCACGCCAAGGGCGGGAAGATTTTTGCGCAGCTCTGGCACGTAGGCCGTATGTCCCACACCTCGGTACACGGCATGGTGCCAGTCTCCTCGGGCACGGTGCCTGCGGTGGACACCACGGTGTATGCCTGGATCGAGCCAGGCAAATCTGGCCCTGTACAGCCCAGCTCTCCACGTGCGCTGGAAACTGCAGAAGTGAAACGCGTCATCGCTGACTTCGTGAAGTCCGCACGGATGGCCATGGACGCCGGCTTTGACGGTATCGAAATCATGGCAGCCAACGGCTTCCTGTTCGACCAATTCCTGAGCAGCGCCCTAAACACTCGGACAGACCAGTACGGTGGCTCCATTGCCAACCGTCAGCGCTTCCTTCTGGAAACCATTGACGCGATTGCTGCTGAAATCGGCGGATCTAAGATCGGTGTGCGCTTCTCTCCTTTTGGTCGCCTCTACGACTTCGGTGTGTACGAAGGCGAAGAAGAAACCTGGATGAGCATGGCAGCTGCCCTCAACGAAAGAGAGCTGGCATTTGTTCACCTGAACTACCAACCGACCATCCTCGCCGCGCAAACGCCACCAGGTTTCGGCGCTGCATTCCGTGAAGCGTACAAGGGCACCTTGATGGCTGCGGGCGGCTTCACCAAAGAGATCGCAGAGTCTGAGCTGGTTAAAGGCGAGCTAGATCTGATTGCTTTTGGCACAGCCTACATTGCCAACCCTGATTTGGTAGAGCGTATGCAGAACGATTGGCCATTGGCCGAGGGTGATCGCGCGACCTACTACGGCGTAAGCGGTTCGATTGATAAGGGCTACACCGACTATCCGGAATACGCAGCCGCCAAAGCCTGATATTCCTTCACAAACATTTAGGAGAACACCATGCCACTCGTAACTATCAAAGGGATTGAAGGCGTTTTTTCCGACGAACAAAAGGCTGAAGTGATTCGCAAAGTGACTGACGCTATGGTGTCGGTTGAAGGCGAAAATATGCGCGCCCTCACGTGGGTCATCTTCGAAGAGGTGAAAAGTGGAGACTGGGGTATTGGTGGCAAACCTGTGACCGCGCAGGAAGTATTGAAGCTGCAAGCCGGTCAGTAAGGCTTCTCCTTCAGGTCATTAGCTCCCTGTTCGTTGAGTGCGGTTATGCTCAACGAACAGGGAGCTTTTTCCGTTCTTAAAGAACGCCAGGTTTGTGGGGACTACTCCGTGATTCTGATCATCTACGCCCATCCTTACCCTGATAAATCTAACGTCAACATGTTGATGCTCAAGCTGGCAGCCAACAATCCCGATGTCGCAATCCGTTCGCTGTACGACATGTACCCCGATTTCAATATCGACGTTGAAGCTGAGCAGAGGGCGGTGGAACAGGCAGATCTCCTCGTTCTGCAACACCCTCTGTACTGGTATAGCTACCCACCTCTCTTGAAGCTGTGGATCGATAAGGTTTTCACACAGGGCTGGGCCTACGGCGCGGGCGCTACTGCCTTGAAAAACAAAAAAATGCTGTGGGCCGTGACTACTGGCGGAGAGCATGATCATTTTGAAGGCGGCGACCACCCAGGTTTTGCGGTGCTGTCCCAGCCCATTCAGGCGACGGCGAATTACTGCGGGATGCGTTGGTTGAGTCCAGTCGCAGTCCATGGTGCTTACAGAGCAGATCAAACCGCATTGCTTAAACAGATCCGGAATTATGGCGAGCGCCTGACGTCATGGAGGGAAGATTGAATGGACACTCACAGTCTGATTGAAATGCTTATCTACCTGGGCTCGGCTGCCTTGATAGTCCCAATTGCCGTCCGGTTAGGGCTCGGCCCGGTTTTAGGCTACCTGATAGCCGGCTGCCTGATCGGCCCATGGGGTTTAAAGCTTGTGACCGATGTCGAGTCCATCCTGCACTTTGCTGAAATTGGCGTGGTGTTGATGCTGTTCATCATTGGTCTCGAGCTCGACCCCAAGCGTCTTTGGGCTATGCGCCGCATGGTTTTCGGCGGCGGCGCTTTACAGATGCTGGCATGCGGTGCGGCCATCGCAGTTTTCTGCGCTGCACTTGGGTTGAATTGGACGGCTGCGCTGTTGGTCGGGCTGACGTTGAGCCTGTCTTCGACTGCTATCGCCATGCAGGCCATGAACGAACGAAATATGACCTCGACCGCTGTGGGTCGCAGCAGCTTTGCCGTGTTGCTTTTCCAGGACATCGCAGCCATTCCCTTAGTAGCAATGATCCCACTGCTGGCCGCAAATGGTGGTACGCCTTCCGGTGCAGAGTTGGCCCTGTCCATTGCCAAAATCGTAGGTGCAATTGTCGCAGTGGTTCTCTTGGGTCAGTACGTCTCTCGGCCCGTCCTTCGCTTTGTAGCGCGCTCAGGCCTGAGAGAAATCTTTAGTGCCGTCGCACTGTTCTTGGTGTTCGGGTTCGGCCTCTTGTTGGAAGAGGCCGGCTTATCCATGGCCATGGGCGCTTTCTTAGCCGGCGTCCTGTTGGCCAGCTCGGAGTATCGGCATGCTCTGGAAAGCGATATCGAACCCTTCAAAGGACTTTTGCTGGGTCTGTTCTTTATCGGTGTAGGGATGTCGATTGACTTCGGCACGCTGATCGATTCGCCGCTGAAAGTCATCACCTTGACCTTGGGCTTCATCCTGATCAAGCTGCTCGTGATCAAGCTCCTGGGTCGCTTCCTGAATGTCCCAAGTGACCAGCGTTCATGGCAGGCGGTGTTCCTTGGCCAAGGCAGTGAGTTTGCCTTTGTAGTATTTGGCGCAGCGACCGTCGCCGGCATCCTGGTCGACCCTTGGGGTAAGAGCCTGACGCTAGCGGTGGCGTTGTCCATGTGCGTGACGCCTTTGTTGATCCTTTTACTCAATCACCTGGAGTCGTCGAGCAAACAGGGCAGTAATGAAGCTGACACCATTGATCAGAGCAATCCTCGGGTCATCATTGCTGGCTTCGGTCGATTCGGTCAGATCGCTGGGCGTCTGTTGATGTCCTGTGGTTTTGAGGTAGTGGTCTTGGATCATGATCCAGACCATATCGAGACGCTGCGTAAGTTCGGGGTCAAGGTGTTCTATGGGGATGCCACCCGCCTCGATTTACTGCACGCTGCGGGTGCTGCCCAAGCCGTGGTGCTGATCAACGCCATCGATAATCAACACGATAACCTGGCACTGACCAAGTTGGCCCAGGAGCATTTTCCATCCCTAAAACTGGTGGTGCGCGCTCGAGATATGGGGCACATCATTACCCTACGTCAGATGGGTGTGGAAGAAGTCGAGCGAGAGACATTTGAAAGCGCATTGTCCCTGGGGCGCAGGGCTTTGGAGCAACTCGGGATAGGACGCTACGAAGCTCGTGAGCGTGCGGATCGATTCCGTCGCCTTAACTTGGAAATGCTAGAAGAGATGGCCGCTCAGCCCGAGGACGATACCGAATTCAAGTACGACGCTTACAAACGAGCCAACGCTTTACTAACGGAAATATTCAATGAAGATCGCGCTCATCCAATTGACGCAGGCCCAGGAAAGGTGAGCCTTCCACGCAGCGAGTCAGATAGCTGACTGACTTACCGGTCGAGGAGGATGCTTGTTTAGCTAGCGTCCTCCAGCTCAGTGACGATTGCTTTTTTCAAGGCTGAAACTGATTTAGACCCGGCGAAGACTTTCAACAATCGGCCTTCGTGGAACACTGCCAAGGACGGCACAGTACGAATGCCATACATCTGCGCAATCGTCGGTGATACCGCAATATCAATTTTTCCAAACACTGCCAGAGCATGGAGCTTTGCTTCCAAGTCCACGAAGACTGGCTTCATCTCTTTACAAGGTTTGCACCAAGATGCTGAGAACAGTACGACACTGCTGCCTTTGGCAACAAAGCGGGCAAATTGGGGAGCGCTCAACTCAACGATACGGCTCATTTGGGTCTCACGTGTTGTATTAAGGAAAAGGGGGCACCTTGTGAGTGCCACGTTCCGTTGCCGATCAAACTTTGCAGCCATCGACGCCGCAGACTTGGCCTATCAATGAGCTATCGTCGACTTTCGCGCTTTCTACCATTTGATTGAGCGCGTCAAGAAAAGCAGCTTCAGGTTGTGCACCGGAAACAGAGAATTCTTCGTTGAAGACAAAGAGAGGCACGCCAGAACCCAACTGGGCGGCGAAATGCTCATCCGCTTCCATCTCTACGCGCAGTTCTACAGATGACCACGCCAATTGAATTGCCGCATCCGACACACCTGCATCTTTCGCAATCACCGCCAAGCTGGCGCGATCAAAAAGTGACTTACCGTGGCTGGTGCTTTTTTCGTACAGCGCTTCCACAAGGCGCTTTTTCACTGCCCCGTCTTCAACCGCTTTCACCAAGACATGAGCATCAGCAGTATCGCCGAACATCATAGTGTCGAAGCGGTAATCCAGCCCGTCGGCCTGGCCATATTTACTCACAGTGTTCATCATCGCTGCTGCGGAATCTGGGTTGCCGAGCTTACGTTTCAGTGCTGCGACCATCGGTTCAGGGGCGTGATTTGCAGCCAGTCGATAGGCCCGAACGTTGACCTGTACATCGTCTTTCTGCGGGAAGTTTTCGAGCGCTTTTTCAAAACGACGCTTGGCAATCCAGCACCAAGGACACACATAATCAGACCAGATATCGACTACATATTTTTTCGAAGGGGTTTGCATAATTTATCCTGCACGGAGAAGTGAAGATTGCATTGCGGCTATTTCAAGCAGATGGTTAAAGCCAGCCAACGGGTCGGCTGAGCGACCCAGTGTCCAATCAATGAGACTTGCTCCCTCCAGCATGCTCAGCAGCATGAAAGCGAAGTGCTCAACAGATGTTCCCAGCAACCAGCTGTGCTGCCGGACTGCGTCATTGAGGGTGCTTTGGAGCCAGGTGAGCTGCGAATTGAAGAAGTCCCTTGTGAGGCCTTGGAGCGACAAAGGCAACGCAGCCATTTCTGCCGCCAAGGCGCCGCATAACGGCAGCAGCCCCTCATTCGCGCTTATCACGAAAAGTCGGGAAAAAGCCTGTAAGCGCTGCTGTGGCTCGGGATGCATGATCTCGATTGACACCAACGTCTCGTTGAACCGAGCGATGTAGTCGTTGATAAGCTCCGCGCCTAAGCACTCCTTGGTAGGAAAGTGATGGTGAATACTGGCTTTTCTAATACCGACTTTCGCTGCGAGATCCGCGTAACTGAACGCTGAGTAACCCTTTGAGCGCATCTGGGTTTCCGCGTAGCTCAGCAGCGCGGCTTTTGTCGTGATAGACATTTGAAACTCCTACAGCCAGCACCCTTGTCACCGAAGCAACTGCTGGAACGCGCCCCAATGAGAGGCGCTTCACGCAGCGCTTGCCTCGGTGTTTAGGCACGTACCGCCATCACCCCTGCATCAACATCCCAGATAGCACCGGTCACCCAGGAGGTTTTATCGGATAGTAAGAAGAGGATGGTATTGGCGACGTCTTCAGGAACACCGACTCGACCCAGTGGGTGGAAATCGTTTAGCGACTTCATCGCATCCGGGATCGCTTCCTTGTCCATGAAGCCTTCATAGATCGAGGTGTGAACGATGCCAGGCGAAACGGCATTGACTCGGATACCTGAGTGAGCCAATTCAATTGCCAGGTTTCGAGTGACTGCGTGCAGGCCCGCCTTGGCCATCGAATAAGCAGTTGCTGGAGAGCCGGCCAGCGCAGCTTGCGCGCCAATCGAACCGACGTTGACAATGGAGCCTTCGCGCTTGGCAGCAAGCATATTTTTGACCACTGCCTGCGTGATAAAGAATGTGGCGCGGTTCAGATCCAGGTACATGTCGTAGTCAGCCTCATCGTGCTCGATGAAAGGCTTCGGAATGAATATGCCTGCAGAGTTCACCATAAAGCCGATGTCACTGTGGTTGGCATTGATTTCGCTGCGTACATGATTCATCCCTTCCTCGGTCATGAGGTTGGCAACGATCACTGATACGTTCCCCAGCGGACTCAGCTCGGCGCGCACAGCATCGGCTTTATCCTGTTTACTGCCGGTGAGAACCACGCTGCCACCCGCCTTTAAAAACTGGCGCGCTGTTTCCAGACCCATGCCGCTCGTGCCGCCGACGACCAACAGTTTTTTGCCTTTAAAAAAATCGTCCATTACAGACTCCGGTATCAGATAAGTGAGAGGTGGTCAGCGGCCAGGTGCCGTGCTGACCTGTGACCAGGACAGTTAGCCTTCGATGACTTCGAGCTTAGGGAGCATGCGGATGGCTTTAGAGAAGTTGGCGTAGTTGACCGAAGTCTTGAGCACCACGTTGTGCAGCTCCTCAACACGCTCACGCGAAGCATCTGTGTGCAGGCGAATCACGACACTCACCTCGTCGTAGCCTGGGTTAACGCTTTCGTCGATCCCCAGGAAGCCACGCAGGTCGAGAGTGCCGTCGGTCTCAATTTCCAGGCTGTGAATCTTGATGCCCATCATTGCGGCATTGGCGGCATAGCCGACCGACATGCAGGCGTTTAGAGCAGCCATCAGCAGCTCCTGAGGGTTGGGCGCGGTGTTCTCGCCCAGCAATTCATTCGGCTCATCGGCTGCAATTTCAAAATCGCGGGAATAGGTCTCACCGGCCAAGCTGTAACGGCTGACTTTGGCTACAGAACGGGTCTGACCCTTCCAAGCGGTTTTAACGTTGAAGCTTGCGTGGCGCTTGGTCGCATCACCAGCAACGCCTTCGGCGAAATTCTGGAGTGCGGCGACATCGATACCATTCAGGTTGCTGCTCATGTGGACGTTCCTCTTCAGATAAGCCGGACGATTAGACCGGAAGAGAAACAAGCCTACCAAGTAGTAGGTTGGTTTACAAGAGAGGTGACGATACCAATAGTTTTGAAAAGCTAGGCTGCATAGAGGAATTGGGAATATTGATGACAACACAGTGAGTGTCGTGACCAACAGAGTCACTTCGAAAGCGACGCCATGAAACGATCTTTCACACCTCTATGCATCGGGTGAAATTTGTGTGATCGTACGAATTGATGGCATAAGGCCGTCACCACATGGATAAAAATCAGGGAGGTTTTATGGCTGCTTATGCACCAGGGCACGTGTTGGGGCGAGATGGAGGTTCGTTTCAAGAAGTCACTTTGAACGCAGCCAAGAGCGCGGTCGTCGCTAAGCATGGACGGTACTGTACAATTCGCGATCACGAAAAAGCGCCGCCTACAAGCAAGCCTTCGCGTCATTGGCTGCAAATCTACCGCACACCAGATAATACCGAGTGATCTATTCGGTGGATTTTAGTCTGCACTAATTGATACAAGCGTAGATCGGCACGCGGCCCTGAATCAAATAACTCAAGGCCGCCTGCTCTTGGCAGGCGACCAAATCGAGAAGCTTTTGAAAGATGTACTAAAGATACAGCGATGAAAGATGCCCCCTGGAAAGGGAATGCAGCGATAGAGTCGATAAGTGTGCTTGCTAGAGCTTTCAGTGACGAAGGGTAGATAAAATCAAATCAAATCCCGAAGATTTCTCGTAATCATCGCTCATCGCCCAAGAAACAAAGCTCGCACCTTCCAAAGTATTCAATATGAACCTTGAAACTCTGATTACATCCAGGTCGGCTTTAAGCTCTCCTCGATCTTGACCCTGCTTAATGTTTGCTTGGAGCCAAGTGAGATGGATCTCAAAGAAATCCTTTGTCATTTCTTTGAGGCTTTCAGGCAGGGCCAGAAGCTCTGCGGCGAGGGCTCCACAGAGTGGGAGCATCCCGTTTAGACTGCTGTGTGCGAACATCAAGGCGAACGCATTCAGCCGGTCGACAACACTGACGTGTTCATCATTGATAGCGTCCAGCTGCTTTTTAAACCGGAACAGGTAGCTCTCGACGATGGCAATTGCCAAGCCTTCCTTGGTCGGGAAGTGATGGTGAATACTCGCTTTTTTAATGCCGATGTCGTCCGCAAGGTCGGCATAGCTGAAGGCCGCATAGCCTTTCGTGCGCAGCAGAACCTCGGCGCTGGTCAAAAGGTCTGAACGTGTACTCATGATCGTGTATCCAAATTTATCATCTAGACATCATAAATTAGTCACACCTCATAAGACAGCGTTCGCCTTGCAAAGTACTGAGCTGCCTATACTTTGTGCCTCCTGCGGAATGCTTCTTCCATCTTGAGGCCTGTACGGAAACGCGGCATAGGACAAACGTCCGCGGCGCGTTCAAACGATCGGTGAGAACGCCGGACACATCAAGCAGGGCTTGTCCAGGCTGAGGCCTCAAGGCCCACACGAATCAAACGGCCCTCAACGCCCCGCCTGCTACATCCTTTGAACTCTGTGCGCATGCAGTCCGGAGCCAGCACGCGCTGTTCGGCGCGAAGGATGACCCCGCACGACACAGTTCGTCAGATACAAGTCCCAAACTATGTGCTGGCAGGTAAAATGGCATAATATGCCAATAGTCGAAAGGACCTGTATGTCCAGAGCTGGAGCTAATCATGGCGACGCGAAACGTTGTACTCACCCCTCACCAGGAACAGGTTATCCATGACCTGGTGCAGTCCGGCCGTTATCAGAATGCCAGCGAAGTGATGCGAGAAGGTTTGCGGCTATTGGAACAGCGCGTCGCCGAAGACACCGCCAAAATTGAGGCCCTGCGTCAGGCGACCTCTATCGGCATCATGGACCTTGAGCAAGGGCGCTTTACTAAGTTGAACGAAGGGGATCTGGAGCACTACCTCGAGGGCTTGAGCCTGGAGGCAACCCTACCCGCGCGCGAGAAACACTGAGCATGTCGCAGTATCGGATTTCCAACGCGGCGCGCGCCGACATTGTCGACATCCTCAGGCTCTCCCAGACGCAGTTCGGCGATCAAGCACGCCAGCGGTATCAGGCGCTAATCCTCGCCGCGCTGCAAGCGATTGCCGACACGCCTTATCGCATTGGCAGCTACGAACGCGGTGAGCTGGCACCGGGCCTTCGCAGCTATCACCTCATCTATTCACGCCAGCAGGCCAAACAGCCCCATGGGGCGGTCAAAAGCCCACGCCATATCGTGTTTTATCGTGTAGCAAGCGACGACGTGATCGAGGTCGTCCGACTCCTTCATGACGCCATGGAAGTGCAATTGCACTTGCCTAATGACTGATCCTGGCCCAAAGGCTTAGCTGTCCATGAACAGCGAAGGTAAGGCGCCCGCCTCAACATGCAACCTGAGCGCCTTCGCTGCCCGCCGACTCAGTGGCCAATTGAAGCGGGAAGTTATGGGCCCGACCGGATTATCGAGACCCACCACCAGAAGCACGATGCGCAACGTTGCCTGCCACTTTCAATACCGAACAACCGCTTCTTAAGCGCTTTCCGTGGCCAGGCGCCTGGCATTACGCTCCGGTTGTCGATGGACACGCGGATCGATCTCTCTGGCGACCGGCGCCATTGCAACATCTCGCAGAGCATGAGCATTTCACGCTGCCAATTTCAGGACAGGTGCTGAAAGGCGGCCCGGACAACTCCGATTAAGGATATCGACTCATCTAACGACCAAGAATTTTCCAGATTCGGGTTGGTCATCCAGTACACAAAGGCGCACTGAATGCCAGTCACGGCCACCCCGCTCCGGGTCAGAAATAGCCATTCGCGATCGCTCGCCCACCCTGTGCAATTGGGGGCAAAACTGGGGGCAAAATTTGTTTTTTCCAGCCTGTAAATACCGATCTAGAGCCTAGTCAAAATGTTTTTCGGGGACCCCGATAGCCTGTAATAGAATTCCACTAAATTCCATAAACCCGTTTTATAACAATAATTTATTGGTTATTTCAGTCCATCGTCGTCTGTCTAAATCCAACGATTGCGCAGTCAGTAGGCAAAGGCTGGGTGTTCGTCTCTCCGGTCTATCCGGGACGTCCCATAAACCCGACCTCTATGCTCAAGTCTTTTCAGCGCATCTGGCCGGAGTACAACATGACGGCCCATGGCTTTCGTGCCCTACAGGACCATTGCACACGAGCATTTGGGTATAGATCCTATCGTGCTTGAACTGTCTTTATCCCACCGAATGCCGGCTGCGCTCGGAGCAGTGTACGCACGGGCTCAATTGCTCTTGACGGTGTACTTGTTTATTACGGGGTTCAAACACGAAAAGAAGAACGGTGGATACCGGCTATACCCACCACCAGCCCCCACACGTCAGGGCAATGACCGCGCCTACTCCCAGCAGCCACCAGAACAGGGTGCGCTTACGCACTTGTGCACCCGCAGGTACGCATTCAGGAGGGCCCTCAGGGAGCGGTTCAATTGGCACAATCACCACGGGCAAGTTGTCTCGGTTGAAGGGCTCTATACCGGCAAGCCCCATGCAGCGAAAGCCAACGTGGAGGGAATCGTAATCAGCAGGTCGAAGCAGGCTCTGACAGCCCGTGAGGGTGAAGAAAAACAAAAGAAGGCAGGCCTGGTTTTAACATGGCGTCCGTGCGTCCTTGCGGTAAAAACAGGCATTATGCCGGCGATTGATCCCATGCCCAATTCGCAGCTCCCCCAGGTCAAAGCGTTTTTGCAGAGCAAAGGGGGCTCCTTTGGCGACCCGATAGCCTCTAAGCGTCGAAAGTCCGGCATGCGTGCGGCGTTATGCCGGTAACCCACGCTTGAATCCAGACCTGCACAGGCCTACCCTGCACGCGTCGAACAATCACCCAACACGTCAAGGAAGACTTCAAATGTGGGATGGCAGCGTTACTTTTGGCGACTCATGGGCCGGTTACATTGGCCGTGCCGATCAAAACACTGCTCACTCCCATGTCGCCATCCAACTGTGCATCGGCGTAGGCCAACCCGCCACCCTGGAGCTGCCGGGAAAGGTGATCCGTGCGGCAGGCGTGATCATCGGTCCCAACGTCGAACACCGTGCCGTGGCCGAAAGTCATCCGGTGGCATTTTTGTATGTCAGCCCGGACACGGCGTTGGGCCGTGCGCTCAATGCGTTGCTGCAAGACGATGGCATCGCCCTGGCCAGTGACGAACTGCTGGAGTGTTTTCGCCGGAGCACGTCCCTGTCGCACTTTGTCGACGCCCTCTCGCGGCTGCTGGCAATTACCCCGCCGATCGACCACAGGCTCTACAAAGCGCTGAATATTTTGCGCCTTGACCGCGACGGCCCTGGTTGCGTCAGTCGCGCAGCCCAAGCGGTGGGGTTGTCCAGCCCGCGCTTGCGCTGCGTCGCCACCCACCAGATGGGTGTTTCCCTCTCCCAATGGATCATCTGGAACAAATTGGAGCGCGCCTCCAAATCCCTCGCCGGTGGGTCGACGTTGTCGGACGCCGCTGCCGACGGCGGCTTCTCCGACCAGGCGCATCTGGCTCGCATGATGCGCCGCATGATTGGCATGACGCCGCGCACCGCCGCCGAGGTTTTGCGTAAGACAAGCGTTTCGTTCAAGACGCGCTGATATCAAAACGCCAATATCAATCGCATCTTATTCGCGACCACGTTAAGCGCTGAGCACCGGCTCCCAGAGCACCTCAGCGCCACCGAAAGTGAATAGAAGAGTGTTCGCCCGGGGCACCTGTGCCTGCGATTCGGCGAAACGCACCATGAATTCTTTCGATGAATCCGCAGGATGCGCCCTACATGTCAGCACAGCAAAAATTAACCGTCCTTCTCACTGGAGGCTCAGGGGTGCTCGGTGAGTCACTGATCGACTGCCTGGCAGAGGACTTTCACTTGGTCTGCCTGGCGCGCAAAAGCCGTATCCGCGATCCCCGAGTGGAAGTGCTCAAGGGTGATATTTGCAGCGCTGACCTGGGCCTGGCCAGCGACGTTTATGCGGCGCTGGTTGAGCGTGTCGACTGGGTGATCCACGCCGCGGCGGTGACGCGACTGGACGGTGATATCGACCAGATTTTTTCGGTTAACTACCTCGGCACCGAAAACGTCGTGGCCTTTGTGCAGCAAGCCAAGGTGCCGCTGTATCACATCAGCACCGCCTTTACTCACCCCTGCGACTATTACGAAGGCGTACAAGCAGAAACGCCTTACGAAGTCGCCAAGCGCCAGGCCGAAACCCTGGTGCGCTCGGCCGGCATCGACGTGTCGATCTTTCGTCCGTCCATCATTATTGGCGACGCCAGCACCGGGCATATGCCCAACTTCCAGGGTTTCCATATGACCATGGGGCTGATGATGTCTGGCGTGCTGCCCATCGTGCCCTGCCCGCCTGCTGGCTATGTCGACCTGATCGCCCGTGACGTCGCGGCGCGAGCGATCGCCAACGCGCTGCACCAGCGTTTGATCGGCGACGATTATTTTCTCACAAGCGGCCCGCAGGCCCTGGATCTGACGGGTCTGCTGGACCTGATGTGCCAGTCCATGGACACCCAGAAACAACCCTTCACACGGCCACGCTGCATGGCGCCGGACATTTATGAACGGTTGATCCGCCCGGTATTTCTACCGGCGCTGAGCGGCAATATCCAGGCCGCCCTGACCCGTGCCACCCAGTTGTGCCGCTATGCCTGCCTGCGCACGCCACTGCCCACTTCATTGCCGCAGTTACTCGGCGAGCCGGCATTCAGCCAACGCGACGTCAGCCGTGAGTTGCTGCTCTCGCTCAACCACCTGGCGCCCAAGCTGGGGGCTCTGACGCGCATGCTCAAGCAGCCGGTGACAACGCCCACAGAAGCGAGCGTGGCATGAACCACACTGTTATCGAACCTACTCTCGACGCCGCACAGGTCGACCAATACCTGCGCCAGCACGTCAACTCAGGCTACGCACGCCTCGCGTCGCTGATGAACCTGCCAATCGAGCAGTCCAGCCGTGGCGTCTACATCTACGACGAGCAAGGCCGCCAATACCTGGATGCAGGCGGCTATGGCGTGTTTTTCCTCGGGCACGGCCACCCGGTCGTCGTGGAAGCGGTTACTCGGCAACTGCAGCAAAACCCTTTGGCCAGCAAGTTGTTGCTCAACCCGCAACAGGCCTTTGCTGCCCACGCTCTGGCCGCACTGTGCCCGGGTGACCTGGACTATGTGTTTTTTTGCAACTCGGGCGCCGAGGCCACCGAAGCCGGCTTGAAACTCGCCCGCCTCAACGGTTGCCGCCGCACGCTGTCGACGCTCGGAGGCTTCCACGGCAAGACCCTCGGCGCCCTCGCGGTCACTGGCCGCGAGAGCTACCGAGAGCCTTTCAGCGGGTTGCTCAGCAACAGCGAGTTCGTGCCGTTTGGCGACAGCGTCGCGCTGGAGCAGCAACTGCGCGCATCGCCGGACAAGGCTTGTGTGATCCTCGAACCGATCCAGGCCGAAGCGGGGGTGATCCTGCCGCCATCCGGCTACCTCAGGCGCGTGCGCCAACTGTGCGATCAATATGGCGCCGTGCTGATTATCGACGAAATCCAGTCTGGCCTGGGTCGCACCGGCTATTGGTGGGGCTGCGATCAGGAACAGGTGGTGCCCGACATCATGCTGGTGGGTAAAAGCCTGTCCGGCGGCTGCGTACCGGTGAGCGCCATGGTGGCCCGCGCCGAGATCTACGCGCCGTTCAATCGCAACCCTACGGTCCATACCTCGACCTTCGGCGCCAACCCGCTGGCCATGGCGGCTGTGCAGGCCACGCTGCAAGTGATGGTGCAAGAAGACCTGGTCACGCGTGCCCGCCTGCTCGGCCAGGACCTGCACGCCCGCTTCAGCGCGCTGTTGCAGCAACAGGGCTTGGCCGAACGCGTGCAACTGCGCAGCGCGGGCTTGCTGCTGGGCTTTGAATTCGCCGAGGCCTCAATCGCCGCCAACATGGTCATGGCGCTGATCGAGCAACGCATCATTGTGTGCCACTCGCTCAATGACCACCGGGTGCTAAGGCTCACGCCGTCGCCACTGCTGACGGCCCAGGATTGCAACTGGCTGATCGAAGGCTTCGCCCAGGCGCTGACCACTTCGATGCCATCCCTTTAAATGGAGTTTCCCCCCATGCAAGAAGTCAACGTGCAGGCCCATATCCCCCATGCCTGCGCTGATGAAGTATTTGCGGTGATCAGCGATTTCAGCAACTACGTCGAGCTCTGCGAATCGGTGCGCAATATCAGCATCAACAAGGTCAGCGACCAGGTGTCGTTCACGTCCTGGGAGGTCAACTTCCACAGCGGCATTCTCAAGTGGCAGGAGCGTGACACCTTCAATGCCGACACCCGAGAGATTCATTTCGAGCAGATGGCCGGCGACGTCGATCACTTCTCCGGCACCTGGCACGTCTTGCCGGATGGCAAAGACGCGATCATCACCTTCAAATCACGCTTCGACCTGGGCCTGCCGATGCTCGCGGACATGCTCGACCCTGTGGCTAAACAAGCTATCCGGGACAACATCCACTCGATCATCACCGGCCTGTTTCCGGCGAGCTACTTGAAGGCCTGAACCATGTCACTGTCGTTACTCAATCGCTCACGCGATTTGCTTGAACGCTACGCCCCGGGTTTTGACGAGCGTTTGGCGGCCATTCCGAGTGCCCAGCGCGAAGCGCCACAGAGCGAGGTCATCGCCCTGTTCAAGCAACATGGCCCGGTAGGTCTGCTGGTCAACCGTGAAGCCGGCGGGCTGGGCGCGAACATCCTTGACGCGGTGCATGTGCAGATCGCCCTGGGCGCCCGCTCGCCCTCGCTGGCGGTGGCCAGCACCATGCACCAGTTTTCCGTGGCGAGCCTATTGGCACTCACGCAAAACGGCGGCGGCGCCGAAGGCCTGTTGCTGGCCGCCGTCGCGCAAAACCGCTTGCTGCTGTCTTCGGGGTTTGCCGAGGGCACCTCCGGAGCGGGCATTCTCGACTCGGCCATGCAGGCAGTGCACACCCCAGACGGGGTGTTACTCAGCGGCAGCAAGAAGCCCTGCTGCCTTGGGCAGTCGATGGACTTGCTCACCGCCAGCTATATCCGCCAAACCCCTGGTGGCGAAGAGCTGATGGTCGCATTGATTCCGGCCACTGCAGCGGGCATCAGCCGTAATCCTTTCTGGCAGAACAGCGCCCTGGCCGGCGCAGAAAGCATCGAAGTACGCCTCAACGAAGTGCTGGTGCCCGAGCGCATGGTGTTTTCCGCCGGTTACACGCACCAACTGGGAGACGTGCAAACCGTGGGTTTCATCTGGTTCGAACTGTTGATCTGCGCATCTTATGTGGGTGCCTGCGCCAGCCTGATCGAGTCGGTCACAGACGCCGCTCGCTGGACCGCGCATCACCGCGTGGACCTGGCAGCCGACCTGCAATTGGCGATCAGTGCCCTGGAAGGCGCGGCCCTGGATATCGAGCGTAACCCACAGGACTTGCCTAACGTGTTGGCCCGTCTGCTGCTGGTGCGTTACGGCATTGAGCAACGGCTTGCCCAGCTCTCCGACCAGGCCCACGCCATGTTGGGCGGGATGGCGTTCATCACCAGCAACCTGAGTTCCAACGGACTGATGGCCTGCCGCGGCTTGCAATTTCATCCACCGGCCAGGATCTCGATGGCGACCAACCTTGACACCTACCTGTCAGCATCAACCTTCAGCATGACCGGAGCGCACTCATGAACCTGCTCGGAAAAACCATTGTTATCACCGGTACCGCGCGCGGCCTGGGTTTCGCCGCGGCCAGCAAGCTCAAGCGACTGGGCGCCACCGTGATTGGCCTCGATATCCTCGCACCGCAAGACAGCGGCCTGCTGGACGCGTTTTATCAAGTCGACCTGTGTGACCGCCACGCCGTGGCCAACGTGATCAGCGCTATCAGCACCGATTTCGGCGACATCGACATTCTGGTCAATAACGCCGGCACCCTGACACTGGAACGCGGCGAAACCGGGGTCACCGATGAGGTGACCCGCGCAGTGGACGTCAACCTGTTCGCGCCTTGGCAACTGACTTCGGGGTTCCTGCCGGGGCTACTGCGAAAGCGCGGCAAAGTGGTCAACGTGTCCTCATTGTTCGCGCTGGTGAATGCGCCCTACGTGGCCGCCTATGCTGCGAGCAAACGGGCGCTGAGCGCTTATTCGGATGTGCTGCGCATGCAGTATCGCGGGGAGCTTGACGTGGTCACGGTGTACCCGGGGTTCATCGACACGGCGATCCACTTGCCCGCGCAGCGTGTGGGCCTGTCGGTCAAACGCCTGGTGACCTTCAAGTGGGGTGACAAGACCCTGCTGTCCCTGGAAGAAAAACTGGATGCCGCCGCGAACGGCCTGGTGCGCGCCTGCCAGAAAAATGGCCTGCGCAACCGGGGGCTGACGTTCATGGGCACGCTGGCCATGTACACCGCGCGCAGCGTGCCGAGCGTGGTCGATGCCTTTATCGCCATGCGCCTGCGTACGCTCACGCGTGGCGGTCATCTGGTGCTCAACCCTGAACTGATCGAGTAAGCCCTCGCCAATGGCCAGCCATTTACACCCCAAGCCCCAGGTCCGTCTCGACCGTGCCTTGTTCAAGGCCCGATCGAGGGAATCCTTGCTGATCATCGCCTACACCTTGAGCCTGTACCTGCTGCCACTCGCGCTGTTTGTGTGGGTGGCCAACACAGCCTCCACCCTGTGGACGCTGGTGTGTTTGCCATTGGTGGTATTGGCGGGATATGGGTTATTTCTGCAAGCGATCCTTGGGCATGAAGGCTTCCACTTCAACCTGAGCGCGAACCCCATGCGCAGTTGCTACCTGGGCATTGCTACCAGTTCGCTGCTGCCGGGGTTCTGTGTGACCGGTTACTTCGTCGACCATTGGCAACACCACCGGTACAGCAACAGCGCGAAAGACCCGGACTACCAGCTCTTTTCGCGTTATCACACACTGGCGAGCCGCATCACCCTGTCGCGCTTGATTGCCACCCTGCGTTATCTGCAGACCACCTGGCGCCTGGCGTTCGGGCCATTGGTCAATCCTTCGGCGCTGCCGTTGAGTTCGGCGCAAGTGCAATGGCTGGCCCGCTGCAATATCGCCTGCCAGGTTGTATGGCTCAGCCTGTATGGGCTGGCTATCTGGCTAGTCGACGGCCTGTTGTTGGGGTTTTCCTTGAGCCTGGCGGTGGCGTTCCTGCTGTCGGCGGTCAACGCTTATCAGGAACATGCTTTCGACACAGGCCATCTGTTGCCGCCAGCGCGTTCACGCACTTCGCGTCTCAACACCTGGCTGCACGCGGGCTCGAACTTTCACCTGGAACATCATTTTTACCCCGCGGTGCCTTGCTGGCGACTGCCCAAGGTACACCGTCAACTGCTGGAAGCGGGATGGTACGAAAGCCGGCAATACCTGCTGGAAAAGCACTTTGTGCGCTCCTTCCGGTACGCCACCGGTCGCCATCCTTATCGTACAAACACGGTAAACGACACACACCCTTAATTTCCGATGGATTTTGGGCCTGACCCTTCAGGCCGCAGGAGCACGCATGCCTTTTGATATCGACAGCCACATTGAAACCGAGCGCGAACAGCTGTTCAGTCACCCACTGTTCGGCAGTATCCGCAGCGTAGAAGATGTACGCACCCTGATGGAGTTTCACGTGTTCGCCGTCTGGGACTTCATGACCTTGCTCAAGCGTATCCAGCGCGACCTCACGTGCGTGGAGTTGCCCTGGGTACCGCCGGTCCACATCACCGCCGCGCGCCTGATCAACGAAATCGTGGTGGGTGAAGAGACCGACGAGCACCCCGCGGGCGGTTTTATCAGCCACCTGGACCTGTACCTCGCCGCCATGGATGAAATCGGCGCCGACAGCAGCGTATTCCGCCGCTTCCTGGCCGCCATCCAGGCCAAGGTACCTCTGGCTAAGGCGCTCAACGACGCGCAGATTCCGACGGCCGCCAAAGTGTTCATGTGCCAGACCCTCGATGTTGCACAACACGGCAGCACCGAAGCGGTCCTGGCGTACTTCTTCTTCGGGCGTGAAGACATTATCCCCGACATGTTTGGTCGCCTGCTGTCGCAATGGTCGGTCAGTGAACGCGATGTACCGATGCTCACGTATTACTTGAAGCGCCACATCGAGATGGATGGTGACGATCACGGCCCGGCGGCCAAACGCATCATCGCCGAAATCGTCACCAGCCCCGCGCAACACCTGCACATGGTCGAGAGTGCGAAAACCGCAATCAACTCACGGATTGACCTGTGGAATGGCGTGCATCAGTTCCTGCTGGACAAGGCTCAGCCGACGGTGAGCCGTCCTGCGCGGGAGGTCCACACCGTTTCTGAGCCTGCTTGACCTCAACGCGCATCGACAGGGAGTACCACATGACCAAAGGCAAGTTGATAAAACTGACGCTGTGCGGCGTCGTGGTCGGCGGGTTGCTGATACTGGGCTGGCAGCGCTGGCAGTATTCCAGCACCTACGTGAGTACCGACAACGCCGAGCTCGACGGGGTGATCATCCCGGTACGAGCCAAGCTTTCGGGCGTGGTGATCAGTGTGCCGGTGGTGGACAACGTCAGGGTACAAAGCGGCGACCTGCTGTTTCAGATCCGCGACAGCGAGTACCGCTATCAGTTGCAGCAGCGCGAAGCACAGTGGCAAGCATTGCTCGCCGCCGCCGGGCGCGCAGGCGTGCCCGGCGCGCTGGACAGTCAGGTGCTCGGCGCGGTGGCCATGCGCGAGGCCGCGCAGGCGGCCCTGGCTCAAGCAAGCGCCAACCTTGAGCAAGCGCGCAACGACTACCAGCGTGCCCGTCGCCTCGGCGCCCAAGGCGTGCTGAGCACCCAGGACCTGGAAGTGGCCAAGGCGCGTTTCGACGCCCTCAGCCACGCCCAGGGAGTGGCGCGCAGCAACGCCCAGGCCGCCGCTCAAAGTACCTTGGCCAACAAAGCCGAACTCAAGGTGCAGGACTATCGGATCGCGGCCGCGCAAGCGGAGCTGGAACAATCCAGGATCCAGCTCAACGACACCCGCCAGACCGCGCCGATGCGCAGCATTGTCTCGAAAAAAGAGGTGGAACCCGGCCAGTTTGTGGTCGCTGGCCAAAAGCTCATGAGCCTGATCGCCACCGACGCACTGTGGATTACCGCCAACTTCAAGGAGACCCAGGTGGGCCGCGTGCGCGTGGGCCAGACTGCCCGTGTCACCGTGGACGCCTTCCCCGGGCACGCCTTCGACGGCGTCGTCGAAAGCCTGGCACCGGCCACCGGAGCCAAGTTCTCATTGTTGCCCCAGGAGAATGCCACGGGCAACTTCACCAAGGTGGTGCAGCGCGTGCAGGTACGCATCGCGCTCCACGATGTGCCGGATGACTACAAGCCGCTGTTGAGCCCGGGCATGAGCGCGTTTGTCGAAGTGGCCGCACCTGACGACACCGGCCACACGCTATGAAGTCGCCCTATCTGATTGCGCTGACCGTCACGCTGGTGTCGATGATGGAGCTGCTCGATGTCACCATCGTCAACGTAGCGATTCCCAGCCTGATGGGCACCTACGGGGCGTCGGTGGATGAAATCTCCTGGGTCTCCACCGGTTATGTGGTGGCCAACGTGGTGATTCTGCCGGTCAGTGGCTGGCTGTCGGCGTGGTTCGGCCGGCGGACTTATTACCTGGTCTCTACCGCGCTGTTCGTGCTGGCATCGTTGGGTTGCGCGATGTCTGCCGAACTTTGGCAACTGGTCGCGTTCCGGGTGCTGCAAGGCCTGGCGGGCGGCGGGTTGCTGGGGATTTCCCAGGCAATCATCTACGACGTGTTCCCCAAGGAAAAGGTCAGCAGCGGCATGGCGCTTTACGGCGTGGGCGTGATGATGGGGCCCACCTTGGGTCCGACCGTCGGCGGCTACCTGATCGACACGTTGTCGTGGCATTGGATCTTCTTGATCAACTTGCCGATCGGTGCCGTGGCCTTGTTGTTGTGCTGGCTGTGCATCAACGACTCGCCCAACGAACAAAAACCTTCCAGTGTCGACTACAGCGGCTTTTGTTTGCTGGCGCTAGGCGTGGGCAGCCTGCAGATCCTGCTGGAGCGCGGCGAGCACTGGGACTGGATGGCGTCCAACTGGACCGTGGCCTGCCTGTTGCTCAGCAGCTTCAGCCTGGTGGGTTTCTTCTGGTGGGAGCGGCGTGTGGCCAACCCGATCGTCAACGTCGCGCTGTTCCAGAACCGCGAATTCCTGATGGGGTGCATCTGCGCGTTCTGCGTGGGCTTCGGGCTGTACAGCACGTTGTTCATGGTGCCGCTGTTCTTGCAGACCCTGCTGGCGCAGAGCGCTTACCAGAGCGGGTTGGTGATTTTCCCTGGGGCGGTGGCCAGCGCCATCAGCACCTTGGTGATCGGCAAGCTGTCCCAGGAAAACAAGATCGACGAGCGTGTGTTCGTCACCCTGGGCATTGTCATGTACTGCTATGCGATGTTCCTGCACACCCAGTTCACTCTCGACAGTAACCCCGACTCGCTGTACTGGCCCTTGGTGATCCGCGGCCTGGGGCTGGGCATGATCTTCGTGCCGCTGACCAACCTGGCGATGCGTCGCCTGCCGCTGACATTGATCTCCGGCGCCTCAGGCGTACTCAACCTGATGCGCCAGTTGGGGGGCAGCGTGGGCATCGCCATCGCAGCCACCTTGCTCACACGGTTCTCGTGGGAACGCTACCGCCTGCTCTCCGAGCATGTCACCGAATCGAGCCTGGTGGCCAGTGGTTGGGGAGGTGTGGAAACCGACCCGTTGTTTCTTTCCCTGGGCTTGGCGAGCCATCAACAAGCCCTGGCCCTGATGCCTTACCTGCAAGCGCGCGAACAAGGGCAAATGCTGGCGTTCAGCATGCTGTTCGGCACCTTGGGAGCGGTGATGGCCATCGGGATTCCCATGGTGCTGATGATGCGCAGAAGCCACATCAGTCGATAAATCTTTCAGTGGAGCACACCCCTTGCGTATTCCAGGCCTGCATCTGAACACCACCCCGCTGCTCATGCCGCTGTATTGGCTGGCACTCGCCTGCGCGCCCACTCAGGTGTTGGCAGATGACTTGTACCAGCTGTACCAGAAGGCGTTGACCCACGACATGCAGTTCGCCGCCGCCCAGGCCCAGCAATTGGCCACGGCAGAAAAGGAACCGCAAAGCCGTGCCAACCTGCTACCGGACCTGTCTGTCACCGGCGGCGCGGCCTGGGTCGATGCCGAGGATTCCTCCGACTATCATCGCAATCGCAATAACACCAACGCCTACGCCGTGGTCCTCACACAGCCGCTGCTGCGTTGGCAGAATGTGATCGCACACGACCAAAGCAAACTGTTGATCAGCGCCAGTGAACTGCACACCGAACAGGCGCGCCAAGCGCTGATGCTGCGCGTCGCCCGCGCTTATTTCGACGTACTGCTCAATCAGGAACTGTTGAACACCCGCACGCAACAGCTACAAACCTTGCGCGAGAGCCAGACGCGCAGCCAGCGACTGCTGGCCGACGGCGCCACCACCGCTAATGCGCTCGCCCAGGTGCAGGCCAAGTACGACCAGGCATTCGCCGAACAGGTGGCCGCCCGTGGCGCACTGGACATTGCCAACGAAACGCTCACCCAATTAACTGCCGCACAGGCAGGCCCGTGGTCAGGCAAAGAGCCGCAGTTCAGTGCCCCGGTGCCCGCTGCCATCGATGATTGGGCCACGACCGCGCAACAAGGCAACCTTGCCGTACAGGCCGCGCAGATTGCCCAGCGCCTGGCCGAAATGGACATCGACAAGGAACGGGCCGGCCATTTGCCGACCCTGGATCTGATCGCCGCCCATGGCCGCTTCGCCTCTGTCGGCGGTGATGTCTACGATGTGACGTTGCCGGAAAACCGCTATAACCAGACCGTGGTCGGGGTCAAACTGAGCGTTCCTCTCTACAGCGGTGGCCGCACCAGCAGTCGCGTGCGCGAAGCCCATGCACTGCAAAGCAAGGCGGCGGACGAAGTCGAAGATGCACGTCGCAACGCCGGGCTGAAGGCGCGCCAGGCTTACCTGCAAGTCACCAACGGCATGAGCCAATACCAGGCACTCAAGCAGGCCTTGAACTCTAGCCAGATCAACCTTGCCGCCGTGACCCACGGCTTCGAAGCCGGTTCCCGCATCAACACCGACGTGCTGGATGCCCAACAAAAAGTCACCGATACCCAGCAACGCCTGGCCCAACAACGTTATGCGATCCTGATGGCCCAGTTGCACCTGTTGGCATCCACCGGCAACCTGAGCGACGCGCGCCTGCGGGATATCAGTCATACGCTGAACTGACGCACTGATCAGTAATGCGCTGACATTCGCTCAACGTGAGGGCTGATTTGGATTAAGCTTGGGCATCTCAAAAATGGAACACTGCCCATGTTCGACCTCAACGAACTCTTCCTCTACGCCAAGGTGGTCGAGCACGGCGGGTTTGCGGCGGCGGGTCGAGCGTTGAACCTGCCCAAATCGACCTTGAGCCGCAGGGTCAGCCAGCTTGAAGCCAGGCTGGGGGCACGGCTGATACAGCGTTCGACGCGCCAATTCCAGGTGACCGATATCGGCCATGCCTATTACCGCCATTGCGTGGCGATGATTGCCGAAGCCGAGTCAGCAGAAGATGTGATTGCCTTCAACAAATCAGAGCCGCGGGGCGTGATCCGCCTGAGCTGCACCACCGCATTGCTCAACTACTGGGTGGCGCCGATGCTCGCCCAATTCATGGCGCAATGCGCCAGCGTCGAACTGAACGTGAAGAGCTTCAACCGCAAGGTCGACATCATCAGCGAAGGCTATGACATGGCCTTGAACCTGTGTTTCCCACCGCTGGAAAGCAGTGAGCTGGTCATGAAGGTACTGGCTAAAAGTCCTCAGGTACTGGTGGCGAGCGCGACTTTTTTGCAGGACGCTCCCCTGCCCTCGCTACCGGCTGACCTTGCCGGGCTGGCGACTATCCATTGGGGCAACCCGTTGCTTCAATACCTGTGGGACCTGACCGGGCCGGACGGCGCGACGGCCCAGGTCGCGCACACGCCGCGCCTGGTCAGTGATGACATGTCGACCCTGAAAAATGCAGCACTGGCGGGCGTGGGCATCGCCAACCTGCCCCAAGTCGTCGTGAAAGACGAGTTGGCCGATGGCCGCCTGATTGCCGTATTGCCTGAATGGCAACCCGCTGAAGGCGTGATCACCGCCGTGTTCCCCTCCAGGCGCGGGCTGATGCCGTCGGTGCGGTCCTTGATCGACTTTCTGGGCGATGCGTTCGAGGCGCCGTGATCTTAACTAGCCGCCGTTGCATGAACCAAAGCTAGGCCGGCTACATCATAGACCACACTGTCATATTCAAATGCCAGGTAAAATTGAGCCTGGATGGTATCTTTGTCACCGTCCTTGAATCTTTTTATATTCAATTTCCCACTGTCCGCCTTGATGAGCGACGGTAAAGCAAAAGTAGCATTAACACCTGCCTCATCCCTGCTTACGTCATGCTCGCCATCTTTTATAGGTGGCGGCATCTTGAAGGTGAGCAGCTCAAATCGCCCCGTCTCCTCTTCATTAAGGCTCCCACGAAGAATAAGAACGCCATCGTCCGACTCATAATAGCGGAACTCTAATGCCCTCCAAAATTCCTCTACCATAGGAAAGGGAGGAGCAAACATGAAGTTAAAATAATCAGCGCCGACCTTTGAATTCTTCGCTGCGCCAGAAGACTCGCTGGGTTTAGTGTTATTCATGGCTCAATTCCTTGAACTGATTGATTAATCTACGCTCGGCATTTCGAGAGCCCTCCGGGCATGAATATCAGCCTACGCAAACGCCATTAATCAAACTACTGTCAGACTTCTCAGTTGACATCTGTGCCATGTGATGCGCATTAGCTTCTGGCCGAATCAGCGACACCACTGCCCATCGATACCTACTCGGGCTGCATCCATGCATTCGCTGCAACAGTCTTTTGTCATCAATCACATTGATAGCTCCCTAACAAAAGCCCCATGCTAGAGGGCTGACTCCGCGCTTATATCATTCCGAATGATAGTTACCTTTGCTTCATTCGATTCGTGACCTAGCACCTCCCCGCGCATGATCCGCCCATCTCAAATACATTGGCGGATGCACCTCATGGAACAGTCACTCAAACTTTTGCGCTTCCCCTTGGCGATCTTGGCCGTGGTGGTGATCAGCGCGTGCGGCAAGTCTCCCGAACAAGCGGCCGCCATGCCCCCAGCCAAGGTCAGCGTGGCCAAGGTGCTGGAACAACCGGTCAACGAGTGGGACGAGTTCACCGGGCGCCTTGAAGCGCCGGAAACCGTGCAGATTCGTCCGCGGGTGTCCGGCCAGATTGACCAGGTGGCGTTCACCGAAGGCGCGCTGGTGAAGAAAGGCGACCTGCTGTTCCAGATCGACCCTCGCCCATTCCAGGCCGAAGTGCGCCGCCTCGAAGCCCAGCTTGCGCAGACTAAAGCCGCCGCCACTCGCAGTGAAAACGAAGCGCAACGTGGCGAGCGCCTGCGCCAGAGCAATGCGATCTCTGCCGAACTGGCCGACTCGCGCACCACCGCCGCCCAGGAAGCCCGCGCCGCCATGGCCGGGATCCAGGCGCAGTTGGACCTGGCACGCCTGAACTTGAGCTTTACCCGTGTCACTTCGCCTATCAGTGGCCGCGTCAGCCGTGCCGAAATCACCGCCGGCAACCTGGTGACCGCCGATACCACCGCGCTGACCAGCGTGGTCTCCACCGACAAGGTTTACGCCTACTTCGACGCCGATGAGCGTGTATTCCTCAAGTACACCGAACTGGCCCGTGAAGGCCGGCGTGGCGCCACCACCCCGGTGTATCTGGGCCTGTCCAACGAAACCGGCAACCCGCACCTGGGCCAGATGAACTTCGTCGACAACCAGGTCAACCCGGCCACCGGCACCATCCGTGGCCGCGCGGTGTTCGACAACAGCAAGGGCGAATACACCCCTGGCCTGTATGCGCGTTTGAAGCTGGTCGGCAGCGGCACCTATTCGGCGGTGTTGATCAATGACGAAGCCGTCGGCACCGACCTGGGCAAGAAATTCGTGCTGGTGATGGACGGCGACAAGCCGGCTTATCGCGCGGTGGAACTGGGGCCGAAAATCGAAGGCTTGCGCATCGTGCGCAGCGGCCTGACCAAGGATGACACCGTGATCGTCAAGGGCCTGCAACGCGTGCGCCCTGGCTCGCCGGTCGCACCGGAAACCATTCCGATGGCCAGCAAGGAAACCCTCGCCGCCTTGGCCCAACAACGACAAGCGCTTGAAGCCAGCAACCTGGAGCAAGTAGCGCCGCAAACCGCAGCGCCCAAGCTCGCCAGCGCTGCGACTCCACGCGGTTAAGGGATACCTAAGATGAATTTTTCCAAGTTCTTCATTTCACGGCCGATCTTCGCAGCGGTGCTGTCGCTGTTGATCCTGATTGCCGGTGCAATCTCGCTGTTCCAACTGCCGATCAGCGAATACCCGGAAGTGGTACCGCCGACCGTGGTGGTGCGCGCCAACTTCCCGGGCGCCAACCCCAAAGTCATCGGTGAAACCGTGGCCGCGCCGTTGGAGCAAGCCATCACTGGCGTTGAGAACATGCTGTACATGTCCTCGCAATCCACCGCCGACGGCAAGCTGACCCTGACCATCACCTTCGCCCTGGGCACCGACCTGGACAACGCGCAGGTGCAGGTGCAAAACCGTGTGACGCGTACCCAGCCCAAGCTGCCGGAGGAAGTGACACGCATCGGTATTACCGTGGACAAGGCCTCCCCCGACCTGACCATGGTGGTGCACTTGACCTCCCCGGATCAGCGTTATGACATGCTGTACCTGTCCAACTACGCGATCCTCAATATCAAGGATGAACTGGCCCGCCTGGGCGGCGTCGGTGACGTGCAGTTGTTCGGCATGGGCGACTACTCCCTGCGCGTCTGGCTGGACCCGAACAAAACCGCTTCGCGCAACCTGACCGCCACCGATGTGGTCACGGCGATCCGCGAACAGAACCGCCAAGTGGCAGCCGGTGCCCTGGGCGCCCAACCCGCGCCGAGTGACACCAGCTTCCAGTTGTCGGTCAATACCCAGGGCCGCCTGGTCACTGAAGAAGAGTTCGAGAACATCGTGATTCGCGCCGGCGCCAACGGTGAAATCACGCGCCTCAAGGACATCGCCAGGGTCGAACTGGGCTCCAGCCAATACGCGCTGCGCTCGCTGATCGATAACCAGCCCGCCGTTGCGATTCCGATTTTCCAGCGTCCCGGCTCCAATGCCATCGACATCTCCAACGATGTGCGCAGCAAGATGGCCGAGCTGAAAAAGAGCTTTCCGGCGGGCATGGATTATCGCATCGCCTATGACCCGACCATCTTTGTACGCGGCTCCATCGAAGCGGTGGTGCATACCCTGTTTGAAGCACTGATCCTTGTGGTGCTGGTGGTGATCCTGTTCCTGCAGACCTGGCGCGCTTCGATCATCCCGTTGGTGGCGGTGCCGGTTTCATTGATCGGTACCTTTGCGGTGATGCACCTGTTCGGGTTCTCACTCAATGCCCTGTCATTGTTTGGCCTGGTGCTGGCGATCGGTATTGTGGTGGACGACGCCATCGTGGTGGTGGAAAACGTCGAGCGTAATATCGAGTTGGGGCTTGAGCCGTTCCCGGCGACCGAAAAAGCCATGAGTGAAGTGACCGGCCCCATCATCGCCACGGCGCTGGTGCTGTGTGCGGTGTTCATTCCGGCCGCCTTTATCAGTGGCTTGACCGGGCAGTTCTACAAGCAGTTCGCCTTGACCATCGCGATCTCAACCGTGATCTCGGCGTTCAACTCCCTGACCTTGTCCCCTGCCCTGGCCGCTGTGCTGCTGCGCGGCCACGACGCGCCGAAAGACCGTTTCTCCAAGTTCCTCGACAAGGTCTTCGGGGGCTGGCTGTTCCGTCCCTTCAACCGCTTTTTCGAAAAGGCCAGCCATGGCTACGTAGGCACCGTACGCCGAGTGATTCGCGGCAGCGGTATTGCCTTGTTCGTCTACGCAGGTTTGATGGTGCTGACGTTCTTCGGGTTTGCCCACACGCCGACCGGTTTCGTACCGGCCCAGGACAAGCAATACCTGGTGGCCTTCGCCCAACTGCCCGACGCCGCAAGCCTGGACCGCACCGAAAACGTGATGAAGCGCATGTCGGAGATCGCCCTGAAACAACCCGGCGTGGAAGCTGCGATTGCCTTCCCGGGCCTGTCGATCAACGGGTTCACCAACAGCCCAAACAGCGGCATCGTGTTCGTGACCTTGAAGCCGTTCGATGAGCGTAAAGACCCGAGCATGTCCGCCGGTGCGATTGCCGGTGCACTGAACGGCCAATACGCCAATATCGAAGAGGCCTACATGGCGATCTTCCCGCCGCCGCCGGTACAAGGCCTGGGCACCATCGGGGGCTTCCGCCTGCAGATCGAAGACCGTGGCAACCTCGGCTATGACGAGCTGTATAAAGAAGTGCAGAACGTGATTGCCAAGAGTCACAGCGTGCCTGAACTGTTCGGCCTGTTCACCAGCTACACGGTGAACGTGCCGCAAGTGGACGCGGCCATCGACCGCGAAAAGGCCAAGACTCACGGCGTGGCGATCAGCGACATCTTCGACACCCTGCAGGTCTACCTGGGTTCGTTGTATGCCAACGACTTCAACCGTTTCGGGCGTACCTATCAGGTCAACGTGCAGGCCGAGCAGCAGTTCCGCCAGGACTCCGACCAGATCGGCCAATTGAAAGTGCGCAATAACAGAGGCGAGATGATCCCGCTGGCGACCTTTATCAAGGTCAGCGACACCTCGGGCCCGGACCGTGTGATGCACTACAACGGCTTCATCACCGCAGAAATCAACGGCAACGCCGCGCCGGGCTACAGCTCTGGCCAGGCCCAGGCCGCGATTGAAAAGCTGCTCAAAGATGAACTGCCCAACGGCATGACCTACGAGTGGACCGACCTGACCTATCAGCAAATCCTCTCGGGCAATACCGCGCTGTTCGTATTCCCGCTCTGCGTACTGCTGGCGTTCCTGGTGCTCGCCGCCCAATACGAAAGCTGGAGCCTGCCGCTGGCGGTGATCCTGATCGTACCGATGACACTGCTGTCGGCCATTACCGGGGTGATCATCTCGGGCGGCGACAACAACATCTTCACCCAGATCGGCCTGATCGTACTGGTGGGCCTGGCGTGCAAGAACGCGATTCTGATCGTCGAGTTCGCCAAGGATAAACAGCAGGAAGGCCTCGACCCGCTCGCCGCAGTACTGGAAGCCTGCCGCCTGCGTCTGCGGCCGATCCTGATGACCTCGTTCGCGTTCATCATGGGTGTGGTGCCGTTGGTGCTCTCCAGCGGTGCCGGTGCCGAGATGCGCCATGCCATGGGCGTGGCGGTGTTCTCCGGGATGATCGGTGTGACCTTCTTCGGTCTGTTGCTGACACCAGTGTTCTACGTACTGATCCGTCGCTATGTCGAGCGCAGTGAAGCGCGCAAAGCGGCCAAGGCCTTGAAGCTGGAGACACAGCAATGAGTGTGAAAGTATTCCTGCCGAGCCTGTTGGTGCTGGCGCTCGCCGCCTGTGCCGTAGGCCCGGACTACAAGACCCAGCCACTGGAGGCGGCCAATATCACGGCCGCCGCCGACAGCAAAAGCTACGACCATGCCAAGTACGAAGGCATCTGGTGGCAGCAGTTCGAAGACCCCACGCTCAACCAGCTGGTAACCCAGTCGCTGAGCGGCAACCGTGATTTGCGCGTAGCCTTTGCCCGCCTGCGGGCGGCACGGGCTATCCGTGATGACGCGGCCAACGACATCATGCCGGTGGTCACCTCCCGCGCCAGCAGCGATGTGGGCAAGGGCCAGATTCCCGGGCAGACCACCAAGCGTGTCAACAGCGAGCGCTACGACCTGGGCCTGGACATGGCCTGGGAAGTGGATTTGTTCGGGCGCATCCGCCGCAACCTGGAAGCCAGCGACGCCGACCAACAGGTGGCCGAAGCCGACCTGTACCAACTGCAAGTCACCATGATTGCCGAACTGGTGGATGCCTACGGTCAACTGCGTGGAGCGCAACTGCGTGAACGCATTGCCCTGGACAACCTGAAGAACCAGCAGGAATCGCGCACCATCACCGTCAGCCTGCGTGATGCCGGCGTCGGTGATCAGCTCGACGTGGAACGTGCCGACGCGCGCCTGGCAGCAGTTGAAGCCAGCGTGCCGCAACTGCAGGCCGAACAAGTGCGCGAGCGCAACCGCATCGCCACCCTCCTCGGCCAGCGCCCCGACAAACTGAGCGTGGACCTGAGCCCGAAAGACCTGCCAGCGATTGCCAAGGCGTTGCCGATTGGCGACCCGGGGCAACTGCTGCAACGACGCCCGGACATCCTCAGCGCCGAACGCAAACTGGCCGCCGCCACCGCACGTATCGGCGTGGCCAAGGCCGACCTGTTCCCACGGGTGAGCCTCAGCGGTTTCCTCGGGTTCACCGCCGGGCGCGGTTCGCAGATCGGCTCCGCCGCGGCGAATGCCTGGTCCCTGGGCCCGAGCATCACGTGGGCCGCGTTTGACCTGGGCAGCGTGCGTGCGCGTCTGCGTGGCGCGAATGCCGAAGCCGATGGCGCGTTGGCGACCTATGAACAGCAAGTGTTGCTGGCATTGGAAGAGTCCGAGAACGCCTTCAGCGATTACGGCAAGCGCCAGCAACGCCTGGTCTCGCTGATCCGCCAAAGCGAATCCAGCCGCGCCGCCGCCGACCTCGCGGCGATCCGCTATCGCGAAGGCACCGTGGACTTCCTGGTACTGCTCGACGCCCAGCGCGAACGCCTGGCCGCCGAAGACGCCCAGGCCCAGGCCGAAGTGGATCTGTATCGCGGCATCGTGGCGATCTACAAGGCCTTGGGTGGTGGCTGGCAGCCGGATACGGTGGTCGCCAGCAACCGGTGAGGTAAGAGCTCCTTTGGTTGGTCGCATCCAGCCAATTTTTAGCCCTGCGGTCCATTCGGTCGCGGGGCTTTTTTTCGTGTGGGATTTAGCTGGCCTCACCCAGAATCAGGCTACGGTAATGCCCCGGATTCGATCCCACCCACTTACGAAAGGCCTTGTAGAACGAACTCGCATCGGCAAACCCCAGCCGCGTGGCGATCTCGGCAAAACTGATCTGCGGCTCGGCCAACCACACAATCGCCAGTTCCTTGCGCACGCTGTCCTTGAGGCCCTGATAGGTCTGCCCTTCTTCCGCCAGGCGGCGGCGTAGTGTGGACGCAGAAATACACAACCTGGCGGCAAGCGCCTCGGTTTCCGGCCAGGTGTCGGGGGGCATCTGCCGCAAATCGTGCTTGATGCGCGTGGCGAGGCTTTCCGGGTCGCGGTATTTCACCAGGATGTTAGCCGGTGCATGAGCCAGGAAACGTTGGAGCTCCTGCGGGCTGCGCTTGATCGGCAGGTCCAGGCAGTCGGCAGAAAAAATCATGCGGGTGCGTGGCCGATCAAAGCGCAGGTTGTCAGAAAACATCACCTGATAATCGTCACAGAAGTCCGGCTGCGCGCAACGCAACTCGATGGCGAGGATCGGAATGCGCCGCCCTGCCAGCCAGCAGGCGACGCCGTGGACGATCATCCAATAGGTGAAGTAGGTAAACGCACGCTTGGGTTCATGCTCAGGTTCGAGCAGGACGATCTCCGCCAGGCTCTGTTGACGCACCAGCTGGGCTGGCATGTGCTCCAGCATCAACGACAGAAACCCCAGGCCGGTTTCCAGGCCCGCTGCCAGGCTGGGTTGCGCCACGGCGGCGCGACACAGGAACGCCAAGCTGCCGGACTTGAGCTTGCGCGGGTCCATGCCAAAAAACTCATCGTCCCTGCGCCGCGCCAGCAAGCGCCACAGGCGTGCATAGGCCGTGGCCGCCACGCGAGCGTCGGGCTGCTCAAGCAACGCCGGATCAATCCCGACTTTGCTCAATGCCTCAACGGTGGCCGCTCCCGGCGCGCAACTCTGCAACAGCGCTTCGCGCACGAGGTGGATGGAGATGGTGTCTTTTTCCGACATGGGGCGTTGAGCTATCCGGCTGCGGTCTGATTGCCCCGCATCATAAAGGCGGTTGCGCTTCGCCACCACTGTTCAGCCCACGTTCAGCAAAGGTCAATATTTCTTGTTTAGCAATGAGTATCATTATGTTACAACTTAGCTCCCTAACTAGTTGCGCCCGGGTGCCCGATGCTCGTTCCTTTTTTAATCATGCTGCGCGAAGGCATTGAAGCGGCATTGATCGTTGGCATTATCGCCAGTTACCTGCAACAGACCGGGCGTGGCCAGTGGATGCCTGCAGTGTGGATCGGCGTGTTCCTGGCGGCCGCGCTGGCGCTGCTGGTGGGCGGCGGCCTGGAATTGGTCAGTGCGGAGTTCCCGCAAAAGCAGCAGGAATTGTTTGAAGGTGTCGTCGGCCTGGTCGCCGTGGGTATTCTCAGTTCCATGGTGTTCTGGATGCGCAAAGTGGCGCGCTCGATTAAACACTCGCTGCATGAATCTCTCGACCATGCGTTGGCCGGCTCCAGGCACCAGGTGTTTGCCCTGATCGCCATGGTGTTTTTTGCCGTGGCCCGCGAAGGACTGGAGACGGTGTTCTTCCTGTTGGCGGTGTTTCAGCAGAGTGAAGGCCCAGGCGCTCCGATAGGCGCCCTGCTCGGCCTGGTCCTGGCCATTGTCGTCGGCTTGCTGATTTATTCCGGCAGCATGCGCCTGAACCTCGGTGCATTTTTCCGCTGGACCGGCCTGTTCATCCTGGTGGTTGCGGCCGGCATTCTCGCCAACTCGGTGCAGGCCCTGCACGAGGCCGGCGTGTGGAACCACTGGCAGACCGTGCTGTTCGATTTCAGCGCTGCATTACCCATGGACAGCCCGCTCGGCTCGGTACTGGCCGGCATGTTCGGTTACCAGGAGGCGCCAACCGTCAGCACCCTGGGCGCCTATCTGATTTACCTGGTGGTGGCCCTGGTGATGTTCTTCCTGCCCTCGGCCCCTACCCAGCCCGTTGCCAATACCTCTTCCGTTTCCAGCCAGTAAGGACCGTCTCTTGTCCAACCCAACCCCTCAATCGGCCCCGCCATCCCGCGCCTTGCGCTGGGGCGTGGCCGGCTCGGTGGTGGTGATGATCGCCGCCGGTGGCCTGTTCTACTACGCCTCGCAATTGGCCGCGACCAAGCGCCAGACCAACCACAATGAAATCGCGGTCACGATTCACAGTCACGCCTGCGAGCCCAACGCTCTCACCGTGCCGGCCGGGCGCGCAAGCTTTCGTATCATCAACCGCTCCGACCGTGCGGTGGAGTGGGAAATCCTCGACGGCGTGCTGGTGGTCGAAGAACGGGAGAATATTGCCCCGGGCCTGAGCCAGGTGATCAATGCCAACCTGTTGCCCGGTGACTACGCCATTACCTGTGGCCTGTTGAGCAACCCGCGCGGCACCTTGCATGTCACGCCCACGGCAGAGTCTGACGCCCAGGCCAAGGCCAAGCCGTCGATGGTGGCCTTTATTGGCCCGTTGTCGGAGTTTCGCGTGTACCTGAGCGGCCAAGGCGGTGCACTGGTCAAGGCCGTGACGGCGCTGCAACAGGCCATCGCCGCCGGTGATCTGGCCCAGGCGCAGGCCATGTATGTGCCGGCCCGTGAGGCGTATCAGCGCCTGGCGCCGGCGTCCCAGCGCCTGGCCGAATTGGATAACGCGATCAACGCCCGCGCCGATTACTTTGAAAAGCGCGAGCAAGACCCCGCCTTCAGCGGCTTCCATCGCCTGGAATACAGCCTGTTCCAGCAACACAGCCTTGATGGCCTGGCGCCGGTCGCCCAACGCCTGGTTACCGACGTCACCACGCTCAAGCAACAGTTACTGGCCCAGTCCCTGCCACCAGAGCAACTGGTGAGCATTGTGGTACGCAACCTCGACAGCCTGGCAGACGTTCGCGCGGCGAGCGGTGAAGAGGAACGCTACAGCCACATCGACTTGAACGGCTTTGCCGCCAATCTTGAGGTGGCCCGCAAAGTGGTCGACCTGATGCGCCCGTTACTGGGCAAGTCCGCCGCCGACCTGTTGCCCGCTATCGACAGCGCGCTCAACGCCTTCGACACCGAACTCGAGGGGCTCAAGGTGAATGACCGCTACCCAACCTACGACAAGGTTACAGCCGATCAGCGCAAGCAGATCGCCGATAAGGCCAAGGCACTGGCCGTTGCACTCGATGGAATCGACCCCGCCCTTGGCCTTTCCGGCCTGCAGTGAAGACGACCGCATACATGAGTGATACAGAACAGTTTGACCTCCAACGTCGCCGCGTCCTGTTGGGCATGGCGGCCACCGGCGCTGCGATTGCCGGCAGCAGCCTGAGCTGCCCGGCGATGGCGGCAGCGGCCGAGCAAGTCACCACGGCCCCGCGTAGCGACAAGACCCAGGACCACCAAGCGTTTTTCGGCAAGCACCAAAGCGGCATCGTCACCCCGCGCCCGGCCTGCGGCATGGTCGTGGCGTTCGATGTACTGGCCAGCGACCGCGAAGACCTGGAACGCCTGTTCCGCACCCTCAACGAGCGCATCGCGTTCCTGATGACCGGCGGCACCGTGCCCCAGGTCGACCCGAAATTGCCGCCTGCCGATTCCGGCATCCTTGGCCCGGTGGTCACGCCGGATAACCTGACCATTACCGTATCGGTCGGCGAGTCGTTGTTCGACGAACGCTTCGGCCTCGCGGCGGCCAAACCCAAGCGCCTGAGCCGCATGGTCGGTTTTCCCAACGATGCGCTGGAACCGGCGCAGTGCCACGGCGACCTGAGCCTGCAGTTCAGCTCCAACACGCCAGACACCAATATCCACGCGCTGCGCGACATCGTCAAAAACCTGCCCGACCTGCTGCTGGTGCGCTGGAAGCAAGAAGGCAGCGTGCCGCCCCAGGCACCGACCAAACCCGGTGAGCCGGCGCAGAGTGCGCGCAATTTCCTGGGCTTTCGCGATGGCTCGGCCAACCCCAATTCCAACGATGACAAGGCCATGGACCAGATCGTCTGGGTACAGCCCACCAGCGACGAACCGGCCTGGGCCGCCCATGGCAGTTACCAGGCCGTGCGCATCATCCGTAACTTTGTCGAGCGCTGGGATCGCACCCCGTTGCAAGAACAGGAAAGCATCATCGGCCGCGTCAAACCCACGGGCGCGCCCATGGACGGCCAGCATGAAACCCAGGTCCCGGACTACAGCAAGGACCCTGAAGGCAAGTTGACCAAGCTCGATGCCCACATCCGCCTGGCCAACCCGCGCACCCCGCAGGCCCAGGCCAACCTGATCCTGCGGCGGCCGTTCAACTACTCCAACGGCGTCAACAAAAATGGTCAACTGGACATGGGCTTGTTGTTCATCTGCTACCAGGCTGACCTGGAGAAAGGCTTTATCAGCGTGCAAACCCGGCTCAACGGCGAGCCGCTGGAGGAGTACCTCAAGCCCGTGGGTGGCGGGTATTTCTTCACCTTGCCAGGGGTCACCGGCCCCAAGGATTTCATCGGGCGCACGCTGCTCGCGGCAACGCACTCTCAAACTCCTGCCAAGACCTAAAACACACCAGAGCGGAATGTCTCCCATGAAGAAGTCGTCTATTGCGTTGTTGTTACTCAGCCTTTCGCCACTGGCAAGCTTCGCCGCTACTGCGCCGTTGGACCTGGTGGGCCCGGTGTCGGATTACAAAATCTACGTCACCGAAGAAATCGGCGAACTGGTCACCCAGACCCAGGCGTTCACCGACGCTATCAATAAAGGCGACCTGGCCACGGCCAAGAAACTCTATGCGCCAACCCGCGTGCACTATGAGTCCATTGAGCCGATCGCCGAGCTGTTCAGCGACCTCGACGCGTCCATCGATTCGCGTGTCGACGACCATGAAAAAGGCGTGACGGCCGAAGACTTCACGGGCTTTCACCGGATCGAATACGCGCTGTTCTCGCAGAACTCGACCCAGGGCCTGCAAGCACTGACGGCCAAGCTCAACGCGGACGTGAATGACCTCAAGACCCGCGTCGACGGCCTGACCTTCCCGCCGGAAAAAGTCGTCGGTGGTGCCGCTGCGTTGCTTGAAGAAGTCGCGGCCACCAAGATCTCCGGTGAAGAAGACCGCTACAGCCACACCGACCTGTACGACTTCCAGGGCAACATCGACGGCGCGAAGAAAATCGTTGACCTGTTCCGTGGCCAGATCGGGCAGCAGGACCAGGCCTTCCTGGCAAAAGTCGACAAGAACTTTGCCAGCGTCGACAAGATCCTGGCCAAGTACAAAACCAAGGATGGCGGCTTCGAGACCTATGACAAGGTCAAGGACAACGACCGCAAGGCCCTGGTCGGCCCGGTCAACACCCTGGCCGAAGACCTCTCGACCCTGCGCGGCAAGCTGGGTTTGAACTAACTGCCGCGCACAAAAAAACACCCAGTCCCTGTCGAGGGGCCTGGGTGTTTTTTTGCCGGCACGTTGCTCAGTTAGAGAATGCGGTACAGCAAGCGCTCGATCCGCACCCGGCTGACACGCCGCAGGAACTTGCCGACAGCGGGCGGGTAATCCACCAGCGTCTGCAATTGCTGGTAACCCTGGATACGCGTGGTGTGTTGGAAAATATTCGCAAGCTCAGCGCCTCGCGGCCCTAGCCATTGGCCTTGAGGGTCGTCGATCAGCAAGCCGTTTTCCAGGTCGAGGCGAAACGCCCGCGGGTTGAGGTTGTTGCCGGTGAGCAAGGTGTAGCGCTCATCCACCCACATGCCCTTTAGGTGATAGGTGTTATCGCCGTCGCGCCATAGGTGCAGGTTCAACTGGCCGCTGTTGATCATCGGCTGGTGCCGTTTGGCAAAGCGCCGCAGGCTGATCTCGTACAGGTACGGCAACGCCGCAATCACCTTGAAGGGTTCAGTGGGCGGAATATAGAAGTCGTTGGCGGTTTTGTCGCCCACCACGATGTCGATCTTCACACCGCGTGCCAGGGCACGGTTGATCTCGCGGGTCACCGGCAATGGCAGGTTGAAATACGGCGTGCAGATGGTCAGTTGCTGCTGGGCGCTGGCGATGAGTTCGAGGATCACCCGGCTCAACGGGTTGTTCTTGCCGACGCCCAGCAAGGGGCTGACCGACAGATGGCCATTGGGCAACTGCCCGGCTGTGGTGTCGTAGGTCGCATGCTTGAGACGGCTGCGCAGGTCGCCGATGTCGTTGCGCAGGCTGCGAGTGGTGGGCGGGTTTGGCAGGTCCAGGCGATGCACGGCCTTGGACGCCACCAAGCCGTGTTCCACCAGGTGCTGCATCGAATCGGCCAAGGGTTGGCTATGGATCAGGTGATAACGGTCGAAGCGGTATTTGTCGAACTTGTGCAGGTACACATTGTTCAGGCTGGCGCCGCTGTACAGCACGCTGTCATCGATCACGAAACCCTTGAGGTGCAACACGCCGAACAGCTCGCGGGTTTGCACCGGCACGCCGTACACCGGCACTTCGGTGGCGTGGCGCTGGGTCATGGCCTGGTACCAGGCGCTGTTGCCCGGTTGCTTGCCAGCGCCGATCAGCCCGCGCTGGGCGCGCAGCCAATCCACCATCACCACGATGTCCAGTTCGGGCCGTGCGGCCTTGGCGGCATGTAGCGCGTCGTAGATTTCCTGCCCCGCCTCGTCCTGCTGCAAGTACAAGGCAACGATGTAGATACGCCGCGTGGCCTGGGCGATTTTCTCCAGCAGGCAGCGACGGTAGGCGTCGGCGCTTGGCAGCACCTCAAGGGCCTCGTTGGACAACGGAAAACCGCGCAGCTTGGGCAACAGGGAGCGTTTGAAGAACGACGGCATAGGGCTCGCAATGGGTCGAATCCGAAGAGGCCCAAAGCTTACACCATGAGGCTGCTCAGGTCTCGCAACGGGCAATCGAAAAAGACTGTTGACCATGAAGAACGATCGTTCCACTGTACTCGACATGAACGATATAACCCAGAATGAAACCCGCGACATTATTCTCGACGTCACCGAGAAGTTGATCTATCGCCACGGCATCGCTGCCACCGGTATGGACTTACTGGTAAAAACCGCTGGCGTGTCGAGAAAAAGTATCTATCGCTACTTCGCCAACAAAGATGAGTTGGTGGTGGCCGCCTTGCAACGCCGCGACGAGCGCTGGATGCACTGGCTGCGCAGCGAAGTGGAACGCAGCGACGACAGCGGCGAACGCCTGCTGGGGCTGTTCAGCGCGCTCAAGCGCTGGTTCGGCTCGGCAGACTTTCGCGGTTGCGCCTTTATCAACACCAGTGGTGAAACCGGCGATGCCCAAAACCCGGTGCGCCTGCTGGCCAAGGCCCATAAACGCAAACTGTTCGAGTACGCACTTGAACTGTGCCAAGCACATGGCACCCCCGACCCGGAGCAGCAGGCCGCGCAACTGCTGATCCTGATCGATGGCGCCATTACCGTTGCCCTGGTCATGGGTGATTCAACAGCTGCCGATAATGCGCAATGCATGGCGCGGACCTTACTGCAACTTTGAACCCACAGCCCAGGCAACTTTCGACCCAACCTTTATTGCATTGAGGAGTCGCCCATGTCAGCCCAAGAAGAAGTCCGCCCGCCCCTGCCGCCGTTTACCCGCACCTCTGCCATCGAAAAAGTCCGCCTGGCCGAAGATGGCTGGAACTCCCGCGACCCGCAACGTGTATCCCTGGCCTACACCCTGGACACGAACTGGCGTAACCGCGCCGAATTTGCCCATAACCGCGAAGAAGCCAAGCAGTTCCTGACCCGCAAATGGGCCAAGGAGCTGGATTATCGTCTGATCAAGGAATTGTGGGCCTTTACTGATAACCGCATCGCCGTGCGCTATGCCTATGAATGGCACGATGATTCGGGTAACTGGTTTCGCTCGTACGGCAACGAAAACTGGGAGTTCGACGAGAACGGCTTGATGGCCAACCGCTTTGCCTGCATCAACGATATGCCAATCAAGGAGAGCGAGCGCAAGTTCCATTGGCCGCTGGGGCGGCGCCCGGATGCGCATCCCGGCCTGTCAGAGCTGGGGCTATAACCCCGACTCTGCAGACCGAATGAGATCCAATGTGGGAGCTGGCTCGCCTGCGAAAGCGCCTGACACACCGCCTTCGCAGGCAAGCCAGCTCCCACACTTGGATCGCGGGGCGTCAATTGGATCTGCGTCTGCTGCCAGCCCCCTCCCACACGTTTAGTCCTGATTCAGCCCAACGCGATACAACACACCATCATCCTCATCGGTCAGCACATACAGAAAGCCATCCGGCCCCTGTCGCACATCGCGGATCCGCGCTTTCAATTCGCCCAACAAGCGTTCCTCGTGGACCACTTTGTCACCCTCGAACTGCAACCGAATCAGCTCCTGACTCACCAGCGCACCGACAAACAGGTTGTGCTGCCATGCCTTGAACCGGTCGCCGTCATAGAACGCCATGCCACTGACGCCCGGCGACTTCTCCCACACATGGTGGGGCGCCACTGTGCCCTCTGCCGTTTTGCCCTTGGCTTCGGGAATTGGCAGCAGGGAATAGTTGATGCCATGGGTTGCCAACGGCCAGCCGTAGTTCTTGCCGCGCTCGATGATATTGACTTCATCACCGCCACGGGGCCCGTGTTCATTTTCCCAGATCGTGCCGCTCCAGGGATTCAAGGCCAGCCCTTGCGGGTTACGCTGCCCATAGGACCAGATCTCGGGACGCACGCCGGGTTGACCGACAAAAGGGTTGTCATCCGGCACGCGCCCATCCGGGTAGATGCGCACCACTTTGCCTTGCAACTTGTCCAAATCCTGGGCCGTGGGGCGGTCGTTGTTCTCTCCAAGAGTCACGAACAGGTAGCCATCACGGTCGAAGGCCAGGCGCGAGCCGAAGTGGTTGCCGGTAGACAGCTTGGGCTCCTGGCGCAGGATCACCTTGAAGTCCTCCAAGCCGCTCAAGTCAGCGGCCAAGCGACCACGCCCTACGGCTGTGCCGGCCTTGCCACCCTCGCCACCGCCTTCGGCGTACGACAGGTACACCAGGCGGTCCTGCTTGAAGTCTGGCGACAGCACCACATCCAGCAACCCGCCCTGCCCTTTGGCCCATACCTGCGGCACGCCCTTCAAGGGCGCAGACAGCTTGCCGTCCGGGCTGACAAACCGCAGGTGCCCAGGTAACTCGGTCACCAGGAAACCTTGCTGGTCCGGCAAAAACGCCAGCGCCCATGGATGGTCCAGGCCCTTGGCGACCGGCGTGGCGGTGATGCTGCCTTGCTCAGTGGGAAACTGTTGGCTATCGACGGCATACGCCGCGCTCAACGGCAGCAACGCGGTGGCGCACAGGGCGGCTAGCAGGGTTTTACGTACAAACATAAGGCGAAATCCTCAGTGGCGATTGCCGTTGGCATCATAGGTGGGCGCTTTGGGTGCGGTGGCCGGGCGGCTGGGGGCCGCCTCCTGCTTGGGGTAGCGGTTGCCGATGCCACCGTTTTCCAGCGTTGGCCGCGGGTTGGCCGGGACGGGCTGGATACTGCGAACAGCCGGTGCATTGGGCTGGGTGCCCTGCATGCTATTGGGGTTGGCCCGGTGAATAGGGCCGTGGTCGCTACGCCCCGGCAGGTTTTGCGCCTGGGCCAATGGCGCAAGGGCCAGGCCCAGCGCCAGTGCTGCGAGATGACGTACACAACGGTTCATGGCCAAACCTCTCTATGCCAAGTACTACGTGCTTTCGATAACACGCTACGCCGCGGGTTCGCGTTGTGACACTAAATAGTTTCTCATCAGGTGTAACACGATCTGTCCGAGCATCTATCCGCCGAAACTTTTGCCCTGCCCTGTGAGTCACCAGCACACAGGCTCTTCGTTGAGGAATCACACCTATGCCACGGGCAATCTGGAAAGGCGCCATCAGTTTCGGCTTGGTTCACATCCCGGTATCGCTGGTCTCGGCGACCTCTTCACAAGGCGTCGACTTTGACTGGTTGGACAAGCGCAGCATGGACCCGGTGGGCTATAAGCGCATCAACAAAACCACCGGCAAGGAAGTCACCAAGGAAAATATCGTCAAGGGCGTGGCCTTTGAAAAAGGACGCTACGTGGTGCTCAGCGAAGACGAAATTCGCTCGGCCCACCCCAAGTCCACCCAGACCATCGAAATCATCGCCTTCGTCGCCAGCGACCAGATCCCCCTGCAAAACATCGACACGCCCTACTTCCTCGCTCCGGATAAACGCGGCGGCAAGGTCTATGCACTGCTGCGCGAAGCGCTGAAAAAAACCGGCAAGGTGGCCCTGGCCAATGTGGTACTGCACACCAAGCAACACCTGGCCGCGTTGATGCCGCTGGAATCGGCTCTGGTGCTGGTCATGCTGCGCTGGCCCGCTGAAGTGCGCAGCCTGGATGAGTTGGAACTGGGCAGCGATGTGACAAAGCCGACCCTGGCCAAAGGTGAGTTGGACATGGCCAAGCGCCTGGTGGAAGACATGAGCGCCGATTGGCAGCCCGATGAATACCGTGACAGCTTCCAGGACAAGATCAGGGCGCTGGTGGCGAAGAAGGCCAAGGCCGGCAAGATCGAAGATGTGGAAACGGTCGAAGGCGGCGAAGAGCGAAAATCCGCGGATGTCATCGACCTGACCGAACTGCTCAAACGCAGCCTGGCGGGTAAACCTGCGGCGAAAAAAAGCACCGCGAAAAAGTCCAATAACAAGGCCTCTTGAGCCTGCCATTGACGGGAGAATGACATGGCAAAGCCCCTGAGTGAGTACAATCGCAAGCGCGATTTCAAGATTACCGCCGAACCCGCCGGCAGCTCACCCGCCAGCAAACGCAACGTCTCGGCCCTCAGCTTCGTGATTCAAAAGCACGATGCGCGCAACCTGCACTATGACTTTCGCCTGGAACTCGATGGCGTGCTGCTGAGCTGGGCGGTGCCCAAGGGCCCAAGCCTGGACCCGAGCCAGAAACGCCTGGCGGTGCATGTTGAAGACCACCCACTGAGCTATGGCAGTTTCGAGGGCAGCATTCCCGCCGGCCAATACGGTGCGGGGGATGTGATCGTATGGGACCGAGGCATTTGGCAGCCCCACGATGATCCGCGCAAAGCCTACGCGGCGGGCAAGCTCAAATTCACCCTGGTCGGTGAAAAACTCTCCGGTGACTGGGCGCTGGTACGCACCCGGCTCAAGGGCAGCGGCGACAAGGAGCAATGGCTGTTGATCAAGGAAAACGATCAGCAGGCGCGCCCGGCCTCTGAGTTCGATATCGTCCAGGCCGAGCCCGCCAGCGTGCTCAGCGATGCGGTGGTGGGTAAGCCAAAGGCAAAGGCCAAGGCCAAACCCAAGGCCGCGCCAAAAGCCAAAACGCCCAAGCGCATCGCTGCCCTGCCGGATGAGTTTGCCCCCCAATTGGCAACCTTGGTGGACCGGGCGCCCGAAGGTGATTGGCGCTACGAGATCAAGTTCGACGGCTACCGCATCATGGCGCGCATTCGCGACGGCGAAGTGCGCCTGTTCACCCGTAACGGCCACGACTGGACCGAACGCCTGCCACGTCAGTGCAAAGCCTTGCAAGCCCTCAAGCTCAAGGACAGTTGGCTGGATGGCGAAGTGGTCAGCCTCAATGGCGACGGGCTGCCGGATTTCCAGGCGCTGCAAAACGCGTTCGATATCGGCCGCAGCCTGGACATTGTCTATTACCTGTTCGACGCACCGTTTTTGAACGGCCGCGACCAGCGTGAAGACCCGGTCGAAGAGCGTCGGGCTGCGCTTAAATCTGCGCTGTCCGCCAGCCGAAGCAAACTGCTGCGCTTCTCCGAAGCCTTTGCCGCCAGCCAGCGCGATATTTTCGAGAGCGCCTGTGACCTGGCGCTCGAAGGCGTGATCGGCAAGCGCGCCGGCAGCCCCTACGTGTCGCGGCGCAGTGCCGACTGGATCAAGCTCAAATGCCGCCTGCGCCAGGAGTTCGTGATTGTCGGCTACACCCGCCCCCAAGGTTCGCGCAGCGGCTTTGGGGCGCTGCTGTTGGCGGTCAACGATGACACCGGCCTGGTATATGCCGGGCGCGTGGGCACAGGCTTTGACCAGGCGGCGCTGAAAAGTATCTATGCCAAGCTCACCCCGCTTGAGCGCAAGGACTCGCCCCTGCAAAAACCATTGACCAGTGCCCAGGCCCGTGGCGTGCATTGGGTTGAGCCGAGCCTGGTCGGCGAGGTGCAATTTGCCGAATGGACCCGCGAAGGCGTGGTGCGCCAAGCCGCGTTTGTGGGCCTGCGCACCGACAAGCCAGCCTCGCAGATCATTCATGAACAGCCGCGCGCGGCCAAGTCGGTCAAGGCACACGAAACGTCGAAAGCCGGTAAAGCGCAGGCAACGGTGAAGAGCGTGAAAATCACTCACCCCGAGCGCATTATCGACAAGCACAGCGGCACGCAAAAACAGCAACTGGCGCAGTTCTACACCGATATCAGCGAATGGATCCTGCCCTTCCTGCGCGCACGTGCCGTGTCATTGCTGCGGGCGCCTGAAGGGATCGAAGGTGAGCAGTTCTTCCAGAAGCACTCAGAGCGTATGGCCATCCCCCACATCAAGCAATTGGACCAGGCGCTGGACCCAGGCCATGCGCGCCTGATGGAAATAGACAGCGTGGAGGCCCTGGTCGGCGCGGTGCAAATGGGGACGGTCGAGTTTCACACCTGGGGCGCCACTGCAGACAAGATTGAAACGCCTGACCTGTTTGTTCTCGATCTCGACCCGGACCCGGCCCTGCCCTGGAAAGCCATGCTGGAAGCGGCCCAACTGACCCTGTCGGTACTCGATGAGCTGGGCTTGCAAGCTTTCGTCAAAACCAGCGGCGGCAAGGGCCTGCACTTGATCGTGCCGTTGGCCCGGCGCGACGGCTGGGACACCGTGAAGGCGTTCGCCAAAGCCATTGCCCAATTCATGACCCGGCAACTGCCCGAACGCTTTACCGCCACCAGTGGCCCCAAGAACCGCGTCGGCAAGATATTTATCGATTACCTGCGCAACGCCCGTGGCGCCAGTACCGTAGCGGCGTATTCCGTGCGGGCCCGCCCGGGCCTGCCAGTGTCGGTGCCGGTGAGTCGAGAGGAGTTGAAAGGATTGCGGGGCGCCCAGCAGTGGACAGTGGCGAACCTGCATCAGCGGCTGCAAACGTTGAAGGATGACCCCTGGGCGGGGTATGCCAATCGCCAGAAGATCAGCAAAAAGATGTGGGACAAGCTGGGCGCGCAACCCCCTGGGTGATCCGCGCCTTGAGCCAGGTCAGATAAGAATGAAGATCAGCGCCAGACCGGCAAAGATCGCCCACTTTTCCAGGTAGTAGCGCGTGCGATTGCGCTTCTTGAGCTCTTTGCCACGCAGGCGAATCTTGTACAGACGGGTAAAGGCACGGTTGAGGCCGCCGGTCTTGTCGCCCTCATCGTTGGGCGAACCCGCGGCCGCCATCACATTGCGGCTGAACCAGCGGTTGAACGCAGCTGCCCAGCGGTACTTCATCGGCCGTTCGATATCACAGAACAGAATGATGCGGTTCTGTTGGGTGGTGTTTTCCGCGTAGTGAATGTAGGTCTCGTCGAACATCACCGGCTCGCCGTCGCGCCAGTAATAGCTTTCGCCATCCACATTGATGTAGCAACCTGGATCGTTAGGGGTATCCAGCCCCAGGTGATAGCGGTACGAGCCCGCATACGGGTCACGGTGACGTACCAGCTTGGAGCCCGGTGGCAGCTCGGCGAACATGGCCGCCTTGATCGAGCCGATGCTCTGCACCAGCTCGGTGGTACGCGGGCACAGCTTCATCGCCGAGGGGTGACTGTCGCCGTACCACTTGAGGTAAAAACGCTTCCAGCCGGTCTTGAAAAACGAGTTGAACCCTACGTCGTTGTAGTGCTCCGAGCGTTTGATCTCCCCCGCCCGCATCAGATTCTGGCCTTCTTCGCGGATCTCTTCCCAGTGCTCCTGCAATGGGCTCAGGTCTGGAAAGTCGCTGGGCGAGAGGTAGGGACGGCTGGGCTGCTTGGAGAACAGGTACAGGAAACAGTTGATCGGCGCCAGGAACGTCGAGTGATCGCTAAGCTGGCGACCCAGCTTGTGTCGCACCCGACCGCGCAGGTGTACATACGCAATGGAAGCAACGTAGAGAGCAACAATGATGAGTTTCAAGGGATTCGTCACACGTCAGGGAGAGAACAGGCTGCTCCTGCGGGCCCACAACGGCCGAGGATGGATAAGCAGCACCTGAAATCACAATTCACATATAGGCGACACGGCCGGCGGATAACCGCCTGCGTGCGACCATTGGCAGTTATTTAGCCACACTTTGTAACCAAAGGTTAACTAAGAATTGTGAAAAGCTGTCTACTGAGTGTGCTGGGGGTAGGAGCAGGCAGGCCCTTGAGCCTGCCTGTTTGAGGGCGTTTGAAGGGTTACAGCGGCGAGTCGTTACCCTCGCGGCGATCCCCTAATGCCGTATAGGGCACGGCCTGAGTGCGGCTGCGAACGAAGTAGCGGATCAGCGCAATCATCAGGCCCAGCAACAGGCCGCCAACAAGGCTCAACGCGATAACCAGCGGCTTTTTCGGCTTGATCGGCGACAGAGGCTCCTGGGCTCGACGGTCAATCGTCACCAGCTTGAGGTTGCTCATATCGATATTCAAACCACGCAACCTGGCGACTTCAGCGCGAAGCGGCTCGACGTCCTGCAAGAAGATGTCTTCATTGCCACGCTTGCGCAGCACCTCAACCTCGCGGTTGCTTTCCAGCAGTTGCAGCTCTTTGCCGATCTCGGCAATGCGCGGGTTGGTGAAATCGTCGCTGGTACGCTGCTGCAATGCAGCGCGTTCGGCTTCCAACGCCTCGGTCCCCATGAAATACAGCGGGATCTTCTGGTTGTTCACCTCGGTCCGCATGACCTGGCTCGAACCCGTGCGGGTGGAGTCGGCCATTGAGGACGGCGTTGTCGGTGTACGAATGCCCATGGACTTGGCAATGCTGATGGCTTCGGCCAACTCGGCGAGGCGGTTGGTGCGTTCCATCTTCATCTGCAGGCGCAGGGCGCTGAGTTCATCCTGCAGTTGGGCACGCTTGAGCCGGTCCGCTTCCAGCAGCTTGGCGATTTTCGATTCTTTATCGGTATCGTAGTTGGCGCGGGCGGCGTCGATCTTGCCCTTGAGCTCGCTCAAGCGGTTATTGACGATCACCTTGAGGTCGGCCCCCACTTGCTGGCGCTCGGCGGCAATGGCGTAGTCCACAAAACCGTTGAGGATCGCAACACCATCGACGTCGGTCGGGTATTGCAGTTCCAGACGGATATAGCTGCTCAACGAATCGGATTTCTTGGGGTCAGGCAAAATCAGATTGACCGAATTGCGGTTGAACGCCTCAAAGCTCTGCTCAAGGGTTTGCCCCGGTTTCTTGAACGCCTTGAACAACTCCTCATGATCCTTGAAGAACCCCAGGCGTGCATCATAAGAGTCCAACTGCGCGCCCACTTTGAGCAGCGCATCGGCAGGCGGCAACTTATACACTTCCGAACGGTTCAAGGCGTCTAGCTCGTTGATTGCAGCAGGCCGCAACACACTGCTGACTTCATAGGTCTTGGGTGCCAGGAAGGCATAACCTGCGCCTAATACCCCGGCCAGAAGCGTACACCCGATCACCAGCTTTTTTTGTCGCCAGATGGCGTGAAACAATTCAAATAAATCAATTTCATCAGACGCTGCGGAAGGCGGAAGCGGGGAAGTACGATTCAAAATAAGAACACCTTAAAATAATACTAAAAGGCCATCATTCTCAGAAGTCTAAAAGACTTCAAAAATCAGGGACAACGCCCTGGATACGGCAGACCAATGGCGATGTGACCACTCAGTCCCCTGAAATATCCCACAAACTTAGGGATTATTTCGGTTTCATTTCGGTGAGTAAGCCAAATGACACAGCCATGTCAGACTGATCTGGTTGCAAGCGTAGTCAATACAACATGAAAAAGCTGTCAAATAGCTGTCTTATAAAGAAAAAAATTTCGCCTACAGGCGGAACAGTGTCAGCCTCAATACAATTGAACATTTTTTTGAACAGCAATAAGGAGTTTGCATGTCACCCCTTTCCGCTTCGGACTTTCGCGCACTGCAAGGCACTTGGGAACAAACAGCCCTTGAAGACAGTGGCGTGCTTGACCCCGGGGATGCCCACAGCGCGCCGGGAGCAACGACGACAATTGCGGGGGATCGCTTCGAAGTGACCACGGTCAGTGGCGAAGTATTATTGGCGGGACGCTTCGTACTGGACGCCAGTACCACGCCCAAAAGCATTACCTGGACGGACGACATGGGCGATGATGCAGGCAAGCAACTCCCCGCCAGTTACCGGCTCGACGGCGATGATTTCGTATTTATCGCAGCGGATGAAGGCATGCCCAGGCCCACTGTATTCAGCACTGGCCCAGGGCAAACCATGCGCACCTTCGTGCGGCGCTCTTGATCAAATGTGGGAGCTGGCTTGCCTGCGATAGCGGTGGGTCAGTCAACTAATCTGTCACTGATACACCGCTATCGCAGGCAAGCCAGCTCCCACAGGTTTGAACGCGGGGCGTCAGGCAGATAGGCGGTGGCTGGCAGGCCGTTACGGGAGCAAGCTCCCTCGCCACAGGTGGACACATAAGCCGTGATTATCCGATTTGATCACGGCATTTTCACAAGGACTTCACTTTTCGACCTATAAGGTCAGGCCTACCTACTCCAGTGAATCACTTGGCCCGCCCTCTCCTCGCGGGCCTTTTTTTGCGTGCGCAAACCTTGATCAGCCATCACGCCTGATCGCTGTCATGGTAAAGCACAGGGGCAGTTGCGCGGCCTGATGCTCATATTGATCGTAGAGTTCTTCCCGGTTTGAATGCGGGTATTCCTGCAAATGAGCGATCTGCAACTGCGCTGCGATAGCCCCGCTGACTACATTGCCCAGGGTATGTACATACCAATAGGAGGTCGGCCCGGGCCGCTCATCCTTCCCTTCATAGACAATTGCCTCCTGCAGCACAAAGGGTTCACGCTGGAAGTAAGAACTGGCAGGCAGCATAGGGTTGGCCCCACAGGGGTCAAACATCTCAAGAAAGGGATGGGTTTCGTACATGACCAACGTACCGCCGGGCTTCAGCACACTGGCAACCTGGCGCATGAACAACGCCACATCCGGCATCCAGCCCAGCACGCCGATGGTCACCAGGGCAATATCGAACCGTGCCCGCAAACCCTCGGGCAAATGGTGGATATCGGTCTCAATGAACTCAGGGCTGTGTGGCGAGGCCTCGGCCAACTCCCGCGCCTGTTCAAGAAACGCCCGGGATTGATCAACCCCCACCACCGAACGGGCGCCCAAGCCATACAACGAAAGGCTTTCGCGCCCGTTGTTGCAGCACAATTGCACCACGTCCTTGCCCACCACGCCTACCTCTTGCAGCAAGGTGGTGATGGTCGGGTCCAGGCAGGAAAAATCAGGCTCGGCTACCGAGGCCAGCAGTGCCGCCCAGGTCGCGGTGTCTTTATGCAAGCCGGCGGATTCGTCCCAGGCATTTCTATTGCTGGCGATCGCCTCTTGCGCTGAGGGCATGTCCATTGCTTCTCCAGAAATTCATTCCAGTGGGCTTCGGAAAGTAAATTAAATGCGCGCAGGAGGAAACCCTGGCCCACCGCGAAACTTATCACCCAGCCCACCAGTCATTAATCCAACGCGTGTTCAGCCCCTGAACGCCGCTCTTGAAGGTCGCATCGTGGCCCGTCATTCAGACCTGCGTATCGCTTTATCCCTGGACAGCCTGAACTTCTTTCTCGCCGATGTACGCGACGGTCTCGGACCGTACCTGGCGATCTACCTGCTGGCCGTGCATCAATGGGAGCCGGCCAGTATTGGTGTGGTCATGACCCTGGCAGGCATCGCTGCCTTGCTGACCCAAGGCCCCGCGGGTGCGCTGATCGATCGCACTCGCAACAAACGCGCGGTGGTTGCCATTGCTGCGCTATTGGTGACGGGCAGTTGCCTGATGCTGCCCTTCGTCAGTTCGTTTGGCTGGGTAGCGTTGACCCAGGCTGCCAGCGCCGTAGCCGCCTCTGTCTTTGCCCCGGCAATTTCCGCCATTTCGCTGGGGATCACCGGGCCCCGCGCCTTCACCCGGCGTACCGGGCGCAACGAGACCTTCAACCACGCTGGCAATGCCGTGGCCGCGTTGCTGGCCGGCGGGCTGGCCTACTTGTTCGGACCGGTGGTGGTGTTCTACCTGATGGCGTTTATGGCGGTTGCCAGTGTCATTGCGGTCAGTTGCGTGCCGGCCAAGGCGATTGACCATGAGGTCGCCCGTGGTTTCGATCCGGCCCATCACACCGACCACGAACAACCCTCGGGCCTGAAAGCGTTGCTGACCAACCAACCGCTGCTCCTGTTCGCCATCTGCTGCGCACTGTTTCACTTGGCCAACGCCGCAATGCTGCCGCTGGTCAGCCAGAAACTGGCGCAGATCAATTTGCAGATGGCCACCCCGCTGACTTCAGCCTGCATCGTCGCCGCCCAATTGGTGATGGTGCCGATGGCCTGGCTGGTCGGGCTCAAGGCCGATGTCTGGGGACGCAAGCCGCTGTTGCTTGTAGGTTTCCTGATACTGCCGTTGCGTGGCGTGCTCTATACCTTATCCAGCGACCCCTACTGGCTGGTGGCGGTGCAGATGCTCGACGGTATCGGTGCCGGCATTTTCGGCGCCCTGTTCCCGGTGATCGTCAAAGACCTGACCCAAGGCACCGGGCGCTTCAACGTCAGCCTGGGCGCCCTCTCCACCGTATTCGGCCTCGGCGCGGCGCTCAGTAGCAGCCTGGCCGGTTTCGTGGTGCAGCAGGCTGGCTACAACGCGGCGTTCCTGACGTTGGCGGCAGTTGCAGCCGCTGCCTTGATGCTGTTGTGGCTGGCGATGCCGGAGACCTTGGCAAAACCATCCTTCGCTCGCCATACAACTGTCGCCTGACATATGCGACAATGCGCGCCAAATTCCAACACACATCCCAAATTTTGTGTTCAGCGACCGGGTTTCGCGCCTTGATGTCGCTGTTGACGCATGCCTGAAGGCACCTGCCGTCACGCTCGCAACCCATTGATAGGTAAAGTAATTGATCTCCACAGCTAACATCACCATGCAGTTCGGCGCCAAGCCGCTCTTCGAGAACGTCTCGGTCAAGTTCGGCGCCGGCAACCGCTATGGTTTGATCGGTGCCAACGGTTGCGGCAAGTCGACCTTCATGAAAATCCTCGGTGGCGACCTCGACCCGTCCGGCGGGCAGGTCATGCTCGAGCCGAATGTGCGCCTGGGTAAACTGCGCCAGGACCAGTTCGCCTACGAAGAATTCACCGTGCTCGACACCGTGATCATGGGCCACGAGGAGCTGTGGAAGGTCAAGGCCGAGCGCGACCGCATCTACTCGCTGCCGGAAATGAGCGAAGAAGATGGCATGGCCGTGGCCGAGCTGGAAACCGAGTTCGCCGAGATGGACGGCTACACCGCCGAATCCCGCGCCGGCGAGCTGCTGCTGGGCCTGGGTATTCCTCTGGAACAGCATTTCGGCCCGATGAGCGAAGTCTCCCCCGGCTGGAAGCTGCGCGTACTGCTGGCCCAGGCGCTGTTCTCCGACCCGGAAGTGCTGTTGCTCGACGAACCGACCAACCACTTGGACATCAACACCATCCGCTGGCTGGAAAACATCCTGACCCAGCGCTCCAGCCTGATGATCATCATCTCTCACGACCGTCACTTCCTGAACAGCGTGTGCACCCACATGGCTGACCTGGACTACGGCGAGCTGCGCCTGTTCCCGGGCAACTACGACGAGTACATGACCGTGGCGACCCAGTCCCGCGAGCAATTGCTGTCGGACAACGCCAAGAAGAAAGCGCAGATTTCCGAACTGCAATCCTTCGTCAGCCGCTTCTCGGCCAACGCCTCGAAAGCCAAGCAGGCGACCTCCCGTGCCAAGGCGATCGACAAAATCCAGCTGGCCGAAGTCAAGCCGTCGAGCCGTGTGAGCCCGTTCATCCGTTTCGAGCAGAACAAAAAGCTGCACCGCCAGGCCGTCATGGTCGAAAAAATGGCCAAAGGTTTCGACGGCAAGCCGTTGTTCAAGGACTTCAGCTTCCAGGTTGAAGCCGGCGAGCGCGTGGCGATCATCGGCCCCAACGGTATCGGCAAGACCACCCTGCTGCGCACCCTGGTCAACGAACTGACCCCGGACGCCGGCAGCATCAAGTGGACCGACGCCGCCGAGCTGGGCTACTACGCCCAGGACCACGCCCACGACTTCGAAGACGACGTGAGCCTGTTCGACTGGATGGGCCAATGGACCCAAGGCGAGCAAATGATTCGCGGCACCCTGGGCCGTATGTTGTTCTCCAACGACGAGATCCAGAAGTCGGTCAAAGTGATCTCCGGTGGTGAACAAGGTCGCATGCTGTTCGGCAAGCTGATCCTGCAAAAGCCGAACGTGTTGATCATGGACGAACCGACCAACCACTTGGACATGGAATCCATCGAAGCGCTGAACCTGGCGCTGGAGAACTACCCGGGCACGCTGATCTTCGTCAGCCACGACCGTGAGTTCGTATCGTCCCTGGCCACCCGCATTATCGAGTTGAGCCCTAGCGGCGTGATCGACTTCAGCGGCACCTATGACGACTACCTGCGCAGCCAGGGTGTGGTGTTCTAAGAGCAGCACTTAGCTGCAAGCTACAAGCTGCAAGAAAAAGCCCTGTCCCTGTGACAGGGCTTTTTGCATCCGCACTGTGCCGGGCGCTGATTTTATGGGCCATGCATAACCAGTGTGGGAGCTGGCTTGCCCGCGATAGCGGTGGTTCAGTTAAAGATGCAGTGACTGACAGGCAGCCTTCGCGGGCAAGCCCGCTCCCACAGGGAATCGGTGCCAGGCGCTGATTTTATAGGCAATACATAACCCGTGTGGGAGCTGGCTTGCCTGCGATAGCGGTGGTTCAGTTAAAGATCACCGATCTGACACACCACCTTCGCAGGCAAGCGCGCTCCCACAGGGGCCTCTGTAGGCGTCCCCTCGCTCCTACAGTCGTGCGGGATATGCCATGATGCTTCACCGCCCGCCAGCGATTGAGTATTCATGCCTGCCGCCCCCTCCTCCCTGTCGATCACCCTGCAGATCGTTTCCATCGTGTTCTACACCTTCATTGCGTTTATCTGCATCGGCCTGCCGATTGCGGTGATTCCAGGCTATGTGCACGAGCAACTGGGCTTCAGCGCCGTGGTGGCCGGGGTGACCATCGGTTCGCAGTACCTCGCCACGCTGCTCAGCCGCCCGATGGCCGGGCGAATGTCGGATAACGTCGGCACCAAACGCGCGATCGTGCTGGGCCTGGCCGGTATTCTGATCAGCGGTGTGCTGACCTTAATCGCCACGCTGCTGGACAGCCTGCCGAGCTTGAGCCTGGGTATTCTGATCGCCGGTCGCCTGTTGCTCGGCGTGGCCCAGGGCCTGATTGGCGTGGGGACCATCAGTTGGTGCATGGGCGCAGTGGGCGCCGAACACACCGCACGCTCGATTTCCTGGAATGGCATCGCCTCCTATGGCGCCATTGCCATTGGTGCGCCACTTGGCGTGGTGATGGTGGCTGATTATGGCTACGCCAGCCTCGGCCTTGCACTGGCGGTGCTGGCGGCGTTGGGCCTGGTGCTGATCCGTAATAAACCCTCGGTGCCGGTGGTACGCGGCGAACGGCTGCCGTTCTGGGCTGTGTTTGGACGTATCGCGCCGTTCGGCGCCAGCCTGTGCCTGGCCTCGATTGGCTACGGCACGCTGACGACCTTTATCACCCTGTATTACCTGAATCGTGGCTGGGCCGGTGCGGCGTATTGCCTGACGGTATTTGGTGTGTGCTTTATTCTCTCGCGCCTGGTGTTTATCTCAGCCATCAGCCGGTTTGGCGGGTTCACCGCCGCCATCGCCTGCATGCTCATTGAAACCCTGGGCCTGACGCTGTTGTGGCTGGCACCGTCTACCGGCGTGGCCTTGATCGGCGCCGGGTTGACCGGTTTTGGTTTATCGCTGGTTTACCCGGCGCTCGGCGTGGAAGCTATCAAGCAAGTGCCGGACAGCAGCCGCGGCGCGGGGCTGAGTGCGTATGCGGTGTTTTTCGACCTGGCCCTGGCGATTGCCGGGCCGTTGATGGGCGCCGTGGCATTGAACCTCGGCTATGGCTGGATCTTCTTCTGCGCGGCGTTGCTGTCGGTCAGTGCGCTCGGCCTGACCGTACTGCTCAGGCGCCGCGCCTACTGATCAGCGGTCTGCAAGCCGGCGCGCGTGGCCTCGCCCAGGGTATGGCTGAAAAAACGCCCGGCCTCGGAGACCAGATCGCGGTGGATGCCTTCGCGATCGACACCATCGGCATCCGTGCAAATGGCGGGCATGCTTGCCAGTTGGTCACTGTCACACGGCGCCATGAAAACAAAGTGCCCGGCCCCGGCCAACAGTTTGAAATCCGGTGGCTGCGGCAGCTTGCGCGCCAGGGCGGCTGCGTTCTTGTCCACGGCCACCAACTGGTCGCCATCGCCACTGTAGAGCAGCACCGGCACATGCACATCTGCCAGAGTGTGGCGGCCGAACATCAAGCTCAGCGGCGCCATCAGCATCAAGGCATGGATACGCGGGTCAGCCTGGGGTTGCAAGTCGTCGCGATCAACCACCAACTCGCCCTTGGTGGTGCACGCGTCGCGGTCTTCGGGGCGTTCCTGGCAGTAGCGACGCAGACGTTCGAAATCAGGCTTGGCGCCGGCCAGGATCAATGCCGTTTCGCCACCGGCTGAATAACCGATGACGCCGATCTGATCAATATCCACAAAGGGCGACAGCATCGGCTCGGCCAAGGCGGCGGTGATCGCCTGGGAGATCTGGATCGGCCGCCCATACAAATTGCTCACGGTGCCCAGGCGGCTGTGGTCCTTGTAGTTGTCACCGGGATGCAGCACCGCCACCACCACAAACCCCTTGCGCGCCAAGGCGGTGGCCAGGTCATGCAGGGCCAGCGGCGTGCCGGTATTGCCGTGGGACAACATCAGCATCGGGAAACGCCCGATCGCCACCTTGGCATCTTCGCTGGCCGCCACATGGTAGGCGCCCAGCGCGGTAGTGCGCTCGGCATCGGTAGAGGGATAGAAGGCGATGGCTTTCATCGGCTGCGCATCCAGCGGGTCGAGAAAACTCATGCGATGAAACCCCACACTCCAATGGGGGTGCGGTGCCGGCGCGGCGTGCACTGAAACCACGCCGCCCAACAGCGAAAGAACCAAAACAGCACAAAGACGCATCATGGGGATGTCCACCTTTGCTGCACAAGAACCGGCCTGTCGAAGAAAAAGTCCAGGGTATCGAATGGATGTCTGCATAACCTGGGCCACAACGAAAAAACTCCGTACTCCGCTCGCGTTCAGGCGATCAGAATACAGAGTTTAGGCGCTCGGTTTCAGAATGAAACCGAGGACAGGGCACATTTACATAAGCCTTACGCAGCGGCGAACAGTTGCTCGTTGATGCGCACGTTGGCGTCGCTCATGGCTTTGCTGCGCACTTCATCACCGTAGGCCAGGCCTTCGGCGCGGACGATCTCGATGTCGGTGATGCCGAGGAAACCGAACAACAGCTTCAAGTAGCCTTCGTGGGCAGCGCCCGAAGCTTGGTCGGCATGCAGGCCGCCGGCGGTGGAGACAATAATGACTTTCTTGTTGCCGCACAGGCCTTCAGGGCCGGCTTCGGTGTAGCGGAAGGTCTGGCCGGCCACCGCGATGCGGTCGATCCAGGCTTTCAACTGGGTGGGAATGGTGAAGTTGTACATCGGCGCACCGACTACCACGGCATCGGCGGCGAGGAACTCAGCCAGCGACGATGCACTCAGTTCAGCCTCGTGCTTTTGCGCCGCATCACGCAGTTCAGCGGCAGTGCCCAAGGCGCCCAGGGTAGCGCCGGAGAAATGGTTGATGCCTTCGCTGGCGAGGTCACGGTAAGTCACTTCCACGCCCGGTTGGGCGGCTTGCCATGCCTTGACCACACCCGCGCTGAGCTGGCGGGAGGCCGAGTTGTCGCCGAGGATGCTGGAATCGATGTGCAAGAGTTTCATGATGGATCTCCGAGGTGGGATCGACAGTGGCGATCAGATGGTGGTGATGCTACGCATGAAACCAATGGTCGATAAGCCGCCTGAAATGCGATAGTTTGTCCCACTGACAGGACAATAGGCCCACCATGCAAGACCTCAATGACCTCTACTATTTCGCCAAAGTCGTCGAAGCCGGCGGTTTTGCTGCGGCTGGCCGGCTACTCGGGATTCCCAAATCCAGGCTGTCGCGGCGCATTGCCGAGCTGGAAGACCGCCTGGGTGCACGCCTGCTGCAACGCACTACCCGACAACTGACGCTCACCGCCGTGGGCGAGCGCTACTTGCGCCACTGCCAGGCCATGCTGTTGGAGGCGGAAATGGCCGACGAGGCCGTGGCCAGCATGTCCAGCGAGCCACGGGGGCGCTTGCGGGTCAGTTGCCCGGTGGGGCTGGCCCAGCAGATTCTGCCAGAGCTGGTAGCCGGTTTTCTGGCCGCGCACCCGTTGGTGCAGTTGGACATGACCCTGGTGAATCGCCGCGTCGACCTGGTAGCCGAAGGCATTGATGTAGCGCTGCGCGTACGCGAACTGGGCGACGAAGACCCGTTACTGGTCACCAAACGCCTGCGCCAGGCGCATACCGTGCTGGTGGCCAGCCCCGTTTTCATGCGTGAGCGGCGGGTCGAAACCCTGGAAGACCTCAAGCAGTTGCCAATCCTTGGCGCACTCGAGGCGGACCGAATGGTGCACCAACGCATCATCGACCCCCAGGGCAACATGCACGAGCTAGTGATGGAGGCGCGCCTGGGCATCGAAGACTTTATCGTGCGCAAGGCCAGCGCAATGATGGGCGTGGGCTTTACGGTGCTGCCAATGATGTACTGCGAAGAAGAACTGGCCAGCGGCCGCCTGGTGCAACTGCTGCCGCAATGGTCATTACCAGGCGGCTGGCTGCAAGCGGTCTACCCGCACCGGCGCGGCGTGCTGCCGGCCATCCGGGCCTGGATCGACTACCTGGAAGAAGGCTTCAAAGGCTGTGGAGATCGGCTGTTATGAGCATGACGGAAGAACAAGTCGCACGTTTTTGCCTGAGCCTGCCAGGCGCACGGGAAGACTATAAATGGGGCGGCGTGCGGGTGTTCTCGGTTGCTGGCAACAAGATGTTCGCCTTGCAGAACCTGCGCGGTGAGTCGCTGGCCTTCAAGGTCGACAAAGAACTGTTCCTGGGTCACGTCGACCGCCCGGGCATTCACCCGGCGCCTTACCTGGCGAGGGCGCAGTGGGTCATCATGAACACGCCCTACCCTTTGGGCGCAGAGGAACTGCGTGGCTTGTTGCAGCGCTCCCACCAGTTGGTGGTGAGCAAGCTGCCCAAGCGCACACAGATTGGCTTGTGGCTAGAGGATTGACAGCAAGGTGCCGCCAAGAAACAGCTGGTCCAGCCAGAACACCTGGTGCAACAGCACAATCACCCAGAACAGCACCTGGTAAGACACCTTGCGCGTCTTGTGCCGGAGCACCTGCTGGGCAATCAACGCCCCCGGCCAACCGCCCGCCAGCTCCACCGCATGCAGGATGTTTTCCGGGGTGCGCCAGCCTTCGGTCTGCGCCTTGCGCTTGTCGCTCCAATAAAGAAAGAACGCCACCACACTGACCACGCCGTAGGCCATCAACGGAATCGCCGTTTCGCCGCGATACCACAGCAAGGCCGAGCCCAGCAGCGGCGCGGCACACAGCAGTACAAAGATCAGCGCCTTCAGGCGTGGGTGCTGGATAGTCATGGCTTGACCGCAGTCCAGTCGATCCAGCCGAACTGCCAGGTCGCCAGGATGACCAGGCCAAAGGCAATCCGGTACCAGGCAAACACCGCGTAGCTGTGGCTGGCGATGAATTTGAGCAAGCCCTTGACCGCAATCATCGCGAAGATGAACGAGGTGACAAAACCAATGGCGAACACTGGAAAATCCGCCGGCTGGAACAGATCGCGGTACTTGTAACCCGAGTACACCGCCGCCCCAACCATGGTCGGCATGGCCAGGAAGAATGAAAATTCGGTGGCCGTCTTGCGCGACAGGCCGAACAACAGGCCGCCGATGATCGTTGCACCGGAGCGCGAAGTGCCCGGGATCATCGCCAGGCACTGGGCCAGGCCGACCTTGAGGGCGTCTTTCCAGGTGATGTCGTCGACGGTTTCAGCCCGCACTGCATGTTGGCGGCGCTCGGCCCACAACATGATCACGCCACCCACTACCAGGGCAGTCGCTACAGTGATCGGGTTAAACAGGTAGTGCTTGATCAGGTCGGCAAAAATCACCCCCAATACCACCGCCGGCAACACGGCGATGATCAGGTTGACGGTAAAGCGCCGGGCCTTGGGCTGGGTCGGCAGGCCGATGACCACGTCAAAGATCTTGCGCCGAAACTCCCAGACTACCGCCAGGATCGCGCCCAGCTGGATGATGATGTTGAAGGCTTCGAAACGCTCGCCGCCAAAATTGATCAGGTCGGCGACGATGATCTGGTGGCCAGTGCTGGAGATCGGCAAGAACTCCGTAAGCCCCTCGACGATGCCGAGAATCAATGCCTGTATGGCGGTCCAAAAATCCATGCTGTCTCCAAAGGTCATGCGCGTGGCATGCCTCTTAGTCTTTTTTAAGTTCACTGACGACGAGCGCACACAAGCGCCCGCGGTTGATTCTCAACGCCGGTCTGCAAAAATTCCGTGAAAAATCAGGCAGTACTCAGGTTTTTCGATTCCGGGCCGAAAGCCTATCAGACACGCCGGAAATCTCGAAGCAGCACCACAATTATAAAGAGCAGGGAGTGACAGGACGATGAACAGTTTGCGCAGCATGTCGATCAGCCGCCGCCTTTGGCTGATCCTGATAGTCGCCGTGTTGATGCTGCTGGCCTTGGGGCTGTTAATGCTCAACCAGATCCACGGCGACCTCTACCAGGCCAAGCGCCAGCAGACCCAGCACGTGGTGCAGACCGCCAGTGGCGTACTCAGCTATTACCAGAGCCTGGAAAAAACCGGCGTACTGACCCGCGACGCCGCGCAACAACAGGCCCTGAGCGCGGTGCGCGGGCTGCGTTATGACCATGACGACTACTTCTGGATCAACGACCTCACCCCCGTGATGATCATGCACGCGGCCAACCCCAAGCTCGACGGCCAGAACCTTTCGGCGATTCGCGACCCGGACGGTTTCGCCGTGTTCAACGAATTCGTGAGCCTGGCCAAGGCCAAGGGCGCCGGCATCGTCAACTACCGCTGGCCGAAGCCCGGCGCCGAAGCGCCGGTAGAGAAAACCTCGTACATCCAACTGTTCGAACCCTGGGGCTGGATTATCGGCTCCGGGGTCTACGTGGACGATGTGCAGGCCGAATTCAGGGGCCAGGTGTGGAAAGCCTCGGCCATTGGCCTGGGCATTGCGCTGATGATGGCCGTGCTGGTGGTGCTGATTGCCCGCAGCATCGTGCAGCCGTTGCAGGCCGCGGTGAATGCCATGGGCAATATTGCCAGTGGCGAAAGTGACCTGACCCACAGCCTCGATACGCACGGCCGTGACGAATTGACGCAACTGGCCCAGCACTTCAATAGCTTCACCGCCAAGCTGCGCCAGGTGGTCGGCCAGTTGCAGGTGTGCGCGAACGCCCTGGGCCAGTCGTCCAGCGAGCTGGGCCACAACGCCAGCCAGGCCCACGACCGCAGCCAGCAGCAGTCCCAGCAGATGGAACTGGTGGCCACCGCCATCAACGAAGTCACCTACGGCGTGCAGGACGTGGCCAAGAATGCCGAGCACGCCGCCAGCGAAATGCGCGATGCACAGGCCCAGGCACAGCAGGGCCAGGTCAATATCGACGGCAGCTTGCAGCAGATCGACCAGCTCTCCACCACTATCAGCCAGGCCGTGGAGGTGATCCGCACGCTCTCCAGCGAGAGCACGCAGATCGGCGGGGTACTGGAGGTGATCCGCTCCATCGCCGACCAGACCAACCTGCTCGCCCTCAACGCCGCCATCGAAGCCGCCCGTGCGGGCGAGCAAGGCCGCGGGTTTGCGGTGGTCGCCGATGAGGTGCGCCTGCTGGCCCAGCGCACGCAGAAATCCACCGCCGAGATCCAGGTGATGATCGAGCGCCTGCAAGGCCACTCCGAAGCGGCGGTCAAGGTCATCAGCGACAGCCACAGCGCCTCGCAACTGACCATTGAACAAGCCGGCCAGGCGGGCGCAAGCCTCACCGCCATCGGCCAGGCGCTGCACAACCTCAACGGCCTGAACGCCTCGATTGCCAGCGCCACCCTGCAACAGGCCCACGTGGTGGAAGACATCAACCAGAACGTCACCCAAGCGGCCGGGCTGTCCCACAGCACCGCGCTGGCAGCGGAGCAATCGAGCGTGGCGAGTGCACAGTTGCGTGGTTTGAGTGAACAGCTTGATGGGCTTTTGCGTCAGTTCAAGGTTTGACATCCCTCAGCGGTGGGAGGGCTGCCCTCTCCCACCGTCTAGCGGCCTCACATCCCCAGCCACTGCGGCAGCGCGAGGGAAATGAACGGCAGGTAGGTGACCATAATCAGGAACACCAACAGAATCATCAGCCACGGCATCGCGGCGCGAATGGTCTGCCCTAGAGTCAGCCCCGTCACCGCCGAGGTCACGAACAGGTTCAGCCCCACCGGCGGGTGCACCAGGCCGATTTCCATGTTCACCACCATCACGATGCCCAGGTGAATCGGGTCAATCCCGAGCTTCATCGCAATCGGGAAAAAGATCGGCGCCAGGATCAGCACAATGGCCGAAGGCTCCATAAAGCTGCCGGCAATCAGCAGCACCACGTTGACCATGATCAAAAAGCCAATCGGCGTCAGCCCTTCGGAGATCACCCAGGCCGTGATTTCCTGCGGGATCTGCTCGGTAGTCAGCACGTGGGCAAACAGCATGGCGTTGGCGATGATGAACATCAGCATGATCGACAAGCGCCCCGACTCCAACAGCACCTTGGGGCAGTCGCGCAGCTTCATGTCCTTGTAGACGAACAGCGCGACGAATGCTGAATACACGGCTGCCACTGCCGCCGCTTCGGTCGGGGTGAACATGCCGCTGTAAATGCCGCCGAGGATGATCACCAGCAGCAACAGCCCCCAGAACGCTCGGCGTGCACAACTCAGCCACTCACGGAATGTCGCCTGGGGTTGCGCCGGCAGCTTCTTGATACGGGCGACGATGTAGATCGCGACCATCAACATCAGGCCCAGCAGCAAGCCCGGAATCACCCCGGCCATGAACAATTTGCCTACTGAGGTTTCGGTCGCCGCCGAATACACCACCATCACGATCGACGGCGGAATCAGAATGCCCAAGGTCCCGGCGTTGCAGATGATGCCCGCCCCAAACTCCTTGGGGTAACCGGAACGCACCATGCCCGCCACGGCAATCGAGCCCACCGCTGCCACCGTGGCCGGTGATGAGCCGGACAGCGCCGCAAACAGCATGCACGCCAGCACCGCCGCAATCGCCAGGCCACCGCGGATATGCCCGACACAGGCGTTGGCAAAGTCGATCAGCCGCTGGGCCACGCCGCCGGTGGTCATGAAGGCGCCGGATAACAGGAAAAACGGAATCGCCAGAAAGGTATAGGCGTCGCTGGTTTCAAACAGTTTGATCGCCAGGGAACTCACAGAGTCCTGGCTGAACATCAGGATCGACACCGCACCGGACAACCCCAGGGCAATCGCAATTGGCACGCCCAGAAACATGAACACGAACAACAGGAGAAACAGACAGAGCACGGCCATCAGTGACGCTCCTCATGGCTGCCGGCCAACTTGCTGGCCTCGCCGGCCTCGTCGGCCTCGTCGGCCAGGCCCAACCCGACCTGGCGGTGGGTAAAGATGCGGTAGAAAATTTCCAGGTAGCGGATCAAGACCAAGGCAAAGCCAATGGGCACGATCACCACGATGTCGCCGACATCGATGCCGAACTGGTCGAGGTCTTCGGCGCCGATATGCGCGGTCATCACCGCACTCACCCACTTGTAGCTGGCCACCATGAACAGCCCGGCATAGGCCAGGCAGCACAGGCAGGCGAGCATGCCGAGCAGGCGTTGCACCGGGCGCCGGGTCAGCCGCACCAGCGCGTCCACGCCCAGGTGGCCAGCGGTGCGCACGCCGTAGGAAATGCCGAAGAAAATCAACCAGCCGAACATGGCCTTGGTCAGCGCCACACTCCAGGTCATCTCTTGGGCCCAGGCCATGGTGCCGTCGCCCAGGGCATTGAAGAAGGCGCTGCTCCAGGCCCATTTGTCGGCCAGGGCAAAAAACAGGGTGTAGACGTTGTTGAGCATGACGTAGACGAATGTCACCAGGGTCATGGCGGCCAGCAGGAAAGCAATGAAGCCTTCCTCCAGGTGCTCCCAGACGCGCCTTAGCGTTTGCATGGCAAAACCTCGCGTGGCAGAGATAGGTAAAAACCAGGTCAACCTGTAGATCGTTCCCACGCTCCGCGTGGTAATGCCGCCCCGGACGTTCCACGTCCTGTATCACGCCGTGCGTAAGGCGACGCGGAGCGTCACGGGATGCATTACCACGCGGAGCGTGGGAACGATCAGTCGCGGGCAAGCCCGCTCCCACAGAGGTTTACTGGTTGGAAGCGTCCGCCGCCTTGATCAGGTCAGCCCCAATCTCGCCCTCGAACTTCTGCCACACCGGGCGCATGGCTTCGCGCCACAGCGCACGTTGCTCGGGGGTCAGTTCGATGATTTCGCTGGTCTTGGCGTCGACGATCTTCTGCTTGGCCGACTGGTTCAGCGCTTCGGCCTGCTTGTTCACCTCCACGGTGACCTCGGCCATGATCTGCTCCAGGGTGCTGCGCACATCCGGCGCCAGGCCATTCCAGAACTTCGCGTTGGTGATCACCATGTAGTCGATCAGGCCATGGTTGGACTCGGTGAAGTACTTCTGCACTTCATTGACCTTCTGGCTTTCATAGTTCGACCAGGTGTTCTCGGTGCCATTCACGGTACCGGTCTGCAGGCCCTGGTAAACCTCGGCAAAGCTCATCTTGCGCGGGTTGGCGCGGATCGCCTTGAACTGTTCTTCGAGCACACTGGAAGCCTGCACGCGGAACTTCAGGCCACGGGCGTCCTTGGGTTCATGCAGGGCCTTGTTGGCGGAGAGTTGCTTGAGGCCGTTGTGCCAATAGGCCAGGCCGAGGATGTTCTTATCCTGCATCGAGGTCAGCAGTTGCTTGCCCTGAGCGGCCTGGAAACGGTCGACGGCGGCCAGGTCGTTGAACAGGAACGGCAGGTCGTAGATCTGCACTTGTTTGGTGTAGTGCTCGAATTTGGCCAGGGACGGCGCCAGCATTTGCACGTCACCCAACAGCAATGCTTCCATTTCCTTGCCATCGCCAAACAGCGACGAGTTCGGGTACACCTCAACCTTGACCTTGCCGGGCAGGCGCTCTTCAGCAAGTTTTTTGAACAGCAGCGCGCCCTGGCCTTTGGGGGTGTTTTCGGCCACCACGTGGGCGAACTTGATCACAATCGGGTCTGCCGCCTGGGCCAGGCCAGCGGTAAACAAGGTGGCGGCGCACAGCAGCGCCCGGGAAAGCTTGAGCATGGGAATCACCTTCTTATTGTTGTGTTTAAGGCAAGGTGCCTGATGTAACGCGTGTCGTGAATTTCGAATTTTAGATACCTGCGTTCGGCCTGGCCGAACGCGCCCAGTGTGGGAGCTGGCTTGCCTGCGATAGCGGTAGAACAGTCAATGTCTGTGTTGCCTGATACACCGCTATCGCAGGCAAGCCAGCTCCCACATTTGGCTCCAGGTTCCGTCAGTCAGAGCTGGCAGTGAGCAGCCGTTGCGCGCGCAGCAGTACCGGCGCATCCACCATCTGCCCATCAATCTGATAAGCCCCTGCCCCATGGGCGCCCGCCTGCACCACCCGCCTGGCCCAGGCCAGCTCTTCAGCGCTCGGCGCCAGCGCAGCATGGATCACCGCGACTTGCTTGGGGTGAATGCACAATGCCCCGGCAAAGCCCATTTCATAAGCGTGCCGGATCGAGCGATGCAAGCCCTCGGGGTCGTCAATGGCCGGGTGCACACCGTCCAGCGGCGCCGCCAGGCCAGCGGCGCGCGAGTGCACGATCAACGCCAGGCGCGCCTGGTCGAGGGCCAATTCGGCGGCACGGGAGTGACTGCTCAGGTTCAGGTCCAGCGCCAGGTCCAAGCCACCGAACGACAGGCGCTCTACCTGGGGCGCCTGGGCAATCTGCGCCAGTGCCAGCAAACCGCGTGCGCTTTCGATAATCGGCCAGATAGCCTTGCCGGTAGCGGCCACCACAGCCACCTGGGCCGCGCTTTCGACCTTGGGCAGCAATACCCCGGCGACATTTGCATGGGCCTTGCAGAAGGCCACGTCCTCAAAATGTTCGGCATGTTGCGGCGCGTTGATGCGCACCCACACCTGGGCCTCGGGATGGGCGCACAGGAATGCCCCCAGATTATCCCGGGCCTGACGCTTGAGCGGTTCTTCCACCGCGTCTTCAAAATCCACAATCACTGCGTCGGCGCCGCTGGCCAGGGCCTTGGCAAACCGCTCCGGGCGGCTGCCCGGCACAAACAGCGCAGAACGTACTAAAGGCTTTGGCATCACTTGATTCCTGATTAGATAACGCCGCGCTCGCGCAGGCTGTTAATGGCCTCAACGGAGTAACCCAGCTGATCGAGGATGCCTTGGCTGTGTTGCCCCAGCGCTGGCACGCCGTCCATGCGCGGGGTAAACGCGGCGTTACGGGCCGGTGGCAGCAGCGACGGCAACGGCCCCGCCGGGCTGTCGACGTCGCGCCAGCTGTCGCGGGCCTTGAGTTGCGGGTGGTCCCACACGCCTTGCATATCGTTGACCCGGGCGCTGGCAATTTGCGCGTCTTCCAGGCGCTGGATCACCGCCTCGACGTCCAGTTGGGCAAAGCGCTCCACGATGATCTGGCGCAGCACCTCGCGGTTGGCCGAGCGCTTGAAATTGGCGCTGAAGCGTTCGTCCATGGCCAGCGCCGGGGTGAGCAGCACTTTGTCGCAGAACGCCGCCCATTCGCGCTCGTTCTGCAAGCCGAGCATCACGGTGCCGCCGCCCCCGGTGGGAAACGGCCCATAGGGGTAAATCGTCGAATGCGCGGCACCCGCACGCGGTGGCGGCGCCGCGCCGTCGAAGGCGTAATACATCGGGTAGCCCATCCACTCCACCAGGCTTTCGAGCATGCTTACATCGATGCGGCTGCCCTGGCCGGTTTTGCCGCGTAGCAGCAGCGCCGACAGAATGCCGCTGTAGGCGTACATGCCGGCGGAGATATCCGCGATGGAGCAACCGGCCTTGGCCATCTGTTCTTCTTCTGGGCCTCCGGTCACCGAGAGGAAGCCGCCCTCGCTCTGGATCAGCAGGTCGTAGGCTTTCTTTTTCTCGTAGGGCCCGCCTTCGCCATAGCCGGAAATATCGCAGACGATCAGGCGTGGAAAACGTACGTGCAGCGCCTCGAACGATAAGCCCATGCGCGCCGCCGCGCCGGGGGCAAGGTTCTGCACCAGCACATCGGCATCGGCCAGCAGCGCATCCAGAATGGCGCCCGCCTCGTCCTGCTTGAGGTCCAGGGTCAGGCTTTCCTTGGAGCGGTTGGTCCAGACGAAATGTGACGCCAGGCCACGCACCCGCTCGTCATAGCCACGGGCGAAATCGCCGGTGCCGGGGCGCTCTACCTTGATGACCCGGGCACCGAGGTCGGCCAGTTGGCGCGTACAGAACGGCGCGGCAATCGCGTGTTCCAGGCTGACGACGGTGATGCCGTCCAGCGGTCGTTGTTCAGTCATGACAAATCCCTCAAAGCCAATGGGCCATGGACGCGGTAGTTCGCAGGTTCCACACCTGCTCGATCAGGCGGTTGGCCTGGGCCGGGGTGCGGGCGCCACTGAAGTCGGCCAGGCGCTGGAACTTGTCCGCCAGCTCGGCACGGCTCAGGGTGTTGCCCGGGTCGCCCTTGGGTTCATCAATGGCACCGTGCAGCGTGCGGCCATCGGTGGTGGTGACGGTAACGCGGCCCAGCCAGCGTTGCGGGTAGGCGTTGTCGACTTCGGGGTCCAGGCTCATGCAGACCTTGTCGCGAAACGCCGCGACCGCAGGATCGGTCAACGCCAGCTCATGGAATTCAGGCAAACCGGCTTTGCCATGCACAGCGATCAGCCCAAGCACCGTGCCCATGGAAAATTTGGCCTGGTGCACGGTGGTCGGCACCGTCACTCGGCCGAGTACGTCAATGGCGCCTTGGTGCACGTGGGTTTGCACCTGGGAGATCTGCGCAGCGCTCAGGCCTTCACGCTGCATCACGTCCAGCAGCGCATCGGCAGCAGGATGGGTGTGGCGACAGGAGGCGTGGAATTTGAACGAGGTTTCCACCAGCGCCCAACGGCTGCCCAGCTCGGAAGACAATTTGCCCGGTTGGGCATCACTGGACATCCCGGCCGCCAAACCTTGCTCACCTTCAAGGATATTGCGCGCGCCGGTCAGCCCATCGGCCGTAAGGTAAGCCGCCAGCAAGCCGTCCGCCGCCGCCTTGGCCGTGTGCAGTTGCTTGGAGTCGGCGGCATCGCGCAGAAACTCCCACAGCCCGGCAGCCTGGGTGCCGGCGCTGCCGAGCAGGTTGATGAATTGTTCTTCGTTGAAGTCGAGCAACTTGCCCACCGCGACCGCCGCCGCCAGGGTGCCGACCGTGGCCGTGGTGTGGAAGATGCGGTAGTGGGAGCGGCCCATGAACTCACCGATGCGAATCCCCGCCTCATAGCCGGCTACAGAAGCCAGCAACAGCTCACGGCCAGACTTGCCGAGGTCCTGGGCAGCCGCCAATGCAGCGGGAAACACCACGGTGGCCGGGTGCAGCACGGAGCTGTTGTGCAGGTCATCCTGCTCCACCAGATGTGAGGAAGCGGCGTTGACCAGTGCGGCAAAATACGCGCTGGTGCCGGTGCCGTTGACGATCACCTGGGCCGGGCCGCTGCTCGGGCCCATCTTCTGCGCGTAGCGTTCAAACAAGGGGATCGGGTGCGCGCCTTGGCTGGCCAAAGCGGACGCGAGCCAATCCAGATACAGCTCTTCGGTGCGCGCCAGCACGGGCTCGGGCAATTGTGAGTACGTCAGCTCGGCCAGGAACCGGCACAGGGCTTGGGTAGGGCTCATGCTCAGGCCCTCAGAAGCTACGTGGCAATTCGAGCAAATGCTCGGCCACGTAGGACAGGATCAGGTTGGTGGAGATCGGCGCCACCTGGTACAGGCGGGTTTCGCGGAACTTGCGCTCCACGTCGTACTCGCAGGCAAAGCCGAAGCCGCCGTGGGTTTGCAGGCAGGCATTGGCCGCTTCCCAGGACGCCTTGGCCGCCAGGTACTTGGCCATGTTGGCACTGGCCCCGGCGTTCTTGCCGCTGTCGTATTCCTCGCAGGCACGCCAGCGCATCAGGTCGGCCGCTTCGATCTCGATATGCGCCTCGGCAATCGGGAACTGCACGCCCTGGTTCTGCCCGATGGGCCGGCCAAACACCACACGCTCGCGGGCATAGGCGCTGGCCTTTTCGATGAACCAGCGGCCGTCACCGATGCACTCGGCGGCAATCAGCGTGCGCTCGGCATTCAGGCCATCAAGGATGTATTTGAAGCCCTTGCCCTCCTCGCCAATCAGGCTGTCCAGGGGCAGCTCCAGGTTGTCGAAGAACAGCTCGTTGGTCTCATGGTTGACCATATTGGCGATGGGCTGCACGGTCAGGCCGTTACCGATGGCCTGGCGCAGGTCCACCAGGAAGATCGACATGCCTTCGGATTTTTTCTTTACGTCGGCCAAGGGCGTGGTACGTGCCAGCAGAATCATCAGGTCGGAATGCTGTACCCGTGAGATCCAGACTTTCTGGCCGTTGATCACGTACTTGTCGCCGCGCTTGATCGCCGTGGTCTTGATCTTGGTGGTGTCGGTGCCGGTAGTGGGTTCGGTGACGGCCATCGACTGCAAGCGCAATTCACCGCTGGCCAGCTTGGGCAGGTAGTAGCGTTTTTGCGCCTCGCTGCCATGACGCAGCAGGGTGAACATGTTGTACATCTGGCCGTGCACGGTGCCCGAGTTGCCGCCGCAGCGGTTGACTTCCTCAAGGATCACCGAGGCTTCGGCCAGGCCCAGGCCGGAACCGCCGTATTCCTCGGGGATCATTGCCGACAGCCAACCGGCGTCGGTCAGGGCCTTGACGAAGGCTTCGGGGAAGCCTTTTTCTTCATCGATCTTGCGCCAGTAAGCGGCATCGAACTCGGCGCACAAGGCGCGCACGCCGTCGCGGATCGCATTGAGTTCTTCGTTGTCATGGGCATTCATCTACGGCTCTCCGCCTGTTGTTATCGGGTTATTCGAAATGCACCTGGGCGGTCTGTGCCAGGCCTTCAGTGTCGCCAGCCCAGAGTTCTGCGACGCCGGTGGCGGTGATGCGCCCGCCGACCTGAAAAGGCTGTGGCGCAATCAGTGGGCGCACGCCGCGATAGGCAAAGCGGCGCAAGGTCGCCTCAGGGTGCGCTCGGCAAAACGCACGCAGGTTCAAGGTGGCGATCAGCGGGCCATGCACCACCAGGCCGGCATAGCCTTCGGTGCCGGTGACATAGGGGTAGTCGTAGTGGATGCGGTGGCCGTTGAACGTGACGGCGCTGTAGCGGAACAACAGGGTCGGCGTCGGCTCGACGGCCTCTGTCCATTCGCCCCGGGCCAGCGCGTCGCCGCTGCCAGGCTTGGGTGGCGTGGGTTCGCGGTAGACGATGTCCTGCTCCTCGCGGATGGCCAGGCGCCCTTCCTGGGAGTAGTCATGGCGCACGGTGACAAATAGCAGTGAGCCGGTGCGCCCGGTCTTTTCTTCGACCTGGGTGATGGTCGACACGCGCGTAGCCGCCTCGCCAGCCCGCAGTGGGTGCAGAAATTCAAGACGCCCACCGGCCCACATGCGATTGCGGTTATCGGCCGGCGGCAGAAACCCGCCGCGTGCCGGGTGGCCGTCGCTGCCCAACGCCACCTCCGGCAGCGGGTCCTGGAAAAAGCACCATTGCCACAACGCAGGCACAGCGTCGCCGTCCGCAGGCACCTCTTCACCTAATGTGGCGGCGATGCGCTTGAGCAGGTTATGGCTCAGGTGGTCGTAGGCGGTCTCACTTCGGCCGATCCAATCAGTGGCGCTCATCGGGTGCAGGTCCTCAGGCAGTGGGTGTCTGCCGAGGATCATGCAAGGGCCAGCCCGTTCTGAGAATTTGCATTTCAATAAACCAGCGTTCGGTTATGCTGAACGCTTACAGCCACACCGTGAACCAATGTGGGAGCTGGCTTGCTGTGGCGAGCAAGCTTGCTTGCGCTGGGGTGCGTAGCGCCCCCAAAAAAGCCGGCTCCAGCTGCGCTGTCGAGCGGGAGCAAGCTCCCTCGCCACAGCAAGCCCGCTCCCACAGGAAACCTGTTGTCCGGGAGCCTTGCATGCACTTCGATCTCGCCGACCTGCGCCTGTTTATCCATATCGCCGAATCCCCCAGCCTCACTCAGGGTGCCAAGCGCGCCTTCCTGTCGCCGGCTGCCGCCAGTGCGCGGATCAAGGCCCTGGAAGGACAGCTCGACACGCGCCTGTTGTACCGTGACAGCCGGGGCGTGGAAATCACTCCGGCAGGCGAGCGCCTGTTACACCATGCGCGGTTGATCATGCGCCAGGTGGATTACCTCAAAAGCGAGTTCACCCAATACGGCGTGGATTCGGCCGGGCATATCCGTATCTTCGCCAACACCACGGCGGTCACCGAGTTTTTGCCGGAAGTCCTGGCAGGCTTTCTGTCACAGCGCCCGGGCGTCACCGTCGACCTGCAGGAACGCCTGTCACGAGACATCGTGCGCGGGGTGCTCGATGGCACCAGTGACATGGGTATCATCGCCGGCCCCGTGGAAGCCTCCGGCCTGCAAGTGTTGCATTTCAGCACCGATGAACTGGTGCTGATGGTGCCCGTCGGGCATGCCTTGGCCGAACTGCCTTCGGTCACCCTCGAGCAGACCCTGGCGTATCAGCATATCGGCCTGCATGAAGGCAGCACGCTGTTGAGTTTCCTGCGTGAACACGTCGAGCGTCTGGGCAAGCAATTGTCGCTGCGTATCCAGGTCTCGAGCTTCGAGGCGATCTGCCGGATGGTCGAGGCCGGCGTGGGCATTGGCATCATTCCAGAGTCCGCCGCCCTGCGTCACAGCCGCACCATGCAGCTGGTGACGGTGAAACTGGACGAGCCCTGGGCGATTCGCGAGCGCAGCATCCTGGTACGCGAGCTGGAAGCGCTGCCGGGGACCATACGCGCCCTGATCGCCACGTTGATGCCTGCCCCCCTGGGCAAATCCTGATGTTTTTATAAGCGGCCGTTAACAGTCTTTGACAGTTTCCCGACAAAGCACCCAAAGATTCTCAGCACCCGCCGCCCTAGCATTCCAGCATCCAAATCATCATTCGGGTGCTCTTGATGTTTCGCAGACTGCGCGGTATTCCGCTATTGGGTTGCCTGTTGGGCAGTATCGGTTGCCACTCGCAACCGCCTGCCCCGCCGCCGATTCAAAAAGGTGATTACGGCGCAATCATCCGCTACCTACAAACCCGCATTCCCCAGGAGATGGCGCGGGACAATGTGGCGGGATTGTCGATTGCCCTGGTCAATGGCCAGGAGCTGATCTGGGCCCGCGGCTTTGGCCTGGCTGACAAAGACCTGGGGGTGCCGGTCACGCCCAATACCGCGTTTCGCGCCGGTGGCATCTCCAAGCTGCTGACCGCCACGGCGGCGCTGCAACTGGTGGAGCAGCAACACCTGGCGCTGGATGCGCCGATCCAGCAGACCCTGCGTGAGTTCTACGTACGCTCCCGCTTTCACAGCGACCAGGCCGAGGCGGATCGAGCGATCACCTTGCGGCGCTTGCTCAGCCATCAATCCGGTTTGCCCAGCGAGCACCTGCGCGACCTGCGCAGCACCTATGCCATGGGGCAAATGCCGATGCGTGTGTCGGGTGTGTGGCTGAGCAGCCTACCGGGCTCCCAGGTGGCGTATTCCAACCTTGGCTATGCCTTGGTGGGCGCCGCCATTGAGCGTAGCAGCGGCAAAAGCTTCGAAGCCCAGTTACAAAGCAGCCTGCTCACACCCTTGCGAATGAACCAGTCCAGTTTCCTGGGTACCGGTGCGCAAATGAGCTATCGCGCCCACGGCTACGAGGATGGCAAGGCCAGCACCGACCCCCAGGTGCGTGACCTCGCCGCCGGTGGCCTGTGGACCAGCCCCAAAGACCTCAGCCGCTACGTGCGCATGCTGTTTGCCAAGGGCACCTACAAGGGCCGTCAGATCCTCGGCAGCGCTTCTATCGATGCCATGTTTACCCAGCAAAACACCGGCAACGCCTTGGATTTCGACTGCCAGATGGGCTTGGGCTGGTTCTTGGCGCCCTGTGGTGACGAGCCCATCGGCCCCGGTGTGCGCACCTACCAGCACAGCGGTGGCGGCGACGACTTCGTGGCCCAGTTGACCCTGCTGCCGGATCAGCAACTGGCCGTGGTCATCATGGCCAACGACAGCAACGCCGAAGACATGGTGGTGTCGCTGACCACCGACAGCCTGCGCCTGATGCTCCAGGCTCAGACCGGCAAGCCCGTATGCGCCGACGACTGCCAGGCCCCCAGCCACGGCCTCAAGCTGCGCCATGTACCGGCGGCGGTGGATCGCAAGCGCCTGGCCGGCTTCTACGCGACCGCCTGGGGCGTGTTCCGCATCAGAGATGAGCGTGCGCGCTTGAGCGGTGAACTGGCCGGCTACGATTTCCAGCTATTGCGTGATGAGCAAGGCTGGCTGCGGGCGCAGAAAAAGATACTGGGGTTCTGGCGCAAGGACCTCGGCGAGTTGGGCCGCGTGCAGCTGGATGTGCTCACGGTACAAGGCCGCCAAATGCTCACCGCCCGCAGCCACGGCCAACGCATTGCCATCGGCGAGCGCATCGAGCCGCCGCCCTTGTCCGCCGCGTGGGCCAACACGGTCGGCACCTACCAGGTGCTCAGCAGCCATGAACCCGACGCGCCATTGAGTGGCATCAGCGTGCGCCAGGAGGACTGTTTCCTGGTGATTCGCGGCCAATTAAACGGCGAGCCGCTGACCGACTACATCCTGCTGCCCATCGACAACGCCCATGCGGTGCTGGCCGGCAACGGCTACGGCCTGGGCGATACCGTCAGCCGCCAGGTCAACGGCCTGAGTGCTTCGGGCTACTCGTTCAAACGCACCCATTCACCCCACACACCCTTGAACCTCTAACCAGGAAAACACCCTGATGCACTCAAAAAACCTGTGCCTGTCATTGACCTCACTGTGCCTGCTCGCCGCCGCCGATACGGCGCTTGCCGAAGACTGGCAATACAGCCTCAAGGCCGGCATGGCCAACGCACCCCGCTACAGTGGCAGCGACGAACGTATGACGGCGCCTGTGCTCGGCGGCAAAATCATCAGCCCCTGGGGCGTCTTTCTCGACACTGATACGGGCTTGGGCTGGGGTTACGAAGGTGATGCCCTGAGCTTCAGCGCATACGTTGGCGCAAGCGATTCGCGCAAGGATAAAAATGAAAGCATGCATGCCGGCTCCAAACGCCTCAAAGGCATGGGCGAGATCAAGTCACGTCCGCAATTGGGGGTAAGTACCGCCTACAACCTCGGCGGTGTGATCATCGGCGCCACCCTGGAACATGCGCTTGAAGAAGATAAACACAAGGAAACCGGCAAGGCTTTTACCCACCTGGAGTTGAGCCTGGGTACCCATCTCTATGAAGGCCGCTACGGCTCCGTCGATGCCGCCATCAACAGCCACTTCGGTGACCGCAACTACCTGCAAACCTGGTACGGCGTGACTGCCGACCAGGCCACCCGCAGCCGCTTCAAGGAATACAAGGCCAGTGCCGGCAATATCAGCAATGGCATGAACCTCTCATGGAGCGTGCCGATCAACGAACACACGCAGTTCTCGACCTTGCTCGATGTGCAATACCTGGCGAATGAAGCAGGCAAGAGCCCGATTGTGGAGCAGCGGCTGCAGGCGTCGGTGTTGGGGGAGCTGCAGTACACCTTCTGATCTGACTTGCCCTCTGTAGGAGCGAGCTTGCTCGCGAAAAACTCGCAGGCGCCGCGTTTATCCAGAAAACACGCGTTATCGTTGAGGTTCTTCGCGAGCAAGCTCGCTCCTACAGGATGGCATGGGGGCAAGCCCTCTTACTCTGCATAGGCCCACGTCATTCGAAACGACGCCCGCCCCACTCCGAATCCTGCACTTCCACCTGCCCGCCATGCCACTGGCTGACACGCTTGACCAGCGCCAGGCCCAGGCCAAATCCGCCTGTGCGGCGGTCGCGGCTGGCGTCAAGGCGCAGGAAGGGTTCGAATATCTTGGTGCGACCCTCCAGCGGTACCCCCGGCCCATCGTCGTTGACCCGCACTTCGTAACCGCTGCCAAACTTGACCAGCGACACTTCCACGCGACGATCGGCATAACGAATCGCGTTGCGCAGCAGGTTGATCACGGCCCGCGCCATAAAGCGTGGCTCGATCTGGATAACGTCCACCTCGCAGGTGCGCAACGACAACTGCACCCCTTCTGCTTCGGCCTCCAGGGCCACGCTGCCGATCACACTGTCGAGCCAACTGTGGGCCTCGATTTGCTCGCGGGTGACCTGGGTAGCGCCTGGCTCAAGGCTGGCATAGGTCAACAGCTCGGAGACCATTTCTTCCAGTTCACCGAGGTCGGCGTACATGTCGTTGATCAACGCTCGGCTTTGCCGTGGGTCACTCTGCTGCCTGAGCTGGTCCAGCTCGAATGACAGCCGCGCAATCGGCGTGCGCAATTCGTGGGAGACCGCGTTGGTGAGTTCGCGCTGGTTGGCGATCAAACCTTCGATGCGCTCGGCCATCTGGTTGAAGTGCCCGGCCAGAGAACGCACGGTGGAGCGACTCGGCAGCAAGATGCGCGAGCCCAGGTCATTGTCACCGAAACGTTGCGCTGCCAGGCGGATGTGCTCCAGGTCGCGCCAGTGTGGACGCACCCAGAAATACAGGACGATGGCCAGGCTCACGCCCAGGAAGCCATAGGCCCACAGGTATAACCACTTGGGTTCTTCCGGCAATCTGATTTCGAGCAGTTGCGGGCCGTCGTCGATAGGCGCGAGAAATTTCATGAAGTCTTCGCGCACCACCACCTGGTCAGCCGCCAGGAGTTTCTGTTCCCGTTCGCTCAAATCCTGGGTGTCGCGCTGCACCAGTTCGAGCCGCAAGCCGTAATGCGGTTGCAGCTCGTCCAGGCGTGCCTGGCGTGCCTCTGCCTGCACGGGGCGCAGTTGCTCCACCAGGGCCCAGGCCGGGCCGCGCAGGGCTTCACGGTTATAGGTTTCGTTGGACTCGGGCATGTAGGCGTCCAGGCCGTAGTTGACCAACCAGATCGACCCGGCCAGACCGAGCGCGAGAATCAGATAGAGGCGCAGATACAAGCGCAGCATCTACACCTCCCACGCGAACGGATTGAACAGGTAGCCCTTGCCCCAGATGGTCTTGATGCACACCGGCTCGCGGGGGTTGTCATTGAGCTTGCCGCGCAGTTTGCTGATGTACACGTCTACGCTGCGGTTCAGGCCGTCAAAAGCGATGCCGCGCATGCGGTTGAGGATGTCGTCGCGAGAGAGAATCTTGCCCGCGCTGCTGGCCAGCAACCACAGCAACTCGAATTCCATGGTGGTGAGGTCAATGGTCTCGCCGCCCAGGCGGACCACCCGGCAACTGCGATCAATGGACAAGCGGCCAAATTCCAGGGCACCGCGCACGGTGGGCTCGGGCACTTGACGGCGCTGCAGCGCACGCAGGCGCGCCAACAACACCGGCGGTTTGATCGGCTTGATCACGTAGTCGTCAGCACCGGACTCAAGGCCAAGGATATGGTCCAGGTCATCTTCCTTGGCGGTGAGGATCACGATGGGCGTGTCCGACACGTTGCGAATCTCGCGGCAGACATGCAGCCCGCTCTGACCCGGCAGCATCAGATCGAGCACGACGATCTTCGGCTTGAAATCCAGGAACGCCGCCAAGGCTTCATCACCCCGGTACACCACCCGTACCTCGAAACCATGCTGCGACAGAAAATGCGAGACCAGCCCTGCCAGCTTTTCATCGTCCTCAACGAGCAAGACCTTGCCCAGACCCAGGTTTTCCATAAGTTCTCAGTGTGGATGCGCGGATTGAAATGGGGCCATTATAGGTGGCAAGCTGGCCGACAGATGTGGCTGACCAGTCCACAGCGACGAAGCTTCATGCTTTTAAGAGTTTTTAACAAATAGCCTGCACTTTTTAACGCCATTGACAGGGAGTTCTATGCGCAAGGATTACCTGGCGTTCTTCATTTCGCTGTTCCTTTCACGGCTGGCCGACCAGGTTTTGCTGTTTATCGTGCCCCTGATCGTATTCCAGACCACTCAAAGCGTGTCGTGGGCGGGGCTGGCGTTTTTTGTCGAGTCACTGCCGCGCTACCTGGCTTTTCCGGTGTGCGGGGCATTATGCGACAGGTTTTCACCGGTGCGTATCCTGCATATCAGCCAGGTGTATCGGGCCGTGGCCTGCGTGGTGGCGATGGCGCTGTATGGGCTGTTCGACGGTATTGAGTGGCTGGTCATGCTGTCCGCGTTGTGCGGCGTGTTGACCACCCAGGGCATCATGGCGCGGGAAGTGGTGATGCCGCATATCTTCGAGCATTACACCTACGCCAAGACCTTGTCCTATTCGCAGATCGCCGACCAGAGCGGGCTGGTGCTCGGGCCATTGGTGGCGGCGCTGATGCTGGAAGTCTGGGCGTGGCCTTGGGTGGTGCTGGGGGTCGCCGTGCTGTTTGTGCTGGCGGACCTGGCGATGCTGATCTGGCAGCGCCACACCACGGTGGACCTGCACATCCATGAACAACAGCCGGGTAACTGGCTGCAACCCCTGCGCACCGCTTTTGGCCACATCCTCAACCGGGTGGAGTTGAAACGCATCATCGTCCTGGCGGTCGGTGTGAACCTGATGGTCGGCGTGACGCTGGCCACCTCGGCTGCCATGGTCACCGGCCACTACGCAGCGGGCAAAGACACCTATGCCCTGCTGCAAGCCGCCGGGGCGCTGGTGACCATCGCGATTCTGTTCTACCTGGCGCATTCATCACTGAAGCTGAAGGTACTGGGCGGGTTGTCGTACTCGATGATCACCGTCGGCGCGCTGATCACAGCGCTCAGCCCCGGCGTGTGGGCCTACGCGGTGGGGTTCCTGCTGCTGACCGGCTTTGACAAGATGTTCAACGTGTACCTGCGCAGCACCCGACAACGGGTGATTCCGGTGCAGGACTTCGGCAAGACAGTCGGTGTGATGACCTTGCTCAACAACCTGGCCCAGCCCTTGGCGGGCTTGATGATTGCCGTGCTGGCAGCACCCTTTGGCACGCCAACGGTGATCCTGCTGCTGGCGGGGATCACCGCGTTGATCGGTGTGGCCGTGGCCTCAGGCTGGCACGCCACTGTGAAAGCGGAACTCGACGTCGGGTGATTCGATCAGGTCTTGCTCGGTGGCTCGCACCCGGTCGATCACCTGGGCGATGTCCTTGGCGTCGCCGTACTGGTAAGCCAGCTTCAAGTAACCCTGGAAGTGCCGCGCCTCGCTTTTGAGCAAGCCGAAGTAGAACTTGCCGAGTTCTTCGTCCAAATGCGGCACCAGCGCTTCGAAACGCTCGCAACTGCGTGCTTCGATAAAGGCGCCCACCACCAGGGTGTCTACCAGCTTGACCGGCTCATGGCTGCGCACCACCTTGCGCAAACCCGAGGCATAACGGCCGGCGTGCAGTTGACGCAGTTCGACCTTGCGCTTTTTCATCAGGCGCATGACCTGCTCGTGGTGCACCAACTCTTCGCGGGCCAGGCGGGACATCATGTTGATCAGGTCAACGTGGCCGTAGTACTTGGCCATCAGGCTCAAGGCGGTGCTGGCGGCTTTGAATTCGCAGTTCTTGTGGTCGATCAGCAGGGTTTCCTGATCGGCCAACGCGGCCTGGACCCAGGCATCGGGGGTGCGGCAGCCGAGGAATTCATGGATTTCGGGCAGGTTCATCGGGCTCACGGGCAAAGGATCACAAAAGGGCGCCGATTATACCGACCCCGTCGCAGACCACCAGCCACCGGCCTTGATGTGTATCAACATGACGGCTGCCGGCCAGCAACTATAGTTATCCAACGCCCGCCCTTTTGGAGATCCCGACCATGCAAGCCATCCGCAGCATCCTGGTGGTCATCGAACCCGAGCATTCGGAAAGCCTGGCCCTCAAGCGTGCCAAGCTGATTGCCAAAGTGACCGACGCGCACCTGCACTTGCTGGTCTGTGACAAGAAGCACGAGCATTCGGCGCTGCTGAGCCTGCTCAAGGAAGGCTTGAAAGAAGACGGCTACAGCGTCACCACCGAGCAGGCCTGGAACGACAGCCTGCATGAAACCATCATCGATGTGCAGCAAGCCGAAGGCTGTGGCCTGGTGATCAAACAGCACTTCCCCGACAACCCTCTGAAAAAAGCCCTGCTGACCCCGGCGGACTGGAAGTTGCTGCGCTATTGCCCGACGCCGGTGTTGCTGGTCAAGACCGCCACCCCTTGGGCAGGCGGCGTGATCCTGGCGGCCATCGATGTGGGCAACGCCGACGGCGAACACCGCTCGCTGCATAATTCGATCATCGACCATGGCTTTGATATCGCCAGCCTCGCCAAAGCGCAGTTGCATGTGATCAGTGCTCACCCCTCGCCCATGCTGTCGGCGGCAGACCCGACCTTTCAGCTCAAGGAAACCATCGAGGCGCGCTATCGCGAGCAATGCAAGGCCTTCCAGGCCGAGTTCGACGTGGACGACAGGCACCTGCATATCGAGGAAGGCCCCGCCGATGTGCTGATCCCCCATATTGCCCATCGCTTGCAGGCGGCGGTGACCATTATCGGCACGGTGGCACGCACGGGGATTTCCGGCGCGTTGATCGGCAATACGGCGGAGGTGGTGCTGGATGCGGTGCAAAGCGATGTGCTGGTGCTTAAACCGCAGACGCTCATGGACCATCTGCAAGAGCTGGCGACCAAGCCCTGACACCGACCTTCAGGCAATGTGGATCAAATGTGGGAGCTGGCTTGCCTGCGATTGCGGTGGGTCAGCTGGCGCATTTGCTCCTGATACACCGCTATCGCAGGCAAGCCAGCTCCCACATTGACCTCGCCAGTCAATTAACCCAGCGCATCTTTCAAGAACCCAGGCGCGATATAGCGCTGGTAATGCGCCTCGGACAGGATAAAGAACTCGCGATCAATGGCATCGCGCAGTTCAGGCAGCGCCCAGTCGCGAAACTCCGGCAACAGCACCATGCCGTACGCCTCCAGGTTATTGATCACCCGGGCCCCACGGGCGATCAACTGGTAGGCCCAACAATACTCGGACTGGTGTGGCACAAAGCGAATCTTGCGTTGCTCCAACTGCCCGCGCAGTGTCTTGGGGTCGAAAACCTCCACTTTGCCGGCCATGACCTGCACCAACAGCTGCTCAAGCCTGAGCCAGACCGCACGCTTTTCTTCTTCGTTATAGCCGTTCCACTGGATCACTTCATGGTGAAAGCGCTTGCATCCACGGCACACGAGATCGCCGTAGACCGTAGAGCACAGGCCGACGCAGGGGGTCTTGATGGTTTGGTTGGGCATGGGCAGCAACACGCAAATCAGCGAAACAGTGCGCCATGTTAGCCCTTTGTCTAAGGTTGATCACCCAGCAAACTTGAGTAGGCAACTTACCTTTAGATTTTTTTTGCCGTAGAATCACCCGGCCTTGTAAGGCGCCAATAATCCGCTGGAAGCTGTTTTCAAAGCGTCACGAGCACAGTCGTTCCTTCAGAACGGTGTTGGCGCAGGTTCGACCCGGTAGGTCAGAGCCCGCGCCAACCCTCATCAGCTCCGTTCTGCAGGCGTAAAACTTTGAAAGCAGCTTCTGTAAGAAATGGCGGCAGCGCTGGCTTTGCGGCCCAAAAAGCCCCCGAGCGCATGCGTGCCGTTCATTTCTGGATGAGCGTCCCGTGGGACCACTGATGAGGGTAATAACTGTGCTTGAAGCCTACCGCAAACATATCGAAGAGCGTGCCGCACTGGGTATCGTTCCCCAGCCGCTTAACGCCGAACAAACCGCAGGCCTGGTCGAGCTGCTGAAAAATCCTCCGGCTGGCGAAGAAGAATTCCTCGTTGACCTGATCACCAACCGCATTCCACCAGGCGTTGACGAAGCCGCTTACGTCAAGGCCGGTTTCCTGTCTGCCCTGGCCAAGGGCGAAGCCACTTCCCCCCTGATTGACAAGAAACGCGCTGTTGAACTGCTCGGCACCATGCAAGGCGGCTACAACATCGTGACGTTGGTCGAGCTGCTGGACGACGCCGAACTGGCACCCGTCGCGGCCGCCCAACTCAAGCACACCCTGCTGATGTTCGATGCGTTCCACGACGTCGCCGAAAAAGCCCGCAACGGCAACGAGCACGCCAAAGGCGTGATCCAGTCCTGGGCTGACGGCGAGTGGTTCCGCAACCGCCCTACCCTGGCCGACAAGATCAGCCTGCGCGTCTTCAAGGTCACCGGCGAAACCAACACCGACGACCTGTCGCCTGCGCCTGATGCCTGGTCCCGTCCTGACATCCCGCTGCACGCCCTGGCCATGCTGAAAATGGCGCGTGAAGGCATCGTGCCGGACGAGCAAGGCAAGACCGGCCCGATGAAGCAGATCGAAGAGATGCGCGGCCAAGGCTTCCCGATCGCCTACGTCGGTGACGTGGTCGGTACCGGTTCGTCGCGTAAATCGGCAACCAACTCGGTATTGTGGTTCTTCGGTGACGACGTGCCTTACGTGCCGAACAAGCGTGCTGGCGGTTTCTGCTTCGGCAGCAAGATCGCTCCGATCTTCTACAACACCATGGAAGATGCTGGCGCACTGCCAATCGAATTCGACGTTACCAACATGAACATGGGCGACGTGATCGACCTGTACCCGCATGCTGGCAAAGTCTGCAAGCACGGCACCGACGAAGTCCTGACCACCTTCGAAATGAAGACCCCGGTGCTGTTGGACGAAGTTCGCGCTGGCGGTCGTATCCCGCTGATCATCGGCCGTGGCCTGACCGACAAGGCACGCGCTGAGCTGGGCCTGGGCCCTACCGACCTGTTCAAGCTGCCTGAAGCGCCTGTCGACACCGGCAAGGGCTTCACCCTGGCGCAGAAAATGGTCGGCAAGGCCTGTGGCCTGCCAGAAGGCAAAGGCGTTCGTCCAGGCACCTACTGCGAGCCGAAGATGACCACCGTGGGGTCCCAGGACACCACCGGCCCAATGACCCGTGATGAACTCAAAGACCTGGCGTGCCTGGGCTTCTCGACCGACCTGGTGATGCAGTCCTTCTGCCACACCGCGGCTTACCCCAAGCCGATCGACGTGACCACCCACCACACCCTGCCTGACTTCATCATGACCCGTGGCGGTGTATCGCTGCGTCCAGGCGACGGCATCATCCACAGTTGGCTGAACCGCATGCTGCTGCCGGACACCGTCGGTACCGGTGGTGACTCCCACACCCGTTTCCCGATGGGCATCTCGTTCCCAGCCGGTTCTGGCCTGGTCGCGTTTGCCGCCGCCACCGGCGTCATGCCGCTGGACATGCCGGAATCGATTCTGGTGCGCTTCAAAGGCAAGATGAAACCTGGCATCACCCTGCGAGACCTGGTGCATGCCATTCCTTACTACGCGATCCAGGCTGGCCTGCTGACCGTAGAGAAGAAAGGCAAGAAGAACGCCTTCTCTGGCCGCATCCTGGAAATCGAAGGCCTGAACGACCTGACGCTGGAACAGGCTTTCGAGCTGTCCGACGCCTCGGCTGAACGTTCGGCTGCCGGTTGCACCATCAAGCTGTCCAAAGAGTCCGTCACCGAGTACCTGAACTCCAACATCACCCTGCTGCGCTGGATGATCGGCGAAGGCTACGGCGATGCACGCACCCTGGAACGTCGCGCCCAAGCGATGGAAGCCTGGGTTGCCAACCCGGAGTTGATGGAAGCCGATGCCGACGCCGAATACGCCGAAATCATCGAAATCGATCTGTCGGAAATCAACGAGCCGATCCTCTGCGCGCCAAACGACCCGGACGACGCCCGTCTGCTGTCCAGCGTCGCTGGCGAGAAGATCGACGAAGTGTTCATCGGTTCGTGCATGACCAACATCGGCCACTTCCGCGCTGCCGGTAAGCTGCTGGAGCAGGTCAAGGGCCAGCTGCCTACCCGTCTGTGGCTGTCGCCGCCGACCAAGATGGACGCGCACCAACTGACCGAAGAAGGCTACTACGGCATCTACGGCAAGGCTGGCGCACGTATGGAAATGCCAGGCTGCTCGCTGTGCATGGGTAACCAGGCACGCGTTGAGCCGAACTCCACCGTCGTGTCGACCTCGACCCGTAACTTCCCGAACCGCCTGGGTGATGGTGCAAACGTCTACCTGGCATCGGCTGAGCTGGCGGCAGTCGCCTCCACTCTGGGTCGCCTGCCGACCGTCGAAGAGTACATGGGCTACGCAGCGAAACTGGACACCATGGCCAGTGACGTCTACCGCTACCTGAACTTCGACCAGATCGCTGAGTTCCGCAAGATCGCAGCAAGCGCCAACATCCCGGTGATTCAAGCCTAACGGTGTGTTGATGTGAAAGGCGCCGCGTATCGCAAGGTACGCGGCGTTTTTTTGCGTGCGCCAAAAGGGTAACGGATGTCAATCCAGGCTCCCGCTCCCCCTTAAAGAGTTGTATCAGACTGAAAAGTACTGGCCGCCGACAACCTTTGCACGACGACCTACCAGATCAGGTAGTTGTCCCTCTACGCCTTGAAGGCTAAAACTCTCTACACCCTGACGCCTGTATCACGGAACCCACCAGCTCTGGATGTACTTCGCGCTGTAAGCCGTACCCCTTAATAAAAAAAACAAACCCTGCCCTCGACACCCAAGCCCGGTGCCAGGGGCGCTCTCGCCTGTTTTTTGTGCTGACTGGAGGTGTGTTATGTCGCGTAGCCAATATGTGATCAAGAAAATCTTCAAGCATTATTCGGTGTCGGTGGAACACATCGGCGATGCGCCTGATAGAAAGAACGTCCTGTTGGTCAACGGCGCCATGGCCACGACGTCGGCCTTTGCCCGTACCAGTAAATGCCTGGCCGAACACTTCAACGTGGTGCTGTTTGACTTGCCGTTCGCTGGAAACTCCCGCGCTCACAACCCTGACCGGTGCCTGGTGACCAAGGACGACGAAGTCCAGATCCTGCTGGCATTGATCGAGCGCTTCAACATTCACCACTTGGTTTCCGTGTCCTGGGGTGGCCTGTCCACCCTGCTGGCACTTGCCAAAAATCCAGACAGCGTTGAAAGCTCAGTGGTGATGTCGTTTGCGCCTGGCCTCAACGCGCCGATGCTCGATTACGTCAGCGGGGCGCAGGCACTCATGGCCCGGGATGACAACGCAGGGATCGGCCATTTGCTCAACCAGACGCTGGGCAAGCATCTCCCGGCTCGACTCAAGACCGCCAATCAACAGCATATGGCGCAGTTGATCAACGCCGAGCAGCATCAAGCGCGCTTCCATATCGAACAGGCACTCAAGCTCAATGAAGGGGCCTACTTGCCGCAACTCTTGAACATTGACAGTCATGTGCACTTCCTGAATGGCGCCTGGGACGAATACACCAGCGCCATGGACGTGCAGTCCTTCAAGCAGTACATCCGCGATTGCAGCTTCTCCATTGCCCAGAGCAGCGGACATTTTCTAGACCTGGAGTCCAAGGCCGCGGCCAACGGCGTGCACCGCGCGTTGCTCGGGCATTTGCTGAGGGCATGCGATGCCCAGCCAGAGGCGTTTTGCGAGCAGTCGGCTCAACGAGCGCGGCTGAGCTTTGCCTAAATACTTTTCAACAAGGACGTGGATGATGCGAGTAATCATGGTTGCCATCGGCTCGGCCGGTGACGTTTTTCCCTTTATCGGCCTGGGGGCTGCCCTGACTGTGCGCGGTCATCAGGTCACCTTGTGCAGCATGCCGACGTTTCAGCGCGCCATTGAGGCGCAGGGGCTGAACTTCGTGCCGTTATGCGATGAGGCGACCTACAGCGCCGCCATGGGCGATCCCCTATTGTGGGACCCGAAGACCTCATTCGCGGTATTGTGGCAAGCCATCGCCGGCCTGCTGGAACCCGTCTACGACTATGTAACCACTCACAATACCGACGATACGGTGGTTGTCGGCTCACTATGGGCCTTGGGGGCACGTATCGCCCATGAAAAATACGGCATCCCTTATCTGTCCGTCCAAGTGTCGCCATCCACGTTGCTTTCTGCACATTTGCCGCCCGTGCACCCCACCTTCAATGTGTCGCGGCGCTTGCCATTGACTCTGCGCAAGCTGCTCTGGCGCGGGATCGAATACCTGAGCCTGGACCGTACCTGTGCTCCCCAAATCAACGCACTACGCCACAAACATGGGCTACCAGGCGTGGTGAAGAACATCTTCAGTCAATGGATGCATGCGCCCCAAGGGGTGATATGCCTGTTCCCCGAATGGTTCGCCCCCGCACAGAAAGACTGGCCACAGCCTTTGCACATGGCCGGTTTCCCTCTGTTCGACGGTGGCGCCCCTGGGCTCGATGAGTCCACACGAGCCTTTCTGGTTGCCGGAGCGCCCCCTATTGTCTTCACTCAAGGCTCCACTGAGCACTTTGACCAGCAGTTTTATCGTTTCGCCCTGGCAGCGCTGCACAGGGTCGGTGCCCGCGGCATTTTTCTGACCGGTGATCGACCGCTCTTCACGGACCTGCCGCCCACCGTGATACAGCGTCCGTTTTTGCCGATGAGTTCGCTGTTGCCCCACGCGGCCGGTCTGGTCCACCCCGGCGGCATTGGTGCCATGAGCCAGGCGCTGGCGGCCGGCATTGCGCAGATTGTGCTGCCTATCGCTCATGACCAGTTCGATAACGCCGAACGCCTGGTGCGCATGGGATGCGGCATACGCCTTGCCCTACCGTTAAACAAACAGGACCTGGACGATGCGATCACAACGTTCTTGCACGACAGCCGGCTGCAAACGGCCTGTCGTCGAGCGAGCAGCCTGATGCCCTGCGACGCTGCCTCTTGTGAAACAGCGGTCAACGCCATTGAGCAGTGCCACGCGCGGCATTCAATGCCTCGCCTGCGCCAGGCCTCATAAACCACGAACGTCCAAGTGTAAGCACCGTGCCAGAGCGGTCGGGAAGCCTCGGCAAAGTTTGACAGAAATAGCTTGTGGGCTAGATTGCCAAGAATGCAGTAATCGAGGCGACTGTCCATGGAGAAGGAAAACGACCTCATTCGTTGGTGGGATTGCTTGCGCATCGAGATGTGCAAGCAACAGGATGAGACTCAAGTGTTAGCGCTTCTGGAGCGTGAAGTGTTGCAACTGGGGTTCGAGTACTACGCCTATGGCGTACGTCACCTGACCCCTTTTACACGCCCGAGAACCGAGATATGCGGGTCCTACCCCGCAAGCTGGCTGGCACATTACGAGAAACAAAACTACGCGGCTGTCGATCCGTCAATCCTTAGTGGCTTGCGCTCTACCGAGATGGTGGTATGGAACGACGCACTGTTTGATAACAGCCGCACGCTGTGGCAGGAAGCTCGGGACTGGGGCTTGTGCATCGGCGCCACACTGCCGATTCGAAGCCACGACCGTTCACTGCGGGTACTGTCCGTGGCTCGGCGCCAAGACATTATTTCGCAGGCTGAAAACAACGAGATTCAAGTGCGCCTGCGCTGCATCCTTGAACGGGTGACACTGCGCCTGACAGACCTGGGTGATAGCGAACGCGCCCACCAATCGGTCTGCCTGAGCCGGCGTGAGCGGGAGATCCTGCAGTGGACCGCCGACGGCAAGAGTTCAGGAGAAATCGCGCTGATCCTCACTATTTCCGTCAACACCGTAAACTTTCACCTCAAAGCCATTCAGAAGAAATTCGGGGCTGGCAACAAAACACTGGCGGCAGCCTACGCCGCTGCACAGGGCCTTATCTAGGGCCCGACAATTGCGATAAGGACATCCAATGATCAGCATCATCACCCGTCGTCACCATGAACTGTCTGCAACGCTTGAGGACGACCTGGGCCGCTACCGACACGAAGTTTTCATCCAGCAATTGGGCTGGCAACTGGATTCCACGCACGCCCGGCCCCAACGCGAATTCGACCAGTTCGACCACGCGGATGCTCGTCATATCCTCGCCCTCGATGCCGAGCGCCAAGTCTGCGGTTGCGCGCGGCTCTTGCCGACCACGCAACCTTATCTGCTGGCGCAAGTGTTCGGTTTTCTGTGCGACCAGCCAACCCCGCGAAGCAGCGACACCTGGGAGGTGTCGCGTTTTGCCGCGCGCGCCCTGGAGGAAGGCACCTTACCGATGCGCGTCTGGTGGAACAGCCTGAACCATGCCTGGAGCCAGGGCGCCAATCGGGTAGTGGCGGTGACCACACCCGCACTGGAACGTTATTTTCTCAGGCATGGCGTGCAGTTGAGCCGCCTCGGTTCTCCGCAACGCGTGAATAAAGACCATGTGGTAGCGCTGAGTTTTCCGGCCTGGCAGAAAAACGGCCAAATCGCGTTACACGCAGAGTCGGCCGTTGCCTAGCGATGGGTGATCCCCACCTGTGCTTAAAGCCGGGGCATCGGCTGCGAACGCCTCAGGGAATCAGCGAGTAAATCAGTGAGGAAATGGCCACCAGACCGACCAGCGTCACGAACACATTCGAGGCCTGCCCCCGGTACTTGGCCATGGCCGGGACCTTGCGGATCGCGTACATCGGCATCAGGAACAGTATCGACGCGATGATCGGCCCGCCCAGGGTCTCGATCATGCCAAGGATGCTCGGGTTAAGCGTGGCGACGATCCAGCACACCACCAACATGAAGGCGGCGGTCATGCGGTCCAGGGTCTTGGGTGCCGGGCGGCGGCCAGTCTTGACCACCAGGCCCTTGAGGCCCTCGCTGGCGCCGATGTAGTGGCCCAGGAACGACTTGGCAATCGCCACGAACGCAATCAACGGTGCGGCAAAGGCAATCGTCGGGTTATCGAAGTGGTTGGCCAGGTACGACAGGATCGACAGGTTTTGCGCTTTCGCTTCAGCCAACTGCGCGGGCGACAGAGTCAGCACGCAACTGAACACGAAGAACAGCACCATCGCCACCATCAGCAAGTGCGCGCGGGACAGGATCTGCGAGCTGCGCTCGTCGGCGTGTGCGCCGTACTGGCGCTTCTGGTCCACCGCGAAGGCCGAGATGATCGGTGAATGGTTGAACGAGAACACCATCACCGGAATCGCCAGCCACAACGTGTTGAGCAGCGCCGAGGGTGCCGGCACTTCGCTGGCGGTGCTGAGAATGCCGCCATTCCAGTGCGGTACCAGGTACACCGCCAGGAACAGCAAGGCCACAATAAACGGGTACACCATCAAGCTCATGGCCTTGACGATCACTTGCTCACCGCAACGCACCACGGCCAGCAGACCCAAGATCAACACAAACGCCAGGATGGCCCGGGGCGGCGGCAGGATATGCAGCTGGTGCTCCATGAAGCTGCTGACGGTATTGGTCAGCGCCACGCTGTAGATCAGCAGGATCGGGAAGATCGCAAAGAAGTACAACAAGGTGATCAGTGCACCGGCCTTGATACCGAAATGCTCTTCAACCACGTCGGTAATGTCGGAACCTTCACGGCCGGACAGCACGAAACGGGTCAGCCCACGATGGGCAAAGAACGTCATCGGGAAGGCCAGCAACGCCAGGATCACCAGCGGCCAGAAGCCCCCCAGGCCCGCGTTGATAGGCAGGAACAAAGTACCGGCGCCAATGGCGGTACCGAATAGCCCGAGCATCCAGGTAGTGTCCTGGCGGCTCCAGCTTGTGAGCGTTGCAGGTGTCGTTGCATAGCGTTCGTCGACGCTATTGGCCTGATCATTCATCCGGTGGGATCTCCGCATTCACACGGCCAGCACGAGTCAGAAAAACCTGACAGGCAGCGCCCTGGCCGAAACAAGGGCCGGATTGTCCGGGATTCTCTTGGAGAAGCAAAGACTTAGCTGAGGAATGGTTAGGCGGAGCAGCTGGTCAAGTGGCCGCCCCCGTGAAGGTTTTGGATGGCTGAAACGTCGTACAAACATTACGTCTAAGTTTTAATAGGCCACCTATTGCGAGAAGAGTCCGACAACAAGTTCGGAAGCAGCCCGCTTCAAAATCATATTCTTAGTCATACAACCCCTCAACTGTTACAGGACCATACATAGCTATTGAGCACGCGCAAATTCACACACTAATATCTTCGCGCATTGACCGACAAAGACGATAACAACACTTAACCAACCAGTAAGGAGTTTGATAATGCGAAGACTCACCCTTGCTTTTACCGGCCTGTTTTTCGCGGGTTTATTAGGCGCGCCGTCAAGTTACGCGAAACCGGTTGAGGCTGATGTTCGTGCCCTGGCCTCTTCGCCTCAATGGCTGACCACCAAGGTGTATATAGAGGGCGAGCCAGAAAACGACGTCAAGGCCAAATACCCCGGCGTGGTCGGAATCTCAATGTGGGACCCGCAACGCAATCGTTACGAATTTTTCTACACCGATACAGGGCGCTCGAAACACCCTGATGGCGGGGGCGGTTATTTCCTGGTCACTGGCGACAAGCAGACCCACATCCTGGTGCCCGACCTTGGCCCGCATCGCACCATCGTCAGAAGGCTGGAAAAATTGGACAACACCGAATTCACCTATTCTCGTGAAGTCCCTCGCGACATGGTAGCGACCAACCCTCCCGTTAGAATCTATGTGGTACATGCGCCTTACACGGGACCAATAAAGACTCAGATGTCAAACTAGTTAAACACCCTATTTATATCCAGCCATAAAAAACCAATAACAAACGAGGCACTTGTGATGAATCCATACGCTTCATGCAGATATCTATTCATGCCTGCACTGCTGGTAGCCGTACTGTTGCCCAGCGCAACCACGGTACAGGCCAACACGACACTGCCCACCAAAAGCATCGCCGCCACGCCCGATAGCACCGTCATGTTGACCGTGTTTCTTAAACACGATCAATCACGCCCGCTGGGCGAATTGAAAGCCCAACTGGCCAAGCAGGAATTTCACAAGGTCTTCCCGCCGGAAGGTGTCGAAGTCGTCAGTTGGAATATCACCATGGGCATCGGGCAAGTCATCGTGCTGCGTTTACCGGCGTCTCGCCTGGCTCAAGTCAACCTGGCCATCGAGAACACGGCGTGGGGTGTCTACAAGACGGAATTCTTCCCGACCTACGATTTCATGCCGATCGCACAAAGAGAGCGGGCCCAGGCACGGCAACCGGGGACTACTCAGTAGCTGGCGCGACAGCGAAGGAGCCTGGGTGCGCGGGTTTGGGTTGCGCAGCCAGGTTTGACGTATCCGGAAATCTTGCAGGAGGTCAGCGCAATAACGGGTAGGTTCGGCGCATACTCATGCTCTCAAACCCTTCAGGAAGAGCCTTGCGATGCCCACCACTGTTCTGGTCCTGGTTGAAACCATCAACGAATACCTGCAAATCATCGAGAGCAACGACTTTCATGTGATCCTGGCGCCGACGCCTACTGAACGCGCCCAAGCGATCAAGACCCATGGGGGGCAGATTCAGGCCGTGCTGACCCGCGGGCCGCTTGGGTTGTATGCCGAAGAGATCGCCGCGTTGCCATTACTGGAGATCATCTGCGTGATTGGCGCCGGCTACGAACATGTGGACCTGCAAGCGGCAAGCAACCGCGGGATAGTGGTGACTAACGGTGCCGGCGTGAACGCACCCTCGGTGGCTGATCACGCCATGGCGTTGCTGTTGTCACTGGTGCGCGGGATTCCTCAGACCGACGCCGCTGTTCGCCGCAGCGAGTGGCCGAAGGTCATGCGCCCTTCCCTGGCCGGCAAACAACTGGGCATTCTCGGGCTGGGGGCCGTGGGCATGGAAATCGCCAAGCGCGCCGCCCTCGGGTTTGGCATGGAAGTGAGCTATCACAACCGCCAACCTCGCGATGACGTGGATTACACCTACTGCTCAACGGCCGTCGAACTGGCGCGCACTTCGGACTTCCTGATCCTGGCCACGCCCGGTGGGGCCGGCACTCGCCATCTGATCGATAAACATGCGCTGGATGCGTTGGGGCCCAATGGCTATCTGGTGAACATCGGCCGCGGCAGCGTAGTGGTGACCGCCGACCTGGTCGCCGCGCTGGAGCAGCGCCGCATCGGCGGCGCCGCGCTGGACGTGTTTGACGATGAGCCTGCAGTGCCCGATGCCCTCAAGCGCCTGAGCAATACCGTGCTGACGTCCCACGTGGCCGGCCTGTCCCCGGAGGCGGCCCATGACACGGTGCAGCGCGTCGCTGATAACCTGGTGGAATACTTTGCCGGCCGCCCCGTGCTTACACCGGTGGCCTTGCCAGCGCCTGCAAAATGACCGATCAGGCACGCTGATCACCCTTCAACACGCTAACCTATTAAGCCGCCCCGGCCTTGTCGCTGGGCGGCTGTGCGCATTAGATTAGGAAATAGTCCAAGGCCTTTAGAATAAGCAGAAGGGATAAGCATGGCGCTGAACGACCAATCGACCCAGATTCGCCCAGGCGAAGAACTTGATGCCAGCCTGATCGATCCCTACCTCAAAGCTCATATTCCGGGCCTGAGCGGTACCGTCAAAATCAGCCAGTTCCCTGGTGGCGCGTCGAACCTGACTTACCTGCTGGAATACCCCGACCAGGAATTTGTGCTGCGTCGCCCGCCGTTTGGTCACAAGGCCAAGTCTGCCCACGACATGGGCCGCGAATACCGCATTCTCAACCAGCTCAAAGATGGCTTTCCGTACTGCCCCAAGGCTTATGTGCACTGCACCGATGAATCGGTGATCGGCGCCGAGTTCTATGTGATGGAGCGCGTCAACGGCATCATCCTGCGTTCCGACCTGCCGGCTGAGCTGGGCCTGGACGCCACCCGCACCGAGGCCTTGTGCAAGAGCTTTATCGACAAATTCGTCGAACTGCACCAGGTCGACTACCACGCCTGCGGCCTGGCCGACCTGGGCAAGCCCGAAGGCTACGTGGCGCGGCAGATTCGCGGCTGGGGCGAGCGCTATGAAAAAGCCCTGACGCCCGATGCGCCAAAATGGGAGGCGGTACGCGCCTGGCTCAACGACAAGATGCCTGCCGATCACTCCACCTCCAGCATCGTGCACAACGACTACCGCTTCGACAACGTGATCCTCGACCCGCACAACCCGATGCAGATCATCGGTGTGCTGGACTGGGAGCTGACCACCCTGGGCGACCCGTTGATGGACCTGGGCAACACCCTCGCCTACTGGATCGAGGCCGCGGACCCGGCGCCGGTGCAACTGATGCGCCGCCAGCCGAGCAACGCCCCCGGTATGCTCACCCGCCGCCAGTTTGTCGACTACTACGCCGAGCGCTCCGGCATCCAGATCGACAATTTCGATTTCTATTACACCTACGGCCTGTTCCGCCTGGCCGGGATTGTGCAGCAGATCTACTACCGCTTCTTCCATGGCCAGACCCAGGACAAACGCTTCGCGCAGTTCATCCACATGAACAAACTGCTGGAGCAGATGAGCCTGAATGTCATCGGCAAATCAGCGCTCTGAGTGCAACTACAAGGAACCCTCATGTCCAAGACCAACCTGTTCGACCTCGATGGCAAGATTGCGTTTGTTTCCGGCGCCAGCCGTGGCATCGGTGAAGCCATCGCCAAGTTGCTGGCCCAGCAAGGCGCCCATGTGATTGTCTCCAGCCGTAAGCTGGAGGGTTGCCAGCACGTGGCCGATGCGATCATCGCCGAGGGCGGCAAAGCCACGGCCATTGCCTGCCATATTGGTGAAATGGAGCAGATCACCCAGGTGTTCGCCGGCATTCGTGAACAGTTCGGCCGCCTGGATATACTGGTCAACAACGCCGCCACCAACCCGCAGTTCTGTAATGTACTGGACACCGACCTGGGCGCATTCCAGAAGACCGTTGACGTGAATATCCGTGGTTACTTCTTCATGTCGGTGGAAGCCGGCAAGCTGATGCGCGAGAACGGCGGCGGCAGCATCATCAACGTGGCCTCGATCAACGGCATCTCGCCGGGCGTGTTCCAGGGCATCTACTCGGTGACCAAGGCCGCCGTAATCAACATGACCAAGGTGTTTGCCAAGGAATGTGCGGCCTTTGGAATCCGTTGCAACGCGCTGCTGCCGGGCCTGACCGATACCAAGTTTGCCTCGGCGCTGGTCAAGAATGATTCCATCCTGAAAATGGCCCTGGCCCAGATCCCGCTCAAGCGCGTGGCCGACCCCAGCGAAATGGCTGGCGCGGTGCTGTACCTGGCCAGTGATGCGTCGAGCTATACCACTGGGGTTTCGCTGAATGTGGACGGTGGTTTCTTGTCCTGACGCCCCAAGCGCCATCGATGGCAGACGGGGCTGAGCCGTCTGCCATCAGACTCAGACTCGCACGCCGCTCATATCGATCTTGAATAGCACCAGTTTGCCGTCTGGCAGGGTCGCGCCAATCACTTTGAACAGCCGCTGACGGTCCAGCGCATCCGCTACCTGTTGCCTGGCCCCTGGATCACTGCGGTCCAACTTCTTCAACACGCGTCTAACCCAGCCATCCTCCATCTGGAAATGCTCATAGACCCTCTGCATGCTGACATTGCGCGGTTTGGCATGCTTGACCTCAAGCACGTAGACATCGCCCGCGGGCCCTTTGAACACCAGATCGAAACCGTTTTGACCGCCACCGTAGGTTCCACCAGGGATGATTTGATAGCCATCATTGACCAGTAGTGCGCGGTACATCTTCTCATTGGCAAGCCCACGGCCCTTTGCATCCTGAATACTCAGCGTCTTCCATTGATCAAACAACGCTATTTCATCCGCGCGCCTTTGCCGATGGGGATAATGAAACTGGTCGTTGGCGGCCACTGCGTCGACATTGAATGAGCCCTCACGGCGTACCGCAACGGTGGCCATGCCTTGAAACGGATCAAACTGCACAATGCCCATGGGTAGGGCGAGGCCGTCGGCCTTGGCCTGTATCCCCTGTAACAGCCGACCATAGGGATAACCGTGGGTCCAGATGTGCGTATCAATCTTGCGATCTTGCAGGTGCGCGGGTGCATTGCGGATAGCCGGGTTATCGAATGCAATCATCTGCCGCGCATACTGGCGCATGTAGCAGTACGTTTGCCTGTCCTGCGTCGACATCACGCCCTGGCTCATATCACTGGTAACAGTGGTGTAGCCCAGAACCTTGCGGGCCGCGCGAATGATGGCGCCGATGCTGCCCAAGCGCATCTCGGGCACCCACGAAGCACGGCTGCCACCGGTATCCAGGTAAACACCCGGCGCATGGCTGTGTGCATTGGGAATCATCTGGTATTTATTTCTCGTGCTATCAAGATCGACGCGAACCACTACGCCCCCCACCTCCAGATAGCTGGCGATTGAGTCACCAGAGATCTGAATGATGCCGTCTTCGGTGATGGCCCCGCTTTGCTGCCACACCCCACGCGCGTCAGGTACGTAAAGTTTGTTATCGCCCGCTTTGAAGGATGCCAACGAGAACCGGGCATCGCCGTAGTAGCTCTGCCCGCCCATGACGTACTGTCTTTTCCCCTGGATAGCCGGCCCCGTCGTTGCGCCCCCACCTCGTGCATCGTAAAGCTGCAGATCCAACCGTGGATCCCGCGGCACGGCGGCGGCCATCGGCATCGACACCGGTGCACTGGCATGAGCCGCCGTCGTCACGCCGGTCCAGGTCCAAGTGCCACCCACTCTGCTGACAGCAGATGGGCTGGCCGCCAGTTGATGAGCCAAGCGCGGGTGATAAGTGCCGCTGGCCGGGTGATAGTCCACTTGCACTGTCTGCCCGGTATCCAGATCAATGTAACTGCGGCCGGCAGCCTGACGAACACCCTCGGCATTTGCGGGCCCAAGCGCATCGCCCGTTACCCACACTGCCTGCGGCGGCAGCGGCCCAGGCAGATCCAGCGCACTTATGTGCGCGCCCCCAAGCGCGTCGCCGTGCCCGGCGCGCTGCACGCCTTGATTCACAGGTTGAAGGGAAGGAACCAGACGGCCATAGTCCCTGACCATGACGGTGTCGGCACCCAAGCCGATACGTGAGGGTGATACATGCGCGGTCCTGGGTGATTGAGGTTTTTGCTGCATAAAAAATCCCTTTTCAATGATCTATCAAACTGAATCGGCACCGATAAACCGCAGTTGCGCAGACGTCACAGTGCGCTGGGGATCAGCGTCCGCTCCCCAGCAATCGCGACCTGCATCGTAATGAATACCTGACACCGTACCGTCCTCCAGCTCAAGGCCGACGATACGCAACTGACGCACCATCACGGTCGTCCACTGGCGAGAACGGCGCAGCGCACCCAGTACCTCATCGATGTTCGAATAACGGCAAGCATCCAGTTGCACGAGGCAGATCGCGCCCAGGTCCTGGCGAATGTCGTACTGCTCGCCCTGCAGGGTGTGTACGCTGACCTGTTCCAGCGGTATCGAAGGGTCTGTCACGGGAGGCAGCAACACTGTCACGCTGCCAATGGTCAACGTGTCGTTGATCAGGGCGATATGCGCCCGCTCAATCAACTCGCCAAGACCGGCGGTATTGATCCGCCAGAACGACGCGTCCGCCGTTTTGGCCAACGCCCCCGGCGTGGACAGGGCAATCGTTGAGCCTGCGCTGGGCACGACCTCGTAGGTCGATGAGCGCCCCATCAGCGCATAAGGCCTCTGGTAATGGGGCGGTACAGGAATAACGACTTTCTGTTGCACCGATTGCAACCAGATGCCCTTGGCGCTGTGCGGTCGAAAAAACCCGTGCACGCCGGGCTTTTCTATCAAGGCAGAGCTGCCGTCGAAGGTCTTGAACCCGGGCGAGGCACGGTCTTGGATATAGGATTGCTGGGCCGCCTGCACGCGGTATGAGACGCCGTCATTCATGACCAGCACGAATCGGCAGTCCAGCGTCAAAGCCACCGCGATGATGTTTGAGGTCACGTTGGTGCGCGCCGAAGAACGATCGCTGGCATAGTGGGCGAGGACCAATTGGCTGCCGTCGATGAACCTGATGGTCAATCTCACGTCGCTGTAGGTCAGCGAATCGAAGTGTCCCCTCCTGCGCAGGGTCACGCGGTAATGGGCCAAGGCCTGGAGAATCTCCCGCGACGAATAGTCCACGTACAGCACGCACGCGGTGGTGTCGCCCTTGAGGCGAACATCGAGCACCTTTGCACCTGGCCCGCGTTCGACGAACCCACGCGTAGAACGCCCATGGGGCACCACGAACGTGCCAGCGCCCAACACCTTGTCCAGGCTGACGTCCTGGCCGCCCGCTCTCACGGCAACGGTGACGTTAGTGTCCTCGCTGCCCATCAACACCGGTTCAAGGATCGGCTCAAGCGTATAGCCGTCCTCCGTGAGAAACAGCAGGTTGTGCGTGTTCAAGCGGCGCTGCTCATCACTGGACGTATAGAGCCGCTCAAGCTTGATGACTTGCTCCGGCAGTTCGCCGTCCACGCCCCTCCACGCCACGATGACCAGCGCACAGCCCTGGATACGCCAACTGCTGATAGACGCCAACGGCCAGCGCATCTCAATCACAGAGCCCTCGGCCCAGTCCTGCTCATGCAATGTCACCGCGCCAGGGTTGCTGGCAATCACATAACGATCCTTGCCCGCCCCACCGTCCACCCAGGCGCCAGCGCCCAGCACAATCACTGTATCGTTGCCCTCTGCGGCTTCGATCCGATCGTTGTGACCGGCGGCGACCAGGGTATTGGCCTGTGCTGAACCCTTGACGTGGCTGGCTAGCCCGGTTGGGGTGTAGATATTTTCTATCGAGTCCAGGCTGATCGAAGGATAAGGCGGCGACTTGTCGATATCCTTGCGCCGCACCACAGTGCCCGCCTGCAGGTCGATGGCATAACCTGCCGTCCCGTCCTCATAAATTGTCGAGTTGGCCAGGTAAAGCGTATCGCTGCCCTCCTCGCCACGCAGCTCGCTGGCCGGGCTATTCGCATCGGTTTCGTCCAGTATGGCCGTCGGCATGTCATACCTGAACAGGTCGTTCCTGGCGCCCCCGGTGAGCTGCTTGTGGCCTTCACCGAAGCGGAAAATGTTCGGGTTGCCAGTCGAACCTTTGACCTTGTCATTACCTCCCCCCAGTTGCCAGAGCACAGCCGCATCCACGGCAGTACTGTCAAACACCGCACCCGGCAGACGGTCAACCGGGGTATTGGACGCATCGACTTCATCATCTTGGTCAATCACCGTGGGCTCTGTGGTATCGATGTACGGATCTTCACCCTCGGCCTCGTTCCAGCGGCGCTTCCAATAGCGGACTGGCCTCAACCGCACCTCAAACCCGCCATTGACCACCGCCTGCACGGTGCCTTTGAGCGCGCCTTTAAGCCAGGCATCGGCCTGCTCCTCCAGTTGCTGCGCATACTGTTGTTCCATCCGGGCCACGACGTACCGATCGCGTATGGCCCTCTCCTGCTCCTTGCCTTGAAAGGCCAACCAGCCCGCGTGCAGGCGCTCGAAGATACTCAGTTCGATGTAATCATCAATGTCATCCACCTGACGAACCGCAGCATAGAGTTGCGTGCCAAAGATCAGTACGGCAGCGGCGGCAATGCCCAGCGGGCCGGCCACGCTGAACCCGGCCAACGCAGCGGCACTCAGGGCCACAGCCACGCTGGCGCTCACAATACTGAAGCCGGCATTGACGTAATGGTCCATGGCTTCCTTGCCGGTACTCTTGGCTGCCTTGGCGAACGACTCCTTGGCATTGAGATAATCAAAGGGCAACGTCAGCACCAACGCAAACAGGCTGGCCCCCCGTCGCAGGGCCTGGCCAAGGCAACTGGTGCTGAAACCTGCAAATACCTTGCGACCGTTTTCCAGCAGCCGTCTGCCGAGTTTTTCCAGCGCCAGCTCCAGTGCAGCCCCTGTGAGGTTGGCCAATAACTCAGCGCCGGTGACCACCGACCTATTGATGTCGCCGGTTTTGATCGCCTCGGCCAAGGCGCTGATTGCGCTGTAATACCCGTAAGCTGCAAGCCCCGCGCCCATGACCGCCAGGCTTCGGCTTTTCTTCGGCTCGACCCAGCGAGGCATTCCCTCCAACTGCGCCGCTTGGTTGAGATTGGTTTTCTGTACTGAACGCAACAGGTTATCGAGCTTGCCGACTGCACCAGGATGTTCGTCTCCCGGCTTCGCCAACAGCAGAGGTGGTGCCTGTAGCGAACGCAATGCCGCGAACTCGAATAACAGCGCGGCACTGTTGTCACTGACCGAGTCATTCCTGCGCAGACACCGATGCAGTCTGGATGCCGAGAATCGGATCGCATCAAGCAGCGTCTGGTCTGCTTCGCGTACCGCCAGGTGATGGGCCTTTACCGGTTTTCCCGCCATGTAGGCCCCCATGGCGGCAAGGTCTCTACGCTGCACAGTCAGCTCACCCACAACCAATGGCCCCAGGCTCTGATCCAGGGCAAGCAATGCTGCTTGCCTTTTTTTCGCAGGTGTTTCGATTGTCGCCATGCGTCCGCCTCCCTATGCCACGACGTAAACAGGGATAGTGGCGGCCAACAGGACCCAGGCAACGGTAGATGCTTATGCGTACCGGCAATTGACGCACAGATAGTTTGAGCCCATAGCGCAAGCGAGTAATCTTGGCGCGGAGTGAAGCCTTGGGATGAAACATGGAACTGCACGTGGTAATCAATGGCCGCAAGGACCTGGCCGAACAGCTCTACCAGCAGTTGCGCGAAGCCATCGCCACCGGGCGGCTGTCGGCAGGCGCACAGCTGCCCCCCAGCCGACTGCTCGCCGAACAACTGGGCATCTCGCGCAAGACCGTGTCGGACACCTACGCCACCTTGACCTACGAGGGCCTGCTGATTGGCAAGATCGGCCGCGGTACTTTCGTCAATGCCTGGGCGCCACAGCCCGACCGCGTGCAAACCGCCACCGACCTGGCGTGTGCCGCCAACCTGGGCAAATGGGCGGCACTGCCCTCACCCATGGGCCACCCCGCCCGCGAGGAGATCCTGCGCTACGAATTTATCGGTGGCGCGACGACACGCCACCAATTCCCACAGGATGAATGGCGGCGTTGCACCCAGGATGCGTTGCGTCGCATCGCCCAGAACAGTGGTTTTTACAGCCAGCCAGAAGGCGTGCCCGCCCTGCGCGATGCCATCGCCGGGCATATCGCGTTTTCCCGCGGGGTCAAATGCAGCGCCCGCGATATCGTGGTCACCAACGGCGCACAGCAGGCGCTGGACCTGCTTGCCCGCGTGGTGCTTGAACCCGGCAGCCTAGTCGCGATGGAAGACCCCGGCTATAGCCCCGCACGCCAATTGTTCGTCGCGATGGGCGCCCGCGTCGCCAGTGTTGCCGTCGACGAACAGGGCCTGCAGGTCGACCAGATCCCGGATGGCACGCGCCTGATCTATGTGACGCCGTCCCACCAGTTCCCCCTCGGCATGCCCATGAGCCAGGCGCGGCGCGAGGCTCTGCTGGACCGCGCCATTGCGCTCGGCGCGATCATCATCGAAGACGATTACGACAGCGAATTCCGCTACGAAGGCCGCCCCACCGACTCCCTGCAAAGCATGGATACCCGAGGCGTGGTCACCTACGTCGGCACCTTTTCCAAAACCCTGTCGCCGGAGTTGCGCCTGGGCTACGCGGTGCTGCCGCCGGCCATTTATGGTGCGGTGCTCAAGGCCAAGCAATTGACCGACCAGCACAGCGCTACCTTGCCGCAGTGGGCACTGGCCAAGTTCATCAGCGAAGGCTACCTGCTCAAGCATATTCGCCGCTGTCACGGGGTCTATGCGGGGCGTCGCGAACGCATCCTGCAGCGTCTGGCGGGCGATCTGTCGCCGTGGTTCGAGGCAGTACCGACGGTGGCGGGCTTTCACCTGGCGGCCCTGTGCAAGGTGCCGGTGAATATTCCATTGCTGATGGAACGGGCGCGCCAGGTTGAGGTGGGTTTATATCCCTTGGACGTGTTTTTTCACGACAAGCCGGTGCGCTCGGGGCTGATTCTGGGGTTCGGCGCCATCGAGACCCTGGACATCGACCCGGCGCTGGACAAGGTCCGCGATATTCTGCTGCAGATTGGCTAGGCAGTTTTCCGGCGCATTGGTCATTGGTGGCAAGCCGTCGGCGGCGTAGGGTGAAGCGATCTTTCACCCGATGGAACCCTCATCATGAAACGCTTATTCGCTGCCACCCTGATGCTCGCCTCCCTCAGTGCATTTGCCCACGACCCGGTCTACAACCAGGAAACGCTCAAGGTGCTGCAAGAGCACGCCTTGACCAACGTGCCGGGCAAGAAAACCATCATGCTCACCGTGGACTACGCCCCCGGCCAGGCCACCGTGCCCCACAGCCACACCGGCACCGCCGTGGCTTATGTGCTCGAAGGCGAGATCACCTCGCGGGTCAATGATGAAAAGGCGATCACCTACAAAGCCGGGCAATCGTTCTACGAACCGGCCGGCTCGCGGCATTTTGAGTCAAGCAATGCCAGCCAGACCCAACCGGCCAAGCTGCTGGTGGTGATGGTGCTGGATGACAAAGCTGAGGTACTCACCCCGCTTCCCAAATAATCAGCAACACCACAAAACCCATGTGGGAGCTGGCTTGCCTGCGATAGCGGTGGACCCGCCAGCTCATCTTTTACTGGCCCACCGTTATCGCAGGCAAGCCAGCTCCCACAGTTTTAACCGTATCTGGTCAGGGACGTTTGAACAAGTTGCGCTGGTGTTCAATGCGCTGGCGGCACTCACAACCCTCCAGATGATCATTGACCATTCCCATCGCCTGCATCAACGCATACATCGTGGTCGGGCCGACGAAGGTCCAGCCGCGTTTCTTCAGGGCCTTGGACAAGCGCACCGAAGCCGCTGAGGTCGGATTGGCCGTCCAGTAAGCCATGTCCACCACTGCCGGCCGCTCTTGCGCGCCGGGTTCGAACGCCCACAGCCAGCGCGCCAGCGAACCGGTCTCCTCCACCAGCTCACAGGCCCGGCGTGCGTTGTTGATGGCCGAGATGATTTTCGCCCGATTGCGCACGATGCCCGGCTCGCTCATCAACCGCTCGATGTCCGTCTCGCCGTACTGCGCCACCCGGCGAAAATCAAAACCCTCGAACGCCTGCCGAAAGTTTTCGCGCTTGCGCAGGATGGTGATCCACGCCATCCCCGCCTGAAACCCCTCCAGGCAGATCTTCTCGTACAACGCGATGTCATCCGCCACCGGCACACCCCACTCGTGGTCGTGGTAATGCAGGTACGCAGGCGCTGCAGTGCGCCAGGCGCAATACATGCGCCCTGCTTCGTCGGTTGTCAGCCCTGATTGATCCATCCATCACCTCGTATGCCCAAGGCGATGATACGCAAAAAAAATTAATCCCCGCCAACCGCTCAAGCATCGTACTTACCGACCAACTGGTCAGACCGGGACCTGCCAACCGCCAAATATTTACTTGTGATTTGAAAAAACCCGAGCGTAGACTGGCCCCGCACTGGACTTACCGGTAAGACCACAACAATTAAGCCCTGGAACCACCAGGGCACCGAATAGAGATCCCTCCCATGCTCAGATGGTGCTCGCGTTCGATTTTCCTGCAAGTCGTGATTGGCCTGATACTCGGCATCGTCTGCGGCCTGGCCCTTCCCGAATTCTCCTCGCAACTCAAACCTTTGGGTGACGGCTTTATCAAGCTGATCAAAATGCTGATCGGCCTGATCGTGTTCTGCGTAGTGGTCAGCGGTATTTCCGGCGCGGGCGACTTGAAGAAGGTCGGACGCATCGGCCTCAAGTCGGTGATCTATTTTGAGATGCTGACCACCGTCGCCCTGGTGCTCGGCCTGATCATGGCCTTCAGCACCGGCATCGGCAGCGGCGCCAATATTCACCTGGAGCAACTCTCTTCCGCCGGTTTGAATGAACTGGCGGACAAGGGCCAGCACATCCGCGGCACCAGCCAGTTTCTGATGGAGTTGATCCCCAACTCGGTAGTCGGCGCCTTTGCCGATAATAACGTGCTGCAAGTGCTGTTGTTTTCGGTGTTGTTCGGCAGCGCGCTGAACCTGGTGGGCGAAGCGGCCAGCGGGATTTCGCGACTGATCAACGAATTGAGCCATGTGATCTTCCGCATCATGGGCATGATCGTGCGCCTGGCGCCGATTGGCGTATTCGGTGCCATTGCGTTCACCACCAGCACCTATGGCCTCGATTCACTGCAACACCTGGGCAGCCTGGTGGGGCTTTTCTACCTGACCTGTTTTGCCTTCGTGGCGGTGATCCTCAGGCTGGTGATGCGCCTGTCGGGCCTGCGCATGTTGCCGCTGCTCAAGTACCTGCGCGAAGAACTGCTGATCGTGATGGGCACCGCGTCGTCCGACGCGGTGTTGCCGCAGATCATGCGTAAACTGGAACACCTGGGCATCGGCAGCTCCACCGTGGGCCTGGTGATTCCCACCGGCTATTCGTTCAACCTCGACGGTTTTTCCATCTACCTGACCCTGGCTATCGTGTTTATCGCCAACGCCACCGGCACACCGCTGTCGATGACCGACTTGCTGACCATCCTCCTGGTATCGTTGATCACCTCCAAGGGCGCCCATGGCATTCCAGGCTCGGCATTGGTGATTCTGGCGGCAACGCTCACAGCGATTCCGGCGATTCCGGTGGTCGGCCTGGTGTTGGTGCTGGCCGTGGACTGGTTCATGGGCATCGGCCGTGCGCTGACCAACCTGATCGGCAACTGCGTGGCCACCGTGGCGATTGCACGCTGGGAAAAAGACATTGATATCCAGCGCGCCAACAAGGTGCTCGACGGCCAGCAAGGCTATGCCTTCCAGGCCAAGAAGCCGGTACTGCCGGCGCATCAGGAGTTCTAGGACAACACCCATCCAATGTGGGAGCTGGCTTGCCTGCGATAGCGGTGGGTCAGCGTCAACTGTAGTGCCTGACACTCAGTCATCGCAGGCAAGCCAGCTCCCACTTTGGACCTTCGCCAGACTGAATACTGTATGAGCAACATCAAGGAGCCTTCGACGTGATCAGCACTTCAACCGTCGTCAATTCAGTGGTAGAAAAACTGCGCGCCGCCTTGGCGCGAGGCCAGTGGCGCCGCGGTGAAATGCTGCCCGGTCAACGCGAACTGGCCGAACAGCTAGGTATCAGCCGCCCGAGCCTGCGCGAAGCGGTAATCGTGCTGGAGACCCTCGGCCTGGTGCGCTCCATGCCCGGCAAAGGCGTGGTCGTGCTGGAAACCAGCGTCAGCGAGCCGCAATCGAGCGACGCCGTGGCCGATGCCAGCCTCGAGGACATCCTGCAACTGCGCTACACCCTCGAACCCTTCATCGTCGGCCTGGTGGCCCAGTCCATCAGCAGCAAGGAAATCGGCCAACTGCGCCTGACCCTGATGGACATGCGCGAGGCCCTCGATGCCGGCGATGCCGAAGCCGGCATGAACGCCTATATCGACTTCCATGAAGAATTGTTCGCCCTGACCTCCAACCCGATCTTCCAGAACGTGGTGCAGCAAACCAGCACCGCGCTCAAACAAAGCGCCCAGGTACTGCGCAACTCGCCTGAACACCTGGCCGAACGCCTGCAAGAGAACGAGGCCGTGGTACGCGCCATCCGCAACAAGAACAGCGCCCTGGCCAGTGCCGAAATGCGTCGGCACATCCTGCAGGAAGGCCTGCGCATGGGCATTCGCTTGAATATCCCGGACGACCATCTGGGCAGTTGATTTTCGGAGACCGGCCATGAACGCTCACGCCCTGCAACGCGACTCCACCCTCACGTCCCTACGCTGGACGCCCGAAAAAAAGCCCTCGGTGGACGATATCTACCCACGCTTGTTCGACGCCATTCTTGAGCAACGCATTGCGCCCGCCAGCCGCTTCACCGAAGAAGGCCTGGGCGAACTCTTTGGCGTGAGCCGCAGCGTGATTCGCCGAGTGCTCGCCAAGCTGTCCCATCAGCAAGTGGTCATCCTGCGCCCCAACCAGCGCGCCCAGGTCGCCGCGCCGGATGCCCAGCACACACGGCAGATTCTGGAAGCACGGCGTCTCACCGAAATGACCGTGGTGCAACTGGCCTGCGCCCAAGCCACAGCGATGCAGATTCGCCAACTGCGCGAGCTGATTGCACAGGAGCGCGACGCCATTGAGCGTGACCAACGGGGGCCGGCGATCCGGTTTTCGGGAGAGTTTCATCTGCAACTGGCGCACATGGCAGGCAATGCGCCGTTGGCGCAGTTTCTCAACAGCCTGGTGCCGTTGACGTCGTTGATCATTGCGCAATTTGAAGTAAAAGCCTGCACCTATTGCGCGTGGCAGGAGCATGTGGCGATTGTGGATGCCGTGGAACAGCGCGACGCTCACACGGCCGTCGCCCTGATGACCCAGCACCTGGATCACCTGGAAACCCGACTACTCAAACACCACTGACGCCAAGTGAGTAAAGTTAAAACTGTGGGAGCTGGCTTGCCTGCGATAGCGGTGTATCAGTGACCAAATTATTAACTGACCCGCCGCTATCGCAGGCAAGCCAGCTCCCACATTGATCGCATTCCAGATCAAATAAAAAAGCCCCCGCATCTCAGGATGCGGGGGCTTTTGGTTTAGCGAGGCATCAAGCCGGTTGCACCACCGACTGACCGCTCAACGCCAGGTCCAGCAACTCACGGTTGGCCACCGCGTACATGGCGTAGTCCGTGCCCACTGCGGCACGAATTTCCACCATCATGGCACGCCAGCGATCCGCCATGTCCTGATGCTGCTCAAGCCACAGGGCCACGCGGGCTTCCATGTCTTGTGGCGCATCGGCCATTTGCAGGACCGAAATGGTGATCGCCCGTTGCTGCCAGTCCACGTCGTCGCGGAAGGCTTCGCGGGCCTGGGCTTGCCAGTTGTTGGCCACTGGCAGATCGCTGATCTGCTGCAGGTACCAAGGCAGGTCCAGGGCGCTGCCGACGGCGAAGTAGGCCTTGGCCACTTCGGCGGCGTCATGCCCGGTCACGTCGGCGGCTTCGATGATCGGCAGCAAGGTGTACAGGTGGGTAGTGCCTGCAACCATGCGCGCCAACAACTCTGGTACGCCGGCCTGGGTGTAGGCCTGGTAGCGGTTCTGCCAGCCTTCGCGGGTCGGGCCTTCCAGCAGTTCGTCGAGCTTGAGGCCCAGCGCCGCCAGGTGCGGACCGAAGTGCGCGGTGTCGCGCCCGGCGTCTTGCTCGTTGCGACGGCTGCGCAAGAACCAGCGCGTAGCACGACGGCCCAGGCGCATCAGTTCATCCATGAGCTCCAGTTGCACGTCAGCGGAAACCTGGTGGTCCAGGGCTTCAATCTGACGGAACCAGTGCGGGAGATGGAAGATGTCCCGCACGATCACATAAGCGCCCGCCACGTTCGCTGGGCTCATGCCGGTCGACTCTTTGAGTCGCTGCACGAAGGTGATACCCATGTGGTTGACCAGGTCGTTGGCGATCTGGGTGCTGACGATCTCGCGCTTCAGACGATGGCGACGCATGGCTTCGCCGAACTTGGCCACCAGGCTCGGTGGGAACGCGGTCTCCATGTCACGGGTCAGGTACTCGTCATCCGGTACCAGCGACTTGAGCAGTGCTTCCTTGAGGTCGATCTTGCTGTACGAGATCAGTACCGACAGTTCCGGGCGGGTCAGGCCCTTGCCGGCAGAGGCGCGTTCAGTAAGCTGTTCCTCGGTCGGCAGGTACTCGATGGCACGGTCCAGCTTGCCACGGCCTTCCAGGTCGCTCATCAGGCGCTTGTACTCGGCAGCACGCTCGTAAGCCTTGCGCGCAGCCAGGGACAGGGCCTGGGTCTGCTTGTAGTTGTTGCCCAACACCAGGTTGCCAACTTCGTCGGTCATGCTCGCCAGCAACTGGTTGCGCTGCTTGTCGGTCATATCACCGGCCTGCACCACTTCGTTGAGCAGGATCTTGATGTTCACTTCGTGGTCGGAGCAATCCACGCCACCGGCGTTGTCGATGAAGTCGGTGTTGGAACCGCCGCCATTGAGGCCGAATTCCACACGGCCCAGTTGGGTCATGCCCAGGTTGCCGCCCTCGCCCACCACCTTGCAGCGCAGTTCGTTGCCGTTCACGCGCAGCGCGTCGTTGGCCTTGTCGCCCACGTCGGCATGGCTTTCGGTGCTGGCCTTGACGTAGGTACCGATACCGCCGTTCCACAACAGGTCCACCGGCGCCTTGAGCAAGGCGTTGAGCAGTTCGGTCGGGGTCAGCTTATCGGCCTGGATGTCGAAGCGTTCTTTCATCTGTGGCGAGATGGCAATGCTTTTCGCGCTGCGCGAGAAGATACCGCCACCTTCGGACATGATGCTGGTGTCGTAGTCGGTCCAGGCCGAACGCGGCAGTTCGAACAAACGCTTGCGCTCGACGAAGCTGGTGGCCGGGTTCGGGTTCGGGTCGACGAAGATATGCAGGTGGTTGAAGGCTGCGACCAGTTGCAGTTTGTCCGACATCAACAAGCCGTTACCGAACACGTCACCGGCCATATCGCCGACGCCTACCACTGTGATGCTGTCTTCCTGCACGTTGATGCCGCGCTCACGGAAGTGACGCTGTACACCTACCCATGCGCCCTTGGCGGTGATGCCCATTTTCTTGTGGTCGTAACCAGCCGAACCACCGGAGGCGAACGCATCGCCCAGCCAGAAGCCGTAGTCGATGGCAATGCCGTTGGCGATGTCGGAGAAGGTTGCAGTGCCCTTGTCCGCCGCTACCACCAGGTACGGGTCATCGTCGTCATGACGCACGACGTTGGCCGGCGGCACCAGGGCGCCGTCTTTCAGGTTGTCGGTGATGTCCAACAGGCCGGAGATGAAGATGCGGTAGCAGGCGATGCCTTCGGCCGCGATCTCGTCCCGGCTGCCGCCCAATGGCAGGCGACGCGGCAGGAAGCCGCCCTTGGCGCCCACCGGCACGATTACCGAGTTCTTCACTTGCTGGGCTTTTACCAGGCCAAGCACTTCGGTGCGGAAGTCTTCTTCACGGTCAGACCAGCGCAGGCCGCCACGAGCGACGTTGCCGAAGCGCAGGTGCACGCCCTCGACCCGTGGCGAGTACACGAAGATTTCAAACTTCGGCACTGGCTTGGGCAGCTCGGGGATGGCACGCGGGTCGAACTTGAAGCTGAAGTACGACTTGTTCTGGCCGTTGGCATCGGTCTGGTAGAAGTTGGTGCGCAGGGTGGCCTTGATCAGGTCCAGGTAGCGACGCAGGATGCGGTCTTCGTTGAGCACCTGAACGTCGTCCAGAGCCGTGAGAATCGCTTGTTCCAGGCGTTGCTGCTTGTCTTCCAGGTCGTCGGCAGTGAGCTTGCGCGCCAGGTAGAAGCGGGTCTTGAACAGCCGGGTCAACTCGCGGGCGATGTCGGTGTGGTTGTTCAGGGTGCTGGCGATGTAACCCAGGTCGAAGCCCAGGCGAATCTGCTTCAGGTAACGGGCATAGGCACGCAGCAGCGCCACGTCGCGCCATGGCAGGCCGGCGGTGAGGACCAGGCGGTTGAACGCATCGTTCTCGGCATCGCCATGCACGATGTGCACGAACGCATCCTGCAGGGTGTCGTTGAGCTGCTGGATATCCAGGTTCACGCCTTCGGCGGCGATGAACGCAAAGTCATGAATCCAGAACTCCCGGCCATTGGCATGACGCAGGCGATACGGAAACTCGCCCAGCACGCGCAGGCCGAGGTTTTCCAGGATCGGCAGTACGTCGGACAGCGCCAGCGGGGTGTCAGCGTGGTAGAGCTTGCAATGCAGCTCACGCTGGCCGGAGACCTGGCCCAGCGGCTGATAGAAGCTCATCACCAGCGGGTTGGCTTCGGTCAAACTGTTGAGGTGCTGCATGTCGACCACTGCCGAATGCGCAGCGAAACGCTCGCGGTAGCCGGCCGGGAAGCCCTTAGGGAAATCCGCCAGCACGTTGGTGCCCTGGGCTTCGCCGAAGCTTTCCACGACCAGACTGGCGTAGTCGTCCTGCCAGCTGCGGCAGGCCTGCACCACTTCTTTTTCCAGTTGCAGCGGGTCGATGTCCAGGCGGTTCTTCGGGTCAACTCGCAGAATCAGTTGCACACGGGCAAGGACGGACTCGGAGAAGAAGGTCCAGAACTCGCAGTCCGAGGCCTTCAGACGGTCCATCAGCACTTGCTGGATCTTCTGGCGCACTTCGGTGGAGTAGATGTCGCGTGGCACGTACGCCAGGCAGTAGCAGAAACGACCGTAGGGGTCTTTGCGCAGGAACACGCGGATCTTGTTGCGCTCCTGGATCTGCACGATGGACATCACGGTGCTGAACAGCTCGTCGACTGGAGTCTGGAACAGGTCGTCACGGGGCAATACTTCCACCACCTGGGCAAGCTCTTTACCCAGGTGCGCCTTGGCCTGGAAGCCCGAACGACGTTCGATTTCCGCGACCTTGCGACGAATGTACGGAATCACTCGCACGCTTTCGCCGTACACCGAGGAGGTGTACAGACCCATGAAACGGTGTTCCTTGATGACCTTGCCGTCGACGCTGATCTCACGGATCGACACGTAGTCCGGGTAGGCCGGACGGTGCACGCGGCTTGGGTGGGCGGCCTTGGCGAACGACAGTACGGTCGGCTCGCGCAGGTAGGCCACCGCGTAGTCCTCGATGCGCAGGTCTTCGGCGGTGAGGCCGGCGCGCAGCAGCTTGGTCAGACCGAGGAAGGAGCTGGCGTCATATTCGATATGACCGCCGTCCGCCTCGTCACGTACCACGAACTCTTCGTAGCCCAGGAAGGTGAAGTGGTTGCCCACCAGCCATTCGAGGAAGTTCTTGATCTCGGCTTTTTCTTCGCCGTCGATGGCGAACGCGCTGGCGTCGATACCGGCGAGCAGGTCCTGAACCTTGGCTTTCATCGGTTCGAAATCGGCCACGGCTACGCGCACTTCGCCCAGTACCTGCTCAAGCTCTTTGCTCAGCACGTTCAGTTCGGCGGCGTTGGCGCAGCGGTCGATCTCCAGGTACATCAGCGATTCTTGCAGGATGCCGTCGCCCTGGGTGCCCTTGGGCAGGATTTCCAGCAGCTCGCCCTTGTTGCCACGACGCACGCTGAGCACGGTGGTTTGCAGGGTATGGATGCTGTAGCCACGGCGATTCAGCTCGGTGCGTACCGAGTCGACCAGAAAGGGCAGGTCATGGTGCAGCACTTCGACCGCAGTATGAGTCGATTGCCAGCCATGACGCTCATAATCGGGGTTGTAGACCCGCACTTGCGGTTGGGTGTGATCAAAGCGCTCAAGCAGGCGCCAGGCAGACAGGGTGCAACCGGCCAGGTCGGAAAGGCGACGCTGGGTCAGTTCGTCCAGGGAAATGATGCCGAAGAATTGTTCAGCGAACAGCGCCACTTGTGGCAGTGCCTGTTCACTGAGGTGCTGCGCCAGTGCCGCTTGCAGTTGATGCTGGAAGTCGGCCTTGCTGGCTGCGGTGAAGAACGCCATCTGTGGTACTCCGCTTGGGCTTGTTATTGATGAAAGCGTCGCGTGTTATCCCCTTGCGGGGAGACCGTCAGCTCTGTTCGCTGGTGTGCTGACAAGCACCATAAACGAATCAGGGTGACAGGTGGGTGAAGCTGGACAGGACAGTCAGGTCACATACAACTTCCATACGGCATGCCGTTGGCCAGATGACGATACGACGGGCAGGTCAGGCGCCTGGCACAGGGCACATCCGTTGCGCAGCTTAACGAGTGTAGGAAGAACGCTGCTTGCGACGCTGCGACATATTCGGTCATCGGTAAGCAGGGTACCGGTTGCAACTTGGGCAACCCCGGATTTTCGGTAGAAAATCTTGCTACTTTGCACACCATCAGTACCAGAAATGACCGATCCGGCCCGTCAGGTCATGCACAAGTTCCGACACAGGATGAAGCACAAAATTCGCCGCAGTGGCACAATTGCCCTCCCCAACACAGGATTGCCCCATGCTGCAGCTGAAAACCGACGCCCTGATGGCCACTCCGTGCGACGACGAAGAAGACAACATGGCCATGCTTTGCTGTCACGGCAAGAACGGCGAAATGTTCATGCTCACCCGTTACCCGGATGAAGATGAAGTGGAGCTGACCTGGGATTACGAGCCTTCGACCCTCGATGGGCTGAAAGTGACGCTGGGCGACACCACCTTATTGATCGAACTGGCGGCCGGCGATGCCGATGCCCTGGGCGGCAAGGACCAGTTGGAGATCACCCACAGCACCGCTGCGGCAGACATGGCCGAAGTGCAGGAAACGCTGCAGAACATCCTCACAGGCACCGGCACTTTCATTCGGATCTGAATGCACCGAAGACCCCATGTGGGAGCTGGCTTGCCTGCGATGCAGGCGGTGGGGTCTTTCAGCCAGACCGAGTTGAGGCCATCGCAGGCAAGCCAGCTCTCACAGTGACCGTGCTTTACCAGCCCAAACGCTTGTATCCCATGGGTTTTGCTAAAAATACCCATCAAGCCGTTAGTCGCCGCACCCCGCGATGCATTAAAGTAAACGCCCCAGGCCCGGTGTTCTGTCACAACACCCAGGCTCATCTTTCCAGGAACCGTCATCGATGGAACATCGTGAAGCGCTGCTTGCGCTGCGAACCTTTCTTTCTACGCAGATTCTCGGCCAGGAAAAACTCATCGATCGCCTGCTGATCGCCCTGCTCGCCGACGGCCATATGCTGGTCGAAGGCGCACCCGGGCTGGCCAAGACCAAGGCGATCAAGGAGTTGGCCGAAGGGATCGAAGCGCAGTTCCATCGTATTCAGTTCACCCCCGACCTGCTGCCCGCCGACATCACCGGCACTGAGATCTATCGCCCGGAAACCGGCAGTTTCGTATTCCAGCAGGGGCCGATCTTCCACAATCTGGTACTGGCCGACGAAATCAACCGTGCCCCGGCCAAGGTCCAGTCGGCCTTGCTGGAGGCGATGGCCGAGCGTCAGGTCAGCGTAGGCCGCAGCACCTATGAGCTGTCGCCGCTGTTTTTGGTGATGGCCACGCAGAACCCCATCGAACAGGAAGGCACCTACCCGCTGCCCGAAGCGCAGCTCGACCGGTTCCTGATGCACGTCAAGATCGGCTTCCCGGACGCCGCCGTCGAGCGCCGCATCCTGCAGCAAGCCCGCGGCGAAGCACTCAATGGCGAAACCAAGCCCGAGCGCCGGGTCAGTCAGCAGGCCATCTTTGCTGCGCGTAAGGAAATCCTCGGCCTGTACATGGCCGATGCCGTGGAGGAATACCTGGTGCAACTGGTGATGGCCACGCGCACCCCTGCCAAGTTCGACCCAGAAATGGCCGAGTGGATCGCCTATGGCGCCAGCCCCCGTGGTTCCATCGCCCTGGACCGTTGTGCCCGAGCCCATGCCTGGTTGGCCGGTCGCGATTTTGTCAGCCCGGAAGATATCCAGGCGGTGCTGTTCGACGTGCTGCGTCACCGCATCATCCTGTCGTTCGAGGCCGAAGCCGCCGGTGTCGACCAGGACCGCGTGGTGCAACGCATTCTCGACGTCGTTGCCGTCGCTTGAAGTCGATGAACGCAAGCGATGGTATCCGCGTAACCCTCAGTGAATTGATTGAGATGCGCCACCGCGTGCGTGAAGTGCAGTTGTTCTCCACGCCTGGCCAGCGTAGCCCGCTGGTGGGCCTGCATCACTCCAAGCTGCGCGGGCGTGGCGTCGATTTCGACCAGGTGCGCGTGTACCAGGCCGGCGACGACGTGCGCACCATCGACTGGCGCGTGACGGCGCGTACCCAGGAGCCGCACACCAAGCTGTTCCACGAAGAGCGCGAACGGCCGATTTTCATCATGGTCGAGCAAAGTTGCCGGCTGTTTTTCGGCTCGGGGCAAATGTTCAAGTCGGTGCTCGCCGCCCAGGCCGCCAGCCTGATCGGCTGGGCCGCCCTGGGCCATAACGACCGGGTGGGCGGGCTGGTGTTCGGCGACAATGAGCACTACGAGATCAAGCCACGGCGCAGCAAGCAAAGCCTATTGCAACTGCTTAACCGGCTGGTGCGGGTCAACCAGAGCCTGGATACCGAGCGTCAGCCGGAAGCGGATGCCCTGGGCATGGCCTTGCGCCGTGGCCGCGAGGTACTGCGCCCGGGCAGCCTGGTGGTGGTGATCTGTGATGAACGCGCCCTCACCGAAGGCGCCGAGCAACAGCTGAGCCTGCTGGCGCGCCATTGCGACCTGCTGTTGTTGCCAATCTCCGACCCGTTGGACCACGCCCTGCCCGCCGCCGGGCTGCTGCGTTTCGCACAAAGAGGTGCGCAACTGGAACTGGACACACTGAACATCGACCTGCGCCAGGCCTACAAGGCCCAAGCCGAAGCGCGTATCGCCCGCTGGGAACTGCTCGCGCAGAAACTGCGGCTGTTGTTGATGCCCTTGAGCACCCAGAGTGAAATGGTCGAGCAACTGCGCGAATACCTCAACCCGCAACGCCCGGTTAAAAAACCATGAGCAGCCTGGACCAACTGCAACCGCTGATTGCCCCGCCCGCCATTGGCTTCTGGCCACCTGCGCCGGGCTGGTGGCTGTTGCTGCTGGTGATCCCACTGCTCGGTTGGGGCTTGTGGTGGCTGCGTCGTTTCCTGCCGGCCCGCCGCCCCGTGGCCCGTGCCGAACAACCGCTGGACCCGTTGCGTATCGCCGCCCTGGCCGAGTTGGCGTTGATGCCCAAGCCCTACGACGGAGCGCCAGCGGGCGCCTGGTTGCAGCAACTCAACGGCCTGCTCAAGCGCCTTTGCCGTAACGACTACCCTTATAGCCAGAGCCACACCCTCAACGGGCGCAAATGGCTGGCCTTCCTGGATAACCGCTGCCCCGCCGCCGGCCTGACGCGCTGGATGGTGTTGGTGGAAGGCGCCTACAAACCCGAATGCAAGCTCGACGACAAAGCCATCGCCGGCCTCACCCAAGCCGTCGACACCTGGATTCGCAAACATGTTTGAGTTCGCCTGGCCGTGGATCTTCGCCCTGTTGCCATTGCCCTGGATCATGCGCCTGGTGCTGCCCGTGGCCGACAGCGGCGAACCGGCGCTCAAAGTCAGTTACCTCAGTGACCTGGAAGGCTTGGCCCGGCGTCGTGCCCGGGTCAACCTGCCCGGCTGGCGCCAGCAAGCCCCATTCGTGGTGCTGTGGCTGCTGCTGTTGACCGCCGCCGCCCGCCCGCAATGGCTGGGCGAACCCTTGCCGATTGCTGCCAGCGGCCGGGATTTGCTGGTGGCGGTGGATGTCTCCGGCTCCATGGATTTTCCCGACATGCATTGGCAGGACGAGGACGTCAGCCGCCTGGCCCTGGTCAAGCACCTGCTGGGAGACTTTCTGGAGGAGCGTGAAGGTGACCGCGTGGGCCTGATCCTGTTCGGCAGCCAAGCCTACCTGCAAGCGCCCCTGACCTTTGACCGCCGCACCGTGCGCACCTGGCTGGATGAAGCGCGCATCGGCATTGCCGGCAAGAACACCGCCATCGGCGACGCCATCGGCCTGGCCCTCAAGCGTCTGCGCCAACGCCCGGCGCAAAGCCGCGTGCTGATCCTGGTCACCGACGGCGCCAACAACGCCGGGCAGATCGACCCGTTGACCGCCGCGCGCCTGGCGGCCGAGGAAGGCGTAAAAATCTACCCCATCGGCATCGGTGCCGACCCCGAGCAAACCGGCTCCCTGGGCATCCTTGGCGTAAACCCGAGCCTGGACCTCGACGAACCGGCGCTCAAGGCACTGGCCGAGGCCACCGGCGGCCAGTATTTCCGCGCCCGGGACGGCGAGGAACTGCTAAAGATCAAGGACACCCTCGACACCCTTGAACCCGTGGAGCAACAACCCACCCAGGCCCGCCCGGCTCAGGCGCTATACAGCGGCCCATTGGCCTTGGCGTTGGTGTTGAGCCTGTTGCTGGTGATCCAGGAACGCTGGCCGAACAACGCTTTGCAACGAGCCTTCAATAGGCTATCGAGCAGGGGCATCTTTTTGCAGCAACACCCTGAATGGCGCCAGCGCCTACAGCGCCTGCGCTTGCGGAGGCGTCGATGATCGCGCTGTGGCCGCACTGGTTGCGCCCCTGGTGGCTATTGCTGCTGCCCCTGCTTGGCTGGTTGCTGTGGCAGCTATGGCATCGGCAAAAGCGCGCCGGGCGCTGGCAGATGATCCTGCCGCCGGCGTTCCATGCCGAGTTGCTCAGTGGTGGCAATGGCCGCGAGAGTAAATCGCCATGGGTGGTGCTCGGCATCGCCTGGCTGTTGGCCGTGCTCGCGTTGCTGGGCCCCAGTTGGCAACGGGTTGAACAGGCCAGCCAGAAACCTTCCGACCCCCTGGTGGTGCTGCTGGAACTGACCCCGGAAATGCTCGCCACCGACAGCCCGCCCAACCGCCTGGAACAGGCGCGGCGCAAGCTGTATGACTTGCTGCAAGCACGCACCGATGCGCAAACAGCCATCATCGTGTATGCCGGCAGCGCCCATACCTTGGTGCCGCTGTCCGATGACCTGGCTACCAGCCGCAACCTGTTGGAAGCCCTGCGCCCATCGATCATGCCCGAGCCCGGCCATCGTGCCGATCTGGGCGTGGAAAAAGCCCTGGGCCTGCTCAAGCAAGGCGGTCTCGGCCAGGGGCGCCTGCTGCTGATCGGTTCTTCACTGTCCAAACAGGAGCGCCAAGGCATCCGCCTGCAACTGCAAAGTGCCCAGTCTCCAACGTTGTCGATCCTCGGCATCGGCAGTCGTGAAGGCACGCCGGTGACGCAGGAGAGCGGCGAATTCCTCAAGGACGACCAGGGCGCGATCCTGGTGCCGCGTCTCGACAGCCCGACCCTCAAGGCGTTCGCCAGCGAAATGGGCGGCCGCTACCGTGCGGCACGCCTGGATGACAAGGACCTGCGCCAACTCGGCATGCTCGACAGCGCTCAAGCCCTGCGCGACGACGGCCAACGGCTGCGCCTGGACAGCTGGGCCGACCAGGGTTACTGGCTGCTCTTGCCGTTGTTGCTGCTGGCCGCGTGCGCCGGGCGTCGCGGCTGGCTGTTCTGCCTGCCCTTGTTGCTGATGGGCGCGCCGCAACCCAGCTACGCCTTTGGGCTGCAGGACCTGTGGCTGCGCCCCGACCAACAAGGCCAGTACCTGCTCAAGCACAAACGCCCGGCCGAAGCCGCCGAACACTTCCAGGACCCGCAATGGCAAGGCGTGGCGCTGTATGAAGCCGGCAATTACGCCGAGGCCATCAAGCGGTTTGCCCAAGGCAGCGACGCCTATTCCCACTATAACCGCGGCAATGCCCTGGCCAAGGCCGGTGAACTTGAAGCGGCCCTTGATGCGTATGAACAAGCCCTGGAAGCCCAGCCCGATTTGCAGCCCGCGCTGAAAAACAAAGCCCTGGTTGAAGCGCTGATGCAGGAGCAAGCGCAGCCCGAGCCGGACCCGCCCGCAAAAAACGCAGATGACGAAACCGCCCAACCCGGCCAAACTGCGCAACCGGGCACCAGCGCGCAAACGGCCCAGGGCGGCGAGCAATCGTCCCACGGCCAGGGCGAAGCCGGCACGGGTGAGACCCAGGCCAACGCCCCGCCACAGGCCGGTGGCAATGAAGTGCCAGGCAGCGAACTGGGTGACGAGCAAACCACCACGCCGCCACTGCGCCCTGCCGACACGCGCCTGGAAGGCGAGCGCCGCCAAGCGCTGGAGCAATGGTTGCAGGAAATCCCGGACAACCCCGGCGAGCTGTTGCGCCGCAAATTCTGGTACGAACAGCAACAACATCAGGACACCACTCGATGAGCCGCCGCACTACCCTTTTGCTCCTGCTCGCGTTGTCGGCAGGCCACGCCCAGGCGGCGGACCTGGTCGCCAGCGTAGACCGCAGCCGCCTCAACTCCGGGGAAACGGTGGAGCTGACGGTGCAATCCAGTGATGTAACCCAGTTTGGCAAACCGGACCTGTCGCCCCTGGACGCGCAGTTCGAAGTCAGCGGCACCCGCCAGATCAACCAACTCACCACGCTGGACGGCGACAACCACGCCACCACCCGCTGGATCATCACCCTGTTGCCCAAGGTAAACGGCAACGTGGTGATCCCGCCGCTGCAGGTGGGCGCGCTCAAGACCCAGCCGATCACCCTGCAAGTGGTGGAAAGCGCCAGCCAGAACACCAGCGCCGAACTGGCCCCGGTGTTCATCGAAGCCAGCCTCGACCAGACCAGCGTGTACGTGCAGGCCCAGGCCCTGTTGACCGTGCGCGTCTACCACTCGGTGTCGCTGTATGACGACAGCAGCCTCACGCCCTTGCAGATACCGGATGCACGTGTCGAACAACTGGGCGAATCACGCACCTATGAAAAGGTCATCAACAGCATTCGCCATGGCGTGATCGAAACCCGCTACGCCCTCTACCCGCAACACAGCGGCGCTGTGGTGATTCCGGCGCAGACCTTCAGCGCTACCCTGGTGGAATCGCGACCGCCCCAGGAAAACACCCTGCAGGGCACCAAGCCGGGCAAGATGATTCACGTTAGCTCAGCGCCCCTGCCCTTGACGGTCAAACCCAAACCGGACGCCTACCCCGCCGACACCCCCTGGTTGCCCGCGCGCAGCCTGACCTTGAGCGAAGGCTGGAACCCCACGCCGGACCACGTGCAAGTCGGCGACTCTCTGACCCGCAGCCTTACCGTGGAGGCCGAAGGCCTGTCCAGCGCACAACTGCCGGCGCTGCCCGGCACCGAGGTCAACGGCCTGCGCCGCTACCCCGACCAACCAGTGATGGCTAACCGTACCAGCGACCGCGGGCTGACCGGCAGCCGTGAAGACCGCGAAGCCCTGGTGCCGACCCGCGCCGGCGAACTGGAACTGCCCGCCGTGGAAGTGGTGTGGTGGAACACTCACGAAGATCATCTGGAACGCACCAGCCTGCCGGCGCGCACCGTGCACGTGGCGGTGAACCCCAGCCTGGTGGTGGACACACCGGCGACACCGACGATCATCACCGCCCCCGACGATGACCGCCTGTGGCTGTGGCAACTGAGCACACTGATACTGGCCTGCACCACCCTGCTGGGCTTTGGCCTGTGGTGGCGCGCACGCCGGCAACCGGCGGTACAACGCGCCGCGCAAACCGGTCCCAGCCCACGCACCCTGCTCGACGACCTCAAGCGCGCCACCCAGGCCAACGACCCCCACGCCACCCGCCAGGCCCTCGACGCCTGGGCGCGGCAACAACCCGAAACCCTGGCCGACATGGCCGCACGGTTTGTGCCGCTGTCAGATGCCCTGGATGGCCTGAATGGCGCGCTGTACAGCGAAAGCGGTCAATACTGGTTGGGTGATGACCTGTGGCGAGCGATCAAAGCCATCCCCGTGGCCGAACGCGAGCAAGACCCGGCCACCGACACCACCAGCTTGCCGCCGCTCTACCCCAAGTAACCCCCGAGCCTGCTCGTTCCCACGCTCTGCGTGGGAATGCCGCCCCGGACGCTCCGCGTCCAGGTTTTACGCCCTGTGCAACGGTGACGCAGAGCGTCACGGGATGCATTACCACGCAGAGCGTGGGAACGATCAATGGCGAGCGATCAAAGCCATCCCCGTGGCCGAACGCGAGCAAGACCCGGCCACCGACACCACCAGCTTGCCGCCGCTCTACCCCAAGTAACCCCCGAGCCCGCTCGTTCCCACGCTCTGCGTGGGAATGCCGCCCCGGACGCTCCGCGTCCAGGTTTTACGCCCTGTGCAACGGTGACGCAGAGCGTCACGGGATGCATTACCACGCAGAGCGTGGGAACGATCAATGGCGAGCGATCAAAGCCATCCCCGTGGCCGAACGCGAGCAAGACCCGGCCACCGACACCACCAGCTTGCCGCCGCTCTACCCCAAGTAACCCCCGAGCCCGCTCGTTCCCACGCTCTGCGTGGGAATGCCGCCCCGGACGCTCCGCGTCCAGGTTTTACGCCCTGTGCAACGGTGACGCAGAGCGTCACGGGATGCATTACCACGCAGAGCGTGGGAACGATCAATGGCGAGCGATCAAAGCCATCCCCGTGGCCGAACGCGAGCAAGACCCGGCCACCGACACCACCAGCTTGCCGCCGCTCTACCCCAAGTAACCCCCGAGCCCGCTCGTTCCCACGCTCTGCGTGGGAATGCCGCCCCGGACGCTCCGCGTCCTGGTTTTACGCCCTGTGCAACGGTGACGCAGAGCGTCACGGGATGCATTACCACGCAGAGCGTGGGAACGATCAATGGCGAGCGATCAAGGCCATCCCCGTGGCCGAACGCGAGCAAGACCTGGCCACCGACACCACCAGCTTGCTGCCGCTCTACCCCAAGTAACCCAGCCTCAACCAACACCACAAAACCCCTGTGGGAGCTAGCTTGCCTGCGATGGCGTTGTAACAGGCGGCAGATGTGCTGGCTGATACTCCGCCATCGCAGGCAAGCCAGCTCCCACAGTTGATCTGCATCGCCTGCTCGGACGCCTGCTTGCACTCAGTGATTACGACGCGGCACCTTCCATTCCCGATGGGGGAACTTGTACAGATAGTTCAGGTTATCCATATCGAACCGGCCATCCTCCTTGCCGGGGCCACCGAAGAAGCTGATGCCGATATCCAGCTTGCGCAGCAGTTTAGGGCGTGAGAGTAGCTCCTTGGCCGCGTGGTGGGCCTCGGGTGAGAACGTCCTGTCGGTGGCGATCAGGCCGGCGGCCTCTTTCAATTCATTGAAGTTCACATAGCTGTCTGTCGCCCCTGCGGCGAATTCACGGAAGTGATCGCGGATCAACCCTATTAGTTGCCGGTCACTCACGCTTGCGTACGGGCGCAGGTCCGGGGCGCTGGCCTGGGTTTGAGTGCTTCGTGCCTGACGATGGTTAGCTTGGGTTGAGCGACTTTCAGCATCCAGTTGCTCTGGTAGAGCGGTGAAAGCGCTAGTGGAAGGTGGGTTTACTGAAAAAGACATGGTGGGCCTCTGATTCATTCAGGGGTTGATTGAGAAATCCACGTTGTGCGTGGTCGCCACTCGCCCTGTGGTTCCACTTCGTTCGTCACGCCCGCTCGACATGCATTGTTAAAGGCCAGCAATCCATATCCCTTTAATTTGCAGGACGTTTCCTAGACAATCCTTTGGCCTTGCGCCTGCTCATTTCGCTGGCTAGCCTTCGCTTCGTCGCTGCCTATCAGCGATCGGGTGTGAGATCCCGTTATTAGCAGGCGCACTGCGCTACAACCGTCAATGGCGGCTGTGTGCGGGCAGACTTCGGTCTGGCCGGGTCCTGTTTTCCGGTATCTCACCCCGCACATAGCTGCCACCTTTTGACGTGTGAGATCGGCAAAAGAATGGCTCCCAAGCCAAGCAGGAGCTTTATCCATGAACAAACTTATCCCCGACCCACCCTTTCCGATTTTCGTCGCCCACGAAGACCTGAGTTTCGAAGACGCTATCGCCAGCATCTCCTCGCTACTGCGTTGCGCCACCACCGCCACCGAAACCGCCGAGGGCCTCAAAGGCACCCGGCGCGACATGGCCTGTTCCACCGCTCACCTGATCGACATGGCCCGCACCCTCGCCGACCGTGCGCTGGATTGCCTGCAACCCAACTCCACTAACGCCCCATAACCCCTGTGGGAGGGGGCTTGCCCCCGATGGCGGTGGTTCAGTGCCAGGGATGCTGGCTGACCCAGCGCCATCGAGGGCAAGTCCTCTCCCACATTTGACCTGCGTCGCCTGGAGCAGCAGGTACGCAGAACAGGTAAACTCCCCTCCTTTTCATCTTCTCCACGGAGTTCGCCTTGCGTCTGTTTCATACCTCCGACTGGCACTTGGGCCAAAACCTCCACGGCCAGGAACGCGACTTCGAACACGCCTGTTTCCTTGAGTGGCTGCTGGGCCAACTCAAGGCACAGCGCCCGGACGTGCTGTTGATCGCCGGCGATATCTTCGACACGGTCAACCCGCCGCTCAAGGCCCAGGAGCGCTTGTATGACTTCATCATCAGCGCCCACGAACAACAGCCGACACTGACCATTGTGATGATTGCCGGCAACCATGACTCCGGTTCGCGCATTGAGCTGCCTGCGCCTCTGATGCGCCGCTTGCGCACCCATGCCCTGGGCCGAGTGCTGTGGCTGGATGACGGGCAACTGGATGCCGACCGGCTGCTGATCCCGCTGCCCAATGCCAAAGGCAAGATCGCCGCCTGGTGCCTGGCGCTGCCCTTCCTGCGCCCGGCGGAAGTCACCGGCGCACAGCTGGGCGATGATTACCTGCGCGGCATCGGCCAAGTGCATGAATGGCTGATCGCGGCCGCCAATGCCAAGCGCAACAAAGGCCAGGCGTTGATAGCCATCAGCCATGCGCACATGGCCGGTGGGTCGGTATCCGAAGACTCCGAACGCAGCCTGATCATCGGCAATGCCGAGGCGCTGCCCGCCACACTGTTCGACCGAAGCGTGGCATATGTGGCCCTCGGCCATTTGCACAAGCCGCAAAAGGTCAATGGCGAGGAGCGCATTCGCTACAGCGGCTCGCCAATCCCCCTGTCGTTCTCCGAAATCGGCTACAAGCACCAGATTCTCGACGTGACGTTCCAAGGCGAACGGCTGGTGGGCTGTGAACCGATCCTGATTCCCCGCTCCGTCAACCTGCAACGCCTGGAAGCTGCGCCCCTGGCCGATATCCTCAAGCAACTCGGTGAGTTGCCCGATATCGACCTGCTCGCCGAAACCCAGCGCCACCCTTGGTTGGAAGTGCGCGTGCGCCTCGACGAGCCGCAACCGGACCTGCGCCAGCAGATCGAAACCGCCCTGCAAGGCAAGGCCGTGCGCCTGGTGCGGATCGCCGCCGACTATGCCGGCACACGCGGCAGCGCAGAGGCAGACGATGCGCAACTGATCGAACTCGACCAGCTCACGCCCCAGGAGTTGTTCAGCCGCGCCTGGCAGGACAGCTACGGCAGTGAAGTGGATGAACAGACCTTGAAGGACTTCGCCGTGCTGCTCCAGGAAGTGCAACAGGAGGGCGAACAGCCATGAAGATCCTCGCCATCCGCCTGAAAAACCTCGCCTCCCTGGCAGGCCCGTTCGAAATCGACTTTACCGCCGAGCCCCTGGCCAGTGCTGGCCTGTTCGCCATCACCGGGCCGACTGGCGCGGGGAAAAGCACCCTGCTCGATGCGTTGTGCCTGGCGCTGTTTGGCGCGGTGCCGCGCCTGGGTGATACCGGCCAGGCCAAAATGCCGGATGCCGACACGGACATTTCCATCGGCGACCCGCGCACCCTGATTCGCCGCGGCACTGGCGGCGGCTATGCCGAGGTGGATTTTGTCGGTGTCAGTGGCCGTCGCTACCGCGCCCGCTGGGAAGCCAACCGCGCCCGCGACAAGGCCAGCGGCAAGTTACAGAACAGCCGACAAAGCCTGATCGACCTGGACAGCGACCAACTGCTGGCCAGCCAGAAAACCGAATACAAGACCCAGCTGGAATTGGCCCTGGGCCTGAACTTCGAACAGTTCACCCGTGCGGTGCTGCTGGCGCAAAGCGAGTTCAGCGCCTTCCTCAAGGCCAATGACAATGAGCGCAGCGAACTGCTGGAAAAGCTCACCGACACCGCGCTCTACACCCAGCTCGGCCGCCGTGCGTTCGACAAGGCCAAAGAGGCCAAGGACGCCCACAAACAGCTACAGGACCAAGCCACCGGCGTGGTGCCCCTGGCCCCCGAAGCCCGCGCCGAGCTGGATCAACAGTTGGCCCAAGCCCAGCAGCAGCTCAAGAGCCAGCAAGCCCAGCTCAAGCAGCTGGAGTTGCAGCACACCTGGCTCAAGGAGCTGCGTGAATGGCAGGAGCGCCATCAGCATGCTGTGGAGCAACTGCAACGCGACGAGCAGACCTGGGCCGACCAAGGTCAGCAACGCCAGGACCTGAGCCTTCTGGAGCAGTTGGCACCGCAACGCCATCACTTCCTGCGCCAGGCAGAACTCGCCACCTTGCTGACGCCCCTGGCGGCACAGATTGCCCAGCACCTCGAGCAACAAACCGCCCTGCACACCCGCCAGGAGCAGGCGCAACACCAGCAAGTGGTCGCCCAGGCAGCACTGGCCGCGGCCCTGAAACACCAAGCCGACGCCGCGCCCCTGCTGCGCCAGGCCATCGAAGAGCAAAACACCCTCGCCCACGTGAGCCGCGAACTGGCCAAGCGCAACGAGGAAAAACACCAGCACGAAAGCGCCTGCACCGAAGGCCAGGCCCTGCTCGACGGTTTGCAACACACGCAGGCCCAAGGCACCGAGCGCCTGCAACGCCTGGCCACCGAGCTTGAGCACAGCGCCGCCCTCGCGCCGCTGAGCGATGCCTGGAACGCCTACCGTGACCGCCTGCAACAGTTGGTGTTGATCGGCAATCGCCTCAACCAAGGCCAGGCCGAGCTGGGGCAGCTCGAACAGCGCGCCAGCGCCGCCATTGAACAGTTCACCCAACAGCGCGAAGCCCTGGACCTGCTCTACCACGAGGCCGGTGCCGAACCGCACGCGGTGGCCGAACAAATCCAGTTACTGGCCAGCCTGCTGCAAGACAATCGCAAGCAACAGCGCGCCTTCGAAGACCTGGCCCGCTTGTGGGACAGCCAGCAACAGTTGGATCAACAGGCCTCTGCGCTCACGCAAAGGCTCGCCGAGGCCGCGCAAAAACGCGAACAACTGAACCAGACCGGCCTGCAAACCAAGGCCGAACTCACCGTTGCCGAACAAACCCTGACGGTGACCAAGCAACTGCTTGAGCGCCAACGCCTGGCCCGCAGTGCCAGCGTCGAGGAATTACGCGAGCAGTTGCAGGATGACCAACCCTGCCCGGTGTGCGGTAGCCACGAACACCCCTATCACAAGCCCGAGGCTCTGCTACAGAGCCTGGGTCGCCATGATGAAAGTGAAGAGGCGGCTGCGCAGAAAGCCGTCGACAGCCTCAAGGAACAACTCACCGAACTGCGCGGTGAAGTGGGCGGCCTGATCGCTCAGCAAAAAGAGTTCCTGCAACAACAGGAACAGTTGGCCACCCAGCAGCAGGGTTTGGCACCGAGCCTGCAAGCCCACCCACTGTCGGCCTCGCTGCTCGCCCAGGACGCCGCCAAGCGCAGCCCTTGGCTGGCCCAGCAATTGGCCCAATTGACCCAAAGCATCAGCCAGGACGAACAACGCCAAGGCGCCCTGCTCAACCTGCAACAGAACGCCGGGCGCTTGCAGCAACAATTGCAAGCGGCCCAGGACGCCAGCCAGCAAGCCCGGCAATTGCTGGTGGACCAACAACGGCAACTGGCCGGCGACCGCGAACGCCTGGAGGCGGAACTCAGCGCCTTCGCCAGCCTGTTGCCCAGCGAAACGCTGGAAGGCTTGCGCAGCGCGCCTGCGGCGACCTTCATGCAGCTCGACCAGCAGGTCAGCCAGCGCCTTGAGCAGTTGGGCCATCAACGCGATGAGCAGGCCGAGCAGCAGGAGCGCCAACAGGCCATCGAGAAACAACACACCCACCAACAGCATCGTCAGCAGCAACTCGACGCCTTGAATCTGCAAGTCGCCGAGCTGGCCGACCAGCAACACGCCGTCCAGGAAAAACTCCGCGCCTTGCTAGGGGACCAACCCAGCGCCGAGCACTGGCAACAGCAGCTGGAGCAAGCGGTCACGCAGTCGCGCCAAAGCGAGACCGACGCCAACCAGGAACTGCACGCCGTGCACACGGCCCAGGTACAGCTGGCCGCCGACCTCAGGGCCCAACAGCACCACCAGCAGGCATTGGAGGCGGAGCAGCAAGCCCTTGCGACACGCATCGGCGAATGGCGCGCCCTGCACCCAGACCTGGATGATCAGGGCCTGGCACGCCTGCTGGCCCTTGATGAAGCCCAGGTCGCGCAGTTGCGCCAGCACCTGCACAGCAGCGAAAAGGCCGTCGAGCAAGCCAAGGTTCTGCTGCACGAGCGCGAACAGCGCCTGGCCGAACACCAGGCCCTGCACAATGGCAACCTGGAGGCCGAGCAGTTGGCCGCCACCCTGGCAACGCTTGAGCAGCAATTGCTCGAGGGTGAGAAACACTGCGCCGAACTGCGCGCACGCCAGTCCGAAGACCAGCGCCGCCAGAATGCCAACCAAGCCCTGGCCGAACAGATTGCCAAGGCTTACGAGCAGTGGCAGCGCTGGGCACGCCTGAATGCGCTGATCGGCTCGGCCACCGGCGACACCTTCCGCAAGATCGCCCAGGCTTACAACCTCGACTTGCTGGTGCACCATGCCAACGTGCAACTGCGCCAACTGGTGCGCCGCTACCGGCTTAAACGCGGCGGCAGCATGCTGGGGCTGCTGGTGATGGACACAGAGATGGGCGATGAACTGCGCTCGGTGCATTCCCTGTCCGGTGGCGAAACGTTCCTGGTGTCGTTGGCACTGGCGTTGGGGCTAGCCTCGATGGCGTCGAGCACCTTGAAGATCGAGTCGCTGTTTATCGACGAAGGTTTTGGCAGCCTTGATCCGGAGTCCTTGCAATTGGCGATGGACGCTCTGGATGGTTTGCAGGCCCAGGGTCGCAAGGTGGCGGTGATCTCCCACGTACAGGAAATGCATGAACGCATCCCGGTGCAGATCCAGGTACAGCGCCAGGGCAATGGCCTGAGCACGTTGGAGGTCAAGTGAGCGAAGCGCTGCTGTATTCGTTCCGGCGCTGCCCCTATGCAATGCGCGCGAGACTGGCGCTGCGTTATTCCGGCGTTGCGGTGAGCATCGTCGAAGTCAGCCTGAAAGCCAAGCCGGCCGAGATGCTCGCGCTGTCGCCCAAGGGCACGGTGCCGGTGTTGAGCGTCGAAGGGCGAGTGATCGAGGAAAGCCTGGAGATCATGCAGTGGGCGCTGGCCCAGCACGACCCCGAAAACTGGCGGCTACAGGGCGATCCGGCGGTGTATGCGCTGATTGAAGAAAATGACCAGGTGTTCAAACATCATTTGAATCGATACAAGTACGCCGAGCGCTACCCGGAGCAACCGATGGAACACTATCGGGCCGAGGGCGAGGTGTTCTTGCGCAAGCTGGAAGATTTGCTGGCAGACCGTGAGTATCTACTCGCCGATCACCTGAGCTTGGCAGATGCAGCGCTGGCGCCGTTTGTGCGCCAGTTTGCCCATGTGAATCGGGAGTGGTTTGCGGGCACGCCCTATCGGCGTTTGCAGGCCTGGTTACAGCGGTTTCTGGATTCACCGTTGTTTATAGCAGTGATGGCAAAACCCTGAGGCCAATCCAATCCAATGTGGGAGCTGGCTTGCCTGCGATGGCATCGACTCGGTACATCAGCTATACCGAGTGGTCCGCATCGCAGGCAAGCCAGCTCCCACATTGGACCGTGGCTCAGTGCTGGGTCTTGTGATCCAGCGCCGCATAGAAATTGGCGCTCTGTTGCAGGTATTTCTGGGTATAGGCCGTGACATTGGATTTTTTGCCGGTGACTTCCACGCTGGCGGCAGCAGGCAGTGCCACGGTGGCGGAAACAGCAGAAGCAGCAATGATCGAGAAGAGATTGAAATTCATGGCGGTAACCCTTGTGTGCGTTTGGTTGGGTGGCCTGGGAAGGCCTTGGAACCCAACTTACGCCCGAGGGTTGAACCTTAGAAATGCTTTGAAACAGTAGCCGTTATCACTGCGATTAATACAAAGGCTCAGGCCCCGCAGTGCGGGGCCTGTGGCTTATTGACGCACCAGGAACTTGAGGTCACTGGGGGCATCAATCGGCAATTTCTGCACGGTTTTACCCAGCAGGCCGGTCTTGGGGTCGCGCTCGACGACGACAATTTCATTGCTTTTCTGGTTGGCGATCAGCAGGAATTTGCCGCTAGGGTCGAGGCTGAACTCACGCGGATGGTCGCCTTCGACAGAACGGCGCTGGATTTCCTTGAGGTGCGCGGTGGCCGGGTCGATGCTGAACACCAGCATCTGATTGGCCGTGCCACGGTTGCTCACGTACAGGAATTTGCCGTCGTTTGACGCATGCAACGCCGCACCGGCTTTGTCGGACACCGGTTGGCCGGCGGCATAGTCGAGCAACTGGGTTTGCGTCAGCTTGCCGTCGTTGTAATCGAACACGGCTACCTGGGCGCTCATCTCAGTGGTCAGCCAGGCGTGCTTGCCGTCCGCGCTGAACAGCAAGTGACGCGGGCCGCTGCCCGGTGGCAACTGCACCGACGCCGGGTCGGCCGCCGTCAGTGGCAGCTCATGATTGGCCTTGGGGTCGTAGCGGTAGGCAAACACCTTGTCCGCCCCCAGGTCCTGCACAAATACATACTTGCCGTCCGGCGACGACACCACCGAATGCACATGATTGGACGCCTGGCGCTCCGGGTTCACACGGCTGGCCGGGTGCCCGCTCAACTGCACCGGTGCCGACAGCTTGCCGCTGGCATCCACCGGCAGGATCGCGAGGCTGCCACCCGGGTCTTCCACCACCGAGTAGTTGGCGACGAACAGGTAGCGCCCATCGGCGGCCACACTGGAATGGGTCGGCTCATTGCCCAGGCTCTGCACCTGGTTGATCAGGGTCAACTGGTGGTTCTGGGGGTCGATGCTATAGCTGCTGACACGCCCCACCGGGTCTTCCTGGCCGGGGCCGTTTTCATTGACCACAAACAACTGCTTCTGGTCTTTGGAAATCGTCAGCCAGGAAGGGTTGGCGGTTTTCGCCGCCAGCACCGGCTTGCCGCTGAACTGCCCGGTGCTACTGTCGAATTGCAGGCGGTAGATCCCTTCACTGGTGCCGGCCGTATAGCTGCCGACCAACAGTTCATGGATATCGGCCGGTGCGGCCTGCACCGACATCGCACCGACACTGCCTGCCATCAGCAGGGGCCAGAATTTACGCATCATCTGCTTCGTCCTCGTCGTTATTGTTGTCGCCCTGGATGGCGCTCAAGCAGACCAGACGGTGTTCACCGTCGTCGTTGATCAGCAACCAGCTTTGCAAGCTCTCGTCAAAGGTAGCCGCCTCCAACTGTTCTGGACTGAAGGTCCAGCGCTTGAGTTCCCGGCCATCCATGCTTTGGATCTGCAGTTGCTGATCAAGCTCGAAGTCAAAGGCGTGCAGCCCATTGATGATCAGCATATCGCTGGTAGCAAGGACGCGAGTCAGGGTGTCGGCAGTCATGGCAGTCAATCATTTTGGGGAAAGCCGCAATGATAGCCCAGGCTGTAGCCTAGAGGTTGAACACCGCACCCATGTGGGAGCGATGTGTGGGAGCCGGGCTTGCCCGCGATGCAGATGCCTAGGTGTATCAGTGACACCGCGGCGATGCTATCGCAGGCAAGCCCGCTCCCACACAAGCCCGATCTCGCCATTGGGGAGCAGAATCAGTGCGCGAACAACGAGTTGCCCTTCTGCCCTGCCAGCTTCTCAGGCTTGATCAGGAATCGCGCCAGCGCCGGCAACAGCCACAGCGCGCCGAACATGTTCCACAGCAACATGAAGGTCAACATCAACCCCATGTCGGCCTGGAACTTGATGGCCGAGAAGATCCAGGTGCACACGCCGATGGCCAGGCACAGGCCGGTAAACAGCACGGCCTTGCCGGTGGATTTCAGCGTCTGGTAGTACGCCTCTTGTAGCGGCAGGCCGGCGCGCAGGAAGCTTTCCAGGCGGCTGTAGATGTAGATGCCGTAGTCCACGCCAATCCCCACACCCAGGGCCACCACCGGCAAGGTCGCGACCTTGACGCCAATGCCCATGAACGCCATCAGTGCGTTGCCCAGTACCGAGGTCAGCACCAGCGGCAACACGATGCACAGGGTCGCCGCCCAGGAGCGGAAGGTGATCATGCACATGGTCGCCACGCACAGGTACACCAGGATCAGGATGATCAGCTCCGACTCCTTGATCACCTCGTTGGTGGCCGCTTCGATCCCGGCATTACCCGCTGCGAGGATGAATTCCAGGCCGTCCTTGTTGTTTTCCTTGGCGAAGTCCTGCACCGCATGCACGGCACGGTCGAGGGTTTCGGCCTTGTGGTCGTTGAGGAACACCAACACTGGCGCCAGGGAGCAATTGTTGTTGTACAAGCCATCGGCACGGGCGATGGAGTTGTTCAGCACATCCGGGTTGCGCGACAGGGTTTCCCATTTCAAGTTGCCTTCGTTCATGCCCTTGATCATTTGCTTGGACACGGTCACCAACGAGATCGCCGACTGCACGCCCTCGGTGTTCTGCATCTTCCACATCAACTGGTCGATGGGCGCCATGGCTTCATAGCGTGAGCAGCCTTCGGCCTTGGTCTTGACCATTACCACCAATACGTCGGAGCTGGTGGAGTAATTGTTGATGATGAAATTGTTGTCCTTGTTGTAGCGCGAATCCGGGCGCAATTCCGGTGCGCCTTGGTCCAGGTCGCCGATCTTCAGGTTCTGGCTGTACCAGAGGCCACCACCAAAGGCGATCAAGGCGAGGAACACCGACACCGGCGCGACTTTCGGGCTGGCAAATTTGGACAGTAGGCGCCAGAAGCTGTGTTCGCGGTTCGCGTCTTTCTTGCTCTTGGCGATGGCACGCTTGCTGATGCCCACGTAGGAAATCGCGACCGGCAGCAGGATCAGGTTAGTGAACACGATCACCGCCACGCCGATGGACGCGCCGATAGCCAGTTCGCGGATCACGCCGATGTCGATGATCAGCAGCGTGATGAAGCCCACCGCATCCGCCAGAATGGCGATCATCCCCGGCAGGAACAGTTGCCGGAAGGTGCGCCGCGCAGCGGTCAGGGCGTTGTCTGCCTCGCTGGATTGCAGGGCAATGCCGTTGATCTTTTGCACGCCATGGGAAATGCCAATGGCGAAGATCAGGAACGGCACCAGCATTGAATACGGGTCCAGTCCGAAACCGAAGAAGTGCATCAGCCCGAGTTGCCAGACCACCGCCACCAATGTCGTGCTCAACACCGCGATGGTGCTGCGCAGGCAGTTGGTGAACCACAGCAGCAGAATCAGGGTGATGACGAACGCAACGCCGAAGAACAGCACCACCATCACCAGGCCATCGATCAGGTCGCCGACCTTTTTGGCAAAGCCGACAATATGAATCTTGACGTTGGGGTTCTGGGTTTCGAACTTGTCGCGGATCTTGTCTTCCAGTTCATGGGAGAACTTGCGGTAGTCCAGGGCCAGCAACTTGCCCTGGTCTTGCGGGTCCGGGTAGGACTCCAACAGCGGGATATCAACGATGCTCGACTTGAAGTCATTGGCCACCAGCCGCCCGACCTGGCCGGACTTGAGCACGTTATTACGCAACTGGTCGAGGCTCTGCGGCGAACCGTTGTAGCTCTGCGGGATCACTTCCCCGCCGGCAAACCCTTCTTCGGTCACCTCGGTCCAGCGCACGCTGGGGCTCCACAGCGACTTGAGGCCCGAGCGGTCCACACCGGAGATGTAGAACACCTCGTCGTGGATCTGGCGCAGGGTCTCCATGTACTCCTTAGTAAAGATGTCGCCGTCCTTGGCTTCCACCGAAATACGCACGGTGTTGCCCAGGTTGGCCAAATCGTTGCGGTGCTCCATCATTTTTTCGATGAAGGGGTGCTTGAGCGGGATCATCTTTTCAAAGCTGGTGGACGGGCGAATCAAGGTCGCCTGCCAGAACAGGAAGATACTCACCAACAGGCAGATGACGATCACCGCCGGGCGATTGTTGAAGATCAGACGCTCAAGAAAGGTCGCTTTATCGTTGTGATGACTGCTCATTGGATCCCCGCCTTCTTATTATTTTGAGAGCTCTGCGCCGGCCGATGTGGCAACCCGCACGCCACCCTGCCCCGCGAGGATCAAATTGCCATTGCCTGCTGCCGTGACCGCTGAGAGTGAAATGCGGTCCGGGCGATTGAACACACTGAAGGTCTGGCCGTCGTCATGGCTGACCACCACGCTGCCGCCGTTGCCGACCACAACAATGGAACCGTCCTCCAGCAAGGTCGCCCCCGACAGGCCAAACTCCAACGCGCCACGCGCCGCGTTCAATTGGACCTGCTCCCAGGTGCTGCCGAAATCGGTGGAGCGGTAGAGGTTGCCGCGCAACCCATACGCCAGCAGGGTTTGCGGCTGTGCGGTGCTGATCACGCCAAACAGCGAACCCTCGTAGGGGCCTTCGAGTTTTTCCCAGGTCTGGCCGTCGTCGCTTGAGCGAAACATGCTGCCTTGCTCACCGACAATAAACAGGCCGGCGCCCTTGACCTGGGCGATGGCGTTGAGGTGGTACTGGTCTTCGTTGTCGAGACGCTCGCTGACATCGTTCCAGGTTTTGCCGCCGTCGGTGGTTTCGATCAGCGCCCCGTAGGCGCCCACGGCCAGGCCGTGGTTGGCGTCGTTGAACCACACATCGAGCAACGGTGCTTCGCGCTTGAGGTCTTGATATTGCTGGGTCCACGTGGCGCCGCCATCGGTACTGGCAAGAATCTGCGCATCATGGCCGACGGCCCAGCCGTGCTGGTCATCGACGAAAAACACCGCCGTGAGCAGTTGCCGAGTGGGCACTTTGGCTTGGGTCCAGGTGTTGCCCTGGTCATCGGAATAGAGGATATGCCCACGATCACCGACCGCCACCAGGCGCTTGCCTGCGTGAACCACGTCGATCATCAAGCCTTTGGCGGCCCTGGGGGATTCAATTGCAAAGACTGCGGCGGCGGGGGTATCGCTGGCAGCCAGAACCGGCAGCGACAATGCGCTGCCAGCAAGCAGCGAGAGCGCTGTGGCCAGCAACGCAACCCTGCGTGCGGCGCGTGGGCGGCAAACAACCCAACCCATGACAGGCTCACTCATAGACCTTTCTCCCATTTATTATTGTTAGGTCGTCTTCTGTTCCAGGACCTTGAAACCTGCAATCTAGAGCGCCTGGAGGAAGCAGGGGCCATCCTATCGGGCTTTGGAATCGTCTGACAATCGGCGCTACGTTATCTTTTGTTAACTGGCGGCTTTTGGCCATATGCTGAATATAGCTACATCAGCTGAAATGATGGCCCCACGTGATCGTTCCCACGCTCCGCGTGGGAATGCATCCCCTGACGCTCCGTGTCATCACCGCGCAAACAGCGGGGCGCAGAGCGCCCTGGGCGGCATTCCCACGCGGAGCGTGGGAACGATCAGGGAGAATGAATTTTTATTCCATCTATTGAATTTAGTGAATTTTTATTCCATTAATGGCGTTCCTGAAAACAATAATCCAAAGGACCACGACGATGCGTGAACTCGGAATCGGCTTGATCGGCACAGGCTTCATGGGCCGCGCCCACGCGCTGGCGTTCAACAACGCTCGGGCGGTATTTGAACTGCCCGTGCAGCTCAAGCTGGCCGCCCTGGCCGATGCCGACACCGAACGCGCCCAGCGTTGCGCCAGCGCCTGGGGGTTTGCCCAGGCCCATGGCAACTGGCAAGCGTTGATCAATGACCCCAAGGTCGATGTCGTGGCTATCACCACCCCCAACCACTTGCATTACCCCATGGCCATGGCCGCGATTGCGGCGGGTAAAGCGGTGTATTGCGAGAAACCCCTGGCCGTCAGCCTTGAACAAGCCGACGCTATGCGCCGCGCCGCCCATACCGCCGGAGTGGTAACGCGGGTGGGTTACAACTACCAGCACAACCCGATGATCGTGTTGGCGCGGCAGATGATCGCCCAAGGCGAACTGGGCCAACTCATCAGCTTCCAGGGTGAGTTCAGCGAAGACTTCATGGCCGACCCGGCCTCCCCTTGGTCGTGGCGCTGCGAAGTGGAGCATGCTGGCGGCGCCCTGGCCGACCTGGGCAGCCATTTGCTGTCGATGGCCCGCTATCTGCTGGGCGAGGTAACCCACGTTTGTGCCGATACCCAGACCGTACACAGCCAGCGCCCCGCCACCGCCGGCAGCCCAACCTCAAAAGCCATTGCCGTGGATGACCAGGTGCATGCCCTGTTGCGCTTCGCCAACGGCGCCCGTGGCACGGTGAGCAGCAGTTGGCTCAAGCACGGCTACAAAAACCATCTGAGTTTCGAGATCAGCGGCACCCAAGGCACGCTGGCGTTTGACCAGGAACGCTTGAATGAACTGCGCCTGTACCGCATCGGCCAGGACGGCTTCCAGCGCGTGCTGGCTGGCCCTGCCCTGCCCGGCTATGCGGCATTCAGCCCGGCGGCGGGGCATCAGTTGGGTTACAACGAATTGAAAACGTTGGAAGTGCACGAGTTGATCATGGCCCTGGTCGGCCAAGGGGCGCTGGGGACGGACTTTGAGGCGGCGTGGGAGGTGGAGCGGTTGGCGACGGCGATTCGAGTGGCCGCCCTTGAGGAACGCTGGGTGAAAGTGGGCACGGTTTAAACAGTGGGAGCGGGCTTGCTCGCGAATACGCTGTGTCAGTCGGCACATTCAGTGCCTGAACCGCCGCTTTCGCGAGCAAGCCCGCTCCCACATTTGGTCATCTGAACCATTCAATCAGCGCAAGGCCCGGCGCAGCACTTTGCCCACCGTGGTCTTGGGCAATTCCATGGTGCGGAACTCCACATATTTAGGCAGCTTGTACCCCGTCAGGTACTCTCGGCAGTGAGCAAGAATCTGCTCCTGTGTCAGGCTCGGGTCCTTGCGCACGACGATGATCTTGACTTTCTCCCCGGTCACCGCATCTTCCACACCAATGGCGGCCACTTCGGCGACCCCAGGGTGCATGGCCACCACGTCCTCGATTTCATTGGGGTACACGTTGAAGCCCGAGACCAGGATCATGTCCTTCTTGCGGTCCACCAGGCGGATATACCCGCGTGCGTCCATCACGCCGATATCCCCGGTAGACAGCCAGCCCTCGGCATCCAGCACCTCGGCGGTTTCCTTCGGTCGTTGCCAGTAGCCCTGCATCACTTGCGGGCCACGTACTTGCAACTCGCCCTGCTCGCCGATATTCGCCAGTTCGCCGTCTTCGCGTAAAAAGCGCACCCAGGTCGAGGGCAACGGCACGCCAATGCTGCCGGTGAATTCCATTTCGCGCATGCGCGAAATATCGATGGGGCTGATGCTCACCACGGGCGAGCACTCGGTCAGCCCGTAGCCTTCGATGATCGGCAGCCCGGTTACTTCCTTCCAGCGCTTGGCCACCGCGGTGTGGGTGGCCATGCCGCCAGCAATCACCAGGCGCAGGTCGGAAAAGTCCCGTGCACAGAACTCCTTGTTTTCCAGCAAGCCATTGAACAGCGTGTTCACCCCGGCGATGCCATTGAAGCGTTCCTTGCGCAGGATCATCTGCACGCGCTTCACGTCCCGAGGGTTGGCGATGAGGATATTGCGCCCGCCCAGGCACATGAACATCAGGCAGTTCACCGTCAGGGAGAAGATGTGGTACAGCGGCAGCAAGGTCACGTTGGTTTCCTGCTTGTGCAGGTTTAACTGATCACCGACCCAGGCCTTGGCTTGCAGCAGGTTGGCGATGATATTGCGGTGGCTGAGCATCACGCCCTTGGCATCACCGGTGGTGCCGCCGGTGTATTGCAGGAAGGCCAGTTCATCGCGGTGCAGGCTGACCGGTAAATGGTGCATGGCCCTGCCCTGTTTGAGCACTTGGTTGAAACGCAGCGAGCCGGGCAGCCTGAAGGCTGGTACCTGCTTCTGCACGCTGCGCAGGATGAAGTTCATTGCCGCGCCCTTGAAGGTGCCCAGCAAGTCGCCAATGGCCGCGACCACCACACGCTTGACGCTGCTGCCGACCATGGCTTTTTCCAGGGTATGTGCGAAATTTTCGAAGATCACCACGGTTTCGGCGCCACTGTCCTTGAGCAGGTGCTTGAGCTCGTGGGCGGTATACAACGGGTTGACGTTGACCACCACCGCCCCGGCCAGGATCGTGCCCAGCAGGCAGATCGGGTACTGCAAGCAGTTGGGCATCATCAGGGCCACGCGATCGCCCTTCTTCACGCCCTGGTCCTGCAGCCAGGCGGCAAAGGCAATGCCCTGGGTGCGCCAGTCGGCATAGGTCATTTCAGTACCGATGCTGACGTAGGCCACCCGCTCACGGAATTTTTCCAGGTGCTCAAGGAACACTTCGCGCAACGACGGGTAGTCCTCGATCCCGGCCTCTATATCCGCCGGCACGCCAGGCAGGTATGTGTTCAACCAGATGCGTTCGGTGTGTTCCAGGCTGATCGCGTTCATCGCAGTGTCCTTATTGTTGTTTTTGATAGCGCTACTTTTCGACGATGGCGGTGATGCCCAACCCACCCGCCGCGCAGATCGAGATCAGGCCGCGACCGCCACCGCGTTCATGGATAGCCTTGGCCAGCGTCGCCAGCTGCCGGCCACCGGTGGCCGCAAAGGGATGGCCGCAACCCAGTGAGCCGCCGTTGACGTTCATCTTGGCCCGGTCGATGGCGCCCAGGGGGGCGTCAAGGCCGAGTCGCTCGCGGCAATACTGCGGGTCTTCCCAGGCCTTGAGCGTGCACAGCACCTGGGCGGCGAACGCTTCGTGGATCTCGAAGAAATCGAAGTCGGCAAACCTCAAGCCTTCCCGCGCAAGCATGCGTGGCACGGCGTAAGCCGGCGCCATCAGCAGGCCCTCGGTGCCGTCGACAAAATTCACCGCAGCCGTTTCGCCCGTGCGCAAGTAGGCCAACACCGGCCAGCCATGGGCGGCGGCCCATTCTTCACTGGCCAGCAGCACCACCGAGGCGCCATCGGTCAGGGGCGTGGAGTTGCCGGCGGTGAGCGTGCCGTTCTGGCGGTCGAAGGCCGGCGACAAGCCGGCGAGCTTTTCCAGGCTGATATCGGCACGCAAGTTGTTGTCACGGGCCAAGCCGCGGTGGGGGCTGATCAGGTCGTCGAAGAAGCCACGTTTATAAGCCGCATCCAGGCGCTGGTGGCTGGTGAGGGTCAGCTCGTCCTGGGCCAGGCGTTTGATCTGCCAGCGCTTGGCCATTTCTTCGCAGTGCTCGCCCATGGACAGCCCGGTGCGCGGCTCGCCATTGCGCGGCAGCAGTGGTTTGAACAGCATCGATGGGCGCACTTTCATCAAGGCCTTGAGCTTGTCGCCCAGGCTTTTGGCGCGATTGGCCGCGAGCAAGGTATGGCGCAAGGACTCGTTGATGCCAATGGGCGCGTCGGAGGTGGTGTCAGCACCACCGGCAACGCCCACTTCGATCTGGCCGAGGGCGATTTTATTCGCCACCAGCAGCGCAGCTTCAAGCCCTGTGCCACAGGCTTGTTGCACATCATAGGCAGGGGTTTGCGCAGACAACGTGGTGGACAACAGCGCCTCGCGCGCCAGGTTGAAATCCCGCGAGTGCTTGATCACCGCCCCGGCGGCAAACTCGCCCAGGCGTTGGCCGTGCAGGTTGTAGCGCTCCACCAACCCTTGCAGGGCGGCGACCAGCAGGTCCTGGTTACTGTCGTGGGCATACACCGTGTTGGAGCGCGCAAATGGAATACGGTTGCCGCCGATAATCGCCACGCGGCGGGTCGGGGCCGGGGTAAAACTGTAGTCACTCATTGCTGGCTCTCTTTCCAAATGAATAGCCCGCGCATATGGGGCTTGTCCCCGACAAAATTGCGCACTTCGAACTCGCGCCGTGGCCCGCTCGCCGGGTGGAGCCACAGGGCGACCTGGCCGGGCAGGAAGATCGGCAATTTGAAGTCGCAATGTGCCTCGGCCTGGTCCAGGCCACCAGGCGGCTGTTGCGCTGCCAATGCGCGGCCCAGGGTCCACATGCCATGGGCGATGGCGCGACGAAAGCCGAAGAGCCTGGCACCGATGACCGACGTGTGAATGGGATTGAAATCCCCCGAGACCTTGGCAAAGCGTCGCCCCAGGTCGGCGGGCAGTACCCAGCGCTGGGTGCGTAACAGGCCGTCTTCCTTTAGCGGCAGAGGGTCATTCCAGGGTTCACCCACCGGATTGCTGACGTCACGGCGCAAATACAGGCTATCGCTTTCCCACACCAGGGTTTCCTGGCTGTAGGCACGGGTAGCAATGCTCAACGCCTGCCCTTTGAGATGGGCCACCCAGCGCTCGCAATACACCTCCAGGCGCAACGCCTGGCCCTCGTGCAAGCGCTGGTGCTGACGAATACGATTGGCCAGGTGCACCATGCCACTGGCCGGGTACGGAAAGCTTGGCCGAGTCAGCAGCATGAGGTGCAGTGGGAACGCCAGCACATGGGGATAGGACAATGGCACGCCCTGCTCGCGACGAAAACCACACGCCCGTGAGTAAGCGGCGATACCGGCCGACGAAAGCTCCACCGCGCTGCGCACCAGGCGTGCGGTGGGCAATGGCGGCGCACCGTCGGGCTTGGGTTTGCGCAAGGCGCGCAGGCCGTCGAGCAACAACTGCGTGCGCGACGGCGGTGGGTCGATGATCTGTGTCACGTAGTCCATGGGTCAGGCTCCCAACAGGCTTTGGCCGCACACCCGCACCACCTGGCCATTGACGCCGCCCGACGCCGGATGCGCCAGCCAGGCGATGGTCTCGGCCACGTCGATGGGTTGCCCGCCCTGGGACAACGAATTCATGCGCCGCCCCGCTTCGCGGATCATCAGCGGGATCTTCGCGGTCATCTGGGTCTCGATAAAGCCGGGTGCCACCGCGTTCACCGTGACCTGCCGGGCTGCCGCACGCGGCGCCAGGCCCTGTACCAGGCCGATCACCCCGGCCTTGGACGTGGCGTAGTTGCTCTGCCCCAGGTTGCCGGCGATACCGGAAATCGACGACACGCACACAATGCGCCCACCAGGGTTCAAACCCTGACTGTCGAGCAAAGCCTCACTGAGCTGCCACGGCGCTTCGAGATTGACCGCCAGGACACTGCGCCAGGCGGCCTCGGTCATTTTGGCGATGGTCTTGTCGCGGGTGATCCCGGCGTTGTGCACCACCACATCAAAGGCGCCGTATTGGCTGACGTGGGTTTGCAACAGTGAGGCGGTGTCGGCGGCGGTGATATCCAGGGGCAACGCCGAACCGCTCACGCTGGTCGCCGCCTGCTGCAAGGCTTCCTGGGCCTGGGGCACGTCCACACACACCACATGGGCACCGTCGCGCGCCAGCGCCTGGGCAATCGCCAGGCCGATGCCACGGGAGGCGCCGGTGACCAGGGCGCGTTTGCCAGCAAAGGGTTTGTCCCAGTTGATGGCGGCATGGCCATCGACCGGTTTTTCCAGGCGCACCACCTGCCCCGAGACATAGGCGGAACGGCGCGACAGGAAAAACCCCAGGCTGCTGTCCAGCGCGTCTTCCGCGCCCGGCGCCACGTACAGCAGTTGCACGGTGATCGCGCGGCGCAGTTCCTTGGCCAGCGACCGCACCAAGCCTTCAAGGGCGCGTTGGGCGATGGCCTGGGGCAAGTCGTCGCAATGCTCGGGTGCCGTTCCGAGCACCACTACTCGGCCATGCTGGCCGAGGCGCTTGGCATTGCTGTGAAAGAACAGGTAGAGCTCATCCAGCTGTTGCAGGTCGGTCACGCCGCTGGCGTCGAACACCGCGCCTTGCACCTTGACCGTGGACGGTGCCTTGAGCGTCGCCGGGGTCGCGGCGACGGTGTCGGTGGCGCTGAACACGCGCTGCACCGAGGCCACCAGGCGCCCTGCCCCGGCGATGATCACAGGATTAGCCAGGCCGGCTTGGCCGCTGCGATGCCGTTGCAGGGGCAAGGGTTGCGGCAAGCCGACCGCCTGGGCCAGACGCCGGCCCCAGGGGGAATTGACGAACGAAAGGTAGCTGTCACTCATAGAGGTTCCACTCACAACACAATGGCTGTCTTGTAAACCCGATCGAATGGGGGAGCTGGCTTGCCTGCGATGCCGACGACTCGGTGTATCAGTCAAACCGAGGTGATGCCATCGCAGGCAAGCCAGCTCCCACAGGTGGACCGGGGTTCTCTTAATTGACCGGAGCGCTGCGCCGTTTGGCCACCGGCTCGAGCGCCTGCTTACGCTGCTGCAGGGCCTCCAGCAAACCAAAGTCCTGGGGAAAGTCGTCCACCTGGATACCGTGGTCGGCGTATTCCACATAGCGCGCCAGCAAGGCGTCTTCGTCGTCGCTGATCAAATCCAGCGCCCGCGCCTTCACGCGCCAGTCGGTGAAGGCCGTGGCAGAGATCGGCAGCGGACCGAGCAGACCTTGCTTGATGGCGGGCTTGAGCCGCGCCTCGATCAGCTCCACTTGGGGCAGCAAACGGAAACCCAATTCGCCGTAGGCCAGCTTGTCGACTTCCGGACGGGGAATGTAGGAGTTGGCCAGCAAACGGTCGCGGGTTTCGCCAGGGGTCTGCACCACCTCCGCCACCTGCGCCAACAGGCGATCCGACGGTTTGCGCTGCGGGATGCCAAACGGAAAACTCAACGCCCGCACCACTGCTGCTGCGGGCTTTGAAGGGTAGTTGTCGAGCACTTCGGCCAAGGCTTCGTGGGCGCGCAACAAGGCGTCTTGGGCCGCCCAGTGCACCAGCGGCAAGTCCGCCTGGGGCCTGCCGTCATCCTCGAAGCGCTTGAGCACGCAAGACAAGATGTACAACTGCGACAAAATATCCCCCAGGCGCCCGGTGATACTTTCCTTGCGCTTGAGGGCACCGCCCAGCACGCCCATGGAAATATCCGAGATCAGCGCCAGCACCACCGACAGCCGATTGGCCTGGCGGTAGTAGGCAGCCAGCGCCGAGTCGGTCTTGGCCGGGGCCGCAATCAGGCGTCCGCCGGTCAGGGCATGCACCGCTGCGCGTACAGTGTTGGCCACGACAAAACTCACATGGCCAAACATTGCGCTGTCGAAGTCTTCCAGGGCCTTGCGCCGGTCGGGGTTGTGCGCCGCTTCCATCTCGCGGAACACGTAGGGATGGCAACGAATCAAGCCCTGGCCAAAGATGATCAGGCAGCGGGTCATGATGTTCGCACCTTCCACCGTAATGGCGATGGGGCTTTGCTGGTAGGCACGGGCGAGGAAGTTATTGGGGCCCATGCAGATGCCTTTGCCGGCGACGATGTCCATGCCGTCGTTGACGATGATGCGCGCCCGCTCGGTGACGTGGTACTTGGCAATGGCCGAGATCACCGACGGTTTCTCGCCGGCGTCCAGGGATGCCACCGACACCTTGCGCACCGCATCACAGGCATACAGATGCCCGGCCATGCGCGCCAGCGGCGCCTGTACACCTTCGAACTTGCCGATGGGCAGGCCGAATTGCTTGCGCATCGCCGCATAGGCTGTGGTACCGCGCACCGCCACTTTACCCAGGCCGACGTTGGCCGATGGCAGGGAAATCGCCCGGCCTGCCGCCAGGCATTCCATCAACATGCGCCAGCCGTTGCCGATTTGTTCGCGACCACCGATCACCCACTCCAAGGGAATGAACACATCCTTGCCGGTAGTAGGACCGTTCTGGAAAACCGCATTCAACGGCCAGTGACGCCGGCCGCTGTTTACCCCTGGATGGGAGGTGGGGATCAACGCACAGGTAATGCCCAGGGAACCTGGCGCGCCAAGCAAGCCCTGCGGGTCTTCGGCGCGGAACGCCAGGCCCAGCACCGTGGCAATCGGGCCGAGGGTGATGTAGCGCTTGTCCCAGGTCACTTTGAAACCCAGTACTTCCTCGCCCTCATGCATGCCTTTGCAGACGATGCCCAGGTCAGGGATCGCGCCGGCATCGGAGCCGGCATACGGGCTGGTCAGGGCGAAACACGGAATATCGTCACCGCGTGCCAGGCGCGGCAGGTAGTAGTTGCGCTGAGCGTCGGTGCCGTAATGCAGCAGCAGCTCGGCCGGCCCCAGGGAGTTGGGCACCATCACCGAAATGGCTGCCGCCGAGCAACGTGTCGACAGCTTCATCACCACCTGGGAATGGGCGTAGTGGGAGAAGCCTTTGCCGCCGTACTGCTTGGGAATGATCATGCCGAGGAACCCGGCCTCCTTGGTGTACTGCCAGCCCTCGGGGGACATGTCCTGCCAGACTTGCGTGGTTTCCCAGTCGTTGGCGATGTCGCACAGGGTTTCGACTTCGTTGTCGAGGAAAGCTTGCTCCTCGGCGCTCAGGCTGGCCGGCGCGGCTTGCAGCAGGCGCTGCCAGTCGGGTTTGCCGCTGAACAGCTCGGCATCCCACCACACCGTGCCGGACTCGATGGCCGCACGCTCGGTATCGGACATCGCCGGCATGATTGTACGAAACAGGCCCAAGGCCTTGGTAGTCAGCAGCTTGCGGCGCAGGGGTTTGATTGCCAGCACCAAGGCGGGCACCACCACCAATACCGCCGCCAGGGTAATGCCCGGCACGGCCACCGCGTTGAACAGATAACCCGCCGCTAACCAGACCAGGCCAGCGCCCAGCCAGAGGGTGGCGGCGGCTTGTCGATACGCCAGGGCAATCGCGGCGGCGAGACCCACCAATAACCAGATAAGCATGGGGATACCTCTACTTGATTCAGGGCGTAAAACCACACTACAAACTTCAAATCATAAATTCAAATAATGTTTTGAAATTTTTATTTAGTATGTTGACGAAAAAAATCAGGCTGAACGACTCAGCCTTGTGGAATAAGAAACCAGAACAGCCTAAACAGCCCCGGCAGGGTCTCCAGGTGCACTGGGAACCCTGCTCGACAACTGCTCCACGTGCCCTTTAGAACTTGTAGGTAGCCGACAGACTGACCACATCACCTGATGATTCGGCTTTGCCGTCCAGTTGGGCGGCTCCGAGACGATCAACGTTCTTGGTCTTCAGATTGACCTTCTGGACGAATTGGTGCGAATACGCGGCATCCACTGACAGACCAGGCACAGCCTTGATGTCATAACCGGCACCAAACGCCAAGAAATAGCGGTCGCCGTCAGGGATCCGGGGGTCACGCGTGGAGTTACGGGTAGGTGTCTGGTCGTAAGCTACACCGGCACGCAGGGTAAGTTCGTCAGTGGCTTTATAGTCGCCACCGATCGAGGTCATCCAGGCGTTCTTGTAGTTGTACGGGATGGCAACAATAGTCGAGCCTTGCGACTTGAGTGTCAGGTCTTTGAACGAAGACCATTCAGTCCACTGGGCGCTGACACCTAATGTCCAGCGATCATTGAACTGGTGGACCCAGTCAATCGCCGCAGTAGCCGGAATATCCAACTGAGTGCTGGCATGCGCCCCGTCCGGGAAAAGCTTCAGCCCCGGATACGCCATTTCAACCAATGTTTCGCCGTTCGGTCCAATAGGATTGGTCATCGCGTTGCGACCGATAGCATCCGTATAGACATTGTATTTGCCGGTCATCTTGTTTTTGATTTTGGCGTGATAGTTCAAGCCCAGTGTGTCTTGCGCCGTCGGCTTCCATACCACACCGCCAAACCAACCGACCGAGATATTATCGACTTTCACACGCATCAACGAATGCCCTACACCGGTCGGAAAGCCGGTCCCGCCGAGTCCGGGAGAGACGTCCGCCGCTGCCAGCAAGTCGACGTTCTGGCTGACAAATCCCTGGCTGCGTTGGACGATGGCGCCACCGCCGACCGAAAACTGGTCATTGACCTTGAACGACAGTGAGCCTGTCAGGCCAACGGTCTCAATTTTGGTGTCGACTGCAAAATCCCGCAGCTTGGAGTCTTCGTTCCAAGTTGTTCTCATGCCCTGGGGGACCACCTGGCTCAAGCCAAACGCAAAGCGGTCGCCGATGGGGATCACCAGGAAACCGGTTGGCAGCCACGCGGTAAAGCCACCTTGCCCCCCGTTATTGTTATTGAGCGTCGGATCGCCCATGCTGCCCTGATCATCCAATACCGGCGTATTGGTCACAGGATTACCGTTGTGGTCAAAAGCCTGACCCGAATATTTGATCTTGACCCGGGCATAATCGACAGTCTGCTGCGCGATAGTTGAATCGATGAACGCCATGGCCGCCGGGTTGTTGTACGCGGCACTGGGGTCGTTCTTGAACAATGAACCGCCGCCAAACGCGCGGCCCCAGCCAGGCGCACCGTAGGTTGGCGTGGAGAAGCCGCCCGCCTGCACATGTCCCGTGGTCATCAAACCTCCCAACAGCGCCAACCCCAGTAACGTGTGAGCGTGTTGTTTCTTATTATTCATGCGCTGCTCCTTATTATTATTTCGCCCGGCCCCTGCCGGTGGGTCGTGTGGCCGCAGGCACACCGTAAGTACCCTGCCCAACCGATGCCTCGCATGAGGCATCGGCCTTTCACGGGTGATCAGCCCTCTGGAGTCACATGCTTACGGGTTAACCGTCAGCGTCGGGGCAACAACATTCAGCGATACGACGGTGCAGTTGCCGGTCAGCGACTGATTGGTGGCCGAAAGTGTTTTGGTACCAGGAGTCCACGCCACGGCAATGGTGGTAGGGCCGCAGTTAGTGGCCGGAATCGAGGAGATTTTGTAGCCTACGTTGGTCACGGTGCCGGTGGTGCCCGTCGCTGCGGTAAGAACCCAAGGCAGGTTAGTCAGCGTGGGCAGTGCGCACAGGCCACCGCCGGTCAAGGACGCACCGTTGATAGAAGCCACGCCACCGCTAACGTTGCCGGTAAAGGTAATGCCGCAAGTCACTGCCGCACCGAAGGATGAGGGCGACTTCACCACGATGGTACCGGCATTAGTCGAGAACGGACCGTCTGGAGAAACGGACGCCGCGCTCGCCATGGAGGCGGCACCAAAGCACAGAGCAAACGAAGTTGCACAAACGAGGGTTTTCAAGCTTTTCATTGTTTTTCCTCACATGTTATGGCGATTCATTTCGCCAGGGGTAATGGCCATGATCGAGAGGTCACGGTGAAACTGCAGAACTTCCCTTTCCAGCCAAATTTCAATGCATTTACCGCTACAACTGTCGGAACGTGTTATTCGACAACTTTGAAGTTGGCCGGCATCTTGATCGACACCGTCTTGATCTTGCAGTCTTCGCCAATCGCAACATCGGCGGCTTCCAACTTGCCGGTGGCGTTATCCCAAGTACCGTCGGCCGTCGACGGCCCACACTTGCCACCCAGGCCAAAGGCATGCACGTCCACGCTGATCTTCGACATGGAGCCGCTTTTTGTATCTTTGGCGATTAACACCCAAGGCAAGTTGATGGCTTCGACACGGCTGCACTTGAGGCCACCGTCGAACTCGACTTTGTCGACATTCACCGATGAACCATCGGCTGCAACCTTGCCGGCTACCTTGATGGTGCAGTCGGCACTGATGAGCTTGCCTTTGGAAAAGCTGATAGGTCCTTGGGCAGTGAAGGCACTGCCAGCGGGTTCGATACGCGCAGCCTGAGCCTGGTGATACACAATCAGGCCCATGGCCGCCAAGAAGATGTGGGCGGTGAACTTGGCAGAACTTTGCATGGTGTACGTCCTTCCCTTGAAATTATTGTTGTAGGGTCAAACCAGGTTCTTGCACTCAAAACGCCGGGCGACAAGGACCCGCGCGATACACAGATCCCGAGTACACCCTGAAGGCTTACTTCATCTCAAAACGGCTTGGCACTACCGCTGTACTTCTCCAGATACTTCAAACGCTTTGACGGCTGAAGATTGGTCAGGTTGATATCGCCGGCATAGTGATTCAGTACACGATGGTCCATGCGACGCCGCCACAAGTACGGCACATAAGCCCAGACAATCATGCTGGCGTAGCCATATGGAAGTTGCGGTGATTCATCAAAGTGACGCAGCGACTGATAACTGCGCGTGGGGTTGGCATGGTGATCGGAGTGCCGCTGCAACTGGAACAGAAAGATATTGGTGACAATTCGATTACTGTTCCACGAGTGACGCGGCGAGCAGCGTTCATAACGGCCATTGGGCAACTTCTGACGCTTGAGGCCGTAATGCTCGACATAGTTCACCACTTCCAGCAACGAGAACCCGTAGATGCCCTGGATAATCAGAAACGGAATTACCGCCGCCCCCAGCCAGGCAATCATTGCGCCCCACAACACCACGCTGTACATCCAGGCGCTGAGCACCGCGTTCTTCCAGTGCAGGGCCGGCAGGCCGAGTTTGCGCAGGCGTTCGCGCTCCAGGTTCCAGGCCGACACAGCGCTGAACCACACCGAACGCGGCAGGAATGCCCAGAAACTTTCACCCAGGCGCGAGCTGGCCGGGTCTTCCGGCGTGGCGACCCGTACGTGATGGCCACGGTTATGTTCGGTGTAAAAGTGGCCATAGAAGGTTGGCGCCAGGGTGACCTTGGCCAGGAACACTTCCAGAGGCTTGGGTTTGTGCCCCAGCTCATGGGCGGTGTTGATGGCAATGCCGGTGGCGGCCCCGGTGGACATGGCCATGCCCACATACGTCAACCAGCTGACTGCACCGTGAAGTTCAGTGCGGGCGGTGATGAACGCGGCGGTCCTGGCCAGCCAGTTCGAGGGTTCCAGGGTGGCCGTGGCCCGCAACAGGCCGCCGTTGATGATCCAGTCGATACCGCCCGCAGCGAGCCAACCGGTGATCACCACCGAGGCAATCACAAACAGCACGCCGGTGTAGACGATCCAGCGGTAGTAGCGTTGGGATTCAAGGTGGCTGACCGCAGATTCGGGCGGGTTGCTGACGTCTTCGCCGAGCAGGCCGTCAATCAGCGGGATCAAGCCGAAGATCACCAGCACGCCCACCCACCACAGTTGTTGCACGCCTGTGGTGATGGCAAGGGCGCCGGAGAGCAAGGGCGTCGCCAGCGGCATAATGCCCAGCCACCACAGGTGGCGTTTGCCGTCGGCCCACACGGTCGCAGCTGCCAGAGTCTGGTTCATGGCAGCCTCCGCACACATTCGGTAGGCAATGCGGCAGCGGTGCGCTGACTGCTGCGAGAAATCATGCATGCGATAAAAGGCGTTTTTTTCATTATTTTATTCGCTCTTAGGCATTTCAAAAATAATTTCAAATTACACATTGAAATAATTTTTTTAAATAAATAGCGCGGAATCGTTAGGTCGTCAACTAGTTTCTCCAGCCCTTTTTTCCGTGACCGAGCAGTCTCTTTTTTCAGCCATTTGGTCAGGTGCTCAGGGGCAAGCGTCAACGCCAGGCGCCGCAGTCAGGTGGCACTGTTACTGGCTCGCCAGGGCGACAGGTGGGTTTAACGGCCGGACGCTCTCGCCGGGGCGAGCCCGCTTGGCCACCTGCTCCACCAGCGCCGCCACGCGCTCGGTGGCGGTGATGGGCAACATATGCCCACGGCCTTCGATCACTTGCATTTTCAGCCCTGGCACCTTGCTGGCCAGGGCCTGGCCGTGTTTCTGGAAGTCGAGCACCTTGTCCTGCGCGCCGTAGATCAGGCCGATGGGCAGGGTCAATCGGGAGTAGCGCTTGACCATCTCCGGCAGGTGGTCGTTGACCCGGTTGATCTCGGTGGACGCGGCGTAGAAATTGTCGGGGCGCATGCCCAGCAAACCGCCGCCACGGGTGGCAAAGTCCGGCGGCGCAGGATCGGGGGCAAATACGCCCTTCACCACCGAGTCTTTGGTCAGCAGCCCGATGGGCAAGGTCAAGGTGTGCGCCACCCAGCGCCGCAGCCAGGCCGGGCGCACGGCCAGAGACAGGAACACCAGCGGCAGCATGCGTTGGGGGTGAGTCAAGGGCGCAACCAGCACCAACCCGGACACCGCATGAGGATGGTCGAGGGCCAGCGCCAGGGCAATCGCTCCGCCCAGGGAGTGCCCCAGTATCAGCGGTTTGCCCAGATCCAGCGTCTTGATGAAGGCCGCGATTTGTCGCGCCTGGGCCGGCAAGTCTGCCGGCGTGCCGCTGTGCCGGGTGGAATAGCCTGAGCCCGGCCGGTCGAGGCTGATGACCCGAAAATGCTCACACAACTGGCCGGACAAGGCATAGGTCAGGTTGCGACTGCTGCCCATCAGCCCGTGAATCATCACCAGCGGCGGGCCCTTGCCCTCTTCGACATAATGAAAGCGCTCGCCATCCACCTCGACGAAACGCCCGTTGATCGGCACGGTCGCTTCAATGCGCCGCGTCATCCAGGCACTCAAGCCCCATAACGCCGCACTGGCGCCCGCCAGCACACCCGCAGCGACAACCCACTCGACAGCCATAGCTCGGTCCTCTGCTTCCCTGCTGCTGGCGACCCGACCGGAATTGATCTGGCCCCAGCCATCGTCCACACCCTGGACCTAGACTTCATGCATACCACGTTCGTCCGTCGGACAAATCGCTCATGCGCAACAAGGCCCTAGCGTAGGCGAATTTTTCAGGTAGATTATTTAAAATCTTTTTTAAAATAAATAATTCAATTTTACTTTGCAATGGTGTTCTATCTAAAAGACAAAACAAAACAGGAGCACATCCGATGCCCAAGCGCTTTATTGATGAGGCAGCCCTATGAATGCCCCCAGTGACTCAATCGACATCGCCATCATTGGCTCCGGGTTCGCGGGCCTGTGCATGGCGATCAAACTCAAGGAAGCCGGGCTCACCGACTTCTTTATCGCCGAACAGGCCCAGACCCTCGGCGGTACATGGCGCGACAACCACTACCCAGGTTGCGCCTGCGACGTGCAGTCCCATGTGTATTCGTTTTCCTTTGCGCCCAACCCGAACTGGACGCGACAGTTCGCGGCGCAACCCGAGATACGCGCCTATCTGGAAGACTGCGCCAGGCGCTTCAAGCTGGCGCCCTACCTGCGCTTTGGCATGGGCCTGCAACGGGCGCTGTTTGATGAACAACAGCAGCGCTGGCAACTGACCTTCACTAACGGCCGCCACGTCAGCGCACGGGTGCTGGTGTCGGGAATGGGGGGCTTGTCGCGCCCGGCAATGCCAGATATCCCAGGGCTGGACAGTTTCAAGGGCAAGCGCTTCCACTCCCAGCAGTGGGATCACGAGTACTCCTTGAAGGGCAAGCGCGTGGCGGTAATCGGCACCGGTGCCAGCGCCATCCAGTTCGTGCCGCAGATCGCCCCGCAGGTGGCGCACCTGGACCTGTTCCAGCGCACACCGCCGTGGATCATGCCCAAGCCTGATCGGCCGATTTCCGCTGCCGAGCGCTGGTTGTTCAAGCATGTACCGCTCACCCAGAAGCTGGTGCGTGCTGCGCTTTACTGGGCACTGGAAGGCCGCGTGGTGGGCTTTGCCCTGCATCCACGCCTGATGAAAATGGTGCAGAAAATCGCCCTGCGCCATCTGCGCAAACAAGTGGCCCGCCCTTCCCTGCGCAAAACCCTGACGCCGGACTACACCATCGGCTGCAAGCGCGTGCTGATTTCCAACGATTACTACCCGGCACTCTCGCGCAGCAATGTTGAGGTGGTCACCGACAACGTGCTGCGCATCGAAGCCGACGGCGTGATCACCGCCGACGGTATCAAGCACCCCGCCGATTGCCTGATCTTCGGCACGGGTTTCCAGGCCAGCGACCCGTTGCCCCGTGGCTGCATCATCGGCCGTGACGGCATCGACCTGATGGATGCCTGGCGCGATGGCGCCCATGCCTACAAAGGCACCACCGTGCCGGGCTACCCGAACCTGTTTCTGATCGTGGGCCCCAATACTGGCCTGGGGCATAACTCGATGATCCTGATGATCGAGGCCCAGGTCGCGTACATCCTCGACGCCCTGAAACACATGCAGCGCCAGCGCCTTACCACGGTAGAGGTCAAGCCCGCCGTGGAGCACGCCTACAACCAGCAGTTGCAGGACAAGCTCAAGCGCACCATCTGGAACACCGGCGGCTGCCAGAGCTGGTACCTCGACCCGCGCACCGGCAAGAACACCACGCTGTGGCCCGGCTCGACCTGGCGCTTCAAGCAGGTCACCCGGCATTTTGCCCTCAAAGACTACAGCGTCAGCCAGGCGCCGGCGCCCGCCCTGCCGCGAGCGGTTGCAACGCCCCACTCCACCACAGAAGGCAGCCTGTCATGAAGTCATTCAACGGCCGCGTTGCGGCGATCACCGGCGCGGCGTCCGGCATGGGCCGCTCATTGGCCCTGGCCCTGGCGCGGGAAGGGTGTCATCTGGCGCTGGCAGACAAAAACAGCCAGGGCCTGGAACAGACCCTGGCGCTGATCCGCACCTCGACCTTGTCGCCCGTCACTGTCACCACCCAAGTGCTGGACGTGTCCGACCGCCAGGCCATGCACGATTGGGCAGCACGCTGCGTGGCCGAGCACGGCAAGGTCAACCTGGTCTTCAATAATGCCGGGGTGGCGCTGTCGAGCACCGTCGAAGGCGTGGATTACGCCGACCTGGAATGGATCGTCGGCATCAACTTCTGGGGAGTGGTGCATGGCACCAAGGCATTCCTGCCGTACCTCAAGGCCAGCGGCGACGGGCATATCATCAATACGTCCAGCGTGTTCGGCCTGTTCGCCCAGCCCGGCATGAGCGGCTACAACGCTACGAAGTTCGCGGTACGCGGCTTCACCGAAGCCTTGCGCCAGGAACTCGACCTGCAACGCTGCGGCGTCTCGGCCACCTGTGTACACCCCGGTGGCATTCGTACCGATATCTGCCGCAGCAGCCGCATCGACGCGAACATGACCGGTTTTCTCATCCACAGCGAGCAACAAGCCCGCACCGATTTCGAAAAACTCTTCATCACCGACGCCGACCAGGCCGCCAAAGTGATCCTGCAAGGCGTACGCAAAAACAAGCGTCGCGTGCTGATTGGCCGCGATGCCTATTTCCTCGACCTGCTCGCCCGTTGCCTGCCTGCGGCCTATCAGGCGCTGGTGGTGTTTGCCAGCAAGCGCATGGCGCCCAAGCCGCGCACGCCGGTGTTTGAAACCAACGACGAGCCTCGACTCTGAACAGGAGCACGCACCATGTTGCCGATCCGTCGCGATATCCGTTTTGCCTTGCCTGCCGAGCGCATCAAGAACTGGCACGAACAAGGGCCTGTGGTCAGCCATTTCTTCAATGCCCTGTCGCTGCTGTTTCCCCAGGGCGAGCTGTTCTTCATGGACAGCGTGCGCCACTACCGTGGGCAGATCGACGATGCCGAACTGAAAAAAGAGATCCAGGGGTTTATCGGCCAGGAGGCCATGCACAGCCGTGAACACGTGGCGTATAACGACTTGCTGCAAGCGGCCGGCCTGCCGGCGCACTCCCTCGACCGACGCCTGAAGTTCTTCCTCGACCTGCAGAAAAAACACCTGCCGGCGTCGTTCAACCTGGCGGTGACCATCGCCCTGGAACACTACACCGCCATGCTCGCGGAAATCCTGCTGAGCGACCCTTCGCGCTTTGGCGACTCACTCAAGGGTTACCAGCAGATGTGGTACTGGCACGCCCTGGAAGAAACCGAACACAAAGCCGTGGCGTTCGATGTGTGGAACAGGGTGATCAAGCCAGGGCCTGCACGTTACCTGCTGCGCACCGGCACCATGCTGACCACCAGCGTGCTGTTCTGGGTGGTGGTGCTGGATTTTCACGTGCGCCTGTTGATCGCCGACCGCACTTCGGGCGGCACGCTGAAGGGCTTGTGGCGCATGGTGAAGTTCTTGTATGGGCCCAAGGGTGTGTTTCCACGGATGTGCCGGCCGTGGCTGCATTACTTCAAGCCGGGCTTTCATCCCTGGGATCATGACAACCGGGCACGATTGGCGGGCATTGACCGATTGGTCGAAGAGATAGAGCGCACGCGCCGCAGCTACGACGCTTATCAAACTGACGCCTCCTGACCTAAATGCGGGAGCGGGCTTGCTCGCGAAAGCGGTGGGTCAGTCATACTGATGTCGACTGACACGCCGCCTTCGCGAGCAAGCCCGCTCCCACAGGGGGATCGCGTTAAGGCAGTGAGGGTTACGCCAGGCTCTTGCTGACCACCTCAAACACATCGCTGGACAGTTCACCTGCGCCCAGGATGCGCTCCAGCTCCGCCTTCATCAGCGCCTGCCGGGCGCTGTCGTATTTACGCCAGCGTGTCAGCGGCGCCAGTTGGCGCGAGGCGATCTGCGGGTTCAAGGTATTGAGCTGGATTACCAGGTCGGCCAGGAAGCGATAGCCCGAGCCATCCGCCGCATGGAAGTTGATCAGGTTCTGCCCGGCAAATGCGCCCACCAGTGCGCGCACCTTGTTGGGGTTCTTGATGGTGAACGCCGGGTGCTCCATCAACGCCTTGACCCGCGCCAGCCCGCCCGGCAAGGTGCTGCCGGCCTGTACGCTGAACCATTGGTCCATGACCAGCGGGTTGTCCTTGAAATTTTCGGCAAACACCGCCAAGGCCTGGGCTTTCTCTGCTTCGAACGGCGAGTTCACCAACACCGCCAACGCCGTCAGGCGTTCGGTCATGTTATCGCTGGTGTCGAACTGATCCAGGGTGGCCGCCAACACTTCTGGCTTGCCGCTGAGCATCAGGTACGACAGCGCGATGTTCTGCAGCGCACGCCGGGCGAAGTGCTCGGCTTCTGCCACGTAAGGCGTTTGCTTGGACAGCTCGCGGTTGGCCTGGTAGCGCAGCCACAAGCCTTCGAACAGGTTGTCGGCCAGTTGCTTGCGGGCAAACTCGCGGGCAGCGTGGATAGCGTCCACATCCGCCACCTCGCTGATTTCCGTGAGGTAGGCTTCGCTCGGCAACGAGAGCATTTCGGCGACCATGGCCTGGTCCAGGCTTTCATCACTCAACACCGTGCGCAGCGCGTCGATCAAGCGTTGATCAAGCTTCAGCGGCTGGCCCGCCTGATGCTGGCCGATCAGCTCCTGCAACACCTGCACGGCCAACTGCTGGCCGGCATCCCAGCGGTTGAAACCGTCGCTGTCGTGCTGCATCAGGAACATCAGTTGATCGCGGCTGTAGGGGAAGCTGAGCTTCACCGGCGCCGAGAAACCACGCAACAACGAAGGCAAGGGTTTTTCAGCGATGTCGACGAAGGTAAAGGTCTGTTCCGCTTCGGTTACCGAGATTACCCGCGAAGTGTCGCCCGCCGTCGCTTCACCGGCCAGGCGCAAGGCAATGCCGGCGCCCTGCCCGTCCAGCAAGCCCAGCGCCACCGGGATCACGAAGGGCAACTTCTCGACCTTATCCGGAGTGGGTGGGCAGCTCTGGCGGAAGGTCAGGCTGTAGGTCTTGGCCGCCGCATCGTAGGCTTCGCTCACCGCCAGGCGCGGGGTACCGGCCTGGCTGTACCAGCGCTTGAACTGGCTGAGGTCGGCGCCGTTGGCGTCTTCCATGGCCTTGATGAAGTCGTCGCAGGTCACGGCCTGGCCGTCATGGCGGTCGAAATACAGGTCGCTGCCTTTGCGAAAGCCCTCGGCACCGAGCAAAGTGTGGATCATGCCGACCACTTCCGAGCCCTTTTCATACACGGTCAGGGTGTAGAAGTTGGAGATCTCGATAAAGCTGTCCGGGCGCACGGCGTGGGCCATGGGGCCGGCATCTTCAGCGAACTGGTGGGTACGCAGGTACGCCACGTCCTGGATGCGTTTGACCGTGGCCGAGTTCATGTCGGCAGAGAAGCCCGAGTCACGGAACACGGTGAAGCCTTCCTTGAGCGACAGTTGGAACCAGTCGCGGCAGGTCACGCGGTTGCCCGACCAGTTATGGAAGTATTCGTGGGCGACGATGGCTTCGACGCGCTGGTGAGCGGCGTCTGTAGCGGTTTCGGCGCGGGCCAGCACGGCGCTGGAGTTGAAGATGTTAAGGCCCTTGTTCTCCATGGCGCCCATGTTGAAGTCGTTGACCGCGACGATCATGAAGATGTCCAGGTCGTACTCGCGGCCGTAGGTCTCTTCGTCCCAGCGCATGGATTTTTTCAGGCTGGTCATGGCGTGCTGGCACTTGTCGATATTTTCCGGCTCGACGTAGATGCGTAGCGCGACTTCGCGGTTGGTCATGGTGGTGAAGCTGTCTTCAACGCACCACAGGTCACCGGCCACCAGCGCAAACAGGTACGCCGGTTTCTTGAACGGATCTTCCCAGGTCGCCCAGTGCCGGCCGTCTTCACCGGGGCCGCTGGCGATCGGGTTGCCGTTGGACAACAGCACCGGGTAGCTGTGCTGCTCGGCGATCACCGTGGTGGTGAACACGCTCATCACGTCCGGGCGGTCGAGGTAATAGGTGATCTTGCGGAAACCTTCGGCCTCGCACTGGGTGCAGAACATACCGCTGGATTTGTACAAGCCTTCCAGGGCGGTGTTGGTTTCTGGGTGGATCTTGACGGTGGTGTCGAGGGTGAAGGTCTCACTCTTGGGCTGCACGGTCAGGTGGCTGTCGGTCAGCTGGTAGTCAGCGTCCGTCAACGGCTGGTCGGCCAGGTTGACACTCAACAGCTCAAGTTGCTGGCCATCGAGCACCAATGGCGGCAAACCGGCGCCGCGCTCGGGGTTGCGGCGCATCACCAGCTGCGCGTGGACCAGGCTGTGGTCCTCGAACAACTCGAAGGTCAGGTGCGTCTCGTCGATCAGGTAGTCCGGCGCCTGATAGTCCTTAAGGTAAATCATCTTCGGTTGTTCGGTGCGCATGCTGGGGATCCTTCTACTGATGCACGGCGAGCTGATAGGCCGTGTATTTACGAATGTTGATGACGCCGGTGTCGAAGATCAGGTATTGGCCCTTGATCCCCAGCAGCGTGCCTTCGGCAATCGGGTTCTTGTCCAGGTTGAAGCTGACGATCTTGGTCGGATACTGCTCGACCGGGTAGCGGATTTCAATCGGCTCGATGTCGGCAATGGTTTGGATGGCTTGCAGGCCAAAGCGTTCCTGCAAACCCAGCAAGCCCTCGGCGCAAGAGGCGAACAGCCCATCACGCACCTGCTTGAGGTCCACCGCTTGCGCGTCGCCCTTGAGCAAGGCGCGCCAGTTGGTCTTGTCGGCCACCTGACTGCGGAACAGGTCTTCGACGAAGCCCGATTGCTGGCGTGTCGCCACGCGCATGATCGGCAGCGCCTGGCTGGCGCCCTGGTCCAGCCAACGGGTGGGCAACTGCGTAGCACGCGTAATGCCGACCTTGATGCCCGACGAGTTGGCCAGGTACACCACGTGGTCGGTCATGCAGAATGTCTCGCCCCAGCCCGGATCGCGGCAGGTACCGGCGTCGTAATGGCAACGCTCGGGGCTCATGATGCACAGGTCACACTGGGCCAGCTTGGTCATGCAGGGGTAGCAGTAGCCCTGGCTGAAGCTGGTCTTGGTCTTGCGCCCGCAATGGCTGCAATGAATCGCGCCCAGGTATTCCAGGCGGATATGGGTACCGATCAGCGGATTGACCGGCACCTCGGTGCTTCCTAAGCGAAAGGCGTATTGAACGGTCGGCTCACCGAGCTGCGCCGACATTTTGCTGACTGCACCGCGACCAATTTCAATCAATGGATCGCATCCGACTTGAACAGGATATTCGGTACTGGCGCGGATTTGGACGCGCACTCCTGCGGGCCCATATAGCCGGTGCGCTGCTCTTCGGGCAGGTTCTGGATCTCCCAGGCGATCATCGCTTGCAACGACAATTCGCGCTGCTCGGCGGTGAGCTTGCGGCCATCGGACCATTTACCAATCTCTACCGCGAGCTTGAGGCTCTCGTAGATGTCCGGGGTGATGTTTTCGATCATTTCAGCAAAAGAGGACATAAGGCTCTTCCTTATCAAAGAGACGCTTTGCGACGGTTGTACAAACCGCCGAGCAAACCCGTCAAGCAACCGATGACCAACCCGCCCACATGGGCCGCGTTGGCGATTTCGCCGAAACCGATCATCGAGACCAGCCCCGACAGGCAGAGCAACAACCACACCAGCATCATCACCAGCACCCCACGGGGCAGGCGATAGGCCGGGTTGGGCGACAATAATTGAAAGATCCAGCAGTGCCCGAGCAGGCCGTACAAAACGCCAGACAAGCCGCCAAACAAGCCGGGGCCACCGTAGGCGTATTGCACGTAGTTGGAGACCAGGCTGAACAACAGGGTCAGGCCCAGCAGGTTGATGCTGCCCTGGCGCGCTTCAATGCGCCGACCCAGCTCCCAGTACCACATGCCGTTCATCGCCAGATGCAGGATGCCGAAGTGGATCAGCATCGGCGTGACCAGGCGCCACCACTGCCCCGAGGCCAGGGTGTCAGCCAACGGCGTGAACTGGATGTACTCGCCCAGCACCCGGAACGGCAGGAAGGTCAGCCAGGCCATGGTTTGCAGGTTTTCACCCAGCAGGGTCACCGCACCCACAATCAGGCTGGCCAACAGCACCAGCGCGGTGACTGGGCTGTGGCGCACCTGCTGGACAAAACCTGGCCGCGCAACCGGCGCCTGCTCGGGAATGTCCAGTTGCTGGTCGGGGTCGCCAGCGGGGAAACGTTGATACAGCACGCGCACGTCGTCGCTGATGGCCTCGGGCACCCACAGCACCTGTTCACCGGCCTCCTCGCTGACGCGGTGCGGCACCTGCATGCGGTGCAGCAACTTGACGAAACCACCCAGGTCGACGCTCAGGGGCAAGCGCAATACAGCTACGGTACTCATGGAATGGCCTCTGGTCGCTCAACGTCGACCCATACGAATTTACGCGGATCCAGCTGGGTTTCCTGGTCCAGTCGATACGCCACCAGCTTGCCGTACAGCACCGCGCTGTAGTCCAGGCAGGCCAGGTTCGGGCGGATCGGCGCGGGTTTGCCGCTACGCCAGTAATGGCCGACGAACAACAACGGTTCATCGACGCCATAGCGCAGCAAAGAATTCTTTTGTGTGGACGACAACGGCGTGCGTGCCACCGGCTCCGGCAAGGCGTCGGGCTGGAACACGATGTCACCGTAGGTCTTGGGGTCGTCTTCCCAGAACTTGGTGCGAAAGAACGAACGCGTCAGGCCATCGCCACCGGTCAGGGTGAGCCCATCGGGCAGGCGCATATCGGTGCCGCGCAACAGGCGGTCGAATGCATTGCAGGCGAAACTGCCCGGTACGGCGGCGGCTTGCAGGAAGTGCGGGTCGATGCAGCCATCCGGGAAGGTGGCGCGCAGCGGCTGGATAAAACTGTCGTCCCAGCACGCGTGCACCACGCGGAAACGCCCGGCATCGACAAACAGCGGCATGTCGTAGAACCAGCCGAGGAAGTCGTGCCAATCAGCCGGGTGGTGTTCGAACTGGGTCAGGGTCTCGTGGATCAAGCGGGCGTGGCGCGGGTTGTGCTCACGCACAAACTGCTTGCCGCTGCCCGGCGGGGCCGGCGTGGTCCAGCCCAGCGCATTGAACTCGTGGTTGCCCATGATGCACAGCGCCTGGCCGGCCTCGGTCATATCGTGGACGATATGCAGCGCCTCACGGATGCGCGGGCCACGGTCGATGATATCGCCCAGGAACACCGCCATGCGTGACGGATGGCGCCAAGTGCCGCCCTGCTTGTGGTAACCCAATTGGTCGAGCAAGTGCTCAAGGGTATGAGCGCAACCGTGCACGTCACCAATCAGGTCGTAGCTACGCGCGGGATCGAGCATCAGTCGCCTCCACCTCCCAAGCGGCTGCCCCAGCCCAACTTGGTGCGGCACACTTCGTAGTAGTTGTGATCCAGCGGGTGGATCAAGCGCAACTTCTGTGCCTTCTTGCTCACGGTGATGGTGTCACCGGGGGCGCAGGTGAAATGGTTCTGCCCGTCGCAGGAGACTTGCGGGTAGATTTGCATGTCTTTGGACACCACGATTTTCAGCTCACTGTTGCCATCGACCACAATTGGCCGACTGGACAACATATGGGGGTACATCGGCACGATCACAATGGCATCGAGCTTGGGGTGCATGATCGGGCCGCCGGCCGACAGCGCGTAGGCGGTAGAACCGGTGGGTGTGGCGACGATCAGGCCGTCGGCCTTCTGGCTGCAGACGAACTGGCCGTCGATATACAGCTCGAACTCGATCATGCGCGTGGATTTGCCGGGGTGCAGCACCACGTCGTTAAGGGCATCGCCCTGGCCGATCGCCTCGCCATGGCGGCGCACTTCGGCCTGCAGCAGGAAGCGGTTCTCCACCAGGTAATGGCCGTCGAGCACCTTGGCCACTTCGACTTCCAGCTCATCGGGGCGGATGTCGGTGAGGAAGCCCAGGCTGCCGCGGTTGATCCCCAGCACCGGCACGTTATGGCGCGCCAGCGCCCGGGCAGCGCCGAGCAGGCTGCCATCGCCACCGACCACGATGACCATGTCGCACACCTCGCCGAGCATCTTGCGCGACGAGGTTTGCAGGCCGTGGCCAGGGAGGATTTCAGCGATGGTGTCTTCGAGGATCACATGCAGGTGGCGCTCGAGCAGAAACTTCTTCAGCCGGCGGACGGTGTCCAACACCTGGGTACTGCCCAGGCGACCGATAATGCCGATATTGCGAAATTGCTCCATGGGGCTCCTGCTGGATCTGGGGTGAGGCAAAAAGAGCGATTATGGGCGAAAGGCCGCCTCAGGCAAAATCCTTTGTCGCCGCCAAGCCTTGATGACAATGGTTCTCAGGCACCTTCTGCGCGCTGAAAAGGCTATGCTCGGACCATGACGCCATTCCCCGACTTGCACACCCTGCCCCGCCAACTGCGCCACCCCGAGGTGCGCGACCTGGCGTGGGTGATGCTCGCACCACCGATGCTGGCGCAGACGCCTTGGCCGCAGCGCCATCCGCTGGCGGGCAGTGACTGGGTGCAAGCCCCTCACCAACTCGAAGCCTGGCTGCGCCAGCTGGACCAGGACAGCAGCGCGTTGCAGCAGTGGTTGAGCCTGGCACGTACCCGGCGCCTGGGTCTGTACTACGAGCGCTTGTGGCAATTTGCGGTGCAGCATGCGCCGGGCGTGGAGTTGCTGGCCGCCAACCTGCCGATCCGCCGTGCCGGGCACACGCTGGGCGAGTTGGACATGCTGCTGCGCGACCGCGATGGGGTGCACCACCTGGAACTGGCGATCAAACTCTACCTGGGCCCGCAGGACGGCAACGGCCAGGACGCTACGCAATGGCTGGGGCCTGGCTGCCATGATCGGCTGGACCGCAAGCTGGCACACCTGGCCGAGCATCAATTGCCAATCTCTGCGCGGGCAGAAAGCCGCGGGGCCTTGGCGGCACTGGATATCCAAGCGTTCGATGCGCACTTGTGGCTCGGCGGCTATCTGCTCTACCCCTGGCCCGGCGCGGCGCTCTCCCCCCTCGGCGCTCACCCGCAGCACCTGCGTGGACGCTGGTTGCATCAGCGCGACTGGACAGACTTTGTCAGCACCCGCCCAGAGGGCCGTTGGCAACCCCTGCCCCGCCATGCCTGGCTGGCGCCCGCGCATTACCCGGCCGATAAAGTGTGGAGTGAAGTGCAGATGCAAGGTTGGCTGGCAGACCTGGACCCGATGGCCCCGGCGCAGTTGCTGGTGCGCATGGTGCCGAACGGTGAGGAGTGGGAAGAAGCAGAGCGGTTGTTTCTGGTGGCCGATCTTTGGCCGAATGTACCGGGGACAGGCTGATAGGTGTGCGGTGTAATTGAGGGCCTCATCGCAGGCAAGCCAGCTCCCACATGGAACCGGCGGCGCCGCCACAATGTGGGAGCTGGCTTGCCTGCGATGGCGATAGCCCAGGCGCTACAGCTTATCGATGTGCTGATACTCCAACTGAAGCCACACCGTTTGACGCGCCGCCTATCCCTGTGGGAGCTGGCTTGCCTGCGATGGCGATAGCCCAGGCGCTACAGCTTATCGATGTGCTGATAATCCAACTGAAGCCACACTGTTTGACGCGCCGCCTATCCCTGTGGGAGCTGGCTTGCCTGCGATGGCGATAGCCCAGGCGCTACAACTTATCGATGTGCTGATACTCCAACTGCAATCCGACCGCCAATTCCTCAGCACGCCCCAACCTGATAGGCCCACGTTCGATGTCAATCAGCATGCCTGGACACTCCAACCGCGGCAGCGCGCCCGTCGCCTTGAGCCGCCCATCGGTCACCACCAGCAGCTTCTGTTGCTCGGCCCGATAGCGCTTGCGCCGTGCCGCCAACCAATGCCCCGCCTCCGTCAGCGCAGCCAGCAACGGCGTCCCGCCGCCTGCTCCCAACTGCCCCAACCAATCGGCCAAGCCTTTCGCCGCCTTCAAGCCTTGCACCTGCCACTTCGGCGATTGCCCGCTGGCCGTCAATAACGCCATGCGCGCCCGTTGCCGATAAGCATCGTCAAACAGCTGAGCCAACAACCCCTTGGCATCGGTCAACGCCCGATGGCGCCGCGTGGACGCCGAGGCATCGACAATCACCAACCACAGTTCAGGAGCCGACCGGCTACGCAGGTGGAACAGCAGGTCCTCACGGCATTGCGGCCGCCCACCCAGCAACGTGCCCGGCCAATTGATCGCCCCGCGCTGTGCGCTGCGGGCCTTGCCCTGCCGGCCAGTGTTCAATCGCCCCGCCTGGGGCCGGGCATCCGCCCCCGTGTCAGCTCGGGGGCGGATGCCTAGGGCTTTTTTGGCCAGGTGGGTACATCGCGGCGGGTGCCCGTGGGCAAGGCGGGTGCGGGCATATCGCCCCACTGGCCTTGGCCGGGCGAGGGGTCAGAGGGTGACGATGACGGCCCGTCATTCGGCGGGGGCGGCGCGCCTGCAGGCGCTTGCTGCTGACGTCGATGGCGCAAGGCGAACTCCGCCACCGCGTCGATATCGTCCTGCTCGATAGCGACGGCGCCACGCCACGCCGCATGGGCACGGGCGCCACGCAACCAGACCAGGTCGGCACGCAGGCCGTCGACCCCTGCGGCAAAGCAGCGCTCGGTGATGTGGGCCAACGCCTGGTCATCCAGGGCGATACTGTCTAGCCGTGCCCGCGCCAGGGTGCAGCGTTCGCGCAAGGCAGCTTGCGCTGGCGCCCACTGCGCGCAGAACGCCGCCGGGTCAGTGTCGAAATCCAGGCGACGCCGAATGATCTGCCCGCGCTCGGCGGGCAAGGTTTGCCCGCTCAAGGCCACGTTGAAACCGAAGCGGTCGAGCAACTGCGGGCGCAGCTCGCCCTCCTCCGGGTTCATGGTGCCGATCAGTACAAAGCGCGCCGCATGGCGATGGGAAATCCCGTCGCGTTCGATCAGGTTGGTGCCGCTGGCGGCTACGTCCAGCAGCAGGTCCACCAAGTGGTCGGCCAGCAGGTTGACTTCATCCACGTACAACACCCCGCCGTCGGCCTTGGCCAACACGCCGGGGGAGAATTGCGCGCGGCCTTCGCCCAGCGCGGCATCCAGGTCCAGGGTGCCGACCAGGCGCTCTTCGGTCGCGCCCAGGGGCAAAGTGACAAACTGCCCGCTGGCCAGCAGGTCTGCCAGCCCGCGGGCCAGAGTCGACTTGGCCATGCCCCGTGGCCCTTCGATCAGCACGCCGCCGATCTTCGGGTCGATGGCCGCCAGGCACAGCGCGAGCTTCAAGTCATCGGCGCCGACCACGGCGGACAGCGGAAAATGGGGAGTATCAGTCATAGTCAACTCTTAATAGCTCGTTCCAACGCTCCCGCGTGGGAACGCTTCGCTGGACGCTCGGCGTCCGTTCTTGTGACGCAGAGCGTCACGGGCTGCATTCCCACGCGGAGCGTGGGAACAATCACTCAGCTGTCTTCTTCTATGTCCAGCAACAGGTTTTCCAAGGCTTCGCGGTACGCCCCCGGTGCCTGCCACAAGCCACGTTGCTGGGCTTCGAGCATGCGCTCGGTCATGTCGCGCAGGGCATCGGGGTTGTGCTGTTGCACAAAGGCACGGGTATCAGGGTCCAGCAGGTAGGCATCGGCGAGCAAGGCGTATTGGTGATCGTCAATCAGCGCGGTGGTAGCGTCGAAGGCGAACAGGTTGTCCACGGTCGCGGCCATTTCAAACGCGCCTTTATAGCCATGGCGCTTCACGCCCTCGATCCACTTGGGGTTGGCCGCGCGGGAACGGATCACCCGGTTGAGCTCTTCCTTCAAGGTGCGGATTTTCGGCACGTCCGGCTGGCTGTGGTCGCCATGGTAGCTGGCGGCCTTTTCGCCGCTCAGGGTTTCCACGGCGGCCAGCATGCCGCCCTGGAATTGGTAATAGTCGTTGGAGTCGAGCAAGTCGTGCTCGCGATTGTCCTGGTTCTGCAACACCGCCTGCACCTGGCTCAACCGCTGGGCAAATTGCTCGCGGGCCGCAGTGCCTTCGTCAGCCCCCCCGTAAGCGTAGCCACCCCAGTTCAGGTAGACCTCGGCCAAGTCCTCGCGGCTCTGCCACAAGCGCCCGTCAATCGCGCCCTGCACGCCCGCGCCATAGGCACCCGGTTTGGCGCCGAAAATGCGCCAGCCGGCTTGCTTGGCCGCGGCACCTTCATCCAGGCCCGCCTCAAGCAATGCTTGGCGTTCACTGCGCACTTTGGCGGCCAGCGGGTTCATGTCGTCGGGTTCATCCAGGGCCGCCACCGCCTGCACCGCCGCATCGAACAGGCGGATCAGGTTGGCAAACGCATCGCGGAAGAACCCGGACACGCGCAGGGTCACGTCCACGCGCGGACGGTCCAATAAGCTGATCGGCAGGATCTCGAAATCGTCCACCCGCTGGCTGCCGGTGGCCCATACCGGGCGCACGCCCATCAGCGCCATGGCTTGGGCGATATCGTCCCCGCCAGTGCGCATGGTGGCAGTGCCCCATACCGACAGGCCGAGCTGACGCAGGTGGTCACCGTGGTCTTGCAGGTGCCGCTCAAGAATCAGGTTGGCCGACTGGAATCCGAGACGCCAGGCCGTGGTGGTTGGCAGGTTGCGTACGTCCACGGTAAAGAAGTTACGCCCCGTAGGCAGCACATCCAGCCGACCGCGACTCGGCGCACCGCTGGGCCCCGCCGGGACAAAACGCCCACTCAAGGCATCGAGCAAGCCACGCATCTCTGCGGGGCCGCAGGCATCCAGGCGTGGCGCGACGACGATGCGCAGGCCTTCGATCACCGCCTTCACCTCCTGCCAGCCGGGCTCTTCCAACTGTTCGATGGGGCCTTCCAGTGCCTGCTCGATCAAGCGCGCCGCGTACAACTCCAGACGTTCACGGGTATCCCCGGCCGTACGCCACAGCTGATCGTCAATCTTCTGCAACACCAACGGGCGCCGCCCCGTCCAGGGCTCGGCCAGTGCGCAATCGAGCGGATCAAGCCCCAGATCGAATGCCTTGGCCAACACTCGCAGCAGGCTCGACTGCGGGCCCCGGCCATCGCCACGGGGAATGCGCAACAGCGCCAGCAAGGTGTCGATACGCAAGCGGCCCTCGGGCGACTCGCCAAAGATATGCAGGCCATCGCGGATCTGCGATTCCTTCAAGTCGCACAGGTAGGTATCCAGGCGCGGCAGCCACACCGCCGCGTCCGCCTCACTGCCCAGTTCAAGCTCCTGGTCGATACGGGTTTCGCGCACCAGTTTGAGGATGTCTTTTTGCAGCTCCAGCGCACGGCGCGGGTCGAGCAATTGCGCCTCGTAATATTCGTCGGCCAATAACTCAAGGTCACGCAGCGGGCCGTAGGTTTCGGCGCGGGTCAGCGGTGGCATCAGATGGTCGATGATCACCGCCTGGGTGCGCCGCTTGGCCTGGGCGCCCTCACCCGGGTCGTTGACGATAAACGGGTAGATATTCGGCAGCGGCCCCAGCAATGCATCCGGCCAGCAGTGCTCCGACAGGCCCACGCCTTTGCCGGGCAGCCACTCCAGGTTGCCGTGCTTGCCCACATGGATCACGCCGTGGGCGCCGTAGGTATGGCGTAGCCAGAAATAGAACGCCAGGTAGCCATGGGGCGGCACCAGGTCCGGGTCGTGGTACACCGCGCTGGCATCTACCTGGTAACCCCGGGCCGGCTGGATGCCGACAAAGGTCAGGCCCAGGCGCAGGCCGGCGACCATCAAGCGGCCATCGCGGCACATCGGATCGTTTTGCGGCGCGCCCCAACGCTCCAGCACGGCCTGGCGATTGGAGGCCGGCAAACGATCAAACATCGCCTGGTATTCCACAAGGCTCAGGCTTTGATGGCAGGGGCGCAGGTCGAGGCTGTCGAGATCGTTGGTGACGCCGCCGAGCAGTTCATGGATCAGCGCGGTGCCGCTGTCGGGCAGCCGCTCCGCCACCGGGTAGCCCTCGGCTTGCAAGGCGCGCAGGATATTCAGCGCTGCCGCAGGGGTGTCCAGGCCTACGCCATTGCCGATGCGACCGTCGCGGGTCGGGTAGTTGGCGAGGATCAACGCAATCCGTTTCTCGGCATTGGGCACCCGCGCCAACTCGACCCAACGGCGTGCCAGCTCAGCGACAAAATCCATGCGTTCGGGCGCTGCGCGGTAGCACACCACGTCCGACTGGCTGCGCTCGCTGCGCCATGCCAGATCCTTGAAACTGATCGGCCGGCTGATGATGCGCCCGTCCAACTCCGGCAAGGCAATGTGCATCGCCAGGTCGCGGGGCCCCAGGCCTTGTTCGCTGGCCTGCCAGCCGGGCTGGTTGTCCTGGGCGCAGATCGCCTGGATCACCGGGATATTACGGCGAAACGGGCGCAAATGCGGCGCTTCCGGGCTCGATTGGGCAAAGCCGGTGGTGTTCAGAATTACCGCGGCTTGCACGTCATCCAGCAGGTCCTCGACCACCGTGAGGCAGCCGGGTTCTTTCAAACTGGCCACCGCGACAGGCAAGGGGTTGAGGCCCGCCGCCTGTAAGCGCTGGCAGAACACATCAATAAAACCGGTATTGGCCGCCTGTAAATGGGAGCGGTAGAACAGCACCGCAGCCACCGGCCAATCAGCGTGCCAATCGGCCTGCCAGTCATTGAGGCGGGCATTGGCGTTGTGCGGGTGATAGATCGCCGTGCGCGGCAGCGCTTGCGGCTCGGCCCAGGCATAGTCGCGTCCCAGGTGGGCACTGGCCAGGCAGTGGTAAAAATCCAGGGCATTGCCCAGGCCACCTTGGCGCAGGAAGTGCCACAGGCGCTCGCGGTGTTCGGCCGCAACGGTGCTCAGGCCGCTGAGTTCCGGGTCTGGGCGGTCGTCACCCGGCACCAGGATCAGGGTGACGCCGCGTTCGGCCAACTCCACCAGGCGCTCGATGCCGTAGCGCCAATACCCGATGCCGCCGTGCAATGACAGCAGGATGACCTTGGCGTGGCGCAATACCTCGTCGACGTACAGGTCGACCGAGGCATGGTTCTGCACCTGCATTGGGTTGGCCAGGCGCAGGCTGGGGTAATCCTCGGGCAATTGCTGGGCGGCTTCGGCGAGCAGCGCCAGGCTGGAATCGCCGCTGCACAGGATCACCAGTTCAGCGGGGGTCTGGCCAAGGTCGGCAATATTGTCGTCCGCGACGAAACCACCGGGTTGGGTCCTGAGCAGGTGCATGGTTAAACGCTGAGGGCAGCGCGCAATTGCGCTTCGAGGCCGGCGGCGTCCAGTTCCTGGCCGATCAGCACCAGGCGCGTGGTGCGTGCTTCGTCAGCGCCCCAGGCACGGTCGAAGTGCTTGTCAAAGCGCGTGCCCACGCCCTGGATCAGCAGGCGCATCGGTTTGTTGGGGATCGCGGCGAACCCTTTCACACGCAGGATGCCGTGCTGCACCACCAATTGGGTCAGGGCGTCGAGCAGCAGCGCCTCATCGGCTTGGGGCAAGTCGATGGAGATGGAGTCGAAGGCATCGTGATCGTGGTCGTCTTCACCTTCGTGGTGATGGTCGTGATGGCTGTGACGCCCGTCGATATGTTCCTCGGAACCGGCGCCCAGGCCGATCAGCACGTCCAGAGGCAGGCGACCGCTGCTGGCTTCGATGATCTTCACCGCGGCCGGCAGTTCTTCGGCGACCTCCAGGCGCACGCGGGCCAGGTCTTCGGCGCTGATCAGGTCGCTTTTGTTGAGGATCACCAGGTCGGCGCTGGCCAGTTGGTCGGCGAACAGCTCATGCAACGGCGACTCGTGGTCCAGGTTCGGGTCAAGTTTGCGCTGGGCGTCGACCTGGTCCGGGAAGGCGGCAAAGGTACCGGCGGCCACGGCCGGGCTGTCGACCACGGTGATCACCGCGTCAACGGTGCAGGCGCTGCGGATTTCCGGCCACTGGAAGGCTTGCACCAACGGCTTGGGCAGGGCCAGGCCCGAGGTTTCGATGAGGATATGGTCCAGGTCACCGCGACGGGCGACCAATTCGCGCATCACCGGAAAGAACTCTTCCTGCACCGTGCAGCACAGGCACCCGTTGGCCAGTTCGTAGACGCGGCCATTGGCTTCTTCTTCGGTGCAACCGATAGAACACTGCTTGAGGATTTCACCGTCGATGCCCAGCTCGCCGAACTCGTTGACGATCACCGCAATGCGACGGCCCTGGGCGTTGTCGAGCATATGGCGCAACAGCGTGGTTTTGCCCGAGCCAAGGAAGCCGGTAACGATGGTGACGGGAAGTTTGGCCAGTGTTTTCATCGAATGCCCTTTGGGGCGGGCATACGGGACGACAGGCCCTGCGGCGGCGCGCAGCAGCGGATTTCGTCACCGGATCACCCCGCCCGGTTGAATTGGAAAATCAGTGGCGAGGCAGGTCTCCTGGCTAGGGGTGTGCAGGTCTTGCGACCAACGCTGACTGCGCCTTCCCGCCCTATCGGCAGTGGCGTGGCAGTCAACTGAACCCTTCACAGTTGCGGGGGCAGCCGCGGCTTGAACCGCGTTCCCTTCTTAGCTTCGGCCTGGGCCGAAGAACCTCGAGGGTGCAAGGCTACGCAGTGCACGGCAGGCGGTCAATGCTCAAGCACCTACCGGCAAGTCGGTCCAGGCAGCGGCCAACTAGGCGTAGCGCTGCCTGCCAGGATTGGCGGTGATGATGTCGGGCACATTGATCGGGCCGTAAGCCTTGAGGAAAAAATCAAATCGGCCATTCCCTGTGAGGTCGATGGCCAGCCTAGACAGGTTAGTCGTACGGTTGTAATCCAGAATCGCTTCACCTGGTTTGCCCGTCAGCCGCCTGACGAACCTCAGGGCATCAACCCCCGCGTTGCCCAGCAGGTTCGACAGATCGATTCTGTCCACACCCGTGACAAAATCCATAATCTGATCGGGATATTCCGGCGTGGAGTCGCTGGCATTGTCGTAAGCGAAGGTGTCAGCGCCCCCCGCACCTCGGAGTCGATCCGCACCCGCCCCACCTTTAAGCACGTTGTTTGCTTGGTTACCAATGATCGAGTCATGCCCGGAGCCGCCGATTGCATTCTCCAGCGTAACCCCCTTGGCAATGGAAACATTCCCCACCAGGCCGCCAACATCCGAAAAGGACTCCGCCCGCAAATTGATAGTCTGGTTTTGGTGATACTTGGAAAAGTCCAACGTATCGACACCACCACCGTCCCATACACAAAACAAGGCCGTATCGTGACGCGAGTTCAACTCCAAATAGTCTCGTCCCGCATTGGAGTTGAAGCCATAGGTGGTATCTGAATTGCGCGTCGTGTTATTGGCACCATAAACCCGCTGCGCAGCGGCGATATCATCCATCATCGGCGCCGACGGTAACTTTCCATTGAAGTGTTTACCCGCTTCAGGTGCATCGAAGTAGCTCATCACGCTGTAAGCCCGCGTATCCTGAGCATATAAGGCGTGATCGCGGTAATTGGGATTACCAAAATTATAGGTGCCTGGGTGTAACAGGCCCAGGTTGTGCCCAATTTCATGGGTCAGGGTCATTCGCCCATGGTTGTGCAAGGCTGGATTAGTATTGGTGCCAAATCGGGGATTGATCAGCACTTTACCTTCCTGGCCCGGATACTGGCCGAAGGCGACCTCGTAGTCCGTGCTATTGGAGAACGCTAGAAGCCCCTCGGGGCGACGACTGCCTTCCTGGAATGAAACATTCGCGACATCCTCCCACGATTGCATCGAGCGCCGGGCCTGCTCTTTCTGGGTCGCATTGAACGCCGTGTGCCCTCTTGCGTGCTTGTTGAATGAATAGGAGATCTGCGTGATGCCGTCGCGATTGGCGTCAAACCAACGATGGCCGGTTCGAGTGATTTGACGCGCGGCCTGATCAACCGTGAAAGAGGGTTTATCAACGTTCGATTCAGAGGGGTCGTTGGGCCTGAGGGTCGCATCGGCCACCGCTGATTGCTGATCGCCAGCAAGCGGCGCATGAAAACTTTGCAGCGTATTGGAAAGTCGCATAAAGCCCACCGTTAATTTCAATGTTGCGCGGGGAGATAAACCGGGTTTCCTTCTGAGTTATCGAAAAAAGCGCAGGCGTTCCCAAACACTTCATACATCGCGTGTCTGCCTATTGCGTCTGCAAATACTTCATCGCCGTGTACTTCGTAGGTGTCCTCATCCAATTGACGCTGACCTGCACACCATGCTCTCCTACACACCTTGTTTCGGGTGCCCTTCACAGGGTGAAACGGGAAACCGGTGCGTCAAATCCAATGACAAGTCCGGTGCTGCCCCCGCAACGGTAAGCGAGCGAAGCGTCATGGCCACTGTGCTTTTGCATGGGAAGGCGATGCTTTCAGGAGGACTCTTTGATGAGCCGCCCCTCGCAAGCCCGGAGACCGGCCCGAAAAAATCAGATAACAAACCCGCGGTGGGCGGGCGCTGTTCGAACCCTGCGTGCCTGGCGCGTGGGGTTTTCATGCGCTCGTTTCACCCTGACACCTGAAAGGGACGCGCCATGTCGATCATCAGCAGCACTTCGCACACCGCCACTAGCACCGCCACCCTCAGCCAACGCCTGACCGCCGCCATCGGTGCGTCGATCCTTGGCGCGTGCCTGGTGTATTTCGCCGGGTTCTCGCATATCGAGGCAGTGCACAACGCCGCCCACGATACCCGCCACAGCGCCGCGTTCCCGTGCCATTGAGAGCTGCCGACATGATCAAGCGTATTGCGCAAACCGCAGGTTTCACTGGGCTATTGGCTGCCTTGCTGCTGACCCTGCTGCAAAGTTTCTGGGTGGCACCGCTGATTCTGCAGGCGGAAAGCTTTGAAAAAGCCCCGCCAGCCGCCGAAATGGTGCATGAGCACGCCGCTGGCGCTGCAGCCCACAGCCACGATGCCCAAGCCTGGGAGCCGGAAGATGGCTGGCAGCGGGTGTTGTCCACCACTGGAGGCAACCTGGTGGTGGCCGTAGGCTTTGCACTGATGCTCGCCGGCCTCTACACGCTGCGTGCGCCGACCCGCACCGCGCAAGGCCTGCTCTGGGGCCTGGCCGGCTACGCGACCTTTGTACTGGCCCCCACCCTGGGCCTGCCACCGGAACTGCCGGGCACTGCGGCGGCGGACCTGACACTGCGCCAGACCTGGTGGATCGGCACCGCAGCCTCCACCGCCGCCGGCCTGGCGCTGATCGTGTTCGGCCGCAACTGGCTGTTGAAAGGCCTTGGGCTGGCGATTCTTGCCGTGCCCCACGTCATCGGCGCGCCGCAGCCTGAGGTACATTCGATGCTGGCCCCGGAGGCGCTCGAAGCGCAGTTCAAGATCGCCTCGCAATTGACCAACGTCGCTTTCTGGCTGGCCTTGGGCCTGATCAGCGCCTGGTTGTTCCGCCGCAACCGCGACGACCAATACTCGGCATGATCCTGGTTGTCGGCTTGGGCTGCCAGCGGGGCTGTGAGGTTCACAGCCTGCTGGCGTTGCTAGACAGCGCCCTGGTCGAGGCCGGCATTGATCGCTCACGCGTGACCGCGCTGGCAAGCATTGACCACAAACGCGAGGAACCTGGGCTGCTGGCACTGGCCCAGCGATCGAACCTGCCCTTGCAGTGCTTCAGCGCCGAGCACCTGGCGGGCTATGAACATCGGCTGAGCCATCGCTCAGCGCTGGCTTTTGCCCACACCGGCTGTTACGGCGTGGCCGAAAGCGCCGCCCTGGCCCTGGCCGAACAGCTGTCCGACAGCCCTGCCCGCCTGCTGATCACCCGTCAAAAAAGCGCGCAGGCCACCTTTGCGTTAGCCTGCGCGGGTTAAAAACCCGATAATTTCCGCTCTTGAGCATGAGCCGTGTTCATGCTCGCCCGTTTTTCAACAGGATTTCTCCATGACCGTCTACTTTATCGGCGCCGGCCCCGGTGACCCGGAATTGATCACCGTCAAGGGCCAGCGGCTGATCCGCAGTTGCCCGGTGATCATCTACGCCGGCTCGCTGGTGCCCGCCGCCGTGCTGGAAGGTCATCAGGCGCTCCAGGTGGTCAACAGCGCCGAACTGCACCTGGAGCAGATCATCGAGCTGATCAAGACGGCCCATGCCCAAGGCCAGGACGTGGCGCGGGTGCACTCCGGTGATCCCAGCCTGTATGGGGCGATTGGTGAACAAATACGCCATTTGCGTGAGCTGGGCATCCCTTTCCAGATCATTCCAGGGGTCACGGCGGTCGCCGCGTGCGCGGCCCTGCTGGAGACCGAACTGACCCTGCCGGACATCGCCCAAAGCGTGATCCTGACCCGTTACGCCGATAAAACCCGCATGCCTCCCGGTGAAGACTTCGACAGCCTGGCGCGACATGGCACCACGATGGCGATTCATCTGGGGGTCAATCATCTGGAGAAAATCGTTGCCGAGCTGCTGCCGCATTACGGTTCGGACTGCCCGATTGCCGTGGTACACCGTGCCACCTGGCCGGATCAGGATTGGGTGGTCGGTACGCTGAGTGACATTGCCGAGAAAGTTGCGGCGAAGGGGTTTCGGCGGACAGCGTTGATTGTGGTGGGGCAGGTGTTGGCCAGTGACAGCTTCAGCGAGTCGTCGCTGTACCGCGCAGGGCATGCGCACCTCTATCGCCCCTGAAGCCAGCTCCCACACTTGATCTGCTTTATCAGATATATTTTGCAACTCTATGAATTTAAATAATAAAAAACGGCGCTCACGGGCGCCGTTCTTTTGTTCGCAGTGAACACCTTACTCAGTAGTAGGCGTTTTCTTTCTGCGTGTGGTCAGTCACGTCACGTACACCCTTGAGTTCAGGAATACGTTCCAGCAGCGTGCGCTCGATGCCCTCACGCAAGGTCACGTCCGCCTGGCCGCAGCCCTGGCAGCCGCCGCCGAATTTCAGCACGGCGATACCGTCATCCACCACGTCGATCAGACTCACCTGGCCGCCGTGGCTGGCCAACCCCGGGTTGATCTCGGTTTGCAGGTAGTAGTTGATACGCTCATTGACCGGGCTGTCGGCGTTGACGTTCGGCACCTTGGCGTTGGGGGCCTTGATGGTCAACTGGCCGCCCATACGGTCGGTGGCGTAGTCGACCACGGCGTCGTCCAGGAAGGCTTCGCTGAAGGCATCGATGTACGCGGTGAAGCTTTTGAGCCCCAGGGCGGTGTCTTCAGGCTTCTCTTCGCCGGGCTTGCAGTAGGCAATGCAAGTCTCGGCATACTGGGTGCCGGGCTGGGTGATAAAGACGCGGATGCCGATACCCGGGGTGTTCTGCTTGGACAGCAGGTCAGCCAGGTAATCGTGGGCGGCGTCGGTAATGGTTATGGCAGTCATGGAAACTCCTCACAGGCTTGCCCGCAGTTTACGCCAAATTATTACGCAGGTACAAAGTCCGAGTATTTTTGTCGGGAAAGACCTGTTCCTGTTGGCCTGACGCATCGTGACACCTGGCCATTTCTGCGAAAACCTGTGCCTACCTATATAGCCCCCCCCGCAAACCCCGGCTCAATAGAGTGAATCCTCTTCGACTACGGATTGTGAGGATTGAATGAATAACGCATTGCAGAGCTTCTATTTCAAGGGCTTGCCGGAACAGCAAGTGCATTTGGACCATCTGATTGATTTCGTGACGACACAAGGCTCGCTGACGGCATCCGCCGCCGAGGTGTACTACTGCCCCCCGCACAACAGCGAACTGCATCGCGAGTGCAAGGAAGCCTTTCGAGTCTTGGCAAAGCTGGAAGCCGATGAAGACTTTCAGCGCTTCCTGCGGGAAAAGCCCGAACCGGATGATTCCATTATCGGCCGGGACTTCCTTTACGACCTGCTCTCCACCTTGTTCAGCAGCACGCGCTCACCGATACCCGACTCTGCCGAAACGTTCAGCATTGCCGACCATTCGGTCATCCTGCGCCATATGCCCACCTATTGGTACATCGACGCCGACGTGTTGCTGGATATCAACCGGCGTGTGGGTAACGGCCTCAAAAGCGACGGTTCGGTGCGGTTTGATCTGGTGCTCAAGTATTACTCGATCATCCCGGCACAGCCCAAAACCCGCGAGCAGTGGAAAGCGGTTCTCGCTGTCTTGCAGGAACATCACACCCTGAAAAAACTCGGACACGAAGGCAACCTCAGCGATTTGCAGCACTTGCTGGATGCGCCTGCCGACCAGAAAATCAAGGAGATTATCCGCCAGATCGAAACACAAACCCGTCAATCGCTGTTCCGTCATGTATTGCCCGAAACATTCACCGCCTCACAACAGGACATGCTCACCACCACCCCCACCGTGCTGCTCGAGCAATTGCTCAATAGCCCCGATAACCTGGCACTGGGCGAACGGATTGCCAAGGCCTTGGACTGGTATGGCAGCCAGAAGGACGAAATCTGCCCAGACCCGGTACGGGTGAAATTACTGTGGCGCGCGTTGTGGCTGACGATCATTCCCAGCACCGACTCGCTGATCGACAACGAATTGAAACTATTCATCGCGCCTGGCGCGTCTTATTCGTCGGTCCGCCAATCCTTGATCAGCCGCTATGAACATAGCTTGTCGATCAGCGCTGACGCGGCACAATTGGCGGTGTGCGTCCTCAAGGCCAATGTTGCCAGCGAAGTCTGGGTGGCCGATATTCCCGATGACCTGCCCTACGCTGCCACCAGTACCTGGGTCAATTTCAGAAGCGGCTTTCTGCTGGCCGAAACGATTGCACCGGGTTCATCGCGCCACATGAGTTTCGAACAATTGCTCAACCTGGCGGCGGAACACTTTCGCGCCAGCGGCGATGACATTAAACAACAGGCACTGGTCGCAGCGGCCAAGTTGGGCCCCACCGTGCAATGGGCACAGGCCAACGGCCTGATCGCCAGCCGATCGTCGGGCCACTCACGGGATGAGCTCACCCAGGCCGTCACCGCCCTGGAGCAGCATGAATATGAGATGTTCAACGCAATTCAGAACCTCAAACTCAAACTGCCCAGCCGTTGGCGCTTTGTCTCGGACATGGAGTACGACAAAGCCTTTCGCGACGCCCTTGAGATGCCGAGAAACGCCTACAAGACCTTAATCCAGTCACTGCTTGCGCACCTGGGCAATGCGACCCTGGATGTGGATCAGGACGAGATCACCGTGTATTCATTAAGAGAAGCCCTGGACAAGGTGCCCATCGAATATGAAACCAAAGCCAAGACCGATGCCGTTCGTTACCGGACAGGTTTTATCCTACGCATCGCCAAGCCCCGCTCGCCCCTCCATGCCATCTACATCGAGGTATTCCCCTTCGCCGGCCTGCTGCGTCGACGCAAAGACCTGCAAAGCCTACCGCTAAACGGCAAAGTGGTAGAGCTACGCGACGCCATGAGCTGGGACAAGTACAGGCTGGCCACCGAAGTACCGTTTGATCGAGAGGCTTACCGCGAGAACAAAGCGCCCAGACCAGGCAAAAAAGCTGAGTTGATCGTTGAACAAGTCGGCGAGACACTGCCTGGCATCGACGCAGGGCCGCGCATCCCATCGTTCGCGCCCAACACGCTGTATGCGCCGCGCAGTGAAACCCTGGCAAGCATGATTGCCCGCGAGCTGTTTTTCTGCGATGAGCAAGCCCTCCTGGAAAAAACCCGCAAAGACACGCGGGAGGTAGACATTCCCGCTGAGGTACTCGAAGACTTGGCGTTCTGGGGCAAGATTTTTATCCCGTTTTGGGGCGGTATCGACGACATCGCCTCCGGTGATCCCCAGCGCATCAAGTCAGGCGTCGCCGGCCTGTTCATTGACATCGTAGCTTTCGCGTTGCCGGTAGGGCGGTATGTGGCCGGCTCCACCCGCCTGCTCATCCACGCAGGCAAGACCGGGCTGCGCCTGGCGCTGCCTAAGCTCGCGAAACTGACCGGGAAGCTGGTAATTGCCACGCTCCACGAACTCAACCCCCTGGCCGCCCTGCCCAGCCTGCTCAGGCTCGCGCGCTTTGGTTTGCTCAAGCTGGGACATAAATTGATGCGCCAGGCAAAACGGGGTATTGCCCAGCTGCGCGATGGGACGATCGCCGCAAGGCACATACGCTCGGTTGACCCTGACAGCTGGAAGCCGCTGCAGGCGGGCGATCAACTGTTTACCGTGGACGGCTTCGCCAATGTCCCGATGCGCAACGTCGGCAGCCTCGAGGCGCCGGATTATCGCTTGATCGATACCGCCTCCAATAAAGCCTTCGGGCCGCGCTTTAGAGAGCCGATCACGGTCATCAGCAACAGCAGCCCGTTGATTCGTCAGTACGCGGTTGACCCGGAGTTGATCCGAGGCCTCAAGCCCGACGCACGCGGTATCTTCTCCCGAGCGGACTACAACCAGAAGTTCATCTGTAATGTTGATGACAAGGGCAAAATCGCGGTGTACCAGGTCCGCGACAATTCCTATGGGTTCATTCAGGAGGCCGCCGCGGGCGCCGACACCAGCTTTTCTATCGTACTGGTCAATCCGAGGAGCAATCGCGATTTGTCGATCACGCTGTCGTCGGTGGAGCCTGGTCATTGGTATTCAGGCCCGATCAAGCTCGCGGGCGGCGCGCCGGATGCGCCAAGCGTGGTAACGCCCTCAGTGCTGTTGAAATGGACCGAGGCCAGTGAAGACGCCCTGAAAAAAACCATGGACAACTTCGTCAGCACTTACAACCTGGACCCCAGCGCCTTTCGGCAGTTCGTCAACAGCCGCAACACCCTGACACCCCGAGGGCGAAAGATGCTGGACCGTGCAGGGACCGCCCGCACCTGCGTCACTTACGAGCATATGGAGCACTGGAGCAAGGCGTCCCAGCGCGAGCGCAACAGCCTCACCCTTGAAGGCTTCGCCGCCGACCATAACCTGGACCCGGTGGCCTTTGCCGAGCATGTAAACATTGATGGCACCTATCGAGCGGCAGGCAAAGTACTCGCCAAATACGCCAGAGGTGAACAATTCGACGACCTGAAACCCGAACACCTGCAAGAGTGGAACAAGCACTACAACGCCACCAACTCAAGGGTGTCCATGCACGCATTTGTCGAGCAGAACAACCTCAACCCGCTTATCTGGAGTGACTACGTCAATGACAATGGCAGCATGACCCGCGCCGGTAGAGAAAGGTGGCTGTTCGGACAACGAAGCCCGGTGGACGAGCCCGTGGCCAGGAAGCGGCCTGCGCCCCCCACGGCAGGTAGCTCAAAACGTCCGCGGCTGGACGATGACGCCACACCCACGCGGCGCCGATCCACTTCAATCACGGCGTCTTTTGATCATAAAATCAACAATAATGCGCCAATTCTGCAAGACCCCAACGACGTCAGGCGCAGCTTGACCCTTGAACTTGAAGGTCCGTTGCAAAAAATAGAGATCACCGACGCCAACCAGTTTTTTGACGAGTTCACCGGCCTGCAATACGTCGAAGTCAAAGAGGCTGCAACCAAGAGTATCCGTGAATGGATCGCCAAGGAAGGCAATCATCATCGCCGGCTTGATCGCCTTTTGGAGGTCAAGAAACTGCAGGAGGGCCCAGAGCGTGGCCTGTCGGTCGTAGCCAGAACCGATATAAAACGCTTCGATGTCCTTGGGCCGTATACCGGCAAGCTGCACTTGGATCAAGCCTCGATCAATACCGAGATACTGGAAAAAGGTGAAGCGGCCGTCGGCACGTATTTATTCCAGACCCACACTCATGGCGCGACTATCAGCGGCCACGGTAACAGCAACACGCTAAGCCTGATCAATGCGGTCAAGGTGCCCAATCTGCCCGACGTTGGCATCGAAAATGTCGGCGCCGTGTATGTAGGCAAATACATGGTGTTCATAGTCGCTTGGCGGGATATCCCTGCCGGGACCGAGTTGCTGATGGACTATGGTAAAGCCTACTGGAAGTACGTGAGGCCCTGAGCCGCCAAACGGCGGTCCTAATGCTTTTGCCTGATGGGTAACGCATCATCAATGCCAAACCAATGTTTGAGCCTGCGATGCGTAGCCTTATACAACACCTGGTAACTGGCCAATACGCCCAGCGCAATGACGGCGATGCACACCGCTATCATTGCCCTGTGCTCGATGGCCCAGCGCAACGCGAGCAGTTATAGGTTCTCATAGCGGTTCATGTCCAATACGCCCTCTTCCACCGGCGTGGTTTCGTGAATGTACCGCGACAAGTCATGGAAGTACTGCCAGAACAGCGGGTGACTGCGGCGCACACCCCAGCGGTCGACGATTCTCTCGAAGCTCTTGGCGTCCTTGGCCTGCTCCATCTGCGCGACAAACTCAGGCACTTGCCGGGCCGGGATATTGAACATGAAGTTCGGGTAGCTGCTGAGCACGCCTGGGTAGATCGTCACCGTGTCCAGCCCCGGCTGATAGCGATATGCCTCACCCAGCAGGAACGCCACGTTACTGTGGGCACGGTTGCGCAGCAGGCTGTAGACCTCGCGCTTGCCGCTGGCGGTTTCGATGCGCAGCATGGTGGCTTCGGGCAATTGCTCGATCACCTTGAGCCCCGCCGCCGGCCGCGAGGTCAGGCGGCTCAGGGCTTGCTCGGCATCCTGCAAGGCCGGGTCAATGCCGTCGCGGGAGCAGAACGCGCCGCTGCAGCGGTTGATCGGGTCGGGGCTGGCGTTCAAATGGCCGTAGCGGGTCAGCAACTGGTTGGCGAAGTCACGCTTGGGGTCCTTCTTGCTCAGGTGCAAACCACTGGCCTTGTCATCGTCAATCGCTTCGTAGTCCAGCCACAGCTTGAGCTTGCCGCTGTTCTGGTACCAGTCGTCCAGGAAGTCTTCGCGGGTGTCGGCGGGCATCAGGCGCAGGAAGTTCTGCTCGGCGCCGTTGCGGATCAGGTCGAAATACAGGCGGGTCTGGGCCTGGTGCGAGACGTTGCCAAACACATCGAAATTCACCGCTAGCTGGTAATAGGTGCGTTCCAGCAGTGGGTAGTCGAACAGCCACATCGTCTGCGGAACCTCGCCAATCAGGCCCTTGGTCACCGAGGCGCTGTCGAAATGGCGGAAAATGCTCAACAAGGCGTTGTCATTGCCCGCCCACAATGTCGACCAGCTCGGCGCCGGCAGGTCTGCATAGTTGTCACGGCGCAAGGCTTCGTATTGGTTGCGCTTGTCACGATAGGCCAGCCACAGGCTCAGCACACTGCCCACGTCGTCATTCTGCCCGGGCATGGCCAGCAACGGCGTGGCCTGGCCGCGATAACGCGCATCGGTGATGTACAGATCGTGGTCGGGGTCCTGGAACAGCGTCCAGAAGTTATCGCGGATCACGTCCGTGGCGATCTGCCCACGGCACACCGGCCCGCGAATGAAGGTACGCACGAAGTACTCAGCGTTATCGAGCATGAATTGGTAGCGCGCTTTAGCCGGGATGGCTTCGAATGTCGCGAACGGGTTGGCGCGGCTGCCGGGGCCGTAGCCTGGCAAGGCCGTGACCTGCCAGTCGCCGCCGTAGAACAACGCCTTGATCCGCGCCATCTTCGCCGCGCTGAAGGGGTAAGTGATGTGGGTTTTATGCACGATCACGCCCTGCACTGGCCACAGGCGGTAGTACACCTGGGTGCCTGGGTCGTCGTTGGGGCGACGTGTGGCGATCAGGTCAATCGGCTGGCCACTGGGCGTACGCGAACGCACCCACTGGAAGTAATGCCCCGGCTCGCCGTTCTCGAAATAGATATGCGCCAGGAACAAATGCTCGAACAGCCAGCGCGCCACCAGGCTTTCCCGGGCGCCCGGCTGGTTGAACAGGTTTTCCCACTGTTGCACTTGCAACGCTTCCCTGGCACTCGGCGCCAGGCCCTGCTCGTCAATCGGCGCGCCGGAGGCCAGCCAGCGTTGCAAAGTCTGGTATTGCTGATCGGTCAGGCCGGTGACCGCCAGCGGCATACCTTCCTTGGGGTGAGCGCCGGCATAGGCACTGAACTCGCCGGGCGTTGCGCACATATTTTCGCGGTTGAGCCCCAGCACAATGTTGTCGGGCAGCTTGGCATTGGGCGCCAGCGGCGCGTTGTGCCCCAGCTCCAGCATGCGCGCCATCAGCGCAGCCTGCCTGCCCTGGGCATCCAGCACCGAATAGAAGCCCTTTTGCTGCCACGCCTGCTTCCCGAATGCGTCATAAAACAACCGCGTAGTTGGCGTGGCCTGGCCGCGCTCGCCGTCATACACCGGCATTTTGCTTGCACCGCGTGCGGCGCCCTCGGCGCTCCCCAAGTTGAGCTGGCAGGCGGAGTCGTAGCAGGCGTGGCAGGCCACGCATTTCTCGGTGAAGATCGGTTGGATATCGCGGGTGTAGGAGATCGCCGAAGCGGGACCCTCTGCCTGCGCAGTACTGGCTATCAAGGCCAGGACGGCGCTGACGATCAAACGAAGTGACATGTATCGGGTCCCGATTCAAGGCGTGCGGTCTGTGAAATGGCGGTGATTCTACCGGGCCATGACCGCCAGCAACATGAGCGATATTCATGCACAACCCGGACATGCTCCAAATCGGCACAGGTTTGCTATGATTCACGCCCTCCGTAATGCCTGACCAGAGTAGTCCCATGCCCGATCGTAGCGCTCGCCTGCAAGCCCTTCACCAAGCCCTCAAGGAACGCATCCTGATCCTTGATGGTGGCATGGGCACGATGATCCAGAGCTATAAACTCGAGGAGCAGGACTACCGTGGCAAACGCTTCGCCGATTGGCCAAGCGACGTCAAGGGCAACAACGACCTGCTGGTGCTGACCCGCCCGGACGTGATCGGCGGCATTGAAAAAGCCTACCTGGACGCCGGCGCCGACATCCTTGAAACCAACACCTTCAACGCCACGCGAATCTCCATGGCCGATTACGGCATGGAAGAACTGGCCTATGAACTGAACGTGGAAGGCGCACGCCTGGCGCGCAAGGTGGCCGACGCCAAAACCCACGAGAACCCGGCCAAGCCGCGTTTTGTCGCCGGTGTACTGGGCCCGACCAGCCGCACCTGCTCGCTGTCGCCAGACGTCAACAACCCCGGCTACCGCAACGTGACCTTCGATGAGCTGGTGGAAAACTACACCGAAGCCACCAAGGGCCTGATCGAAGGCGGCGCCGACCTGATCCTGATCGAAACCATCTTCGACACCCTTAACGCCAAGGCCGCGATCTTCGCCGTGCAAGGGGTGTTCGAGGAACTGGGCGTGGAACTGCCGATCATGATCTCCGGCACCATCACCGACGCCTCCGGCCGAACCCTGTCGGGCCAGACCACCGAAGCGTTCTGGAACTCCGTGGCACACGCCAAGCCGATCTCGGTCGGTTTGAACTGCGCCCTTGGCGCCAGTGAACTGCGCCCCTACCTGGAGGAGTTGTCGAACAAGGCCAACACCCACGTTTCGGCGCACCCTAATGCTGGCCTACCCAACGAATTCGGCGAGTACGACGAACTGCCGTCAGAAACCGCCAAGGTCATCGAAGAATTCGCCCAAAGCGGCTTCCTGAACATCGTCGGCGGTTGCTGCGGCACCACGCCGGGGCATATCGAAGCCATCGCCAAGGCCGTGGCCGGTTACGCGCCGCGCCCGATCCCGGACATTCCCAAGGCCTGCCGCCTGTCGGGCCTGGAGCCGTTCACCATCGACCGCAATTCGTTGTTCGTCAACGTCGGCGAACGTACCAACATCACAGGCTCGGCCAAATTCGCCCGCCTGATTCGCGAAGACAACTACACCGAAGCCCTGGAAGTCGCCCTGCAGCAGGTGGAAGCCGGCGCCCAGGTGATCGATATCAACATGGACGAGGGCATGCTGGATTCGAAGAAGGCCATGGTGACCTTCCTCAATCTGATCGCCGGTGAGCCAGACATCTCCCGCGTACCGATCATGATCGACTCTTCCAAGTGGGAAGTGATCGAAGCCGGGCTCAAGTGCATCCAGGGCAAGGGCATCGTCAACTCCATCAGCATGAAGGAAGGCGTAGAGCAGTTCATTCACCACGCCAAGCTGTGCAAGCGCTACGGCGCGGCGGTGGTGGTGATGGCGTTCGACGAAGCCGGCCAGGCCGACACCGAAGCGCGCAAGAAAGAAATCTGCAAACGCTCTTACGACATCCTGGTCAATGATGTCGGTTTCCCGCCGGAAGACATCATCTTCGACCCGAACATCTTCGCGGTCGCCACCGGTATCGAAGAGCACAACAACTATGCCGTCGATTTCATCAACGCCTGTGCCTATATCCGTGATGAGTTGCCCTACGCGCTGACCTCCGGTGGCGTGTCCAACGTGTCTTTCTCGTTCCGGGGCAACAACCCGGTGCGCGAAGCGATCCACTCGGTGTTCCTGCTGCATGCGATCCGTGCGGGCCTGACCATGGGTATCGTCAACGCCGGCCAGTTGGAGATCTACGACCAGATCCCCGCCGAGCTGCGTGACGCCGTCGAAGACGTGGTACTCAACCGTACGCCAGACGGCACCGACGCCCTGCTGGCGATTGCCGACAAGTACAAGGGCGACGGCAGCGTCAAGGAAGCCGAGACCGAGGAATGGCGTGGCTGGGAGGTCAACAAACGTCTGGAACACGCGCTGGTCAAGGGCATCACCACGCACATTGTCGAAGACACCGAAGAATCGCGCCTGTCGTTTGCGCGCCCGATCGAAGTGATCGAAGGTCCGCTGATGTCCGGCATGAACATCGTCGGCGACCTGTTCGGCGCCGGTAAGATGTTCCTGCCCCAAGTGGTGAAATCCGCCCGGGTGATGAAGCAGGCGGTGGCCCACTTGATCCCGTTCATCGAGCTGGAAAAAGGCGACAAGCCTGAAGCCAAGGGCAAGATCCTGATGGCCACGGTCAAGGGCGACGTGCATGACATCGGCAAGAACATTGTCGGCGTGGTGCTGGGTTGCAACGGCTATGACATCGTCGACCTGGGGGTGATGGTACCGGCGGAGAAGATCCTGCAGGTGGCCAAGGAGCAGAAGTGCGACATCATCGGTCTGTCCGGCCTGATCACGCCGTCTCTGGATGAAATGGTGCATGTGGCCCGCGAGATGCAGCGCCAGGATTTCCACCTGCCGCTGATGATCGGGGGCGCCACCACCTCCAAGGCGCACACGGCGGTGAAGATCGAGCCCAAGTACAGCAACGACGCGGTGATCTACGTCACCGACGCCTCCCGCGCCGTGGGCGTGGCCACCCAGTTGCTGTCCAAGGAGTTGAAGGCCGGCTTCGTCGAAAAGACCCGTCTGGAATACATCGACGTACGTGAGCGCACCTCCAACCGTAGTGCACGCACCGAGCGCCTGAGCTACCCGGCGGCCATCGCCAAGAAGCCGCAGTTCGACTGGAGCAGCTACACCCCGGTCAAACCGACCTTTACCGGCGCCAAGGTGCTGGACAATATCGACCTCAACGTCCTCGCCGAATACATCGACTGGACGCCGTTCTTCATCTCCTGGGACCTGGCCGGCAAGTTCCCGCGCATCCTCACCGATGAAGTGGTGGGTGAAGCGGCAACCGCGCTGTATGCCGATGCCCAGGAAATGCTCAAGAAGTTGATCGACGAAAAACTCATCAGCGCCCGTGCGGTGTTCGGTTTCTGGCCGACCAACCAGGTGCAGGACGATGATCTGGAAGTCTACGGTGACGACGGCCAGCCCATCGCCAAACTGCATCACTTGCGCCAGCAAATCATCAAGACCGACGGCAAGCCGAACTTTTCCCTGGCCGACTTCGTCGCGCCCAAGGACAGCGGCGTGACCGACTATATCGGTGGTTTCATCACCACCGCCGGCATCGGTGCCGAAGAAGTGGCCAAGGCTTACCAGGACGCCGGCGATGACTACAACTCGATCATGGTCAAGGCCCTCGCCGACCGTCTCGCCGAAGCCTGCGCCGAATGGCTGCACCAGCAAGTGCGTAAAGAGCACTGGGGTTATGCCAAGGACGAGCAACTGGACAACGAAGCACTGATCAAGGAGCAGTACAGCGGCATACGCCCTGCCCCCGGCTACCCGGCGTGCCCGGACCACACGGAAAAGGCCCAGCTGTTTCAACTACTGGACCCAGAGGCGCGTGAAATGCACGCCGGGCGCAGCGGCGTATTCCTGACCGAGCACTACGCGATGTTCCCGGCGGCGGCGGTCAGTGGCTGGTACTTTGCCCACCCACAGGCGCAGTATTTTGCGGTGGGCAAAGTCGACAAGGATCAGGTGACCAGCTACACCGCACGCAAAGGCCAGGACCTGAGCGTGACAGAGCGCTGGCTGGCGCCGAACCTGGGTTACGACAACTGAAGGCCTGCCCGGCTCGTTACCGCCGTGTCGACGGCCCCGGTTGCGGCGATGCCGGACCGGGCCGTGGCGCTACGGTGACAGTTGCCTGTAATGCCTGCACCTCCTTAACAATTGTCGGGACAGCCCCAGCAAACGCTGGCCCTTGATCAGCCGTCGCATACCGGTACGCCTCGGTATCGTGCAGTGGTTCGAGCAAATGGAAAAACCGCTCATGCCCCGGCTCATCGGCCAGTTGTTGCCATAACTGCCGCCTGGGGACGGCCAGGTCCTGCGGTGGTCGCTGTACTTGTCGCCAATGGCAAAATACACACAGCCTGTCAGCCTGATTTTCATCAGGCTCATTCCCGCACATAACCTGAAGTCGCTGCCGGTTGCTTGTCAACGAAGCGCTGGGTGGGTAGATCAGACATTCGGTCATTCCTGTGATTGGGAATGACAGAACATCACCCTCCAGACGCTGCTCGGTGGTGAATATATACGGTGCAGGGTCGTTAGCACCCCAACTGATAGGCTCGCGGTAATCACCTACCGCACCCGCAATGACCAAATGCGATTTCCTGTGCCGGACCGATTCCCGGTCCGCTGGGCCGGCAGCTCAGAACAACCGGTTTTACACAGGAAACGGATTTCGTCATGCCCGAACCCATTACCCCCGCGTCAACCCTGGCCTTTCGCCAATTACCCGCCCAGGCCGTACATGCGCGTTTCGCCACCCGCCCAGCCTTGTATTCAGTGCTGTTGAACGCCCTGCGCGAGCGTATTCTGGAACGCTACCCGTCGTTGAAGCTGGACTGGCAGACGGTCAAACTGGCAAGCCCTCAGCCATCCGGCGGTTACGCCTATCCTGCATTGATGGAAGTGGCTATCGCCCATGTGCTGAACCCGCGGACGCTTGACCTGCACTCCGTGCGCGAGCGTCCCTACTTCCTCACCCAGACGCCACCCGAAGTGATCAAGCCCGAGGGCCTGCCGGGTCTCGACATGCAAGTCATCGCACAGATCATCGACGAGCTGCCAGCCTCGCTTTATCTGTACATGCAGCATGAACTGGCCGACTACTGGAGCCAGGTTGACGAGCATGGCAACAGTCGCTGGCAGTGGCTCAGCGAGTTCCTCAACGGTCGGATGACCGCCGCGGCGGCGGGTCCTTCAACCCTGACCGACACGCAGCGTGACATGTTGGCGGTGGTCTCCGCCTGGCCGGCACAACGTGAGCGCCTGCCCCGCTCCTCACCGGCCACCTATGTGTATTTCATAGAAACCACGCTCGCCGACGCCGGCGAAACCGTGCGCGTACTCACCCCAGATCTGCTGCTGGTACGTGAAAAACAGCTGCTGCTGTACAGCGTGGCCGGCAAGATCGACGCGTTCGACTCACTGGCGGCGTTCAGCCAGGCCTGGGGCGCGAAGATGCAGGAGCAGTTCCGATGCGACAGCCTGACCTGGCGGCGCAACGAGCCGGTCGCCAATGTGTTTGAGCAACAGGCGGGGCTGATCCTCAATACACACCTGGAAGACCTGGAGACCCTGTCTTTCCAGGGTCAAGACGAAAAAACCATTGAGCAGCACCTGGAGAAAATCACCGATCCGGCACGCTATTTCAACGACGTCCCGATCGCCGCCGCCGAACGGCTCGATGCCGTGAGCCAGCGACTGCCGGCATGGCTCGCACAAGCCAGCAGCGCTGATCGATTTGCCTACCATCGCCATCTGCAGGACATGGCGCAGGTGCTGCAAAAAAACCAGGGCCGCGCGTTCAACGAAGGCATTGAAAACATCCACACGTTCAGCCGGGCCGCGCTACGCAAGCAGATGCAGGCTGATCACGGCGACGTCGACCCCGATGCCGTGCTGTTGGATTTCACTGTGGCCGCCGGTTATCCAGGGGGAGCCGGAATTGTCGAGCATGTGCGCATGTCGCTGACGGACCTGGCTCTGAAGAACCTCGCTGGCAAGCCCTCTGGCACGCTGAAGCTATCCTCCAGCACGACAACACCGTTGCCAGGCTGGTTGAACGAAGATTACCTGTTGGGCAGCAGCGGCCTGATCCAGCGCGTTGATATTGGCACTACCTACCCTGACGCTCTCAAAGAGCTGTTGTTATCCGACACCGCCGATGCCCAGCGCAGGGAGTCGCTGTTTACTCGTGAACTCAAGGTTCATCTGCCGATGCAGGCACTGGAATACAAGATCCGCCAGCAACACGGCATGACCGTCACCGGTTATCGGTACGTCCAGGCGCTGATGGCGCAAATGCCCGCCGACAGAGTGGTTGATGGCCAGGAAATCGTCTTGCGCCCGCTGGCCCTGTGCCGCAAGACCGGGGCTGCGCCGGATCAAGCCAGCAATATTTTCATCATCGAGCCACGCGATATCAGTGCGGGCCCACATTTGCTGTATCGACCGTTGTATGCCGACGCCCTGCATCAATACCCCAGCCGCCAGGCGCTGTTGGAGGCCATTGCCCAGCCAGGCGAGTTGCAAAACAGCGTGCTGGACTGGTTATCGGAGAAAGCCCGCCCCATCTATGCCCACGGCGGTATCAAGGAACCGCACATCATTCGTTTCCTGCCCGGCGATGAATACAGCCTGGCCGAGAAACCCGCCCCGGCGACCCTGGCGGTTGATGAGGGTGCCGGTGAATGGCTGCAATCGCAGGTCAACGGCCAACTGCTTAATCATCTGTTCGGCAGTACAGCGCGGGCGCTGGTCGATTTGGCGGACCGTGAATCAGTCTCCAACACCGAAAGCCGCTGGGCCGTCTTGATGGAAGGTGCGTGGTTGCTGTTCAACACCTTGTTGCTGCCGCTGGTACGCGGCCCAGCCATGTTGGCGGACTGGTTCCTGGTGCTGGTCGCCAGCCTGGAGCAGGATCTGGCGGGGTTGGACAGCACGGACCCGATTACGCGTGAATCGGCATTGATCGATCTGCTGCTCAATACCGCCATGGTGTTGCTGCATGGCGCATCCGCGTCTGGCAGGCCGTTACTGGAAGCTGATACAGAGGCCCGTGGTTTGCGACTGGCAGCCTGGCGCCGTGCCCCGGGCATGCCGGAAGCGGAACAACTGCCAGCGATACGCGAGGGCGTGGTGTCGCTGCCCGGTGAGCCGCCGGCGACGGGTGATACGGTGCTGGACTTCAGCCGGTCCCTGGCCAGCCCTCAAGCCAGTGAACGGCTCAGAGCGATGCTCGATATTCAGGTGCCCTGGCCCTCGTCACTGCCGGCCCCGCAAGCGAGCGGTGCACTCAAGGGCCTCTACCGCATTGACGGCGTCTGGCACGCCAGCCTTGGCGGGCTGCTGTTCCAAGTCAGCGTGACACCGGGGTTCGGCGAGGTCTACCTGGTGCACCCCAAACATCCTCAACATCCAGGCTTCAGGCTGATAAGCGACGGCCAAGGACATTGGCGCCTTGACCGCCACGCGAGGCTCAACGGCGGCATGCCCCGTGACCGATTGAGTACCTGGCAAAAGGAACGTGCCGAACGCCTGCGGACTCTGAATTCAGAGCTCACTGCGCTCAACGCCACGATGTTTTCCTTGATGGGTGCCTCTTTTACCTCTGAAAGAGCCCTGACGATCGCCCGTACCAATCTGGTCGAACAGAGTAAGAACCTGCGCAAGGATTGGTTGCTGCTGGCCAGTTCCAAGAGCATTCCGAAACTGCACGCCGAAGTGGTCAAGCGTCATGAGCAACGCCGCATTGCAACCGCACAGGCCAGGATCCAGTGGGATATTGCCCTGGACAACCAGCGCCGACACGGGCTACCCGTTGTCGAACTGATGAAAAAAATCCAGGCCAAGGCCAACGAGCTGATGAGCCTGGACAGGACTGACCCGGCCCACGAGCGCGCGCGGGACAGGGCCATCAAAACCCTTTACAGCTTCTGGGGCGGGCTTTATGAGTCTCTCTCCCAACGAATGTCAGACACCCTTGAGACCGAGCGCGGCGAAAGTTATGACGAACTGAATGCGCGCACTAAGCAGGAGTTGCCCAATGACATCACCGACGCCTACGACGACTACATCAACCTGCAGAAACGCCAGGTCCAGGCGCTCGAACACATGATCGAGCCCGCAGAAAAAATCGAGACACTGCTCAAGGAAGCTACCCCGGCAACGCGTCAGTTTTTACTGCAAGACAGGCCCACCGATCAAAACATCCATTCCGTGATCATCAAGCAACATGCGCTGCTGGTGTTTATCGACTTGGTATTAAACCGTGCGCATAGCTCAAGGGAGTTGGCGGAGTATCCTTTCGTCAGTGAACTGACCGACCCACGCACGGCAACCAGCCTGTCGGCGCATACGGAAATGATGACGACCAGCGGCTACTCGACCCTGGAACAGATCGATGTACTCAAGAGTGTCCTGGAGCGCTACGAGCAATTGGAAAACGCCGTCAACTCATTGACTGAAATGGGTTCAGGGTTTATTCGCGAAGAATACCGCGAGCCCTTCCTGCAACATCTGGCCCAAGCCCGCACCAGCCTTGAAACCCAACTGGCCCATTCGATTCTGGTCGAGGAGGGTTTTGCCCCTGTCACGCCCCCCGACAGCGCCACGCGACTCAAAGCCTCGAGTCGCAGAGTCATCACCACCCGCGACAGGAGGACCCTGGTAGGAGACTTGCGTGCCGGCCAGCCGGATGCGCCAGGCAATTTCGTCGATATCAAAGACCCGCTGACCGGCAAGACGCTCGCCACCTACCTTGAACACGCCAGTGAGGGGTTCTGGAATGTCGTAGAGCCAGCCCGCGCCGCACCGCCTGCTGAGGTGGCGCTTAAGCGCCCACTGAGGGCAATAGAGGCACAGGCACAAACGGTCAAAGACGAGCGCGCGGGAATTGATCGCAGTATTCATTTTCAACAACGCAAACTCAACGACCCCAGCCGACTGGAAAGCCTGGCCCCCCATGAATGGGATGTCATGCTAACGCAACATGCGCAAAAATTCACAACCCTGGCTGAAGAACTCAAGCGCGACCATGCCACAGACGCCCGTGCCACCGAGCTGATCGACCGTTACCAGGAAGAGGCCGCCGCCGCCACCCGGCAAGCACGCGAGGCATGCAGCCTCGGTTACAAGTTGCAGCGCCCCAGGGCAGCCCATGTGGCCTATTTATGGCGACACGGTTTTGTCGACATCAACCTGGTCCGCAGCCGTGTCCCGTTAAAAGCGGGGGACTACCTGACCGAGTATGCGATACGCGATAAAAGCAAAATCAGGGAAGGCAAACAAGGTGAGGACGCCGTGCTGTGGTACGCCCACTTCCACTACGCGACGGCCGACAAGCCGCCTGCCAGCCCTGACTTCGGGCATCTGAAAACCAAAGCTGAACGGCTGTATACCCGCAAGGACCTGATCGAGCGGGCACGTGCCGACAACCGGGCCGTGGTCAACCTGGAGAAAGCCGAGATCAAGCCGCCGCTGGACCAACAGCTATTCCTGGGTCTGGAGGTGCTCAGCCCAAGATAAGCCGTAACCGATTGTCTATGCTCTGTACGATGACCCCGTTGACGAGGGCTGTATGGACGACCCAATCGATAACAAGCCGCCGACCTTCTGGCAGATGCTGCACAGCGTGATGGCGGCGGCTTTTGGTGTGCAAAGCGGCAAGAACCGCGCCCGCGATTTTACCCACGGCAAGCCTAGCCATTTCGTGATCCTGGGTATTGTGTTCACGGCGGTGTTTGCCTTGACCCTGTTTGGCATCGTCAAGCTGGTGCTGCACCTGGCCGGGGTTTAACGCAGCAACAGTTGCAGGCTGAATGGGTAACGGTAGGATGCGGGCTTGCCCACCGCTGACAATGCGCGAAAATCCACCGATGGCAGGGGGCCCGATAGCCGGCGTGCCTGGGCGGAGTCGATCAACTGGAACAACGCTTGCTGGCGGTTGCGACCGCCACGGGCGCCGATATCGACACCCTTGGCCTCATCATGGATCAACACCATTGCCCAGCCGCCCAGGGTGAAGTGCCCCGCCACCAGCGTACTCAGGCGCCCGTCCAGGCGTGCTGCAAGGATCTGCGGCGAACTGTTGACCGCACTGAACAACACATCCTTGCCCGGTACCCGACCGCTGTCTTGCAGGGCCTGCATGGCGCCCAATGCCATCTCATCATTGGCCGACCACACCAGGGCCGATTGTGGATAGCGCTTGAGCATCTGCGTGGCTTGTTCGTAGGCGCGCTGGCGGTTCCATTCACCGTAGACCAACTGGCGCAGGCGCACTTGCGGATGTTCGGCCAGGGCGCGGCGCAGGCCCTGTTCACGCAACTGCGCCGCCGGTGTGGTCTTGGCACCGGAAAATGCCAGCAGGTCCAGCGTTGCGCCAGAAGCGATCGGCCCGTGTTGGCGCAACAAGTCGGTCAACATCAGGTAGCCGGCCTGCTCGTCGTCCGCGACCATGCTGCCGATCAACCGGGTGTCGTGGTAGGCGTCCAAGAGCTGCGTCTGGTCGGGCGTCAGGGCGTTGTTGACGATCAGTAATTTCACCCCGCTGCCCTGGGCCATGCGCATGATTTGCGGGGCAACGTATTGCTCATTCACCAGCACCAGGTAATCAGGTCGTTCAGTGCCCAGCAATGCCTCTCGCGCATGGGCCAGGGTGACTTGGTTGTCACGCTCGGAATAGCGCACACGCAAATCCAGGCCGAGGTCCTTGGCGCCGGCCTGCATGAATTGCGCATAACTGACCCAGAAGGTTTCCGAAGACCGGCCAGGGTTGAGAAACACCACCGACGCAGCCTGGGCGATTGCCCCGTACGCCGACCCCAGCAACCACACACACGCCATCAGAACCTTCAACATGGTTGTCTGAACCTTGAACATAGAGCGCCATGATAGTGGCAATTAGATATTCAATCGAGGTTCAATCAACCCGCTGCTTTACTGGTGGCTAACCCAGAACACGGCGGTTCCCACCACCAGGATGATCAAAAATAAAATGGCCCAGGCATCCACGGTACTGTCGGGTTTACGGGCTTTGGTGGAATTGCTCATCGCATCGCCTCTTGTCGGTTTTATAGGTGACTGCACTAAGACTCGATCACAGTAAAGACCAGAGTTTTCCCTATGACAAATGTGGGTATGGCGATAACGGTTCTCATTAGTCAGTTTGGTTATTTACATATACCCAAACATCACTTTTGCGCATATACGCAAACTGGTATCGTGCGCCGGCTCCGTTGGGAGTGCGCGGCCGTGCGCGCAGATTTGCCGAGAACAGGACCTATATGTACGTATACGACGAATACGATCAGCGCATCATCGAGGACCGCGTCAAGCAGTTCCGTGATCAGACCCGACGCTACTTAGCAGGTGAACTGAGCGAAGAAGAGTTCCGCCCTCTGCGCCTGCAAAATGGCCTTTATGTGCAGCGCTTTGCGCCGATGCTGAGGGTGGCCGTGCCCTATGGCCAACTGACGTCGCGCCAGACGCGAATGATGGCCAAGATCGCCCGCGACTTCGACAAAGGCTATGCCCACATCAGCACCCGCCAGAATGTGCAGTTCAACTGGCCGGCCCTGGAAGATGTGCCGGACATCCTGGCTGAACTGGCTACCGTGCAGATGCACGCCATTCAGACCAGCGGTAACTGCCTGCGCAACGTGACCACCGACCAATTTGCCGGCGTCGCTGCCGACGAGTTGATCGACCCGCGGCCGTGGTGTGAAATCGTGCGTCAGTGGACCACCTTCCACCCCGAATTCGCCTACCTGCCGCGCAAGTTCAAGATCGCCATCAATGGCTCGACCTCGGACCGTGCCGCCATCGAAGTGCACGACATCGGCCTGGAGCCGGTGTACAACGCCGCCGGCGAGCTGGGTTTTCGCGTATTGGTCGGCGGTGGCCTGGGCCGTACCCCTGTGGTCGGCGCCTTTATCAACGAGTTCCTGCCGTGGCAGGACCTGCTGAGCTACCTCGACGCCATCCTGCGGGTCTACAACCGCTATGGCCGTCGCGACAACAAGTACAAGGCCCGGATCAAGATCCTGGTCAAGGCGCTGACCCCTGAGGTGTTTGCCCAGAAAGTCGACGCCGAAATGGAACACCTGCGCGGCGGCCAGACCACCCTGACCGAAGCCGAAGTGCACCGCGTCGCCAAACACTTCGTCGACCCTGAGTACCAGGCCCTGAGCAATCAGGACGCCGAGCTGGCCGCACTCGACCAGCAACACCCAGGTTTCGCCCGCTGGCGCACGCGCAATACCCTGGCGCACAAGAAGCCCGGCTACGTGGCAGTGACCCTGTCGCTCAAGCCCACCGGTGTTGCCCCTGGCGATATCACCGACAAGCAGCTGGATGCCGTCGCCGACCTGGCCGAGCGCTACAGCTTTGGCCAACTGCGCACCTCCCACGAGCAGAACATCATTCTTGCGGACGTTGAACAAAGCCAATTGTTCACCCTGTGGGGCGAACTGCGCGAAGGCGGCTTTGCTACGCCGAACATAGGCCTGCTGACCGATATCATCTGCTGCCCGGGCGGCGACTTCTGCTCCCTGGCCAACGCCAAGTCGATCCCGATTGCCGAGTCGATCCAGCGCCGTTTCGACGACCTGGACTACCTGTTCGATATCGGCGAGCTGGACCTGAACATTTCCGGTTGCATGAACGCCTGTGGTCACCACCACGTCGGCCACATCGGCATCCTGGGCGTGGACAAGAAAGGCGAAGAATTCTACCAAGTGTCCCTGGGTGGCAGCGCCAGCCGCGATGCGAGCCTGGGCAAGATCCTCGGCCCATCCTTCGCCCAGGAAGCCATGCCAGAGGTGATCGGCAAGCTGATCGACGTGTATATCGAACAGCGTACCGAAGATGAGCGCTTCATCGACACCTACCAGCGCATCGGCATCGACCTGTTCAAGGAGCGTGTCTATGCAGCGAATCATTAAGAACAACGCAGTCGTCGACGAAACCTGGCACCTGCTGCCCAAGGACGCGAGCTTCGACGGCATCTCCAACTGCGACGACCTGATCGTGCCGCTGGCACTGTGGCGCGAGCACGGCCATGCCCTCAAGGCCCGCGATGGCGGCCTGGGTGTGTGGCTGGACGCCGATGAAGAAGCCGAAGAAATCGGTGATGACGTGCAACATTTTCAGGTCATCGCCCTTAACTTCCCGGCCTTCACCGACGGGCGCAACTACTCCAATGCCCGCCTGCTGCGTGACCGTTATGGCTACAAGGGTGAACTGCGGGCCATTGGCGACGTGCTGCGTGACCAACTGTTCTACCTGCACCGCTGCGGGTTCGATGCCTTCGCCTTGCGCGCGGACAAAGACCCGTACGAAGCGCTGGAAAGCCTCAAGGATTTCTCGGTGACCTATCAAGCGGCCACCGATCAACCTTTGCCGCTGTTCCGCCGCCGCTGACACTCTGTAGGAGCGAGGGGAACGCCTCGCTCCTGCCGTTCCATCGCCCGTCAATCCTGTGTGATCGACTCCCGCTTGACATTAAAGTTAACTTTAAGCTTAGCCTGAGACCTCCCCTGCTCAGGAGTTAACCCATGTCACCGTTCGAATCGCTGCAACTGCCTAACGGCCAAGTCATCGCCAACCGCATCGCCAAGGCCGCGATGGAAGAGAACATGGCGGACCTGCATCAGGCACCGTCCAAAGCCTTGAAGCAGCTGTACAAGACCTGGGCCGACGGCGAACCCGGCCTGCTGCTGACCGGTAACGTGATGGTCGACCGCCGCGCCATGACCGGCCCTGGCGGTGTCGCGCTAGAAAACGAGCAACACCTGGCCAGTTTTCGTGAATGGGCCGACGTAGCCCGGGCCAAAGGTGTGCACTTCTGGGTACAGCTCAGCCATCCGGGCCGCCAGACCATGGCCAACCTCGGTCAACAAGCGTTGGCCCCCTCGGCTATTGCGCTGGATGTGGGCAGTTTTTCCAAGATGTTCGCCAAACCCAAGGCCATGACCGAAGACGACATCCAGGACGTCATCAAGCGCTTCGCCACCAGCGCCCGCCTGGCCGAGCAAGCCGGGTTCACCGGGGTGCAGATCCACGGCGCCCATGGTTATTTGTTGAGCCAATTTCTCTCGCCCTTGAGCAACCATCGCACCGACCGCTGGGGCGGCCCCTTGGAAAACCGCGCACGCCTGTTGCTGGAGGTCGTCCGTGCCGTACGTGCCAGCGTCAGCCCTTCATTTTGTGTGTCGGTAAAGCTCAATTCCGCAGACTTCCAGCGCGGCGGCTTCGATGAGACCGATGCGCGCGCAGTAGTGGAGATGCTCAATACACTGCCGATCGATTTGCTTGAGTTGTCCGGCGGCAGCTATGAAGCGCCGGCCATGCAAGGTGAGGCGCGGGACGGCCGCACCTTGGCCCGTGAAGCCTACTTTTTGGATTTCGCCACACAAATGGCGAGCATCGCCACCATGCCACTGATGGTGACCGGCGGTATTCGCCGCTTGCCGGTGGTTCAGCAAGTATTGGACAGCGGCATCGCCATGGCCGGCATCGCCACCGCCCTGACCCTGGAGCCGCAACTGATCAAACAGTGGCGTGAAGGTCGCGACCTCAACCCACAACTGCGGCCCATGGAATGGAAGCGCAAACCCCTGGCCGCCCTCGCCACCCTCGCCGTGGTGCGCGACCAGATGCGCCGTCTGAGCCGCGGCCGCCTGCCCAACCCCAACGTTGCGCCCTGGCTGGCATTGGCCTGTGACCAGTGGTTTATCGCGCGGCGTACGCGGCAATACCGCGCAAGCATGACGCAATCTTCACATTAAAGGCGGAGCATTCGCCGTGATTGAACTGTCCCCTACTGATCAGCAGTTTTTCAACCTCACTGACGATTGGAGTTCCTCATGGCGAAAATCAACCTGGCCCAGCAGTTGGCGTCCACCCTGGAACAAGCGGGTATCAAGCGTATCTGGGGGCTCACCGGCGACAGCCTCAATGGCCTGACCGACGCCCTGCGCAGCATGGACAGCATCGAGTGGATGCATGTGCGCCACGAGGAGGTCGCCGCCTTCGCTGCCGGTGCCGAAGCGGCGGCCACCGGCGAGTTGACGGTGTGCGCCGGCAGTTGCGGGCCGGGCAACCTGCATTTGATCAATGGTTTGTTCGATTGCCATCGCAACCATGTGCCGGTGCTAGCGATTGCCGCGCAGATTCCGTCATCGGAGGTTGGCCTGAATTACTTTCAGGAAACCCATCCCCAGGAACTGTTCAAGGAGTGCAGCCATTTTATCGAGCTGGTGAGCAACCCCGAGCAGATGCCTCAGGTGCTGCACCGTGCCATGCGTTCGGCGATCCTCAACCGAGGCGTGGCGGTGGTGGTGATTCCGGGAGATGTATCGCTGCTGGAGGTGGAAGATAAGCTCAAGCCGTGGCCGGCCTTGCACGCACCGCGCACCCTGCCGGTTGAGCAGGACTTGCAGCGCCTCACCGACATGCTCCAGAGCAGCGAGAAAGTCACTCTGCTGTGTGGCAGCGGCTGTGCCGGTGCCCACGATCAAGTGGTGGCGCTGGCCGACGCCCTCGGCGCGCCGGTGGTGCACGCACTGAGGGGCAAGGAGCATGTGGAGTGGGATAACCCGTTCGACGTCGGCATGACCGGCCTGATCGGTTTCAGCTCCGGCTACCACGCCATGCTCGATTGCGACACCTTGGTCATGCTCGGCACCGACTTCCCTTATCGCCAGTTCTACCCGACCGACGCCAGGATCATCCAGGTGGACCGCAACCCCCAAGCCCTGGGGCGTCGTGCGACCCTGGATCTGGGCATCGCCGCCGACGTCAGTGAAACCATCGCCGCGCTGTTGCCGCGCCTGACCCGCAAGACCGATCGCAGCTTCCTCGAGACCTCCCTGAAGCACTACGAAAAAGCCCGCCAAGGCCTGGATGACCTGGCGCAACCGTCCAAGGCCGGCCGGCCGATCCATCCCCAGTATGTGGCGCGCTTGCTCAGCGAGCTGGCCGATGATGATGCGATCTTTACCGCCGATGTCGGCTCACCCACCGTGTGGGCGGCGCGTTATCTGAAGATGAACGGCAAGCGCCGGCTGATCGGCTCGTTCAACCATGGCTCGATGGCCAACGCCATGCCTCAGGCTATCGGCGCCCAGGCGGCATTCCCTGGACGGCAGGTGATCTCGATGTCTGGGGACGGTGGTTTCACCATGTTGATGGGGGATTTCATTTCCCTGGCGCAACTGCAATTGCCGGTCAAACTTGTGGTGTTCAACAATTCGTCCCTAGGCTTTGTCGCCATGGAGATGAAGGCTGCAGGTTACCTGGACACCGGCACCGAGCTGAAAAACCCGGACTTTGCGGCCATGTCCAATGCCATGGGCATTTTGGGCATACGTGTGGAGCAATCCGAAGACTTGGAGCCGGCACTGCGCCGTGCCCTGGCCCACGATGGCCCGGTGTTGGTGGATGTGGTGACCGCGACTCAGGAACTGGTGATGCCGCCGAGCATCAAGCTGGAACAGGCCAAGGGTTTCAGCCTGTACATGCTCAAGGCGGTGATGAGCGGGCGTGGCGATGAGGTTATCGAACTGGCACGCACCAACTGGTTGCGATAACCCCATTGTGGGAGCGGGCTTGCTCGCTCCCACATTTGAGCGCATTGCCAAATCAATCCTTCTGTTTTTCTACCCACTTACCGTAGGCATCGATGAATGCCTGCAGGAACGGCTTGGTCTTTTCCGACACCTTCCCCGCCTCATCGAACACATTGCCCGCCCCGCCCAGGTAGGCTTCCGGCTGTTGCATGCACCACACATCCAGGAACACCAGGGACTGGCGCAAATGGTGGTTGGCGCCAAAACCGCCAATGGCACCCGGCGACACGCTGATGATCGCCCCGGGCTTGCCACTCCAGGCGCTCTGCCCGTATGGGCGCGAGCCCACGTCAATGGCATTTTTCAAGGCCGCCGGCACGGAGCGGTTGTATTCGGGGGTGACGAACAGCACCGCGTCGGATGAACTCACTTGTTTGCGAAAAGTACTGTAGGCTGCGGGCGGTGTTGCACCGTCGATGTCCTCGTTGTAGAGCGGCAAGTCGCCGATTTCAACAATGTTCAACTTGAGATTGGCGGGGGCCAGTTCGGCCAGGGCCAGGGCGACCTTGCGGTTGATCGACTCTTTTCTCAAGCTGCCCACCAGGACGGCAATCGTGTAGACCTTGCTCATTGAGGTTTCCCGACTTCTGAATAAAGGAGCTTGTAGTTATAGAGGCTTCGCGACGCGTTCACCAGAGGGTTGTGCGGATTCCCTCGACGTTTTCCTTGCAAGCACTTGCGTAGGAAGCGTCTGAAAATATCAGCGAATAGTATTTTTTTCTTATAGGTAAACTACCCCGCTCCCTGACGGTCTACAGAACCGCAAATCGAGTGTTTATCTCCAGAGGTTCTAAACAGATGGCTGCAGTACTTGTTGGACAGTTTCATGCCAGAGACGCGGAAGGCCGCGTGTATTCGGTGCATGAGTTTCAGGAATCCAACCCGGCGCAAGGCGACCTGGCCGGATCGACGCCCACCACGACCTACAAGCTGGCCATTGGCGACCGTGTAGAAAAGCTGGAAGGTGATGAATTCAAACTGATCCAGTCGGGCACCATTCTCGTGCGCGAGTCCGAAACCACTCTGGCATCGTAAGCGCTTGCCTTGTTCACCTGCTCAGTCCTGGGGGCTGGGCTGGTGAAGCTCATGGGCGGCGGATCTGCGTCATCTCTATGCCCTGTTCGTCTTGCTTGAGCGTCACCAGCACCTGGCCGTGCTCCCCTTGCACGGTAAACATCGAGCGCTTGTAACCTGCTGCGTTGTACGCGGGGTAAGCCTCCACCTCCCTGATCAGGCTGATCCCCACGACTGCGCCCACCTGCTCGCCCACCTGTTGCTGGGAGCGAATAAAGGCTTCCAGTGCGAGATTGTCCGGCGTCGGTTCATCCTGATGATTGAAGAAGTAAGCCGCCAGGCCTCCCACGGTCACCAGGACCACGAGTTGCTTGGCCGTTACCCCGAAGAAAGTCGAGGGTAGAGGCATATGAGACCAGACCTGTTTTTTATTTTAAGTACCGGCAAACCGGCAGGGGTCGTTGCTGATCAGACCCGCCATTCTAATGGGGTCCTGGCTGAGCGCCATAGGCCGGGACGACCCCGGCAGTCTTTTTTGCGCACGAAGGCCTGCGCCATTGAATCCCCTGCGCACTGCACATAGACTCCGGCCATGCGTTTACGTCATATCGAAGTGATTCAGGCCATCTTGCAGACCGGCCACCTCGGCACCGCCGCCGAGTGGTTGCAACTCCCCGTGGGCGATGTAGACGCCACCCTCAAGGATGCCGAGCAGCAACTGGGCTTCATGCTGTTCGCCAGCGTGCGCGGGCGCTTGCAGGCCACGCGGGAAACCCTGGAGTTGCAGGCACAAATCACAACTCTGTATGAAGCCCTGGAGCCGTTGCAACGCCTTGCCAGCCGCTTGAAACACCATCATGCTCCGCCCCTACGCGCCCTCTGCACACCGCCGTTGGCCAACCAACTGTTGCCGCAGAGCATTGCCGCGCTGCGTCGACGCTTCCAGGACATGCCGTGCAACCTGTCGAGCCGGCCAGTTGGCCAGATCATCAACAGCCTGCTGTTGCATGAAGCCGATGTGGGCCTGAGCCTGCATGACCCAGAACACCCCCATATCCAGAGCACGGTGCTGGCCCAAGGCAAATTGCAGTTGCTGGCCCCCCATGGCTGGCTCAAGCCCAAGCAAAAGTACATTGCGCTGCAGGAGTTGGCCGGCCAATCGTTGATCGGCCTTGAAGGCCATGATCCGCTCAGCCGTTTGCTGGACGCCAAGCTGCATGCCCTGCGGCCAGTGCCCGTGGTGCAGACGCGCGTACAAACCTACCCGATGATGCGCGGCCTGGTGGAAGCCGGGGAAGGCCTGGCGATTGTCGACCCGTTCACCGCCTTGGGTGCACGCGAGTCCGGGCTTGATGCGTGCCCGGTGTCACCACCGATAGTGGTCAGCCTGTATGCGCTGACCTTGAAAGACGCTGCGGCCTCCCCTGCATTGAATGCGCTGCTGGAGATCGTCATCCAGAAAGCCGAAAGCCTGCTTGGTAACGACACCAAGCCCCTGTAGGAGGTCAGACCGCCTCCACTTGCGCCTTGAACAACCGATACCAGAAAATCGCGACCTCGCGGGTTTGCGGGTCAATCCCGCGATAACGCAGTTGATCGATGCCGCCCATTACATAGCCACAACGCTCATACAGGCGACAGGCGCCGAGGTTGTTGTTCTGGGTCTCAAGCATCATGCCCGGCAGGTTCTTCTTGCGAGCCCAGAACTGCGCCACGTCCAACAACGACTTGGCCACGCCATGTCGACGCGCCGGTAACGCCACAGCCAACTCGTCAACATGGGCGAAACCGTTCCAGTTGGTGCTGACCACGATATGCCCCACTGCGCGGTCATCCAGGTACGCCATGAAGATCGAGCTGTCGGCGGCATCACGAAAACTGGCGAATTCTTCCGGGTCGATGCCATAGCACTTGCGGTACGGCAGCACTTTTTCCACCGGCCATTGGTCGACGCGCTGGCCCATTTGCGGCACCCCATAGGCGCTGACTTCAAAGCTGAAATCGTTGCCCCACACATAGGCGTCAAAACCTTCGTCGGCGACTCGCACACTGAGCCCTGGATACTTCGGGTTCATCACAGCTTGCATAAACTTCCTTAACCCTTGATGCAATCGACGGTGTAACGACGGCCACTGCCGTCATCTTCGTGTTGCAGCCCATGCACATCCGCGACAAAACCGGGGAAACTGCTATCGAACGTGCGGGCAAATGCCAGGTAATCGATGATTGAACGGGTTGACTCGGTGAAGCGTTCGCCGGGCATGATCAGAGGTATGCCCGGCGGGTAAGGCACCAGCATCACGGCGGCGATGCGTCCGGCCAAGGCATCGATGCAGACCGCCTCCACCTCGCCCCTGACCAGTTGGTCGTAGGCATCGGCGGGTTTCATCGCGATTTGCGGCAATACCGTATACATACGTTTGAGGTGCCTGGCCGTGGCATTACTACGGTAACAGCTGTGCAACTGGTCGCAAAGGTCGCGCAGCCCCAGGCCTTGATAACGCGCCGGGCCTTGGGCATACACCGACGGCAAGCAACTGGCCAGGCTGACATTGGCATCGTAGCTACGCTTGAACTCCAGCAACTCAGTGAGCAAGGTGCTCCATTTGCCTTTGGTAATGCCCATGGAAAACAGCACGAGGAACGAATACAGCCCAGTCTTCTCCACTACCAGACCGCGCTCCCAGAGGAACTTGCTGACCACTGCAGCGGGAATCCCACACTCGCTCAAGGCCCCACCGGCGTTGAGGCCAGGCATCACCAGCGTGACTTTGATCGGGTCCAGCAATACGTAGTCTTCGACCACGTCGCCAAAGCCATGCCATTCATCCCCAGGGTGCAACAACCAATCCGCCGTGGCGACCCGGTCGATGCCCGCGACCGAGGGTGGCTGCCAGATAGAGAACCACCAGTCTTGGGCCGCTATATGCTGGCGCAAGTTGGCCAGGGCACGGCGAAAACTCAAGGCCTCGTCGAACATTTCCTGAAGCAGCGAGCGTCCGGCCGGGCCCTCCATCATTGCCGAGGCCACATCCAGCGACGCGATGATGCTGTATTGCGGCGAGGTGGAGATATGCATCATGAAGGCTTCATTGAAGCGGTCACGGTCCAGTTGCCTTGCGCCGCCGTCCTGCACGTGGATCATCGACGCCTGGCTGAATGCCGCCAGCAACTTATGCGTACTGTGGGTGGTGAACACCAAGGGGCTGTCCGGCGTGCGCGAGGTGCCCATGCCATAGCGCCCGGCGAAGAACTCGTGAAAGGCAGCATAGGCATACCAGGCCTCATCAAAGTGCAGCACCTCGACACTGTTGCCCAGTTGCTGCTTGATCAGTTCGGCGTTGTAACACAGGCCGTCATAGGTGGAGTTGGTCACCACCGCCAATTTCACTTTCGGTGGTCGCCCACGGGTCAAGGGGCTGGCGTCGATCTTGGCGCGGATCGACTCAGGGCTGAATTCGCTCAGGGGGATAGGGCCGATGATCCCCAGCTCGTTGCGCTCCGGGCACAGGTACAGCGGGATCGCGCCGGTCATGATGATCGAATGCAACACCGACTTGTGGCAATTGCGGTCCACTAGCACCAGGTCATCGCGCCCCACCATGGAATGCCAGACGATCTTGTTGGCGGTGGACGTGCCGTTGATCACGAAGAACGTATGGTCGGCGCCAAAGTTGCGCGCGGCGCGTGCCTCGGCTTCGGCCAAAGGCCCGGTGTGATCGAGCAGCGAGCCCAGTTCGGGCACCGACACCGACAAGTCAGAGCGCAGGGTGTTTTCCCCAAAGAACTGATGAAACGCCTGCCCCACCGGGCTTTTGCGATAGGCCACGCCACCGCCATGACCGGGGGTGTGCCAGGAATAATTGGAGTCGGCGGTGTGTTGCACCAGCGCCTTGAAGAACGGCGGCAACAGGCCATCCAGGTACGTGCGTGCGGCGCGGGCGACTTGGCGCGCCAGAAACGGCACGGTGTCTTCGAACAGATAAAGGATGCCGCGCAGTTGGTTGAGCTCGCTCATGGCATCGGCGGGCGCGTTTTCCAGCGTGACTTGCTCGCCCAGCGCAAAGATCGGCAGGTTGGGTGCGCGCAGGCGCGCCAAGCGAATCAACTCCACCATGTTCTGCAACAGATGGGTGTTTTCCCCGGCGCCTTCGGCGGCAATCAGCATGCAGGCCAGACCGTGATGGGTAGCGGCCACTAGCCGCCCCTCGGCGTAGTCCACCGCAGAAAAAATACTGAAGCCCTCCTGTTCCAACTCCCTGGCGATGCCTCGAACCCGGTCACCGGCAACGGTGTCGGCCTTGATGTCACGGTGCACGATCAGAACGGGGAACTTCAGGTCTTTGTACATGAGCACTCTTACTCCGGAGGCTTTGCACAAAGGGTAGAAGCTGGAAGCAGATGTGGCGAATGAAGATTTCACAGGTGGTCGAGAGGTATCTACATAAGTCGCGAGGGAGCTTGCTCCCGTGACGGCCCGCCTGCCGGGCCATACCTGCCTCACACCCCGCGATCAAACTGTGGGAGCTGGCTTGCCTGCGAATGCGGCCTGCCAGCCGACACTTATCTACCTGAGGCTCCGCAATCCAAATGTGGGTGGGCTGGGCCGGCATTCCGGCTTTTCCAAAGTGACCCGCTGTCAGAGCGCAACGCTAAGTGGCCATTACCGCAGGAATGGAGATGTACCCAATCCAACCGTGTTGACTGTCAGGCCGCATTCGCGAGCAAGCCCGCTCCCACAATTTGATCGCGGGGCGTCAGGTCGATAGGCGTTGGCTGGCAGGCCGCTATCGCAGGCAAGCCAGCTCCCACAGTTTGATCGCGCAGCGTCAGGTAGATAGGTATTGGCTGGCAGGCCGCCACGGGAGCAAGCTCCCTCGCCACAGATGCAACTGTGTAAGTACCCATGGCTGCAAGCCTGCTCCTACATGAGCGGTTATTGCTGAGTGAGTTGAGTCCACAACGCCGGCGCACCGGCTGCCTTGGCGATCGCTTCCAAGCGTGCCGCATGCTCGGCCAGGTCCTGCTCGCTGGCACGGATGATCGGCGTCGGTTTGCGATCAGCTGGCAAGCGGCGGATTTCCGAAGGGCGGTTGCCCGAGCCTTCCGCCGAACCGCTGCCATCGGACGCATTACCGGCCAGGGACAGGCTGGTCTGCCCGCCGGTCATGGTCAGATAAACGTCGGCCAGGATCTCGGAGTCGAGCAAGGCGCCGTGGAGTTCACGGCCGGAGTTGTCGACGCCATAGCGCTTGCACAAGGCATCGAGGCTGTTGCGTTGGCCCGGGTGACGCTCGCGGGCCATCATCAAGGTATCGAGGATCGTACAGTGCTGGGAGATGTCCGCACGGTCGGTCTGCCCCATCAGGGCAAATTCGTTATTGATGAAGCCGATGTCGAACGCCGCGTTATGGATGATCAACTGGGCGCCATTAATGAATTCGAAGAACTCATCGGCCACTTCGGCGAAGCGCGGCTTGCCCTTGAGGAATTCGTCGGTGATGCCGTGGACGCCAATCGCGCCCTCATCACTGTCGCGGTCCGGTTGCAGGTAGACGTGGAAGTGGCGGCCGGTCAGGCGGCGCCCCATCAGTTCGACACAGCCGATTTCGATGATCCGGTGACCATCGGTCACCGGCATGCCGGTGGTTTCGGTATCGAGTACAACAGATCGGATGGCCATCAGGGTTCAGCTCTCAACGGTTCGGTACAGTTCAAGGGGCGGGATATTAGCACGCTCTGTAAACGAAGCGCCCATGGCACCCAACCACCGGTGGACACCCAACAGTTATTTACAAGATTTCGCAAACTTGCTGCGGATTACTACGCCCCTCATCGCTAACCTGCGCGCCTCCTCCAGATACGGAATTCCCTGACTCATGTTCAACCTGAAATGGCTGTTCATCCCCTGCCTGCTCAGCGCTGCCGGTGCGCAAGCCACCAGTTTCGTGATGACCACTGACGCCTTGGTGAGCCTGTCGATGAGTGCCACGGGCGGCACCAGCAGCAGCTTCAAGGACGACAAGATTGTGCTGGCAGCCAAGGCCGATGCCGCCTCGTTTGTCGCAAGCGAAGGTGCAATACGCGGTGCCCAACTAGAGTCAGCCTTGCGGCATATTCGCCAGACGAGAGTGGACCTGCGATACACGGACGAACAACTCGCCCGTGCGATCCTGGTTCTGTAAGCGACAACAATCACGGGATCTTTGTGATCAGGCCAACGTCTGCCTGCCTGAAGCTCAATGCCGTGCTGGTAGATTCGCCACACGCGATGGCGGCGGTGAAGCAGCGGCTCGAGCGGCCGCTGCGGTGTCGCTGACTCAGCTCTGCTTGTAGCCGCGCACTTCATCCACGCCACGGTTGGCCAACTGGTCGGCGCGCTCGTTGCCAGGGTGCCCAATGTGCCCGCGTACCCATTTCCAGGTGATGTCGTGACGGTTGCACTGTTCATCGAGCAATTGCCACAGGTCGGCGTTCTTGACCGGCTCCTTGGCCGCTGTCTTCCAGCCACGTTTTTTCCAGTTGACCATCCACTCGTTGATGCCCTTCATCACGTACTGCGAGTCGGTCACCAGGAGTACGTTGCAGCGCCGCTTGAGTTCTTCGAGGCCGCGAATCGCGCCCATCAGTTCCATGCGGTTATTGGTGGTATTGGCTTCGCCGCCCCACAATTCCTTCTCCACGCCCTTGCACACTAGCAAGGCGCCCCAGCCGCCCGGGCCGGGGTTGCCCTTGCAGGCGCCATCGGTGAAGAGTTCTACGCTATCGGTCATCGGTTATTCGGCCTGAAATCAAAAAGAGGTTTTACGGTTCGCGTTGTTCGCGGTTGACCTTGGCCAACGGCATCGGCACGAGCTTGCCGATCGGCTCGCGGCGCACTTGTTGCACCGGTCGCAGCCCGACCACGATCTTGCGTGCAACCAGCAAATAGAAGCCACCACCCGACAGCTGCCAGGCCCCTGCGCGGCGTTCCCAACCGGCCAGGCGGCCCTGCCACTTGGCCGTCGCAAGCGGCGGACGATAGCACCCGAAGCGGCGTTTCTCCAGCGCGAAGCCCAGCAGGTTGAGCCAGTCGCCCACCCGTGATGGCGCGATGCAACGCGCCTGACGCAGTCCGTCATGGGCGAACACACGGCGCAGGCCCCAACTGCTCCAGGGGTTGATGCCGACAATCAGTAAATGGCCACCAGGGCGCACGCTGCTCGCCGCTTCGCGCAACAAACCGTGGGGCGACAGGCAGAAATCCAGGCCATGCTGCAACACCACCACATCGGCGGCGTGTTCGCTCAAGGGCCAGGCCTGTTCCTCGCAGACGATTTCCACACCTGGCAATGGCGCGCCCAGGCGTACATTGCGTTGCACCTGCGGTGCCGAGGGCGGCGTGTCGGCCGACGGCCCGTAATGCACCAGGTAGCCCCCAAAGAACCGGCCCAGCTCGTCTTCGAGCATGCGCCGCTCTTCTTCCAGCAAAAACTGCCCAATCGGCCCGGACAACCATTCGCGGGCGGCGCTGATCAGGGCCAGCCACTCAGGATCGGCCTGGGCGAACGCTTTATCAGTCATTGCATTCTCCAACTCGCCTAGACGTTCTAAGATGCACCAATGTGTTCAGCTTGGCGAATCGAAGAATGATACAGATCAGTGCCCTACCCGCCTTCACCGACAACTACATCTGGTTGTTACAAGACCCCACGACCCTGCGCTGCGCCGTGGTCGACCCCGGCGATGCCGCGCCAGTACTGGCCTGGCTCAAGCAGAATGCCGAGTGGCGCCTCAGCGACATTCTGGTCACCCATCATCACCATGATCATGTGGGCGGTGTGGAGCAACTGAAAACTGTCACCGGCGCCACGGTCTACGGCCCGGCCAACGAAAAGATCCCGGCGCGGGATGTGGCCTTGCAGGATAACGACCGTATCAGCGTGCTGGGCTGGGACTTCGACGTGTACGCCGTGCCTGGCCACACCCTCGGCCACATCGCCTTTTACCACCAGGGCGTATTGCTGTGTGGCGATACCTTGTTCGCCGCGGGTTGCGGTCGCCTCTTCGAAGGCACACCCGAACAGATGTACAGTTCCCTGGAACGCCTGGCCGCCCTGCCCGCCGATACGCAGGTGTACTGCACTCACGAATACACGCAAAGTAACTTGAAATTTGCCCAAGCCGTGGAACCGCACAACGCCGACATCGCCGAACGGGTGGAAAATGTCGCCCAACTTCGCGCCCGTGGCCAGATGACGCTGCCATCCAACCTGGCCCTGGAAAAACGTACTAACCCTTTTCTGCGCACCGCTGAAACATCCGTTAAACAAAAAGCGGACGAACGGAACGGCCGCGACAACCGCTCTGGGGCCGAGGTGTTTGCTAGCTTGAGGGCTTGGAAAGATAAGTTCTAACCAGATGCAATCTGATACGTAATTTCTGAATGGTTGACCGGAACCAAAGCGCTTTCTAGAATCGCCCGACATTTTTGCCCGGAACTTACTTCCAGCCAATGTCGTCATCTATTCGTAAATCCATTTCTTCAGACGCATTGACCCGCCTGGCTCAAGCCGTGGCGGTGGCCGTTTCCGCGACTCTGGCGGGCTGCCAATCGACCAATTACGCTGCACAATCCACCGTGCAACCCAAACCGAATCTTGCTGCCAAGATCAAGCAAAAACCTATTTGGCTATCAGAGAAGCCCAGCCCCGAAATACCCCAGGACGTCTGGGAACGCATGCGTCGGGGCTTTCAATTGCAGGACGGTGTCGGCGTCAACCCGCGCATCGAGCAACAGCGCCTGTGGTTCGCCAGTAACCCCTCGTTTCTGGAGAATGCCGGCGAACGCGGCAGCCTCTACATTCATTACATCGTCGAACGCCTTGAAGAACGCAACATGCCTCTGGAACTGGCGCTGCTGCCAGTGATTGAAAGTGCCTACAACCCAATGGCCTATTCGCGCAGCGATGCGGTCGGCTTGTGGCAGTTCATTCCCTCCACCGGGCGCTACTTCAATCTGCGCCAGACCCGCGCCTACGATGGCCGCCGCGACATCACCGCCTCCACCACCGCCGCCCTGGACTATCTGACGCGTCTGCATGACATGTTCAACGGCGACTGGCTGCTGGCCCTGGCGGCCTATAACGCCGGCGAAGGCACGGTCAGCCGGGCAATCGAGCGCAACGAAAAGCTCGGCCTGCCCACTGACTACTGGAACCTGCCCCTGCCTCAGGAAACCAAGGACTATGTGCCCAAATTCCTGGCCTTGTCCCAGGTGGTACTGGCGCCCAAGGCCTATGGCGTCAACCTGAACCCGATTGCCAACACACCGTACTTCGAAGTAGTTGAAGTCAAGCAAAGCATGGACCTGTCACGGGTTGCCGCGCTGGCCGAGATCGACGAAGACGAACTGTTCCAGCTCAACCCGGCCTTGAAACAACGCACCACTCTGGATGGCCCCCAGCATCTGCTGGTACCAACCTCCAAGGCCCAACTGCTGACCAGCACCCTTTCGACGATGAAGCCGGAAGAATTGCTGAGCATGCGCCCCAAGAAGCCGGTGTTCGACGAAGTCGAGACCAAGGCGGTTGCCGGGCGTACCCGCAGCTACAAGGTACGCAGTGGCGATAACCTCACGCTGATCGCCAAGGCCAACAAGGTTGACGTGCATGACCTGCAGCGCTGGAACAAGCTCAACGGCCAGGCGCTCAAGGTCGGCCAGACCCTGGTGATGCAGGACACGCGTAAAGTCGCGGCGAAAAAACCGGTGCAGTACAAGGTCAAGAGAGGTGACTCGCTGTACATGGTGGCCAAGCGCTTCAACGTTGAGATGCAACACCTCAAGCGTTGGAACCCGCGCACCGGCCAGGCATTGAAGCCAGGGCAGATGCTGGTGGTTTCCGGGCCGCGCTAATACCTCGGGGAGAGCTGGCTTGTGTGGGAGCTGGCTTGCCTGCGACGCAGGCACCTCGGTCTATCAGTCAGACCGCAGTGATGCTATCGCAGGCAAGCCAGCTCCCACATTTGACCTTCACACCGTCCAATAGCTCGCAGTGCGCAACATGGCCTTCCCGACAGCCTTTTTCCAACCGGAACAAGCTGTTACTGTACCGATCATAAAGCCCAAGCCGCCTGGATCGGATCTCTGACTTGAAGCGTCCCCTCCTTCTACTAATAAGCCTGGCCTTGAGCTTTGCGGCGAACGCGACGATCACCGAGAGCCACGGTTATGCGCAGTTCGGCACACTCAAGTACCCGGCCAAATTCACCCATTACGATTGGGTAAACCCTGCAGCGCCCAAAGGCGGGACGCTGCGGGTGATGGCATTTGGCACCTTCGATACGCTCAACCCCTACACCTTCAAGGGTTCAAGCCCGGTTTCCACCGCCAACTTCCTGCAGTACGGCGTCAACGAGCTCAATGAACCCTTGATGGTGGGCACCGGGCAATACGCGCCGTCGGGCGATGAACCCACCTCCAGTTATGGCCTGATTGCCCAGTCGGTGGAATACAGCGAGGACCGCAGTTGGGTGGTGTTCAACCTGCGCCCCGAAGCACGCTTTCACGACGGCAAGCCGATCACCGCCGATGACGTGGCGTTCTCCTATCGCACCCTACTGACCGAAGGCCACCCGCAGTACCGCACCAATCTGCAAGAAGTGGCACGGGTCGATATCCTCAACCCTCACCGTATCCGCTTTGTGTTCAAGCGCGCCGGCAACCCCTTGCTGATCCTGCGCCTGGGCGAGTTGCCGGTGCTGCCCCAGCACTATTGGAAAAACCGTGATTTCAAGGCCACCACCTTCGAGCCGCCCCTGGGCAGTGGGCCTTATCGCATCACCAAGGTTGCGCCTGGGCGGCAACTGGTGTTTGAACGGGTCAAGGATTACTGGGGCAAAGACCTGCCGGTCAACCAGGGTTTCTATAACTACGACAAGGTTGAAGTGGAATTCTATCGCGACAGCGATGTGGCCTTTGAAGCCTTCAAGGCCGGTGAATTCGATATTTATATCGAGCATCAGGCCAAGAACTGGGCCACCGGTTACAACTTCCCGGCGGTCAACCGCGGCGATGTGATCAAGGCGCAGATCGCCCATCAGATCCCCACCCAGAGCCAGGGCCTGTTCATGAATACCCGGCGACCGGCGTTCAGCCAGGCCAAGGTGCGTGAAGCCCTGGGGTTGATGTTCGATTTTGAATGGACCAACCGCACGCTGTTCAGCAGCGCCTACAAGCGTTCGGTGAGCTATTACCCCAACAGTGAATTCTCGGCCACCGGTCTGCCCGTGGGCCATGAGTGGTTGATGCTCTCGCCCTACCGCGACCAACTGCCGGCCGCGCTGTTTACCCAACCGTTCAGCCTGCCGCACACCGATGGCCGTGGCATTCCCCGCGAAACCCTGCGCCAGGCCCTGGCCCTGCTCAGCGAGGCCGGCTGGAAACTGTCGGGGCAGCGCCTGCTGGACAAGGGCGGGCAACCGCTGCGCCTGGAAATCCTGTTGGTCAACCCGAACCTTGAGCGCATCCTGCAACCTTATGTCGAAAATCTGACCCGCATCGGCATCGACGCCCGCTTGCGCACCGTTGACCGCGCACAGTACAAACAGCGCCTCGATCAATTCGATTTCGACATGATTCTGATGACTCTCAACCAGACCTTGAGCCCCGGTCTTGAGCAGTGGCAGTACTTCCACTCCAGCCAGGCCGCAATCAAGGGCAGCAAGAATTACGCCGGTATCGCCAACCCGGTGGTCGACCACCTGCTGGACCAACTGCTGGCGGCGCAGACCCGCGACGAACAACTGGCTGCCGGCCGCGCCCTGGACCGGGTGCTGCTGTGGCAGCACTACAGCATTCCCAACTGGTACCTCAACTATCATCGCCTGGCGTACCGCAACCGGTTCGCCTTCGTCACCACGCCGCCCTACAGCCTGGGCCTGAGCGCGTGGTGGCTGAAAGCTTCGGAGAAAGCCCAATGATGTCCTTGCGTACTACCCTGCTCGCCAGCCTGTTGCTGTGCACCGCGGCGCACGCCGCGCCGCAACATGCGCTGACCCTCTACAACGAGCCCCCCAAGTACCCCGCCGACTTCAAGCATTTTGACTACGTAAACCCCGACGCACCCAAGGGCGGGACCTTCCGCGAATCAGCCATGGGCGGCTTCGACAGCCTCAACCCCTATATCAGCAAGGGCGTGCCGGCAGACAACCTGCCGCTGATCTACGACACCTTGGCCATGCAAAGCCTGGACGAACCCATCACCGAATACGGCCTGGTGGCTGGCAAAATCGAAAAAGCCCCGGACAACAGCTGGGTGCGCTTCTACCTGCGCCCCGAAGCGCGCTTCCATGATGGCCACCCGATCCGCGCTGAAGACGTGGTGTTCACCTTCCAGACCCTGATCAAGGAAGGCAACCCGCTGTACCGCAACTACTACGCCGACGTCGATGAAGTCGTGGCTGAAGACCCGTTGCGCGTGCTGTTCAAGTTCAAGCGCACCAACAACCGCGAATTGCCGCTGATCCTGGGGCAGTTGCCAGTGCTGCCTAAACACTGGTGGGCGACCCGGGATTTTTCCAAGGGCAATCTGGAAGTCCCCTTGGGCAGCGGGCCTTACCAAGTGGCGGAGGTCAAGCCAGGCCGTATGATTCGCTACGAGCGGGTCAAGGATTATTGGGCCAAGGACCTGCCGGTCAATAAGGGCTTCTACAACTTCGATACCCGCATCACCGATTACTACCGCGACAGCACCGTCTCCCTGGAAGCCTTGAAGGCCGGGCAGTTCGACTACTGGTTGGAGTTCAGCGCCAAGAACTGGGCCAATGCCTACAATATTCCAGCGGTGAAAGAAGGCCGTTTGATCAAGGAAGAAATCCCCAACGGCAACCCCACCGGCATGCAGGGCTTCGTGTTCAACATGCGCAAGCCGATGTTCCAGGACGTGCGGGTGCGCAAGGCCATCAGCCTGTTGCTGGATTTCGAATGGAGCAACAAACAGCTGTTCAACGGTGCCTACACCCGTACCCGCAGCTATTTCGAAAACTCGGAAATGGCCGCCACCGGCCTACCCGGTCCGGACGAGCTGGCGATTCTCGAGCCGCTGCGCGACAAGATCCCTGGCGAAGTCTTCACCCAGGCATTCGAACCGTCCCACACCGACGGCAGCGGCATGATTCGCACCCAACAGCGCGAGGCCTACCAACTGCTGCAAGAAGCGGGCTGGAAGATCGTTGACGACAAAATGGTCGACAATACCGGCAAACCGGTGACCATCGAGTTCCTGCTGGCCCAGACCGAGTTCGAGCGCATCCTGCTGCCGTTCAAGCGCAACCTGGCGGACCTGGGCATCGACCTGGTGATTCGTCGGGTGGACGTCTCGCAGTTCGTCAACCGCCTGCGCTCCCGCGACTTCGACATGCTGGTGGGTAGCTTCCCGCAATCCACCTCGCCGGGTAACGAGCAGCGCGAGTTCTGGAAATCCTCCAGCGCCGACAAGCCCGGCAGCCGCAACTACATGGGCCTCAAGGACCCCGCCGTCGACCAGTTGGTGGAAGAGTTGATCGACGCCGGTTCGCGGCAAAGCCTGATCGCCCACGCCAGGGCGCTGGATCGCGTGCTGCAGTTCGGCTACTACGTGATTCCCAACTGGCACATCAAGACCTTCCGCGTGGCGTACTGGGACCACCTGGGCCACCCCAAGGTCTCGCCACGCTACGACGTCGGCACCGCCACTTGGTGGGCTAAACCCGACGTCAAACCGGCGGTATCCCTCGACACCACGCAGAACGCCGATGCGGCGAGCGGAGGCGATTGAATGCTGGCCTATATTGTTCGCCGCCTGTTGCTGATCATCCCCACGCTGTTCGGGATCTTGCTGATCAACTTTGTCATCATCCAGGCCGCTCCCGGCGGCCCGGTGGAGCAAATGATCGCCAAACTCGAAGGCTTCGACGGCGCCACCAGCAGCATTGCTGGCGGCGGGGCCGAAGTTGCGGTGGCCGGTTCCAGCTACCGTGGCGCCCAGGGCCTGGACCCGGCGCTGATCAAGGAAATCGAAAAGATGTACGGCTTCGACAAATCGGCGCCGGAACGCTTGTGGATCATGGTCAAGAACTACGCCCAGCTGGACTTCGGTGACAGCTTTTTCCGGGACGCCAAGGTCATCGACCTGATCAAGGAAAAGATGCCGGTGTCCATTTCCCTCGGGTTGTGGAGCACCCTGATCATGTACCTGGTGTCCATCCCCCTGGGGATCGCCAAGGCCACGCGCCACGGCAGCCATTTCGATGTGTGGACCAGCTCGGCGATCATCGTCGGCTACGCGATACCGGCGTTCCTGTTTGCGATTCTGCTGATCGTGGTGTTTGCCGGTGGCAGTTATTTCGACTGGTTCCCCTTGCGCGGGCTCACCTCCAACAACTTCGAGGAGTTGAGCTGGGGCAGCAAGATCCTCGATTACTTCTGGCACCTGGCGCTGCCCGTCACCGCCCTGGTGATCGGCAACTTCGCGACCATGACCCTGCTGACCAAGAACAGCTTTCTCGACGAGATCAACAAGCAGTACGTGGTCACCGCCAAGGCCAAGGGCCTGACCAACCGCCGCGTGCTGTATGGCCACGTGTTCCGCAACGCCATGCTGCTGGTGATCGCCGGTTTCCCTTCGGCCTTCATTGGCATCTTCTTTACCGGCTCGTTGTTGGTGGAGGTGATCTTCTCCCTCGACGGCCTGGGCCTGATGAGCTTTGAAGCGGCGATCAACCGTGACTACCCAGTGGTGTTCGGCACGCTGTTTATCTTCACCCTGCTGGGGCTGATCGTGAAACTGATCGGCGACCTCACCTACACCCTGGTCGATCCGCGAATCGACTTTGCCAGCCGGGAGCATTGAGATGAACCTGTCCCCCCTCAATCGCCGCCGGTTCGAGCGGTTCAAGGCCAACAAGCGTGGCTGGTGGTCGCTGTGGCTGTTTCTGGTGCTGTTCGTGCTGAGCCTGGGCGCCGAGTTGATCGCCAACGACAAGCCCCTGGCGGTGCACTTCGACGGCGGCTGGTACTTCCCGGCGCTCAAGCGCTACCCGGAGACTACCTTCGGCGGTGAATTCCCGCTGGAAGCCAACTACAAGAGCCCGTATATCCAGGAACTGCTCAAGGCCAAGGACGCCTGGACCTTGTGGGCGCCGATTCCGTTCAGCTACCAGAGCATCAATTACGACCTGAAAGTCCCGGTCCCGGCGCCGCCGTCCTCGGTCAACCTGCTGGGCACCGATGACCAGGGGCGCGATGTGCTCGCGCGGGTGATCTACGGCTTTCGTGTATCGGTGCTCTTCGCCCTGACCCTGACCATACTCAGCTCGATCATCGGCGTGATTGCCGGCGCCTTGCAGGGCTTTTATGGCGGCTGGGTCGACCTGGCCGGGCAACGTTTCCTGGAGATCTGGTCCGGCTTGCCGGTGCTCTACCTGCTGATCATCCTGGCCAGCTTCGTGCAACCCAACTTCTGGTGGCTGCTGGGGATCATGCTGCTGTTTTCCTGGATGAGCCTGGTGGATGTGGTGCGCGCCGAGTTCCTGCGCGGGCGCAACCTGGAGTACGTGCGCGCGGCGCGGGCGCTGGGCATGCAGAACGGCGCGATCATGTTTCGTCACATCCTGCCCAATGCGATGGTCTCGACCATGACCTTCCTGCCCTTCATCCTCACCGGCGCCATTGGCACCCTCACCGCCCTGGACTTTCTCGGCTTCGGGCTGCCGGCAGGTTCGCCGTCGCTGGGTGAGCTGGTGGCCCAGGGCAAGTCCAACCTGCAAGCGCCGTGGCTGGGCATGAGTGCCTTTGCGGTGCTGGCGATCATGTTGAGCCTGCTGGTGTTTATCGGCGAGTCCGCTCGCGATGCGTTCGACCCGAGGAAATGAGATGAATCCGGACAATCTGATCGAAATCCGCGACCTCAGTGTCGAATTCGTCACCGGCGAGCACCACCACCGGGTGGTCAACCACGTCAGCTTCGACATTAAGCGCGGCGAAACCCTGGCGCTGGTGGGTGAAAGCGGTTCGGGCAAATCGGTCACCGCCCATTCGATCCTGCGCCTGCTGCCCTACCCGTTGGCCAGGCATCCGTCGGGCACTATCGAGTATTCAGGGCAAGACCTGCTGACGCTTAAAGAGAAGACCCTGCGGCATATACGCGGCAATCGGATTGCGATGATCTTCCAGGAGCCGATGACCTCGTTGAACCCGCTGCACTCCATCGAAAAACAGATCAACGAGGTGCTCGGCCTGCACAAGGGCCTGACCGGCACGGTCGCCACCCAGCGCACGTTGGAATTGCTGGAGCTGGTGGGTATCCCCGAACCGCACAAACGCCTCAAGGCCCTGCCCCATGAGCTGTCCGGCGGCCAGCGCCAGCGGGTGATGATCGCCATGGCCCTGGCCAACGAGCCGGAGTTGTTGATTGCCGACGAGCCGACCACGGCGCTGGATGTCACCGTGCAGTTGAAGATCCTGGAATTGCTCAAGGAGCTGCAGGCGCGGCTGGGCATGGCCCTGCTGCTGATCAGCCACGACCTCAACCTGGTACGGCGCATCGCCCATCGTGTGTGTGTGATGCAGCAAGGTTGCATCGTTGAACAGGCCGATTGCGAGACACTGTTCCAGTCGCCCCAGCATCCCTACACCCAGGAATTGCTCGCGGCGGAGCCCAGTGGTGGGCCAGCCAACAATGATGTCGGCCCTCCGCTGCTGGAAGTGGACGACCTGAAAGTCTGGTTTCCGATCAAGAAAGGCTTTTTGCGCAATACCGTCGATTACGTCAAGGCTGTGGACGGCATCAACTTCAGCCTGCCCCAGGGCCAAACCCTGGGCATCGTTGGCGAAAGTGGCTCGGGCAAGTCCACCTTGGGCCTGGCAATTTTGCGCCTGATCGGCAGCCAGGGCGGGATTCGCTTCGAAGGCCAGCAACTGGACCGCCTCAGCCAACAGCAGGTGCGCCCGTTGCGCCGGGAAATGCAGGTGGTGTTCCAGGACCCGTTCGGCAGCCTGAGCCCGCGCATGTGCGTCAGCGAGATCGTTGGCGAAGGCCTGCGTATCCACAAGATGGGCACGCCCGCCGAACAGGAAGCGGCGATTATCGCGGCGCTCAAGGAAGTGGGCCTGGACCCCGAATCCCGGCATCGCTACCCCCATGAATTTTCCGGCGGCCAGCGCCAACGCATCGCTATCGCCCGAGCGCTGGTGCTCAAGCCGCGCCTGATCCTGCTGGACGAACCCACCTCGGCCCTGGACCGCACGGTACAGCGCCAGGTGGTAGAGTTGCTGCGCGGTTTGCAGGCCAAGTACAACCTGACCTACCTGTTTATCAGCCATGACCTGGCAGTGGTGAAGGCGCTGAGTCACCAGTTGATGGTGGTCAAGCAAGGCCAGGTGGTGGAACAAGGCGATGCCCAGGCTATTTTTGCTGACCCGCAACATGCCTATACCCGGCAGTTGCTCAAGGCGGCTTTTTTGGTGCCGGCCTGACGGCACGCGGGTGCAAATGCAGGAGAAATAACGCCATGTCGCTCAGCCCAATCGCCCGTCCCGCAGACACGCCGCGCTTCTGGCGCGACGAACGCCTGCCGTTCATCGAAGCGCGCACCATCGCCGACGGGCGCAAGGTCACCTACACCCGGCACGCCCATGAGCATTTTTCCATCGGTGCGATCACCACCGGCTGCAGCTATTACCACTATGGCGCGCGCACCTTCGAAATCAGCGCCGGCACCGTGGTGCTGATGAACCCAGGCGATGTGCATGCGTGCAACCCCATCCATGACCAGCCCTGGTCCTACCACATGCTGTACCTGGACACGCCCTGGCTGACCGACCTGCAATACCAGCTGGGGTTCAGTACCGACCAGGGCTACCGGCCATTCGACACGCCCCATACCCGCGACACCACGCTGTACCACGGCTTGCTCGACCTGTACCGCACGCTAGTGGATGAACAGGCCGAACTGCTGCAAAAACAGAGCACGCTGGTGAGTTACTTCACCGAGGTGCAACAGCGTCTGAACCCTTCGTTGGCACCGGTACGCGAGGTCAACCACAAACTCGAACGCGCCGCCGACTACATCCGCGCTTACTGCACTCAGGCCTTGAAACTCGAAGACATCTGCCAGGCGGCCGATCTGTCGCCGTCTTACCTGATCCGCGCGTTCAAGCAGTATTACGGCTTGACGCCCCACGCCTTCATGGTCAACCGACGCATCCAGTTTGCCCGCAGCCAACTGCGCAATGGCGCACTGATTGCCGACGTCGCCCTGGCCGCGGGCTTTGCCGACCAGGCGCACTTCCAGCGCACCTTCAAACAACACTTCGCGGCCACGCCGGGGCAATACCGCGAGAACCTCAAGCCATCAGCAAATAACCCACACTGGCCACCAGCAACGCGGCCATTGAGCGGTTGAACAGCCGTACACCTTTGGGGTTGTTCAAGTAGCGGCGTAAAAACGTCCCCGCATACACCCAGCACGCCACCGACAGGTAGCAGATCACCAGGTAAAGCGCGGCAAACAACCACACCTGCGCCGCATCGCCATCAGCCACAAACAACCCCATGCCTGCCACACACGCCAGCCAGGCTTTCGGGTTGAGCCACTGCATGATCGCGCCATACAGCATCGACGGCGCGGTGTCGGTACCGTCAGCGTCCAGCCGACCATCGTCCACGGCGAGTTTCCACGCCATGTACAACAGGAACGCGACTCCGCCCCAGCGGATCAATTGGATCAGTATCGGCCAGCGCACCAGCACTTCATGCAGCCCCAGGCCGATCAGTATCAACAACAAGGTGAAACCTACGGCGGCGCCCAACACATGTTTCTGGCTGGCGACAAAACCGAAACGCGCGCCGGCACTTAAAGCAACCACATTGACGGGGCCGGGCGTGATGGACGTGGCCAGGGCAAAAGCGGCCATGGAGAGGATCAAGCTCATTACAGTTCCTTGTGTGATGCCAACGATGTTGAGATCACGGTAACGCGCCGGGCGATGAGCGTATTGAACAAAATGCCCCTGGGCGCTTCAGAAACGAACGCTGATCTGATGGATGCCCCCACGATCAAACTATGGGAGCTGGCTTCCACATTGGTCATGCATCGCCCAAAGGATCTACGCCTGGCACCGGTCCCCAGTGGGAGCGGGCTTGCCCGCGAAGGCGGCGTGTCAGCCACTGCATCTTTAACTGAACCACCGCTTTCGCAGGCAAGCCAGCTCCCACATTTGGACCGTGGGGCGTCACGGGAGCAAGCGCTTCGCCACAGGTACAGCGCGTGGCCACTTGGAGGGGATGACACCGCCTCACCCTTGGTATCCTGCCACTCCAACCCACAGGGACCCGTGCGCATGCAAATCAACCCAGCCTTTATCCTTCACCAGACCGAGCACTGGCAGCTCAACCACCACCTGACCTCGAAGCTGCCCGGTTACTTGATGCTGGGCGCCAGGGCGCCGATTGACGCCCTCCCCGACATGCCTGAAGCCGCACTGGCCGAACTGGGCGGCCTGCTCGCCAATATCCAGCGGGTGATGCAAACCCAGCTCCAGCCAAAATGGCTGTATATCAGCCGTTACGGCCATGTGCCGGGCTTACCGCTGCATTTTCATTGCATTCCCGTCTATGACTGGGTAGAGCAAGCGTTCTGGCGGGACGAACGCTATCGCTCGCTGAACGCTTTCGGGACGCCCCCCCTCGAACCCATGACCGATGGCGCTGAACTGACCCTGTTCGTATGGCGCGAGTTTGGCGAGAGCCTCACCCCGCCGCCGATTCAAGGGCTAGGGATAGAGCCTGTGATCGAGCAATTGCGCGCTGCATTCAAACGGGACTCATAACCCGCAACCGCTTCACCATCGGTACACACGCCAGCACCAACCCGGACGGCGAGCGGTACACCGCCTGCTCATCGCCCACATACCCGCACGCTCTATAAAAACTCACCGCGTTCAGTGTCGCATCCAGCACAACCTGTTCAATCGCCCGCTGCTGCGCCATACGCTCCAAGTGAGCAAGCATCACTTTGCCAAACCCTCGCCCGCTGAATAGGGGCAATACAAACAAGGCTCCGATTTCATGGCTGGCAAGATCCAGCATGCCAGTGACGACTGGTTTGCCATTGAACCATCCCATGTAGAACTGTTTTTCCATCAGCGCGCCGTAGCCATCACTGGCGCGACCTCGGGTCCAGAGCGCCATTTGTTCAGCGCTATAGGCGCCAATGCATTGGCCGCGAATGGCCTCGTGACGAATCTCAAACGCACGCTCGGCGTCGTCCGGCGTGGCACGTTTTATCTTCAGCATCGCAAGCTCCTTCCGTGACCTCAAACTGCCATTAGCCCATTTGTGCTAATCGACCCTACCTTACGGCAGCGCTATATTCCGCGGCACTTCCAACGTTCTCACCCACACCGCGCATTCCGTGCGCGCGGGTTCGTTGCGCGTTGGAAAAACCAAAACAACCCCAAGGAAGAAGCACCATGAAACTCTACTCCCCTGTCACTCGCTTTGCCCTGCTGGGCGCCTTGATCATCGGCGTCGCCGGTTGCAGCAATATCAAGCCCACCGAAGATCATCTCAAGAAGCTGTCGAAAACCAATCTGGGCGAGCCGGTAAAACGTATCTCCAATGTGCGCAGCGACTCCATGACCACCTACTACGTCGCTAACACAGCCTCCGGCGAGTACAACTGCTCCGTACCCAGTGGTGCCAGTGGCGGCGCGTTCGCGATTGCCAGCTTCGGCCTGATGAAGCCCGCGGCCTACTGCATGCCCAAGGGCGCCAAAGGCAATGGGTTGACGCCGTTCATGCAGTAATATTTTCCTGGCTGAGCGCTCGCAGAGTGCCGCGCAGTTCCGCAGGGCGTACCGGTTTGGACAAAATAGCGATCTGACGATCATGCAACGCGGCCTGGATTTTCTCCACGTCGTGCCCGGTAAGGATCAGCGCTGGCACCGCCCAGCCGCGTTGCTGGCGTAACTGGTCGATGCATTCGATGCCGGTGGCGTGGTTGCCCAGGTCATAGTCGGCAACGATGATGTCGCAGTCACTGACCAAACCCTGCCCCGTGGACTCGGCCTGCACTTGGCACCCCCAGCGCTCCAGCAGGGCCTGGGTGGCGAGCAGCACGTTGTAGTCATCTTCCACCAGGCACACCTTAAGGCCGGTGAGCAGCCCGGCTTGGCGTGCATCGTCGCGCAAGGCCGGTTGACGCGGCGCGGTGGCCAAGGCTAGGCCATGCAGGCTTACTGAGGTGCCATGGCCGACCCGCGAACGCAGGCTCACCTGCAACCCCATCAATTGCCCCAGGCGCTTGACGATGGACAGCCCAAGGCCCACACCTTCGACGTCCTTGTCACGCAGTTGGCGCACGCGATAAAACTCTTCGAAGACCTTTGACAGATGCTCCTTGGCAATCCCCCGCCCCTGGTCGTGCACCTGCACCACCACGCCGTCATCACGCATGCGCACGCCAATCAGCACCGGTCGTTGCGCCCCGTACTTGAAGCAATTGGAGAGCAGGTTCTGCACCATGGTCGCCAGCATGGCCGGATCAACCAGCACCCAGTGGGCACAGGGGCGCAGGCGCAGCTCCACGCCCGCCCAGCGAGCAGCCTCGGCGTTCTGGCGCACGAGGTCGGCAAGGAAGTCGCCCAGGTGGATCACTTGGTATTTGGGCAACAGGCGCCCGTTGTCGAGGGTGTAGAGGTCGAGAATCGAGCGGAACAATTGCGAGACGTTAAGCAGCGAGCGGTCGATATTGTCCACCAAGCGCTGTTCGTCCTCGCCCAAACGGGCTTCGCGCAGGCAGGCGGTAAACAGGCCAATGGAGTGGATCGGCTGGCGCAGGTCATGGCTGGCCTGGGCGAGAAAACGGGATTTTTCCAGGTTGGCGGCGATCGCCTGCTCGGAGGCCTTGCGCGTGCGCTCCAACAGGATATGGGCATACACCGGGATCACCGTGCTGGTGATCATCAGCATCAGCACCATGAATGGTTGTGCCTGCCACAGCGGCGTGAGTTGGTACACGATCAACAGCGCCAGCAACGCCAGCCCCGTCGCAATTGCCAGGTAGCGCGAACCGTAGCGCATGCCGTTGCCCAGGTTCACCCAGACCATCACCGCATACAGCGGCAATGCCGCCTCACCGCCTACCACCAGGCCGAACGAAGTGCCCGTGTAGTCGTGGATCATGCCAAAGATCCGCCGCGCCGGATAATGCCCGGGCCAGCGTGCGATCACTTGGCGAAGCACGATGGACGCCAGCAGGAACAGCAAGATATACAGGATCACCGGCAGATAAGTGTCCAGCGACTGCCCAGGCAAAAAGCCCAGCACGCCGATGTAAACGATAGCGATGCTGGCCACCACGATGCGCAGGTTAGCCTGATCGAGTTCGGAGTTAGTCTCGGGGCTCATCGTCCTATCCTTGACCTATCATCTGAAGGAGCGAGCTTGCTCGCGAAAAACGTCAACGATAACGCGTTTGACCTGGGAGTACGCGGTGCCTGTGCGTGCTTCACGAGCAAGCTCGCTCCTACATCGGCGGTAAATAAATTAGCATGCCTCGACACAACCTTGCCCCAGGAAGGAGCTCGCCATGACCGGCCGAATCATCATCGCCGACGACCACCCCATGTTTCGCGAAGGCATGACGCGCACCGTGCAGCGCCTGCTGCCGGGCGCGGTGGTGCAGGAGGCCGGCGACCTGGCCACGGTGAATGCGTTGCTGTGCGAAGCGGGCGAGGTCGATACCTTGATCCTCGATTTGCGCTTTCCCGGCCTGACCTGCATCAGCCAACTGGCCGAACTGCGCCAGCAACTGAAACGCACCACCTTGGTCCTGGTGTCGATGGTCGATGACCCCGCGCTGATCGAACAGGTCATGGCCTTGGGCGCCGACGGCTTTATCGGCAAGAACATCGCCCCGGACGAGATCGGCCAGGCCCTGCTGGCGATCCGCGAAGGCGAAGTGCTGGTCAAATTTGCCCCTTCAGGCCTGCTGCCCCTCGACACCCACACCCTCACCACCCGCCAGCAGGAAGTGCTGCGCCTGATTGCCCAGGGCAAGACCAACAAGGAAATTGCCAAGGCCCTGAATATCTCGCCGTTTACCGTACGTATCCATGTGTCGTCATTGTTGCGCAGCCTGAATGTCCCCTCGCGCGCTGCAGCTGCGGTGAAGTATTCCGGCGAGTTCTAGGCGATTGCACGGCTCAACGCTGCGCGGGAATACGAATACCGCCCCCACGGCATTGGCTTTTCACACTGCGCGGGCAACCGGCAAAGGCCAGGTCCTTGGTCAGGCACACCCGTACCTCCGACAACACCTTTCCCTTGCAGATCACCGCCATCCCGTGGTTACCCATACGCGGGTTGCTCGCGCGAAACAGCGCCTCGATCTCACTGGCCGGCAATGACGGCGGCGTATTAAACGGTTGCAACTGCTGCGGGATGGCGACCGCACCGAGCGCTACATCGGTCTTCTCCAGATATTCCAACGGTTCGAGCCCACTGCAGGTGCCATGCGTGGCCCACTCATGCTTGAGCAGCGCGCGGGTGGGAAACAGCGCAGCGCCCTTGTCCATTTCTGCCTCGCTCAAGCGCGTCTGCGGCGTGCAGGACGCCGGCCACCCTCCCCGCGCGTATTGCGGCCACAAACCGTGCAGCACAAAGCCGTAGCCCTTACCCGAGCATTGCTCGTTGCCTGGGTGCGTCAGGCAAAACGTGGGTGACCACGATAACGACAGCACATAGAAATCAAACTCGCCCGACTGCCCTTGGCTGCGTGGCGCCGCCGTTGTCGCGGTGGCGATCAGCAGCCACACCACCATCCAGTATTTCATCCCGGTATTCCTTTAAAAGAGTGAAGCCTTACGCTATTGCCACGACTAGGGATGCTGGGAATAACGGTGTAACACCTTGTCCAGGATGATATCGGTCTTCAGCGCTTCGATGGCCAGCGACGGATGCTCGGCCTCGCCACGAATATGCGCGTTCATGTTCAGGACATGGTGCCATTGAATATGGGTGTGACACGGCACCTCTAACACCTCGGTGGTCTCGCCTTCAAGACGCAGCGGCTGGTCGTCGAACACCGAAAATTGAATACGGCCGCGACTGCCGATCAGTTCGACCCGGTCTTCGCGGCGGTCCGCCACAAAATTCCAGCAGCCCATGCCCAATGCACCGCTGGCAAATGTCCAGCAGGCCGTCACTGCGTCTTCTGCCGCGTAGCGTCCTGCCTGTCGTGCGGAAAAGCCTGAGACCTCGACGATGTCCCCGGCCAGGTACTGGAACAGGTCGAACCCATGGCTGGCCAGGTCGGCAAAGTAGCCGCCACCGGCAATGGCCGGGTCGGTGCGCCAATTGCTGGCGTCGGTGTCTGTAACGGCAGCGGGTTTGCACAAGGTCCAGGTCAGGTGACGCAACTCACCGATACGGCCTTCCTGCAGCCAGGTGCGCACTTGCTGAAAGCGTGGCAATGAACGCCGGTAGTAGGAGACAAACAGATGCAGCCCGGCGCGCTCGAATGTGCGCTGCATCAACGCGCTCTGTTCAGCATTCAGCGACATCGGCTTTTCGACGCAGCAATGCTTGCCCGCCGCCGCCACCCTCAAGGCGTATTCAAGATGGCTGTCGGGTGGCGTGGCGATGTAGACCGCATCCACCTCGGGGTCGTCGATCAAGGCCTGGGCATCGGTATAACAACGGGCAATACCATGGCGCGCCGCGTAATCGCGCACCGCCTCGGCACGCCGCCCCATCACGGCGACCAAGGCCGAACCTGGCGCTTTATAGAAAGCCGGTCCACTCTTCAATTCAGTGACACTGCCACAGCCGATCATGCCCCAGCGTATGGTCTTCATCTAATGTCCTCGGTCGTATTCGTCAATCGGGCAGTATCCACATACCGGCCCTGGCGCGCCATAACCACTTAGCATGACAATTGCATTACACTTTTATGACACTCATTCGGCGCGGGGGCACATTCGATGAAAATTAGGGCAACCGTCATTTGCGAACATGAGGGGCATATCCTCTTCGTGCGCAAGGCCAGATCAAAATGGGCATTGCCCGGCGGGAAAGTCGAAGCGCACGAGCGCCCTGTCGGCGCGGCGGAACGCGAACTGGAAGAAGAAACCGGGTTAAACGTGGACGGCTTGCTGTACCTGCAAGAGCTCAAGGCCCGCGACACCGTCCACCATGTGTTTGAGGCCTCGGTGGTCAATATCGACGAGGCACGGCCGTGCAATGAGATTGTCGATTGCCAGTGGTATGCCTACAGCGCCCTGGACGAGCTGGACACCACAGACGCCACCCGCCACATCGTCAAATCCTTCCTGCGGCGCCTCTGACGCCCTGGACAGCCGCTAACCCACCGCCGCGAACCCGCGGCGCCCGGCCTTTATCTCGGCACGCAACTCACCAATCAGGTTGGCGATGGCACGGATGCTGTCCAGGCCCTCGGGCGATACGCGGGTCAGCAGCAAGTCGACACGACCGGACGCAGGCTCGAACACGCTGATGCGCAGCGAGCCGTCGCTATTGAGGCAGCACTCACACGCAAGCGGCAGGAAGCCTGAGGCCATGATGCGGTTGAATTCGGTGATGGAAATCATGATCAGCCCCCCGTCCCTGGGTTCTACCCGATTGAGGTGATGCAAGCAGCATAGATAAGGTTTTGCCGGCCACCGGACATTTAATGCAACAGTGTTAACCAGCCCTCACTTTGTCGGGCGTAACCGGCCATGAACGACAGGCCGAGATTAAATCGCGGGCAAAAAAAATCCCAAGTAGCTGATGGAAACTTGGGATTTAAAAATGCATAAACCGTGGGAGGTGAACGCCCGGCTATAGTAGCGATTGTAAAAACATGTAACAAGATTATTTTAATCCTTTCGTCGGATTGAAAGCGTCGTAAGTCATTCAATAACCACATGTTTTTTAAGGTGGAAGGCGGCAGTCATGCTACTTTTTGGTGCAAGTAACGGTTATAAACCCACGTATAAAAAAGGGTTATTAATCCGGTGCCGTACTTTTAAGTAATTGTTCACTTAATTGCTTGCACGTTTCTTGAAGGGCCTCACGACTCGAAGCGGTGGCGCCCACCACAGCCTCCAGGTGACGACACAGCGCCAAACGTTCAGCGGCTTCTTCACGTTGGCGGTCGACCTTTGCGTTGAGCTGAACAAAATAGAACCCCAGTAACACGGCGACAACCAGCACGCCCGCCGCGAAGTAGCGCAAGCTGTTGGACGATGAAGGCGCTGGGGCATTCATGGCCTTATGGCGCCCTGCTCTTTTCATAACGCACATCATCTCCATCGACCGGGCCCACGACAGACCAGCCCAGGCGCTGATAGAACCCATTGGCCCGGATCTCATCACGCCCATCAGTCACCAGGTACGCCGTGTCGTGGCGCTCAAACAGGGCCGCCTCGGCCACCGCCATCAGTTGACGGCCCAGGCCAAGCTTCTCGTGGGATGGCAGCACGAACATCGCGAACACTTCACCTTCATCCAGGTCGACCATGGAAAACCCCGCCGCCTGGCCGTCCACTTCCGCGATCCAGCCACAAGGTGCTGCGCGCAACGTGTCGCTCAATACCTGCGGGGTAATCCCCAGGCCAGCCATCTGTTCAAGGCTCAGGTGGTTTTGCACCACCGAGGTGCGAATCGCGCACAGCGTGTCGACGTCATCAGGTGTTGCCGTTCGAATCAGTACTTGCATACCGGCCTCCATGAAGAAGTGCGCAATTGTATGCAAATACTCACACGGGGTTTGTCGTGGATTTGTAAAGGCCCTACGGCTGGTGCGGGGCTACGAATTACTTGCGCGCCACCTTGTAGCGCAGGCAATCCTGATAAAAGCTCTGACGAATCGCCTCGGGCTTGAGCCGTGAGCGGCTGTCATAGGTCTGCTCGGTGATGCCCATGGCCATCATGCGCATCCACGATTTGCTGAACTTGAGGGTCTGGATCTTCTGCCGGGCCGCGTATAGCGAAACGCCGGATAACTTTAGCTCCTGGGCCCTGGCGGCCGTGCCTGCGCCCCAACTGCACATGTACTTGTCACCCTCGCGCAATTCCCTGGCCTGCGCGACAGTCGCGCCGCCGGCCAGGGAGCAGGCAATCAGCATCATTCCCACAGAGCGCATTTGCATCCTCACCTAACCACCTGAAAATAAAAGTGATTTTGGCGAGGATTTTGTTACAAAGGGGCCATTAAATTGCCTTACTGCGCAAAGCGACTCGCGGATGCTTCCTATCAAGGCTTGAGTTCGAACAGCGCCGGCATCGGTGGCCACTGCGAAGGCACTTTACGAAAGCGGCTGAACCCGGCTGCCTCAGCCATCTGGCGGGCACGCTTCTCGCCCATGAACGCCCCCAGCCCTGCCCCACCGTGGGACAGCGAACAGGTCATGCAATAGAGGGTGCTCTGCGGGTACATGACGCGCCCGAACAGGTTCATGTTCTCGTGCAGTTCCTCGGACAGGTTGAGCTCCACCATCAGGTAGGTGCCGTCCTCGGCCGTGGCAGCGCGCAAATCCTTGAGCATCTGCTGGGGGTCGGTAGCATCGTGGATCACCACAAAGGTGGTCACGAAGTCGAATTGCTGGCCGCGCAACGCATCGGAGTCGTTCACCTCGAATTGCACCCGGTCACCCACGCCGGCCGCCTCGGCGTTGGCCCGCGCCAACTCGATGGAAGGCAGGTGGAAATCGCAGCCGACAATGCGCGCCTCAGGATAGGCCTTGGCCATGGTGATCGCCGCCAGGCCCGCACCGCAGCCAAAATCCAGGACACTGCCGCCGGTCTTGAGCTTCTCTTCGACGCCATCCAAGGATGGAATCCAGTGCTGGACCAAGTAATGCTTGTACCAGGGCATGGTCATGCGCTCCATGCCTTTCCAGGTTTCCAGCGGGAACGCCTCTTCAGCGCAGCCACCACCATGGCGGAAGGCTTCGATGACCTTGGGCGCCATGCTCACGAACGGCACGCTCAGCTGAATGATGCCGCCGGCGAAATACGGCGAGTCTTCATCGGCCAGCACCGGCACAAATTCAGCCGGCATCTGGTAGCGGCGGGTTTGCGCGTCGTAGGTCAAATAATTGCCGGTGGCCATGCTGCCCAGCCATTCGCGCAAGTAACGCGCGTTGTAGCCAGTCTTGTGCGCCAACTCTTCCAGGGTCACCGCCTGGCCGTCGGCCAATGCCTTGAACAAGCCGAGTTGGTCGCCGATGTAGAGCATGGCACCGCGCAGCGTGTTGCCGTAATCCTCCATGATCCGCGCCGAGAACTGTTGGACCTTGGCTTTATCAACTTCCATAACGTTGGACATCTGTCGCTCCTTGATGAATTTGCAAGTCTGTTAAGGGATCAATGGCCGGCGAGTTTGGCCAGCACGTTGTCAACGATGCGCTCGGACATGCCCAGGTGGGTCCTGGGCTCGAACAGCCGTGCCAGGGCGCCGTCACTCATGACAGCAAGCACCCGCGCATCGGCCTCGATTGCCTCGCGGATCGACACGTGATTGCGCTGGCTGGCCTGGGATACTTCGAAGATGATCTGGTAGGCGCTGCTCTTGCCCAGCTTGCGCGCCATTTCGAACACCACCGCTTCGGTGCAGATGGCATCGCCATACGCCTGGGCGGTGCCTTCCATCTTCTGCACATTCACGGTGAGCCCGTCGATGGTCTCGGTCAGAATCGAGAGCGCCATCAATGCATAGTGGGAAACGTCCGCGACCGCGCACCACTCCAGCCGCGTACCGCGGTAATCGCGCTCATGCTCAAGAATCATCGCGTCCAGCGCGAGCATGACCTGGGCCTTGGCCAGCCGCGCCAACACCACCACCTGCTCGCAGCCTTCGGGGTTGCGTTTGTGCGGCATGGTGCTGCTGCCGATCTGCTGGTCGCTCCAGCCCACTTCCACTTCAGCGATTTCCCAGCGATTGAGCGTACGGATTTCATCGGCTACGCGGGCCAACGAGGCGGTAACCATGGCCAGGGTGCTGACGAACTCCGCAACGCGGTCACGGGACACATGCCAGCCCGTCAGGGGCACTTGCAGCGACAAGCGCTGGGCAAAACGCTCCAGCATCGGCATGGCGTCCGGGCCGAACGCCGCCATGGTGCCGACCCCGCCGAACAGTTGCACCACCAGTACACGCTGGCGGGCTTCGGCCAAGCGCTGCTGGTGGCGCAACAGCTCATCGATCCAGCCAGCGACCTTCAGCCCGAAGGTGGTCGGCAAGGCGGGAATCGAGTGGGTCCTGGCGACCATCAGCGAGTCACGGTGCGCATCGGCCAGGGTCGACAACTTACCCAGCAAAGTCTCCAGGGCCTGGTCCATCGCATCAAGCACATCGCGCATCTCCAGGGACTGGGCGGTGTCCTGTATGTCTTGGGTGGTAGCGCCGTAATGCACGTATTCACGGGCACTGGGGCTGCAATTTTTTTGCAGGGCGCTCAGCAATGGCATCAGCGAATGCCCAGTGGCAACCACACCCTCGGCCAGTTGGCGCACATTGATGCCCGATAGCAACGCGGCCTTTTCGATCTCCAGGGCCGCCTCGCGCGGGATGATGTTGACATCGGCCTGCGCCATGGCCAGCGCGGCTTCCACGTCCAGCCAGCGTTGCAGGCGACAATGACTGCAAAAAATCTTGCGGCTCTGCGGGCCGGCATAACCCGAACCGTGGGTTTTCGAATCGAGGATGTGGCTGTGTTCGTGGCGGCATTGCTCGCCGTCATGATCAAAACCTGGGTGGTCCGAACGTGCGGTGCAAGACGCACGAGCTGTCGTTTCCAAAGTTTGCGCATCCATCACATACCCTCCGTAGCGTACAGGGACTGATTGGTATTGCCTTGGGTTGCCATCAGTGCTTCAGCGCCATCGCCTGAAGCGCGAGGTCGTGCTTTAGTTGCCACCAGATCGACCATTTCGGCCGCCAGCCCTGTGTAGGCCGTCGGGTCAAGCAAGTCATCGAGCATTTGTGGGCTGAAACAACCGCGCAGCCGAGGGTCGCCAAGCAGCGCGTCGCGAAAGCAAACGCCCGCGTCTTGGGCCTGCAGGGCGATGTCGTGCACCAGGTGATGGGCCGTCTGCTTGCCACACCGAGGCGCCAGCGCAAGCATCACGCGCTCCGACAGGATCAGCCCGCCCAACAAGTCCAGGTTGCTGCGCATGCGCGCTTCACGCACCTCCAACCCCGCCAGCAGCAAGCCTTCCATACGAGCGAGCAACGCACCGGCGTAAATGAACAGCTCGGGTAAGGCCGCCCATTCGATGCGCCAGGTGGTGCCGTCACGCTCGTGCATCTGGAAAGCCGCATCGGTCAGCGCAACCATCTGCGCACGTACCAGCCGTGACAGCGCGCTGATCAAGTCCACCGTCGACGGGTTTTGCTTGTGGGGCATGGTGCTACTCCCCACTTGCCCGGCTCGCCGCCCCTCGCGCACTTCGTCGATCTCGGTGCGCTGCAGGTGGTAGATCTCATTGGCGACACGCCCCAACGTCGCCGACGCCTGCACCAGCAGCCACGCCGCTTCCAGGATGCGGTCGCGGGCGCTGTGCCAACTGCTCAACGGCGCCGCCAGGCCGAGGCTTTCCAGGGTGCGGCGCTGCACGTCCAAACCCTGCGGGCCAAGCCCGGCCAGGGTGCCCACGGCGCCGGTCAGGTTGCCGACCATCACCCGGGCGTAGGCTTCGTCAAAGCGTTCAAGGTGTCGATCAATCTCATCGACCCACACCGCCACCTTGTAGCCGAACGTGGTGGGCAATGCGTGTTGGCCATGGGTTCTGGCGACCATCGCCGTGTGCTTATGGCGCAGGGCGAGCGTGAGCAGATGCCCGCGGATCCCGCGCAAACGCTGCACTACCAGGCCCCAGGCATCGCGGATTTGCAGGATGAGGCCGGTGTCGAGGATGTCCTGGGTGGTCACGCCGTAATGCACGTATTCGCCCAGCCCATCGGCGCATAACCCCTGCAAGGCGCGCAGGGCCGGCACCAGGATGTGCCCGGTTTCCAGGCCCTCGCGCCCCAACGCATCGAGGTCCAGCAGTTCCACGCTGGCTACCCGGGCAATCTCCCGGGCGGCCTCGTGGGGGATGAGGCCCATCTGCGCCTGGGTCGCCGCCAGCGCTGTTTCAACATCGAGCCACTTCTGCACCTGATTGGCATCAGAGAAGATTGCAGCAAATTCCGGGGACGAGTAAGCGCCCCCGTGGATACGGGATTCAGTGATATGACTTGGCATGTCGGGTTACTCGGGTTGTCCAGGGAGGGCTACTTCACGCGTTGTACTTCTTCCCAGACTGCATCGTAATAAGCCCGCTCCAGCCGGAAGTGCTCGGCCAGAGACGTCAGGAACGCATTCTGGAACCCCAGGTCCGGAATACGCCGTGAGATCAGTGCCCATTCACGCTTGGCCCGCGGCGGCACCAGGCTGATGTGCACTTCGTAGTACTCCGCGTCATCCTGGCTCAAGCCCGCGTTGCGCAGGGCGTTGTACAGCTTGCCGTGGTTACCGGGCACCACCAGTTCGGTGATGTAGAACACCGCCAGGCCCCAGCCGACATCGGGGTTGCGGAAACAGCGTGCGCGGTTGTTGAGGTAGGCGATTTCCTCGGGCATCGTCGAGAGGGCCTCGAAATCGGCATTCAGGCCCACGGCGGCGAGCAGCTTGGCCAACAGCTTCGGGTGGGAACGCTGCTCATCCTCTTCGCCCAACTCGCCGTAGAGATAACGCGCCAGGGCAGCCGCCTCGTCCACGTCAGTCAGGTTGACCAGCAGGTCGGCGGCGTCCCGGTAAAGGCGATAAGTACGGAACCATTGGTGACGCAAAAACACCTGCAGTTGCTCGTGAGAGGCTTTGCCTTCAAACACATACTGCGACATCGGATGGTTTTCCCGCGACTGCGCGGCAATCTGCTCTTCCAGGCGCTGCTGGAAGCCGGCCTCGGACAAGGGCGATGCCAAGTCGGCTGACGGCATGAAACGCTCTTGCACGCTATAGACGGCATTGGCCAGCCAGCGCCGGGTCGAGGCGGTGGCCACGTCGTCGCTCAACGAGAGGATGTACAGCAATTGCTGGCACTGCGCTGCATTCGCGGCGTCGCCACGTTGGCCGGTCTCGCACAGGGCGCGCAGCATATTGGCGGCAATTTCGATGCGATTGAACGTCGCGTCCGGTTTCAAGGCTTCCGCCAGCAGACGGGCTTCGGCCGTGTGAATATTCTGCAATTGCGCCAGGGAAAAATTACGTGGGCTCATCATGTGCTCCATTATTTTTGTTTTTGGGTCGCAGGTCGTTCAGGCAGACAGGCGTTGGGCCTGCATCTGCTGCCACAGGCTGTCGAAGTAGGCCTTGTTGATTTCGAAGTGGTGCTTGAGTGCGCGCATGAACGTGCGTTGAAAGCCTTCCTCGCTGGCGAACTTGGCAATCAGTGCCCACATTTCTTCGGTGTCGATCTCATCCTGGGTGCCATGCAAGCGGTGGAATTCGCTGGGCTGCGCCGGTACATCCAGGCGCTGCAACAACTCGTAGATGCGCCGATGGTTGACGCAGCTGACAGACTCCACCGCATAGAGCAGCGCAAGGCCCCAGGCGACATCGGTGTGGCGCACACAGCGAATGCGATTATTCAGGTAGGCCTTTTCCAGCGGATGCAGCGCGGGGAAATCGATGGCCAGCGGAATATCGAAATACTCCATCAGATGGGCGAGCATCGCCGGGTGCGAACGCTCCGGTGTCTCAGCGCCTGCTTCGCCGTACAAGTTGCGGTAAAACACCGAGGCGTCTTCGATGGCTTCGAAACGGAAGGCCAACTCGGCCAGCAGGCTGTAGAAGTTGTAGGAACGGGTCCAGTGATGCTCCAGGAAAAAGCGCACATCCTGCACCGGCGGCGTACCTTGGAACAGGTGCACCGACATCGGGTGGTTGACCCGGCTGCGTGCGGCGATTTCAGCGTCGACCTGTTGACGGAACTCGTCCGCCGGCAACGCTTTAAAGCCCGGCACGTCGGCGGCGAACTCATCTTCGACGCGGTAGACCTCGCTGGCCATCCAGCGCCGGGTCGGCTCGGTGCGCGGGTCACCGGGGAGGTGCAGTTGCAGCAGGGCTGACTGATAGTGCGCATAAGCTTGGGCGTCTCCCGCCAGGCCTTGCCGGGTCAGTGCGAGCAGCGCTTCCAGCGCGCGGGTGACTTGGGCGTAGTTGGCGCTGGGTTCCAAGGCATTCACCATCAGCCGCGAGGCGTTGGTGAAGAGATCGGAATCCGAGCGTTGTTGCAGGGCAGCAGTATCCATTGATAACCCCTGAATCTTGTTTTTGTGGTTGGGCGTACTCGGAAAAAAGCCTAAAGGTTCCCGTAGTGGCAAGGTCAACACCTGTAGGAAAATTCTTTCAAAGGCTTGGAGATGGGGGGTTGGCGCCACCAAACAATAGGTATTACACAACTCCGTAGCAGCCAGCGGTAACCACGATGCGAAGCGAGTCGCTCTTGATCTTGCTCTTGATCTGAAGCGCCCCCCCCCCAAATCACTGGCGGATTACGGGCACACCGAGCCCAAGCGAGGTGCCGAGTGGTGGGGCAAGAGCCCTTTGGTTACTTTGGGCTGGGCCGGCATTCCGGCTCTTTTCCAAAGTGCCCCGCTGTCAGAGCGGAACCCTAAGTGGTCGTGACCGCAGGAATGGATATGTACACGGTATAACAGCGTCGGCTGTCAGGGCGTCATCGCAGGCAAGCCAGCTCCCACAGTTGGACTGCGGGGTGTCAGGTAGATAGGCGTCGACTGGCAGGCCGTCATCGCAGGCAAGCCAGCTCCCACAGTTGGACCGCAGGGCGTCAGTTAGATAAGCGTCGGCCATCAGACCAACGCCCTGCGCTCACGCACAAAGCGCGGCAACTGATCCCCAGGCAGTGCCTTGCTGAAATACCAGCCCTGGATAAACAACTCAGGCCCGTTACTCAAAAAGGCCAATTGCTCAGCCGTCTCAACCCCTTCCACTACCACGCCCAGGTCCAAGGCCTCGCAGAACCGCAACATACCTGTGAGCACCTGGGCGCCTTTAGGGTCATGCTGGGCAACCACAAAACTGCGGTCGATCTTGATGAAATCCACAGGAAACTGGTGCAGATAGCTCAACGCAGAAAACCCAGTGCCAAAATCATCCAGATAGACCTTGGCGCCCATGGCCTGCAACTTCTGGATGGTCTGGCGGGTGGCCGGGATGTCGCTGACCAGCGCGTCTTCGGTAATTTCCACTGAAACTTGCCCACGGGCCTGGCGAAGAATTTCCACCAGGCGGTCGCCATAGGCGGCGTCCTTGAGCGTGGTGCTGGAAATATTGATGGTCATCGGCAGTTCAAAACCCACCTTCTGCCATTTCTGATACTGGCGCACAGCCTGGGATGCCACCCACACGTCTACGTCCGGCATCAGCCTGGCGTGCGCCAGCCATTGCAGGAACTCCCAGGGCGAATGCACCGTGCCCTGGCTGTCCCGGGCGCGCATCAGCGCCTCGCACCCGGTGCACAAACCGGTGCGGGTGGAGATTTGGGGTTGAAACTCAAGGTAGAACTCGTAATCGCTGATCTGTTGAATACGGTTCAACTCAGCGGCCTGACGGGCCAATGTCTGGTGAGTGGCCAGCACCGGATCGAACTCCAGCAGACGGCCTTTCTCCTCGAGACCGCGAAAGGTCATGTCAAGGGATTTGAGGTACACCGTGCCGCCATCGCTGGACTGGCGATGAATCGCCCTGACGTAGGGCGCATACACCAGGGTACCGGCGCCCAACAGAACGATCTGCAACACCACCGCCGCCACATCGCCATGGGTGCTGAGGTACGCGTTGAGCAGCACCGGGGCGGTAAAGGGCACGCTGGCCACCGCCGGTGAGACCCAGCCCAGTTGCACCACCATCAACGCCACCATCGCGTTGAACGCCGGCACCAATAGAAATGGTATGAACAGGCGCGGGTTGAGGATGATCGGCAAACCGAACAACAGCACTTCGCTGACATTGAATAATGACAGCGGCAAACTGGCCACCGCCAGCAAGCGCATGGACTGGCTCTTGGAAAATAGCAGGATCGCCAATAACAGGCATAAGGTTGCGCCCGAGCCACCGATAAACGCAAAACTGCCCAGCAAGCCGTTGTTGAGCAGGTACAGCACCGGCTCCCCCGCCGCCAACGCTGCGCCATTGAGCGCCACCGCCTGGTCCAATGCATCGAATAACGGCTGCATGGCATACACGCCGTGAATCCCGAAGAACCACAGCAGCGAATTCATCAGGGTGACAAACAACCCGCTGCCGTAAGGCGTCTGCAACGCATCAAGCACCTGCGGCCCCTGGATTTGCGCCACATGGGGGATCAACAGCAGCAACGACAACACCGCCACCAACGACAAGGCCGTGAGTGCGCCGGGTATCACCATGTTGATGGTGCCCTTGAGGTTATGGCCGACCAGGTCCTGGTTGACCAGGCGCGTCCAGCGAAAGCGGTGCAGCCAGGCGATGGCCGGCACATTGATCAAGGGCGAAGCAATGGCAATAAAGAGTAGGAACGTGGCCGAAGCACGCGGGTACTCACGCAGCACGAAGGTTGCGACCACTACATGGGCCAGGCACAGGAAGGCGACCGGCAGTTGTGGCAGACGGTGTTGAATCGCCAACATGTAGCCGATGGAGGCCGCCACCAGCAACGGGATCACCGAGCTGATCTGTTTATGCAACCCGGCCAGGAAACTCACCACCTGCGCATCGAACCCCAGCGCCAGGGCGCATTCGGACAGGATCAGGAAACCAGCGGACACCAACAGGCACGGCAGTATCCACAGCAGCCCCTCCCGAATCGCACGCAGCGACTCCGTGCTGGCCAGGACCGCCAGGCGCTGTGTCAGGAAAAGTTTGAACAGGGTGTGCGCCATGGGCCGTCCTCTGCCTGTCACCGACTGCCGCTGAAGATCAGGGCCGGGAACACCCGCTAACGCTACACGGCCTGATAGCCGAAGCGAAAGCCTTTATCCCCGTCCCTGCCCGGCTTTTTTACCAGTGAATGCCGGGTTGCTAGACTAAATCCCTACAGATTTATCGAACTTTCTGACTTGAATCATCCCCTAAGGCTGTCTGAGTCGGTATCATCCGCACGGTTTGTGCGTGTTAAAGGATGTTACAACCTGTCTGATAATGGGTACGCACTCAGGGAATCTTGCCTGGAACGACAACAGGCCAAAGGAGAGAACCTCACTATGCAAGACAAACGCTCAAGTCACATGCGTCCTCTGTTTGTCACCATCCTGCTGTGGTTGTGCAGCGTGGTGTTGCTGTTTGTAATCAAGAACCTCATTGAATTGTTCACTGGGCCTGTGGCTGAAACCTGGGTAGACCTGACCCTGGTGCTGGTCGCTTACCTGATGTTTTTCTTGCTGGCGCCGTTGCAAAACTGGATGCAGCGCAGGTCGCGCAAGCGTGCCCGCCATCACCTCAACGCACGCGCGTCCGATAGCAACTCTCACCCTTCTCATTAAGGTGTCTACCTGTGTCGGCACCCAACGATACGCACCAACTTGCGCTGGACAGATTCCTGCGCGAACAACCGCAGGTCGCTGCCGAGCTGGACAGCCTAAACCCGCTGGTAGCCCAGGCCAGGGGCGAAACCCTGGCGCAGTATCGCGCCGAACGCCTGCATGAGGCTTTCGAAGCACACGCTGAACAGCAAAAATTATTCGCCTGGGAATTGACCCTCAAGCTGACGGCCGATTCGACCGAAGCCTTCGAGGCCCAGCGGCGCGAAGTGCATAAAGAAGTCGCACAGATGGCAGGCTTGGACTGGGCGCAGTACTGCCAGTTGCACGGCTTGGCCGTTTGACCTTTGCCCTACAAGCACCAGCGTGCTCGGTTGCGCCCCATGACGTGACGCAACTCGGCGACCGTTATGCTTCGGTGCTGCGGGTCTATCGCCAACGCTGCCTGTAACGCCACCCAGCAATGCCTGGGCAACTGCGCGGGCCGGGGCAGACAGACCGTGGAGGCGCGCTCCCCAACGCGCTTGCCGTGGGCCAGTTCGTACAGGACGCAGGCCACGCCGTACAGGTCGGCAGCGGCGGTCAGCGCACCGCCGGCCAACAGTTCCGGGGCGGCGTAGGCAGGTGTCCAGGCATTGAAACGACTGCGGCTGACACTCGGCAAACCCATTGCGGCGCCTGCTTGAGCCTGGCCCAGGCCGAAATCGAACAAGCGCACGCCCTCCTCGCCCACCATGACATTGGCTGGTTTGACATCACCGTGCAGAACGTCTTGCTGGTGGGTGTAGACCAGCGCATCCAGCAACTGCACGGCGATGGGTCGCAACTCCCGCCAAGGCAAGCCATAGGGGCACTCCAGCAGCAGGCGGTCCAGCGTCACTCCTTGCAGCAACTCCATGGTGAAAAACGCGACTTGACTGTGTGTATCGACCTCAAACGAAAACGCCCGTACCACATGCGCGTGCCTCAGGCTGCGGGTCAACGCAAACTCGCTGTACAACAACACATGCGCGTCGGGGCACTGGGAAATGGGTTCGTCGAGTAGCTTGATCGCGACCTTGGAACAGGGTTCGCCCAATTGCTCGTGCAACAGGTCGCGCGCGCGGTACACCCTGCCCATGCCACCTCTGCCCAAGACACGTTCAAGGTGATAGCGCCCAGACAGTAAACGGCAGGCTTGAGCTGCCGAGTTCATGGCTGCACCACAACCGCAGTCAGGTCATCGCGTATCGGCCGGCGCAACGCCGCTGCAAATAGCCGTTCCACTGCCCGTTGAGGCGTGCCCATGCTCAACGCCCGCCCCAGGTCAACGTGGCTGAGGGCCTGATACAAGCCATCACTGCACAACAAAAATACATCCCCAGGGCGGGTACGCAGTTCCAGTACCTCCAGATGCAACCGCGAACGCGCGCCAACGGCCCGGGTCAAGGCCCTGGCACCCGGGTAAGCCTGGGCTTGCGCCACACTCAACTGACGCTCGTCCATGAGGCGCTGCAGCAGCGAGTGGTCCTTCGACAATTGGTAGAGGCTCTGGTCGCGCCATAAATAGCAGCGACTGTCTCCCGCCCATAGGCAGGCCGCCCGGCCCTTCTCCAACAACAGGGCGACCACGGTACTGCCCATCGTCACTTCATTGGTTGCGCCAGGTTCTGTCCATGCGCGTCGTACTCCTTGGTTGACGTCCTGCAATTTGTTGCGAACCGCCTGAATACGCTGGTCAAGGTTGCCGTCAGCCGACACTGAAGCCAAGTGGCTGACTATCCACTGGCTGGCGACATCCCCGTGCCGATACCCGCCCATGCCGTCCGCCACCGCCCAGCAACCCGTGCTCGGGTTGTCCAGGAATGCATCCTCATTGCGCAACCGCGCCAGGCCTCGCTGCGTGCGCCCGGCGCTGCGCCACGGGGCTTCCATCGGGGTCACAGCTGCTCCGGCAGGCGAAAGGTGCGCCATGTGTCCATGTCAAACGGACCGGGCGTACGCTGGCTGGTGAGCCGGTAATTGGCGCGCAGGCCGGCGAGGTCTGCCTTGAGGATCTGTATATTACGGCCGCTGGCGGGCTCTTTCTGCAGCAGGTCCAGAAACCGGAACAACGACCACGCTCCAGTGTCTTTTTCGATGCCCAAGGGGCGCTGCTCCGCGCCTCTCTCCAAGACGAGGCTGCTGCGCCCATTGTCTGCGTCGGTGGGCCAATGGAACGTCATGGGTACGATCGGACCGTGGCGATACTCCAATTGCTGGTCGCCAAACCGCAGGATCGCTCGGCTGACCGATGGGTCCAGGCTGTAGGGTGCCAAGGTGAATCGCACGGACAACTCCCCCGCGTCTTCGGTAAAAAAGCCGCGGCGGATGACCTGGATCTTCATCAATTGCTCCAGCAGCGCACGGGAAACCGGCAAACTCTGGCCATCCAGCCCACGCAATCGGTAGCGGCTGCCGTCGGCACTGATAAAAGGCCGCAGGTAGCCCTCATAAAAGCGCGCCATCACCCCGCGTGGCTTGAAGAACTCCTGAAAATCGTGAAGGGCGACCTCACTGCTGGCGTGCGCATTGAATGGGTAACGTCGGCCAATGGCCTTGGCATAAAGGCTATGCACCTCGCTCTGATAACGTTGGTTGACGTGCACATAGGCCTGTTCCAGCAAATGCCGCCAACTGTCATCCGCCATACTTTCGAGCCAGCCGGCAACGGGCAGCGGCAGGCGAGCGGCGGCGTCTCGCAGATGGCCCAATGCATCCTGCTGGCCCTCCATGCGCTGCCTGGCACGCAGGAAGGCGGCCTGCTCGGGTGCGCTGTCCCGGTTCAAGGCCGTCAAATGCAGGTGCACTTCATCCAGCAGACGCAAGGCCTGAGTCAGCTCTACGCCGGGGTTCTGCTGCTCATCCAGCAATTGATGCAAAGGCTCAAAGCGGCGCTGCAAGGCGCGCCGCGGAGCCTCGACAATACCCGCCTGCCCCGCCGTCAACCTCGACTTGGCCATCTCGCCCAGGTCTGCCGACTGCTGGGCCACTTTGTCCAGCAGTCCATGGCTTGGCAACAAACGCGTATTTTCACGCACCTGTTGCAAGAGACGAATCAAAGGCGATTGCGCCGACGTCAGGTTCATCAGTTGCTCGGCATCCTGGCGCAGGTTGTCAGTCTCTTGCAGCCTGACTCGGCCAAGCGCATCGCTCCAGGCATCGGCATACTCGCTGAAATAACGTTGCTGCAGTTCAGCCATCAGGCGCCGCAAGTCCTCGGTCCCCAGGTCGGTACCCTCGCCGAGCACCCAGTTGTCCTGGGTGATGGCGTTTACCAACCGCGGGCCCTGCGCCTCAAAGTACTGCACATAGCGTTTGGTATAGAACCCCGGCACAGGCGGATCGATAGCGGCGAACACCTTACCCTCGGCCAGCCGCAACGGCTCCAGGCTGCGCGCTTGTTCGCGCAATACCCGATAGACCCCATCGGCCAACGATTCGCCCCTCAGCGCTTCACGGGCCTGGGCCACCCGCTCCGCGTTGAGTGACACCACAAAAGGTTGCTCCAGCAGCCGCGCAAGGTGCACATTGAGGCGCTTCTGTGTTGGCATATCCCCGGCAAACCGCACCGACCAAAGGCTTGCAATATGTTCTGCCAGCCAGGTCGTGTCACGGCGTTCGCGCAGATTGAGCATCAGGTAGGCACGCAGGTCGTCGAGCAGCCGCTCCCGGTCCCCGAGGCTGGCAATTACCTGTTCTTCCAACTGGGCGGCTGTCCAGGCCAGAAATGGCTTTTGCAGCGCGTGATCATAGGCTTGATCGACGCTGGGACGGCTCAGTTCGCCCTGATACAGCCCGGTGCGCTCCACCAGGCGTACATCTGCCGGCCCAGGAAAAACCTGGGTCGCCGCCAGTCGCGCGTCCAACAGCGCCAACAGCGCCGTGCTTTCATCGTCGGCCGCAAGGGCGAGCGGCGGGTGTGAGGTCAGCGCCGACAATTGCGCCAAGCGTTGGTGGTTGACTGAGTAACTGTGCCCCCATAGCCCGCCGACACCGCCAATAACCAGCGCTGCAGCCACCGCCTGCGCGCCCTGGCGCCAACGCAGACGTTGTTGTTCCTGAGCCTGCAAACCCGCAAGGTCGGCCTCGGCGAAGATCACCTGGCTGAACAGACCCTGCACAAAGCGCGGGTGCCTGCCATCGGCGCAGGTCAAGAAGAACCCTCGCAAACCGTTGATGGGTTGGTAGCGATGTGCGCAAAACGCCATGTCAACGAACAGGCTGACGCGCTCCCCCATTCGTGCTGCCTGCTGGGGAAACTCCAGCATCTGCCCACGTCGCTCGACATTGCGCTCCTGATGCAGTCGCCCAATCAGCTCACTGTTCAAGCGCTGCAATAATTGCTCGACCGCCTGACGAACCTGTGTTGTGTCAGTACCGTCGGCGCAACCTTGCAGGTGCTGACCCAACACGCTGTCGGCACTTTCTCCAAGGGGTGAGTCAAAGAATTCAGCGAATCCCGGCAATCGGTCGGCGTGGGTCAACACCAGGTAAATCGGCACATCCACATGCAACGTCTGTTGGATCTCTTGCAGGCGCGAGTGTACATGGCGTGCGTGATGATCCAGGTCGTATTCGTTGGTGCTCGACAGCATGTCGACCGATAGCGTCACCACCACACCGCTGAGCGGCCGCACTCGACGGCGCCACCGGAGCAGATGCAGCAAGGTGATCCAGCCTGCGGCGTCCACTGAAGAGTCGGGCTGGGTAAGGTAGCGTCCCGGGGTGTCGATCAGCACGCCTTCGTCGCCGAAATACCAGTCACAATGGGCACTGTTACCGATCGGCCGCGTTTGCGCGTGGTCCAGCGCCAGCGGCAAGCCCGCTGCCGCCAGCAGCTGTGTCTTGCCACTGCCCGGCTCACCGATCAACAGGTACCAGGGCAACTCATGACGCCAACGCGCGTTACGCTCTCCATAATGGCGGGATATCTTGAGCAGGTGCACGGCTTTCTTGAACCGACTGCGCAGGTGCCGGCGTTCGTCCTCCACCCCCGTCATCGGCTGTCGGCGCACCTCGCGTTCTGGTCTTTGGCGCCAGGCGGCAAAACCTGGGCCCACAAACGCCATCGCCAGTCCCCATAGCAAGAACACACCGCTGATGGTGACCAACCGAGCAGTCGCCCCGGCCCAGATACGGTGATCATCCACTGCCAGCAGCGGCCCCAAGAACCACACCATTGCCGCGCAGGAAAGCACCAGCAACAGGCTCCACACCCAAATCCTGCCCAGCACGGTGCCCACCCCCTTGAAGAATGCGATCATTCATTGCTCCCAGCGTTTACAAGGGCGTGCGGACCAGATCCGACGCCGAAAGTTGAAGGGGGTGCAGCGCGTTTGTACGCTCGTTGCTCAGCACCCAGGCAAACCCTGTGTACATCGCCAACACACACACCAAGGTGAGGCCGACCCACCAAGTGGCAGGGATGACCCGCACCTGCTTGCGCCGGTCGGTCCGCTGCTGGGCAGGCAGTAGCGCTTGCGCCGCCGGCTCCCCACGTACGTGCCTGATCTGGCGATACAAGGCATCGCGGACAGCCTCAAGTTGCGTCACGCCCCGCTCCATCACCCGGTATTTGCCTTCGAACCCCAGGGACAGGCACAGATACAGCAACTCCAGCATCGCCAGGTGCTTCACCGGGTCGCGCGTGAGGCGCTCCAGCAACTGGAATACTTTTTCGCCGCCAAAGGTTTCGTTATGGAAGCGGCTCAACAGGCTCATCTTCGACCATTCGCTTTGCGCCCCCCACGGTGTCGTCACCACCGCCTCGTCGATCACGCTGCACAACACATAGCGCGCCGACATGACCTGGCTGTTCTCCACGCCGCCCTGCAAGGCGCGGGTTTCGAACTGAGTCACCGCCAACACTAATCGGTCGTTGAGCGTGCCCAGGTTTTCACGGCCGGAGCAGACCCTGATCCCAATAACCTCGAACAATACCGCCAAGGCAGCGGCTACCAGCGGGTTGAGCCCTGTCTGAAAGCTATGCGTATCGAGCCTGTGGCCGGCGTAGATCATGCGGTCTTCCAACTGTTCGTAGCGCGGCGGCGATGGGAAATCCGTCAACGGCCCCTGGGCAGGCTCATGAGTCTCCCGGTCGAGCAGGACGGTTTTTTCATCCTGGGTGTATTCACTGTCCATGGCATTCAGTTCCTGATGGCCCAGAAGTCGAGTTCAAGCCCGGTGAATTCACCCCCGACGTGGAAAGCGAAACCACCCGACTGTTCCAGCTGTGCGATATCACGGGGGCTCATATCGAGCACGAAATAGGTCTTGCCGGCATGGAAAGGAATCTGTCGCGGCGCCACTGGCAAAGGCTTGACCTTGATACCGGCCAAGTGCAGGTTGACCAACTCGCGTATGCGCTCAACCGGCGCGACTTTCAGGTGGGCTGGCAGGCGCTGGCGCAATTCCTGCGCCTCACACTGCGCGGTGGCCGCCAGGATGAAGGTGGCGGTGCCAAGCAGTTTCAACTCGCTGACCGGGCATACCAGCACCCCGTACTGGCGAGGCTGCAATGCCAACTTGATCGCCTGTTGCTCCAGCACCACCGACAGTGCCGTACGCACCTGCGCCATCAGCCCGCGAAAACTGGCGCCCTGATCGCCGTGTTGATAGTGAACATCCAACTGCGCGCGTTTACTCTCAGTGGTGAAGGTTGATAGCTCCCCGAGCAGCGACACCAGCGCACGGAACACCGCTTCAGGCCGCACCCGCGTCTGGCTCAGGCAGTGGCGCAGCTCCAGCTCACTACGATTGATCACTTGCAGCATCAGGAAATCGGCGATTTGTGTGCCTTGGGTCGTGCTCTCGCCACGAATGCGCGCCGCGATGGCATCGCCCCGACTGGCAAGCAGGCCAATCACCTCCTTGAGACACGACGCCACGTACCCATGCTCCTGCACGAAGATAAACGTCGGGATGAACGCCGTATCCAGGTTCACGCCGCCTTCACCGCTGGCGTCGAGTACCTGGGCCACCTTGAGCTTGATGAAGTGCTGGTCACCCGGCTGTTCACCCAACAGAAGACGTAAGTCCGGGCGCGCGCAGTGGATTCGGCAACGCGTATCCGCCCCCACGTTGGAATCCCCCACTTCCACTTCACAGCTGAGGTAGCGCGCCAACACGTCACTTTGCTCAGGCCGGCGGGCTTCAAGGTGACTGCCGCTGACCAGCGGCAGCGCCAGGTAAACCCCTTGCGCGCCCGAACCCTCTGGCACCTGCACCACCAGCGGCTCCATGGCAGCATTCAAGTCAAACAGGCTGCCGTCCGGCAACACGCCGCTGGCCTGGTTGACCACCAGCTTGCCCAACTTGAGGTACTGCGTATTGAGTTCGAACGTGAGCAAACCCCAGGTGTCACTGCCCAGCAGGCGGGTCTGATTGAGCTGCTGGTGGTAATAACGGTCGTTGTGCTGCAAGTGCTGTGGCCGCAACAGCATGCCTTCCTGCCAGATAACTTTATGAACCTGCATGTTATTGCGCCTCCACACCGGCGAGCGGGTCAGCAACACGTATACCGCCCTGGTCCAGCACCAGCTCGACACGGTTGCGTTGCTGTACCGTCAAGGGCACCAGCAGCCGCCACTGGACATGGGGCAAGTCTCGAAAAGCGGCCAGTACTCCCACAAAACGACTATCGGGAGCGATGCGCAGTTTGAGCGCCAGCCGGTCACCCGGGCGCAGCTCAACCTCCTCGCTGCCGACCCAGTCCTTTGGCAGCGTGTGCTGCGCATTGCCATACAGGCTGAAGAAGTCGGCATGTTCAAAGGCAACGCCATGGCGCAGTTCGATCAACTGCACCACCACGGGAGAAGGACGACCGTGCAAGTCCGGGTTGACGTGCTCGCTGGCAGTCAGCACCACGTCCAGCTTGGTCAGCGTGGAAAATGGCGAGACGGCGCTGCAACCCGCCAACAGCCCGCACAAGAGCAACAACGAAACAAAGGTGGCTCGATACATGATTATCATCCTGGAAAATCAATGTGCAGGCTGGAGATCAGGCGCACCTGCTCCTCATAAGCCTTGGCGAAGTCGCCGGCCAACGGGCGATCATTCAACTGTTCTTGCGCCACCACACGCTGGTAGTAACGCTGGTAGGCACGCCACCGCCCGCCATCGGAGAAAAACCCGGCAGGCTTGCCCTGGGACGCAAAACACCCCAACAGATGGCTGGGTTCAAAGACAGCGCGGGCATTACGCATGGCGCTTCGACAAGCGGCCAGCAACGCAACCTGATGCACCTGCAGTTCCAGGTGCACCTGGGCAATGGCGCGCACCGCGGGCAGTTGACCCAACTCCCGGGTATCGAGCATCGCGGATAAAGCAGCATCGGTGTCGCTATACATTTTCAAGGGATTCTGGCCGGAGCCCTGACTGGCGAACGGCGCCATACCCAGTTCGTTATTCAGTTCTTCACGGGTGCGCAAACCTTGTTGCAGCCCTTCGATCGTCACCCGAAACAAGCGTGCCACCTTGATCGCCAATGCCTCCCGGGCCGGTGTGTCGAGGGCCGTCAGGTCCATACCCAGGACCGCTGCAAATTGCGACCAGAACACCTCGTCGGTCGACAGCGTCGACGCGACAGCGGGTACCGCGGTAACCTCCATCGAAGGGTCTTGCCGCCGCGGCAATACCACGTGCTCGCAATCGGCCCCATAGTGATCTGCCCATACCGCTTGCTCATCGGCGCTCTTGTTCAAGGCCTCCAGATCATCCGACGTGGCCCGCATCTGCCGATCAAGATCCAAGCCATGCAACGGGTCCAGCGACAGGAAAGCGTCATCGGGGATCGGCACCGCCGCTGGCGCCAGCAGCTCGTCGGAAGGTCGCGGCGATTCCAGCAATCGCGCACGTATCGTCAACACCCCCAGCTCGAATACGTCGCCGTCACTGATCAATCGTGCCTGCCCCTTGCGCAGGCGCTCAGGACTCTTGGCCATCCCGATACCGTTGCGGCTGATATCCGTGAGGAAATAACGTCCTTCACGGTAACCGATCAATCCATGATGGCTGGAGAGTACGCGGCTGGCGTCAGGGATCACCCAGTCACATCCAGGACCACGCCCGATCACGCCGCCTGTACCGTCAAATACTTTGCGGGCCAAAAGTAGGCTCTGGTCGCTTTCGCACGCGCAGACCTCAAACACAAGCTGCAGCTTCATGCCCCCTCCTTTCAGCGGCCACGAATGATCGCCTGCGGGTCACCCATGGGGTGGTACTCGGCATCATCGAACACATAGTTAGCGTTACAGCCTCCCAGCAAACACATCACCAGCACGACGACGTGCCATGGACGATCAGGCATCAGGTTTCTCCCACAGTAAAAATCAAGTGCACCATTTAGCGTTCCTCCCGGGCATCGCCAAAGGGAATGTTCAAACGGGCAAGACGGTAAAGCAGGGTGCGCCGGGCGACCCCCAGCTCCCGCGCGGTGCGGGTGCGATTGCCATGGTTCTTGTGCAGGCAGTCGAGCAGGAACGTACGCTCCACTCGCTCCATCCGCTGGCGCAGCGTCACGTCATCGGGAGTGGCCGGCTCTGGTGCCGGCGGCAGTGCCAGGTGCTCGGGCCGAATCACGCTGTCGTCACACAACAACACGGCGCGTTCCACCAGGCATTTGAGCTCGCGTACGTTGCCGGGAAAACCATGGCTGGACAGTTGATCGAGGGCGGTATTCGCCCATTCGACAGGTGGCCTCCCCAGCGCCGCGCACACCTTGCCTGTGAAATGGCGCGCCAGTTGCAGCACATCGCCGTCCCGCTCGCGCAGGGCCGGTAAGGTGATGGGGAACTGAGCCAGACGGTAATAGAGGTCTTCGCGAAAGCGCCCTTCGGCGACCATCGCCGCGAGGTCGCGGTGGGTCGCGGCAATGATGCGTACGTCGACCTTATGTGCCGCACTGGCACCCAGCGGGCGAACCTCACCCTCCTGTAATACCCGCAGCAACTTGGCTTGCAAGGGCAGCGGCATATCGCCGATCTCATCCAACAGCAACGTACCGCCATGTGCGGCGTCGAACAGCCCCCCGTGATTGCGATCGGCACCAGTGAACGCACCTTTGCGGTAGCCGAACAGCTCACTTTCAAGCAATCCTTCCGGGAACGCCGCGCAGTTCTGCACGACAAAGGCCTTGGCCTTGCGCGGCCCGGCCGTGTGTATGGCCCGGGCCACCACTTCCTTGCCTGTGCCGGTCTCACCCTGCAACAGCACGGTGTAAGGGGTGTGCAGGACTTTACTGATCAAACGACAGGCCTGCTCCATTGCCGCGCTGGTGCCAATCAGGCCGTATGCGCCAGCCAAGGGTTTGTGGCCTGCGGGCTTTGGGCCGACGTTGGGCTGCCTACCGCGCAGTACGCGTAACCGGTTCACGGCGTAGCTGCCCAAATGCCCCAACGAGGGGGCGTAGCCTTGCAGCTGGGCCGGCTGTTGGCGGGCGCACACCAGCACCCCAGTTATCCGCTCACATTGATTGAACAGCGGCACGATTAATAGCGCACGCCATGGTGTCGCCAATGCGGGCAGAAAACCTGTGTCATGGCCGCTGCCTTGCACATCCTCCAGGCTCAACCCAGTGCCTTGGGTCAAGGCGTCGTGCAGCAACTGTTGGGAATGCTGACCAGGCCGTGGAGGCATGACGGTGAGCGACGACACTTGGGCTAGATGTTGGGCGATCAGTTCAAGCCGGCCGGTCACTTCATCGAGCAGATACAATTGGCTGACGTCAGATTGGCTCAGCCGGGCCGCCGTGCTGACACATCCGTCAGGTAACGCGTGTTCATCACGCTCGAACCCCAAGCGTGCGAAACAGGCAGACAACGCGTCGGCATACCTCAGCGCGTCGGCCCCGCCACCGGGCAGGTTATCGGTCATTGGTTGCACCCGCAGAAATCCACCAGGGCCGATGCTGTTTCCAGCCGTGCTGACAGTGCGCCGATCATGCGTTGCAAATCCCTGTTCATCATGTCCATTCATCCCTAATGAAAATTACGGGTTAGCGTGACTACGCCATCGGCCCGCTCGTGCCCCAGCCAGGTGGTCCAACCCAGGCGGCAAACCGTGTTTTCGCCAATGTGCAGAGCCCTGATCTGACCCTGCGCCAGTACCAGACGCAGGTCGTATTCCAATGGGTCGCGCAGGGTCAGGCGCACCAGCGAACGCAGCGGCTGATAGGCCTTACCCGTGGGCAGGAAGTCGTGAAAACGCTGCCACCCCAACGCGCGGACATGCACCCTGAACTTGCCACTGCGGTCAGCGACGCGGCGCCCCAGCACCAGGTCCTCGCCAAGCACACTGTTGGCCCGCCCCAGGTCATTGCGCTGGACCGGGCTGATCTCGACCTGGCGTTCAACCCACTGCTCGATAAACAACGCGTCGTGCTTGAAGTAGTAGCGCAGGACCGACTCGATCAACGCCGCCGAGTGCACACGCACACTCAGCAGGCCCAGGTAGGGCAGCAGGCGTTTGCAATCGAGCTGGGAAGCGCCACGGATTGCGGTGCCGCCCAGACCCGTCAAGGCAAACATCTGCTCGGAAAAACCATCACTGGCGCCTGCCCGGAAACACGCCCGATAGCGGTACTTGCGCCAGATCGGGAGCATCAGCCGGTGCAAGCGATGATGGAACATATCCAGGAAATCTCGAGTCGGGTTGCCGCCTGGCTGCTCGGCAAATGCCTGCTCACCATAAAACGCAGGCAGTGGGGACCCGGCGCCAAATAACCCCAGTACATTGAGGCGCAGGCGTGCGCGCAAATGTCCATGCTCCATAAAGAACTCCACTCGGTCGATATCGTGCGCGGCAAAGCCCAAGCCAGGGTTGGCCTGGAACTCCAACTGGTCGTACAACGCGTCCTCATCCAGCAGCGGATGAGCCTCACGCAATCGCTCGATCACCTGCAAAACCGCCTGGAACAACGTGTATTCACGGATACCACGGCAAAGTTGATTCAGAGCAGGGGCTGTTGTCCCGTCAGGGATGGCCATAAATACACGTCTCCTTGTGTGCTGATGACACGCAACTCGTGATGGGAATTGAGGCTGGCATAAAGCGCAAAGAACTGATTGAGGACCGAAGCGAATACAAATAAGTCGCCCTGGCCGACAAAGCCTTGGGAATCGACCGTCAGATCGACCCGCACCCCTCGCACGGGCAACCCACGATGCAGGCGATCCGTCGCCTCATGATGGATGGCGCGCAAAGCCGCCAGTCTTTTCTGGCTGACCTTCAGTGCCTGGCGGTCGTAATAACGCGGCAGGTCGTAGGTTGCGAGAATCGCCTTCAAGGCGTTGATGTCGGTCAACGACAAGTAGTTGAGCGACATATTGCTGATGAGATTCCACAGGAAATCCTGGTCCAGGGGCGGTGCGTAGCTCGCCGTTGGCGCGGTGATATTGCGAAACGTCAACGACTCCGGTGTGTGTTCGCCGGGCTGGTTGATATCGCCTGCACGTAATTGCCGTGGCAGGTTGCAATTGGTACAGGTCAGTTCGACCGACAGGGTTTCCTGGCCCTGTTTGCGGCGATTGCCGAACCCCATCCAGGTGTCGAGTCCACCATGTTGAACCGACGAACGTTGGCGAATGCTGTAGCTGGGCGGTGCCGCCACAGGCTCGCTGTGGCAGTCATGTTCAAACGACTCGAACCGCACGTAGGTTTGATAGCCCAAGCCACCGGGGCGCCAGCCGGTGACCCGGTCCACTGAATACACGCTGGCATTGCCCGGCGTGTATTCCCCAGGTACCAAAAGGTACTCGTCCTGTTTACCGTCCAGGCGAATGGGAATTGCATCCTGAGTAAACAGGTTGACGATGGGCGTGCAATACAGCTTTACGTTATCCAAGGTAGGACGCAGGGGCTCGCGGCCCTGACTGCGGAGCTCGAAACGCATCACCAGGCCGTGCGCCTGCCGGAGCAACTCGTGAGACAACGTGTGCAACACCTCCAAGCCTTCGACATCGACAAACAGGTATTTCTCGGGAAACGCGAAGTACTCCTGCAGGTGCCGATAGCCCTCCAGCGTGTTCTGCGGATAAGGAATCAGCGCCTGTTCCTGGGAAAACCCCACTGGCCGGACCTGGTTGGCATTGAGCCGCAGCGTCAGGGGTTGGTCATCGCCGGCGCTGATCGGCAGGCCATCGTGATCCACGAGCTGCAGGCTGATTCCCGCCAGATGGCGCAATAGGCCCAGGTACAGGCCCTGACTGATGTAGTGGTCGCCGGCCAGGTGCAGTCGCAGCGAATCGAATTCCAACTCACTGAAGCTGCCGTCGACACTCATGCACAGGCGCAAAGCCAACCAGGCCCCTTCGCCCTGGCATTTGTATTCCAGGTCAGTGAGTTGCAATGGCATGACATCGGTGGGATAGCATGTACGGAACTGGCAACGCTCACCGTGGATGGGAGCGCTTTGCACGGCGGTATCCCGAGCCACCCGAACGCTTGGGCCGGCGCGTTTCAACGGGTCGAATTGCAAGATGCTGAAGGCCGGTATCGGGCGCATGTAATGGGGCCAGAGCAAGTGCATCAACGAGTGCGTCAACTCCGGCAGTTCGTCATCCAGCTTCTGACGCAAGCGCCCGGTCAGGAATGCAAAGCCCTCCAGCAAGCGCTCGACATCCGGGTCCTGGCCCGCTTCGCCGAGAAACGGCGCCAGGGCGGGATTACGTTCGGAAAAACGTCGCCCCAGTTGGCGCAACGCACTGAGTTCGCTTTGAAAATAACGGTTAAGCGTCATTGGCACAGACCTCAACCCGCCCGGTATCCGTGAGGCGCGCGTGGAACACTACAGGATGCAGTACGCCCGCAATCATCCGCTCAGCCTCAATGGCGAATGCCAGGGACAAGGAGTCACGCACAACCGGCAACAGCCTGACACGTACGTTCGTCAGCCGCGGCTCATAGGCCTGGATAAAACGTTCGATATGCAGCCGCGACTGGCTCAAGGACTCATGCAAGCTGAGCCGCATGTCATTGAGGTCAGGCAAGCCATAATCAGGCAGCGTCTGGACACTGCCCGCACGAGTGCTGAGCATTTTCCCCAAATGTGCGGCGATGGACGCCACGGTGGCACCCGGGTTAGACGCCCCCTGCTCGAGGCGTTCGAAAAGGCTGTTGTGCTCAAGCATGCCCTGGCTTCTGCTCATTCTTTATCGAGCTTCCCGACCAGGGACAACGTGAAGTCTGCCCCCATGTATTTGAAATGCGGGCGTACCGTAACGTTGACCCGGTACCAGCCAGGCTCGCCCTCGACATCGCTGACGACAATGCGCGCAGCGCGCAAGGGGCGCCGCCCGCGCACCTCGGCACTGGGATTTTCCTGGTCCGCCACGTATTGGCGAACCCATTTGTTGAGCTCCAACTCCAGGTCCGTCCGCTCTTTCCACGCGCCCAACTGCTCCCGTTGCAGCACTTTGAGGTAATGAGCCAGGCGGTTGACCACCATCATGTAGGGCAATTGGGTGCCCAAGCGGTAATTCAGCTCTGCCGCCTTGCCCTCCTCACTGATGCCGAACGATTTGGGCTTCTGCACGGAGCTGGCGGAAAAAAACGCTGCGTTATCGCTGCCCTTGCGCATGGTCAAGGCGATGAAACCTTCTTGTGCCAGCTCGTACTCACGTCGGTCCGAAATCAGCACCTCCGTAGGAATCTTGGTTTCAATCTCGCCCATGCTCTGGAAGTGATGCAGCGGCAGGTCTTCGACCGCCCCGCCGCTTTGCGGGCCAATAATGTTGGGGCACCAGCGAAAGCGCGCGAAGCTGTCGGTCAGGCGAGTGGCAAAGGCATAGGCGGTATTGCCCCACAAGTAATGCTCGTGGCTGTTAACCACGTTCTCCTGGTAGGCGAAGGTCTTGACCGGGCACTCAAGGGGGTCATACGGGGTGCGCAGCAAAAAGCGCGGCACGGTGAGGCCAATATATCGTGCGTCTTCGCTCTGCCGGAAACTTTGCCATTTGGCAAACTGCGGGCCTTCGAAATGGTCCCGCAGATCCTTCAGGTCGGGCAACCCGGTGAAGCTTTCCAAGCCGAAGAAACTTGGCCCCGCTGCAGCGATAAAGGGCGCGTGGGCCATGCCGGCGACGCTGGATGCGTATTGCATCAGTTTCACATCGGGCGCACTGGGCGAAAGAAAGTAATTGGCAATGATCGCGCCCACTGGCTGACCGCCGAACTGACCGTATTCGGCGCTATAGACGTGCTTGTATAACCCGGACTGGGTAATTTCCGATGAATCTTCGAAATCATCCAACAGGTCCTCGCGCGAAACATTCAGCAGTTCGATCTTGATGTTCTCGCGAAAATTGGTGCGATCGACCAGCAACTGCAAGCCTCGCCACGAAGCCTCCAACGCCTGGAAGTCCGGATGGTGAAGGATCTCATCCATTTGTTCGCTGAGCTTGGTGTCGATCTCGGCGATCATCCGGTCGACCAGGCGTTTCTTTACGGGTTCGTCACAATTATGTGGCTTGACCAGCTCTGCGATAAACGCCGACACGCCGCGCTTGGCGATGCCATAAGCCTCGTCGTCGGCGCTGAGCAATGTCTGGGAAATGATGTTATCGAGGATGCTACCGCTTTCGATAACCTGTACGGGTTGCGTGCCGTGTTGAATGGTGGTCATGGTGTCAGTGTCCTTTTACTGAAAACGTCAGGCTTGAGGCCTATCCAGGCCCAGTTCGGCGAGCACTCGTGCGCGAGAGTCACCATTGGCCAACGCCCGCTCGATAGCGTTGCGAAAGCTGGGCGTATTGCCCAGCGGTCCCTTGAGCGCCACTAATGCCTCACGCAATGCCATCAACTTTTGCAATTGCGGGATCTGCTCCACCAGGTTCGCGGGGTTGAAGTCCTTCATGGTGTTAATTCGCACCTGAACCGGCAGTTCTTCCACGTCGGCTGCATCCTGGAGGCGGTTGGGAACGCTCAGCGTCAGGCTCAATGCTTGCTTGGCCAACACCTCGTCAAAGGTGTGCTTGTCGATACCGATGGGCTTGCGATCTTCGAGTTTGCGTGGGTCCGCGCGCTGGGAAAAATCCCCCAGCACCAGCAGCTTCAACGGCAGTTCGACATCTTCCTGAGCGCTACCGACCGCGGGTTTGAAGGTAATATTGATACGTTCCTTGGGGGCTACCGAACCGTCTTTGGCCATGGTGCTTCTCCTTTTGATGAGGCGCTATTCAAGTACTGCTTCCAGGTCGAAATGGCATAACCGGCGATGCAGGGTGTCTTTTCCGTCTTGTACGGCTTGGTTTTGTGGCAACAGGTCGTAGCAGCGATACAGCAGTTGGCCCACTTGCATGGCCAGCTCCGGCTCCCAACTTTCCAGGCCCGTGCACTGTAATTGCAGGTCGAGTTGTTCCAGCTGGATCCTGGCCAGGTCATGCTTGCCGGCCGCCACACACAACCTGGCCAGCGCCAGGTGCCAGTGAAAACGCGCTCGATCACCACACGCCGCCCGCAGCCCTTGCTTGAGCACACTCACCGCGGCCTTGAGCCCGTCTTTGCGCAGGCAGGGCATCACCGCCTGCAACGCGGCTTCCCAGGGCTGAGCAGCGCTGTCGACGACGACATTGGAGGGCTCAGGCTTGTGCAGGTGACGCATGACGTGAAATGCGATCCACTCACCTGTCGCGGAGTCGGCAAAGGGCGTGCCGTCCTCGAACCGATACTCAGGCAGGTTCGGCAGGCGATGCAGCAGCAGAGCAAATTGCATTTCCAGTTCGGTCATGGCGAGGTCTGCGTGCAAGGCCTCCAGGCACTCCCAGACCATGCGCAAACCATCGAACCAGAACATTGCACCGGCCAGGCTGACCTCGAGTTCAAGCAACAGATCGGCGTAATGGCCTTGGCTGAAGCGGTCTTGATAGCGCTTGCGCTTGTCGGTAGCCAATGGGCGCAGCGCCGTGACGCGCTCATTATTGGCGTCGGGATAATTGACGAGCATCAGCCAGGCCAAGGTTCGGCCCAGGCGCAAGGCGCGCGGGTCGGCCGCATCCTGACGCAACCACCAGGTACATAAAGGCCGAGCCTGCTCCTGCAATGCGCGCAGCCGTTTGTGCGCGTCTTTTTCGTTATTGAGCGGTTGCTCGGGGGCCGGCAGCGGGCTTGGCGCAGGTTTGACCCGGGCAATGACGCCCGCGACGTCGCCAGGTTCGGCAGCAGCCTGGGCCAAGCGCGCCGACAGCTGCCGGCGAACCGGCAACAGCAGCGGCGCCTCGCTGCCAAGCTGTTCACCCCATATCTGATCGAGACATTCGAGGTGTTCCAACAGCGCCTGGAATAAAGGCCGTTGATCACTGAGCGGCAGGTTGTGCGCGCACGCTTGCTCAAGGCGCAACACCAACCAGCCAAACGCCGCAACGCGGGTACGCAGCTTAACTGGATAGACCTGCGTCCAATGGTGCTCGCAGAGTTCGCGCAGCACACCGAGACCAGCCAGCAACCCAGCGAATGAATCACGCTGATACAGGGCCCAGGTCAACCAGGCGGCGACGCGCAGATCCTTGGAATGCTCACGCAAAATGCACTCGCTGATCTCGCTGATCTTCTGCCAATCCGGCAGCCCCGCACCATGAATGGAATGAGCCTTGCCCAACTCGGTTTCCAGCACCTCAAACTCGCTTGAAAAACGCATGTCGCTACCAACAAAACTGCTTGGCGAACACGCTGTCCGGGCAAGTTCCTGGCAATAGGCATATAGCTGTTCTGAATAAAATATTTTGGGCTGCACACAACCATCCAAGGCAAAACAGGCAAAATTAACGTCGTTGTTAAAAACCTTTTAACTTCCGTTCAAACCACATCGAAGTGAACGAACCTTAGCCACGAAAAAAACAATCAGCAAGTAACGGAACGGAACTTAAGAAACATCCTACGCAGCTTGAAAATAAAGACATGCGCAGTTATTTGCGCAGTCTATCCAACTAGAAAACACTCTCAAGCGCCCACAGCCTTGCATTTACAAAAACACATGACATGAGCAACTAAGTGCGCATAAGCGTGCAACTAATAGCGCTAAAAACTCACCCACAGCCCTACAACAAATCCTCAATAACGGCCACTGAGTCTTCTTCGCCCTTATTTCATTGAGCCTCACACTTTCAGGCGCGCTTCTTGTTAAAGGCACTTGACCGCTCAGCGCTCTCGCTGCCCGGCAATACCTACTCAATCAGGCAAGGAAACCCGTCATGCCCACACCCGCGTACCTCTCCATCACTGGTGTCAAACAAGGTTTGATTACGGCAGGCACATTTACCCAGGACTCGGTAGGCAACATTTATCAGGAAGGCCATGAGGACCAGATTCTGGTGCAGGCGTTTGCTCATCAGGTGATCATTCCCCGCGACCCGCAATCGGGCCAGCCGACCGGTCAGCGCGTGCATAAACCCCTGATGATCAGCAAGGTTTTCGATAAATCCTCACCCTTGCTGTTCAGCGCCCTGACCACCGGCGAAGAAGTGTCCTGCCGCCTGGAGTGGCTGCGCACCTCCTCGGCCGGAACCCAGGAGCACTACTTCACGATTGAACTGGAAGGCGCCACCATCGTTGACATCCAATCTCGCATGCCCAACTGCCAAGACCCAGACAACGCCCACTTTACCCACCTGGAGGATGTGCACTTCACCTATCGCAAGATTATCTGGACTCACGAAGTGGCCGGGACGTCCGGCTCGGATGACTGGCGCAGCCCAGTGACGGGTTAACGCGAGCAGTAAAGACGGTAACCACGATGCGAAGCGAGCCGCTGTTGATCTTGATCTCAGGCGCCCCGTTAAACCACGCTGGCCGAACGCAGGCTTGAATTCGTGGCTAACCCGGCAGGACGCCGGGTTAGCCGCCCCGCGCCATGGATGGCGCGTGGCGGCGGCCCACGGATTCAAGCCTGCGTTCGGGCACACCGAGCCCAAGCGAGGTGCCGAGTGGTGGGGCAAGAGCGCTTTGCTTACTTTCGCGCTTTTCGAAAGTGAGCCGCCGTTGGGCGGAACCCTAGGTGGCCGTTACCGCAGAAATGGATATGTACACAATCCAACTGTGTTGACTGCCAGGCCGCCTTCGCTAGCAAGCCCGCTCCCACAGTTGGATTGTGGGGTGTCAGATAGATAAGTATTGCTTGTCAGGGCGTTATCGCAGGCAAGCCAGCTCCCACAGTTGGATCCTGGGGTGTCAGGTAGATAGGTATTGCTTGTCAGGGCGTTATCGCAGGCAAGCCAGCTCCCACAGTTGGATCCTGGGGTGTCAGGTAGATAGGTATTGCTTGTCAGGGCGTTATCGCAGGCAAGCCAGCTCCCACAGTTGGATCCTGGGGTGTCAGGTAGATAGGTATTGCTTGTCAGGGCGTTATCGCAGGCAAGCCAGCTCCCACAGGTTCAGCGTCGCGACACACAGGCCTCATCACAACCGGACAAACCAGCTCAATCGCAGTATGGTTGCCCTCTAACCACTCCCCAGGAAACACCGGTAATGCTGTTTGTCGTCATGCTCGGGGGAAAGCACCCGCGAGCCAGGATCGAAGTACACGATGTGGTATTCGCAGTGGCCGATACCCTGCAAGCCACCTACCCACAATTACGCGACGCCTGGTTTGGCAGCCCCAAAGGCGTACACATCGATTCATGGATGGCCGTCGATGGCGTCGACGGCTGGAAGGTTGAACTGAGCCACCTGGCGCCCCACGGCGATGCGCCGCGCCTGTACTTCATCAACCTCGGCGGCTACGAGGCCAATAGCTTTGGCGAAGCCCACCACTACCTGCTGGTGGTCGCCCGTAACAAACAGGAGGCCATGCGCAAAGGTAAGCAGCAGATGCTCAGCCACTGGTCCCAGGCCCACACCGACACGGTGCTGGATATCGACGATTGCCTGCCCATCGACCTGGTGGACGGCCGCTATATCCACCTGGTGCAAGCAGCGCACCAAGCGATCGTGCAGCGCAACGACTATCTCGTACTGCCTTGAACCGGCATGACCTAAACAGCGGCGACTGAAAACCCAGTGGAACTTTGCCGAGAAATAACCGCCTGAATCCGGTACGCTCACCGTTTTTTACTCTAGGAGTTACTCACCATGGCCAAAGCCACCGCCCGTCACATCCTCGTTGCCTCTGAAGACAAGTGCAACGAACTCAAGGCCCAAATCGAAGGCGGCGCTGATTTCGCAGAAGTCGCTAAAGCCAACTCCAGCTGCCCATCCAGCCGTCAGGGCGGTGACCTCGGTTCGTTCGGCCCAGGCCAGATGGTCAAGGAATTCGACACCGTGGTCTTCAGTGCCCCGGTCAACACCGTGCAAGGCCCGGTGAAGACCCAGTTCGGCTATCACCTGCTGGAAGTCACCAGCCGCCAGGATTGATTCAATCTGCGCTGATGCTATAAACAACGGCCCGCCCTTTGGTGGGCCGTTGTGCATCTGATGACTGGCGATGCCCAGGCCGTTAGCGTACAAATCCTTATTATTCTTTACCCGGCGCTCAAGGCTGATAATGCGATTGGCTTTTTCATCTCTGCTCTGCTCCACCCTGGCCTTTCTAATGGCCAGCACTGCGGTGATCGCAGCCCCGCAAACCTACCTGACGGTGTACGGCGAGCCCGCCAAGTACGCCGAAGGTTTCAGCCATTTCGACTATGCCAACCCCAACGCCCCCAAGGGCGGCAGCCTGCGGCGCTCAGCGCTGGAGGTGGGGCGGTTTGACCATGTGCTGCCCTATATCGACAAAGGCATCGGCGTGTCCCAGGTCGACGGCTGGGTGTATGCACCCTTGGCGTTGCGCTCGCTGGATGAGCCTTACACCGTCTATGGCCTGGTGGCGCAAAAGATGGAACGGGCCGACGACGGCCTGTCGCTGCGCTTCTACCTGAACCCCAAGGCGCGCTTTGCCGATGGCACGCCCATTACCGCGCAAGACGTGCGCTACAGCTTTGACGTGTTGATGACCCAAGGCAGCCTGCGCTATCGCACGTTATTTGCAGACGTCAAACACGTCGAAATCGAAGGCGAACGACAGGTGCGCTTTGATTTTTCCAGCAACGAAAACCGCACCCTCCCTCTGGATCTCGCCACTTTGCCGGTGTTCCCCGAGCACTGGTGGAAGACCCGCGACTTTGCCAACGGCGGCGGCTACGAAGCGCCACTGGGCAGCGGCCCTTACAAGGTCAGCAAGATCGACTCCGGCAATACCATCACCTTCACCCGCGACCCCGACTGGTGGGGCAAGGACTTGCCGGTCAGCCGCGGCTTGTACAACTTCGATCACCTGAGCCTGGAGTACTTCGGCGACACCGAAGTAGCGCGCCAAGTGCTACGCGGCGGCGCCTATGATTTCAACCGTGAATTCTCCGCCACCGGATACTCCATCGGCTACAACGGCCCGGCCCTGGACGATGGCCGTCTGCAGCGCGCGCACCTGGCCAAGGAGATGCCGCAGCCGGCCCAGGGCTATGTGTTCAATGTGCAAAAACCGATGTTCAAGGATCGCCGCGTGCGCCAGGCCCTGGCGATGCTGTGGGACTTTGAATGGGCCAACCGCCAGATGATGCGCAACCTGTACATCCGCCAGCAGAGCTATTTCTCCAATAGCCCGCTGGCCGCCAGCCAGTTACCGACCCCGGAAGAACTGGCGATCCTCGACCCCCTGCGCGGTCAGGTTCCCGACGAGGTGTTTACCCAGGTGTTCAAGGCCCCGGTCACCGATGGCAGTGGCATGATCCGCGACAAACAGCTGCAAGCCTTGGCCCTGCTGGAAGACGCCGGCTGGAAACCTGTGGGCGACAAACTCGTCAATGCCCAGGGCGAGCCACTGGAATTCACCTTCCTCAACGTCCAGAACGGCCTTGAGCGCCTGTTGCTGCCCTACAAACGTAACCTGGCGCAGATCGGCATCACCCTGAATATCCGCCGCATCGACTCCTCGCAATACGTCAACCGACTGATGGCCCGCGACTACGACATGATCGTCACGGGTTTCCCGGTCACCACCTCGCCCGGCATGGAGCTGTACAACTATTTCGGCTCTGCCGCCGCGTTCGATTCGGGCGCCAACAACTACATCGTGCTCAAGGACCCGGCCGTCGATACCCTGATCCATGGCCTGGTCAAGGCTGATACCCAGGCGAAGATGCTCACCTATGCCCACGCCCTGGACCGCGTGCTGCAATGGAATTACCTGTGGATCCCCAACTATTACCCACCGGGCACCTCCGCCGCATGGTGGAACCGTTTCGGGCGCCCGGCCATCGAGGCGAAGAACGACGAAGCCCTGGAAACCTGGTGGGAAGTCAGCCCCACCCCGCTGACGAACGAACAAATGCAGGCTGAGTTGAAAAAACGCGGAGAGGCCCACTGATGTTTGCCTATATCGTACGGCGCCTGCTGCTGATCATCCCGACGCTGGTGATCATCCTGTTGGTGAACTTCGTGATCGTGCAGGCCGCGCCCGGCGGGCCGGTGGAGCAAGCTATCGCCCACTTGCAAGGCATTGGCGGCGGTGGTGTAGCCGGCGCATCCGGCGAAGGCATCAGCGGCTCGCGAGCCAGCCGCGGTCTGGACCCAAAGCTGATCAAGGACATCGAGAAACAATACGGCTTCGACAAATCCGCGCCGGAACGCCTGTGGTTGATGCTCAAGAATTACGCCCAACTGGACTTCGGCAACAGCTTCTTTCGCGGCGCAACGGTAACTGACCTGATCCTGGAAAAGATGCCCGTCACCATTTCCCTCGGCCTGTGGGCCACGCTGATCACCTACCTGGTGTCGATCCCGTTGGGCATACGCAAGGCCGTGCGCCATGGCAGCAGCTTTGATATGTGGAGCAGCACGGCCATCGTCATCGGTTACGCGATGCCGGCATTCCTGTTCGCGATGTTCCTGATCGTGGTGTTCGCTGGCGGTACCTCGCTGAACTGGTTCCCGGTACGCGGGCTGGTCTCGGAAAACTTTGCAGAACTGAGCACCGTGGGCAAAATCGCCGACTACTTCTGGCACCTGGTATTGCCGGTAACCGCGTTGGTGATCGGCGGGTTCGCCACCTTGACTATCCTCACCAAGAACTCGTTCCTCAATGAAATTACCCGCCAGTACGTGGTCACCGCCCGCGCCAAGGGTTTGAGCGAACGCCGGGTGCTGTACGGTCACGTGTTCCGCAATGCGATGTTGCTGGTGATCTCGGGGATTCCCCAAGCGTTTATCAGCGTTTTCTTTGCCGGTTCGCTGCTGATCGAGGTGATCTTCTCCCTCGATGGCCTGGGCCGCATGAGCTACGAGGCAGCCGTGTCCCGCGACTACCCGGTGGTGTTCGGCTCGCTGTTTATCTTCACCCTGTTCGGCCTCTTGATAAAACTCATCGGTGACCTCTGCTACACCCTGGTGGACCCGCGTATCGACTTCGCCGCGAGGAACGCCTGATGCTCAACCTCTCCCCGGTGGCCCGCCGACGCTTCGAGCGCTTCAAGAAAAACCGCCGTGGCTGGTGGTCGCTGTGGCTGTTTATCGGCCTGTTTATCCTGACCCTGGGCGGCGAGTTGATCGCCAATGACAAGCCGCTGGTGCTCAGTTTCAAGAACGAGCTGTATTTTCCGGTGTTCAAGCGCTACACCGAGCAGCAGTTCGGTGGGCAGTTGCCGTTCCAGGCGGACTACCGCAGTGACTACGTGCAAAAGCTGATCAAGCAGGAGGGCGGCTGGATGCTGTTTCCGCCAATTCCTTTCAGCGATGACACGCCCAACTACGAACTCACCCGCCCTGCCCCGAGCCCGCCGTCGGCGGTGAACTGGCTGGGCACCGATGACCAGTCCCGCGATGTGTTGGCCCGGGTGATCTTTGGTGCACGGGTGTCGATCCTGTTTGCCCTGGCCCTGACCGCCATTAGCGCCGTCATTGGCATTGCCGCCGGGGCGTTGCAGGGGTACTACGGTGGCTGGGTAGACTTGCTCGGCCAGCGCCTCCTGGAGGTGTGGTCTGGCCTGCCGGTGCTGTACCTGCTGATTATCCTGTCGGGGTTTGTGGAGCCGAATTTCTGGTGGTTGCTGGGGATCATGGCGCTGTTTTCCTGGCTGGCCCTGGTGGACGTGGTGCGCGCCGAGTTCCTGCGCGGGCGCAACCTGGAATACGTCAAGGCCGCGCGCGCCCTGGGCCTGGGCGACGGCAAGATCATTCGTCGGCACATCCTGCCCAACGCCATGACCGCGACCCTCAGCTATTTGCCGTTCATTTTGACCGGGGCGATATCCACCTTGAGCGCCCTGGATTTCCTTGGCTTCGGCATGCCCGCCGGCAGCGCGTCCCTGGGCGAGCTGATCGGCCAGGGCAAGCAGAACCTGCAAGCGCCGTGGCTGGGCTTGACGGCGTTTTTCACCCTGGCGCTGATTCTGTCGTTGCTGGTGTTTATCGGCGAGGCATTGCGTGATGCCTTCGACCCCCGCTCATGAGTGACCGCGTATGAACCTGATCGAAATCCGCGACCTGTGCGTCGCCTTCAACGGCCAGACCGTCGTGCGCAACCTGAGCCTGGACGTGCGCCCTGGCGAGTGCCTGGCGCTGGTGGGCGAGTCGGGCTCGGGCAAGTCGGTGACGACCCACTCTATCCTGCAACTGCTGCCGCAAGCCGGCACCCAAACCCTGGGTTCGATCAAGTATCGCGGCCAGGAACTGATCGGCGCCTCACCGAGTACCTTGCAAAAATTGCGCGGCAACCGCATTGCCATGATCTTCCAGGAGCCGATGACCTCCCTGAACCCCCTGCACAGCATCGAAAAGCAGATCGGCGAAACCCTGCTGCTGCACAAGGGCCTGGGCGGCAAGGCGGCGCAGGCGCGCATCCTCGAACTGCTGGAACTGGTGGGCATCCAGAAACCCCAGGAACGGCTCAAGGCCTACCCCCATCAATTGTCCGGCGGCCAGCGCCAGCGGGTGATGATCGCCATGGCCCTGGCCTGCGAGCCCGAGCTGCTGATTGCCGACGAGCCCACCACAGCGCTGGACGTGACGGTGCAGCGCAAGATCCTGTTGCTGCTCAAGTCCTTGCAACAACGCCTGGGCATGTCGCTGCTGCTGATCAGCCATGACCTCAACCTGGTACGCAGTATCGCCCAGCGGGTCTGCGTGATGCGTGCCGGCGAAATCGTCGAGCAGGCCGACTGCCAGGCCTTGTTCACCGCCCCCCAGCATCCCTACAGCCGCCTGCTGCTGGATGCCGAGCCCTCGGGCGACGTGCTGTGCAGCGAGCCGCGTGACACGGTACTGGAAGTGGATGACCTGAGCGTGCAATTCCCTCTCGGTGGCGGACTGTTCCGGGCCAAGACCTACCTGCGCGCAGTGGACGGCATCAGCCTCAGCGTGCAGCGCGGCAAGACCCTGGGGATTGTCGGCGAGTCCGGCTCCGGCAAGTCCACCTTGGGCCAGGCGATCCTGCGCTTGCTCGACTCCAGCGGCAGCATCCGCTTTCAGGGTGAAGCTCTGGACCCGCTCAACCATCAGCAGATGCGCCCATGGCGCAAGCAGATGCAGGTGGTGTTCCAGGACCCCTATGGCAGCCTCAGCCCGCGCATGTCGGTGCAGCAGATCATCAGCGAGGGCCTGGAAGTGCATGCCCCGTGCAGCCTGGCCGACCGCGATGCGCAAGTGGTCCAGGTGCTCAAGGACGTGGGCCTCGACCCTGCCAGCCGACATCGCTACCCCCATGAGTTTTCCGGTGGCCAGCGCCAACGCATCGCCATTGCCCGCGCCCTGGTACTCAAGCCAGCGCTGATGCTGCTCGACGAACCCACCTCGGCCCTGGACCGTACGGTGCAGAAACAAGTGGTGGCGCTGCTGCGCGAACTGCAGGACAAATACGGCCTGACCTACCTGTTTATCAGCCATGACCTGGCGGTGGTGCGCGCCATGGCCCATGACATGATCGTGGTCAAGGATGGCAAGGTGGTGGAGCGTGGCGCGAGCCATGAGGTGTTCGAATCGCCCCAACACCCGTACACCAAAGAACTGCTGGCAGCAGCGCACATCCCTTTGTAGGGGTGAGATTGTTCCCACGCTCTGCATGGGAACACAACCCGAGACGCTCCGCGTCGTGCCCTGGCCCTACGCCAAGTGACGCAGAGCGTCACGGTAGGCATTCCCACGCAGAGCGTGGGAACGATCATTAACAGGATTCTGTACCCATGAGCACTAGCCTCAAGGACTACCAACAGGTTCGCGGCCTGGCCATCCAGTCGCTGTTCGAGATCATCGAGCAGTCCAGCGAGGGCACGGTCATCGTCGACCGCGATGCAAATATCGTGTGGATGAACGAGCGTTACGCCAAGCGCTTTGGCCTCAAGAGCGCCGACCAAGCCATTGGCCAGCCTTGCGAGCAGGTGATTTCCAACAGCCTGCTACGCCAGGTGGTGCGCAACGACCGGCCGATCCTGCTGGATATCCAGGACACTCCCAAAGGCCCACTGGTGGTGATGCGCCTGCCGATCCACGACGAGGCCGGGGCGGTGATCGGCGCGATTGGGTTTGCGCTGTTCGATGAACTGCGCAACCTGTCGCCGCTGATCGAGCGCTACCTGAGCATGCAGCAGGAGCTAGCCTCCACGCGCTCGCTGCTGCGTTCGCGGCAAAGCAAATACAACTTTGCGCACTTTATCGGCACCAGCGCCGCCAGCCTTGAGGTCAAGCGCCGGGCGCGGCGCAGTGCGAGTGCCGAGTCGCCGGTATTGCTGCTCGGGGAAACCGGCACCGGCAAGGAGTTGCTCGCCCAGGCCATCCACGGCGCATCGCCCCGGGCGCACAAAGCTTTTGTGAGCATCAATAGCGCGGCGATTCCCCATGACCTGCTTGAAGCCGAGTTCTTCGGCACTGCGCCCGGCGCCTTTACCGGTGCCGACCGCAAGGGTCGCCCCGGCAAATTCCAGATCGCCCAGGGCGGCACGTTGTTTCTCGATGAAATCGGCGACATGCCGCTGCCACTGCAAAGCAAATTGCTGCGGGTGTTGCAGGAAAAGGAATTCGAACCGGTGGGCTCCAACGAGATGCTGCACAGCGATGTGCGGGTGATTGCCGCGACGTCCATGGACCTGGAGGCGGCGATCAAGCGTGGCGAGTTTCGTGCCGATCTGTATTACCGCCTCAATGTGCTGCCGATCCAGGTGCCGCCGTTGCGTGAGCGGCTGGAGGATATTCCGGCATTGAGCGAGGCGATCCTCGAGGAACTGCGCAGCCAGCACGAACTGGACCGCGATGCCCTGGCGTTGTTGGCCCAGCATGCGTGGCCGGGGAATATCCGCGAGTTGCGCAATGTGCTCGAGCGGGCGGCGTTGTTGAGTGATGACCTGGTGTTGAACGCCGAAGAGATTCGCGCAGCGATTGGCACGTTCAGGCCGGTGCGACGGGGGCAGGTGGCGGCGGTCGAGGGCGAAACCTATACGGCAGCAAGGGAACGATTTGATCGGCAGGTGATTGGCGCGGCGTTGCAGGCGTGCGCGGGGAATGTGGTGGAGGCGGCCAGGCGCCTGAAGATTGGTCGATCTACGCTATACAAAAAAATTGTCGCATTGGGCATGACATCTTAGTAGACGACATCCAGTACATGCCCATACCTGCTCAAGCTCAAAGCAGGCCGAGCGCAACGCCATAGGCAACTGCTGAGGTCTTGTTCGGAACGCCGAGCTTATTTTTAACGTTATTTAAATGGTAATTTACCGTATCAGCGCAAATGCTCAGGATTATTGCCACCTCTGCCGAACTCTTGCCTTCGGCAGTCCACTGCAATATTTGACGTTCGCGTTCCGTCAACAACGGTTCCCTAGCGCTATTCTCACCGGTTTCCTTCACGTCCATCCCTTCACTGAAAACTTCAATCAATACCCTGAGCTTCAAAGCCAGCTCCTGCGCTTCACTCGCGCTGATCGCTTTCAGGGGCCTAGCCACAGAAAAGGTCAACAATGAGTTATTAAAGTCACGTAAGGTCAGGGTGCAACCGTACTTTAAGCCGTGCCGAACAGCCTCATCGGACAGTGTCCTATCGACGCCCGCGAGTAAGCGGTGATCCCAGATGACCAGCGATGACGATTTCGAGTGCTTCGCAATAAGCTCGTTCTTGCTAGAATGATGAAGGTCCAGGTATCGCGTTACCCAATGTAAGGGATAAGTCCCGGAAATTTTAGTCATCGGCTTTACGAATGGCGTCGCCGACCGAACAGCGAAGGAAAAATAGTAAAATCCCAAATCACCGATGACGTCCTGCATGGTTTCAGTTGCATGTTCTTCACACGCACATGTCTTAAATCGCTGACTCAAACTGCTGATCCATGCATACACACTCCACCTCCTGTATTAAATGTGATCACACTGGTCAGTTTCCTAGTCTTTACCAAGATTAGAGTTTAAAGCGGAAACGCCATTGACAACATGGCATATACTTTGTCGTGCGTGGAACGCATTTCAAGTGAATATAAGTGTAGATGCTGTGCAGCGCCAGTGGTTCTTGCTGTTCTCGACAAAACCTAGCGCCCAAGATCATAGGGAAAAGTCTTACAAAAGCCCTTATCTCTCGGCGCAGAGACTGTATTGCAAATTAATAATAAATGGAGAATCCGATATACGGTGCTCATCTGATATAGAAATAGCCTATGAACCAAATGGTTAAATGCGATATTTTTATGGTAAATTGTAGTCAATTCGCGGCCTTGACTTGACAAGTCTCTATTCGAAGTAAACATAATCACAATATCTTTAAAACAGCGGGACAGAATATATGTCGAATAAAAATATTATTGTCATTGGAGGCGAGTCCGATGACGATGTGAAGTGCATGACACCGATTGATGAATACATTATTTCGTTGACCGGAAAAGCAGCGCCCGTGGTCCTTTATATCTCCACCGCCAATGGCGATGACCCGGAGAAAATCTCAGATTTCTCGAACAAGTATGCTGCGGTCGGCTGCCCCGTCATCCCGCTCGCATTCTTCACCCCGCCCTTCCCTCATGCGCAGCAGATTTCATCGATGTTCGAGAAGGCTGACATCGTTTACGTCGCCGGTGGTAACACCCGTGCGATGTTGGCGGTCTGGCGCGAGTTTGGTGTTATTGATCTTTTGAAAGCCGCCGGGGACCAGGGCAAGGTCCTGTGTGGCGTCAGCGCGGGTGCCATATGCTGGTTCGATTTCGGCCACTCGGATTCCGGGGGGGCTTTTGCGCTGATCGATGGACTGGGCTTGCTGCCCGGTGCGCTGTGCCCGCACTTCAATTCTGAAGAGGGGCGAGAAACGTCCATTGTCGAACTGATTTGCAACCAACGCATTCATCCCGCCTACGCCGTCGATGACGGCATTGCGTTGCACTTCAAAAATGGTAGATATCACAGGACCCTTCACAATGACGCCACTTGCAGCGGTTATGCAATCGCCGTGCAATCGCCCCACGTAACGCGCTTGTGATCGGAACGTTCAATGGATGCAAGAGCCGGCACTCAGGTTCAACAGCGTACCGGTCATTGCGCCACATTGTTCGAGAAACACGACCGCCTGGGCCACCTCTTCAGGCCTCACCCATCGTTTGAGTGCCGTATTTTCCGCTATCAGATCGACCAATGCGGCCACTTGCGTTCCAGTCTTGTCCGACCTCGCCTGCAGGCTCCTTTCTTCTCCCGGAGTCATCACATCACCCGGCGCAATGCAGTTAATCCTGATGGCCGGGCCACACTCCCAGGCCAGCGGCCCGATCAGCGCATGCAGGGCACCTTTGGCGGCAGTGTAAAGGGTATTGCCCGTCTGCCTGGCCCCTGGCAGGGCCGCCTGGGAACCAATGAAAATGATATGCCCCATCTTGCTCTGCGACTGCCAGCTGCGAATAGCCAACCGGGCAAGTAACATGGGGCTGAAGACGTTCAATGCAAAGGTCGACTCCAGTGTGGATAGGTGGGTGTTGACGAAATCGTCATCAACACAGGCGCCAGCGTTCAATACCATCAGGTCCGGGGGGCCGGAGAGTTTTTCGGCCGCACTCCAAGCCTGACCTATATCGCCAGCCTGATAGAAATCGCAGTCAACATCACCACCGCTGCGCTGCAGGGTCACGACAGCGTAGCCTGCCTGTCTCAAGGCATCGGCGATCACCAGGCCAATGCCATAGCTGGCACCCGTTACCCAGGCGATCTTACGCTCAGTTGCACTCATAGACCGCCACCTCCCAATATCGCACAGGCGATGCTTTGCGCCTCTACGAACGGCCTGGATTGACTCGCGATGGTGGGCACATACCAGTTGTAATAGGTGCTGCCTTCACTCATTACGCCGGTAGCGAACAACCGTGCTTGTGCTATGCCTTGGGCCGATATGCAGTGTGATCCGGCACTGACCGCAACCCCCGGGGTGGCGAGCCAAGATCCATTGCGTGAGTGCACACGCCCGCCTTCCATCAGCCCGGCGAACAGGACGCTGGTTGTGTTCTTCAATGTCGGTTGGGCCGTGTAACCTTGCAGAAGGTGATCCAGGTCGATGCTTACCGGATCGGCAAATACCGTCGACTGCACATTCCAGCATCGTTTTTCCGATACCCAATGCAACTCAGGTGCAGGCCCCAGTGGCGTTGAGACAACCCCCGCGTCGATCAACATCAGCAACTCTTCCTGTCGATCATACTGCGGGCCGATCACATTGCGATTGATTGCAGAGGCAAAGTGGTTGTAGAACCAATTATGGGAGGATGGCGCCAGCCCCCCATGATTAACGATGGCCCTGATCGATTCCCGGGCGCTCATCAAGACTTCAAGGGCGCGCTTTTGCGCGCTGCCCGCCAGGCCAAGGCGGGCTTGGTGCAAATCATTGGTGATGAACTGAACAACACCGGCGGCATATTCTTCGCTACTTGCCTGAGGGAGCTCAGCCCATAGCAGGCGACTCATCAACGCCGTTGCCGTTTCGGCCGGTACATCTTGTTCAAGTGCGACCCGTGCGACGTCCTGAGCAAGCAAGGGATAAATTTGCGTCATGAAATTAATCGTTCCGCAACCATGCTGCTCGCGCATTGCCAACGCAGCTCGCTCATCGAAGCGCAGTTGGGGTTCGAACTCAGCGAGTCCGTCATCGACCGGTCGTGCTCGCGACGGCAACCCGCTGCGCGAAAAAAGGACAATGGCAGGTTCGGTACCTGCTGCCTTATAAACACCGTCGGCAAATACACCGCCCCTGCCTCGGGTCAACTCAGCGATCGCATCCATGGCCGTCAAGCCAAACCCCTGGATTCCGACGGTGCTACCGGCCGGTATGTCCTGGCGATCAAGCCCGGCCTGGTAGATGTCCGTGATCGTTTCGGCGCAATTGGCAACCGGCAGCAAATGGCCGACGGCAATGACCACGTAGTCGCTGACAATGCTGCGATCACTCAGCAGACGAGTGATCTCTTGCGGGCCATCCTGTTGTATATCGACGGCCTCGTCATCGACATATTCGACTTGGCAATTGCCCGGGCAATGCTCCAACAACAACTGGTACAGCGCGTGACAGTAGGCACCAAACCAGCGTCGTGGCACATAGGCGCCACTTTGCGCCGCTACGCCCTGCTGTTTCAACCAGGGCAGAAAATCCGCGAACATGTCTTTGACCAATGACGGTTGGAATTCGTCGCCTGGGATCAGGGTCAACAAGCCCGCCACCGTATTGAGCAAGAACCTGTCGGACAGCGTCTGGCCATGTACCCCCTGGCCCGGTAGCCCTTTGTTCACAATCACAATTTGAACCTGCTGCTGCGGGCGTCGCGCCGCCAGCGACAGGATACGCTCCAGCACGCAAAGCCCACGGGGTCCGAACCCGACAATGGTGACGCTCACGGTCTTCATGACCTATACCCTCTTGGGTGTAATTTAAAAAGCGTCAGCCGTCGGAGCCTGCCGAGCGGCGAGCACCTTGTGCGGCTGCGCGGCCAGGTCCCTGAGAGCCATCGCGATGCGGTGCGCTGAGTCGGCGCCGCCAAGCAAGACCCAGTTCGGCAGGGTGATGTGATCCAGCCGGGCGGACTCAGCCTGGGGCAATGGATAGCGCGCGGGCTCGAAATCAAGCCTGTTGGAAAAGTTTTTGATTCTCGGACTTGATAGCGGGTTGTACAGCCTGAACGAATTCATTGGTTGATAAAGCGGGCTTACCTGAACATTCAACGCTTGGGTCATGGCAAGGGCGAGGGCATCGATCGTGCAGCCCGGGAAATATTTTTCCAGGCCAACTTTCATCACCAGGTTGTAATAGGTACAGCGCGTATTGCGTGGATCACGGCGCAGGAAGGTAATGAAGTCCTCCTCTCCTTCGAACAACGCTCGCAAGGTTTCTGCGCATGCTTCACGTTGCGTATTCTGCTGGTCCAGATGCTGCAACCTGTCCAGCAATATGGCCGACTGAAACTCCGTCAGGCAAAAGTTCTGTCCTTGTACCGCACCCCGTTCGACCAGCTCCAAGCGACTCTCCACAGGCGTACCGGAAAATAGCCGCCCGTCGGCCCTCAACTGCTCAAGCTTTTCTGCCAGCACAGGGTCCGAGGTCACCACTGCACCGCCCTCGCCCGAGGTCAGCACCTTGGCTTGTTGCATACTGAAACAGCCCAACGCACCAAACGATCCGACCTTGCGGCCACGCCACATTGCACCGTGGGCTTGAGAGCAATCCTCGATCAATGGAATGGCGTAGCGCTCGGAAATGTCCAGGAAGGCATCGATGTCCGCTGTTCGGCAATAAGGATGCACCAGCAGGATCGCCTTGGTCTTGGCGTTGATCCGCGCCTGGGCGGCTTGCGGCGACATCGACAGGGACATCGGATCAATATCGACCAACACCGGCACCGCACCAACGCTGCAGGTGGCGGAGGCGCAAGCGACCCAGGTCAATCCAGGCACGAGGACTTCATCCCCCGCCCCGACCTCAAGCGCCAGCAGCGAAATGGTGAGCGCGGAGGTGCCGCTGGTGACAGGTGTGCAATACAACGTGCCGCAGTAGTCGGCAAACGCTCGGGCAAAGCGTCGTTCGTACGCCTCCTGCCCTGTGTAGGCGCCACTGATTGTCCACCGTGTCGATTCCAGAACCTCACTGACGATCTTCAGCGTGTCACTGTCGTGTGAAGGCCATTTAGGCCAGCTAACAGTCGCCCCTGCCGGAGTGTGGAGAGAACGGCTCGTTGCGTCGATGTGAATATTCATGGGTTTTACCTGTTGACTGAAAAGTGCCTGGTTGCGAGCAAGTGCTCAGGAAATTAGGTCCCAAAAAGGTTCGGATCGGTCTGACATACCCACCGTGGTATGCGCGCGGTTTGTACAGTGCGTGCACATTTCACAGGCGCCTTGACGATTGCCGGCTTCCAACGCTGCGCGGATGCGCGAGTAATCGTGGCTATTCCAAATCTGGGTAATGGATTGCTCGCAGATATTGCCCATGACATGGCTGCGATGAGCGTCCTCATAGCAAAGGACCACGTCGCCGGTGATGGTAACGATTAGCATCTCTGTCGGCGCAAAGCAGCGCTGCGAAACGTCCTCGCCGGTGGCCTTGGGCAGGTCTTCCATGGTTCCACCGCGATTGGTCAGCACCAGATCGTCTGAAAACTGAACAACCTGTTTGGGCCGGGGCGGGTGGGATTTACCGCTGTGGGAGGTGATAACGATCATTTGCAGGCCAGCTTCGATCAACGAGTCATAGCGGTGCTGGGTCAGCAGGTCTCCATTGGTAAACAATACAGGACGGCATTTTGGCACTGCCGCCAAAATACGACGGATGATCTCTTCCAGTCCTTTATGGATTAACGGTTCATTGTAGAAATGAAATGAGATCCGGCCATCAAAGTCTATTTCAACCAGCCGCTCGATAAAGGCAGATAGCACGTGCTCTTGAATCAAGCGCGGCACTTGCGGAAACGGCATAATCGATACAGGGCAATAGCTGCATTTACGGTTACACCGCGAATTTATTTCAATTTCAACATTTAAAAGTCTCATAAAACTTCGCCTCGTAACGTGGATGACAGGGCTTACTACTGTCCCTCGTGCTGGTTCAGTCTTTAACGATAGTTTCGATAGTGCGGCAGATTGCCAGTGCCTGTTTTGAATCAATTGTCGGCGCGCATAACATTTCAATGCCGACCGGCAGCCCTTTCGGACTGGTCATGGAAAAGTTCATCGCAATGGTCCGGGCACAGGTGGCGACCGATACATGCCGGGCTAGCGCAAGAGGGTCTGTCGACGCGTGACTGTGAATGTCCGACGTGGCCACATTGATTGCGACTGTAGGATGGATGAGCACTTGGCACTGGGTCTGCTGGAAATAATCAACCACATCCTGTTTTATTTGATTTGCAGTGAGCCGGGCACGTTCATATACCGCTTGTACTGGTCTACCCGTTGGGAGTGCCAATGATCTGATGCGGCGGGCGGCCAGGGTGTGTCGGTGGTCGAGCAGTCGTTCCAGCGTCGCAGGTTCACCTGCCCGGCTCTCCAGATAACTATTGAACGCGGGTAAAAATTCGTAGTTAACAATCGTGGTTAATGCGCAGGCGGCCGAGCCGAATGAGTCTGGCACCTCATGCATCACCAACGTGGCGCCGGCGCCGGCAAGCTTGAAGATCGCGTCATGCATACTGGCTTCAACCTCTGGCGCCAGCGCCGACAGCGAGAAATTGGCGGCGACAGCAATAGAAAGTTCCCCAGGCGCTAAGACGGGCAACTCTTCATAGTCATGAATAAGGCTTTCCAGCTTGGAGATATCATCGATCGAGGGGGCAATCAGGCCTAATTGATCGTAGCCAGAGGACGTTAACGGACAAACCTCATGGCTGGCCGGCTGCGCGCAAAGCGCTCTATATGCGCTGAGCCCACAGAACGCCGCGGGAATCCGTACAGACCCCACGGTATCTTCGCCCACCGCGAAACAGGCAGCACCGCCCGCCACTGCGGCAGCACATCCACCGCTGCTGCCGCCGGGAGAATGCTCGGGAAAGGTCGGGTTGATCACCTGCCCGTAATAGGCGTTGTCTGACGCCCAGCCATAGCTCATTTCATCGAGGTTGGCTTTACCGACACAGATGCCGCCCATGGATCTAAGACGAGCGACCAGTTGATGATCAGACGTCGGATAATTGTTGTTCAGAGCCGCGGTGCCGTTGGTTGTCGCAAACCCAAGAACGTCAATGCTATCTTTGACAACAAACCCTACGCCGGCCAGTGGCCCGCTCCCGGGAGCTGACGAATTTGGGCGGGACGTCTGGCCTTGCGGCGCAGCGGCCAAGCGATTGACGAACACGCAATAGCGGTCCTCCCAGTCGACAGACAGGCAAGATGAAACCCTGGCCATTGGCGTTGAGTGTTCTAACAGCTGACGCAGTTTCTTTTGTTCAAACATCTCTTGTCTTTCACCCCGGTTACGGTGTTCTTTGCACACCAGATAAACGCGAGCGCACAAACGCGATGTCCGCATTCAATCCAGCAATGGACAGCAAGGAGTAGTTATTTTCCAGAATGTAGGTATTGCAAAATCCAAGACGTTCAATAGTGTCGATAATTCCTGCGACATTGCCCTCACCCCGCCCAAGGGGAACATTGTCATACGCTGGCAAGATACCGTCCTTCACATGCACTTGATCAAGCAGATAGGGATGGACTGAACAAAGAATTTCTTCAACCGAATGTCCCCAACGCAACGGGTTGAAGATATCCAGCAAGATTCTGAAGTTTGGTTCATCTACCTGATGCACTAGTGCTGATTGATGCCCCGCGGACAGACTGTTTTCGCTGGCGATCATCACCGGCAGTCCCCGAACGGCGCGGCACAGTCGCCGGAAAAACGTAGCGGTCGCGGCGAAGTCACTCGCCTGCACTATTTCATTTTTGTTGAAGCTGGGAATATAAACGGCAGGCACTTCCAGAAACGCCGCTTGCTTGACAATATGCACGGCACTTTCAAAAAACTCGGTTTGAAACCTGCGTGCGCCCTGCTCGTTCAGTCCGAACGCCTCAACCAGGTTCAAGCCGATGGCACTGACTTTATGGCTACCGCTGTAGCCACCCAGGCCTACATTCAGGGCTTGTTCATTATTGACTGGACATGCCCTCAAAAGACGCAGTTGCGCCAATGTCTGAACGCCAGCATGCAGCACCAGTTGTTGGGGCAACACAGCAGGCTGGCAGGATTGGGGCAAACTCCAGGTTGCGCAGCCCAGATCAGTCATTATTGACAGCCAGGTAAGTGACAGCCTGTTGCAGTTGCTCAAACGTCAGCTCTTGCCACTGCTCCAAGTAGCCGACCGCGCCAATCGCGACGGGAATAACCAGATTCAGCGCACCAGCACGATGGGCAACCACCGCGGCCAGGGAATCATAAAGTGCCGGGGTATTCACTTCAGCCGGGACGCTGACGCGCAGCCCTACGCTCTTAAGGGTATTGACGATCAGATCGCAGGTTTGCCAGGCAAGTATCGAGCGTTGGGCACTGATGACAGCCGACAACGCAATATCGATTGCGACCGCTTCACCATGGCTGATTTTATAGGCAGTCGCTGCCTCGATATGAGGGCTGAATGTGTGGCCGAAGTCGACATAGCGCTGATAGCTGTCAAGCTCATACAGATTCTCCGACAGCTCCGTCAGCATGCCCGCTACCGACCGATCAATCGCGTCCCAGCCCACACCGCCCTGAAGCTTTTCCTCATGCAGGGTCGTTGAGACGTTGACCAACTGCCGGAACAGTACTGGATCCTTGATGACGGCTATCTTGATCGCTTCGGCAAACCCTGCTTTCAAATGCTCTACCGCTAGCGTTTTTAAAAAGCTGGGACACACAATGGTGTACTCCGCCGGATAAAACGAACCGAGGACACTTTTTTTCCCTTCATAGTTAATGCCGTTCTTGATGCCGACTGCTGCGTCAATCATGCCAATGAATGTCGTCGGTATTTTTATGCACCTGACCCCACGCCTGTAAATGGACGCGGCAAAGCCGACAATATCCAGGCATACGCCGCCGCCAATTGCGATAATCTGGCCATGGCGGGGCAAATTGATCTGTTTGGCTAATCGACAGACCTCGAGCGACATAGTGATATCTTTATTTTCCTCGGTAACGGCAAGTTCGAAAAAACACACCCGCTCGCCGCACTCGAGCTGGGAAAACTTTCGACGAATGGCCTCGCCATATAATGCATTTACAGTTGGCGTATAAATCACCATGGCGCAGCGTGTATCAATGAGTGATCCGAGTAACTCAGATGAGTCGAACATGACATCACACGATAAAAAAATCTTGTACTCTCTCAAGAGTGTTGAGCTGATCGCGTAGCGATTTTCGAATTGCTTTAGTTCAGACGCTGAATGCCATCTGTTTTCAAAGTTTGTTGAGTTGCTCATGAGTTCTATTGCTCCTTGTTCATTAACAACGAATCAAACCCTCGTGAAGTAGCCGCCTCAGGCACTGATGCTGTGAAAACAGGATGTTTAATAACAAGGTAGGCCGCGTAACTGCTGACCAGTGCCTGGGACAAAAACGCCAGATTGGATAACAGGCACAAACGCTGCAAGGTCACTTGGCCAGCGTCGATCAGCAGATACAACGGCACGATGAATATTGCCAAACGCGTGCAAATCGCCAGCAGCGACCAGATGGTTCGCCCGGCCGCTTGCAATATGGAACTATTGATATGGCTTAATCCCGATGTGACGAAATTCAAGGCCAGGCACGCCAGCACATAAGTTGCGTCATCGAGAACCTGAAGGTCGCTGGAAAAAAACGACACCAGGCTATGTCCCCATAGGTTACATACCCACGTCAGGCAGCCCATCACGCTGGTCACCAGCGCGAATGCGACAACGTATATTTCTTTGACCTTTCGCCTGTTACCCGCGCCGATATAGTACGCAGCGACTGGCACGCAACCGTGCGCCACGGAAACAGACGGAATAAAAAGTGCCTGGATGAGCATCAGGCTTATACCGATCGCCGCTTGCACAGGCGCACCTAACTTTGCAGCGGCCCAATACATCAGCGCGGTGTACATATAAATAACGAGGGTTTCCAGACCGGCAGGCAGCCCGACTGAAAAGATCCTTCTGGCAGTCGAGTATTCCCACCGAAACGCCATTGGTGGTTGGGCAAACTGACGGTAGCGATCAAATGCTCTGCGAAGAATTATCAACACAGCAACCCCGGTGGCGACCGTTGTAGCCAGGCCGGCGCCGAAGGTGCCCAAGCCATTGACACCCGGCACGCCGAAAATCAACAAAGGCGCCAGGACAAGATTGATGGGGACCGAAACACATTGAGCGATCAAAGGCCCATAGGGTTCGCCGGCGGCACGTAACCCGAAAGTCGCGACAGTCATGACTATCTGCAGGGCCAATCCTGGTATGTACCCGTTCAAGTAGGACTCGCCAAGCTCTTGGGCCGCCGCGCCCGAGGCCAACCTGGAAAGCATGTGAGCCCCGCCCATGTATCCGGCAGCGACCACAGCGCAACTGCAAAGAACAGCCATCAGGCCCGCATGGACAAAGATCCGTCGCGCCAGTGCAAATTGGCCGGCCCCCAGTGCCTGACCAATCAACGCGACCGCCCCGATACCCAAGAGTTGCCCAAGCATGCCGGTGAGCAGCGCGGCAGTGGCAGTCGACGTGACGCCTGCGACTGCATTTGCCCCCAAGTGGCTGACAAAGAACAAATCGATAAGCAAATATAACGATTGGATAACGATGCCGACGGCAATGGGCACTGACATATAAGAGATGCTTTTGGCAACGCCCAGATAACTTGCAAACATGGTTTATCACTCTAGTGAGGCCGCGCCAGCTTAAACTGCCGTGCTGCGACGCTAATGGACAAAGCATACTTCGCAACGAAGTCAGCGCAACTACCAAACTTGGTAGTTGCAGGGCGAGAGCCTATTCAGCAGGATAAATATCACGCTACCGGCTATTATCTACCCTAGGAGAAAGTTGATATGAATCATGGCACTTACGACAGTATATTAGACATGATCTTATATCACGTGAACTCCACGCCTGATCGTATCGCCGTCAAATGCGGTGCGCAGCACTTGACCTATCGACAGTTGGACCAGCAGGCAGATCTGATTGCCGGTTACCTGGAGCATAACGACGTTCCACGCAATGCTATTGTTGCAGTCGCCATGGAAAGAACCGTCCAGCTAATGGCTGTCTGCCTGGGGATAATGAAGCATGGCTGTGCCTATCTACCCATTGACATCGACAACCCTGAGCACAGAATCAAAAACATTCTGGATAACGCCGGGGTTGAATGTATTTTCAGCGATGCAGAGTCATTCCCTCGTCAGGGCTTTTGCGCCATGACCGTCAACCCACACACAATTTTCAGCCAAGCCTACCCTCGTAAAAACATCAGCGGGCCACGACCCAGTACGTGCGCCTACTGTATTTACACCTCTGGCTCCACCGGCGCCCCCAAAGGCGTACTGATCAGCCACGGCGCGTTATTGAACCATACGCATTGGTTCATAGAAGCGTTCGCTGTCAACGAGGCTGACATCATCTTGCAACGCACTTCGATAGCGTTTGATGCGTCGGTCTGGGAGCTATGGACGGGGCTGGCGGCCGGCGCATGTACCGTCATGCTCCCCGCAGCTTATGCCAAGCATCCGCTGGGGATTTTGCTGACACTGCAGAGAGAACATATAACCATCGCCCAGTTTGTACCTACACTGCTGCGCGAGCTGGTGAGGCTGAGGCAATTCGAACACATCCCCTGCCGGCTGGTATTTTGTGGTGGTGAGTCATTGACCTGGGAGTTGGCGGACCTGTTCCTGGCGAAAACCCGCACCCCGTTGGTCAACCTGTATGGGCCTACCGAGACCACTATAGACGCGACCTTCTGGCGGGTGAACCCAGATGCCGACAGGGCGTTGCCTGCCCCCATCGGCCAGCCCATTCGCGGTATGCAGGTATACCTGCTGGATGAGCAGGGGAAACCTGTTGCTCTACCGCATCAAGAAGGCGAAATAGTCATTGCGGGACCGGGTGTCGCCATTGGCTACGTCAACAGCCCTCATGAAAATGAGCTGCGCTTTACATCGCTTAACCTCGATGGACACGCTCTGCGAACTTACAAAACGGGCGATATTGGCTTTTTTTCCACCACAGGCGATCTTCACTACCTGGGACGTCGCGATAGCCAGTACAAAATCAACGGGCACCGAGTAGAGCTTCTGGCTATAGAGGAAATCGTGCAGCAGACGCCCGGCGTGCACAGCGCCGCCGCCTACATTGATACGCTCGTCAGCGCAGAAAAACAGATTTGCGTGGCGTTTGTGCCACAGGGCGATACGGATACACACGCCGTTGAGCAACGCATCAGGCAGGCCCTCTCCCTTCAGCTCCCGTCCTATATGCACCCCAGCCGAATCCAGGCACTGAGCGAACTGCCACTGTTGCCCAATGGCAAAATCAACCATAACACTTTGCGTGAACTGGCTTTTCAACCGGATACCGGCCCCACCGAAATCGACGCGCAAACCTCGACGGCCGTGCAATTGCAGTCCATCTGGACGGAAGTACTCAATCAGCAAACGATTTCCTCTGACAGCCACTTTTTTGAACGCGGGGCGACCTCCCTCTCGGTGATGATGCTGCTGGGCAGGATTGCGAACCTGTTCAACGTCTATCTGAGCCCCAAGGATATTTTCGATCATCCGGTTCTGGCTCAACAAGTGACGCTACTCGGCGAAGGTGCCAGCCATGGCGCTGAAAACGCTATGTTGCTCGACGCTTATGCCTGGCGCCGACGAGTGGGTGAACAGACGCCCGGGCTGGCTCAGTTGGAGATACTGGATAAACCCGCGCAAACCCCGGCCTACTTGGAAAATGTAGTGCTGGCGTTCTACATTAAGGGCACTTGTTCAGCGATCAGGGTGCGCGAGGCATTTGCTACGGTACTGGCACAGCAACCGGCACTGCGCTGCAGCTTCACGCTAAACACACACGGCCAGTGGCGTCGCACGCAGCACGTTATCGATGATTTCCCATTGCCGTTTCACGTCATCAACCTTGAGCCGCAAAACCAGTCCGACGACACCGTTACAGACCTAGTGGTGCAAGCTTCACTGACCGCCTTCGACTTGAGCAGCCCCCCGTTGATCCGGGCCACTTATATTCAGTGCCCTGAGGCCAATGATGTGCTGATTATCACTGCTCACCACATTGCCTTCGATGGCTGGTCAGGCGCGGTGCTGATGGACCAGCTATGCGCACACTATCAGGCACCCATGGGCAGCGTCGCACCTGAGCAGATCGTGCATTGCCTCAGCTACTCAGACTATACGGATGCCCAGCATCAACGCTTTACCGAGAAGTTGCTGGACAAGCATCTGGATTTCTGGCGACAGGCACTCGAACATTTACCCGAACCTTTTGCCTTGCGCGGAGCGGGCCAGCGACCGGACGCGTTTACGTTTCGCAGCGCGGTCATCCCATTGAACCTGGATGCGCAGTACGCCGCTATAGAACGCCTGTGCAATCGCAGCGGATTCAGCCTGTACACCATCATCCTGAGCGCATTCCTGGTGGCACTGGCCCGAAACACCGACACCGAGGATCTGTATGTGCGCTCACCAGTCGCCAATCGGATCGATGCGGCCCTTGAATCGGTGGTGGGGTACTTCGTTCATCCCATGGTGATCAGACCCAAGCTTAGCCACTGGTCACCTTCCCTGCACCTTCTTGAGCAGATCAATCACTGCGTGCTCGATGCCTACGGCCATGCGTTGTTGCCTCCACACTTATTTGAAGCCAACTGCTCACCACGCTCCAGTGCCTATGGGTCCCGGTTTCCCTACTGGTACAACCACCATAACTACCCGTCAAGGCAGCGCCAATTGGGTGACGCGCCGTTGCGGGGGATCGGCGTGCCGTCCACAGGCATCAAGACCGATGTGTCCCTTAACACGGTGCGCACCGACAGCGGGCTGATCGGCAGTCTGTCCTATTACCGCGATGGGATCTCGCAGGTGAATGCCCAGGCGTTGTTGGCGGATTTCCACCAAGCATTGGATCAATTGCTGACCATCGCCTAGTGGCAACCGGCACTGTCGCCGTGTCGATGCACCTTTTTACAGGGACGATCATTGTAATGGGCCACTTTACTGAAACCGCTGACAGACCTGACGCTTCGCTGGTTTTATACCCGGATGAGCTGCCTGAGCATAAAGACCGGGTCATTTCCCTTAATGGGCGCTGCGAAGCGGTACGGCAGCTGGGCGGCATGACCTTCTTGCGCGTGGCCAGCCACTATTTTTCATTACAAGTGATTGTCCTGGATGCGGCGCTGCGGGATGCCACGGCGCAGATTCGCCAGGCAGACATCATTTCAGTCAGTGGCCGCTTGAGAATCAGACCGGATGTGCTCAAGGAGAGCGTCGACCCGCGAACTCATCCGAATCAGTACGAGGTGGTTCTGGAGCAATTTTCGATTCTTTTGCCAGCGCAAAAAATCGACTTCGTGCCGAGCTCGAAAGCAAAAAACCATCACTTTCACCGGCATCGCCGGCACCAGAACAGTCAACTCGTTGCACTGATCAAGCTGCACCTGGAACGCCAGGGTTTTGTGCAACTGCCACCGCCCGCGTCACTGGGCTTTCATGAACAGCAACGGGTTCGCGAGTTGGTCGCCCTCTGCGACAGCAGCGAATGTGATTCGCCGTTGTTCAGTGCCTATACGACCGAACAATTAATGTTTGGCACCCAGCGGTTCTACTTCTTTATCGACGGCGCCGGCAACCTGCCTGACCTGCTACACGTTGTGATTGCTCATCACCAATGCGGTCCTGACGGCTATGAAGGGATATTGAGCGCCATCGCCCGGCAGGTCGTGGAGTTGCTCGCCCCCGACACGCCTTGGCGACTGGATGCGGCCCGGCCACACTGGCCTGCACTGATGCTGCAGACCCAGCCTTCGATGCACATCACAGGCCACACTGGCGACCGGCAATCCCTCGAACCCTCTGGGCAATGGGCTGCAGGACAACGGATCGCCATGCGCAGACGCCTCAAGAGTGCCCTGCCCCCCTTGGACGACATGGCTTCAACCTTGAGCGTGTCACTGGACGCACTCAGGCAGAACCTGGAGGCGGCCTGTCCGCCCAAACGAGGCAAAGTACTCGCACAAGAGCTTCAGCCGGGCTCCCACCCCGAACACGCCGAGTCCTATGAGGCATATTCAAAACTGGAATCCGAACACCAGATGCTGTTGGTCGAGCAATCCCTGCAGGGGTTCAACCCCTCGCAGCACATTGCAACTGCCCGCACCTCAGCCCAGGCAGCGTTGCGCTACATGGAACCGGCCCTGGATCACTACGGTATCGACCCGGGCATGGCGCAACGCTTTCTCTCGCTCCAGGCACAACTGCATCCAGACTCCAGCGGCCCCGCTTGCCCTGTGGAATTGTTCCAATTGCTGTGGACCGTACTGGGCAACCCATCAGCCAAGCGCCTGCTTGACAGCAACGCCCACCGTGATCGTCTACTGGCGGTATTCGTCGATCAAAGAATCCTGACGGACGTTCGCCAGCTCGTGTTTATCCACCCCGGCGCAATTGACGCACTGGGAAGCCTGTTTGAACACATACGCGACAAAGATACCCTGGGGCGCCTTCGCACACTTCTGCGCAGTGTAATTGCCAGAACCCCGACTGAACTCGCCACTTTACTGACGACCCTGGGCGCGATGTCCCCCGCTGACGCAATCGCCGCCATCGCACAGACCAAAAAACTCGAAAACGCGGTGAAACATGGTCTGACTACGCCTTACTGGCTGTCACGATGCCTGGACTGCGACGACCCTTCGTCCCTCGTAAATGAGCTGTACCTGAACAATCTAAAAGCCAGCCAGCGCGTATTGGGCAACCATCCGCTATTGCCCTCGTCGACGGGGAATGAAGGTGATACCCAACCGTCGCTCGCAGAGACGATCTATACCCTGTTCAGGCCAATTACCGCCGGCATCAGTGATCTGCAACAAACGCTGTGCGAGTTACGGGATCATTGCGGGCACGTAGAGCGTGCAGGCTTGAAACGATTCAACCGAGGCTTCGTACCGCATTTGCAAGGCTATCGCTATTTCATCAATCAAGAGCGCAAGCCTTATGACCGCCTCCGAATTTATCTTTCAAAAAATGCAGCGTCTTTTTTTGCCAAATCAACGACGGGTATCTGTACCGACATCAACCGCGGGCTGTTCGAAAGAGACGATCACTTTCACCTGAATATTTTCAGCGAGCGACGGGGGCGCCTGGTGGGCAATGTACAACTGTATACCCTGACCATTGGCAACGAGCCTGCTCTGCTGATTCGCGGCATCAACCCGATCAAGCATTACGCGACCAACGCACTCGTCGATGAACTCCTCGATTGCATCATCGCCTGCGCCACTGACCTTGCTGCCGAAAATGCCTACGCCATGGTGTGCGTTGCACACCAGAACGGCCTCTGGAACTCTAACTCCAATCGCCCAGAGTTGCGTGCTGCCCTGGCGCGACGCTTGGCACACACTGAGCCATTGACGCTTGACCACCCTTTTCACCTTTATACTTACTACCGCACCCCCATCTACCTGTCTGACGTCTATCCGCTATGGCGATCTACGGCGCAAACGCAAAAACTCTCTATCTAGAGACTAAAGCCTCATAAAAGAGACTGTGCGTTGTCACAGACGGCGCCGCAGCGCGTGCTTTGGAAATCGAGTTGGTTTGATCACACCCCGCCAGCACACAGTCTCACAATGGAGACAGCGCCTGAATTAACATCCATTAAATCGTTATTTTTCAAACAGTTATACGCTTGGCACGCATTTAGCTATAGCGTTTCCCAGTGTTACCCCACAACAATAACAATCCGATGGAGACACACCATGAGTGTGATCATTGCCCTGGCCGCGCTCGCGCTGCTGATGCTGGCCGCCTACCGTGGCTATAGCGTTATCCTGTTCGCCCCCATCGCCGCCCTTGGCGCGGTGCTGCTCACCGACCCGTCCGCTGTCGCCCCTGCCTTTACCGGGGTGTTCATGGAAAAGATGGTCGGCTTTATCAAGCTGTATTTCCCGGTCTTCCTGCTCGGTGCGGTGTTCGGCAAGCTCATTGAGCTGTCGGGGTTTTCGCGCTCGATCGTCGCCGCTGCGATCCGCTTGCTCGGCACGCGCCAAGCGATGCTGGTGATTGTGCTGGTCTGCGCCCTGCTCACCTACGGTGGTGTGTCGCTGTTCGTGGTGGTGTTTGCGGTGTACCCGTTTGCCGCCGAGATGTTCCGCCAGAGCAATATCCCCAAGCGCCTGATCCCGGCGACCATCGCCCTCGGTGCGTTCTCGTTCACCATGGACGCCCTACCCGGTACGCCGCAGATCCAGAACATCATCCCCAGCACCTTCTTCAACACCACCGCCTGGGCGGCGCCGTGGCTAGGGCTGATCGGCACGATCTTCGTGTTTTGCGCCGGTATGCTCTACCTCGCACGCCAGCGCAACAAGGCCCAGCGCGCCGGTGAAGGTTATGGCACCGAGTTGCGCAATGAGCCCGAAACCGCCGACAACCTGAGCCTGCCCAACCCGTGGCTCGCGTTGTCGCCGCTGATCCTGGTGGGGGTGATGAACCTGTTGTTCACCCACTGGATCCCGCAGTGGTACGGCAAGACCCACAGCCTCAGCCTGCCGGGCATGAGCGCGCCGGTGACCACCGAAATCGCCAAGCTCACCGCGATCTGGGCGGTGCAGGCGGCGTTGCTGGTGGGGATTGTCGTGGTGCTGGTGTTCGGCTTCTCGGCGATCAGGAGCAAGCTGGCCGAAGGCAGTAAAAGTGCGGTCAGCGGTGCGCTGCTAGCGGCAATGAACACCGCCTCGGAATACGGCTTTGGCGCAGTAATCGCCTCGCTGCCAGGCTTTCTGGTACTGGCGGACTGGCTCAAGGGCATCCCCAACCCGCTGGTCAACGAAGCGATCACCGTGACCTTGCTGGCCGGTATCACCGGCTCCGCTTCCGGCGGCATGAGCATCGCCCTCGCCGCGATGTCCGAGAGCTTTATTGCAGCCGCCCACGCGGCCAATATCCCCCTTGAGGTGCTGCACCGGGTCGCGGCCATGGCCAGCGGCGGCATGGATACCCTGCCCCACAACGGCGCGGTGATCACCCTGCTGGCCGTCACCGGGCTGACCCACCGCGAAGCCTACAAGGACATTTTTGGCATCACGATCATCAAGACCCTTGCGGTGTTCGTGGTGATCGGCACTTTCTACGCCACCGGCATTGTGTGAGGTTTTCATGACAACTTTGAATGGCAAGACCGCCCTGGTCACCGGCTCCACCAGCGGCATCGGCTTAGGGATTGCCCTGAGCCTGGCCAAGGCCGGCGCCAACCTGATTCTCAACGGCTTCGGCGACGCCAGCGCGGTGATCGCCCAGGTACAGGCGTTTGGCGGCAAGGTCGGGCATCACCCGGCAGACGTCAGCGACCCCGCGCAAATCGCCGACATGCTCGCCTACGCCGAGCGCGAGTTCGGTGGCGTGGACATCTTGGTCAACAATGCCGGTATCCAGCATGTGGCAGCGGTAGAAGACTTCCCTGTGGAGCGCTGGGATTCGATCATCGCCATCAACCTGTCCTCGGTGTTCCACAGCACACGCCTGAGCTTGCCGGGCATGAAGGCCAAGGGCTGGGGGCGCATCGTCAATATCGCCTCGGTGCATGGGCGAGTCGGCTCAGTGGGCAAGGCGGCGTATGTGGCGGCCAAACATGGGGTGATCGGCCTCACCAAGGTGGTGGGCCTGGAAACCGCCACCAGCAATGTCACCTGCAACGCCATCTGCCCGGGCTGGGTGCTGACGCCGCTGGTGCAGAAGCAGATTGATGATCGCGTGGCTACCGGGGTCGACCCACAGCAAGCGCAGCAGGATCTCCTGGCGGAGAAACAGCCGTCGCTGGAGTTTGTGACGCCGTCGCAGCTCGGGGAGCTGGTGTTGTTCTTGTGCAGTGAAGCCGGTGCCCAGGTGCGCGGCGCGGCCTGGAACATCGATGGTGGCTGGCTGGCCCAGTAAACCCGTGATGATCGTTCCCACGCTCTGCGTGGGCACGCAGACCGGGGCGCTCCGCGCCCCAAAAGTGGACGCAGAGCGTCCAGTCAGGCATTCCCACGCGAAGCGTGGGAACGAGAAGAGGCAGCTTATGTCCGACATCCTCTGGCAACCGTCCCCGGAACGCATCGCCAACACGCGCATGGATCAGTTCCGCCGCTTCATCAACCAACGCCACGGCGTGCAGCTCCACGACTACCCCGCCCTGCACCAATGGAGCATCGACCAACGCCCGGACTTCTGGCAGGCGATTGTCGCGTTCTTTGACGTGCAGTTTCGCAGCCCGCCCACGGTGACCCTGATCGAAGACATCGAGATGCCCAGCGCCCAATGGTTTCCCGGCGCCACCCTGAACTTTGCCGAACACCTGTTGCGCCGCCGCGACGATCATCCTGCTGTGGTGGCTGTCAGCGAAGACGGCCAACGTGAACAATTGAGCTATGCGCAGCTGGCGGAACACGTGGCCGGCCTGCAAAAAAGCCTGCGGGCGGCAGGGGTCGGCCTGGGTGACCGGGTGGCCGCGTGTATGCCCAACACCTGGCAAACCCTGGTCGGCATGCTCGCCACCACCAGCCTCGGTGCGATCTGGTCGTGCTCCTCGCCAGATTTCGGCACCCAGGGCGTCATCGACCGCTTCGGCCAGATCGAGCCCAAGGTGCTGATCACCTGCGCAGGCTACCGCTATGCCGGCAAGCGCATCGACCAGAGCGCCAAGCTCAATGAAATCCTCGAACGCCTGCCCTCCCTGCAACAGCTGATCATCGTGCCTTACGCCAAGCCCGAGGCGCAGGCTGGGGACTACGCCACCCACGCCCACGTCGCGCTGTGGGACGACTTCTATCAAGCCGGCGGCGAACCGGAATTTGTCGCGGTGCCGTTCGATCACCCGCTGTATATCCTCTATTCCAGCGGCACCACCGGCATCCCCAAGTGCATCATCCACGGCACGGGCGGCGTATTGCTGACGCACCTCAAGGAACACGGCCTGCATGCCGACCTGAACCGCGAGGACTGCCTGTTCTACTACACCACCTGCGGCTGGATGATGTGGAACTGGCTGGTGTCGGTGCTGGCGATCGGCGCCACCGCGGTGCTGTACGACGGCTCGCCGTTCCATCCCGGCCCCGAACGCTTGATCGACCTGATCGATGCGGAAAAAATCAGCGTGTTCGGCACCAGCCCCAAATTTCTCGCCACCCTGGAAAAATCCGGGTTGCAGCCGCGCTTGAGCCACGACCTGGGCAGCCTCAAGGGTCTGATTTCGACCGGCTCGCCGTTGTCGCCCCAGAGTTACGACTACGTGTACCGCGAGATCAAGGCTGAGCTGTGCCTGTCCTCGATGTCCGGTGGCACCGACATTGTCTCCTGCTTTGTGATCGGCAACCCGGTGCTGCCGGTACGGCGCGGTGAAATGCAGTGCAAGAGCCTGGCCATGGCCATCGAAGTGTGGGACGACCAGGGCCGGCCCCTGATCGGGGAGAAAGGCGAACTGGTGTGCACCCGGCACTTCCCTGCCATGCCCATCGGGCTGTGGAATGACCCGCAACAGCAAAAACTGCGCGCCTCGTATTTCAGCCAGTTCCCCGGCGTGTGGGCACAGGGTGACTATGCCGAGCAACGCGCCAACGGCAGCCTGTTGATCCACGGGCGTTCCGATGCGGTGCTCAACCCCGGCGGCGTGCGCATTGGCACCGCCGAGATTTATCGCCAGGTGGAAAAGGTCCCGCAGGTGCTGGAAAGCCTCGCCATCGGTCAACGCTGGCAGGACGACGTGCGCGTGGTGCTGTTTGTGCGCCTGGATGATGGAATTGAACTGGACGAGGCGCTGCAACAGCAGATCCGCCAGGTGATTCGCGCCAACACCACACCGCGGCACGTGCCGGCGAAGATCCTCGCTGTCACGGATATCCCCCGCACCATCAGCGGCAAAATCGTCGAATTGGCGGTGCGCAATGTGGTGCATGGCGAGCCGGTGAAAAACACCGATGCCCTGGCCAACCCCCAGGCACTGGAGCAATTTCGCCACAGAGCTGAGCTGGCCGATTAGATGAAAGGTTTCAGCGCTGACACAGCGTTTTGAAGAAAAACCCTCAAGGCATGCTATTTTTCCGGGGTAGCCACCCGTTGTCGTTCCTTGGGACAATGGGTGTTGTCATTTTTCAAAGCGTCAGGCTCAGGGCTTTTTATGAATGGAACATCCACCGGTAGCGAAGCCGCTGCATTGATCAGGCGGCTGGACTGGGCGCAAAGCCCCCTCGGTGAGGCCACTGAGTGGCCGCAAAGCCTGCGCACTGCTGTCGATATCGTCGTGCATTCACCCATGCCAATGGTGCTGCTGTGGGGCCCACACCTCATACAACTCTATAACGATGGCTTTGCCCACCTGATAGGCGGCAAGCACCCCGGCGCTCTGGGCCAGCCGGCGCACCACACTTGGCCCGAACTGGAAAGCTTCGCCGCGCCGGTCTACGACGCCGTGCTCGGCGGCCAGGTGCGCACCTTCAGCGAGCAACGCTTTGTGCTGCAACGCGAGGGCCGCGACACCGAGATATGGCTCGACCTGACCTACAGCCCGGTGCGCGATGAAAGCTGCCGGGTGGCCGGCATCCTGGTCACGGCCATTGAAACCAATGAGCGGCGCAGCAAAACCCTCGAACTGCAACAGCGCTCCGAAGCCAGCCTCAAGGCCCAGCACAACACCGAGCAGCGCCTGCAACTGGCACTGGCGGCCACCGACGCGGTAGGCACCTGGGACTGGGATATCGGCGAAGACCGTTTCATCGCCGACGCCCATTTCGCCTACCTGCATGGCGTCGACCCCAACGATTCGAGCCTGCTGCCCATCAGCGCCTACCTGCATGGTGTGCACCCTGAGGACCGGGGAACGGTGACGCGCAGCATCAAGCATTGCATTACCCATGGCACCGAATACGCCGAGGAGTATCGCTTGCTGCAAGCCGACGGCCAGGTGCGCTGGGTGTTCGCCCGTGGCCGCTGCTACAAGGATCAACAGGGCCGGCCTGCGCGTTTCCTCGGCGCCGCGCTGGACCTCACCGAGCGTAAAAACACCGAGCAAGCCCTGCGCCAGAGCCAGACCGAGCTGCAACTGATCATCAACGCCATGCCGGTGTTGATCGGCTACGTTGACCACGACCAGCGCTTTCGCCTCAACAACAGCGCTTACCTGGACTGGTACGGCAAGACGCCCCAGGAGCTGTACGGCAAAACCATCCGCGAAGTACTTGGCGACGAGGTGTATGCCGGGCGCGCAGACAAGATTGCCGCCGCGCTCAAGGGCAAGGCGTGCAGCTTCATGACGGTGACGCCTCATCGCGATGGCCGCCCGCGCCATGCACTGATGAAGTACCTGCCGCGCTTTAGCAGTGACGGTTCGGTGAATGGTTTCTACATCTTTGTGATCGACGAGACCGAACGCAAGCTCACCGAAGAAGCCCTGCGCCACCTCAACGAGAACCTTGAAGAACGCGTGGCCCAGCGCACCCAGGCGCTGGCCGAAGCCAACCAGCGCCTGCAAAACGAGATGTTCGAGCGCGAGCGTGCCGAAGATGCCCTGCGCCATGCGCAGAAGATGGAAGCGGTCGGCCAGCTCACCGGCGGTATCGCCCATGACTTCAACAACATGCTCACCGGCATCATCGGCAGCCTCGACCTGATGCAGCGTTACATTGCCGCCGGACGCAGCGACGATATCGGCCGTTTTGCCGATGCCGCCGTGTCCTCCGCCCACCGCGCCGCCGCCCTCACCCACCGGCTGCTGGCGTTCTCGCGACGCCAGTCGCTGGACCGTCGCCCCACCGACCCCAACCAACTGGTGGCGTCCCTGGAAGACCTGTTCCGGCGCACCAAGGGCGCGCATATCGAACTCAAGGTAAAACTGGGCAAGGACACCTGGCCGGTGAACACCGATGCCAGCCAATTGGAAAACGCCCTGCTCAACCTGGTGATCAACGCCCGCGACGCCATGCCCGACGGCGGCGAGCTGCTGATCGAAACCGCCAACAGTTACCTGGACGGCACCGACATCACCACCCTGGAACCGGTCAAGGCTGGCGACTATGTGATGCTTGGCGTGAGCGACAACGGCAGCGGCATGGCGCCGAAAATCCTCGCCAAGGCGTTCGACCCGTTCTTCACCACCAAACCCATCGGCCAAGGCACTGGCCTTGGGTTGTCGATGATCTACGGTTTTGCCCAGCAATCCGGCGGCCACGTGACCATCCAGAGCGAACCGGGCCAGGGCACCTGCGTGCGCCTGTACCTGCCGCGTTTGTATGGCACCGCACTGGAAAGCAGCCTGCCTACCAGCCTGACCGAAGCCCCCGTGGCCCTGGCCGGTGAAGCGGTGGTGGTGGTCGAGGACGACCCGGCGGTGCGTATGCTGGTGGTCAATGTACTCGACGAACTGGGCTATACCGCTCACCAGGCGGCGGATGCGCGTGCGGCGCTGCCGTTGCTGGAATCGGATTTGCGCGTGGACTTGCTGGTGACCGACGTTGGCTTGCCCGGCATGAACGGCCGGCAACTGGCGGAAATCGCCCGCCAGCATCGCCCCGGCCTGCGCGTGCTGTTCATGACCGGTTATGCCGAGAAAGCCGCCGAACGCCAGGGGTTCCTGGAGGACGGCATGGACATGGTCGCCAAGCCTTTTTCCATTGACCTGTTGGCCAACAAAATCCGTAGCATGATCGGCGTCGAGGCCTGAGTTCAGGCATAATCGCGCGCCGTCGCACAGCTGGTAGAGCCCCATGAAAGCCCAAGCCCGTCATATCCTGGTGAAAACCAGCGAAGAAGCCGAACAACTCAAGCAGCGTATTGCCAAAGGCGAAGCCTTTGATGTGCTGGCCAAGAAGTACTCCACCTGCCCGTCGGGCAAACGCGGTGGTGACCTGGGCGAAGTGCGGCCCGGGCAGATGGTGGGGGCGATTGATGCGGTGATCTTCAAGAAACCGGTGAAGGTGGTGCACGGGCCGATCAAGAGCAAGTTTGGCTATCACCTGGTGCAGGTGTTTTACCGCGATTGAGTGGATGGCTTCAGTCCGCTATCGCAGGCAAGCCAGCTCCCACATCCGATCGTTCCCACGCTCTGCGTGGGAATGCCTCACTGGACGCTCTGCGTCCGTTTCTGGGACGCGGAGCGTCCCGGGCTGCGCTCCCACGCAGAGCGTGGGAACGATCAGTGATCATCTCGGTATCAGCGCCCCCGGCACCTGAATCACCCGGCTCGCCAACCGATGCCCCGCCAGTGCGGCGTCTTGGGGCGAACCACCGTTGAGCCGACTGGCCAGATACGCCGCACTGAACGAATCCCCCGCCGCCGTGGTGTCCACCACCTTCTCCACTTTCAACGCCGGCACCGCAAAGCGCTCGCCCGCGCAACGAATCAGGCACGCATCCGCTCCCCGCTTGAGCACTACTTCTGCAATCGAGGGATACGCCGCAAACACCTGCTCGCTATCCTCATAGCCGAACAACGCGCGTTCGTCATCCTCGGTGAACAAGGCAATGTCCACTGCGGCCAACACCCTGCGATACGCCTCACGGGCCGTTTGCACATCGGCCCACAGCCTGGGCCGGTAGTTGTTATCGAACACCACCTTGGCGCCACGCTGGCGGGCTTCGATCAGCGCCTGCAGTAAGCGCTCACGCCCGATGTCTCCCAGCACCGCCAGGGTAATGCCACTGAAATACACCACGTCATAGCCCGGCAATGCCGCCAGGACCGGCTCGGCGGCAGGCGTGGTGAAGCAGTCGCGCACGGCCGCTTCGTTGCGCCAGTAGAGGAATTTACGTTCGCCCTGGGCATCAGTCTGGATGCAATACAAGCCCGGCAGGCGCCCAGGCAGACGCTGGACCCTGCCCAGGCCAAGGCCTTCGGCGTGCCAATGCTCACACATGGCATCGCTGAAGCTGTCATCGCCCAGGGCGGTGACGTAGTCAACGCTGCCGGCATCGCCCAGCTCGCGACGCAGGTACACCGCAGTGTTCAGGGTGTCGCCGCCGAAGCTCTGGTGCAGGCTGCCGTCGGCGCGGTGTTGCAGTTCGATCATGCATTCGCCGATGAGGGCGATGCGGGGGTGGGTGTTCATGGCAAAGTTCTCAGGTGTGCTGGAGGGCCCCATCGCGGGCAAGCCCGACTCCCGCATTCGACTGCATTCCTTCAGTTAAAACGCGGTCACTGTGGGAGCTGGCTTGTCGGGTCGCCGCATCGCTGCGATAGCCGCGACTCGGTCTAGAAGCAGGTACGCAGAGACTCGACCACCTGCAACTGCTCATCCACCAGGCACCCCACCTGCCATTTATCAAAGGTCAGGCAAGGGTGGGACGTACCAAAGGAAATGATGTCGCCAATACGCAATTCAACCCCGGGCGCCACGGTCATGAACGCATGCTGGTCCATTACCGCCGTGACCTTGCACCCGCTCACATCATCACCTTGCGCCGGCACGATCCCGGCCTTGTAGCGCTTGAGTGGCACCGGCAAACCGGCGTCGTAGGCCACGTCGCGCTTGCCCAGGGCAACCACCGCAAAACCAGGCTCCGGCAACGACTGCACATGCGCCCAGACTTCCATTGCCGGGCGCAGGCCCTCGTTGAGGTCGCTGCGGCGTTCGAGTACACAGCACTGCGCCTCTTTGTAGATGCCATGGTCGTGGGCCACGTAACTGCCTGGGCGCAACACGCTGAGGAAACGACCGGCGGCGTTCTGCGTTTCGAACGACTCGGCGATCAGGTCGTACCAGGCCGAGCCCGATGCGGTGATGATCGGCGTGGGCAGGTCGAACAGGCCGCTGTCTTGCAGCTCGACCGCCAGGCTCACCAGGCTGGCGGCGAAGGCGCGGATACCACTGATGGCGTGCTCGCCGTGGATCACGCCTTCGTAACCCTCGATACCGGTGAGGGCCAAGGCCGGCTGGGCCTGGACCGCCTTGGCCAGATCGCGCACTTGCTGCTCGCTGCGACAGCCGCACCGGCCACCGACCACGCCATACTCGATCATCACATTGAGGCGCTGACCACGGGCGGCGAAGAACAGGCCCAGGTCGGCAACGTTGTCCGGGTGATCGACCATGCAATGAAAGTCAAAATCCTTGTCGGCCAGCAGGTCCGCGATCAAGGCCATGTTCGCTGCGCCCACCAGTTGGTTGGCCATCAGCACGCGACGCACGCCGCTGGCGTAGGCGGCGCGGGTCTGCACGGCGGTAGCCAGGGTGATGCCCCAGGCACCGGCGGTGATCTGGCGCTGGAACAGCGCGGGCATCATGCTGGTCTTGCCGTGGGGCGCCAGCTCGGCGCCGCTGCTGCGGACAAAGTCCTGCATCCAGCGGATGTTATGTTCCAGGGCGTCACGGTGCAGCACCAGGGCCGGCAGGCTGACATCGCGAACCAAATGGGCACCGACGGCAGCGGCACCTTTTTCAACGGCGTTGAGGGCAGACATGGAAAACTCCTATTCGTTGATGCGCCGGGCCAGGCTGTTGGCACTGTCGATCAGTACCCGGCGATAGTCGTGGTAGTTTTTACTCGCATCAGCCCGGGGGGCGACGATGCACAGAGTCGCGATGCTGATGCCCTGGGCATCGCGCACCGGGGCGGCAAAACAATGGGTGAAGGTGTCGGCCACACTGTCGAAGGAGAAGAACCCATCCAGGCTGGCCTGGCGGATCTGCGCCAGGAAAGTGTCCAGCGGCAGGCGCAGGCCGTCCGGCAGGATGAAGTCGTCGGGATCGATCAGGTCGACGATCTGCTGATCGCTCAAATGCCCCAGCAACAAGCGCCCCGAGGCGGTCCAGGGAATGGGGGCGTTTTCACCGATATCCGAAGAAATACGGAAATGCCGCTGGCCCTCGCGCATCAGCGCTACCGTGTATTTGCGCCCGTTGAGCAGGCACATCTGTGCGGTTTCGTGGGTCTGGCTGACGATCTCCTGCAAGGCGTGGTCGGCCTCGCGGGTCAGGTCAAAGTGACGCAAGTGTGCCTGGCCAAGGAAATACAGCTGACGCCCCAGGTACACGTGGCCTTCCTTGCCCACGGTCTCCAGGATGCGCCGCTCCAGCAACGACGCCACCAGTTCGTAGACCGTGGATTTGGGGCTGCCGATGCCGCTGGCAATATCATTCGGGCGCAGGGGCTGGCCGATTTCCTTGAGAAAATCGAGGATATCGAACGCACGGTCCAGGCCTTTGGCGCGGCGTTTGATGGTGTCTTCGGTCATGGCAGTACTCGGTCCCGTTCCAGATGATCGTTCCCACGCTCTGCGTGGGCATGCATGCGGTGACGCTCTGCGTCACAAGCGCGGACGCAGAGCGTCCAAGGCGGTATTCCCACGCAGAGCGTGGGAATGATCAGTTAGGCCTTTTTCTTGTAGGCCACGCAATCAATCTCGACCTTGCAATCGACCATCATATTGGCCTGCACACAGGCACGCGCCGGGGCGTGTTCCGGGGTGAAGTATTCGCCGAACACCTTGTTGAAGCTCCAGAAGTCCCGTGGGTCTTCCAACCATACGCCCACCCGAACCACATCCTTGAGCTCGTAGCCGGCCTCTTCGAGGATCGCCACCACGTTGCGCATCGTCTGGCGGGTTTGCTCGATGATGCCGCCGTTGATGATTTCACCGTCCACCGCAGGTACCTGGCCCGACACGTACAGCCAGCCATCGGCTTCCACAGCACGGGCGAACGGGCGTGGCTGGCCGCCACCTGCGGTGCTGCCGGTGCCGTAACGAGTAATGCTCATATAGTTGCTCCTTGTTAAAAACGAATGTTCTTGAGAAATTCCGCCAGGCGCGGCGACTGCGGCCGCTCGAATATATCTTTCGCGCTGCCCTGCTCTTCAATGCGGCCCTGGTTCATGAACACGATCTGGTCCGAAACTTCATAGGCAAAGCGCATCTCGTGGGTGACCAACAACATGGTCATGCCCTCCTCCGCCAGCCCCTTGATCACGCTGAGCACTTCGCCCACCAACTCCGGGTCGAGGGCCGAGGTGACTTCATCGAACAGCATCAGGCTGGGGTTCATGGCAATGGCCCGGGCAATGGCCACACGTTGTTGCTGGCCGCCGGACAATTGGCCGGGAAAGTGATTGCGGCGTTCCAGCAGGCCGACGCGGTCCAACCATTTTTCGGCCAGGGCTACCGCTTCATCCTTGCCCATCTTCTTGACCTTGAGCAAGCCGAGGGTAACGTTCTGCAGCGCAGTCAGGTGCGGGAACAGGTTGAATTGCTGGAACGCCATGCCGGTCATTGCGCGGTGCTGGGCGATCACCCGCTCCGGGTGGCGTACGCGCTTGCCGCCAACATCGCTGTAACCAATGGACTCGCCATCCAGGGTGATCTGCCCGCCCTGGAACTCCTCCAGCAGGTTCACGCAGCGCAGCAAGGTGGTCTTGCCCGAGCCGCTGGAGCCGATCAACGTCACCACATTGCCGCGCTGCATGGACAGGTCGACGCCCTTGAGCACTTCCACCTGGCCGTATTGTTTACGCAGGCCACGAATGTCCAGCAGCGCTGGGTTGGTTTGAGCTTGGTTCATGGCAAGGCCACCCGTTTTTCAATGTAGCGCCCGAATAATTCGATGGCGTAGTTGATGACAAAGAACAGAAAACCGGCGAACAGGTAGAACTCCAGGGTCATGAAGGTGCGCGCGATCACCTGCTGAGTACTGAGCAGCAATTCGGCCACGCCGATCACCGACAGCAAGGTGGAAGCCTTGACAATTTCCGTGGAGGAATTGACCCAGGTCGGCAAAATCTGCCGCAGCGCCTGGGGCAACAGCACGTAGCCCAGGGACTGATAAAACGTCAGGCCAATCGCCTTACCCGCTTCCATTTGCCCACGGGGAATGGCTTGCAGCGCGCCGCGCACGATTTCCGATACATGGGAGCCACAGAACAAGGTGAGCCCGACCGCACCGGCCTGGAACGCACTGATTTGCCAGCCAAGGGCCGGCAGCATGTAGAAACACGCCAACACCAGTACAAACACCGGCGTGCCACGGATCAAATCGACATACAGACGGAACGGCGCGCGCATCCAGAATTTGCCGTAGGTGAGGATCAACCCGGCGACGATGCCGATCAGGGTGCCAAAGACAATCGCCAGCGCCGAGACCGCCACGCTTGCCTGAAAGCCAGCCCAAAGGGTCTCGCGGGCGATCCACAATTCATGCAGCCAACTGGGGGATTCGTACATGGGACCCTTCCTTAACGACGGATAGCCAAACGCTGTTCCAGGTAACGGAGCAGCATGGCAATCAGGTAACAGGCAGCCACGTAGAGCGCGGTCGTGACCAGCCAGGTTTCAATCACCCGATAGCTTTCGACGTTGATCTTGCGGGCGTAATAGGTCAGCTCCGGCACCGCGATCGCAGCGGCCAGGGAGGTGTCCTTGAACAGCGAGATAAAGTTGTTCGACAGCGCCGGCAGCACGTTGCGCAGCATCACCGGCACGGTGATGTAAGCGCGAATCCGCCACTCGCCCAGGCCGATGGCCAGGCCGGCTTCCCGCAAGCCCTTGGGAATATTCACCAGGCCTGCGCGGAATACCTCGGTGAGATAGGCGCCGGCATACAGCGACAGGGTGATGATGAACGAGGGAATCTTATCCAGGCGAATACCCAGGGAGGGCAAGGCGAAGTAGATCAACAGGATCAACACCAAGATTGGGGTGTTGCGCACCACCGTCACATACACCGAGGCAAGAATACGCAACGCACGGTGCCTGGAGAGCATGGCAAACGCCATCAACAGGCCGATCACGCAGCCGATGGCGATCGACAGCAACGCCAACTGCAACCCCAGGCCGAGCCCCGCCAGCAAGGTGTCGAAATCACGCCAGACGGCGGCAAAGTTCAACTGATAGTTCATGGTCAGCAGCACCTGAAGGGGGCATGTTCAGGCACGCCCCTATTGTTGCGGGTCACTTGAATTCCACGGGAAAACCAATCGCCGGTTCTGGCAGGTCCACGCCGAACCACTGCTTGAACGAAGCTTTGTAGGTGGGGAACTCCACACCGGTCATGGCTTCGTGCAGCGCGGTATTGACGAAGTTCAACCAGTCCTGGTCGCCGCGCTTGACCGCGCAGGCGTAGGTTTGCGGGCTCCAGGCGTAGGTGGGGCTGCGGTAGCGGCCAGGGTTCTGCACCATCAGGTATTTGACCGAGGACTGATCGGTGGCGGCGGCATCGGCGCGACCTGAGTTCACGGCCTGGTACATCAAGTCGACACTGTCGTACTGGTCGACCTTGGCCTTGGGCAGCGCCTGGTGCACCAACTCTTCGGCGTATACGTTTTGCAGCACTGCCACGGTAACGTCATCACCTGCGGCTTGGAGATCTTCGATTTCCTTGTACTTGCTGTTGTTGGGCAGCAGCAGGCCGACGCCTTCCCGGTAGTACGGCAGGGTGAAGGCCACCTGCTGCGCACGGCTGGCGGTGACGGTGATGAACTGGCAGCTCATGTCGACCTTGTCGGTGAGCAGGTTGGGAATACGTGCATCGGACGACTGCACCACAAACTCCACCTTGCTCGGGTCATTGAACAAGCCTTTGGCCACGATGCGGCCGATGTCGATATCAAATCCCTGCAACTTGCCATCCGCTCCCTGGAAGTGCCACGGCGCATTGGTACTGCCTGTACCTACGATCAAGTGCCCACGCTTGAGCACATCATCGAGCTTGCTGTCCGCCGCCTGCACCAGGCTGGCGAAGGAAGCCGATGCAGCGACGAGAAAAACACACGCTTTGAATACGGAAGGTCGGTGATGCATGACAAGCACTCCAGGGATTGTGTATTCCGCTATACCGGAACTTGGTATGTAACAACGGAATAGACAGCAGAAAGTGTGCCACAGACGCTGGAGGAAACCTATGGGGGTAATAAATGCGTTATGGATCAGCGTGATAGTGATTGCAGAGATAAACAGCGTTGCGCCGTCGTCGCATGGCAGTGCTACGCAACGCCCCACAACGGTGTTACAGCGCACCTAGACGGGTCGAGTGCAAGTGACGCGCACCTGTGAAGGTTGACAGTAGACGGTGACGACCCACCGGCTTAGCGTTGGCAAAAACCAATACGGCCGGAAGGGGGATCGACATGGGAGTCGCCACGCGCAGAATTTCTAGCGCCAAAGAGTTCAATCGGGTACTGAACACACCGCGTCCGGTGTTTATTCTGTTTTTCTTAGATGACTGCCCCGCTTGCGCGCAGGCCTGCGACTACTTCGAGCAGGCCGCCTGGAAGCATCCCTGGATAGTCAGCCTGATACTGGATTGTGCAAATACGCCGAAGCACCCTGACGTTCCAGGCACCCCGACGCTTTTAGTCTACGTGGACGGCGTCCTGGCAGACATATTCAAAGGCTTCGGCCCTTGGGAAAGTCAAGAACAGTGCGTAAAAGACATCTTCAGCCGTTATGACCTGAGCAAGGGCGCAAGTGCACTTGCGTCACCCGGCGCTCTTCCACTTCAGCCACGGTCAAACGCCAGCCTTCATGCTCCAGGCTATCGCCCACCGCCGGCAGGCGGTCGAGCAGGCTCATCACCAACCCCGCCAAGGTTTGATAGTCCTCGGTAGCCGCAGCCTTGAAGCCCGTACGCTGACGCAGCAGGTTGAGGTTCAAGGCACCATTGGCACGGAAACCATCGCCGTCCTCGACTATGTCCGGCCCTTCGATTTCGCTGGCATCGGGCAATTCACCGGCGATGGATTCCAGAATATCCGTCATGCTCAATACACCCATGAAGTCGCCGAATTCGTTGATCACGAAAGCAATGTGGGTGGACTCCTGGCGCATCTGCTCCAGGGCGTTGAGGATCGAAAAGCTTTCCAGCAGGTTGATCGCCCGACGCGCCAAGTGCGCAAGGTTCGGCTCGTTGCCAGCCAGGTATTCCTTGAGCAGTTCTTTCTTGTGTACAAAGCCCAAAGGCTCATCCACTGCACCGTTACGGATCAACGGCAGACGCGAGTAGGACGAGTGCATCAGTTTCAGACGCGTCGTCTCGGGGTCGTCCGCCAGGTCGATACAGTCAACCTTGGCCCTTGGGGTCATCAGGGTGCGAATCGGCCGCTCGGCCAGTTGCAGCACACCGCTGATCATCACCCGTTCGCGTCGATCAAACAGCGGCCCCTGCGCAGCATCCGGCTCGCCCAGCAGGTCAGCCACGTCTTCACCCACCTCTTCCACCGCCAGGCTGCGGCCGCCCAACAAGCGCATCACCGCATGGGCGGTACGCTCACGCACCGGCAACACACCCTGTGCCGATTTTTTGCGACGGGCCCGGGCGATCTGGTTGAACACCTCGATCAGAATCGAGAAGCCAATAGCCGCGTACAGGTAGCCCTTGGGAATATGGAAGCCCAAGCCTTCGGCGGTCAGGGCGAAGCCGATCATCATCAGGAAGCCCAGGCACAGCATGATCACGGTCGGATGCGCATTGACGAAACGGGTCAGCGGCTTGCTCGCCACGATCATCAGGCCGATGGACACGATCACCGCGATCATCATCACCGCCAGCTCGTCGACCATGCCCACGGCGGTAATCACCGCATCGAGGGAGAACACCGCATCCAGCACCACGATTTGCGCGACGATCGGCCAGAACATCGCGTAAGCCACATTGCCCTTGTGCTGCGCCACATGGCCTTCAAGGCGCTCATGCAATTCCATGGTGGCCTTGAACAGCAGGAATATACCGCCGAACAGCATGATCAGGTCACGGCCCGAGAAGCTCTTGTCGAACACCTCGAACAGCGGCTGGGTCAGGGTCACCAACCAGGAAATACTCGCCAACAGGCCCAGGCGCATCAGCAGCGCCAGGGATAAACCGATCAAACGTGCACGGTCACGCTGCTCCGGTGGCAGCTTGTCCGCCAGGATCGCGATAAACACCAGGTTGTCGATACCCAGCACCAGTTCCAGCACAATCAAGGTCGCAAGGCCGAGCCAGGCCGTAGGATCCGCTAACCATTCCATTTATAAATTCTCTGTCTTTAAAGTGTTCAGAACGCCGGGCACGGCAAAGTGCGGTCATACGACCGAGACAAGGTTAGTTGACGGAATACGGGGTGCTTCAGCGGGAACAGCGACAGCGGTTGTCTTGGGGAAAGACGACTGGGAGGCTCCGAGAGGGTGTTCATGCAAGTCCTGAAATGACAAAAGGACTTGAATCCTACATTTGAAATACAAATTTCCTACAGCGCAAAACTATTACAAAACCTGTAGCCCCCTATCAGAAGCACACCAATACTTGTGGGAGCTAGCTTGCCTGCGATGCAGGCACCTCGGTGTTGATCGTTCCCACGCTCCGCGTGGGAATGCCGCCTTTGACGCTCCGCGTCCCACCCGCGCAAGGGTGACGCGGAGCGTCACAGGATGCGTTCCCACGCTGGAGCGTGGGAACGATCTGTATCAGGTTTTACGAGTGGCATCGTCCAACGCCAGGATGGTGTGGGCGTTGGTGACGGTGGTCGCCAGCGTATTGATCACTCCCGAGCGCAACGCCCCCAAGGTCGCCGCCGCCTTGGTGTTCTCACTGGCAATCGCCACCACGTCCGGGATGCGAAACAGCTCCTGCACCGTCAACCCGATCACCCGCCCCTGGATGGCGTTGACCGCCGGCTGGCCGTGAATGTCGATAAAGTCATAGCCCATCATGTCGCCCACAGTGCCAGACAGGCGCGCCTGGGCGATTTCCTGGGGCGAGAACCAGCCCATGCGCACCATGTTGCTGTTCTCGCTCATGTCGCCGATGCCGATCAAGGCAATGTCAGCGCGGCGTGCGCGGTCAAGGGTGGAGCGCACCGTGTCGTTGTTGATCAGCACCCCGCGCAGCTCGGGGTTGGCCACCAGCGCTGGGGCGTAGAGGCTTTCACTTTCACCCCCAAAGCGCAGGGCCAGGCGCCGGCAGATGTGGTCAGGGTTCATGTATTCACCGGCCTTGAGCGAACCGCCGATGGCACACACGAAGGTGCAGTTGCGGGTCACCGGCAGAAACACGTTATCGGCCACCGCGCCGACGTTACGCCCCATGCCCACCGCAACGATCATGCCGTCGCCCAGGGTCTTGTTGAGGTAGTTGGCCACCAGGCTGGCGACCGCCGAGCGCTGGGTGTCGGGGTCGCTGTGGTCGACCGCGATCAAGGCGCGGTCGAGCTTGAAGCGCTCCACCAGCGCCCGTTCCAGCTCGTTGTTCATTGCCGGGTGCTGCAGCACGCGCACCTCGACAATCCCTTCATCGCGCGCACGCTTGAGCAGGCGGCTGACTTTTGCCCGCGACAGGTCAAAACGCTTGGCAATGGCCTCCTGAGTGACGTTCTCAAGGTAATAGAGCATCGCCACTTCGGTCATCTGATCGATATCACTGGCCATGCGCTGGGTACTGTCACTCATGGGGACGGGCTTCCGTTTCGGCGTCAAAGGCGCATTCTCCCGACTCTTGCCCTGCGCCGTCCACTACTGATGCCCATCGCGCTCGATCGCATTGATGCGCTCGACCTTGGCCCCGGACCGCGCCGCTTCGAACTCCGAGGCCAAAAACGCACTGACGATGCTTTTGGCCAACTCCGCACCGATGACCCGCGCACCGATGGAGAGGATTTGCGCATCGTTGCTCTTGCGCGCCCGCTCCGCCGAGTAGGTGTCATGAGCCTGGGCCGCACGGATGCCCAGAACTTTGTTGGCCGAGATGGCCATGCCTATGCCGGTGCCGCATACCAGCACGCCGAGGCGCTGTTGCCCGGCATTGATGGCGGTGGCCACGGCCAGAGCGATGTCCGGGTACAGCACCGGCGCCGTTGAATGCGTACCGAAGTCGGTGACCGGGTACCCCAACGCCTCGATATGGCGCTTCAACAACTCTTTGAGCTCAAAACCCGCTTCATCACATCCGATAGCCACCGGGAAAGGTGTGTTCATGGCGCCAAACTCCACTGATCAAATGATCACTTAGTGAAATATCTCTCACTCATTTCGCAAGCATTAACCCCTTACTGTCAAGCGAGATTTAACTGACCTGCCAGTCAAAGCCCTATACCAAGGCAATAACCACGTCAAAGATGAGAATCACACCTTTTAAGTGAAAGAGATTGACTGATCAGAATTTCATTTGATACACATATGATCACAGCGAAACATGACTGTGCGACCTAATAAGAATTCACAGCACGAGGACACGCCGATGGCCACGCCATTACTGCTCCAGGCTGAACATGTCGCCAAGGCTTACGCCGGGGTGCCAGCCCTGCGCGACGGGCGCCTTTCTCTGCGCGCCGGCAGCGTCCACGCCCTGTGTGGTGGCAACGGCGCCGGCAAGTCGACTTTCCTGAGCATCCTGATGGGCATCACCCAGCGTGACGCCGGCAGCATTGTGCTCAACGGCGCACCGGTGCAGTTCAATCGTCCGAGTGAAGCCTTGGCCGCGGGGATCGCAATGATCACTCAGGAGCTCGAACCCATCCCCTACATGACCGTCGCCGAAAACATCTGGCTGGGCCGCGAACCGCGCCGCGCCGGTTGCATCGTCGACAGCAAGGCCCTCAACCGCCGCACCCGCGAACTGCTCGAAAGCCTGGAGTTCGACGTCGACGCCACCAGCCCCATGCACCGCTTGAGCGTGGCGCAGATGCAACTGGTGGAAATCGCCAAGGCGTTCAGCCATGACTGCCAGGTGATGATCATGGACGAGCCCACCTCGGCCATCGGCGAGCGCGAGGCCGAAACCCTGTTCAAGGCGATTCGCCGCCTTACCGCACGCGGTGCCGGCATCGTGTACGTGTCCCATCGACTGAGCGAACTGGCGCAGATCGCCGATGACTACAGCATCTTCCGTGATGGCGCCTTTGTGGAAAGCGGGCGCATGGCCGATATCGACCGCGACCACCTGGTGCGCGGCATTGTCGGCCAGGAACTGACGCGCATCGACCACAAGGTGGGCCGCGAATGCGCGGCCAGCACCTGCCTGCAGGCCGACCACCTGAGCCGCAACGGTGAGTTCCACGACATCAGCCTGCAACTGCGCCGTGGCGAGATCCTCGGCATTTATGGGTTGATGGGCTCCGGGCGCAGTGAATTCCTCAATTGCATCTACGGCCTGACCGTGGCGGATGCCGGCAGCGTTACCTTGCAAGGCAAGCCCATGCCCATCGGGCAGCCCAAGGCGACCATCGACGCCGGCATGTCGCTGGTCACCGAAGACCGCAAGGACAGCGGCCTGGTGCTGACCGGCAGCATCCTGTCGAACATTGCACTGTCGGCCTATAAGCGCTTGTCGAGTTGGTCGCTGATCAACGCACGCAAAGAGGCGCAACTGGCCGAGGAGATGGTCAAGCGCCTGCAGATCAAGACCAGTTCCCTGGAGCTGCCGGTAGCGTCCATGAGCGGCGGCAACCAGCAAAAGGTGGTGCTCGCCAAATGCCTGTCCACGGAACCGGTGTGCCTGCTCTGCGATGAACCCACCCGCGGCATCGACGAAGGCGCCAAACAGGAGATCTACCACCTGCTCGACCAGTTTGTGCGGGCCGGTGGCGCAGCCATTTTGGTGTCGTCAGAAGCACCGGAACTGCTGCACTTGAGCGACCGCATCGCCGTCTTCAAAGGTGGCCGGCTGGTCACTATCAGCACCGACACCGCCCTTTCCCAGGAAGCCTTGTTGAGTCTTGCCTCATGAATGCCAAAACCATCGTTGCCCCCGTTACCGCCGCGCCGCGCAACCGCCTGCGCCTGTCCCTCGACCGCTTCGGCCTGCCGCTGGTGTTTATCCTGCTGTGCGTGGTGATGGCGTTTTCCAGTGAGTACTTCATGACCTGGCGCAACTGGATGGACATCCTGCGCCAGACCTCCATCAACGGCATTCTCGCCGTGGGCATGACCTATGTGATCCTGACCAAGGGTATCGACCTGTCGGTGGGGTCGATCCTGGCGTTCGCCGGGTTGTGCAGCGCCATGGTCGCCACCCAGGGTTATGGCCTGTTGGCGGCGGTCAGCGCAGGGATGTTTGCCGGCGCGATGCTCGGGGTGGTCAATGGTTTCATGATCGCCAACCTGTCGATCCCGCCGTTCGTGGCCACCCTCGGCATGCTCAGCATCGCGCGGGGCATGACCTTTATTCTCAACGACGGCAGCCCGATCACCGACCTGCCCGACGCCTACCTGGCCCTGGGCATCGGCAAGGTCGGCCCGGTGGGCGTGCCGATCATCATCTTCGCCGTGGTCGCGCTTATTTTCTGGATGGTGCTGCGCTACACCACCTACGGCCGTTATGTGTATGCGGTGGGCGGCAATGAAAAAAGCGCACGCACCTCCGGCATTGGCGTGCGCAAGGTGATGTTCTCGGTGTACGTGGTCTCGGGCCTGCTCGCCGGGTTGGCCGGCGTGGTGCTGTCGGCACGCACTACCTCTGCGCTGCCCCAGGCCGGGGTTTCCTATGAGCTGGACGCGATTGCCGCGGTGGTGATCGGCGGCACCAGCCTGTCGGGCGGTACCGGCAGCATTGTCGGCACCTTGTTCGGGGCCCTGTTGATCGGCGTGATCAACAACGGCCTGAACCTGCTCGGCGTGTCCTCCTATTACCAGCAGGTCGCCAAGGGCCTGATCATTGTGTTCGCAGTACTGATCGACGTGTGGCGCAAGAAGAAACGCTGAAGAACGACCCATAACAATAACCGGAGTTCTACTTATGAAACTGGGTACCACCCTGGCCGCCGCGGCGGCCCTCTCCCTGCTCGCCAGCAGTATCGCCCTGGCCGCCGACGGCAAGACCTACAAGATCGGCGCAGCCGTCTATGGCCTCAAGGGGCAGTTCATGCAGAACTGGGTTCGTGAGCTCAAGGAGCATCCGGCCGTCAAGGATGGCACCGTGCAGTTGACCGTGTTCGACGGCAACTACGACGCCCTGACCCAGAACAACCAGATCGAAAACATGGTGACCCAACGCTACGACGCGATTCTGTTCGTGCCGATTGATACCAAGGCCGGCGTCGGCACCGTCAAGGCCGCCATGAGCAACGACGTGGTGGTCATCGCCTCCAATACGAAAGTAGCCGATGCCAGCGTGCCGTATGTGGGTAACGACGACGTGGAAGGCGGCCGCCTGCAGGCCCAGGCCATGGTCGACAAGCTCAACGGCAAGGGCAACGTGGTGATCATCCAAGGCCCGATTGGCCAGTCGGCGCAGATCGACCGGGAAAAAGGCGAGCTGGAAGTGCTGGGCAAACACCCGGACATCAAGATCATCGAAAAGAAAACCGCCAACTGGGACCGCGCCCAGGCCATGACCCTCACCGAAGACTGGCTCAACGCCCACCCCAAGGGCATCAATGGCGTGATCGCCCAGAACGACGACATGGCCCTGGGCGCCGTGCAGGCCTTGAAGTCCCATGGCCTCACCGCCAAGGATGTGCCCGTTACCTCTATCGACGGCATGCCGGATGCGATCCAGGCGGCGAAAAAGGACGAAGTCACCACCTTCCTCCAGGATGCCCAGGCCCAATCCCAAGGCGCACTGGACGTGGCCCTGCGCGCCCTGGCAGGCGAGGACTACAAGCCGCAATCGGTGATCTGGGAGCGCTACGCCAAGGACGTGAAATGGGCCGACGGCACAGCCAAGAACTACATCCTGCCCTGGGTGCCGGTGACCAATGCCAATGCGGATGCGCTGTACAAGCAAGTCAGCGGCGGTAAGTAGTCAGTGGCTTGAAACACAGTCAACTGTGGGAGCTGGCTTGCCTGCGATGCAGGCACCTCGGTGCATCAGGTAGACCGGGTTGATGCAATCGCAGGCAAGCCAGCTCCCACATTGGACCGAGTTCTACCTTTTGATCTGTATCGGGAGTCATTCATGTCTGGTTTCTGGAACCAAGCCTTCGACCTCAGCGGCCGTTGCGCGGTGATCACCGGTGGCGCCGCCGGCATCGGCCTGGCCTGCGCCACCTTGCTGGCGGAACGCGGCGCAAGGGTGGCGCTGCTGGACCGCGATCCGGCCGTGGTTGAGGTGGCCGCCAGCCTGGGTGCCGGGCACCTGGGCATTGCCGTCGACCTCGGGAAGATCGACCAGATACAACCGACCGTCGACAAGGTGTTCGCACATTTCCAGCGCCTGGATTACCTGATCAACAGCGCAGGCGTGGTGCTGCTGGACAAGGCCATCGACGTCAGCGAAAGCGCCTGGGACACCACCCTGGACATCAACCTCAAGGCCAGCTTTTTCATGGCTCAGGCCTGCGCCAGGCACATGATCGCCCAGGGCAGCGGGCGCATCGTCAACCTGGCGTCCCAGGCCGCCGTGATTGGCCTGGACCGTCACGTCGCCTACTGCGCCAGCAAAGCCGCCATCGTCGGCATGACCAAAGTATTGGCTATGGAGTGGGCGCCGCAGGTGAACGTCAATGCTATCTCCCCCACCATCGTCGAAACCGCTCTGGGTAAAAAAGCCTGGGCCGGCGAGGTGGGTGAGCGGGCCAAATTGCAGATCCCGGCAGGTCGCTTTGCCCAGCCGGAAGAAATCGCCGGGCTGGCGCTGTACCTGCTCAGCGATGCCGCGCAGATGATCACCGGCGCCAACATGGTGATCGACGGCGGTTACAGCATTCAGTAATTCATCGTTATGTCGTGAGGTTTTGTCATGTCCACTGTCACCGAACGCACACCTGAACAACTCGCCCCGAGCATCCCGAAAACCATGCAGGCTGTGGTCTGCCACGGCCCGGAAGACTACCGCCTGGAAACCGTCGACGTGCCCACCCCCGGCCCCGACGAGATCCTGACCAAAGTCGAGCTGTGCGGCATTTGCATGGGCGATATCAAGACCTATCGCGGCGCGCCGTCGTTCTGGGGCGATGCCGAACAACCGCGCTACGTGAAGCCACCGATGATCCCCGGGCATGAGTTCGTGTGCCGCGTGGTCGCCCTTGGCCCAGGCGCCGAGAAGCGCGGCGTGGCCGTGGGCGACCGGGTGATCTCCGAGCAGATCGTGCCGTGCTGGGGCTGCCGCTTTTGCAACCACGGCCAGTACTGGATGTGCCAGAAGCACGACCTGTATGGCTTCCAGAACAATGTGCAGGGCGCCATGGCCCAATACATGATCTTCACCAAGGAAGGCATCATCCACAAAGTACCGGAATCCATCGCCCCCGATGAAGCGATCCTGATCGAACCCTTGGCCTGCTCGCTGCACGCGGCGGAACGCGCCAATGTCGACCATGACGACATCGTGGTGGTCGCCGGCGCCGGCACCCTGGGCCTGGGCATCATCGGCGCGGTGCGGTTGCGCAACCCCAAAAAGCTCATTGTGCTGGACATGAAACCCGAACGCGCCGCCCTCGCCCTGCGCCTGGGCGCCGATGAAGTGTGGAACCCGGCCGAGGTGGATGTGCTGGCGAAAATCCGCGAAATCACCGATGGCTACGGCTGCGACATTTATATCGAAGCCACCGGGCACCACAAGGCGGTGAACCAGGGCCTGGCGATGCTGCGCAAGCTGGGACGCTTTGTCGAATTCAGCGTGTTCAATGACGAGGCCACGGTGGACTGGTCGATCATTGGCGACCGCAAGGAGCTGGATATCCTCGGCTCACACCTGGGACCGTATATGTACCCAAGGGCCATCGACTTTATCGGCAACCGCAAGATCGACATGCGCGACGTGGTGACCCACAAGTTTGCGCTGGCGGATTTCAAGGAAGCGTTTGCAGTGATGGAGCGCGGCGACAAGTCGCTGAAGGTTGTGCTCGAACCCTGATCTGAGTAACAACACAAAACCCTGTGGGAGCTGGCTTGCCTGCGATGACGGTGCATCAGTAAAAAATCCCCAGCTGACACACCGCCATCGCAGGCAAGCCAGCTCCCACAGTGGAATAGTGCCGCCCCTTAGAACAAGAACACAGGAACCCGCGTTATGAATCGAGTAATCAACGATCCCGACCAAGTGGTCGAAGACATGCTGCGCGGCATCCTGGTCGCGCACCCCGAGCTGCGCCAGTACGAAAGCAACCCACGGGTCATCGTCAAGGCCAAGCCCTCAGCCCAGGGCCGCGTTGGCATTGTCACCGGCGGCGGCTCCGGGCATGAGCCGGCGTTCCTCGGTTATGTAGGCCCAGGCCTGGTGGATGCGGTGGCCGTCGGCGAGATTTTTTCCTCGCCCACCGCCAAAAGCTTTTTCGACGCCTTCCGCGCCGCCGACCATGGCGCAGGCGTGGCATGCCTGTATGGCAACTACGCGGGCGACAACATGAACGTGAAGCTGGCGATGAAAATGGCCGCCAGCAAAGACATGCGCATCCGCACGGTGGTCGCCAACGACGACGTGGCGTCCGCGCCCAAGGCCGACATTGCCAAGCGTCGCGGTGTAGCCGGGGAGATCTTCATGTGGAAGATCGGCGGTGCCGCCGCTGCCCAGCATTACGACCTGGACGGCGTGATTCGGGTGGCGCAGAAAACCGTCGACCACTGCCGCTCGATTGGTATCGGCCTTACGCCCTGCACCATCGCCGCGGTGGGCAAGCCGAACTTCCAGATTCCCGACGGGCAGATGGAATTAGGTATTGGCCATCATGGCGAGCCGGGCATCGAAGTCATCCCGATTGAACCGGCCGCCGCCATGGCCGAGCGCATGCTGGCGCCGATCCTCGCCGACCGCGATTTCAGCCAGGACGACAGCGTGGTGGTGCTGGTCTCTGGCCTCGGCGCCACCCCGGTGATGGAGTTGTATATTTTCTACGCCGAGGTGGAAAAACAGCTCAAGGCCAAAGGTTTGAAGATTCACCGTTGCTACGTGGGCAACTACTTCACTTCCCTGGAGATGATGGGCGTGACCTTGACCCTGCTCGGCCTCGACGCCGAGCTGAAAACCCTGATCGACCAACCCTGCCGCTCCATCGGCATGACCCAGGCGGAGTGAACCATGAGCCAGCATTTTTCCACCCATGATGGCAGCGCCATCGTCGCCGACCTGGTCAGCGTGATCGTGGCCAACCGGGAGTACCTCAGCGAAGTCGACGGCGCTATAGGAGATGGCGACCATGGCATCAACATGGCCAAAGGCTTTGCCCATTGCGGCCGCACGATCGAAGGCCGCCAACTGACCCTGGCCGAAGCTCTGGATGAACTGACCCTGAGCCTGATGGAAGGCATCGGCGGCTCCATGGGGCCCTTGTATGGCAGCCTGTTTATCGGCATGGCCGACGAAGTGCGCGGCAGTGAAGACATCGACGCCGCCACCTTCGCCCGCCTGCTGCGCGGCGGCTTGACCTCGCTGCAGGACATCACCGAAGCGGGCGTGGGCGACAAGTGCTTGATGGATACATTGATTCCGGCGGTAGAAGCCTTTGAACGGGCGCAGGCGTCGGGGCGTTCTTTCAGCGATGCGCTCGATGCGATGAAAACGGCCGCCTCCCAAGGGCGGGATTCGACCAAGGACCTGGTGGCCAAGATTGGCCGGGCCAGTCGTTTGGGTGAGCGCTCCCTCGGCGTTCTGGATGCCGGGGCCGTGTCGTGCTGCCTGATCCTTACGCAGTTGGCGGACTCGATTAAACCCCGTTTAACCTGACATGACCGAAAACCAATGTGGGAGCGGGCTTGCTCGCGAATGCGGAGTGTCAGCCAGCAAATCTATTGACTGATATACCGCATTCGCGAGCAAGCCCGCTCCCACAAGGGATTACCTGGTTTTCAGTACTGGCTTACCAGAACCGCTGCTGGGTCAAGCGGCTCCACCAGGTCAACAGCACCCGGTCCACCGAACCGCTGGCCGCCAGGCCCACGCGCTCTTGCAGGCTCTTACGCTCGGCATAGTGCAAGTGGAACACTTCGGCGGTCTTGGCCTTGGTAGCCAGGTATTCGTCGCTGGTTTGCAGCTCATCGACCAGTTGCTTGTCGAGGGCAGCGACGCCCAACCACACTTCACCGGTGGCCACCTCGTCAATCGCCAACTGTGGGCGGTAACGCGAGACGAAGTTCTTGAACAGCTGGTGGGTGATGTCCAGATCCTCCTGGAACTTCTCCCGGCCCTTCTCGGTGTTTTCGCCGAACACTGTGAGCGTGCGCTTGTATTCACCGGCGGTCAGCACTTCAAAGTCGATGTCGTGCTTTTTAAGCAGGCGATTGACGTTGGGCAACTGCGCCACCACGCCAATGGAACCGAGAATGGCGAAGGGTGCACTGATGATCTTCTCGCCGATGCAGGCCATCATGTAGCCGCCGCTGGCCGCCACTTTGTCGATGCACACGGTCAACGGCACGCCGGCCTGGCGGATACGCGCCAGTTGCGAAGAGGCCAGGCCATAGCTGTGCACCATGCCGCCGCCGCTTTCCAGGCGCAGCACCACTTCATCCTTGGGCGTGGCCAGGCTCAGCAGTGCGGTGATTTCATGGCGCAGGCTTTCGGTGGCCGAGGCCTTGATGTCACCGTCGAAATCCAGCACGAACACCCTCGGCTTGGGCTCGGGCTTCTTCTTGTCTTTCTTCTTTTCGGCTTTGCTTTCGGACTTGCGCAGGGCCTTGAGCTGGTCCTTGTCGAGCAGGCTCGACTCCAGGCGCTCGCGCAGGCCCTTGTAGAAATCATTCAGCTTGCTGACCTGCAATTGGCCGGCGGACTTACGACGACCTTTGCTGCGCAGTGCTGCAAAGCTGATCAGTACCACCAGAATAGCGACCACCAGGGTGACGGTCTTCGCCAGAAAGCTCGCGTATTCGGCCAAAAAATCCATATGTCTCCTTAAAAAATGCACTGCGCCGGGCGCGGATGGCCCCAGCATACCGACGCCACTGCGAAGGAGCCAGTGATCAAACCGCCAGCAGGCGGGCTCCAACGCGCTTTTAAAACAAGCGTATGTTTTTTCATTGACAGCTCGCAGGCATCCTCATAACCTCGCCAGACTTTCAACGTACCGGGAAAACGGACGTGGGCAGCATTTATCTGATTCGACATGGCCAGGCCTCCTTCGGTGCAGACGACTATGACGTCCTCTCGCCCGTTGGCGTGGAACAAGCGCAAGTGCTCGGTCGCCACCTGGCAGACCTGGGCATTGCGTTTGACCGCTGCATCGCCGGCGACCTGCGTCGCCAGCAGCACACTGCCAGCACCACGTTCGATCAGTACAGCGCCTTGGGCTTGCCGGTTCCGGCGCTGGAAACAGATAGCGCGTTCAACGAGTTCGACGGCGAAGCGATCATTCGCGGCCTGTTGCCCGACCTGCTCAGCAGTGAACCGGATGCCGTGCACATCCTGCGCAACGGCCCGCAGAACCGCAGCGAGTTCCAGCGCATTTTCGCCCTGATCATCGAACGCTGGCTGGCCGGCACCTATGACCCACCAGGGCTGGAAAGCTGGCTGGGGTTTGTCGAGCGGGTCCAGGGTGGCTTGCAGCGTATCCTGGAAGCCGCGAACCACACCGACAAAATCGCCGTATTCACCTCCGGCGGCACCATCACCGCCCTGCTCCACCTGATTACCCGAATGCCTGCCGCCCAGGCCTTCGAAATGAACTGGCAAATTGTTAACACCTCGCTCAACCAACTCAAGTTCCGTGGTCGCGAGGTGGCACTGGCTTCCTTCAACAGTCACGCCCACTTGCAACTGTTGAAGGCGCCGCAGCTCATCACTTTCCGATGAACTGTGGCCAACCGTGACCCCAAGGTCACTGGACTCTACCCTTAAGGATCGAAACCATGACTGACGTAGCTAAAGCCGTAGAAGCAATGAAAGCCAAATTCAACCCAAGCGCTGCCGAAGGCTTGGACCTGGTGTTCGGTTTCCGTATCGACGACACCAAGAATTTCTCGCTGGTGGTCAAGGACAAGACCTGCGAACTCAAAGAAGGCGAAAACCCTGACGCTCAGGTCACCCTGGTGATGGACAGCGAGACCCTGGAAGGCATCGTCGACGGCTCCACCGACGGCATGCAGGCGTTCATGGGCGGCAAGCTGCGCACCGAAGGCGACATGATGCTGGCGATGAAGCTGAGCGAGCTGTTCCCTTCCTGATTCACGGGTAACCCTGAATCCTGATCCCGCCTCCCCGGCGGGATTTTTTTGCCTGCATTCTCGCGGAGAATGAAGACCCCTTGTGGGAGCTGGCTTGCCTGCGATGGCATCTACTCCATTTGCCGGACGCAACGCGGTGCCTGTATCGCAGGCAAGCCAGCTCCCACAGAAAAGCAAATCCGCAAGGTTGCTCAGTTTTTGGGTTGCAGCAGTAACGCCACCAACGCGCTCCACCCGGTCTGGTGTGAAGCCCCCAGCCCTCGCCCTGTCTCTCCATGAAAATACTCATGGAACAACACCAGGTCACGACTGGCCGGGTCCTCCTGCAACTGTGCATAGCCCGCCATCGACGGCCGCACCCCGTTTTCATCTCTTAGAAACAACCGCGTCAGCCGCTCGCTGAGGCTGTCAGCCACCTCCTCCAGAGACGCCAGATACCCACTGCCCGCCGGGTACTCCACGGAAAAGTTATCGGCGTAGTAGCGGTGAAACTCGCGCAACGATTCAATCAGCATGTAATTGACCGGCATCCACAGTGGCCCGCGCCAATTGGAGTTGCCACCGTACAAGCGTGAGTCGGACTCACCGGGCTGGTAACTGGCACACAAGGTGTCGCCATTCATCTTCAACGCCAGGGGCTGCTCGGCGAACGCCTTGGACAGGGCGCGCACGCCAAAGGCCGACAAGAACTCCTGATCATCCAGCATGCGCCGCAGCAAATCCTTGGTGCGTTCACCGCGCAGCAGCGCCAGCAACAGGCGGTTGCCCTGCCCCGGTTCGGTCCAGCGCGAAACCAGCTTGGCCAGGTCCGGCCGATGATGCATAAAGCCCAGCAGGCGCTCGCGCAAGCCCTCCAGGCCTTCATGCTCGCGCTGCTCCAGCACCAGCACCGCGAACAGCGGCATTAACCCGACGATGGAGCGCAGGCGCACCGGCTCGCTCTGGCCATCAGGGCGGTGCAGCACGTCATAGAAAAACTGGTCCTGCTCATCCCACAAGCCTTCGGCGCTGTCATCGACGCGGTTGATAGCGCCGGCGATGTAGAGGAAATGCTCGAAAAACTTCACAGCAATATCCACGTACACCCCATTACGCTTGGCCAACTCCAGGCCGATGCGCATCAGGTCCAGGGCATAGGCCGCCACCCAGGCGGTGCCGTCGGCCTGGTCCAACTGGTAACCCGTCGGCAACGGGGCCGAGCGGTCGAACAAGGCGATATTGTCCAGGCCCAGAAAACCGCCCTGGAACAGGTTGCGGCCCTCGGCGTCCTTGCGGTTGACCCACCAAGAAAAATTCAACAGCAGCTTGTGAAAGATCCGCTCCAGGAAATCCATATCGCCCACGCCGGTCAGCGCCTTGTCCTGCTGATATACGCGCCAGCTGGCCCAGGCATGCACGGGCGGGTTGGCGTCGTCAAAGCGCCATTCGTAGGCCGGCAATTGGCCGTTGGGGTGCATGAAGCGGTCCTTTACCAGCAACAACAACTGTTGCTTGGCGTAACCAGGGTCGATCAGCGCGATGGCCACCGCCTGGAAGCCTTGATCCCAGGAGGCGTACCACGGGTATTCCCAGGTGTCTGGCATCGACAGGATGTCGAAGTTGCACAGGTGCCGCCAATGAGTATTGCGGATATGCAGGCGCTCGGGCGGTGGCGCGGGCTGGGCCGGGTCGCCGTCAAGCCACTGGTTCACGTCGAAATAGTACAGCTGCTTGGACCACAGCAGGCCGGCCAGGGCCTGGCGTTGTACAGTGCGCGCATCGTCATCGGCAAGGCCCTGTTGCAACACCGAGTAGAAGTCATCGGCCTCCTGGCGGCGCTGTTCGAACAGTTTGCGCGCATTGACATCGGGCGCGCCCACCGGCGCAAAACGCAGGTAAAGGGTTTTGCTTTCCTGGCCTGCCAGTTCAAGGGTGAAATGCGCGGCCACCTTGGTACCGGCGTCCCGGCGAACGGCCGACTCAACCGCGCCCACCACGTAATCGTTAATGCCATCCTTGAATGGCCCCGGCGCCGGTTGCCCGTCCAGTTTGGGCCGATTGGTTTGGTTTTCGCAGAACAGCCACTGCAACCCGTCCTGGCCCCAGGCACTGAGGTGGCGATCATCGAGTTCATGATGACGCGCCAGAACCCGCTCGCCGTCCAGCCTCAAGCTGGGCTTGGGTGCATCGAAGGTCCAGCTCCAGTCATTACGCGCCCAGAGCTGGGGCAGCACCTGCAGGCGTGTGGGTTGGTCCGAACGGTTATGCACGGTGACGCGCATGAAAATATCGTCGGGTTGATGCTTGGCGTATTCGACACTGACATCGCAGTAATGGTTATCTGCAAACACACCGGTATCAAGGATTTCATACTCGGCATCATCCAGCCCACGACGGGCGTTTTCGGCGATCAGGTCGGCGTAGGGAAACGCCGCATGGGGGTATTTGTAGAGCATGCGCATGTAGGCATGGCTCGGTACGCCATCGACGAAAAAGTACAGCTCCTTGACGTCTTCACCGTGGTTGCCTTCGGCGTTGTCGAGGCCGAACAGACGCTCCTTGAGAATTGCATCGCGCTCGTTCCACAGCGCCAGGCCCAGGCACCAGCGTTGGGCCTTGTCACTGAAACCGGCCAACCCGTCCTCGCCCCATCGATAGGCGCGGCTGCGAGCGTGTTCATGAGGGAAGTAGGCCCAGGCGTCACCGTCGGCGCTGTAGTCTTCGCGCACCGTGCCCCACTGGCGTTCACTCAGGTACGGCCCCCACTCGCGCCAACGTTCGGCGTGTTGCGTTGCCAGGCGCTGGCCTTCAATGGTGCCCAGCAGGTTGGTTGCGGGTTTGGCCGTCATCGGGTCCTCCTTCACCTACACAGTGAGGCGCAGTGTAGAGCGCAATGACGCCCGCATGCACATGAAGACTTGGACGCAAGGTCAACTCATTCATTTGCAGAATGAAGTCCAGAGGAATCTTCGTTTGCAAGCCGGCCGGCCGCTCAACAAAATCGGGCAAAGGCCACGATCATCGCTCAAGTCATCAGGAATTTTTCTATGCACGCCACCGCCCATGTCAGCCCCGACGAGATCCGCAAGGGCTTTTCCAAGGCCATGTCCGACATGTATCGAGATGAAGTGCCCTTGTACGGCGCGCTGCTTGAGCTGGTGGCCCAGACCAATGCCCGCGTGCTCGACAGCGAACCGGGCCTGGCGCATCAACTGCAACGTACCGGCGAAATCCAGCGCCTGGACATGGAACGCCACGGCGCCATCCGCCTGGGCACCGCTGCGGAACTGGCAACCATCAGCCGTTTATTCGCGGTGATGGGCATGCAACCGGTGGGCTACTACGACCTCACCCCCGCTGGCGTGCCTGTTCACTCCACCGCCTTTCGCGCCGTGCATGAACATGCGCTGCAAACCAGCCCGTTTCGCGTGTTCACCTCATTGCTGCGCCTGGAACTGATCGAAAACCCCGACCTGCGTGCCTTCGCCGAAAGCGCCCTGGCCAAACGCTCGATCTTTACCGCCGAGGCGTTGGCATTGATCGACCAGGCAGAGACCCAAGGCGGCTTGAATGCCAGCGATGCCGAGGCCTTTATCCGCCAGGCCCTGGAGACGTTCCGCTGGCACCACACTGCCACGGTCACCGGCGCCCAATATCAGCAACTGAGCGACCAGCACCGCCTGATCGCCGACGTCGTCGCGTTCAAAGGCCCGCACATCAACCACCTGACGCCACGCACCCTGGACATCGACCAGGTGCAGGCGGCGATGCCTGGCAAAGGCATCACCCCCAAAGCCGTGATCGAAGGCCCACCTCGGCGCCAGTGCCCGATCCTACTACGCCAGACCAGCTTCAAGGCCTTGGATGAACCCATCGCCTTCACCGATGCCCACGGCAGCCACAGCGCGCGCTTCGGCGAAATCGAACAACGCGGCGTCGCGCTTACGCCTAAAGGCCGCGCCCTGTACGACCAACTGCTGAACGCCGCCCGCGACGAACTCGGCACATTCCCCAATGAAGCCAACGCCGAACGCTATGTGCAATTGATGGAACAGCACTTCCATGCCTTCCCCGATAACTACCCGCAAATGCGCGAGCAGGGCTTGGCGTATTTTCGCTACTTCGTCACCGACAAGGGCTTGGCGGCACGCGGCCAGGTAGACCAGCCACGCACGTTGCAGACGCTGGTCAACGCCGGTCATGTGGCGGTGGAACCGCTGGTGTACGAGGATTTTCTGCCGGTCAGTGCGGCGGGAATCTTCCAGTCAAACCTGGGGGATGGGGCGCAGAGTCACTACGCGGGCAACTCCAACCGGGCAGCCTTCGAGCAGGCGCTGGGGCGCAGCACGATTGATGAGCTGCAGTTGTATGAGCAGACGCAGCAGCGTTCCATGGATATATGTGTTGAAACGCTGTTGAAATGACTGGATGCAAGACCGAACGCCAAGCGTCACGGCCTTGACGGTAACCACGATGCGAAGCGAGTCGCTCTTGATCTGCTTTTGATCTTGATCTTAGGCGCCCCGTTAAACCACGCTGGCCGGAATTCGACAGGGATTTGGGGGTAAACCGGCAGGGATGCCGGTTTAGCCGCCCCGCGCCATGGATGGCGCGTGGCGGCGGCCCCCCAAATCACTGGCGGATTACGGGCACACCGAGCCTAGGCGAGGTGCCGAGTGGTGGGGCAAGAGCGTTTTGCTAACTTTTGTCTGGGCCGGCATTCCGGCTTTTCAAAAGTGAGCCGCTGTAAAAGCGGAACCCTAAGTGGCCGTTACCGCAGGAATGGATATGTACCCGGTCCAACTGTGTTGACTGTCAGGCCGTCATCGCAGGCAAGCCAGCTCCCACATTTGGATTGTGGGGTGTCAGGTGGATAGGCGTCGGCTGGGAGGCCGCCTTCGCAGGCAAGCCAGCTCCCACATTTGGATTGTGGGGTGTCAGGTGGATAGGCGTCGGCTGGGAGGCCGCCATCGCAGGCAAGCCCGCTCCCACAGGCAGCATTTGCAGCCGACCGATTCGGCCCTGTGTTGCATGAATTCTGAGGATGCCCACCCGGCTCAAACAACGCAATCCTTGCGCCGCAACAAGCCCCAGAGCCGAGTGGACGGGGCGCATCATAAGGAGTGAAACGGCATTTGTCCTCCAGACAATTCTGAACAAATGTGCACATTCCAAGTGTGTGGCGAGGGATTGCCTAACCCAGCCGCCCCACAATTTCGTCTTTGACCAATAGCCGTTTCTTCTTCAGCTTTTCCACATCCTCATCGCTGGCACTGGCTTTTTCCGCTTTTAGCACCTCAGCGTCGGCGTCGTCGTATTGAGTGAGCAGCGCATCCAACCGTTTGTCCTGCGCCCTGCGTTCGTGAACAACTTCCTTGCTCAACCCCAAGTCCTGATACAGGTCGTGTTTCACTGGCATGGCGTACCTCCACAGATTGATCGATGGTCTACGCCCTTGAAGCTAGCCCATTCCAACAGCTCTTGTCATGTTTGAGGCCAACAACGTCCCGTTCGTCGCGGCGCAAGCGATGGGATCAAACCTTTGCCCCGCCCCGCCCTCCACTGTAGATCGCCACCCCAGGGAGAACGGTTTTATGAATCACGTTGCCACTGCTGCCGACACCCAATGCATCAACACCCTACGCACCCTGGCCATGGATGCCGTGCAGAAGGCCAATTCGGGGCACCCAGGTACGCCCATGGGCCTGGCGCCGGTGGGTTATACGTTGTGGAGTCGCTTCCTGCGTTATCACCCCGAGCATCCTGACTGGCCCAACCGTGACCGTTTTGTGCTGTCGGTAGGGCATGCCTCGATGCTGCTGTATTCGTTGTTGCACCTGGCCGGCGTGGTGGAAATCGATGCCCATGGCCAGCGCTCGGGCGAGCCGGCCGTCAGCCTGGACGATATCAAGCAGTTCCGGCAGATCGGCTCCAAGACCCCAGGCCATCCCGAGTACCGCATGACCACGGGCGTGGAAACTACCACCGGGCCGCTGGGCCAGGGCTGCGCCAACAGCGTGGGCATGGCCATGGCCGAGCGTTGGCTGGGCCAGCGCTTCAACCGCGACGGCCAGGTGCTGTTTGACTACGACGTCTACACCCTGTGCGGTGATGGCGACATGATGGAGGGCATCAGCAGCGAAGCCGCGTCCCTGGCCGGGCACTTGAAGCTCGATAACCTGTGCTGGATCTATGACAACAACACCATCAGCATCGAGGGCCACACTGAGCTGGCGTTCAGTGAAGACGTAATCCAACGCTTCCAGGCTTATGGCTGGCACACCGTGCACGTCACCGACGCCAATGACTTGCCGGCCTTGAGCGTGGCGCTGGAAACCTTCAAGGCCAACACCGGCGCCCCCACCTTGATCGTGGTGGACAGCGTGATCGGCTACGGCTCACCGCACAAACACAACACCGCTGCGGCCCATGGCGAGCCACTGGGAGAGGACGAGATTCGCCTGACCAAGGCCGCCTATGGCTGGCCGCAGGATTCAAGTTTTCTCGTACCCGAAGAGGCCCGCACACTGTTGCGCGATGCCCTTTACGAACGCGCCGAGCCGCTGTACGCCGAGTGGAACCAGACCCTCGCCGCCCTCGACCCGCAACGGGCCGATGAGCTGCAACGCATGCGCGCCGGGGAGATGCCCGAGCAATGGCAAGCACACCTGCCCAGCTTTGCCGCCGATGCCAAAGGCGTCGCCAGCCGTGCTTCGGGCGGCGAGGTATTGAATGCCTTCGCCCAACAAATTCCATGGCTGCTGGGCGGTTCGGCAGATCTGTCGCCCTCGACCAAGACCAACCTCACCTTCGACGGTGCCGGGCGTTTCAGCGCGGGTGACTACAGCGGGCGCAACCTGCACTTCGGTATCCGCGAACACGCCATGGGCGCAATTGCCAACGGCATGGCGCTGTCCTACCTGCGCCCGTACACCTCGACCTTCCTGGTGTTCAGCGACTACATGAAACCGCCAATCCGCCTGGCGGCGATCATGGAATTGCCGGTGATCTTCGTGTTTACCCATGACTCCATCGGCGTAGGCGAAGACGGGCCCACCCACCAGCCCATCGAACACCTGACCCAACTGCGTGCCACGCCGGGGCTGTTGACGCTACGGCCGGGCGATGCGAATGAAACCCTTGAGCTGTGGAAGGTGGCGCTGGCACAAACCCATCGGCCCAGCTGTATGGTGTTATCGCGCCAGGCATTGCCGACCCTCGACCGCAACCACTTTGCCGCAGCTTCCGGCGCGGCCAAAGGTGCGTATGTGTTGGCCGACGCGGATCAACCGAAGGTCATCTTGATCGCCACCGGCAGCGAAGTGGGCCTGGCGGTGGCCGCTTATGAGCAGCTCAAAGACCAAGGCATTGGCGCTCGCGTGGTGTCGATGCCCAGTTGGGAGCTGTTTGAAGACCAGGATCAAGCCTACCGCGACAGCGTCCTGCCGCCTGCGGTAAAAGCCCGTGTAGTGGTGGAGCAGGCAGGGCCCTTGGGGTGGGACCGCTACGTCGGGCAGACCGGCGCCAAAGTGGTGATGAACAGCTTCGGCGCCTCGGCACCACTGGCCAAGTTGCAGGAGAAGTTCGGGTTTACCGTGGAGAATGTGGTGAAGCTGGCCAAAGAGCAGATCCAGCACAACCTCACTGACTAACACGGGGCTTAATGGGGGAGCGGGCTTGCCCCTCCCACATGTTGGGCATCAGCCCCCGTTAGATCAGTGATTGGGCTAGATAAGGTGCGGTGCGGCTGTGTTTGCTCTTGGCAACCTTGTGGGGCGTGCCGCACGCCACTACCGTTCCGCCCAGGTCCCCTGCCCCCGGGCCGATATCAATCACCCAGTCACTCTGGGCCACCACGCGCATTTCATGCTCCACCACAACCACCGTATGCCCCGCCTCCACCAAGTGATTCAACTGGCTGAGCAAACGATCGACGTCCTTGGGGTGCAAGCCGGTGGTCGGTTCGTCCAAGACATACAAGGTGGCGCCCCGGGCGTTACGTTGCAGTTCAGTGGCGAGCTTGATGCGTTGGGCTTCGCCGCCGGACAGCTCGGTAGCCGGCTGCCCCAGGCGCAGATAACCCAGGCCGATATCGCGCAGCACGACTAACGAGCGCAGGATGCCAGGTTGCTCGGCGAACACCTGCACCGCCTGCTCCACCGTCAGCCCCAGCACCTGGGCGATATTCAAGCCCTGCCATTTGATCGCCAGGGTGTCGGGGTTATAGCGCGCGCCGTGGCAGGTCGGGCATGGCGCGTACACGCTGGGCATGAACAGCAATTCAACGCTGACAAAACCTTCACCCTCACAGTTCGGGCAACGGCCCTTGGCGACATTGAAGGAGAACTGCCCGGCATCGTAATTGCGCTTTTTGGCCGCTGGCGTGGCGGCGAACAGTTTGCGCACGTTGTCCGGTGTAGGTCGCCAGGTTGGAGCGCGGCGTGCGGCCGATGGGCTTCTGGTCCACCTGCACCAGGCGCTGGATGTGCTCCAGCCCGGCGCTGATGCGCCCGCCACTGGCTTGCGGTGCAGCATCTTCCAGGCTCGGTTCGTCGTCGCTTTCCAGCACACGCCCCAGGCCCGTGCCCACCAGCTCCAGCAGCGCCTGGCTGACCAGGCTGGACTTGCCCGAGCCAGAAATACCGGTCACCGCGGTGAAACAGCCCAGCGGGAAATCCACGTTCAAATCTTTCAGGTTATTTCGCGTCACGCCTGTGAGCTTCAGCCACCCGGCCGGCTCGCGGCTTGGCGCATTGGCCGGGCGAGGTGGGGCAAACAGGTATTCACGGGTCTGCGAGGCCTCGACGTCCGCCAACCCTGCGGGCGGCCCGCTGTACAACACTTGCCCGCCATGCTCGCCGGCAGCCGGGCCCACGTCGATCAGCCAGTCGGCGCGGCGCATGGTTTCCAGATCATGTTCCACCACAAACAGCGAATTGCCCGCGGCCTTTAAACGATCAAGCGCCGTGAACAATGCTTCGCCATCCGCCGGGTGCAGACCCGCCGAAGGCTCATCGAGCACATAAATAACACCGAACAACTGCGAGCCCAATTGGGTAGCCAGGCGCAGACGCTGCAGCTCCCCGGACGACAGGGTCGGCGTACTGCGCTCCAGGGACAGATAGCCCAGGCCCAGTTCGATCAAGGTGTTGACCCGTTCGAGCAGGTCCTGGGCGATGCGTTGGGCCGCCAGGCGTTTTTCCACCGACAGCTTCATCCTGTCCTGTCCCGCAGCCACCGGCCGCAGCAGCTCGGCCAATTGCGCCAAAGACAGCTGCGACAGCTCACCGATATCCACCCCGGCAAACTTCACCGACAGCGCCGCCTGGTTCAGGCGTTTGCCCTCGCACAATGGGCAGGCGCTGCCTTGCATGAACTGCGATACACGCTTTTTCATCAGCGCGCTTTGGGTGTGGGCGAAGGTGTGCAGGATATAGCGCCGAGCGCCGCTGAAGGTGCCTTGGTAGCTGGGTTCGAGCTTGCGTTTCAACGCCTCGCGGGTCTGCTGCGGGGTGAAGCCGGCGTACACCGGTACGGTGGGGGTTTCTTCGGTGAACAGGATCCAGTCGCGCTGCTTTTTCGGCAAGTCGCGCCATGGGATGTCCACGTCATAGCCCAGGGTCACAAGGATGTCGCGCAGGTTCTGGCCCTGCCACGCCAACGGCCAGGACGCCACTGCACGTTGGCGGATGGTCAATGACGGATCGGGCACCATCAGCGCCTCGGTCACTTCATACACACGGCCCAGGCCATGGCATTGCGGGCACGCGCCCTGGGGCAGGTTCGGCGAGAAGTCCTCGGCGTACAACATGGCCTGCCCTTTCGGATAACGGCCGGCGCGGGAATAGAGCATGCGGATCAAGCTCGACAAGGTGGTGACACTGCCCACCGACGAGCGCGCACTGGGTGTACCGCGTTGCTGTTGCAGGGCCACGGCAGGCGGCAAGCCTTCGATGCTGTCTACATCCGGCACGCCGACCTGGTCGATCAAGCGCCGCGCATAGGGCGCCACCGATTCGAAATAGCGGCGCTGGGCCTCGGCATACACTGTGGAAAACGCCAGGGACGATTTGCCGGAGCCAGACACGCCGGTAAACACCACCAGGGCGTCCCGGGGAATATCCACATCGACATTACGCAAGTTATGTTCACGGGCGCCACGCACCCTGACAAAGCCCGCTTGCCGGGCGGTGAGCGGTGGGATGTTGCGCTGTGAAGTCATGGGCAACCTTGTCTTGCGCTTAGCACCCTGCGCACGCGTTGGGTCAGGGCATCGGGGCTGTAGGGTTTGCTCAGCAGGTGGATATCGGCGCTGAGCAGATGATTGGAAGACAGAATGTCGCGGGTATGGCCTGAGGTAAACAGCACCGGCACCGGCGGGTTCTGCGCGCGGGCCCAGGTGGCCAGGTCGGTGCTCTTGACCCGACCGGGCATCACCACATCGGTGAAGATCAGGTCCGGCGACACGCCGCGCTGCAACACTTGCATCGCGCGGTCGCCATCCTCGGCAATCAGTACGGTATAGCCCGACTGCTGCAGCAACTCGACCACCGTCAGGCGTACGCCTTCATTGTCCTCGACCACCAGGATGGTTTCCTGGCCTCCGCCTTGCAGGTCCGCATCACTGTAGTCGTCGAAGCATTCAGGCTCCAGGCAGTGGGGGAAATACATCTGCACCACCGAGCCCTTGCCCTCCTCGCTCCACATGTCCACGTGCCCGCCACTTTGGCGCACAAAACCGAACACCATGCTCAGGCCCAGGCCGGTGCCGTGGCCTTCGCGCTTGGTGGTAAAAAAGGGTTCGAATGCGCGCTTGAGGGTCGCCTCGGACATGCCCACGCCGGTGTCGGCCACTGCCAGGCGCACGTACTCGCCGGGCTTGATGCTTTTACCGATGCAATCGTCCGGGTTGAGGATGACGTTTTCTCCGGTGATACGAATCACACCCTCGCCCTGCATGGCATCGCGGGCGTTGATCGCCAGGTTGAGCAGCGCGTTTTCCAGCTGGTTGCGGTCGACATTGATGCACCAGGAGTCCTGGGGCAGTTGCACGTCGATATGAATGGTTTCCCCCAACGCCCGTTGCAACAACTCGCCCAGGCCAGCGTAGATGCGCTGCGGGTTGTACACCGCCGGAGACAAGGGCTGGCGACGCGCAAAGGCCAGCAGTTGCGACGACAGCTTGGCCCCACGTTCCACGGCGGCGATGGCCGCGGTGACGCGACGTTGCACCTGGGGGTTGTCCGGTTCATGCCTGGCGAGCAAATGCAGGTTGCCGGCGATCACTTGCAGCAAGTTATTGAAGTCATGGGCCACGCCCCCGGTCAGGCCGCCAATCGCTTCCAGCTTCTGTGACTGGCGCAACTGGTCTTCTGCGGCCGACCGCGCCTGCACTTCAGCGGCTACGCGTTGCTCCAGATTATGGGTGAGCTCCTGGCGCACCCGCTCGGACTTCACCAGTTCGGTGGTTTCCACCACAATCGCCAGCACCCCGGCCGGCTGTTGGTTGTCCCCGGCCACGGGGCTGTAATAGAGGTCGAGCCATACGCTTTCCGGTTGGCCGTGACGCGATAGCACCAGTTCCTTGTTATTGAACGACAAGGTGCCGCCCGCCAGGCACGTATCCACCACATGCCGATTGAACTCGGCCACCTCCGGCCAGCCCAGTTCGACCGGAGTGCCCAAGAGGTAGGGATGGCGCCCGCCGGCAAATGCCGAATAGCTGTCGTTGTAGATCATGTACCCTGCCCGCCCCCACAGCATCACCATCGGCACGGGTGAGGCGAGCATCATTTGCACGGTGCAAGCCAGGCTCGTGGACCACTGATCCAAGGGGCCAAGGTCGGTACTTGACCAGTCAAACGTGCGAATCCGCTGGGCCATTTCGCCGGCCCAGCCTTCACAGCCATGGGGGTTGGATAAAAATTGCATGATTGGGCTCTGTGCAGGGACAAGACAGTCGCAAGTTTTGGAGCGCGCCAGCGGTGGATGGTTTCATCCTGAACACAGAGGAATGCATAAACCCCTGGAACTCAATGAAAATCCCGGCTGCGCACCACCATTCCATCCAGCAGCGGCGTCAAATCGGTGAGGCGCCCCGCGATCAAATGCCGCACCTCACCCACCGCCTCCCAACGGCCGTCCACCTTGAGCAAACGCGAGCCCACCAGCGCCTGGCGCTGACGCTCGGCCAGGTCGCGCCAGACCACCACATTGAGGTTGCCGAACTCATCTTCCAGGGTGACAAAGGTTACGCCGCTCGCCGTGCCTGGGCGTTGGCGCCCTGTGACCAGCCCGGCGATGCTCACGTTGCGCCCATGTTCCACCGCCAGCAACTCCTGGGAACTGCGGCAGCGGCGCCGGCGTAACTCGGCGCGCAACAACGCCAGGGGATGGGGCCCCAGGGTGGTACCGAGGGTGGCGTAATCGGCGTGCAAATCTTCGCCTACCGTGGGCTCGGGCAATGCCACCCGCGTCTCATCGGGGCTCGGCAGGCCGGCAAACAAGCCCAGTTGCTGATGCACACCGGCTACGTCCCAGCGCGCCTGATGGCGGTTGCCGGCCAGGGCGCGCAAGGCCCCGGCATCCGCCAGCAGCGCCTGGGCACGCGTATCCAGGCCGGCGCGCGCGTCCAGGTCAGCGATGTCGTTGAACCGCCGCTGCTGCCTCGCCGCTTCGATACGCCGCCCGTCGTCCTCGCGAAACCCCGAGATCATGCGCAAGCCCAAGCGAATCGCCGGTTGCTGGCCGTCGATGGGCTCCAGGCTGCACTCCCAGTCACTGGCCTGCACATCCACCGGGCGGATCTGCAAGCGATGGCGCCGGGCGTCCTGCAGGATCTGGTCCGGGCTGTAGAAGCCCATGGGCCAGCTGTTGATCAGGGCGCAGGCGAAGGCCGCTGGCTCATGGCATTTGAGCCAGCAACTGGCATAGGTCAGCAAGGCGAAACTGGCGGCGTGGGACTCAGGGAAACCATAGCTGCCAAAGCCCTTGATCTGCTCGAAAATCTGCGCGGCAAAGGCTTCGGTGTAGCCGTTCTTCAGCATGCCGGTGCGCAAGCGCTGCTGATGCGGCTCCAGGCCACCGTGGCGTTTCCAGGCGGCCATGGAGCGGCGCAACTGGTCGGCCTCGCCGGGGCTGTAGTCGGCGGCGACCATGGCAATCTGCATCACCTGTTCCTGGAACAGCGGGATGCCCAGGGTGCGTTCCAGCACGGCTTTCAATTGCGGCGACGGATAGGTCGTGGGCTCTTCATTATTCCGTCGACGCAAGTACGGATGCACCATGCCGCCCTGGATCGGCCCAGGCCGTACGATGGCGACCTCGATCACCAGGTCATAAAACGTCTGCGGCTTGAGCCGGGGCAACATCGACATCTGTGCCCGCGACTCGATCTGGAATACACCGATGGTGTCGGCCTTGCTGATCATGGCGTAGGTGGCCGGGTCTTCTTTGGGAATCGTGGCCAGGCTCAAGTCCCGGTGGCGATGCCGGCGCAGCAAATCGAAACAGCGGCGGATCGCACTGAGCATGCCCAGGGCGAGGATGTCCACCTTGAGCAAGCCGACGGCGTCGAGGTCGTCCTTGTCCCACTGGATAATGGTGCGCTCGGCCATGGCCGCATTTTCCACCGGCACCAGGGTGTCCAGCGGGTATTCGCTGATCACAAAGCCGCCAGGGTGCTGGGACAGGTGCCGCGGAAAACCGATCAGTTGCTGGGTCAACGTCAAGACACGCCGCAGCAGTGGGCTGTCCGGGTCGAAGCCGCTTTCACGCAGGCGCTCCAACGGCGGCGCCTCATCGCTCCAGCGCCCGCAGCAATCGGCCAAGGCGTTGATCTGGTCCGGCGGCAGCCCGAGGGCCTTGGCCACATCACGTACCGCGCCCGTGGCGTGGTAACTGCTGACCACCGCCGTCAAGGCTGCACGGGTGCGGCCATAGCGCTGGAACACGTATTGCAGCACCTCTTCGCGGCGTTCGTGCTCAAAATCCACGTCGATGTCCGGCGGCTCGTTGCGCTCCTTGGACAGGAAGCGCTCGAACAGCAGGTTGGTCAGGCTCGGGTTGATTTCGGTGATGCCCAAGGCAAAACACACCGCCGAGTTAGCCGCCGAACCACGGCCTTGGCACAAAATCGAACGGCTGCGGGCGAAACGCACGATGTCATGCACCGTAAGAAAATAGCTTTCGTAACCCAGCTCGCTGATCAGCTGCAGTTCACGATGGATTTGCTGCAAGGTCTTGTCGTCGATGCCTTCGGGCCAGCGCTGGGCGATGCCTTCTTCGGTGAGGGTGCGCAGCCAGGATTGGGCGTCATGCCCCGCGGGTACCAGCTCGCGTGGATAGTGATAGCGCAACTGGCCGAGGTCGAAGGTGCAGCGCCGCGCGATGGCGAGGGTTTCATCCAGTAAGGCCTGGGGATACAGCGCCGCCAGCGCATCGAGGCTACGCAGGTGGCGTTCGCCATTGGGGTGCAGGCGCGTGCCGGCTTCGGCCACCGGCACGTGGTGGCGGATGGCGGTCATGGTGTCTTGCAGGGCCCGGCGGCCCCGCGCATGCATATGCACATCGCCGCAGGCCACGGCAGGGATTTGCAGACTGTGGGCCAGTTGCAAACGCTGTTGCAGATGGCGCGCATCGTCCTGGCCGCAATGCAGATGCACCGCCAGCCACAGGCGCTGGTCGAAGGTGCGGCGCAGCCAGTCGAGGCTGGCCTGGGTGTCGCTGTCTTGCGCTACCCACAACGCCAAAAGACCGGGCAACGGTTGCTCGAAATCTTCCTGTAGCAGGCGATAGCGGCCCTTTTCAGCCCGCCGCCGGGCCAGGGTGATCAGCCGGCACAGGTGCTGGTAACCGCTCAGGCTCTCTACCAGCAGCACCAGTTTCGGGCCGTTTTCGATGTGCATTTCGCTGCCGATAATCAACGGCAAGTCTACGGCTTTGGCGGCTTGCCAAGCGCGCACGATGCCCGACAGCGTGCATTCATCGGTAATCGCCAGGGCGCTGTAGCCTTGGCGCTTGGCGCGCTCGAAAAGCTCCAGCGCACTGGAGGCGCCACGCTGGAAACTGAAATTGGACAGGCAGTGCAGCTCGGCATAATTCATGCGCCCCCACCTCCTGTTGTAGGAGCGAGCCTGCTGTGGCGAGGGAGCTTGCTCCCGCTGACTGCGCAGCAGTCTCCGGCTTTTATTGGGGGCGCTGCGCACCCCAGCGCAAGCAAGCTTGCTCGCCACAGTAGGTGCGCTCCAGCTGAGGGGATGCTCATGCAAACCACCCTTGCAACCACAGCCCATCGCCTTGCCCCACCGTGCGATAGGCCCACCCCTGCTGGCCGGCGCGGGTCTGGACCAGGTAATAGTCGCGGCGCACATCGGCGCCATCCCACCAGCCGGATTCAATGCGCTCCGGGCCCATCAGGATCTGTACGCCGTGTTCGGCCAGCAAGGTCGGTTGCGGCAATAGCCAGCCTGGGCGGCGGACCTTGTTCAAGCTCGGGCACGCCTGGGGGTCGGTCGCGGCCTGCCAGGCGCATTCGGGGCGGTGGTCGGCCTGAAAACGCAGGCCCTGCACCGCCTCATCCCCCAGACGTGCACGCAGGCGTTCGCGCAACTGTTCCCACGGCAGAGTTTGTTGCGGGCGGTCGTCGAACAGGTCCTGGCGTTGCGGCACGAACACCGGCAAGTCCTCGGCCACCAGGCGCACCCCCCGCACCGGCGCGGTGACCTGTACCTGCTCCAGGCGCCCACGGGCCAGTTCGAACAACATCGAAGGCTCGCGCTCGGCACTGAGCAGGCCCACCTTGATCACGCTGTCGTGTGCCTGGGCGTGTTCCAGGTGCAGGTCAAAGCGCTGCACGCCACTGTCACGCCCGCACAGGAACGCCGACAGATCGCCGGTCAAGCGCCGCAAGGGGAACAACAGCGCCTGGTGGGATTGCACGTCGAAATTCAACTCGATGCGTGCATCGAACTGGTCGGGCGGTTGATAGAACTCCAGGGCCAATGGCCGCTGCCCGCTCAGGGCGTCGAGGTGCTTGAGCAGGCTGGCGTCAAAGCGTCTCGCCAGGGTATGCCGTGGCAAGGCCTGCACCTGGGCCAGGCTGCGCAGGCCCATGCGCGACAAGGCGGTGGCGGCCTGGGGTTCAAGGCCCGCGCGGTCGATAGGCAACGATGCCAGGGCCTGCATCAGGGCGCGGTCATCGGCCACGGCCAGGCCGTCGTAGCCGTTTGCCAATATCCGCGCCGCCGCCGGGTTGGGCGCAGCGACGATGCGATGACGAAAGCCAAGTTCGGTCAGCTCTTTGCGCAAACGCGCCTCAAGTTGCGGCCAGGGCCCGAACAGGCCCAGGCTCGATTCGATCTCGAACAACAAAGCCCGTGGGTAATACAGGCTGACCTGGGAGCTGAAACGATAGGCCCAGGCGGCCAGAAACTGCTGCAGCCGCTCGATCTCCAACGGGTCGTATTCGACACAGGCAAAGTGCTTGACCAGGGCATGGGCCGCCGTCAACGATTGCCCGGGGCGCAGGCCCAAGGCGCGGGCGGCGGCGTTGACGGTTTGCAGTACACGCCGCTGCGGCGTGCCGGCCAGCAGCGCCAGCGGCTGCTCGGGTTCGGGGTGCACACGCTGTGCCCCGTCCAGCGCCAATTGCGGGAAGACAATACACACCCAACGCATGGCAACCTCAATGCCCCGCCAGGGCAATCGGCGCCGGATGGGCCAGCCCGCCACGGCACTTGAGCACCCGCACTTGCGCGGGCCTGGCCTCGACCGCCAAGCGCAGGGCGGCGGGCGAGGCATTGATCGCCTCGCTCAAGGAGCGCCAGGCAAACGCCAGGGTCTGCCCGGTTTCCGCCGCTACCTGCAAACGCCGCAAGGCACGATCATCGGCCTTGCGCGGCCAACACAACACCGCCCCGCAACTGCCCGAACGCAGGCATTGCTCCACCGCCCACAGCGCGTCACGCTCCTCGGCCCGGATGATGGACAACTGGCGCACATCCACCCCGGCGTTCTGCCACGCATGGGGATAGGGGGTATAGGGCGGCGCCACCAGCACAATGCGCTCGCCCAGGGCCGACAAGCGCGCCAGTGTGGGCAGCACCAGTTGCAACTCGCCCACCCCGTCCTGGGCCATCAGGATTTCACTCAAGGCCGATTCCGGCCAGCCGCCACTGGGCAGCACCGCATCCAGCGCCGCCAGCCCCGTGGGATGTACGCTGGCCGGGGGCGCGGCGGGCCGGCCCTTCCAGACTCGCCCGCCATTGAACAGCGAGTCCAGGGCAACCACGGCGCCCATCAGCCTTGCCTCACCAGGCCACAGAACACGCCTTCGATGGCCAGGTCCTGCTCGGGCCCGACCACGATGGGTTGATACGCCGGGTTGCGCGGCAACAGGCGAACCCTGTCGCCGTGGCGCTCGAATCGCTTGATGGTGACGTCGCCGTCCAGGCGCGCCACCACAATCTGCCCGTTCAAGGCTTCGGCAGTGCGGCGTACGCCCACCAGGTCGCCATCGAGAATGCCATCTTCAATCATCGAATCGCCCTGCACCCGCAGCAGGTAGTCGGGGGTTTTGGCGAAGGTGGCGGGGTCCAGTTGCAAGCGGCTGTGCACCTCGGCATCGGCGCCAATCGGCCGACCGGCCGCCACACGGCCGAGCACCGGTACATCCAGCCACTCGGGACGCGCAGGTTGATTGAGCAAGCGAATGCCACGGGCCTGGTTGGGGTTGACCTCGATAAAGCCGGCTTCGGTCAGCGCCACCACATGCTTGCGGGCGACGCTGCGCGAGGCGAAGCCGAACGCCTCGGCGATCTCGGCGAGGCTGGGAGGCTGGCCTTGTTGCGCGATGCGCTCGCGAATGAAGGTCAGGATGGCGGTGCGGCGGGGAGTCAGGTTTGTCATGGAGTACATTTGTACTCCTGTGGGAAATTTCTGACAATAACCGTCAGTCTGCTAATTGCCAGCTACCACATGAAGGCATAGGTATCTACTTAAGTCTGTAAGCTCAACGGTTACAACGATGCGAAGCGAGCCGCTCTTGATCTTGATCTGCTTTTGATCTTAGGCGCCCCGTTAAACCACGCTGGCCGGAATTCGACAGTGATTTGGGGGGTAAACCGGCAGGGATGCCGGTTTAGCCGCCCCGCGCCATGGATGGCGCGTGGCGGCGGCCCCCCAAATCACTGGCGGATTACGGGCACACCGAGCCTAAGCGAGGTGCCGAGTGGTGGGGCAAGAGCCCTTTGGTTACTTTGGGGCTCTTTTCCAAAGTGACCCGCCGTCAGGCGGAACCCTAAGTGGCCGTTACCGCAGGAATGGATATGTACACGGTCCAACTGTGTTGACTGTCAGGCCGTCTTCGCAGGCAAGCCAGCTCCCACATTGGATCGCGGGGCATCAGTTATATCTGTGTCGGCTGCCAGGCCGTCACGGGAGCAAGCTCCCTCGCCACAGATTTAGCGTCGTGCCAAAGTTGTGTAGATACCTATGCACATGAAGGCATACCTCACCACCCCTCTTTCAACATCCGCAGCTCCAGATGCTGCAACAACATAATCGTCTTGCCATCCACAATCTCCCCGCTCTGCACCATCGCCAGTGCCTGCTCAAAGCCCAGCTCCAGTACCTCGATATCCTCGCCCTCTTCTTCCAGGCCACCGCCCGCCCCCACTCGGTCGCCTGGCTGGTATTCACCGATAAAAAAGTGAATCCGCTCGGTCACCGATCCCGGGCTCATGAACGCCGCGTAGATTTTCTCAACATGCCCCACGCGATAGCCGGTCTCTTCCTCGGCCTCCAGGCGGATGCGTTCTTCGGCGCTGGCGTTATCGAGCAAACCGGCCGCCGCTTCAATCAGGTAGCCGGGGTAATCGTTGACGAACGTGGGCATGCGGAACTGGCGAATCAGCAAGACTGTGCGTTGCTCACGGTTGTACAACAGGATGGTCGCACCGTTGCCCCGGTCATACACCTCGCGGGTCTGGGCTTGCCAACTGCCGTCGCGACGGCGCAGGTCGAAGCTGTATTTCTTCAGCAGGTACCAGTTGTCCGAGAGGGTTTCTTCGGCGGTGATGCGCACGGGGCTATCGTTCATGGTCGAGCCTTGGTAGGTGGAAACAGATTCAGGTGGTGGCCTGGGTGGGCGGCTGTTTGATATGCGACCACGCGGCTGCCACTTCTTCAGCACTGCCTGCTTTGATCCGGGCAAGATTGCGTGGGTAATCCACGCCAGGATTTTCACTGAAACGCGTGGCGGTGAATTGGCCATTGCTGGCGCGCAGGATATAGCCGGTATCGGTGCACTGCCGGGAAGCCAGGAACAACACGCCCGGCGTCACCCAATCCGGCTTGAGTTCGTCCGGCTCTTGGGTCACGCCCCACATGCGCGTCTTGGCCACCGGCGAGATCGCGTTGACGAGCACCCCGGCCTCAGCGCCTTCGTGACTCAAGGCATTCATGATCCCCACTTGCGCCATCTTGCCAGCGCTGTAGGCCACCAGCCCGGTCTGTTCGTATTGCGCATACATGGCGCGGTCGGAGGTGGTGAGGATGATGCGCGGCGCACAAGAGCGCAGCAGATGTGGCCAGGCATGTTTGCACAACCACAGCGGTGCGTAGAGGTTGATGTCCATGGCGCGCTGCAGGAACGCAGCATCGAGTTCTGTGATGGGCTGGTAGCCCACCCAGCCGGCGTTGTGAATCAAAATATCGAGTTGGCCGAAGGTTTCGAGGGTATAGCTGATCAACTGCCGACACCCCTCGTCCGTGGACAAGTCACCGCCATGGCCCGCTACCATCAACCCTTCGGCGCGCAACGCCTCGGCGGCCTGTTGCACCACCGACGCATCGGTGCCGGTGCCCACGTTGTCGGCGCCAATATCACTGATGACAACACGGGCCCCAGCCTGCGCCAGTGCTCGTGCATAACTGAGTCCCAAGCCACGCGCACCTCCGGTGACGATTGCGGTTTTACCAGTGAAATCCATGTGTTTTTCCTCCTGTTCAGCCCCTCACCCTAACAACCCGCACGAGGATTGTTCAATGCTGTAACACTTTCATCCGTCACGGCCGTCGCATTAATGCCTACCCGCCCAGGCCATCTGGTAAAACCCGTGCTTCATCTTTGTTCTGGAACCTTCATGTCTTCTGCTTCTATGCCCCGCCGGGGCCTGCGCTGGTTTGTCTGGCTGTGCATGGCCGTGTTGATTGTCGGCCTGCCGGTCGGTTGCGCCGTGTTGCAACACAAGGAGCGCGAACTTGTGTTTCGCATCGAGCCGGGAACCGCCGGCTGGTACACCGGCCTGCCCAAGGCGGTGCAGGAATTCGAACTCAAGCCCGCCAGTTTCAAAGCAGGGCAGAACATTCATGGCTGGTGGTACCCGGCAGCCAACAAAGACGCGCCCGCCATCCTCTACCTGCACGGGGTACGCTGGAACCTCACGGGCCAATTGTTTCGCATCGAGCAATTGCATGCCCTGGGCTTTTCGGTCCTGGCCATCGACTATCGCGGCTTTGGCCAAAGCCAGGGCGACTTGCCCTCGGAAGCCACGGTGTACGAGGACGCTCGCATTGCCTGGGAGCGTTTCCAGACCCTGCAACCAGACCCCGGCAAGCGCCTGATCTACGGGCACTCCCTGGGTGGCGCGGTCGCCATCGACCTCGCTGCCGAGTTGGGCAAGCAGGTGCCATTGCCGGTGCGCGGGCTGGTGATCGAGTCCACGTTCACCTCCCTGGCGGATGTCGCCACGGCCGTTGCCAACACCTCATTGCCGGTGCGCTGGTTGCTGTCGCAGAAGTTCGATTCCATCGACAAGATTGCCGACATCCACATGCCGCTGCTGGTGGTCCACGGCCTCGACGACCGCTACGTACCACCGCGCTTCAGCCAGCAGTTATTCGAAGCCGCCCAGCAACCCAAACACCTGTTGCTGGTGCCCGGTGCCAGCCATAACAACAGCATGAACCTCGCCGGACGCAGCTATGGCCAGGCGCTGGAAAACCTGATGCGCACGAAGATGCCTGCCCAGGTGGTGACACACTCCACAGGCCGCGATAACGCCTCGTAAATACGCTTTTCGACACTGGGTTCGCGCTTGGCTGTCAAGCGCAAACCCTGGCCATGTTGGCCCGAAATACAAGTTGATCAAATAATGATCTTCGCTGAAATCGCCAACGCTGCCGGGCCTTCGCAAAGTTATCCACAGAGATACCCACGGTTTTCGTGGACAACTCTTTTTATATTTTTACGTTTTTTTTGCTCAAGCCGTGCTTCCAGGAAAGGTACCGGGCAACAGGATTTCGCGATTTACTTCGCGTATATCCTTATAGCCACAGAGCGCCATCGACACGTCCAGTTCGCGGGCGATGATATCAAGCGCCTTGGTCACCCCCGCCTCGCCCATCGCCCCCAACCCATACAAGTGCGGGCGGCCAATCATGGTGCCCTTGGCGCCCAGCGCCATGGCCTTGAGCACGTCCTGGCCGGAACGAATACCCCCGTCGAGCCACACTTCAATGCGGTTGCCCACGGCCTCGACAATCGCCGGCAATTGGCTGATGCTCGACGGCGCGCCATCAAGCTGCCGGCCACCGTGGTTACTCACCACCAACGCATCGGCACCGCAATCGGCCGCCAAGCGCGCATCCTCCACATCGAGAATGCCCTTGATGATCAGCTTGCCGCCCCAGCACCGCTTGATCCACGCCACATCGTCCCAGCTCAGGCGCGGGTCAAATTGCTGGGCGGTCCACGACGACAGCGAACTCATGTCGGCCACCCCCTTCACATGCCCGACGATATTGCCGAAACCACGCCGCTGGGTACCTAGCATGCCCATCACCCAGCGCGGCTTGGTCATCATGTTGAGAATGTTCGGCAGGGTCAGCTTGGGCGGCGCGGACAAACCATTGATCAAGTCCTTGTGGCGCTGCCCCAGAATCTGCAAATCCAGGGTCAGCACCAATGCATCCACCCCGGCCGCCTTGGCGCGCTCGATCAACTGCTCGATAAAACCGCGATCGCGCATCACATACAGCTGGAACCAGAACGGCTGGCCGACGTGCTCGGCGATGTCTTCCAGCGAACAGATACTCATGGTCGACAAGGTGTAGCGCAGCCCGAACGCAGCAGCGGCACGGGCAGTGAGGATTTCGCCATCGGCATGCTGCATGCCCGCCAGTCCAGTCGGCGCCAGCGCCACGGGCATGGCCATGTCCTGGCCAATCATACTGGCGCGGATCGAACGCTCGTCGATATTGCGCGCCACCCGTTGACGGAACTTGATACGCGCAAAATCAGTTTCGTTGGCGCGGTAGGTGCTCTCAGTCCAGGAGCCGGAATCGGCGTAGTCGTAGAACATGCGGGGGACACGTTTTTGCGCCAGCTTGCGTAAGTCTTCGATGGTTGTGATCAACGGCATCGGGTCACCTCTCCCTGAACTGAACACAGAGAGTAACCGGCAGGAGCGTGGGCAACCAGCCGTTGCGTTTAGATGGACTGACGATTAATCTCGCACAAACCCGCAATAAAGCGCACAAACATGCATAACACTCATCAAGCCATCGACCTGCCTTCCCTGCGCAAACAAAAGATCTTGTTGCTGCTGGAACGCGACGGCAAGGTCACCGCATCTGAGTTGGTCGAGCATTTCGCCGTGTCCCAGGACACCATCCGCCGCGACCTTGGCGAACTCGCTGCCGCCGGCCTGTTGCAACGCGTACACGGCGGCGCCCTGCCCCGGCCCAAGGACACCGGCAAGGATTTCTTTACCCGTGTCGGCGAGACCAACGAGGTCAAGCGCCACCTCGCCCGCGTGGCGGCGGAGCGGGTTGAAGACGGCCAGATCGTGCTGTTCGATTCTGGCTCCACCACCTTGCAGATTGCGCAGTGCTTGCCCCATGCACTGCACCTGACTGTGGTCACGCCATCCCCCATGATCGCCATCGCCCTGGCCGACCATCCGCATATAAAAGTGATCCTGGCCGGCGGCCAACTCAACCCCGCTACGCTCTCCACCGGCGGCCATGAAGCGGTGCGCCTGATCCAGAGCGTCAAGGCCGACCTGTTGTTCACCGGAGTGTGCGCATTGCACCCGCAAGTGGGCATCACCTCGCTGCATTTTGGTGAAGTGGCCGTCAAGCAAGCCTTGCTCGACAGCGCGTCCCACGTCATCGCCGTGACCACCTCAGACAAACTCGGCGCGGTGGAACCCTTTGTGGTGGCGCCATGCAGCCGTATTCATACGCTGATTACCGAGTGGGATGCACCGGATGTGCAGGCATATGAACAGTTGGGGTTGCAGGTGCAGCAGGTGGACGTGCAGTGATACAAACCACGATGCGAAGCGAGCCGCTCTTGATCTTGATCTGCTTTTGATCTGCTTTTGATCTTGATCTTAGGCGCCCCGTTAAACCACGCTGGCCGGAATTCGACAGGGATTTGGGGGGTAAACCGGCAGGGATGCCGGTTTAGCCGCCCCGCGCCATGGATGGCGCGTGGCGGCGGCCCCCCAAATCACTGGCGGATTACGGGCACACCGAGCCCAAGCGAGGTGCCGAGTGGTGGGGCGAGGACCTTTTGGTGGGCCTGTCCCCCGGCAGCGTACGCCATGAAGCTGGTTATCCAGTCTTCTGCCTCAAGCTCTTTGCATATTCGTTCGGAGAACGATACCCCAGAGCTGAGTGCAGTCGACTGCTGTTGTAAAACCCATGCACATAGCTGGCGATCGATAGCTGTGCCTGTTTTTTGGTGGGGTAGACCCCAAAAGCCTCCTCTCTTTTCAGCGTAGCGAAAAAACTCTCCGCCACTGCGTTATCCCAGCAATTTCCCTTTCGACTCATGCTCTGTTTGAAGTCCTTCTTAGCTAACGCTAGACGGAACTTACTGCTTGCGTACTGACGGCCCTGATCGGAGTGAAATACTGCTCCGCTAGTGCCAGAACAGGCGCTCCAGGCATTCAGAAACGCACTTTCCACCAGGCCATCTGGCATGCGGTCTGACAAGCTGTAGCCCAAGATCTGGCGGGTCTGGATGCTCAACACTACGGCCAGATACAGCCAACCCTCTCTGGTTGGGAGATAGGTGATATCACTGACCCAAGTCGGAGTGGGGTTATCGATGGCAAACTGCCGCGCCACCACATTGTTCGCGACCGGCAAGTAATGGTTGCTGTCAGTGGTACAGGGCCTGAAACCGCGTTTGGACTTGCCGTGAATACCCTCCTCCTGCATCAACCGGCTGACTCGCTTGTGGCCCACTGCATACGATTTCTGGCGTAAGGCTGCGACCAACCGTGGCCGACCGTAGGTGTGTCGACTGGCCGCATAGACGCTGCGCAACTCAATGCGAATCTGAGCGTCAGGATCAGGGCGAGGCTGCCTGTGCGTGTAATCGTAGAAACCTGAAGTTGAGACTTCCATCACCCGGCACAACATACGTACCGGGTATTGAGTCCGTTCAGCAGCGACGAAGGCGTATCTCACCTGGACTCTCTGGCGAAGAATACCGCCGCCTTTTTTAGGATTTCACGCTCCATTTTTAGCCCGGCAACCTCGGCTCGCAGGCGGGCAAGCTCGCTGTCCTCCTTAGTGATGGGCTTGCGCTCGGGCGAGCTCAACGGTTGACCCTTGCGCGTGGCGTTCACCCAGTTATCGAGCGTTTTGACGGACATCTCTAGCTGGCGGGCAGCTTCGGTTCTGCCAACGCTTTCAGCTAACGCAACCGCTTGAGTCTTGAACTCATCGGTGTAGTTACGGCGAGTGGATGGATACATGGCAACCTCCAAGAGAACGATTTAAGTATCGCTTCTTGGCGTCCGTTGTCACGGGACAGGCCCATGGTTACTTTTGGGTCCTTCCAAAAGTGACCCGCTGTAAAAGCCAGCCCTTTCAAGGTCTTCTGTAAAATCCCCTGAAATTCATTCAGGGGGTACCTAAACGATGTGGGCGGAAGTTCTAGCGCGTTTCGAAAAAAAAGCACCTGCCAGTGTCATGGCCAAACTGGCGCTGCAGCAGGCTATTGCCCCCGAGTGGATTTTCGAAGAACACCGGCAACGGCAGTATTCTCGTGAGCTATTGTTCTCGACCATCATCAAGCTAATGTCCCTTGTTTCATTGGGCTTGAGGCCATCTCTGCACGCCGCCGCGCGACAACTGGAGGACCTTCCGGTCAGCCTGGCGGCTCTCTACGACAAGATCAGTCGTACCGAGCCTGCTCTGTTGCGCGCCCTGATTACGGGCTGTGCACAGCGCCTGGCTCCAACCATCCGGGAGCTGGGCTGCACGGCGATGCTGCCGGGTTGGCAGGTTCGGGTAGTGGACGGTAATCACCTGGCATCCACTGAAAAACGTCTGGGAGCTTTACGCAACGAGCGCGGCGCCGCTCGTCCCGGTTTTTCGGTTGTTGCATACGATCCCGATCTGGATCAGGTCGTCGACCTTCAGGCGTGTGAGGATGCCTACGCAAGCGAGCGCGTTTGTGTGCTGCCTTTATTGGCCAATGCCGAGCCAGGCCAAGTGTGGCTGGCTGACCGGCTTTATTGCACGCTCCCGGTTATGGAGGCTTGTGAGCAAGTCCAAACTTGCTTTGTCATTCGTCAGCAAGCCAAGCATCCACGCTTGATTCAAGAGGGTGAGTGGCAAGAGCCAGTACCTGTGGAAACTGGCACTGTGCGTGAGCAGATCATCCAGGTCAAAGGCGGTTACCAATGTCGGCGTGTCGAACTGACGCTTCATTCGCCAACGGACTCCGGCGACAGCAGCTTGATGTTCTGGAGCAACCTGCCTGAGAGCGTCAGTGCGCAACAGATCGCCGAACTGTATCGCCGCCGCTGGAGCATTGAAGGTATGTTCCAGCGACTGGAAGCGATCCTGGAAAGTGAGATCGAAACCCTTGGCAGCCCAAAGGCTGCCTTACTGGGGTTCGCAACGGCGGTATTGGCTTACAACGTCCTGGCTGTTCTCAAACGCAGTGTTGAACAAGCTCATCGGGATACCCAGCCTGAAGGATGGGAAGCCTCGATTTACCATTTAGCGGTTCAGGTCAGGAGTGGATATGAGGGAATGCAGATTGCGCTGCCCTCGGAACATTTTCCTGTCATTCCGTTGGAAAAACTGGCTCAGCACTTATTGGCGCTTGCCAGAAATATCCAACCTAAACAAGTTGCGAAAAGCCCCCGTGGCCCCAAGGTACCCAAGCCCAAAACATGGGTTAAAGGCACCGCGGTGAATGCGCATGTTTCAACGGACCGGATAATCAAGGCTGCCAAGACGAAAAGACCTTGAAAGGGCTGGCTGTAAAAGCGGAACCCTAAGTGGCCGTTACCGCAGGAATGGATATGTACTCGGTATAACTGTATCGACTGTCAGGCCGCTATCGCAGGCAAGCCAGCTCCCACAGTTGGATTGCGGGGGTGTCTGGTAGGTAAATGTCGGCTGTCAGGCCGTCATCGCAGGCAAGCCAGCTCCCACATTGGGTTCGCCGGGGGGTCAGGTGGATAAGCGTCGGCTGGCAGAGCGTCAGGCAGCGCTGCGGATCTTGTGCAAAGCGTCTGCCACCCATTGACCAAAAGCATCCACCGGCCCTTGCAGGTTGCCGAGAAAATGCGGATAGATCAGCCACAAATCCATCACCGGCTTGAAGTCCTTGAGGGGCATCGCCGCCAACTGCTCGCGATGAGCACTGCGTTCCAGCAACGGACGTGGCACTAGGCCAAGGCCGAGGCCGTCGGCCACCAGGCCCAGTTGCAGTTCAGTGCCAAAGGTTTCCAGGTTTACCCGCAGCGCCAGGCCCTGGTCAGACAAGGTGCGCTGCAACCCCGCACGGAACCCGCAGCCGTCCGGGTTGAGAATCCAACCGCTCTGATACACGTCCGCCAGCTTGCAAGGCTTCTTCGGCAATTGCGCCTTGGCACAGACCACCACCAACTCCATCTTGCCGATGGACTCACCGATCAAGTTGTCCGGGAAGATCTTGCCCGCGGGGAACAACGCCACCGCCGCATCCAGTTCGCCGCGTTCGATCTTGCCGACCAATTGGCTGCCCCAGCCGGTGGCAACCTGGGCACGCAAGTCGGCGTATTCGCTGCGCAGGTGCTTGAGTGCGTCCAGCAGCACCACATCGCCGATGGTCTGCGGTACGCCCAGGCGCAGCACGCCGGTAGGCGGTGCATCGGTGGCCACCAGTTCGCGCAGGGCATCCATCTCGCGCAGGATCAACCGGCATTGCTCATAGACACGCGTACCGATCAGCGTTGGCTTGAGGGGCTTGGTGTTGCGGTCGAACAGTTCCACTCCCAGAGCCTGCTCGAAGTTCTGCACGCGGCGGGTGATGGCTGGCTGGGTCAGCTGCAACGACGCGGCGGCATGGCTGATGGACTGGCAACGAATCACTTCGACAAAGGCATCGATATCGTCAATTTTCATTTGGGCCGCACATACAGATCAGTCATTAAGATGTGCGTGAAGCATAGTGGCCGCACACAGGTCTGGATAGCCCAGCCAGTGATCAATAACGTCTAACCCTATTCAAACCGGTTCTAAATTACCTCCGGCTATAAGCTAATCATTAAAAAATAGCATATTAAAAACAAACATTATGCTTAGATAAAAATACACCAACAGCCCGATGGAATGGTCATGACCCAGGCCCGACACCCCGAGAGACTCAGAGCCTTCATAGGCGCCCTGGCGGAATTGATCGACGGCAACCCGCGTGAAGGCGACCTGCTGCACCGTGGCGGCAAGTTGCTGGCGCAATTGGTCAGCCACGATGATTGGCTGCCCGACGAATTCGCCCAGCCCGACCCCGAGCGCTACCAGCAATTCTTGCTACATGCCGATTCGCGCCAGCGATTCAGCGTGGTCAGCTTTGTGTGGGGGCCAGGGCAACGCACGCCGATTCATGACCACCGGGTGTGGGGGCTGATCGGTATGTTGCGCGGCGCGGAGGTTTCCCAGGGGTTTGCCCGGGCACCGGGCGGCAGCCTGGTAGCGCAAGGCGAACCCGTGCAATTGCTGCCGGGCCAGGTCGAGGCGGTGTCGCCCAAAGTCGGCGATATCCATCAGGTCAGCAATGCCCACGGCGACCAAGTGTCCATCAGCATCCACGTATACGGCGCCAATATCGGCGCGGTGCGCCGGGCGGTGTATCAACCCGACGGCAGCGAGAAACTGTTTATCTCCGGTTATTCCAACGCCTATCTCCCGAACATCTGGGACCTGTCCAAAGAAAAGAGCCCTGCCCTATGACCACCCTATCGACCCGCAGCTTTGCGCAGATTCGCCAGGCCCTGTTGGCACGCGAAGAAGTCGCGCTGATCGACGTACGCGAAGAAGCGCCCTTTGCCGAGGCCCACCCTCTGTTCGCCGCGAATATCCCTTTGTCCAAGCTTGAACTGGAGGTGTACGCGCGCATTCCACGCCGCGATACCCAGGTCACCCTGTACGACAACGGCGAAGGGCTGGCCCAGCGCGCCGCCGAACACCTGGTTGCACTGGGCTACACCCAGGTCAGCCTGCTGGAGGATGGGCTGGACGGTTGGCGTCGGGCCGGTGGCGAGCTGTTTATCGACGTCAATGTACCCAGCAAGGCGTTTGGCGAGCTGGTGGAGAACCAGCGTCACACGCCGTCCCTGGCCGCCGAAGAGGTCCAGGCCCTGCTCGACAGCCAGGCCGATGTGGTGGTGCTCGATGCGCGCCGTTTCGACGAATACCAGACCATGAGCATCCCCACCGGCATCAGTGTGCCGGGGGCCGAGTTGGTGTTGCGCGCCCGTGAGCTGGCGCCCGATCCAGCCACGCGCATCATCGTCAATTGCGCCGGGCGCACCCGCAGCATTATCGGCACCCAGTCGTTGATCAACGCCGGCCTCCCCAACCCGGTGGCAGCCCTGCGCAACGGCACCATCGGCTGGACCTTGGCCGGGCAGACCCTCGCCCATGGCCAGGCGCGCCGCTTTGCGCCGACCTCGGAAAACCATCGCCAGCTCGCCGCCCAAAAGGCACGTGGTGTTGCCGATAAAGCCGGGGTCAAGCGTGCGACGCTCAATGACCTGCACCGCTGGCAACAGGACGCGACCCGCACCACCTACCTGTTCGATGTGCGCACCGTAGAAGAATTCGAAGCCGGCCACCTGCCGGGCGCCCGTGCCACCCCGGGCGGGCAACTGGTGCAGGAAACCGACCACGTTGCCAGTGTGCGCGGTGCGCGCCTGGTCCTGGTGGACGACGACGGTGTGCGCGCCAATATGTCCGCGTCGTGGCTGGCCCAGTTGGGCTGGCAGGTGTACGTATTGGATGACCTGCAAGCGGAGCACTTCAGCGAGCGCGGCGCATGGGTCGCGCCAGTACCGCCGCCGCCCCAGGCCGAACTGATCAGCCCCCATACCCTTGCCGACTGGCTCGGCCATGGCGACACGCAGGTGCTGGACTTCACGGCCAGCGCCAACTACGTGAAACGTCATATCCCCGGCGCCTGGTGGGTGCTGCGCGCGCAACTGCCCGAGGCCCTGAGCAAGGTACCGAGCGCCCAGCGCTATGTGTTGACCTGCGGCAGCAGCCAACTGGCGCGCCTGGCCGTGCCGGAAGTCGAGGCCCTCACCGGCAAGCCGGTCTTTTTGCTGCAGGACGGCACGGCCGGCTGGATCCAAGCGCAACTGCCCCTTGAGTCAGGCGAAAGCCACCTGGCGTCCCCGCGTATCGACCGCTACCGCCGCCCTTACGAAGGCACCGACAACCCTCGGGAAGCCATGCAGGCTTACCTGGATTGGGAGTTCGGCCTCGTGGAACAACTGGCCCGCGACGGCACCCATGGCTTCTACGTGATCTGATTCACCGCTGCACCGTTTCGCCCAACCGACCCCTTCTCCAGGCGGAGGTACTTTCCTTTACCTAACGCCTGGAGTTTTTCCCATGCTGTACGCCATTCCATTCAAACGCCTGTTGCTGGGCGCTGCCCTCGCCCTCGGCCTGCTTTCCACCGTCCAGGCTGGCGACCTGCAACCGCTGCGCGTGGCCAACCAGAAATCCACGATCAAGGCGCTGCTGGAAGCCTCGGGCGAAAGCCAGAACGTGCCCTACGAGATCAAATGGTCGGAATTCCCCTCGGCCTCGCCCCTGGGCGAAGCGCTGAACGCCGGCGCTGTGGATGTCGGCGCCCTGGGCGATGCCCCTTATGTGTTCGCCCTCGGCGCCGGTGCCTCGATCAAGGTGATCAGCATCATCCATGCCGAAGGCCGTAACACCACGGCGCTGCTGGTGCCCAAGGATTCACCGATCAAGACCGCGGCCGACCTCAAGGGCAAGAAGATCGTCACCGGGCGCGGCTCCATCGGGCACTACCTGGCGATCAAGGCCCTGAACGATGCGGGGCTGACCACCCAGGATGTGCAGTTCATCTTCCTGCTGCCCGCCGAGTCCCGGTTGGTACTCGACAACGGCACCGCCGATGCCTGGGCGACGTGGGACCCTTACACCACCGTGGTCACCTCACAGAGCAATGCTCGCGTGCTGGTGAGCGGCAAGCACCTGCTGAGCAATCATCTGTACTTCGCCGCTACCGGCCAGGCCATTGCCGACAAACGTGTGCAACTGGACGACTTTGTCGCCCGCATTGATCGCGCCTACGCCTGGGCCAATACCCATCCCGAGCAATACGCCGCTGCCCAAGCCAAGATCACTGGCCTGCCACTGGCCGTGCATATCGAAGTGGCCAAGGACACCCATCTTTCCCCGGTCACGATTGACGATACGGTGATCCATGGCCTGCAAGCCACCGCCGACACCTATGTAAAAGAAGGCCTGCTGAGCAAACACATCGACGTCTCCCAGGGCTTCGATTCCAGCTTCAACGCCAAGCGTATCCCCCTCGAACAAGCCTCGCGCTAAGGAGCAGAACATGAGCAAGCCGCGTCAATTGAAACTCGGTGCCATGGTGCACGGTGTCGGCCACGGTTGGGGCGAATGGCGCCACCCGCAGGCACAACCCGACGCCAGCACCAATTTCGGCTTCTACAAGCAGCAGACCGCACTGGCCGAAGCCGCCCGGTTCGACTTCGTGTTCATCGCCGACAGCCTGCATATCCACCCCAAGTCCAGCCCCCATTACCTCAACCGTTTCGAGCCGCTGACGATCCTCGGCCTTGGCCGCGCTGACCACTCACATCGGCCTGGTCGCCACCGTGACCGTCAGTTACACCGAGCCTTACCAGGTAGCACGCCAGTTCGCCTCCCTGGACCACATCAGCGGCGGCCGCGCTGGCTGGAACGTAGTCACCTCGTGGCTGAGCGGCACCGCCGATAATTTCGGCAAGGCCGAACACCCGCCCCACGCCGTGCGTTACCGCATCGCCAAGGAGCATTTGAATGTGGTCAAGGGCCTATGGGATTCCTGGGAGGACGATGCCTTTGCCTATAACAAACACAGCGGCGAATTCTTCACCCCAGGCAAGTTGCATGCGCTTAACCACAAGGGCGAGTTCTTCTCGGTCAAAGGCCCGCTGAACATCGCGCGTTCGCGCCAGGGCCAACCGGTGATTTTCCAGGCGGGCACTTCGCAGGATGGGCGTAACTTTGCCGCTGAAAACGCCGATGCGATTTTCGTGCATGTGGAAACTATCGATGAGGCCAAGGCCTACAGCGCCGACTTGAAACGCCGCGCCAAGGGCTTTGGCCGCGACCCGGACAGCCTGTCGATCCTGCCGGGCATCCGCCCGATTGTCGGGCGCGATGCCGCCGAAGTGGAAAGCCGCTACCAGCAAGCCGTGGCGCTGGTCACTGTGGAGGACGCCATCGTCGCCCTCGGCCGACCGTTCAACGACCATGATTTCAGCCAGTACCCGCTGGATGCGCCCTTTCCCGAACTGGGCGACCTGGGCGCCAACAGCCAGAAAGGTGGCTCCGAGCGTATCAAGCAACTGGCCCGTGACGAAGGCCTGACCCTGCGCGAAGTAGCCCTGCGTTTCTCACGGCCCCTGCGCGACTTTGTCGGCACCCCGCAACAGGTCGCGGATGCGATCCAAACCTGGTTCGAGAGCGGTGCCAGCGATGGTTTCATTATCAATTCGGTACTGCCGGACGGCTTGCAGTATTTCACTGAGTGGGTGGTGCCGGTGCTTCAACAGCGGGGGTTGTTTCGTACCGAGTACAGCGGCCGAACATTGCGCGACAACCTCGGCCTGGAAGTGCCAGCGAACCGCTACAGCGTGATCGAACCCCACGAGAAAGCGCTGGCCTGAACACATTCCACTGTGAGAGCGGGCTTGCCCGCGAAAGCGGTGTGTCAGTCACTGAATCTTCAACTGGACCACCGCTATCGCAGGCAAGCCAGCTCCCACATTGGTCATGTATTGCCCACAAAATCAGCGCCCGGCACAGATCCCCTGTGGGAGCGGGCTTGCCCGCGAAGGCGGTGTGTCAGTCACTGAATATTCAACTGAGCCACCGCTTTCGCAGGCAAGCCAGCTCCCACACTAGTCATGTATTGCCCACAAAAAATCAGCGCCTGGCACAGATCCCCTGTGGGAGCGGGCTTGCCCGCGAAGGCGGTGTGTCAGTCACTGAATATTCAACTGAGCCACCGCTATCGCAGGCAAGCCAGCTCCCACACTAGTCATGCATTGCCCACAAAAAATCAGCGCCCGGCACAGATCCCCTGTGGAAGCGGGCTTGCCCGCGAAGGCGGTGTGTCAGTCACTGAATATTCAACTGAGCCACCGCTATCGCAGGCAAGCCAGCTCCCACACTAGTCATGCATTGCCCACAAAAAATCAGCGCCTGGCACAGATCCCCTGTGGGAGCGGGCTTGCCCGCGAAGGCGGTGTGTCAGTCACTGAATATTCAACTGAGCCACCGCTATCGCAGGCAAGCCAGCTCCCACACTAGTCATGCATTGCCCACAAAAAATCAGCGCCTGGCACAGATCCCCTGTGGAAGCGGGCTTGCCCGCGAAGGCGGTGTGTCAGTCACTGAATATTCAACTGAGCCACCGCTATCGCAGGCAAGCCAGCTCCCACACTAGTCATGCATTGCCCACAAAAAATCAGCGCCCGGCACAGATCCCCTGTGGGAGCGGGCTTGCCCGCGAAGGCTGTGTGTCAGTCACTGAATATTCAACTGAGCCACCGCTATCGCAGGCAGGCCAGCTCCCACATTGGTCATGTATTGCCCACAAAAAATCAGCGCCCGGCACAGATCCCCTGTGGGAGCGGGCTTGCCCGCGAAGGCTGTGTGTCAGTCACTGAATATTCAACTGAGCCACCGCTATCGCAGGCAAGCCAGCTCCCACATTGGTCATGTATTGCCCACAAAATCAGCGCCTGGCACAGATCCCCTGTGGAAGCGGGCTTGCCCGCGAAGGCGGTGTGTCAGTCACTGAATATTCAACTGAGCCACCGCTATCGCAGGCAGGCCAGCTCCCACAGGTTTTGGGGAGGTGGCTGGAGAAGCTCATTTGATGCGGTAGTGGAAGGTGTTGCGCACTGCCGGTACGGCAACAGCCTTGCCATCGACGATTCTCGGCTGGTAGCGAAAAGTATTGGCCGCCGCCAATGAGGGCCGAATGAACAACGGGTGACAGCCGTCCAGCACCTTGGGGTTTTCCACGTGGCCCTGGGTGTTGACGGTGTACTCCACCGAACAGTCGCCTTCGATGTTCTTGTCCAAGGCGCGTTCGGGGTAGTCGGGGGCGGCCTTGCTCAAGGGTTGGTACTGGCGGCTGTCGAATGCAGGGGTAGGCACAGGCACGGCGGCTCGGGCTTTTTCCGAAGCGGCACGCGCCTGACTCAGACGCTGCTGTTCCAACGCCTGATTGCGCTGCTCGGTCGCCATGCGCTGCTGTTGTTGCTCGAGTTTCTTTTCTTCCACCCGCTTGCGCGCCAGCGCGGCTTTCTCGAGCTTTTGCGCCTGGACCTGCGGATCGACCGTCGGTTTGGTTGGTACCGGGATGGCAACAGGTTCTGGCAGTGCGACAGCGACGGGTTCAGGTGTCGGCGCAGGCGCCGGCGCGGGTAAAACCACCCACTGCGTGTGCATCACCCGTGGCGCTGGCCCCCCCGGTCGCTCCGTTGACCAGCCCAGCATCAACGCCACTGCCACCGCACCATGCAGCGCCACGGCCAGGCTCGCTGCCAGGCTTTTACGCCAGAAACCATCGCTGTCAGGCGCCAAGGCCAGTGCCGGACTGTGCATGATCATCACCGTCATTGTGGGGCCTCTGTCACCAGCCCAAGATTGCTGATGCCGCCCTTCTGCAGCACCGCCATGGCCGCCACCACACGGCCATAACCGGCATTGTCATCAGCGCGGATATACACCTGGGTATCGCTGCGCGCCGCCACCACCTGCATGACCTTGGCGCTCATTTCTTCCAGGGTCACCGCGCTGTCGGTCTGCTGGCGGGTATCCAGTTCGCCCCCCAGGTTCCAGTAGTAGCCACCGTCCGCCTTCACCGATAACGTCAGGATCTGCTGGCGCGTATCGGTGGCCAGTGCCTCGGCGGCGACCTTGGGCAGTTCGATCTTCACGCCCTGGGTGAGCATGGGCGCGGTGACCATGAAAATCACCAGCAGCACCAGCATCACGTCGATGTAGGGCACCACATTCATCTCGGCCTTGGGCCCGTGCTTGCGTTGCGGCCTGATCAACATCGCTTTGCTCCTTGTTCAGGCGGCCACGGCCAGGTTGTTCGAGGTACCGCGCAGTGTGCGGTGCAGGTGCACTTGCAGCTCATTGCCAAAAGCGTAGTAGCGCGTGAGCAAGGTCTGGCTGCGTGCCGCAAAGCGGTTATAGGCGACCACTGCCGGAATCGCCGCAAACAGGCCAATGGCCGTGGCAATCAAGGCTTCTGCAATACCCGGTGCCACGGTCGATAGGGTGGCCTGTTGCACCTGGGACAAGCCGAGGAACGAATTCATGATGCCCCACACGGTCCCGAACAGGCCGATGTAGGGGCTGACCGACCCCACCGTGGCCAGAAACTGCAAGCCCTTTTCCAGCTCCAGCTCCTGCTCGGTGATCGCTACCTGCAAGGCGCGCTCCACACCCTCGAGCACTGCCGGATCGTGGTGGTGCAAGTGCTGGTATTCCTGCATGCCGGCAATAAAGATCGGCGCCACACCGCCCTCGCCCGCCTGCACGGTTTCGCGATACAAGGGTTGCAGGTCCGACGCCACGCGAAAGCGCGCCAGGAAGCCGTCAAGCTGGCGTTCCAGACCACGCAGCACACTGCTGCGCTGAATGATCAGGTACCAACTGAGCAAGGACGCCAGCAGCAAAGTGACCATCACAGCCTTGACCAACAGGCTGGCGTCGCTGATCAAGCTCCAGATCGTCATATGTTCCATCGTCGCGTGCATGGTGAAGCTCCTATTCGATTAAAAACGGATGACTGCGTGATGACAGCTCAGGGTAATTTCAACGCACGGCTCACCTCGGCCCAGGGCACGAACTTGAAGTTCTGGGCTTGCTCGGGCATGCGCTTGCGCCCGTCCTGCACCACCAGCATGCCTTGGCTCCATGGCCCGCCGAGGTTGACGGCAGTGACCTCCAGGCCATCGGTTTCCGAGGCGCCATCAATGCCGGCGGCCGCATTGAGGCCAACGCGCAAGGCGCCGCGCACAGCGAATGGCGGCTCGGCGTCCAGCACCAGGTAGCTGTCATTGCCTTGGCTGGAGACCACCAGGTAATCCCGTGCGGGGCTTTGATACAGCGCCAGGCCTTCGACATCCGCGTGCAGTTGCGGGCCGACATTGATCACCGAAGTGAGCATGGCCGGTTGGTCGGCACGGGCATCCATCGCCCACACGCCGACATCTTCCTCACCGATAAACAAGCGTTGGCGCTGGTCATCGGCCACACAGCCCTCGGGTTGGCTGTCGACCTTGAACTGACGCACCAACTCGCCCTGCACACGGCCAGCCGGTGCACTCAGGCGGTATTGCAGGAAGGTGCCATCCTTGTCATTGGCAAATGCGTAGAGTTCACCGCTGGCGGGCTGGTACAGGCAGATGCCATAGATGTCCTTGAGTGGCGTGGAGACCTCACCGGCTTCACGCAGCTCGCCGCTCTGACGGTCGATGCTGAACAGGCTCAAGCTGTTGCGGTCGCGGTTACTCGCCACGGCCAGATCGACGGTGTGCGTACCCAGTTTGAAGCCTGGGCGTAGGTCGACATTGTTCAGGCGCCCCACTGCCAGTTCCTGCAGCAGCTTGCCGTCGAGATCGTAGGCCAGCAGGCCCTGTTTCTTGTTGGTCCCCAGCACACGGCTTTTGGCCGGTGTTTCCGGGTGAATCCAGATGGCCGGGTCATCCGCCGCGTCGCCCTGGCGACCCACGGGTTCGGTCTGGCGCAGTGCAGCGACTTGGGCAAGTATCGGCGCAACCGGCACCGGCGTGGCTTGCCAGTCGAGACGGCCCTGATAGAGCTGGCCGCTGTTGTCGTCCCGCACCAGCACCTGCCGGCCCTGTATCGCCAGTTGCTCCGGTTCTTTGAGGCCCGGCAAGGCCAGGCTGGGTTGCTCAACCCAACGCTCCCCGACTTGCTGGAACAGGTGCAACTGCGCGGTTTTCGGGTCCAGCGCGAGCATCCCGCCCGGCACCAGCGCCATGACGCCGGCTTCGCGCTGGGGATCGTCGAACAGCGCCACGGGCGTGCGCTTCACCTCGGCTTCCGGGTGCGCCGGGTAGGCCCACCAGCCGACGTTTTGCTCATTCACCACCAATCGCTCGGTCGCATCGTCCACTTGGCAGTATTGCGCCGATGGCGGCAGTGGCAGGCTGCGAACACGCTGCGCCTGGGCCAACAGGGTCGCACCATTGCCCACCAGCCACTGTTCGCCCTTGCCCTCTTCACCGACCAGAAACACAAACAGGTTGGCCGTCGCATCGCGATAGAGGCACAGGCTGTTTACCGCAAAGTCGCGGGGCGGCAGGTACAGCGGCGTACCCCAGGTTTTGCCGGCGCCATCGAGGCCGATCAGCAAGGCCTGCTGGCGGTCGTTGTCGAGGCTGGCGATCAGCGATTGAGTGCCGGCAGTGCGTGTGTCGAGGCTGCTGAAACGGCCTTTGAAGCGGGCCAGTTCGACGCCGTTATCGTCGAGCAGCAGCAGGCCGTCGCGGGCACTGGCCGCTACGCGCTGGGTGCCGCCGGGCAGGAAGGCAACGGCTTGGGCGTTAAGGCTCGGTGCCCACGGGGTCAACGGTAGGTCAGTGGCGAACGCATTGGCGCTGCTAACCAGTACGACCAGCAGGCACAGCTTGGAAATTCTCATGAACAGACAAATCCTTCAGGATGCACGCGTTATCGTTAGAAATGGGTGAATGTCAGGCCCAGCTTGTAGGTGGGGCCGTACTCTTCGTACTGGCCGTTGTAGCTGCGGTGGCCGGTGTAGACGAAGTACGACTCATCGGTGAGGTTCTGTGCCTCGAAGCTGACCTGCAGGTTCTTGGTCAGCGAGTAGCGCGCGCTGAAATCAACGAAGGTTTGCGCGTCGACGTGCAGGTCATGGGCCTTGTCGTTGATCGACGCCAACTCGTACAGGTAGGCCGATTTGTAATTGGCCGAGAGACGCAGGCTGAGGGTGTCGTCTTCCCAACCGAGCATCAGGTTGCCGACCGTGTCCGATTGGTTGGGCAGGCTGATGTTGCGCTTGCGATTGCGCCCGCTGGCACTGTCGAAGCCCTCGATGTCCGCGCTGGAACGGCTGAAGGTGCTGTTGGCGCCGATCATCAAGCCGTTCCACGGCGCAGGCAGCCAGTCGAACTTCTGTGAATAGGCCAACTCCAGGCCATAGAGTTTGGCGCTGTCGCCGTTGGCAAAGGTGTGCGCCTCGGCGAAGTTGGCCCAGGCCCCGGTACCGGCGACATCGGTGTTGTAGACGAAGTTCTGGATGTCTTTGTAGAACACGAATGCCGACACGGTACCGGCACGGCCCATGAAATGTTCGATGCCCAGGTCCAGGTTGCTCGACTCCAGAGGCTTGAGGTCCGGGTTGCCGAAGGTGGCTTCGTCATCGTCGATCACAAAACCTGGGGCCAGTTGGCCAAAGGTCGGACGCACCACCGATTTGGTCCAGGCGGCGCGCACTTGGGTGTTCTTGTCAATCTGGTAGCGCGCATGCAAGCCCGGCAGCCAATGGTGATAACGGCGCTTGGTCTCGGTGGCGCTGAACTGGCCGTCCGTGGCGCCGGTGCCTTTGGCTTCGAATTCAGTGCCCTCGTAACGCATGCCGGCAATGAAGCGCCAGTCGTCAATATCGACGGTGTTCATCAGGTAGCCGGCGTTGATGTCTTCGCGGATGGTGAAGTCGTTGACCGTGGATTCGGTGGGGTCATAGAAGTCATCGCGATTGAGGCCGCCGATCAACTGGCGGATATTGCTCGCGCTGATGCCTGGCCCAAAGCGGCCGAGACGGTAGTCGACGCTGCCCTTCTGGAACTGAGTGAGGTTGAGTTGTTCATCGCTCAAGCCCTCTTCATCCAGGTCCTTGTAGACCCAGGCCTCCAGGTCATTGTCCTTGTGGCGTCGGCTCACCTTGCCGCCGAACTTGAACTGGGATGCGTAACCGCGCAGGTCGTAGTCGCGCGCCAGGTCCAGGCGCAGGTTTTTCTCGGTGTCCTGGGTGTGCTGTTTTTCCCAGTCGACTTTGTCGAGGCTGAAATTGGCGGGGTCGTAAAAACCACTGCCAACGATGGGCCGCGGCTTGGCCTTGTCGTAAAAGCCGCTGTCGGCAAAATCACCGCCATCGAAGGTCGCACCGGCAATATGCCCCGGGCTGTCTTCGCTGGAACGGCTGTAACCGGCCTGGCCGCTCAAGGTCCACAGGCCGAGCAGGCGTTCACCGCCCAATACGTAGGACTGGATTTGCTGGGTTTCCTCGCGGTTCTTGAGCTTGCGTTTGCCCTCGGCTTCGCCCAATTCACCGGGCGCTTGCGGGTCAGCGAACTCGAGGCTGGCGGCGTTGCGGGTTTCGGTGTCCTTGTAGCGGCTGTAGAGGGTGCGCAGATAGTAGCTGCTCAGGTCATCGGGCTTGTAATCAAAGTTAAGGCCACCACCGGCGCGTTCACGGCTGATGTCGTAGTCGCGCTGCTCGAATTCGTTGAGCCGGGCGCCGTTGGTGAAGTCCCAGGCGCCGCCAGTTTCGACGTTGTCCGAGCCAAAATCACGCTTCTGCCAACTGAGGGCCGCAGCCACACCAAAGTTGTCGATACCGTCGCCGAGGCTGAACCGGTTACTGGCGGCGCCGGAGAATTTCGGGCTGGTCTGGTGCGTGTTCTTGTCATAACTGGCCTCGGTGCTGCCGGTGTAGAACAGGCCCTTGTGGTCGAACGCCGAGAGGCTCTTCACATCGACAGTGCCGCCGAGGGAGTTGGCGTCCATGTCCGGTGTGAGCGTCTTGATCACCGACAGCGACTGCACCAATTCCGAGGGCAGAACATCGAGGGCCACGGCGCGGCGTTCGCTCTCGGGGGATGGCACCAGGGTGCCGTTGATGGTCACGCTGTTGAGGTCCGGGCCCAGGCCGCGCACGCTGACAAAGCGGCCTTCGCCCTGGTCACGTTCAACGCTGATGCCCGGCAAGCGCTGCACCGCCTCGGCAACGTTCTCATCCGGCAACTGGGCGACGCCGTCGGCATGCACCACGCTCTTGATACTGTCGGAAGAGCGCTGCTCCTTGAGGGCGCTGTCGATCGCAGCGGCTTGGCCGACCACATCGACATGCTCGGTGGCCGCTTCGGCGGCGTTGAGCCGCTCGCAGGCTATCGCCAGAGCCAAGGCGGTAAGCGTAAAGCTGACGAGCCCGGTGCGCTTGTACATGAAACCCTCCCCAAGAATCCGTTGGCGCCAGGCAAAGGGCCTGGCAACTGGGAGGGCAAGCTAGGGATGAGGCGTGACGGTTCTGTGACAGGGTTGCGGGCAGAGCCTGTCAAAGCGGGGTTTACAGGCTTCTGGAGGGTACAAATGAGCTGAAATGACCTCACTCAACCTGTGGGAGCTGGCTTGCCTGCGAAGACGGCAGTTCAATCGACAGAGAAGTCAAATGTGCCGCCCAAGTAACCACGATGCGAAGCGAGCCGCTCTTGATCTTGCTCTTGATCTGCTTTTGATCTCAGACGCCCCGTTAAACCACGCTGGCCGGAATTCGACAGGGATTTGGGGGGTAAACCGGCAGGGATGCCGGTTTAGCCGCCCCGCGCCATGGATGGCGCGTGGCGGCGGCCCCCCAAATCACTGGCGGATTACGGGCACACCGAGCCCAAGCGAGGTGCCGAGTGGTGGGGCGAGGACCTTTTGGTTACTTTTGGGTCCTTCCAAAAGTGACCCGCTGTAAAAGCGGAACCCTAAGTGGCCGTTACCGCAGGAATGGATATGCACTCGGTATAACTGTATCGACTGTCAGGCCGCTATCGCAGGCAAGCCAGCTCCCACATAAGATATATGTTCAGCTGAAAAATGTGCCAAGGGCATGAGCTGATTCGACCCTCCCCGCCCGTCATCCAACCGTCACATCCATCTGCTGTGCTGGCGCCCATTACTCATTTGCCCAAGGACCCGTGGCCATGTTTTCCGTGCTCAAACCCCACCGCTGGAAACTCGCGTTGCTCCTGATCGCCGCCAACCTCGGGCTGCTCCTGCACCTGGCCTGCGGCGAGCTCAAGAGCGTCAGCGAATGGGTATGGCTGGATATCATCGGCGAAGGCGGTTCGGCGCTGCTCGCGCTGATCTGGCTGGGCCTGGTGTTGAAAAGCCGCCCCGCCGGACGGGTCACCCAATACCTGGCCCTGGGGCTGTCGTGCATCTTTTTTTCCTGGTGGATCGACAGCCTCGACGAATTCATCCGCCTGCCTGATAGCGTGTCCTGGGATCACTGGCTGGAGTCAGGGCCAATGCCGGTGGGCATGATCCTGCTGACGATTGGCATTTATCACTGGCACCACGAACAACTGGCGATCAGCGCGCAAATGGAAAAACGCGAGCGGTTGTTTCGCGAGCACCGGCTATTCGACAAACTCACGCCCCTGGCCGGCGCCGACTACCTCAAGCGCCAACTCATCGACAGCCTGCGCGACAGCCAAGCGCAGCAACAACCACTGTCGTTGCTCGCCCTGGACCTGGATAACTTCGCCACCATCAACCAGGTCTACGGGCATGCCGAGGGTGATGCGGTGCTACAGGCGGTCAGCCACGTGCTGCTGCTCAACCTGCGCCGCCAAGACCTGTTGTGCCGCCTGGCGGGCGATCGTTTCGTGGTGCTGCTGCCCAATACCGGCGAGCGTCAGGCCCAGGGCCTGGCGCTGGAGTTGCAACACGCGGTGCAGAGCCTGGCCCACAAGACCCGGCAACAGGGCGAACGCCTGCAACTGGCGGCGACCACGGCGGTGGCAATGGCCTTGCAAGAGTCCCCCCACGAGCTGCTCACGCGGCTGAATATGGGCCTGGCCCGGGCCAAGCAACCCCTTGCGAAAAGCGCCTGAAATGGCCGTGAAAACCAGCTGGTATGAAAACGACAGCCGCTTCATCCCCGGTCACTATCAACCCGCCACGTTGATCGACCTGGGCTTGTCCCGGGACATCGACAGCCATCGCCTGCTGCGGGGCACCGGCCTGTTCCACGAAGACATCCTGGCCGGCAACGCGCGGTTGAGCCCGCAACAGTTTCTGGGCTTGATCGGCAACAGCCGCAAACTACTGGACGCCGATGACAGCAGTTTCCTGTTTGGCCAACGCCTGCTGCCCGGCTACTACGGCGCCGCCAGCCATGCGCTGGGGCATGCACAGAACCTTCATCAGGCCCTGGACATCCTGATCCAGCAACAAGTGCTGCTCAGCCCGCTGGCTACGCTGCAACTAGAACTGGATGAGCACCACGCTTACCTGTATTGGTTGGACAGTTGCGGCGCCGGCGAACACTGGCGCTTTCTGCTCGAAGCCAGCATGACCTCGCTGGTTGCCATGAGCCAATGGCTCAGCGGCCAGCGCTTGCCATGGGTGTGCAGTTTCAACCATGCCGAACCTCGGTATGTCGAGCAATACTGGGTGCATCTGGGCGAGCACACGCGCTTCGAACGCCCGCTGGATATGATGTGCATCCCCCGTGAATACCTCACCCACACCTGGCCGGGCGCTTCGGCCACGGCGGGCCAGGTCGCGCGCCAGCAAGCCCTTGAACAAATCGAGCAACTGGGCTTTGCCACAAGTTTTCTGGACTGCCTCTATGCCTACCTGCGCGAACATGTGCGCCAACCACCCAGCCTGGAACAGGCCGCGCACATTTTCGCCATGAGCCCGGCCACGCTAAAGCGCAAGTTGCAACGGCACGACACCGGTTTTCAGCAACAGGTCGACCGGGTGCGCAAGCATGTGGCGTTGCACCTGTACCTGGCCAAGGGCTTGAGTAACGAGGAAGTCGCGGCGTACCTGAACTTCAACGATGCGGCGAATTTTCGGCGTTCGTTCAAGCGGTGGACGGGCAGCACGCCCAACCTGATCCGCCAACTGTTCAGCAGCCGCTAGCGAGGCGTTCGCGCAGGAACTCCACCAGCGCTTGCACCGGCCGTGAACTCTGTCGGTGCTGCGGGTACACCGCCGACAGGGTCAAGGCCTCTGGGGCGAAGTCTTCCAATACCTTGACCAAGCGACCGTCCTTCAAGGCCTCGCTGACAATGAACGTCGGTAGATAGGTAACGCCCAGACCGGCTATCGCGGTATCGCGCAGCAGGTCACCGTTATTGACGCGCATGCGCCCACTGACGCTCAAGGCTTGCACCTTGCCTTTGAAGCGCCATTGCACCTGGCGGCCGTGGCCGTAGGGCAGGCAGTCGTGCGTGGTTAAGTCCTCGGGTTTCAAAGGCGTACCCCGCAACGCCAGGTAGTCGGGGCTGGCGCAATACACCCGCTCGATAGCGGCGATCCGTCGGGCGATCAGGGTGGAATCTTCCAGGGTACCGATGCGTAGCACCAGGTCGTAGCCTTCGCCGATCAAGTCCACCGGACGGTCGCTCAGGTCAACTTCAACGCAGACCTGCGGATGCTGACGCAGAAACAACGGCAACAGGCAACCCAGGTGCGCCATGGCGAACGACAAGGGTGCACTGAGGCGAATGGTGCCTCGGGGCTCGCTGTTCTGGCCAGCGATGCCCTGCTCCACTTGTTCCACCTCACCGAGCAGGCGCAAGGCCGACTCGTAGTAGCTCTGGCCCAGCGGCGTGACGTCCAGGCGCCGTGTGGAGCGGTTAAGCAAGCGCACGCCCAGGCGGTCTTCCAGTTGGATCAGGCGGCGGCTGACGAATTGCTTGGACAAGCCCAATTGCTCGGCGGCGGCGGTGAAACTGCCGGATTCCATGACCTGGCAGAACAGGCGCATGTCTTCGAAGGGGTTCATTGTCGCTTCTCAGGGGACGATGGGCTGTTTTATAGCCTGTCAGTGGTCACACCACAAACCAAAATGTGAACACAATCAAATGTGGGAGCTGGCTTGCCTGCGATAGCGGTGTATCAGCCAGCAATGCTGTTGACTGATGCACCGCTATCGCAGGCAAGCCAGCTCCCACAGGGTTTTGCGGTGTTTTACCGACCAGGTTACTTGGCAGCGAACGCCGAGTAGCTGTTCATCAGGTTGCGGTAGTTGGGAATGCGCGGCGAGAGCAGGTTGGCCAGGCCTTCCATGTCGTTGCGCCAGTCCACTTGCAGCTCGCAAGCCACCGAGAACCAGTTGACCAGCTGTGCACCGGCGGCGGTCATACGCGCCCAGGCGGCTTGTTGCACGGTTTCGTTGAAGGTGCCGGAAGCGTCGGTGACCACGAAGACCTCAAAGCCTTCGTCAAGGGCACACAGGGTCGGGAACGCCACGCACACGTCGGTCACCACACCGGCAATGATGATTTGCTTGCGGCCGGTGGCCTTGACGGCCTTGACGAAATCTTCGTTGTCCCACGCGTTGATCTGGCCAGGGCGCGGAATGTACGGCGCGTCGGGGAACAGTTCTTTGAGCTCAGGCACCAATGGGCCGTTGGGGCCGCTTTCAAAGCTGGTGGTCAGGATGGTCGGCAGGTTGAAGAACTTCGCCACGTCGGCCAGGGCCAGCACGTTGTTCTTGAACTCGTTGGGGGAGAAATCCTGCACCAGGGAGATCAGGCCGGTCTGGTGATCAACCAACAAAACAACAGCATCGTCTTTGTTCAAGCGCTTGTAAGTCATGGGTAACTCCTTTAGGGATGGGGTGTTCTTCAAAAGGCAAAGCAGGAGCAGCCGAACGCACCCCAGAAACCCTGGAAGTCGCTGACCGGCACGCTGGAAAGGCGCGCTTTTTCATGGCTATGGGCATGCACGCCACAGGGGCCGCTGCACTGGTGAACCTGGGCCTGCATCGGCGACGTGGGGCGCCAGTGCCCCGGCACCTTGACCACCGGCGACCAGTCCGGCAGCACCGGTACCCGTGGCGGGGCGAAATCTTCGAAGTCGCCAGCGCCGTACACGACCTTGCCGCCGACCACGGTCAGCACCGACTCGATCCACTTGATGGCTTCTTCTTCGACGCTGAAAAAGTCCGCCGACAACGCGGCGACATCCGCCAATTGACCGACCTTGATCTGGCCTTTCTTGCCCTGCTCGGACGAGAACCAGGCGCTGCCGTGGGTGAACAGCTCCAATGCGGTAAGGCGCGGCAAGCCCTCGGCGTGCAGCTCCAGGCCACCGACGGTGCGGCCGCTGACCATCCAGTACAGCGAGGTCCAGGGGTTGTAGCTCGACACGCGGGTGGCATCGGTGCCCGCCCCTACCGGCACGCCTTCGGCCAGCATGCGCTTGATCGGCGGCGTGGCTTCGGCGGCCTTGGCGCCGTAGCGCTCGACGAAGTATTCGCCCTGGAACGCCATGCGATCCTGAATCGCAATACCGCCACCGAGGGCACGCACGCGTTCGATGTTTTTCGGGGTGATGGTTTCGGCGTGGTCGAAGAACCACGGCAAGCCATTGAACGGAATATCGCGGTTGACCTTCTCGAACACGTCGAGCATGCGCGAGATGGACTCGTCGTAAGTGGCGTGCAGACGGAACGGCCAGCGCTGTTCCACCAGGTGGCGTACCACCGGTTCCAGCTCCTGTTCCATGGTCAGCGGCAGGTCAGGGCGGGGTTCGAGGAAGTCTTCGAAATCCGCCGCCGAGAACACCAGCATCTCGCCGGCACCGTTATGGCGCAGGTAGTCATCGCCCTGGTGCAGGGTGACGCTGCCGGTCCAGTGCTTGAAGTCGCTGAGCTCTTCCTTGGGCTTCTGGGTGAACAGGTTGTAGGCGATGCGCACCGTCAACTGTTGATCCTTGGCCAGTTGCTCGATCACCGCATAGTCATCGGGGTAGTTCTGGAAGCCGCCGCCGGCATCGATGGCGCTGGTCAGGCCCAGGCGATTGAGTTCCCGCATGAACTGGCGGGTGGAGTTGACCTGATATTCCAAAGGCAGTTTCGGGCCTTTGGCCAAGGTCGAGTACAAGATCATCGCGTTGGGCCGCGCCACCAGCATGCCGGTGGGGTTGCCGTTGCTGTCGCGTACGATCTCACCGCCCGGCGGGTTCGGCGTGTCCTTGGTGTAGCCCGCCACCCGCAGGGCTGCGCGGTTGAGCAAGGCGCGGTCGTACAAGTGCAGCACGAACACCGGGGTGTCCGGGGCGGCCTGGTTGAGTTCTTCCAGGGTGGGCATGCGCTTTTCGGCGAACTGGAATTCGTTCCAACCGCCCACCACGCGTACCCATTGCGGCGTGGGCGTGCGGTCGGCCTGGTCTTTGAGCATGCGCAAGGCATCGGCCAGGGACGGCACGCCTTCCCAGCGCAGTTCAAGGTTGTAGTTCAACCCGCCACGAATCAGGTGCAAGTGCGAGTCGTTGAGGCCGGGAATTACGGTGCGGCCCTTGAGGTCGATGACCTGGGTGCCGCTGCCGCGCAGGGCCATGGCTTCGCCGTCGGTACCGACGGCGACAAAGCGCCCTTGGTGGATGGCCACGGCGGTGGCGCGTGGGTTTTCCCGGTCCACGGTGTGGAACTGGCCATTGAACAGAATCAGATCGGCGTTCATAGGGTTTCCTTTACAGAGGCTTCAAGCCAGGGAGCGAACAGGCGGGTGGCCGCCGGCATCAGCAGGTACACCACCAGCAACACGATGGTCAGGGTGACCAGGAAGGTGGAGACCACGTAGTTGGACAAAAACGGGTGCAACCGCAGGATCGGCCCCCAGATAAACGGCAGCAGCAGGGTTTGCGGCAGGATCACAAACAGGCTGACCACCGTCTGCTTCCAGCGCGGCGGCTTGGCACCGCCCTCGGCCTGGGGCGTGAACCAGAATTCATTGGCCGCGCCGATTTCCGTCTGGTCGCCATCCGCGAGCATGGGCGCGGCTTCGTCGATCAGGGCCTGGCGTTGCGGGGAGCCGAGCCACAGCTCAAGGGCGTTGGTGGAGCTATAGCGCAGCACGCAAGTGAACAGCGCCATGCCGTTTTGCTGGCTGCGCACCACGTCAACGCCAAGGTGCCCAGGGCGTTCGCCCGCGATGCGCACGATGCGGCGCAGCCAGGCTTCGTACTCGACTTCAAAGCCGGGTTTGACCCGGTGCTTGACGACCAGGGTGACGACTTCGTCGGGGCGGGTGTTGGCGGTTGATTCCATGGCTGGGTGTTTCCCCGGAGCATTGAGCGATGGGGAGAGTGTGGCCGGTTGGCAGGTGTGGGGAATTGCATGTATGTGCTGTCTGGCAGGCATTCGCCGGCTCTGCATCCGATATTTATGCTCACTTCCCAACTTAATAATATTTTATTAATACCCCCCCGCCGCCTAACTTGACGTCATGCCCGAGCTGAATCCAACTGCATTACGCAAGGATAGAGACATGACTGTAGCGATAACAAAAATAGACACGCTGGTGGTTGGCGCAGGTCAAGCTGGCGTGGCCATGAGCGAGCATTTGAGCAAGCAAGGCGTGCCGCACCTGGTGCTGGAACGCAGCCGTATTGCCGAGCGCTGGCGCACCGGCCGCTGGGACTCATTGGTCGCCAACGGCCCGGCCTGGCATGACCGCTTCCCCGGCCTGCATTTCGATGACGTCCCCGCCGATGGGTTCGCACCCAAAGAGCGCGTCGCCGATTACTTCGAAGCCTATGCCCGTAAATTCAACGCGCCGATCCGCACCGGCGTGGACGTCACCTCAGTAGTTCGCAACGAGGGGCGCCCCGGCTTTACCGTGCACACCAGCGAAGGCGTGATCGAAGCCAACCGCGTGGTAGCCGCCACCGGGCCCTTTCAAAAGCCTGTGATTCCCGCTATCGCGCCTAAAGACACCGCGCTGCACCAGATCCACTCCGCCGACTATCGCAACCCTGGGCAACTGCCAGCCGGCGCTGTGCTGGTGGTGGGCGCCGGCTCGTCCGGGGTGCAAATTGCCGATGAATTGCAGCGTTCCGGTCGCCAGGTGTACCTGTCGGTCGGCGCCCATGACCGCCCTCCTCGCGCCTATCGCAACCGCGACTTCTGCTGGTGGTTGGGCGTATTGGGCGAGTGGGACCAGGCGGCGATGAAACCCGGCCGCGAGCACGTCACCATTGCCGTGAGCGGCGCCCACGGCGGCAAGACCATCGACTTTCGCGAGCTGGCCCAGCAAGGCATGACCCTGGTCGGCCTGACTCACGCCTTCGACGGCACGGTGGCAACGTTCCAACCCAACCTGGTGGAGAACCTGGCGCGCGGTGATGAAAACTACCTGGCCTTGCTGGATGCGGCCGACGCCTATATCGAGCGCAACGGCCTCGACCTGCCCCTGGAGCCCGAGGCACGTCGCGTGTTCCCCGACGCTGAATGCATCAAGCAGCCGATCCTGACACTGGACCTGGCGGAGGCTGGCATCACTTCGATCATCTGGGCCACCGGATTTGCCGTGGACTACAGCTGGTTGCAGGTAGACGCCTTCGACGCCGCTGGCAAGCCGCAACACCAGCGCGGTGTCTCCAGCGAAGCGGGCATCTACTTCCTTGGGTTGCCATGGCAATCGCGGCGTGGCTCGTCGTTTATCTGGGGCGTGTGGCACGACGCCAAATACGTGGCCGACCATATCGCCATCCAGCGTCAGTACCTTGAGTACCGCGAAGCCGCCCCGGTTGCCCGCCAGTCCCCTGTCAGCGCCTGATCATTTTTCCCAGGAGTTTTTTGATGCCTACTCACACTCGCATTCGCATGTTCAACACCAAAGAAACCTATCCCAACCAGAGCCTGGACAACGACCTATGCCAGGCCGTGCGCGCCGGCAACACCGTGTACGTACGCGGCCAGGTGGGCACTGATTTCGACGGCAACCTGGTCGGCCTCGGCGACCCACGGGCCCAGGCCGAGCAGGCGATGAAGAACGTCAAGCAACTGCTGGAAGAAGCCGGCAGCGACCTCAGCCATATCGTCAAGACCACCACCTATTTGATCGACCCACGCTACCGCGAGCCGGTGTACCAGGAAGTCGGCAAGTGGCTCAAGGGCGTGTTCCCGATTTCCACCGGGCTGGTGGTTTCGGCCCTGGGCCAGCCGCAGTGGCTGATGGAAATTGATGTGATCGCGGTTATTCCAGAGTAAGGAGGCTAGCCATGACCTTTTCTATCGTCGGCCGTTGTGCAGAGACCGGCCAACTGGGCATTGCCATCAGCTCATCGAGCATCGCCGTGGGCGCCCGCTGCCCGTGGCTGCGGCCCGGTGTGGGCGCCGTGTCGACCCAGAACATCACCTTGCCGGCCCTCGGCCCGGACGTCCTCGACGGGCTGGAACAGGGCCTGGCTCCCGCCGACGCCGTCGATAAAGCGCTCACCCGCCACGGCTACAGCCAGTACCGGCAACTGACGGCGATTGACCACCTGGGCCGCAGCGTGCATTTCAGCGGCAGTCAGACCCTGGGTACCCATCACGCGGTATCGGGCGAGCAATGCGTGGCGGCGGGCAATATGCTCGCCGCCCCTGAAGTGATCACCGCGATGGTCACGGCCTTCGAACAGGGCGAAGGCCAGCTCGCAGACCGTCTACTGGCCGCGATGCATGCCGCCATCGCCGCCGGTGGCGAAGCCGGCCCGGTGCACTCCGCCGCGCTGGTGGTGGTGGGCGAGTTGACTTGGCCGATTATCAACTTGCGCGTGGATTGGGCCGACGAGGCGCCGATTGGCGAATTGCAAAAACTCTGGGATGCCTACCGCCCACAGGTGCAGGACTATATCGATCGCGCCCTCGCCCCCGACCGCTCCCCCGGCTACGGTGTGGCCGGAGACGACCGATGAGCCGCAGCCGCGACCTGCTGGAAACCCTGGTGGGCTTCGACACCACCAGCCGCGAGTCCAACCTGCAATTGATCGAGTATGTGCGCGATTACCTGGCCGGGCTTGGCGTCACCAGCGAGCTGGTCTACAACGCGCAACGCAGCAAGGCCAACCTGTTTGCCAGCATCGGCCCGGTGGAACTGCCAGGTATCGTGCTGTCGGGGCATACCGACGTGGTGCCGGTGGATGGGCAACCCTGGAGCCTGCCGCCGTTCACGCTGACCGAGCGCGACGGCAAGCTGTTCGGGCGCGGCACCGCCGACATGAAGGGGTATATCGCCTGCGTGCTGGCGTTGGTGCCAGCGCTGGTCAAGGCGCCATTGCGCCTGCCGGTGCACATCGCCCTGTCCTACGATGAGGAAGTCGGCTGCCTGGGCGTGCGCTCGCTGCTCGCCGTTCTTGAACAGCGTCCGGTCAAGCCGATGTTGTGCATCATCGGCGAGCCGACCGAGCTCAAGCCGGTACTGGGCCACAAGGGGAAGTTGGCGATGCGCTGCGATGTTCAGGGCCAGGCGTGCCACTCGGCCTATGCGCCCTCGGGTGTGAATGCGATTGAACACGCCGCCGAGTTGATCGGTGAACTGGGGCGCATTGGCCAACGGCTACGCGCGCGTCAGGACCCACGTTTTGACCCGCCGTTCAGCACGGTACAGACCGGCATGATCAACGGCGGCAAGGCCTTGAATATCGTGCCAGCCGACTGCCGCTTTGACTTTGAGGTGCGCGCCCTGCCCTCCATGGACCCGGGCGAAGTAGCTGAAGAGCTACAGGCCTACGCGCGGCAGCAGGTGTTGCCGCGCATGCAGGCGGTCAGCAAGCAGAGTTCGATTCGGTTCACCGAGTTGTCGGCCTACCCAGGGCTGGTCACGGATGAGCGCAGCCAGGCGGCGCAATTGATTGCGACGTTTTGCGACTCGCAGGCATTCGGTACCGTAGCGTTTGGTACCGAGGGCGGGCTGTTCGATGCGGTGGGTATTCCCACCGTGGTATGCGGGCCAGGCAGCATGGACCAAGGGCATAAGCCCGATGAGTTTGTGAGCCTGGAGCAGCTCGATGGCTGCGATGCGATGTTGCAGCGGTTGCTAGGCTTTATCAGCACCTGAAGACATCGCACCACCTATGTGGGAGGGGCCAGCCCCAATGCCGATCAGTTAAGCGCAAATCCCTGTGGGAGCGGGCTTGCCCGCGAAGGCGGTGTGTCAATCACTGCATCGGTTACTGCACGACCGCCTTCGCAGGCAAGCCAGCTCCCACCTTTGAGCTTCGTTGCGTTGAGCACTGTGTTCGCTTAACTGATCGGCATTGGGGTTTGGTGTTCAGCCCAGTAGTCGCGCCAACTCTTCGCGGCAGTAGTCGACAAACAACTGCACCGGTTTGGTCAAGGGTGCGCGGCGTAGCCAGACGGCGGACAACCCCGACCCCGTGACCGTTTCCACCAAGGGAATGCACACCACTTTCTGCCCATCATAGGTGTACTCGCTGAACGGTTTGGTCACCAGGATCGAGAACCCGAACCCCCGCCCCACCATGCCCCGCACCATTTCGATGGAGGGCGAGCTAAATACAATATTCGGGGTCAGCCCGCGCTCTTCGAAGATGCTCACGAAGTAGGTACGGCTGGGCAACACGTCCAGCAAAATCATCGGCTCCAGCACCAGGTCGGCCAGGGACACCTTGGCCTGTTGGGCAAAGCGGTGGTCGGCCGGCAGCAACGCATAGGGCTGTTGCGGCGGCATCAGCGGCGTGGTCTCGATGGTGCTGCCCAGGTCGTGCTCAAACAGCATCGCCACGTCGATACTGCCCGCCGTCAGCGCCTGCACCAGCTCCTGCTGCTCGCCATCGCGGATACGGATCTCCACGCCCGGCCAGCGCGCCTTGAAACCGGCGATCAAGCATGGCAAGTACAACGGTGCCACGGTTTCAAAACAACCGATGTCAATCTGCCCGGCCACCACATCGTTATCGGCCAGGGCGTTCTGTTCGAACTCATGGGCTACCCGCAACAGCTCCAACGCCTTGCGATAAAAGCGCGCTCCGCTGGGCGTGAGGGAAACGCCCTGAGCGTGATGGCGGATAAACAGTTGCACGCCAAAGCTGTCTTCCAGTTGCTTGATCGCCGTGGAAACCGACGGCTGGGCGATATACAGCTTGCGCGACGCCTCGGCAACGCTGCCGCATTCGGCCGTGGTCACAAAATATCTGAGCTGACGCAGGTTATAGGCTGCCATCGGCACCTCCCTAAACGTGGTTTTTTGCCCCAAACAAGTGCGAAGAAACACCGGTTTTTCAAGCCATTGACGTGCATGCAACATACCGGAGCAAAAAACCTCACGAGATACTTTTTTTAAGGTCTATAGCAACAAACTTACTAATTTACCTGCCTGCGCCCATTGCAGATGATCACTCCAACAACAAAGCGGTGCCCATGCGCCGCACAGCGAAGTACGCCCACGTACTCACCTTGCCTTGGAGCTCGTCATGGTTACCACTGCAACATCCTCCGCCCCGCTCATCGAAAAACACACGATTGGATACGTGCCCCCGGAAGATCGCCATGGAAAGGTAAGAGACCTGTTCACCCTGTGGTTCGGCGGCAACATCGCGCCGTTGCCGATCGTCACTGGCGCACTGGGTGTGCAACTGTTCCACCTCAACCTGGTGTGGGGCATTGTCGCTATCCTTGTCGGCCATTTGGTCGGCGGTGTGTTGATGGCATTGCACTCGGCCCAGGGCCCGCAAATGGGTATCCCGCAGATGATCCAGAGTCGTGCGCAGTTCGGCTCCCTCGGCGCATTGCTGGTGGTGGTGATTGCGGGGGTGATGTACATCGGCTTCTTCGCCTCCAACATCGTGCTGGCCGGTAAATCCCTGCATGGTGTGGTGGACGCCGTGCCTGTACCGGTGGGCATCGTTATCGGCGCCATCGGTTCCGGGATCATCGGCATCATCGGCTACCGCTTCATCCACGTACTCAACCGCATCGGCACCTGGGTCCTCGGCGCCGGCATCGTGCTGGGCTTTGGCTACATCTTCACCCATGTGCAGACCACCGATTTCCTCACCCGTGGCAGCTTCAACATCTCCGGTTGGCTGGCCACTGTTTCCCTGGCTGCGCTGTGGCAAATCGCGTTTGCGCCCTACGTGTCGGACTACTCCCGCTACCTGCCCGCCGACGTGCCGGTAGCCGCCACCTTCTGGACCACCTACCTGGGCTCGGCGCTGGGGTCGAGCCTGGCGTTCATCTTCGGCGCCGTGGCAGTGCTCGCCACGCCGGTAGGCATGGACACCATGGACGCCGTCAAACTCGCCACCGGCGCCATCGGCCCGTTGATGCTGGTGCTGTTCCTGCTCAGCGTGATCAGCCATAACGCCCTCAACCTGTACGGCGCGGTGCTGTCGATCATCACTCTGGTACAGACCTTCGCCTACCGCTGGATCCCGACCGCGAAAAGCCGTGCGGTGATCTCCATCATCGTGCTGGCCGCCTGTTCGATTGCGGCGGTGTTTGCCTCCCAAGACTTCATCGGCCACTTCGTCGACATGGTGCTGGTGCTGCTGGTGGTGCTGGTGCCTTGGACGGCGATCAACCTGATCGACTTCTACGCCATTCACAAAGGCCAATACGACATCGCCTCGATCTTCCGCGTGGATGGCGGCATCTACGGCAAGTACAACCCGCAGGCGCTGCTGGCCTATGCGGTGGGGATCGTGGTGCAGATTCCGTTCATGAACACGCCGCTGTACGTGGGGCCGATTTCGCAGCACATCAACGGCGCGGACTTGTCGTGGGTGGTGGGGTTGGTGGTGACGTCGCCGTTGTACTTCTGGTTGGCGAGTCGGGACAGTGCGTATAAGCGCCGGATGGACAGTGGGAAGTTGGTGAGTGGGGTTTGATACATCCTGTCGGTGTGGCGGCTGTGCGTGGGAGACCTTCGGGTCTGCCGGGGGTGATTCTTCCTGGTCTGCGAACCCGCGCACAGTTGCCAATACCGCCCGGATCATGGTCCAGGATGTGGCGGATGTGTTTACGGTGATTGAAAAACATGGCCTTGATTCGCCTGCTGTGCAGTAAGTTGTGAGAAAACCCGCCTCGGCGGGTTTTCTGGTTTTTGCGAAACTCAATCCTACCCGCTCCTACCCAGGCGGTAACCACGATGCGAAGCGAGCCGCTCTTGATCTGCTTTTGATCTCAGGCGCCCCGTTAAACCACGCTGGCCGGAATTCGACAGGGATTTGGGGGGTAAACCGGCAGGGATGCCGGTTTAGCCGCCCCGCGCCATGGATGGCGCGTGGCGGCGGCCCCCCAAATCACTGGCGGATTACGGGCACACCGAGCCCAAGCGAGGTGCCGAGTGGTGGGGCGAGGACCTTTTGGTTACTTTTGGGTCCTTCCAAAAGTGACCCGCTGTAAAAGCGGAACCCTAAGTGGCCGTTACCGCAGGAATGGATATGTACGCAATCAACTGTGTCGCCTGCCAGGCCGCCTTCGCAGGCAAGCCAGCTCCCACATTTGGATCGCGTAGGGTCAGATAGATAGGTGTCGGCCTTCAGGCCGCCTTCGCAGGCAAGCCCCACAGTTTGATTGCGCAGCACCAAAGTTGAACCTCACGCTTCACCCGTCAGGGCCGGCCTTGCGGTGCCAAAGGTGCAACGTTTCTCTATGATGTGGCCTTTCACTGAAAATCTCTGGAACGGCCCATGCCCACCCTCACCCTGCGCAACGCCCTGCCCACCGACGCAGCACGCTGCTTTGAAATCGAAACCAGCGCCTACGAGGGCGACGAAGCCGCCACGCTTGAAAAGATCACCACGCGTATCGCGCAGTATCCCGAGGGCTTTTTGATCCTGGAGGAAGATGGCGCAGTGGTGGGCTTCATCAACTCAGGGTGCGCCCATGAAGTGGTGATGTCGGACGAGGCCTTCAAGGAGTTGGTGGGCCATGTGGCCGAGGCACCGAATGTGGTGATCATGTCGGTGGTGGTCGACCCGGCCCATCAAGGCAAGGGCTATGCGAAACGGCTGATGACTGAGTTCGTGCAACGCATGCAGGCAATGGGCAAGCGCACCCTCCACCTGATGTGCAAGGCGCAGCATGTGCCGTTGTACCGAGCAATGGGCTACACCTACGTGCGCCCTTCGCCGTCGGATCATGGGGGTATGGCGTGGCATGAGATGGTGAAGACGCTTTAATGCAAGCCGTTGCACGAGTGGTTGCAAAAGTGTTTCCAAGCGTGAGGCAACCAAAAGACCTGCAACGACCGAATGTGTTTCGGTGAGTGAAAAGCTGGCACTGCGCTGCGCTATCTGACAGCCAGCCTGACTTTTCGGAGCGTGGGCCGGACTGCGCCTATAGCCTTTTGACTCACTCGAAAACCAACACCTGATGCGGTTTCACGTTGTTACATCCAGCCAAAACAGACCTCGTTGAGCGCCTGCCCCAGGCGCTGTAGCCTGCGAAACGCCCTGTCAGGGCCACCCTCTGACAGGGTCAATTTCCAAGCAATCAGAGAGGTGCAATCATGTCTTCAATCAATGGCTCCGCCCCATTCGTACCCGCGTACCAGCCCGCTGCCAAACACCCTATCGATAACGATGTACCGAGGAAAAACTCTCTGGACAAACAGGCTGGAGAAGATGCCGAAGTGTCCAATGGCAAGGGCGGCTGGAAAAACATTGGCAATGCGACGCGCGACCACGCCAACCGCACTCGGCTGGATCGCAACTTCTTGCCTTCAGACAAAAAGACCGTCGATGACGCCCAGGTCAATACCAGGGCTGGATATCACGGCACCGGCACCCTGCCCGCCTTCCCAACTTGGGATGACAAGGCCTTAAACGACTCCGCGTCCAATGCCCTGCGTCAACCGATCGACTTCGAAATAAAACCTGACGGCAACGGCGGTTGGACCAAGGCGTGACAACTCCACTGTCTAAGCCGCTTTAGCACTCAGGGCTTTGCCGAACAACCAGTACCCAGGGGCTTCACCCTCAAAGGTACAGTTCAGCGGTTGTTCCACTATGGGACAGCCGCCGAGTCATCTACCAACTGCCGGAAGCCCCCCCGCCACCGCTGGAACCGCCACCGCCCGACGAACTGCTGCTGGTGCTGGAGCCGCTGGAACCTGAGCTGGACCCGCCGCCGGAGCCAGAACCTTCGCCGACCTTGCCAAAGATAATCAGCGCAACAAACGATGCGATAGGAAATGCCAGCAACCAGGCGTCGCGATCGCCGTCCATCACCTGCCCCGCCACCCCATACACGGCCACCGCCGCCAGCAGTCGTACGCTAAAACCTGCGCGGCTGGTGCGCCAGGTCTGCCTCATGAGCAGCACCAGCACCAGGTACAACCCCAGCACCACCAAGACGCCCAGGGGCCACAGCAACCAGTGGGTGAAACTGACGTCTACGTAATGGTTTGCCACCACCAACCCGAGGATATAACCCAGCAGCCCGATCACGCCGTAAAACAGCGTGCGCACCTGCCACAACGCGCCGAATAGCGCGCCGCCAATCAACAAGGTCAGCGGCATTGCAACGAGGAACATCGGCCAGTCCCGACCACCGGCCAATACCGTCAGCAACAGCGTGGCCGCAACTGCGATGATCAAAGCTCTGCGCCAGTGCAACTTGCCAGCGGCGATCAGTGTACCGGCGAGCGCCCCCAGGACAAACGCCGCCAATATCGCGAAAAATTGCGGGTTGATCCCCGGCCCGGCCACTTCAGGCAGGTCGCCGCCGTCCACCAGGACCACCAGCGCGCTCACGCCTTGCTGGATGCCACCGGCAAAATCGCCCTGACGAAACGCTGGAGTGAGACGTTCTTCAATGATGCGATGGGCCAGCAGGTCAGTGACGATGCCTTCCAGGCCATAACCCACCTCGATGCGCACTGTGCGGTCGGCTTTGGCCACCACCAGCAGGATGCCGTCGTTGACGTCCTTGCGCCCCAGCTTCCAGGCGCGGAACAGTTGGTTGGCATAGTCTTCGATGCCGCTGCTGCCGGTGGTCGGCACCAGCAATACGGCCACTTGCGCGCCTTTGCGTTGTTCAAGGTCGGCGAGTTGTTGCTTGAGGCGCAGCACGGTGCCCGAGTCGAGGGTATTGGTCAGGTCAATAACCCGCTGATCAAGGGCAACCCCAATCGGCGAGGTGTCCGCATGAGCGGCGATGAACAGGCTGGAAAACACCAGGGCCAGTAGGCTGAACACCGATTGCCGCACAAGCACGATCATGTATGGTTACCTGAAGTCTCTCCCTGAAGACGCCGACTTTACCTTATCTGCACGCAAACGCGTGACCCAGGGCCTGCGACTATCTAAACTGCCCGCTAAGCTGCATAGCAATTAGCCATCCACGAGAACCCCATGGACCTACGTCACCGCAACAATATACATGTGATGGGCCACGGTCCCTCGACGCTGGTGTTTTCCCACGGCTTTGGTTGCAACCAGGCCATGTGGAATGCCTTGGCACCGCACTTTCTCGAGCGCTTTCGCGTGGTGCTGTATGACCTGGTCGGCGCCGGCCTGTCGGACTTGAGTGCGTTCGACAAAACCAAATACAGCCGCCTGGATGGCTATGCCCATGACCTGAACGAGATTATCGACGCCTATGCCCAAGGCCCGGTGATTCTGGTGGGCCACTCGGTCAGCGCGATGATCGGCACCCTCGCCGACCGTTTCCTCCCGGGCCGCATTGCCGCACACGTGATGATTGGCCCATCGCCACGCTATATCGATACCGAGGAATATGTCGGCGGTTTCCAGCGCGACGACATCGACGACCTGCTCGACACCCTCGACAGCAACTACCTGGGCTGGTCCAGCGCCATGGCCCCGGTGATCATGGGCGCCCCGACGCAGCCGCACCTGAGCGAGGCGCTCACCGAGAGCTTCTGCCGCACCGAGCCGGACATCGCCAAGCAGTTCGCCCGCGTGACCTTCCTCTCGGATAACCGCCAGGATGTGTTCGGCCTGACCACCCCGGTACTCATCCTGCAATCGACCGACGACCTGATCGCCCCCGTGGCCGTGGGTGAATACCTGCACGCCGTACTACCTAACAGCACTTATTGCCTGGTCGAGAATGTCGGCCATTGCCCGCATATGAGCGCCCCCCAGGCGTGTGCAACGGCGATGGACCGGTTCCTGGCCCCTTGGGCGGCTGCCGATGCCCGTTGACCCGCTGTTTGACAGCGCGGCGTGTGCCCTGGCGGTGACCCAGGAAGATGGCACGATCCTGCACGTCAACCCGCGCTTGTGCGACTGGCTGGGCTTTACTGCGGCCCAGCTGCTGGGCCGGCGTTTCCAGGACCTGCTGGCCATGGGCGGGCGGATTTTTTACCAGACGCACCTGGCGCCGATGCTGCGTATGCATGGCAGCGTCACCGAGGTGAAGCTCGACATCCGTCATTGCAACGGGCACAAAGTCACGGTCTTGCTCAACGCCAACCGGCGCCAGCAGCCCGACGGCGTGGTGTATGACTTGGCGCTGTTCGGCACCACCGACCGTGACAAGTACGAGCGTGAGCTGCTCAATGCCCACAAGCAGGCTGAAGCCCTGCTGCAGGAAAAAACTGCTACGGAACTGGCCCTGCAACAGGCCCAGGCCGAACTGAGCGAGGCCTATGCCATTGCCCAGCGCCGGGCGTTGTTTGCCGAGCAGATGGTGGCGATTGTCAGCCATGACCTGAAAAACCCACTCACCGCGATCCGCATGGCCTCCGACTTTCTCCAGCGTGGCGAGCGCACGGCCAAGGAGCGCCAGTTGTTGGGGCACATCGGCCAGTCGTCCGAACGCGCCCACCGCATGATCGCCGACCTGCTGGACTTCACCCAGGCCCGGGTCGGCCAGGGCATTACCATCAAGCCGCAACCGCTGGACCTGCACAGCGTTATTCATCGCAGCGTCGACGAACTGCGGGTGGCCTTCCCCAAGGCCACGCTGGTGCATCACGCCGAGGGCCAGGGCGACGCGTGCCTGGACGCCGACCGCGTGCAACAGATGATCGGTAACCTGGTGGCCAACAGCGTGGCCTATGGCGACTTGCTGCAGCCGATCACCATTACCTCGCGCCTGGGCGATAACACCTGCGCGGTCGCGGTGCACAACCACGGCCCGGCGATTCCCCAAACCCTGCTGGCCGGGTTGTTCGAACCCATGACCCGCGGCACCGACCAGGGCAGCGACGTGCGCAGCGTAGGCCTGGGCCTGTATATCGTGCGCGAACTGGCCAGAGTACATGGCGGCGACGTGGCCGTGAGTTCATGTGCGAGCGCCGGCACCACGTTTACCGTGAAGTTCTAGTACAGGTACGCGGTGCCCTGCATGATCGGCTCGACCCGGCCGGTCAATATCACCCCGCCCCGCCCGTCCCATTGCACCGTGACCGCGCCGCCGTCGCACTGGACCTCCACACGCTCATCGAGCAGCCCTCGCCGGATGCCGTTGACGACCGCCGCGCAACAGCATGAACCGGACCCCAGCGGCACACCTCCGCCACGCTCCCAGATACGCAGGCGGATATGGCCGCGGTCCAGCACTTGCACGAAATGCACATTGGTCCTGGCCGGAAACAGCGGGTGAACTTCCAGGCTCGGGCCCATGGCTTCAATATCGAGCGCCGTCACATCCTCCACAAAAAACGTGCAATGCGGGTTGCCCATGCTGCACGCCGCCGGCTGGCCGTCGATAGGCAACACGCAGGTGTCCATCGCCCTGGCCAAGGGTACCGACGCCCAGTCCAGCGAGGGTGGGCCCATATCCACCGACACGCGCTGCCCATCAGCACGTGTGCATGTCAGCAAGCCACGGTCGCTGCCCAGCACGATGCTTTGGGTGCCAGCCTCATGCATCAGGCGATCCGCCACGCCACGCGTCGCGCTGCCGCAGGTTTGCAAGCGTGTTCCGTCCGGGTTCCAGAACTGAACGCGCGCAGCAGCCTCCTCACAGTCGAGCACCACCGCCAGCTGATTGAAACCGATGCCGGTGCGGCGGTTACCCAAGTGGCGGGCAATCTGCGCAGTAATAGGGTTATCCTCGCCACGGCGGTCAATGATAATGAAGTCGTCGCCGTGGGCGTGCATCTTCACGAACGGCAGGGTCATGGGCGCTCCTGTGGGTGAAATGAGTCAAGCGGTTCTAATACCACTGTAGGAGCGAGGTTGCTCGCGAAAAACTCACAGGCGCCGCGTTTATTCAGGGAGTGCGCGTTATGGTTGGCGTTTTTCGCGAGCAGCGCGCCTACAAAGGGTTGAAGGGTCATGCTTATTGTATTCAGCGGCTTGCCCGGCAGTGGCAAGACCACGATTGCCAGGGAGCTGGCGCGACAGTTGGGCGCGGTTTACCTGCGTATCGATGTGATTGAGCAGGCGCTGCGGGAGGCTGCGGTGTTGGTAGGCGATGTGGGGGCCAGCGGCTACGCGGTGGCGAATGCGCTGGCGCTGAGTAACCTGCGCCTGGGGCAGCGGGTGATCGCCGATTGTGTGAACCCCGTGAAGGACAGCCGCGATGCCTGGCAAGCGGTGGCGACAGCGGCCGGTGTGGCGCTGATCAATATCGAGGTGGTGTGTACCGATCAGCAGGCGCATCGGCGTCGAGTCGAAGGGCGTGTGGGCGATATTCCCGGGCTGGTGCCGCCGACCTGGGAATCGGTGCAGGCGCATGAGTACGAACGCTGGGAAACCCCACCGTTCAGGCTGGATACGGCGCAGATGACGTCGGCAGAGGCTGTCGCGGCAGCCTTGCTCCATATAGGCTAAAACCCACCTGTGGCGAGGGAGCTTGCTCCCTCACCATATTCTTTAGAAGTTACCGCGCAACGCCTCAAGCCCGCCTTCGTAGACACCGGCAAACAATGCCTCGACTTGCGCCTCGGTGGTACCCGCTGCCGGCGTGAACACGCCGGACCAAGTCACTTTCGCCGAGGTGTCCGTCAGCGCTTCAACCTGCAAGGTCGCCAAGTAAGCACTCACCGGAAACGGCGACGCTTCAATGGTGTAGCTGTAGGTGCGCGCCACGTTGTCGAAAGTCTGCAAACGCTCGACAATCGCGCCGCCGTCAGCGGTGGTCAGGTGACGCACACGGCCACCCTCGCTCGGCTCGCTCTTGGCAATCAAAGGCAGCCAGTCAGGCAGGCTGTTGAAGCCGCCAATCAGTTGCCAGACCTGGTCGGCCGACACCGCAATTTCAATCACAGAAGACGCTGTTGCCACGATCAATACTCCAGTCAGGAAAAAATCAGATTGCCATGCTGTCGACAACGCCACCGTCGACCCGCAGCGCGGCACCGGTCGTCGCCGAAGACAGCGGTGAAGCAATGTACGCCACCAGGTTCGCCACTTCATCCACATTGGCCGCGCGCTGGATGATCGAGGTGGGCCGCGCATGGCGCACAAATACATCCGCTTCCTCTCGGGCACTGCGCCCGGATTCGGCCGTGGCGTCCTTGAGCATGTGTTCCAGGCCATCGGTAAAGGTCGGCCCCGGCAAGATAGCATTCACCGTCACCCCAGTACCCGCCAGGCGCTTGGCCAGGCCGTGGGACACCGCCAGGTTGGCGCTTTTGGTCACCCCGTAGTTGATCATGTCGGCCGGCGTCGCCACGCCAGACTCCGACGACACGAAGATCACCCGGCCCCAGCCCTGCTCGACCATACCCGGCACATAATGCCGCGCCAGGCGCACGCCGGAGATCACATTGACCTCATAGAAGCGCGCCCACTCACTGTCCGGCGCGTCGAAGAAATCCACCGCGTCGAAGATGCCCAGGTTGTTGACCAGAATGTCGGCGCGGGGTTCGGCGGCGAAAAGTTTCTGTGCGCCTTCAACGGTGCCGAGGTCGGCCACCACACCACGCAGTTGAGCAGCCGGAACCGCTTGGCGAATGCTGGCCAAGGCGTCGTCCACCTTGCCTGCATCCCGCCCGATCACCACCACCGTGGCACCGGATTGCGCCAGGGCCTGGCTGATACCCAGGCCAATCCCGGCGGTGCTGCCGCTGACAATAGCCACTTTGCCACTTACATCAATTTTCATGCTCAAGCTCCTTAACGTGAGAGAGGCAAAGGTGCACGGTCCGAGATCAAGCCGGCCTCGCGCAACGCCTGCCAGAAGGCTGCTGGAATCTGTTCAGACAACGCCGCGACGTCTTCGGCAATCCGCCCCGGACGACTGGCGCCAGGAATCACCGCTGCCACTGCCGGATGGGCCAGTGAAAACTGTAGCGCAGCGGCCTTGATACTGACGCCAAACGCCTGGGCAATTGCCTTGATCTGCTCGACCTTGGCAATGATCGCCGGGCCGGCTTGCTGGTATTCAAAGTGCGCACCGCCAGCGAGGATGCCGGAGCTGTACGGGCCACCGACGACGATCTCGACCTGCTGGGCGTGGGCTGCGTCCATCAGGCGCTGCAAGGCGCGGTCGTGGTCCAGCAGCGTATAGCGACCCGCCAGCAGAAAGCCGTCGGGCTGGGCTTCGGCCAGGTCCAGGGTCAACTCGCAAGGCTCGACACGATTGACGCCCAGCCCCCAGGCCTTGATCACTCCTTGCTCGCGCAAACGGGTGAGTACTTTGAAGGCACCAGTGCGGGCCTGGTTGAAGTATTCCAGCCATTGGTCGCCGTAAAAATCCTGGGCGATGTCGTGAACCCACACGATGTCCAGGCGATCGGTTTGCAGGCGTGTCAGGCTGTCTTCAATGGAGCGCAGGGTGGCGTCGGCGCTGTAGTCATTGATTATTTTATTGGGCCGGCCGTGTTCGAATACGCCGCTTTTTTCCCCAAGGTCACGGGCGGTTTCTTCGACTTCATCGAGAATTACCCGGCCAACCTTGGTGCTGAGCACGTAGTCGTCGCGGTGATAGTTGGACAGGGCCTGGCCCAAGCGGATTTCCGACAGGCCCGAGCCGTAGAACGGCGCGGTATCGAAGTAACGCACGCCGTGGCTCCAGGCGGCCTCGACGGTGGCCTGGGCTTCTTCTTCGGGGATAGCGCGAAACATATTGCCCAAGGGGGCGGTGCCAAAGCCCAGTACGCCGGGCAGTGTGTCTTTCAAGCTCATGGTGGTTCCTCAATCGGTGCGAGGTCGCTTTGACCGTTGAGCAGATGCTAGATTGCGCAGATCAGACCGTCCAAGACATACTGCGACCAACTTGAGTCCTTTAAGGTCTTACATGATTGATCTACGCCAGTTGCGCTACTTCGAAGTGGTGGCCGAAGAAGAACACGTCGGCCGCGCCGCCGAGCGCTTGCACATTTCCCAATCGCCCCTGAGTCGGCAGATCGCCCAGCTCGAGGAACGCCTGGGCCTGACCCTGTTCGAGCGCAGCCAGCAGCGCATCCGCCTGACCCGCGACGGCCAGACCTTCCTGGCCGAAACCAAGGCCCTGCTGACCCACGCCAACCGCCTGGAGTCCCTGGGCAAGCGCCTGGGCCGTGGTGAAGAAGGCGGTTTGTGCATCGGTTATATCGAGAACGCCATGCACGCCGGTGTCCTGCCCAATGCCTTGCGCATACTGCGCGACGATAGGCCCGCCGTGCACATCAAGCTGTATAACCTGCCCTCCCTGGAACAACTCGAAGGTTTGCGCCAACGCAGCCTGGACATCGCCCTGGTGGGCGAACCACCTGCCGCCGACGACCCGGACCTGACCGCCTGGCAGGTCCTCGATGACCCGATGCTGCTGGCCCTGCCCGAACAGCATCCGCTGGTTCAACAACATGAACTGTTACCCGAGCACCTGGCCGACCAACAATGGATCGGCGTGCAGCGCAAACCTGGCGCCAACCCGGCCGATGATTTCGTCGCCGCCTGTATCCGTGCCGGTTTCACCCCGCAAATCCCCATGGAGGCCAGCGAGCCCTTTACCGCACTGGGCCTGGTGGCGTCCGGGCTGGGGGTGGCGATGGTGCAAAAAGGCCTGAGCCGCAACGCACCGCCAGGCGTAGTGTTGCGCGAGCTGCCGTGGCTGGACTACACCACACCGCTGTGGGCGGCATGGCACCGCGTCAACTTGAGGCCGTTGGTGGAAACCTTTCGCAAAGTGCTGACCGAACCTGAGGCTATCTGACTGACGTCTCACAGGGTGTCTATGCCGGGTGATGATTTTGTGGGCAACGCCGGACCAGTGTGGGAGCTGGCTTGCCTGCGATAGCGGTGGTTCAGTTGAAGATTCAGTGACTGACACACCGCCTTCGCGGGCAAGCCCCCTCCCACATTGGGTCAGGAATCAGAGTGCTTCGCGCAACCGATACCACAACATCCCCAACGCCAGCAGTGGCGAGCGCAGCGCCTTGCCACCGGGAAAGGTCATGTGCGGCACCTGGCTGAAGATATCCAGGCCCTGGCTTGCACCCGCATGTATCCCTTCGGCCAGCAGCCGTGCGCACCAATGCGTCACGTTCAAGCCGTGACCGGAATAGCCTTGGGCATAGAACACATTGGGGTACTGCTTGAGCCGCCCGACCTGGGGAAAGCGGTTGGCGGTGATGCCAATCTTGCCGCCCCACTGGAACTCGATAGCCGTGTTGGCCAACTGTGGGAACACCTTGAGCATTTTCGGGCGCATGTACGCGGCGATGTCCTGGGGGTCGCGCCCCGAGTAGTGGCAGGCACCGCCGAACAACAGGCGCCGGTCGGCAGTCAGCCGGTAGTAATCCAGGCCGACTTTCTGGTCGCACAGCGCCAGGTTCCGCGGGATCAACTGCTGGGCTACTGGTTCAGGCAGTGGCTCGGTGGCGATGATGTAGCTGCCCGCCGGCAGCACCTTGCCGCTCAAGCGCGGCTCCAGTTCCTCAAGATGGGCATTGCATGCCAGCACCAGGTTGGCTGCGCGCACGCTGCCGCCTGCGCAGCGCACTTGCACCGTCTCGCCATGGATCAGCTCCAGCACCGGGCTGTGCTCAAAGATGCGCACCCCAAGGGCCTCGGCCGCACGCGCTTCACCCAAAACTAGGTTAAGCGGGTGCAGATGCCCGGAACCCATGTCGACCAGGCCGCCGGCATACACCGTAGAGCCCACCACCTGTGCCATGTCTTGTGGGCCGACCAGCCGCGTTTCATGGGCATACCCCATGGCCTCCAGGTGCGCCTGTTCGCCCTTGAACGCCGCGAACTGCGCCGGAGTATTGGCGAGTTCGCAAAAGCCCCAGCGCAGGTCACAGTCGATGCCGTGCTCGGCAATGCGCTGGCCCACCAGAGCGACCGAGTCGATACCGGCCCGCTCCATATAGCGCACGCCCTCCTCGCCCACGTATTTGGCAAACCCGGAGACATCATGGCCGATACCCCGAATTAATTGCCCGCCATTACGCCCGCTGGCGCCCCAACCGATGCGGCGCGCCTCCAGCAGGATCACCGAAAGCCCGCGCTGGGCCAGTTCAATGGCGGTGTTGACCCCGGTGAAACCGCCGCCGATCACACACACATCGGCGCTCAGGTCTGCCTCAAGTGCGGGCCGCTGCACCATGGCATTCGCCGAAGCGCGGTAATAGGACGGGGCATGTTCATTGGACTGCATCATCGGTTGGACTTCACTTTGCTCCAGGCGCGGGTCATCACGCGCATGGTCGCCGGCGTGGGCGTGGTGGAAATATAGAGTTTGTCGAGAACCTCCTGGGGCGGATACACCTCAGGGTTGTTCACCAGTTCCGGTGCCATGAACGGCTTGGCGGCCGGGTTGGCGTTGGCATAGCCCACCGAGGCGCTGACCTTGGCAATCACCTCAGGCTCCAGCAGGTCGTTGATGAACGCATGGGCTTCTTTAGGGTTGCTCGCGTCGGCCGGAATCGCCAAGAGGTCGAACCACAGGTTGGAACCTTCCTTGGGGATCGAGTACGCAATGTTCACCCCGTTCTTGGCTTCCTTGGCGCGGTTGGCGGCCTGGAACACATCGCCGGAATAACCGAAGGCCACGCAGATATTGCCGTTGGCCAGGTCGGAGATGTACTTGGAAGAGTGGAAATAGGTGATGTACGGCCGCAGCGTGAGCAACTTGGCTTCGGCCTGCTTGTAGTCCTCGGCATTCTCGCTGCGTGGGTCCTTGCCCATGTAGTTGAGGATCGCCGGGAACAGCTCATCCGCTGAATCGAGGAAGGCCACGCCGCACTCATGCAGCTTCTTGATGTTTTCCGGCTCGAACAACACCACCCACGAGTCGATGCGGTCGATGCCCAGCACTTGCTTGACCTTGTCGACGTTGTAGCCAATGCCATTGGTGCCCCACAGGTACGGCACCGAGTGCGCATTACCGGGGTCGTTCTGTTCCAGTAACTTGAGCAGCTTGGGGTCCAGGTTCTTGAAGTTGGGCAACTGCGCGCGGTCAAGCTTGAGGAACGCACCGGCCTTCACCTGGCGTGCCAGGAAATGGTTGGACGGCACCACCACGTCATACCCGGTGCGCCCGGCCAGCAACTTGCCCTCCAGGGTTTCGTTGGAGTCGAACACATCGTAGATCACCTTGATGCCGGTCTTGGCCTGGAAGTCCGCCAAGGTGGTCTCGCCAATGTAATCGGTCCAGTTGTAGACACTCACCGTCGGCGCCGCCTGGCCGGCACTGCTGAACGCCGCGACCAGGGCCAGTGGAAGAAGCTTGTTCACAAGACGCATATCGTCACCCCTCTTATGCTTGTTTTCAGACGCTCAACAGCAGGAACTCACGCTCCCAGGAACTGATCACCCGCTTGAAATTCTCATGCTCGGCGCGCTTGACCGCGACGTAGCCGCGCACGAATTTTTCGCCCAGGTACTGCTTGACCGTGTCGCAATCCTCCATGCGCGCCAGCGCATCTTCGAGGGTGAACGGCAGGCGCAGGTTGCGGCGTTCATAGGCGCGGCCTTCCACCGGGGCACTGGGTTCGATGTGCTCGATCATGCCCAGGTAGCCACACAACAAGCTGGCAGCAATCGCCAGGTAAGGATTGGCATCGGCGCCCGGCAGGCGGTTTTCCACGCGCATCGCCTCCGGGCTGGACGTGGGTACGCGCAGGCCGACGGTGCGATTTTCTTCGCCCCATTCGACGTTGACCGGCGCCGAGGTGTCCGGCAAAAAACGCCGAAACGAGTTCACGTTGGGGGCAAACATCGGCAGCAGCTTGGGGATGTACTTCTGCAGGCCGCCGATGTGATGCAGGAACAACGGGCTCATGTTGCCGTCGGCATCGACGAACACCGGTTTGCCGGTAGCGATTTCGACCACGCTCTGGTGCAGGTGCATGGCGCTGCCGGGCTCGTCGGCCACCGGCTTGGCCATGAAGGTGGCGGCGACGTTGTGCTTGAGGGCGGCCTCGCGCAAGGTGCGCTTGAACACCGTGATCTGGTCGGCCAGGTCCAGGGCGTCGCCATGGCGAAAGTTGATTTCCATCTGCGCGGGGCCGTCTTCGTGGATCAGGGTGTCGAGGTCCAGGCCTTGGGCTTCGCACCAGTCATAGACATCTTCGAACAGCGGGTCGAATTCGTTGGCGGCGTCGATGGAAAACGACTGGCGCCCGGTTTCGGCGCGGCCCGAGCGGCCGATGGGAGTTTTCAAGGGCAGGTCCGGATCTTCGCAGCGCTGGGTCAGGTAGAACTCCATTTCCGGCGCGACAATCGGCTGCCAGCCTTGGTCGGTATAGAGCTGCAGGACTTTCTTCAACACATTACGCGGCGACAGTTCGATGGGGTTGCCCTGCTTGTCGAAGGTGTCGTGGATCACGATGGCGGTGGGCTCGATGGCCCACGGCACTACGTAAGTGGCGTTGGCGACCGGGCGGCAAATCATGTCGATATCGGCCGGGTCCAGCAGGTCGTAATAGATATCGTCGTCGACAAAGTCCCCGGTTACCGTTTGCAGCAACACACTTTCCGGCAGGCGCATGCCTCGCTCATGCAGGAACTTGTTGGTGGGTGCAATCTTGCCGCGTGCGATGCCAGTCAAGTCACTGATCACGCATTCGACTTCGGTAATCTTGTGTTCTTTCAGCCAGGTGGACAGCTGATCGAAGGGGGCGTTCATAAGGACCTCGTCTTGGGTGGGATGCGACGCTGGGTTGTACTCCCAGCGCATTGAGGTCTATCTTGGGCCAGCCTTGAAACGGCATCTATCCACTTTGCACGCGGCACAACGCACCAATAGAGTGCGCACGGATCACCATGACACAGGCAACCGCTTTGCGCGTACAGGCCTTCGCCACCGGCGATGTGGCCGCCCAATGCAGTGCGACACCCGGCTGGGTGCAGCAGTACCAGCAGATGTCCCCCGGGCATTTTGCCGGGCAGGTGCGCTACCTCGACCTGCACGGGGTGCAGGTCTACGAAGAGTGCATGAACACCCGGGTGGAGCAGCATTTCAACGCACCTGCCGGCGCCCTGGCGTTCTGTTTCGACGCCAGTGACAACGCGCTGTACCTGCTCAATGGCGAAAGCCGCAACACCTGGATCACCCCGGTCAACTACCGCGAAGTGGCCGTGGTGTTCGGCCCGCAGTTTGTCCAGCGCCACGGCCTGGATATGGCCAAGCTCGAAGGCCTGTTCATGGCACCGCTGAGCTGCCAACAGAACGCGCTGTTCACCCGCTGGCTCAGTGGCACGCTCACGCGCTTGTCCGCACTCACCGACCCCATCAGCCGCGATGCCCTCACCCAGCAACTGCTCGACGACTGCCTGTTTATCCTCGATAACGCCTGCGTGTGCCTGGACGGCAGTTCATTGCAAAAGCGCAATGAAGAACGCCAATTGATGGCACGCATCGGCGAATGGGCGGCGGATGCACCGGATGAAACCGCCAACCTGTTGGAACTGGCGCAGATTGCGGGTGTGCCGTTGCGCCAATTGCAGCAAGGGTTCAAGACCTACACGGGGATAAGCCCGGCGCAGTGGTTGCGGTTGCGCCGCTTGAACGGGGCGCGGCGGGAGTTGCTGAGCACGACCGACACCACGGTGGCCGAGGTCGCGATGAATTGGTCGTTCTGGCATTTGGGGCGGTTTTCAAACAGCTACCGGGCGCTTTTTCAGGAGCTGCCCAGCGAAACCCTGAAACGCTCCAGCTGAAAAAACACGCTTGACCTTGTGGGAGGGACAGACCAAACCGTCCCTCCCTTGAACCTCAATCAGGGCTGCGCGTTCAAAAAAGTGGAGATCAGTTGATTGACCTGCTCCGCCGCCTCCAGCTGCACCATATGCCCCTGCCCCGGCAATACATGCACCTGAGCCTGCAGCCCTTGGGCGTGACTTGCCGGGATGATCGCATCGTCACTGCCCCAGATCACCAGGCTCGGCTGGCGGCCCACCTCGCTGCGAAGATCCAGCATCTGCCGCCCGCCATCGAACAGCTTGTGATCGAGCTGGCGCAACGCTTGATCCACCCCTTCCAGGCGCTTGAATTTGAGCATGTCCTCCAGCATCTGCCGCGTCACCAACGCAGGGTTACTGAACAGTTGAGTCAATGGCGGCTTGAGCGCGTTACGGTTGTTGGCTTCGACAAAACCTCGCAGGTAATCGCCGTTGATATCGGCACCCAGACCGGCGCTGGCGATCAAGGTGATGGAGGCGATACGTGCAGGCGCCAGGCTGGCGACGGTGAGGGTCACCAGCCCACCCATGGAGTGGCCGGTCAAATGCACACGGTCGAGCGCCAGGTGGTCGAGCAATGCCAGTACGGCATGACTGAGTTCGGCAGCGTCTCCCGTTTGCAGAGACTTGCCCGACTCCCCGTGACCCGGCAGGTCCAGGGCAATCACCCGGCGTTCGGCGGCCAGGGCCGGTTGATTGAACAGCCAGTTGTTCAGATCGCCCCCGAAGCCGTGCACCAACACCAGCGGCGTGCCGCCCTCGCCCATGTCCAGATAACGCAGCAAGCGCCCGCCTACCTCGACTTTTTGTGCGCTGGGGCCGGCCTCTTTGGCTTCGGCGGCACTGGAGACGAACCCGGCGTTGAAGCTTTCGATCACGCTATCGATCTGAGCCTCTGTCGCCTCGCCCTCCACCACAATTCCCAGTAGAGCGCCCACCGGCAGGGTTTCATCACTGAGCGCCAGTACCCGACGCAGCACGCCGCTAAAAGGCGCCTCGACACTGCTGGAGATCTTGTCGGTCTCCACGTCCAGCACTTCCTCGCCCTTTTCCACTCGGTCGCCGGGTTGTTTGAGCCAGACATCGATGCGGCCCTCGGTCATCGACAGGCCCCATTTGGGCATGGTCAGGGTATGAATCATGCGGCGGTCCTCTTGTCGGCGATCTTCATCACGGCGGCCTCGATCTTCGCGGCGTTGGGGATGTACAGGTCTTCCAGTGCATCGGAAAACGGCACCGGGGTGTGCGGCGCGGTGACCATCTCGATGGGAGCGCGCAGGAAAGCGAACCCCCGCTGGGCCACCAGGGCACTGATGTCGGTGGCGACCGAGCAGCGTGGGTTGGATTCGTCGATCACCACCAGGCGCCCGGTTTTCTCGACGCTTTCAAGGATGCTGTCTTCATCCAGCGGGCTGGTGGTGCGCAGGTCCAGCACTTCACAATCAATGCCTTGACGCGCCAGGTTGGCCGCAGCCTCCAGGGCGATATGCAGCATGCGGCCGTAGGTCACCAGCGTCACATCCTTGCCCTCACGCACAAAGTTGGCTTCGCCAAACGGGACCGTGTACAGCTCTTGCGGTACGTCGCCCTGCATGCCGTAGAGCATTTTGTGCTCAAGGAAAATCACCGGGTCATTGTCGCGGATTGCCTGGATCAACATGCCCTTGGCGTCGTAGGGCGTGGCCGGGCATACCACCTTGAGGCCGGGGATATGCGTCCACATGGAGGTGAGCATTTGCGAATGCTGGGCAGCCGCCCGCAAACCGGCGCCGTACATGGCACGGATCACCAGCGGTGTAGTGGTTTTGCCACCGAACATATAGCGGAACTTGGCAGCCTGGTTGAGCAACTGGTCCAGGCAGCAGCCGATGAAGTCGACGAACATCAATTCGCACACTGGGCGCATGCCACGGGTAGCGGCGCCCACCGCCATGCCCACGTAGCCGACCTCAGACAACGGTGCGTCCAGCACGCGCCCGGGAAATTGCGGGTGCAAGCCCTTGGTCACGCCGAGCACGCCGCCCCATGCGTCCTGCTCACCGGGGGAACCGGTGCCACCGGCCACATCCTGACCGATGATGAATACGCTCTGGTCACGGCCCATCTCTTGAGCCAAGGCCTCATTGATCGCCTGCTGATAGCTGATTTTACGAGCCATTAGATTCTCTCCACGTCTTGTTTTTATAGGGTTGGTATCAGCGGTAGGCCACGTAAACGTCGCTTAGCAGGTCGGCGGCCTGGGGCTTGGGATCGGTTTTGGCCAGGCGTACGGCGTCTTCGATCAATTGCGCCACTTCACCGTCGATGCGCTCGAACTGCGCTGCATCCAGCCAGCCTTCGGCATGGCAGCGCTGACGGAACAAGGCCAGGCAATCGGCGTTTTCACGCAGGTTTTTCACTTCGTCAGCGCCGCGATAGGTTTGCGCATCGCCCTCGAAGTGCCCATAGAAACGGCTGAGCTTGACCTCGACCAGCGTTGGCCCGTCGCCTTGGCGCGCCCGCTCCACAGCAACGCCGAGTGCTTCATGCACCGCGAAAAAATCATTGCCGTCGACGATCACCCCCGGCATACCAAACCCGGCGGCGCGCTCAGCGATGTCTTTGCAGGCCACCGACCAACCGGCGCCAGTGGCCTCGGCATAACCGTTGTTTTCGGCGACAAACAGACACGGCAGCTGCATGATCGACGCCAGGTTCATCGCTTCGAACACGGCACCTTCGTTGGAGCCACCGTCGCCAAAAAATGCCACTGCCACGCCCTGGCTCCCCTTGAGCTTGGCAGCCAGCGCCGCCCCCGCGGCCAACGGTGCGCCGGCACCGACAATGCCGTTGGCGCCGAGCATGCCTTTCTCTTGGTCGGCGATGTGCATGGAGCCGCCCTTGCCGCCGCACACGCCGGTTTTCTTGCCATAGATTTCGGCCATCATGCCGAAGACGTCGACGCCCTTGGCGATGCAGTGTCCGTGGCCGCGGTGGTTGGACGCGATGCAATCATCGTCATTGAGGTGCGCCATGACGCCAGCGGCGCAGGCTTCCTGACCGGCATACAGGTGAACGAAACCGGGGATCTCGCCGGTGGCGAACTCCACATGCAGGCGTTCTTCGAAATCGCGGATGGTGCGCATCACGGTGTAGGCATGCAGTAACTGATCGGTGCACAGGTGGGTGGACATCTTGTTGTTCTCCAGGTTGTCTCGACGCACAAAAAACTGGCTGCGGCCAGTGCCAAGCTGTTCAGCACAGCTTGTGCCAACCGTCGAGAAAACCTGGCAAAGCCTTGATCCAGAGCCGTGCAACACAGCGATGCCCAGGCAAGTGGTCGACTAAATGTGAGACGCAACCACGCAGTTCGACCCTTGAGTCTCAGCGGCATGAGACGCAGCGTCTCAATGCAGGCGTTGGTCAGGGTGCCCTTGTCCGTGGGCACACATGCGCGCTTAATGACGCGCATAACAACAAAGCTTGAGAACCGGAGGCTTTATGCTCGCCATGAACTCCAGGGAGCATGTCGACTGTGTCAGCCGCGTGGTCCGCAATGCCGAGCGCCTGCCCCAGGCGCCCGTGCCGTCGCTGATCTTCGATTCGTGGCGGCGGTCCATGGAGCAACACCGCCTGGACCCCGGCTCCCTGCAAGGTCCACGTATCCTCAGCGAACCCTTGCTCAAGGAATGCCGCGAGCGCGCCGAGCTGTTCATGCGCATCGCCGGCGAAGAAGTCGCACAGTTGCACCATCGCGTGCGCCATGCCGACTACTGCGTGATGCTCACCGACGCCCAGGGCCAGACCATCGATCACCGTGTCGATGCGAGCATTCGCACCGACTGCCGCAAGGCCGGCCTTTACCTGGGCACCTGCTGGTCGGAAGCCGAGGAAGGCACCTGCGGCGTGGCCACGGTGCTGACCAATAAAACGGCGGTAACGGTGCACAAGCGTGATCACTTTCGCGCAGCGTTTATCGGCCTGACGTGTTCGGCTGCGCCCATCTTCGACCCGCAGGGCCACCTGTTGGGTGTGCTGGATGTCTCGGCGCTCAAGTCGCCGGATGACCGCGGCAGCCAGCACCTGATAAGGCAGATGGTGGCGCAGAGCGCCCAGGCCATCGAAAACGCTTTTTTCATGCACAGCGCCCGGCAGCACTGGGTGTTACAAGCCCATAGCACTCCAGGCTTTGTCGACAGCCAACCCGACCTGCTGCTGGCCTGGGACCAGGACGGACGTCTGCACGCCTTGAACAGCAAGGCGCGTCAAGCCCTGCGCTTGCGCTTTGGCCAGCTGCCTGAGCATATCGGCGAAGTGTTCGATGTGGATGCATTGCGTGCAGCCACTGATCAGTCAACCCGGCAGTTGCACTGGCTGGGCAAGCCCGACGCGGTACACGTGAGGGTCAATGCACCCCGACGCCCCTCGGTTCGGGCGCTGCCAGAGACTCAAGTCGACCCGCGGATCCAGGAGCACCTGCGCTTGGCTGCGCGGGTCAAGGACCGCAACCTGCCCGTGCTGGTGCAAGGTGAAACCGGCGTCGGCAAAGAAGTCTTCGCCCGCCAGTTGCACGAGCACAGCGCGCGCCGGCACGGGCCGTTTGTGGCGGTGAACTGCGCGGCGATTCCGGAGAGCCTGATTGAAAGCGAGCTGTTCGGCTATTCGCCCGGCGCCTTCACCGGAGCCTCCAGCAAAGGCATGAGCGGGCTGCTACTGCAAGCCGAAGGCGGTACGTTGTTCCTCGACGAAATCGGCGATATGCCGTTGGCGTTGCAGACACGGTTGCTGCGGGTGCTGGCCGAGGGTGAAGTCGCGCCGTTGGGCGCAGCGAAAACCCGCGTGGTGAACATTCAGGTGATCTGCGCCAGCCACCGCGATTTGGCGGCGCTGGTCAGCGCGGGCCGATTCCGTGAAGACCTGTACTTTCGCCTGGGTTGTGCGCGCTTCTGCCTGCCGCCGTTGCGCGAACGCACCGATAAGCTGGCCCTGATCAATCGGCTGTTGGAGCAAGAGGCGCGTAACAGTGGCGTGTCGTTGGGCATCGGCCAGGCCACACTGCAATTGCTACTGGGTTATGCGTGGCCGGGCAATGTGCGGCAACTGCGGCATGTGCTGGCGTACGCCTGTGCGGTGTGCGAAGGCACTACGCTGCAAGTGGTGGATTTGCCGATTGAAATCCGGGGCGAGCAGCCTCAAGGGCTGGAAGAGCAAAGCGCCAGCCCCGAGCGTCAAATGGTTCTGGATGCGTTGATTCGCCATCGCTGGAAACCCTCGCCTGCGGCACAGGCCCTGGGGATTTCAAGGGCAACCCTGTACCGACGCGTGAACCAACTGGGTATTGATATGCCCGGCAAAACCCACTGATACAAGGGATCGACTCCCACGCAGGCGAGTCGACCACGCTGTCAGCGGTAGACCAGGCCACCGTCGATCAACGGCGCCTGCCCGGTCATATAGTCTGCGTCCGGGCCTGCCAGAAATGCCACAAACCCCGCCACATCCTCCGGCGTTTGCGCACGGCCCAAGGCAATCCCATCCACGTACTGCTTGTAGGTTGCCCCCACCTGCGCCCCGGTAATCTCGGCCATGCGCTTGTCGATCTCAACCCACATATCGGTGCCCACCACACCGGGGCAATAGGCGTTTACCGTGATCCCCGCGCTCGCCAGTTCCTTGGCCGCCGCCTGGGTCAAGGCGCGCACCGCGAATTTGCTCGCCGAGTAGACCCCTAACAGCGCAAAGCCTTCATGCCCTGCGATTGAACAAGCATTGATGATTTTGCCCTTGTGCTTGAGCGCCTTGAATTTGTTGGCGGCCGCCTGGATCCCCCACAGCACGCCCTTGACGTTGATATCCAGGGTGCGCTCGACCTGCTGCGGGCTGACATCGAGCAATGAGTCGATCTGCGCCACTCCGGCGTTATTGACGATGATGTCGAATCCGCCCAGCGTCTGGTGGGCATGCTCTACCGCAGCCGTCACCTGTTCGCGTCTGGATACATCAGCGATGAACACAGAGGCTTTGCGGCCGGTGGCGACGATTTCGGCGGCCACGGCGTTGAGCTTGGCGCCGTCAATGTCCACCAACGCGACATCGGCGCCGTCCTGTGCAAGGCGCATGGCAATAGCCCGGCCTATGCCCTGCCCGGCGCCGGTGACCAGCGCGACTTTACCTGCGATACCCATGACAATCTCCTGAAACGATGAGGGGAGCCTTGTCTATCGCAAGCCGGCGCCTGGCTGTCGAGCCGCAACAGGATCGGCATCGGAGCTGAGACGGGTTGTCTCGCCGTGCGAACCTTGCGCGAAAGCTTGTAAAAGGCCGCGCTTATGCCTAGCTTAGGCGCCCCCCGCCCAGCGCTTTAAGGCCTTGCCCCATGGTTTTGCGTTTTCGCCCCGTCGTCACTTCACGTTTCGCCCTCGGCCTGTTGCTCAGTGGCGGCATCGGCAGCAGCCTGGCCGCCGAGATCGAGTTGCCGACGGTAAAGGTTCAGGGCCAGGATGAGTCGGGCTACCGCAGTGAAACCGCGTCGGTGGGCGGCTTTGATGAAGCGCCGCTGTTGGACACCCCCGCCTCGATCACCGTGATCAACGCCGCGCTGATCAAGGACCAGCAGGCACGCTTGCTCAGTGAAGTGCTGCGCAACGATGCCTCAGTGGGCGACAGTTATGCGCCTATCGGTTATTACGAGAATTTCGTGGTGCGTGGCTTTTCGCTGAACGCGGCCAGCAGTTACAAGATCAATGGGCGCACCATCACCGGCGAGCAGAACGTCGCGCTGGAAAACAAGCAGCAGGTGGAAGTGCTCAAGGGCCTGGCCGGTTTGCAGAGCGGCATTTCCGAGCCCAGCGGGGTGATCAACTACGTGACCAAACGCCCCCAGGATGTGCGCTCGGTGACGGTGTCCACTGATGATCGTGGCAGTGGTTACATCGCCACCGATGTCGGCGGCTGGTTTGGCAGCGAGCAGCAGTTCGGCCTGCGCGCCAACGTCGCCCATGAAGACCTCAACTCCTATGTGGAACACGCCAACGGCCAGCGCGATTTCGTGTCCCTGGCCTTTGACTGGAACATCAGCCCCGACGCCGTGCTGCAACTGGACGCCGAATACCAGAACAAGCAACAGCGTTCGGTACCGGGGTATCAACTGCTGGGGGGCACCGAAGTGCCCCACGGTGCTTCACCGAAGAAGCTGTTGGGGCACCAGACGGGCGGCAAGCAGGTCGGGATTGATTCGCTGAACCTCAACGGCAAGTTCGAGTACCGTTTCAGCGATCAGTGGAAAGGCAGTGTCAGCGCGGCGCGTAGCAAGGTGGTGATTGATGACTACAGCTCGTTTGCCTGGGGTTGCTATGGTTCGGCCAGTTGCAGTGCCGCCAGCGTGCCGAACTACTTCAGCCCCGAAGGCAATTACGACGTCTACGACTACCGCAGCCCGGACGACACTCGCCGCGACGACGAAATCCAGGCGGCCATGACCGGCCTGTTCGACACCGCCGGCATCGGCCATGAACTGACCTTTGGCACCAGCGCGTTTCGCCGGGTGATCGACAAGCGTGAGTCGGTCAACGACCCCATCGGCAGCGGTAATATCAATCAGGATACGCCAAGCTTCGAACCTACCAAAAAACCGCTGAACGACAGCCACCGCAACCTCGACAGCCGCCAGTACGGCCTGTTCGTCACCGACCGCATCCGCTTCAACGAGCAATGGCAAACCATTCTGGGCGGGCGTGAAGTGCGCCTGGATGAAAAGGCTTTCGACGAGAACGGCACTGAGTCACGGCATACCCAGCGGTACGTGTTCCTTCCCCAGGCCTCGCTGATCTATAAGCCGATTGAGAACATTTCGCTGTACACCAGCTATAGCAAAGGCCTTTCTCTGGGCGGTGAAGCACCGTGGACAACCACCAATGACGGCGAAACACTCGCCCCTACCGTCTCGCGCCAGATCGAAGCCGGGGTGAAATACGACTGGCGCCGTATCAGCTTCGCCGCCGCCGTGTTCCAGACGCGCCAGGCTTACCAGTACGCCAAACCCGAAGGTGACACGTTCAACTACGTGCAGCAGGGCCAGCAAAAAAACACCGGCATTGAATTGTCCGCCAACGGCTGGGCCACCGACCGTCTGCAGATCGCCACCAGCGTGGCCGCGATCCGAGCGCGGGTGAGCGGCAGCGGCACGCCGGCGTACGAAGGCCATCAGGCGATCAACGTGCCCGAGCTGCGCGCCAGCGTGTACGCCGACTACGCCCTGCCCTGGGTCAACGGCCTGGCGGTATTGGGCGGCGTGCAATACAGCGCCAAGAAGTCTGCCAATCGCACCGGCAATGTGGAAGTGGGCGACTACGCGGTGGTCAACGTCGGTAGCCGCTACACCACCAAGGTCGATGGCTACGAGACCGTGTTTCGCCTGAGCGTCGATAACCTGTTCGACAAGCGCTACTGGCGCGACGCCGGCGAATACATGGGTGATGACTACCTGTTCCAGGGTGCACCGTTGACCGCGCGCCTGAGCGCGTCGGTCAACTTCTGAATAGCCGCGACGTGGCCAGCCACAACGCCGCCAAAGCGCACACCAACAGGCTCCAGCCAAGATCCTGGGACCAGGTCACCAAAGCCAGCCCGCCACCAATCACCAGGTAGTACAGCAAGCCAAACAGGGCGGCGGCGGTGCCAAGGCGGTCACGGTAATCGACCAGGGCCGCCCCCAGCACGTTGGGAATCGCCATGCCGAAGGCCAGCACCACCAACAGCATCGGCCACACCAACAGCCAACTGTGCTGCAGGGCCAACACCAACAGACTCCCCACCACGGTCACCGCGGCGGCGACAACCACCAACCGCTCGCCGCTCCACCCATGCTTGAGCAAGGCTTTGTTCAGCCATGCACCCGAGCCGGAGCCCAGCGCCAGCAGCACACCGCTGTAACCAAACTCGGCGGTGGAACGCCCCTGCTGCGCGAAGATAAACGGCCCCACGCTGTAATAGCTGAACAGCGCAATATTGAACGCCGCGACCAACCCGACCGAGCGCCATACTCCAGCATCCTTGAGCATCAGGCCGAGCGTCTGGCCAAGGGCGGCGGTGGGCAGCGATGCCGGACGGGTCTCCGGTAAGGCCCACCAACACCAGCCCCATAACACCCCCGCGAGCATCAGCAACGTGCAGAGCACACCGCGGTAACCGAAAAACTCCACCAGGCTCGCACCGCTGAACAAGCCGACAGCAGGACTGGCCGCCAGCGCAACGCCCATCAAGGAAAACACCTGGGCCAATTCGGCACCGTGGAAACGGTCACGCAGCACTGTCTGCGTGACCACCGACCCCACGGCCGCACCCAATGCCGCGCAGGCCTGGGCCAGCAGCAAGGCGTTGAATGTCGTCGCAGTCAAGGCCAGCGCCGAAGCGCCCACATAGACTGCCAGCCCCATCAGCATCACCGGCCGCCGCCCCAAACGATCACTCAACCGGCCCCACACCACCACGCCCAGGGCGAAGGCGAGGAAATACACCGACAAGGTCTGCCCCGCTCGCTCGGGCGCGACATCAAAGGCCCGGCCGATATCGCCCAAGGCCGGGCTGTAAAGGGTCTGGGCCAACTGCGGGAACATCAGCAGGGCCATGGTCAGCGCCAGCAATTTTTTAAACGTCATCACAAGATCCCTCCATAAACACAACGGACGGATTCTAGGACGCGCCAGCTGGGCTATTATCCAGACTTCGACACTTTATCCATCAAATCGGACAACCCATGGCCTGGCTTGCCGCTACCGCGTCTTTCAACCCCGATGTTTACTCAGCGCCCGTGATCGGCATCGCGGCGGTGTTGGGCAATCACGATTCCGGCCTGCATGCGCACCAGCGCGGGCAACTGCTGTTCACCCAGCAAGGTTGCACGCGCATCACCCTAGACAATCAACTGTGCCTGTTGCCACCTAGCCGCGCAGCCTGGATCCCCAGCGGCCTGCCCCATCGTGCGGTGATGCAGCAGGCGGTGGACTATCGGTCGGTGTATGTGAGTGCGGCCCTGGCCGAGCAATTACCGGCCCAGGTGCGGGTGATCGAAGTGAGTGCCTTGCTCAGGGCAGTGCTGGAGCCCATGGCCCTGGCGCCGTTCGAGACTGATTGGCAGGCGGGTCGCTATGCCCATTTGTTGGGGCTGTGCCTGGATGAAATCCGCCACGCAGCCGCACAACCCATGCTGCTGCCGTTGCCACGGGACAAGCGCCTGGCGCCGCTGCTAGCCCAGCTCGACCGCCTGCCCCCCACGCTGCAGGACCTGGAACAGCACATTGGCGCCAGCACCAAGACCATCGGCCGGATTTTCCTCAAGGAAACCGGCCTGGGGTATCAGCAATGGCGCCAACAGTGGCGTCTGATGCGGGTGATCGAACTGCTCGCCACCGGGCGCAGCCTGGGCTACTGCGCCTTTGAACTGGGCTTTGCCAGCGACAGTGCACTGATCGCCTTTTTCAAAGGCATGACCGGCACCACGCCGCGCAGCTATTTCAAAGCCAACTGACGGCCTTACTTGGGCATCTTGCGAAAACCCACCGCCAGGCGGTTCCAGCTGTTGATGGTGGCGATGGCGACGCTCAGGTCGACTTGTTCCTGGGGGCTGAATTGGGCGGCCAGTGCGTCGAAGTCTCCATCCGGGGCGTGGGTCTGGCTGAGTAGGGTCAGGCTTTCGGCCCAAGCCAGGGCGGCGCGCTCGCGCGGGGTGAAGAACGGGGTTTCACGCCAGGCCGACACGGTGTACAGGCGCCGCTCGGTTTCGCCGCCCTTGCGTGCATCGGCGGTGTGCATGTCCAGGCAGAACGCGCAGCCGTTGATCTGCGATACGCGCAGGCGCACCAGTTCCAGCAGTGGCAGTTCGATGGAGAGTTTGCCGACTGCCGCTTCCAGGGCGAGCATGGCTTTCATGGCGTCTGGGGAAGCGGTGTAGAAATCGGTACGGGTTTGCATGGTGTTGCTCCAGGACAGTGGGATTGGTGAGCAGGTTAGTCACCCCGGCGTCCTGGAGAAATAGCCAATCCGGGCGAAGAACAGGTGACCAATCTACAGGCCGCGGTTCCTCAGCCACTGGATGAAGCCCTTCTTGACCGGTACCACGGGTGCGTCTTCGGTCAGGGCCTGGGCAGCATGGCGGCGGAAGTCCAGCAGCGCCTTCATGGCTTCGCCGATATCATGCCGGGCGTCCAGGCACGGCTTGAGGTATTCGTTTTCGATGCGGTAGAGCGTGCAGTAGGTCTTGGCCGAAAAATCCGCCAGCACCGCCTGGTCGGAGAGAATGCCGGACTCACCGATCACCTCCCCCGGGCCCATGCGCCCTGCCTCGAACGTGTGCCCGTCCTTGATCAACAGCACCGAGACCACGCCGGACTCGATGATGAACAGGTGATCGCTGACCTCCCCCGCCGCCAGGATCATCTCACCGGCGCGGTAGGTGTGCAGGGTCATGTTCTGGCTGAAGGTGTCTTTTTCTTCCTGGCGCAAGGTGGAGAAGATCGTCGAGCGCTCCAGCAAGGCGCGGGCGCCAGACACCGCAGGCGGCGTGCTGCCTTCGGTGGCGGACAACAGGCCCACGCCCGCCGCCTGCAAATGCCGGTAGGCCAGGTCGTAAAGCTGGTTGCGGGTTTCGCGCTTGAGGCCCATGGCCGGCACAAAGCCGCTGATCTCATACTCCACGCCACTGCCGGTGGACGCCTTGAACGCGACGCTGGGCGCCGGTTGGGCCAGCAACGGCCGGCAGCCCTGCATCGCACGTTCCAGCGCTTCGATCACGGTTTGCGGGCGCGCATGTGGGCTCACTTGCAGGCTGACCGCCAGGCCGAACATGTCTGCCGGGCGCGAGAAGTTGATGATCTTGGCCTTGGCCGCCAGGGAGTTGGGGATCACCGCCAGGCTGCCCTGGGAGGTTTGCAGGCGCGTGGCGCGCCAGTCGATGTCGGTGACGCGGCCTTCGGTGCCGTCGATGGAGATCCAGTCATCGATCTGGTAAGGCTTGGTGGTATTGAGGACGATCCCGGAAAACACATCGCTCAGAGTGCTTTGCAAGGCCAGGCCGACGATGATCGCCACGGCGCCCGAGGTGGCCAGCACGCCCTTGACCGGCAGGTCGAGCACATAGGCCATGGCGGCGATGATCGCAATGAGGAAAATCACCGCGCCCATCAGGTCCTGCAACAAGCGCCCGGTATGGCCGACCCGCTGCATCATCACTGCGCCGAGCAATACCGTGAGGGTGCGCGCCGCAAACAGCCACCAGCCGATCTGCAATGCCGTGGCGGCCAGGTGCAAGGTGGTGTCATCGGCATAGGGCGCCGCCTGCATGGGGTTCATGCCGTCGTTGAACAATACGACACTGAACACCGCAAAGATCACTAGCCGCGCTGCGAGTTTCCAGTTGGCAAGGTTTGGGGAAATAAGGCGCCACACGGCGATGTCGATCAGGATCAACGCCACGGCGCACAGCATCGGGTGATCAGCGATAAATGAGGGCATCCAGGCGACTCCAGGGCGAATGCCGAGAAGATCGCATGAAATCAGAACCCTGGAAACAAAATGTGGGAGCTGGCTTGCCTGCGATGCACACACCGCGGTGTATCAGCTACACCATGATGATGCTATCGCAGGCAAGCCAGCTCCCACAGGGGGTGGCGGTGAACCGTCAGGCGTGCATCTGCCCGAATTTTCCCGACTGGAAGTCGGCAAATGCCTGGTGAATCTCCTGCTCGGTATTCATCACGAACGGACCGTGGCCGACGATGGGCTCGTCGATGGGTTCGCCGCTGAGCAGCAGCACCTTGGCGTCGTCGTTGGACTCCAGGGTCAGTTGCTTACCGTCGCGCTCGAACAACGCCAGTTGCCCCTGGCGTGCGACTTCCTCGCCGTTGATCAACAATGTGCCGCTGAGCACCACCAAGGCGGTGTTACGCCCGGCGTGCAGGTCCAGCGTGACCGCTTTACCGGCGTTGAGGCGCAAGTCCCATACGTCTATCGGCGTGAAGGTGCGGGCCGGGCCTTGAGTACCGGCAAATTTCCCGGCGATCAGGCGCAGGTGGCCGGCGTCGTTTGCCAATGGCAGCACCGGAATGTCGCCATCGACGATGGTCTGGTAACCGGCATCCGCCATTTTGTCCTTGGCCGGCAGGTTGACCCACAGTTGCACCATCTCCAGTGCGCCGCCACTACGAGCGAAGTCTTGGGAGTGAAACTCTTCGTGCAGGATCCCTTTGGCTGCAGTCATCCATTGCACATCGCCCGGGCCGATTTTGCCGCCGGCACCGGTAGAATCGCGGTGCTCGACTTCGCCGTTGTAGACGATGGTCACGGTTTCAAAACCGCGATGCGGGTGCTGGCCGACGCCGCGACGTTGTTCAGTCGGGGTGAATTCGGCCGGACCTGCGTGATCCAGCAACAGGAATGGGCTGATGTGCTTGCCCATGGTGTCGTAGGAAAACAGCGTGCGTACCGGAAAGCCATCACCGACCCAGTGGGCGCGGGGGCTGGTGTAGATACCAATCAGCTTTTTCATGGTGTACCTCCAAAGTGAGTACACCTTAAATCGCCTCACCCTTGAGCACTAGCCGGTAAAAATGGCCCTGATCGTTCTATATATAGGACAGCGTTTTAACCTGGCGTTGGCGCAGCAGTTGAAAGGCAACCAGTGCCGACAGTGCAAGCCCGGCCTGGATAATGATCATCGGCGCGGCACTGCCATCGCGTAACTGGCTCAGCAGCAACCCGCTGCACGTGGCGCCGAACATCTGTGCAAATCCCATGAGCCCGGCGGCTAAACCCGCACGGTGCGCATTGGGCATCACGGCCCCGGTAACGGATCCCGGCAGCACCAGGCCGCCGCCGAGCGTGACCAGGGCGATGGGAATATCCAGCCCCACTACCGACAACCCGAACACTAGGTAAATCGCCAGGGCTGCCACCCCGCCCACCGCCACCATCGTCACACCCATCGCCACAATGCGCTGCGGCCCCAGGCGCTGAATGTTACGCCGGGTGTAGGTGGAGCCGACGATCAGCATCGACACAATCAGCCCGAAGTTGAGCCCGTACTCAAGGCTGCTGAACCCCAGCAGATTGATAAACACCGCCGATGAACCCGCGATCACCGCAAACATCGCGCCATAGGTACACGCCAGGGCCACCGCGTAAGCACGGTACTGGCGCCCCTTGAGCAGATCCAGATACTGCCCGCCGAGGGTGCGCCAGTGTGCGGCCCTGGGATCGAGGTGATGATTGCTCTCGCGAAAGAACAGCAGCGCCAGCAATAACACCAGGCTGCCGATCACCAACGCCAGGGCGATGGGCGCACGCCACCCAAGTAATTTGATCAGCAAGCCCCCTGCTATCGGCGCAACGACGATGGCATACAACATGCCGATCATCGTCAGCGCCAGGGCCGGGCCTGCCTCGGCTTTCCACACATCGCGCACCACGGTGCGCGCTAGTACCAGCGCGGCGCACGCGCCCAGGCCTTGCAACACCCGAGCGGCGATAAACTGCTGGATGTCGGTGACCAGCAGCATCGCCAGCGTCGCCACTACGTAGAGCGCCAGGCCCCCGATCAAGACTGGCCGCCGGCCGATGCGATCCGACAGCGGCCCGAACAGTAGCTGCCCCAGGCCAAAAGCAGCAACGAACGCCGACAGCGCCATCAGTGCCGAGCCTTGCGGCGCCTGCAGCGCGTGCTCGATGGCACCCAGGCCGGGGATGATCAGTTGCGTCGAGACTTCACCCAATGCGGTGAGGGCAACCAGCAAGAACAGCAAGCTGCGTGAGGGTGCCGGGGCGTTTGCCATGGGGAATATCCGGGGGCTGGATTAATTTATATTTCGACCATAATATGAGCAAAAAATTATGTCCATAATTTTTTGCCCTATGGTCACCCTGGAGTTCGTCATGCCCCCTCTCCCCCTGCGCCTTCTCACGCCCCTGGCTCTGCTGGTGGTCCTCAGTGGTTGTAACAGCAAGGCCGACAGCGCCGCCCAGGCGCCCACATCGCGCCCGGTGCTGGCCGTCAAAGTCGAAGCAGCCGGCACCCAGCAAAGCGCTTATACCGGCGTGGTGGCGGCACGCACTGAAAGTGACCTGGGCTTTCGGGTCAGCGGCAAGGTGATCGAGCGCAAGGTCGACCCCGGCCAGCACGTCTCCCGTGGTGACACCCTGTTGGTGCTGGACATCGGCGACTTCGAACTGGCGCTGCGCTCGGCCAAGAACCGCGTCAACGCCGCCCAGGCCCAACTGCGCCAGCGCCGTGATGATGAAAACCGTTACCAACGCCTGGCCAGTACCGGCGCGGTGTCGCGGCAGATCTTCGACCAGTCGGCCACCAACCTGCGCGTCGCCCAGGCCGAACTGGCCGCGGCGCAATCGGACGCCAGCCAGATCGAAAACCGTCGCACTTATTCGGTCCTCAAGGCCGATGGCGACGGCATTATCACCGACGTACTGGCCGATCGCGGCCAAGTGGTGGCCGAAGGGCAAATCGTGGCGCGCCTGGCCCATGACGGCGCCCGCGAAGCCATCGTCAACCTGCCGGAAAACCGGCGTGACCTGGCCGCGCAAAAAGCCCTGGCGCTTCCCTTTGGCGCAGCGGACCAGGCCGTGACCGCCACCCTGCGCGAACTGTCCGCCAGCGCCGACCCGGTCACCCGCACCTACCGCGCACGTTATGTGCTGCAGGGTCCGGTCGAGCGGTTCGCCCTCGGCTCCACCATCACCGTACGCCTGCAAGGCAATGGCCAGCCGCTGCAAACCCGCGTGCCGATTGGCGCCTTGCAGGATGCGGGGCAAGGCACGGGCGTCTGGCTGATTGGCGATGACCAAAAGATCAGCTTCGCCCCAGTGAAGGTCGCCAGCCTCGGCCAGGAAGACGCCTTGCTCGACAGCGGCGTAACACCCGGCCAAACCATCGTCGCCCTCGGCGCTCACCTGCTGCACAGCGGCGACACGGTGCGCTTGCTGCCCGCCCAGGCGCTGGCCCTCAACCGTCAGCAGGATCAATGAGTATGCGCGGGATCAACCTCTCCGAACTGGCCGTCAAACACCGCGCCGTCACCCTGTTTTTGCTGATTGCGATCCTCGTCGCCGGGGTCTTCGCGTTCGGCAAGCTGGGGCGCGCCGAAGACCCTTCGTTTACCGTCAAGGTCATGACCATCACCGCCGCCTGGCCCGGCGCCACCGCCCAGGAGATGCAGGAGCAAGTGGCCGACCGCCTGGAAAAACGCCTACAGGAACTGGACTACTACGACCGCGTCGAGACCATCGCCCAGCCAGGCTTTGTGTCGATGCGCATGACCTTCCTGGAGTCCACACGCCCGAGCGAAATCCAGGAACTGTTCTACCAGACCCGCAAAAAACTCAGCGACGAAGCCACGCGCCTGCCCAAGGGCGTGATCGGGCCGTTTTTCAACGATGAATATTCCGACGTGTACTTTGCGTTGTACGCCCTGGAAGCCGAACACCTGCCCCATCGCCAACAAGTGCAAATGGCCGAGGAGCTGCGCCAGGGTTTGCTCAACCTGCCAGGGGTGAAAAAGGTCAATATCCTTGGCGAACAGGCCCAACGCGTGTTTGTGGAGTTTTCCTATGAGCGCCTGGCAACCCTGGGCATCAAGCCCGAACAGATCTTCGCCGCCCTCGCCGCACAAAACGCCGTGGCGCCCTCAGGCTTCGTCGAAACGGCGGGCGCCCGCGCTTATATCCGCATCGACGGCGCGTTCGACAGCCTGGCCTTGATCGAGAACGTGCCCCTGCAAGTCAATGGCCGCGTATTGCGCATCGCCGATGTGGCCACCGTGAGCCGCGGTTATGAAGACCCGCCCAGTTATCGCATCCGCCATCAGGGCGACCCGGCGTTGATGCTGGGCGTGATCATGGAGAAGCACTGGAACGGCCTGGAATTGGACAAGAGCCTGCAAGCCGAAGAAGCGCGGATCCAGGCCGACCTGCCCCTGGGCGTGAATTTCGCCAAGGTCTCCGACCAGGCGAAAAACATCAGCCTGGCGGTGAATGAGTTCATGCTCAAATTCTTCGTCGCCCTGGCCGTGGTGATGCTGATCAGCCTGCTGGCCCTGGGCTTTCGCGTGGGGCTGGTGGTGGCGGCGGCTGTGCCGCTTACGCTGTCGATCGTGTTCGTGATCATGCTGGTCACCGGCCGCGAATTCGACCGCGTGACCCTCGGCGCATTGATTATCTCCCTGGGCCTGTTGGTGGACGACGCGATCATTGCCATCGAGATGATGGTGGTCAAACTCGAAGAAGGCTTTGACCGCATCCACGCGGCCACCTACGCCTGGAGCTCAACAGCGGCGCCGATGCTGACCGGCACCCTGGTCACCATCATCGGTTTTCTGCCGGTTGGGTTTGCGCGTTCCGGGGCGGGTGAATACGCCGGCAATATCTTCTGGATCGTGGGTTTCGCCCTGATTTCATCCTGGCTAGTGGCCGTGGTGTTCACGCCTTACCTGGGCGTGAAGTTGTTGCCGCAGATCAAGCCAGTGCCCGGCGGGCATGATGCGATTTATGCCGGGCGCTACTACCAGACACTGCGCAGCCTGGTGGAGGCCTGCGTGCGCGGGCGCTGGCTGGTGACCGGCATGGTGGTGGCCGCGTTCGTGGTGTGCGGCCTGGGTATGGCGGTGGTGAAGAAACAGTTCTTCCCGGATTCCGACCGCTCGGAGCTGATTCTGGAAGTGTATATGCCACCCGGCAGCGCCTTCAAAAGCACCGAAGCCGTGGCGGCGCAGGTGGAGAAGGCACTGTTGCAAGAGCCGCAGACCAGTATGGTCGACACCTATGTGGGCGGCGGTGCACCGCGGTTTTTCCTATCGTTGAACCCTGAAATGCCCGACCCGGCGTTCGCCAAGTTGATCGTGCAAACCCCGAACTCTCACGCCCGCGACGCGCTGAAACTGCGGATGCGCGAGCGCATTGCGGCAGGCGAATTTCCGTCGGCGCGGGTACGGGTCACGCAGCTCGTCTTCGGCCCGCCGGTGCCGTTCCCGGTGGTGTTCCGCGTCTCCGGGCCGGACCTGAATGTGCTGCGCGGGCTGTCGGAAGACGTGCGTCAGGTTGTGGCTGGCAACACGCTGACCAGGGACACCTTCCTCGAATGGGGCGAGCGTGCCAGCGGTTATCGCCTGGTGCTGGACCAGGATCGCTTGCGCTTGCTGGGTTTTACCCCCGACGAGGTCAAGTCCCAACTCAACGCCCTGCTCAGCGGCAACCCGATCACCGAAGTCCGCGAAGGCAACCGCACCGTCTCAGTGGTGGCCCGCGCCCAAGGCAGCCAACGCGAAGACCTGGCCAACCTCAACAACATGACGCTGACCAACAGCGCCGGTACGTCGGTGCCGCTGGCCCAGGTCGGGCATTTCCAGCCGGTGATGGAAGAACCGATCCTCAAGCGCCGTGACCGCGCCACCACCGTGGAGGTACGCGCCGACATCATCGACGGCGTACAACCGCCCGATGTGGAAATGGCTGTGTACAAAGACCTGCAACCGCTGATCGCCAAGCTGCCCAGCGGTTACAAAATCGACATCGGCGGCCCGGTTGAGGAAAGCGCCAAGGCCAACGTGGCCCTGGCGGCGCTGTTTCCGATCATGATCCTGCTGACCCTCACGGTGATCATGTTCCAGGTGCGCTCGTTCGGCGTGATGTTCATGGTGTTCGCTACCGCGCCTTTGGGCCTGATTGGCGCAGTGCCGACCTTGTTGCTGTTCAACCAGCCGTTCGGCTTCAACGCAATTCTTGGGCTGATCGGCATCGGCGGCATTCTGATGCGCAACACGCTGATCTTCACCGACCAGATCCGCCAGAACCAGGATCACGGCATGGCGATTCGCGAGGCCATCATCGAAGCCACGGTGCGGCGTGCGCGGCCGGTGATCCTTACCGCACTGGCGGCGGCGCTGGCGTTTATTCCGTTGACGTTGTCGGTATTCTGGTCGTCCCTGGCCTATGTGCTGATTGGCGGGGTGTTGGTGGGCACGGTGTTGACCCTGCTGTTTTTGCCGGCGCTGTGCAGCCTGGTGCTGCGCGAAAAAGCTGCTGAAACGTCCCACGTAACTGCCGGATAAGCTCTACTCCCCTCCTCTTTCAACCGCTGCAAAGTCCCTCGCCTGATCAAACAGTGCGAGGGATTGCAGATGGTGGTGTTCGTTAGAGCCCTGATGAATGGGGCTGTCTCTTGATCTCGGTGCTGGCCAACCTGATGCTGGTGCCGATGGATCCCGAAGCGCCGAAGGTTGAGCGCGTATTCGCGGATTTCCGCACCTGCCTGAATACCTTTGATACGTGGGCCGACAGCTTTTTAAGTGGTTCGGCACTTAGCGTGGAGCAGGTGTTCAAGGTTGGGGAAGACGTCGCACTGGTCGCGCCGATCTCTTCCGACAAGCCCAGCCGCACGGTCGCTCAATGCAAAGCCCAGGGCGGGCTGACCTTGGTACATCTGTTCGAAAGCACGCAGTTCGTGCCTATCGGCAACACGCCCGTGAGGCTGCAAGCCGTTGCACAGGACGGCAGCCCGGTAGGCGCGCCACTGCATCGGACCATTGGCCCCAGCGGCATTCTTGAAGTCAGCGACTGTAGCCGCGACCAACAGTACGAAATCACCTTTTACCCCACTGTTTCCAAGGCTCACGTCCAGGCGCTGTATGCGTCCTATGAGTCTGTGATCGCCGGGCTGGAAGCGGATTTGCGCACGGCATGGGCCGAGCACTTCAAGCCTCGATGGGCAGACTTTGCCAAAGCGCCAGCCTACAAGCGTAGCGGCATTCAGGGCATTGCCTTTGCGACCGGGCTGGGCAAGGCGCTTTACAACCTGTGGGACAACATCACCGAGCTGTACGACCTGCTCGCCAACCTCAAGTCCAACAGCGAAACGTTGCTGAAATACCTGTCCCAGGCCGAGCTGGATGCACTGCTCAAGCTGGGCAAAGACACGCTGGCCAAGGGGTTGCTGGTACTCAGTGATGAGCCGCTGTTGTTTATCTACCTGTCGGCGCTGGAGGCCTGGGTACGCATGCTGCCGCCACCCGACATGTACGAACTGCTGGGTGAAATCACCGGCGAAGTGTTGATCAACTTGCTGCTGATCTGGGCCACACGGGGTATTGGAGTACAGCTGCGCCTGGGTGCTCAGGTGCTTAGTGGCGTCAAGTCCGGGCGGGCGCGGGCGTTGTTGGAGTTGCTGGCCAAGCAAGTAGTGGGGCCTCGGCTGGAAACCCATGTGGAGGCCGCCAAGCCGGTGTTGCTGAGCAGTGCGGCGACGCCGATTAAGACGGTGCCGGCTGTGCCGTTGAAGGCGGGCGATACGCTGGTTTCGAACCCGGTGCCGATGGTGCGCGGCAAGGCCCAGCGCACGACGTTGGTTCGTCAGGAGCCTGTCGATGATGTGCCGGCCATGGCGTCGAATCCGAAGGGCGATGCGGCGGCGCCTGCGGATAAAACGGTCACCCATGGTTGCCCGGTGTCGATGGTCACCGGCGAGGAGTTGCTGACCCTTACCGACGGCGCGCTGGATGGGATCTTGCCGTTTGAGTGGACGCGGCTGTATCGCACTAGCGCGGTGGAGGTCGATTGTGGGCTGGGGTTGGGTTGGAGCCATGCGCTGGCTCATCGGCTGGTGGTGTCGGGCGATTCGGTGGTGTGGACCGATCATGAGAACCGCCATACGCAGTTTCCATTGCCCAGCGACTCTCGGCCCGCGATTACCAATAGCCTGGCGGAAGCGGCGATCTATTTGGGTTCGGCGCCTGACGAGTTGGTGCTGGCCCAGGCCTCGCGTTTTTATCACTTTCGCGACGGTGTACTGACTGCGATCAGCGATGCGTATGACAACCGTCTACGCATTTGCCGTGATCGTTCCGGGCGGATTGAGCGGCTGGATAACGGCGCGGGTCGCTCGTTGCTGTTGCGTTATGAGCTGGATCGCATCGTTGCGGTGGACTACCAAGTACATCGTGCCAAAGGGCGAGAGCCCTACGTGTGGGAGACCGAGCAGAACCTTGTTTCCTACGCCTATGACGAAGACGGACGACTGGTTTGCGCGACCAATGCTGTCGGGGAAAGCGAGCGTTATCGATATGACGATCAGCACGTCATTCTTGAGCGCCAACTGGCCGGTGGGGCGAGTTTCTTCTGGGAATGGGAACGCGCGGGCAAGGCGGCGCGCTGCGTCCGGCATTGGGCAAATTTTTCGCAGATGGACACGCGTTATGCCTGGGGCGATGACGGGCGTGTCACGGTGCATAACGCCGATGGTAGCCAGGAGGTGTATGTCCATGATCAGCGGGCGCGGCTGGTACAGAGGATTGATCCGGATGGTGCCACGCATTTCAAATCCTACGACGACCAGGGCCGGCTGACCGTCGAGCAAGACCCTATGGGCGCGGTGACGGCCTATCAATATGACGACGCCGGACGCTTGGTGGCGCTGTTTCCGGGGGAGGATGAGCCGACATCCTACGAGCATGACAATGGGTTCGTACGAGTTGTGCGCCGTGGTGAGGCGGTCTGGAAATATGAGCGTAATGAGCAAGGCGATGTAACGCGTAGGGCCGATCCCGATGGTGAGGTTACTGACTACAGCTACAACAAACAGGGACAACTGGCCGGTGTTTGGTATCCCGACAGCAGTTGCCATCGGCTGGTGTGGAACGAGCGTGGGCAGTTGCTTGAAGAGCAATTGCCCAACGGCGGGATCAAGCGTTATCGCTATGACGATCTAGGCCGGCAGATTGCGCGTGAGGATGAGCATGGGGCTCAAACTCAATATCAATGGGATGCCGTCGGGCGTCTGCTAAAGCTGATCGAGCCCGGTGGTGGTTGTAGGGAATTCAGCTACAACCCCTACGGCAAAATCATCGCCGAACGCGACGAACTCGGCCACGTCACCCGCTACGAATACGCCGACGGCCTGCACCTGATCAGCCGCCGCCTCAACGCCGACGGCACCCAGATCAAGTACCGCTACGACAACACTCGGCTGCTGCTCACCGAGATCGAAAACGAAACCGGCGAAACCTACCAACTCGACTACCACCCCAACGGCCTGATCCGCCAGGAAACCGGCTTCGACGGCCAGCGCACCGCCTACGCCTACGACCTCAACGGCAACCTGCTGGAGAAGACCGAATACGGCGACGATAACAGTCAGCTAATCACCCGTTACGAGCGCGACCACGCCGGGCGCCTCATACGAAAAACCCTGCCCGATGCCAGCGTTGTCGACTATGCCTACGACCGCCAAGGCAACCTCCTCAGCGTCGAAGACGGCCACTGGGCGTTGGCCTACGAATACGACCGCCAAAACCGCCTCACCGCCGAACACCAAGGCTGGGGCACCCTGCGCTACGGCTACGACGCCTGCGGGCAGCTTAAAACCTTGTGCCTGCCGGACAACAACCGCGTCACCTTCAACCACGACAAAGGCGGCCACCTCGCCACCGTCGAACTCAACGGAGAAGTGCTCACCTCCCATCTGTTCAACAGCGGCCGCGAACACCAGCGCCAGCAAGGCCAACTGCTCAGCCACTACCACTACGACGACCAGAGCCGCCTACACGCCCATGCGGTAACCCAACAGCAAAACCATTTTTACCAACGCCAGTACGACTACGACAAATCCGGCAACCTCACCCGCCTGCTCGACACCCGCAAAGGCGAACACCGCTACCACTACGACCCCCTCGCCCGCCTGACCCGCGCCGACCACTCCCAAGACGTACAGGAACGCTTCGGCCACAACCCGGCGGGCAACCTGCTCATGCAAGACCGCCCCGGCCCCGACATCGTCGCGGCCAACCGCCTGATGATCCAGGGCGACCGCCACTACGACTACGACGCCTTCGGCAACCTCATTCGCGAACGACGCGGCAAAAGCCAGCAACTTGTCACTGAATACCGCTACGACTGCCAGCATCGGTTAGTCGGGGTTACAACGCCCAACGGCCAAACCGCCAGCTATCGCTATGACCCATTTGGACGCCGCATCAGCAAAACCGTGGACGACAAAACCACCGAGTTTTTCTGGCAAGGCGACAAGCTGATTGCCGAACACCATGCAGAGCGCCATCGCAGCTACCTCTACGAACCCGGCAGCTTCCGCCCATTGGCACTATTGGACGGTTTCGGCCCAAAAGAAACCAAGCCCTACCACTACCAACTCGACCACCTGGGCACCCCGCAGGAACTGACCAGCCCCGAAGGCGAAATCGTCTGGTCCGCCCACTACCGCGCCTACGGCCAGATCGCCCGGCTCGACGTGGGCAAAATCGACAACCCACTGCGGTTTCAAGGGCAGTATTTCGATGCGGAAAGCGGGCTGCATTACAACCGCCATCGCTACTACTATCCAGATATTGGTCGCTACCTGACGCCAGATCCGGTGAAGTTGGCGGGAGGGATCAATGGGTACCGGTATGTGCCCAATCCGACGGGATGGGTAGATCCCTTAGGGCTGAGCTGTAAGGTTGGAATTTGTCCTGGCTCAAAAATCGACGCTCCAGCAAAAAAAATACCCAGCGGCGTACTAGACGGGCATGAAAAAGCAGGCGGACATCTGATTAAGAAGCACGTAGAGCGGACTGACTATCAATTGGTAGAAAGGCTTGAGGTGGAGCCACATATACCTGCAGCGTCTACGTTCAAAACTTTAGAAGACGCAGAAGCACTTGTATCCAAAAGCTTGGCTTCGCACAGTCAGGAAATATCCAAATTCCTACAAGGAACGAAGGACAAGCATATTATCAGAGAGCATTCGAGCCAACCCGTAGGGTTGAGCGTTATAAGAGGCACCACAGAATCCATACCTGTTTATAAGTTTATGCTAGTTTTAATTCGAAAACCAAAAATGCCAGACGGCTACCTTTTACTGACAGGATACCCAATAGAAAAATGAACAACCAACTAACTGAACTTCAGCAATTCTTTGGAGCTTACTTCCATCAAGACTGGGTAGATGAGCACGCCACAGCTGACGAGGTCATTGATGCTTTTCTACTAGTCTCATCTACGGATGTAATCATCACCGTAAAAGAAGAAATTCTAGAACTGCTCAAATACTATACAAACGAATCAAATCTTTTGGAGAACCTGCTACACAAACAGTATTGCTATTATTATTATCCGCACGAGTGGGCATCAGGGCCGCTTTGGCTGAGCCACATCGTAAGAAAAATTGAGAACCACTTACTCCTCATACAATAATCGATCGCCCCCCCTTAAACAAATCAGCACCGCCACTAAAGGAAAAATCCTATGCAGTTAAGTACGCAGTTTAAAAGTCATCGAGCGCAACTCGCTGTACTAAATGAGGTAACCACCAGAGCAGAACGCAACCTACCGCCTTTTACCGGGGAAGATTACTACGGCAACCCAGTTGTCCGAATCGAAATGCAGGGTTGCGGAAGAGGATACATACCAAACCCTTCTGACCGAAACAATCCAATACTTGATGAAAACATGGATGCAGCGATCGCAAAATTTGATCGCGAAACCAAAGAACTTTATACCGTATTCCCTGTGGGTAATGACCAATGCTGAAACACCCTTTTCTAGATATCCCGTACGCACCGAAACTTCGGCACTTACTCAGCCCGTTCGATATTTATGATCGCGAAGAGACTTTAGGTGAAGAGTTTGCACGTTACGACATCAACCTTGACACAGACAGAAGACGACTGATCAAAAAATACATAATTGAGAAATCTTCAGATCTAAGCTATCGACATCGCAAGGTTTTATGCGACAAATTGGGGGCTGCACTTAGCGACGAAACCTTTGATTTTTCGCACTTATTGAGACAGGCTCCCGGCTATTATTGCACCCTGCCGTGGGGATGGAGTGAAATGGACAATCCAAAAGGTTTTTTCGAAGAAATTTATAGATTAACTAATGAATGGTGGAAAGAAGACCTCCAAAAAGCCAGCCTCGAAGACCCTGCCACATGGTGACTTCCACATTGAATACACCGAGTACTCAATGTGGGACGGGGCAAGCCCTAATGCCAATCAGTCAAGCGAACACAACGCTCAAATCAACAAATACCAAATGTGGGAGCTGGCTTGCCTGCGAAAGCGGTACTGCAGTAACACATGCAGCGACTGACGCGCCGCCTTCGCGGGCAAGCCCGCTCCCACAGGGGGATCTGCGCTTACCTGGAACTCCTCCCACATTCAAACCCGCTTCGCTTTGCAATTCAATGATCTGTATGGAGAAGTTTATAGGTGAAGGGTATAAAAGGGATAAATCAGAATATGGAAAACAGAGATAAGCCTTTGCGCATTTGAATGAAGACAGAAACCTCTTTACTGCTTACATGGACTTTTAAACATGAAAAGTCAACCACAGCTATCAATACTTAAAGGATTATTATTTACCTACTGCATCGAAAACACCAGAGATGCGGACCGAGAAGAGCTAATTACCTCTATAAACGTGAACCATCACGAGGAACTCACATGGTTATTCAACCAGCTAACCAAGCCTGAATTCATCAAATATAAGCAAGATGAAAGAGAATGGCACATCAACACACTCCAGCATTTTCTCAGCACGGACGAAAATTTTGAGTCCGTATTTTATCTATTTGACACTTACTTCGAAGATGAAATCGTCGACAACAGAGCCTTTATGAAAACATTGCTTGAATGTCTAATTCGTTATCACGCTCAAGCGACAGCAGACGAATAATCCAACAAAACCAAGCGAACACGATCAAATGTGGGAGCTGGCTTGCCTGCGAAAGCGGTAGTGCAGTAACACATGCAGCGACTGACACACCGCCTTCGCGGGCAAGCCCGCTCCCACAGGGAATCTGCGTTTGCCTGAGGGGCATTCCTCCCCCATTCAAATCTGCTTCGTTCGATCATCCAGTGTTCTGATCAGCGCTTGGACAACTCCATAATCATCCGACTCAACAAATAAACCCGCGGCACCACACTCTCCACCTCGGCATATTCCTCCGCCGTGTGAATATTGCCCCCCACTATCCCAAACCCATCCAGCGTCGGCGTGCCTACACCGGCGGACAAGCTGGCATCCGCCGCGCCGCCGCTGCCTTCGATGGTCAACTTGCGTCCCAGTTCGCCATAAATCCCTTGGGCCATCGCCACCAACTTATCCGACTCGGCCGTCTGCGGCATCGGTGGCAGGCCGCGCTGCAGGCTGGTGTTCACTTCGGTTTCCGGGATCAATTTGTTGGCTGAAACCCGGGCCAGGTCTTTCTCGATCCGGTCGAACTCTTCCGGCAAGGCCGCACGCACGTCGGCCTTGGCGGTGGCTTGGTCAGGGATGACGTTGGTGCGGTCACCGGCCTTGAGCACGGTGAAGTTGATGGTGGTTTTCTTGTCTTCATCGCCAAGTTTGCCCAGTTGCAGGATCTGGTGCGCGGCTTCCATGGCGGCGTTGCGTCCCAGTTCCGGGGCGACGCCGGCGTGGGCGGCCTTGCCTTTGACTTCGACCACGGCGGTGGCGCTGCCTTTGCGCCACACCACCAGGCCGTCGGCGGGGCGGCCGGGTTCCAGGTTCAGGGTCACGTCGTGGCCCTTGGCAGTGTTGCGGATCAGTTCGGAGGCGGCGTCGGAGCCGGTTTCTTCGCTGGCGTCGAGCAGGAAGGTGATCTGCGCGTAGTCCTTGAAACCCTGGCTTTTGAGGACTTTGAGCGCATAGATGCCCGCGACGATGCCGCCCTTGTCATCCATCACGCCGGGGCCGTAGGCGCGGCCGTCCTTGATGTGGAAGGGGCGCTCGGCAGCCGAGCCTTCCTTGAATACGGTGTCCATATGGGCCATCAGCAGGATCTTGGCCTTGCCGGTGCCTTTGAGGGTGGCGACCACATGGCTGTTGTTGGCGGCTTTATCCGGCACCAATTCGATGGTGAAACCCAACTGTTTCAACTCGTCCACGGCGATATCGCGCACTTGGGTCAGGCCCGGCTCGTAGCCTGAGCCCGAGTCGATATTCACCAGGCGCTCCAGCAGCTTCAAGGCTTGGGCCTTGTATTGTTCGGCCTGTTGCTGGATCTGTTTATGAGGCTCGGCGCTGTAGGCCGGCAGGCTGAAAGACAAGGCCAGGGTAGCGGCCAACAGGGTACGCGGGAAGGTGAAGAACATGGACCGATCCTTGTTTTTTGTTGGAGGGTGCCCCGCCACCCTACCCCACTAAACTGACCGCAACCAACTGCCCTGTACCGAGCTGACCCGGTTGCGCCCGCTGCTCTTGGCTTCATACAGCGCCTGGTCGGCATCGTTGAGCCAACTGATGGAGTCGGCGTGGCTCGGCTGATACGGCGCCAGGCCGATGCTCAGGCTCACTCGCAGTGTTGGGTCCTGGGCGTAGGCCAAGGCGTTGAAGCGACCGCGCAAGGCCTCCATCACCTCGGTGGCACGGTTGAGGGGCATATCGGGCAGGATCACGCAGAACTCATCACCGCCATAACGGCCGGCCAGGTCGGTGGTGCGCAGGTTCTGGCGCAGCACCTTGCTCAGTTGGCGCAGGACGATATCGCCGGTCACATGGCCGTAGGTGTCGTTGATGGTCTTGAAGTGGTCGATGTCGATCAACGCGATGGCGGCACCGGCCGGGCCACGGCGGCAACGTTGAAATTCGAGGTCCAGATGGTCCTTCCAGGCGCCGTGGTTGAGCAGGCCCGACAGGCTGTCGGTGCGGCTCAAGGCCAGCAGTTCACGTTTGTGCCGGGCCAAGGTAACGGCCTGGCGATAGCAGATCCATCCCAGGGCCAGGGGATACAGCATCAGGATCGGCAGGCAGGCATACAGCTGGGCCTGGGTGGTCAGGGCGACAAACCCAGGTGTGAACAGCAGCAACGCGGTGCCCAGTCCCAGTGCCTGCGCCACCCAACCCGCGAACAGGAAGCGCGGCCCGCCGATGGCGACGTTGTTCATGCTCATCATCGACAGGGTGGTGACGCTGGGCAGCGGGTTGAAGTGCATCGCGCCAACCCAGAACCCACCGCAAAAGGAATCGAACAGCAGGCTGCGGCGTTCGCTGCGCAAGGTATTGGCCGAGCGCAACGAGCATTGAAAAGCCAGGTGCGGCCACGCAAAGGCATTGACCAGCATCCAAGCCCATACCCACAGAGAGGGGTTCAACGGATACATGCCGAACGCCACGCACACAAAGCCGAGCGTCAGCCCCAGCAGGCGAGATTTGTACAAGCGCAAAGCGAGCGGAAGTCCTTTTCCTCCGACGGCTGGCATGGTGGGGGCGATCCTGGGTGAATGCCTGGAGTCTAACAGGGCGACGTCAAATCGCCACTACCGCTTATTGGCTAATACTTCAGTGCGAAAACCCGCGTGCCAGCATCAAGGCGACGCCCAGCAGCAAGACGGCCGTGACCCGCTGCAACAACACCCGGCGCTTGGGGTTTTCCAGCACGTGCTTGATGCGCTGGCCGAAATAGCAATACAGGCAGCCGCTGGCAAATTGCAGCAGCAGGAAGGTCAGGCCAAGGATGGCGATGTCCGCCGCCGAACTGTGTTCACCGGCGCCGGCAAACTGCGGGAACACGGCGCTGAACATGATGATGGTCTTGGGGTTGGAAAACCCGGTCAACAGCCCTTTGCCAAACAGGCTGCGCGAGCCCTCCACGGCACCTGCGCTGTTGATCGACACGCCGCTGCTGGTCCACTGCTTGTAGGCCAGGTAGAGAATATAGGCCACACCGACAAACTGGATGGTCTGGGTAATGGCAAGGTTGCCCTTGATCAGTTCCGAGAAGCCCACGGCAAAGATCAGGATGGAAATCAGGTAAGACACACTGGCGCCGATCTGCGCGGGGATCGAACTGCGCAGGCCGTCCTTCAGGCCCAGGCTCAACAACAACAAGGTCATGGGGCCGGGGCTGAAGGTCATGGTGGCGCAAAACAGCAAAAAGTAGAGAAACGACGACAGGGTTAACGCACTTGTCATGGCCAGGGACCTTGAATTAAGAGAACAACAGCAACGAGGCGAGCGCCTCAAGCGCCCGCCCCAGGCCGGTCAGGCGACGGCGATTTCAGTCGTCAGGGACTCGCGGTACATCACCGCAAGGTCAGCCAGCGCGGCCTTGGCGGTCTGGTTACGGGTTTCAAACGCCACCAGGCCCTTCCAGTTGGTCTCGACAATGGCCTGCACCACATCGGCGTAATCACAGTTACCGTCATGGATGCCGAAGTGCTGGTCTTGCACGCCGTTGTTATTGCTGAAAGAGATGCCCTTGATCAGGTGGTGATACTTGCGCACCACTTCTGCCGGCAGGCCGTTCTCGATGTTGGCATGGCCGGCGTCGAGGAAGAAGTACACATTGCTGTGGGCTTGCAGGCGCTCGAACACAAAAGCGTATTCGGCTTCATGGGTAAAGATGTAGTGGAACGGCCGATAGTTGACGTAGTTGGACAGGTTCTCCAGGTAGATATCCGTGCCCTTGGCCTCGGCGTAGCGCGCCAGTTCCTGCACCGACTTGAGGTAATGCTCCAGGGCAACCTTCTTGGCCATCAGCACCATTTTCGGCTCGACGATGCAACCGCCGTGAATGATCAACGGCGCGCCCAGGCGGCTGGCGATGTCGATTTCCTTTTTCACATACTCCACGGCAGCGCTGCGGAAGGCTTCTACATCACTGCCCAACGGTGCCTTGAAGTTGCCGTGGAAAACCGGCTTGACCCCAGTCGCCGTGATTTGCGCCTGCAGGCTTTCGATACGCGCCTCGGTCCAGTCATCGACCATTTCGCCGAACAGGCTGCCGTCGATGTACCAGTGGGTGCAGTCACCTTCGATGGCGGTTTGCAGGCCCTTTTCGGCGCCCAGGTATTTCTGGTGGGCCACACCGGTGCAGAACGGGACGGTGGCGTTGATCAGTTTGCTTTCCATGGAGCGATTCCTTTCGTTGATGGAGTGTCAGGCGAATTGACGTTCAGGAAGATTGATGGCCATGAAGTCGGCCTTGGTCACGCCGCAATCCGGGCATGTCCAGTCTTCAGGCACCTCTTCCCAAGGGGTGCCTGCGGGAATTCCGTCCTCCGGAATACCCAGTTCTTCTACGTACATAAAACCGCAGGGTGCGCACATATAAGTCTTCATGGAAATGCAGAATCCATTGCTCAGGTGTAGGAAATATCGCCATCTCCAGGCGAGATGCCGCGCAGTCTAGGGGAGTGGCATTGCGCAAGGCAGGTAAAGTGATGCCTAATCCGGCCTCACTTCACCGGTAAAATCACCTGCAAACACAAGGACGCGTCATGTTTGTATCCGCCATCGCTTTCGTAGAAGGCACGCCCAAGGTCCAGCAGATCGTCGAGGCGTTCAGCCACGCCATCGAAAATGGCGAATGGGCACCGGGCAGCAAACTGCCATCCGTGCGTGAGCTGACCCAGATCCTCGGCGTCAGCAAGTTCACCCTCAATGAGGCTCTGGACCGCCTGCGCGGTCGCCACCTGCTGACCTCGAGCCAGGGCCGCGGCTACTTCGTGGCGATGGACAGCACACGCCCTGCTTCGGCGACCTGGGTCGATCTACTGCCCCAAGACCTGCTCAGCGTATTGCGCCGGCCCTTGGCCACCGCCAGTGGCGAACTGCGGCCCGGTGGCGGACACCTGCCGGAGGACTGGCTCAATGGCGAAGCGATCCGCCAGGCCATGCGCAGCGTGGTGCGTGCGCCGTCGCTGCGCATCGCCGGGCTGGGCACGCCGGCGGGGCTGTTGCCGTTGCGCCAGGCGCTGCAACAGAAACTGCATGGCGAAGGCTTGTCGGTGCCGGTGGAGCAAATCATCACCACCCCCAACACCGTGCAGGGCCTGGACATGCTCATGCGCCTGCTTGCACGCCCCGGCGACACGGTGTTGCTCGACGCGCCGTGCTATTTCAACTTCCACGCCAACCTGGCGCTGCATGGGGTCAAGGTCGTTACCATCGAGCGCCGCCCCGATGGGTTCGATTTCGCGGCCCTCGAACAGTTGCTGGCCGAACACCGCCCCAGCCTTTACCTGACCACTAGCGTTCTGCATAACCCCACCGGGCATTCCTTCAGCCCCAGCCAGGCGTTTCGGCTGCTGCAACTGACCCAGCACTATCACTGCCATATCGTCGAGGATGATCTTTATGGCGACCTGCATCCCAACCCTCCTCCACGCCTGGCCGCCGTCGCCGGGCTGGAGCAGGTCACCTACTTGTCGGGGTTCTCCAAGAGCCTCAGCGCCAACACCCGCGTCAGCTACGTCGTGGCCGCGCCGCAACTGGCCGCCAACCTCACCAATATGAAATTGATGAGCGGCGGCGTCACCTCCGAACTGTTCGAACAAATCGTCTACCGTATGCTCAGCGAAGGCAGCTATGCCAAGCATCGCAAGCGCATGGTGCAACGCCTGATGGAGGCCGGAGGGCGCGTCGAACAATGGCTCAAGCGCTGCGGGTGCGAACTGCCGATGGCGTATGAAGGCGGGATGTTCATCTGGGCACGCCTGCCGCCTGGCGTGAACGGCGAACTCCTGGCTCAGCAAGCCCTGAAACGCAGCATGGTGCTGGCGCCCGGTGCGCTGTTTGGCTATGACCCGGCCCATCGCGACTCGATGCGCTTCAATGTGGCCCACAGTGATGAGCCACGGGTGCAGCGGGTATTTGAGGCGCTGTTGTTGCATGGGGTGGCACACAAAAGCAAAAGCGGCCCAACGTAACCACGATGCGAAGCGAGTAGCTCTTGCTCTTGCTCTGATTTTGATCTCAGGCGCCCCGTTAAACCACGCTGGCCGGAATTCGACAGGGATTTGGGGGGTAAACCGGCAGGGATGCCGGTTTAGCCGCCCCGCGCCATGGATGGCGCGTGGCGGCGGCCCCCCAAATCACTGGCGGATTACGGGCACACCGAGCCTAAGCGAGGTGCCGAGTGGTGGGGCAAGAGCCCTTTGGTTACTTTGGGGCTTTTCCAAAGTGACCCGCCGTAAGGGCGGACCCCTAGGTGGCCGTTACCGCAGGAATGGATATGTACTCGGTATAACTGCGTCGGCTGTCAGGCCGCCTTCGCAGGCAAGCCAGCTCCCACAAATTGATCGCGGGGCGTCAGGTAGATAGGTGTCGGCTGGCAGGCCGCCTTCGCAGGCAAGCCAGCTCCCACAGTTGGATCGCGGGGCGTCGGGTGGATACGCATCGGCTCGCGCCGTAAGCCTCCCGTCAACCCGGCAACGGAATCACCCGCAACGGCCGCACCGACTTGTAGGAAAAGCTCGAATAGATCTCCTTGACGCAGGGCAACGTCTGCAAAACCTCGCGGGCAAACTCGCCAAACGATTCCAGGTCTTTGGCCACCACTTCCAGCAAAAAGTCATAGCGCCCCGAGACGTTATGGCACGCCACAATCTCCGGAATCGCCAACAGGCGCTGCTCGAACGCGCGGGCGATTTCCTGGGTGTGGCTTTCCATCATGATGCTGACAAACGCGGTCACCCCATAACCCAGCGCCTTGGGAGAAAGGATCGCCTGGTAGCCACTGATCACCCCGCTCTCCTCCAGGGTGCGCACCCGGCGCCAGCACGGTGAGGTGGTGAGGGCCACCCGCTCTGCCAACTCGGCCACGGTCAGGCGGGCGTTGCCTTGCAACGCGTTTAAAAGGGCTTTGTCCGTACGGTCCAGCTTGATGGGCATAACGTGCCTCTAATCATTATTTTTATCGATGTTTGATCCACAAACGCGGGTTTTTGCAGGCTTTTTCGCAAAGTTCATCTGTGGTTATGAGCATAGCATTGTAGGAAATAAGGAGCGCCCGACATGCACACTCAACACACCAGCTTCGGCTTTTGCACCCGTGCCATTCACCATGGCTATGACCCTGTTGACCATCACGGCGCCCTCGTTCCGCCCATCTACTTGTCTGCCACCTTCGCCTTCCCCACCGTCGAATACGGCGCCGCCTGCTTTGCCGGCGAAGCCAGCGGCCACTTCTATACGCGCATTTCCAACCCCACCCTGGCCCTGCTGGAGTCACGCATGGCCAGCCTGGAAAACGGCGAGGCCGCCGTAGCATTCAGCTCCGGCATGGGCGCGATTGCCGCAACGTTCTGGACCCTGTTGCGCCCGGGCGACGAGATCATCGTCAGCCAGACCCTCTATGGCTGTACCTTCGCCCTGTTGCACCATGGCCTGGGCGAATTCGGTATCAAGGTGCGGCATGTGGACCTGACCGACCTGGCCGCCCTGCAAGCAGCATTCTCCCCGGCCACGCGCATGCTCTACTGCGAGACGCCGGCCAACCCCAACCTGCGCCTGATCGACATCGCCGCCGTGGCCGAGTTGGCCCATCAACAGCCGAATGTCACCGTGGTGGTCGATAACACTTATTGCACGCCCTATCTGCAACGCCCCCTGGAACTGGGTGCCGATGTGGTGGTGCACTCGGCCACCAAATACCTCAGCGGCCACGGCGACATCACCGCAGGTGTTGCGGTGAGCCACCAGGCGCTGGCACAGCGCATCCGCCTGCAAGGGCTCAAGGACCTGACCGGCGCAGTGATGTCACCCCAGGACGCGTCGTTGCTGATGCGCGGCCTCAAGACCCTGGCCCTGCGCATGGACCGTCATTGCAGCAATGCCCAGGCGCTGGCCGAAGCCTTGCAGGCGCACCCGGCCGTGGAGAGTGTGATCTACCCCGGGCTGCGTTCCTTCCCCCAGTACGAACTGGCGACCCGGCAAATGAAACTGCCCGGCGGCATGATTGCCTTTGAACTCAAGGGTGGGATCGAGACGGGCCGGCGCTTTATGAACGCACTGCAACTGTTCACCCGTGCGGTCAGCCTGGGAGATGCCGAATCACTGGCCCAACACCCGGCGAGCATGACCCACTCCACCTACACCCCCGAGCAACTTGCGCAGCACGGTATCAGCGAGGGCCTGGTGCGTTTGTCGGTGGGGCTTGAAGACGTTGCCGACCTGCTGACGGATATCCAACAGGCCCTGGCCAAGTGCAGCGGTGCCAACCTGCGGCCAGCCCCCACAGCGGTTTATGCCATGAAATAGCGCCTCAAGCCGTGCGTTTTGCGGTGCCTGGGCGGCGGTCGGAAGGATCCGACTGCCGTTCTACATGTTTAATGCTTTTTTTCGCAGATTGGATCCCCCTCCTTTAGCCAGCCTGTACTAGCATGTCCGCAGCGGGACGCACTATCACTGCAGGTTATTCACATTCGTTACCTTCTTAACCCCCGTCGCTATAAAACCGAACACCTGCACGAAACTCATGGACGAATTGATGAACTCACACCTGTTCCCACAGATAGGCAAGGTCATCGCCAGCACCGGCAGCCGCCATTTTCCACGCATGCTGCATGACCTGATCCTCACCCAACTGGCAGTGGACGCCACCCATATCACCCAATTGCACGTCAGCCGCGAAGGCCTTGGCCGCCGCAAGATCAGCCCGGTGTACACCGATTCGGTGGCGGCCCTGGGCAGCGAGCAACTCGCCGCACAACTGCACCTCACGGGCCGCAAGGACGATGTGCGCTATGTACTGTCGGTGTATCGCTCGCACCCGTCCGACAGCTTTTCCGCGCAAGAACGCAGCATGCTCCAAGACTTCTCCGCGCTGTTGCTGCCCATGGTGGAAAAACACATCACCGCGCTGCAGCCATCGCTCCCAGACAGCCCGTGCGCAGTGCCCCAACATCAGGGCATCGACACCTTGCACCGACGCATTCAGGAGCGCCTGGTGCAATCGGGGCTGACCCTGTCCAACCGTGAACTGCAAGTGTGCGTAGGCCTGCTGGCCGGGCGCACCGCGCCGGAGTTGGCCGAACAACTGGCGTTGAAGGTCAACACCATCGAGAGCTACCTCAAGCGTGCGGCGATCAAGTTGGGGATCAGCGGGCGGCATTCGTTGTTGCGGTGGATGTACTCGACCGAAGACGGCACCCGTTTCTGAGCTGACGCCAATCAAACTGTGGGAGCACGCTCGCTTCTACACGGGGTATTCGAGCAAGCCCAGCTTTCAGCAAAAAAAACCGCCCTTGCGGGCGGTTCAAAAAAACTCGGCCTTGATCAGAAACCGAGGGAGAAACTCACCGTCACGGCGTGGTCCTTGTCGTTGCGCGAGAGTTGGCCGGAATAGCCCAGGCCCAGTCTGCCGTTCTGGCTGATCTGGTAATCCAGGCCCGCTTCCACCACCGCGCTGTCCTTGGCAATCGGCACGCCCTGGGTGCTGAACGAGCCACCGCCATTGATAAAGCTCAGGTCGGCGTCGGGCTTGGTGTCACCGAAGGCATGGCGCCAGCCGATGCTGCCCCGTGGGGTGATTTTCGAGCCGTTGCCCAGGGTGATGGTCTGGCCAATGCGCACGCCCAAGGTCGAGTAGGTGATGTCCTGGTCGGCATCGCCACGCAGGGCTGCCGAGCCGCCTTTTTCCTTGATGGTGTCGCTGTCATAGTTGACGTAGGCCAGGCCGGCGAACGGTTCCAGGGCCACGGTAGGGGTTTGAATGGTGTAGCCGACTTCACCGAACACCTGCGCACTGCGTGCCTTGTAATCGGCTTTGAGGCGTTGGCCTTCGCCACCGACGGCCACGTTGCGTTTGCTTTCAACGTCATGCCAGCTGTACGCCACGCCCATGCGTGCGGCGAAGGCTTCTTGCTGGTAGGCGGTGTAGGCCATCAGGTGGTAGCTGTCCACATCGGCGCTCGAGTTGCGGCGCTTGGCGTCCAGGTCGCTGCGGGTATAGCCGGCGGCCACGCCCACGCGCCAGGCGTCGTCCACTTGCTTGTCGGTACCGAGCAGGAAGCCGCTGAGGTTGCGGTCCAGCTTGGCGCTGTTGCTGTCACCGCCCATGTGGCCCCAGGTGCCGAGCACGCGCATCCAACCGACCATCTCGCCGTGGCAACCGGCGCTGCTCAGGTGGTTTTCGCTGGGTGCCAGGGCATTGCGCGGGTCGTCCTCGCGGTAGCAACCGGGTTGGCGCAGGCGCTCGTTGACCGCATCACGCACGTAACGCGAGTCTTCAAGCATGGCGCTGGCGGTGCTGGCGTGGATTTCGCCGGACAAGCTGTCGAAGGCCGCACGTGCCGCCGCTGCATCACCGTTAAGCAGTGCATTTTGCACCGCTGCGCCACCGACTGCGGTGCCTGTGCCCAACGCCGCCGCTACGCCGCGCTGGTTACCGGTGGCCGCCACGCTGGCGTAGCTGACGTCGTTGCGGCTGACCGCCAGGGCCACTTGGGTTGGGCTGTAGTTCAACGCGGTAGTGAGGAATGCCAGGTTCTCCAGGTTGGTGGTGGCAAAGGTGCCGTTGACCGCGCCCGCCGTCAGCAGGGTGTAGGTGGTGGCGCCGGCATAGGGTGCCAGGTTGACCACATTCAAGGTGCCGCCCAGGTTGGCGGTGCCGCCCACGGCCAGGGAGCCGGTGGTGGATGGGGTGATCACCAGGTTCAGCGCACCGGTGCTGGCGTTGGTGAAGTTGCCGGCCACGGTCAGCTTGCCACCGTCGGGCGTCACCGAGCCGTTGTTGACCAGCGAACCGACACTGCCGTTACCGGTCAGCCCCGCACCGTTGGCCACAGTGACTTGGCCGCCAAGCACCGCGCCTGGGTTGGCCGCGTTACCCACTTGCAGCACGCCCTCTTCCACCGCCACGGTGCCACTGAACGGCTGGTTGCCGGTCAGCAACAGCGCGCCTGCGCCTTGCTTGATCAGCGCACCGGTGCCGCTCAAGGTGCCGCTGAACTGGCCATTGGTGCGCTGGGTAAACAACAACCGCGCGTTGTTGAGGATCCTGCCACGCAGGCTGGTGGTGGTGCCCGCCAGCGTACCGCCACTGACGGTGGTGCCGCCGGTGTAGGTATTGGCGCCAGTCAGCAGCAAGGTGCCCGCATCCAGCTTGTTGATGCCGCCGGTTCCCACCAGCGGTGCATCAATCTGAGCGGTCACGCCGGAATTGACGCGCACTGGCGCCAGGCTGCCATCGGCCGCATTGGTCGGGCTCAAGCTACCGCCTGCGCCGGCGACCAGCGTGTAGCCGGCGTCCAGCACTTGCAGTCCAGTGAAGCCTTGGTTGCCAACTACGGTCACGGTGCCGCCCTGCCCGCCAAATACCGCGAACTGATTGGTGGACGCCTGCCCTTGAGTGCCGGTGGGGTCGGTCCAGTTGGTGCCTGGGCCCCAGGTACCACTGCCGCCGGTGATGCTGCCATCGGGGTTGGTGGTGCCGCCGTTCCAGAACTGGATCTGCCCTGGGGTGGTTTGCACCACCAGGTTGAGCTGGTTGGCCAGCGCCGTTTGCAGGCTCAGGTTGCCCAGTGCCACCGGCAAGGTGCCAAAGGTGAGGCCGTTATCGGTCAAGCTGCCGCCGTAGCGGAACAGCTGGTACACGCCGACACCGAAGCCGCCGGTATCGCTGACGTTGAGGGTGCCGTCCAGGGTCAGGTTGCCCGCCACGTTCACCGCTGTACTGGAGGCACCCGGCGCACCGAGGGCGAAGTCCAGGGTGGTGCCCGATGACAAGGCCAGCGAACCCACCGACAGCGGCGTCGCGGCACCGGCCTGGAGCACCGAGCCGTCAGCCATGTTCACCGCACCGCCCAGGGTACCGCTGCCGCCGAGGGTCGCGCCGCTGGCGACTTGCACTGCGGCGCTGTTCAAGGTGCCGTTGACCAGCAGGCTGCCGGTGTTGACGTTGGTGTTGCCGGTAAAGGTGTTGTTGCCGCTGAGCAACAACGCGCCGGTGCCGGTTTTGTTCAACACACCGGTACCGGTGAGGTTGCCGGTGTAGGTGCCGTCGATGGCTTGCTCAAAGGTCAACGCCGCGTTGTTGGCGATAGCGCCTTGCAGGCTGGTGGTGTTGCCCGTGGTGCTGCCGCCGTTGAGCGTGGTACCGCCGCTGTAGGTGTTGGCCGCGGTCAGCAACAAGTCGCCGTTGCCATTTTTCACCAGGCCGCCGCTGCCGCTGACCACGCCGTTGAGGGCTAGGTCGTGGCTGCCGGCCAGGGTCAGCGCGCCACCCAGGTTGAGGGTATTGGCCAGTTGCAGGTCGGTGCTGCCATCCAGTTGCGCCGCGCCGCCGACCGTCAAGGCACCACTGCCCAGGGCAGCATTATTGCCAAGGATCAATTGACCGGCGTTCAGGCCAGTGCCGCCGCTGTAGCTGTTGACGCCATTGAGCGTCAGCGCTGCCGCACCGTTTTTCACCAGGCTGCCGCTGCCGCTGACAACCCCATCAAGGGTCAGCGCGTTGCTGCCTGCCACCGCCAAGGCACCGTTGAGCACGGCCGCATTGGCCAGGCTGACCGCCGCGTTGCTGTCCAGGGTAGTACCACCGGCCGCCGTCAGAGCGCCTGTGCCCAGGGCACTGTTATTACCCACCACCAGGGTGCCGCCATTGAGCGCGGTACCGCCGGTGTAGCCATTATTGCCGTTGAGTACCAGGGTGCCGCTGTCGAGCTTGGCCAGGGTGCCAGCGCCGTTGAGGGTCACGCCCAGGGTCGCGGTGGCGTTGGGGTCGACGCGTACCGCGGTGTTGCCGGTGCCGCCATTGACCAGGTTGAGCACGCCCGCCGTGCCGGAGCCCAGGGTGTAGCCATCAGTGACGAACTGCATGCCGGTGATGTTTTGCGTACCGTCCACCGTCACGTTGCCCGCCGCGCCTTGGAACACCGCGAAGCTGTTGGCCCAGCCTTGGTTGAGGGTGCCGTCGACATTGGTCCAGTTGGTATGGCCGGCGTTCCAGGTGCCGTTGCCGCCGTCAATCGCACCGTTGCCGATCAGGCTGTTGCCATCCCAGAACTGCACGGTGGTGTTGGGCGCAGTCACCAGCAGGTTGACCTTGTTGGTGATCGCGGTCTGCACTTGCAGGTCGCCCGGCACCACGCTGCCTGGCAGTGTGCCAAGAGCCAGGCCGTTATCGGTCAAGGCCCCGGTGTAGTTGATAAGGTTGTAGACGCCGCTGCCAAAGCCGCCGATATCGGTGACATTGAGGTTGCCGTCCAGGGTCAGATTGCCGCCGACATTCAGCAGGCCTGTGCCGCCACCCAGCACCGGAGTGCCGAGACCGACATCCAGGTTCGAGTTGCCACCCAGCACCAACGAGCCCACCGACAGCGTGCTGCCGGAGGCCAAGCCGATGTGCCCACCGTCGGCCACGGTCACCGCGCCGGCCAATGAGCCGCTGCCGGCCAGGGTTGCGCCGCTGTTCACCGCCACTGTGCCGCTGGCCAGTGAACCGGTGACATTCAAGGTGCCGCCGTTGACGTTGGCCGCGCCGCTGATGGCATTGGTGCCGCTCAGGTTGAGCACCCCGCTGCCGTTTTTATCCAGGTTGCCGGCACCGTTGAGCGCACCGCCAAAGCTGTTATCCAGGTTGCTGCCACCCACCGCCAGCGTGTTGCCGCCAGCCACCTGTACCACGCCGTTGCCGGCCAGGCTGTTGAGGTTGGCGTTGCCACCCAGGTTGAGGTTGGCGCCGCTGCCGACAGTGACGCCGGAGGTGGTGCCCAGCGCACCATTACCCGTCGTGGTCACGCTGCCCGCCGCCACGGTCAGTGGGCCGCTGAAGCTGTTGTTGCCGGTCAGCAGCAGGTCCGCCGCGCCATTCTTGATCAGCGCTGCATTGCCAGCGAGTACACCGGCCAGGGTCAGGTTGTTGCTGCCTGCGACAGTGAGGTCGCCATTGAGGTTGACCGCATTGGCCAACACCAACGGCGTGCTGTTGGCCAGGGTCGCCGTACCGCCGACGGTCAATGCGCCCGAGCCCAGGGCCGTGGTGCTGCCGACGGTCAGCGTGCCGGCATTGAGGGCCGTGCCGCCGCTGTAGGTATTGGTGCCGTTGAGGGTCAGGTTGGCGCCACCGGCATTGGTCAACGAACCACTGCCGTCCACTACACCGTTGAGGCTCAGATCGTTGCTGCCGCCGACGGTGAGCGCGGCGTTCAGGCTGGTGTTATTGGCCAGGGCCAACGCCGTGTTGGTGTCCAGGGTGGTTGCCCCATTGACCGCCAAGGCACCGCTGCCCAGGGCTGACGCATTGCCTAGGGTCAAGGAACCGGCATTCAATTGCGTGCCACCCAGGTAGGCATTGGCACCGTTGAGCGTCAGGTTGCCCGCACCGGTTTTGGTCAGCCCACCGCTACCGCTGACCAAGCCGTTCAGGCTCAGGTCGGCGGTGCCCAGAATGCCCAGGTTGCCGGCCAGATTCACCGTGTTGGCCAGGGCGACCGCCGTGCTGCTGTCGAGGGTGGTGCCGGCGGCCGCGTTCAGGGCACCACTGCCCAGGGCCGAATTGGAGGCCAGGATCAGGCCGCCTGCGTTGAGTGCGGTTGGGCCAGCATAGGTGTTGTTGCCACTGAGGGTCAGGTTGGCGATGCCATTCTTGATCAGGCTGCCCGTGCCCGCCACCGTGCCGGCCAGGGTCAGGGCATTGCTGCCGCCGAGGGTGAGGCTGCCGTTGACGTTGAGTGCATTGGCCAGGCTGACCGCGATGTTGCTGTCCAGGGTGGTGCCGTTGGCGGTGGTCAAGAGGCCGCTGCCCAGGGCACTGTTATTGCCGACCACCAGGGTGCCGCCATCCAGGGCAGTGCCGCCGGTGTAGCTGTTGGCGCCGTTGAGCACCAGGGTGCCGGTGTCGAGCTTGGCCAGGGTGCCGCCGCCGTTAAGCGCCACGCCCAAGGTGGCAGTGACGCCAGGATCGACACGTACGGCGGTGTTGCCGCCCACGCCATTGAACAGGGTCAGGGCGCCCGCTGCCCCGCCGGCCAGGTTGTAGCCATCGGTGACGAACTGCAAACCAGTGATGGCTTGCGCGCCGTCAACCGTGACGGTGCCCGCCGTGCCTTGGAACACGGCAAAGCTGTTGGGCGTCCAGGCTGTATTGAATGCACCATTGACGCCGGTCCATTGGCTGCCGCCTGCACTCCAGGTGCCGCTGCCGCCTTCGATGGTGCCATTGCCCGTGGTTTGGCTGCCGTCCCAGAACTGCACGTTGGTGCTGCCGTTGACCAGCAGGTTGATCTGGTTGCCGATCGCGGTTTGCAGGTCCAGGTCGCTGGCCGGGATGTTCACCGGCAGGCTGCCCAGCAGCAGGCCGTTGTTGGTCAGGCCGCCGGTGTAGTCGATCAGGCGGTAGATACCCGCACCGAAGCCGCCGATATCCGTGACGTTAAGGGTGCCGTCCAGAGTCAGGTTGCCGTTGACCTGCACCAGCGCCGTACCGCCCGTCGCGGGCGCGCCGAGGCCCGCATCCAGGTTGGCGTTGGCATTGAGCAGCAGCGAACCGGTGCTAAGGGTCGCGCCGGAATTGACGGCCAGGTGGCCGCCATCGGCGATGCTCACGTTGCCCAACAAAGTACCGGTACCACCGAGGGTGGCACCACTGCCCACCGCCACGTTGGCGCTGGCCAGGGAACCATTGACGAGCAAGCTGCCGGCGTTGACCTGGGCGTCCCCGGTCACCACGCTGAGGCCGCCGAGGGTCAAGGCGCCTGTGCCGTCTTTGGCCAGGTTGCCGAGGCCTGCCACGACGCCGTTGAAGGTGCTGTCCAGATTATTGTTGCCGACGCTCAAGGTGCTGCCGGCCCCTACGGTTGCAAGCCCGGTACCCGTGAGGGCGCCCAGGCTGGCGCTGCCGCCCAGGTTCAGGGCAGTACCGCTCGCCAGGTTGACCCCGGCGCCGACACCCAGTGCTCCGTTGCCCAGCGTGGTGAGGCTGCCTGATTGCACATCGAACAGGCCGTTGAAGGTGTTAGTGCCGGTCAGGCTCACATCCGCCGTGCCGGTTTTGACCAGGCTGCCGCTGCCGGCCAGCACGCCGGCCAGGGTCAGGTTGTTGTTGAGACCGCCCACGGTCAGCCCAGCGTTGAGGTTGACCGCATTGGCCAATACCAGCGGTGTGCTGTTGGCCAGAGTAGCTGCACCGTTTACGTTCAAGGCGCCGGTACCCAGGGCTGCTGCCGTGCCCAGGGTCAGCGTGCCGGCGTTGAGGCTGGTGCCGCCTTGGAAGGTGTTGACGCCATTGAGGGTCAGGTTGGCCGCGCCGTCTTTGCTCAGGCCAGCCGTGCCGGTGACCAGGCCACCCAGGGTCAGGTCGTTGCTGCCGGTGACGGCGAGGTTGGCGTCAAGCACGACGCCATTGCCCACACTCAGCGCTGCCGTGTTATCGAGGGTCGCCGCGCCGCCAACGGTGAGGTTGCCCAGGCCAAGGGCGGTGGCGCTGCCCAAGGTCAGCGTACCGGCGTTCAGGGTGGTGCCACCCAGGTAGGCGTTGGCGCCGCTGAGGATCAGATTGGCCGTGCCCTCCTTGGTCAGGCTGCCTGCACCGTTGATTGCGCCGCCGAGGGTCAGGTCAGCGGTGCCGCCGATGCCCAGGTTGCCCGCCAGATTGATCGCGTTGGTAGTGGTGACCGCCGTGCTCGCGTCCAAGGTGGTACCGCCTGCGGCATTCAACACGCCCGCGCCCAGCGCCGTATTGCTGGCCAGGATCAGCCCGCCTGCGTTCAAGGCCACGGGACCCAGGAAGGTATTGGTGCCGCCGAGTGTCAGGCCTGCCGTGCCATTCTTGACCAGGCCACCGGTGCCGCTGATGGCGCCATTGAGCGCCAATGCGTTGCTGCCGCCGACCGTCAGGCCGCCGTTGAGTACCGCATCATTGCCCAGGGTTACGGAGGCGTTGCTGTCCAGGGTGGTGCCCGCCGCAGCGGTCAGCGTGCCAGTGCCCAGCGCGGTGTTGCTGCCGACCACCACCGTACCGCCATTGAGCAAGGTGCCGCCGGTGTAGCTGTTGGCGCCATTGAGCACCAGCGTGCCGGTATCGAGTTTGTTCAGCACGCCCGCGCCGGTGATATCGACGCCGAGGGTGGCAGTCGCCAGTGGGTCGACGCGCACGGCGAAGTTGCCGCTGCCGGTGCTCAACTGCCCACCGGTGCCATTGACCAGGCTGTAGCCATCGGTGACGAATTGCAGACCGGTGATGGTTTGTACGCCATCCACGCTGACAGTGCCCGCAGCACCTTGGAACACCGCAAAGCCACCGCCCCAGGTCTGGTTGGAAAGGCCGTCGGCCGACGTCCAGTTGGTGCCCCCCGCTGTCCAGGTGCCGTTGCCACCGTCAACAGTGCCGTTGGCAAGGGTGTTGCTGCCGTCCCAGAAACGAATATTCGGCGCCGCTACCACCAGGTTGACCTGGCTGCCCACTGAGGTCTGTACCAGCAGATCACCCAGGCCATAACCCAGCGGCACCGTGTTGACGTTCAATGCGCCGGTCAAGCCGCCGGTGTAGTTGATCAAGCGATACACACCAGCGCCAAAGCCACCGGCATCGCTCACATTAAGGTCGCCGGCCAGATTCACGTTGCCGCCGACATTCATCAGCGAGGTCAGCGACGGTGCGCCAAGCGCCACATCCAGACTGGCCCCGGCACTCATGTTCAGGCCAGCGGCCGACAAGGTCGTGCCACTGCCCAGCGCCAGGTGCCCGCCGCTATTGATATTCGCCGTACCCAAGAGCGAGCCACTGCCGGTGAGGGTGCCGCCGCTGTTCACGTTGACCAACGCGCTGCCCAGAGAACCATCGACATCCAGAGTGCCCGCGTTGATCGCCGTGTTACCGGTGATGCCATTGATTCCGTTGAGCGTGAGCGTGCCGGTACCCACTTTAATCAAGCTGCCCGCGCCGCTGAGGTCACCGTCAAAAGTACTGCTGGTGTTCACCCCTCCCACGGTGAGATTCAAACCGCCGCCGACTGCCACGCCACCCGCACCGCTGAGGCCGGCCAGGCTGGAATCGACGCCCAGGTTCAGTGCGGCGCCGGTGCTGACATTGACGCCAGAGGTGTTGCCCAATGTACCGGTGCTGCCGGTGGTGACGCTGCCGGAGACAATATTCAATGGCCCGGTGAAAGTGTTGTTGCCGCTCAAGGTCAGGTCAGCCAAGCCATTTTTGATCAGCGCACTGGCGCCGCTGAGCACGCCGCTGAGGTTCAGGTCATTGTTGCCCGCGAGCGTCAGGTCGCCATTCAAGGCAATCCCGTTGCCCAGGGTGAAGGTCGCGCTGGTATCCAGAGTTGCCGCACCACCGACCGTCAAGGGGCCTGCGCCCAATGCGCCTGCCGTGCCCAAGGTCAACGTACCGGCGTTGAGGCTGGTGCCACCGGTGAACGTGTTGATGCCGTTAAGGGTCAGGTTGGCCAGGCCATCCTTGATCAGCGCACCCGCGCCGCTGACCACACCGCCCAGGGTCAGCCCATTGGTGCCGCCGACGGTCAGCCCGGCGTTGAGGGCAATACCATTGCCCAACGCCACCGCCGAGGTGCTGTCCAGGGTTGCGGCGCCGCCGACGGTCAAGTTGCCCAGGCCAAGCGCCGTGTTGCTGCCGACGGTCAGCGTGCCGGCATTCAGCGTGGTGCCACCCAGGAAGTTATTGCTGCCGCTCAGTGTCAGGCCGGCTGTGCCGTTCTTGGTCAGGCTGCCTGCACCGTTGACTGTGCCGCCCAGGGTCAGGTTGGCGCTGCCACCGATTCCAAGGTTACCGGCCAGGTTGATCGCGTTAGTCAGCGTGGCACTGGTGCTGGCGTCCAGGGTCGTGCCTGCAGCTGCATTCAACGTACCCGCACCCAAGGCACCGGTAGCGCCAATCACCAGCTTGCCGCTGTTGAGTGCCGTGTTGCCCAGGTAAGTGTTCGCTTGATTGAGGAGCAGATCCGCCGGGCCGTTCTTGATCAACCCACCAAGGCCCGCCACCACACCGCCAAGGGTCAGCGCGTTGCTGCCGCCAAGGGTCAGGTTACCGCCCAGGTTGAGGTTATTGCCCAGGCTCACTGCTGCACTGGCATCCAACGTGGTACCCGCCGAGGCGTTCAACACACTGGCGCCGAGCGCAGTATTGGAGCCCACCACCAGCGAACCGGCGTTGAGGGCCGTGGCGCCGGTGTAAGTATTGTTGCCCGTAAGCGCCAGGCTCGATACGCCCTCCTTGATCAACCCGGAACCACCGCTGACAACCCCGCCAAGGGTCAGCGGGTTCACGCCGTCTACGGTCAGATTGGCGTTCAAGGTAATCGCATTGCTGGTTGTCAGCGCAGCATTGCTCTGCAAAGTACCTGCACCCGCCACGGTCAAGGCACCGGAACCTAGCGCCGCGGCATTTCCCAATGTAAGCGTGCCGGCGTTCAAGGTGGTACCACCCTGGAAGGTGTTGGTGCCACTGAGGATCAATTCGCCGGTACCCGCTTTGCTCACACCCGCGGCGCCCGAGATCACACCACTCAGGTTCAGCCCGGTCGAGGCGCCCTGTACCGTTAAACCACCGGTACCCAGGGTCATCAGGTTGGCCAGTGTCAGGCCGTTGCCGGTGGCCTCGATAGCGCCGCCGTTGGACGTGAGCACACCGCTGCCAAATGTCGCGTTGTTATTGAATTGCGCCACACCGCCATTGAGCGTAGTGCTGCCGCTGACCAACGGCCCCTGCAACGTCCAGGTGCCACTATTGATGGCCAGGTTGTTGAAGTTGACATAGTTGGCGCTTGAAGCCGTGCCGGTGCCTGTACTGCCACCACCGACGCCCGTCGTGTTTTCAAGGATCAGCGAGTTGCTGCCGCCTGCGCCGCCGTCCACCTGGCCGGTGGGGGCGAACGTCAGGTTCACGCCGATCAGTCCGCCAAGGCTTAAGCCGAGGCCGCCGCCGTTGGTCACATGCGAGCCCGTGACTGCCGTAAAGGTGTTGGTACTGGCGGCCCCCATCGACACACCGCCAGAGATAGTGCCGGTGTTGCGGAACGTGTTCCCTGTAGTGGAGCTCTCGAACGCCACGCGCCCGGTCAGGGTGCCGTTATTCGTCATATTGACCTGCCCGCCACCCTGTACCGCCACCACCGGGGTGTCGGAGGAAAGCAGCGAAAGGCCGAGCAAGAAAGACGAACCAATGGTGCCGTCGTTGACAATCGTGGTGGTGCCGCCTACGCCGTTGGTGGCATTGAGTGCCATGCCGCCCAGCGAGGCCAGGTTCAACCCAAGCAGCGCGCCGGTACCGTTAATAACGCCGGTGGCCGCGTTGGTGATGTTCAGCGCATTGGCTGTCGAGTTGCCGATCACCACACCACCGCTCAGGGCTGAAACCAACCCAAGTACTGCCGGGTCAATGGTGCCGGCGTTGTTCAATGTCGTGTTGTTGCCCGTCAGGCTCAGCGCGACACCACCCACCAATGTATTGAGCTTCGTCCCGGCGGTGACGTTGACCGTGAGGGTGTTGACAGCGCTGTTGAAGGTGTTGGGAATCAGCAGCAATGTCGGCACACCCGTACAGGTCACCGTCGCTCCAGCGGTGGGACTCGCCGGGCTACAGGCGGCGAACACATCCGGGCTCGCCAGCCCCATCACCAGCCCGGCCACGCCCAGGCGGATCGCAAGAGAAAGCGCAGAAATACGAGGTAAAGCGGCAGTCGCAAGTCTTCTATCCACGTTCTACTCCTTGTGGTCCAAGCCTTTCATCCGTGACTGCGTGCACGCCTTGTTTCAACGATCCACACGCATCGAATTCGAAACACCTGACCGTGGTGACTACTGGTTCAGTTTTTCGAAACGTTAGTAGACCTGCGCGAAAGCCATTGAATTAAATGGTATTAATACTTTCGTAAAACCGGTGTAAGAATGGGATGAGCGCCAACATCCATTGACTGTCGCGTCAAAAATACAAGTTTCCAAATGTGAAAAAGCGCTCTAATAGCGCCCTATCCTCCCCACCGTAGGAGCGAGCCTGCTCGCGAAAATCCTCAACGATGACGCGACAAACCAGACACAACGCGGTGCCCTTGCGTTCTTCGCAAGCAAGCTCGCTCCTACCGTTGATCGATGCAAATGCTGGAGTTCGTAATGCCCCATGAAGGCAATCTGTTACAAGCAGCCGTGGTGTTCCTGTTCGCCGCCGTGCTGACCGTGCCCCTGGCCAAGCGCCTGCAATTGGGCGCGGTGCTTGGCTATCTGTTCGCCGGTGTGATCATCGGCCCGTCAGTACTCGGCCTGATCGGCAACCCGCAAAGCGTGGCGCAGTTCTCTGAACTGGGCGTGGTGCTGTTGCTGTTCATCATCGGCCTGGAGCTGTCGCCCAAACGTTTGTGGGTGATGCGCAAGGCGGTGTTCGGCGTCGGCCTGGCCCAGGTCCTGCTCACCGGCGTGGTGATGGGCGCGGTCGCGCTATGGCTGTTTGGCCAGTCGTGGAACAGCGCCATCGTGCTGGGCCTGGGCCTGGCGCTGTCGTCTACGGCGTTTGGCCTGCAAAGCCTGGCCGAACGCAAGGAACTCAACCAACCCCACGGGCGCCTGGCCTTTGCCATCCTGTTGTTCCAGGACATCGCCGCCATCCCGCTGATCGCCATGGTGCCGTTGCTGGCCGGCAGCGATCATCCGACCACCGAGGCCCAAGGCCTGCAACATGTGCTGCAGATCCTGGGCAGCATCGCCGTGGTGATCATCGGCGGGCGCTACCTGTTGCGCCCGGTGTTTCGCATTGTCGCCAAGACCGGCCTGCGCGAAGTGTCCACCGCCACCGCGTTGCTGGTGGTGATCGGCACCGCCTGGCTGATGGAGTTGGTGGGCGTGTCCATGGCCTTGGGGGCCTTCCTCGCCGGCCTGCTGCTGGCGGATTCGGAATACCGCCACGAACTGGAGTCCCAGATCGAGCCGTTCAAGGGTCTGCTGCTGGGCCTATTTTTTATCAGCGTGGGCATGGGCGCCAACCTCAGTCTGCTGCTCAGCACACCGCTGGTGGTGATCGGCCTGACCCTGCTGCTGATCGGCTTGAAGCTGCCGCTGCTGTACGCCGTCGGGCGGATGGTGGGCGACCTCAACCGCGAAAGCGCTTTACGCCTGGGCGTGGTGCTGGCGGCGGGGGGTGAGTTCGCCTTTGTGGTGTTCAAGATCGGCCGCGACCAGGGCCTGTTCGAACCGCAGTTGTACGACGTGCTGGTGCTCACCATCACGCTGTCCATGGCCGTGACCCCGCTGCTGTTGCTGGTGTGCCCGAAGCTGTTCAAGCCCAAGGTCAAGCCGGTGGAAGTACCCGAGGAATACCGCGCCATCGAAAGCGATGCGCCCCGCGTGGTCATCGCCGGCATGGGCCGTATGGGCCAGATCGTGGCGCGCATCCTGCGCGCGCAGAACATCTCGTTCATCGCCCTCGACACCTCGGTGGAAACCATCGAGCTGACCCGCAGTTTCGGCGGTATGCCGGTGTTCTACGGCGACCCCCAGCGCCCGGAAATCCTCCACGCGGCCAAAGTCGATCAGGCGGAATTCTTCGTGATCGCCATGGACGACCCAGAGATCAACATCAAGACCGCCGAGTTGGTGCGCAACCTCTATCCGCACATGAAGATCATCGCCCGTGCGCGTAACCGCCAGCACGTACACCGCCTGGTGGACCTGGACGCTTCACCGGTGCGCGAAACCTTCTACTCCAGCCTGGAAATGAGCCGCCGTACCCTGGTCGGCCTCGGTTTGAGCCAGGCCCAGGCCGATGCGCGCATCAACCGCTTCAAGACCCACGACCAGCAGGTACTTGCCGCCCAACACGCGGTGTACGACGACGCGGCCAAGGTCATGCAAACCGCCCAGGAAGCCCGTGCGGAACTGGCGCGCCTGTTTGAAATGGACAGGCTTGAGGAAGAGTCTTCCGACAAAGTGTGACGGGGCCGATGAACGAGATTGCGAATTTTCTGACAGAATACGCCGCAATTTCGTTCATCCCCGGAGTGCTTCATGGCCACGTTCACCAAGACCGCAATGCTGCTGGCCCTCGCGCTCACCGCCGGCAGCGTATTCGCTGCTGCCAAGCCCACCACCCAGACCATCTCCACCTTGGGTGGCAAGTTCACCTTCAAACTGCCCAAGGCCTACAGCGCCGACACCCTGCCCTCCGGCACGGCGCAAGACGGCACCGCTGACACCCAAGGCACCCTGTACGCCAACTCGACGACGAAAAGTGTGGTGATCGTCGCCGAAACCGTGCGCAACGATGGGGCAACTATCCAGGATAACGACCCGCAGTTCCTAGACGGCGCCGTGGCCGATTTCGTCAAGGACCAGAGCGCTGCCCTGCCTGACTTCAAGAAACTGGGCGAGAAGAAACTCACCTACAAGGGCCTGGGCCTGCGCCAAGTGGACAGCAGCGCTACCCAAGGTGGTGGCAAGACCTTGAACTCCACATTCCTGGGTGGTTCGGGCAACCATTTGCTGGTGATCCAGGCGATTTCCCGGGCGGATGATGTGAAGGGGCATGCACAGTTGGTGAAGCAGATTACAGGCGGCAAATGACCCTCCTCTTTACAGCCAACACAAAACCCATGTGGGAGCGGGCTTGCCCGCGATAGCGGTGTGTCAGTCACTCATTCTTTTACTGAGCCACCGCTATCGCAGGCAAGCCAGCTCCCACATTTTCAAGCGCATTTCACTTCAGGCTTTTCTCAAGCCAGGCTTTTAAGTCCTGGATTTCCGCTTCGCTGATGGTGTGATTCATCCCCGGGTACTCATGAAACTCCGGCTTGAGCCCCAACCCTGTCAGCACCTTGTTCGCCTGCGTGGCCGAGCTGAAGGGCAGCGCCTGGTCCAAGGTGCCATGGCCGATAAAGATCGCCAGCTTGCCCATGGACGCATCCGGTTTCAGCGCAGACCTGAGCCCCGGTAGCACGCTGCCACTGAGTGCGGCGATACCGCGCACCCACTCGGGTTCACGCAAGGCCACCTCGTAAGACATGATCGCGCCCTGGCTGAACCCCACCAGGAACACCCGATCACTTTGGGTGTGGTACTTGGCGGTGGCCTTGAGCACAAAGTCCTTGATCAGCCGGGCGCTGCTGAACAGTTCATCGGTCTCGCCGTTGTACTCAGGCTCATCGGTCTTGGTAAACCAACGATACCCCTGCGGCTCCACCGGCAGTGGCGCACGCACTGATAGGTAGGTCCAGGTAGACGGTAACGCGTCCTTGATGCCAAATAAATCTTCCTCGTTGCTGCCAAACCCATGCAGGAAGATCACCAGCGGCTGGTTGCGCGCATCGCCCTGGGTCTGTTCCAGGTAGGACAACGGCAAGTCGGTGTGCAAGCCGGTGTCGGCATGAGCGGCGCCGGCCACCAGGGCCAAGGCGAGGGCAAGCTGTTTGAGCATCGGGTTTACCTCAGGGTTTGCGCAGCAAATAGGTGTCCATGATCCAGCCGTTTTCCAGGCGTGCCGCCTTGCGTACCCGTTCGATCTCTTCTGCCACGTGCGCCACTTTACCGCTGATCAGGATCTCGTCCGGCGTGCCCAGGTAGGCGCCCCAGTAAATATCCAGGTCCTGATCCGCTACGCTGCGGTAGGAATCTTCGGCGTCGAGCATCACCACCAGGGTATCGGCATCACTCGCCTGCCCCGCCGCCAGCCGTCGCCCAGTGGTGATTTCGATGGACTTGCCGATACGGTTGAGCGGCACCTTATGCTGCGCCGCCAGGGCCTGCACGCTGGTGATACCGGGGATCACTTCAAACTCGAACACACAGCGGCCACTGGCAAGAATCGCCTGCAAGATACGAATGGTGCTGTCGTACAGCGCCGGGTCGCCCCAGGCCAAAAACGCCCCGACTTCGCCGTCGGCCATTTCTTCGTTGATCATGCGTTCGAAGGTCTGCTGCTTATCGCGGTTGAGGTCTTGCACGGCGGTGGTGTAGTCGATTTCACCACGCACCCGCTCCGGGCAATCGGCCTCGACAAAACGGTAGCCGGGTTCGGTGATGTAGGTGTCGCAGATTTCCCGGCGCAGGTCGATCAGCTTGTCCTTGCTCTGGCCCTTGTCCATCAGGAAGAACACGTCGGTACGGTTCAGCGCCTTCACGGCCTGCATCGTGATGTAGTCAGGGTTGCCGGCGCCAATGCCGATGATCAGGATGCGTTTCATGGGGTGCTCTCAGTACAGGGCGTGAAATGTTGCCATGTTACTGGGTTGCCCTGCTGGGTCAAATCACCTTGAACTGCCGGGCGATGTCAAGTTTGAGCTTACCTGCGATCACATTTTTATAACTGTCGTTCGTTTCATCAAAGCCCAAGGGGTGTTTGTCAGAGAAATTCAACTTTGTCAGTATCTTGGTCAACATCCTATATCTGCCCCCCAGTCTGGAGCGTTTCGCCACTAATAGCGCATCGGGTACACAGACTTGATAACGAGGGACTAAGCGAAAGGTCGCAATTGAATTATCCACTTTCAGGCATGTGCCATTGGTTGCCATCACCTCAATTTCGTAGGACGTACTGTCAGCCTGAAGTCTCAATTTATTCAAGTCTAGCCCCCCGCCCTTATATGCAAGCCTGAAAGATATATTCTCCGCATCCACCAAGGGGTGCAGATGAGGTGTCAAGTCAAACCGGGTAGTGCCTTTCATTTGTGGCCCGTTACACTTTTCGCAGCAGGGGATGAAATTCCCCATGGTTAACGCTAGTAAAGGAAATTCGGCCTGCGGGTAATAATGATCAATATTTGGCCTGTACGCTTTCAACCCATCAGGACTTACATAAGTGTCAATGGGCGTTATATGGCAATAAGGGCAAATTTTCGATCGGATGGATGTACACAATGCATAGGCGTCCCATCTTTTTAACAGGACCACCCTCTCTTTAGCTGAAAACTCCTTATAGCACAGATACTTTTTGAAAAAACCATTCAAATAGTCAATATCAACAACACGGGCAAAAGTCTGACTAAAGGCAACAATCACACCCGGCAGCGCCAACGGGTCACACCCACATATGGCCTCCCTGTGTTTATCCAAGAACTCGACAAGACGATGCTGAGTCATGGCCGGCCCGACGAATCCTTTTAAGGCATCAGTCAGTCCTTGCAGCTTCCATAGCATGAATAATTTGTGCCTGACTGCGATGTCCTCCCACACCCGCGCGATGTTAACAATCATGAATATCGCCTCTCCGGAGCACGATATAACGCTTCCTTGATGCCAATATCGCCAATGCTCTCAAGCAATAATTTATCCAAGGCCGAAGAAATGCCCTGTTCAAGACGCTGATGGAGTGCATTTATCTTTTCCGCCGCAAACTCACCAATGGCAGCAGTCCCAAAAGAGTTCAGGATAATGTCTTCCAATGGAGCTGCAAACGTATTCTGAGGTGTGACCCTGTCATCCAGGTTAGTTACCATGCACGCTGGAAAATCACCTGTTATCACAGGGGAGTGCGTGGCAACCACTACCTGCACAATCTTCATGTCAAACTCCGCTTTCACCCCTGCCAGGAATTTATTCAGCAAGGAAATATAACGGCGCTGCCACTCAAGATGAAGATAGGCATCGCCCTCATCGATAAGCACCATGACGTGCTTTAATTTCTTTCCCGCCATGGTTACAAAACCTTGGCGGAGCAAAAAAAACTGGTCAACCAGGGCCCTTACACCCGAGCTTTGATCTGTCCAACGCACTTCGACTGCAGCGGTCGACATTTTTATCTGCTTGATTTCCTCTGCCGAGCCTATAGCAAATGAATAGGACCGGGGGTGTTTGCGGATATCATCCTTCGCCCCAACCTTTATAAAATTGAGCGTGGCACGATAAGTCATCATCAGCAAATCGAACACTTCCTTATCTTCGTCGTAACGTCCATCGCTGGCGAGTTCAAAAAAATTAAAGAAAAATCGCCCAATACGATCATGATCAGGGATTTTTTTTGCCACCGACGTTAAGGCAGCGAGCATTACTAACTTATTGCTTTTACCACGGGGAAGTTTCGATAGAGCAAAACGCTCCAACCTGAGCACGCAGGTATCAAGCAAACGCTCAATCTGGATGTTCAAACGTTCATTCTCATAGTAATCCGAGCTTACAAACTGGCGCTTTTTTTGAATTTTCGCGTATTCAGATAAAAATGTAATCACCGGCTTGTGCGCCGTTTGAAACCCGGCAAGATTGCTCATGACGACAAGCGCAGGCGCCAACACGGTCTTGAACAGCTCAAATTCATAACATACTTCTGCCCTCAAACTTGCGTTCAATTCCAGATCGCTGGCCACTTGGTAGAACTGCTCGGCTCGCGCAGAATTCTCTACCTTTCCAAACCGAGGAGAAGCATCGACGAATCGGTTACGAAAAGGTAGCCGGCGCCGGTAGGGAACGGGAGAGAAGTAAATTACACCAATACGTTCAAGCTCTTCGTCAGACAGTTTCTCCGAAGATGTTTCGCGATCATCATAAACGGCTCTTCGAGGGGTAGAGACAGGCGATGAAATATACGCTGCCATGTCACACAACAAGGCAGTTTTACCAGAACCGTTATTACCCAGAATCAAACGAATCGTGTCCACATCAAAAAAGCCATTCCATTTCAGGCTCTCTTGATTTTCGAATTCAAATTTATTCGTACCTGTCTTGACCGCAATCAACTTGTTCATCTGCATAGAATCCCTTACGCAGCCCGTCAATCATTAGGGCAATTCAAAAAGTCGTGTGTCGTGGGCCAGACAATGGCACCAACAAGTGATGCCATTTTGCCACATGTCTGTGCCCTGCGGTAAGGCATGCGTACTTCACGCCATTAACCGCAACCGCCAATACCCATTGAACCGCAACTCCACCGACGATAATGGCTCAACATCAATCCGGTAGAACATCAAGACAGGCAACTGCATGACGTACAGCATCGCCGCGCGGATGACGAACGGGTGGGTCACGGCGATGACATGGCCGGGTTGGGTTTCGAGGGATTTAAGCCATTGGCCGACCCGCATGCACAACTGACCCACCGACTCGCCGCCGTGGGCTGCGCTGGTGCTGTCGGTGGCCCAGGTGTTCAAGGTTTCGCTGTCGAGCTGGCCGATAGCCTGGCCTTTCCATATGCCGACATCCAGGTCGCGTAAGGCGGGTTCGACCTGGGCGTTATTGCCGAACAAGCCCGCGGTTTGACGGGCTCTCACTTCAGGGCCGCACACCAGGCGTGCCTGTTGTTTGTAGCGCCCGGCCAGGGACAAGGCCGCGCCCTGCCAGTCCATCGTGACGGACTCGTCATCAGAGAAACGCCCCTGCTTTTGCAGGGGCGTGATGGCGTGGCAGATCAGGGTCAAGCGGGTGGCCGGCATGGCAATTCTCTGTACCTGTAGGAGCGAGGGGGACGCATAGTTCTTGCTCGCGAAAAGCGTCAACGATAACGCGTGCTGCCTGAATAAGCGCGGCGCCTATGAGTTTTTCGCGGGCAAGCTCGCTCCTACGGGGTGTTCGTGCTTCAAGCCAGCGCAGCGCTGGCGGGCACGGCCGTGGAGTGACCGCTGGCGACAAAATCCTCCTTGCGCAACACCACCAACGCCAGCAACGACACCACCCCGGTCGCCACGTAGAAATACCACGGCGAGGTAATGTCGCCTGTCACCTTGATCAGCCAGGTGGAAATCAACGGTGCGCTGCCGCCAAATACCGCCACCGGCACGTTATAGGCCACCGCAATCCCGGTGGAACGAATGCGCGTGGGCAGCAGTTCACTCATCAGCGCATAGGTTGACGACGCGTACAGCCCGAACAAAATCGCCACCGCCATCAACGGCGCGAAGAAGGTCGCCGGGGTGGCGGTGGGGGCGGATTTGAACAGCCAGAACATCGCCAGGGTCGCCAAGGTGCCGATCACCATCAGGAACGGCTTGCGCCCGTATTTATCGGTAAAGGCCCCGCCAAATGGCATCACGAAAGCCGCCGAGAAGCTGGCGACGAACACGTACAGCAAGGTGGTGCCGCTGTCGAACTTGAGGATCTTGGCCATGTAGGTCGAGGCAAAGGTCAGCACCAGGTAGAAAATCGAGCTGTGCAAAGTGATGATAAAGAACACTAGGGCAATCGCACGCTTCCACTGCCAGACCTCGCGCAGCGGCGCCCGCGACGTTTGCCCGGCGCGTTGCAGGGCCAGGAACTCGGGGCTGTCTTCGAGCTTGAGGCGGATGTACATGGAGATAAAGCCCAGGGGCGCGGCGATCAGGAACGGTACGCGCCAGGCCCATTCCTGCATGACCTCGGCGCCCAGCCCCCAGGTCATGCCATTGGCCACGGCGCCACCGAGCAGCAGGCCAAGCACGGCGGTGACCATCAGCCAGCAAGTGGCGAAGCCGCGGCGACCGGGCCCGGCGTATTCAGAGATGAAGCTGGTGACGGTGCCGATTTCGCCGCCCGCCGAGAAGCCCTGTACGCAGCGCACCAGAATCAACAGGATCGGTGCGGCGATGCCCAGGCTGGCGTAGGTCGGCAACAGGCCCAGCATCACCGTGGAGCCGGTCATCATCACCAGCGCCATGATCAGGGTTTTGCGCCGGCCGATCTTGTCCGCCAGCGGGCCAAAGAACAGCCCACCCAGAGGGCGGATAAAGAAGCTCAGTGCAAACGCGGCAAAGCTGGCCAACAGGCTGGTGGTGGGGTCATCGGAGACGAAGAACGCCTGGCCGATATAGACCGCGAGAAAGCCATACACGCCGTAGTCGTACCACTCGATCAAGTGGCCGGAGGTGGCGCCCAGAAACGCACGGCGGCGCTTGCGGACGGTGTCTTGTGCGGGATTGCCCATCGTGGGGACTCCTTGTCTGATTATCGATCCATGTTAAAGCGCGGCGATACTCGCGGTTTGCAGCCAATGCCGCAAGTCGGTCTTGAGAATCTTGCCGTAGCTGTTTTTCGGCAAATCGCTGCGCCACACATATTTTTTCGGCTTTTTGAACGAGGCCATGCGCGCCAGGAACCAGGCCGTCAGCTCGCTTTCGTCCAGCGGCTGGCCGCTGCGCGTCACGACAAAGGCCACCACCGACTCACCCCATTGCGCGTCCGGCTCGCCCACCACGCACACTTCGAACACCTCGGGATGCTGGGCCAGCACTTCCTCGACTTCACGCGGGTACACGTTGCTGCCGCCACTGATGATCACGTCCTTGGAGCGATCCGTCAGGGTCAGGTAGCCGGCCGGGTCGAGGTAGCCGATGTCGCCGGTCAGCAGCCAGCCGTCCACCAGCGTCTGGCGCGTGGCCTGCGGGTTGCGCCAATAGCCTTGCATCACCGTGGCGCCACGCACCGCGATTTCACCGCGCTCGCCGGTGGGCAGTGGCTGGTGCTCGGCATCAAGAATGCGGATCTCGACACAGGCTTGCGCGTGGCCCACCGAGGCGGCCAAGGTGGCCCAGTCGGGACGCTGGCGCTCGGCGATCAAGGCGCGTGGCAAGACGCTGATGGTCATCGGGCTCTCGCCCTGGCCGTAGATCTGCACCAGGCGCGGGCCGAAGGTGTCGACTGCTTCGCGCAGGTCGGCCAGGTACATGGGGCCGCCGCCGTAGACGATGGTCTTGATGCCGGCGCCGTGATAATCCTGGCGCCGCGCCTGCTCGACCATGCGCTTGACCATGGTCGGCGCAGCAAACAACGACACATCGCCCATGTGCTCGGCCAGCCCGAACAGCTCGGCGGCATCGAAGCCATGGGAAGCCGGCACCACATGCCGGGCGCCGCAGCGCACATGGATGAAGTTGTACAGGCCGGCGCCGTGGGACATGGGCGCGGCATACAGCGCCGCATCGTCGGCGTTCACTTGATCGACATCCGTGGCGTAGCACAGCGACATGGCGATCAGGTTGCCGTGGGACAGCATCACGCCCTTGGAGCGCCCGGTGGTGCCGGAGGTGTAGAACAGCCAGGCGAGGTCGTGATCCTGGCGGGGCACCGGCTGCTCCAGGCCGGGCCAACCATGGCTGGGCGGCAGCGGGTGGCCGTCCAGTTCCGTGCAATGCGCGGGCAAATCCCGCGATGAAAATACCTGGCCGCCGTCGGTAAAGATCAACCGCGCCTCGGCATTATCGGTAATCCACGCCGCTTCGCTGGGGTGCAGCTTGGCGTTGATCGGCACCGCCACCCCGCCCATCCACCAGATGGCGTAGAGCAGTTCCAGGTAGTCGCAGCTGTTTTTCATCAGCAGCGCCACCGCGTCTCCCGGCACCAGGCCATGCTGCTCCACCAGGTGCGCGGCGCGTTGGCGCACGTGGGCGGCGAAGGTGGCGTAGTCGGCCACTTGCACGCTGCCGTCGAACAAGGCCGGGCGTTGCGGGGCCCGGCGCTGGGTGTCGTGCAGCCAGTTGGCAATGTTCATGGCTCAGCTCCGGCGTGCCTGCAGGACCGAGGCGTAGTTGGCCACCGCCATGCCGCCCATATTGAACACCAGGCCAAACTCCGGGTTGGGCACCGCCAGGCCAATCGGTTCGCCGGTCAATTGCCGGAACGCCAAGGCATGCATGGACACCCCCGTGGCACCGACGGGGTGCCCCTTGGCCTTGAGCCCGCCGGAAAGGTTCACCGGCAAGCGCCCGCCGGCGCGCACCACGCCGCTGTCGAGCACGCGATGGCCTTCGCCCTTGGGCGCCAGACCCATGGCTTCGTAGATCAGCAACTCGGCAATGGTGAAGCAGTCGTGCACCTCGGCGAAGCTCAGGTCGGCCAGGGTCACATTTGCGCCGCGCAATGCTGAGTGAATCGCCCGCTGCGGGCCCTCGAAGGCGAGGATGTCGCGTTGGGCGATGGGCAGCGTGTCGTTGACCTGGGTCATTGCACGTATCTGCACCTCGCGACGAAACGCACGCGCACGTTTGGGCGAGGCGAGGATGATGGCGGCGGCGCCATCGCTGATCAACGAGCAATCGGTCAGGCGCAGGGACTCGGCCACGAACGGGTTGCTTTGGGAGACGTTGTTGCAGTGCTCGAAATTCATCTCCCGATGCATCTGCGCCAAGGGGTTGGCCATGGCATTGGAGTGGTTTTTGGTGGCGATGGCCGCCATCGAGCCCAGCGGGCAGTGGTAACGCTCGGCGTATTGGCGGGCGGCGCGGCCGAACAACTGCGGGAAACTCAGGCCGGCTTCGGCCGGGTCGTTCTGGTAGCCGGCCCCGGCCAAGGCTTGGGTGACTGCGGCGGTGCTGGTGTGGGTCATCTTCTCGGCGCCCACTACCAATACCAGCTCGGCGCTGCCGGAGAGAATCGCATTGACCCCCGCCTGGATCGCTGCCGAGCCGGACGCACAGGCGTTTTCACAGCGGGTGGCAGGTTTGAAGCGCAGACCGGGGTCGGCTTGCAATAGCAATGAGGCGGCAAACCCGTCGGGCACCAGCCCCGAGTTGAAATGACCGAGGAACAACGCATCGATTTGCGACGCGTCAATCTCGGCGTCGCTCAGGGCTTCCCGGGTCACCTGGACGATCAGGTCTTCCAGCGTCGTGCCTTCCAGGCGACCAAAGCGGGAGTGACCAGCGGCAACAATGGAGACGCAATCAGCAGGCATAATCAATTTCTTCTGTTCTTGATTCGGACTTTACTTACAATGACCCACCCCTGATCGTGCGCCAATTCGTGTAACTACTTACACGGGTAAGTAGCGCCCCAGGGCATTGAACAACGAGGCAGGATGCCCCATGACCGCGCTAGCCCAGCAATTTCCCGACCTCGAACGCCTGGCGTTCAAGCTGTCCCCTGCCCCGCAGATCGTCACCAGCGACCGCGTGATTCTCGACTGCAACGACGCTTTTCTGAAGCTGTTCGGCTATACGCGCGATGCACTGGTCAACCAACTGACCCTGCTGATCTACCCGTCCCAGGCCGACTACCACGCCATCGGCAAGCGCAGCCATGACTGGCTGCTCGACAGCGACAACGGCTTTTATTCCGATGAACGCTTCATGCAGCACCACAACGGCGAAGTGTTCTGGGCCAAGTCCCACGGCTACACCCTCACCCCCAAAGACCCATTCAAACTGATGATCTGGCACTTCGAACGCCTGGACCGCATGCACCAGGGCACCGGCGACCTCACGCCCCGTGAGCGGGAAATTGCCATGCACATCGTCAACGGCTTCAAATCCAAGGAAATCGCCCTGCGCCTGACGATCTCCCACCGCACCGTTGAGGTGCACCGGGCGCGGTTGATGAAGAAACTGCAGGCCAAGACGGTGGTGGAATTGGTATCGAAGATCATCATGGTGGCCTGACCGCAATGCCCAAAGCAGCGAAGATCAAATGTGGGAGCTGGCTTGCCTGCGAAAGCGGTCGTGCAGTCATAGATGCAGTGACTGACACGCCGTCATCGCAGGCAAGCCAGCTCCCACATTTAAATTGAGGTGCGTCAGGTAGCTGAAACGTTCAACCGAGCACGTCCATACAATTCCCCACCGCCCTGCCCCCCCTAACCTCACGGCTTTCGAACCCTCAGAAGCGCTGGAGAACGGGCATGGGTAACACAACAACCAAGGTATCGCTGGCATTGACGCTGCTGGCAAGCGCGATGATGAACAGCGCGTTCGCCGCCACCCCAAGCGTGGCCGTGGCGCCGCAATACGACACCAGCCATGTGTATGTGGCACCGGCCGATGTGGACCGTTTTGCCCAGAGTTTCCTCGCCACCTTCGGCGGCAAAAGCACGCCCCAGGTCGTGGTCAATGTGCTGCCGGTACCGAGCAGCACCACCTCGCAGCTGCTGCAAACCCCGGCGGGTACGGTGTCGTTGTTCGGCTTTACCACCCCCGTACCCCACCCGTTCGGCCAGGAACGCAACGGCTATCTGGTCAAGGACATGGACGTGGCCCTCAAGGCCGCGCGGGAAAATGGCGCCGATGTGATCGTCAGCGATTTCCCCGACCCCATCGGCCGTGATGCCGTGGTGCAGTGGCCGGGTGGTGTGAACATGCAGCTCTACTGGCACACCAAGACCCCGGATTACACCGCCTTCGACACCGTGCCGGAAAACCGTGTGTATGTGTCTCACGACAGCGCCGAGCGGTTTATCAAGGCGTTCCTGGGTTTCTCCCACGGCAAGGTAGTGAGCGACGACAAGCACGCCCCAGGGGTTGATGTCGGCCAGGCCGGCGGCCACTACCGCCGCGTGGATATCGAATCGCCGTTCGGGCGCATGGCGGTGCTGGTCACCAACGGCCAACTGCCCTACCCGTTCGGCCACGACACCACCGGTTATCAGGTCAACGACCTCGCCGCCACCCTGGGCAAGGCCACCGGGTCTGGTGCCACCGTGCTGGTGCCGGCGTTCGACAGCAAAGGTCGGCGCAGTGCGTTGGTGGAGTTCCCCGGCGGTTATGTCGCAGAAATCCACCAACTCAGCGCGGCAAAATGATTCGTCACGCAGGCTGGAGCCTGGCGGTGCTGTGGCCGTTGCTTGCTGGCAGCGTGCAGGCCGACGACCCGCCGGTACGCCCGGTGATCAAGGCCAACCGCTGGCAGGAGGACTGGTCTGTGCTCAAGGACCCGGCGTTGCGCACGCAACCGCTGGACAACCTCAAGTACATCCCACTGTCCGCCGCCAACCCGTTCACCTACTTGTCGTTGGGCGCAACCTTGCGTGAACGCTTCGAGATGAACGACGCCAGCGGGTTCGGCGTGCGGGATGTACCGCGTGACCGCTACCTGATCCAGCGCTTTCAGGTGCACGCCGACTTGCACCTGAACGAACACTGGCGGCTGTTCACCCAGCTGGAAGATGTGCGGGCCTATGACAAGACCACGATTGGCGGTGCCGACCAGAACCGCGTCGACCTGCGCCTGGCCTTTGCCGAATACGTGAAGACCTTCAGCGCCGGCACCTTCAAGGCACGGGCTGGCCGCCAGGATTTCGCCTTCGACTTGCAGCGCTTCATCTCGTCACGGGACGGCCCGAATGTGCGGCAGTCCTTCGATGCGTTGTGGGCGGACTGGGAAACGCCGCAATGGCGCTTTATCGGGATCGCCAGCCAACCGGTGCAGTATCAGGATGGCCGGCATTTCGACGACAAGTCCAACAGCGACGCGCGCTTCCACATGCTGCGGGTCGAGCGGCTGGTGGGCGGCACCAATGAGCTGTCGGCCTATTACGGCGTGTACGAGCGCAGCGCCGCTCATTACCTGGACGCCGACGGCGAAGAGACGCGCCAGTTGCTGGACGCCCGCCTCGGTGGCGCAGCCCAGGGTTTCGACTGGGACGTCGAAGCCATGCTGCAACGGGGCTCGGTGGGTAGCAAGACGATTCGCGCCTGGGCCGGTGGCAGCCGCACCGGCTACACCTTTGACACGCTGGCCTGGAAGCCGCGTATCGGCCTGCAACTGGATATCGCTTCCGGTGACCGCCAGGCCGGTGACGGCCGGGTCGGCACCTTCAACCCGCTGTTCCCCAATGGCTATTACTTTTCCCTGGCGGGCTATACCGGCTACAGCAACCTGATCCACGTCAAGCCGTCGATTACCGTCAAGCCCCTCGCCAAGCTCAGCGTGCAAACCGCCGTCGGCCTGCTGTGGCGGCAGACCACCGCAGACGCCGTCTACACCCAGCCCAACCTGCCCGTGGCTGGCACGGCGGGCCAAGGTGAGCGCTGGACCGGCGCCTACGGTCAACTGCGCACCGACTACGCCTTTACGCCCAACCTCAGCGGTGCGGTCGAGGCCGTGCACTACGCGGTCGGCCAGACCCTGCGTGATGCCGGTGGACACGACAGCAATTACCTGGGCATGGAGCTCAAGTTCAGTTGGTGAGACAAGCACACCCATACAAGCCTCGGCTCAGGTTTACGGCAATAGTGATGCGGTTTTTTCACCGCCCTTTTTCAGCCCTGCAAGGAGTTTCAGATGAGCACATTCGTTGCCAAAGACGGTACCCAGATCTACTTCAAGGACTGGGGCAGCGGTAAGCCCGTGCTGTTCAGCCACGGCTGGCCGCTGGATGCGGACATGTGGGAATACCAGATGGAATACCTGAGCAGCCGTGGCTTTCGCACCATTGCCTTTGACCGTCGTGGTTTTGGCCGCTCGGACCAGCCCTGGACCGGTAACGACTACGACACCTTCGCTGACGATATCGCCCAGTTGATCGAACACCTGGACCTGCAGGACGTGACCCTGGTGGGCTTCTCCATGGGTGGCGGTGACGTGGCGCGCTACATCGCCCGCCACGGCAGTGCCCGTGTCGCCGGCCTGGTGTTGTTGGGCGCGGTCACGCCGATCTTCGGCCAGCAAGCCGACTACCCCCAAGGCGTGCCTGGTGAGGTGTTCGATGGCATCAAGGCAGGCCTGTTGAAGGATCGTGCGCAGTTCATCAGCGACTTCAACACGCCGTTCTTCGGTCTCAATAAAGGCCAGCACGTTTCAGAGGGTGTGCTCAGCCAGACCCTGCAGATCGCCATGCTTGCCTCGCTCAAGTCGACCGTGGATTGCGTCACCGCGTTCTCGCAAACCGACTTCCGCCCGGACATGGCCAAGATCGACGTACCGACCCTGGTGATCCATGGCGACGGCGACCAGATCGTGCCGTTCGACACCACCGGCAAAGTCGCGGCCCAGATGATCGAGGGCGCACAACTGAAAGTGTACAAGGATGCGCCGCACGGGTTTGCCGTGACCCACGCTCAACAGCTCAATGAAGACCTGTTGGGGTTCCTGAACCGCTGAACCTTGAAACATCCTCTCCTTGTTTGGCCGGGCTCGCCCGGCCTTTTTTTGTTCAAGCAAAGCGCTGAGCCAATACCAGCCGGCCCGGCCCGGCAATGAGGATGCTGGTAAAGATGATCAACAGCAGCCAGCCGAACTGACCTTCGAACAGCGTCCACTCCGGGTGCACCACCAGCAACGCGATGACCAGCACCGCCAGGATCGGCAGGCACGCCAGGCGCACCAGCACGCCCGCGATGATCAGCAGCGGGCACAGCACCTCGGCAAAGATCGCCAGCAGCAACGTGACATGGGCGCCCAGGTGAAACGGGTCCTCGATCAGCTTCAATTGCTCGCTGTAGTGGAACAGCTTGGGCAACCCATGCACCCACAGCAGGAACAACGCCCCGCTGACCCGCAGAAACAACAGCCCGATATCCTGATTTCTTGCTTGGTTCATATGCCACCTATTTGCGTCGAAAATGACCGGCAGTCAGTGTGTCCAACGTCGCGTCGCCGCACTTGCAGGCTTGTGCTGAAATCCTGCGTTTGCATTGCCCAAAGAACTCGGCATGATCTTGCTGAACTGCCGACCCCGCGCTACGGTCCCAACCCATACGCTCATCGCTACAGGAATTTTTCCATGACGCTTCCCCAAGAAATGACCCTGATCGAAATCACCACCCCTGGCGGGCCCGAGGTCTTGCAGCCGCGCAGCGCCGACGTGCCAGTGGCCGGGCCAGGCGAGATTCTGATTCGCGTGCACGCCGCCGGGGTCAACCGCCCAGACGCCTTGCAGCGCGCGGGCAAATACCCGATGAAGCCCGGCATGAGCCCGATCCCGGGGTTGGAAGTGGCCGGTGAAGTGGTGGCGCTGGGCACTGGCGTGAACGAATACAGCCTGGGCGACAAGGTCTGTGCCCTGACCAATGGCGGCGGCTATGCGCAGTATTGCGCGGTGCCGGCCAGCCAGGCGCTGCCGATCCCTGCGGGCATGGACTGGATTCAGGCCGCTGCCGTGCCAGAAACGTTCTTCACGGTCTGGGCCAACCTGTTCGGCCTCGGCGGTGCCCATAAGGGCCAGCGCGCATTGATCCACGGCGGCACCAGTGGCATCGGTACCACCGCGTTGATGCTCTGCCAGGAGTTCGGCATCCAGGCATTCGCCACGGCGGGCAGCGCCGACAAATGCGCGGCGATTGCCAAGCTCGGTGCCGAGCCGATCAACTACCGCGAACAGGACTTTGCCGAGGTCATCGCCAAACAGACCGACGGCAAAGGCGTCAACGTGATCCTCGATATCATGGGCGCCTCGTACCTGAACAATAACCTCAAGGCCCTGGGCATGGACGGCCACCTGGTGATCCTCGGCTTCCTCGGTGGCGGCAAGGCCAACGACGTCGACCTGCTGACCATCCTCGGCAAACGCGCGGTGATCACCGGCTCACTGCTGCGCGCCCGCACCCGGGAAGAAAAGGCCGAGATTGCCCAGCAACTGCGCGAACACGTGTGGCCGGTACTCAGTGCCGGGCGCTGCCTACCGATGATCGACCAGGTCTACGCCTACACCGACGCCGCCCAGGCCCATGCGCGGATGGAAGGTGGGGACCATATCGGCAAGATTGTGTTGCGGGTGAAGTGAGGCGATTCGACTTGCTCGCGAAGGTGGTGTGTCAGTCACTGTATCTGTTACTGCACGACCGCTTTCGCAGGCAAGCCAGCTCCCACATTTGATCTTCATTGTGCCCGCCTGCGAGCCGAGGTTGCCGAGCTAAAAATGGAGCGTGAAATCCTAAAAAAGGCGGCGGTATTCTTCGCCAGAGAGTCCAGGTGAGATACGCCTTCGTCGCTGCTGAACGGACTCAATACCCGGTACGTATGTTGTGCCGGGTGATGGAAGTCTCAACTTCAGGTTTCTACGATTACACGCACAGGCAGCCTCGCCCTGATCCTGACGCTCAGATTCGCATTGAGTTGCGCAGCGTCTATGCGGCCAGTCGACACACCTACGGTCGGCCACGGTTGGTCGCAGCCTTACGCCAGAAATCGTATGCAGTGGGCCACAAGCGAGTCAGCCGGTTGATGCAGGAGGAGGGTATTCACGGCAAGTCCAAACGCGGTTTCAGGCCCTGTACCACTGACAGCAACCATTACTTGCCGGTCGCGAACAATGTGGTGGCGCGGCAGTTTGCCATCGATAACCCCACTCCGACTTGGGTCAGTGATATCACCTATCTCCCAACCAGAGAGGGTTGGCTGTATCTGGCCGTAGTGTTGAGCATCCAGACCCGCCAGATCTTGGGCTACAGCTTGTCAGACCGCATGCCAGATGGCCTGGTGGAAAGTGCGTTTCTGAATGCCTGGAGCGCCTGTTCTGGCACTAGCGGAGCAGTATTTCACTCCGATCAGGGCCCGTCAGTACGCAAGCAGTAAGTTCCGTCTAGCGTTAGCTAAGAAGGACTTCAAACAGAGCATGAGTCGAAAGGGAAATTGCTGGGATAACGCAGTGGCGGAGAGTTTTTTCGCTACGCTGAAAAGAGAGGAGGCTTTTGGGGTCTACCCCACCAAAAAACAGGCACAGCTATCGATCGCCAGCTATGTGCATGGGTTTTACAACAGCAGTCGACTGCACTCAGCTCTGGGGTATCGTTCTCCGAACGAATATGCAAAGAGCTTGAGGCAGAAGACTGGATAACCAGCTTCATGGCGTACGCTGCCGGGGGACAGGCCCACCAAAAGGGCTCTTGCCCCACCACTCGGCACCTCGCCTAGGCTCGGTGTGCCCGAACGCAGGCTTGAATCCGTGGGCCGCCGCCACGCGCCATCCATGGCGCGGGGCGGCTAACCCGGCGTCCTGCCGGGTTACCCACGAATTCAAGCCTGCGTTCGGCCAGCGTGGTTTGACGGGGCGCTTAAGATCAAGATCAAAAGCAGATCAAGAGCGGCTCGCTTCGCATCGTGGTCACCGTAGGATATCTATGCTCATCGAGAGAAAGCCCCAGCCCGTCAATGCAGCGATGCCCGGGTAATCAGGTAGTTCACCAACTGCGGGTCATCGTCCAATTCAATGCTCTGCACCGGGCGCGGCAGGTTATCCAGCACGGTGCGCCAGAACGCCTGGGACACCTCGTCCTGATCATAGAAACGCACCAACCAATTGGCCGCGCCGCTGCACAGCACCTGGCTGGCGATGGCGCGGCCGATGCCCTTGCGGCGGTAGCGCTTGAGGATGAACAGGTCGGCCAGTTCCAGGGCGTCGATGCCAGGCAGTTCGCTGCCTTCGATCAACAGGAAGCCGGCGATGTAGCCGTCTACCAGCAGCAGGTTGGCGCTCCATTGCGGGTCGCTCCAGTAGCGGGCCAAGTGTTCGTCATGGATGTAGAAACGCCCATCGGCCTCGACATCTTCCTGTTCCCAGTCCGAAGACTCATAGGCGTAGTACTGGTAAAGATTGCGGATCAGTTCGGCTTCTTCGGGGCCGGTCTGGATCAATTCGACGGTGGTTTCAGGCATGGGGCTCTCGGTGGAAAAACGCAGGGCGCCATTGTTCACAAAAGTGCTGCCCACGCCAATGGCCTGGCGAATCCTTTCTATTGGCTGAACCGATTGCAAATAGCGGTTGCCCTGGCCGAAATCCTGAAACATTTAGAATAAACTTCGCCGGTTCCCCCTTTTGCTCAAGGACACGTATTTTGACCAACGTCTGTACCGCCGGCCTGGATGTGGGCTTTGCCTCCCTGGATTACCTGCAAATCTTCATCCTTGGGGTGATCCAGGGCATTACTGAATTGCTGCCGGTGTCATCCACCGCCCATATGCGCGTGGTACCCGCCCTGCTCGGCTGGCAAGACCCTGGCTCGGCGTTTTCCGCAGCCATGCAATTGGCGGCGTTGGCAGCAGTGGTCAGTTACTTCTGGCGCGATGTGCGCCAGGTCACCACGGGCAGCATCAGTGCGGTACGCCGGGGCGACTACAACGACCGCTGGTTCAAGCTCGCCGTGGCAATTGTGCTGGCAACCGTCCCGATTGGCATCGCCGGGCTGGCGTTGTCGTCGACCTTGAATGCCTGCAACTCGCCATTGCGCGGGCTGATGGTGATCGGCATTTCCTGCGTGGTGATGGCGGTGCTGCTGGCAGTGGCCGAACTGCGTGCCCGGCATACACGCGACGTGAGCCAAATGCGCCTGCGCGATGCCCTGATCGTGGGGGTTGCACAGATTGGCGCGTTGATACCGGGCGTATCGCGTTCGGGCTCCACGTTGACCGCGGCGCTGTTCCTGAATTTCAAACGCGAAGAAGCGGCGCGGTTTTCTTTCCTGTTAGGCTTGCCGGCCATCGCCCTGGCCGGTTTGAAAGAGTTATGGGTGCTGCTGCGCGCCGACCTGCCCGCCCACGCCTGGCCGCACTTGATCTTTGGCCTGGTGGTGGCCAGCGTCTCGGCGTTCTTTGCCATCTGGGGCCTGATGAAATTTCTGGAGCGTTTCTCCACCTGGCCGTTCGTGATCTACCGTGCGCTGCTGGGGATCTTCCTGATTGTGGCGGTCAGCACCGGGTTGTTGAGTTAAGCCACCGGTTCGCGGTCGGCCAGCGCTTCGAGCAAGTCGGCCGAGGGCACGAAGAACAGGCCGCCGGTCACGGCCGTGCTGAAGTCGAGCAAGCGGTCGTAGTTGCCGGCCGGGCGGCCGACGAACATGTTCTCCAGCATCTGCTCCAACGGCTGCGGCGAGCGTGCATAGCCGATGAAGTAGGTGCCGAACTCCCCGGCACCAGGGCGGCCGAAGGGCATGTTGTCGCGCAGGATCTTCACCTCCTCGCCGTCCTCGTCAGTGATCACTGTCAGGGCGCTGTGGGAGTTGCTCGGCTTGGCGTCGTCGTCCAGTTCGATGTCCGACAATTTGGTGCGCCCGATCACCTTCTCTTGAGCCTCCACCGTCAAGCCATTCCACGCGGTCATGTTGTGCAGGTATTTCTGCACCAGCACATAGCTGCCGCCTTCGAACTCAGGGTCTTCATCGCCCACCAGGGTGAAGGCCTCGGCCTTGCGCCCCACCGGGTTCTCGGTGCCGTCGACGAAACCGATAATGCTGCGCATATCGAAGTAGCGAAAGCCCTGGACCTCATCGACCACCTTCACGCTATCACCCAGGGCGGCCATCAGTTGGGTTGCCAGCTCGAAACACAGGTCCATCTGCTCGGCACGGATGTGCAGCAGGATGTCACCTGGGGTCGACACCGCCTTGCGCCCTTGCACACCGAACTCGCGAAACGGATGCAAGGCCGCCGGGCGCGGCGCGCCGAACAGGCGGTCCCAGGCATCCGAGCCAAACCCGCAAACGCACGTCAGGTTGCCCGAGGGCACGCGCTTGCCTACCGAGCGCACCAGGCCTGCGATGTCGGCGCACCAGGCCCGCACGTTTTCAACCGCATCAGGCGCCAGGGTGGCGACCATGAAGATCGCGCTGCTGGTGATCGGGTGACACACCGATTGCGGTTCGAGCGGGGGACGGACGGGGCAGGTTTTCATGGGCATTCCACAGGCTGAGGGCGGTTTGAACCCGCGCAGATTAGCAGATCATCGATGGCAACTGGCCCACACCTGGCGAATCAGGGCTTTGAGCTTGAGCGCCTCGGCCCAGCGATCGGTGAGTTCGCGCCCCTGTGCGTCGGTAATCGCAAAGGGTGGCGGGCCCAACTCGCAAGTGAAGGACAGGCTCTGCGGGGTGTCAGCGCGGCCCAGCCAGTGTTCGACCCCATAGCGCCACCAGCCGGTAAATCGCTCGACCCACGGTTGGTGCTGGGGAAAATCCAGGCCAACCTGCACCTGTTCGCTGCTGGCGATGCGGCCATGAAAGCCCCAGCTGTGACGCAGGATGGTGCGTATCTGTTCGTCGTCTTCCACACTGCCGGGCTGGGGCAACTCGCGGCCAACCACGTAGTGGGACAGGTCAGCGAGCAGTTTCAGATCGGGCATCTGTGCCAGCAGGTCGAGGGTGAACAACAGGTCGTTGGTGAGCCGATAACGGTGGGTTTCCAGCAAAATCTGGAAGTCCACCTGTTCGGCCAGGCGTTGCCAGCCGTCGATCAGCCTGGCCGCCTCGGCCTGGGTACGTGGGCGCACGTCGGCTTGCAAGGTGAGGTGGTGACAGCCGTAACGGCTGATCACCTCCAATGCCCTGGCCAGATCATCCACCGATTGCGGGAACAGTTGCCCTTCAATCTGCAGGCCACTGGCCGTGGCCGCCGCGTGCAGGCGCTGCACCGATGCCGGCGCCCAGTAATGCTCGGTGATGCCGTCATAACCGGCGGCGGCGATGCGGTCCAATTGCGCTTCGAGGCTGCCGGGCTCGGTTTGCATGGCCCACATCGATTGGAATACTAACAACTGGCGCATGGTCAGCCTCGCAATAACAGCTTCAGGGATACCTCGGGGTCGGCCAGGCTGGCCGGGTTAAGCGGGATGTGGGCGGTGATCAAGTGCTCGCACAGCTTGATGTCCTTGGCTGCGCGGTGACCCATGGCCCAACCGCAGGCGCCTTGCAAACGGTGATGGTCGTCAAGGTAGAACAGCAGCAGGCCGCCGTCGGGCAATTGCCGGCGGACCATCAGTGCAGTCATCACCCCGACGGTGTGCAAGCCCCACGCGTATTGATCGGACCAGAAACCCGGGATCATCTCGAACGCCAACGCCTGCCCCAGCAGGTTCAACGCCGCGAGACGGCCCTGGGCTTCGGCGTTGCGCCAGGTTTCCTGGCGCTGATAAAGGCCCGCCAGGCGAAACTCGCACACATCCCCCGCCGCGTAGATATCCGCCGCACTGGTGCGCAACTGCGCGTCGACACGAATGCCCTGCCCGACGTCCAAGCCCGCCGCCGCGGCCACCTCGATGTTGGGCTGCATGCCAATGCCGACCACCACCAGGTCGCAGGGCAACCGCTGCCCGTCGACCAGTTGCACGGCGTCGGCGTGGATGCACTCCAGGGCGACGTTCAAACGCACGTCCACACCCTGCTCACGGTGCAATGCCAGCAACGCGTCACTGATCACCGGCGGCAACACCCGCCCTGCCAGCCTTGGCCCGGCTTCCAGTAGCGTCACCTCGCAGCCCAGGGCCCGCGCCGTCGCTGCCACCTCCAGGCCGATAAAACCACCGCCAACCACCACCAGCCTGGCGCCTGGCTTTAATTCATTGCGCAAGACCAACGCGTCATCATGGGTGCGCAGGTAAAACACGTTGGCCTGCTCCTGGGGCAAACGCCGCGCCCGGCCTCCGGTGGCCAGCAGCAGGCCGGCATAGCTCAACCACTGGCCGTCGGCCAATTGCAACCGGTGGTGCTGCGGCTCCAGGCGGCTGACCGGGTTGGCGGCGATATGCTCTACCTCGAGCGCCGCCAACTGCTGGCTGTCGCACAGGCTGCATTGCGCCAAGTCGGTCGAGCCTTGCAGCAAGCCCTTGGACAACGGTGGCCGCTCGTAGGGCAAGTGCGCTTCATCGCCAATCAGGATCAGGCGCCCGCTGTAACCTTCGTCACGCAGGGTGAGTGCCGCACGGCCACCAGCATGGCCGGCGCCGACGATGATCAGGGGAGCGTTCATTCTTCGGCCGTGACGGCGAGCAGTACCCGCCCCGCATCTACCCGCACGGGGTAGGTCTTGAGGTTGACGCACACCGGCGCGCCCAGGGCCTTGCCGGTGCGGTAATCAAAGCGTCCGTTGTGCTTGGGGCATTCGATCACATGGTCCATCACCAGGCCGTCGGCCAGGTGGATTTTCTCGTGGGTGCACAGGCCGGCGGTGGCGAAGAATTCGTTATCGGCTGAACGGAACACCGCGTAGGTCTGCGCGCCGTGGTCGAAGCGCAGCACGTCTTCTGCTTCTATTTCGCCCACGGCGCAGACGTCGATCCATTGATCGTTCATGCATTTATCTCCAATGACTGGCTTTCACTCTGTGGCGAGCGAGCTTGCTCGCGCTGGGCTGCGAAGCGGCCCTAGATTCGTCTGTACGGTGTAGGTCTGAAGGGTTATTGGGGCTGCTGCGCAGCCCAGCGGGAGCAAGCTCCCTCGCCACGGGTGGGGCGCTGGACGAAATAGCTGGGGTCTCTGCGCTGGCGCCAGATCGTCGGAATGATTTCCTGGTAGGCCTGCCACAGGTTGGCATACGGCGGCGGGCAGTCGCTGCGGATCTCTTCGTGCAGTTGACTGAGCGCGTGGTAAGGCACCATCGGGTACATGTGGTGTTCGAGGTGGTAGTTCATGTTCATGTAGATAAAGCGCAACACGCGGTTCATGTAGATGGTGCGGCAATTGCTACGGTGGTCGAGCACATCTTCGGCCAGGCCCACGTGTTGGCTGAGACCAAACAGGTAGCCGAGCCACGCGCCGTAGAGGCTGGGCAGGCCCACCAGCATCAGCGGCAACCCGCTGTGCAGGTACAGCGCGGTGCCGATGATCAGGGCGTAGATGCCGACCCAGATACGCGCATCTCGGTACACCTTGGGCCACTCGGATTCGGGGATGAAGTCCTGCTCCTGGGCACTCATTCGCCCGAACGTATGGCGGGCCACGCCGCTGAAGGTCTTCCAGGCCAGGGGTAGGTTGAACAGACTGAGGGCCATCATCCATAAGCTCGGCGGGCGCGGTTCAACGATCTCCGGGTCGCGACCGACGACAATGGTGTCGGTGTGATGGCGGGCATGGCTCCAGCGCCACACGTGGGGTTCGAAGAGGCACATGAAGCTCGCCACCTGATACAGCGCATCGTTCATCCAGCGGGTCTTGAACGCCGTGCCGTGGCCGGTTTCGTGCCAGCGCGGGTTGGAGGCCGTGCCGTAGAGCACACCGTAGGCGATGAAGAATGGCACGCAGGCCCAACTGCCCCAGAACCAGTAGCCGCCGACACCGGTGGCCAACAACGCTGAGAACCACAGGGCGGTGTCGAGCAACGCCGGAGCGTCGCGGCGTTGCATCAGGGCTTTCATGCGATTGCGCGGGATGGGCGACTGGTACCAACGGGCCGAGACCAGGCCCTTGTCGGCGGCCCGGGCGGCTTCGGGGCCGGTGAGGCTGTAATCGCGCCGAGCGCGGTGAGCGGTGTGTCCAGGCATTGTTATTGTTCTCCGCAAGCGTGGGTTTCAGGGGCTTTGCGAAACCAACGATAGAGTGCGGCTAAATCACCCTCAAGGCCTTGAATCCATTCCCTATCAAGCTATCATCCAGGCCCAGCGGGGCTTGATAGTTTTCTATCAAGACGCTCATGGGGCCTGCCATGCACAACAACAAACGCCCAACCATCGCCACCGTCGCCGCCCATGCGGGGCTCAGCGTAGCCACCGTCGACCGCGTATTGAACGCCCGCGCGCCGGTCAACCCCGGCACCGCCGAACAGGTGTTCCAGGCCGCCGAAGCGGTGGGCTATTTCGCCGCACGGCTGATCGGCCAGCGCATTCGCGAACGTCGGCCCACCTACCGTTTCGGCGTGCTGTTGCTGGGGACCGCCCAAGCCTTCTATGCGCAGTTGGCCCACGCCATTAGCGAGGCAGCGCAGCATCACGCCACCGCTAACCTGAGCTGCCAGTTCGACTACATCAACGACCGCACGCCCGGCGTCATCGTCGCGCAAATCGAACAACTGGCCGTGCAGTGCGACGCCCTCGCGGTGGTCAGCTTCGCCCATCCGTTGATCAACGCCTGCCTGGCGCAGATTCGTGAAGCAGGCGTGCCGGTGGTTGCCCTGCTTTCGGATATCCATGAACACGCTGGCGAACCCTATGTAGGCCAGAACAACCACGTGGTCGGGCGCACCATGGGCTGGCTGCTGGCGCGCACCTGCGGCGCACGCAAAGGCAGCGTGGGCATCCTGTTGGGCGGCCATCGTTTCCTCGGCCATCAGGCACGGGTCGAGGGCTTGCACAGCTACCTGGCCGAACACGCGCCGGGGCTCAAACCGTTGGAGCCGCTGATCAACCTGGACAACTGCGACATCACCGAAGAAGCCACCCTCGATCTGCTCAGCCGCCATACCGATTTGCGTGGGTTATGTGTGGTCGGCGGTGGTGGCGACGGCGTGATCAACGCCCTGGCGCAACTGCCCAAGCGCCCGGCGCTGTGCTGCATCCTGCAAGAGTCCACGCCGTTGTCGCGTCAGGCATTGAGCAACGGCTTGATTGATGTGGTGATGGACTCGCAGCCACGGCAAACGGCCGTGGCGCTGGTGGAGTTGCTGGTGCGCTTGCAGAGTGATGAGGGGTTTGACCCATTGAGGCACCGCGTGCATATACCGCCGCAGATAGTGACCCCGGAAAACCTGTGCATCTGATCGGTTTGGCTTGAGGTTTCAGCGCTCACGGAAATCAGCGGCGCTCAAGCCAAACCGGCTCATCTTGTTGTACAGCCCGCCCCGCGACACATCCAGTTGCTGTGCGGCCAGGCGAATGTTGCCGCGGGTGCTGGTGAGCGCGGCAACGATGGCGTGCCTTTCATGGCTGCTCAAATCCTGCGCGGGCTGGGGCTGGTAGGCGCGCAACGTCGGGCGTTGCTGGGTTTCCAACGGCAAGTCGGCCGATTGAATCAGCTCGCCCATCGCCAGGTTGGTCGCTCGTTCGATAACGTTCTCCAGTTCCCGCACGTTGCCCGGCCAACCATGGGCTGACAGCAACGCTAACGCATCCGGCGCGAAACCTTGCACCGTTTTACGTAGCGAGCGGGCACAGCGCTGCAGGAAGTGCCGCGCCAGCAATGGAATATCGTCACGGCGCATACGCAGTGGCGGCACGCTCAGGTTCAGCACGTTGAGTCGGTAGTAAAGGTCTTCACGAAACGCGCCCTCGGCCACCGCCTGGCTCAGGTTGCGATGGGTGGCGGCGATGATGCGCACGTCGACTTGCCGCGATTGCTTGGCCCCGACGCGGGTGATCTCACCCTCCTGCAAAACCCGTAGCAGACTGACCTGGGCGTCGAAGGACATGTCGCCGATTTCATCCAGGAAAATGGTGCCGCCATCCGCCAGTTCGAACTTGCCTGCCGCCCCACCCCGCGCCGAGCCGGTGAACGCGCCTTCGACGTGGCCAAACAGTTCACTCTGCACCAGGTCCCGTGGGATCGCGCCGCAGTTGACCGCCACAAACGGGCCGTTGCAACGCTCGCTGCCGTTGTGAATGGCCTGGGCAAACAGCTCCTTGCCGGTGCCGCTTTCGCCGAGGATCAAGGTGGTGGACTCGCTGCGACTGGCAATGCGCCCCAGGTGCAGTGCATCTTGTATGGCCCGCGAGGTGCCCAGGATGGTCTCGAAGGTATAGCGGGCCTGGGTGCCGATAATGCGCCGGGTAATCTCGCGGATACGGCGGTTTTCGCGCACCGACACAATCACCCCACCCTGCTCCAGTGGGCATACCGAAACCAGGCAGGCGAGTTGGCTGGCGTCGTGCAAGTGGAAGGTGCAATCGCGGTCGCGCACCGGCTCACCCAGCGCGTCGCTCAGTTCACTGCGGCCCAGGCGTTGGAAAGGACTGCCGATCAACTCGCGCCCCACCCCGAACAGTTGCCGCGCATAACGGTTGAGCGCCTTGATGCAGCCACGCTGATCGAGCACCACCAAGCCTTCGTTGAGCACTTCGAGTACGGCCTGTTGTTCTTCCAGCAACACCTGCAGCGCCATCTGCCGCGACACCGCCTCGGCCGCCGCTTGAACGGTGCCCAGGGTATGGAAATGAAACCAGCCGGGCTCGGCGGTCAGGGTGAGCATGGCCAGGGTCTGGCCTTGGGCATCCTTGATCGGCGCGGCGGCGCAGTGCATGTGGCGCTGGCGCAGGCCGCTGGCGAAATTTTCTTCAGCCAGCACATACACCAGGCGATCTTCGGCCAGGGCCAGGCCGGTGCAGTTGGTGCCTTGCACCGATTCGAGCAAGCGACTGCCCACCGGGGTGATGTCCACCCCGCAAAAATACAGAGTCGTGCCCTCGGCATCCGTGAGGTTGATATGCCCGCGCGGGTTGTAAGCCAGCAATCCATGCATGACTTGCGCGGCAGCGGCGATCAGGGCGCGATGGTGGGCCAGGGTCGCCGCCAGCGCATGAGGCGCAACAAAGCGGTAGTCGCTGTTACCGGGCTCGATACCCGCCTCGACACTGCGTCGCCAGGAATCCCAGATGACCTGGCGCACCCCGTCCGGACGCACGACTTTGCCAGCCAGGCACTCTCGCCACGCCTGTTCCAACGCGGCGATGGGCCCATCGTTCAGCGCGGCAGGCCCCAGGTTCGTGAGGTATTCGAGGTCTTGCACACTGAACGCCTGGGTCATTGCGGTTATCCATGTTCACATTTTCGACATGTCAGTATAGACATGTCATGAAAATGAACACTTTTAGTTTGATTAAAATAATAAGCCTTTATAAATCAGCTATTTATAAATTGGCATAGGCCTTGCTCCCGCCCCTGTGTCACCCAGGACGGTCCTGGGGGCCCACAACAACAAAAGGGGTCGTTTCATGAGCACACACAACATCCGCCTGGGTTTGATCGGTGCCGGTCGCATGGGCAGCTTCCATGGCCTTACCGCTGCACGCCATATCCCCGGTGCCTGCCTCGCCGCCATCGCCGATCCGGTTCCAGGCCAGGCCGCTCGCCTGGCAGCAGAACTGGGGGTGGACAAGGCCTACACCGACCCGCAACAGCTGCTGGACGACCCGGACATCGACGGCGTACTCATCGCCGCACCTGCCCGTAGCCATGCCGAGCTGGTGATCAAGGCCGCACGTGCCGGCAAGGGCATCTTCTGCGAAAAGCCCATGGCGATCACGCTGGACGAAGCCGACCGCGCCATCGCCGCCGCTGTCGATGCACGGGTGCCGTTGCAGGTCGGCTTCAATCGGCGCTTCGCCAGAAGCTTTCGCACAGCGCACCTCGACGTCGTCGCTGGACGTATTGGCACGCCGCAGCTGCTACGCTCGCTGACCCGCGACCCGGCGCTGAACAACCCGGCCAACTCGCCGCAATGGGTGATCTTCCTCGAAACCCTGATCCACGACTTCGACACCCTGCGCTACCTCAACCCTGGGGCCGAAGTGGTACAGGTGCAGGTGATGGCCGACGCGCTGATTGCCCCGCAATTCAAAAGCCAAGGTTTGCTCGATACCGCCGTGGTCACCCTGCGCTTTGACAACGGCGCCATTGCCACCGCCGAAGCCAGCTTCCAGGCCGTGTATGGCTACGACGTGCGCGGCGAAGTGTTCGGCAGCAAGGGCATGCTGAGCATGGGCAGCCTTAACGACTGCGACCTGGTGCGCTACCTGGCCGAGGGCATCCAGGCAGACACCCAGCGGATGGACACCGAACTGTTGCGCGACGCCTACATCGCCGAGCTCAACCACTTTGTCGACTGCCTGCGCAGCGGCGCCAAGCCCCTGGCCAGCGGTGAAGATGCGCGCGCAGCCCTGGCAATTGCCCGTGCCTGCATTGAGTCGTACCAAACCGGCAAGGCCGTGGCCGTTCAAGGAGCCCGCTGATGATGCCGTTCAAATTGGCCGTCAGTGCCGAAATGGTGTTTCTCGAACTGCCCTTCATCGAACGGGTCAAACGTATTCATGCCTTGGGCTTCAGCGCCGAAATCTGGAGTTGGGCCGACAAGGACATCAATGCCTTGGCGGCGACAGGCGCGGACTTCACCTCGATGACCGGCTACCTCACCGGCACCCTCACCGACCCCGACGGCATCCGCCAATTGCTCGACAGCGCCCGTGAGTCCCTGGGCATTGCCGAGCGCCTCAATTGCCCCAGCCTCAATCTGCATGGCACGGGCCTGGGTGAAGGCGGCCTGCCCGTGCAGGCCGTCAGCCACACCAACGGGCGCATGTGGCTGAGCGCTTGCAAGAGCCTGGAGAAAATCGCGCGCCTGGGGGAAGACGCCGGCCGCGTGTTCCTGCTGGAAAACCTCAACACCGCCGTCGACCACCCAGGTACACCGTTCGCACGTGCCGACGACACCCTGGCCCTGATCGAAGCCGTCGGCAGCCCGCATCTGAAAATGAACCTGGACCTGTACCACGCGCAGATTGGCGAAGGTAACCTCATCGAATTGATCCAGCGCGCTGGCAGCGCCATCGGCGAAATCCAGGTCGCTGATGTGCCTGGGCGCAAAGAGCCCGGCACGGGCGAAATCCACTACCCGGCCATTGCCCGGGCCTTGCACGCCATGGGTTACACCGGTGTGGTCGGCCTGGAGGGCTGGGCCAGCGGCGACAGCGAGTCGGCTCTGGAGCGTTTCCGCCAGGCATTCACCCTATAACAATAAAAGGAACAGCCTCATGCACCGTTATTCATTACTAGTGGCCGCGCTGTTGTTGATGTTCAGCCAGTGGTCCTTCGCCGCCTATCGCATCGGCGTGAGCATTGCCCGGGTGGACGATAACTTCATGACCTACGTGCGCACCGGCCTGGAGGCGGCAGCCAAACACCAGGACGTGCAGATCCAATTTGAAGACGCCCAGGGCGATGTGGTGCGCCAGCTCAATCAAGTAGAAGGTTTTCTCAACCAGAAGGTCGATGCGGTGATCGTGCTGCCGGTCGACACCGCCGCCACTGCCAACATCACCCGCGCCGCCGTGGCGGCGAAGACACCGCTGGTGTACGTCAACCGCCACCCGGATGAGCGTACGCTGCCTGCGGGCGTGGTCACGGTGGCCTCCAACGACATCGAAGCGGGGCAATTGCAGATGCGCTACCTCGCCCAAAAACTGGGCGGCAAGGGCAATGTGGCGATCATCATGGGCGACCTTGCACAGAACGCCACCCATGACCGTACCGAAGGCGCCAGGCAGGTGCTCAAGGACTTTCCGGGGATCCAGGTCGTCGAGCAGCAAAGCGCCGAATGGCAACGCAACAAAGGCATGGACCTCACCAGCAACTGGCTGCTGGCAGGTACACAGTTCGATGCCATTGTCGCCAACAATGATGAAATGGCAATCGGTGCGGCCATGGCGTTGCAGCAAGCCGGCAAGGCCAAGGGCGAGATTGCGATCGTCGGCATCGACGGCTTGCCCGACGGTTTGGCAGCGATCAAGCGTGGGCTGCTTGCTGCCTCAGTGTTCCAGGACCCCAAGGCCCAGGCGACCCAGGCGGTGCAAGCGGCGATCAAGATGATCAAGGGCGAGCCGATTGAAGCCCAAGTGTGGGTGCCGTTTGAACTGATCAAGCCCGAACAGGTGGCGGTATTCGAACAACGCTACAAATAAATCGAAGCGAAGGAAAACTAAATGTGGGAGGGGGCTTGCTCCCGATGAAGGTGGATCAGTTGTTACATGAGTGACTGATTCACTGCCATCGGGGGCAAGCCCCCTCCCACACTGGATCTGAATCAATCCAGGTCACTTGCATCATGCCGTTCTGGCAACTGCTCCTCACCCGACACCCGGTTCACCCGCCGCCCGCGCTGCACCGCCGGCCGGGCGTCAATTGCGTCGGCCCAGCGCAGCACGTGCTTGTATTCATGCACAGAGAGAAACTCCGCCGAGTCGCCATACAAGCGGCCTTTGACCAACCCACCGTACCAAGGCCATATCGCGATGTCGGCAATGGTGTATTCATCCCCGGCAATGTATTGGCTGACCGCCAGGCGCTTATCCAGCACATCCAGTTGGCGCTTGGTCTCCATGGCGAAGCGGTTGATCGGGTATTCCATCTTGCTCGGCGCATAGGCATAGAAATGCCCGAAGCCGCCCCCCAGGTAAGGCGCGCTGCCCATCTGCCAGAACAGCCACGACAGGCATTCAGCCCGGGCCGCAGGCTCCGTGGGCAGGAACGCACCGAACTTCTCGGCCAGGTACTGCAGAATCGCGCCCGATTCGAACACGCGAATCGGCGTGGCGCCGCTGTGGTCCATCAGCGCCGGAATCTTCGAGTTCGGGTTCACCGCCACAAAGCCACTGCCGAACTGGTCGCCGTCGCCGATCTTGATCAGCCAGGCATCGTATTCGGCGCCGCTGTGCCCCAGGGCCAGCAGTTCTTCCAGCAGGATCGTGACCTTCTGCCCATTGGGCGTGGCCAGGGAGTATAACTGCAGCGGGTGCTTGCCCACCGGCAGCGGCTTTTCGTGGGTGGCGCCGGCGATGGGCCGGTTGATGCTGGCGAAGGTGCCGCCGCTTTCGGTGTCCCAGGTCCAGACTTTGGCAGGTACGTACTCGGTCATAATCAATGCTCCAGAGGCGCTTGTGATCCACTAAGCGTTCCAGACTAAACCAAAGGTTGATGACTCGTCACACCTATCAGCATGGAAGATCCGGCATGAACGAGCGACTCGACGACCTCCTCGCCGACCACTTGCACGTACTGTTCTGCGGCATCAACCCTGGCAAGGGCTCGGCAGCCCTCGGCCTGCATTTTGCCAATCGCAGCAACCGCTTCTGGCGCACCGTGCATCTGGCCGGTTTCACGCCCCATGAAATTCGCCCGCAAGACGGCGCCACCTTGCTGCACTACGGTTGCGGATTGACCACCTTGGTGGCACGGCCAACGGCCAGTGCAGGCGAGTTGGCGCGGCATGAATTTCTGGACGCGGCGGCGGCGTTCGAACACAAGATCCGCCGCCATGCCCCCCGCTTCGTGGCGTTCCTCGGCAAGCCCGGCTATAGCGCGCTGAGCGGCCAGCGCGAGGTCGCCTGGGGTTTGCAAGCGCAGCCACTGGGCGACGCCTCGGTCTGGGTACTGCCCAACCCCAGCGGGCGCAACCTGGCGTTCAGCCTCGATCAATTGGTGCAAGCGTATCGGCTGCTGCACAACGCCGTTGCGCACGCCCGGCCCGTGCCCGTAATCTCTTGAGCCCAACACCCTGTAAGCAATGGAGGCTGCATGAAACTGGTCGGAATGCTGGACTCGCCCTACGTACGCCGCGTGGCTGTTTCCCTGGAGTTATACGGGGTGGACTTTGTGCATGAACCGCTGTCAGTGTTCAGCACTTACGCTGAATTTGCCCAGATCAACCCCGTAGTCAAGGCCCCTACCCTGGTGCTGGACGACGGCACGGTGCTGATGGATTCGAGTCTGATCCTCGATTACCTGGAAGCGCTGGCGCCGGCTGACAAGAAGCTGCTGCCCCAACAACCGGCGGCACGTGCCCGTGACCTGCAACTGCTTGGGCTCGCGCTGGCGGCATGCGAGAAAAGCGTGCAGATCGTCTATGAACACAACCTTCGCCCCGCTGAAAAATTGCATGCGCCGTGGCTTGAGCGCGTTACCGGGCAACTGCTGGCGGCTTATGCGTTGCTGGACAAGCAGCTGGCAGGCAATGAAGCGCTGACCCAGGCGCCGATTACCGCAGCGGTCGCCTGGTCGTTCAGCCAGTTCACCGTGCCCTCGGTGGTGAAAGCCGATGCGTTCCCCAACCTCAAGCGCCATGCTGAACGCCTGGAGCAGCACCCGGCGTTCAAGCGTTACCCCATCGAGTAAGCACCACAATTTAACTGTGGGAGCGGGCTTGCCCGCTCCCACACTCGATGTGCATCATTCTGAAAGTCGCGTGTTATACCCACCCGCCGTCAACGATAAAGTTCTGCGCCGAGCACATCGCCGAGGCATCCGAGGCCAAAAACAGCGCCATGTTGGCGATGTGTTCTGGCATCACGCTGCCGGGCAGGCACTGGCTGCGGGCGATGAGTTCCTTGGCGGCGTCGTCGACCCACATGGCCAGTTGTTTTTCGGTCATCACCCAACCCGGCACCAAGGTGTTGACGCGAATACGGTTGGGCCCCAGCTCACGCGCCAGGGCTCGGGTCATGCCGTGGGCGGCGGCCTTGCTGGCGGCGTATACGGGGTAGCCGGCCGAGGCCATCATCCAGCCCACCGAGCCCAGGTTGATGATCGAGCCGCTACCGGCCTCCTTCATCATGGGCACCACCGCCTTGGCGGCAAAGAAGGCGTGCTTGAGGTTGACCGCAATCAGCTGGTCGAACATGTGCGAGTCGATTTCTTCCAGGCTGTGGCGCACATCGTTCGCTGCGTTGTTGACCAGTACCGTGATCGGCCCCAAGGAATGCTCGAAGCGCCCGATCGCCGCACGGTAGCCGATCTCGTCGGTGATATCGCAGCACTCGAACTCGACACTGTGCCCTTTGGAGTTGAGCAGCGCCGCCAAGCGTTCACCCTGGCTCTGTGCACGGTCCACAAACGCCACCTTGGCACCCTGCGCGGCGAAGGCCCGCACCATGAACTCGCCAATCCCCGAAGCCCCGCCGGAAACCAGCACGGTTTTGTCCTTGAGGTCGGGATAAATCGCTTGCTGGGTAGTCATAACAATCAGTGCTCCGCTTAATTAGTCTTATTTTATTTTGCAAGAACGGCGTTAAAGGCTATAAATCTGCTGTCATATCGACAAAATATCTCAAATTAGTAGAACTATTCCAGCAAAACAACAAAAGGAAGTTCGACCATGAAGCACCCTCGATACCTGCTGTCCGGCCTCGCGCTGTCCATGCTGATCGCCAGCGGTGGCGCGCACGCCGCCGGCCTTAGCAGCGAACACAAACCCTTCGGCAAAACCAACGATGGCACCGCCGTCGAACAGTACGTGTTGCGTAACAGCCATGGCATGCAAGCCACGGTGATCACCTACGGCGGCGTGCTGCAGTCGCTAAAAGTGCCAGACAAACACGGCAAGCTCGACGACGTGGTGCTGGGCTTCGATGACGTGCAAGGCTATCAAGGCGGTACCGCGTTTTTCGGCGCGACCATTGGCCGCTTCGGCAACCGCCTGGCCGGCGGCGCCTTCGAACTCGACGGCAAACGCTACCAGGTACCGCTCAACGACGGCCCTAACTCATTGCATGGCGGCGCCCAGGGCTTCGACAAGCAGGTGTGGCAAGCCAAATCGGTCAAGGACAAGGATTCGGTGGGCGTCACCCTCACCTACCTGTCCAAAGATGGGGAAATGGGCTTTCCGGGCAACTTGAAAACCGAGGTCACCTACCGCCTCAACGACCACAACGAACTGCACATCGACTACACCGCCACCACCGACAAACCGACGGTGCTCAACCTCACCAACCACAGCTACTTCAACCTGGCCGGCGCGGGCAACGGCGACATTCTCAAGCAGGTCGCCACCTTGCACGCCAGCCACTACACACCGGTGAATGCCACCTTGATTCCCACCGGCGAACTGGCGCCGGTCAAGGGCACGCCCATGGACTTCCTGAAGCCTACCGCCATCGGCCAGCACATCAAGGACGACCATCCGCAGCTCAAATTCGCCGAGCCCAAACAAGGTGGCTTCGACTTCAACTGGGCGCTGGATACCAAAAGGGACGTCAAGCAACTGGCCGCCGAGGTGCATGATCCTGAATCAGGCCGACGTTTGCAGCTCTACACCACAGAACCTGGCGTGCAGTTCTATACCAGCAACTTCCTGGACGGTTCGGTGAAGGGCAAAGGCGGCAAGACGTACCAGCACTGGAGTGGGTTTACCTTGGAGACCCAGCATTTTCCGGATGCGCCTAACCAGCCGAGCTTTGCCTCAACGCGTTTGAATCCAGGGCAGACTTACACCCAACACACTATTTTCAAGTTCACCGCTGATTAAATTGTGGGAGCTGGCTTGCCTGCGATGGCGGTGGCACAGGCTACTCAATTATTGCCTGAACCAACGCTATCGCAGGCAAGCCAGCTCCCACATTGGTTTTTCACAGCGCCTGGGTTCAGCGTTGTTTCATGCGGTCGATGACCACGGCCAACAGCAGGATCGAACCGCGGATCACATACTGGTAAAAGGTATCGATGTTCTTCAGGTTCATCGCATTCTCGATGATCGCCAGAATCAACACCCCGGCGATCACATGGCGGATCATGCCGATGCCGCCGCTCAGCGACACCCCACCCAGCACGCAGGCCGAGATCACCGTGAGCTCGAAGCCCTGGCCGATCATCGGCTGGCCGGAGGTCATGCGCGAAGCCAGGATCACCCCGGCCAAGGCGCCGATCAGGCCATGGATGGCGAAGATCAGGATCTTGGTGCGGTCAACGTTCACGCCCGCCAGCAGCGCCGCCTCCGGGTTACCGCCGATGGCCATGGTGTTGCGCCCATAGGTGGTGTAGTTGAGCAGCCAGCCGAAGAACAGGAAGCAGACAATGGTGATCAGGATCGGCACCGGCACGCCGAACAATTGGCCGTTGCCGAACACGAAAAATTGCTCCTGGGACACGCCTACCGCCTTGCCGTCGGCAAAGATGTAAGCCAGGCCGCGCACGATCTGCATGGTCGCCAGGGTAGTGATCAAGGCGTTGACCCGCAGCTTGGCGATCACGATGCCGTTGATCAGCCCCACCATCAGGCCCATCAGCAGCGCTGCACCAATGCCCAGCATCACGCTGTCGGTATCGCGCATTACAATCGCCGCAACTACCCCGGCGCAGGCGATCACCGAGCCTACCGACAGGTCGAAGTGCCCCGAGGCCAGGCAGAACAGCATGGTGCACGCGGCAATACCGACAGTCGAAATCGCCAGGCCCAAGCCGCGCATGTTGAGCGGAGAGAGGAAGTTATCGATCAGCAGCGCGCACAGTACGAAGATGCCCACCGCCGCCAAGAGCATCGCCCAGTTATCGAGCAATGCACGCATATCGAGGGGTTTGCGTGCCGAGGGCAACGCGTTGTTTTGAATGGTCATGGTCGTCTCTCAGTTCGCCAGGCCGCGTGGCAAGGCCAGCTGCAGCAGGTTGGATTCAGTCGCGTGCTCGCGCAGTTGTTCGCCGCGCAGGGCGCCTTCGCACAGCACCAGGATGCGGTCAGAGATGCCCATCACCTCCATCAGGTCGCTGGACACCACAATCACCGCAATGCCGCTGGCCGCCAGGTTATGGATGATCTGGTAGATCTCCGACTTGGCGCCGATGTCGATACCGCGAGTGGGTTCGTCGAGCAGCAACACCTTCATCGGCATCGACAGCCAGCGGCCAAGAATGGCTTTCTGTTGGTTGCCGCCGGACAGGTACAGGATCTTCTGCGCCGCGTTCGGCGTTTTGACCCGCATCGCCTGGATCTGTCGGTCGGCGTTGCCTTTCTCCCAGCCTTCGCGCAACAGCCAGCCAAAGGTGGAATGGGCACCACGGGCGCTGATGTTGATGTTTTCAGCGACGCTGCCCAGCGGGATGATGCCCTCTTTCTTGCGATCCTCCGGACACAGCAATACCCCGGCGGCGATGGCGTCCCGGGGTGAGCGCAGTTGCAGCGCGTGCCCGCACAGTTCCAGGCTGCCGGCACTGGCGCGCTCTAACCCACTGAGCAGGCGAAACAGCTCGGTACGCCCCGCCCCCACCAGCCCGAACAGGCCCAGGATCTCGCCCTTGCGCACCTGGAAACTGATCGGCTCACGCAGGCCCGGGCCGAGCAAGCCGTCCACCTTGAGCGCCACTTCGCCTTGCTCGCGCGGTCGGTAATCGTAAATATCCTGGATATCGCGACCGACCATGCAGGTCACCAGCTGATCGTGGGTCAGCGTGTTCATGTCCTCGAACGTACGCACGTAGCGACCGTCCTTGAACACCGTCACCGCATCGCAGATACGGAACACTTCTTCCATACGATGCGACACGTAGAGCACCACTTTGCCCTCCTCGCGCAGGCGCGTGATGATGGCCATCAAGCGGTCGATTTCCCGCGCCGAGAGGCTACTGGTCGGCTCGTCAAAGGCGATCACATGGGCGCCACGGGACAGCGCCTTGGCGATTTCCACCAATTGGCGCTGGCCCAGGGACAGGCGCCCGAGTTTCTCGTCGGGGTCGATTTCATCGGCCAGGCCCTTGAGGCAGGCCAGGGCCTGCTTGCGCAGCAGGCTCCGGTTGACCACGCCAAAGCGCGTGGGCAAATGCCCGAGGAACAGGTTCTCGGCCACGCTCATTTCCGGCACCAGGTGCAGCTCTTGGTGAATCACCGCCACACCGCTGGCGATGCTGTCGGCGGCGCATTTGAAGGCCATGGTCTGCGCGCCGATCTGCACCGTGCCGCTGGACGGAATGTAGGCGCCGCCGAGGATTTTCAGCAGCGTCGACTTGCCTGCGCCGTTCTCGCCCATCAGCGCGTGCACCTGCCCGGGGTGGGCGGTGAAGCAAATGCCGTCCAGCGCCTTGACCCCGGGAAAGGTCTTGCCGATACCGTCAAACCGCAGGGCCGCAGCGGTCATTTCCACAGCCCGATCTTGGTCAGTTCCGCCTGGAAGTTTTCACGGGTGATCAGCGTCACTTCGTCCATGGCCGTGTATTTCGGCGGCTCGGTGCCTTGGGTAACCCACTCGTACATCATCTCAGCGGTTTTGTAGCCTTCAATGTGCGGGCTGGGCAGCATTGAGCCGAAGAAGCCGCTGTTGGCTTTCTTCAATTCGCCGATGGCGTCGGTGCCATTGATGCCGATACCGATCACGTTGGCTGCGGCGAAACCGGCACTTTCGGTGGCACGCACGCCGCCGAGCACGGTGTTGTCGTTCATGCCGCCGATGATCAGGTTCTTCGCCCCACTCGGCAGCTTGACCAGGGCCGAGTTGGTGGCGTCCATGCTGCCAGGTACGTCGAGGGTTTTGAGCGCGGCGGTGAGGATGTGGTCCTTGGGAATCCCGGCTTCTTCCAGGGATTTGATCGAGCCGTCGGTGCGTTTCTTGCCGGTGTCGAGTTCGTTGAAGGTATTGATCACCGCGTAGGTGTCCTTCCAGTCCCAACCACGTTTTTTCGCTTCGGCGGCCATGGCGGCGCCTTGCTTCTGGCCGACTTCAAACGCGGCCATGCCCAGGTACGGCACGTCTTCCATGAAGTTGCCCTTGGCATCGACAAAGCGGTCATCCACGGCCATCACTTTCAAACCGTTGACCTTGGCCTTGGCGACAATCGCAGGGCCCAGGGACACGTCCGGCGGGCAGATCACGAAGCCTTTGGCGCCGTTGGCGGCCAGGCTGTCGATGGCCGAGAGGGTTTTCTCGCCGTCGGGCACCGCGATCTTGATGAGTTTGAAGCCTTTGTCCTGGGCGGCTTTTTCCGCAAACGCCCACTCCGTCTGGAACCAGGGCTCTTCGGCCTGCTTGACCAGAAAGCCGATTTTCACTTCTTCAGCGGCCAGCAACAGGCCGCTCAAGCTCATGGCCGAGACCGCCACAGCGGCGCAGCACAGGGAACGCAAACCACGACGACGATTCATAGGGGTGACTCCTTGTTGTTGTTTTTTTCAATGTTCGTTTTGTGTACGGGTACTGTTGTGGCGAGGGAGCTTGCTCCCGCTGGGGTGCGCAGCGCCCCCCCCCAAAAAAAGCCGGCTCCAGCTGCGCTGTCGAACGGGAGCAAGCTCCCTCGCCACAACAGCGCGTTTGGTTTATCCGGCGAAGCGGTGACAGGGCTTGCCTGGCACGTCGACTTCAATGGCCAATACCGCACCATCAAGGGGGTGATCCAAGGGACTCGCCGCGCTGGTGATGTACAGCGTGGTGAGCTCGGGCCCACCGAACACGCAACTGGTGGGACGGCTGACCGGCAGTTCGATTATGCGATCCACCTCACCTGAAGGCGTCAGACGCAGCAGGCAACTGCCTTCCCAGCGCGCATTCCAGATGTAGCCGTCAGCGTCCATGGCCGAGCCATCCGGCCCGCCGCGTGTGTGCGGCCCGAACCAGGCCTGGGCGGCACCGAGTTGACCGTCAGCCTGGATCGAATGCTGATAGAGCGTGCCGTCCATGCTGTCGCCGAAATGCACCTGGCTGCCCTCCTCGTTCCAGAGCAGGGTGTTGGGAATGCCCAGCCCAGTCAGCAACGGCGTGACCCGCGCATCGGCATCGATGCGAAACAGGCCACCGGAGCGCCGGGTAATCGGCAGGTCTTCGCCCTGCTCGCCGATGTTGTTCTGCATGGTGCCCAACCACAGCCGGCCCTGGGCATCGCAGCGTGCTTCATTGCCGCGGTTGCCCGTTTGCGGGTCGGCTACGCACAGCAGGGTCAAGGCTTCGGTGGCCAGGTCCAGGCGATATACGCCGCTGCTCAAGGTCACCAACGCATCACCGCGTTGACAGGGGATGAACGCCGAGACGTGCTCAGGCAATTGCCACACCTGCAACTGCCCACCCATCAGACGCAGCGCCTGGCGGGCGGCGATATCCACCCAATACAGGGCCTGGGTCGGTACATCCCAGAACGGCCCTTCGCCCAACCGGGCACGGTGCGGGGTGACTGCGCTCAACGACATGAAGCCTCCTGATCAGTTACAGCGATTCGCGCGATGGCGTGCCATTTACCAGGCGCTGAATACGCAAGGGGTTGGCGTTTTTCAACGCGTCGGGCAGCAGGCTATCAGGGTAGTTCTGGAAGCACACCGGGCGCAGGAAACGGTCGATGGCCAGCGTGCCGACCGAGGTGCCACGGGCGTCGGAAGTCGCCGGGTACGGCCCGCCGTGAACCATGGAATCGCACACCTCCACGCCAGTGGGGTAACCGTTGAGCAGGATGCGCCCGACTTTCTGTTCCAGCAGTGGCGTGAGTTCGGCGAACTGGTGCAGGTCGGTCGGTTCGCCGATGAGCGTGGCGGTCAACTGCCCGTGCAGCCCCTGCAGGGCGGCGCTGAGTTGGGCCTGGTCGGCCACTTCGACGAACACCGTGGTGGGGCCGAACACTTCCTCTTGCAGCACTTCGTCGCCGTCAATCAACAGACGTACATCCGCCTTGAACAGCTGCGGTTGCGCCTGGTTGCCCGATTGCGCGCTGCCCGCCAGATGCTGGATGCCCGGGTGAGAGCGGAGTTTTTCCAGGCCCTTGCCGTAGCTGCCCAGGGTGCCGGCATTCAGCATGGTTTGCGCCGGTTGCTCGCCAATCAATTGCGCGACCTGCTGAGTGAACGCGGTGAACGCAGGCGAAGCGATACCGATCACCAGACCTGGGTTGGTGCAGAACTGGCCGCAGCCTTGCACCACCGAGGCGGTCAGGTCGCGGGCGATGCTCTCGGCGCGGGCGTGCAGCGCCTGGGGCAGCACGATCACCGGGTTGATGCTCGACATTTCGGCAAACACCGGGATCGGTTGCGGGCGCGCCGCGGCCATGTCGCATAGGGCGCGGCCGCCTTTGAGTGAGCCAGTAAAGCCAACCGCCTGGATCGCCGGGTGCTTGACCAGCGCCTCACCGACGCCGCCGCCAAAAATCATGTTGAACACGCCGGCCGGCATCTCGGTGGCCTCGGCGGCACGAATGATCGCATCGGCCACGCGCTCGGCGGTCGCCATGTGGCCGCTGTGGGCCTTGAACACCACCGGGCAACCGGCGGCCAATGCAGCCGCCGTGTCACCGCCGGCGGTGGAGAATGCCAGGGGGAAGTTACTGGCACCAAAGACCGCCACCGGACCGAGGCCGATGCGGTATTGGCGCAGGTCTGGGCGCGGCAACGGCTGGCGCTCTGGCAGGGCCTTGTCGATACGCGCGCCGTAGAAGTCACCGCGGCGCAGCACGGTGGCGAACAAACGCATCTGGCCGCTGGTGCGCCCGCGTTCGCCTTTGATGCGTGCGGCCGGCAATGCGGTTTCGCGGCAGACCAGTTCGACGAAGTCATCGCCCAAGGCGTCCAGCTCATCGGCCACCGCATCCAGAAACTGCGCACGTCGTGCGGCGCTCAAGGCGCGATAGGCCGGGTACGCCTGGGCCGCGGCCTGGGCGGCGGCGTCCACTTCCTGGGCGGTGGCCTGGTAGAAATCCTGGGGCAAGGCTTCGCCGGTGGTGGCGTCGATGCTTTGCAGCTTAGTGCTACCGTTGGCGCTGCGCTGGCCGCCGATGTAGTTGTGGCCGAGGAACGGGGTCATGTTGATCTCCTTAAAGGGGGGTGACTTGGCCGGGTTCAAATGCCGCATCGCTGCTGCCGATACCGTTGATCAACGGCGCGCCGAATTCAGCCTGGCTGATCTCGAACACATCGCCCGGCTGGGTACGTATACCGTCGGCGAATGACAAGGTGGCGGTGCCGAAGAAGTGAATGTGCACATCACCCGGCTTGAGGAACTGGCTGTATTTGAAGTGGTGGTATTCGAGGTTTTCCAGGCTGTGGCACATATTGGCCTCGCCACTGAGGAATTCGTTCTGCCAGATGACCTCGCCGTTGCGCAGGATGCGGCTGGTGCCCGCCAGATGCTCGGGCAGTTCGCCCACGCGCAGCTCCGGGCCGTAACTGCAACTGCGCAGCTTGGAATGGGCCAGGTACAGGTAATTCTTGCGCTCCATCACATGGTCGGAGAACTCGTTGCCCACCGCAAAACCCAGGCGATAGGGCTTACGGTCATGCCCGATCACATAGAGGCCACCGATTTCCGGTTCTTCGCCGGCATCTTCGGCAAACGGCGGCACCGGGAAGGCCTGGCCCGGGCGCACGACGATGCTGCCATCGCCTTTGTAAAACCACTCCGGTTGCACACCGGCCTGGCCGGCGCCTGGTTTGCCGCCCTCCACGCCCCATTTGAAGATGCGCATGGTGTCGGTCATCGCGCTGTCGTCGCCGGCCTGCTGGTGCATCTTGTCGCGGGCCGAGGCACTGCCCAGGTGGGTGAGGCCGGTGCCGCTGATCAGCATGTGGGCCGGGTCGGGGTGGTCCAGCGGAGGCAGGATTTTGTGGTCCGCCAACAAAGCGGTGTAGTCATGGCTGGCGCCCAGGCCGAGGGCTTGCACCTGTTGCTGCAACTTGCCGCCGGCTTCGATGGCGGCCAGCGCCAGTTCACGCACGCTGTGGGCGCCGCGCACTTCGCGTACCTGGTTGCCTTCTACCACGCCGACGCGGCGCTCACCGTTGCTCAACTCGAACTGAACTAAACGCATGCAGGTTCTCCTGGATTTAAGTGCGTGTGGCGCCACGGGCGCTGGCGGCGAATTGGTCGACGGGCAGCACGTGCTTGCGTTCCAACAAGCGGTAGACCACGAGGGTCAGCAGCAACCCGAACACCATCACACCGGATAAGAAATACAAGCCTGAGGCCAGGTTGCCGGTGTACTCCTTGAGCGCACCGATCACGAACGGGCCGATATAGCCGCCGAGGTTGCCCACCGAGTTGATCAAGGCAATACCGGCCGCCGCACTGGCGCCGGCAAAGAAGCGCCCCGGCAGGGTCCAGAACACGGCGGTGCAGGAAAACATTGCAAACGCCGCCAGGCACAGCGCGGCCATTTGCAGCACTGGCACCGTGAGCCAGGCGCTGCAGAACAGGCCGATGGCGCCCAGCACATAGAGCACGGCGAGATGGCCGTAACGGTCGTTCAAACGGTCGGAACTGCGCGGGATGATCAACAGGCCGATGATGCCGAAGATATAGGGCACGGCGGAGATGAAGCCGGTGGTAAGGTCGCTGCCGCCAAACTGCTTGATCAGGGTCGGCAGCCACAGGCCGAGGCCGTAGATGCTCAGGGTCACCGGCAGGTAGAACAGCGCCAGCAACAACACGCGCTTGTCCTTGAGCGCATGCAAGGGGTTGCCATGGCGTGTCTGGCCGTAGGCTTGCAAGTCTTTGTGCAGCTCGCCGGTGAGCCAGGCTTTTTCTTCCTCGCTCATCCAGTTGACCTTCTGGGGGCCGTCCGGCAGGTAACGCAGCACCGGCCAGGTCAGCAGGATCGCCGGGGTACCGATCACGATAAACAGCCACTGCCAGCCATGCAGGCCGAGAATGCCGTCCATGCCGAGCAGACCGCCGGACACTGGACCTGTGATCATCATTGCAATCGGTTGGGAGAGGATGAACAGCCCGAGGATCTTGCCGCGATGGCGCACCGGGAACCATTGGGTGATGTAGTACAGCACGCCGGGAAAGAACCCAGCCTCCGCCGCGCCCAGCAAAAAGCGCATCACATAGAAGCTGTGCGCCCCTTGCACGAACGCCATGCCGATCGTGATGGCGCCCCAGGTGATCATGATGCGCGCAAACCAGCGCCGCGCGCCGAAGCGATCGAGCATCAGGTTGCTGGGAATCTCGAACAGGAAATAGCCAATGAAGAACAACCCGGCACCGAGGCCATAGGCGGCGTCGCCGATGCCCACGTCAGCGCCCATGTGCAGCTTGGCGAACCCTACGGCGGAACGGTCCACGTAGGCGATCAGGTACAGCAAGATCAGGAAGGGAATCAGTTTCAGCGTGATGCGCCGAATAAGCCGCAGTTCCTGGCTCATGGGGTCGATCTCCGATTGTTGTTTTTATAGAAGCTCGGGGGACGCCTCTGACGAAATCCGCCAGGTCCATACCTCAGTTAAGACCGACTATATAGTATGACTATTTGCAAAACAACACTTCCAAAGCGGCGATTTTGCGCTTATGTTTAAGCACGCATAGAACATATAGTCATACAATAAGAGAATCGATCATGCCTGACAAAAAGCCCGGCCTACGCTCTGCCCAGTGGTTCGGTACTGCCGACAAGAACGGCTTCATGTACCGCAGCTGGATGAAGAACCAAGGCATTGCCGACCATCAGTTCCATGGCAAGCCGATCATCGGCATCTGTAACACCTGGTCGGAGCTGACCCCGTGCAACGCGCACTTCCGTCAGATAGCCGAACACGTCAAGCGTGGCGTGATCGAGGCCGGAGGCTTCCCGGTGGAGTTCCCGGTGTTTTCCAATGGCGAATCCAACCTGCGCCCTACCGCCATGCTCACCCGCAACCTGGCGAGCATGGATGTGGAAGAAGCGATTCGCGGTAATCCGATTGATGGCGTGGTACTGCTCACCGGCTGCGACAAGACCACCCCAGCGCTGCTGATGGGCGCCGCCAGTTGTGATGTGCCGGCCATCGTGGTCACTGGCGGGCCGATGCTCAACGGCAAGCACAAGGGCCAGGACATCGGCTCGGGGACGGTGGTGTGGCAGCTCAGCGAACAGGTCAAGGCCGGCACCATCACCCTGGATGATTTCCTCGCGGCCGAGGGCGGCATGTCGCGTTCGGCGGGCACCTGCAACACCATGGGCACGGCCTCGACCATGGCCTGCATGGCCGAGGCGCTGGGCACGTCCCTGCCCCACAACGCGGCGATCCCGGCGGTGGATGCACGGCGATATGTGCTGGCGCATATGTCCGGTATGCGTGCGGTCGAGATGGTGCGCGAAGACTTGAAGCTGTCGAAGATCCTCACCAAAGAAGCGTTTGAAAACGCGATTCGCGTAAACGCAGCCATCGGCGGTTCGACCAACGCGGTGATCCACCTGAAAGCCATCGCCGGGCGCATCGGCGTGGAGTTGGACCTGGATGACTGGACCCGCATCGGGCGCGGTATGCCGACCATCGTCGACCTGCAACCCTCGGGGCGCTTCTTGATGGAAGAATTCTACTACGCCGGCGGCCTGCCCGCGGTGCTGCGTCGCCTGGGTGAGGCCAACCTGATCCCCCACCCGAACGCTTTGACGGTCAATGGCAAGTCCCTGGGCGAGAACACCCAGGATTCGCCGATCTACGGCCAGGACGAAGTGATCCGCACCCTGGACAACCCGATCCGCGCCGACGGCGGCATCTGCGTGCTGCGTGGCAACCTCGCGCCCCTGGGTGCGGTGCTCAAGCCTTCGGCAGCGAGCCCCGAACTGATGCAGCACCGTGGCCGCGCCGTGGTGTTCGAGAACTTCGACATGTACAAGGCACGCATCAACGACCCGGAGCTGGACGTGGATGCCAACTCGATCCTGGTCATGAAAAACTGCGGCCCCAAGGGTTACCCCGGCATGGCCGAAGTCGGCAACATGGGCTTGCCGGCCAAGCTGCTGGCCCAGGGCGTGACGGACATGGTGCGCATTTCCGATGCGCGCATGAGCGGCACCGCCTACGGCACCGTGGTGTTGCACGTGGCCCCGGAAGCCGCTGCCGGCGGGCCGTTGGCAACAGTGAAGGAAGGTGACTGGATCGAACTCGATTGCGCCAATGGCCGCCTGCACCTGGACATTCCAGACGCCGAGCTGGCAGCGCGCATGGCCGACCTGCCCCCAGCACAAAACCTCATCGTCGGCGGCTATCGCCAGCTGTACATCGACCATGTGCTGCAGGCCGACCAAGGCTGTGACTTTGACTTCCTGGTGGGCTGTCGCGGGGCAGAAGTCCCACGGCATTCCCACTAATTGGGATGCTATGATGCGGCGAATCTAAGCCAGAGCCTGCCCGTCGTTATGGATCACCAGCCGCCCAAGCCGCGCAAGAGCCAGCATGCCCAGATCGTTCAGGATCTGGGCATGCACATCGTTTCCGGTCGTTTCAAGCCTGAAGAACGCTTGCCCATGGAAGCGACGCTGTGCGAGGAATACCAGGTCAGCCGCTCGGTATTGCGCGAAGCCACGCGGGTGCTCAGCGCCAAGGGCCTGGTGTATTCCAAGCCACGGGTGGGCGCGGTGGTGCGGCCACGCTTGAAATGGCACCTGCTCGACCCGGACGTGCTGTCCTGGTTGATGCAGTCCACGCCCCACAGCGAGTTCTTCAACACCCTGGCCGGGGTGCGCCGCATCCTCGAACCGGAAATCGCCGCGATGGCCGCGACCACCGCCACCGATGAAGACATCGCCACTATCGAACACGCCTACCAAGGCATGGAAACCGCCAAGACCCACGAGGAGCTGCTACAGGCCGACCTGGACTTCCACCGTGCGATTGCCGACGCCACCCGCAACGACCTGCTCGCCTATATGTGCAACATGCTCTCGCTGCCGTTGCGCGAGTCGATCAACATCACCAACCGCCGTCCGGATATCCAGGGCCTGAGTCTGCCTCGGCACAAAGCGATCCTCACGGCGATCCAGAACCGCGATGCCCTGGGTGCGCGGCATGCGTCGCTGGTGCAACTGGATGACACGCGGGTCGCGCTGGACACGGTGATGAATGTGTTGACGCCGTTGTAACCCCGCGTCATTCCTGACTGTTAACTTTCGCCCAGCTCACGATGCGAAGCGAGCCGCTCGTGCTCTTGCTCTGCTTTTGATCTTGATCTTAGGCGCCCCCCCAAATCACTGGCGGATTACGGGCACACCGAGCCTAGGCGAGGTGCCGAGTGGTGGGGCAAGAGCCCTTTTGGTTACTTTTGGCTGGGCCGGCATTCCGGGCTCTTTTCCAAAAGTGACCCGCTGTAAAAGCCAGCCCTTTCAAGGTCTTCTGTAAAATCCCCTGAAATTCATTCAGGGGGTACCTAAACGATGTGGGCGGAAGTTCTAGCGCGTTTCGAAAAAAAAGCACCTGCCAGTGTCATGGCCAAACTGGCGCTGCAGCAGGCTATTGCCCCCGAGTGGATTGATCAGGTTTTCGAAGAACACCGGCAACGGCAGTATTCTCGTGAGCTATTGTTCTCGACCATCATCAAGCTAATGTCCCTTGTTTCATTGGGCTTGAGGCCATCTCTGCACGCCGCCGCGCGACAACTGGAGGACCTTCCGGTCAGCCTGGCGGCTCTCTACGACAAGATCAGTCGTACCGAGCCTGCTCTGTTGCGCGCCCTGATTACGGGCTGTGCACAGCGCCTGGCTCCAACCATCCGGGAGCTGGGCTGCACGGCGATGCTGCCGGGTTGGCAGGTTCGGGTAGTGGACGGTAATCACCTGGCATCCACTGAAAAACGTCTGGGAGCTTTACGCAACGAGCGCGGCGCCGCTCGTCCCGGTTTTTCGGTTGTTGCATACGATCCCGATCTGGATCAGGTCGTCGACCTTCAGGCGTGTGAGGATGCCTACGCAAGCGAGCGCGTTTGTGTGCTGCCTTTATTGGCCAATGCCGAGCCAGGCCAAGTGTGGCTGGCTGACCGGCTTTATTGCACGCTCCCGGTTATGGAGGCTTGTGAGCAAGTCCAAACTTGCTTTGTCATTCGTCAGCAAGCCAAGCATCCACGCTTGATTCAAGAGGGTGAGTGGCAAGAGCCAGTACCTGTGGAAACTGGCACTGTGCGTGAGCAGATCATCCAGGTCAAAGGCGGTTACCAATGTCGGCGTGTCGAACTGACGCTTCATTCGCCAACGGACTCCGGCGACAGCAGCTTGATGTTCTGGAGCAACCTGCCTGAGAGCGTCAGTGCGCAACAGATCGCCGAACTGTATCGCCGCCGCTGGAGCATTGCAGGTATGTTCCAGCGACTGGAAGCGATCCTGGAAAGTGAGATCGAAACCCTTGGCAGCCCAAAGGCTGCCTTACTGGGGTTTGCAACGGCGGTATTGGCTTACAACGTCCTGGCTGTTCTCAAACGCAGTGTTGAACAGGCTCATCGGGATACCCAGCCTGAAGGATGGGAAGCCTCGATTTACCATTTAGCGGTTCAGGTCAGGAGTGGATATGAGGGAATGCAGATTGCGCTGCCCTCGGAACATTTTCCTGTCATTCCGTTGGAAAAACTGGCTCAGCACTTATTGGCGCTTGCCAGAAATATCCAACCTAAACAAGTTGCGAAAAGCCCCCGTGGCCCCAAGGTACCCAAGCCCAAAACATGGGTTAAAGGCACCGCGGTGAATGCGCATGTTTCAACGGACCGGATAATCAAGGCTGCCAAGACGAAAAGACCTTGAAAGGGCTGGCTGTAAAAGCGGAACCCTGAGCAGCCGTTACCGCAGGAATGGATATGTACTCGGTCTGACACCCTGTGTCGGCTGTCAGGCCGCCATCGCAGGCAAGCCAGCTCCCACAGTTAGAACGCGACGTGTCAGGTAGAAATGCGTCGGCTGGCAGGCCGTCTTCGCAGGCAAGCCAGCTCCCACAGTTGGAACGCGGCGTGTCAGGTAGAAATGTGTCGGCTGGCAGGCCGTCTTCGCAGGCAAGCCAGCTCCCACAGTTGGAACGCGACGTGTCAGGTAGAAATGTGTCGGCTGGCAGGCCGTCTTCGCAGGCAAGCCAGCTCCCACAGTTGGAACGCGGCGTGTCAGGTAGAAATGCGTCGGCTGGCAGGCCGTCTTCGCAGGCAAGCCAGCTCCCACAGTTGGAACGCGGCGTGTCAGGTAGAAATGTGTCGGCTGGCAGGCCGTCTTCGCAGGCAAGCCAGCTCCCACAGTTGGAACGCGACGTGTCAGGTAGAAATGTGTCGGCTGGCAGGCCGTCTTCGCAGGCAAGCCAGCTCCCACAGTTGGAACGCGGCGTGTCAGGTAGAAATGTGTCGGCTGGCAGGCCGTCTTCGCAGGCAAGCCAGCTCCCACAGTTGGAACGCGACGTGTCAGGTAGAAATGTGTCGGCTGGCAGGCCGTCTTCGCAGGCAAGCCAGCTCCCACAGTTGGAACGCGGCGTGTCAGGTAGAAATGTGTCGGCTGGCAGGCCGTCTTCGCAGGCAAGCCAGCTCCCACAGTTGGAACGCGGGGCGTCAGGTAGATAGGCGCCGTGGCGGGAGCAAGCTCCCTCGCCACAGGCCCTGCGTGGTACCGCAGCTGTTCATCACAGGGTGTAGGCGATGCCCACCTGCACAGTTCGCGGTGCACCAGGGTAAGCGTAGATATTGCCGAACGCGCCCTCTTCATATTCACGGTTGAACAGGTTCTTCACATCCAGGTTCAAGCGCACACGCTCATTGACCTTGTAGTAACCGAGCAGGTCGACCACGGTATAGGCGTCCATGGAGAATGCCGTATTGGCGGTCTGGCCGGCGCGCTGGTCGACGTACTTGCCGCCGGCGCCCAGGCCCAGGCCTTTGAGCGCGCCGTCCTGGAACTCGTAGACGTTGAGCAGGCTGAAGCTGTTGCGCGGGATGTTCATCAAGCGAGTGCCGGAGCGCAGAGTGTTATCACGGGTGACTTCGGCATCTACATAGGCGTAACCGCCGATCACGCGCCATTCGGGCGTGAGGTTGCCTGCAACGTTCAGGTCAAATCCACGACTGCGCACTTGGCCGGCCGCGACATTAAAGGCACTGTCCACCGGATCGGGGGTCAGCACGTTTTTCTTCTCGATCTGATAGATCGCCGCATCCACGCTCAACTGCCGGTCCAGCGCCTCCCACTTGAGGCCCATCTCGTAGGACTTGCCCTTCTCCGGCGCAAAACCACCGCCTTCGCGGCTGGCGCTGGCGTTGGGTTTGAACGAACGTGCGGCGTCAGCATAGACCGCGACGGTGTCGGTGAGGTCGTAGATCACACCCACGCGCGGGGTGACGGCGTTATCGGCGGCCTGCCAGCTTTTACCTACATAGTTCTGGTAGTCATGCTCGAAACGCTCGAAGCGGGCACCGGCCAGTACTTTCAGCCGTTCAGTGAGGGCGACCTGGTCCTGTACGAAGGCGGCGTAGGTCTTGAGGTTTTCCTTATCGTGGGTCGGCGTTCGGGTCAGCGCCGGACGCGTTTGGCCGTACACAGGGTTGAAGATGTCGACCGGGTAAGTGCCCACCTCGTCGCTTGAACGTTGAATGATCGACTTATAGTCGTAATCCTCGTACTCGATACCGGTAAGCAAGGTGTGATCGAACCCGCCGGTGGAGAAGTGCCCGGTCAGGTTGAGCTGATAGTCCTTGTCGGTCCATTCCAGCTTGCGGTAGTTGAAGTTGCGTTGCAGGGTCTGGCCATCGGCGCCCAGGCTACCCGGCCCATTGGCCTCAATGGCGTTGCCCTTCAGGCTGCCGTCCAACCATTGAAAACCGCCGCCCAGGGTCCAGTTGTCGTTAAGCACGTGCTCGAAACGCAACTGCGCCATGTTGTTGTCGTTGTGCAGCTTGCCGGCATCCTTGTCGCCCCAGAACGTATCGCGCGAGGGGGTGCCACGCTGGTTGGGGAAACGCGTCAGGCCGCGGTCCAGCGGGTGGTTGTTGCGCATGAAATCGCCTTCGAAGGTCACCTTGGTGTCATCGGTGGCCTGCCAGGTGATCACCGGCGTCACGCCGTAGCGTTCCGTCTCGACGTGATCGCGGAAGGTGTCGCCGCCCTCGCCCACCACGTTCAGGCGATAGGCCAGGCGGCCTTCCTCGTCCAGCGGGCCGGAGGCATCCAGGGTACCGCGCTTCATGCCCTGGTCATTGAGCTGGCTGCCCAGGGTGACGGTGCGTTCGGCCAGCGGCTGCTTGGACACCACGTTGAAGGTGCCACCTGGGTCGCCACGGCCGTAGAGCATGGTCGCGGGGCCGCGCAGCACTTCAAGACGCTCGATGGTGTTGGCGTCCGGCATGTTCGGGTAACCGCGGTTGATCGGGAAACCGTTGCGGTAGAACTCACCGGTGGTGAAGCCGCGCACGGTAAAGGTGGTCAGGCCCTGGCCGCCGAAATTGTTGGCGCGGCCCACGCCGCCCGCGTAATCGAGGGCATCCTGCAGGCGCGTTGCACCGAGGTCTTCGACCACGTCCTTGGACACTACGCTGATGGACTGTGGAGTTTCATGAATGGCGGTGTCGGTGCGCGTCGCACTGGCTGAACGTGTGGCGTGGTAGCCCTGCACGGGGCCTTGGGCCGACTCAAGGTCAGCGGTGGCGGTGACATTGGTCGCTTGCAGCTCGATACTGGCGTTCTCGGCAGGTGCCTGCTCTGCCCACGCGAAGGGGGAAAACGCCTGGAGCACACAGATGGAAATCAGGGTACGACGCATGGGTGTAGAACCTAGTGAATGAGCCAGATGGGACGGCAAACCTGCCAAGAATTCGCGGCGCATCCTATATCAGCGGATTCTCGTTTGACATCGATTCTCATTTGTTATTTTTCACCGCGTAGGTCGCGAAAAGCGACAGGCGAAAAAAAGCCACTCAATCGAGTGGCTCATGCAACGCGCAGGCGTACCTCAGCGATAGCGTTCCAGCCAATGCGCGTAAGGCGCCGGCAAGGTCCAGGAGGACTTGTCCACGCCCAGCTCCTTGGCAGCAAAGTAGGCCCAATGCGGGTCGGCCAGATGCGCACGCCCTACCGAAACCAGGTCCAGGTGCCCGGCCTGCAAAGCGCCTTGGGCCAGTTGCGGCGTGCCGAAGCCCCAGGCCGAGGTCACCGGAATACCGGCTTCACGGCGTACACGCTCGGCAATCGGGCCCATGAAGGCCGGGCCCCATGGGATGTTGGTGTCAGGAATGGTAAAGCCGACGCTGACGCTCAACAGGTCCAGGCCCCCGTCCTTGAAACGGCGCGCCAGTTCAATGGACTCGGTGAGGGTCTGCTCATCACGACCGTCGTATTCGATCACGCCGAACCGGGCGGTGAGCGGCAGGTTTTCCGGCCAGACTTCACGCACCGCAGCCAGGGTTTCGAGGAGGAAGCGGCTGCGGTTGTCGAAGCTGCCACCGTAGGCATCGGTACGCTGGTTGGAATGCTCGGAGAAAAAGCTCTGGCCCAGGTAACCGTGGGCGAAGTGCAGCTCGATCCATTCAAAACCGGCATCGCGGGCGCGACGGGCCGCGTCGACGAAGTCCTGCTGCACACGGGCGATGTCTTCCAGGGTCATGGCACGCGGTACGTTGGGCAGGTTGGCACCGAACGCGATGGCAGAGGGAGCGATGGTTTCCCAGCTACGGGCATCAGAGGCCGGGATGTGGTCATCACCTTCCCAGGGGCGATTGGCACTGGCTTTGCGACCGGCGTGGGCGATCTGGATGCCCGGCACCGAACCTGCGGCCTTGATGGCTTTGACCATGGGCACGAATGCCTGGGCGTGGGCGTCGCTCCAGATCCCAGCGCAGCCTGGGGTGATGCGTCCTTCAGGGGCGACCGCGGTGGCCTCGACCACCAGCAGGCCGGCACCGCCACGGGCCATGCCGGCCAGGTGGACGTGGTGCCAGTCGTTGACCATGCCGTCTTCGGCCATGTATTGGCACATCGGGGGGATAGCAATGCGATTGCGCAAGGTCACATCTTTGAGTTTGAACGGTTCGAACAAAGCCGACATTGAGAACTCCAGGAAGGGGTGGGTGATTCGATAGTTCGATGGTAATCGAACTATGGTATTGAACGCTACCCCCCTGTTATGATCCGCCCCATGCGAGCCTTCAAACACCCTACCCCCCAAGAATTGACGCTTGAGCGTGTGCTGTACGCCTTGAGCGACCCCGTGCGCCTGGACATCGTGCGCTACCTGGCCAACGTGCCAGAGGCCACCTGTGGCGAACTCGACGGGGGGCGGCCCAAATCCAGCATGTCCCATCACTTCCGGGTATTGCGCGATGCCGGCCTGGTGCACACGCGCAATGTGGGCACCACCCATATGAACTCGTTGCGCCGTGACGAGCTGGAAAGCCGCTTCCCTGGGTTGCTGGCGAGCGTTCTGTCACAGCACTAGACGGCACGCGTCAGGACAAGACCGCCTGTAGCAATGCGCCGTCCAGGTGCACACAATCCTTGCCATTGCGCTTGGCGCCGTACAGGTTCTTGTCCGCCATCTTGAGTACGGCCGACAACTCGTCGCCTGGCGAAAAACGCGCCATCCCCGCACTGCAGGTGTAATGGTGGGGCGCAGGCACGCTGCTGCGGATCGCCTGCAACAAGTCCAGGGCATAATCACAGGCCACCTCCACATCGTCGCCCTGCAATAACACGCCGAACTCTTCCCCGCCGATTCGTCCGAAGCTGTGGCTGCCCTTGGCGTTTTTCAGGCACAGCGCCATGGCGCGCAGAATCTTGTCCCCCACGTCGTGGCCATACAGGTCGTTTTTTTCCTTGAAACTGTCGATATCCAACATGATGAAGTAGCCGCCCCGCTCCCCACCGAGCAACTTCTCGAAGCTCTGCATAAAGGCGCGCCGGTTGAGGATGGACGTCAGGTAGTCGGTCTCGGCCAAAGCGCGAAACTCGCTTTCCACCAGCAATACCGAACGCAGGTTCTTCAAATAGGAATAACTCAAGATAAACCCGATGGACACCGACGCCGCGCAGAACAGCAGCAAATACACCTCGGTGCCGGCGTATATATCCGCCTGCATGGGCGGCCACAGGATCAGCCAGATCAATAGCGCATCGGCCAGATAATCCTGGATACTGATAAACAAGATTGCACTGCCCACCACCAGGGTCACCGCCAACGGCAAGCCATAGATACGCAACTCTGCGTGCATATGAATCAGATAAGCGAAGCCGACGGACAACAACACCATATACGTGACTCCCAGCACTCGCCAGAGCAGAAAGTTCGTGGTGGTGGCATGTACCCGGCAAACAATCAGCAGGCCCACCGTGACGGCCAACATATAAAAATCCAACTTCAGGGCCGCAGGAATCAGGAGCATGCCGACCCAGGCAATAATCCCGACCCATTCGGCTTGGGTCACCGCAGGTGACAACAAACTGCGCATTCTGGGCCGCAACTTCAAGTTAGCAGGCATCCTTACGCTCCCATCTCAATAGCATGCAGGCCCATCGCAAATGAAAAGGCCATGAACCGCTTTACCAGGCTGGCAAAGGGTGGCAGAACTTCCAGCCGGGTTTTGGAGTGGGCTTTGAAATAACCCTTTTCGACCCCCTCCTGCACCATACGGATAATGTGGGTCTTGGACACGGAAAGTTGCTTGGCCAAGGCCAGGTAGGAAGACGACCGGAAGGTGGCGCGGTCGTTCTCAGGGGCAAAGGCATCGTTGTAGATCGCCAGCATCAACAGATGGCCGGCATCGCGTTTCACCAGCCAATAACATTCGGGCAGCAAGACATCCACCGTCAACTCGGCCGCGAGAATCATGGCAAAACCTTTGAAATAGAGCGCCAGGAACTCACGGTCATCCAAGTCACGCATCTGCCGGAACACTTCCCGTTCGGGGTAGAGCAGCGCCAACGACTCCGTGAGGGCGGTGAGCATCAACCGCGCTTCGCGGCAGGCTTCATCCGAGGGTGCATACACCCTGAAGCGACTGTCTTCGGGGTGCGGCGCAACCTCCATGAAACCCAGGGCCCGGAATAGCAAAAAAATCGATTCCAGGCTGTTTTTCGAACAGTATTTGCGCGTTACGCACAAGGCTTTAACTTCTGCCAACAACGGCAGCGGTGTGGAAAAGTATTGGCTCAATAATGCAAACGACACCATCAAGCGGCTGTATTTAAGGGCACTCTTGTAGAAAAACGGTCGTTTCGAATAGGGCACGAGCAGCACGTGATAATGCGCTCTCATGCACGATTCAAAATCCTTATGACGTTCGAGCGCTTGCGCGGTATTACACATAGCCAACTTCAACGAACTGACACGCATGAAAGAGCCCTGATCATCCAACTTGATGCCACTGATCTCAGCTACGAAATCCCTGCAGCCCGGCCCCAAAACAAATCACTTCAAAATTCCTGCCATTAATGGCTTTTTGCCTCGAACGCAATGTACAGCGATTGCCGGACAAGACGTCATCAGTACCAAAGTTGTTCCACCGTCAAATGCCGCGTAGCACACACTTACGCGCAACCTTTGGTTACATTCTCTCCGCCTGGCGGTTAGAGGACTAATCGATTCAGCACACTGCGAACCTTCCTTCCTCGACGGCGTCGTAACAGGGGATTGTTGCCAACCGCCCGCCGCGAGGTTCTCGTTTGAAAGCTGCCCTTCTGAAGAAATACCGCCTGATCATCAAGACCATGGGCTATGTGGGCTGGGCGTTGTTCTGGCTGTTGTTGTGGGATGTGGCGGTGACGGTGGATTTCATGCTGTTTCTCACCGCCAAGATCAATTTGCCGCTGATGCCCCTGACCTTGCTCGGCTCGGCACTGGTGGTGCTGATCAGTTTTCGCAACAGCAGCGCCTATAATCGCTGGTGGGAAGCACGCACGCTGTGGGGTGCGATGGTCAACAACTCGCGCAGTTTTGCCCGGCAAGTGTTGACCCTGCTCGATGACGCCCCCGGTGAGGTGAACCCGGTGAAGTCGACGCTGTTGCGCCGTCACGTGGCTTACGTCAACTGCCTGGCTGCGCACCTCAAGGGCCAGCCGTGCCCGGAGGAAGTGCGAGCCTTTATCCCCGCCGAAGAATTTGCGCGCAACGGCGCCACCAATAACTTCGCCAATGACATCCTCACCGGCTCAGCCTCGTTGCTGGCGCGCGAATACCAGGCCGGGCGCCTGGACAGCATCCGCCTGGCGCGGTTGGAGTCGACCCTGGTGGACCTCTCCAACGCCCAGGGCGGCATGGAGCGGATTGCCAACACGCCACTGCCCTACCCTTACGTGTACTTCCCGCGGCTATTCATTTCGCTGTTCTGCCTGATCGTACCGGTGGGCCTGGTGGAATCCCTCGGTTGGTTCACGCCGCTGGCTTCCACAGTCGTGGGCTTCATGCTGCTGGCCATCGAACGCATCGGCACCGACCTGCAAAGCCCGTTCAATTCCAGCGAACACCAGATCCAGATGGAAAGCATCTGCGAAACCATCGAGAAGAACCTGCAGTCGATGCGCCGCGATGCCCTGGTCGGTGACCCGATCGCCTGATTCCCCCTGCTCAAGTGCCAACTCCCTCGGCCGATATACCGAGGGTACGCATGGCCTCGCCTCTCACAAAAACGCCTGCGACACGCAGCACTAATTTTTCTCCCCTTGCCAAAACTATAAATACCCGCGGGTGAAGTCATGAATATCAAGCAGAAGCTGACATGGGCGTTTGCGGCCATCGCGTGCGTGCCGGTCATCCTGGTCGCCATTATCGTGGTGCTGAATCTGCGCGAGGGTGCGCTGGCCAACTTCCTCGACAGCAGCGGCCGCGAGATCCGCCAGATCGACAATGGCATGCAGCAGTTTTTCGACGGCATCAGCCAGAATGTCGACTTCGTCGCCAAGGACCCGCGCGTGATCGCGGCCAAGAACCTCAAAAGCTATGCCGGCGCCGATGCCGCGCAAATCCCGCTTACGCCGACCAACACAGAGCTGCTGGCGATTTTCGATCAGTTCGCCAAAAGCCACCCCAGCACCGCCTACCTGTCCCTGGGACTGAGCGATGGCGGCTACGCCAGTTGGCCAGACGACGCCAAACTGACGCAATACGACCCGCGCACCCGCCCCTGGTACCAGGCCTCCATCGCAGCGCCAGGCAAGACCGTGCGCACAGGCGCCTACTACTGGGCCCCGGACGACGTGGTGCTGATCGGCACCGTGCGCACCGTCGCGGATGCCACGGGCAATGTCCTTGGGGTGGTTGGCCTGGACGTGTCGCTCAAGCAACTCACCGAGCTGGTGCGCACCATCAAGCTGGGCGACAGCGGCTACCTGATGCTGGTGGAAGCCGACGGCAACGTGCTGGTGGACCCCAGCGATGCCACGCACAATTTCAAGCCCCTGGCGGGCCTGGGCGCGAACTACGCCGAACTGGCCAAGCACGGCGATGGCGTGACCGAGGTGAGCATCGACGGCGTGGCCTACATGGCTAACGTGGTCAGTTCCAAAGACCTGGGCTGGCGCTTTATCGGCCTGATCAAGCGCGACGAAGTGATGGCCGGCGCCACCCGCCTGACGTGGTTGATCGCGGCGATTGCCGCCGTATTGGCCGTGGTGTTCGCGATAGTAGGCGCTAGTTTCGCCCGTGTGATCGTGCGCCCGATTCGCGGCGTGGCCGACGGTTTGCAGGAAATCGCCGAAGGTGAAGGCGACCTCACGCGCCAGCTCAAAGTGCAAGGCAAGGACGAAACCGCCAGCCTGGCCGGCTGGTTCAACCAGTTCCTGAGCATGATTGCGCAATTGGTGCAGCGCATCGGCAACGCCTCCTCAGACCTGCAAACCGCCGCCGCCGACACCAGCGCCGTGGCCAACAATATGAACCAGGCCGCCGGCCGCCAGCGCGAAGCCGTGGAACTGGTGAGCACTGCGTTCAACGAGATGGTTGCCACCGCCAACGAAGTCGCGCGTTCATGCAGCGCCGCCGCCACGAGTGCCGATGAGGGCTATCGCGACGTGCACACCGGCCAGCAGCACATCGGCGAAGCCACCGGCAGCGTGCTCAAGCTCAGCGAAGACCTGCAAAAATCCACACAGACCATGCAGTTGCTCGAGCAAGACAGCCAGAACATCAACACCATCCTCGATACCATCCGTTCGATAGCCGAACAGACCAACCTGCTGGCGCTCAACGCCGCGATCGAAGCTGCCCGCGCTGGCGACCAGGGCCGCGGCTTTGCGGTGGTCGCCGATGAAGTGCGTGCACTGGCGCGTCGCACCGCCGACTCCACCGGCGAAATCGACAGCCTGCTGGGCAACCTCGCCCGCCGCACCCAGGAAGTCACCCAGCAGATGCAAGGCAGCTTGCTGGTGTCCAACACCAGCGTGGAGCGCATCCAGCAGGCCCGTGACAGCTTTGACAAGATCCGCGGCTCGGTGGATTCGATTCGCGACCAGAACACTCAGATCGCCACCGCCGCCGAAGAGCAGCACCAGGTGGCCGAAGAGATCAACCGGCATATCGCGCAGATCCACGCTGACGCGCAGTTGGTGGAAGGCTTTGCGCATTCGGCGCAGACCGGTTCAGGGCGGCTGACGGATATTTCCGGCCAGCTCAATGGGCTGGTGGGGCGCTTCAAGTTCTGATGCCCGCCCAATAAAGGCAGCGCTGTACCGTGGCGAGGGAGCTTGCTCCCGCTGGAGTGCGTAGCAGTCCCAGTCTTTTAAAATAGGAGCGGGGCCGCTTCGCGCCCCAGCGGGAGCAAGCTCCCTCGCCACAGGGTACGCGTCGCCGGGTCCATCTATGCCGCCTCAGAGGCGGCCCTGCCCATCATCGCAGTACCTGCAACAGTCTATTGCAGGACTCAAATGTACTAACTGGTTACTTATCTTGCTAAAATCGCGTCTTTGCCCTCTCTCACTCGAGTCCATTCGACATGAAACGAGCATCGCGCGCCGCTGGCGTCTCTAGATTCTTACTCCTGGGCCTGGGCGTCGTCATCGCCCTGCTCGGCCTTGCGCTGGCCGTCGGCGGCGCCAAACTGGTCAGCCTGGGAGGCTCCTGGTACTTCCTGCTCGGCGGCGTGGCCATGGCCATTTCCGGGCTGTTGATTGCCCGCTGCAAGCCTGCCGGCGCCTGGTTGTTCGCCGCGTTTCTAGTGGCTACTGCCGTGTGGGCGGTGGCCGACGTGGGCCTGGAATACTGGCCGCTGTTCTCGCGACTGTTCATGTTTGCGGTGATTGGCGTGGTTGTGGCGCTGGTGTATCCATTGCTGGCCGGCAAACCGGCGCGGGGTGCCTATGGCGTCGCCGCCGTGTTGGCGCTGGGCGTGGCGGTGGCGGCGGGCAATATGTTTGTCGCGCACCCAAGCGTTGCGCCCACCGGTGCAGGCCCGGGCATGACCCCGGTGGCGGCGGCCGATGCGCAGAAAGATTGGGCCCACTACGGTAATACCGAAGGTGGCAGCCGTTTCGCCGCGCTGGACCAGATCAACCGCGACAACATCGACAAGCTCAAAGTCGCCTGGACCTACCACACCGGCGACGTGGCCATCAGCGACGGCAACGGTGCCGAAGACCAGCTGACGCCCCTGCAGGTCGGCAACAAAGTGTTTATCTGCACCCCGCACAACAACCTGATCGCGTTGGATGCCGACACCGGCAAAGAACTGTGGAAGAACGAAGTCAACGCCAAGTCGGCAGTGTGGCAGCGTTGCCGGGGCATGGCGTATTTCGACGCCAGCGCACCGATTGCCCAGCCGACCCAGCCCAACAGCTCGCCGATCCTGACCGCCAGCGTGCCTGTCGGTGCGCAGTGCCAGCGTCGCCTGCTGACCAACACCATTGATGCACGCCTGATCGCCGTAGACGCCGACACCGGCAAGTTCTGCGAAGACTTTGGCACCCATGGTCAGGTGGACCTCAAGGCCGGCCTGGGCAATGTGCCGGACAGCTACTATCAACTGTCCTCGGCGCCGCTGATGGCCGGCACCACCGTGGTGGTCGGCGGTCGCGTGGCAGACAACGTGCAGACCGATATGCCCGGTGGCGTGATCCGTGGCTTTGACGTGATCACGGGTCAAATGCGCTGGGCGTTCGACCCAGGCAACCCTGAAGACAAGCAGGCCCCGACGGGCGACGCCACCTACGTGCGCAGCACCCCGAACAGTTGGGCGCCGATGTCTTACGACCCACTGATGAACACGGTCTTCCTGCCGATGGGCAGCTCGTCCACCGATATCTACGGTGTGGAGCGCACCCAGCTCAACCACAAATACGGTGCTTCGGTGCTGGCACTCGACGCCTCCACCGGTGCCGAGAAGTGGGTGTACCAGACGGTCCACAACGACCTCTGGGACTTCGACCTGCCGATGCAGCCCAGCCTGATCGACTTCACCCCGCCAGGCAGCGACAAGGCTGTACCCGCCGTAGTCATCGGCACCAAGGCCGGGCAGATCTATGTGCTCGACCGCGCCACCGGCAAGCCGCTGACGGACGTGCAGGAAGTTCCGGTCAAAGCCGCGAACATTCCCAACGAGCCGTATTCCCTCACCCAGCCGAAATCCGTGGGCATGCCGCAGATCGGCGCGCAAACCCTGACCGAGTCGGACATGTGGGGCGCGACGCCGTATGACCAGTTGCTGTGCCGCATCGACTTCAAGGGCATGCGCTACGACGGCCTGTACACCGCACCAGGCACCGATAAATCCCTGAGTTTCCCGGGTTCCCTGGGCGGCATGAACTGGGGCAGCATTTCCACCGACCCGGTGCACGGTTTTATCTTCGTCAACGACATGCGCCTGGGCCTGTGGATCCAGATGATACCGTCGCAGAACAAGGCCCAGGCCTCTTCCGGTGGTGAAGCGCTGAACACCGGCATGGGCGCCGTGCCGCTCAAGGGTACGCCGTATGCGGTGAACAAAAACCGCTTCCTGTCGGTGGCCGGCATTCCGTGCCAGGCGCCGCCGTTCGGTACCTTGACCGCCATCGACATGAAGACGCAAAAGGTCGCCTGGCAAGTACCGGTGGGCACCGTTGAAGACACCGGCCCCCTGGGTATCCGCATGCACCTGCCGATCAAGGTAGGCCTGCCGACCCTGGGCGGTACGCTGTCCACCCAAGGCGGCCTGATCTTTATTGCCGGCACCCAGGACTTCTACCTGCGCGCCTTCAACAGCAGTAATGGCGATGAAATCTGGAAAGCCCGCCTGCCCGTCGGCAGCCAGGGCGGGCCGATGACCTACGTGTCGCCGAAAACCGGCAAGCAATACATCGTCGTCACCGCCGGCGGCGCACGCCAGTCCACCGACCGTGGCGACTACGTGATCGCCTACGCCCTGCCGTAACCGCCCTTTGTTCGCGCGGTGCTCCGGCACCGCGCTTTGTGTTTGGAAAGATCCCCCATGACCCCTACTCCTCATACCGCCTGGCGCCTGGCGCTGGGCCTGGCCTTTGCGGCCGCCCTGCCCGTTCAAGCCGACGACACCACCCTGACCGGCGACTGGGGCGGCCTGCGCCGCGAACTCGACGCGCAAGGTGTGCGCTTTACCGGTGACTACAGCGGCGAGACCGCCTACAACGCCCACGGCGGCCAGCACCGTTCGGCGCGCTACTCGCAAAACGTCAAGCTCGGCGTGCAGTTCGACCTGGGCAAGCTCTACGGTTTTACCAACGGCGACCGCATCCAGCTGACCATCAACGACCGACGCGGCAACAGCGCCTCCGAGGACCTGGTGGGCAACCGCCTGCCGATCCAGGAAAACTACGGTGGCCTCTACACGCGCCTCACCGAACTGAGCTACGAGCGCACGCTGTTCACCCCGGCGCTGAACCTCAAGCTGGGCTATATGGCCATGGGCAATGACCTCGGTGGCCTGGACAGCGGCATCCTGTGCAACTTCATGAACGCCGGCTTCTGCGGGCATCCGCTGAACATGTCCGGCGGCAGTGGCTGGGCCAACTACCCGAATGCGCACCTCGGTGCCCGGTTGAAGTACGACTTTTCGCCCAACTGGCAGCTGCGCGTGGCGGCGTTCAATGTCGACCCGTCCAGCAACGGCAACTCCAGCCGTGCCTGGCACCTGGGACCCAAGCACACCACCGGCACCGTGGTGCCCATCGAGCTTATCTACAAGCATGCGGGCGCACTGCCCGGGGAATACAAGCTCGGGTATTACTACGACAGTTCCGATGTAAAACGCATTGGCAGCAACAAGGACGTCAGCGGACGTGGCGGTCACTACCTCTTGATCGACCAGGCTGTGTGGGCCTCACAATCATCCCAAGGCCGTAGCCTGCACGCCTTCGGCCAGTACTCTGCCGCCAGCCAAGCGGCCTCGCCGTTCACCCAGTGGTATGGCGCAGGCGTGGTGCTGTACAAACCGTTCGAAGGTCGCCCGCGCGATACCGTCGCCCTGGGCTACGGCCGTGCGGTGCCGAACCCGCGCAGCCGTGATGTGCAAGAGTTGACTGCGTTCAACGCCGGGACGGCCTATCCCGACCTGGACACGGCCGAACAGCTGATCGAGCTCAGTTATGGCTACCAGGCCACGCCTTGGCTGACCTTGCGCCCGGATGTGCAATACATCATCGAGCCGGGAGCTTTTTCCGGGGAGAGCATCGACAATGCGCTGGTGCTGGGCTTGCAGGTCAAAGCGGTGTTCTAGTTCGTGCCCTGCTGATACTGACGCGGCGTACAGCCAAATTCGCGGCGAAACACCGTATGCAGGTACTGCGCAGAGGTGAAGCCACAGCGTGCAGCAATGTCGGCAATCGCAAGGCTGTGGTTTTCCAGGCCTTTGGCGGCAGCGGCAAGTTTGAAGCGCAGAATCTCATCATGCACGCTGCAGCCGCGGGCCTTGCGAAAATGCGCTTCCAGGGACGAGCGGGAAACACCGACATAAGCCGCGACCTGATCGGTCTTGATACCCTGGCAGGCGTACTGGCGGATAAACAACAAGGCCTGCATCACGTAAGGGTTGCCCAGGGGTTGATGCAGGCTGGAGGCCTGCACGTTGATGGCGTCCGGCGGCACCAGCACCTGGGTGCCCGTGCAGGGTTTGCCATGCAACATCTGATGCAACAATGCCGCAGCGGTACGGCCCATGGTCTCCGTGCCCTGGATCACCGAACTGAGCGGCACCCGCGTGAGGGTGCGGGTCAGCGGGTCGTTGTCGATGCCGATCAACGCCACCTCCTCCGGCACCGCAATACCCGCCGTCAGGCAGGCTTGCAGCAATTGCCGAGCGCGGGCATCGGTCACCGCGATGATGCCGATAGGCTTGGGCAAACTGTGCAGCCAGGCAATCTGCTGCTCCACCGCGCTGTCCCACAACGGCGCACTGGTGCCCAGGCCGCGATACACCTCTACCTGCAAGCCATCGCGCTGCATCAAGCGGCGAAAAGCTTTCTCACGCTCCTGGGCCCACCGATTGGCCTGGGCTTCGGGCAGGCTGAAACAGGCAAACCGCGTCAACCCCGCCTCCACCAGATGCTCGTAGGCCAGCTTCATCAGGGCATGGTTATCGGTGGCCACATAAGGAATGCCCTTGGGGTACTTGCTGACATCCTCATAAGAGCCACCCACCGCCACCACTGGAAGCCGACTGCCGGCCAGCGCCTCGCCAATCAGCGGGTCATCGAAGTCGGCAATGATGCCGTCCCCCTGCCAACGCTCGATACCGCGCAGGCGGCAGAGGAAGTCTTCTTCCAGGAACAGGTCCCAGGATGCGCGGGTGCTGCTCAGGTAATTGCCAATGCCGGCGATGATGCCGCGGTCGTAGATTTTGCTGCCGTTGAACAGCAAGGCGATGCGGTGAACGGGCGGTAGGGTTTTCATTGTTTTTGTCCTTAGGCCGGTAGGGACAGACTAACCCTCACCACTCAAAATCGCACTACACCTTGGTGATTTTCATAATCAGCCGCCCAGGTGCCATTGCTAGTATCCAGACACCGCCCAGAACAATAAGGAAAACCCCATGCCGTACTTCCCCGGTGTCGAGAAGGTGCGCTTCGAAGGCCCTGCCAGCACCTCTGCCCTCGCGTTTCGTCACTACGACGCCAACAAACTGATCCTCGGCAAACCCATGCGGGAGCACCTGCGCATGGCAGCCTGTTATTGGCATACCTTTGTGTGGCCGGGGGCGGATATGTTTGGGATGGGGACGTTCAAGCGCCCGTGGCAGCGCAGTGGCGATCCGATGGAGGTGGCCATCGGCAAGGCCGAGGCGGCGTTTGAGTTTTTTTCCAAGCTGGGCATCGACTACTACAGCTTTCACGACACCGATGTGGCGCCCGAAGGCAGCTCGCTCAAGGAGTACCGCAACCACTTCGCGCAGATGGTCGACCACTTGGAGCGCCATCAGGAACAGACCGGCATCAAGCTGCTGTGGGGCACTGCCAATTGCTTCAGCAACCCGCGTTTTGCCGCCGGGGCCGCGAGCAATCCAGACCCAGAGGTGTTCGCCTTCGCCGCCGCGCAGGTGTTCAGCGCGATGAATGCCACGCTGCGGCTCAAGGGCGCCAACTATGTGTTGTGGGGTGGTCGTGAGGGTTATGAAACCTTGCTCAACACCGACCTCAAGCGCGAGCGCGAACAGCTCGGGCGTTTTATGCGCATGGTGGTGGAGCACAAGCACAAGATCGGCTTTACGGGTGACCTGTTGATCGAGCCCAAGCCCCAGGAGCCGACCAAGCACCAATACGATTACGACAGCGCCACCGTGTTCGGCTTCCTGCATGAGTACGGCCTGGAACACGAAATCAAAGTGAACATCGAGGCCAACCACGCGACGCTGGCCGGGCACAGTTTTCATCATGAGATCGCCACCGCCGTGTCGTTGGGGATCTTCGGCAGCATCGACGCCAACCGCGGCGACCCGCAGAACGGCTGGGACACCGACCAGTTTCCCAACAGCGTCGAGGAAATGACCCTGGCCACCTATGAAATTCTCAAGGCGGGCGGGTTCAAGAACGGCGGCTATAACTTCGATTCCAAGGTGCGCCGCCAGAGCCTCGACGAGGTGGACCTGTTCCACGGGCATGTCGCCGCCATGGATGTGCTGGCCCTGGCGTTGGAGCGTGCGGCGGCGATGGTGCAGGACGACCGCTTGCAGCAGTTCAAGGACCAGCGCTATGCCGGCTGGCAGCAGCCCTTGGGCCAGGCGGTGTTGGCCGGTGAGTTCAGCCTGGAGTCATTGGCTGAACATGCCTTTGCCAACGCGCTGGACCCACAGGCGGTGAGTGGGCGCCAGGAGATGCTTGAAGGCGTTGTGAATCGGTTTATCTACACCTGACTGTGGCCAGAGATTGCTCCCGCTGGGGCGCGAAGCGGCCCCAAAAAATGGGAGTGCTACGCACTCCAGCGGGAGCAAGCTCCCTCGCCACAAAGAGGATCTTCCCCTAGTGTCTTTCCAACAACAATAAAAGGACGCACACCATGAAGTCATTCAAACCTGCCCTGCTCGCCGCAGCCCTGGCGCTGTTCGCCCTGCCGGTAATGGCCGACCCTGCGCACCCGAAAATCGGTTTTTCCATCGACGACCTGCGCCTGGAGCGCTGGTCCCGCGACCGTGATTACTTTGTCGCCGCCGCGGAAAAGCTCGACGCCAAGGTGTTCGTGCAGTCTGCCGATGCCAACGAACAGAAGCAGATTGCCCAGATCGAAAACCTGATCTCCCGGGGCGTCGATGTGATCGTGATCGTGCCGTTCAACGCCACGGTGCTGACCAATGCGGTGGCCGAAGCCAAGAAAGCCGGGATCAAGGTGGTGTCCTATGATCGCCTGATCCTCAATGCCGACATCGACGCCTACATTTCTTTCGATAACGAAAAAGTCGGCGAGATGCAGGCCAGCGGCGTGTTGCAAGCGGCGCCCAAGGGCAATTACTTCCTGCTGGGCGGCGCGCCGACGGACAACAACGCCAAGGTGCTGCGCGAAGGTCAGATGAAGGTGCTGCAACCGGCCATCGACAAAGGCGATATCAAGATCGTCGGCCAGCAATGGGTCAAGGAATGGAACCCCACCGAGGCCTTGAGCATTGTCGAAAACGCCCTGACCCGTAACGACAACAAGATCGACGCCATCGTCGCCTCCAACGACGCCACCGCCGGCGGTGCGATCCAGGCCCTGGCCGCGCAGAAACTGGCGGGCAAGGTACCGATCTCCGGCCAGGACGCTGACCTCGCGGCGATCAAGCGCGTGATCGATGGCACCCAGACCATGACCGTGTACAAACCGCTCAAGCTGATCGCCACCGAAGCGGCCAAACTTTCGGTGCAGTTGGCACGCAGCGAACAACCGACCTACAGCTCGCAATACGACAATGGCAGCAAGAAGGTCGACACCATCCTGCTTACGCCGACGCCGTTGACCAAAGCCAACATCGACCTGTTGGAAAAGGACGGTTTCTACACCAAAGAGCAGATCGCCGGGCAATGACCGTGGCCGCCGATTACCTGCTACAAATGAACGGCATCGTCAAAAGCTTTGGCGGTGTCAACGCCCTTAACGGCATCGACATCAAGGTCAAACCTGGGGAGTGTGTGGGCCTGTGCGGTGAAAACGGTGCGGGTAAATCCACCTTGATGAAGGTGCTGTCGGCGGTGTACCCGCACGGCACCTGGGAGGGGGAAATCCTCTGGGATGGGCAGCCGCTCAAGGCCCAGTCCATCCGCGAAACCGAGGCCGCCGGGATTGTCATCATTCATCAGGAACTGACCCTGGTGCCCGACCTGTCGGTGGCCGAGAACATTTTCATGGGCCACGAACTGACCCTGCCCGGTGGGCGCATGAACTACCCGGCGATGTTGCACCGCGCCGAGGCGTTGATGCGTGAACTCAAGGTGCCGGACATGAATGTGGCGCTGCCGGTGTCGCAGTATGGCGGCGGCTACCAGCAATTGGTGGAGATCGCCAAGGCGCTGAATAAACAGGCGCGCCTGTTGATCCTCGACGAGCCCTCCTCGGCCCTGACCCGTGGCGAAATCGAGGTGCTGCTGGACACTGTCCGGGGCCTCAAGGCCAAGGGCGTGGCCTGTGTGTATATCTCGCACAAGCTCGATGAAGTGGCGGCGGTGTGCGACACCATTGCAGTAATTCGCGACGGCAAGCACATCGCGACCACCGCCATGGCCGACATGGACATCCCCCGGATCATCACGCAGATGGTCGGCCGCGAAATGAGCAACCTCTACCCCACCGAGCCCCATGAGGTGGGCGAGGTAATTTTCGAGGCGCGTAACGTCACCTGCTACGACGTCGACAACCCCAAGCGAAAGCGCGTCGACGACATCTCCTTCGTGCTCAGGCGCGGTGAAATCCTTGGCATCGCCGGCTTGGTGGGGGCCGGGCGCACGGAGTTGGTGTCGGCGCTGTTCGGCGCCTACCCCGGGCGCTACAGCGCCGAGGTGTGGCTGGAGGGTCAGGTGATCGACACGCGCACGCCGCTCAAGTCGATCCGCGCCGGGCTGTGCATGGTGCCCGAAGATCGCAAGCGCCAAGGCATCATCCCCGACCTGGGCGTGGGCCAGAACATCACCCTGGCGGTGCTGGACACCTACGCGCACCTGACCCGCATCAACGCCGAAGCCGAACTGGGCAGCATCGACCAGCAAATCAGCCGCATGCACCTCAAGACCGCCAGCCCGTCGCTGCCGATCACCAGCCTCTCAGGCGGCAACCAGCAAAAGGCCGTGCTGGCGAAAATGCTGATGACCCAGCCCAAGGTGCTGATCCTCGACGAACCCACACGCGGGGTGGACGTGGGCGCCAAGTACGAGATCTACAAACTGATGGGTGCGCTGGCCGCCGAAGGCGTGTCGATCATCATGGTCTCCTCGGAATTGGCCGAAGTGCTCGGCGTGTCCAACCGCGTGCTGGTGATTGGCGACGGCCAGTTGCGGGGAGATTTCATCAATGAAGGGCTCACCCAGGAACAGGTGCTCGCCGCCGCGCTCAGCCATAACCCTAATGATCGGAAGACCGCGTAGATGAATCAGGTCAAACATCTTTTTACCCGCTACAAGATGCTCGCGCTGGTAATCGCCGTGGCGTTCATCTGGTTGTTTTTCAGTTGGCAGACCGAGGGTGGTTTTCTCACCCCGCGCAACCTCTCCAACCTGCTGCGGCAGATGTCGATCACCGGAATATTAGCGTGCGGCATGGTGCTGGTGATTATCAGCGGCGAGATCGACTTGTCGGTGGGCTCGTTGCTCGGGCTGTTGGGCGGGCTGGCGGCGATTCTGGATGTGGTCTATCACGTGCCGCTATTGGCCAACCTGAGCCTGGTGGCGCTGTGCGGCTTGATGATCGGCTTGGCCAACGGCTACATGACCGCTTACCTGCGCATCCCCTCGTTCATCGTCGGCCTAGGCGGGATGTTGGCGTTTCGCGGGATACTGCTGGGGATTACCGGCGGCACCACCATTGCGCCGGTGTCGCCGTCGCTGGTGTATGTGGGCCAGGGGTATTTGCCCCACAACGTCGGCATCGGGCTTGGCGTATTGTTGTTTGCCCTGACACTGTTCCTCACCTGGAAACAACGGCGCAACCGTGCGCTGCATGGGTTGGCCGCGCATTCACGGCTGCGCGATGCACTGCGCGTGGTGCTGATTGGCGCGGTGCTCGCAGGCTTTGTCACCACCCTCAACCGCTACGACGGCATCCCCGTGCCGGTGCTGCTGTTGCTGGCGCTGCTGGGGGTGTTCAGCTATGTCACGCACCAGACCGTGTTCGGCCGCCGGGTGTATGCGGTGGGCAGCAATATGGAGGCCACGCGGCTGTCGGGCATCAATGTGCAAGCGGTAAAACTGTGGATCTTCGGCATTATGGGCGTGATGTGCGCCCTCGCTGGCCTGGTCAACACCGCGCGCCTCGCGGCGGGCTCACCGTCGGCCGGTAACATGGGCGAACTCGACGCCATCGCCGCGTGCTTTATTGGTGGCACCTCGATGCGCGGTGGTTCGGGCACGGTGTATGGCGCGTTGCTTGGGGCATTGGTGATTACCAGTTTGGACAACGGCATGTCGATGCTGGATGTGGACAGCTACTGGCAGATGATCGTCAAGGGCAGCATTTTGGTGCTGGCGGTGTGGGTGGATGTGAGCACGCGCTCGGGCAGGCGGTAACTCGTCCGCCAGAACATCATCGATTACCTGTGGGAGCTGGCTTGCCTGCAATAACGGCCTGACAGCTGATCTCCATCTACCTGACACCCCACGGTCAAACTGTGGGAGCTGGCTTGCCTGCGAAGGCGGCCTGGCAGTCAACACAGTTGAATTGTGTGCATATCCATTCCTGCGGTAACGGCCACCTAGGGTTCCGCTCTGACAGCGGCTCACTTTTGAAAAGAGCCCAAAAGTAAGCAAAAGGCTCTTGCCCCACCACTCGGCACCTCGCCTAGGCTCGGTGTGCCCGTAATCCGCCAGTGATTTGGGGGGCCGCCGCCACGCGCCATCCATGGCGCGGGGCTGCTAAACCGGCATCCCTGCCGGTTTACCCCCCAAATCACTGTCGAATTCCGGCCAGCGTGGTTTGACGGGGCGCTTAAGATCAAAAGCAGATCAAGATCAAGAGCGGCTCGCTTCGCATCGTGGTTAGCGGCGATTGCAGGCAAGCCACATTGATCGTATTGCAGCGTGGGTTAGTGGCATTTGGTCATGGTTTGTAAAGGGCCAGCAAGGCGTGTCCCTTTAAATTGCAGGACGTTTCCTAGACAATCCTTGCCGCCTTGTGCCTGCTGGAATCGGTGGCTAGTCTGCGGTCCGTCACTGCCAAATCAGTGATCGGGTTTAGTCGCCCGGATTCGAGCAAGCGTTTGGTCCCATAACGTTTTTATGGTGGCTGTGCGCGGGGCGCCCTCGGGTGCGCCGGATGCTCTGGACCGGTCGACTAACCTGCGTACAGCCGCCACCCTACGTTTAGTCGCGAAGCGTGTCGGCTCCATGAACATTCCGGAGCTATACCATGAATAAAGTACTACCAGACCCACCCATCGATCCCGCAAAAGACCGCGCCGCCTTCAACCGCGCCATCGACCATTACCTGCCTACCCAAGGCTTCCACTGTGTCAACGAAGACCTGAGTTTCGAGGACGCCCTGCTCTACACCGCCAGCCTGCTCGACAGTGCCTCTGCCACGGCGCTGGATTGCGGCGAGCTGCTGCAAAGCCCTGAGCGGGCGAAGATCCTGGCGGTGTGGCATTTGCTGGAAATTGCAAAAACCACCGTAGATCGCTCCATCGAGTGCCTGACCGGCACCAAGGCCACTGCCTAAACGCGGTTAAAACTGTGGGAGCGGGCTTGCCTGCGAAGGCGGTGTGTCAGTCATTGCATTTGCTGCTGTACTAACGCCATCGCAGGCAAGCCAGCTCCCACATCTGATCTTCATGGCTCCCACATTGATCTCATTTTTCCCTCGGGTTATTGCGGATAAAAACTAAATGTCCATAATGGACAAATTAGTTTATACGGAGAACCCCATGTCCACGACGCCCCTCGTTATCGACCAAGCCCAGGCCCGTACCTTGCTGGCTCAAGTCGACGTGCCGTTGATCCTGCGCAAGCTGTTCCGCGACCTCGCCGCCGGGCACGCGGTGCAGCCGGCGCAACAATTGGTGGAGTTTCCCCAGGGTGCCGGGGATTTCATCAACTACTTGGGCGTATTGGCCGAAGACGGGGTGTACGGGGTCAAGACTTCGCCCTACATCGTGCGTGAGCAAGGCCCGTTGGTGACGGCCTGGACCCTGTTGATGTCGATGCACAGCGGCCAGCCGTTGCTGTTGTGCGATGCCGCTGAATTGACCACCGCACGCACCGCCGCCACCACGGCCTTGGCGGTGGATGCGCTGGCTCCGGCGGCGGCGCAACGTTTGGCGATTATCGGCAGCGGCAAGGTCGCCCAAGCGCACCTGCGTTATGTGCAGAACCTACGCGACTGGCAGCAAATCTGCCTGTACTCACCGAGCCTGGACAGCGCCAGCGCCGAAACACGCGCGCAGTTGGCCTGCCTGGACCCGCGCCTGACCCTCGCCGCCACCTGCGAGGCCGCCCTTGAAGACGCGGATGTGATCCTGCTGTGCACCTCGTCCGCTGGCCCGGTCATCGACCCGTCACGCTTGAGCAAACCCGCGTTGATCACCTCCATCAGCACCAACGCGCCACGCGCCCATGAAGTGCCGCCGCACTGCCTCAACCAGATGCACGTGTTCTGCGACTACCGCCAGACCACCCCGGATTCGGCCGGTGAGATGCTGATCGCCAGCGAACAGCACGGCTGGGACAAACGCACAATTGTCGGCGACCTGCCCGAGTTGTTCAGCGACATGGCCCAGCGCCCGGACTACGATCGTCACGTGTTTTTCCGCTCCATTGGCCTGGGCCTGGAAGACATCGCCCTGGCCAATGCCCTGTACCGACTGTAGGAGCGAGCTTGCTCGCGAAGACCTCACAGCTACTGCGTTTACACAGGATGGGCGCGTTATCGTTAACGTTTTTCGCGAGCAAGCTCGCTCCTACAATGCTTATTTCAGGAGATCTTCATGAGCCAGGCAGACTTCATCATTATCGGCGGCGGCATCGCCGGCGCGTCCACCGGGTTCTGGTTGTCGCAGCACGGCAAGGTTCTGGTGCTGGAGCGTGAAAATCACCCGGCCTATCACTCCACCGGGCGTTCGGCGGCGCTCTACACCGCCGCGTATGGCACCCCGCAAGTGCGGGCGCTGACCTTGGCCAGCCGGGCCTTCTTCGACCAGCCACCCGCAGGCTTTTGCGAACACCCACTGCTGACGCCCCGGGGCGAAATGACCGTGGATTTCAACGGTGACCCGGCCGAACTCGACAGCCAGTACCTGAGCGCCAAGGCCACCGTGGCGCAGGTGCAGCGCCTGACGGTCGATGAAGCCTGTGCACGCTTGCCGATCCTGCGCCGTGAAAAAGTCCACGGGGCAATCTACGACCCTACCGCCTGTGACATCGACACCGACGCCCTGCATCAAGGCTACCTGCGCGGTATCCGCCGCAACCAGGGCGAAGTGCGCACCGACAGCCATGTGCTGGGCTTGAGCCGCGACGCCGATGGCTTGTGGCAGGTGCGCACCCAGGCTGCAATCTTCAGCGCGCCGGTCATCATCAACGCCGCCGGTGCCTGGGCCGACCATATCGGCGGGCTGGCGGGCGCAGCGTCCATCGGCTTGCAGCCCAAGCGCCGCTCGGCCTTTGTCTTTGCTGGTCCCGAGGGCATGGACAGCCACGACTGGCCGATGCTGGTGGCCCTCGACGAAGCGTTCTACATGAAACCGGATGCCGGCATGTTCCTCGGCTCGCCGGCCAACGCCGACCCGGTAGAACCCCAGGATGTGCAACCCGAAGAGCTGGATATTGCCATGGGCATTTACCAGATCGAGGAAGCCACCACCCTGACCATCCGCCGCCCCACGCGCACCTGGGCCGGGCTGCGCAGTTTTGTGCAGGACGGTGATTTACTGTCGGGCTTTGACCCGCAAGTACCGGGACTGTTCTGGGTGGCAGCGCAAGGCGGCTATGGTATCCAGACCTCACCCGCCATGGGCCAGGCAAGCGCCGCCCTGGCGCGCGGCGAACCGCTGCCGGAGGCACTGACCCGGTTCGGCCTGGACGCTGGTATGCTCTCCCCGGTCCGCCTGGAGCCCCATTGATGAACACCGCCGAACAAGACAAGGTCATGCAGAACTTCCGCGCGATTGCCGATGCAATCGCCACGTTGTTCTTTCCCCATGCAGAAGTGGTGCTGCATGACCTGCGCACGCAAACCGTGGATTACATCGCCAATAACCTGTCCAAACGCAGCCTGGGTGACGACTCGTCCCTGGAGGACATGCTCGACGGTGACGTCAGCGAGGTGAATATCGGCCCTTACGAAAAGCTCAACTGGGATGGCCAGAAAATCCGCAGCCTGAGCACCGTGCTGCACGACCACAAAGGGCGCAGGCTGGCTGTGTTGTGCATCAACCTGAATATTTCAATGTTCGAAACAGCCAAGGCGGCGCTGGATTTATTCCTGTCGCCAAGCAAGCTGATCGCACAGCCGGACGCGCTGTTCCGTGATGACTGGCAGGAACGCATCAACACCTTCCTGCATGCCTGGCTGCGCGAGCGTCAGTTGAGCCTGAACCTGTTGACCCGCGACCACAAACGCGAACTGGTGCTGGCGCTGCATGCCGAAGGCGCATTCAAGGGCAAGAGCGCCTCCAACTATGTGGCCAATGTGCTGGGCATGGGGCGAGCGACGGTCTACAAGCACTTGAAGGAACTCAAGGGTTGAGCCCTTTCTGACCACGGCGCCGATTCCCTGTGGGAGCTGTCGAGCCCCGGCGAGGCTGCGAAGGGGCCGGCAAGGTCAACATTTGCATCGCCTGACCCACCGCTTTCGCAGCCTCGCTAAAGCTCGACAGCTCCCACATTGACCGCGTCTTTGCATCAGTCGCCGTAGATATCGGCCTTGAAGTACTGCTGTGAAATCTTCTGGTATTCGCCACTGGCGCGAATGCCGTCGATCGCCGCATTCAATTCGCTGACCAACTCGCCATTGCCCTTGCGTACTGCAATGCCGGCCCCCTCACCCACGTATTTCGGGTCCTTGAGCTCCGGGCCGACAAAGGCATAACCCTGCCCGCGCGGCATCGACAGGAAGTCGCTCAGGGGGATGGTGTCGGCAAAGATCGCATCCAGGCGCCCCGCTGCCAGGTCCATGTAGATTTCTTCGTTATTGCTGTAGCGCTTGACGTTGATGCCCTTGGGTTCGAACACCTCGGTGGCATAGCGGTCGGTGGTGGCGCGCTGTACACCGACGTTCTTGCCCTTGAGGCTGGCGTACTGGTCATCCACCACGGCGCCGTCCTTCATCACCAGGCGCGACGAGGTGAAGTAGTACTTGTGGGTGAAATCCACCGACTTCTTGCGGTCTTCGTTGATGGTCATGGACGACAACGCCATGTCGATCTTCTTGACCTTGAGGGACGGAATCAGCCCGTCGAACTCCCCTTCGATCCACACGCACTTGACCTTCATTTGCGCGCACAGGGCGTTGCCGATGTCGTAGTCGAAACCGACGATCTTGCCGTCGCCGGTCTTGGAGGCGAACGGGGGGTAAGCCGCCTCGATACCGATACGCAGGGTTTTCTCGGCGGCCAGCAGGTGGCTGGAAGCAAACAGGCTCAGGGCCAGGGCGGGAAGGAGATGGCGTTTCTTCATGGAGGGGTTCTCGCAAGTTGTTGTTGGTTTGGCAAGAGTGAAGAAAAACGTGCAGCAGCTATTTTGTACTTATAATTCCATACTGGACTTTTATGTGTTTCACCGTCAACAGGCAAAAAAAATGTGGGAGGGCTTGAGCCTTCCCACATCAGATCCAGCAGCACAGCTTAAACCTTACTTGGACACCGGCATTGCAAACTCCGCGCCCTGCTCGATGCTCTCCGACCAGCGTTGCATGATCGACTTCTGCTTGGTGTAGAAGCGCACACCCTCGGTGCCGTAGGCATGCATGTCACCGAACAGGCTCTTCTTCCAGCCACCAAACCCGTGCCAGGCCATGGGCACCGGGATCGGCACGTTGATACCGACCATGCCCACCTCGATACGCCGCGCAAACTCACGAGCAATGTTGCCATCGCGAGTGAAGCAACTGACGCCGTTGCCAAACTCGTGGTCGTTGACCAACTTCACCGCTTCGGCAAAGTCGTTGACGCGCACACAGGCCAACACCGGGCCGAAGATTTCTTCGCGGTAGATGCTCATGTCCTGGGTCACGTGGTCGAACAAGGTCGCGCCGAGCCAGAAGCCGTTTTCCAGGCCGGGTTCGGTGGGCACGTAGTCACGGCCATCGAGCAGCAACTGCGCGCCGGCTTGTACACCCTGCTCAATGTAGCCACTGATGCGTTCCAGCGCGGCCCGCGACACGATCGGGCCCATCTCGGCTTTGAGATCGCGGCCATCGGTGATGCGCAGCAACTTGGCGCGTTCGGTCAAAGCGGCGATCACCTTGTCGCCCACATCACCCACCAGCACCGCCACCGAGATCGCCATGCAGCGCTCGCCGGCACTGCCGTAGGCGGCGCCCATCAGCGCATCCACGGTGCGTTCGATATCGGCGTCGGGCATCACCACCATATGGTTTTTCGCCCCGCCCAGGCCTTGCACGCGCTTGCCATTGCGGGCGCCGCTCTCGTAGATGTATTGGGCAATCGGCGTGGAGCCGACGAAGCTCACGGCCTTGACGTCCGGGTGTTCGATCAGCGCTTCCACCGATTCTTTATCACCCTGCACCACATTGAACACGCCTTTGGGCAGGCCGGCTTCATGCAGCAACTCGGCCATGAACAGCGACGCGCTCGGGTCAGTCGGGCTGGGCTTGAGGATAAAGGTGTTACCCGCCGCAATAGCGATGGGGTACATCCACATCGGTACCATCACCGGGAAGTTGAACGGCGTCACGCCGGCGACCACGCCCAGCGGCTGGCGCATCGTCCAGTTGTCCATGCCACGGGAGACCTGGTCGGAGTGTTCGCCCTTGAGCAGGTTGGGAATGCCGCAGGCAAATTCGAGAATGTCGATGCCACGGTCGACTTCGCCCTGGGCATCGGTGAACACCTTGCCGTGCTCGGCGACGATGATGCGCGCCAGGTCGTCCTTGCGTTCGCGCAGCAGGTGCAGGTATTGGAACAACACGCGGGCGCGACGGATCGGCGGGGTGTCGGCCCAGCCGGCAAACGCAGCCTGGGCGGCGGCGACGGCTTCGGCCACGGTCTGGCGGCTGGCCAGGGCCACACGGGCGGTGACTTCACCGGTGGCCGGGTTGTAGACGTCCTGGTAACGGTCATCGCGGCTGACGCGCTGGTCGTTGATGTAGTGCTCGATGGTTGCAGTCATGGCAGTCGATCCAGATGGGTGGCGTTGGTCCACACGATAGGCTTTCGCTTTGTTCCGAACCAGAGCAGAATCCAGAACTTATTGTCCTTATATGCGAACAATACACCCATGGAAAAGGCTGAGATCGAAGGGTTGTGGACCCACATTCACTGGCTGTCAGTGCTGGAGGAACAAGGCACCTACACCGCTGCCGCCGCGCGCCTGGGGGTGAGTAAATCGGCGGTGAGCCAGCGCATTTCCGACTTGGAAAAGGCCACCGGCACGCGGCTGGTGACGCGCACCACCCGCAGCGTGCGGCTGACCGATGCGGGGCTGTCGTTGACCCGCGAAGTACGCAGCGCCTACGCGCAGATCGCCCGCAGTTTTTCCTCGGTGCGCGACTCGGTCGGGGAAATACGCGGGCTGGTGCGCCTGACCGCCCCCGTGGCGTTCGCCCGGCAACAACTGGTGCCGCACCTGTCCGGCTTTTTGCAGCTGTACCCTCAGGTGCGTATCCAATTGGACGTCTCCGATGCCTTGAGCTCATTGGCCGCCGAGGGTTACGACCTGGCGGTGCGCCACGGCTTCCAGGTGCCCGAAACCCACGTGGCCTGGAAGCTGTGCGACACCACTTCGGTGCTGGTCGCCACCCATGATTACCTGCAACGCCACGGCAAACCCCGGGAGCCGGGCGAGCTGTCGGCCCACAACTGCCTGTTTTACCCACGCGGCACCGACCAGCCCGCCTGGACCTTTGAACGCGGCAGCCAGCCCCTCGAGCGCCTCACCGTGCCTATCGCCGGCAGCTTCGCCACTAATAACAGCGAAGCCTTGCGCGACGCCGCACTCAACCACCTGGGCATCGCCCTGCTCCCGGACTTCAGCGCCCAGGCGGCGCTGGCCGCTGGTCAGTTGGTGCAGGTGCTCAAGGACTGGACCCTCAAGGGCGCGTTTGCCGATGAGATCTACCTGATTCGGCCCTACTCGCCCCATGTACCCAAGTCGGTGAGTGCGTTGGTCAACTACCTGAAGGACAAACTCTCGGGCGGGTTCCGCTAGGCGGCAGGGTTAAAAGTCCACCGTCGCCGACAGCTGCAAAGTACGTGGATACCCCGGCGAGAAGGCGCCGTAAGACGCGACGCCCGACCAGTACTCGCGGTCAAATACGTTCTGCACGGTGGCGCGCAAGGTGGTGGGCCGCCCTTCGATCTTGGTCGCGTAGCGGACGCCGGCATCAATGCGCGTCCAGGCATCCAGCTCCTGGGTGTTGGCCTGGTTGACATATTGGCTGTCGGTGTAGATCGCCCCGCCGGTGAGGGTAAAACCTTCCAGCCACGGGGTGTCGTACTCGGCCCACAGGTTGGCCTGGATATCGGGCACGCCGACCGGTTTGTTGCCTCGGTTGGCGGCGCTCGCCGACTGGGTCAGCTCGCCATCGAGGAAGGTCACGCCGCCCATCAAGCGCGTGCCAGGCGCCACTTCGCCGTATACGCTCAGCTCGACACCACGGTTGCGCTGCTCGGCCTGCACGGAGTACACACCGTTGGCGCCCAATTCGCCGCTGGGCTTCTCGATCTGGAATAACGCCAGGGTGGTCATGAGGGTGCCGTGTTCATACTTCACGCCCAGTTCGTGCTGCTTGGATTCATAAGGCGCGAAGGTTTCACCGGCATTGCTGGCCGTACCCGGCGCGATATCGCCTTTGCTCAACCCCTCGACATAGTTGTAGTAGAGCGACACGTCATCCCAGGGCTTGACCACCACGCCCACCAAAGGCGTGGTCGCAGCGTCCTTGTAGCGCGAACTCACCGCGCCTGCGGCGTTGTAGTTACGCGACTCGATGTCTTGGCGCCGCACGCCCAGGGTCAACTGGATGCGCTCATCGAGAAAGCCCAGGGTGTCGGTGAGCGCCACGCCGGACAGCTCCGATTCGGAGATGCGCAGCACTTTCGGCGCCCGCAGGTTTTGCTTGGGCGTGTCCACCGGGTGGTAGATGTTGGAGCGGATTTCGGTGCCGTTGTTGATGCCGCGAGACAGCTCATCCTGGTAACGGGTCGCCATCAGCGTGGTGGTGTGGGTGATCGGGCCGGTGGCGAACTGCGCACGCAGGCCCACATCGGCGGTGGAACGGTCGACGTTGAACTTGTAGTAACCCGGAATATTACTGGTGTCGCCAGCATCATTGAGGATGCGCGGCACCTGGTCCGACAGGCGCTTGACATCCGACCGCCCGCCGCCGGCATGGGCGAACACGGTGAGCGAATCGCTGAGGTCATATTCACCGCCGAGCAAGGCCGATTGCTCCTTGGTGTCCGACCAGCCCCACTTCTGCGGCAGGCTGGTGCGGCCATTCGGGGCCGAAGGCACCTGCACGCCCGGCGCCAGGGTGAACGGGCGCGAGGCGCCTTCAAAACTTTCTTTCTGGCTGATGTAGTCCAGGTTCAGGCGCAGGCGCTCGCCGCGATAATCCAGGGCAATGGCGCCCACCCCCACGTCGCGATGCTGATCGTCCACGGCGGTGTCGCCCCCTTGCAGGCTGCCGTTGAAGCGCACACCAAACTGGTTTTCCTCACCGAAACGGCGGCTGATATCCAGGTGACCGCCGACTTGGGTGTCGGAGGCATAACTGCCGGTAAAGCGCGTCAGGTCCTGGTCCAGCGGGCGCTTGGGCACGATATTGATCACACCGCCCACGCCGCTGTTGGGCGAGATGCCGTACATCAGCGCCCCCGGCCCCTTGAGCACTTCGACGCGCTCGGCGTACTCGGTGAATGCGCGGTAGTTGGGGGCCACGCCATACACGCCGTCATAGGCCAACTCGCCCAGGTTGCCCTCGCCAATCGCAAAACCCCGCACGAAAAACGAGTCGACAATACCGCCAGTCTGCCCGGTAGAACGCACCGAGGGGTCGCGCTCCAGGGCATCGGCCACGGTCACCGTCTGCAGGTCGGCGAGGGTCTTGGCAGTGTAGCTGGTCACGCTGAACGGCGTGTCCATCACGTCCTTGTTGCCCAGCATGCCCAGGCGCGCGCCACGGGCCACCTGGCCGCCAGCGAGCACCTCGGGCAGGTCGGTGGGGCCCAGATAGCGGGCGTTGACGTTCGTCGCGTCAAGGGTCAGGCTCTGCGCGCTGTCGTCGGTTGACTCGGCGGTGGCGGCCCAGGCGTTGCCACTGGCAGCAGCCAGCAACAGGGCGGTACGAATAGCGAGGGTTAACCGGCTGGCAACAGGCATGACGTCAGGGCCCTTTGATCAAGTGAAGTGAGAATTACGCTTGATGCCAGTCGACGCGTGAAAAAGTATCACCCCAGCCGCGACTTTTTTGTATAGCGAGACTGCTCCATGCCACCCACCCGCGTCCTGATTGCCCTGCTGTTCACGATCCAGCTTGTGTCCATGGGCGCCATGGAAATGAGCGGGCCGTTCTGGCCGGTGCATTTACGCCAACTGACCGACTCCGACACGCTGTTCAGCTTCGCCAGCGTCGCCGTGTACGTGGGGCCGATGCTCGGCATTCTGTTGACCAGCGCGTTCTGGGGCCGCATCGGCGATCGCTACGGCCACAAGCTGATGATGATTCGCGCACTGGCGGGCCTGACCCTGACGCAACTGGGGCTGGCCTTGTTCAGCGACCTCTGGACTATTCTGGTGCTGCGTTTTCTGCAAGGCGCCTGTGCCGGCTACATCGCCCCGGCCCAGGCGTATGGCGTGAGTATCGAGGTGCCGTCACGGCGTGCACGGCTGTTCGCACTGCTGCAGATTTCCACCAACGTCGGCTCGCTGCTCGGCGCCGTGGTCGGCGGCTTGATCCTCGACCATGCGACGTTCTTCTGGATCAACCTCAGCGCCGCGGCGCTCTGTGCGGTGTGCACGGTGATTGCAGCGCTGACCTTGCCGAACGTGCCACCGGTGAAGAAAACCACAGCCCCCTCAACGGGCGGCACCTGGCAGGCCTCGGCCCTGCTGCCGCTGTTGACGGTGATGGGCATTCTGCTGCTGGCGCGGATGCTGCCGCAGACCTCGTTCGCGCTGTATGTGAGTACGACGTTCGCCGTCAGCAATGCCCTGGTCGGCCTGTGCTACGGCTTGCTGGCCCTGGGTTTTATCCTGTCGGCCACCGCCTGGGCGCGCCAGTTCGAAGGTCGCAGCCAGGCAGACAGCTTGCGCCGCCTCACCTGGGTGGTGGCCGGCTGCATCGCGCTGACAGCCCTCGCCGGCCTCACCCGCAACCCGCTGGTGTTTGTGCTCGCCTATTTTGTCTGGGGCGTATTGCTGGGCGCGACCACGCCGGTACTGATGGCGCTGGTTTCAAGGACCGCCGACAGCACGCAGCAAGGCCATGTGCTGGGGATCGCCCAGGGCACGGCGCAATTTGCCTCGATCGTGGGTATCTGCGCCGGCGGCTTGCTCAGCCAGGTCTATGGCTTGGCGTACACCTACCTGTTTGTGTGTGTGGCCTATGCCATGGCGCTGATTGCGATTCTCGCGTTGCGCAACCGATGGGTTTGCACTTAGCATTGGGAATACTTCTCAATTGCACGGTTGCGCGCCATGAGCGAAAGCCTTCCCGCCGATAACACCCCTCACCTGCGCGCAATCGAGGCGCTGTACAGCGGCCATCACGGCTGGCTGTACGCCACGCTCAAACGCAAACTCGGCAATGCCATGGATGCGGCGGACCTGGCCCAGGACACCTTCACCCGCATCCTGGCCTCGCAGGTCACGGTGATTGACCAGCCACGCGCCTACCTGAGCTGCGTGGCCAAGGGCATCCTGGTCAACTGGTACCAGCGCAAGGCCCTGGAACGTGCCTATCTGGAAGCGCTCGCCAGCGTGCCGGCCCACGAGGTGCCGTCGCCGGAAGCGCACTTTCTGGTGCTGGAGACCCTGCACGAAATCGACGCAATGCTTGACGCGCTGCCGCCGCTGGTCAAGCGTGCGTTCCTGCTGTCGCAGCTCAACGGCCTCAAATACCAGGACATCGCCGAGCAATTGGGCGTGTCGCTGATTACCGTCAAGCGCTACATGAAACAGGCACTCGTCCAGTGCCTGATGCGGGTGGAATAAGTGCTCAGCCTGGGCAAGGAACCGCCGCTGCCCACCGACGCCCTTGAAGAGGCCGCCGAATGGCTGATGCGCCTGAGCGAGAACGAATTGAGCGCCAGCGAACGCGCCGAGTGGGAGCGCTGGAAGGTCAGCAGCCCTGAGCGTGGCCGGGCTTGGGCGCGCGCGCAATTGCTGCAAAGCAAGCTCGGTGGCCTGCCGCCGTCCCTGGCGATGTCGGCGCTGGACCGCCCGAGCAACCCCCAACGCCGCGAAGCCCTGGGCAAACTGGCCTTGTTGCTGGCGGTAATGCCGGTGGGCTGGGGCAGCTGGAAACTGGCGCAGTCCCAGCAATGGAGCGCCGACTACCGCACCCGCATCGGCGAACGTCGCGAACTGACCCTGGCCGACGGCTCGCGCCTGACCCTCAACACCGAGACCGCCATCGACGTGCGGTTCGACACCCAGCAACGCCTGGTGAGCCTGCGCGAAGGTGAAATACTGGTGCAGACCGCACAGGATGCATCCCGCCCGTTCCTGGTCAGCACCCGCCAGGGCCATATGCACGCCCTGGGCACGCGTTTTACCGTACGCGAACGGGGCGCACGCACGCATCTGGCGGTGCTTGAGGGCGCGGTCAAAGTGAAGCTGGCCGACAATAGCCAGAGCGCGCCACTGATCGTCAGCGCCGGGCAACGCACGGATTTTTCCGCGCAACAGTTCGGCGCGCTCACCCCCGCCGACCGCAATATCAGCGCCTGGACCCAAGGCATGCTGATGGCCGACAACATGCGCCTGGCAGACTTTGTCGCGGAACTGACCCGCTATCGGCGTGGCTTCGTGCGCTACGACCCGGCCATTGCAAACCTGCGTATTTCCGGGGCCTTCCCCATCGCCGATACCCAGCGCACCTTGAACATGCTGGTGCAGACCTACCCGGTGCGCGCCAGCGGCCATTTGAACGGTTATTGGGTCAGCCTGTCGCCGGCTTGAGGCGGCGCCAAAATAAAACGCGCCGCGGGTGATACTTTTTTCGCGCTCGGCTGGCAAACACTCATACCCCTTTTCCCTTTCGTCCATAGGGCTGCCCTCCATGCTTGTGATTCGCAGCGCGCTGCTCAGCCTGGCCCTGGCCGGTGCCGCCCTGGCGGACGTGCCGGCGCAATGGGACAGCGTGACGGTGCGCACCTACCACATCGACCCCGGCCCGCTCGGCGCCACGTTGTCGAGCTTTGCCGTGGACGCCGGTATTGCCCTGTCATTTCTCCCGGCACTCACCGAGGGCCTGACCAGCCCAGGCTTATCCGGCCGTTACTCGCCCCAGGAAGCGGTCACGCGGCTGTTGGCCGGCAGTGGCCTGGACATGGTGCAGCGCAGCGACGGCAGCTACACCCTGGTGCCGGGTCAAGTCACGCTTTCGGACATCACCGTCAGCGCCCCCGAGCCACGCGCCAGCGACCTGCCGCCGCTGTATGCCGGCGGCCAGGCAGCCACCGGCGCGCGCCTGGGCATGCTGGGCAATACCGACGTGATAGATGCGCCGTTCAGTGTCAGCGCCTACACCGCCGCGCTGATCCAGGACCAGCAGGCAACCACGGTCGGCAATGTGCTGGAGCGTGATTCCTCGGTGCGCTCCACCGGGCAGACGGGCGGGATTGTCGACTCGTTCTTCATCCGCGGTTTCCCGGTGGGTGAAGGCAACCTGGGAGAACTGGCGTTCGACGGCGTGTACGGCGTGGCCTCCAACTACCGGGTGTTTACCGACTACGCCGAGCGCATCGAAGTGGTCAAAGGCCCCGGTGCGCTGCTGTACGGCATGTCACCCAACAGCGCGGTAGGCGGCGTGATCAACGTGGTGCCCAAGCGCTCCCTGGATGAAGACCTGACCCGCTACACCGCCAGCTACACCCAGGACGCGCAGGTCGGCAGCCACCTCGATATCAGCCGGCGCTTTGGCGACGAGCGCCGCTTCGGCGTACGCCTCAACGGTAGCCTGCAGAACGGTGACACGGTGATCGACCAGCAGTCGCGCGATATAGGCATTGGCGCGCTGTCCCTGGACTACCAGGGCGAACGCCTGCGCACCAGCCTTGATCTGATTTCCCAGCAGGAGAAACTCGACGCCGCCTCGCGCCCCTTCCTGATTGCTGCCGGCGTCGACGTCCCCTCCGCCGCCAACGGCCGCACCAACGTCAGCCAGGACTGGGGCTGGTCGCGCACGCGAGATAAATCCGCGCTGCTGAACGGTGAATACGACCTCACCGACGCGCTCACACTGTTTGCCCATGCCGGTGGCGGCAAATCGGCAGTAGCGCGGATGTCCGACCAGACGCCGACCCTCATCAACGCTGCCGGCGACACGTCTTCGATCCCCGGTTATTACCGTTTCGATGTGCAGCGCTACACGGTCGACGCCGGTGCGCGGCTGCGCTTCGAAACCGGACCGATCAGCCACAGCGCCACCGTGCAGGCCAGCCGTTATCGCGACGAGCTGTCGCGGGGGATTATTTCCGGGGCCCCGGTGCTGTCCAATCTCTACCATCCGGTGGACCGGCCCAAGCCTGCGATCGCCAAGCCCGCCACGCCGAAAGTATCAGCCAGCGAACTGTCTGGCGTAGCCATCGCCGATACGTTGTCGGTGCTCGACCAACGCGTGCAAGTCACCGTCGGCCTGCGCCAGCAGCGTATCCAGTCCAGCAACTACAACAGCGCCGGCGTGGCCACCAGCACCTACGACGACAGCAAGGTCACGCCGCTGTTCGGCGCAGTGCTCAAGCCCTGGGAGCATGTGGCGTTCTACTACAACTACCTTGAAGGGTTGAGCAAGGGTGACGTGGCGCCTTCCAACGCCGCCAACGCCGGCGAGGTGTTTGCGCCTTACGTGTCCAAACAGCATGAGATCGGGGTCAAGGTCGACTACGGCACCTTCATGGCGACCCTGGCGCTGTTCCAGATCCACAAGCCCAGCGGCGAACTGGCCGCCGGGCGCTTCTCGGTACAGGGCGAACAGCGCAACCGTGGCCTGGAGTTCAATGTGTTGGGCGAAGTCGCCCACGGCACGCGCCTGCTCGGTGGCGTGACCCTGCTGGATGCCCAACTGACCAAAACCGCGATTGCCGCCAACACCGGCAACACACCCGTGGGCGTGCCCGACGTGCAAGCCAACCTGTGGGCCGAATGGGACACCTCATGGGTCGAGGGCCTGACGCTCACCACAGGCGCCATCTACACCGGCAGCCAGTACGTCAACCAGGCCAACACCCAACAGCTCGATGCGTGGACCCGCTTCGACATCGGCGCACGCTACAGCACGCGTATCGCCGAGCACCCGACCACCCTGCGCGCCACGGTGCAGAACCTGTTCGACCGCGAGTATTGGTCAGGCGTCGCCTCCTACGGTGCGTTTTCCCAAGGCTCGCCGCGCACCCTCCTCCTCTCGGCCACGGTCGATTTCTGACACCTGCAAGGGCTTGATTCATGATCTGCATTGTTCGACGTTGCCACCTTCTAGCGGCGCTGCTGTTCACCGGGTTGTTGGGGGCTAGCCTGCCGAGCATGGCGGCGCTGACCACCGTCACCGATCTGCTTGGGCGCCAGGTCAAGGTCAAGCTGCCGGTGCAGCGGGTGATTCTTGGCGAGGGCCGCCAGCTGTACCTGGTGGCGGCGCTGGACACGCAAAACCCGATTGAACGGATCGTTGGCTGGCGCAAGGACCTGATCCAGTCCGACCCGGACACCTACAACGCCTACCTGCGCGCGTTTCCCGCCATCGCCAAGATCCCCACCTTCGGCGGCTTTGAAGACGGCACCTTTGATATCGAGCAGGCCATCTCCCAACGCCCCGACGTAATCATCCTCAATATCGAGGCGCAGCATGCCACCGAGGATGCGCGCTATATCGAGAAGCTCGATGCCTTGGGCATCCCGGTGGTGTACGTGGATTTTCGCAACCAACCGATGACCAACACCGAGCCGACCATGCGCCTGTTCGGCCAGTTGTTCGGCAAAGAGCAACGGGCCGAGGATTTCATTGCGTTTCGCAACCAGCAGATCCGCCGCGTGACCGACGTGATTGCGGCGCAGCAACCGGCGCGCCCGTCAGTGTTTATCGAGCGTATCGGTGGCTACACCGACGACTGCTGCCTGAGTTTTGGCAATGAAAACTTCGGCCTGTTCGTGCAGATGGCCGGCGGCGACAACATCGCCAAAGGCATTATTCCCACCACCTTTGGCCAGTTGAACCCCGAACAGGTGATCGTGGCCAACCCCGACCAGGTCGTTGTCACCAGCGCCAATTGGGAGGCGTTTGCCCCCGGCGGGCATTGGGTTGGCGTGGGGCCGGGCGCCGACATGGCCCAGGCCCGAGCCAAGCTGGCGTGGTACACCCAGCGCCCCGCCTATGCCGGTATCAAGGCCCAGGGCCCGCAAGCCTTCCACGCCATCTGGCATCAGTTCTACAACAGCCCGTATCAGTTCGTGGCGATCCAGCAACTGGCCAAGTGGTTTCATCCCGACCTGTTTGCCGACCTGGACCCGGACGCTGCGTTTCGAGAACTGCACGAACGCTTCCTGCCCGTCCCTTATGAGTCGGGTTACTTCGTGAGCCTCAAGCCATGAGCGCCCCGACCTACCGCAACCTGGTGATACGCAAACGCCTGATCCTCCTTGCCCTGGCATTGCTGTTGTTGTGCAGCGTGCTGCTCGACCTGGCCCTGGGCCCGGCCAGCTACAGCCTCAGCGAAGTGCTCGGCGCCCTGTTCTCGCCCGACAGTGCCGCGCCGCAAGTGCGTGTGGTGATGTGGGACATCCGCCTGCCCGTCGCCCTGATGGCGGTCGCCGTTGGCGCGGCGTTGTCCCTGGCCGGGGCGCAGATGCAGACCATCCTCAACAACCCGCTGGCCAGCCCCTTTACCCTGGGCATTTCTGCCGCCGCCAGTTTCGGTGCGGCCATGGGCCTGGCGTTTGGAGTGGCGTTGTTTCCGCTGGCGGCGCAGTACATGGTGCCGGTCAACGCGTTCATCATGGCGATGCTCTCGGCGCTGCTGATCCACTTCCTGAGCCTGCGCCGTGGGGTGACGGCCGAAACCATTGTGCTGCTGGGCATTGCCCTGGTCTTTACCTTCAACGCGCTGCTGGCCCTGGTACAGTTTTTCGCCACCGAACAAGCCGTGGCAGCCGTGGTGTTCTGGACCATGGGCAGCCTGACCAAAGCCACCTGGCCCAAGCTGGGGGTGATCTGCCTGATCATCCTGGTCACCCTGCCGATTTTCGCCAAGCGCGCCTGGGCCCTCACCGCACTGCGCATGGGTGACGACAAGGCCGCCAGCTTCGGCATCAACGTGCGCAGCCTGCGCTTTCAAACGTTGATCATGGTCAGCCTGCTCGCCTCGTTCCCGGTCGCCTTTGTCGGCACCATCGGCTTTATCGGCCTGGTGGGCCCGCACATCGCACGCATGTTGATTGGCGAGGACCAGCGCTTCTTCCTGCCCGCCTCGCTGCTCACCGGCGCGTTGATTCTGTCAGCCAGCTCGGTGGTCAGCAAAACCCTGATTCCGGGGGCGATTTTCCCAATAGGCGTGGTTACGTCACTGATCGGCGTGCCGTTCTTTATATCCCTGATCCTGGGCGGCAAGAAAAACTCATGGTAAGTCTCCAGTTGAAAGACCTCGGCGCCCGCTACGGCCAGCGCACCATCATCCGCGAAGTGAACACCGCAGCCTTTGTCGGCGGCCAGGTGGTGGCGGTGGTCGGGCCCAACGCTGCCGGTAAATCCACCCTGTTCAAGCGCATGGCCGGGCTGATCGACGGGCCAGGCGAGGTGCTGCTGCAGGGCTCGCAAAAAGGTGCACAAGCCATCAGCTACATGCCCCAAGGACTGAACGCCAGCGCCCGGTTGACGGTGTACGAATCGGTACTGCTGGCGCGTAAACAACTGACGCCGGGGTGGGTGGTACAAGACGACGAGTTGAACTTGGTCGACGAAATGCTCAGCGCCCTGGGCATCACCGGCCTGGCCTTTCGCAACCTCGGTGAACTCAGCGGCGGCCAACAACAGCTGGTGTCCATCGCCCAGACGCTGGTGCGCGAACCCGACGTACTGCTGATGGACGAACCCACCAGCGCCCTCGATATGCATCGCCAGGTACAAGTACTGGATTTCATGCGCACCCTGGCGCGCAAACGCGAGGTGATTGTGTTCATCGCACTGCATGACCTGAACCAGGCACTGCGCTTTGCCGACCAGGTGCTGGTCATCGCCGACGGCACAGCCCAGGGCAGCGGGCCGAGCCACGCGGTGATCAACGAAGCGATGCTGCGCGAGGTTTACCAGGTGCAGGCACGCATCGAGCGCTGCAGCCGCGGGCAGGCGCATATTTTGATTGATGGGGTTGTGTGAAAGCAGAGATATTTACTCAATTGTGTAGCGATCAACGGTAACCACGATGCGAAGCGAGCCGCTGTTGATCTTGATCTGCTTTTGATCTTAGGCGCCCCGTTAAACCACGCTGGCCGAACGCAGGCTTGAATTCGTGGGTAACCCGGCAGGACGCCGGGTTAGCCGCCCCGCGCCATGGATGGCGCGTGGCGGCGGCCCACGAATTCAAGCCTGCGTTCGGGCACACCGAGCCCAAGCGAGGTGCCGAGTGGTGGGGCAAGAGCCCTTTGGTTACTTTGGGGCTCTTTTCCAAAGTGACCCGCCGTCAGGGCGGAACCCTAAGTGGCCGTTACCGCAGCAATGGATATGTACCCAATCCAACTGTGTTGCCTGCCAGGCCGCCTTCGCGCGCAAGCCCGCTCCCACAGTAGGATCGCGGGGTGTCAGGTAGAGAAGCATCGCCTGTCAGGCCGTCATCGCAGGCAAGCCAGCTCCCACAGAAGATCACGGCACATCAGCCAAAATCTCGGATCAGCCACTGCTTCTATCGCTCAATCCTCGCGAATACTTGCCTGATCCTCCGACTTATCGCCTGCCGGGATAGATACCCCTTGCGCCGTGGTCTAGAGTCCAACCATGCGCGCGTGGCCAAGATGAAACAGGTTCTCAACCCCGCCGCCATAACCCGTCGCCCATGAGCGACACCAGGGTATGCCACCGAGCACGTCCCTGATAAGAAAAAGCACCACCAACCGATGATCAGCAGGTGAGCCCGCATGGAATTACGTATCAACCAAAAGGCCTATCAGGTCGATGCCGAAGCCGACACCCCGTTGTTGTGGGTGATCCGCGATAACCTGGGCATGACCGGCACCAAATACGGCTGCGGCCTGGCCCAGTGCGGCGCCTGTTCGGTGCTGGTGGACGGCAATGTGGTGCGCGCCTGCGTGACGCCCGTGGCCGGCGTGGTCGGTCGCGAGATCACCACCATCGAGGCCGTCGAGGCCGATGACGTGGGCAAGCGTGTGGTGGCGGCCTGGGTCGAACATCAAGTAGCGCAATGCGGTTACTGCCAGTCCGGGCAGGTGATGGCGGCCACGGCGCTGCTCAAGCACACCCCCGCGCCGACCAAGGCGCAGATCGACGCGGCGATGGTCAACCTCTGCCGTTGCGGCACCTACAACGCCATCCATGCCGCCATGGATGCCTTGGCCGCCGGGAAGGAGACCGCCTGATGAACACCAACGAGATCATTCCCGGCGTGACCCTGGGCGAACCGATCAACCTGTCCCGTCGCCGCTTCCTGGCCAGCACCGCGGTGGGCGCGTTGGTGATCGGTTTCGGCTTGCCACTGGGCACCTCCCGCGTGCAAGCCGCGACCGGCGCCGCCGCTGAACGCGGCACTCAAGTACCCGCCTTCCTGGAAATTCGCCCCGACGGCAGCGTGCGCCTGCTCAGCCCCTTCATGGAAGGCGGCCAAGGCACTCACACCGCCATGGCGCAGATCGTCGGTGAAGAATTGGATGCCGACCCGGCCACGTTCATTGTCGAAGCGGCCCCGCCCGGCGAAGCCTATGTGGTGATGGAAAATGGCCTGCGCATCACCGGCGGCAGTATGTCGGTGCGCATGAGCTACCCGACCATGCGCCGCCTCGGCGCCCTCGCCCGCGCGATGCTGATGCAAGCCGGCGCCGAGCAACTGCGCGTACCGCTCAGCGAGCTGACCACCCAGCCCGGTCGCGTGGTGCACGCCGCTTCCGGCCGCTCCCTGGGCTACGGCGAACTGGCAGGTGCCGCCCTGGATATGCCGGTGCCCGACCCGGCCAGCATCACCCTGCGCGACCCGAGCCAGTTCCGCTGGATCGGCAAGCCGGTCAAGCGCCTGGATGCCTATGACAAATCCACCGGCAAGGCGCAGTACACCATCGACCTGAAAATCGACGGCATGCTCCACGCTGCCGTCCAGCATGCGCCACGCCTGGGCATGACCGTGGGCAGCCTGCGCAACCAGGCGCAGGTGCAAGCCATGAAAGGCGTGCATTCGGTTCACACCCTGCCCGGCGCCGTGGCCGTGGTAGCCGAGCGTTGGTGGCATGCCAAGCGGGCCGTCGAAGCCATCCAGGTCGAATGGCTTGAAGCCGCCGCCGACTCCACCGTGCGGGCGATGCCGGCGGATTTTTCCAGCGACAAGTACCGCGACTTCCTCGCCGCCCAGCAAGGCCCGGCCCGCGATGACGAAAACGAAGGCGATGTGGCCGGCGCACTGGCCAGCGCCAAAACCCGCGTCGAAGCCACCTACCACAACCAGTACCTCAACCATGCCCAGCTGGAACCGCCTTCAGCCCTGGCACGCTTTAACCCCGACGGCACGCTGGAGGTGTGGCTGCCTAACCAGGCGCCGGATATGTTCCGTGCCGACATCGCCAAGCGCACCGGCCTGAGCACTGAGCAAATCACCCTGCACTCACCGCTGCTGGGCGGCTTTTTCGGCCGGCATTTCCTGTATGACTCGGCAAACCCTTACCCGCAAGCCATTGCGTTGGCCAAGGCGGTGGGCCGGCCGATCAAGCTGATCTGGAGCCGTGAAGAAGAATTCGTGCGCGATGTATTGCGCCCCGTCGCCGTGGTCAAGTTCCGCGCCGCACTGGATGACAAAGGCCTGCCGGTGGCCATCGAAGCGGTCAGCGCCACCGAAGGCCCCACCGAAGCCATCGCCGGCAAACAGGGCGACGCCATCGACCCTACTGCCCTGGAAGGCTTGTCGGGCAAGAGCTATGCGATCCCCAACAAACGCATTGCGCAGATCTACGTCAAAGGTCCGGCTATGCTCGGTTACTGGCGCTCGGTGGGTAACTCGCTCAATGACTTTTTCTACGAAGCCTTCCTGGACGAACTGGCCGACAAAGGCGGCCATGATCCCTATGAACTGCGCCTGCACCTGCTGCGCGACAACCCGCGCCTGACCACCCTGCTGCAAGCGGCCGCCGAGCTGTCTGGCGGTTGGAAGCGTGGGCCCTACACCGCCGAAGACGGCACCCGCCGTGCACGCGGCGTAGCCATGGCCTCGCCGTTTGGCTCCCATGCAGCGGTGGTGGCCGAGGTGTCGATCGAGAACGGCCAGGTCAAGGTTCATCACATCTGGGAAGCGATTGACCCGGGCAGCATCGTCAACCCGGCGATTGTAGAGGCGCAGGTCAACGGTGCCGTGGCCTTGGGCCTGTCGCAAACCTTGTTGGAGGAAGCGGTGTACGTGGATGGCAAGCCACGGGCGCGCAACTACGACCTTTATCCGGTGCTGCCGCCTTCGCGTATGGCGCAGGTACACGTGAAGATCGTGGAGAGCGGAGAAAAAATGGGCGGTATCGGCGAACCGCCGTTGCCGGCTGTGGCCCCCGCCGTGGCGAATGCCGTGGCGCAGTTGACCGGCCAACGCATCCGCAGTCTGCCTTTGAGCCGTTACACCTTCAGCTAACCGACAGGGAATGCCCATGAATAACCGCCGATTCGCAAGAACCGCAGGGTGGCTGGTGCTGCCCTGCGTGGTCGCCGCCGGCCTGCTGGCCTGGTATGTCACCCGCGAGCCTGCCTCGCCTTTTGAACAGCAACAGGCCACGAGCTTCGACCCCGCGTTGGTCAGTCGCGGCGAATACGTCGCCCGCGTAAGTGACTGCGTGGCCTGCCACAGCCTGCCAGGCAAGACGCCCTTCGCCGGGGGCCTGGAAATGGCCACGCCGCTGGGGGCGATCCACGCCACCAACATCACCCCCAACCGCGAGCATGGCATCGGCACCTATAGCCTGGCCGACTTCGACCGCGCCGTACGCCACGGCGTAGCACCGGGCGGGCGACGGCTCTACCCGGCCATGCCCTACCCGTCTTATGTGAAGCTCAGCGACGATGACATCCAGGCGCTGTACGCATTTTTCATGAAAGGCGTGCAACCGGCCAACCAGCCTAATATCCCCAGCGACATTCCCTGGCCGCTCAACCTGCGTTGGCCCATCGCCCTGTGGAACGGTGTGTTTGCACCGACCGCGACCTATGCCGCCAAGCCCGGCCAGGACGCACTGTGGAACCGGGGCGCCTATATCGTCCAAGGTCCCGGCCACTGCGGCAGTTGCCACACGCCTCGGGGGCTGGCGTTCAACGAAAAGGCCCTGGACGAATCCGGCGCGCCGTTCCTGGCCGGTGCTCTGCTCGACGGCTGGTACGCCCCCAGCTTGCGCCAGGACCACAACACCGGCCTGGGGCGCTGGAGTGAGGAACAGATCGTGCAGTTCCTCAAGACCGGTCGCAACCAGCATGCCGTGGTCTACGGGTCGATGACCGAGGCCTTCAACAACTCCACGCAGTTCATGCAGGACGATGACCTGGCCGCGATCGCTCGCTACCTCAAGTCACTGCCCGGCGACCCGCAGCGTGACGGCAGCCCTTGGCAATATCAGCCGGTAACGGCGCGCTCGGATGTCCCCGGTGCCCACACGTACGCCACCCGCTGCGCCTCCTGCCATGGGCTCGACGGCAAAGGCCAGCCCGACTGGATGCCGCCCCTGGCCGGCGCCACCTCGGCCCTAGCCACGGAAAACGCCTCCGCGATCAACATCACCCTCAACGGCTCACAACGCGTGGTCACCGCCGGGATGCCAGACGCCTACCGCATGCCCGCGTTTCGTGAGCAATTGTCCGACCAGGAAATCGCCGACGTGCTGAGCTACGTGCGCGGCACCTGGGGCAACCACGGCGGCGCGGTCGATGCAAAGGCCGTGGGCAAGTTGCGTGGGCATACCGACCCGGCGAGCAGTAGCCCTATCATCCTGCATATGCGCTGATCGGTCGCGATCAACTGTGGGAGCTGGCTTGCCTGCGATGCAAACACCTCGGTTCCTCAGGTAAACCGAGTCGATGCATTCGCAGGCAAGCCAGCTCCCACACTGGCCATGCATTGCCCACAAAATCAGCGCCTGGCACAGGTCCCCTGTGGGAGCGGGCTTGCCCGCGAAGGCGGACTGTCAGTCACTGCATCGTTAACTGAACCACCGCTATCGCAGGCAAGCCAGCTCCCACATTCGGCAATGAGCATCAATGATATAAGCGGCGGCTGGCAGGCCGCTCTATTTGCTCTCGTCCGCCTTGCCTTCCTGCATCTGCACCGACGACTGGGTGCCACTGTTGTTGTCTTTAGTGGCGTTGTCAGCGTTGTCAAAACAGCCGTGCAGCAGGAACGCGCTGCACAGGCCCACGCACATATAAAGCTTCTTCATGATCGTTCACCTGTTGGCAAGTGTGTGTTATCGGCGTGACGAAAGCAGAATTCGTCCGCCCATGATCTATCTGTCTGGAACAGAAGCGCTGGCGTTCAAAAAATAGCCCCTTGGCTGACGAATGGGGCCGCGTTTTATTCAAACGGGATCACCGAAATCTTGCCGTTGCGCTCAAGAATCGCGAAGCGGATCTGCTTGAGTTCGACAAGCCCTTGGGTAGACCGGGCCGCCTCAAGAATGTCGCCCTCGTCCAGGCGCGCATGCTTGAGCCTTTTATGCAGCACCTGGCCTTGCTCGACCAGCACCGTCGGCCCGCCATCGAGCACCCGTGCGAACCAGGCTGAACGCTGCTTGGCCAGCGAGAAGCCAATGTCGATGGCAATGAGGGTGGCGATGACCAGCACGGCGTTGGTCATCGAGAAATCTTCGCCCAGCAACGCCTGTTGGGTGGCTTCGCCGATGACCATCAACAACACCAGGTCAAAGGTGGTGAGCTCGGCCAGCGTGCGCCTGCCGGCAACTTTGAACAGCACCAGCAGCACCAGGTAAATCGCCACAGCCCGCAGTACAGAGTCCATGGTTGCCCCTCGGATCATTGAATGGGAAACGACCGATTCATACGGATTAGGTGACCACCGCGCCGCGGTGGTTCATTCTTTCGACACGTCTCGACCACCATCTAAAAAGATGATGGTTTCAGCGCAACTGAATCGTTGAAATGATCGAAATTTCGGCAGTAACCCAGTTGATACCGGGGCGTTGGCAGCGGGTCACAGCTCTATATCGATCACGCTGAAGAAGGAACCCCTGTCATGAACGACTCACAACGCGCCTGGGAACTGGCTATGGTGCTGATTGCCAATGGCCGGATCCCCTTCGACCCCGCCAACCCGAGTGGGTCGGTGAAAATCCTTTCCAAGCATCTGCAAGCGCTCGAAGAAGCACTGCGTGAACAGGCCACACACGTCGCCACGCATGAGCGCCTGGGCAAGAACAACAGCCGCAGGCCCTCGTTGGTGTGTGCCGACTAGGCGTCAGGCTTTGGTTCGGTTACAGCCGATCCGACTCGGCAACTGGCCCTGCCTGGCCTTCAGCGTGGCTTGCAGCGCTTGCGGCAAGGTGCTCCAGAACGTCAGCCCGGAGCGCTCTTCGATGTGATCCACGGTGACCTGGTAATCACAGAAGTCTGCGCCCTTGGGGGTTTCCTGGTTCATCACGAATGAGGCGTACAGGCCCGTTTCCGGCGAACTGCCGACCACGATGATTTTCCAATAGCCACTGGGGATGGTGTGCACTTTGTTCGTGCCCGGCAACGAGCCGACAAAATGTTCATACAACGGGCCGGTAGCCACATACACCTGATCGACGCCTGGTTCCTTGCTGAGGTTGCGCTCCTGGTCTTCCAGGCGCGCCCAGGGCCCCTGGTTGAGCTCGGCCTTTTGCGGGGTGATGTTCGACAAGTAGTTGAGCGTTTGCCAATCGGCCACCCCGGCCATCGAAGCCAGGTTGGCCTGATGCCCACGGTCGATTTTGAGCGCGACGTTGGCGCCGTTGTAATCCACCGGGTCCAGGGTTTCCCCGGCTGGAATATCCGGGTCGGTGCGCCAGTCACGGGCGCGCCCGCTGGCCGCCGTGGCCTTGGTGATCTTGTAGGACACCCAATTGGCAAACTTGGTCGAACCGTTGTTGTTCAACGTGTAGGCCTGGCGGTTCAACGTCACTGGGCTGCCGCCGGTGGGGCAGCCAACCGCGCAGTTATCGAACGGCAAGGCTGGCGCAGGGAGGACGGCGGATTGGCGTGTGGGCGTGGTACAGGCGGCCATCAACGGGATCAACGAAAACGCCAGGTACTTGAACGATGTGCTTCCTTGCATGGTGTTACTCCTTGGGATGAATTTCTTGAAAGATCAAAATGGCCTCGGCTGATGCGCTTCCTGCGCAAGCCGAGATGACCATTGAATCACATAAACATTTCTAAACAACGCTGATCAAGCGCGGGGACTGTCCCCTATAGCCCGTTCAGCGTTGCGTCCTACTGAACGCGCCGTACCTCCTTCCTGAAGCTTTGGCAGTCATCATTTCGACCATTCATCTGCGCCGCACAATACCGCACCAATAGTATGATAATTTCCTCGCAACGCTTATCTTCCAAGGAGCAGTAATGACTACTGTACGAAAAACCATCACCGTGACTGATCAACAAGACGGGTGGATAAAGGCACAAATTGAAGCGGGTCATTACACCAATGACAGCGAGTACATCCGCGATTTGATTCGTCGCGAACAGGAGCGCAGTGCACAAGTAGAGGCCATTCGTGCGGCTCTGCTTGAGGGTGAAGCCAGTGGTAAACCTCGCCCATTTGACCCTGAAGCGTTCAAACAGAGGATGCTCAATGCCCATGGCTGAATACCGTCTTAGCCCCGCGGCCGAACGCGACCTGGAAGGAATCTGGACTTATACCGCGCAACAGTGGGGTGCGAAGCAGGCAGATCAGTACATCGATATCCTGACCACGACGTTTTCAGACTTGGCAAAACACCCTAAAACAGCTCCGACTTGTGACCACATCCGTGATGGCTACCGCAGGCGCAGCATCGAACACCATATGATTTACTTGCGCATTACTACGTATGGAATTTCGATCGTTCGCATCCTGCATGACCGAATGGACGCCCCCCACAAGCTATGACAATCCAGACTGTCAAACCGGGGGTGGAGAAAAATTAAAATGCCTGACACAAAGCTGCCCCCCGCTGCCCCACACTGGCTGATCCGCCAAGCCACCCCCGACGATGTGCATGCCTTGGTCGCACTGGATGCCTACGCAACCGAGCATGCCAGCCGTCGTGTGTTTATCTATGACGCCGTGGTTCGCCAGCAATGCTTGGTAGCCGCCGACGCTAACGTGTGCGCCGGCTACCTAGTGCTCACCCACGACTTTTTCAACCATGGGTTTATTGCGCTGGTGGTGGTTTCACCGCTGTACCAGCGCCAAGGCGTCGCCCTTCGTCTGCTGTCAGCGGCCGAAGCAGCCTGCAAGACGCCCAAGCTGTTCGCATCGACCAATGCCTCCAACGGCGCGTCCCAGGCCCTGCTGACGAAAGCCGGCTTTATTCCCAGCGGGCAGATCGAGAATCTGGACGATAACGACCCTGAACGTGTGTACGTCAGGTTCATTCGCTGAGCTCCATAAGGTGCCTTCTGCGCGGGCGGGAACCTTTTCTCGAACGCACAATCTGTGGTTCACCCTTTTGAACCGATTGAGACCCTGCGCATGCTTGTGAAAAAAGCCGTCCTCTGCCTGGCACTGCTAAGTGCTGGCTTCATCGCAGGCTATGCGGCCAAACCCACCCCGCAGCTGCAAGTCACCGCTGGCCAACTGATGGAGTGCGGCGAACTCATGATCCCGACGCTTGGGATGTGAGCCGCGCATACCCAGGTAAAAGCCGTTTCAGCCGCCCGAAGTCACGTGCGCAGGATGCACGTTGAACCCATTGCGCCCAGCCGCCTTCGCACCGTAAAGCGCTGCATCGGCCGCCTCGACCAAACCCAACACCGGCTCCAGCCGTGAGCCCATGCCCGTCGCTACGCCGATACTCACGCTCACGCGCCCGAAGGGGCTGCCTGGGTGTGTGATGTTCTCCTGCTGTAGACGCGAAAGAATGCGTTGCGCGACCACCGCAGCGCCTGCACTGTCAGTCGCGGGCAGGATGACCGCCATTTCTTCTCCGCCATAGCGCGCCACCAGGTCCGACGGCCGCCGCACGCACGTTTCCAATAACGTGCTGACCGCCTGCAAGCACGCATCTCCCGCGACGTGACCAAAGGCATCGTTGAAGCGTTTGAAGTGGTCGATGTCGATCATCAGCAATGCCAGTGACGTACCTTCGCGCTGCGCCCGACGCGCTTCCACGGCCAGCGTTTCGTCAAAACAGCGGCGGTTGGCCAGGCCGGTCAGCGCGTCCTTCTTCGCCAAGAGTGCCAACTGCCGATTGGAGTCGAGCAACTGTTGCTGGGCGACACGCAACGCCTCTTCCGCCGCCGTACGCCTGCGGATATCCAGGATCAGAAACCAGCCGATCAGTCCCGTCAGCCCCAGCAGCCCCGCCACCACGACCGCTGACAGTGCCGCCTCGATGCGCCACGCCGCGAGGGCTTCGTGCTTGCCCAACGCGACCGTGGTGATCAGCGGCAGGGTTTCGCTTTTGCGAAAGGCATAGAGTCGCTCTACCCCGTCCAGGCTGGAGGTATAGGCCGCAGTGCCCACAGGCTGGTCGACGAGGTACTTGGAATAAATAGGCGAGGTGGAAAAGTTGCGGCCCATGTCCTGCTCGCGGAAGGGGTAACGCACCAGCAACGTGCCGTCGGCGTAGGACAGGCCGATGGCGCCCTCCTGGCCTACATCGAGCTTGCCGAATACCCGCAGAAAGTTTTCCACCCCCAGGGTCACAGCGACCACGCCAGCGAAGTTGCCGGCCGCGTCGTTGAAACGGCGGCTGATGGTCACCACCCATTCATGGTTGGCGCGGCTTTGAATCGGCGGGCCAATAAAAGGTTCAGCGCTCGGATCGTCGCGATGGTGGATGAAATAGGCCCGATCACTGCTATTGGCGCCCTCCGGAATCGCACGATTGGAAGACAGCAGCCACCGGCCCTGATGATCATAAATGGTGATGCCGCTGAGCTGCGGCATCAGCGGCTGCTGTCGGTTGATCAGCGTACTGATGCGCTGGATTTGCACCGGGCCACTGCCTTCGGTTTCCAGGCGCTCCACCAACCCCAGCAACAGCAACGAGCTTTGCCGCACGATGCCTTCGGTATAGGTGTTAAGGGCCTGGGTCAGGTTCAAGCCATGCACGTCCACTTCCGCCAGCGCACGGTCGCGGGAAGACAGGACTTTCCAAATCGTCAGCGAAGTCAGGGAACAGCCGATCACCAACAGCAACAGCATCACAAGACGGGTATCACGCTTCACGTCAGCACCTTAAGGAAGTCCGGTTTCCATCCAGCCATCATTCGAACGTCGGTACTCACAGGGGCAACCGGTTCCAGAGTGCCAGCATACAAGCAGTCTGTGCGAGCTGCAGCTACAGAGTGTGCGGCTGAGCGCCGGCCAGAGGAGCCAGCGCCTTTAATGACCACTATCAAAACAGGGTATTGAATGCTAAACCAACCGTTAAGGTCGCTATTAATTCAATATCAATCGACGCAGAAAAACTTATACGAAGCGGCACTTTCTGAGCCCACTTGTACAAGTTTCATCTGCCACTCTACCGTTCATCGCCCTTTTTAAAAAATTTCAAAACATCTGCGCACTTTCCCTTATCAGAAAAGATGTCCGTTGCATAAACGGGCAACTAGCGAAACGACATTTCAAAACTGGGAGTATTGTTATGACGACGAGCAATAAAAACCCTGGAAACTTTGCCAACGATCGCGAAAAAGCATCAGAGGCGGGAAAGAAAGGTGGACAGGCCTCTGGCGGCAATTTCGCCAACGACCGCGAGAAAGCCGCGGAAGCCGGGCGTAAAGGCGGCCAGAACAGTCATGGTGGGGGGCGTTAGTCCTGACCACACGGGCAGTACCGCTGTTCCGTTTGTTAACAAAGGGCATTGATCATGCGTGCGTCCATTGATAATCAGCGCGGCGAGCCAGCTCGCAGGCCGATTGTAGAAGTGCAAACTAAAGCAAGGACTGGCCTGCGTTCTAATACGTCTGCGTGTTACGAACATCAGCAACTTGTTGAACAAGCCGAAGCCACGATAAGTGCATCTAAAACGCCACCCTTGTGTGAAAGGCACTTATAACTGTGCAGCTTGATGCACGCGACCAAGTGCACGTTTCCAGCACAATCGAAGTGAACGTTACATTACCGACATAACGACGAGGTAACTGAACATGACTACTCAAGACAAGCAAGGCCAAATGAGCGTCAGCGAAGCCGGGAAAAAAGGCGGCGAAGCCACTTCTGCGTCCCATGACAAAGAGTTCTACCAGGAGATCGGCAGCAAAGGTGGCCAAAACAGTGGCGGGAACTTCAAGAATGATCCCGAGCGCGCCGCTGAAGCCGGCAGCAAAGGCGGCCAGAACAGCGGGGGCAATTTCAAGAATGACCCCGAACGCGCCGCCGAGGCGGGCAGCAAAGGCGGCCAGAACAGTGGCGGCAATTTTGCCAACGACCGTGAAAAAGCTTCCGAAGCCGGGCGTAAAGGTGGCGAACACAGCCACGGCGGCGGACGCAAAAGCTGATGTGCTTGATGCAGGGGAGCCGTGCTCCCCTGCTTTCATTGATGAGGGACACCATGCCTTTACACATTATCAACTTCACCGCACCGGTCACCGCTTCTACGTGCAGCCAACTGATTGAAAAAGCCTCGTTGGCCGTACAACAAGATGCCCAGGGCCTGGTACTGAATATCGCCACCATGGGTGGTGAATGCAGCTACGGCTTTACGATGTACAACTTTTTATTGTCCCTGCCGATTCCGGTGCATACCCATAACCTCGGCACCGTGGAATCCATGGGCAATATCATCTTTCTGGCTGGTGAGCGCAGGACCGCCTGCAAGCACAGCAAATTCCTGTTCCACCCCTTCCACTGGCATGTGCAAGGCGCGGTTGACCATTCGCGCATGTCCGAATACGCGATGAGCCTCGATTACGACTTGCAGTTGTACGCACGCATCGTGGCCGAGCGCACCGCCGATGCTGTCGAAAAACTGGAGACCGAAAAGTACCTGATCGCCGCGCCACGCATTCTCGACCCGCAACAAGCGCTGACCGCCGGCTTGATCCATGGGATCGAACTTCCCGTGGTCAAGGCGGACTTCGTGAGCAGCTTCATTCACTCCTAGCACCTTTTATTCAATAGGGGAGCCTCACAATGGACGAAGAAACGATCCGACTCACCGCGTACCGCATTTGGGAACAGCAAGGGAAGCCTGACGGTCAGGATTTCGTGCACTGGTTACAAGCCAGGGAGGAGCTGACAACCCCGCCGACTGACGGCCTGGCAGGCTCGATAGCAAGTAGCGTCACCCCGCCCAACCCGGACCGATCAAAGCGCCAGGCGACCGCCGCCGGGCAAAAAACCCGCAGCAGAAAACCCAACTGCTGAACCCACAGAGCAGAGAGTGAGGACGCGCCTGTCGATAAACCTGCCAGGGTTCTAAAACATCGACAGCCGTCCAAGCGCCATCCCCTCCCCGCCGCCTCTCGATACTGGCATTAAAACATCAACTAATCGCTCGTTTGAATTCTTCCTCTTTAGCAGTTGAAAACGCCCACTTCTTAATCGAGAGTGGCCGTTCATTCAGGGAGGAATCGATGTGACCCATCTACAAGCGAACCGAAGTTGCCTGCAATGTAAACAACCCTACGAATCGACGCTGGATGACCCCGACTTTCTAGTGTCGTCGGCCTCTGACATGCTCTGCCCGGCCTGCAAGCAACACTATGCAGCCGACCTGATGAAAGAGGCACTTCAACGCAGCGTGCAAAAGTTGTGCATGTTGCAGGAGCGACGCAAAAAACAGTAAACACGCGCCTCGCCCCTACCGCCACCCGCATGGACACCGTCCATTAAAAATACATTCATTCGGGTGGCGGCGGCACATAAGGCTTTGCAATAAACGGGATACTCCCAGACGGGCGCCATCTTACATTCTCAAGACCGTAGCGCTCGGCCAGCGGTTTACTGATGCGTTTGATCTTTTCATTACGCGACCTGGGAATAATGCCAATGCCTGCATCGCAACAGGCCCAATGCCACGCCTCTGCGTTATTCATCACCTCCGCTCTTATAATGAAAGACTTAGGCTCGTGGTGGTATTCGTATTCGATGACATATAAAGAATTTTTCATAACCTCTCCTTCTGATTTTTTTGTTATTTGCTCAGAACGAAGGTTCAGAAATTTTAATGTTTTAATGACGACGATCACGCACTTGCTGTTGCACTACCGTTCGTCGGCCTCGCATTAAAAAAATAAAACTGCTTATGCTTCTTTTGTTTCTTAATACTGAGTCTGTTCACTCCAGGCTCTTGGTAAAAACTCCTGTCTTGCCCGCACTCTGTGCGGGCTTTTTTATTTTGCCGCACGCTACACCCTATGGCGAGGGAGCTTGCTCCCGTGACGGCCGGGCAGCCGACGCTTGTCCAACCGACGCACCGAGGTCCAAGCTTGCCTGTCGGACCAAAATCCTCGTCGGCTGTCAGGCTGCCTTCGCGAGCAAGCCCGCTCCCACATTTGGATCGTTTGGGATCAGGAAGATAGGCGCCGGCTGTCAGGCCGTCATCGCAGGCAAGCCAGCTCCCACATTCAAGATCGCGGAGCCACTCAATCGTCGTCGTGCACGTGAGCGTCAGCACAGGGCAGTCGGCCGGACTCACCTCCGGCAATCCGTTCCGCCTGATCAATACCGCGTTTGAGCGCGTCATTCACCGTCCATTCGGCACCCGGCAACTGCTTGATGCGTTCAACCACGCATTGCCCCGTCGCGGTATAAACGCAGAGCAGCACTTCAATATCAGCGTCCTCCCGCTCTCGGGCCCTGACTTCGATATGGCAGCCGTTTTCGACTTCCCGGGTGAAGCATTTTTCTTTCAGTGCTTTTGAGACCCAGGCTTTATAGGTGTTGCCACGTATAAACATAGCGCTTCTCCAAAACCGTTAGTGGGGTTGGCCATCAACTAACGACTGAAATCCCTAACCAGAATTCAGACTTTCTGCAAGGCCACCTCCATCATGCACCGATAAAAACCTTTTACCGTTTCGCCTGTTAAACCGTTCGTCAGGCGAGGAAACAAATTGTTAAACCAACCCACCGGGCTCTATTCAAAATGTTCGGGAGCGCGGCGAAATGCGCCCTGCAGAGTGGCAGAAAAAGCCAATAAAACCGGGCAGTAGAAGCACTTTATCTACTGACGGCACCTTATTGCCGAGTGTTTAACACCTGACGGCTCCTGAGGTTAACAAGCGCTTCGCTTAGTTAACGCTTGAGCACTGATTCGGCACAGCAAAACGCAAGTTTCCAATACAGGAGCAAGGCATGAAACGAGCGATGGGTTATTGCCTGGTCACTATCACCAGCCTCTTCTTACTCACCAGTTGCAACCTGGTGGTATTCAACCCCAAGGGGCAAGTAGCAACCGATGAGCGCGACCTGATTATTCTCGCTACGGGCCTGATGCTGCTGGTGGTCGTTCCGGTGATTGTGATGATGTTTGTCTTCGCCTACCGCTACCGCGCCACCAATAAAAAAGCGCGTTACTCCCCCCGCTGGGCCAGTTCGCACAAAATCGAAGCGGTGGTATGGGGCGTTCCCCTGCTGATCATCATCGTCCTGGGGTGGGTGACGTGGGAGACCACCCACGCACTCGACCCCTATCGCCCGCTGGAGTCAGACACCCCGCCGATCAATGTGCAGGTGGTGGCCACCGACTGGAAATGGCTGTTTATCTACCCTGACCTGGGCATCGCCAGCGTCAACGAACTGGCCCTGCCGGTACACACGCCGGTAAGTTTCACCGTCACCTCCGACGCGGCCATGACCTCGTTCTTTATTCCCGCACTCGGCGGGCAGATCTACGCCATGGCCGGCATGCAGACCAAGTTGCACCTGATCGCCAACGAAACCGGTGAGTTCAGAGGGATTGCCGCCAACTACAACGGCCCCGGTTTTTCCGACATGCATTTCACCACGCTGTCCCTGAGCACTGCCGACTTTCAAACCTGGGTGACAAAGGTCAAGGGCGCGGCCACCTCTCTGGACCACAGCACTTACGCGCAATTGGCCAAGCCGACCCTCAAGCACCCGGTGACCTATTACTCGGCGGTACAGGAGCGCTTGTTCCTGGACATCGTCGATAAATACGAAGGCATGAACAAGGCCAATAAACCCCGGCGCTCGCCATTGAGCGACGCTGCACAACGCACCGATCAACACCCAAGTCTGCTGGCTGAGGAGCGGTAACCATGTTCGGAAAACTGTCGTGGGACGCGATCCCAACCACTGAACCCATTGTGATGTACACCCTGGCCATCGTCGGCCTGATGGGGGTGGCGTTGGTGGGCTCGATTACCTGGAAACGCAAGTGGGGCTATTTGTGGCGCGAATGGTTCACCTCGGTGGACCACAAGAAGATCGGTTGCATGTACATCATCGTCGCCCTGGTGATGCTGCTGCGTGGGTTTTCTGATGCGATCATGATGCGCACCCAACAAGCCATGGCCGCCAGCGGCGGGCCGGGTTACCTGCCGCCGGAACATTACGACCAGATCTTCACCGCCCACGGCGTGATCATGATCTTCTTCATGGCCATGCCCTTCGTCGTCGGCTTGATGAACATCGTCGTGCCGTTGCAGATCGGCGCTCGGGATGTGGCCTATCCGTTTCTCAACGCCCTGAGTTTCTGGCTGTTCGTGGTGGGTGCGGCGCTGGTGAACATTTCGCTGGGGGTCGGTGAATTCGCGCGCACCGGCTGGGTCGCGTATCCGCCGTTATCCGAGCTGGGCTACAGCCCCGGCGTCGGCGTGGATTACTACATCTGGTCATTGCAGATATCCGGCATCGGCACGCTGCTCACGGGGGTGAATTTCTTCGTCACCATCCTGAAGATGCGCACCGAAGGCATGACGCTGTTCAAGATGCCGGTGTTCACCTGGAATGCGCTGTGCACGTCGGTGCTGATCCTGGCGGCATTTCCGATCCTCACCGCCACCCTGTTGATGCTGACCCTGGACCGTTACCTGGGCATGCATTTTTTCACCAACGAGGCCGGCGGCAACCCGATGATGTACGTGAACCTCATCTGGGCCTGGGGGCATCCGGAGGTGTACATCCTGATCCTGCCCGCGTTCGGGGTGTTTTCCGAGATTGCCGCCACCTTCAGCAGCAAGCGGCTGTTCGGCTACGTGTCGCTGGTATGGGCGACCATCGCGATCACCGTGTTGTCGTTCATCGTGTGGCTGCATCACTTTTTCACCATGGGCGCGGGGGGCAACGTCAACGCGTTCTTCGGCATCATGACGATGATCATCGCGGTGCCGACCGGGGTGAAAATCTTCACCTGGTTGTTCACCATGTACCGCGGCCGCGTGCGCTTCGAAACGCCCATGCTGTGGACCCTGGGCTTTATCGTGACCTTCAGCATCGGCGGCATGACCGGGGTGCTGCTGGCGGTGCCCGGGGCCGATTTCCTGCTGCACAACAGCCTGTTCCTGATCGCGCACTTTCACAACGTGATCATCGGTGGCGCGGTGTTCGGCTATATGGCCGGCCTGACGTATTGGTTCCCCAAAGCGTTCGGTTTCCGCTTGAACGACAAGCTGGGGCGCATCGCTTTCTGGTGCTGGCTGGTGGGCTTTTACTTCGCGTTCATGCCCTCCTACGTGCTGGGTTTCATGGGCATGACGCGCCGCCTCAATCATTTCGACAACCCCGAATGGCGGCCCTGGCTGCTGCTGGAGTTGGTGGGAGTGGCAATCATCCTCTGCGGCGTGGCGGCGCAAGCCTTGCAATTGTTTGTCAGCATCCGCAACCGTCATCAATACCGCGACCTCACCGGCGACCCGTGGGACGGGCGCACCCTGGAATGGGCCACCGCGTCCCCGCCGCCGCTGTACAACTTCGCCGAGCAGCCCAAGGTCAATGACCTGGACGCGTACTGGGGCATGAAGGAGCGCGGCGTCAGCACCCTCAGCCACACCGACTATCGCAGCATCCACATGCCGCGCAATACCGCGTCGGGCCTGGTGATCAGCCTGTTTGCGCTGGTCTGCAGCTTTGCGTTGGTGTGGCACATCTGGTGGATGGCGGCGTTCGGCCTGGTGGCCTCGGTGGTGGCGTTCGTGGTGCGCAGCTACGACGAAGACACCGATTACTTCGTGCCCGCGCAGGAAGTCGCGCGCATCGAAACGGCACGTCTCAAAGACCTGGCAGAGGCTTGACCCATGTCCAATATCGTTATGGAAAAAGACATCGCCCACACCCACGAACAAGGGCATGAAGACGCCGGTTCCCTGAGCCTGTTCGGGTTCTGGATCTACCTGATGACCGACTGCATCCTGTTCGCGACCTTGTTCGCCGGCTACGCCGTGTTGCGCGACAGCGTGGCGGGCGGGCCGTCGAGCATGGATATTTTCGAACTGCCCTATGTGCTCGCCGAAACCATGCTGCTGCTGTTGAGCAGTATCACCTACGGCTACGCCATGCTCGCCATGAACCACGGCAAGCAACGCGATGTGCTGCGCTGGCTGGGGCTCACGTTCGTGTTGGGCGCGGGCTTCATCGCCATGGAGATCAACGAATTCCACCACTTGATCGCAGAAGGCTACGGGCCGGACCGCAGTGCCTTCCTGACGGCCTTCTTCACCCTCGTCGGCACCCACGGCGCGCACGTGTTGACTGGGCTGATCTGGATGGCGGTGCTGATGGTCCAGGTCAAGCAACGCGGCCTGACCAGCACCAACGCCACCCGGCTCAGTTGCCTGAGCCTGTTCTGGCACTTTTTGGACGTGGTGTGGATCTGCGTCTTTACCGTGGTCTATCTGTTGGGGGTGGTGTGACATGTACAAGCAAAGCTCGCTTCACAGCAGTGCCGGTACGAGCCATGGCAGCAGTCGCTCCTACCTGGTGGGGTTCCTGGTGTCGGTCCTGCTCACCCTGATCCCGTTCGGCCTGGTGATGTTCCCGTCACTGCCGCGCACCTTCACCGCCTGGCTGGTGGTGGCGCTGGGCGCGATACAAATCGTGGTCCACCTCAAGTTCTTCCTGCACCTGGACTCGGCCGAAGAACAACGCTGGAACCTGATTGCGCTGATTTTCTCGGCGGTCATCATTCTTCTGTTGGTGGGGCTTTCGCTATGGATCATGGACAGTATTCATCACAACATGCTGGCGCATTGAGACACTGGCGGGGGCTGTTCAATACCGCCATCGAGCTCACCAAGCCGGGCATTATTGTCGGTAACCTGGCCTCGGTGCTGGGCGGTTACCTGCTCGCCGCCAGCGGGCATGTGGCCTCGGTGACGCACGGGCTGGCCACCCTGCTCGGCACCGCCCTGGTGATCGGGTGCGGTTGTGTCATCAACAACTGCATTGACCGCGACATCGACCGGCGCATGGTGCGCACCTGTCATCGGCCATTGGCATTGCGCACCATCAGGGTGTCCACTGCCGCAGGCTATGGGACCGTCCTGGGCGCCTGCGGTTTTGGCTTGCTGTGGGGCGGCAGCAATGCGCTGGCGTGTGGGCTGGCAATGGTCGGGCTGGTGATCTATGCGGGGGTCTACACCTACTGGCTCAAGCGGCGTTCCCACTGGGCCACCTTGATCGGCAGCGTCTCCGGGGCGATGCCGCCGGTGATCGGCTATTGCGCGGTCACCGGGCGGTTTGACCTCACGGCCATGCTGCTGATCGCGGTGTTCTGTTGTTGGCAGATGCCGCATTCACACGCGATCACCGTGATGCGCCGCGAGGATTTCCGCGCCGCAGGCTTGCCGCTGTTGAGCCTGGCCCAAGCCCATCGGCAGATCCAGGCGTACATGCTGGCCTTTCTCGCCAGCGCCCTGATGCTGGGCGCGGTGGCGCAGATGGCGGCGCTGTATTTTGTGGTGATGCTCGGGCTTGGGGGGTATTGGCTCAACCTGGCGGCCAGCAGTACACGGCTGACTGATCCGACCGGCTGGGCGCGCAGGATATTCGGGTTTTCAATTGTGCTGGTGCTGGCCCTTAACCTGGCGTTGGCGGTGCTGAGGTAGCTCTGCGGGGCGGGCACCCGCGGAATGCAATGCTCAAAGCAACGAAGATCAACTGTGGGAGCTGGCTTGCCTGCGAAAGCGGTCGTGCTGTAACAGATGCAGTGACGGACACACCGCCTTCGCGGGCAAGCCAGCTCCCACATTTTGAGCGCATTGGCCTGCTCGATCAGGTATCGAGCACCGCCCGGATTTTGCGCGGCAAATCAGCAGGCTGATACGGCTTGGGAATCAACTCGAACTCATGCACCTCTATCTCCGCGCGGGCCAATGCGTCTTTCGCATAGCCGGTAGTCAGCAAGATCCTGATGTGCGGATACAAGCGCGACACCTCCCGCGCCAACGCCGCGCCATTCATCGCGCCGGGCATGATCAAGTCACTGAACACCAAGTCATACGTCGCCTGTTTGAGCATGCCCAATGCCTCGGCGGCATTGAGGGCAATGTCCGTGTGGTAACCGTAGTCAGACAGGATCACCTGCGCCAACTCGGCCACCTCGGGCCGGTCCTCTACAATCAGGATGCGTTCGTTACCTTGCGGTGAGATGGCTGTGGGTGTCTGCTCGACCCACAGCTGGCTGTCATCTGCAGGAAAGTACAATCGAATCGTCGTACCGATGCCCGGGTCTGAATGAATCCGCGCCGTGCCGCCCGATTGCTTGACGAAGCCATACACCATCGACAACCCCAGGCCTGAGCCCTGGCCTTCCTCCTTGGTGGTGAAGAACGGCTGCATGACTTTGTCCTGAATACCTGCGTCGATGCCGTTGCCGTTATCCGAGACCGAAATGCTCACGTAACAGCCCTCGGTCAACCCATCACGCTCGGCACCGACATCGCCCGGTACCTGGACGTTGCAGGTCTGGACGGTTACCGCTGGGTCCGCACGCCCGCGCAAAGCATCCTGGGCATTCGATAACAGGTGCTGCACTGCCAGCTCCGCCTGGACAGGGTCGATGCGGCAGTTCCACAGATCTTCGGCAAGTTCTACATGCAACTCGACGCCCTGCAGCGCACGTGCCATGAATTCGGGGCGGCTGAGCAAGCTGTTCAAGTTGATCACTCGACTGTCGAGCCGTTGCTTGCGCGAAAACGCCAGCAACTGCTGGGTCAGGGTCTGAGCTTTTTCCGCCGCTGCCCTGGCACGGCTGGCACTGTTGACGATGCGCTGCGGATCGCTACCGGGGCGCTTGGCGCTCTGCTGGATCAAGTCGAGATAACCCATCATCACTTGCAGCAGGTTATTGAAGTCATGGGCAATGCCACCGGTCAGTTGCCCCAGCGCTTCCAGGTCTTGTGCGCGACGCACGCGCTGTTCTGCGTCGTGGCGCCGGCTCACGTCCAACTGCGATGCGAAAAAATACACCAGTTGCCCACGTTCGTTGAACAACGGCGAAATGAACAGCTCGTTCCAGAAGGTCGAGCCATCCTTGCGGTAATTGAGCACCTCGACACAGGCCTCATGGTGCTGCTCAACCGCGCGCTGCACCTGGTGCAGCGCGTTTTTGTCGGTTTGAGGCCCCTGCAGGAACCTGCAATTACGTCCGATCACTTCGTCCAGTTCAAAGCCTGTCAGGGTCAGGAACGCCTGGTTGGCAAAGATGATCGGGTTATCAGGCCCCGCGGGGTCGGTCACGATCATTGCACTGTGGCTGGCTTGCATGGCCGCAAAGAACAGGTCTTTGCGGCTGGTAGACAGCATTGCCAATTCCATACCGTCGACCACAGGCTTCTTCTTTGTCGCCAAGGTTCACCTCCAGATACGTGGTACGTGTTCCATGGACCGTGAAAACGCTGCGCAGTGCCATCTTGTGCCGAGCGGACGCGGCGCCCCCCAAGGGCACCGCACGTGTCATTAACGCTTGGCTTGTGTGTCAGGCGCCTCAGAGCGTTGCAAAAACGCTTGCGTAAGCTCTGGCAAGTGCTCGAGCAACCACTGAGCCATGGCGACTTCCTGGGGTAGAATCTTTTCGCACGCCGCTTGTGTCTCGGCATCACCCGCTGCCTTCGCGGCCGCGATGAGCACCGTGTAGCTGGCCACTTCCATATTTTCAAACACGTAGCCGGCCATCGCGCCCTTGATCACCTCGTCACTCATCAGCGAGCCACCGACCGCCTGACCGAAAGCCATCAGCTTGCCGCCCACATCTTTAAGGGTCGAAGCACTGCCTCCCAAACGCGTCAGGCATTCGTCAATCAGTTGCTGCTGCCCAAGGGTTTCCTCAATGTGCTCGTCAATTCGCGCCTTTAGTTGGGGGTAATTCTCCAGGCGCTCGGACTGTGCCTTGAGCATTTTCTCGGCCTGTTGCTCCATCGCATGGGCATCACGTAGCCAGTCGAGCAGGTTTTCCTGTGGGGTTGCCATGTCGTTGTCCTCGTCAAGAAAGTCGAAAGCACCGCACGCCCTTCAGCGTGCGGCTGTTCTCAATCAAAGGTCGGGCTTGGGCTTGAGGCCCGCCCCCAGGTCAGCGCCGGTGGTGGGGTCGCTGGTGGGGTCCGAGAGCGTGCGGATTTTCATCGCGCTCAGCACCGCTTCATCGTCGGCGTCCAACTGCACGCTGGCGGTGCCGTCACCGCCATCGACCGCCGGTTGTGGGTTTTCCACAAACTCCCAACCGTCACCCTGGTTCCAGGGCCCGCGCAGGTTCTCCGCGCCTTGGGACATGTTGAAGTACACCTGGGTGAACTCCGGTTTGCCCGGCAACTTGCCCTGGGGAAAATTCGGCTGGATCGCATGCAGCGCTTTTTCGAAGGATATCTGGTGAGCGATTTCCCGCGTCATCAAAAAACCCAGCGCATCTTTTACACCCGGGTCATCGGTGACGTTCATCAACCGCTCATAGACAATTTTGGCCCGGGCTTCGGCGGCGATATTCGAGCGCATGTCTGCGGTGGGTTCACCAATAGTGTCGATGTAGGCGGCGGTCCACGGCACGCCGGCAGAGTTGGTCAAAGGCGAACCCGCCCCGTACAGCAGGCTGGTGATATGCGAGTCATTGCCGGCGCCATTGAGGGCACGATACAACTCGCCCTCCTCTTCCACGCCTTCGGCCATTCGCCCCTTGGCGCCCTTGTTGAGCATGACGATTATGGAGCCGACGATCTCCAGATGGCTGAGTTCTTCGGTGGCGATGTCCATCAGCAAATCTTTGCGCCCCGGATCGTCTTCCGCCAAGGCTTGGGTGAAGTAACGGGACGCGGCGGCCAACTCACCTTGGGCGCCGCCAAACTGCTCGAGCAAAAGGTTGGCCAGGCCCGGATTGGGCTCGGCGACGCGGACGGTGTATTGAAGTCGCTTGTTATGTAGAAACATGAACAAATCTCCTCAGGCTTACGGAAAAAGGCGCCCTGCTGGAATGCGCGCCTACCTTGCATGGGAAGTGGCCTGCGCGTGGAAAATTTCAAAATAAACCGACGCCTCACGACCAGCGGTAATGCGCTGCAGGCCAAGCGAAACGGCACTTGTAGCGCAGTTCTCTCAATCGGCGCCGTGGTTTTCCGACTCGGGCACGGCGTCGATGCCGGGCGTACCGCTGGCGGGTTTGATGGTGGCGTCAGCGGGTGTTGCGGCGCTGTCGGGATGGTCCCAATCGGTAGTCGCGTTGGGGTCTTCGTCGCGCCCGGCAGTGCCGATGACGCAACCGTCTTCATTGGGTGCGTCTGGATGCTCGAGCGGCCGGTACTGTGGGTTGGATGGGTTGTGTTTCATGGCTGAAAAGCTCCCGTTCACAGGTTAGGAACCTCTTTGGAACCACACCCTTTTTTAGAGTGCGACGAAAAAGACGAATGGCAGGACCGCTAACTAAACCAGCCGTTTCGATCTGATTAATATCAAAGCGCTGGCCGGCAATAAAAGTTATACGAAGCGGCGCATCAACCGCATCTTTGTATAACTTTTTTCAACCAAATTACCGTTCGTCGCCGGTTAGAAAAATCGGTAAAACATTTTTCAAAAAGCCAATATCGGAATAAGTGTCCGTTGCGAAACGGCCAACTAACGAAACGCAAACTTAGCGACTGGAGAACTATCATGACTACAGGTAATAAAAACCCGGGCAACTTTGCCAATGATCGCGAAAAAGCCTCCGAAGCCGGTAAAAAAGGCGGCCAGGCGTCGGGCGGCAACTTCGCCAACGACCGTGAAAAAGCCTCGGAAGCCGGCCGTAAAGGTGGGCAGCACAGCCATGGCGGCGGTCGGAAGTCGGGTTCTTGAGTAACGGTGGGAGGGGCAGCCTGGCTGCCCCTTCAAACCCAATAGTTTGAACAGGCTACACCTTATAATCCCCCCTCATCCTGCCCGCTTGATTTAACAACGAGCGAACCTTCAGCCCAAGTTTCAAGTAGAGGCTTTCGACGCAAAGTTGTGGACGACCCTTCTTACAAAGCTATCACCTTGCCAGTATTTACGCCCCGTCATTATGAGCTAGCCTTACCGCGCTGAGTCCTTTATGCGGTGAACTCATGGATACGTTAACGAAAGCCGAAATCGAAACGGCCCTGTCCGCTCGCCTTCCCAAGTGCGCGGTCAAGTGCGCGCTCAACCCGGACGGCAGCCTTTCAGTCACTGTAACGGCGCACGGTATGGACCAATTCACCATCGCCAACATCAACCGCGCCCACTACCACGGTGTTTCGGGGATCAACCGGCTTGTGCGGGAAATACGTGAAGAAATGGTCATCGCCAGACAGTCTTTCTGGCTGTCATCGGTGGGGTAACAGATATGCCAGACGCTACTGACGCAACGCTGCAACCGGTCAACATTCAATACCTGCATGACACGCTGTTCGGTGTGAACACGCTCGCCAGCGAATGCATGGGGCAACTTGTGCGCACTGCGCCCGGCGTGCAGTTGCGGCTTGCACCGCCATGGCCAAAGCTATTGCCGAAGGCCCACTGGATTAGCTTTGAATGGAATGGTCAGGCCTATCGTGGCGTGGTGCAGGAGGCTGAATCCTTGACCAACGGCGACTTGCTGATGGACATCGAACCGCAGCCGTAAACGCGCGCACTTGGCAGCATTAGGCGCGTTCACCGGCCATCGCCCGTTGGTGAAAATGCGGCAGCCATTTCAATGCATGAAGAGACGCGGCCAACTGCACCTGCTCACGAGAACCCATAAAGCGTTCCTTGCGACTGAACACACTCAGTGCCCCGCCGTTTCGATAGGCCCAGGCAAAACAGACAGTGCCTGGGGGAATGCCATCAATTCCATCCGGCCCCAGCAGGCCAGTGGTGGCGACCGCCACATCAGCGGGGCTGTCGCGCAGCGCGCCTTGGGCCATTTCCTGGGCGACCTCACAGCTGGTGAGATTGAAGGTATCGATGGTATAGCGACGCACGTTCAACAGCCGCTGTTTCGCTTCTGGCGAATACACCACGTACCCGCTTTCGATCCACGAACCGCTGCCGTCGACCTGCGAAAGCAAGGTGATGATCTTGCCTGCGGTACACGACTCCGCCGTCGTGATGACCAACTGATGGTGCTTGAGGTATTCAACGATAGAAGCAGCGACCGACATGCTGAGTGCTCCTGTGCAAGAGGGATTTGCTCATTGATTTTTGTCAAAAAAAACGATTTGTAAAAAAGAATTTCGAAATTCTGCTGGGGTCTACAGAGGAACATCCCCCAGGAGACAGCACCATGAAGTTCGCGAAATTCTGCCAAAAACTCTCCAACCAGGCGGGCAGCTCAAAAACCTTTCTGACAGCCGTCAGCTTGATTGCTGTTTGGGCGCTCACCGGGCCTTACTTTCATTACAACGACACCTGGCAGTTAATCATCAACACCTCCACTACCATCATCACCTTCCTGATGGTGTTCCTGATCCAGAATACCCAGAACCGTGACAACGATATTCTTCATCTGAAACTGGACGAGCTGATTCGTGCCACCAAAGAAGCTCACAATGCGGCGTTAAGCCTGGATAAGCTTGGGTCGCGTGAGTTGCAAAAATTGCGCGAGCAATACAGCAAGCTGGGGCAACCCAATGCGGCCGATGAAATCAGGCAGGAGACAGATTCTCCAAGCGGCCCAATCTGAGCCCCACCGGTCAGCGTACCTTGCACCGTCTATCAGGCTGCAAGGTACTCGGCCAATGTCGCGGCACAGGCCTGCACCGCCCCATCCAGAATCAATTCATAACCATGGGTATTTTCCGTTGGAATGGCCAGGCAGCCGGCGCGGGCGCAGGTCCCGTTACTCATGACCGCACTGGCATCCGAAGCGAAATCCACCAACAGCGCATATTGGGGGCTGTAGCCGCAGCGCTCTGCGGCAGCCGCCAGGTCGTTGACCACCGCCCGGGTGTAATAGCCTTTCTGGTCCCCCGTATTGATGATCGGGTCGACGGCCAGGCGCGTGCCGTATTCCTGCATGACCGGCCCCACCTCCACCGCGATGGTGGTGTCGCCGGGTAGCGTCGACGCGGCATACATTGCCCCGGCATTGCACTACTCTTCGAGCGTGGTGAATACCAGATAGACATCCCTGGCCAACGCCTCCCGGCGCGAAGCCAGCAGCTGGGCTGTATGCAGAACGGCAGCAATCGGGGCGCGGTCATCCAGAAAATGCGCGGCAATGGCATCGCCCACTTGGAAGGGCTCACGCCAATGACGGCTCAGCACCACACGGCTTCCGGGCCGAATGCCGTACCCGCACAATGCCTGGGCAGTGCATCGCGTGATCACATGAACGTCGTTCCAGTGCACATCGCCCGAGAGCACATCAGCCCCTTGTGCCGTATTACTGGTGGCGTGCATCGAGCCAAAGGACAGCACGCCAGGAAGGATGCGTGCGTCCCCCAGGATATCCACCGGGCACACGCCAAAGTTGACCGGGTTGGCCCCACCCAGCGCCGTCACCCGCAACGTGCCATCCGCCTCGACGCGTTTAACCACCATGGCGATTTCATCCATATGTGCCATGACTTTAACCGCACCGGCAGGCTCGGCATCGTTGTGCTTGCCCTTGATCAAACCCACCACATTACCCGCCCGATCGACCCAGGCCTCATCGCACAACGGCGTCAGGCTTTCCAGGCAAATGGCGCGCACCTCGTCTTCCTGACCGCCCGGCCCGCGTGCCCGGAGCAATTGGGTAAGCAGCGTCGACGCTCGATTTTCAGTCTTGTGCATGGGATGAACACCTCACTGGCAGGTAAGCAATTGCGCTGTCAGCGCCTCTATAAAAAACGACCTGATGAATGAGTGAGTGTTCAACTCAAAGCATTTTGAACGCCCCGTACGCGCGTCTTTCCAACGAGAACAGGATCAGCCCTGAAGCAGATCATCGAATGTGACCACACCGGCAACAGGAGGCAGCCGACCATGACTGACACCCCAACCCATCGAGTGACAAAATCCCTATCCGCCGCAGTTGCGCTGTCCCTGCTCAGCGCCTGCGCTGGCAACAACTCACCTTCGAATGTCGAGGCACCTGGGAAGCCGACAACGCCTTCGACCCGAACGCTGGAAGCCGGCGCCGCCCTGCTGCAATCACGCCCACCGATTGATGCCCTGAACGCCTACCTGGACGGTTTTCACTTCTACAACGGCCATCCCGATGTGCAAATGGAAGCCCATCACTACTGCGCAATCCTCAACGAGGAGGTCATCCAGTGTGTGATCTACGACGGCAACCGCAAGGATGCCAAGTTGATGGGCGTGGAGTACATCATCAGCGAGGCGCAGTTCAACACGCTGCCCGCGCCTGAAAAGGCGTTGTGGCATAGCCATGTGCATGAAGTGAAGTCAGGGCAACTGGTCGCGCCGGGCATTCCTGAGGCGGCGGAACATGCGCTGATGGAGAAGCTGGTGCACACCTACGGCAAGACCTGGCACACCTGGCATACCGATCTGGATAAACGCCTGCCGTTAGGCGTGCCTCAGTTGATGATGGGGTTTACCGCAGACGGCCAGGCTGACCCGCGTATGGTCGCCGAACGAGATAAACGACTGGGCATCGACAGTGCCGACAAGAAAAAGACGCGTGCCGATATCCCCGCGCCGCCCATCGCGCCCGGCGCGGACGCATGGCGCCAGGGCACGGTTATCCAGATCGCCGACCCGACCCTGAAGGCCCATCAACATTGACACCGCCATTCAGTCATTTGGATTGAACGATCATTTGCGGGCCCTTCTCTACCCCAAGACCAGCCAAAGGAGGATGTCATGATGATTGATACCGCAACCGGAATGAGGCCTGGCGAGCGATACGCCGTGGAAAACCTGGAGCGCACACCGAACTTCAGCGGGTTTTTCCTGGACGGAAAGTACTACCTGGGCCCTGAACTGATGACAGCAGTCGGATGGCTTGAGGGCCAGACGTTTATCTATGATGAGCTCGACGCCACAGGCGAACCGGTATTTCCCGACCGCGTCGCTGGCACCCTCGAGAACCTGACCCTGGTACTGACTGACGGTACCCGCCTGCAACTGCACCCCGTGCCCGTCCACGTGCCCGAGGATTCGCCTGGCGTCATGCAGGCCAAGGGGAAACTGCACGGCAAGACCGTGGTGATCACCGGCGCCTCCAGTGGCATTGGTCGCGCGGCTGCTCACGCCTTTGCCGAGCAAAGTACCCGCTTGGTATTGGCGGCCCGAGATGAAAAGGCCTTGGGAGAGGTCGTCGAGGAATGCGCTGCGCGTGGCGCCGAGGCCATCGCCGTTAAAACCGATGTAACCCAGGGCGACCAGATGCGCGCCCTTGCCGAACAAGCGGCGGCCTTCGGCAATGGCCGCATCGATATCTGGATCAACAATGCCGGAGTAGGCGCCGTCGGCAGTTTCGAGGACACGCCCCTGGAAGCCCACGAACAGGTGCTGCAAACCGACCTGCTCGGGTACCTGCGCGGCGCCCACGTGGCGTGGCCCTATTTCAAAGCCCAGCACCGCGGCACTCTGATCAACACCTTGTCGCTGGGCAGTTGGGTAGCCCAGCCCTATGCCGTCGCCTACTCGGCCAGTAAATACGGCCTGCGCGGCCTGACTGAGGCACTGCGCGGCGAGCTGACTGACTACCCGGATATTCATGTGTGCGACATCTATCCCGCCGTGATGGACACACCGGGCTTTCGCGATGGCGGCAATTTTACCGGCCACGAGTTGACGCCACCGCCACCGGTCTACGACCCACATAAAGTCGCGCAAGCGATGGTGGCCTGTGCGCTGCAACCGAGGGACAGCACCACGGTAGGCAGCGCTGCCACCGTGGCCCGCGTCGCGCATTTTTTGCTGCCCGGCTTTGCCCGGTTATCCGGTTGGCTCACCCGCCTCGGCCTGGAGCGCAGCCAGCGCGCCGCGACCTCTACGGGCAACCTCTACACCCCGGCAAGCGGCGAACGTCGTGTCGAAGGCGGCTGGCGGCAAACCCGCCGTACGCCCTATGGGATGGTTGCAATAGGCGCAGCGCTGCTAGTGGGCGGCGTTGTCGTTGCGCGCAAATATTCGGCTCGTCACAAATGAAAACGGGGCGAACCCCGAATAGCAGCCAGTCAAGCACAACTCCTCTGTGGGAGCGGGCTTGCTCGCGAAGGCGTCGGTCCATTAAACATTGATGTGACTGATCCACCGCTTTCGCGAGCAAGCCCGCTCCCACATTTGATCTTCGTTGTTCCCTTTACATGAGGTAACCCAGCATGTCTTACGACTACCAAGGTATTGCCAGTGTCATCACTGCCTCGCGCCATCTTGGAACACCCTCAGATGAACGCCTTAACGAATCAAAAAACATTCAAATGACCAGTAGCGGTAAACCGACCATCGCGCGCCTGGACTTTGACACGCCAATGGATTGGCCTGGCAATCCCAACTTTATCACCGTCAATTTGCCCGACGGATCCTCCGTCAGCGGTGTCATCGCCGAACTGCAACGCCCGGCCGATGGGCCTGGATGGGTCACCTTTACGGTAGATGATTAGGCTTCATCCATGCCTTGCGCCCAGTCATCGAATTGTCGGACAACTTATTTGAATTATTTTTGACGTCAAATATCTGTAGTTCATGAGTATCAAGGAGGCCTCATGAAACACAACGACCTATTCACTATCGAGTACCAGCTGCATGGCGAGCCCAAGTCCTTCATCGTGCGCGCACCGCGCATGGACAATGCCGAGGCTTGGCATTGGGCCAGTTGTGACGCTGGTGTGGCGGTGATCCCCAAATTTGGGCAACACACGTTCAAGCGTGTGTCCAAACCGATGGCGGAGAAATACGGCATTACCCAGGTGCGCTGGAGTGGCGCGGCACAGATTCAATGGGCGGAGGGCCTCAGAGGATGAACAGTCAGACTCTTGGTTACACAACTACAAACAGGCGGGACGACGAGGTCACGCGAAACGCCGAGATGTTCTTCGAAGCGGATCGATTGGACGCGTTGGCGTACGAGATTATTGAGTCCTACAGCGGCGATGCGCAGACGTGGGCGCGGTTTACCGAGGCGAAGAAACGTGCGGATGCGCAGCGTACAGTGGCCTATCGGGAGTGGATGCGAATTCATCGTTCCAAGCGCAAATAACGTCAGCCTGCGATAGCGGCCTGACAACCCATCAGGATGTCAGGCCGAGTGTATATCCCCTCGCGTTCACGCCCCTGACTCAGGGTCTGTCGAAGGCCCTCCGGGAGCAACACCGCCTTGCTCCTTTGCCTGTTGTCCGCCTGCCGGTGCCTGCGATTTATCGTTTCGCTTAGCCGCCGGCGGGCGCACCTTGCGCTCAGAAGGATTCGGCTCGTGGTGCTTCGAGGCTTCGCTCATACCGCCCTCCTCAATCACTGATCAAAGTATCGGCTTGCCACCCGTCACGCCGTAGCGTTCGCCGGAGATGTAGCTGCCTTCATCCGACGCCAGCAGCACATAGATCGGCGCCACTTCCACTGGCTGGCCTGGGCGTCCCAATGGGGTGTTGCCGCCAAAGTTTTTCACCATGTCCGGCGTCATCGTCGAGACGATCAACGGCGTCCAGATAGGCCCGGGTGCCACGCTGTTGACGCGAATCCCCCGCTCGCCGAGCATCTGCGCCAGGCCGGCGGTGAAGTTGGCAATCGCGCCCTTGGTGGCCGCATAGGGCAACAGGCTGGGGTTGGGCATATCGGAGTTGACCGAGCTGGTGTTGATGATCGAACTGCCTTCGGCCATATGCGGCAGCGCGGCCTTGCAGATGCGAAACATCGCGGTGATGTTGACGTTGAAGGTTTTCACCCAGTCCTCGTCGGGGATGTCTTCCAGCGATTGATAGGTCATCTGGAACGCTGCGTTGTTGACCAGCACATCGATGCGGCCGAACTTCTCCACGGTGTCGTTGACGATGGCCGTGCACTGCGCCGCATCGCCCAGGTCGCCGGGCAGTAACAGGCATTGACGACCCGCCGCCTCGACCCAGCGTGCGGTCTCCTTGGCGTCTTCATGTTCATCCAGATACGACACCGCCACGTCCGCGCCTTCACGTGCGAAGGCAATGGCCACGGCCCGTCCGATGCCGCTGTCGGCCCCGGTGACCAAGGCGATTTTATTGGCGAGCCGGCCCGAGCCTTGGTATGACTGCTCACCGCAATCGGGCATCGGGTCCATCTTGCGCTGCTCACCGGGTACGGGCTGTTGCTGGGCGTTGAAGGGTGGTTTTGGATAGCTGTTCATCAGAACGTCTCCTGGGTGGGTTTCTCTTTGCGAGGGTTCGCCAGGAAGCGAAGTTCAGACGGATTTTCAGAAAATCGGATAACCGTGCAACCGCGATGGCCACTCGTCAGTTTGATTAAACCTTCCGCAGGTTGCGTGCCTCAACCGGCAGTAAGTGGTCCGTCGAATGACCGGGTGGCTTCAAGGCTTTTTTTGTTGGCAGCAGGTTTTCAGCTATATTTCACTGTCGGTTCAGCCCTCGCCCACGTTGTTCAAGTTCTTCCCTCTACACCCGTCTTCCTGTGCGCCGTTATCCAAGGTTGGTATTTATGAAGTCTGCCCCCCCGCGGTCCCCCAACGTTCCGCAACGCAAAGATCTGACCCCCAGTAACTTGAATTTCCCGGTGGTGGGTATCGGTGCCTCGGCGGGCGGGCTGCAAGCCGTGAAAGCGTTCTTCGAGCACATGCCCAAAGACTGCGACATGGCCTTCGTGGTGGTCCTGCATCTTTCGCCCGACCATCAAAGCGTGGCAGACAAGATCATCCAGGAAACGACCCGCATGCCGGTGTCGCAGGTCAATGACGCCACGCCCATCGAAAAGAATCACGTGTACGTCATCTCCCCGGCGCAGCTCTTGAAGATGAACGATGGTTACCTGGCGGTCTCGCCTGCCGTGCGCGAAGGTGGATCGCACATTGCCATCGACCTGTTTTTTCGCGACCTGGCAGACACCCATAAAGAACGCGCGTTTTGCCTGATCCTGTCTGGTACCGGCTCAGACGGTGCGGTGGGGCTGTCGCGGATCAAAGAACAAGGCGGTATCACCCTGGTACAGGCGCCGGAAGACGCCGAGTACGATGGCATGCCGCTGGCGGCCATCGAAACCCAGATGGTCGATCTGGTGCTGCCGGTGGTGGAAATGCCGCAAAAGCTGCTGGAACTGTGGCGCAATGCCCAGTCGATTGTGCTGCCCACCGCCAACGATCCTGAGATCAAGACCATCCCACCCAGCTCCGAACGCGATGCCGCCGTGGCCGAGCAGCTGTTGCTGGATATTCTGATCCAGTTGCGCGCCAGTACCGGGCATGACTTCAAGCATTACAAACGCGCCACGGTGTTGCGTCGTATCGAGCGGCGCTTGCAGGTCACGGCTCAACCCGACCTGGCCACCTATTACAACTTCCTCCAGGCCAACCCGGACGAAACCAAGGCGTTGCTGGGCGACATGCTGATTGGCGTGACCAACTTCTTCCGCGACCGCGAGGCCTTCGAAGCCCTTGAGCGGGACGTGATCCCCAACCTGGTGAAGTCACTGGAAGACAGCGTGCCGCACCGTGAGGAGGTGCGCATCTGGTCGGCGGGTTGCTCCACCGGCGAAGAGGCCTACAGCCTGGCGATGCTGGTGGCCGAGCAACTGGCGCTGGACGCCAGCGGTGCAAAGATGCAGGTGTTTGCCACCGATATAGATGAGCGGGCCATTACCCATGGCCGCAACGGCGTGTACCCCGAAGCGATCATCACCGACGTACCGCCTCAACGGTTGCGCCAGTACTTTGCCAAGGAGAAGAACCAGCACTACCGGGTGCGCAAGGAAATTCGCGAAAAGGTGCTGTTCGCCAAACACAGCCTGTTGGCCGACCCACCGTTCTCGCAGATCGACCTGATCGTGTGCCGCAACCTGTTGATCTACCTGGACCGCGAAGTGCAACGCGACATCCTGCAAATGTTCCACTTCGCGTTGCGTCCCGGTGGCTACCTGTTCCTCGGCTCCTCGGAGTCGGCCGACGGCTGCCTGGACCTGTTTGTACCGGTGGACAAGCGCAACCGCATTTTCAGAGTGCGTGCCGGCTCGTCCGCCGTGCGTCGCGCCCCGACCATGCCGCGAGGCGGCTATCTGCGCCCGAGCGCCACGACGCTGGCGATTGAAACCAAGGCGCCCAGCAAGGTCTCGTTCGCAGACATCCATCTGCGCGCCCTGGAAAAAGCCGCGCCGCCCAGCGTCATCGTGAATATGCAGGCCGATATCCTGCACATGAGCGAAGGCGCAGGTCGATTCCTGCGCTACGTGGCCGGCGAGGTGACGCACAACCTGCTGACGTTGGTGCATCCCGATTTACGCCTCGATATCCGCACCACCTTGTTTCAGGTCCAGCAATCGAATAGCCCGGTGTCTTCGCGCAAGATCCGCATCCAACGCGAGCAAGGCCCCTTCCTGGTGGACATCAGCGCCCGCCCCTACCGCGATGAAGCGACCGAAAACGACTACGTGCTGGTGATCTTCCAGGAAACCGCCGTCGACCCGTTGCTGCCCGACATCGACACGGTCACCCAGGCCGAAAACGCGATCATGAGCAACCTGGAGCGCGAGCTGCAACGCACCAAGTTGCACTTGCAGGACACCATCGAACAGGCGGAAGTCTCCAGCGAGGAACTCAAGGCCTCCAACGAAGAAATGCAGGCCGTCAACGAAGAACTGCGCTCGGCCACCGAGGAGTTGGAAACCAGCAAGGAAGAGTTGCAGTCGATCAATGAAGAACTGCTGACCGTCAATTTCGAGCTCAAGACCAAGGTGGAAGAGACGGACAAGGTCAACGATTACCTGACCAACCTGATCGCGTCCACCGACATCGCCACGGTCTTCGTCGACCGCAACATGCGCATTCGCTGGTTCACGCCACGGGCCACGGATATTTTCAGCATGCTGCCGGTGGACACCGGGCGCTCGTTGCTGGACATCACCCACCGCCTCAATTACCCGCAAATGACCGAAGACGCCGCCACCGTGTTTGAGTCCCTGAGCATGATCGAGCGGGAAATCAGCAGCAACGACGACCGCTGGTACATTGCGCGGTTGCTGCCCTACCGCTCCAGCGAAGATCACATTGATGGCACCGTGCTGACCTTCATTGATATCACCAAGCGACGTCAGGCCGAAGAGGAACTGCGCCTGGGCGAGGAGCGCATGCGCCTGGTCGCCGAGAGCACCCATGACTTTGCCATCATCATCCTCGATGACCATGGCGCCATCACCGACTGGAACACCGGTGCCGAACTGATCTTCGGCTACACCAAGGACGAGGTGCTGGGCGCTTACTACGATCTGATTTTCTCCCCGGAAGACCGCACCGCTGGCGTGCCGGAGAAAGAACTGCGCACCGCCCGCGAACATGGGCGTGGCGAAGATGAACGCTGGCATGTGCGCAAGGACGGCAGCCGCTTCTATTGCAGCGGCGAGGTCACCCAGCTCAAGAGCAGCAGTTTGCGCGGCTACGTCAAGATTGCCCGCGACCTCACCGGCCACAAGCGCACCCAGGATGAACAGAGTCAGCGTTTGAAGGAAACCCAGACCAACAGCCACCTCAAGGATGAGTTCTTCGCGGTGATGTCCCACGAACTCAAGCACCCGTTGAACCTGATCCAGCTGAACGCCGAACTGTTGCGACGCCTGCCCGCCACCAAGGTCGCGGGCCCGGCCATCAAGGCGGTCAATACCATCTGCGAAGCGGTGTCCAGCCAGGCGCGGATCATTGACGACCTGCTGGATGTCGCCCGGGTTCGCACGGGCAAGCTGAAGCTGAAAAAGCAACCGATCGACCTGATTCGCACCCTCAAGGACATTCATAGCGTGGTGCTTGCCGACGGTCATCGTCGCCAGGTCAGCCTTCAAACCCCTTCGGTGCCGGGCCCGTTGATCGTTGACGTAGACCCGACGCGCATCGAGCAAGTGATCTGGAACCTGGTCAACAATGCCCTGAAATTCACTCCCGAGGACGGCCAGGTGCAGTTGGTAGTCAGTCGAACGGACGGGCGCGCACAACTGGATGTCATCGACAGCGGCGCAGGCCTGGCCGCAGACAGCCTGGAGAAAATCTTCGACCTGTTCGGGCAAGCGGAAAACCAGCACCAGACCCACCAGCGTGAAGGCCTGGGCATTGGCTTGTCGCTGGTACGGCAGTTGGTGGAGGCCCATGGTGGTTCGGTGAGTGTGCACTCGCGAGGGCTGGGCTTTGGTTGCACCTTCTCGATCTGGTTGCCGCTGTGCGAACAACAGAATCATCTGCTGGATAGCGGCGCTACCCAGCACGAAGATCAGCGCCTCAATGGCCTCAAGGTTTTACTGGTCGATGACTCAGCCGAAGTGCTTGAGGTGCTGAACATGCTGCTGGAAATGGAAGGCGCCCAAGTGAGCGCCTTCAGCGACCCGTTAAGCGCACTTGAAACAGCCCGGGATGCCCAGTACGACGTGATTATTTCGGACATCGGCATGCCTAAAATGAATGGCCATGAGCTGATGCAGAAGCTGCGTAAAGTAGGCCACCTTCGACAGGCTCCCGCCATTGCATTGACCGGCTACGGCGCAGGCAATGACCAGAAAAAGGCGACTGAATCAGGCTTTAATGCGCATGTCAGCAAGCCCGTGGGCCATGATTCGTTGATCTCCTTGATCGAAAAACTGTGCAGCTCACGCCGTTAGGGTCGGGGCTGACGGTCAAGGGTAAATAAACTGAGAAAAGCGCACGGACGCCCCTGTGGGTCGCGACACCTGGGTATCCACGCTGCCCACCGTGTCGCTGCGCAAGGTCAGGTACAGCACGGCCTGGCCAGCACTGTCACTCAGCATCCAGACGCTTACACCCTCCCCGGCCGCCCTGGCCTTGAGCGGCTGAGGCTGCAGCATCTCGATATTGAAGCCGCGCAGCAGTTCACCGCTCAACTCGACCTCCAGGGGTTCTTGGGCCTTGCCTTGCAGATGAACCACCAGCCCATCGGAGGCGCCATTGCGCAAAAAGCGTTGGTACTCCACGCGCAACTGTCCATCGGCACTGCGCACTTGGCGGGTGCTCAGCGGCCCGCTGGAAAACAGGCCCGCCAGGCTCAGCCCCATCAGCACCAGCAGCGCGTACCAACCCACCCTTTCAAAGCGCCAGACCTTGCGCTGCAAGGCCATATCTTCCGGTACCGGGTAGTTGCGGCTCTGTAAGTCGTCGGGGTCTGGGTTGTTCATAGCGCGGCCCGGACTCAGCCCTTGCTGTGCTCGGGAGAAGACGGCCCCTTGGTGACACCCCTTGGGCCGGCAATCGCCCATATTGCGGCGCCCAGGAACGGCAGGACCACGACTACCGCACTCCAGCCTGCCTTGCTCGCCGAGGCGTTATCGCTGCGCCAGATGCTGTTGATGATCCACGCATCAAGCAGTACGAGGATCACTGCCAGGCCTATCCAGAAGTAAGTGGTTTGCATGATGCACCTCCAGGTTATGTAACTTTGGGTGCACAGGCGCAGGCAGGGTTCATTATTTTTAAGGGCCTACCGTTGGACTCATCGCCACTGAGCAAGCAGACACCCAACAGCCCCATCGGACTCGCCGTCTTCGAGGCTGCTTTTGACAATCGCAGGGTGCCATTGCTGGGTCTCACCAAACTTCTTCATCACGCTTCAGGCGCGTTGTGCACGGCGTTCAAAACAGCGGAGAATTCAACCATTGGCATCGTATGACCCTTTGAATAGACAGCCCGGCGATCCCGACATCAGGGGTGCCGGGATCGGTTGATGCTTACGCGTCGAACTGGTGATACACCTTGGCAATCACCTTCCAGACACCCTCAATTTTGATCAGTGTCAGGTAGTCGTTGTAATCGGCGCCAATCGCATCGTTTTCCATATCGACACGTACTACTGCGGTGCTCGGCGTAATTGCCAATACGTCAAGGCGAGTGGTGATTTGGGGTGCGCCGCCGTTCTTCGCAACGAAATCAAACAGCTTGTTGATCGGGCCGCCGAGCAACTCGCCATTGGTGAACCCATACATCACTGCGTCTTGATGGAAGGCTTGTGCAACGCTTTGAGCATTACCGGTACGCAGACCTTCCACGTACTGATTGGCTGTGGCGATGACAGCGTCGTACTCGTGGGTGGGTACTGCCTTGATATTCTTCGACATGCTTGTTTTTCCTTTCATGGGGGATGAGATGCCACACCGCTCGCCTGACATAGCCGAGGGGTCTTGCTGAATGAGTCAATGACCGCCGCCCGCTACCAATCCTGGCGCGTCGGCGAGATGATCAAGTCATTGACGGTGACGTTTTCCGGCTGGTTGAGCGCGTAAATCACTGCACGGGCGACATCGTCAGGCCCAATAGCAATCCGGTTCAGCGCCTGGGCAGCCTTGCGCCCCTGCGGATCACTGACCTTGTCCGCCCACCCTGTATTGATGACGCCAGGGCTGATCGTGTTAACGCGAATACCGTGCTGCACGCCAAGTTCTTTGCGCATGGACTCGGTCATGGCCTGGACGAAAAACTTGGTCGCACTGTAGACACCCGCAGACGGCCCTACCTGATGCCCTGCAACAGAGTCCATATTGAGAATCTGCCCGGACTTCTGTTCCAACATGAACGGCAATACTGCAGCCGTCATGTTGAGGTAACCCTTGATGTTCACATCGATCATCTTTTCCCAATCCTGCACGGCCAGATCAACCCAACGGGAAAAAAGCATCAGGCCAGCGTTGTTCACCAGAATGTCGATGGCGCCGTATGTTTCACGGGCAAACCTGGCAAGTGCCTGGGTTTGATCCGGTTGAGTCACATCAGTAGTAAACGCGACCACCTCACTTGCGGCCTCGCGCAGGTCAGCGACGAAAGACTCCAACGCCTCTTCATCAAGGGCGGCGGCAACCACACGCGCACCTTGCGCTACCAGCGCCCGGGTGGTTGCCGCGCCGATGCCTGAGGATGCGCCCGTGACGATGACTACCTTGTTTTGCAGGTAATTCATGTTCAATACCTTTTTGCAATGACTGCTATTGCGACGCCTGCGCCTTAATTAGCGCGGGACCTTGCTAGTGAGGCGTCAGCGGTTGGCCAATCGATGTAACCTTTTGCACCCCCGCCGTAGTAACTCTCGCGTGGAGCGATGGTCAGCTCAATACCGCGACGCAGACGCTCGACGAGGTCGGGGTTGGAAATGAACAAGCGACCAAATGCAACCGCATCGATCCGGCCCTGCGCCCGGCGTTCGATTGCCATCGCCAGGTCATAGTTGTTATTGCCTATGAATGGCCCTTCAAACTGGGCACTCAGTGCATCCAGGTCCACGCCTTCGGGCACGGTGCGGGAGGTCGCCGTGGCGCCCTCAACAAAATGCAGGTACGCCAGGTTCAATTGATTGAGCTGCTGGATCAGGTAGCCATAAGTCGCCATGACATTGCTGTCAGGAGGCGTATTACCGGCATCAGGGGTCACCGGTGAAAGGCGAATACCGACACGGTCGTTACCCCATATCGAAACCACGGCTTCGGTGACTTCCAAGGTCAGTCGCACCCGGTTCTCAATGGAGCCACCGTATTGATCGGTGCGTTTGTTCGTGGAATCACGCAGGAATTGATCGAGCAGATAGCTGTTGGCCGAATGCACTTCTACGCCATCAAAACCGGCTCGCTTGGCGTTCTCGGCGGCCCGCTTGTATTGCTCGATGATCCCTGGGATCTCCGAGGTTTGCAGCGCACGAGGCGTCGACACCTCGACAAAGCCATTTTCGGTGTAGGTGCTACCTTCAGCCTTGATCGCCGAAGGCGCTACCGGCGCTTCGCCGTTGGGTTGCAACTCGACACTGGAAAAACGTCCCACGTGCCACAACTGACTGACAATTTTGCCGCCCGCCGCGTGCACTGCGTCGGTGACCTTTTTCCAGCCGGCCACCTGTTCTTGCGACCAGATTCCCGGAGTCATGGCATAGCCACGTCCTTGGGCAGAAATGTTCGTCGCTTCGGCAATGATCAAGCCGGCACTGGCACGTTGAGCGTAGTAAGTGGCGTGCATTTCATTTGGCACACCGTCGTCGGCCATCCGGCTACGTGTGACGGGCGCCATGACTATCCGGTTAGCCAATTGCAGCGCCCCCAGATGCATGGGAGAAAAAAGGTCGGTATCCGTGGTGATATCGGTCATAAAGCCTCTCGATAAATTAGACCGGTCGTCTAGTAAAGTGGTAAAAAAAAACGCCCCTATGCCAGCAGGCGCTTACTCGTGTTCAGCGCTGTTTCGAAAGCAGCCGTTGTGTTTCGCACCTTCACTAACAGTGAAGCCCCAAGCCACAGTTGATACAACGATTCAGCCAATGTCTCGGCGTTCTGGGTCGACGTGATGGAGCCATCGGCCATCCCCTGTTCAACACACCGGGTGATCCTCTGGATAATCAGTGCGGTGCCCTCTTCAAGTACGCTGCGCATGTCCTCCGAGAGGTCACACACTTCTGCGCCGAGTTTCACCACCAGGCATTTCTCCTCGGGATGATCGAACGCCTGTGTCTTCGCCCAGTAACTCAGGTAGCCAATCAGCCGCTCGGCGCCAGTCCCTTGCGCTGCCATGACGATGTCTACCCGACCGATATACTCTTGGAAATACTCTTCCAGTAGTGCCTGGCCGAACTCCTCCTTGGAGCGGAAGTAGTGATAAAACGAGCCCTTGGGCACGCCCGCCGTCGTCAATACTTCCATAAGACCGACGGCGGTATAGCCCTTGTGGGTCATCAGTGTCTTCGCTACATCGATGATGTGCTGTCGCATGTCCAGATTAGATTTTTTCATAATGACGAGAGCCTATCCAAAACTAGACCGGTCGTCTACAAAACATTAGCAATACCTGACGAATGACCTCCTGCGTTCTCGCCTATCGTTGCTCCTGCAAACGACTAGACCCGTGCGGCTGGATAATCCGTTGAAGGTCTGAGCTCGACCTTTTCCCACTTGGCGATGACTAACGGCGCAATGGCATTGCCCAACACGTTCAACGTAGTGGTACCACTGTCGATGATCCTGAAAATGCCAGCGATCAACGCGACGCCTTCCAGTGGAAGACCTGCTGCGCCCTTGGAAGTCAGCACCATGGTCACCACCAACAGGATCTGCTGGGATAACGACAGGTCGATGCCATGGAGTTGCGCGACAAAGATCGTCGCCACCCCAAGAAAAATCGACGCACCATCGAGGTTGAACGCATACCCCACCGGCACCACGAAGCTGACGATCCGACGCGGCACGCCGTAACTTTCCATCTTTGTCATCAACTGCGGCATCACTGCGGCTGAGGCGGCACTTGAGAAGGCGAGCATCAACTCATCGCGCAAGTACCCGATCAACTTGAAAATGTTTTCGCCTATCAAGTAACAAATACCGCCAAGTACCACCAACGCAAAAACAATCAGCGCCAGGTACACAACACCAATCAACTTGAGCAATGGCAACAAAGAAGCGAAACCAAACGTCGCCACGGTCGCGCCGATCATGCCGAACACACCCACAGGCGCATAAGCCATAACCATGGAGACAACCTTGAACATCGCATCGCAAACACTTTGAAGCAGTGCGATGACCGGTGCGTTTTTCTCTTTCGGCAAGGCGTTCAATGCCAAGCCGAACAGCACGGCAAAAAACAACACCGACAGCAATTTCCCCTCGGACATCGCAGCCAATACGTTATCGGGCACAATGTTCTGCAATATTACCAGCGCTCCTTTCGGCGGCTCCAGCGTGATGGATGCGGCACCGTGCGAAACACCGGAAATATCGGTACCTGTTCCCGGTTCGAAGAGATTTGCGAAACACAAGCCTATGACGACGGCCAGCGCGGTAATCGCAAAGAAATAACCGAGCGAGCGCACACCCATGCGGCCAAATGACTTGCTGTCTGGGCCACCGGCAATGCCCAGAATCATGCAGCAGAACACGATTGGCACAACGACCATCTTCATCATCTTGATAAAGATGTCACCAAGCGGTTTCAGAACCTGCACGCTGACCCATGCCTGATAGTGCGGATGGGTATTGAAGTACCAACCGACAAGCACGCCAAGCAACAGCCCGGCAACGATTTGCCACACCAAGGGAATACGTTTCATGTCTAGCCTTCTTGTTGGTATGAAAGGTCTGCGTTATCAGCAGTTGCTAGAGTCATGAGCTTGCAGCTCACGTGAGCCCCCATGGCACAGCTCAGCTGTGCCATGGGTGTTCTTATTTCGCGAAGAGCTGGCCCATATCCTTGAACGCCTTGAATTCAAGAGCATTGCCGCAAGGATCAAACAGGAACATGGTGGCTTGCTCGCCAACCTGACCTTTGAAACGAATGTACGGTTCGATCACAAATTCGGTACCAAACGACTTCAGTCGCTCGGCCAGCGCTTCCCATTGCTCCCAACCCAGAATGATGCCGAAGTGCGGAACAGGAACATCATGACCATCGACCGGATTGCTATGAACACTTTCTTGAGAGGCGGTTTTGGGATGCTCGTGAATCACCAGTTGATGACCATAGAAATTGAAATCGACCCATTGAGTGCTGGACCGCCCTTCTTCTAAACCAAAAACCTCACCGTAGAAGGTCCGTGTTGAAGCCAGGTCGTAAACAGGTATTGCGAGGTGGAATGGCGAGAGGCTCATCAGATCTCCAGTGCTTTTTTTGTGGGTTTGGCGAACATTCCCCCGTCATTGCCTCGCTTGGCTCAGCCGTTGGCGGGAATGGAAAACATCGTAGGACGGAAAACCCAACATAAAAATCAATATATATTTCTTAGAAACACAATTAATATTTATGAATGATCAAAGAACTCAAGACACTCATCGCTGTTGCGCGGGAAGGCACTTTTGCCGCTGCCGGCAACAGAATCGGCCTGACCCAGGCCGCTGTGAGCGCGCAAATCCAGCGCCTCGAAGCTGAACTGGGCGTCGAAATTTTCGACAGAAAGGGACGCTCTGCGCATCTCAATAGAATGGGCCACCAAGTACTCTTGCAAGCTCAGGAGCTGCTCAATCTTTACGACAACCTGGGTTCCTCGACGATGGGACAACCCACCCACGAGCGGGTGACTATCGGCGCAATCGCGTCGGTGCAGCGCTCATATTTGCCCGAATCGCTGGCCAGGTTTCACCAGCAATGCCCGCAATGTCGCACGCGAGTCATTCCAGGGCTGTCGATGGAATTGGTCAACCTCGTCGACGCTGGCGAGATCGACATGGCCACCATCATTCGCCCACCCTTCTCGCTTCAGAGTGACCTGCACTGGACGACGCTGGCGCGGGAGCCCTACCGGCTAATAGTACCGAGCGAAGTGCCCGGTGAAGACTGGTCGGCGCTGCTGTCCAGCCATCCTTTCATTCGCTATGACCGCTCATCGTTCGGCGGCAGGCAGGTTGATCGTTTTGTGCGGCAGATGCATTTCACGCTGCATGAGGTGTGCGAACTGGATGAGCTGGAGGCCATCCTTCAATTAGTCAAAAAGGGCGTAGGCGTCGCATTGGTGCCGCAAACGTGCAGAGATCCGGAGTGGCCTATGGGTGTTCGAGCACTCGATCTGGGCATACACACCTTTCACCGGGATATCGGACTCATACACCGTTCTCGCCAAAGCCTTACCGAACCCGTGCGGATGCTGGCTGACCTGATCAGTGACCAGTTCATGCGTGGCTTGAACTAACCACCCTCTCGCTCATGGCCATCACTGCGCCACGCCAACGGAATAACTTCTGTAAACGGGACAAGGTGAAACGTATCAGCTAAATGAAAAACTCAAAAAATGCATAAATGCATTTTTATCCTTGACCCACAGATCCGAGTCTTTTAAATTCGAATCACTGTATATAAATACAGTGACTTGAATCCCTACATGGACGAGGTTTCCTATGAAAAGCACCCCTTCGAAATTTGGCAAAACACCCCATCAACCCAGCCTGTGGACCCGAGCCGATGCGCTTAAAGTGCGTGCGGACGACCCCACCACCACCCAGCCACTGGTCAGTGCGAACTTCCCGGTATTGAGTGACGAGGTTTTTATCTGGGACACCATGCCGCTGCGTGATATCGACGGCAACATCACCTCCGTTGACGGCTGGTCGGTGATCTTCACCCTCACTGCGGATCGCCATCCGAACGACCCGCAATACCTCGATCAGAATGGCAACTACGACGTCATCCGCGACTGGAACGATCGCCATGGCCGGGCAAAGATGTACTACTGGTTCTCTCGCACTGGCAAAGACTGGAAGCTCGGCGGCCGAGTGATGGCTGAAGGGGTTTCACCCACCGTGCGCGAATGGGCTGGCACACCGATCCTGCTGAACGAACAAGGCGAAGTGGACCTGTACTACACCGCCGTCACGCCCGGCGCGACCATCGTCAAGGTGCGTGGCCGCGTGGTGACCACCGAGCATGGCGTCAGCCTGGTGGGCTTCGAAAAGGTCAAGCCGCTGTTCGAGGCGGACGGCAAGATGTACCAGACCGAAGCGCAAAACGCCTTCTGGGGCTTTCGCGATCCATGGCCGTTTCGCGACCCGAAAGACGGCAAGCTGTACATGCTGTTCGAAGGCAACGTGGCCGGCGAACGCGGCTCGCACAAGGTCGGTAACGCCGAAATCGGCGACGTGCCACCCGGCTATGAAGAGGTCGGCAACTCGCGCTTCCAGACCGCCTGCGTCGGGATCGCCGTGGCCCGCGACGAAGACGGTGACGACTGGGAAATGCTGCCACCGCTGCTGACCGCGGTCGGCGTCAACGACCAGACCGAACGCCCGCACTTTGTGTTCCAGGACGGCAAGTACTACCTGTTCACCATCAGCCACACCTTCACCTACGCCGACGGTGTAACCGGCCCGGACGGGGTATACGGCTTCGTCGCCGATTCGCTGTTCGGCCCGTATGTGCCGTTGAACGGCTCTGGCCTGGTACTGGGCAACCCGTCCTCCCAACCGTTTCAGACCTACTCGCACTGCGTCATGCCCAACGGCCTGGTGACCTCCTTCATCGACAGCGTACCGACCGACGACACCGGCACGCAGATCCGTATCGGCGGCACCGAAGCACCGACGGTGGGCATCAAGATCAAAGGGCAGCAAACGTTCGTGGTCGCCGAGTATGACTACGGTTACATCCCGCCGATGCTCGACGTTACGCTCAAGTAACGGAGGCTATGAGGTAGCGGGTTTGAGCTCGATGACAAACCCGCGGTAGATATCCGCTGCTCCCGTAGCGGTCTGACAGCCGCCATCGCAGGCAAGCCAGCTCCCACATTTTGGTCCGTGGGGCGTCAGGTAGGTATGTGTCGGCTGAGGGGCCGTCACGGGAGCAAGCTCACTCGCCACAGGTTCAACAGCCCATTGTGTGGGTATTCAGGAAATATAAATGCCTGCACCATTGAGTTGAGTCATGTTCACGCCAACCAACGTCACCGAGTTGTCGCCAAAGGACAACAGCGCATTGTCCTCGAACATCGAGACATGGGAACGGTAATCGTATTGCTGGCCCAGGTCAGGAATCCCCATGAACACCAGCTTATCGCTGGCCTGGTAGCCCTCGACCCGATCATTGCCAAAGAGGCCGTTGAACAGGAAAGTGTTGCTGCCCCCGCCCGACACCATCAGGTCATTGCCCGCCCCGCCGACGAACACATTATTACCCTGCCCACCGATCAAATGATCGTCGCCGCCCAGACCGAACAACCATTCCCCCGCAGCATGAGCGGTGAGGACATTGTCCTGCGCATCGCCGTTGGCAGAGGCCGTGTAGGGCGTCAAGGCTGTGCCGGCCAGCAGGCCTTGGCCGGTTACGTTATAGGTGACGTCGTGGGTGCCCCAGGGGATTGAATTCCACATGATGTAGGACTGCTCTTGGCTCACCAATGCACCGATATCGCGGGTCATACTGATGCCGCCATAGGCGTCGTTGATGTAGAGCGTGCCATCGCCATCGTTGGCAAAGCCGAAGCTGGCCAGTGGCTTGTGCAGTTCGAAGACGTTATCGCCCTGCCCGCCCAGCAGGATGTTGTAGCCGCCATCATCGCGAAAACGATCATGACCGGCGCTGCCTTCCAGGAAGTCGTTGCCGACACCGCCCTTGAGCAGGTCGTTGCCCTCGGTGCCGAGGATGAAGGTATTGCCAGTGTGTTTTTCAGCGTAACGGTTCAGGTCTTGTACCCAGGTGGTTTCACGCGCAGCCTCGGTCAGGCTGGAGACCACGATGGTCGAATCCTTGCTGGTCAGGTCGTAGAACTTGGAGGACGCGATACGCCCCAAACCTTGGATGTAACCGTCCAGGGAGTGAGCCTTGGCCACGCCCCAATTCAGACTATTAGGTAAATGTGCCGAGAACGACGCGTAATTATCGGTAAAACTGACGAGGTTGTTGGCGGCCGCATCCCAGCCCCGGTCGTTGCCCCAGAAGAGTGCCGAGGTATTGATGCCTTTGCCATCAATGGCTTTGAACACCGGGTCATTTTCATAGCCAATATTCAACACCGGGGTATCACCCGAGCGTTGAGCGGGTGAGGCAAAGGTTACGTAGTTGGCACCCTGATAAAAGCCGCCCCAGTGATCGTGGCTCAAGGTCGCCAGGCTGTTGGCGCCCAGTGCGCCGAGGCTATGGCCGGTGACCAGGATATCCTTGCCGCTCAAGCCCTGGCTCGCGGCGTAACGAGCGACGTTTTCGAGCAAGGCGCTGAAGGCGAACTTGGCGTAATTGGCGGCGTATCCAGGCAGTGCTGCGGCCGCCAGGTCGCTGGCCACGTCGCCCGCGCCATCCCAGGTCAAGCCAAAGGACGTGCCACGAAAGGCAATCCCCATGGCGATCAGCCTGCCAAGCCCATCGTACTGCCCCAGAATCTCGACGTTGGCCGAAGGGGCCAAGGCTGTCTCGCCCCAGAAGGTGCCTTGCTTGTCCACATGCTGCGTCACGCCCAGGGCCTGCGCACCGATAGGCGCCCAGCCACCGGTTGCCAGGGGTTGGCCGGTGGAGTCATACGCGTACTCGGATAAAGCCAAGGCGTTGCTCAGCAGCGCCTTGGCGGGGTCGCCCTTCATGCCCTTGTAATCGAAAACGCCCATGCCCTTGGTCCCTTTTCAGATGACGTGCCAGATGGCCTCGATTCGGATGGCCGGGGTCGATTGAGTGCGGGTCACGGGGGCCTGTCAAGGGTTACCTAGAAATTCAATAGTGCTCATTTTATTGAGCGCTAGCCCTCCCAGCATTGACGACATGGACAGAAGGCACCCGTACACGCAGCGCAATCAGCAACGCAGCCAGCAACATCAGCACCGCCGCCGCTATAAATACGCCCGCGCTGCCACCGAGGCTGAACACTGCACCGCCAGCGGCGGCGCCCATGGCTATGGCGGACTGCACAGAGGCCACCACCATACCCCCGGCGCTTTCCGCCTGGTCAGGTACCGCGCTGGCGACCCAGTTCGACCACGCCACCGGCACACCGCCAAAGGCCAAGCCCCAGATTGCCAGCAGTACCGCCTGCCCCGGCAACGAGGGTGGCAACAGCACCAACGCCAGTGCTGCAACCCCGACCAGCGCAGGCATTAACACCAGAGTGGCCAGCGGGCGGTGCTCCAGCAGCCTGCCAGCCAACAGCGTGCCGAAGAAGTTCGCCACACCGAACCCCAGCAACATCAGCGACAGCCCTTGCGGGCCGATGCCGGTAGTGCCTTCAAGGAATGGCCGAACATAGGTGAACATCGCGAAGTGGCCGCTATGCACCAGCACACAACCGAACATCCCCATGGCGATGCCCGGGCGCTGCAACACGTCGAAAACCGTGCGCAGACGTGCCGGCCGGCGCGGCGCAAGGCGTGGCAAAGTCAATGACTGAAACGCCAGGGTCACCATGCCGACCGCCGCCGCTGCAAAGAACGCACTGCGCCAGCCGTACAGCCCGCCCAGATAGCTGCCCAGCGGCACTGCAACGACCGTCCCGACGGCAATCCCACTGAAAATAATCGAAAGCGCCCGAGGCAACAGCGCACTCGGCACCAAGCGCATCGCCACCGCCGCAGCCATGCTCCAGAACCCGCCAAGGGCAATCCCCAGCAAGATGCGCATCAACAACAGCACCGCGAAGCTGGAGGAAACGGCGACCAACAGATTGGAGGCAACCATCAACGTGGAAAACCCCAACAACACCCAACGTCGGTCGATGCCGCGGGTCAGGCCTGGCACCAACAAACCGGCGAACAACGCTACCACTGCTGTCACCGTTACCGCCTGGCCAGCCAGCGCTTCGGACACGCCCAAATCAGTCGCCATCAGTGTTAACAAACTGGCCGGAAGGTACTCCGCAGTCAGTAATCCGAACACCCCCATTGCCAGCGAGAAGACGGCCATCCACGCGGGGGCCGCAGGCTCTGCATCCGAGAAGGCGTCGGGATGGCGGTTGGATACGGCATTACACACACAGTCAGTCATTACAGGGATCTCCCAATCATCATTGCGACCCGCAGTCTAGGCGCGCGAATCTGGATGATCTATGATCCAAAATCTCTCATTTTTGACTAAAACACCTGAACAATGTCTGCAGAACAGTTTGCTCTTTCCTCGGATCTCATCAACGAACTGTTGCGCGGTATGCGCCTGCGTGGCGTCGAATACCGGCGTATACAAACGAGTCCGAGTTTCGGTTTGGGCTTCGCTGAAAAACCTGGGCATGCCTGGTTCCATTTCATGGCCGTCGGCAATGCGGTACTGCGAATGGAGGACGGCACCACCTACGCGCTGTCTGCCGGCAACGCCGTGTTCATCTCCCACGGCGCGGCCCATCAACTGTATTCCCATGCGGACGTACCCGTTCAGGACATCGACCGCCTAGACGGCGTCCCCCTCGGTGACACCGTGAGCGCGGTGCACACCGGAACTGATGCCAGCCCAACGCCGAGCACCATTTTGTTCAGTGGTTGTATGGAGTTTGAACTGGGCAGCATCCATGGCCTCGGCAAACTGATGCCGGGCCTGATGTTGATTGATGCCGACGGCCAGCGCTACCCTGGACTGGTGCCTATCCTGACCACCATGGAGCGCGAGGTCAGCGCCGCACGTGTGGGCTTCGCCGGTATCCTCGCGCGGTTGGCCGACGTGGTGGCCGCCATGGTCGTTCGCGGCTGGGTAGAGTGCGCTTGCGGTAATGCCTCTGGCCTGGTCGCCGCCTTGCGCGATCCACGCTTGGCCAGTGCACTGCTCGCGCTCCATCAACAACCGGGCCGCGACTGGACCGTTGCGCAGTTGGCAGAGCAATGCAATACCTCGCGCTCAGCCTTCGCGGATCGCTTCCAGGTGACGATTGGCATGACGCCGCTGCGCTATGTCACCGAACTGCGAATGCGGCTCGCAAGCCAGTGGCTGACCCTCGAAAGGCTGCCGATCGAAGAGGTAGCACAACGCTTGGGCTATACATCCCAGGCCGCTTTCAGTCGCGCGTTCAAACGTGTTACGGGCAAGACACCGGGGTTAAGTCGCAAGGTGAGGCAGCCCATTGTTACTTGACGCTGAGCGCACGTACTCGACGGTCTGTGCCTCTGAATCATTTAATGAAACCGCTCGTGACTACCTGATCGAAAGCCAGCACTGGGACCTCTCAGGCACCGCATAGGACCCGATCCGCGGTAGCGTCCCCCTATCGCGTGTTTTCCACCGCCTTTGAAAGATCGCTCCTACACTTTCTCCAAACACTTCCGACGGCCCCATCTGAAATACCCAACAGTCACGAAAAACGACAAGCCCTTTTCTAAAATAAACGTTATGTATTCAGTTGTTCTGGGCAAGAAGCCCACGTCTCCATTCACCTCATGAAGAACTTGGATCATGCTAAATACCTCATTTTTTCCCTCATTGCGTACCGCCGTCAGTACAGCCCTGCGGTCCCGACAACTCAATCGAGAAGAAGAGCGCCTGGTCCACTACTACCGTTGCTTGTCGGAACAGGATCGTGAAGCGGTGCGCTGCCTAATGTTTACGGTCAGGGAAACCAGCGAGGCGAACACCCTCCCCCATAAAAAGTGATGCCGTCATGGGTCAGCGAACGATGGAAGTACCTGCGGGTTTGACATCTAGCCGGCAGCCTGTCACTAACACCCTCGCGATGGATTTTTCTACCCAGCTAGAGCATGCCTGCGAAAGCCCCATCGCCGTGGAGGATCTGCATATCCCCATGCCCACCTTCGTCACCCTTCAGCCTCGATTTTCCCTCGGTGGCCTGACCCTCTCCCGCTCGATTTCCGTCAGCTCCAACACGCTCCACCGTAGCCTCCGTCTCGATTTCCTCCAAGTGATTGTGGGGGTCTTTTACGCGCTCCTAGACTCCGCCGCCGTAGGGCAAATCCCTGTTCCCTCATGATTCCCACAGGCGGCACGCGCGCAATTTTTCTGCCGCCGCCACTCGCAAGGAGCCTCAACGATGACCAAGACCTCAACCGCCCTCCTCCTGCTTGCACTGGCCAGCCTGCTGGCGGGCTGCACCACCAACCCCAACGTACTGCAGATACACAAAGTCACCGCAGAGGCGATTGGCTTGGCCTCTACGGATGAGCTGACCATGGGCCCGGTCACCAAGAGCAAGGAGGACTTCCTGGGCGGCGCTGAACTGAACTTCAAAGCCACGACCGCCAAGGGCCGTGTGTTCAACTGCTCGACGGTCATGACTCCAGGCATCCTGCTTGAGCCGCCGAAGTACTCGCGCCTGACCTGCACGAAGTAACCCTGACAGCCGGTGCGGGCATCGCGCGCACCGGCCTATGGGAACGGCCGTCGGCGTGCCGGGCGCGCCACATGGCGGCGTTGCCGGCAAAGATGGTGTTCATGCTCAGCACGCTAAACCTGCGTCAGCGCTCAGCATTCGATAGATGGCCGTTTGAGGCATAAGAGTGCGCGCAGTCGGCTACCGAGGGTGAAGGGCGCCCCCAACACTTAGACACCCATTCAATTTCTGGGGCGTTTTCAATGCTTGGATAAGTCACGCACAACGCTATTGAAAGACACCTCCTACAGACCCAGCGCATGGGTTCGCAGGACGCGTCCTGATTGCGCCCACATTATTGAATGGCACGGGCGACGCTGCCTAGGATGTGCCCGCTCGCTCATTTCGTTGAGCTCTAGCCCTCCCCGCGTCCACGACAGGAGTCGATTGACCATGTACAACAACATCCCCCTCGGTTTGCGAAAGCGCCTGCTCGCAGGTTCGACCTTCGCCCTCTTATCGCTAAGCGCAGCCCCCGCAGTGGCCACCGACTGGTGGATGATCTTTGGCACCGGCGACACGCCCAACAGAGACCTGTTCTTCGCCGATGCACAGTCGGTAAAAGCCACACAACAACACCCGCAAAACACACAGCTGACGGTCGTGCAGGTATTCGAAAGCCCCAACAGCCCCAACTACGTGAGCTACGCGCTGGAGCTGCAATGCCCGGAGCGACAGCTCAGGGTGAACTCTGCCACCGCCTACCTGCGCGCCGGGGCGACCACGGTGCTGCCGGCGCCTAAACGTTGGGTGCCGGTGCCCAAGAGCTGGCTGGAGCGTGGCTATGACTTCGCCTGCGCACCGGGCAAACGCAAGTCCAACGCCATGATGCCGATGGGCGTCGGCTCGATCGACAACACTCAACTGGTGGCGATCACGCAGCAAGGCCTCTTCAATCAGTTGCCGGGTAATCAGCCGATCCGCATTGAATCCAGGAAGAGCAGCACCGAGGACGTGATGCGCGACCTCAACTTCCTCTTGGGCGCACCTGAGAAAAAATGACCTCCGGCGCCAACCGGCACGCTTGAATAATGAGTGATCGACATGAAATACACAGGTGCATTGGCCTTGGCCCTCGCGCTGCTGCAGACCGGCTGCGTCAGTTTTGACACCGTCCCGGAAATGTACGCGCGCAGCCAATGGAAAGGCCGCCCGGCGCAGGACGCCATCAATCTCTTTGGTCCACCCCAAAAAATGGATCGCACCGCGGACGACCAGCATGTGGTGATGCAGTGGTACCGCGACACGTCTTACAACAGCAATGAGGTGGTGGCACAAAGCGCGGAAAGGCAAGGCAACGTGATGGTGCACACCAACTATTGGGCAACCGTCAATAACCCGAATCGCTGCATCCTTTCCATCACCGTCGATCAGGACAGAAAGATTGTCGGGTTTGAGGCCGATGAAGGCGAATTGCTGCTCTCCAGTGGCTGTCAGTCGGTCAAGTTTGGGCCGCCTTAAGGCGACCTACGCTGAGGCGGGCTAAAAAAGACACCTGACAAATGTCATTTCCATGAAGGATGGTCCTCGACAATGAAATCCGTCATCGTCGCCATCGCCCTACCGCTCATTGTAGGCTGCGCAACGCCGAAATATTGGGAGGCCACCGGCGGCAACCCGTCCGACGGGCTTGTGCAACTCTTCTACGTCCATACGCCGTTTGAGTACGGCCAAATCCGGGCATCCCAAGGGTTGGCGATTGCCACGGGGCGTTGCCAATTTTGGAACTACGCGCGCGCTGAGCGCGCAGGCGCACAAAAATCCGTGTGCCGCACGATGGGGCAATTCCACTGCCTGGAAACCACCGTCACTTAGGATTATCGGTGCCAGAAGTGACGCCCTCCCCAAGCGTCGAGGCGCGTCGGGAAGTTGAGCGAACAGTAGTTCGCCTGGCGACCCAGGCGAACTGAGCGGATCTAGTAACAATACGAATTTGAGCGCGCGCCCTACGGTTGTGCGCACAAACAAAAAAAGACGCCTAAGCGTCCATTCCGTAAATCACACAGGCAAAAAAAAGCCACTCGTTAGAGTGGCTTTTTCATTAATGCTTGGAGCGGGAAACGAGACTCGCATCTAGCGTCCGACCCATTGAAATCTAAGGGGTTTCTTTTCTTGCCGAAGCAGGGAAAAACTCAATTCTGGACTTGTTTTCGGGGTGTTTCAAGAGCGGAAAAAGTGATAATTCTAAGCAAGGCTGTTGGATTCTACCCATAGCCAATCGGACGACGGATCATCAAGCCGGTGATGTAAGTCCTGAGGCATTCAAAAGGGACTCACCTTGAGGCTGGAAAATGCCTACGGGGACGGGGGCGATCCACTATGGGCATTTTTTTAATCATGGTCGGGTCCTTGGCGGTGCTGACGAGCTCAACAGTAAGTGTTTTCGTAACAGGCCTGCGGGTCGGCCACGGCATCGAAACGATCTAATGCGTCTTTACCGCCTTCGGCCTGTTGCGTGACCTTCAGGGCTTGGCCGAGTAGCTTTTGCAAATCGAGAAACACCTGGTTGCGCTCCAATTCATCCGGAATAAGGTCCTCAACATTTTTTTTCATTTGTATTCGTAGTTCAAATGCCTGACGCTCTACCTGCCGCTTCAACAGCGGTGAGCGCTTAGGGATGCTCTGAAGTAGTCCGCCATTTAGCGGCCAACTGGCCTCAGTGATCTAAAAAGCGAGATCTCGACTCTAAATATTGTCAGCTTCATCGCATATCTTATGTTTTCGGTTGCTACGAGCGTCTCGTAGCAACCATTCCCCGCATTACAGTCGCACCTCTCCCGACGTTTTCAGTAAATGCCGGCGTGCCATCCAAAGATTCGACAGCGCAAACAGCGTCATCATCTTCCCGGTGTTCTTGGCTAGGCCACGGAAGCGCACTTTTGTGTAACCGAACTGCCGCTTGATCACTCGCAATGGGTACTCAACTTTCGCTCGCGTCTGCGCTTTGACGTTCTCGATCTTGCGGATGACTTTGTACAGAAGACTGCGTTTGCCGTGTTTCTTGTAGGTGCTCCGGCGCGCGGCGATCTGCCAGATGACTTCGCGGCCGCTATGCTCCTCCCACTTTTCAACACCGGTGTAGCCAGCATCTGCGTACACCACGTTTTCTTGCCTGTGCAGTAGTTTGTCGACCTGAGGAGCGTCCGCCACGTTCGCCGCCGTGACCACCACGCTATGAACCAGTCCCGATTCATCGTCAACACCGATGTGCGCTTTGGCACCGAAGTAATACTGGTTGCTCTTCTTCGTTTGGTGCATTTCCGGATCGCGTTTGCCGTCCTTGTCCTTGGTCGAACTGGGTGCGCTGATCAACGTGGCATCGAAGACGGTGCCTTGGCGCAACGACAGGCCTCGGTCGCCCTGGTAACAGTTGATCACCGCTAGAATTCCGGCGGCCAGTTCGTGCTTTTCCAAGAAACGGAGGAAGTTGAGGATCGTGGTTTCGTCGGGAATACGCTCCAGATTCAACCCCGAAAACTGGCGCAGGATCGGGGTCTCGTACAACACCTCTCCCATCGCTGGATCGCTATAGCCGAACCAGTTTTGCTTCAGATGAACCCGCAGCATTGCCATCAACGGATAAGCCGGGCGGCCACCTTCACCCTTTGGATAATGGGGCTCAATCAAGGCAATCAGGCCCATCCAGGGAGCGACCTGATCCATCTCGATCAGGAACAACTGCTTGCGGTTCTGCTTTCGCTTTCCGGCGTACTCGGCGTCGGCGAAGGTCATCTGCTTCATCGGAAAAAACTCAGCAGCTGGCGTCAGGGCATTTTGTCAAATCAGGAAGTCTTTTTCAGACCATCCTTAGCCATAACCATGCTGGAGTTACATAGCCACGTTCGTGAGTGCTGCGATCTTCTCACGTTGTGCTCCAGTAACTGTTTCACTGGAGGGCCGCACTGTCGAGAAAGGTTTGACCACGTTGGCAGCACGGATATGGGCGCCAGAGCGCCCAAGCGTATCTGCCTCTTCATCAGCGTCGCAAACCAACGGCATGGGTTCGCTTTCAGGCTCGTTGAACAAGGCCAATTGCGGCGTATTGGGCTCAATGGTTTGCTCGGACTTGCGCCCAAACAGACGGTTGCGCAACAGCTTGATCTGTCCTTTTTAGTCAACGATGTGGGTCTGATAGGCTTGGGCTGATTCCTCATGGCGACTGAGTGCCTCAAGCAGCAGTTGCTTGAGCAAAACAGGATCATCAGGAAGGTCATCTAGCAGAGGAATCATGGCCCGGCTTATACCGGGTCACGCCACGTAGCGCGGCGTCAAACCTGATGAGGGCGGTTGCGCCAGAGGTCGAAACCGTCGAGCAGCCAGTCCAGTTCCTGGACGGTCAGCACAATGGCCTCGTCGGTGATATCGGGTGATGTTTTGAATCACTCAGATTCCAGGCGCTTGAGCCAAAGACAGAAGCCGTTGCGTTCCCAGTACAAAATCTTCACCCGGTTGCGGGACTTGTTGAGAAAAACAAAAAGTACCGGGTCAAATACCGCCACCTTTATGTCCAGCTCGACAAACGCGGCGAGGCCGTTGATGGTTTTCGAAAGTCCACGGGTTTGGGGTAGACGTACACTTTTTCGACTTTGGTGTCGGGCCGCATCATGGCGGGCAGGCTCCTGAGAGAATCGGGAGCACAGCATCCGGGGTTAGCTAAGTGCTTTGAATGTGGGGTTCATGGTGAACTGCCCCCCGAATGTTGGACACCTGACCCCCTCGGGAGGGTGTTCCATGACGAAATACAACCTAGCACTCAAGCAATCACTGATTGAAGAGTGTCTGTCTGCCAGTAGCGTTCATGAGGTGGCCCTCAAGCATGACTTGAGTCCACCGCTGCTGCGGTGCTGGGTCAAGGGTTTTGAAAAGCACGGCGCCTCTGGCTTGATTGCCAAGTACAGCCATTACGATTTCCAGTTTAAATTAAAGGTTTTGCAGTGTATCGAACAAGACGAACTGTCGGACCAACAGGCCTGTATACGGTTTGATATCCGTGGTCCAAGTAGTATCAGGCAGTGGCGAAAGCTGTACGATGAGGGCGGTGTACTAGCACTACAACCGTATCGTCTTAAAGAGCCCAGCATGCCCCGCAAACCGGCTGATGCAGATGATGGGCCTCAAGTGGCTGGTCAAAGTGAAGAAATATCGCTCTTACCGAGGTGCTGAAGGGCTTGTTGCGCCTGATCTACTAAAGCGCGAATTTAAGGCAGAAGCCTTCAACCATAAATGGGCAACCGACGTGACGGAGTTCAAGATGAAGGGGCAAAAGCTGTTTCTCTCGCCTCTCATGGATTTGTACAACGGCGAGATCCTGGCTTACCAGATCAACCGACGTCCCGAATTCAGTTTGGTTTCGATGATGCTGGAAAAAGCCTTCGAGCGACTGAGTCGAGATGAAAAACCAATACTGCACTCTGACCAGTGTTGCAGGGCGGATTCAACCGGTCGTCGCAACACTGGATTGTTGTACAGACTTTAGATACTCATTCAGTGCTTCGGCAGGTGTTTTCCAGCCGAGTGTTTTTCGAGGTTTAGTGTTAAGTACGTGAGCTACCGCCTGTATTTCTTGGGCACTCCAACGAGAGAGGTCAGTGCCTCTCGGGAAGTATTGCCGTAGAAGGCCGTTCGTATTTTCGTTTGTGCCTCGCTGCCATGGACTATGTGGATCAGCAAAAAAAACCTTTACTCCGGACTCGATGGTAAATCGAGCGTGATCCGACAGCTCCCTTCCACGATCCCAGGTCAAAGATCGCCACAGCTCGATGGGAAGATCAGTCACCGACTTCTTCAATGCGTTGGCCATACTAACAGCCCCATAGCCAGCCAGCGCCGGGCCGTTCTTCGTGCGGGGAATTAGCCCATAACCTTTCTCGCGAGGCAGATGGACGAGCATGGTAAATCGAGTTGAGCGCTCGACCAGAGTTCCAATCGCAGAACGGTTCAGGCCGATGATCAGGCCGCCCTCCTAAGGCCCGGTACAGCCCGATCTTCTACCTCAGGGCGACTAGAGATCATGACGTCCTCGCTGACGTGTGCCCACACTTTGGCCTGCGCTCTGGCTCTCGGCACGCGCAATGCTCGTCCTGAGCGCAGGCAGCTCACCAGTTCGCGCTTGAGAGCTCCTCGACCCTGAATGTAGAGCGCCTGATATATGGCTTCATGAGAGATGCGCATGGATTCATCATCCGGAAAATCGATCTGGAGCTGGCTGGCAATTTGTTCAGGCGACCAGCCATTGACCCATTTACGGTCACTGCGATGCGGTTTATTTCGACCTTTGAAGGGCGCTTGCCGAGGCCCAGAAATCTCACGACCATCGGCGTCTTGAACCTTGCCCTCAAGGCGGTCGCGTACGTACTGGTGCAGTCGCGGGTTAATGACCAGCTTCGCTGGTTTCGGCCTCTTCGCCACCAGTTCTGCCTTCCATTGCGCTACTGACGCTCGATATTCAAGCCGACCGCAACGGGTAGCAGCATTTCGTGTCAGCTCCCGTGAAATTGTCGATGGGCTTCGTCCAAGGCGACGGGCTATCTCACGAACGCCAACACTTTGCGCTCGAAGCAGCCCAATCTCTTCTCGCTTTGCAAACGATAAGTATCGTCCTGATATGTGATTCGACATGAATAATGGCATCCCGCCTCGATGACGAAACCAGCGTGTACCTACCGCTGTTGATACGCCAACGGCATGTGCTGCCTTTTCGCTTGTGATGCCTGTCGCAATCTGCACTCAATAGCCGCTCGATCTCATTACGAAGTTAGGGTGCACCTGGAGAACGCATCGCTCCCCGGCCCGTCAATTTTTGCATCCATCCTGCGGGTCGTTCCATAAACACCTCGATCAAGGTGTTGCGACGACCGGTTGAATCCGCCCAGTACAGACAGCCTACCTACCGACACATGCTGGCCGAAAAGGGCATTGAGTAGAGCATGTCTCGCAAGGGTAATTGCTTGGACAATGCCGCTATTGAAAGCTTTTTCGGCACGCCCAAGAGTGAGTTTTTCTATCTGGAATCATTTGAGAGTGTGGAGCAGCTGGTATCAGGCATAGAGGATTACATCGCCTACTACAACCAAGACCGCATAAGCCTCAGACTGAATGGCTTGAGTCGGTACAATTTCGGACCCAGGCACTAAATCAATAGCATCTCCTGTCAAACTTTTGGGGGGCAGTTCAATGGAGCGATTACGAATCCACTCTTTCGTAACGCATCTCGTATTGGCCGATCTGGATTCGGCGTACATCCCTTGGCTCGAACTCTTCCAGCCGTTCGCCAATACGCGGGTTGGTCAGCAGCGTGGTAGGTGCGGCTGTGAGTTACTGCACTGTTCGTGCGGCGGCAGGCTGATTCACCGAGGCCAGAAACTCGTACAGTCGGGTAATGTCTGAAAGCGCCTTGCTTGTCCACTTCACGGCACCAGCAACGGAGTGTCGGTGCTGAGGCTGTCAGCCCAGGCCTGGACGGCTTGGTGGTCAATAAAGCGGCCAGCGTCAACATCGGCCAAGGCCTCACGGGTCAGGCGACTACGCTCTTCCTCCTGGTCTATCCAAGCGGACAGAGCCTGCTTAACGATCCAGTTTTTGTAGCGCTCCAGGCGCTCTGCCATCAAATCGACCTTTTGGGCCAGCTGCTCAGAGACGTGAGCCGTGACAGATCGGGTTTTCGCGGTGGTTGCCATAAGGAGGGTTGCTCCTGATCGTTACTTCTTGAATTTGATGTCGCCGGAGCCGGCAACAGAATGATCGCGGATCGGTGGGTTACCACGGATTACGATGTCGCCAGAGCCCGCGACGCGAGCCTTCACGGAGTTGCTTACATAGGCGTTGATATCGCCGGGCCCTGCCATCGATAGTTTGGCGGACGTAGCCACCAGTTCACTGGTGTCCACATCGCCAGAACCGGCGACCTCGGCGTCTTGAAGATCAATTCGGCCAAAGGCGGTGATGTCACCCGAGCCCTGGACACCAAGATCGAGAACGGCCTGCTGAAGATCGTATAGGGTCACGTCGCCACTGCCCTTGATGCGGATACTTGGCGCTTCAGGCAGTGCGACTCCGACAATACAACGACCTTTGAACTGCATCGTGACCCCGCCCTGGCGTCCACCGACATTGATCGTCCCACCCACAAAAATGTTGCCGGTGCCAGAAATATGAATATTGGCACTATCTTCGGTGATGGAAACGCCTTCCTGCTCGATGACCAGCTTGTCACCCTCCAATCGGGTCTTGATGCTACGAATGGCCTCCTGGTTTTCTCCGGTCACAACCAGGTGCGCTGAAGGTGAGCGGAAGAACACAACATCCACTTCGCCCTTGACCACAATTCTGCGCACAGGGCGGATTGATTGCTCTTCCTTCTCGTAGTTGGCTGCACGCTCCCACGCGGAATCGCGATGGGTAGCCAAGAGTTAATGGATTGGAATGGCTCATCGGTCCATCCTTGGTGATTTGTTCCGCGTGTATCTACGTCAATTCGATTCATAGTGAATAATTGTGCGCAGTTAAGCGTGCCGTCAGGTTGGGCTACACCCTAACCGGGCGTCAGGCTGGCAGCCAGTATGGCGTCAAGCCAGAGCTAGCTTCGACATTTCCTGACACTCGCTAGCCTCTATGGCTTCAACCTGACAGGTCGCATGCTTGACGTACGATTTTGTCTGTTTTCTCTATCGCCCCCTACTTAAGAAACCCTCCCTGAAACCAGATGAGGGGAAGTTTTAGTTGAAGGTACTGTATTTATCCGTCAGGGCATAAAGAACAGCGGCCGTATCTGCATCAATAATGCCGTCGTAGTTATCCTGGCGAAAATGGAGCTGGAAGGTCCGGACAAGCAGCTGAAGCCCCGAAGCAGTTGTTGCAACGGAAACGTCATAGCCGTAGGTTTTCAGCCTGGCAATGATATCCTCATCAGACGGGAGCCCCCCGGCAGTAAACTTCGCCAGATAAGCTGACCGGGTGTCATCGTCATACCATGCCCCGACTCCGGCTTCATACAGTGTTTTCCAGGGGAAAGCTGCTCCGGGGTCACTTTTCCTGCCCGGCGCAATATCAGAATGCCCCACGACATTCACGGGGCTGATGTCCGGGTACCGCTGGAGGATATTGATTGCCAGCTCTTTGATTGCGTCAATCTGAACTGGGTTGTAGGGAGGGAAGACAAACACGCCGTCATTATCACTGGCCAGATTAACCACCTCAATTCCGATGGCTGTGTCGTTAAGATTGCTACGCCCGGCCCAGGCGCTGACCCCGGCATGCCAGGCGCGTTCGTGTTCATCAACCAGGTTAAAAACACGCATGTCGTTAAAACCGGCTGCAATGTACGTTTTGTCGTCCGGGTCCGGGACCAGGTAATGCGCACTCACGGTGCCGTCACCGGCAAGTACCTGCACAGATGCGGCAAAATCAACGGCGGTGTAGTGCATGACAAGAAAGCGTACGCGCTGGTTAAAGCTCTTCACAGAGCGGTAGCTGTTATAGTCGATGGGGTACATTTTTATTTCTCCTCTTCATGTGCCGGACATCCGGCTACCGCCCAGCGTGCTTTCAGATACTCAACAACCTGCTGCGTCTGCGGCTCTCTTAGGAACATGTGGCGGAACAGCATGCAACCGCCCACTTCATTCAGGGAATCATTCAGGTCAAGCTGTCGGGTGATTTCGGGCACGCCGCCTTCAACCGTCCAGTCAGGTTCAGCGGCTGAAGGGGTACCGACCTTGTAAAGCGCCACGCCGATATACAACGCAGTACCGGTGCCCCTGACGGTATCCGCCCACCACCGGGTTATCACATCATACCGGGCGACTTTGCGGGCAACGGGCCAGTAAACCTGGGGCGCGACATAATCAATGATGCCGTCAAGCACCCACTTCCGCGTGTCCGCATACGCCGAATCATAGTTTGGTGCCCCGGCCTGCGTGTCTGACCCCCGCGGGTCATCAGTCTTGTTCCGCCACACGCCGGCCGGGCTGACGCCGAAACTGACATCGGGTTTAATGGCCTTAATCCGCCGATGACAGGCGTCCACCAGGGAATACGTATTGTTTCTTCGCCAGTCACCTTTGGTGGTAAAGCCCTGGCCGTACTTCTGCCAGGTGGCGTCGTCATCCAGCGGAGAGTCCGCGGATTCGTAATAGAAGTAATCATCGAACTGAATACCGTCGACGTCGTACCGAGTGACGATTTCCTCAACGATACCGATGACCCACGCCTGAACTTCCGGAATACCGGGATCAAGAACAAAACGGTTGTACGCGATGCCGATCCATTCAGGGTGTGTTCTGTAAACGCTGGGCGCTGATTCGGGAGATGAGTGATTCAGTTCATCGACGGTGGAATCGCGGGTATTCATTGAAATGCGGTACGGATTGACCCAGGCGTGAAGCTCAATCTTTCTGGCGTGAGCCTGTTCAACCGCCCAGGCAAGTGGGTCAAAGCCGGGATTTTTGCCCAGGGTGCCAGTCAGGTATTTCGACCAGGGCAGTAAGTCTGATGCATAGAGCGCATCGGCACAGGGAACCACCTGGAGTATCACGGCGTTCATGTTCATTGCCACGATATCATCAAGAATACCAATCAGCTCTTCTTTCTGGCGTTTAACGCGCGCAGCGTCATCCCGGATAGTGAGTGAGGATGCAGGAGGCCAGTCCAGGTTAATTACGCTGGATACCCAGGTGGCTCGCATTTTCCCATTTTTCATCATCATCCCTCCCTTTGCATGCTTATTTACTTAATTAACCGCCGGCCTGTGTAAACAAAAGAAAAACGGAATGCCCGCTTGGTACTCATATCGTTGATATTGAGAGCCTTATCACGTCAGGACATGTCAGCAGGCGGCCCGATGGAAAGAAACTTCTCATCCAGATCTGAGTTATCGCAGCGGGAAGCCTCGCGCACTCCACTCCTGATATTTTGTGCAGTTGTCTTCTGAAAATGACAACAGCCAAGACGATCAAGCTTCGTCACCATCAAGATATCGCCCGATTTAAGACGGTCAAGCAGCTTTACAAATCCCGGTCGGGCATTAGCGGCGTCCCTTCCACTGATGCACTCAACGACGATTCGCTGCGAATTAACCGAGAATCTAGCGGCTTCGATTTTCATCACTTGGTCGCCAGTTGTTTTGTCCGGGATAGATGAACGTGCGCGACATAAATTTCCCAAAAACTGAATCGCCCCGGGTTTCGTAGACACCTCCAAGCCTTAAAGTTACAGCGGCCAAGAAAGTTAGTGATATTTTAGTCTCTCCAATCAAATGCGTACTACGCGACTCAATGGGTTTGAGTATACACCCATAAAGACTCAAACATTTACTGCAATAGAAAAATGGCGTTAAATACGCAAAAATTGTCTTTTTTTGAACACTCACAAAGTTTAGAGTTTAGTAACAAAACACCGAACCAATATAAAAACCGTAAAAACATTACTAAGGACAGATATTATGAGCATTAAGAAAAACACAGCAAGCAACCCAGCAACTCAATTGACTGATTTTCTTCACGCATATGATAGAGGAGACGGAATTTCCATAAACAACAAGCCATCATATACTGTTGAGGAAGCGGCAGACGCAATCACAAGAAGTGGTAGGTATTGGCAAGATAACAATCAGAATAACGAGTTCGATTTCACATTTAGCTTTTTGAATGATCGAACTGCATCTTATGATCAAGAACATTTGTCAGGCTTTAGCGAGTTTAATGAGCTACAGAAGTCAGAAGTTCTATTATCCCTCCAATCATGGTCTGACGTAGCCACCATCAGTTTTCATGAAGGAAGTTCAGGAGGTGATGCTCATATTAATTTTGGCAACTATACAGCCGACCCCTTACACGGCGGAAGAGGTGCCTTAGCTTTTTTCCCTAACTCCTCAGGAACCAGTGATGCGCTGTTTTTAGCCAACAATTCATATACAATTAATTCAAATCCTAGCAATGGAAATTTTGGACGCTCCACTTTAACTCATGAAATTGGACACACCCTTGGCTTAGAACATCCAGGTAATTATGATGCGTCGGCACAACAGGCGCCCTCTTATGATAATGCACAATACCTTCAGGACACTCTCGGCTATAGCGTTATGAGTTACTGGAGTGAAAGCAACACCAATCAAAACTTCACTAAAAATAATATTCAAGCTTTTACGGCCGCTCCGCTTATTGATGACATTGCTGCGATTCAAAAACTTTACGGAGCAAACTATAACACCAGATCAGATGACACAATCTACGGATTTAATTCAAACACTAATCGTGATTTTCTCAGCGCGATAACTAATGCCGACAAACTGATTTTCTCGATATGGGACGGTGGCGGCAACGACACTCTAGACTTTTCTGGATTCACCCAAAACCAGAAGATTAACCTCAATGAAACCTCGCTTTCTGATGTAGGCGGGCTGGTTGGTAACATATCGATTGCCAAGGGTGTGACTGTTGAAAATGCTATTGGCGGCTCGGGTAGCGACCTGATCGTGGGCAACAGCTTGACCAATATTATTAAGGGTGGAGCTGGCAACGATCTTATCTACGGTGGTGGCGGTGAGGACCAACTATGGGGCGGCGCCGGCGATGATATTTTCGTGTACGGTGCCAGTTCCGACTCCAAGCAGGGGGCTGCAGATAAGATCTTTGACTTCTCCTCGGGTTCCGACAAGATTGACCTGACAGGCATCACCAACGGAGCGGGTTTAAGCTTTGTCAATGCGTTCACCGGCAACGCCGGAGATGCTGTGCTAAGTTACGCCTCAGGCACTAACCTGGGCACCTTAGCTGTGGACTTCTCTGGGCACGGCGTCGCAGACTTCCTCGTAACAACCGTTGGACAAGCAATTATCAGCGACGTAATAGCGTGACAAAAGCGTGCGACGCCACGGGGTCGCACGCTATATAACTACGTACTCAACCAATATATTTCAATTAACTATTAGTGAGAAAAAGGCTATGAAATCTATTTATCACGGAATGAATCAGGCTCAATTAAATGATGCGTATAATTTATCAGAAACGGTTCCTGACTTCGCTGAATTACTGAATAATTTCAGCTTGCGTAGCCAGAAAAGCCGAAAACAGCATGAATGTGAACTAGATATTTCATATGGCCCTCTGCCTCGCAATACATTTGACTATTTCCCTTCGCTGAATGTAAAAGCACCAACTATTATTTTCATTCATGGCGGTTTCTGGCAATCCACAAGCAAAGACATATATTCCTTCATCGTTGATGGGCTTGTACCTAATTATAACGTTATACTTACGGAATATACTCTTGCCCCAGAAGCTAGTCTCACACAGATATTTTATGAGATCGACTTGATGCTCAATTATTTAAAATCAAACATGAATAAATACAAACTCACTTTTGGAAAAATTTGTTTATCGGGGCATTCTGCTGGTGCGCATCTTGCAGCATTACATCGCACTCACCCCTTAATTTCACACGCCATGTGGCTAAGTGGGATAGCGGACTTAAAACCAATAAGCCTATGCAAACTTAATGAAAAACTACAACTTACCAACACTGAAATCCAATTACTAAGCCCTGTTAACAACATAACTCTTAGTATTCCTACAGCAGTTCATGTCGGCAGCATTGAGAAAAGCGAAATGCTATCACATAGTGATAGATATGCTCAACTGCTGCATAAAAAAGGAAATGCCACATACTATTCACGGCTGGATAAACTTGATCACTTTAACTTGCTAAATGAGTTCAGCAAGAAAGAAGGGTTACTCGTAAAATCACTTGACACTCTTTTCAAACTTTGAAAAATTATTGCTTTAGCAATGGCTACGCTATAAGGTACTGGCTCAAAAAGCATTATGATCCATCTACAGTTTAGCCACCATTGATTAAGATGGCATTTAAATACTTAATTACAAAAATATCTCACAAATTCTCAACCGCTTACTCATCCTACGACCTTAAATTTTCAACTGCAGCAACCCAAGATCTGTAAATCTATGGTTTCTTTGCAAATCCTTAGCAACCACGCAAACAAATTATAGCATGACGTCAAACCAGCAAATTTAGAACGAAAACTCCAATCTAAAAAGTTTTCGATACTGTAAAGGAGTATTACCAAACTCATTAATAAAATTTCGTCTTAGTGTTGCCTCACAGTTATATCCGCATTCGTTTACGATCCGATTGAGTGGCAACTCAGTATTTTCTAACAAGTGTTGTGCAGCCTTCAATCGGATTTTCTCAATTGATTTAGCTGGAGATTGACCAGTTTTAAGTTTATAAACCCTGGCAAAATTACGTTCACTCATATTCATATATTCAGCCAAAGCTGTAATCGTTAATTTCTTATGGAGATTAGCATAAACCCAAGAGTGCAATTTATCGAAAACTTTACTCTCACTTTGCAGCTTTATTATGCTACTGAATTGATGTTGTCCTCCTGATCTCCTAGTAAACATAACTAAATTTTTGGCAATTTCTAATGATATTTTATGCCCCAAATCATCTTCAACCAAAGCTAAAGCCAAATCAATTCCTGCTGTTACTCCAGCAGATGTCCAAACAGATCCGTCTTGAATAAAAATTGGATCTTTCTCAACTTTCACGTTCGGATAACAATGTGAAAATTCGCTAGTGACGCTCCAGTGCGTCACAGCTCTGCGATTATCCAGTAATCCACATGCAGCCAAAATAAATGCACCACTACAAATAGATACAACTCTCCTGGCATTAACCGAATGTGAGGCCACCCACGAAAGTAATTCACTATCCTGACTAGCAGAATGCACTCCAAACCCTCCAGGTATTACGAGAGTATCTACATCCATATCGGGTTTAGGCAAAGGATTAGTAACAATCTTTAAGCCACTGACCATTACAAACGGCTCACTATTACTTGAGAAAATATTAATATTATAAGGCTCACTCGAGCCATACTCTTCAGAAAGTCTATTTGCAGTTACAAAAACCTCGAGAGGACCGGAAAAATCTAACAAATTCATATCGGAGAAAACCAGGAAATTTATGTTCATATGAGACACCTCCTAAATTCTACTTAATCCAAAAACAGACAACTCAGTTAATTACCTTATACTTCAAGCATCATGAAACCAACTACATCAGGTTATTATTCAAATGCGGTTGCAAACACATGCAAAGTGACGATGACTGAATAAAAATTCAAATCTCTCGCAATCATTGATGAACACTTAATATTTAAACCATATATTACTACTCGAGCCTCCTCTACCAGCTTGCACTCAACAGAAGCCAATGAACATAATAGAGCCTAATAACATGTGCATCTTGAATCGATATACATTTACTTCAGCTCCATCTTCATAACCAAAGCACATTTTAAATGATCACTCGATTTTGCTCATCAAATAATAAAGGACCATCAAAGACTACGTGCATCTGACTCTTAAGCACTTGTCTTGCAGACAAGCATTCACCTAACTTTTTAGCTAGACAATACATACACTTACTACTATTTTCTTTCAAAATCACGACTACTTTAAGATGACTATCTTCCTTCAAAACTCCTGCAGCATAATCTAGTTTTTTTTCGCTGCAGATATGTTAGAAAAAATCATCTGGATCTGAACAAACTATAAATCTATCAGAAATATTTTGCTCAACAGAACATTTTAATAGCTCGTCATCATGTAATTCCTCATTTTCTTCAATGGTGATACCATAAACTTAGGAACGGCCTAACACACAGATAACAACAACCTTGATAATAACTTCATAATTTAGTTATATACAACAAAGAACCCTCCTATTTTTCAACCACCCTCACAAAAAAGCAAGATACAATCTTCTATATTTTTTCAGTCACAGCTGACTACACTTTTCATGTATATAGTTTTGTCTCTCGAGCCCCCCCTTAATATTTACTCCAAGTGCATTCACAGGCTAGTCACAGCAAGCTCACCAAGGCAACAACTCATGAGAAGCACATCGATAGCCAACTATCTCATGATCAGCGATATTTTCAAAACTCTAAAAACAATGCCATTTGATGGCGCTATATGCACACATATTGTCTGATTTTGATCTTTTTCAAGTGCTAATTTAATTATCAAGCGGACTGTCAATGGAGAAAGGATTTCATCGTCACTTTCGTTGCCAGCCGTCTGCACGGCGTTCCAGCAGGAGCTTTACATGCCGCGCTTATCCCATTTGATCGCCTGTGTCATGCAGGTGTTGTTCGTGTCGGCAGGAGCCCATGCAATGGCGAGCAGTCTCGTTCTACACACCACCGCGCAATTGGCCGGGCATTGGGAGTTGAAGCAGCAGGATAAGGTGTGTGCCCTGGAGTTGCTGGAGCAAGCCAATTCCCTGGATGGCGATATCGCGTGTGCCGCGCAATGGCTGGGCGATAAGCCACTGACCTGGTCGCCCACACCGGATGGTATATGGCTGTTTAACGCTGAGGGCTCAGGGATTACGCACTTGAATCGCCAAAGCGAGGGTGAATATCAAGCCCGCACTAAAACCGGGGAAGTTGTTGAGCTGAAACGGATACCTTAGTTCAAGTTATAAGCATATAACTCGATTTAATAGTTGGCCGAGCCCTGTTTGGGGCAAGGGTGATTATTGCGCGTCATTCGCTCCAAGGAAGATCAAATAATATGGCGAAGTCCCATAAGGTTGTGCCCTTATTCAGGGCGTTGGGTGAATACAAGAGTATTTTGATCAGCATCGGCTGCTTTACGGCGCTGATTAACCTGCTGATGCTGGTGCCGTCGATTTACATGCTGCAAGTGTATGACCGTGTGTTGTCCTCCCAGAATGAAACCACCCTGTTGATGTTGACGCTGATGGTCGTGGGCTTCTTTGCGTTTATCGGCCTGCTGGAAGTGGTGCGCAGCTTTATCGTGATCCGCATTGGCAGCCAGTTGGAGCGACGTTTCAACTTGCGCGTGTACAAAGCCGCGTTCGAACGCAACCTGCAGCGCGGCCAGGGGCACGCCGGGCAATCCTTGGGCGACCTGACCGCTCTGCGCCAATTCATCACGGGGCCAGCGCTGTTCGCGTTTTTCGATGCGCCATGGTTCCCGATCTACCTGTTCGTGATTTTCCTGTTCAATGTGTGGCTCGGCGTGCTGGCCACTGCCGGCGCGGTGCTGTTGATTGGCCTGGCGTGCCTTAACGAATACCTGACCAAAAAGCCATTGGGTGAGGCCAGCGGTTATTCGCAGCAGTCCACACAACTGGCTACCAGCCATTTGCACAACGCCGAAACCATCCAGGCCATGGGCATGCTCGGCGCGCTGCGCCAACGCTGGTTTGGCGTGCATTCGAAGTTCCTGGGCTTGCAGAACCAGGCCAGCGACACCGGTTCGATCATCACCTCCTTAAGCAAATCCCTGCGCCTGTGCCTGCAATCCTTGGTGCTGGGCCTGGGCGCGTACCTGGTGATCAAGGGTGACATGACCGCCGGCATGATGATCGCAGGCTCCATCTTGATGGGCCGCGTACTCAGCCCCATCGACCAATTGATTGCGGTGTGGAAACAATGGAGCTCGGCCAAACTGGCCTACCAGCGTCTCGACGAGCTGCTGCGCAAATTCCCGCCAGAGGTCGAGCACATGGCCTTGCCTGCGCCCAACGGCCAGGTCAGTTTCGAGCAGGTCAGCGCCGGCCCGCCGGGGCGGCGCATGGCGACCCTGCATCAGGTCAGCTTCAACCTGGCTGCCGGTGAAGTGCTGGGCGTGCTCGGCGCGTCGGGCTCCGGCAAATCCACCCTGGCCCGCGTCCTGGTGGGCGTGTGGCCAACCCTGGCCGGCACCGTGCGCCTGGACGGCGCGGATATTCACCGCTGGAACCGCGATGACCTCGGCCCGCATATCGGCTATCTGCCCCAGGACATCGAGCTGTTCAGCGGCAGCATCGCCGACAACATCGCGCGCTTTCGCGAAGCCGACCCGGAGCTGGTGGTCAAGGCCGCGCAACAGGCCGGTGTGCATGAACTGATCCTGCGCCTACCCCAAGGCTACGACACCGTGCTGGGCGACAACGGCGGTGGTTTGTCCGGCGGCCAGAAACAACGCGTGGCCCTGGCCCGCGCCCTGTACGGCGGGCCGCGCCTGATCGTGCTGGACGAACCCAACTCCAACCTCGACACCGTCGGCGAAGCGGCGTTGGCCAGCGCCATCGTGCAGATGAAAGCCCAGGGCAGCAGCGTGGTGCTGGTGACCCACCGTTCTTCGGCGTTGGCCCAGGCCGACAAGCTGTTGGTACTCAACGACGGGCATCTGCAAGCCTTCGGGCCCAGCCAAGACGTGCTGCGCGCGTTGTCCGGCCAGCAGGAAGCGCCGAAGGAGAAACCCGGCGTGAGTTTCAGTCGTCAGTACCCGGCCGCAAGGAATCCAGGCGCATGAGCAGCCTTACTGTTGAACCTCGTAGCAAAGAACGTGATGCCGGTTTTTTCGTAAAAATGGGCTGGGTGATGACCATTGTCGGTGCCGGCGGGTTTTTCCTCTGGGCCAGCCTCGCACCGTTGGACCAGGGCATCCCGGTACAAGGCACCGTGGTGGTGTCTGGCAAGCGCAAGGCGGTACAAACCTTCAGCCCCGGCGTGGTCAGCCGCATCCTGGTAAAAGAGGGCGAGTTGGTCAAACAAGGCCAGCCGCTGTTTCGCCTCGATCAGACCCAGAACCAGGCCGATGTGCAATCGCTGCAAGCCCAGTACCGCATGGCCTGGGCCAGCGTGGCGCGTTGGCAGAGCGAGCGCGACAACCTCTCCAGCATCACCTTTCCCGCAGAACTGAGCGCCAACCCCGATCCCGCGCTGATGCTGGTGCTCGAAGGCCAGCGCCAACTGTTCAGCAGCCGTCGCGACGCGTTTGCCCGTGAACAAGCCGGGATCCGCGCCAGCATCGAGGGGGCTACCTCGCAGTTGAGCGGCATGCGCCGTGCGCGTAGCGATTTGACCGCCCAGGCTCAATCCCTGCGCGCGCAACTGAGCAACCTGCAACCTTTGGCCGACAACGGCTACATCCCGCGCAACCGGTTGATGGACTACCAGCGCCAGTTATCCCAGGTGCAGCAGGATCTGGCGCAAAACGCCGGTGAAAGCGGCCGGATAGAGCAGGGCATTGTTGAATCGCGGCTCAAATTGCAGCAGCACAGCGAGGAATATCAAAAAGAGGTGCGCAGCCAATTGGCCGACGCGCAACTGCGCAGCCTGACCCTGGAGCAGCAACTGACCTCCGCCGGCTTCAACCTGCAGCACAGCGAAATCAACGCGCCGGCCGATGGCATCGCCGTCAACCTCAGCGTGCACACCGAGGGTGCGGTGGTGCGCGCCGGTGAAACCCTGCTGGAGATCGTGCCCCAGGACACACGCCTGGAAGTGGAAGGGCATTTGCCCGTGCACCTGGTGGACAAGGTGGGCACGCACTTGCCGGTCGACATCCTCTTTACCGCTTTCAACCAGAGCCGCACGCCACGGGTGCCGGGCGAAGTCAGCCTGATCTCCGCTGACCAGATGCTCGATGAAAAGACCGGTGCGCCGTATTACGTGCTGCGCACCAGCGTCAGCGAGGCGGCGATGGAAAAACTCAACGGCCTGGTGATCAAGCCCGGCATGCCCGCCGAGATGTTCGTGCGCACCGGCGAGCGTTCCTTGCTCAACTATCTGTTCAAGCCGCTGCTGGACCGCGCCGGCTCCGCGTTGACTGAGGAATGAGCATGAAGCCAGTGTTCATTTCGCTGTTGTTGGTGTGTGGCAGTGCCCAGGCAGCTATGGGGCCCTTCGATGTGTACGAGCAGGCGCTGCGCAACGACCCGGTGTTCCTCGGCGCCATCAAGGAACGCGACGCCGGCCTGGAAAACCGCACCATTGGCCGCGCCGGCTTGCTGCCGCGGCTTTCCTATAACTACAACAAGGGCCGCAACAATTCCGAAGCGCACCTGCCTGACGGGCGCGGTGGCAGCTATCGCGACGACCGCAACTACAACAGCTACGGCTCGACCTTCAGCCTGCAACAGCCGCTGTTCGATTACGAAGCCTATGCCAACTACCGCAAGGGCGTGGCCCAGGCGCTGTTCGCCGATGAAAGCTTTCGCGACAAGAGCCAGGCGTTGCTGGTGCGGGTGTTGAGCTATTACACCCAGGCGCTGTTTGCCCAGGACCAGATCGACATCGCCCGGGCGAAGAAAAAAGCCTTCGAGCAGCAGTTCCAGCAGAACCAGCACTTGTTCAAGGCCGGTGAAGGCACGCGCACTGACATCCTTGAAGCCGAGTCCCGCTACGAGCTGGCCACCGCCGAAGAGATTCAGGCCCTGGATGAGCAGGATGCGTCACTTCGGGAGCTGGGTGCGTTGATCGGCGTGCAAAGCGTGAACATCAACGACCTGGCGCCGCTGAACCAGAGCTTTGCCGCGTTCACCCTGACCCCGGCCAACTACGACACCTGGCATGAACTGGCGCTCACCAACAACCCGGTGCTGGCTTCGCAGCGCCAGTCGCTGGAAGTGGCGCGCTATGAAGTGGAACGCAACCGTGCCGGGCATTTGCCGCGAATTACCGCGTATGCCACCTCGCGCAAGCAGGAATCCGACAGCGGCAACACCTACAACCAGCGCTACGACACCAACACCATTGGCGTCGAAGTCAGTATGCCGCTGTATGCCGGTGGCGGTATCTCGGCTTCCACCCGCCAGGCCAGCCGCGCGATGGAGCAGGCCGAGTACGAGCTGGAAGGCAAGACCCGCGAAACCCTGATCGAGCTGCGCCGCCAGTTCAGTGCGTGCCTGTCGGGGGTGAGCAAGCTGCGTGCCTATCAGAAAGCCCTGGTGTCTGCCGAGGCACTGGTGGTGTCGACCAAGCAGAGCATTCTTGGCGGCGAGCGCGTCAACCTCGACGCGCTGAACGCCGAACAGCAGCTGTACAGCACCCGCCGCGACCTGGCCCAGGCGCGTTATGACTACTTGATGGCCTGGACCAAATTGCACTACTACGCGGGCAACTTGCGCGACACCGACCTGGCCAAGGTGGACGAGGCCTTCGGCCTGTATGGAAAAATGTAAGGCGAGCATTTTTGGCTAGGAAAAATAGGAATACCCACATGAACAATATATATATCCGCTTACTTCTCTCATAACTTATAGCATTGCCCCCTGAGTTCCGAAAAAGTTTTCTCTAGCTCGCACCATACACTGTTCGACACGGCCAATATGGAAGGAAAAGAATATCAATATATCAGAACTCAATGCTCAAAAAAGTTGAAGCCAATAATTAGCATAACTCCGCCCTTATAACCTTGACACTAAAATGCGTAGAAAATTTGATCTTAACCAATGCCACATTTATATTGTTCTGCGGGATTTGCTTGCTATAATTAAACATGAGACTTTGATCTAAGTCTTTTTAAATATAGATATAACTTATCATCCTAGGAGAATACTCATGCCAAAAAAAACATCATTAGCAAATGAAAGCTTGGATACTTTCATTTATGATAACATTAGAGGCAGCGGCAAGAACATTGAAGGAGTCGTGTCCAAAAATATAGATGAGGCTACAAAATCTTTGTTGCACAGAGCTCAAGACAAATCTACTGTAGCGAATGGATTGTCCAGCTGGGCAACTATTAAGAACACAGCTGAAGGAGAAACCACGGAAATCACATATAAATTTTTAACAGGAGATGGAAAAGACATTATAGAATTGAATGACGTAGCAAAACAAACATTCCGATACAGCGCTAAACAGTGGGAAGAAGTAGCAAATATTAAATATATTGAGACCACGGCCAGCCAGAAAGCTGATGTAGTTTTCTATATATTGAAGGGATTGTCTGCGTCTGGTGGTGGGTCATTTCCAGGATCGAGTGATAATGGCCAGGATTTTGTTCGCGTTGACTCTCAGCTTACAGATAGCAATTACTCTCACCAGTTAGTCACCCATGAACTAGGCCACTCCCTTGGCCTCACGCACTCATTTACTCATGGAAAGTATATAGAAGACACAAATAATTATAGCGTAATGTCTTATAGCAATGCACCAGATCTTGCCACAGGTAACTATTCTGGCTGGCCAATAGGACCGCAAATAGATGACATTGCCGCTATTCAGAAGCTGTATGGAGCCAACACCACAACTCGTAGTGACAATACCACTTACGGTTTTAATTCAAATGTTGCAGATCGGGAATTATCATTTTCCAATGAAATTAAAGAATTGAAACTACCTTTCAGCATCTGGGACGCCGGGGGCAATGATACGGTGGATTTCTCAGGCTTTTCACAAGATCAACGAATTGATTTGAACGAAGGAAAAATGTCAGACATTGGTGGACATAAAGCTAATGTTAGTATCGCTCTAGATACAGTTATCGAAAATGCTATCGGCGGCAATGGTAATGATGTCATCATTGGAAACTCATTTAATAACAAAATTTCTGGCGGTGATGGTAACGATATTATTTATGGAGGCGCAGGTGCTGACATTTTAATTGGTGGCCAAGGAAAAGATGTCTTTGTATACCGTACGACAACGGACTCGGTATTCAATGGGCTAGAAAAAAATATCACTATAGACCTGCCTAGTACCAATTCAACAAACGAACTAACAGGCAGCTATGATATTATTAACGACTTTAATTCTGGCGAAGACAAAGTCGACTTGAGCGCTTTATCAAAAAATGGCCAATTTGACTTCAGATTGGTTGAAAGCTTTACCGGAAATGTTGGTGAAATTGCGTTGCAATACTTTTCGGAAATAAATACTACAATATTGACTGCTAACATAAACAACCCGCAATCTAGCGATGCTGATTTCGCTATACAAATAATCGGACAAGTGGATTTTTCTACTGATATCATAGCATAGAAAGCATAAGTTCCGCGCGAATAATAATTATGTTTTTCGCGCGGAACTTATAAGATCACATCCCACACACATAATAACTAATAAGTTATTGCAACAGTACTGTTTCATAGCTTAGAAAGCTAGCCACCTATAAATTACTCGTATTTTGAAGATTTTTTAAGCACCAAGAAGAGTCAACTATGATATCTCTGCCCTTAAAATAACTATCCGTTAGCATGGACCAACCAAAAACACTAACCGCGTACAGGAAAATCTTAATAGCGCACACGATTTAGTAAAATTGTGGGAAACACTGTAGCTGCCAAATATAATCAAATTAACATCTATTAGGATTTTGCCAAACTAAGCTAAGTGAGTAAAACCGTTCTTTTCAAAGAGCCGCTGCGCTTCCAAACTAATCACTTCCCAAGCTAAACGCTCCCATAGAATAGTCAAGAGCCGACATATCATCGTGTTATAGCGTGTGGCAAATCACGGCGTGACTGAGGTCGTTAGACTCCACCATGACGCCATGGATGTGCAATTGCACTTGCCTAATTACTGAGCGCGGACCTGGCACATCAGCTTAACCGACCATGAGCGGCGTAGGTCCCCTCATCCACATCTCAACCTGCCGCCCTCGCTTTCTGCCGACTTGTCGGCCAATTGAAGCGCGAGATTCTGGCACCGACCGGACAATGGTGACCAGCGACCAGAAACACGGAGCTCAACTTGGCGTACCACTCTCAACGCTGAACAACCGCTCCCTAGGCGTTTTCCGTGGCCAGGCGCCGGGCATTGCGCTCCTGCAACTAAGCACAGCAAACAAAACTGGCCAAAAGTAGCCGGTCAGCTCGGACAGTGTTATTGCGCCTACTGATCGCTAGCGGCATCGATCCGTGTGCCCATCGGCTGCAGCGTGCACAGCGTTTTTTTGTAAATGCACAACAATGCGCAGGCTCCAGCTCAACTGTATCTGAACCCTCAGTTCGTCCCTCTACCCTGATTCGCGCAAGGCATTAGCAACCAGCGTAAATGCATGTGAAGGTTGTCGACGACTGGGGTAATACAAATAGTACCCAGAAAACGGTGGGCACCAATCTTCTAACACGCGCATCAGCCTACCTTCCCGAAGGTGCGGTTCAAACTCCTCCTCAGGCAGGTAAGCAATGCCCAGCCCGGCTAATGTCGCATCCACTATATGGCTAGATGTATTGAAAATGAGCTGACCGTCTACGCGTATGTTCACCTGCTTACCTTGCCGCTCAAAGTCCCATACATAGAGCCCGCCTGATGTCTGCATGCGCTGGTTGATGCAGCAATGGTTCATCAAGTCGCGCGGGGTTTCTGGAATTTCGCGGGTGGCAAAGTACGCTGGCATGGCAACGGCAGCCATCCGCAATGGTGGGCCTATCGGAACCGCGATCATGTCTTTGTCGATGGTGTCACCCAGGCGCACTCCTGCATCAAAACGATCCGCCGCGATATCCCTGAATCCGTAATTGACGTCGAACTCAACGTTGATTTCCGGATATTCGTGTAGCAGCGCAGTCAGTTTGGGTAACAACGTCATACGCAAAACATGATCGCCACAGGTGATGCGGACGGTGCCCGCCGGCTTGCCGCGCATTTGCGTCAAGTTGTCCAGCTCCGCCTCGACTTCATCGAATCGATTACCGATCGCTTGCAGTAGCCGCTCGCCTGCGACGGTTGGCGAGACGCTGCGGGTGGTGCGCGTCAGCAACCTAATTTGCAGACGCGCTTCCAGACCGCTGATTGCCTGACTCAGCGCAGATTGGGTAACACCCAGCACCCCGGCGGCACGGGTAAAGCTGCCTTCGCGCGCCACTGTCACGAAATACAGCAGATCGTTGAGGTTTCTTCTGACCATGGAGTGATGTGCCTTTTAAAGCTATTAATTAGTAAAACTTATAGCCTTATTAAGCACTCATTAGCTAGTCGCATGAGTATTCGTTCGTCATCCTTCCTGTATGAATACGAATGACTGTGAGGCCCCGATGAACACTTCTTCCACCAGTAACGAGGCTCCTGCCCACTGGAGCGGTGTCTTTGCAATGACGCTTTGTGTTTTCGTTCTGATCGCTTCGGAGTTCATGCCTGTCAGCCTGCTGACACCAATGGCGGCTGATTTTCAAGTTACCGAGGGAATGGCCGGGCAAGGCATTGCGATTTCCGGGGTATTCGCGGTCCTGACCAGCCTGTCGATTTCGTGGATTGCCGGAACCCTCGATCGCAAGACACTGCTGTTGGCATTGGCCGGGTTGATGGCCCTCTCGGGCGCGATCGTCGGGTTGGCCCCGGACTATCAGACTTACATGGTCGGCCGGGCGCTTATTGGCGTGGTCATCGGCGGTTTCTGGTCGATGTCCGCTGCAACGGCTATGCGCCTGGTACCTTCCGCACAGGTGCCGAGGGCGTTGGCCATCTTCAACGGCGGCAACGCGCTGGCTACCGTAATTGCCGCACCGCTGGGAAGTTATCTGGGTTCGATTATTGGCTGGCGCGGGGCTTTTTTCTGCGTGGTACCCGTCGCGGCGATTGCTCTCGTCTGGATGTACATCAGCCTGCCGCCCATGCAGGTGGAGTCACGCAAACCGGGCTCCGGTAACGTGTTAAACCTTCTCAAGAATCGATCAGTGGTGCTGGGCATTGTCGGCTGCGGGGCTTTCTTCATGGGGCAGTTTGCGCTGTACACCTATCTGCGGCCCTTCCTTGAGACGGTAACGCGGGTCGATGTATCGACGTTGTCGTTAATCTTGCTGGTGATCGGTGCGGCAGGCTTTATCGGCACCCTGATCATAGGACGATTTCTAAGGCGCAGTCTGTTCCGAACATTGATAGCAATTCCGGTCTTGATGGCCTTGATCGCCCTGGCACTGATCCCTTTTGGCCACTCGATAATCGTCGTTGCCGCACTGCTGGGCTTATGGGGGCTGTTGGCGACTGCAGCGCCAGTGGGCTGGTGGAGCTGGATCGCACAGGCCATGCCAAATAATGCCGAGGCTGGCGGCGGCCTGATGGTGGCCGTGATTCAACTGGCCATTGCTCTGGGCTCAACCGTGGGTGGACTGCTGTTCGATAGTCGCGGCTATCAGAGCACTTTTGTCGCTAGCGCAGTCGTGCTGCTGCTGGGCGCAGTGGTGACCGTAATGACGTCACGCTCGACACCCTCAAGAACCGCTTGAACCACGCAACGATCCGGGAGGTTGGTTATGACCAGGAGCATTCAGCGCGCCACAAATACCGAGCAGCGCCAAAGCTGCGGCAAGCGGCCAGTTCGTTGGCCTGGTTTGCTGTATTCAGCGCTCGTGCTTGGCAGTTACATCCTACTGAATGATGGCGCATCGGCGTCTTCGATTACGCAGAGATCTCGCATGTGGGTGATCATCGGCGAACAACGCTTCGCCATCACCCTGGCCGACAACGCAGCCGCTCGTGCGTTTGCAACGCTATTGCCATTGAAGCTGGACATGAGCGATCTCAACAGCAATGAAAAATACGCCAGCCTTCCTAAAGCCCTGCCCGCCCATGCAAGCAAACCGGGAACGATCCACGCAGGTGACCTGATGCTGTATGGCACGGACACTCTGGTTATTTTCTACTCGACCTTTGAATCGACATACGCATACACCCGCCTTGGGCACGTGGACGACAGCGCCAGCCTGGCAAAGGTTTTAGGTCGTCATGCGGTGAAAGTGATGTTTTCCCAAAACTGAATACTCTGCATCGATAGGGACTTCAATGAAAAAGATGATTGTTTTAACAACGCTTCTTGTCAGTTCACTCTCAGCAGTAGGAGCCGATATGTCCAACGGCGCGGATAATTTTTATACCAGCGACAAAGTGACCGTGCAAAAGGTCAACTTCAAAAATCAGTATCAAATGATCGTGTCGGGCAATCTGTTTATCCCCAAAAACCTAGACGCCAAAACCAGCAGCCCTGCGATTGTTGTTGGCCACCCAATGGGCGCGGTCAAAGAACAAAGCGCTAATCTGTATGCCATCAAAATGGCGGAAAAAGGCTTCGTGACACTCTCCCTGGATCTTTCATTCTGGGGCGAAAGCGAGGGGTTGCCGCGCAATGCTGTCTCGCCGGATATTTATGCCGAGGACTTCAGCGCGGCGGTGGATTTTCTCGGTACCCGGCCTTTTATCGACAAGGAGCGTATTGGCGCACTCGGCATCTGTGGCAGCGGCAGCTTCGTTATCAGCGCGGCCAAGATCGACCCACGTATGAAAGCCATCGCAACGGTTAGCATGTATGACATGGGCGCCGTCAATCGCAATGGCCTGAAGCATGCGCAGACACTTGAACAACGCAAAGAGACCATCGCGCAAGCGGTAGACCAGCGTTATGTCGAGTTCACGGGCGGTCAGACCCTCTACACCAGCGGTACGGTGCACCAACTGGACGAGAATACTCACCCGATCCAGCGTGAGTTCTATGATTTCTATCGAACACCGCGCGGTGAATATACGCCAGCCAGCTCATCCAAAGAATTGACCACGCACCCTACGCTGACGAGCAACCTCAAATTCATGAACTTCTACCCATTCAATGACATCGAGACGATCTCACCTCGTCCGATGCTGTTCATTGCCGGAGCCGATGCGCACTCCAGAGAGTTCAGCGAAGAAGCGTACAAGCTCGCGGGTCAACCCAAGGAGCTCGTCATCATTCCTGGCGCTGGCCATGTTGACCTCTATGATCGAGTTGACCTCATTCCTTTTGACAAGCTGGCGAGCTTTTTCAGCGTACTCTGAAATGATGGCTGAGCAGAGAAGCCCTCATCATCCATAATCGCCTTAACGATCAGCGGTGTGGAAAGCGCTCAGAGCAAGCCGTTCTGCTTGGCAGTGTGAGTTGCCAGAGCATCCATCAATGCTGGAGACAGGCAATCGTAGGTAGGCAGGCCAATATCGCTGAAGCGGGAACGGATTCCATCCATTTCTGCTGGAGGGGTGCCAGTTTCGATGACCGACGACACGAACGCGGCGAAACCCGGCGCGGCCCAACCCGATTGAGGCGACAGTTCTGTGTGAACGAAGTCCAAGCCATGGAAGGCGTGACCGGTGTTCTCGATACGACCGAACAGATGCGCACCGCATTCCTTACAAGCATGACGCTGGATGGTGGCGCTTGTATCAACAATGGCTAATTTCTCAGCATTGGCGGTGACGCTGACGTTGTCACGGGGCACAACAGCGATGACAGCGAACTAGGCGCCCGCCGGCTTCCAGCACTTGCTGCAACCACAGGCATGGTTGTGCAGAGTCTGAGCGCCGATTTCTACTTCAACTTTGTTGGTCGCGCATAGGCACTGCAGAGTGCCGCCGACAAAACCATCAATGGCTGGCTTGATCCCGTTATCCAAAGAAGGATGCAGTTTTACATTGCTCACTTTGTATCTCCAACGTTATCAGGGGATGATACGAAAAGCTCCCCCGGAGCTTACGCCCCGGGCGACCTGTCAGTATTTGATGACAGTACGAATTGACTTGCCTTCATGCATTAGGTCGAACGCTTCGTTGATGCGCTCCAATGGCATAGTATGAGTCACGAATGGAGCGAGTTCGATTTCGCCTTTCATCGAGTCTTCGACCATCTTCGGCAGTTGGCTGCGACCTTTTACGCCTCCGAACGCCGAGCCCTTCCAGGTGCGGCCGGTAACCAGCTGGAATGGCCGAGTGGAGATTTCCTGACCCGCGCCGGCAACGCCGATGACGATGGATTGTCCCCAGCCACGGTGGGCGCATTCGAGCGCCGCACGCATCACATGGACGTTACCAATACACTCGAAGGAGTGATCGACGCCCCACCCGGTCATCTCGATAATCACTTGCTGAATCGGCTGCTCGTGATCTTTAGGATTGACGCAGTCAGTGGCGCCGAATTGACGTGCCAGGTCGAACTTGGCTGGGTTGGTGTCGATGGCGATGATGCGTCCAGCCTTTGCCTGACGGGCGCCCTGGATCGCTGCCAGGCCTATACCGCCCAGGCCGAATATGGCCACGGTGTCGCCCGGCTGAACTTTAGCGGTGTTATGAACTGCGCCAATGCCGGTGGTCACGCCACAGCCCAGCAGGCACACGTGTTCGGGGTTCGCGTCTGGGTGAATCTTTGCTACCGAAACTTCAGCGACGACCGTGTATTCGCTGAAAGTCGAGCAACCCATGTAGTGAAACAGCGGCTGACCATTGTAAGAGAAGCGGGACGTACCGTCTGGCATGACGCCCTTACCCTGGGTAGCACGTACTGCAGTGCACAAATTGGTTTTGCCAGATTTGCAGAACAGGCACTCACCGCACTCGGCAGTGTACAGGGGGATCACGTGGTCGCCTGGTTTGAGGCTGATTACGCCTTCGCCTACTTCAACAACCACGCCGGCACCTTCGTGGCCCAGAACTACCGGAAACAGGCCTTCTGGATCATCACCGGACAAGGTGAAGGCGTCTGTATGGCAAACGCCAGTGTCGGTGATTTTGATCAGCACTTCGCCTGCGCGAGGCGGCTCTACGTCGATCTCCACGATTTGAAGCGGTTTGCCGGCTTCGAAAGCTACTGCAGCACGAGATTTCATATGATTTTCTCCAAAGGATGTTGCTCATTGAGTCTGGGGCTATTGCCGTGGTGGGCCATTGATGGCTATTTCAGGTACGTACGCACCAAAGAAATCACCTCATCAATTGAAGACCGCTGGGCCTCAGTTGTATCTACTAACGTCGTGAATTCTTCTCTTAGATGGCTTTCCAGCACCCCGGCCATCAGTCCGTTTACAGCTCCCCTCATCGCTGCAATCTGCTGCAGTACAGGCGCGCAGTCGGCACCGGCTTCTAAAGCTGATTCCAGCGCATCCAACTGGCCTCGGACACGGCGCACCCTAGCCAAAACGCGTTTTTTTTCCTCAGGTGAATGTGGCATCTAATTAATCCTATAGCAGTCTGAAAAGGAGCTTACACGAGTACTGGGGTGGAGTATGCATATATACTGCAGGGGAGTATACAGCCAGGAATGCGTCAAACAGTCGCACCAACATGCTGTCGCGGAAAATCAGTCTCTGCATTCCTTTAGAGATGAGCTCACTGTTGGGATGCGAAGTGCGCGAGTCTGTTAGCCGTCTTTTGGCAACCGTAACGTCTTCGTGTGACAAGCCTGCGGCAGTCGAGCACGAGATCCGCGATCAGCAGATCGCCCAGAACTTGCTGCATCTCCCCCAGCACAAACACCGCCTGGCTCGATCCCACGACAAGAAGATTCAACAATTTCCCCGCCCCATCCCACACCCAAAAAACCGGCTAACGAACTTCGAATAGCAGGCTAGAGCCCTATCACGCCTTGAGCGCACCATCTACGCAGCCCGGACAAAACCTGGCAGAACCAGCCGGCGCCCTTCCCGATATCCATTGCCCGACGAATTCACAACCGACCAATCCATACAACACAAACCGGAGTGTCGAAGGTGAAGAAACTATTAGTGCAGGTTGCTGGCCCCAGGAACGTCAACACTCTAGAAATGGCCGGGCTGATCAGCTGCGCCTTGCTGAGTAATTCCATCAATGCAGCTGATCTCCCGGTGGTCAATCTCGGTGCCACCACCTTCTACGACGGTGCACCTTTACCAGGTGGCCCAGGCTGGTACGGCTCGCTATTTCTCGGCCATTACGACGGACGGAAGCTGACAGACAACAATGGCAAGAAAGTCGGCCTCCCCAAATCCGAGCTCAAGATCGATACCACCAATTTGCAGGTGATTTACCAAGGCGTCGGCGGTCCGATGGGCAGCAATTGGGGATTCAGCGCGCTCCTGCCAGTGGTCACTCGGCTGAGTGTCTACGACGGTCTGAATAACGCCGTGCTCAATAGTCAAAACGGCATCGCGGACTTGAACTTCGGCCTCTATTTACAGTTTCCCCCTGTCATGGGCGAGGAAGGCCCCCGTTTCGCCCAGCGACTGGAACTCGACCTGGTCGCCCCTGTTGGCGATTACGACAAGCACGTCGCGATCAATCCGGGCGCCAACTTCTGGTCAGTAAATCCGTACTGGTCCGGCACCTTCTGGGCCACCCCGAAAATAACCCTGTCATGGCGCCTCCACTATCTGTGGAACGCGAAGAACACCTCGCCGTCCCCCGAAACCTATGGCGCGGGCGTCAGCGAGATGCAGGCGGGACAAGCCATACACGCAAACTTCAATGCCCTCTACGCATTCACACCCAAGCTCCAGGCTGGCATCAACGGCTACTGGCTCAACCAGATCACCGACACCAAAATCGACGGATACGAGGTATCGGGCCGTCGCGAGCGAGTGTTCGCCATCGGCCCAGGAGCCATGTACGCCTTCTCTCGCGAGGACAGCCTGATGGCCAACCTCTATTTCGAGTCGGACGCGCGCAACCGCCCTGAGGGCAACCGTTTCAACCTGCGCTGGGTACACAAGCTATGAAGTCCGTCACAGCCCATTCACCGGAGGCAAGGCCCATGAAGTGTTCTTCGCTCACCACCGACCAATTCAAACGGCTTCACCGCTGGAAAACCATCAGCCTGATCATGGGCGTCGTTGCGCAGTTATTCCTCGCCGGGGATTGGTATGGCTTTGCCGCCGTGATCCCCTTCGTCTCCGCCTCTCTCGACCTGTCTCCCCTGCAGATCGGTATGGTGCAGGGTTCCTTCTCCATCACCTACGCCCTCGGAATGATCGCTTGGGGAGCACTGGGCAACCGCATCTCGACCCGAGCGCTGTACTGCGTCGGCCTATTCGGCGTCGGCGTCTCGATGCTGATCCAGGCTCAAGTCCAAAGCTACGAGGCGCTGATTGTGATGCGCCTGGCGGTGGGCTTCTTCGATGCTGCGGTGTGGATAGCCGCAGCCCGACTGATCATCGCCTGGTTCCCGCCAGCCCAACGCGGACGTGCCCTCAGCGCACTTCTGGCGGCCTTCAGCCTGGCGATCACCCTGGACTTCGCCCTTGGCATCCCACTGGCGGAAGCCATCGGCTGGCGTGGCTTTTTCGTGGTTCTGGCTCTGGGAACCTTGTTATTGGCGCTGGTCGGTTTGCTGCTAGTGAAAAATGATCGGACTGCCGCGGGTCTGCCTGCCTTCACTTGGGACGACGAGGTTAGTATCACTGGCGCTTTGCCCAGCCTGTGGACCATCTTCCAGTCTCGCTGGTTCTACATCGCGGCCTTAGCTATCTTCGGCGATATGTTCGCGGTGTCTGCCATGGCCACCTGGGTGGTACCCGCTTTCATCCAGACTCAAGGCATGACGCCTCATGCCGCCGCCACGGTCGGCACGCTAATGGGGTTGTCCCAAGTGGTACTGCTGTTGGTCGGCGGCTACTACAGCGATCTGCTCCGACGCCGTGTGCTGATGCTCAAGATCGGTGCTGCACTCTCCGTGTTGTCTGGCTGCTCTCTGTTACTGACTGTGATGTACGGGCTGCCCTATGCCGGCCTGTTGCTGGTGGCGGGTGTCAGCGGTGTGGTCGTGTTCAGCGGCGGCGCCATCTTCGCTCTGATTAGCGAGAAGTACAGCGACCAGCTGGCTGGCAGTGCCATCGGTTACGCGGAGATGGTTGGCATCTCCTCCACCTTCATCGCACCGGCACTACTGGGCGCGGTCATCGAATCTACCGGTTCGTTCGTGGCAGCCTTCGGCACCTTCGTCGCGGTACAGCTGGTGATCCTCCTCGCACTGCTGTGTTGCCGTGGCGAGGGGCAACGCTCGATGACATCCCTGGCTCTCGCCCTTGAAAGGGCCAGCAACTGAACCATCACCGTTGCGGCTGAGCGATGTTGCCCGGCCAGTTGAATCAATCCACCCCCCCTAGGAGAAATCCATGCAATCGTTGAATGTTAACGGCGCCCTGATGACTTACAGCGAAAACGGCGATCCCAAAGCGCCCACTCTGTTCCTGCTCAGTGGCTGGTGCCAGGACCATCGCCTGTTCAAGAGTCTGGCACCGCTGCTGGCCCGCGACTTTCATGTCATCTGCCCTGACTGGCGTGGCCACGATTCAAAACAGACCGATAGCGGCGACTTCGACTCCCAAACACTGGCAGAAGACCTGCTGGCCTTCATCGACGCCAAAGGTATTGGGGATTTCCATATGGTCTCCACCTCCCACGGCTGCTGGGTGAACATTGACGTCTGCGAGCGACTGGGTGCAGCGCGACTACCCAAAACCATCGTCATCGACTGGTTGCTGCAACCGCACCCTGGTTTCTGGCAGCAGCTCGCCGAAGGTCAGCATCCCACCGAATATGTCGCCGGGCGTCAGAGCTTCTTCGACGAATGGGCAGAAGCCACCGACAACGCCGACGTGCTCAACCACCTGCGCAATGAAATGCCCTGGTTCCACGGAGAAATGTGGCAACGCGCCTGTCGTGAGATCGAAGCGAACTATCGCACATGGGGCAGCCCGCTCGAACGTATGGCAGCTCTCCCACAAAAGCCCGACATCTGTCACATCTACTCGCAACCCCTTTCCCAAGACTACCGCCAGCTACAACTGGATTTCGCTGCGGGGCATGCCTGGTTCCACCCGCGCCATGTCCCGGGACGGACCCACTTCCCTTCCTTGGAAAACCCGGCAGCGGTGGCTCAGGCCATCGGCGAATTCCTGCGGGGTTGAGTACTACACCCACGAACTCAAGAGGTGACATATGTCAAACGGATTCAAGGCAATCATTGCCGGCGGCGGCTTCGGCGGCCTGACGGCGGCAACTGCACTCGCCCAACGCGGCTGGTCAGTTACGGTATTCGAGCGCGAGCGCGAGTTGAGAGCTGCGGGCTCAGGTATCTATATATGGGAAAACGGCCTGCGCATCCTAGATGCGGTCGGCGCCAAGGTAGTCTCCCACGATTCCTTCCATGGACGAGCCATGGAACAGCGCGACCGGCATAACAAGGTTATCGATCAGGGAGACTTCCCGCCTGCGGTGCGCCTGGTCACAGTGGCGCGCAAAGACCTGCTCAGCGGCCTGCGCGACGCGGCCTTGCGTGCGGGGGTAGAGATTCGCACCGGCGCCGAGGTGATCGGCGCAAGTGCCAATGGTGAATTGCATTTCCCTGGCGCCCGCGTGGAAAAAGCCGACCTGGCCATCGGTGCAGATGGCGTCTGGTCTGCGGTGCGCCGCTCCCTCGGGCTCGAAATTTTCCACCAGCAAACCGACGAAGGAGCCCTGCGCGCCATGATCGCTGGAACCCAGGACGATCTGGGTACCAGTGGTCAGGGCAAATACATCGAATGCTGGAACGGCCAACGCCGCTTCCTGATCACCCCGCTCAACAATCGCGAGATCTACCTCGCGTTCACCTGTCAAAAAGGCGATACAGAAGGCAAGGCCAGCCCCCTGAATAAGGCCAGTTGGAAGGCCTCCTTCCCGCTTTGGGCGCATTTGATTGATCGAGTAGAAACACTGCTGCCCTGGGCGCCCTACAGCGTCATCAAGGTCAAATCCTGGTCGGCAGGCCACGCTGCCATCATCGGCGACTCCGCCCACGCCCAACCGCCGAATCTCGGTCAGGGCGGCGGCATGTCTATGCAAACTGGCCTGGCCTTGGCGACCTTCATGGAAGGCGTTGACGACCGCCGCGACATACCCGAGCGACTGCAAGCCTGGGAGGAGAACGAACGCGGCTTAGCCGAGCACTGCCAGCGCTGGTCTTGCCTGTACGGGGAAGTCTCGGTATTGCCGGACGAAGCACGCAGCAAGATCATCCACCACGGTATGGGTGACCCTTGGGTACGCAGCCAAATACTGCGGGCAGCACAGAGTGTGCCGACGGGGACGCAGGACACTAGCCGGCATATCGCTGCGGGGTAATTTCCCGATCGTACCGCTCCTCCGGGGGCGAATTCATTCGCCCCTCACGATAGACTTTCGCTCGCCTGCGGCCACCCTCCCCTGTTAATGCATACGCCAGCGCCGCGCTTCATGGCGCTGCAGGGTCATACTCGGCGTTTCGTCGAACAGCTTGCGGTACCCGCTGGCGAAGCGCCCAAGGTGGGTGAAACCCCAATTCATGGCAATAAGGGAGATATTCCTTGCACTGGCATTTTCGAGGATTTCCCGGCGCACAGCAGTGAGGCGATACTTCTTAAGGTAAGCCATGGGTGGCAGTCCGAAATGCTTTTTGAAACCCTCGAACAGCTTGAAGCGCGAAACCCCGGCCGCCTGCTCGATGCTCTCCAGGCAGAGATCTTCGCGGGCATTGCTGTGGATAAAATCCCGTGCCCGCAACAGGTAATGTGGGACTTTGACTTCCTGGCGCACCTGCAATTCCGTGGAATAGTTGTGTGGCTGGGCCAGGATCAGCCCTTTGATCAACGCCGTTTCCAGATGGCTGGTGAAACACAACTGGCCGTAGAGGTCGCGACCACGCTCCAGCTCGTCGATCAGGTGACGCGCCATACGCCACCAAGTTCCAGTAGCGCCGTTCACCGCATCCATCACCGGCTCGAAGCACAGCGGCTTGTCCACTTTGCGCTGCAGCAACTCTTCCAGGGTCTGTTGCATGGCCACCCTCGGTATTGCCATATGCAGTTCACGGCAGTCGCCGGCGATAGTTAGTTCCTGGTTCTCATGGGGAGACAGGATCACGCCAAGGTCACGGTCAGAGCGAAACAAACGGCCAGCCGTGGCCAGTTCCTGTTCGCCGCGCACCGGTAACGTGAGGCTGTAGCAGTTAAGTTTAAGTTCATCGCCGACGACTACCGTCACATCGGTGCCGTAAGCGACACAGCCCATGATGGTGGACATCGAGCGCAACATATGGCCGCTGTGATGAAACTCGATGCGCTCGGGCCTGACGGCCTTGAGTAAGTGCGGTCCGCAGATGTCCGACATCCAGGCGCGCGCGCCGTCAAGGTCGCAGTGATCGACCGACATATCCCAGCCCTGTAAATCATTATTCGTACTCATCACGCGACACCCACTCGGCTTATTATTCTTGTGCGCTCTGGCGGCGCATCACTTTCACACAGGCAAGTTCCATACCGTTCCCACCCACCCTCCATGGCTGCGGCTTGCGAGTGTAGTATCCGCCATTTTTTCGAATAGACCATTCGGACTAAAGCCCCGCGGCGCCAGCATCCCCATCATGGATGCCTGCAAAAAGCACGGAATAGAGCGGCCAACGGCGTGGCAACGCAGCGAAGGCCCAGGCAGCCCATCGAACGGCCGTACCTTTGCCCGTGAACTTCAGTACCGGCCCCCAGGGTGGTCACTATTGGAGCGTAGGCCCCTGAGTGAACACTGTTGGTGCACAGGCCCCGGCTGTTACCTCCATTGGGAACATCCGCAAGCAGTTGGCAACATGCCTCAAACCTTCCGGACAGGAATCCAGCATTTTTCGGATAGTCACACCACCTTTCGCATGTTGATGATCTCGAAAGCAGTTGTAATGCGTTACTTGGGTCCAGGTTGCGCGCCAGTGTGTTACCGCACAGCCCCCAACAGCCTCACTCTCCACCTCTTTGGAGAATGTTGTCCGCTATTTTTAGCGGACCTCTTTACTGAACCTGCGTTGCTTGAACTGCAAGTCGGTGTCGACCGACACGCGGTGGCGCAGAGGATGTCAGCCGCTGACTCTTGCGCAAAATATTTGGATACCCATCATCAACTAGCAGGATTTCGGCGACGCTCAGGATGCAACCTAATTGGCTGAACCCTACTAGGAGCTAGCCATGCCCCCCCTCAGTTTTCCCGCGGATCTGGCTGCCTATTTCGACGTGCAATACAACGCCCGCGCCAGCGTGGATGACTTCGACCAATACCCGCGTCAGTACCGTGCGCTCAGCGACGAAGCGCATGCCAGCCTGCGCTGCTTCAAGGATGTGGCCTACGGAACAGGCTCGGGTGAGCAGCTGGATATCTTCCCCGGTAATCGGCCTGATGCTCCTGTGCTGCTGTTCATCCACGGTGGCTATTGGCGTGCCCTTTCCAAAGCGGATTCGGCCTTCATGACACCCGCACTGACGGCGGCGGGTGCCTGTTTGGTGGTGCTGGAGTACGACTTGGCGCCGGCGGTGACACTGGACCATATCGTCGATCAGACGCGTCGTGCGCTGGCCTGGATCCATCGTCACATCAGTGAATACGGCGGTGATCCGCAGCGCCTTTACGCCAGCGGCAGTTCGGCGGGTGGACACCTTGTCGGCATGCTGCTCGCTGGAGGATGGCAGGCTGATTACGGCGTACCCGAAACGGTATTACGCGGGGCGCTGCCCATCAGCGGCCTGTTCGATCTGCGACCGCTTCTGCCCACCCATATCAACGGCTGGATGCACCTCAACGAAGCGGCGGCAATCCGTAACAGCCCGACCTTCCAACTGCCGAAACTGGGTGGTGAGTTGGTAGTGAGCTACGGCGCGCTGGAAACAGCGGAGTTTGCCCGACAATCGAAGGAGTACCTGGCCTCATGGACTGGCCAGAACCTTCCCGGCCGATTCGTCGAGGCGCCAGGCAAAAACCATTTCGACGTAGTACTGGAGCTGGGGCAGCCGGGCACACCTCTTTACCAAGCCATCGTGGATCTGATGGGACTTTCTAAGTGACATGGGAGACCTTGGGAAGCGCCATGTTCAGCGTGGCCGGCAGCAGTCCTGGTTGTCTTTGGGCAGGTTGATGAAAATTTGCAGTATGTGTACGGTCTTGCCCGGTTCAGCAGAGACCTTTTTGTGAACGATGTCTTCACCCGTCGCCGTCCAGTACAAACCACCGGGTTACATCAAGTTGCGATTGCCCATTAAGTCCCGGTTGTCGATGCCTGAATCCGAATCCAGAAAAAAGTAGAAAACTGCTGAAAAGCCCGCATGCGAATGAGCTGGAAAAGTAGGACCGCTGATCCGCAAGCAGGAAAGGATCGATAGGTTTTGCCTACAGATCACCACGGAGGCCAAAAGCCCGAAACTGACTGCCGTGATTCATGTGCTGTAAACATGCAATAGGTAGTTTGGCTGCGGTCTTTAGTCCCCTTGAGACAGGGCTGGATAATCGATATAGCCTTCTGCGCCTGGTGCATAGAAAGTGCCTTTGTTTGGGCCATTCAGTTCAGCGCCTGCGCGGAATCGTTCAGGTAGATCGGGGTTGGCCAGGAAGGCACTGCCGAATACAGCTGCGTCTGCCTTGCCTTCAGCGATCAGCGACTCGGCGCCGTCTTTGGTCTGGCCACTGCCTATCAAGTAGCTGCCATCGAACAGCGGACGCAATACTGAATGGTAGTCGAACTTGGCCCCGAACAGCGCCACGTGCAGATAAGCGAGCTTGAGTTCGCGAAGTTGCTTGACCAGGTAGGTGTAGGTTTCCTGTGGATTGGCATCGACGATGCCGTTGAAATTCATCTCCGGGGAAATCTTGATTCCGACACGGTCAGCGCCCACTTCACTCACCATGGCGGCGAGTACTTCCAGAACGAAGCGAGCACGGTTTTCTACTGAACCACCGTATTGGTCGTCGCGCTGATTACTGCCAGTGGAGAGAAACTGCTCCGGCAGATATCCCGAGGCGGCGTGCAATTCAACACCGTCGAAACCAGCTTCAATCGCCCGGCGGGCGGATTGACGGTAGCTTTCAACCACTTCGGCAATTTCAGAAACCGTCATGACGTGGGGCGTCACGAAATCCTGCAACCCAGTGGCGGTGTAGGTATGACCCGTGGCTTTGATTGCGCAAGGTGCATGCGGTTGTGCGCCGTCGGCCAGCAACGAAGGGTGCGAAACTCGCCCGCAATGCATCAGTTGCATGAAAATTCGACCACCGCGAGCGTGGACGGCGGCGGCGACTTTTCCCAGGCGGCAATCTGTTCGGTGGTTTCGATGCCGGGCGTACGGACGTAACCTCTACCAAGAGCAACGGGGAATACGCCTTCGCTAATGATCAGTCCGGCGGTGGCTCGCTGTGCGTAGTAGGTTGCAACCATTTCGCCAGGCACACTGGCATCGTCGGCGCGTGAGCGGGCCATGGGTGCCATGACCATACGGTTAGACAAGGAGTAGCGGCCTATCTCGACTTCGGAAAAAAGAGCGCTCATTACGGTGCTCCTCAGTGGTGATGCGGCCATGATTGACCAAACCAAATTCAGGATAAATATTGTAAATCTCAAATAACTAATCCACTGACGGGATAATGCCGTGGAATTTCTCAACGTCATGGCGCTCTTTGTCGAGGTAGTGAAAGCGCGCAGTTTCACCCGTGCAGCAGAAACGCTCGGGATACCCAACTCGACGTTGTCCCGGCGAATAAGCGAGTTGGAGAAAGCCATTGGCTTGCGGTTGTTGCACCGCACGACGCGCAAGATCGAACCGACCGAAGCGGGCCAGTTGTACTTTGAACGCTGCAAGCGAATCGTCGATGAAGCCCGCCTGGCGCATGAACAGCGAGGGGAAATGCTGGCACGGCTCAGCGGGCTACTGCGCGCGTCGCTCCCCCCCCCCCCCCCGACTTCGCCATCTTCTACATGGCGCCATTGATTGCGGAGTTTGCCCAGATCTACCCCGGCATTAGTTTAGAGTTCGATCTAAGCCCGCAGCAGGCCGATCTGATCAGTGATCCCGTAGATGTGGTGATTCGGATGGGAGAGCCACCCAACTCGAACCTGATCGCTCGTAAACTCGCGAGCCTTCGGTGTGGCCTCTATGCGTCTCCACGTTACTTGGAGGCCTCGGGTGAACCCGCGTATCCGTCTGAGCTGATCAACCACGAATGCCTGCGATTACGTGGCGCGGGAGCGAACCGCTGGACGCTATCCAACGGGCCAGATAATGAGCAGGTAGATGTAGGAGGACGATTCGAACTCAACAGTGTAGCGATGCTAAGGCGTCTGGCATGGTTGGATCTGGGTGTGGCTTTGTTGCCGGAGGGTATCGCAGCGCAAGACATTGCAGGCGGAAAGCTTCGCAAAGTCCTACCGCAATGGCAGGCATCGCCCGAGGCGGTTTACGCACTGACTGAAACCCGTCTGCTTCCAGCCAAAACCCAAAGGTTTATTGAGTTTCTGCGGGATAAGCTTGAATGCGCCTAGTGCCCAGAACAAATGGCCGCTTCTGAAACGCCCAGAGCGCTTGAATACCGTGCGCCTGCAAATCTAACCGATCAGCCGGGCGAGCGCCAATAGGCGCTCTGGGTGTGCTGTCGACTTCCAATGAGCGCCCCAGCTAAAGGTCTTGCACATGTCGAGACAGCCAATCGACTAAGGCGACTTCGTTGGCCATTGCTTCGGCGGCTTTTGCTGTCGCCTGGCTGACCATGGCCGGATTCGTCGTTGAATCCGGCAGAGTGGTCTGCAATTCACCCATTAAGTTGATGACGAGCATGCCTCAAAAACGCACAGTCAGCGTCAGATAGGCCGAGCGCGGCTGAGTAGGTATTACCAAGGGAGAACCGAGGTACTGGTAGGTTTCATAGACCTTTCGTCCAGTCAGATTGACCGCCGAGATCGAGATCGTATAACGATCAAAATCATATGATGTCTGTGCGTCGAGCAGTGCATAGCCGGGAACGGATACCGTATTGGGCAAGGTCAGCTCGCGTGAGCTCATCGCCGTGATACCCGCACCAAACCCCAGGCCTTTGGCGGCACCGTCGAGTATCCGATAGCGCGCTGCGAAGCGGCCGCTGTGCCGAGGCACCCGTGGCAGTCCATCACCGACCGGAATCGACTTATCCTCCGTCACTTGCGCCTGGGTATAGGCGTAGTTGGCCAGCAATGAAAGAGCCGCAATCGGCTCCCAGACCAGGTCAGCCTCTATTCCTCGAGCACGCTGTTCGCCCGTCTGCGCCGAGTACCCCAAAAGACCAAATGTGGAGCCCGGATCGGAAGAGGGTTCCACCTCGAAAGCGGCGACGTTACGCCGCGTCTGTTCAAATACAGCCAGGGTGCCGGAGAGCCCAAGGTCGTTAAACGCCAGCTTGACGCCGGCCTCATAATTACGAGACAGCTCAGCCTTGGGCGTGTCGCGCACGTTGTAGTTGATGGCACCGCGAAAGCCCGTCGAATAGGCCCCATAGAGAGCTACGCTGCTGGTCAAGTCATAGGTAACACCTAGTCTCGGCGTCACTCGTTGATAGGTAGTGTCGACGCCCTCCTCTTTCTGCTGGAGTTCGAACTTCGACAGTCGCAACGAACCCAGCAAGTGAAAACGGCCGTAGGTGGCTTGATCCTGCAGGTAGATGGCGGTCGTGTGGTAGCGGTTGGTCTGCACCACCTGCGTGAGCGGTGTCGCTCCGTAGGAGAGCCCATAGCTGGGGTTCGCCAGGTCAAGTTCACCGATAATGTCGGCGCCGGAAACCCCTGAGTTGAAGTAAGTGCTGTCGTAATTGAAACCCATCAGCAATTCGTGACGCCCCCCAAGCGCGTCGAACGTGTGGTCCACATTGGCATCCAGCGTGTTTTCGCGAATATTGCCCGGTAAATAGAGATTGAAAATCGGATACACCGTCGGTGCTGCCGGGCTCGCTCCAAAAATCTCTGGATACACGAAACTACCGAAGTTCCGCGTCTTGCCTTCGTAATACTGGGCGGTGACAGTCAGCCGAGTGTCGTCGTTGATCTCGTGCTTAATCTCGGCAGTGGTTGTGCGATTAATGATGGTGGACTGCGGCTGTCCACTCGTCGCGCCTGGAAAGGCGTTGCGGTCGATTTGCCCACTCAACGCCGGGACGGCTGGCAGGCCAGAATATTGGACTTGGCTGCGCTCTTCATATTGGCCACGCAGCAACAATTCGGTTTCAGGCGAGAGCTGGAACGCGATGCTCGGCTGTACCGACCAGTTATGGCCATTGACGTGATCGATCCAGCTCGTGTTTTCCTGATAGTCAGCGAAGATTCGAGCGGCGACATTGCTCCCAATAGGCGTATTGAGATCCAGCGAAGGATTGACTGTCGAGAAGCTACCGGTGCGCAGTGACAAAGAAGCGCTTGGCTCGGTCTCAGGCCGCTTGGACACCACATTGATCAAACCGCCCAGCGGCGCCCCGATCCCACCACCGTAAAGCGCTGACGTAGGTCCCTTGAGTACCTCGACACGCTCAACTCCACCAAGACTCGACGGATCAATACTTGTCGCCGTACCACCAAATGCAGGTAATCCGTTCATATAGATTTCGGCCGGGAAGCCACGCACGATTGGCTGGGTGAGGAGCGACTCTTCAGGTCTAATAGGCCTAACCCCAGAGACGTTGACCAGTGCGTCATTCAACGTATGAATGCCCTGCTCCTTAATCATCGAACGAGTGACAACCTGGACCGACTGCGCAACTTCGACTAAGGGTGTATCGGTTTTCGTGGCAGAGTCTGAAGTAGCGGCAGTGTAGCTTTCCTCCCTGCCGGACACCGTAATCGGTTTCAAGGTCCAGCTCTCTGTACGGCCCCCTTCATTGGCCACCACACCAGAAGTAGAAGCTACAGTGGGCGCTGTCACAGAAGGCTCATGCACCTGCGCTGACTGAGCCATGACCGGCACTGTCGCTCCTAAAAACAGGCCAAAGGCTCGAAGCCAACGGAGGCGACACATATCAAGACCGAATGGAGATTGGTTGTTGACTAGGTACATGAGTGCTTCCAATAAAAGTAAGATACTTAGCGCGCTTTTATATAAAGCAGCCCATAGCACATGAGCGTGTTGAGGCACAGCGGGCAACTATCACTCAGTCGAATTGACTATTGCTGCTCAGTGGTTTAACGGGCATGTACGACTTCGCGCAGCTGGGAACACACGAAGAGTGGGCGGTGTTGATATAAAAAGGATTAATATCTATAACAGAGGAAGTCTTGCAGCTTACACATAGGGTTTCAGTACCATTATAAAGATAAAAAACTCGACAAGTATTGATTAGCAACAACACTTATTCTGAGCCCTTTAGACCCTCGACAGACTAAACAAACTGAAAGCCACATAAATATAAATCAATTGTTCAGCGACACTATTTGACACCAACCCAGCGATCAAAAAAAGACAAATCATAGACACTTTCTGCCTTTTTGGCCGTCTCAACATTTACAACGCGACGGGTTGTCAATAGCGCATTACATTCCTGACCTGCAACTGAACACGAGATATTGAGTCTGTCCAGCCTAATAAAGCCACTAAATATCCAACCACTGCGGCGGAGTAATGTGCAACTCAATAAGCGTCGCTGAATTGACGCTTCCTGTAACTTCCAGCTCGTTATCCATCTGAAAAAAAAACAAAGCATTTTCAGTAAGCACACCAAAAACCCCATCAATGGGACCTGGATCATAGCCACGGTCAATTAGGGCACGCTGTACCTGACCTATTAGACGAACACCTTTTTGTGAAGACAGGTGACTGCTTTGCACCAGACTAATACCATAATAATCAGCATCACCTCTAGACCAATACTTATGGCTATTAGACAGCGTAAGGTCTATCGACTCTCTTATGTAGCTACAATAGATTGAACTCAAGGAAGAAAAAACCGAAGCTTCGGCCACGCTACATAATTGAATGACGAAAAAAAAGATCATCAAAGAATACGTTCTGCATTTAATCAACATCGCCCCCACCCACATCAACACTCACCTTGACCGCAGCGGATTAAAAAAGCCAGTCATCTTATGAAAAATCGCATATTACTACCACTAACATTTAAGAAACAGTTGCAGTTTCGTTGATTTTTTTAGATACAGATCTAAAGCAGGTGAATCGCTGGTATTTAAAGCGAAACCAACAAATTCCGCGACAGTGGATGACCATGCTTGCCATTAGCCCTCACGTATTAATGCCAGTAACAACTGCAAGTGCTCGCCACGCGGAGTCAGCGCCTCTAGAATATCCTTGCTTTTTTAAATGCGCTGGAGAGGCCTAAGCAGCCAGAATGAGAACTTTACCTTTAGAACTTGACAACAAACCCTTCCGCTTTGATATTTCGTGAATCATGCGCACTAAATTAATATTGAAACACTCTAAAGGCTGTAGACATGAACAAAGCCAAGCTTATTAATTTTATACTATTTCCAAACATGAACCTCCTTGACTCTTCTGGCCCGCTCGAGGTCTTTGCCACAGCAAATAGACTTTCTAAAGACGCTGGAAATGAAGAGCTTTACATCAGTAACTTCCTCTCAAACAGCAAACAACCCACTGCCACAACCAGGAGCTTTAAAGTTATCACTGAACCCTTGCCTGAATCCAATGTCGTTATAGATACACTCATAATACATTGAGGCATCGGAGTAGGTTCAGCGGTTAAAGACAGTCGCTTATTGTCTTGGATAACCTCACATTCAGCTAATGCAAGGCGTATAGTGTCTACTTGTAGCGGCGCATTCATTTTAGCGGCTTGTGGCTTGCTGGATAAGCGCAGAGCTGTAACACATTGGAGCGTGTCTAATAAATTAGCTAAACTCTACCCTCAGATAAAAGTAGAGTCTGATCCCATTTTTATTCAAGATGGGCCAATATGGACATCAGCTGGAGTAACAGCGGGAATTGACCTGGCTTTATCTCTTGTTCAACAGGATCTAGATCACAAGACAGCACTGAATTTTGCAAAAAAATCTAGAGAGTTTTATGAAAAGGTCAGGCGAACACAGTCCAACTCAGCGATATAATTAAGCTTCAAAGCGAAAACGGAACTTTCGACAAGCTGCATTCTTGGATCTGCGCAAACCTTCATAAAAACTTAACCATTACAGTCCTGGCCGCACACGCTAATATGAGCGAGCAGAATTTTGCAAGAATCTATAAAGATAAAGTCCGGACATCTCCAGCAAAATCAATTGAGAAGATACGACTGCACGCTGTAAAAACCTTACTAGAAAATACTGAGCTACCGCTTAACCGCATTGTAATGAAATGCGGGGATAGCTGTGAAGCCACACTACGCTGAAACTTCTCAGAAGAATTTGGAAATACGCCCCTACAATATAGAAGTCTGTCTAGACCAACCAAATAGTTATAGAATCAACCAATAGGAGGGTGAAAGAAATCACCCTCACACACAAGAATAGAACCTCATTTAAATTTTATACTTCTTTCATAGAACCTTGAACACGAACAAACCTAAGTCTTACTCTCGTAAAACCGCAAAGCCTTTTCTGCACAACTATTAAAATACGTATAATAAATATCTTTAGCAACTGCTGTTTGAGCAGGACCGGCCAACTTAGGCGTCCCCACATTAAAAGGCGGTATAGGGTGATACTCAATCGTCAGCTCAACGAGTTTAGCCTGCTCGACACCTCTGACTTGTTCCAATACTAAGAGCGCTGCTTCAAATCCCCCAGTAGCAGGCCCTGCAGTAAATAGCTTCCCATCAACCTGGACTTCACCTCCCGAAATAGCTATCGCACCAAATTGACACAGGTAATCCAGTAAGTGGAAATTGGTCGTCGCTCTTTTCCCTTCGAGCAACCCTGCAGCACCCAGTAATAATACTCCGCCACAGATGCCTATCCAATAGGGATCATACTGCGCTTGTCGTGAAATGAACGAGATGACATCAATATCATTATAAATGTCGGGGGGAACAGCACCTAAAATCAATACATCAAGGGGTGGGCACTCATCAAACGTAGTAGTGGCAGCAATAGGAAACCGTGGAGACCCTTCAATCAGGTCTTGATTTTTCCATAAGATATGAAATTCAACATCAGGTACTAAACCAAATACTGCATGCGCCCCAAACAGGTCCATCAGCGCCACGCCTGGACTTATTAGCACACCGACTTTTATAGGCTTATCTTTACTTGACATATACACCCCTGCCTTTACTAAGCGATAGAAACACCGTCAATAGTATGGGAATTTATCATTCACCATCTTGCCATTTCTCGTACAAATACCGCCATTCACTCAAGACATCTAGAGTACCTGTCCATAATCCGTTACCGGTGCAGGCTCATCTTCATTGATCATCAACGGCGACAGTTAGATTTTTTACTCGTTATACAGTCAACTTCCTTTAGTAGGCACTGCTTGAAAGCGCCACTTGATTCGGCTAGCAAATTAATGTTTTCCGGATAGCTCACTGTATCGATAGGTCTGCATGATCGTATCGTCGTACTGGGATTCCAGTGCCTACTCGAGGTTAGCGCGTTGAAGATTTTTAACTGGGGAGCAGCTTACTCCAATCACTTAGTAGTAAAAAAATCTGCTGAAATTGTTGATAGTTGGTTATTACAAGGACAGGCCTATAAGGCATCACAGTGGGAGCACGGCAGTTTCGACATTGCTTACGGCGAAGGTTTACGCGAGGTGCTCGATGTCTATTCGCCGGCCGGTGAGGTGAGTGGAACGTTGATTTTTATCCATGGCGGCTATTGGCAAGCCTTCAGTAAAAATGACCATGCGCAATTCGCTGAAGGGGCTCTGGCCAGACGTTGGCGGGTTGTCATCCTCGACTACCCTCTATGCCCTGCTGCTTCAATCACTCACATTGTCGATTGCGTCAGGCGCGGCATCGAGTTCACAGCAAAGCTCTGGAATGAGGGGCCCATTGTGTTGGCGGGGCATTCAGCAGGTGGACATTTAGTCACTCAAGTTGCGAGCAGTCGAGGAGCGCTCACGCCTGAGTGCAAGGCAAGAATTTCTCGGGTGGTGTCCATGAGCGGTATACATGACTTGCGTCCTTTGCTTGGTGCCAGTGAGTTAAACGCAGTAATTGGATTGGACTGTCAACAAGCTCGCGCGCTAAGTCCGGTATTGGATGAGCCTGGCCACGACTTCGAATTAATATGCGTGTGTGGCAGTGAGGAGCTACCTGAGTTCCGTCGCCAGAACACAATATTGGCCAGCCTATGGCTGGGAATGGGCATCACCACAGAAAGTTTTGAGGTTCGTGAACGGCACCATTTCAACTTACTTGACGAATTAAAGCAATCGACGTCCAGGCTGTCGGAAATATTGACATTGGCTAGAGTGCGCACTAGATAACCGGCTGATATTACCTACTCAATGGGAGAATCCGGGATAGATGGGGTATCTAGTATATTTGTGGCGTGTGAGCCCTCAGTTTCACAAGAACGTCAATGTCGATAACTGTCAATGACCTATCAGCACAGGCGATCAGCACGACCGTTCGCGCGCATGAGGGTCATACGTGGCGTCTCACCAAACAATTTACGATAGTCGCTGGAGAAACGTCCCAAGTGATTAAGCCCCCACTCCAGAGCAATGGGCGAAACATTACGAGCGGATCGATCTTCAAGAATCTGTTGACGGATGGCAAGTAGGCGATATTTACGCAGATAGGCGACGGGCGTGCTGCCAAAGTAAGAGCGAAAACCTTCAAACAGTTTTATTCGTGAAACTCCGGCTGCAGACTCGATATCCTCCAAATACAGATCCTCCTTGGCATTGGCGTGGATGAAGGCCTTGGCCCGAAGTAGATAATGAGGTGGTTTGTCGGTATGGACGCGCTGCAACTCCTCGGTATAGTTGTTCGGTTGCGCCAGTATCAGGCCTTTGATCAAAGCGCTTTCGAGATCGCGATTGAATAGTAGATTTCCATAAAGCGCTTGGCCGTGTTCGATCTCGTCAAGGAAGTACCGCACCATTCGCCACCATGCCCCCGCCCCACCATTGACCGCGTCCATCCTGGATTCAAACACGATGGGTTGATCAACTGAACGCTGAAGGAGCTCCGCCAACACGCTTTGGACGCTGAAGAGCGGCAACGCAACGTGTAATTCACTGCAATTTCCACTAATGCTGAGTTCTTGATGCTCAAACGGCGAAAGGATGACAGCATAATCGCGGTCGGAATGCAGCCTGCACCCGTTTATTGCAAGCTCCTGCTCTCCGATCACGGGCAGGGTCAGGCTATAGCAGCTAAGTGACTGCTCCCCCCCAACAGTGACTGTGACGTCAGTACCGTAGCTCAGTTTACCCAACGTGGTAGACAGCATCCCGAACACATAGCCACGATGTTGAAAACTGACCTGCTCAGGCCTGTACGCCCGAAGCTGGTGAGGACCACAAATGTCAGCCATAAACGCTCTAGCGTCACTCAGATTGTGGTGAGTCACGGTGTTATTCCAATAGCTGGTTTCGGTTTTTTTCTCATTTCATTTAACTTCATTGGCTCTTGAATCATTGGCCCGGAGTAGCCCCTGTGACACATGCAGAACAAGTCTCATACCAATGATGGGGATGTATTTCAGAAGTAGAGCGTATTCGCGCAGCTCTCTAGCTGCGCTACCTTATTGAATGACTGTCCAGTGGAATTTATCTTGATTCAATCGTCGTGCAGCCATTGTCCGCTTCCGAACCAAGTTGGCATTGATGCTGTGGCGGAGACTACACCGGCTATCTACACGCCAGGTTGCAGGCACTTTTGCACACCTAGACGTTGAAGACGTTTGGGCAAAGACGTTCTTTGCCGCATCGCTATCCCGATGATAAGGACGATAGTGCCCACCTATTTTAAAGTGGGGACATCGCCCATATCGCGAGAGTCGGGCAGGTAACTTCGCTGGACGGTTACTATTCCTCTTGCGTAGGTGCTTGAAGACAGCCTCATTCCTTTTGAAGACGGGGCCAGCGCAGGTCTGAGATGTTTACAGATTAGCGTTGATTTGAGTTGCTTATTCCAAGTCACATCAGCTACTGAATTACGTCAACCCACTGCGCGTCAACGAGCGTCGCTAAGTGGTCAGGGCTAATACGAACAGCCGCATTGGGCGCACCGCCGGCTGGAAACACTACGTCAAAATCTTTCAGTGACCTGTCACAAAAAACACGAAGCGGTTGGCTGAGCCCAAGTGGGGAAACACCCCCAATAGGGTGTCCGGTCATACTTTCAACCTCTGTGGCCTCCAACATTCTTGCCTTTACACCGAATTGTTGTTTGTACTTGCGATTATCTAGACGAGCATCACCGCGAATAACCAGAACGATCACCTCATCATTCACCCGTAAGGATAACGACTTGGCAATCTGACCTGGTTCCACCTCCAACGCTTCGGCAGCCAGAGCGACCGTGGCCGTGCTGGCATTCAGTTCGAATATTTCAACAGTTGGCGAGTTTTGGGCAAGAAATGCTTTAACTGACTGCAAACTCATCTTCAGTTCATCCTAACGAATAAGCGCTAATGAGGTTTAACTAAGGGCGCACCTCATGCGATAGGCGGTTTGTTAACTCACGGAAGTATGATCTTACCGTCAATACAGGTAACCGCTTGGCCGCCGACCTTGATCGCGTGATCTTGAATGCTCAGGCGGATGATTCCGGCGCGCCCCAAAATCTGCCCTTGGCTAGCCTGCACGGTTTCACCGAAGTACTGCATTTGACCAGTGTGGCGAATGAATGCCGCCATAGCGCCGTTACCACTTCCGCACACTGGATCCTCGCTTACTCCGCAAGCAGGTGCATAAGCTCGGACTTCTACATTGAATACCCCTTCATCCTTATACTCTCCGAAAATAATGACCCCAGTCGCTTCTATCTGAAGATTATCGGCTTTCATTGGATCCAAGGCAGGAAGGTTTTCCAGCACCGCTTGAGCGCTTGGCAACTGAGCCACTACCCAGCGAGCACCGACGTCCACTAGACAAGGAACAAACTCGCGCATAATTGGGGAACCGAGGCTCGATTCGAGTCGAGTGATCTGAGCATCATCAAGAGGCGTGATCTTGGGCTTGGGCAACTCAAAAGCGATCTGCTGCTCTCCTGCTGCGTCAACCGTGACATCAAGCTTGATCAGACCTGCACCGCACTCTTGAATCAGTTCCCCATCTGTAGGAGTGACCAAGCCTGCCTCAGTGAGCGCATGCGCAGTGCCAATAGTTGGGTGACCGGCGAAAGGCAATTCGGACCCTGGGGTGAAAATTCGCACCTTATAGTCAGCAGCCTCCTGGGTCTTGGCGACAACAAAGGTGGTTTCCGACAGGTTCGTCCAGTTTGCGATCTGTTGCATCTCTGCATCGGTAAGACCGTCCGCCTGCAAGACTACAGCGACTGGATTACCTTTGAAGCGTTGAGAGGTGAAGACGTCGACCTGTTTGAAGCAAACCTCTTTCATAACCAGCTCACCATTTTTTGAGATTACCGAAGAGTCTGAAGTATAGGTACGTGAGTTTTACGGATACAGATTCAGTTCGAACCTATAAGAATGGGTACAGATGAAAAGCCACTATCATGATTTCAAAACTCGGTTGCCTGAGGTAAACCCTATGACAATCAGGAAAAAGCTCGACCCACGTCAAACTGCGCACATAGCAACAAGGAAAGCTGCCCGGACACAACCGCAGGCGCCACGTTTGATGCCTGCAAAAGATGATTTGCCAAAAAAAAGCGTTCAAGGTGGTACAGGTCGTCAAATGCGTACTTCAGACTATTTGCACACACCCCGATGCCGGACTGAGCCAACAACAAAATTTCTGTCCCTTCCTTTGAGTAAAGCGCTTTTCCTTTTTCCTCACTATGCCAGGCCTGTCCATACCCATGACTCTGAACAGCTCTTTCATCATCCCGACGTGAAAGCTTTGCCAACGTGTCGCAGATATCGTTGCCCCCTCTGGCCACTGACTCAATAACGTGATGAGAGTAGACATGCAGTACCCAATCTCTACCAGAGACAGCATGCATTCCAATATGTGCCGCTGCTACCTCGCTGTCGAAATCCCCTACAGCTTCAAGTCGGACCCCTGCCGAGGTAAACGCTACAACATCTTCAGCCTTAGCAGTCGCCCAACAAGGTGCGCAATGGATAAGCAAAATGTCAGGCCAGTCTGGTAGACGAGCACTGAATCGTGCGTTGCTCGACCCTGCAATACCGTAATAATCTGCAGCACGCATGGCCTGAGCCATTGAGCTTTTTAAAGACCACACGCCGGGGCTATCAAGAATTTTCTTGTACTTTTCTACCATGCTGATGAAATCGACTCTGCAGTAATCGCGAGCTTGAGACGCGAAGGCAGCGCTGGTATTCACGCGGCCATGGGAGTCTTCACAAGGCGTGAACACACTGCTGGGCACAATACGAATAACCGTACACGGTGTATAGATTCAGCAGATCGACATTCAACTGGATACAGTTAGGCTTCCACCCCTTGGAGCGCACTACACGCCAGTCCCCCGAGTTTGGCTACGGCACCAATGTAGCGCTCATCAATTTCCTGGCAGCAAGTCAAGCGAAGGCAATTTCGAAAACTTTCGCCTTTCGAATAAAGTTGCCCGGGCATGATCACGATGTCGTTCGACAGCGCGGCCTGTGCAAGCTGTATGCTGTCAACTGACTTTGGGAGCTCGATCCACAGTACAAAACCGCCATCAGGTTGAGTGGCACGTGTCCCCAGAGGAAAATGCCGCAACACCAGGCTTCGGACTGTATTTATCTGTGACTGATAGAGGCGCCTTAGCGACTTTAGATGTCGCTCGTATCCACCATCTTTCAAGAACAGTCCGATCGTTTCGCATAGAAGCATCGACTCGGACGCACTGGAGTAAAACTTCAGGCGTTTCACGGCCTGTGCAAATCGCCCTCCTTCGAGCCAGCCCACACGGTAGTCAGGGGCCAGCGTTTTTGAAAAGCCACCACAGACAAGTACCCAGCCCTCGTTGTCGAAGGACTTCAATGCCGGCTGCAAAGGTTCAGAGAACTGCAGTTCTGCATAGATACTGTCCTCAATGATCGGTAGCTGGTGAAGTGCGGCCAATTCAGCCAGCCGCTTTTTATTTTCAATTGGCATGGTGTAGCCAAGCGGATTCTGGACAGTGGGCATACACACAATGGCAGCCAGGCTTCCGTCAGCACAAAGCGATTCGACATGTTCCATCACAAAGCCAGTGCGAGGGTGGGTCGGTATCTCGATCCCGCGCAACCCAAGGCTATTGAGCAAGGGATAAAGATTGAAATAGCTTGGCGCTTCAATTCCGATAGCATCGCCCGGGCGGGCTACAGCACGAAGAGCCAGCTGAAGGGCTTCGGTGGTACCGTGAGTCAAACAGATGTTCTCAGGTTCAAGTGACATGCCCAAACGGACGGCGCGTCGTGCGATCTCATCTCTGAGCAACTTTGAACCTGGCGGCAAGACGTAGGAGGCTAGTAACGACTGCTGATTGCGCAGCACGGTTCGAGTCAGGTTGGCTAGCGCTGGGCTTGGGAAGAATCGTTTTCCTCTCGGGCTAGCGAATGCCAGGTCGACACTGGAAGGCCGCTGATGCGCTTCGAGAAGCAGGGTCATCATATCGCTTTCGGAATCAGCGCTGGCATTAGTTACATGGGCTTCAAGTGGATGATCCAGCTCCTGAAGAACAATGCACACCTCGAAACCTGACTGAGGGCGAGACTTGATGAAGCCTTGGTCCTCGAGCAGACGGTATGCCGCAATGACGGTGTTCATGCTAAGTTGGTTCTGCGCGGCACAGTCGCGAAGTGAAAGCATTCTTGTACCGGAAGGTAATCGGCCGGTGGTGATCGCCTCGGAAATCTCACCGGCCAAGCGTCTGTAGAGAGGTACAAAGCCTCGAGAACCCATCAGAAACCCCGTATAAAGACCTACGCTTTCCATCTTAATAGGAAAACCCAGTAAGAGCTATGATCAGCATAGTTTACTGGGTAACAAGCACTGTCCTATAGCGTTAGTGGCTAAATAACGCCCTCCAGTCGGCCTGTCGAAGCACTAACCTTTCTCACTTTCAAGCGATACAAAATCGCTAGCAAAATGAACCAGGCGGGCATCACGGCCAATGCGGTTGCAGTATCACTCTCTAAAGCCAGTAGGCTGATGAAAAAGCCGAAGAATGCCAGACTAGCCCAGCTCATAGATATACCAGCAGGCGCCTTGAATTTGGACGCCTGATGGAGGCCAGGTGCCCGACGGCGGTAAATCAAATATGAGACCACCATCATAGACCAGATGAAGACACACAGGATCGCCGTGACAGTTGTTAGAATAGTGAACGCTTTCATGACATTCGGCACGACGTATAAAATCAACAGCCCAAGAAGCATACAGCCAGTGGAAAACAGTACCGCGATATAAGGCACAGCGCTTTTCGACAAGCGTTGAAAAGTAGCGACACCTCGGGCCGTTGAACCCATACCGAACAACATACGACTTGTCGCAAATACTCCACTATTGGCCGATGACATGGCAGAGCTAATCACCACCATATTGATGATTGCTGCTGCGGCAGGCAACCCAGCCATAACAAACAATTGAACGAAGGGACTTTGATCTGCTGCAATACCCTCCCATGACAAAACGGAAATAATGCAGACAATAGACAGGATGTAGAAAAACAGGATTCTGAAAGGTACGGTATTGATTGCATTCGGAAGCGTCCTTTCAGGGTTCTTAGTTTCTGCCGCAGTGGTTCCAATAAGCTCGATACCAACGAACGAGAACACAGCAATTTGAAAACCCGCGAAGAAGCCGCTGATGCCATGTGGCAAGATTGCGCCTTCGGCAACAACATGCGCCAACGAGGCTTGAACGCCCGTGGGCGAAATGAAAGAGGTAACTATCATCACTAGCCCTGCCAAAATCAACGCCCCAATCGCAACGACCTTGATCAAGGCAAACCAGAACTCCATTTCCCCGAAAACTCTAACAGCAAACAAATTCAACCCAAGCAATACGGACAAGAGGCCTAATGCGGGTATCCACGTTTGAATATCTGGATACCAAAACTGTAGGTACCCACCAACCACAACACAGTCTGCAATAGCGCACACTACCCACAACAGCCAGTAAGACCAACTTACAAAAAAACCTGCCCAAGGCCCTATGTAATCAGCGCAGAAATCTGAAAAAGACCTATAGCTTGTATTGGAAAGCAGAATTTCCCCCATCGCCCTCATTACGAAAAATATGAAAAATCCAATGATGGCGTAGGTCAACAGAATGGATGTTCCGGAAAGGCTTATAACTTTGCCCGCCCCCATAAACAAACCACTACCAATAGCGCCACCAATAGATATCAACTGCACATGGCGACTGCTTAATCCACGATGCAGCACAGCCGCGCTATCGAGAAGTTCAGATCCCATACCCATTCCACCTTTTTTGTATTTAAAATTAACTTAGCGCAAAAGCTTACTGCGTAGCACTAAGCCGAGTAGTAGGCAAGAAAACACCAGATCAATACCTTATATTTTTATTGTTTTATCACACAACACCTCTATTTCGAGCCGTGCAAATTAGCCCCCCTAAACTTATCCGAGAGTATCCATTGCTCCAGGCGAACGAAGTATTTAAGGGACTGACTTCTTAAGTGCTTAGCGCTGCATTTCTAGGAAATTTCTTTATATGAAATAGCGCTTTGTTGCAGTACGCCAAGCAGTTCCTGTTCTTTTAATTTAGCCGCAACCATACTTTTTTCGCGGACATGGCCATAGCCCCTGATTTTTTCAGGTAGCGATGCAATAGCAATAGCGGTTTCGTATTGAGCGCTGCCTTTAGACACCTGGAGGGCCAGAAGGCATTTTTCGATATTTTGTTCGTAGCGCGTAATGAGTTCACGCTCATTACGGCGCTCTTGGGTATAGCTAAATACGTCTAGAGGTGTCCCACGGAGGAAGCGGAATTTTGCTAAGACCCGCATCAACGGCACCATCCATTGCCCGTATTCTGACTTCGTGGGTTCCCCACTACTAAATGAGGCACGCTTCGAAAAAATAGGCGGAGCCATATTGAATACGAGCTTGTAATCCCCTTCAAATTGCTGCTGCAACTTTTCCAGAAATCCTACCTGGGTATGGAGCCGCGCGACCTCGTATTCATCCTTGATTGCCAGTACTTTGAAGTAATACTTAGCAACCTCCAACGTGAGTGCGGTTCTGCCGGGGAAGAAATTCTGTTCAACGCCCCGAACCAGGTTCACCAACGATTCATAACGTTTCGCGTAAACGAGATTCTGGTAGCTGGTCAGGTACTTCGAGCGCGTCTTAATAGACTCCTCTAGATCTCTGACAGGGCTTGGAGAGATACCTTCTGCGCGCGTTCCCCCTTTGGAAGCCAGAATATTCTCCACAGCGTTGCTGTCTACCGCCGTCCGACGCCCCCAGAGAAAAGCATCTTTGTTCATCTGTTTGGCAGTCCCGTTGAGTTCAATAGCCGCTTCAATGGAATCGGCAGCAAGGGGAATCAAGCCTCGTTGATACGCATAGCCCAGCATGAACATGTTCGTTGCAATGCTATCGCCTAGCAGTTGCGTCGCCATACGGCCGGCATCAACGAACTCGGCGTTTTCTTTACCGACAGCAATGACGATGTTGTCACGTAGCGAAGACGTTGGATACTGCATGTCCGCATGGCGAGTAAATGCGCCCGGCATCAGCTCCTGAGTGTTCACAAGCATCTGTGTGCCGCAAGCACGGGTAAGCGCCAGGGTTTTCGAGTTCCCGGCAACGATCAAGTCACAGCCCAATACCAAGTCTGCGCCGCCGGGTGCTATCCGAATGGTTTTGATCGATTCCGGGGTGGGGCCGAACCGTAGATGACTCCAGACCGAGCCGCCTTTCTGTGCCAGGCCCGCCATATCCAGTAGTCCGCAACCACGCCCCTCCAGGTGCGCTGCCATACCCAAAATCGCACCGATGGTCACCACACCGGTGCCCCCCATACCGGCTACCAACACGCTGTAAATGCGCTCATCAATCGAGGGTAATTGGGGTTCCGGGATCATAGGGAAGATGTGGACATTCTCCACCCGCTTTGGGGTTCTGAGTTTTCCGCCCACCACGGTCACAAAGCTGGGACAGAAGCCTTTGACGCAGGAATAATCTTTGTTGCAGGAAGATTGATCGATTGTACGCTTGCGGCCGAACTCGGTTTCCAAAGGCTGGACAGAGACACAGTTGGATTGAACTCCACAATCGCCACACCCTTCACAGACTAAGTCGTTGATCACCACCCTTTTCAACGGGTCGGGGAAAGTACCGCGCTTGCGCCGGCGCCGCTTTTCAGCCCCACACGTCTGATCGTAGATGAGTACTGATGTACCCTCGATCTCGCGCAGAGCCCGTTGCACAGCATCCAGCGTGTCACGGTGGTGCAGGCTCAAGCCGGTAGGCCAAATGGTGGCACTTGGATATTTTTCCGGCTCGTCGCTCACTACAACAATCCGTCTGGCACCTTCGGCATGCACCTGATGTGCGATTGCGGGCACATCCAGCGGGCCATCGTGGCGTTGCCCGCCGGTCATGGCTACGGCGTCGTTGAACAGGATCTTGTAAGTGATGTTGGTTTTTGCCGCAACAGCTGCCCGAATAGCCAGAAGTCCAGAGTGGAAGTACGTTCCATCACCGATGTTCTGGAACATATGCTTGCGTTTGGAGAATGGGGCCTCCCCCACCCAGGCCATGCCCTCGCCCCCCATTTGGGTGTAGCCCGTCGTCGAGCGTTCCATGGACTGAGCCATCCAATGACACCCGATGCCTGCGTAAGCCTTGCTACCGTCAGGCACTACGGTGGACGAGCTGTGAGGGCAACCGCTGCAGAAGTAATAGCTGCGAGAGAGCACATCGGTGACACCCTTCGGGGTGTTGTAGGCTCGGAGTACTTCCAGCCTGATTTGCAAAGCAGCATCGTGCTTGATTTCAAGCAAACGCTCCGCGATGGCAATCGCGATTTGATTGGAGTCCAGCGCCATTTCGGGCTGAAACAGCGTTTTGCCTTCCTCATCTCGCTTTCCGACTATGAGAGGCATGTTCTGCAACCCGTACATCTGTTCTTTCAACTGCGACTCCATGAGGCTGCGCTTTTCTTCCACCACTAGAATTTTTTCGAGCCCCTCAGCGAAATTCTGCGCGCCTTGAGGTTCTAGCGGCCAAATCATCCCCACTTTGTAGATTCGCAGCCCCATGTCTGCCGCTGCCGTTTCGGCGAGGCCAAGGTCATCGAGGGCCTGAAGTACGTCCAGATAGCTCTTCCCGTGAGTAATTACCCCGAGCTTGGCGGACGAACTGTCGATGACCATCCTGTCAAGGTCGTTGCAGCGCGCAAATGCACGTGCTGCGTCCAGCTTGTAACGATGTAACCGGGCTTCCTGGGCGTGCGGAGTATCAGGCAAGCGGATGCTCAAGCCATCAGCAGGAAACGTAAAATCGGTGGGTAGTCTGATCCGAACGCGATCAATGTCGACATGGATAGATGCGGTTGCTTCAACGGTGTCCTTCACACATTTTATGCCGACCCAACAGCTACTGTACCGGGACAACGCCCAACCTATGAGACCGAAGTCGAGGATCTCCTGAACGCCAGAGGGGCTAAGCACCGGGATCATTGCGTCTACCATCGCAAACTCGCTTTGGTGGCATGTGGTCGACGACTCACAAGTATGATCGTCTCCCATCAACACCAATACTCCACCCAGACTTGACGTACCAGCCAGGTTGGCGTGACGAAAAACGTCTCCCGTCCGATCGACACCCGGCCCCTTCCCGTACCACATCCCAAAGACGCCTTCGTACTTACCTTCACCGCCAATCTCGGATTGCTGGGTGCCCCAGACCGCGGTAGCGGCCAAGTCTTCATTCACGCCCGGAATGAAGACCGTGTGATGCTGCTCAAGCAGCTTTTTGGCTTTGCTTAGTTGATCATCAAAGCCCCCCAGTGGCGAACCACGATAGCCAGAAACATACCCAGCCGTATTATGGCCCTGGAGTTGATCGCGTTGATGCTGCGTCATCGGCAAACGAACAAGTGCCTGAGTACCGGTGATAAATACACTTCCCTTGGTGAGCGTATACTTATCATCCAGATTTACTGAGCGATGTTTAGTCATCTTGGTTCAACCCCTCTACTATTATAATTATATGGCCTACGGCATGGGATATAACGTTTCTGTAAAATCTTCTAAGCATGGGAATACAAGTAGAGATTCATCATCAAGTTTACGAATACGGTCCTGCCACTGTTCCAATAGCAACAACCTCTGACCAGTCGAGACATAAGGGACGTGCCAACCAACAAATGGCTCATGTACATTCATACCGGAATAAGCCAACGTACCTTGTAAAAGAGGTTTGAGCATATCCCTTAGCGATCCATGGATACCTTCAGGTTGGAACATATGTTCTTGCCCACCCAAGGTCACGCTCACGAGTACACGCTTCCCGTGCAAGCCGCCATGATTGTAAAATCGCTTGCCGCCATAAACTTTCCCAGAGACAAAAACGCGATCAATCCAGCCTTTTAAAATGGCCGGCGTAGAGCACCAAAACAGAGGAAAAATCAACACCAGAAGATCACACCACAACAGCTTATCGAGTTCTTCCTGGATATCTGTACGTAAGGATCCAGTGCGTACAGCATTTCGCTGTTCTAGGGCGTAGGCGCAATAATCCGGCCTCTCTGGCTGTAAGAAGTCCTCCGCAGAAGCTATAGGATTGAAACCCATTTCATACAGGTCTGACACCAATACATCATGCCTAGCCGCCTGAAATTCTTGCACTGCGGCTGATTTCAACGCTGCACAGAAAGACTTTGGTTCAGGATGCGCATATACAACAAATACCTTCATAACTCCACCTACTTCCCAACCCAGGGAAGAACAACAACAAAAACTGCCAACGCCAGGATTGCTTTAAACGCTACAGAGTACTCTCGCCAAAAAATCTTGACTGTCTCCAAAGTCTCTCTCCAGAGGACCCAATGAGCTTGGTGCTGCTTTGTTAGGGAGTGAGTGACCGTCAATTTGCAGAACGGCTGCCCCCTATCCATATCGGTTACCCGACAATTTCTTTGCCGAATATCGATCGTGCAATAACGACTTTCTGAATTTCATTGGTTCCCTCATAAATTTCAGCAATTTTGCAATCACGATAAATCTCTTCGACCTTGTAGCGAGAACCATCTGCCGCTAACTCCTTCATGAAACCGTAGCCGCCAAATATCTGAACACCTTCGCGGGCGAACTCTCCTGCCAAGTTTGTGGCATACCACTTGGCCATGGCGGCTTCCGGCTCGGGAAATGATTCACCTTCATCCAGCCGAATAGCCGCCTTCAGATAGAGGTTGCGTGCATTTTCTATCTCAGTGGCACGCTCAGCTAGTTTGAATTGCCAGTATTGATACTGGGCAATTGACTTGCCAAATGCTTGGCGTGTTTTAAGGCGCGCAACCGAATGGTCGAAAACGGCTTGCGCCATACCAACGCCGCTCGCGGCAATACCAATACGTCCAAATGTCAGTGTCTGAAGCGCGATTTTCAGGCCGTTGCCTGCCTTACCAACTATGTTTCGCATCGAAACACAGACATTATCGAAATAGATATCGGCAGTTAGCTGACCGTGGTTACCTGTCTTTCGATCAGGCTCGCCGACCGTCACCCCTGGCGCATCAAGGTCAACGACAAATAGCGATTGCTTCCCGTCGTGCCCAGCCAACACCACTACAAAATCAGCTACAGGCGCGTTTGTAATGAACCGTTTGCGCCCGCTGATAATGAACTCGCTGCCATCCTGGGTGGCCACCGTGCGCATGTTTTTAGCATTAAGGTCGGTGCTAGCGTCCGGTTCCGTTGTCGCGAAACTGCCGATTTTTGCCCCTGCGATGAGTGGCACAAGGTACTGCTGTTGCAATTCCGCGCAGGCGTGCTCCAGTGCTTTTCCCGCTAGGATGCAGTGTACGTCCACGATCGCAGCAACGGAGTTTGAGTGGTAAGCCAACTCCTCAATCATCACGGCTGTAGCAATAGCGCGGTGTTGCAGCCCTCGCCCACCGACATCGGCTAAAAATGGGATGCTGAAAAGTCCCGCCTCTGCCATTTTGAGAAACAGATCACGTGGAAAGTTTTCAACCGCTTCCTCCCTACCGCCAATTTCCCACGCCACGGGGGCAACATAGTTATCAGCGAATCGACGAACTTGCTGACGAATCACGAGTGATTCTTTAGGAGTGAGTAAATCATGGTATAGCGAATCCTGGTAACGCATAGGCAGTAACGCTCGCTGCGCCCCGGAAGCTTGCAATTCTGAAAACTCGGGTGAATTCATGCGATCTCCGAACCTAAAAAAACTTATTCTTTTGTGAGTAAATAGATGGCCATGTCATCTGAAAGCCATTGTTGGGGGTGACTCAACGATACGAACATTGCCGAAACTGACAAATTTCATGCGAGTTAAGACAATGGATTAGCCACTTGAGGAAATACAACAATCCTCATCCCCTTGACCAACCTATTGCTCCGTACTGTAGTGACATCCGCCATGCAGCCTTGCCAACTGTACCCTAACCATCTTGCTCAAGCTGTAACTAGCATCCCTCACAACTTAAGTCGATAATGTTAAAATCCATGAACGCCCCCCACAAAACCACAAATTAGATCTAATATTAGTACAGCACAAGGAACCATATCCTGATGCTCCACGCTGCTATTCTGGCCTACGACGGTTGCTACCTATCCATATTGAGTGGATATGCGGACTTACTGCACGTTGCAAATGCACACCTGAGCATGCACCAAACCTCGCAGGAACAACGCTTCACTTGGACGCTTGTATCATTGACGGGCGACGCAATCACTGCCTGCAATGGTCTTCAAGTTAAAACACAGAAAATTAATCTTTCGGAAGAATTTGATGTCGTCTTTATTCCTAGTGCATTTTATGCAGGCGGCAAATCTTTCAAAAAACTCCTCAACGAACAAAAAAATTTTTGTGCATGGCTGACGCACCAATGGAATTCTGGTGCCTATTTGGTCTCTAGCTGCACAGGCACATTCATTCTTGCGGAGACGGGACTGCTAAACGGAAAGTCCGGAACCACGACGTGGTGGCTGGCAGACCAATTCAGAGCCCGTTATCCAAATGTCAATCTCCAGCTCGACTCAGTAATTACTGAGCACGACAAGTTAATCTGCGCGGGGGCCTCAGCCTCCTACCTAATCCAAGCGATCCAAATTATTGAAAGTCTTGTTGGACCGACCATAGCGTCGCAGTGTGCAAAAACGCTGCTTATCGATACAAGCCAGACTAAGCAAACCCCCTACATACCTTTCTTGGCAGATCGAACCCATGCTGACTCTCTGGTACATAAAGCTCAACATCTTCTACAAAAAAAATTCAAAACTGATATTAAAATATCAACACTGTCTTCCGATTTGAGAGTCAGTGAACGAACTTTAATTCGGCGGTTCCATCAGGCTTTGAAACAGTCACCACTGAGCTACTTGCAAGGTCTGCGCATTGGCTCTGCGCAAGACTTACTCAAAGAAGGAGATCTGAGTATTGAATCAATAGCTGCTCTTGTTGGATATGCCGACACTAGCTCGTTTAGCAGATTATTCAAAAAAAAGATTGGAACTAGTCCAGGCACCTATCGAAATCAGTTTCGTAGTCTTCCAGCACAGCCTCTCACAGACACTTCATGCCGTGTTTAAATATCCTTTTAATCAACATGCACACCCTACCCACGCTTACTTCAACAGATATAACGAGTGCTGCACAGCAACTTGGTTGCTCAAGAATCTCAGATATTCGATTCAGTGTGGGAACACCCAGATCGACTCATGAACGCATTTCCGGTCAAAGCTCTTCGCTGCCAGATCCTACGGCGATAGGAGGCGCTGACTATCTCGACACGTTGTTGGATATGGTCGAAATGGGAGAAGCCGAGATGCGTGATCCGCCGCCGGAAAATGTTCTCGAAATATCAATTCATCCTTCGAATAACCCTAGTCAGGCTTTCCTGAATCGGGTCAGAAAAGGCATCCAAAGCCACGAGCTGATCATCAACGACACCAAGGCTAAAATCCACGCGGTGAGCGGTACTATGTTTCTGGTAACGCCAGATCTCTTCCAGCGCTACATTCGGGAGTTTCCAGGCTTCGCCAAAGGTGTAGATCAAGAGATTGAAGAGTGGCGCTGGGTCCAGAAGCAGTTTGAAAAACTGAAGCTCCACAGGACGCGAGGCAACGGACTAAACATCTGGGCATGCCAAGTACAAGGCCCTAGGGAAGGTCTGAAGTACCCACCATTTTTTGATTAGTCTATAACGCGAAAATTGGACGATTCAGGGCACTGCGCAAGGCTGGCGCCTCTTTCTCAATGTACGCCCATAGGCGATTGGCGACCGGCCCCTGCGGCTGGTCACGGCAGCGAGCCACGACCAAATCCTGCTGCAACCCGGGCAAATGTCGGCTGGCAATCGACTGCAAGTGCCCATCGCGCAGCTCCTGCTCAACCAGGAACAGCGGCATGTGCCCCCACCCAAGGCCCTGCAGGATGATTTCCTTTTTCATGCCCTGATCGGCCACCCGGTATTGCGGCGCGCCCTCGATCATGAAGAAGTCGCGCTGCGCAAAATGACGGGCCGTATCGCGAATGATGCACTGGGTGAGCCCATGCATCTGGTCCGGGGGAATCGGGTGGTTGAGCGCCTCGGGTAGAAAGCCCGGCGCGACCACCGGAATGAACGGCACCTGGCACACATCGAGCCATTCGATCCGGGGATCGCTTTTGTCGATCCAATGCAGGATCAGGTCAGCGTCACCATCGAACAGGCGTTCCCAAGGCCCACCCACCGCTTCGAAATGCTGATACAGGCGAATGGCTGGGTGTTGGGCGAAGAACCGTCCGAGTAAACCCAGTACTTGTGGCCGGGGACACAGGTCGCCGATCACCACATGGATCTCGGTTTCCTCGCCCATTGAGAGTTGCTCCGCATGGGTGCGCAGGCCTTGCAGCTCGCGAAGCAGCGATTGAGCCCGGCGGTGGAACGACAGGCCGGCCTTGGTAGCTGTACGCGGTAACCACTGCGGTCCAGCAGGACCAGGTTGAGTTGACGCTCCAGCTTTGCAACGGCGGCAGACACCGACGGGTGAGACCGATGCAGCAGGCTCGCTGCTGCCTGTAAACCACCTGCGCGGATGACGGCATCGAAGCACTGCAGGTCATGCAAGGTGAATTCGGCCATGTCGGAGCTTCCTATAAAGAGTGTCCTGTCTTTGTAAATATCACCCAACACCCAGCGCACCTACGATTAGCTCCATTCATCGGACCACGTGGAGTGTCTCGACATGAGCGAACTGAATGTCATGACCCTGGGCGACGGCACACGCATCGCCTATCGGTTGGACGGCGACGCCGGAAAACCGGTGCTGTTGTTGTCGAATTCCATCGCCACCACGCTGCACATGTGGGATGGGCAGATCGAGGCACTGTCGACGCATTTTCGGGTGTTGCGCTACGACTTTCGCGGCCATGGCGGCTCCAGCACGCCGGCGGGCGCTTACTCCCTGGATCGACTGGGTCGTGATGTGATCGAGTTGCTCGACGGGCTCGGCATCGAACACGTGCATTTTCTCGGCTTGTCGCTGGGCGGTTTTGTCGGTCAGTGGCTGGGCGTGCGGGAGCCTGAACGTATCGACCGGCTGATCCTCGCTAACACCTCGTCCCATCTCGGGCCGGCAAGCTATATCGATCAGCGGATCACCGCGACGCTTCAGGCTCCAGACATGACAAACAACGCTGAAGAGTTCCTGGCCAACTGGTCTCCGGCCGCCATGGTCGAGGCCGATGGCTCGATCATCCAGAGGTTTCGCGCCATGCTGCTGGTCATCGACCGGCAAGGCTTGGCCGGCTTGTTCGCAGCAGTGCGCGATAGCGACCTTCGCCGCAGCGTAGCCCTGATTTCGCGGCCCACTCCGGTGGTCGCCGGGCGTTACGACACAGTTACGGCCCTCAGCCACAGCGAGGCCATCGCCGCCTCGATACCCGGAGCAAAGCTGGTCGTGCTGCCTGCAGTTCACTTGAGCAACGTTGAGTACCCTTCGGAGTTCATCGAAGCGGTGCTCGAGTTCCTCTGGGAAGGTCTGAAGTACCCACCGTTTTTTGATGCCCTCACTACTTGAGGCTCAAAAAATCATAAGTCGGCGAAAACCAGGCCTTTCTTGTGCTTAATCCACGGTTCTTTCCTCTAATTGCACTATTTTAGGACAATTGGCCCACATTACAGACGCACCTCGCCCATACCCATGCACACGTTCGATAAAGCAAATAATGTTGTCTGCTCCGCAATATTTTTAGACAAACCACGAAAGCGCACTTTCGTATAACCAAACTGACGCGTGATCACGCGAAACGGATGCTCAACCTTGGCCCGCACCTGCGCTTTCGCGTATTCGATCTTGCGTCGCATGCGCCCGATCAGACTTTTTTTGCGTGCTTTGTATAGCTGCTTGGTCGGGCGGCAATCGACCAGATCATCTTGCGATCCTGATGATCGGGACGTTTGTCCACGCCTGTTCGTCGCATCGACCACCGTGCCGTGACGAAACAGCAGGCCACCCTTGCCCAGATAGCCATTCATGACTTGCAAGATCCCATCTGCCAGCTCATGTTTTCCAACAAGCGGCGGAAGTTGAGGATCGTGGTTTCATCGGGAATCCAATCCAGATTCAAGCCCGCGAACTGGTGCAGAATCGTCGTTTCATATAGTGATTATTCCATCGCCGGATCGCTGTAGCCGAACCAGTTCTGCATCAGATAAACGCGCAACATGGCCATCAACGGATACGCCAGACGACCGCCGCCGCCCCTTGGATAAAACGGTTCGATCAAGGCAATCAAACTCTTCCAGGGCACGACCGGATCCATCTCGATCAGGAAGCGCTCTCGGCGGGTCTACTTACGTTGACCAGCGTATTCGGTCATCAGCGAAGGACATCTGTTTCATCGGGACTCAACCGTCGGGTTCGCGTCAGGCGAGTATTTCACCAGACTTGGAAGTCTTCTTCAGAGTTTCCCTAGGAAGAGATCCACCTTGAAGGGATACCTGATTGAGGACCCGAAGCATTTTTTTGAATTGATACCACCCGGCAATCCTCTATACATGGCATGAGCGCGTCATCAGACGTAAGGTTTGGACCGATTTGGCAGGGGCCAGTCCAGTGCGCGACGGAGTGTTGACATGATGGGAAAATGATAGCATCCGTAGCCCCCTGCTTTAACCCTTGAAGGTCATGATGCCAAAGCTCGTTCAATCCAGCCTTATCGACCACATTGGAGGTTGCCCGTGAATCCTGCGTTCGCTGGCGACCCCTACATTTGGCTTGAGGAAGTCGAGGGAACCAAGTCACTTGAATGGGTACATAAACAAAACGCTAAGACCGAAGCTCGGCTCGCACAGTCCGACGCCTTCAAACGGATGGAAGCTGACGTTCTGGCGGTATTGGATTCTGATACCAATATTCCTGGCGTAGACAAAATCGGACCGTACTATTACAACTTTTGGACGGACGCGAGCCATCCAAGGGGGCTATGGCGTCGGGCAACCCTGAATGAGTACCGTAATCCCGAGCCTAAGTGGGAGGCGGTGCTCGACATCGATGCACTGAACAAGGCTGAGGGCGAGAACTGGTTATGGCAAGGCGCCGACTGTTTGCGCCCAAACTACCAACGCTGCCTGATCGCACTGTCACGCGGTGGCGCCGACGCCACCGTCACTCGTGAATTCGACTTAACCACTAAGAGCTGGATAGAGAACGGCTTCGTGTTGCCTGAGGCCAAGGGAGGTCTAGGTTGGATCGATCTGGATACCGTCTATGTCTTCACCGATTTTGGTGACGGCACCATGACCAGCTCCGGCTATCCCCGCGTGGTCAAACAGTGGGCGCGCGGCGTCCCACTCAGCGCAGCCAGCGTCGTCTACGAAGGCTTGCCGGACGACCTGTCAATCTCGGCCATGCACGATAATACCCCGGGCTACGAGCGCGATTTTGTCTTCCGCACCATAGCGCTCTTTCAAGATGAGCAGTACTTGCGCGCTAAGGACGGTACGCTGACGAAAATCGATGTTCCGAACTCGGCTAGCAAGTGGGTGCATAAGGATTGGCTGCTATTGGAACTGCGCGATGACTGGACGACGGGCGAGGAATACGCGTCTGGTTCGCTATTATCGATTAAGTTCGACGATTTCATGGTAGGCAAGCGCAACTTTGATTTGCTGTTCGCACCCACGAATACTAGCTCACTGGTCGGGGCAATCTGGACCAAGAATCACCTTATCCTGAACGAACTCAATGACATCAAGAACCGCCTTAGTGTGCTGACGCCTGGAGAAAAAGGATGGCAACGCAGCGTATTCGTTGGTGCACCGAGTTACGGCACCATAGACGTCAGCGCCGTGGACAGCGACGACAGTGACTCGGTCTGGCTGACTTCTGCCGACTACGTGACACCTACCACATTGTTTCTAGCCGAGATCGGAAAGTCGCCAGAGACGCTGAAAACCCTGCCGACGTTTTTTGATTCCAGCAATGAGATCGTTGAGCAGCATTTTACCGTGTCTAAAGACGGCACCCGTGTGCCGTACTTTCTGGTGCGTCCGAAAAATCTGCAGCTGGATGGCTCCGCTCCTACTCTACTGTACGGCTACGGTGGCTTTGAGATCTCGTTAACCCCTTATTATTCTGGGAGCCTCGGGAGCGCTTGGTTGTCAAAAGGTGGGGTTTATGTGGTCGCTAACATCCGCGGTGGGGGGGAGTATGGCCCACGCTGGCATCAAGCGGCCCTGAGAGAAAATCGTACTCGTGCCTATGAAGATTTCGCTGCTGTGGCACAGGACCTAATTAATCGCAAGATTACATCACCGAAATACTTGGGTGTGCAGGGTGAAAGTAATGGCGGTTTGCTAACGGGTAACATGCTGACTCAGTACCCCGAACTATTCGGTGCTGTGGTGGTACAGGTACCGCTGCTCGATATGAAGCGTTTCAACCAACTGCTGGCAGGTGCTTCTTGGATGGCTGAGTATGGCAATCCAGATAAGCCGGAAGAGTGGGCCTATATTCAGAAGTTTTCCCCATACCACCTATTCGATTCAGCCAAGACCTACCCGCCGGTGTTCTTCCTGACGTCGACCCGCGATGACCGCGTACATCCGGGTCATGCTCGCAAGATGGCAGCCAAGATGATCGACACCAGCAAGGACGCCATTTACTACGAGAACACTGAAGGTGGCCACGGTGGCGCAGCCAGCAATGCTCAGTCGGCGCACGTGAACGCTTTAATCTATAGCTTCTTGTGGGAGCATTTGAGCAAGAAATAAGCATTTGACAGTCAAGGCAGCGATAAATGAATTGTCCGGTTGTTGCGTTTTTCGACAACGCAATTTGCGAACCAAAAACTTTGTAAGCTTCCATCAAAGTCACTAGGTGGTGTCACTCGGCGCAATACAAGCCTCTTATCGCCCCTCTCCAGCACTTCATGTGGCGTGTGAATTCCACACGCCCAGAAGTAGTCCGCGCCAGAGTCACTCAAGTGAGCGGCGATTCAATTGATGTCGTAGATGGACCGCCGACCGAGCGTTGACAGGATGTCTTTTTCCAAGATTCTCAAGATCTGCGAGAGTGTGCTCCGCGGCATTACGCACAGAGCGCCGCTGCCGTTCACGGTGCTCAGTAGCAACTGAAACACCAGATCTCTACCCCACGGGCCATCTCGTTGAGCGCAAGCCCATCCGTGTCGCCGAGGGAGTAATCGTTGCCGGTGATTCTGGCTTGCCGAACGGTGGTATCCGAGAGTGCCATAGCGAGCCCCTGATCAGAGTCAGGGCCAGATGCTCATCTCGCTATCCAAGCTGGTCCAGCAACAAACTGATTCAGTGAGCGTCCGAATTCAAGACTCTCATTCTGGAATCAATTCAGGACTTAAGAACACTGGATGGTGCTGGATTTCAGTAAGCGTCCAGCGAAGTCACCTTCCTAACGCCTGCGGAGCGGGCATGGGTGGCTAGCTACATAAATGCGTCATCTGTCGACCGAAGGCGACTGGGCTGCCAATCGCCAAGGGTCGATTTTTCGCAGATGCAGTTAGCGAAGCGCACGACACTCAAGATTGAGTCGGTCAGATCTACCAACTGCTTGCGCATAGGCACGCATGCCAATTGCAGCCCGGAGGAGGAGTTGTAAACAGCTTGGGCGCTTCCGGTGAAGCCACAGCGCTGATAAAAATTTTCAGTATTCAGCGTGGCTTCAAGATGGATCTCAACAAGTCCCGCCTTTTCCTTGTGCATCGCTAGTATCAGCACCGAATGTGATTGAAGCACCTTGCGTGCATGCCCAAGAAGTTCAAAACCGGCAGGAGTAAACGACAGGTGATGCGAGCGACCAGACGCATCTCCACCGGCAGTATTCGCGCCGGATACGCGTTCATGTCAGCCGCCAAAAGCTCGAGAGTTCTGGATACGGAAGGATGAGCCTCCATCGATTCGGTAAGTGCTGACGCAGCCTTTCTCTCAACGCAGTTCACAGACGTGGTGATGGGGATTCGAGGATCATTCACGATCAAACATTATCTGCTTTCGACGTCGCAGCAACAGCAGGAATTTCCGCCTATTTAGATGACCACGTGTTGCTACGATTACAGGGAATTTTTGAAGTGAAAAATTATGGCTGAGCAATAATTATAGCTGATCCATAATTCGGAATAATCCAGTTTTGCCTACCCCACCGTTGGTGAAACTCGAATCACCAGCAGCACACCGTCCAAACCTGATCGGCCTGCGTCGTGATGCGCCTCTATGGTGACAAAACAAGCCGGGAGACTAAGATCTTGCAAAGCTCTGCAAGCATTCGCGCATCTAGCAACGCATGGTGCGGCAGATTAGACAGCTCTTCCGTAGACTTACCAAGTTTCCCCTGATCAACATACAAACCTGAAAAACCGGGTTCAGGACAACGAGGTATTGATAGCGGCAATGCTGACCCAATAATCGCTATACCGGATGACCGCCACCGGCAGGCTGCGCTCCAGCATCTCAAGGGAGATCGGCATATCGTCGAGCGGGAAAAGGCCGTTGACGCGGATCTGCGCAGCGCTGTCGTCCAGCAGCACCACGCCCGGCAGATAAGGCCTGAACGCATCAGTGACCCAACTCAAAGGCTTGTCGTTCACTTCAAGCCACCCGCTGGCCCAGGAGCCTTCGCCCGGTTGCAGCGATGCCCGTGACAGCACGCCATGGGCATCGAACAGCAGGGAATGGGCGCCGGGCACCGCCACGCTCTCGCCATTGGGTAAACGCAAGAGCGCCTCGCCTTGCAAGGTCAACAAACGGATACCCGCCCCCTCTTCTCCCACCTGAAGCCGCCCCGCCTGGCTGTGCACGACTCCGACCGCCGTCGCGATCTCGAAGGACGAAACAGTATTCTCGGCGATGTCTAACAGCAGCGTGCCCTTGCGCAAGACCAACGCCCGCTGCTGGTCGAAAAAACGCGGCGATACGCGGCTGCGGGCGTTGAGTTCCAGGCGGCTGCCGTCGTCAAGCTGCCAGTACCGCCGCTCGCCGGTACCGGTCGCCCACTCGCTAGGCAGGCCCATGCCTGATTGCAACCAGCGTCCGAACAACCCAACGCCCAGGGCAACCCCTAGCACGCCGAGGCTGCTGCCGATAAATCGCCGTCGACTGGAAGGTTGCTCCAGGGCACGCAATAAGGGCGTGCTGGTACGCCCGCGCCAGGGAGAGGCTTGAACGGCCGCCAGCCCTTTGAGCAACTGATCGAATACTTGGGCATGGCGTGGCGATTGCCCGCGCCACCGCTCCAGGGCGCGTTGCTGCTGGCTGTCAAACGCGCCGGACTGAATCTGCGCCATCCATTCAATCGCCTCTTCCAGCACAGGGTCGTCGCGCTCGTCCGTGCTCATTCGGCCAACCCCCGGTAGCAGCAGCGCAACGCCTCTTTCATCAACTGATGAATGCGTGCCTGAGACAACCCCACACGTTCACTGATCTGCAGGTAGGTCAGGCCCTCCAGTTGACTAAGCACGAACACGGTCTTGGCTTGCCCCGAGAGGCCGTCGAGCAGGCGATCGATGGCTTGCAGGCTTTCGATGAGCATCCACTGTTCATGGGGCGAAGGGTGGACCTGATCTGGCGCCTTGGCCAGCACCTGCAGGTAGGCGCGCTCCAGATCCTTACGCCGCCAGGTCTCGTACATCAGACGCTGGGCAATGGTCGCCAGCAGCGCCCTGGGCGAACGAATCGCCGCTGGATCCGGCAGCAACCAGACCTGCAGAAAGGCCTCCGCCGCCAGGTCCTCGGCGCTATGACTGCAACCAGTATGGCGCCACAGGCGCCGGCACAACCAGCCGTAGTTCTGCTGGAACAATTGGGCAATCAACGTGTTCTTGAAAGATGACGGGCTATCCATATGCATTCAGTCACTTGAGACACCCCACGCCAACGGAAAAGACGGTAGTGAGCTTGCCGGTTTGAAGGTTCTCGACGGTCAGTCGTTGTCCTGCGTGTTGGGCAGCCGTGCCGACCACCAGCCGCACCCGGCACCGCCGAGTACCAGGGCCGCTCCCAGCCACGGCAGCAGTTGAACAAAAAAATGATCCACCACACCGGCACCGAGGAACGCCCCCAGGGCCACGCCCAACTGGATTGCACTGGTGTTGAGGCTGATCTGCACCGCTGCGGTTTCGGGGTTGAGTTGCACCAGGTACTTCTGGATCGCGGGGCCCGGCGCCATGTTGAAAATGCACCAGGTCGCCACCGCCAGCAGCAGCGCCAGCAGGGAAAACGTCGCCAGGGGCAACAGGCTCATCGCCAAGGCATGCAACAGCAGAAACACCACGAACGTGCGTGGCCCGGGCCAACGGTCCGCCGCGCGTCCGCCCAGCACCGCGCCCACGATGCCACCGATACCGTAGACCAGCAGCACCAGGCTGATCACGGTTTTCGACAGGCCCATGCTGCGCACCAGAAATGGAACGATGTAGGTGTAAAGCGTGAATTGCCCGGTCATTTGCAACAGCGCCGCCCCATGGGCGAGAAACACCTTGGCCCGCACCAGCGCCGCCCATTGCCGGGACGGAGTTATGCCGGGTGCGCCGGGAATATCCGGCAACCACTGTGACACCAGCGGCACACTGAGCAACGCAACGCCCGCCAGCAGCAGGAACAGGCTGCGCCAACCCCAGTACTCGCCAATCAGCGTGCCCAGGGGCACTCCCAGCACCAACGACGCCACGATGCCTGCGAACACCAGGCCGATGGCCTGCCCGCTGCGATTGGCCGGCACCAGCGCCACAGCGACGGTGATGGCGACCACCACGGTGACCGAGGCACTGGCCGCCACCAGGAGCCGGCTGAGCAGCAACAGCATGAACGTCTCCGCCGCTGCCCCGGCCAGGTTGGCTAGCACAAACACCAGCAGCACCACCAGCAACAGACGTCGTCTGAACACCCTGGCGCTGAGGTAGATCAATACCGGACCGGCCAACGCATAGACCAGCGCATAGAGGCTCATCAACAAGCCGGCTTGCCCCTGGGTGACGCCGAATGTCTGGGCGAGCTGATCGAGAATCCCCGCCACTACCAATTCAACGGTGCCGACCACAAACGCCAGGCCTGCCAGTAACCATACACCGGGCGCCAGGCGGTCGCGCTCGCTTGCGGCTTCCAATGCCTTACTCATGACGGTGTTGCTCCCTCGTCTGACAAACCGGTGGCGGTGTAACAATAACGGCCCGGGCCCAACAGCAACACGGTAGCCACCGAGAAGGCCGCCAGCAGCACCTGACTCGATAAGCCGTAGCCGCCCGAGCGGTCATACATCACGCCCAACACATAGGTGCCCAGGCTGATCGCGATGGCAAATGTAAACGGCTGCACCGAACCATAGATCACGCTGAAGTGGCGCAAGCCAAAATACCGCGTCAGAAAATACTGAGTAGTGCCGGTTTCACCGCCAGCACCAAGGCCGATCAGGAACACCGAGGCCCACAGCCAGCCCTGCTGACCGGCCTGAATCAACACCAGCATGCCCAACACCGCCAGCAATGCAAAAGGCAGCGCCACCCGGGGGCTGTTGTAGCGGTCTAGTGCAAGCCCCAGCAGCGGTTGCGACACGATCATGCCCAGCCACAACGCCGACAGCACGTCTACGGCATCTGAGCGTGCCAGACCCTTTTCCACCAGCAAGGGCACGCCATGGATGATCACCCCCGTGACCGCAAACACCCCAAGCAGCAAATTTGCCAGGATCAACCAGAACGTTATCCCCGCCCAGGCCTGGCGCGGTGTGCTGCCCTCGGTCGGGCGTCGACGGCTGGATGCAGACACCACCACAAGCTGCTCGCGAAACAGCCACCACAACAGGGGCAAGGCCACCAGCCCCTCAAACAGGCCGTAGATCAAATAAGTGGTACGCCACACAAACGCCTCGATACACAGGTTGCCGGCATACAACGCCAGCGGACCACCGACACCGAAACCCAGGCCCAGCAACCCATAGGCGGCGCCCCGTCGATGATTGAACCAACCGCCGAGAATTCGCGCATAGGGAATGTTGCCCGGCGCCAGCAAACCCATCAGCAAAAACAACAGATACAACTGCCAATCGGCCCGTACCCAGGCAGTGCAAGCCATGCACACCGCCAGCAGTGCCGTAAGCGGCAATACCAGCGCCCGCGCGCCCCAACGGTCCACAGCCCAGCCTTTGAACGGGCTACTCAGCGCCACCGCCAAGCCCAGCCAGGTCACCAGCAATACCACTTGGCTGCGGTCCCAGTGCAATTCGGCGCTGATGGGGTCGATAAACAACGAGAAGCTGCTGATCACCAACCCGGTGGGGCCAACGATGACGCCGATGACACAGGCCAGCAGCACCCCCAGCGTCACCGGTGTGAACTCAGAAGCGCGTGGCTCGACCAGCGGTTCGGCCCGGCTGATGGACGTATCACTCATGAGGCCGCCCTCAGGCGCTCGATCAACTCGCGCCGCAACTGAATATCGAGCGCACTCTCGGTCGTGGCCTCCAATTGGACAATATCGATGCCAGCCTGGTGAAACGCCAGGATGTCCAAGGCGACCTTGTCGATCGTCCCGACCCGCAGGCCGGCGAACGCGCGCTCGACCACTTCGACCGCCCATTGCTGACGCCTTGCCGGGCTCAACTGCCCGAGTAGCTCGCGTTCGTTGTCCCGCGCCAACTGAGGTGAGGCGCTCAGTTCCGCAGCGGGGCGCGCCAATAACAAGCCCAGGGCTGCCTCCCGCCACTTTCGCGCGGTGTCCCGCGCCGCCTGTTCGGTCTCGCCGAGAATCACCTGGAAATGCTTCCAGAACTTCAAGGGGCGCCCATCGGCCAACGCCTGCAGTTTCACTTTCAGTTGATAAGTGGTCTCAGGGCTGCTGAAGCTGCCTGCGTAGATGTCGGCAAAGCGCACCGCCAGTTGCTGGGCACTGTCCGACGAGCCACCGATGGACAACGGCGGACGCGACTGCTGCACCGCCGAAAAGCCGCTGCCGGCGTTCTCGAGCCGATAGAACTCGCCCGCATAATCGAAGGGCTCGGAACTGGCCAGGGTGCGGGTGAAGATCTCCAGGTATTCGAAGGCTCGCCGATAGCGTTGCTCCTTGTCGGCAAAATCACCGTCGCGGCGCACATCGGCGTCGCTGGAACCGATCACTACATGCACCGCCGCACGTCCCTGGGACAAACGGTCCAGGGTCGCCAGGGAGCGTGCTGCCACGGTGGGTTGAGTGACACCCGGACGGTGGGCCACGGTCACCCGCAGGGTGTCGGTGGACGACAAGGCGTAACCGGCCACCAGCCAAGGGTCCGGCCACGCGCTGGCCACGGCCACCAAGGCACTGTCCAGGCCATCGGCTTCCTCCAGCCGGGCTTTCTGCTGAATATCGAATGGGCATACCGGGCGGTTGCGCAGGTCGGGCAGGAAACGCCCGGCCTGGCGCTCAAACACCGTGTCACCGGCGACGGCACAGGCGCGCACGCCGCCGCGCAATTCAATGGACATCGTGTTCACCTCCCCTAGAAGCTGTAGACCGCGTTCACGTAATAGAAAGCCCCGTTGAAGCTGATCTGCGAGGCATAGGTGTCGTAGTGGTTGAATCCCAGGTAAGCACTTTCAGCGGGCAGTTTGTCGGGTTTGACGTCGAACACGTTGTTCGCCCCCACGGCCAGCGACAGTTGGCGAGTCGCGGCGTAGCGCAACTCGATGTCGGTGAGGTACTCGGGGGAGTTCTCGAAATGGTTGAACTCGGTGGTGGAGTACGCGTCGGGCCCGGTGTAATAGTCCAGTTCAGAGATGGTTTTACTGTAGCGCGTCTCGCGTACGGTCAGGCCCCATTTATCGCGACTCCAATTGGCTTCCAGGGACACTTGGCTACGGGGTGTGGAACTGGTGATCCAGGCCTGTTGCTGATCGTTGAGCAGCGGCCGGCCGTCGCTGCCGATGTGGTTTTTCAGCAGCTTGGTGCGGTTGAAGTTGGCGCCCAGGCGCCAGTCGATCTGGCCCCAGCCGTCGAGCCGGGTCAGGTAGGTGGCCGTGATGTCGAGACCGTGGGTGCGGGTGTCGGCGCCATTGGTCATGTAGTGGGTGCTGACCGAGGCCAGGCCCGACGGCACCGAAATACCGCCGGCACGTAGCGCGTCGATGGCTTGCTGGCCCGAGTAGGTGCCGCCGTCGACGATACGGTCACGCAGGGTGATCTGGTACGCGTCGATGGCAATATTCAAGTCGCTCAGCGGGTTGAGCACCAACCCCAGGTTGTAGTTGATCGACTTCTCGGGCTTGAGGTCCTCAGCTTCCAGCATCTTGGCCGCCGCCGAGTTGGCGGCGAGCAACCCGGTGGCAATCGTCGGCGAGACCCCAAGGCTGGTGTAGTTCTCCTGGGCCAGGGACGGCGCACGAAACCCGGAACTGACACTGGCCCGCAGGCCCACCTGGGGATTGAAATCGTACCGGGTCGAGAGCTTGCCGTTGGTGGTACTGCCAAAGTCGCTGTAATGCTCGTAACGGGCCGCCGTCGCCACTTGCCATTGCTCAGTCAGGTGGGTGGAGAGGTCCAGGTAGCCGCCCAGCACGTCCCGCGTCCACTGCCCGGCGGTGGCGGGTGCCTGGCCAGGCAAGGCTTTGGAGCCGCCGTTGTAGTAGGAGTAGTAATCGCCGGCGCCAACCTTATACAGGTCACGGCGCTGCTCCAGTCCCCAGGAAAAGTTCAGCAGTTTGGGCAGCAGCGCTACGTCGAAGGCACGGCGCAAGTCCAGGTTGTTGGTCCATTGGGTGACCTTGTATTCGGCCAGGTCAAACTTGCGCGGGGTGGTGCCGGTTTCGTTGTACAGCGCGAGGTTGACCGAGTGATCCATTCCGATATCGGGCTTGTCGGCGCCGTAGGTGGAGCTCAGGTCCCAATCCCAGTCACCGAACAGTTCCACGCCGCGCAGGCCGGCGGTGAGGGAATAGTCGTCCTCATCACTGGTGATGCGTGGCGTAAAGCCGTTGGGGTAAATGGTCGGCACCAGTGTGGGCAACTGGTAGATCTGCGCCGAAGACACCGTGCGATGGGTGTAGGTCGCGAAGCTGTAGAAATCCAGCTGGTCGGTCAGCGCCGCCCCCGTGTTGAACGCCAGGGCCTGTCGATGCACGGCCGGGTCGCCAATGGAGGGGTTGCCGTAATGCCCGGTACGCTCGTCGATGCCGGCGCGGATCGTACTCTTTTGCTCACGGAACTCGGCGCTGAGATTCAAGTAGCCGGTCTCACCCACCCGGTAGCCGTTGTTCACCGCTCCGCCCTGGGAAAAGCCGTCACCCGCACCGTACTGGCCAGCGTTGTAGGAGACCAGCCCGCCCTGGTCGGCCGAGCGCAGAATGATGTTGATCACTCCGGCAATGGCATCGGAGCCGTATTGGGCCGAGGCGCCGTCTCGCAGTACTTCGATGTGGTCGATGGCGGCCATGGGGATGGTGTCCAGGTCGACCCCGGTGGAACCACTCTGCAAGCCGCCGCTGACGTTGATATTGGCCGTCTCGTGGCGACGCTTGCCATTGACCAGCACCAGTACATGGTTGGGGCTCAGGCCCCGCAGGGACTGGGCGTTGGTCAGCGCCGAGGCGTTGTAGGCCTGGGCCTGGCGCGACAACGAGGGCAGTAACTTGATCAAGGCTTCGCGCACATTCTGGGTGCCGGTCTGGCGCAATTGCTCGTTGGAGACCACGTCAATCGGGCTCAGGCTGTCAGTGGCCTTGACGTCTGCCTGGCGAGTCCCGGTCACCACCACGGTGGCCAGGGTTCCCGCCGAGGTTGCGGAGGTTGAGGTGGTGGGCTGTGGCGCCTGGGAGGCCGCCGTGTGCAAGGTCAAGACGCCGGAGGCGCTGCGGCTGAAATCCAGGCCGCTGCCGCGCAAGGCTTGCTCCAAGGCCTGGTCCACGCTCAACGAGCCTTTGATGGCAGGCCCCGACACCCCCTGCACCCGCGCCTGATCAAACGAGATCGGCGTGCGGCTCTGGCGGACGATGCTCAGCAGCACCTGAGACAAATCCCCCGCCGGAATATCAAAGGACAACACCTGAACCTTGCCCGCCGGTGCGGCAGGTTGGGCCCAGAGCGGCTCGTCCGCCATCAGGCAGGTAAAGCCCATGGCCCAGATCACGGGAGTACGGTGCAAACAGGACGGACGTTCATTTGACATCATCAACTTACCCTAAGGAAATCACGTACCTGTGTGTGCAACTGCCCCAGGTTCTTTTCAGCAGCGATCCAGACTGTTTATTCATAAGGTTATGCCCCGCTTTTTTCCGCACGTCGAACACAGCGCCAGACGCTGACGGGGATGTCTGTCACATGCCCCTGGCGCGCCATGCGTTGTTTGGCGATGGCGCCCAGGCGGGCAAAGAACTCCTCGATTCGCTCCGGTGGCACCAACGGGCTGAAGTAGGTACCAAAGGTGGCGGCGTGAAAGCGCTGGTATTCCTCGATGCTGTGGATCCGCAGCGCCGCCGAGCGACTGGCAATCGAACGCACCTGAAAGTGGCGCTGCACCAGCGCTTCCAGCGCCACCCGTGATCGGGTACGCGTGCCCATCGGCAGTACCGCCGCTTCGGCGAAATGCGTCTGCACGTGCCCCGGCGTGACCAGTTTCATCGCCAGCAGTGCCTCGCCTACCAACTCATCCTCACCGCCCAACCCTTGCGGCGAACCGGGGTGATGAGACGTGAAGAGAAACACGCCCTGTTCATCCAGATGCCGTGCCACCCACTGGAACAACTGGTCCTCATAGGGATACAACCAATGCAGGACAGCCGTCATGCTGATCAGGTCAAAACGCTGCTCCAGCGTGGGCAGGTCCAGCAGGTCGCCCTGCTGCAACACCACCTCGGCCGGGGCATGGCGCAACTGCTCGCGCGCCAGGTCCAGGCGCAACTGCGAACGCTCGATGCCCCACACCTGCTCCAGGCTCGGCCAGCGCTCCACGGCCCCCTGCAACAGCGAACCGATGCCGCAACCCAGGTCGAGCAAACGCCTGGGCTGGATCTGTGCACGCCCCAGGACCCAGTCCTGGTCACGCAACTGCAAGAGTTGGCTGGAGGTTTCATAACCGGCCAGGGTACGGGCTTGCTCAATGATCGTGCTCATGCTCGATGGCTCCTGCGTGGATGAGGATTTCCCTGGTAATGGTCCATTCGCAGCCATGGCCCTGTTCGTCGGCCAGCAACGTCCAGCGGGCGTCACACCCCTTGGCATGGACCAGCGAAGACAGCAGCTTGGTGCAATAGGTGCAGGCCGACTTCAAGGTGATCGGCACGCCATTGGCCCGGGCACGCTCGCGGTAGTCCCAGATGCCGCAGTGGTGCACCTCGAATAGGCTGGCGTCGGGGGCGACCTGGCGAATCTCGAAACGCGTGCCGTAGATCGAAGCCTGGCGCCCCAGGCGCTCGGCCGCCGCAGAGGGTTCACCTTGGCCGGCAGGCTCCAGAGCGCGATACACCTGGCCGGTGGCGGCCGCCCAGGCATCCAGGTCGTAAACCTGCTTGCGCTGCACGATGAATTGTTCGATCAACGCCTGGGTGCGGAAAAACACCGCCTGCCACTCGGTACTGCCAGCGCCCACGGCGGGCGGCAAGTCGTGGAAGATCCGCCCGGTGACGTCAACCCAGTCGGCGAGGTCCTGCGCCCGATGTTCCTGGATCAAGTAGGCCGTCATCGCGCTGTGGGCCTCAAACAGACGCTGACGCCACAGCGCACCTTGCTCGGCCGGCGTCAGGGGCGCCGCACTCATGGCTGCGCAACCTGATGCAGGAAGGGCAAGAGCTGCTCCAGCACCGCCTCGGGTGCTTCTTCGGCCAGCATATGGCTGGCCGCAATCGCCGCGCCCCGCACCTCCACGGCCCAGGATTGCCACACCGCCAACGGGTGGCTGGCCGCGGCGTAGGGACGGTCCTGCCACAGCACCAGCACCGGGCAGCACACCTGGTGACCGGCGTCGCGGTCGGCCTGGTCGGCGGCGGCATCGGCGCCGGCTGCCGCCCGGTAGTCTTCGCACATCGCGTGCAACACCTCGGGACGGGCAAAAGCCTGATGGTAACTTTCCAGCGCCAGCGGATGATAAATATCGCGACCCTGGGCCATGCGCTGTAACGTCCAGTCGAGGAAATAGCCAGGGTTGGCACCGATCAGCCGCTCCGGCAAATCAAACGGCTGGGCCAGGAAAAACCAGTGGTAGGCGTTCAGGGCAAAGGCCTTGTTGACCCCCGCCCAGACATCCAGGATCGGCACCACTGTCAGCGACACCAGAGCACTCACCGCTTGCGGGTGTTCCAGCGCCAAGCGATACGCCACCCGTGCGCCACGGTCATGGCCCACTACCGCGAACCGCGAAAACCCCAGCTTCTGCATGACGTCCAACTGGTCCAGGGCCAATGCGCTCTTGTCATAAGCGCCCGGCGCGCTGGCATCCAGGGCGCGGGATTCGCCGTAGCCGCGCAGGTCTGCCAGCACCACCGTGTAGTCCTCGGCCAGGCGCGGGGCGACGCGGTGCCAGGCCAGGTGGTTTTGCGGGTAACCGTGCAACAGCAACAGTGGCGGGCCACTGCCCTTGACCGCCACCTGAATCCGCGCACCGCGGGTGGTCAGGGTCGAGAACTCGAAACCGGGAAGCAATGAATGACTCATGAAGGGCTCCTGCCTCATAAAATGATGCTGATGCGCCGCTGGGCACTGATGGTTTCGTGGTCCAGGCAAATGTCGCGCTTGAGAATCCGCAAGCCACGAGGGCTGTCGTGCAGCACATGGGTGGCCTCGCCGACGAAGTACCAGGTTTGTTGGTTGCGAAACTGGTGCACCACGAAGTTGCTTTTGATGGTCAACTGCTCACCGTCCCGGGACTTGATCCGCACGTTGCTCACCAGGCGTCGGGTACGGGAAGGCGGCGTCTCCATCCAGCTGTGGCCACTGAGCAGGCTGTCGACCCGCTCATGCAGGCGGCCGTAGTCATCGGCAATGATGAACAGGCTGTCGTGGGGCTCGCCCTCAACCAGATGGCGTTGCAACGGCAGCACCCGGTACTGGGCGGGTTGATCGAACAGGCCGATCCAGGTTTCCAGCTCGCGGTTGTCCAGCAGCTCGGCTTCGCTGATCAGGAAGTCGCTGACCCGGGCCTGCAAGCTCGCGGCGCTGATGTTCAATGGAAGGCTCATGGGCATGTCCCCTGAAGGTTGAAGGCGGTGCTACAGGCGGATTTCCACCTGGTACAGGCGTAACCAGCGGTCCAGGTTCAGCAGGTAGGCCAAGCCGGCCGTGGGGCTGCTGGAGGCCCGGGGACTGGGCAGCGGCTGCTCCAGTTCGAGCAACTCACCCACCCGGCGCGTATCCACCAGGTCGAACACCGGCGAGTCGCCGTCAATCAGCAACTGCCTGAGCTGGCTGCGCAACAACGCCAGGTAGCGCGGGTCGGGATTGGCCGGAAAGCCGCTTTTCCTGCGCTCGACAATCGCTTCGGGCAATTCACCGCGCACGGCGTTACGCAACAGGCTCTTGCCCTCCCCGGCCACGCTCTTGATCGACCAGGGCACATTCCATACATAGTCCACCAGGCGGTGATCGCAAAACGGCACCCGCACCTCCAGGCCCACCGCCATGCTGATGCGGTCCTTGCGGTCGAGCATCGCCGGCAACCAGCGCGTCAGCGCCAGGTACGTGACCTCGCGCTGTCGCCGCTCAACCGGGCTGTCTGCGGCCAGGTGCGGAACCTCCGCCAAAGCTTCCTGGTAACGCCTGGCCATGTACGCCTGCGGTGCAACTCGCTCGGCGACCTCGGGCCGCAGCAGTTCCCAAAGACCACTCTTGCCTGCCAGCCAAGGAAACCCGGAAAAGCCCAGGGCCTGCTGGTCGTGAAAAAACGGATAACCGCCGAACACCTCGTCCGCCGACTCCCCCGAGAGCGCCACCGTGGTGTGCTCGCGCACCTGTTGGAACAGCAGGTACAGCGAGCTGTCCAGCTCTCCCCAACCCGGCAGGTCCCGGGCACGCAGTACCGCGTCTTCCTGCTCCAGCACCTGTTCGGGTGCGACCGCCAAGGTGTTATGCGGCGTACCCAGCGCTGCGGATGCCAACTGCGCGAAAGGTTCGTCCCAACTGCTTTGCCACGGGGTTGGGGTAAAGCCTTCACCACCGCCGGTAAAGTCCACCGAAAAGGTCGGCAACGAGCGCCCTTCACGCCCCAGCGCCTGAGCGGCATAGGCGCTGATGGCGCTGGAATCCAGGCCGCCGGAAAGCAGGCTGCCCAGGGGTACATCCGCCACCAATTGTTCCTCGACCACCTGGCGCAACAAGCTGGCAACCTGCCGGGCAGTGTCGGCCGGGCTGTCACTGTGAGGCTCGGCCGTCAGCGACCAATAGACAAGGTCCTGTCGCCCGTTGGCATCGAACCTCAAGGCATGGCCAGGCTTGAGCTGATAAAAACCCTGGTAGATCCCGTGGCCAGGCGTGGGCGCGGTACTCAGCGCAAACAGCTCGGCAACCCCACTGGCATCGAGCACCGGGCGTACCTGGGGATGGGCAAGGATGGCCTTGGGCTCGGAGCCGAACAGCACGCCGGTGCCGGTGGCAACGTAATACAGCGGCTTGACACCAAAACGGTCGCGTACCAGCCACAGGCTTTGGTCCCGTTCATCCCACAGGGCAAAGGCGAAAATCCCGGTCAACCGGGCGAACGCGTGCTCGCCCCATTGCAGGTAGGCACGCAGCACAACTTAAGTGTCCGAACGGGTGGTGAAGGCCTGCCCCAGCGCCTGCAGTTCTTCGCGCAAGGCAAGGTAGTTGTAGACTTCTCCACTGTAGGTCAGCACCACTTCGTTGCTGGCGTCGGCCATGGGTTGGGCGCCATGGGCCAGGTCAATGATCGACAGGCGCCGATGCCCCAGCAGCGCGTGGGGCGCTACCCATATCCCTTCGGCGTCCGGGCCCCGCAGCGCCAGGGCGCGCGTCATGTTTTCGATCACCTCGCGCTGGGGGCGCAGGTCTTGGGTCCAATCGGTCCATCCGGCAATTCCGCACATGAATAATGCCCTTGCAGTGCCCGATATTCCCCACGTAGCCCAAGCTCGGTGCGCGTGGAAGATCTGCCAGGAGTCGGTGATAGTGGCTGGCTAAACAGCGATGGCCAGTTGGCGCAGAGGGATCTGTTGCCCGAGGCGACGGCTCCATTCACGCCAGAAACTGCGGTTTTGTTCTTCATCGGTGTGGCGCTGGGTGCCTGGCCCCATGCCCCGGGAAAAATCGCTGTAGCCCAGGGCACTGTGGGCATAGGCCCGCTGGCAGGACTCAAGGATTTCCACATCATCCGGGGTGCCGAAGCCGCCCGGGCCAATAAAGGAGATCAGGCCGTTGATCCGCGCTGCCCGCTCCTCTCGGCTCTCGTTGCTGAACCCCGCGCCCCATACGGTGACATTGACCTGGGTAGCGGAGACGGGGAAAAAGGTGCGGATGTTCAGGCCCAGGATGTCGTTGATCACCAGGTTGGGAAAGATGAACAGGCTCTTGTTGGTGTGGGCGATGGTCTGCGCCCGCGCCAGTCCGAAGCGCTGTACCAAGTGCTCGAATTTGTCGGCAATCGGCGTTTTCAGTGCCTCGGGAAACAACGGGCTCCAATAGGCAATCGGCCGGCCCGTGGAGGGTGGCCCGCTCATGATCAAGCCGTGCCCGTTGCCCAGGGACAAACCTTCGCCGGTACGCTTGTGGGACGCCGGATCAGTGCCCAGGGTGTTGAGGTATTCGAGGTAACGCTTGTGGGCGAACGGCAGGTGGTAGGCATCAACACCGTTCTCGGCGAGCAACTTCCAGTTGCCTTGAATGGCATGGTCAAACGCACCGGGAATTATTTCCAGGGAGGATTCGGACTGGTCGAGGATCAGGTCGATGTAGTCGGCAGCCTGCCCGAGGTAGTCCTCCAGGTTGTTCTGCGTGCGGGCAAAGTGAATGAACACAAAACCCTTGTAGACGGAGTGCTTGATGCGGGTCAGCGACAGGTCGAGGTTGCATTGGCCGTGATGCTCGTAGGCTGCCTTGTCTGGCTGGCCAATCAGCGCCCCAGCCGTGTCGTAGGTCCAGCCGTGGTAGGGACAGCTAAAGCGCTGGGTATTGCCCTGAGGCTCGGAGCACACCCGCGCGCCCCGGTGCGAACAGGCATTGAGGAACACCGCAAGTTCACCGGTGCCCTGACGCTGGAAGATCAGGTTGCGCCCGCCCACGTCACGGGTAAGGAAGTCCCCGGCCGCCGGCACCTCGCTGAGGTGGGCCAGATACAACCAACTCTTGTCGAAGACCGATTCGAGTTCTTGCTGGTAAACGTGGGGGGAAACGTAAGCCTGTCGATTGACTTTGAAATAACTAAGATTATCGGTCTCTATAAATCCATTCACGTCACGCCCTCCCTTGCTGTTTCGATAAAACTTATAAAAACCTAACACAACAAAACCGGGGTAACTATAACAATTGACCATTAGCTCATAACTGAAAACCATAGGCATAAGCACAAAAAAATAAATCTAAGGCGACAGTAAAAAAAGCCAGGAGCTATTGCACTTATAAAGGGATCCTTTGCACTTAGCAAAAACTAAAGCCGTCACTGACCATTCACTAGTTCCCCACAGATAACGACAATGCAAAATTGCATTATCCAGGAAATAAATAGTGTTTTCGGTTACGCAACGATATGAGCGTTTGTCTAGATTTTCCTTCGCGCACCGAGCTCAAGCCATTAGTTCGCTAACTGCTTGGATCGGCGAATGCACGCGCTGGGTATTTGTCCTAACGACTGCCAAGCCGCGACTTGCATGAACAAATTCACACCGGCAGCAACCGCACGGAAGCCTATTTCATCGCGTAAGGCATTCAGACCTCCCGTAGCGGACCACCCTTCTATTAGAGGCCACCTCTATGAACGAAGCTAGTAGAGTGACTCAAACTGAAAAGCTGTTCTACAGGCCCATCGAAGCCGCAATACGTTGGAGTAATTTAACTGCTCATGAGTCCGTGATCCTCGAGTTCGCATGGGGCCATCCCGATCGCTTAAGCAATGAGTTTCCGCAGTGGCCGTGCCTTCACGCGAACTTCTGGAAGATTCTGGATGCCATTCGAAATCGTGAGATTCCGTACGGAGCCTTGGGTATTACGATCACTCCAGGCACACCTGTCGACTTCAGGCTCCTGACCATCCGACATTCAGATTTAAAGCGCTGGATGTCTATGTACCACCCTGATCAACGACCATCTTTTCTTTTCGGCCCACCGCTAATCAGTCAGGAAACAATCCACAACCACACGTACTTGATCTTACAAGCCGATCGAGATGCCCTACAGGTACAGCTAAAAGCTAGCGACGCGAAACTCCAAACTTTGACTGATGAGTTGAAAGCTGCAGGACTGGAGCGCGAACAGCTTCGCGAGCTCGCCGAAAACAAACTTCAACTTAGTGAAGACAGCAAGGAAACTTTACTTAACATTATCGGCGCGCTGGTCGAAACCATCTTAGGTTCTACCAGCACCGGTAGACGGCACTCCGTTTTCGACAGCCAAGCGTCTCTCGTCGACTCAATTACCGCGCACTACGGCGGCGTAAAGGGTCTGAGCAAACGCACACTAGACGGAAAGTTTGCGGCCGGCAGACGCAACCTTGCAAAGGCTAAAAAGTGAGGTTTGCACTGCAATCACTCCAATTGCACTGCAATGACTACTCCCGCTTTCTACTATTGAATCCAGGTCACTTTTCACCCGATGCCATACGGCGCTAGGAGTGACCAACATGCTTAATCAATCTTTCTCTACGGCTGATGCACCTAATCCTCAGGTCGAGCGCCATATCATGCGCCGTGAAGAGGTGGAGCGAAAAACCGGCTTTAAGCGAGCTCACATCTACAACCTGATGAAGGAAGGTAAATTCCCTCAGGCTAAACGCATTGGGTTGCGTGCAGTGGGCTGGGACTCGCTGGAGATAGAACGGTGGATGGTTGAACGCTTAGGCCAGCAGGCCTGATGACATGCGTGTCGTATCAGTGGTGTCCACCAAAGGTGGAGTAGGCAAAACCACAGTAGCGGCCAATCTCGGCGGACTGCTGGCGGATGCGGGCTTACGCGTCCTGCTGCTCGATCTAGATAGCCAACCGACCCTCTCCAGCTATTACGCCTTGAACCACGAGGCCATCGCCGGTGCGTACGAACTCATTGCGCTCAACCAGACAGATCCTGCGCAGATAATTTCCACGACGGAGGTCATCGGTCTCGACCTGATCCTCTCCAACGACGACCAAGGCCGACTGAGCACTTTGCTCCTGCACGCCCCTGACGGGCGATTACGGCTGCGCAATTTTCTCGACCATTTCCGTCCCCGTTACGACCTGTTTTTGATCGACACCCAAGGCGCACGTAGCTTGCTTCTGGAGATGGCCATCCTGGCCTCCGATCTCGCCCTTTCTCCCATCACACCGGAAATGCTCGCCGCCCGGGAACTGCGCCGTGGCACCCTAAAGCTACTGAGTGAGCTCGAACCGTTTCGCCATTTAGGCATCGATCCGCTGCCCTTACGGGTCTTACTGAACCAGGTGAACGTCAATCGAGTGGACACCCGGAAGATTATCCGAGGTCTGCGCGAGACTTTCGCCGAAGCTAACAATATCTCGGTGCTAGAAACCGTAATCCCGGACCGAGTGGCATACCTCAATGCCACCTCCCTAGGCTTACCGGTCCACCGAATAGATACGCGCCCGTCGAGTAACCGCCGACGCTCGAAGTCTGCGCTAGAAATCATGCAAGCGCTGGCCATCGAGTTATTCCCGGAGTGGCGCGAAGCGATCTCATCTGTAATGAGGTGTGCGGAGCCTCGATAAAACAAATCGCACAATCAGCATTTCACCGATTTTTTTGTTTGCTTGACCTTGGAGCCAACAGGGCTTGGTAAGGAGCTTTCTAGTGTTGGATCAGTTTCCTATCGTTGTTCAGCCTTCCATTCGACCACACGACTCTGCTTGCGAGGAGTACTGCACCGTGGTTTTTCGTTTGCAAGGAAGGCGCTCGGCCGTGGTGTGGTTCCTCGCAGAACTCTCCCAACATTTCGAAGGTTCAGGGACTGCCGAAATCGTGAAATTCGAGGTCGGTGACCATTTGCGCACCCGGCGTTAACTGAGGTTGCTCCAATGAAGAAGCTCACTCAGGAGGAAATCACCGAAAAACTGCACCAAGACCACTTCCCTCGCGGTCCAGAAATGGAGCGGCTGTCCGATCCACTCACTGATACGCCTATACTGGTCACTCTGGAGCAGTTACGGCCCTACGAACACAACCCGCGGTTCATCCGTAACCCGCTTTTTGACGATATCAAAGCCTCTATCCGTGAGCGCGGGCTGGACCAACCGCCGCCGATTACCCGCCGCCCGGGTGAAACCCACTTCATCATCCGCAACGGCGGCAATACACGCTTGGCGATTCTCGGCGAGCTGTGGCAGGAAACCCGCGACGAACGCTTCTTTCGCATCCATTGCCTGTTCCGACCCTGGACCGATGAAATCAGCGCCCTACTCGGCCATCTGGCTGAAAGCGATCTGCACGGCCAACTCACCTTCATCGAGCGTGCTCTGGCAGTGACCAAACTCAAGGCCATGCTCGAATCAGATGGAGCACCACTCTCGCAACGTGAGCTGGCACGACGTCTTGCCGCTGGAGGCTATCCGATTTCGCAGTCGCACATCAGCCGGATGCTCGACACCCTCGAACACCTACTACCCGCTATTCCACAAACCCTGTACGCCGGGTTGGGCAAACCCAAAATAGAACGCCTGATCGGTCTGCGTAGCCAGGCGGAGCGAACCTGGAATCGTTATCCAACCGACGCCATCGCTTTTCCCGAGCTTTGGCTCGACACCTTAGGGCAATTTGATGCCGACCCAGAGTCCTTCGACCTTGAGCAAATCCAGGATGAACTGCTCGAACGCATGAGTCGCTTACTCGGACAGTCCTACCGGATGTTGGCCCTGGAGCTGGGCGATACCCAACGGGTTATCCAGACGCCCGGCGTAGTCATCACGCCCCCGCAGAACAACCTTCTGCCGAGCGTCGATGAGCCCGTGGCCCAGCCTCCCCCCTCCGAGCCGCATCCCAAATCAGCTGAAACCTGGACGCAGGCCCAAACAGAGCGAGAGGAACAGCTCACGCTGCCCGTAACGAATGTCGTATCAGCAGTGAGCCCTCCGTCACGTGTCCAGCAGATCCGCGAACAGATTGATCACGCCATTGCATCCGAACCAGCAAAGACCGTCGCAACCTGTCCAATCGACGACATCTGGATTATCGCACCAACACTGGATACCCCCGAACAACTTCGCTTAGCCATTGCCGGCCTGGCTCGGGAAATGGCGGCCTATGCCGGACATACCGAGAGCATCATCGACCAAAAAAATGGGCTGGGCTTTGCCCTGAACATCGAGCAACTTAATCTTGCAGCGCCTCGTGCGGCCGGCGTTCACCTATTGCTCTTGGCCCTGCTGCGTGCCCAAGACGAAGTGAACTGGGAGGATCGCAAGCAATTGCCCTCAGCTCTGTTCGGGCAGCTGCTATTGGGGGTTTATCAACTCCCGCTGGCAGATCGTCCCGCCGTGGACGTAGGGCTGGAGCGACTGCCCGACGGTCTGCTAATCAAACTGTATCGCCTCATTCGCTTAGCCCGGCGCCTGATCGACTTAACACTTACCCATGAAGACGATTCACCAAGGGAACTGCCATGAACCTGTCCTTCAATGTGCTCAACCAGGCCATGCTGACCCAGGTCCTTCACGAGGTACGCCTGGGTAATCTGCAACGCTGCAAAGCACTCGGACTGAGTGAAGAGGACATCTACCTGTTGCAATCATTACCGCCGACCACACTGTCACGCCTGGCCCATGCCACCGTCCCCTGGGTTGAGATCAAGATTGATTCGCCGGTATTGCATCGGTTGATCGACCAGGCCGAACGTGACGAACAGAACGAGCGCCTGATCAACCGAGCGCTCAAGCTCGGTGCCAGCAGTACCATCATGTACCAGTACTTCGGTTTGGCGCATTCGGAAACCGCCCTGCGCCGACGTCTGCTCAAGATAGAAACCCGTAAGGGCCGCCCCCAGAGCTTGAGCGAAGCACAGGAACATGCGCTCTGGCAGCGTTGGTGCCAACTACGCGCTGAGGACGGTGCTGAGGATCAGCTCGACGCCATGATGATGTTGGCAGAAGAGCAACAGATCAGCTTGACCATCGTTTGGCAGCAGATCGACCATTACAGCAACGGAACATGAACACTGCCCCGTCCGGTCGCTGGCAACGTGTCCTGCAGCAATGCACCCAGCAGCTGAGTGAACGCTGGCCCGCACGCCCTACCACTGAACATCCTTCCAACCAGGCCATGCAGGCGGGCTTTTTGTTCAGTGGCCAATCTCACGAAGTCGTGCCGCGTCGCTTGCTGCTGGATAGTCGGCTAACGCCATTGGAACGAAATGCCTGGCAAGTATTTAGACTCATGCTGCAAGGTCAGGGCGTGGTCACACCGCGCTATGAAGATCTGCAGCCTTATCTGTCAAGTGTGCCCTACGGCGCGTCAGCCTCCCGTGAAACCATCGCTCGCGTCTTGACGATGCTCAGGCTGACTCGCTGGCTCAGTTTGGTAAGTCGTGGCCGCGATCAGCTCAGCGGGCGCCTTCAAGGTTCTCTGTATGTCCTGCACGATGAGCCGTTAACTCCCGCCGAAGCCATGGAGCTGGATCAGGATTATCTGGAGCTGGTCGGACATGCCCTCTCTCACGCGACCAAGGCGGTGCGAATTGTCGCTCGGCATGTTTTGGAAGAAATTCGTCAGGACACCGATATCGATTTGGATCGACTCCCCACCCGGCTCGACAGTTGGGGCGACCACTGGACAAAACAAGGATTGGATAAGGCGCCCGATGAAGCGCTGCACGATTCCGAACTGGGTGGCGACCACCTCGTTCGGAATCGTGCGGGACGCGGTTCGGATTCCGAACCGGGTCTGAACGCCCATGTTTCCGGCACCGTTCGGAATCCGAATGCCGCCTGTACTGTATTAAAAGAAAGTATTTGTACGGTACCGCGCGCGACCCCGGCGGTAGATAACCTGCACTGGCCTGATCCGCTGCACCTGAGTCCGAGCGAGCGGCAAGCCGTCACCGTAACGCTGAACAAGCTTAAACCAGCGGATCGACAGGCGGTGCTCAACGAAGCGGGGGCGCGATGTGCGGCCGGCGGTATCCGTAAACCCGCGGCGTATCTGATGGGCCTGATCCAGCGGGCGCTGAAAGGCGATTTCCACCCTTGGGCAGGTCAGGCTGAATCGTTACCCATGACAGAGCCGCCACCCGCTCCCCCGCGCCAACTTAGGAAAAAGGGCGAACCCGCCTCTGCCCTCGCCCAAGCGTGCCTGGATGAACTACGCCAGCTGCGTAGCAAACGCCCTGGACGTCAGTAGATTTGATGCCACTGGCATCACTGTCGAGCGTCTCGAAAATCAACCGTCTCGAACCAAATCGAACAGACAGCATTCAGCTTTTCGGCTGTCCCTGACCTTCGTCTGTCGCAACGTTCCCGTCCAAGCCTATGCGAGGACGACACCGTGGCCGATCACTATCAGCTCAACCTGGGCTCATTGCGCAGCAGCATTACCCTGACACTGCACACCCACCACGCCGCCCGGATCTGGCAAGGTCGGACCGCACGTGAAGGCGTGCACTCGATCATGGGTATGGCCGGCTACATCAGCGTCACCAACCTGATCAAACAGGCCGCAGCGCAGGACGACCCCTATGCCGATTGGGCGATCGTGCAGCTCGAAGAAAAATTGATGCAGGCCAAGGATGGGATGCTGGAACTGACCCAGCAGTTGGACCGGATCAGACAGGAGCTGCCGACGCAGATCGACATGAGCGATAACCTCAACATCCACCCCGTCACCTTGCCCTTGTACATCGGCAGCCAACTGGGGTTTCTCGCCGTCTACCTGCTGACTGACTACGACACGCTGGTGCGTCATACCCTGTTGGCCCATCACACCGCCTTGATCGGTCGCCGAGACATGGAAGCCTGGATCGACGACGGCGCCCATCTGCTGCGCAGCCTGTTTGGCCAGGCGCAGCGCTATCGACTTGCAGGTGTCACACGCGATGACATAGCCACAAACAATGCTCGCGGTCTGGCAGCCATAGAGAAGTTTGGATTGCCCCCCACGGACATTCTTGAGGGGCATCGCCGCTCCCAGTTCGCGCCACCCATCATACGTCGGGGTGCTGTGGCAGTGGATGGCGCTGAAGCGTTGGCGGAGAACGCGATAGAGCCATCTGCGACAGTCGATGAGCCGGAGGACGAAGCATGAGTCCCATGATACCGGCTCAACCAATACCCCTCGAAACACTCACACCGGATGCCTATCGACAGCTCGAACACGCTGCCTCCCTAAAAGGCCTTTTAAAACCTTTTAAGGGTAAGGGGGAGCTGGACTACCTGGCGCAGGTGGCGAGGGAAACCGAGGCGCAGTTACGTCGTCTGATGGAGTCTGTGGCGCAGCAGGCCGGACAACCGCCTTACTCGCTGCTGGATATTCGATTGGTGCTGCAGAACACCAGTGCGCGCAGCACCTTTTTGCGATGGCGCACCCGAGACTTCGCCCGTATGGGCGTTGCGGTCTGGGAACGCCAGGTCTCCAACGAGGCCTTGCCCCAAGCCGTACACGAGGGATTGCACCGTTTCGAATGCGAGCGCATTGCACTGAACTTGCAGATGAGCGTGGTGCATTCGCTATACCGTCAGGCTTTAACCTGCGCAACCAAAATGGCCAGCGCCGAACGGCTGCTGCGCCAGTCCATACCAGCAGCGGAGATACCACGATGAGTACTTTTTTCGTCGGCGAAGGCAATATCGGCAGTGCGCCAGAGTTCCAGGAATTCCCGTCAGGCAATGACGAGCCACGGCGTTTGCTGCGCCTGAATGTGTACTTCGACAACCCCGTGCCACGCGATGGCAGCTACGAAGATCGAGGCGGCTATTGGGCGCCGGTCGAGCTCTGGCACCGCGAGGCTGAACACTGGAGCACGCTGTACCAGAAAGGCATGCGCGTGTTGGTAGAGGGCCGCACCGTGCGCGATGAGTGGGAGGACAGTGAAGATAACGCGCGGGTCACCTTCAAGATCGAGGCCCGTCGTGTCGGCATCCTGCCTCATCGCGTGCAGAACGTGGTCATGCGGGAGCGCTCAAGTGAATCAGCCTCGTCTGCGGCTCCCGTCGGGCAGGCTACAGACCAGGCCAGCTCGCCTGCGTCGAAGTCCAAAAAGCGCAGAGGGCAGCCACCATCGGCATGACTGACTTGAGGCATAAATATTGCGCCTTTGCGCGAAGTTCCTGGACTGTCATTACTCGCTGCTCGTGAAACACTGTCGTCCACGTGACTACAAGGTAGTAGCCTCATCCCCAATCAAGACTGCCCTCACCGACTAATATGAGGAACCTGCCATTCAGGTTTCTCATAGCTTGCCATTGCTGTTTCCAACAACGCTGCTCCGAACTCAATACGGAGCAGGTCTATGCGTCTCTTTCTCTGCGAGAAACCTTCCCAAGGTCGTGACATTGCCAAGGTCCTCGGGGCCACACGGCGTGGCGATGGCTGCCTGATCGGCACCGAGACAACCGTCACCTGGTGCATCGGGCATTTAGTGGAGGCAGCACCGCCTGAAACCTATGGCAAGCAATTCAAAAGCTGGTCGCTGGATCACCTACCGATCCTCCCTACGCAATGGAGGGTTGAAGTCAAACCCAAGACTGCAACTCAGTTCAACGTCATCAAGCAGTTGCTCAGTGAAGCCTCCACCGTCGTCATCGCGACCGACGCCGATCGCGAAGGTGAAATGATTGCCCGCGAGTTACTAGAGCTCTGCAACTATCGTGGTTCTGTTGAGCGCCTCTGGTTATCCGCACTCAACGAGGCGTCGATTCGCAAAGCACTGTCCTCACTGAAGTCTGACCAAGAAACCCTTTTGCTCTACCACTCCGCCCTCGCCCGCAGCCGCGCCGATTGGCTCATTGGTATGAACCTCAGTCGTCTGTTTACCCTCCTAGGACGGCGGGCGGGCTATGACGGCGTGCTGTCGGTTGGACGCGTCCAAACACCCACTTTGCGCTTGGTGGTTGAACGAGACCGCGCGATTGCCAGCTTCGTCTCTGTGCCGTACTGGGTTGTGGATGTGCACCTGACTTCAATGGGACAACCCTTCATTGCGTCGTGGATACCGCCCAGCTCAGGACGTGACGAAGCCGGTCGCTGCCTGCAGCAGGCGCTTGCCAGTCAGACCGTCCAAGCCATTTCTAGCAGCAAGACCGCCACCGTAGTCTCGCTGCAGACTGAGCATTTGCGCGAAGCGCCACCCCTGCCTTTCGACCTGAGCACACTGCAAGAAGTCTGTTCACGCAAGTTGGGACTCGGCGCTCAGGAAACGCTGAACATCGCTCAAGCCTTGTATGAAACCCACAAGGCCACCAGCTATCCGCGCAGCGATTGCCGCTATTTGCCAGAGAACATGTTCAACGAGGTCGCCGCAGTATTCGATGCCCTGCTCAGAATGGATCCCGCGTTACGCCCAGCGCTCGGAAGCATCGATCGACCATTGCGCTCACGAGCATGGAACGATGCCAAGATAACCGCGCACCACGCCATCATCCCCACCACCGAGCCGGCGAACCTTGGGCGGATGTCAGAACAAGAGCGCCAAGTCTACAAACTGATTCGTAGCCACTACCTTGTGCAATTACTGCCGCATCACGAATTTGATCGAACCGAGGTCGAACTGAAGTGCGGCGAAAAACGGTTAACCGCTGTTGGCAAACAGATCCTGGTTCAAGGCTGGAAAGGCTTACTCTCCGACAATGCCGAAGACGATGAACCCAGTCAAAAGTCCCAAGTATTGCCCGTCCTACAACAGGGTACACAGTGCGCAGTGGACGACGTCGGGCTCAAGTCCATGCGCACCACTGCGCCCAAACCGCTCACCGAGGGCGATCTGATCAAGGCGATGAAAAACGTCGCCAAGCTGGTCAACGACCCGCGCCTTAAACAGAAACTTCGGGATACCACCGGTATCGGCACGGAAGCCACGCGAGCCGGCATCATCAAGAGCTTGATTGATCGCGGTTACTTGCTGAAGAAAAAACGTGCCTTAATGGCCTCCGCAGCGGCCCATACGCTGATCGAAGCGGTACCCGCTGCAGTCGCGGATCCGGGTATGACAGCAATCTGGGAGCAAGCTCTGGATGAAATCGAAGCGGGACGTCTGACCTTGGATGCATTCGTTGCCAAGCAGGCGCAATGGATTAAGCAGCTGATCGCAAATTGCGGTGCGCTTACCTTGGCGGTTGCGGCCGAAGCCGGGCCTGCCTGCCCGATTTGCAACGCCTCAATGCTTAGGCGGAAGGGAAAATCAGGACCGTTCTGGTCATGTTCCCATTACCCGGACTGCAAAGGCACTGTGCCGATCAGCAAAGGGCCGCGTCGGCCATGACGCACCGTTGGTGATCACATGAATCTTCGGGAGGCTGCTGTACGGGTCAGTGCATCATCAACGGCAGTTGATCCTTCTCCAAGTCGCTTAGCGGTCGTCCGATTTCACGGGCCAAGGCGATGCCTGTCGCTATCCATATCTGCCCCAGCTCGTTGAACGCTTTCAGGTGAGCAAGATCTTCGTTGAGCCAATGAACAAGGCTGTCGAAGTGTGCGGGGTTACCAGGGCAATCATGGATCTTGATGAACAGCTCCAGTGTTCGATCCCAGATCAAGTCCATGTCGTTCTCGCGCTGCTCATCCATGCTCAGCCTTTCCTCCGTTTGGTCCTATCAGACCGCTCAGTCTCACTGGTCACTACGGTCTCTGATTCCTGAAGGAACACATGTCACGTCGCGACAAACAGCTATTTCAGTCAATATAACAACCCTTTAAGTCGATACTCAACCGTTAAGGATGTTCATGTCAATGGGTCTTTGCTCAACCATTCGGGTTGAATTGGAGAACTCATCACTTGGCACATAAACATCCAACCCAAGCCCAAATCGGACGCATGATCGCGAAGCACCGCACCCAGCGTAATCTGACCCAGGAAGAGGTGTCTGAGCGCTTGGGGATCGGTAGCGAAGCCATTTCGCGCCTTGAGCGGGGTGTGGTGGAGCTTTCCGTGGTCAAGCTGATGCAATTGGCGGACATCTTCGACTGCCGGATGGATGAACTGCTGACGGAGTCGAGCACTCGCCCCAACGACCAGGGCCAGATGATCGCGGGCCTGCTGAGCGGCCTTCAAGAACGCGACCGTGCCTTTATCCTGACGACCGTCGAACAGCTGGCCGCTCATCTCAGTAGCAAATAACCTCTCAGCACACTGGCTTGACGTCGTCACATCCGCTCTGCTGTAGTGCCTCAGGATCATCGCTGCGGCGACCCAAGACCGATTCGCTCCGGGTAGCTCGGTCGGACTCCCTGAGTTCGGAGCCTTCTCTTCTGCGGAATTTCATTCCCGCTTTGTGCTCGACCGGATCAATGTGGCGGATGACCACTGTTGCCTCTGCCAGGCATCAGCGGTCATCCGCTACGGCGATCGCATTCAATCCCGGAGCCCGCCGGGGAAACACTGGGCACCCTTTGTGCGCGGATGCGTGCCAGCATGTTCCGACCCAAGCCACGACAAGGGTCGGTTGGCGAATCACGGCGTAGTTAAAACAAGTTTTGCGAGGAGCTTGTCGACTGCGTAAGTTCGCTAAAGGTGGTTTTTTTCTCTTCCTCGCCTGGCACCCCGCCAGGCCCACTCTTCACTTGTTTCGTCCAGTGACTGCCACTGAATTCCGGCCATAAAAAATCGGGTTGCAGCGCCTTGACGCTCCCCTTTGACAGGCTTATATAAAGGGCGTGGTTCGCTGTCGTTGACAGCCCAGCCCAGGTAGCTTGAACCTTCAAGGCTACGCCACGCTCGTGGTGGTTTACCCAAGTGCGATCAGCATTCGGAGGCTCGCACGATCACCGCGTCAGCGGTGATGAATGCCCACTACCCCAGATCCGCAGACCACTACTGCGGATCCTCTTCTGCTGCATCGCTATTCCCCAGGCGCACCGTTCTGTTCGTCATCGGCTTGCCGGTGACGAGTCGTTCATCGCTCGCCTTCACCTTACCCACCCTGACGGGGCTCACTTCCCCCTCAGGGGGCTGTGCGTCGCCGTTTTCCCTTGAAACAGGAGAACCACCATGGCCCACACCAACCAATCCCAAGAAGCGACCACTTACTTCAATCTGCACACCGTCGGTATCGGCTACCTCAACCGTGTTCGTGAAGTACAAGTCCGCCGCGGCCAGCCGTTCATGGCCTGCGATATCGCAGCCCTGCACGGTGCCACCGATGCAGTCGAGTACACCCGCTTCGACTGCAAAGTCGCTGGAGGCGAAGCTGAACGCTTGATTCGTCTCTATATGGACGCCGTCAAAGCCGAAAAAAAGGTCTTGCTGTCGTTCCGTATCGGCGACCTGTGGATTGACCCATTTCTCTTTGAGAAAGGCGATAAACAAGGCCAGCCGGGCGCCAGCCTGAAAGGTCGTCTGCTGTACATCGACTGGATCAAGGTCAACGGCATGTCCGAATACAAAGCGCCTGCCAGGCAGGAGGCAACAGCACCTGCTGAGCAAGCGCCAAACAGTGAGCCATCCCCAACGTCGACTGATGCCGAAGCTGAGGATACCGACACCCCAACAGAATCCAGGATTGAGCCTGAATCTCCACCCACTCCCCGCACGGCACGCCGTGTTGCCACACGCACTGTTCAGTCCGCCTGAACGATTCATGACGTTTACATCAAGGCGCTCAATCGAGCGCCTTTTCTTCAGTCAGCACAGGAGAACCGATATGGAATCCTTCTGGCTTTGCGACGATTGCCTGTTCGCTGCGGCTTACGAGGACTACAGCACGTTATCGCTCTACTACACGACAGATGAGATCGCGAAACGCATTGTCGACCTCCATCTTGGGCTGGTTCGGCTAATGCCCATCAGTGCCGACTTCGATCCCGAAACTTGCCGCGGAATAAGAACCTTCTCCCCATTGCCCTGCGATGGTTGTGATTCACACCTGCACGGACAACGCCACCGATTCACTCGGCTGTAAACAGCGCGTCATAGGGCAATGCCCGTGACTCTATATCCACCTCGGGGAAACCACTACCCTCGGGTGTGTACCCCCGGATTGTTCCCTTCGGAGGTACCTCATGAACACCCAGCTCATCCTGATTGAAGCCTCGGATGTCGAGGCAGATCGTATCGCCCAGGAAAACCAGCTGATCGACGAAGCGCTGCACATTTTGGATCGTCGGCTGTTCACCCGCGGCCCCAGCCTGACGTCACCTGACGCCGTGGCTTCATATCTAAAACTGCATGTTGCCCCCCAAGAACATGAGGTTTTCGGTGTGATTTTTCTCGATGCCCGCCATCGCGCTCTGGCATTCGAAATCCTTTTTCACGGAAGCATCGATGGCGCCAGTGTCCACCCGCGCCAAGTCGTCAAGCGCTCCCTAGCACATAACGCAGCAGCCGCCATTTTTGTTCATAACCATCCCTCGGGATGTACGGAACCCAGCCAGGCAGATCGCGTCTTGACCGCACGGTTGAAGGAGGCCTTGGCGTTGATCGAGGTTCACGTACTGGATCACTTCATCGTGGGTGAAGGTCGCCCACTTTCTCTTGCCGAATACGGTTGGCTTTAACCCTTACAGGCGCCTTCGGGCGCCTTGTTCATTTTCATCTTGGAGGATAGTCATGAACACCACTACCCAAGCCCCAGCGATGCTGGGGGCCTCAAACCCATTTGTTCGCGGCTATGACAATCTATCTATCGAACGGCTGCTGCTGATCACCTACGCGAACGACTGCCTTCCCTGCTTTCGATCAATACACGGCTCACAAGCTCATCTACCCGACGATGCGCTGGAACTGTTCCCCTGCCTTTTCAACGATGATTTCGCCTTGATCAGCGAAGGCCAATTCATTCCGGATGAGTTGGATGAACGCTGTCCGTCCACCGGGCTGGTACGCCAAGTGGTCTATTCCGTGATTGGCGAGATGCTCAACGAGCGACATCACGTCGGTGACTTGTACTCTCTGGAAGAAGCCCAAGCCATGGTCCATCGCTTGAACTTCGAAACGGGACACTACAGTCGAGCCTGGGAAATCAGTACCGCACACCTCACTGAAGATGCATTGCGCTACTTGGAACACCGAGCTGGCAGTTTCAACACTGGACCAACCGGTCTGCTGTTTGAACCCTTCGCCCTGAGAGACTGCAATGGCTTCGGATGTAAGCTGATCGGCACGCCCTGGACTGACGATAATTTGGTTAAGATCGAGGGCAATCCTTACTCGTCGTTGAGGCAAGAACAGCTCGACGCCGGTACGCCGGAGGCTTTGGTCAACGTACTGTATCTGGCGGCATTGGCGGATGTGAGGTTGTTGATTTTCGACCCCGACGCTGCCGTCTTGGATGGACTCGCCATTTATGACGAAATAGCAACGCGTTCAACTTAAATACGACCCGCCTTGAATCAACTTACTCACTGAATCGCTCCTTCACCTCATGTCAGGTTCTGCACTGAATCTGACATGAGGTTTTTTCCATGGAGCGTTTTTTCACGCCTGTCTGCCTGCTGGGTTTATTGAACGCCTGCACGGCGCAAATCCCTAATACATTGCCGATCCATCCGGAGGTCGACATTGGCTCCAATCGGGTACAGCGCTCGAAGGACACAGTTGATGAAAGTCCTCGGGCAGAACTTCGCTATGGCCGCTATACGCTGGTCGACACCGCGCCCACGACAGAGCAACGTGATCTTCTCGCTCAAATCATTGACGTGAGCATTCCCTCCAACCTGAATCCTTCGGTACAGGAAGCGATGCACTACGTGCTGCAGCGCTCGGGTTATTCGCTCTGCCCCGCCGCAGAACCAGTAAATATTCTGTTTGCCCGGCCTCTGCCCGCCGCCCATTACCGGCTCGGCCCGATCTCGTTGCGCAGCGCGCTACAAGTGCTGGCGGGCCCCGCCTGGCAACTCACAACCGTTGAAGTCAGTCGTTCGGTCTGCTTTGAACAGCAGAACAATGATGCAGGCATGGTACGGGTCACACCAACCTCGTCCCATCAGTCGGAGGTACGCCCTTGAAAGCCTCGACTTTTCAAACCCTTATTGTTGGCTCACTTTGCCTGGCGGTCTCGGGGCTGAGTGGGGGGTTGTATAACCAGTATCAACGCGTGACCGAGCTACAAAACGCGAACGTCCAGCGCCTCCAGACGCTGGACGCCCTGCAACGTGATTCGAGCGCTATCAAGGATGCACAGGAGAAGCTGCAGTACGCACTGAAAGATCTCAAGCAGATGGCCGATACCGGCGAGCATCAGGCCAATACCCTCGATCCGATGTTGGATCAATGGGCGCAAGAGATACAGGAGCTACGCGACGGTCTGGCAGATCGTGCCACCGAAGCCGACATGGTCGCGCTACGCGCAAGACTTGAGCACGTCGAGCAGCAACTCCTGGAGTTCAAGATCCAGCCATCACTCCCACCACCGACGCCCTCCTCGGCCAAGCCGAAAAAAGCCGCTCGCCCCAAGCCTGCCCCGCTCTCCCCGCCATTCACAGTGCTGGGTGTCGAGTCTCGCGGTGGCGAGCGCTTTCTGGCGGTTGCTCCCCCTGAAAGTCGCTCGCTCAAGGATATCCGGTTGCTGCACAACGGCGAGCAACTCGGCACATGGCGGCTGAAAGTGCTGGAGCCGAACGCGGCCATCTTCGCTGTGGCCGCTCAGCCAGACCAGACCGTGCAACTCCCTTGAGACGCGATCATGAACAGAGCGCTACTGCCCGCCGTCGTTTGTCTCGTTTCACTGCTTAGCACGGGCGCTGCGATGAGCAACCCTGTCACGGCACCGTCACAGAACCGGGACACACAGTCTATTCCCTTGGGGCGCTCGCACTCTGAACAAGCTGCAAGCTGGGGTCTCACGGAGCAGGAGTGGACACGCTTCGAAAAAATTCAAGCCGGCCCGCGCGGTTTCTGGAGCCCGAACCTCGACCCATTGACCGCGCTTGGGGTAGAGGCAGACACCGACCAAGAGCGCCAGCGTTATGCCGAATTGCAGGTAGCACTGGAAGCCAAACGCGCCGAGCGCGAGTTGGCCTACCAAAACGCTTACGACGCGGCCTGGGCCAAGATGCTTCCTGGGTTGCTGCCGATCCAGGGCATGGCATCTTCGCCCAATAGCACCTCAGCGGCCGCGCCGCGCCTGGCTCTATTTGTGGAGGACCACTGCCCAGCGTGCACCGCCGAAGGGCAGCGTCTACAAAGCAGCGACACGGCGTTTGATATCTATCTGGTGGGCAGCCGAGGCGAGGATGAACACGTCCGTCGCTGGGCGACGCAAGCAGGCATTGATCCGACCAAGGTTCAACGTCGGCAGATCACCCTGAACCATGATCGCGGTCGCTGGTTCAGCCTGGGTGCCCCGGGGCCGTTGCCCGCTACGTTCCAACAGGTGAGTGGACAATGGCAACGCCTCAACTGAGTGCTATTGCGCTCCTGCTGACAATGCTCGCCGTCCAGGCTGACGAACTTCCGCCGCCTGCCTACCAACTAGCGGCGCATGACGCCGGCATCCCTTCAACGGTGCTGTTCGCGATTGCGCTGCAGGAGAGTGGTATCCGCGCCCGTGGTCGACTGCTGCCCTGGCCTTGGACCCTGAACATCGCCGGAACACCCTTCCGCTTCGCAACTCGCCAGGCCGCCTGTCACGCCTTGCTTCAGGCGCTTGCTCGGTATGACGCCAAGCGGGTCGATGCCGGGCTTGGGCAAATCAACCTGGGTTATCACGGACAGCATTTTTCCAGTCCCTGCGAAGCCCTCGAACCCTACCGCAATCTGGCCGTAACCGCCGCGCTGCTGCAAGAGCATCACGCCGTCACCGGTGATTGGGTGTCAGCTGCTGGCCGATATCACCGCCCGGCAGGAGGAACGCCGGCCGCGCGTTACCGCGCCGGCTTTTCCCGACAACTCGAACGATTGCAGGTTTCCTCTAAAGAGGGCACACCACCATGAAGGGAATTCCCAGTGCGTATTACTTCGCCGTACTCTTGGCTGCGCTCGCCCAGCCGGCAATGTCATTTGCAGAACATCAGCCTGGCGGCTTAACAGGCCCCCAGTTTGAAGCTGTCAGGCCGCCAATAAACAACAAGACCCAGCCTGCTCGGGCCAGACATACAGACCTATCTGCATTTGCCAATGAGAACTGGATACTTCCCGTGCGCAGCTCTCACTTGAGCCCAGGACAGATCACAACTCGCGCCCTGAACATGCCGGACTTGCAGCCATTTTTCCTGGTCGGTGAGGACCCCCAATCACTGGCTTGGTTGCGTCAACGCGCAGCTGAATTGCAGGATATGGGCGCGGCGGGTCTCGCCGTCGAAGTGGCCGATACTGAAGCCCTGGCCCGGATTCGAGCAGCCGCTCCGGGCATCACCATCCTGCCCGTCAACGGCAACGACATTGCCACCCGCCTGCAGATTGAGCATTACCCCGTATTGATCACTGCCACCTCACTGGAACAGTGAGTTCACGTCATGGCCGAACATGTGATGGAGTCCAAGCTCCGACCCGCAGTGGAGCTGTACACCGTAGCGATCTGCATCGCCGCTGCGGTGCTGTGCGTTTACTCGCCCTGGGCCGTGGCGCTGTCACCCGACATAGGATTGGTTGCCGCGCTGGCTTATGCCCTGTTCGGCCTGATCCGCCTGCGACAAGCCTGGGAGGTGTTGCGCTATCGGCGCAATATCCGCCGACTGCCCCGCTACGAGCTGACCAGCCGGCAGATTCCGGTGAGCCGCAAACGTCTGTTCATGGGCCGCGGCTTTCGCTGGATCCGCTTGCACACCCAGCGCTTGGTCGAGGCCCAGGATCCGGCCGTCGCTCACTACGTCGACCAACCGACCCATTACCGCCTGGCACGTGGACTCGAACGTCGCCTGGAACATGCACCGTTTCCGCTCTCGACACTGGCCCGTGTCACGGCCTGGGACAGCGCCTTTAATCCGTTACGTCCTTTGCCCCCGATCGGTGGCTCGCCGCTGTTGCATGGGGTCGAGCCCGACGAAACGGAAGTCAGTCTGCCGCTGGGCGAACGAGTCGGACATATCCTCGTGCTGGGCACGACCCGTGTTGGCAAGACGCGGCTCGCAGAGGTGTACATCACCCAAGACATCCATCGAGTTGAACACGAGGTGGTGATCGTCTTCGATCCGAAGGGCGATGCCGATTTGCTCAAACGCATGTACGTCGAAGCCAAACGTGCAGGTCGAGAAAAGGAGTTCTATGTTTTCCATCTAGGCTGGCCGGAGATCTCCGCCCGCTACAACGCCGTGGGTCGTTTCGGGCGCATCTCGGAAGTGGCGTCGCGCATCGCTGGACAGCTCAGTGGCGAAGGTAACTCGGCGGCGTTTCGCGAATTCGCCTGGCGTTTCGTCAACATCATCGCCCGCGCCCTGATCGAGTTGGGCCGACGTCCGGACTATCTGCAAATCCAACGGCATGTGGTCAACATCGACGCATTGTTCATCGAATATGCCCAGCATTTTTTCGCCAAGACCGACCCAAAAGCGTGGGAAGTGATTGTCCAGCTTGAAGGCAGGCTGACCGAGAAGAACATTCCCCGACATATGGTCGGGCGCGAAAAGCGCGTGGTGGCCATCGAACAATACCTCGCAGCGAAACGAGTATTTGATCCGGTGCTGGACGGATTGCGCTCTGCGGTGCGCTACGACCGTACTTACTTCGACAAAATCGTTGCCTCGCTACTACCGCTGCTGGAGAAACTCACCACCGGCAAGACCGCCCAGCTACTGGCTCCCAACTACACCGAATTAGATGACCGGCGGCCGATCTTCGACTGGATGCAGATCATCCGAAAACGCGGCATCGTTTACGTCGGCCTGGATGCACTGACCGACGCCGAGGTGGCCGCCGCCGTGGGCAACTCCATGTTCGCCGACTTGGTCTCAGTCGCAGGCCACATCTACAAACATGGCATTGACCACGGCCTGCCTGCATCGAGCAGCAGCAGTGAAAAGCTGGCGATCAACCTGCATGCCGATGAGTTCAACGAGTTGATGGGCGATGAGTTCATTCCGCTAATCAACAAGGGCGGTGGCGCCGGCATCCAGGTGACGGCTTACACCCAGACACTCAGTGATATCGAAGCACGCATCGGCAACCGCGCCAAAGCTGGCCAGGTGATTGGCAACTTCAATACCCTGCAAATCCTCCGGGTGCGCGAAACTGCTACGGCTGAATTACTAACCCAGCAGTTGCCCAAGGTTAACGTGCTCAGCAAGACCCTGGTGTCGGGTGCCACCGACACCTCCGATCCCGAGGCCAACACGGACTTCACGTCGTCCTCACAGGACCGTGTCAGCAGCACCAGCGTACCGCTGATCGAGCCCGCTCATATCGTCAGTTTACCGAAGGGGCAAATGTTCTCCTTCCAGGCCGGTGGGCAGCTCTGGAAAGTCCGCATGCCGCTGCCAAAGCCATCCAATGACGATGCCATGCCAAAGGACCTGCTCGAGCTCACCCAGCGGATGCGGGCCACCTACAACGAGCAAGCGGGGCAATGGTGGAGCGCAAGCGGTGGAGGCCCAACTACAAACTTCGATCTGGATCAGGTGGGGTAGCCCGGCCCGCCACAGGTTTCCATTCAAAAGCACGTATTCGGCAGGCGCCGTGGCGGCATCAACTCAACGGTGTGCAATGGAGTAAACGATGGCGACTTCCGTACAGAACACGCCGCCACAACCGATCCAGCGCCGGGGATTGATCGTCTCGGTGATTGGCTTGTTTTTTCGCATTATCGGTTTGCTGTTCGCCTCGTTGCTGTTTTCGGTCCTCATCGAGTTCGCCGGTTTGCTGCTGTTTTGGGGCGATCAGGGTTGGCGGCACAGCCAAGCCATGTTGGCGACCGAACTGGGCTGGCTGAGTGAGCACTTCAAGTTTTCTCTCATCCTCCAACAACCTGGACAAACGATTGTCCAGTGGCTGGCTTTCCTCAATCAATGGTTATTGGTCAAGACTGGCTTTGCGGATTTCGCCCAGCAGGCGCGAGTGTCGAGTCAGGGCAACGGCTTCTGGAGTTGGACCAATCAGCTATACGTGAGCAATGAGGATTTCGTGCTGGCTGCAGTGTATGTGGCCTTTACATTCGTGGTGCGCCTGACCATTCTAGTCCTGGCTATGCCGCTCTTCGGGGTAGCGATGTTCACGGGTTTTGTCGATGGCTTGATGCGCCGCGACCTACGCAAATTTGGAGCTGGGCGAGAAAGCAGCTTTGTCTATCATAGGGCTAAGCGTGCGATGGCGCCGTTGCTGGTTGCACCTTGGATCGTTTATCTATCGCTGCCCTTTTCGCTCAACCCTCTCTTTATATTTATACCGAGCGCCGCGATGCTTGGGATAACAACGGCAGTCACCGCGACGACATTCAAGAAATATCTTTGAGTTTGGCCGTCAATACTTCCTCAAATCATTGGCTATGACTGGAGTGCGTACTCGCATTTTTGCAGGCTGTGGCGATTGCGCCTATGAAATCCTTCAATTTAGGCCAAATCATATCCGCACGTTTTTCATGCTCAGAAAACGGTTTTGAAAACATAAAATTAACCATATCTTTGATTTGGGTCTCCGTATCAGGGGTCCCGAATTCCACTCCCATGCTCTCGACATATGAATGTCGATGGCTCAGGACGTCAGCGAGCGTATCGTCCAGGGTTTGCCCTACCAAAACATAACCGGCTTTCTGCTGATACTGTCGGGAACCGTCACATACTTGCAACATATCAATATCTCCCAGGCCTAATAAAGCACCTTTCCTATTGAAATTATTGAGATCAGCTAAAACCTCCGCCATTGGGCCACTCCCGATCGGCAGTGCATCGGGGTTATGCTGTGACTGCTGGATTATTGCGCGCTCCACTCGACTAGTGAGCACAAACTTTACATACCAAGCATCAAAATATTTTAAAGGCAAGTCATCAGGTATTTCACGATACGCAATACCAAGAGGAATTTTCACACCAAAAGGCGCCTTTAAGTCTCTCCTCCAACTCATATCTTCTATTTTCTTAAAATATTGCGTAAGGAATATATCATCAGCATGTACCGCCGCAAGAACTTCCACCAGATCTTCAACGGACTTAAACCCGATCCATGCCATGCGCAGGCCTGTATCAGCAAAGAACAACTGAAGCTCTTCGAGTGCATTTAGTGCTTCAGCAGAGGTAATATTACCACGACGCCCCATATGTTCATAAAGGGCTGCCGGTGTCACAGCCAAGTGGGTCTCTCGATCGCTCCAGCCTGTTACGAATCTGGTAAACGCGGTATATGCTAATGCTTGCAAATCGCGATTCGGCTTAGAGACTCTATGTTTAAAGGACTGAATAATGCTGTTATCGAGGACCAAATACATTGGTCCTTCTAGCTCGTAACTGACAGCGTATTTTCTTGCGAACGTCTCAGTTGATATAAAAAACTGAAGAATTTCTGCGTCAGCGCGGCCATGTAGACGCTCCGCGACTTCAACTATAACTTTTTCCTTTACCCCTTCCACTACTACCATCCTTAACAACAACTTAATAAAATCGATCGCACCCAGCTCGAATAATCTGCTGACGTTCACTTTCCCTTCGGAGATCTTAATTCCAGATCAACGTAGGGACCACCACAATGTCCGTTTTTCCTATTCGTTTTCTCACGCTCGCTGTTATCGCATTTCACAGCACCAGTTTTGCGGCGAGCGGGCAGGAGCAGCAGCTCTTTTTACTCATCCGACAGCTCGATACCCTCGACACGTTGATACGAAGCGCGCCACGTTTCGAAGCACCAGAATCAAATGTACGTTATCGCTTTGACTATTCCCGGCTAACACAGGACATCCAACACATACGCCAAGGTGTGAAGGACTATCTGTCCCCTTCCCGCGCTCAACCTCGTGATCCTGGTGAGCTGATCGGTGACTACCGCCTCGACACCCCGCCTAGGGATCTGTCGCCATGAGCATGACTGACGCTCAGATCGCTGCGTTCCAAAACGCCTCCGGCTTTTCGGCGCAGAGCAGTTCGACGCTCTGGCTGTCCTTGGTTCTCGTCCTGGCTTTGCTGTGGTGTGCCTGGGTGATGTGGACGGCTTACCGGGGTTGGGCTGCCGGCAGCGTGCGCTTTGGCGCCTTCGGCGGCAGTGCCGCACGCGTCTTGCTCGCCCTACTCGTCCTGATGTTCTTCACCCTGTCCTAACACCGGAGATCGCCATTATGCTCAAGTGCCTTGCCCCTCTGAAAAACAACCTGCGTGATCGTACGAGCCAACGCTTGATCGGTCTGCTGCTGGTGCTCGGTCCAAGTTTGGCTTTTGCCGAACTCCCCACCATGGAAGCTCCTTCACGTGGTGAAGGTTCCGGGTTGATCGAAACGATCAAAAACTACGCCTACGACGGCGGCATCCTGCTCGGTCTGCTGATCGCCCTGCTCGCTTTCTTGGGGGTGGCCTGGCATTCGTTGACCGTGTACGCCGACGTGCAAAACCAGCGTAAGACCTGGAAGGATTTGGGGGCCGTGGTCGGCATCGGTGCCCTGCTGGTGGTGATCATCATCTGGTTCCTGACCAAGGCTGCCGCGATTTTGTGAGGTCAACATGCACGACACTATCGAACGCCTTGCCGACGGCACCTTGGTCTTTCTGCCTGAGCGACTCAATAGTGATCCGGCCGTATTGCGCGGCTTGACCAATGATGAGATGTGGGTAGCACTCGGTACTGGCGCCGTCATTGGCCTGATGCTGGGCGGTCCCCTGGCGATCGCCACTGCTTCCATTGCCGTGGCGCCCACCAGCATGATCGGGGGCATGGCGGTGGTGTTATTTGTCGGTGGTACGCTACTGCGTCGAGCCAAACGGGCCCGGCCAGAGACCTGGTTGTACCGCAAGCTCGAATGGATACTGGCCAGTCGTTGGCGCCTGGGTCGCGGGAGTTTAATCCTTCACTCCGGCGCCTGGACGGTTCGCCGTTCGCGTCGACTGCGCCCTGCTCTGTCCCGGTGGCAGCCATGAGCCGTTTTCGGAACAAGGTGGATGCACAACAGGCTCATATCCTCAGCCTGCGCCTGGCGGTAATGATCCTCGCCTTGGTCTGTGCCGGACTCTGGTATGGCTGGCGCTCGGCTCCGGCCGATCTGACCGTGCATGTCCCCCCAGATCTGCGCTCAGGCAGCACTCGCAAGTGGTGGGATATCCCCTCAGAGAATGTCTATGCCTTCGCCCTATACATCTTCGGTCAACTGAACCGTTGGCCTACGGATGGCGAGCAGGATTACCGCCGCGCTATCTACAGCCTGCAGTCCTACCTGACGCCCGGCTGCAAGGCCTTCTTCGACGGCGATTACGAGTATCGCAAGGCCGCCGGCGAACTGCGCCAGCGGGTGCGTGGCGTCTACGAAATTTTGGGCCGAGGCTATAGCGAAGATCCGGAACTCAGGGTCACGCAACTCGACCGCGACAGCTGGCTGGTCAAACTCGACCTCAACGCTGATGAGTATTACGCCGCCGAACCGGTGAAACGGGTGGTGGTGCGTTATCCATTGCGTGTGGTGCGTTTTGATCTGGACCCCGAACGCAATAAGTGGGGGCTGGCACTGGATTGTTATCAGGGCACTCCGCAAAATCTCTCCCTGCCTGGGAGTGAGCCATGAAGCGGATGTCTACCCAGGGCCTCACAGTCGCACTGATGCTATGGGGAGCGGCAGCGCAGGCCGTCGAACTGATGCACTGGGAACGCCTCCCGCTCGCGGTCCCACTGGTGACCAATCAGGAGCGGGTGATCTTTGTCGATGAGGCTGTTCGCGTCGGTTTCCCCTCAACCCTGACGGGCAAGCTGCGCGTGCAATCAACCGGTGGCACGCTGTACCTGCGAGCGTCGGAAGCCATTGCACCGACCCGACTGCAACTGCAATCGGTCGCGACGGGGGAGATCATCCTCCTGGACATCGCGGCCACGCCTGGCGATCAACCGTTGGAGCCCGTGCGTATACTCAAGAATGCTCAGGTTCAAGCTACCGAGGCTGAATCTAGCACCGCCCCTGTTCCAGAACGCACACCGGTTCCGGTCGCGTTGACGCGCTACGCCGCACAGAGCCTGTACGCGCCGTTGCGCACCGTGGAGTCCCCGCCCGGTGTACGCCGCGTCCCGCTCAAGCTGCGCACCGAACTGCCAAGCCTGCTGCCAACCGAAAACGTGTCCGGCACACCCATCGCCGCCTGGCGACTCGGGGAGTACTGGGTGACGGCGGTGAGGTTGCGCAACCGCGGTGCAGTGACGGTGCAACTCGATCCGCGCCAGCTTCAGGCCAAGTTGTTCGCCGCGTCCTTCCAGCATGCGTTTCTTGGGCCTGTCGGCAGCCCTGAAGACACCACGATTGCCTACCTCGTCACCCGCGGTGCTGGCCTCGATCGTGCCGTGCTGCTTCCGCCCGTTGAGCGAGGTGCTGACGATGAAAGCTAACGCCTTGCTCAAATGGCTGGTACCGGCTCTGCTACTAGGCGTGGTGTTCATCATCCTGAAAACCTGGGTCGCGGGTGGTGCCACGCCTTCGCCAGAAAGACCGAAGGCTCAGGACAACCTCCAATTATCCGCCGAGCAGGCCAAGTCGCTCGGTATTGCGGGTGATACCCCACGCGACACGGTTGCCACCTTGGTCGGCCAGGTGAAGGCCATGCGCAGCGACATGCTCGGCCTGAAAAAACACAACGATTCGCTGCAGGCGGAGAACAACCGCCTTCGCGAGCGGGAAAATAGCGTCGATTCGCGCATCCAGACCGCGCTTGGCAGCGTGACCCAGCAGGTAGACGATGGCCGCCGCCAAGCCAACGAAGCCCGACTCAAAGCGGAACAAGACAGTCGCCAGGCCCGTGGTCTGCTGATGCAATTGCAGGAACAGCTGTCGGGGCTGAGCGGCAAAGGCAAGGAAATGCCGGTCGGATTAGGGCTTGAGCCGGGCGACGGGGCGCAGTTCGAAGGACAGCATTCTGCCAACGATGCGCTGCAGTGGATTGAGCCCTCGGATGCTCTTCCCACGGACGCCCAGGGCAAAGCCAAGAACCCGTCCGCCCTGAGTCTGCCTACTGCGTTCAACTCACTGGAGGGTTCGAAGGACAACGCCATCGACCGCAGCCAGAAGCAGTTACGCGAGGTCGCCAAGGATGAACGTGATCTGACACGCTCCGCTGATCGTACCGAAGGCGCGAAGCCGGTCTACACCATTCCCGAAAACGCGACATTGATGGGCTCAGTCGCCATGACCGCGCTGATCGGTCGGGTCCCGGTGGACGGCACCGTGAATGATCCCTACCCCTTTAAGGTGCTGGTCGGTCCGGAGAACCTGACAGCCAACGGCATCGACCTGCCGGACGTCGCAGGGGCCGTGATGAGCGGTACAGCCTCCGGCGACTGGACCCTGTCGTGCGTACGCGGACAGGTCGAGTCAATTACCTTTGTGTTTACCGACGGCACTATCCGCACGGTGCCTCAGCCGAAGGCAGTAGACAGCCGCAACGCCTCCACCGCCCAGAGTTCGAACACCGACAAGATTCGTGGCGGGCTCGGTTACCTGTCCGATCCGTACGGTATTCCTTGCATTGCCGGTGAGCGCCGCTCGAACGCCCAGCAATACCTCGGCAGCCAAAGTCTGATCACGGCGGCTGGCGCAGGTGTCGCGGCCTTGCTCGGGGATGAGCAGAACAACAGCAGTGTGATCAGTTCGGGCGGCAGTACGCTCGGGGTTACCAACAGCACAGGCAACAGCGCGCTGAATTCAATTCTCAGTGGTGGGGTCAGCGACATCCGCGAGTGGATCAACGAACTGTATGGAGAGGCCTTTGCTGCCGTGTACGTGCCACCGGCCGCCCAAGTCGCGCTACACCTCGACCATGAGATCACCATCGACTACGAGCCCAAGGGCCGGAGCGTTCGCCATGAAAAAGACCATGCTTCTCTGCCTGACCTGGATTAGCGTGCTTTGCTTAGTCCTGGCGGGGTGCTCCACCGACAAGGAGACGATGCTGCCCCATGGCGAGCAAACCATGCTGGACATCTGGAACGGCGCCGGTTCGCAAGGCACTCAGCAGCAACTGCTGGATGCTCGACAGCAGTTACGCCGCCCGCTGGCTCAGTCAGATGTCTCCGCGGCTCTCCAGGAACCATACACTCGCACAGCGGCGAATGAGATCCGCAACCTGTTCCCTCGTCTGCCCAATCCCGATCTGGTGCTTTACGTGTATCCGCACTTGAGTGGTACCGAGCAGGCTCCGGTGCCGGGTTACTCAACCGTCTTTCCGTTCTACCAACGTGTGCAGTACGCATTACCCGATGAACGTCAGGAAGACTTGTAGTGCGTACCGGCGATGCGGGTGACCGCACTCCTGCGTGGAAAGCCTGGCGCCACCCATTGCGCCCACGTGCCACCTTGGCCGATGAAGCCGCACTGTACGCGCACAACCCCAGCTTCACCGATCACCTGCCTTGGGTCGAATACCTCGATGCCGAGCAGTGTTTTCTGCTCGATGACAATCGCTCGGTGGGTGCGGTGTTCGAGTTGCTGCCCATCGGCACTGAAGGGCGCGAACCCGATTGGCTGATGGCGGCCCGTGATGCCCTAGAAGATGCCCTGCAGGACAGTTTCGATGAACTGGATCAAGCGCCTTGGGTGGCGCAGTTTTTCTGCCAGGATGACAACGACTTCACACCCTATTTGACTCGGCTCACCGATTACATTCAGGACAGCGCGCGAGGCACGGTCTTCACCGAAGCGTATTTGGAACTCAGCCGCCGTCATCTGAAGGCGATTTCCAAGCCCGGCGGGCTATTTGAGGACAAGGTGGTGACGCGCCTGCCCTGGCGTGGTAATAACCGACGGGTGCGCCTGGTGGCCTATCGCTGGCTTGAGTCTGCCGCTGAGGAGACAGGACTCACCCCAGTGCAATCTCTGCATCAGGCTTGCGAACGGATCGCGGCTTCGTTGCAGGCGTGCGGGGTGCAATCGACGCGAATCGATGGCCGCGGTCTGTATGACTGGTTACTGCCCTGGTTCAATCCAGCTCCCAGGCTCACTGACGAAGCGCCCGAGGAGTTCTACCGCCAAGTGGCCTATCCGGAGTCGGGCGATGGCGAGTCGCTAGAACTGCCCTTCGATCATGACTTCGCCGAGCGACTGTTCTTCAACGAACCGCGTTCGGAGGTGCAGCGCGGACTCTGGTACTTCGATGGTCAGCCCCATCGGGTGATGGTGGTGGACAAGCTGCGGCGGGCGCCCTTGATTGGCCAACTCACTGGCGAAACCCGCAAGGGCGACGCGGTGAATGCGCTGTTCGACCAGTTGCCTGAAAGCACGGTGATGAGCCTGACTCTGGTGGTCAAACCTCAGGATGGGCTTGAGGATCATTTGAACCGCCTGGCCCGCAAAGCCATCGGCGAAAACCTGGCCTCGACCCAGACCCGCCAGGATGTCGACGAGGCTCGCGCGATCATCGGCCGTCAGCACAAGTTGTACCGGGGCACTCTGGCATTTTACGTGCGCGGTTACGATGAACAGCAATTGCACCAGCGATCGGTCAGCCTGGCCAACGCGCTGTTGGGCGCGGGGTTGCAACCGGTACGCGAAGGCGATGAAGTCGCCGCCTGCAACAGCTACCTGCGTTGGTTACCGATGGCTTACAACCCGGCCCGCGATACGCGCAACTGGTACACCCGCCTGATGTTTGCCCAGCACCTGGCGAATCTGATTCCGATGTGGGGCCGCAGCACCGGCACCGGCCACCCAGGTATCACCCTGTTCAATCGTGGTGGTTCGCCGTTGAGTTTTGATCCGTTATCACGCCTGGACCGAGCAATGAATGGTCATCTGCTGCTGTTCGGCCCCACCGGCGCCGGCAAGTCGGCTACTCTGGTCACCTTACTGATGCAGGTCATGGCCGTGTACCGCCCTCGCCTGTTTATCGTCGAGGCCGGCAACTCATTCGGCTTGCAGGGCGACTACTTCGCGAAACAGGGGCTGTCGGTCAACAAGGTCCAATTGAAACCTGGCGCCTCGGTCAGTCTCGCACCGTTCGCCGACGCTTGGCGCCTGGTCGAGCAGCCAGATCAGGTGGCGAGTCTGTCGATTGATGAGTGGAACGATGAGGCGGTAACCAATCGTGAAGACCAACGTGATGTGCTCGGCGAATTGGAGATCACCGCCCGGCTGATGATCACTGGAGGCGAGGCCAAGGAAGAGGCGCGCCTGAGCCGGGCCGATCGCAGCCTGATCCGTGAGTGCATTCTCGATGCGGCGCAGACTTGCGTCACCACGGCCCGCCAGGTACTGACCCGCGACGTGCGTGACGCCTTGCTGCGCGTCGCTGCTGACCCGCATTTGCCAGAGAAGCGTCGCGAGCGTGCCCAGGAAATGGGCGAGTCCATCGACCTGTTTTGCCAGGGTTTTGAGGGCGAATTGTTCGATCGCGAGGGCACGCCTTGGCCCGAGAGCGATGTGACCATTGTCGATCTCGCGACTTACGCTCGCGAAGGCTACGAAGCGCAGATGTCCATCAGCTACATCAGCCTAATGAACACCGTGAACAACCTCGCCGAACGCGACCAGTACCTGGGGAGGCCAATCATTATGGTCACCGACGAAGGCCATATCATCACCAAAAACCCGCTGCTGGCGCCATTCGTGGTCAAGGGCACGAAGATGTGGCGCAAGCTCGGCGCTTGGTTCTGGCTGGCGACGCAAAACCTTGCCGACTTTCCCACTGCCGCGCAGACCATGCTCAACATGATCGAGTGGTGGATTTGTTTGAACATGCCGCCCGCGGAAATCGAAGAGATCGCACGGTTCAAGAAACTCACGCCGGCACAGAAAGCATTGCTGCTGTCCGCCAGCAAGGAGCCGGGTAAGTACACCGAAGGGGTGGTGCTATCGAAGAAGCTCGAAACGCTGTTTCGGGCCGTGCCGCCAAGTCTTTATCTCGCCCTGGCCATGACGGAGCCCGAGGAAAAAGCCGAGCGCTGGACACTGATGCAGGAGAACGGCTGTTCAGAGTTGGAAGCGGCGTATCGAGTAGCTGAACGGATCGATAGAGCGCGAGGAATAGAACCTGCATAGGTAAATCTATTCAGGTATCGCGCTCTAAAACGAGCGACAGGTCATTGCGATGCGCCTCGAAGCCGCTGCTGAATCCTCAACAAGAATCCGGCTTCAAAAGCATCTTGGCAGTCACCGACAGGAAAGGTCTTGCGTGTTTGCGCCAGCTCCCACCACAGTGGAATCTCGCTGGGCGTATCAAGCCAAGCCTGAGCGCATTGCACGCCACGTTCGATCATTGGGGCAAATTCGTTGCCCCAAGGCGTCAGAAGACTTGGGCAACCATCTGCCGCAGGAATTGAAATGTAGTTTTCGTCCATACACACCCTAAATTTCTGATTTTATTGTTAGACGCTGGACCCAGCAGCGAAATCATAACGAAACCAAATGAACGCTCGATAACAGACATCAGCAGCAAATGGCCTAGATCAATACCAATGTAGACTATATCCCGTGGATTGAGAGTCCCTCAAGGCGCAATTTGCGCGCATGACTCAAGACTACGAACAGCTTCGTCTGCAGCTTGCGGAAAACATCCGCTTGATGCGACGCATAAAGAACCTTACCCAAGAGCAGTTAGCGCTCATGGCCGAGGTGGATCGTACCTACGTCAGTCAAATCGAACGATGCACGGGCAATCCGTCGCTGATGGTCCTGTGCAAACTCGCCAATATTCTCGAGGTTACGACGGATCAGCTACTCACCGAGCCAGACGCCCTTCGCCGTGCGTTGAGCATCGAATAGCTACCTCCCTGAAAATCCTTGTAAACCGACAACGCCAGCTTCAGCTTTATCACTGACGGTGTAGGTTCAATCATTGAACGTGTCCAGACCATTAGCCCAAAGAGCCTGGATCATGCCTGTCGTATGCCCGTCAATTGCGCCCCAGAAGCTACGACCTTTGGCGCTGAGCATCCTGCTGGCGTGCGGGCCAAGCGTGGCGCTGGATACCAGCAGCATCACGTCCTCGGTGTTGTCGCCAAATTGCCTCGCCTACAGGGTCATCGGCATTTGTTTCTGGCTCCTCTGCACGCCCTTCGGCTGCACAGTCAAAACCTCGACCAAGGTTCGTCATTTCATTCCTGAACTCGTGGTCTCGAGCTATGCAACCACCGGCAATAACCCATGGACGGAGATGGCTACCCTCTCCTCTCCCATTGGCGGTGCGGAAGGTGGCGGCAACCTGATCACGCCGAACACCCACCGCGACAACTTGCCTCGCTTCAAAAACGTTGATGGCATCGGTCATCCAGGTGGCTGGGCTGCCACGCAACTGGCCTCGCAATCCGGCTACGCCTGCGCCAGCGGCGCTACTGCGTTCATGCCCTACTACCTGAGCACCCTGGACTCGCTGGCTTGGCGCCATGGTATACCGGAAAGTCTTTACCCCGAGTCGCTCATGCCGGGGATCCGTGAAGTTGGTAGTCAGTCCTCGGGAAACATGTGGGGCAACGTCTGTCCCCGTCAGGGCTTTCTAGTACAGCCTGACGATTTCAAGGCGGCCGCAGTCATGGCGCAACGGGCGGGCGATGTGATTACCCGCAGCTGGCAACCTCATGTGTACCTACCGCTCACGCCCGCCAAACGCGACGGCTACTGGCCGCCTGGTCCTATCGTTGAAAACGATGCATCAACCCACAAATGGCAATTGCTCTACCCCCAGGTGCAGCCTACGTGCGCCATCTTCCCCAGCGATCCGGAACAAAGCCCGGATGGCGGCTACGCCTGGTCGCTGTGGCGTCCTTATAGCTGCTGCAAACGTGAGGGACAGACCTTCTTGTTCAGCATCGACTTCGAAGGAGGTGCTTCATGAGCCGGCTTCGCGCGCGACCCTGGTTGGGCACGATGAGTCTGGTGTTCTACGGACTGCTCGCCATGGTCACGCATGCCCACGCCGCCGAGGGCGAATACCGCCTGGGTACTCAAGGCGAAGTACTCGACGACCGAGTGATGTACACCATCGGTGGCGGCTCGGCAGTCGGCTCACCGAGTTCGCTCTACCGACCCAGTGGTCTCGGTGTCGGCGGGTCCTGGCGAGCGAACATGATGTGCGGAAACATGAGCCTCACCAACACCCTGCAAAACCAGCTGAACGGCGTCACCGAAGGTTTTCAGCAGATCATGGGCAGCATCGTGCAGAACGCGACCCAAGCGGTGATGTCGCTGCCGGCGTTGATCATCCAGCGCGCCAATCCCGGTCTCTATGAGTTGTTGAGCAACGGGGTGATGCAGGGCCGTATCGACTTCGACCGTTCCAAACTGACCTGCCAAGCTATGGCCGAGAAAATGGCGGACAAGGTCGGTCAAGCCGGCTGGGGCGCGCTGGCCAAGAACCAGGAAATGCAGGGCAATCTGGAGCAAACCGGTGGTGATGCTGTGGCCGCGGTGAAAAATACCGAGGCCCGTAACGGCAGCAATGGGGTGTCCTGGGTCGGCGGCCAGAAGGCTGGAGGTAGCGGGCAGACGCCCATCCGGGTGACCGCCGACGTGGTGCGCGCCGGCTATAACCTGCTGCATAACCGTACGGTGGATGACAGCACCTCAATCAGTAGCAGCGACTGCCTGGGCGGGGCCATTTGCCAGACCTGGGCCTCGCCCCAGGAGGAATCCGAATGGGCCGTTCGGGTGTTAGGCGAGAATGAAGTCGCGACCTGCGACACTTGCGAAACCCTGCGTGCGACCGCTGGCAGCGGATTGACGCCGCTGATCCAGGAGGCCTATAACGAGCGCCTCAAGGCCCTGCAAGGGCTGCTGTCTGACTCACTGTCGCCTACCCCTGACAACCTGGCTAAAGCCTCCAGCCCAATGCTGCCGGTGACCCGTGGTGTGATTGAAGCCCTGCGCGACGATCCCGACCAGGATCTGCTGGCGCGACGCCTGGCCAGTGAAACGGCCTTGTCCAGCGTGCTCGACAAAGCGTTGCTGCTACTGCGCACCCTGCTGGCAGGCAGTCACGAACCGAACATCGCTTCAGCCGAGCCGGCCCAGACCGCCTTGACGAAAAATATCGACGTCCTAGAGCGCGAAATACGTCTGCTACAAACCGAGCTGCAGGTCCGGCAGATGCTCGCAACCAATACCGCCAGCCTGGTGCTCGATCGACATGCGGGTGGTGCCGATGCTTCGCGTACCGTCGAGCAAGGCGACCCTGAGCCGGGCCGACTCAATGATGCTGACGCCCGGCGTAAGTGAGCCATGAAACGCTCACCGCTATTCACTCTGCTTTCAGGTCTGAGGATTGCCGCAGTGATGATCCTGACCGCCGCACTGGTCGCCTGGATCGGCCGCACTGCGCTGGGTAGTTTCGAGGTCTGGCAGCAGGCATTCGAATCCGTACGACCCTATCTCCGGGGGTGGCGTGCCCTGCTCTACGGCGCCCTCTTTGCGCTCTGGTGGGATCTGCTTCAGCGCTACCGACATCGACCCCAGGATCGACTGCGCGTGAAACGCATCGGGACATTAGGGCTCGTCCTCTTTATCTGCGTCGAACTCACCCGACTGTGAGGTCACCACCATGCTCATGAGCACCAACAGCTACCTGGAGTTTTACCTCTCTCTGCTGGCCTGGATCATCAACAACGGCCTCTGGACTGTGCTGTCCGACACCGGGCTGTTTGCCGCGCCATTCGGCGCGATTATTCTGCAAGAATGGTTGTCGGCCCGTCAGCAAGGTGCGGATGAAGGTAACAAGGGGCTACTCTCGGTGCCGCGGATCGAAAACCGGTTGTGGCTGGCCTACATCGTTGTGTTGTTCGGCTGCGCACCGGTCTTTCCGCTGAGCCTCTCGTCAATGGCGTTCGATGATGCCGCGAGCCAGCGCTGCGGTATCAGTGTGGCTAAGCCAGCAGAAACCGCCTGGGGGATCACCTTCAATACCATCGGCGAACGCTCTGCCAACGTGCCAATCTGGTGGTTTCTGGTACACGCCGTGGGCAAAGGGGTGACCGCGGCAGCCACCGCGGCTATTCCCTGCACACCGGATATCCAGCAGATGCGCATGGAGATCGACAGCTCGCGCATCGACAGTCAGGTGCTGCTGCAGGAAGTCGCCGACTTCACTCGCGATTGCTATGGCTATTCCCGTTCTCGGCTATTCACTAACCGTCCGCAACTGGACAAGGCACAAAGTCACGACGCGTCCTGGATCGGCTCAAGCTACTTTCTCGACACGCCCGGCTACTACGATACGGATCGCTCACGCACGCCGCGAGTCAGTTGGCCGTATGACGACAATCGCGATGTTTCCTTGCCGCGACTGGAGAATGGTGCGGGCTACCCCACCTGTAAGCAATGGTGGAGCGATAGCAGTGTCGGGTTGCGCGAGCGTTTGATCGGGCAAGTTGATCCCTCGTTGCTGACTCAGCTGAAAGGTTGGTTGACTGGCCGTTCGAGCAACGAGATCGAGGATGCCACCCTGCGCGAACTGGTCAGCCCGCGCCAACAATCGATGTCCATGTCGCCCGGACAGGTGTACCAAGACTATGGCTCCAGTGCTCGCGGCGGGTCGATCAATCAGGGACTTAATAACCTGGCCACCAACACTGGGCTGGCTCTCGGCTCCTTCAGCAATTTCCCTGCGATGAACGCGCTACGCGCCGCTCTGCCGATGGTGCAGGCTTTCCTGATCATGGGCGTCATCATCAGCTTGCCGCTGATCCTGCTGGTCAGTACCTACCAGCTAAAGACCGTCATGACGGTGACGTTCGCGCTGTTCACGCTGCAAATGCTGACCTTCTGGTGGGAGCTGGCCCGTTGGGTCGACTCCAGCATGCTCGACACCTTGTATAACCAAGTGTCGACTTCCAATCAGGTACTGTTGTCGCTGCCGACATCCGGATTTATGGATGGAACGGTCACGGCGCAGGTGATTGAGTATGTGATGGGGGCAATGTTCATCGTACTGCCTATGCTGTTCCTTGGTGCTATGAGCTGGACAGGATATGCAGTAGGAAACGGGATTCAAGGCATGTTGGCGAACGGCAGCAAAGCAGCAAGTGATTCAGCAAGCAAAGGTACTGATCAAATAGTGGGGGCGGCTAGCCGCTCAATTAGATGATTTGCTGTCGCCGATGTAATGCCCGTTGTCGTCGAAATCACCGATGTAGAGGTCGGCACCAAGATAGTCTGGCCCGGGTGCCGCCTCTTTGATATCCGCATCAATGGCAGCCTTGGATACCAGAAAACCAATCATAGCAATCATCGTCACCACAGAAGCGACCAACCAGAAACCGATAAGGAGCAACCCAAGGAGCAATGCCAGCTTCGTAACCAGAAAGCCCCCACGAACAAATAGCCCACCCGCAGGTATACCTGTCGCGACCGCACGTTTAGCTACGCGGGATTCAAACCCTTTCAACTTGCGATAACCACGTTTTGCGAACATACCGCATGCATATGCCCAGCGGTGTGTGCGGGAAACTTGAACTGGCTGCTGAGCCGACATGATCGCGCCCTCTTCTGAGCGTGTTCTTGTGGAAAGTTGAGATTACAGACTACTACTGAAAATCGCCCATGCTTAACCGTTTATCAGCTTGCTGGGGCGAAAAACTCTTCACTGGAAGACAGAAGACGCACCTCGTACAACAGCGCCTCTAGGGCCGTTGACCCATCCAAATCTTCCAGCTACATAGAGGATACGGATCGCTGTTATGAACAGCACCTTCCCAGGTAGCCAGAGCCTTTAAAGCTACGTCACTCCGGTGATGGTTCTTCCCAAGTGCGATTAGCGTTCGGTGGCTCGCACGGTCACGTTTCACGGTGACGAACGCCTACTCTTCTCCCGAGCGCCTCTCGAGCTCGGCTCGTCCCAAATCCTCTTGCTTTTCTTCAACCCACTGCGGGGAAACTCTTTCCCCTATGGGACAGGTTTCTTCGCTCTCAACGGAGGTACACCATGTCCGACTCGTTCACATCTGAAACACTGGATAGCCTGCGCTTGCCCGTTGTGTTCACTTCAGACGCGTGGCAACACGCAGTATTGCTCGATGGTTCAAATCATTCTGAAAAACTGCAGCTCGATAGGCTAAGCAACGTCGTACGCGCAGCCTTCAAAGCTCACCTGGCCGATCCAAACGCACCCTACGTAGTGTTCGAGATAGCCAAGTTCGGCTCATTGAGTGATGCAGAACATGAACCATTGCTGCGACTGAGCCTCAGCCTAATTCAGGCATCAGACCAACCTAACGCCGTACTGATAGCGCTTGCCGAAGAGCAGCAACGCTAAACGCAAACGGCCATACCCGGCCACTGTTCCAACTCAGGCTGTACGCAGTCTTGCACCAATCCAATCAACACCCACCGGGGAACCTTCCCCGACGGGCAAGGCGTTCCTCCGGTTTTTCGAGGGAAATGCTATGCGCAATATCTACCAAGAGGTGACAGACAAGATCGTTACCGCGTTAGACCAAGGCGTAGCGCCCTGGATCAAACCCTGGTCCTCAAATGGCTCAACTGACGTCGCTCATCACCAGCCCTATCCCATCAACGCCATCACGCAGCGTCCCTATTCGGGCATCAATTTACCGTTGCTCTGGGCCGAGGCTAGGTTGCAGGGGAAGATCGCTGGCTGACCTTCAATCAAGCCAAAAAAGCCGGCGGGCATATTCGTAAGGGTGAGCACAGCACCCTGGCAGTGCTCTACAAGCCGATGGAGCGCGAGGAACAGACCGAGTCAGGTCAACCCGTACTCGATGAAAACGGTCAGCCCAAGGTCGCTCACTTTGGCATTCTCAAGATGCATTTTCTGTTCAACATCGAGCAAACGGAAGGGCTCGAAACGCTCAACGAAACCGTGCTCGAGACAGAACCGAGCGATCCCTTCTTCCCCAACAGCGCTGCAGAAAATCTGCTGCTAAGTTCGGGCGCAAATATCATTCATCGATTTGCCGACGAAGCCTTCTACCATCCGATCAGGGATCTCATCCAACTGCCGACAAAATCGCAATTCCACGATCAAGGTGGATACTACGCCACTGCACTTCACGAGCTGACGCACTGGACCGGACACCACTCTCGGTTGCAGCGCGAAGGCGTGACATCTCCGTGTCCATTTGGCTCGCCAGGCTATGCATTTGAAGAGTTGATCGCCGAAATGGGCGCCGCTTTTTTATGTGCCTACGCCGGTATACGGGGAGAGCTTCGGCACGAGGGCTATATCGACTCCTGGCTCGGCCTGCTCAAGTCTGACAACCGCACGATTTTCCGCGCCTGTGGCCAGGCCCGATGCGCTTCGGAGTATGTGCTCAACCTGGAGCAGCAACGGAGGCAGACGGTAATGGATGACTCGCGATGCATGAACGATGGAGCTTGATCGTCACCTCACCGCTGCAAATGCTTCATAGGGTCCAACACGAGTTGGACCCTTTTTCTATGCCCAGAAAATTCCCACACTGCGGAGCTCTGACGCAAAGAACATGAAGAAATCCCGTAACCGCAGTGCGCCGTTACGTATCCAGATTCTCAGCCAGGTAATCCACCAGCTCGAGTGGACTTCGGCTGTCGATCACCTTGTAGATCAGATCACGTTTGCTTCGCGGTAGCTTCTTGACCACGCTCTTCGCCGAGGCCCTGACGGCTTCGTCTGTTCCATGGATACGTGCCGCGAGCAGCAGTATGAGCGTGGCGTCAGTGAGGTTCATGGCAAGACCCGATAAAATTCGCACCGCAGTGTACCGACACTTTCCTTTTTCGTACCAGCATGCGCATCCAATAAAACGGCACCAGGACAATCGATATTCCGATTGCCGCACAAAGGGAAACGCGTCAAAAGGACCGGTAAGGGTTGGAAGGGAATGGGGAGTCAAGGGTAAGAGCCCTATCCGAAAAGGCTAAAAGGCCACTGACTCTGCCAGTTCCCGGGAGGACCATGATGCTCAGTCTGTTTCGGCACAAAAGGCAAAAGCCTCCTCCACCACCAACCGTAAACGTCGCCGATGGGTACCTGCCCATCGAATCGTCCCAGAGCTTGTTAGCAGCCGAGCATCGCCGCCAGTTGCTTGATCGCATTTGGCAGTACACCGCCCTTTCCCATCCACAGTTCAACCAGCTCTATTTAAATCCGATCCATAGCTACGCCGAGCTGGTCCAGCAGCTTCCTGCCAGCGAGACGCACCACCATGCTTATCTTGGCGGCATGCTCGACCATGGGTTGGAGCTGGTCGCTTGTAGTCTGAAACTGCGTCAGTCGTATCTGCTGCCCACAGGTGCCGCCCCCGAAGACCAAGCCGCCCAGACCGAAGCCTGGTCCGCAGGCATCGCCTACGGCGCGTTGCTCCATGACATCGGCAAGATCGCCGTGGACCTGCTGGTCGAACGCCAAGACGGTAGCGTCTGGCATCCTTGGCAGGGATCCCTGGATCAGCCCTACCGTTTTCGCTACCTCAAGGATCGTGACTACCACCTGCACGGCGCGGGCGCAGGCTTGCTCTACACCCAGATCCTCGACCGCCCAATCCTCGATTGGCTCAGTGGATTTCCATCGCTCTGGGCCAACCTGCTGTATGTTCTAGCAGGTCAGTACGAACGTGCCGGCGTGCTCGGTGAGTTGGTGATGCAGGCAGACCGCATTTCCACCGCACAAAACATCGGTGGCAACCCGAGCAAGGCGCTGCAGGCACCGACTCATTCGCTACAACATCACTTAATCAGCGGACTGCGTCATCTCGTTCAGCACGAACTGAAACTCAACCAGCCAGGTGCCGCAGGATGGCTGACCCGGGATGCCCTGTGGCTGGTCAGCAAGACGGTCACGGATAAGTTGCGAGCTTATCTGCTGTCGCAGTCAATTGAAGGCATTCCCTCGTCCAACCTCGCGGTGTTCGACGAGCTGCAGTCACATGGATTGGTGGAGTCCACGCCGGAAGGTAAAGCCATCTGGACCGCGCTTGTGAAACAGAGAGCCTGGCAGCAGAGTTTCACTTTTCTGCGCCTTCAACCGGCGTTGATCTGGGGGAGCGAAGACCGCCCGGAAGTGTTTAGCGGCACGGTGAACATTGCAGTCGATGATCATCCGGCTGAGGCTCCGGCACCTGCACCAGCTCCCAAGGCAGGTGAAACAGGACCGCATCAGAACCAATCGCAGGAAGATCCTATGGCAATAGAGGATACCGATTATCTCGGAACGCTGCTGGACCTGTTCGAGTTGGAAGAGCCTGAGGGACGTGACGCACTGTCAGAAAGTGCTGTCGAAACTTCAACGCTTCAATCGGATAGCCCAGGCCAGGCATTCCTGAATTGGGTCAAGGAAGGCATTCTCAGCCACAAGCTGATCATCAATGACAGCAAGGCCAAAATCCACACGGTGGGTGGCAGCGTATTTCTGGTCACGCCTGGTCTCTTCCAACGCTACGCGCAGGAGTTTCCTGGGATATCGAAAAGTGCAGACCAAGAGATGGAAGAATGGCGATGGGTACAGAAGCAGTTTGAGAAACTAAAAATCCACAAAAAGCGTGACGACGGTATGAATATCTGGATCTGTCAGGTGGAAGGTCCCCGGAAGAAAGCAAAACTCAAAGGCTATTTGCTAGAAAAAGCACTATTGTTCGAAGCCGGGCCTGTGCCAGTCGACAATCCATTTCTGGAAATCGAAAGATATCAAATTTCCACAGCGTCCCCACTAGACTGAGTAGGCCTACCTCATGGGAGGACGACGACGAGGAGATTTTTATCAACACCGCTATCAAGCTGTGGAATGTGTGGTGAGGTGCTTCGCCAATCACTTGTAGAAAGGTCAGCGCAATCAGCAAACTGGAGAAGTTCTAATGGCAGGGCAAGTCATCTACCTTTTTATGTGGGGCTATCAAGTTAGCTACAGAATTCACATTCGCTCGTTGGCTCGAAATGTTTTGAAGGCGCTGGGCGCACCGGCGGAGGCAGAAGTGCTTCTCGTCGGCACTCGTAGCCCTGAAAGCAAAAACCCTAACCGTGTGTGTGTCGAGCCCGAAGATGGAAAATGGTCGCTTAACCTATTTGATGGCTTGCTCGATTCGGTCGAGTCGACTTATCGCGATCACAATCTGCAGACCACCTTTTACAGCGACGGGCCAAGCATGCGCGACAAGCCGGAATGGATCCGTCGCGATTCCGTACGCACATCAGTTGGCGAAGCACTCAAGGCCTTCGATTCCGAGCATGACGTGACATCGTTCTGCGGTGAGGTTAGGCGCATCGGTGATTACTACGTCACTCCAATCGTGCAGATTCCCAATGCAACTTTCGAACAGTTTCCCCCGTTGCCTAACAAGCCGATTGAAAATAGGCAGCAGGGATATGGATCTCGCAGCTTGATACACGCGGCAGTGTACGCAGTTCTTCGGGAAGCAACTGAAGAGTTACACAACCCAGATCCCGGGCGTTTTACTCATCGCAGCATGAGAGATGCCGAGGAAATCGTGCGTATGGCAGCAAAGGACTTTCTGCATACGCCGGGACTTTCGATCGAGCGGCGGTATTTTCATACCGATCTCTTCGACTCCTTGAACCTTGTTTCCTCTCTCATGTACGAAGGTGCAAAAGGCGTCGGTCATCTTATTCTCGTAGACCCCAACAACAAAAGCGTCGAGTTCCTCGCTGAATTCTCTGCACCAGTTTCTTTTCGTGAGCCTCGATGGGTTCGAAAAGTTTTGCAGATGGCTACGCTAGGGGTTGGAATCATTGCGGACAGCCGACACATCTATGGACTTGGGCAATTGAAGGGTTCGCATGACTACAGCGCACAAGATGCATTTACGGTTGCGTTCATAGATCACTATTTATGGGAGCTGCGCTACAGCGACCAAGTACTACTTCGCAGCCACTATGCGGTCCCAACACTTCCTCAGGAGCCTTTTGACAAGGCGGCCTTCCTCGCAAATTATGCTCGACTCTTTCCTTTGTCATCACCAGAAGATGCACTGCACTTATGGAACCTACTGATGGCGCAGATTAGTCAAGAGCACGGCAGCATGATCGTTGTCGGGGAAGACGCTGCCAGCGAAGCACACCGTCTCAGCAAACAAGGGACCAGTATCGTGCCCACCCGCCTTACTGAAGCGCTTCTCACGAGTTTCAGCGGCCTTGATGGAACGATTTTGCTCGATCCCTCGGGGATCTGCCACGCTATCGGAATTATTCTCGATGGTGAGGCGACAGAGCAATGTACCCCCTCAAGGGGCTCGCGATACAACTCAGGCGTGCGCTATGTACTGGCGCAGACTCATCGAAGGCTTGCGATTGTTGTGTCAGATGATCGTACTACCGACATCATTCCGCAGATCAGACGATTGATCAGCCGTAAGCTAATCGAAGACCATGTTGCGGGATTGGAAGCAGCGACGCTAGACAACTACCACGACCATCGCAACTGGCTAAACAACCATCGTTTTTATGTCAATCCCGAGCAGTGCGCTCGACTTAACAAAACGATCGAGAGACTGGATGCGCTTCCGAAGGAAGTAGGCTTAATCTACCTTGGAACAGAAAAATTTGAGGCGCATCCTGACATGGAAGAGAGCTATCTCACTGACTGAATGCTGAGCTTCAGTAGCAACGCCAGCGCGACCAGATCAGCGTGGTCTTACGAAATAATCATCTACTTAGGCGATCTGCATGATACTCACTGCTCGGCAGCATTACGTACCCAGGTCAATCTACTTGTGTGGAGCCACTCAAACGGAAACCTGAGACACTACGACAAACACAGGGACAAGCAATTCTCCGTGGTTCTCGTGAATGTGCTCCTTCGAAAAATTAAGCGTCCTGCCAAGGCGCCTTGCTGATCCCAAACCTTATACCGGACACTATGCGGACGAAACTCACTTCAAGCCGATTTCGAGCGCGTCAATGCCTGTATCGCGGGTAGGCGACGCGACATGAAGCAAGCAGAGATGTAAGCGGCACTAACCGCAGACGTGGGTACTCCATGAGTACACTGACTCTCGAGTCTGCAGCACCACTACAAAATGGACTCGTCAGGCGATCGGATCGCCTCAGGTACACAGTTACTGACCATTGAAGGGGTACAAACGGTGCCTCGCTCCATCCGACTGCATGTACTCCACGCATAAGTCCTGCCGCCCAACAATCGCCGCCAACATGGGCCTCCCATCTCGCCGAACAGCCGCAAGCTTCTGCCACTCGCTGAGATCTAAGCCAGATGGCGTCGGATGGTCTTCAGGGTGCGTGTGCCACTCCCCGACATACCTTACCAGCCCGTTGCTATCTCGCCACCGGCGTTCGGCGATACCTTGATGACCATCAAGCAAGCGCTCGAAAAAGTACTTCAGCCGACGATCCTTTGGCATGGGTATCGTGGCCTCTAATATCTCCAGATGGATACCCCGAACATGACCAAGAAGGATGCCGCCTGCCTCTGCGTCATTCTCGCCTTGAATGTATCGCTCGAATACTTCGATCACCTGCGGAGCGAAATACACATCCCCTTCACTAAGCGGATCTGTCCACGTACTTATGAACCGCATGCGGGACATCCGGGTCGGGGTAAGATAGTAACATCCCCTGTAGCGGGATCACGCGTACGACTAATGACTCGAGTGGATAAGGAGCCCCACAACGTTGCTCCCACCCAAGCCAAAGCAGTATCCAGGCCTAACGCGGCTGCCTGAACAGACACCGATGCAGGGTAAGCCACGTACTGTCCCTCACAGCCTCCTCCAGCGAGGACCGGACGCACACCACCGACTACTGAAAGAAATCGCTGCTCGGTTTCGTAATCGCATAAGCAGCGATAACATCCCTCAAACTGATGCTGCTTGAGAAGCGTCCGTACTGCCTCACCAGCACCTTCAATCCAGACATGAAGGAGCGGAGTCAGCCACCCGCCATTCGACAGACTACCATTCGCTTGTTGACCAGCTAGCCAGTTCCCGAGCCCCTGCTCACCGGTCGCATCAATGATCAGGTCAAACCCTGTAAGGTTGACCGAAAAGGCGTCCTCGGGAAGTGCTATGAGATTTGCTGAGGGCATTCCGATCTTCAGTTCTGCGACTACCCCTTGTGCCTTGTTTAGTTCTAACCGATTGGCGCCGAGTCGGTGACGTCCAATATTCCCAGGAGCAAGCTTCTGATTGTCGATCAGTTGCAACTCGCCTCCACCCGTGCCGGCACCTGCCTTAACCAGCAAGTCCGCAAGGTAGCCGCCGATGGTCCCGCAGCCAACGATCGCTATCCTCTTGCCTGCAAGAGTTGTCTGGCCGGGAATGTTGCGTCCGACAATATATCGATCGTCCATCCTGACCACCTGCATCAACTCAATAGGCGCTTCAAAGATCGGAGTGCCCTGATCCACCTTGGATGCGCGTTTGTACTTCTGAAGGTCCGTCACGAGGAACCCGTACTGTATCGTAGGCGCGTCAATCACAACGACGACGTCTTGCTTTCCAGCACGGTAGGTCTTGACGATTCGAGCCAGGATCTTTCGGCGACATGGAGGATCCAGTTTCGACTGCCAGTCTAGAAGCTCACCGACAGTCTTTGGCGGCCAGGCACCAATTAAAGGCCGAGGAGGAACCTTCGTCGTAATTTTCGCAGTGAGGCCAAGGAACATTTCGACGCGATCTGCTCGGTGAGCAAATTTTGATTCCGCGCGTGCCAGATCATCGGTGAAAACGAGCCCCTTCCCTTTACCCAGGCTCAGTGCAGCAACCTCGCCAGATTCAGGCCTCTCGATATCGGTGTAGCAGTAGTCACCACGCCAGAACGCGAAGAACTCCTCCTCCAGATCATCCACCCGCTCCTTGGCCATGATCTGGTCGAGAACGACTGCCGCGCGCTTCAGGGCAGCGATCGTTTGACTGATCGGCCTGTATATGTCGAACACGACTGTCCCCTCCGCCACATAGCAAAGAATGCCATCTGGCCCAACATGCGGCGCAAAGGGAAGCAGGAGCTCTGGCAACGGTTGAGGGAGAATGATCGTCGGGAATGAACGAAGCTCACGATCAATTAATACGTCGCACAGCACCAAACCAAACCGCGTTTCTAGCGAGCCTTCCACTGACAGGTAGCCCGAAACGCTTTGGGATTCCTTGCGTCGAAATCCCAAAGGTTTAATGGATTGAAGAAGCAGAGGGATTACCATTGGCCATCAACCCGACTTCGAACGCTCCAGTATTTCCAGCTCGCCTGGCTCCGGTTCGACAGCCGCCATCGTGGCGGGTAGCGCGGCTACTGGCTTGTCATCAATCAGATCCGGCCGGTTCGGAAAGCGATCACCCAACATATCTCGCATCCAGCCACAAGCTGACACCGTTGCCTCGGAGCTTGCGTTGATCGCAGCCCCAAGGTAACTCTCGAACATTTCAAACTTCTTCACCGTGTCTTGGAGTTCATCCTGAGACAGCCCGGCAGTAAGGTAAACTTCAGAGTCAATCGGGCTCAAAACACCGTCTCGCAGGGCCTTTGGGATACCCTTCACTACGTTAAGCAGCGCCTCGTCATCACGCTTATTCTCAAATTCGAAGAGTGGACAGGCGGCCGCCATTAGCAGAATCGAACTAGGTCCTTTCTCATCCCAATGTTGATCACGAAATCCCTTAATGTAACGAATCACCCGACGCAACTGTTCTCCCTTGTCCTGGACCTCCAATTCGAACCACTCTTTCATTGCCAGAGGGTCGGACTTGATCCAGCCACGATCGCATGCGAGCAAAATCTTGTCAGACGGGAGCTTCTTCCAGCTCTGTGTGGCGGCGGTGGCATTGATACCGTCCATGACTGGAATGCCACGCTCTTCCATACCGGCTTTCAAGAGCATGTACTGCACATCAGGAATCGCATAGAGCGGCAGGTCGATATGTGCGTAAGTCGAAATCACCACCCGCATACAGTTGGGTTTACGCTCCAGCGACCAACCGTTGTCGTTGCACAATGGCTTCAACACCTCATGCACCGCATCGAAGAAATCATCAATCGCTAGGTGGGGCTTCTCCTCCTCCTTCATGATGCTCAGCGGTAAATAAACCCCGTCGTCAACGTCAGATTGTTGCGGTGGAGTCTGACACGGACGATTCAGCGTTTTGTAAGCCCAGGAACCTTGAATATAGAACTTCGGTTCACATGTGTCACCTTCGTAACCTTGGTCCCGCAGAGCGCGGGGTAGGCCATCGCGTAGGGCTTGGCGAATGTCCTTCCGCGCCGCGTCTATCTTCTGCTTCTCGTCGGTCGTGAGATCCAAAGACTTCAGATACGTCGGGTGATCAGCGACCGCTCCGTCGCCATTGGGAAGGTCTTTGGTGGTGTAAAGCAAGGGGCTCAGGTTGGGCATGAAACATCTCCAGTCGATGGCTAGTGAGCACCGTGCCTGTCTTCATGCTAACCCTCGCGGTGGGAACCCTCCCCAACAACCAACCTCTTCCGTGCTGCCACAAACCGGCAATAGATTCGTAGCCAAATAACGCGCAACTGTAGCGAAGCGGACACAAGCTGGATCCAATACTGACAGACACCTACATATTGTGCAATACATGGACTAATACAGATAGAAGACACTACATATTGTGCTATCGCTACTCAGCAGCTGGACTAGCAGTGGCAGGAACCCTGGGCCCACTGCGGCGGAGGCAACACCCTAGCCAGGAAGCTTCAGGAGATGTATCAAAGGCACTCGGGAATCCCCCACAGTTTGCAAATAGAATCTGCCCTGCTTAGAAGGAAGCTCCAGCAGAACTCGCTCCTTTTTGGAAGGTGGCTCAAATGATCGGCCCAGCCTGAGCTAGCCAGCGAATGGCCGAGGCAGCGATTGAATTACTTCAGTCGCTCAAAGAAAATCATACCCGCCGTGTTTAAGCCCTTGTTCCAGTTCCGATTCGTCCAATACTCCCCATCAAGAGTTACCCCCCCATCCCCGTCATGAACCTCCAATCGCGCCGAACCGAGATGGCAGCCGCTATCCGTTACTTCCGGATTTCGGGTGACGTTAAGGTATGAATAGTTGAGTTCAATGGTTCCGTGCTCTGGATCGCGCCGTACTCCCACAATCGTGGTGCTCGACTTTGAGTATTTATCATCAGACTGAAACTTCATCCGTATGCCGAACAAGCGGGATGTAATGGTGACCTTGCCTTGCTTTTCAAAAAGCGCTTCGCCAGTCGGTTGGCCCGATAGCTGCCTGACCACGTTCCAGTTCGACCGGATGGTTACCAGCCAGTCCCCATCAATAGGTGGGAAAAAATTCCGAAGAAAGGGCAGCTTGCAGATCCAAGGGAACATAGGTGTCTGACCCACGCCAAGCAGGACGACCGTTGAAACGCCTACCGCCACCTTGGTTACTGACCAAAAAGCAGAAAAGCCACTGAACACCTCAGGCAGGCGCCAGAAGCTCAGCCCCCCGAAAACAATGAAACACAATAGGGCGAAGTAACTAAGACACTTTTGAATACCAAGCACCTGATACATGAAAACACCTCTACGACTAGCCAGCACTCACAGTACACCGTTATGCATAACTGGCGCACACTCCACGGGAGTCATGGAGCTTTTTTGTACGCCAGCGGCCTTCCTGTCGGGAAGGCCGCAAGCGTCCTGCCAAGTGACAGCGTCCGAACACTTATGGCCGGTTCTGGTTTTGACTGCGTTGCTATATATAAGCACAGTGCCATCCGGTATCACCGCTCGAAGACAGCACCTCAGCTTGGGCTCAGAGCACTGCAAACGATTCGTGCAGTCACGTCGAAATTCTCCAATGTGAGCACATCGATTGGCGAACGCCCCTTCAGTCGCTCATGAGGCTCACAGACCGTCCGATAAAGCCTCCATGCATCGACATCCGGAAACCGCCCTAACGCAGCAAGTACCAACTTGTGCCGCAGTGGATCAAGTTGCCAATCGGGAATGCGCTGACCGCGATTCCCCAGGCTCAGGGATAGCAGGCGCCGAGCCTTGATATCGCGGTTGATCTGATCTCTGGATTTGCCTGCCAATTTGGCGAAGACAAGCAGCGGCAGATTACTCGAAGCTTCATAGGTGGCGAGCATCTCGGCGCGCTGACGTTGTATGTCTGATACTTGGGGTTCGCGCAGCTGTTCAGTCTGCGTTGAAGCAGGTAGGACAGGTGAATACTGATCCGCGTTAAGGACCGGTTCGTTGCTGACGGACTTTTTAGAGGCTAAGACCGTCGTCCCTGGTAAGCCACTGCTGTACAGAACGGCGTTTGTGTTCGCGCTTTCCAACGAAGGTAAAGAAGCTGCGCCCTCTAAACGAATAGTAAGCGGAGAGCTTGCCGCTTTCAGCTGGCCCTGCCCCCACAGGTCCAGTCGGTTCGCCCAATCCTGCATCATCGTCCGGCGCTGCTCCACGTATTCCGCGTGATTGTAGGCCGCACTCACCTTGTCCGGATCGGCATGAGAAAGCTGAGCATCCACCCACACCTTCGGGTATCCGATCTCGTTCAGCGCCGTCGAGATCGTCGCCCTCATGCCATGACCGGTGAGTTGATCGGCATACCCCATCCGGCGCAAGGCGCCATTCAGCGTGTTCTCGCTGATGCGCTTGCTCAGGTCGCTTCGATGCGCAAACAAGTAGCGCTGTGCCGGGACAACCTGGTCCAGCAAGTGACGCACGATCTCGAGCGCCTGCACCGACAGCGGCACGATGTAGGGCGGTACGTTTTGGATCTGCTTACTCGGCTTTCGCATCGCTAACTGGAGCTGCTTCACCACCTCCGCCGGTATGACCCACAAACGCTTCTCCAGATCGAACTGGTCGGGTGTTGCCAACCGCAATTCGCCCGTGCGGACACCGGTCAGCAACAACAACCGAAGGCCAAGCCGAGTTTGGTTGGCACCGCCGTAGCTTCGAAGAGCAGCCATCAATCCCGGAAGCTCGTCCATACGAAGAAATGGATTGTGCGTAACCGGAGGTTTGGGGAGTGCAACTACATCAAGGTCTGAAGCTGGGTTGTGTTCCAGCCCCTCGATCTTCACCAGCGCATAGCGGAACAATTGGTTGAACCAGGTCCGGCATTTTTCGGCAGTCGTTAAGGCCTTGCGCTGTTCGATCCTGCTCAGCAAATCCAATAGATCGTGACGATTGATATCGTAGATGGAGCGTCCGCCCAGCGTGGGCAGGACGTCCTTATTGAAGATTCTCAAGATCTGCGAGAGCGTGCTCTGGCGCCCTTCCTTCAGGCTTAGCCTGCGGAACGCTACCCACTGATTGAACACGGCCTCGAAGGTGTGCTCCTTCGCAGCATGAACAGCAAGTCGCTGTTGTTTACGATGCTCATAGGGATTGATGCCCTGGGCAACCAAGGCGCGCGCATCGTCACGTCGTGTACGCGCTTCTTTGAGGGAGATTTGTGGGTAACAACCCAAGGACATGCGCTTCTGCTTGCCTGCCCAGTAGTAACGGAAGAGCCAGACTTTTCCGCCCCTGGCCGTCACATTGAGAGTGAGACCATCACTGTCACCGAGGGTGTAGTCATTACCGGTGATTCGGGCATGCCGAACTGTCATTTCTGAGAGTGCCATCGCGAGCTCCTGAACAGAGTCAGGGCCAGATGCTCATCTCGCCACACAATCTGCTCCAGCATTAAACCGATTCAGTGCTCGTCAGAATCCTGGACTCAATTCTGGACTTAAACGCACCGGATAGTGCTGGATTTCAGTGGTTCCCGCCGGAACGAAAAAAGGGCCTAAAGGCCCTGATTTCAATCACTTACAGAATTCAGTGGAACTCTGTAGCGCAATATTTGGAGCGGGAAACGAGACTCGAACTCGCGACCCCGACCTTGGCAAGGTCGTGCTCTACCAACTGAGCTATTCCCGCTTGGTGATACGCATTCTATAGAATCCTCAGCACCCGTCAACCCCTTGATTCAAAAAAGTTTTATTTCTTTTCAACGGTGGTTCGCAGATGGGGCCAGGCCGCACGCAGATATTGCAGCATGGACCACAGGGTCAGGCCGGCCGCGACCAGCAGCAAGGCGTAGCCCGTGAGGACCCAGAACGAGAAGTCCGACGGGTTGGCCAGCAGGATCACCAGCGCGAGCATTTGCGCGGCGGTTTTCCATTTGCCCATGTTGGAGACGGCCACGTGGGCGCGGGCGCCGATTTCGGCCATCCATTCGCGCAGGGCCGAGACGACGATCTCGCGGCCGATGATGACGGCGGCCGGCAGGGTCAGCCACAGGTTGCCGTGTTCCTGTACCAGCAGCACCAGGGCGACGGCCACCATGAGTTTGTCGGCCACGGGGTCGAGGAACGCGCCGAAGGGCGTGCTCTGCTCCAGGCGGCGGGCCAGGTAGCCGTCGAGCCAGTCGGTGGCGGCTGCGAAGGCAAATACCGAACTGGACGCGACGTAGCTCCATTCATACGGCAAATAGAACAACAATATGAAAATCGGGATAAGCAGGACGCGTAGTACGGTGATCAGATTAGGGATATTCATCGGCACAACTGGCTACGAGGTGAGAAGGCATTCTATTCGCTGTGCAGATTGGCATAAATCAATTCAGCGAGCTTTTTACTGATACCGGGTGCTTTGGCTATCTCGTCAATGCTGGCACGGGAGAGCTCCTGCAAGCCACCAAAATGTTTAAGCAAGTCGCGACGCCGCGTCGGGCCAACCCCTGCCACCCCTTCCAGGGTTGAAGTTCGCCGGGTTTTGCCACGGCGGGCGCGGTGGCCGGTAATGGCGAAACGGTGGGCTTCGTCGCGGATTTGTTGAATCAGATGCAGTGCGGGTGAGTCGCCCTTCAACGTGAACTCATGGGCGGCATCATTCAAGTACAACGTCTCGAAACCGGCCTTGCGCGTGGTGCCCTTGGCCACACCGAGCAGGATCAGGTCGGGCACCGCCAGTTCGTTGAGCACGTCACGGGCCATGGATAACTGGCCCTTACCGCCGTCTACCAGCAGGATATCGGGGAGCTTGCCCTCCCCGTCCTTCAACTTGCTGAATCGCCGCGTGAGCGCCTGGTGCATGGCGGCATAGTCATCGCCGGCGGTAACGCCTTCGATGTTGTAGCGCCGGTAGTCGGCCTTGATCGGCCCTTCCGGCCCGAATACCACGCAAGAGGCCACTGTGGCCTCGCCGCTGGAGTGGCTGATGTCGTAGCACTCCAGGCGCTGGGGCGGCTCGTCCAGGTTGAGGACCTCGGCCAGGGCGTCGAAGCGTGCAGCGACGTGCTGTCGGTTCGCCAGCCGCGCGCCCAGGGCCTGTTCGGCGTTAGTCACGGCCAGCTGCTGCCAGCGAGCACGGGTGCCGCGTACGCGGTGGCTGATGTCCAGCTCGCGGCCGCGCAGCTCGTGGATGGCCTCGATCAAGGTGGGGAAGTCTTCGTGCACCACGTTGACGATCAGTTCAGACGGCAGGTCGCGCTCAGGGCTGCTGACGTAGTATTGGCCAAGGAATGCGGCCATGACCTCCGCCACGTCTTCGTCGATACCGGTCTGCGGGAAGAAGTTCTTGCTGCCTAATACCCGCCCGCCTCGTACGCTGATCAGGTGCACACAGGCGCCGCCCGGGTTGACGAACGCGGCGATCACGTCAACGTCACCGGTGCCGCCTTCCATGCTTTGCTGGTCCTGGACACGGCGCAGCAGGGAGATCTGGTCGCGCAGTTCGGCGGCCTTTTCGAAATCCAGGGTACTGGCGGCCTGCTCCATGGCCCCGGACAACTCATCGGTGAGTGCGTTGCTGCGCCCTTCGAGGAACATCACCGAATGGCGCACATCCTCGGCGTACTCCGAAGGTTCCACCAGCCCCACGCAGGGCGCCTTGCAGCGCTTGATCTGGTATTGCAGGCACGGCCGGGTGCGGTTCTTGTAGAAGCTGTCTTCGCACTGACGCACAAAAAAGGTTTTTTGCAGCAGGCTCAGGCTTTCACGAATCGCCCCGGCGCTGGGGTAAGGCCCGAAGTACTTGCCCTTTTGCTTCTTTGCCCCGCGGTGAATGCTCAGGCGGGGAAAGTTGCCGTCGGATAAAAACACGTAAGGGTAGGATTTATCATCACGCAACAGGATGTTGTAAGGCGGCCGCCATTCCTTGATCAGCGTCTGCTCAAGCAGCAGCGCCTCGGTTTCATTGGCGGTGATGGTGGTTTCGACCTGGGCGATACGCGCCACCAGGGCGGCGGTTTTCGGCGCAAGGCCGGTCTTGCGAAAGTAGCTCGCCAGACGGTTCTTCAGGTTCTTGGCTTTGCCCACGTAAAGCAGGCGCGCCTCGCTGTCGAACATGCGGTACACGCCGGGGCGGCCACTGCAGGTGGAGAGAAAGGCACTCGGATCAAACGGTGTGGTCATGTCAGGCGCTGGCGTCCACCATGCCGTGGCGCACTGCGAGCAGGGTCAATTCAACATCACTGCTGATGGCAAGCTTCTCGAAGATACGATAACGGTAGGTATTGACGGTCTTGGGCGACAGGCACAGCTTGTCAGAGATGGTCTGCACCTTCTGGCAACCGACGATCATCAGGGCGATCTGGATTTCCCGCTCCGACAGCGCATCAAATGGCGAATCGCTGGTGGGCTGGAACGACTTGATCGCCAATTGCTGGGCAATCTGCGGGCTGATGTAACGCTGGCCGGCAAATACCAGGCGAATGGCTTGCACCATCTCGGCCAGGCCTGCGCCCTTGGTGAGGTAGCCGGCGGCACCGGCTTGCAGCAAACGGGTGGGAAACGGGTCTTCCTCGCACACCGTGACCACCACGACCTTGATGTCCGGATGGCTGCGCAATAACTTGGTCGTGGCACCAAGACCGCCAATCCCAGGCATCTTGACGTCCATCAGTACCACATCGGGCTTCAACTCCCGGGCCTTGATCAGGGATTCCTCCCCCGACTCCGCCTGGCCGACTACTTGCAGGCCGTCGATGTCAGCCAGCATTCGTGTAATGCCTGTACGAACGAGATCATGGTCATCGACTACTAGCACCCTAATCAAGCAGACACCTCGCGATATGGTCTTATAGGTTGCTGAACACCTTAGCAAAAAACCAAGGCGCAGACCTAGTTGCAAGTGTCATATATATAGAGATTAAACGTGCTGCGGCTGTTCGCCGGCTGGCGAACAGCCCTGTTTCCTGGGCTAAAGGTCAGGATTCCTGGGGGGGCGACTTGGCTTTTCCGTTCACCACGGATGAATGCTCAGCCAAGGTACTGGTCAAGCGACGGATTGCGTCCTGGTCTTCCTTGAACATCGCTCGGTAATTGCCCAGCACTTTCTCTTCGATCTTGCTCAGGTTATCCAGCTGGATCGGCGTTGGGCTGCCGGTCAACACGTACAGGATATCCACACCTTTTTCGGCGACGCGAGACAAATAGTCGGCCTTGGGTGCACGACCACCGCTTTCATATTTGCCTTGGGCGTTCGCTTCAACGCCTCCAATTTCTCCAAAAACTTTCTGCGACAGGCCAAGTCGCTCTCTTTCTTGCCTTAAGCGCGAACCGATTCCACTCATTTGGATGTATGATCCTAAATTGGCACACCCCAAGAGGTGTCACACCATCACTTCGTTAAACAAACTTGAACGGTTTTGAACTATGCCCGGAATCCGTACTGCTGCACAAGCCAAGGCCTGGCTGGAACATCAAGGAAAGTCAGTTCAAGCGTTCGCCCGGGAACATGGCGTAGACCCGGCAACCACGTATCAAGTGCTCTCCGGGCGCAAAAAGGGACGGCGTGGAGAAGCCCATAAAGTGGCGGTACTTCTGGGCATGAAAGAGGGCGTTATCGTGGATGAGCCAAGAGCTCAATCCCACGACGAACAAAGCACTAACTGACAGCAGTATGCGCTTATTTGTAGGACGTGCATGTTTTAGTCCGATGTGAGTGCGCGACACTCACGCTCCATCCGCCAGAAGCCATCCTCTTCACCGACAATGCTCAACCCCAAGCGCTGATACAGCCTTCTTGCCGGGTTGGTCTTGAACACCGTCAAACGTAGAAAGCCCAGGCCCTCGACGCGTGCCTTGAGCGCCATTTGCTCCAGCACCCATGTGCCCGCGCCCTGCTTGCGCCAGCATTCCAGCAGGTGCAGCTCGCGGATATACAGGGCCTTGCCATCGCGGCTCAGGCTGATAAAGCCCATGACGACGTCATCGTTGCAGATCAGCCAGTTCTCGCGGCCCGCCCAGGCCACGTCGAAGCCGTCGCTGGACCACAACAAGCCGTTCTGACGGTAGTAATGGCTCATGGCCTGCTGGGTCAGGGTGCGGGCAAACGGCAGGTCCTGCTCGATGGCCCGGCGCAAATGAAACCTCATTCAGAGGGCGACCACTTGGCCGGTCCACTGCCCGCCGTCGCGACGGGCGATCACCAACGCGTCGCCGACACCGGGGGCGGCAACAAGCAAGTTGCCATCGGCGGTCCAAATTGCACTGCGGCCCGCACAAGCCCAGCCTCCGGACGGGCCACCATGGTTAGCCATCAGTACCAACAGGCCATGCTGGGACGCATAGCCTTCAAGCAAAGCACTGTCCGCCGCGTAGCCTGCCTCGCTGATCAGTACGCTTGCGGCATACGCTGTGGCGCCCGCTGCCGCCGCTTGGCGTGGATGGCTGGCCTGGGAAAAGTCCGCACACACCGCCAGCGCGATGCGCTCCTCTGCCAATTCCAGGGGCTCGCCGCCCTTCCCCGCAGCAAATGCCAGCTCTTCGCCGGGGTGCAGATGCTGCTTGGTGTAGACGCCTACTGAACCGTCCGCCTCAAGCACCAGCGCGCCGATCAGCACACCTGTTTTTGGCGTCAAGCGCACCGGCATGCCCACCACGGCCGTCAACTGCAGCTCCCGCGCCAGTTCACGCAACGGCGTCAACACGGCGTCTTGCGGGTCGATGGCCAAATCGGCCGCCAGGAACGGCTCGTAGCCTGTCAGTGACAGTTCTGGAAACACCAGGCATTGCACACCCTGTTCAGCCGCGGCCCGCATCAACGCCAGGTGCCGCTGGATATTGGCAGCGATATCGCCCGGGATGGAAACGGTTTGCGCCGCAGCAAGGGTCAAGGCAGTCATGGTCGCGTCCTGGCAATCATTGTTTGAGAGCCGTCAGCATATCCACACTTGCCCCATAGCGGCATAGGTATCGCCGTTACCGCAGGAATGGATATGTACACGGTCCAACTGTGTTGACGGTCCGGCCGTCTTCGCAGGCAAGCCAGCTCCCACATTTGGATCGCGGTGCCTCAGCCAGATCAGCGCCGGCTGTCAGGCCGTCACGGGAGCAGGCTCCCTCGCCACAGGTCCAGCGTCGCAGCAACGTTGTGTAGATACCTATGCCCATAGCGGTAAGTACTGCCACGCGATAGAAATTACTGATTGAATCCACCCGCACGCCTCTAGTAAGCTCCCCCCATCATTTGGAGAGCCCCATGTTGCCACTCACCCACACTCAGGTTTGCCCTGCTGCCAGCGCCTTGCGCTCGGTGTCGGCTACCCGCGTGAATGGTTCGAGCGCACTGGCCGGCTTTTATTTTGGGTATTGGTTTAGCCACTGGCGCGCCTGATACCTGAAATCGGCGCCCACTACTCAAGGGGTCGCCTACCAGAGAAATCTAAACCCCCGGTCGGCTCCCCGACCGGGGGTTTTGTTTTTTCAGCGCCTGACAATTTGTTTTTCACGCTCACTTAAAGGAATCACACCATGAACTACGCCACCTATTACCGCTACGACACTTGCACTGCATGGCGATTTAGCCAGCTCCGTTCGGGACAGCCTGCCGCCTCCGACCGGTCACCCCGTGGTGGCAAGCCAACACACGTAGCCGATACGGCCAATTGTCGAACACCCCAGTAGGCCAAGCGTGCGGGAATCGCCCGCCGCTTGCCCAGGAAGCCTTGAATATGAACTCCTCCGTCGCCGCTTTGCCCGTCTCTGCCCTCAACAGCGCTAATGAAGCCCTGACCCAGCGTTTGCCCAGCGCTCTTGAACTCAAGCACCAACTCCCGCTCAGCCCGTTCCTCAACGAACAAGTCCACGCCCATCGCCAAGCCGTGCGCGCCATCCTCAATGGCGAAGATTCACGCTTGCTGGTGATTGTCGGCCCGTGCTCGATCCACGACCCGGAATCGGCCATGGAATACGCGCGCAATCTGAAGAAGCTTGCGCTTGAAGTCAGCGACCAGATGCTGCTGGTGATCCGTGCCTACGTCGAGAAACCGCGCACCACTGTGGGCTGGAAAGGCTTGGCCTACGATCCGCACTTGGACGGCAGCGATGACATGGCCGCCGGCCTGACCCTGTCCCGCCAATTGATGCGTGAAATGCTGCGCCTGGGCCTGCCGGTGGCCACCGAGTTGCTGCAACCCATGGCCGCCGGCTACTTCGATGACCTGCTCACTTGGGTCGCCATTGGCGCACGCACGACCGAATCGCAGATTCACCGCGAAATGGCCAGCGGCCTGGGCATGCCCGTGGGCTTCAAAAACGGCACCGACGGTGGCGTCGCCATTGCCTGCGATGCAATGCGCTCAGCCTCTCACCCGCATCGTCATTTCGGCGTCGACAGCCAGGGCCACCCGGCGATCATCCAGACGCCCGGCAACCCCGACACTCATTTGGTGCTGCGCGGCGGCCATCGTGGGCCCAACTACGATGCGCAAAGCGTGGCCGACGTAAAGCATGACCTGGCCAAGTCCAAAGTAGCGCCACGAATCATGGTCGATTGCAGCCATGCTAACAGCGGCAAGAACCCGCTGCGCCAACCGGCGGTATTCAATGACGTGCTTGAGCAGCGCTTGCAAGGTGATACCTCGCTGGTCGGCATGATGCTTGAGAGTCACCTGTTCGAAGGCTGCCAGCCGCTGAGCGCGTCGATGAAATACGGCGTTTCGGTGACCGATGGTTGCCTGGGTTGGGACGGGACCGAGCAGTTGTTACGCAGTGCCGCCGAGCGTTTGCGGGAACACGGCAAAGCCGACTGATCGGTGAAAAACATTAGATCGGCCTGGAATTTCTGTTTGGCAAACTCCTGCAGTGGGCGAGCATGGGCCGGTAGTGGCGTGTGCTCGATGCCTTCTCTTGCCTGCTTCTGCGAAGATTGAACTGGCCCGTAGATTTCGTGGCATACGGTAAACACGATGCACCCTTGAATCGCCTTCGTGCAGGAGCGAGCTTGCTCGCAAAAAAACGTCAACGATAACGCGTGCTTCCTGAATAAACGCAGCGCCTGCGAGTTTTTCGCGAGCGAGCTCCTACAAACAATGGCTGTGGACTAGGCCCGGGCCACCGGCATGCGGGACAGCTCTCGAAGCCACGGCAATACCCGCAGGCCGTTGGCAGTCTCGCAGGGGTCGACGATGTCCATGAAGTGTTCGAGGTTGACGTGGTCCGGCACACCCGGCAATCGCACTCGCACAGCCGGCGTTACGCCGCAAGGGGCGCCCAGGTCCAGATGCTCGTAGACGAGTACATGACGCACCTGGGGCAGAGGCTCATGGGCTTGGGCCATCAGCCCCGCATTGATTATCAGCACGTCGAAGGGTTCGGCAGGAATGGCAGTGAGAATCCGCACCTCTTCGAATGTTTGCACCGGCACGATCCGGTAATAACCCAACTGGTTGAGCATTTTCTCGATGTACAAGCGTTGCAGATGCTGTTCATCGGCAATCAGGATGGTCAGTGCTTTGTTCGGCATGGCAAACCCCTGGGCAGGCAGTGCTCGGCAGTGAGCGCAGCCCATTCTCCAGACATATGCCGACGACAAAATCAGGCATGTTCCCGGTTTGTGTAAGAGTTTTCCCAAATTTCCCGAATGGCGATCAACCGCAGTCAGGGCTGATTGCAATAAGCTTTCAAGCCACGATGCAAAACATCAAGCGCTTCGTTCACGCCGTCAACCGCGGGCCCCAATGCCTGACGGTCGCGCTGTTCACATGCGGCCTCCAATGCTTCACACCCACTGATCAATAGGTTTGCCTTGACCATTCGCGCGCCGCCCTTGGCACGGTGGGCCAGGTCGTGCAGCTTGGCAAAATCTGCCTGGCTTGCCAGGCGTGGCAGCAAGGCACGGTCCTCCCCCAGGCTTTTAAGCAACGGCGCCAACAATCCGACAAGCGCTGCGTGATCATCGCCGGTCAGCGCGACGAGTGTGCTCAAGTCGAATGTCGGAACAGGCTGCGGGCCCGCGTCTGCCAAACGCGAGGCCAGCGCCGACCGCAAGTCGTCAAGCCCGGTTGGCTTGAACAGGCACCCATCCATGCCCGCCTGCCGACAGCGCTCAGCTTCCTCCGGCTGGGCGTTGGCGGTGAACCCCAGCAACAGGCAGGGTTCAAGACCCTGTTCACGCTCTTGCGCGCGAATGTCCTGTGCCAGCTGATAGCCGTTCTTGAAGGGCATGTTGCAATCGGTAATGACGCCATCGAACTGCCCCGCTCGCCACTGCTCCAGCCCTTGCACACCGTCTTCGGCCGTGACGATACGGTGGCCCAGAAAGCTCAACTGTCGAGCCAGCAGCAAGCGATTGGCCGGGTAGTCGTCCACCACCAGAATGCTCAGCGCACGGCCCTCAGGCGCCGCCTCTTGCACAGGCTCAATCGGGGCCGGCAGCGTGGCGGTCATGGCCAGGGCCAACGTCACGTCCACCCGAGTGCCATGCCCCAGCACACTACTCAAGTGCAATTGGCCGCCCATCATTTCGCACAAGCTGCGGCTGATCACCAACCCCAGCCCAGACCCGCTGCGTGCCGACTGCTGATTGTTGCTGCCCTGGATAAACACGCTGAACAGCCGCTGCTGGTCGGCGACGCTAATTCCAATGCCGGTGTCTTGCACCCATAATTGCACGGCCAAGCGATCGCCCTCTACCACCGCCCGTGCAACCAGGCTGACCTGCCCATGGGGAGTGAACTTGATGGCATTGCTCAGCAGGTTCGACACCACTTGCTTGAATCGCAGCGGATCGACCAGCACCGCCTGGTCAATCAGCGGGTCCAATTCAACCTGCAGCGCCAACCCCTTGGCTCGGGCCAGCCCCTCGAACACCCGTGCGACCGACGCCAACAGCTCATGCAGGTTGGCGGGCTCCAGGGTCAGCGACAAGTGCCCGGACTCGATCCGCGCGATATCGAGAATATCGCCGATCAACTCCAGCATCCCCCGCGAAGCCACCGAGGCCACCTCCAGGGCGTCGCGGTCGACCCGCCCCTGTTCGGCATTTTTCAACGCCAGCTCAATCATGCCGATCACGGCATTCATGGGCGTGCGGATCTCGTGGCTCATGGTCGCCAGAAAGGTAGTCTTGGCGCGATTGGCGGCGTCGGCATCGTCCTTGGCTTCCTGTAGCTGGCCGAGCAACCGGTGCCGCTCGCTCACGTCGACCCAACCGGCAATCATACCCACCACCTTGTCGTCGCCGTCGCGGTACGGCAGCATCCACTGGTAAATGGTCAGCACATCGCCGTTGGGCACCTTGAGTATTCGATCATGAATCTGCGGCTCGCCCCCAGCCATCAAGCGCAGGTAATCCTCATGAAACGACTGGGCCTGTGGCGGGTTTTCGACGTCGGTTTCCACCACCGTCCTGCCGATCACGTCTTCAAGCTTGTAGCCAAACACGTCGAGGTAGGCGTTATTGCAGGCCATCAGCCTCCCTTGGCGATCACGCACGTAAATCGGGTGCGGCGTGCCGTCAATCAATACGCTCATGAACCGCATCTGATCGCTCAGCGCCCGCTCGGCCTGCAGGCGCTTGCGAATCAGGCTGCGCAGGTAAATGGCCCAGCCCAGCGTGACGGCCAACAACAGCGCCGCCAACCCAAAGCCTTGAAGAATCACGTTGCGATAGCGCAACCAGTAACTGTCCTCGATGATGACCTCGCTGCGCCACTGGCCAATCAACTCGTCCATTTCCTGCGGGGTGATACTCAGCAGTGCCTTGTCGAGGATCGAATACAACTCCAGTTGACTGCGGTTGACCCCAAAGGTCACGCGTGCAGGCTCGGTGCCGACCGTACTGGTGACACGCAAGCGGTCGCGGTAATACCGGTTGATCAGATAGCGTGCGCTAATCAATGAGTTGACCGCGCCATCGGCGTCACCATTGGCCACCAGCGCCATGGCTTGCTGGGGGGTCTCCACGTCGACAAAGATCACGCCTGGAAAATTCTGCGCTATCTCATCGTGCAGCCCATTGCCAACCACCATGGCCAGGCGTTTGCCGACCATGTCCTCCAGCGTGAGCGGGCTGTGCGGACCGTCGCGGGTAACCAGCACAAAGGGGTTGGTCAAGTAGGGCCGGGTAAAGCGCACTTTATCAGCCCGCTCCACGCTAGGCGTGACGACCGCCAGCATGTCCGCCGTGCCCGCGCTGACAATGTTGATCTGGCGCGGCAACGAACTGCCTGGCACCACATCGAACTTCAAGCCGGTACGCAAGCTGATGCGCGACAGCACTTCGGCACTCAGCCCTTCAAATTGGCCTTGATCGCCGATAAACGATAAGGGAAGGAAATCATTGAGCACCGCGACCCTGACCCGTGGATTTTTCTGCACCCAGCGTTGTTCACTGGCGCTCAAGTGCAGCCGGTCAACGCCGATTATGCCCAGGTTACCCCCGCTCCAGCGGCGTAGAATTTCCATCTGCTCGCTGGCGGGAATCGCCTCCAGCGCAGCATTGAGGATGGGCAGTAAACGCGTATTTTCCCGGGTGACGGCAAACGCAAACGGATTGACTTCCAGGCCGGAAAAATCCGCCATGCGTACATTGTTGAGGTGGTTGCGATTGATCAGGTAGTTGCTACTGATGGCATCCCCCAGGTAGACGTCGGCACGACCAAACGCCACGGCACCAATGGCTTCGAAGGTCGAGGCAAACAGTTCCAGCTGGGCCTGGGGGTAAAACGCCCGTACGGCGTCGGGCTGCATATAGTGATACAGCATCGCCACGCGCTTGCCGGCCAGGTCATCATTCAACACTTGGCTGTCACCGCTGCGGGTCACCAGGGTCGGTTGATCGTTGGCATAAGAGCGAGACAACAGCAGTTGCGGATCGGCCGCTTCATAGCCATTGGCGGAACCGAGGAAATCCACCGCTCCCTGCTTCAGGGCCTCGATCACTTCATCGCGTGTGTCGTAACGCCGAACCTCGATGGAGATATGCAGGGCCTGGCCGACCAATGCGGCAAAATCGGCCGTGATACCTTCGAGCTCGTCGTTGTTGTTAGTCAAGTCAAAAGGTACGTAATCGGGCGCCGAGACGCCCATCAGTAATGAGCGCCGCTCACGCAGCCAACGCCAGTCGGCCTCGTCCAGCGTCACTTGCGGGGTTTCGATATGTGAGTGCCCCAACAGCCGCAAAGCGTGAGGCTCTTCGAGGGCCACCGCGATCAGGGGTAACAGGCTCATCCAAAGGACCGTGGCGAACCTCATCAACGCGGTGGTGACCATTTCAGTTCGGATCAGATCAGATGGTTGCGCTGGGCAAACTTGGATAAGTGCACTACCGAGGACATTCGTAACTTCTCCTTGAGTCGAGTCTTGTAGGTACTGATAGTCTTGTGGCTCAGCAGCATTTGCTCGGCGATTTCCTTGTTACCCAGCCCCAGGGCCAGCATCTGCAACACGGTCAATTCACGATCCGACAGGCAGTCGATCATCTGCCGTTCCGTTTCTTGCAGATCGTCGCGACGCACCGAACTGGTCGGCAAACTGGGGAAGCAACTGTAGCCCGACATGATGGCTTTGATAGCCTTTTGCAGCTCATCCAGTTCACCGGTCTTGGCGACGAACCCCATGGCACCGGAACGCATGCAGCGGGTAGAAAAAAACACCGCCAGGTAGGAGGTCAGTACCAGAATCTTGCATGGCAGGCCCAACGCCTTGATGCGGCTGATAACCTCCAACCCGCCTAATTTAGGCATCGCCAGGTCGAGGATAATCAGCTCGGGACGTTGCTCCCTCGCCAACTGCATGGCATCTGCGCCATCCCCTGCCTGGAAAATCTCATCAAACCCCTCCACTTTCAGGAGATATTTGACCGTCGCCCGGATAAACGGATGGTCATCCACAATTAATGCTTTGCTCATAAAACTTCCCTATGTGGACAAAATACCCTTACACATCACACCGGACCTGGGTACCTGTGAGAACTGACAGTTCCGACGAGCGGCGCTGCCTTCTGAGGACGGTAACGAGGCGGTGTCTGGCCCCTTCAATTAACTCAGCATAACCACGGACGCCGGACCTCAACGACCCAACAGCCGCAAGTGCCCAACCTTAGCAACGCAATGATGTTTCAACTGAAGGGATAATCCGGACTACATGTAGGATTTTTCCACAAACAAGCTTAGCCAATCCTGGCCAGCCCAAAGGAGATCAATCGGTGGTACTCGGGCTCCAGAAAGCCTGTACCACCAGGGTTGATGTTGAGAGGCGCGCCACCAGTGCATCCAGTTCATCGCCATCCACCGACGTGGCGGCCAGGATGGCCTCGATTTCCACTTCGTCGCTGCCGAATGGCCGCACATCGACATCACTGGCCGGGTAGTTGCAGCGGGCCAACTCGGCTTCCAGCAATGCCATCACCGCCTGTTGCTGACTGCGGCGCGCAATGACATAGAGGATATTGGTGACCTCTGCCGACACCACGTCCAAGGGTTGGCGGTTGATGTTATTGACGATCGGCCGCAGCAAGGTGTTGGCCGCCAGCACAAACAGCGTGCCCAGCAAAGCCTCGAGGATCAGATCGGCCCCGGCGCAGGCGCCCACCGCCGCCGAAGCCCAGAGGGTGGCGGCAGTGTTAAGCCCGCGTACATTGCCCTCCTCCCGCATGATCACACCCGCCCCCAAAAAGCCGATGCCCGACACCACGTAAGCGACCACGCGCACCGCGCCTTCCGCACCGCCCAGGCGGTTGGCCATGTCGACAAAGATCGCCGCGCCTACCGCCACTAGCACATTGGTACGTAAGCCGGCGGTGCGTTGGCGGTACTGGCGCTCGAACCCGATCAGGCCACCGAGAATAAACGCAGCGCTGAGGCTGACCACGGTGTCGACCAGGGAGTTGAGGTTGATGTTGTTGATTGCCTGCATAAAAAATCTCCATGAATGCAGCGACAAATTGAAAAACACCGCAGGTCCCTGTGGGAGCTGGCTTGCCTGCGATAGCGGTACACCGACCCATGAGTCTGGCGACTGATACACCGTCATCGCGGGCAAGCCCGGCTCCCACAGGGTTTGGCGATGTTGCACGGGACCTGTTACTGCCAGCCAAACCTGCAGATGTAGTAGCCCTTCACCGCCTGTGTCAGCGCCATGTACGCCAGCAAAATCACCGGAAGGAACACGAAGTACAGCGACGGCAGCGCCTGCAATTTGAAGTAGTGCGCCAAAGGCCCCATCGGCAGGAATATCCCCACGGCCATGATCACGCCGGTCATCAGCATCAACGGCAGCGCTGCACGGCTTTGCAGGAACGGGATTTTCGGCGTGCGGATCATGTGCACGATCAGGGTCTGGGTCAGCAGCCCCACCACGAACCAGCCGGACTGGAACAGCGTCTGGTGGTCTGGAGTGTTGGCATCGAACACATACCACATGAGTGCGAACGTGGTGATGTCGAAGATCGAACTGATCGGCCCGAAGAACAACATGAAACGTCCCACTTCCCCGGGCTGCCAGCGTTGCGGCGTGGCAAGCATCTCGTCATCGACGTTGTCGAACGGAATCGCAATCTGCGAGATGTCATACAGCAGGTTTTGCACCAGCAGGTGCATCGGCAGCATCGGCAAAAACGGGATAAAGGCACTGGCCACCAACACCGAAAACACGTTGCCGAAGTTGGAACTGGCGGTCATCTTGATGTACTTGAGCATGTTGGCGAAGGTGCGCCGGCCTTCCAGCACGCCCTCCTCCAGGATCATCAGGCTCTTCTCCAGCAGGATGATGTCAGCCGCTTCCTTGGCGATGTCCACCGCACTGTCCACCGAAATCCCGATATCCGCCGTGCGCAACGCCGGAGCGTCGTTGATGCCATCGCCCATAAAGCCGACCACATGTCCGTTGGCCTTGAGCAGCCGTACGATGCGTTCCTTGTGGCTGGGGGTGAGCTTGGCAAACACATTGGTGGTTTCCACCGCCAGGGCCAGTTCGGCGTCGCTCATCGCCTCGATGTCGTTACCCATCAGCAAGCCTTGTTGCGCAAGACCCACTTCGCGGCAGATCTTCGCCGTGACCAGTTCGTTGTCGCCGGTCAACACTTTCACCGCCACGCCGTGGGCCTTCAGGGCCTTGAGGGCGGGGGCGGTGCTTTCCTTGGGTGGGTCGAGAAATGCCACATAGCCGATCAGCGTCAGGTTGTTTTCATCCGCCAGGCTGTAGGTATCACGCCCTGCCGGCATCGGCTGCGCCGCTACCGCCACTACCCGCAGCCCTTCTTCGTTAAAAGCCGCCGTCACCTGGCGAATGCGCGCCAGCAGTTCGTCGGTCAGTGCCTCATCGACGTCACCATGACGCACGCGATTGCACACCGACAAAATTTCCTCCACCGCCCCTTTGCAGATCAACAGGTGCGGTTGGTGCTCCTCGGCCACCACCACCGACATGCGGCGGCGGTTGAAATCGAATGGGATCTCGTCGACCTTGTGGAACGCGGTACCGACTTTCAGCTCACGATGGATGTCCACATGCTCGAGCACGGCCACATCCAACAGGTTTTTCAGGCCGGTCTGGTAGTAGCTGTTGAGATAGGCCATTTCCAGCACGTCGTCCGACTCCTGGCCCCACACGTCCACATGGCGCGCCAGGAAAATCTTGTCCTGAGTGAGCGTGCCGGTCTTGTCGGTGCACAGCACGTCCATGGCGCCGAAGTTCTGGATCGCGTCCAGGCGCTTGACGATGACCTTCTTGCGCGACAGAAACACCGCGCCCTTGGCCAAGGTCGAGGTGACGATCATGGGCAGCATTTCCGGGGTCAGGCCTACCGCAATCGATAGCGCGAACAGCAACGCCTCGGTCCAGTCGCCCTTGGTGAAGCCGTTGATGAACAGCACCAGCGGCGCCATCACGAACATAAAGCGAATCAGCAACCAACTGACCTTGTTAACCCCCTGCTGGAACGAGGTGGTCGCACGGTCTGTCGCCGTGACGCGTTGCGCCAAGGCACCAAAATACGTGCTGTTGCCGGTGGCCAGGACCACCGCCGTGGCGGCGCCGGACACCACGTTGGTGCCCATGAACAGAATATTTTCCAGCTCCAGCGGGTTGCGCGTGTGGGCGTCCTGCTGGTGGGCAAACTTCTCCACCGGCATGGATTCACCGGTCATCGCCGCCTGGCTGACGAACAGGTCCTTGGCGCTGAGCACGCGGCAGTCCGCGGGGATCATGTCGCCGGCCGACAATACAATCAGATCGCCTGGCACCAGTTGTTTGATCGGCAGTTCAATGCGCTTGGCAGCATCGCGGCGCAGCACCGTCGCGGTGTTGCTCACCATGGCCTTCAAGGCGTCGGCGGCCTTGTTCGACTTGGCCTCCTGCCAGAAGCGCAACAGGGTCGAGAGCACCACCATGGAGAAAATCACCGTGGCGGCCTTCATGTCTTCGGTCAGCCAGGAGATCACCGCCAACAGAGTCAGCAGCAGGTTGAACGGGTTCTTGTAGCAATGCCACAGGTGCACCCACCACGGCAGCGGCTGCTCGTGCTCGACTTCATTGAGGCCGTACTGCACGCGCAGGGCGTCGGCCTCCTGAGTGTTCAGCCCCTCGGTGTGGCTGCCCAGCACGCCCAGCAATTGCACAGTGCTGCGGTTGGCAGACGCCACCAGTGTCTGCGCCAGGCTGGGCGGTACTTCGCGGCTGACACTGGCATCGGTCACGGTCTCTAGCATCGCCAGGCGGCGAAAATGCCGGGCGATATGCCGGGTCCGCAGGAAACCGGCGAAGAACTCTTTGAGCAAAGTGAGGTTCATGGTGTAACTCCTGCGCGAGGAAAAACCGTCGTGCAGGCACTGCCCGTCCACACCGCGCCCGTCACACAGGCACAGCCGAACCTGGCCCGCCCGCCGTAACAGGCAGGCGCGTCCGTAGCATCCAGGCGTTACCCAGGTGCTGGTCAGCGTCGATGAGAGGGAATCAGGCGGGTGCCAGGACTGGTCACCGCCGGGATGCCGCTTCTCGCTTTGTGAGGCGAGACAACGGCATCTGGAAAATGCGCGTTACCTTGCCAAGAGGCCGGTTACCGAAACCGGCCGACGACTGTCACTCGAACAAGTACCCACTGAGGGTCTCCGCTATTGATGAAAACGCGCGAAGCTTACGCCCCGATGTTGCCAGAGTAAACCGTAGGAAAGTGCCTGCATGGTGAATAAGAAAATTCTTCAGGATGGGTTCAGGAACGCCTTTCTCAACCCCACGTTGGGCAATCCCGTTCGACCAGCGCCAGGTAGTTTTCAATGCTCGCGCTAGCCACAACCTTCACTTGGATAGACACCCTATTCACCTGCCGGCCCATCGTGATCCCCTCACGGGTGCGCACCTGTACATAGCCAAGCCTGAGCCAAAAACGCTCGGCTCTGGTATTGCCCACCACTACCGTCAGCCGTAGCCACTGAGCGCCCTTTGCCACCGCCCACGCCTCAAGGCCGGTGTGCAAACGCTGCGCCAGCCCGCTGCCGTGCCAGCGCGCATGCACCAGCAGTAACCCGATGTGCCACACCCCGGTGGCGAGCAAATCAGCGGCGATATTCACCACGGCGACCAAGTGGCCCTGCGCATCGCGGTAACCCAGCCAGTACAGGCGACTGCAATGCCAGCCAGCGGGCAATTGGCCGCGTAACTCTTCCCGTGCTTCGGTCGGGGTAGCCGGTTCGCCATTCACCGCGATGAAGTAATCGGGTGCCTGTTCAAAAAACTGCTGCAACTCAGCCTCATCGCAACCCAAAAGCTCAACCACCCGAATGCCTTCCAAGGAGCTGCCAGGCAACAGATGTAGATCAACGTCCATGTTCAACCTCTTCAATCCCGCGTCAGCACTTCCAGCAATTCAATCTCGAAGCGCAGGTTACTGTTGGGTTTGATATGCGCGCCCATCGAGCGCTCGCCATAGGCCAGGTGCGCGGGTACATACAACGTGCGCACGCCGCCAACCTGCATGCCCATCAAGCCCTGGTCCCACCCCTTGATCACGCGGCCAGTGCCGATCACGCACTGAAACGGTTTGCCCCGTTCCCAGGAGGAATCGAACACCGTGCCATCTTCCAGGGTGCCTGTGTATTGGGTGGTGATCAGCGCGCCCTTGACCACGGCTTTGCCGTCGCCCAGGCGGATGTCTGTGACCTGCAGTTCATCGTTGCTCATGGGGTTCTCATTGAAGGGGTCAAAGGCTGGGGTTTTCCCAGAATCGGATGGGTTTGGCAAGTGCAGGGGAATGGCCAGCGTGATGGTAGATCGTTCGCTGGAATGCATACAGCCGCGTTAACGCAATCCAATGTGGGAGCTGGCTTGCCTGCGAAGGCGGTGTGTCAGTCAATGCATCTGTGACTGCACGACCGCTTTCGCAGGCAAGCCAGCTCCCACAATTGGATCTGCGTGCATCCAAAAGCCTTTACAACCAATGCCAGAACCGGCTCCAGAACCCACGCCCCAACTCATCCTTGCACCCGGCATATTGGCGCGCATACATCTGCGAACGCGCCTGTACCTTGCTCGCTACCGGCGGCAGCCAGGCTTTGCTGGCGTAGGTGCGCTGGCGGTAGCCGCCCCAGCCTTCGTGGTAGTTCAGGTACTGGCCGTAGGCATCGTATTTGTAGACGCCGTTGATGGTGTAGGTCTTATCCATGTACCAGCCGATAAAGTCGATCGCGTCGTCGAAGTCTTCGCGATCAGCGCCGCTGCGGCCGGTGGCTTTGCGGTAGTCGTTCCATACTTCATCCTTGGCCTGGGCATAGCCGGAAGCGGTGGAGACGCGACCCCAAGGGATGATCCACAGCAGGTATTTACGCGGGGTCTTGGCGTCGTGGCGAAAGCCCGACTCCTGATACATGATGGCGAACGGCACCTGGATCGGTACGCCCCAGCGCTTTTGCGTGACCTTGGCGGCGTCGTACCAGTCGTCTTTTTCGCGCAAGATACCGCAGAGGTCGTTGGGCGTGCGTGGCGGCGAGGTGCCGCACGCTGCCAACAGGGAAGTGAGTAATAACAGTCCGACGGCTTTGCCTGCGCTCAAGGGTCACCTTTGTGGGATAAGGGTAAAATGCCAGCATTTTACCCCTTCACACAGGCGGCGTCCTTGCCGCAGACATCTTTAAGCCAAAGGCACGCGACGGGTAGTCAGCGCGATACGACCAATAAAGAAGCTCAACGCCGCACCCAACAGCAGCATGGCCAAGGTGCTCCAGGCGGCGCGGGACAGTTGCTTGGCAGCGACTTCACCGGCTTCACGGGCTTTCTGTTCAGCCTGTTTTTTCAGCTCATCGACTTTTTGCATGGCTTGCTGATAAGCCTGGGCATAGTTGTCGACGATCTGGGTGGCTTCTTCTTTGCTCTTGCCAGTGCGGGCCGCGACGATGTTGACCAGCGCCTCTTTATCCGCTGCATTCAATGCTGGCTCGCCGGACGCTTTCACACGTTCGAACCATTGCTTGAGCTCATCACCGGCCTGGGCAGGATTGGTCGCTGCATCGGTAGCCGACTGCTTGCCATCGGCAGCTGCCTGATCGGCTTTCTGCTCGACATTGGCAGGGTCCAGTTCAGCCTTGCCGCTCTGCTTGAGCAACGTATCCAGTTGGCCTTGCAGGCTGTTCCAGTCCAGCTCGATACCCTGCTCGTTCAACTGCTGTTTGATGCTATTGCCAATCCCCGGCGCGGCGGCAGCAATGCCACTGCCCGCAGCAGACAGACCTTTACCCACCACGTTGCCGGCCGTACCGACTACGCTGGAAGCCAGGCCCGCCAACAGCCAAGTGGTGAGCAAGGTGGTCAAGGTCCAGGTCAGCACCCCATGCAGACCGCCACGATCCGGCGCGGTGCGGCCGGCCACGAAGGCGCCCAACGCGATGGCGACCAGTGTCGATACAAACAGCCAGATACCCGCACCCGTGCCAAAACCGCTCAACGGGTTGCCCGCTTCCATCGGGTCAACGGCACTGGCGCCAATGGCGGTGCCCAACACGCTCAAAACCAGGTAGGTGACCAGTGCGATTGCACTACCGGCCAATACCGAGCTCCACGACACTCGAAACAGCGATCGATTGGTTTCATAGACAGTGGTCATACAAAGGTCCTTTTCAAATTGAGGAGCAAGGCAATGCGCCTTGATGGGTGTGAGTGTGGCGAAACGACATACGTTCAGTCCTGGCCCATATGCACCAGGCGCCCTGGTGCATTCGCACTGCCCCGTGGGCAATTACTCTGCACTATCCTGACGCCAGGATGTCGTAACCCAATGTGCCTTGCCCTGCCCTAATCGGAGACGTTATGACCCAGGATGTTCTCGCCAAAGAAACCAACCGCCGCCAACTGCAGACCATCATCTCGGGACTGTCCGACGGTGTGATTCTGGCCGAGGTCGACCAGACCATTCTGTGGGCCAATGAAGCGGCGTTGGCCATGCATGGGGTCAGCGAGGTCAAGGAACTGGGCGCCAATACCGAGGCGTACGCCAAGCGCTTTGCCCTGCGCTATCGCAACAACCATCCCTTGCCACTGGACAGCTACCCCCTCAGCCGCGTGGCTGCCGGTGAAGAGTTCAGCGATGTGGTGGTGGAAGTCACGCCCGCCGACGACGAACACCGCAGTTGGGTACATCGCCTGCGCAGCCTGGTGCTGACCGATGCCCAGGGTGAGCCGGAGTTGCTGGTGCTGATCCTCAGCGACGCCACCGAATGGGCCAGCGCCGAGCAACGTTTTGAGAAAACCTTCAACGCCAACCCGGCGCCCGCGGTGATCTGTCGCCTCAGCGACCTGCGCTACATCAAGGTCAACCAGGGTTTTTTGGAGATGACCGGCTACAACCGCGACCAGGTCATCGGCAAATCCGTGTATGAACTGGATGTGCTGGAACAGGCCGAGCGCAAGGACCTGGCGATCCAGCGCCTGGGCGAAGGCGCGACCATCCCGCAGATGCAGGCCGAACTGAGACTGCCCGAAGGTGGCAGCAAACTGGTGATCGTCGCCGGCCAACCGTTGGACATGAACGAGGAAGACTGCATGCTGTTTTCCTTCACCGACCTGGAGCCACGGCGTAAAGCCGAGATCGCCCTGCGCCAGAGCGAAGAACGCTTCGCCAAATCCTTCCGCCTGACGCCCGTGCCGACCCTGGTATGCAGTGCCGACAACCGCCAGGTGGTAGACATCAACGAAGCCTTCATGAGCATCACCGGCTATATCAGCGAGGAACTGATCGGCAAATCCATCGAAGACATCAACTTCATCGACAGCCCCCAGGCCGGCGCGCAGTTGTTCGCCACCCTGGAAAAAGCCGGCAACCTTGAAGGCCAGGACCTCAAGGTGCGCAAGAAAGGCAACGAGGTGATCGACTGCGTGGTATCCGCCGACACCGTGATTATCCAGGACGTGCCCTGCTACCTGATGGTGCTGATGAACATCACCGAGCGCAAACGCTCGGAGCTGGAACTGGTGGCGGCCATCGAGGAAGTCATGCAAGACGCGTCCTGGTTCAGCCAGACCCTGATCGAGAAGCTGGCCAACGCCAAGAGCGTCAACAGCCCCAACCTGCCGAATGTTTCCTTCACCGACCTCACCGCCCGCGAGCGCGATGTATTGGGCCTGATCTGCGAGGGCCTGGCGGACAAAGAGATCGCCTCGCGCCTGAAACTGGCGCCCAACACCGTGCGTAACCATGTGGCCACGGTGTATTCCAAGCTGGGGGTGCACAGCCGTAGTGCAGCGATCGTCTGGGCTCGTGAACGCGGGCTGTTTGCCGGTGATTTGCGCCTGAAAAACAAGCCCTGACCCTGCAAATGCACTAGTGCGTCTAGTGCGAATTCGCCTTATTGAGCGGCGGTGCAAGCAATAACCTTCAAGGGATCGTATTTATGCCTAGAAGGAACCCGCATGTTTACCCTCTCTCAGCTGCGCAACTGCATCGAAGAAGGCCTGTCACCGCTGACGTGCGAATTCACCCTGTGCCGGGACGCGTCCTTGACCCTCAAGGTCTATGATGCCGAGACCGGCCGCGTCGACCTGGTGGTCACTGGCATCAGCACCAACCGCCTGCAGACCCCGCAGGAAGTAGCGAAAATGGTGGATGAATTGCGCTACGAGCTGCAAAGCAACAACGTCGGCAAGCTCACGCTGGATGATTTGCCTTTATCGCCGCTCCCATGAAATAAAACACCCCACCTGCGACGATAAACGCCCCCAGCATGTAGAACATGTAATGGGCCGGCAGGCTGGCCAACACCAGCCCACACAGCACCGGCCCCAGCGCGGCACCAAGGTTGGACAGGTTTTGCGCCCCGTAATACATGCCCCGCAGGTGGTCCGGGGCAATTCGGTCGATAAACATGTACTCGGCCGGGAACACGATGATCTCCCCGACGGTGAACACCGCCATCGCCAGCACCCAGCCCACCACGCTGGTGGACAGCCCGAAGCCGATCAACCCCAGCATGAACATGCTCAAGCCAGCGATCAGCCACTGGCTCAGGTAACGGTGCGAGATGCGCCGGCCAATCAGGTACTGCAAGGCAATCACTAGCACGGCGTTGGTGGTCAGCACCGCGCTGATCACCGTGTAGGTGTATTCGGCGGTCGTGGTGGTCACCAGATATTGCGACAGATAGGCCGTGAACTGGCCGAACACCACCGCGCTGAGTAAACCGCCGAGGGTGAAGCACACTAAGCGACGGTCCTGCAGCAAAACGCGGGCGACGGCAAGGAACGGCAGCGGCTTTTGCGTGGCGTCCACCGTGGCCAAGTTACGGTCACCCCAGCGCCCATACGGCAGAAAAAACCCCAGCCCCAACAGCGCCGACAGAATAAACGGCAGGCTGATATCCAGCTTGGCCACCATCGCGCCAAAGAACGGCCCTACGGCATAGCCGATATTGGTGAGGGTGTACTTGATGGAAAATACTTCGCTGCGCGCGTCTTCGGGCAGCAGGCTGGCGAAGCCGGCTTTCACCGCAATATCAATGACGGCGTAGGCCAGGTTGATCAGGATCAGGCAGCCATAGAACGCCCAGATATTCTGCGCCAGCACCGTACCGATAAACCCCAGTACAAACACCAGGCTCAAGCCGAGCAACAGGCGATAGCTATTGATGCGGTCGACCAGGAAACCGCCGTAGACACTGAGTAGTGAACCGACGATCAGCGAACTGCCGATTACCAGGCCGACCTGGGTAATGTCCAAGGCGAAGTGGCTGGTGAGGTAGATCACGAGATAAGGAAAGGTGATGGCCTTGGCCAGCGTCAGCAGCAACGTGGCGCACAGCAACAGGTTCACAGTGCGGGGGTAGTTTCTGATGGTGGCAAGCATCCTGCTCTCGTTCTTCAAAGGTAACGCGACCATTGCGGTCGGTTACCTTAACGCAAGAAACATGAAGCGAGCAGGTGCCCCGGCGGAATTATTTCTTGACTGGCGTAATCTCCAGGATGGTGCCGTTGGTGGTCTTGAGCAGGACGTACTTGTCACCTACACGCGCCCATTGGCTTTCTTCTTCGGGCTGTTTGAGCCCGCGTTTTTTCCAGTCTTTAATCGCTGATTCCTCGCGCATCAAAATGTCCGGGGCGCGATCACCCTCTTTCAAGTCACGGGCGTTGATGTTTGAAGGTTGCACGGTTTCCTGAGGGGTATCGCCGGCCTGCACGACAGCGCTGACGGAGGAAAAGCTGGCAGCGACCAGCAGGCAAGCGGCTAAGGTTTTCGACTTCATGGGTGCTCCTTCAATTAATGGTGCGTACCCAGGTTCCGACCGCGGCGGCGCGTAATCATTCAGCCGTATTTCCTGTGGCCAGAGATTGCTCCCGCTGGGCTGCGCAGCGGCCCCAACCCATTCACCGCATGTTTTCAGTGGGTACGCGGTCGGGCTTTTTGGGGCCGCTTCGCGGCCCAGCGGGAGCAAGCTCCCTCGCCACAGTGGGGGTACACCGTTATAGCCAGGCGGCGTCCCAGAGTGAGTAGTCGCCAACATGCCCGGCCAGTCCGGCTCGCAGTGGGTTGGCGATGATGTAGCGAGCAGCCTTGATAAGGTCTCCCTCGGCTCGCACCGCACGATCGTGATAGCCGTTCTGCCAGAAAGCACCCTGTGTGCGACGGGCTCGGTTGATGGTCAGTGTGCTTCGCGACTTCACTCGCTTCATCACTTCAGACAGCGTCGCGCTTCGCAATTCAAATAACCAGTGAAGGTGATCCGGCATAATGACCCAGGCCAAAGAGTTGACCAGCTCAAGGTCATGGGCTCGTTTGAGCTCGGCAACCAATAGCCGCCCCAGGTAAATATCGGCAAATACCGGACGACGCTGATAAACCACGGTAGTTACCAAATAAGCTCGACCAGGTTCCGAATAACGGCCACGTCGCAACAAATGAGAGTTGGGCTTGTGAAGCAATCCTTTGCTCCCCTGAATGGTTGAATGGTCCATTCAACCTAGCAGGCACCTGAGATGTCCCTGCCCAATACAGTTTCCCCATATTTCCCAATCCTTTGTGGCGAGGGAGCTTGCTCCCGCTGGGGTGCGCAGCAGCCCCAAAAAGCCACACCGCGCATCCACTGAACGCATGCGGTGAATGGGGTGGGGCCGCTTCGCTGCCCAGCGGGAGCAAGCTCCCTCGCCACAAGGGTTTGTGCATAGGGTTTGCGAGCGTGAAAATAATCGTGTAATTTTTCATGAAATTATTCGAATTAAATTTCATGACCCCTCAAGAAGAACTCGCCACCCTCGCGGCGCTGATCCACGACCTGCGCAAGCACAAGAAGCTCACCCTGGCCCAACTTGCGCAAAAAATCGAACGATCGGTGGGATTTCTGTCCCAGGTCGAACGTGGCCTGTCGCGCCCGACCGTGGCCGATTTAACCGCCATCAGCCACGCCCTCGACGTGCCCACCACGTATTTCTACAGCCTGCCCAAACCCAAGGCGGTGGATTGGGTGACCCGCCCCAACGAGCGGCGCACGGTGTATTACGCCAACGGCATCACCGACATCCTGGTGTCGCCGAGCATGAACGGCGCGTTCTCGATGCTCGACAGCCTGTTGGCCCCCGGTGCCAACAGCGGCGAACAGACTATGAGCGACCGCGCCGAACAGGCTGGTTTTGTGCTCGAAGGCGAGTTGACCCTGTGGGTGGATGACGAAGCCGAGCCAGTCACCCTCGGCCCCGGCGACAGCTTCCACCTCGCCAGTTTCGCCCACTGCCGCTACGCCAACCTGACCGACCTGCCCGCCCGCGTCTTGTGGGTTTACAACTAGGAGCTGCACCCGTGAAAAGCCATTCCTCCACGTTGCTGGCCGAAGTACGGAGCTTTCGCCAGAACCACCCCGACGTGCGCTATGTCGACCTGATCGCCCTGGACATTCCCGGGCATTTCTACGGCAAGCGCTACCCAGTGGAGATGCTTGAAAAAATCGCCGCCGGCAGCCCGCTGAAGCTGCCGCAGAATGCGGTGCTACTGGGGGCCCAGGGTGGGCTGTTCAAGATTGGCGACTACTGCTTCAACGATGGCGACCCGGACGCCAATCGCCGATTGGTGCCCGGCACGCTCAAACCGGTGAACTGGGAGTCGCAGCCATTGGGGCAAATGCTCATCACCTCGGACGGCACCGAAGCGCCCATCGAGTTCGAACCCCGCGAAGTCCTGGCCAAGGTGCTGGAACGCTTGCAGCATCAGGGCATTCATCCCGTGGTGGCGTTTGAGCTGGAGTTCTACCTGTTCGATAAACAGCTGGAAAACGGCCTGCCGCAATTTGCCCGCGACCCGCTCAGTGGGGATGCCGACGACCAGCCCAACCTGCATATCGAACGGCTGTCGCGTTTCAGCGACGTGCTCGACGACATGGCGCAAACCGCCAAGGACCAAGGCATCGACATCACGGTGATCACCGCCGAGATCGGCCCCGGCCAGTTCGAGATCAACTTCGGCCACTGCGATGACGGCCTGCGCGCCGCCGACTGGGCCGCCCTGTTCTGCCGTAGCACCCGTGGCGTCGCGCTCAAGCATGGTTACCGCGCCAGCTTCATGGCCAAACCCTACCTGCAATTTCCCGGCAGCGGCATGCACGTGCATGTCAGCCTTTACGACGCAGCGGGCAATAACTTGCTAGCGGCCCATCAGCAGCAGCCATTGCGCCACGCCGTAGCCGGTTGCCTGGAATTACTGCCCCACTGCATGCCGATTTTCTCGCCCAACCACAATGCCTTCCGCCGCCTGGGCGGCACGGTTAACGCTGCGACGCGGGCGAGCTGGGGCTTTGAAGACCGCGATGCCTGTGTGCGCATCCCCGAGTCCGACCCGCGCAACCTGCGGATCGAGCACCGCCTGGCCAGCGCCGATGCCAACCCTTACCTGGTGCTGGCGGCGATCCTGGTGGGCCTGGAGCATGGGCTTGAGGCCAAGCGCGAACCCATCGCGCCACTGAACGAGGACCGCAACAGCGGCGCCGATTTCCCGGTGGAAATGCTCGACGCCGTGCGTGCCATGCAGCAACAACCAGTACTGCGCGACAAGCTGGGCGCGGAATTTGTCGAGGTGTATTGCGAGAACAAACGCCAGGACCACCTGGCTTTCCAGCAGGAGATCCAGGCGCGGGAATATCGCTGGTTCCTCTAAGCGCGTGACGCGCTCGCGGCATAAAAACCTTGATCCAAATCAAATAAAGGCTCTAGCACGGGCCTTTCAGCCCGATAAATTGTCGAACAATCCTGGCCTTTGCCGTTGAGATCCATTATCATCCGGCGCCTTCTCGCTACCCGCCGGGTAGCTGTTTCAATGTGTCACCCGAGGCGCCCATGTACCGTTTTCCGTTCCACCGCCCTTTGATTTTGATCAGTCTGGGGCTGGTTTCCCATTCCGTCAGCGCGGCCCTGCAACCCATAGCCGAAGCCCCGCTGGCCAGTGACACCGAGCTGCACTGCCACTTCAACCGCGACGCCAGCACTGACTGCACCACCACCTACCGCTACACAATTCTCAAGGCCAACGGCCGCGAAATGCTCTCGCGCATCGACTTCGACTACTCCGAAGCCGACACCTTTGAAGTGGTCAGTGCACAGTCCACTCAGCCTGGCGCCAAGCCGGTCGCCCTGGCTGCCACGCAAATCGATACCCGCAGCGCACCCAACCCGGACCAAGGCTTCAGCCGCGACAAGCAAACCTCCCTGGCCTTCCCCAACCTGCGCGTGGGCACGCAGATCCGCTACACGGTACGCCAGCATTACCCGGCCAAACCGCTGATGACTCAGTTCCACTATGTGCTCAAATTCGGGCCCAGCTCAGCCCGCCGCGATCGCTTCAAGGCGCGCTTTACCGCCGAACGGCCGATCCAGTGGCGAAGTGAATTGTTCGACGGTTTCAAGGTAACGCCTTCGAGCAACGGCAAGACCCTGGACGTGGTGCAAAAAGCCCCGACCTACCTCAACTACATCAATGAATCCTCCGCCGCCGCACTGCTGCGCGTCCCACGCCTGGAAGTGGGCAGCGCCGTGGACCGCCAGGCGTACTTCGGTGATTTCGCCCAGCGTTACAACCAGATCCTCGGCGCCACCCTGCCGGCGCAAGCCGCCACCGCGGTGGCCGCCGCACGCAGCCTGGCGCCGGCTGAGCAAGTGGCCGCGCTGATGCAGCACATCAATGATCACTACCGCTACCTGGGTGACTGGCGCGCGACCGAGCGCGGCTATGTGCCGTTCAGCCTGGCGGAAATCGAGCAGCACGGCTACGGCGACTGCAAGGACCTGGCGACCCTGCTGACGGCCATGCTCAAGGCCAGCGGCATCAAGGCTGAGACCGCGTGGGTCAGCCGTGGCGACGTGGTCGATGCCTTGCTGATCCCCGGCACCCAGGCGCCGAACCATGCCATCGTGCGTGCCGAAGTGAATGGACAGGTGTGGTGGCTTGACCCGACCAACCCGGTCTTCGCCCCTGGCCAAACCATGCCCGACATTCAGGACCGCTGGGTATTGGTAAACGATGCGCAGGGCCAGGTGCGCGAAGAACACATCCCACTGGAGCGCCCCGAAGTCTCGATACGCCTGGACAAACAGGTGCAGTACGGCAAAGAGGGAGATGGCGCGGTCAAGGCGACTATTACCTTCAGCCGCTTGCCGTTGATGCAACTGAGCGTCGCAGACCGCCAGCAAGGCACCACCGCCACCGACCAGAACATCTGCGCCAACTTCGGCAATGACATCAGCGACTGCCAGATCACCCGCGAACCCACCCGCTTTGTGGTACATGACGGCTACAGCGTCACCGCCCGCATGAACGATCAGCGCGCCCTGGAAAAACTGGCCAATGACTATGTCTACACCGACCCGTCCTTGAAAGACCGCTGGGAGGGCTACATCAACTATCGCCGCCAGGGGCAACAGGCTGACCTCTACCTGGGCAACCCAGAGACCTACGACTACACCTACACCCTGGCTGGCGGGAAGATGGAAAAAGCCATCCCCGGCTGCAAGGTGCGCTCGCCCTGGTACGACCTCGACCTGGACGGCAAACTTGAGGACGGCTCGCTGCGCTACCACTATCGCCTGAGCCAGAAAAAGCGCTGGCTGACCCATGCCGAAGTCACCAGCGATGCGTTCGGAAAGATGATTGAAGAGGCTCGGGCCTGTGCCGAGCAGGTGCATCAGGTGGTGAAGCTCTAGACCATCCCTGACACAACACAGTCCAAATGTGGGAGCTGGCTTGCCTGCGATGGCGGTGTATCAGCCACTCATGTGCAAGCTGACACGCCGCCATCGCAGGCAAGCCAGCTCCCACCGTTTAATCCGTGTGCGTCAGCGGGATTCACCGAGCAACAAGCCCTGCTCCCGCGCGCACAACCCCACTACATAATCCCACAACACCCGCAACCGCACCGACTTGTGCAGCTCCCGGCGCGAGCTGATCCAATAGCTGCGCTGAATGCCCTCTGCCGGCAACAACGGCACCAACGCCTCATCGCCAGCTGCCATGAAACACGGCAACACCGCAATCCCCAACCCCGAACGCGCCGCCTGGTGCTGGGCGATCACGCTGGTGCTGTGGAACACCACCTTGGGGCTACGGCAGAAGCTGTTGAGGAACTTCAGTTCCTGGCTGAACAGCAAGTCATCGACATAATCGATCCAGGCATGGGCAGCGAGGTCTTCACGTTTTTCGATGGGCGGGTTACGCGCCAGATAGGCACGGCTGGCGTACAGCGCCAGGCGATAATCGGTGAGTTTGCGCGTCACCAGTTGGTCGGCGCTGGGGCGTTCCAAGTGAATGCTGATCTCCGCCTCGCGGTTGAGGATGCTGACAAAGCGCGGCACCGCGACCAGCTCCACCTCCAACCCTGGGTAGCGTTCAAATAGCCCGCCCATGCGTGCGGCCAGAAACATCACGCCCAGGCCTTCGGCTACGCCGAGGCGGATCTTGCCCAGGGGCGCAGCAGAATGGGTGAGTTCATCTTCGGCCAGCAGTGCCACATTTTCCATAGCCTCGGCATGCTTGAGCAACGCTTCGCCGGCGGGCGTCAGTTCATAGCCCTGGGCGTGCTGCACGAACAGCGCCGTGCCGAGGCTTTTCTCGATGGCGTCGATGTGCCGCGCCACGGTGGCATGCGTGGTTTTCAGGCGTTGGGCGGCGGTGAGCAGGCGGCCACTGCGCTGCAACTCGAGAAAAAACCGCAGGTCATTCCAGTCGAACATATCGCCTCCAGAGCCTGGGCCAGCCGGCGTTGTTTAAAAACGCACAGCGGGTGGGTAAAAACTAACATTTTTAAGACGAAAACTAACAACTAGGATGGGCCCAATAAGAAAAACAAGCGAGGCCCCAGATGCCCAATGCAACTGCTGAATACGATTACATCGTCGTCGGCGCCGGCCCTGCCGGATGCCTGCTGGCCAATCGTCTGTCCGCCAACCCGGCTCACCGTGTCCTGCTGCTGGAAGCCGGTGGCCGCGACAACTACCCCTGGATCCATATCCCCGTCGGCTACCTGTTCTGCATCGGCAACCCACGCACCGATTGGTGCTTCAAGACCCAACCCCAAGCCGGCCTGCAGGGGCGCGCCTTGAGTTACCCACGGGGCAAAGTGCTGGGCGGCTGCTCGTCCATCAACGGCATGATCTACATGCGCGGCCAGGCCCAGGACTACGATGGCTGGGCGGCGGCGGGCAACGCGGGCTGGGCTTGGAAAGACGTACTGCCGCTGTTCAAACAGAGCGAAAACCATTTTGCCGGCGGCTCTGAATTCCACAGCGAGGGCGGCGAGTGGCGCGTCGAGCAACAGCGCCTGTCGTGGCCGATCCTCGATGCGTTTCGTGAGGCGGCGGCTCAAAGCGGCATCGCCAATATCAATGACTTCAACCAGGGCGACAACGAGGGCTGCGGTTACTTCCAGGTCAACCAGAAAGCCGGTGTGCGCTGGAATGCGGCCAAGGCGTTTCTCAAGCCGATCCGCCAGCGCCCTAACCTCACCGTGCTGACTGAGGTAGAGGTTGAGCGTGTGCTACTGGAGAACGGGCGTGCTTGCCAGGTACTGGGGCGTCAACACGGCCAGTCGATGAGCTGGAAGGCGCGCAAGGAGATTGTGCTGTGCGCCGGCTCCGTGGGTTCACCGGGGATTCTGCAACGCTCAGGGATCGGCCCTTCCCATGTGCTCAAGCCGCTGGGTATCAACGTGGTGCACGAGCTGCCAGGGGTTGGTGGCAACCTGCAAGATCACCTGCAACTGCGCCTGATCTACAAGCTGGAAAATGCCCGCACCCTGAACCAGATCGCCGGTACCTTGTGGGGCAAGATGGGCATGGGCCTGCGCTACCTGTACGACCGCAGCGGCCCGCTGTCGATGGCGCCCAGCCAGCTTGGCGCGTTTGCCCGCTCCGGCCCGGAGCAGATCTCGGCCAACCTGCAATACCATGTGCAGCCACTGTCCCTGGAACGCTTTGGCGAACCGTTGCACGGCTTCCCGGCATTTACCGCGTCGGTCTGCGACCTGCGCCCGCAAAGTCGCGGCCGGGTGGATATCCGTTCGACCAACCCGGCGGATGCGCCGCTGATACAGCCTAATTACCTCAGCCACCCCGAAGACTTGCGTGTAGCGGCCGACGCTATTCGCCTGACCCGGCGCATCGTCGCCGCTCCGGCCCTGAGCCAGTTCAAACCGGTGGAATACCTGCCCGGCGAAGCCCTGCAAACTGAAGAACAACTGCACGAGGCCGCTGCACGGATCGGCACCACGATTTTCCATCCGGTGGGCACCTGCCGCATGGGCGATGACAAAGACGCCGTGGTCGACAGCCAGCTGCGCGTACACGGCATTCCCGGCCTGCGCATTGCCGATGCGTCGATCATGCCGCGCATCACCTCCGGCAATACCTGCTCACCCACGCTGATGATCGCGGAGAAGGCCGCACAGCTGATTCTGTCACCCAACACTGCAGGAGCGAGCTTGCTCGCGAAAAACCCACCAGCACCGCGCACCACAGGGCACCCCGCGTAACCATTAACGCTATATGAAGTTGAAAAACACCGGCGCCGAGGTTGGCGCCGACAGTGGAAAAACAATAAATAATCACTGTGAGGGACACCCGATGTCAGAACATGCTCAACCCCTGGGCTCGGCGGCCAGTGCAAGTACCGCCAACGAATCAAGAAAGGTCATCTTCGCCTCCTCTTTGGGGACGGTGTTCGAGTGGTATGACTTTTTCCTCTACGGCGCCCTGGCGGCGGTGATCAGCAAGCAGTTTTTTGCCGGGGTCAACGACACCACGGCGTTTATCTTTGCCTTGATGGCTTTCGCCGCAGGCTTTGTGGTGCGGCCATTCGGTGCGCTGGTGTTCGGCCGGCTGGGCGATATGATCGGGCGCAAGTACACCTTCCTCGTGACCATCATCCTGATGGGCGTGGCAACCTTCTGCGTCGGGTTGCTGCCGACCTACGCCAGCATCGGCATTGCCGCACCGATCATCCTCATTGTGCTGCGCATGCTGCAGGGCCTGGCGCTGGGCGGTGAGTACGGCGGCGCCGCTACCTACGTGGCCGAGCATGCGCCACCGGGCAAGCGCGGCCTGCACACCAGCTGGATTCAGTCCACCGCCACCCTCGGCTTGCTGCTGTCGCTGCTGGTGGTGCTGGCCTGCCGTTACTTCACCGGCGATCAGTTCGAAGTGTGGGGCTGGCGCATTCCGTTCCTGTTTTCCATCGTGCTGCTGGGCATCTCGACCTGGATCCGCATGAGCCTGCACGAATCGCCCGCCTTCTTGAAGATGAAAGAGGAAGGCAAGGCCTGCAAGGCGCCGATTCGCGAGTCCTTCGGCAAGTGGGAAAACCTCAAGGTGGTGCTGATCGCGCTGTTCAGCATCAACGGCGGGCAGGCGGTGACCTTCTACGCAGCGCAGTTTTATGTGCTGTTCTTCCTCACCCAGTTCCTGCGCATGGACCCAGCCCTGGCCAATATGCTGTTGATCATCAGCGTGGTGATCGGCGCACCGTTCTTTATCCTGTTTGGCTGGCTATCGGACAAGGTCGGGCGCAAGCCGGTGCTGATGCTCGGCCTGCTGTTGGCGACCGCGCTGTACTTCCCGATCTTCAAGGGCCTGGCGCACTACACCAACCCCGCAATGGACCAGGCCAGCCAACAGGCGCCGATCACCGTACTGGCCGACCCGGCCACCTGCACTTTCCAGTTCGACCCGGTGGGCAAGGCACGTTTTGACAGCCCCTGCGACAAGGTCAAGACCTTCCTGGTCAAACAGGGGCTGCCCTACAGCAGCGCCGCCGCCCCTGCGGGCAGCCCGGTGCAAGTGAGCGTCGGCGATGTGCGTATCGACGGTTTTGATGAAGCGGCCCTGCGTGGCGCCGTGGCCCTGGCCGGTTACCCGTCATCGGCGGATGTGGCCCAGGTCAACAAGGTGATGGTGGTGGTGCTGATCGTGGTGCTGATCTTCATCGCCGCCATGTGCTACGGGCCCTTGGCGGCGCTGATGGTGGAGCTGTTTCCGACGCGCATCCGCTACACCTCGATGTCCCTGCCCTACCACATCGGTAACGGCTGGTTTGGCGGGTTCCTGCCCACTGTGTCGTTTGCCCTGGTGGTGTACACCGGCGATATCTTCTATGGGTTGTGGTACCCGGTGGTGGTGACGGGCGTGAGCCTGATCGTCGGGTTGTTCTGCCTCAAGGAAACCCGGCATGTGGATATCGAAAAAAACTGATACCTCTCCCTTGTAGGAGCTCGCTGGCGAAGATCCTGAGAGCAACGCGGGGCACCAGGCGCCCCGCGTCATCGTTAACGACCTTCGCGAGCAAGCTCGCTCCTACAGCGACGTATGGCACCCACACAAATTGCTGTACATCCATACAGATAATGGTTGCTCAAACCCCTTCAAATAAGCATCCTGCAAGGCATCAACCCGATCTGATGTGATGACCATGCGGCTGTACCTCTGTGAAAAACCCTCCCAGGCCAAGGATATCGCGGCTGTGCTTGGCGCCAGCCGCCGTGGCGATGGGTGCTGGCTGGGTAATGGAGTCACGGTCACCTGGTGCATCGGCCACCTGCTGGAAACCGCCCCGCCCGACGCCTACGACGCCAAATACAAACGCTGGGTGCTGGCCGACCTGCCGATCGTCCCGGAAAAATGGAAGATGCTGGTCAAGCCCAAGACCGCCAGCCAATACAAGGCCGTCAAGCGCTTGCTGGGCGAAGCCCAAGAACTGGTGATCGCCACCGACGCCGACCGTGAAGGCGAGATGATCGCCCGTGAACTGGTAGAACACTGCCGCTACCGCGGGCCGATCCAGCGGCTGTGGTTGTCGGCGCTCGACGACGCCTCCATTCGCAAGGCCCTGGCGGCGCTCAAACCCGGTGCAGAAACCTTCAGCCTGTATCATTCGGCCCTGGGGCGCTCGCGTGCCGACTGGCTGATCGGCATGAACATGAGCCGCCTGTTTACCCTGCTGGGGCGCCAATCCGGTTACCAGGGCGTGCTGCCGGTAGGCCGCGTGCAAACCCCGACCCTGCGCCTGGTGGTGGACCGTGATCGCAGCATTGCCGACTTCGTGCCGGTGGCCTATTGGGCCATTGATGTCGACCTGCGTCACGAGCACATGACCTTCACCGCCCAATGGCGCGCCCCTGACGATGCCTGTGACGACCAGGGCCGTTGCCTCAACCCGCAACTGGCGCGGGACGCCGCCGACGCCATGCTCAACGCCGCCACGGCGCGACTGGTGAAACTGCGTACCGAGCGCATGCGCGAAGTGGCGCCCCTGCCCTTCGACCTCGGCACCTTGCAGGAGATCTGTTCGAAGAAGCTCGGCCTGGGCGCCCAGGAAACCCTGGACATCGCTCAATCCCTGTACGAAACCCACAAGGCCATCACCTACCCACGCAGCGATTGCGGCTACCTGCCGTTGAGCCAGCACAGTGAAGCGCCGAAGATTCTTCCGGCGCTGGGCCGTGCGGACACGGCGGTCAACGAGCTGATGTCGCACATCGACCCTCGGCGCCGTTCGCGGGCCTGGAACGACGCGAAAGTCAGCGCCCACCACGGCATCATCCCCACCGGAGCCGGTAAGGAGGTCAGCCAACTGACCGGCAAGCACCGTGCGGTCTATACGCTGATTCGTGCGCGCTACCTGGCGCAGTTCCTGCCCAACCATGAATACGACCGCACCCAGGCCGATTTCGACTGTGCCGGCCAAGCGTTGCGCGCGGTGGGCAAAGTCATTATTGAACCGGGCTGGAAACGCGCCTTGCCCGAAGCGCTGGCACCCGCCAAAGGTCGCGAAGCCCCTGCGCCCCAAGCGTTGCCGACGCTGGTGCAGGGCCACGACTACGCCGTGGCCAAGGTCAACCTCAAGGACCTGTGGACCCAGCCGCCCAAGCCCTTTACTGAAGGCGACCTGATCAAGGCCATGAAAAACGTCGCCAAGCTGGTGGAGGACCCGTTGCTCAAGCAAAAACTCAAGGACACCACTGGCATCGGCACCGAGGCCACCCGCGCCGGGATCATCCAGGGCTTGCTGGACCGCGGTTATCTGGTGAAAAACGGCAAGGCCCTGTCGGCAACCCCGGCCGCGTTCAGCCTGATTGACGCAGTGCCCCGCGCCATCGCCGACCCCGGCACCACCGCCATCTGGGAACAGGCGCTGGACATGGTGCAAAGCGGCGAAATGAGCCTGGAGGAATTCGTCGCCAAGCAAGCGGCGTGGATGAGCAAGCAGGTGGCACGCTGTAACGGCATGCGCATGACTATCACTGGCCCCGCCAGCCCGGCTGGACGAGGTGCAACGCCCTGGAAAAAGAAACGCAAGGCCGCCCCGCGCAAGGCCGGCGCCAGCCCCAAACGCGGGAAAAAGCCGGTAAATGCGGGATAGATACCGAAAAAAACCGGCACATGACGTTTTTCGACAGGTTTAACGCCGCATTGGCCCTTGCTCCGGCGAGTTCGGTCTAGGATTCTGTAGGGGATCTGGACTACCAACAACAACACCGGAGTGGCCGCCATGAAGACCGTTGCACAACTGCTGAAAGCCAAGGAGCAGAAAAACCAGGACGTCCACACGATCAAATGGGACCACACCGTGTTTGAAGCGCTGGTGCGGATGTCCGAGAAAAACGTCGGTGCCTTGCCAGTGGTCAAGGATGACGTGGTGGTCGGCATCATCAGTGAACGGGATTACGCGCGCAAAATCATGCTCAAGGGCCTCTCGTCGGTCACCACCAAGGTCCATGAGGTGATGAGCTCGCCGGTGATCACGGTGGATACTCACAAGAGTGTCGAGGCATGCATGAACATCATGACCGACAGTCACCTGCGCCACCTGCCGGTGGTCGAAGACGGCAAACTGCTGGGCCTGCTGTCCATCGGTGACCTGGTCAAGGAAGCGATTGCCGAACAAGCGGCCTTGATCCAGCAGCTGGAACAGTACATCCGCGGCGAATAGGGGGAACCCATGCTCGACACGCTGGACCATCAGGAAGATCACCTCGACACCCTGCACCGGGCCATGACCGGCCGGCGTTTCCTGGTGCTGACCGGCGCAGGGATCAGTACATCTTCAGGTATCCCGGATTACCGGGACGGGGAAGGTGTACGCCGGGGCAAGCCACCGATGATGTACCAGGAATTCCTCGCCACTCCCGAGGCGCGGCGCCGCTACTGGGCGCGGGCGATGCTGGGGTGGCCACGGGTGCGCGTTGCCCAGCCGAACAAGGCCCACCTGGCGCTCGCGACGCTGCAGCACCGTGGCCACATCAGCGGGCTGATTACGCAGAACGTCGACACTCTGCATGACCAGGCCGGCAGCCAGGGTGTGATCGAGCTGCATGGCAGCTTGCATCGGGTGCTGTGCCTGGATTGCCAATTGCGTAGCGAGCGCGACGTGATCCAGCGGCAGATGGAGGTCGATAACCCGCACATGGCACAGGTTCATGCGGTGCAAGCGCCGGATGGCGACACCTTGCTCGATCCGGCCTTTGAACAGCGCTTCCAGGTACCCCACTGCCCACATTGCAATGGCGAACGGCTGAAACCGGATGTGGTGTTCTTTGGCGAGAACGTCGCACCAGCGACGGCGCTCAAGGCAATGACGGCGGTAGAGCATGCCGAAGGACTGTTGGTGGTGGGGTCATCGCTGATGGCCTATTCGGCGTTTCGCCTGTGCAAGGCGATGGTCGATCAGGGTAAGCCGGTGATTGCCATCAACCTGGGCAAGACTCGGGGTGATGAGCTGTTGCAGGTGAAGATCCAGGCCTCGTGCGAGCGGCTATTACCCTTACTGTCCGAGAGATTGAGATAGCGACGCATCAACATGTGGGAGCTGGCTTGCCTGCGATAGCAGTGTGTCAGGCGAACATGTGCTCACTGACACATCGCCATCGCAGGCAAGCCAGCTCCCACAGGGGATCTGCGTAAACTCGCCACCAAAACCCTGCGACCCACCGCACAGAAAATGACGCCCAAGTCACGTTTTCGCGCATTCCCCCGTCCCCGCGGCAATTTATGTAGTGAGCAAAAATAATCACTACATAACCGTTGACGTAACCTTTTTGTCCTTGCATGATCTAGACGTCTCTCGGATCGAGAGCGTTGGTAACAAGTGTTTTGAACAGGCTCGTCTGACCGCCGAGCTGTTTTTCCGGATGTGCACTGCCCACAAGGCAGATTGATGAAGCTGACCGGCCCCGGAAGGGACAGGTACAAGGCGCTCAAACGCGGCTTGTCTTCGTGATCAGAGCATTGCGTAGCAGTCCATCAGCAAGACTACATGCATCAGCTTCAAGACCCTGCCCGTATTCGGCAGCCCGTCGCTGACGCCCGGTTTTAGTGACCGGAGACAACTTACTGGTATTAACGAATCAACTGATAGATCGCCAACTGGTCAAGGGGCTTACACATGAATCTGAACAACCAACCCACTATCGATGAATTGGCTGAGATGTTCGCAGCGCAGAAAGACACACTCGACGACCATATCCTGTGGATTGGCAAATCCGGCGAAGTGCAAATTGACTGCCTGGCGCCCCATACCGAAGAAGCCGAGTTTGACCGTAACAACCGTGAGCTGGCGGCGCGCCTGAAGATGTACCGCCGTGGCCAGGGTTATGTCGGCAAGAAGGCCGCCGCTGATCGCAACTTTATCGAGCAAGTGTTCGACACACTTAACAATGCCTGGGCGTCTTTCAAAGACAGCTCGCAAGTTAAAGTGATCGACCGTTACTACTAAGTAGTACTCAATCAATGTGGGAGTTGGCTTGCCAGCTCCCACAGGTGTATTTACTGATTTAAAAAGTTGGAAACCTGCCCTTCCCCGCCTCATCCCGAAAGATATCAAACAACACCTGCGCCGCCGCCGACAGTTCATGCCCCGGCTTGGTCAGCACCCCAATCGGTCGCTCGATCACCGGGCCAGTCAAGGTAATGCAATGGGCTCCCGCCTCCTCCATCTGCCTGGTGCATAACGCTGGCACCGCGCTAACCCCCAAACCGCTGGCAACCATTTTGCCCACCGTCGCCAATTGATGGCTTTCCAAGGCAACGGGCAATTTCATCTGCAAGGCGCCGAGGTGTTCTTCCAGCATCACCCGCACAGTGGAAGGCCGTTGCAGGGTGATGAACGGCTGTTCCAACAAGGCTTCCCAGTCGATTTCAGCACACTGTGCCAAGGCTGAATCGCCTGGGACCACGGCGACAAAGCGATCCAGGTACAACGGCGTGAACGCCAATGACGAACCATCGGACGGCTCGAACGCCACCCCCAGCTCCACCTGACGGTCGCGCACCATCTCCAGCACCTGCTCATTGATCAGGTCATGCACCGTCACGTTCACCTGAGGGTAACGGGCGCGGAATATCTTCAGGATGGGCGGCAGCAGGTTGCCAGCAAACGATGGCATCGCTGCCACCGTGACACGCCCCCGTTGCAAGGTAAAACGCTGGCGCAGTTCGTCCTCAGCGTTGTCCCAGTCGGCAATCAACCGGCGGGCCAGGGGTAACAGGGACTCACCTTCAGGGGTCAGCGCGACGTTTCGGGTATTACGGCTGAACAGGCGCCCGCCCAAGCCTTCTTCGAGGCCCTTGATGGTCAAGCTCAACGCCGACTGGGAGAGGTGCAAACGCTCGCAGGCAGCGGCAAAACTCAGACTCTGAGCAACAGCGAGAAAGGCACGCATCTGTTTAACGGTCATGACGCAGCTCCGGACGACGACTGGACTATGCTGTTTTCTAAATCAATCAACCTTAAAAAACAACTTAACAAATCAATCCGCTGGCGCAACACTCAACTCACTGGCTGGACCACAAACAATAAAAGAGGTGCATATGGCAGGTTTCGATAAACGCGTGGCGTCCTATGAAGAAGCGCTGGCAGGCCTGGAAGACGGCATGACCGTGCTCTCCGGTGGTTTTGGCCTGTGTGGCATTCCGGAAAACCTCATTGCCGAAATCAAGCGCAAAGGTACCCGCGACCTGACGGTGGTCTCCAACAACTGTGGCGTCGATGGCTTCGGCCTGGGTGTGCTGCTGGAACAGAAGCAGATCAGCAAAGTGATCGCTTCCTACGTGGGTGAAAACGCCCTCTTCGAGAAACAACTGCTCAGCGGCGAGATTGAGGTGGTGCTTACCCCTCAAGGCACCCTGGCAGAAAAAATGCGCGCAGGCGGTGCCGGCATTCCGGCCTTCTTTACCGCCACTGGCGTCGGCACCCCCGTTGCCGAAGGCAAGGAAACCCGCGAATTCAAGGGCCGCCCGTATCTGATGGAAGAGTCCATCACCGGCGACTTTGCCATCGTCAAAGGCTGGAAAGCCGACCACTTCGGTAACGTTATCTACCGTCACACCGCCCAGAACTTCAACCCGCTGGCCGCCACCGCCGGCAAGATCACCGTGGTCGAAGTCGAGGAAATCGTCGAACCGGGCGAGCTGGACCCGGCGCAGATCCACACCCCTGGCATCTACGTCGACCGGATCATCTGCGGCACCTTCGAAAAGCGCATTGAACAGCGCACCGTCCGCAAATAATCCCCGTCCAGAACAATAAGAGGAAACAATCATGGCGCTTACCCGCGAACAAATGGCTCAACGCGTTGCCCGCGAGATGCAGGACGGTTACTACGTCAACCTCGGTATCGGCATTCCGACCCTGGTGGCCAACTACATCCCCGACGGCATGGAAGTGATGCTGCAATCGGAAAACGGCCTGCTTGGCATGGGCCCGTTCCCGACCGAAGAAACCATCGACGCCGACATGATCAACGCCGGCAAGCAGACCGTCACCGCACGCATCGGCGCCTCGATCTTCTCCTCCGCCGAGTCGTTCGCGATGATTCGCGGTGGGCATGTCGACCTCACCGTACTGGGCGCATTCGAAGTGGACGTACAGGGCAACATCGCTTCGTGGATGATCCCCGGCAAACTGGTCAAGGGCATGGGCGGTGCCATGGACCTGGTGGCCGGCGCAGAAAACATCATTGTGATCATGACTCACGCATCCAAAGACGGTGAGTCCAAGTTGCTCAGCCAATGCAGCCTGCCGCTGACCGGTGCCAACTGCATCAAGCGTGTGCTCACGGACCTGGCGTACCTGGAAATCGAAAATGGCGCTTTTGTCCTCAAGGAACGCGCACCTGGCGTCAGCGTTGAAGAGATTGTGAGCAAGACCGCCGGTAAACTGATCGTCCCGGACCACGTTCCAGAAATGCACTTCCAGTGAGGACAGATTCCATGCAAGACGTCGTGATTGTTGCTGCCACCCGCACCGCCGTGGGCAGCTTCCAAGGTTCGCTGGCGAACATTCCGGCCCCGGAACTGGGCGCCGCCGTAATCCGTCGCCTGCTGGAGCAGACCGGCCTGGACCCGGCGCAAGTGGATGAAGTGATCCTCGGCCAGGTGCTCACCGCAGGCAGCGGCCAGAACCCGGCACGCCAGGCTTCGATCCTTGCCGGCCTGCCCCACGCGGTGCCGAGCCTGACGCTGAACAAGGTCTGCGGTTCGGGCCTAAAGGCTTTGCACCTGGGCGCACAGGCCATTCGTTGCGGCGACGCCGAGGTGATCATTGCCGGTGGCATGGAGAACATGAGCCTGGCCCCGTACGTATTACCTGCCGCACGCACCGGGTTGCGCATGGGCCACGCGAAGATGATCGACAGCATGATCACCGACGGCCTGTGGGATGCGTTCAACGATTACCACATGGGCATCACCGCCGAGAACCTGGTGGACAAGTACGGCATCAGCCGCGAAGCCCAGGACGCCTTTGCCGCCGCCTCACAGCAAAAAGCCGCGGCCGCTATCGAAGCCGGGCGCTTTGCCGATGAGATCACGCCAATCCTGATTCCCCAGCGCAAAGGCGACCCGGTGGCCTTCGCGGTGGACGAACAACCCCGCGCCGGCACCACCGCCGAATCCCTGGCCAAGCTCAAGCCTGCGTTCAAGAAAGACGGCAGCGTCACCGCCGGCAACGCCTCGAGCCTGAACGACGGCGCTGCGGCCGTGCTGCTGATGAGCGCCGACAAAGCCAAGGCTCTCGGCCTGCCCGTACTGGCGCGTATCGCCAGCTACGCCAACGCGGGCGTCGACCCGGCCATCATGGGCATCGGCCCGGTCTCGGCCACCCGCCGCTGCCTGGACAAGGCCGGCTGGCAGTTGGCTGATCTAGACCTGATCGAAGCCAACGAAGCCTTCGCCGCGCAATCCCTGGCGGTGGGCAAAGAGCTGGAATGGGACGCGCAGAAGGTCAACGTCAACGGCGGCGCCATCGCCATCGGCCACCCGATCGGTGCTTCAGGCTGCCGCGTACTGGTGACCCTGCTGCACGAAATGATCAAGCGCGATGCCAAGAAAGGCTTGGCAACGCTGTGCATCGGCGGCGGCCAAGGCGTGGCCCTGGCGCTCGAACGCAACTGAACCGGATCGCGGTTGTGGCGAGGGAGCTTGCTCCCGTTGGGCTGCGTAGCGGCCCCCATGCCAATAAGAGCAACACAGAAAAGGCCCGGCTCCACGAAAAGCCAGGCCTTTTCTTTTATCGATATCCCCTGAATGAACTCGATAAAAATGTGGGAGCTGGCTTGCCTGCGATAGCGGTCTATCAGTCAGATCATTGCTAACTGACACACCCCTATCGCAGGCAAGCCAACTCCCACATTTGATCTCACTGCCTGTCAGCTTGCGGCACCGCAAACACCGCGCTCGCCCGCAGCACCACGCGCTCCTCCACTTGCAAACTCAGCGTGGCGAACGCCATCTGCCGTCCGCGCTTATGGCTTTCCAGACGCACCACCATCCACTCCCCTACCTGCACGGCGCCCAGGTAATCCACGGTCATGCTGGCGGTAATCAACGGCAACGGCGGCTCACTGGAAAACGCCATGGCGTACCCCATGCCGATATCGGCCAGCGTCGCCAGCACCCCGCCGTGCACCGTACCTCGCCCATTGGCGTGGCGATGATCGGCGCGCAGGCCGACTTCCAATTGCAAACCTTCGCCACGGCAATACGCCGGGCCGAGCAGTTCCAGCAACGGGCTGCTGCGCGGCAATGGGACAAAGCCTTGGGGGACGGTCTGAGCGTTCATGGCGGATGCTTCCCTGGTGTGAGGCTTGAGGTGTACGCCAGCCTCGACCCGGCAGCCACCACCATCAGCCGGGCAAATCCCGGGCAATGCTTTGCGTTAATGGGCCAGACCCGCTTTAATCTCGGCCAATTTCTCCTGCACATTTCAAGGAAACGCCATGCGCCACCTGGACGGCAACTCCCACCCGCTTCGCGCGCCGCTGTTGATCTTGCTTGCTGGCCTGGCCTTGGCCGGTTGTTCCCCCAAGGACCACTCTCGCGCCACCGTCATCAATGGCGAACAGGGCAAGGCCGGGGCGCAACTGGCCTATGAGCATGAATTGACCCTGGCCCTGCCCGGCGGCCTGCTTGCGCCGCGTATGCAGGCCACTCGTGAGGCGTGTGAAACGGCGCGCTTTGGTGCCTGCAATATCCTTGGCATTACCGAAGACGGCCAAGGTGGCCAGATCATCCTGCGGATCGCGCCCACGGGTGTGGAGCCGATGGTCGCCCTGGCGGCCGAAGGCGGTAAGCTCGGCCAGCGCATCACCACTGCCGAAGACCTGGCCGATGCCGTGGCGGATGTACGCCGCCGCCAGGACCGCCTGCAAGCTCAGCAGCAACGCCTCGATGAACTGGCCAAGCGCAAGGACATCACCGTCAGCGATCTGATCGTCCTGAGCAAAGAGCAAGCCGGCATTGAAAACGAGCTGCAGGAACTGGCTCAGGTTGCCGCCGGCCAGCAACGCCGCCTCGACACCAACCGCGTGACCTTGAACTTCCGTTCCTCGGACGGCGCCAACCAGGTGTCAAGGTTCACCCGGATGTTCAGCAACCTGGGAGACAACCTGGTGAACGGCACCGCAGACGCCCTGGAACGTGCCAGCTATGTGCTGCCCTTCGTGATCCTGGCGTTCCCGGTGGTGTGGTTGTGGGTGGGCTTGTGGCGCCGGTTCGTCAAGCGTCGCGGTTGATCAGCGCTTCATGCAGCGCTGGTAACGCTCATCCACGCGCTTGGCAAACCAGGCCGTGGTCAGGTTGCGGGTGATCTTCGGGCTCTTGAGCACAATACCCGGCAGGATCGCCCGAGGCAGCGGCTTGCCGGCCGCCTGGTCGGCCAGGCTGAAAACGCGCTTGTACAAGGTGGTGTCCTCGAAATCCAACTGCTCGCCCTGCTCCAGTTGGCTGCGGATGCTCGGGTTGCGCATATCTAATTTCGCCCCCAGTGAACGCACCGCCAGCTCGGTGGTGCCGGGCAGCAATGAGCCATAGCGGATCAAATCCCCATCCAGCGCCAGCTCTTTGCCTGAAACACGACTGACTGCAGCCTGGAACGCGGCATTGCGGCTGGCGTACCAACCGGCGTTGAAATCGGCAAAGCGGTACAGCGGCTGGTCGTAGCTCACCGGGTAGCCGAGCAAGTGGGCGATGCCGAAGTACATGCCGCCGCGACGGGTAAACACTTCGCGGCGAATCGTACCGTCCACCGTGTAGGGATAACCCCGCGCCTGTTTCTGCGCAAAGTCGATACTGACCTGCATGGGGCCTGCAGTGTGTACCGGGTTGAACCCGCCAAACAGGGTGTTGCCCAGGGGCACCATGCTGATGAAGTCGTCGAAGATGCCGCTCAAATCCCTTTCCGTACGGGCGGCATTCAAACGATCGGCGTAGGTTTTGCCGGTGGGCGAGCGCAGTTGCAAGGCGCTGCGCACCACGAATGCCGGCACATGCACCTTGGCGGCGCGGCGCAGGATTTCATCCTGGGCGATCTTGCCCATGCCCGGCACCGGCGGGTCGACCTGATAGGTGGACTCCTGCTCGGTCACCGCCAATACCGCACAGATGTTTTCGGTGCTGGGGTAGATTTTCTGGGTGTCGAAGGCGGTGTAGATGTCCTGGGCCCAACCGTTGCGGTCCGACACCTTGGCCGGCAGCAGGCGCACGATCTGCGCCTTCACCTCGGCTTCACTGCGCTCGGGCTGCTGGGGGCCACGGGAAGTGGAGCAACCGGCCAGTACCCACAACGGAATAAGGCAGAACAGCAGACGGGTTGAATACATGAGGCTTCCTTGGTTAACGACGGGCCGGGCAGTGCTGATATCGACAGGTAAGTCTAACCGGGGTTCGTCGGCATGCCGAACCCAGTGCCTGGCAGTAACTGAAACATCCCACACCACTGCCGGATAAGCTCTACTCCTCACCCCGGCAAACCTCTGCAAAGTCCCTCGCCTGATCAAACAGTGCGAGGGAATGCAGATGGTTTTTTTCGTGACGCGTGCGGTTGACGGGGCCGCCACTTGAACCCGGCCATTGGCAGGCTGGCGCTGACGCCAATGAACGTGGAAACGGTCGACGTCGAGGGCGTCTTCCGTGACTTTCGCGATTGCTTGAACACCTTTGACGATTGGGCCAAAAGCTTTTGGAGCTTCTCCGCGCTGGACGTCGAACAGGTGTTCAAGGTCGGGGATGACGTCGCGCTGGTTGCCCCGATCAATCGCTCCCTGTTTCCCAGCAGCACCGTCGCCACCTGCCAGGCCACGGGTACCTTGACCCTGGTGCATATGTTCCAGAGCACGAGGTTCGTACCCATCGGCAACACCCCGGTGATCGTGCAACGCGTTGATCCAAACGGCGGCCCGCTGGGCGAGCCCCTCCACAAGACCATCGGCCCGAGTGGCATCCTCGAAGTCACCGAGTGTGATCGCAACCAGCAATACCGGGTGAGTTTCTACCCCAACGTTTCCCAGGATCACCTCAAAGCACTGTATGCGTCCTACCAGTCAGTGATCGCAGCGTTGGAAGCCCGGCTGCGCAAAGAGTGGACCGACACCTTCCAGGCCCAGTGGAAAAATTATGCAGACGCCCGCCCGCTTGAGCGGCGCCGCTTGCTGGAAGCGGCTTTTGCCAGTGGGTTAGGCAAAGCGCTTTACAGCCTGTGGGACAACATTGGCGAGCTGTCTGCGCTGCTGGCGGACCTCAAGCCCAACAGCGAAAAACTGCTGCAATACCTTTCTCAAACCGAGCTCGATGAACTGCTGACACTGGGCAGTGATGCGATAGCCCAAGGCTTGTTGGTGCTCAGTGATGAGCCGCTGCTGTTTATCTACCTGTCGGCGCTGGTCAGCTGGATGCGCATGCTCCCGCCACCGGAGATGGCTGAACTGTGGGGTGAGATTACCGGTGAGGTGCTGATCAATCTGCTGCTGATTCGCGTGTTGGGTGCGATGGGCGTGATGGTGCGATTGGGGGCTCGTGTGCTCAGTCACGTCAAATCCGGGCGGGCGCGGGCGTTGTTGGAATTGCTGGCCAAGCAAGTAGTGGGGCCTCGGCTGGAAACCCATGTGGAGGCCGCCAAGCCGGTGTTGCTGAGCAGTGCGGCGACGCCGATTAAGACGGTGCCGGCTGTGCCGTTGAAGGCGGGCGACACGCTGGTTTCGAACCCGGTGCCGATGGTGCGCGACAAGACCCAGCGCACGACGTTGGTCCGTCAGGAGCCTGTCGATGATGTGCCAACTGTGGCGTCGAATCCGAAGGGCGATGCGGCGGCGCCTGCGGATAAAACAGTCACTCACGGCTGCCCGGTGTCGATGGTCACCGGCGAGGAATTGCTCACCCTCACCGACGGCGCGCTGGACGGGATTTTGCCGTTTGAGTGGACACGGCTGTATCGCACTAGCGCGGTGGAGGTCGATTGTGGGCTGGGGTTGGGTTGGAGCCATGCGCTGGCTCATCGGCTGGTGGTGTCGGGCGATTCGGTGGTGTGGACCGATCATGAGAACCGCCATACGCAGTTTCCATTGCCCAGCGACTCTCGGCCCGCAATCACCAATAGCCTGGCGGAAGCGGCGATCTATTTGGGTTCGGCGCCTGACGAGTTGGTGCTGGCCCAAGCGTCACGGTTCTATCACTTTCGCGACGGTGTACTGACTGCGATCAGCGATGCGTATGACAACCGTCTACGCATTTGCCGTGATCGTTCCGGGCGGATTGAGCGGCTGGATAACGGCGCGGGTCGCTCGTTGCTGTTGCGTTATGAGCTGGATCGCATCGTTGCGGTGGACTACCAAGTACATCGTGCCAAAGGGCGAGAGCCCTACGTGTGGGAGACCGAGCAGAACCTTGTTTCCTACGCCTATGACGAAGACGGACGACTGGTTTGCGCGACCAATGCTGTCGGGGAAAGCGAGCGTTATCGGTACGACGATCAGCACGTCATTCTCGAGCGGCAGTTGGCCGGAGGCGCGAGTTTCTATTGGGAATGGGAACACGCTGGCAAGGCGGCGCGCTGCGTCCGGCATTGGGCAAGTTTTTCGCAGATGGACACGCGTTACGCCTGGGGGGATGACGGGCGTGTCACGGTGCATAACGCCGATGGTAGCCAGGAAGTGTATGTCCATGATCAGCGGGCGCGGCTGGTACAGAGGATTGATCCGGATGGTGCCACGCATTTCAAATCCTACGACGACCAGGGCCGGCTGACCGTCGAGCAAGACCCGATGGGCGCGGTGACGGCCTATCAATATGACGACGCCGGACGCTTGGTGGCGCTGTTTCCGGGGGAGGATGAGCCGACATCCTACGAGCATGACAATGGGTTCGTACGAGTTGTGCGCCGTGGTGAGGCGGTCTGGAAATATGAGCGTAATGAGCAAGGCGATGTAACGCGTAGGGCCGATCCCGATGGTGAGGTTACTGACTACAGCTACAACAAACAGGGACAACTGACCGGTGTTTGGTATCCCGACAGCAGTTGCCATCGGCTGGTGTGGAACGAGCGTGGGCAGTTGCTTGAAGAGCAATTGCCCAACGGCGGGATCAAGCGTTATCGCTATGACGATCTAGGCCGGCAGATTGCGCGTGAGGATGAGCATGGGGCTCAAACTCAATATCAATGGGATGCCGTCGGGCGTCTGCTAAAGCTGATCGAGCCCGGTGGTGGTTGTAGGGAATTCAGCTACAACCCCTACGGCAAAATCATCGCCGAACGCGACGAACTCGGCCACGTCACCCGCTATGAATACGCCGACGGCCTGCACCTGATCAGCCGCCGCCTCAACGCCGACGGCACCCAGATCAAGTACCGCTACGACAACACTCGGCTGCTGCTCACCGAGATCGAAAACGAAGCCGGCGAAACCTACCAACTCGACTACCACCTCAATGGCCTGATCCGCCAGGAAACCGGCTTCGACGGCCAGCGCACCGCCTATGCCTACGACCTCAACGGCCACCTGCTGGAGAAGACCGAATACGGCGACGATAACAGTCAGCTAATCACCCGTTACGAGCGCGACCACGCCGGACGCCTCGTCCGAAAAATCCTGCCCGATGCCAGCATTGTCGACTATGCCTACGACCGCCAAGGCAACCTCCTCAGCGTCGAAGACGGCCACTGGGCGTTGGCCTACGAATACGACCGCCAAAACCGCCTCACCGCCGAACACCAAGGCTGGGGCACCCTGCGCTACGGCTACGACGCCTGCGGGCAGCTTAAAACCTTGTGCCTGCCGGACAACAACCGCGTCACCTTCAACCACGACAAAGGCGGCCACCTCGCCACGGTCGAACTCAACGGTGAAGTACTCACCTCACATCTGTTCAAGAGCGGCCGCGAACACCAGCGCCAGCAAGGCCAACTGCTCAGCCACTACCACTACGATGACCAGAGCCGCCTACACGCCCATGCGGTAACCCAACAGCAAAACCATTTTTACCAACGCCAATACGACTACGACAAATCCGGCAACCTCACCCGCCTGCTCGACACCCGCAAAGGCGAACACCGCTACCACTACGACCCCCTCGCCCGCCTGACCCGCGCCGACCACTCCCAAGACGTACAGGAACGCTTCGGCCACAACCCCGCCGGCAACCTGCTGATGCAAGACCGCCCCGGCCCGGACATCGTTGCGGCCAACCGCCTGATGATCCAGGGCGACCGTCATTACGACTACGACGCCTTCGGCAACCTCATCCGCGAACGACGCGGTAAAGGCCAGCAAGTTGTCACTGAGTACCGCTACGACTCCCAGCATCGGTTGGTCGGGGTTACAACGCCCAACGGCCAAACCGCCAGCTATCGCTACGATCCATTTGGGCGGCGCATCAGCAAGACCGTGGATGACATAACCACAGAGTTTTTCTGGCAAGGCGACAAGCTAATTGCCGAACACCATGCAGAACGCCATCGCAGCTACCTCTACGAACCCGGCAGCTTCCGCCCATTGGCACTATTGGACGGTTTCGGCCCAAAAGAAACCAAGCCCTACCACTACCAACTCGACCACCTCGGCACCCCGCAAGAACTGACCAGCCCCGAAGGCGAAATCGTCTGGTCCGCCCACTACCGCGCCTACGGCCAGATCGCCCGGCTCGACGTAGGCAACATCGACAACCCGCTGCGCTTCCAGGGTCAGTATTTCGATGCGGAAAGCGGCCTGCACTACAACCGCCATCGCTACTACAATCCGGATATTGGTCGTTACCTGACGCCGGACCCGGTGAAGTTGGCGGGGGGGATCAATGGGTACCGGTATGTGCCCAATCCGACAGGTTGGGTAGACCCGCTGGGACTTAGCTGTAAAAAAACAAGCTGCCCTGAAGGGCCGTATAGCGTAATCGTTCCAGGAGGAGGTTTAGCCGCACATGAGGCGGCAGGAGGACATCTAATGCAAAAGCATGTCGGTAGAACTGATCAACAGCTGCTTGACCGCTTGAGACAGGAACCACATATCCCGGCAGCCTCTACGTTTCATGATCGCGCAACAGCTGAACTCGCCGTTTCAAAGGTATTGGATAACAATCAAGACAAAATCAAAGACTTCCTAGAAGGAAACAACCAGCAGATAGTCATCACTCAACTATCCCCAGAGCCAATCGGCACAAGTTTCAAAAAGAACACTACGACACCTGTACCCGGAAAAGAAATTTACTTAATTATTCGCAGAGACCAAAAAATGCATACTGGATATCGAATTCACACAGGGTTTCCAAACCCATGAATAAAGACTACCCCGAGCTGCAGCAATTTCTTGCTGGATACTTCAATCAAGATTGGGTTGATGATCACAAAAGCGCAAACGACGTAATTGATTTTTTTATTTCGGAGTCGCCTGAAGATACGATAAAAATAGTGCTATCAGAGCTAGAAAAACTAATATCAGCCAAAAAAACAGAGCAAGATCTTCAAGACTTTTTACTCTCTGATATCGGCTGTTATTACTATTACCCTAATGAATGGAGTGATGGGCAAACGTGGTTAAACCATGTTACCTTAACATTAAAAAACGCCATTAAATAATTTCCTGGCCGAGATACGGGGCTGCTAGGCAGCCCCACGCGAGCAAGCTCGCTCGCCACCGGTGTACTCAGCTCCTTTAGATCCCCGCCACCGCCAAATCCATCGCAAAATACGTAAATATCAAATCCGCCCCCGCCCGCTTGATCGACCCCAACGTCTCGCGCACCACTCGATCCTCATCAATCGCCCCGGCCTGTGCGCCGAACTTGATCATCGCGTACTCACCGCTCACCTGGTACGCCGCCACCGGCAGGCGCGAGGCTTCGCGGATGTCGCGGATGATGTCGAGGTAGGCACCGGCAGGCTTGACCATCAGCGCATCAGCGCCTTCCTGTTCGTCCAGCAGCGATTCGCGCACGGCTTCACGGCGGTTCATCGGGTTCATCTGGTAGCTTTTGCGGTCGCCCTTGAGCGCGCTGCCGCCGGCTTCTCGGAAGGGGCCGTAGAGGGCCGAGGCGAATTTGGTGGAGTAGGCCATGATCGGAATGTGGGTGAAGCCGGCGTCATCCAGCGCGCGGCGGATGGCCTGGACCTGGCCGTCCATCGCCGCTGACGGGGCGATCACGTCGGCGCCGGCGCGGGCGGCGGCCACGGCTTGTTTGCCGAGGTTGACCAGGGTCGCGTCGTTGTCGACATGGGCACCGTGCATCACGCCGCAGTGACCGTGGTCGGTGTATTCGCAGAAGCAGGTGTCGGACATCACGATCATTTCCGGCACGGCGTCCTTGATGATCGAGGACATGCGCGAAACCAGGCCGCGTTCTTTCCACGTGTCGCTGCCGCTGGCGTCGAGGTGGTGGGACACACCGAAGGTCATCACCGACTTGATGCCGGCGCGGGCGTAACGCTCGATCTCACCGGCGAGTTTTTTCTCAGGAATGCGCAACACACCCGGCATGCTGGTGATGGGCACGAAGTCGTCGATTTCTTCTTCGACGAAAATCGGCAGTACCAAGTCGTTGAGGGTGAATTCGCTTTCCTGGAACAGGCCACGCAATTCCGGGGAGCGGCGCAGGCGACGTGGACGGGCTTGGGGGAACTGGCTGGTCATGGCAATCCTGAAAAATGGCTGAACACTTTGGGGCGAAAGCTTATGCCCCCAAGTCCCGGCAACACAAATGCCGAGGGGCCAATAGTGTATTGCCGGGTGCGTAACAATTCATTGATCTAAAGCTGTAGACGCCCTTCGATGCACAACGCTACGGCGCCGCCCACCCAGATTTCATCGCCCTGGCGCTCGATATGAATACGCCCCGCTCGCCCAATCGCCGTGCCTTGGCTGACCACGTAACGGCTGGGCGCCAGGCCCTCGGCGAGCAGCCATTGGGCCACGCCGGCATTCAAGCTGCCGGTGGCCGGGTCTTCGGCGGCGCCATCGCCAGCGACAAAAGCGCGCACTTCAAAGTGCGCGTCCACCGCATCACGCGTCGGATCACAGGGGGCGATCACCCCTACGGCCAGACCCAGCAGTTGCGCATAGTCCGGTTGCAACGCAAGCACCGCGTCACGATCAGCCAGCATCACCGCCAGCCAACCCGCACCATTGTCGACCCACTGGCTGCGCACAATCGCCTCGGGCGCCAGCTTCAAAGCCAGGCGCACGCGCTCCAGCAACGGCGCCTCCACGGGCCCTGCACGCAACAATGGCGGCGCGATAAACGCCAGTTGGTCACCCTGGCGACGAATACGCACCAAGCCGATTTCGCACTCCTGGATAATCTCCTCCCCACGTGGCACGCCGCCAGCCTGCAACCAGGCGTGGCAACTGCCCAAGGTCGGATGCCCGGCGAACGGCAGCTCTTTGAGGGTGGTGAAGATTCTTACCCGATAGTCAGCACGTGGGTCGCGCGGCGTCAGTAAAAACGTGGTTTCGCTGAGGTTGGTCCAATTGGCAAAGTCCGCCATCTGCTGGTCGGTGAAGCTATCGGCCCCGAGCACCACGGCCAAGGGGTTGCCTTTGAGCGGCACGCTGCTGAATACATCCAGTTGTTGAAAATCGAAAGTCGACATGCTTCAGCTCGGAATGTTCAGGCCACGGATCACCGCAGGACGTGCGACAAAGCCGTCCAGCGCGCGCAGTACGTTAGGGAAATCGGTGATGCCTACCAGGTCACCGGACTCGTAGAACCCGATCAGGTTGCGAACCCACGGAAAGGTCGCAATGTCGGCGATGCTGTACTCGTCGCCCATGATCCAGGTGCGGCCCAACAGGCGCTTTTCGAGCACGCCCAGCAAGCGCCGCGATTCGGCGGCGTAGCGATCACGCGGGCGCTTGTCCTCATAAGCCTTGCCGGCGAATTTGTTGAAGAACCCCAGTTGGCCAAACATCGGGCCAATGCCGCCCATCTGGAACATCAACCATTGCAGGGTTTCATAGCGGGTGGCCGGGTCTTCGGAAAGCAACTGGCTGGTCTTTTCCGCCAGGTAAACGAGGATCGCGCCGGATTCGAACAGTGCCAGCGGCTGCCCGCTCGGGCCGTTGGGGTCGATAATCGCAGGGATCTTGTTGTTGGGGTTCAGGGACAGGAACTCGGGAGACAATTGGTCCTGGGTGTCGAAGCTGACCTTGTGCGCCTCGTAAGGCAGGCCCAGTTCTTCGAGCATGATCGACACCTTGACGCCGTTGGGCGTGGGTAGCGAATACAGCTGCAGGCGTTCTGGGTGCTGGGCGGGCCATTTGCTATTGATCGGGAAAGCGGCGAGTGCGTTCATCGAGAACCCCCTGGTCGGAAAGCACCATCATAGTCATCTGCCTGCCGCCGTGCATGGGTCATCGTTGCGCAACATTTGCCGGCTAGTATCCCGCGTGGGCGAACCAAAGCGCCCGAATGCACTCTTAAAGAGCGCCCGAACAATGAATGGAGGCTGCTTGCTATATCGACAGGGAACACCGCAGGACGCTGATGCGTCACTGGGGCCGGGCTTGTCCGCCTTAACCCGACGCACGAAGACTCGAACCTATCATGAAGATCAAGCCTCTGCGCCTTGTGCCACGACTCAAACGTTATTCCTACATGGTATTGCCGCTGCTGCTGGTCAGCGCTGCTATCGTCACCGCCCTGGACGCCCGTGAAAGCCGTGCGCAACCGGTCGATGGCGTGCAAACCCTGGTATTCCTGCGCCATGGTGAAAAACCCGCCGGTGGCCTGGGCCAACTCAATTGCCAGGGCCTGAACCGCGCCATGAACCTGGCGACCCTGTTGCCGGAAAAGTTCGGCAAAGCCAACTATGTGTTCGCTGCCAACCCGACGCGCAACGTCGAGGAAGGCGAACTGGATAACTCCTACAGCTACATTCGCCCACTGATCACCATCAGCCCCAGCGCGATCAAGCTCGGCCTGCCGGTGAATATCGAGTTCTCAGCGAATGACACCAGTGCCCTGGCCGAAGAACTGGTCGAGGACAAGTACCGCAACGCGACCATCTACACGGCCTGGTCCCACGGTTACTTGCCGGAACTGATCAACAAAGTCGCCAGCGAAGCCGCTGGCGAAAAACACACCATTACCGATGATTGGTCTGGCAATGACTACGACTCCCTGTACGTGCTGACATTGACCTGGCACAACGGCAAGGCTTCGCTGCTCAGCCGCAACTACAAGCAAGGGCTGAATAACGGCGGGGAAAACTGCCCGGACCCGACCCAGGTCAGCGCAGATATCTGAAGCTTGGGCCGCAGGGGCGTATGATGCCGGGCTATCGACTCACCTGCGGATCCTCTCCATGTCCAACCTCGCTTCCACCCAGCCCAACCGCGGCTGGGCATTCTGGTGCAAACCTGCGCTGTTTCTCCTGGTGGCCTGCATCGGCCTCTACTATGTGAAGTGGTCGCCCTACTACCTCAAGGCGTTTGTAGCGGCCGACAACCACAGCATTGGCGCCTCGATTCTCAATGACCAGCAAAGCTCGCCCCTGGCGGCGGCGCTGGCCTATGCCCAGGTGTATTTCCTGGCCATCTGGAAAGCCGCCGTACTGGCAGTGATCCTCGGTTCATTGCTGCAGGTATTGATCCCTCGCGACTGGCTGCTGCGCCTGTTTGGCCGCGCCGGGCTGGGCTCGACCTTGCGCGGAGGGCTGTTCGCCCTGCCGGGGATGATGTGCAGCTGCTGCGCGGCCCCGGTGGCGGCGGGCATGCGCCGCCAGCAAGTGTCGGTCGGCGCGGCGCTGGCGTTCTGGATTGCCAACCCGGTATTGAACCCGGCCACACTGGTGTTCATGGGCTTTGTGCTGGGCTGGGGTTTCACCGCGCTGCGGCTGGTGGCGGGGATTGTGCTGGTGGTGGGCGTGTCCCTGGTGGCACAGCGCATTGCGCGCCCGGACCAGGTGCCGGAAGCAGCACTTGAAGCCGTTGCCGACGTCAGCACAGTGGAGTCGCAACCGTTCCTGAGCCGCTGGTTACGCACGCTGTGGCAGCTGTTCTGGAGCACTATCCCGGTTTATATCCTGGCGGTGCTGATCCTCGGCGCGGCACGGGTTTGGTTGTTTCCCCATGTGGACGGAGCGATGGCCGACAGCCTGGTGTGGCTGGTGCCGCTGGCGATTGTGGGCACGCTGTTTGTGATTCCGACAGCGGCAGAGATTCCCATCGTACAAACCATGATGGCCCTGGGCATGGGCACCGGCCCGGCCGTGGCCTTGCTGATGACCCTGCCGAGCGTGAGCCTGCCGTCGCTGTTGATGCTGCGCAAGGATTTCGATGCGCGGGTGCTGGTGACGGTGGCCGGCTTGACCATGCTGGTGGGGGTGGTGTGTGGGTTGATTGGAGCGGTAATTCTTTAGATTTTCAGTGGGGCCGATGGCCTCATCGCAGGCAAGCCAGCTCCCACCTTTGTATGTATTCACACTTCAAAAGGTGGAAGCTGGCTTGCCTGCGATGGCGTCCCAAAGGTCACCCCACCCGGGCCGCCCGCTCGCGCAAATACTCCACCACTGCACCCTGCTCCCCGGCAAACTCGATACGCGCGCCCTTGCTTTCGCGCTGGAACGCATACATCGGGTCGTAATACTCACGCAACAAGCCTTCAATCCATACCCGATGCAACTCCACTGCGCCGCTGCGTGCCTGTTCGGCCAGGGCATCCTGCAACACCGCCTGCAACCGCTGGAAACGCTCGCCGCCCAGTCGCTTGTGAATATTGGCCAGGCTTTGGGTCAGGCGCTCGGCAAATAATCGCTGGCCGGTTTCCCCAAAAACCTCAATGAACTCGGCGCACAGGTCCACCACGTAATCCTTCAGGATGCGCTCGACACGGCCCTCGACGCTGTCTTCCAGCCACACCATCGGAAACGTCTGCATGCCCTTGTGCAATGGCAGCGGCAGCGCACAGCTGCCGATCATGCGGCTCTCGTCCTCGACCACGAACTGGTCAATGCCCGTCGCGCGCTTCTTCAACAGGTCCACCGCCAGGCGGTTCTCGAAGTCGATATTGGACGGTTGCGCCGTAGCACGCTTGCCGAAGCTGGAACCGCGATGGTTGGCGTGCCCTTCCAAATCCAGCGCATTGCGCAGTTGGCCGAGCACTTCGGTCTTGCCGGTGCCGGTCATGCCGCCCAGCAGTACGAAATCACACTGGGCAGTCGCCTGCTCCAGGGTCTCCAGCAGGAAGGTGCGCATGGCCTTGTAGCCACCGCCCACGCGGGGATATTCGATGCCCGCTTCGGTTTTCAACCATTGCTGCACGATCTGCGAACGCAGGCCGCCCCGAAAGCAGTAAATGTAGCCATTGGGGTTAGCCTGGGCAAACTGCGCCCACTGTTCGATGCGCTCGGCCTTGATCGCCCCGGACACCAACTCATGCCCCAGCACGATCGCCGCTTGCTGGCCTTGCTGCTTGTAACAGGTGCCGACCCGCTGGCGCTCGTCGTCGGTCATCAGCGGCAGGTTGATCACCCCGGGGAACGCGCCCTTGGTGAATTCGACCGGCGCGCGGGTATCCATCATCGGGCGGTCGTTGAGGAAAATGTCGCGGTAATCGGTGATGTCCGTCGCCATCAAATCACCTCAACCGCGTTGGTCTGTCGCTCCAGCAGTTCACCGATAGGCTCAAGGGCCAGGCCCAGCTCGGCGGCGACGGCGTGGAACTCGGCATCACCCTCCGGGGTAACGGCGATCAGCAGGCCGCCGCTGGTCTGGGGGTCGCACAGCACGCGCTTGTGCAGTTCCTGCACACGCCCCAGCTTGCTGGCGTAGCTTTCAAAGTTGCGCAAGGTGCCACCCGGCACACAGCCCTGGTCCAGGTAATACTCCACCCCTGGCAGGCGCGGAACCTTTGCATAATCGATGCGGGCCGTCAGGCCACTGCCGTCGGCCATTTCCACCAGGTGGCCGAGCAGGCCGAAACCGGTGACATCGGTCATGGCCGTCACGCCGGCCAACTTGCCGAAACGGCTGCCCGGCTTGTTGAGAGTGCACATCCAGTCACGCGCCAGGCCGATATCCGCCTCGCGCAGCTTGCCCTTCTTCTCGGCGGTGGTGAGGATGCCGATGCCCAGGGGCTTGGTCAGGTACAGGCGGCAACCGGCGGTGGCCGTGTCGTTACGCTTCATATGGCGCTTTTGCACAATGCCGGTCACGGCCAGACCGAAGATCGGCTCCGGCGCGTCGATGGAATGCCCGCCCGCAAGCGGGATGCCCGCCGCGTCGCACACCGCCCGACCGCCACGAATCACTTCGCGGGCAATCTCCGGCGCCAGCACGTTGACCGGCCAGCCGAGAATGGCGATGGCCATCAAGGGATCGCCGCCCATGGCGTAGATATCGCTGATGGCATTGGTGGCGGCAATGCGGCCGAAGTCGAACGGGTCGTCGACAATCGGCATGAAAAAGTCCGTGGTGGACACCACGCCGCGCTCGTCGTCGATGGCGTATACCGCCGCATCGTCGCGGGAGGCATTGCCCACCCACAGGTTGGGGTCGAGGTTCTGTGCACCGCTGCCCGCAAGGATCACTTCCAGCACCTGGGGCGAAATCTTGCAACCGCAACCCGCACCGTGGCTGTACTGGGTAAGGCGAATCGGCTCGTTCATGGGGGACCTCAAGCTATCAAGTGGGCCGATTCTAGCAGACAGCAAAAGGCCGGCTGGGCTCTCGTGAACACAGCCGGCCTGTTTGTTCAGCGGTTACTGGCGCGCAGCGAGCAAACGTGCGTGCCGGTTACGCCGGGCGATGTTCAAGCATTCGATCGCCGCCGAGAAGGCCATGGCCGCATACACGTAGCCTTTTGGTACGTGGGCGCCGAAGCCTTCGGCGATCAGCGTCATGCCGATCATGATCAAGAAGCCCAGGGCCAGCATCACCACGGTCGGGTTGTCGTTGATGAACTTGGCCAACGGCTCAGCGGCCACCAGCATCACGATCACCGAGACCACCACTGCAATGATCATGATCGGCAAGTGCTCGGTCATGCCCACGGCGGTGATGATGCTGTCGATGGAGAACACCAGGTCGAGCATCAGGATCTGGCCGATGGCGGCGGCAAAACCGATGGTCACGGTGTTGCTGACAGTTGCCTTCTCTTCAGGCTCCGGGTCCATGCTGTGATGGATCTCGGTGGTTGCCTTCCACACCAGGAACAGGCCGCCGGCGATCAGGATCATGTCCTTCCACGAGAACGCCTGGCCGAACACTTCGAACACCGGTGTCGTCAATTGCACGATGAACGCGATGGTGCTCAACAGGCCCAGGCGCAATATCAACGCCATGCTGATACCAATGCGCCGCGCCTTGGCCCGGTGCTTCTCCGGCAGTTTATTGGTAAGGATCGAGATAAAGATCAGGTTATCGATGCCCAGCACGATTTCCATGACGATCAAGGTAGCCAGTGCGACCCAGGCGGTGGGGCTGGCGGCCAGTTGTAGAAGGTAATCCATAGGTCAGTCCTGACGTGGTAGTGCTGGGGAATTAGGTTTCTTTGGTGTCGGATTCAGCAGCGTTTTCGGCGTCTTTTTCCTGCTTCTCAGGGCTGATCAAGCCCTGGGTTGCTTCACTCAATGCCTGCTCGGCGGCCTTGTGGGTGTCGTCGATCGCCTGCTTGGCCGACTCGGTGGCTTTGCCTAACACCTGTTGCGCGCTTTTCTCGACTTGATCACAGCCGCTGACCCCTATCAATGAAAGCGCAAGCAACGACGCCGCGCCCAGGGAATTGAGTTTCATGATGTATTCCTCGTTAGAACCCTTGGGTCCAAGTAGTGGCCCCTCGATAGCGAGGCATTCTATGCAGGCGAACAGTTCAGTAAAATTCGTATTTTTCTCGCGTATACTTCGGTTTTTGCGAAGTGTAAGCGAGCATGCTCAATTATCGACAGCTGCATTACTTCTGGGTGGTGGCCAAGACCGGCAGCATCGTGCGCGCCTGTGAGCAGTTGAACCTCACGCCGCAGACCATCAGCGGGCAGATCAGCCTGTTGGAGCAGACCTTCGGTATTGCCCTGTTTCAGCGGGTCGGGCGCCAGCTTGAACTGACCGAAGCCGGGCGCCAGGCGCTGCCCTACGCTGAGCAGATGTTCCAGACCGGCAATGAACTGGAGGCGATGCTGCGCGCCCAGCCCGACGAACAGCAGATCCCATTCCGCGTTGGGGTGGCGGATGTGGTGCCCAAATCCATCGTGTACCGGTTGATCGCGCCGACCATGGAGTTGAGCGAACCGATCCGCATCACCTGCCGTGAAGACAAACTCGAACGTTTACTGGCCGACCTGGCGATCCAGCGCCTGGACCTGGTGATTTCCGACAGCCCCATGCCCACGCACTTGGACATCAAGGGCTACAGCCAGAAGCTGGGAGAATGCGGCATCAGTTTTTTCGCCACCCAGACGTTGGCTGACCAGCATGGGGGGGATTTCCCACAGTGTTTGCAGGGCGCACCGCTGCTGATCCCGGGCGCTGAGACCGTGGTGCGCAGCCGTTTGCAGCGCTGGTTTGCCGAACAGCAGATTCAACCCCGCATCATCGGCGAGTTCGACGACAGCGCTTTGATGCAGGCCTTCGGGCAATCCGGCAGCGGAATTTTTATCGCGCCCAGCGTGATCGCCGACGAGGTGGTGCGCCAATACGGCGTAGCGCTGATCGGCCAGACCGATGCAGTGACCGAGTCGTTTTATGCAATCTCAGTGGAGCGCAAGGTCAAGCACCCCGGCATTGTGGCAATTACCGAGGGTGCCCGGCGGGAGTTGTTTACCGCCCTGCCCTGATCGCTCAGGCATTGAGCGCCGTGGGTTTGGCGGTCATCAGCCACAGTGCGAGCAGGATCGACACCAGGATAAACCCCGAAGCGGCAAACCCCAGGCTGCCCAGGCCCAGGGTGTCGATGACATGCCCGCCCACCATCGCGCCCAGGCCAATGCCGAGGTTGGCGCCGGCGATATTCAGCGACGCGGCAAACGCCGGTGCATGGGGCGCGGCCTTCATCAAGCGCACATGGCTGACCAGGAACATCGCCGCCTGGGTCACGCCCCACACCGCCATCGCCGCGGCCAGGCCGATGGTCGAGTGAATCGCCGGCACCACCGCCACCATGCCCGCGATCATGAACCCGCAGAACACCATGGACGCAATCAACGGATGACGATCCACGGCACGTCCGCCCAGGGAGTTACCGATCAGCCCGACCGCGCCAAAGCCCATCAGGCACCAGCCCACCAGCGTGCCGTCGAACCCGGCCAGGCGCTCAAGGATATCTGCCAAGTAGGTATAGGCGGTGAACATGCCACTGAACACCAGGATCGACAGCAGGATATGCCCCTGCATCACGGGGCTGCGCAGGATCTTGAATTGCGAGCGCAAGCTGGCCTGCTGGTGCTTGGCCGGGGTAACCGGCAGGTAGACATACAGCAGCAATGCCTTGGCCAGGGCAATCACCGCGAGCACGGCGAACGCGGTGCGCCAGCCGAACATATCGGAAATCAGCGTGCCCACCGGAATACCAAATACGGTGGCGCAAACAATGCCAAAGCCGATTTTTTCAATCGCACGCCCGGCGAACTCAGGGCCGACAATGTCAACCGCCGTTTCGCTGGCCAGGGCCCAGAACACGGGCAAGCCCAGGGCTGGGATCAAACGGGCCAGGGCCATTACCCAAATATTCGGCGCCAGTGCCGCCACCGTATTGGCCGCTGCAAACATGATCAAGATGCTGATGAACAGACGCTTGCGTGGGAAGCGTGCGCAGTAGGCTGTGAGGAACGGGCCGAACGCGGCCACGGTGAACGCGAACAAGGTCACCAGCAGCCCGGCCTGGGACACACTGACGTTCAGGTCCCGAGCAATCGAGGGCAACAGGCCGACGATGACGAATTCTGTGGTCAGCACGGTAAAACCGGCGGCTGACAGCAGCAGGATAGGAAACAACATGAAAACTCCAGAAACAACGACATCAACGACAGCCCGAGGGGCCCGCTGACGGATAGGAAAGATGAGAGGGATGAAGCTTAACAGAACATGTGCGGATCTGACCAAGCCCGACTGAAACGGGTGACGGAATGCCGCAGCGAACGAGACGCGTCCTACAGCATGCTAGACTTCGCGCCTGCTTCCTACAGTGCTTTCTGCCTGCAATGCTGTGCCCTACTAAAAAAACTAGAGACAACTCTTTATGACTGCTGCCCCTTCCCTGTTGCAACGTTTAATGCGCGTCAGCCTGGTCACCCAAATTGTCATCGGCCTGATTGCCGGGATCGTGTTGGCCTTGCTGTTCCCCGAGGCCGCGCGCGCCACCGGTTTTATCGGCAAGGTATTTGTCACGGCGCTGAAGGCTGTCGCGCCGATCCTGGTGTTTGTGCTGGTCATGGCCTCGATTGCCAACCACAAGCACGGTCAGGAAACTCACATCCGCCCGATCCTGTTTCTGTACCTGCTCGGCACTTTTTCCGCCGCCGTGGTTGCAGTGGTCGCCAGTATGTTGTTCCCGTCTGCCTTGGTACTGGTCACCCATGACGCCACGGTAAGCGCCCCCGGCGGTATCGGCGAGGTGCTGCAAAGCCTGTTGCTCAGCGTGGTGGATAACCCGGTCAGTGCGCTGATGAACGCCAACTTCATCGGCATTCTGGCCTGGGCCATTGGCATGGGCATCGCCATTCGCCATGCCGGTGAAACCACCCGTACGGTATTGGACGACTTGTCCAACGGCGTCACCCTGATCGTACGCGTGGTGATCCGCTTCGCCCCGCTGGGCATCTTTGGCCTGGTGGCCTCCACCCTGGCCACCTCGGGTTTCGGTGCCCTGCTCGGCTATGCCCATCTGCTGGTGGTGCTGATCGGCTGCATGCTTTTCGTGGCGTTGGTGATCAACCCGGCCATCGTGTTCTGGAAACTGCGCCGCAACCCGTACCCGCTGGTGCTGATGTGCCTGCGTGAAAGCGGGATCACCGCCTTCTTCACGCGCAGCTCGGCAGCGAACATTCCGGTCAACCTGGCGTTGAGCAAACGCCTGGGCCTGCATGAAGACACCTACTCGGTGTCGATCCCCCTCGGTGCCACCATCAACATGGCCGGCGCCGCCATCACTATCACCGTGCTGACCCTGGCGGCTGTGCACACTCTCGGGATTACCGTGGACCTGCCAACCGCCGTGCTGCTCAGCGTGGTCGCGGCCATTTGCGCCTGTGGGGCTTCCGGCGTGGCGGGCGGCTCGCTGCTGCTGATCCCGCTGGCGTGCAGCCTGTTTGGTATTCCAAGTGAAATCGCCATGCAGGTTGTCGCCGTTGGTTTCATCATCGGCGTACTGCAGGATTCGGCCGAAACGGCACTCAACTCATCTACCGATGTGTTGTTTACTGCGGCGGCGTGCCTGGGTAAAGAAGATCAGACCGCCTGATTGAGCAAAAAAAGCCCGAGCCGTTCACTCCTGAACCGACTCGGGCGTTTTTCATGTCGGACGAATATCCATCAAGATGGCGAAGTGGCGGCAGTGAATCCCTGAAGGGGCATCCCGTATCGCTCGTTTGTTTGCGGATTGAATCGGTACCATTTACCGCTGACGGAATCTAGCTGAGCGATAATCTTTGTCGCGTCCTCGCCCGCAGAAGTGCCAACCATTACATTTTTCGGCTTGTGCTGAAAAACCCTATTAACACTAATGTTAGCCGCAACGCTTTTCCAGCCAAGGCTTAATTTGCCCACTACCGAAGAAAACGCTGTCAGGCCTCTAGTCCCGATGGCCGCCCCGCCTGCAAAGGGGTTGGCGGCGCTTATAAATGCCCGCCCCAGCCTGCCTGTAACACCTCCGCGCCCTAGCTGCCCACCTACCTTCGCGATCTTTGAAATTTTTCCGACGGCGCCTGCACCTGCGACAACAAAACCAAACACGTCAAATGCAAGGAATTTCAGCCCTTCACCAACCCTACCCTGCTGAAAACTGTGAAGCGCCGACGCTCCCGGTATCAGTGCACGGGTCACCGCCTGGATTTTTTCGAACTCAGTCACTTCAGTGTCGAACGTGGTGACACCTCTGGCCGCGTTGACCACCGTTTCACGTTCGTCGGCCCTGAAAAAATGGCGTGTGACTGCGTCTGCTATATGCTGCGTTCGCTGCGAACTGAAGGCTTGGGTAGGAGATGAAGTTTGAAGCTTTGATTCTCGCTCTTTACGTTCTGCCGAATCATTGGCATTAATTTCACTGATTTTGGTGTTGGATCGAACTCTGACCTTGGGTTTATTCGTAGCAACGGGGCTCCACTCGCCTTGCAGCCCTGTCTTGAGCCCCTCCGCTAAATCTGCGCGATGCTGCAGCCCGCCCGTCGCGGGATTGAATTCGTAAATCCGTTTCTTGCCTTTATGCAGCGTCTCAAGAAATACAGAGCTACTTTTAACTTCTTCAGTCTCCGAAACATCGTATTGAATCTTGTAACCTGCCGATGTAATGGTTTGGGTGACTTTTTCCTCCCCATAGATTTTCAACGCGCCGTGCTGCAGTGCCTCCTGATCCTCCTGAGGCAGCAAAGACATCTGATGTTTAACATTCACGCTCATGGCGTCTTTAAATCCGTCGAAATACTCCAAGACATGTGATTCGAACGCTTCGTTTAAAGATCCCATCTCGTGAACGTCAGCCGCTATTTTTTCAATCGGAACAGCGGGATCATTGGAAAACCATCTGACATGTTGCTGCGGGGCGGAATAGATATCCAATATCGAATAGGGGCCTTTTAAGTCGCGGTGTTTCTCGGTGGGATAGATTGTTTTTTTCTCGAAGTCTATTTTCCCATAGGTTTCCTCGGGAAAACGGGCCCTCAATATACTGAGCCCTAACTCCGAGCGACTATGTAATATCGTGCGTTGCGCTTCTGAAGCCGTTGTCAATAACTCGAAGCGCTCGTTGGCGAGGACGCCGGCACGTTCAATTTCTTCATCCGTATAATTGTTATCCTCCCGTTTTTCGATGGCCCCATCCGCCACTGCCCAATGAATCAACCCCTCTCGCGCCGCCAACGCTTCCACTTGTATCCCGGCATCGTCTATGGGCCTCAAGTCGTCTTTGAGCAACTGCTCATATGTTTTAGTCGCCGCCACACCTGGAGAGCGCATTTCAGCTTTGGCAACGATCGATTTCAAACTGACCCAACCCGGTGAGCCGTAAGTCACATGATCCGGGACATCTTTGACCAGTAATTCCGGAGCGTGGTGCGACAACGGCAGATAGGCCGCAACAGGAGCGTTACCGCCGTATGACTTGCTCAGATGATCAGTGAGCCCCTTCAGAACAAATGACAGCGGTTTTCCCCAGTTCTCGCGCGCCGACAGATCAAACCCGGCCACCTTGTTCTTTTCGCCCGGTTTCCATAACGCATCCTGATTGAGGCCTATCTGGAGAGCCGAAAGTACCCAGTCCTCAACACTGCCGACCCCCTCGAACTTATCGCGCAAGGCTTCGCCCAAGGACTGCGCAGCCGGGCTTTGCAAAAGCCTCAAGATCGCTTGTCGGGGATCTTTCAATTCTGCTTCGGACCATTGGATGGTTTGTGTCAGATACCCGAACGCGTTTTGGCTCAATTTCAACTGGTCGAATTCGGGTAGCCCCATCGCGTTATAGGAAACAGCATCGTAGATCGCCTGCTGTTGCGTCGTATCGAGCGGCGTTGGCCACGCTAGTCCGCCGCCCAAATCCTGACGCCGTTGTGGGTACTGGAGCTCTGCTAAACTGAGGCCAATTTGTCGCATTTCTTCTGTATTAACCGGATGTTTCCAGCCATTGGCCGTCATGAACTGCAAGAGGTTCACTTGTCGTCCGGCCATTGGTTGGTTATCCAAGTGGAAACCAGATTCAGGGCCAATCGTGAACAGTTGCGATTGCAGGTAGGATAGAAATCCGGCTTCACGATCATAGGGAGGCTGGAAGCCAGGGCGAAAAGAGAGGTTACTCTGATGCAAGCGCTCTTGTTGATCCAGATACTTGCCTACCTTAGCATTAGCTTCGACCAGGGCATCTTGGAAGGCTTGCAGATCGCGTCTATCGGCAAGTTGTTGTTTTTGTAACATCAGGGTTTCTTCAGAACGCGCTTGACCAACGCCCGACGTCGCAAATGCGTTGTTTTTTTGCAACGCTTGAGCTCGTGCTCGATCCTCGGTTGAATCGTTATGTATCGTCTCTCCATAAAACTGGGCGATCAACTTGAGCGGTACACTTTCGGCGCGCACCGCCGAGTAGCTTATCCCGTCGGGAGCATAGGCTTTCAATGCGGCCAGAATTGGCCCTGCGTATAACGCCCAGCGAGGGTGGTCTTTTAAAGTAAATCGGGCAATTGCTCCATTTTTTTCTTTAACGCTCAGCGTCCCGTCTGGGGCGATCTCCATGGTGGTCGGGTCCAAACCCTGCCTCTTCAGCACATAAGCAAGATACGGGTCTTCAAATGTATTACGCAACTGTGTACGCCATTGGCCGAGAGACGACGCGTCTGGAATATTCGGAATAATAGTGTGCTCATCACGGGCTCGACTCTCCAGGGCTTCTGCATAACGGGCGGCCAATTCACTGTCGGCTTGAGCACGGTCAGAAGTTGATAGAACCGCTTCGTTACCGGGAGCCTCTCGACGGGTCCGGCTCGTCGCAAACGAACGTGAAGACGAATCCTGGCTGACGGAGGTATTGCGTGTATCTTCGAAATAAGCGTTATGGGTTGTCGACGTTAACGCAGAGGAGGAAAGCTGCATTTAGTTTGTGGTCTCCAGGTTCTTCGGTTGAAAGTTTAATAGGCACTCCTGAGTGAGATTTACTGAATATTGGTTGCATCAAGATATGTAACAAAGCATTGGTGAAAAGAATATCCTGCAAAAAAAAAACCGAGGCCGTTCATTTCAGAACAAGCCCCGGTTTTTTATTGAAGCGTGAGTTTAGAACGCGCCCATGTAATCACGCTTGCCCACTTCCACACCGTTATGACGCAGCAAGGCATAAGCGGTAGTGATGTGGAAGAAGAACTGCGGCAGGCCGTAGGTCAGCAGGTAGGACTGGCCGCTGAAGCGCTTCTCTTTCGGCGTGCCTGGGCGGGTGATGATTTCGATACCTTCCTTGCCGTCGATCTGCTCGGGCTTGATGGTGTCGACGAAGGCCAGGACCTTGGCGATCAGTGCTTGCAGGTCGGCAAAGGTGACTTCGTTGTCTTCGTACTTCGGTACTTCGATCTCGGCCAGGCGTGCCGACACACCTTTGGCGAAGTCCACGGCGATCTGCACCTGGCGCACCAACGGGAACATGTCCGGGAACAGGCGCGCTTGCAGCAAGGCGTTGGGCTCGATGTTCTTGGCGCTGGCGTGGGCTTCGGCTTTGTTCAGCACATCGCTCAACGCGTTGAGCATTTGCTTGAAGACTGGGATAGAAGCGGCGTACAGGGAAATGGTCATGTCAGTCTCACTGATAATGGCAGGGTTGGAACCAGCGGCGATTATAGCCATGCCCGGTGCTTGTCTTTTATTTTTTGAGGATTACGCTGGTGAGCTTCACTGCATAGGGAAAGCGCGATGACCGCCGAGCACGACACCGACACCCCTGAGCCGCGCCTGAACAGCACGGAAATCCGCATCCTGGGCTGCCTGATCGAAAAACAGGCGACCAACCCGGAAACCTACCCCCTCACCCTCAACGCCCTGGTGCTGGCCTGCAACCAGAAGACCAGCCGCGAGCCGGTGATGAACCTCAGCCAAGGCCAGGTCGGCCAGAGCCTGCGCGCGCTCGAAGGCCAAGGCTTCACGCGCCTGGTGATGGGCAGCCGCGCCGACCGCTGGGAGCACCGTGTGGACAAGGCCCTGGAACTGGTGCCGGCCCAGGTGATCCTGACCGGGCTGCTGTTCCTGCGGGGGCCGCAGACCGTCAATGAGTTGCTCACCCGCAGTGGGCGTATGCATGACTTTGAGGATGCCGAACAGGTTGTGCATCAGCTCGAGCGCCTGATTGCACGAGGACTGGCGCTGCTCGTGCCGCGTCAGGCGGGGCAGCGGGAAGACCGGTATACCCATGCACTGGGGGACCCGGCAGATATTGAAGCGATTATGACCGCGCGGGGGAATCCGGTAGAGCGTAGCGCAGGGGCTGTTTCGGTGGAGCGCATTGAAGAGCTGGAAGCGCGGATTGCCGCACTGGAAGAACGGCTGACGCAGCTGGAACAGGTATAACGCAGATAAACATGTGGGAGCTGGCTTGCCTGCGATAGCCATTGGTATCGACACAACTTTGTAGGTTGCAGCAGCCAACGGTAACTACGATGCGAAGCGAGCCGCTCTTGATCTTGCTCTGCTTTTGATCTTAGGCGCCCCGTTAAACCACGCTGGCCGAACGCAGGCTTTAATTCGTGGGTAACCCGGCAGGACGCCGGGTTAGCCGCCCCGCGCCATGGATGGCGCGTGGCGGCGGCCCACGGATTCAAGCCTGCGTTCGGGCACACCGAGCCTAGGCGAGGTGCCGAGTGGTGGGGCAAGAGCCTTTTGCTGGGCCTGTCCCGTGACAACGGACGCCAAGAAGCGATACTTAAATCGTTCTCTTGGAGGTTGCCATGTATCCATCCACTCGCCGTAACTACACCGATGAGTTCAAGACTCAAGCGGTTGCGTTAGCTGAAAGCGTTGGCAGAACCGAAGCTGCCCGCCAGCTAGAGATGTCCGTCAAAACGCTCGATAACTGGGTGAACGCCACGCGCAAGGGTCAACCGTTGAGCTCGCCCGAGCGCAAGCCCATCACTAAGGAGGACAGCGAGCTTGCCCGCCTGCGAGCCGAGGTTGCCGAGCTAAAAATGGAGCGTGAAATCCTAAAAACGGCGGCGGTATTCTTCGCCAGAGAGTCCAGGTGAGATACGCCTTCGTCGCTGCTGAACGGACTCAATACCCGGTACGTATGTTGTGCCGGGTGATGGAAGTCTCAACTTCAGGTTTCTACGATTACACGCACAGGCAGCCTCGCCCTGATCCTGACGCTCAGATTCGCATTGAGTTGCGCAGCGTCTATGCGGCCAGTCGACACACCTACGGTCGGCCACGGTTGGTCGCAGCCTTACGCCAGAAATCGTATGCAGTGGGCCACAAGCGAGTCAGCCGGTTGATGCAGGAGGAGGGTATTCACGGCAAGTCCAAACGCGGTTTCAGGCCCTGTACCACTGACAGCAACCATTACTTGCCGGTCGCGAACAATGTGGTGGCGCGGCAGTTTGCCATCGATAACCCCACTCCGACTTGGGTCAGTGATATCACCTATCTCCCAACCAGAGAGGGTTGGCTGTATCTGGCCGTAGTGTTGAGCATCCAGACCCGCCAGATCTTGGGCTACAGCTTGTCAGACCGCATGCCAGATGGCCTGGTGGAAAGTGCGTTTCTGAATGCCTGGAGCGCCTGTTCTGGCACTAGCGGAGCAGTATTTCACTCCGATCAGGGCCGTCAGTACGCAAGCAGTAAGTTCCGTCTAGCGTTAGCTAAGAAGGACTTCAAACAGAGCATGAGTCGAAAGGGAAATTGCTGGGATAACGCAGTGGCGGAGAGTTTTTTCGCTACGCTGAAAAGAGAGGAGGCTTTTGGAGTCTACCCCACCAAAAAACAGGCACAGCTATCGATCGCCAGCTATGTGCATGGGTTTTACAACAGCAGCCGACTGCACTCAGCTCTGGGGTATCGTTCTCCGAACGAATATGCAAAGAGCTTGAGGCAGAAGACTGGATAACCAGCTTCATGGCGTACGCTGCCGGGGGACAGGCCCATGCTTACTTTTGGGCTCTTTTCAAAAGTGAGCCGCTGTAAAAGCGGAACCCTAAGTAGCCGTTACCGCAGGAATGGATATGTACTGGGTATTACGGCGTCGACTGTGAGGCCGTCTTCGCAGGCAAGCCAGCTCCCACAGTTGGATCGTGGGGTGTCAGGTAGATAGCCGTCGCCTGGCAGGCCGCCATCGCAGGCGAGCCAGCTCCCACAGTTGGATCGCGTGCGCGTCAGTTAGATCACCGAATGGTTGTGCGTAAGGCTTTAGCTGCGGGCGAAGGCCACCGCTGCCTCGAACTGCTCCTGCGTAGGCCGCACACCGGTATAAAGCACAAACTGCTCCAACGCCTGGATAGCGATCACTTCCAGCCCGGTAATCACCCGCTTGCCCTGGGCACGGCCACGCACGATCAACGGCGTTTCCGCTGGGATCGCCACCACATCGAAGACCGTCTCGGCCTGATCGATTGCCTCGGCGTCAAACGCCAACGCATCCGCTTCCGCACCGCCGGTCATGCCAATGGGCGTCACGTTGATCAGCATCTGTGGCCGCAGGCTGCCCAGATCCGCCTGCCACGCGTACCCCAGGTTCCTGGCCAATGCCTGGCCCGCCACCTCATTACGTGCCACGATCACGCCATTGGCGTACCCCCCGTCACGCAAGGCACTGGCGACCGCCTTGGCCATGCCGCCGCTGCCGCGCAGGGCGAAGCTGGAGTCCTTGGGTACCGCGTGTTTTTTCAACAGTTGCTCGATGGCGATGTAGTCGGTGTTGTAAGCCTTGAGGTGGCCGTTGGTGTTGACGATGGTGTTCAGGGAGTCGATGGCTTGAACCGAATCGTCGAGTTCGTCCACCAAGGCAATGGCAGCCTCCTTGAACGGCATGGACACCCCGCAACCGCGCACACCCAGGGCGCGGATACCGCCGATCGCGCCGGGCAGGTCCTGGCTGCTGAAGGCTTTATAGTAAAAATTCAGACCCAGTTGTTCATACAGGTGGTTATGAAAACGCAGGCCAAAGTTCCCAGGGCGCGCCGACAGTGACATGCACAGTTGGGTGTCCTTGTTGGGGTGCATCTGCATGGATAACTCCTTGAAGTAAGCAAATCGGTACAGACCTTACACAACCTTTACTCATTGGCCGTGCTGTTTTCTCGAAATACGTTGTCTTAAAAGTATCCCCGCGACAATCCTTGAGTCTATTGATTGCAGACCACAAGCGCAGGGGCTAATTGAGGAATGACCATCATGCGTAAACTTCCCAGGATCGCCTTGCTTATCGGCGCACTCGCAATGGCCGGCCAAGCTTCCGCCCACGGTGGTGGTTGGGGTGGCCCGGCCGTGTTCGGTGCGCTTGTCGGCGCAGCGGTAGTCGGCTCTGTGGTTGCCAGCCAGCCGCGTGAGGTGTACGTGCAACAACCGGTGTATGTGCAGCCGCAGCCGGTGTATGCCGCGCCGCCGCCGGTCTACTACGCGCCACCGCCACCAGTGTATGTGCAACAGCAGGTTTACTACCGCCCGGCGCCCGTCTATTACGGCCCACCGCGCGGTTATTATGGGCCACCTCGCGGCTACTACGGCCCGCCCCACGGCTACTACCGCCATGGTTGGTAAGTTTTAATCCATTGACAGGCACAGGCCTCGCCCACACGCGGGGCCTTTTTTTGCCTGAAAAGTCCGGATTTATCCTGCCGATGTCGCTGTGAGAACAACGCACGAGCGCCAATCCCACATCATGAGCGTCGAATATCCTCTTGATCGATGGCGGGCTGCGCTGTCATGTTTGCGTCACAAAACAGTCGCACTATCGACCCAGTCCAGCCAATAACAATTAAGGACGATTGACCATGCCCACGCAAAACCCGCACCGCACCGCCGGCCTGTGCACCTCCAGCAAGGTCTATAACGCTTTGACTGAACTCAAGCACCTTGAAGGCCATCGCAGCGCCAAGTTCCTGGCATTGCTGGCCGAAAACCTGGTGCGCAAGGGCCTGCTCAGTGAGCACGAAGTGGTGAACATGCTCGACCAGGTGGTGGATTAACGCCTGGCATTGATGTCGACTATCGAGCCAGGTGATTTTTCCCAAGCACCGGCAAACCGTAAGGTGACCTCCATAACGTTTGGAGGTACTTATGCCCACTGTTCAAATCATGTCTGTCATCGGTAGCGCCGTCCCCGCCCCTCTGCGCAAACTGGGCTTGCTCGCCTGCTGGTATGTGGTGCGCGATGGCGAGCCGATCAGCGGCCCGCTCACTTCGTTATCGGATGCCGAAACACAACGCCGAATGGCAACCGACTTCAGCCTAGAAGCCTGAACGCTATGGCAGCGGCAACTTGACCCGCGGCTTGGTTTCGACGAACAACGCCCAGCACGACATGAACAACGCCGCCACCAGCGGCCCGATGACAAAGCCGTTAAGGCCGAACACCGACAGGCCACCCAAGGTCGAGATCAGGATCAGGTAGTCCGGCATCTTGGTGTCCTTGCCCACCAGGATCGGGCGCAGTACGTTGTCCACCAGGCCAATCACGAACACCCCGAACAGCCCCAGCACCACGCCCTGCCAGATCGAACCGCTCAACAGGAAGTAAACCGCCACCGGCCCCCAGACCAGCCCGGCACCCACCGCTGGCAATAGCGACAGGAACGCCATCAGCACGGCCCAGAGCAAGGCACTGGGGATGTCCAGGAACCAGAAGATCAAACCTCCCAGCGCACCTTGGGTCACAGCCACCAGCACGTTGCCCTTGACCGTGGCGCGCACCACGCGGTTGAACTTGAGCTGCAGGCGACGCTTTTGCGGCTCGGCCAACGGTACGGCTGTGCGCACTTTGCGTACCAGTTCCGGGCCATCGCGCAGCAGGAAAAACAGCAGGTACAGCATGATGAAAAAGCTCACCAGGAAATCAAACGTCCCCTGGCCGAAGCTGAACGCCTGGGAGGCAAAGAACTGACTGCCCTGCATCGCGCCCTTGACGACCTTTTCCCGCAGCCCTTCGAGGTTGCCCATGCCAAAACGGTCGAGCAACTGCTGGAAATACGGTGGTAGGACGTTCTTGAATTGCTCGATATAACCCGCTACGTCGAGTTTGCCGCTCTCGATGTTTTTGTAGAGCGTGGCCCCCTCTTGCACCAGCAAAGCACTGGTGATGATCACCGGCAGAATCGCGATCACCAGGCACACCATCAAGGTGGTCAGGGAGGTCAGGTTGCGGTTCCAGCTAAAACGCTGCTGCAGGCGGCGCTGCATCGGCGCAAAGATAATGCCCAGGATCACGGCCCAGAACACCGCGCCGTAGAACGGCAGCAATATCCAGATAAAAGCCACGGTGACCAAGGCCAGTAGCAGCAACAGGGTTTTGAATTGCAGGTTGGTTTGATTCATGTCCGGTCCATGTCAGAAAAACAGGGCCGATGGCGGCCCTGTTGCTTAGTCCGCAGCCAAACGTGGGAGTGCCCTTGTTTATCGAACAAGCATAGATCGCCATGTGTAGACGTGGATCAATGAACGGCGCCCGGCCCTGCACTACCCTCGCGCCTTTTGCGACCTACAGCCATGCCCTCGATGATTGCCCCCGAACTGCTCGCCCCTGCCGGCACCCTGAAAAACATGCGCTACGCCTTCGCCTACGGTGCCGACGCGGTCTATGCCGGCCAGCCGCGCTACAGCCTGCGGGTGCGCAACAACGAATTCGACCACGCCAACCTGGCCCTCGGCATCCAGGAAGCCCATGACCAGGGCAAGCGTTTCTACGTGGTGGTGAACATTGCGCCCCACAACGCCAAGCTCAAGACCTTCCTCAAGGACCTGGCGCCGGTGATCGCCATGGGCCCGGATGCGCTGATCATGTCCGACCCGGGGTTGATCATGCTGGTGCGCCAGCACTTCCCGCAGATGCCGATTCACCTGTCGGTACAGGCCAATACGGTGAATTGGGCCAGCGTGGCGTTCTGGCAGCAACAGGGTATTTGCAGGGTGATTCTGTCGCGGGAGCTGTCCCTGGAAGAGATCGGCGAAATCCGCCAGCAAGTGCCGGCGATGGAGTTGGAGGTGTTTGTACATGGCGCCTTGTGCATGGCCTATTCCGGGCGGTGCCTGCTGTCGGGCTACATGAACAAGCGCGATGCCAACCAGGGCACCTGCACCAATGCCTGCCGCTGGAAATACCAGGCCACGCCGGCAGTGGAGAATGCCACTGGCGATATCGTCCATGAATATCAACCCACATTAGGGATCGGCACGCCCACCGATCAGGTGTTCCTGCTACAGGAAGCCAATCGCCCCGATGAACCCATGCCCGCCTTCGAAGACGAACACGGCACCTACATCATGAACGCCAAGGACCTGCGGGCCGTGCAGCATGTGGAACGCCTGGCACAGATGGGCGTGCATTCGTTGAAGATCGAAGGCCGCACCAAGTCCCACTTTTACTGCGCGCGCACCACCCAGGTCTACCGCCAGGCCATCGATGACGCAGTGGCCGGGCGTGCATTTGACCGCGGCTTGATGACCAACCTCGAGTCCCTGGCCCAGCGTGGCTACACCGAAGGTTTTCTGCGCCGCCACGTGCACGATGAATACCAGAACTACCAGAACGGCAGCTCGGTTTCCGAGCGCCAGCAGTTTGTCGGGGAGCTGACCGGCGAGCGCCGTGGCGCGTTGGCCGAGGTGAAGGTCAAGAACCGCTTTGCGCTGGGCGACCACCTGGAGTTGATGACGCCCGCGGGCAATTTTCATTTTGACTTGCCGAGCCTGCATAACGCCAAGGGCGAAAGCATTGAGGTGGCGCCGGGGGACGGGCATACGGTGTATGTGCCGATTCCGGCGCAGATGGACCTGCGCTTTGGCCTGCTGATGCGCGACGTTTAAACCCTGCCATGGGTTGAATGGATCAGATCCTGAACTGGCCCACCAACTGCCCGAGGCGCTGGCCCAGGTCGGCCAGACTGCGAGACGTCTGAGCGCCCAGTTGGGTTTCGTCCGCCACGCTGTCCACCGCTACCGCAATCTGATGCACGCTGCGGTTGATCTCTTCCGCCACGGCGGTCTGCTCTTCCGCGGCGCTGGCGATCTGGGCGTTCATTGAGTTGATGGTGCCAATCAGTTGCGCCATGGTGTCCAGGGACGCGCCGGCCTGGTTGGCCTGGGCCGAAGTGCCGTCGCCGGCATCGCTGGAGCGGCGCATAGCGTCCACGGCCGCCTCGGTGCCTTTTTGCAGGCGATCGATCATGCCCTGGATTTCCTGGGTGCTGGTTTGGGTGCGACTGGCCAGGGCGCGCACTTCATCGGCGACTACGGCAAAGCCACGCCCAGCCTCCCCGGCCCGTGCGGCCTCGATGGCAGCGTTGAGCGCCAGCAGGTTGGTTTGCTCGGCGATGGAGCGGATCACGCCGAGCACACTGACGATTGACGATACATCCTGCTGCAGGCTGTCCAGGGACACGCCGCTGCTGCGGATGTCGTTCACCAGCGCATGGATCTGCGCGATGCTGCCGTCTACCACACGTTTGGCGGCCTGGCCTTCGGCGTCGGTCTGCTGCGCAGCGACGGCGGCGCCTTGGGCACTGCGTGCCACTTCGTGCGCCGCCGAAGACATCTGGTTGATCGCAGTGGCCACCTGGTCGGTCTCGTGGCGCTGGCGTTCCATGGCCTGTTCGGAACGCTGGGCCTGGTCGGACACCTGGCTCACCAGCCCGGTGAGTTGGGCGGTCATGTCGGTGATCTGGCGCACCAGGCCGTGGATTTTATCGACAAAGCGGTTGAATGCACCGGCCAGGTCGCCGAGTTCATCCTGGCTGGTAATGGCCAGGCGGCGGGTCAGGTCACCTTCACCCGCGGCGATGTCATCGAGGTTGGCTTTCATCAGGTGCAGCGGGCGCAGGATGGTATTGGCCAGCAGCATGCCCACGGCGGCGATCACCAGCAACACCACCACGGCGACGCCGAGGATGCTCAACAGCACGCCTTGCATGCGCTTCTCGACTTTTGCCTGCACCACCGCCACTTGGGCGTCGATGCCATCGAGGTTCACCGAGGTGCCGATCACCATGTCCCACTTGGGCAGGTACTCGGTATAGCCGAGCTTGGGCACCAGTTCGGTCTGGCCGGGCTGGGTCGAGCTGTATTGCAGGTAGTGGGTGCCGTCCTTGCCGACCTTGACCAGGTCGCGGTTGACGTAGACGCCGTTGGGGTCGCGGTTGTCCTTGAAGCTCTTGCCCACGCCGTCCGGGCTGTTGCCCTTGAACAGGCGGATGGTCTCGGAGTCGTAGCCGAAGAAATAGCCGTCCTTGCCGTAGCTGGTGTTGGACAGCAACTTGACCACCTGCGCCCGCGCCGCGCTGTCGCCGGGGGCTGCCGCGTCGTAGAGCGGCTTGATGGTGGTCATAGCCACCTCGACATAACCTTGCAGGGTGGCCTTGGCGTCGTTGAGCAGGCGCTGACGGGTTTCATCCACCTCGTTGCGGGCCTGGCCCTGCAGAATCCACACGGTGGTCAGGCTGATGACCACGGCAAACAACAACACCGGCACGACAGCAAGGGCCAGGACTTTGGCCTTCAAACTCAGACGCATGGCTTTTCTCTCTTGTTAGTGGCGACTTGAGAGGTTAACGGCCATGTGAGCGATTACTGTAGGCGCGAGCTTGTGTGGCCAGAGCTTGCTCCCGCTCGGGTGCGCAGCGCCCGCAAGCTTTTTGGGGCTGCTTCGCAGCCCAGCGGGAGCAATCTCTGGCCACAGGGGGCTCACTTGGATCAGAGCGTCATCGCAGCCAGCCAGCCGAACGCCAGCAGCGGCAGGTTGTAGTGCAGGAAGGTCGGTACCACGGTGTCCCAGATATGGTGGTGCTGGCCGTCGATGTTCAGGCCGGAGGTGGGCCCGAGGGTGGAGTCCGAAGCGGGCGAACCGGCGTCGCCCAAGGCACCGGCGGTACCAACGATGCACACGATGGCCACCGGGCTGAAGCCCAACTGCACACACAGCGGCACGAAAATCGCCGCGAGGATCGGCACCGTGGAAAACGACGAGCCGATGCCCATGGTCACCAACAACCCCACCAGCAGCATCAACAACGCGCCGACGCCCCGGCTATGGCCGATGAACGCTGCCGAGGCCTGCACCAGCGAGTTCACGTCACCGGTCGCCTTGAGCACTTCGGCAAAACCTGAGGACGCGATCATGATGAAGCCGATCATCGCCATCATCTTCATGCCTTCGGTGAACAGGTCATCGGTGTCGCGCCAGCGCACGATGCCCGACACCGAGAAGATCAGGAACCCGGCCAGGGCGCCGATGATCATCGAGTCCAGCCACAACTGGATGATGAACGCCGAGGCAATCGCCAGGCCGGCCACCAGCAGGGTCAGCGGGTTGTACTGCACCGCCACTTGCTCGACACGCTCGATTTTCTTCAGGTCGTACACACGCTTTTTGCGGTAGCTGATCAACACCGCCACCAGCAGGCCGACCACCATGCCCAGCGCCGGCAAGCCCATGGCGTGGGTGACATTGACCCCGCTGATATCCACCCCGCTCTTGGCGACGTTGGCCAGCAGGATCTGATTGAGGAAGATATTGCCAAAGCCCACCGGCAGAAACATGTACGGGGTGATCAGGCCGAAGGTCATCACGCAGGCGATCAGGCGACGGTCCAGTTGCAGCTTGGTCAGCACATACAGCAGCGGCGGTACCAGCAGCGGAATAAACGCAATGTGGATCGGCAAGATGTTCTGCGAGGCAATCGCCACCACCCACAACAGGCCGATCAGCAGCCATTTGACGTGGTTGCCACCGCTGGCGTCCTGGCGGTCCACCAGCAGCAAGGCTTTGTCCGCCAGCGCATGGGCCAGCCCGGACTTGGCAATCGCCACGGCGAAAGCCCCGAGCAATGCGTAGGACAAGGCCACGGTTGCGCCGCCGCCCAGCCCGCCGTTGAAGGCCTTGAGCGTGGCCTCGATACCCAGGCCACCGGTCAAGCCGCCCACCAGGGCGCCGACGATAATGGCGATGACCACGTGCACGCGGGACAGGCTGAGTACCAGCATGGTGCCGACCGCGGCGATGACTGCGTTAATCATGGTTACCTCAAGCAGAAACAAAAAAGACAGGCATGCCCGCGCGCGGCCCATGGGAACAGCTGCCGGCGTGCAAGCTTGAAAGAGGTCTTATTAGAGGGCGCGCACTTTGCAGGAGCTGGGCTGTCATGTCAAAAACTGTGGTGAGGCAAAGCCCTCTGCACGCATAAAGAATTACAGGCGCTGGCCGATACGCTGTCTCTATGTGCTTTCAGGTAAGGATGTCCCGATGTCGCTCAGGCAGCTCTCCATTCAATGGAAAATCACCCTGCTGGCGGGCCTCTGCCTGCTGGGGATCGTGACCCTGCTGGTGGGTCTGTCGCTGTATCGCATGGCGCAGAGCTCCCAGCAGGTCAAGGCGTCCAGCATGCAGATGCTCGACGAAGCCGCCCAGTCGCGCATCGAGGCCCAAGGCGAAGTGCAAGCGCTGGGCATTCGCCAGCAGTTCATGGATGCCTACCAATACGGCCATGGTTTTTCCCGCCAGGTGCTGTTTTTGCGCGAACAGGCCGAGAAGCGCTTTCTCGATGCCTTCGACACCCGTGAAGACCTGACCCGCCAGGTCAAGGCCGCCCTGCAGGCCAACCCCGACCTGCTCGGCCTGTCCCTGGTGTTCGAAGCCAATGCGCTGGACGGCAAAGACGAACTGTTCGCCAACCAGGCAGAACTAGGCAGCAATGACAAAGGCCGTTTCGCACTGTACTGGTCGCAACCGACGCCGGGGAAAATCACCTCGATGGCACTGCCCGAGAGCGACATGGCCGACACCTCCATCGGCCCCAGCGGCGAAAAAGCCAACGCCTGGTTCACCTGCCCGCGCACGACTCTCAAACCCTGCGTGATCGAGCCCTACTTCTATGTGATCGACGGCCAGAACGTGCTGATGACCAGCATCGTGTTCCCGCTGATGGTCAATGGCAAAGTCATCGCCTCGCTGTCGGTGGATATCAACCTCAACAGCCTGCAGGCGGTCAGCCAACAGGCCAGCCAGAAACTGTACGACGGCCAGACCCAGGTCAGCATCCTCAGCCCGACCGGCTTACTGGCCGGCTACAGCCCGGATGCCAGCAAACTCAGCCAACGCCTGGAGCAGGTCGACCCGGCCAGCGGCGCACAGTTGACCAGTGCCTTGGCCAGCAGTACCCAGACCCACAGCCTGCGCACCGACCATCAACTCAAGGTACTGGCGCCTTTTGCGCCGATTCCCGGCGGTAAGGCGTGGGGCGTATTGCTGGATGTACCGGAAAAAGTCCTGGTCGCCCCCGCCGAAGCGCTGAAAAACCAGCTGGACGCCGACAACGCCAAAGGCACCCTGCTAGAACTGGGCCTGGGCCTGCTCGCCGCCGTGGTCGGCTTGATCCTGGTGTGGCTGATGGCGCGCAGCGTGACCCGGCCAATCCTTGGCGTGGCGCACATGCTTGAGGATATCGCCAGCGGCGAAGGCGACCTGACCCGGCGCCTGGCCTACGCCAAACAGGACGAACTGGGCCAATTGGCCGGCTGGTTCAACCGCTTCCTCGACAAGCTGCAGCCGATCATTGCCGAGGTCAAACGCTCGGTGCAGGACGCCCGCGGCACTGCCGACCAGTCCGCGGCCATTGCCACGCAAACCAGCGCCGGCATGGAGCAGCAGTACCGCCAGGTGGATCAGGTGGCTACCGCATCCCACGAAATGAGCGCCACCGCCCAGGACGTGGCCCGCAGCGCCGCCCAAGCGGCCCAAGCCGCCCGAGATGCCGACCAGGCAACTCGTCAAGGCTTGACGGTTATCGACCGCACCACCGCCAACATTGGCGAGCTCGCCGCCGACATGAGCACCGCCATGACCCAGGTAGAGGGCTTGGCCGCCAACAGCGAACAGATCGGCTCGGTGCTTGAAGTGATTCGCGGCATCGCCGAGCAGACCAATCTGTTGGCGCTCAACGCCGCCATCGAAGCCGCTCGCGCCGGTGAAGCCGGCCGCGGTTTTGCCGTGGTCGCCGACGAAGTGCGCAACCTGGCGCGGCGCACCCAGGAATCGGTGGAAGAAACCCGCCTGGTGATCGAACAATTGCAAACCGGTACCAGCGACGTGGTCGGCTCCATGGGCAACAGCTATCGCCAGGCTCAGGGCAGCGTCGAACAGGTCGGCCAGGCCGTCACCGCCTTGCGCCAGATTGGCGATGCGGTCACGGTGATCAGTGATATGAACCTGCAAATCGCCAGCGCCGCCGAAGAGCAAAGCGCCGTGGCCGAAGAGATCAACAGCAACGTGGCGACCATTCGCGATGTGACCGAGTCGTTGTCGGAGCAGGCCAATGAATCGGCGCGGGTCAGCCAGGCGTTGAACAGCCTGGCAAATCAGCAGCAGGGGTTGATGGATCAGTTCAGGGTCTGAATGTAGCAAGGCTTTACTGTGGGAGCCGGGCTTGCCCGCGATGCAGACACCTCGGTATGTCAGGCAAACCGAGTCGATGCTATCGCAGGCAAGCCAGCTCCCACATTTTGAGCGGTGGTGTGTGAATGCTAGCGCCGTGGCAACTGGATCAATACCTTGAGCCCACCCAGCTCGCTCTCTTGCAGTTGCAACACCCCACCCCACACCTCAACGATATCCCGCACGATCCCCAAACCCAGGCCATGGCCAACCCTTTGCTCATCCAGGCGTGCGCCACGGCTGAACACTTGGTCGCGCTGGGCCTCGGGAATGCCGGGGCCGTCGTCTTCCACCGCCAGCCGATAGCCCTGGGGCGTCTCGCTAACGCTCAGGCGTACCTCGGCGTCCGCCCATTTACAGGCGTTGTCCAACAGGTTGCCCAGCAGTTCCAGCAGGTCTTCACGGTCCCAAGGCAGTTGCAGGCCCGGCGCCACCTGGTAGCTGAGGTCCAGGTGTTCGCCGTGGATCATGCGCAGGGTGGCCAGTAAACCGGGCAGTTCTTGTTCACAGTCAAACAACGCGCCCGGCAGCGCATCACCCGCCAGGCGCGCACGGTTGAGTTCACGGTTGAGGCGCTGCTGCACCTGCTCCAATTGCTCGCGCAGCAACTGGCTCAGTTGCGGATGATCCTTGAGGGCGTCACTGGAGGCCGCGCTCAACAACACTGCCAGCGGGGTTTTCAGCGCATGCCCCAGGTTGCCGAGGGCGTTGCGCGAGCGCTTGAGGCTGTCTTCGGTGTGCGCCAACAGGTGGTTGATTTGCGCCACCAGTGGCTCCAGCTCAAGCGGCACCTGAGTATCGAGTTGCGAGCGCTGGCCTTGTTGCAGTTGGGCGATCTGGTTACGTGCGGTCTCCAGGGGGCGCAGGGCACGGCGCACGGTGACCCGTTGCAGGATCAGCACCAGCAGCAGCGCCGCCAGCCCCATCACCAGGCCGACCTGACGCATCAGGCGAAAGCTCTCGCGCACAGGCGTGTAGTCCTGGGCCACGCTGATGGAAATCGATTGGCCAAAGCGCTTGTAGTCCGAGCGCAGCACCAACAGTTGCTGGCCTTCGGGTCCCAGTTGCAGGTTGCCCTTGAGCCCCGCCACCGGGAGCCGGGGCAGTTCCTGGTCCCACAGTGAGCGGGAGCGCCAATGCACATCGGCAAAGTCGATACGAAAGTAATGCCCGGAAAATGGCCGTTGGTACGCCGGCGACAGGCGTTGCTCATCCAACTGCACGCCGTTGGGCCCACGCACCAGCGCCACCAGCAGGTTTTCGCTGTCGTTGCGCAAGCCCGCTTCAAGGTAGCGCTGCAAACCCGCCTCGAACAACCACAGGCTGGTTTGCGCCAGCACCACGCCGACGATCACCATCACGCTGATCAACCCCAGGCTCAAGCGCCGCTGGATCGACCTCATGCCGGAGTGGCGCCGAATCGGTAACCCTGACCGCGTCGGGTCTCGATCACGCTGCGTCCCAATTTGCGCCGCAGGTGGTTGACGTGCACCTCCAGCACATTGGAGTCGCGTTCGGTCTCACCGTCATACAAGTGCTCGGCAAGGTGGCTTTTGGACAGGATCTGTTCGGGATGCAGCATGAAATAGCGTAACAAGCGAAACTCGGCAGCCGTCAGTTGGATCTCGGCGCCGTCACGTAGCACGCACTGGCGCCCTTCATCCAAATGCAGGCCGGCGGCTTGCAGGGTGGGCTGGTTCGTCTGGCCGTGGGAGCGGCGCAGCAGCGACTGGATGCGCAGGTACAGCTCTTCAGGGTGAAAGGGTTTGCTCAGGTAATCATCGGCGCCGGCCTTGAGCCCTTCGATACGCTCGGCCCAGGAATCGCGGGCGGTAAGGATCAGCACCGGGATGGCCAACGCGGCGGCGCGCCATTGGGCCAGCACATCAAGCCCGGGCAAACCGGGCAGGCCAAGGTCGAGAATGATCAAGTCATAGGGCTCGCTGCGCCCTTGATACACGGCGTCCCGGCCGTCGGCCAGCCAGTCGACTGCATAACCCTGGCGCTGCAGGCCGGCCATCAGTTCGTCGGCCAGGGGCACGTTGTCTTCCACCAGGAGCAGGCGCATCAGTCTTCCTCATCTTTGATCAGGTCGCCATTGGTGGCATCCAGCTTGATCTCGCGCACCACGCCCTCGGTGGTCACCAGTTCCACTTCATAGGCGTATTGCCCGTGTTTCTTTTCCAGTTCGGCCTCCAGCAGCCGCGAGCCGGGGTATCGCGCCATGGCCTGCTGCAACAGCTGTTCCAATGGCAGGATCACGCCTTGCTGGCGCAGGGCCAGGGCTTCGTCCTGGTTGAGGTCGCGGGCCGCCAGGCTGGAACAAAACACCATGAGCACCAGCGCCACGCGACTGCCGACGCGTAAATTTACCTTCATTACGTATCCTGATGATTCTTGAGAACCTGCCCGGTGAGCGCATTCAATTCAACATCCCATTCAATGCCGTCGGTATCTCGTAGCTCGACTTCATAAACGTACTTGCCGTATTCCTCATCCAAATCGGTGTCCAGCAGCGTCGAACCAGGGTGAAGGGCCAGGGCCGTAGCGTCCAATTGATCGAAAGCGACAATTGTAACAGTGGCCGGCACGATCAGTGGCTTGTCGGGGTCCACGGCGGCGGCCGGGGTCGCCGTAACGAGGATGATAGCGGCGGCGCCCAGGGCAGTGAGGCGCTTCATGATAAGTCTCCGTTACATGATGTTTTCCTACGCCGGCCACGGTACGCGCTGCAACTTAACTGAAACTGAATTGCCACCATGGCAATTCCGGTTAAGCCATTTTTCCCACTGCCTGCGAGATTTCTTATACTGCCCCGCTCGCCTCAACAGAGACCGGTATGACAGCCATCCATATCAAGTTCCCGGCCTTGACCCTCAAGGCCGGCAAACGCGCCTTCACCCGCATCCGCGAGCAGGGCCTTGCGCCTGCCGACGTCGGTATCCTCCCCGGCGCGGCGGGCGGCCCCAAGGCCCTGGGTATCCAAGGGCTGGACCTGGCGCTGTTCGGTGACTGGTTGCCCCGTGCGCCGCGCGAGCGTGCGCTGATCGGCGCGTCCATCGGCTCGTGGCGGTTCGCCAGCGCCTGCCTGCCCGACCCGGTGCAAGGTTTGCTCGACCTGGGCCGCCTGTACAACGAGCAGCGCTTTGCCAAAGGCGTGACCATGGCGCAAGTCAGCCAGAGCTGCCAACGCATGCTCGACGACCTGCTGGCCGGGCGCGATGCGCGGGTGCTGGACAACCCCGACTATCGGCTGAACATCATGGTGGTCAAGAGCCACGGATTGCTCGCCGATGACCACCGTGGGCGGCTGGGGCTGGGCCTGTCATCGGTGATTGCCGATAATCTGCGGGGCCGCGCACGGCTGTCGCGGCATTTCGAACGGCTGATCATCCACGACCCGCGTCAGGCGCCTCCGGTACACCCCCTGAAAGATTTCCCCTCGCGCTTCCTCACCCTGGACGTGGGCAACCTGCGCCAGGCGTTGCTCGCGTCCGGCTCGATCCCCATGGTCATGCAAGGCGTGCGCGACCTGCCCGGGGCCGGGGCCGGCACCTACCGCGACGGCGGCCTGCTGGATTACCACCTCGACCTGCCCTACCACGGCGATGACATTGTGCTGTACCCGCACTTTACCGACCGGGTCATCCCCGGCTGGTTCGACAAGGGCCTGCCATGGCGACGCAGCAACCAGCAGGGCTTGCAGGATGTGTTACTGCTGGCGCCGTCCAGGGACTACCTGGCCCGCCTGCCCCACGGCAAGCTGCCAGACCGCAGCGACTTCAAGCGTTTCATGGGCGATGATCCAGGCCGCAACAAATATTGGCAAACTGCCATGAGCGAGAGCCAACGACTGGGAGATGAGTTTTTGGCATTGGCAGATAACGGCAAGCTCGGCGACCGTTTGCTAGCCCTTTGACCGCATGGGCGCCTGCGGCCGAGGGGCGGTATGCGCAGAGGTTGAGCAAACTGTTAAACTCGCCGCCTGCCAGACACCTGACCGAGCTGAAAACACTGTGGAAATCTTCAAAGAGTTTACCTTCGAATCCGCCCACCGCCTGCCCCACGTACCGGAAGGCCACAAATGCGGGCGTCTGCATGGGCACTCGTTCAAGGTGGCCATCCACCTGAGCGGCGACCTGGATCCCCATACCGGCTGGATTCGCGACTTCTCGGAGATCAAAGCGATTTTCAAGCCGCTCTATGAACGCCTCGACCACAACTACCTCAATGACATTCCCGGCCTGGAAAACCCCACCAGCGAAGTGCTGGCCAAGTGGATCTGGAATGAACTGAAACCCTTGCTGCCGGAACTCAGTGCGATCCGTATCCACGAGACCTGCACCAGTGGGTGCATTTATCGCGGCGAGTAAGTGATCGAGTGTTGAAAAGACCACCTGCGGGAAATGTCACCGTGGCGAGGGAGCTTGCTCCCGCTGGGTCGCGAAGCGGCCCCAAAAGATGGGACTGCTACGCAGCCCAACGGGAGCAAGCTCCCTCGCCACAGGTCACTGTTTTTTTCGCTCTAGCTCTTAATTGGCTGGCATTGCCAACTGTAGGTGTTTTTTTCGAAGCGGCGGGCTGATCCATTAGGAAAACCCGCACAGACGCCGATCGACTGAGCCAGTTTGGCTCACCGCTGCACTGCTTTTGCGCTGATTGGGAGGAGGCGGCCTTATAAAGGGCTTACTCCGTCAGCCCATACCTGCCTGCACCTGCATTGGCACGCAGGATGCACACGACCTGGGTCACCACTCAGGGAGCAGCCCCCATGACGCAGCAAGAACCCGGCAACGACTACCCTCTCAGCGAAGTCCCCTTGCACGCGCGTAAGGGCCTGGCCTCTACGGCCATGGTGTTGCTGGGGTTCACCTTTTTTACCGCGACCATGTTCGCCGGCGGCAAGCTGGGGGTAGCGTTCAGCTTCATGGATATGCTCGGCGTCGTGGCCCTGGGTAACCTGTTGTTGGGTATCTACGCCGCAGGCTTGGGTTACATCGCGTTCAAGAGCGGCTTGAACTCGGTGTTGATGGGGCGTTTCTGCTTTGGCGAAGTGGGCAGCAAACTCAGTGACTTGATCCTCGGTTTTACCCAGATCGGCTGGTATGCCTGGGGCACGGCCACGGCTGCGGTGGTATTGGGCAAGTATTTCCAATTGAGCCAGGGCAGTGTGCTGGGGCTGATGGTGGTATTTGGCTTACTGTTCTGCGCCACCGCCTACGTGGGGTATCGCGGCTTGGAAATCCTGTCCTACATCGCGGTGCCGGCCATGGGCATCCTGTTGACCCTGTCGATGTGGGTCGCCACCGTGAAGGTCGGCGGGCTGGAGGGGCTGCTGGCGGTGGTGCCCAGCGCTGAGCTGGACTTGTCCACCGCCATCACGCTGGTGTTCGGGACCTTTGTCAGCGGGGCAACTCAGGCCACCAACTGGACACGGTTTTCGCGCTCGGCCAAGGTTGCGGTGCTGGCCAGCCTGATCGGCTTTTTTGTCGGCAACGGCTTGATGGTGCTGATCGGGGCCTATGGCGCCATCGTCTATCAGCAACCGGATGTGGTGGAGGTCTTGCTGCTGCAAGGTTTCGCCACGGCGGCGATGGCGATGTTGCTGCTCAATATCTGGAGCACCCAGGACAACACCATCTACAACTTCGCCGTCGCCGGTTGCAACTTGCTGCGCACCCAGCGTCGCAAGAGCGTGACCCTGGCCGGCGCGGTGATCGGCACCCTGCTCGCCTTGTTCGGCATGTACGACCTGCTGGTGCCGTACCTGATCCTGCTGGGTACGGTCATCCCGCCGATAGGAGGCGTGATCATGGCGGACTTCTTTTATCGCTATCGCGGCCACTATCCCCGCTTGGCAGAGGCTCGCTTACCGGCGTTCAATTGGCCAGGTCTGATCGCGTATGGGGTGGGCACCGTGGTCGCATTCAACTCGCCGTGGGTCGCGCCGTTGGTGGGAATTTTTGCCGCATCGCTGACCTATGTGCTGCTCAGCGCCATACTACGCGCCATGACCGCCTGGACATCGGTATCGCCCTGAGGATCTGGCGGCTGTCTGCCTGATTGTTTTTAGCCAAGAGGAACTTGCCCATGCACATCATCAATGCCCGCCTGCGCAACCGTGAAGGCCTGCATGATCTGCACCTGGAACACGGCCGGATCGCCAGCATCACTGCGCAAACGGGGGAGCCGGCGCTGATGGCCGGCGACTTGGACGCCGCCGGCAACCTGGTCATACCGCCCTTTGTCGAGCCCCACATCCACCTCGACGCTACCCTCACCGCCGGCGAGCCGCGCTGGAACATGAGCGGTACGCTGTTTGAAGGCATCGAGTGCTGGGGCGAACGCAAGGCCACCATTACTCTGGAAGACACCAAGGCCCGGGCCAAAAAAACCATTCAGACCCTCGCCGCCCATGGCATCCAGCATGTGCGCACCCATGTCGACGTCACCGACCCAGACCTTACTGCACTCAAGGCCCTGCTGGAGGTACGTGAAGAGAGCACGCACCTGATCGATTTGCAAATCGTCGCCTTTCCCCAGGAAGGCATCGAGTCCTTCCGCAATGGTCGCGCGTTGATGGAAGAAGCCATTCGCCTGGGTGCCGATGTGATCGGTGGCATTCCCCACTTCGAATACACCCGCGACCAGGGCGTGAGTTCGGTGAAGTTCCTCATGGACCTGGCCGAACGCACCGGTTGCCTGGTGGACGTGCACTGTGACGAAACCGACGACCCCCACTCACGCTTTCTCGAAGTCCTCGCGGAAGAAGCCCGCAGCCGCGACATGGGTGCCCGCGTGACCGCCAGCCATACCACCGCCATGGGTTCCTACGACAATGCTTACTGCGCCAAGCTGTTTCGCCTGCTGGGGCATTCCGGCATCAGCTTTGTCTCGTGCCCCACCGAAAGCATCCACCTGCAGGGCCGCTTCGACAACTTCCCGAAACGGCGCGGTGTCACCCGTGTGAACGAACTGCTTGAGGCCGGCATGAACGTGTGTTTCGGCCAGGATTCCATCGTCGATCCCTGGTACCCGCTGGGTAACGGTAACATTCTGCGAGTACTGGAGGCCGGTCTGCACATCTGTCATATGCTCGGTTACCGCAATTTGCAAAACGCCCTGGACCTGGTCACCGACAACAGTGCCAAAGCCATGGCCCTGGGTGATCGTTATGGGTTGCAAGCAGGCCGCCCGGCTAACCTGTTGATCCTGTCGGCCGACAGCGACTACGAAGTCATACGTAGCCAGGGCTTGCCGCTGTACTCGATTCGCAACGGCAAGGTGCTGATGAAGCGGCAACCGGCGCAGGTAGAGTTTATGTAACCGCGCGGGTTAGACGATTGAGTCGATGTCCAGCGTTTGCCCCCGTGCCTGTTCGTCGTGGGCAGGCGGCGGGATGCTGGCGAATTGGGCCGGCTCACGATTCTCGCGGTGGCTGAACCAACGTTTGAGGCTCGATTGAAGATGTGCAGAACGGGCATGGCTGCCGTAGACATCGCGGGCTTCCAGGCGTCGCCAGCGCAGGCTTGCCAAGCGCTCACGACTGGTGTGCAACCGGTCGATCTCTGCGTTCATGGCATCAGTAGGTTCATGGCTACGATCATTGGCAGGGCGCCGTAGCGCAAGTTCACGCCGCTTGGCCCGGAGTTGCTCGCGCATGTCTTCAAAGGCCCGGTCGAGCAGCTCGAACTCCCTCTGGGTCACCAACGCGCCCTCACTCTCCAGGGTTTGTTGCCAGCGGCGCAATGTCGCCCACGCCGCGGGGATGTAGCTGGTGGTCATGAAGTGCTGGTCGGCTTGAAACAGCTGCCTCAGCACATTATCGCGCTCGGGCATGTCGCCCTGCAGTTGCAATGCGCGGTTGCAACCCGCTTCTTGGAGGGATTCACAGCCAGGCTTCCATAACACCGAGGAGTGGCTGCCATCCGGGAGCGTGATCGGCATGAAGTGATATTGCTCGCCATGATGTCGATAAGGGTTACCACCCACCCGCACCAGCCCTGCGGCGAACAACAGGCCACCGGGCACGGGGTGGCTGAATAGCGTGATGGCTCCGGGAATCCAGAGCTTGGCGGTGGTATTCATCCAGGGTGCCGGGACGCTGGGGACAGGGTCGTTGTGGTTGACGATGCGGTGGTGGACCAATGTTGAGGCGCCGGCAGTGAATTCGGCGTCGGCGGCGCGGGGGGCGCCGTAGGTGTAGAGCAGAATGTTGTAGTGGGCGTCTGGGGTTCGGCGCAGTCCTTCGGCCAATAGCAATGCAATGGCGCCGCCGAGGCTGTGACCGCAAATTACGATGCGCTGACCTGTGTGAAACTGATCAAGATATTGCAATACGAAATTACGCATAGCCCGATAGGCCTGGTAAAAACCATCGTGTGCTTTTCCAATACCGCCTTCAAAAGCCACCTGATGGGCGTCGGCGTCACGTAATGCGTCGGCACGGCTGACCGTTCCTCGCACAGAAATCAGGATGACTTCATCGTGGTGGGTGATGAAAGCCTGGGTGTCAGTACCGAATTTTTCATCATCGAAAAAGTGCAAGCGTGCGGGGTGTTCCTGTTCTTCCTTCCGTTCCGGGCGATTTTGTGGATACAACTGCGGATCGAAAGGCAGGATTTCGAAGCGTTGGGAGTAAGGGATATCTTCGTAGAGGGGGTAAAAACGGTGTGATTGCTTCGGATCAATTCGCCAGGCTTCGTGATACACCGAAAGCTGTTCAGCGAATAAATTTCCAACGCTCGGATCTAACGGAAACCGAACTTCGTCTAACGGTCTTTCTGCGGGGACCTGCCCAAAATCGCAGTAACTCAACGCAGCAAACAATGCCAGTTGGTATAGGTTCAAGGCGCAGCAGCTGTCTTCGGTGGATAACATTGGGCGTAACGCCCGTAGGGGTCGTACTTCTAGAACGGTGTGCTTGTTGGGGAACAGTACGATACCCACCAATGAGGGCTGAGGCGGGCCGAAGCCCAGATCGGCCATCATTTTCAATGCGTGACGCTTGGGTCGCAAAGCTGACGAAGCAGGTCGGGGCAGATGAGCGCTATGGCGTACCAAATCGCTTACTTCAACCTGATAAACTCCATCCGCTTGTGGGTAGGCAGGCGCCCCCTCAACGCGTCTTCCGTCAGCACTAGCAAAAAAAGTTCGCTCAGCGCGAATTTGAAGTTCGGTGATAGGTAGTTTGTACGTTCGGCGCGTTCTTAGCTGGTAGTACGGCTCCTCAGTCCCGCTATACAAATCATCCAACATGAGAACAACAGGGCCGCAATAGAAATCCTGCAGACTGGCAAAACCCTCACCATTCAATTTACCGACGTACTGCCTCCCTGAACTGTCATGGACCGAAAATGATAGTCCGCCATAGGCTTTTCCATTGCCCGCCATATCGACTAAACGAAAACTTACCCAGTGCCCTTTCAATGCGCAAGCAGGCATTCGTTCACTGAAAAAAGCGTGCTTCCATGCATCCAGCTTCATGAATTCGTCCTTGTTATTGGCATGTTGGATAGACGTCGCATATGCGCCCGTCCGGCATTTTTATGGGTTTGAAGTCCGTGGTGTTACCTGCGCAATATGCAAAAAGGTCTTCGAAACTCTTGCCTCTGCATCGCCGCCATCCACCCGGCACAGCTACCCACCTATCATCAAAGGCAGGTAACTCATCCTCACTGACAGATAGCACCAACCTCAGCTTTTTCCCCGGCAATTGCGGACGTTGCGCCACGCCCCCTACCCGCGACTCTTGCAAATTGCCCATCGAATCCAATGAATTGCAGATCAGAAGTTTTCTAATCGCGTGCAAAGGCCCGACCGTCCGAAAGTGCCATTTACATTGCCCACGTATTTCCTGCACACCCGACTCGGGCATCCCAGGTAGGTCGGCCTCCAAACGGTCGCGAATGGAAATACTCCCGAAATTCCCGCCCACATCCGTAATCCGCGTCCCCCACTTCGCATAGAAGTCAAACTCCACACTGCGTAGTACCAATGGACAACCCTCTACCGTTTCAGTCAATGGCAACTCATAACTCACGCTGCTCGCTACAGGCTTGTAGTCTGTAAAAAAGACTTTTCGCTCAGGTCTTTTGCCTCGCCGCCGAGGCAAGGTGCAGGTCTCACCCGTTGCGGGCCGGTAGTTGGCAGCCGTTTTAAGTTCAAATTGCGCCGGCAAATCCACCTCCAATGTAAAACGCTCCACCGTCCTCCCCGTACACCCCGAAAGCCACGCACCCGTAATAACCACCAGCACCCACCCTATCCACCTATTCACCTTTCCCTACCTCGCTGTGCCACTGCTCCATCACTCGTTCAAAATGCTCCCCTGGCGCCTCGCCAATCCTCGGTAACCAATGAATAACACTGCTGCCGGCCGCCTCTGCCAACCGGCGTACCACCAGGAACTCGAGCTGCGCCGGCTCCCGCCATTGCCAGCTGCGTGCCTGCTCCAGTACCTGGGCCAGCCAAATCCTGGGGTCTTGGAATTCGACCAATGCCGCCAGGTCTTCACTGTGCTCAGCCAGCAGGTAGCGCAGGATATTGGCGTGCAGGATGGCTTCGGCGTGAGGGTTGGGTGTGTCGAGCCACGGCGCTGGATCAGGCGCAGGGTAGTCGCCCGGCGCAGGATTTTCGTGGTGATGCCAACGGCCTTCATGCCAATAGCACACGCTGATCAGTGGTCCGAGGTAGGCGGGCCAATGCTCTTTGCCCAGATGGGCCAAGGCACGGGCCAGGGTGCGATTGTCGTGAATGCGATAAAGCACCTGACGGCCTTCTGGCGCCACCCGCAGTCTCTCGCGCCAATGGCGCGCCACACCCACCAGGTCGCTGGCCGACAGGCTGGCGAGCCAGCCCCAGTTCGACTCGGGGTGTAGCAACAGGTCGGCCAAGGCAGGCTCATTCAGTTGTTCCAGTAACAGTATGAGCGGGCCTGTATTCGCCAACTCCGCCGCAGCGGTCTCGCTGTAGAGGTTGCAATAGTGCGACGGAGCACGGTTTGCCATCAGGCGTTGGCGAGCCTCGTGGTTACCATCAAGCATCAGGCACAATGGGTGTCCGCTCTGCTGTTGTTGGGCCATCCAACAATGGAGCAAGCTGTCCATCAGGCCGCCCTCCCTGGGATATCGCACAGGCCTTCGCGGCAGCCTTCGCACAGAGGGCAAAAGTCGGCGCCCAGTTGCTTGGCCAAGTCCATGATGACGTTTTGCACAGCAGAGATTTGCGTGCCGGCAACCCCTGATGGGTTCACCGAACGGCTTGCAGACGGCGAACCGCCCAGAGTGATGGACCGGCTGCTGGAAATACTGCCGGCTTGCATCACCAGGTGTTCCCCGCCTGCCTTCAAGCTCAGTTGTGCGCCGGCCTCTATCACCAGGCTGGCGCCGGCCTTGAGATGAACCTGCTGCCCGGCTTCGATCAACAAGCTCTTGCCAACGCGAGTCACGCTATCGCCCTCCACCTCCAGGCGACTGTCATGCCCCACCCGTTGCTCCAGGTCACGCTGGGCACGCAGGTAGATGAGTTCTTCGCCGCGCCGGTCTTCCAAGTGCAACTCGTTGGCGCCTCCGCCGCCCGGCGAGCTGCGGCTACGCAGTACGCTGCGTGTCTTGTGCTGCGGCAAAGCGTACGCCGGCAAGTGCGATGCATTGGGCAGGCAACTGGTGACAAGGGGTTGGTCCGGGTCGCCCTCCAAAAAGCTCACCAGCACTTCCATGCCCACCCGTGGAATGACCATGGCGCCAAACCCATCACCCGCCCAACCGGACGCCACGCGCAGCCAACAACTGCTCGTCTCGTCGCCCTTGTCCGCGCGATCCCAATGAAAGCGCACCTTCACACGGCCATAGGCATCGCAGTGCACGTCCTCGCCGGCAGGCCCGGTTACCGTCGCGGTCTGGCTGCCACTGATCGTCGGTTTGGGGTGCTTGAGGGCAGGTCGATGCACTGCGCGCCAGGGGGTTGCGGTGAACCGGTTGCGATAGCCTTGGAACCCATTGGCATCAACGATCGACTCCTCCATCACCTGCGGCTGGTAACCCTCATGACGCACCGAGGTCAGCAACCATAAGTCGTTGCAGGCTGGGTCCGGGTGATCGCACAGTTCAAGGAAGTGGCCACTGCATAGCGCCGGTTGATCGCTCTTGCCCAGCACTCGATGGCGATCACGCTGGTGACGCTCCAGGCTGCGTCGCGCCAGCTTCGCACCACGTGCATGGCTCGTAAAGCCAGCAGGGTAGCCATAGTCTTCCAAAGGATCCGCCGGCCCGGCACCGGCTTGGTCATGCAGGCGAAACGAAGGGTGCTCAAAGTCATAGTCACGACGTACGGTGCGCCGGCTGCGCGTGACCAGGCGCCGGTCGAAACGTTGGACGACCGGGGCCCCAAGCGATGGATCAGCCGAGGAACAATAACGCTGTACCGGCAACCGGCGAAACACCGTCTGGTCATCACCAAACACCAGCAGATGATTCTCTGCGCTGTGACGAAAGTGATAGTGAATGCCCTCCTCTTCACACAGCCGTTGGATGAAATGCAGGTCGGACTCCCTGTACTGCACGCAAAAGGCGCGTGGTGGATACACCACCGGCCCGAGCTCAAAGGCATAGGCGTCGGCGAAGATGCCGTGCTGTTCGAGGACCGCAACAATGATCTGCGGTACACTGCGCTGCTGGAAAACCCGCTGGTCGCAACGATAGGCAAGGGATGCCAGACGTGGCGCCAGTGTCAGGTGATAAAGGGCGAGCCGCATACCGGGATCATCCCGACCGATGGCAAAGATTTGCCCATGCAAGCCCTGACCTGCTTCGCCCAAGTGCAGATAGGCGGGTTGATGAAGCAATGCCTCCAGGTCAAGGGAGGGGTCTTCGCTGACTAACTGCACCTGTATAAAGTAGGGCTGGTCGAGGGCTTCGCTGCCTTTGAATGCCACTATCTGAAAATCTGTCTTTATACCTGCAAGGACCAATTTGAAACGTGACGAAACAAACGCGTTAACCATCCTTTGTTACCCGTCTTCAACTTTTCGTTTGAACAGCTTTCCCTCGTCAACGCCATTTGGATTGAGAAAAAGCACCTGAATGCGCTAAAGCTTAGCGATTTCAGGCGACTTTCGGCCCTTCAGAAATAATAAAGAAGTTTCGTACAGCAAAGATGGAAGTGTCTTTTACAGAATATAAATACAGCCAAAAAATCATCTAATAATTAGAGGCAAACTCTGACTGCGGCTTGTACTCTCTTAACTGAGTTTTAAGGAAACGGCTGACGCTTATTTAAGGCATCAGTCATTTCCGATGTTCAGACTTTTAATTGCGCTGTCCCGAAAAGACTAACACTCAGCACGTCTCCTGATTCGATCTGCAAGCGCACTGGCGCCGTGCCACCCGGCATGACCACCGCTACGTCGCCCCCCTCAACCCAACCTGCTCGCCATGCCGCGCACGCCACTGCACTGGCGCTGGTCCCCGAGGACGCCGTAGGCCCCTCTCCTCGCTCAAATACGCGTGCGATGATTCGATTGCCAGTGTCTCGAGCAACCCATTGCAGGTTGACCCCACCGACACAGGGTTGGCCGCACCCTGCCGGCGGTGCAAAAGCGATGGCCTTCAACTGCTTGAAAAGTACCGACTGATGCATCGTGTCACAGCCTGGCAATGCCGAAACCTGCTCAACCAGCGTCACACAATGGGGGTTGCCAACCCGGACAAATTGACTGCTCCCCCATTGCGGATTGAGCGACGTCAAGGCTGCCACACGACTGAGTTCATGCCGCCCCACAGCCACCGGGCTCACGCCAACCGCCCCCACCGCCAAGGGGCCAAACTCGGGCCGGCCCAAGGCCAGCCAGAAGCCTGGCACCTGTTCATGCTCAGCCGGCTCGACACAGGTGATTACGGGCGATACCGCATCCGGCTTGTCGTGATACACCCGCAACTCGCTGCCATGGACCAGCAAACCCTGGTCGGTCAACGCTTGGGCAAAGATAGTCAGCCCATTGCCACTGCGTTCGGCGAGAGAGCCGTCGGTATTGATGATCAGCAGATCAAACGGTGGCTGGGCCTGAAATGGCCCGACCAACAAACCATCGCAGCGATGCGCCTTGGCACCAGCAGGACGCGGCAACGAACCCCAACCACATTCCGACGCAATCGCCGATGCGGCCCACGCCTTACGCGTGCTCGCAGCCAAGCCGGCAGTGTCGGGCACGGCAATACCCTGGCGGCATAAATAGGCGGGGCTGACCACCCCATAGATATTGCCGCGCGCGTCGTAGAATCGGGTCATAACCACACCAACCGGAAATTCTTCATCGGTTCGTCCGTTCACTTATCTACTATCGGGACAGCAGCGTATTACACAACAGCCGGTCTGTGGGAAGTGAGCTGGAAGGTGGTAATCCGCCGCAAGAAACCTGGGGTTCAACCACTCCCCGCAGGGATTACACACCTTCCAGCCCACCTCCTACAGGCTCGATCATTTCTACGTGGTGACCGGCCACCAAAGCGTTCCGTGTTTGTAAAAAGAATGCCTCACGCCCCGTAACACCTAGGGAACCCGATTCGCTCAAGAGGGCCTGATATGCAAGGATGTCGCGCCGGACATCGTTCGTTGAACGCCAAACCAAGGATTTTCCATGACTGCCATTCCCACTCCTGCCCCCGTGGTTCCCGGGCGACTGGAGCAGATGTCGACCCGCATCGCTTTTTTTATCGCAGGTTTTGGTATCGCCGCCTGGGCGCCGCTGGTGCCGTACGCCAAGGCGCGTGCGAACCTGAATGAAGGCACCCTTGGCCTGCTGCTGTTATGCCTGGGGGTGGGGTCGATCATCGCAATGCCGGCAGCGGGCGCGCTGGCCTCGCGTTACGGTTGCCGACGCGTGCTGAGCGCAGGGACACTGATGATCTGCCTGGCCCTGCCGATGCTGGCCACCGTCAGTTCCATCCCGTTGCTGATTGCCGGGTTGTTCCTGTTTGGCGCAGGCCTGGGCACCGTGGACTCCACCGTCAACCTGCAAGCGGTGATCGTTGAGCGCGCCAGTGGCAAAACCATGATGTCGGGTTTCCATGGTTTGTTCAGCCTGGGGGGCATTGTCGGCGCTGCGGGGGTTGCGGGGTTGCTGGGCCTGGGCCTGTCGCCATTGCAGGCGACCCTGGTGGTGGTGGTTATTACACTGGCCGCGCTGTTGAAGGCTGCACCGCACTTACTGCCTTATGGCAGTGAAAGTTCGGGGCCGGCATTTGCAGTGCCCCATGGTGTGGTGTTGTTTATCGGTTGCCTGTGTTTCATCGTGTTCCTGGCTGAAGGCGCCGTACTGGATTGGAGCGCTGTGTTCCTCAGCGCCGAGCGCGGCCTGGATGAGGCTTACGCCGGCCTGGGCTACGCGGCATTTGCCTTGACCATGACCGCTGGACGCCTGACCGGTGATGCGATTGTTCGACGCCTGGGCCCCACGCGGGTCATCGTGATGGGCGGCACGCTGGCCTGTGCCGGCTTGCTCCTCGCGACGCTATTGCCTGCGTGGGAAACTGCGCTGCTGGGGTATGCGCTGGTGGGGGCCGGGTGTTCGAATATCGTGCCGGTGCTGTACACCGCCGTGGGTAAGCAAACGGTAATGCCGGAGCATATTGCAGTGCCTGCCATCACCTCATTGGGCTACGCCGGCATTCTCGCCGGCCCCGCCGTGATTGGTTTTATCGCCCACGGCAGCAGCTTGAGCACTGCCTTCATCCTGATCGCCGTATTGCTGGCGGCGGTGGCCATCAGCGGCAAAGTCCTCAAGGTGTAGCTTGCCTTTCAGCGTGCCTTGCGTGCGGCGTCTTGCTCATGCCACCGTTCGAGGCTTTTGTTGCTGAGCCACCCCTCTTTGTGAGGCGGGCCAAATAGTCGTGTGCCATTGGCGCGCTCCAACGAAGGCAGCAAACCTGGACGCTCAATAATGTTCTTCGCGGTGTAGACACAGAGTTCGCTGTATTTGGACTGGGGCATGCCCGTGGACGCATCCAGCACCGGCGCGCCCTGCTGATCAACCTCATGCGGGTCCTGCATGACCTCCCGCAGCCTGGCTATTTCAACATACTGATGCGGTTCAAACAGGTAGGTTCGGTCCATGGCCTTGTCTCTCAACAGCGGAAACTGGCTTTGTAGCGCCTCCACCACCTGCGCATTGCCTTGCGCATGAAACGGGTCCTGACTGAACTCGGTTGCCGAGCTGTTCCCCTGCAACGCTTGGGCCGCCGCGCGGAGGCTGTCACGGGTGATATCGCCGTCACGACTGAAGATCGCGTCACTTAACCGCGGGCGCTTGAGCATTTCCCCGACGACCTGAATCACGCCGTCCAACGCCTCGCTTTCACCCATAGGATGAACGGCGATCCGCTGCAAAGACATCCACGTCAAGCGCCCATCATTCAGAAAGGAGTGCAGCAGGCCGAAGGATTTTTCCAGGGCCTTCGCCAGTTGGTTGTCCGTTGAGCTAGCACCCGGCGGGGTACCACTGGCCCGCCCAATGGGAAAGTTCTGCAAGTCACGATGGCGTAGAGCGGACAATGTTCCGCGTAAAAGAAAAGGCTTGCGCGACCCCTCGCCCGACGTCGATGAAGGGGGCTGATGCCAGGTCTCAGGGTGGATGGCCGCTGATGACGTAGTTGAGTGTACGGCCGGCTTGTCGGGGGGCAGAGGCCGTCCGGAAGGTAATACACCCTCGATTGTCATGGGTTTTCTCCAACACTTTTCAGATGCATATCCGCAGGGTGATTTTTACCTTGATGGGCAAAATCAACGAATGGACTCTACCCAGGCAGGCACCTCATGTGTGGTTGGAGGAACTCGGCAGTTCCGAGTCAACGATACCTACCAATGACAATATGTAAAACCGTGGTCAGCCGCGGTTAACCCAGCTTGCGCCTACGCCACCAGCCTGCCAGGCAATTGATCAACCCCGTGTCGTTCAACGAATCGGCGCCCTCCCCCCTGACCTGCGGGTCTGCCAGCATGCCCCGGGAAAAGTCGTCCGACACGGGCGCCTGGAATCTACGCTCGCCGGCATAAGCCTTCATACGCCGTGCTTCTGCCTCATATTCCGTCGACGCAAAAGGGAAGCTACGCGAGGGGCCGCGCTCCTTGGATACTGGTGGACTTGTACGTTGGGTACTGCGCAACAGGTCGATGGGACCGTTTGGGGAAGAATTAAACGAGGCTGAAGTCATATGTTTTCCCTCATTCAGAATCTGAAAAGCGGCGGGTCGAATTACAACCGCAAGTATCACCTCTGTGGCAAATGGGCGTAATTCGTTCCTTGAAACATATTGGACTGGCGCCGCCCCCGAGAGGCGGCGCCTGAAGAGCGGTCAGCGGGACAACAAGTACAGTCCTGTACGGCTGATTTTCCCGTCGTCATCTTTACTGGCGCGGTTATCCATTTTCTCCAGCAGATCACTGCGCTTGCGTATTAATTCCTGGGATAACTGAATCAGATGGTCCTTGGCTGCGTCGCCGGTAAGTGGCTGGCAGGCCCACTTTTTCAGGTCGCGGATTTTAAGGCTTGAGCCCCCGCTCCCGTTTTTCAACTCGTCGAAATGCTCAAGCAGCTCACCGGCCAGTTCCTTGTCGCTCTTGTACTTGAAGTAGTTTTCTCCTTTGATTACCGCGTTCAGGCTGTGCCGGTCGATCAGGCCATCCAAAGCGCCCGTGGAACCGTGCCGGTCCAATGCGGCCATCAGTTCCGGACGTCGTAGCAGTTCATTGGCCAGGCGAATGTTCTCGTTCATGACGGGGTTGGGCGACCACCCTCTTTTTGCCATTGCAAGAATGCTGTCAACGCTAATGGAACCAGGGTTCTTCGGGTCTCTGAAGGCATTGAAGTTATCGCGCAACTGCTGCGCCAGCTCTTCTCTATTTTTCAGCGAGTACTGCGGATCAGGCCTGCCGGGGGCGGGCGGATACGGCCGACCTGCAGTGGGGTCCGGCCTCGGTGGCGGATTACTCCCAATGGGGTTCGGCCTGGGTGGCGGGTTGCTGCAACCTGGGTTCGGCTTTGGCGGCGGATGCCCACAGCCAGGATGCATAGACGGCCGATGTCCGAAGAACCAATGACTGATCCAGTGCGGGAGTTGGCCCAGGAAATTCTGCATCGCCGGTGGTCTGTGGTGATGTCCACGCACGTCAGCTGCGGAGGTGGGTGCCTGGGGGTTACCGAATACCGGCCCGGCTTTGTTGTCCCCCGATTGAAAATTCACATGGGCAGCATTCTGGCCCTTGAAGGAAGGTGCAGCCTGGCGCGTGTTTTTGACCTCGGCCTTGGCGCTGGCCTGTGAAAGGTCAGGCGTTGATGAAGCAGAGACGGGTGTATCCAACATCGATACCGACATAAGTTTCTCCATACAGTGGGCGATTTTCAGCTTGTCGCTCCAACGCAGTGTCGAAGCCCATCAGCTTTCCCATGTGTGGTTTTGCGTCGGAATCAGTTCCTGATCCAGCCATAATCTGTGCTGTGGTGATGTAGGAAACAGAGTGTGGTCTTGCAGCAATGAGTGCGCGGAGCGCTTTGCCCAGGCAAAAAAAATCGCCCCCCTGAGGTTGCGATTTTCCCCAGAGACGACAGATCAGAACCCGACGCTTGCCTGTACAAAGAAGGTGCGAGGCTCGCCCAGGTACAAGCCGGCATTGTTATCGCTGGAGCGCGTGTAATGCTGCTGGTCGAAGACGTTTTTCACGCCCACACCCAGCTTCAGGTTCGACAACTGCGCGCCGAAGTCATAACCGCTGCGCACGTTGACCGAGACATACCCTGGGATATCACCGTATTGACCATCCGCGGTGCCTTGGGTGATGTAGGTGGTTCCGGTGCCTGGCGCCCGTTGGCCGGACTGGGCATAGACATCCAGGTTGTGGGTCCAGTGGTTGACGTCGTAACGCAGGCCCAGGGTCGCCACTTGGCGGGAATACAGTGGCAGGTCGCGGCCCTTGAACGGCACATCACCTTCGGAGGTGGCCTTGGTGTAGGTGAAGCCCGCGTTGGCGGTCAGGCCGTCGAGGCGCGGGTCGAGGTTGGACAGGTCGTAATGGGCCGATGCTTCGATGCCGCTGTGCTTGGTGGCGCCGAGGTTGGTCCAGCCCACGTCATTGCTGACGTATTGCAGTTCATCCGAGAAGTCGATGTAGAACAGCGTCACTTCGCCGCCCCAGACGCTGTCGTTGTAGCGCGTACCGACCTCGTAGGTCTTGGCCTTTTCCGGGTTCAGGCCGTTGGCCGTCTGGTCGCCGGTACCGCCCTGGCCCAGTTGGAAATACTGCAGGCTGCCGAAGGAGGTTTCGTAGTTGGCGAACAGTTTCCAGGCGTCAGACACGTGGTACATCACGCTCAGCGCCGGCAGCGGTTCGTTGTTGTGGACCTCGCGGCGTTTTTCCTCGGTACGCTTGCCGTTCAGGGCCACGACTGGGCGGTCATGCCATTCGGTACGGATATCTTCAAAGCGAATGCCCGGGGTGATGGTCCATTTGCCAATATCGATTTTGTTATCGATATAGAAGGCGTTGGCTTCAGTGCCCCCCGTGCGGTCCTGATACACGTGACCGTCGCTCTGCCCGCCCGGCGTCGGTACGTTGTTGACCAGGTTCAGGCTGGTGGCCTCCTCGTGCATGCCTTCTTTGAGGTAGCGATAGCCCACGCTGACTTCCTGGGTACTGGGCCCCAGGTCAAACACATGGGACACACGCGGCTCGATGCCGAAGGTGTAGTAGGTGCGCGGGTAGGAACTGAGGGTCTTGAGGTCGCGATTGGCAATGTTGCTGCCACGGAAACTGTCGGAATAGTAAGTCAGCACTTCGGCCTGGGTGCGGTCGTCGATCTGGCGGATGTACTTGAAGGAGATGTCCTTGCGGCGCCCGCTGAAGTTGTCCCAGTCACGCACCGACTGGTACGGGTTGGCATCGAACTGCTTCTGGGTCAGGCCGCCGGGCATATCGGCGCTGGCATCGTAATAGTGGAAGTTCAGCGAGAAATCGTCTTGATCGGTCGGCGCCCAATGGGTCTTGAAGATCACGTCATCGATGTCGTTGCCGTTGTTGCTGTTGCGGTAACCGTTGCCATTGACCCCGGAGTACAGCAGCGCGGCACCGATACCGTTGTCGGCCGTGCCGCCGATAAAGGCGTTTTCCACATGCTTCCAGCCCCCGTGGGCAGACGTTTGCAGGGTGGTGCCGACGTCCCCGGAGAAGTCCTGCGGGATTGCACGGGTTACGAAGTTGATCACGCCGCCGACGTTCTGTGGCCCATAACGCACCGAACCCGCGCCACGGACAACGTCGATACTTTCCAGGTTACCGGCAGAAATCGGCGCCATCGACAGCTGTGGCTGGCCGTAGGGAGCGAACGCAGCCGGTACGCCGTCGATCAGCACGGTGGAGCGCGGCGACAGGCGTGACGTCAGCCCGCGCACACCGACGTTGAGGGAAATATCACTGCCGCCGGTGCCGTTGGATTCCTGCACTTGCACGCCAGGCACACGGCGCAGCACATCACCGACGTTCATCGCGCCCTGCTCTACCATGGCCTCGCGGCGAATAACCGTGCGCGCACCGGGGTGGTTCTGCACCACTTCGGCATCGGCGTCGGCAAGCCAGTCGCCCACCACTTTGATATCGGTGACCCCCAGTTCCAGCGGTGAGCCCGCTTCACCGGTGCCGCTGCGCACCGGACGCAAGGTCACGGAGCCGGCGTCAATCTGGTAGTCCAGGCCACTGCCTTGCAGTAATTGCCGCAGGGCTTGTTCGGGCGAGAGGTTGCCATCGACCGCGGGAGCTTGCTTGCCAGCCACCATATCGGGGCTGAAGAACACTTGCAGCGAGGTCTGCTGGCCCAATTGGCTCAAGGCTGCGCCGAGGGATTGGGCACGAATGTGGATGCCCTCGGCAGCCTGTGCGGTACTGATGGCAACGGCCAGGGCCAAGGGCGCCCAGCGGGAAATTTTATTGTTGTGAAGAGCAAGTTTTTTCACGTCGAACCTAGTCCTGTGATCGCAAGCATGCGCAGCCGTTAATGCAAACCAGTTGCAGTTGTACGAGAAGACGAAGAACTCGAAAAAAACCTGAACGTCAGCGTGAAATAATTTCCTGGCTACCGTCCGGCAAAGTGCGCAAGGCGACCGGCAGGATGTGGGGCAAGGCCTTGAGCAAAGCGTCGGTGTCGCTGGATTTGAAGACGCTGGTCAAGCGCAGGTTGCCCACCGCTGCCGTACTGACCCGCAGCGGTTGCTCGCGGTAGCGCGACACTTCCCGCGCCACGTCTACCAGGGTGGCGTTGTTGAACACTAGTTTACCGCTGCGCCACGCGGTCAGTTCTTCAGGGTTCACCGCGTAGGCCGCCGCCACTTGGCCTTGGGGATCGACATGGGTGCCACGCCCGGCGGTGAGCGTGACGATGTGATCGGATGCCCGGCCCTGCACCTTGACCGTGCCGGCTTCGACCGCCACGCGGGTCTGGTCCGCCTCCCGACGTACATCAAAGCGCGTGCCGGTGACGGTCACCTGCCCTGCCCCGGCTGCGACCACAAACGGGCGTTCGGCGTCATGTTGCACGCTGAACATCGCCTCGCCCTGCTTGAGCTCTACGCCCCGACGGCTCTTTTCGTAGCGAACCGCGACCACGCTGCGGCTGTTGAGGTCCATCACGGAACCGTCAGGCAAGGTCACCTGACGATGCTCGCCTAACCGAGTGCTGAATTCGGCATTGTAGGGCTTTGGCTGCCCCAGACCGCTGTACGCACCCAGGCCCACTGCAACGGCGACCACCCTGGCGGCCACGGCATAACGCAGAAGCGCACGCCGTCCAAGGCGCTCGGTTGGCGCATCGCCCAGCGCCTGCAAGCGGGCCTTGGGCAGCAAATCCGTCGCACTCCATAGCCCTTGCAGCACATCGATTTCGTACTGATGCGCGGGCTGCGACCTGCGCCAGGCATCGAAACGTTGACGTTCCTGGGCGCTCAATGGGCCGTCTTGCAGGCGTACAAACCACTGCGCGGCCTCATCACGGACACGGTTATCCATCGTGGAAGATCCTGTTTCAAAGCCGGTCATGGCGCGCTCGCATCCAGACGATCACGCAGATGCCGCAAGGTGCGGATCATATACTTTTCCACCATGTTTTTAGACAGCCCCAGGCGTGTGGCGATTTCCTGCTGGGTGAGCCCTTCGATCTTCTGCCAGATAAAAATCCTGCGACAGTTGAGCGGCAATTCGGCCAGCGCCCGCTCGATGGCGTCGGCCAATTGGATCGCGTGCATGTAATGTTCCGGGTCGCTACTGTGCGGCGTACTGTGATCAGCCACCTGCAGCGTCAACGTCTCGCGACGGTCTTCGCGGCGGTAGGCGTCCACCGCAATATTGCGCGCGGTTTGATGCAGGTAGGCGCGCGGTTGCGCCACCTCGCAGGCAGCGGACTCAAGCACACGCACGAAGGTGTCGTGCGCCAGGTCTTCGGCTTGCTGACGGTTTCTCAGGCGGCGTGTCCAGGTGCCGATCAACTCTTCGTAGTGCTCGAAAAAGCCTGTTCTGCGGGGCGGCTGAGGAATCATCGCGAGAGCACTGGGGAGGCGGGGCGTGAATAGTAATGCTTCCTATTAAGTGGGGCAATTGCTGCTCATCGCCCACCCGCTATTTGTTTGAAATGACCTCACTCATGTATTGATGCAAATCGCGAAAGTCTTTAACACTCCAGGCATGTGGCGCGATCTTTACGCCATTGTCTTGCAGCGTCTTGGGGATCAGGTTGCCATTGGGGCGAAGAATGACCGAGGAGACAATAACGCCAGGATATTCATGGAGTCGTTTCTTGAAGGCGGCGGTTGTCAGGTCGGGGGTTGGCGGATTGCTTTTTTTAGCCAATGGCCCCGTGCCTTTGATATCGGACCCATGGCATACAGCACAGCGCTGTAGATACAGCGTTTTACCATTGCTGTTATCGGCAAGGCACAGGGCTGTTTGAGTCAGTGATAAAACGGCCAAGACGCCGCTGACTAACAGTTTGATCAATCTGGTATCGGCCCGCGCCTGCATTCCATCGCTTCCTGTATTGCCCTTTGTTTTCAGCATCATACGATAAAGTCGCGCTTTTACCCGCGCTGGGCGTAAACGCGAGGGGGTGAACTTCCGCTCCCCGCCGCCAGTCAGCAAGAAGGACTCTCATAAAACGGTGGGTGGGCGATGCAGATTTCCTTGCAGCAACAAGTGGCCCTGGTCACCGGGGCCAGTTCCGGCATTGGCGCGGGCGCGGCCAAAGCCCTGGCCGCAGCGGGCGCCGCGGTGGTGCTTAACTACAACTCCCAGGCGGCACCGGCTGAGGCTCTCGCCGCGCAGATCAATGCCAACGGCGGCCGAGCGCTTGCGATTGGCGGCGATGTGTCCAAGGAGGCCGATGTCGAACGCCTGTTCGCCCAAACCCTCGACGCCTTCGGCCATCTGGATATTCTGGTGGCCAACTCCGGCCTGCAAAAAGATGCCAATCTGGTCGACATGACCCTTGAGGATTGGAACACGGTGATTGGCGTCAACCTCACCGGGCAGTTCCTGTGCGCGCGGGCGGCGGTGCGTATCTTCAATCGCCAGGGCGTTCGCGAAGGTGTGTCACGGGCCGCCGGCAAAATCATCCATATGAGTTCGGTGCATCAAATCATCCCCTGGGCCGGGCATGTGAATTACGCCGCGTCCAAGGGCGGCGTGGAGATGCTGATGCGCACCCTCGCCCAGGAAGTCAGCGAACAGCGCATCCGTATCAATGGCATTGCGCCAGGGGCGATTCGCACGGCGATCAACCGCGCGGCCACCGAAGGCGCGGCAGAACAAGAGCTGCTTAAATTGATTCCCTATGGTCGTGTCGGTGACGTCGAAGACGTGGCCAACGCCGTGGTGTGGCTGGCCAGCGATGCCTCTGATTATGTGGTTGGCAGCACCTTGTTCATCGATGGCGGTATGAGCCTCTACCCGGAGTTCCGTGGCAATGGTTGATTTCAAGAACGAACCTCAAAGTGCCATTGATGCCCACGGGATCATTGGCGACATGCGCAGCGCGGCACTGGTGAACGACCGCGGCAGCATCGACTTCTTCTGCTGGCCGGAATTTGACAGCCCGTCGGTGTTTTGCGCATTGCTCGACACGCCCGAGGCCGGCACATTTCAGCTTACCCCGGACCTGCCCAACGCCCGCCGCGAGCAGATCTACCTGCCCGACACCAACGTGCTGCAGACCCGCTGGCTGAGCGATGAAGCGGTGGTGGAGATCACCGACCTGCTGACCGTCAGCGAAAACGTCGATGAACTGCCTTTGCTGATCAGGCGGGTACGGGTGGTCAGTGGCAAGGCGACTATCCACTTAAGCTGCGCCGTGCGCCACGACTATGCCCGGGCCGCTACCGAGGCGAAGGCCGAGGCTGCCAGTGTCGTGTTCACCGCCAACGGCCAACCCGGCCTGCGCCTGACCGGCAGCCAGCCGCTGACCCTCCAAGACAACACCGCCATCGCCACCTTTACCCTCGCCCAGGATGAAGGCGCCGAATTTGTCCTCGGTGGCCAGGAGGATGCGCGCGTCACCAACGACTGTACTGACCTCTACCTGGAGCGCACCTTGAAGTTCTGGCGCGGTTGGATCAGCCAGTCCAACTACCGCGGGCGCTGGCGCGAGATGGTCAACCGCTCGGCACTGGCGCTGAAACTGCTGACCTCGCGCAAACACGGCGCCATCATCGCCGCGGCCACGTTCGGGCTGCCGGAAACGCCCGGCGGCGAACGCAACTGGGACTACCGCTATACCTGGATCCGCGATGCGTCGTTCACCGTCTATGCGTTCATGCGCCTGGGTTTCGTCGAGGAAGCCAACGCCTATATGCGCTGGCTCAGGGGTCGGGTCAGCGACTGCTGCGGCCAGCCGACCAAGATCAACATCCTGTACGGCATCGACGGTCGCCAGGAACTGCCGGAAACCACCCTCGACCACTTGAGCGGCCACGGCGGCGCCCAACCGGTACGGGTGGGCAATGAGGCGTTCGATCAGATCCAGCTGGATATCTATGGCGAACTGATGGACGCGGTCTATCTGGTGAACAAGTACGGCGAAGCCATCTCCCACCAAGGCTGGAAACACACGGTGGAAGTGGTCGACCAAGTGTGTGAGATCTGGAACCGCAAAGACGTAGGCATCTGGGAAATGCGCGGTGAGCAGCACCACTTCCTGCATTCACGCCTGATGTGCTGGGTGGCCCTGGACCGTGCCATTCGCCTGGCCTCCAAACGTTCGCTGCCGGCCCCGTTCGCACGCTGGGACCAGACGCGCCAGGCGATCTACGCCGACATCTGGAGCAACTTCTGGAACGAAGAACGCGGGCATTTCGTCCAGCATATCGGCAGTACGGCGCTGGACGGCTCGATGCTGTTGATGCCGCTGGTGCGCTTCGTTGCAGCCACCGACCCGCGCTGGCTGGCGACGCTGGAAGCGATCCAGAAAAGCCTGGTGCGCGACGGCATGGTCTACCGCTACCGCAATGACGACAGCCAGATCGATGGGCTGCAAGGCGTCGAAGGCGCGTTTGCCGCCTGCTCGTTCTGGTACGTCGAATGCCTCGCGCGCGCCGGGCAAGTCGAAAAAGCCCATTTGGAGTTCGAGCAGTTGCTGCGTTACGCCAACCCGCTGGGGTTGTACGCCGAAGAGTTCGACAGCCAGGCCCGGCACTTGGGTAACACGCCCCAGGCCTTGAGCCACTTGGCATTGATCAGTGCGGCAACGTTCCTGGACCGCAAACTCAGCGGGGAGAAAACCGTATGGCAACCGTGACGTCCCCTGCGCCGCTGCTGTATGTGCGCACAACCCTGCTTGATGTGGCTTACGAAACCCACGGCCCCATCGATGGCGAACCGGTGATCCTGTTGCATGGCTTCCCTTACGACCCACGGGGCTACGACGACATCGCGCCGGTGCTGGCTGAACGTGGTTATCGGGTATTGGTCCCGTATTTACGCGGTTATGGCCCGACGCGATTTATCAACACGCAAGTGATGCGCTCCGGCCAACAGGCGGCGCTGGCCAAGGATTTGCTCGACTTCATGGATGCATTGTCGATCCCGCAAGCCACCCTCGCCGGCTTTGACTGGGGTGGGCGCGCCGCCTGTATTGTCGCGGCGCTATGGCCACAGCGGGTGCGCGGGCTGGTGACCGGCGATGGCTACAACATCCAGGCCATCAGCCAGTCGCTCAAACCCCGGCCGCCTGAGACAGAGCACCGGCTCTGGTATCAGTACTACTTTCACACCCAGCGCGGGGTCGACGGCTTGACGGCCAACCGGCGTGAACTCTGCCAATTGCTCTGGACGCTGTGGTCACCGTCCTGGGCCGAAGGGCCAAGCCGCTACGCCCTGACCGCGCCGTCGTTTGATAACCCGGATTTTGTCGAGGTGGTGATTCATTCCTATCGCCATCGCTTTATGTATGCGCCGGGTGATCCCGCGCTGGAATACATCGAGCAGGCGCTGGTGCCCCAACCGGCGATATCGGTACCGAGCATTTCGTTGTGTGGGGCCGATGACGGTGTGGGCCCGCCGCCGCTTGTGGATGACGATGTGGAGCACTTCAGCGGCTTTTATCGCCGGCAGGTGTTGCCCGGCGTGGGTCATAATGTTTTCCAGGAAGCGCCGCAGGTCACGCTTGAAGCACTGCTGGAACTACTGGAGCGGTGAAAAACGCTCTCGATAAGCCTGGGGCGTCACTGACAAGGCCCGCAGAAAGCTGCGGCGCAAAGTCTCTTCACAGCCAAAACCGCATTGCATGGCGATACGTTTGATGGAGGTCGTGCTGTCTGCCAGTTGCCGGCGTGCGTTTTCGACGCGAATCAGTTCCACGGCCCGCGCCGGTGTTTGGCCAGTCTCGGTGCGGTAATGGCGTACAAAGCTGCGCTCGCTCATGCCAGCCTGGGCTGCCAGGGTGGCGATGCTCAAATCCAGCGTCAGGTTATCGGCGATCCAGGCATGCAGCTCGGCAAAACGGCTGTCGCTTTTTTGCAGAGATAACGTCACGCTGAATTGCGACTGACCGCCAGGGCGCTTGAGGAACACCACCAAGTGGCGCGCCACCTCCAGGGCAATCGCACGCCCCAGGTCATCCTCTACCAGGGCCAGGCACAGGTCGATCCCGGCGGTCACGCCAGCAGACGTCCACACCGCGCCCTGCTGGATGAAAATCGGATTGGCCTCCACCGTGAGTGCAGGGAACTTGCGCGCCAGTTCTTCACAGCGCGTCCAGTGCGTGGCCACGCGGCAACCATCAAGCAGACCACTGGCGGCCAGCAGAAAAGCCCCGGTGCAGACCGAGGCCATGCGCCGGGTGTGCAGGGATTTATCACGCACCCATTGCACCAGCGTCGGGTCCTCGGCAACACCGTACACACCCCAGCCACCGGCGATCACCAGCGTGTCGCAGGGCTGGTCAATGGCGGGCAGCAGCTCGGCCAGCAGCGCCAGGCCGGCCGACGTCATTACCGGCCCAGCCTGAGTAGCAATGACGTTGACCGCGTAGGGCAATGGCAAACCACGTTGGCGCGCGAGATCGTTAGCCGATGCGAACACTTGTAGAGGCCCGGTGACATCGAGCACCTGGGCATTCTCAAACGCGAGTACATGAATAATTTTTGGCATGATTGGCGAGATTAGTGGGCTCAATGGCGTATTCGCCAAAGCCTAGGCTTCTACAGTGAGGACGTCCATTCCTTTTCGGAGCTTGAACCATGACCTTGCAGATCGGTTTTCTATTGTTCCCCGGCATCCAGCAACTGGACCTTACCGGCCCCTATGATGTCCTCGGTTCGCTGCCAGACGTGAAACTGCACCTGGTGTGGAAAGACCTCGCGCCGATCACCTCCAGCACGGGCTTGGTGTTCACGCCGACCATCACTTATGCCGACTGCCCGAACCTGGATGTGCTCTGCGTACCCGGCGGCGCCGGTGTGGGCCCTTTGATGGAAGACCCGCAAACCCTGGATTTTCTCAAGGCCCAGGCACAGACAGTGCGCTACATGACCTCGGTGTGCACCGGTTCATTGGTATTGGGCGCGGCAGGGTTACTGCGCGGTCGCAAGGCCACCACCCATTGGGCCTACCACCACCTGCTCGCCCCGCTCGGTGCTATTCCCGTACAGGAACGTGTGGTGCGTGACGGCAACCTGTTTACCGGCGGCGGGATCACCGCCGGCATCGACTTTGCCCTGACTCTGGCCGCGGAGTTGTACAGCGAAGCGGCGGCGCAACTGGTACAACTGCAGATCGAATACGCGCCGGCCCCACCGTTTGACTCAGGCCGCCCGGAGACGGCGCCCCGGCATGTGCTGGAGGAAGCCAACAAGCGCACGGTGGAGTCACGCAGAGTGCGCGGGGAGATTGTTGCGCGGGCAGCTGCGCGGCTGGGGTGAATGTTTATTCGTGGCGAGGGAGCTTGCTCCCGCTGGGGCGCGAAGCGGCCCCGTTCTTGGTTCGAGAAGAATGGGACTGCTACGCAGTCCGGCGGGACGGTTCGACGCCTCGACAAGCTCCCTCGCCACAGTACAGCGCTGCTTCTTAACTGACGGGCATCGCCGTTACTGCGCTCGCGTCTCGCCGCCTCCCTCTACTACCCGATCAACCAGCAACTGAACGCCCTCCACCATTCGGCAAATCCCCAGCACTACACTGCGCTGCGAACCTTCAACCTCAAAGGCCAGGTGCGCCGCAATGGCATTGATGGAGTCCAGATCCTGAGAGGCATTGACCAGCAGGGTTTCGGTGTCGAGGTTGGGATGGAGGGTGAAGAGCAGGTTTGAATCTGAAGGAGGATTGGGGCTGTCTTTGATCATGATGTAGTTCCTGAGAGTAATGGACTACCACCGAGTTTTTCTCACGAACTGAAGGTGGCAGCTGTACGCGGAGTGAGAAAACCAAGACCCCAGGAGCTTGGCCACGCCGAAGCGTGCCCGCGCACAGCCGCCATAACAGCGAGCCGAAAAGCGCGTGCACTGTATACGGTGAGCGCTTTTGCGCCAATGGAGTAGTTCGGATTTCTCACGTCCGGTCGCTGAATTGGCAGCGACTGGGCAAGACTAGTGATGACCATTCTTAGCAGCAACCTTAAAGGGTTGTGGGAAAAAACCGGCTTCAGCGCCTGGACGCAAGGTGAGTCCTAGGCTGCTGTACGAAACTTCTTGCGATTCTTTCGGTGCTAAACGGCCTGTCCGGTTGTAGCCGACTGTAACCACGATGCGAAGCGAGCCGCTCTTGATCTTGATCTTGATCTGCTTTTGATCTTAGGCGCCCCGTTAAACCACGCTGGCCGGAATTCGACAGGGATTTGGGGGGTAAACCGGCAGGGATGCCGGTTTAGCCGCCCCGCGCCATGGATGGCGCGTGGCGGCGGCCCCCCAAATCACTGGCGGATTACGGGCACACCGAGCCTAAGCGAGGTGCCGAGTGGTGGGGCAAGAGCGCTTTGCTTACTTTCGCGCTTTTCGAAAGTGAGCCGCCGTCAGGGCGGAACCCTAAGTAGCCGTTACCGCAGGAATGGATATGCTCTCGGTATAACTGCGTCGCCTGTTAGGCCGCCTTCGCGAGCAAGCCCGCTCCCACAGTTTGATTGCGGGGTGCCAAGTAGATAGGCGTCGGCTGGCATGCCGTCATCGCAGGCAAGCCAGCTCCCACAGTTGGATTGCGGGGTGTCTGGTAGATGAGCATTGGCTGTCGGGCCGTTGCGGAAGCAAGCTCCCCCGCCACAAAGAAACTTGCTTGGCTTCCCGCCTGTCATTCAGGCAGGACGCGACATCACCGCCAAGCGCACGGCCAACGCCGTCAGCACCGCTGCCAAGCCCCACTTCTGCAGCCAGGCGCTTTTGGTGCGCTTGGCGAAGAAGCGGCTGAGCGCCCCGCCAAACAGGCCCAATAGCATGTGAAACACGCTCGCGATCAACGTCAGCACGCCGCCCAGCACCATCAGTTGCAAGGCGATGGGCCCCGCCTCGGGCCGCACAAACTGTGGCAGGAACACCATGAAAAACAACAACGCCTTGGGGTTGAGCAAACTGTTGAGCATGGCCTGCAGAAACACTCGGCCCAACGCCACGCGGCCGACGTGAGCGGTGTCCAGGCCGGGGCGTTTTTGCAAGGTTTTGAAGGCCAGCCACAGCAGGTAAATCACGCCCGCATAACGGATCAGGTCGAACGCTGGCGGCCAACTGGCGACCAACGCCGTCACCCCCATGGCGGTCAACGCTGTCAGCAACAGGTCGGCCACGCCAATGCCCAGGGCCGAAGCAACGCCGCCGCGCCAGCCATGGGTGACGCCCTGACTGATGACAAATGCCATGTTCGGCCCCGGTGACAGCAACAACAGCAACACAGCGCCGGAAAAAACACCAAGTGTGACGAGGCTGATCATGGTCGAACCGTCCGCTGGGAAAAAATCCAGATTAATCGGCGCTGGCAGGCGCTACAAAAAATTGTGCTGGATACATTGCTCACGCAGCGAACCGAGTGATTGCTGAATGCCACAACCAACGTCTAGAATGCGAAACATTATCAATTAAGCCTGCTGCGCCAGGATGACCATGTCGAGCAATCACCCACTGGACCTTGCTGCCATCGGCCAGCTTTACCAAGCCCACCATTCCTGGCTGCGGGGCTGGTTGAGCCGGCGCACGGGTTGCCATGAGCGCGCCGCCGACCTCGCGCAGGACACCTTCGTGCGCCTGCTCAACGCGCGTCAGCAACAGACCTTGCAGCAGCCGCGCGCGTACCTGAGCAGCATCGCGCGCAGCTTGATGATCGACCAATACCGGCGCCGCGAACTGGAACGCGCCTACCTGGAAAGCCTGGCGCACTTTGCGCAAATGGAGGTGCCGAGCGAGGAAACACGGCTGCTGATCCTCGACAGCCTGGAGCGCATCGACCGTTTGCTCGACCAGCTCAAGCCACGGGTGCGCGAGGCGTTTCTGTTGGCCCAATTGGACGGCCTGACCTGTCCACAGATCGCCCTGCGCCTGGGCGTGTCCAAGGCCACAGTGGAGCGCGACCTGTCCAAGGCGCTGCACGCCTGTTACCGGTTGCGCTATGCCGACTCCTGACTCGCGCCTGGTCGACCAGGCCATCCAGTGGATGATCAAGCTGCGCTACAACACCGCCGACGACGCCAGCACCGCGGCCTTTGAGCAGTGGCTGCAGACCAGCGAGGCGCATCAGCAGGCCTGGCAACGGGTCGCCACCCTGAATGACGATTTCAACCACTTGCCAGCGCATGTCAGTCGCCATGCACTCGACGGCGCACGCCGGCACATCAGCCGTCGTGAAGGCCTGAAAATGCTCGGGCTGTTTGCCGGCGCCGCAGGTTTAGCCTGGCTGGGCCGCGACTACACGCCCCTGCCCGCCTTGATGGCGGACTACCGCACCGCCACTGGCGAGCGGCGCTGGGTAGCATTGGAGGATGGCAGCAAAGTCCAGCTCAACAGCGCCAGCGCCGTCGACATTACCTCCAGCGCCGAACAACGGCTGGTGAACCTGCGCCAGGGTGAAATATTGATCAATACCGGCGTCGACCGCCGTCCGCTATGGGTGCATACCCGCGACGGTTACCTACGCGCCCTGGGCACACGCTTGCTGGTGCGCGAAGAACCCCAAGGCACCCTGCTGGCCGTGCAGCAGGGTGCGGTGGCGGTGTTTGCCGACCGCCATGACGGCACGGCACGCCAAGTGATCAAGCCTGGCGAACAGGTAGTGTTCAACCGTAGCGGTATCCGCCCGTCCCCCAACAACGGCCTGGACCCTTGGGCCTGGAGTGACGGGGTGATCAGCGCCCACAACATGCGTCTGGAGGACTTCCTGGCCGAGCTGGGCCGCTATCGCAATGGGTTGCTGCGTTGCAGCGAAGCCGTGGCGGGGCTGCGGGTGTCGGGTACTTACCAACTGGACGACACCGACCAGGTGCTCAAGTTGGTGGCGCAATCGCTGGCAATCGATGTGACCTACCGTAGCCGTTACTGGGTGACCGTCTCCGCTCGCGTGTGACCTTGCAAAATAAATGAGGTGAATTCTCATTGCCATTCGACCTGTAAGGAGAGGCCGATCAACAGGCCCGTGTTGTCCACTTCCTTCAGGAGCATCCCGCGGTCATGCAAGCGTTCCCCTCCAAACGTTCACCCCTCAGACACGCCCTCAATGCCACCCTCCTTGGCGCGTGCGTGGCGGCCAGCGCCTTGCCGTATACCGCAAGTGCCCAGGAGCCCGGCAGCGAGCGCCAGGCCCGCGCCTGGAATATTGCGCCTGGGCCGCTGGCGGGCGCCCTTGATCAGTTTGCGCGGCAGGCCGGTATCAGCCTGTCGTATGACGCTGGCAGCGTGGCAGGCAAAAGCAGCCCGGGGCTGAGCGGCACCCTGGCCCCACAACAGGCCCTGAACCGGTTACTTCAGGGCCAGGGTTTGCAGGCGCAAAGCCAGGGCCAGAACGCTTGGTTACTGCTACCCCAGCAGCAAGCCGGCTCGACGCTGAACCTGGGCGCCACCACCATCACCGGTGATCGTTTGGGCGCCACCACCGAAGGCACCGGCTCCTACACCACCGGAGCCGTGACCATCGGCAAGGGCGAACACAGCCTGCGACGCACGCCGCAATCGGTGAGTGTGATGACCCGCAAGCTGATGGATGACCAGAACATCACCACCATCGACCAATTGCTGGAGCGCACCCCAGGCATCACCAGCTACGAATCACCCATGGGCGGCAAGTATTTTTACTCCCGGGGCTTCAAGATGCTCGGCCAATACCAATTCGACGGCGTGCCACTGGATATCGGCAAGGACTACGTACAGGCCGACAGTTTCAGCGCGAACATGGCGATCTATGATCGGGTGGAAGTCCTCAAGGGCGCTGCTGGCATGCTCAAGGGCGCCGGCACCGCCAGTGGTGCGGTGAACTTCGTACGCAAACGGCCCCAGGACAAGCCCACCACCAGCCTTGGCCTCTCGGCGGGCACCTGGGATAACTATCACACCGAATTCGACACCGGCGGCCCATTGAACGACAGCGGCACGGTGCGTGGCCGCGCGGCGGTTAGCCAACAGAATCGTGGCTCGTACATGGACCTTGCCAAGCGTCAGGACCAGGCGTTTTACGCGGCCCTGGACATGGATGTCAGCCCTGATACCACCCTGGGCTTCGGGGCCAGCTATGAGGATGTCGACTCCACGCCGTGCTGGAGCGGCCTGCCGCGTTATCGCGACGGCAAAAGCCTCGGCCTGAGCCGCTCCACCTGCCTGGGCCAGGCCTGGAACGATTGGCAAAGCCAGCGCACCACGCTGTTCGCCGATCTGACCCATCACTTCAACGACGACTGGAAGCTCAAAGTCAGCGCCGTGCATAGCCGCAACCTGCAAGACATCAAATACGCCGCCAGCGAAAGCACCGTGGACTATGGTAACCCGGCCCCCACGCTCACCAGCTATGCAGCCTTGCTGGACTACGATCACAAAGACTACGGCCTGGACGCCTACATCGATGGTCAATTCGAAGCCGTTGGCCTGCAACATGAGTTGATCCTCGGCGCCAATGGCAGCCGTGGCACCCAGGACGATGTCTATGCGATCCGCAACCTGCCCCAGCGCCAAAGCGTCTTCAACCCCAACCACCACTTCCCGGAACCTGCCGACGACACCTTCTGGCCCAACATGTACCGTGGCGGCACGGTCAAGGAAACCGCCACTCAATACGGTGCCTACGCCACCTTGCGCCTGCGTCTGGCCGAACCTTTGATGCTGGTTTTGGGCAGTCGCGTCAGTTGGTATGAAAACCGCCGTGAGTCCCTGAACCTGGCCTGGGGCGAGTGGACAGACCAGGATGCACGCACCAAGGAAACCGGGGTGGTCACGCCGTTCGCCGCGCTGATCTACGACCTCAATGACAACCTTTCGGTGTACACCAGCTACGCCGATATCTTCCAGCCACAAAGCTCCTACGCTACGGTCAGCGGTTCGGCCCTCAAGCCGAAAATGGGTGAGAACTATGAGTTGGGCATCAAGGGCGAATGGTTTGACGGGCGCCTGAACAGCTCCCTGGCGCTGTTTCGCGCCGTCGAAAAAAACGCCGCCCAAACCGATTTCGAGACCCGCTGCGGCAGCTCCTCCGACGGCTACTGCTACACCGACACGGGCAAAGTTCGCGCCCAAGGGGTCGAGGCCGAGCTGAGCGGCGAATTGATCGAGCGCCTGCAAGTGTTTGGCGGCTATACCTACACGCAAACCAAGAACCTGAAGAACATCGACAGCGCAGCCGAAGGCGCGGTGTCCAACACTTACGTGCCACGGCATATGCTGCGCTTGTGGGGCGACTACCAGTTGGACGGTGCGCTGTCGAAATGGACAGTCGGCGCAGGGGTCAACGCCCAAAGCAGCAACTACCGGCTGCAAACCATCAAACTGGAACAGGCCGGGTATGCGTTGTGGAATGCACGCCTGGCGTATCAGGTGGATGACACCTGGACCGTGGCGCTCAATGGCAACAACCTGTTCGATAAAAATTACTACCAGACCGTGGGCACCTCAGGCTGGGGTAATCTCTATGGAGAGCCGCGCAACCTGACCCTGAGCCTCAAAGGCAACTTCTAGGCACTGCCCCTCCTGTAGGAGCGAGCATGCTCGCTCCTACAACTTCCCCTTCCTGCCATCGTCAGAAAGCTTTTTTTCGCTGCCAGGCAAATCCCTACGTTTGTTCCTACACTCCAAAAAGCCAGCATCAATTCTCGATTTTTCTGAAAGCGCCCCCTCTTATGTCAATTAATCGTCATATCATGGAGGCCTTACGAGAGCCATTGACGGCAAAGGCCAAAAAGCCAAAACATTGACACGGACCCTCAAGAGAGCCACTATTTAGCCATCACTCCGTAAATTCCTGCGTCTGAACAGGCATTACGTATTACCCAGCAACAGCAGTTGTTCGATTTGCACCACTTGTAAAGCAAAGCTGCCTTATGGATGAGCAAACGAATAGGAACGTTCTGGTGGTGTATTGAGGATCTGATTTATGCGCGGTAAATCGTCGGTCGATAGCCTGTTTCTGACTCGTCCCGGTTTCGTTGAGTTTTTTGTCGTTTTCGTGAAACTGATCCACGGCCTTACGGCTGTGGTGCCGGCCATTATTCTGTTGTTCTACCCGGACCCCGTCGCCGAGCACATGCGCAACCACTACCTGGGCCTGCTGGTGTTTTTTGCGCTCCTGACCATCATTCTGTTCCAGGCTCTGGGGGTGTACTCCGAGGATCTGTTCAGCAACCGCCTGCGTTTTCGCGTGATGCTGGTGGCCTGGGTCTCGGCGTTTTGCATCCTGCTGTTCATGTACCAGATCCTGCTGCTCTTCCCACAGTTGAGCCCACGCAACCTGGCGGCCTGGTTTTCCATGAGCCTGGTGCTGTTTGGCGTGGAGCGGATATTGATGCTGCGCCTGTACCGCCATCTGATGGATAACGGCAAATTCCTCCAGCGCACCGTGATCCTGGGCTTTACCGACACGGCCGTGCATGTGGCTGAACACCTGTCGCGCAACAGTGACATCCGCTCCGGCCTGATCGGTTTTATCGACGACCGTACCGAGCGCATTCCCAAGGAATTGAGCCGCCTGCCGTTGCTGGGCAATACCCGCGACCTGGAAAAGCTGATCCGCTCCGAACAGGTCAACCAGGTGATGATCACCCTGCCCTGGGCTGCCGAGCAGCGCATCAATGGGTTGGTCAAGCGCCTGCGGCAGATGTCGGTGAACGTCATGCTGGTGCCGGATATGGCCGCCCTGCGCTACGGCCATAACCGCATCACCGATGTGGGCGGCATCCTGATGTTCAACACCTCGCAGTTGCCACTGCGGGGCTGGTCGCCCTTTATCAAACGTTGTGAAGACCTGCTGCTGGCCAGCATCGGCCTGCTGCTGCTGTCGCCGGTGATGCTGGTGACCGCCATCGCGATCAAACTCGATTCCAAGGGCCCGGTGCTGTTTCGCCAGAAGCGCTTTGGCTACAACGACAACCTGATCCGGGTATTCAAGTTCCGCTCAATGTACGTCGAACAGACCGACCTCAACGCCGAAAACCAGACCACGCGCCAGGACCCGCGCATTACCCGGGTCGGCAGGATCATCCGCAAGACCAGCATCGATGAGCTGCCCCAGCTGTTCAACGTACTGCTGGGCAATATGTCGATGGTCGGCCCGCGCCCCCACGCCACGGCCACCAAGGCGGCCGGGATTCCTTTCGAGCAAGCGGTCAGCGAATACAGCTCGCGCCATCGGGTCAAGCCTGGCATCACCGGCTGGGCGCAGATCAATGGTTACCGCGGCGAGACCGACACGCTGTTCAAGATTCAGAAACGGGTCGAATACGACCTGGAATACATCGCCAAATGGTCCGTGTGGCTGGACCTCTACATCGTTTTCATGACGGTCCCGGCCGTTCTTTCCACCAAGGAAGTCTATTGATGAACCCACTTAACGGATTGATCCCGTGCATCATCTCCGGTGGTTCGGGTACGCGGCTGTGGCCGGTTTCGCGGCAGAACATGCCCAAGCCGTTCATGCGCATGCGCGACGACCAGAGCCTGTTGCAGAAGACCTTCCTGCGGGCCAGTCACTTGCCGGGCGTCGACAGCATCCTGACCGTGACCAACCGCGACCTGCTGTTTCGCACCCTGGACGACTACCGCGCGGTGAACACCCAGCGCCTGGGCCTCGACCTGCTGCTGGAGCCGTTTGGCCGCAACACCGCCGCCGCCATCGCCGTGGCTGCGTTGCATGTGCAGGAGCATTTCGGCGCAGACGCGCAGTTGCTGGTGATGCCGGCCGATCATCTGGTCCTCGATGAAGACGCCTTTGCCCAGGCGGTGGAAAAAGCCCGCGCATTGGCCGAGGCCGGTTACCTGGTGACCTTTGGCATCCAGCCTGACCGAGCAGAAACCGGCTTTGGCTATATCGAACAAGGGCCGGCACTGGGCGCTGGGTTTCGGGTGCAGCGCTTTGTCGAAAAGCCCGACCAAGCCACCGCCCAAGGCTACCTGGACGGCGGCAAGCACCTGTGGAATGCCGGCATGTTCTGCTTCAAGGCAGCCACCCTGCTGGAAGAATTGGCCAGCCACGCCCCGGCGGTTCTGGAGGCGGCCAAGGCGGCACTGGAGCACAGCCAGAGCCTGCAAAACAGCAGCAGTCGCCAGCGCGAACTGAGCCCTGAAGGTTTCGGCACCGCGCCGGATATCTCCATTGATGTGGCGCTGATGGAAAAATCCGCCCAGGTCGCGGTCGTGCCCTGCGACATTGGCTGGAGCGATATCGGCTCCTGGGAAGCCCTGCGCCAACTCACGCCCAGTGATGACAATGGCAACCAGATCAATGGCGAGGCGATCCTGCACGACGTACATAACTGCTACATCGATTCGCCCAAGCGGGTACTCGGTGCGGTGGGCGTGCGCGACCTGATCATCGTCGACACCCCGGACGCCCTGCTGATCGCCGACGCCCATCGCAGCCAGGACGTGCGGCATATCGTTGCCGAACTCAAGCGCCAGAATCACCCGGCGTTCAGCCTGCACCGCACTGTCACCCGGCCTTGGGGCACCTACACGGTGCTGGAGGAAAGCACGCGGTTCAAAATCAAGCGCATCGTGGTCAAGCCCAAAGGCTCGCTGTCTCTGCAAATGCACCATCACCGCAGCGAGCATTGGGTAGTGGTCAGCGGCGCAGCGATGATCACCAATGGCGAACGCGAGATCCTGCTCAACATGAACGAGTCCACCTACATTCCCGCCGGGCACAAGCACCGCCTGACCAACCCCGGCATCATCGACCTGGTGATGATCGAGGTACAGAGCGGTGAGTACCTGGGTGAAGACGACATCGTGCGTTATGACGACATCTACGGCCGCGCGCCAGTTGAAGTGAAGCCCTGATGCGTACGTCATTGATCATCCCCACCCGCAACGCGGCCAGTCACCTGGACCGCCTGTTGCCAGCGCTGCGCATGCAGACGTTGCAACCGGACGAGATGCTGGTGGTCGACAGCGCATCGAGCGATGACACCGTGGCGCGCTTTCGCGAGTTTGGCGCACGTGTGGAGGTGATTGATGCCCGCGACTTCAACCACGGCGGCACCCGGCGCTGGGCCAGTGAACAGGTGGGCGGCGACGCCTTGATCGTGATGACCCAGGACGCGATTCCCGCCACCGCCGAGACCTTCGCCAACCTGATCAGCGAGCTGCAACTGGAGCCGCTCAATGGCGTGGCCTATGGACGGCAGCTGCCGCACCCCGGCGCCGGCGTGCTCGGCGCGCAGTCGCGGCACTTCAATTACCCGGCGGCCAGCCGCACCAAGCGCCTGGACGATGCAGCGCAACTGGGCATCAAGACCTGCTTCAGCTCTGACTCGTTTTCGGTGTACCGGCGCAGCGCCCTGAGCGCGGTGGGCGGTTTCCCCCAGGATGTGATTGGCAGTGAAGACGCCTATGTGGCCGCGCGCATGCTGCTGGCCGGTTACCAGGTGCGCTATGCCGCGAGCGCGCAGGTGTATCACTCCCACGATTACCGCTTGCTGGAAGAGTTTCGCCGCTACTTCGATATCGGTGTGTTCTACGGCCGCGAACCGTGGATTCGCCAGGCGTTTGGCGACGCCGGCGGCGAAGGCAAACGTTATGTGCTGGCCGAACTGCACGCATTGCGCGAGGCCAACGCGCTGTATCGCGCCCCCGAAGTGGTGGTGCGCAGTGCCTTTAAATTGCTGGGCTATCGCCTCGGCCACCTTGAACGCCACCTGCCCAACGCGCTTAAACGGCGCCTGGGCATGTTTTCCACCTACTGGACTTGAGCCGTCATGAAGACTATCAACCGACGTTTCCGTCTTACCCTGCTCGGCCTTTTGAGCACCTCAATCTGGCTGGCCGGTTGTTCGACCCCCGCGCGGGTGCCGCTTCCTGACAACACTACGCTCAAGGCCGGCCATCAAGCGGCGCTGACCCTGGCCGACCTGCCACCGCCGCAGGTGCTGATCCAGAGCGGCGACTCGCTGCGTATCGTGCGTGATGCCCAGGAGCCGGCGGCGGCCGATGACATGACGATATTCGTGGTGCGCCCCGACGGCGTGATCTCGGTACCCAACATTGGCCGGGTCAAGGCGGCCTTGCGCACGCCCGAAGACCTGGGCAAGGAGATCACCGAGAAGTACAAGCGCATCTACCGCGAACCTGCGGTGACGGTGAACATCGCCAGCGCACCGAGCAACAAGGTGTTTATCGGCGGCGCGGTGTCCAACCCGGCGTTTTTCGACCTGGCCGGCAACGTCAGCGTCGAGCAGGCGCTGCTCAGCTCCGGTGGTGTATTGCCCTCGGCGGATGCCTCCAACGTGGCCTTGCTGCGTACCGGGCCCGACGGCAAGTACAGGACGTACTTCATCAGCCTGGAAAGCATGCTGACCAACCCCAATCACCCGCGGGTGGCGTTGCAGCGCGGCGATTTGATCTTTGTGCCGCAGTCGGGCATCGGCGCGACGGTGGAGGCCGTGGACATGTACTTCACCAAGCTGTTTCCGATCAACAAAGGGATTGGCATTGGCTTGAATTACGACCTGAACAAGAGCGACGTGAAAAACAGCGGCAACACCATCTACAACAACCCAACCATCAACGCAGGCCAAGGATTATGAAGCGGGCTTCGTATCACTCGAACCAAGCGTTCCCGCCTTTCGTAACCCCCATATGCAATGGAGTGATCCTGTGATCGAAATCCGCTCTCTTCGCGACCTGCTGCGGCTGTTTTTCATCTACCGCCGCGAATTCAAACTGGCCGTGATCACCACGATCGTCGTTGCCGTGCTGGGTGCCTTCCTGTTGCCGGCTCGCTACGAGTCGGACGCGCGCTTGCTGGTCAAGCCGGGCCGGGACAACACCACGTTGCCGATCGAAGCCGCCAACCGTCAGACGCTGATTGCCCCGAGCACCCAGCACGACCCGATTGTCGACGAAGAAAAAATGCTCACCGGCCGGCCCATCGTGCATATCGTCGCCGAGCGCTATATGGCGATGACCGCCGAACCGCCGCAAGGCTTCTGGAAGGTCACCAAGTTCTACATCAAAAAGGGCGTGGGCGAAGTCATCAATGGCATTCGTAGTGTGCTGCAGTTCGTCGGCCTTGCCGAGAAACAAAGCCCGCTGGAACGCCTGGCGACCTCACTGGAGAAGAACTTCACCGCCGGTCACGAGCCGGGTTCTTCGGTGATCGAGATTTCCTTCACCTGGGACGATCCGGCGGTGGCGCAAAAAATCGTCGAGGAATGGGTCAATGCCTACCTTGAAGAGCGTGCACGAATTCTCGGGCGCAAGAGCCTGCACACCTTCTATGAAACCGAACGCGCCAAGGTGGCAGAGAACATCCAGAGTCTGAAAGATCAGTTGCAAGGCCGCTTGAAGCAGATCGACTCGATCAGTGTCGATGCACGCCTGAAGAACCTGACCAACCAGATCGACCGCGTCACCGATGCCAAGGTCAGCGCACAGAACCAGATATCGGGGATTCGCAGCCTCCTGGCCAACGCCAGCCAGCAGATCAAGAGCCAGCCGGCAGACGTGGTCACGATGCGCGAAACCAGCCTCAACCCCACCCAGCTCGACCTCAAGCGCCAGCTCAATGCGCTGCAAGTGGAGCGGGCTCGGCTGCTGCGCACTTACCTGCCGGGCACGCCGCAGGTCAATCAGATCGAGCAGAACATCCGCGACATGGAAGCCCTCAGCGCCCAGGAAGCTACACGCCTGGAACGCTCGCAGAACACCGCGCCCAACAGCCTGGTGATCAACGTTAAACAGCAAATGATCGACGCCCAGTTGCAAGAGCGCAAACTGGCCGGGGAAATCGAGAACTACGACAAGACCCTTGCCGAACTGCGCGCCCAGCGTGACCAGGCGATGACCGATGAACCGCAACTCAACACCCTGAGCCAACAACTGCGCACGGCCGAAAAGAGCTATGCGTTGTACTCGGACAATCTTGAACAGGCGCGAATCGACCACGAACTGGACAATAGCCAGATCAGTAACATTGCCCTGATCGAACACGCCACCCTTAACCCGGCCCGCGTGTTTCCCAAGAGCCTGCTGATGCTGTTGTTCGCCATTCCCGCCGGCGTGGCCGTGGGCTTGCTGACCATCTATGTGCTGTACCTGCTGGACCAGCGCATCCACGATGGCACGCGCTTGCAGGAGATGTTCCATGTGCCGCTGTGGAGCAGCATTCCCGATGTGCAAGACGCAACGCCGGCAGCCGTCACCGCCAGCCTCTACCGCTTGTACAGCCTGCTGCCCCTGGATCGCATTGCCGCCGAAGGTTTTGCCCTGGGCCTAACCTCGGCGCGCCATGGCGAGGGTGTGACCTTTATCGCCTCGCAACTCAAGCGTCTGCTGGAGGAACGTGGTCACCGCGTCTCGGTCGATGGGGCGAGCGCGCCAACGCCGGGTGAGGTGTTGCTGCTGGACGCCTCGGCGCTGTCCTCCAACCCGCAGGCCTTCCTGACGCTGCGCCGCGCTGACCAGATCGTACTGGTGATCGAGGCCCGCACCAGCACCGTACCGACGATCGAAAATGCCGTGTCGTTGCTGACCACCGCGTTCGGCAAAGTCGACGGCATGATCCTCAACCGCCGTCGCTTCGAAGTGCCGGCCAAGGTGCTGGCACGACTCAACAGCTGGCGCGGGGCGGCCTGATGCGTATCGCACTGCTGGCGCCGCTGCCACCGGAGCAGACCGGGATCGCCGATTACGCCGCGCATCTGCGCCATGCGTTGATCGAACAGGGGCTGGAGGTGGTGACCCCGCTCGCCGGCTGCCTGGAATTGCCTGAACAGTTGAAGCGCCTGCAGGCCTTCGACTGGCGCGGCGTGGACCTGGTGCATGCCGAACTGGGGGGTGGGCGCTTCGGTGAGTTCCAGGCGCTGGAGTACCTGCGCCGGGCGCAACCGCACCTGCCGTTGACCGCCACGGTGCATGACCCGGAGCGCCTGATCTGGCGCCGAGCCAAGCTGTTTTTCCCCTTGACCCTGCTTGAACGCCTGCCCCACCCGCTGCCCCATGCGGCAGCGCTGCTGGCCGACCCGTTGACCTTGCACGAGGAACGGCGCCTGGCCAAAGGCATGCGCCGGCTGATCACCCTCACCCGCCTGGGCGGCGACTGCCTGCGCCAGCGCATGGGCCTGCGCCCGCAACAGGTGGCGGTGATTGCCCATGGCAACCTGCCCATCGTGCCCCAGGCGTTGCCGCCATTGGCGCCACTGCGCCTGTTGTATTTCGGTTTTATCTACCGTGGCAAGGGCATTGAAGACCTGCTCCAGGCCCTGGCCCAGTCACTGGCCGCCCACCCGCAATGCCGAAGCCAGGTACGCCTGACCCTGGCCGGTGGCACCGCGCCGGAAATGACCTTTGACCCCGCCGGCAACTACCTTGATGGCCTGCGCGAGCAGATCAGCGCCCTGCATCTTGAGGATGTGGTGGACTGGCAACTGGACCTGCCATCGGCGCAGATCCCTTCTACGATCCAGGCGCACCACGTGATGGTGCTGCCCTATCGCGAATCGAAAAAACTCAGTTTCCTAGGGCAAATGCGCGGCACCAGTGGCGCGCTGTCGTGGGCCAATGCATGCGGGCGCGGGGTGATCACCTCCAACGCCCGCGCCTTTGCCGAAGAGGTGGCTGGCGGTAATGGCATCACCTATCAGCAGGGCGATACAGCGTCCTTGAGCAACGCCTTGAGCCGATTGATCCTCGACCCGCAACAGGCGCAGCAATGGGCCGCCCGGGCTGGAGAAATCGGCCACCAACGCCAGTGGGCCAACACGGCCCAGCGGTTTGCTGAATTATTTCGGGATGCTTGTGAGGAGCCGTTGCGATGAACCTGTCATCCGTTCGCCCACTGTGGCGCTACTTGCCGCTGGCGCTGTCAATCGCCGTCGGTAGCGCCCTGCTGTTGAGTGAAAAAGTCGATGCGCAGCCGGTGAACCTGGCCCCGGAGCGCACCGTCGTCTGGAAGGACTTTCTCGGCGTAAACGCACACTTTCTGTGGTTCACACCCGAGCAGTACCACAAGCAGATCAAGCAGTATAAAAAGCTTGGATTGCAATGGGTGCGGGTCGACCTGCACTGGGATCGCCTGGAGCCCAAAGAAGACGGTTATCAGCTCAACACCTTCGATGAACTGGACCGCACCCTGACCGCTGAAAAAATCCGCTCGGTGTTTTACCTGGTGGGCTCGGCGCCCTTTATCACCACCGCCCCCAAGGGTGCGCAGTTCCAGGATCAGTACCGACCGCGGGATCCGGAAGTGTACGCGCTGCGCCTGGCACTTCTGGCCAAACGCTACCCCACTATTGATGCCTGGCAGGTGTGGAACGAGCAGAACCTGCCGAACAACTGGCGCCCCAAAGTCGACGCCAAGGAGTACGGGCAATTGTTATTGGCCAGTCACCAGGCCCTGAACCTTGCCGCGCCCGGCAAACTGCAGGTCATGGGCGGCATGGCGTACTACAGCCAAATGCCGCCGCGTGGCAAAACCCTGATGTTCGAAGCACTCGGCGCGCTGGGTGTGCAAAACCTGGGCATGGTCGCGGCCTATCACCCTTATTCGATGACCCCGGAAACCGATGAGCCGGGCAAGAACGAAGTGCTGCTGCGCGGTGATCAACTCAACTCAATGCTGCACGGCGCCGGGATCAAGAACGTATGGGCCACCGAGTGGGGCTGGTCCAGCTACGCCGGCCCCAAGGAGATGCAGGACCTGATCGGTATCGACGGGCAGGCCGACTACACCTTGCGCCGCCTGGCGTTGATGGCGTCCCAGGACTACCAGAAGATTTTCCTGTTCGCGCTGTCCGACCTCGACCAACGCGCCTCGCCACGCGACCAGCATTACGGCCTGTTGAACCTTGATGGCGAACCCAAGCCGGTATACACCGCCCTCGCCCGCTTCCTGGAGATTACCGGCCCCACGCTTGAACCCGGCAACACGCCGCAGTTGCAGGATGTACCGGACAGCTTCTACAGCGTGGCCTGGACCCGCCCTGACGGAAAACACCTGCTGATGTATTGGAGCGCCAAAGGCAGCAGCATCAGCCTGCCCGGCATCAAACACGCAGAACTGCTGGACCCGCTGACCGGCGCCCGGCAAACCCTGAGCGACGACAACGGTATTCGCCCAGCGGTGAAGCCAAGTTTGCAGATACTGGTGTGGTAGCCCCGGGCATGGAGAGCTGTACATGAGAATCCTCTGGATTGTGCCCTACCTGCCGTGGCCGACCACCAGCGGCGGCAAGACGCGGCAGTACCATTTGCTGCGCACCTTGAGTGAGCGCGGGCATCGCATCACGCTGCTGGCGCAATCGAAAACGCCGGCCGATGACGCGGCGCATGCGGCCTTGGAGCCGTTACTCGAACGCCTGATCGTCGTTCCACGCCGGCCGCTGAAACATCCGCTGACCCTGCTCGGCGGCCTGTTCGCGCCCTGGCCGCTGTTGACCACGGTCAACGGCCTGTCGGCACCGTTGCAGGCCCAGTTTGCGCAATTGTTGAATGAGCGCTGGGACGTGATTCAGGTAGAACACAGCTACAGCCTGCAGCCGTTTCTGCGCACCTTGCAGCAGCAACGGCGCGAGTTTGTGCTGACCGAGCACAACCTGGAATCGAGCCTCGGCGGCGCCACTTACGACCGTTTCCCCAAGTGGGCCACACCGTTTGTACAGTATGACCAGTGGCGCTGCCGGCAATGGGAACGCAAGGCGTTCGATGCCGCCGCTCATGTGGTCGCCGTGACCGAGGCGGACGCTCAGGCCATGCGGCCGTTGTCGTCGACGCCGGTAAGCGTGGTGGTCAATGGGGTCGACAGCCGCGCCTTTGCCGAGGTCAGCGCCGATGCGCAGAGCCAGCGCCTGTTGTTCGTCGGCAATTACGAGTACGCACCGAACCTGGACGCCGTGCAGTGGCTGCTCGACGAGATCTTCCCCAGGCTCTGGTTGCAGTGCCCGAGCGCACGCCTGGCAGTGGTCGGCTATGGCTTACCCGAACACTGGCGCGAGCGCTGGCCCGATGAACGTATCGAGTGGCTGGGGTTTGTTCCCGACCTGTGTGCCTTGCAACGCCGCTGCGCCGGTTTTGTCGCCCCGTTGCGCCATGGCGGCGGCTCCAAGCTCAAGGTGTTGGAGGCGATGGCCGCCGGCTTGCCGCTGCTGAGCACGGCCCAGGGCGTGTCCGGGTTGGCGGTACAGCCACAGGTACATTACTTGGCCGGCGAAAACGCTGAGGCCCTGGCCGACGCCGTTGTGCGCCTGCTGGATGAACCGGCGCTGGCCGGGCGACTGGCCGATGCGGCACGCGACTACGCGCGGCAATACCACGACTGGGCGGTGGCGGCTAATGAACTGGAGCACCTCTACCGCAGCTTGCTCACCGCCAAGGAGTCTCAGCCATGCGTGTAGCCCTGGACTATCGCCCCGCCACGGTTGCGCCGTCTTCGGGCATCGCCCGCCAGGTCGTGGCCCTGGAAGACGCCCTGCGCGCGCGGGGCAACACCGAGGTGGTGCTGTTCAGCGAAGCGCCCCTGGAGCATCCGCAGCGCCAGACTGCCGTTTGCCCGGCCTGGGCCAGCCCGCTGGACGGCCTGCAACGCCCACAAGTGCGCCTGCGGTTCGAGCGCGGGTTCTTGCCCAGGGCGCTGCACGAGCAGCAGATCGACCTGTACATCGCCACCGCCAATATGGGCTTGCCGTTGTGCCGTAAACCCGCCGGCACCCGCTATGTACTGGTGCTGCATGACCTGTTTCAGTTGACCCACCGCAACTTCCATCGCTCCAAACTCAAGGCCCTGGCCTACCGCCTGATCGACGGGGCCTCGATTGCCTGGTCGGTGTGGCAGGCTGATCGGGTGTGGTGCCCGTCGCAGTTTTCCTGCAATGAAGCCGCGCGCCTGTTCCCCTGGGCACGGGCCAAGTTCCGCGTGCTGAACAACTTGGTGCCCGAATTGAATGCAGCGCCAGAACCGCTGCCCGCCAACCTGCCGGCGCGTTACTGGCTGGTGGTGGGCACGCGGGAGCCGCGCAAGAACATGGAGTTCTTTCTGCGCCAATGGCAGGCCTGCCGTGCGCTGAACCCTGATGTGCCGGACTTGGTTCTGGTGGGCCACGCCAGCGATGTACCGGCGGCACTCGGTGAGCTGCCGGGCCTGCATTGGTGCAGCGGTTTATCGGACGGGCAACTGCAAGCGCTCTACCGTCATGCCGCGTGCCTGTGGCAGCCATCCTATGCCGAAGGCTTTGGCCTGCCGGTGGTGGAAGCCTTGAGTGTCGGCACGCCAGTAGCGGTGGCACGCGGCAGCGCCCTGGATGAAATCGCGCCGCCCGATGCCCCGCGCTTCGCCCCCCATGACGCCGAGCAACTGCACAAGGTCATGCAACAACTGGCCGGCGCCGAGGCCACGCAAGACGGCGAAACACACCGCGCCTGGGCCCGGCAATTTGCCGAACCGGCTTATCGCGCGCGCCTGGACACTTTGCTCAAGGAATTGGACCGCTAATGCTGCCAGGAAAATTCGTCAGTCTGCTGCTGGGCCTGGTGTTCGGCGGGTTGCTGTTGGCCCTGTCGCCGATCAAGGTCATGCTGGTGGTAGCCGGTGTGGCCGTGGCCTTGACCCTGATCCGCTTTCCCCTGTGGGGCTTGCTGATTTTCGCGGTACTGGCCACCAGTATTCCCTACACCACCTTGCAACTGGGCATCCGTACCACCGTCAGCGAGGCGGTGTTGGGGCTGACCTGGGTCGGGGTGTTCTGGCAATCGTTCATCGGCAAGACCCGCGGTTTCATGCTGTGGCGACCGACCGAGCGGGCGCTGATGTGGCTGATGCTGTTCAGCACCATTCCGTTTATCTGGGGCATGCTGATCATCCATGCCGAAGGCAACGGGCCGGTGAACTGGGTGCGCTGGCTGATGAACCTGTCGATGTTGTTTATCGTGCCGCTGTTGCTGCGCACCGACGCCGACCGCGACAAGGTGGTGGTCGCCCTGTTGCTGGGTAACCTGGCGATGCTGCTGCTGTCGATCTTCATGTTCCTGAAGACGCGCAATGCGATGTCGATGATCGATATTCTCACCGACCTCAAATACGCCCACCCGGAAGCGGTGAAGGATATTTTCTCTGCCAACTACACGCGCATGGCCTCGCCCTGGGTGCACCCCAACCTGACCGGTGGCGTGCTGGTGCTGTTTATTCCCCTGGCGCTGTTCTATGGCTGGACCCGCAGCGGCGGGCGTCGGGCCCTGGGCCTGGCGGTGGCGGTGCTGGGGTGTGCCGGCCTGCTGCTGAGTATTTCCCGTGGTGCCATCGTGGCCCTGGCGCTGGTATTGATCTGGCTGGCCTACAAGCGCGTGCCGAACAGCGGACGCATTATCGGTATCGGGGCGGCGTTCGCCGTTGCGCTGGTGATGTTCTATCCGCCGTTGCAGGAGCGCTTGCTGACCATCTTCTCGACCACCAACGCCAGTACCGAAATCCGCTTTGACGAGTACGCCCGGTTCCCCACCGCCATGGCGACCTACCCCCTGGGGATCGGCTTCAAGATCGACCCGCCCGTGCCCGGCTCCAATCTGTTGGGGATCTCCAACCTGTGGCTGAACTTCATCTACAAAGTCGGCATTCCAGGGATGCTGCTGTTTATCACCGTCACCCTGTTGTGGTGGCGCGAAGTGCGCCCCCTGGGCCAGGTGCGCAAAGTCACCGCCGACAATGCGCTGTGGCTGGGGTGCCTCTGTGGTGTGTTGGCGGCACTGCTGACGGGGATTTTCGACCATTATTTCAGCTTCACCTTTGTACTGATCGCGCTGTTCTGGCTGTTGATGGGCATGAGCCTGCAACAGGTGCGTCTGCGCCCCTCCATTACCGCCCCTGTTGCTGCTATTGCGCCAAAGGATAACCAACCATGAAGCACCGGATGATCCACTCCACCGACTTGCGTGACCGCCTCCCCACGCTGGCCGCTGAAATGGGCGTGAGCCTGCCGGACCTGGAAGAGGCGCTGGACTGGTGCCTGGCCAACGACGTGGTATTTGAAGAAGGCGAAGGCGACAACAAGCGCTTCTGGATCAGCTCCATCGATCTGGAAACCGCGATTGAGCACCCGGTGGCGCGCCGCCTGTTCCACCGGATGAAACAGGACCTTGCGGCCCAGCTACTGCCGCGTTACGGCAAAAACTGGGCGACCGTCAAAGACCGGTGGCGCAGTGTCTGGGACATGGCCTACAACATCTTGATCAACAAGATCCCCAGCCACCATGTACGCATCGCCTGGCTGCGCCTGGGTGGCGCGAAGATCGGCAAGGGCTCCAGCTTGTGGCGTAACACCGAGGTGCTGGGCATGCACAATCTGGTGGTCGGCGACGATTCGGTAATCGGTTGGCATTGCCAGGTGGACGCCCGCGCCGGGCTGGTGATCGGTAACCACGTGGCGATCGCCTCCCACGTGCTGATCATCGCCGGCAGTCATGATTTGCAGGCACCAGAGTTCTGGTCGATTTCCGGGCCGATCTACATCGACGACTACGTATGGATCGGCAGCCGGGCATTGATCGGCTACGGCACGCACCTGGGCTATGGTTCAGTGATCAGCGCCAATACCGTGGTGGCCAAGGCAGTAGCCCCCTACAAAATCATTGGCGGTTCCGGGGCCAAAATCATGGGCGAACGTTGCCATGATCTGAACTACAAGGTGGGTGGCAAAGGCCTGTTCACCCTGTTTCACTGATGTTCGGCAGCACGCTCTGGCTGACCATCGCGACCCTCGCAGGGCTGGTCGCCGGTTTCGCCCGCGAATGGCTGCTGGTGGCGGCCTGGGGCGCGGGCAGTCGCAGCGACGGGTTTCTGGTGGCGGTGTTTTTGCCCGAAGCATTGCGCATGACCCTGGCCGCCGGCTTGCTTGCGGCGGCTGCCCTGCCCCTCTATCAACAACGCGACCCACACCGCCAGCAGGCCTGGCTGGCCAGCCTATCCCCACGCCTGCTGGGAGTGGGCCTGGCGCTGTTTGCCGTACTGGCGCTGGGCGCGCCACTGTGGGTGCGCCTGATCGGCCCCGGCCTGGACGTGGCGGCCCATGCCGAAGCCGCCGCTAACTTGCGTTGGCTGGCAGCCTGTGCGCCGGGCCTGGTGATGCATGGGCTGTTCAGTATTCCCTTACAGGCACGCCAACGTTTTGTCCTGCCGGGCCTGGGCTCTTTACTGTTCAATCTGCCACCGGTGCTGTACCTGTTTATCCGTGGCAGCTCCAGCGACAGTGCCGAACTGGCCATGAGCTTTTTTGCCGGCAGTGTGTTGATGTGCCTACCGTTGCTGGTGCCGGTCTGGTCTTTCGGCTGGCGGCCGTGGCAGATCAGCGGCGACCCGCTGGCAGGCCGCGAATTGCTGGGCCGCATCGGCCCGTTGTTGGCCAGCAACGTGGCCAGCCAGGGCCTGGCGCTACTGGAGCGATTGATCGCCAGTTTCCTGGGGGAAGGCGCGGTGACGTGGGTTAACCTCGCACGCAAGCTGATCAACCTGCCATTGATCGCCCTGATGAGCCTCAACCAAGTGCTGCTGGGCATGATGAGCGGCGAACAAGGTCAGCAGCGCCTGGCCCTGCTGCGTCGCGGCCTGGATGCAGCGACCCTGCTGAGCCTGCCTGCGGCCTTCGGCCTGATTGGCGCCAGCCCCACGCTGATCCATCTGCTGATGCCCGCCCAGAGCGTCGATGGCCCACTGCCGGCGCTGCTGGCCTGGTTCGCCACGCCTCTGGTGTTTGGCGCCTGGAACGCGATGCTCGCTCGCTATGCCTATGCCAGCGGCGACACGCGCCTGCCGCTCAATTGCGAACTGCTGGGCAGCCTGGTCAACGCCGCCTTGCTGGTGGTGCTGCCCTATTGTATCGGCCTGCCGGGGATCGCCTTGGCGGCGTTGGGTGGCGTCGTGGTGACGAACTTGTTGCTGATGCACCGCCAGCAACTGCTCGGCCAACTGGGCTGGCCATTGCAGTGGGGCTTGAGCGGGGTGCTGTTGGGTGTGGCGGCGCTGGCCCTGCACCCCTTGCACAACGATGGGTGGCAGTTGGGGTTGAGTAGCCTGGCCGGCGCGCTGGTGTTGGTGGGGTTGGGGCTTTGGCTCAAGCCGTGGAAAGCCTGAGGCCGGTTCCCACCAGAACGGTGGGAGGGGACCTGTTCAATCTTCCAGCGGCTTGGGGGCTTTGTTGCCGGGCTTGGCGGGCTTGGTGCCCTTGGCCGCAGCCGCTGGCGCGGCTGGAACAGGCTCCGGCTCCGCAGGTGCGGCAAGCTCCTTTTCCGCCTGAGGCATCTGGTCAATGGCGCTGAAGAACTCCTTCAGGTCAAGGCTGTCCGGTGGCACGGTTTTTTCGAGTTTCTTCTCACCGTCCTTGCCGATCAGAATCACCTTGGTGCCGCTGCCGACGCCGAGCTTGAGGGCGCGGATCAGCGCGTTGGTTTCAGGCGGCGTGAGCTTTTTGCTGTCCTTTGGGTCCTTGGCGAACTTCTCTCCTTCAGCGCCAATGCTGCCGAACTTCACGGTATAGAACACCATGCTGCGCTCTTCGAAGGACTGCTTGGTGGCAGCCTCTTCCAGTTGTTTCTTCAGCGTTGCCAGTGTCGGGTTTCCAGCATCAAGCTCCACGACCACCAGGGGGCGCGTCTTGCCCAACTCCTGCTTGAGCGGATTATCATCAGCGGCCAACAACGGCCCCGTAAAAGCCATCAAGGTAGCCAGGGTCAGCGACCGGATGAGCATGCGCACCTCCTTTGAATTCCATGCAGGGTTCTTGAGTTTCATGTCTGCGACAGCCAAATTCAAGGATGATTCCTACACCACCTTGAGAAGCGTAGGTCAGGAAGCCCGCTACGCAAGGGCTTGGACAGTGGCCTGGTCATTGTTTCTTCCGGTTACGAGACCTTCCACTGCGGCCAATGCCGGGCAAAAACGGGGGCCACGACAGGGTCGGCGTCTACCCGCTCCAGGCTCTGCGCAAAGCCCGGCGCCAGGTTGCCGAGCACCTCGCGCGCATCGTCCCAACGCGATACCGCCGCCGCCATGATGCCCAGTGCATTCGGCGCGTTGCTGGGTGTAAACAGTTGGCCGGCAAACTGATCGGCAAACACGACCCAGGCCTGATGCAGGTAGCGCCGTGTGCCGCTGACCAGTTGTGCTTGCTGCGCCTCATCGGCATTGCCCAACCAGCGTTGCGGGTAGTCGATGATGCCGATCGCCGAATAGCAGTTGGCGGCGATGTACAGCAAGCCGCGCAGGATCTGCGTACGATCGCCGGCCAGCAACTCGGCCTTGGGATACTCCAGGCCGAGGTGGATCAGGATCGCGGCGCTTTCGGTCAGTACCTGGCCATTTGGAGTGACCAGGGTGGGGATCTGCTTGAGTGGATTGATACGTGCAAGGGCGTCGCTACCCTCGCCGTCCTGCCAGGAACTGGCCTGCACGCGATGCCACGGCACTGCGCAGCGCTGCAGGGCGATTTCGATCATGCAGGATCCGGATTCGTCGGTGCCGTAAAGGGTGTACATGGGCGTTTCCTCCTGAGCGATGGGCAATATTGAGCCTGTGGTGATTACCTAGAATAGCCCCATCTGCCCGCCTACCAGGGTACCGAAATCGTCATTCACGAACGGCAGGATTGCGTCAGCCACGGGCTGCAATTGGCGCGTGACGTAGTGGTCGTAGTCGATGGGCGCCTGCCGCACTTCCAGCGGTTCCGGGCCGTTGACGCTGATCACGTAGCTGATCCAGCCACCGCGCTGGTACTGGCGCGGGCGGCCCAGGCGATCGTTGTACTCGTCCGCCAGGCGCGCGGCGCGTACGTGGGGCGGGACGTTGCGTTCGTAGTCGTGCAAGGGCCGGCGCAGGCGTTTGCGGTAGATCAGCAACTCATCGAATTCGCCGCTCAAGGTACGCCGCACGTAATCGCGTATGTAGTCTTGATGGGGTTGGCGATGGAAGATGCGTTGGTAGAGTTCCTGCTGGAATTGCCGGGCCAGGGGCGACCAGTCGCTGCGCACGGTTTCCAGGCCTTTGTAGACCATTTCTTCGCCGCCATCTTCGCGCACGACCAGGCCCGCATAGCGCTTTTTGCTGCCCTCCTCGGCGCCACGAATGGTCGGCATCAGGAAGCGGCTGAAGTGGGTTTCGTATTGCAGCTCCAGGGCGCTTTGCAGGCCGTACTCGTTGCTCAGGTGCGCGCGCCACCAGTCGTTGACGTGCTGCACCAGCGCCAGGCCGATGCGATTGGCGTCCTGCGCAGAGTGCGCGCTGCCCAGCCAGACGAAGGTGGAGTCGGTGTCACCGTAAATCACCTCGTACCCTTGGGCCTCAACCAGCGCGCGGGTCTGGCGCATGATCTGGTGCCCCCGCAGGGTGATCGAGGATGCCAGCCGGGTGTCGAAGAACCGGCAGCCGCTGGAGCCGAGCACACCGTAAAAGGCGTTCATGATGATCTTCAGTGCCTGGGACAACGGCGCATTGCGCTCGCGCTTGGCCTCTTCGCGGCCTTCGGACACCCGGGTGACGATGGACGGCAGGCAATGCCGGGTGCGGGAGAAGCGTGCGCCGCGAAAGCCTTCCACCGAGTCGCTGTCGTCAGGATGTTTGAGGCCTTCGATCAAGCCGACCGGGTCGATGAGGAAACTGCGGATGATCGATGGGTAAAGGCTTTTGTAGTCCAGCACCAGCACCGATTCATAGAGGCCCGGGCGCGAGTCCATGACAAACCCGCCGGGGCTGGCTTGGGGCGGTTTGTCACCCAGGTTCGGCGCGACGAAACCCTGGCGGTGCATCAACGGCATGTACAGGTGGGTGAAGGCGGCCACCGAGCCGCCGTTACGGTCGGCCGGCAACCCGGTGACGCTGGCGCGTTCGAGCAAGAACTTGAGCAGCTCGGTCTTCTCGAAAATCCGCGTGACCAGTTCGCAGTCCTTGAGGTTGTAGCGCGCCAGGGCGGGTTTGTCCTCGGCGAACATGCGGTTGATTTCGTCCATGCGCTGGTACGGCGTGGAGATGTCCTTGCCTTCGCCAAGCAGGGTTTGCGCGACGTTTTCAAGGCTGAAGGATTCAAAACTCCAAGTGGCCGAGCGCAACGCTTCGATACCGTCGATGATCAACCGCCCCGCCGCCGCCGCAAAGTAGTGATTGCGGCTGCCATGTTCGCGCCAGGCCATGGTTTCACCGCCACGCCCCAGCAACAGCGGCACGTTCAGGCGCTGGGCGTGTTCGTGGAGTACGCGCAGGTCGAACTGCACCACATTCCAGCCGATGATCGCGTCGGGGTCGAAAGTGGCCAGCCATTGGTTGAGGCGCTCGAGCAGTTGAGCACGGGTGTCGCAATAGTCGAGCTTGAAATCCACCGCGTCGGTTTTGTTCGGCGGGCCGAGCATGTACACCTGGCGCTCGCCGCAGCCTTCGAGGGCGATGGAATAGAGATCGCCCTGGGCGGTGGTCTCGATATCCAGGGACACCAGCTTCAAGGGCGGGCGATAGTCGGGGGCAGGCTTCATCTGCGCGTCGAGCACGGTGCCGCTTGCATCAGCGGTGCCCCCGAACCAGACGGGAGCGGTGATAAAACGCTCCATCATGTAGCGCTCCGGCGGGCGCACGTCACCTTCGTAGACATCGACTCCGGCAGCGCGCAGGCGCTTCTCGATATCCATCAACTGGCGGTGCTGGCGCGCATAGAGGCCCAGAACCGGGCGGTGATGAAAGTCGCATAGCTGCAAGGGGCGCAACTCGAGATCACGTTCACCCTTGAGCAGCCAATCGAGCGGCTTGCGGTGGGCTTGCGGGATGAACACCACCGAGGTCTGCACGGGTAGGCGAATGCACCGTGGCCCTTGGTCGGTGGCCAGCCAGAAGCTGACCTCGGTACCCGCCGGGGTATCGCGCCAATGCCGGGTCAGGACAAACCCCTGCTGTAAATCCACCGTACCGCACCTCAAGAATCGCGTTCAGGGCGTGATTCTACTCGGCATCCGGGCCAAGGCGTCGGGTAAACGCACATCTAGCGCGCAATATCATAAAAAGGATGTCATCGCTTTTTAGGATAAGAATGCGCTGGCAATATCAAATGGCTATATAGGAAGATAGCGCGATTCAAGAAAAGGATTTCGCGCATGTCGTTCGTCCCCCGCCGTCTGGCCCTGACTATTTCGTTGATTGTTTCCGGCGCCTCGCTTTCTCCTGCCAGCCTTGCTCAAGCATTCATCGATACCCCAACCAATACCCCGCTCACCGTGGGCAGTGGCTATTTTTACAATCCCAGTTTGTGGGTGACCAAGACCGGCAGCATCACCACCCATACGACCGCCGTCAGCGTTCGCCAAAACCTGCCTGATTGGCAACGCAATGTCTTCATTCAAAATGACGGCTCGATCAGTGCCGATAAATTAGACGCGATCAGCCTGGGCGCTGCGACCGATGTGCGCATCGACAACACCGGGGTAATCTCGGGCGCCCGGCATGCAATCTCAGGCGAACAACTCAATTTGCTGAGCAATAATGGCACGCTTACCGGACGTGACGGCGCTGGGGTTTCGATAACGGGTGATGCCACGGTTTACAACGACGGCACGATCACTGGCGCACGAGAAGGACGCCTGGAGAATATCGACGGCGATGGCCTACGCATAGGAGGCATTGCCCACATCGAAAACTCTGGCGTTATCCGGGCATTGGGCGCCAGTGGAGCGGACAATAATGGCCGAGCCAACACCAGCGATGGGGTATCGATTGGCGGTGGCTACCTGTTTAACGGCGGCAGGTTTGATCCTTCCACAGGCATTCCACGTACCGGCTCAATCACAGGTACCAACAATGGCCTCTTAGTCAGTGATGGCCATGATGGGCCGGCAACCGGCGCAACGGAGCTGAGAAATTTCGTCGACCTGCGTGGGCTTGATGGCTATGGCGCACGCTTTATCGGTAATTTCGACGACCGGGTATTCAACGGTGCCCTGATCAGCGGGAGTAATGGTGTAGCCCTGGACATGGGGGGCGGCAACGACACCTTGACGCTGTACCCCGGCGCCCGTTTTGAGGGGTTAGTTGACGGCGGCGCAGGGCATAACACCATGATTCTGGAGGGCTACCAATATTATCCTTCAGATACGCGTGAACCCGACGGGACGGTCGAGGCGACGCGCAATTTTGACGTACTACAAGTGAGTCGCGGCTACTGGGTACTCAATGGTCGCGGCGATTTCAGCGAAGGCGCACGCCTCTCTGCCAATGGTCACTTAAACAACCAGGGCAACATCGCTGGTGACGTGATCGTCGACCAAGGCGCGACTTACCGGGGCCGAGGCTCAGTCAACAATCTTACCGTCAGCGGGAGATTGATCACGGATACCGTTGTCGGCGCTCCTCAGGTCAACGGCAACCTGATCATGAAGCCAGGCTCTGCATTCGAGTTCGCTACTTATCCCGACGGCAGTGCTGCGACCACCCATGTGGTCGGCAATGCCAGCCTCAACGGTGCCTATTTGTGGCCGCAGCCGGGTTACTCGATGGACTATCCCTGGCACAGCACGTACACGGTCCTGCAAGCAGGCAGCATCACGGGGACCTTTGATGACTCCAACCTGCGCAGCTACTACGCCTTCCTGACGCCAACACTCAGCTACGACAATAACCGGGTGAACCTGAGCTACACACGCAACGATGTCGAGTTCATCGATTACGCCCGTACCCGTAACGCCGCCCACGCAGTCAACAGCATCGAGTCCATCACGTGGCGCCACTGGAGCAACTGGGATGGCAGTTTCCCCCCGCCCTCCATGATGCGAAACCCCAACCCGCTCTACGACGCGCTGCTGGCCACCTCGGAGACTACGGCCAGCGCCGCGCTCGAGGCCCTGGCAGGCAGCAGCAACGCCAACCTCGCCAGTGCCACACTGGCGGCCAGCAGCCAGGTGGCCACGTCCATGCTGTCGGCCATGCGCCAGATGAGCAGCAGTTCAAGCTTGCTCGTCGGGCTTGATCCAGTACAAACACCTGAGCTGGCCATAAGTGGCATCCCCAGCAGTGCCCGCAACTTGAATGATCCAAACGCGCGAGGCCGCGTGTGGCTGCAAGGTATCGGCAGCTACGGCAAGCTTGATGGTCAACACGGCAATGCGTCTTCACAGCAACGCACACAAGGCAGTCTGCTGGGTATTGACTGGTCCTTGTCGCCTCTCTGGCGCCTGGGTGTACTGGGCGGCTATTCGAAGACCGATATGGACAGCCACAACGTCGATAATTCATTGCGCAGCTGGCACGCGGGGGCATATGCCGTACGCCAGGATGGCCCAGTTGCGTTGCGCCTGGGGGCTGCGTACAGCCAGCACAGGGGTAACAACAAGCGCACAGTGGAATTCGCAGGTTTCAGCGAGCGCCCCAAGGGTGATTACGATGCCAATAGCCAGCAAGCCTTTGCCGAGATGGGTTACATGCTGGGTAACGGCCGATTGAATATCGAACCCTTCGCCAACCTCGGCTATCAGCGCTATCACCGCGACAACTACCGCGAGAAAGGCGGCGATGCTTCACTCAAGGTGGATGCACAAACCCAGGACAATGTCAGCAGTACCTTCGGGGTGCGCCTGGCTCATCTGAGCCAACTGGACAATGGCATCAGCCTGACCCCGCAGGCCAGCTTCGGCTGGCGGCACCTCTATGGCAATGTCGACAGTAAGACTCGGCAGGCTTTTTTGATTGGCGGCGACGCGTTCAATATTGAAGGCAGCGCACTGGACCGCGACGGCTTGATGGTTGAAGTGGGGTTGGCGGTGGGTTTGTCTGCGCAGCAGAACCTGAGTGTCGGTTATAACGGCGAGCTGGGTAGCAATAGCCGCAATCATGCGGTGGTCGGCCAGTGGCAGATGAGTTTCTAAAGCAATCGAATGCACGCTGGCGTGAAGCCGGGCATCAACCATGATGCCCGTTCGGGTCAGGCTTGATTCAGATAGCTTTCGATATTGCTCATTTGTTCGTCCCAGCCACGGGAGTTCATCTTGAAGGCTTTCTGGCGCCGCGCTTCGGGGATCTGGTCAAAACCGGACTCGACGACCCGCAAGAGGATGCCTGGAGCGCGATCCTCAATCGTGAACTCCACCAGCGTCGGTGTTTCCTTGTCGTAGTCGACGCCCTCTTCCACTGCAAAAGGATGCCACCAGAAAGAAAACAGCGTTTGGGGCAGGATGCGTTCGATCCTGGCCTTCCACACGACATGTTCGTAACCTGGGTAGGTAATTGGCGCTTCGATGGTTTCTCCGGCCACAAAGGTTTTACCTTTAAGCGCGATACCGAACCAGTTACCAAATTGCTCGGCCTGCGTGAGTGCCTCCCAGACCTGTTTACGTGATGCGCTGAGCAGCACCTTGCGTTCGATGCGATCTAATACGTGCATGAGTCACCTCCTTCACTGAACACTAGGCGACATCAACCAATGCGCAACCTTGCGTTGTGCGCGATGATGATGACCCCCTCCTTGCCTGGCCATAGGTTATGACTGACCCACTGAATGGAAGTTGCTTGTGCAAAGGTGTGCGCTACCAAGTCGACAGCCTGGACATGCCCATCAGCCACTGCCACTGCGAAAGCTGCCGCAAGGCACACGCGGCCGCGTTTGTTGCCACGGCCGGGGTGATGCGTGAGCATTTTCGCTGGACGCAGGGTGAGGAGTTGCTGTCGTCCTTTGAATCTTCGCCGGGCAAATTCAGGCATTTCTGCTCGCGTTGCGGCGCGCATCTGATTGCTGAACGTGGGCATCAGCCCCACGTGATCGTGCGGGTGGCGACGCTAGATGATGATCCGGGCGTCAGGCCCACCTCGCATATCTGGACGGCCCATGAAGTGCCTTGGCTGGCCTATGACGGCGTAGCGCGCTGGGACGAGTGGAAGGTCTGAGTCAAACCCGTGGATCACCCGGTGCCTTGGCCGGCGCCGCATATTGCGGCTTGAGGTGGCCTTCCTGGTCGAGCAGCCAGGCATCCATGATCTGGCGCACCACAGGCCCGGCTACACGGCCGCCGGCCTCACCGTTTTCGATCATAACTGAAATCACGATTTTCGGATGTTCGGCCGGCGCGAAGCCGACGAACAAGGCGTTATCGCGATGCCGCTCCAAGGTCTTGTTGCGGTTGTAGCGCTCACCCTGTTTGATCGCCACCACCTGGGCGGTGCCACTCTTGCCGGCGATGCGGTATTGCGCGCCTTGCGCTGCCGCTCGGGCGATACCGCGGGGATCGTGCATCACCAATTGCATGCCGTGGTTGACCTGCTCCCAGTCACGCGGGTCCTTGAGCACCACGTTGGGCATTGGGTGCTCATCTACAGGCGCCACGCCATTGATGGTCTTGGCCAGGTGCGGGCGGTTCCATACACCTTTGTTGGCAATCAATGCTGTGGCCTGGGCCAATTGCAGTGGCGTCACCTGCATATAGCCTTGGCCAATGCCGAGGATCACGGTTTCGCCTGGGAACCACGGCTGGCGACGGGTCGCACGCTTCCAGGCTTGGGATGGCATCAGGCCGGCAGACTCTTCGAACATATCCAGGGACACTTTCTGGCCCAGGCCGAACTCGGCCAGATAGTCGTGCAGGCGGTCGATCCCGAGCTTATGGGCCAGGTCGTAGAAGTAAGTGTCGTTGGAACGCATGATGGCCGCGTCCATGTCCACCCAGCCGTCACCGCTGTGGTTCCAGTTGCGGTATTTGTGGTCAAAGTCTGGCAACTGATAGTAACCCGGGTCGAACACTCGGGTTTGTGGGGTAACGACACCGCTGTCGAGACCGGCAATGGCCACTTCCGGCTTGATGGTTGAACCTGGCGCGTAGAGCCCGCGTAGCACGCGGTTGAACAGCGGCCGGTCAATGGAGTCGTGCAGCGCGGCGTACTCCTTGAAGCTGATGCCGGTGACGAACAGGTTCGGATCGAAACTCGGTTTACTGACCATAGCCAGTACTTCACCGGTTTGCGGGTCCAGGGCGACCACTGAACCGCGACGGTCGCCCAAGGCCTCTTCGGCGGCTTCCTGTAGCTTGACGTCGAGGCTCAGGACGATGTTTTTGCCAGGGATCGGATCGGTGTGCTTGAGCACGCGCAGCACACGGCCCTGTGCGTTGGTCTCGACCTCTTCATAACCGACATGGCCATGCAGTTCTGACTCGTAAAAGCGCTCGATTCCGGTTTTGCCGATGGATTGGGTACCGCGGTACTCCACCGAATCCAGGGTCTTGGATTCTTTTTCGTTGATGCGGCCGACGTAGCCGATGGAGTGGGCAAAGTGCGCGCCCAGGGGGTAGTGGCGAACGAATTGTGGCTCGACGTCCACACCAGGTAGACGGAACTCGTTAACGGCCAAAACGGCGATCTGCTCTTCGGTCAATTCGTAGAACAACGTGACGGGAACAAACGGGTGACGGGCCTGCTTGAGCGCCTTATCAAACACCGCACGGTCTTCGGCAGGCAGGTGCAACAGATTGACGATTTCGTCCAGCTCACCCTTGAGGTCGGCGGTGCGCTCACGGGTGATGGTCAGGTTATAACTAGGGCGGTTGTCGGCCAGCACCACGCCATTACGGTCATAGATCAAGCCGCGAGTCGGTGTGATAGGCAGTACGTGGACCCGGTTGTTCTCCGAAATTGTGGAGTGGTAGTCGTACTGCACCACCTGCAGGAAATACATGCGCCCTACCAGCGCACAGGTGATCCCAATCACCAGCACCGCACAGGCGAGCAAGCGCTTGTTGACCAGGCGGTTTTCTTTTTCGTGATCTTTGATAGGTATCGGTTCAGGCATTTCTACAGCATCTCGTTGGAAAAGGTCGACGCCGCATCCTGCGGATAAGGATCAATCCTTGTGAAAATGTGCTGCACCATAGCAAAAATGCAGAAACACTTTGTATCGAATTCCCTCAACGGCAGCTTATTTAATGTTGCCAGAAGCGCTGGAATTTTCGAGCGCCCAAAACAAAACCCCAACTGCTTTCGCAATTGGGGTTTCGGAATTTAATCTTGACGATGACCTACTCTCACATGGGGAAACCCCACACTACCATCGGCGATGCATCGTTTCACTGCTGAGTTCGGGATGGGATCAGGTGGTTCCAATGCTCTATGGTCGTCAAGAAATTCGGGTACTGAGTCGTGACCAGTTGGTCTCGCTTCAGCAAATTGGGTATGTGATAGATCGTGGTGTTTGTGAGCGTCGAACTTTCGGTTCATTGCGTCTTCACACACCGCAATCTGGTCTCTCTCGAGTTCGCAAATTGCTTGGGTGTTATATGGTCAAGCCTCACGGGCAATTAGTATTGGTTAGCTCAACGCCTCACAGCGCTTACACACCCAACCTATCAACGTCGTAGTCTTCGACGGCCCTTCAGGGAACTCAAGGTTCCAGTGAGATCTCATCTTGAGGCTAGTTTCCCGCTTAGATGCTTTCAGCGGTTATCTATTCCGAACATAGCTACCCGGCAATGCCACTGGCGTGACAACCGGAACACCAGAGGTTCGTCCACTCCGGTCCTCTCGTACTAGGAGCAGCCCCTCTCAAATCTCAAACGTCCACGGCAGATAGGGACCGAACTGTCTCACGACGTTCTAAACCCAGCTCGCGTACCACTTTAAATGGCGAACAGCCATACCCTTGGGACCGGCTTCAGCCCCAGGATGTGATGAGCCGACATCGAGGTGCCAAACACCGCCGTCGATATGAACTCTTGGGCGGTATCAGCCTGTTATCCCCGGAGTACCTTTTATCCGTTGAGCGATGGCCCTTCCATACAGAACCACCGGATCACTAAGACCTACTTTCGTACCTGCTCGACGTGTCTGTCTCGCAGTCAAGCGCGCTTTTGCCTTTATACTCTACGACCGATTTCCGACCGGTCTGAGCGCACCTTCGTACTCCTCCGTTACTCTTTAGGAGGAGACCGCCCCAGTCAAACTACCCACCATACACTGTCCTCGATCCGGATAACGGACCTGAGTTAGAACCTCAAAGTTGCCAGGGTGGTATTTCAAGGATGGCTCCACGCAGACTGGCGTCCACGCTTCAAAGCCTCCCACCTATCCTACACAAGCAAATTCAAAGTCCAGTGCAAAGCTATAGTAAAGGTTCACGGGGTCTTTCCGTCTAGCCGCGGATACACTGCATCTTCACAGCGATTTCAATTTCACTGAGTCTCGGGTGGAGACAGCGCCGCCATCGTTACGCCATTCGTGCAGGTCGGAACTTACCCGACAAGGAATTTCGCTACCTTAGGACCGTTATAGTTACGGCCGCCGTTTACCGGGGCTTCGATCAAGAGCTTCGCGTTAGCTAACCCCATCAATTAACCTTCCGGCACCGGGCAGGCGTCACACCCTATACGTCCACTTTCGTGTTTGCAGAGTGCTGTGTTTTTAATAAACAGTCGCAGCGGCCTGGTATCTTCGACCGGCATGAGCTTACGGAGCAAGTCCTTCACCCTCACCGGCGCACCTTCTCCCGAAGTTACGGTGCCATTTTGCCTAGTTCCTTCACCCGAGTTCTCTCAAGCGCCTTGGTATTCTCTACCCAACCACCTGTGTCGGTTTGGGGTACGGTTCCTGGTTACCTGAAGCTTAGAAGCTTTTCTTGGAAGCATGGCATCAACCACTTCGTTACCTGAAAGGTAACTCGTCATCAGCTCTCGGCCTTGGAATCCCGGATTTACCTAAGATTCCAGCCTACCACCTTAAACTTGGACAACCAACGCCAAGCTGGCCTAGCCTTCTCCGTCCCTCCATCGCAATAACCAGAAGTACAGGAATATTAACCTGTTTTCCATCGACTACGCTTTTCAGCCTCGCCTTAGGGACCGACTAACCCTGCGTCGATTAACGTTGCGCAGGAAACCTTGGTCTTTCGGCGTGGGTGTTTTTCACACCCATTATCGTTACTCATGTCAGCATTCGCACTTCTGATACCTCCAGCAAGCTTCTCAACTCACCTTCACAGGCTTACAGAACGCTCCTCTACCGCATCACTTACGTGATACCCGTAGCTTCGGTGTATGGTTTGAGCCCCGTTACATCTTCCGCGCAGGCCGACTCGACTAGTGAGCTATTACGCTTTCTTTAAAGGGTGGCTGCTTCTAAGCCAACCTCCTAGCTGTCTAAGCCTTCCCACATCGTTTCCCACTTAACCATAACTTTGGGACCTTAGCTGACGGTCTGGGTTGTTTCCCTTTTCACGACGGACGTTAGCACCCGCCGTGTGTCTCCCATGCTCGGCACTTGTAGGTATTCGGAGTTTGCATCGGTTTGGTAAGTCGGGATGACCCCCTAGCCGAAACAGTGCTCTACCCCCTACAGTGATACATGAGGCGCTACCTAAATAGCTTTCGAGGAGAACCAGCTATCTCCGAGCTTGATTAGCCTTTCACTCCGATCCACAGGTCATCCGCTAACTTTTCAACGGTAGTCGGTTCGGTCCTCCAGTTAGTGTTACCCAACCTTCAACCTGCCCATGGATAGATCGCCCGGTTTCGGGTCTATTCCCAGCGACTAGACGCCCTATTAAGACTCGCTTTCGCTACGCCTCCCCTATTCGGTTAAGCTCGCCACTGAAAATAAGTCGCTGACCCATTATACAAAAGGTACGCAGTCACCCAACAAAGTGGGCTCCCACTGCTTGTACGCATACGGTTTCAGGATCTATTTCACTCCCCTCTCCGGGGTTCTTTTCGCCTTTCCCTCACGGTACTAGTTCACTATCGGTCAGTCAGTAGTATTTAGCCTTGGAGGATGGTCCCCCCATATTCAGACAAAGTTTCTCGTGCTCCGTCCTACTCGATTTCATGACTAAGAGATTTTCGCGTACAGGGCTATCACCCACTATGGCCGCACTTTCCAGAGCGTTCCGCTAATCTCAAAGCCACTTAAGGGCTAGTCCCCGTTCGCTCGCCACTACTAAGGGAATCTCGGTTGATTTCTTTTCCTCAGGGTACTTAGATGTTTCAGTTCCCCTGGTTCGCTTCTTGCACCTATGTATTCAGTACAAGATAACCATCTTATGATGGCTGGGTTCCCCCATTCAGACATCTCCGGATCAAAGTCTGTTTGCCGACTCCCCGAAGCTTTTCGCAGGCTACCACGTCTTTCATCGCCTCTGACTGCCAAGGCATCCACCGTATGCGCTTCTTCACTTGACCATATAACCCCAAGCAATCTGGTTATACTGTGAAGACGACATTCGCCGAAAATTCGAATTTCTCAATTAAGAGAACTCACAAATTTTACCTTAGCCTGATCCGTTACCAGTGAAAGTAACGTTCAGTCTATCTTTCTATCACATACCCAAATTTTTAAAGAACGATCTAATCAAAGACTAGAAATCAATATTCGCTTCAGAATATTCATTTCTAAACTCTAACAGCAGAAGCAGTTAATGGTGGAGCCAAACGGGATCGAACCGTTGACCTCCTGCGTGCAAGGCAGGCGCTCTCCCAGCTGAGCTATGGCCCCATAACAAAATTGGTGGGTCTGGGCAGATTCGAACTGCCGACCTCACCCTTATCAGGGGTGCGCTCTAACCAACTGAGCTACAGACCCAATTTCGAGCGCGTAACTGATTAGCTAAGAGCTATCAGCTTGGAGCTTAAAGCTGCTTCTATCGTCTTCTTCAATGAATCAAGCAATTCGTGTGGGAACTTATGGAGCAGCTGATGTCGTCGATTAAGGAGGTGATCCAGCCGCAGGTTCCCCTACGGCTACCTTGTTACGACTTCACCCCAGTCATGAATCACACCGTGGTAACCGTCCTCCCGAAGGTTAGACTAGCTACTTCTGGTGCAACCCACTCCCATGGTGTGACGGGCGGTGTGTACAAGGCCCGGGAACGTATTCACCGCGACATTCTGATTCGCGATTACTAGCGATTCCGACTTCACGCAGTCGAGTTGCAGACTGCGATCCGGACTACGATCGGTTTTATGGGATTAGCTCCACCTCGCGGCTTGGCAACCCTCTGTACCGACCATTGTAGCACGTGTGTAGCCCAGGCCGTAAGGGCCATGATGACTTGACGTCATCCCCACCTTCCTCCGGTTTGTCACCGGCAGTCTCCTTAGAGTGCCCACCATGACGTGCTGGTAACTAAGGACAAGGGTTGCGCTCGTTACGGGACTTAACCCAACATCTCACGACACGAGCTGACGACAGCCATGCAGCACCTGTCTCAATGTTCCCGAAGGCACCAATCTATCTCTAGAAAGTTCATTGGATGTCAAGGCCTGGTAAGGTTCTTCGCGTTGCTTCGAATTAAACCACATGCTCCACCGCTTGTGCGGGCCCCCGTCAATTCATTTGAGTTTTAACCTTGCGGCCGTACTCCCCAGGCGGTCAACTTAATGCGTTAGCTGCGCCACTAAAAGCTCAAGGCTTCCAACGGCTAGTTGACATCGTTTACGGCGTGGACTACCAGGGTATCTAATCCTGTTTGCTCCCCACGCTTTCGCACCTCAGTGTCAGTATTAGTCCAGGTGGTCGCCTTCGCCACTGGTGTTCCTTCCTATATCTACGCATTTCACCGCTACACAGGAAATTCCACCACCCTCTACCATACTCTAGTCAGTCAGTTTTGAATGCAGTTCCCAGGTTGAGCCCGGGGATTTCACATCCAACTTAACAAACCACCTACGCGCGCTTTACGCCCAGTAATTCCGATTAACGCTTGCACCCTCTGTATTACCGCGGCTGCTGGCACAGAGTTAGCCGGTGCTTATTCTGTCGGTAACGTCAAAATTGCAGAGTATTAATCTACAACCCTTCCTCCCAACTTAAAGTGCTTTACAATCCGAAGACCTTCTTCACACACGCGGCATGGCTGGATCAGGCTTTCGCCCATTGTCCAATATTCCCCACTGCTGCCTCCCGTAGGAGTCTGGACCGTGTCTCAGTTCCAGTGTGACTGATCATCCTCTCAGACCAGTTACGGATCGTCGCCTTGGTGAGCCATTACCTCACCAACTAGCTAATCCGACCTAGGCTCATCTGATAGCGCAAGGCCCGAAGGTCCCCTGCTTTCTCCCGTAGGACGTATGCGGTATTAGCGTCCGTTTCCGAACGTTATCCCCCACTACCAGGCAGATTCCTAGGCATTACTCACCCGTCCGCCGCTCTCAAGAGAAGCAAGCTTCTCTCTACCGCTCGACTTGCATGTGTTAGGCCTGCCGCCAGCGTTCAATCTGAGCCATGATCAAACTCTTCAGTTCAAACATCTTTGGGTTTTTAAGAAACCCTAAACTTGGCTCAGCAATCGTTGGTTACATCTTTGATTTCTCGCGGAGTAACTTGTGATGCTGATAATCTTGTTGACTATCAGTCTGACTCCACAAGCACCCACACGAATTGCTTGATTCAGTTGTTAAAGAGCGGTTGGTTAAGATCTTTCGTCTCAACCGAGGCGCGCATTCTACAGCAGCCTCACTTGCTGTCAAGTGGTTATTTTCAGAAGTTTTCGAAGATTTCTTCAACAACTTCAACCACTTGCGCTTGCGATCTCTCGTAAGCGGGAGGCGAATTCTACAGCGTTACACGCTGCTGTCAACACCTCTTTTTCAACTTCCTTTTGGCTTCGATGAACTGAAGCAACTTGCTGTCGAGAACTGCGTAACTCATTGTTTACCAAGGAGTTTTCCGTTTCGACTGCGCCGGAAGTGGGGCGAATTATAGGCTTCCAGAATCTGCCGTCAACCCAATTATTCGGTTTTTCTATCAAAAACCTCGAAAAACCGATGCTTCCACTATATAGATAGCTACGAGTCAGCATTTGAGCAATATATTGCTCATTCATTGACAGTTAAGCATCATAGCGCCACGTATTTATCGATCATGACTTCGGAAGAACTCCCGCAATGACCACCCCTCCTCGCAGCCTGGCATCCGCATTGTTTCCGATCGGCCTGCTATTGATCGCCATGGCGTCCATCCAATCCGGTGCGTCATTGGCCAAAAGCATGTTTCCTATTGTTGGCGCACAAGGCACCACTGCTCTGCGTTTGATTTTCGCCAGTGTGATCATGCTGGTGCTATTACGCCCATGGCGCGCCACGCTGACGGCCAAGTCCTTGCGCACGGTGATCATTTACGGGATGGCGCTGGGCGGCATGAACTTCCTCTTCTATATGTCCCTTCGTACCGTACCGCTGGGGATTGCAGTAGCACTCGAATTCACAGGCCCGCTTGCCGTCGCTATCTATGCCTCGCGCAGAGCTGTCGACTTCCTGTGGATTGCCCTGGCGATCATCGGCCTGCTGCTGTTAATTCCGATGGGCGAGGCCAGTAGCGGTATCGACTGGGTCGGCGCGGCTTACGCACTGGGCGCAGGCGGATGCTGGGCCCTCTATATTTTATTCGGCCAAAAGGCTGGGAACGACAATGGTGTTCAGACCGCTGCACTCGGCGTGATGATTGCGGCCCTGTTCGTCGCACCGATCGGCATCGTGCATGCGGGCGCCGCGCTGCTGACGCCCGCCCTGATCCCTGTCGCCATTGGCGTCGCAATTCTGTCCACCGCCTTGCCCTACACCTTGGAGATGGTCGCACTGACTCGCCTTCCCGCTCGCACATTCGGCACGTTGATGAGTATCGAACCGGCGTTCGGCGCCCTCTCCGGCCTGTTCTTTCTGCATGAGCATTTATCCCTGGCCCAATGGCTGGCCATCACCTGCATTATCCTGGCTAGCGTAGGCGCGACGTTGACGATGCGCAACGAATCCAAACCACTGGTGCCTGCCGACTGATCATCTTTAAAGCCAGCTCTGGTATTTGCCGCTCATTTAGGCCATGTTTAGGCCGTAACCGAATGTCATTCATGGAGAATTTCGACACGGACAGCATGAACGCTTCGCTCGAGAGCGAGTAAAGCGGCTCTGTTCTTTTGCAGGGCGGCTATTAAGGATGGGAATGAAACGAATTTTGATACTGTTGCTGGTTGTGGGCATCGCTGGCTGTGCTGCAACCACAAAAACAGAAGTGAAACGGGGAAAAAAAGGGCTGCATATCAACTGTTCAGGCCTGTCCTCCTCCTGGGACCAGTGCTACACCAGTGCAGCCAACTCATGCGGTGCCAAGGGCTACCGGGTGATAGCCAAATCCGGCGACAACTCCGAAGAGCCTGGGGACTATCCTTTCGGCCTCAACCCAGCTGGCTATACCAGCCGCAGTATGATCGTCATTTGCAAATAGCTGCCCGAGCAGTCTTTCCTGACTGCTCATCTTAAATTCAGGCCAGTTGCGGCACGAAGGCTAAACTCCTGCTCGACCATCGAGCCAATGGAGTTCCCATGCCGCACAACAAGAAAATCGTATTAGTAGTGGGTGCCGGTGACGCGACCGGCGGCGCCATAGCCAAACGCTTTGCCCGCGAAGGCTACATCGCCTGCGTCACCCGTCGCAGCGCCGACAAACTGCAGCCCCTGGTAGACAGCATTCAGTTGGCGGGCGGTGAAGCCCATGGTTTTGCCTGTGATGCACGTAAAGAAGAGGACGTGATCGCACTGGTCGAGCAAATCGAAACCGAGTTGGGGCCTATTGAAGCGTTCGTCTTCAACATCGGCGCCAATGTGCCTTGCAGCATTCTGGAAGAAACCGCACGCAAGTACTTCAAGATCTGGGAGATGGCGTGCTTCTCCGGCTTCCTGAACGCACGGGAAGTCGCCAAGCGCATGGTCACGCGTAACCGCGGCACTATCCTGTTCACCGGAGCCACCGCCGGCTTACGCGGAAGCGCGGGGTTTGCTGCCTTCGCTGGCGCCAAGCATGGGATACGCGCCCTGGCACAAAGCATGGCGCGGGAGTTAGGCCCGATGAACATCCATGTCGCCCATGTGGTGGTGGACGGTGCCATCGATACCGACTTCATTCGCGAGAACTTCCCGCAAAAATACGCCCTCAAGGATCAGGACGCCCTCCTCAACCCTGACCATATTGCCGACAACTACTGGTTCCTGCATCGCCAGCCACGGGACGCCTGGACGTTCGAACTGGACCTGCGCCCCTGGAATGAAACCTGGTGACTCCCTCTATAACAATAAGCAGTGAGTACAGACCATGAGTAAAACCCTGGAGTTCTTCTTTGATCTCGGCAGCCCCGCCACTTACCTGGCCTATACCCAGTTGCCGGCGCTGTGCGCTAAAACCGGCGCACAGGTGGTGTATCAACCGATGCTGTTGGGCGGTGTATTCAAGGCCACGGGCAATGCCTCGCCGATCATGGTGCCCGCCAAGGGGCGCTATATGCTCGATGACCTGGCGCGTTACGCCAAACGCTACAACGTGCCGCTCAGGTTCAACCCGCACTTTCCCATCAATACCTTGGTGCTGATGCGCGCCGTCACCGGCATTCAAATCCACCAGCCTGAGCGCTTCCTCGACTTCATCGACTGCCTGTTCCGCGCACTCTGGGTGGAAGGCCGTCACCTGGGCGACCCAGAGGTCGTGGCCAATGTGCTCACCGAACAGGGGTTCGATCCCGAGCAGGTACTGGCCCTGTCCAATGATGCAGCCGTCAAGGACGCTCTCAAGGACAAAACCGAACAAGCCATTAAGCGCGGCGTGTTCGGCGCTCCCAGTTTCTTTGTAGGAAACCAGCTGTTCTTCGGCCAGGACCGCCTGGACTTTGTGCGTGAAGCCCTCAGCTAGGTGTTGATTGCAGCCGGCAATGCCTTGGCTGCAACCGATCAAATCGCCGCAGTGCGCACCTGCAACCATTCAAGCGCTGCACCATTGAGCAGCGGGCTCAAACGCTCACGCACCTGGGCGTGATACGCGTTGAACCATTCGCGCTCATCCGCCGTGAGCAACGACGGCTCCAGGCAGCGGGTATCAATTGGGCACAGGGTCAGGGTTTCGAACTTGAGGAATTCGCCAAACTCGGTCTTGCCCGCTTCACGGTTCAACACCAGGTTCTCAATGCGCACGCCCCAACGGCCAGGGCGATAAGTACCCGGTTCAATTGAAGTAATCATCCCTGGCTGCATCGCCGTTTGTGGCGCCGCGGCAGCCTGATAGGCAATGACCTGCGGACCTTCATGTACGTTGAGGAAATAACCCACGCCGTGGCCTGTGCCGTGACCGTAGTCCACGCCTTCTGCCCATATCGGCGCACGGGCAATGGCATCCAGCAACGGTGAAAGAATGCCCTTGGGGAACTGCGCACGGGACAGAGCAATCACACCCTTGAGCACCCGCGTGCAATCGCGTTTCTGCTCCTCACTCGGTGTACCGATAGGCACCATCCGCGTGATGTCCGTGGTTCCGCCCAGGTATTGGCCGCCCGAGTCGATCAACAGCAAGCCATCACCTTCGATCAGCGCATGCTCTTCTTCGGTGGCGTGGTAATGCGGCATCGCGCCGTTGGCGTTGAAGGCGGCAATGGTGTTGAAACTTAGCGATACATAGCCTGGGCGGCGAGTACGTGCAGCGGTCAGGTGTTCGTCAATCGTCAGTTCGGTAATGCGCTCGCGACCCAGGGCGCTGTCGAGCCAGGCAAAGAATTCGCACAGCGCCGCACCATCCTGCTCCATGGCTTGGCGGATATGTTCCGCATCCGCCAGGCTCTTGCGGGATTTAGCCAGTGTGGTGGGGTTGAGGCCTTCAACCAGCTTGACGCCCGCGTCGAGGTTTTCCAGCAAGCCGGCGGTGACGCGGGCAGGGTCTACTTGCAAACTTGCGCCCGCCGGTACCGCTCGCAGCGCTTGCGCCACCTCGCTGTAATCACGCAGGGTCACGCCATCCTGCTCAAGCACCGCCCGCAGTTGCGCATCGACCTTGCCCAACGCCACAAACAAAGTGGCCTGTTGCTGATTGATCAAGGCAAAGGACACAAACACCGGATTGAACGACACATCAGCGCCGCGCAGGTTGAATAGCCAGGCGATGTCATCCAGCGTCGCGATGAAATGCCAATCGGCGCCCTTGTCTTTCAAACTGGCACGCAAGGCGGCCAGTTTCTCGCCACGACTGACGGTGGCTTGGGGCGGCAGATGCTGATAGATCGGCTGGTTCGGCAACGCTGGGCGGTCTTGCCAGACTTCATCGAGCACATCGATATCGGTACGCAGACGCGCGCCACGCTCGGCCAATTTGCCACCCAGGGTACGTGCCGAGGCCACGGCCATGACCGCACCGTCCACCGCCACCACGCCACCCTCAGGGGTTTGCTCGGCCAGCCACTCCAGCGGCCCGGGCTGACCCGGTTGCAGCTTCACCAGCTCGATACCGCTGCCCTTGAGCTCCTTGGTCGCCTGTTCCCAATAACGGCTATCCGCCCAGACCCCGGCGAACTCCGCCGTGACGATCAGAGTGCCCACCGAGCCATGAAAACCGGACAACCACTGGCGCCCTTGCCAGTAACCCGGCAAATATTCGGACAAATGCGGGTCCGCCGATGGCACCAGCAAGGCATGAATGCCTTCGCGGCGCATCAGTTCACGGGTGTGCGCCAGGCGCTGGGGAACCGTTCCATGGGTCAAAGGCTGCGTACTCATTGTGTCTCCTGCTAACCACTAATAATTGTTATGTACTGCGATGATAAATCAGACTGCCCAGAACGCTGGCGCACTCGCCAATGCGGCCTTGATCAACTGCGCGGCCTGGTCGATATCCTGTTCGGTGGTAAACCTGCCCAGGCTCAAGCGAATAGTGCGAGCGGCACTGCGAGCGTCATGCCCCAAGGCCAGAAGCACATGGGACGGCGCATTGCTGGCCGAATTGCACGCCGAAGTCGCGGAAAAGGCAATGCCTGCACTCAATGCGGCTGAATTGAATTCGCCTTCGCTGAAGGTAAGGCTCAATGTGTGTGGAATACGCTGGGTTGAGCTGCCATTAAGACGCAAGCCGGCAACCGACGCCAATTGATCCAGCAAGCGCTGGCGCAGCGCGACAATCGTGGCCTTCTCATCCTCGAAAGACGCCGCCGCCAGAGCAAACGCCGCGCCCATGCCGGCAATCTGATGAGTCGCCAGGGTGCCGGAGCGCAAACCGCCTTCGTGGCCCCCCCCGTGAATCTGCGCCAATACCTTCTGCTGCGCCCGAGGCCCGACATATAACGCGCCGATACCCTTGGGCCCATACAGCTTGTGAGCAGAGAACGACATCAAGTCCACCGGCCACCGGGCCAGGTCGATAGCCACTTTGCCTGCCCCTTGCGCCGCGTCCACATGGAACAACGCGCCGTGCTCACGTACCCGCGCACCAATGGCCGGGATATCGTTGAGGGTGCCCAGTTCGTTGTTGACCAGCATCAGCGAGACAAGAAAGGTATCCTCGCGCAAGGCTTCGCTGACCGCTTCGACGCTGATCAAGCCGTCTGCATCCGGTACCAGGTAAGTCACTGCCACTCCGGCTTCCTGCAATTGCCGCGCGGTGTCCAGCGTGGCCTTGTGTTCGATCTGGCTGGTGATGATATGCCCACCCGCCACACCACGGGCCTGGGCCACGCCCTTGAGCGCAAGGTTGTTGGATTCCGTGGCACCGGAGGTCCAGACTATCTGCTCGGGCTCGGCCACCACCAACTCGGCCACCTGGCGACGCGCCTGTTCAACCTTCTGCCGGGCCGCTTGGCCGAATGCATGGGAACTGGACGCAGGGTTGCCGAAGTGGGCGTTGAAACCCAGACACTCGACCATCACCTGGATAACTCGCTCATCCACCGGCGTGGTGGCGGCGTAGTCGAAATACAGCGGACGTTTATTCATGAGGTTAAAACTCGCAGAGCGTATTCCCAAGAACAGCGTCTCGGGGGGCATCGACCAGAACAGAGGTCGTCAGGTTTAACCGATCGAATGCCATTAAAGAAGGTAACTTTATTTAAATGTGCGTAGGAACGCTCCTGGAATTGAGCTTAACAGGCTGAAGTAGCCCCATGGCAAACAAAAAGCCCGAGGTTCCTTGTGGGAAACCTCGGGCTTTTTGCTGCATGAAGCGCGCTCAACTGGGCCGACCATGCAAAACCACGCTGCGCTCGGCGTTCATTTCACCCTGGTGATCAAAGCCGAAGGGCTTTGGCTGGCCAAGCAACGCGGCGCGTTGGCGTTGATAGTCGTCAAACGACAAGCCGCGACGGCCCAGGGCCTCCAAAGCCAACTGCTTGGTTTCGTCGGCCGTATAAGGGCGCATTTCCGGGGATGGCTGGGTCGCACACCCCGCAAGGACAGAGGTGACAAGTAAAAGGGAAACAGCGAGGAAACGGTTCATGGCGATGGCCCTGCGAAGATGGTTTCGAGTCAATGAACACAGGCTACTCCCGCCCCTTCTCGCTGAAAAATCATCGTCCGTGATAGTCGCTATCACGCGTATCGGCGTCCACAGGAGGAACGCCTTTATATTCATTTAAGTTCTATAAATATAGAAACACCTTCATTTACGAATTAAGACGATACCTCTATAAAGACCTTGCGCGCAGCCCACTGTCCACCCGGCAACAGCCCTTCAACAAAGCTTGAATTCCCATGAGAGGTCACCATGCAGCTGTTCACCCTGCCGCCCTCGCCTGCCCTCGCGACCTCGATCCGCGCCACAGCCCAGGTCTTCGAAGACCCAAAGTCCCAGGCCCTGCTCGACCATATCCAGCAAGTGGCCCCCAGCGAGGCCAGCGTGCTGATCATCGGCGAAACCGGCACCGGCAAAGAGCTTGTTGCGCGGCATATCCACCACCTCAGTACGCGGCGAAATCGGCCCTTCGTGGCAGTGAACTGCGGGGCTTTTTCGCAAGCACTAGTGGAAGCCGAGTTGTTCGGCCATGAGAAAGGCGCCTTTACCGGTGCCCTCAGCGCCAAGGCCGGCTGGTTCGAAGAGGCTGACGGCGGCACCTTGTTTCTGGATGAGATCGGCGATTTGCCGATGGCCATCCAGGTCAAACTGCTGCGGGTGCTACAGGAGCGTGAGGTGGTGCGCCTGGGTTCGCGCAAAAGCATTGCAATCGATGTGCGAGTCCTGGCCGCCACCAATGTACAACTGGAACAGGCCATCAACGCCGGGCATTTCCGTGAAGACCTCTACTACCGCCTCAATGTAGTCAGCCTGGAACTGAGCCCGCTGCGCGAACGTACCGGCGATATCCTGCCGCTGACCCGGCACTTCATCCAAACCTACAGCCAGCGCCTGGGCTACGGTCCGATCAGCGTGAGCCACGAGGCCGAGCACAAGCTCAAGCGCTACAGCTGGCCGGGTAATATCCGTGAGCTGGAAAACGTGATTCATCACACCCTGCTGGTCTGCCGCAACGCTGTGATCGAACCCGACGACCTGCGCCTGTCGAACCTGCGCATCGAACGCCAGAACGACAGCGACACCGATACCTGTGCAGAAGCCCTGCTGGCGCGGGCGTTTCAAAGGCTCTTCGAGGAACAGTCCGGCGCCCTGCATGAAAAGGTCGAGGACGCCTTATTGCGCGCTGCTTATCACTTCAGCCACTACAACCAAGTACACACCGCCACCTTGCTGGGACTGAGCCGCAACGTCGCTCGCGCTCGCCTGATCAAGATCGGCGAACTGGCGGTCAACAAGCGCAGGCCCGGGAAAAATGCGCAAGGCGAACGGATGCTGCACCTATCCATTTAGTCGGCAGTGCAAGGCATCGTCCTGACTGCGCTCAAAACTGCGCAGTACCTGGAATGCGCCAAAGGTCACGGCCGTGGCCCGGTGGGCGCGGATCAGCGTCCAGAAATCTTCGCCGCCCTGCTCAAAACATTTGAAGGCCGCCTCACCCTCTTCCCGCGATTGCCATTGCAAGTAATTGAGCACCCTGCGTCCGTCATCGCTGACCTGTACGCTGGCACTCAAGAAGCCGCCATGGCGCACGGCCAGACGCTCGCTCTGGGTGGTCAAGGCGGCCACCAGGGCGGATTGCTGACGGGGTTCGATGTGAAATTCGATCAGCTGAGTGAAGCTGCGACTCTTCTCTGATACCTGCATGAAAACCCCCTCTCTCTGTAGGAAGAATCTTGCGATTCGATGCCACGCAGGGTAAAACCTCTAGTTAAGTCGAGGTCAAGCACTGTTTGGGAGCCTTACATGCTCAGCAACGAACTCAGCGTCGGTCAGTTGGCCGCTCGCAGCGGCGTGGCGGTCACCGCGCTGCACTTCTACGAATCCAAAGGGCTGATCAAGAGCAATCGCAATGCCGGCAATCAACGACGATATCCACGGGATGTACTGCGCCGGGTGGTGCTGATCAAAATCGCCCAACGTCTGGGCATTCCGCTGGCGACCATTGGCGAGGCCTTGCGGGCCCTGCCCGATGGGCGCACACCGAACGCTCACGACTGGGAACGGCTGTCGGCGTTGTGGCGTGAAGATCTGGATGAGCGCATCAACAAACTGATGCTGCTGCGCGACAAGCTCAATGGTTGCATCGGGTGCGGGTGCCTGTCGATGGAGGCGTGCCCGCTGCGCAATCACGATGACCAGCTGGGTGAGCGTGGCCCTGGTGCGCAGTTGCTGGAGCCCACGCCTGATGCTGATCGGTAAAGCCAGTTGCGCAATGCAACGTGACCTATAGTGAAAAGGCTGTAACCCCATAACCACAATCAAAGGAGAACGTTATGAGCGTTAAACCTATTCCCGAGGGTTATCACGGCATTACCCCCTATCTGGGCATCAACGAGGCCGCAAAGGCGATCGAGTTCTACAAGAAGGCCTTTGGCGCCTCAGTGTTCATGCGCCTGGACATGCCCGACGGCAGGGTCGGCCATGCGGAGCTGCGTATTGGCGAAGCGGTGATCATGCTGGGCACGCCCTGCGATGAAACGGCCCTGCGCAATCCGGACGCGCATCCCAGTGTCGGTTTGCACCTGTATGTGAATGATGTGGACGCACAATTCAAACAAGCGGTTGATGCCGGCGCCAGCGCAGTGTCCGAGCCGCAGGATCAGTTCTATGGGGATCGCTCGGCGAGTGTGAAGGATCCGTTCGGGCACCTGTGGTTCCTGGCCACCCATAAGGAGGACCTGACCGAGGAGCAAATCCGCCAGCGTGCCATGGAGATGTTCAAGCAACATTAACCCTGTGGGCGTGAGCTTGCTCGCGCCTGCAACACGCCACGCCTTGCCTCAGGTTCCAACCGGCCTGCTCCGGCAAAGTAAAGGCCTGCGTGGCGTTTGGAACACTTCAAGGGTTTGTCGATCTGACACCCCGGTAGGCATTGCGCCCCAGCCATATCGTCATGACCAACAAGGCGGTCAATGGCAGCCCATGGAACAACACGATCACCTGGGCCGGCGTCCACGTCACATAGAACGGCCCGACCACCAGCATGCCCACGCCAAAACCGGCCATCTGGATCAGGGTCAAGAGGCTGAACAGCGGCAAGCGCAAGCTATCGGGCTCGCTTTGCGCACGGGAGATCAACGCCACCTCGGACAATCCATCGCCCAGCCCCGCCCACACCACCAGCAACAGCGCCAGCCACAGTTCGGTCTGCTGGAATGTGAGGATAAAGCCGCTGGACATCAACGCCACACCGAGCATGAACAAGCGCTCCATGCCTTGGGTGCCACGACCTTTCAACACTGCACTGGCGATGCGCGCGCCAACAAACTTGCCACAGGCCCACACGGCCAGCAGATAGCCCATGACCGTTTTGGCCGTGTCCGGTGAAATGTACTGCGACAGCACTGGCCAACCGACGTTATGGGCCGCGCTGCCGAGGGTGTCTAACATGCTGATCAGCAACATCGCAGCCAGCACCGGCGCACCGCGCAACCCCTTGGTCAGCTCATGCCATTCGGCGGCGAGTCCGCGATGCGCGGCAACAGCAACGCTAAACAACGCGCGCAAGGGCAAGACCAGGCAAGCGGCAATCACATAGGTGCCGATGTTGACCGCAAACACCGCTTCAAATCCGCCCGTGGCGATCAGCAAGCCGGAGAGCAAACTGCCGAAGACCGCGCCGGTGGCGGCCGCCGAGGTGATCCATGCGTTGGTATTCACCCGCTGCTCAAGCGCGACCCAAGTGGGCAACTGACTGTTGAGGCCAATGGCAAACAGCGAATTGCACAGGCCAATACCGAAGGCGATAAAGGGAAGAAGGGTAAGTTGATGGGCCGGTAACAACACCAGCAGCGGCATCAGCAACAGCGCCCGGGCCAGGTCCAACCCCGCCAACGTCCCACGCCCGGCAAACCGCCGGAAAAACGGAATGCCAAACAGGCTCGCGACAATCCCGCCGGTGACCCGGCACGCCAGGAAGATGCTGACAAACACCACGCTCTGGCTGAGCCAGTACACATAAGTGGACAACGCCACCATGTTAAGGAATGCGCCAAAATCCGACACACCGCGGGCAAAGATGATCAGGCGAGCGTTGCGGGTCGACAGATTCAGTTGTTGATCGTGACTCATGCAGGCTGTGCCCCCTCGACACTGCGCAGGCTTACCAAGAGCACATCGCGCCAGGCCGGGTCCGTCTCTACCCGCGGTCGCACCTCCCCGGCCCGATGGTAGAACCCACGGTCGTTGATCACGATAGTCTCCAGAAATTTCTCCATCGGCAGTTTCAGTAGCCGGCTGTGCTCCGTTTCGTCGGCAAACACCTCCGACACCACCGGCACCGTGTTGCATTCGCCAATAAAGTGCATGAACACCCAATCCAGGCCGTCCTGGTGAATCCCCGATGTGGTCGGGCTGCTCGATGACACGTCCGCCCGCACCCGGAACTGATGGATATCGATCGTATAGGTCTGTTCGCCCAGGTGCGGGGCAATCACCGCGAGGTCCGTCGCCAGCAGCTTGTGCATGAGGGGATGCTCGATAAAGCCCTCCTCGCTATAGCTCAGGTGATTCACGCCCTGGCGATAGTTCACCGCGTAGGTGACCGGCGATTTGAACGCCGTATTCCTGTCGATCTGCAATTGCCGTGACGGTAACAGACGATAGCGCAAGATGCGCCGTTCGCGGTGGGTGTAAGTCCTGAACGCCTCGTCGCGCACCAGGTTATCCCAATACGCGCGAAAGCTTTGTTCCTCACCGGGTTCAACGTTGACCAGTTCGCGAAAGTCCGGGCGATGACAGAAGTGATGTTCGCGCAAAAGCGCCGAGATCTGAGGGATGTCCATATCGCTATCCTGCAACCGGTGGATCGATGAGGATGCGCAGATGTTGCTGCAACGCATCGTGCAAGGCATGGGCGTCGGCGGCATTGCCAACCTGGGCCCAGCATTTGAGCAAATAATGCTCCTCGATATCCGCGTCAATGTAGTGGCCGGGGTCCTGCGGGGCGTATTCCAGCACCGAGCGGTGTTGGTCGAGGAACTGCAGGCCGTCAATGCCCCTGAAAAGGCCACTGTGCTGCGGATAAATCGCCAGCATCGCGTAGTGTTGCCCCGCATCGGCAACCTTATGTGCGCCAGCCTCCAACTGTGCATTGATGCCCTTCTCGCCCAACAACAATCCCATGTACAGCTGATAAGGATCGATACCGGCCAGGTCGCGGAACGCCGAGTTCACATACAGTCCGCCCAGACGCGGGTTGATCTCGATGGCCACCGGCCCTGCGTCCGTCATACGAAACTCGAAATGCACCACAGCGTTGGTCAGGCCCACCGCGTGCAGGCAGTCCACCGCGTACTGGCGGATCTGCTCGCACTGGGCCTGGCTGAACGACGTCGGCGGGGAAATCAGCAGGTTCTCCAGGACCGTGCCGCTGCGCTCGGTCAGCAGCAGTTTTTCATTGATCAGCAGCGGATGGACACGCTCGCCGACAATCACACATTCCACACTGCCTTCGATGCCAGGAATATAACCTTCCAGCAGAATGCTGTGGCCTGGCAAGTATTCACGCCGCAGCCCATCCTCAAGCGGCAGGGCGTGCGCACAGCCGTAGAAGTCCGCATAAGCGGCGGCGCCATGATCACTTACGAAATGCCAATAGTGGCTGCGTAGCTCCTCCCAGCTCGAGCATTTTTTGATAAACGCCGAAGCCCCGCCAAAGGGCGGTTTGGCGATCAGTGGATAACCCACGCGCTCGGCGCCTTGCTGGAGTTCCTGTTCGTTGTTGCACAGCACGAACGGTACCGAACGCAATTCATGCTGTTTCAACACGCGGCGCATCAAGAACTTGTTATTGCACGCGGCAATCGCCTCCGGGTGGCTGTAGACCAAGCCCAACCGCTGACACGCCTGCGCGACGATACAGCCCACCTCCCCTTGTGCGGACGGGTGCCCGGCCTGGCAGAAAATCCCACGCACCTGATAACGCCCGTCCAACTGTCCGACCAACTCCAGGACAGACTGCTCACTGAGCGTTTCGAGCAGGAACACTTCGTCACTGTCGTCCCTGAGACGTTGCAGGTGCTTGCGCCCCGCCACGGCGGCCGTCAAACACGCCAAACCGTGGGCGCGGGCCACCGTGAAATGCGGTTCCCGGTAGCGGTAGCGAGCGCAAGCACCGTCATCTACATCAATAAACAGAATCGCATCCTGTTTCATACCGCATCCTGCCAACTGCACCATTGGCCCTCCCAGTTGCGAAAACGGTAAGTCCGCTGCCCATCGCGGACTTCAAAATGCGGTAAGTCTTCAGGCTTTTCAAAGTCCAACAATGGCACGGTGAACTTGCCTTGTGCATGAGGCAGTACATACTCGGGCAGGGCAATATTCGATACACGGCGTTTGAGCCGATCCATGATGGCGATGGCTTGGCTGATCGACGCCTTATACTCTGAAGCACCGGGTGAAAACGGCATGAAGTGATATAAGTAATATGGCTTTACGCCCAAACGATAAAGATCAATGAATAATTTATGCAACGTCGCTTCATCATCATTCACGCCACGCAACAGCGGCATGTTAGAGAATACAATCGGGACCACACCCTGAATCCGTTTAACCGCGACGGCAAAATCAGCACTGAGCTCAAGCGGGTGGCAGACATGCACACCAAATGCATTGACCTTGTACTTCTCCAGCATCGCCACCAACTCATCGGTCACGCGAAACGGGTTGAAACTCAAGGCCCGCGAATGAATGCGTATCAGCAGATCATCACGAATGCCGCGCAATGCGGCCAGCATCTCCTCAAGCTTGCGGTCGGCCAGCATCAGTGGGTCACCGCCGCTGAGAATCACCTCTTCAATCGCTGGATTACCGCGGATGTACTCCACCGAATCCTTGAACGAGTCAGTGTTGGCGTTAGCTTTGTCGGTGCCCACCTGCAGCGTGCGCAGCGCCTCGAAACAGAACTGGCAATAGGCATTGCACGTGTTGGTGGTGCGCAGGATCACGCGGTTGTCGTACTTGTGCTGGCAGATGGGCGTCTTCATCTCATGATTGAGTTCCCAGTTTTCGGAACTGCCGTCGTAGTCGCCCTGCACCTGTTCGCTCCAATACGGTACTACCTGGCGCCACAGGGGGTGGTCCATCACCTCTGCGCTGGTGAGTGAACGCTTGATTAAATCAATGTAATAAGGCGTGATCTGCATCTTGCGATCTTGCAAGTTGTGCTCGATATGCGCCGTTGTGGCCTCGTCCCATCCACCGCAGGCATTGCGCAGTGCAGGTTCATCGCGGATGGCATTCTTCTGCTGCCAACGCCAGTCTTGCCATTGAACTGAACGATGCATGGCTTGATCAAAAATCGACATGAGTTTGAACTCTCTGTTAAGGCATAGGGACGCGTACTTTTCCAGCACAGGAAAAGTATGATTCGCAGCAATGACAATCGACGGGCAGGCGACAGACCACGATCAAGTAACTAACTTGATCACCGGCACCAGAGAGATATAACAGTTCACCACGTGATGGCGCGAATAAACGACTAGCACGGTCATGCGATTAACTTCCTTTTTATACTATTGCGACTTCCAAGTCCGCACTCACTAAAGCCGATGCCCGCCAATGTGTCAATACAATAACCTTGTCATTCCTCTGGAATTAACCTGCACCCGCGCCAACACCCCGTAATGACAAGGGGCGCTTTCGTTCAAGCCCAGCTATTTGAAAAACAAATAATACTGAAAGCAACACGCTCAGTGAGTATAGAGAGCGTTATTTCTACTTATATAACTACGTAGCCGCACTTCAGCTGAGCCAGGGGTTGGCCGCGAGGAAGTGGCGCTCAGATGCGTGGCTGCTGACGACATCACACAGCGGCATGATCACGTCCTTGGAGGTCTGCCCCGGCCTAACGCAAGCCGCTGAACGCCTGCGGGCTGGCGTACTGCGTGTTCGATCAGCGCATAAATGCGGCCTGAATGTGAACCTGAAACATTTTCTTTCATATCCACCTTAGGGATTTCTCATGCTCATCCGTCTTAACTTAGATACAGCCTGTCGCGTCAGCAAAAGCTACGACTGGCCTTTTCCGGGCCTCTATTGCCCCCTCCGATCAAGACCCTCATTCATATGTCGAAGAAGTCACGCTCCAAACTCTGGTTTCTCGTCCATAGCTGGCTGGCGTTGCCCATCTGGTTCTTTGTACTGATCGTCTGCGTCACCGGCACCCTGGCCGTGGTGAGCCAGGAAATCGTGTGGCTGGCCAACCCGGATATCCGCGCCAGCAAGCCGTCGGATGACGCTCAGCCGCTGAGCTTTGACCAGGTGATCGCGGCCATCAAGCACGATGAGCCCAAGGCCATCGTCCAGTCCATCATCCGCCCGGATGAATCGCACTTCGCGCTAAGCGTCGGCCTCAGCTACCCGGACGGGCGCTCCGTGGAGGTGTATGCCAATCCCTACACCGGCGCGCTCCAGGGCATCAGCCCCTCGTTCAACTTCCAGCAATTCACCCGCGCCCTGCATGGTTGGTGGCTGGTGCCGTTCACCAATGGGTACAGCTGGGGCTGGTACCTGGTGTCTGCGTTGGGCTTGCCGCTGCTGGCTTCACTGGTCACCGGGCTGGTGGTGTACAAGCGCTTCTGGAAAGGCTTCCTGCGCCCTACCCTGCGCATCCGCCACGGTGCGCGGATCTTCTGGGGCGACTTTCACCGCCTGAGTGGCATCTGGTCGATCTGGTTTATCGCGGTCATTTCTATCACCGGCACCTGGTTCCTGATCGAGGCTGTCCTGGGCGACAACCAGATATCCATTTCCAGTGAACCCATCGTGCCAGTGATCGCACGGGATAAGGTGCCGCTGTCGGCGCCGGGCGTGCCGGCACCGATGATCCCTATCGACAAGGCGATCGACATCGCCGCCGAGCGGATCCCCGGCCTGGACGCCAGCTTTGTGTTCATGCCAAGCAACGCCTACAGCCACCTGCAGATCGGCGGGCGTGGCTGGTACCCGTTGATGTTCCAGACCGCACAGCTGAACCCCTATGACGGTGAAGTCGCGGTCTCGAACCTGTTGTCCGACCGTACCCCGCTGGAATTCGTCACCGAGTCGATGCGCCCACTGCACACCGGGGACTTTGGCGGTTTGTGGATCAAGCTGATCTGGGCATTCTTCGGCCTGGTGCTGAGCATGATGGTATTGAGCGGCTTGCTGATCTGGACCAAGCGCACCGCTCTGGCCACCCTCAACGCCCTCAAGCGCGAGGCCAAGACACAACGTCAGCACGCGCCCATCCCGACCATGCACGCCGACACCTCGGAGGCCCAGCGATGAGCAAGGTTGCAACCGTACCGCCGTCCCCGCTGCGCGCCTTTTGGCTGAAATGGCGTTTCCATATCAACATCCTGCTGTTGCTGGTGCCGCTGGGGTTCATGCCCAAATACTTTGCCGACGCCGCGTTGTTTCGCGGGGATACCGGCATCGGCGAGCGCGTGGCCGGGCAGGTGCAAGTCGGTCCCTGGAGCCTGACGCTGGCTGAGTTTCGCAACGAAGGCCCGAGCCCGAACCCGGCTGGCCCGATGAAGTTCTTCAACGCTGCCCTGTGCGATACCTGTGCCGAGCAGGTCAAGGCCACTTACCTGCGTATCGGCAAACCCCGCAGCCTGCGCGCCGCCGGAGTGATCTTCTTCGGCACGCCGTACCGCATGGGCGCCGCCCTGCCGATCCCAGAACGCACCCCGGCGGACGCCGAAATATGGGTGACCATGGAAGGGTGGGACGGCAGCATGCACCAGGGTTCCATCCCGCTGAGCCAGGCCTCGCCTGCCACCATTGCCTGGCTGAACAAGCAAGGAGTCAAACCATGACGTTCAAGCGCTTCACCCGCGCCGCGCTGTTGCTGTGCGCCGGCCTGAGCACCACCGCCTTCGCCCACAACCCGATGTGCGAATGCAAGGAAATCCCCGGCGAGCAGATCCAGTGCAAAGGCGGCTTCTCCGACGGCAGTGGCGCCCCCGGCGTAACCCTGGATGTGATCGGCTACGACGAAACCATCCTGGTGCCGGGCAAGCTCGGCGAAGATTCGACCCTGACCTTCAAGAAGCCCGCCGCCGAGTTCTACGTGCTGTTCGATGCCGGCCCCGGCCACGTGGTGGAAATCGACCAAGCGGATATCCCGTCGCAATGAGTACCACACAGGTTGTACGCCCCGCGGGCGCGGGCCATGAAACCCTTTATGTGTTGCTGTTGTGCCTGATCATCCTCGCGGTGGCGGGCACGGTCGTGGCGCTGCACGGGGAAACCCAGGAAGTCGCGGCAGTGCCCAGCCACCAGCTGGACGCCCGCCGCGACCTGAGCGCCGCCGAGCAAGGCATCTACGCCGACCTGCGGGTGACCCTGGATGAAATCCACCTGTTGCAGCAGGAACACAGCGCCCTGCCGACGCCTGAGCAACTGGCCGAAGAAGGCTTCGCGCCCTTTGCCCAGGATGCCAGTTCGGTCAGCCGTGGCGGCCATCGCTGGCAGCTGCTGGCACCCGCCGCCTACCTGGGCTTGAGCCAGGCGCCGGCCACCAGCGGTTCGCTGCTGATGCGCGTGCAAGGCAGTGAGCCGGATATCTGGCTCAACCGCAGCGCCAACCTTGCCGCCCCTTCCGACCTCACTGACCAGGCGCTGATCGCGGCCGGCTGGCAGCAGGTGGTCGCGCAATTCGATGCTGGCGTCACCCGCCAGCACCGTCACTGAACGAGAAGACCGATTGCCCATGTCCATGTCATCGCCCCTGTTGCGCCTTTTACTGGTTGGCCTGTTCAGCCTGATGCTCACCCCCCTTGCCAATGCCGAGGCGGCCAAGCGCCTGCGTATCGGCATTACCTTGCACCCCTATTACAGCTACGTGGCCAATATCGTGGGCGACAAGGCCGAGGTGGTGCCGCTGATTCCCGCCGGTTTCAACCCGCACGCCTACGAGCCGCGCGCCGAAGACATCAAGCGCATCGGCACCCTGGATGTGATCGTGCTCAACGGCGTCGGCCATGACGACTTCGCCGACCGCATGATCGCCACCAGCGAGCGCCCGGACATCCCGGTGATCGAAGCCAACGCCAACGTGCCGCTGCTCGCCGCTACAGGTAACGCGGCACGCGGTGCGGGCAAGGTGGTCAACCCGCACACCTTCCTGTCGATCAGCGCGTCGATTGCCCAGGTCAATAACATTGCCCGTGAGTTGGGCAAGCTCGACCCGGACAACGCCAAAACCTACACCCAGAACGCTCGCGCCTACGGCAAGCGCTTGCGCCAGATGCGCGCCGACGCCCTGGCCAAGCTGACCAGCGCGCCCAACCCCGACCTGCGTGTCGCCACCGTACACGCGGCCTACGACTACCTGTTGCGCGAGTTTGGCCTGGAAGTCACCGCCGTGGTCGAGCCGGCCCACGGTATCGAGCCAAGCCCCAGCCAGCTGAAAAAGACCATCGATGAACTGCGTGCTCTGGATGTGAAAGTGATCTTCTCGGAGATGGATTTCCCGTCCACCTACGTCGATACCATCCAGCGTGAATCCGGGGTCAAGCTGTACCCGCTGTCGCATATTTCCTACGGCGAATACAGCGCAGAGAAGTACGAAGTGGAGATGACCGGCAACCTCAACACCGTGGTACGGGCGATTCAGGAGTCGGGAGCATGACCGCCGCGCAGCACCTGAACGCCGTCAACGTCGGCCCCACCCTGAACTTCGACCAGGTCTCGCTGACCCTGGGGCGCACCGCAATCCTCGATGGCGTGAGTTTCCAGGTACAACCGGGCAGCATCCACGCACTGGTAGGTCCCAACGGCGGCGGTAAAAGCTCGCTGATCAAGACCCTGCTGGGGCAGACGCCGCACCAGGGGCGTTTGAGCCTGGAATGGCCAACCACACCCGGCACCATCGGTTACGTGCCCCAGGCGCTGGAATTTGACCGCGGCTTGCCGATGACCGTGGACGATTTCGTGGCTGCCATGTGCCAGCGTCGTCCGGCGTTTCTGGGCCTTTCCAGGCATTACGCAGCGGCGATTGGCGATGCCCTTGAGCGCGTTGGCATGCAAGACAAGCGCAAGCGCCGCATGGGCGCGTTGTCCGGCGGTGAGCGCCAGCGCGTACTGCTGGCCCAGGGGCTGATTCCTGCGCCGCAGTTGCTGGTGCTGGATGAGCCGATGTCGGCCCTCGACGAGGCGGGTATCCAGGTGTTCGAACGGCTGTTGAACGACTGGCGCCTGGCCGGGATTACCGTCCTGTGGATCGAGCACGACCTAGAGGCCGTGGGCCGCCTGGCCGACCGCGTCACCGGTCTTAACCGCCGCGTGCTGTTCGACGCCACACCGAAAGAGGCGCTGACCCCGGACCGCCTGCTCACTCTGTTCTCCACCCACCCTCGGAGCCCGGCCCCATGAGTTATGAAGCCTTTCGCTTGATGGTCCAGGGCTGGGCCTCTGCCGGTTACCTGCCCGAAGCCCTGGCCTACGGGTTTGTGGTCAACGCCCTGCTCGCCGGCTTGTTGATCGGCCCGGTACTCGGCGGCCTGGGTACGCTGGTGGTGGTCAAGCGCTTTGCGTTTTTCTCCGAAGCGGTCGGCCATGCCGCGCTGACCGGCGTGGCCGTGGGCATCCTGCTGGGCGAACCCTATACCGGGCCTTATGGCAGCCTGTTTGGCTACTGCCTGCTGTTCGGCATCCTGCTCAATTACCTGCGTAACCGCACCGGCCTGGCGCCCGATACCTTGATCGGCGTGTTCCTGTCCGTGTCCCTGGCACTGGGGGCAAGCCTGCTGCTGATCCTGGCCGGCAAGATCAACGTGCACATTCTCGAGAACGTGCTGTTTGGCTCGGTGCTGACGGTCAACGGCAACGACCTGCTGGTACTGGCCATTGTCGGCTCGCTGGTGATGGCCCTGGCATTGCCGCTGTACAACCGCATCATGCTGGCCAGTTTCAACCCGCAATTGGCAGCAGTGCGCGGGGTGGCGGTGAAAAGCCTGGACTACCTGTTCGTGATCCTGGTGACCCTGATCACCGTGGCCGCGGTCAAGGTTATCGGCGCAATCCTGGTCGGTGCCTTGCTGGTGATTCCTGCCGCTGCGGCGCGCCTGTTGAGCCAGTCACTCAAAGGGTTTTTCTGGATCTCGGTGCTGATCGCCACCGTCAGCACCCTGTGCGGCATCCTGCTGCCGATCATCTTCGACCTGCCCATCCCATCCGGCGCCGCCATCATTCTGGTTGCCGGTATCGCCTTCGCCTTCGCGGCCATCGCCCGTGGCGTTGCGCCCAGCCTCAAAGGGAATCTTGGATAATGCGCCCTGTCTTTCGCCCACTGGCCCTGGCCATCGCTTGCTTGATGAGTACGTCGGCACTGGCCGTCGACGGTTTCGACGCCAAGGACTTCAAAGTCAACCAGGGCCTCGGTCACGCAGCCCTGACCAAGACCAAGCCGCCGGTCAAGGTGCTGGCGTCGCTGCCGATTACCTACGGCTTGGCCGAGGCGCTGCTCACAGGCACCAACGTAGCGCTTGAACGCGCCGCGCCGGCCAACCTACCGGGTTCGCGGCAGGTGTCCTACTTCACCGGCCGCGGTGCTGCGGCATTGAACAAGTTGGCGCTGGACGCCGACGCGGCCATCGGCCTGCGCTCGCTGTGGGCCGATGACCCGCTGTACCCCGTGGCGCGACGCAGCAATATCCGCATCGTCGAAGTCGATGCCGCACGCCCGGTGGACGGCGGCTTGCCGGGTATCGCAGTACAACCGGGGGTCACCGATGGCTTGAACAGCCAACCCTGGCAATCGAGCAACAATATGGGGCGCATGGCCGACGTGATGGCCGCCGACCTGAGCCGCCTGGCGCCGGCTGCCAAATCGAGGATCGACGCTAACCTGGCCGCGCTCAAACAGCGTTTACTCAAGCTCACCGCCGACAGCGAGGCGCGATTGGCCAAGGCCGACAACCTGAGTGTGCTCAGCTTGAGCGATCACTTCGCGTACCTGGTCAGCAGCCTGAACCTGGAAGTGCTCAGCACCGATGCACGGCCCGACGCCGAGTGGACGCCCGAGGCGCTGCAAAAACTCAGCAGCGCGTTGAAGGATAACGATGTGGCGGTGGTGCTGCATCACCGTCAACCCAGCGATGCAGTCAAAACCGCCGTCACTGCCGGCGGCTCCAGACTGTTGGTGTTGAATGTGGACGGCGCCGACCCGGTAACGGAGTTGGAAACCAATGTAGACCAAGTGATCAAAGCACTCACACCCTAGGCAAGCCACCGATCCGTCAGAGAAAAACTCGGTTCAATGTGGGAGCTGGCTTGCCTGCGATGCGGACGCCTCGGTTTATCAGGCGCACCGAGTCGATGCCATCGCAGGCAAGCCAGCCCCCACATGGGTTCGCGGTGCACCAGCCGCTACACCACATCCACACCCACATGAATCGCATCATGCCGCCAGAACTCCAGGTCGCAGTCGATCAGGCGTTGATGCTGGTCGTAATTGACCCGGGCGATGCGCAAGCCCGGGCTGCCTACCGAGACGCGTAGCGCAGCGGCCGCTTCCACCGGTAGCGAGGTGGGCACAATCTCGAAACGCACCCGCCCGTAGTGCAAGTCATATTTGCTGGCATACAGCTCAGTCATCGACTGATTCAAATCACACGCCAGGATCCCCGGAAAATACTGCGGGTTCAGATAGTGCTCCACATACAACACCAGGCGCCCGTCAATCCTGCGCCCCCGGCAAATCTGGATCACGCTCGACAACGCCGGCAACTGCAACCACGCGCACACCGCCGCCGACGCCGGTTGCAGGCGTGCGGAGATGACCTGCGTGGAAGCCTCGCGCCCCTGATCGCTGACCATGGCGTGAAAGTGGCTGCGCTGCATCAGGTTATAGGCCAGCCGTGGCGGCGAGACGAACCATCCCCGACGCTCTTCGCGGTAGATCTGCCCTTGAGCCTCCAGTTGTAACAAGGCTTCCCGCACGGTAATCCGAGTGGTACCAAACAACTCGCTGAGCTTGCGTTCGGCGGGCAGTTTGCTGGCAGGCGGCAACAGGCCGTGGTCGATCTGCTCCTGCAGCGCCAGGCCGATGGAAGTTACCGCCTTGATTGCCTCATCACGCATCAACGTTACCTATCTGGACTAGACCAGCACCGTTCAGGTGCATAAAACGCGCTCTATCTGGGCTTTTGCTGCTGGGTGCCAGCCTAGGCACTCCAGATGACCGACAGATGACAAAGGCTGTCGACTGCGTCTTCCACACCCTGCAATACATCGGCCAAGTCCAAGGCCTGCGGGCACTTGGGCATGGTCTACGCTAAGTCAGAGCTGAACGACATCAGCGCTTCAAAAACGACATCGACATGAAACTGTCATCCAGGGGGCCTAGATTGGCTCAGGTATTGCTGACCTAGACCAAACCACCGCTAACGTTCAGATAAAACGCCGCGTTGAAAACGCCCAAAGGAGCTTCGGATGAAACAGCTTTTCCTGGCATCACTGTTAGGCTCGACCATTGCCATGTGCACCGCCGCCATGGCTGCTGATACCGATCTAAAAACCTTGGAAGCCGCCGCCAAAGCGGAAGGCGCCGTCAACAGCGTCGGCATGCCCGATGACTGGGCCAACTGGAAAGGCACCTGGGAAGACCTGGCCAAAACCTACGGCCTCAAGCACATCGACACCGACATGAGCTCGGCCCAGGAAATCGCCAAGTTCAAAGCCGAAAAGGACAACGCCAGCGCCGATATCGGTGACGTGGGCGCGGCCTTCGGCCCGATCGCGGTAAAGCAAGAAGTGACCCAGCCGTACAAACCATCCACCTGGGCACAGGTGCCGGATTGGGCGAAAGACAAGGACGGTCACTGGGCCCTGGCTTACACCGGTACCATTGCCTTTATCGTCAACAAGAAGCTGCTGCACGGCTCCGAAGTGCCCACCACCTGGGCTGACCTGCAAACCGGTAAATACAAGGTATCGGTGGGTGACGTGAGCACCGCCGCCCAGGCTTCGAACGCAGTACTCGCCGCGGCCATCGCCAACAAAGGCGACGAGAAAAACATCGCGCCGGGCCTGCAATTTTTCACCAAGATCGCCCAGCAAGGTCGCCTCTCGCTGTCCAACCCGACCATCGCTACCATGGAAAAAGGCGAAGTCGAAGTGGGCCTCGTCTGGGACTTCAACGGCCTGAGCTATAAGGCCAAGATGGCCAACCCCGATGACTACGTGGTGCTGATCCCCTCGGATGGCTCGGTGAAATCCGGCTACACCACCCTCATCAACAAATACGCCAAGCATCCGAACGCCGCCAAGCTCACCCGCGAATACATCTTCAGCGATGCCGGCCAGCTCAACCTGGCACGCGGCAATGCGCGTCCGATCCGGGCTGAAACCGACTTGAAACTGCCGGCAGACGTTGCCAAAAACCTGATCCCGGGCGAGCAGTACACCAAGGCCAACCCGCAGCCGATCAAGGATGCCGATGCGTGGGAAGCGACGTCCAAGAAGCTGCCACAGATGTGGAACGAGCAAGTCATCGTAGAAATGAAGTAATCGGTCTCTCTGATCCAAAGGCGGTCAGTGTGGGAGCTGGCTTGCCTGCGATAGCGGTCTGACATTCAACATTTGTGTCCACTGATACACCGCCATCGCAGGCAAGCCAGCTCCCACATTTGATCCCATTCCACGTTGATACTGAGCCATACCCTCTGTTGCGGAGCCCCAGCCCCCATGAAGCACACTGTCATCCTTGTGGTGCTCGACGGCCTCAACTTCGAGGTTGCCCGGCACGCCATGGGGCATTTGCAGGCCTATGTCGGCGCAGGACGCGCAGCTCTCTACACACTGGAATGTGAACTGCCTGCCCTGTCCCGCCCGTTGTACGAGTGCATCCTCACCGGCGTGCCGCCGATCCAAAGCGGTGTCGTGCACAACAACGTCTCGCGCCTGTCCACCCAGCGCAGCATTTTCCATTACGCCACCGACGCCGGCTTGAGCACCGCGGCGGCGGCTTACCACTGGGTCAGCGAGTTGTATAACCGCACGCCCTTTCTCGCCGCCCGCGATCGTCATACCGACGACAAGGCGCTGGCGATCCAGCACGGGCATTTCTACTGGAATGACCACTACCCCGATTCCCACCTGTTCGCCGACGCCGAAAGCCTGCGGCTCAAGCACGCGCCAAACTTTTTGCTGGTGCACCCGATGAACATCGACGACGCCGGTCACAAGCATGGCCTCGACACCGCGCAATACCGCAACAGCGCACGCTCGGCTGACATTATCCTGGCCGACTACCTGCAAGACTGGCTCGATGCCGGCTACCAGGTACTGGTCACCGCCGACCACGGCATGAACAACGACCGCTCCCACAACGGCCTGTTGCGCGAAGAACGGGAAGTGCCACTGTTTGTCATCGGTGACGCCTTCAGCCTGGACACCGACGCTGCGCCGAAACAAACCGACCTGTGCGGCACCATCTGCGAACTGCTGGGCGTGCCCCACAACAAGCCTGTGTGCCGGGAGCTGCTCAAGTGATTGCATTGACCCGCGGCAAATGGCTGGCCCTGCTATGCCTGCTGCCCTTCGCACTGTTCTTTATCGTGTTCGAGATCGCGCCGCTGGTGTGGGTGCTGATCAGCAGCCTGCAAACCGAAGAGTCCGGCTGGAGCCTGGAAAACTTCACCCGCATCTTCACCTCGAAGTTCTACCGGCAGGCCATCCAGTTCAGCCTGGAGATCAGTTTCTACTCCAGCATCTTCGGCATCATCATCGCCACCCTGGGCAGCTACTCATTGCGCCGAGTGGATTCGCCGCTGCGCAACTTCGTCACCGCATTCGCCAACATGACCAGCAACTTCGCCGGAGTCCCCCTGGCCTTCGCGTTCATCATCCTGCTGGGGTTCAACGGCAGTATCACCCTCATGCTCAAGCAGGCCGGAATCATTGAGGACTTCAACCTGTACTCGAAAACCGGCTTGATCATCCTCTATACCTACTTCCAGATTCCCCTCGGCGTACTGCTGCTCTACCCGGCCTTCGACGCATTGCGCGAAGACTGGCGCGAGTCGGCCGCCCTGCTCGGTGCGAATGGCTGGCAGTTCTGGCGGCATATCGGCCTGCCGGTGCTCACCCCGGCGCTGCTCGGTACCTTTGTGATCCTGTTGGCCAACGCCCTCGGCGCCTATGCCACGGTCTATGCACTGACCACCGGCAACTTCAACGTACTGCCGATTCGCATTGCCGGCCTGGTCTCCGGCGATGTGTCGCTGGACCCGAACATGGCCAGCGCCCTGGCCGTGGTGCTGGTGGCGCTGATGACCGTGGTCACGGTGGTGCATCAACTGCTGCTCAAGAGGAGCTACCATGTCTCGCGCTGAAGCCGGCTCGGCCTCCCTCTACCATCGGGTAGTGGTGTACCTGTTGTTCCTGATCCTGGTGCTGCCTTTGGTAGGCACCTTTGTCTACTCGATTTCCAGCAGTTGGTCGGCAACCATCCTGCCCGCCGGCTTCAGCGTGAAATGGTATGTACAGCTGTGGAGCGACCCGCGCTTTCTGATGGCCTTCGGGCAATCGTTGCTGGTGTGCGTGGGCGCACTGATCCTTTCGGTGGTGTTGATTTTGCCGCTGCTGTTCGTGGTGCACTACCACTTTCCCAAGCTCGACGCGTTGATGAACATCCTGATCCTGCTGCCCTTTGCGGTGCCGCCGGTGGTGTCCTCGGTGGGTCTGCTGCAAATGTACGGGTCCGGGCCGCTGGCGATGGTGGGCACGCCGTGGATTTTGATCGGCTGCTACTTCACCGTCGCGCTGCCGTTCATGTACCGCGCGATCACCAACAACCTGCAAGCCATCAACCTGCGCGACCTGATGGACGCTTCGCAACTGCTCGGCGCCAGCACCTGGCAGGCCGCGATCCTGGTGGTGCTGCCCAACCTGCGCAAGGGCCTGATGGTGGCGCTGCTGCTGTCGTTCTCGTTCCTGTTCGGCGAGTTCGTGTTCGCCAACATCCTCGTCGGCACCCGGTACGAAACCCTGCAGGTGTACCTCAACAACATGCGCAACAGCAGTGGCCATTTCACCAGCGCCGTGGTGATCTCTTATTTCTTCTTTGTGCTGGTACTGACCTGGGCCGCCACTCTCTTGAACAAGGACAAAAGCCAATGAGCTTCGTCAGCGTCCAACACCTGCAAAAAAGCTACGCCGGCACCCCGGTGTTCAGCGATATCAATTGCGAGGTCGCCAAAGGCGAGTTCGTCACCCTGCTCGGCCCGTCCGGTTGCGGCAAATCCACTTTGCTGCGCTGCATCGCCGGGCTTACGCCGGTAGACAGTGGCCAGATCCTCCTGGATGGCCAGGACATCGTGCCCCTGAGCCCACAGAAACGCCAGATCGGCATGGTGTTCCAGAGCTACGCGCTGTTCCCCAACATGACCGTGGCACAGAACGTCGCCTTCGGCCTGCGCATGCAAAAGGTCAACGCCGACGACAGCAACAAGCGCGTGCAAGAAGTGCTGCAACTGGTGGAGCTCAAGGACCTGGCCGGCCGTTATCCGCACCAGATGTCCGGTGGCCAGTGCCAGCGCGTCGCCCTTGCCCGCTCCCTGGTGACCCGCCCGCGCCTGCTGCTGCTGGATGAACCGCTGTCGGCATTGGATGCACGTATTCGCAAGCACTTGCGCGAGCAGATCCGCCAGATCCAGCGCGAGCTGGGGCTGACCACGATCTTCGTGACCCATGACCAGGAAGAAGCGCTGACCATGTCCGACCGCATCTTCTTGATGAACCAGGGCAAGATCGTGCAGAGCGGTGATGCCGAAACCCTCTATACCGCGCCGGTGGATGTGTTCGCTGCCGGGTTTATCGGCAACTACAACCTGCTCGATGCCGACAAGGCCAGCCAACTGCTGCAGCGGCCGATCAGCGGGCGCATCGCGATTCGCCCCGAGGCCATCGAGTTGAGCCGCAGCGGCGAGCTCGATGCGTTGGTGCGTAGCCACAGCCTGCTGGGTAACGTGATTCGCTACCGCATCGAAGCCCGTGGCGTCGAGCTGGTGGTGGACGTGCTCAATCGTTCGGCCGACGACCTGCACCCGGATGGCCAGCGCCTGGCACTTTCCATCGACCCCAGCGCACTGTGTGAAGTAGCCTGACAGGCAGCGACCTATTGAGAGAGAGCATCACCGATGGCATTGGTAATTTTTGATCTGGACGACACCCTGATCCACGGCGACTGCGCCACGCTGTGGAGCGAACAGATGGGCCGCCTTGGCTGGGTGGACCCTGAGTCGTTCATGCGCAGGAACAACGAGCTGATGGATGCCTACAGCCAGGGCAAGCTGCGGATGGAAGATTTCATGGATTTCAGCCTGGAGCCGATGATCGGCCGTACCCCGGAAGAAATCGAGCACTTGGTGGAGCCGTGGGTCGAGGACGTCATCGAGCCGCTGATCTACAGCGACGCCACCAAGACCATCGCCCGCCACCGCGCGAATGGCGACCGGATCCTGGTGATTTCCGCTTCGGGCACTCACCTGGTCACGCCGATTGCTGCGCGTATCGGTATCGAGGAAGTGCTGGGGATTAACCTGGAAGTCAGCCACGGCGTGTACAGCGGCCGTACCGTCGATGTACTGACTTACCGTGAGGGCAAGATCACGCGCTTGCTGGAATGGCTGGAGCAGGAAGGCGAAACCCTTGAAGGTGCCTATTTCTATTCGGACTCGCGCAATGATTTACCGCTGCTGCTCAAGGTGGATCACCCGCAGGTGGTGAACCCGGACCCGGTGTTGCGCGCCCATGCCGAACAGGCCGGCTGGCCGATCCACCACTGGACCTGAATCAATAGAGATCAACCCGCAAGAGATGGCTTGCCTGCGATAGCGGTGCAACAGTGAAGAATTCTTCATCTGGTGCACCGCTATCGCAGGCAAGCCAGCTCCCACACTGACTGCATTTCAATCTAGGATTCGGTCAGGCTATTGGCAATATGGACTACACCGGACGTAGGACGAGGTTGTTCTAGCCCCCCACATCACCGTCAACGCCTTGCAATGCTTTCACAGTGCCTCCATAGTGAGTCTGGACTGAGCCCGGTGCTGTAGCGCCGGGCTTTTTGCATTATGCGACCGGACCATATGGAACCGGCTCCCTCAAAGACGGCCTAATATGCGTTATCAATTGCCCCCGCGTCGAATCAGCATGAAGCATCTGTTCCCCAGCACCGCCCTCGCTTTTTTCATTGGTCTCGGCTTCGCGTCGATGTCGACCAATACGTTCGCAGCCAATAGCTGGGACAACCTTCAGCCTGATCGCGATGAGGTGATTGCCAGCCTTAACGTCGTCGAGTTGCTCAAGCGCCATCACTACAGCAAGCCGCCGCTGGACGACGCTCGCTCAGTGATCATCTACGACAGCTACCTCAAGCTGCTGGACCCCTCGCGTAGCTACTTCCTGGCCAGCGATATCGCTGAGTTCGACAAGTGGAAGACCCAATTCGACGACTTCCTCAAGAGCGGCGACCTGCAGCCCGGCTTCACCATCTACAAGCGTTACCTGGACCGCGTCAAAGCGCGTCTGGATTTCGCGTTGGGTGAGCTGAACAAAGGTATCGACAAGCTCGATTTCACACAGAAAGAAACCCTTCTGGTGGACCGCAAGGACGCTCCTTGGCTGACCAGTACCGCGGCGCTGGACGACCTGTGGCGCAAACGCGTCAAGGACGAAGTGCTGCGCTTGAAGATCGCCGGCAAAGAGCCCAAGGCCATTCAAGAACTGCTGACCAAGCGCTACAAGAACCAGCTGGCACGCCTGGATCAGACCCGTGCCGAGGATATCTTCCAGGCCTACATCAACACCTTTGCGATGTCCTACGACCCGCACACCAATTATCTGTCGCCAGATAACGCGGAAAATTTCGATATCAATATGAGTCTGTCCCTGGAAGGCATCGGTGCCGTCCTGCAAAGCGACAATGACCAGGTGAAGATCGTACGTTTGGTGCCGGCAGGCCCTGCTGACAAAACCAAGCAAGTGGCACCGGCCGACAAGATCATCGGCGTGGCCCAGGCCGACAAAGAGATGGTCGATGTGGTCGGCTGGCGCCTGGACGAAGTGGTCAAGCTGATCCGTGGGCCTAAAGGCAGCGTGGTGCGCCTGGAAGTGATTCCGCACACCAATGCACCGAACGACCAGACCAGCAAGATCGTGTCCATCACCCGTGAAGCGGTGAAGCTCGAAGACCAGGCCGTGCAGAAGAAAGTCCTCAACCTCAAGCAGGATGGCAAGGACTACAAGCTGGGCGTGATCGAGATCCCGGCCTTCTATCTGGACTTCAAGGCGTTCCGTGCCGGTGATCCGGACTACAAGTCCACCACCCGCGACGTGAAGAAAATCCTGACAGAACTGCAGAAAGAGAAAGTCGACGGCGTGGTCATCGACCTGCGCAACAACGGCGGCGGCTCCCTGCAGGAAGCCACCGAGCTGACCAGCCTGTTTATCGACAAGGGCCCGACCGTGTTGGTACGCAACGCTGACGGCCGTGTCGACGTGCTCGAAGACGAGAACCCAGGGGCCTTCTACAAAGGGCCGATGGCGCTGCTGGTCAACCGCCTCTCGGCCTCGGCCTCGGAGATTTTCGCCGGCGCCATGCAGGACTACCACCGTGCATTGATCATCGGCGGCCAGACCTTCGGCAAGGGCACCGTGCAGACCATCCAGCCGCTGAATCATGGCGAGCTTAAACTGACACTGGCCAAGTTCTACCGGGTATCCGGGCAGAGCACCCAGCATCAAGGCGTACTGCCGGATATCGATTTCCCGTCGATCATCGACACCAAGGAAATCGGCGAAAGCGCCCTGCCTGAAGCCATGCCGTGGGACACCATCCGCCCTGCGATCAAGCCGGCGTCGGATCCGTTCAAGCCCTTCCTGGCGCAGTTGAAGGCTGATCATGACACCCGCTCCGCCAAGGATGCCGAGTTCGTGTTTATCCGCGACAAGCTGGCCCTGGCCAAGAAGCTGATGGAAGAGAAGACCGTCAGCCTCAACGAAGCGGATCGCCGTGCACAGCATTCCAGCATCGAGAATCAGCAACTGGTACTGGAAAACACCCGCCGCAAGGCCAAGGGTGAAGACCCGCTCAAAGAGCTGAAGAAAGAAGATGAAGACGCGCTGCCGACCGAGGCGGATAAAACCAAGCCGGAAGACGACGCTTACTTGGCCGAGACTGGCCGGATCCTGCTGGATTACCTGAAAATCACCAAGCAGGTGGCCAAGCAGTAAATGATGGCGATTTAATGTGATCGCTCCTCGGAGTGTCATCATATAGACATCATTCTGTCGTGAAATAAAAGGACCGCAGGTTTACGCCTGCGGTCCTTTTTTTTGATCGAGACCGCCATGACCATGACCGAACAGCTGAATGCATTGGGCTCAATCCTGGCTCAAGGCAGTTTGCACAGCCTGTTCCAACCGATCATCTGCCTGTCGGAGCGGCGCATCCTCGGTTATGAAGCCCTCAGTCGTGGCCCGTCCAACAGCCCGCTGCACTCCCCCGTTGCGCTGTTCTCGGTGGCCAGCCATGCCGGGCGCCTGAGCGAACTGGACATGGCGTGTCGAGAGAGTGCGTGCCGGCGCTTCAGCGAGCAGAAACTGCCCGGCAAGCTGTTCCTCAATATCTCGCCGGAATCCTTGATGGAGCACGCACATCAGCCAGGGCGCACCCTGCAACTGTTGCGCGACTTCGGTATTTCTCCCAGCCAAGTGGTGATCGAGCTCACCGAGCAAGCGCCCACCGACGATTTCGCGCTGTTGCAAACTGCCTTGCACCACTACCGCGACATGGGTTTTGCCATCGCACTGGATGACTTGGGCGCCGGTTATTCCAGTTTGCGGTTGTGGTCGGAACTGCGCCCGGACTACGTGAAGATCGACCGGCACTTTATCGACGGCATTCACCAGGACGCCCTCAAGCGCGAGTTTGTCGGCTCGATCCTGCAGATCGCCAGGGCATCCCGCGCCCAAGTGATTGCCGAGGGCATCGAACTGCCAGAAGAACTGGCGGTGTTGACCGAGATGGGCGTCGACCTGGTCCAGGGCTACCTGCTCTGCCGCCCTCAGGAAAAGCCGCCACAGGAAGCGCGCCTGATGCTGCCCAAGCCGGATAGCGCCACGCTGGCCCTCAATGACGAAGGCAGTGACCTGAGCGCACTGCTCAATGAGCAACCCGCCGTGGATCAAGACACCGCCACCGCCCAAGTGCTGGAATCGTTCCGCCGCCAGGCCAACCTCAACTCGCTGGCGGTGTTAGACGGCCGTGGTTGCCCGGTCGGCATTGTGCACCGGCACTCGTTGTCGGACGCGTTGCTCAAGCCGTTCGCGACCGATCTGTTTGCACGTAAACCCATCAGTCGCTTGATGAGCGATGATTTTTTGGCGGTGGAACTGAGCCAGTCCTTGCAACAGGTCAGCCGCTTATTGACCAGCCGCGCGCGGCAACGCATCGAAGAGGATTTCATCATCACCCTGAACGGTGATTACCTGGGGCTGGGTCGGGTCATTGACGTGCTCAAGTTGATCACGGAGCTGAAAATCCAGCAGGCCCGCTACGCCAACCCGTTGACCTTGTTGCCTGGCAATGTGCCGATCCAGCAATGCCTCACCCGGCTGCTGCAGCAACAGCGCGAGTCGGTGATCTGCTATGTGGATATCGACAGTTTCAAACCGTTCAACGACATCTACGGCTACGGGCGCGGGGATGAAGTGCTGCTGTGCCTGGCGCAGTGCCTCAACGACCGGGTAGACCCCAGCCGCGACTTTGTCGGGCACATTGGCGGCGATGACTTTCTGCTGGTGCTGGGCCCGCAGGACTGGCGCAAGCGGCTCAACCAACTGCTGGACGATTTCCACACCCAATGCCGACGCTTCTACCGCGCTGAACACCTTGAGGCTGGGTGCTTCGTGGCCCTCAATCGCCAGGGCGCGCGCCAGGAGTTTGCGTTGCTGTCGCTGTCCATCGGTGTAGTGCATTTGTATCCTCAGGCCTGCGCACAACTCGATGCCAGCCAGTTGGCAGAGCTGGCTTCACAAGCCAAGCACCATGCCAAGGATGTTGCGGGCTACAGCATCCACGTGATCGACAGCATGGACACCTGCGCCCAGGCGCTTTAGGCCTCGGCGGATTCCGGGTACTCGTACTCGAACACCCGCACCACTTCGGATGCATGCCAGGACGCGGCGGCCACACCATCGGAAGGCCCGCTGAACCGCCCCAGGCGCTCAACACACTCAAAAAAACCGGTGCGCGGCAGGCGGCTGGCACCCTGGCTGATCACCAGGGAACTGCGCAGCGGTTGCTCCGCCTTGGCATCCAGTGCCGCCAGGTGCTCCAGGGCCGCAGCCAGGGTCTGCATGGCCGGCGTCGGGAATTGCAGGCGCTCAAGCAGCGCACGGTAGGTGAGCAAATGGCGCTGGCGCCGCGCCTGATCCAGTTCGTTGAGCAACCCATCCCAGTGTTGACGACTAATACGTAAGCTCAAGACTCATCCCTCCAACCTGCAACGCCCAATTCCCAGGCCAGGCTGCGGCGAATGGCGGCATCCGGCTGGCGTTCACCACTTTCTATCAATCCAAGATACGAAGGGCTGATGCCCACGGTACGCGCCAGGGCCTCGATTGCCAGGCCCTTGGCCTCACGCAGGCCGCGCAGGGCTGCAAGCGGACGCAGGTCCTGCTCGATAGCGGTGGGTGCAACAGAAGGAGAAGCGCGTGTTGGTTGCAATTGACCGGCAGCTTTTAGCAGCGCCTGGTACTGGTCCCATGGCAACACCGCGTATTCGGGTGCGCCATCGCGTGAAATGATCTGGATATCCATGACTGCCCCGTAGGATAAAAACACTTACTAAGTAAGTTATTTCCTTAGGAGTGTAATCCTAACAGCCACAAAGGTCGCAGGGGATACCGGGCAACATTAGTTTTTTTGCGGGTTTTCCCGGGCCAGCAGCTCAGGCGTCGCTGGCAGGCGCTCAACCACCGCAAGTTTTTCCGGGCGCTGCCCATCGCGCCAGGCACGAAACGCGCTCAGTTCGCCGCTCAGGGTCTTCATGACCCATGCCAGCACGGCGATGTCATCGAGCATGCCGAACATAGGGAGGAAGTCCGGAATGGCATCAATCGGGCTGAGAAAGTACATCAGCCCCGCTACCACCGAAATCAGCGCCTTGGGGCTGATAGCACGGTATTCGCCACGCCAGTAAGCCAGGCAAAGGGCCTGAAGCAATTTGAGATCGTCCTTGAGCTGGCCGAGTCGATTGCCTTGGCTTGAACCTTTGGCAGCGACGGCAAACAGCAAGGTTGGCAAACGCCCCCGACCGAGCAAGCGTGCGGCCATAGGCAGGAAACGGGTGAAATTGAACGGTGGTTTCATAGGGCACTCCAGTTCCAGGCGACATAAAAGGTTATCCACACAAATTGTGGATAACCTTGTGAACAGAGCCTGTTTTATCGGCTGAAAGCCACGGACTACAAGGCCTACAGTCAGATCGGGCGTTTTTTGCGCACATAAAAAAAACCCAAGAATTCATTGACTTGGCATGTATGTGCGGCTACCCGTGCTCGAGTCTTATATCAGACTGTGTCCGGTTGCAGACGTTCGTTTGGATTTGCAGAGGCTTCAACGTAGGGGCTGGCTGGCGTGCGATAGCCATAGACATCTACACGACCCGGTACGACGTGGCAGCCTGCCAGCCGATGCCTATCTCCCAGACACCCCCGGCTCCAAATGTGGGAGCTGGCTTGCCTGCGATTGCCTTAGGCATCAACACAACTTTACAGGCTGTAGCAGCCAACGCTAACCACGATGCGAAGCGAGCCGCTCTTGATCTTGATCTGCTTTTGATCTTAGGCGCCCCGTTAAACCACGCTGGCCGGAATTCGACAGGGATTTGGGGGGTAAACCGGCAGGGATGCCGGTTTAGCCGCCCCGCGCCATGGATGGCGCGTGGCGGCGGCCCCCCAAATCACTGGCGGATTACGGGCACACCGAGCCTAGGCGAGGTGCCGAGTGGTGGGGCAAGAGCGTTTTGCTTACTTTGCCGCTCTTGCAAAGTGAGCCGCCGTCAGGGCGGAACCCTATGTGGCCGTTACCGCAGCAATGGATATGTACACAATCCAACTATGTTGACTGCCAGGCCGCCTTCGCGAGCAAGCCCGCTCCCACAGGTTGATCGTGGTGTGTCAGTTAGTAGGTGTAGGCTGGCAGGCCGTCATCGCAGGCAAGCCAGCTCCCACATTTGGAGTGCTGAGCGTCTGGCGGTCATCACAGCGATGCGGCAACCCGACAAGCCAGCGCCCACAGAAGATTTTTGCATCCTTTGATACACACCCGAAAACAACAACGCCCCGTCGAGACGGGGCGTTGTGTGTTCAGGCGCCGATTACTTCTTGGCGGCTGGTGCAGCAGGTGCGTCAGCCGCTTCTGCCTTGGCTGGATCCTTGATGGCCAGCAGTTCCAGGTCGAATACCAGCACCGAGTTGGCCGGGATCGCCGGGCTCGGGCTCTGGGCGCCGTAGGCCAGGTCGGACGGGATGTACAGCTCGACCTTCTCGCCAACGTGCATCAGTTGCAGGCCTTCGACCCAACCCGGGATCACGCCGCTGACCGGCAGGTCGATCGGGCTACCGCGATCTACGGAGCTGTCAAAGGTAGTGCCGTTGGTGAGCTTGCCGGTGTAGTGAACAGTCACCACGTCGGTCGGCTTAGGCTGGGCGCCGTCGGCCTTCTTCACGATCTTGTACTGCAGGCCGGAAGCGGTGGTGACAACACCGTCTTTCTTGGCGTTGTCTTCGAGGAATTTCTTGCCAGCGGCTGCCGACTCTTCGCTCATTTTGGTCATGCGCTCTTCAGCACGCTTTTGCAGTGCGGCAAACGCTTCAACCAGCTCATCGTCCTTGAGCTTCTGCTCTTTCTTGCCGACGGCATCTTCGATGCCCTGGGCAACAGCTTTGGAGTCCAGGTCGTCCATGCCTTCTTGGGCAAGGCTCTTGCCCATGTTCAGGCCGATGCCGTAGGAAGCTTTCTGCGCCGGGGTTTTCAGCTCTACGCTGGTCTGCGAATCACAACCCGCAAGTACCAGGCTAACCAGGGCCACCGCCGCCGCCAACCGATGCTGTTTCATGCTATTTCCTTGTTCATGCGCCATAAGGGCATTCGAATAAAGTCGCGAGCTTATCAGGCGGCCACGACCAATGGCTACCGGCATGTGAGCAGGAAACTTCTGATAAGTTCACGTGTTTAAAAGCATTTCCATTTATCATGGGGCCCCGCGACGGATCGCGGAACCGCCTGATAGCGGGCCAATTGCTACTTGCCGCACCTGTGGCGCAGTGGCATAACAACGCGACAATTCGACAAGGATAGTTATCTTGCGCATTTTTTCCCGTGTTTTACTCCTGATACTGATCGCACTGGGCCTGATTCTGGCCGTGGTGCTCTACTACACCCTCAACCCCAAGCTGCCGGACTACGTGCCAGTAAAGCAGGTGCACTACCAGGAGCAATGGAGTGCCGACGACCGCCAGACCTACTACTTCACGCCCCAGGGCACCCAAGTAAAAGGCCTGCACTACGACTGGTTCACCGCCCTGGAACTGCCGTTTTCCGAGCAACGCTTTGCCGCGCCGGAGTACCTGGCGCGCTTTGGCTTCCTGGTCGACCCCAAGCAGACGCCCACCGCGCAAAACCCTGGCAACCTGCCAGTAGGGTTCGCCCGGCACCAGAACGCCGACAGCAGGGCTCAGTACCTGGATATCACCTGTGCGGCCTGCCACACCGGCGAATTGCACTACAAGGGCCAGGCCCTGCGCATCGACGGTGGCTCGGCGCAACACGTACTGCCCTCCAGCGTTCCCACGTTGCGCGGTGGCAGTTTCGGCCAGGCCCTGGTCGCCAGCCTGGCCGCTACCTATTACAACCCATGGAAGTTTGAGCGTTTTGCTCACAAGGTGCTGGGGGATCAGTACGATGCCCGGCGCGATCAACTGCGCAAGGACTTCAAGCAATCGCTGAACCAGTTCCTCAAAGTCGCCTGGAATGACACCCACCGTGGCCTTTACCCCACCGAAGAAGGCCCGGGCCGTACTGACGCCTTTGGACGCATCGCCAACGCCAGTTTTGGCGACGCCATTTCCCCCGACAATTATCGCGTCGCCAATGCGCCGGTGGACTACCCGCAGTTGTGGGATATCTGGACCTTCGACTGGGTGCAGTGGAATGGCTCGGCACAGCAGCCCATGGCGCGCAACATCGGCGAAGCCCTTGGCGTAGGCGCGACTCTGGCGTTCTTCGACGCAGCCGGGCAACCGCTCAAGGGCGATGCCCGCTACCCATCCAGCGTACGGGTGCGCGACCTGCACCTGATCGAAGAAACCCTGCAACGGCTCAAGCCGCCGACCTGGCCGCAAGACTTGTTCGGTGCCATCGACAAACCCCTCGCCGCCCAGGGCCGCGCACTCTTTGCCGAGAACTGCGCCGGCTGCCACCTGCCCACCGTTACCGAAGAAAACGGCCGACCGGTGCAGCAGTTGAAAATGCTGCCGGTGGACTACATCGGCACCGACCCCGGCACAGCCAACAACATTGCCGACCAACGCTATGACCTCAGCGCGCTGCAATGGGACCCGGCCGAACTGGCCCGGCTCAATGTCGAACTGCACCCCACCCCCACCGCGCCGCTGGACCTGAAAAAAATGTCGGTGGCCCAAGGCCTGGCCTATGTCACCGCCTTCGTCGAAGAGCATGCCTACCGTGCGGCGGGCGTGACCCCGGCCGAGCGCCCGGGCCTGGACGGGTTCGGCCTGCCCATCGGCGTACGCGAGTTGCGTGCCTACAAGGCGCGGCCACTGGCAGGCGTATGGGCCACCCCACCGTTCCTGCACAACGGTTCGGTGCCGACGATCTACCAACTGCTCTCGCCCCAGGACGAACGCAGCACCACTTTCTATAAAGGCACCTTCAACTACGACCCGCGTCACCTGGGGTTTGAGACCACCGCCTTCAAGAACGCCTTCCTGTTCGATACCAGAGTCACCGGCAACCACAACAGCGGCCACGAATTCCGTGCCGGCGAACGTGGCAATGGCGTTATCGGCCGTGGCCTGCTGCCGCAGGAACGCTGGGCGCTGCTCGAATACCTCAAAGTGCTGGGCGGCCCGCTGGAGCAACAACTGCCATGATTATCCGATCGCAAAACAAGGACCGCTCCATGCTTGCTCGTCTCTGGCTGCGCCTTGGCGCCTTTGTGGGCAAAACCCTGCTGTGGCTGCTGGGCCTGGGCCTGCTGGGCTGGGTGTTGGCCACGGCCTGGTTCGCCTGGCAGCACAGGGGCCCGGTGTCGGTGAAGGAACAGATCCCGCCGGGTGAGGCGGCGATGACCCAAGGCATCATCCAGACCGCCGTGCGCATCGTTGACCAGCATCGCGAAGGCACTCGCTACCTGCGTGATGCCCATGCCAAGGCCCATGGGTGCGTGAAAGCCGAGGTCAGCGTTCTGGCGGATCTCGACCCGGCCTTGCGCCAGGGTGTGTTCGCCGAGCCGGGCAAGACCTGGCAGGCGACGATGCGCCTGTCCAACGGCAACGCCTACCCGCAATTCGATAGCATCCGCGATGCCCGCGGCATGGCGATCAAGCTGTTGGATGTGCCGGGCAAGCAACTGATGGCCGACCAGCAAGCGCGCACCGAGCAGGATTTCGTGATGTTCAGCCATCCGAACTTCTTTGTCAGCGATGTCGCGGAATACGCGCAGAACATCGGTGCGCAAGCGGATGGCAAGAAGGTCCTGGCGTTCTTTCCCAAGCTCGATCCGCGCAGCTGGCAAGTGCGTCACTTGTTTATCGCCCTGGCAACCCTGGCGCCCGCCCCGGCCAGCCCGACGCAGACGACTTACTTTTCAGTGTCGCCTTATAAGTTTGGCGCGGCCAACGCCAAGTTTCGCGTGGCGCCCGACCCGCAAAGCTGCCCGGATTATGTGTTGCCCAAACAGAACCAGGACCTGCCCAACTTCCTGCGCAGCGCGCTCAACCAGCAACTGTCCACCGACCGCGTAGACGCGTGTTTTGTGCTGCAGATCCAGCGGCAAAACCCGCAGGCCTTCATGCCCATCGAAGACACCAGCATCGAGTGGAAGGAAAGCGACGCGCCGTATGAAACGGTGGCCAAGGTCAGGATTCCCGCCCAGGACTTCGACACGCCGGCGCAGAACCTGGCGTGCGATAATCAGTCGTTCAACCCCTGGTTCGGTTTGGAAGCGCACCGCCCCATCGGCGGGATCAACCGACTACGCAAAGCGGTGTACGAAGCCGTCAGCGATTACCGCCACAGCCGCAACGCGCCGTAAGGTGCGTTAAATCGCAGGCGAAAAAAAACCCGCTCAATGAGCGGGTTTCTTATGGCTACCTGGCGTTCAGCGTTCCAGGTGACCGAATATGGCGCAGCGGACGGGACTCGAACCCGCGACCCCCGGCGTGACAGGCCGGTATTCTAACCGACTGAACTACCGCTGCGCGTAACACTTGAAGCGAATGGTGGGTGATGACGGGATCGAACCGCCGACCCTCTGCTTGTAAGGCAGATGCTCTCCCAGCTGAGCTAATCACCCTTCGTTTCGGTGTGGGCGCATCATACACCAAAAAATCGTAATGTCTTGATTTAAATGCAATTTATTTAAAAAAAGTTTAGCGCGCGATTTTTTGCCATATTTCGGGCAGAAAAAAGCCCGCTCGATGAGCGGGCTTTCTTTGGCTACCTGGCGTTCAGCGTTCCAGGTGACCGAATATGGCGCAGCGGACGGGACTCGAACCCGCGACCCCCGGCGTGACAGGCCGGTATTCTAACCGACTGAACTACCGCTGCGCGTAACACTGAAGCGAATGGTGGGTGATGACGGGATCGAACCGCCGACCCTCTGCTTGTAAGGCAGATGCTCTCCCAGCTGAGCTAATCACCCTTCGTTTCGGTGTGGCGCGCATTCTACGGAGCGACCCTAAGTCTGGCAAGCACTTTCTTGAATCTTTTTTTTCAGCCCTTCCAATGGCTTAGGCAGGGTTGGCCTGCGGCGTGATCAAGAGAATAATGCCCCCCTTTGTATAGAGGAGAGACTCACCCCATGTGGTTCAAGAACCTGCTTATCTATCGCCTGACCCAAGATCTGCCTGTTGATGCCGAGGCGTTGGAAGCGGCCATGGCCACCAAGCTGGCGCGCCCTTGTGCAAGCCAGGAGTTGACCACTTACGGTTTCGTCGCACCTTTCGGTAAAGGTGAAGATGCTCCCCTGGTTCACGTCAGTGGAGATTTCCTGCTGATCGCCGCCCGCAAGGAAGAACGCATCCTGCCGGGCAGCGTGGTGCGTGATGCACTTAAAGAGAAAGTCGAAGAGATCGAAGCCGAGCAGATGCGCAAGGTCTACAAGAAGGAGCGCGACCAGATAAAGGATGAAATCATCCAGGCCTTCCTGCCGCGTGCCTTTATTCGTCGCTCGTCGACCTTTGCTGCGATCGCGCCGAAACAGGGCCTGATCCTTGTCAATTCGGCCAGCCCAAAGCGCGCCGAAGACCTGCTGTCGACCTTGCGCGAGGTGATCGGCACCCTGCCCGTCCGTCCGCTGACGGTGAAGACTGCACCAACTGCCATCATGACCGACTGGGTCACCACCCAGAAACCGGCCGATGACTTCTTCGTCCTCGACGAATGCGAACTGCGCGACACCCACGAAGACGGCGGCATCGTGCGCTGCAAGCGCCAAGACCTGACCAGCGAAGAGATCCAACTGCACCTGACCACCGGCAAGGTCGTGACCCAACTGTCCCTGGCGTGGCAGGACAAGTTGTCTTTCATGCTCGACGACAAGATGACCGTCAAGCGTCTGAAGTTCGAAGACCTGCTGCAAGACCAGGCGGAACAGGACGGCGGCGATGAAGCCCTGGGCCAACTGGATGCCAGCTTTACCTTGATGATGCTGACTTTCGGCGATTTCCTGCCAGCGTTGGTTGAGGCACTGGGCGGCGAAGAGACGCCACAGGGCATCTAAGCAACACCGATCCAATGTGGGCACGGTCAGTGTGGGAGCTGGCTTGCCTGCGATAGCGGAGTGTCAGCCAGAGTAGTGCCGACTCATACACCGCTATCGCAGGCAAGCCAGCTCCCACATTTGATTGCATCGACAACTCAGAAATCGAATAAAAAAGGACATCCCCATGCGCGCACTCGCCGCCTTGAGCCGCTTCGTCGGCAACACCTTTGCCTACTGGGTGTTGATCTTTGCCGTTGTCGCCTTTCTCCAACCCAGCTGGTTCATCGGCCTGAAAAGCGCCATCGTCCCACTGCTGGGCCTGGTGATGTTCGGCATGGGGTTGACCTTGAAACTGGAAGACTTCGCCGAAGTCGCTCGCCACCCCTGGCGCGTAGCGTTGGGCGTGGTCGCGCATTTCGTGATCATGCCGGGCGTGGCATGGTTGCTGTGCCAGGCGTTCCATTTGCCGGCGGAAATTGCCGTTGGCGTGATCCTGGTCGGCTGTTGCCCAAGTGGCACGTCGTCCAACGTGATGACCTGGCTGGCCCGGGGTGATCTGGCCTTATCGGTAGCGATTGCCGCCGTCACCACCCTCCTCGCCCCGCTGCTCACACCGGCGTTGATCTGGCTGCTGGCCTCGGCCTGGCTGCCCGTATCGTTCATGGAGCTGTTCTGGTCGATCCTGCAAGTGGTGCTGCTACCCATCGTACTGGGCGTGGTCGCGCAGCGCTTGCTCGGTGATCGGGTAAGGCATGCGGTGGACGTGCTGCCACTGGTGTCGGTGGTCAGCATTGTGATCATCGTCGCGGCCGTGGTTGCCGCAAGCCAAGGCAAGATTGCCGAGTCGGGCCTGCTGATCATGGCCGTGGTGATGCTGCACAACAGCTTCGGTTACCTGCTGGGCTACTTCACCGGGCGCCTGTTCAAGTTGCCCTTGGCGCAACGCAAGTCGTTGGCGCTGGAAGTCGGTATGCAGAACTCCGGGCTGGGTGCCGCGCTGGCCAGTGCACACTTTTCGCCGCTGGCGGCAGTACCCAGCGCGTTGTTCAGCGTCTGGCACAATATTTCCGGCGCATTGCTTTCTACCTACTTCCGTCGCATGAGCGAGAAGGAAGACCGCCGCGCATCAGACGCCGCGTAATTTCAGCTCTCCAGAGAACTTCGCGGGGATGACCTCGCGACGCACCAAGCGATTGCCCTACCTATAACGAACGTGGCGCAAGCAAGTGCAGGGCCTTGCTTGCACCTATGCTTCAACACCGCTGAGCGATGTATTAATGCCTTAGTCGAAGTATCTTTGACGTAGAGGCAAATTCAACTCCGCCAGCAGAGCGTTTTCGTTATACGGCCACGGGTTGTAGGTGGAGGCCGAAAAGTTACGACCGAGGAACTGAAAAGGCTGATGACTGGTAGGAAGTCCAACGGCCTGGCGTTCCAGGTTTCTCTCCCAGGCAAAATTCGGATCAGGATGGCCTACAAACGTATAGCCCGGTAGAAAGGTACCCTGACCGCCGTTGACCGCATGACTAAGCTCATGGTAGAGAATCACGGCAGGGGGGCGCCCGTGTCCGGGAGTGATGAAACTTCGCTCATGAATCAGCACGGGATTAGTCGCAGGCGCCCCTCGGACACCGTTTGATATAAAGCCGTACGCGGGGTCATTTTCGAGACGATTGGCGTCTTGAGGCGAGGGAGGGCTATCTGGATCGCGGTGATGGTATGAGCTTCCATCCAATCCCTCTCGAAGGGTTATCGGCGCGGCAAGGGAATCGATTTCTGCCAGCATCCCCTGCCCTGTGGGTGAGCTGCGCAGAAACTCCAGGTTGTCTTCCATGTTTTGGATGAAGTCTTCGCTCCCCTTGATCTTGATGCTGCTACCGTTACTCGAAGCGCCTAAATGACGAACGCTTGCAGGTGAACGCACACCATTAAAATTATCCACCCCGCGTTGCCCATATACGATATCGGATGGGTTATAAGTCGTGACGGTGTCCTGCCCTCGTCCCGTGTATATAACATTGCGGTCACCACCATTAATGATGTCGTCACCGCCCCCGCCATGCAATATATTGCGCCCTCTGCCGCCATAAATTAAATCGTTACCCTGTCCTCCGTCCAAGTAGCTGATTTTTGCATCCGGACCACCGCCCGCACGCAGCTCATCACTCCCCTTGCCACCATATATCACCGTATTGCCAGTACCGCCGGTGATGAAGTCATTGCCATCATTTCCCTCTGCATAGCTATCACCGCTGCCCAGGTTGATGATGTCAGAACCGTCTCCACCAAATACATTCGTCCGGCCTGCCCCGCCATAAAAGATATCGTTACCCGCGCCGAGATTGACAAAGGTTTGCTCACGCCCTCCATAGTCGAGACTGACGCCATCGCGCCCACCCCCGGTATCAATGTAAAGACGCTGTTGATCAGCAGAGTTATTTTGGAAAGGCAGGTGGTACGACTGTCCATTAACGTGTGCAACAAGCCCTCCATCTCTGCCTCTTTCAACATGGACTCTGTCGTCGCCATCACCGGTAGATAACAGAACATGCTCACTTTGCTTTGAAGGGTCATCAGCGTCATTGGCGGAGCCGCGCTCAATGGTGACATTGTCATCTTTATAACGGTTAGTACTGATGCGAGCAGGCTCTTGCCCGGCAAAATTTATTTGTCCTTGCTGACCACGGGCAGCAGCCTTGACTTCCTCTCGACTAGGACCAGACCGGTAGTACGGTTCGCCCTGCGGCGCAGCAGCTTGCCTCGCCTGCCGCTGAGACTCATTATCGCCGCTGGTGTTTTCACCATAGGTAATCGGTCCCGCCCGGGAAGAATTGAACTCTACCGGGGGAGCATCATTTGCGTTGTTAAACATCAGCTGCACATTCGCCGTGTTTGGAGCAGCGCGTGCTTCCTGCCTGGCAGGATCAGCCGCCTGGCGATGACTTTCGTTGTTATTTTCATTTTCGTAAGATCGTGAACCGGGTGATGCTGCAACAGAAGAAGTTTCCATTGTGTACCTCCAATTAACACTCGGGCTTACGAACCTTATGTGGTGTTACGGGTGGAGGCCGTTCCTTGCCATTGGGCGAAAACTTCCTGACTCCTGCGCTAAAACATAGAACTCAACCTGCACACCGGCGATTTCTCCCAACCCCCTCGATTTAAAAATGGGCAGCCATTGACGTCGCATGAGCGAGCACAAAACAGCCGTGCGCTGGAAGCCGCGCCGTAAACTTGATCACCTGATTTAATTTCGGCACTCTAGCGAGCTACGCGAGGACGACCTCGCGACGCTATCAAGCGCTTACCCGGGGACGACCCCACTTTGATAGAAGCGAGGTCATCATGTCCTGGATCATTCTGTTTTTTGCCGGGTTGTTTGAAGTGGGCTGGGCCGTCGGCCTGAAGTACACCGACGGTTTCAGCAAGCCACTGCCCACCGCCCTGACGATTGCCGCCATGGCTGTCAGCCTGGGGTTGCTGGGGCTGGCCATGAAGGAGTTGCCGCTGGGCACCGCCTATGCCATCTGGACCGGCGTGGGCGCCGTGGGCACCGTAATTGCCGGGATTATCCTGTTTGGGGAGTCCATGGCGTTGTTTCGGTTGGCAAGTGTGGCGTTGATTATTTGTGGGTTGATAGGCCTCAAAATCAGCGCCTGAGTCATTGGTCGCTCCCGGCATTGGGAGCGACTTCCTTTAATCAGCGAGCAAAGTACCGCTCACGCAACGAAGTTCCCAGCTCGTCAGCAAGGCCATTCTCAGTGGCCCATGCCGGGTTTGTATTCGTAGGTGGCGTTGAAGGATCGTTGTCGAAGTCGAAAGGTGGCGCATTAGTCGGCTGGCCTACTGCCTGCCGCTCCCTGTTTGACTCAAATTGCGGCCGGTCAGGATCAGCTTGATCAGCCCCTACAAAAGTTTCACCAGCCAATGCGGTGCCATTGACACCGTTATAGGCATGCCCCATCTCGTGAAACAGCGGAATAATGGGCGGCCGCTTATGCTCTTCCACCACAAATGAAGGGTCGAATAGAATCGTTGCGTCATCTGCCGGAGCGCCCGGGATACCGTCATTGATATAACCATGAGCCCAATCATTCGGTGGTTCTTGACGAGGGTCACCCGCGTCGACCCCTTTACGCCCATAGTTATAAAAAGCGCCCTCCCCTTCGGGCTGTTGCACAACCTTGATTCGCTCAGGCGTTTTATCCAATGCACCCAACATTTTCTGTCCCGTTGGAGAACTTTGCAAAAATTCAAGGTCGTCGTTAAAACGCTGCTTGAATTCCTCAGTCCCCTCGACATTAAAGGCCTTACTGCCGACTTCTGTTGGAGACACTATCTTCAACTGCGAACCGAACGTTCGCTTGATACCGTCGCCGTCTTTCGCATAGATAGAATCGACATCCGATACTGAGTTGATCGTGTCAAGCCCTCTACCGCTGTAAAAGATGTTACGCCCCTTCCCACCAATGAGAACATCATCATCCCTGCCACCGTGCATGACGTTATGTCCGGAGCCGCCCTCTAATAGATCATTTCCGCGCCCCCCATCCATGTAACTGCCGCCGCTCCCGCCACGTAGTTTGTCGTTGCCGTTACCCCCATACATGACGCTGTAACCTAGGCCTGCAGTAATGGAGTCATCACCGTCATCACCTTCGGCATAAGCAACCCCTGCGCCCAGCGTCAGCGTATCGTTACCTGCGCCGCCATATACATTGGTCCTGCCCCCGCCGGCTTTGAATCTGTCATTACCATCGCCCAGCTTGACGCTCACCGGCAGCTCAAGATCATCGGCAACAGACACGTCATCGTCTCCGCCATTGGTGTGGATTTCAATCTTTTGACGACTTCTTTCATCCTGATAAAGTGGAATCTCATAGGACTTGCCGTTAATGTCAGCAATCAGCCCTCCATCGTTAGATTTTTTTATATGGACTTTATCGGCTGCATTTCCCGTCGTGATGACCAAATTCTCTTCTTTTGGTGGCCCGAAAAATCCTTTGCCACCTCTAACATTCAGCTCTATCTGTATTCCATCCTCACTGAAAGGCATATTTGGAATGATCTTCACGGGTGCCGACGTCACGCCAGATTTACTTTGAGATTTATCAATACCCGTCAAATAATTTAGCTGGCCCGTAACGGTCCCTTGGGCTGGAGAGTGGTGAAGAGACGGAGAACCAACAGGCATATTCATAGAAAGTCATCCTTAGCATTAATTAGCTGCGATGACTATGTGGCGGGCCTGACGAAACCGTTCCGTCAGCTGAATGACTTTTTACCCTATGCAGTAAGTTTCGAGAATTTTCCGACAGCAACATTCACATTTCTCAGGGCCTTACTTGAAGCATTACAACAGGCCCTGAGCGTGCAGATCATGCGCAATGGTACTGATGACTATTCGAAATACCTAGGCCGTATCGGCAAACCGAATTCCGCCAGCAGCGCATTTTCATTATAGGGCCATGGGTTGTAAGTGGTGGCTGGCAGCCCAGGCCCGTTGAAGTGATAAGGTGAATGGTTGGACGGGAGTCCGACCGCCTGGCGCTCGTTATTGGCCTCGTAGGCAAATCTTGGATTAGAGTGGCCGATATAAGTGTTCCCTGACAGAAAGGTGCCTTCGCCACCATTGATCGCATGAGCCAATTCATGATGAAGCACAACGGCTGGAGGCCGCCCGGTTCCAGGCGTAATGAAATTACGCTGATGAGTCACCAATGGGTTTGTCGCCGGCGTACCCGCAACACCGCCTGATATATAGCCGTCTGCAAGTCCTATACGGCGATTCTCATCATCGCGCGCATTCCCACTGCCGGGATCACTGTAATGATAGAAACTGCCATTGAACCCCTCCCGGATAACGAGAGGTGCGGGAAGCGAATCAATCTTTGCTAGCGTATACTGCCCTACCGGTGAGCTGCGGTAAAACTCCAAGGTGTCTTCAATGTTTTGCTTGAACGCTTCGCTCCCCTCGATTCTGATACGGCCACCGTCATTTGAAATGGGCAGATGACGAACGCTCGCAGGTGAGCGCACACGGCTCAAATCATCAGTTCCGACTTGCCCGTATACGGTGTCGGACTGGCTATTAGTCTCGACAGTATCTTCTCCTCTGCCCGTGTAGATAGTATTGCTGTCACCACCAAAGATGAAATCGTCATCGCGCCCGCCATGCAAAATATTGCGCCCTCTCCCGCCGAATATTGAATCTCTCCCGTTTCCGCCATCCACGTAGCTCACTTTTGTGTCCGAGCCACCGCCCGCACGCAATTCATCACTACCATTGCCACCAAAAATAACCGTATTGCCGGTACCGCCCGTAATAAAGTCATTCCCGTCATTACCCTCTGCGTAGCTGTCACCGCTTCCCAAATTAATGATGTCAGAGCCATCGCTCCCAAACACACTCGTTCGGCCTGACCCGCCATAAAAAGAATCGTTACCCCGCCCGAGATCGACAATCGTGTCCTGGTCGCCGCCATAATCGATATTGACGGCATCCTTCCCATCGCCGGTACTGATGAGAACGCGTTGTTGATTAGCGGAGTTCTCAATGAACGGTATCTGGTATGACTGTCCATTGACGTGCGCAAGAATCCCGCCATCGCTGCTTCTTTCAACACTGACGTTGTCGTCACCCTGACCGGTAGATATTTGCAGAATTTCATTACGCTTGAGACGGGCGTTCGGGTCATTGGCTGAGACCGAGGAGAAATCAATACGAACATTGCCGTCCTGATAGTGAGGGGTGGTGATGGGAGTCGGCGGCTGCCCATCAAAGTTTATGGGACCTTGCTGGCCGCGGGCAGCGGCTCTAACCTGGTCTCGACTGGGAGCATTCCGGTTGTATGGCTCATCCTGCGACGCATCGGATTGCCTTGGCTGCCTCTGAAGCTCGTTATCGCCACCATAGGTCACCGGCCCCACCCGGGCAGAGCTGGTCTCTACCCGGGAAGCATCATGCTCATTGCTGTACATAAAGGGCACACTGGCCGTGTTCGGAGCAGCCTGAGCACCCTGCGCTGCAGGGTCAGCCGCCTGTCGATAGCCTGCGTCGTTTTTTTCATCTTCGCTGGAGCGTGAAGCAGTCGATGGTGCAACAGGCGACGTTTCCATCACTAACCTCCGAACATGCATTTGGGATTACGACGGTTAGGTGGTGCTACGGACCGAAAACGTTCCTGAAACCGAGTGGAAATTTACCGACGCCTGTGCAGAAGATACTCATCAAGCACCAGACCAGCGCACAATCCGGATCGTTGATGAGCCTCCATTACCGACGAAAAACTACCTTAAACTTCCGCGTAATTTTCCAACCAATGCGTGCAAAGCATTCGGTGTCACCGTCTCACTTTCCACCGGCTCACCCGCCACCAACACCACCCGCGACCAGATCCGATGGAAAAAGCCCTTGTTCGGATCGCGGCTGAAGAAACTCCCCCACAACCCCTGCAACGCCATGGGGATCACCGGCACCGGCGTCTCCTCCAGGATGCGTGTCACCCCGCCACGAAACTCATTCATCTCGCCATCGGCTGTCAGCTTGCCTTCCGGGAAGATGCACACCAACTCGCCATCCTTGAGGTACTGAGCAATGCGCGCGAACGCCTGTTCGTAGATCTGAATGTCTTCATGGCGCCCCGCAATCGGAATCGCACCAGCGGTGCGGAAGATAAAATTGAGCACCGGCAAGCGGTAGATCTTGTAGTACATGACAAAGCGAATCGGCCGACGTACTGCACCGCCAATCAACAGCGCATCGACAAACGACACATGGTTACACACCAGCAACGCCGCGCCTTCATCCGGGATGGCTTGCAGGTTGCGATGCTCCACGCGGTACATGGAATGGCTGAGCAGCCAGATCATGAAGCGCATGGTGAACTCGGGGACGATTTTGAAGATGTAAGTGTTAACTGCGATGTTGAGCAGCGACACCACCAGGAACAACTCGGGGATCGACAGCTTGGCCACGCTCAACAGCAGGATGGACACGATGGCCGAGACCACCATGAACAGTGCATTGAGAATGTTGTTGGCCGCGATCACCCGAGCCCGTTCGTTCTCGGCGGTACGCGACTGGATCAGCGCATACAGCGGCACGATGTAAAAGCCGCCGAACACACCCAGGCCGAGGATATCGAACAGCACCCACCACGCCTGGCCGTAGCTGAGCACCGCGAGCCAATCGTTGGCTTGCACGTTCTGCGGGAAGCCGCCGGAGTGCCACCACAGCAGCAGGCCGAACACGGTCAGGCCAAACGAACCAAACGGCACCAGGCCGATTTCCACCTTACGCCCGGAGAGTTTTTCGCACAGCATCGAGCCCAGGGCGATGCCCACCGAGAACACCGTGAGGATCAAGGTCACCACGGTTTCGTCGCCGTACAGCCATTCCTTGGCATAGGCCGGGATTTGCGTGAGGTAGATCGCGCCGACAAACCAGAACCATGAGTTGCCGACAATCGAGCGCGACACCGCCGGCGTCTGCCCCAGGCCCATGCGCAACGTCGCCCACGACTGAGTGAAGATATTCCAGTCCAGGCGCAGCTGCGGTGTCGACGCCGCTGCGCGCGGGATGCTGCGGCTGGCCAGGTAGCCCAGCACCGCCACGGCCACAATCGCCACCGCCACCACCGGCGCGTAATGGGTGGAAGACATCATGATCCCGGCACCGATGGTGCCCGCCAAAATTGCCAGGAACGTGCCCATCTCCACCAGGCCGTTGCCGCCCACCAACTCATCGTCGTGCAAGGCCTGGGGCATGATCGAGTACTTCACCGGGCCGAACAGCGCCGAGTGAGTGCCCATGGCAAACAGCGCCAGCAGCATCAGTTCAAGATGATTGGTCAGAAAACCCGTCGCGCCCACCGCCATGATCACGATCTCGCCGATCTTGATCGCGCGGATCAACGCGTCCTTGTTGAATTTCTCGCCAAACTGCCCGGCCAACGCCGAGAACAGGAAGAACGGCAGGATAAACAACAAAGCACACAGGTTGACCCAGATGGAGCGGTCACCCTCGATGGTGAGCTTGTAAAGGATGGCCAGAATCAGCGACTGCTTGAAGATGTTGTCGTTGAACGCGCCCAGCAACTGGGTAATGAAAAACGGCAAGAAGCGCCGCGTGCGCAGCAAGGTAAATTGGGAAGGATGGCTCATCGTCGTCCGTGTTCCTGCGTGGCCTTTATTTATCAGGCCACGACTTTACCTAATCCTGCTTACTTATTCGCTAGCCCGGCAATACAAGGCGAAACAAAAAGCTCGCCTTTATAAGCGCCCTGCACGGTGCGCTTGGCCACGATCAGCCACATCAGCGCCAGCGCAACCACCAGCACACTGCCAAACACGCTGAAAAACGCCAGCTGTAACAGGCTCGCCAATTTAAGCGTGGCCAAGGCGTAAACCCCCAATGGGAAGGTAAAACCCCACCAGCCCAGGTTGAACGGGATACCGGCGCGCAGGTAACGCAGGGTGATCAACACCGCAATCAACATCCACCACAAACCGAAGCCCCACAGGGTAATGCCCGCAATCAGGCCCAGGCCGTGGGCCATTTCACCGACACTGGCCAGGCCATTGGCGGCGAAGATCCCAGGGGCATCCGTACCGAGCAGCAACATGCCCAAGGCACCGGTACCGATCGGGCCCAGGGCCAACCAGCTCGACGCTGCCATATTGGCGTGAGGCAACTTATGCAAGGCCATGCGCAGCATCAGGATGGTCAGAATGCTGAACGCTACCGGCAGGGAAAACGCCCACAACACGTAGCTGGTCACCAACATCACCAGTTGCGAATGGGCACCGGCCAAGTGCGGCGCGAGCAAGCCACCGCTGGCCGCTGCCACTTCGGCCGCCACCACGGGCAACAGCCAGACGGCGGTCATCTGGTCGATGCTGTGCTCCTGGCGGGTGAACATCATGAACGGGATCAGCACGCCGCAGGCCAGGGACATGGCCACGTCCAGCCACCACAAGGCTTCGGCCAACGGGATCACATCACCGCCCCAGCGCGGCAGGCCGAACAGCAGCAAGCCGTTGAGAATAGTCGCCAGCCCCATGGGGATGGTGCCGAAAAACATCGAGACCGTTGAGTGCCCGAAGATGCGCCGCGCCTCGTGGAAAAACATCACCCAGCGGGCGGCATACAGCACGCTGAACAGCACAAACAGGCCAATGGTGAACAGCCACAGGCCCTCGGCGACGGCATGCAGGCCTGGCAGGCTGACTGGCAGCTGGGCCAAGGCCAGCGCCAGCACACCGGTGCCCATGGTCGCGGCAAACCAGTTCGGGGTGAACTGGCGAATCACTTCCCGGGGACGGGCCAAGTGACTGAAGGGTTTGTAGCGGTGAGTGGTCGAGCAGGTCATGGGTTAATCCTCTTCCTCATTTGAGGTTGGGGCCATGATAGAACCTGATCGAATATCTATATAACGGGTAATATCTCTAACTGTTATCTATTTTACCTATATTAATCGTAATCATGCGCTGGCCCTTGCCTGCGCCGTGTCCCGCCACAACAACCCAACAAGCGCGCCGAGAGACAGCAAGATAAGCACCGCACCGTAGCCGTCCGTGGTCGCGATCAGGCCAAAGACGCGGCTCAGGTTACCCGCCAACAGCGCCGGCACGCAGAACGCCAGGTAGCTCAATACATAGAACGCCGACATCAGGCCCGCCCGCTCATGGGGCAACGCCAGGCCCACGATACTGCGCACACTGCCCATGAAACCGCCGCCGAAGCCCAGGCCTGCGATCACACTGGCGACAAAGAACAGCCACAGGCTGGCGGTGTTTACGGCAACCAGCAGCAACCCCACGCCCACGGCCAGCAGTGCAGCCGACAAGCGCATCACCCTGTCAGCCGCGTGATTGCGCAGGCTGTAGATCATCACCGCGCCGCTCAAGGTCACCACCGCCACCAGCCCGCCGCCGATCAAGTGCGAGGTCGACCCGGTGGCGACGCGCACCAACGACGGCGCCAACGAGGAAAAGAACCCACCCAGCGCCCACACGGCCACATTCAATGGCATCGCCAGCCACAAGGCGCGGCGCGCCTGCGGCGGCACATGCAGGGTTGGCGCCAGGGACTGCAAGGCGCCGGGTATACGACTGACCGTTTCAGGCAGGCGCCATACATAGAGAGCCTGCATCACCATCAAGCCCAGCAGGGTGTAATAGATCAATTGGGTTGGCCATGGCGCGTACTCCACCAGTAACCCGCTGCCCAGGCCACCACTGGCCATGCCGAGCATCGGTGCAAGGCTGTTGAGCATCGGGCCGCGGACGCGGTCGGTATCGAGCAGCGTCGCACTCAATACCGCTGTGGCAGTGCCAGTCGCGAAGCCCTGTAACGCGCGGGCGGCCAGCAGGCAGGCGGTGCTGTCAGCGTGGATAAACAGCAGCATCGCCACACTATTGAGCAGCAGCGCGGCGAAGATCACCGGCTTGCGCCCCAGGTAATCCGCGAGCGACCCCACCGTCAGCAGGGCCGCCAGCAGGCTCACGGCATAGACACCAAAGATGGCCGTGAGCATGGCCGCCGAAAAATGCAGGTGGTCTTGGTACACCTGGTACAAGGGCGTCGGCGCGCTGGAGGCGGCGAGAAAGGTCAGCACCATGATCACTAGAAACGCCAGGCTGGACCGCTGAGAGATGACACTGGACATGGGCACGCTCCGCTAAAGCTAATATTTTGCTTTTGTGCAGTGTGCTATTCGCTGGCGCTTAAAGCAAATTCTTTGTGTTAAGGTCTTGCCCATGGCGATCAAAGAAGGCCTCCGCCCGGGGGGCCGCAGTGCCCGGGTACAAGAATCCGTCCACAGAGCGGTGCGCGAATTGCTGGAAGCCCATGAGCGTTCCAGTGTCACCGTGCCGATGATTGCGGCATGTGCAGGCGTCACGCCGTCGACCATTTACCGGCGCTGGGGCGATCTGTCAGTACTGCTCGCCGACGTCGCCCTGGCCCGAATGCGTCCCGATACCGAACCGGCCAACACCGGCAGCCTGCGTGGCGACCTGCAAGCCTGGGCCGAGCAATACCTGGATGAGATGAGTTCGGACGTAGGCCGCAACATGATGCGCGACGTGCAAAGCAGCCCGACGCCAGGGTATTGCGTGAGCATCCTGAGTGGGCAGTTGCAGGTGATTGTTGACCGCTACCCGCAGGAACAGCCACCGAGCGTTGACCATCTGATCAACCTGCTCGCCGCACCTACGGTGTTTCGTATTCTGTTTTCGGCAGAGCCTTTGGCGGTAGAAGAACTGCATGCCCTGATCGAGCTGGCACTGAAAAACTGAAGCGCGTGCGCCGACACAAAATGTGGGAGCTGGCTTGCCTGCGATGCAGACACCTCGGTACACCCGTCAAGCGAAGTCGATACCATCGCAGGCAAGCCAGCTCCCACATTTGTTCGGTGTGCATCCAATAAAAAACGGCCTCTGATGAGGCCGTTTTGTTATTTCCAATCCCACATCATGTACGCATCCCACGCCCACTCACCAGCAACCGCGCACAACCGATATACAGCACCACGGTCGCAACGATCATAAAGGTGATCGCCACACTGATCTTGATATCCGACACGCCCAGAATGCCGTAGCGGAAGGCGTTGACCATGTGCAGCACCGGGTTGGCCAGGGACACCGTCTGCCAGAACGGCGGCAGCAAGGTGATGGAGTAAAACACCCCGCCCAGGTAGGTCAGCGGCGTCAGCACGAAGGTCGGGATGATGGAAATATCATCGAAGTTGCGTGCGAACACGGCGTTGATAAAGCCCAGCAGCGAGAAGATCGTCGCCGTCAGCACGACCACCAGAATGGTGACCCCCAGGTGATGCACCTGCAGGTGGGTAAAGAACAGCGACAGCAGCGTCACGATCACCCCCACCATCAGGCCACGCAACACGCCGCCCAGGGTGTAGCCGATGAGGATGATGTGCGGTGACACCGGCGAGACCATCAGCTCTTCGATGGAGCGCTGGAACTTGCTGCCAAAGAAACTCGACACCACGTTGCCGTAGGAGTTGGTGATCACCGACATCATGATCAGGCCCGGCACGATGTACTCCATGTAGGTGAAACCACCCATGTCGCCGATTTGCCGGCCGATCAGGTTACCGAAGATCACAAAGTACAGGACCATGGTGATCGCCGGCGGCAGCAGGGTCTGCGGCCAGATCCGGGTAAAGCGCTTCACTTCGCGATAGACAATGGTTTGCAGCGCGACAAGGTTGGGTTGCAGTTCGGAACTCATACCGCCACCTTCGCCAGATTTTTTTCCACCAGGGACACGAACAACTCCTCAAGGCGATTGGTTTTGTTACGCAGGCTCAACACTTCGATGTTCTGAGTCGCCAGCTGGGTGAACAGCGCGGTGATGCCCATGGCCTTATCCACCTGCACCTCCAGGGTGTGGCTGTCCACCAGCCGGCTGGGGTAGCCGAGCAACTGCGGCGCCACCGAGAGATTGTTTTTCAAGTCGAGCAGGAAGGTTTCCACATGCAACTGGCCCAGCAGGTTGCGCATGCTGGTGTTCTCGACAATGGTGCCGTGGTCGATGATGCCGATGTTGCGGCACAACTGCTCAGCCTCCTCCAGGTAGTGGGTGGTGAGGATGATGGTGATGCCCTTCTCGTTCAGTTCGGTGAGGAAGGTCCACATCGAGCGGCGCAGTTCGATGTCCACGCCGGCGGTAGGTTCGTCGAGGATCAACAGGCGCGGCTCATGCACCAGGGCACGGGCGATCATCAGGCGTCGCTTCATGCCACCGGACAGCGAGCGCGAAGGCACGTCACGCTTGTCCCACAGGCCCAGTTGGGTGAGGTACTGCTCGGCGCGTTCCTTGGCGACTTTCGCCGGAATGCCGTAGTAGCCAGCCTGGGTCACGACAATGTCGAAGGTCTTTTCGAACTGGTTGAAATTGAATTCCTGGGGCACCACGCCAATGGAGCGCTTGAGCGCCGCCGGGGATTTGTCCAGGTCATGCCCGAAGATATTCACCGTGCCGCTGGTCTTGTTGACCAGGGTGGAGAGAATACCGATGGTGGTGGATTTGCCGGCACCGTTGGGGCCCAGCAAGGCGAAGAAGTCACCTTCGGCAACGTCCAGATCGATACCACTCAGGGCCTGGAAACCGTTGCCGTAGGTTTTGGTTAGCTGCCGGATGGACAGAGCGGAACTCATATCGGAATACGCACCAAAGAAGGGAATAGAAAGAATAGATGAGGGCACACCGCAGGTAGTTCAACCGGCGATGCAATGCGAGCATGGTGCTTGCCCATGCCGCACAAGTACAGTCACCCGTATTAATAGTGTGTATTAAGTCAACGCGGTCATCACCGCCTTGCGGTAGGCCGGGCGCTGTTGCAAGCGCTGGTACCAGGCCTCCAGATTCGGCATTGCCGGGCGTTCGATGGGCATCTCGAACCAGGCGTAGATGAAGCAGCCCAAGGGAATATCGCCCATGCCGAACGTCTGGCCGGACAGGTAGGGTTGCTCGGCGAGGGCTTGTTCGACGGTTTTGAGCGCGTCGATACAGGCTTGGCGCCCGGCATTGATGCTGTCCCAGTTTTGCTGGTCAGCCGGGGTGCGCACGATGCCCCAGAACACCGCCTTGAACGGGTCGGCGAGCGTGGAAGTGGTCCAGTCCATCCACTTTTCGGCGTTGGCCCGGGCTTGCAAGTCGCTGGGGTAAAAGTCCGATGCCTGCTTGGCGCACAGGTAACGCACGATGGTGTTGGACTCCCACAGCACAAAGTCGCCATCTTCGATCACCGGCACCCGGCCATTGGGGTTCATGGCCCGGTATTGGGGGGTATCGACCACACCAAAAGCCCCGCCCGCATCAATTGCTTCATAGTCCAGGCCGAGTTCCTCGGCGCACCACAGTGCTTTCCTGACGTTTGATGAATTTTTACGACCCCAGATCTTCAGCATGACCGCGCCTTATTGTGGATGAACTTGGCTGGATGAAGGCAGCAGCATACGCCGGTTCAGCCGCGGCTTAAATCGCTCTGCATATCGCCGAGCAGGGTGGGCGCATCGTCGGCAAACAGGTGCGGGTAGCACTGACGGATATGCCCGAAGAAAAATGCTTCAGGCACGTCAGCAAATTGCCCGTGGTCCACCACGTACTCCATCGAACGCTGACCCTGGCGATTGAACGCGTGGAACACGCTGTCGTGCAGGCCATCGAATTCCAGCGGCGGCACGTCGAACACCTCGCACAGTTGCTGGTTGAACGCCGGAGTGGCCTTGACCCAGCGGCCGTTCAGGTAAAGCTCGGTATAACCGTGCATGGCGAACACGTCACTCTTGAGCAGCGCGAGCAGCCGCGGTGTGGACAAGTGGTTGCGCACGTCCGCCAGGCCAATGCGTGCGGGAATGCCGCAGTGGCGCGCGCAAGCGGCGAGCAACGTAGCTTTGGGCACACAGTAGCTTTCGCCGGCCGCCAGGGCGAAGCTGGCACTCAAGGTGTTGGGGTCACGGCTGAAGGTATAGGGGTTGTAGCGAATGGCCTCACGCACCCCGTAGTAAAGACTGACTGCCTGGTCACTTAAATCCGGGCGGGTTCCGCGATGTTTCTCGGCGAACTCCACCACCACAGGGTGGTCACTATCGATGAAGCGGCTGGGACTCAAGTACGTATTCATGAGCTTGATCTCCGAGGGGAGCCTGGAGTTTAACCACCAGGCCTGCCAGAGAGATAACGACGATTCGGCCAAATGCCGGCGCCGGCTGATGGGTTGCCCAGTACACCTTGTTACACCCTGATCACCCGGCTTGTTCGGATGCCGACTAAGCTCCCTGGTGGTTTCGCCCCTGGTTCACGGAGGATTGAATATGCTGTTGTTGTGGATACTGGTGCTGGTGGTCGGCATTGCCTACCTGGCACACCGCCGTACTGCCCCCCTGCCCGCCCTGGGCGTGGTCGCCGTCTACCTGCTGGCGATGGGCGCCTGGAGCCACGCACCGGGTTGGCTGCTGCTGATCTTCTGGGTGCTCCTGGCCGTGGTGGCCGCGCCTTTGTTGCTGCCCGACCTGCGCCGCCAATACTTCACCAAGCCGCTGTTCAGCTGGTTCCAGAAAGTGCTGCCGCCGATGTCCGAGACCGAGCGCGATGCGATCGATGCCGGTACCGTATGGTGGGATGGCGAACTGTTCAGTGGCCGCCCCGACTGGGACAAATTGCTGGCCTACCCCAAGGCGCAATTGACCGAGGAAGAGCAGGCGTTCATCGACGGCCCCACCGAAGAACTCTGCGCCATGGTCAGCGACTGGGAAATCGGCCAGGCCATGGACCTGCCGCCGCAAGCCTGGGAACACATCAAGACCCATGGTTTCTTCGCCCTGATCATTCCCAAGGAGTACGGTGGCAAGGGCTTCTCCGCCTATGCCCACTCCCAGGTCGCCATGAAGCTCGCGACCCGCAGCGGTGACCTGGCCTCCACCGTGATGGTCCCCAACTCCCTCGGCCCCGCCGAACTGCTGCTGCACTACGGCACCGACGAACAACGTAACCACTACCTGCCGCGCCTGGCCCGCGGCGACGACATTCCGTGCTTCGCCCTCACCGGCCCGCTGGCCGGCTCCGATGCGGGCGCCATGCCCGACACCGGGGTGATCTGCAAAGGGGAATGGGAAGGCAAGGAAACCCTCGGCCTGCGCCTGAACTGGGAAAAGCGCTACATCACCCTCGGCCCGGTCGCGACCTTGCTCGGTCTGGCCTTCAAGGCTTATGACCCAGACCACCTGCTGGGTGAGGAAGAGGACCTGGGCATCAGCCTCGCGTTGATTCCTACCGACACCCCTGGCGTGGAAATCGGCCGTCGTCACCTGCCGCTTGGCGCCGCCTTCATGAACGGCCCCAACTTCGGCAAGGATGTGTTTATCCCTCTGGAATACCTGATCGGTGGCCAGGAGATGCTCGGCAAGGGCTGGATGATGTTGATGAACTGCCTGTCGGTCGGCCGTTCGATCTCGCTGCCCGCCGTCGGCACTGGCGCTGCCAAGTTCACCAGCCTGGTGACCGGCCAATACGCCCAGGTGCGCGAACAGTTCAACGTACCGCTGTCGGCCTTCGAAGGGATCCAGGAAGCCCTGGCACGCATCGGTGGCAACGCCTGGCTGATGGACAGTGCGCGCATGCTCACCGCCAACGCCGTGGACCTGGGCGAGAAGCCGTCGGTGTTGTCGGCGATCCTCAAGTACCACCTGACCGAGCGTGGCCGTGAGTGCATCAGCCACGCCATGGACGTGCACGGCGGCAAGGGCATCATCATGGGCCCCAACAACTACCTGGGCCGCAACTGGCAGGGCGCACCGATCTTCATCACCGTGGAAGGCGCCAATATCCTCTCGCGTAACCTGATGATCTTCGGCCAGGGCGCCATTCGCTGCCACCCCTTCGTGCTCAAGGAAATGGCCCTGGCCGGCCGCGAAGACCATGACCAGGCGTTGAAGGAATTCGACGGCCTGCTGATGCAACACATCGGCTTTGCCGTCAGCAACGCCGCCAGCACCCTGGTGCTGAACCTGGGCTTCGGGCACTTCGAAAAAGCCCCGGGCAACCGGTTGAGCCAGGGCTACTTCCGTGCCCTGAACCGCCAGGCGGCTGCGTTTGCCCTGCTGGCCGACCTGAGCATGATGTTGCTGGGTGGCGAACTCAAGCGCCGCGAACGCCTGTCCGCCCGCCTGGGTGATGTGCTGAGCCACATGTACCTGGCCTCGGCGGCGCTCAAGCGTTATCACGACCTGGACTCGCCGGACCATCTGGAGCCGCTATTTGCGTGGGCCATGGAAGAAAGCCTGGGCGAATCGGAACGCGCACTGGATGAGCTGCTGAGCAACTTCCCGAACAAGGTGCTGGGCTGCCTGCTGCGGGTGATCGTGTTCCCATTCGGGCGTCGTCATACCGGCCCGTCCGATGCGCTGGATGCCGAAGTGGCAGCCGTGATCGGCCGCGCCAAGGGCGACCCGACCCTGGAAGAATTGCTGGCCGGCTGTTATCGCCCGCAATCAGCAGAAGATCCCGTGGGCGCCCTGCAACATGCCTACGACCTGCTCGGTGCCAGCCACCCCTTGCAGAAAAAACTCCACAGCGCGCTCAAAAGCGGCCAGGTCAAGCCGGCTGCCGGCGAGCATGCCATCGACGCGGCCCTGCAGGCCGGCGTGCTGCAACCGGCCGAGGCGCAAACCCTGCGCGATGCCGAGGCGGCGCGACGCAAGGTGATCGACGTGGATGATTTCAGCAAGGAAGAGCTGATGCAGGCAGAAGGTAAAGTCCGCTGAGTCGAGCGGTCATATAAAAACGGGCGCGAGAGGCTTATACTCTCGCGCCCGTTTTTGCTTTAGAGGCCTTATCTCGTGTCCAACGTCGTTGCCGATCATCTCGTCTTGCTCGACCACTTGCGCAGCATCCTGGTTGCCGTCGGCGAAGCCGAACAGGTACCCGAGGAAAGCCACTCGCTGTTCCTGGAGCGTTTCGACGAACTGCGCGCCCTGTTGCCAATCGACCCGATCGAAAGCCAGTACCTGGGCCAGGACCTGATGAGCCAGGTCATCCTGCGCTACCCGCAAATCGCCCACCTGGTGCCCCGCGACCTGCTGTGGTTCTTTGGCGGCGACTGCCTGCACTTCATGCCCGACGAAGAACTGGACCTGTACCAGGCCCTGGAAGAACGTCGCTATGAAGCCGAACAGAACGACGAACCGTTCGACTGGAACCAGGAAAAACAGCTGCTGGCGATGCCTCAGGACCAGAGCAAACACTGACGACTATGCTCGTTCCTACGCTCTGCGTGGGAACCTATCCTGTGACGCTCTGCGTCACCCGTGCACAGGCATAAAGGCAGGACGCGGAGCGTCCAGGTGGCATTCCCACGCAGAGGGTGGGAACGAGCAACCGCGCTCCTACCGTCGGTGCAGCGTGGGCTCCCTGGCCATGCACTCCACCAGATAATCGATAAACACCCGCAACTTCGGCGGCAGGTAACGTGTGGGCGAATGCAGCAGCCACGCCTCGCCATGGTACGAGGCAATAAAATCCCACCCCGGCAACACCTGCACCAACTCCCCCGCTTCCAATGCATGCCGCGCGGTGAAATACGGCAAGCTGGCAATCCCGACATGCTGCAACGCCGCCTCCAGCCGCACCCCGGTGTGGTTCGCCGCATACCGGCCGCGTACGCCGACCGTGACCGCCTTGCCAGCCTGGCGAAACTTCCAGCGTGAATCTCCCGGTGTTTCACCCAGATAAATGCAACTGTGCCCAAGCAGATCATGGGGATGGCTCGGTGTACCGTGCTCGGCCAGATATTGCGGCGTCGCGCACAACAAATGTTCGATGGGCAACAGCTGGCGCCCGACCAAGCCTGGCGGTGGGCTGTCGGTGATGCGGATGCTCAAGTCGACGTTGTCGTCGATCAAATCCACATGCCTATCTTCCAGGATCAATTGCACATCCACCTTGGGATAGCGCCGCAAAAATTCCGGCATATGCGGGTGCACCACAAATCGCCCCACCGCCTTGGGCACACTGACCCGCACCAGCCCCTCGGCTTCATGGGTAAATTGCCCACTGATTTCCATCACCGAGCGCGCCGCATTGACCATCTCCTGGCAACGCTTGAACACCTCCTCGCCGCCCTCGCTCAGGCGCAGCTTGCGCGTGGTGCGTTGCAGCAGGCGCGTGGCCAGGGCTTGTTCCAGGCGCGAGATGCTGCGGCTCACCGCCGAAGGTGAAACGCTGAGTTGCCGCGCCGCTTCGGAGAAGCTGCCGGTTTCCACGACCTTGACGAAAATCGCCATTTCACCCAATAACGGTAAAGGAAGATTGATGCTCATGACGCACAGGTCCATTGATAATTGAGCGGATTATCACCCATCTGCGCACTATTTATACTGCCCACAGAACCCTGATGCGGATGTAGATGATGACCGAGCGCCTGTTTTTTACCCACGACCACCTGACGGCCGAGCTGGAAGTGCTCAGTTGCACCCCGCACGAAGAGCAATTCGCCGTGATTGTGCAGTCGACCATTTTCCACCCCCAAGGCGGCGGCCAGCCGTTCGACACCGGCTGGCTCGGCGATAGCCAGGTACTGCGGGTCGTGCAGGAAGCCGAACAGGTGGTGCACTACGTCGACCAGCCCCTGGAACCAGGACCCGCCATTGCACGAGTCGACGCACAGCGGCGCGCCTTGCACACCCGCCTGCATTCGGCGGGGCACTTGATTGGCAATGCCGGCGAACGCCTGGGCTGGATGCCGATCAAGGCTCACCACTGGCCCGGCGAAGGCAAGATCACCTTTATCCGTGGCCAGACCGCGCAAGACATGGATGCGCAGACGCTCCAGCAGTGGGTCAACACATGGATCGCCGCCGACTATCCCCGCTATATGACGCTGGAAGATGGCACCCGCGAAGTCGGCTTCGGCGAATTACCGGCTTACGCCTGTGGCGGTACGCATGTTCAAGCGTTGAGCGAACTGGGCCAGGTAACGATCCTGGCGTTGTCGGAGAAAAAAGGCGCACTCTCGGTGCGCTATGAAATCAATGTGGGGGGAGGCTTGCCTTAATGCCATTCAGTTAAGCTCAGTTCCCCTGTGGGAGCTGGCTTGCCTGCGAAAGCGTTAGTGCAGTAGCAGATGCAGTGACTGACACACCGCTATCGGGGGCAAGCCCCCTCCCACATTGGATCGCCCCAAAGAAACAGGCTACACGGCAATCGCCCCCGCCCTGCTCGGCTCAACCACGAACGACTTCAACGTCGACACCGTCGCCGCCGGGTCACGCGGATCACTGATCGTACGAAAATTCGTCAACATGCTATTGGCCACCAACTCCACCGACACATACCCACGCTGGCGACTGTCGAAAAACTTCACATGGGGGTTGAGCGGCATGATCTTCATGAACGCGTCATAGGGCGGGCCGTCGGAGGTCACCGACGAGCCAACAAACTCGGTGGCGACCACCGCCGAGTCCGGCCTTTCTGCGTCGGCATGCAGGTCGGTGGCCCAGAACGAATGAATATCCCCTCCCCAGAACACCGGGTTCTTCACGCGATTGCGCACGATCGACGCCAGCATCCGTGAGCGGTTCGCCATGTAGCCATCCCAGCCATCGGTCCAGCGGCCAAGCTTATGGTTGGTGAGGTCACGCTGCATCAGCGGCGCCACCAGCAGGTCTTGTGCGATCACATTCCACTGCGCTCCAGACTGGGCAAAGCCCTGGTCCAGCCAGGCTTCCTGCTGCCAGCCGAGCAACGTGCGGCCAGGGTCACGCAGGTCGCTGCAGGGGGCGGTGACAATATGCCCCTGGTGGCTGCCATTGGCCGCGATGCACGGTTGCTCGGAACGGTACTGGCGACCGTCGAGCACATGGAAACGCGCAAGCCGGCCGTAATCCAGGCGCCGGTAAATGCGCATGTCCGGCCCCTTCGGCACGCTGCTGGCACGCAGGGGCATGTGTTCGTAAAACGCCTGATAAGCCGCCGCGCGTTGTTTGAGAAACTGCGCCACCGCCACTTTCGGGTCCTGGGACCAGCGGTTGGCGTAGTCATTCTGTACTTCGTGGTCGTCCCAGGTAACGATGCTAGGGGCTGCGGCGTGCAGGGCCTGCAGGTCTGGATCAGTCTTGTAGAGTGCGTAGCGGTTGCGGTAATCACTCAGGCTTTGCGCGTTGCCGCTGCCGTGAGAACGAAACACCTTGCCCGACTCCGCCGCATAGGAGCTGTCGTAGATGTAATCACCGAGGAAAAACACCAGGTCCGGCTGCTCGGCGGCAAGGTGTCGGTAGGCGCTGAAGTAACCGCGCTCCCAATGCGAGCAGGACACAAACCCCAGCCGGGCCGAGGCCATGGCCTGCAACGGCGGCATCGTGCGCGACTGGCCCACCGGGCTCTGCGCACCGAGCCCTTCAAACTGGTACCAATACGGCCGATCTGCCGCCAGCCCCGCCACCTCGACATGCACCGCATGAGCGAAACGCGGCGTCGCCAATACTTCGCCCTGCTTCACAATGCGCGTCATCGCCGCATCGCTGGCTACCCGCCAACGCAGCGGCACCGAGCGACTGAGGCCGACACGGCCATCCGCAGCATTGAACAACGGCGCCAGGCGCGTCCAGATCACAAAGCCATCTGGCAACGGGTCGCCGGAAGCCACGCCGAGGGTGAACGGATAATCCACCCCGGCACTGCGCGCAAACGGGCTGAGGATGGAAAAGGCGGTAGCGACCACCAACCCGCCGAGGACCCGGCGTCGGCCGTGGTCGACGTCGCCGCTCACAAGCAGCGCTCCCAGTCATCACGCACGCTGGCAAACCCGAGCAAGTCCTCATACACGCCGTTCTTCAGGAACGCCTGGTGCATGCAGCCTTCATAGCGCAGGCCGATCTTCTCCATGACCCGCGCCGATTCCTTGTTGCGCGCGAAACACTGGCTGCCCACGCGCTGCAACCCTAGCGCCTCGAAGCCGAAGTCCATCACCGCACTCGCCGCTTCAGCCGCATACCCCTGGTTACGGCAGTGCGCTGCCACCCAGCCACCCAAATGCCCATAGTGATGGCGAGCATTAATGCGCAGGCTGACCATGCCGACCAATTCGTCGGTGCCGCGCACATGCATCCCCAGGTTCAGCAGCTCACCGGTGCGGTACTTGTCAGCGATCCCCGCAATAAAATCCTGCGCGGTTTCCAAGGTGTAGGGCGATGGAATGTTCGCCGTGTTGTCGGCAATTTTCGGCCCGTTGGCAAGCGTGAAAAGCACCTGCGCCTGGTGCATATGCAGGGCGCGTAACAGCAGTCGCGGGGTCGTCAATTGAGGCAGTGCAGTGGGCATGGGAGCCGGCTCTCAAGATAAATTTCTCAAGCATGGAGGCCCCGAGTGTCAGTTTCATTACGCCCGAAAACTGACCGGTAAGTTTTCTGAAAGACGCGTCCTAGAGCCTCTAAACGGTCAATTAAAGTTAACCAATCGGTCATTTTTGGCTGTTAGCGTTTTGCCCCTAATTCAATGACGGGGTAACGGAATGAGAACCTGGGACGAACCCAAGAAACGCAAGGCGCACATCGAGCTGATCCCGATGATCGACGTGATGATGTTCCTGCTGGTGTTTTTCGTACTGGTGAGCCTGAACGTGATTCCCGCGCTCGGCATGAAGACCCAATTGCCCAGCGCCAGCAGTTCGCAGCAGCTCAAGCCGCAAAACAAATTCATCCTCACCCTGGGCCTGGAAGGCCAGTTGCAACTGGACGGCAAGGACCTGACGGTGGAGGCCCTGGTGCCGGCGCTGAAGGCGGCCGAGAAGCCCGATACCAAGTCGACGATCATCGTCAACAGCGATAAAGGCGTGGAGGTTTCGCGCCTGGTGGAAGTGATGGACACCCTGCGCCTGGGTGGCTTCACCTCCGTGTCCATTGCTACGCGTAAGTCCTGACCATGTACGCTCTGTTTCGCGTGCGTCAGCTGCTGGGCAGTGTGCCGGCCCTGATCGCCTTGGTGCTGATTGCACTGGGTATCCAGTCCCAGACGTTGAAGGTCGAGCCGGTGTATGACGAGTCGGCGGTCGAATTGGCCTTGGTCGAGCCGGAACCGCAAGTCATACCGGAACCGGTGGTGGAGCAAGAACCGCCGCCGCCGATGATCGAAGAGGAAGAGGCCGAGCCGGCGCCCCCGCCGCCACCGCCCAAGCCGCTGCCCAAACCCAAACCTGAACCCAAGCCAAAACCTGTGCCCAAGCCTGCCCCCGTGGTCGCCAAGCCCGTGCCGACGCCGCCACCGGTGGCCGCCAAGCCAGCCCCGGCCGTCGTCACCCAAGCGGCACCGACGCCTGCCCCACCGGCGCCACCGAAGGTCGATGGCCAGGCCCTGGAAAGCGGTTACCTCAAAGGCTTGCGCAACGAACTGGACACCTACAAGCAGTACCCCACCGGGCGCCAGGCGTCCCTCGAACGCCCGAGCGGCGAGGTGGTGGTGTGGTTGCTGGTAGACCGTCAAGGCCGTGTCCTCGACTCGGGTTTACAAACCCAGGCCTCGAGCATGCTGCTCAACCGGGCCGCCACCAATAGCTTGCGTCGCATCAAGCAAGTCAAACCGTTCCCCGAGCAAGCCTTCGGGGGGCGCAATGAGCAGCGCTTCACCGCCACCTTCAACTACAGCGTGCAATAAGCACCCGACACCAGGACGACAGTGATGAAGTTCACCCGTATTCATCTGGCACTAGTGGCCGCGACCAGCATGACCCAGGGAATGGTCATGGCAGAGACCAGCGACAGTGACGTCGGCACCATTGGGGTACAAGGCAAGGCGACCGCAGGAGGCGGTTACATGGTGCCGGAGGAAAGCATCAAGGGCCGCTCCACGGTAACCAAGGAAGCACTGGATAAACAGGCGGCCACCGGCAATGCCATCGACAAGCTCAAGTACACCCCCGGCTTGAACATCTCCAGTGAAGACAACACTGGCCTGTCGGGCTTTCGCTTCACCATGCGCGGCATGAACTCCGACCAGGTGGGCATGTCGGTGGACGGCATGCCGATCAATGATTCGGGCAACTACGCGCTGTATTCCAACCTGCTGGGCGATCCGGAAAACATCGACCAGATCTTCGTCACCCAGGGCGCTGCGGAATCCGACGGCCCGCACATTGGTTCCAGCGGCGGCAACATTGGCATCGTCACGATTCGCCCGACCAAGGAAACCGGTGCCTTCGTCAAACAGGTCGTCGGCAGCAACGCCACGCGCAAGACTTTTGCCCGCCTCAACACCGGCGAAATCAACGGCCTGAGCAACTGGCTGTCGGTGTCCCACACAGAAGGTGAAATGTGGCGCGGCTCGGGCGCGGTACGCGCGGACAAGGTGGAGTGGAACAGTTTTTTCGACGCCGGCAATGGCAACACCGCCAACCTGATCCTCAAATACCACGAGCAGGACAACAACAGTTACAGCCAGTTGACCAAGGCGCAGTTCCAGCAATATGGCCGCAAGTACGACCCTTACCCTGCCACCCCCAGCGTGGGCAGCAACGGCAAATACAACAGCTATTACGCCCTGGCGCAGAACCCGTTCCAGACCTTCACCGCCGTGCTCAACACCCAGTTCAAACTGGCCGATAACCTCGCGCTGTCCGTGATCCCGTATTACTACTGGGGCAATGGCAGCGGCGTCGGTTCATCCAGCTATGCCCTCAACCGTGGCTCCAACCAGGGCGGTGTGTTCGACCTCGGCAACCTGCCCACGGCCGCCCAATACAACGCCGACGGCACACCCAACAGCGGCGTGTACTACCGCCCTTCACGCACGCAAACCTGGCGTCCGGGTATCACCACCAAGCTGACCTGGGACCTTGGCGACCACAGCCTGCAATTCGGCTACTGGTACGAGCGCGCACGCCAGAGTCAAACCCAGCCGTTCATTCCGCTCAAGAGCAACGGCAAGCCAGTGGACACCTGGCCGGACTCCAACAGCGCCATCGTCGATGCCAACGGCAACACCGTGCAGGGCCGCGACCGTTTCACCGTGACGCCAGCGCAAAAGGTCTGGGCCCAGGACACCTGGTACATCAACCCGGACTGGACCTTCATCGCAGGCCTGGCCTACATGAACGTCGAGCGTGAAGGCACCAACCACGGCAGTCTCAACGAACGCCCGGAAAAACGTAACCAGACCTACAACAAACTGCTGCCCAACGCCGGCCTGAAATACCAGCTGGACGAGCGTGACCAGTTGTTCTACAGCGTGTCGCGCAACATGCGCGTGCCGCAGAACTACGTGCTCTACGACAAAGGCGCCGGCTCGATCGACGCCGAGCCGGAAACCAGCTGGAACCATGAACTGGGCTGGCGCTACAGCGGCGACGACATGAGCCTGGCCGCCACCCTGTTCTACATGGACTTCAAGAACCGCCAGGTGTCGTCCCGGGACATCAACGGCGACTTTGCCGACATCAACGCCGGCTCCGTGGTCAACAAAGGCCTGGAGCTGGAGTGGAGCGGCCAGTTGCCCCACCACTTCAATTACTACACCTCCTACACCTACACCAAGGCCGAGCAGCAGGATGACCTGACCGTCTACAACGCCGGCAAACCCATCGTGCTGCCCACCAGCGGCAAGCAGTTCGCCAACGTGCCCAAGAACATGCTGGCGGCCAACATCGGTTATGACGACGGGCGCTTCTACGGCACCTTCGGCGGCAAGTACACCAGCAAGCTCTACGGCGACCTGACCAACGACGAGGCGATTTCCGGTCGCACCGTGTTCAACCTCGGCGCCGGTATTTACCTGCCGGTGGACAAGAAGGTGGTCAAGGACGCGACCCTGCGCCTGAACGTCGACAACCTGTTCGACAAGAAATACCTGGACGGCGTGTACACCACCAAGACCAACGCGGCCAGCTACAGCGGCTTCCGCGATGGCGACCCGGCGTACATCGTCGGCCTGGACCGTACCGTCACGGTTTCGCTGGAAGCGAATTTCTAAGACTCACCCCAAGAGGAACACCATCATGGATATGAACCTGCTCCACGACGTCACCTTCTATGTGATGTACGCGGCGATGGCCATTGCGATCTTCATCGCCATCGAACGCGGTATCTACTTCGCCTACGTACGCCGCCAGGCACGCGCATTGATCGACGCCCTGGGCGCCAATGTGCACAGCGAGCGTGACCTGCCGGAAAACCTGACCCGTCGCGACAGCCTGCCGCTGAACATGATCTTGCCGGTGCTGGCCCAGAAGGCAACCCACGGTTCGCGCAAAGACCTGGACGACGAAATCGATACCCAGTACCTGAAGACCCGCGCCCCACTGGCCCGCAGCCTGTGGATCATCGAGACCATCACCACCGCCGCCCCGCTGCTGGGCCTGCTGGGCACCATTCTCGGCATCATCGACACCTTCAAGGCACTGGCCACCGCGGGCGTGTCGGACCCAGGGCAGATTTCCGGGGGTATCGGGACGGCGTTGTTCGCCACGGGATTAGGTATCGCCATCGCACTGTTTTGCGTGGTGTTTCACAACTTCTTCCAAGACAGCCTGGAGCGCATCAACGACCAGTTGAAGATCCTGTTGATCCGCGCCGCCACCGGTGCCCGCGCACAGGATGAAGTGCCCCATCGCGTGCCCACCCCGCTGCACAGCCGCACGGCTTGACCTACAGGGCGGGCGCCTTGGGCGCTCGCCTTTTCCTTTGGTGCGATGAGACGCTTATGTCCCTTTCGATGAAGTTGCGTATCGCCGGCCTCACCGGCTTGCTCCTCAGTCCGCTGGCCCAGGCGGACTTTTCCATTCCAGGCTTTGAACTGGTGCATACCGTACCCGTGGACACCGCCCTGGGCACCGACGATCTGCGACAGCCCGGCCCGGTATGGATCGAGCTGTTCGACGGCGCCAAAAGCCGCATTGATATCGGCCAGTTCTACGCCGCGGACCACCCTGGTTCGGTGATGAACACGGTGCTTGAACACCTGGAAGCCGCCGGCAAACGCGGCGTGAAGATTCGTTTCCTGCTCGAAGAAAAAGGCATCAAGCTGTCGGATGCCGCCACCCTGGAACGCTTGCGCGCCATTCCCAACCTGACCTTGCGCGTGCTGCCCTACGGGCAACTGAGCGGCGGCATCATCCACGCCAAGTACCTGCTGGTGGATGGCAAGCAGGCGTTTGTCGGCAGTCAGAATTTCGACTGGCGCGCCCTGGAGCATATCCACGAAACCGGGCTGCGCATCACTGACGAAACGGTGGTGGGCCAGGTGCAGGCGATCTTCGAGCAAGACTGGCAAGCCCAGGCCGCGCTGGCGGGTAAACAACCGGTGCCGCTACCCGCCAGTGGCCCGGCACCCGCACGTACCGGCAACTACTTGGTGGCCAGCCCGCAACGCTACAACCCGCCCGGCGTGGGCGACTCACAGTTGGAACTGCCGCGCCTGCTGGGCGAAGCCAAAAAAGAAGTACGCGTGCAATTGCTCGACTACGCGCCGCTGTCCTACGGACCGGATCGAACCCGGCCGTACTACGCGGTGATCGACAACGCCGTGCGCGCTGCTGCTGCCCGTGGCGTGTTGATCAAGCTGATGGTATCCAACTGGAACACCGACCCGCTGGAACTGCCTTATCTCAAGAGCCTGGCGGTACTGCCCAATGTCGAGATCAAGATCGTCACCCTGCCCGAAGCCAAGCAAGGCTTCATCCCTTATGCGCGGGTGATCCACAGCAAAACCATGGAGATCGACGGCCAAGTGGCGTGGGTCGGCACCAGCAATTGGTTGGGCGGCTACTTGGATAATTCGCGCAATCTGGAAGTGGTGATGCGCAGTGAGGCGATGGCCAAGCGCGTAGGCCAATTGCATGAACAACTGTGGGATGGGCCTTACGCTAGAGCCTTGAGCGTGACGGAGGAGTATCCCGCGGCCCATCCTGGCCAGCATTGACCTTGGGCACCTGAGTAATGGTAGTGTGTGGAAATGTTTCTGACTCTTCCGTCAGAAACCTCCTACTCACTACCTGCAAAGGAATGCCTTTAACCATGCACTTTCCACTGAAAAAACTGGTGGCTGCCACCTTGTTCGCCGCGAGCCTGTCGGCAGTTGCCACTCCCGCATCCGCTAACATCACCGCAGACCAAAGCGCAGCCATCCTGAAGCATTTCAGCGAGAACTCGGCCACCGATTTTCGCAGTTTCCTCGGCACCCTGGCCAAGAGCGAACTGGGCAAATCGGCTGACACCGGCCCTGCTATCAGCGCGTTTCTGGGCAACAAACCCCTGAGCGCCGAGCAGCAGAACGAGATCAATCGCCTGCTGGGCATTTATACCCGCGTGAAGTACGGCAAAGCCGCGCTCGAAACCCTGCGCGAACTCGTGGAAATCCCGACGTTCAACGTGGACGGCCTGCCACAGTATAAAAACCCGGAATTCCTCAAGATCGCGGCGAAGATCGAGGCCTTGGCCAAGTCCTTCAACCTGAACTTCCGTAACGTCGATAACCGCGTGTACGAAATTTCCCTGGAGGGCAGCGGTGATGACGTCGTGGGTGTGCATGCCCATGCCGATGTGGTGCCCGTGACCCCGGAAAACTGGGTGCTGCAAGACGGTACCAAACTCGACCCGTTCAAGGTCACGCTGATTGGCGACCGCATGTATGGCCGCGGTACCGAGGATGACAAGAACGGCATCGTGGTGACGATGTACGCCATGAAAGTCATCAAGGAAGAAAAACTGCCATTGGCGCGCACGTTCAAGCTGCTGGTGGACACCACTGAAGAAACCGCCGGTGATGCCATTCCTTACTACTTCGAACGCAATCCCGTGCCGCAATACAACCTGGCGCTGGATGGCGGTTACCCGGTGGTGATCGCCGAGAAAGGCTCGGGTACGGTCATGGCCACCTTCCCGGTGCGCAAGGGCGAAGGCAAAGGCGCGCAAATCATCGCGATGACCGGCGGCAAGGCGAACAACCAGATTCCATCGGCCTCGGTGGCCACGCTGGTCAGCGATACGCCAGCCGAATTGGCCGCCAGCTTGCAACAGGCCGGTGACGACTATGCCAAGCGCAATGGTGGCAATTTCCAGGTGACGGCCAAGGTCGATGGCAAGGACGTCAAACTCACGGTTACCGGCGTATCCGCTCACTCCTCCGAGCCTGAAACCGGGGTCAACCCGGTGGCGCGTATGCTGGACCTGATCCACAGCCTCGACGGCAAGGTCGCCCTCCAGCACAACCACATCACCGATGCCGCGCGGTATGCGGCCGACAACTGGGGCCTGGATTACCTGGGCGGCAAATTGGGTGTGGGCTACGCGGATGATTTCATGGGGCCGTTGACCACCTCGCTGACGTTTGTGGGGCAGGATGACAAAGCCTTCAAACTGGCCGTGAACCTGCGCGCACCGAAAGGTAAAACCCCGGAGGCGCTCAAGGCGCAAATCGAGCAGAAGCTGAACACCTGGGACAAGAACGCCAAGGTCAACGTGAGCTTCACTTACTCGCTGGACACGCCGATGTACCGCAACCCTGAAGGGGAATGGGTAAAAGCCTTGCTGGCAGTGGCCACTGAAAACCTGGGCATGGCGCACAAGTTCGGCACCTCGGCCGGCGCAACCTCGGTGCACGACCTGCCCAACGGCGTGCAATTCGGCCTGGCCCGCCCGGAAGAGAAGTACACCGGGCACACTGACAGTGAGTTCAAGACGGTTGAACAGTTCTTGCTGGACCTGCAGATCGTCACCGAAATGATGGGCCGCGTCGGGCAATTGCCGAAGCTCTGACCCAGTTGAAGCCCCAGCGAGGCTGCGATGGCGGCGGCACAGGCACCCTCTTCAGCGCCTGAACCACCGCTTTCGCAGCCTCGCTAAAGCTCGGGAGATCGGCGTATGTAGAATCACGCTTTGCAGGGCCATCGAGCCAAACACAACTCCCGACAACAACACCGCCCCAATGTGGGAGCTGTCGAGCCCCGGCGAGGCTGCGATGGCGCCGGCACAGTCAACCTCTTCATCGCCTGAACCACCGCTATCGCAGCCTCGCTAAAGCTCGACAGCTCCCACAGGGGATCGGCTGTGTATGTGGAATCCCGCCTTGCAGGGCCATCGAGCCAAGCACAACTCCCGACAACAACACCGCCCCAATGTGGGAGCTGTCGAGCCCCGGCGAGGCTGCGATGGCGGCGGCACAGGCACCCTCTTCAGCGCCTGAACCACCGCTTTCGCAGCCTCGCTAAAGCTCGACAGCTCCCACAGGAGATCGGCGGTGTGGGTGAGATCTCGCTTTGCAGGGCTATCGCGCCAAGCACAACTTGGCAACATCAGCCTTGCAACATCAGCATGTCTTCAAAGAAACCACCGACCGGCTCCGTGGGATGGCACAGCTGTATTTCCAGCACCCAGGCCATTTCACTCGGTGGGATCTCCAGGTCAGCCAACACTTTGCTCTCGAACAACGCATGGGGGAAATCTGCAAGGCGGTGCCCTGCCAGGTTGCGTGCCAATCTCCAGCCTTTGGACAGGGCGCTCTGCTCGGCGAAGTCGTAGAGTTCACGCCCAGTCAGGCCACGCAGCCACGCCTGGCGTGTTTCATCAAACACTTCGTGCACGGCCGTTTTGCAGGACTGGTGCAACGGCGCATCGCCGAACACAAACGTATCGCCATAGTCCCCTTCGTAGCCATCCCACACCGGGCCAAGATCGACCACGGCAATGTCATTAGCGCGCAGCCTGCGCTGACGATCAACACCCTCGCGCGGTGGGCGCACAGTGTCGGCGCCAAAACGAATGTAGGTCGGATGCCAGGTGTGCGAAGCGCCCATGGCCTGCAGTTGCCTTGCGGCCATCTCAAGGGCCTCGCCGGTGGTCATGCCGATCTTCAACTGGCTGGCAATGGCCCCCAGGGCACGCATGGATTTTTCCCGCGCAGCCAACATGCCGTCCAAGGAATAACGCGGGCCGACTTTCTCCCAGACCGGGTCGAACGACAGGGAAACCGTTTCCGCACTTGACCGACCACTGGCAACAAACGCCTCCGCGATAAACCGGTGGCTAGCCAACCCCGCTTCAAGGCAATGGGTGCGCACCTGGCTGAGCATTGCACCATTACCGCACGCATACACCTGGACCTGCTCCCAGCGATGCCCGTGACCCGATGCAACCTCCTGCACCCTGCCCTCTGATGACCGCACGGGATGCCAGCGAAAACGGGGATGCTCAAGCATCGCGTGGTCGAGGAAGGCGCTGTCATAAAAGTCCGCCGATTGCGCGCCACCCCAATACAACGTCACTTCGACATCGCGCTTGAGCGCGGTCAGCAGGATAGGCTTGATGCCCGCGTAACCAGTGCCCGTGGCAAATAGGACCACGGGCGCCGCCTCATCGTCCTGCCAGGTACAGGCACCAAACGGCCCTTCCACGTGAAGACGCTCACCCGCGCCGAGATCACCCAGGATACCCTCGGAAAAGTACCCGCCACTCACCCTTCGAATCTGGAAGATCAACCGCCCTTCATCATCGGCGGGCAGGTTGGCAACCGAAAAGCAGCGCGTGTCACCGTCCGCCAGGCGGAACTTGAGGTATTGACCAGGCCGCACCGCCACTGGGCTTTCGGGTATCAATACCAACTCGATCACATCGGGGCCCAGCGCACGCTTGCTATGCACTTGCGCCGCCACTACCAGCGCGGGCGTATCCAGCGACCAGCCGGGAATACGCAGGCGCATGTCGCCGCAGGCGTGGCTCTGGCATAACAACATTTCATTGGCTGCCAGAGGATAAGAAGGCGCCGGCGCACCCGGCGCAAGGCGCTTGGCCCGGTACGCACCTTCGGCGACCACCACCTTGCACGAACCGCAGGCGCCACGGCGGCAGGAGAACGGCACGGCCAAGCCGCTGGCGAGCATGGCGTCGAGCAAGAGTTCATCGCCCGCTTCAAAGGTTTTCCCCGAGGGCGACAGTTCGATGACATGACGTTTATTCATAAAGACCTCGGGATAAGTAAGGCTTGATTGTTGCGCTAGACTAGGCCCATTAAAACCTCCAGATTTGGATACTTCAGATGGTCCAGATGCGTAAATGGCGTCCACTGCTCCGGCTTGAAGAAGGTGCAAGCCAGGCGACTTACCGCAAGATCGCCGAAGGCTTGGTCAATGCCATCCTCGAAGGCCGCCTGCCGCCCGGGACGTTACTGCCGGGCACGCGGGAAATGGCACACTTGCTCGACGTCAACCGCAAGACGGTGATCCTGGCCTACGAAGAAGCCATGACCAAGGGCTGGCTGATCAGCGAGCCGCGCCGTGGCACCTTCGTCAATGCGCAGTTGACACCCACGCAACTGCCCAGCGTTACACAACCGTCTTTCGCACCGCAGTTACTGGACCAACCAGCGGTACCCTATTTCACCCATAACGCCCAAGTGGTCGCGCTTGAGCATCGACACGGCGCGCTGTTTTTCGACAACGGCACCAGCGACCACCGCCTGCTGCCCCAGGCCGTTTTGCACCGTTACTATCGCCATGCATTGCGCAACAGTTTCGCCTCCAATACCGTGCGTTACGGGAGTGCGGGCACCGGCTATCATTTGCGCTGTGCCCTGGCCGAGATGCTGCGTAACAACCGTGGGCTGACGGTCACTGCCGAAAATATCTGCCTGACCCAGGGCACCCAGATGTCCCTGTACCTGAGCGCCAGCCTGCTGCTCAAGCCCGGCGACGTGGTACTGGTGGAACGCTTGAGCTACCCACCGGCCTGGGAAATTTTCCGTCAGCTCGGGGCTCAGTTGGTCACGGTCGACATCGACGATGAAGGTTGCCGCACCGACCAGGTCGAGCGCTTATGCCGTGAGCACAAGGTGCGCATGATTTACCTCACGCCCCATCACCAGTTCCCCACCACCGTGAGCCTGCATGCCGCCCGCCGGCAACACTTGCTGGCGTTGGCCGCGCTGCATGACTTGTGCATTATCGAAGAGGACTACGACCACGAATATCATTTCAGTGGCCGCCCTTACCTACCGCTGGCCAGTGACCGCGCCCAACGCCATGTGCTGTATATCGGCTCGTTGTCCAAAGTGCTGGGCTCGACGTTCCGCTGCAGCTATATCGTCGCGCCCACCTCTGTGATTGAAGCCCTGCAGCGCAATGCCGCGCTGATGTTGGGCGATGCCGACGCGGTCGCTCAAGCCATGCTGGCAGACCTGATCAATGACGGGGAGTTGAAGAAGCATGTGCGCCGCGTGTCGAAAGAATATCGGGCGCGCCGATCCGTGCTGCAGGACTGCCTGGACCAGGCGTTTGGCGCTCGCATACAGGTACGCGAACCCGAGGGGGGCTTGGCGCTATGGGTACGTTTCGAGGAAGAAATAGACGTCGATAAGTTGGCAAGCGCCGCATTGGACCACGGCGTCGTGGTGCGCAGCGGTCGTCAGTTTTCACCCGACTACCAGCCGGTAAACGCGCTGCGCCTGGGCTTTGCCTCCCTCGACCGGGATGAAATCCAGCAAGCCACGCGGCGCCTGGCCCAGGCGATGAACGCCGTAGGCAGGCGTTGAAAAACTTACCCAGCGGCCCCCAGGAACGGCAGCGCCAGGTACAATTTGATCACCACCGCATTGGCGATATCGATGAAGAACGCGCCCACCATCGGCACCACCAGAAACGCGATCTGCGAGGGCCCGAAGCGCTGCGTTACCGCCTGCATATTGGCAATCGCCGTGGGCGTTGCGCCAAGCCCGAAGCCGCAATGGCCTGCCGCCAGCACCGCCGCATCGTAGTTGCGGCCCATTACCCGGAACGTCACGAAAATCGCGAACAGCGCCATCAGCAATGCCTGTGCGGCCAGCAGAATGACAATCGGCAAAGCCAGTGCCGCCAAGTCCCAGAGCTTGAGTGACATCAGCGCCATCGCCAGGAACAACGACAAACTGACATTGCCCAGCACCGAGACTTCGCGCTCGAACACCTGATGCCAGCCGAGCATCGACAGCCCATTGCGCAGCACCACACCGACGAACAATACGCACACGAACGTCGGCAATTCGAACGCGGTGCCTTGGATGGCGGCATTCAACAAGTTGCCGCCCTGCAGACTGATCGCCACCAGCGCCAGGGTCTCGATAAACGAAAACGCGGTGATCAGGCGCTCTTCATTCGGTTGTTCGAACCCCTTGGCCAGGCTCGACTGCGGTTGCCCAATACCTGGCACCTCGACCCGCTTGATCAGAAAACGCGCCACGGGCCCGCCGATCAGGCCACCGAGCACTAGGCCAAAGGTCGCCGAGGCAATCGCCAGTTCAGACGCAGACGCCACGCCATACTGCTCACTGAACACCGCGCCCCAGGCCGCACCGGTGCCATGCCCACCGGACAGAGTCACCGAACCCGCAAGCAGGCCCATCAATGGGTCAAGCCCGAGCGCCGAGGCCAGCGCGATACCCATGGCGTTTTGCACCACCAGCAAGCCCGTTACCACCAGCAGAAACACCGCCAGGATCCGCCCGCCTTTCTTCAGGCTGGCAAAATCGGCGTTCAAACCGATGGTGGCAAAGAACGCCAGCATCAAGGGGGTTTGCAATGAAGGATCGAAGCGTACTTCGATATCGGCAAACCCGCGCAACGCCAGAAGCAGCATGGCGACCAACAGGCCACCGGCTACGGGTTCCGGAATGTTGTAGGTACGTAAGAAGCCGATGCGAGCCACAAGCCCGCGCCCCAGCAATAGCACCAGTGAAGCGGCAACGAGGGTTGAATAGAAATCGAGTTGAAGCATCCGGTCAGTTCTCTGAAGTGGACAAGGAGAATGGGTGGCCAGAGTAGAGAGCACAGGGCGAAAAGGCATCCACCCTACAAAAAACACAGACTTTCCCTACAAGCTTCACAATAATAACCTACAACCGCCTGCACCTCGCCCATCCAGAGATACGCACAGTAGACTTATCGACGACGCCTTCGCAGCAGAGGCCAGTTTGAGGCGATCTCACCCGGCTCAGCGTCACGCCCTGCGACTCGCACCAGGTCTGGAAACTCAAGCAACAGGGCACGATTACCCCGGCCAATGTGCTCCATCACCGCCAGGGTAATATTTTCCCGCACCATGCCCGTCGAAACGTAGTACATGGCCCAGGCCTGTTCTGGCGTACACAGGCCGATCTGCTCTTCAATCTCTTTGTAGGCCTTGTAGTCGTCCGACTCTAAATAGCGCTGATCACCGCCCTGGCGCATGCTGTCTCCCTCCCCGACCTCGTCCCCGTCACGTACCGCTTTTGACCTTGGTCCAGACCCGTGTGCGAATGCGCTCCGCCTTCAGCGGCAAGGGCTCAAGCGGAACCAGTGTGGCCATGGTCTTTTTATCGGGATAGATCCAAGGGTTATCCCGCAACTTTTGTTCGACGAACTCAGTGGCGTCTTTATTGGCGTTGGGATAGAGCATGTAGTTGGATGTCTTGGCTATCACCTGTGGCCGCAGCATGTAGTTGATGAACGCCAGAGCTGCCTTTGGGTGGCGAGCGTCCTTGAGCAACACCCAGTTTTCAGACCAGACCAAGGCGCCTTCGCGCGGCAGGCTGTAGGCAATCTTGCGGCCACTGTTGGACTTTTCATTAATCGCCTGCGCCGCCAGGGCACCATTGGCCCAGCCGACGACTGCACAGATATTGCCGTCCGCCAGGTCGGTGTCGATTCTGGACGAATCGAAATAGAGCACATAGGGACGGATTTTCAACAACAGCGCCTGGGCCTTCTGGTAATCCTCGGGATCAGTGCTGTTGCTGGGCAGCCCCAGGTAGTGCAGGGCAATGGAAATGATCTCGCTGGGGGAGTCGAGCATGGCCACGCCACAAGACTTGAGCTTGCTGATGTTTTCTTCTTTGAAGATCAGGTCCCAGCTGTCCACCGGGGCGTCATCGCCCAGCGCCGCCTTGACTTTATCCACGTCGTAGCCAATGCCGGTGGTGCCCCAGACATAGGGCACGGCGTAGCGGTTACCGGGGTCATTGACCGCCAGCAGGGAGAGGATGTCAGGGTCGATGTGCGAAAGGTTACTCAACTGCGCGCGATCCAGCGGCTGCAGCACCCCGGCCTTGATCAAGCCCGGCAATACATTGGAGGTGGCCACCACCAGGTCATAGCCGGTGCGCCCAGCCATGACCTTGCTCTGCATGATTTCGGCGCTGTCGAAAGCATCCATATGCAGCTTGATGCCGGTCTCCTGCTGGAATTGCTTGGGCGTCTGCGGTTCAAGAAACCCGAACCAGTTATACAGATACACCGAAGATTCAGCGGCGGCTGCGGGCGTGCTGATTGCAGCGCCCATAAGCGAAGCTAAAAAAATAGCTCGCAAGTGTGCTCGACTCATATGACTATCCCTGTCCACACGACGCGCCCTCATGGCTATCGTAAGCTCGGGGTGAATATACCGAGCCTCGACGAATAGTAAATACCTACAAGTACTTAGCTCTGGCCTGCAAAGCCCTAACCCTAAAGGGGTAGAACATGTCGCTTGACCTTCATAGCCTGGCTTGGCACCGATCGGTTGGAAAACTGATCATGCAGCTCAATCGCCCTGAGTTCTGGAGTTCGTTGATTCGCGTATTGAATGAATATGTGCAGATAGACAATTGGGTGGTGCTGGTTTTTGGCGACCACGCAGTGCGTGTGATCAGCCTGCCCGAAGTAGCAGACAGCGAAGAAATCGACGCCTTTATTCACCGCTATGTGAAAGGCCTGTATCTGCTGGACCCGTTTTATATCGCTGATCGAGAAAACCCACAGAGCGGGTTCTTCCATCTGCTCGACATTGCGCCGGAACACTTCCGGGAAACCGAGTACTACCAGCAATATTTCGCGCAATACATCTCGGTCGATGAGGCGCAATACAATGTAAGGCTCGATGCCGGTACAACGCTGTGCATGTCGTTTGGCAGCAACCTGCGATTCACCCAGGCGCAGATAACGGTATTGGACATGATCAAGCCGTGGGTAACGGCAATGATGCATCAACGCATGGGCTTTGAAACTGACCCGGCAAAAAATCTTGCCGAGCCGGCCCCATGGGCTGAGGCACTTACTCAGTTGGAAGCACAAGTAACGGCACGTGAAAAGGACGTACTCAAGTTACTGCTCAGTGGGTTCTCCAACAAAGAGATCGCCGGCAAGCTGTCGCTGTCGACGGAAACCATCAAGGTTCACCGCCGCAACATCTACAGCAAGCTGAATATCAAATCGCAGTCCGAACTGTTTGCGCGGTTTTTTATGCCACGGCAGGAGATTCCTTCGACGCTTTGAACGGGGGCGGTGCGCTGGCGAAGTAAATTGCGCACAAACAAAAACGCCGATCATCACTGATCGGCGTTTTCGTTAAATATGGAGCGGGAAACGAGACTCGAACTCGCGACCCCGACCTTGGCAAGGTCGTGCTCTACCAACTGAGCTATTCCCGCAAATGGCGTCCCCTAGGGGACTCGAACCCCTGTTACCGCCGTGAAAGGGCGGTGTCCTAGGCCACTAGACGAAGGGGACACGCTACTGAAACACATGGTGTGTGTTCCAGTGCCCAGAGGCCTTGTCCGAAGACTTGGTCCTGGTTTCACTCAATGCCGCCCGAAGGCCACACTGCTTGTAAATTGGAGCGGGAAACGAGACTCGAACTCGCGACCCCGACCTTGGCAAGGTCGTGCTCTACCAACTGAGCTATTCCCGCATATGGCGTCCCCTAGGGGACTCGAACCCCTGTTACCGCCGTGAAAGGGCGGTGTCCTAGGCCACTAGACGAAGGGGACACACGTACAACATTCACTCCCTACCGCGTTTCGCTGTGTGCTTTACGCTGTAAGTGGCGCGCATTCTATGGATGGATTGAAAGGTCGTCAACCCCCAAGGATAAATTTATTTAAATCAATGACTTCGCCATGGTTTCACGGCCTTCGCGGGCATTGGCACCGTCCGAGCCTTGACGCCTATATTCTGGCGTTCGACAAGACGCTATAGTTCACCCAGGCAAATGATGGCAATGTGCATCCATTCAGGGAACGCCTACTTATATAGAAGAAATCACCTGGGCAACTGGTCGATCGGTCCTATCCGCCGGATGACCCAGTCACTACACTCCACAGCAAACCCTATTAAAGAGGTCACACCAGTGACACCACTCATGATCACCCTGCTGGTAATAGCCGGGATCGTAATACTGATCGCCATTGGCTACATGAACCACGTGGTGGAAAACAACAAGCTGGAAAAGAAGCGTACCGAGATCGAGCTTAACGATCGGCTGCGTCGCTGCGGTGAAATTACCGAGACCTTCCCCGGCCAACTGATGACCCCAGCGCTCAAGCTGTTGCTGGCTCGCCTGGAACTGAACGTCAACCAGCGCCTGTTGAATCTCAACAAGTCCAGCACACCGCTCAAGGCGCGTATCACCGAACTGAATGCGCTGATCGCCCAAGGCGAATCGATTCCGGTGGCCAACCCACCGGCACCGATCCAGACCGAGGCCAAGGCCAAGGACGTGCGCTTCCTGCTCGAAGCCCTGCACGGCCAAGTCACCCGCGCCGCGCAGGATGGCTTCCTGCCGACCAACGAAGCCAAGCACTGGATCAAGGAAATCCGTCATATCCTGGTGCTGCTGCACATCGAGTTTTTCAACAACCTCGGCCAGCACGCCCTGCTGCAAGGCCAACCCGGCCAGGCACGCCTGGCGTTCGAGCGCGGCGTGCAGTACCTGCGCAAACAGCCGGAGCCTGTGCTCTACAGCGCCCAGTTGCAACTGCTGGAGTCCCAATTGGCGCGCGCCAACTCCACAGTGCTGACCAACAGCCAGCCTGCCGAGGACGAAGTCAACGAGTTGACCGAGGGCTTGAAAGTTGTTGACGCTGACGCCGAGTGGAAGAAGAAAGCTATTTACGATTGATGGCATCGCGAGCGCAATGCTCAAAGCAACGAAGGTCAAAGGTGGGGCTTGCCGGCGACGACGTCGGCTCAGCAAGGATTGATGTTGACTGACCCGCCGCTTTCGCGAGCAAGCCCGCACACAGTTCGATGGTGGGGTGTCAGGTAGATCAGCATCGGCTGGCAGGCCTTTATCGCAGGCAAGCCAGCTCCCACAATGGGGCCGCTAAGGAAAATCCGATTCTGCCACATGCCATTAATATGACCCTATCCCCCCGCCCCCGACTAGCGTAAAAAAGTGCCCCTCACTCCGTGAAACTAGAGGCCTGTTATGCCTGTCGCCGTGATTGATGGACAACCGCTGCACTATATCGACCAGGGCGCCGGCCCCGTCGTGCTACTGGGTTCGAGTTACCTGTGGGCCAGCGACATGTGGGCGCCGCAGATTGAAGCGCTGTCGCAGCAATACCGCGTGATCGTCCCCGAGTTGTGGGGCCACGGTGAGTCCGGGCCGTTGCCAGCAAACACCCATTCCCTGGATGACCTCGCCCGCCAGGCCCTGGCGCTGCTGGATCACCTGGGCATCGAGCAAGCCAACCTGGTGGGGCTCTCGGTCGGCGGCATGTGGGGCGCACGCCTGGCGCTGCTGGCTCCCGAGCGCATCAACAGCGTGGTGCTGATGGACACCTACCTAGGGGCTGAACCCGAAGCAACGCGCCAGTACTATTTCTCGCTGTTCAAGATGATTGAAGACGCCGGGGCGATCCCCGAACCGTTGCTGGATGTGATCGCACCGATCTTCTTCCGCCCGAACATCGACCGCGAATCCGCGCTGTACCAGGGCTTTCGCCAGTCACTGCAAGGCTTCCCCAAAGAACGCTTGCTGGACAGTATCGTGCCACTGGGCCGCCTGATCTTCAGCCGCAAAGACATCTTGGCGCACTTACCTGCATTGGACTCCGACACCACCCTGGTGATGTGCGGCGAGCAGGACAAACCCCGGCCACCCGCCGAGTCCGAGGAAATGGCCGACCTGATCGGTTGCAGCCTGATCCTGATCCCCGAAGCCGGGCATATCTCCAGCCGCGAGAACCCGGATTTCGTCAACGAGGCGCTGCTGACCTTCCTCGCCAACCACGCCTGATCGCCCAGCCCTCAGATCGCAGCGTCTACGCTGCGATCAAAGGCGGAAATGCCCCACCATCCCCTTGAGTTGCGCGCCCAACTGCGCCAACTGGATGCTCGAGGCGGCATTGCCTTGCATGCTCAACGCAGAATGATCGGCACTCGCCCGAATACTGGTGACACTGCGGTTGATCTCTTCGGCCACCGAGCTTTGCTCCTCGGCGGCGGCGGCGATCTGTTGGTTCATCTGCTGGATCAATGAAACAGCCGCCGCAATGCTGCCCAAGGCCCCTTCGGTCTCCAGTGCATCACTGACCGCCAGTTTCACCAGCTCGCCACTCTGCTGGATCTGCTGCACCGAGGACTGCGCCGCACTGCGCAGCGTGCTGACCAGCCGTTCGATTTCCTCGGTCGATTGTTGGGTGCGCTTGGCCAGTGCCCGCACTTCATCGGCCACCACCGCAAAGCCACGCCCCTGCTCACCGGCACGCGCCGCCTCAATCGCAGCGTTCAAAGCCAGCAAGTTGGTCTGTTCGGCCACGCTCTGGATCACGCTCAAGACGGTACCTATATTCTGGATTTGCGCGCTGAGGCTTTCGATGCTGGCGCTGGCACTGTTGCTCGACGTCGCCAGCAATTCGATACGCTGAAGGCTCATGCGTACCACCTGTTGGCCGCTATCGACTTTGGCATCCGCGGTCTGCGCGGCTTGGGCCGCCTGCTCGGCATTGCGTGCCACATCGTGCACCGTGGCGGTCATCTGGTTCATCGCCGTGGCGACTTGCTCGGTTTCGTCCTTCTGGTTGCTGACTTCGGCAGTGGTTTGCTCGGTGACGCTGGACAATGAATGCGCGGAGCTGGCGAGCTGTTCGATCCCCGCCTGCAACCCGCTGACCATCTGGCTCAAGCTATTGCCCATCTGCTGCATCGCCTGCATCAACTGGCCGATTTCATCACGACGGCTGATCTCCATGCGCCCACTCAGGTCACCCGAGGCGATCTGCTGGGCCACGGCGATCACCGCGCGCAACGGCGCAACAATCAAGCGAGTGATCACCCATGCAGCGATCAAGCCCACCAGCAGCGCCAGGGCGGATGAGCCGATGATCAGCAACGTGCTGTGCTGCAACTGTGTTTGCATGGACTGGTCTTCGGCGGCATACGCCTGGTTGACCCGGCTGACCACTTGCTCGGCGCGGTCATGCAATTGCGTGTAGACCACTTTTTCCTGGGCCAGCAGCCCGGTGTATTCGCCGAGCTTTTCACTGAACGACGCGATATGCCCGGCGACTTCGTTGAGCACGGTCTGGTAGCCGGGGTCCTTGACCGTGGTTTTGAGTGTCTCGACTTCAGCCAGGGCCTGGTCGGCTTGCTCGATCTTGCCCTGCGCGGCGTCGTCTGCGTCCGCCCTGCGGCTCTGATCCAGGCGCACCCGCGCTTCGTTCATGGCCTGCAACATCAGCCGCGACACCTGGCTGACCTGCCCTGCCTGCTCGATAAACGCCGCGCCCTCCTTGCCTTGGCTTTCCTTGAGGCCATAGGCGCCGTCGTCCGCCAGCCCGGCTTGCAGCACATCCAGGTTATTGGCCACGCTGGACACCGACCAACTGGCCATTTCCAGGGCGAGGTCTTTGGTCTGGGTCAACTCGACGAACTCATCGAATGCCTGGCGATAGGCGACCAAAGCTTGCTCAACATCACCCATCACTCGCTCGTTGCTGGCGGACCGTGCCTTGAGACGCGTGGCCTGGGCCATCAGCGCATCGACACTGGCACGCAGGGCCTCAACGGCCTTGGGGTCGGCGTGCAACGCATAGTCTTGCTCGATCAAGCGCACCTTGAGCAGGTCGCTGTTGAGCGTCGACATCGACGTAAGGCCTTCGAAGCGCTGGCCGATGGTCTGCAGGGACCACACACCGATGGCCGCTACCAGGGCCGTCAACAGCAGTACCAGGGTAAAACCCAAGCCGAGTTTTTTTGCCATACCGAGGTTGGCGAAACGTCGTTGCACGCCCGAAATCATTGCACTTGATCCTCTTGCGATGGCAAATGCCATAAGCCAGGTTTACAAGCAGCGAGATTCGCAACCCCGAGGCACTGAGCACAAGCCGCTGGCGCCGGAATAATGGCAAAAAGCTACATGTGCGTCGTTTTCAGAATGGTCGAGGTCGATCTCGCTGCACCCATAGCGCGGAACAGCGTCAATGCGCGTTGATCAGCGGCGTAGGCCACATTGATGCGCAGCCATTCGCTGCGCTCACCCGTGGGGCTGAACAACGCACCCGGCGACAGCAACACACCCAGCCGCTGGGCGCAGGCTTGCAATCGCAAGGGGTCGGCCAAGCCTGGTCGTGCCCACAGGAACATCCCGCCCGCGGGTGCGGCAAATACCTGCCACTCTTCATCCTCCAGCACCTGCAGAGTGGCAGCCATCTGCGCAGTCAGGCGCTTGCGCAGGCGCTGCATCCACTTACGGTAAGTGCCGTTACTCAGCAACGTCGCCACCATGGCTTCGGCAAACCGTGAGGTGCCGATGCCTGTCAGGGTCTTGAGCTGGACCAATTGCGTGATGATCGCGGCATTGGCGCACAGGTAACCCACGCGCAGGGCACTGCTCAGTGTCTTGGAAAAGCTCGACACATAGATCACCCGCTCATCATGGGCAAGCGCCGACAAGCGTGTGCAACTGGCATGTTGCAGGTCGCCGTAAACGTCCTCTTCGATAATCAGGAAGTCGCGCTCGCGTGCCAACTCCAACAAGCGCTCCGCCACCGGACGACTCAAACTGGTCCCCGTGGGGTTGTGATACAGGCTGTTGATGAACAGGCACTTGGGCCGGTGGGTGTGCAGCAGCGCTTCCAATGCCGGAATATCCGGGCCACCACGGGTGCGCGGCACTTGCAGCAGCGTAACGCCCTGAAAGGCCAGCTGGCGATAGAGATTGCCATACCCGGGTGTCTCGACCACCACCTTATCACCTGGCTTGAGCAGCGTGCGTATCAGCAGGTCCTGGGCATGGCTGGCGCCGTGGGTGGTGAGAATACGGTCCAGGCTGGTGGGCACGTGTATCTGGGTCAGGCGTTTGAGCAGTTGTTCGCGCAACGCCGGCAACCCCAAGGGTGTGCTGTAGTTGAACAGGCCGCCAGTGTCGGTACGGCTCAGTTCGCGGATCGCGTAGTTGATGTCATCGCTTTCGCGCCAGGTGTCGGGTAGCCAGCCGCAGCCCAGCTTCAGCTGGCCCAGTGGGCCATCGGTAAATGCCCCCCAGCCCTGTTCCGCACCCTCATACCAATGGTTTTCCTGGACCGTCGTGGGTGACGCCACCACAAACCCCGAGCCATGTCGGGGGGCCAGCAGCCCCTGGGCCACCAATCGTTCGAATGCCTCGATCACACTGGCCTGGCTCAGCAGGTTATCGAGGGCCAATTGGCGAATGGACGGCAAGCGTGTGCCAGGGCTCACCCCCTCCTTGCGAATCCATTCTGCCACCGCGCTGACGATCTGCTGAACAACCGGTACCAGGGCTTGTCGATCGATCCCTAAATCCATGAGCCACTCACTTCAACTGTCTGTTAACCCAAAACAGTTAAGCACAGAAGCTCAGTAAAACCGGCCGCCAACTTTTATTAAAGTATTGATTTTATTGGGTTATTTACCTAGTGAAACATATTCGGGCGCAGCCCACTGCCCGCCATGGAAACGCCCCACAGCACCTGGCTCTGTTTTCGAATGCCACGCGACCTGCCGTCCTAGATCGCTGTCGCGCCGCCGTCCACCGCCAGGGCCTGACCGGTGGTAAATGCTGCGCCATCACTGCACAGGTACAACACGGCGCTGGCGATTTCCTCAACCTTGCCAATGCGTCCGACCGGGTGCATGGCGGCGGCAAACTCAGCCTTGCGTGGGTCGGCCTCATAGGCGCGGCGAAACATGTCGGTATCAATCACGGCCGGGCAGACCGCATTCACGCGGATTTTCTTCTTCGCATACTCGATGGCCGCCGACTTCGTCAGCCCGATCACCGCATGCTTGGACGCCGCATAGATGCTCATCTTCGGTGCCGCCCCCAACCCCGCCACCGATGCGGTGTTGACGATGGCCCCACCGCCCTGGGCCAACAGCAACGGCAGCTGATACTTCATGCACAGCCACACGCCTTTGACGTTAACCCCCATGATCGCATCGAACTCATCAAGACTGCCGTCGGCCAGCTTGCCCTTCTCGATCTCGATGCCGGCGTTGTTGAAGGCGTAGTCCAGGCGTCCATAGGTGGCGACGGTCTGAGCCATCAATTGCTGCACGTCCGCGTCGAGCGTGACGTTGCAGCGCACAAATATCCCTTCGCCACCGGCCTGGTGGATCAATGCCACAGTGCCCTCACCTCCCGCCACATCAAGGTCAGCGACCACCACCTTCAAGCCTTCGGCGGCGAATGCCAGCGCGGTGGCGCGGCCAATACCAGCGGCGGCGCCGGTCACCAAGGCGACCTGGCCGGAAAACGTCATGCTCATGGGAACTGTCCTGTGGGGTTAGTAGCGATGGAGCGAGTCTAGCCAACGCCGGGAGCCGCACGTCAGCACTATCAGAAGGCCGGTTGGCGCTGCATGAATCGCAGTGATAAAGCGGACCGGCTGATTATCAATGAGGCCTATTGCCGGGCATTCGCCTGCGCCGCACACCCTTGCCCTTCTGCCACTGAGGGTCTATCACTCATGTTCCATTTCTAAAGAGTCCTTGCCATGACCGCCCAGACCAACCGCCAATTTCTGCTCGCCAAACGCCCGGTCGGTGCCGCCACGCGCGAGACCTTCACTTACCAGGAAGTACCGGTGGGCGAACCCCAGGAAGGCCAGGTGCTGGTGCGCAATGAATACCTGTCCCTCGACCCGGCCATGCGTGGCTGGATGAATGAAGGCAAGTCCTACATCCCACCAGTAGGCATCGGCGAAGTGATGCGCGCCCTGGGCGTAGGCAAGGTGATTGCCTCGAAGCATCCGAACTTCGCGGTGGGGGACTACGTGAACGGTGCACTGGGCGTGCAGGATTACTTCCTTGGCGAGCCCCGTGGTTTCTATAAGGTGGACCCCAAGCTAGCGCCCCTGCCCCGCTACCTGTCCGCCCTGGGCATGACCGGCATGACGGCGTACTTTGCCCTGCTGGACACCGGCGCACCGAAAACCGGTGACACCGTGGTGATCTCTGGTGCTGCCGGTGCCGTGGGTAGCATCGCCGGGCAGATCGCCAAGCTCAAAGGCTGTCGCGTGGTGGGGATCGCCGGTGGCGCCGAAAAGTGCAAGTTCCTGGTGGATGAGCTGGGCTTCGACGCCGCCATCGACTACAAAAACGAAGACGTGCCCGCCGCCCTCAAGCGCGAGTGTCCCAAAGGCGTGGACGTGTATTTCGATAACGTCGGCGGGGATATTCTCGACGCCGTGCTCAGCCGCCTGGCGCTCAAAGCCCGCGTAGTGATTTGCGGCGCAATCAGCCAGTACAACAGCAAGGAAGCGGTCAAAGGTCCGGCCAACTACCTGTCATTGCTGGTCAATCGTGCGCGCATGGAAGGCTTTGTGGTGATGGACCACGCGGCGAACTTCGCGGCGGCGGGCCAGGAAATGGCCGGCTGGATGGCCCAGGGCAAGCTCAAGAGCAAGGAAGATATTGTCGAAGGGCTGGAGACATTCCCGGAAACGCTGATGAAGCTGTTCAATGGCGAGAACTTCGGGAAGTTGGTGCTCAAAGTCAGCTGAAACAACACAAAAACAAATGTGGGAGCTGGCTTGCCTGCGATGCAAGCAACTCGGTTTCTAAGTGATACCCAGTTGATACTATCGCAGGCAAGCCAGCTCCCACATTTTTGCTCACTCTAAAAATCAGGCGATCTCGGCGACGACCGCTGCCAACGCCTTGGCAGGATCCGCCGCCTGGCTGATCGGACGGCCAATCACCAGGTAATCCGAGCCCGCATCCAGGGCCTGGCGTGGGGTCAGGATGCGGCGTTGGTCATCCTGGGCGCTGCCGGTGGGACGGATACCCGGTGTCACCAGTTGCAACGACGGGTGAGCGTTCTTCAAGGCCTGGGCTTCCAGGGCCGAACACACCAGGCCGTCGAGGCCGGCTTTCTGCGCCAGGGCTGCCAGGCGCAACACCTGAACCTGCGGCTCGATATCCAGGCCAATACCTGCCAGGTCTTCACGCTCCATGCTGGTGAGCACGGTTACACCGATCAACAACGGTTTTGGGCCGCTGCGCTGTTCCAGCACTTCGCGGCAGGCGCTCATCATGCGCAGGCCACCGGAGCAGTGCACATTGACCATCCACACGCCCATCTCGGCCGCGGCTTTGACGGCCATCGCCGTGGTGTTGGGGATGTCATGGAATTTCAGGTCCAGGAACACTTCGAAGCCTTTGTCACGCAGGGTGCCGACGATTTCCGCCGCGCAACTGGTAAACAGTTCCTTGCCGACCTTGACCCGGCAAAGCTTGGGGTCCAACTGGTCAGCCAGCTTCAGTGCGGCGTCACGGGTGGGGTAATCCAGGGCGACGATGATAGGAGTCTGGCAGACGGACATTGGAATGGGCTCTCAGGCAAGTCGAAATCGGCGCGGATTGTAGCGCAAGCAGCGCCGTTGCGGGATCCGATGATCGGTAAATACTGATCAAGCGCCCAATACCGGCGATTCAGAGCAATTGTTTCAACCCCGATACATTCACGACACGCCCCCAATACGCCGCCCGGCTAGCCTCGCGCACATGACCGTCCGCCCAGCACTTCCAGCCCTGGAACTGGGCGCCTATGCTGACAGCCACACTCAGGCAGATGACCTCGCTATGCATACCCCTTGCGACCCTGTAAACGAAGCGCCAAAAGACGCGGTGATCGCCGAAGACAAGCGCTGGAATACTCGCGCGCTGATTGTCGACGACGACGTGCCGATCCGCGAACTGCTGATCGACTACCTGGCACGCTTCAATATTCTCGCCTCGGGCGTCACCGACGGCACCGCCATGCGCCAGGCCATGCAAGCGGAGACCTTCGATGTGGTGGTGCTCGACCTGATGCTGCCGGGCGAAGACGGGCTGACATTGTGCCGCTGGCTACGCGCCGAGTCGGATATTCCGATTTTGATGCTCACCGCCCGCTGCGAACCTACCGACCGCATTATCGGCCTGGAACTGGGCGCCGATGACTATATGTCCAAGCCGTTCGAGCCGCGGGAGTTGGTCGCGCGTATCCAGACCATCCTGCGCCGGGTGCGTGATGACCGCACCGAACAGCGGGCCAATATCCGTTTCGACACTTGGCGCCTGAACAGCGTGCTGCGCCAGCTGGTGGCCGATGATGGCCTGGTGGTGCCGTTGTCCAACGCCGAGTTTCGTTTGTTGTGGGTGTTTATCGAACGCCCCCGCCGTGTGCTGAGCCGCGAACAGCTGCTGGACGCGGCCCGTGGGCGTTCCATCGAGGCCTTTGATCGCAGCATCGACCTGCTGGTGTCGCGCCTGCGCCAGAAGCTGGGGGATGACCCCAAGGCTCCGCAATTGATCAAGACGGTACGCGGCGAAGGCTACCTGTTCGACGCCCGGGATATCGGTTGATGCGCGCGCCCTTCAACACGCTGTTCGGGCGACTGTTCGGCCTGTTGCTGGTGGCGATTGTGCTGGCCCATGTGCTGGCGTTCTTCTGGTTCCACCACTACGGCCCGCCGCCACCACCCCGCGCGGCCTTCGTCGAACAACCAGATGGCAGCCTCACGCCCTTGCGCAAGGCGCCTCGCCCCTGGTTCGGCGGCCCGGTGGTGCCCCTGACATTTCAATTTATCTCGCTGATCATCGCTGCCTGGTACGGCGCCAAACTGCTGAGCCGGCCAATCCAGCGCCTGAGCGCAGCGGCCGAGCGCCTGAGCGTCGACCTCGACAGCCCGCCCCTGGTGGAAACCGGCCCTCGCGAAGCACGCCAAGCGGCCTCGACCTTCAACCTGATGCAAAAGCGCATCCGCGAACAAGTCAGCCAGCGCGCACGCATGCTCGGCGCGGTCTCCCACGACCTGCGCACCCCGCTCTCGCGCCTCAAGTTGCGCCTGGAACAAATCGAAGACCCCAAGCTGCAAGGCCAGATGCGCCAGGACCTGGACGACATGATCGGCATGCTCGATGCCACCTTGAGCTACCTGCACGAACAGCGCACCAGCGAGACACGGCACTGGCTCGATGTACAGGCGTTGGTGGAATCCCTGAGTGAAAACGCCCAGGACCAAGGCCGCGACGTGCAGTTTGCCGGCACCTGTACACCGTTGCAGGTACAGCCGATGGCCCTGCGTTCATGCCTGAACAATTTGATCGATAACGCCCTGCGCTATGCCGGCACCGCCCGGGTGGAACTGGCCGACAGCCGCGGTGCGTTGGTAATCCGGGTGATCGACCACGGCCCGGGAATCGCCGCCGATAAGCGCGAAGCGGTGTTCGAGCCTTTCTTTCGCCTGGAAGGGTCGCGCAACCGCAATTCGGGAGGGGTCGGTTTGGGGATGACCATTGCCAGGGAGGCCGTCGAGCGACTCGGCGGCCACCTGAGCCTGGAAGATACACCGGGCGGTGGGTTGACGGCGGTGATGTGGTTGCCGAGGGGGTGAAGTATCCAATTACACAACCATGGCACGACGCCGCACCTGTGGGAGCTGGCTTGCCTGCGAAAGCGGTAGTGCAGTCACAGATGCGGCGACTGACACACCGCCTTCGCGGGCAAGCCCGCTCCCACAGGGGATCTTCGCCTAACTGACTGAAATGAGGGCAATCTCCCTTCCACAGCTACAGTGCCGCACCACAGTTAGGTACACCCATCAGTTACACGGTTTGTCTTCACGACGCACTTGCGCCTGGCTCGCGCTCCAGTCTGTCAACAGGCTGTAGGCCACCGCCAGCAACGTCGGGCCAATAAACAGGCCGATAAAGCCGAACGCTATCAACCCGCCAAATACACCCAACAACACAATCACCAACGGCAGGTTGCCGCCACGGCTGATCAGGTACGGCTTGAGCACGTTATCCACGCCGCTGATCACGAACGTGCCCCACACGCCCAGGAATACCGCGTAGGTGTAGTCGCCCTTCCACGCCAGCCACGCCGTGGCCGGGATCCACACCAGCGGCGGCCCCATGGGAATAAGGCTGAGCAGGAAAGTCACGATACCCAGCACCAGCGCGCCCGGTACGCCGGCGATCAGAAAGCCGATCAGCGCCAGCAGCGCCTGGGCCGCAGCGGTGCCGATCACACCATTGACCACTCGCTGTACCGTGCCAGCCACCAGTTCGATGTAATAGCCGGCGCGTTCGCCGATCAGGCGCTCCAACAGGCGGTGCACAAACATCGCCAGGCGCGGCCCGTCACGGTAGAAAAAGAATACGAAGACCAGGCTCAGGGTCAGCTCGAGAATGCCGCCGCCAATTTGCGCACTGCGCGCCAACAACCAATTGCCGACCTGGCCCAGGTACGGCTTGATGCTCACCATCAGCGCCGCGCCTTGTTGATCAATGCTGTCCCAGGTCGCCACCAGGCGCTCGCCTACAAAGGGGATCGACCCCAACCAGGTCGGCGCCTCGGGCAAGCCGTCGACCTGGATGTCCTTGATCAGCGCCACCGCATCACGCACATGGTCCGCCAGGTTGAACCCCAGCCATACCAATGGCACCGCCACCAGCAACATCCAGCCCAACGTCAAGATGCCAGCGGCCAGGGACTCCCGGCCGCCGAGCCAACGGGTGAGCAAACGCATCAGCGGCCAGCTGGCAAATGCCAGCACCGCGCCCCAGAACAGCGCCGACCAGAACGGCGCCATGACCCAGAAGCTGGCACCAAACAGCACCAGCAGCAGGATTTGCACCAGCAGGCGATCGTTATTGAGCATCGGGTATCTCGAGAAGAAGGCTGTAGGAAGAGAGCTTAGGCGAACGGCGCGGGTCCGTTCGCCCGTGTGATGCTTAGCGTATCAGATGCAGATGCAGTCCTTGGGTTTCACCGGCGCCGGTTTCCAGACGGGCGGTGCGCACGCCCTTCTCCACCAGCGCCTGGCGCCAGGCCTCGGTGTGCGGCCCGCTCAGGCTCACGCGCAGGGTGGTGTCGAGGTTCAAGGCACGGGATATCAAGGTCAGCCAGGTGTCATCAGGCTCGGCGCCCAGCGCGGGGAAATCCAGCTCGCCGGTGCTTTTGAGTTCACGCAGCAGGGTGGCCGAGGTGGGCAGCAGGTTGCCCAGAGGCGCGCTGGCGTCGAGTTGCTCCACATGCAGGTAGGCGCGACGGTTTCCGCGGGTAATGCCATACAGCGCGACCAGGGAATTGTCCTGCGGGGCGGCCAGGCGAAGCAGCAGGTACTCCTGTTGGCCGTCGGCGCCCACTAGCTTGGCGTTACCAAACACCTCGTTGGCCCACAGGCTGCTTTCGCCACAATCGCGGGCCTTGCACCAGAACAACAACTGCGCGCCCTTGGCCTGCAAGGCTTCGCGTGTTGCGGTAAAGGCGGCGCTGGAGCTGTGTTCGGCGGGTAGTTCATAGGTGATGGCAGTGGCTGGGCCGCGTGCGATGGCCTGGCCTTCGTAGCGCAACTGGCCGCTGATCTTGCGGATTGCGCCCATGGGGTAGATGCGTTCCTTGTCTTCAGCAGGGCGGTAATCGACGATTTGCGCATCAACCTGACGGGCTACCGCCGGTAAATCCTGGCTGCCGGGCAGATCGGCGGCAAATACCAGGGGGCTGAAACAGCAAAGGCCAAGGGCACGGATACATCCTTTACCCAGGCTCATCGGATCAATGAGCCCTGGCCAATGGTGGTCACAGCAATATTGAGTGTGTTCATGGTTGACTCCCTTTCAATCCGCCCAGCCTCGGCAGTTGACCCCGCCAAGTCAAGGCGTGGAGAAGAACCGATTGAAACAGTCTGCAACAAGAGCTGCACCGGGCTCGTCATTCAGGTGTAAATGATGGCCGCCTGGCAGCGTGGTAACCGTGAAAGGTAGCTGAGAAAGCAATTCGGAATGTTTCGCCAGCATGCCGTCAGCCGCGACCACCAACTGGGTAGGGCACCCTACCCTTCGCACGAAAGCCATGGCCTGTTCATCGGTCAGGCGCATCGGCGACGCCAGGGTCAGGCGGCTATCGCTGCGCCAAGTGTAACCGCCCGGCACCGGCATCAAACCGCGCTGGGCCAGGAGTTGCGCCGCTTCACGGCTGACCGCCACCACGCCTTTCATCCGCGCCTCAACGGCCCGATCAAGGCTGTTGTAGACGGGTTTGCGCTTGTCCTGCAGGCTCAATTGCGCCTGCAACGCCATGCCCAGGCGCTCGGCCGCGTTCTCGCCGCTGGCGGTCGGTGGGATCACGCCGTCGATCAGGCCCAGGTGTGTCACCCGCTCCGGCAAGGCCCCGGCCAACACCAGGGAGACTATGGCGCCAAGGGAGTGGCCAAGTAATGCAAAACGTTTCCAGCCCAGTTGCTCGGCCACCTGCAGCACGTCGTAGACGTAATCCCACAAGGCATAACCGGCGCCAGCCGGGCGGTGCGCCGAATGCCCATGCCCCGCCATGTCCAGGGCGACGATGCGCAACCCGTGCAACTTGGGCGCCAGGCGCGCAAAGCTGTTGGCGTTGTCCAGCCAGCCATGCAAAGCAATCACCGGCAGCCCATCCTCGGCCCCGAACAGATGCGCGGCCAATTCGATGTGCGGCAAGCTCAGGCGAACCTCTTCGACAGGCGTACTCATGCGCAACTGCGCTCGCGGGCCTGCCAGCGGGCGAACAGGTTTTTGATCAAGGCAGCGGTGTCCTGGGGGCGTTCAAGAGGGAACATATGGCCCCCGGGCATGGTGAGCATTTCGCCCATGGGCAAGCGGTCGACACCGCTGGCATGGTGACGCATCACCACCTGGCTCTGGCGGCCACGCACCACGGCCAGCGGCACCTTCAACTGGCGCACCTGGCCCGGGCTGGTGTGGGGCACGCCGCGATAGATGCTGATTTCGGTGGCTGGGTCGAACCGCAGGCGCAGGCGATCGCCCACTTGCTGCAGACCATGTTGCAGGTACGCGTCAAAGCAATCGGGGTCAAAGCCACGGAACAGGGTCTTGCCGGCGAAATAGCTGCGCGCGGTGTCCAGGTCGGTGAATTCTTCGCGCCGGCCAAGCGTGCGCCCAGCCGGGGTGAGGCGGTCGATAAAACCAAAGCGCTTGGCAGCGCGGATCACCCAGCGGTCTGCGCGGGTGAGCACCGGCGAATCCAGCATCACCACGCCCCGGTACAGGTGCGGGCAGCGCATGGCCGCGTGCAAATGCAGCACGCCTCCCAGGGAATGGCCCACGCCCCATACCGGTTCTGGCTGCTGCTCCAGATGGTGGATCAGTTCGTCCACCAGGTTCTGCCAGTTATCATCCACCGGGAACCTGGGGTCGTGACCGTGCTGCGGCAGATGTGCCACCGCATATTCCGGGGCCAGGGCGGCAAACAGCTTGCCGTAAGTGGCCGAAGGGAAGCCATTGGCGTGGGTAAAAAACACGTGCTGCGACATACAGGTTCCATCAACAAAAACAGAGGGGGATTGTCACCATGCCCGGCCTCTATAGCAATGACTGTAACTGCCAGGAATGATGACACTCACGCCACGCCTATCGCGCCGGCGGTTGTTCACCCAGCGGCACCACGGCCATGGTCAGGCGCGAGACACAACTGGCCTTGCCCTCGTCGCTGCTCAAACGGATGTCCCACACTTGGGTAGTGCGCCCGATATGAATAGCCTTGGCCACCGCCGTCACCCGACCGCTGCGCACACCGCGCAGATGGTTGGCGTTGACCTCCAGGCCCACGCAATAGAACTTGCTTGCATCAATGCACAAGTAGGCGGCCATGGAGCCGACACTTTCGGCCAGCACCACCGAGGCCCCGCCGTGCAGCAGGCCGTAGGGCTGATGGGTGCGGTGGTCGACCACCATACTGGCGGTAAGGGATTCGTCGTCGAAGCTTTCGAAACGAATATCCAGCATTTCACCGATGGTGTTTTTCTGGATCGCGTTGAGGTGTTCGATATTCGGTTGGGTACGCCACAGGCTCATACGGTTGTCCTTGTTGGTTTTATTACGACCCTAATCCTGCCACAGAACGGTTTCGGCGCGCGCGCTCCATGCTTGCAATTGTGGCCCGTACGTCGACTCGATCACGTTGCGTTTGATCTTCAAGGTCGGCGTGAGAAAACCGTTTTCCACCGCCCAGTGGTCTTTCACCACCACCAATTGCCCCATGCGTTCGTGCTTGTCCAGGCCCGCGTTCACCTGTGCCAGCCAGCGTTCAAGACCACTGCCGAGGGCTTGGCGGTCCTCGCCGGGTGCCGACAAGACGCACAGCCCTATCGGCGCGCTGAGCCCCTCGCCGACCACACACACCTGTTCAATACGTGCATGTTCGGCCAGGCGGTTTTCAATCGGCGCCGGGGCCACGTATTTGCCTTTGCTGGTCTTGAAAATTTCCTTGAGGCGTCCGGTCAGGCGCAGGCGACCGTCCGCGTCCTGCTCGCCCTTGTCACCCGTGCGCAGGAAGCCATCTGCGGTGAGCGTATCCGCGGTTTTCTGCGGGTCCTTGAAGTAGCCCAACATGGTCGCGCCACTGTGTACCTGCACTTCGCCTGACGGGTCGATACGCACTTGCACGCCTGGGCAGGGCTGGCCGATCCAACCAAGCGTTTGCCCACCTGGGCGACACACATGGGAATAGCCGCAGTTTTCGGTCATGCCATATACCTCCAGCACATCCAGGCCCAGGCGCTGATACCAACGCAGCAACGCCTCGGGCACCGGCGCCGCGCCGGAAAGGGCGATGCGTAGCGCGTCCAGACCCAGGCCGGCGAGGACTTTATGGCCGACGCGCTTGCCGATAAAAGGCAGGCGTAACAGGGTATCAAGGCGTTTTTCCGGGATTTTGGCGTAGACGCCCAGTTGGAATTTGGTCCAGATGCGCGGCACGCCAAACAAGGCCGTCGGCCGCGCCCTGCGCAAATCGGTCAGGAAGGTCTCCAGGCTCTCAGCAAAAAAAACGGTTTGCCCGGTATAGATCGACGCCATTTCCACAAACATTCGCTCCGCCACATGGCACAGCGGCAGGTACGACAGCAACCGGTCATCCTCTCCCAGGCCAAACAACTCAGTACCGCGCGTGGCAGCACACCCCAAGGCGCCGAAACTGTGCATCACCCCTTTGGGCAGGCCGGTCGTGCCGGAGGTGTAGATGATGGTAGCCAGGCTGTCGGCATCCGGTAGCGGGTTGTCCTGAATCGGCGAGCAGGCTTGCAGGTTCGCCCAGTTGAAATCGAAAGCCCCGTCAGGACACAGCGGCAGGCTGATAGTCGGGACACCCGCAGGGATGCCAGGCGCCATCGCCGACCAATCATCAAGCTTGCCGATCAGCGCCAACCGCGCCTGCGAGTGAGTCAGCACATGGGCGACTGAGTCCGCGGTGAGGTTGGGATAAAGCGGCACCGACACATGCCCGGCCATCCAGATCGCCAGGTCGGCGATGATCCAGTGGGCGCAGTTTTTTGAAATCAAGGCAATGTGCGAGCCCTGGGGCAACTCCCGCGCACGCAGCCAGTGCGCAGCGCAACGGACCTGGTGGCCGACATCGCCCCAGGTGAGGGCCTGCACCTCACCGCCGCCGATGGGCTGAACGAGGAAGACTTTGCGCGGGTGCCGCGCTTCACGCTCGAAGAAGACCTGCAACGGCAAACGAAAAGCGACAGGCATGGGACGCGCTCCTTTGTGATCCGAGATACAGCCGACCAAGCACTTGCTTGGTTGACGGTATAGCACAGGTAAAGGAAATGGCTTGTCGCTAACCACGATGCGAAGCGAGCCGCTCTTGATCTGCTCTTGATCTTGATCTCAGGCGCCCCGTCGAACCACGCTGGCCGGAATTCCGGGTCCTTTTCCAAAAGTGACCCGCCGTTGGGCGGAACTCTAAGTGGCCGTTACCGCAGCAGTGGATATGTACTCGGTATAACAGTGTCGCCTGTCAGGTCGTCATCGCAGGCAAGCCAGCTCCCACATTTGGATTGCGGGGTGTCATGTAGATAGGCGTCGGCTGTCAAGCCGTCATCGCAGGCAAGCCAGCTCCCACAGTTGGATCGCGGGGTGTCAGCGAGATAGGCGTCGGCGGCAGGCCGTCGCGGGAGCAAGCGCCCTCGCCACAGCGTCGCACGATGCCTAGGGATTCTTCACACCCACCAGACTCATCAACCCCGCCAACGGAAAATCACCCTCAAGCTCCGCCAGGCTGGCCGTGTACATCGGCTGTGGCTGACGCTGATGCCCATGCTGCAAAAAACTGATCAGGCTGCCCACCAGCGGTTGGTGGCTGACCAACAGCACGTCGTCATCGCTGTCGAGTTTCTCCAGCACTCGCTGAACATCCCCATCGGGCGTCAGCCACGGCACAGTACGGATTTCGGGCTGAAACCCCAGCACATCGCGCACCAACTGCGCCGTCTGTTGCGCCCTTACATAAGGGCTGGCAATGATGGCGCCCAAGGGCTGGCCAATCAGGTGCGCAGCACTGCGCAAGACTTCGGCACGCCCATGCTCGGTAAGGTTGCGCTCGGCGTCCGTGGGTGCGTGCCCTTCAGCTTCACCGTGACGCAGAATCCATACCTTCATAGCTTCGGCTCTTCATCACGCACCGGGTGCGGTGCCGGCGGTACGCTGTGGGCCGCTTCGCCTTCGGGCGCACGTGGGGTTGGCCAATCGGCGAACGGCCAGGGCTTTTGCTCGGTGTGGAAGCTGCCGAAGCGGCCAATCTGCGCCAGGAACTGGCTGAGGCTGTCGCCAAAGTTCATCAGGCCCAGGTTCGGCGCTCCGTAGACCAGCCGGTAAATCAATTGCACCACCACCAACGCGCCGAGCAGGAATTGCGCCACCTGCCACACCAGCGCAAACACCAGCATCCACAGAATGCGCAAGACAATCGACTCGTATGGGGGGGCAGCTTTGGGATCGTTCATGACGCGCTCCTCAGTTAAAACCACTGGTGGAAATGAAGTCGACATCGGTCTTGGGCTCGGCCCGCATCAGTAACTCGATGACTTGGTTCAAGGTGCGCCCTTCGAACAGGATCGCGTGCAGCCCGGCGACCAGCGGCATGTACACGCCCACTTCCTGGGCCTTGGCCTTCAAAACCTTGAGGGTGTTGACCCCTTCGGCCACTTCACCCAGGCGCGTCACCGCCTCCTCCAGGCTCAGCCCTTGGCCCAGGGCAAATCCAACCTGATAGTTGCGGCTTTTAGGCGATGAGCAGGTGACGATCAAGTCACCCACGCCCGCCAGGCCGAGGAAGGTCATGGGGTTGGCGCCCTGGTTCACCGCAAAACGCGTCATCTCGGCCAGGGCACGGGTGATCAGCATGCTCTTGGTGTTTTCGCCCATGCCCAGGGCCACGGCCATGCCGGCGATGATCGCGTAGACGTTTTTCAAGGCGCCGCCCAATTCGACGCCGAAGCGATCGGCGCTGGCGTAGACCCGGAAAGTACGGCCATGCAGCACCGCCTGGACGCGCTCGCACAAGGCCTCGTCTTCACTGGCGACCACGGTGGCGGTCAACGCGTGCTCGGCGACTTCCCGCGCAAGGTTTGGCCCGGACAGCACGCCAATGCGCGCCTGAGGGGCGATTTCGGTGAGGATTTCACTCATCAACTTGAAGGTGTGGGCTTCGATGCCCTTGGTCAGGCTGACCAACAACTTGCCAGCCAGGCGTTCGGCGTGGGGCGCCAATACCGAACGCAAGGCGCTGGAAGGCAGCGCGACGAAGCACAGGTCGCAAGCCGTGAGGGTGTCCAGCAGGTCGGTCACCGGTTCGACGGCAGGATGAATCTTGATACCTTTAAGGTAACGGGGGTTTTCGCGATGCACGCGAATGGCTTCGGCCTGCTCGGGGTCGCGCATCCACTGACGCACCGCGTGGCCGTTCTCGGCCAGCAGGTTAGCCACGGCGGTACCAAAACTTCCGCCTCCCAGGACCGCAATAGGGCGCTGTTCAGTCATATGCAATCCGTTAATCCATACCAGTGGCGATGGCGGCATTATACGGGGCGCCCGGCTTGCGGCCAGCCCCCCTATCAATTCGCGGTTTTGTCAGAAAATGCCACGGGTGTGCGAAGTAAATGCAAGTCCGACGACTGGCAAATAGCCGCGCCTCGGTTAACATGGTCGGCTATCCGCAATTAACAAGGCCGTGCCGTGTATCTAGGCCCTCCTCCTCGCTCATCACTGTTATTGATGCTGGTGTGCGCTACCTGCGCACAGGCCGACGACCTGTTCCTCGACAGCCAGCCGCTGCCCCAGGTCTTGACCGCCACGCGCCTCAAGCAATCGGCCGCCGCCGTGCCCGGCAGCATGACGGTGATCGACAGCGAGCTGATCAAGGCCAGTGGTGCCCGGGACATCTCGGAACTGCTGCGGCTGGTTCCCGGGATGATGGTCGGCTACACCAGCGGCAACCAGGCCTCGGTGAACTACCACGGCACCAGCGCCAGTGATGCCCGGCGCATGCAGGTGTTGATCGACGGGCGCTCGGTCTACCGCGCTGGCCTGGCCACGGTGGACTGGAGCGATATCCCGGTGGCCATGGAGGATATCGAGCGCATCGAGGTCTTTCGCGGCCCCAACACCGTCAGCTACGGCGCCAATGCACTGATGGCGGTGGTGAATATCCTCACCCGCTCGCCGGCCAACAGCCAGGGTTCACGGATAAAGGTGGTCCGTGGCGAACGTGGCATCAATGACTTCTATGCCAGCCAGGGTGTGGGCTGGGAGACCGGCGATTTGCGCTTGTCCCTGTCCGGGCAACAGGACGATGGTTTTGACAGCGACGCAGCCGGCGCCGACCGCCGTGACGGGCGCCGTCTCAACCGTTTCAGCCTGGCGGTGAGCCAGACCTTGAATGGGCAACAAAGCCTCGATTGGCAACTGAACGTCAAGGAAGGCACGAACCAGCGCCCTTATACCTACACCCCGGTGTTTGCCGGGATTACCGAAGGCGGTAGCAATTCCGACGCCACCGCCAAAGACTATGCGGGCTCCCTGCGCTGGAACTTCGACTTCAACCCCGACCACAGCCTGTATATCCAAGGTTCGGCACAGCAATGGGACCGCAAGCAAATCTGGAAAGCCTGTGACGCCAAGGTCTCGTTCAGCCCGGAGCTGACCCAGCTATGGCAGCTCAACCCCAACTATGCCGAACAGCTGGCGCGGCACATGGACACCTACAGCCAAGGCTCCGCACCACCCGGCAGCGCCGCCGAACAGGCCTTGGCCAATCAGGTGCTGGGCCAGTGGCGCAACGGCGCCAACCAGAGCGTGTGCGGCGATATCGACCAGAGCGCCCGTGAAAGCCGCTACGACGTGGAGATTCAGGACACGCTCAGCCTTTCCGACAGCCTGCGCCTGGTCAGCGGCATGAATTACCGCTACGACCGCGCCGACTCCGAGACCTACTTCAATGGCACCCTGGACGACACCACCTGGCGTCTGTTCGGGCATCTGGAATGGCGCGCCAGCGAACACTGGCTGCTGCAAGGTGGCGCCATGTACGAAGACACGCACCTGAGCGGTAACTCGCTGACGCCCCGTGTGGCGGTCAATTACCTGATCAACCCCCGCCACGGCTTGCGCGCGGTTTACTCCGAGGCCATCCGCTCGCCGGACATGTTCGAGAACAACGTCAACTGGAGCTACCGTGTCACCAATCTCAGCTCCCCGACCTACGGGCAAAACGCCGGGCAATATTTTGTCGTGACGCGCGGCCCCGGCAACCTCGACAAAGAGTTGATGCGCTCACGCGAGCTGGGCTACAACGGCTTCTTTGCCGAGCTGGGGCTGAATGTCGACGTGAAGCTGTTCTATGACGAAATCACCGACATGATCAGCTCGCCGCTGCGCAACAACCAGTACATCGCCAGTAACGCCAACAGCTCGCGCTTCACCGGTGCCGAGTCACAGTTCGACTGGCGCGTGAGTAGCGCCGACCGCCTGCGCCTGACCTATGCTTATGTAGACGCCACCTCCAGCAACCCGCTGGACAAAGCGCAAACCGCGCGTAACAGCGGCTCGGCCGGTTGGCTGCGTGAATGGGGCCAGGGGTGGTCCAGCGCCTTGTTCTACTATGGCGACGACGCACTCAACCAATATCGCTTCCAGCGGGTCGACCTGCGGGTGGCCAAGCGCATTGCCGTAGGCAAAACCAACGTGGAGCTGGCGGGCATGTTGCAACAACGCCTGGATAACCAACCCACCACCTGGGCGGACAACAACTACGACCATCGCCACGTTCTCTACTTCAGCGCCGAGCTGGACTTCTGACATGGCCGATCAGTCACGGATGACACGCCTCCTGGTTTCACGATTGTGGCGCCGCGGCCTGCTGCTGGCGTGCCTGCTGCTGGCAGCGCCGGCCTGGAGTGCCAGCATCCTGCTCACGGCCGCCGAGGACGGTGCCGGTGTGCGCGCCTTTACTCAGGCCCTTGCCCAACAGCGCCCCAACGACCAGGTCAGCTTTACCCCCCTCAACGAGTTGCCGGCGCCCAGGGACTTGCCCGCCAGCACCCGTTTGATCCTCCTCGACCTGCCCGGCCTCGACTGGCGCCTGCAGGATGCCCAGGGGCCGCCCGCTCTGGTGTTGCGCATCAGCCGCCTCCAGGCCCGGCAACGCCTGGGCAACACGCACCCGGCGAAAATCAGCCTGCTCTGGAGCGACCCGCCGCTGGAGCGTCAGTTGCGCCTGATCGTCCATATCCTGCCCCAGGCCCAGCGCGTTGGCGTGCTTTACGATGCCGGCAGTGAGTTCCTGCTGCGCGAACTGATGCAGGCCGCCAAGCCCATCGGCCTGGAAATCGTGCCCCAGCTCTGGGACAACACCAGTGACAGCCGCCCGTTGCAAAACCTGTTCAAGAACAGCGACGTGCTACTGGGCCTGGACGATCCGAACCTGTACAACCCCAAAACCGTAAAAAACCTGTTGCTGAGCAGTTACGCCCGACAACTGCCGTTGGTGGGGCCCAATGCCGGCTTTGTGCGGGCCGGCAGCCTGGCCAGCACCTACAGCGATCAGGCCGACTGGCTCGCCGTGCTGGACCATCTGCTGGACCAGCCGCCGGCCAATTGGCCGCACACGCTCTACCCTGAACACTTCAAAGTCGTGGGCAACCCGCAAGTCGCACGCTCACTGGGCATCGAACAGGTCGATGAAGTCGCCGTTGCCGCCCGCTTGGCCGAAGGAGAACAACGTCCATGACCTTGCGTCGTCGTTGGGATATCAACACCCGCACCCAGCTCATTACCCTGGGCCCCGCGCTGCTGTTGACCCTGCTGCTCATCACCTTCTTCACCTTTGTGCGCATCCAGGATTTGCGCCAGGAACTGGACCACACCGGTCAATTGATCGCCAACCAGCTGGCGCCCGCCACTGAGTACGGCGTGATTTCCGGCAACAACGACGTGCTTGAATCCCTGCTGCGTGCAACCCTGGCCACGCCCCATGTACGCTTCCTGGAGATCCAGGACAGCGCCGAGAACATCCTGGTGTACGTGGAGCAGCCGTCCGAGCGACATGATCGCTCGCTGTCGGTGAAGGTGTTCCAGGCACCGATCCGCCTGCAACACATCCAGCTCAACAATGACTTTTTCCAGGACAACCTCAACGAACCCAAGGCCCCCCGCGCGGACTACCTGGGGCGGGTGATCGTGGGCATGTCCAATGATGCGTTCAGCCAGCGCCAGCAGGAGATCCTGTTCAAGGCCGGGATCCTGGCCTTGTTCGCCCTGCTGTTTACCTTCCTGCTGGCGCGGCGCTTGTCGGCGAGCCTGTCAAAGCCGATCAGCGCCATGGGGCATGCGGTCAAGGCCATCCAGCAAGGCGATTACAAGACGCCACTGCCCATCGTCGATGACTCGGAACTGGGCGACCTCTCGCGGCATATCAACAACCTGGCCGAGGGCCTTCACCAGGCCAGTCGCGAACAGCAACAAGCCATGGCCCAGTTGATCCAGACCCGTGAAGAAGCCGAGCGGGCGAACAACGCCAAGTCGGATTTCCTGGCGATGATGAGCCATGAACTGCGCACGCCCATGAATGGCGTGCTGGGCATGCTGCAACTGCTGGAAACCACCGAGATGACCGAGGAGCAGACCGAGTATGCGGCGCTGGCTTCGGAGTCTACCGAGCACTTGCTCAAGGTGATCAATGACATCCTCGATTTCTCACGCATTGAACGCGCCGCACTGGAGCTGGAGCATATTCCGTTCAACCTGGCGGACCTGATCAGCAGCTGCGCCCAAGCGTTCCAGCACAGTGCCCAACAGCGCGGGCTGAGCCTGGAGTTGCCCATCCCCATGGGCCTGGAAGCCCTGCGGGTGCGCGGCGACCCGACGCGGATCCGCCAGATTCTGGTAAACCTGATCGGCAATGCATTGAAATTTACCGAACATGGCAGCGTGACCGTCGAGCCCCACTGGCAAACCCTGGACCATGAGTTGCTGTGGTTCACCTGCACCGTGCGCGACAGCGGCATCGGTATTTCTGCCGAACGCCTGGATTTGATGTTCGATGCCTTCCAGCAGGCCGACAGCTCCATTTCCAGGCGTTACGGTGGCACGGGCCTGGGCCTGCCGATTGCGCGCACCCTGGCCGAACGTATGGGCGGCACCTTGCGCGCCCAGAGCGAAGAAGGTCGAGGCTCAGTGTTCACCTTGGAGATTCCGCTGGCCATTGACCAGCAGCATGTGCCGGTCGCCGCTCCTGATGCGCTTGGCAAAGCCAGCGCGGGCGATGGGCGCCACGTACTGTTGGTGGAGGACAACCCGGTCAACCGCACCGTGGTCGAAGCGATGCTGCGCAGCCTGGGCTTCGAAGTCAGCCTGGCCACGGACGGCGCCGAGGCGATCCGCAGCGCCGAGAGCTTGATTTTCACCGCCATCCTGATGGATTGCCGCCTGCCCTTGATTGATGGCTACGAGGCCACGCGGCAGATTCGCCAACTGCCTGGCTGCGCCGATCTGCCGATCATCGCCCTGACGGCCAACGCCTTGCAGGGCGATCGCGAAGCCTGCCTGGCAGCCGGAATGAACGATTACCTGGCCAAGCCGTTCAAACGCACGGATTTGCAGCAAATCCTGCAGCGCTGGGTGCAATAGCGCCGCGCCATCAGCCAACTGCGACTGGCGTGAAAGACGAAAGTGGGGCAGTCTTAGGCACCCGAACGGGCTGATAAACAGGCCCGGTTTAAAATTTCAGTGAACAAGTGTACATTCAGTGCCTTGCCGCTGTGACTTTCACTACAACGCAATAGTCTATGTGTAGGCTGCCGCTATGAGGCATGAACGCTTCATTCGGTTCGGGAAGATTTGCCCTACCCTGCCGCATGGGATTATTGAGGAGCTCGCATGACCAAACAAAACGCCTTTACTCGGGAAGACCTGCTGCGCTGCAGTCGCGGTGAGCTGTTCGGCCCAGGTAACGCGCAACTGCCCGCCCCGAACATGCTGATGGTGGATCGCATCACCCATATCAGCGAAGAGGGTGGCAAGTACGGCAAAGGTGAATTGGTCGCCGAGCTGGATATCACCCCTGACCTGTGGTTCTTCGCTTGCCACTTCGAAGGCGACCCTGTGATGCCAGGCTGCCTGGGCCTTGATGCCATGTGGCAGCTGGTCGGTTTCTACCTGGGCTGGCAAGGCCTGCCGGGCCGCGGTCGCGCCCTGGGTTCGGGCGAAGTGAAGTTCTTTGGCCAGGTACTGCCGAGCGCCAAGAAAGTCACCTACAACATTCAAATCAAGCGCGTCCTCAAGGGCAAGCTGAACCTGGCCATCGCCGACGGTTCGGTGACTGTCGACGGTCGCGAGATCTATACTGCCGAAGGCCTTCGGGTCGGCGTATTTACTTCCACTGACAACTTTTAAGGGTTATCCGCATGCGCCGCGTCGTTATCACTGGTCTGGGCATCGTTTCTTGCCTGGGCAATGACAAAGAGACCGTCACCGCTAACCTGCGTGCAAGTCGCCCTGGCATCCGCTTCAACCCGGAATATGCCGAAATGGGTCTGCGTAGCCAGGTTTCCGGCTCCATTGACCTGCCCCTCGAAGAACTGATCGATCGCAAGATCTATCGCTTCGTCGGCCACGCTGCCGCCTACGCCTACCTGGCCATGAAAGACGCGATCGCGGACTCCGGCTTGAGCGAAGACCAGGTTTCGAACGTACGCACCGGCCTGATCGCCGGCTCCGGCGGCGCATCGACCCTCAACCAGATGGAAGCGCTGGATATCCTGCGCGAAAAAGGCGTGAAGCGCGTCGGCCCTTACCGTGTCACGCGGACCATGGGCAGCACCGTTTCCGCTTGCCTGGCTACGCCATTCCAGATCAAGGGCGTGAACTACTCGATCTCCTCCGCATGCGCCACCAGCGCCCACTGCATCGGGACTGCCGTTGAGCAGATCCAACTGGGCAAGCAGGACATCGTATTTGCCGGCGGCGGTGAAGAAGAGCATTGGAGCCAGTCGTTCCTGTTCGACGCCATGGGTGCATTGTCCACCCAGTACAACGAAACCCCAGAAAAAGCCTCCCGCGCTTACGACGCCAAGCGTGACGGTTTCGTCATCGCCGGCGGTGGTGGCATGGTGGTGGTCGAGGAGCTGGAACACGCCCTGGCCCGTGGCGCGAAGATCTACGCGGAAATCGTTGGCTATGGCGCGACGTCCGACGGCTACGACATGGTTGCGCCAAGCGGTGAAGGCGCCATCCGCTGCATGCAGATGGCAATGTCCACCGTCGACACCCCAATCGACTACCTGAACACCCACGGCACCTCGACCCCGGTCGGCGATGCCAAGGAAATGGAAGGCGTGCGTGCGGTATTTGGCGACAAGGCTCCGAAAATCAGCTCCACCAAGAGCCTGTCGGGTCACTCCCTGGGCGCCGCTGGCGTTCACGAAGCGATCTATTGCCTGCTGATGATGGAAGGCAACTTCATGGCCGGCTCGGCCAACATCGACGAGATTGATCCGGTTGTGGCCGATATGCCGATCCTGACCAAGACCGTTGAAAACGCCAAGATCGACACCGTGATGAGCAACAGCTTTGGTTTTGGTGGCACCAATGCCACCTTGGTACTGAAGCGCTGGCAGGGCAAGTAAGCCCCGCAGGTTGATCACATGAAAAAGCCCCGACTGGTTCGGGGCTTTTTTTTGCGTTTGATTTGAAACCGCGTCGCCTTTATCGCAGGCAAGCCAGCTCCCACCTTCGACCGCGTTCACCCTGAAGGAATACGGTCCAGTGTGGGAGCTGGCTTGCCTGCGATTGGGCCAACCCGGTTCCCCGCCCTACACCGAAAACCGCGCCACCATCGAATTCAGATCCACCGCCAACCGCGACAACTCCTGGCTCGCTGCACTGGTCTGATTGGCCCCGGTCGATGTCTGGTGCGCCAGGTCGCGGATATTCATCAAGTTACGATCCACCTCCCGCGCCACCGCCGCCTGCTGCTCCGAGGCACTGGCAATCACCAGGTTGCGTTCGTTGATCAAGGTGAATGCCGAGGCAATCTCTTCCAGGGCCATGCCCGCCGATTTGGCGATCTCCAGTGTGGAGCGCGCCCGTGTGTTGCTCTGTTGCATCGAGCTGACAGCCTGGTCGGTGCCCTGCTGAATCCCGCTGATCATCTGCTCGATTTCCTGGGTCGACTGTTGTGTGCGATGAGCCAAGGCCCGCACCTCATCGGCTACCACCGCAAACCCGCGCCCGGCATCCCCTGCTCGCGCCGCTTCAATCGCCGCGTTCAGTGCCAGCAAGTTGGTTTGCTCGGCAATCGAGCGAATCACATCCAGCACTGTGCTGATGCCATAGACCTTTTGCGCCAGCGCTTCGACCTGGGTCACATTGGCGGTCACATCGGTGGCGAGGGCTTCAATCGAGACCACCGTCTGCTGCACCTGTTCACGCCCTTGCTGGGCAATGCGGTCGGATTCGCGAGACGCCTGGGACGTGGCCACGGCATTGCTCGCCACCTCCTCCACCGCCACCGTCATCTGATTGACGGCCGTGGCCGCCTGTTCGATTTCCTGGTTCTGCTGGTGCAAGCCACGGGTCGCATCCTCGGTGACGCAACTGAGCTCTTCGGAAGCCGACGCCAATTGGTTCGATGATTCTGATATGCGCCGGATAGTGTCGCGCAAGCTCTCCTGCATACGCTTGAGCGCCTGTTGCAAGCGCGCCGGCTCGTCGCTGCCACTGAGCCTGATGTCGCCCGTCAAGTCGCCACTGGCAACGCCCTGGGCCACTTTCAACGACTGTGCCAGCGGCAGCACGATGCTGCGCGTCAGCCACACCGCCAGGCCAATCGTGATCAACGCCGTGACGCCAATCATGGTCATTACCCAGACCCGCGACTGGCTGAACACCTGCTGTGCCAGCCGGGCGGCCTCGTTGGCGCTGGACTTGTTCAGATTGACCAACTCACGCAGCGTCACGGCCATCTGGTCGGCCATCTGATTCATTTCGCCATTGACCACCGCAATGGCCTCCTCCAGCCGATTGGCCTTGGATAAGCCCACCACTTGCTCCTGGCGTTGCAGGTACTGCTGCTCCTCGACCTTGAAGCGATCAAACAGCACCCGCTCCTCAGGCAAGACGATCAATGCCTCGTACACGCCTTCAGCGTGATGCAAGCCGGTTTTGATCTCGGCGATTTTCTGCTCGTTCTGCGCCACCGCCTGGGGGTCGCGGTTGACCAGCAAGCGCAACGTCAGCGCCCGAATGCGCAACACATCCTGATTCATCTCCCCCACCGCCATGACGCTGGGCAGCCAGTTGGTCTCCACCTGGTCCGACTGCTGGCGCATATTAGCCATCTGCAACAGGGCAAAGCCGCCCAAGACGAACACCATCAACGCCAGCACACCAAAGCCCAGGCCGGCGCGAGGGGCGATATTCAAACTGCGGATATTCATGCCAGGGTTCCTTCCAAAAGTACTGCATCCACCTGCAGCGGGTCTCTTGGACGTTATCGGCACCTGAGGTCATGAGCATAAGATCAAAACGCGATATCAACGCGCGTCGCCATCGCGATGCGGCTTGGGCAGGATGGCGAGGAAGTTGTCGCGCGCAACCTTGTGGGCAACGTCTTCGGGCAACGCATCGAGGAAAGGATCGAAACGGCGCATCTCCTTGCCCAACTTATTGAAGCGCCCCACAACATCGGAGCCGAGCATGAAGCGATCCGGGAAGCGCTCCACCAGCGCAACCCATTGCGACCGTGGCTTGCCGGCGTCGTCCAGCAGATACGGTGTGAGCATGCTCCAGGACAAGTCGATATACAGGTTGGGGTAAGCCTCAAGCAGGCGCGCCAAGGTGGGCAGCAAAAACTCCATTTGCACCTGATGACGGTGGATTTCCTTGCTGGTACCGGCATGGGCCCAGATAAAACGCGTGTGCGGGTGGTTGCGTAACGGCTGCTCGACTTCCGCCAGGTACAGTGGGTTGCGCTCACGTTTGGAGGTAATGTTGGAATGCAGCATCACCGGCAGGTCGTTTTCGGCCGCCAGGTGGTAGATGCGCGTCATGGCTTCGTTATTGGCACGCGGCGTGTCGCCGGAAGTCAGCGCGGTGAGGTCATCATGGCGGGTAAACACTTCACCGATGCCCTGCCACAGCCCAGGGTTGAGGTCGAGCATGCGCTGGATGTGGGCGGCGGAGTTCTTGTCGTTGGGATTGAAACCGGCGAGGAACGGGTGAAAGTGCTGGCGTTGCGCAGGAGAAAGTTTATTCACTGCCGCCGCGACGATCACATCCGTGGCGCTGTACCAATAAGCATCGGCGTCGTCACCGGCGTAATAGCGCGGACGCTTGGGCTCGTCTTCGTGCCATTTCTTGGCCACGGGAATCCCGGAAATCATGACGTGCTCAATGCGGTTGTCCGCCATGGCCTTGAGCAGCTTGTCCATGCCGGCGCTCTCCTGAAAGAAATCCACGTAATGCAGGTGCGCGTCGCTGTAGGCATAGTCACGAGCCTGCGCGGCAAGGCTGCTGATGGCAAGCAACAAGGCAAGACTCAGGCGGGTTCCAGACACGGTAAAACCTCAATATGGGCTGATACGGGTAGACCTTGCGCCAGCCTTCAGGGTTCAGCATGGAAAAAACCGGAACACTGGAGTGCCAGCATGCTCTATAACTGCATGACCTTCATCCTGCGCCCTTATGAGGTTTGCCATGCCTGTTACCGTCAATACGCTGAACGCTGAAAACTTTCGTCACAGCGTGAATATCAATAATCACGAGCTGTTTACCGACCTGCCCAAGAGCCTGGGCGGTGACGATTCGGCGCCCTCCCCCCACGATTATTTCGATGCTGCGCTGGCGTCGTGCAAAGCTTTGACCGTGAGGCTCTACGCGCAGAAAAAAGCTATCCCGCTGACCGGCGTGACCGTGGAGGTCACTCACGACAGCGCCGAAGAGCAAAAGGGTAAATACAAGCTCAACGTCAAGCTGACTCTCAAGGGCGTACTCACCGACGCCCAGCGCGATGAACTGCACCGCGTCGCCGATAAATGCCCGGTACATAAGCTGATGACCACTGCCGAAGTCACTATCGAGACGAAATTGTCGGAAGGTGCCTTCAGCCAATAGCCCCACCTTCCCATCGAGCGGGTTATGCTCAAAGCATCCAACCCGCTCAGACTGGGATGCCCATGACCACTCTCACCGTGATTCGCCCTCGCCCCGAAGATGTAGAAGGCCAGCCTATCCTGCGGCCCCTGCCCTCGCGTGAATGCCGCAGCGTCGGGCCCTTTGTGTTTTTCGACCACATGCTGCCGACCCGCTACGCACCGGGTAACGGCATGAATATCCGCCAGCATCCCCATATCGGCCTGTCCACCCTTACTTACCTGTTTGAAGGCGTCTTGCAGCATAAGGACAGCCTTGGCTCGGACCAGGTGGTGCAAGCCGGCGATGTCAGCTGGATGACCGCCGGCAGCGCGATTGCCCACGTCGAGCGCACACCTGAAGCGGTCAAGGCCAGTGGCTTCAACCTGCACGGCCTGCAGGTATGGCTGGCCTCGCCCAAGGACCACGAGACCGGGCCCGGACACTACAGCCATCACCCAGCGGCGAGCTTGCCGATAAGCGATAACCTCGGCGTGCAGGTGCGTTTGATCGCCGGTGATGGTTTTTGCCTCAGGTCACCGGTGCCGGTACTGTCGCCGACGCTGTATGCCGAGGTACAGATGCAAACCGCCACCACCCTGTTGATTCCTGATGAACATGAGGAACGTGCGGTGTATGTGCTGGAGGGTGAGGTGCAGTTGGACGGTGAAGCCCTGGAGGTGAACAGCTTGGTGGTATTGCCGACTGGGCAGGAGATGACCCTGTATGCCGAGAGTGATTGCCACCTGATGGTATTTGGCGGGGCTCCGCTGGATGGGCCGCGACGGATCAACTGGAATTTTGTGGCGAGCGACCCGGCGGTGATCGAGCAGGCGAGACAGCGTTGGGCGGCTGGGGATTGGCCGACTGTGCCGGGGGAGTCAGAAAGAATCGAGTTGCCTGTGAAATAGCTATCGCAGGCAAGCCAGCTCCCACATTTGATGGGTATACACATTTTAGAATGTAGGAGCTGGCTTGCCTGCGATGGCGTCCGATCAGGCGCTGAGAAATCAGCCCTTGAACACTTCATCCAACAAGTTATGCATCGACTGGAAAGCCCGCGCAGCGGTCTTGGCGTCGTACATCATCTTGCCTGGCACATTGGCATGGGGGTCGGTGAAGGAATGCACCGCACCGCCGTAGCTCAGCAACTGCCAATCCACACCCGCCGCGTTCATTTCATCTTCGAACGCCGGCAGTTGCTCTTTGGGCACCAACGGGTCCGAGGCGCCATGCAGCACCAGCACTGAACCCTTGATGTTCTTCGCGTCTGCGGGGTTCGGTGTATCCAGAGTGCCATGGAACGACACGGCAGCCTTCAGCGGCGCGCCGGTACGGGCCAGTTCCAGGGAGCAGCAACCGCCAAAGCAGAAGCCGAAGGTGGCCAGTTTCGACGTGTCCACCGCGGCTTCAGCTTGGCCTTGCAGTTGCTCGAAGGCGGCTTGCATGCGCTTGTTCAGCAACGGGCGATCATTCTTCAACGGCATCATCGCCGCGCCCGCTTCATCGCCATTTGAAGGACGTACGTTTTGCCCGTAGAGGTCGGCAATCAGCACCACGTAGCCTTTGCCGGCAACGGCCTTCGCGATCTCTTCGGCCCCCCCACTCACGCCCATCCAGTTCGGCGCCATCAGCAGTCCCGGCAACGGGCCCTTGTGGCTGGCATCGAATGCCAGACGGCTTTCATAAGACTGGCCATCAATCTGATAGACCACGGAACGTACAGTGACTTGGCTCATGATTCACTCCAGTTGAGGTGCGCACAAACGAAAAAACCCGCCGAAGCGGGTTTTTCTACAACGGTGTTAAACCGACAATTCAACCAACAGCTTGTTCAGTCGGCGCACATACGCGGCCGGGTCCTTCAAGCTGTCGCCGGCTGCCAGGGCGGCCTGGTCGAAGAGGATGTGCGACAGGTCACCAAACCGCTCTTCGCTCTGCTCGCCATCGAGTTTCTCGATCAGCGGGTGAGACGGGTTGAATTCGAAGATGGGCTTGGAATCCGGCACTTTCTGGCCGCTGGCTTCCAGGATCTGGCGCATCTGCATGCCCAGGTCCTGCTCGCCGATGGCCAGGATCGCAGGAGAGTCGGTCAGGCGGTGGGAAACCCGCACTTCACTCACCGCTTCGCCCAGGGAAGCCTTGATGCGCTCAACCAGGCCCTCTTTGGACTTGGCGACTTCTTCGGCTTCTTTCTTCTCTTCTTCGGAGTCCAGGTTACCCAGGTCCAGATCACCACGGGCCACGTCGACGAAGGTTTTGCCGTCGAACTCGGTGAGGTAGCTCATCAGCCACTCATCGATACGGTCGGTCAGCAGCAGCACTTCGATGCCTTTCTTGCGGAAGACTTCCAGGTGCGGGCTGTTCTTGACCTGGGCGTAGGTTTCGCCGGTCAGGTAGTAGATCTTGTCCTGACCTTCCTTGGCACGTGCCAGGTAGTCAGCCAGGGACACAACCTGCTCGCCGTCTTCACCCTGAGTCGAGGCAAAACGCAGCAAACCGGCGATTTTTTCCTTGTTGGCAAAATCTTCCGCCGGGCCTTCTTTCATGACCTGGCCGAAGTTTTTCCAGAAGCTCTTGTATTGCTCAGGCTCGTTCTTCGCCAGCTTTTCCAGCATGTCGAGTACGCGCTTGGTGAGCGCCGACTTCATGGAGTCGATGATCGGGTCTTTCTGCAGGATTTCCCGCGACACGTTCAGCGACAGGTCGTTGGAGTCGACCACACCTTTGATAAAGCGCAGGTACAGCGGCAGGAAGGATTCCGCCTGGTCCATTACGAACACGCGCTGCACGTACAGCTTCAGGCCTTTTGGCGCTTCACGCTGGTACAGGTCGAACGGAGCACGGGCCGGTACGTAGAGCAGCGAGCTGTATTCGAGCTTGCCTTCAACCTTGTTGTGGCTCCAGCTCAGCGGGTTCTCGTAGTCGTGGCCGATGTGCTTGTAGAACTCCTGGTATTCCTCGTCCTTGATCTCGGTACGCGGACGGGTCCACAGGGCGCTGGCGCGGTTGACGGTTTCCCACTCCACCGCCGGGGCTTCTTCGCCTTCGGCAACGGTCTGTTCCTTGGGCAACTCGATCGGCAACGCGATGTGGTCGGAGTACTTCTTGATGATGTTGCGCAGGCGCCAGCCATCGGCGAATTCATCTTCACCGGCTTTCAGGTGCAGCACGATGCGCGTGCCACGGTCAGCCTTGTCGATCGTGGCGATTTCAAATTCGCCCTCGCCCTTGGAAGCCCAGTGCACGCCTTCGCTGGCGTCAAGGCCGGCGCGGCGGCTGAAGACTTCAACCTTGTCGGCGACGATGAAGGCCGAATAGAAGCCCACGCCGAATTGGCCGATCAGGTGAGAGTCTTTTTTCTGGTCGCCCGACAGGTTCTTCATGAAATCTGCGGTGCCGGACTTGGCGATGGTCCCCAGGTGGGTGATCGCATCGTCACGGCTCATGCCGATACCGTTGTCTTCGAGGGTGACGGTCTTGGCGTCTTTGTCGTAGCTCACACGGATCTTCAGTTCCGCGCCGCCTTCCAGCAACTCAGGCTTGGACAGGGCTTCGAAACGTAATTTGTCGACAGCGTCAGAGGCGTTCGAGATCAATTCGCGAAGGAAAATTTCCTTGTTGGAATACAGCGAATGGATCATGAGGTGCAGCAGTTGCTTCACCTCGGTCTGGAAGCCCAGGGTTTCCTTTTGAGTTTCCACACTCATGGTCATCAAACTCCAATTGGATGGCAGTGGCCGCGCCCTTGAGGGTTGGCGGCGGGTTGTCATCAAAGTTGGGGACTAAGACCAGGATTTCAAGGGCGAACCAATTCCTCAATTTTGAAATGTGCCCGGGCAATGGCAATCGGTTCGGCCGGCGTGCTCTGCCAGGCGGTAATCGCCACGTTGGCCACGCGCCGGCCCTGGCGCCATACCTGACACTTGGCATAAGTGTCCCGAAACTGGCCGGCGCGCAGATAATCCAGGGAGAAGTCGATGATTTTCGGCAGGCCCGGAGCGCCGGTGAACACCAGCAGGTGCATGGCGGCTGCCAGCTCCATGAAGCCGGCGATCACCCCGCCATGCAACGCTGGCAATATGGGGTTACCAATATTGTCCTTGCTGGCCGGCAGGCGAAACAGCAACTCATCCCCAAGGCGGGTGCATTCGATGCCGATCAGCCTGGCATAGGGCACCAGCTCGAGCAGCGCATCGTAGTCGCCACGATCGAGGGCTTGCTCCAGGCGCGTCTTGAACCGATGCGTCATGCCTGTTCTCCCTTGACGACAGTGCCCAAGCCTTGGGTGCCTTTGAGGCGCTTGCCCATGCGCATGAACGTGCCTACCACATGGGCGATAGGTTGTTGCGGGTCATCCTGATAGGCAACGCCACGGGTGAAGATCACGTCGGTGGTCACCCGGTAGCATTGCGCGAAGCCATACACCGGCTTATGGGGTTCGGCGGGATGCATGTAGTCGATACGCAGGTCCAGGGTGGGGCACACCTCGAACTCGGGCAATACGCACAGGGTCGCCATGCCGCAAGCGGTGTCCATCAAGGAGGTCAGCGCGCCGCCGTGGATCACCCCGGTCAGGGGATCACCGACAATATGCGGCCCATAAGGCAGTACGAGGGTCATGCCCTCCTCGCTGGCTTCATGCACCGCCACACCCAGCACCTGGCAATGGCGCAGGGCCGAAACGAAGCGCACCGCACGCTCTAACAAAGGGTTTTCGGTCATTGTTTTTAGACTCTTATTAGTGTGAATTCGGCGGATTGGAATGACTGGGTAAAGTTCCTGTACGAAACATGCTATATATCTGTGGGACATAAGGAACTAATGCTGGCCCCTTGGGTTCGAAAGGCCAGTAGATATCTTCAATAAGGAGAAACACCCCATGCGTAAGACATTAGCTATTTCCATGATGCTGGCCGCTGCTCTCGGTCTGGCTGCCTGCGACAAGAAATCCGAAGACAAAGCCCAAGATGCAGCTGCACACTCTGAGCAAGCACAGCAAGACATGGCTAAAGCACAGGATAAAGTGAACGACGCTGCGAAAGAAAACGCTGAAGCTGCCAAAGCTCAGGCCGAATCGAACGAAGCTGCTGCAAAAGAAGCTGCACCTGCCGCACCTGCAGAACCTGCCAAGCAGTAATCGCAGGGTTTAAAGCAGTATTGCAGCAAAAGAAAGCCCGCTGATTAAAGCGGGCTTTTCTTTGTCTGCGATTTGCTTGCAGCGCTACTGTGCGCCGTCTTTTACAACGTCGGCTCCCGGCATATCGGTCGGGGTATACACCATCACCTGCAATACATCGGAATGGAACTCGCGGCGGTACAGCACCAGCACCACCCCGCTACTCATCAACATGAACAACCAGGGGCTGACAAACCAGGCCAGCATGGTCATGCCGAAGTAATAGGCGCGCAGGCCAAAGTTGAACTGGTTGGCCGCCATCGAAATCACTCGAGCCGCCCGCAAAGCAAACGCCTTGCGCTCCTGCTCTGACACGTGCCGTTCACCGATCATGGGCGCCGAGCCCACCAGCACCGCCGCGAAGTTGTACTGGCGCATGCACCAGCTGAAGGTGAAAAAGGCATAGACGAACACCAGTGCCAGGCACAGCAATTTGATCTCCGACATGCCCTGGGATGCCTGCTGCACCATGGGAATGTCCGCCAGCAGTGACACTGCGCGTTCCGAAGCCCCCAGCACCGTGAGAATACCGGCGAGGATGATCAAGGTGCTGGAGGCAAAGAACGAGGCATTGCGCTCCAGGTTACCGATCACACTGGCGTCGGCGATACGGTTGTCGCGCAGCAGCATGCGGCGCATCCAGTCTTCACGGTACAGGTGCAACACACTGGCCAGGCACGCCGTGTCCCGGGCTTTCCACGTTGCGTAACGGGTGTAGCCGCCCCAGCAGATGACAAACCAGAGTGCGGCGATCAAATGGATCCAATTGACTTCAACGAACGACATGCAGGTCCTTGTACACAGGATGATAGGGCCGACACAGTCCAAATGTGGGAGCTGGCTTGCCTGCGATAGCGTCTTTGCAGTCACCACCGCGCACAACCGATGTGCCGCCATCGCAGGCAAGCCAGCTCCCACACCGACCAGTGTTTTCAACTTGAGATTTTTGACGCCATTCCCAAAAAAAAGACACTGCCAGCGACTCAAAAAAAATGCCCCGTATCGTTTGATACGGGGCATTTCAGTAGAGCTCAACCGCGCGTTACGCGATGGCTTCGCTGCGCTTGCCCAGCATACGGTCAATCACCACGGCCACGACCAGCGTCATCACCGACGGCACCAGCCACGCCAGGCCTTGTTCGCTCAACGGCAGGTTTACCAGTTGCGTAGGCATCCAACCCGCCAGGCCCGCACCCTTGAGTGCGTCGATGCAGCCAAAGATGAACGACACCAGCATCACCGGGCCGACAATACGGCCCTGTTCCTGCCAGAACCCTTTGCAGAAGCTCAAGGCCACCAACACGATGCATGGCGGGTAGATCGCGGTCAGCACCGGGATCGAGAAGGCAATGAGTTTGGTCAAGCCCAGGTTGGACACAAACAGCGAGAACAATGCCAGGATCACCACCAGGGTCTTGTAGGACAGCGGCAGGATCTTGCTGAAGTACTCGGCGCAGGCACAGGTCAGGCCCACGGCGGTCACCAGGCATGCCAGGGAAATCAGCACGGCGAGGAAACCACTGCCCAGGGAGCCGAACGTGTATTGCACATAGGCGTGCAGTACCGCCGCGCCATTGCTGGCACCCGCGGCCACGGCATGGCTGCCCGAACCCAGGCGAAACAGGCTGACGTACACCAGTGCCAGGCCCACGCCGGCAATCAGCCCGGCAATGATCGCGTAGCGAGTGATCAGCTTGGGTGACTCGACGCCACGGGAGCGAATCGCGTTGACGATCACGATGCCGAACACCAGGGCGCCCAGGGTATCCATGGTCAGGTAACCATTAATAAAGCCTTGGGAGAACGGCGCGGCAACGTATTCCGGCGTGGCAACCCCCACCTCACCGGCGGGCAAGGCAAACGCAGCGATGCCGAGAATAGCCAGGGCGATGATTTTCAGCGGCGCCAGGAAACGGCCCACGGTGTCCAGCAGTCGACCTGGGTACAGGGAGACAAAGAACACCACCAGGAAATACACCGAGCTGTAGAGGAACAGTGCCAACGGGCTCTCACCGGTCAAGGGCGCCAGGCCCACTTCAAACGATACTGTTGCGGTGCGCGGGGTCGCAAACAGCGGGCCCACTGCCAGGTAGGCCGCTGCCGCCAGCAAGCCACCGGCGATCTTGCCAATCGGGCTGCTCAGCGCATCCATGCCACCACCGACCTTGGCCAGGGCGATCACAGTGACCACCGGCAAACCGACCGCGGTGATCAGAAAGCCCAGCGCCGCCATCCACACATGCGGCCCGGACTGCAAACCAACGATAGGCGGGAAGATGATGTTGCCGGCGCCCACGAACAGGGCAAAGGTCATAAAGCCCAGCGCCAGGATATCCTGGCTTTTCAACACTTTCATTTGAGGAAATACCACACTACTGAATCGGAATTTAGAGAGGGCTTCCCTATGGATGAGGGAAATGCTGCCGGCCCTTGTGGGGACCGACCGGTCTAGCGCGCAGCTTCCTTTTGGGACGCGGACGCATAAAGAGGCGGCTAGAGTACAGAATTAGGCTGACAAACGCACTGTTGCGGGGCGGACTGTCCGATAAGCGACATTTCAATGTCGCGTTTTCATACTTAATTGGGCAACACAGAACCCTGTGGGCGCTGGCTTGCCTGCGATGGCATCGACTGGGCATGGCTGATGCGCCGAGGTGTCTGCATCGCAGGCAAGCCAGCTCCCACATTGAACCGAGCACATTCGTCAATCTGGCTATATCCAGAAAGCACAAAGGCCACCCGAAGGTGGCCTTTGTGTGGTGAAGCGTCAGCTAAGCGCGAGGCTTACTTGACAGCCCAACCGGTCAGCTCGGCCAGGGCCTTGCCGATGTCTGCCAGCGAACGCACGGTTTTAACGCCTGCGTCTTGCAGTGCAGCGAATTTCTCGTCTGCAGTGCCTTTGCCGCCAGAGATGATTGCGCCAGCATGGCCCATGCGCTTGCCCGCAGGGGCAGTCACACCAGCGATGTAGGAAACAACCGGCTTGGTCACGTGTGCCTTGATGTAGGCAGCCGCTTCTTCTTCAGCCGAACCGCCGATCTCACCGATCATTACGATCGCTTCGGTCTTCGGGTCTTCCTGGAACAGCTTCAGGATGTCGATGAAGTTGGAGCCTGGGATCGGGTCACCGCCGATGCCGACGCAAGTCGACTGACCGAAACCGGCGTCAGTGGTCTGCTTGACAGCTTCATAGGTCAGGGTGCCGGAACGGGAAACGATACCGACTTTACCTGGCAAGTGAATGTGACCTGGCATGATGCCGATCTTGCATTCGCCTGGGGTGATCACGCCTGGGCAGTTAGGGCCGATCAGGACTACGCCCAGTTCGTCGCACTTAACTTTAGCGTCCAGCATGTCCAGGGTAGGAATGCCTTCGGTGATGCAGACGATCAGCTTGATGCCGCCGAATGCCGCTTCCAGGATCGAGTCCTTGCAGAAAGGAGCTGGAACGTAGATCACGCTGGCGGTGGCGCCAGTGGCTTCTACTGCTTCTTTCACGGTGTTGAACACGGGCAGGCCCAGGTGCTCGGTGCCGCCTTTGCCTGGAGTTACGCCGCCAACCATCTGGGTGCCGTATTCGATGGCTTGCTGGGTGTGGAAACTACCTTGCGAACCGGTAATACCCTGGCAGATAACTTTGGTGTCTTTATTGATCAGGACGCTCATTACTTGCCCTCCGCAGCTTTGACAACTTGTTGAGCAGCGTCGGTCAGGCTGGTAGCCGCGATGATGTTCAAACCGCTTTCTGCCAGTACTTTAGCGCCCAGTTCAGCGTTGTTACCTTCAAGGCGAACAACAACCGGGATTTTAACGCCGACTTCTTTCACTGCACCGATGATGCCTTCGGCAATCATGTCGCAACGAACGATGCCGCCGAAGATGTTGACCAGTACTGCAGCGACGTTGGAGTCGGACAGGATGATCTTGAACGCTTCGGTAACGCGTTCCTTGGTAGCGCCACCACCTACGTCGAGGAAGTTGGCTGGCTTGCCGCCATGCAGGTTGACGATGTCCATGGTACCCATGGCCAGGCCGGCACCGTTGACCATGCAGCCGATGTTGCCTTCCAGGGCTACGTAGTTCAGTTCGAACTTGGCAGCGTGCGCTTCGCGCGGATCGTCTTGCGACGGATCGTGGAAAGTCTTCAGCTTAGGCTGACGGTACATGGCGTTGGCGTCGATGTTGATCTTGGCATCGAGGCAGTGCAGATCGCCGTCAGCCTTGATCACCAGCGGGTTCACTTCCAGCAGGGCCAGATCGTGATCCTGGAACAGTTTGGCCAGACCTACGAAGATCTTGGCGAACTGGGCAACTTGCTTGCCTTCCAGGCCCAGCTGGAAAGCCAGTTCACGACCCTGGAATGGCTGAGCGCCAACCAGTGGATCGATAGTGGCCTTCAGAATTTTTTCTGGGGTTTCGTGAGCAATTTTCTCGATGTCCACGCCACCTTCGGTGGAAGCCATGAACACGATGCGACGGCTCGAACGGTCAACGACAGCGCCCAGGTACAGCTCTTTAGCGATATCAGTGCACGATTCAACCAGGATCTTGGTGACTGGTTGGCCATTGGCATCAGTCTGGTAAGTCACCAGACGCTTGCCCAGCCACTGCTGTGCGAAGGCCTTGGCGTCTTCTTTGCTGCGAACCAGCTTGACGCCGCCCGCTTTACCGCGACCACCGGCGTGGACCTGGGCTTTGACAACCCACTCGCTGCCGCCGATTTTGTCGCAAGCTTCTGCTGCTGCTTCCGGGGTGTCTACTGCGTAGCCCTTGGAAACTGGCAGGCCGTATTCAGCGAACAGCTGCTTACCCTGATACTCGTGAAGATTCATGCTTTTTACCGTCTTCGTTAGGTACTGCGCATTCGGCGCTGCGCTCATTATGAGTGCCGCGCCACCTGTGACTGCTGCTCGCGCAACTTGCGGGGCTTATGGCCCGTAAAGCTGCGCAAGGCTGCGTCCAGCGGATATTCCGCGGTGAGTCTTGCGCGCAAGGCTCACGACGGGCAACTCCGCCGTGGTTTCTTATTATCTCGCTTAGCGCTTCTTCTTGTTGGCAATGTGGATGGCGCCGCCATTCACTGCCAACGCAGCTTCGTGCAGCGCTTCGGACAGGGTCGGATGGGAGAAGACCATCATGCCCAAGTCCTCGGCACTGGTGCCGAATTCCATGCCGATCGCGCCTTGCTGAACCAGTTCTGCAGCGCTTGGGCCAATCACGTGGACGCCCAATACGCGGTCAGTCTTGGCATCAGCGATGACTTTGACAAAACCACCGGTGTCGTTGGCTGCCATGGCACGGCCAGAAGCGGCAAACGGGAAGGTGCCGACGTTAACTTCAACGCCTTCAGCTTTCAACTGCTGTTCGTTCTTGCCGACCCATGCAATTTCCGGGTGGGTGTAGATAACCGATGGGATCAGGTCGTAGTTCATCTGGGTCTTGTGACCCTTGATGCGCTCGACAACCATGATGCCTTCTTCGGAAGCCTTGTGGGCCAGCATCATGCCACGAACCACGTCACCAATGGCATACACGCCAGGCACAGTGGTAGCGCAATGATCGTCAACGTGGATGAAACCACGCTCGTCGATGTTCACGCCGCTGTCGGAAGCCAGCAAGTCGTTGGTCACTGGGCGGCGGCCCACGGCGACGATCAGCTTGTCGAAAGTGATGGTCTGCTCGCCGTCTTTATCGGTGTAGGTCACCACGACTTCTTCGCCGTTGACCTTGGAACCGGTAACACGGGCGCCGAGCTTGATGTCCAGACCTTGTTTGGTCAGGGTTTTCAGCGCTTCCTTGGACACCGCGGTGTCGGCAGCCAGCAGGAATGTATCCAGGGCTTCCAGCACGGTGACTTGAGCACCCAGGCGGGACCATACCGAACCCAGTTCCAAACCGATCACGCCAGCGCCGATGACGCCCAGACGCTTAGGCACAGCTTGGAATTCCAGGGCGCCGGTCGAATCAACGATCACGTTGTTATCAACAGGAGCAGGCGGAATGTCGATTGGACGCGAGCCGGGTGCCAGGATCACGTTTTCGGCTTCGATGACTTCAACCGAACCGTCTGGCTTGGTGACTTCAACTTTCTTGCCGGCCAGCAGCTTGCCGTGGCCTTGAATGGAAGTCACGCCGTTGGCCTTGAACAAGGTGGCAACGCCGGAAGTCAGGCCTTTGACGATGTTGGCTTTACGGCCGACCATTGCGGGTACGTCCATGGTCACGCCAGCATGGTTGATGCCGTGGATCGCAAAGCCGTCTTGGGCTTCGTGGAATTTCCAGGAGCTGTCCAGCAGCGCCTTGGACGGAATGCAACCCACGTTCAGGCAAGTACCGCCCAGCGCCAGTTTGCCTTCCTTGTCGGTGTATTTTTCGATGCAAGCAGTGGACAGGCCCAGTTGCGCAGCCTTGATGGCGGCAACATAGCCGCCAGGGCCTGCACCAATCACTACAACGTCAAATTTCTGTGTCATGAAAATAGATCCTCTATTTGCGACAAGCTTCTAGTCACACGTTGCAAGCCAAGCTGCTTTTTCCTACAGCTTGTAGCTCGCAACGTGCAACTGCTTCTATCAGATGTCCAGGAGCAGGCGAGCCGGGTCTTCCAGCAGGTTCTTGATGGTCACCAGGAACGTCACGGCTTCTTTACCGTCGATCAGGCGGTGATCGTAAGACAGTGCCAGGTACATCATTGGGCGGATCACGACTTGGCCGTTGATGGCCATCGGACGCTGGATGATGTTGTGCATGCCCAGGATCGCGGCCTGCGGTGGGTTGACGATCGGCGTCGACATCATCGAACCGAAGGTACCACCGTTGGTGATGGTGAAGGTACCGCCGGTCATCTCGTCGATGGTCAGCTTGCCGTCACGGGCTTTCTTGCCGAAGCCAGCGATGCCGCCTTCGATTTCGGCCAGGCTCATCAGCTCGGCGTTACGCAGGACTGGAACCACCAGGCCGCGGTCGCTGGAGACGGCAACGCCGATATCCGAGTAGCCGTGGTAAACGATGTCGCCGCCGTCGATCGAAGCGTTGACTGCCGGGAAGCGCTTCAGCGCTTCGGTGGCCGCTTTCACGAAGAACGACATGAAGCCCAGGCGCACACCGTTGTGGGACTTCTCGAACAGGTCCTTGTACTTCGAACGCAGGGCCATGACTTCGGTCATGTCGACTTCGTTGAAGGTGGTCAGCATCGCCATGTTCGACTGAGCTTCAACCAGGCGCTTGGCCACGGTGGCACGTACGCGAGTCATCGGTACGCGCTTCTCGGTGCGGTCGCCAGCGGCAAACACAGGCGCAGCGGCAGCAGGCGCTGCAGCCTTGGCAGGTGCGGCAGCCGGAGCGTTCTTCTTGGCTTCAACTGCGGCAACCACGTCTTCCTTGGTCACACGGCCATCTTTGCCGGTGCCCTTGATGGAAGCCAGGTTGATGCCGTTTTCCTCAGCCAGTTGACGCGCAGCCGGTGCAGCGATTGGATCTTCGCCACCCGCAGCCGGTGCGGCAGGCGCAGAAGCAGCCGGTGCAGCAGCGGCAGGAGCAGGAGCAGCGGCAGCGGCAGCAGCGCTGCCCTCTTCGATCGAGCCCAGTACCTGGTTCGACAGAACGGTAGCGCCCTCTTCAGCAACGATTGCGCCCAGCACGCCGTCAGCTTCGGCCAACACTTCCAGAACGACTTTGTCGGTCTCGATGTCGACGATCAGGTCGTCACGCTTGACGGCCTCGCCTGGTTTCTTGTGCCAGGTGGCAACGGTGCCATCGGCAACCGATTCCGGGAATGACGGGGCTTTGATTTCGATAGCCATTATCTGTAGGTCCTTAAAATTCGGTTTCAGTCAGCGCGAAGGCGTTAAACAGTGAAAGCATCTTGCAGCAGTTTTTCCTGCTGCTCGGCGTGCATCGACGCGTAACCACAGGCAGGTGCAGCAGAAGCATCACGACCGGCGTACTCAAGGACCAAAGCCTTGTTGTGGTTGCCGATGCTGCGACGCAGATGATGCTGGCTGCTGTACCAGGCGCCCTGGTTCATCGGTTCTTCCTGACACCACACTACGTTCGTGAGGTTGGTGTAAGGCGCGATGATCTCCATGAGGTCATCTTCCGGGAACGGATAAAGCTGCTCGATACGCACGATGGCGATGTCTTCGCGGCCTTCGGCACGGCGTTTTTCCAACAGATCGTAGTAGACCTTGCCGCTGCACAGGATCAGGCGAGTGACCTTGGCGGCGTCCAGCGTATCGATCTCTGGAATCACGGTCTGGAACGAACCTTGGGCCAGATCTTCCAGGGTCGAAACGGCCAGCTTGTGACGCAACAGCGACTTCGGCGTCAGTACCACCAGCGGCTTGCGCAGCGGACGGATCACCTGGCGACGCAGCAAGTGGTAGATCTGCGCCGGGGTCGTCGGCACGCACACCTGAATGTTGTGCTCGGCGCACAATTGCAGGTAACGCTCCAGACGGGCCGAGGAGTGCTCAGGGCCCTGACCTTCATAACCGTGTGGCAGCAGCATGGTCAGACCGCACAGACGGCCCCACTTGTGCTCGCCGCTGGTGATGAACTGGTCGATAACCACCTGGGCACCGTTGGCGAAGTCGCCGAACTGGGCTTCCCAGATCACCAGCGCGTTCGGCGTGGTGGTCGAGTAACCGTATTCGAACGCCAGTACGGCTTCTTCGGACAGGAACGAATCGTACAGGTCGAAACGTGGCTGGCCTTCGTACAGGTTCTGCAACGGGATGTAGGTGCCCGCGTCTTTCTGGTTGTGCAATACAGCATGACGGTGCGAGAACGTACCGCGGCCGATGTCCTGGCCGGTCATGCGGATCGGGTGACCTTCGAACGCCAGGGTCGCGTACGCCATGGTTTCGGCGTAACCCCAGTTGATCGGCAGGCCACCGGCTTGCATCTTCTGACGGTCTTCGTAGATCTTCGCAACCTGGCGCTGTACGACGAAGCCTTCGGGAATTTCCAGCAGCTTGGCGGACAGTTCCTGCAACGTCTTCAAATCGAACGAGGTATCGTGACGTGCAGTCCAGGTGTGACCCAGGTATGGGCGCCAGTCAACGAACAGCTCTTTGTTCGGCTCCTTGACCAGGCTTTTCACTACATGCAGGCCGTTGTCCAGCGCGTTGCGGTATTCGTCGACTTTCGCCTGAACACGCGCATCGTCAACCACGCCGGCCTTGGTCAGGCTTTCGGCGTACAGCTCACGGGTGGTGCGCTGCTTGGTGATCTGCTGGTACATCAACGGCTGGGTGCCGCTTGGCTCGTCCGCTTCGTTGTGACCGCGACGGCGGTAGCAAACCAGGTCGATGACCACGTCACGCTTGAACTGCATGCGGTAGTCGACAGCCAGTTGGGTCACGAACAGCACGGCTTCCGGATCATCGCCATTCACATGGAGGATCGGCGCCTGGATCATCTTGGCAACGTCGGTGGCGTACTCGGTGGAACGCGCGTCCAACGGGTTGCTGATGGTGAAGCCCACCTGGTTGTTGATGACGATGTGAACGGTACCACCGGTCTTGAAGCCGCGAGTCTGCGACATCTGGAACGTTTCCAGGACCACGCCTTGACCGGCGAATGCCGCGTCACCGTGGATGGAAATCGGCAGAACCTTCTCACCGGTGGAATCGTTACGACGATCCTGGCGAGCACGTACCGAACCCTCGACCACTGGCGAAACGATTTCCAGGTGGGAGGGGTTGAATGCCATGGCCAGGTGAACTTCACCGCCGGTGGTCATCACGTTGGACGAGAAGCCCTGGTGGTATTTAACGTCACCGGAACCCAGCTCGACCTTCTTCTTGCCTTCGAACTCGTCGAACAGCTCACGCGGGTTCTTGCCGAAGGTGTTGACCAACACGTTCAGGCGACCACGGTGAGCCATGCCGATCACGATTTCCTTGGTGCCATAGGAACCGGAACGCTGGATCAGCTCGTCGAGCATCGGAATCAGGCTTTCGCCGCCTTCCAGGCCGAAACGTTTGGTGCCTGGGTATTTGGTGCCCAGGTATTTCTCGAGGCCTTCGGCCGCGGTCACGCGCTCCAGCAGGTGGCCGCGCACATCGGCGGACAATACCGGACGGCCACGCACGCCTTCCAGGCGGTGCTGGAACCACTGGCGCTGCTCGGAATCGGTGATGTGCGTAAATTCAGCGCCGATGGTGCGGCAATATGTCTGCTGCAACGCTTCGTGAATTTCGCGTAGGCTCGCTTCCTCTTTGCCGATGAACAGGTCGCCGGCACGGAAGGTCGTATCAAGATCGGCATTGGTCAAGCCGTAATGATTGATCGACAGGTCTGCAGGTGCAGGACGCTGCCACAGCCCCAGCGGGTCAAGCTGGGCTGCCTGGTGGCCACGCATACGGTAGGCCTGGATCAGTCGCAGTACTTCAACTTGCTTCTTCTCATGCTCACTGCTCACGCTGCCGGCGGAAACCGGTTGGGCGCGGCGCTGGTTCTTTGCCAGCAGCACGAACTGATCGCGAATTGTTGCGTGCGATACATCGGTGGCAGCGTTGCCGTCTGAAGACAACGTCTGAAATTTGGTGCGCCATTCTTCTGGCACAGCGTTAGGGTCGTGCAGGTAGAGCTCATAAAGCTCTTCCACATAGGCAGCGTTACCACCTGAAAGATAGCCGCTGTTCCACATGCGCTGCATCACGCTTTCTTGCATGCTTGGTCACCCTCGATTTGGGGACACCACCGGCGAAAACACCGAGTTTGCTTGCAAAAGGCCAAGTGCAGCGACCAAAACAAGCCACTTAGGATCACGCTGATAGTTCGGGTACCAACCCGAATGCCCCTGCTTGTCTCATTTCTTCAAAATAAGAGCCGCGGCTTTGTAAGTCGCTGCTCAAGTTAAAACTACGGCGCCGGTTGAAGCCTGCGCCGCAGCATTTACGGGCACAACGGTCCTGCTTTTACTACAACGTCAGTTACACGCCGCTCTGCAGCAGCATGTTACGGATGTGACCAATGGCCTTAGTCGGGTTCAGGCCTTTAGGACATACGTTGACGCAGTTCATGATCCCGCGGCAGCGGAATACGCTGAACGGGTCATCCAGCGAAGCCAGACGCTCGGACGTCTTGGTATCACGGCTGTCTGCCAGGAAGCGGTAGGCTTGCAGCAGCGCAGCTGGACCCAGGAACTTGTCCGGGTTCCACCAGAAGGACGGGCAGGATGTCGAGCAGCAAGCGCACAGGATGCACTCGTACAGGCCATCGAGCTTTTCACGTTCTTCCGGGGACTGCAGACGCTCGATGGCCGGAGCCGGCGTGTCGTTCTGCAGGAACGGCTTAACTTTCTCGTATTGCTTGTAGAAGATGCTCATATCGACGACCAGGTCACGGATAACCGGCAAACCTGGCAGTGGACGAACGATCAGCTTGTTGCCTTTGACCACGGCGGACAGCGGCGTGATGCACGCCAGGCCGTTTTTGCCGTTGATGTTCATGCCGTCGGAACCGCACACACCTTCACGGCAAGAGCGACGATAGGAGAAACCCTCGTCCTGCTCTTTGATCAGTGCCAGTACATCCAGCACCATCAGGTCTTTACCACCGGTATCGACCTGGAACTCCTGCATGAACGGCGCGGCGTCCTGATCAGGGTTGTAGCGATAAACACTGACTTTCAACATGGCAGCCACCCTTAGTAAGTCCGAATCTTCGGTTCAAACGTCGGCACCGTCTTCGGCGAGAAGTTCACGGCACGCTTGGTTACGCGCTTGTCACCCGGGAAGTACAGGGTGTGGCACAACCAGTTTTCGTCGTCGCGATCTTCAAAGTCTTCACGAGCGTGAGCACCACGGGATTCTTTACGAACCTCGGCGGCGATCGCCGTCGCTTCAGCCACTTCCAGCAGGTTTTGCAGCTCAAGGGCTTCGATACGAGCAGTGTTGAACGCCTGGCTCTTATCGTTGATCTTGACGTTGGCGATGCGCTTGCGCAGGTCAGCCAACTGGGCAATACCCTTCTGCATGTATTCGCCGGTACGGAACACACCGAAGTAGTTCTGCATGCAGCTTTGCAGCTCGCGACGCAGGGTTGCTACGTCTTCGCCATCCGTGCGCTCGTTCAGAGCGTTCAGACGCGCCAGGGCCGCTTCGATGTTGGCGTCGGTGGCGTCATCGTATTCGATGCCGTCAGTCAGCGCCTTCTCAAGATGCAGGCCGGCCGCACGGCCGAATACCACCAGGTCGAGCAGCGAGTTGCCGCCCAGGCGGTTGGCACCGTGAACCGATACGCAAGCCACTTCACCTACTGCGAACAGACCATGGATGATCTCGTCCTGGCCGTCGGCGTTCTGGGTGATTGCCTGGCCGTGAATGTTGGTCGGCACGCCGCCCATCATATAGTGGCAAGTTGGAACCACCGGAACCGGAGCAACTACCGGGTCAACGTGGGCGAAGGTCTTGGACAGCTCGCAGATACCAGGCAGGCGGCTGTGCAGCACTTCTTCACCCAGGTGATCGAGCTTGAGCAGTACGTGGTCGCCATTCGGGCCACAGCCGTTACCGGCGATGATCTCTTTAACCATCGAACGTGCCACAACGTCACGGCCAGCCAAGTCTTTGGCGTTCGGAGCATAACGCTCCATGAAACGCTCGCCGTGCTTGTTGATCAGGTAACCACCTTCACCACGGCAACCTTCGGTCACCAGTACACCGGCGCCGGCGATGCCGGTCGGGTGGAACTGCCACATTTCGATGTCTTGTACCGGTACGCCAGCACGCAGGGCCATGCCGACGCCGTCACCGGTGTTGATCAGGGCATTGGTGGTAGAAGCGTAGATACGACCTGCACCACCGGTCGCCAACACAGTCGCCTTGGCGCGGATGTAGGTGGTTTCACCGGTTTCGATGCAGATGGCGATCACACCGACGAACTCGCCCTTGCCGTTCTTCACCAGATCAACCGCGTAGTACTCGTTCAGGAACGTGGTACCGGCTTTCAGGTTGCCTTGGTAAAGGGTATGCAGCAGCGCGTGACCGGTACGGTCGGACGCAGCGCAAGTACGGGCAGCTTGGCCGCCTTTACCGTAATCCTTGGACTGGCCACCGAATGGACGCTGGTAGATACGGCCTTGCTCGGTACGGGAGAACGGCAGACCCATGTGGTCCAGCTCGAACACCGCGGCCGGGCCTTCCTGACACATGTATTCGATAGCGTCCTGGTCACCGATATAGTCGGAACCCTTGACGGTATCGTACATGTGCCAGCGCCAGTCATCGTTCGGGTCGGCGGAGGCGATGGCGCAGGTGATACCACCCTGGGCCGATACGGTGTGGGAACGCGTCGGGAACACCTTGGTGATCACGGCAGTCTTGTGACCGCCCTGGGCCAGCTGCAGCGCAGCGCGCATGCCAGCACCGCCGCCACCAATAATGATGGCGTCGAATGAAATAGTTGGAATGTTAGCCATGAATCAGATACCCCAAAGAATCTGCACACCCCAGACGAAGTAAGCGAACATCGCGACGCCGCATACTGCCTGGAAGAGGAAACGTACTGCAGTCGCGGACTTGCCCAGCGCCATCGGCGTCAGGTAGTCAGTCGCGATGGTCCACATGCCAACCCAGGCGTGAGCGCCCAGGGCTACAAGGGCCAGCAGACTGAAGATTCGCATCGCATTGTGGGAAAACAGGCCGTGCCATTGCTCATAGCCGATGCCCGGGTTTGCGACGAGGTATCCGATCAGGAAAATGAAATAAGCCGCGAGAACGACCGCAGACACACGCTGTGCCATCCAGTCATAGAGGCCCGAACGCGACAGATTCGTTACGCTGGTTACCATATCCAAACTCCTGCCAGAACGATCAGCACCACGGAAATGGCGACGATGATTTTCGAGCCCAGGCGGCCGCCTTCCAGCGTCTCACCGATGCCCATGTCCATGATCAAGTGGCGCACACCGGCTACCAGGTGATACAGAAGAGAGGACAGGAGGCCCCATGCTACGAACTTGGCCAGCGGGCTGGTCAAGCATGCCTTCACCTCGGCGTATCCTTCCTCGGAACCCAGGGATTTGCTCAATGCATAAAGCATGATGCCCAAGCCCAGGAACAGGATGATGCCGGAAACACGGTGCAGGAACGACGTAACGCCGGTGATGGGGAGTTTGATGGTCCTTAGGTCTAGGTTTACAGGTCGTTGGCTATTCACGGCTTTTTTTCACACTGAAGAGCCCCTAACAATCAGGGCAAAGTTGTTGGGGAGTGCGACTGGTCAGGTAAGCACCACCCAGGGAGTGCGACCCCCAATGAAAGCAAGCCCAAAAGCCCTTGGCGGTCGGTGGCCGAGTATAGACAGTTAGGTTACTAATGACAACGCGCACACCTCACCCTAATAGCTGATTGCGCTGGCGGGATAAAAGGCGTAAATGGCAGTCAATTTCGACGAAAAAGTACGGTTAAAGCCTTCTGGCGCAAGACTTTAGGCAAATTGACATCTGGATTTATATCAATATAGTGGTGCGGGCCCTGCGTGGGGGGTCTGTCTGATGATTTGAAGCATAAATAGGAGGCCACATGGCTGACAAAAAAGCGCAGTTGATCATCGAGGGCGCAGCCCCCGTCGAGCTGCCCATTTTAACCGGCACCGTTGGTCCCGATGTTATCGACGTACGGGGCCTGACGGCCACGGGCCGTTTTACTTTCGACCCAGGCTTCATGTCGACCGCTTCCTGCGAGTCGAAGATCACCTATATCGATGGTGATAATGGCATTCTGCTTCATCGCGGCTACCCGATCGAGCAACTGGCTGAAAAGTCGGACTACCTGGAAACCTGCTACCTGCTGCTAAATGGCGAATTGCCAACAGCCGAGCAGAAAGCCCAGTTCGTCAGCACCGTGAAGAACCACACCATGGTTCACGAGCAGTTGAAGACCTTCTTCAACGGCTTCCGTCGCGACGCCCACCCGATGGCCGTCATGTGCGGTGTAGTAGGCGCCCTGTCGGCCTTCTATCACGACTCCCTGGACATCAATAACCCGCAGCATCGCGAAATTTCCGCGATCCGCCTGGTTGCCAAGATGCCTACCCTGGCCGCAATGGTTTACAAGTACTCCATGGGCCAACCCATGATGTACCCGCGCAACGACCTGACGTACGCGGAAAACTTCCTGCACATGATGTTCAACACCCCGTGCGAGATCAAACCGATCAGCCCGGTGCTCGCCAAGGCCATGGACCGGATCTTCATCCTCCACGCCGACCACGAGCAGAACGCTTCCACCTCTACCGTGCGCCTGGCGGGCTCTTCGGGTGCCAACCCGTTCGCCTGTATTGCCGCCGGCATCGCCGCACTGTGGGGCCCTGCCCACGGCGGTGCGAACGAAGCCGTATTGACCATGCTCGATGAAATCGGCGATGTGTCCAACATCGACACCTTCATCGCCAAGGCCAAGGACAAGAACGATCCGTTCAAGTTGATGGGCTTCGGTCACCGGGTCTACAAGAACCGCGACCCGCGCGCTACTGTCATGAAGCAGACCTGCGACGAAGTGTTGAAGGAACTGGGCATCAAGAACGATCCGCAACTCGAACTGGCCATGCGCCTGGAAGAGATCGCCCTGACCGACCCGTACTTCATCGAACGTTCTCTGTACCCGAACGTCGACTTCTACTCTGGGATCATCCTCAAGGCGATCGGCATTCCAACCAGCATGTTCACCGTGATCTTCGCCCTGGCGCGGACCGTGGGCTGGATCTCCCACTGGAAAGAAATGCTCTCCAGCCCGTACAAGATTGGCCGCCCGCGCCAGCTGTACACCGGCTACGAGTCGCGTGACATCACCAAGCTGGAAGACCGCAAGTAAGCATTCAACTGCTTAGCTGCATTGAGAACGGCCTCCCTTAGTGGAGGCCGTTTTTGTTGGTGTGGCCTGATCTACCGTCATCGCAGGCAAGCCAGCTCCCACATTGGACCGCATTCCAACAAAAGGACACGACCCAGTGTGGGAGCCGGGCTTGCCCGCGATGAGGCCAGCCCAGGCAAAAAAATACCCCGGCCTTGCGACCGGGGTATCTCTTATGCAACTGACGACTTAGTGATTAACCGCCCCACTCGCCCCAAGGCCAGTCTGCGAACGCACGAACTGCGGGAAGTACAGCGCACGCTCTTTCTCCGCCGCCGCCGACTTGTCGGTGATGGAGAAGAACCAGATGCCGACGAAAGCGATGATCATCGAGAACAGCGCCGGGTACTCGTACGGGAAGATCGCCTTTTCATGGTGCAGGATCGACACCCAGATGGTCGGACCGAGGATCATCAGGCCCACGGCGCTGATCAAGCCCAGCCAGCCGCCAATCATGGCACCACGGGTGGTGAGGTTTTTCCAGTACATGGAAAGCAGCAGCACCGGGAAGTTACAGCTGGCGGCGATGGAGAACGCCAGGCCGACCATGAACGCGATGTTCTGGCTTTCGAACAGGATACCCAGGCCGATGGCCAATACACCCAAGGCTACGGTAGTGATCTTCGACACGCGAATCTCATCTTTCTCGTTGGCCTTGCCCTTCTTGATTACGCTGGCATACAGGTCATGGGACACCGCCGAAGCACCCGCCAGGGTCAAGCCGGCAACCACCGCCAGGATGGTGGCAAACGCCACGGCCGAGATGAAGCCCAGGAAGATACTGCCACCCACCGCGTTGGCCAGGTGCACCGCCGCCATGTTGTTACCGCCGAGCAAGGCGCCCGCTGCATCCTTGAACGCCGGGTTGGTGCTGACCAAAAGGATCGCGCCGAAGCCGATGATAAAGGTCAGGATATAGAAGTAGCCGATGAAGCCGGTTGCGTACAGCACGCTCTTACGCGCTTCCTTGGCGTCGCTTACCGTGAAGAAGCGCATCAGGATGTGCGGCAGGCCAGCGGTACCGAACATCAGTGCCAGGCCCAGGGAGAATGCCGAGATCGGGTCTTTCACCAGGCCGCCGGGGCTCATGATCGCCTCACCTTTGGGGTGAACCTTGATCGCCTCGGAGAACAGCATGTTGAAATCGAAGTTGACGTGCTTCATCACCATCAGCGCCATGAACGAGGCACCGGACAGCAACAGCACCGCCTTGATGATCTGCACCCAGGTGGTCGCCAACATGCCGCCGAACAGCACGTACAGGCACATCAGGATACCCACCAGGATCACCGCCACATGGTAATCAAGGCCAAACAGCAGCTGGATCAGCTTGCCCGCGCCGACCATCTGCGCGATCAGGTAGAACGCCACCACCACCAGCGAGCCACACGCCGACAGGCTGCGGATCTGGGTTTGCCCCAGGCGATAGGACGCCACGTCGGCAAAGGTGTATTTGCCCAGGTTACGCAAGCGCTCGGCGATCAGGAACAGAATGATCGGCCAGCCCACAAGGAAGCCGATCGAGTAGATCAAGCCGTCGTAGCCGGAGGTGAACACCAGCGCGGAAATCCCCAGGAAGGACGCCGCCGACATGTAGTCACCGGCAATCGCCAGACCGTTCTGGAAACCGGTGATCTTGCCGCCCGCCGCATAGTAGTCCGCCGCCGACTTGTTGCGCTTGGACGCCCAATAAGTGATGCACAGGGTGGCGCCGACAAACGCGACGAACATCACAATGGCCGAGATGTTCAGCGGTTGCTTGTGCACTTCACCGGTCAATGCGTCCGCCGCCCAAACGGCCGGAGCCAACAGCGAAGCACCGAATAGAGCCAATAGACGCCGGATCATTGCGCAGCCTCCTTGAGAATCGCATTGTTCAGGTCGTCAAATTCGCCGTTGGCCCGACGCACGTAGATGCCGGTGAGAATGAAGGCCGACACAATCAGCCCGACGCCCAGGGGGATGCCCCAGGTAATCGAGGAACCGGGGCTGATCTTGGCCCCCAGCACTTGTGGCCCGTAGGCGATCAACAGGATGAAAGCGGAGTAAAGCCCTAGCATGATCGCCGAGAGAATCCAGGCGAACCTTTCCCTTTTCCTGACCAGCTCCTTGAAACGCGGGCTGTTTTGAATCGAGAGGTAAATGCTGTCGTTCATTGTTTTTATCCTCGCAGCACAGCTTTTTATTATTTTGGAACGTATCCACTGTATGCGGCTGCGCAATGGGTTCCAGACGACCTTAGTAGTAGATCGAGTGTAGCGAGGGATTGCTGGGGCGCAGGAAGATTTGAGTCAGTGCAAAACGAATGTGGGAGGGGGCTTGCTCCCGAAAGCGGTGTGCCAGTCAAAAATCTGTGACTGGCACACCGCTTTCGGGAGCAAGCCCCCTCCCACAGGGTTGCATCGGTGGCTTTTATTTAGCGGTCCATTCGGCAACGCGCTCGGGGTGCTTGGCTACCCAGTCCTTGGCCGCGGCGTCCGGCTTGGCGCCTTCTTGAATCGCCAGCATGACTTCACCGATTTCATCCTTGGAGGCCCACTGGAATTTCTTCAGGAAGGCTGCGACTTCCGGCGCTTTCTTCTCCAGGCCCTTGCTGCCGATGCTGTTGACGGTTTCAGCAGCACCATAAATCCCTTTTGGGTCGTCCAGGAAACGCAGTTTCCACTTGGCGAACATCCAGTGCGGTACCCAACCGGTGACCGCAATCGACTCCTGCTTGTCTTCGGCGCGGGTCAGTTCGGCAATCATCGCCGCACCCGAGCTGGCTTGCAGTTTGTAGTCCAAGCCATATTGCTTGATGGCTTCGTCGGTCTTGAGCATTACGCCTGAACCGGCGTCGATGCCGACGATCTTGTTCTTGAAGGTGGTGTCGGTCTTGAGGTCTTCGATGGACTTGGCCTTGACGTACTCCGGCACGATCAGGCCGATCTTGGCGTCCTTGAAGTTGGGGCCGTAGTCGACCACCTTGTCCTTGTTCTTGGTCCAGTATTCCCCGTGGGTCACCGGCAGCCAGGCGGAGAGCATGGCATCGAGTTTGCCAGTGGCAACGCCCTGCCACATGATCCCGGTGGCAACCGCTTGCAGTTTTACGTCGTAGCCGAGTTTTTGCTTGATTACCTCTGCCGCCACATGAGTGGTGGCCACGCTGTCGGACCAGCCGTCCACGTAGCCGATGCTCAGGGTCTTGCTGTCGGCACTGGCCAGTGTGGAGCCCATCGCAACTACCAGAGTGGCAGCTGCGCCCAAGAGTCGTCGCATCTTCATAGTACTTCCCCGAAAGTGCTGCGCCCGACGGATGCCGAGCGACGTCAAACTGTTGTTATAGGGTGCACCGCGCCCCCTTCACGCGCATCGATCCGGTTGCTGAGGCATCAGTGGAGTACTGACAGTTTTATCTTCAACCTGCGTAGGCATTTGCCCTGCTCTGTCAGCGACCTTGGTTGAGCAGGAAACGACATCACATCGCCAGCAGGACGCTTTGTAGGCGTTATCGCCAGAATCCCGCCCGAAGTTTGCATGTCAAAATTATGCAGCCGCACTGGGCTGCGGCAAATCCGGGTAAGATGCGCGCCTTTGCTCCCCCAGATAAGCCGACCATGCCCGCGACTGCCCGCTTCCCTGCCCTGCCCTATTTCTTCGCCTTGATCCTCGGCGCGCTTGCCCTTGTCGGCTACTGGTACGGCCTCGGCCGGCCCGTGGTGTTGCCAGACGTCGCCAGCGCCAGCCATAAGCTGCAATGTGCGTCCTACACACCGTTCGACAAAGACCAGTCCCCATTCGACCAACCGTTCACGCTGCGCCCCGAGCGCATGGACGCCGACCTGGCGCTACTGGCTACGCGCTTTGAATGCATTCGCACCTATTCCATGACCGGCCTGGAGGCCCTGCCGGACATGGCGCGCAAGCATGGGTTGAAAGTGATGGCCGGGGCCTGGGTCAGCAGCGACCCTGTGGCGACCGAAAAAGAGATCAACGAGTTGATCGCGGCGGCCAACGCTAGCCCGGATGTAGTGACCTCGGTGATCGTCGGCAACGAAGCCCTGCTGCGCAAGGAAGTTACTGCCAAGCAACTGGTGGCGCTGATCCATCAGGTTAAAAGCCAGATCAAGCAGCCCGTCACCTATGCCGATGTCTGGGAGTTCTGGTTGCAACACCCGGAAATCGAGCCGGCGGTGAACTTCCTGACCATTCACCTGTTGCCGTATTGGGAAGATGAGCCGTCCGGCATCGACCAGGCGCTCAAGCACGTGGGCGATGTGCGCCAGACCTTCGGCCATAAATTCGCGCCCAAGGACATCGTGATCGGCGAAACCGGCTGGCCCAGCGAAGGCCGACAGCGCGAAACCGCCGTGCCCAGCCGGGTCAATGAGGCCAGGTTCATGCGCGGCTTCGTGGCCATGGCCGAAGCCAATGGCTGGCGCTACAACCTGATCGAAGCCTTTGACCAGCCATGGAAACGTGCGAGTGAAGGGGCTGTGGGTGGTTACTGGGGGCTGTTCGATGCAGACCGTCAGGACAAAGGTATCCTCGCCGGCCCGGTGACCAATGTGCCCTACTGGCGGCTGTGGCTGGGCGTCGGCGGGCTCATCCTGCTTGGCACCCTGGTGCTCGGCGGCCGCGTTCGCAGCACTCGCTCTGCATTAATACTGCCGTTGCTAGGGGCCGTCGCAGCGTGCTCCATCGGCAGTTGGGCCGAACTGACCCGCGTTACCGCGCGCTTCAGCGATGAATGGGTATGGGCAGGCTTGCTGGTGATGTTGAACTTGCTGGTGCTGGCCCACGCCGCACTCGCCCTCAGCGGACGGGAAGGCTGGCGTGAGCGCGGGTTCAGCTGGCTGGAGCAACGCGCGGGCTGGCTGATGGCAATCGCCGGGTTTGCCGGTGCGGTGATGATGCTAGCGCTGGTGTTTGACCCGCGCTATCGCAGCTTCCCAAGCGCGGCGCTGGTGTTGCCGGCCCTGGTGTACCTGGTACGCCCGGTGACCGGACCACGTCGGGAGATTGCGTTGCTGGCCTTTATCATCGGTGCCGGCGTTGCGCCGCAGTTGTACCGTGAAGGGCTGTTGAACCAGCAGGCCTGGGGTTGGGCAGTGGTCAGCGTGCTGATGGTTGCGGCTTTGTGGCGTTGCTTGCGAGTGCGCAAGGCGTAACACCGCTATCGCAGGCAAGCCAGCTCCTACAGTTGATTGGGTTCACACATTTCTATCTGTGAGCACGGTCAAATGTGGGAGCTGGCTTGCCTGCGCTGAGGCCACATCAGGCGCCGCGCGGCTTCCTGACCAACCGCAACCCCGCAATCACCACCGCAAACACCGCAAACGTCGTGTTGTACAACGCCAGCGCCGGCAACCCGAACACCAAGCCCACCACCGCCAACGCCCATCCCGCACGCCCCGGTACAAAAAAGCCCAGCACCGAGGTGATCAACGCCGCCCACCCCAGCAGCTTGAAATGGATCATCAAACCCAGGTTCGAACGCACCTGGCATTCCCAGCGACTGGCCTCATCAGCACAGATGCCAACCCACTGCCCATCCTCCATGAAGCCGTAGCGTGCGGCATAACTGGCGGCCAGCCATAACGGCAAGGCAATAAGCAGCAGAATCAACGGCAAACGACGGGACATGGGGCACTCCGATAGGCAAAAACGGCGCCCAGCTTAATCCCACGGCGGCCGTTAGCAAGGTGTTCGCACAGATATCTGTTCAACAAAGCATGGCAAAGTGTATCGTCTCGCTACTATTACCCCGATTCCGACGTTTTTTCCGACTTTTCGTGCCGAGTGCTGGCACTTCGGTGACAAGGCGGTGGTCATAGCCTGCGAACTTCATTCAGCCCGTTCCTCTTAGGGATTAAGTCATGCTCCGTTCCTTGCGCTGTGCTGCCTTGCTGGGCAGCCTATTTTTGAGTGCGTCAGCACTGGCCGTCGATATCGACCAAGCCAGCTATGGCTACCCTTTGACCAACCCGTTCGAAGCAACCATCGCCACCACGCCTCCCGATCTGCGGCCAACCCTGCCGACAGATGACGAGATCAACCAGTCCGACTACACCCTGACGATGCGCCCCGAGCGCGAGTTCAGCCTGCCGGACAATTTCTGGGCGGTGAAGAAACTCACTTACCGCATTGCCAAGCAGGACCGTGCTGCGCCTTTGATCTTCCTGATCGCCGGCACCGGTGCACGCTTTGATAGCAGCATCAATGAATACCTGAAAAAGCTGTATTACCAGGCCGGCTACCATGTGGTGCAGCTCTCCTCGCCAACCAGCTTCGATTTCATCAGCGCCGCTTCGCGCTTCGCCACCCCGGGCATCACCCAGGAAGACGCCGAAGACATGTACCGCGTGATGCAAGCCGTACGCGCGCAGAACGCCTCGTTGCCAGTGACTGATTTCTACCTCACCGGTTACAGCCTGGGCGCCCTGGATGCGGCGTTTGTCAGCAAGCTGGATGAGACCCGCCGTAGCTTCAACTTCAAGAAAGTGCTGCTGCTCAACCCGCCGGTCAACCTCTACACCTCGATCACCAACCTCGACAAGCTGGTACAGACCGAGGTCAAGGGCATCAACAACAGCACCACCTTCTATGAGTTGGTGCTGAGCAAACTGACGCGTTACTTCCAGCAGAAAGGCTACATCGACCTCAACGATGCCTTGCTCTATGACTTCCAGCAGTCCAAGCAGCACCTGAGCAATGAACAGATGGCCATGCTGATCGGCACCTCGTTCCGCTTCTCGGCCGCTGACATTGCGTTCACTTCGGACTTGATCAACCGCCGTGGCCTGATCATTCCACCCAAATACCCGATCACCGAAGGCACCAGCCTCACGCCGTTCCTCAAGCGTGCCCTGCAGTGTGACTTCGACTGCTACCTCACCGAACAAGTGATCCCGATGTGGCGCGCTCGTTCCGATGGCGGCAGCCTGCTGCAACTGATCGATCAGGTCAGCCTCTACGCCCTCAAGGACTACCTGCGCGACAGCCCGAAAATTGCCGTGATGCATAACGCCGACGATGTAATCCTCGGCCCTGGCGACCTGGGCTTCCTGCGTAAAACCTTCGGCGATCGCTTGACCGTCTACCCGCTGGGCGGCCATTGCGGCAACCTCAATTACCGCGTCAACGCCGACGCCATGCTGGAGTTCTTCCGTGGCTAAATATCTTCTGCTGCTCGCCGCACTGATGTGCGCAGGCGTGGCCAATGCCGACAACAGCAAGGCCCAAGAACCCGTCAAGGTCGATGCCGACGGCTTCAAGGAGCCGCTGACCAAGCTCAAGTTCAACCCAGGCTTGGACCAGCGTGAGTTCGAACGCTCCACGCTCACCGCGCTTAACGTCTACGACCCACTGGAGTCGTGGAACCGCCGCGTGTACCACTTCAACTATCGCTTCGACCAGTGGGTATTCCTGCCGGTAGTAAACGGTTACCGCTACGTCACGCCGAGCTTCCTGCGCACCGGCGTGAGCAACTTCTTCAACAATCTGGGCGATGTGCCCAACCTGATGAACAGCTTGTTGCAGCTCAAGGGCCACCGCTCGCTGGAAACCACCGGGCGCCTGCTGGTCAATACCACCATTGGCATCGCCGGCCTGTGGGACCCGGCTACCGCCATGGGCCTGCCGCGCCAGAGCGAAGACTTCGGCCAGACTCTGGGCTTCTACGGCGTACCGGGCGGCGCCTATGTGGTGTTGCCGATCTTTGGCCCGTCGAACCTGCGTGACACCACCGGCTTGCTGGTGGACTACAGCGCCGAATCGCAGATCAACTTCCTCAACGTATCCGAAGTCAGCTCCAACCATCCGGAAGTCTGGGCCCTGCGCGCCGTGGACAAGCGCTACCAGACCAGCTTCCGCTACGGCCAGATGAACTCGCCGTTCGAGTATGAGAAGGTGCGGTATATCTATACGGAATCGCGCAAATTGCAGATTGCCGAGTAAACGTCATTGACCAAAGCCAAGGTCATCGCAATGGCCTTGGCCTCAATCCTGTAAACGCCATCTATCGTCACACTTTGAGCCATTGATCACCGCCAGACGGCGAAAACAGTGGAACCTCTTGAATGAAAGTTTACACACAGGTACTGACCCGGCGGCTCACCCAAGGCCGCCGAGGTATTCCTGATTAAACTTCTTCAAAAGGACACATCATGTTCATTCCGAACACCTTGAATTTGGCGGCTGGCTCGATAGACGCCATTGCACAACAGTTTGGTATGCCGAAGCTGCAAGCCCCAACCGAAAACACCGGCCGGGCAGCTGGCGATTATCGGACCGTAGACGAAATCACCAAAAACCCCTTGTTCGACAATCTGCTTACACCATTGCCCGCCGATAAAATGCCGACGTCCGCTCACCTGGATCCATTCACGAATCCCTATGCAGCGCGGCTTGAAGAACACAGGATCGACGATTTCTACGATAAGGTTGGAGGCAATTGGAACGATCCCAGCCTCAGCGACAGTGAGCGCGCTGATATCGCCGCGAATGCGGAGCGAGTGCTTGAATATATCGATAGCCTAGGAGGAAACAATTCGACAGTGGGCGACCAAATGATTAACGGGATGAGCAGCGCCTTGCCTCGCTTGTACTATAACAGGCTGACCACTGAGCATCTGACGACCGAGGGTTCCGAGGCAAGGCTTCTACTGAACTTTGCCGATCACGGTTACGATGTCTTTCATTAAGTGAAGCGCTGTTAGCTGAAAAACAAGCAGCGCCGCCTGGCACTGCTTGTTTTGAGAAAGCATGGGCACGTTATGGTTTGGATTTTAAAACAACCCAGAGCTTGGTCACTAAGGTGAGCAATACCAGAACCACCCCACCGGCAATAATCCCCGCCACCGCATTCAGCAACGTCGGCATCAGCCACGCCAGCGCCCCTGTGCTTTGGCTCACCGTCTCGATCCAGTGGTGCACCACGGGCACGCCATGGGTGAGAATGCCACCACCGACCATAAACATCGCCGCCGTGCCGATCACCGACAAGCTCTTCATCATGTACGGCGCCGCACTCAGAATCGCGCCGCCAATACTGCGTGCCACCTGGCCCGGCTTCTGCGTCAGCCACAGCCCCAGGTCGTCGAGCTTGACAATACCAGCCACCAATCCATATACGCCGATGGTCATGACAATGGCGATACCCGACAGCACAATCACCTGCTGTGTGAGCTGCGCGTCGGCGACAATGCCGAGGGTGATGGCAATGATTTCGGCGGACAGAATGAAGTCGGTGCGGATGGCACCCTTGATCTTGTCTTTCTCGAACGCCACCAGATCGGTTGCCGGATCGGCCACCGCTTCAGCCAACTGTGCGTGTTCGGCTTGATCTTCAGCCTTGCTGTGCAGGAATTTGTGCGCGAGTTTTTCGAAGCCCTCGAAACACAGATAGGCACCGCCAAGCATCAACAGTGGTATCACCGCCCACGGAGCAAAGGCGCTGATCAACAGGGCCGTCGGCACCAGGATCAACTTGTTGATAAACGAGCCCTTGGCCACCGCCCACACCACGGGAATTTCCCGCTCGGCCCGCACGCCGGAGACCTGCTGGGCGTTCAGTGCAAGGTCATCGCCCAGCACGCCCGATGTCTTCTTGGCGGCCATTTTCGTCATCAGCGCGACGTCATCGAGTACCGCCGCGATATCGTCGATCAACACCAACAAGCTGCTTCCTGCCATGAACCGAACTTCCGTTAGAGAGAGATGGCGCGAGCATAGCGCGGCGCAAGGCGTTGCGGGCAGATTGTTGAGGCTTGCGGATGGCCGGTGCTACCATGCGCAACCGCCTGTCATGGCAAGGAAACGTCTGGTTTATGAGCAGCATTCGCGAGCGCAACAAAGAAAAAATCCTGCGGGCGGCGAGCGAGGAGTTTGCCGACAAGGGCTTCGCCGCGACCAAAACCAGCGACATCGCCGCCAAGGCCGGGCTGCCCAAGCCCAACGTCTATTACTACTTCAAATCCAAGGACAACCTTTACCGCGAGGTGCTCGAAAGCATTATCGAGCCGATCCTGGCCGCCTCCACGCCGTTCAACCCCGAAGGCGAGCCCAAGGAAGTATTGAGCAACTACATCCGCTCCAAAATCCGCATCTCCCGCGACCTGCCGTTCGCCTCCAAGGTGTTCGCCAGCGAAATCATGCACGGCGCCCCACACCTGAGCACCGACCAGGTTGAACAGCTCAATGCCCAGGCCAAGCACAATATCGACTGCATCCAGAGCTGGGTTGACCGTGGCCTGATCGCAGCAATTGACCCCAACCACCTGATGTTCAGCATCTGGGCAGCCACCCAGACCTATGCCGATTTCGACTGGCAGATCTCGGCGGTAACCGGCAAGGCCAAGCTGGATGAGGCCGATTATGAGGCGGCGGCGCAGACGATCATTCGGTTGGTGCTCAAGGGGTGTGAGCCGGATTGATAGACCGCGCAGAGGCTATCGCAGGCAAGCCAGCTCCCACACGGATTTGCGCGGGACACAAAATGTAAATTGGTCACAATCCCCTGTGGGAGCGGGCTTGCCCGCGATAGCGCCCATCCAGACACATCCTGCTAAAAGCCTGCCGATCAGCCTTCGCCCCTCAGTCTAGCCTCTCAGAACACCATCTGAAGAGAGGCCACGGAATGCCTGATTTACCTGCTTCAAAACGCCTGCGCATCGGCCGCTATAACGAGTCCAACCGCATTTACCTGCTCACCACCAACACCCTTGAACGCGAGCCCATCTTCAGCGACTTCAGACTCGGCCGCCTGGTCGTACAACAATTCAGGATCGCCCAATATAAAGGGCTCGCAACATCATTGGCCTGGGTGGTAATGCCTGACCATTTCCATTGGCTTGTTTCTCTGGAGAAAGGTTCGCTTGCCGACTTGATGCGACAAGTGAAGTCCAAGAGCACCCGAATTGTGAATGCGGTGGCTGGCCGCCAAGGTCGCCTCTGGCAGCCGGGCTTTCATGATCATGCCGTGCGTCGAGAGGAAAGCCTTGAGGGGATTGCACGCTACATCGTAGCTAATCCACTCAGGGCTGGGCTGGTAAAGAAGTTTGGCGACTATCCGCTGTGGGATGCTATTTGGGTTTGACTGTAGACCGAGTCGACTGCATCGCAGGCAAGCCAGCTCCCACACTGATTGGATTCACACAGTTGGATTTGTGAACACCGCCAATGTGGGAGCTGGCTTGCCTGCGATAGCTTACTCACAGTCAGAACGATTCAAGCCGACACCCCCGCATCCGCCATCAACCCCACCCCCTCTATCGCCGTGATCGCACACTGCTCGTCAATATCGGACGTGTCCCCGCTGATCCCAATTGCGCCGAGCACCATGCCGCTCTGATCCCGAATCAACACCCCACCCGGTGCCGGCACGACGCTGCCCTGCCCCAGACTGTTCAACGCCGCGATAAACGCCGGGCGCTGTTGGGCGTCCAGTGCCAGCAAACGTGAACCCTTGCCCAGGGCAATGGCGCCCCAGGCTTTGCCGATGGCGATTTGCGGGCGTAGCAGGCTGGCGCCGTCTTCGCGTTGCAGGGTGACCAGATGGCCGCCGCTGTCGAGCACGGCGATGGTCAGTGGCGCAGCCGAAATGGTGCGGCCTGCAGTAAGGGCCTGGGTGGCCAGCTGGGTGGCGAGTTTCAAGGTTAAAGCGCTCATAGGTGCCGTCCTTATCTTGTTATGGGTAACGCGGTGAGGTCTGTTTGATCAGATGCTCGATGACACAAATAGAACACAATGATATCTGTTTTTGTATACAATATTTTTCAACAAAGGCTCCATACGTCGAAAAAAGCGCTTCCGACGAACGCAAAGGTCAGTTCACGAAAGGCATTGACCAACGTAGCTCGCCGTGAATACACTTTGGACAGACACCACTTGTATACAATTACAAAACGCAAGAGGCACCAAAACCATGAGCAAAATGAGAGCAATCGAAGCCGCTGTCCTGGTGATGCGCCGTGAAGGTGTGGATACCGCCTTCGGTATCCCAGGCGCCGCGATCAACCCGCTGTATTCGGCCTTGCAGAAGGTGGGTGGCATCGATCACGTCCTTGCTCGCCACGTTGAAGGCGCCTCGCACATGGCCGAGGGCTACACCCGCACCAAGGCCGGCAATATCGGCGTGTGCATCGGCACATCGGGCCCGGCGGGTACCGACATGGTCACCGGCCTGTATAGCGCCTCGGCCGACTCGATCCCGATCCTGTGCATTACCGGCCAAGCCCCCCGCGCCCGGATGCACAAGGAAGACTTCCAGGCCGTGGACATCACCAGCATCGTCAAGCCAGTGACCAAGTGGGCAACCACGGTGCTGGAACCCGGCCAAGTGCCTTACGCGTTCCAGAAAGCCTTCTATGAAATGCGCTCCGGCCGCCCTGGCCCGGTGTTGATCGACCTGCCGTTCGACGTACAGATGGCCGAGATCGAATTCGACATCGACGCCTACCAGCCGCTGCCCCTGGCCAAGCCGCTGGCGACCCGTGTGCAAGTGGAAAAAGCCCTGGCTCTGCTCGACGCAGCCGAACGCCCATTGCTGGTGAGCGGTGGTGGCGTGATCAACGCCGACGCCAGCGAGCTGCTGGTGGAGTTCGCTGAGCTGACCGGCATCCCGGTGATCCCGACCCTGATGGGCTGGGGCACGATCCCGGACGACCATCCGCTGATGGTGGGCATGGTCGGCCTGCAAACCTCGCACCGCTACGGCAACGCGACGATGCTCAAGTCGGACGTGGTGCTGGGCATCGGCAACCGCTGGGCCAACCGTCACACCGGTTCGGTCGAGGTGTACACCGAGGGCCGTAAATTCATTCACGTCGACATCGAACCGACCCAGATTGGCCGCGTGTTCACGCCGGACCTGGGCATCGTTTCTGACGCCGGCTCCGCGCTGACGATGTTCATTGAAGTGGCCCGCGAGTGGAAAGCCGCCGGCAAGCTCAAGGACCGCAGTGCCTGGTTGCATGACTGCCAACAGCGCAAGGCCACCCTGCACCGCAAGACTCACTTCGACAATGTGCCGGTCAAGCCGCAACGCGTGTACGAAGAGATGAACCAGGTGTTCGGAAAAGACACCTGCTACGTCAGCACCATCGGCCTGTCGCAGATTGCCGGCGCGCAATTCTTGCATGTGTACAAGCCACGCCACTGGATCAACTGCGGCCAGGCTGGCCCACTGGGCTGGACCATTCCCGCGGCGCTGGGCGTGGTCAAGGCCGACCCGAGCCGCAAAGTGGTGGCCTTGTCGGGCGACTATGACTTCCAGTTCATGATCGAAGAACTGGCGGTGGGCGCACAGTTCAAGCTGCCGTACATCCATGTGGTAGTGAACAACTCATACCTGGGCCTGATCCGCCAGGCCCAGCGTGGGTTCGAGATGGACTACTGCGTGCAGCTGTCCTTCGACAACCTCAACGCCCCCGAACTCAACGGCTATGGCGTCGACCATGTGGCGGTTGCCGAGGGCTTGGGCTGCAAGGCTCTGCGTGTGTTCGAGCCAGGCCAGATCCAACCGGCCTTGCGCCGCGCCCAAGAGATGATCGAAGAATTCAAGGTGCCCGTGATCGTTGAGATTATTCTGGAACGGGTGACCAATATTTCCATGGGCACCGAGATCAACGCTGTCAATGAATTCGAAGATCTGGCCCTGGTCGGCAACGATGCGCCGACTGCCATTTCCCTGCTCGATTAAGGAGAACCCTATGCCGCGCTTTGCTGCCAACCTGTCCATGTTGTTTACCGAACAGGATTTCCTTGCCCGCTTCAAAGCGGCTGCCGATGCCGGTTTCCAGGGCGTGGAGTACCTGTTCCCGTATGAATTCAGCTCTGCCGATATCAAGGCGCAGCTGGACGCCAACGGCCTGACCCAGGTGCTGTTCAACCTGCCAGCCGGTGACTGGGCCAAGGGCGAGCGCGGCCTGGCTTGCCACCCGGACCGGGTCGAGGAGTTCCGTGCCGGGGTCAAACTGGCAATCGCCTATGCCCAGGTCTTGGGCAACACCCAGGTCAACTGCCTGGCGGGTATCCGGCCACAAGGCGTTGATGACGAGACCGTAGAAAAGACCTTCGTCGCCAACCTCAAGTACGCCGCCGAGAAGCTGCAGGCGGCGGGTATCAAGCTGGTGATGGAGATGATCAACACCCGCGACATTCCGGGCTTCTACCTCAACAACACGGCGCAGGCCCTGTCGATTCGCGAGCAAGTGGGCAGCGCCAACCTGTTCCTGCAATACGACATCTACCACATGCAAATCATGGAAGGCGACCTGGCGCGGACCATGGCGGCGCACCTGGGCGAGATCAACCACATTCAACTGGCGGACAACCCAGGGCGCAACGAGCCAGGTACCGGTGAGATCAACTACCGCTTCCTGTTCGAGCATCTGGACCGCATTGGTTACGCGGGTTGGGTCGGCTGTGAGTACAAGCCGTTGACCACTACCGAGGCGGGTTTGGGCTGGCTCAAAACCCATAACGCCATCTGACAACTGACACAACACAAAACACTGTGGGAGCTGGCTTGCCAGCGATGCGGACACCTCGCTGTATCAGGCATACCCAGGTGATGCCATCGCAGGCAAGCCAGCTCCCACATTAAACGAGGATTTTGATCATGGCTAAAATCGGATTCATCGGCACCGGCATCATGGGCCAACCCATGGCCGCCAACCTGCAGAAAGCAGGCCATCAACTGTTTCTCTCCGAACATCACGGCAAGGCTCCGGCTGAACTGATCAGCGCCGGCGCCGTGGCGCTGGCCAACCCGCAACAAGTGGCCCAGGAAGCCGAGTTCATCATCGTCATGGTGCCCGACACCCCTCAAGTCGATGACGTGCTGTTTCGCGCCGACGGCGTGGCTGCGGGCCTGTCACCGAACAAGGTGGTGATCGACATGAGCTCGATCTCCCCTACTGCGACCAAAGCATTCGCCGCCAAGGTCAACCAGGCCGGCGCGCAGTACCTGGACGCACCGGTGTCCGGTGGTGAAGTCGGTGCCAAGGCCGGCACCTTGAGCATCATGGTCGGCGGCGAACCGCAGACGTTCGAACGCGCGTTGCCGCTGTTCCAGAGCATGGGCAAAAACATCACCCTGGTAGGCGGCAATGGCGATGGCCAGACCGCCAAGGTGGCCAACCAGATCATCGTCGCGCTGAACATCCAGGCGGTGGCCGAAGCGTTGTTGTTCGCCTCCAAAAACGGCGCCGACCCGGCCAAAGTGCGTGAAGCGCTGATGGGTGGCTTTGCATCGTCGAAGATCCTGGAAGTGCACGGCGAGCGCATGATCAAGGGCACCTTCGATCCGGGTTTCCGCATCAACCTGCACCAGAAGGACCTGAACCTGGCGCTGGCTGGTGCCAAGGAACTGGGGATCAACCTGCCGAACACCGCCGGCACCCAGCAAGTGTTCAGCACCTGCACGGCAATTGGCGGCGGCAACTGGGACCACTCGGCGCTGATCAAGGGCCTGGAGCATATGGCGAACTTCTCGATTCGCGAAAAATAACCCAGCTTGAAATGCACTCCAGTGTGGGAGCTGGCTTGCCTGCGATAGCGGTCTCTGAGTGACAGATCAGGTGCCTGCCCCACCGCTATCGCAGGCAAGCCAGCTCCCACCTTTGAATGTGCTGCACCTCTAATAACAAGAATCCCCCGGGAGCCCGCTTATGTCGGTCGATCCGCAACACCTGCTTCGCGAGCTGTTTGCCACAGCCATCGACGCCGCCCACCCCCGGCAAGTCCTTGAACCCTACCTGCCTGCCGACCGCAGTGGCCGTGTGATCGTGATCGGAGCCGGCAAAGCCGCGGCCGCCATGGCACTGGTCGTCGAAGACTGTTGGCAGGGCGAGGTCTCGGGCCTGGTGGTCACCCGCTACGGCCATGGCGCGCCATGCAAAAAAATCGAAGTGGTCGAAGCCGCCCATCCGGTGCCGGATGCGGCCGGCCTGGCCGTGGCCCAGCGCGTGCTGGAACTGATCAGCCATCTGGGTGAAGACGACCGCGTGATCTTCCTGCTCTCCGGCGGTGGCTCGGCACTACTCGCCCTGCCCGCCGAGGGCATCACCCTGGCGGACAAGCAAGCCATCAACAAAGCCCTGCTTAAATCCGGCGCCACCATTGGCGAGATGAATTGCGTGCGCAAGCACCTCTCGGCGATCAAGGGCGGTCGGTTGGCCAAGGCTGCGTGGCCGGCCACGGTGTACACCTACGCGATCTCCGATGTACCGGGCGACCAGGCCACGGTGATTGCCTCGGGCCCGACCGTCGGTGACCCGAGCACCTCACAACAGGCCCTGGCGATCCTCAAGCGTTACCACATCGACGCCCCCGCTTCGGTGCGCAGTTGGTTGCAGAACCCGGCCTCGGAAACCGTCAAGCCCGACGACCCGGTGCTTGCCCGCAGCCACTTCCAATTGATCGCCCGCCCGCAGCAATCCCTGGAAGCGGTAGCAGTAAAAGTGCGCCAGGCCGGTTTCAGCCCGCTGATCCTCGGTGATCTGGAAGGCGAAGCCCGCGATGTGGCCAAGGTACACGCCGGCATCGCCCGCCAGATCGTGCAGCACGGCCAGCCACTGGCGGCGCCGTGCGTGATCCTTTCGGGGGGCGAAACCACCGTCACCGTACGCGGCGACGGCCGTGGCGGGCGCAACGCGGAATTCCTCTTGAGCCTCACCGACAGCCTCAAGGGCCTGCCCGGCGTGTACGCCCTGGCCGGCGATACCGATGGCATCGACGGTTCTGAAGACAACGCCGGCGCGATCATGACCCCCTGCAGCTACCGCCGTGCCGAAGCCCTGGGCCTGTCGGCCAGTGATGAGCTGGACAACAACAACGGCTACGGCTATTTCGCCGCCCTGGGCGACTTGATCGTCACCGAGCCGACGCGCACCAACGTCAACGACTTGCGCGCCATCCTGATCCTTGAGACTGCCAACCATGACGCCTGACAAGAAGGTCAAAATCCTCGCCACCCTGGGCCCGGCCACCGACGGTATCGATGACATCCGCGAGCTGGTGGAGGCCGGGGTAAATATCTTCCGCCTCAACTTCAGCCACGGCGACCACGCCGACCATGCCCAGCGCTACCAGTGGATTCGCCAGGTCGAGCGCCAGCTCAACTACCCGCTCGGTATCCTCATGGACCTGCAAGGGCCGAAGCTGCGGGTGGGACGCTTTGCCGAAGGCAAGGTGCAGCTCGTTCGCGGCCAGGCCCTGCGCCTGGACCTGGATGAAACTTTGGGGGACCAACGCCGGGTCAACCTGCCCCACCCGGAAATCATCGCGGCCCTGGAGCCGGGCATGGACCTGCTGCTCGACGACGGCAAGCTGCGCCTGCGCGTGATCACCAAGCATGCCGACGCCATCGACACCACCGTGCTCAATGGCGGCGAACTGTCTGACCGTAAAGGTGTGAACGTCCCACAAGCGCTGTTGGAACTGAGCCCACTCACCGCCAAGGACCGCCGCGACCTGAGCTTCGGCCTGGAGCTGGGTGTGGACTGGGTGGCGCTGTCGTTTGTGCAGCGCCCGGAAGACATCCGCGAAGCCCGCGAGCTGATTGGTGATAAGGCGTTTTTGATGGCCAAGATCGAAAAGCCGTCAGCGGTGCAACGGCTGCGCGAAATCGCCGAACTGAGCGACGCGATCATGGTGGCCCGGGGTGATTTGGGCGTGGAAGTGCCGGCCGAGAGCGTGCCGCAGATCCAGAAAGACATCATCAGCACCTGCCGCCAACTGGGTAAGCCGGTGGTGGTGGCCACGCAGATGCTCGAATCCATGCGCTTCTCGCCAGCACCCACCCGCGCCGAAGTCACCGATGTCGCCAATGCGGTGGCTGAAGGTGCGGACGCGGTGATGCTGTCGGCGGAAACCGCCTCGGGCGAGTACCCGCTGGAAGCGGTGCAGATGATGAGCAAGATCATCCGCCAGGTGGAAAACGGCCCAGACTACCAGGCACAGTTGGATGTCAGCCGGCCCAAGGCAGATGCCACGGTGTCGGACGCCATCAGCTGCGCGATCCGCCGCATCAGCAGCATCCTGCCGGTAGCGGTACTGGTGAACTACAGCGAGTCCGGCAGTTCCAGCTTGCGGGCGGCGCGGGAACGGCCCGTGGCGCCGATTCTCAACCTCACGCCCAACCTGTCCACGGCGCGACGCCTGAGCGTGGCGTGGGGCGTGCACTCGGTAGTCAATGATCGGCTGCGCCAGGTGGACGAGGTGTGTTCCACCGCGCTGGAAATTGCCCAGGCCCAGGGCATGGCGCAGCGTGGCGATACCTTGGTGATTACCGCAGGGGTGCCGTTCGGGCAGCCGGGGTCCACCAATTCGCTGCGTATAGAGACGCTGATTTAGCGCCTGTCAGGGCCTCATCGCGGGCAAGCCCGGCTCCCACATTTGATCGAGTTTGCATGTCGAACATCAATCAAATGTGGGAGCTGGCTTGCCTGCGAGGAGGGCAACTCGGTCTTATTGACTCAACCCAAATGCACAACCCAACCTGCCCCGACTGGGCCGAAGCCCTGCTCAACGGCTTCAGCCAAATCTTCCTGCAGCGCCACCCGCTGTGCGGCCTGCTGTGCCTGCTGGCGATCCTGATCGGCGCCCCGGCGTTGCTCGGCGGTGCCTTGCTGGGAGGTGTCGCGGGGTTGCTCACGGCCCAGCGCCGGGGGTATCCCAAGGCCGAGCGCCAGGCCGGGCTGTATAGCTACAACGGCGTATTGCTGGGCCTGTTGATCAGCCAGCACTTTGCCTGGTCGGCGCTGGTGCCGCCGCTGATCCTGGCGTGCGGCGGCTTGAGTGCCATCCTCACCCGGCACTGGTTGAAATACGCGACCCAACCCCTGGATTTGCCAGCGTACACCGCGCCCTTTGTTGGGCTGGGCTGGTTGCTGCTCGGCCAGGTCCCGCAGAACACCCTTGCGCTGAGCGAGCCCGACACTGTCGCTATACTGGCCGCGCCCTTCACCGGCCTTGGGCAAATCATGCTGCTGGACCAGCCCCTGGCGGGTGTGCTGATCGCCTTGGGCTTGCTGCTGGCCGACCGTCGCGCCGTCGCGTGGGCCTTGGGCGGCGCCACTCTCGGCATGCTGGCCGGCCTGTGGTTGAACGACGCCACTGGCGCTCTGCTCGGCCTGCACAGCTATAACCCCGCGCTGGCCGCCCTGGCCCTGTGCTCGTCGCGTCGCCAGCCTTGGTTGCCACTGCTGGGTATCGGCCTGGCCATCCTGCTCACCCCAGGCTTTGGCGCCCTGCACCTGCCCGCGCTGACCGCGCCGTTTATCCTCGCGTGCTGGCTGGTGCGCGCCGGTCAGCGAATGCTGCACAAGCCTCACATGGACAGCCCGTACGAATCGCCCTAGGCTTGCTCGATATTCGTTTCAGGCAGGGTTTATGGACAGCAACAACGACTGGCGCCAGCGCCTCTACATCATGGTGTTCCAAAGCGACACCGTCGCCGGGCGGCGCTTTGACGGCATCCTGCTGCTGATCATCCTCGCCAGCCTGGTGATCGTGATGCTCGACAGCATCGACACAATTCACCAGAACTACGCCGACGTGCTGGCCTATATCGAGTGGGGTTTCACGCTGATCTTCGCCATCGAGTACGGCCTGCGCCTGTATTGCTCGCCCAAGCCGCTGCGCTATGCCTTCAGCTTTTATGGCTTGGTGGACCTGCTCGCCATCGTCCCCGGCATCCTCGCGCTGTACTACAGCGACGCCCAGTATCTGCTGATCATCCGCATCATCCGCATGCTGCGCATCTTCCGCGTGCTCAAGCTCAGCCCGTATCTCAAGCAGGCCAACTACCTGATGGCGGCGCTGCGCGGCAGCAAGCAGAAGATCGTGGTGTTCCTGGTCAGCGTGTGCACCCTGGTGACGGTGTTCGGCACCTTGATGTACGTGATCGAAGGCCCGGAACATGGCTTTACCAGTATCCCCAAGGGCATCTACTGGGCGATCGTCACCCTGACCACCGTGGGCTTCGGCGATATCGTGCCCAAGACGCCCCTGGGCCAGGTTATTTCATCGCTGGTGATGATCACCGGTTACTCGATCATCGCCGTGCCGACGGGTATTTTTACGGCTGAACTGGCCAGTGCCATGCGCGGCGAACAGCTGCATACCGACTGCCCAGTGTGCAAGAAGGACAGCCATGAACCCAACGCCGCGTTTTGTGCGCGCTGTGGCAGCAATCTGTTTCGCAAACTGGAATAAGCAAAGTTCTTTTTAATCTTTAAAGCTCTATGAAGGCCCGGCTATAGTCGCTGGCAAATTGCCTCCCTCTTCTCGAACAACAAGGAATGAGCAGTGAAAAAAATCCTCAGCGCCTCCCTACTGGCCGCCGGCCTGGCCCTGGCGGGCTCCGCCCAGGCAGCGACCACCCTGCTCAACGTCTCCTACGACGTGATGCGCGATTTCTACAAGGACTACAACGCCGCCTTCCAGAAGCATTGGGCAGCCGAGCACCCGGACGACAAGCTGACGTTGCAGATGGCCTTCGGCGGCTCCAGCAAACAGGCGCGCTCGGTGATCGACGGCCTGCCCGCCGATGTGATCACCATGAACATGGCCACCGACATCAATGCCCTGGTCGACAACGGCAAGCTGGTGCCGGACAACTGGGTGACACGCCTGCCGAATAACAGTGCGCCATTCACCTCAGCCACAGTCTTTATCGTGCGCAAAGGCAACCCCAAGGCGTTGAAAGACTGGCCCGACCTGCTCAAGGATGGCGTGCAAGTGATCGTGCCCAACCCGAAGACCTCGGGCAACGGCCGCTACACCTACCTGTCGGCCTGGGGCTACGTGTTGAAGAACGGCGGCGATGAAGACAAGGCCAAGACCTTCGTTGGAAAGTTGTTCAAGCAAGCGCCCGTGCTGGACACCGGTGGCCGCGCCGCCACCACCACCTTCATGACCAACCAGATTGGCGACGTGTTGGTGACCTTTGAAAACGAAGCGGAAATGATCGCCCGTGAGTTTGGCCGTGATCAGTTCGAAGTGGTCTACCCAAGCGTCTCCGCCGAAGCCGAACCGCCGGTGTCGGTGGTGGATAAAGTGGTCGAGAAAAAAGGCACTCGTGCGGTGGCTGAGGACTACCTCAAGTATCTGTGGTCGCCCGAAGGCCAGGAAATTGCGGCCAACAATTACCTGCGCCCACGGGACCCTAAGGTGCTGGCCAAGTACACCGACCGGTTCCCCAAGGTGGACTTCCTGTCGGTGGAGAAGACCTTCGGCGACTGGCGCACAGTGCAAAAGACCCATTTCAATGATGGCGGGGTGTTTGACCAGATCTACTCTGGCCAATAATCCATCTGACTGAATCAACTCGGTCAAACCTGTGGGAGCTGGCTTGCCTGCGAAAGCGATCTATCAGTCATATTTCTGGTGACTGGTGCACCGCCATCGCAGGCAAGCCAGCTCCCACTTTTTTGCGTAGGGCAGATGTGTCTGAATGTATCATCAGCCCGCATAAGTGATATCACCACAAGCAGCCTACTCACTTGCGAGCCTTGTCTTTACTCTCTCACGCCATCGTCCTTCGCCTTTATGAGTACACCATGAACGCAACCTCTCACGCTGCAGGCACCATGACCCGGGGCATGGTCATGCTGTTCGCGTTTTGCTGCGGCGCCATTGTCGCCAACATCTACTACGCGCAACCGATCATCGAGCTGATTGCCCCGGACATTGGCCTGACGCCGGCAATGGCCAGCCTGATCGTGTCCCTCACGCAAATCGGCTATGCCCTGGGCCTGTTTTTCCTGGTGCCTCTGGGCGACCTGCTGGAAAACCGCAAGCTGATGATCGCCACCACCGTCGTGGCGATCGCCAGCCTGCTGGGTGCGGCGTTTATCGAACAGCCGAACCTGTTCCTGCTGGTGTCGCTGCTGATCGGTTTCAGTTCCGTCTCGGTGCAGATCCTGATTCCGCTGGCCGCACACCTGGCGCCGGCCGAGTCCCGTGGGCGGGTGGTCGGCAGCATCATGGGCGGCCTGCTGCTGGGCATCCTGCTGGCACGGCCGGTGTCGAGCGTGGTGGCCGACCACTTCGGCTGGCGTGCGATGTTCATGGCGGCCGCCGCACTGATGGCGTTCATCAGCGTGGTGCTGATGCTGACAATCCCCAAGCGCCAGCCCGATCACAGTGCCAGCTACGGCCAGTTGCTGCGCTCCCTGGGCACCCTGTTGCGTGAACAACCGCTGTTGCGCCAGCGGGCGTTCTACCAGGGTTGCATGTTCGCCGCCTTCAGCCTGTTCTGGACTGCCGTACCACTGGAACTGGCGCGTAACCACGGCCTGAGCCAAAGCGAGATCGCACTGTTTGCCCTGGTCGGTGCACTTGGCGCCATCGCCGCGCCCATGGCCGGTCGCCTGGCCGACGCCGGCCATACCCACCGCGCCTCGTTGCTGGCGATGCTGTTTGGCGCGCTGAGTTTCCTGCCGGCGTTGGTACACCCGCTTTACAGCGTGATCGGCCTGGCAGTCACCGGTGTGGTTCTGGACTTCTGCGTGCAGATGAATATGGTCCTCGGCCAGCGCGCCATCTACGCCCTCGATGCCAACAGCCGCAGCCGCCTGAACGCGCTGTACATGACCAGCATTTTTATCGGCGGTGCGTTCGGTTCAGCGATTGCCAGCAGCGTGTATGAACATGGCGGCTGGTTGGCCGTCATGCTGGTGGGCAGTGCATTTGCGCTGGTTGCGTTGTTGCGTTTCATGAGCGTTGCACGTAAAGCCGCGTTGGCCACCGTCCAAGCGTCCTGACGAGCCCGTGCGCCACTTCAAAACGCACAAAAGGGCGGGACTTAATCAACACGTGAGTAAGTCCCGCCCCCGCCTTGCTTCCAGCAGTGGCGCCCGTCAAAGGCGCGCGATCAAGGCATTAGAGATAACTGCCCTCTTTGATGTTGAGCCCGATGACATCTTCTGGACTGATCATTCGGGTGCTTTTGATCAGGAAGTCGGTCTTGCCATCGCCATCCAGGTCGACCGCCAGCAAGTAACGTCCCGTTTGCGGATTAAACTTGATGATGGTGTCGCCTGCCGCCCCCGTATAGTTCTCGACGAAGTTCAACGCTACCTTGCCGTCGAGCACCATTTGCGACAGGTCGATCTTGTCCTGCCCCGTGTTGAAGTCCAACAACAAGTCGGCATTGGCACGGGTTGAATCGCTAAAGGCGTTGAACTTGAAGGTGTTCCAACCGCCGCCGCCCACCAACGTATCGGCCCCCGCGCCACCGGTGAGCACATTATCCGCACTGTTACCGATGATGCGATCGTTACCATGGCCCCCCACAGCATTTTCGATCACCGTCTTCTCGCCGATCCTGACGTTTTCCTTCATCCCCCCAACGCTGGAAAACGAACCACCGCGCAAGTTGATGATTTGATCCTGCTTGAAGCCAGAGAAATCAAAGGTATCGTTCCCACGCTCATCCCATACGTTGAAGTCTGGCTTATCGGCCGCGGACGTCAGGGTCGTTTCCGCCTTGCCAGTATTCGAGTTGAATCCATAGGTGGTGTCATCGGTTCTGGTGTCACGGGGTTGCTTGGGTTTATCAACGACTGGCAGGGTGTCGACGTTGAGCTTGGGCTTATCAACGACTGGCAGGGTGTCGACGTTGGGCTTGGGCTTATCAACGACTGACATGGTGTCGATGTTGGGCTTGGGCTTATCAACGACTGGAATGGTGTCGACGTTGGGCTTGGGCTTATCAACGACTGGCAGGGTGTCGACGTTGGGCTTGGGCTTATCAACGACTGGCATGGTGTCGACGTTGGGCTTGGGCTTATCAACGACTGACATGGTGTCGATGTTGGGCTTGGGCTTATCAACGACTGGCAGGGTGCCGACGTTGGGCTTGGCCTTATCAACGACTGGCAGGGTGCCGACGTTGGGCTTGGGCTTATCAACGACTGGCAGGGTGTCGACGTTGGGCTTGGACTTATCAACGACTGGCAGGGTGCCGACGTTGGGCTTGGGCTTATCAACGACTGGCAGGGTGTCGACGCTGGGTTTGGGCTTACCACCGACTGGCGTGGTGTCGATGTTGGGCTTGGGCCTATCACTTACTGGCGTGGTGTAGCCACTTGGCCGAGGCTGATCGGCTGCCGGCTTGGTACCGCCGTTTGGCCGGGGCTGATCGGCTGCCGGCTTGGTACCGCCGTTTGGCTGAGACTGATCTGTTGCCCCCTTGGTACCGCCGTTTGGCTGGGGCTGATCGGCTGCCGGCTTGGTACCGCCGTTTGGCCGGGGCTCAGGAGTGGGTTTGGTATTTTCCTCTGCCATCGGATAGCAACGGGCCGTCACCACGTTGCCGGAATGGATGTCTCCAAGTCGAAGCAGCCCCGAGTTTAGACTCAATCCATACATTCGCTGCTGATGAGTGCGTGCCCCTATCAGCGGAGCAGAAAGATTAAGCAATTGAGAGTTTGTTGAGGCTTGTTTGTCGGCTGCTAAGTTCGCGTCGCGATGAAGGAAACTGGCAGCCTCACTTTCAGCTGGATTGCCAGAACGTAGCACCTGAGACGGCTGAGGGGCCGCGTTCGGTGTGGGCACATAATAATTTGCAGCGGGTGTATTTGCATTGATCATAATCACGTTTCTCAGTTAGTTAAAAACAACAACACAACACTTCACACGTAAGTCACCGGTGAATTCCTAGACATCCAACTTCATTAATAGCCATTCAAATCTTTAAGTCGATCAACCTCCCCTTCCGAGCCGCTACGGCCAGTCCGTGCATAACCGCCCACCCATTCAACCATTCACAACCCAAGAAAATTAATTACCCGACAAACCAATCTTTATATAAGTATCACAGCACCCGCTTTACTGACGAACATCAAGCCATTGCTGATTGTTTGCACTTATACACTGCGTAATACATGATTTGATTTTGCAACAGACTCGATTTAAATCGAGCAATCAGCGCGACTTTTTTACTTATAAAAGCAGCACGCTACTTGAACGTATTCAGCGTGCGGCTGCCGGTGATTGGCGCCCGTTCCAAGACCGCGCTGAATACGCCGACTGATCGTTTCGACTGGCAGCTCTCGGCTCGCAAGGATCCGGTTGCGGATCACAGGGATCTGGACGAGGCGTCGGCTCGCGGGTCACCGGCCATGGCCGGGGCTCACGCGGGTTCGGGCGCGGCATGGGCTCACACGGGGCCGGACGTGGTGTCGGCTCGCGGGGCTCAGGCCGTGGCCTGGGGTCACGCGGGGACGGGCGCGGCATGGGCTCACACGGGTCTGGACGTGGTGTCGGCTCGCGGGTCTCCGGGCGTGGCCGGGGGTCACGCGGCTTCGGGCGTGGCGTTGGCTCACACGGGTCTGGACGTGGTGTCGGCTCGCGGGTCTCCGGGCGTGGCCGGGGGTCACGCGGCTTCGGGCGTGGCGTTGGCTCCCACGGGTCTGGACGTGGCGTCGGTTCGCGGGTCTCCGGGCGTGGCCAAGGGTCACGCGGGTGCGGGCGTGGCGTGGGCTTCCACGGGGCTGGACGTGGCGTCGGCTCGCGGGTCTCCGGGCGTGGCCGAGGGTCACGCGGCTTCGGGCGTGGCGTTGGCTCCCACGGGTCTGGACGTGGCGTCGGCTCGCGGGTCTCTGGCCGTGGCCTGGGTTCACGCGGGGACGGGCGCGGCTTTGGCTCACACAGGTCTGGACGTGGCGTCGGCTCACAAGGCTCTGGCCGTGGCTTCGGCTCACAGCGGTCCGGACTTGGCTTCGGCTCACAAGGGTCTGGCTGTGGCTTCGGCTCACAGCGGTCTGGACTTGGCTTCGGCTCACAAGGGTCTGGCTGTGGCTTCGGCTCACAGCGGTCTGGACTTGGCTTCGGCTCACAAGGGTCTGGCTGTGGCTTCGGCTCACAGCGGTCTGGACTTGGCCTGGGCTCCTCAGGCTTTGGCTCCTTCGGTTTGGGCTCAGGCTTGGTTTTGGGTTCGTCGAATTGAGGCCGCGGCGCAGGCTTGGGGTCTTTCGGTTCAGGGTTTGGCGTAGGGGTATCGCCGTGTGCCACGACATCACCCGCGTTTATCCGGCCGATGCTTTTTACGAACAGGTCAGCCTTGCCGTTGCCCGTCAGGTCCAGGGCCAGACTTCCCTCATTACTGCCCTCGCTGTAACTCATCACAGCCTGGCCGGGTTGACCCGTTAAGCGATCAACGAATTTAAGCGCACTGAGATTGGCCCTTTTCAAAGCCCCGGAGACGTCAATTTTGTCTGCACCACTTTCAAAATCCAGAATTACATCGGGGTTATCCGGCGTGGAATCATTGGCATGGTCATAGACAAAAGTGTCTGCCCCCCCTCCCCCTGACAACCGGTCTGCTCCACCGCCCCCTTTGAGACGATTGGCGACCTGGTTACCTATGAGAGCGTCATCTCCCTTGCCGCCCACCGCGTTTTCCAGTGTGACGCCCTTGGCTATGGAGACATTACCCTTCAACGCACCGACATCCGAAAAAGACTCGGCATTGAGATTGATTTTCTGAGGCTGTGAATACCCAGAGAAATCCAACGTGTCTTTCCCACCACCATCCCACACACAAAAAACAGGGTTGTCATTTGGCGACTTCAAACTAAGCGCTTCACGGTTCGTATTGGAATTAAACCCATAGGTTGTATCGGTATTGCGCGTATTGGTATTCGGCCCATACAGTTTCTGGACAGCCGAGATGTCATCCATCATCGGCGCAGAAGGGTTCAACAATTTGAAGTCGTGGCCTGGCTGGTTTTTTTCTGAATAGTAACTCATCACCGAACGCGCTCGAGTATCCCCTGCATAGACTGCGTCACGCCCATAGTTACCAAAACCATCATAACGCCCCGGGTGTTCCAGGCCGATTGAATGACCTATTTCATGGATAAGCACCCCGCGAAAATAATGACCCAGTGGAGGGTTCGCCCCCGCATTCGCCGTTCCAATATTTACGAAGGTTCGAGTCATGAACTTATCAGGCAGTGAGGCCACTCCCCCCGGTGTTCCGGGCATTTCACTGATATCAACATGACCGTCTGAATGTTGCGGTTTTTCAGTAAATGTAACGTTAGCGACATCCTGCCAGGATTGCAGTGCCTGCCTGACCTGCTCTGCCTGCTGCGGGGTAAAGCCCTTGGAGACGCGAACGGACAAGGTAATTTTGCCGTCACCATTATTATCATGAACCTTGAAACCGTTGCGGGTGATGTGTTTTCCCGCCTGTTCCGTAGTAAACACCGGCTTTTTACTATTGAGTGTATAGGCCCCGGCAGGGCTTTCTGGGCTGATACTGCTATTAAGAGCTGGTTCCTTGGGTATAACAATATTAGGTGTGGATGGTCCTGGCACTCTCATAAACCAACGTCCTCATAAAAATCAGACTCGAGGCTGTAACATCAGCACGTTCGAGATACCGATTCCCGCCCACCAAGAGCAGCAGTAGTTATCGGCACAGCGTTAAATTCGCACACTCCCTTGCCGTACACCAGCGGTGAAATAATTCAACTCGACACACTCTAAAATTTAAAAACACTTTAATCTTATACTTGAAAACTTCCGAAACCCCAGAACAGATAGCACTTTAACCGCAAACATGATAACTCTTTGTTTTGCATGAACATTAAACCTCACAAACACACTTTACATAATTTTTATTGCAAAGCGTTATTCACAATCAGACAACACCCCAATCGCCCAAAAACCTATACCCGACTGGCAACTTTTAACCCGTCCTACACAACAACCCAATGCACAGACGAATAGCAGAGTTCGTATTGAAAGAAAAAACCTGCAGTGCTCATACAACGGTTTTAGTCTGGCCGAGGACGGTCATTGAATGTACTGCAACAACCGATCCGGCTGACGCTCCAAAACTGAAACATGAAAAACGCACTGCAATACGGCCAGTGTGTGCCTCAACGGGAGTGTTCGACGGTTGAGCAGAGCCTTGCAGGCGCCCTATGAAGCGACGAAGCAGAACGATCACCGAGCGCTGATAGCCCGCTGCAAAGGACACGGCTGAAGGGAGAAAACGTACGGCAGGCAGGCTTGAACGCGGTGATGCGCGCGTCCAAGCCTGGACAGAGGTAACCGGGAGAGCGGCGCTACGGCACAAAGGTGCAAGCGCAATCGTTGGGTTGCAGGGGCTGGCATTCCCAGGCAATCACCGTCAGGAAAAGCTGCAAGCTCAAGGCGGTGAAAGGTACGCGTGTTGTTGGTCAGACGCTGCGATGGCATGCTCTGGGCTGATCAAGGGACTAGCCAATAGCCACCGGACTCACCGGAATATCGACCGCACCTTATTTACAAACCCCTTGAACGATGAAAAAACTTTCTGGATAAACCTTCTCCCCGGCCGGGGCGCCGGGCCGGGGCTTGGCCTCGGCTCTGGCTGTGGGTCAGGGTCAGGCTTGGGATCAGGCTTGGAGTCAGTCGGCTCCGAAATGGGACTGGGAACGGGACTCGGAACGGGTTCCGACACAGGGACAACAGTGGGCCCAGGCGTCGGTGTGACAGTCGGCGCCTCACCGTTCCAGATCACATCCGTCTGCTTGATCTGGCTTTGGCTGGCGATCATCAGATCCGCCGTGCCGTTCCCCGTTGTATCCACAGCCAACGTGGAACGGCCAGTCTTCGAGTCATGACCGAGCACGGCATCCCCCGCTTTTGTGCCGAATTTATCAACGAAATTCAACGACTTGATCCCTGCCTCCTGGAGAACGCCGGTGAGGTCGATCTTGTCGAGCCCGCTTTGGAAGTCCTGAATAACGTCTGGGTTCTGCGGTGTCGAATCGCCGATGCGGTGATACACAAACGTGTCTGCCCCTGCACCGCCGTGCAACTTATCGGCACCCTTGCCGCCCGTAAGGCGATTGTTGCCCTCGTTTCCCGTCAAGGTATCGTTGCCGGCACCGCCGATGGCATTTTCGACAATGACGCCCTTGGCAATCGATACGTTCCCGCGCAAGCCTCCCACGTCCGAAAACGCCTCAGCCTTGAGGTTGATGGTTTGGTTCTGGGTAAACCCGGAGAAATCGAGCGTATCGTTACCGCCGCCATCCCAGACGGTAAAAATCGGCTTGTCACTCCCCTGCTTGAGGCTGTAGACCTCGCGACCGGCATTGGAATTGAAGCCATAGGTAGTGTCGGTATTGCGGGTCTTCGTATTGGCGCCATAGAGCCGCTGTGCTGCCGCGACATCGTCCATCATCGGTGCCGCCGGGCTGCGGCCGGCAAACTTGTGCCCCGGTTGATGGGTCTCGGCCCAATAGCTCATGACACTGCGTGCCTTGGTGTCCTGTGCATATTCGGCACTGCGCTCGTAGTTGAAGCCTTGGCCATTGTATTCACCTGGATGACTGAGCCCCAGGGTATGCCCCAGTTCATGGATCAACAAACCCAGAAAGTGGCTGCCCATGGTCGGGTTCTGCCCACCCGAAGTGCCTATATTGGCCTGGACTTTTGCATGCTGACCGAACGGAAAGGTTGCCCAGCCTCCCGATCCGCCAGTCCCCTTGATAGTGATCTTGCCATCGGTGTTTGAGCCATTTTCAACAAATTCGATATTGGCGATATCCGCCCAGTATTGAAGGGCTTGCCTGGCTCGCTCTTTCTGCGCCGCATTGAACCCCCCGGAAAAGTTAAACCCCACCACAACTTTTCCATCTCTATTACTGTCCTTAAACTTCGCGTTACTGCGCGCAATATGTTTCGCCGCCTGGTCCGTGGTGAAAGATTTTTTATTATTGGCCCAACGAATAACTTGCTTTTCATCAGGTGAAAAATTGGAGTTCAATGTCTCAGGGGGATGCGACTGGAAAGATTGTCTAACTGGGATATGCATGGCACTTTACTACTCTGAACAGTGAAATGAATCGTCCATGTACAGGAGTTATCGATGCCGACTGTTCCGTAGTCAGCCCGATAAAGCTCCCATATTGAAAACGCCTTCACCATCGCTAATTCTTTGCAAGAAAACCCTATAAACACGACCGCAAAAAATCCGCACACAGTTTATTCAGCGCAGCACAGCCGCCCCTTATCAATCACGCTAAAACCCTGATACTACAGACGTAAAAACGCGCAAAGCGTTAATTTAATCGGGTCGACAGTTAAACTTCAAACATTCAGCAACCCACTCAAACACATCAGAAAAAAATAAGCTCAGTGCCAGGGTTTTATCTGAGACCTGGCCTCGTCAAGCACTACATGACGGGGTTGTCCTAACCTACCGGGACTTGGGTCAGGCTCATACGCAATGCCGGTGGTCCAGGCAGCACAGCAAGCGTTCAACGGTGTGCGCCAATGGGCCGGAATTATCCAACACGAACAAACCCGCGCCGTGACCTGCGATCAATTCGGCAGTGAACCGCGCATTGCGCGCCAGGCGTTGCTCGATATCCGCCAACGACTCCCGCCCACGCGCAATCAGACGTTGGCGCAACACCGCTTGGTCCACCGTCAGCAGCAATACCAGCAAGGTCGGATAACGCTCGCGGGTCTGCGCCAGGTGGGCACGGGAGCCGTTGACCAAAACATCGTCGCCGGCGGCCAGCCAATCGTCGATGTCCTTGGAGATGCCGTAGGACAAGCCATTAGCCTGCCAGCTCAAGGCAAATGCACCCTCGGCCTCCATCGCCGCAAACTGCTCGGGGCTCACGCCTTGCGCCGCTTCGCCCACCGCCTCCGCTGACCGTGTGATTACCCGCCGCACCAGGCGACACCCACGCTCGACCAGGCGTGGGCGCGCGGCGTCCAGCAGGCTGTCCTTGCCCGACCCCGATGGCCCGATGAGATAGATCAACCTGCCCGCCATCAAAACACCCTCTTCGCTTGTCTCCAGACCTGTACCGGCGCCCCGGTGTCAGCATTCGGCGCGTCAAGCCATCGTCAGGGCTGGAAAGTATTTCCAGCCAACCTGCCCTTGCAGGCCGGCGGCGGCCACATTACCCGAGTGTGACCTACCGCGCACCACGCTCGGCACGTGCACCAGGCTTTCCGGGCTTACTTGAGTGAGTATGTAAATTTGTAACAACGATACAACATGAAACAAATGCTCGATGGTCGCCCCTACTCACAATCTATAGAAAGCTCAGCACGCTCCTACATGGGAATGTTTTTCATCCTACAGCTGACAGTTTAAACAAGGATCTAGAACATAGCGTTCGACGTAATTGTAGTAGGCGCGTGCCGTTCAGGGAGTGTGCATGTGCCGAATGAATTGATGGCCCTGTGTCAGGCATTGCCCCATGCAGCCATTCTCGGCTTCGGCATGGCCTTGGCCCAATCTTCGGTAGACCTGGACATCGTGGCGGAGGTCATGCCGCCGCCCATGCTGGCAGGATTGCTCATTTCCATGGGTAGCCTGGGGGATCGCAAAGGCCATCGCAAACTCCTGCTGATCGGCTCACTGGGGTTTACCCTGGTGTCGGTGATGACCGCTTATTCCAGCACCGCCACGCAGTTGGTCGTGGGACGCGCATGCATGGGGGTTTTCGGGGCGATGTTGATGCCGTCAACGCTGGCGCTGATTCGCTCAGTGTTCGAGGACCGGGAAGAGCGTCGCCTGGCCGTGGCGATCTGGGCAACCACCTTGACCGTCGGTTCTGCGCTTGGGCCGTTGGTCGGCGGCATATTGCTGGAGTTCTTCAGTTGGGGGTCGATTTTTCTCCTGGCCGTACCGGTGCTGGTGCCTCTTTTGATCCTCGGCCTCTGGCTGCTGCCTGAGTCCGAGCCGGACGCGTCGGGGCCGATGGATGTCATCAGCATTGCGCTCTCGATGGTCGCCCTCAGTGCGCTGGTGTACAGCATCAAGCATGTCGCCAGTGAAGGGCCGGACGCCTGGGCACTGGCGGTATTGGCCGTTGCAATCGTGAGCGGCTGGCAATTCGTACGCCGTCAGTTGCGCCTCCCTACCCCCTTGATGGACCTGAGCCTGTTTCGCAACAAGACGTTCAGCGGCTCGGTGACCATTAACCTGATGAGCCTGGCCTTCATGATCGGCTTCGTGTTCTTTGCCACTCAGTTGCTGCAAATCGTCCTGGGCATGTCGCCCTTGAACGCCAGCCTGGCGTTGATACCGGGCCAGCTCATGGCGATTGTGGTGGGGATCCTGATCGTCCCGGTCGCCCAGCGCGTCTCGGTCAATGTCCTGATTCCCATCCTGCTGGCCTTCACTGCCGGCGCGTTTTTGCTGGTGGCCAGCCTCGGTAGCAGTTTGACGGTGATCGTGGTTGCGTTTGCCTTGCTGAACATTGGCGTCGGCGCCATTGCTACCGTCTCTAACGACGTGATCCTGTCGGCCGCCCCAGCCAACAAAGCCGGCGCCGCGTCAGCCATCAGCGAGACGGCCTATGAAGTCGGCGTAGTACTCGGCACCACCGTGCTCGGTGGCCTGGTGACGGCGTACTACCGTGGCACGCTGCACCTACCGGACTTCTTGAGCCCTATGCAAATGCAACTGGCAAGCGAAACCTTGGCAGGCGCGCACGCAATCTCGGCCACCCTGGCGCACGACCAGGCCAGTGAAGTCATGGGCAACGCTATACAGGCATTTGTAGGAGGGACTCAACTGATGGCCTGGGCCACCTTCAGCTTGGCGGTGCTGGCCATTGTCATCGCCAGGCGCACATTGAAAGGCCAGGAGACTGCGCCGGTGTGAAGTGGGTGCGGGCGGACGAACCAAGTACATCTTGAGTGCGGGGGTAACCCGACAGGACGCCGGGTTAGATCCAACATCCCGATCGACTGTCAGGCCGCCTTCGCGAGCAAGCCCGCCCCCACACTTGGATTGCGGGGCGTCAGGTAGATAGGTATCGGCTGGCAGGCCTTCATCGCAGGCAAGCCAGCTCCCACAATTGGTCAGGTGTCGGCTGTCAGGCAAGCTGCCGCCCAACTATAGGGCGATGCGAGGGAGCTTGCTCCCGTGACGGCTTGACAGCCGACGCTGGGCCAACTGAAGCGCTGCGATCCAAATGTGGGAGCTGGCTTGCCTGCGAAGGCGGCTTGGCAGCCGACCAATATGTTGGATCCAGACCGAGTACATATCCGTTATTGAGGTAACAGCCACTTAGGGTTCCGAGCAACGGCGGCTACAATCTACAAAGTTGTGTAGATACCTATGGTCATCGCAGGCAAGCCCGCTCCCACAGTGGAGAGCATTTCAAATCGGAAATAAAAAAGGCGACCTGAACACGGTCGCCTTTTGTCATTGCGCGTACTGCTTGCTCAGCCCCGGCGGCACGCCCTGCACGTTGGTTTCTTCCCATGGCCCGTTGGGGCTGATGGACCGGCTCCAGCCGTTGCTCCAGCGGTAGTAGGTGCGCTGGCGGTAGAAGGTGTCAGGCTGGTCATCCAGCACGTACACCTGCATCTTGCCGTCCCAGTGGCTGGCGGCGCCCGGCGGTGGGGCGAAGGTCGGCGATTTGCTTGGCAGAGGCTTGGGCGGCGGCGTCACCGGGCCAGATGGTTTGGTGCTCGGCTGGGTCGAGGGGCCAGACGGTGGAATAGTCGGGCCGGTCGGCGCCGCAGGTGGGCGGTGGACCGCACAGGCGCTCAGGCCCAGTACCAGGCTGAGCAGGGTGATGCGTGCAAATGCGGTCATGGGTGTGTCCTCAGAATTACTGGTCCGGAGTGTCGATGGTCAATTGCTGCAGCGCAGTGGTGCTGCTGGCCAACGGTTGGCTGCGGCCGATCCATTCGCCAGCGGTCGGTTGGCCGGCCCGGGATATGCGCGCAACCAGTTGGACTTCGGGGAAGTTGGACAGTTTCAACTGCGGCATCATCGCGTCGGCATCGCCCAGTTCGACGGTGACCGGCAATGCGTCGACGGTTACACGCTTGGCCGCCAAGGGCGCCGGGGGGCCGTTTACGGCGCGGGCGAAGATGAACACGCTGTCGCCTGGCAGGGCCTTGGCTTTCACCTCGGCAGATACGTCCACCCGCACGGTCAGCAGCGCCTTGGGCGCCTGAGCCAGGCTGCCACCGCTCTCCTTGAGCTTCTCTGCTGCGCGGTCAATTCCGCCTTGCAAGGCGACACGGGAATTGTCCTCTGGCGGCAGTTGCGCGAGCAGGCGGTTCCAGTAGTCGATGGCTTCCTGATAACGCTGGCCCTCAAAGGCAGCGATACCCAACAGGCCAAGGCTGGTGACTTCCTTGGGGTCGAGCTTCAAGGCTTCGTCGGTCAGCGCCTGAACCTGAGGCGACCATTGTTTGTTGTCGGCAAAGTACTGCGCCTGGGCCCATTGGCCGAGCAGTTCCGGTTGGCGCCCGGCCAACGCAACCGTACGTTCAAAGACTTTGGCGGCATCGGCGGCACGGTCCTGGGCCATATAGGCGCGCCCAAGGAAGTACAAACCTTCTGCCGAATCCGGTTGCGCGGCGGCGGCGCGTTCCAGGCGGCGGGTCATGTCGGCCATGGACACCGGCGGTTGGGAAAACTCACGGGTCAGTTCAACCTTGTCGCTCGCCCCATAATGCAGGTACAGCGCCACGCCCAGCACAGGCACCAGAAACGCCGCCAAAAACGGCAGCGGTTTGCCTAACCGCGATTCGCGGGGCTTTTCCACACCTTCGGTGTCGGCCAGCAACTCGCGGGCCGCTTCGGCGCGGCCGGTGTCGAGTTGCGCGGTATTCAACACACCTTCGTCCTGCTGCGCTTGCAGCTCGGCGACGCGTTCCTGGTACAGCGCCACGTTCAACGCGGTGCGATCCTCTTCACGCTGGGCACGACGGCCACGCAACACAGGGATCAACAGGAAACTCAGGGCAATCAGTAGCAGCAAACCGGCTGCGAGCCAGAAATCAATCATCAGTCTTGGTGTCCAGCAATTGGTCGAGGCGTTTACGCTCTTCAGGGGACAGCGCATCGGCGCCATCAATCGGTGCGACACGGCGCCGACGCACGATCACGGCCATCACCACCACGCCGGCCAGCAGCAGCCCGGCCGGGCCAAACCACAGCAGCGCGGTCTTGCCGGTGAGTGCCGGTTTGTAGCGTACGAAATCACCGTAGCGGTCGACCATGAAGTCGATGATCTGCTGGTCGTCCTTGCCCTCCCCCAGCATGCGGAAAATCTCTCTGCGCAGGTCGGTGGCGATCGGGGCGTTGGAGTCGGCGATGTCCTGGTTCTGGCATTTGGGGCAGCGCAGTTCCTTGGTCAGGTCGCGGAAACGCTCGCGCTCGGCGTCGTTGGCGAATTCGTAGGTGTCGATGGCGGCGTGGGCCACGCCGGCCAGGCCCAGGGTTAAAACGGCAGCGGTCAACCAACGCTTCATGGCTTGGCCTCATCGACCAGGGCCTGGTACTTGGCGGCCAGTTGCTCGCGCCACACCGTTTCGTCGATCACGCCGACGAACTTGTCACGAATCACACCCTTGGCATCGATGAAGAAGGTTTCCGGCGCGCCGTACACGCCCAGGTTCAACCCCAGGTTGCCGTCTTCGTCGCGGATATCCAGCTGGTACGGGTTATGAAATTCCGCCAACCACTTCACGGCCGCCGCATTGTCGTCCTTGTAGTTGATGCCGTAGATCACCACGCCCTTCTCGGCCAGCTTGTTCAGCACCGGGTGTTCGACGCGGCAAGAGATGCACCAGGTGGCCCACACGTTGACCAGCGCCGGCTTGCCCTGCAAATCTGCCTGGGTCAGGGTCTTGTCACCCTGCACCGTTGGCAGGTTGAAGGCGGGGAACGGCTTGCCGATCATCGCCGAAGGCAGCTCGGCCGGGTCCAGGTACAACCCGCGATACAGGAACACCGCCACCAGCAGGAACATCGCCAGCGGCACAACCATCAACCAACGCTTCATACCGCAGCTCCCGAAAGGCCAAGCGCTTCACGCACCCGGCTCTTGACCTTGACCCGATAGCGCCGGTCCAGCGCTGCGAGCAACCCGCCGAACCCGGTGAGCAACCCGCCGAACCAGATCCAGCGCACGAACGGTTTGACATGCACGCGCACGGCCCAGGCGCCATCGCCCAGAGGTTCACCGAGGGCCACATACAGGTCACGGGTGAAACCTGCGTCAATGCCAGCCTCGGTCATCATCGAACTTTGCACGGTGTACAGGCGTTTCTCCGGGTGCAGCACGGCGATTTCCTTGCCATTGCGCACCACGCGCACCGTGCCTTTGTCGGAGGTGAAGTTCGGCCCTTCAAAGTGCTTGGCACCTTCGAAGATGAAGTGGTAACCGGCCAGGTCCATGGACTCGCCCGGCGCCAGGCGCAGGTCGCGCTCGGCGCTGTTCTGGCTGGACAGCACCACCCCAAGGGCGCACACCGCAATACCAATGTGGGCGATCTGCATGCCCCAATAGCTGCGGGTCAGAGTGGGCAGGCCTTTGATCAGGCCTTTGTGGCGCGTCTTGTCGACGATGTCCCGCGCCCCCGCCAGCAACACCCAGGCCGCCAGCAGGAAGGTGGCGAGTACCGCCCAATTGAAGTCGCCGTAGGCAAACCCGGCGATCACCGCCAGGGCCACGCTGCCGAGCAGCACCGGCATCAGCATGCCCGCCAGCCATTTCACCGGGGTGTCTTTCCAGCGCACCAGCACGCCGACCGCCATCACCACCATCAACAGGCCCATCAACGGGATGAACAACGCATTGAAGTACGGCGGCCCCACGGACAGCTTGGCGCCGCTCAAGGCATCCAGTACCAGCGGGTAGAGGGTGCCGAGCAGGATCATCGATGCAGCCACCACCAGTACCAGGTTATTGCCCAGCAACAGGGTCTCCCGCGACCACAGGTTGAAACCGACGTGGCTCTTGACCACCGGAGCACGCAGGGCGAACAGGGTCAGGGAACCGCCGACCACAAACAGCAGGAAGATCAGGATGAACACGCCGCGCTCAGGGTCTGAGGCAAACGCATGCACCGAGGTCAGCACGCCCGAGCGCACCAGGAAAGTGCCGAGCAGGCTGAGGGAAAACGCCGCGATGGCGAGCAGTACCGTCCAGCTCTTGAACACGCCACGCTTTTCGGTGACGGCCAGGGAGTGAATCAGCGCGGTACCCACCAGCCACGGCATGAAGGAGGCGTTTTCCACCGGGTCCCAGAACCACCAGCCGCCCCAGCCAAGTTCGTAATAGGCCCACCACGAGCCCAGGGTGATACCGATACCGAGGAAGGCCCAGGCGACGATGGTCCATGGCCGTGACCAGCGCGCCCAGGCGGCGTCGAGACGCCCGCCCAGCAAGGCGGCGATGGCGAACGCGAAGGCCACAGAAAAGCCCACATAGCCCATGTAGAGCATCGGCGGGTGCACGATCAGGCCGATATCCTGCAGCAACGGGTTGAGGTCGTGACCGTCCACCGGGATCTGCGGCAGGATGCGGGTGAACGGGTTGGAGGTCATGATCAAAAACAGCAGGAAGCCGATGCTGATCATGCCCATCACCGCCAGCACCCGCGCCAGCATCACTTGCGGCAATTGGCGCGAGAACACCGATACAGCGAAGGTCCAGCCGCCGAGGATCAAGGCCCACAACAGCAATGAACCTTCGTGGGCGCCCCACACGGCGCTGAACTTGTAGTACCAGGGCAAAGCGCTGTTGGAATTGTTGGCGACGTAGGCGACGGAAAAATCGTCGGTCATGAAGGCGTAGGTCAGGCAACCAAAGGCGAACAGCAAGAAGGCAAACTGGCCCCAGGCGGCAGGCTGCGCCAGGCTCATCCACAGGCGGTCGCCGCGCCAGGCACCGAGCAAGGGCACCACGGCCTGGACCACGGCAAAGCACAGCGCGAGGATCATCGCCAACTGGCCCAGCTCCGGAATAAACAGTGCGGACGTCATGGCTCAGCCCTCCTTGACTGGGGTGGCGGGCGCGGTTTGGCCGCTGTCTTTCAAGGCTTTGGTGACCTCGGGCGGCATGTATTTTTCATCGTGCTTGGCCAGCACTTCGTCAGCCACCACCACGCCGTCGGCGTTGAGCTTGCCCAGGGCGACAATGCCCTGGCCTTCACGGAACAGGTCCGGGAGGATGCCCCGATAGGTGATGGTCACGGCCTTGTTGAAATCGGTGACCACGAAGGTCACGTCCAACGAATCGCCGGAACGCTTCAACGAGCCCTGCTCCACCATGCCGCCAGCGCGGATGCGCGTATCGACCGGTGCCTCGCCATTGGCGATCTGGGTGGGCGTGTAGAACAGGTTGATGTTCTGCTGCAGGGCGCTCAGGGCCAGGGTCACGGCAATGCCGACGCCGGCCAGGATGGCAAGGATGATCAACAGACGCTTTCTACGCAGCGGATTCACTTTTCGGTCTCCCGGCGCAGACGTCGCGCCTCTTGTTGCAGGTAACGCTTGCGGGCCAGGATCGGCGCGGCGACGTTGAGGGCCAGCACCGCCAGGCAGATGCCATAGGCCGTCCAGACATACAGGCCGTGGTGGCCCATGGCGAGAAAATCACTGAAAGAAGCAAAACTCATCCACGTGCTCCCAGGCAGCTTTGCACTTCGGCCTTTACCCAACTGGTACGGGCTTCACGCTTGAGCACTTCAAGGCGCATGCGCAGCAGCAGTACGGCGCCGAAGAAACAGTAGAAACCCAGCACCATCAGCAGCAACGGCGCCCACATTTCCACGGGCATCGCCGGTTTTTCGGTGAGGGTGAAGGTGGCGCCCTGGTGCAGGGTGTTCCACCACTCCACCGAGTACTTGATGATCGGGATGTTGATCACGCCGACAATCGCCAGCACCGCGCAGGCCTTGGCGGCGCTGTCACGGTTGCTGATGGCGTTGCCCAGGGCAATCAGGCCGAAATACAGGAACAGCAGGATCAGCATCGAGGTCAGGCGCGCATCCCACACCCACCATGAGCCCCAGGTCGGCTTGCCCCAGATCGCACCGGTCACCAGCGCCACGGCGGTCATCCACGCACCGATGGGCGCGGCGCATTGCAGGGCTACATCGGCCAGCTTCATCTTCCATACCAGGCCGACGATGCCGCACACCGCCAGCATCACGTAGCAGGACTGGGCCAGCATCGCGGCAGGCACGTGGATATAGATGATGCGAAAGCTGTTGCCTTGCTGATAGTCCGGCGGCGCAAAGGCCAGGCCCCAGACCAGGCCGATGCCGATCAGCAGGATGGCGGCGATACTCAACCACGGCAGCAGCTTGCCGCTGATGCCATAAAACCATTTGGGCGAGCCGAGCTTGTGAAACCAGGTCCAGTTCATTGCTGTTTCCATCACGGTGCTTTTCGTCGTGGCGAAAAGCTCAGGGTCTTTACTGACTCAGCGTTATTGACGCCGGGTCAGACCTCATTATTCACCGACGCTGATTTTCAGGCCGGCGGCTATAGCAAAGGGTGTCAGGGTTACCGCCAGGGCGGTCAGGCTACCCAGCCACAAAAGGTAACCGGTCGCCGGCATCCCCATAAGCGCGGCTTGCAAAGCGCCGCTGCCCAGGATCAACACCGGGATATACAAAGGCAGAATCAACAGGGCCAGCAACAGGCCGCCCCGTTTCAAGCCGACGGTCAACGCTGCGCCCACCGCCCCCAACAGGCTGAGCACCGGCGTGCCGAGTAACAAGGACAGGAGCAACACCGGTAGGCATTCAACGGGCAACCCGAGCATCATGGCAAGCAGTGGCGAGAGCAAGACTAGCGCCAAGCCGGAAAAAACCCAGTGTGCCAGCACCTTGGCCAGTACCAGAAGTGGCAAAGGGTGCGACGAAAGGACCCACTGTTCCAGGGAACCGTCTTCGAAATCACTGCGAAACAGCCCGTCCAGCGAGAGCAGAACCGATAAAAGTGCGGCGACCCACACCAGTCCTGGGGACAAGGTTTGCAACAGTTTAGTCTCCGGGCCAACCGCCAGCGGGAACAGCGCGATCACGATGGCAAAGAACACCAGCGGGTTGGCCAGTTCGGCGGGGCGACGGCACAACAGCCGGGCTTCGCGGGCGACCAACAGGGCGAACACACTCATAGCGACCACCGCCCAAGGTCCAGCTCACGGTAGCCAGCGGGCATACGCGCCAAGGTGTGGTGGGTGGTGAGCACCACCAGGCCACCTTGCTCGCAGTGCTGGGCCAGATGTGCTTCGAGTTGAGCCACGCCTTGTTTGTCGAGGGCCGTGAAAGGTTCGTCGAGAATCCACAACGGCGGGCCGGGCAAGTACAAGCGGGCCAGGGCCACGCGGCGCTGCTGGCCGGCGGACAGGGTGTGGCAGGGGACGTCCTCAAAGCCCTTGAGGCCCACCGCGGCCAGGGCCTGCCAGATGGCGTCACGGGAAGCAGGATGATGCAGGGCGCTGAGCCAACTGAGGTTTTCTTCAGCGGTGAGTACGTCCTTGATGCCAGCGGCGTGGCCGATCCAGACCAGGTTGCGCGCAAGCTCGCTACGCTGCTCGTGCAACGGTTTGCCGTTGAGCCGCACCACGCCGGCCGTCGGCTGCATCAGCCCGGCCAGCAGGCGCAGCAGGCTGGTCTTGCCGCTGCCATTGGGGCCACTGATTTGCACCATGTCGCCCCCCGAAAGCCGCAGGTCGAGTTGCTCGAACAGCAGGCGCAGGTCGCGTTCACAGGCAAGCGCTACGGCTTCAAGAAGAGGGCTGGTCAAGAGATCGCGGGCCTTTACGGTTCAAGTCGGCGGTGCAGCGGCCGTTATAGTGAGATGCACAATAACGACTTTGGCGACCGATTTTAGAGAGCTGGATCAAATAGTTGTGAGGTTTTTACCGCTCTCTTTGCAGACGGACGGCATTATACATGCGATGTCCTACTCTAAAGAGGGCAATTTCCCCAGAGACGATGCGCACGATGACCGGCGAGATCAACCTTCCTCCACTGCCGCCAACCTCCGCACCCGGGCCCACTCCGCTGCCTGGGGCCGGCGCGTTGCTCAAACTGCTGGAGCCGCAGGCCGGGTTGATCGACCCGGGGAAAACCGTGAACGCCGAGGTCATCGCGCTTAAACAAGGCGGCGAGGCCTTTCAGTTATTGCTCAAACTGACCCTCGCCGGCGGTCGCCAGACGCTGGTGCAAGCCAGCAGCGCCCAGCCCTTGCCCCTGGGCAGCAATGTGGCGGTGAGCCAGACGCCTGCGGGCAACCTGGCCATTACCTTGCAGCAAGCCATGAGTGCCAACGTGGCCGCCCTCACCCGCCTCGACACTAACCAAATACCGGTGGGTACGTTATTGCAGGCCAAGGTGCTGACCACGCAGATGCTGCCCCAGGGCACGGCGCAACCGGCGATCTATCGCTCGCTGGTGAGTGTGCTCAATAACGCCCTGGCCGGTGCCACCCTCACCCTGGAAAGCCCTCAACCGCTGAGGGTGGGCAGCTTGCTCAGCGCCGTGGTGCAGAACGCGCAGACCCTGAACTTCGTACCGCTAAGCGGCCTGAAGGACCAACTGGCCGTGACGCAGCAACTTGCCACTCAGCAAAGTCGCCAAGGCTCGCTGGATGCGGTGTTCACCGCCTTGCAAAACCTGCCCCGTGGCGACAGCACATCGGCCGAGCTGCGGGCCGCCGCCGAGCGCTTGCTGGCGGCGTTGCCCGATCTGGCACAGGTCAGCAATCCCAAGATACTGGCCCAGGTGGTGCAGAACAGCGGCGCCTTTCTGGAAGCCAAATTGCTTGCCGGGCAGAACCCGCAAATCCCACCGCTGGACATGAAAGGCGCGCTGTTACGCCTGGTCGCAGACCTTTTGCCCGCCTTGCCTGCCAGTACCAACCTGAATGCGATCCTCGCCGCCAATACCCTGGCCCAGGTGTTGCCGCACTTCGTGCGCAGCCCGTTGAACACCCTCGGCCAGGTCGGCGCCCGGCAGATACCCGCCGGCTTCCCGCTGCCCGAGCGGCTCATGGCAAAACTGGAAGGTGAAGGCGACTTGGAAAGCCTGCTACGCCTGGCCGCCGGGGCGATCTCGCGCTTGCAGAGCCATCAACTGTCGAGCCTGGAACAGACCGGCATCACCGCCGATGGCCGCCTGCAAACGACCTGGCAGTTGGAGATCCCCATGCGCACCCTGCAAGACATTGTGCCGTTGCAGGTCAAGTTCCAACGCGAGGAGCCCGCGCCAGACAAGGACCAGCCCGAGCGCAAGGATAAAAAAGACCCGAAACAGATGCTCTGGCGCGTAGAACTGGCCTTCGACATGGAGCCGCTGGGGCCACTGCAGGTTCAGGCGCAGTTGTCTCAAGGCAAACTGTCCAGCCAGCTGTGGGCCAGCCGCCCATTCACCGCCAGCCTGATCGAAAGCCATTTGGGCAGCCTGCGCGAGCGCCTGGTGTCATCCGGGCTTAACGTCGGCGACCTGGATTGCCATCTGGGCACCCCGCCCCGTGGGCCAAAAACCGGACTGGAGCAACGCTGGGTGGATGAAACCGCATGAAAAACGCCGCCCCACCCCGCCAGGCCATCGCCCTCAAGTACGACGGCCAACAGGCCCCCACCCTGACGGCCAAAGGCGACGACGCCCTGGCCGAAGCCATCCTCAAATTGGCACGGGAGAATGAAGTACCGATCTATGAAAACGCCGAGTTGGTGAAGCTGCTGGCGCGCATGGAACTGGGGGACAGCATTCCGGAAGAGTTGTACCGCACGATTGCCGAGATCATTGCGTTTGCCTGGACGTTGAAGGGCAAGTTCCCGGCCGGCTACGACCCGGAAGCAGGGCCAGTAGAGCGGGATGTCACTGAGCAGGGTGACGATTACTGATTGCTCATGAGCTCCCCACACATCCAACTGTGGGAGCTGGCTTGCCTGCTCCCACATTTTTGATCTGTGTTCAGTTCAGGACTTCGCTCAAAGGAATGAAGTTGACCCGGTCGCCGATGGCCAGCGTGGTGCCTTCCACTACCTCCACAAAGCCTTCAGCCCACGCCGCACTGCGCAGCACCCCGGAGCTTTGGTTGCGGTAGATGATCGCCTTGCCCTGTTCGATCCGCCCGCGCAGGTACTCGCGGCGGTTGCCGGGCTTGGGCCAGACGAACCCTGCCGACACTTCGAAGCGCAGCGGCTGCACCTGCAGCACACCTTGACGGCGCAGCAGATACGGGCGCGCCAGCAGCGCAAAAGTCACCAGGGTCGAGGCCGGGTTTCCCGGCAGGCCGATCACCGGCACGCCACGAAAATGCCCGAAGGTCAGCGGCTTGCCCGGTTTGATCGCCAGTTTCCACAGCGCCAGCTCACCCTCTTCCCGCAAGGCAATGCCAAGGAAGTCCGCTTCGCCCACCGACACACCGCCGGTCGAGAGGATCAGGTCAACGTTGCCCAGCCCCGCCAGACGCGCGCGGGTCTGTTCCAGATCATCCGGTAGAATCCCGGCATCAATCACTTCGCAGCCCATGCGCCCAAGCCAACTGCACAGCACGCGGCGGTTGCTGTTGTAGATCTGCCCAGGGCCGAGCGGCAACCCTGGCTCGATCAGTTCATCGCCGGTCGACAACACGGCCACGCGCACGCGCCGCACCACCTCGAGTCGATCACGTCCAAGAGACGCGGCCAAACCGAGTTCGATAGGGCCCAGGCGGGTACCGGCACTGAGTACGGTCTCGCCGACCGTGGTCTCTTGGCCCTGAGGCCGGATGTTGTCGCCCATCTGCAATGGCTCGGTGAAACTCACGCGCTGGTCGGCATGCACCACGGCGTTTTCCTGCATTTGCACGCAGTCAGCGCCTTGGGGCACCGGCGCGCCGGTAAAGATGCGTGCGCAGGTGCCGGCCGCCAAGGGTTCAGGGGCAGTGCCGGCGAAAATCCGCTGGCTCACCACCAAGGGTTCGCCGGTCCAGTCCGCCAGGCGCACGGCGTAGCCGTCCATGGCACTGTTGGGCCACGGTGGCAGGTCGAGTGTGGAGATCAGATCCTGGGCCAATACCCGGCCATCACACTCAGCCAGGGACAGTACTTCCTCCTCGCGGATCGGCGCGGCGGCGGCCATGTCGAGCAAACGTTGCAGGGCTGCCTCCACCGGCATCAGGGCGCCGGTCTTGCCGGGCTTATCCACGGGATTCACAAGGTTCTGCCTGCTTCAGATGCGGGACGAAATTGCACGGGCGGTGACGGTTATCCAACTGCTCGGCGAGGATGCCGTCCCAACCGGTGCGCACGGCATTGGTGGAGCCTGGCAGGCAGCACACCAGGGTGCCGTTGGCCAACCCCGCCAAGGCGCGCGATTGTACGGTGGAGGTGCCGATATCGGCCACGGATATCTGGCGGAACAGCTCGCCAAAACCATCGACCTGCTTGTCGAGCAGGCAGCTCACTGCTTCAGGGGTACTGTCGCGACCGGTGAAGCCGGTGCCGCCGGTAATCAGCACCACCTGCACCACGTCTTCAGCGATCCAGTGGGCCACCTGGGCGCGAATCTTGTAGAGGTCGTCCTTGAGCAGCACGCGCTCGGCCAGGCGGTGGCCGGCGGCGGTGAGGCGGTCGACGAAGACCTGGCCGGAGGTGTCAGTCTCCAGGGTGCGGGTGTCGCTGACGGTCAATACAGCAATATTCAGGGGTACAAAGGGCGCATCGGCCTTGGCTTTCATGGCACGGTCCGGTTGTCGAAGGAACAGCCCGGTGTTATATCACAGGCCCCTGTTTCCCTGCCGCAGCGCAACCACCATGACGTTTGAATTTTCCTCACTGCCGTGTTCGATCCTATTGCTCGCCGGTGGTCGCGGCCAACGCATGGGCGGCCAGGACAAAGGGCTGCTGGCATGGCAAGGCCAGCCCTTGATCGCCCACCTGCACCAGTTGGCCCGGCCGCTCACCGATGACCTGATCATCTCGTGCAACCGCAACCATGAACGCTACGCGCCCTATGCCGACCAGCAGGTGAGTGACGACAACCCAGACTTCCCCGGCCCGCTGGCCGGTATCCGTGCGGGACTCTTCGCCGCACGCCATGCGCATCTGCTGATATTGCCTTGCGATGTGCCGCAGGTCGATGCGCGACTGCTGGCCGACCTGCGTGCGACCGCACGACGCAACCCGCAGATACCGGTGATGGTGCGCCAGGGTGAATGCTGGGAACCCTTGCTGTGCATCATTCCCACAAGCCTGAAAAACCAGGTGGAAGAGGCATGGCAAGCGGGTGAGCGCAGCCCGCGCAAGCTCTGGCTGCAACTGGGCGCGGTGGCCGTGGAATGCCCGGCCGATGACCCACGCCTGGCCAATCTTAATACGCCCGAGCTGTTGCACCCCGGGGCTGGCATGTCAGAATGAACCCTGCACAAGGAACTTTGCCGGCGTCCCGTACGTCACAAGGTCAGCAATTTAAAAGTATTCTCTCGGAGACAAACTCATGACTCAACGGACCATCGCCGCTCTCATGCTTGCACTGGGCCTCGCCACCCTCGCCGGTTGCGCCTCGCCAACAGTGATCACCCTGAATGACGGTCGCGAAATCCAGGCCGTCGACACCCCGAAATACGATGAAGATTCGGGCTTCTACGAATTCGAACAACTGGACGGCAAGCACACCCGTATCAACAAAGATCAGGTTCGCACCGTTAAAGACCTGTAAGCTTCAGCGCTTGCACACAAGGCCCGCCTAGCGCGGGCCTTGTTGTTCCTGGGGTTTACCAGTCCAGGGTGATCTGGCTGCGGAAGCTGCGTTGTTCACCGCTCACCGGGTCGATAAAGCGCACGCCCTGGGCCAGCAGCTTAAGTGGCTTGGCGTAATCGTCCTCGGCATCCTTGATTACTTCGGGGTAAAACGGGTCATTACAGATGCTTGCCCCCAGTGCCGTCATATGCACGCGCAGCTGGTGCTTCTTACCGGTCACCGGGAACAGGCCGTAGCGCCATAGATCAGCGTTTTTCTCGCGCACCTCTACCGCCGTCTCGGTGTTGCTGGCCCCCGGCCCTTCCTGCATGCGAAAGAAAGGCTCGCCATCCACCAAACGGCTTTTGTGCACCAACGGGAAGCTGAGGTGCGGCAAGGCCGGTGCGATGGCTTCGTAGAATTTGTCGATACGCCGTGTGGGAAACAATTGCTGATAGGCCGAACGGCTGTGCGGGTTGGCGGAGAACAGCACCAACCCCGCCGTATGCCGGTCGATGCGGTGCAGAGGCACTAGGGCGGGATTGTCCAGGCGCCGGATCAAGCGTCGCAACAAGGTGTGCTCGACGTACTCGCCAGCGGGTGTCACTGGCAGGAAATGCGGTTTGTCCGCCACCACCAGGTGTTCATCGGCGTACAGGATGTTTTCCTGCACCGGAATCACTTTCTCGTTGAGCACTTCGCGAAAGTAATAGATGCACAGGCCTTCCTTGTAGCCCAGGCCCAGGCTGATCGGGTTGCCATTGACATCCAGCACCCGGCCGCGGGCAATGCGGTCCAGCCACTGTTCGCGGCCAATGGCCGGGAAGTGTGCGCACAGGCAATCGAGCACTGTCACCCAGGAGCCCGGCGGCAAGTACAGGGTGCTGGCTTGGTGCTGGGAGGGGGAAAAAACCAAAGTGGACATGCCGACGCTCAAAGCCTGGAAAACAGGCGGGCATTATCGCCCATGGCGCGCGATTGCCTAGGGCCTATCTCAGGCCTTGGCCAGTTGAGCCCGCAGCACCGGCGAGGCGCTCGCCGCCTCGGTGAATTCCTTGAGCCAGCGCAGCACGTCCACCGCTTCCCAACGGCCTGGGTCATACAGCGCGTAGAGCAAGCCCTGATAACCCACCACATCCAGCTGCTTGTGATAACCGGCGCGCTGGAACAGCGCCTCGATTTCCGCGAAGCAGGTGTTGAAATGCACTTTGTTAAACGGCGTCTTGCCTTCCGTGACCAAGCCATCGAGGCGCAGTTCGTTCACCGCGTCACGCACCACATCGGCGGACATGCGATTGACGCTGCTTTTAAGTTGTTCAACATTCACCACGGGCGTTCCCTCTATTCAATCGCTGTACGAATATACAGTAACTGAATATTTGAAAAGCCGCCATCGCATAAAGCTCAGCGCAGGAAGGCAACCACCTGCTCGGTGTCGAACGGCCAGTCCAGTTCCGCCCCGGTGTCCGTGCGGCGAAGCACCGGAATCCGCAGGCCGTAGACGTCTGTCAGGTCCTGCGGATCGGTGATATCCACCAACTCCACCAACAGCCCGTGTTCGACGAGCGGCATGACTTCGGCTTCGGCGATCTCACACAAATGGCAACCCAGGGTGCCGAACAGCTGGCATTCAGGAAGCATGATGAAAGGACTCGGTCACAAAACGAATCTCCATTCTAAGCCCAACAAGCCCCTTGTAGGAGCGAGCTTGCTCGCTCCTACGGTGCAAAAAGCCTGACCCAGATCACCATGGCCTATAACTGATTCAGCGATTCTCGCGGCTTTTTGCCGCTCACCCTGCAACGGAGATGCCTGTGTTCGCCAACCTGCTGATTATTCTGGCTTCATCCCTGGTGGTGATTGCGTTGTTTCGCCGGCTGCAGTTGCCTCCCGTGCTGGGCTACCTGTGCGTGGGCCTGGCAGTGGGGCCCACCGCGCTGGACTGGGTCAATGACAACGAAGACCTGCCGGACCTGGCCGAGATGGGCGTGGTGTTCCTGCTGTTTTCCCTGGGGCTTGAGTTTTCCTTGTCGAAAATGTTGGCGCTGCGCAGCGTGGTATTTGGCCTGGGCAGCCTGCAGGTGCTGGGGTGCGGGGCATTGCTGGGCGTTTTGTTGATGAGCTTAGGCCTCGCGCCTGGCATCGCGTTATTGCTGGGCGCAGGGCTGGCGTTATCGTCCACGGCCATTGTCAGCAAGGAATTGACCAGCCTCGGGGAAATCTTCAGCAGTCATGGCCAGAATGCGATAGGCGTGTTGCTGTTCCAGGATGTCGTGGCGGTGTTGCTGCTGACACTGGTGCCGGTGTTTGCCGGCAGCAGCGACCACGCCTGGTACTGGGCGCTGCCGTTGACGCTGGCTAAGACCGTGGTGCTGTTCGTGGGCCTGTTGTTCGCCAGCCGCTGGTTGCTGCCGCGCCTGTTCCGTGAAGTCGCCGCGTCTCATTCGGCGGAGCTGTTTGTGCTGCTGGCGCTGGTGATTGTCTTGCTCACCGCCTGGCTCACCCACCTGCTGGGCCTGTCCCCTGCCCTCGGCGCGTTCCTGGCCGGCATGCTGCTGGGCGAGAGCCATTACCGACACCAGATCGAAGCCGATATCCGCCCGTTTCGCGACATCCTGCTGGGGCTGTTTTTTGTCAGCATCGGCATGCTCATCGATCTGCAGTTGTTCGTCAGCCACAGCCTGTTGATCCTCGGCCTGACGCTCACGTTGATGCTGGTCAAAGGCATGGTCGTCGCGGCGCTGGTCAAGTGGCGTGACAGCGACACCGAAACGGCCTGGCGCAGCGGCCTGGCACTGGCCCAGGGCGGCGAATTCTGTTTTGCGCTGATGGCGCAAATGCAGCAGAGCCGGTTGATTCCCGATGAGTTCAACGGCCTGCTACTGGCTGCCACCTTCTGCTCAATGCTGCTGACACCACTGCTGTTACGTGCGGCACCGGCCATCGCCCTGCGCCTGCATCGCAAGCCCAACCAGCAAGTGCAACTGGAACACATCACCGCGCTCAACGCCCAACTGCATAGGCACGTGGTGATTTGCGGGTATGGCCGGGTAGGCCAGTCCATCGGGCGCTTTATGCGCCGCGAACAACAGGCGTTTATCGCCCTGGATGATGACCCCGAACGGGTGCAGGAAGCCGCCACCGAGGACAGCAGCGTGCATTACGGCGACTGCCGCCGTGGCGCTTTGCTCAGCGCCGTCGGCCTGGAACGGTCGCGGTTGGTGGTGATCGCGGTGGACAACAGCGATGTCGCGCTGGTGGTGCTCAAGGAGGCACGGCAGATCAACCCTGACGTGCCGATTTTGGTGCGCACCCGCGATGACAGCCAGTTGGCTGAGCTCAAGGCCGCGGGCGCCAGCGAAGTGGTGCCCGAGCTGTTGGAGTCGAGCCTGATGCTCGCCTCCCATGCCCTGATCCTGCTGGGTCTGCCGGACCAACAGGTGCAGGCGCGAGTGAACGAAGTACGGCGCAACCACTATCGCCTGCTGCACGGTTTCTACCCACCGGAACACACTGACGAAGACGCGCCGATCAGTCCTGACTGACCGCGCCGATTTTGTGAATCGACAGGTCTGCGCCGTAATACTCCTGCTCCTGGCTCAAGCGCAGCCCTTGCACACGCTTGATCACACCGTACACCAGCAAGCCGCCGCCAAACGCCACGGCCACGCCCAACCCGGTGCCGATCAACTGGCTGATCAGGCTCACGCCGCCCAGCCCACCGAGGGCGGCCTGCCCGAAAATACCGCAGGCAATGCCGCCCCACACACCGCACAAGCCATGCAATGGCCACACGCCCAGCACGTCATCGATCTTCCAGCGCGACTGGGCAGCGATAAAACACCATACGAACAAGCCACCAGCCACCACGCCCGTGACCAGCGCGCCCACCGGGTGCATCAGGTCGGAACCGGCGCAGATTGCCACCAACCCGGCCAAAGGACCGTTGTGCAGAAACCCAGGATCGTTACGGCCAATTACCAGAGCAGCCACGGTGCCACCGACCATGGCCATCAGCGAATTGACGGCCACCAGGCCACTGACGCCATTGAGGGTTTGGGCGCTCATCACGTTAAAGCCGAACCAGCCCACGATCAAAATCCACGAGCCCAGCGCCAGGAAAGGAATGCTCGACGGCGCAAACGCCACCAGACGCCCTTCACGATAACGCCCATTGCGCGGGCCCAGCAGCAACACCGCCGCCAGCGCCAGCCAGCCGCCCATGGCGTGAACCACCACGGAACCGGCAAAGTCGTGGAAGCTGGCGCCAAAGGTTGCGAGCAGCCAAGCTTGCAGGCCAAGGTTGCCGTTCCACACCAGACCTTCGAAGAACGGGTAGATAAACGCCACGATCAACGCGGTGGCACACAGCTGCGGCGCAAACTTGGCACGCTCGGCAATCCCACCGGAAATGATCGCCGGAATCGCCGCGGCAAACGTCAGCAGGAAGAAAAACTTCACCAGGCCGTAGCCATGATCGGCGCTGATCACGGCGGCCGGTTGCAGGAAGCTCACACCGTAGGAGATCCAATAGCCTATAAAGAAATAGGCCAGCGTTGAAATCGCAAAATCACTGAGGATTTTCGACAAGGCGTTAACCTGGTTCTTCTGGCGCACCGTGCCAACTTCAAGGAAGGCAAAGCCGGCGTGCATGGCCAGCACCATGACCGCGCCAATCAGAATGAACAAGGTGTTGGAACTGTGGACGAGGGTGTCCATCGCGCTTTGCAAGTTTTCCATGGAGGTTGGCAGGCCTGCATCAAGGCAAAAAGCACCAAAGCGGTTCAAGCCAGGGTTTCGCGCACTAAATTGGCACCGCCGGCCTCGCCCTTCTTCAGAGGGCGTGAACCGCTTTAGCGCAGCGATCAACACAACAGGCCGTTGCCGACAGGGTTTTTCCGCGAAGTTAAGTGATTTAGGGTAAGGTTTTTCAAGGTTTTCACCTCGACCGCCCGGATTCAGCGCAGGCTCCAGGGCCTGCGCACCAAGGCAAAGCAAAAGCTGTACCACACAATTGCAGTGAACCTTCAGCGAACGCCGCGACTCGAAACCACACGTACAGATCAGCTACCCACGGAGATAACCATGGCCGGTAAAACAGCAAAGACTGCTCAAGAGATACTGATGGAGGATTTTCAAACCCTGGTCAGCGATACCGAAAAGCTGCTGGACGACACTGCCGTGCTGGCCGGTGACCAGGCTGACGAGCTGCGCACCAAGATCCACGAGAGCCTGCTCAAGGCCCGCCAGACCCTGCAACTGACCGAAGACTCATTGCGCGAGCGCGGCCAGGCGGCGATCACTGCCACTGAAGACTACGTGCAAGCCAACCCATGGCAGTCAGTCGGCATTGCTGCCGGCGTAGGTTTTTTGATCGGTCTATTGGCTACAAGGCGCTAACCATGTCTATCGGCGAATCCAGCTCATCCACGAGCGCACATTCCTCAGCAAGCGGTTCAACTTCCCGACGCCTGGGCGCAGCTGTGCTGGGCTTGCTGCACAGTCATGTCGAGTTGTTCGGCATTGAATTACAAGAGCAAAAGGCCCGTACCGTCAGCCTGTTGCTGTTTGCCGGCCTGGCATTGGTGTTTGCCCTGCTGTTGCTGGTGGGCTTGTCGACGCTGGTGATGATCCTGGTGTGGGACACGGGCTATCGCCTGACCGGCATCATCTGCCTCTGCGTGTTCTATAGCCTGGCCGCTGCGTTCTGCGGCGTGCGCTTGAAGGCGGCGGTATTCGATGAGTCCACGCCCTTCCATGCCACGCTCGAAGAACTGGCCAATGACCGGGAGCGCCTGCTGCCATGAGCATGACTGAGATCCCGCAAAATACGTCACGCCGGAAAATGCGCAAAGCCTTGATCCGCCTGCGCATGGAAATGCACCGCCAGGAAATCCGGCATGAGTCCCAACAACTCATGGCCCCCCTGCACAAAATGCGCAATATGCGCCACAACTGGCAGGACAGCCTGGGCATCAAGCACGCGCCGTTGTGGGGCGTGGCGGCGGTCACGCTGATGGGCTTCTTTACCGGCAAGGGCGCCAAGGGCGGCAGTATCAGCAGCATCACGCGCCTGGTGCGGCTGGGTGCCGGGTTGATCCCACTGATCAAGTTGGCCATGCAAGGCGCTTCGCGCAAAAGCTGACCTTCGAAAGCCAATGACCGCAACGACCAGACAACTGCTGGTCATTGCGGTTTTTTGCGCTGCCTGTTAATTGATACTGACGCGGCCGACCGCTGGATTCGCTTGCCCCATAAAGGCCGAACCGGGAAGCTGGCGCTGTCATTCACCCTACGGAGAGCCTCTGCCTTGGATTGGCCCACCCTGTTGACCCGCGAACGTCTTGGAAAACCCCTGCACAGCCCTGAAGAACTGGGCCGCAGTCCCTTTCACAAAGATCACGACCGCATTATTTTCTCTGGCGCGTTCCGGCGCCTGGGGCGCAAGACCCAAGTACACCCGGTGACGAGCAACGACCATATCCACACACGCTTGACCCACTCGCTGGAAGTCAGCTGCGTGGGGCGCTCCCTGGGCATGCGCGTAGGCGAAACCCTGCGCGGCGCCCTGCCCGACTGGTGCGACCCGAGCGACCTGGGCATGGTGGTGCAATCGGCCTGCCTGGCCCATGACATCGGCAACCCACCGTTCGGGCACTCTGGCGAAGACGCCATTCGCCACTGGTTCCAACAGGCCGCCGGGCGCGGCTGGCTGGATGACATGAGCAGCGCCGAACGCAATGACTTCCTTAACTTCGAAGGCAATGCCCAGGGTTTTCGGGTGCTCACCCAACTTGAATACCATCAGTTCGACGGCGGTACGCGGCTGACCTACGCCACCTTGGGCACTTACCTTAAATACCCCTGGACCGCCCGCCACGCCGACTCGCTGGGCTACAAGAAACACAAGTTTGGCTGTTACCAGAGCGAGCTGCCGATTCTTGAGCAAATCGCCCACAAGCTGGGGTTGCCTCAGTTGGAGGAACAACGTTGGGCGCGTCACCCGCTCGTGTATCTGATGGAGGCCGCCGACGACATCTGCTATGCGTTGATCGACCTGGAAGACGGCCTGGAAATGGAGTTGCTGGAGTACGCCGAAGTCGAGTCATTGCTGCTGGACCTGGTCGGCGATGATCTGCCACAAACCTATCGCCAACTGGGGCCAATGGACTCGCGCCGCCGCAAGCTGGCGATCCTGCGCGGCAAAGCCATCGAGCACCTGACCAACGCAGCGGCGCAGGCGTTCGTCGAACAACAGGACGCCCTGTTGGCCGGCACGCTGCCGGGGGATCTGGTGGAGCACATGCACGGCCCGGCAAAGCGCTGCGTGCTGGATGCCAAGGACATGGCGCGCAAGAAAATCTTCCAGGACAAGCGCAAGACGTTGCATGAAATCGGGGCCTACACCACCCTGGAAATCCTGCTGAACGCCTTCTGCGGCGCGGCCCTTGAACAACATGGCGGGCGCACCCCGTCGTTCAAGAACCGGCGCATTCTCGACCTGCTAGGCAATAGCGCGCCAGACCCCGCCTGGTCACTGCACGCCTCGTTCCTGCGGATGATCGACTTCATCGCCGGTATGACCGACAGCTACGCCACCGAAATGGCACGAGAAATGACCGGGCGCTCCGGCCCCCAATAACGACTTCATCAGGCAACCTGTTCCCTGAAGCGAATTGCCCTACGACGGGAACAGAGCGGCCTGATCGAATTCGTACAGACACTCGAAGAATAATCACGCGCGCTCCCAACGGACCAGCCGAGTCATTCCTACTGCCCCCATCGACGCTTGCCTTACTGTGTGCTCTTTATGCCCAGCTATTCTCTCCGTATTCTTTTGGTGGAGGATCACCCCTTTCAACTCCTGGCCACCCAATGCCTGCTCAGAAGTTTCGGCTTCGACCAACTGACCGCGGTGGAAAATGCCGAGCAGGCCATACGCGCGATGAGCCAGTCCGAACACCCTTTCGACCTGATGTTATGCGACCAATGCCTGCCAGACCTGCCTGGGCTTGAACTGGTGGAAATCGCCAGCCGCCGACGCTTCATCAGCAGTGCCATCCTGTTGAGCGGCTTACCTACGCCAGAACTGGTCAACCTGACGACACAAGCCGCGCAACGAAATCTCCCCCTCCTTGGCTATTTGCCAAAACCTTTGAACAAAGATGATCTTGAAATATTAATCGGCTTAACTTTCGACCCCCTCATGTAGGATTTTAAACATTCCTTTCAACGAAAATAGATACGAGGCCCGCCGTAAATTCCCCAGCCTTGCGTCTTGTCATGATCGACCTCGAAACGCTCACATGCCTTGTCACGATTACCTAACAACTTGTAGGTCTATACCTTTTTAAATGTAGGAACTTTCCTGTTCTGCATCTACTCCTTGCGAGCTTCATACTGCGGACTCACCTTCTGAGCTAATGTGCCCGCTTTATCTGCACCTGCATGGAATGTGACTATGAACTCAGTTTTTATTATCGACGACCATCCCGTTATCCGGCTTGCCATTCGAATGTTGCTGGAACATGAAGGTTACAAAGTCGTCGGCGAAACAGATAACGGGTGCGATGCCATACAGATGGTGCGTGAATGCCTTCCAGACTTGGTGATTCTCGACATCAGCATCCCGAAACTTGATGGCCTTGAGGTGCTCTGCCGGTTCAACGCCATGAACACCTCGATGAAAACCCTGGTCCTCACGGCTCAATGTCCGACGTTGTTTGCCACGCGGTGCATGCGCTCGGGGGCAGAGGGCTATGTGTGCAAGGAGGGTGACCTGAGCGAGTTGCTGAGCGCCATCCGCGCGGTGCTATCCGGCTACAACTACTTCCCCAGCCAGGCCTTGAATGGCCCCGGAACGGAAGGCATGGATGCTCAGGAGCTGGAACTGTTCAAGACCGTCAACGACCGGGAGCTGATGGTGCTGCAACTGTTTGCACAAGGTCGCACTAACAAGGAAATCGCCAAAGGTATGTTCCTGAGTAACAAGACCGTCAGTACTTATAAGAAAAGATTAATGCAAAAACTCCAAGCCAAATCCTTGGTCGACCTCATCGAGTTGGCAAAACGAAACGCGCTAGTGTGAGAAAGCGGATGCCCAGGCGTATAAAGGACTATCTGATTATATTAAGTGCCGGTTTGTACTTCAGCACAACTGTGCTGGCAGAGCACCAAACCAGCCCGGAACGCTTCACCCTCTTGAGTCGTGCGGGAGCTGTACAACTGGACACTCATTTTGACAAGGCCCAGCGCCAGTGGCTGCATAACAAACGTGAACTAACGCTGGGTACATCCAGTCCTGACTACCCACCCTTTGACCTCACGTCCAGCGGACATGATTATGAAGGCCTTACCGCCGATTACGCGGGATTGCTGGCCAAGGCACTCTCCCTGCCCATCACTGTGATGCGCTACCCGTCCCGGGCGGCTGCCATTCGCGCCCTGGAAGCCGGGGAAATCGACTTGTTGGGCTCCTCCAACGGCTTTGAGGCTGCAACGCCGAATCTGATCCTCTCCGAACCCTATGCGGTAGACCAGCCAGTCCTGGTCACACGCGAGGGAGAAACCCGCAGCCTCAGTGAAGGCCTCGACGGGCTGCGCCTGAGCCTTGTCTATCACTACCTGCCGCTTAATGAGGTGGAAAAGCTGTACCCCAAGGCGATCATCCGCGCCTACCCCTCTTATCAGAATGCCTTGAATGCAGTGGCCTTCGACCAGGCGGATGTGTTTCTCGGTGACACCATTTCCACCCATTACATGATCAACAAGGGCTACCTCAAAAACATTCGCATGGCCAACTTCGGCAAGCATGAAGCTTATGGCTTCAGCTTTGCCACGCGTCAAGACAACCGGATGCTCTTGAGCATTGTCGATTCAGCGCTGGCTTCGGTGCCCATCAATGAACGGGAGAGCATCGCCAAGCGTTGGAGCGCCGGCAGCGATATCCTGCTGACCGACAAGAAACTGCAACTGACCCAGCGCGAAGAGCGTTGGCTCAAAGACCACCCGGTGGTGAGGGTCATCGTCAACGAAACCTTCGCGCCACTGACATTTTTCGATGCGGACGGCAACTTTCGCGGGATCACCGCGGACCTGCTGGAATTGATCCGCCTGCGCACCGGCCTGCGTTTTTCGGTACAACGTGGGCGCGACGTCAACGCGATGATCGACCAGGTCGCGACCCAGAAAGTCGATATGATCGGGGCCATCGTTCCCAGCAACGAGCGAGACCCACAACTTAATTTCAGCCGCCCTTACCTCGAAAACTCCTATGTGCTGTTGACGCGCAAAGAGCCAGGAGCGCCGTCGAACATGGAGCAAATGGCCGGAAAGCGCCTGGCGATAACCCAGGGTAACCCCCTGGCCGCAACCTTGACCAAGGACTTTCCTGAGATTCACCTGGTGGAAACCAGTGATACATTCAGAGCATCCGAGCTGCTCGCACAGGGACAAGTAGATGGGGCCGTGAACACCCTGGTGATCGCCAACTACTTCCTGTCTTCCCAGGTTTTCCAGGACCGCCTGCAAATCAGCGCCAGCATCGGCACCACCCCCGCAACATTCACCCTGGCCACCTCGCGCCAAGCCACGGAGTTGAGCTCGATCCTCGACAAGGCCCTGCTCAGCATTGCCCCGGATGAAATGGGCGTGATCAACAGCCGCTGGCGGGGCTACACCGCCGCGTCCGACAGTTACTGGCGAAACTATCATCAGTTGATCGCGCGCATCATCATCGGCACCGGCCTGTTGCTGTTGATTTCCTTGGCCTGGAACGCCTACATGCGGCGCCAGATCAAGCATCGAAAAATGGCCGAACGCGCCCTCAACGATCAGTTCGAGTTCATGCGCGCGCTGGTCAATGAGACGCCGCATCCGATCTACGTGCGCGACCGCAATGGCCTGCTGCAGACCTGCAACGACAGCTACCTGCAGGTGTTCGACGTCAAGCGTGAAGACGTGATCGGCAAAAGCGTGACCCAGATGAGCATGGCCCTGGAGTCGGAGGCGGCCCAGTACCATGCTGACTATCTGCGCGTGGTGGCCGAGGGCAACCCGCTGATCCTCGATCGCAGCCTGCATATCCACGACAGGAAACTGACCATCTACCACTGGATCCTGCCTTACCGCGACTCCACGGGTGAAGTCCAAGGCATCATCGGTGGCTGGATCGATATCAGTGACCGACGCCAGCTATTCGATGAACTGCGCGCCGCCAAGGAGCGTGCCGACGAGGCCAATCGCGCCAAGAGCACGTTCCTGGCCACCATGAGCCACGAGATTCGCACCCCGATGAACGCCGTGATCGGCATGCTCGAACTGACGCTCAAGCGCGCCGATCAAGGGCATCTTGACCGTCCGGCAATCGAAGTGGCGTACAACTCGGCCAGAGACCTGCTGGAACTGATCGGTGACATCCTCGACATCGCGCGTATCGAGTCGGGCCGCCTCAGCCTGGCGCCGGAGCGCGTGAACCTGCGGGAGGTCATTGAATCAGTGGTGCGCGTGTTCGACGGTCTTGCACGGCAAAAAACCCTCAGCCTGCTGCTGGAGTTCAAGCCCGACCTTAACGATATCGAGGTGCTGATAGACCCGCTGCGCTTCAAGCAGGTGCTCTCGAACCTTGTGAGCAACGCGATCAAGTTCACCGAACAGGGGCAGGTCAAGATCAAGGTTGAACTGCAGCCTACCCAGGCACCGGAGCAGATCGAGCTGAAACTGGTGGTGGAAGACACCGGCATCGGCATCAGTCGGGAGGACCAACTACGCCTGTTCGAACCCTTTGCGCAAGCAGACAATTCCGGGCAACTGGCCCGTAGTGGTGCGGGCCTGGGGCTGGTGATCTGCCGCAGCCTGTGCGCGATGATGGGCGGCCAACTGAGCCTGAGCAGCGTGCCCATGGTGGGCACCCAGGTGCACGTCAACCTGAGCATGCCCCGCTTGCAAGCGGTCCAGCCGGTAGGTGACCAAACGCCGCAAAAGCCGGCTACCGCACTGATGCTTAATGTACTGGTGGTCGACGATCACCCGGCGAACCGCCTGCTGATGTGCCAGCAGCTGGGCTACCTGGGCCATAAATTCACCGCTGCCGAGCACGGTGCAGCGGGGTTCCAGGCCTGGCGTAAAGAGCATTTCGACTTAGTGATTGCCGACTGCAATATGCCCATCATGAATGGCTATGAACTGAGTCGCTCAATCCGTGAGTATGAGCAGCGCGAGCAATTGGTGCCCTGCGTGGTACTGGGCTTTACCGCCAACGCCCAGCCAGAGGAAAGGCAACGGTGCGTGCAAGCCGGCATGGATGACTGCCTGTTCAAGCCCATCAGCCTTACCGTGCTGGAGCGCCAACTGACACACATTGTCCCTAAAGCCGTGCACCCACGGCTGGACCTCGAATGCCTGGAAGCGCTGACCGGCGGTGATCCCCACTTGAGTCGACGCTTGCTGGAGGAACTGCTGAGCAGCAGCCTTCACGACCGCCAGCTGCTTATCGAACTGCTGGATCGACACGCGCCCCTCTCAGACATCATTGAGCAAGCTCACAAGATCAAAGGCGCGGCCCGTATCGTGCAAGCCCACTCATTGGCGGGGCAATGCGAAGCCTTGGAGCAAACCTGCTCTCGCAATGAGGAGTGGGCGGTGATCGAAAGCGGCATCAAGGCACTGGAACAACTCATGCTGGAATTGGAAAAGATGTTGCAGGTTCAGCTGGATGAGCTGCCAGGCCAATAAGTGCAACAGCCGGTAGCCCAAGGAACGAGCAAACGCGCTCCTTGCGCTACCGGCATAAACACCCGCCGCTTCAGCAGTCGGTCAATCGCAGGAAAATCGCCGCCAAGCGCTCGATCCCCACCTGGTCCTGGGGGGTAAACCGGGCCAAGGACGGGCTGTCGAGGTCAAGGACGCCAATCAATTGACCGTCCTTGACCAAGGGCACCACCAATTCACTGTTCGAAGCGCTGTCGCAGGCAATATGGCCTGGGAATGCGTGCACATCTTCCACGCGCTGGGTTTGCCGCGTTGCCGCAGCCGCACCACACACGCCACGACCGAACGGAATGCGCACACAGGCGATTTGCCCCTGAAATGGCCCAAGCACCAGCTCTTCATTGCGATTAAGGTAAAAACCCGCCCAGTTCAAGTCATCCAGCTGGTTGAACAGGAACGCGGAAAACTGCGCACTGTTGGCAATAAAATCGCGTTCATCAGCCAACAGCGACTCCAGTTGCGCGCACAGCATGGCATAGCCATCAAGGCCGCTGCCGGCCTGTTGTAGATCGATCATGGTTGACGTTCCAGCAATTTGAGACCTACCCAGTAACGGGCGAATTGATAGGCACACCGACCATTGCGGTTGCCGCGCCCAGTGGCCCAGCGTACCGCGAGGACATCAAGCTGTTCATCGCGCTGCCACTGCAAGCCGGCCTTGCTGGCCAGCTCACCGATCCAGTGCTCCACCACATCCAGGAAATGCTCCTGGCTAAACGGGTAAAAAGACAACCACAAACCAAAACGATCCGACAAGGCAATCTTGTCTTCAACCGCCTCGCTCGGGTGCAACTCGCCATCCACGCGTTTCCAGTTGTCATTGTCGCTCTGGTTTTCCGGCACCAGATGGCGACGGTTGGACGTGGCATACAGCAGCACGTTTTCCGGCGCCTGCTCCAGGGAGCCATCCAGCACGCTCTTGAGCACCCGATAGTCACCTTCGCCGGCCTCGAACGACAGGTCATCGCAAAACAAAATAAAGCGTTGTGGTAGCTTGATCAGTTGCTCGACCACCCGCGGCAGGTCCGCCAGGTGGTCACGCTCGATCTCGATCAAGCGCAGGCCCGCGTTGGCGTGCTGGGCGAGCAAGGCACGGACCATGGAAGACTTGCCGGTGCCACGCGAACCCCACAACAGCGCATGGTTGGCGGGCAAACCGTCGAGGAACTGTTGGGTGTTGCGCGCCAGTTGTTCACGTTGCTTGTCGACACCTATCAGGTCCGACAAGCGCATGTCCAGGCTGACCTCCAGCGGCAACAGGAAGCCATTGCGGCCTTCGCGCTGCCAACGGGCGGCGAGGCATTGGTTCCAGTCGATCGCTTGGCGCGGTGCGGGTAACAACGGTTCCAGGCGAGCCAGCACCGCATCGGCACGCTCAAGAAAGGCATTCAATCGAGAATCCACAGCTATTCCTCTGGCAAGTTCTTGCAAAAGATGGCGTATTGGCAACCCTGCGGCACACTGCATGGGCTGCATCAAACAAACGATTCATGCCGGGCAAGCCAAAGCTTGTGGATGTTCAGCTATGCTTGCCGGGCGAAGGGAAACGCTAAGTGGTTCAACACTCGATGGATATCAAGTTCGCCCACCGCTTGTCTTATAAACAAGCCAGATTGACTGTGCTGGTCGGTTTCGTGTTGGGAACCTTGCTCAGCCTGATCCAAATCGGCATTGATTATGCCAGCGAAGACGCATCCATCAACCGTGAAATACGCTCACTGATTGAAATCAGCCATAACCCGGCGTCACGCATCGCCTACAACATCGATGCCGAACTCGCCCAGGAACTGACCCTGGGCCTGCTGCACTCCCCTGCCATCATCCGCGCGCAGTTGATCGACAACAATGGCGTGGTGCTGGCCGACGTCAACCGCCCGCGCAAAGAAAGCAACTATCGGCCCGTCAGCGATTTTCTGTTTGGGGCCAATCGCCAGTTTGAAGACCGGCTGTTTCTCAGCCATATGCCCAACGACTCCCTGGGTGTGCTACGCCTGGACGTCGATACCTATGCCTTTGGCAGCCGTTTCCTGCATCGCGCCGAGATCACCCTGCTCAACGGCTTCGCCCGCAGCCTGCTGCTCACCGGGATTTTGCTGGGCCTGTTCTATGTGATGCTCACCCAACCGCTGGTGCGCATTATTCGCGAACTGAGCACACGCAAACAGGCGCGACTGGATTGCCCCGCGGGGCATGAACACGATGAAATCGGCGTGCTGGTCAATGTCGCTAACCAGCAATTTGAAAACATGGAAACCGAGATCCAGCAACGGCGCCACGCCGAAGACCGCCTCACGGAGTACCTGGGGCAGCTGGAAAATATCGTTTCGGCGCGCACCCTTGAACTCAAGGCCAGCAACCTACGCTTGAGCCAGTCCAACGATGAGCTGGAAGCAGCGAAAATGACGGCGTTGGGCATGGCCCAGGCGCGGGCGGCATTCCTGGCCAATATGAGCCATGAAATCCGCACGCCACTCAATGGGCTGCTGGGCATGATTGCCCTGTCACTGGACAGCCCGCTGACTGCCGAACAGCGCCAGCAACTGTCCATTGCCCATGACTCAGGTAAAGTGCTGGTGGAGTTGCTCAACGATATCCTCGATCTGTCCAAATTCGACGCTGGGCAACTGGAGCTGGAGCATATTCCGTTCGACCTGGGCTCTCTGGTGGAGGACACCGCCAACCTGCTGTCGCAAAACGCGGCGCCGAGTGTTGAGTTGACCTGCCTGATCGACCCGCGATTTCCCGCCCAGGTGATCGGCGACCCAACCCGTGTGCGGCAAATCGTCAGCAACTTGCTCTCCAATGCCTTGAAGTTCACCCGCTTTGGCCGCGTCGACGTGCGCCTGCGCGCCTCGGCAGGCAGGGTCAGCATCGAAGTGTGCGATACCGGCATTGGTATCGCTCAGGAAGCCCAAGTGAAAATTTTCCAACCATTCACCCAGGCCGGCGCTGGCATCACCCGCCAGTTTGGTGGAACGGGATTGGGCCTGGCGTTGACCCATAACCTGTGCGAAGCCATGCAAGGTCGTTTGAGTATCAGCTCGGAGGTGGGCTTTGGCAGCCAGTTCTGCGCCGACCTCCCGCTGCCCGCGCATCTGCCTGCCACACGCTATGCACCGCTCACCGGCGAGGTGATCGCCATCACCAACGCCGGCGGCGGGCTGACGGAGCTGCTCACCACCCTGCTGCCCTCTTGGGGGCTGACGCCGCGCTGCTACTCCCAGGACGATGATCTGAGCGGGCTGGCGCCCGACCTGTTGATCACCGACTGCCCTGAATGCCTGTTCCGCTTGCGCCCGGGCATCAGCGCGCCGATTCTGCTGGTCACCGCCTACGGCAACTTTTTGCCCAGCGCTGAAGTCGCGGCCCTGGCGCCGCTGCAGCAACAAGCCCGCCCGTTGAGCCGCAACGCGCTGTACCAGATCCTGCAACGCAACCTGCGCAGCGACGCGCAACTGGTCCTCGATCCGGTGCAGATAGAAGCCGCACCGCTTGCGCACCGCGCGCGCATCCTGCTGGTGGAGGACAACGCGGTCAACCAACTGGTGGCCAAGGGCATGCTCAGCAAGCTCGGGTGCGAGGTGATCGTCGCGGCCCACGGTGGCGAAGCCCTCAAGCTGCTGGAGGATCAGCGCTTCGATATGGTGTTGATGGACTGCAACATGCCCGTGATGGATGGCTATGAGGCCAGCCGACAGATTCGTCGCAGCGGGCGGTGGCCGGACTTGCCCATCGTGGCCTTGACCGCCAACGCGATGGCCGAAGAACGCGAGCGTTGCCGGGCCGCGGGAATGAACGATTACCTGGCCAAGCCGTTTCGCCGGGAAGAACTCAACGCCTTGCTGGAGCTGTGGGTACCGAAGACCATCAGCCTCTGAGGGCTACCCGCAATGCTTAGGTCATTTGAGCAGGGCTTCGATCTCCTGGGTCAAGTCCTGGGGCTTGGTGGTTGGCGCAAAGCGCTTGACCTGCTGGCCATCACGGCCGATGAGGAACTTGGTGAAGTTCCACTTGATGTTCTTGGAACCCAGTAGTCCCGGGGCCTGTTTTTTCAACTGCACGAACAGCGGGTGGGCATCGCTGCCATTGACGTCGATTTTCTTGAACAGCGGAAAACTGACGCCGAAATTCAGCTCGCAGAACTCGGATATCGCGCCTTCGTTGCCCGGTTCCTGCTTGCCGAACTGGTTGCAGGGAAAGCCGAGCACCACCAGGCCTTGGTCCTTGTATTGCTGCCAAAGCTGCTCAAGGCCCTTGTACTGCGGGGTGAAGCCGCATTTGCTGGCGGTGTTGACCACCAAAATGGCCTTGCCGGCAAAATCGGCCAAGGTCTTTTGTTCACCCTTTATGGTGGTGCAAGGGATGCTCAGCAGGGAGTCGCTCATGGCAATGCCTCAGTCAGGAAAAAAGAGCCTTATTTTAGGAGCGAGCTTGCTCGCGAAAAACCATCAGGCGCCGCGTTCATTCAGGAAGCCCGCGTTATTGTTGACGTTTTTCGCGAGCACGCTCGCTCCTGCAGGGACCATGCAAGCCTAGCGCGGCACCAGCTCCAGGCATACCGAGTTGATGCAGTAGCGCAGGCCCGTCGGCGGCGGACCATCCGGGAACACATGCCCCAGGTGTGCGTCACACTTGGCGCAGGTGACTTCGGTACGAATCATGCCGTGGCTGACATCGCGGATCTCGACCATCGCGCTGTCGGCAATCGGCTCATAGAAGCTGGGCCAGCCACAGCCGGAATCAAACTTGGCCTTGGAATCGAACAGCGGCTCGTTGCAGCAGATGCAGTGGTAGACGCCGTCGGTCTTGGTGGCGTTGTACTTGCCGCTGAACGGTCGCTCGGTACCCTTGAGACGGCACACGTTGTACTGCTCCGGATCGAGCATCGCCTTCCATTCATCTACAGTTTTCTGCAACTTTTCCATCGGTACACCTCGGCAACTGAAAAACCCTGATCTGTGTCTTTTCCATGGATCAGACGGCACGTATGATTGCGCCTCTTCAAAACGCCAGTCTGGCACCCGCGCCATCGGCATTCAAACGTATTTATGGGTGCGGGCCGTGCAGGCTTCACCCTACGGTAGTGCCTACGCCGTCGGGATCGTTCATTTTCAGGATCACATCGCCATGCAGGTCAGCAAATCGAACAAGCTCGCCAACGTCTGCTATGACATTCGCGGCCCGGTGCTCAAGCACGCCAAACGCCTGGAAGAGGAAGGCCATCGCATCCTCAAGCTGAACATTGGCAACCCGGCGCCGTTTGGTTTCGAAGCGCCGGACGAAATCCTCCAGGATGTGATCCGCAACCTGCCGACCGCCCAGGGCTACAGCGACTCCAAAGGCCTGTTCAGCGCGCGCAAGGCGGTGATGCAGTACTACCAGCAGAAGCAGGTCGAAGGTGTCGGCATCGAGGACATCTACCTGGGCAACGGCGTGTCCGAGCTGATCGTGATGTCCATGCAGGCATTGCTCAACAACGGCGATGAAGTCCTGGTGCCAGCCCCGGATTACCCGCTGTGGACCGCCGCCGTGACCTTGGCGGGCGGGCACCCGGTGCATTACCTGTGTGATGAGGGCGCCGACTGGTTCCCGGACCTGGCCGACATCAAGGCCAAGATCACTCCCAACACCAAGGCTCTGGTGATCATCAACCCGAACAACCCCACCGGCGCCGTGTACTCCAGGGAAGTATTGCTGGGCATGCTGGAACTGGCGCGTCAGCACAACCTGGTGGTGTTCTCCGACGAGATCTACGACAAGATCCTCTATGATGACGCCGTGCATATCTGCACCGCCTCCCTGGCCCCGGACCTGCTGTGCCTGACCTTCAATGGCCTGTCCAAGTCCTACCGCGTGGCGGGTTTCCGCTCCGGCTGGATCGCCATCTCCGGGCCCAAGCACAATGCGCAAAGCTATATAGAAGGCATCGACATGCTGGCCAACATGCGCCTGTGCGCCAACGTACCGAGCCAGCACGCGATCCAGACCGCCCTCGGCGGCTACCAGAGCATCAATGACCTGGTCTTGCCTCAAGGCCGCCTGCTGGAGCAGCGTAACCGCACCTGGGAGTTGCTCAACGCTATCCCCGGCGTGAGCTGTGTGAAGCCCATGGGTGCGCTCTATGCGTTCCCGCGGATCGACCCGAAAGTCTGCCCGATCCTCAACGATGAGAAGTTCGTGCTCGACCTGCTGCTGTCGGAAAAACTGCTGGTCGTGCAAGGTACCGCCTTCAACTGGCCGTGGCCGGATCACTTCCGCGTAGTGACCTTGCCACGCGTGGATGATCTGGAAATGGCCATTGGTCGCATCGGCAACTTCCTGAAGTCCTATCGCCAGTAAGGCCATTGACGCTGTACGACTCACTTGGGGTCGTACAGCGATTATCTGGCAACACTTCTGCGTCACTTACTTGCGGTTGTACTTCATTTGGCCCCTGCCGAGGACGTACCCCTTATAATCACGGGGCGGCGAGGTAGTATCGGGTTGATAAGGGCTGACGATACAGGTCGGAAAATCCCTTCAAGGCCCTACGCCCGAGGCGTAGGACACAGTTTGAAATAGTCCCCCGGTTGAATCACCCCATGCCGCACCTTATATACCCCGCAGTGAGCGACATATTAAGCATGAGGAGAATTCTACAACCATGATGCGCATCCTGCTGTTCTTGGCCACTAACCTGGCGGTCGTACTGATTGCCAGCGTCACCCTGAGCCTTTTTGGCTTCAACGGGTTCATGGCGGCCAATGGGGTTGATCTGAACCTCAATCAGCTGCTGATTTTCTGTGCGGTCTTTGGTTTTGCCGGTTCGCTGTTTTCGCTGTTCATCTCCAAGTGGATGGCGAAGATGAGCACCAGCACCCAGATCATCACTCAACCCCGCACTCGCCATGAACAATGGCTGATGCAAACCGTGGAACAGTTGTCTCAAGAAGCCGGCATCAAAATGCCCGAAGTGGGGATCTTTCCGGCTTATGAGGCCAACGCCTTTGCGACCGGCTGGAACAAGAACGACGCGCTGGTGGCCGTGAGCCAGGGCCTGCTGGAGCGGTTTTCGCCCGATGAAGTCAAGGCGGTGCTGGCCCACGAGATCGGTCACGTGGCCAACGGCGACATGGTCACCCTGGCGCTGGTACAGGGCGTGGTGAACACCTTCGTGATGTTCTTCGCGCGGATCATCGGCAACTTCGTCGACAAGGTCATCTTCAAGAACGAAGAAGGCCGCGGCATTGCCTACTTCGTGGCGACCATTTTCGCCGAGTTGGTCCTGGGCTTCCTGGCCAGCGCCATCGTGATGTGGTTCTCGCGCAAACGCGAGTTCCGCGCCGACGAAGCCGGCGCACGCCTGGCGGGCACCAGCGCAATGATCGGCGCGCTGCAACGCTTGCGCTCTGAACAGGGCCTGCCGGTGCATATGCCCGACAGCCTGACCGCCTTCGGCATTAACGGCGGCATCAAGCAGGGCCTGGCTCGCCTGTTCATGAGCCACCCGCCGCTGGAAGAGCGGATTGACGCATTGCGTCGCCGCGGCTGATAGCCGGATGACTCGACAAGGGGCGATCTAATCGCCCCTTTTTTGTGCCTGCTGATTTCCCCGCTCGCGCCTACAAAAGGAAAAGGCCTTTTAGAGCCTGGTCAGCCGATAAGCACGCTCTTCAAGGCGAGTCACTCCGTCCTGCACGAACTTCCAGCTCTCCCCCAGGATGTCTCGCTCCTCCAGCCGCTCCAACGCCCAATGCGGTGCTAGCAGCACCTGCACTTCCTCGTCCGAGACAGCAAAGGGTGGGCCGGCTTTCTGCGCCTGGTCGTAATCGAGGGTAACCAGCAACCCCTGGCAGCCTGACGGCAGCAAGGCATTCAGGTGCTCGGCGTATTGCGCACGCATCAGCGGAGGCAATGCAATCAACGCGGCGCGATCATATACGCCGCGGCAACCGACCAGCGCCTGCGTATCCAGGCTGAAGAAATCGCCACACCACAGTTCGATCTGGCCCGCCTGGTAGACCTTGAAGACGCCCTTATGACTGACGTGCGGCACCAGCCCCTGCTCGCTGAAGAACGCCTCAACCGCCTGCTCCGACAGCTCCACGCCCATTACCGGGTACCCCTGGCTCTCGAGCCATACCAAGTCCAGGCTTTTGCCACACAACGGCACCAGCACCTTTGCCCCCTCGGGCAACCCCAACACGGGCCAGCCGTTGCAAGTAGGGATTGACCTCGCGCTGATGGAAACCGATCTGATTGCTCGCCCAGCGGTCCTGCCAAAATTCAGGCTGCATGAATCACTCCGAAAATTCGATCAAAAGGCGCTAAAACTTATATTAGATTTAGATCAATGATCTGATTGAAGATGGCGTTATCTTAACCCTCAGGACCCGCTCATGCTCCCCAGCCTGTTTATCTCCCACGGTTCGCCCATGCTGGCCTTGCAACCCGGCGCCAGTGGCCCCGCGCTACAGCGCCTGGCTGCCGAGCTACCACGCCCCAAAGCCATTGTGGTGGTGTCGGCGCATTGGGAAAGCCCGGAACTGCTGGTCAGCGGCGGTGCTGCACCGGAAACCTGGCACGACTTTGGCGGCTTTGCGCGCGAGTTGTTTGCGGTGCAATACCCCGCGCCGGGTGACCCACAGCTGGCCAGTGAGATCGTCGAGCTGCTGCACGCCGACGGTCTGGCTGCACGTATTGACGAGCAACGTCCCTTCGACCACGGCACCTGGGTCCCGCTGTCGCTGATGTATCCGGCAGCAGACCTTCCAGTGGTGCAAGTTTCCTTGCCCAGCCGCCTGGGCCCCGCCCTGCAAACCCGGGTCGGGCATGCGCTCGCCAGCCTGCGCGAACAGGGCGTGCTGTTGATCGGCTCCGGCAGCATCACCCATAACCTGGGCGAACTGGATTGGCGCGCCGGGCCGGAAACGATCACCCCGTGGGCGCGGGAGTTTCGCGACTGGGTGGTCGACAAACTGGCGACCAATGACGACGCCGCCTTGCATGACTATCGGCGCCAGGCGCCACATGCCGTGCGCAGCCATCCCAGCGATGAGCATTTGCTGCCGCTGTACTTTGCGCGGGGTGCCGGGGGTGATTTCAGTGTGGCGCATCAGGGCTTCACTCTGGGCGCCCTTGGCATGGATATCTATCGTTTTGGCTGACACCGCCACATCTGTGGGAGCTGGCTTGCCTGCGATAGCGGTGTATCAGTCACACACTGGCTTGCTGACTCACCGTTATCGCAGGCAAGCCAGCTCCCACAGTTGATCGCCTCGGAGACTAAAACATGAGGCAAAAAAATCCCCGAACCAGTCGGGGATTTTTTATGTGCGATCAATCAGCCCAAGGGCAGATCAATCTTCGCGGTAGCGACGCAGCTTGAGCTGCTTACCGGCAACGCGAGTGTCTTTGAGCTTGGCCAGCAGTTTTTCCAGGCCGTCTTCCGGCAGCTCCACCAGGGAGAAGCTGTCACGCACCTGGATGCGACCGATGGCTTCACGTGCCAGGCCACCCTCGTTGAGGATAGCGCCCAGCAGGTTCTTGGCCGCGATACCATCACGCGCACCCAGCGCGGTACGGCAACGAGCACGGCCTTCGGCCAATGGCACTGGAGCGCGACGCTCGCGATCACCACGGTCTGGACGGTCGCCGGAACGCTCTGGACGATCACCGCGTGGCGCGCTGTTCGGAACCAGTGGACGTTCTTTTTCGATGGCTGCCAGGGTCAGGGCCTGACCATTGGTAGCTTTGCGCAGCAGAGCTGCAGCCAGGGCACGCGGGGTGCAACCGATATCGGCAGTCAGGCGGTCCAGCAGGTCGCCGTGGGTCGATTCAGCGTCAGCCACCAGTGGCGCCAGGCTGTTGGTCAGTTTCTTGATGCGCGCATCGAGAACGGCCTGGGCATCCGGCAGGCGGACTTCGGCAACTTTCTGGCCGGTAACACGCTCGATCACTTGCAGCATGCGGCGCTCACGTGGAGTCACCAGCAGCAATGCACGGCCTTCGCGACCGGCACGGCCGGTACGGCCGATACGGTGAACGTAGGACTCTGGATCGTAAGGCATGTCAACGTTGAACACGTGGGTGATACGTGGAACGTCGAGGCCACGGGCGGCAACGTCGGTCGCCACAACGATGTCCAGACGGCCATCCTTGAGGGAGTCGATCACGCGCTCACGCTGGTTCTGGGCAATGTCACCGTTCAACGCAGCGGCTTTGTAGCCTTTGGCTTCCAGGGCGCTGGCCAGGTCCAGGGTCGCTTGCTTGGTGCGCACGAACATGATCAGCGCGTCGAAGTCTTCGACTTCCAGCAGGCTCAATACAGCCGAGGTCTTCTGGTCAGCGTGAACCAACAGGTGAGCCTGTTCGATCGCGGTAACGGTCTGGGTCTTGGTCTGGATCTTCACGTGCTCCGGATCGCGCAGGTGGCGTTCGGCAATGGCACGGATGGACTGCGGCAGGGTAGCCGAGAACAGTACGGTCTGACGGGTCGCTGGCAGCGCCTTGAAGATGACTTCCAGGTCATCCATGAAGCCCAGCTTCAACATTTCGTCAGCTTCGTCCAGAACCAGGTGGTTCACGGTCGACAGGACTTTTTCGTCACGACGCAGGTGGTCGCACAGACGGCCCGGAGTGGCGACAACGATCTGTGCGCCATTACGGATTGCCTTGAGTTGTGGGCCCATAGGCGCGCCGCCGTAAACGGCCACAACAGTTACACCCGGCATTTGCTTGGCGTAGGTTTCAAAGGCGGTTGCTACTTGCAGCGCCAACTCACGGGTTGGCGCCAGGATCAGGGCTTGCGGCTCGCGCTTGGCAGGATCGATGCAGTGCAGAATAGGCAGGGCGAACGCGGCAGTTTTGCCGGTACCGGTTTGCGCCTGGCCAATCATGTCCTTACCGGCCATGATGATCGGGATCGATTGCTGCTGAATCGCCGAAGGTTCTTCGTAGCCGGTCGCTGCGACGGCTGCAAGAATATTCGGGTTAAGATTAAAAGCGGCGAAGCCGCCGGTTTCCTGGGTCATGGGTCTGCCTCTAAGTGCATCCGCAAAGACCCATGCTCCAAAGCTGCGCATGCCGTGTTGAGACTCAAGAGTCGCCCTGGCTGCTTTGTCGGCGGGGATTTGCGAAAACGAATGAATGAAAAAGATTCGTCAAGGAAGAGTCCGCTGTGCGGACGTGCAGCCGAAGCTGACTTCGGGGAATTGCGCTACCTAAACGCGGCCCGGTTAAAGGCCGGCGCGCACTATACCGGAAATAGCTGAAAAAGGGAGCTTTTTTTATCGCCAGGCACCGATAAACCGCACTGCGTCACGCGCTTTGCAGATCCGTGCGCCAGGGTCTATTTTTCAAAGGCCCGGCCCTGTTGGTCATCGAGCTTAAACGGTTCACCCACCCGCTGAGACCCTTTGGTCTGAAACCTTACCCGCGCCCCGAGGGCACACCCCATGAATCAAGCCAGCAGTAGCCGTGTCAGCCGCGCACTTGAGGGTCATGTTCTATTGCTGGGCCTGGACCGTGTGGCCAAGCGCAACGCCTTCGACCTGGATTTGCTCAATGCGCTGAGCCTGGCCTATGGCGAATTTGATCGAAACGATGACGCACGGGTGGCCGTGGTGTTTGCCCATGGCGACCACTTCACGGCCGGGCTGGACCTGGCCAATGTCAGCAGCGTGATGGCGGGTGGCTGGCAACCGCCGCTGGGAGGGTGCGACCCGTGGGGGGTATTTGCAGGCCCGCGCGTGAGCAAGCCGGTGATCGTCGCCGCCCAGGGTTATTGCCTGACGATCGGTATCGAATTGATGCTGGCGGCGGATATCAACCTCTGCGCCAGCAATACCCGCTTTGCCCAGATGGAGGTGCAACGCGGGATCTTCCCGTTTGGCGGCGCGACATTGCGCTTTCATCAGATTGCCGGCTGGGGCAATGCAATGCGCTGGCTGCTCACCGGCGACGAGTTCGACGCCCATGAAGCCCTGCGCCTGGGGTTGGTGCAGGAAGTGATGGCCAGTGAAGACCTGTTGCCCCGCGCCATCGAGTTGGCCAACCGCATTGCGCGCCAGGCACCGCTGGGTGTACAGGCCACGTTGATGTCGGCACGGCTGGCGCGTATGGAGGGTGAGGCTGTGGCAGCCGCCGCGCTGCCGCCCATGGTGGATAAACTGCTCAACAGTGAAGATGCCAAGGAGGGTGTTCGGGCGATGGTCGAGAAGCGGCCGGGGGTGTTCAAGGGGATTTGAACGAACTGAATTAGCGGTCGGCAGTGAGGGCCTCTTCGCGGGCAAGCCCGCTCCCACAGTTGAATTGCATGCTCTGTTGAAATGCAATCCCCTGTGGAAGCGGGCCTGCCCGCGAAAGCGTCCGAACTGGCAACTAAGTTGCCGGCCGAATCGCCTTGATCAACGGCTGCAACGAGTACCCCAAGCGCGGCGCCAAAGCTTCGGCGCGGGCTGACAGCGCCTCCAGGTCCAGCACCTGATCCAGCTCCGAAGGCACCAACAGAATCACATTGCCCTCCTTCACCGGCAGCTCCCAGTAATGCCGGTGGTACAACCCACGCAACAACGCCGCCCCCAACGGCTTGCCATCATCGGTGGCCCATTGGTTGATCACCAGCCAGCCGCCGGGGTTGAGTTTCTTCTGACAGTTTTCCAGGAAGGTCCAGGCCAGATGCCCCACGCCCGGGCCGACATCGGTGTAGAGGTCGACGAAAATCAGATCGGCCGATTCGGCACTGTCGAGCAATTGCAACGCGTCGCCAATGCGGATGTACAAGCGCGGGTCGTCATCCAGCCCCAGATATTCGATGGCCAGCCGCGGCACATCAGGGCGCAGCTCAATGGCTTCGACATCTTCCAGCGCCAGGAACTTGAGGCACGCCTGGGTCAACGTGCCCGCGCCCAGGCCGAGAAACAATGCACTCTCCGGCTGTTCATGGCACAACGCGCCGATCAGCATGGCGCGGGTGTAGTCGTACTCCAGCCAGCTCGGGTCAGCAGTGAACACACAGCTTTGCTCGATGGCGTCGCCAAATTCGAGAAAGCGGTAATCAGCCACTTCAAGCACACGGATCATGCCGAATTCATCATGGACTTCGGCCAGCAGGTGCTCGACACGCTCCTCGCTCATCACTACTCCTAAAAGGGTCTGCTGCACGGCAAAGGCGCGATTGTCGGCCAAGCGGCAGCAACAGGTCACGCACTAATTGCTGCTAACATTGACGCCCGAACATCCACCCGCAAACGAGTTCATGATGAGCCAACCCTGGAGCCCCGATAGCTGGCGAGCCCTGCCGATCCAGCAGCAACCCCAATACCCGGACGCTGCACACTTGCTGCAAGTGGAGCAGAGCCTGGCGAGCTACCCGCCCCTGGTGTTTGCCGGGGAAGCCCGCGAATTGCGCCGTCAGTTTGCCGAAGTGACCCAAGGTCGTGCGTTCCTGCTGCAAGGCGGTGATTGCGCCGAGAGCTTTGCCGAGTTTTCCGCCGCGAAGATTCGCGACACCTTCAAGGTGCTGCTGCAGATGGCCATTGTCATGACCTTCGCTGCCGGTTGCCCGGTGGTGAAAGTCGGGCGCATGGCCGGCCAGTTCGCCAAGCCACGCTCGGCCAACGATGAAACCATCGACGGCATCACCCTCCCCGCCTACCGGGGCGATATCGTCAACGGCATCGGCTTCGACGAAAAAAGCCGCGTGCCAGATCCGGACCGCCTGTTGCAGTCCTACCACCAGTCCACCGCCACCCTCAACCTGCTGCGCGCCTTTGCCCAGGGCGGTTTCGCTGACCTGCACCAGGTGCACAAGTGGAACCTGGATTTCATCGCCAACTCCGCGCTCGCCGAGAAGTACAGCCAACTGGCCGACCGCATCGACGAAACCCTGGCCTTCATGCGCGCTTGTGGCATGGACAGCTCGCCGCAATTGCGCGAAACCAGCTTCTTCACCGCCCACGAAGCATTGCTGCTCAACTATGAACAGGCCTTCGTGCGCCGCGATAGCCTGACCAACGACTACTACGACTGCTCGGCGCATATGTTGTGGATCGGCGACCGCACCCGTCAGTTGGACGGCGCCCATGTCGAGTTCCTGCGCGGAGTGAACAACCCGATCGGCGTGAAAGTCGGACCTAGCATGAACCCGGACGACCTGACCCGCCTGATCGACATCCTCAACCCGGATAACGACCCTGGCCGCCTCAACCTCATCGCCCGTATGGGGGCAGGCAAGGTCGGCGACCATTTGCCCAACCTGATCCGCGCCGTGCAGCGCGAGGGCAAGCAAGTGCTGTGGAGCTGCGACCCGATGCACGGCAATACCATCAAGGCCAGCAGCGGCTACAAGACCCGCGACTTTGCGCAGATCCTTGGCGAAGTGAAGGATTTCTTCCAAGTGCACCAGGCAGAAGGCACCTATGCTGGCGGGATCCATATCGAGATGACCGGGCAGAACGTCACCGAATGCATCGGCGGCGCACGGCCGATCACCGAAGATGGCCTGTCGGACCGTTATCACACCCATTGCGACCCACGGATGAATGCCGATCAATCGCTGGAGTTGGCGTTTCTGATTGCAGAGACCTTGAAACAGGTAAAGCGCTGACGTTTTAGCGACGGGGATGACGCCATCGCGGGCAAGCCCGGCTCCCACATTTGAACGCGTTTCTCTGTGGGAGCCGGGCTTGCCCGCGATAGAGGTTTAAAGGTTGGTATCCCGGTTCGGCATCGCTGCCCTTAACCGAGCAGCACTGGGCCGCTGGCAATTGAGCTGGATCTGTTCCAGCCCTAGCCAGTCGGCCATCTTTCGCAGGTTCAAGGCCAGCGCCAACATACCTTCCTCATCCAGCCCAGGTTCTTCCTCGTGCACTGCATGCACGGCCAGGCGCCCATGGGCACGCTCGGCCCGCAGGTCGACGCGTGCGGCAATGCGTTCGTTGTGGAGAAACGGCAGGACGTAATAGCCGTACACGCGTCTTTCTTGCGGCGTGTAGATCTCCAGGCGATAGCGAAAGTCGAACAAGCGCTCGGTGCGGCTGCGCTCCCATATCAGCGAATCGAACGGCGACAACAATGCACTGGCCGGCACGTTGCGCGGCAGTTTGGGCGCCGCCAGGCAATACGCTGGTTGTTTCCAGCCCCGCACCTGGCACGCCAGCAGTTGCCCATCCTCAACCAGCTCGGCCAAGCGGTTGCGGCTGTCGGCGGGGTCGAGGCGGAAATAATCGCGCAGGTCTTTTTCGGTGGCGACACCCAATGCAGTCGCACTGTGCAACAGCAAGCCACGCTGCGCTTCACCTTCACTCATGGAGACCCTGAGCACCTCTGCGGGAATAACACGCTCGGGCAGATCATAAAGCCGCTCAAACCCTCGACGACCGGCAACCGTGACCAGGCCAGCGGCGAACAGCCATTCCAGCGCGTGCTTTTCATCACTCCAATCCCACCAGGGTCCGGCACGCTCCTCGCGGGTCGACAAGCTACCCGCCCCCAAGGCGCCCTGCTGTTCGACGGTGCGCAACACGCGTTGGATCGTCGCCTGCTGTTCACGGCCAAAACGTGCCATTTGCGCATAAATCCCCCGCCCTTGCCGGGCGCGCTCCATGCGCCAACCCATCATCGGATACAGCGCCATGGGCAGCAGCGATGCCTCATGCCCCCAGTATTCGAACAGTGAGCGTCGCCGCCCCTGGCTCCAGGCGGCCTGCTCAAGGATCGACGGGGAATAAGAACCAAGGCGGGAAAACACCGGCAGATAGTGAGAACGCACCAGCGCATTGACCGAGTCGATCTGTAAAACGCCCAGGCGTTCGATCAAGCGGTTGAGGTGCGCAGCCTTTATCTGTGCAGGCGCCTGGCGCCCGGAAAATCCCTGGGCAGCCAGCGCCATGCGTCGAGCTTGCTTGAGTGAAAAACACAGGTCGGCGGGCATGGCAATCTCCATAGAAGCTCGCCCCCTACCCTACTGCATCCGCGCTTATTTTCGCAGCGGGTCTTCCCAGAAATGCCGATGGCTTTCCTGCGCGACGTCGGCGCGATTGAGCCCGATGTCCTTGAGGGCGTCATCGCTCAGGGTCGCCAGCATCTGACGCTCCTGATGCAACAGCTGCCAACGCGCGAATGTGTGAAACAGCCCGGCAAACGGCCATTTATCCGTCGATATGAAACCTTTTTGACCTTTCATCTTCTCGCCCTCCAGTGGGGATGACGACAGTGTGTGCCCGGCATTATGATCAATCCAACGAATGTTTCTTATGCATTACATCTCGGAGATTGATCAATTGTCCGCCTATCCCAGCATCGACACTGATGTGCTGCGCACCTTCGTCGCCATTGCCGACCAGGGCGGTTTCACCCGCGCCGGCGAGCAGGTCAACCGCACTCAATCGGCGGTGAGCATGCAGATGAAGCGCCTGGAAGAAGACGTGTTGCAGCGCAAACTGTTCGAGCGCGATGGCCGCCAGGTACGGCTCACGCCCGAAGGCCAGGTGCTGTTGGGTTATGCGCGGCGCATCCTGAAATTGCACAGCGAAGTGTTCAATACCCTGCGCGAGCCGCATATGGTGGGGTTGGTGCGTATCGGCACGCCGGATGACTACGTGATGCGCTTTCTGCCAGGCATCCTCAAGCAATTTTCCAAAGCCTACCCACTGATCCAGATCGAAATGCACTGCGAAGCATCGACCGTATTGATGCAACGGCGGGACCTGGCGTTGACCGTAATCAGCCGCGAGCCCGGCAACGATCTGGGTGAGTTATTGCGTACCGAACGCATGGTGTGGGCAGCATCACCGTGCTTTTGTGTGGAGGAGCACGATGCCCTGCCCCTGGCGGTGTCCGGCGACGAGTGCCTATACACCCATTGGGCACGGGCCGCACTGGAGGCGGCCGGGCGAGATTATCGCCTGGCCTATCACAGCTCTAACGGAGCAGCGATCCTGGCAGTGGTCAGTGCAGGCCTGGCGGCGATGGTCAGCATGGAAAGCCTGGTCACCGACGACCTGCGAGTGCTCGGCAGCGACGAAGGCTTCCCGCCTTTACCGTCGATGAACCTGCGCTTGCTGCGTAACCCGCAGATGACCTCGCCGATCACCGAATGCCTGGCGGACTACATCGTCGAAGGCTTCAAACTTTAAAGGTCAGCATCAGCGCGCACACCACCAAGAAGCCACAGAAGAGGCCGCGCAACAGACGTTCTGGCAAGGCATGCGCCACTTTCACGCCCCAACTGATACTCAGCAGGCCCCCCACCGCCAGTGGCAGGCCGATCATCCAGTCCACCTCGTGGTGCCAGGCATAGGTGACCAGGGTCACACCGGTGCTGGGCAACGCCAAGGCCAACGACAAGCCTTGGGCGACCACTTGAGTAGTGCCGAAGACACTGGTGAGTACCGGCGTGGCGACCACCGCGCCGCCGACCCCGAACAGCCCGCCCATGGAACCGGATGCCGCGCCCAAGACGCCAAGCCAGGGCCAGGAATAACGCATTTGTGCGGTGGGCGGCGCATTGCGAGTGAACATGCGCAGCAGGTTGTAGGCAGACAACGCCACCAAGAACGCAATAAAACCGATGCGCATGGCGCCCGCATCCAGGCCCACCGCCCAGATCGATCCCAGCCAGGCAAAGCAAAAGCCGGTCACACCCAGGGGTAAAGCGTGACGCAACTCGATGCGGTTACGCTGATGATAGCGCCACAGCGCGAGCATCACATTCGGCACGACCATCACCAAGGCGGTACCTTGGGCAATCTGCTGATCCAGGCCGAACAACACGCCCAGCACCGGGATGGCAATCAGCCCACCACCAATGCCAAACAGCCCACCTACAGTGCCCAACGCCGCACCCAATGCCAGGTACATCACTAAATCCCACACCGCTCGGTACTCCGCAATTTCATGCTTGGCATGCTACGCAGTCGACCCTGGCGCGGAAACGCACAGCAACGCACAATGGCTGTGCCAATCTCGCATAAGCGTTGAGCTATGAACCCCAACACCCTGACCGACCAACTGAGCCTGTTTCTCGACGTAATGGAAGCCGGCAGTTTTTCCGCCGCCGCGCGCCTCCATCCGCTGACACCTTCAGCCGTGGCCCGGCGCATCGACAGCCTGGAAAGCTCCGTGGGTAGCCGCCTGTTCCAACGCAGCACCCATGCGGTGGTGCCCACCTCCGCAGGCCTGGCCTTTGCCGAGCGGGCGCGACGGATTGTCAACGAGTTGCAGCTGGCACGGGCAGAGGCGGTCTCGCTGAGCCATGCGCCGGAGGGGTTGATCCGGGTCGATGCGCCCGCAGCATTCGGCCGCCGGCACCTGGCGCCGGTCATTGCGGATTTTTTGAGCCTGTATCCAGGCCTGGACGTGCACCTGCACTTGATCGACAGCTTTGTCGATATGCACGGCGCGCATCTGGGCAAGGTCGACCTGGTTCTGCGCGCAGGGCATATTGTCGACACCCGACTGGTCGCTACGCCGCTGGCGAGTATCGTGCGTATCGCCTGTGCCAGCCCCGCGTACCTGAAAAGCCGTGGCACGCCGGCCCATCCTCGAGAGCTGAGCGAACATGACGGCCTGGACTGGGACGGGCTGGCGCCAATGTTCGCCTGGCGCTTCGAACTGGACGGGCGCCGCACCACCTATCGCCCGCGACGCATCCGCATGAGTGCCAACAACGCCGAAGCCCTGCTCTCGGGCGCACTGGCCGGGCTGGGCATCGCTCACTTGCCGACCTGGTTGGCCAGTGAATACCTGGTGCGCGGCGAATTGTTGCCGCTGTTTTGTGAAGACGGTTTGCCCAGTCCGGAAACCGCAGGCATTTATGCGCTGCGCCTGGAGCAACAGCCCAATGCACGCAGCCGATTGTTGCTTGAATACCTCAAATCCCGTTTCAGCCCGGTGCCGCCCTGGGATCTGGCATTGCAAAGTGGCTTGGTCTGACGCCTACGGCAAGAATTACCTGGCGCATTAAAGATTTGCCCGCTAGATTCCAGCCCAGACATGCTTTTTCGAGACGCCACCATGAGCAAAAACCCTGATCCTTGCGAATCGCTGTTGCTGGACAACCAGCTGTGCTTCGCCCTGCACTCCACCTCACTGCTAATGACCAAGGTCTATAAGCCCCTGCTCCAGGCCATCGGCCTGACCTACCCGCAGTACCTGGCCATGATGGTGCTGTGGGAAGAGGATGAGTTGACCGTCAGTGAAATCAGCAGCCGCCTGCTGACGGACCCAGGCTCCATGACGCCACTGCTCAAGCGCCTGGAAGCCGAGGGCCTGCTCAGCCGCACGCGCAGCCGCGAAGACGAGCGGGTGGTGGTGGTGAAACTGACCGACGCCGGGCGCGCCTTGCAGGAGAAGGCCAAGGATGTTCCGCAATGCATCCTGGGCGCCAGCGGGATGGCGCTGGAGCAATTGCGCAATCTGCAAGGCGACCTGATCGCGTTGCGCGCCAATCTGCAAACCAGCATCTGACACGCTAGGCCCCAGCACTAAACATACTCAAAAGTGGGAGCTGGCTTGCCTGCGATTGCGATTCATCAGTCAACCATGCAGTGACTGATACACCGTCATCGCAGGCAAGCCAGCTCCCACTTTTTGTTCTGCGACACCCTTAAATTCTTCAACGCTGAAAAATTAACTTGCGCACTAAACATTAGCGCTATACATTCACCTCACCAACTACTTAGCGCACAAATGTTTAGCGCTAACCACACAGAGGAACGCCCCATGCAAACGCTCTATACCGCAGTAGCCACCGCCACTGGCGGCCGTGATGGTCGCGCCGTTTCCAGCGACAATATCCTCGACGTCAAACTGTCGACTCCAAAGGAGTTGGGCGGCGCCGGTGGCCAGGCCACTAACCCAGAGCAATTGTTTGCTGCCGGCTACTCCGCTTGCTTTATCGGCGCACTGAAGTTCGTGGCCAGCCAGACCAAACGCAAAATCCCGGATGACGCCTCGATCACCGCCCACGTGGGCATCGGCCAGATCCCGGGCGGCTTCGGCCTGGATATCGACCTGCATATCAGCCTGCCGGGCCTGGCCCAAGATGAGGCGCAAAGCCTGGTCGACGCTGCGCACCAAGTGTGCCCGTACTCCAATGCCACCCGTGGCAACGTTGAGGTGCGCTTGCATGTAACGGTCTGAAAAACAGACGCCCATGAAAAAGCCCGACTCAAGGTCGGGCTTTTTTCGTATAGCCGGGGCCAGAATTACTTCTTGGCGCGGCCTTTGTACGAACCACCTTCACGGGTGTCGATCTCGATCAGGTCGTCGATTTCGATGAAATCGGCCACTTGCAGTTCGGTACCGTTGCTCAGTTTGGCAGGCTTCATCACCTTGCCGGAAGTGTCGCCGCGAGCGGAGCCTTCGGTGTAAGCAACCTTACGCACGATGGTCGTCGGCAGCTCTACGGAAACCAGGCGCTCTTCGAAGAAGATAGCTTCGCAGACGTCTTCCATGCCTTCTTCAATGAACGGCAGAACGGCTTCGATATCTTCAGCGTTCAGCTCGTACATGGTGTAGTCAGTGGTGTCCATGAACGTGTAGGTGTCGCCGCTGATGAAGGACAGGGTCGCTTCTTTGCGGTCGAGGATCACGTCGTCCAGTTTGTCATCGGCGCTGTAGACGATTTCGGTCTTGTAACCGGTCAGCAGGTTCTTCAGCTTGGTCTTCATGATTGCGCTGTTACGACCAGACTTGGTGAACTCAGCTTTCTGAACCAGCCAAGGGTCGTTTTCGAGACGGATCACTGTACCGGGTTTCAGTTCTTTACCAGTTTTCATTGCGTATATCCGAAATTTGGATGGGATTGACAAAAATCAAGGTGGCGTATCATATCCAACTTTCATAAAACTGTACCAGCGCCGTCGCAAGATCGGCCTGCAAGCCTTGTTCCAGACACCAGTTCTCAGCGTGCTGGCTGACCTCGGGCCAATGTTCCAGCAGCATTTTCCAGGACTGTGCCATATCGCCATCAGCGTTCCAGGCTTGCCAGAGCGTGACGACGGCAGCTTTGGCGGCCGGTGAAAGTGCGGCTGTGTACAGTTCCAGGAAGGCATCGAGCTTGTCCAGGTGGATGTCTTCGTCCTGGCGGTAGATGTGCCACAGCAATGGCCTCCCCGCCCACTGGGCACGCACGAACGAGTCTTCGCCACGTACGGCGTTAAATTCGCAGCACCATAGCAATCGGTCATATTGCTCCTGACGTACGAATGCAATGACCTGTACGGTCAGCGCACCACGTACTTGGATGTCTCCCGCCGACAAGCTGTTCACCCCCAGCCAGCGTTGCACGTCCCCCAGAATGCGCCCTTCCGGCACCAGCAAGTGCGTCCCCCGTCCATCGGCCGCCAATACGTCCAGCCAGCCGGCCAACCCGTCATTCTCATAGGCAAACAGCGACATCAAACGCGCGCCGGCCGTCGGAGCAACGCCCAGGCTTTGCAGGAACCGTTGTTGCGCGGCCGCGTCCTGCTGAAACGCCCGGCGTCGCTCCAACAAGCCGGCTTCGCGCAACAGGCCGCCAGTACCAGGGCGAAACCCGGGGAAGAAAAAGTACTTCTGCACGCCCTTGTACTTCACCGAAGGCAAGCGATGGCAGCCCACCACCCAGTCTTCAGCGCTGAGGTAATCCAGGTTCATCCACAACGGCGCACGTTCACACTCGGCCATGCGGTCCATGTACTCGGGCGGTAGCTGGCACGCGAACGCAGCAATCACCACATCCGCCGGGTGTGCGCCTGGCCATTCGGCCGGCCAGTGGCGCACTTGGACGCCCTCTTGCCATTGCTGGCCCACCTGCACATCAATGTCCGGGCACATGCGTTCGAAGGCGCGCAGGTCATCGACCCACAAGCGCACGTCACAGCCATGCTCCACCACCAACTGCCGGGCCAGGCGCCAGGTCACGCCGATGTCGCCGTAGTTGTCGACGACACTGCAAAAAATATCCCAGCGGGCTTTCATTCCGGGCTCCATCGATCAAAGGTTCGATTGTCCGCATAAATGCGTGGATGCAGAAGGCTTGATCGCGATTATTCTGCACGGAGGCTGTGCGACAATCACCGTCATGCCGTCAATGCCTGCCAGGAGGCCCTTATGTCTGACCGTCCGTTATCGCTGTTCAAGCTCTGCATCGCGATTGCCGCCGGCGTGTGGCTAGGGTTTATCGCCATTGCGCTGACCGCCTGGCTGGCGTCTCGCTACCTGTTCCCCCAGAGCCTGGCGCCGGTGGCACAGGCGGTTCAGCAATTGGGCAAACCGGCCATGGTTGAGCCGCAGCCACCGAACCGTCTGTTCGAACAGTACCAACAGAACCTGCAAAAACAGGAACAACGACAGGCCCTGGACCAGGCCCGAAGCAACGCGCGTAACCTGTCCAACCCCAAATGCCAGTTCTGGCTGCAACAAGACCAGAACGCCCCCAATGAAAAGACGCGGGCCAATGTCCTGCAATTCTGCGATTGATGCCAGATACCGCCATGAATAAACACGCCGTGCTCCAGCTGATCCTGGAAAAGCTCACCGTCGACATCGACGTCGTCCAACGCGCCGCGCAGACCGCCTACGAAACCGCAACCCACGAAGAAAACATTGCCGAAAACAAATACGACACCCTCGGCCTGGAGGCTTCGTACCTGGCCACCGGGCAGGCCCGACGAGTGGAGGAGATCAAGCAATCGCTGGTGCTGTGCCAGCAACTGCAGCTACGTGCGTACGATGATCAACGCGGGATAGAGATAGGCACGCTGGTGGGCCTGGAAGACGAGGACGGTCGCCAGCAATGGCTGTTCCTGGCGCCGGATGCGGCGGGTTTGAAAGTGGATGTGGTGGGGCAACCGGTGACGGTCATCACGCCACGCTCGCCCCTGGGCAAAGGCCTGCTGGGCAAGCGTATCGATGAAGAGGTAGAGATTCTGGTGGCCGGCGCTCGGCAGCACTTTACGGTGACCGAGGCCCGATAACCTACCCCCCTGTAGGAGCGAGCTTCTACAGGGTAATCGCGGTCAGTGGACGGGCAATTCAACGCCGTCAAACAACTCTTCCAGCTCTTGCTTGTTGTGGCACTGGATCGCCTTGGCCATCACTTCACGGGTCAGGTGCGGTGCGAACTTCTCGATGAAGTCGCACATGAAGCCGCGCAGGAAGGTACCGCGACGGAAACCGATCTTGGTCACGCTGGACTCGAACAATTCGCTGGCATCCAGCACCACCAGGTCTTTGTCGAGGTTGGTGTCGACCGCCATCTTGGCGACGATCCCGACGCCCAGGCCCAGGCGCACATAGGTCTTGATCACGTCGGCATCGGCAGCAGTGAACACCACCTTGGGCGTGAGGCCGCGATGGCTGAACGCTTCGTCGAGCTTGGAACGGCCGGTAAAGCCGAACACGTAGGTCACGATCGGGTATTCAGCCAAGGCTTCCAGGGTGAGCTTCGGCAGCTTGGCCAAAGGGTGCCCCTGAGGCACAACCACGCAGCGGTTCCAACGGTAGCAGGGCATCATTACCAGGTCGCCGAACAATTCCAGGGCCTCGGTGGCGATGGCAAAATCGACGGTGCCGTCAGCGGCCATCTCGGCAATCTGCATCGGCGAACCCTGGTGCATGTGCAGGGCTACGTCCGGGTATTGCTTGATGAAATCACGGATCACCGGCGGCAATGCATAGCGCGCCTGGGTGTGAGTGGTGGCGATCGACAAGGTGCCTTTCTTCTCGTTGGAGAATTCCTGGGCGATCTGCTTGATGCTTTCGACTTTACGCAGGATCTCGCCGGCGGTGGTGATGATGCGCTCGCCAGCTGGAGTGACGCGGGTCAGGTGTTTGCCACTGCGTGCGAAGACTTCGACGCCCAACTCGTCTTCGAGCAGGCGGATCTGCTTGCTGATACCAGGTTGCGAGGTATAGAGGCTTTGAGCGGTAGCGGAAACGTTGAGGTCGTGGTGCGCCACTTCCCAGATGTAGCGCAGTTGTTGAAGCTTCATATGAATCCCTCAAAGCAGATAGACGCCACGGGTATCAGCGACGGTATATAACTATATTAAAGGTTTGACGGATAAATCTAGAACTTTTTATCGTTTTTGCCGATCAACTATCGTCACTGCGCCGACGCTGCAGCGACGGCACCAGGTAAACCGGCACGGGGGACAACTGCAACACCCGTGCGGCGGTACGTCCAAGGGGGACGGCCACACCGGTTGCCTGGCTATGACTGCCGACGATCAGCAAGTCGACAGACAGTTTTCGCAACTGGTCGAGAATCACCTCGCAAGGATCCCCCTGGATCACCTTGACCGAGCGAATCCATTGCAGGTCCTGCTCCCCTTCCCCCCACTCCTCGCGGAAGCTGTCCAGCACGCGTTGTTCAATCGTCGCCATCACCGTGCTCAACCCCTTGCTTTGCCATTCGCTCAGGGCGGTTTCATCAAGGTAGCTCTGCAACACCGATTCGGCGAACAAGCCAATGGGCTCGACCACGTGGATCACATACAGGTCAGCCTTGAACGTTCGCGCCAGCGCCAGCGCATGTTGCATCACGTAGGGCGCATACAGACCGAGGTCCGTGGCAAACAGCATCGAACGAATCATAAAACCTCCTGGGCTGCCAGGATGGCGGGAATTGAATGAGCTTAGCAGCTAGCGCTCGGTCTGGATTCTCAACTCATTGCTGATGCCATGGGGCACGCGCCCGGTGGCCACTACCTCCCTGGCTTTCTCGCAATGGCCGGCCTGGTCATCGAAAAACACATCGGCGGCAAAGGCTTCCAGAAACGCGGATTTTTCCAGGCCACCGAGGAACAGCGATTCGTCCAGGCGGATATCCCACTCGCGCAACGTGCGGATCACGCGCTCATGGGACGGTGCCGAACGTGCGGTGACCAACGCGGTACGAATCGGGCAGGCCTCATCGGCAAACTCGCGTTGCAACAGGTTCAGTGCCGCCAGGAAGCCCTTGAACGGACCGCCGTGCAAAGGCTGGCGCGCCGACTCTCGCTCGCTGGCCTGGAAGGCTGCCAGCCCGCCGGCCTGGTAGACGCGCTCGGACTCATCGGAGAACAGCACGGCATCGCCGTCGAATGCGATGCGCAGCTCTTCGCTGGAAGCGCGGCGCGGGCCGCCCGACAGAATCGTCGCGGCCGCAAACCCGGCATCGAGGGCGCTGCGCACATCTTCGGCATGGGTGGAGAGAAACAGATGACAACCGAAGGCGGCCAAATAGGGATAGGGACTACGCCCGCCTACGAACGCGGCGCGGGAAATATCCAGGCCGTAATGCTGGATCGAGTTGAACACCCGCAGCCCGGTATCGGCACTGTTGCGCGACACCAACACCACCTCGACCCGCGCACGCCCCAGGCTGGCATTCAGGCTCAGCAGCTTCTTGACCAGCGGGAAGGCATCGCCAGGCTCGAGGGTTTCTTCCTCGTGCTCGATCTGGTATTTGCGGTAAGCCTCGACCCCTTCAGCCAGATAAACCTTGTGGCTGTCACTCAGGTCGAACAGCGCTCGTGAGGAAATCGCCAGCACCAGTTTGTCAGCCAATCCCTTCACCATGGTGGTCCCCCCCAATCAGCGGTTGTGCCGATCAATAAAACTCAAGGCCTGATAGAGCGCCTGCATGCGTGGCAGTTCGCAACCGGCCGCTTTGGCAGCAGCCAAGGGACGGGCATAGATGGCCGCCAGCTCCAGCGGCCGCTTGTGCAGGTGGTCGTGGTACATGCTGGGCAGGTAGTCGTCCATGGTTTCTGTCATGGCGAACATCTGCCCAGCGTAACTGGCAGGAATTTCATGCCCGCAGGCATGAGCGCCCTGCACCACCTCGGCCATCAGCGCCTGGATCAACTCGCGGCTGGACTCATCGGCCATCATGGCCGTGGTACCCGTGCCCAGCAACACAGAGAGGCCGTTGAACGGCACGTTCCAGACCAGCTTGTGCCAACGCGCCAGATGCACATTGGCCATGGCCTGGGACTCGATGCCAGCTTGATGAAACAGCCCGGCACCGGCTTCGACAATCGCCTGTTGCTGCACCTCATCGTTGGCCGCCGTGCCACTGTGATAGCCCAGGTTGACCCGGCCCAACGCCTGATGCTCGACCACGCCGGGGGCCGAGCGGTGCACACCGATGTAGCACAGGCCACCCAACAGATGCAGCGACGGCGGCAGGTGTTCACGCAGGCTGTCTTCGACATCGAGGCCGTTTTGCAGGAGCACCACTTTGGCATCCGGCGCCGCCACCTGGGCGATGGTTGGCGCCAGGTCCACATTACCGGTGGACTTGGTGCCCACCAATAGCCAGTCGCACGGCGGCATGTCGGCGGCGCTGGCATAGGCCTGCACCGGATGCAGGTGCAGTTGCCCATGCACCGTACTGTTGACGTGCAGGCCATGCCTGCTCACCGCGGCATATTCGCTGCGCAACAGGAAATGCACATCGAAGCCGGCACGCGCCAGCATCAGTCCGTAGTAACCGCCGATGGCACCGGTGCCAATAATGCCAATGCGTGGCGACGGGGCTGCAACTGCTGTCATGGCAAATCCTCTGGTGTTCGGTTGAGCGCCTGGTTTAGGCATTCGGCGAGGTCGGATGCTGTAAGACGTGTCTGTAATTGCCCAAAGAATTGACCCTCGCACACCAGGAACAACGCCGGCAAATGAAAGATCCGGTAGCGTTCCACCGCACCGCCGTTGTGCCCGGCATCCACCCAGCACACGCGGTCCACCGGCAAGTGCCAGCTGGGCAACTGCTGGCGTGCCCAGCGGCAACTGGCACAACCGACACTGGTGAACACTACCAGCGAAATACCTGGCAATCCCAGCAATTGCTGGTCAATATCCAGGTCGGTCAATTCCAGTTCCTTCACTATACTGCTGCCATTGCCGTCAACTGGACGGCGCTCGGAGTCCGTGTACATGGGTCGTTTTTTACCTCACCCTGATGATGTCGCTGTCGAGTTGATCCAACGTCCCTCTCCCGCCCTTCCCCGCCAACGCCTGCACACTATCGGCCGCGGCGGCGTCGCCTGCAATTGGCCACGTGCCTGGCGCGCCGGCACGGCGGTAGACCTGCATATCCCTTCCCTAGGGCCCAGCGCCCGTTATCCAGGCTATGTCGCCTGGTGCCGCAAAGTCGAACAGGGCTATCGCATTGGTATTTGCTTTACCGACGAACACGCCTTGTTCGGTGCACGGATGGGCGAGCAAGTGTGCCAGATCGAGCGTTACTGCCGCCTGCACGAAGACGCCGAGCCAACGCCTGCACAACTTGAAACCATGGCCCGTGAGTGGGTGTCGCGTCATGCCGGCGAGTTCTCCCATGAGGCGGTTGTGCAGCCAGCGCTGGATTAAACCGGGCTTTGCCCATTGTCGCGGGCCCGTGTTACGCGCTAAGGTTCCTCCCCCCTGCATTCAAATCATGCTGTGCCCGCCGCACGGGGATAGCTGGCGGCCGGCACCCGTGACCCTGGCGAGTAACACGATGGCTGATTTACCGATCAATGACCTTAACGTTGAATCCAACGAGACCCTGATCACCCCCGATCAGCTCAAGCGCGAAATCCCCCTGAGCGACGCTGCCCTGCAGACCGTCACCAAGGGCCGCGAAGTCATCCGTGACATTCTCGACGGCACCGACCACCGTCTCTTCGTGGTGATCGGGCCCTGCTCTATCCACGACCTCAAGGCCGCCCACGAATATGCCGAGCGCCTCAAAGTGCTGGCGGCTGAAGTGTCCGACACCTTGTACCTGGTCATGCGCGTGTATTTCGAGAAACCGCGTACCACCGTCGGCTGGAAAGGCTTGATCAACGACCCGTACCTGGACGACTCCTTCAAGATCCAGGATGGCTTGCACATCGGTCGCAAACTGCTGCTGGACCTGGCTGAAATGGGCCTGCCCACCGCCACCGAAGCCCTCGACCCGATCTCCCCGCAATACCTGCAGGACCTGATCAGCTGGTCGGCTATCGGCGCACGCACCACCGAATCCCAGACCCACCGCGAAATGGCGTCCGGCCTGTCGTCGGCCGTAGGCTTCAAGAACGGCACTGACGGCGGCCTGACCGTGGCGATCAATGCGCTGCAATCGGTCTCCAGCCCTCATCGCTTCCTGGGTATCAACCAGGAAGGCGGCGTGTCCATCGTGACGACCAAGGGCAACGCCTACGGTCACGTGGTGCTGCGTGGCGGCAATGGCAAGCCCAACTATGATTCGGTCAGCGTCGCGCTGTGCGAACAGGCGCTGAACAAGGCCAAGATCAAGCCAAACATCATGGTCGACTGCAGCCACGCCAACTCCAACAAAGACCCGGCCTTGCAGCCATTGGTGATGGAGAACGTTGCCAACCAGATTCTGGAAGGTAACCAGTCGATCATCGGCTTGATGGTCGAGAGCCATTTGAACTGGGGTTGCCAGGCGATTCCAAAAGACTTGGCCGACTTGCAGTACGGCGTGTCGATCACCGATGCCTGTATCGATTGGTCCGCCACCGAAACTACCCTGCGCAGCATGCACGCCAAGCTCAAGGACGTGTTGCCCCAGCGCAAGCGCACCTGAGTCCGTACCGGTTTCGCGCACACAAAAACGCCGGGCTAAGCCCGGCGTTTTTTATTGGCAACTGGTCAGTTACAGCTTCGCAGCATGGCGCTGGTGGCGCTCCATATAGCGTTCGACATAAGAGCACGACGGGATCACCGTGTAGCCAGCCTCTTCGGCAAACTTCAAGGCTTCCTCAGTCAACGCAGCCGCAATGCCTCGCCCCCGCAGTGCGTTGGGCACGAAGGTGCGATAGATATCCAGGGTCTGCTTCCCGAGGTCCATGTAGGTCAGGTAGGCACGATGACCGTCCACATTGGTCTCGAACTGATGACCAGCCTGGTCATGGTGGATGGACAACGCCTCGCTCATCACTACTCCTCGCGGGTCTGAATTAACGACCCTACCTTACCGATGTTTTTCCGGCGAAGGAACATCTACGCCACCCCGTGCCGGTTTCGACAGCGAGAAAACCGTGAGCGCTCACAACCAGCACATAGGGAATAGTAGGCACCAATCCTGAAATTGCTCAAGGCGCACTCGTCATTCCCCGCCGCTGGTGGATATAGAAAGGGCCTCGATCAACCGGTGACCGATAGCCTGAACATTGCCGGCAGTTGAACCTTGAGACGAACTGGCGCTCTTAAAGTCACCTCTAGATGCGCAAAAGATGCCCGCCGCAGTAAAGCCAAGCGTAACCAAAGTGCCCCGCTTCGTTATATAAAATTTCATCTATTTACAAGGCTTAACACATGCGGGCCGGCCCTTTCAGCCTGGATCCAATGTGCGTCCAGGTGCAAAAAATTGGACAGTTTTCATACAAACCGCCAAAAGATTAGCCAAAATAGATTCGGCACAAGAAATTTTTTTGCTTCTTGCGCAACGTCAGTTTACTTACTACAAGTAATGGGTAGTATGTACGCCGGCTATTAGCTCACTGTGAGAAAGTAGCCATTAAATTGAAAGTCCTTGAAGGGGAACACGATGAACAACGTTCTGAAATTCTCTGCTCTGGCTCTGGCCGCAGTTCTGGCTACCGGTTGCAGCAGCGTCTCCAAAGAAACCGAAGCTCGTCTGACTGCAACTGAAGACGCAGCAGCTCGCTCCCAGGCCCGTGCAGACGAAGCCTACCGTAAAGCTGATGAAGCTCTGGCTGCTGCTCAAAAAGCACAACAGACTGCTGACGAAGCTAACGAGCGCGCTCTGCGCATGCTTGAAAAAGCAAGCCGCAAGTAATAATCCTTCGGGGTTGTTATCAAGCCGATCCATTTATGGGTCGGCTTTTTTTTGCCTATGATTTGGCATGTGGGAGCGGGCTTGCTCGCGAAAGCGGTGGATCAGTCAACATCAATGTTTGCCGGGCCGACGTCTTCGCGAGCAAGCCCGCTCCCACAGGGATGTTCGCTCAGGCTTATTATTGAAGATCGAGCGGGGCGCTGGACGCCACAGGTGCGCCGCCTGGCACACCAATTTCGGTCGGCAAGCCATCCTCGGCGGCGACCACATCACGCACCTGGTCCCAGTTGACGCGTAGGTTATTGGACAGGTCTTCGCGCTTGAGCAACGCATTGATGACCGCGGTGTGCTTGTCGACCACCGATGGCGTACCGTCATCATTCAACGGCGTGTGGGCCTCAAGGTAGACCTTGCCACCACTGCTGCCGAACTTGTACGCGTCATTGATGATGCGCACTGACGTGCCTACCGGCACCATGCCTGCCATTTCCAACACGTTGTTATTGAACATGCGGAAGCACCCGTGGCTGGTACGCGTGCCGATACCAAACTTCATGTTGGAGCCGTGAATCAGGTAACCCGGCGTGCCCAGGGTGAACTTGAACGGCCCCAGTGGGTTGTCGGGGCCGGCAGGCACCACGTTGGGGAGCGGGTCACCGTTGGCGGCGTGCTCGGCCTTGATCGAGGCCGGTGGCGTCCAGGTCGGGTTCGGCGTCTTGGCGATGATACTGGTATGGGCGATCGGCGAACCCCAGCCTTCCCGGCCAATGCCCAGAGGGAAGGTATAGACGACGTTTTGGCCTTTTGGATAGTAGTAGAGCCGGTATTCCGCCAGATTGATCACAATGCCTTCCCGCGGCCCGGGCGGCAGGATAAAGCGTGTCGGCAGCACAATCTCAGTGCCCGCACCCGGCAACCAGGCATCGACACCCGGGTTGGCCGCGACCATTTCCGAATAGCCCAGGTCGTAGGTGGTGCCAAGGTCAGCAAAAGTGTCTTCGTACTTGGCCTTGATCACTTGGACCTGGCCAACAATGTCCTCACCGGGCGGTGGCAAGGGCAACTGCAAGGCCGCCGCCGAACCCGCCGCACAAAGCGCAGCAAGAGACAGGCAGCAGGTGACGACGGAAAGGCGCGACAACATCCGGAAAATCCTTCGCAAGACGACGGGTAGGGAAAAATTGATTGTATACGGCTTCGCAGCGCCAAGCTTCAAGCTGTTTTACAGCTCGAAGCGCAGCTCCGGCCAGATCGGCGGCGTGCCGCGCTTTTGCGATTCTAGAATCGCCCGGCATAACGGGCAGAGTCGCTGGTCTTGAAAAATCGAGCGGTTGACCGATGACCAGCGTGGCTGTGCGGGCAATAAAGTGCCGCAGAGCGTGCGGTCGATGGAGCCGCCCAGTTCCAATTGACGCGCCACCAAATGCACTCGCACTTCCTGGCAGGCGAACAGGTCCAGCTGCTCGTCCGGCTCGATCAGTTGGTAGTTAAACAGGGACCAGGCAGGGCGCGACATCGAGGGCTCCAAATCAGGGGGGCGCCACCTTAGCCGAAAGCCTGCCGGTAGAAAAGCGTCATAGCAGCGGTTTTAGCGCCGGCCAGACATTTTCCAGCAACTTGTCTTGCGCCGCGACCGCCGGGTGCAGCCCGTCAGCTTGCATCAACTCCGGATGGCCACCCACGCCCTCGAGGAAAAACGGCACAAACGGCACCTTTTCTTTCTGTGCCACATCACCGAATACCTTGGCAAAAGCTTCGACATAGCGCTTGCCGTAATTGGGCGGAATCTGCATACCCAACAGCAGCACCTTGGCGCCGCTGTCCCGGGACTGCTGAATCATCGAAGCAAGATTTTGTTGCAATTGCGCAGGCGGCTGGCCGCGCAAGCCATCGTTGCCACCCAACTCGATCACCACCACGTCCGGTTTGTGCGTTGCAAGCGCCGCGGGCAGCCGCGCGAGGCCTCCTGCACTGGTGTCGCCACTGATGGAAGCATTGACCACTTTGTCGTCAAAACCCTCCTGCTTGAGCCGTTGCTCCAGCAACGCGACCCACCCTTTGCGGGTATCCAGGCCGAAACCGGCACTGATACTATCGCCAACGATCAGGACTGTACCCGCCGCTGCGTTCTGGGCCATGCACATCAAGGCCAGGCCAGCACTCAAAAACCACACTCGCATCGGATTCTCCATGGGCGCAAGCATTCTCACCGCGCGAAACCTTAGCAAAGTGGTTCCCAGCGCGGAAGGTGAACTGACTATCCTGCACGAACTGAGCCTGGAACTGAACAAGGGCGATAGCCTGGCTATCGTCGGCAGCTCCGGTTCCGGTAAATCCACACTACTGGGCCTGCTGGCCGGCCTCGACCTGCCCAGCAGCGGCGAAGTGACCCTGGCCGGGCAAGCCCTGAGCACCCTCGACGAAGATCAGCGCGCGCGCATCCGTGCCGAGCATGTGGGTTTCGTATTCCAATCCTTCCAATTGCTCGACAGCTTGAATGCTCTGGAAAACGTGATGCTGCCGCTGGAGCTGGACGGTCGCCAGGACGCCCGCGAGCGAGCCAAACACCTGCTGGAGCGCGTAGGCCTGGGCCAGCGCCTGACCCACTCGCCCCGCCAACTGTCCGGTGGCGAACAACAACGCGTGGCGATTGCCCGCGCGTTTGCCGCCGAACCGGACGTGCTGTTTGCCGACGAGCCCACCGGCAACCTCGACAGTCATACTGGCGAGCGCATCAGCGACCTGTTGTTCGAGTTGAATAAAGAGAGCGGTACGACCCTGGTACTGGTCACCCACGACGAGCGCCTGGCCCACCGTTGCCGGCGCCTGATCCGCCTTGAAGCCGGCCTGATGGTCGCGCCCCTGGAGCCTTGATGGCACGTTTGCCGCTGTTGCGCCTGTTCAGTCTTGCCATGCGTCAGTTACTGCGCGATGCCCGCGCCGGCGAATTGCGCGTGCTGTTCTTTGCCCTGCTGGTGGCCGTGGCCGCCAGCACCGCTATCGGCTACTTTGGTGCGCGCCTCAACGGCGCCATGCTGCTGCGCGCCACCGAATTCCTCGGCGCCGACCTGGTGCTCGAAGGCAGCTCGCCGGCCCGTGCCGAGCAAATCAAATCTGGGACCGAATTGGGCCTGGATCACGCTCGCATCGTGGAGTTCTCCAGCGTTATCGCCACCGATAACGGCATCCAGCTCTCCAGCATCAAGGCGGTCAACGAGCAGTACCCCTTGCGCGGCGAGCTTAAAAGCAGCACCGAGCCCTTCGGTACGCAAATCCCGGGCGGTGGCCCCAAACCTGGTGAAGCCTGGGTAGAAGCACGGTTGCTGACGGCGCTGGACCTGAAAGTCGGCGACAGCATCGATGTCGGCATGAAGACCCTGCGCCTGGCGCGCATCCTGAACTATGAGCCCGACCGCGCCGGCAACTTTTACAGCCTCACGCCCAGGGTCATGATCAACCTGGCGGACCTGGACGCCACCGGTGTCGTCCAGCCAGGCAGCCGTGTCAGCTACCGCGAACTATGGCGTGCGCCACAAAGCAGCACAGCGCTGCAAACTTATCGCGACCTGGTCAAACCGGGCCTGGCTGCCAACCAGCGCCTGCAGGACTCCCGCGATGGCAACCAGCAAATCGGCGGCGCACTGGGCAAGGCCGAACGTTACCTGAACATGGCCAGCCTAGTGGCTGTGCTGCTGGCTGGCGTGGCCGTGGCGCTGTCAGCCAACCGCTTCGCCAGTCGACGTTTCGATGCCAGCGCGTTGTTGCGCTGCCTGGGCTTGTCGCGCCGTGAAGCCATGCTGCTGTTCAGCCTGCAACTGAGCGTACTGGGCTTGCTGGCGAGCCTGGCCGGCGCCCTGCTCGGCTGGCTGGCGCAATTTGGCCTGTTCTACTTCCTGCACGACCTGCTACCCGCCGACGTACCGCCAGGCGGGCTGCTACCGGCCGTCGCGGGGATTGGCACCGGGCTGGTCGCCCTCGCCGGCTTCGCCCTCCCGCCGCTGGCCGCACTGGGCCGGGTACCGCCGCTGCGGGTATTGCGCCGCGATTTGCTGCCTATTCCTTCAAGCACTTGGATGGTCTACGGCGCGGCACTGTTTGCCTTGGGCCTGATCATGTGGCGCCTGAGCCTGGACCTGGTATTGACCTTCGCGTTACTCGGCGGCGGTGTAGTCGCTGCGCTGCTCCTGGGTGGCTTGCTGCTGTTGTTGCTACAGAGCCTGCGGCGGTTACTGGCTCGTGCCTCCCTGCCGTGGCGCCTGGGCCTGGGCCAATTGTTGCGTCACCCGTTGGCGGCGGCAGGCCAATCCCTGGCCTTTGGCTTGATCCTGTTGTCCATGGGGTTGATCGCGCTGTTGCGAGGCGAATTGCTCGACACCTGGCAAAACCAGTTGCCCAAGGATGCGCCCAACTACTTCGCCCTGAATATCCTGCCGGCCGACAAGGACGCCTTTGGCGCCCGTCTGCTGGACGTCCAGGCACAAGCGGCGCCGCTCTACCCGGTGGTGCCGGGGCGCCTGATCAGCATCAATGACGAACCCGTGCAGGAGATTGTCAGCAAGGACTCCAGTGGCGACCGGGCCACTCAACGCGATCTGAGCCTGACCTGGGCAGCCGACTTACCAGCGGGTAACGTCCTGACGGCAGGTACGTGGTGGTCGGCGCAACCCACTGACGGGGTTCCTGGCGTGTCGGTGGAAGCCAAGGTGGCCGAGAGCTTGAAGCTCAAGCTCAACGACCATTTATTGTTCACCATCGGTGGGGAAAACCGTGAAGCACGGGTCACCAGCCTGCGCACCATCAACTGGGATAACTTCCAGCCCAACTTCTTCATGATTTTCCAACCGGGCACCTTGAAGGATCTGCCCGCGACCTACCTCACCAGCTTCTATCTGGCTCCCGGCCATGACCAACAGATCGTCGACCTGTCACGGGCCTTCCCGGCGGTCACTATCCTGCAGGTCGAGGCCCTGCTGGAGCAGTTGCGCAGCATCCTCGCCCAAGTGACGTTGGCGGTCGAATACGTGCTGTTGTTTGTACTCGCGGCGGGCATGGCAGTGTTGTTCTCTGGCCTGCAGGCCACCCTGGATGAACGAATCCGCCAAGGTGCATTGCTGCGAGCCTTGGGCGCCGAGCGCAAGTTGCTGGTCAAGGCCCGACGCATCGAATTCGGTCTGTTGGGGGCGGTCAGTGGCTTGCTGGCGGCACTGGGCACCGAACTGGTGACCTGGGTGCTGTACCGCTATGCCTTTGACCTGGCGTGGCATCCCCACCCGTGGTTGTTACTGCTGCCCGTGATCGGTGCCGTGCTGATTGGCGCTGCCGGGGTATTCGGCACACGCCGTGCACTGAATGCCAGCCCGCTGACCGTATTGCGCGAAGGCTGAGACCTGGATGGCACGCCCCCAGCCAAGGGTACGTGCCATCAGGCGGTCTTCACATATTCGATCTTGGTGATCCACCAGCACACCTCTCCGCCGGGGGTCTGTACGATTGCCTCGTCGTCCACCTCCTTGCGCAGCAGGGCCCGTGCCATGGGTGAGTCGATGGAGATGTAATCCATGCGATCGTAGATCTCGTCATAACCGACGATGCGAAAACGCTTGGTCTCGCCCTGTTCGTTTTCGATTTCGACCCATGCACCGAAAAATACCTTTCCTTCCTGCTCGGGCATGTACTCCACCACCCGCATGTCTTCCAGGCGTTTGCGCAGGTAACGCACCCGTCGGTCGATCTCCCGCAACAGCTTCTTGTTGTACTGGTAATCCGCATTTTCACTGCGATCTCCCAGGGAGGCGGCCCAGGTCACTTTGCGTGTGGTATCCGGGCGTTTCTCTCGCCACAGGTAATCCAGCTCTTTTTTCAGCGCTTCATGACCTTCTTTGGTAATCAGCTTGGTACTCAAACGCTTGCATCCCCAGGCAATGTCCAATGGTGCCGTTATGCCAGGGCATCATGCCCAGGCAGCGGCCGGCTGGGACTGATGATAAATGAACCCTGGAAAGTATCCAGGCCGGCGCCCCATTACCTCACCCATGCCCCTCCAGCACTTGGTCCAATTCAAGCAACGTGCCTTGCATACGCTGGCGCATACCCGACAACTGCAACATCATCATCGCCAGCTTTTCGGCCTTCTGGCTGACCTCCAGTCCCTGCTCCTGCAAATAGGTATGGCGCTGCTCAAGTTCACGGCCTTTTTCTTCCAACTGGCTCTGCTGCTGTTGCAATCGCGCCTGCCACTGTTCAAGCATTTGCTCCTTCTCTAGGACCGCGCATTTTTTTTGCGTCAGTTCCTGGGCGACTTTGGCCAGATTGCTCAGCGCGCTGTCCATTTCGAGCAAAGAGGTATGGTCCAACTGGGCAGGCGGGTCCAAGGGTTCGGGCTCAGGCTCAGGCTCAGGCTCGGGTGGCGCCAACCGTAGGTTGTCTGACTCAAAGTGACTGTCATCTTGTTCAACAGGAACAGACGACGCACTGGGCTCAACCTGCTCCTGCGGTATCGCGACCAGCGACCGCGCCGGTTCTTCAAGGGTGCCTTCATCCATAGGTTGCGGCGCAGTCGTGGCTGAGCGCGGATTTCGCGGCGGCGCAACCATTTGCGACGAGAAGCGAATGGACGGCACGATCACTGCGCTGCTTTCGATCGCAGGCAACGCCGGGGCCGACATGCCCAAGGTGATGACCTTCATGACCAAAGCTTTCTTGATGATCACCGAGTGATGATCCTCTGGCCTGGCAGGCGGCAACCGGCAGCCTTTCAAATCAACGAAATGAAAGGGCACCTGGGGTTCGGCAATCGGCGTTGTCTTCGAGCCGGCTGCCGCTGCCATCGTCAGGATCTGTTTGAAGACTTGCATGGCTAATTGCAGGTCCTCTTTGGAGTCAACGCCTCCCAGGAAATACCGGTCAATCTTTTTACGCAGTGCCGCGATATAGACCCTGGAGTGGCCGGGTTCTGCCTCCTCATCCAGGCTATACACCAGAAAGTTGGACGCCGTTTGCGTCACAGCAAACCCGCACAACAAGGCGCCGTTAACGGGCGTCCCTTCATCGTTGCGCTCAAGAACAAGAGTACGTAGAAGCATCATGGCAATCTGGCCTCGTTACAAAGGAGAAAACTTTATATAAACATCAGATAAACATCTGGACATTAATAAGTATTCAAAACAAAACAATTGTTTCAGCGGATTATCGGGCCGAACGTAGGATTCTTCTTATTAATCACACTTCGCGTTCCCAAGTCTTCATATTGAACGTACCCTTTTTAAAGCACTTCCCCATACAGCCGGCCTCTCTCACACGCCCTGCAAAACTTATTCGGTAAAACCATGATCGAGATAAGCAACCTCACAAAACACCTGGGCAAAACACGCGTAATCAGCAACTTGTCCTTCTGTGCCCAGCGCCAGGAGTGTGTGGGCTTGCTGGGAGAGAGTGGGGCGGGAAAAACAACACTGTTGAGCCTGATCGCCGGGACGATCAAGCCGACGGCCGGGCACATCAGTATTCAAGGCTTCAATACCCATACCCACTCAATTCAAGCCAAAAAGGTCATTGGCTATCAGCTCCAAAACGGCCTCGACCATCACACGATGCCCGTCAAAAACATGCTCAATTTCATTGCCGCCATTCGCGGCTTGAGCGGGATGGAAAAACGCAGCCAGGTGGCGCAGGTAGCCGCACGACTAGAACTGCTGCCCGTGCTCGACTGCCCCATCAACGTCCTTTCCCTTGGTTTGAAGCGCAGAGTGGCAATGGCCCAGGCGCTCCTGCATTCCCCAAGCCTGCTGCTGCTGGACGAACCCACAGAAGGGCTCTGCCCTGATCAACGCCTCAAGTTCCGGGCACTCATCCAGTCCCTGAGCGAGGAAATGACCATCATCATCGCCTCCCGCCATTACCAGGATCTGGCGGACATCTGCACCCGTGCCTTGGTTATCGCCGGTGGTCGCCTGGTGGGCGATGCCTCGCTGTCCGACTTACAGCGCAGCTCCCGGCACTTCCAGGCCGTCACCCTCGCGGCAGACGCCCCGCTGGATTTGCTCGCGTTGGCCGTATTGCCCGGCGTCGCAGGCATCGAAGAAGACCGGCATGCGCCCGGCAAGGTTACGGTACTGGCCATGCCCGGGCATTCCATCTTTCCCTCGATCAACGCGCTTATCACCCATCGCGGCTGGAACATCACCTCAATGAATCTGGAGCCGGGTCGCCTGAACGATGTCGTTCACCATCTGAGCCAAGAGGTAACACCTTGAGACTGCTACCTGTCATTTTCAAACGACAACTCGTCAGCTATGCCTGCGCCCCCAGCGCTTACCTGAGCGTGGCGGTTTTTCTCGCACTGTGCGCAGCGCTGGGACTGCATTCCAACCAATGGATGGAGCGAAACAGCAGTGATTTGCAGGCTTTTTTTGAACTGCACCCCTGGCTTTATCTCCTGCTGGTCCCCCTTTTATCGACGCAGTTGTGGTCGGATGAATCCAACGCCAGCTTTTACAACACCCTGAATGCCTTGCCTGTCACCTCGATGGAACGGGTGATCGGAAAATTCATCGCGGCATGGACTGTCTGTGGCATTGCGCTGATGCTTAACTTCCCGCTGGTGATTGCCGTGAATTATCTGGGCACACCTGACAATAGCGTTATCGCCTCACAATTCCTGGCCAGTTGGTTACTGGCGGGAAGTTATCTTTCGGTAGGTTGTTTCATCTGTGTACTTGCGAACCAACGCCTGCTGATTTTCTTTTTCACGCTCGGCTTGTTGCTGACCGCCAGTGGGCTTTCGTCAGTACTGGATGCACTTGAACAACAAGCACCGATATGGATTATCGACAGTTTGATGTCCCTGGATCCCGTTGCCCGCTTCAGCGCGATGGATAACGGCAAGCTCACACTGCAGGACAGCCTGTACTTTATCAGCATGATCGTTGCTTTTCTGTTTGCGACCACCCTCACACTCAATTATAAAAACAGCTGAGAAAAGGAAGACCACTGATGGGATCCGCTTTTCGTGCGGGTATGACACTTCTCGTCATATCACTGCTGTTTCTGGCATTCAATCTAGTCTGGGCACCCAAACTGCCCACTGTTCGCTGGGACTTTTCCGAAGAAAAAATCCACACCTTATCGCCCGCGGCGCAGCAACTGCTACTGTCACTTGAAAGCCCACTGGATCTGTATTACTTCAATACCCTCAATGCGCCGCAAAAAAGCCAGGCATTAGAACGTTATGGTCGGCGCGTGGAAGACGTGCTCAAGGCGTTCGAAAAAGCGGCAAACGGCCTGATCAACTTACATATCATTAACCCCGCTCCCTTTTCTGAAGATGCCTACAAAGCCCGCTTGTTTGGGCTTGATGACACACAAGGATTCCTTGGCCTTATCGGCACCCGTACTGGCCAGGGCGCCCAACGCATCGAAGCGTTCCGGCCTGAGCACGAGTCATTACTTGAATATGAGATCAGCCACCTGATCTATAAGTTGGGGCAGCCTGAGCGTGCCACTATCGGCCTGCTGTCGGGACTGGCGTTAGACAAATCGGCCAGCGAGTTGCTGGGGTTGATCCGCGAGCAATTCAACGTGGTGGAACTGGCTGCGAACATCGCCCAGGTTCCGTCATCCATCGCGACATTGATAGTCGTACAGCCGCACGCTTTACCTGAACGAGCCCTATATGCCATTGAGCAATCGGTATTGAAAGGCACCCAGTTGATGATGTTCCTCGACCCCGTGAGCGAGATGGGCGCTGACGCCGTGCCAGCGAACGCCAGAATGGAGGGGTTGCTGAACGCGTGGGGCATCCAAATGCCCGCGGATAAGCTGTTGGTGGATAATCTCTATGCCTCATCAGCCACGCCCGGCCCGGGAATGCCCCGGGTACTGCACCCGGCCAGGCTACACCTTCCATCACAGGCGATGACTCCAACGGATGTCAGCGCCTGGGGGCTGGACGCCGTGATGGTCTCAAGCAGCGGCGCGCTTTCCCTGGCCCCCAAGAGCCGTTCACTGTTGACCCCGATTCTGTTGAGCTCACGGCAATCGGCCCTGCTGGACGCGAAACGCTTTGGCTCGGCGACGACATTTGACTCACTGATCGATGAAACGGCGACTTCAGGGCAGCGCCATGTGATCGCTGCGCGCGTTGAGGGGCCCGCTTACTCAGCGTTTCCCGACGGCCTCAAGGGCCAGCCGCCCGGGCTGCAAAAAGCAGAACTGATCCAGATGGTGGTCGTGGCCGACACCGACTTGCTCGCGGACACAGTCAGCCATGCACGCAACGGCAACGCGCAGTTTGTATTGAACACATTGGATAACCTGGCGGCGCCCGAAGCGCTCCAGCGCATTCGATCCCGTGTCATGCGCCAACCGTTGCACAGGCTGGAACACATGCGCGACGAAGCCGCACAGGCTTATCGGAAAAATTCGCTTGAGCTACAGCGACGACTTGAGCAGACAGAGCAAGCATGGCGCGAGTTGAACCCAGCGCACACGCGGCTTATCACCCAGGCGGTGGATACCAATACGCAGTTGCAGGTACTCAACAAGGAGCGCCTGCAGTTGCCCATCGAGTTGCATACACTCAAGGCGCAGGCCTATGCCCCGGTGCAGCGTTTCGAGCGACAGCTCAAAGGGCTGATGGTCGTGCCTCTACCGCTACTGCTGTGCCTGATTGCCGGGTTACTGTTCCTGTACCAGCGCAAGCGTCGACTCCTCGCACTGGCAACCTTTCACTAGTCGCTCAGCGACGGGCAATCAGCCCTTGCCGGGCAATGCGCGTCAGTTGGTGGATCACCTCATGGGCGTTGCTGGCACTCGGTGCCTGAATCACTGCAAGGTCGAAACTGTCGCTGGCAAAACGGGCCAGGGAATCGCCGTCTTCCACAAACTGGATCAGGAACGCCGAAGGCCGACCGGAACGGCGTGGCCAGCCGTCCAGATAACGCAGCAGTGTCGGCTGGTGCTTACCGCCCAGGAGGATTTTCGGATTGCGTTGAGTCAGGTCCGCGGTGATCGGGGCCAGGCGTATGAGGGGGCGTAGTGCATTCATCGTGTCGTGTCTCTGCCTCAAAAGTCTGCGGGCAGGTGAGAGGCAACACCGAACCAGCGCTTTAGCGGTATTTCGAGGAACGCCCTGCGTGAGCAAGCGTACTTCTGTCGGGCTGCATTGAGACCCAGTGGCGCCCCGCAATTAGCTGTTTAAATCGGCGCATGAGCAGCATCCTAGAGAAGCCTGTGGGGCAGTGTCAAGAATCCCGGGCAACGAAAAGGCCCGCATCAGCGGGCCTTTTTGTGCAGCTTGCTAAACGATCAGTGAGTGATCGCGCGGTCGACAGACAATTTGCCCGCACCTTCCAGCAACACCGCCAACGCGCCGCCGAGCAACGCCAGTGCGAACTCATAACCGTTGTTGGCCATGAACAGCCCGTTGTGGATGTGTACAGAGAAAATCGCCACCAGTGTCAGGAAGGTCAGGCCCAATGCAGCAGGGCGAACCAGCAAACCGATGATCAGGGCCAGGCCGGCGAAGAACTCGGTACCGCCCGACAGCAGCGCCATCAGCGTGCCAGGCGCCAGGCCGATGCTTTCCATCCATTGTGCGGTGCCCGCCAGGCCACCACCGCCAAACCAGCCGAAGAGCTTTTGCGAACCGTGGGCAGCGAAGATGATGCCGACGAAGATACGCAGAATAGTCAGGCCATAACCGGCGCGAGTGGACAGTACACGGGTAATCATTGGGCTCATGGGGGTAAATCCTTTTCCAGGTAGGGGTTGGTTGGCCGCTATATTAATCAGTTTAAGCAATGATAAAAGCCGAAATATTGCCTAATTTACATCTAAAAAATCGATTATTCACGCGATGCAACTTTAGCCGCAGGCGGCTCCAGAGACTCGCGCTCCCGATCGAACGCCAAATAATACTTGTTGACGCTATTAACATAGCTGACGCCGCCCATCCCTACCTGCTCCATGGCAATGCGTTCAACCTGGAAGAACCACTGATTGGGGTTAAGCCCACGGCGCTTGGCCTCGGTGCGCATACCTTGCACCCGCTCCGGCCCCATGTTGTACGCCGCCAGCATAAAGGCCATGCGCTCGCGCTCATTGAGCTTGGGGCTGGAGAAAAACTTGCGCCGGATCATCGCCAGGTAACGCGCCCCCGCCTGCACATTACTGTCGAGCGACTCGATATTGTTGACCCCCACCCGCTGCGCCGCCGACGGCGTGATCTGCATCAGGCCGGTAGGGCCTCCACTATTGCGTGCGCCTGGGTCCAGGGAAGACTCCTTGAACGCCAACGCCGCCAGATTCAGCCAGTCCATACCTTGCTCACGCGCATGTTTTTGCAAAACCGGGCGCAGTTTTTCCAGGCGCTGGCGGTCAGCCCGCGCCAATGGGTTACGGACCTGGTAGAGGCGCCGATAGATGCGCTGGAAGGCCACATCCTGATCGGAAGGCGTGTGATAGGTCTTGAGAAACCGATCGATGCTGGCACGCAGCATCGACGCGTCCTGACGCACAAACCAGAACTCGTCGCCTGGCTCGCTGATGACGACCTGCTTGTCAAAGCGCAACTTGGGCAGGATTTTCGACCAGCGTTGGGCAATCGGTTTTTCCACGATCGTCAGGTGAAAAATCCCGGCCTGCACCATCTCCAGGACATCTTCCACCGCCAGGCTCGGGTCAACCCATTCCACTTTCACTGGTGGGCGCTTGTGCAGGGCCAGCTTTTGATTGACCTGACTGATAGCGTCCACCGCCGCACTACCGGTGGTCAGCGTCACCGTGCGACCCGACAGTTGCTCCAGTTTGGTATACCGTCGTTCACCCTTGACGCCCACCAGCCACAACGGCACATCGCTGACAATCGGGGCGCTGGCGCTGACCTTGTGCACGCCTTTCACGTCCAGCAACTCACCGGGCGCCACCAGGTCACCTTCACCACGGGCCAGCGCACCGAGTAACTGGTCCTTGGCCTTGGGGATGATCTTGAGGTTGATGGCCTGCCCATCACGGGCATGGCCGTTGAGGTATTGCTCGAAGGCGCGTAACCGATGGTATTCGACACCGATGGCCTGGCCCTGCACTTCACCGGAACTGTTGCGGCTCTGGTTGACCAAGACGCGCAGGGTGCGGCTGGAGCGAATTTGCGCCAGGTCGCGGACCTTGCCGGGCTTGGCCACTTGCAGCGGCCCATCCAGACGTGCGACCGCCGCCATGGGCAGCAATAACGCCAGGCACAACATAAGCAACGCCGAGGGTCGGATCATCCGCTCTCCGGAAAGAAAACTGGCCAGCGCCTGTGCGAATTACGCAGTGCTGGGGGTCAGAAACAGAGCGCTTTATGCGCTGGCAAGGCGTGCAACGGCGCCAAGGTGGCAGGCAATCGGCCCACCACAATGTCGCTTGCGACGTTCAAAGACAGCGTTAACGCATTGTAGTTCTTGGTTTTTCTTATCAATCTACAGCTCTGATATGCTTTCCGGCCGCAGGCGGAGATAGCACCATGCAACTCATTGATATTGGCGTCAACCTGACCAACCCCAGTTTCGACGAGAGGCACACGGCCGTTCTCGAACGCGCCTACGCCGCTGGCGTGCAGCAATTGGTACTCACCGGCACCAGCGTCGAGGGCAGCGAACAGGCCCTGCAACTGTGTGTAAAACTCGACGAAAGCAGCCAGCGCCTGTTCAGCACCGCCGGCATTCACCCCCACTCTGCCAGCGACTGGAACAGCGACAGCGTCCAACGTCTGCGTGGCTTGCTGGGCGACAGCCGAGTGCGCGCCGTGGGTGAATGCGGGCTGGATTTCAACCGGGACTTCTCCCCTCGCCCCCAGCAGGAAAAAGTCCTCGAAGAACACCTCGCCCTGGCCGTCGAACTGCAACTGCCGGTGTTTCTCCATGAGCGCGATGCCAACCAGCGTCTGCTGGAGATCCTCAAGGACTACCGCGACCACCTGCCAGCCGCCGTGGTGCACTGCTTCACTGGCGAACAGGCAGCGCTGTTCAGCTACCTGGACCTGGATTTACACATTGGCATCACGGGTTGGATCTGCGACGAACGCCGTGGCACCCACCTGCATTCACTGGTCAGGGACATTCCCCGAGGCCGTCTGATGCTGGAAAGCGATGCGCCCTACCTGCTACCACGCACCCTGCGCCCCAAGCCGAAAAATGGTCGCAATGAGCCGGCGTACCTGCCCGAAGTACTGCGCGAAGTGGCCTTGCACCGTAACGAAACGATGGAAGATCTGGCGTTGCACAGCACCGCCTGCGCCCGCCGCTTTTTCGGCTTGCCTGCCATCGATTAATACGGCGCATTGACCCATGTCAAAAGCGCTTTTCTGAATAGCGGCACAATAATGGCACCTTGCCAATACTGTTTCCGCTATCAGAGAAAACCTTCCATGGGTGCCTGGCTTAGCAATATCTCGCTCAAATACAAATTCTGGGCCGTCAACGCGGTCGCCTTCATCACCACCCTGCTGCTGGTGCTGTACGCGGTACAGCTTGAACAACAGGCGCGCAGCCAGGCGTCGCAAGCATCGGCCCAGGCCCAAGGACGCTTGCTCAGCGCCTGGCCAGCCGACAGAACCTTGCCCACGGGTGAGCACTGGCTCGCATTTTCCAAAGGCCAGCCCCCTGAGGATCTACCCACCCTGAGCACTGCCAACGGCTGGACTGAACTCAACCCCATGCCGTTGTTCGGTGAAAACCCGCTGATCGGCGCCGAGGTGATCAGCCGGGCCGACGGCCAGCAGGTCGCAGTCCTGGCCTACGCGCCGAGCCTGAGCCAAGTGTTCAGTGAACGCTTCACCCACTACGCCGTCGCCGTGGCAGTGCTGATGCTGGCCATGCTCGGTGCCTCGCAGTTGTTGATCCGCTTCCTGCTCAGCCAACTCAACACCCTCAAGGATGTGATGCTGCACGTCGAAAAGACCGGCGACCTGTCGGCGCGGGTGCCGTTGGCCTGCAAGGATGAAGTCGGCCAGATGGCCAGCGCCTTCAACGCCATGCAAGCCGGCTACCAGCGCGTGGTCAATACCGTGGCACGCACCGCCCGGCAACTGGACGACGGCGCCGCTCGCCTGGCCAGCAGCATGAACGAGGTGCAACACGGCATGCTGGGCCAGCAAAGCGAAACCGACCAGGCTGCCACCGCCATCAACGAAATGACCGCCACCGTCTACCACATCGCCCAGCACGCGGGCGCCACCCGTGACTTGTCTCAGGCCGCCGATACCCTCGCCGGCAGCGGCCAGGCAGTGGTCAGCCGGGTACAGCGCTCGATCGCCGGGCTGTCCAGCGGCGTACAGCAGACCGCCGAAATGATCCAGAAACTGGCCGAAGACAGCCAGAAAATCAACGGTGTGGTCAGTGTGATCCACAGCATCGCCGAACAGACCAACCTGCTCGCCCTCAACGCCGCCATCGAAGCCGCCCGCGCCGGGGAAATGGGCCGCGGTTTCGCGGTGGTCGCCGACGAAGTGCGCAACCTGGCCAAGCGCGTGCAAAGCTCCACCGACGAAATCACCCGCATGGTCTCGGCGCTGCAAGCCGGCACCCGCGACGCGGTGGACTTCATGCAGGAAAGCTCATTCAAGGCAGATGACTGCGTACAGCAGGCCCAGGAAGCCGGCATCGCGCTGGCTGAAATTACCGGCGCTGTGGCACAGATGCGCGAAAGCAACACCCAGATCGCCGTGGCCGCCGAGCAACAAAGCCATGTCGCCGAAGAAATGAACCGCGCCGTGGTGAGCATTCGCGATGTGACCGAAAACACCGTGCATCAGACCGTGGCGTCGGCCACTACCAGCAATGAACTGGCGACATTAGCCGGGGAGTTGAGCAAGGCGATTGGGCAGTTGAAGTTGTAAGACTTTTCCCGCTGTAATCCAACTCCTACGACCAAGCCTCGGTTTACCTGAAGTTAAGACGAAACTTCCTCGCCGTCCCCGCGAATAACGCCGACTTCTTTTACCTGACAACCGCTGCAAAGTCCCTCGCCTGATCAAACAGTGCGAGGGATTGCAGATGGTGGTGTTCGTTAGAGCCCTGATGAATGGGGCTGTCTCTTGATCTCGGTGCTGGCCAACCTGATGCTAGTGCCCATGGATCCCGAAGCGCCGAAGGTTGAGCGCGTATTCGCGGATTTGCGTACCTGCCTGAATACCTTTGATAAGTGGGCCGACAGCTTTTTAAGTGGTTCGGCACTTAGCGTGGAGCAGGTATTCAAGGTTGGGGAAGACGTCGCACTGGTCGCGCCGATCTCTTCCGACAAGCCCAGCCGCACGGTCGCTCAATGCAAAGCCCAGGGCGGGCTGACGCTGGTGCATCTGTTCGAAAGCACGCAGTTCGTGCCTATCGGCAACACGCCCGTGAGGCTGCAAGCCGTTGCACAGGACGGCAGCCCGCTAGGCGCGCCACTGCATCGGACCATTGGCCCCAGCGGCATTCTTGAAGTCAGCGACTGTAGCCGCGACCAACAGTACGAAATCACCTTTTACCCCACTGTTTCCAAGGCTCACGTCCAGGCGCTGTATGCGTCCTATGAGTCTGTGATCGCCGGGCTGGAAGCGGATTTGCGCACGGCATGGGCCGAGCATTTCAAGCCTCGATGGGCAGACTTTGCCAAAGCGCCAGCCTACAAGCGTAGCGGCATTCAGGGCATTGCCTTTGCGACCGGGCTGGGCAAGGCGCTTTACAACCTGTGGGACAACATCACCGAGCTGTACGACCTGCTCGCCAACCTCAAGTCCAACAGCGAAACGTTGCTGAAATACCTGTCCCAGGCCGAGCTGGATGCACTGCTCAAGCTGGGCAAAGACACGCTGGCCAAGGGGTTGCTGGTACTCAGTGATGAGCCGCTGTTGTTTATCTACCTGTCGGCGCTGGTGGCCTGGGTACGCATGCTGCCGCCACCCGACATGTACGAACTGCTGGGTGAAATCACCGGCGAAGTGTTGATCAATCTGCTGCTGATCTGGGCCACGCGGGGTATTGGGGTACAGCTGCGCCTGGGTGCTCAGGTGCTTAGTGGCGTCAAATCCGGGCGGGCGCGGGCGTTGTTGGAGTTGCTGGCCGAGCAGGTGACGGGGCCTCGGCTGGAAATCCATGTCGAGGCCGCCAAGCCGGTGTTGCTGAGCAGTGCGGCGACGCCGATTAAGACGGTGCCGGCTGTGCCGTTGAAGGCGGGCGATACGCTGGTTTCGAACCCGGTGCCGATGGTGCGCGGCAAGGCCCAGCGCACGACGTTGGTCCGTCAGGAGCCTGTCGATGATGTGCCAACTGTGGCGTCGAATCCGAAGGGCGATGCGGCGGCGCCTGCGGATAAAACAGTCACTCACGGCTGCCCGGTGTCGATGGTCACCGGCGAGGAATTGCTCACCCTCACCGACGGCGCGCTGGACGGGATTTTGCCGTTTGAGTGGACACGGCTGTATCGCACTAGCGCGGTGGAGGTCGATTGTGGGCTGGGGTTGGGTTGGAGCCATGCGCTGGCTCATCGGCTGGTGGTGTCGGGCGATTCGGTGGTGTGGACCGATCATGAGAACCGCCATACGCAGTTTCCATTGCCCAGCGACTCTCGACCCGCAATCACCAATAGCCTGGCGGAAGCGGCGATCTATTTGGGTTCGGCGCCTGACGAGTTGGTGCTGGCCCAGGCCTCGCGTTTTTATCACTTTCGCGACGGTGTGCTGGTCTCGATCAGCGACGCGTATGACAACCGCCTGCGCCTTTGCCGGGATCGTTCAGGGCGGATTGAGCGGCTGGATAACGGCGCCGGTCGTTCGTTGCTGCTGCGTTATGAGTTGGGTCGCATCGTCGCGGTGGACTATCAGGTGCATCGCGCCAAAGGGCGTGAGCCCTACGTGTGGGAGACCGAGCAGAACCTTGTTTCCTACGCCTATGACGAACACGGACGACTGGTCTGCGCGACCAATGCTGTCGGGGAAAGCGAGCGTTATCGGTACGACGATCAGCACGTCATTCTCGAGCGGCAGTTGGCCGGAGGCGCGAGTTTCTATTGGGAATGGGAACACGCTGGCAAGGCGGCGCGCTGCGTTCGGCATTGGGCGAGTTTTTCGCAGATGGACACGCGTTATGCCTGGGGCGATGACGGGCGCGTCACCGTGCATAACGCCGATGGTAGCCAGGAAGTGTATGTCCATGATCAGCGGGCGCGGCTGGTACAGAGGATTGATCCGGATGGTGCCACGCATTTCAAATCCTACGACGACCAGGGCCGGCTGACCGTCGAGCAAGACCCGATGGGCGCGGTGACGGCCTATCAATATGACGACGCCGGACGCTTGGTGGCGCTGTTTCCGGGGGATGATGAGCCGACTTCCTACGAACATGACAACGGTTTTGTTCGGGTTGTCAGGCGTGGGGAGGCGGTCTGGAAATATGAGCGCAATGTTCAGGGCGATGTCATCCGCAAGATTGACCCGGATGGCAATTCGACTGACTACAGCTATGACAAACATGGGCAATTAGTTGGGGTTTGGTATCCCGACAGCAGTTGCCATCGGCTGGTGTGGAACGAACGCGGGCAACTGCTTGAGGAGCAATTGCCCAATGGTGGGATCAAGCGTTATCGCTATGACGATCTGGGGCGGCAAGTTGCCCGTGAGGATGAACACGGCGCGCAGACAGTCTATGAATGGGACAGCGTCGGCAGGTTGATTCGTCTTGTATTGCCAGGAGGTAGTTGTAGGGAATTCAGCTACAACCCCTACGGCAAAATCATCGCAGAACGCGACGAACTCGGCCACGTCACCCGCTACGAATACGCCGACGGCCTGCACCTGATCAGCCGCCGCCTCAACGCCGACGGCACCCAAGTCAAGTACCGCTACGACAACGCCCGGCTGCTGCTCACCGAGATCGAAAACGAAGCCGGCGAAACCTACCAACTCGACTATCACCCCAACGGCCTGATCCGCCAGGAAACCGGCTTCGACGGCCAGCGCACCGCGTATGCCTACGACCTCAACGGCAACCTGCTGGAGAAGACCGAATACGGCGACGATGGCAGTCAGCTAATCACCCACTACCAGCGCGACCACGCCGGGCGCCTCGTACGAAAAACCCTGCCCGATGACAGCGTTGTCGACTATGCCTACGACCGCCAAGGCAACCTCCTCAGCGCCGAAGACGGCCACTGGGCGCTGGCCTACGAATACGACCGCCAAAACCGCCTCACCGCCGAACACCAAGGCTGGGGCACCCTGCGCTACGGCTACGACGCCTGCGGCCAGCTTAAAACCTTGTGCCTGCCGGACAACAACCGCGTCACCTTCAACCACGACAAAGGCGGCCACCTCGCCACCGTCGAACTCAACGGAGAAGTGCTCACCTCACATCTGTTCAACAGCGGCCGCGAACACCAGCGCCAGCAAGGCCAACTGCTCAGCCACTACCACTACGACGACCAACACCGCCTGCACGCCCACGCGGTGACCCAACAGCAAAACCACCTCTACCAACGCCAATACGACTACGACAAAAGCGGCAACCTCACCCGCCTACTCGACACCCGCAAAGGCGAACACCGCTACCACTACGACCCCCTCGCCCGCCTGACTCGCGCCGATCACTCGCAGGACGTACAGGAACGCTTCGCCCACAACCCGGCGGGCAACTTGCTGATGCAAGACCGCCCCGGCCCGGACATCGTTGCGGCCAACCGCCTGATGATCCAGGGCGACCGTCATTACGACTACGACGCCTTCGGCAACCTCATCCGCGAACGACGCGGTAAAGGCCAGCAACTTGTCACTGAGTACCGCTACGACTGCCAGCATCGGTTGGTCGGGGTTACAACGCCCAACGGCCAAACCGCCAGCTATCGCTATGACCCATTTGGACGCCGCATCAGCAAAACCGTGGACGACAAAGCCACCGAGTTTTTCTGGCAAGGCGACAAGCTGATAGCCGAACACCATGCAGAGCGTCATCGCAGCTACCTCTACGAACCCGACAGCTTCCGCCCCTTGGCCCTGTTGGACGGTTTCGGCCCAAAAGAAACCAAGCCCTACCACTACCAACTCGACCACCTCGGCACCCCGCAGGAACTGACCAGCCCCGAGGGCGAAATCGTCTGGTCCGCCCACTACCGCGCCTACGGCCAGATCGCTCGGTTAGATGTGGACAAAATCGACAACCCGCTGCGTTTCCAAGGGCAGTATTTCGACCAGGAAAGCGGGCTGCACTACAATCGCCATCGCTACTACAATCCGGATATTGGTCGTTACCTGACGCCAGATCCGGTGAAGTTGGCGGGGGGGATCAATGGGTACCGGTATGTGCCCAATCCTACGGGATGGGTGGATCCCCTTGGACTAAATGCTAACTGCACTGGCTCAGTAAAGAAAAACCCAACCTGCGCTATACCTGCTGAACCTGAAGTACCTGATATATCTCGTAAAGGAGCGTTCCGCGAGGCAAAAAGAGACGCCAATATACCGATGGCACAACAACCTGATGTAATTACCGCCCCGAGGTCTGGCACAAAAAAACAATACAGCATTGTGAAAATGTCAGATATAAACGGAAAAGCAATTTTAGATAGCTCGGGAAAACCTATTCACACAAGGGTTTATCAATATACGAGGGCTGATGGATCAAAAGTATTAATACAAGACCATTCAGCCGGGCATAAATTCGGCGCTCCAAACGGAGTTGGCAATCAAGGCGCTCACTTCAATCTGCGTCCATTTGATACACCGCGAACCGGCAGCGTTCCGGGGACAAAAGACCATTACGTATTCAAGGATAAAAAATGAAATACTGGAACGAACTTGACGGGACTATATTTTTTAACAAAGTCTTTAGCCAACCGATTGAAATCGGCAAAGCTTACATTCATTCACTGGGCATAGAAAATGACCAGCCCTCTTTTGGAATAGGTTTTGACATACCAGATTTCCCTGATGTGTTGCCTGAAAAATGGAAGAACAAAGGATATAACACGTGCAGAATTGCACTAAGCTGTTCTGAAATTAGCAACTTAAAAATAGTAAACCTCCCGCGCAGGGATATTTTCACAATAAATATAAAGCGAGAAAACGGGTACTTTTTTCTTACCGCAAACTCAAAAAACGCGTCTATTGAACTCAAAGCCAAGTGGCTTTCCATGGAAGGGCCGACAGTTTATATAAATAGCCCCGAACCAGGAGACTATAACTGGACAGACAATACTCTATAAAAATCAAAAACGTGATTTACTCGACCGTTCGTTCCTATGAATGCTATAGCGAACGTCAATTCGCCGACCCGCCCCACCCCACCTAAACTCTGTCCAAGTTGTTTCAACGGACAGAGGATTCACCACCATGGGCAAACGTCACCCCAATCTCCCCGCCTGGCAATGGCGTCAGTACCCACAGAACCATCAGCACCCAACCAACCTGGCGTTGCACCTGATTGCCGTGCCGCTGTTTATCGTCGGTTTCCTACTGATCGTGTCGGGCGTGTTCAGCCTCAGCCTGGCCAGCTTCGCGGTCGGTGTGATTGGCATTGTCGCGGGCCTGGCGTTGCAGCGTCACGGCCATAGCCTGGAAGCCCAGGCCAGTGAGCCGTTCAGTGATCGCAAAGATGCGGTGCAGCGCCTGGTGGTTGAGCAGTTCGTGACCTTCCCGCGCTTTGTGCTCAGCGGTGGCTGGTGGCGCGCCTGGCGGCAGCGGCACCACCACTGACCGGCGGGTTCAGGCGAACACCACCACGGTCTGGCGGCTGAGAGCGATCAACTTGCCGGTCGGGCTCCACAAGGCAGCGGCAGCGTGGCCATAGCCGTCGCGGGCGTGTTCGATGTTGACGTGGTACTGGCACCAGTCGAGGGTGGTCAGGTATTGCAGCGGCTGGATGAACTCGATGGTCCAGGTCAGGGTGCTGCCCGGCGCGGGCTTTTTCAGGTGTGGCAGCAACGCCGGCGGCCAGGCGTCGACCAGGGCGAGGATATGCGCCTCGGTCAGTGGCTCCTCTTTCACATCCCCCCGCAACCGTACCCAGCCGCCCATGTCGCGGGATTTATTGCCGGTAAACGGCAGGCCACCGACACTCCAGCGCATTGCCAAATGACGCATGAATTCGGGGGTAACGCCCTTGATATAGGGCAGTTCCTGGCACTCATCCCAATGTTTGAATACCGGTGGCGGCTCACTTGCCACGTCAATTTCGGAGGGGCGAGAGGCGCCAAAACTGGCCTGGACCAGGGTCGCCACTTCACCGTTCTGCACCACGCGCCCCAGCAACTGGCTGACCGCCTTGCCTTCGCGCAGCACTTCGACTTGATAGCTGGCAGGTACATCCGGCGCTACCGGGCCGACAAAGGTGATGGCCAGCGAGCGCAGCGGTCGGTCCGCCGGCACCTGGGCGCGCAGCGCCTCGTACTGCAAGGCAGCGACCAGCCCGCCAAAGGTGGCCCGGCCCTGGGCCCATTCGGCAGGGATGGTGACATCCAGCGGATTGCTACGGGCAGCGTCGAGCAAATCACTAAAGCGCATGGCGACCTCACATCAAGAAAATCCTGGAGGAATCTTAACCATCGAATTGCACAGGCACAGCGCCCATTCCGGCCAAAAACCGGACCGGTTTAAAAACACTCGGCGCTGAGCGTGTCCAGCACACGGTCGGCCTTGCCTTGCGCCTTGAGCATGGTGCGCTGCCACACTGCTACGCAGGGTTGCAGGTCTGGCTCATGGCCGGCCTGGGCCAGCCACTGCCAACAGTCATGCCAGTTACCCAGCGCACTCTGGGCCTTCTTCAAGTGCGACAGGGCGTTGGTGGGTAATTTGTCCAGCTCGGGATACGCCTCGGCGGCATAGCGCACACGCTTGATCAGCAACCGTAGCCGGTGGCGGTCATGATCGGGGTCCTTCAAGGCGCCATCGAGTGCCTGCCATTGCTTGGCCAGGCGTTTCTGGATACGCGGGCGCAAACCCTTGAGCAGTTTCTGGTGCTGGGATGCGCGGATAAACCGTGGGAACGCATCCAGGATCAGCAGCAAGTGCGCCAGCTCCGGGCTTTGCGTCACCTGGCGATAAGCCTCGGGCTGCAGACGCAGGCGTCGATCAGCCGCGTCGTGATAACCGTGCTGATGCAAATACGCCGCCAGCACCTCTCGGTCGCGTAGCGGCGTAGTCAGTTGGCCAACCGTGCTGGCGGCCAATTCAAGCTGTTCGACACCGGGCAGCCCGCGCAAAGGGCGCAACAGGCTGCGCAGGCGTCGCACAGTGGTGCGCAAATCATGCAAGGCTTCATCGTCAGTGACGGCGGCGAGGCGAGCCTGGCAGCTCAGTAACCCTACTTCCAGGCCAATGACCTGAGCGACTAACTGATTGACCAACGCTGACATCCTGCCCTCACTTTCCGATGAAAAATCCTGCCCGCTGCGGGGTCATCGCCCGGCGCGAGACTCACGAATGTAGAACCGCGCTTTCTCGGCCTTGTTGGAGCAGCCCTCGAACGCTTCAAACTGCTGCTGAGTCTTGGCGCCAGTCAACAGCGACAACGCCTTGGAGTAGCTGACAGTGCCGGCAAAACCTTCGGCCTTGGCCAGGTCCAGTTCTTTCCAGGCGGCGTCCAATTGCGAGCCACAGCTGTCGCGATACGCGGTTTTCCCGGCACAACCAGCCAAGGCCAGCACGATCACAGGCACACAGATCCAGGCTTTCATTGATGACACCTCAAATATACAAATTCAGTCGTAGCCTGTAGACGTTGCCTACAGGGAAAAGTGCCTTGTCCTTAGCCTGAAATCGGTAGTACCTATTGCCAGAGCATACCCGAGCCTGATCGCCAGCCTGGAAAAATCTTGCGCGCTGTCAGCAAGGATTGAAGCAGGCCCCTTGATGGGTGCATTGTGGGCCCCTGTTTTGCGAAGGATCTGGCCATGAAGAAACGTGTTGCCTTAGTGCTGGGCTCCGGTGGCGCCAGGGGCTACGCCCATATAGGGGTGATCGAGGAAATCGAACGACGCGGCTATGACATCGCCTGTATCGCCGGCTGTTCCATGGGCGCCGTGGTGGGTGGGATCTACGCTGCCGGCAAGCTCGACGAGTACCGCAACTGGATCGAAAGCCTGGACTACCTCGACGTCTTGCGCCTGGTGGACGTGAGCTTTCGCCTGGGAGCGATTCGCGGTGAGAAGGTGTTCGGGCAAATCCGCAAGATCGTCGGCGATATCAATATCGAGGAGCTGCGCATCCCCTACACCGCCGTCGCCACCGACCTCACCAACCAACAGGAGATCTGGTTCCAGGAAGGCTGCCTGCACCAGGCCATGCGCGCCTCGGCGGCCATCCCCAGCCTGTTCACCCCAGTGATGCAAGGCAACCGTATGCTGGTGGACGGCGGCCTGCTCAACCCGCTGCCCATCGTGCCGGTGGTGTCGAGCCACTGTGACTTGATCATTGCGGTCAACCTCAACGCCACCAACCAGAAGCACTATCAATTGCCGGTGATCCAGCGCCCGCCAGCGTTCAAGAGCCGCTTCAACAGCCTGGCCAAGTCACTGGGTTCGCACCTGCCGTTTCGCCGCAAACAGGCCGAGCAGTTGATGAAACTGGAACAAGAAGCCTTGCAGGCCCAGGCCGCCGAAATCAACCCGTGGCTGGAGTCTGCCGAACCCGAAGCCCAGCAACCTGCCGCGGCGCCGGAGAAAGCTGGCGCACCGAAGTCGGCGACCGGCTCGTTCATCATCGACAACGTCGGGCCTGCATCGCTGTTGGACCTGATCAACCAAAGTTTCGAGGTGATGCAAACCTCCTTGGCGCAATACAAGATCGCTGGGTATCCGCCCGATGTGCTGATCAACGTGCCGAAGCGGGTGTGCCGGTTTTTCGAGTTCTATAAAGCGCCGGAGTTGATCGCTTTGGGGCGGGAGATTGCCAGTGATACGTTGGATCGGTATGAAAGCGAACAGAGTTGAGCGTGTGGGTGTTGCGGATGGCCTCATCGCGGGCAAGCCCGGCTCCCACAGGGGCATGTATTTCAACTGTGGGAGCTGGCTTGCCTGCGATGGCGCCAGCGCAGGCACCACAGATTCAGGCACCTAGCAACCGATACCCCACCCCCGCCTCAGTCACGATAAACCGTGGCCGGGTCGGGTCATCCGCCAGCTTCTGGCGCAGGTGCCCCACCACGATCCGCAGGTAGTGGCTGTCCTCGGTATGGGTTGGCCCCCAGATGTCCTTGAGCAATTGCTGTTGGGTAATCACCCGCCCCGGGTGGCGTGCCAACTGCGCCAGCACTGCGTATTCCTTGCGGGTCAGCGCCACTTCAGCTCCGTCGAGCAGCACGCGACGATAGGCCAGGTCGACCGTCAACGGGCCAAAATTCAAGGCGGCTTCCTGGGCCTCTCCGGCCGGTGCCTGGCGCAACAGTGCACGCACACGGGCAAGAAACTCCTGGATGCCGAACGGTTTGGTCACGTAGTCATTGGCGCCACCGTCGAGGGCCTCGACCTTCTGACCTTCGCTGGCCCGCACCGACAGCACCAGCACCGGCACCGTGGACCATTCGCGAAACTCGCGCAGCACCTGTTGGCCGTCCATGTCGGGCAGGCCCAGGTCGAGCACCAGCAAATCCGGTTTGCTCAAGGCCGCCTGGGCCAGGCCTTCGTTGCCGGTGCCGGCTTCGATGACCTTATAGCCTTGGGAAGCCAGGCTGATGCGCAGGAATTTGCGGATCTGCGGTTCGTCATCAATGACAAGAATCGTCGCGGTCTGGCTCATGGTGTCTCATCAAAACCCATTAAAAAATCACCCCCCTGTAGGAGCGAGCTTGCTCGCGAAAAACCTCTAGGCACCGCGTGCATTCAGGACGTCATCATTATCGTTAACGACCTTCGCGAGCAAGCTCGCTCCTACAGGTTGTGTTCCAGGACAGGTGGTGTCGGCAACGGCAGAAACAAAGTGATGCAGGTGCCCCGCCCGTCAATGCCATCGGCCACGCTGATATGCCCGCCGTGCGCGCCGACCATGCCCTGGCAGATCGCCAAGCCGAGGCCGGTGCCCTGTCCGCCTCGATCACCACGGGCAGCGGTGTAGAACATGTCGAAAATCTTCGCCCGCTCCTCCTCGGGAATCCCCGGTCCTTCATCCGCCACGGCAAAAAACAACTGCTCATCCTTCACCCCAGCGCGCAACTGCAAGCGGCCCTGGGGGGGCGAAAACCGTGCGGCGTTTTCCAACACGTTGACCAAGGCCTGCTCAATCAACGCCGCATGCACATACAACAAAGGCAGCTCCGGCGGCACATCGGTGCTCACCTGCAACGGCGCCAGCACGGCGCGCAGTCGCCCAAGGGCACTGCCGATAATATCGCCGGGCGACACCCAATCGCGTGCCAGTTTCAGCGCACCATGACCCAGGCGTGTCATGTCCAGCAGGTTCTGGATATAGCGGTCCAGGCGCTCGGCTTCATCACGGGTGCCTTCGAGCAATTCGCGGCGATCCTCCAGCGGGATGGCTTCACCCAGGGCCAGCAGGCTGTCGATGCTGCCGCGCATGGACGTCAATGGCGTGCGCAAATCGTGAGACACCGACGCGAGCAAAGCGCTGCGCAGTTGTTCGGTTTCGCCGTGCAGGCGCGCCGATTCCAGCTCCTGCCCCAGTTGTGCCCGCGCCAGCGCCTGGGCCAGCGGTTGGCTCAACGCGGTGAGTAAACGTCGACGTTGCCCGCTCAATTCCAGGCCAGGCTTGGCACTGACACCCAGCAACCCCAAGGGCCCCTCTTCACCCGACAACGGCCACCACCACCAACGCCCAAACGGCAAGGTGCCGGTGCCCATGCCGGCCGGCTGATCATGCTGCCAGGCCCAGTCGGCGGCGGCGCGTTCTGCTTCGGTGAGGGTCAACGGGCCACCGGTCTCGACCTTCCAGCCGCCCTGCCCGTCGCGATTGATCAGGCACAGGTCGAGGTCGTTCCAACCTTGCAGATGGTGGGCGGCGGCACTGATGACAGCTTGGCGGTCGGTGGCAGCGGTGAGCTTGCGCGACAGGTCGAGCAGCTCGCTGGTTTCTTCCTGGGTATCGCGCAACGCCTGCAACTGGCGGCGCTGGCGTGCGGCGAGGTTGCCGGTCAACGCTGCCATCAACAGGAAGAACAACAGGGTCAGCACGTCTTCTTCGCGCTGGATGGCGAAGGAAAAATTCGGCGGAATAAACAGAAAATCGTAAGTCAAAAACGACAGTGCCGCACACACCAGGGACGGCCCCAGACTGCTGCGCACCGCCACCAGCAGCACGGCGGCGAGAAATACCAAAGAGATGTTCGGCAGCGCCAACGCACTGGACACGGCCCAGGCCACTGCGGCAGCGACAAAGGTGGCCACCACCGCCAGGGCGTAATCGAACCACACCAACCCGCGTACCTCCGGCAGACGTGGCGGTGCAGGCATGTCATCGCTGTCGAGGACGTTGATTTCCAAGCCGCGGGCATTGCGCAACAGGCGTGCCGCCAAGCCACCACCGAACAAGCGCCGCCGCCAGCGCATCCGTGACTGCCCCACCAGCACTAAACTGGCACGGCGTTCGACGGCGTGCTGGATCAGGGTCTTGGCCACTTCCCCGGCGCGCAGCAACACCACTTCCCCGCCCAGCCGCTCTGCCAGTTGCTGAGCGTTTTGCAGGCGCAGGCGCGATTGCTCATCCCGAGCACGGCCGTTGTCGATGTGCACCAGGCTCCAGGGCAAATGCCGACGCTGGGCCACGCGGCTGGCATGGCGCACCAGTCGTTCGGCTTGCGCATCGCCATCCACACCGACCAACAGGCGCCCACGCACTGCCGGCGCGGCCTGGCCGAGTTGGCGGTAGCCCTGGGCCAAGTCATCGTCGACGTGGGCGGCGGCGGTTTGCATGGCCAGTTCGCGCAGGGCCATGAGGTTGGTCTGGGTGAAAAACGCATCGATGGCCGCACGCGCCTGTTCGGGCACATACACCTTGCCGTCACGCAGGCGCTCGAGCAGCTCGCGAGACGGCAGGTCGATCAGCAACAGTTCGTCGGCCTCTTGCAGCACCCAGTCCGGCAGGGTTTCGCGCACTTGCACACCGGTGATGCCACGCACCTGGTCGTTGAGGCTTTCCAGGTGCTGGACGTTGACCGTGGTGAACACGTTGATGCCGGCGGCGAGCAGTTCCTGGATGTCTTGCCAGCGTTTTTCATGACGGCTGCCGGGGGCGTTGCTGTGGGCCAGTTCATCCACCAGCACCAGCTTTGGCTTGGCGGCGAGTAGGCCGTCGAGGTCCATTTCTTCGAGCATCACGCCACGGTATTCGCTGCGCAACAGCGGTTGTTGCGGCAGGCCGCTGAGCAAGGCTTCGGTCTCGGCGCGGCCGTGGGTTTCGACCACCCCAGCGAGCAGGCGCACGCCCTGGCGCAGTTGGGTATGGGCCGCCTGGAGCATGGCGTAGGTCTTACCCACACCGGGCGCGGCGCCGAGGAAGACTTTAAGCCGGCCACGGCCGTCCCGGGGCAGATCGGCTAACAGGGCATCGGCGCGGCCGGCGTCGCTCATGCTCGGGGGTTCCTTCAGGTATTGATGGAGAGTCTTCAAGGCCGCCATCGCGGGCAAGCCCGGCTCCCACAGTGGAATGCATTCCAAATGTGGGAGCCGGGCTTGCCCGCGATGGCGGTCGCAAGGCTTACAACGTTTCCAAAGCCATGTTCAGGGCCAGGACATTTACGACGGGCGGGCCAACCAACGGGCTTTCGATGTGCTCATCCAGCAACCGCTGCAAGGTCGACACCGGCACATTTCGCGCCGCCGCCACTCGCGCCAGTTGATAGGCAATCGCCTGCGGTGGCAAGTGTGGATCAAGGCCGCTGCCGGAGGTTGTCAGCGAGGCCAGTGGCACCGGGCCCTGGCCAGGCACTGACTGCTTGCTGGCGTCCTCGAATATGCGAGTCGCCAAGGCCGGATTGCTGGGGCCCAGGTTACTGGCACTGCTGGACACGGTGGCAAAAGCACCGGCTGACGGGCGTGGGTGAAACCAGCGGTCACCAGTGAAGTCCTGGGCGATCAGGCTGGAGCCACGCACCTTGCCGCTGGCGTCGCGCACCAGGCTGCCATTGGCTTGATCTGGGAAGGCCACTTGGGCCACGCCGGTGACTACCAGCGGGTAGGCCACGCCGGTGATCAGGGTCATGAGTACCAGCAAGCTCAGGGCCGGGCGGATGATGTTGGACATTTCAGACTCCTCAATTCAGTGGTGCGGTGGGACGCGGAGCGTCCGGGGCGGCGGCGTTCCCACGCGGAGCGTGGGAACGATCAGCGGCCAGGTCAAACCAGGTGCAGCGCGGTCAGTAGCATGTCGATGGCCTTGATGCCCACGAACGGTACCAACAGCCCGCCCAGCCCGTAGATCAGCAGATTGCGCCGCAACAACGCCGCCGCACTCGCCGCCTGCACGCGCACACCGCGCAGGGCCAATGGGATCAGCACCACGATAATCAGCGCGTTGAACACGATGGCCGAGAGGATCGCGCTCTGTGGGCTCTGCAAGTGCATGATGTTGAGCACGCCCAGTTGCGGGTAGATCGAGGCGAACAGCGCCGGCAGGATCGCGAAGTACTTGGCCACGTCGTTGGCGATGGAAAAGGTCGTCAGCGCGCCACGGGTCACCAGCAGTTCCTTGCCGATCTGCACCACGTCCAGCAGCTTGGTCGGGTCGCTGTCGAGGTCGACCATGTTGGCGGCTTCGCGCGCGGCCTGGGTGCCGTCGTTCATCGCCATGCCGACGTCAGCCTGGGCCAGCGCCGGGGCATCGTTGGCGCCATCGCCACACATGGCAACCAGGCGTCCATCGTTCTGCTCATGACGAATACGCGCGAGTTTCTTCTCTGGCGTGGCTTCGGCCAGCACATCGTCCACCCCCGCTTCAGCGGCAATCGCGGCGGCGGTCAGCGGGTTGTCGCCAGTGACCATCACGGTACGAATCCCCAGCTTGCGCAACTCGGCAAACCGTTCGCGGATACCGGGCTTGACCACGTCCTTGAGATGGATCGCTCCCAGCAACTTGCCATCGGCGCACACCAGCAAGGGCGTGCCGCCGCTCTGGGCGATCTTGTCGATTTCCCGCGACAGCGCAGGCAGCAGGTCGCTGCGTTGCTGGCCGATAAACGCCAGCAGCGAGTCCACCGCGCCTTTACGGAACACACGGCCCTGATAGTCGACACCGGACAAACGGGTCTCGGCGCTGAAGGGCACGGCGGTCAACGCCTCCAGGCTCGGCTCGGCCTGGGGGTGCAAGGCGCGCAGGTATTCAACGATGGACTTGCCTTCCGCCGTGTCATCCGCCAGGGACGCCAGCAGCGCGCCTTCGGCCAATTCCCGGCCACTGACGCCAGGCGCGGACACCACGGCCGAGCAACGGCGGTTACCAAAGGTGATGGTGCCGGTCTTATCCAGCAGCAACACATGCACATCCCCCGCCGCTTCTACCGCGCGGCCAGACTTGGCGATCACGTTGAGACGCACCAGGCGGTCCATGCCGGCAATCCCGATGGCCGACAACAAGCCGCCAATGGTGGTGGGAATCAGCGTCACCAGCAGTGCGACCAGGAACACCAGCGGCAAGCTGCCATTGGCAAAGTGGGCGAACGGCTGCAGGGTCACCACCACCAGCAGAAAGATCAGGGTCAGGCCGATCAGCAGAATATCCAGCGCGACTTCGTTGGGGGTTTTCTGGCGTTTGGCGCCTTCCACCAGCGCGATCATACGGTCCAGGGTGGACTCGCCCGGGTTAGCGGTGATGCGGATGAGCAGCCAGTCCGATACCAACCGCGTGTTGCCGGTAACCGCTGAGCGGTCGCCGCCAGACTCGCGGATCACCGGGGCGGATTCGCCGGTAATCGCCGCTTCGTTGACCGCCGCAATCCCTTCGACGACCTCGCCGTCACCGGGGATCATTTCCCCGGCGGCAACACGTACCACATCGCCCTTGCGCAGGCTGGTGGCCGGCACCACCTTGAAGCTGCCATCGGCTTCCTGGCGTCGGGCGCTCAAGCCTTCGCTGCCAGCCTTGAGGCTGTCGGCGCGGGCCTTGCCGCGGCCTTCGGCCAGGGCTTCGGCGAAGTTGGCGAACAGCACGGTGAACCACAGCCACACCGCGATTTGCACCGCAACAAAGGTGGGCACGGTAGTATCGGGCACGAAGCACAACACGGTGGTGAGGATGGCGGTCAGCTCCACCACCAGCATCACTGGCGAGCGTTGCAGTTGGCGTGGGTCGAGCTTGACGAACGCCTGGACCAGCGCCGGGCGCCAGAGAGCCGAGATGGCGGTTTTGGCAGGCTCCTGGGGTTTGACCGGGGCCGCGTTTTTTGCAGGCATATTCATTTTCATATCCCTTAACTAGAAGCCCATGCTCAAGTGTTCAGCGATGGGACCCAACGCCAGCGTCGGCAGGAAAGTCAGGCCGCCCACCAACAAAATGGTCACGGTCAACAGGGTCACGAACAGCGCACCATGGGTGGGGAAGCTGTTCTGGCCAATCGGCGCGGCTTTCTTCATCGCCAGACTGCCGGCCAGGGCCAGTACCGGGAGGATGTAGCCGAAGCGGCCGATCAACATGCCCAGGCCAAGCATCAGGTTATGGAACGGGGTGTTAGCGCCGAGGCCAGCAAACGCCGAACCGTTGTTGGCACTGGCCGAGGTGTAGGCGTAGAGCAATTGGCTGAAGCCGTGGGGGCCTGGGTTACTGATGGCGCCTGCCGGGCCGGGCAAGCTGGCGGCGATAGCACTCAACACCAATACGCCGACCGGCATCACCAGCAGGGTCACCACCAGCAATTGCACTTCCTTGGCCTGGAGTTTCTTGCCCAGGTATTCCGGGGTGCGGCCGATCATCAGGCCGGCGAGGAACACCGCGATCAACACGTTAAGCAACATGCCGTACATCCCGGCACCGACACCGCCGAAGATCACTTCGCCGACCATCATGTTGACCAGCGCCACCATCCCACTCAGAGGGCTGAGGCTGTCTTGCATACCATTGACCGAGCCGTTGGACGCCGCGGTAGTGGTCACCGACCACAGCACGGTACCGGTGGTGCCGAAGCGTGTTTCCTTGCCCTCAAGCGGGGCGGTTTGCTCTACGGCCGGGTTGTTCAGGGTTGGGTTGGGCTGGTATTCGGACCACAGCGACGTCGCGCCGCCGATCAAGAACAGCGCCAGCATGCACGCGAGGATCGCCCTGCTCTGACGCAGATCCTTGACGTAGTGGCCGAAGGTAAACACCAGTGCCACCGGAATCAGAATGATCGAGGCCACTTCAAACAGGTTGGCCCAGGCGGTCGGGTCTTCGAACGGATGCGCCGAGTTCACGCCGAAGAAGCCACCGCCGTTGGTGCCCAATTGCTTGATCGCAATCTGGCTGGCGGCCGGGCCCAAGGGAATCACTTGGTCCACGCCCTGCAGCGTGACGGCATCAACATAGTGGGCGAAGGTTTGCGGCACGCCCTGCCATACCAGAAACAGTGCGAGCACCAGGCACAACGGGAGCAGGCCGTAGAGGGTGGCGCGGGTCATGTCGACCCAGAAGTTACCCAGGGTCTGGGCAGATTTGCGCCCGATCCCACGGCAAAGTGCGACCAGCACGGCCAGGCCGGTCGCGGCGCTGACGAAGTTCTGCACCGTGAGGCCGGCCATCTGACTTAGATAACTTAGGGACGCCTCACCGCTGTAGTTCTGCCAGTTGGTATTGGTCATGAAACTGACGGCGGTATTAAACGCCAAGGTCCATTCCTGGCCCGGCAGGTTTTGCGGGTTCAGCGGGAGGGAGCCTTGAAATAACAGAATAGAGAACAGCAGCAGGAAGCCGGCGAGGTTGAATGCGAGCAAGGCCAGCATGTACTTCTGCCAGCTTTGTTCCTGCTGTGCGTCCACACCCGACAGGCGATAACAGGCGCTTTCCACCGGCCCCAGCACCGGGCTGAGCCAGGTGCGCTGGCCCTCCATCACCTTGTAGTAGAACCGCCCCAGGAACGGAGTCGGCACCAGTACCACGGCAAAGAAGGCGATGATCAGCCAATAGTCATAACTGTGCATAGCCGCTCCTAGTTCCGATCCGCGCGTAACAGCGCAACCAGCAGATAAATGAACAGCGCCACGGCCAATAGCAGTGACACCCCGTCCAGAACACTCATGGAAGTCTCCCCGTCTTGCGGCGATTGCCGCGTGTGGGGGCATTGTCCGCAGGAGGGGTGTAAAGGAACGAGAGCGAGGTGGTGGGTGGGGCGTAAAGATGGCGTAAAGAGTGGGTTTACGCGGGGTTTACAGCGGGATTTGCAGTGGCTGGGAGGGCCTCTTCGCGGGCAAGCCCGGCTCCCACATTCGACTGCGTTCTTTCAGTTAACACTCGGTCAAGTGTGGGAGCGGGCTTGCCCGCGAAAGCGCCCGCCAAGTCACCACCGCACTTATGTGGTGCAACTCATGCCACATTCAAACGCCAAACCGTCCCCCCGGCGACATAGGCACTGCTTTACGACATAGTTCTGAGGCTTGGCATAACCACTGCAACACCTTGAATCATTCCAAACGGTTCAGGGAGCACCCCACAATGAACACACAACTCAAACCCACCTTGGGCACCCTGCACCTATGGGGCATCGCCGTCGGGCTGGTGATCTCCGGCGAATATTTCGGCTGGAGCTATGGCTGGGGCGTCGCCGGGACCTTAGGGTTTCTGGTGACATCATTAATGGTCGCCGCGATGTACACCTGCTTTATCTTCAGCTTCACCGAACTGACCACTGCGATTCCCCACGCCGGAGGCCCCTTTGCCTACAGCCGTCGCGCCTTCGGTGAGAAAGGCGGCTTGATTGCCGGCCTGGCCACTTTGATCGAATTCGTCTTCGCCCCGCCCGCGATTGCCCTGGCCATTGGCGCGTACCTGAACGTGCAATTCCCGGCACTCGACCCCAAGCACGCCGCCGTCGGTGCATATATCGTGTTCATGGGCCTGAATATCCTCGGGGTGAAACTTGCCGCCACCTTTGAGTTGGTGGTCTGCGTGCTGGCCGTCGCCGAACTGCTGGTATTCATGGGCGTAGTCGCCCCGGCGTTCAGCTTCAGCAATTTTGCCCTCAATGGCTGGGCCGGTTCCGACACCTTCAGTGCCCCGGCGATTGCCGGTATGTTTGCCGCCATCCCCTTCGCGATCTGGTTCTTCCTCGCCATCGAAGGCGCGGCCATGGCCGCCGAAGAAGCCAAGGACCCCAAGCGCACCATTCCGAAGGCCTACATCAGCGGCATCCTCACCCTGGTGATCCTGGCCATGGGCGTGATGTTCTTCGCTGGCGGGGTGGGTGACTGGCGCACCCTCTCGAACATCAACGACCCACTGCCCCAGGCGATGAAAACCGTGGTGGGTGACAGCTCCGGCTGGTTGCACATGCTGGTATGGATTGGCCTGTTCGGCCTGGTAGCAAGCTTCCACGGCATCATCCTCGGCTACTCGCGCCAGTTCTTCGCCCTGGCCCGTGCCGGTTACCTGCCGTCTTTCCTGGCCAAACTCTCACGTTTCCAGACACCGCACCGGGCCATCCTCGCCGGCGGCGTGGTGGGCATCGCCGCCATCTACAGCGACGGCCTGATCAACCTGGGCGGCATGACCCTGACCGCCGCGATGATCACCATGGCGGTGTTCGGTGCCATCGTCATGTACATCATGAGCATGCTCAGCCTGTTCAAACTGCGTAAGACCGAGCCACTACTGGAACGCACCTTCCGCGCGCCGGGCTACCCCATCGTGCCGGGCATTGCGCTGGCGCTAGCGGTGGTATGCCTGGTGGCGATGGCCTGGTTCAATGCCTTGATCGGGCTGATCTTCCTGGGCTTTATGGCGGTGGGCTTTATCTACTTCCAGATGACCGCACAAGACCGCATCGATGCGCCGGCGGATGCAATGTTGACCGGACAGTAGCGCCTATGAGGCAGAACGGGCCTACACTGAACTACTCAGAAAGCCCGTCACTCAAAGCAGTGATTACCGTGGGAAAATTCTCCCACGAACCTCTGCCTCAAGGAGCGTCTTATGCCGTGGTATGCATGGTTGATTATGGTAGTAGCGATCGGGTCGATCGTCGGTGGCCTGATGATGCTGCGTGACAGCGCCAACAAGGTGGAACTCACCGACGAACAACGTAAACGCGTAGCCGAGCGCAATGCGCAGGCAGATGCCAAGGATGCGCAGGATCGCTGAATATTGCGTTACTCCCAATCCGCCTTGGCAATATGCAAGCCGTGCTGCCCCTTGTAGGCAGCACGTTCCGGTTGGCTCCAGCCATTGAGCAACTCATCCTCCAACCGGTAGATCTCCACCCCCAACGGACGGCACACCGTCAGCGGATCCTGCGCATCCGGCCCCCACATCGGTAGCGACAAATCCCCGCCAGGGCACGTCGACAACGCACAGAGCAGATCAATCTCGGCAAAAAACTCCAGGTAATCGCCCTTCTTCGCCGGACAGGCTTTCATGAAGTACATGTCATCCTGATTGAGCCCGGTGCACTGGAAAATATTCAACACGTCATGCACATCGAACTCCGTCAGCCCATGGGGCAATACCGCACGCGTCAGGTTCGAGTGGCAATGGTGATGAAAGTCCTCCCCGGTCAACATACGGTTCACATAGGGGTCGCATCGCGTGCCCAACAAATCGTGCAAACGCCCACCGTGCTCATCAATACCGTAGCTGGCCAGGCTGTCATCGGTGATCGTGACCAAGGGCCGTAGAAAAGGCAGGTTCGACCACAACCGATCATGGGTGCTGACATGGGCGCCTTGAAGCTGCCGGGTGCGCGCGGCCCACAAACGTTCGCGTGGGTCGTTAGCGTTCCAGACATTGAAATCCCCCACCTGCGGACCCACCGGCGTGGTCACACGAAACACATGCCCGGCCGGCACCTTCCACGCCCTCCCCGTGCGGATCGGCACCTCGAACTGTTCGATCAACGTGCGCTGGGTTTTCTGATCACGAATGCGCTCATAGAACGCCGTATCCACCTGCAACGCCGAACCTTTGCTGACCTGGTACGCGGCGGGATAGTCTTTGTACATGGGGCACTCCTCCATCAAGGTTGATCAAACAAAGCGAGAGAAAGGTGTTCCGAGTCATCCAGGTAAAGGCTGATCGCCTCGCTGGCTGCTGGTCTGTTGTGCCTGGCTAATAAGCCGTATATCTCTTGATCGCGCTCCAGCCAGGGCGACTGGAAACGTTGCTCGTCAGGTGCAGCGCAGAACACCAGGCGTAACTGGGCAATCACCTGGGCGAAAAACTCGTCGAACAGGGGGCTGGCCATCAACGCAACAATCTGTTGATGGAACACCAGACTGTGGGTGGCCACCGCTCGCCAATCTTCACGCTCACGAGCCAGGGTGGTGGCCTCAATAGCGCTTTGCATACGCCCTGATTGAGCGTCCGTCAGCGGGCCGCTTTGGGCTATGGCCTGCAATTCCAGGGTGCGGCGGACTACAAACAGATCGCGGACTTCCTCCCGCTCCAGGCGCCGAACCATTACGCCCTTAATACGTACATAGCGAGTAAGGCCCTCCTGGCCCAGACGATGCAGCGCTTCACGGATAGTGTTGCGCGAGGCGTTGTAGGCGGTGACGAGATCCTTCTCGATTAACGGCATACCTCGCAATAACCGCCCACCGATTATGTCGGCACGTAGTTCCAGGGCTATTTGATCGGCTAAAGACATGCTGAGCGTCATCACTACCTCAGGATTGTTGAACAATCATTGGAGAGATGTAATCACGTTTCATGCCAATATCGCTTGGAAGTCTAAAGGCGCGCGCCTCCGACAAAGAAAGGGCCGGTCATTGACCGGCCTTCTAAGCTATTTCACATCCTCAATTAATAACCAACCTGTCGCGATTCTTCTCCAGCAGTGCCTTGCCGATGCCCTTCACTTCCAGTAACTCATCCACCGCTGTGAACGGACCGTTGCTTTCCCGATAAGCCACGATTGCCTTCGCCTTGGAAGCACCAATACCGAACAGATCGCGGCGCAGGGTTTCGGCGTCGGCTGCGTTGAGGTTGACCTTGGTGGATTGCTCAGACTTGGTCATTTGGGTGGAGATTGGGGTTGGGGCTTCTGGCTTGACGGAAGGGGCAGCATTGGTGGCGACGGAGAGGCTGGTGAGGAAGGCGAATACTAGGGAGGATATGTAGAGGTTTTGCATTGATGACGCTCCATGACATCGGTGAGAGAAAAGCAGCTTTTCCGAAGCTGCTTTTCCACGTTAGGCGATGGGTCGAGGGTGTCAAAAATGGATGAGTAACAGGGTGTGAACATGTCACACTCGCTCTTGTACACCTTGACCAATATTCGGATAAGCTAGGTATTGTGTCCTCGAATATCAACGGACATAGAAACGCTCATGGTCTAGAATCGCAATGGGAATACGCCATAGACCTGTGCTCACAAGGCCCAAAACTAATGTGTGAACGCTTTTTTCAAACGGATAAAAATCGCCGATCGAATCGCACAGTACCTAGTAAAGCTCTGTGGCGCGCAAGGCATAGCATTCTTTGCGCCCACCATTGGAGCGTCACCGCAGATGATTTCATAATCTTGGACGCCGTTGCTCGTACAAGTCTTAAGAGTCCAATTACTGTACGAAGTGCATGCACCTCTATAAACCCATACACATACACATACATCTTATAAAAATTACCACAGCAAACTAAAAGAGTTATCAAAATGGCTTTTATTCCAGAAGAAAAGTTAAAAGAAATGGGCTTTAAAAGCCTTGGAAAAAATGTAAAGATAAGCGACAAGGCTTCAATATATAACTGTGATCGAATTTCAATCGGCGACAATACACGCATTGATGACTTTTGTGTTATCTCAGGAACCGTCACACTAGGGCGAAATGTCCATATAGCCATTTTCAATAATGTGGCGGGGGGCGAGCTTGGCATCACCATGGAGGATTTCTCAGGCCTGGCATATGGTTGTCATGTTTTTGCTCAATCCGATGATTACAGCGGAAAAACCCTGACTAATCCAACTGTACCCAGCCAGTACAAGAACGAAGCAAAGTTACCGGTACATATCGGTCGTCACGTTATCATCGGCACCTCCTCCATTGTTTTGCCAGGTGTAACGCTGGCAGAAGGTTGTTCAGTAGGGGCAATGTCAATGATTACAAAGTCGACAGACCCTTGGGGCATTTATTTCGGCGTACCGGCGAAAAGGCTTAAAAATCGAAGCCAAGAACTTTTGGAGTTCGAAAAACATTATTTAGAATCGGAAAAATAATTTTGCACCACCCTGATGCCAGAAATCTGGCATCAGATATTCCGAATAGAATACGCTCTCAGTTAGCCATACCACGAATAAATCACAGATGGGCTTGCCAAGGCTACCGGGGACCAGATCAGGTTACCGTTGATGCGCATGAGTCTTAAGGAGATGCTAACGGCCAGATTCTCCGCCAATGCTCATCAACGCAGGCCTCTAGGAGGCATTTCCGACGCACACGATAAAAGTCATGTCCTTAAGGCTCAAGACGACGCTGCTGGTAGATCCAATCAACTATTTCGCCATCTGGTGCATAGCCGCTGACAGTATCGCGCAGCAATTGCCGAACACGCGTGTAATCATCCTGGTCCAAAGCAGAAAGCAACTCCGTCAACTTGACCTTGAGCACATCCCAAGCGAGATTATCTTCATCAGCGCTCATGATCATCGGGTGCTGGGTAGCCACTACGTTGTCACCGATCAGCAACTCTTCATACAGTTTTTCGCCGGGACGCAAGCCGGAAAACTCGATGGCAATGTCGCCATGAGGATTCTTCTCAGAGCGCACACTCAGACCAGACAAGTGAATCATCTTCTCAGCCAGCTCGATGATTCTTACGGGCTCTCCCATATCCAGCACAAATACATCTCCCCCATGGCCCATGGAGCCGGCTTGGATTACCAACTGCGCCGCTTCGGGGATTGTCATGAAGTAACGGGTAATCTTCGGGTGAGTCACCGTCAAGGGTCCACCCGACTTGATCTGTCTATGGAACAGCGGGATCACAGAACCCGAAGAACCAAGTACGTTACCGAAACGAACCATGGTAAAGCGCGTTTTATTGACTCTGGGTAAACAGTCATTATCGCCGAACAATACGGGGGCGACTTCACGGCTCAGTGCCTGCAAGACCAACTCAGCCAACCGTTTCGTGCTACCCATGATATTGGTCGGACGTACGGCCTTGTCTGTTGAAATCAATACAAAGTTGGCAACGCCAGTCTGTAAAGCAGCCTGCGCCGTATTGAGCGTACCTATCACATTATTGAACACTCCCTCGGCTATATTATGTTCTACCATCGGAACATGCTTATAGGCAGCGGCGTGATACACAGTATCGACCCGCCAAGTGCTCATGACGTCGATTAGCTTGGACGGATTACGTATGGACCCCAGGATTGGCAACAGCTTAACCGGTAAGGACTCACGAATAATACGTTGCTCAAGCTCGGAAAGAATGCTGTAAAGGTTGAACTCACTATGTTCGAACAACAGCAGTGTCGTAGGGTGCAAAGCAAGTATTTGTCGACAAAGCTCAGAGCCGATTGAACCACCAGCGCCGGTCACTAAAACGCACTGCCCTTTGATGCAATGCTCCAATAGTTCGTCTTGAGCAGGCACGGCATCGCGGCCCAGAAGGTCAGCGATATCAACTTCCTGGATGTCGTCGACCTTCACCCTGCCGCTCGCCAAATCCATAAAGCCAGGGACACTGCGCACATGCAGGGGGAAACCTTCAAGAAACCCGAGGATTTCCCGGCGACGCCCACGATTAGACGAGGGTATAGCCAAAAGAATTTCCTGAGCGCCTGTGGCGTCGATCATCCGCTGAATATGTTTGGGCTTGTAAACCTGAAGACCGGAAATAATACGATCAGAGATACTGGCGTCGTCGTCGATGAATGCTACCGGGCGCATCACTCTACCCATACGCAGGGCTGCTACCAACTGATTACCCGCTGCGCCAGCACCGTAGATAGCAACACGGGGCAAGCCATCCTCACGATTGGTGAAAGGCACGTGTTGTGCAGCGGCGAACCAATCGCCCAGAAAATATTGACGCATCCCCAAGCGCAGACCGCCCACCATGATGAGGCTTAGCCACCAATAGTTGAATATGATAGAGCGCGGGACAACATTTTGGTGGTTGCTGTACCAATAGACAACAACACCAAGTATGAGTGACGAAAGGCTCACAGCCTTGATAATCGCAATCAGCGCATCATTACCGAAGTAACGCATCACCGCACGATACATACCAAAGCGGATAAACAAGGGAATGGCAACCACCGGGGCGCAGATAAACAGCCATAAGTGCATCGCGACAGGATTGATCATCTCATCTACGCCAAGACGTACTACAAAAGCCATCCATAACGCAAACCAGACCACTAACACGTCAGTTATCAGTTGCAGGACGCGTTTTTGTCGTCGGGGCAATCCCACCAGGTACGCACGTATCTTATCCATAACCCCTCTAAACACCCTTGCTAAAACTGAAACGATTCATATGTAACAATTGAACGTTTGAATACGGCTTGATTCTTCATCACATGCCGGACCTCAGGTTCTTTGATTAGATTAGAGCCTGCAGCACCTATATTACCGTTGCCTCGCGCATTACCTGCGCCAAGACCTCACAGGTCAGCTCAATTTCCTTATCCGTCAGCGTTGGATGAACCAGGAACATCAGGCTGGTCTCACCTAGCTCAACTGCATTAGGTAAGCGAATAGTGGGGCGCCATCCGGTATTGTCGAAAGCTTTTTCCAGATAAACCTCAGAGCAGGAACCGGAAAACGCCGGGACGCCTCGAGCAACGAGCATTTCGAGAATTCGGTCGCGATTCCACCCGTCCTTCAGAGACGATGGCTCTACAAAGACATAGCATTTATATGCCGCATGAGTGATATGTGCGGGTATTTGAGGGACGCGCAGGCCAGCAACCTGACCGGCTGCATCCCAGATACGCATCGCATTGGCACTACGGCGCGCTGCCCAATCAGCCATGCGTCGTAGTTGGATCCTGCCTATCACTGCCTGCACTTCGAGCATCCGCCAATTAGTGCCGAAACTTTCGTGTAGCCAACGGAAGCCGGGAGCATGCTGGCGCTCATAAACGGCCTCCCAACTCTTGCCATGATCCTTGTATGACCACATCGACGACCATAACTCGCGGTCATTGGTGGTAACCATGCCACCTTCTCCCCCAGTGGTCATAATCTTGTCCTGACAAAACGACCACGCGCCAATATGGCCGATCGAGCCGACGCGACGCCCTTTGTAGAACGCGCCGTGCGCCTGCGCGCAGTCTTCAATTACCTTGAGGCCGTTTTCTGCGGCAAGATCCATGATTGGATCCATATCACATGGCCAGCCGGCCAAGTGAACACAAACGATAGCCCTAGTACGGGGGGTCAATACGGCACGGATGGTTTCGACCGTAATATTCTGTGAATCTAAATCAATATCAGCGAATACAGGCACGGCACCTGTGTTGACAATACTCGAAACAGATGCCAGAAACGTACGGGACGTAACAATGACCTCATCACCGCTACCGATCCCAAGCGCCTTGAATGCCACATCCAGAGCTACAGTGCCGTTGGCCAGCGCAACCGCGTATTCCGTTTCCGACCAAGCCGCGAACTCCTTCTCAAAGGTTCGGGTTTCCTGCCCAGTCCAATAGTTGACTTTATTGGAAAGAATCACATCGCGGACAGCATCGGCCTCTTCGTGACTGAAAGATGGCCAAGGAGAAAAAGGTGTATTTAGCACTGTGAATACCCGTCGAGATGACAATTAAGTGAAGAATAAGAACTATCAGGGGCGCCGCAAGAATGACATTATCGTCCGGAGCAGCCAATTAGAACAGCACGAAGCCTCATGTCTTGAAAAGAACACGTGCAGGTACACCGACAACCGTCAAAGCGTCAGCGATATCAGTCACTACCGCCGCACCGGCGCCAATCACTACTTCTGTACCTATGCGTAGCGACTGTCGAACGCTGGACCCAATACCAACCCAACTCAGCTTGCCAACCTCAATCCCGCCAGCAAGCCGTGCGCCTGGGCAAATATGCACGCCATCGTGTATGACACAATCATGATCGACACTGCAGCCGGTGTTGAGTATTACACCACGACCAATCACAGCATCTACATTGACGACGACGCCAGCCAGAACCAGAGAACCGATACCGATCGAGGCGTATTGACTGATGACCGCATGGGGATGAATTAGCGAGACGATCTTTGCGCCGACTGATTTCAATTCGTTCAACTTGCCATAGCGTATCCTATTATTACCGATGGCGATGAACACCCCGTCATAATCGTCCAGGCGAGTTAACAGCTGGGCTGAACCGCCGATGACCTCCCAATGGCCATTTTGCTGCCGAGTGGGCCAGGCGTCATCAAAGAAATCTACTTGTTTCCAGCCGCAGGCTTGGGCTGTATCAGCCACCACCTTGCCATGCCCACTAGCCCCCAGTACAGCCAATTTCATAGGGGGTCACCTCCAGTGAATTTGGACATGGTAGCCTCGCCTTCAGCACTGATACCGTCCCTGACAATCACCTTCTTCACCGTCAGGTAAATGATCTTGAGGTCGAGCAAAAAGCTGGCGTTGTCCACATACCACACATCCAGCTTGAACTTTTCCTCCCAACTGATCGCATTGCGTCCATTTACTTGGGCCCAGCCGCTAAGGCCAGGACGGACCTCATGACGACGCAACTGCTCAGGCGAATACAAAGGCAGATACTCCATCAACAGTGGCCTTGGCCCCACCAGACTCATATCACCCTTGAGCACATTCCATAAGCCAGGTAGCTCGTCCAAGCTGGAGGAGCGCAAAAACGAGCCAAAAGGCGTCATACGCTCCGAATCAGGCAATGTATTGCCCTGTTCATCCGTTGCATCGCGCATGGTTCGAAACTTTATCATCTCGAAAGGGACGCCATTGAGGCCAGGTCTTACCTGTCTGAACAAGACTGGCGAACCGAGGTTTTTCTTGATTCGCCAGGCAACCAGCGCGAGGACAGGCCACAGAAAAAACAACGCGGCAAAAGAAGCGAAAAAATCAAAACACCGTTTCATCCATCTACCCACATTAAATCATGCCATTCAATTACTAGAGTTTCGAACCCCAGGCTAACTCAACAGAAGCCTTGCCATAGCCACTTAGCGAGCCTTGTTCAATAAGGATGTTATATAGCTATACATCTCTTGAACAATGAATGCTTGAGAAAAATCTTTATGAGCCCTGAGCTCCGCGGCCTTGGACATCCGCTTTCGCATTGCCTCATCGGAATAAAACTTCAAGATGGCAGCGCTCAATTCACCAACCGAGCCCGCGCGGTGAAAGATCCCCGTCACACCCTCTTTCACAGCGTCAGTCAGCCCATAAATCCGGGACGCAATGGCAGGCAGGCCGACACCGGCTGCCTGGATCGTCGCCAGGCTAAAGCCTTCACGATAACTGGGAATACAAAATACATCCGCAGCCGCCATGTAGCTTTCTGGCACTTGGGTGTAACCAATCCGGTGATAGCGGTTACCAAACGGTACCATCAACTCCTTCAGGCGACCATCAAGGCCATCCTCATCGGGACCCACTACCAACAGGTGGGCGTTTGGCAGATTAGCAGCTAGGGCCCTGAAAGCCTGCCCCAATTCCGGAACACCCTTCACATGGGTAAGGCGCGCCATGAATAGATAAACCACATCCGCCTCAGGTATGCCAAGCGATTCACGTATATCCCGACGCAATTGCGCGCTCGGCTTGAAACGCGCAACGTCAACACCACTGATGGACCCCTGACCCAGGACGCTGATTTTGCTCGGGCTGACGACTCTTTGCGAAACAAGAAACTCCCGTTGAGAAGGGCTGTCGGCTAGTAAGCTGGTAGCGCAGAACGATAACAGCCTATCCAGATTTTTGAGTCCAATGCGCGCAATTCCCTGCTTGGTAAACCAGACTTGGCCTGTGAAAATATGCACACGTACAGGCGTACGCGCAAAGAATCCTGCCAACATAGAAAGAAGGCCCGACTTGGGCATGATCGACAAAACGCAGTCGAACTTCTCTTTAGAAAAGATCCGGTACAGCGCGATCAATGACTTCAAGTCGCTGAGCAGTGACACTTGCCTTTCAATCGGAAGCGGTAAGAACCGGACGTTCTCACCCAACATTCCAACTACGTCGGCCTCCGTACCATTTGCCATAAGTGTAATGCTGTGGGTTTCTGCCAGCTTATTCACATGCTCAAGCATGAACGCTCGGAGGGCGACGGGCACTGTTGCGACGATACAGATTTTTTTAAGATGAGCCATGCGCTACCACCATAAATTCAGGAAACTTGCTCAGTTCGAGCTGTAATCAAGCCAGGAACAGCTTCAGGAATAGAGCTACCAAAATCGAAGCCCAAGGTGCTCTTGATACGCGCGGCGCTGTAGCCAACACGCTTAGTTAACGCATCCACACGCTCCGGGGTCAAAGGCAATCGCATGAAAGGAGAAAGTAGACGAATCAATATTCGTACTCCTCGTTCGGGCAACCTCAAGCGCGGGATCGACACCCCCTGACTCCTGGCCATTTGATCAATAACCTCCTTCAATAGGCAGTCATTTGACAGTATGAACGTCTCCCCGACAGCCCTACGATCAATTGAGCATATCAATAGCGCTCGGACGACATCGTCCACGTGAACATAGGTGGACAAAGCCCCTTCGACGCCTATATAGAAGAATAATCGCTTGCGTACGACACTCGCCATTTGAAAGAAAGACTGGTTAGACATGTCTTTCCCAATGACGATCGAGGGTCTGATGATCGTGTAGGTAAATAGGGGCTGTATGGAGGCTAGAGCCACAACCAATTCATCAGCAATTGTCTTGGTCACCTCATACTCCCCGACCGGGGCGGGAGTGAAGCTCTCGTCCACGGTTGTGGGAAGAGATGCACCTTTGGCTTGCGGCCCATATGCGCCAGTGCTGCTGAGCTGGACCCAATGAATGGCTCGGCCCGTACGCATGATTTCTTCGCTCACCGCTTGAAGCAAGTTTCTGGTACCCCCAACATGCAGAGCGTACATCAGCGCTGTATTTTTGACTTCTCCTGCACAATGGTAAACAACGTCGCAGCCCTGGACAAATTCGACCAGTGCTTTCCCCCCTGATACAAGGTCGCCCTTAATGCAACGCGCAGCCCCCCCCTGCATGTCATCACGACGAGAAAGCTGAGTAATACGGTCACCACGCGCAGATAACGCTGCTAACAGCAGCTTCCCGATAAAACCACTTCCCCCCGTTATTGAAACGTTCATGCATACAACTCCGCTGTAGTGAGGCCCAACTAAAACTCTACCCGCAACGTTCAGCTGGCAGTTTGCCCTTGTAGAAATAGTTTCTTGCGCTGATAAATAATCACACTACAGATGATAAAGCTGACATAAGCATACATACGCAGCCTCATAGCCGTACCAAGATTATCATTACCTAGCAACCATATAATCGAGTAAACAACCGAAAATACAAACATGAAGTTAACAAAAGAATTTGCGTATATCCGATTCCTAACAACATAAACAAACGCTATCGAAAAAGGGATACTTTCTAATAAAAACACAAACACTGCCATAATATTTGGGAAGTAGAGACCAAACAACTGGTAAAGCAGGTTTAGTGTAAAATCGGGGATAAACATTAACGCAGAGTCGAAACGAATCCCCAAACTTGCACCACCCTCCACACCATCGAACAGCCCTCTATAAGCCATTAGCGGCTCAAAAAAACCCAAAATATAAAAAACATTCAACGCAAGAAGCATAGGGATCACATGCAGAAAGAATGACAATTTCCGCACACGAAACATAAAAAAGCCAAAATAGGAAATCAAAAACGCGAAACCGAGGTACCCTCGAAACAGATAAAGTAAGTAACCGTGGCCAAATACAACAACCATATAGAACAGCTTTTTCAACGGAGACTCAGAGTGGATTGACCATTTCACAAACAGTAATCCCGACAAAAAAACGAACAACATGAACACGTCTCGATAGATATCGAGCGTATAGTAAAAAAGTGTTGGATACATACTGACAGCGATGGCAATGCCCAAGTAAATCTTTGTTTTGTAGGGGTAGCCTTTAACCAACGCAAGACGGCCACACAAAATCGGAATGACCAAGACACCCAGCACCATCAAAAAAATACTAACGCCCACCCGCGAATAGAGCCCTACCTCATTCAGCGCTCTCAACCAGTCAGGCCAGACGCTAGATGTCAGAGATTCCTCACCCAAGGCATAAGCGTCATAGAAGTCTGCATCGCTGCCGCCCGAAAACAGTGTCGTCGGACTGGAGATAAACATAAAGAAAAAGCCGACTTTTACAATGACGAGCGCTATAAAGATAAACAACATCACCATGCTCCGACACTCAAGCAAACGGAAGAAAAACAGAGCGCAGAGTCTTTAGTAATCACAGAACATGCTCATATTTTTTGCTATATCTTTCACCAGAAGTAATTTTCGCGCTGAGCTCACAGGCAACAAAACGAAACATGAAGGAGTAAAATATAAACGACGACTTTTTAATGGGTGGAGACGTCTCAAAAGCATCAACAAAATTATCCGCACAGGCATTCATATTGAACGCTTTGCTTCTCACAAGATGCCGCTGTGACAATGTCTCTCTATCTGCGGCATCAAGCACACTGTATTGCGCGATCAAGTCGTAGAACTTAAATTTTTCGAAATCCATGCCCTGCTCATGGTAATCATATCCAGGCAGTTCAGAAAAGTACCCATAGGATGTGGCGGCTTGTTCGTTTTCAATAGCTGTAATGCATGCCAGTCCATTTGCTGCTGCATGCAGCAAAGCTGTACCTGTACCAATAAACAGGTGGTGCGTTGAGAGTTCCTCATCAAGCCGCGAATATTCTAGATCGCCTTCGAGGATGACGCTATCCTGCAAATTCAACTCCGCAATCCTGGCGGCCATAATTTCGCTTAAAGGTCCGGAACCGAAGATACTATAAGTAAAGTCGATGCCATTGTCTTTTAGCTCTCGGGCAACATCCAACATATATAAATTGTAGGTCTTGAACTCTACAAGGCGCCCCACTGAAACAAGTCGAAGCTTATCGCCTGACACCTTCGATTCGCCACGAAGGCTCGGCATATCCACTCCGAGGGGGAACAGCTTAAACGGGTACGCAGGGAAATTATTAGCCTTCGCGGTTTTATCTACGGAGGACTGATTAAAAAATAAAATCATTGGCGGCGCGCCAAACAGCTTGTTTCGAAAGTAGCTCTCGTAAATTGGAAGTTTGTCTCCACCCCATGAAAGTTCGTTAGCATGATAAATCCCAAATACGCATTTAAGATTTTGAGATAAACAGGAAGCGAGCCGTTGAGCACACAGATAAGTCAATGCATTAGAGACGTGTATAGCCTCACAGTCGGAAAACAGCGCTTCGACCTTATTTGAGCTCAGCGGAAGCATCAGCTTTGCTTTCTCGCCCACCCCGTCGACAGAAAGGCTCAACAAATCTTGCCAATAATAGACATCGGAAAACTTTTGAAGCTCAATCAACAGCTTTGGATTAATGAGTTTTTTATAGAGAAACACAAACTGTGGGCGTACGCCTTTGGCGCTCAACTCTTTAACTAGGCGGACGAAAAAAGTCTCAATACCCCCTAACCCCAGTGACGACTGTACAAACAAGACCTTTTTCATACTATCTCCAATATCAATTTATTATTCAAGACGCCGAACTGATTTCCCTAGATAAATCCAGAAACCCACAACACAAACGATGAAATAAATTATATACGTAGCCATGTATCCGAGCATCACTCCCTGTACACCATTATACAAAAATGATGCAGCGAACACTGCTCCTAAAAATACAATGCTTTGAAAAAACTCAGCTACTACATAGAGCTTCGTGGCAGCTTTGGCCACAGCCACATAACCGATCACATATGCGGATATCCTAAAAAAATCACCGGCCAATTGATATATGATTAACTCTTCAAGCTCTTTGAAATCGGACGACAAAGCCAGCACCAGAAAAAAAGATCGCCCAACATACAAAACGGTACCGCCAAGGATAAACAGCAGCATCACAAAAGCCAGATATCTAAACACTAACCGTGCTATAACTTTCTTATCATGCTGCTCGGATATCATGGGCATGAAATAATACCCAAGAAACATACTAAAAAAACCAAGGTAGGCACTTGAGAGCTTTATCGCACCTTGCCATAGACCTGCTTGATGATACCCCTCACTCGTAATGAGATAATTCCTTACCACCATCTCGACTACCGGAAAAGCAACCGCACTGGTAAACAACATAAGCGAAAACGGTGCCAACAACTTTACTGGCAACTGACGCAGAGCCAATAATTTTACTTGCCCTTTAAAGCTCGACTTGAAAAAGACCATTATACCCGGGAGCAACGGAGAAACCACTATCACGCAGAGCGCGATAACTGCACCATTCCAACCAAACTTTGCAATGAGTGCCCAGGCAACGGGAATGGCCAAGAAACCACCAACGATTTGGATGATCGCAAAAACCCTTGTCTCCTTTAAACCGTTAACTACGCCAACTATCAAATTCGTTAATGCAAAGCCATATTGGGCAAAACCAACTAAGATAATTATCCAAAAATATTTCACATCCCCCATAATAACTTTGGCAAGGGGGCCTGAGAAAAATAGGCAGATAACCAACAAGGCGACAGAGAAATACGATGCATACGAAAATGCCCCAGATACAAAATGGAGCATCTTCGGTGGCAGGATTTTGTATTCAGCTACATATTTAATGACGCCATTGGTTATTCCTCCCCCCGCAATCAGAGACAAGATGGTAATTAAACTCATTAACTGGCCTAAGCTACCCAGCCCTTCAGCTCCCAAATACACCGCTACTAATTTTAGCACGATGAATCCAGCAAGTATTTTTGTTAAATGAGCGAACCCCGTCCACATGGCACTATATAAACCAGACACAAAACCCACCCGAGCGTTATAAGACTACAATTACACAGACCCGCCTCAGAGAGAGCCGTAAAAGCTTGTTACCGCAGCTATAACCGTCTGGACCTGCTGTTCGCTCAATCCATACCATACTGGCAGACGAATCAGCTTTTCGCTTTCAGCCGTAGTGAAACGATCTACACCTTCAAATCGACTGAACTTCTCGCCTGCAAGTGCCGAGTGAAGCGGAACATAGTGAAAAACGGCACCAACACCTGCCGATTTCAAGTGCGCCAGCAGCGCTGCTCGCGTACTGAGATCGCTGACTTTAATATAAAACATATGGCCATTGTGCTCACAATCGGTCGGAATGGTAGGCAATACCAACTTGCCTGCCTCCGCCAGACCCTGTAAGCCGACCTTGTACGAGTTCCAAATTTTCAATCTCGTTTCATTAATCAGAATACTATTATCGAGTTGCCCCCAAAGATAGGCAGCTTGAATATCTGATGGAAGGTAACTACTTCCTACATCGACCCAGCTGTATTTATCAACCATACCTCGGAAGTATTGATTGCGATTGGTACCCTTTTCACGAATGATTTCAGCACGCGAGGAAAACCGCTCATCGTTGATGATTAAGCCTCCGCCCTCACCCGCGCTTGTATAGTTCTTGGTTTCGTGAAAACTAAAGGCAGCCAAATGACCTATCGTGCCCAACGGACGCCCTTTATAAGTTGACATCATCGCTTGTGCCGCGTCTTCAATAACGAATAGATCGTGCCGCCGAGCAATATCCATGATCGTATCCATTTCGCACGCTACACCGGCGTAGTGAACAGGGACAATCGCCTTGGTCTTGTCCGTAATGGCCGCTTCAATAAGGGTCTCGTCAAGATTCATGGTATCGGGGCGCACGTCCACGAACACAATACGAGCGCCGCGTAACACGAAAGCGTTTGCGGTGCTGACAAACGTATAACTCGGCATGATGACTTCGTCACCGGGCTGGATATCGATCAGCAATGCCGCCATTTCCAAAGCCTGGGTACAGGAAGGCGTCAGCAGGAATTTGTCGCAGCCTAGCGTCTCCTCAAACCAATTTTTGCATAAGGCAGAATACTCGCCATCACCTGATATTTTTTCGCTTCTCATCGCAGCTAGAACATATTGATCTTCACTGCCAGTGTAGGGTGGTCTATTAAATGCAATCATCATTTTCTCTTAAAACTCAGTTCGAAGCCTCAAAAAGTCTAGCTTTTTTCCATATTCAGCAGACCAGTATACGACCAGCTCGCGCCTCGACTCAGCATTTTCAGGGTACGCTCTGAAAAATCCCAAGCGCTGAGTCAGCGCCTGGAAAATTATGCCACACAGCAAGCCTGATCTGAGTTGATCGGCGTATACCTTATTTTTTTTCTCGTGCGATGCTTAGCAAATACTGGCCGTAAGCGTTTTTACTGAGACTTTCTCCGATCTGACCCAACTGATTAGCCGTCAGCCAGCCGTTAGTAAAGGCAATTTCTTCAAGGCATGCGACCTTGTACCCTTGGCGCTTCTCCAGGGTCTCAACGAAATGGGCGGCCTCGAGCAGGCTTTCATGCGTCCCTGTATCGAGCCATGCAAAACCACGTCCGAGAAGCTCCACCCTAAGGTCTCCTCGATTCAGGTAGGCCTCATTGATGCTAGTGATTTCCAGCTCCCCACGAAGAGATGGTTTCACCTGCTTAGCTATTTCCACAACATCATTGTCGTAAAAATAAAGTCCGGTCACGGCAAAATTGGACTTGGGTTTGGACGGCTTTTCTTCGATCGAAATCGCACGCTTTTGCTCGTCAAACTCTACGACGCCGAAACGCTCCGGGTCTTTTACCTGATAACCGAATACGCTTGCGCCACTCGCCTGCCCAGCAGCCGAACGGAGCATCGGGCTGAAACCTTGACCATAAAAAATATTGTCGCCTAGCACCAGGCACACCGAATCATCGCCAATGAACTCTTGGCCGATAATGAAAGCTTGAGCAAGGCCATCAGGCTGCGGTTGAACTGCATAGCTGATATTCACGCCAAAATCACTTCCGTCGCCAAGCAAGCGCTTGAAGCCATCGATATCCACGGGTGTGCTGATCAGTAAGATATCGCGGATACCCGCCAGAAAAAGGACGGACAATGGATAATAAATCATTGGCTTGTCATATACAGGTAACAGCTGCTTGGAGACGCCTTTGGTTATCGGATAAAGCCGCGTACCGGAACCACCCGCCAAAACAATACCTTTCATTGGTTTTAAACTTCCTTTGTCAAGCCGATAAAATTATCGGGCAGCGGTGCTGCCCTTGAATATTGCTAACGAGTGTGCAGGGGGGGCAAATGCTGGCGACGTCAGACTTCGCGGTTGTACGAAGGCACACCTTCATCACCTCGGACCTGAGCCAGAGCGCGCTCGCGCCAATTGCAAGTGCAGCACAGCAAATACAAGCCTAGTAGAGTTATTGAAGCCGCGTTCGAAAAACCAGACAAGCCGATAAAAATCGAGCATGGCTGAGCCTGACAAATATAGGAACACTACCGCTCGCCATTTGACATATACACCCATGAATAAGTATCGAAGCTTTCAAGGATAATGTATCGCATTAAAAATTGAGTTCACCTGAAACCAAGCTGATAGTTTCAGGCAAACCGACACAAGCTTCAAACAACCGTATTACTTACCAACAAGACAGGTCTCGCAGCTCGCTGCTGGCTAAGGATAGAGCGGATGGCAACAATTGCAATACCGAGCACACCCCCTAATAACAAACCGAATATGATTATCAGCTTCCGATTGGGCTTGATTGGATTAATGGGCTCCAAAGCTTGCTTATCAATTGTCACCAACTTTAAGCGACTCATGTCAATAGCGAGCCCCTGCAACCGCACAGCTTCGGCGCGCAAAGACTGAACGCCCGCAAGAAAAATATCTTCATTCTGGCGGCTATTTAAAATTTCAATTTCGCGATTATTTTCGAGCAACTGCAATTCCTTGGCAATTTCTCCAACCCTCTTAGCAGTGAAGTCGTCTGATTTACGCTGCTGCAGAACACTACGCTCAGCCTCCAAAGCCTCTGTCCCCATGAAATAAAGCGGGATCTGCTGATTATTGACTTCGGTTCGCATAGTAGTGGACGAACCCGCACGATCCGCCTCACCTAATGAGGTAGGTGTAGTTGGCTTACGAATCCCCAAAGACTTGGCGATGCCGATAGCCTCGTTTAGATACGCGACTCGGTCGTAGCGTTCTGTCTTGAGTTGAGCACGAAGAGCCTTAAGTTCATCGCGTAGTTGAGCACGCCGTAAGTTATTGGACTCTTGCAATGAGGCAACTCTGGCTTCTTTGTCATTATTATAATTAGAACGCGCAGCATCAAGTTTACCATTCAATTCGTTCAGTCGATTTTTTACAATAACATTCAGGTCTGCCGCTATATGTTCTCTTTCCGTATTTATAGCGTAATTCACAAATCCATTTAAGATGGAAACGCCATCAACATCTTTAGGGTAATTCATCTCAATTCGAATGAAGGAACTGAGAATATCTGTTTTCTTTGGATCAGGGAGGGACAAACTGATCGAGTTGCGATTGAACTCCTCGAAGCTCTGCTCAAGTGTCCTACCTGGACGCTCGAACGCCCTGAAGAGCTTCTGATTTTCGCGAAAGAAACCAAGCCTAGTTTCATAGGACTCCAGCGCAGCGCCCACTCTTGTCAATGCCTCACCAGGAGGCAGGGAGTAAATCTCCGAGCGATTTAGGGCGTCCAGCTCATTAAGAGCAGCAGGTCTCAACACACTGCTGACCTGATACACAGGAGTGGCGATAAAAGCGTATGCCAAAGCAACCAAGCCTACCGCGGCAGTGACTAAAACGATGAATACCTTCTGCCTGAGGACAGCCTCAGAAACTGCCATAAAGCTGATTTCAAACTGAGGAACCGGGGGGGCGCGAAAACTACTACTCACAACAAAAACCTGCCTTCAAGAGAAACTGCGGGCTCGTTATGCAGACAAAATTGTGTATTTTTATACTAATTGGATAATCGTCAAAAAACAGCGTCTCTGCCGAATTTTAAGCGCACAAAATGCCCGTTATCGAGAACAGATTCCATTCTGCCATCTCTCCGACATATTACAAGTCTTGACATGTATGTAAGAAAATTCTGATTTTCAAGGGGAACCGTCTGAACCAGCCAGGCTAAGCATGCGGGCAGTCGGGGAAAAACTCAAACCGATCCATTACAAAGAATTTTCTGACAAACGGTCTATCAATCCTCTATTCCCAGGGCCTCTAGGCAATCGCCTTATTCGGACGCCTACGAACAAATGCCGCCAACACCGGCCCAATCACCATCCCCACGATCAAAGCCACAACCACAAACACCGCCACCGGCATCTGCGCAGTACTCCACCCCAGGAATGACAGCGCCACGCCCTGCTGGTTCTCCAGCACAAACGCCAGAACCACCAAAGCCGCAAGCACTGCAATCAACACCGCAACAACGCGCTTAACCCCACGCATACCCTTCTCCTTTCCCAAAAACACTCAGACGCCTTCTTCCTCTTCTTCGTTCACCCGATCGCGCAATTCCTTGCCCGGTTTGAAGTGGGGAACGAATTTGCCGTCGAGGCTGACGGACTGGCCGGTTTTTGGGTTGCGGCCTACGCGCGGTGCGCGGTAGTGCAGGGAGAAGCTGCCGAAGCCGCGGATTTCGATGCGATCTCCGGTGGCCAGGCATTGGGACATTTGCTCAAGCATGGTCTTGATAGCCAGCTCCACATCCTTGGATGAGAGCAGCCCTTGATGGGTGACAATTCGTTCGATCAACTCCGACTTCGTCATATTTTTCCCTTCTTTTTCAAGCAGCTAGGAAAAGCGCTCCGAAGGTTTTAGCATGAGTTGATGAATTTGAACAGCCCATGTGTCAACTTATCTGAGGCTGAATAAACACGTTCAGCAAGCAGCCAACCCCTTACTTACAGATCACCAACATGGTCCGCGTCACCGCACCAGCAGGGTTCCAGCCGAACAGGTAGTCGCCCTCTTCGTCCTCCGCATCACTGGAGCGGGTAATAACCTTGTAGCCCTGCATCTTGCACTCACGGGCGGCGCGCTTTTCGCACTTTTCCCACTTGTTGCCCAGGCCAGAGCAGTCGACCTCGATGCCGCTGACGCCGCGCTTCGCGTGGGTCTTGGCACTGGTGGAGGAGCAGCCTGCAAGCACGAGCAAGGCGAGTATTACGATAATTCTGTTCATTCAAACCCTTATTGAGTCAGCAACGCGAAATAGCCGTTTTCAAGACTATAGTCAGTTCTGACATTGGGCTGAATGCCTTGGTTCGGTGCAGTTGCTTCATCAAATTTCAGGCACAAAAAAGGGCGACCGAAGTCGCCCTTTTTCTACAGCTTTACAGAACTTAGTTCTGCTTAGCCATTGCCTGGCGCAGCAGTGCCGCCATGGTGGTGTCAGCAGCAGCTTCCGGAGCAGCTTCTTTCAGGCTCTGGATAGCTTCTTTCTCTTCCACTTCGTCCTTCGACTTGATGGAGAGCTGAATCACGCGGCTCTTGCGGTCAACGCTGATGATCTTGGCTTCTACTTCCTGGCCTTCTTTCAGTACGTTGCGCGCGTCTTCAACGCGGTCACGGCTGATTTCGGAGGCTTTCAGAGTCGCTTCGATATCGTCGGCCAGAACGATGATGGCGCCTTTGGCGTCAACTTCTTTCACAGTGCCTTTAACGATGGCGCCTTTGTCGTTCTCTTGAACGTACTCGGAGAACGGATCGCTTTCCAGTTGCTTGATACCCAGGGAGATGCGCTCGCGCTCTGGGTCAACCGACAGGATAACGGTGTCCAGCTCGTCGCCCTTCTTGAAACGACGAACAGCTTCTTCGCCAACTTCGTTCCAGGAGATGTCGGACAGGTGAACCAGGCCGTCGATGCCGCCGTCCAGACCAATGAAGATACCGAAATCGGTGATCGACTTGATGGTGCCGGAGATTTTATCGCCCTTGTTGAACTGGCCAGAGAAATCTTCCCATGGGTTAGATTTGCACTGCTTGATGCCCAGGGAGATACGACGACGCTCTTCGTCGATGTCCAGAACCATAACTTCCACTTCGTCGCCGACTTGTACGACTTTCGAAGGGTGGATGTTCTTGTTGGTCCAGTCCATTTCGGAAACGTGTACCAGGCCTTCCACGCCTTCTTCCAGCTCTGCGAAGCAGCCGTAGTCGGTCAGGTTGGTAACACGCGCGGTTACGCGGGTGCTTTCTGGGTAACGAGCTTTGATAGCAACCCATGGATCTTCGCCCAGCTGCTTCAAGCCCAGGGAAACGCGGTTACGCTCACGATCGTACTTCAGAACCTTGACATCGATCTCGTCGCCAACGTTGACGATTTCGGAAGGATGCTTGATACGCTTCCAAGCCATGTCGGTAATGTGCAGCAGGCCATCGACGCCACCCAGATCGACGAATGCGCCGTAATCGGTGAGGTTCTTGACGATACCTTTGACTTGTTGGCCTTCCTGCAGGGATTCCAGCAGAGCTTCACGCTCGGCGGAGTTCTCTGCTTCCAGCACGCTGCGACGGGAAACGACAACGTTGTTGCGCTTCTGGTCGAGCTTGATGACTTTGAATTCCAGTTCTTTGCCTTCCAGGTGCGTGGTGTCGCGCACTGGACGAACGTCGACCAAAGAACCTGGCAGGAACGCACGGATGCCGTTAACGTCGACAGTGAAGCCGCCTTTAACCTTACCGTTGATAACGCCCTTGACCACTTCTTCAGCTGCGAAGGCTGCTTCGAGAACAATCCAGCATTCAGCGCGCTTGGCTTTTTCACGGGACAGCTTGGTTTCACCGAAACCGTCTTCAACCGAGTCCAGAGCAACGTGAACTTCGTCACCGACATTGATAGTCAGGTCACCAGCATCGTTGTAGAACTGTTCCAGCGGGATCAGAGCTTCAGACTTCAGACCAGCGTGAACGGTTACCCAGCGAGCTTGGTAATCGATATCAACGATAACACCGGTGATGATGGAGCCTGCCTGAAGGTTCAGGGTTTTTAGGCTTTCTTCAAAGAGTTCCGCAAAGCTTTCGCTCATTTTAATTCCTGTTGATAAGGGCGAAGAATACGCCCATCTCCACACCCCAGACGGTGTGGGTCAGTTTCAGTTAAAAGAAGCCACCGCAGGACTATGACTGGTCCCCTGCGGCCTTCTTGATCACCCGGCGATATCGCGAATGGCGATTTCACTCATGATGCGTTCCAGCACCTGCTCGATGGATAGCTCCGTGGAATCCAGCTGTATGGCGTCAGCCGCCGGCTTGAGCGGGGCTACCGCACGCTGGGTATCACGCTCATCGCGTGCACGGATCTCATCTAGCAGACTCGACAGACTAACACCATCGACTTTGCCCTTCAACTGCAAGTATCGGCGGCGTGCCCGTTCCTCGGCGCTGGCGGTCAGGAAAATCTTCAGCGGCGCCTCGGGAAACACCACCGTGCCCATGTCGCGGCCATCGGCCACCAGGCCCGGCGCCTCCTGGAATGCGCGCTGGCGCTGCAGCAGCGCCTCGCGCACGACAGGCAGCGCGGCCACTTGGGAGGCGCCCGCGCCGATACTTTCGGTGCGAATCACATCGCTGACTTCATCACCTTCCAGAATGATGCGCTGCAACTGACCCTCGGTCGCCGCAATGAACTGCACATCCAGATGGGCGGCAAGTTTCGTCAGCAGCTCTTCGTTGGTCAGGTCCACACCATGGTTGTGCGCAGCGAACGCCAGCAGGCGATACAGCGCGCCAGAATCCAGCAGGCACCAACCCAGGCGCTTGGCCAGAATGCCAGCGATTGTGCCTTTGCCCGAGCCGCTAGGCCCGTCGATGGTAATCACCGGTGCTTTGATATTCACAATTGAGCCTCTTGGGCAACACGGATGCCGACTTGGGCACACAGTGTCAGAAAGTTCGGAAAAGACGTAGCAACATTGGCGCAGTCAAGGATACGAATAGGCGCCGTCGCCCGCAGGGAAGCCACACTGAACGCCATGGCAATCCGATGATCGCCATGGGCATGCACTTCACCGCCGCCCATCGGGCCACCGTCAATGATAAGCCCATCAGGCGTGGGTTCACACTTCACGCCCAGAGCCAACAGACCGTCGGCCATCACCTGGATGCGATCGGACTCCTTGAGGCGCAGCTCTTCGGCCCCGCGTAAAACAGTGCGCCCCTGAGCACAGGCTGCGGCAATAAACAGCACGGGAAACTCATCAATCGCCAACGGCACCAGGGCCTCTGGAATCTCGATGCCCTTGAGCGCAGCAGCACGCACACGTAAATCCGCAACCGGCTCGCCGCCCACCTCACGCTGATTTTCGAGGGTGATATCAGCCCCCATCAGCCGCAGGATGTCGATCACACCGGTGCGGGTCGGGTTGATACCGACATGCTCCAGCAACAGCTCGGAGCCTTCGGCAATCGAGGCCGCCACCAGGAAAAACGCCGAAGACGAGATATCCCCTGGCACTTCAATACGCGTAGCGGTCAACCCATGCCCCGACGCCAGCGACGCCGTCGCGCCCTGCACCGCCACCGGGTAGCCAAAGCCGCGCAGCATGCGCTCGGTGTGGTCGCGGGTCGGTGCGGGCTCGGTCACCGAGGTTTTACCCTCAGCGTATAACCCCGCCAACAACAGGCAGGATTTCACCTGGGCACTGGCCATAGGCAGTACATAGTTCAAGCCTTTGAGCGATTGCCCGCCACGAATGCTCAGTGGCGGACGCCCGTCCGGCCCGGTCTCGATGATCGCGCCCATTTCACGCAGCGGCTTGGCCACGCGGCTCATCGGGCGCTTGGACAGCGAGGCATCGCCGGTCAACACGCTGTCGAAGCGCTGCGCCGCCAATACACCGGCCAACAGGCGCATCGACGTGCCGGAATTGCCCACGTAGATCGGCCCCGGCGCTGCCTTCAGGCCCTGCAGGCCGACACCGTGAATGGTCACGCGCCCATGGTGCGGGCCCTCGATCACCACGCCCATGTCGCGAAAGGCCTGCAAGGTCGCCAGGGCGTCCTCACCCTCAAGGAAGCCTTCCACCTCGGTCACACCCTCGGCCAACGAGCCCAGCATGATCGAGCGATGGGAGATCGACTTGTCACCCGGCACGCGGATGCGCCCGCTCAAGCGGCCACCCGGGCTGGCGATGAAGGTCAGATCATCGGTGTTCACTGCGGTTTCCATATAGGCCCGGCGTGCGAGAATCTTGCTGAAATGTTCACGCGCCACCCGTGCCCGGGTGAACACGCCCAGCAGTTGATGGCCGTCTCCCGCATCCACCGCGTCGCGCAAGGCGTCGAGATCACTGCGGAAGGTGTCCAGGGTGCGCAACACCGCTTCGCGATTGGCGAGGAAGATGTCGTGCCACATCACCGGATCGCTGCCGGCAATCCGCGTAAAATCGCGGAAGCCGCCGGCGGCGTAACGGAAAATCTCGAGGTTCTCGTTGCGCTTGGCCAAAGAATCCACCAAGCCAAATGCCAGCAGATGCGGCAAGTGGCTGGTGGCTGCCAACACTTCGTCGTGACGCTCGACCTGCATATGCTCCACATCCGCGCCCAGCTCGCGCCAGAGACGATCCACCACCGCCAACGCCGTGGGATCGGTTTGCGCAAGCGGCGTCAGGATGACCTTATGCCGACGAAACAACTGCGCATTGGAGGCCTCCACCCCGCTCTGCTCGGAACCCGCGATGGGATGACCCGGCACAAAGCGCGGCGGCATGCCACCAAACGCCAATCGTGCCGCGCGCACCACGTTGCCTTTGGCGCTACCCACATCGGTAAGGATCGCTTGCCCGAGGTCCATGCCCGCCAGTACCGCCAGCAACTTCTCCATGGCCAGGATCGGCACGGCAAGCTGGATCACATCCGCGCCCTGGCACGCAACGGCCAGGTCCGCCTCACAGCGGTCCACCACCCCCAACTCCACCGCCAACGTGCGCGATTGCGGGTCGAGGTCCACCCCCACCACTTCGCCACATAGCCCGCTTTCACGCAGGCCTTTGGCGAAGGAACCACCGATCAACCCCAGTCCGACCACCACCAGGCGACCGATCATAGGCACAGCAGGTTGCAATGCAGTGACATCAACCACGGGCCAGAACCTTGGCCAGCGCCTCAAGGAAGCGGCTGTTCTCAGCCGGCAAACCGATGGTGATACGCAGGTGGTTCGGCATCCCGTAGTTGGCTACCGGGCGTACGATCACACCCTCGCGCAGCAAGCCCTGGAACACCGGCGCGGCCACTTGGCCGAGGTCGACGCAGATGAAGTTGCCCTTGGACGGAATCCAGCCCAGGCCCAGCTCACGAAAGCCTTCCTGCAATTGCAGCATGCCGCTTTCGTTGAGGCGACGGCCTTCTTCCAGGTATTCGGCATCCTTCACCGCCGCACAGGCGGCCGCCAGGGCCAGGCTGTTGACGTTGAACGGCTGGCGCACGCGGTTCAGCACATCGGCCACCACAGGCGTGGACAAGCCATAACCGACCCGCAACGACGCCAGACCATAAGCCTTGGAGAACGTACGCGACACCAGCAGGTTCGGGTAGGCCGCGAGGAAATCCAGGCCGTCGGGCAGGTCGCTGCCTTCGGCGTACTCGATGTAGGCTTCGTCCAGCACGACCAGCACATGCGCCGGCACGTCCTGCAGGAATTCGTTCAGTGCCTGCTCGCCAAACCAGGTGCCGGTCGGGTTGTTCGGGTTGGCGATAAACACCACGCGAGTCTGGGCATCGATGGCCGCCAGCATCGCCGGCAAGTCATGGCCCCAGTCCTTGGCAGGAATCACGCGAGCATCCGCCCCCACCGCCTGAGTCACAATCGGGTAGACCGCAAACGCGTGTTCGCTGAACACCGCATTCAAACCTGGCGCCAGGTAGGCACGGCCGACCAGTTCAAGGATGTCGTTGGAGCCGTTGCCCAAGGTCACTTGATTCAACTCGACCCGGCACTTGTCCGCCAGTAGCGACTTGAGGGCAAAACCGTTGCCATCGGGATAACGGGTCAGCTCGGCCAGCTCTTCACGAATCGCCGCCAACACTTTGGGGCTCGGGCCCAGCGGGTTTTCGTTACTCGCCAGTTTGACGATCTTGGACGGGTCCAGATTCAACTCACGGGCCAACTCGTCCACAGGCTTGCCTGGAACGTAAGGCGAGAGTTGTTGCACGCCCGGCTGCGCCAGGGCGAGGAAGTTGCCACTCATGTCAAAGCCTCACAAAACCGCTTTCGGGTAAGAGCCCAGCACCTTGAGTGCCACGGCTTCCTGACTGATTTTCTCCAGCACGCCCTTGACCAGAGGGTCGCGGTGATGGCCCATGAAGTCGATAAAGAATACGTAGGTCCACTTACCGCTGCGCGAAGGACGAGTCTCGATGCGCGTCAGGTCAATCCCGTTGTCGTGGAACGGCACCAGCAGCTCATGCAGCGCGCCGGGCTTGTTGCTCATGGAGACGATGATCGAGGTCTTGTCGTCGCCGGTCGGCGGCACTTCCTGGCTGCCGATCATCAAAAAGCGCGTGGAGTTATCCGGGCGATCTTCGATCTTTTCGGCCAGGCGCGTCAGGCCGTACAGGCCGGCAGCCATATCGCCGGCAATCGCCGCCGAGTTCCACTCACCCTTGACCCGCTTGGCCGCCTCGGCGTTGCTGGACACCGCCACGCGCTCGACATTCGGGTAATGGGCGTCCAACCACTTGCGGCACTGGGCCAGGGACTGGGCATGGGAGTAGATACGGCTGATGCTGTCGGTCTTGGTGTTTTCACCCACCAGCAGGTGGTGGTGGATACGCAGCTCCACCTCACCGCAGATCACCATGTCGTGCTCGAGGAAGCTGTCCAGCGTGTGGTTGACCGCGCCTTCGGTGGAGTTTTCCACTGGCACCACGCCAAAATTCACCGCACCGGCCGCGACTTCACGGAAGACTTCGTCGATGGCCGCCATCGGCTTGCTGATTACCGCATGGCCGAAGTGCTTCATGGCTGCCGCCTGGGTGAAGGTGCCTTCAGGGCCGAGGTAAGCCACTTTCAGTGGCTGCTCCAGCGCCAGGCACGAGGACATGATTTCACGGAACAACCGCGCCATCTCTTCGTTGCCCAACGGGCCCTTGTTGCGCTCCATCACACGCTTGAGCACCTGGGCTTCACGCTCGGGGCGGTAGAACACCGGCACTTCGCCTTCCGCCAGCGACGCCATTTTCACCCGGGCTACTTCCTGGGCGCAGCGCGCACGCTCACTGATCAGCTCCAGGACCTTCTCGTCCAGGCTGTCAATGCGTACGCGCAGGGCCTTGAGTTCTTGCTCAGACATTAGCCGTGTTCCTTCTCGAACTCTGCCATGTAGGCAACCAGCGCATTGATGGCGTGGATGTCGACGGCGTTATAAATGGAGGCGCGCATGCCACCCACCGAGCGGTGGCCCTTGAGGTTCAGCAGGCCGCGCTCGTCGGCGCCAGCCAGGAACGGCTTGTCCAGGCGGTCGTCCGCCAGGCGGAACGGCACGTTCATCCACGAGCGATCAGTGAGGTTGATCGGGTTGCTGTACAAGCCGCTGGCGTCGATGAAGTCGTACAGGGTGCGCTTCTTCTCTTCGTTCAACTTACCCATGGCCGCCACACCACCCTGCTCCTTGAGCCATTCGAACACCAGGCCCGACAGGTACCAGGCAAACGCCGGCGGGGTGTTGTACATCGAGCCGTTATCGGCCGCGACCTTGTAGTTGAGCATAGTGGGGCACAGGGAACGGGCGCGGCCCAGCAGGTCTTCGCGGATGATATTGACCAGGATGCCGCTTGGGCCGATGTTCTTTTGCGCGCCGGCGTAGATCATGCCGTATTTGGACACATCGATCGGACGCGAGAGGATGTCCGAGGACATGTCGCACACCAGCGGAACGTCACCTACTTGCGGCACCCAATCAAATTCCAGGCCACCGATGGTTTCGTTCGCGACGTAGTGAACGTAGGCCGCGTCTTTGGACAGCTTCCACTCGTTCTGACCGGGAATGGCGAAGTAGTCGTAGGGCTTGGCGGTGCCTGCCACGTTGACATGGCCGTAGCGCGAGGCTTCTTCGATAGCCTTCTGACCCCAGATACCGGTGTCGATATAGTCGGCAGTCCCGCCTTCTGGCAGCAGGTTCAGCGGTAACTGGGCGAACTGCTGGCTCGCACCACCTTGCAGGAACAGCACTTTGTAATGGGATGGGATGTCCAGCAAGTCGCGCAGGTCCTGCTCGGCCTTGTTGGCGATGGACACGAACTCATCGCTGCGATGGCTCATTTCCATCACGGAGAGGCCTTTTCCATGCCAGTCGAGGAGTTCACCCTGCGCACGCTGCAGGACTGCTTCAGGAAGCGCCGCGGGACCGGCACAGAAGTTATAGGCTCTCTTGCTCACATCCAATCTCACTCTGATCTGGTGGGGCTGCAATCATGTCAGCAACGCCCTCATTCTGGAGCGGACATCTGTGGGAGCTGGCTTTCCTGCGATAGCAGCGCCGCGGTATCACTGAATGACCGAGGCGCCTGCATCGCAGGCAAGCCAGCTCCCACATGGACCGCGTCCAGGCAAAGGGCGCTGTGTTTCATAGGGGACAAACAACAAGGGGGCGAATCTTCATCCGCCCCCTGTGTGTCCGCTTATTCCTGCGGTTCTTCTTCGTCTGCGGCAGCGTCGAGGGTTGGCTCGTCAACGTTGTCATCGCCAGCTGCGATCACCTCGCCTTCGAATTCCTCACCTTCAAGCTCTTCGCCTTCGACTTCCGAAGGCTCCTGCACACGCTCCAGGCCGACCAGTTTTTCGTCCTTGGCCAGCTTGATCAGGGTCACGCCCTGGGTGTTACGGCCCAGGCTCGACACTTCCGCCACACGGGTACGCACCAGGGTGCCCTGGTCGGAAATCAGCATGATCTCCTCGCCGTCGAGCACCTGCACCGCGCCGACGAGACGGCCGTTGCGGTCGTTGCTGACCATGGCGATCACGCCCTGGCCGCCACGCTTGTACTCCGGGAACTCACTGATGGCGGTGCGCTTGCCATAACCACGCTCGGAAGCGGTGAGGATCTGGCTGCCTTCTTCCGGGATCAGCATCGAAATCAGCTTCTGCCCTTCCGGCAGGCGCATGCCGCGTACACCGCGGGCGGTACGGCCCATGGCTCGTACGTCGGATTCCTTGAAGCGTGTGACCTTGCCGCCATCGGAGAACAGCATGACTTCGCGCTCGCCATCGGTGATGGCTGCGGAAATCAGCACGTCGCCTTCGTCCAGTTCCAAGGCGATCAGGCCCACGCTGCGTTGACGGCTGAAGGATTCCAGCGGGGTCTTCTTCACGGTGCCTTTGGCGGTGGCCATGAAGATGAAGTGACCTTCGGTGTATTCCTCGACCGGCAGCATGGTGGTGATGTATTCGTCACTGTCCAGCGGCAGCAGGTTGACCAACGGACGACCACGGGCAGCGCGGGAGGCCTCCGGGATTTCGTAGGTCTTGAGCCAGTACACCTTGCCTTTGCTGGAGAACAGCAGCAGCGTGGTGTGGCTGTTGGCGACCAGCAGGTGAGCGATGTAGTCCTCATCCTTCACGCCGGTAGCCGATTTACCTTTACCGCCACGACGCTGGGCCTGGTAGGCCGCCAACGGTTGGGTCTTGGCATAGCCACCGTGGGAGATGGTCACCACGCGCTCTTCTTCCGGGATCATGTCACCCAGGGTCAGGTCCAGGCGCGCATCGAGGATTTCGGTGCGGCGCACGTCGCCGTATTCGGCGCGGATCACTTCCAGTTCTTCGCGGATCACTTCCATCAGGCGCACAGCGCTGCTGAGGATGCGGATCAACTCGCCGATCTGGTTGAGGATCTCCTGGTACTCGGCCAGCAGCTTCTCGTGCTCAAGGCCAGTCAGGCGGTGCAGGCGCAGTTCCAGGATAGCCTGGGCCTGTTCTGGCGACAGGAAGTACTTGCCTTCACGCAGACCGTATTGCGGGTCCAGGGTCTCGGGGCGGCACGAGTCGGCGCCAGCGCGCTCAACCATCGCGACCACGGCACTGGATTCCCAAGGTGTGCTGATCAGCGCTTCCTTGGCTTCCGACGGGGTTGGCGAGGCCTTGATGAGGGCGATCACCGGGTCGATGTTCGACAACGCAACCGCCTGGCCTTCCAGGATATGGCCGCGCTCGCGGGCCTTGCGCAGTTCGAACACGGTACGGCGGGTGACCACTTCGCGACGGTGACGCACGAAGGCTTCCAGCAGGTCCTTGAGGTTCAGGATGCGCGGGCGGCCGTCGATCAGGGCAACCACGTTGATACCAAACACGCTTTGCAGCTGGGTCTGGGCGTAGAGGTTGTTGAGGATCACCTCCGGCACTTCGCCGCGGCGCAGCTCAATGACCACGCGCATGCCGTCTTTGTCGGACTCGTCGCGCAGCTCGGTGATGCCTTCCAGCTTCTTCTCTTTAACCAGCTCGGCGATCTTCTCGATCAGGCGTGCCTTGTTCAACTGGTAAGGGAGTTCGGTGATGACGATCTGCTGGCGGCCACCGACCTTGTCGATGTCTTCGATGATCGAGCGGGCGCGCATGTAAATGCGCCCACGGCCGGTGCGGTAGGCTTCGATGATGCCGGCGCGACCGTTGATGATCGCGGCGGTCGGGAAGTCCGGGCCGGGAATGTATTGCATCAGCTCATCGACGGTCAGCTCAGGGTTGTCGATAAGGGCCAGGCAACCGTCGATGACTTCACCGAGGTTGTGCGGCGGGATGTTGGTGGCCATGCCCACGGCGATACCGCTGGAACCGTTGACCAGCAGGTTGGGAATCCTGGTGGGCATGACAGCCGGGATCATTTCGGTGCCGTCGTAGTTCGGCACCCAGTCCACGGTTTCTTTATGCAGGTCGGCCAGTAGCTCGTGCGCCAGCTTGGTCATGCGCACTTCGGTGTATCGCATGGCCGCGGCGTTGTCGCCGTCCACCGAACCGAAGTTACCCTGGCCGTCTACCAGCAGGTAGCGCAGGGAAAACGGCTGCGCCATACGAACGATGGTGTCGTACACCGCAGTGTCGCCGTGAGGGTGATACTTACCGATCACGTCACCGACAACACGGGCAGATTTCTTGTACGGCTTGTTCCAGTCGTTACCCAGCTCGCTCATCGCGAACAGCACACGCCGGTGCACGGGCTTCAAGCCATCGCGCGCATCAGGCAGTGCCCGACCGACAATTACGCTCATCGCGTAGTCGAGGTAGGACTGTTTCAGCTCGTCTTCGATATTGACCGGGAGGATTTCTTTGGCCAGTTCGCCCATGAGAAGCCTGATTCCTTTTTCGGGTGAAACCTCGTCACATCCATTCGGGACGAACGAAGCTCGCCGCTGCCGGCACGGTGCCTGACAACGACTTACGACAAATCAACGAGTTATGACACGGATCTGCACGTTATAGGCCACCCCTCGGGGCAGCCCTGGAAACCGCCGGATGTTATCACAATCGCCGCCACGCACCTATCCCCCTGATGCGCATGGAGGCTAGTAATTTGACGGATGACAGGCTTGAAGGGGACGAGAGGGGCTCAGAGGCGCGATGGTGCTTTTTTGCGAGGGTGGAATGCAGACGTTTTATTGACTTCAAGGGCCAATCGCAGGCAAGCCAGCTCCCACCTTTGATGTGTGAACACGGTTGAAGGTGGGAGCTGGCTTGCCTGCGATAGAGCCCCCACAGCCACCGACACCCTCAATGCAGGCGCTTACGACACATCAACTTGGCCAGTTTGGCAGTGTCTGGCCGCTCGACAATGCCTTTTTCGGTGACGATCACGTCGATCAGGTCCGCAGGGGTCACATCAAACACAGGGTTAAACGCCGCGATATCCAACCGCTGCCCATCCACCTCAAGCAACTCACCCATATCGCGCTGCTCCAGCGCAACATCCTCCCCCGTAGCCACCATCAAATCGAGGGTCGAACTCGACGCCACCACCATAAAGCGCACGCCATGGTGCATGGCACACACGGCCAACTGATAAGTGCCGATCTTACTGATCACATCGCCATTGGCCGCAATACAGTCAGCCCCCACCACCACCCAGGTCACGCCTTTGGTCTTGAGGATATGCGCCCCGGCGGAGTCGGCATTCACCGCCACCGGGATGCCCTGGCCCGCCAACTCCCACGCTGTAAGACGGGAGCCTTGCAGCCAGGGGCGGGTTTCATTGACATAGACCTGCTCGACCAGCCCCTCCAGATACGCGGCATGAATCACCCCGAGGGCTGTGCCAACGCCGCCGGAGGCCAACGCCCCGGCGTTGCCATGGGTGAGGATCGCCTGGGCATTGCCCTGGTGCTTGCGAATCCGCTCCATGCCCAACTGGGCCATGACCACGTTGGCCTCCCGGTCGCTCTCATGGATCGCGACGGCTTCGGCTTCCAGCGCCACCAGCGGGTCGGCGTGCTGCTTGAGGCGGTCGAGGCGGTCGCGCATGCGCTGCAAGGCCCAGAACAGGTTCGATGCGGTCGGTCGGGTATGGGCCAGCAAGCCGTAGTCTTCTTCCCATGCAGCCTGCCAGTCACCACCCTCGGCGATACGCTCGCGGGCGGCCAGGACCAAGCCATAGGCGGCGCAGATGCCGATAGCCGGCGCGCCCCGCACCACCATGGTGCGAATGGCGTCGGCCACCGACTCAACGGTACTGCAGGCCACCCAGTGCGTCCGGGACGGCAAAACGCGCTGATCGAGCAGGTGCAGCGCGCCATCACGCCATTCGATGGCCTTCACTTTGTCTGCAGCCAACAGTCGGTCGCGCATCCCTTACCCCGCACTCATGAACAAAAGCCGCCGATTATAGCGATCCGCCAGCCAGGACGCTCGGGTATACTTCGCCCTTCTTTTATAGCTGCCTGGGAAGAAGCCTGCGATGACCTCCACTGCCGCCCCGCTCGACTTGTTGCTGCTGCCGACCTGGCTGGTACCCGTCGAGCCAGCTGGCGTGGTGCTCAAGGAGCACGGCCTGGGTATCCGCGATGGCTGCATTGCCTTTATCGGGCCACGGGACGCGGCGTTGAAGCTCGCGGCGCAAGAGGTGCGTGAACTGCCCGGCATGCTGCTCAGCCCCGGCCTGGTCAATGCCCACGGCCATGCCGCCATGACCCTGTTCCGCGGCTTGGCCGACGATTTGCCACTGATGACCTGGCTGGAAAAACACATCTGGCCCGCCGAAGCCAAGTGGGTCGATGAAGCGTTCGTGCGCGACGGCACCAACCTGGCCATTGCCGAGCAGATCAAGGGCGGCATCAGCTGCTTCTCGGACATGTATTTCTACCCCAAGGTCGCCAGTGACTGCGTGCACAACAGCGGTATGCGTGCGCAGATCGCGCTGCCGATCCTCGACTTCCCGATCCCCGGCGCCAGCAGTGCCGACGAGGCGATCCGCCAGGGTATCGAGTTGTTCGGCGACCTCAAGCACCACCCGCGCATCAAAATCACCTTCGGCCCCCACGCCCCGTACACCGTGTGCGATGCCAACCTGGAAAAAATCCGGGTGATCGCCGAAGAGCTGGACGCCGCGATCCATATGCACGTTCACGAAACCGCCTTTGAAGTGCAGCAAGCCGTCGAGCAGACCGGCGAGCGGCCATTGGCGCGCCTGGCTCGCCTTGGCTTGCTGGGCCCGCGCTTTCAGGCCGTGCACATGACCCAAATCAGCGAAGACGACCTGGCTTTACTGGTAGAAAGCAACACCAGCGTCATTCACTGCCCGGAATCGAACCTGAAACTGGCCAGCGGCTTTTGCCCGGTGGAGCGCTTGTGGCAGGCTGGCGTCAACGTGGCCATCGGCACCGACGGCGCCGCCAGCAACAATGACCTGGATCTGCTTGGCGAAACCCGCACGGCGGCGATGCTGGCCAAGGCCGTGGCCGGTTCGGCCACTGCGCTGGATGCCCACCGCGCCTTGCGCATGGCCACACTCAACGGCGCCAGGGCGATGGGCCTGGACAGCCAGATTGGCTCCCTGGAAGTCGGCAAGGCGGCAGACATCGTCGCTTTTGATCTTTCCGGGCTGGCGCAACAACCGATCTACGATCCGGTCTCACAGCTTATATATGCCACCGGGCGCGATTGCGTGAAACACCTTTGGGTTGCCGGCAAGCCATTGCTCGACGACCGGCAATTGACCCGCATGGATGAACAACAGTTGACCGCCACGGCCATTGCCTGGGGCCAACGCATCAGCGGGCACAGCGAATAACGACGCGGCTGAAGCCTTGGGTTCAGCCGCGACACACCGACTTATCAGATTCAGAGGATTCACCATGAGCAACGTCGACCACGCCGAAATCGCCAAGTTTGAAGCCCTTGCCCATCGCTGGTGGGACCGCGAGAGCGAATTCAAGCCCTTGCACGACATCAACCCACTGCGGGTCAATTGGATTGACGAGCGCGTCAACCTGGCCGGCAAGAAAGTGCTGGACGTCGGTTGCGGCGGCGGCATCCTCAGCGAAGCCATGGCCCAGCGCGGCGCCACCGTGATGGGCATCGACATGGGCGAAGCGCCGCTGGCCGTAGCCCAGTTGCACCAGCTCGAATCCGGCGTGAGCGTGGAATACCGCCAGATCACTGCCGAAGCCCTGGCCGAGGAAATGCCCGAGCAGTTCGACGTGGTCACCTGCCTGGAAATGCTCGAACACGTGCCAGACCCGTCCTCGGTGATCCGTGCGTGCTTCCGTATGGTCAAGCCCGGCGGCCAGGTGTTCTTCTCCACCATCAACCGCAACCCCAAGGCCTACCTGTTCGCGATCATCGGCGCTGAATACATCATGAAGCTGCTGCCGCGCGGCACCCATGATTTCAAGAAATTCATCCGCCCTTCCGAGCTGGGTGCGTGGAGCCGCCAAGCCGGGCTGACCGTCAAGGACATCATCGGCCTGACCTACAACCCGCTGACCAAGCACTACAAGCTGGCCAACGATGTTGACGTCAACTACATGATCCAGACCCTGCGCGAGGAGTAAGCCTGTGAAGTTGCGAGCGGTTCTCTTCGACATGGACGGTACCCTGCTGGACACCGCGCCGGACTTTATCGCCATCTGCCAGGCCATGCGCGCCGACCGTGGCCTGGCGCCGATCAACCCGCAGCACATCCGCGATGAAATTTCCGGTGGTGCGCGGGCGATGGTCGCGGTGACCTTCTCGATGGACCCGGAGTCGCCGGGTTTTGAGGAACTGCGCCAGGAATTCCTGGAGCGTTACCTCAAGGATTGCGCAGTCCACAGCAAGCTGTTCGACGGCATGGCCGAGCTGCTGGAAGACATCGAGAAAGCCAAGTTGATCTGGGGTGTAGTCACCAACAAGCCGGTGCGCTTTGCCGAACCGATCATGCAACGGCTGGGCCTGGCCGAGCGTTCGGCCGTGCTGATCTGCCCGGACCACGTGAAAAACAGCAAGCCGGACCCGGAGCCGATGATTCTGGCGTGCAAGATGCTCGACCTGGACCCGGCCAGCGTGCTGTTCGTGGGCGATGACCTGCGCGACATCGAATCCGGCCGCGATGCTGGTACGCGCACGGCGGCGGTCACTTATGGCTATATCCACCCGGACGACAACCCCCGCCACTGGGGCGCGGATGTGGTGGTGGATCACCCGCTGGAATTGCGCAAGGTGCTGGATAACGCCCTGTGCAGTTGCTGATGGTTCGAAGCAATGTGGGAGCTGGCTTGCCTGCGATAGCGGTCTGCCAGCCAGCACATTTGGCGACCGGTCGTCCGCCATCGCAGGCAAGCCAGCTCCCACAGGATATGGACTCCACTTCGAGAGCTGTATCACCTTGAAATTTGTCGAGGCTATTTATGTTTGATTACTCTGCCCCTCCAGAACTGCTCAAAGGCCGGATCATCCTGGTAACCGGCGCCGGTCGCGGGATTGGCGCGGCAGCGGCGAAGACCTATGCCGCCCATGGCGCCACCGTGCTGTTGCTGGGCAAGACCGAAGCCAACCTGGCCCAGGTGTATGACGAGATCGAAGCCGCCGGCCACCCACAGCCGGTGGTGATCCCGTTCAACCTGGAGACCGCCCTGCCCCATCAATACGATGAGCTGGCAGCGATGATCGAAAAGGCATTCGGCCACCTCGACGGTTTGTTGCACAACGCCTCGATCATCGGCCCGCGCACGCCCATCGAGCAGTTGTCCGGCGAGAACTTCATGCGGGTGATGCACGTGAACGTCAACGCGATGTTCATGCTGACCAGCACGTTGCTGCCGCTGCTCAAGCTGTCCCAGGATGCGTCGGTGGTGTTCACCTCCAGCAGCGTCGGGCGCAAGGGCCGTGCTTATTGGGGTGCCTATGGCGTGTCCAAGTTCGCCACCGAGGGGCTGATGCAAACCCTGGCCGATGAACTGGAAGATGTGGCCGCAGTGCGCGCCAACAGCATCAACCCGGGCGGCACCCGCACCAGCATGCGCGCCCAGGCGTACCCAGGGGAAAACCCGATGGAAAGGCCGGCGCCGGAAGAGATCATGCCGGTGTACCTGTACCTGATGGGGCCGGACAGTGCGGGCATCAACGGCCAGGCCTTCGATGCGCAATAAGCCCTGACACACCGCAAAACAAAGGTGGGAGCTGGCTTGCCTGCGATAGCATCACCGCGGTGTCACTGAGGCACCGAGGTGTCTGTATCGCAGGCAAGCCAGCTTCCACATTGCTTTGTGGTGTACTCAAATACTCAGTTTTTGACCACTTCCTCAAGGGTGAAGCGCCCCAACGGGTTCTGCAGGAAGTTGCTTACGTTCTTGCGTGAGATATTGATGTAGGGGCTGTAGTACAGGTCAATCCAGTTCACATCCTGTTTGGCCAGTTTCTGCAACTCCACATACATTTGCTCACGCTTGGCCGGGTCTGCCTCGATCCGCGCAGCCGCCACCAAGGCCTTGACCTGGTCGTTCTTGTAGCGGGTCATATAGTTCTGGTTGGTGTCGTGGCCCAGCACGAAGGTGGTTTTCTGGTCGGGGTCGAGGATGTCGTTGGTCCAGTACATCACCGAAATATCGTACTCACCATCCACCAGCATCTGCCAGCTTTGGGTGGGGTCGACTTTTTGCAGGTTGGCGGTCACACCGACCTTGGCCAGCTGGTCTTTGATGATCACCGCGATCTGCTCGTCGGCCTCATTGCCGGCATTGACCACGTAGTTGAGCTTCAAATCCTGGGCACCTGCAGCGGCCAGCAGCTTCTTGGCTTCGGCCGGGTCGTACGGGCGTTGCAGGTTGTTGGCGTAGTGGTACAGCGAGCCCTTTGGAATGTAGGAATAAGCCACGGTGCCTTGACCGTAAGTGACGGCTTTGACCAGCGATTGCTTGTCGATGGCCATGTCCAGGGCCTGGCGCACTTGCGGCTTGGCCAACAAGCCGTGCTCGTGGTTGATCAACAGGTGATCTTCACGGGTGGACGGGTCGGCGTGGATCACCACGTTCTGGTCTTTTTTCAGTTCTTCGACCCGGGAGAACGGCACGAAGATCGCCGTGTCGAGTTCGTTGTTCTGCACCATGCGCATGCGCGTGTTGTCATCGGTCACCGACACCCATTCCACGCCGTCCAGGCTCACGCTGCCGGCCTGCCAGAAATTCGGGTTTTTCTTCAGGATCACGCGGTCGCCCTTGCGCCACTCGTCCACGGTAAACGCGCCGGAGGTCACCGGGTTTTCCGAGTAGGCGTCTTCGCCCATCTTGGTCATGGCTTTTTCCGACAGGATCGACACCGTTGGCGACGCCAGTTGCGAGAGGAAGGCCACCGCCGGGGTTTTCAAGGTGACCACCAGGGTCTTGGCATCGCTGGCCGTGGCGGTGTTGATCAGGCTGAACGGGTCGCTCCACAAGGAGGCCTTGTTGTCGCGGATGCGCAGCAGGCTGAATGCGGCGTCGGCGGCAGTGATCGGCGAGCCGTCAGAGAACTTCGCCTCGCGCAGCTTGAAGGTGTAGGTCAGGCCATCCTTGGAAATGTCCCAGCTTTCGGCCAGGCCCGGTTCCATCTTGGTGCCCAGGTTATCCACGCGCACCAGGGTGTCGTAGACGTTGGCAAATACCCAGGTGTCGCGGTTTTGCGCGCTTTTGATCGGGTCGAAGGTGGTGCTGTCTTCACGGCAGCCGATGGTGAGCACACCGGCGGCCTGTGCCAGGCCGGCGGTCAGCGACCAGGCCGTGAGGGTAGCGGCGGCGAGCAATTTCAAGTGGCGCGAGTGCATATCACAACTCCTTGTTAATGAATGGCAGAAGGTCAAAGCAAAGGGTCTTCAAGCACGCAACTGTACCGATGCTCGTGCAGGAAATGGGTGGGAGGCAATACCGAGGAACACTTGGCTTGCGCATACCGGCAACGCGGGTGAAAGGCACAACCAGTCGGCAGATTCAGCGGGCTCGGCGGTTCGCCGGGCAATGGCTGCGCAGGCAATGGCCGGTGCGGATCGATCTCCGGGATGGCCTGGATCAGCGCCGCCGTATACGGGTGACGCGGCGCGGTGAACACCGCTTCCACCGGGCCTTCCTCGACGATCTTGCCCAGGTACATCACCGCCACGCGGTCGCACAGGCGTCGCACGATGGCCAGGTCATGGGCGATAAACAGGATCGCCAGGTTCATGCGCTGTTGCAGTTCCAGCAGCAGGTTGATGATCTGGCCCTGGATCGACACATCCAGCGCCGCCACACATTCATCGGCAATGATCAGGCGCGGCTCCACCGCCAGCGCCCGGGCGATACCCACGCGCTGGCACTGGCCGCCACTGAGGGAGCCGGGCTTGCGTGAAGCCAGCTCAGGACGCAAGCCGACCAGTTCGAGCAACTCATTCACACGCTCAGGAATCTGCTGCGCCGCCACCTTACGCTGCACACGCAGTACCTCGGCGAGGGTTTCGCCAATGCTGTGCCGTGGATTGAGTGCGGCGTAGGGGTCCTGGAAAATCATCGCGGTTTCATGCCGCAGCCGGGCAATGTCGATGGCGCTGCCATGGGCCATGTCGATACCGTCGAACAACACCTGCCCGGCGCTGATCGGGTTGAGGTGCAGAATTGCCCGGCCCAGGGTGCTCTTGCCACTGCCGGACTCGCCCACCAAACCCAGGGTTTCACCGGCAGCGAGGTTCAGCGACACCCCGTTCACCGCCCTCACCCACTGGCGGTTGAGGCCCAGCAGGCCGCTGCCGGACGCGGCAAAGCGCACTTCCAGATCCTTGACCTGTAACAAGCTCATGGGCGCGCTCCCAACGGGTAGTGACAGGCCACGCGTGCGCCCTGGGGCAGCAACTCGGTGCACAAGGCGTCTGCCTGCGGGCAGCGCGGGTGGAAGCGGCAGCCGTCGGGCAATGCATCGAGCAACGGCGGCTGGCCAGCAATGGTGCGCAACAACGCATGCCCGCTGCTGTGGGCCGGCTGGCAGTCGATCAGGCCTGCGGTATACGGATGTTGCGGTTGGGCCAGCAGTTCGTATTTGCTGCCGTGCTCGCACAGGCGCCCGGCGTACATCACGGCGATGGCATCGCAGGTTTGCGCCACCACGCCCAGGTCATGGGTGATCATGATGATCGACAGGCCACGCTGGTCGCGCAGGTCGAGCAACAGCCGCAGGATTTGCGCCTGCACCGTCACATCCAGGGCCGTGGTCGGTTCGTCGGCGATCAACACCTTCGGGTTGCAGCCCAGGGCCACGGCGATCATGGCGCGCTGGCGCATGCCACCGGAAAACTCATGGGGGTAGTTGTCGACCCGGGCCTGGGGGTCGGGAATCCCGACCTGACGCAATACCTCGATCGCCTGCAAGCGCGCGTCTTTTTTCGACGCACCTTGATGCAGGCGGATGCCCTCGGCGATCTGCTCACCGATACGCATCAGCGGGTCCAGGTGGCTGCTGGGGTTCTGGAAGACCATGCCCAACTGCCCGCCGCGCACGGCGCGCATACCGGCATCATCCAGTGCCAATAAGTCCTGGCCGGCCAACTGCACCGCGCCGCCCTGCACCCGCAGGTTGGGCGATGGCAACAGACGCATCAGGCCGCGACAGGCCATGGTCTTGCCCGAACCGCTCTCGCCCACCAGGCCGAGGATTTCACCCTCGGCCAGGTCGAAAGACACCCGGTCCACCAAGGTGACCTCACGCCCGGCGTTGTTGGCGATCACACTGAGGTCGCGCACCTTCAGCAGGCTCATGAGCGCTCCCCCAATACCTGCGCAACACCATCGGCCAACAGGCTGAAGCCCATGGCCAAGGTCACGATGGCCAGGCCCGGAAAGGTGCAGATCCACCAGGCGGTGGTGATAAAGGCTTGCCCCTCGGCCACCATCGTCCCCCATTCGGCGGTCGGTGGTTGCACCCCCAGGCCCAGGTAACTGACGGCGGCGCCGTTGAGCAGCACCAGCACCGCGTCGGACATGGAAAACACGATGGAGCCAAACAGCGCATTGGGCAGCAAATGCCGGAACAGAATGCGTCCATGGCCAAAGCCCAGGCTCTTGGCGGCCAGGGCGAACTCGCTTTCCTTGAGCACCAGGATCTGCGAGCGAATCAGGCGCGCATACGACACCCAGCCCACCAGCGCCATGGCGATGTAAAAACTCTGTAAGCCCGGCCCGAGGATGGCCATGATCGCCAGCATCAGCACCAGGAACGGGAACGCCAGCACCACGTCGATCACACGCATGCAGACACTGTCGAAACGCCCGCCGATATAACCCGAGACCGCACCGATAAAGGTGCCAATGATGAAAGGGAAGATCACCCCGATAACCGCCAACTGCAGGTCGATGCGCGCACCCCAGATCACCCTCGACAGGATGTCCCTGCCGTAATTGTCCGTACCCAACGGATGGGCAAGGCTGGGGGCCAGCAAACTCATGCCGGTGTCCTGCGCGATGGGGTCATAGGGCGCGACCCACGGCGCAAACAGCGCCAGGGCCAACCACGCGAACAGGATCAACAACCCCCATGCGGCGGTCAGTCGGCCATTGCGAAAACCAAAGCGCAGGCGCAAGCGCCATGGGGCGATCAGGGGGCGACTGCTCATTGCATCTTCACCCGTGGGTCAAGGGCCACTGTCACCAGGTCAGCCATGAAGTTGACCACCACCGTGGCACAGGCCAGCACCATCGCCACGCCCTGCACCACCATGTAGTCACGGGTGAAAATGCCGCGCACTAGCAACTGGCCGATGCCTGGAATCGCGAACAGGCTTTCGATGACCACCGTGCCGCTGATCAGCCAACCGATGTTGACCGCCAGCAGGTTGACCGCCGGCACCAGAGCGTTGGGCAGCACATGCCGGCGAAACACCGCGCCTTCCGACAGCCCGCGTGCGCGTGCGGCGGTGACGTGATCCGCCTGCAATTCCATCAACATGCTCGCCCGCAGGTTACGCACCAGCACCGCCGACAGCGCCAGGGCGATGGTCAGGCACGGCAAGAGCATGTGGTGCGCCTTGTCCAGCCAGGTGCGCCCGTAACCGGACACCGGGAACAAGCCCCATTTCACGCTGAGCAGCAGGATCAGCATCAACCCCAGCCAGAACGCCGGCATGCCCAGGCCGACCGTGGTGAACACGCGGATCAGCTTGTCTGCCCAACGGCCTTGCTGGCGCGCCGCAATCGTTGCCAGTGGCACCGCTATCAACAACGCGAGCACCACGCTGCCCAGCACCAGCACCAGGGTCGGCTCGATCCGGGTGACGATCAGTGTCAGGGCGTCGACCTTGTACAGCAGCGATTGGCCGAGGTCGCCCTTGAGCAGGTTTTTCAGGAAGTAAAAGTATTGCAACCACAAAGGCTGGTCGAGGCCGAACTGGGCGCGGATCTTCAGCAGCGCATCCGGCGTGCTGCGCGAACCCAGCAAGGCGCGCGCCGGGTCGCCAGGAATCGAGCGCACCAACACGAAGGTGATCAGGCTGATGCCCAGCAGCACCGGCAGCAATTGCAGGGGCCGGGACAACACAAAACGGTAGCGCGCCAGGTTCATGCGTCAGCCTCGGTGGCGAGCGAGGAAGTCCAGCAGCACCGGGAAGTACGCCTGCGGCTCCTCGTAAAACGGCATATGACTGCTGTTGGGGAACACATGCAACTCGGCGTGGGGTGCTGCTAGTTTCATGCGCATTGCGCAAGCGGGGGTAAGTTCGTCGTGCTGGCCGGTGGTGATCAGGATCGGCATCGTGAACTCGGCCATTTCCTTGAGGCGGTTCCAGTCCTTGAGGTTGCCGATATAGAGGAACTCGTTGGGGCCTTGCATGGTTTCGTACGGCCCCATGTTCCAGTCGCCCAGGGAGCGCTTGACCGGCTCCGGCCATTCGTCGAGCCGGCACACGTGGCGGTAGTTGAGCAAGGTGATGGCGGCCTGGTACTGCGGGTGGTCGAGGGTGCCCATGGCTTCGTGGCGTTGCATCATGGCCACGGTTTCGCTGCCCAGGGCGCCGCGCAGGCGCTCCAGTTCCTGGGACAGGTGGGGAATGTCGCCGACGGTGTTTTCCAGGATCAGGCTTTTGAGCGCACCGGGATAATGCACGGCATATTCGATCCCCAGCCAACCGCCCCAGGAGTGCCCGAGCAAATGCACGCGGCCCAGGCCCAGCGCCTGGCGCACGGTCTCGACTTCTTCGACATAACGGCGGATTTCCCACAGTGCGGCATCGGTCGGTCTGGCTGATGCGCCTGTGCCAAGCTGGTCGAATGCAACCACTCGCAGGTTACGCGCTTTGAGCCAGCCATGGGCGTCACGCAGATAGTCACACGGCAGGCCCGGCCCGCCGTTGAGACACAGCAGCACCTCATCGCCTTCGCCAAAGCTGTAGACCACGAGGTTATGGCCGTCGACTTGCACGTTGTACTGCTGGTCGGGGGCAATTTCACGCCACATGCATACATTCCTTGTGTTGTATCGGCCTGGCGGGTAGCGGCCGTTTATCAGGTCAACACTACCGAGGATGCCGTGCGTCCATAACCTAGTATTTCTTATAGGTTTGGCCTGGCAGTCCTTCGCCGGGGCGTGGCATTCTACTTGCAGCAAGTCGAGATTCAAATGAATTCGGGAGCAGAACGGATGCTGGCCAAGCTGACCGCCTTCAATAATCGCCTCATACCGGGCAGGAGCCTGGATGAACAGATGGACAATACGTTTATCCTGGCCCAACAACTGGGCTTCGATGCGCTGGTGTATGACTACAGCCCGGTGCCCATCGATCTCAACGGCGCACTGATCACGCCTTCGCTGTTGCAACTGCGCAACACACCGGCCGACTGGCACGCCTTATGGTGCAGCGAAGGGTTTTACCAGATCGACCCGGTGCAACACCTGGCATTGAGTTCGGTATCACCGTTTGTCTGGTCCTATGAGGCCAAGACTGAGACCGCCCTGCAAAAGATCATCGACCCGTGCCACGCTCCCGTTTCCTCCTACCTGCATGAACGCCAGCTGACCTGCGGCGTCAGTGTGCCGATTCATCTGCCCAAGGGCGGTTTTGCCTCGCTCACCGGCTTACGCACCGGCAAGGCGCGCACGGTATTGAAGGACGCCCAACATACGCTGGCCGATTTCAGTCTGATTACCCATGCCCTCCAGGAAGCGGCGTACCCGCTGTTCAGCAAGGAGGTGCGGGCTTATCCGCACATCCGCCTGACCAAGCGCGAGCGCGAATGCCTGAAATGGGCGGCAGAGGGCCTGACCGCCGCTGAAATCGCCACGCAATTGAGCCGCTCCCTGGCAGTGGTCACCCTGCACCTGGCCTCGGCCATGCACAAACTGGGGGCCAAAAACCGTGTTCAAGCGGTGGTTCGAGCCACCCATTACCGCTTGCTGGAAGATTGAGCTTTCGGCAAAAACCTATCTGTTTTGCTAGTTACCTAAACTTTTTGTTCAGACTATCGTAACCCTGATCCTTTTTTTCAGAGCAGGGTACGAAATGGAATTCATCGAAAAAGTTCGCGAAGGCTACGCGCCCTTTGGCGCCTATCAGACCTGGTATCGCGTCACGGGCGACCTGAGCACAGGCCGCACGCCCTTGGTGATCATCCATGGCGGCCCGGGCTGCACCCACGATTACGTCGACGCCTTCAAGGACGTCGCCGCCAGCGGCCACGCAGTCATCCATTACGACCAGTTGGGCAACGGCCGCTCCACGCATTTGCCGGAAAAAGATCCGTCGTTCTGGACCATCGGCCTGTTCCTCGACGAGTTGAACAACCTGCTGGACCACCTGCAAATCAGTGAAAACTACGCGATCCTCGGGCAATCCTGGGGCGGCATGCTCGGCAGCGAACACGCGATCTTGCAACCCAAAGGCCTGCGCGCGTTTATCCCTGCCAACTCGCCCACCTGCATGCGCACCTGGGTCAGCGAAGCCAATCGCCTGCGTAAGCTGTTGCCTGAAGGCGTGCACGAAACCCTGCTCAAGCACGAGCAGGCCGGCACCTACCAAGACCCGCAATACCTCGCGGCCTCTCGGATTTTCTATGACCAGCATGTGTGCCGGGTCAACCCATGGCCCGAAGAAGTGGCACGCACCTTCGCCCAGGTGGATGCCGACCCGACGGTGTACCACGCCATGAGCGGCCCGACCGAATTCCACGTGATCGGCAGCTTGAAGGACTGGAATGTGATCGGCCGCCTGTCAGCCATCAAGGTGCCAACCCTGGTGATTTCCGGTCGACATGACGAAGCCACACCGTTGGTGGTCAAGCCGTTCCTGGATGAGATAGCGGACGTGCGCTGGGCACTGTTTGAAGACTCCAGCCACATGCCCCATGTGGAAGAACGCCAGGCATGCATGGGGACGGTGGTGAAGTTTCTGGATGAGGCGTGTTCGTTGCCGCACAAAGCCCTCAAGGCCGGCTGAATCCCTGTGGGAGCTGGCTTGCCTGCGATAGCACCGGTGAATTCACCATCGCTATCGCAGGCAAGCCAGCTCCCACAGGGTACACGGGTCGCTCGTTAAACCTCGCTGGTCTCAGCCTTGGATGCTTTCCTCAAGGTATCCGCTACCAGGGGAATTTCCTTGCCCTCGGCATCAAACAACTTCCCACCCCGGTAGTAATCGCCATCGCGCAACGCGGCCACGTCGCGAAAGCACAAGCTGCGCTCAGTCCCCGCCACAAACACTGACTGCTGGTCCGAGTTGCCGGCGGTGAAGTGGTTGAATGCCAGGTTCAGCAATATCGCCATGATTGCCGACGAGCTGATGCCCGAGTGGAAGATGGTCGCGAACCAGCTTGGAAACTGATCGTAGAAGCTGGGCGCGGCGATGGGGATCATGCCGAAGCCGATGGACGTGGCGACGATGATCAGGTTCATGTTGTTGCGGTAATCCACCTTGGACAGCGTGCGAATCCCGCTGGCCGCCACTGTGCCGAACAATACAATCCCGGCGCCGCCCAACACGGAGGTGGGCACGGCCGCGATCACCCGGCCCATGAATGGCAGCAGGCCGAGCACCACTAGGAATACCCCGCCAGTGGCCACCACAAACCGACTCTTGACCCCGGTCACCGCCACCAGGCCGACGTTCTGGGCGAACGCGCTCTGGGTAAACGAACCGAAGATCGGCGCGAACATGCTCGACAGCATGTCGGCGCGCAGGCCGTTGCCCAGACGCTTGGAGTCCACTTTGGTGTCGATGATCTCGCCCACCGCCAGGATATCCGCTGACGTTTCCACCAGCGTCACCATCACCACGATGCACATGGAAATAATCGCCGCCACATGGAAGGTGGGCATGCCGAAGTGAAATGGCGTGGGGAAACCGAACATCGGCCCCTGCATGACACCAGAGAAGTCCGCCATGCCAAGCAGCACCGCGATCACCGTGCCGATCACCATGGCCAGCAGGATCGACAGGCGCGAGATGGTTGCGCTGCCGATCTTGCTCAGTAGCAGCACCAGCACCAGAGTCAGCGCGGCCAGGCCGATGTTAGACATGCTGCCAAAATCCGCCGCCCGGCTGTTGCCACCCATGGCCCAGCGCGCCGCTACGGGCATCAGGGTCAGGCCGATGGTGGTAATCACAATGCCCGTCACCAGCGGCGGAAAAAACTTGGTGATCCTTGAGAACACCGGGGTGATCAACAAACCGATAAAGGATGCGGCCATCACCGCCCCGAGTATCGCTGGCACACCACCGGCACCGTCGCTGCCGACAATCGCCACCATGGTCGCCACACCCGCGAACGACACGCCCTGCACCAGCGGCAACTGACAGCCGAAAAACGGCAGGCCCAGGGTTTGCAGCAGCGTGGCCAGGCCACCGGCAAACAGCGATGCAGCGATCAGCAAGCCGATATCCGCCGGCGACAACCCGGCTGCCTGGCCGACGATCAACGGCACGGCGACGATACCGCCATACATGGTGAGCACATGCTGCAGGCCGTAAGCCATGTTGGCGGCGACGCCCAGATTTTCATCTTCGGGCCGCTGCGGTGACGCCTTCGGGATAGTCATGGTGAGGGGTTCTCTGTTTTTGTTGTGCGCTCACTGTATGCAATGTTAAGACTGTATGTCCATAGAGTTGTATACAATCAATCGAACAAGATACCCTCCAACGGCGTTACAAAAACAATCCGGCCGTCACGAGCCAGAACGCTAAAGGACAAAAAGAATGAAAAAGGCACTACAGGGCGCCACCGTCGCATTGACCCTTCTCGGCGGCGGGGAGGCCGTTGCGGTGGAATGGATGAACAACAGCGTCGGGTTTCGCTACGGGCAGCACTTCACCAACCCGAACAACCCCGACGACTTCAGCAAGCGCATCTACAGTTTTACCCACGCCAGCGGCTACCGTTACGGCAGCAACTTCCTCAACCTCGACGTATTCCTGTCCGACAGCAGCGACCCGCGCAAAGGCACCGACCACGGGGGCAGCGAGGTGTACGCCGTGTACCGGCATCAGTTGTATGCCTCACGCGTGTTCGACTTGCCGCCGGGCACGGGGCTGATCAAGGATTACGCGTTGACCCTGGGCTTCGACGCCAACCGCAACAACAACTTCGCCTCCGCCAAGAAGCGCGCTCTGGTGATTGGCCCCACGTTGAAGTTCAACACTGTCGGCGTGCTGGACCTGAGCCTGATGTACTACAAGGAAAAGAACCACACCGGCATTCCCGGCGCGCAAGAGTCGAACCACACCTTCGACGCTACCTACATGCTCAACCTGGCCTGGATGCGACCGTTCGAGGTGGGCAACCATGCGGCGAAATTCCAGGGGTTCATTAACTACGTCGGGGAAAAAGGCGAGGACTACCATGGCCGCGATACCGCACCGGAAGCGCTGATGCGTACGGCGCTGATGGTGGCGGTGCGACCGGGTAAAAGCGTCAAGCCGAACTTGTACCTGGGGGTGGGGTATGAGTACTGGCATAACAAATTCGGCGTGGACGGTGGGCGTGGCAGCCGCACCTCAACGCCGACGCTGAACATGGAAGTGACGTTCTAACTGAAGAAACGCAAAACAATGTGGGACCTGGCTTGCCTGCGATAGCGGTCTGTCAGTTAGCCCATCTGGCACTGATACACCGCTATCGCAGGCAAGCCAGCTCCCACACTTTGATCGTATTGTCAGCTCAGGCGTTGGCCAGTTCGGAAGAATTGCCCTTCGGCCGTGCCAGCCAATACCCCAACACCGCCAGCGGCGCGGTCGCCAGCATCACAATCACCGTGATCAACAGTGGTTGCTCGATCATCGACGACACCAACAGGCTGGCCAGGAAGCACAGGCCCAACTGCAGGGTGTTTTGCAGGGCCGCCGCCTTGCCGGAATTTTCCGCAAAGGGCATCAGCGCATTCGCCACCACAATCGGGTAGCTGGCGCCGTTGCACAGCGCCATCAGGCAGAACGGGATCAATAAGGTAGTCAGGGTCGGCACACTCAAGGTGGCCACCAGGTACAACGCCACCATGCTCAAGCAATAGGCGACCAGCAACCACGGCAGCAGGGTTTTACCCGGCAGGCGCTGCAAGGCGCTGCGGCAACTGTAGCCGCCAACGAGAAACGCCAGGGTCGGCAGTACGTAGCTGAGGCCGATGTCATTCGGGCTGTAGCCCATGCCACCGAGGATGAACGGCGAGGCGGTCAGCCAAGCGAAGAAGCTGGCCGAACAGGCGGCGAAGATCATTACATTGCCGGTAAACACCCGCGAGGTGAGCAATTGCCCATAGCCCAGGCGCACCGGGCTGCCCTTGTGCTCCGAACGCTTGGGCACATTGCGCAGGAACAAGGTCGGCAACAACAGCAACAACGACACCACCAGCAACACGCCGAAGATCGCCTGCCAGCCAAAGTGATTCAGCACCATGGCGCCCAGCAGCGGAGCCAGGGCCGGAGACAGCGACATCAACGGCATGATGCTGGCGAAGACGCGGTGAGCCTTGTCGGCCGGGTAGCGATCAATCACCAAGGCCTGCCAACTGACGGCGGCGGCACACACGCCAATCGCCTGCATAAAGCGCAGGGCCAGCAGTTGCGGCGCGCTCTGAACCCAGAACATGCCCAGGCAACCGAGCACAAACAGGCTCAGGCCCGCGATCAGAATCGGCTTGCGCCCCAGGCGGTCCGAGAGCGGCCCCCACAGCAACTGCCCCAGCGCAAAGCCGGCAAGGAAAATACTCAAGCTGGCGCCCACCGCGCCAGCACCAATGTTCAACTGCTCGCCCATGGCGCCAAACGCCGGCAAGTACATGTCCATGGCCAGATAACCGAGCATGCTCAGCCCCGCCAGATACCAGGTAAAACCAAAAGAATTTTTCATCGAAGCCTTGTAGATACTGCCATCAAACTATTTGCTGACTGGCGCCCATTATGAAGCTGACAATATCTGTGTGAAGCGATAATAATTGGACACTCTCATCAATAATTTTGAAGGCAGCGCTCATGTGGTCGGAATATTCCCTGGATGTGGTCGACGCCGTTGCCCGTCACGGCAGCTTCAGCGCCGCCGCCCAGGAACTGCACCGCGTACCGTCGGCCATCAGCTACACCGTGCGCCAGCTTGAAGAATGGCTGGCCGTGCCGCTGTTTGTGCGGCGGCATCGCGACGTAGAACTGACCCCCGCCGGCCGTTTGTTTATCGACGAAGCCCGCGGCGTGATGAAAAAAATGCTCGGCACCCGGCGCCTGTGCCAACAGGTGGCCAATGGTTGGAGCGGCCAGTTGAAGGTGGCCGTGGACTCCATCGTCAAACCCCAGCGCTGCCGGCAGTTGGTGCTCGACTTCTATCGGCAGTTTCCCGAAGTGGAATTGCTGCTCGAATACGAGGTGTACAACGGCGTGTGGGATGCGCTGGCGGATGAACGCACCGACATCGTGATCGGCGCCACCAGCGCGGTGCCGGTGGCCAGCCACTTCAGCTTCCGCGACATGGGCCTGTTGAACTGGCTGTGCGTGGTCAGCGCCCGGCACCCCTTAGCTGCGGCGGAAGGTTTACTCAGTGATGACCAACTGCGCCCCTTTGCCTCGCTGTGCATGACCGACACCTCACGCAACCTGCCCAAGCGCGACACCTGGACCCTGGATAACCAGCGCCGCCTGGTGGTGCCCAACTGGGCGTCGGCTCTGGATTGCCTGCGCGATGGCCTGTGTGTAGGGATGGCACCGGCCCATCAGGTATTGCCATGGATCGAGCGCGGGGACTTGGTCGCGCTGCAGTTGAGCCGGCCATTTCCGGCCAGCCCGTCGTGTGTGGCGTGGGCGCAGAACAAGCTGTCGCCAGCCATGGCGTGGTTGCTGGAATACTTGGGCGATACGGAGACCATGAACCAGGAATGGCTGAATGGCCCCTCCCTCTGATCGTTCCCACGCTCCGCGTGGTAACGCTGCCCTGGACGCTCCGCGTCCGCTCTTAAGGCGTGACGCAGAGCGTCACAGGAGGCGTTACCACGCAGAGCGTGGGAACGAGCATCGCCCCCTTCCGCACTTTTTCAGTCCAGTAGGCGGGTGATGGCTCGCACGATCATTTCTACTTCCTTGCCTTGCAACGTCAGCGGCGGCAACAGCCGAATGATCTTGCCCCGCGTGACGTTGATCAACAGCCCATGCTCCTGCGCCGCCCGTTGGGCCAGGTCACGGTAAGGGCTTGCCAGTTCAATGCCGATCATCAAGCCCTTGCCACGAATCGCCCGCACCTGCGGATGGTCCTCCAACTCCATGCGTAAACGCGCCAGCAAGTGTTCGCCCTGGCGTGCGGCGTTTTCCAGCAAGCCTTGCTCCTGGATAATCTCCAGCACCGTACACCCGACGCGACACGCCAGCGGGTTGCCACCAAAGGTGCTGCCATGGCTGCCGGGGGTGAACAGCTCAGCGACGCCAGCGCGGGCCAGGCAGGCGCCGATGGGCACGCCATTTCCCAGGCCTTTGGCGAGGGTCATTACGTCCGGCACGATGCCTTCGTGCTGGAAGGCAAACCAGGTGCCGGTGCGCCCGATGCCGGTCTGGATTTCGTCGAGCATCATCAGCCAGCCGTGGCGCGTACAGTGCTCGCGCAGGGCTTTGAGGTAGCCCGACGGCGCCACCAACACACCACTTTCACCCTGGATCGGTTCAAGCAGCACCGCCGCGATGCGCGTGCCGAACTGTTCGGTGACCGCCTCCAGGGCCGCCATGTCGCCAAAGCCAACCTTGATGAAATCGCCGGGCAGACGCTGGAACCCCAGGCGCACCGACGGCCCGTCGCTGGCGGCCATGGTGCCTAGCGTGCGGCCGTGGAAGGCGTTCTCCATCACCACCACCAGCGGCTGTTCGATGCCTTTTTTCCAGCCATGCAAACGCGCCAGCTTCAGCGCCGTCTCGTTGGCCTCGGCGCCGGAATTGTTGAAGAACGCGCGGTCCAGCCCGGACAGTTGGGCCAGGCGCCGGGCCAATTGTTGTTGCCAGTCGATGCTGTAGAGGTTGGAGGTGTGCAGCAGCAAGCCGGCCTGTTCGCTGATGGCCGCCACTAACCTGGGGTGGGAATGACCAACATTGGTCACCGCCACGCCGGCCACGGCGTCCAGGTATTCGCGGCCCTGTTGGTCCCACAGGCGCGTGCCAAGGCCGCGAGTGAAGCTCAGGGCCAGGGGTTGATAAGTGCTCATCAGGCAGGCGGCGGTCATGGTGGCGGCTCCAGTGCATCGTTGCGGTGGATCAAGTATGGTTAACCACCCTCGCTGGATAAACGCAGAATTACTGCAATAACTTTAAACCAGGGCTTGATAATGGATCTGTTCCAGGCAATGTCGGTGTACGTGAAAGTCGTCGAGACCGGCAGCATGACCGCCGCCGCGCAGGAATGCGGGATTTCGACCACCATGGTGGGCAACCATCTGCGAGCGCTGGAACAACGGCTTGGCGTCAGCTTGCTCAAACGCACCACGCGCAAACAGAACCTCACCGAATTTGGCGGGCAGTATTATCAGCGCTGCCTGGAAGTGCTGGGGCTGGTGGCCGACTCGGAGCTACTGGCCGAGCAGGTCCACAGCGAAGCCCCCAAAGGCAGCCTGCGCATCACCGCCCCCCCGGTGTTCGGCACCGAACGCCTGGTGCCGGCCTTGAGTGAGTTTTCCCAGCGCTACCCCCTTATCGACCTGTACGTGGTGCTGAGCAATGAGCGCATGGATCTCGTCGACAGCGGTTTTGACGTGGCGATTCGTCTCGGCGAACTGGAAAGCTCCAGCCTGATCGCCCGGCCTCTGCAGGCCTATACCCTCACCCTTTGCGCCTCCCCTGCCTACCTGGCGCGACGCGGCACACCGCACACCCCGGATGACCTGCAGCAGCATGACTGCCTGGCATTCGCCTACCCCGCGAACGACAACTGGCGCGACACCGATAAACTCTGGCGCATGACCGGCGATGAAGGTGAGGTGCAGGTGCCGGTGTCTGGTTCATTGACCATCAACAGCTCCCAAGGCTTGCGTCAGGCCGCCATCAACGGCATGGGCATCATTATGCTGGCCGATGCCCTGGTGCAACCGGACCTGGAGAGCGGCAAGCTGGTGGCCTTGCTGACCACCTATAAACTGCCCAGCCGCCCCATGCACCTGATGTATCGCCAAGACCGCTACCGCCTGCCCAAGCTGCGGGCGTTCGTCGACTTTGTAATGGAGAAATGGGCGCGCTAGAACGCCACGCCCAACTCGCGCAAACGCGCGGCGGTGCGCTCGGCCGATACATGGTGAATGCCCTGCCAGCCCAATGCGATGGCGGCCTCGATATTGCCGGCGACGTCGTCGATGAACACCACTTCACTGGCTTGGATGTCTGGCAGGTGTTCACGCACCTGACTGAGGCTGGCGTGGTAGATCGCCGGGTCAGGCTTGATCAGCTTCACCTCGCCAGACACCAAGATGTCGCGAAAACGCTTCAGGAACGGGTAGTTGGCCCGGGCGTAAGGGAAGGTTTCAGCCGACCAGTTGGTAAGCCCGAACAGCGGCATCTCAACCTGGTGCAACGCTTCGAGAATCGCCACGCCCTCGGGTAATTCAGCACGCAGCATTTCGGGCCAGCGCTCGTAATAAGCCTGGATCAGGGTCTTGTGTTCGGGGTATTGGGCAACCAGGGTGCGGGTGGCTTCAGCCAGGGAGCGACCGGCATCTTGCTCGGTGTTCCAGGCCTGGGTGCAGATGGTGTCGAGGAACCACTGGCGCTCGACGTCGTTGGCAATCAGCTTGCGGTACAGATGCTGCGGGCTCCAGTCGAACAGGACACCGCCGAAATCAAAAACTACTGCACGAATCGTCATCAGATCCTCCGTTAGCGTGGCTTGATAGCTGCTGGAGTCTGACAGATCTAAAAGAGGGAGGCGTAAGAAGGGACTGAAAAGAAAGAGGGAGTAGGCACAGCCAAGTTGAGCGAACGCAATGCTCAAAGCAACGAAGATCACATGTGGGAGCTGGCTTGCCTGCGAAAGCGGTCGTGCAGTCACAGATGCCGCGACTGACGCACCGCCTTCGCGGGCAAGCCCGCTCCCACAGGGGATTTGCGTTAACTGACTGACATCAGAGCAAGCCAGCTCCCACCTTATTGACCGGGTTTTAAGCTTGAATCAGCCCGTTGATTTTGACGGTCGGGTTCACATCCGCGTCGTAATCCACGCCGTCGACCTCAAAGCCAAACAAGCGCAGGAACTCGGCCTTGTAACCGGCAAAATCGCTGATCTCGTTGACGTTGTCGTCGGTCACCTGGTTCCACAGCGCGGCCACGGCGTCCTGGACCTTCGGTTCCAGCTCGGCCAGGTCGGCACGCAGGCGGCCATCGGCGTCGAGTTTCGGCTCGCTGCCGTACAGGCTGTCCTTGAACAGGCCGTAGACCTGCTCGATGCAGCCTTCATGGGTGCCCTGCTCTTTCATCACCTTGAACAGCAGCGACAGGTACAGCGGCATGATCGGGATTGCCGAGCTGGCCTGGGTAACCACGGCCTTGAGCACCGACACACGGGCGTCGCCCTTGAGCGCAGCGAGGTTTTCGCGCAGGGTCAAAACTTTCTTGTCCAGGTCTTTCTTGGCTTCGCCGATGGAGCCGTTCCAGTAGATGTCCTGGGTCAGCTTCTCACCCAGGTAGGTGAACGCGGTGGTCTTGGCGCCTTCGGCCAATACATCGGCGTCACGCAGGGCGTCGATCCACAGCTGCCAGTCTTCGCCGCCCATGACCTTCACGGTACCGTCGATTTCTTCCTGGGTCGCAGGCTCAAGCGTGGTGTCGACCACCACGCCCTTGTCGGTGTTGATACCGCGCAGGGTCACGGCCTTGCCGATTGGCTTGAGGGTGGAGTTGTGCACCACGCCTTGCGGGTCGGTACGGCGTGGGGCGGCCAGGCTGTAGACCACCAGGTCGATCTTGCCCAGGTCTTTCTTGATGGTTTCGATGGTCAGGCGCTTGATTTCGTCGGAGAACGCGTCGCCGTTGATGCTCTTGGCGTACAGGCCTTTTTCCACAGCAAACTTCTCGAACGCCGCGCTGTTGTACCAGCCGGCGGAGCTCAGCTTGCCTTCTTCGCCTTCTTTCTCAAAAAACACGCCCAGGGTGTCGGCGCCGCAGCCAAACGCAGCACTGATGCGCGCGGCCAGGCCGTAGCCGGTGGAGGCACCGAGGACCAGTACCTTTTTAGGGCCGCCCTCGATGACGCCGTTTTTGGTTACGTAGTCGATCTGCTCTTTGACGTTCGCTTCACAGCCAACAGGGTGAGCGGTCACACAGATAAAGCCACGAACCCGCGGTTTGATGATCATAAAAATTTCTGCCTCTTCCAAGGTGCCGAAGGCCAATAGTGGCCATTCAACTTCAATCGTACCGGTCTATGACGCCTGAAAAACCGAAGCGTCACGATAGTCGCAAATCTTCTGTTCTCAAAATTCAATCCACAAAACGTCGGAGCCTGCACGGTAACGGTTACAAATTGTGCAGTGGCTTCACAATTTCGCCCTATTTAAAAACGCCTGCCGGTGTCAGAAAGCCCTATGATGACGATATTGTTTCAATATATTTCGGCTTTGGAGCCTCGTTTCATGAGCAAAAATGCTGTCGGCAAAAAGCTGGTGTCCCTGGCGTGGGCGCTCGGCGTTCTGCTGTTGATCTATTGTTTCCCGCGCAGTTGCCTGGTGTTTCTGCTGTTGGTGGTGTGCTGCGGCGTTTATGACTTCCTGCGTAACGGCCTGTACGACCGCGACACCATCAAGAAGTATTTTATCGGCAACGGTCGTAATACCTGGGTGCTGGCACCGTTCAACACCCTGCTCGACCTGCTGAGCAGCCGCAACCGGCATGTCTATACCCTGCAAGACCTGCCGCCGGCCTGGCGCGAAGACCTGCAACAGGTGATCGACGACGCCATGGCCCGCAAGGATGAAATCATCAGCTACCTGGACGAACGCATGGCCGAGAAGAAACGCGGCATGTTGTTCTTCCAGTGGTACGGCCGCCCGATCGAAACCACCCTGGATATCCCGCAGCTGCGCAAGAAACTGCCGTTCGTGAAAACCATCGGCGTCTCGGTGTTCAACGAGAACCGCTCGACGTCGTTCCACTTCGGCCCCCTGCGCATGATGTTCCGTGTGCTCTACAACATGGCGCCGGCACCGCACCATGAGGGCGTGTATATCCAGGTGGGTAAGCACAAGCACTACTGGCACGACGACCCGCTGTTTATCTTCGATGACACGCTGATGCACGCCTCCTTCAACAAAAACGACGCCAAACGCTACTGCCTGTTCATTGATATTGTGCGCCCGACCCTGCTGCCCTCGGTGCTCAACGCCGTGATCGCAGGGTTTGCCGGCCTGGTCTTTACCCTGCGTCGGGTTTTCTACAAAAACTGGAAGCTGATTCAGTAAGTTCTGCGGCATGATGGTGTTGGACGGCATTTGCGCTAGGCCTTGCGCCTGAGGTAAATAACCGTCTCGTGCGACCTTAATTGGCGCTCACCCTTCTCAAGCCATCGCCCCCAAACGGGCGCGGTGGCTGTGCTTTCAAGGAATCAGAATGCCCCAACGTCAAGTCATCAACGCCTCCGTCAGCCCCAAGGGCAGCCTCGAAACCCTGTCCCAACGTGAAGTGCAGCAACTGAGCGAAGCCGGTACCGGCAGCATCTACACTCTGTTCCGCCAATGCGCCCTGGCGATTCTCAACACCGGCGCGCACATCGACAACGCCAAGACCATCCTCGACGCCTATAAAGACTTTGAAGTGCGTATTCACCAGCAAGACCGCGGCGTACGCCTGGAACTGCTCAACGCCCCGGCCGATGCCTTTGTCGATGGCGAGATGATCGCCAGCACCCGCGAGATGCTGTTCAGCGCCCTGCGTGACATCGTCTACACCGAGAACGAGCTGGACAGCCAGCGTATCGACCTGAGCAACTCCCAAGGCATCACCGACTACGTGTTCCACCTGCTGCGCAACGCCCGTACGCTGCGCCCGGGTGTGGAGCCCAAGATCGTGGTGTGCTGGGGCGGCCATTCGATCAACACCGAAGAATACAAATACACCAAGAAAGTCGGGCACGAACTGGGCCTGCGCAGCCTCGACGTGTGCACCGGTTGCGGCCCAGGCGTGATGAAAGGCCCAATGAAGGGCGCGACCATTTCCCACGCCAAGCAACGCATCACCAATGGCCGTTACCTAGGCTTGACCGAGCCAGGCATCATCGCCGCCGAAGCGCCGAACCCCATCGTCAACGAGCTGGTGATTTTGCCGGACATCGAAAAACGCCTGGAAGCCTTCGTGCGTGTCGGCCACGGCATCATCATCTTCCCCGGCGGCGCCGGTACGGCCGAGGAGTTCCTGTACCTGCTGGGCATCCTCATGCACCCGGACAACCGCGACCTGCCGTTCCCGGTGGTGCTTACCGGGCCCAAACATGCCGCGCCTTACCTGGAACAATTACACGCGTTTGTCGGTGCCACCCTGGGCGAAGCGGCACAGAAGCATTACCAGATCATCATCGACGACCCGGCCGAAGTGGCCCGCCAGATGACCACCGGCCTCAAGGCGGTGAAGCAGTTCCGCCGCGAGCGTAACGACGCGTTCCACTTCAACTGGCTGCTGAAGATCGACGAAGGCTTCCAGCGCCCGTTCGACCCCACCCACGAAAACATGGCCAGCCTGCAACTGAGCCACGCACTGCCGCCCCATGAATTGGCGGCCAACCTGCGCCGGGCGTTCTCGGGGATCGTGGCGGGTAACGTCAAGGACAAGGGTATTCGCCTGATCGAGGAGAACGGCCCGTATGAGATCCACGGCGACCCGGCGATCATGAAACCGTTGGATGAATTATTGAAGGCGTTCGTGGCCCAGCACCGCATGAAACTGCCGGGCGGCGCGGCGTATGTGCCGTGCTATCGCGTGGTGCAGTAAGCCAGCGGCGGTCGGTCATAGTTTGTATTCGTTTGGGACATAGCAACGCGTGTGAGGAACAAGAGTTCGGACTAGGGTTTTACTATTCCAACTCATTCACCTCAGCGAGCGACCTATGGACCAACGGATATTGTCCTCCGTCATTCCTTACCCTAAGGTAAGGAATATCACGATGGAGATCTTCACTATGGCCACCGCCACACTCACTTCAAAAGGGCAAATCACCATCCCTGTTCAGGTCAGGACAGCCCTGGGCCTGGAAACAGGCGACCGGGTGGAATTCGTCGAAATGGAAGACGGCAAGTTTTCCATGATTGCCGCCAGCAAAACCGTCAAGGACCTCAAGGGTTTGATCCGCAAGCCCGCCCATGCCGTGTCTATCGAAGACATGAACCGCGCCATCGCGGCCCAGGGAGCAAGCGCTGGATGATCGGCCTGGATACCAATGTGCTGGTGCGTTATGTGACCCAGGATGACCCGGTTCAATCCGCCAAGGCGTCCCAACTGATCGAATCGCTCACCGCCGCCTCACCAGGTTTTGTCAGCCTGGTGACGCTTACGGAACTGGTGTGGGTGTTGCAGTCCTGCTACCAGTCGGCCAAAAGCGATGTGGTAACGGTACTGGAGACCTTGCTGCACACACGGGAACTGACCGTCGAGCACGCCGATATCATCTGGCAGGCCCTGCGCAAGTTCACCGCAAGCAAAGCGGACTTTGCCGACTGCCTGATCGAACGCTGTGGCCATGCGGCCGGTTGCGAGTACACCGCCACGTTTGATCTGCACGCAGCCAAGGCAGCAGGGATGAAACGGCTCGGTTAGAGCGGCTTTTTTGTAGGAGCGAGCAAGCTCGCGCCTACAGAGGGAGAGGAAGTTGGGCTAGCGAACCCAACCGCCGATCTGCCAGTGGTAGCCATCATTACGCTGCACCCAATGCGGGTGTACATAACGATACCCCTGGCGCACCGGTTCCCAATGGCCGTGCACTGCCACATAGCGCCCACCTTCCCAGCGCCAGTAACCGCGTGACCAGATATAACCTTCGCGCACCGCCGGCTCGACTTCAATCACCTGCACCGGCGGCGGTTGCGGCGCCACCACATCCACGTACTCGTGTTGCATCGGCCTGCGCTCATGCACAACACGCTCTTGCACACACCCGGAAGCCGCGACCACCATGGCGGCCAATGCTGCATAACGTAGCAACATACAAAACCCTCGGGCGCGAACGCCCAACACCTGCATCAGAAAGAAGTCCTTCCTTTGTTGCAGCCGGGCCCTGCTTGGGCCTGGGTTATTTTTAACAGGAGATGTCTGTCAGATGGCTGAACCTGTAGATCTTTAGCGTGCCTCCCGGCGACCGCCACGGTGGTGCTCCTTCATACCGGACCAAAACGTCCCAGCACAGTCTCGACAAAGCAGCGCAACTTGGCGGTACGCTGGCGGTTTGCGGTGTAGACCAAATGCATCGACCGGCTCGGAGCCTCAAACTCCGGCAACACCCGCACCAACTCGCCACTCGCCAACGCCGTTCGCAGAAAGTCTTGCGGGCCGAGCACAATGCCAAAACCATCCAATGCCGCCGACATCAATGCCCGACTTTCATTGATGAGCAAACGACTGGCCACTCGTACCTTGTAGGAAACCGTGCCCTGGAAGAACACCCACTCTCGATCCGCCGGACGCGCTGAAAAGGCGTACCCCAGGCACTCATGACGCTCAAGATCTGCCGGCTTCTGCGGTGTGCCTCGCGCCATCAGATAAGCCGGTGCAGCGCAGGCCACCAACCGATACGGTGCCAAAGGTCTCGCTGTGAGGCCGCTCGTGCCCAACGGACCAATGCGAAACGCGGCGTCGTAGCCCTCCTCCACCAAGTCGACGAAACGATCCGTCAGGTGCAAATCGACTTCTACCTGTGGGTTTTCACGTAAAAACCCGGTGATCAACGGCATCAGGCTGTAGGAGCCAAAGGTCACCGGGGCGGTGACTTTCAGCTTGCCACGCGGCGTGTCGTTCATGACCTGTGCCAGGGCGTCGGCGGCCTCGGCCTCCGTCAGGATATGTTTGCAGCGTTCGTAATACTCCCCTCCCAGTTCAGTCAGGCTTTGTCGACGGGTTGTGCGGTTGAGCAATCGCGCGCCCAGGCGTTGTTCCAACGCGGTGACATGCTTGGCCACCATCTGCGGCGACATGCCCAAGCGTTCGGCGGCCCTCGCATAGGAGCCTAATTCAGCGGCTATCACGAAGGCGTTCATGCTTGACAGGCGATCCATCATTCCCCACTCCCAGTAATAACACCCACATCAAAATGACGATTTATCACGTTATGGTTGCTAATCATCATAGCCACTTCATACTTCCACTGGAGCAAGCACATGAAGATTGGCGTGATTGGAGCAGGTTTTATCGGGCGTGCCGTGGCGCAACTGGCGCTTGCCGCCGGACATAACGTGATGCTGAGCAATTCCCGCGGCCCACACACCATGAGCAGCGTGGTGAGCGGCATACTCGGTGTGCAAGTGGGCAGCGCAGATGACGCCGCCAGGTTTGGTGACCTGGTACTGGTGGCGATCCCCCTGGAGCACTACCGCAGCGTCCCCGCCCAATGGCTGGAGGGCAAGACAGTGATGGACGCCAACAATTACTACCCCGATCGTGATGGGCATATCCCGACACTGGACCGTTTTGAAACCACCACCAGCCGATTGCTGGCTGACCATTTGCCGCAATCACATGTGGTAAAAGTATTTAATGCGATCTTCGCCCCAGACCTGACGCAGGATGCCCGCCCGCACGGCGCGCCTGAACGCCGCGCATTGCCAGTGGCAGCAGATGACGCGACGGCAAAGGCGCAAGTGATGACGTTACTCGACCAACTGGGTTTCGATGCCGTGGATGCTGGAGGGCTGGATGAAAGCTGGCGATTCGAGCGGGCTAAACCGGCGTATTGCGTACCCCTTAACCAAGCGGGCTTGAAGGCGGCGCTGGCAGCGGCCGAGCGTACGGTTGAGCTGCCTCCGGTGGAGCGACACCCGCCGCGCGCCTGATCGTTAGCGCACAAAAAAGCCCGCTGACCGTCACCGGTTCAGCGGGCTTTTTCGTGGGTGTTGCTTACAGCGCCAGATCAGACGCCGGCTTGCTTGGCTCAGCCGCAGGCTTGGCAGCCTCGGTTGCCTGTGGAGCAGCCAGCTGCGGGATCGCTGGCGGTGGTGTCAGTTGCAGCACACCGGCAGTGTAGGCCCATTCCTTGGCAACAGCTTCAGGGCTGTCGTTCAGCTTGGTGCCGTAGCTTGGCACGATCTGGTGCAGTTTTTCCTGCCAGGCCGGGCTGGCTACTTTGTCCTTGAACACCTTTTGCAGCACGGTCAGCATGATCGGAGCTGCGGTGGACGCGCCTGGCGATGCACCCAGCAGGCCGGCAATGGAGTTGTCGGCAGAGCTGACCACTTCGGTACCCAGCTTCAGCACGCCGCCTTGCTCTTCATCACGCTTGATGATCTGCACGCGCTGACCGGCTTGCCACAGGCGCCAGTCGGACTGCTTGGCGTTCGGGAAGTACTCTTGCAGCGCCTTGAAGCGGTCATCATCAGACAGCATCAGTTGGCCGGCGAGGTACTCGACCAGTGGGTATTCACGAATACCGACTTTGGTCATCGGCCAGATGTTGTGGGTGGTGGTGCTGGTCAGCAGGTCCAGGTACGAGCCTTCCTTCAGGAACTTAGTCGAGAAGGTCGCGAATGGGCCAAACAGAATCACGCGCTTGCCATCCAGCACACGGGTGTCCAGGTGCGGAACCGACATCGGTGGCGAACCTACCGAAGCCTTGCCGTAGGCCTTGGCCAGGTGCTGCTCGGCGATGGTCGGGTTCTCGGTCACCAGGAACGAACCACCCACCGGGAAGCCTGCGTATTCCTTGGCTTCAGGAATGCCCGACTTCTGCAGCAAGTGCAGGGCACCGCCGCCGGCGCCGATGAACACGAACTTGGCGTCGGTTTCAGTCTTGGTGCCATCTTTGAGGTTTTTGTAGCTCACACGCCACGAACCGTCGTCGTTGCGGGTGATGTCCTGCACTTCGCTCGACAGCTTCAAGTCAAACTTCGGCGTGGTTTGCAGGTGAGCGACGAACTGGCGGGTGATCTCGCCGAAGTTTACGTCGGTACCGATCGGGCTCCAGGTGGCCGCGATTTTCTGGTTGGGATCACGCCCTTCCATCATCAACGGAACCCACTTGGCGATTTGCGCCGGGTCTTCGGAGTACTGCATGCCAGCGAACAGCGGGCTGGCCTTCAGGGCTTCGTAGCGCTTTTTCAGGAACTTGATGTTGTCATCGCCCCACACAAAACTCATGTGCGGAGTGGAGTTGATGAACGAACGCGGGTTCTTCAACACACCCTGCTGAACCTGCCAGGACCAGAACTGACGGGAGATCTGGAACGCTTCGTTGATCTCGACCGCTTTCGGGATCTCAACGTTGCCGTTCTTGTCTTCCGGGGTGTAGTTCAGCTCAGCCAGGGCCGAGTGACCGGTACCGGCGTTGTTCCAGCCGTTGGAGCTTTCTTCGGCCACGCCATCGAGGCGCTCGACCATCTCCATCGACCAATCCGGTTCCAGCTCATTGAGCCAGACACCCAGGGTTGCACTCATGATGCCGCCGCCGATCAGCAGCACATCGACTTTCTTTGCCTCTTCCGCGTGAACGGACGTGATCCCCATCGACAAAGCCAGCCCCAGCAGGGCAGTGTTTACTTTTTTAAACATCAGTAGCACCTATGATAAAACGCCATCCGCCCTACCGCCCCCGATCATGAGTAACCCTCGTTCACGCTACGTCAGGCAACGTACCGCGGGGTCTGCACAGTCACATAAAGGCTGCAGGGTGGGCACACAAGGCCGATGGATCGACCTCACTGTTATGTCCCTTCTGCGCTGACTTCTTATCATTATTGGCTTCAGCTACCTGGGCGACAGCCAACCGCTGGGACGTATACGGGTGTACGCACCGGGGAAAGACTAGCCCAAGACGGCGCGCAGAATATCACGCTAAACAGCGTTTATGCGCCGTTTGGCCAATTGACAGGCCTAAATCGCGGGTTTTAATGCGCCCCTGTCAAGACTGGCAGCCGCGACCTGCGGTCACAGGCGTGGAACTCTGCCGAAAATGGCGGTTCTAGACACCTTCGTCGCGGCTTGCGTAGCATCGGCGACGTCCTTCGTGCACACCCTCCACGCAGAGTTACCCATGACAATCCAGCAAACACCCGGGCACGTACTGCCCGCGCGCAGCGCCGCCAAAATGGAAGCGGCCATGGCCGTGGGCGCCTTCGCGATCGGCACCGGCGAATTCGCCATCATGGGCCTGATGCCCGACATCGCCCAGAACCTGGGCCTGAGCGAACCCCAGGTGGGCCACGCCATCAGCGCCTACGCCCTGGGCGTCATGGTCGGCGCCCCACTGCTGGCTATCCTCGGCGCCAAGCTGCTGCGCAAGCACATGCTGCTGTTGCTGATGGGCCTGTACGCCCTGGGCAACTTCGCCACCGCCTTCACCCCCACCTTCGGCTCGCTGGTGGCCTTCCGCTTTATCAGCGGCCTGCCCCACGGCGCCTACTTCGGCATCGCCGCCGTGGTCGCCTCCAGCATGGTACCCACCGACAAACGCGCCGGCGCCGTAGCCCGCGTGATGATGGGCCTCACCCTGGCCATGCTGCTGGGCAACCCCATCGCCACCTTCCTCGGCCAACACCTGGGCTGGCGCTCGGCGTTCGCCCTGGTCAGCGTGATCGCCCTGCTCACCATCGCCCTGGTCTGGCAATTCGTGCCCCACCGCCACGACGAACAACGCAGCGACCCACGCAAAGAACTGCGCGCCTTCACCAAACCCCAGGTTTGGATGGCCCTGTCCATCGGCGCGATTGGCTTTGCCGGGATGTTCTGCGTATTCAGCTACCTGGCGCCGACCATGCTGGAAGTGACCAAAGTCTCCCCCCAATGGATCCCCTTCGGCCTCGCCGCCTTTGGCGTGGGCGGCATCATCGGCAACATTGCCGGTGGCAAGCTGTTTGATCGCATGCAGTTTCGGGCGGTGGGTTTGATATTGGTATGGTCGATGGCCGTGCTGCTGTTCTTCCCCTTCGCCGCGTCTTCGCTGTGGGGCGTGCTGCTGAGCATGGGGTTAGTGGGCACCATGGTCGCGTTGGCGGCACCGTTGCAGATTCGCTTGATGGACATCGCGCATGAAGCGCCGAGCCTGGCGGCAGCATCGAACCATGCGGCGTTCAACCTGGCGAATGCGCTGGGGCCGTGGTTTGGGGGGATGGCGATTACAGCTGGCCTCGGCTGGACCAGCACCGGCTACATCGGCGCAGCGACAGCGCTGGTGGGCCTGGGCCTCTACCTGATCGCCCGGCGTATGAAAGGCGGCCATTAACGGCGCGCCTAATACCGATCAGCTACGCGAACACAATATTCCACACAACGAAGATCCAATGTGTGGAGCTTGCCTACGAAAGCATTGGTTCAGTTATAGATCCAGTGACTGACACGCCGCCTTCGCGAGCAAGCCCGCTACCACGGGGATCCGGGCCGGGCGCCGATTTTGTGGGCAATACATGGCCAATGTGGGAGCTGGCTTGCCTGCGATAGCGGTATATCAGTGACAGATGAATTAACTGACCCACCGCCATCGCGAGCAAGCCCTCTCCCACAGGGATCCGAGCCGGGCGCTGATTCTGCGAGCGATACATGGCCAATGTGGGAGCTGGCTTGCCTGCGATAGCGGTATATCAGTAACAGATGAGTTAACTGACCCACCGCCATCGCAGCGTCAATATCTACACAACTTCGGCACGACGCTGCAACTGTGGCGAGGGAGCTTGCTCCTGTGAAGACCTGACAGCCGACGCTTATCTCCCTGACTCCCACACTCCAACTGTGGGAGCGGGCTTGCTCGCGAAGACGGCCCGACAGCCGACGAAAATGCGGGATCAGACCGCGCACCTATCCGTTACTCAGGCAACGGCTACTTAGCGTTCTCCCCCAACGGCTGCTCACTTTGCAAAGCAGCAAAGCTAGCGAAACACTCTCGCCCCACCACCCCATCAATCATCATGCAACAACCCCGAACCATACTCCCCATAACTACTCCCCAGCCCACTGCCACCGAAATTCATCTTCGCGGCCTTGTTGGGGCTATGGTCACCAAACGCCCGGCATCCACCTGAAAAGCACGGGTCACTGCTCACGCTCGATGAAGATGAACAAGCGCTCAACAGCAACGTGCCGGTGATCATCACAAGTTTGACGAGGTTCGAGATCATGGTTTCAGTTCCCTATGGGCTGGAGGCGCTGGGGTCCTCTCTCAGTAGGGGATCGTAGACCTCAACGGCGCAGGGAATTATGAAACTTTGCTGGGTGACAGCATGAGTTCAGGTTGCCGCCTTGGGTAAGGCGGCAGGGTTGGTTGTCAGGCTTTGACTGAGGCGGTTACAGGCGCAACCTGCTCCTGGGCTCGGTCAACGAGTAGCGAACTCAACTCGATTAACTGCTGGATGCCCAGGGCGATGGCACGCTGGGAGTCGTCGAGATCGAACGCCAAGGTGACCGCCATTTCGTTGGCGGCTGCGAGGTTTTCGGCGGCGTTGGCCAGGAGGGTTTCGGAGTCGATGGTTGGGTTTACGAGGAATAGGTTGTTGCTTGGGCGTTCGGCGGGCGCAGCGTCGTCCGATGGGGGCAAGTGATGATGGATTGCTCGCTGGGCTGCGGCTTGAAGCTTGGGGTCGACGGGCGATGCGGTTTGGTCAAGTGAAGAACTGCGTGTGTTGTTGCGCATGGCGAAGCTCCAATATTTTCGGGAGTTAAAACGCCTTAGCAATACGGACTTCCACCTCCGGCCGCTGGGTTTGCAGCGACCTCAGAAGGTTAGCGGCGGGTGGTCCGACGGGCAAGCTCTGAGAAACGTAGGAAAACTCCCAAGAAGTGTTGTGGTTTTGCGCCGCAATATCTTTACTTCCGTTGTACGGGCCAGTGAAAACTCCATTTCTTACGCCGCTCATTTGGGCTTTTTTAAAACCGGATGTCCAAGGCTCATAAGCTTCAGCACCCGGCATCCAACCTCCTTCGTGTAAACAAAAAAGGAACAGATTTATTTATGTTATCGCTGAAAAAAGCTAATCACGAGACAGCAATAAGCCAAATCGGTGGCTTATTGCCTTAGGCCTTCAGCTCATCTGGCGTGGGCGTCTTGAGCCAATCGGCCAAGCGGCATTCATTCGCGTTTTGCCAGCCTAGCCCGAAAGCCCAGAATCGCTCCAGCACGTCAGCGTCAAAACGAACTTTGAAGTGCTCTTTGGTTACTGCCGATTGCCCCGCTTGGGCTTGAGCATTTCCTTCGCCTGAGCTTTACCAAACAATCCCACAAGCACCTCGCTCGCTGGTTTGGCCTTAGAAAAGTCCTCAGCCGGCCATTCCGGGTTCACTGCATCAACCCTTTCAGAACGGGAGTTTCTGGTCATTATTTTTGCCCCCCCAGTTTGTTGGCTTCACGAAAGCCGATGACGTGAACCGCGTCACTCAAGGGCAGATATCGAAGCCAGACTACGGTACTTAATTTTGAGTAGGCAGCGAAAAGCAATTCACTTCCAGATACACCTCACGACGGACTGCTGAGTCAACCAAGCACATCAAGGTGTAAGATGCCCCACAACCGTCCACCATCGAGACCGCCATGACTGGGATATCCCTAAACCTGCCGGAAGACCTGTCCAACTCTCTCGCCGACTTGGCCAAAACCAACGGCCAGACAGCGAGCTACCTGGCGATGGACGTTCTTCGCGACTACATCGAGCACGAGAAAACGCTGACCGCCCAAATCGAGCTGGCAGTAAAGGAAGCCGACGAAGGCAAATTCGCCACCGATGACCAAGTGGCAGCCATGCGCGCTAGGCGCTGGAGCCGGAATGCGGGTTGAGTGGCTTGAAAAAGCACTCAAAAATCTGGAAGACGAAGCGAACTATATAGCTCTCGAAAATCCAAAAGCCGCCGACGACTTCTCGGATGCCACTTTCACCAGTGTCGACAGGCTGGCTCAGTTTCCTTCCATGGGACGCGAAGGTCGGGTGAAACATACTCGCGAAATGGGCAGTCCCCAACTGGTCCTATCTGATCCCGTATAGAGTGCGGGGTGATCGACTGCAGATCCTTGGCGTATTCCACACACGGCAACGCCCTCGTTCGAAGTGGTAATGCGCGCAAAACTTGCCTCACCGGCACCCAAGATCCGTTCCTGATAAACTGCGCCCCATTCGCCTTGCCAACTCAGATCCCCCATGTCCCTACAAACCGCCCCACTCTCCCGCCGCTTCTCCGTCGCCCCGATGATGGACTGGACTGACCGCCACTGCCGGTTCTTCCTACGCCTGCTCTCCAAACACGCCCTGCTCTACACCGAGATGGTCACCACCGGCGCTATCCTCCATGGCGACCACGACCGCTTCCTGCGCCACAACGAAGCCGAGCACCCGCTTGCGCTGCAATTAGGCGGCAGTGTTCCGGCTGATCTGGCCGCCTGCGCCCGTATGGCCGAGGCCGCCGGTTACGACGAGGTGAACCTGAACGTCGGTTGCCCCAGCGACCGGGTGCAGAACAACATGATCGGCGCGATCCTCATGGCGCACCCTGCCCTGGTGGCGGATTGTGTGAAGGCCATGCGCGATGCGGTGTCGATCCCGGTGACGGTGAAGCACCGTATCGGTATCAATGGCCGCGACAGTTATGCCGAGCTGTGTGATTTCGTCGGGACGGTAAAGGACGCCGGTTGCACCAGTTTTACCGTGCATGCGCGGATTGCGATTCTGGAGGGGTTGTCGCCCAAGGAGAACCGGGACATTCCGCCGTTGCGTTATGACGTGGCGGCGCAGTTGAAGCGGGATTTTCCGGAGTTGGAGATTAATCTCAACGGTGGGATCAAGACGTTGGAGCAGTGCCAGGAACATTTGCAGACGTTTGATGGGGTGATGTTGGGGCGGGAGGCTTATCACAATCCGTATTTGCTGGCGGAGGTGGATCAGCAGCTGTTTGGCAGCACCGCGCCTGTGATCACCCGCGCTGAGGCGTTGGCGCAGTTGCGTCCGTATATAGCCGAGCACTTGGCGACAGGTGGCTCGATGCATCACATTACGCGCCATGTTCTGGGGCTGGGGACCGGTTTCCCGGGGGCGCGTAAGTTTCGGCAGTTGTTGTCGGTGGATATTCATAAGGCGAGTGATCCGTTGGCGTTGCTGGATCAGGCGGGGGAATTGTTGGAGGGGCGGTGACGGGTTGGGTGTCAGTGGTGGTATTTGGGGCTGACAGGCTGCTTTCGCGAGCAAGCCCACTCCCACAGTTTTGAGCGATGTGTGTCAGGTGAATATCATTGGCTGGGCTGGCGTCATCGCAGGCAAGCCAGCTCCCACAGTTTGACTGATAGGGGTCAGGTGAATCTCAGTGGCTGGGCTGGCGTCATCGCAGGCAAGCCAGCTCCCACAGTTTGACTGATGGGGGTCAGGTGAATATCAGTGGCTGGACTGGCTTCATCGCAGGCAAGCCAGCTCCCACAGTTTGACTGATGGGGGTCAGGTGAATCTCAGTGGCTGGGCTGGCGTCATGCAGGCAAGTTGGCTCCCACAGTTTGATCGGAGGACATCGAGCAGTTGGGGGGAACCTGTCGGCGATTCTGGCCTCCTAGTTAGCACCACTGCCGATGATTCAAACGGCTGTTTCCAGGTTATTGCCCTCGCAAACGACCTAACGCATTTGCGCCCTTGAGCGCCTGCCAGCGCTCGGGTAATGTCATCAGACCCACAGGACAGAGCACGCCCATGACTTCCAAGCTGGAACAACTCAAGCAATTCACCACCGTCGTAGCCGATACCGGCGATTTCTCCACGCTCGCCAAGCTCAAGCCGCAAGACGCGACCACCAACCCTTCCCTGCTGCTCAAGGCTGCGTCGATTCCTGGCTATGCCAAGCTGCTGGATGAGTGTGTGCAGGACTGCAACGGCGATGTGGGCCTGGCCAGTGACCGCTTTGCGGTGGCGGTGGGTCAAGAGATTCTCAAAGTCGTGCCGGGCCGTATTTCCACTGAGGTGGATGCGCGTCTGTCGTTCGACGAGGCCGCGATTCTCAAGCGTGCGCACCGTCTGATCGACCTGTACGACAAGGCTGGGGTTGGCCGTGACCGCGTGCTGATCAAGATCGCCTCCACCTGGGAAGGCATCCGTGCCGCCGAGAAGCTGGAAAAAGAAGGCATCCAGACCAACCTGACGCTGCTGTTCTCGTTTGCCCAGGCCGTGGCTTGTGCTGAAGCGGGTGTGTTTTTGATTTCGCCGTTCGTGGGCCGTATCTACGACTGGTACAAGAAGGCCAACGGCAACGACTACACCGGTTCCGATGACCCGGGCGTGCAGTCGGTGACGCGCATCTACAACTACTACAAGGCTAACGGCTACAAGACCGTGGTGATGGGTGCGAGCTTCCGTAACCTCAGCCAGATCGAAGAGCTGGCCGGGTGTGATCGCCTGACCATCAGCCCGGACCTGCTGGAGAAGCTGGCGGCGGATGAAGGCAAGCTGGAGCGCAAGTTGGCGCCAGGGCATGCCGGTGAGGCCCGTGTGCATATGACTGAAGCGCAGTTCCGTTGGGAGTCCAACGAGGACGCGATGGCGACTGAGAAGCTGGCGGAGGGCATTCGCCAGTTTGCGCGGGACCAGGAGAAGCTGGAGGCGTTGTTGTCGGCCAAGCTGTAAAGGCAGATAGCAGCAAAAAGGGCGGTACCTGTGAGGGTGCCGCCCTTTTTTGTGCGTCGGTGTCACCGCCGCCCTATGTGGGAGCTGGCTTGCCTGCGATAGCGGTGGGCCAGTCAACACTTCATCGACTGACACTGCGCAATCGCAGGCAAGCCAGCTCCCACATTGGACTGTGTGTGTTTGAGCAGGGAAGCTGTTAGTGCCGCTCGAGTGCGTTGACGAGGTCGTGGAAGGCTTCGCGGTTGGACTCGTTGAGGCCCATCAGGATCTTGTGCGCTTCCAGCACCTTGACCCGTACGATCTCTTCGGACTGGTCCTGGGACGGCAGGTCGGTGAGGCATTCCGGGCACGGGATGGGGCGATCAACGATGTTGAACACCTGGTCAAAGCCCATGGACTGCAACAGACGAGTGATGTCTTCATGGGTGGTGACCACGGTCGGCAACAGGCCGACCTTCTGCCGCGACAGAATGGACAACTTGGCCAACAGGCCCAGGGTGGTGCTATCGATGCTGCGCGTTTCGGTCAGGTCGATCACGATCGCCGAGAAGTTCAGCGCGGTGAAGATCCGCTCGATCGTCGCATCCAGGGCCGAACACAAGGTCAGGCGCACTTCACCGACAAATTTCAGGACGAAGGTCCCGTCTTGCTCGGCGAATTGGATTCTTCCGGTACTCATCAAAGATTCCTGCTCAACACCAATAGGGCGATATCATCCGGCATCTCCCCTAGCGTGGCCAATCCAAAAACCTGCCGCAGGCCATCCAGGCTGCCGCCCGCCGACTTGACCTTTTGGGGCAAGGCGGCTTCTTTCTCTTTGAGTGTAGGCTCTGGCAAAAGGTCCAGGATGCCGTCGGACATCAGCGTCAGGCTGAAAGTCGGCGGCAGTTCCAGGATGTGGTCTTCGTAGGTGGCTTCGTTAAACAAGCCTACGGGCAGGCCACGCCCTTCCAGGTAGCGCACACTGTCAGGAGTGTACAAAACAGGCATCGGCAGGTGACCGCCAATGCTGTAGGTCAAAAGACCAGTTTCTTCGTCGATCACGCCGCCGACCATCGTCACGTGCTTGCCCAGCTTGCAGCTGATCAGGCCCCGGTTGATGTGGCCCAGCACCTCGGAGGGGGTGAACTCCGGCAAGGTGCCATTGCGCTTGGACTCGAACAACAGCCGTGTGGTCATGAACTTCAACAACACGGTGACAAAAGCCGAAGACGCGCCGTGGCCGGAAACGTCGGCCAGGTAGAACGCAACGCGGCGCTCATCGACGCGGAAATAGTCGACAAAATCACCCGACAGGTACAACGACGGGATGATCTGGTGGGCAAACTTGAATTCGTCAATCGTCCAGGGGCTCACCGGCAGCATGTTCATCTGCACCTGGCGACCGGCGTTCTGGTCTTCCTGCAGCAGGTTCAGGCTGGCTTCGAGCTCGCGGTTGGCGGTCTCGAGCTTTTCGCGGTAGCGCTGGTTTTCCAAAAGCAGGCGTGCACGGTCCAGGGCGCGGCGCACCGAGTGCTCCAGCACGGCCAGGTCTTCCAGGGGCTTGATCAGGTAATCGGCAGCGCCCAGGCGCAGGGCTTCGACGGCGTCGTTCATGACACCGGCACCGGACACGACAATCACCGGCGTTTGCGGGGCAAGGTCGGTCACCTGGCGAATCAGCTCCAGGCCGCCCATCTGGGGCATGCGCAGGTCGCAGATCACAAGGTCGGGCTTGTCGCGCTCGAATACCTGGAGACCCTGTTGGCCATTACCGGCCTGCAGGACGCTGAAGCCACTGTCTTCCAAGTAGGCCGCGAGGCTCGCGCGCACTACTTCGTCGTCATCGATTATCAGCAGCGTGGCACTGGTTTTTTGCATGTGGGCAAACGGCGCCAGAATTAGGTTGGCGTAGGCGGCTCGGCAATGGCCGGGCTCACGTACTGGATTCGCTTTCTAGCCTCTCTGTCCTACAAAGCATTGGGATTTGGCCCATGCACAACGGTAAAGCAGAGGTGCCCTTCTAAGGCGCAGACGGTACTCCCATCCGTGAGGGGTTTCAAGCTCATGCCGATGGTCGCCGGGCGTCTTTACACCGCAAATCACCGGGAGTTATAAGAACCCTCACAACCACAACGCAAAGTAAGGATGGATGCTGTGAGCGAACACGAGCGCGACTACGCCGAAAAACGCGATTTCATCCGCATGCGAATAGATGCCGATGTGTCTTTGATCCATGCCGGGCAGGAGATTGCCGGTACCTGCGTGGACCTCTCCAGTTCCGGCATGCAGGTGCAGGCACCTCGCCAGTTCACGGTGGGTGACCTGCTGACCGTGCGCATCGACTCAGAGCACGCCGCGCTCAGGGGTCTTGAAGCGGATACCGAGGTGGTGTGGACCAAGGCGGTAGGCGATGACCAGAATCTGGGCCTCAAGATTCTGAAAATGCGCTAACGCAACATCCCGCCCCTGCGCAAAGGTGACGCGGAGCGTCACGGGATGCGTTCCCACGCGGAGCGTGGGGAACGATCAGCGCGCACAAAAAAGGCGACCCTATAAAGGTCGCCTTTTTCATTTCAAAACGTCACGGCTTAAAAGTCGTCAACGACCTTGCCGTCCTTGACCTTGAACTCGCGGTTCTGCAGGTAAGCGTTACGAATGAAGGTGTACTTGTCGCCGCTGATCAGCTTTTCACTGTCGAGCAGGCTGGCGCGCACGTCGACGACGTTGAGGCCGAAGGTGCTGTTACGCCAGCCGATGTCGTTCATGTAGCGGTACGGCTGGGTGTAGCTGTCGACGTATTTGGACGGCGCATCACGCAAGGTGCTTGGGCCCAGCAACGGGATCATCACGTACGGGCCGCTGCCCACGCCCCAGTAGCCGAGGGTTTGGCCGAAGTCTTCATCGCTGCGCTGCAGCCCCATTTTGGTGCCGACGTCGATAAAGCCCAGTACGCCAAACGTGGTGTTGACCAACAAGCGGGCGGTGTCGACGCCTGCATTGTGCGGCTTGAGTTGCAGCACGTTGTTGGCCAGGTTGCCGACATCACCGATGTTGCGGAAGAAGTTGTGAACGCCGTCCTGCACAAATTGTGGGGTGACGAACTGATAGCCCTGGGCGATTGGCTTGAGGGCATAGGTGTCAACGGTGTCGTTGAAGGTGAAGATGGGGCGGTTGACGCTTTCCCACGGGTCATCTTCCGAGGCCGCTTGGGCAGCGAAAGGCGCCAACAGGATGGTGGCACACACCGATAGCTGAGCGAAGTACTGGCTCCAGCGCATAGCTTTTGCTCCTTGAATGGTCTGTCATGGGCGCTATGCCCTGAATAAGGCTGTCAGTATATGACGGAAGTGCCGATTTAGGCAGCTACCTAGAATCGTCTTAGGGAAAATGCACAAAATTCCTACAAATATCGACAGTGTCATCCCCTTGTCATGCCGCCCCGATAGCGTGGCAGCTATTTCAGGGACGTTCAGATGCCACACGCCGAGATTGCCGTCGCCGCCGCCCCCTCATTGACCGCCGTGTTATTTGGCCTGAGTGGCTGCCTGGTGGATTTTGGTTCCCTGGCGCGCACCGACTCACCTTGCGCCGACGCCGAGGCCACGCCAGGCGCGTTGAAAATCCTGCGCAGTCTCAAAGAACAAGGCGTGCCCTGCGCCTGGCTGGACGAACTGCCTCCCGCCGTGACCACGCCACTCTGCGCCGGCCTGCCTGGCTGGCTCAAGGCGGCCTCGCCCTCCTCCATTCGCTGGCCCGCGCCCCACGCTTGCTGGCAAGCCCTGATGGAGTTGAACATCGAACGCCTGGAAGGCTGCGTACTGGTCAGCGGCGAGCCGCGCCTGCTGCAATCGGGCCTGAACGCCGGTTTGTGGACCATCGGCCTGGCCTCCTGCGGTTCGCTCTGCGGCCTGTCGCCCCAGCAATGGCAGGCGCTGACCGAGCAGCAACGCGAACACAAGCGCGGCAAGGCCACGGTGGCGCTCTATGGCCTGGGTGTGCATTCGGTGATCGACCACCTCGGCGAACTCGGCACCTGCCTGGCCGACATCCGCCTGCGCCAGCTCAAGGGCGAGAAGCCCTGATCGAGATCATGCACAGTTGGCCGCAGTGGATTAATCTACAGGTCAGCCCGTAGACCTTTCACGGCGTGCCGCGGTCTATGCCAGTGCCTATCGATAAAAGGAAAGAACGTCATGCCTGATCGCGAGAAGTTACAACAGCAGGCCGATATTGTGCGTGAGCAACTGGAGAATCATCCCGAGTTGCCCGCCGAGAAACGTCAAGCATTGGAAGAGTTGATCGCCAAATTCGAAGTCCAGTTGGAAATGGAACCGGCCACCCAGACGCCCAGCATCGCTGACGATGTGAACCGGGCAGTGGAAGGTTTTGAACTGGACCATCCAGGCATTGCCGGGACGTTGCGCAATATCGTGCTGACCCTTGGCAATATCGGCATCTAACCCGAGCCCAAGCCAAACACAAAACCAAATGTGGGAGCTGGCTTGCCTGCGATAGCGGTGTATCAGTCACTTGATGAATGACTGAAAGATCGCAATCGCAGGCAAGCCAGCTCCCACAGTTTTTTGTATGAAGGCTTACTGACGCGCCAGGCGCACGTTCAGGAACTGGGTGTTCTCAGTGCTGCGATACGGGTTGATATCCAACCCACCCCGACGCACATAGCGTGCATACACGGTCAACTTCTCCGGCTTGAGCAAGCGCTGCAAGTCCAGGAAGATCCGCTCCACACACTGCTCATGAAAGTCCGAGTGCTGGCGAAAGCTGACGATATATTCCAGCAGGCTGGCGTGATTCAGCGCCGCACCACGGTATTCCACCACCACACTGCCCCAGTCAGGCTGGCTGGTCACCGGGCAGTTGGATTTGAGCAGGTGGCTGTGCACGCTCTCCTCCACCACGCGCGAATCATCGCAACGCAGCAGTTCAGGGCGTGGGTGTTCGTAGCTGCTGACGTTGATATCCAGGCCGTCAATGCACACGCCGGGCAACGCCATCACGCCTTCTGCCTCGATGTCGGCCAGGCTGCGAATACGCACGTTCACGGGCTTGCCGGCCGCAGCGCTGAGGTCGGTGCGCAGGGTGGCTTCAAGGCTGGACGTATCGGCAAACGCGGTCTGGTTCAGCGAGTTGAGGTACAGCTTGAACGACTTGGACTCGATGATGTTTGGCGAGTCGGCCGGAATGCTGAATTCACCGATGGCTACCACTGGCTTGCCCGAGGGCAACAGCCAGGACAGCTCGAAGCAGTTCCAGAAATCCACGCCCTTGTACGGCAGGGTCTCGGCGCTCAGGCCCAGCTCGGCCCACTTGGCGGCGCGTGGAATCGGGAACAACAACGAAGGCGTGTAAGTGCTGATGTATTCACTGGACTTGCCCAGCGGCGAATGTTCGGCTGCGGGATGCATGGCGGAAACCTGGCTAAATAAACCGCGCCAGTCTACCAGCCTTTGCTCCCGCCCTTAACAAACGCCTCACTCAACGGTCAGTTTGCCGACCATGCCCGCCTGGTAATGCCCAGGCAGGTTGCAGGCGAACTCAAGGCCTGTGGCCTGCTTGAACGTCCAGGTCAGTTCGGCCGTCTTGCCCGGCTCCACCAACACACTGTTGGGATCGTCGTGCTTCATGCCGCCCATGTCGCCGTGGCCCATGGCGCTGTGATCCATCTTGCCCATGCCGGTGGCGGTGAGCATGCCACTGGCTTGCATCTGCAACATCTCTTTCTGGTGGGCGGCATGCATGGCCGCGTCTCCCAGGTTGAACTCATGCAGCAACTGGCCTTTGTTGACCAGCACGAAGCGCACGGTTTCACCGGCCTTGACGTCCAGGGACTTGGGCTCAAAGGCAATGTCCCGCAGCGTGACTTCAACGGTGCGCGTGGCTTTATCCGCCGGGGCCGGCTGGCCGAACGCGTAGGTGTGAGTCGCATCCGCCAGTGCATTGAAACTCAACGCCAACAGGCAGCCCGCCAATAACTGGGGTGTACGCAACGCCATCTTTCACTCTCCAAAATAGGTATCCAGCTTGGGCAACACTTTAAGATGGCCTCGCTGCCAGCCAGCTGACTGCTAGATTACAACTTTGTCAGCTTGCGCCCATACCCCGGAGCCCAGGGTATAAAGGCCGGCGTCCACCTTGACCAAGAGCCCTACATGAAACTGCTGATCGTCGAAGACCAACCCAAAACCGGTCATTACCTGCGTCAGGGCCTGGCCGAAGCGGGCTTTACCACCGAACTGGTGGCCGACGGCACCAGTGGCCAGCACTTGGCGCTAACGGGCGACTATGACTTGTTGATCCTCGATGTGATGCTGCCCGGCCGCGATGGCTGGCAAATCCTGCAGGCGGTGCGCAGTGCCGGCCTGGACATCCCGGTGCTGTTCCTCACCGCTCGCGATGCGGTGGAAGACCGCGTACATGGCCTGGAGCTGGGCGCCGACGATTACCTGGTCAAACCCTTCGCGTTTTCCGAACTGCTGGCGCGGGTGCGCACCTTATTGCGCCGTGGCAGCAGCACGCCGCAGGAGACCACGCTGCAACTGGCCGACCTGAGCCTGGACTTGATCCGCCGCCGTGTCGAGCGCAGCGGCCAGCGCATCGACCTCACCGCCAAGGAGTTCGCCTTGCTGGAGCTGCTGCTACGCCGCCAGGGCGAAGTGCTGCCCAAGACGCTGATCGCCTCCCAGGTGTGGGACATGAATTTCGACAGCGACACCAACATCATCGAAGTTGCCATTCGCCGCCTGCGCCTGAAAGTCGATGACAATTTCCCCAATAAGCTGATCCACACCGTGCGCGGCATGGGTTACGTGCTGGAGGAACGGTTCACGTGATCAAGCGCCTGTCCCTGACCAGCCGCCTGGCGCTGCTGTTTGCCGCCTGCACGGCGGTGGTCTCGTTGATCGCCGGGGTGTTGTTCAACCGGGCCAGCGAGGCGCACTTCATGGAGCTGGACCAGCAACAGCTCGAAAGCAAACTGGTGGCCCTGCGCAGCACCTTGCAGGGTGTCGCCTCACCGGAAGACCTCGCCCGGCGAACCCCTCAACTGCGCGCCGAACTCGATCACCAGCCCGACCTCGCCTTGCGCATCACCGGAGCTGGGCAACGTTGGCTGGACGGCGCGCCACACCTTCCCTTGCCCCAAGCACCCGGCCTGCACAGCCTGCAATACGCAGGCACCGACTACCGCGTATTCATCGCGCCCTTGACGCCCAGCCAACTGGATTCGCCACAACTGACCCTGATCCTCGACATCACCCACCACCAGCACTTTCTGCAACGCATGCAACGCTTGATCTGGCTGACCGTCGGCCTCTCGGCCCTGGCCACTGCCCTGCTCGGCGCCTGGGCTGCGCGCAGTGGCTTGCGACCGCTGCGGCGCATGGGCGAAGTGGCCGCCAGTGTCTCCGCCCACTCCCTCACGCAACGCTTACCCCAAGAACAAATGCCGGTGGAGCTCGCGGAGCTGGCCCAAGCCGTCAACGCCATGCTGGCGCGCCTGGATGACGCGTTCCAGCGCCTGTCTGCCTTCAGCGCAGATATCGCCCACGAACTGCGCACACCGCTGTCCAACCTGCTGACCCAGACCCAAGTCATCCTCACCCAACCGCGCCCGCTGGAGGATTACCGCGAGGCGCTGCACAGCAATCTGGAAGAGCTGCAATGGATGGCGCAACTGGTCAACGACATGCTGTACCTGGCCAAAGCTGACCACGGCTTGCTGATGCCCAGCCGAGAAGCTCTGGATTTGGGCGATGAGGTCGACGCACTGTTGGAGTTCTTTACCCTGCTGGCGGAGGACGCACAGGTGACGCTGGTGCGCGAAGGCACCGCCCAGACGATGGGCGATCGCGGTATGTTGCGCCGGGCCTTGTCGAATCTGCTGGATAACGCGCTGCGGTTTACCCCACCGGGCGGTGAAGTGCGGGTGCGGATCGAGAGTGGCGTGACACTGACGGTTGAGAACAGCGGGGAAGGTATTCCTGCGCCGTTATTGCCGCGGCTGTTTGACCGGTTCTACCGAGCCGATCCGTCGAGGCGTGCAGGTAGCAGTGAACATGCGGGCCTGGGGCTGGCGATTACCCAGTCGATTGTGCGGGCGCATGGCGGGAGGATTTATTGTGAGTCGCAGGCGGGCTGGACAAGGTTTGTGATTGAGTTGCCCAAGGGGAATTGATGCAAGCTGGGCGGGCCCTATCGCAGGCAAGCCAGCTCCCACAATTTGAGCTGTGAATACAGTCACAATGTGGGAGCTGGCTTGCCTGCGATAGCGGTCCTAAAGGTTACGAATACCTGAGGGCGTGCGCCGGCTCAATCTTCGCCGCCCGATACGCCGGGTAAATCGTCGCCAAGAAGCTCAACACAAACCCCGCCGAGCAGATCAGCAACACATCCCCACCTTGCAGCTCCGAAGGCAGGTTACTGACAAAGTACACATCCGAGCTGAAGATATGCTGCCCGCTCACCCGCTCCAGCCAGCCCACCAGCTCACTCACGTTCAGCGCCGCAATCACCCCCAGCACGCCGCCGATCAAGGTGCCGACCACGCCAATCACGGTGCCCTGCACCATGAAGATCGCCATGATCTGCCGAGGTGTGGCGCCGATGGTACGCAGGATCGCGATATCCGCGCCCTTGTCGTTCACCACCATGATCAAGGTGGCGATGATGTTGAACGCGGCCACGGCGACGATCATCAGCAGCAGCAGGCCGATCATGGTCTTTTCCATTTTCATCGCGCTGAACAGGCTGCCCTGGGTGTGGGTCCAGTCATCCGGCGTGTAAGCCGCGCCCAGGCTGGCGGCGATATCTGCCGAGACTTTGGGCGCTGCGTACAAGTCCTTTACCGCCAGGCGCACGCTTTGCACCTGGTTGGGCTGCCAATGCTGGATTTCAGCGGCATCGGCCATGTGGATCAGGGCCATGGAGCCATCCAGTTCGGCGCCGACCTTGAAGATGCCCACCACATTCAGGCGCTGCATGCGCGGGGTGATACCGCCCGGGGCGCTGCTGAGCTCCGGCACGATCAGGGTCAGCTTGTCGCCCACGTTCAGGCGAAAACGCCGCGCAGTGATATCACCGACCACCACACCGAACTCGCCAGGTTTGAGGTCGTCGAGTTTGCCGCGCACGATGTGCTGGGCCACGATCGACACCTTGCCTTCCTGAGCCGGGTCGACGCCGCTGATCTCGATGGGCTGCATCGCGCCCTTATAGGAAAACATGCCATCCATCTGGGTGAAGGGCACAGCGGCGGTGACTTGCGGATTCTTCATCGCGGCCGCGGCCACCGGCTGCCAATCATCAATCGGCTTTACGCCGACGATGGTGGCGTGGGGCACCATGCCGAGGATGCGCGAGCTCATTTCACGCTGAAAGCCGTTCATCACCGAAAGCACCACGATCATCGCCAATACGCCCAGGGCGAGGCCGATCATCGAGGTCATCGAGATAAACGAGACAAAACGGTTGCGGCGCTTGGCGCGGGTATAGCGCGTGCCGATAAAAATCGATAACGGTCTGAACATTCGCGGGCACCGTTGGAAAAATGAAAAAGCCCGACCTCAAAAAACCGGGCTTGCAACAGGTCAGATAGCGACCAGATGACCTTCCTGCAAATGCAGTACGCGGTCCATCTGCCGGGCCATGCTCATGTCATGGGTCACCACCAGGAACGCGGTGCGCATCTGGGTGCTCAGTTCCAGCATCAAGTCCTTGATGCCCTGGGCGGTGTGGGAGTCGAGGTTGCCGGTCGGCTCGTCGAGCATCACCAGGCCCGGGTTGTTCACCAGGGCACGGGCAATCGCCACGCGCTGGCGCTCACCACCGGACAACTCCGCTGGCTTGTGCTCCAGGCGGTGGCCCAGGCCGACGCGTTCGAGCAAGGCCGTGGCACGCTGACGCGCTTCAGGAATCGCGGTCTTGCCGATCAACAGCGGCATGCACACGTTTTCCAGGGCGGTGAATTCCGGCAGCAAGTGGTGGAACTGGTACACAAAGCCCAACGAGCGATTGCGCAGTTGGCCGCGGGCCTTTTCATTCAACGCCGACAGTTCTTCACCGGCCAGCCATACGCTGCCCTGGGACGGCGTATCGAGGCCGCCCAGCAGGTTGAGCAAGGTACTCTTGCCGGAACCGGAACTGCCGACGATCGCCACACGCTCGCCAGGGTGCAGTTCAAGCTGCAGGTTGGACAGCACCACCACCGACTCCGGGCCTTCCTCGTAGGATTTGCCCAGGTTGCGGCAGCTCAGGATTGCTTTTTCACTCATGCCCGATTCACTCATAACGTAATGCCTGTGCTGGCTGGGTACGTGCCGCGCGCCAGGCTGGATACAGGGTGGCAAGGAAGCTCAGGACCAACGCAGCGCCGCCCACCATCAGCACGTCCTGGGTTTGCACCTGGGACGGCAAGTAATCGATGAAGTAGACGTCGGCGTTGAGAAACTTGTGGCCGATCACCTTTTCAAGCAGGGCGATGGCGGCGCTGACGTTCAGCGCGGCCAGAATGCCCACCGCCGTGCCGATCAAGGTGCCAACCACGCCGATCACGGTGCCCTGCACCATGAAGATCGCCATGATCTGCCCCGGCGTGGCGCCCAACGTACGCAGAATGGCGATGTCGCCCTTCTTGTCGTTCACCACCATCACCAGCGTGGAGATAATGTTGAAAGCCGCCACGGCGACGATCAGCAACAACAACAGGCCGATCATGGCTTTTTCCATGCGGATGGCCTGGTACAGGTTGCCGTGGGTGCGGGTCCAGTCGCGGGCGTAGTACTCGGTCTCCCCCAGGTGCTGGGCAATTTCCCAGGCACCGCGCGGCGCATCGAACAGGTCGTTGAATTTCAGGCGCAGGCCCTGCACCTGGTCAGGCTGCCAGCGATGCAGGCGGGCCAGGTCGGTGAGGTTGGTCAGGCCGATGTAACCGTCGATCTCGCCAGCACCGACGTGGAAGGTGCCCACCACGGTAAAGCGCTTCATGCGCGGGAACATGCCGGCCGGGGTCACGGTGACTTCCGGGGCGACGAAGGTCAGCTTGTCGCCAACCCCCACGCCCAGCTTGGCCGCGGCCTTGTCACCGATGACGATGCCAAAGCTGCCCGGCGCCAGCGCGTCGAGCTTACCTTGCAGCATGAACTTGTCGATGATCGAGACGTTGCGCTCCTGGGCCGGGTCGATGCCGTTGAGCAGGATCTTCTGCACTTTGCCGTCGTTGGTCAGCAACCCCTGCATCTGGGTAAACGGCGCGACCGCCACCACCTTGGGGTTCTGCTGGACCTTGGCGGCCAGGCTTTGCCAGTCGTTGATGGGCGCATCGCCCTCGATGGTCGCGTGGGGCACCATGCCCAGCACGCGGGTGCGCATCTCATGATCGAAGCCGTTCATCACCGACAGCACCACGATCATCACGACCACGCCCAGGGCGAGACCGATCATCGAGGTCAAGGAAATGAACGACACAAAATGATTGCGACGCTTTGCACGGGTATAACGCGTGCCGATAAATACGAAGAGAGGTCTGAACATGTCGGGGCTTGTTCGGAGGAAAAGAAGACGTCCCGGTGGCGGGGTCTGGTCAGCAGCTTTACACTCAGACCATTACCGTTACCTGGGGTTCGCCATGTCGACATTAGATGAAGAAGAGCGCCGCGAATACTACCGTATCGATGACATGATCGCACTTCAAATCAAACCCCTGTCTGGCCCCGACGCGGCGAGCAAGGAAGTGTTGCTGGATGATTCGCCGCTGTTCAATCTGCTCAGCGAACTGCATCTGAGCGAATTCGAAGCCCAGCACCTGCTGCGCCAGATCAGCGAGAAAGACCGCAGCCTGGCGGCCTTCCTCAAAGTGCAGAACAAACGCCTGGATCTGCTCAGCCAGGTCATGGCTCGCGGTTTGCTGAAGGAGGTGGGCGCGCCGCAACCGGTGATCCTCTCCGAAGGCGGCATCGACTTCCAGCACCCGACACCGCTGCCCGCCGACACTCACCTGGCGGTCAAGCTGGTGCTGATGCCCCAGGCGCTCGGCCTGTTGCTGCGCGCGCGGGTGACCCATTGCGACCCCAAGGGCGACGGCTTTGATGTGGGCACGGAGTTCGAGTCCATGACCGATGCCCAACGCCAATTGCTGGCGCGCTATATCCTGCAGAAACAGGCCCAGGAACGCCGCCTGGCGCGAGAACAAAGCGAAGACCTCTGAATGCGTATTCACGACGCCAGCCATCCTGGCGCAAAGGAGCAACTGTGACCCTGATTTACGGCCACCGCGGTGCCAAAGGCGAAGCACCGGAAAACACCCTGACCAGCTTTCAGGAATGCCTCAAGCACGGCGTACGCCGCTGCGAGCTGGACTTGCACCTGTCCATGGACGGCGAGTTGATGGTCATCCACGACCCGACCCTCAAGCGCACCACCGACCGACGCGGCAAGGTCGTCGAGTACTCGGCGGCTGACCTGGTGAAGATGGACGCACGCAAAGGCGGCCCAGGCTGGGTAAGCCCCTGCCCGATTCCACGTCTGGAGGAGCTGTTCGAACAGTGCGACTTCGATCACTGGCAACTGGAAGTCAAAAGCGCCTCGCGTACCCGTGCCGCCACCACTGTGCTGGCGATTCGCGAAATGGCTGTGCGCTTTGGCTTGATGGACAAGGTCACGGTGACGTCAAGCTCGCGGGAAGTGCTCAAGGCCGCCGTGGAACTCACCCCGGACCTGTCACGCGGCCTGGTCGCTGAATACGCCTGGCTCGACCCGCTGAAGGTCGCGCAGAACTACGGCTGTGAGTATTTGGCATTGAACTGGACGCTGTGCACCCCCGAGCGGCTGGAAAAAGCCCAGCGCCAGGGCTTGCATGTGTCCGTGTGGACAGTCAACGAACCTGCGCTGATGCGCAGGCTCGCCGACTTCGGCGTAGATAGCCTGATTACAGACTTTCCCGGTTTGGCCACTGCCACCCTCGAGAATTACTGAAATCGGTCTCCCCGGCCGGCTCAGGCCACCGGCCGGAGCCGCTCAAAAAAGCCGGTTGAGGCCGTCGTAGGCCGCTACCCGATAGGCTTCGGCCATGGTCGGGTAGTTGAAGGTGGTGTTGACGAAATACTTGAGGGTATTTTGCTCACCTGGCTGGTTCATGATCGCCTGGCCGATGTGCACGATCTCCGAGGCCTGGTAGCCGAAGCAATGCACGCCGAGTACTTCCAGGGTTTCGCGGTGGAACAGGATTTTCAGCATGCCTTGCGGCTCACCGGCAATCTGCGCACGCGCCATGCTCTTGAAGAACGCCTTGCCCACTTCGTAAGGCACCTTGGCCTTGGTCAGTTCGTGCTCATTCTTGCCGATCGAGCTGATCTCGGGAATCGTGTAGATCCCGGTCGGCACGTCGTTCACGTAGCGCCAGCTGCCGTTGTCGACAATGCTGCCAGCGGCCGAGCGGCCCTGGTCATGGGCGGCACTGGCCAGGCTTGGCCAGCCGATCACGTCACCGGCGCCGTAGATGTTCGGCACGCAGGTGCGGTAGTTCTCATCCACTTCGATCTGGCCACGGCTGTTGACCTTGACCCCGATGTTTTCCATGCCCAGCTTGTCGGTGTTGCCGGTACGGCCGTTGCACCACAGCAAGGCGTCGGCCTTGATCTTCTTGCCGGACTTGAGGTGCAGGATCACCCCGTTGTCCAGGCCTTCGACCCGCTCGTACTCTTCGTTATGGCGCACGGTGATGTTGTTGTTGCTGAAGTGGTAGCTCAACGCCTGGGAGATTTCCGAGTCGAGGAAGCTGAGCAACTGGTCGCGGTTGTCCACCAGCTCGACCAGTACACCCAGGCCACTGAAGATCGAGGCGTATTCACAGCCGATCACGCCGGCGCCGTAGATGATCAGTTTGCGCGGGGTATGACCCAGGCTCAGGATGGTGTCACTATCGTAGATACGCGGGTGGTGGAAATCGATGTCCGCCGGGCGATACGGGCGCGAACCGGTGGCGATGATGATGTGCTTGGCCACCAGCTTCTCGACCACGCCATTGGCGCAGACCACTTCGACGGTTTGCTCATCGGCAAAACTGCCGGTGCCGAAGAACAGGTCGACGCGGTTACGGGCGTAGTAGCCGGTACGCGAGGCGACTTGCTTGGAGATGACTTTTTCAGCGCTTTTCAGTACGTCCGGGAAGGAGAACCAGCGCGGCTCACCAATGGCCCGAAACATCGGATTGGTATTGAACTGCATGATCTGCCGTACCGAGTGACGCAATGCCTTGGACGGGATGGTACCCAGGTGGGTGCAGTTACCGCCGACCTGGCGACGGCTATCGACCATCGCCACCTTGCGCCCTGCTTTGGCAGCGTTCATCGCCGCACCTTCTCCAGCTGGGCCGGAACCCAGTACCACCACGTCGTAGTTGTAGACAGCCATGCGTACTCCTCAGAACAGGCCAGGCGTACGGTTGGACGCCGGGCTAAATCATGCCGCGGCCAGCGTGCATGAAGGACAATTTGGCTCAAGTGTGTGAACCGGGGCACAGTCTATAGAAGGCCGAGCGCCGCGAACATTAACCCTTGGTCGCGTCGTAGGCCAGTGTTGCCATACTACAGGACGCAAACCAGCGCCGAATTCAGGATGAGCCATTATGCGACAACTATTTTTCTGTTTGATGCTGATGGTGTCGCTCATGGCGCACGCCAACGATGCACAGCGGCTCAAGCAGGCAAGCTTCCCCGCAAAGGTTGCGGGGCTGGCCCTGAAAAACCAGGCGGTGTTCAACTATCTCTGGGCGGATGTGTATGCCGCGGCGCTGTATGCACCCGCTGACCTGCCGGCAAAGCAGGCTTGGGACCAGCAGAAGGCTGTGCGCCTGGCGCTGTATTACTTTCGCGACATTGATCGCAATGATGTGATCAAGGCGGCCACCGTCACCTTGGAGCGCCAGCAAGCCAATGCCGGGTTGAACCCAGAGATAGCCAGGCTGCACGCGCGCTTTCGGGATATTCGCAGCGGTGATCGCTATGCCCTGGATTTTCGTCCGGGGCGCGGGTTGAATCTGGAGATTAATGGCCAGGTGGTGTTCAACAGCCCGGACGCTGAATTAGCGAAGGCCTACCTGGGTATCTGGCTCGGGCCCAAAGGGCTGTCGGGCAGTTTGCGCAACACGCTACTCAAGTGATGGCGGCGTTGACGGTTCCATCGTCATCGCAGGCAAGCCAGCTCCCACAGGTAAATGCAGTTCAACTGTGGGAACTGGCTTGCCTGCGATAAGGCCCTCCCAGACACCACAAAACCCACAGGCATAAAAAAGCCCCGAACCAGTCGGGGCTTTTTCATTCAGCGCAAAGGCTTAGCGCGGAAACGCAGGCGGGTTGACCCCAGCCATGTCTTCCATCACGCGAACCACCTGGCAGCTGTAGCCGAACTCGTTGTCGTACCACACGTACAGCACAACACGGTTGTCCTGGGTGATGGTCGCTTCGGCGTCCACCACACCGGCGTGGCGCGAGCCAACGAAGTCGGTGGAGACCACTTCCTGAGAATTGACGAAGTCGATCTGCTTATGCAGGTCGGAGTGCAGCGCCATGTAGCGCAGGTACTCGTTCATCTCTTCACGGGTGGCGGCTTTCTCAAGGTTGAGGTTGAGAATGGCCATCGACACGTTCGGCGTCGGTACGCGGATCGCGTTACCGGTCAGCTTGCCGGCCAATTCAGGCAGGGCCTTGGCAGCAGCGGTGGCAGCACCGGTCTCGGTGATCACCATGTTCAACGCGGCGCTACGGCCACGGCGATCGCCCTTGTGGAAGTTGTCGATCAGGTTCTGGTCGTTGGTGTACGAGTGAACGGTTTCAACGTGGCCGTTAACGATGCCGAACTTGTCATTCACCGCCTTGAGCACCGGCACGATGGCGTTGGTGGTGCAGGACGCGGCGGACACGATCTTGTCGTCAGCGGTGATTTCAGCGTGGTTGATGCCGTGCACGATGTTCTTGAGCTTGCCTTTGCCAGGCGCGGTCAGCACAACGCGGTCAACACCCGGGCAAGCCAGGTGCTGGCCCAGGCCCTCGGCATCACGCCATACGCCGGTGTTGTCCACCAGCAGGGCGTTCTGGATGCCGTACTGGGTGTAATCCACCTCGGTCGGGTTCTTCGCGTAGATCACCTGGATCAGGTTACCGTTGGCGGTGATGGTGTTGTTTTCTTCGTCAATGGTGATGGTGCCGTTGAACGAGCCGTGTACCGAGTCGCGACGCAGCAGGCTGGCGCGCTTGGTCAGGTCGTTCTCGGCGCCTTTGCGCACCACGATGGCACGCAGGCGCAGGCCGTCGCCGCCACCGGTTTTCTCGATCAGGATGCGCGCCAGCAGGCGGCCGATACGGCCAAAGCCGTACAGCACCACGTCGGTGCCTTTACGGGCGGCAGCGTTTTGCTGGCCAACCACATCGGCCATTTCTTCACGCACGAACTGCTCGGCGGTGCGGCCAGCGCCTTCTTTGCGGAATTTGTAGGCCAACTTGCCCAGGTCTACCGAAGCCGCGCCGAGCTTGAGCTCGCTCATGGCTTTGAGCAGCGGGAATGTTTCGTGGACGGAGAGTTCGCTGTCGTCGGCGGAGCGATGGCGCGCAAAGCGGTGAGCTTTGAGAATCGCGATGACAGACTGGTTGATCAGGCTGCGGCCATAGATCGAGCTCACCACATTGTTATTGCGGTACAGCTGACCGATAAGCGGAATCATCGCTTCAGCGAGTGCTTCACGGTCGATCCATTCACCAAGACACTGGTCGGGCTTCTGAGTCACGGGAACCTTCCACATGTAGGGGCAGAAAAAAGGGGCTACATTATGTCGCCCGACTGAGCGTTGAGCAATGCGCGAAGGGCAACAAAAAGCCCTTGCAAAAAAATACCACCGCGCTACAGCCCAGGAAACACGCGGGTTCCAGAAGGCCACTAGTTTGGCGACCAGGCCGACTTGTCCGTAACCCTCCTAAACATTCGCGCATTTTGGCACTACATATTGAGTCAAAACCCGCCATTGTTTGTCTTAGCCACTACATTTCCTACAAACCGTAATAGGCACAGTCAGCAACTGACAGGCGGCACCTGGGGCCGTTACAATTACCGACTTTGTCGCAACGCTTGGAGCTCAACCTTCCGTGCCCGTTCTGCGTCTACCGCTACTCCCTGCCGCGGCAGGTAAACAGCACTGGGGCAACCTGCCCGGTGCCGCCCTGAGCCTGGCCATTGCCGAGGCTGCCAGCGCAGCCAAGCGCTTTACCCTGCTGCTCACCGCCGACAGCCAAAGTGCCGAACGGTTGGAGCAGGAGCTGAGCTTCTTCGCCCCGGATTTGCCGGTGCTGCATTTTCCCGACTGGGAAACCCTGCCCTACGACCTGTTCTCGCCGCACCAGGACATCATCTCCCAGCGCATCGCCAGCCTGTACCGCTTGCCGGAACTGGCCCACGGCGTGCTGGTGGTGCCGATCACCACCGCCCTGCACCGCCTGGCGCCGACCAAGTTCCTGCTCGGCAGCAGCCTGGTGCTGGACGTGGGCCAGAAGCTCGACGTCGAGCAGATGCGCACGCGCCTGGAAGCCAGCGGCTACCGCTGCGTCGACACGGTGTACGAGCACGGTGAGTTTGCGGTGCGCGGCGCCTTGATCGACCTGTTCCCGATGGGCAGCAAGTTGCCGTACCGCATCGACCTGTTCGATGACGAAATCGAGACGCTGCGCACCTTCGACCCGGAGAACCAGCGTTCTATCGACAAGGTCGACTCGATCAAGCTGCTGCCGGCGCGGGAGTTTCCGCTGCAAAAAGACGCGGTAACACGCTTCAAGGCGCGCTTTCGTGAGCGCTTCGATGTGGATTTCCGTCGCTGCCCGATCTTCCAGGACTTGAGCAGCGGGATTACACCTGCCGGTATCGAGTACTACCTGCCGTTGTTCTTCGACGAGACCTCTACCCTCTTCGACTACCTGCCCCAGGACACCCAGGTGTTCTCGCTGCCGGGTATCGAACAGGCGGCGGAAAACTTCTGGAACGATGTGCGCAACCGCTACGAAGAACGTCGCGTCGATCCATCCCGGCCTTTATTGCCGCCCGCTGAACTGTTCCTGCCAGTTGAAGACTGCTTCGCGCGCCTGAAAAACTGGCCGCGTGTAATAGCCAGCCAGCAGGACGTGGACGCCGGCAGTGGCCGGGAGCGTTTCCCGGCGAGCGCGTTGCCCGATTTGGCGATCCAGGCCAAAGCCACGCAACCGCTGGAGGCGCTGTCGAACTTCCTCGGCGACTTCCCGGGCCGCGTGCTGTTTACCGCCGAATCCGCCGGGCGTCGCGAAGTGCTGCTAGAGCTGTTGGAACGCCTGAAGTTGCGGCCGAAAACCGTCGACAGCTGGCCTGACTTTGTCGCCAGCAAAGAGCGCCTGGCGATCACCATCGCGCCGCTGGACGAAGGGCTGCGGTTGGATGACCCGGCGCTGGCCTTGATCGCCGAAAGCCCGCTGTTCGGCCAGCGCGTGATGCAACGCCGTCGCCGGGAAAAACGCGCCGATGCCAACAACGACGCGGTGATCAAGAACCTCACCGAGCTGCGCGAAGGCGCGCCGGTGGTGCATATCGACCATGGCGTGGGCCGCTACCTGGGCCTGCAGACCCTGGAGATCGACAACCAGGCCGCCGAATTCCTCACCCTGGAATACGCCGAGGGCGCCAAGCTCTACGTGCCGGTGGCCAACCTGCACCTGATCGCCCGCTACACCGGCAGCGACGACGCCTTGGCGCCGTTGCATCGATTGGGCTCCGAGACCTGGCAGAAAGCCAAGCGCAAGGCCGCCGAACAGGTGCGCGACGTGGCCGCCGAACTGCTCGACATCTATGCCCGCCGTGCTGCCCGCGAAGGTTATGCCTTCGCTGACCCCAAAGCCGATTACGCCACCTTCAGCGCTGGCTTCGCGTTCGAAGAAACCCCGGACCAGCAAACCACCATCGAAGCGGTGCGCGCCGACATGCTCGCGCCCAAGCCGATGGACCGCCTGGTGTGCGGCGACGTGGGCTTCGGCAAGACCGAAGTGGCCATGCGTGCAGCCTTTATTGCGGTACACGGCGGTCGCCAGGTGGCGATCCTGGTGCCGACCACCCTGCTCGCCCAGCAGCACTACAACAGTTTCCGCGACCGCTTTGCCGACTGGCCCGTGACCGTGGAGGTGATGAGCCGCTTCAAGTCCGCCAAGGAAGTGAACGCCGCCGTTGCCGACCTGGCCGAGGGCAAGATCGACATCGTCATCGGTACTCACAAGCTGCTGTCGGACGATGTGAAGATCAAGAACCTGGGCCTGGTGATCATCGACGAAGAACACCGCTTTGGCGTGCGCCAGAAAGAACAGCTCAAGGCCCTGCGCAGTGAAGTCGACATCCTCACCCTCACCGCCACGCCAATTCCGCGCACGCTGAACATGGCGGTGTCGGGCATGCGCGACCTGTCGATCATCGCCACGCCACCGGCGCGTCGTTTGTCGGTGCGCACCTTTGTGATGGAGCAGAACAAGAGCACGGTCAAGGAAGCCCTGCTGCGCGAACTGCTGCGCGGCGGCCAGGTGTATTACCTGCACAACGACGTAAAGACCATCGAGAAATGCGCCGCCGACCTCGCCGAACTGGTACCTGAGGCCCGTATCGCCATCGGCCACGGGCAGATGCGCGAGCGCGAACTCGAACAGGTGATGAGCGACTTCTACCACAAGCGCTTCAACGTGCTGATCGCCTCGACCATCATCGAGACCGGCATCGACGTGCCGAGCGCCAACACCATCATCATCGAGCGTGCCGACAAGTTCGGCCTGGCGCAGCTGCACCAATTGCGCGGTCGCGTCGGGCGCAGTCACCACCAGGCCTATGCCTACCTGCTCACACCGCCGCGCCAGCAGATCACTTCCGATGCGGAAAAACGCCTGGAAGCGATCGCCAATACCCAAGACCTCGGGGCCGGCTTTGTATTGGCCACCAATGACCTGGAAATCCGGGGTGCCGGTGAATTGCTCGGCGACGGCCAGAGCGGGCAGATCCAGGCGGTGGGTTTCACGCTGTATATGGAGATGCTCGAACGCGCGGTAAAAGCCATCCGCAAAGGCGAACAACCGAACCTCGACCAACCCTTGGGCGGCGGCCCGGAGATCAACCTGCGCTTGCCGGCGTTGATTCCCGAAGACTACCTGCCGGATGTGCATGCACGGTTGATCCTGTACAAGCGCATTGCCTCGGCGGCCGACGAAGAAGGCCTCAAGGACTTGCAGGTAGAGATGATCGACCGTTTCGGCCTGCTGCCTGAACCGACCAAGAACCTGGTGCGCCTGACCCTGCTCAAGTTGCAGGCCGAGCAGTTGGGCATCAAGAAAGTCGACGCCGGGCCGCAAGGCGGGCGTATCGAATTCGAAGCGCAGACGCCGGTTGACCCGTTGGTGCTGATCAAGCTGATCCAGGGCCAGCCCAACCGCTACAAGTTCGAAGGGGCTACGCTGTTCAAGTTCATGGTGCCGATGGAACGCGCCGAAGAACGCTTCAACACTTTGGAGGCGCTGTTTGAACGCCTCATTCCGAAATCCGTTTAAGGACGCCCCCATGCGCGTGTTCCGCATTTTGAGCCTGTTGTTGGTGGTACTCGCACCTTCGGCCTTTGCCGACAGCCTGTATCAGGTGGAAATGATCCTGGTGCGCCAGAATGCAGAACCAGTGATCAACAGCCGCGCCGCCCCGGAAAACTGGGATGCGGGCGCGCCGCGCCTGGGTGAGCGGATGAGCCCGCCGCGCCTGGGCAATATCGTCGACAAGCTGCGCGCCGACGCCAACTACACGGTGCTCGCCCACAAGGCCTGGGAGCAGAACCTGGGCGAGCAAGCGGTGAAGGTGGCGATCACCGACGGCCAGGAGCAATTCGGTCAGTTCCCTATCGAAGGGGTGTTGAGCCTGCAACTGGGGCGCTTTACCGATATCGACGCGGATTTCTGGATCAACCAGTTCGACGGCAACGGCAGCGTGATCGCCAGCGAACACTTGAGCCAGAAAGACGTGCGCACCAAGAACAACCAGCTCAACTACCTGGACGGCGGCCACCTGGCGCTGCTGATCAAGATCACCTCGCTGACCGCCAAGCCACCCAGCGCGCCACCGCCCGACCTTCAGGACTGATTGCGCGCCATGCCCCTGACGTCGTCGTTGACCAAACCCCTGGCCCCTTCGTGGGCCAATCGCTTCAAAGAGCAAAGCCTCGAGCGCGGGCGACGCTACGCCCTGGAGAACCGCGTGCGCATCGTCGAGTGCGGCGACAGCACCATCACCGCCAGTTGCGAAGGCTCGGGCGGTAATGTTTACCGCCAGACCATCTCACTGCGCGAATCGGCCAAGGGCCTGCTGATCTTGGTGGACAGCCGCTGCACGTGCCCGGTGCACACCAACTGCAAACACATCGCGGCGGTGCTGCTCAAGGTCCAGGAAACCCTGGCCTACCCGGCAGCGGCTCAGGATGCGCAGCTGCTGGAGAAGCTCCAGGCGGTGCTCGAAAACCGCGTGGTCCTGCCGCAAGTGGTGATGGACGACGTGCAACCGGTGCCACGCCTGTGGCTGGCCAGCGTGGAGTTCAGCGCGTTCGAACCGCGCAACGGCAAGATGCAGCGCTATATCCAGCACCGTGCGGCGTTGTCGTTCAACTACCTGGGCAACTATGTCAGCGGGCAAAAAAATGCTGACATCATTGTGCGCCAAGAGACGCAGAGCCTGCGGATCAAGCGCCATCCCGAGCAAGAACAGGCCTATCGCGAACACCTGCGCCTGCTTGGCTTCAAGATCGCCACGCGCCAGAGCAAGGCCCTGCCGGAAAGCGCCGGCGAGCTCTTCGAAATGGTCAATGACAGTGCCTGGCTGAACTTCACCCTCAATGTGTCGCCCACTTTGCGTGCCGAGGGCTGGGAGCTGCAGATCGATGAAGACTTCGGCTTTGATCTCAGCCCCGTCGATGACTGGTATGCCACGGTCGATGAAGGGCCGGAACGCGATTGGTTCGACCTGGAGCTGGGCATCATCGTCAACGGCGAACGTTTGAGCCTGCTGCCGATCCTGCTGAACCTGATGCGCTCCCACACCGAGATCCTCAACCCGGAGAAACTGGCGCGGCGCCGCGATGAAGAGCTGATCCTGGTGAACATCCCCGGCCTGCCCAACGGCCACGGCCCGCTGCAAGTGGCGCTGCCCTACGGCCGCTTGAAGCCGGTGCTGGCGACCCTCGGCGAGTTTTACCTGCAGGAAGCCGGCACCACCGCGCTGCGCCTGGCCAAGGCCGACGCCATACGCCTCAACCCGCTGGAAGACCTGCCACTGCAATGGGAAGGCGGCGAGAAGATCCGCAACTTCGCCCAGCGCCTGCGCGATATCAAGGATTTCACCTGCGTGGCGCCCGAAGGCCTGAATGCGACATTACGCCCCTACCAGCTGGAAGGTCTGAGCTGGATGCAGTCGCTGCGCCAACTGGAGGTGGGTGGGATACTTGCGGATGACATGGGCCTGGGCAAAACCTTGCAGACCCTGGCGCACATCCTCACCGAAAAAAACGCAGGGCGCCTTGATCGGCCGTGCATGGTCGTGATGCCTACCAGCCTGATCCCGAACTGGCTCGATGAAGCCGCGCACTTCACCCCGCAGTTGAGAGTGCAGGCACTTTATGGCGCGGGGCGTAAGAAACATTTCGCCAACCTGAATGACTACGACCTGCTGCTGACCACCTACGCCCTGCTGCCCAAGGACATTGAACAGCTCGCCGCCCTGCCCTTGCACGTCTTGATCCTGGATGAAGCGCAGTACATCAAGAACCCGTCCAGCAAGGCGGCCCAGGCCGCACGCGAGCTGAATGCACGCCAGCGCCTGTGCCTGAGCGGCACGCCTTTGGAAAACCACTTGGGCGAGCTGTGGTCGCTGTTCCACTTCCTGTTGCCGGGTTGGCTGGGCGACGTGAAGAGCTTCAACCGTGATTACCGCGTGCCGATTGAAAAGCGTGCCAGCGATGTGCGATTGCAGCACCTCAACGGTCGGATCAAACCCTTCCTGCTCCGCCGCACCAAGGAACAAGTGGCAACCGAACTGCCACCCAAAACCGAAATCATCCACTGGGTCGACCTCAACGAGGCCCAGCGCGACGTGTACGAAACCATGCGCCTGGCCATGGATAAAAAGGTCCGCGACGAGATCACCCGCAAGGGCGTGGCTCGCAGCCAGATCATCATCCTCGAAGCCCTGCTCAAACTGCGCCAGGTGTGCTGCGACTTGCGCCTTGTCAACGACGCCACCCTGCCCGCCCGTGGCAGCAGCTCGGGCAAGCTCGACAGCCTGATGGACATGCTCGACGAGCTGTTTGCTGAAGGCCGCCGGATCCTGCTGTTCTCACAGTTCACCTCGATGCTGAGCCTGATCGAGGCCGAACTGAAAAAGCGCGGCATTGCCTACGCCCTGCTGACCGGCCAGACCCGGGATCGACGTACACCGGTGAAGGATTTCCAGAGCGGTAAGTTGCAGATCTTTTTAATCAGTCTGAAGGCTGGCGGCGTGGGCTTGAACCTGACCGAAGCCGACACGGTTATCCACTACGACCCCTGGTGGAACCCAGCCACGGAAAACCAGGCCACCGACCGTGCATACCGCATCGGCCAGGAAAAGCCGGTGTTCGTGTACAAGATGATTGCCCGGGGCACGGTAGAGGAGAAAATCCAGCACTTGCAGAAGGAGAAGTCCGATCTGGCTGCGGGCGTGCTGGATGGGCGAACCACGGGGGATTGGCAGTTGGGCAATGAGGAGATTGAAGCGTTGTTTGCGCCGTTGCCCAATAAGCAAGAAAAGCGCTGACTGTTCGGCCGCCTTCGCGAGCAAGCCCGCTCCCACACCTGACTGTATTCACAAATCAAAATGTAGGAGCTGGCTTGCCTGTGATGGCCGCGCTTCGGTTTTCAGTCGATCAACTGGGCATCGCGCAACGCAGTAAGCGCTGTCAGCCAACGCGGGTCCTGCTTATAGTCCGTCGAGGCAACCGCCTGCCCACGCATACGCGCAATCCGCGCCGATGGCGTGACCTTCATCCGCTGTGCTGCACTCAGCGCCAGCTCGGCCGCCGCACGGTCATTGCACACCAAGCCCATGTCACAACCGGCGGTCAGCGCCGCTTCGATACGGCTGGCCGCATCGCCGACCACATGGGCGCCGGCCATGGACAAATCATCGCTGAAGATTACCCCGTCAAACTGCAACTCACCGCGCAGGATATCCTGCAACCAGCGACGCGAAAAACCTGCAGGCTGGGCATCGACCTGCGGGTAGATGACGTGCGCCGGCATCACGGCGGCCAATTGCTTGCTCAGGCGTGCGAAAGGCACCAGGTCATTGGCGCGAATCTGCTCCAGGCTGCGTTCATCATTGGGAATGGCGACGTGGGAATCGGCCTCGGCCCAACCATGGCCAGGGAAGTGCTTGCCGGTGGCGGCCATGCCGGCGCTGTTCATGCCACGGATAAAGGCACCCGCGAGCACGGCAGCGCGCTCTGGGTCGCCTTCGAAAGCACGGGTGCCGACCACGGCGCTGCGTTGGTAGTCGAGGTCCAGCACGGGGGCAAAACTCAGGTCCAGGCCCACCGCCAGCACCTCGGTGGCCATGATCCAGCCGCACTGTTCGGCCAGGTATTCAGCGTTGGGGTTATCCGCCAGCGCACGCATGGCCGGCAGGCGCACGAAGCCTTGGCGCAGACGCTGCACGCGACCGCCCTCCTGGTCCACGGCCAACAGCAAGTCCGGGCGCACTGCACGAATCGCGGCGCTCAACTCGCGAACCTGGCGCGGGTGCTCGATATTGCGCGCAAAAATAATCAGGCCGCCCACTTCCGGTTGGCGCAACAGATGACGATCCTCGGCCGTGAGCCAGGTACCGGCGACGTCGACCATCAAAGAACCTTGCAGGGCAGCAGTCATAAACCTTCCTTAAATAACGCACACAACCCGTCGTCCTTGCAAGGCACGGCAAGGACGACGGGTTGCGAATAAATAGCTGAAATCGGCATGGCGGCTAGCTTAGCGGATGCAAGCGGCCGCGCCCACCCGCAGCGATCAAACCTTGGCGGCGACCGGTACGGTTTTGCTGCGTGGGCGCAACTGGGCGGCGGCCATGGCCGGGTCGCTGACGCCGGTTTCGGCGCGCATGCCAGCGGCAAGGAACGGCACCATCAGGCGCATGACTTGCTCGATGGACGTGTTCACACCGAAATCGGTCTCGGCAATTGCCCGCAGCGCCTTGATACCCGACATGCTGAAAGCTGCGGCACCGAGCATGAAATGCACACGCCAGAACAGCTCGATAGGTGGAATACGCGGGGCCGCTTCGTTGACCAACAGCATATAGCGGCGGAACACCTTGCCGTACATGTCTTCCAGGTAGCGGCGCAAGTGGCCCTGGCTCTGGCTGAACGCCAGGCCCAGCAGGCGCATGAAGATCGACAGGTCGTTGCCGCTGCGAGGCTGCACGACCAACGCTTGCTCCACGAGGATTTCCAGCAGCTCTTCCAGGCTCGGCTTGTGATCGGCCTTGGCCTGGCGGCGTTCCAGCTCACGGTCGAGGCTTGTGCAGAACGGGCCCAGAAAGCGTGAGAACACCGCCTGGATCAGGGCCTTTTTCGAGCCGAAGTGGTAATTCACAGCGGCCAGGTTGACCCCAGCCTTGCTGGTGATCAGGCGCAATGAAGTTTCAGCAAATCCTTTTTCCGCGAACAATTGCTCGGCAGCATCGAGAATGCGTTCAACGGTTTCCGACTGGGCCATGGCTACTCCGCCTGACAAACACTTGTTTGAAACATACGTTTCAGAGTGTGTCTTGTCAAGCCTGCGGGTCCGCTTTGCGGCTGGTCAGTCATCTGATTCATCGCTATTTAATCACATCCTTGCAGCTGTGTAGGCTGCGCCGCTTCTGCTCTGTAGGACGGTTGACGGATGACCGTCCAGCGGGGCCACTAAAAAGGATGATTGCCAAGCGCAGTTCACTGTATATAATCCCAGTCACTGTATAAAAAGACAGAGCGATCAACATGCTAAAACTGACGCCACGCCAAGCTGAGATTCTGGCTTTTATCAAGCGCTGCCTTGATGACAATGGTTACCCGCCTACCCGTGCGGAGATTGCCCTGGAACTGGGGTTCAAGTCCCCGAACGCCGCCGAGGAACACCTCAAGGCCCTCGCTCGCAAAGGTGCGATCGAGATGACCCCGGGTGCTTCGCGAGGTATCCGCATCCCTGGCTTCGAAGCCAAGGCCGACGAGTCGACATTGCCGATCATCGGTCGCGTCGCCGCAGGTGCGCCGATCCTGGCGCAGCAGCACGTCGAGGAATCCTGCAACATCAACCCGACCTTCTTCCACCCTCGCGCCGACTACCTGTTGCGTGTGCACGGCATGAGCATGAAGGACGTGGGTATCTTCGACGGCGACCTGCTGGCCGTGCATACCACCCGCGAAGCCCGCAATGGCCAGATCGTCGTGGCCCGTATCGGCGACGAGGTCACGGTCAAACGCTTCAAGCGCGAAGGCAGCAAGGTCTGGCTCCTGGCCGAAAACCCTGAGTTTGCCCCGATCGAAGTCAACCTGAAAGACCAGGACCTGGTGATCGAAGGCTTGAGTGTCGGCGTCATTCGCCGCTAAAGGAGGCATCATGCAGCTCGTGCATACCCCACAACATACACAACTGTCGCTGTTCGAGGCCTTCATGGCCCAGCCCCTTGCGCCAATCCTCAAGGAAACGGTCGAAGCCCCCTGGGGCGGCGAACCTGAGGCGTTCAGTGAACTGTCGTTGCGCGGTGCGGCTGAGAGCTGCCTGAACCTGCTGGCACCTATCCTGCGCGAATTGAGCGAAGATCAGGACGCCCGCTGGCTGACACTGATCGCCCCGCCCGCCAGCCTCACCCAGGCCTGGCTGCGGGACGCTGGGCTCAACCGTGAGCGTATCCTGTTGCTGCAACCACGCGGCGCGCAAAGTGCCCAGCAGCTAACCTGCGAAGCCTTGCGCCTGGGCCGCAGCCATACGGTGGTGAGCTGGTTGAACCCGCTGAATGCCAGCGCCAAGCAGCAACTGATCAGTGCTGCGCGCACGGGTGATGCACAGAGTTTGAATATTCGATTGGGGTAATGATGGCGCGCCACAGAAGCAGCCGTCACAAAAGACTCAGTGAAGAACGCGCGGCCCTTCATCTTTCTCCGGCTCGCCTTCGGCAAGGCGACCTGCCATCTGCACGCCCACGCTCAACATGGCTTTAGCCACTTCGACATGCTGGCCTTGCAGGAAGACCTTGGCGTCTTCGGAGAAATCCAGAATAACCAGAGAACCTTCGTCCTCAGCCCGGCGCAGTTCGATTCGGCCGTCAGGCAGTTCAACAATTTCCAGAAAGGACGTTGGCATAAAAGTCTGTTCTCCACGAAAGGCCTGGGATTATATCAGTCATCCACCCAGCCTCGCAGGGGATATGGACAGGTTTGTTTACGGTGTGATGAATGGCGCCCTAGGGAACACGCGTCTCTATGTGGGAGCTGGCTTGCCTGCGATGGCGGAGTATCAGCGAATAACCAGCAAACTGACCCACCGCTATCGCAGCATAGGTACCTATACAACTTTGCAGGCTAAAGCAGCCAACGGTAACCACGATGCGAAGCGAGTAGCTTTTGATCTGCTTTTGATCTTGATCTCAGACTCCCCGTTAAACCACGCTGGCATTCCGGCTTTCCACAGTGACCCGCCGTCAGGCGGAGCCCTAAGTGGCCGTTGCCGCAGGAATGAATATGTACTCGGTATAACAGGGTCGCCTGTCAGGCCGCCATCGCAGGCAAGCCAGCTCCCACAGGTTGAACGCGGGGCATCAGATCGATAGGTGTCGGCTGGCAGGCCGTCATCGCAGGCAAGCCAGCTTCCACATTTGCTTAGTGCAACCCCTTCAGCACTCGTTGAGCCCTTCACGAAAACGCAGCGCCATCTTTTTCAGCTCCTGGCGCCAGCCTTCCAACTCCTCACGGCTCAAAGGCTTAGGCTCATCCTGCTCCAAGGCCACGGCGACGATCAGCGGCTGGGTGACATCACCTTTGGGCACATGGGGAATACGCGGCGGTTGAAACATATCCGCATGGGCTTTGAGCAGCCGTGCCACCCAACTGTCGGGGCTTTGGGCCATTTCCACCAGTTCGGCCAACTCGGGGATCGCCATTGAATCCAGCACTTCACGATTCATGATCATTTCTGCACGCGGCGCACCGGCCTGGGGTAGGCGGTAGAACCCGGCGATCTCATGGCACAGCCCCAGCAAGGCACCGTACAGGTGGAACAACGCCGCTTCGCGCCCCGCCTGTACCAGCGCGATGGCGTTCATCTCTTTCCCTTCCTCGGCACGGCCAAGGGCCTCCAGGGATAAACCCGCGAAGTAAATTTTCTGATTGGTACGGGTATAGAGTTCGTTGGCCATGACGGCAATCTCCACAACGAATAGGCGTGATGCTGGCTGTGTAGGAGCGAGCTTGCTGTGGCGAGGGAGCTTGCTCCCGCTCGACTGCGTAGCAGTCGCCAGCTATTGGGGGCGCTTCGCACCCCAGCGCAAGCAAGCTTGCTCGCCACAACAAGCTCGCTCCTACAGTAAGCAAAAGCCGTCTATACAGACGGCTTTTGGCGTTAACAGACTAGCGGATCAAGCGCCCTGGCGCTTGTCCTCGACCTTCCACTTGCCGCCGTCGTAGAACGCTTTCCAGCCAGTAGGCTTGCCGTCCACTTCGGTCTGCACGTACTGCTCCTTGGTCTTGCGGCTGTAACGGATCACGGCTGGGCGACCATCCGGGTCCTTTTTCGGCGCTTCACACAGGAAGTGGTACTTCGGATCGATCTCGTCCTTGTGCGGCACGATCTCCATCACCAGTGGTGCACGGGTCTCGCGGTTTTTCGGGAACTGGCTCGCAGCCAGGAACAGCCCCGAAGCGCCGTCACGCAGGATGTAGGTGTCGTTGACCTTCTCGCACTTGAGCTCGGGCATTTTCACCGGATCCATCTTCGGCGGCGCCGCATCACCGCTTTTCAGCAGTTTGCGGGTGTTCTTGCAGGTTGGGTTGGTGCACCCGAAGAACTTGCCGAAACGGCCAGTCTTAAGCTGCATCTCGCTGCCGCACTTGTCGCATTCCAGGCTCGGGCCTTCATAGCCCTTGATGCGATAGGTGCCCTCTTCGATCTCGTAGCCGTTGCAATCCGGGTTGTTACCACAGATGTGCAGCTTGTGCTTCTCGTCCAGCAGGTAGGCGTCCATCGCCGTGCTGCAGATCGGGCAGCGGTGCTTGCCACGCAGCACCAGCGACTCGGACTCACCCTCGTCGTCAGCCGCGATTTCATCGCCCGGCACCAGGTTGACGGTCGCCTTGCAGCGCTCTTTGGGCGGCAGGCTGTAGCCCGAGCAACCGAGGAACACGCCGGTGGAGGCGGTACGAATCTGCATCGGTCGACCGCAGGTAGTGCACGGAATATCCGTCATCACCGGCTGGTTGGCGCGCATCCCGTTCTCGGGGTTCTCGGCCACTTCAAGCTTTTTCTTGAAGTCGCCGTAGAACTCATCCAGCACGTTTTTCCAGTCGCGTTCGCCCTGGGCCACGTCATCGAGGTTCTCTTCCATGCCGGCAGTGAAGCCGTAATCCATCAAGTTGGAGAAACTCTCCGACAGACGCTCGGTGACGATGTCACCCATCTTTTCCGAATAGAAACGACGGTTATGCAGCGCAACGTAGCCACGGTCCTGGATGGTGGAGATGATTGCCGCGTAGGTCGACGGACGACCGATACCGCGCTTCTCCATCTCTTTCACCAGGCTGGCTTCGGAATAACGCGCCGGCGGCTTGGTGAAGTGCTGGGACGGGTCGAGCTTGATCAGCTTCAGCGTGTCGCCCTGGGCCATGTCCGGCAGCACATCATCATCGCCAGGCTTGGCGATCTGCGGCATCACACGGGTGTAGCCGTCGAACTTGAGGATACGGCCCTTGGCACGCAGCTCGAAATCGCCCGCGCCCACGCTGACGGTAGTAGACAGGTATTGCGCCGGCAGCATCTGGCAAGCCAGGAACTGGCGCCAGATCAGCTCGTAGAGGCGCTCAGCGTCGCGCTCCATGCCGCTCAGCTTGGCAGGCGTGGTGTTGGCGTCGGAAGGACGAATCGCTTCGTGTGCCTCTTGTGCGCCTTCCTTGCTGCTGTAGACGTTCGGCTTCTCCGGCAGGTAGGTCTTGCCGAATTCGCTTTCAATATAGGTACGCGCCATCGCCACCGCGTCTTGCGACAGGTTGGTGGAGTCCGTACGCATATACGTGATGTAGCCAGCCTCATACAGACGCTGGGCGATCATCATGGTCTTCTTCACCCCGAAGCCCAAACGGTTGCTCGCGGCCTGTTGCAGGGTGGAGGTGATGAACGGCGCCGACGGCTTGCTGCTGGTCGGTTTGTCTTCACGCTTGACGATGCTGTAGCTGGAGGCCTTGAGCTTCTCCAGCGCGGCCATGGCCTGGGCTTCGTTCAGCGGCTTGAAGGCTTCGCCTTTTTCACGGGCCACTTCAAAGCGCACATTGGCGCCCTTGGCAGTGCCGAGGTCGGCGTGGACTTCCCAGTATTCTTCAGGGATGAACGCACGGATCTCGCGCTCACGCTCAACCACCAGCTTGACCGCTACCGATTGCACACGGCCGGCGGACAGGCCACGGGCGATCTTCGCCCACAGCAGTGGCGAGACCATGTAGCCGACGACGCGGTCGAGGAAGCGACGGGCCTGCTGGGCGTTGACACGGTCGATGTCCAGCTCGCCCGGCTTGGAGAAGGCTTCCTGGATGGCTTTCTTGGTGATTTCGTTGAACACCACGCGCTTGTAGCGGCTGTCATCACCGCCGATGGCTTCGCGCAGGTGCCAGGCAATGGCTTCCCCTTCGCGGTCCAAGTCCGTCGCGAGATAGATGGTGTCAGCATCTTTGGCGAGCCGGCGCAGCTCTTCGATGACCTTTTCCTTGCCCGGAAGGATTTCGTACTTGGCCTTCCAGCCATGGTCCGGGTCCACACCCATGCGCGAAACCAGTTGCTTGCGCGCTTTTTCTTTAGGCGTGAGTACCGGACCTTCGCCCGCGGCGGCCTTGCCGCGCTTGGCGGCAGGCTCCTTGCTGGCGCTAGCCGAACCGCTGGTGGGCAGGTCTCGGATATGGCCGATACTCGACTTCACCACGTACTCGTTGCCCAAGTACTTGTTGATGGTCTTGGCCTTAGCCGGGGATTCCACAATGACCAGCGATTTGCCCATGGATCGGAAAATTCCTGAATTCGAGAAGTGAAAGGCAGTTGGCGCCTGACGCGGCAACGCTATATATAGTGGCAACCGGATGAGGTCAAGCGCAGCATTCTGCGCGACCTGCCGTTATTGCCCTGTAAAAAGACTGGGTTCGGCCGTGACCAAAGCAAAGCGTGGGACCTGCTCGCCGTCAACTTCGACGGTCTCCAGGAACATGCTCAAAGGGCGCACCCAAAAGCCGTATTCGCCATACAGTGCTTGGTAAAACACCACTTCTTCTTCGGTTTCAGAGTGGCGCGCCACGCTGAAAACACGGTACTGCGGCCCCTTGTAATGCTGATAGAGCCCTGGTTCGACTTTCATGCTCTGGCCCTCATGCAAAATTTGTTGAAAAAAAATATTTAAAAGTTCCAAAAAACAAAAACCGGGGCACTGGGCCCCGGCTTCCGTCAACCGAACGTTTAGACGCGTTCGAAGACGGTAGAGATGCCTTGGCCGAGACCAATGCACATGGTAGCAACCCCAAGGTTGCCGCCATTTTGCTTCATCACGTTAAGCAAAGTGCCGGAGATACGCGCACCGGAGCAACCGAATGGGTGGCCCAGGGCAATCGCACCGCCGTGCAGGTTAACCTTCTCGTTCATCTTGTCGAGTACTTTCAAATCTTTCAGCACTGGCAAGGCCTGTGCGGCGAAAGCTTCGTTGAGCTCGAAGAAGTCGATATCAGAGATGGAAAGGCCTGCGCGCTTCAAGGCTTTTTGTGTGGCCGGTACTGGACCATAGCCCATGATCGCCGGATCCACACCCGCCACTGCCATCGAACGAATCACGGCCAGCGGCTGGATACCCAGGTCCTGGGCACGCTGCGCCGACATCACGATCATGCACGAAGCACCGTCGGTGATCTGCGAGGAAGTACCGGCTGTCACGGTGCCGCCCTTTGGATTGAAGGCGGGCTTGAGGGCCGCCAGGCTTTCCAGGGTAGTGTCCGGACGAATGGTTTCGTCGTAGTCGAACAGTTTCAGGAAACCATTCTCGTCGTAGCCGTTCATCGGGATGATTTCATCCTTGAACTTGCCTTCCACCGTCGCCTTGTGGGCGAGCTGGTGGGAGCGCAGGCCGAAGGCGTCCTGGGCTTCACGGGTGATGCCGTGCATTTTGCCGAGCATTTCCGCGGTCAGGCCCATCATGCCCGAGGCTTTCGCCGCGTAGAGGGACATGTGCGGGTTAGGATCGACGCCGTGCATCATGCTGACGTGGCCCATGTGCTCCACGCCGCCGACCACGAACACATCGCCGTTGCCGGTCATGATCGCTTGCGCAGCGGTGTGCAGCGCGCTCATCGACGAGCCGCACAGGCGGCTGACGGTCTGGCCGGCCGCGGTGTGCGGGATCTGGGTCATCAACGACGCCATGCGCGCGATGTTCCAGCCCTGCTCCAGGGTCTGGTTGACGCAGCCCCAGATCACGTCCTCGACTTCGTTCGGGTCGACCTTGGTGTTGCGCTCCAGCACTTTGCTGATCAGGTGCGCCGACATGTCTTCGGCGCGGGTGTTGCGGTGCATGCCGCCCTTGGAGCGGCCCATCGGCGTACGACCGAAGTCGACAATCACGACGTCTCTTGGATTCAAGCTCATAAATATTCTCGCTCTAGTCGATTGGGCGCTTAACCGAAGAAGCTCTGGCCATTCTTGGCCATTTCACGCAGCTTCGCGGTCGGGTGGTACAGCGGGCCCAAATCAGCGTATTTGTCAGCCAGGGCAACGAACTCGGTCACACCGATCGAATCGATGTAACGCAACGCGCCACCACGGAATGGAGGGAAACCAATACCGTACACCAGGCCCATATCGGCTTCGGCGGCGGTTTCAACGATGCCGTCTTCCAGGCAACGCACGGTTTCCAGGCACAGGGCGATCATCATCCAGTTGATGATGTCTTCGTCGGACACCTCACGCTGTTCGTAGATGACCGGAGCGAGCACTTCGTGCACCGACGGGTCGGCCACTTTCTTCTGCTTGCCCTTCTTGTCGGCCTCGTAGGCGTAGAAGCCCTTGCCATTCTTCTGGCCCAGGCGCTTGGCCTCGTACAGCGCGTCGATCGCCGAGCGGCGGTCGTCTTTCATGCGGTCCGGGAAGCCTTCAGCCATGACGTCGCGACCGTGGTGGCCGGTGTCGATGCCGACCACGTCCATCAGATACGCCGGGCCCATGGGCCAGCCGAACTTCTCCATGACCTTGTCGATGCGCACGAAGTCCACACCGGCGCTGACCAGCTTGGCGAAACCGCCAAAGTACGGGAACAGCACGCGGTTGACCAAGAAGCCCGGGCAATCGTTGACGACGATCGGGTTCTTGCCCATTTTCTTGGCATAGGCAACGGTGGTAGCAACGGCCAGCTCGCTGGACTTCTCGCCACGGATCACTTCTACCAGCGGCATCATGTGCACCGGGTTGAAGAAGTGCATGCCGACGAAGTTTTCCGGACGCTTGAGGGCCTTGGCCAACAGCGAGATGGAAATGGTCGAGGTGTTGGAAGCCAGGATGGTGTCATCTTTGACCTGGGCTTCCACTTCAGCCAGTACCGCCTGCTTGACCTTCGGGTTTTCGACAACCGCTTCGACCACCAGGTCGACGTGGCCGAAATCACCGTAGGACAGCGTAGGACGAATGCCGTTGAGCACTTCAGCCATTTTTGCAGCGGTCATACGACCTTTATCAACGCGGCCCACCAGCAGCTTGGCGGCTTCGGCCAGGCCCTGTTCGATACCGTGCTCGTTGATGTCTTTCATCAGGATCGGCGTGCCTTTGGACGCCGACTGATAGGCGATACCGCCGCCCATGATACCGGCGCCGAGTACGGCGGCCTGTTTCACGTCCTTGGCGATTTCGTCGTAGGCCTTGGCCTTTTTCTTCAGTTCCTGATCGTTCAGGAACAGGCCGATCAGGCTCTGGGCCGCCGAGGTTTTCGCCAGTTTGACGAAGCCTGCCGCTTCCACTTCCAGGGCTTTGTCGCGACCAAAGTTCGCGGCCTTCTGGATGGTCTTGATCGCTTCAACCGGCGCCGGGTAGTTCGGGCCGGCCTGGCCTGCCACGAAACCTTTGGCGGTTTCGAACGACATCATCTGTTCGATGGCGTTGAGCTTGAGTTTTTCCAGCTTCGGCTGACGCTTGGCCTTGTAGTCAAATTCGCCGCTGATGGCGCCTTTGATCAGGTTCAGCGCGGCTTCGGCCAGTTTGTCCGGGGCCACCACAGCGTCGACGGCACCGACTTTCAGTGCGTCTTCAGCCTTGTTTTCCTTACCGGCGGCGATCCATTCGATCGCGTTGTCGGCACCGATCAGGCGCGGCAGGCGCACGGTACCGCCAAAGCCTGGGTAGATACCCAGCTTGACTTCCGGCAGGCCGATCTTGGCCGTCGCGGACATGACACGGAAGTCTGCCGCCAGGCACATTTCCAGGCCGCCGCCCAACGCGATGCCGTTGATGGCAGCAACAGTCGGCACGTTGAGGTCTTCGAAATCGCTGAAGATCTTGTTGGCTTCGAGGTTGCCAGCCACCAGCTCGGCATCGGGCAGCTTGAAGTTGTCGACGAATTCGGTGATGTCAGCGCCGACGATAAACACGTCCTTGCCGCTGGAGACGATCACGCCCTTGACCGAAGCATCTGCTTTGATGGTGTCTACGGCCTGACGCAGTTCGTTCAGGGTTAGACGGTTGAACTTGTTGACGGACTCACCCTTGAGGTCGAATTTGAGTTCGACGATGCCACTTTCAAGAGCCTTAACCGTGATGGCTTTACCTTCGTAAATCATCAACTGATCTCCACGATATGGAAGCTGAACAGTACACACTGGACGCTGGTCTCTGGTTTGACATTGACAGTTGAATCAATGCTCACGCCAATCCGCCAGGCACACCCGCCAGTGCGATAGTCGGGTTTTGTATGAGTCGTCTGACAGGCAAACGCTCAATTCATACGCCCGTTTGATTTGGGTACGCCACCTTCATCCAATTCCGAGCAATTGTCAATCGCTCCAAAGGCTAGGAAAAGCGCGACTTTCCAGTCATTTCAGAACCCGGCCCACAGGCTCGCCACCCGTCAATATTCAAATATTCACAGGATCAATAATGGAAAGGATGTGGGAAAAGGCTGTACAGAAAGCAATACACGACTAGGCTAGCGGCAATGTGCAGATTTACCGGCCTGCCTGGCCACCTCCAGCCCGATGATGATGTCGGGCTTTTTATTGCCTGGCTTTCCTGTAGGAGCGAGCTGGCTCGCTCCTACAGAGCTTGGGTCAGGCCAGGGCCTTGAGCAGCGTATCAATATCTTTCAGCACGCTTGCGTCGCCCTTTTCGCCCCAATACAGAGCAATCATCTGTTTGTCGGCCTCGACCTTGTAGACGTTCGCCGGCAGCGTTGCAAAATGCGGCAACAACTTCTCATCCACACAGGGTTCACGCCACTGATTGACCCATAGCCCCGGCTCCAGCTGCCAGTAGCTCCAGGTTGCGGGCGCGCTGCCGCGTCGTGGCCGGCAATACTGCGCACAGGGGCTCGGCGGCTCCTGCTTGAGCCAGTGCGGCCATTCCTGAGGCGCCAACTGCATGGCCAGGCCGATGCGGCGTGCCTCCATGCGCAGGGCCATACGCCCACTCTGCTGGCGCGAAGGTCGCAGCCATACCAGGGGGCTCAAAACCACCGCAAGGATTGACACCACTATCCAGACCGTCATATGTGTACTCCCGAATTTCTAGATGAGCGGATTTGATCTGCGGCAACCCCATCCGCTTGAAAGCAGCCATACTGAACTTATTGCAGTCCTCTGGAGGAACGCCTCATGCCCTACGAACATATTCTGGTCGCTGTCGACCTGACCGAAGAGTGCGATCCAGTGATCAAGCGCGCACAGGAATCCGCGATTGCCAATGGCGCCAAACTGTCGTTGGTACACATCGTCGAGCCCATGGCCATGGCCTTTGGTGGTGACGTGCCGATGGACCTTTCCCAGCTGCAGCAACAACAATTTGACCAGGCCAAGGAGCGCCTTGACCGTTTGATTCTCAAATACCCGCACCTGAAAAAGGAAGACTGCCACCTGACATACGGCCAACCGCGCCAGGAAATTCACCACCTGGCCAAGGAAAAGGCTTGCGACTTGATCGTGGTGGGTAGCCATGGTCGTCACGGTTTGGCGTTGTTGCTGGGCTCGACCGCCAATGATGTATTGCACGGCGCGCCGTGCGATGTATTGGCCGTCAAACTGATAAAGAGTCCGTAAGACCGATAAAGGTCTAATGTGGGAGCTGGCTTGCCTGCGATAGCGGTGTATCAGCCACCCGATGCATCAACTGGCAGACTGCTATCGCAGGCAAGCCAGCTCCCACAGTTGAATCGCATTTCATATTAAAAAGCCCGGCGCTCATAGAAGAGCGCCGGGCTTTTTTATTGCGGCTCGATCACTCAGGCATCCAGCTCGGCCCAACGCTCAACCAACGCTTCCAGCTCCTGGTTCAACGTCTCCAGGGAGGCGATAACCTTGGCGGTTTCTGCCGCAGGGCGCAGGTAGAAGCCGGCGTCAGCCATTTCCGCTTCGACCGCAGCGATCTGCTGTTCCTTGGCGTCGATATCGCCTGGCAAGGCTTCCAACTCGCGCTGCAACTTATAGCTCAGCTTCTTCTTGGCCGGCGCAGCGTCAGCAGCCGGTGCAGGCGCCTCGGCAGCGGCGGGAGCCACCACCGCCGTGTTCAGGTCCGCCTTGCCCGACTTGCTCTCGGTCACGCCCAGCAGGCGCGGCGAGCCGCCCTGACGCAGCCAGTCCTGATAACCGCCCACGTATTCGCGCACCTTGCCTTCGCCTTCGAAAACCAGGGTGCTGGTGACCACGTTGTCGAGGAATTCCCGGTCGTGGCTGACCATCAGCACGGTGCCGTTGAAGGTCAGCAAGACCTCTTCCAGCAGTTCCAGGGTTTCCACGTCGAGGTCGTTGGTCGGCTCGTCGAGCACCAGCAGGTTGGCCGGCTTGCTGAACAGCTTGGCCAGCAGCAGGCGCGCACGCTCCCCCCCCGACAGCGCCTTGACCGGCGTGCGCGCACGTTGCGGGCTGAACAGGAAGTCGCCCAGGTAGCTGAGTACGTGGCGGCTCTGGCCGTCGATGTCGATAAAGTCGCGACCTTCGGCGACGTTGTCGATCACGGTCTTTTCCAGGTCCAACTGGTGGCGCAACTGGTCAAAGTAGGCCACGTCGATGCGAGTGCCCTCTTCCACCTTGCCGCTGGTCGGTTGCAGACCGCTGAGCATCAGCTTGAGCAAGGTGGTCTTGCCGGTACCGTTGGCGCCCAACAGGCCAATACGGTCGCCGCGCTGCAGGACCATGGAGAAGTCCTTGATCAGGAACGGGCCGTCCGGGTGATGGAAGCTGACGTTCTCCAGCACCATCACTTGCTTGCCCGACTTGTCGGCAGTATCGAGCTGGATATTGGCCTTGCCGGTACGCTCGCGGCGCTCACTGCGCTCCACGCGCAAGGCTTTCAAGGCACGCACACGGCCTTCGTTACGGGTGCGACGGGCCTTGATGCCCTGGCGGATCCAGACTTCTTCCTGGGCCAGCTTCTTGTCGAACAGCGCGTTGGCGGTTTCTTCGGCCGCCAGGGCGGCTTCCTTATGCACCAGGAAGCTGGCGTAGTCGCCGTTCCAGTCGATCAGGCCGCCACGGTCCAGCTCGAGGATGCGCGTAGCCAGGCTCTGCAGGAAAGCACGGTCGTGCGTGATAAACAGCACGGCGCCCTGGAAGTCCTTGATGGCTTCTTCAAGCCAGGCGATGGCGCCGATGTCCAGGTGGTTGGTCGGTTCGTCGAGCAGCAGCAGGTCCGGCTCGGACACCAGGGCCTGGGCCAGCAGCACACGGCGACGCCAGCCGCCGGACAATTCGGCGAGGGTCTTGTCTGCCGGCAGTTGCAGGCGGCTCAGGGTGCTGTCCACCAGTTGCTGCAAGCGCCAGCCGTCACGGGCTTCGAGGTCTTGCTGGACGTGCATCAGTTTGTCCAGGTCTTCTTCGGTGACGCAGTTCTGTGCCAGGTGATGGTATTGCGCGAGCAACTCGCCAACACCGTCCAGGCCTTCGGCTACCACGTCGAACACTGTCCGTCCGTCGGCCACCGGCAATTCTTGCGGCAATTCGCCGATCTTGAGGCCCGGGGCACGCCAGACAGAGCCGTCATCGGGCTTCTGGTCGCCTTTTACCAGCTTCATCATGCTGGACTTGCCGGTGCCGTTGCGGCCGATGATGCACACCCGCTCACCACGGGCGATCTGCCAGGACACCTTGTCCAACAACGGCATGGCGCCGAAAGCAAGGGACACATCGCTGAATTTGAGCAGGGTCATACGCTTCTCCAAAAACTGGGCGCGCATTCTACCTGATGTGAGGGTGGGATGCGGTCGGCATTTTCTCTATTGACACGTTCTGTAGGACATTTCCGGCGAACTTGAACGAACCAGCCGGCAAAGCTTTCGCGGGCCGCTGGCAAAAGGCTAAGCTAGGGGCAATCAGTGTCGGCAGTGCCGGTGCTAGTCGTGATTTCTCTGCACGGACGTCTCATGCGCAGTCGCCTTTTCAACTTTTTATCTTGTCTGCTTCTTTCCGCCACTGCCGTTCAATCCGCCCAGGCGGTGGACCTCACCACTCAACGCCAGTATTACGATCAAGCCAAACGTGCCTTGGCCAAGGGCGACAGCGGCCCCTACATGCAATACAGCCAGGCCCTGGCCGATTACCCGCTCACGCCCTACCTGGCCTACGACGAACTGACCGCGCGCCTGAAAACCGCAAGTAACGAGGAAATCGAACAATTCCTCGCCAAACACGGCGACTTGCCCCAGGCCAACTGGATGAAACTGCGTTGGCTGCGCTGGCTGGCCGAACGCGGCGATTGGCAGACTTTTGAAAAGTACTACGACACCAAGCTCAATTTCGTCGAACTGGACTGTCTGCATGGCCAGTACCAGCTCAGCCACAACCTGAAGGCCGAAGGCTACAAGACTGCCGAAAAGCTGTGGATGACCGGCAAATCCCAGCCAGCCGCCTGTGACGCCACGTTTGGCCAATGGGCCGCTGCCGGCCAGCTCACCGAGCAGAAGATCTGGGAGCGCACCAAGCTCGCCGCCGAAGCGCGTAACTACGCGCTGGCCAACAGCCTGGTGAAAACCCTACCCACCCTCGGCGCCCAAGGCCGCTTGATGGTGGATGTTGCGCAAAAGCCCGACATGCTCAGCGACCCGTCACGCTTCCAGCCGGCCACCGAGGCCATGTCTGACGCCGTGGGCCTGGGCCTGCGTCGCCTGGCGCGGCAGGATCCGGACAAAGCCATGTCGCTGCTCGACGGTTACGCCAGCAGCATGCACTTCTCCCGTGACGAAAAAGTCTCGATTGCCCGCGAGATCGGCTTGACCCTGGCCAAGCGCTTCGACCCGCGCGCACTGGAGGTCATGACCAAGTACGACCCCGAGTTACGCGACAATACGGTTTCCGAGTGGCGTCTGCGCCTGCTGTTGCGCCTGGCGCGCTGGGAAGACGCCTACCAGTTGACCCGCAAACTCCCACAGGACCTGGCCACCACCAACCGTTGGCGCTACTGGCAGGCACGCAGCCTGGAGCTGGCCGAGCCGAAAAACCCGCAGGCTTTGGTGCTGTACAAAAACGTGGCCAAGGAGCGGGACTTCTACGGTTTCCTCGCTGCTGACCGCTCCAAAGCCCCTTACCAGTTGAACAACAAGCCGCTGGTGATGAGCCAGGCGCTGGTCAACAAGGTGCGCAATACCCCGGGGGTGCGGCGTGCCCTGGAATTCTACGCCCGTGGCCAGATCGTCGACGGTCGCCGCGAGTGGTACCACGTCAGCCGTCATTTCAACCGTGACGAGATGGTCGCCCAGGCCAAACTGGCCTACGACATGAAGTGGTACTTTCCGGCCATCCGCACCATCAGCCAGGCGCAGTACTGGGACGATCTGGACATCCGCTTCCCGATGGCCCACCGCGACACCCTGGTGCGCGAAGCCAAGGTACGTGGCCTGCACTCCAGCTGGATCTTTGCCATCACCCGTCAGGAAAGCGCGTTCATGGACGATGCCCGCTCCGGCGTCGGCGCCAGCGGCCTGATGCAACTGATGCCGGGCACCGCCAAGGAAACTGCACGCAAGTTCAGCATCCCCCTGGCCTCCCCGGCCCAGGTGCTGGACCCGGATAAAAACATCCAGCTCGGCGCTGCTTACCTGAGCCAGGTTCACAGCCAGTTCAACGGCAACCGCGTGCTCGCCTCCGCTGCCTACAACGCCGGCCCCGGCCGCGTGCGCCAATGGCTGCGCGGCGCAGACCACCTGAGTTTCGACGTGTGGGTGGAAAGCATCCCCTTCGACGAAACCCGCCAGTATGTGCAGAACGTGCTGTCTTATTCGGTGATCTACGGGCAGAAGCTCAACTCACCGCAGCCGTTGGTGGATTGGCATGAGCGGTACTTCGACGACCAATAAGGCTCTGAACCTGCTTCTAATGTGGGAGGGGGCTTGCCCCCGATTGCAGGCTGTCAGTCACACGTCTATTGCTGATCCGCCGCTATCGGGGGCAAGCCCCCTCCCACAGGGTCCGCACTGAACTGCAACGCCGCCAACCGCGCATACAGCGGATTGCTCGCAATCAACTGCTGATGCGTGCCCACCGCCACCAGCTTGCCCTGGTCCATCACCGCAATGCGGTCGGCATTCTTCACCGTGGCCAAACGGTGGGCGATCACCAGCGTGGTGCGCCCCTGCATCAGCTGCGGCAGCGCTTGCTGGATAAGGTGTTCACTCTGGGCGTCGAGGGCGCTGGTGGCTTCGTCCAGCAGCAGGATCGGCGCGTCGACCAGCAAGGCGCGAGCGATGGCCAGGCGTTGGCGCTGGCCGCCGGAGAGGCCCTGGCCACTTTCGCCGAGGTGGGTTTGGTAGCCGTCGGGCATTTGCAGGATGAAGTCGTGGGCGTGGGCAATACGCGCGGCGGCTTCCACCTGGGCGGTGGTGGCGGACGGGTTGCCGTAGCGGATGTTGTCCTCGACGCTGCCGAAGAACAACGCCGGGCTCTGGGACACCAGGGCGAAATGGCGCCGCAGGTCCAGGGGGTCTAGCTCGGTCAGCGGCTGGCCTTCGAGCAGGATTCGGCCTTGCTGGGGGTCGTAGAAGCGCAGCAGCAGATCGAAAATCGTCGACTTGCCCGCACCGGACGGCCCTACCAAGGCCAGGGTTTCGCCCGGGTTGATGGTCAGGTTCAAGCCGTCGATGGCATAGCTGTCCGGTCGCGAAGGATAGGAAAAGCGTAGGTCCTGCAGTTCCATGCGGCCACTGACCCGTTCCGGCAAACGTACGCCGCCAGTGGCCGGCGCCTGGATCTCGTTGCCTGACTGCAACAGCTCACCGATACGCTCGGCTGCCCCGGCGGCACGCTGCAACTCGCCAAGCACTTCGCTCAGGGTGCCGACGGCGCTGCCGACAATCAGGCTGTAGAACACGAACGCCGCCAGCTCACCGCCGGAAATGCGCCCGCTGATCACGTCCATGCCGCCCACCCACAGCATCACGCCTACCGCGCCGAGCACCAGCATGATCACCAAGGTGATCAGCCAGGAGCGCTGCAAGATGCGTTTACGTGCCGTGACAAAGGCGTCCTCGACGGTGGCGGCAAAGCGTTGTTCGTCCTGAACCTGATGGTTATAGGCCTGCACGGTCTTGATCTGGCCCAACGTCTCGGCGACATAGCTGCCGACGTCCGCGATACGGTCCTGGCTCAAACGCGACAGGCTGCGCACCCGGCGCCCGAAGATCAGAATCGGCGCCAGCACCAGAGGCAACGCCACCACCACGATGCTGGTGAGCTTGGGGTTAGTAATAAACAGCAACACGATGCCGCCGATCACCATCAGGGCGTTGCGCAGAAACAGCGACAGTGATGAGCCGATCACCGATTGCAGTAAGGTGGTGTCGGTGGTCAGCCGCGACTGGATTTCCGAGCTGCGGTTGTTCTCGTAGAAGCCGGGGTGCAGGTAGATCAGGTGGTTGAACACCTGCCGGCGAATATCGGCTACCACCCGCTCGCCAATCCACGACACCAGGTAAAACCGCGTGAAGGTGCCCACGGCCAGGCCGAGCACCAGCAGCATGAACAGGCCGATTGACTGGTTGAGCAGGTGTGGCGACTGGGTCATGAAGCCCTGGTCCACCAACAGGCGTATGCCCTGCCCCATGGACAAGGTGATGCCAGCGGTGACGATCAGCGCCAGCAGTGCGCCAAGCGCCTGCCAACGGTAGGGCGCAATAAAGCGGCTGGCCAGGCGAATCGCACGGCGTTGACGGATGGAGAACATGGAAGGCATCACCCAATGAGGAGTCTGTACCTCAACATTGGGGGAACTTGCGCAAATAACAATGAGTCAGGTTAATTATGCCCGCCGATGCAGGCCGCTAGAGGCTATCGGTCTAAGCCTGATCTGGAAATATGTACCGGTTTCTGGTGGACTGGGTGTTCAAACCGATGAGCGTGTAAGGAGTTGTAACAGCGCGTTCATGCGGGGGAATTAAAGTAGGTACACAACCTGATGAGGAGACAGGCCATGACCTTGCAAAATAGCAGCGACGCCAAGATTGAAGTGATCCGCCAGCCGCAGCAGCTGCCTTGCTCGTACATCGATGCCAAGGGCCGGGAAGTGCAGATTACCGAAGAAATGATCCAGCAAGCCTGCAGCGAGCTGGAACAGCGACTGGTCAAGCCTGCCCAGCAAGGCTGAAGCGCCCACGCTCTTTCAAACCCGGCCCAAGTGGCCGGGTTTTTTATGCCCGCTGTAGAAGCGAGCTTGCTCGCGAAGGCCTCAAGAGCACCGCGATAACCGTTACAGCTGTTCGGCACCCAGAGCAGTCACGATCTGTGACAGCACCGCCGACTCCCCGTTGATGCGCACCTTCAAGCCATCGATCTCGCGACGCTCCGGATAGTGCTTGCGCAGCAGGTCGAAAGCTTGGCGCTGTTCCTGCACAGTGCCCACCAGGCTGCGACGGAAATCCGCGTCGTCACGGCGTGGGTCGTACACACTGCGGCACAAGGTCGCCAGCGCCCAGGCCGGGTCAGTCTCAGGATGCAGGTGCATCTCGGCCAGCCAGGGGGCCGGCAGCAAATCACTTAAGTGAATACTCGGTTCCTGGCCCAGGTGCGCGCACAGCGCCTGGTAAATCTGCGCGGTGCCGCGCTGCTTGCCATCGAGGCTGTAGCCGGCAATATGCGGCGTGGCCAGCACGCACAGGTCAGCCAGGTCGACGTCCACCTCGGGCTCGCCTTCCCACACGTCCAGCACCGCTTGCAGGTCTTCGCGCGCCAGCAACACCTCGCGCAGCGCGGCGTTATCCACCACCGCACCCCGGCTGGCGTTGATCAGCCAGGTGCCCGGCTTGAGCTGTGCCAGGCGCTGGCGATCAAACAGGTGCCAGGTCGAACCGTTGCCGGACTTGATCAGCGGCGTATGCAAGCTGATCACGTCACATTGCTCGATGACCTGCTGCAGACTGACGTAATCACCGTCTTCGGTAATCTGGCGCGGCGGATCGCACACCAACACATTCCAGCCCAGGCCCTTGAGCACCTTGACCAAGCGCCCGCCGACTTCGCCGGCACCGACGATGCCATAGGTACGCTGTTTGAGGTCAGCGCCTTCGATTTCAGCCAGGGTCTGCAAGCTGCCAAGCACGTAGTCCACCACCCCACGCGCATTGCAGCCGGGCGCGCTGGACCACTGGATACCCGCTTGCTTGAAGTAGTCGAGGTCCAGGTGGTCGGTGCCGATGGTGCAGGTGCCAACAAAGCGCACGTTACTGCCCTCAAGCAGGGCACGGTTGACGTTGGTCACCGAGCGCACCAGTAGCACGTCGGCCTGCCCGACCGTAGCGCGGTCGATGGAACGGCCAGGCACGCGGCGAATCTCGCCAAACCCTTCGAAGAATGCATCGAGCAGCGGGATATTTTCGTCGGCAACAATCAGCATGGCAGGCTCCTTTGGCGGATTGGCAGTGTACAGAAGATCCTGTGTAGGAGCTGGCTTGCCTGCGATTGCATCGACCCGGTTTGCCTGATGTACCGAGGTGCCTGCATCGCAGGCAAGCCAGCTCCCACAGGGTTCAGCGCTGGCCTGGGCGCATTGCTTACAAATCCCTAACACAGGTTTTTTCCTGACCGCTGCGTCAACGCGTAGAATCCGCCGTCCTTGCGACTGCCTTTTTTATTGGACACCTGTACGTGAACACTGCCACCGCTACCCTCTCCCGCCCCGCCCGCATCAGCCGGGAAGTGCGCGGCCTGCTGACGCTGGCCTTGCCGATCATGATTGGCCAACTGGCAACCACCGCAATGAGCTTCGTCGATGCGGTGATGGCCGGGCGCGTGAGCCCGCAGGACCTGGCGGCGGTGGGCCTGGGTAATTCGATCTGGATCCCGGTGTACCTGTTGATGACCGGTACTCTGCTGGCCACCACGCCGAAAGTCGCCCAGCGCTACGGTGCGGGCCAGTTCAGCGAGATCGGGCCCTTGGTGCGTCAGTCATTGTGGCTGGCCGTGGTGGTTGGCATCGCAGGGGCGCTGTTGTTGCTATGCGCCGAGCCGATCCTGCATGCGATGAAGGTCGAACCCGACTTGATCGAGCCGTCCATGGGCTACCTGCACGGCATCGCCGCCGGTATGCCGGCGGTGGCGTTGTACTACGTGTTTCGCTGTTTCAGTGACGGCCTGGGCCGCACACGGCCGAGCATGGTCATGGGCTTGTGCGGGTTGGCGCTGAATATTCCGCTGAACTACATCTTCATCTACGGCCACCTGGGCGTACCGGCCATGGGCGGCGTGGGTTGTGGCTGGGCTACCGCGATTGCAATGTGGGTGATGATGATCGGCCTGGCCATCTGGACGCGCTGGGGCGCGGCCTATCAAAGCAGCGAATTGTTCAAGCGCTTCGACTGGCCGCAGTGGGCGGTGATCAAGCGCGTGTTGGGCATTGGCCTGCCGATAGGCGTGGCGATCTTTGCCGAATCGAGTATTTTTGCGGTGATCGCCTTGTTGATCGGCAGCCTGGGCGCCACGGTGGTCTCCGGCCACCAGATCGCGCTGAACGTCAGCTCCCTGGTGTTCATGATCCCTTATTCCTTGAGCATGGCCGTCACCGTGCGCGTCGGCCAGGCGCTGGGGCGCGGCGAACCTCGGGAAGCACGCTTCGCCGCCGGCGTCGGCATGGGCACCGCACTGGCGTATGCCTGCTTTTCCTGCAGCTTGATGCTGTTGTTTCGCGAGCAGATTGCAGCGATCTATACGCCCGACCCGGTGGTGATCCACCTGGCGTCGATGCTGATCGTGTTCTCGGCGCTGTTCCAGTTCTCTGACTCGATCCAGGTCACCGCCGCCGGCGCATTGCGCGGCTACCAGGACACCCGGGTGACCATGGTGCTGACCTTGTTCGCCTATTGGGGCGTGGGCCTGCCGGTGGGTTACGCCCTGGGCCTGACCAACTGGCTCGGCGAACCCAGCGGCCCGAGCGGTTTATGGCAAGGCCTGATCGTGGGCTTGAGCTGTGCGGCGGGGATGTTGGTGGTGCGCCTGGCGCGCAGTGCACGCCGACGCATTCGGGCCGAAAAGGCGCAGGCTTAATCGGCTTTCTTGCGGATCCAGTACAGGTAGGTGCCAGCATCTTCCTGCTGATCCACCAGTTCATGGTCGAGAAACACGCAGAACTTGGGGATATCGCGACGGGTCGACGGGTCGGTCGCGATCACCTTGAGCAGGCCGCCCGCCGGCAGGTCGCGGATGTGCTGGTGCAGCATCATCACGGGTTCCGGGCAGTTGAGGCCGGTGGCGTCGAGGGTGCCATCAACCGGCAGTTCAAGACTCATACTTCACTCCTAAAACTGGCACCGCTCAACAATGTGGGAGCGGGCTTGCCCGCGATGACGGGGGCACATTCAACATAAATTTCGACTGTTATACCGCTTTCGCAGGCAAGCCAGTTCCCACATTTAATATCAGCGGCCTTTGGATTTCTTTACGTCTACCAGGCGGCGCAGGTGACAGGTCACTTCTTCGCGATCGTGGTAGAGCTGCTTGCAGCCGATCTCCACACGAATGCCACGCGCCTTGAAGCCCTCTTCGATGCGCTCCAGCAAACGCTTCACTTCGGCGTAACGCTGTTTCATCGGCAACTTCAGGTTCACCACCGCCTCGCGGCAATGCCCTTCGCCAATCCACGTTTCCAGGAGTGCCGCGTTGCGAGCGGGCTTCTCAACGATGTCGCAGACCATCCAGTCTACCGGCTGCTTGGGCACGAAGGTGAAGCCGTCGGCCATCAGATGCTGCACCAGGCCGGTGTCCATCAGGCTTTCGGCCATGGGGCCGTTGTCGATGGCAGTCACCAGCATGCCACGGTTGACCAGTTGCCAGGTCCAGCCGCCCGGTGCGGCGCCGAGGTCGACGCCGGTCATGTCGCCGTGCAGGCGCTCGTCCCACTGGTCACGGGGGATAAAGTGGTGCCAGGCTTCCTCCAGCTTGAGGGTCGAACGGCTGGGCGCGTCACGCGGGAACTTGAGGCGCGGGATGCCCATGGGCCACATCGCCGAGTTATTCGACTCGGCCAGGCCCATGAACACTTCACGGCCACTCTTGAAGGTCAGCAGCAGGCGAGGCTTGCTCGGGTCGTCCACCAGCTTGCCGGCGTTAAGCAGAGCTTTGCGCAGGTGCACTTCGAACTTCTTGCAGAAGTTTGAGAGTTCCTTGCCGTCGTTGGTGTCGACCATCTCCAGCCACAGGCTGCCGCACACGGGGAATTCGCGCAGGTGGGCGAGGATCACGCTGATGCGGTCGGTTTCCGGCAGGTCGATAAACACCCCGCGCGCCCACTGCCGGGGGAAGATCAGCTCGGCAAAGCGTTGGCCGTGCATCAGGCGCTGGGCGCCGTCTTCTTCGGTGCAGACAAATTCGGCGCAGGCGCTGCCGGTCTTGGCCTTGGCGTAGCCGGACACGTTCAGGCGCGCGGCGTGCTCCGCGATCTCGGAACAGACTTCGCCTTCAAAACCCGGGCGGCAGTGCATAAAAAGGGTGTTCATTGAATCTCCTGGTGAATCAACTGGCCTTGCGCTATCGCAATACCTGTCATGAAAACGCGCGCATAATAGCCGAGTTCGGAACCTTGGACTCAGCGATAGAGTCCAGTTATTAGCCTGCTAATGAAAACAGCGCTAACGTGATAGCTCTGTTCGTCCCGTCAGGTCCGTAGCCGTGCGGACCATAAGGAGTCATGTAATGTCATCCCTTGATAGCCTGAGAACCCTTAAGACACTGCAAATAGACAGTAAAACCTACCACTACTTCAGCCTGCCCGAAGCCGCCAAGAGCCTGGGTGACCTGGACAAGCTGCCGATGTCCCTCAAGGTGCTGCTGGAAAACCTGCTGCGCTGGGAAGACGCCAAGACCGTCACCGGCACCGACCTCAAGGCCATCGCCGCCTGGCTCAAAGAGCGCCAGTCTGACCGCGAGATCCAGTACCGCCCCGCTCGCGTGCTGATGCAGGACTTTACCGGGGTACCCGCGGTGGTCGACCTGGCCGCCATGCGCGCCGCCGTGGCCAAGGCCGGGGGCGACCCGCAGCGCATCAACCCGCTGTCACCGGTGGACCTGGTGATTGACCACTCGGTGATGGTCGACAAGTTCGGCAGCACCAGCGCCTTTGAGCAGAACGTTGATATCGAAATGCAGCGCAACGGCGAACGCTACGCCTTCCTGCGCTGGGGCCAGAGCGCCTTTGACAACTTCAGCGTCGTGCCACCTGGCACCGGTATCTGCCACCAGGTCAACCTCGAATACCTGGGCCGCACCGTATGGACCAAAGAAGAAGACGGCCGCACCTACGCCTTCCCCGACACCCTGGTAGGCACCGACTCCCACACCACCATGATCAACGGCCTCGGCGTACTCGGCTGGGGCGTGGGCGGCATCGAAGCCGAAGCGGCGATGCTCGGCCAGCCGGTGTCGATGCTGATCCCGGAAGTCATCGGCTTCAAGCTCACCGGCAAGCTCAAGGAAGGCATCACCGCCACCGACCTGGTGCTGACCGTGACGCAAATGCTGCGCAAAAAAGGCGTGGTGGGCAAGTTCGTCGAGTTCTACGGCGACGGGCTGGCCGATTTGCCCCTGGCCGACCGCGCGACCATCGCCAACATGGCACCGGAATATGGCGCGACCTGTGGCTTTTTCCCGGTGGATGAGGTGACCCTGGACTACCTGCGCCTGTCCGGCCGCCCGGCTGAGACGGTCAAGCTGGTGGAAGCCTATACCAAGGCCCAGGGCCTGTGGCGCAACGCAGGCCAGGAGCCGGTCTTCACCGACACCCTGGCCCTGGACATGGGCACTGTCGAGGCCAGCCTTGCCGGGCCTAAACGCCCCCAGGACCGCGTCGCCCTGCCGAATGTAGGCCAAGCGTTCAGTGATTTTCTCGACCTGCAATTCAAGCCCACCAGCAAAGAAGAAGGCCGCCTCGAAAGCGAGGGCGGAGGCGGCGTTGCCGTGGGCAATGCCGATCTGGTCGGCGAGGCGGATTATGAATACGAAGGCAACACCTATCGCCTGAAAAACGGCGCGGTGGTGATCGCCGCGATTACCTCCTGCACCAACACCTCCAACCCCAGCGTGATGATGGCGGCCGGGCTGGTGGCGAAAAAAGCCGTGGAAAAAGGCCTGACCCGCAAGCCCTGGGTGAAAAGCTCCCTGGCGCCAGGCTCCAAAGTGGTCACCGACTACTACAAGGCTGCGGGCCTCACCCAGTACCTGGACAAGCTTGGCTTCGACCTGGTGGGCTACGGCTGCACCACCTGTATCGGCAACTCCGGGCCCCTGCCCGAGCCGATCGAAAAAGCCATTCAGAAGGCCGACCTCACCGTGGCCTCAGTGCTGTCCGGTAACCGTAACTTCGAAGGCCGCGTGCACCCGCTGGTGAAAACCAACTGGCTGGCTTCGCCGCCCCTGGTCGTCGCCTACGCGTTGGCCGGCACCGTGCGCATCGACATCAGCAGCGAACCGCTGGGCAATGACCAGCAGGGTAATCCGGTGTACCTCAAGGACATCTGGCCCAGCAGCCAGGAAATCGCCGAAGCGGTGGCCCAAGTCAGCACCAGCATGTTCCACAAGGAATATGCCGAAGTGTTTGCCGGCGACGAGCAATGGCAAGCCATTGAAGTACCGCAGGCAGCCACCTACGTGTGGCAGCAAGATTCCACTTACATCCAGCACCCGCCGTTCTTCGACGACATTGCCGGCCCGCTGCCGGTGATCGAGGACGTCAAGGGCGCCAACGTACTGGCCCTGCTGGGGGATTCGGTAACCACCGACCACATCTCCCCTGCCGGCAATATCAAGGCCGACAGCCCGGCCGGGCGCTACCTGCGCGAACAGGGCGTGGAGCCGCGTGACTTCAACTCCTACGGCTCACGCCGGGGCAACCATGAAGTGATGATGCGCGGCACCTTCGCCAATATCCGTATCCGCAATGAAATGCTCGGCGGCGAAGAAGGCGGTAACACGCTGTATATCCCCACGGGCGAGAAAATGGCGATCTACGATGCCGCCATGAAGTACCAGGCCTCGGGCACACCGCTGGTGGTGATCGCCGGCCAGGAATACGGTACCGGCTCCAGCCGCGATTGGGCGGCCAAGGGCACTAACCTGCTAGGGGTCAAGGCGGTGATCGCCGAGAGTTTCGAGCGTATCCACCGCTCCAACCTGGTAGGCATGGGCGTGTTGCCGTTGCAGTTCAAGCTGGATCAGAACCGCAAGACACTCAAGCTCACCGGCAAGGAGAAGATCGATATCCTCGGACTGACCGACGCCGAGATCGAGCCGCGGATGAACCTGACGTTGGTGATCACGCGGGAGGATGGCAGCAGCGAGAAGGTTGAGGTGCTGTGCCGGATTGATACCTTGAATGAAGTGGAGTATTTCAAGGCGGGCGGAATTCTGCACTACGTGCTGCGCCAGTTGATCGCCTCTTAAGAGCAACGCAGATCAAAGGTGGGAGCTGGCTTGCCTGCGAAAGCGGTGGGTCAGCCAACCTTTTTATAGCTGATACTCCGCCATCGCAGGCAAGCCAGCTCCCACAGTTTTGATCACATTCCAGGCATGAAAAAGGCGCTGTATCTTTCGATACAGCGCCTTTTTATGGTGTGCGGTTTAGCCGAACAGCCACTTCCAGAGCAGTACCAACACCACCACCGCCAGCACCGGCCGCGCAATGCGGTAGGCCTTGGGATGCTTGCGCTTCCACTGTTTGACCTGGCCACTGAACTTGTCGCTGAAGGTCTTGCTCCAGGCGTACGCCTGGTTGATGCCGCCCACGCGCTCGTCATCGAGGTTCTGCGGCGCGGTTGCGCGGCCCAGTTGCTTGCTGACCCAGCGGTTGATACGGGTCATCACGCGGTTGCTCAATGGCCGCTCAATGTCGCAGAACAGGATCACACGGGTCTGTTCGGTTTCGTTTTTCACCCAGTGCACGTAGGTTTCATCGAACATCACGTCTTCACCGTCGCGCCAGGCGTAGACCTGGCCGTCGACGAAGATACGGCAGTCGTCGGAGTTCGGCGTAGACAGCCCCAGGTGATAACGCAGGGAACCGGCAAACGGGTCGCGGTGCGGGTTGAGGTGACTGCCGCCCGGCAACAGCGCAAACATCGCGCCCTTGACGTTAGGGATGCTGCTCACCAGGGCCACAGTCTTGGGGCACAGTGCCTCGGCCGAAGGCAGCGGTTTGTCGTACCACTTGAGGTAGAAACGCTTCCAACCCTTCTTGAAGAACGAACCGAAGCCGGCGTCGTTGTTCTTTTCGGCGGCGCGGATGTAGCCCTCGTCGAACAGGTGCATGGCCTCTTCGCGGATCACTTCCCAGTTGTCCTTGAGCACATCCAGTTCCGGGAACTTGCTGCGGTCCAGGTAGGGCTTGGACGGCACCGCGGAAAACAGGTACATCAGGGCGTTATACGGGGCGAACAGCGCCGAATGGTTGACGAACTGACGCAACATCGGCAAACGGGCCTTGCCACGCAGGTGCACATACAGCGTGCTGCCAATGAACAGCAGCAACACCGACAGTTTGGCGGCCAAAGAAAAGGTCATGCAGCAACTCCTGGAAATAAGCGCCTGGCCAGCAAATTTCCGTCAATGGGAAACCAGACGTAACAGCCGGCCATGATAAACACTTGAGCCATTATGCAGAAGGCCCAGACCGACCGGGTGACATACATCAACCTTGTGGCGAGGGAGCTTGCTCCCGCTGGAGTGCGAAGCGCTCCCAGAATAATGGGACCGCTTCGCAGCCCAGCGGGAGCAAGCTCCCTCGCCACAGGGTTGCTCTTAAGATCAGGCCTGGTTTTCCTGCTCGGTAAACAAATCGCTGAACAACATGCTCGACAGGTAGCGCTCACCGGAGTCCGGCAAGATCACCACGATAGTCTTGCCCTGCATTTCCGGCTTCTCGGCCAGGCGCACGGCCACCGCCATGGCGGCGCCACAGGAGATCCCGCACAGAATGCCCTCTTCCAGCATCAAGCGCCGGGCCATGGCCTTGGACTCCTCGTCGGTCGCCAGCTCCACGCGGTCGACCATCGACAGGTCGAGGTTTTTCGGCACAAAACCGGCGCCGATCCCCTGGATCTTGTGCGGGCTGGGCTTGATCTCTTCACCCGCCAAGGCCTGGGTGATCACCGGCGAAACCATGGGTTCCACAGCCACCGACAGGATCGGCTTGCCCGCGGTGTTCTTGATATAGCGCGATACCCCGGTGATGGTGCCGCCGGTTCCCACGCCCGCCACCAGCACGTCCACGGCGCCATCGGTGTCGTTCCAGATTTCCGGGCCGGTGGTTTTCTCGTGGATCGCAGGGTTTGCCGGGTTATCGAACTGGGCCGGCATAAAGTAGGTGGCCGGGTCGCTGGCGACGATCTCGGCGGCCTTATCGATGGCGCCCTTCATGCCCTTGGCCGGCTCGGTCAGCACCAGTTCGGCGCCCAGAGCCTTGAGCACTTTACGGCGTTCAAGGCTCATCGACGACGGCATGGTCAGCAGCAACTTGTAGCCACGGGCAGCGGCGACAAATGCCAGGCCGATACCGGTGTTGCCCGAAGTCGGCTCGACTATGGTCATGCCCGGCTTGAGTTTGCCGCTGCTTTCCGCATCCCAGACCATGCTGGCGCCAATGCGGCACTTCACCGAATAGCCGGGGTTACGCCCTTCGATCTTGGCCAGGATCGTCACGCCCCGCGGTGCGATGCGGTTGATCTGAACCAGAGGCGTGTTGCCGATGGAGTGCGCGTTGTCTGCGAAGATGCGGCTCATGGCGATTCCTGTTGTCGAGACTTTGGAAGGCCCCAAGGGTATGCCTCGTGCTCCCAAGCGTCCAGAAGGAGGAACGTTGCGACGATCAGAACAGTCAATCTCCTACAAGCTAGGAGAACTGCCCAATGAAACGTCGCTACAGTTGGCCGTTAGGGACAATCGCCGCTCTGGTGCTGGTCCTGATTGCCGTGCACATCGCGCTGCCCTACCTGGTACGCAACTACCTGAACGACAAACTCGCCAACATGGGCGACTACCGTGGCGAGATTGCCGATGTGGACCTGGCGCTATGGCGCGGCGCCTACCGGATCAACGGCCTGCAAATCGTCAAGGTGGACGGCAAGGTCCCGGTACCATTCGTCAAGGCGCCGCTGATCGAGTTCGCCGTGAGCTGGCATTCACTCTGGTACGACCACGCCGTCGTGGCCGAGGGGCATTTTGTACGCCCCCAGATCAACTTCGTCGATGGCGGTGCCAACAAACAGGCGTCCCAGACCGGTAAAGGCACCGACTGGCAGGAACAACTGCGCAAGCTGCTGCCGATTACCCTCAATGAAGTACGCATCGAAGACGGCGAGATCGCCTTCCATAACTTCAGCTCCAAGCCTCAGGTGAATATCAACGCCACCGGGGTCAACGCCAGCTTCTATAACCTGACCAATGTGGTGGATGTCAAAGGCAAGCGTGATGCACGCTTTGAAGGCAAGGCACTGCTGCAAGGCCAGGCGCCCCTGGAAGCCAACGCCACCTTTGACCCGCTGAGCGATTTCGAAGAGTTCGAGTTCCGCTTCCGCGCCCGCGACCTGCAACTCAAACGCATGAACGACTTTGCATCGGCCTATGGCAAGTTCGACTTCAAGGCAGGCACGGGTGATGTGGTGATCGAAGCCCAGGCTGAAAATGGCCGGCTCACCGGCTACATCAAGCCACTGCTGCGTGATGTGGAGGTGTTCGACTGGCAACAAGACGTTGAAAACCAGGACAAGAATATCTTCCGCTCAATCTGGGAAGCCGTGGTGGGCGCCAGCGAAACCGTGCTGAAAAACCAGCGTAAAAACCAGTTCGCCACCCGTGTGGAGCTGAGCGGTAGCGTGCATCAGCAAAATGTCAGTGCGTTTTCTGCGGTGATCGCGATTCTGCGCAATGGGTTCATCCAGGCGTTCAATGCTCGTTACGAACAGCCCAAGCCCAGCGCTGATTAACCCTGTGGGAGCTGATCAGCCAACTCATCTGTCACTGATACACCGCCATCGCAGGCAAGCCAGCCCCCACACTTCCTGCATGGGCCAGGGCTGATGTGACCCGCCATTCAGAGACTGAATGCCCCGTCTGCGTTCACAGTCGCCGGGGCTGAGGGGTATAGTCGGGCCATTGATGAATCCGAGGAATGACCGATGAAGTTCGAAGGCACCCAGGCCTATGTGGCTACCGATGACCTGAAACTGGCCGTCAACGCCGCCATCACCCTGGAGCGGCCGCTGCTGGTCAAGGGCGAACCGGGCACCGGCAAGACCATGCTTGCCGAGCAACTGGCCGAATCCTTCGGTGCCAGGTTGATCACCTGGCACATCAAGTCCACCACCAAGGCGCACCAGGGCCTGTACGAGTACGACGCGGTCAGCCGCCTTCGCGACTCGCAACTGGGCGTGGACAAGGTGCACGACGTGCGCAACTACCTGAAGAAGGGCAAGCTGTGGGAAGCCTTCGAGTCCGAAGAGCGGGTGATCCTGCTGATCGATGAAATCGACAAGGCCGACATCGAGTTCCCCAACGACCTGCTGCAAGAACTCGACAAGATGGAGTTCTACGTCTACGAAATCGACGAGACCATCAAAGCCAAGAAGCGCCCGATCATCATCATTACCTCCAACAACGAAAAAGAGCTGCCGGACGCATTCCTGCGCCGCTGCTTCTTCCACTACATCGCCTTCCCCGACCGCACCACCCTGCAAAAAATCGTGGATGTGCACTACCCGGACATCAAGAAAGACCTGGTCAGCGAAGCGCTGGACGTGTTCTTCGATGTGCGCAAGGTGCCGGGCCTGAAGAAAAAACCTTCCACCTCCGAGCTGGTCGACTGGCTCAAGCTGCTGATGGCCGACAATATTGGCGAAGCAGTGCTACGCGAGCGCGACCCGACCAAGGCCATCCCTCCCCTGGCTGGCGCCCTGGTGAAGAACGAGCAAGACGTGCAGTTGCTGGAGCGTCTGGCGTTCATGAGCCGTCGCGGTAATCGCTGATGCTGCTCAACCTGTTCAATGAGATGCGTGCCGCCAAGGTGCCGGTGTCGGTGCGCGAGCTGCTCGACCTGATCAACGCGTTGAAACAGCGCGTGACCTTCGCCGACATGGACGAGTTTTATTATTTGGCCCGGGCGATCCTGGTCAAGGACGAGCGGCATTTCGACAAGTTCGACCGGGCCTTCGGCGCCTATTTCAACGGCCTGGAAAAGCTCGACGACCACCTGCAGGCGCTGATCCCCGAAGAATGGCTACGCAAGGAATTCGAACGTTCCTTGAGCGATGAGGAACGTGCGCAGATCCAGTCCCTCGGTGGCCTGGACAAACTGATCGAAGAGTTCAAGAAGCGCCTGGAAGAACAGAAAGAACGCCATGCCGGCGGCAACAAATGGATCGGCACCGGCGGCACCAGCCCCTTTGGTTCTGGCGGCTACAACCCCGAAGGCATTCGCGTCGGTGACGCGGGCAAGCGCCAGGGCAAGGCGGTGAAAGTCTGGGACCAGCGCGAGTACAAGAACCTCGACGACCAGGTGGAACTGGGCACGCGCAACATCAAGATCGCCCTGCGCCGCCTGCGCAAGTTTGCGCGCCAGGGTGCGGCCGAAGAGCTGGATATCGATGGCACCATCGACCACACCGCTCGCGATGCCGGCTTGCTGAATATTCAGATGCGCCCCGAACGGCGTAACACCATCAAGCTGTTGCTGCTGTTCGACATCGGCGGCTCGATGGATGCCCACGTGAAGATCTGCGAAGAGCTGTTCTCCGCGTGCAAGACCGAGTTCAAGCACCTGGAGTACTTCTATTTCCATAACTTTGTGTACGAGTCGGTGTGGAAGAACAACCAGCGTCGCACCTCGGAGCGCACGTCCACCCAGGATCTGCTGCACAAATACGGCGCCGACTACAAAGTGATCTTTATCGGCGATGCGGCCATGGCGCCCTATGAAATCACTCAGGCCGGCGGCAGCGTCGAGCATTGGAACGAGGAGCCGGGGTATGTGTGGATGCAGCGCTTCATGGCCAAGTACAAGAAGCTGATCTGGATTAACCCCTACCCAAAAGACACTTGGGGCTATACAGCGTCGACGGGGATTGTTCGCGAGTTGGTGGAGGATCAGATGTACCCGCTGACGCTGCGCGGGTTGGAAGAAGGTATGCGCTTTCTCTCGAAATAGGCGGTGTTTTGACCGGCCTCATCGCAGGCACGCCAGCTCCCACATGTTGACTGCATTTCAACGTTGGAATGCATTCCTCCGTGGGAGCTGGCTTGCCTGCGATGCTTTTTAGCGATCGGCAAACTGCTGCAAAAACTTGATGTGCTGCCGATGCGCAGCCTCCTGCACCACCGGTGCCAACCGCACCTTCTCCCCCGGCAGACACTGCGCCAGCCGCGCCAAGGATAAAGGTGTCAACGCGCCCAACCGCGGGTAACCGCCGATCGTCTGCCGGTCATTGAGCAACACAATCGGTTGCCCATCCGGCGGCACCTGAATCGCGCCCAATGGAATCCCTTCGGAAATCAACGACGGCCCCTGATACTGCAACGGCGTGCCGAGCAAGCGCATGCCCATGCGGTCTGCACGGCTGTCCAGAGCCCATTCGGTGTTGAAAGCATCGAACAGGCTCTGCCCGCTGAACTGGCCTATCTGCGCGCCGATGATCACGTCCAGTGATGCAGCGGATTGCACATCCGGGTTGGCCAGCACCTTCATTGCACCGCCCGTACCGGAATACGCCAAACGCCCGCCTTCGGCCAAGGCCTTGCCGAAACCGTCCACCCCGCCCAACGCTTCGCGCACGACCGTGGCACAACTGCCAAGTACCGCCTGAGCATCAAAGCCACCGGGCGCGGCCAGATAAGCGCGTGCCCCATTGAACGGCTGGGTGAAGCGCAGTCGCTGGCCCTTTTGCAGGATAAAACTGCGACCGGGGCTTATCGCTCGCTCATCGACATAGGCGCCCAGGTCCGCACCGGCCAAGGCCATCAGGCAATAATCCTCGGCCTGCACGGTAAAGCCCCCCAGGGTGATCTCCACCACCGGCGCATCCAGGGCATTGTCCAACAGCCAGTTGGCCCAGGACATCGACACCCAATCCAGCGCGCCACCCTGGGTCACGCCCAGGTGGCGTACGCCAAAACGACCGGCGTCCTGCAACAGGCACAGCGGCGTGCTGGCCTCGATGATCAAGCGGCTCATGCCTGCGCCTCCAGCGGCGTGTCGTCGCCACCCAAGTGGATGAATTCGGCGTGGCTGACCGAGGCGAAGCGCACCGTGTCGCCGGGTTGCATCAGGCTGTAGCCGTCGCGCTCCCGGTCGAACAGTTTGGCCGGGGTGCGGCCGATCAGGTTCCAGCCGCCCGGGGACACCACCGGGTACGCGGCGGTTTGCCGTTCGGCGATGCCGACGCTGCCGGCAGCCACGCGTTTGCGCGGCGTGTTGAGGCGCGGCGTGGCAAGTAGCTCGTCCACCAGCCCCATAAAGGCAAACCCTGGGGCAAAACCGAGGGCGAACACTTGGTACTCGTGGGCGCTGTGACGGCGGATCACCTCCTCCACGGCCAGCCCGCTGCGCTGGGACAGCAAGTTCAGTTCCGGGCCGACACTCAGGTCGTACCACACGGGCAGCACATGGCACTGGCCACTGCCCTGCGCCTGGGGTTGCAGATCGGTGAGGGCCTGGTCGATCAGCGCCCGGGCCTGGGCCGGGGTCAGCGCCGTGAGATCGTAATGCACCATCAAAGTGGTGTAGGACGGCACCAGGTCCACCAAGGCCGGGCCAAAACCATAGCGCAGGCGCTCGGTAGCCGCGAGCATCCACGGCATGTTGGCTTCGGCGATCACGTCAAACAGACGCACCATCAGGCAGTCGATCGCCACCACTTCGATGCGTGGGTTCATGCTGTTTTCAACGCTTCGCGGATACGCTGCACGGCAGCGACCGAACTGGCGTTGTCGCCATGCACACACAGGGTATTGGCTTGTAGCACCAATGGGCTGCCGTCGCTGGCAATCAGCGATTCGCCACGGAAAAGGGTCAGGGCCTGCTGCACGATGGTGTCGGCGTCGTGATGCACCGCGCCGGGCAGTTGGCGAGACACCAGATGGCCGTTACTGTCATAGGCACGGTCAGCGAAGGCTTCGAACCACAGGGTCACCCCGTATTCGTCGCCCAAGGCTTGGGCCGCGCGGTTGTCGCGGGTGGCCAGCAGCATCAGCGGCAGGTCGCCGTAAGCGGCCACGGCCTGGATCACCGCACGCAACTGCGCGGGGTTGGCCATCATGTCGTTGTACATCGCGCCGTGGGGTTTCACATAGCTGACGCGCCCGCCCTGGGCGCGGCAGATGCCGTCCAGCGCACCGATCTGGTAGTGCAACAGGTCCTGGATTTCCTGTGGCGTGTAGTTCATGGAGCGCCGGCCGAAGCCTTGCAGGTCCTGGTAGGCCGGATGAGCGCCCACTTGCACGCCGTGCTTGAACGCCAGGCTGACGGTCTTGCGCATGATGCTCGGGTCGCCGGCATGGAAACCGCAAGCCACGTTGGCGCAATCAATGAACGGCATGACTTCGGCGTCCAGACCCATGGTCCAGTTGCCAAAGCTTTCGCCGATGTCGCAGTTCAGTAGCAGGCGGCTCACGGGGGTCGCTCCTGTAGGCTTTGTTTTCTTGTAGTGTGGGATTTTTTACGCAGAACTCGCAACTTGTCCTGACACCCCAACGACGCTTATCGTGGAATAGCTCGATTTTTGGCGCTTGCCCGGTGCGACGTCCAACTAATAAAAACCGATCCATGCATAAGAAAAAGTTGATCCCATGAATTTGAAGTTCCTCGAAACCTTCGTCTGGGTGGCCAAGCTCAAGAGCTTCCGGCTCACGGCCGAGAAGCTGTTCACCACCCAGGCCTCGATCTCCAGCCGCATCGCAGTGCTGGAAAGCGAGCTGGGGGTGAAACTTTTCCTGCGTGATTCGCGTGGCGTGAGCCTGACCCCGGAAGGTTTGAAAGTGCTCGACTATGCCGAGCAGATGATGGTGACCATGCAGGGCTTGAAGCAGTCCCTGGAGACCACCAGCAGCAAGGTTGGGCGCATTCGGATCGGCGCAATGGACACGGTGATCCACACCTGGCTAAGCCCGCTGGTTGCTGAGCTGATGAAGCTGTACCCACTGGTGGAAATCGAGCTGGTCGCCGACACTGCGCTGAACCTCAGCGATCAACTGCAAAAAGGTTTCCTCGACCTGATCCTGCAAACCGACCTGCTGCGCCTGGAAACCGTGCGCAGCCTGGAACTGGCCAGCCACCCCATGGCCTGGATCGTGGCCAGCCAGTCGATTTACAACCGTGACTACGCCTCCCTCGCCGAGCTGGCCCAGGAGCGCATCATCACTTACTCGAAAAACTCCCACCCGCATCAGGACGTATTGAGTTTGATGCAGGCCAATGGCGTGGCCGCACCGCGCATGAACTGCGTGAACTCGGTGTCGGCGATTACCCGGTTGCTGCGCGATGGCTTCGGCATCGGCGCACTGCCGCCGGTGCTGGTGAGCGAAGAACTGGAGCGAGGGGAATTGGTCATGCTGCCCATGGCCCAGCGTCTGCCGAACTTGCAGGTGGTGGTGTCGTGGCGTGTGGGGGTGGAGTTGGTGGAGGAGATTGTGGGGTTGTGCCAGAAAGTCGTTGCCCGCTATGCCGAGCAAGTCGGTGCAGAACGCATGCAACTGAATAAACCCGACTGATCGTTCCCACGCTCTGCGTGGGAATGCAGCACAGGGCGCTCTGCGCCCTCACGCGCGACGCGGAGCGTCAGAAAAAGCATTCCCACGCGGAGCGTGGGAACGATCAGTGGGTCGTTAGAGGCCCTTGAGGTCCCGTTCTTCGATGGGCCGGCTCTGGCGCAGGCGCCGGCCACCCAGCACCACCCAATCAATCAAGCGGTACAGGCACTCGATGCCGAACGACAACAGCATCGCCCCGCCCAGGCCCCAGCCCATGGCTTCGGGCGTCAGCAAGATCTGGTAGCTGTAGCCATTCCAGGTCTCCGAACGGATATCCGGGTCGGCAGCCACCGCCACTTGCAGGGCGCGGATGTACCACGGACCCTGCATGGCCTGGAATTGCTTGTCCAGCTCGAGCTGGCGGTCGAGCATGGCGCCCAGGCTGCTGGCGTCGCTCTGGAACACCGGGTCATCGCTGGCGCGGTAATGCGCCACCAAGGCTTGCATATCACCGTTGAAGAACTGCTGCGCCGTGGACTCGAAACCGCGCAAGCCGGTCTGGGCCTCGATCAGGTGGGCTTCGACGCGCTTGGCGTAGTCATTGATAAACCCCGGCACCTGCACGCCGACCAACAAGCCAACGGCAAACAGCACCAACCGCAGATAGCTAAGCAACATGCTCGATTCCTTACTTGGTAACGCCCTGGCTGACACATTCACCGCGTCGCCACAGGCTCCATTGGCCCGGTTCGTAGCGGGTCCAGTTTTCGTTGTCGGTCAACGGCTCGGTGGCGATCACCGTTACCACATCATTGGGGGTGGTTTCGGCCTGAAAATCGACGATCACGTCGACATCTTTCAAGCGCGCCGGACCAAAAGGCGCCCGCCGGGTGATCTGTGCCAGCTTGGTCGAGCAATAGCAGAACAGCCAGTCGCCGTCGCTGAGCAGGCAGTTGAACACCCCCTTGCTGCGGTATTCGGCGCAGGCGGCGATCAGGTCGGGCAGCACCTGCTCGATGTCCACCGGCTCGGGGAAGGCTTCGCGCACACGGTTGAGCAAGTCGCAGAACGCCGCTTCGCTGTCGGTATCGCCCACCGGGCGGTAGAAGGTGGCGCGGGGATCGAAGTCTGCCAGTTGGCCGTTGTGGGCAAAACACCAGTTACGCCCCCACAGCTCGCGCACGAACGGATGGGTATTGGCCAGGCTGACCTTGCCCACATTCGCTTGGCGAATATGGCCGATCACCACTTCGCTCTTGATGGGGTAACGCTGCACCAGCAACGCGACTTCCGACTCGCTACTGGCAGCCGGGTCCTGGAACAGACGCAGGCCGCGGCCTTCATAGAAAGCAATGCCCCAACCGTCGCGATGCGGGCCAGTGCGCCCACCGCGCTGCATCAGCCCGGTAAAGCTGAACACGATATCGGTGGGGACGTTGGCACTCATGCCCAATAATTCACACATGCCAGGGCTCTCGCTGCAGGGCAAACAACGTTAAAGGCGCGGTTCGACCCGCATACCACCGGCAGGCGCCGGGCGACGGAACGGTTCGTCGTCTTCCGGTTCGGCGGCCAAGGCGGCATCCGCAGCCGCCTTGCGCTCACGGCGAGCGTTGGCGGCGCGTTCGATGGGCCAGCGGATCAGCACAAACACGATGTACAGGGCAAACACGATCATCGTGTACATGAACAGGTCGGAAATGGCGCGCCAGGCGTTGTTGCCGACCTTGAGCACCAAGTCCAGGGCAGTAATGGCCACGGCCGGCGCAAACTGGGTCTTGACCGGGTCGACAATGGTCGGGCTGAGCAGCAACACCGCCATCAGCAATTGCAGGGGCTCGCGCAGCCAGCGCCAGATCCAGCGGGTCATGCGCCACCACACCAACAGGCAGCCCAAAGCGGCGAAGGCGTAAAGGCCCCAAGCGGTCAGATAGTCGTTCTCGGTCATGGTGTCCATGGCAAGGTTGGCAAACAGGCGGCTATGATAACGGCTTTTGCGTGTCGCGGCTGCAATGCCTGCCACCGTCTGCCAGATAGGGAATTATCCATGCCTATTTCCACCGCACCGAATGCCCGCAAGGCCCCAGGCCCAGACCCGTACGCCTGGCTTCAAGAACGCGACAACCCTGAGGTACTCGACTACCTCAAGGCCGAAAACGCCTGGCAGGAAGCCCAACTCGCCGACCAGCAGGCGTTGCGCGAGACCCTGTTCGACGAGATCAAGGGCCGCATTCTGGAAACCGACCTGTCCCTGCCCTCCCCTTGGGGCCCGTATTTGTATTACACCCGCACCACCGCCGGTGACGAGTACGCCCGCCACTACCGCTGCCGCCGCCCGGCCGATGACAGCAACCAGGTGGACGCCAGCAGCGAAGAACTGTTGCTGGACCCGAACGTCTTGGCCAATGGCGGCTTTTTTTCCCTGGGCGCGTTCAGCATCAGCCCCGATCACCAACGCCTGGCCTATAGCCTCGATACCAGCGGCGAAGAGATTTACACCCTGTTCGTGAAGGAATTGGCGACCGACAAGGTCAGCGAACTGGCGTTCGAAAACTGCGATGGCAGCATGACCTGGGCCAATGACAGCCTGACCCTGTTTTTCGGTGAGCTGGACGACACCCATCGCCCGCACAAACTGTATCGCTATCGCCTGGACGGCACCGCAGCGCAGGAAGTGTTCCACGAGCCAGACGGCCGTTTCTTCCTGCATTGCTACCGCTCAAGCTCCGAACGCCAACTGTTGCTGGCCCTGGGCAGCAAGACCACCAGCGAAGTCTGGGCGCTGGACGCCGAGCAACCGCACCTGGCCTTCACCTGCCTGGCGCCACGGGTCGAAGACCACGAATACGACGTCGACCACGGCAAGCGCAATGGCCAGTGGACCTGGTTTATCCGCAGCAACCGCGACGGCATCAACCATGCGCTGTACGTGGCCGCCGACACCGGCACGCCGCCCACCGAAGCCGACTGGCAGAACCTGATCCCCCACAGCGACGAGGTCATGCTCGACGGCGTGAGCCTGAACGCCAACGCCATGACCTTGAGCCTGCGCATTGGTGGCCTGCCGGTTATCGAAGTACACCCCGAGAACGTGCCGGCCTATCGGGTGCAATTGCCTGACGCCGCCTACAGCCTCTACGTACAGAACAGCCTCGAGTTTCCCAGCGACAAGATCCGCCTGCGCTATGAGGCCTTGAACCGTCCCGCCCAAGTGCGCCAGCTCGACCTGGCGACAGGCGCGCAGGTCGTGCTCAAGGAAACCCCGGTGCTGGGCGTTTTCAACGCCGACGATTACATCAGCCAACGCCTGTGGGCCACTTCTGCCGATGGCACCCAGGTACCCATCAGCCTGGTGGTCAAGCGTGACCAGCTCGGCAAGCCGACGCCGCTGTACCTGTATGGCTACGGTGCCTACGGCTCAAGCCTGGACCCGTGGTTCTCCCATGCGCGCCTGAGCTTGCTGGACCGCGGGGTGGCGTTTGCCATCGCCCATGTGCGCGGCGGCGGTGAGCTGGGTGAGGCCTGGTATCGCAGCGGCAAGCAGGAACACAAGCAGAACACCTTCAGCGACTTTATCGCCTGCGCCGAACATTTGATCGCCGAGGGCCTGACCACCTCCCCACAACTGGCGATCAGCGGCGGCAGTGCCGGCGGCCTGCTGATCGGCGCGGTGCTCAACCAGCGTCCGAAATTGTTCCAGGCGGCGATTGCGGAAGTGCCGTTCGTCGATGTGCTCAATACCATGCTCGATCCGGAACTGCCGCTGACCATCACCGAGTACGACGAGTGGGGCAACCCCGAGGACCCCGAAGTGTATGCGCGCATCAAGGCCTACGCGCCCTACGAGAACGTCCGTGCCCAGGCTTACCCGGCCACGCTGGTGATCGCCGGCTATAACGACAGCCGCGTGCAGTACTGGGAAGCCGCCAAGTGGGTGGCCAAGCTGCGGGATACCAAGACAGACGACAACCTGCTGCTGCTCAAGACCGAGCTGGGTGCCGGCCATGGCGGCATGAGCGGGCGCTATCAGGGCTTACGTGACGTGGCCCTCGAATATGCCTTTGTGTTCAAGGCCCTCGGTCTGGTCTAACCGCCCGGCGTTTTCGGCTTGCTGTCGTTTTGCTGCAGGCCAGGGACCGTCTGGTCCTTGGGCGGCGCCGGCAGCACGATGGGCGCCAGCGGTGGCGAGCCATTATGGGTCTTGGGCGCAACGGGCGGCGTGACTTGCGGGTACAACGTGGGCGTTGGCGTGCCCGGCGCGCCTGGGGTTGGCGCGGGCGCGACCGGTACGGTTTGTAACTCCTGAGCCTGCGCGGTACCCAATGCGAGCGCGCTCAACACAATGACCGTTAGAATGCTGCACTTCATCGATGGCTCCATGGCCTGACCGGAATGCCCTAAGGATACTCCCAACCGCGCAAGAATGCCCTTCCCAATGAGATTTCCATGAAACGTTTCGTTCTGCTGGACACCACCCCAATCCCCGACAACGGCGGCGCCTTGTGCCTGTTCGAATACGGCGAGGACTTTGTCATCAAGATCCAGGGCGGTGACGGTGGCCAGTTGATGAACACGCGCATGCACGGCTCCGAAGATGCCCTGGCGGAGATTCCCTGCCGCAAAGTGGCCGGGCGCCCGGGTTCGCGGGTGCTGATCGGCGGCCTGGGCATGGGCTTTACCCTGGCCGCGGCGCTCAAGCATTTGGGCAAGAGCGCCGAAGTGGTGGTGGCCGAACTGGTGCCCGGCGTCGTGGAGTGGAACCGGGGGCCGCTGGGGGAGAAATCCGGACGCCCGCTGCTGGACCCGCGCACCGTGGTCCGCCAGGAAGACGTGGCCAAGGTACTGCAGGCCGAGCCCCAAGGCTTTGACGCGATCATGCTCGACGTCGACAACGGCCCTGAAGGGCTCACGCAAAAAGCTAACAGTTGGTTGTACTCGGCCAGTGGCCTGGCCGCGTGTGCCAAGGCCCTGCGCCCCAAGGGCGTGCTGGCCGTGTGGTCGGCCAGCGCCGACAAGCTGTTCAGTGACAAACTGCGCAAGGCCGGCTTCAAGGCCGAAGAAGTGCAAGTATTTGCCCATGGCAACAAGGGTACGCGGCATACCATCTGGATTGCAGAGAAGCTCAAGGGCTGATCGCGGTTGATTCAATCGCGCCAATCCCCTGTGGGAGCAGCTAGAATCAACCTTGTCCGTGAACCACCCAATAATAGCCAGGAGCCATGATGAGCTCGAACAACCCGCCCTCCCACACCGCCAAGCTGGACCGCATCCTTGCCGATGCCCAGCGCGACCGCGAAATGGGCTACCGCGATAAAGCCTTGAAGATGTACCCCCACGTGTGTGGCCGCTGCGCCCGTGAATTTGCCGGCAAGCGCTTGAGTGAACTGACCGTTCACCACCGCAACCACAACCATGATGACAACCCCCAGGACGGTTCCAACTGGGAGTTGCTGTGCCTGTACTGCCACGACAACGAACACTCGCGCTACACCGACCAGCAGTACTTCGGCGAAGGCTCCACCAGCAGCCCGAGCATTGCCAAGGCGACGCACAACCCGTTTGCGGCGTTGGCGGGGTTGATGAAGAAGGACGACTGAAGCTTTTCTTTACCTGTTCCGGCCTCATCGCAGGCAAGCCAGCTCCCACAGTAGGAATGCATTTCCCGGTGGGAGCCGGGCTTGCCCGCGATGACGATCGTCCAAGCACTGCATCCCCCCAGGCCGTATAATCGCCGTTTTTCTCAAGGCACCCTTCCCCGTGGGCAATAAACGCTACAGTTGCATCGGTCTGTACAACCCCAAATCCCCCGAAAACGTCGGCTCGGTGATGCGTGCCGCCGGCTGTTACGGCGTGGCCTCGGTGTTCTACACCGGCGTGCGTTACGAGCGCGCCAGGGATTTCATCACCGACACCAAGAAGGTGCACCACGATATCCCGCTGATCGGCATCGACGATCTGAAAAAGATCCTGCCCTTAGGCTGCATCCCGGTCGCCGTGGAATTGGTCGACGGCGCCCGCCCGTTGCCTGAATACACCCACCCCGACCGCGCGCTGTATATCTTCGGCCCCGAAGACGGCTCCCTGGACAAAGAGATCCGCGACTGGTGCGAGGACGTGGTGTATATCCCCACCACCGGCTGCATGAACCTGGCGGCCACGGTCAACGTGGTGCTCTATGACCGCCTGGCCAAGGGCAACAACACCCGTTCGGGCCCCAAGTACTGATATTACGGGAACATCCGGCACATGCGCGCAGTCAGCTAGTAACACTTGCCCTTGTTGGAGACTGATCATGAGCGACAGCAAAACCTTGCGACCTATCATCGAAGCCACACCGTTGAAGCCTCAACCCACCCAGAACGTGCATGGCTGGGAGCGCATCGGCTCGGTGGCCGGCGGGGTAATGATGGTGGGTAAAGGCTTGCGCCGTGGTGGGATTTTCGGCTTGATCCAGGTGGCGATTGGTGGCGTGGCACTGGCCCGTGGCTTTACCGGGCACAGTTCGCTCAAGGACAAACTGGAACAGGGCCGCCAGGAAATGAACAGCGTGCGCACGAAAATCGAGCGCGCCGGGGAAGAGTTGAAGAACCTGAAGACCAAGGCTGAAGTGGCGGCTGAAAAGGCGGTGAAACCTAAAGCCTGATCCCTGTCTTCAAGACTGTGAAGATCTAAAATGTGGGAGCTGGCTTGCTCCCACAGTTTTGTTGCTCAGCGCAGTAATTTGGAGTCCAGTACCACCGAAGACTCACCCATCACACTCTCGGCCAACTGCACGAACTCTTTGGTGTTGATGCTGTTCACCCGCATCACTGCCTGCGCCAGATCGTCCAGGGAGCGCTTGTTGTGGGTCTTCACGCGGATCTCACGGTCCAGTTCCTGCAATACCACCACCGAACGCGCCAGCGTCGCGCCGTTGACGTGCTCGCCTTTGAGGGTGCTGACGTCTTTGCCTTCTTTGGTCAGCCGTGCCTGGATCGCCGCATAGCGCTCATCGGTAATACCGCCGGCACGCCGCATCAACTCGATTGCGTAGTACTCGCCCAAGCCCTCGCTGATCCAGTCACTGCTGTCGTGGTCATTAAAGCGCCCGATGGCCTGCACCACTTCGCGCAGCAACGGGCTGCTGCCATTTTCGCCAACCAGCGGCGTGCGGCTGTTGAGGTAGATCGAATCGCGTAACGAATAAGCGCCCCGCCGCATCGGGTCACTGGCACCGACAATCAACAGTTTGCCAGGATGGCGCAGGAACGCGGCCTCCACCTGGGGCCAGACAAACGTCAGTAACGTCAGCACGTCCATGCGGCGCATCCCCTGGCCCTTGGGCGAGGCCACGGTGACGTCGGTATCACCCAGGCGCAGGCGGCGGCTGCCGAGGTTGCCCGCCAGCATCCAGCCGGTGGGGCGGTCGAACAGGCGGGACACGTTGTCGATGCGGAATTTGTTCTGGCCGATGCGCGGCCAGGCGGTTTCGACGCTCTTCCAACCCGTCGGCAGTTCAAACATCAGGCGTGAGACCAGTTCGACGCCGTCTTGCTGGTCGAGACGGGCGGCCGGCACCAGGTCTTCGCCGCGCAGTAACGCCCAGCCGGGCGTGATGCGTGTGTCATACACGCCGGGCTTGCGCGCATGGGCCAGGCGCACGCGGTAGGTCAGGCTGGCCTTGTCGGCACTGGGTTGCCACAGGCCACGGTTGCCCGTGATTTGCCACTGGCCATCGGCCTTGAAGTCGCTGTAGTCACCGTCGCGGCCCAGGTCGAAGTTCAGGCTGCGCACCGCCGCGCCTTGGGACAGGCTGACGCGCACCTCGGCCTGCTGGCTTTGGGGCAACAGCTTGACGTGGTAATCCAGGTCGACTTTCTTCGCGCACCAGCCCGGCCCGCTCAGCGCCAGCACGACCAGGCCCGCTGCCCACTTGGCGGCCACCTTCATACACACTCCTCGTTCAACCCGCGCGGAAAATCAGGTAATCCTCCCAGTCGTCCTCGGGCACGCTGCCTTCGCTGAGCATGCGCCCGGACTGGGAAATGCGTTCGTGGTGCACCGCGTCACGGTCGCCGCAGACCAGGTGATGCCACAGCGGCAAGTCCTTGCGCTCGCTGACCAGGCGGTAACCGCAGGTCGGCGGCAACCATTTGAACTGATCGGCCTGGCCCGGCGTGAGCTGGATGCAATCAGGCACCGAGGCACGGCGGTTGGGGTAATCGGTGCACTGGCAGGTTTTCAGGTCGAGCAGTTTGCAGGCGATACGCGTGTAATAGACGCTGTTGTCGTCCTCATCCTCGAGCTTTTGCAGGCAGCACAGGCCACAGCCGTCGCACAAGGACTCCCACTCCTCTTGGTCGAGGTGCTCAAGGGTTTTGCGTATCCAGAAAGGTTCGACTTTGGCGGCCATGGCTCTGCATCAGTATCGGAAGGTGAAAAGGCCGCCAGTCTAGTGCCCAAGCCCGTTGGGGCCAAGCGCTTACGACTGACGGTGTTGCAAGACTTGTCAGGCCTGGATGCGCGCAGTAGTTTTGAATCCCGGTTTTTTCATCAGGGTCTGTCCATGAGCAATAACCCCCGCGTTGCCGATTATCCGATCCACACCCAATTTACCGAGCGCTGGTCGCCCCGCGCCTTTACCGGCGAGAGCATCCCGCAGGAGACGCTGCTGAGTTTCTTCGAAGCGGCACGCTGGGCACCTTCGGCCTACAACTCGCAGCCGTGGCGGTTTCTGTATGCGCGCCGTGACACGCCGGATTGGGAGCGTTTCCTGGGCCTGCTAAATGAATTCAACCGCAATTGGGCGCAACATGCGTCGGCTCTGGTCATTATCGCGTCGAAAACCGACTTCATCGCCCCCGGCGCCACAGAAGAAACCCCGGCGCTGTGGCACACCTTCGACACCGGCTCGGCCTGGGGCCACCTGGCGCTGCAAGCCAGCCTCAGTGGCTGGCACACCCACGGCATGGCCGGCTTCGATCAGGAACTGACCCGCAAGGAGCTGAAGATTCCCCAGGGTTATGCGCTGCATGCGGCCGTGGCGGTGGGCAAGCTGGGCGACAAGTCGAGTTTGCCGGAGTACCTGCAAGGGCGCGAAATGCCGAGCCCGCGCAAGCCGTTGAGCGAGCTGGTGTCCGAGGGTGACTTCAGTCTCTAAGACTTGCATACACTCAATGTGGGAGCGGGCTTGCTCGCGAATGCGGTGTGGCAGCCACCCAATGTGTTGACTGATCCCCTGCATTCGCGAGCAAGCCCGCTCCCACATTTTTTTCCGCGTTTTGTCAGTAACCGCGCTCGAAATCCACTTCCCCGCGCAGCGCTTGCTTGGCCTGATACGCCCGCAGGTTCTGCACAAACAACGCCACCATCATCGGCGGCGAGGTCGGGGCCGAGCTGTGCCCGGTCAACAGCAAACCCCACGCCGTCCAGAACGGATGGCGTTGCGGCAAGGGCTCCTGGCGGCACACGTCGATCACCGCGCCGGCCAGGTGCCCTTCTTTGAGCGCCTCGACCAGGTCGGCGTCCACCACCGCCACGCCGCGTCCGACGTTGATAAACAAACCGGTGGGTTTGAATTGCTTGAACAGCGCCGCGTCGTACAGGTCATGGGTATCAGGCGTGTTGGGCAGCAGGTTGATCACGTAATCCACCTCCCCCACCAGCCGGCCCAACTGGTCGAGCCCCGCCACTTCGATAAACGGTGCCTGCTCGCGGGCCTGGCTGGCGATGCCATATAACTGCACGCCGAACGGCAGCAGAAACTCGGCCACGCTCTGGCCAATGTCACCGGTGCCGACGATCAGCGCCTTACGCCCCGCCAGGCTCTGACCCATGCGGTTATCCCATTTGCGCTCCACCTGGCTGACCAACCGCGCCAGCACTTCGCGCTCGTGGCCCAGCATGTAGGTGAGGACAAACTCGGCCATGACCTGGCCAAAAATGCCTACCGCGCGGGTCAGCCGATAGTCGCGTGGCAAGCCGTCGGCCAGCAGTGGCGTGATGCCCGCCCACGTCGATTGCAGCCATTGCGGATGATGGCCCTGGCGCAGCAGGGTCGCCAACAGATCGGGCTGGCCCAGCCACACCGGACAGTCGGCGGCCAGGCGCGAGAGTTCGGCCGAATCGCCGCTGGTCAGCACTTCGAGGTCTGGGGCGGCGTCCCTGAGCAATTGGGCGTAGAGCGGATGATCCTGTTCAGCAATCAGAACACGCATGGTTCAAACCTTTGAAAAAACAGTGCAGACGGCCGCCCGCATCCTTACGGCCACCGTCCTCTAATACGATTCCATTGAAACTGTGCCCTGAGCCGGGCACGGGTCGATCACATCGGGTCGTTGCGGCGCAGCAGCTCTTCGGGCAAGTGCTCGATGTACTCGTCCTCAGCTGGCGGCATTTGTAGGTGGTAGCCCTGCTTGTCGAGGTTTTCCAGCACCACGGTGATGTCTTCGCGCGACAGCTTGCGCTCAGGCGTCAGCACCATGTCAAAGGCGTGATGCGCCTTGCCGAAGGCTTCCATCAACGGCTCGGGTACGCGCTCCAGGGCATCGCTTTTGAGCACATAGAGGTACATGCCGTCTTTTTTCTTGCTGCGGTAGATGGAGCAAATACGTTTCAAGGCTGTTCTCCGGCATTGGCCAGGCTGTCGAGCAACGCCTGGCCCATCAACTCGCGGCGCCAGCCACGCAGCGAGTCTGGCAATTGGTAAGGCCCATCGGGGTAGCCACTTTTAACCAGGGCTTCGAGGGTTTTCTTGCGCAGCATCAGTTCCGGCGCCATGTCCAGGCGCTCGGCGAAGGTTTGGCCCAAAGCCCGCAGTTGCTTGATCAACGCGGCAGCGTCCACGGGTAACGGCTCAGCCACGGCAGGCGGCCATTGGTCCATGGGCACGCTACCGGTGCGTTTGATCAGGTCCAGCAAAAACTGGCCGTCCTGGCGCACGGTGCGCGGGTGCATGTCTTCGATCTTGCCCAGGGCGGCGAGGTTATCCGGCTGGGATTTGGCCAGGGGCCACAACGAGTGTTCGCGAATAATACGGTTGCGCGGCAAGTCGCGAGCACGGGCCTGCTGCTCGCGCCAGGCGCACAGTTCACGCAACACCGCGAGTTGGGCACGGGACAATTTCCACGCCAGCTTGGCGTCGCGGTACACCTCGTAGGGGTCGATCTCGCGGCGCAGGTTGGCCACCAATTCGGCGCCGTCTTCCAGTACCCAGGCGTATTTGTCATCCGACAGTTGCGGGCGCAGACGGGTGTAAACCTCGGCCAAGTGCACCGCGTCTTCGGCGGCGTAGCTGATCTGCGTCTCCGACAATGGCCGCTGCAGCCAGTCGGAGCGGGTTTCACCCTTGGGCAACTCGATATCCAACACCGCCTGCACCAGGCGCGAGTAGCCCATGGAAAAACCGAGGTTGAGGTAGGCCGCTGCCAATTGGGTGTCGAACAAGGGCACCGGCAAGCTGCCGGTCAGGCGCGACAGCACTTCCAGGTCTTCACTGCAGGCGTGCACCACCTTGATCACCGCTGGGTTCTCCAGCAAGGCGGCCAAGGGTTGCCAATTGTCGATGGTCAGGGGGTCGATCAGGTAAGCGCGCACGCCATCACCGATCTGGATCAGCCCGGCAATAGGGTAAAAGGTGTCGACCCGCATGAATTCGGTGTCGAGGGCGACGAATGGCAACTGCTGCCATTCGGCGCAATGCTGGCCGAGGCTATCGTTGTCGCAGATCCAGTGAATATCGATGGCCACACGGCTCTCCCTTGAAGAATGGCGCGCAGTATATATCGCGAAAGGGGCTTGCGAGCATCCGCAGTGCACACGCCATCATGAAAACTCCGACAGGAGATGAAGAATAGTCCGACAAAGGGGCGTTATCCTCTCTTACGCAAAACGTAGACGCACCATCGCCGCGAGCCCGGCAGGAACTCTTGGTAATTGAGGATTTTGAAGCCGGCTTGCCGAAACTCGCTCTCTACGGGCGTGCCCACGTTCACGGCAACAATCACCGTGTCGCGGCTGACGCGGTGAAACTCGTGCAATAACATGAGTCGCGCATCACTGTCGGGCACATGGCGAAACAAATCCAGGCAAAAAATGCAGTCCACCGCATTCGCTGAAAGGCCAATGGAAAACGCCGAGCCCTGGAATGTTTTGACACGCTTGAGCAACCCGCCCGGGTGATGAGTGCGCGCGTGATCGAGCATCGCCTGGGAGTTGTCCGAGGCCAGTATCACGCGGTTGACGTGTTCGGCCAGCACCGGCCAGAAGCGCCCGGAACCGCACGCCAGGTCGAGGATAAGCCCTGGCTCCCCCGCCACCTTCAGGGCTTGGCGTACCAACCGCGCATCGCGCCACGCCGACAGGCGCTGCAACAGCCTGGGCGGACGCGGGTCGCCACAGCCCCTGGCATGCTCACGGTCATAGCGCTCGGTGAATTCGGTCTCGATGGAGGATGGAGGTTGTGGCGACATCGCGGGCTCATGTGAATGAAACGGTAGTAAACGACCTTGATTCGCAGCTTAACCGCCGCAACGTGAAAAAAAGGTCGAAAGCCCCCCACTAAAACCGGTCACGCTTGATGCAAGTACCAGCGCCAATCCTGCTCCCCTACCTCGCCCATGAACTGGCGGTATTCGGCACGTTTGACCGCCAGGTAAACGCCGAGGAATTGGCGCCCGAACGCATCCGGTGCCCAGCGGGAGGTTTCCAGCGCGCGCAAGGTGGTCAGCCAGTCGGTGGGCAACAGTTCCTTGGCCTGGGCGTAGCCGTTGCCTTGCACCGGGGCGCCAGGGTCGAGCTGTTCGCGGATGCCTCGATGAATGCCGGCCAGGATCGCAGCGGCCGCCAGGTAGGGGTTGGCGTCGGCCCCGCAGATGCGGTGTTCGATATGCCGGGATTGAGCCGGGCCACCGGGCACTCGCAGGCTGACGGTGCGGTTGTCCACGCCCCAGGTGGCAGCGAGCGGCGCATAGCTGTTGGTTTGGAAGCGTCGATAAGAGTTGGCGTTGGGGCAGAACATCAACAGTGAATCGAGCAAGGTGCTGAGCATGCCGCCCACGGCCTGGCGCAGCAGTGGCGTGCCGTCGGCCGCTTCACTGGCAAACAGGTTATTGCCCTGGGCATCGGCCAGGCTAACGTGCATGTGCATGCCTGTACCGGCCAGGTCGTCAAACGGCTTGGCCATGAAACAGGCGGTCATTCCATGTTTGTGCGCCACGCCCTTGACCAAGCGTTTGTAGCGCACGGCTTCGTCCATCGCCTGCAGCGCGTCGGTGCGGTGTTCGAGGGTGATTTCCACTTGGCCTGGCGCGTACTCGGAGATGGCCGTGCGCGCCGGAATCCCTTGCAGTTTGCAGGCGCTGTAGAGGTCGGCAAGAAACGGCTCGATCTGCTCCAGCTCGCGCAGGCCGTACACCTGGGTCGAGCGCGGACGCTTGCCATCCACATCCCGCGCCGGTTGTGGGCGGCCGTTGCTGTCGGGCTTCTGGTCGAGCAGATAGAACTCCAGCTCCGCCGCCATCACCGGGTAATAACCGTCGGCCTTGAGCGCCTCGATAACATTGGCCAGCAGGTGCCTGGGGTCGGCCACGGTGGCGGGCAGGCCTTCGGTGGGGTGCATGCTGACTTGCACCGCCGCGGTGGGGATCAAGCGCCATGGCATGCGCTGCAAGCTGCCGCTGATCGGATAGGCGCGGCAGTCGATATCCCCCACCTCCCAAACCAGCCCGGAGTTTTCTACGTCATCGCCATTGATAGTCAGGCCGAGGATGGTGCTGGGCAGAGGCCGGCCACTTTCGTACACCGCCAGCAGTTCGTCGCGGTGCAGCAGCTTGCCGCGCGGTACGCCGTTGTTATCGAGGATAAACAGCTCGAACATCTCAATGTCGGGGTTCTGTTCAAGGAAGGTCTGGGCTTCATGCAGGCGGGCAAAAACACTCATGGGAATTCTCATACGTTTGCGTCAGGCAAGCGCGCAGGCGCCGCCGGGCAGATGCGCACAGGTGCGCGTCATCCATGGGGTAGATCAACGTAGGAGAGAGGTATCTGGCGGGCGCGCGTGTCGGCAATGGAACAGAGCCCAGAACGCAAGCGCAGACGGCAATGTCGCGGTGTGAATGTCGGGGCAAGCGTGCATGCGCGCTTCACAGTGATAGAAAGACTTGAGCGTCACACGCGGGGATACGCGGGTAAATTCAGGCTTGACGGAGTTTGGTTGCAGTTTGGCTAAACATTCACCGCGCCTTGCCACCCTGCCCTGTGCTGGAAATAATGAGCCCCCGACCGTGCCCCAAGGATTCGACCCCATGAAAGCGCCTCTGGCCCTCTGTGTACTGGCAAGCCTGGCCACTGTCGCCCAGGCCGACACCGCTGCATCTCGCCTTGACGACGTGATTGCGCGCGGCACCCTCACCGTGTGTACCACCGGCGACTACAAGCCTTACACCTCGCTGCGCAGCGACGGCGGCTATGAAGGCATCGACATTGCCATGGCCGAGTCTCTCGCCAAGAGCCTGAACGCCAAAATCACCTGGGTGCCTACCACCTGGAAAACCCTGATGCCGGACTTTCTGGCCCAACGCTGCGACATCGCGGTGGGCGGTATTTCCGTGTCGTTGGAACGTCAGAAAAAAGCCTTCTTCAGCCAATCACTCGGAGTCGACGGCAAGATCCCGCTGGTACGCTGCGCCGACGTGCAGCGTTACCAGACGGTGGAGCAGATCAACCAGCCCCAGGTGCGAGTGATCGAACCAGCGGGCGGCACCAACGAAGTGTTTGCCCGTGCGCACTTGGGCCAGACGCAGATTCGCCTGCATGACAACGTGACGATTTTTGATGAGCTGCTGGCGGGCAAAGCCGATGTGATGATTACCGACGCCAGCGAGGCGCGTTATCAGCAGAAGCTCAAGCCTGGGTTGTGCGCGGTCAACCCGGAGCAACCGATGCAGTACAGTGAAAAAGCGTTTTTGTTGCCGCGCGATGATGTGGCCTGGAAGAGTTACGTAGATCAGTGGTTGCATTTAAGTGTAGCGACGGGGGCGTATGCGGAGATTGTGGGGCAGTGGTTGGCTGCGCCTTGAATGCGGGGTGTCAGGTAGATCGGTGTTGATTGTCCGGCCGTCATCGCAGGCAAGCCAGCTCCCACATTTGGATCCTGGGGCGTCAGCCCGGCCCTACGCCTTGATCAACGCTACAAACGCCGCACACGCAGCGCTGCGATACGCGCCCTTGCGGCTCAGCAGTGCCGCGGTGCGCTGCGGCAACGGTGGGGCAATCGCCACGGCATGCAGGCCTGCCTGGGCCTCGGCCAGTGCGCGAGGCAGGATGGTTGCCAGGGGCGTGCTGCGCACGATTTCGATAATCGCGCTGATGGAATTGGCCTCCATGGCAATCTGCGGTTTAACCCCTTGCTGGTGGCAGTAGTCGTCGATGTAGCGGCGGGTGGCGAAGCCTGTGTTCAGTAGCACCAGAGGCTGTTCGAGCCAGGCCGGTTGTGTGCGTTCGGGGTGACTGGCACTGACGACCAGGCTCAGCTCTTCGACAAACAGCGCCTCACAGTCGATCTCCAGCCCATGCTCGCCGGTAAAGCCGATGCCGATATCCAGCAGGTCCTCGCCCAGCGCGGCTTCGATACGGTCTTGGGTCAGTTCCTCGATGCTCAGGGTGATGCCCGGATACAGCTGGTTGAAACGCGCCAGCAATGGCCCGATCAGGTAGGCGGTGAAAGTCGGCGTCATGGCCAGGCGCAAATGCCCTCGGCGCAGGTCCTGCACGTCATGTATGGCGCGGGTGCCGGCTTGTAGATCCTGCAAGGCCAGCCGCGCATAACGCACATAGGCCTGCCCCGCGTCGGTCAGGCTGACACTGCGCCCGGAGCGGTCCAGCAGTGGCGCGCCCAGGCTTTCTTCCAGTTGCTTGATCTGTTGCGACAAGGTCGGCTGCGACACGTGCAGCGCCTCTGCAGCCCGCGTGAAGTTGCGGTGCTCGGCAACGGCCAGCAAGTAACGGATATGACGCAACAGCATGGGCAGCGCTCCAACTATAGGCATGACTTATAGAAAGCATAATAAACCGGTCTTGGACCCTATAGCCAAAAACTCCCATCCTTGCCCCCATCAGCGACGCAAGGAGAACCACCATGCAGCATCTCATCGACGGCTTTCGCAAATTCCAACGTGAAGCCTTTACCCCTCGCAGTGACTTGTTCAAACACCTGGCGACCACGCAAAGCCCCGGCACCTTGTTCGTGTCCTGCTCTGACAGCCGCGTAGTCCCCGAGCTGTTGACCCAGCAGGAACCCGGCGACCTGTTCGTCATCCGTAACGCCGGCAACATAGTGCCGTCCTACGGCCCGGAGCCGGGAGGTGTGTCGGCCACAGTCGAATATGCCGTAGCGGTGCTGGGCGTCAGCGACATCGTGATTTGCGGGCACTCGGACTGCGGCGCGATGACTGCAATTTCTACCTGCAAATGCCTGGACCACCTGCCCGCCGTGGCCAACTGGTTGCGCCATGCCGAGTCGGCCAAGGTGATCAATGCCGCCCGTACGCATGCCTCGGACGCTGCACGCCTGGATTCATTGGTGCGCGAAAACGTGGTCGCCCAACTGGCCAACCTCAAGACTCACCCTTCGGTCGCCCTGGCGCTGGAACAAGGCCGGATGAACCTGCATGGCTGGGTGTACGACATCGAAACCGGCGGCATTGACGCTTTGGACGGGCACACCGGGCGCTTCGTCTCCCTGCTCGACCACCCCAGCACCCGCGCCCACGCCGCCTGAACCCTAATCAACCCAAGAGGACGTCACCATGTTGCAATCCCAATTCGCTCAAACCCCACGCCTGGCCCTGGCCGACACCGTTATCGACCTCAAGGCACGCAAAAACCTGTCGTGGCAGGACCTCACCGACGGCACCGGGCTGAGCCTGGCATTCGTCACCGCAGCCCTGCTCGGCCAGCACCCGCTGCCCAAGGAAGCGGCCGACATCGTGTGCGGCAAACTCGGCCTTGACGAGGACGCCAGCCGCCTGCTGCAAAGCGTCCCACTGCGCGGCAGCTTCCCGAGCGGTGTGCCGACCGACCCAACCATGTACCGTTTCTATGAAATGCTGCAAGTCTACGGCTCTACCTTGAAGGCCCTGGTGCATGAGCAATTCGGCGACGGCATCATCAGCGCCATCAACTTCAAACTGGACATCAAGAAAGTTGAAGACCCGGACGGCGGCTCCCGTGCGGTCATCACCCTGGACGGCAAATACCTGCCGACCAAACCCTTCTGATTCGCCGCCAACCGTCTACGCTCTTGGCACACCAACAAGAACGAGGGACGGGTAAATGAAGAGACTGCTCCGATTCACTTGGCTGCTGCTGTTGTGTTGCAGCCAGGTGCATGCCGCCACGGCACAGGAAGCGGATGCCCAAGCCGCCAAGGCCCTGCTGGAAAAGGCCTTGGCGTACTACCACAAGCAAGGTGACAAGGCGTTCGCCGCCTTCAGCCGTCAGGGCGAGTTCATCGACCAGGACCGTTATGTGTTTGTGGTCGATACAAAAGGCGTACTGCTGGCCAGTGGCGGGCCCTCCTCCGCGCTCATAGGTCGCGATGTGTCCGAGGTACTCGGACCGGATTTGCGCCAATCCTTCAAGGACGCGCTCAAGGTGCCCGAAAACCAGGGTATCCAGCAGGCTGACTACCGCTGGCAGAACTGGAATGACGGCAAGGTCGAACATAAACACGTGTTTTATCAGCGCGTGGGCGAACGCATCCTGGCGGTCGGTTATTACTTGCCGCGCGCCACACCGGAACAGGCACGGGCGCTGCGCAACAAGGCGGTGGAGGCGTTGGTCAAGGATGAAGCCGGCACGCTCAAGGCGATCAACTCCTTGCAAGGCGGCTTCCTGCAAGATGATCTCTACGTATTCGTGGTGGACCTGAACACGCGGCGCTACGTCGCCCATGGCACCAACCTGCGCCTGATCAACACCGATTTTGCCAAGATCAAGGACCCGGATGGCAAACCGGTGGGTGTGCCGATCCTCCAGATGATGGCTGAACAGGACCAGGGCGAATACAAATACCGCTGGAAAAACCCGGTGACCGGCAAGGTCGAGAACAAGCATGCCTATGTGCGCAAGAGCGGGCATTTCATGGTTGCGGTGGGGTATTACAGCCCCTGATCCTGATCATTCCCACGCTCTGCGTGGGAACGCCGCCTGGGACGCTCCGCGTCCGCTTATCTAACTTTGTCTTCACGGCCGCGCAGTACCCGATTCGGCATCGCTATCGCAGCGGCCAACCCCAGCAGCGACACCGCCGCACTCACCATCAGCAAATGCCGGAACGTCACCGCCAGCTCGCCGCGCAACGCATCTTGCGCCGGGCCGGGTGCGGCGTTGAGGCCGTCGAGCAGCACGTTGCCGGAACTGCCTTCGGCCACCAGTGCGCCGCTTGCCAGATGGGCGAAACTGGAATCGTGTAACAGCGCCAGCAGCAACGCCGACATGCAGGCCACCCCCACTGCCCCGCCCAGGGAGCGAAACAGGTTGGTGGTGCTGGTGGCCACACCGATATCCCGCTGCTCCACCGAGTTCTGCGTCCCCACCAACGAGGTCGGGAACTGCATGCCCGCGGCGATACCGCACAACAACATGAAGACGCTGGTGAGCGCCACCGCCTGGGGCGCGCTGTAGGCCATGCCGAGAATCGCCAGCGGGCTCAACACTGCGCCGCTGAGGATCATCGGTTTATAGCGGCCCGTCACCGAGGTCATGCGCCCGGCAAAATACGCGCCCATCGGCAAGCCCATCGCCAAGGGCAGCAAGTGCAGGGCCGCGCTGTCGGCACCGGCGCCGGTTACGGTCTGGTAGCGCAGGGGCATCAGCACCGTCAGGGAAATCGCCTGGAAGCTGGTGATGAAAATCGTGCACCAGCACAACACCGCACTGCGGTTGGCAAACAAGTGCATCGGCAACAGCGGTTCCCGTGCGCGGCGTTCGTGCCACACAAACACGCTTAACGCCAGCAGTGCGCATGCCAGCAACCCCAGCACTTGATCGTCACGCCACGAATGGCCCTGGCCGATTTCGGTGATGCCCAGCAACAAGGCGGTGAGGCCGACGATCATCAGCACCGTGCCGAGGTAATCGATGATCGGCTTGCGCTGCGGCACCGGCAGCCCCACCAGGGTGCGATGGGCCACGTACCAGGCGCCGACGCCCAGTGGCAGGTTGATCAAAAACACCCAGCGCCACGACAGGTACTCGGTCATATAACCGCCCAGCACCGGCCCGGCCACGCTGGCCACCGCGTACATGCTGCTGAAATACCCCTGATAACGTCCCCGTTCGCGGGGAGGAATAATGTCGCCAATGATCGCCTGGCTCACCGAGACCATCCCGCCAGCGCCGATACCCTGCAGAACCCGAGCCAGCACCAGTTGCTCCATGCTTTGCGCCAGGCCGCAAAACAACGACGCCAGGGTGAACAGGCCCATGCCAATGAGCATCATGGGCCGGCGCCCATACAGGTCACCGAGCTTGCCGTAGATCGGCACCGCCACGGTCATCGCCACCATGTAGCCGGAGATCACCCAGGCCAGCAGGTTGACGTCATGGAACTGTGCGGAAATGGCCGGCATGGACACGGCGACAATGGTCTGGTCCAGGGCACCCAGGAAGATCGCCATCATCAGCGCGACCAGGATACTGCGCACGGCGGGAACGGTTGGAGCGGGCTGATTGAGGTGAGTCACGGCAGAACCTTCGAGCAGGGCCCACAGGCAACGGTCACCGGTGGGAATGCTCGATACGATAGCAGGCTATTCGATAGGCTCGTAAGGAAGGCCGACGTAATTTTCTGCGATGGTTTTGCGCCCGGCCTGGGAGTGGATGAAATAGTCCAGCTCGCTCTCGGCAATGCGCTGGCTGAAGGCGTCCGCCTGGGGAAACTGATGCAGCATCGAGGTCATCCACCAGGAAAACCGCTCGGCTTTCCACACTCGGCGCAGACAGATTGCCGAGTATTTTTCCAGCAAGTCCAGGCGCCCTTCGTGGTACACCTTGAGCAAGATGCGAAACAAGGTGCTCACATCACTGGCCGCCAGGTTCAAGCCCTTGGCACCGGTGGGCGGCACAATGTGCGCGGCATCGCCGAGCAGGAACAGGCGCCCGTACTGCATGGGTTCCACCACAAAGCTGCGCAGCGGCGCGATGCTTTTCTCGATCGACGGGCCGGTCACCAATTGTTCGGCCAATGAGCCGGGCAGGCGGCTCTTGAGTTCATCCCAGAAACGTTCATCCGCCCAGTCTTCCAGCTTCTCTTCGACCGGCACTTGCAGGTAGTAACGGCTGCGGGTCGGCGACCGCATGCTGCACAGCGCAAAACCCCGCGCATGTTTGGCGTACACCAGTTCGGCATGTACCGGCGGCGTGTCGGCCAGCACGCCCAGCCAGCCGAAGGGGTAGACGCGTTCGAACACCTTCAGCGCTTGCGCCGGTATCGACTGGCGGGCCACACCATGGAAACCGTCGCAGCCGGCAATGTAGTCGCACTCCAGGCGGTAGGCTTGGCCTTCGTGCTCAAAGGTCAGCCAGGGCTGTTCACTTTTCAGGTCATGGGGTTGAACATCGGAGGCTTCGTACAGGGTGATGGCACCGGCGGCTGCGCGGGCGGCCATCAGGTCGCGGGTGACCTCGGTCTGGCCGTAGATCATCACCGACTGGCCGCCGGTCAAGGCCTTGAGGTCGATGGAAGTGAGTTGGCCATTGAGGGCAATATCAAACCCGTCGTGCACCAAACCTTCGGCGTCCATGCGTTGGCTGACGCCGGCTTCGCGCAGCAGGTCGACCATGCCCTGTTCCAACACACCGGCGCGGATACGGCCTTGTACGTAATCGGCGCTCTGACGCTCTAGAACGAGGGTCTGGATGCCAGCATTGTGCAGCAGTTGGCCGAGCAGCAATCCGGAAGGACCGGCACCGATAATGGCGACTTGGGTTTTCAGGGTTTTCATTATTTTTATGACCTTCAAGCTTCACGCGAACGTATGGAGTGAAAGAGTTGTCATTGCTCTTGTGGCTGACATTTTTCACTTGAGTGAGGCTCATAAGAAGGTGAAAACTGCGTCAAAACCTGTGCTTTTCGCCAATCGGGGCGATTACCGAACCACTATCCTGAGTATCGGATTGAAACCATGACCAAAACCGCGATTCCGGTCTTCAAGCTTTACGGGGAAAGCCAGCAGTGGCCGACTCCCGATTTGTTGCACTGCGAAACCATTTCCCGGCGCAGTCGGGAATACCAGTGGGAAATCCAGCCCCACCGGCACGCGGACCTGTGCCAGTTGCTGTATGTGCACAAAGGCCAGGCACAACTGGAAATCGAAGGCCAGCGCACCACGCTCAATGAGTCGAGCCTACAAGTGCTGCCACCGCTTTGCGTGCACGGCTTTCGTTTTTCCGAGGATGTGGAAGGGTTTGTGGTAACGCTGTCGGCACCGCTGGTCAGCCACTTGCAGGCGCAACTGGGCTCTACCGTCGATGGCCTGCACACACTCGGCAGCTACCCGGCGGGCAAGGACAGCGATTACTTGAACAGCCTGTTCGTACGTTTGCAGGACGAATACGCCGATGACCAACCGGCACGGGACATGATGCTGCACGCCCTGGTCAGCGTGTTATTGGTGTGGGTCAGCCGCCAGGCGATCCAGCGCCGCCACCCACGGGCGCCACGGGGTCGTGAGTACTTTCGGCGGTTTACGCAACTGGTCGAACAGCATTACCGCGAACACCCCAAGATTGAAGACCTGGCCCACAAGCTGGGTATCTCGGTCTCACACTTGAACGGGACGTGTCGGGAGTTGGGTGGGCAACCGGCGTTGCAGATCATGCATGACCGCCAGTTGCTGGAAGCCAAGCGCCTGCTGACCTACACCAGCATGACCATCAACGAGATGTCCGAGGTGCTGGGCTTTTCCGACCCGACCAATTTCTCACGGCTGTTTCGCCGCAGGGTCGGTTTTTCACCCAAGGCGTTTCGTGAACAACTGAAGGCAGAGCAGCCTACCTGAGCGCACTGAAACTGCCGGTGCGGGGAACGCATTGGTCCTGATGGCAGCTGATGGCGAATGCCGCCGGCTGCATGCGTGTTTGCTCGACGCGGTAGGCGGCAGTCCCATACAGCGCTGTCGCCAATGCGCAGAGGGTGAAAATCGTCAGGTACTTTCTGGTTTTGATGCTCATGGCACAGACCTCTGAACGGATCTACAGGGTGCTGTTTAAAGCATAGGTCAGTCAGGGCAACTTGCCATGATGCGCTGCCATTCAGCGCGCTTATTTCACCTCAGAGCCCTATGTCCCAAACCGGTTCTTCGGGAAACCGCAGCACCAGGAAATCCAGGAGGCTACGCAGCGCCGAAGGCATGTGTTTGCGTGAGGCGTACACCGCATAGATATTCATCTGTCGCGGCTCGGCGTGCGGCAGCAAGCGCACCAACTCCCCACTGCGAATCAGCTCACCGGCCTGATAACTGGGCAACATCGCCACCCCTGCCCCGGCCAGCGTCACGCGCATTAACGTGCTGGCTTCGTTGGCCGTGATATTGCCGTGGACCGGCACCGACACGTGCTCTCCGTTTTCTTCGAAATGCCACAGGCTCTTGCCGAAGTAAGAGTGGGTCAGGCAGTTGTGCCGGGCCAGGTCTTCGACTTTCTGCGGCGCCGGATGCTCGCGCAGATAAGCCGGTGTGGCGCATACCACCGAGCGACATACGGTCAGGCGCCGGGCGATCAGGTTGGGGTCCAGATCGTTGCTGGTGCGGATCGCCAGGTCGATGCGCTCGTCCACCAGGTTCACCGTGCGATCAAGCATCTGCAAATCCACCGTCACCAGGGGGTAAAGCTTGACGTATTCGGCAATCGCCGCGCCCAGCTGCGCCTGGCCGAACGAAGTGCTGACGCTCAGGCGCAACAGGCCTCGGGGCGCATCATCGGGCTCGCTGACGGCGGCCTGCATATCACCGCACAGTTCCAACAATTGCCGGCAACGCGGCAGCGTTTCTCCGCCGGCGGCGGTGAGGCTGAGCTTGCGCGTGGTGCGGTGCAGCAGGCGTGCGCCCACCCAGTCTTCCAGCTCGGCCAGGTAGCGCGAGACCACCGGGCGCGACAGGTCAAGGTGGTCGGCAGCGGCGGATTGGCTGCCCAGGTCCACCACGGTGACAAACACGCGCATTGCTTGAAGACGATCCATGATTTGCCCGATTTTAGAAACAAACTATGTCCCAGCATCGCATTTTTTGTCGTGTTTTATGCAACTAAGCTCTGTGCATCCCTTACCGATGGCAGGAGCTGCCCGATGTTCTCGACCTTCAAACGCTTGACCCTGGCCACCGCCGCCCTGGCCTTCGCTGCCCACGCAGCAGCGGCAGAGCTGAAACTCGACGTGTACAACCCAGGCGAAGCCGCGATCTTCCCGGTCAGCTCGGTGCTGGTGAGCGGCAAGAAAGACGCGATCCTGGTGGATGCGCAATTCGGCAAAGGCCAAGCCGAGCAACTGGTGCAGAAGATCCGCGCCAGCGGCAAGCACCTGACCACCATCTACATCAGCCATGGCGACCCGGACTACTACTTCGGCCTCGACACCCTGACCGCCGCCTTCCCCGACGCCAAAGTGCTGGCGCCACAGCCAGTGGTGGACCATATCAACGCCACCGTCGCCGACAAGCTGGCCTTCTGGGGCCCGAAAATGGGCGCCGACAAGCCGGCCAAGACCCTTGTGCCGCAAGTGCTTAAAGGCCACAGCCTGACCCTGGAAGGGCAACAGCTTGAAGTGGTTGGCCTTGACGGCCCGCAGCCAGATCGCAGCTTTGTGTGGATCCCGTCGATCAAGGCCGTGGTCGGTGGTGTGGTGGTCGCTGAAAACATCCACGTCTGGATGGCCGATACCCAGAGCGCGCAATCCCATAAAGACTGGCTGGCTACCCTCACGCGCATTGAAGACCTGAAGCCGAACACCGTGGTGCCGGGCCATTACCTGGGCACGCCATCGCTGGCCTCGGTCACCTTCACCGCCGATTACATCAAGGCCTTCGACCTCGAAACCGCCAAGGCCAAGGACTCCGCCGCCCTGATTGCGGCCATGAAAAAACGCTACCCCACCCTCGCCGACGAAAGCTCGCTGGAACTGAGCGCCAAAGTCGCCAAGGGCGAAATGAAGTGGTAACTGGCTTTAAACCTTAACCCTGTTGGAGAACATCATGAGCAAGATCGCAATCATTGGTGCCACTGGCCGCGCCGGTAGCCAACTGCTGGAAGAAGCGCTGCGCCGCGGGCATACCGTCATCGCCATCGCCCGCAATACCGACAAGCTGGCTGTGCGTCCTGGCGTTACGGTCAAACAGGTTGATGCCCTGGATGCCGAAGCCTTGCAACACGCCATCAGCGGCAGCGACGTGGTGATCAGCGCGGCGCACTTCGCCACGCTTCCCGCCAGCGCCGTGATCGGCCCGGTGAAAAAGGCTGGTGTGAAACGTTTGTTGGTGGTCGGCGGCGCAGGTTCGCTGTTGTTGCCCGGTGGCGGGCGCGTGATCGACAGCGAAGGGTTCCCGGCTGAATATAAAGCTGAAGCCAGTGCCGGGGCGCAATTCCTGGAAACGCTGCGCCAGGAAAAGGAACTGGACTGGACCTTCCTGTCGCCATCGGCCCTGTTCGACGGCACCGAGCGCACCGGCAAATTCCGCCTGGGCACGGATGATCTGCTGGTGGACAGTGACGGCAACAGCTCGATCAGTTTTGCCGACTTCGCCATCGCCATGCTGGATGAAGTGGAAACACCGAAGCACTCGCGCCAGCGCTTTACGGTCGGTTACTGACCCAACGCCGTCAACGCTAACCACGATGCGAAGCGAGCCGCTCTTGATCTGCTTTTGATCTGCTTTTGATCTTGATCTTAGGCGCCCCGTTAAACCACGCTGGCCGGAATTCGACAGTGATTTGGGGGGTAAACCGGCAGGGATGCCGGTTTAACCGCCCCGCGCCATGAATGGCGCGTGGCGGCGGCCCCCCAAATCACTGGCGGATTACGGGCACACCGAGCCTAGGCGAGGTGCCGAGTGGTGGGGCAAGAGCCCTTTGGTTACTTTGGGCTGGGCCGGCATTCCGGCTCTTTTCCAAAGTGACCCGCTGTCAGAGCGGAACCCTAAGCGGCCGTTACCGCAGCAATGGATATGTACACAATCCAACTGTGTTGACTGTCAGTCCGCCTTCGCGAGCAAGCCCGCTCCCACAGTTGGATCGTGGGGTGTCTGGTAGATAGGCGTTGGCTTTCAGGCCCTCATCGCAGGCAAGCCAGCTCCCACATCTGGATCGTCGGGGTGTCAGGTAGATAGGTGTCGGCTTTCAGGCCGTCATCGCAGGCAAGCCAGCCACAGTTGGATCGCGGCGAGTCAGGTAGATAGGCGTAGGCTGTCATCCCACACTGGCCTCACTCACCAACCAATCCATCAGCGCGACCAACCCAACCGACGGTTCCTTCCCCGGCGGATACACCAGGAAATACCCCATCCCCGTCGACACCCGCAGTTCAAACGGCATCGCCAACCGCCCCGCCCTCAGATCCTCGCCAATCAACGCACTGTCGCCCATCGCCACCCCGGAGCCCTGGGACGCTACGGTCATTGCCAAGTCCAAGGTTTCGAAGTGGTGCCGTTGGATGGGGTCGCTCAAGCAGGCATTGGCAGCCTTGAGCCACAACGTCCAATCGCGCTCGTCTCGGGTCGGGTGCAACAGTACCTGATGCTGCAAATCCTGCGGCGTACGCAAACTGCCCAGCAACCCAGGCACGCAGACCGGCGTGAGACGCTCGTCGAACAGATGCCGCGCCTCGGCCGACTGCTCGGCGATGGGCCCGTAGATCACCGCCGCGTCAAACGGCTCACGACGAAAGTCGACGTTATAGGCCACCGTCGTGGTGAGCTCCACCGGCACATCCGGGCGTTCTTTTTGCCATTGCAGCAAGCGCGGCAACAACCAGCGCATCACGCAGGTGGACGCTTTGAGCTGCAAGGTGCGGCGCCGGTCACCGATGTGCTCCACCGCGTCAGCGAGCAAGCCAAACACCTGTTGCGCGCATGCCAGCCATTCGCGCCCCTCCTCCGTCAGGCTCAAGCCACGCGCCTGGCGCTGAAACAAGGCATAGCCCAACTGGCTTTCCAACCCGGCCACCTGTCGACTCACCGCGCCCTGGGTAATGTGCAGGTGTTCGGCGGCACGGGTGAAGTTGCAGCACTGGGCTGTGACCCAGAAGGTGTGCAAAGCAGGTAACGGTGGGAGGCGTTTCATCGGGGCGCAGCCATGACGGGAGGACATGGCGAGTATGACTTTTTATCGATTGTTGCCGCCACCGGCCAACCGCTCCAATAGCGCTTCGACCCCATCACAAGAGCGACCTGTATGGCGACCTGCGGCGAAGTATTGGTGCACCTCCTGGAACGCTACGGCGTGGACCACGTATTCGGCATTCCCGGCGTACACACCGTGGAGCTGTACCGGGGCTTGGCGCGCTCCAGCATCCGACATGTCACCCCGCGCCACGAACAGGGCGCCGGCTTCATGGCCGACGGTTATGCGCGCACCCGTGGCAAGCCCGGCGTGTGCTTTATCATCACTGGCCCCGGCATGACCAATATCACCACGGCCATGGGCCAGGCCTATGCCGACTCGATCCCGATGCTGGTGATATCCAGCGTACAGTCACGCAGCCAACTGGGCGGCGGGCGCGGCAAGTTGCATGAGCTGCCGAACCAGAGCGCGCTGGTGGCCGGGGTGGCGGCGTTCTCCCACACCTTGATGTCGGCGGCTGAACTGCCCGCCGTGCTGGCGCGGGCGTTTGCGTTGTTCCAGGCCGGTCGGCCGCGCCCGGTGCATATCGAGATCCCCCTGGATGTGTTGGTGGAAAATGCCGACGCGTTGCTGGGTAGCACGCCTGTCAGCGTCACCCGCGCTGGCGCGGCACCGGCGGCCGTGCAGCAGATGAGCCAGAGGCTGGCTGCGGCCAAGCGCCCGCTGATCCTGGCCGGTGGCGGCGCCATTGACGCAGCCGCCGAACTGACCCGCCTCGCAGAAGCCCTCGGCGCGCCCGTGGCCCTGACCATCAACGCCAAGGGTATGTTGCCGGCCGCGCACCCGCTGCTGATCGGCTCCACGCAAACACTGCCCGCCACCCGTGCCCTGGTGGCTGAGGCTGACGTGGTATTGGCGATCGGCACCGAGTTGGCAGAGACCGACTACGACGTCACCTTCGCCGGTGGTTTCAACATTCCCGGTGCGCTGTTGCGCATCGATATTGACCCGGACCAGACCGTACGCAACTACCCGCCCCAAGTGGCACTAGTGGCCGACGCACGCATCGCCGCCCAGGCCCTGCTCACCGAAATCAACCGCCAGCCGCTGACGCCGCGCACTACCGACTGGGGCACAGCACGCGTCGCCCGTTTATGGGCCGAGCTGGAACCTACGTGGGACGCTGCGACGCGCGTGCAAACCCGGTTTCTCAACGCCGTTCTGGAGGAACTGCCGGGCGTAGTGTTCGTGGGCGACTCCACTCAACCGGTGTACAGCGGCAACCTGACCCTGAACCTCGACCACCCACGCTGCTGGTTCAACGCCTCTACCGGTTACGGCACCCTGGGTTATGCCCTGCCCGCCGCCATGGGGGCCTGGCTCGGGCGCGGCGATGGCCAACCGGTGGTGTGCCTGATCGGCGACGGCGGTTTGCAATTCACCCTGCCGGAACTGGCCAGCGCGGTGGAGGCCCGTACACCGGTGATCGTGCTGTTGTGGAATAACCAGGGTTATGAAGAGATCAAGAAGTACATGGTCAACCGTGACATCGAGCCGGTGGGTGTGGACATCTACACGCCGGACTTTATCGGTGTGGCCAAGGCTCTGGGCTGCGCGGCACAAAGCGTCCATGGCATTGAAGGGTTGCGCACGGCTTTACGTGCCGCCGCTGATCGCCAGGGGCCCACATTGCTTGAAATCGACCAGGCGCGGTGGGAGTTGCCGAGTCTGTAATCCCGCTAAGTTGGGCCTGTGGCGAGGGAGCTTGCTCCCGTGACGGCCTGACAGCCGACGCCCAATGCGCTTTTACCTCACCACTTCGCATCCGCATTTTTTCAATAGCCCCTGCGACTTTCTGATTTGCCCCGCTACACACTCCATGGCCTGATTCGCCCTTGTGCATTCAAGGCAGGCCCATGGAAAACGTTCAGGCAAAATCCACCTGCGCACTATGGCTGATGATCAGCGTGGTGCTCGTCGCCCTCAATTTGCGTCCGTCGATGGCGGCCGTGGGGCCGTTATTGGCGTCGATTCGTGCGGATGTGCCGCTAAGTTTCAGCAGCGCCGCCTTACTGACCATGTTGCCAGTCATGGCCATGGGCCTGGCGATGTTCTTTGGCATGGGCCTGGCCAAGCGCGTGGGCGAGCATCGCAGCATTGTGGTGTCGTTGCTGGTGATTGGGCTGGCGACTGTGTCGCGGTTGTTCCTGGATTCGGCACTGGAGCTGATCGCGAGTGCCATTGCGGCGGGTGTCGGCATTGCGCTGATCCAGGCGTTGATGCCGGCGCTGATCAAGTCGCGTTTCAGCGCCAATGTTTCGTTATTCATGGGCCTGTATGTCACCGCGATCATGGGCGGCGCGGCCCTGGCTGCTTCGTTCTCGCCGTTGGTGCAAACCCAGACCGGCAGCTGGCGTATCGGCCTGGCGATCTGGGCACTGCTGGCGTTGTTGGCCCTGGTGTTCTGGTATGCGCAGCGTTCGGCCCTGCCGCCCTTACCCCACGCCGGTTCGGGCCCCCAGGAGGCTTTTTTCAGCAATCGCCGCGCCTGGTTGCTGGCGATCTTTTTTGGCCTCGGCACCGCGTCCTACACCTGTGTGCTGGCATGGCTGGCGCCGTACTACGTCGAGCAGGGTTGGAGTGAACAAAATGCCGGTTTGCTGCTGGGTTTCTTGACTGCCATGGAAGTGATCTCCGGCCTGGTCACACCGGCCATCGCCAACCGCCGCCAGGATAAACGCGGCGTGGTGGCGGTGCTGCTGGTGCTGATCATCCTGGGTTTCTGCGGCCTAATCCTCAGCCCGCAACATTGGAGCCTGTTGTGGCCCTGCCTGCTAGGCCTGGGGATTGGCGGCCTGTTCCCGATGAGCCTGATCCTGTCCCTGGACCACCTCGACAACCCGCGCCGTGCCGGTGGCCTTACCGCGTTTGTGCAGGGCATCGGTTATCTGATCGCCGGCCTGTCGCCGCTGATCGCCGGCATGATCCGCGACCAGTTGGGCAGCTTCGAATGGGCCTGGTGGTCATTGATGGCTGTGAGCGGGCTGATGCTGCTGATCGTCATGCGTTTCAACCCGACGCATTACGCACGCCATATCCGCTGACGTCGTATTAAAAACATTTTTTGTCCCACCCAAAACATTGAAAGGTCCTACAGAGCTTTCTATTGGTACGAGCGTTCCGTTAACATTTTGCTCAGTCTTGTACTGAGTTCGGTACAAAGGGTTTACGGACGAAACCGATGCTAAACAGTAACTTGCTCAGAAAGCTCGATATGCAGGATTTGATGGTGTTTATCGCCGTCTACGACCAGAGCAGCGTTACCGAGGTGTCTGAAACGCTGTTCGTCAGCCAGTCCACCGTGAGCTATAGCCTGAAGAAGCTGCGCACCAGCTTTGAAGATGAGCTGTTTATCAACACCCGCGCAGGCATGCGTCCTACGTACAAGGCCACCACCATGTACGAGCATGTGCAGAAGATTCTGGAAAGCATCAACCTGTGCCATGCCGGTGGCCAGGCTTTTGATCCGACCCAACAGGCCGTGACCTTCAATGTGTGTGCGCCGGAATATTTCGAGCAGCTGATTCTGCCGCGCCTGTTGAAGCGTTTCGACCATGCAGACCTGCCGGTGATCGTCAACGTGCAGAAGCTGGAAACCGACATCCCCGCCGACGACCTGCGTGAGGGTCGCCTGGACCTGGTGATCTGTTTCGGCCCGCACTTTCACCGCGCTCACAAAGACTTCAAGACCCAGATGCTGTTGGAGGACGACTTGGTCTGCGTGTGCGACCAACGCTCAGCGCCGAGGGAACAGGCGTTCAGCCTGCAGTCCTTCGTTGAGCGGCGCCACGTATTCCCCACACCCTGGACCTCCGACACCAACATGATCGACGGCTGGCTTGCGCGCCAGGCGCGCAAGCGTCAGGTGATTGCACGGGCCAACAGCTACAGCGCGGCATTGAAGATGATTGCCGGCACCGACTTCATCGTCACCCTGCCCCGCCGCGTGCAAAAGTTACTGGCACCGGCGCCGGCATTCGGTGTTTGCGAAGCACCTAACGGTTTGCCGGGGTTCACCCTGGATATGCAGTGGAACGAAACCAGTGGGCAGGACAGCGCCAATACCTGGTTTCGGGAGCAAGTGGTGAAGGTGTGTGCGGATCAGGGCCTTTTGTAATTGGATGGCGATGGTGGAAGTCAGCCGATGGCGATTTTGCTGTAGGAATCGCGATCAATATCCAGCAGCTCGACACTCAGTTGTACCTGCACACCTTCGGGCCACGGGCCCAGGTCCTGAAGCACCGCCAGCAGGCTTTCTGATAGCTGCTTCTTGATCTGCGGTGAACGCCCGCTCAATAACGCCAGACGCACCGCGACAAAACCGCGCTCACCCAGGCCAGTGCCGACCCGAAATCGCTCGACCGCCACCGCACGGCTCTTGATGTCGAACTCGGCGCCGAACTGACCGGAGGCCACCAACGCATGGTTAAGGCGCAACAGGGCCTTGTCGATGTCCAGTTGCGTCAGGTTGGCGGTGTGTTCCAAGTGCAGGTGCGGCATGCTTTTCTCCGAGTTTTTTGTAGGAAGATGCCAAGCTATATACCACGGAAAAACACCTCAAGCCTTGGCCACCAGCCCTCTATCACTCATGAATGCCTCCAGCCGCGAGCGCATCCAGCGCTCCGCCGGGTCGGTGTCGACATGGCTGAGCCACACCATCGACAAATCCAGAGTCGGGGTTTCGAACGGGAACGGCTCGCAGAACAGGTTCCCGCTGGCAGCCATGGCCTGGGCGGTGTAATCGGGCAGGCTGGCGATCATGTCGGTGCCGGCAAGCAAGGCCGGCAACGAGCTGTATTGCGGCACCGAGAGCACTACATGGCGTTTGCGGCCCACCTCGGCCAGCCACTCATCGGCAAACCCGGCGACGTTGGCGGTGTGGGACACCAGCACATGGGGCCGTGCGCAATATTCGTCGAGGGTCAGCGGTGTGTCCGAGGCATCGGCGCGCAGCAGGCACGGGCGGATGTGCCGCAACAGCTTACGCTTGGCATTGGCCGGCAGCCCGCGGGTCTGGGTGATGCCGACGGTAATATCGCCGGAAGCCAACAGGTCCGGAATGCGCCAGTAATCCACATGCTGCACCACAAACACCACCTGCGGCGCCTCCTGGCGCAAGGCGCGCAGCAAGGGTGGCAGCAGGCCGAACTCCACGTCATCGGACAGGCCGATGCGGAAAGTCATGGTGCTGATGGACGGGTCGAAATCATGGGTCAGGCTCAGGGCCGAAGACAGCGAGTCCAGGGCTGGCGACAGGTGCTGGATGATCTCCTCGGCGCGCGCCGTAGGCTCCATGCGATGGCCGACACGAATAAACAGTGGGTCGTTGAACAGGGTACGCAGGCGGTTGAGGGCCGAGCTGATGGTCGGTTGGCCGAGAAACAGCTTCTCCGCCACCCGCGTCACATTGCGCTCGAGCATCAGTGCTTCGAAGACCACCATCAAGTTGATGTCGGCCTTGCGTAATTCATTGCGATTCATCGGCGCCTGCCCCTTTGCCCAAGACAAGCGGCAGTTTAGGAAGGCTGCGGGGCTGCGTCTATGTGCGCACTGTTCAATAAACGGGTTTGGGACTATAAATCAGGTCTTGAAGGTTGCAGGTACCCCCTTGTGCTGGTCATTTTCGCCTTAAGCGTCCTGCTCAGCGGGGCTTTGCTCTGGGCCATCAAATTCATTGTGCACCCCACAGCCAGGACACTGCTGCGCGCATTTGTCGGCTTGTGCCTGGCGGCGGTGCTGGTTTACCTGGTGCTGGCTTCCGGATTCCCCACTTCGTTGCTGGTGTGAGACGCTTCCTGGCCCTGGCGCAGGCGTAAAGCCGACAACGCAGCCACCACCAACACCACGGTAATGACTTTCAAGCCGTTCATGGCATTGCCCGTGCTCATCTCAATGGCGCCCATCACCGACGGCCCGACAAAGCCGCCCAACAACCCGCACGCATTCACAAACCCCAGCCCTCCCGCCAAGGCCACGCCTTTAAGGCGCGAGGCCGGGTAGAGAAACACGATCGACTGCACCACAAAAAACATCACTGCAGACAGGCAAAAACCCAACAGGCTGAACACCGGCCCCGTCACCGACGCAATGCCCAGCCCCAATGCCATGGTCAGCAACCCAGTGACCAGCAGCCGGCGGCAACGCCCGGGCGTGGTCGCAAAACGCGGGATCAATACCGCACCCAGTGCCGCCGCGATCCACGGCAACGAGGTCAGCAGGCCGACACTCATGGTGCTCAACTCGCCGTATTTGCTGATGATGCTCGGCAAGAAAAAGATCACGGTGTAGAGGGTGATCTGATGGCAAAAATACACAAAGATCGCCAGCAGGATTTGCGGCGTCAGCCAGTTTTTCAACGCATGGCCGCCCGCCCCCGCACCTTCCTCGGTTTCCTGGGCGATACGCTGTTCAATACCGCGTGCTTCTTCGGCCGACAGCCACGGCGCCTTGCTCGGACGGTCCGGCAACTTGCGCCACACCACCCAGGCAAACGCCACGGCGGGCAGGCCTTCGAGTAGGAACATCCACTGCCAGCCGTGCCAGCCGAGCATACCGTCCATACGCATCAAAGCCGCGCCCACAGGGCCATCGATGATGTTGGCAAAGCACACGCCCAGCAGGAAATACCCGGTGGCGCGCGCCCGCTGTTCGCGGTTGAACCAGTAGGTCAGGTACAGCATGACACCGGGAAATAAACCGGCTTCGGCAATACCCAGCAGCAGGCGCAATACGTAGAACGACGTTTCGCCCTGCACAAACGCCATCGCCGCAGAGATCAGGCCCCAGGTCACCATGATGCGGGCGATCCAGAACCGCGCTCCAACCTTGTGCATGATCAGGTTGCTGGGGATTTCTGACAGTGCATAGGTCAGGAAAAACAGTCCGGCGCCCAACCCGTAGGCGGCGGCAGAAATACCCAGGTCGACGTCCAGGTGATGCTTGGCCAGGGCGATGTTGGTGCGATCCAGAAAGCTCAGAATGTAGGCAATGATCAACAGTGGCATCAACTTGGCAAACATCAGTCTGTTGAGGGCCTGCGGTTCACGGGGTGAACCGGTCTTGACGTGCTTGGGCACTTCGATACGCATGGTGTGATCCCCTTATTGTTGTTGTGCGGGAATGTCGGCCACGTCATGACGCGGCCTTTTTGTCGATAAATAAACGGGATCAGAAATTGACCTGGTCACGCCCCTTGAGCCCGAGGATTTCCCGCGCTTCATCGGGCGTGGCGACGCGGTGGCCGAGAGCCTCGATCACCGTGCGAATGCGCCGTACCTGGTCGGCATTCGAAGCCGCCAGCTTGCCCGGCCCGTCCCACAACGAATCCTCCAGGCCCACCCGTGCGTTGCTGCCCATGGACAGGCCCATGGTCGCCAGCGGGATCTGCCCACGCCCGGCACCGAGGATCGACCACACGTAGTCATCGCCAAACAGGCGGTCAGCAGTGCGCCGCATGTGCGCCAGGTCTTCCGGGTGCCCACCGATGCCGCCACGCAGACCAAACACCGACTGGATAAACAGTGGTGGTTTGAGCAGGCCGCGTTCCAGGAAATGCGCGGCGGTGTAGAGGTGGCCGATGTCGTAGCACTCGATTTCAAAGCGGGTGCGGTTATCGGCACAGGCATTGAGGATGTGGGCAATGTCGCGGAAGGTGTTGCGAAAGATCCGGTCGTCGCTCTCTTCCAGATACGGGCGTTCCCAATCGTGCTGGAACTCGGTAAAGCGGTTGAGCATTTCGTACAGCCCGAAATTCATCGACCCCATGTTCAACGAGGCCAATTCCGGCTTGAACTGCATCACCGGTTGCAGGCGCTCCTCCACGCCCATAGTCGGCGCGCCGCCGGTGGTGATGTTGATCACCACGTCACTGGCCGCCTTGATCTGCGGCAAAAATTCGGCGAACAGCGCCGGGTCCTGGCTAGGGCGCCCATCAATCGGGTCACGGGCATGCAAGTGCACAATGGCCGCGCCAGCTTGGGCGGCGCCGATGGCTGCGTCGGCGATTTGCTGCGCGGTGATGGGCAAATGCGGTGACATCGACGGCGTATGAATGGCGCCGGTAACAGCACAGGTAATGATGACAGGGCGATTTTTGGGCATGACGATTCTCCGACTTTTATTCTTATGAAAAAAATCCTGGGTGCAGCGCGATATGTGCTTGCGTGGCTTACAGGTACTCGACGTTACCGTCGACACTGATCGCCTGGCCGGTCACGTTGCGTGCGGCGGGCGAACAGAGGAACAAGGCCATGGCAGCCACGTCTTCGGCGGTGACCATGCGCTTGAGGGAGATCTTGTTGAGGTATTCCTGGCGCATCTGAGCTTCGGGCACGCCGAGTTGCTCAGCGCGGGCGCGGATCACACCGTCCATGCGCGGGCCTTCGACAATGCCGGGCAGCAAGGCGTTGACGCGGATGTCGCTCTCGCCCAACTCCGAAGCCAAGGATTTCATCAGGCCGACAATGGCCCATTTGGTCGCCGCATAGGGCGTACGCCACGCGTAGCCTAGCCGCCCCGCCACCGAGGCGATATGCAGCAAATGGCCGTGGGACGATTCCTTGAGCAGCGGTACTGCGTGGTGGGCAAAGCGGTATTGGGCCGTGAGATTGATGTTGATGGTGGCTTGCCACTCGGCGTCGCTGATGGTGTCGATACCTCCCGTAGGCCCCGCAATTCCGGCATTGTTGACCAACACGTCCAAACCGCCGAACTGCTCGCGCTGCACCTTGAATACCGCCTCGACCTGCGCGGCATCGCTGACATCGGCGCGGGTCGCGACGCTGCCAGGGTATTTATCCCGAAACGCCGCCAGCGCCGGCTCGCTCACATCACACACATGCACTTGGGCGCCGGCTTCCATATAGGCCGCGGCCAACACTTCACCAATGCCGGCAGCCCCGCCGGAAATCAACACACGTAACCCAGGATAAGGCTGTAGCCGTTGTAGGACACTCATGCACGTTTACCTCCTGATACAGACGACCGCGCACGGTCGTTTTTGACGAGCAAGCGCGCCAGGGAATCGGCGGCCTGCATGATGTCGTCGGTCACCGCTGCCCGCGCGCCGGCGCCATCGCGGGCAGCCAGGGCTTCAACGATGCGCGTATGCGCTTCCATCGAACGTTGCAGGTGGGCTTTATCGGGGGCGACCAGGGCAAAACACGGCCCCATGTGCAGCCAGAAATTCTCCACCGCTGCCATGGTCAATTCGGCCTGGGCCACTGCATAAATGCGACGGTGAAAGGCGAAGTTGGTCCACAGGTAGCGGGATACGTCGACCTCATCGGCGGCCTGTTGCATCTGGTTGCACAGATCGGTGATTTCGTCGAGGTCGTGTTTTTGCAGGAGCAGCACGGCTTTTTCCGCCAGCAAGCCTTCAAGGGCTACCCGCGTGTCGCGAATTTCACGCAAGCGTTCGGCGGTCATCAAACGCACTCGCAGGCGGGAAGTTTCGGTGACTTCAAAGGCGTTTTCGGCGCTCAGGCGTTGCAACGCTTCACGTACCGGCATGGGGCTGGAGCCGAGCGCTTCGGCGAGGCCACGGATGGTGAGTTTCTGGCCAGGCTGGAAACGGCCACTCATCAGCGCTTCGCGGATCTGGCGGTAGACCTGGTCTTGCAGGGTATCGCGGGACACCTGACGCAAGGTGGGCAGGAGGAGCGGACCATCGGTCATGAGGCAAAACCTGTGTTGTGGTTGTTATGGCCTCAATATGTGATCACAAATCAAATATGTCAAATGATCTCCCGCCAATGAGCGTGAGCACATAGACATGTGGGAGCGGGCCTGGCCGCGATGCAGTGGGTCAGTCACACATTGGTTGACTGACACACCGCCATCGCGGGCAAGCCCGCTCCCACAATTTGACCGCGTTTGACCTGTTACTCAGGGTTTGAGCGGACGCTCCTGGTCACGCTCGGAAAGCTCGGTGCCGTCGTCCGGATGCTTCCAGGTTTGCGGCTTTTCTTCTTCAGGCTTCTGCCGATGCTCTTCACGCTCCGGCTCGTGGTGCTGCTTCTGTTCGTTCCCCATAAAGGTCTGCGCCCATAAGAATTGGATACAGCTTCAAGCATAGAACACAGCAGGCTGTTTTGAAGCCGGCCCAGATTGATAGCAAATACGCATCAATTCATCCAAATTAGTCACTTATCATTTCTAAATGTGTCAGCCACTATCCCAAGTCTTAAGCGAAACAAGCACTTTAAAAAGAACGCTGGAGACACAAAACCATGACGACCCCTTCCCGGCCTGCGGCTGCCCCCTCCAAAGTAGGCGCTGTATTGCGCGTTACTTCGGGCAACTTCCTCGAACAGTTCGACTTCTTTCTGTTCGGTTTCTATGCCACCTATATCGCTGCCGCGTTCTTCCCGGCCGCTAATGAGTTTGCGTCATTAATGATGACCTTCGCCGTGTTCGGCGCTGGCTTCCTTATGCGTCCATTGGGCGCGATCATTCTGGGTGCCTACATCGACGACGTGGGCCGTCGCAAAGGCTTGATCGTGACCTTGTCGATCATGGCCAGCGGTACGCTGCTGATCGTACTGGTGCCCAGTTATCAGACCATCGGCCTATGGGCACCGTTTCTGGTGCTGTTGGGGCGCCTCCTGCAAGGCTTCTCGGCCGGCGCGGAGCTGGGTGGCGTGTCGGTGTACCTGTCCGAAATGGCTACGCCGGGCCGTAAAGGCTTCTACACCAGCTGGCAGTCGGGCAGCCAACAGATCTCCATCGTCGTCGCCGCGGCCCTGGGTTATGGCCTGAACGTGTGGATGGAACCTGCGGTGGTGGCCGATTGGGGCTGGCGTATTCCGTTTGCCGTCGGTTGCGTGATCATTCCGTTTATCTTCGTGTTGCGTCGCAACCTGCAGGAAACCGAAGAGTTCGCCAACCGCAAGCATCGCCCGACCATGCGTGAAGTGATGGCGACCCTGGTGAAGAACTGGACCGTGGTCATCGGCGGCATGCTGATGGTGGCCATGACCACCACCGCGTTCTACCTGATCACTGTGTACGCACCGACCTTCGGCAAAACCGTGTTGCACCTGAGCACCTCGGACGCCCTGCTGGTGACCTTGCTGGTCGCGATTTCGAACTTCTTCTGGCTGCCAATCGGCGGCACGTTAAGCGACCGCTTCGGCCGCAAACCGGTGCTGATTGCCATGACAGTGCTGACTGTCCTTACGGCTTATCCGGCATTGTCCTACGTGGTCAACGCACCAAGCTTTGCGCACATGCTGGAAACCCTGCTGTGGTTCTCGTTCCTGTATGGCATGTATAACGGCGCGATGATCCCGGCGTTGACTGAAATCATGCCGGTGGAAGTGCGTGTGGCGGGTTTTTCCCTGGCCTACAGCCTGGCGACAGCAGTGTTCGGTGGCTTTACCCCGGCGATCTCCACCTGGTTCATTCACATCACTGAAGACAAGGCTTCACCTGCGTATTGGATGATCTTTGCCGCGCTGTGTGCATTGTGTTCGACCCTGGCGTTGTATCGCCGCGCCAATACCCGTGGCCAAGTCCTGCAGGAGGCCGCGCAATGAAGCCGCTGTTCAAGACCCTCACCGCTGTCGTCCTCGGCACCCTGGCGCTGGCCGCCCAGGCTGAGCAACTCAAAGTCATGACCTCGGGCGGCTTCACCGCCGCGTATAAGTTGCTCGGCCCGCAATACGCCAAGCAAAGTGGTGACACCCTCGAGACCATTCTTGGCCCGTCCATGGGCAAGGCGCCGGAAGCGATTCCCAACCGCCTGGCCCGTGGCGAGCACGCCGATGTGGTGATCATGGTCGGCTATGCCCTGGACGAATTGATCAAACAAGGCAAAGTCGACCCCGCCTCCCGCGTGGAATTGGCGGACTCGCGGATCGGCCTGGTGGTGAAGGAAGGTGCGGCCAAACCTTCGATCAATACCGACGCCGAGCTCAAGGCTGTGCTGAGCCAAGCCAAGTCGGTGGCCTATTCGGATAGCGCCAGCGGCGTGTATGTCGAGAAGCAATTGTTCAAGAAACTCGGCATGCCGGCCAAGGGCACCATGATCGAACGCGTGCCGGTGGGCGAGCAGGTGGCCAAGGGCGATTACGAGGTCGGCTTGCAACAAGTGGCGGAGCTGTTGCCAGTCAAGGGTGTAACGTTTGTGGGCAAGATCCCGGAAGACGTGCAGTCGGTGACGCGCTTTGCCGCGGGCATTCCGGTAAACGCCGAACACCCGGAGCAGGCCAAGGCGCTGTTGCAGTTCATGGCATCGCCCGAGGCCCAGCCAGAGGTGCAATCCACCGGCCTGGACTCGGTGTCACGCTGACCGGAACGGCATCTCCCGCACCAACCGCTCCAACTCCAGCGCCGCCGGTGGCAATGTCCGCCCGCGGCGCTTGATCAAGCCCACATTGCGCAGCACCTGGGGCTCCACCAGCGGCACACTGACCAGAATCGGGTGAGTGTGCGCCGGCATCGCAATCGACGGCACCATCGCTACGCCCAACCCTGCCTCCACCAGCCCGATCATCGTGGTCACGTGGTGCGTCTCGCAGATACTCGGCTTTTTCACCCGCACCCCTCGCAGGGCCTGGTCGAGCAGGAAGCGGTTGCCCGACGTCTTATCCACCTCGATGTAGTCATGCTCATAGGCCTCGGTCCAGCTCACGCTGTCACGCTCAGCCAACGGGTGGTCACGCCGACACGCCAACACATAGCGCTCCTGCAACAGCAACTCGAATTCCACCTCATCGGCCAGGCTGCCGCTGAAACTCACACCAAAGTCCGCCTCGCCGCTGGCCACCGCATTGCACACCTCGCCGGCACTGGCATCCAACACCCGCAGGCGAATCTTCGGGTACAGCTTATGGAATTCGGAGATCACGTGGGGCATGAAGTAGTACGCGGTAGACGGCACGCAGGCGATGGTGACGTTGCCCATGCGTGTGGACGCGACGTTGCTGATGCCCATCAAGGCGATGTCCAGATCATCGAGCATTCGCTCCACCTGGGGCAAAAACGCACGCCCGACCATGGTCAGGCTGACCCGCCGCGTGGTGCGTTCGAACAGCTTTACATCCAGCGCGGATTCGAGCTTTTCGATACGCCGGCTGAGGGCCGGTTGCGAGATACGGATGGCCTCGGCAGCGCCACGAAAACTGCCCTTGTCCACCACGGCGCGGAAGGCTTGGAGGTCGTTGAGGTCGAAGTTGATGATCACGGGAGGCTGGCCAAAGGTGGTCGAGGTGACAAGCATTATCGTATGGGAGCCGGTGGGACGCCATGTATGCCGAGACGGTTTGCCGAGATCATCCTGTTACACATATGAAGTCATACATATCAGCAAGTTATCGGCCGCCTGCGGCCACGCGATCGCCAAAACGGGTCAATACTTGGGGCCTGACCTACACAACTGGAGACGTAGCAACTCATGGAAACCTACCCCTTCTGGATGGACGACGAGTCGCCGGGCATCGGCATCGATCAGTTGCTTCTTGCATCGCGCCAATGGTCGAGTAGGATTGAATCCTACTCAACCCTGGCGGATAACCCCATGCGCTCAACCCAGCAAATGAGCATCACCTTGCCCCTTGAAATGGCTGCCATGGTCAAAGCCAAGGTGGCTGCTGGCGAATATGCCAGCGAAAGTGAAGTGATTCGCGATGGCCTGCGGGCGTTGCTGGCGCGTGATCGTGCCATGGAAGATTGGCTCAGAGACGAAGTCATCCCAGCAGCGACCGCCCTTGAGGCGAAGCCTGAGCTTGGGTTATCGCCAGAACAGGTCCGCGAACATATGGCCGCCAGACGACGGGGCAAAGGCACAGGGCAAGCGTGAGCTACTCGGTAGTTTTTTCGCCCGAGGTCTTGGCGCAGCTCTATGCCCTCGAAGACTACATCAGCGATGTGGGCTCCCCTCTTGTAGCGGTGCGTTTTATCGACAATCTTGTCAGCTACTGCGAAAGCCTTGCCCTGTTTCCCTTGCGCGGCATGCACCGTGACAACCTGCTGAAAGACTTGCGCATCACTCACTATCGTCGCAGCACCATTATTGCGTTCAGGGTGAAGCCTGACTTCAAAACGGTATCGATAGTGGGGGTGTTTTACGGCGGGCAAGACTACACGGCGTTGTTGCATGCAGATGAGAACGAACACCCGACAAGGGCTGAAAAGCCTGCTGAAAACTGATCAGCAGGCTTTTAGCGTTCAATCACCCTTTAGCGAAGGGCCTGATAGCGCGTTCCACGCCGTTGGTGCACCGAAAAACGCCTGGGCATTACTGTCCAACGTTTCCAAGTGATACCCGCCTTCCTGCACGATCACGCAGGGTAACCCCAGCGCGCGGATGCGGGCTCCCAACCGCGCAAAGCCTTCCCGCGTCACCGCGACTTTGCTTTGTGGGTCCAGCTCGTAGATATCGAAGCCCAGTGACAACACCAGCACATCCGCCGAAAAGTCCTTCACCGCTGCCAGGGCCTGCTCCAGCTTTTCGAAGAACACCGCTTCGCTGGCACCATGGGGCATCGGCAGGTTGAGGTTATACCCCTCGCCGGCGCCACCGCCTTTTTCCTCGGCAAAGCCTGCCACGCCAGGATAGAAGTTGGTCGGGTCGCCGTGGATCGACACATACAGCACGTCGTCGCGGTCGTAGAAAATTTCCTGGATGCCTTGGCCGTGATGCATATCGGCATCGAGCACGGCGACACGCTGGAAACCTTGGCGCAGTGCTTGCGCAGCCACGGCCGCATTGTTGATGTAACAGAAGCCACCGGCCGCGTCGAAGCGGGCGTGATGGCCCGGGGGCCGGCACAAGGCGTAGGCGGCAGGGGCGCCATCGAGGATGTCTCCCGCTGCGGCGATGGCGCTTTGGGCTGACCAATAAGCCGAGCGCCAGGTCAACTCACCGATGGGGCAACTGCCATCGGCCAGGTAGCGTGCCGCCTGGGCCAGGATGCCGCGCAAGGCATTGGGTTCACGCACGAAGATGTTGGACATGACTTCGTCGCCCCAGTCTTCGGGGATTTCTTTCCAGCGCTGGTGAGCTTCTTGAAGAAAAGCCAGGTAGTCGCCGCCGTGCACGGCGAGCAACGGATCCAGACCGTAGTCGGCCGGTTGCTGGATATCGAAGCCCAGGGTTTGCGCAGCCAGCAACAGGTTGCGCGCGCGCTCGGGAACCTCCTGGGGCGTGCGCATCTGGCCGCGGGAGTAGTAACTACGTGGGTGATGCAGGAGTTGTTCGGGGTGAAAAAACGTCTTCATGAGTTGCTCCTGGATAAACACAGAACCTGTGGGAGCTGGCTTGCCTGCGATAGCGGTGAATCAGGCAGTACATTGTTCTCTGACAGTCCGCTATCGCAGGCAAGCCAGCTCCCACAGGGGTGCGGCGTCGGCCTTTAGAAATGAACATGCCCGGCGCGTTTCAAGACGGCGTTAAGCAATACATCGGTGCCCTGGCGCACATCGTCGGGCAAGACATCTTCGGCTTCGTTGTGGCTGAGGCCGCCAACGCAGGGGATGAAGATCATGGCGGTGGGACAATAGCGCGCCAGGTGAATCGCATCGTGGCCGGCACCGCTGACGATGGTCTGCTGGCTGTAGCCCAAGCCGTCCACCGCAGCCTGCACGCAAGCCACGCATTCGGCGTCGAACGGCGTGGCCGGGCTGATCCAGTGAGGCGTGATGGTGACGCTCAGGCCACGGTGGTCAGCGATAGCCTGCAGGCGTGCACGCACTTGCTGCTCCATGGCGTCGATGTCGGCGTCGCGGTGATGGCGCAGGTCGACGGTAAAATTGAGCAAGCCAGGAATGGTGTTGCGCGACGACTTGGCGATGCTCAGTTCACCCACAGTGGTGAGACCCTGCGGGGCAAAATCGGCAGCGAGGTTTTCCAGGGCCTGGATCATTTTCGCCGCGCCGTACAGCGCATCTTTGCGCAACGGCATCGGCGTGGTGCCAGCGTGCGCGGCCATGCCTTCGACCCGCACATCGAGCCAGCGAATCGCTTGACCACCGGTGACTACGCCGATGCTGTTGGCGTTGTCTTCCAGGATCGGGCCTTGCTCGATATGCGCCTCGAAATACGCATCTACTGCGCCACCCAACGGGCGCTCACCGTTGTAGCCGATGGTGCGCAACGCCTCGTTCACGCTGATACCGTCTACATCGGCGGTTGCCAGTGCCTTGTCCAGGGCGAGCGTGCCGGTGAACACCGCCGAGCCCAGCATGGCCGGGGTGAAACGGGCGCCCTCCTCGTTGGTCCACACTGCAATTTCCAATGGCTTGCGTGTCTGGATGCCGTGGTCGTCAAGGCTGCGGATCACCTCCAGGCCAGCCAACACGCCGTACACCCCATCGAAGCGTCCACCTTCGGGCTGGGTATCCAGGTGGCTGCCCATCATCACAGGGGCTGCGTCCTTATCGGTGCCGCCGCGGCGGGCGAACAGGTTGCCAATAGCGTCCACGCTCAACGTCAGGCCAGCGGCTGTACACCAGTGGCTGAACAGCTCACGACCGGCCTTGTCTTCAGCGCTCAATGCCAGACGGCAGCTGCCACCGCGTGCCGTCGCGCCGATCTCGGCCATGTCCATCAGGCTATGCCACAGGCGCTCGCCATTAATCTTCAACATTACTGACTCCCTCAACTGTGTGCCATTTCCAGACGGTGAGCCGTGGCGTGGCGGCGGGACAAGGCCAGCACGCACACCAACGAGACCGCCGCGATCACGCTGTAAAACACTGCCATCGGCCACCATTGGCCAAGGTATTGATGAGCCAGCCAGGTGCCGATCAGCGGCGTCAAACCACCGGCCAACGCGCCGCATACCTGGTAGGCGAGGGAAATCGCGGTGTAGCGCACACGGGTTTCAAACAGGCCGCTGACAAAACCTGCGATGACGGCGTAGAACGACGCCATGCACACCACCGCCAAGGCAATGCCGAGGATGATCAAGGGCGCCTGGCCGCTGCTGACCAAGACGAACATCGGATACGGCGAAGCCATTGCCAGTACACACATGGCGCACAGGAACCGCGTAGCGCCGACCTTCTCCGCCACCCAGGCGGCCAATGGCTGAACGCAGAACTGGATAATGGCAACGAAGAACAGGCATTCCAGGATCAGCGATCGCGGTAGGTCCAATTGCTGAGTGCTGTAGGCAATCATGAAGGTGTTAGTGAAATACACGCCGGCAATCCCCAACGTATTGGCGCCAATGCACAGCAATAGCGGGCGCCAAGCGGTCTTCAGCACTTCGAGGACGGGGGCTTGGTCCTTTTTAATAGCACGGGCCTTTTCCGCCAGGGCCTTGTCTTCAAGGAACTCCGGCGACTCGTTCACACCCAGGCGAATCGCCAGGCCGACCACTAGCAGTAAGGCGCTGGCCAGGAACGGCAGGCGCCAGCCCCAACTGAGCAGGTCTTCTTCCGGCAGACGAGTGACGGCGCTGAACGCCAGCAAGGACAGAATCAAACCGGCCGGGCTGCCCAACTGCGCGAAAGATGCAAAGAAGTTACGTCGCCCCTTTGGCGCATGTTCCCCGGCCATCAACACCGCCCCACCCCACTCGCCGCCGACCGCAATGCCCTGCACCACTCGCAACAGTATCAGCAGCACTGGCGCGGCAGCGCCGATCTGCGCATAGGTCGGTAACAGGCCGATGCACACCGTCACCACGCCCATCATCACGAGGGTAATCACCAGGGACTTCTTGCGCCCGATGCGGTCGCCGATATGGCCAAACACGATGCCGCCCAACGGCCGTGCGAAAAAGCCCACGGCGAAGGTGCCGAAGGCGGCCATGGTGCTGAACAGTCTATCGTCGGAAGGGAAGAACAGCTGACCGAACACCAGCGCGGCGGCGGTGGCATAGATGTAAAAGTCGTACCACTCGATCATGGTGCCGATAAAGGCGGCGGCCGCGGCACGGCGAGGCTGCGGCGAAGCGGAAGGCTTCATGGGGCTGGCTCCTTTGGTTATTTTTTTGGCAGGAGAAGATCAAACCAGTGCGCTCTGGTGGCGCTCGTTAAGCCCGATTTTTCGGCCTGGGGCTATGATTAGTCAATTTTCTATTTATTATCTTAATTATAAAAACTGCTTATTATCGAGCGATGCCATGCCCGAATCCCGCCGCGATATTCACCCCCTGCTCAACGACCGCCTGGACTGGAACCTGCTGCGCACCTTCCGCGTGATCGGCCAGGAACTGAGCATCAGCCGCGCTGCTGCCCGCCTGCATCTGACGCAACCGGCGATCAGCCAGGCGCTCAAGCGCCTGGAAGAACAGCTGGATTGCCAGCTCATCCTGCGCCGTGGCCCGCGCTTCGTACTCACCGAGGCGGGTGAACAGATCTTCGCCATTGCCGGGGAGATGTACGGCCAGGTTTCGCAGATGAGCAACGCCCTGCAAAAGCCGGGTGATGAAGTGATCGGCAAAGTGCGCTTGCTGATGATCAGCCGGATTAATTCCGACACTTTCGATGACTTTCTCGCAGGCTTTCATCGCGAGCACCCACGGGTAGACCTGGAGGTCGAAGTGATGCGCAGCTCCGACATTGTTGCCGCGCTGCTGGAAAAAACCGCGACCCTGGGGCTCAGCCTCAACCGCCGGCCACAACCGCGCCTGGAACAGCATCTGTTTCTGCGTCAGCGTTATGCGTTTTTTTGTGGGAAACACCACCCATTGTTCGGACGCACAGGGTTGGTCGAAGGGGATCTGCAATCGGAAAATTTCGTGAGCTTTACCAGCGACCAGATTGGCGGGATGCTCTCGCCGCTGACTATTTTCCGTGATCAGCAAGGGTTCGGCGGGCGGATTGTGGCGTCGTCATCCAGCCTGGAAGAAGTGCGGCGCCTGGTGATTGCCGGGTATGGCCTGGGATGCCTGCCGGTGCATGTAGTGGCCGAAGATGTGCAGAACGGGCTGCTCTGGCGGCTGCCGCCGGATGAGGGCATTGCGGATGTGGATATTCACGTGCTTTGGAACCGGGAGCAGAAGATGAGTCGGGCGGAGGGGGTGTTTATTGAGTGCCTTTTGGAGCGGTTGGCCAGAACATAATTGGCCGCATCCGAGTGCGCCAAAAAGCAGTTACAACTCACCGGATGCGCACCGAAGCGCGCACGGCTAGGATTGCAGCGAACTAAGCCAATGGCGTACATTAGCGATGATTTTCATTGAGACATCGGTCTTCACACGTCGCGTTAAAGAATTGATCGACGAAGATGCCTACACGGCCTTTCAGAACGTGCTTGTAGTGAATCCCGCTGCAGGCGATGTGATTGAGGGTACGGGCGGTATCCGCAAAATACGAGTAGCAGCCAAGAGCCATGGTAAACGAGGCGGGGCACGTGTGATCTATTACCACTTCGCCTCGGCATCACAGATTGTTTTACTGATGATCTATCCCAAAAATGAACAGCAGGACTTGAGCGCCGACGAACGCAAGTCACTGAAGGCTGCGATTGAGCACTGGAGATAGCTATGAGCCGACTTTTTGATGAATTGATGGAAAGCGTTCAAGAGATGAACGAGATCCTGCGCGGAGAACGGGAGCCATCCCGTGAATTTCATGTCGACTCAATGCGAGTTAAAGAGATCCGTAAGGCAACAGGGCTGACCCAGGCTAAATTCGCAGCGCTGATTGACGTTCAGCTCGGTACGTTGCGCAACTGGGAGCAGGGTCGTCGCGAACCTACTGGGCCGGCAAAGGCGTTGTTGAAAGCTATCCATAACGACCCGGTACATGTACTGAACGCGCTGGCTAGCTAAAATAAAACTCCCCCCCCTGCACCTTAAACATCGTCATAACCGGAAAAGCTCGGAGCTGACTCAACTTCGGGCTTTTTCGTTTGTGATGCTGAGTGAGGACTCTTCAAAAACCTCACATCGATAGCACTGATGATTACTATCGAAACGAGCGCCTGCTCGATTGCCAACACTGATTCCTATAATCGCCCCCAGCTTCCCTCTCCTGCGTCTGACCTCAGGCGACTTTCACCTTGGAATCCCACACCATGCCAAGCGCGAGCCAGGCCTCTAACGGCCTTCCCGAACATAATCAACAAAGCGTCAAACAGCAGTGGCTGGCGATTCTTTCGGTCGCCGTGGGTGCCTTTGCCCTGGTGACCAGTGAATTCCTGCCGGTGGGCGTACTCAACGACGTCGCCAGCGACCTGGGTATCAGTGCCGGTCACGCCGGATTGATGGTCACATTACCCGGCATCATGGCCGCCCTCGCCGCGCCGTTTCTGTCGGTCAGCATTGGCGCCATGGACCGTCGCTACCTGCTGATTGGCCTGACACTGGTGATGATCATCGCCAACTCGGTGGTGGCCTTTGCCACCGATTTCAGCCTGCTGCTGTTCGGCCGCGTATTGCTCGGCATCAGCATCGGCGGCTTCTGGGCCACCGCCATTGCCCTCAGCGGGCGGCTGGCGCCCAAAGGCGTGGGGGTTGCGAAAGCCACCTCGATCATCATGATGGGCGTAACCCTGGCCACCGTGTTGGGCGTGCCGGTAGGTACATGGCTCAGCGGCCTGATGGGCTGGCGCATGACCTTCCTGGTCACGGCGTTGGTGGGCATTCCGGTACTGCTGGCGCAGATCTTCCTGCTGCCGCGACTCACCCCGGAGAAAGCCATTCAGATCCGTGACCTGCCGGCTTTGTTTATCAACCCACAAGCACGGGTCGGGTTGATCGCCGTGCTGCTGATCGGTCTCGCACACTTTGCCGCATACACCTATGTCGCACCGTTCTTTAAACACAGCTCCGGCTTCGACGGACCGACGATTGGCTCGCTGTTGTTGCTGTATGGCGTGGCTGGGGTGCTGGGCAATATCTTCGCCGGCTTTGCCGCCAACCGCAGCGTACGCAACACCCTGTTGCTGGTCGCACTGATGATCGGCACCAGCACCGCGCTGTTCCCCTACTTCGCCACCGGCATGACCGGCGCGGCGATGCTGATCGCCCTGTGGGGCTTCGCCTTCGGGGCTTTCCCGGCCTGCGCGAGCATCTGGATGTTCGTCGTGGCGCCCAAGGATGTAGAACGCGGCATGCCGCTGTTTGTGGCGCTGTTTCAGGTGATCATTGCCCTGGGCTCGTTCTTTGGCGGGCGGATCGTCGACCAGATGGGCAGCTCGGTGTTGTTGAGCCTGGCCACGGTGTTGGTGGGTTTCGGATTTGCGACCGTGCTGGTGTTGGGACGCAAGGTGAGTAATAGCCTGGTGGCGCAGCCAGCCTGACCGGGTTGTAGGCGCAAAAAGCCTGCTGAGCATTGAGCTCAGCAGGCTTTTTTCGTTTCAGGGAGCAGGTATTTATTTGGCCGCGGGGAAATCACGCTCGAGGACAGCATCCACCAAGGCTTGCGCGTTCTCGATCAATTGAGCCAGGGCCATGATCACGGGCGACTGCGTGCTGACTGGATCTTCGGCGCATTGGTAGGCGGATTGAAGGGCGGATGAGAGGGTTTCGGTGGCGTTTATAAGGGTTTCTTCGGTGCCGACATCATCGGCTACGCAAAAGATTTTGCGTGCATGCCCTTCGGTAGAATCAGCGGTGATCTTATTCATGATGTAACCCCAGCCAACGCAACCCTGCACGAAAACTGCCGAACCTGCACAACGTAAGCACCTGTTTCGGCAAAGCTTGGTAACCAGAATCTCCACCGGGAACCTTGTGTGCATAAGCCTGCGAGCTAGTCTCAAAAAGTCGCCGCCGTGGCGACATACTGTCAAGGGTGCTGATATGCCAACGAGATATCGCGATGCGGTCACAGGTGAATACGTAACCGAGCAAGAGGCGAAGAAAAGACCAAGGGAAACGGTGAAAGAAACCGATAAAAAGCGCCCGGCAAAGCCGACGGCCAAAAAGTAGGATCAACAGATGAGAGCGACTGCCGTATGTCCAGACAAACTTGCCAATGAAACCCGATTGCTCCAATGTAATGACCAACGTCATTACACAAGGAGCTATCCCTTGGCATCTATCAACATTCGTATCGATGACGACCTGAAAGCTCGCGCCTACCTGGAGCTGGAGAAACTTGGTGTCACCCCTTCCGAACTGATACGCCAGGCGTTGCAATATGTTGCCGAGCGCGGCCAGTTGCCATTTAAGCCTGTGCTGATGACTGAAGAGGATGAAGCCTTGATGGCGACCGTACGTGAGCGTCTTGCATCGCCTCAACGCGTAAGGGTTTCTTTGGATGACCTATAGCCTTGATTTTGATGCGCGTGCATTGAAAGAATGACAAAAGCTCGGTGACACCCTCCGTCAGCAACTCAAAAAGAAGCTGGTCGAAATCCTGAACAACCCACGTATTGAGGCTAATCGCCTACATCGCCTGCCTGACTGCTACAAGATCAAACTGCGTAGTAGCGGGTACAGGCTGGTGTATCAAGTGATCGATCAGGAAATTGCGGTGTTCGTGGTCGCCGTTGATAAACGTGAGCGTGATCAGGCTTATCGCAAAGCGTCTGAGCGCCTTGATCAGCGTTAGGCAGGACTGGAAAATATCCCTGAAGCAGTCGCTGATAAAGACTGGAAATGAAAAAGCCCCGCAGCTTATTCAGCTGCGGGGCTTTTTCTATGTAATGGCGGAGAGATAGGGATTCGAACCCTAGGTACCGGTGAAGGTACAACGGATTTCGAATCCGTCCCATTCGGCCACTCTGGCATCTCTCCAACGGCGCGCATCATAACAGTGTGTTTCGCGGAAGCAAACCCCAAAGGTGATTTTTTTCCGTGCTATCAGATGCTTGCGTCGATTACAGCGGTACGCCGAGACGATTGGCGACTTCTTCGTAGGCTTCGATCACGTCACCGAGGCCCTGGCGGAAGCGGTCTTTGTCCATCTTCTTCTTGGTGTCCTTGTCCCACAGGCGGCAGCCGTCCGGGCTGAATTCGTCGCCCAGGACGATGGAGCCGTCGTGGAATACGCCGAATTCGAGCTTGAAGTCCACCAGCAACAGGCCGGCGTCGTCGAACAGCTTGGTCAGCACGTCGTTGACCTTGAGGGACAACTCCTTCATGCGCGCCAGTTGCTCAGCGGTGCCCCAGCCGAACGCCACGACGTGGGATTCGTTGATGAACGGGTCGCCCTTGGCGTCGTCCTTCAAGAACAGTTCGAACGTGTAAGGGTTGAGCTTGAGGCCCTCTTCCACGCCCAAGCGCTTGACCAGGCTGCCGGCGGCGTAGTTGCGCACGACGCATTCCACCGGGATCATGTCGAGCTTCTTGACCAGGCACTCGTTGTCGCCCAGCAGTTTGTCGAATTGGGTCGGGATACCGGCCGCTTCGAGCTTCTGCATGATGAAGGCGTTGAACTTGTTGTTCACCATGCCTTTGCGATCCAGTTGTTCGATGCGCTTGCCGTCGAACGCCGAGGTGTCGTTGCGAAACAGCAGGATCAGGCGGTTGGCGTCGTCGGTCTTGTACACCGACTTGGCTTTACCGCGGTAGAGTTCTTCACGTTTTTCCATGATGGGCTCCGCTTTGAGTAAGGTGGGCTAGGCGATGTGTCGCCAGTCGAGCCCTGAATCTTGATCGGCCAGTTGCAGCCAGTCCGGGTCGCACCCTAGGGTGTCGACAAAACATTGCCGGGCAAGCGTCGGCAGGTTGTTCTTGCTGCTGAGGTGAGCCAGGACCAGATGTTGCAGGTCTTGCCAGCCCAACTCGTACACCAGGTATGCGGCCTGGTGGTTGTTCAAATGTCCCAGCTCGCCGCCCACCCGTTGCTTGAGAAAGTAAGGGTAATGACCGCGTGCCAGCAGGTCTCGGCAGTGGTTGGACTCGATCATCAAGGCATCGAGGTCCCGGTAACCCTCCAGCACCTTGGCGCAATAAGAACCCAGGTCGGTGAGCACACCGAAGCGCCGCTCACCGTCACTGAATACGTATTGCGTCGGCTCCTGGGCATCGTGGGCAACCGCGACGACATTGATGCTCAGGGCACCGATTTGCAGTTGCTCGCCACCAGCCAGAAAACCTGCCGGCTCGATGGGTTTGCGCATCCCGCGCAACGTGCCGCGGCTCATGTACACCGGCAGATTGTAGCGCCGAGACAGTAAACCCACGCCATGCACGTGGTCGGCATGTTCGTGGGTCACTAGAATCGCGCTCAACTGCGCCGGGTGAACACCGAGGCGCAGCAGGCGTCGCTCGGTTTCTCTTAACGAGAAACCACAATCGACCAGCACATACGTGTCATCGTGGGCGACCAGCGTACCGTTCCCTTGGCTACCGCTGCCGAGAACGGCAAAACGCATCGGATCAGCCCAGGTTGTCTTGAATCACCCCCAACACTTTGCGCGCTGTTTCAGCTGGCGCGACGGTGTTGATGTTCTTCTCGACGGTGACTTGCACGCTTTCGCCCACCTTGCTCAAACGAACCTGATAACGCTCGGCACGGGTTTCGATCTCTTCCTTGGTCGGCGCGCTGCCGAACAATTTGCCGAAGAAACCTGGCTCGTCGTCCTTCTTCTCAGCCTTTTCAGCCACGTTGATGTAGTACAGGCCCAGGCTGCGGTTGATGTCTTCAACGCGCCAAGGGCCCTGCTCCAACGCGCGGCCAACACTGGCCCAGGCACGGTCGAGGTCTTCACCCAGGTTCAGCACGACGTTGCCACTGCCGTCTTCGGTGAGGCTGACGCGGCTAGGGGTGTCGTAATCACGGGCGGCGAGCAAGGATACGGAACCGCCCTTCTCGGAAATACGGCTCATGCTGGCGAGCATTTCGTCGACCAGCGCGGCGTCAACACCCGTGTTGACCGAACGTGGAGTGAAATCGACGTTGGCTGTGCTGCCTGCAGGACGCTCGGCGCTGACCACATAGACTTCGCTGGTGTTGCGCTGCACGCCTGGCTCGATGCGCACACGCACACGAGCTTCGCTGTCGGCGGCAACACCGCCCGCCAGCAGGCGCTGGGCCATGTTGGCGGACAGCTCGCGACCTTGCTGCCACGCGGTGGTGAACTCACCGGTCTGCGGGCGTTGCTGGTCGATGCTAAAACCGTTGTCCTGGAAGAACTGCACCGCCACCGGCCAGACCTCGGCAGGCGGACGCTGAGCCACGATCCAACGATTGTCGCCGCTTTTTTGCAGGCTGTAGTCGCTGGCATCGGCCACGGACATAATCGGCTGTGGGCGTGGCACTACGTACTCACCCTTGACCGTGTCGTCGGCAACGTTGCGTGGAATCGGCAGCAGCGGGTCAAGGCGCTTGGCGACATTGACATCAGGCGGCAGTTGCATCGGTTTGGTTGCTTGCGCTTCCAGGTAATCGCTGCCGCGGTCACGGAAGTAGCCTTCCGGGCCCCATACCCAACCGCAGCCACTGGTGCTGGAGATAATCAAGGCAAGTGCGGAAAGTCCGGCCAATCGCTTCATGCGTAGTGCTTCCTCAATTAAACCAGGACGCCGGACTGGCGCAGGGCCTGTCGCAGCGGTTCGTGACAGGCTTCGCTGAGGCGGGTGAGCGGCAGACGGATACCGTCCGGCATCAGGCCCATCTCAAACAGCGCCCACTTCACGGGAATAGGATTGGATTCGATAAACAGTGTCTTGTTGAGCGGCATCAGCTTCTCGTGGATCGCACGCGCGGTGGCTGCATCGCCCGCGATGGCGGCGGCACACATATCGCTCATGGCGCGCGGGGCCACGTTGGCGGTCACGGAGATGTTGCCCTTGCCACCCAGCAGGATCAGCTCGACAGCGGTGGCGTCGTCACCGGAATACACCAGGAAGTCGCTGCTCACGCCGGCCAGGATGTCCTTGGCGCGCTGCAGGTCGCCGGTGGCTTCCTTGATGCCGATGATGTTCGGCACGGTGGACAGGCGGATCACGGTCTCGGCCTTCATGTCGCACGCGGTGCGACCCGGTACGTTGTAGAGGATCTGCGGGATCTGCACGGCTTCGGCGATGGCTTTGAAGTGCTGGTACAAGCCTTCCTGGGTCGGCTTGTTGTAGTACGGAGTCACCAGCAGGCAAGCGTCGGCGCCGGCCTTCTTGGCGTTCTTGGTCAGCTCGATCGCTTCACGCGTCGAGTTGGCGCCCGTACCGGCAATCACGGCAATGCGGCCCGCTACGCGCTTGACCACGAATTCGATCACCTGGATGTGTTCTTCCACATCAAGGGTGGCCGATTCACCTGTGGTGCCGACCGCCACAATGGCGTTGGTGCCCTCTTGCAGGTGGAAGTCCACCAGTTTGCCCAGGCTGTCCCAGTCGAGACGACCTTGTGCATCCATGGGTGTGACCAGTGCCACCATACTGCCCGCAATCATGCAACCGCTCCTGCCGGAAAAAGAGAGCCGTAATGGTACTGGCGCCAAGATGCTTGTACAAGCGAAGTACCGCGTGAGGATGCGTTCTGGCGCAACTAAACGACGGGCAATGCCATCATTAGGCCAAAGCACCGCCCGAAGCGGGCTGATCACGCAATGAAAACGCCACCTCCTAGCCCTTGGCGACGCTTTTCGCTACCCTTGATCCTTTGATCGATACCGCCCACACGGTATCGACCGCTCATCGCTTTAGGAAGGCTGCATGTCCACCCCCACAGTTCGCGAACAATTCCTTGTTATCAGTGCCCTCGGCGCCAACCCCATGGAGCTGACCAACGTCCTGTGCCGCGCCAGCCATGAGAACCGCTGCGCCGTCGTGACCTCCCGCCTGACCCGCCATGGCGAGTGCAGTGCGCTGGTCCTGCAGATTTCTGGCTCCTGGGATGCCTTGGCGCGTCTGGAAACCGGCCTGCCAGGCCTGGCCAAGAAGCATGATTTCACCGTCAACGTGGTACGCAGCGCTGCCCTGGAAAACCGTCCCCAGGCCCTGCCTTACGTAGCCTATGTCAGCTCGGCCTACCGTTCGGACATCGTCAACGAGTTGTGCCAGTTCTTTATCGACCACAACGTCGAGCTGGAAAACCTGACCTGTGACACCTACCAGGCGCCACAAACCGGCGGCACCATGCTCAATGCCACCTTTACCGTGACCTTGCCGGCCGGTGTACAGATCAGTTGGTTGCGCGACCAGTTCCTGGATTTCGCCGATGCCCTGAACCTCGACGCCTTGATTGAGCCATGGCGCCCACAGAACCCAATGTAAGGAAGTACTTCTCTATGCCGGTAGCCATCGACACACCCGTGGCCGATTTCGAGGCCCAGGCCACCAGCGGCCAGACCTTCAGCCTTGCAGCCTTCAAGGGCAAGCAAGTGGTGATCTACTTTTACCCGAAGGACAGCACCCCTGGCTGCACCACCGAAGGCCAGGGTTTTCGTGACCAGTACGCCGCGTTCAAGGCCGCCAACACCGAAGTGTTCGGCGTGTCGCGTGACAGCGTGAAGTCCCACGAGAACTTCAAGGGCAAACAGGAATTTCCGTTCGAGCTGATCAGCGATAAGGACGAAGCGGTCTGCCAGCTGTTTGATGTAATCAAGTTGAAGAAGCTGTATGGCAAGGAATACCTGGGCGTGGATCGCAGCACCTTCCTGATCGACAGCCAAGGCGTCCTGCGTCAGGAATGGCGCGGCGTGAAAGTGCCGGGCCATGTTGATGCGGTTCTGGCGGCAGCGCAGGCGCTGAACAAGGCTTGATCTTGCCTCGATAAGGCCTTCAGGCCTTGCGCAACCAATAACGGTACACACCCTCGGCGGCGTCTTCATGCTCCAGGGTGTGGCCGGCCAGCTTGGCAAAGGTGCGAAAATCACGCTGGGAGCCGGCGTCGGTGGCAGTCACCTTGAGCACGGCACCACTGGCCATTTTATTGAGCTCCAGCTTGGCCTTGAGCAATGGTAAAGGGCAGTTCAGACCGCTGGCGTCGAGTTCGGCGTCACAGGCTACAGCGTCGGTCATGGTGTTACTCCAGGCAAACATTCGGGCTGCTTAGAATATCTGGTCCCAAGCTCAGTGTCCGGCTACAGTAAGCTCTTTGTCGAAAGGCTTTGTGCATGACTTTTTTGCGCCCTACCCTGCTGACGCTGGCCTGCCTGCTGGCCTCCCCGGCCTTCGCTGACGACCTGCCGTCACTTGGTGATGCCAGTTCTGCCATTGTCTCGCCGCAACAGGAATACCAACTGGGCCGCGCCTGGCTGGCCTACCTGCGCGGCCAGGTTTCGCAACTCAACGACCCGCAACTCAAGGATTACGTTGAAACCAGCGTGTACAAGCTGGTGGAGACCAGCCAGGTCAATGACCGGCGCCTGGAATTCATCCTGATCAACAGCCCACAGCTCAACGCCTTTGCGGCTCCCGGTGGGATCGTCGGGGTCAACGGCGGCCTGTTTCTCAATGCACAGACCGAAGGTGAATACGCGTCGGTACTGGCCCACGAACTGGCACACTTGTCCCAGCGCCACTTCGCCCGAGGCGTGGAAGCGCAATCACGCATGCAACTGCCGATGATGGCCGCCCTGCTTGGGGGCATTATCGCCGCTGCTGCGGGTGCCGGTGATGCCGGTATCGCCGCGATTGCCGGCTCACAAGCCGCCGCGATCCAGGAACAGCGCCGCTTCTCCCGCCAGAACGAGCAAGAGGCCGACCGCATCGGTATTCTCAACCTGGAGAAAGCCGGCTACGACCCGCGCTCCATGCCCACCATGTTCGAACGGCTGATGCGCCAATACCGCTTCGACGCCAAGCCGCCGGAATTCCTGCTGACTCACCCGGTAACCGAATCGCGTATCGCCGACACCCGCAACCGCGCCGAACAAGCCAAACCTGGCGGCAAGGAAGACAGCCTGCGCTATCAATTGATTCGCGCACGGGTGCAGCTCAAATACGAAGACACGCCAGGTCTGGCCGCCAAGCGCTTCCAGGCACAGCTGGATGAAAACCCTAAAAATGATGTAGCGCGTTATGGCCTGGCCATCGCCCAGATCAAGGGTACTCAACTCAAGGAAGCGCGGGAAAGCCTGGCGCCGTTGCTGGCCAAGGCGCCTAACGACATCACCTACAACCTGGCCCAAATCGAACTGGACATCACCAGCAACCGCATGCCGGATGCGCAACAACGTACCGACCGCATGCTCACCCAGTACCCCAGCAACTATCCATTGAACCAGGTGCGGGTAGATCTGTTGCTTAAACAGAACCGTACCGCCGATGCAGAAAAGGCGCTGGACGGGCTACTCAAGTCGCGGCCGGACGATCCGGACGTGTGGTATCAGGTTGCTGAAACCCGCGGTTTGTCCGGCAACATTATTGGCCTGCATCAGGCTCGCGCTGAATATTTCGCATTGGTGGGGGATTTCCAGCAAGCCATCCAGCAGTTGGACTTTGCCAAGCGGCGTGCTGGCAATAACTTCCCGCTGTCCTCGCGCATCGACGCCCGTCAGCGTGAGCTGATCGAACAGGAGCGCCTGGTGAAAGGCATGATGAGCTGAACCCGCCGCCCACAAAAAAGCCCCGCTGCCGTTAACCGGCAGCGGGGCTTTTTTATAGGTCTAGCGGATTACTCAGCCAGCTTGAAGGTGATGAAGCTGGCACGGCCTTGACGCAGGACGCGCATCGACACCGAGCGATTCTTCGGCAACGCCTTGGCGATGTCGGCGAACTCCTTGGTGGTATCGATTGCCTGGTTGTTCAAGTGGGTGATCACGTCACCCGGTTGCAGGCCGATCAAGGCGGCTGGGCCGTCCTGAACTTCCTTGATCACGACACCGCTTTGCAGGTCGAAGGTTTTCTTCTGTTCGGCGGTCAGTTCAACCACGGCGATACCCAGGCGGTTGCTGCTGCGCTCGGCACCTGGCTTGGCGTTGCCCAGGGCGTCCAGGGTCGCGCCTTCTTCCGGAATTGCCCCAACGGTCAGTTCGACGTTCTGGCGCTTGCCGTCACGAATCACTTCCAGCTTGGCTTTGCCGCCGGCCTTGAGCGCGCCGACCAAATGAGGCAAGTCTGCCGACATGATGATCGGCTGGCCGTTCATGCTCAGGATTACATCGCCCACTTTCAGGCCGCCTTTGGCCGCAGGGCCATTGTCCTGAATCTGCGCAACCAGGGCACCGGCCGGCTTGTCGAGACCGAAGGACTCAGCCAGGTCCTTGTTCACTTCCTGGATTACCACGCCCAACCAGCCGCGGCTGACCTTGCCGCCGCTTTTGAGCTGATTGGAGACATCCATGGCCACATCGATCGGGATCGCGAAGGACACGCCCATGAAGCCACCGGAGCGGGTGTAGATCTGCGAGTTGATCCCCACCACTTCGCCGGCCAGGTTGAACAGCGGGCCACCGGAGTTACCCGGGTTGATCGGCACGTCGGTCTGGATGAACGGTACGTAGTTCTCGTTTGGCAGGCTGCGACCGATGGCACTGACGATGCCTTGGGTAACGGTGTGGTCAAAGCCGAACGGTGAACCGATCGCGACCACCCACTGACCGGCTTTCAGGTCCTGAGACTTGCCCAGCTTAAGCACCGGCAAATCCTTGCCATCGATTTTGAGCAAAGCCACGTCGGAACGTGGATCGGTGCCAATCAGCTTGGCCTTGAGTTCACTGCGGTCGGCCAGGCGCACGAGAATCTCGTCGGCATCGGCAATCACATGGTTGTTAGTGAGGATGTAGCCGTCAGGCGAAATGATGAAGCCGGAGCCCAGGGACTGGGCTTCGCGCTGACCACCGCCACCACGGGGAGAGCGAGGTTGGGGCATCCCGCGTTCGAAGAACTCGCGCAACATGGGCGGCAAGCCTTCCAGGTCGGGCATCTGCTGGTTCGAGACTTTGCGATCCGGCAGCTTCTGCGTGGTACTGATGTTCACCACGGCAGGCGAGGCCTGCTCCACCAGCTGGGTGAAATCAGGCAGCTCGACCGCTTGCGCAGGTAAGGCCTGACCCAGCACCAGCACTGTGGCGACTATGGATAAGTAAGACTTCAAACGTGGTATCGACATACAGCTCCCGTTACGACGAGCAGGGTTAAGCGACAGGGTTCAATAAACGCCGGATACTGCGAGTGGCATTTTTGCTCCGCGAACAAACAAGGCCAGAGCCATCAAACCCTGACCTATAAAAAACATGGGAAGTTTTTGCAAGTGAAAATGCTGTCCAGAGATTTCATACGCCCAGCACCCAACGAAATTCGGGCCCAGATTGATAGACCAGGATGAACATAAGATTAACAATCTCAGGGCTTGGCGGCGGCTTTTTCACCACGCACCGACAACGCGATACGTTCAGCTGTGCCGATGGGAATTTCGCCCACCACCGTAACCATCATTTCGCCATCCACCGTATTCAATCGCCGGGATACTGCCACGGTCGGCCCAAGCTGAGCGCGGGTTTCATTTACATCAGCGCCGTTGGCTGACTCAAGAAACACCGAAAAACGCGCGAGCCCATCGTCATACATCAGGCTGTCGACGGTAGATTTCGTTTGGGAATCTTTGCGCGTAGCGCTGCTGATCTGTTGGAAACCAGGCGGTAGCCAGTCCAGATGCCACTTTTGCGTGGCAGACATGTCAGGAGATTTAGCGGCGGACATTGTTACCGGCGAACAGTCGCTGCCGGGCTGCAAGCTCTGCTCAGAAGGAGTGGCCGAAGTATCCAGGCGGGTGAACTGAAAACGCTCCAGCAACTGCCCCTGGTCATTTAGCAGCAAGGACTTGAGCGGCAGCGCAGTTTCACGGTCCAAGTGTAATTCAAACCCATAACGGTAGGGGTCACGCGGGCTGATCGACACAATCACCGCATTACGACCGGCCACACGGGATTTGCCAATGACGGCCAGATCGTAGAATGAAGTGAGTTTTTTTGGATCAAGAATACGCGAGGGTGCCTCAGGCGAATGACCGAGACCGGCAACCAACGTGCCACTGACACATTGTGCCCGACCATCAACCCTGACCGCTTCTTGGGCGGAGCCGTCAAGTTGCAACAATCGTTCACGGACATGACCATCCTGGACGCGGTGCCAGATGTCATGGGTTGAAAAACTGCCGTTACGTTCGTAGACAAACGTACCTTCGAAGCTTTGCTGCTGCTCTGCACGCCCAAGTCGAGTCAGCCAGTCTTGGGCTTCATCGGCATGGGCGGATAGTGCAAACCAACTACTGAGCAAAAGCGCAAGGAGCGGTATGGCGCGCATAGGGCTCCTTAGCGAATCAGCGGTTTTCCTGGCTTGCTGCGCGAGCGTATGGCAGAGCGCTTTCAGTGCCTTTGGCGGCCGATTCCTGCGCATGTTGACGCAGGTAGCCTGGAAGGCGCTGATCTTGCCAGCCGGATTGCCCCTGAAGTACACCATTGGCCATAGGGCCGGTGGTATCGGTGCTTTCCTTGTAGCCAGCCAGCACGGCCGGGCCTTTGACTTGCGGACCGGCCATGACCGGCTGCTGAGTCTGCTGGGCCAGCTCGTTGCCTGCGATCTCGTCCTGGTTGTACAGGCGAACGCCTGCCAACACAGCAACGGTCACCGAGGCGGCCACTGCCAGACGACCCAGGCTACGCCATGGACCACGCGAGGCTTTTGCCGGAACGGCTTCATCCGCCAGTGCAGCAGAAACGGCCGCAGCAATATCCAGACGAGGGATTAGGAGATCCTTGTGCATCACCGCCCGAGCGACTTGGTAACGAGACCAGGTATCACGGGTTTCGGCGTCATCAAATGCGTTGAGCACTCGACGAAGTTCCAGTTCATCCGCTTCGTTATCCATCACTGCGGACAGCGATTCCTGCAGGGCATCACGACTCATGGCGGTTCCTCTCTTGGCTGTCGCCGCTGTCTTTAGTTTTCCTGCAACAACGGTTGCAAGGCTTTGTCGATGGCTTCTCGGGCCCGGAAAATCCGTGACCTCACAGTCCCCACCGGACATTGCATGACGCTCGCAATGTCTTCGTAACTCAGACCATCGAATTCACGTAAAGTTAACGCCGTACGCAAATCTTCTGGCAGTTGCTGAATAGTGCGATGAACGGTGCCTTCGATCTCGTCGCGCAGCAATGCACGCTCCGGCGACTCGAGATCTTTGAGGCCGTGATCACCATCGTAAAATTCTGCATCTTCTGAACTGACATCACTGTCTGGTGGGCGGCGACCGCGTGACACCAGATAGTTTTTCGCCGTGTTAATGGCGATGCGGTACAGCCACGTATAAAACGCACTGTCACCGCGGAAATTTCCAAGTGCACGGTAAGCCTTGATAAAGGCTTCCTGTGCAACGTCCTGCGCTTCATGGGTGTCGTGCACAAACCGCACGATCAACCCGAGAATTTTGTGCTGGTATTTCAGCACTAGCAGATCAAATGCTCGCTTATCACCGCGCTGTACGCGCTCGACCAGCTGCTGATCCTCTTCCTGGGTTAGCATGAACACTCCTCGTTGTACTTGAAGGAGGCTTGCATAACTAAACGATCAGGCTTGCAAACATAGACTCGGGCTTTTCGCAAAAGTTCTCCCCCTTCAAGCAAGTTTCCGGCATGCACTGATTTGGCACACACGAAAAACGCAGCACGGTCGGTGCCGGCTGCGCGAATAATCTTGTCGCCGGTTTCGTGACGCGTCCAATGCTCCCGACGGGCCAATAAACTCAACGTTTTCCCAGCTTTCGGGCAACCTGCTATTGAGTCGGGGCTTATGCAAAAAGTTCCCGTCCCGCCAACCGGCCGTTTCCCAACGCTGCGCAGCATAATCTCACAATGCCACGAAGGCGTGGCTATTGTGCCGCTCCACCCCTCTATATACTAGTGGCCCGTGTGACCCTTTGATTCGCCGATCCAGGCGTCCTGTTTGCGCCCCCCTTTGGATCGCTTTTTGCGGAATCCGTCAAATGAGCCAACAGTTTCAACACGATGTCCTCGTCATCGGCAGCGGCGCCGCCGGCTTGAGCCTGGCCCTGACCCTGCCCAGCCATTTGCGTATAGCGGTTTTGAGCAAAGGCGACCTGGCCAACGGCTCGACCTTCTGGGCCCAGGGCGGCGTGGCTGCGGTGCTGGACGACACAGACACCGTGCAATCCCACGTCGAAGACACCCTTAACGCCGGCGGTGGCCTGTGCAACGAAGACGCCGTGCGCTTCACCGTCGAGCACAGCCGGGAAGCCATCCAATGGTTGATCGACCAAGGTGTGCCCTTCACCCGCGATGAACATGCCGGCAGCGACGACGGTGGCTTTGAGTTCCACCTGACCCGCGAAGGCGGCCACAGCCATCGCCGAATCATTCACGCTGCCGATGCCACCGGGGCCGCGATTTTCAAGACCCTGCTCGATCAGGCCCGCCAACGCCCCAACATCCAATTGCTGGAGCAGCGCGTCGCCGTCGACCTGATCACCGAAAAACGCCTGGGCCTGCCGGGCGAACGCTGCCTGGGCGCCTACGTACTGAACCGCACCAGCGGTGAAGTCGATACCTATGGCGCACGCTTCACCATTCTCGCCTCGGGCGGCGCCGCCAAGGTCTACCTCTATACCAGCAACCCCGACGGTGCGTGCGGCGACGGCATTGCGATGGCCTGGCGCTCGGGCTGCCGGGTCGCCAACCTGGAGTTCAACCAATTCCACCCCACGTGCCTGTATCACCCGCAGGCCAAGAGCTTCCTGATAACCGAAGCCCTGCGCGGCGAAGGCGCACATTTGAAGCTGCCCAATGGCGAACGCTTCATGCAGCGCTTCGACCCACGCGCCGAGCTGGCACCACGCGATATCGTCGCCCGCGCCATCGACCACGAAATGAAGCGCCTGGGTATCGACTGCGTGTATCTGGACATCAGCCACAAGCCCGAAGCCTTCATCAAGACCCACTTCCCGACCGTCTACGAACGCTGCCTGACCTTCAATATCGACATCACCAAGGGCCCGATCCCCGTGGTGCCGGCCGCGCACTACACCTGCGGTGGCGTGATGGTCGATCAGCATGGCCGCACCGACGTGCCGGGCCTGTATGCCATCGGCGAAACCAGCTTCACTGGCCTGCACGGCGCCAACCGCATGGCCAGCAATTCATTGCTCGAATGCTTCGTGTATGCCCGCTCGGCGGCAGCGGACATTCTTGAGCAACTGCCGCGCATCCCGGTACCAGCCGCCCTGCCCCGCTGGGATGCGAGCCAGGTCACTGATTCGGACGAAGACGTGATCATCGCTCACAACTGGGACGAGCTGCGACGCTTCATGTGGGACTATGTGGGCATCGTGCGCACCAACAAGCGCCTGCAAAGGGCGCAACATCGGGTGCGCTTGCTGCTGGATGAGATCGACGAGTTCTACAGCAACTACAAGGTCAGCCGCGACCTGATCGAATTGCGCAACCTGGCCCAAGTGGCCGAGCTGATGATCCGGTCGGCCATGGAGCGCAAGGAAAGCCGCGGCTTGCATTACACCCTCGACTATCCACAGATGCTGCCCGAAGCCCGGGACACTATCCTGGTGCCAACCACCTACGCCGGCTGAACTTCAGGCGTACCCGCAGGCGCCGGTGCACATCGGCGGCCTGTGCATCCCTTGGCACGCAGATGGACCGCACTCGCCGTTCACCCTGCGCCCGGTAACGCAACACCACGATCAGCGGCAACGCCAGGCTGTCGGGCCGCAGTTGCACAGGGTGCCACCCGCGTGCGGCGCTCCATAATTGCCAGCCATCGTCGTCACGGCGCAGGCCACGAATCGACGAACGGTGAGTGAGCAGAATTTGCCGCGGTAACACCCAGGCACAATGAGCCAGGCATAACAGGATGCCCAGGCTTGAGTAAGGCAGGTTTAGAACCAGCAGGCTGCCCAGCGCGATCAGTTGGGCAAGCACATAGGCCGCCAGCAACAGCCGCGAGGCCTGCCAGCGGCATTCGAAACGATTACTTGGGCTGGACACGGTCCAGGATCATCCGAACCATGCGCTGCAGCTCCGGGTCTTCGGATTCGGCGCGCTCCATGAACCAGCCAAACATGTCCTGGTCTTCGCACGTAAGCAACCTGACGTAGAGGTCGCGGTCCACCTGATTGAGCGTCGCGTACACCTCTTTGGTGAAAGGCACCAGCAACACATCCAGCTCCAGCATGCCGCGACGGCTGTGCCAGTAGAGGCGATTGATTTCTACATCTTCGACCATGGAGCCCTCCTAAAATAGAGCGCAAGTATACAGCCCAGGCGACACCGGAACAGTCGGCTTTGGTCGACCGCGACGAAACTATGCATTTGCCGGACGCCCCTCTATGATGCACCCATGACTTTTTGACCTGCGATGACCCATGGCTGACTCCGCTTTTTTCTGCTCCCTGTCCCACGAAGGCGTTCTCGCCGTCCGCGGCTCTGATGCTGCCAAGTTCCTGCAGGGCCAACTGACCTGCAACCTCAATTACCTGAGTGAAACCCAGGCCAGCCTGGGCGCGCGCTGCACGCAAAAAGGCCGGATGCAGTCGAGCTTCCGCATCCTGCTGCAGGGTGATGGCGTACTCCTGGCCATGGCCACCGAGTTGCTTGAACCGCAGCTGGCAGATTTGAAAAAGTACGCGGTGTTCTCCAAATCCAAGCTCACCGACGAAAGCGCTGCCTGGGCGCGCTTCGGCCTGGCGAACGCAGACGCGGCCCTGAGCGCCCTGGGCCTCGCGCTGCCGGTCGAGACCGATAGCGTGGCGCGCAACGAAGCATTGATCGCCGTCCGCGTTTCCCCGGGCCGTGCCGAACTCTGGGTACCTGCCGAACACGCCGACGCCGTGCGCAGCCAATTGGCCGCGCAGTTGCAACAAGCTCAATTGAATGCCTGGCTGCTTGGTCAGATCCGTGCCGGTATCGGCCAGGTGATGCCCCAGACGCGCGAGTTGTTCATCCCGCAGATGCTCAACCTGCAGGCCGTGGGTGGCGTCAGCTTCAAGAAAGGCTGCTACACCGGCCAGGAAATCGTCGCGCGCATGCAGTACCTGGGCAAACTCAAGCGGCGCCTGTATCGCCTGAGCCTGGAGGCCGACGAACTTCCCGAGCCAGGCACGCCGCTGTTTTCCCCCAGCCATAACAGCGCAATCGGCGAAGTGGTCATCGCGGCAAAAGCTGACCAGTCGATTGAACTTCTCGCTGTGCTGCAAGCCGAAGCTGCCGACAGTGGCGACGTGCGCTTGGGCACCTTGGAGGGCCCGGGCTTGCACCTGCTTGACCTGCCCTACCAACTGGACCGTGATCGCGAGATCCAGCGTTAATCGCCGTACTTTTTTGCAGCACCCTAGAGAGCATGAATGAACAAGCTGGCGGAAAAAGTCCAACAAGCGTTGGTAACGGCCATCGACAACGATGACCTGGTTCTGCCGACATTGCCGGAGGTGGCCCTGAAAATTCGCCAGGCCGCCGAAGACCCGGACATCAGCATCAGCCACCTGAGCAAAGTGATCAGTCGTGACACGGCCCTGTCGGCGCGCCTGATCAAAGTGGTCAACAGCCCGTTGCTACGGGCCAGCCAGGAAGTCACCGACCTGCACACCGCCATCACCCGGCTTGGTACCAACTACAGCAGCAACCTGGCCATCGGCCTGGTGATGGAGCAGATCTTTCACGCCCGCTCCGAGGTGGTCGAACAGAAAATGCGCGACGTATGGCGCCGCAGCCTGGAGGTGGCGGGCGTGAGCTACGCCTTGTGCCGTCGCCACAGCCACCTCAAGCCAGACCAGGCGGCCCTGGGTGGCCTGGTGCATCAGATCGGCGTGCTGCCGATCCTCACCTATGCCGAGGATCACTATGAGCTGCTGGCCGACCCCGTCAGCCTCAACCACGTCATCGACAGCATCCACCCGGTGCTGGGCGACAAGCTGCTGCGGGTCTGGGACTTTCCCGAGATGCTGGTGAACGTTCCAGGCCAATACCTGGACCTGACACGCGACTCTGCAAGCCTGGACTACGTCGACCTGGTGCAGGTCGCCGCGCTGTACTGCCACCGCGGCACCGACCATCCCCTGGGGACTGCGCCGATTGCCACATTGCCGGCCATCACGAAGTTACGCATAGACCTGCACAGCGACGCCCTGCGCAGCGAACTGGACGAAGCGCGCTCGATGTTTTACTGATCAACCCGCGATAAAACTCACGCGCACCTTAAGCCCCGCCAGCTCGCCATCATGCAGGCTGATCTGCGCCAGGTGCGCACGGCAAATCTCCCCGACAATCGCCAGCCCCAAGCCCGACCCCATGCCCTGCTGGCTGCGTCGATAAAAGCGCTCGAATACCCGGTCCCGCTCATCCAGCGGGATGCCGGGGCCGTCATCCTCCACCTCCAGCACCGCCGGGGCCGTCACGCGCAGAATCACATTGCCGCCAGGCGGGGTATGGGCCAAGGCGTTATCCACCAGGTTACTCAGCAGCTCATTCAACAGCGTCGGTTCGCCGCGCAGCCATACCGGCTCGTCGGCCTCCAGCGCCAGGGCCACGCCCCGCGCGTGGGCCAGCGGCGCCATGGCCATACCGAGCTCACGGGCCAATTGGCTCAAATCGAGCAGTTGCGCACCGCCTTCGGCAATGGCCCGGGCACCGTTTTCGATGCGGGCCAGGGACAACAATTGATTGGCCAGGTGCGTCAGCCGGTCGGTGCCCTGGGCGGCCGTTTCCAGGGTGTTGCGCCAGGTGGCCGGTTCTTCGGCACGCAGGCCCAGTTCCAGCCGGGCCTTGAGCGCCGCTAGAGGCGTGCGCAGCTCGTGGGCAGCGTCGGCAATAAACTGCGCCTGGCGCTCGAACTGCCCGCGCAGACGTTCGGTGAAATGGTTGAGTGAGCGTACCAGTGGGCCGAACTCGTCCTGAACTTCCACCAAGGGCAGGGGCCGCAGATCATCAGGCTGGCGCTCTTCCACCGCTGTACGCAGGCGTTCCAGCGGGCGCAGCGCGGCGCTCACCGCGAACCACACCAGCAATAACGCACCGATGGCGAGCATGCCCAGGCGCAACAAGGTGTCGGCCATCAGGCTGCGGGCCATGGCCACCCGGGCTTCGTCGGTCTCCGCAACACGAATTTCGGCCATGCCGTTCATGTTCGGCTCCGAGACGGCCTTGAGCAGGCTCACCACGCGCACAGGCTGGCCCAGGTACATGGCGTTATAGAACCGCGCCAAGGCTGGATAATCGTCGGTGCGGGGCGTGCCGGGCGGCGGGCCGGGCAGGTTTTCGTAACCGGAAATCAGTTTCTGATCAATATCATTGACCTGGTAATAAATGCGCCCGGCACTGTCGTAGGCAAAGGTGTCCAGGGCCACATAGGGCACATTGGCGCTGAGGGTGCCGTCCACCTGGGTCAAACCGGCGGCAATGGTGCGTGCCGAGGCCAGCAGCGTGCGGTCATAAGCGGTGTCGGCGGCTTCGCGACCGTTCCAATAAGCGCTCATGCCGCTGGCGAGCATCAACAACACCAGCAATAACGCAAGGTTGCACAGCAAGCGCCAGCGCAGGCTGCTGGGCTTATGCATCACGGGCTTCCAGCAAATAGCCAAGGCCGCGGAAGGTGACGATGGCGATGGGTTGGCCATCGAGCTTTTTGCGCAGGCGATGCACGTAGATTTCGATGGCGTCGGGGCTGGCCTCCTCGTCCAGGCCGAATACCTGGGAAGCCAATTGTTCCTTGCTCATCACGCGCCCCGGCCGGGCGATCAAGGCTTCGAGCACCGCTTGTTCTCGGGAGGTCAAGGTCATCAGCTCGCCTGCGACCGTGAAGCGCCGAGTGTCGAGGTCGTACACCAGCACACCGCAGGTTTGCTGACGCTCGCCGCCCAACACGCTGCGCCGCAACAGTGCCTTGACCCGTGCTTCGAGTTCCGTAAGTTCAAACGGTTTAGCCAGGTAGTCATCGGCGCCCAGGTTCAGGCCGTGCACGCGGTCTTTTACATCACTGCGAGCAGTCAGCATCAGCACCGGCAGGTTTTTTCCACGTGCCCGCAAACGCGCGAGCACCTCGAAACCATCCAGGCGCGGCAGCCCTACGTCCAGGATCACCGCGGCGTATTCCTCGCTGCTCAAGGCCAGGTCCGCCGCCACGCCGTCATGCAACACATCAACGGTCAAACCCATGCTCTTGAGCGCTTGGGCGACACTTTCGGCGAGCTGCAGATGGTCTTCAACCAGGAGGACACGCATGGATTTCTACCTCGTTCAGGGGTGGTCGGCGCCACGCTTTGCCCGGCAGTTTACAGCCGCAACCTGGCCTGTGAAGCCCGAAAACATTGAAAGGCGATTGAAAGGTTAGTGAAAGCTTCGCCCTTTAGCATCCAACCACGGTGGTCTATGCCCGCCGAGTTGCCTGACCCGTAGCGCCCGAAAAACGCCTCGAAGCGTTTTCGCCAAAATAAGAACAATAACGGAGTACACCACGATGCTGTCGACCCAGCCACAGGCTTGCCCGCCTGTTCGCTCTTGCCGTCTGACCCACACCGCCCTCGCCAGTGCCGCTGCCCTTGCCGGCTTTGCGCCGCTCAGCCAGGCTGCCTTCTTCGAAGACAGTAGCGCGACCCTGGAAACCCGCAACATGTACTTCAATCGCGACTTTCGCGACGGTACCAGTGCGCAGCAATCCAAGCGCGACGAATGGGCCCAGGGCTTCATGCTCAACCTGCAATCAGGCTACACCGACGGCACCGTCGGCTTTGGCGTGGATGCGCTGGGCATGCTCGGCGTCAAGCTCGACTCCAGCCCCGACCGCACCGGCACCGGCCTGCTGCCGACCCACGATGACGGCCGCGCCGCCAACGAGTACGCCAAGCTGGGCCTGACCGGCAAAGTGAAAATCTCGGCGACTGAGCTGAAAATCGGCTCGCTGATCCCCGAACTGCCGATCCTCAAGCCCAACGACGGGCGCATCCTGCCGCAGACCTTCAACGGTGGCTTGATCACCTCCAAGGAATTCAAGAACCTGGTGTTCACCGGTGGCCGCCTGGACAAAGCCAAGGACCGCGACGACACCAACTACGAAGACATCGCGCTCAATAACAAGAACAGCCGCTTCCTCAGCGGTGCCACCGGCAAGCACTTCAACTTCGGTGGCGTCGACTACAAGTTCGCCGACAAGATCACCGGCAGCTACCACTTCGCCCAACTCGACGACGTGTATCGCCAACACTTCTTCGGCATGGTCGCCTCACGCCCGATGGGCCCTGGCACTTTCGCCGCCGACCTGCGGCTGGCCATCAGCGATGACACCGGCTCGGCCCGCGGCGGCAATATCGACAACAAGTCCCTCAACGGCCTGTTCAGCTATGCCCTCAATGGCCATAAGCTCAGCGCCGGCTACCAGCACATGTCCGGCGACAGCGCCTTCCCATATGTGGATGGCAGCGACCCGTACCTGGTCAACTTCGTGCAGATCAACGATTTTGCCGGCGCTGAAGAACGCTCCTGGCAGGCACGTTACGACTACGACTTCGCCAAGCTGGGCATTCCTGGCTTGAGTTTCATGAGCCGTTACCTCTCGGGTGACAACATCAAGCTCAAGAACGGCGAGACCGGCAAGGAGTGGGAACGCAACAGCGAGATCAAGTACGTGGTGCAAAGCGGCACGTTCAAAGATGTGGCCGTGCGCCTGCGTAACGCCACCTATCGTTCCAACTACTCGGCCCGTGATGCGGATGAAATGCGCTTGCTGGTCAGCTATAGCGTCGCACTTTGGTAGTACCCCTCATAACAACAACGATGGAGATCGCCATGACCCCTTCACTGCGTAAATTTGCCCTCGCCGCCGGCTGCATGCTGTTCGCCGGCCAACTGCTGGCCGCCGACGAACCCAAGCGTCCGGAATGCATCGCCCCGGCCTCCCCTGGCGGCGGTTTTGACCTGACCTGCAAACTGGCGCAAAGCGCGCTGGTGAACCAGAAGCTGCTGACCAAGCCGATGCGTGTGACCTACATGCCAGGCGGCGTGGGCGCGGTGGCCTACAACGCGGTCGTCGCCCAGCGCCCTGCAGATGCCGGCACGTTGGTCGCCTGGTCGAGCGGTTCGTTGCTGAACCTGGCCCAGGGCAAGTTCGGCCGTTTTGATGAAAGCGCCGTGCGCTGGTTGGCGGCAGTGGGCACCAGCTATGGCGCCATCGCGGTGAAAAGCGACTCGCCCTACAAGACCCTCGATGACCTGGTTAAAGCCCTGAAGAAAGACCCAGGCAGCGTGGTGATCGGCTCCGGCGGCACCGTCGGCAGCCAAGACTGGATGCAAACCGCGCTGATCGCCAAGGCCGCCGGAATCAACCCGCGCGAACTGCGTTACGTCGCCCTTGAGGGTGGCGGTGAAATCGCTACGGCTCTGCTGGGGGGGCACATCCAGGTGGGCAGTACCGACATCTCCGACTCCATGCCGCATATCCAGAGCGGCGATATGCGCCTGCTGGCGGTGTTCTCCGAGCAACGCCTGGATGAGCCGGAAATGAAGGACATCCCGACCGCCAAAGAGCAAGGCTACGACATCGTCTGGCCGGTGGTGCGTGGCTTCTACCTGGGGCCAAAGGTCAGCGATGCCGACTACGCCTGGTGGAAAGACGCCTTCGACAAACTGCTGGCTTCCGAGGAGTTCGCCAAGCTGCGTGACCAGCGCGAGCTGTTCCCGTTCGCCATGACGGGCCAGGAGCTGGACACCTACGTGAAGAAACAGGTGGCTGACTACAAAGTGCTGGCCAAAGAGTTCGGCCTGATCCAGTAATCGCTCCTTTTTTGTGTAATGCCCCTGTAGGAGCGAGCGTACTCGCGAAGAACCCAAGGACATCCACGTGCGTCCAGAGAGCACGCGTTATCGTTGAAGTTTTTCGCGAGCAAGCTCGCTCCTACAAGAGGGGCCTTGGAGTTTTCTATGCTCTTACAACGCATTTTCGCTGCCGTGCTATTGCTGGCCTGTATCGGCCTGGCGCTGATGGCCTGGCCGTATCAGGCGGCCTTTTCCTACGAGCCTGTTGGGCCCAGGGCCTTTCCCCTGCTGCTGCTCGGGCTGATGGGCCTGGCGCTCATCTACATGATGATTCGCCCGCAGGCGACCAAACACACCGACGATGAACCCGCGCTGGATCAACCCACGTTGATCAAGATCGGCATCTGTGTGGCCCTGCTGCTGGTGTTTGCCGGCACATTCGAATCCTTGGGTTTCATTCTCAGCAGCATGCTGATCGGTATTCCGATGGCACGGCTGTACGGCGGCCGCTGGTTGCCCAGCGTGGTGATCATCACCTTGATGAGCGTCGGTCTTTATCTGCTGTTCGATAAAACCATGGACGTACCGTTGCCCCTCGGCCTGCTCGACGTTCTGGAGAACTGACATGGATACTTTTGGCTATTTGGGCCAGGGTTTCGGCGTTGCGCTGAGCCCCTATAACCTGGTGACCGCGTTGTGCGGCACCCTGATCGGCACCGTGGTCGGCCTGTTGCCGGGCCTGGGTCCGATCAACGGCGTGGCACTGTTGATCCCCATCGCCTTTGCCCTGGGCTTGCCGCCCGAGTCGGCGCTGATCCTGCTGGCAGCCGTGTACCTGGGTTGTGAATACGGCGGCCGCATCAGCTCGATTCTGCTGAACATCCCGGGCGAAGCCTCCACCGTGATGACCACCCTCGACGGCTACCCGATGGCCCGCAAAGGCCTGGCCGGCGTGGCACTGTCGTTGTCGGCCTGGAGTTCGTTCATTGGGGCGTTTATCGCCACCTGCGGCATGGTGCTGTTCGCCCCGCTGCTGGCCAAGTGGGCAATTGCGTTCGGCCCGGCGGAATATTTTGTCTTAATGATGTTTGCGATTGTCTGCCTGGGCGGCATGGCCGGTGACAAACCACTGAAGACTTTTGTTGCGGCGCTGATCGGCTTGTTCCTTTCCTGCGTGGGCATCGACGCCAACAGCGGTGTGTACCGCTTTACCGGCGACAATATTCACCTGACCGATGGCATCCAGTTCGTGGTGTTGGTACTCGGCCTGTTCTCCATCAGCGAGATTCTCCTGCTGCTGGAAAAAACCCACCGTGGCCAGGAAGCAGTGAAAGCCACCGGGCGCATGATGTTCAACGTCAAGGAAGCCTTATCGGTACTGACCGTGAACCTTCGTTGCGGCGTATCGGGTTTTATCATCGGCGTATTGCCGGGTGCGGGTGCGACCATGGCCTCGGCCGTTGCCTACATGACCGAGAAACGCATCGCAGGCGCCAGCGGCAAGTTCGGCCAAGGCGACATGCGCGGCCTGGCCGCCCCTGAAACCGCCATTGGCGCATCGGTCTGCGGCGCCATGGTGCCGATGCTGACCCTCGGCGTTCCTGGCTCCGGCACCACAGCGGTGATGATCGGCGCCCTGTCGCTGTACAACATCACTCCCGGCCCACTGCTGTTCCAACAGCAACCGGACATTGTCTGGGGCCTGATCGCCTCGTTGTTCATCGCCAACATCATGCTGGTCGTGCTCAACATCCCGATGATCCGCATCTTCACCCGTATCCTCGCCGTGCCGAACTGGGCGCTGGTGCCGGTGATCGCCATCATCACCGCGATTGGCGTGTACGCCGTGCATGCCACCACCTTCGATCTGTTCCTGATGATCGCCATCGGCATCTTCGGCTACATCCTGCGCAAGCTGGACTTCCCGCTGTCGCCGCTGCTGCTGGGCTTTATCCTCGGCGGTTTGATGGAGCAGAACCTGCGCCGTGCGCTGTCGATCTCCAACGGTGCGCTGGAAATCCTGTGGTCGAGCCCGATCACCTTTGGCGTCTGGGTGCTGACCGCAATCATGCTGCTTGTACCGCTGCTGCGTATCTGGCGTAAACGCGTGCAACAGCGTCGTGCCCTGGCCGATGTCTGAGGTCACCTTTAAACATTGGTGGGGAACACCGCTGGTCGGCCTGGCCGGCGGTTACCTGGCCAGCCTGGTGGGCTGGCCGTTGCCGTACATGGTCGGCTCGTTGCTGGCGATTATCCTGGTGCGTTGCCTCACGCCCTGGCAGTTGGCGGAGATTCCCGGCGGGCGCAAATGCGGCCAATGGGTGGTGGGCATCGGCATTGGCCTGCACTTCACCCCACTGGTGATCGAGCAGGTGATGAGCCACTTCGGCCTGATCTTCTTCGGTGCACTGGTCACCAGCTTGTCGAGTGTGGTCGGCGTGTGGTTGATGCGCCGCAGCGGGGAAGACCGCGCCACGGCGTTTTTCTCCAGCATGCCGGGCGGTTCCGGGGAGATGGTCAACCTGGGCGCTCGCAACGGCGCGGTGCTCAGCCGGGTTGCGGCCGGGCAGAGTTTGCGTGTGCTGGTGGTGGTGTTGTGTGTACCGGCGATCTTCAAGTATTTGCTCGGAGGCGGCGCACCGCAGTTTCACCCGGCGCCGGTGGACTGGGCGTGGCTGGCCCTGCTGTTTCCGGTGGGTGCGCTGGTTGCCTGGGGCTGGCAACGCTTGCGCCAACCCAACCCTTGGCTGTTCGGGCCATTGTTGGTGAGTGCGATTGCCAGTGTGACCTGGGATTTACACATTGGCCTGCCCGACGGCGGCAGCCAGATCGGCCAATGGTTGATCGGCAGCGGGTTGGGCTGCCACTTCAATCGGCAGTTCTTCCGTCGCGCGCCCTCATTCATGGGCCGCACTTTGATTGGCACGGCATTGACCATGCTGCTGGCGACGTTAGCGGCGGTGGGCTTGAGCGCCCTCACTCACCTCGACCTGCGATCACTGACCCTGGGCATGATGCCAGGCGGTATCGCTGAGATGAGCCTGACAGCTGAAACCCTGCAGCTGTCGGTGCCCTTGGTGACGGCGATGCAGGTGATGCGCTTGTTGTTCGTGCTGTTCTTGGCCGAGCCTTTGTTTCGGCACTGGAACCGTCAGCCCGCCCCCCTCTAAAACCTCCCACATGTTGAATGTGCCAGGCCTCAGACGGGTGGCAAACGCCACTCGATGGGGGCCTCGCCATTCTGCTCGAGAAACTTGTTGGCCCGGCTGAAATGCCCGCAGCCCAGAAACCCGCGATACGCCGACAACGGCGAAGGATGCACCGAGGTCAGCACCAGATGCTTGGTGGCGTCGATGAGCTTCTGCTTGCTTTGAGCATGGGCGCCCCACAGCAGGAACACCAGGTGCGGCTGATGCTCGCTGACTACCTCGATAATCCGATCGGTAAAGAACTGCCAACCCTTGCCCGCATGGGCGTTGGCGTTGGCGCGCTCCACGGTCATGGTGGTGTTGAGCATCAGCACGCCCTGGTCGGCCCAGCTTTGCAGGTAGCCGTGGTTGGGGATGTCGATGTTCAGGTCGCGCTTGAGCTCTTTATAGATATTGACCAGCGACGGCGGCGCCGGCACGCCCGGTTGCACCGAGAAACACAGGCCATGGGCCTGGCCAGGGCCGTGGTAGGGGTCCTGGCCGAGGATCACGACCTTGACCTTGTCCAGCGGTGTTGAATTGAGTGCGTTGAAAATCAATGGGCCGGGCGGGTAGATCTCTTTGCCAGCGGCATGCTCCTGGCGCAGAAACTCGCGCAATTGCGCCATGTAAGGCTTCTCGAACTCGTCACGCAGAGCGTGTTTCCAGCTGGGTTCGAGTTTGATACGGTCGCCATCGGTCATAGTTGAATTGTCTTGTAAAAAAGAATGAGGCGAACCCTAGGAAAGCCGACCCCGCTTGTCAATTGATCTGACACAGCACCGGCACTTTCTCACGAAGGGATCATACTCATCCTTCACCTTCTCGATTGAGGTCACGATGAACCTGCATTTCGAAGAACTGACCGGCAGTGGCGGCGCTCGCATCGGTATCGCCAGCCTGGACGCGCCAAAGTCCCTTAACGCCCTCTCCCTGCCAATGATTCTGGCCCTGGATGAGCGCATGGAGGCCTGGGCCAAAGATCCGCAGATCGTCTGTGTGCTGCTACGCGGTAACGGCCCCAAAGCCTTTTGCGCCGGTGGCGAAGTGCGCAGCCTGGCTCAGGCTTGCCGTGAGCAGCCCGGCGAAGTTCCGGCTCTGGCCGCCCAGTTTTTTGCCGCTGAATATCGTCTTGACTACCGCCTGCACACCTTCCCAAAGCCGTTGATCTGCTGGGGCCACGGTTATGTCTTGGGCGGTGGCATGGGCCTGTTGCAAAGCGCCGCCGTGCGTATCGTTACGCCAAGCAGTCGTCTGGCCATGCCCGAGATCAGCATTGGCTTGTACCCGGATGTGGGGGCCAGTTGGTTCTTGTCCCGCTTGCCGGGTAAGCTCGGCCTGTTCCTGGGCCTCACCGGCGCCCATATCAACGGTCGCGACGCGCTGGACTTGGGCCTGGCAGACCGTTTTCTGCGTGATGACCAGCAAGACGAATTGCTCGATGGCCTGCTGCAGCTGAACTGGCAGGAACAGAGCGCGATGCAACTCAACAGCTTGCTCAAGGCCCTGGCGCAGGAGGCGATCAGCGATCAACCCGACGCGCAATGGCTACCACGCCGCCCACAGATCGACGAATGGCTGGATGTAGGAGATGTACGCTGTGCCTGGCGCGCCTTGAACCTGCTGCGCGACCACAGCGACCCGCTATTGAGCCGGGCCGGCAAAACCCTGAGTGAGGGCTGCCCACTGACGGCGCATCTGGTGTGGGAACAGCTCCAGCGCGCCCGCCACCTATCCCTGGCCCAGGTGTTCCAGATGGAATACACCCTGAGCCTCAACTGCTGCCGTCATCCGGAATTTGCCGAAGGGGTGCGGGCGCGCCTGATCGACAAAGACCAGGCGCCTCATTGGCACTGGCCGGATATCAACACACTCCCGGAAGCGGTGGTGCAGGCGCACTTTGACAAGGCCTGGGAAGGTAGAAATCCTCTGGCAGATTTATCTGACTACTGACAGGTCTGTACGTTTGTCGTTGACCTTGAACTTGCAATTGTCCGGTTGGCTGTCCACGCACGTATACACCGGCAACTCGAACGCATCGGGCTGCAGCTTCCAATACAAGGAGCTGGTCAACGACATGTTGATAATCTCATTGCCCCTGCTTGGCCTCAACGCTACTACTACCCCGCTCCAGTTGGTGCGGTAGATGCACTTGTCCATGTAGCCGTTTCCTCTCTCCTCGCCGTCGCCCGGCATGAAGACTGCGCCAATGAACCCGTCGACAACACCACGCGACGCGACCTTCGGACTTTGCCAGCGCAGGCCGTTGTCTTGGGCGCGATAATGGCCATCGGCGTACACGATCTGCGACGGATAAGGACAGCCTTGCTCCGCACTTGCCGAGGCAATGAAGCAGCTCATCAGCAGGAGCACGCAAATCAATTGTTTGAACATAGGGATTCCATCTGCTCAGTCTCACCACGCAAAAGCACAAGGCTTCTCGTTAGTGAAGTACAGCTAGCGCCTCAAAGATAGCTGTTAAATCTGACAGTACGGACATACGGTACCTATAAAAAACGGCGCATGATGCGCCGCTTGTTTTTCAAGATATTTAACGGTGACCGCCGCGACCACCTCCGTGGTCGGAACCGCGTCCACGCCCGCCATTACCCCAGCGGTCGCCCCACCCCTGGTTGGGGTAGGGTCGGTAGCCGGCGCGAGGGTAATAGCGCGGGGCTGGTTGGTAGTAGCGCGGCGCCGAATAGTAGCGAGGCTGTGGCGCATAGTAGCGAGGCGCTGGCGCGTAATAGCTGCGCCCAGAAGGGTAATAACGCGGGCCGCCGTAGTAATAGGCTGGCGCCGGCGCGGTGTAGACCTCGGAGCGATAGTAGGTGGCGCCTCCATCGTAATAGGGCACGCAGGCTGAAAGGGTCAGGCCGAGCAAAGCGATGAGCAGCAGTCGTCGATACATGGCGGCCTCCTGGACCGCGGAAGAGCTCCTCCAGCGACGCTGGCGAGCGGCATTCAGCTTTCACTGAATGACGAAACATCTGACATCAAAAACCGAATCTGGTGCGTTCGCGACACAAGTGGAAACATCTGTTTCAGACGAAGTGAAGGTCTGTCAAAAACCCATGATGATGGAATGCCGCCCAGCCGCGCTGTATCGTGCAACAACTACCGCTGTCCTACCCGATGCCTGCCTGAACCGACCCATGACCACACCGACCCTATGCCCCGCCTGCGGTGCCCGCAACGACTGCTCCCTGGCCGATCCGCGCACGGCCGATCAAGCCTGCTGGTGCTACAGCGTCATCATCGACCCGGCGGTGCTTGAAGCCCTGCCGGATGAGGTGCGCAATAAAGCCTGCCTGTGCCCACGCTGCGCCCAAGTGGACGAACAGTTGCGTAACCGCCATGCGCGTTGATCGCTTCCTAAGCAACCTGCCACAGTTCAATCGTAAACAAGTGCGCTTGTTGCTGGTGGAGCGCCGGGTGACCGTCGAGGGTGTTGCAGTCAGCGATCCGCACCATGACGTACGTGAGTTCAGCCAGGTTTGCGTTGACGGTGAAATTCTGCAAGCGGGCAAGCCGGCACGCTATTTCATGCTGCACAAACCCCAGGGCTGCGTCAGCGCCACGTCGGACCCGCAACACTCCACGGTCCTGGACCTGCTGCACGAACCGGACAAAGCCGACCTGCATATCGCCGGGCGCCTGGATTTCAACACCACCGGCCTGATGCTGATCACCAACGATGGCCAATGGTCACGGCGCCTCACGCAACCACAGACCAAGTTGCCCAAGGTGTACCACGTGCAAACCGAACAGGACATCGGCCCGCAGTATGCGATGACGTTCGCGGCAGGGGTGTATTTCGCCTTTGAAGATCTCACTACCCAACCTGCCAAACTTGAACGGCTGGGCCCAAGAACGGCCCGGTTGAGCATCGTCGAAGGCCGCTATCACCAGGTGAAGCGCATGTTCGGGCATTTTGATAACAAGGTAATCGGCCTGCACCGCGAGCGAATGGGCCCCTTGGTGCTGGATACCTCGCTTGCGCCGGGTCAGTATCGGCCACTGACTGACGACGAGATCCGACTAATCTGACGACCGTTCAGCCGGTGATGGCAAAAAACCAACCGCTTACCTTGCGACCTGCCTTCGGTGCTGCTTGAATCAAGGCTTCAGCCAGATGATGACTGATGAGTCGCCCTATAACCTCCAAGAAACACCTGCCGCGCCCGTGCTTGATCGTCGGGCCCTCCCGGCAAACCGCCCGCCATAACAACACCCGCCGGCCAGCCGTCATCGGACCGACGTGAGCCTTCATTTTCCAGGCGTATGCCTACCTGTCATAAAGCACGTGCAAAGTGATTTGCGCGCACTACCCGCTTGCCAGGAGTCTTACGACATGAGGCCAGAAATCGCTGTGCTGGATATACAGGGTCAGTATCGGGTTTACACGGAGTTCTATCGCGCGGACGCGGCGGCAAAGACCATCGTCCTGGTCAACGGCTCCATGGCGACCACGGCGTCCTTCGCTCAAACCGTCAAAAGCCTGTACCCGCAATTCAATGTGGTGTTGTACGACCAGCCCTACGCTGGCCGTTCCAAAATCCATAACCGTCATGAGCAGATGCTCACCAAGGAAGTCGAAGGCCAGATCCTCCTGGAACTGCTCGACCACTTCGCAGCTGAATATGTGCTGTCCTTCTCCTGGGGCGGCGCCGCCACGTTGGTCGCCCTTGCACACCGGCCCCGTAGGATAGAAAAAGCCGTGATCAGCTCCTTCTCGCCGGTAATCAATGCGCCGATGCGCGACTACCTCGAACGAGGCGTCGACTACCTGGGCAACCTCGACCGCGACCGTGTCGGCCACTTGGTCAACAGCACCATTGGCAAGCACCTGCCTTCGCTGTTCAAACGCTTCAATTACCGCCATGTCAGCAGCCTGGCCGCACACGAATACGGGCAAATGCACTTCCACATCAGCCACGTGCTCAACAGCGACCGGCAGTGCTACCTCAAGGCGGCCAGGCAAATCGACATTCCGGTGCTGTTCTTGAACGGCGAGTGGGACGAATACACCAGCGCAGACGACGCCAAGCTGTTTGGCCAGCATGTGGCCAAGAGCTGCTTCAGCACCATCCAGGCAACGGGGCATTTCCTGGACATGGAACATAAAGCCGCGTGCCGCGATAGCCGTGAGGCCGTGGTGGGCTTCTTGAAAGGGCAGCGGCCCGCCAGCCCGTTGCGGTATAGCCAGGGCCAGGCGCAACATGCGTGGGCGCTTTGAGATCAAGCCTGACACTGTGGCGAGCATGCTCCCTCGCCACACGCAACTCTCACATTTTTCAAAGAAAAACTTCAAATCCAGCCGAACATCTGGTACAAAGTCAGCCGCTCTGAGCGGGTATAGTTTAATGGTAGAACAGTAGCTTCCCAAGCTTCCGACGAGGGTTCGATTCCCTCTACCCGCTCCACTCAGATTTGCGCTGGCGTCAGGAAGGTTCTGACGCAGGATGCACAAAAAACCGGTCCTTGGTGACCGGTTTTTTTATGTCTGAAATTTATTCTCCAGCGCTCATCTGCTGCTCGGCAGTCGAGCCTGAGGGTGTGAAGCACCTTGTGTTGAATCATCCACAGGAAAAAAAGCTGCTCGGGATTTCTTTTCTGGCATCCGCAGCGCTCCAGGTATTACAGCAGCAGCGGTAGGTACGCCTAAGCAAAGTCTTACGGCAAGGCCGGCAACACCGCGCGATAATGTAGGCTCATCGGCCCAGAGTTCGGAATATGGCAATGCTGGACACCCAAAAAACCACACCCAACATCATCCTGCGCCAAGTAGTCGGCTGGGTGTTGGTTTTGCCGCTGCTGATCTCGTTTGTACGGCTGCCCTTCCCCTTCCCCCTTAGATTTTTGCTGGAGTTAGGAGTGATTGCCGCGTCAGCGTATGGCGTGAGGTTTGCCTGGCGTCACGCAACCCCACGCGTGGCTGTGTTCGCTTTGTTTGTCACCCTGCTCAACGTCATTTCTATGTTCATGTTAGGTACCGCGTCAGTACTCAAGGCCCTTTACATTATCGCCTGGCTCTACGGGTACCCCTATTATTCCAACTGGGTTTACTGGAATTTCTAATGGGGCGAAGAATTTGACCGCAAGAAACGTAGTTCCCTAACCCCTTGGTGGAACTACAGTGGCGTCGTCCCCCCTCAACGCCCTTCAAGGAAACAGCTCATGACCTACCAGTACAAGCTCATGCCTTCCCCTGTCGGTGAACTCACCCTGGTGGCGCGCGATGGCAAACTCAGCGCCATCCTCTGGGAAGTAGAACGCGCCAATCGCGTACGCCTGGGTGAATTGATTGAGGCCAACGACAGCCCGGTGCTGCGAGAAACCGAACGCCAATTGAAGGAATACTTTGCCGGAACGCGTAACCAGTTCGAACTGGAGCTGGATTTCGCCGGCACTGACTTCCAGAAGCAGGTCTGGCAGGCACTGCTGACCATTCCCTTCGGCGAAACCCGCAGCTACAGCCAGATCGCCGAGCAGATCGGCAACCCCAAAGCCGTGCGCGCAGTCGGGGCCGCGAATGGGCGCAACCCGATCTCGATCATTGCGCCATGCCACCGAGTGGTGGGGGCTTCGGGCGGGCTGACCGGGTTTGCCGGAGGGCTTGAGGCCAAGCAGTATCTACTGACGCTTGAGGATCGCACCCAGGCAAAAATGGCTTTTTGATAACCGGTCAGCAAGCGCTCCGCGAGTGAAAGCCTGATACTCGAACAAACGTGCAAAGCCCAACTGTTGATACAGCGAGATGGCCTCCGTCGAGGCCTCGAGAAAACATCGGTGAGCCCCCAGGCTCGAGGCGTGAAGCAGGGCAGCTTGAATCAGGCAAGTGGCATAGCCTCTTCCACGAAAGCCCTTGAGCGTGCCGACATCATTCAGACGGGCCTCGCCTTCACACAGTGACAACGTCAACGAACAGCTCACACGCCCCTCGGCGGACAGGGTGAAGTGGTAAAGGGCCTCACCCGCATCAAGCGCCCTCTGGTGCCGTGCCTGATAGTTCACAACGACCTCGGGAAGCATCGAATATGCGCTGCCAACTGGACCCGCCCATTCGTTCAAATCCCGCGTCAGGCAGACCTGTAGAGTCCCCTCGCTCATCCTTGGAATAAAACGCGACAGCTCGAGAACCATCGCGGTTGTCTGTTCAGCAGGCTGGAAACCGATTGCGCAGAGCGCCTCGCGTAGCTCAGCCACCTTTTCCTCATGAACCACAATGCGTATTGCAAGGACGGAACCATGGATCAAGCCCAACGGGGCAGCAAAAGCTTCGCCCAATGGAGCGCTGCCCACGCGAATAAATAACAAGTCATACAGGCCAGAACATACGTCAACGAAATAAGCGTTGATAGCCGCGCTATAACGGCGATGCAGGCCGCAGGTGGCAGAAAAATAGTGATCTTCGGTCAGGTGATAAAGTGTGCGCAGGTCGCAGGTGGCATATGCGGTCATAGGGGTTATCCAGGTAAAAACCCAGTCTTGCGCTCGCCGCCTTGAGATACCGTAGGCTCGCTCCTAAAAGCACGGCAGAAAAACCCACAGTCCTGTTGATATGAAAACGGCGGTTGGATCCTCTCCAACCGCCGTTTTTTCATTTCCAGTAGTCGCCTCAACCGTCGCCTTGATGGCCCTTACCGTAGGTCGAGGCCAGGGCCCTGGCTTTTTGCAGGCGCTCTTCAAGCTTGGGTAGCGTCTCATCCACCAGTGCCTTTATCTCTGGCACATCCGACGCAGCGCCTTCTTTCTTGAACAGGGCGATGGCGTCTTCGTTCTCCTTGACCTGCTGCGCGGTATAGGCAGCGTCAAACGAATCGCCGTCCTTGAGTTCAGGCATCAGGGTTTCGGCCTTATCAACGATCTTCTCCCGTGGGGCCACTGGCAAATCAAGCTTCTTGGCGATCGCCGCCAAGTGCTGGTTGGCCAGCGTGCGCTCGTTGATAACCTCAATGGTGTAGTCCTTGATTTCCTGGGACGAGGTCTTGGCGTGGGCCATGCGGCTGGTTTCGATATCGGCCATGCCTTTGGCCGAAGCCTGCTCGATGAATTCTGCAGGCGACTGGGCGAAAGCACTGCTGGCGCCGAGGCCCAGCAGCATCGCGAAACTGGCGGTGCGTAACCGGGTAGCCATGCGGCTCATGATGGGTTCCTCCAGGGCAAAAATAGGCGCGGGAGCATACAACCCGCCCTGAATTCGAATTTTCACGGCGGTAAAGGTTTAGAAAAAACTTACCTGTGCGACGAACGGTCGTCGTCGCCTCAGGCCGCTTTGCTGCCGAACAGGCCCGGCAATGCGTGCGCCAGGGCATTGAGGGCGAAGCCGATAAACATCACGCCGCAGAGCTTGGTGATCAGGATTTCATGGCGTTGATACAGCGTGCGCACCCGTTGGGCACCCACCACGCCGATCAGGATCGCGTAGGCCAGCAAGCCACCGATAAAGCTCAGCAGAATCAACGTCGGCAACATCGACCAAGTCAACAACTCGGCTCGGCTGGACAGTAACGCGGTGAACGTCGCCACGGCGACCGGGTAGGCCTTGGGGTTGGTCAAGCCAAACAGAATACCGTGCCAGAACGGATGGCGCGCCGCGCCCTGAGGGGCATCGCTATTGCGCCGCTGGGTGCGGATCGCACGCCAGCCGAGCCAGAACAAATACATTCCACTGAGTACACCGAGTACGTCAAAGGCACTGCTGCCGACTTCCCGCGCACCGACGATGGCAATCAGCGCCGTGCTGCACCACACCACATCGCCGAGCAAATGACCGCACAAGAATCCTGCCCCGGCACGCCGGCCACGAGCCGCACCGATGCCGAATACGGCCAGGACACCGGGGCCTGGGGTAATGCCGTAGATAAAACCCGAAGCCAGCACGGCGAGCAGCAAGGATGGGGTCATGGATAGACGCTCCGACAGACGCTAAAAGGTGATTGATTCTGCATGTTTCAGCGCGGTGGGTAAAACTTCATTCCAGCATAGGGCTGGGCGCGACAGGCTTGCAGCCGCGAGGCCAGATCGCCGACATGAACCTCCAGCTTATGGCCGTCGGGATCGAGAAAATAAAACGATGCGCCTTCGCTGCGGTTGTCTCGCCATTCCTGTACCCCGGCAGCACGCAGGTGTTCGACCAAGGGAGTGAAATCAGCAGCATCGACAGTGAAGGCATAGTGGGTGTAATCCACCGCCGGAGCAGTCGAGCGCAACGGGTCCAGCGACAGGCACAGCCAAAGCCCAGGCAGTGAGAGGTAGGCACCGTTGTCCCAGGTTGCGTCGAGCTGCAGGCGCAGCAGATCGTGATAGAAACTGACGCTGCGCGGCACATCGGTGACGGCCAGGGTCAGGTGGTTGAAACCGCTGAGCATCTAGGTGTTCTCGCGTTATCGTGGGTCTGCGGACAATACACCCACCACCCTGCCAATCAACCACTGCAACCCCACATCCCCACCCCGTCGCGTATGCCAGGCCAGCTCAAAGGCAAACGACGGAATATGAAACGGCGGTGGCACGGCCAGCAATTGCCGAGCGTCAATATTTATCAAACCCCGGGACGACACCGTCAGAATCAGGTCCGTACCCTGGATCAACTGCGGCGCCACACCCCAGTGCGGCAGGCTTATGGCTACATGGCGGCGTTCACGAATGGCCGTCAGCGCCCGTTCGATTTCCGGCGTGCCGCTGCCGCGCATCTCCAACAGTACATGGGGGCGCGACAGATAGGCCGGCAGGTCCAGCACCCCGGCGGGCGCCAGGCTATCGCGGTCGACCAGGCAGGTGTAATGCTCCTCGAACAGCGGCGTAGTCCGCATTTCGGCGGGCATGTCGGGGAATACGCCCGCAGCCAGGTCGAGATCGCCATTGAGCACACCCTCAACCATGCCTTCGCGGCTAGCCTGGATGACCTGCAAGTCGATACCGGGCGCTTCATGGCGTAGGAGGCGAACCAGGCCGGGCAGGAATATCGCCGCGCTGTAGTCCGACATCGCCACACGAAAGCGGCGCTTGGCAGAAGTGGGGTCAAAACGATTCGGCGCCAGTAAGGCCTGCACCTGGGCCAGGGCTTCGGTCAATGGCGCCGCCAATTCCATGGCTCGGGCGGTTGGCACCAATGTGCCGCCCTGACGCATCAGCAGCGGGTCGCCCAGCATATCGCGCAGCCGCGCCAACGCATGGCTGACCGCCGGCTGGCTCAGGTGCAGGCGCTCGGCGGCGCGGGTGACGTGTTGCTCGCTGAGCAAAGCGTCGAGGATCACCAGCAGGTTCAGGTCGATGCGACGCAGATCATTCATCAGCTGCATGCTCGGCATAATAATTCGGAATTTAAATTTGCGCGACGAATACCCTAGAGTCCAGCAAAACCTTTGGGAGCGTCGAGATGACTGTGTTGCATTGGGTAGGTTTGTTAGCGCTGGCGGTGTTCGCCGGCGCGGTGGTGCCGTTTCAGAGTGCGATCAACGCCAACCTCGGGCGCGGCCTCGGCCATCCCTTGTGGGCCACCCTGGCTTCGTTACTGGTGAGCATCATCGTGCTGCTGCCGGTGATTGTGGCGCTGCGTTTACCCCTGCCGAGCCTGGCCTTTATCAGCAAGGCACCGTTGTGGATGTGGGCCGGCGGTGCCTTTGGCGTGTGTTTTATTTCATTGGCGTTGATGCTGCTGCCCAAGCTCGGCGCATCGGGCTTCATTGCGCTGGCCATGGCCGGGCAGGTTCTCGCGTCATTGCTGCTGGACCATTTCGGCCTGTTCGGCCTGGTGGAACGTCAGTTGACAACCTCCCGGGTGTTGGGCGCGCTACTGCTGATCAGCGGCGTTGCGCTGATTCAGTTCAGCGGCGCTCAGCCGCAAGGCGATTGATCTGCGCCTGCTCCACCACGGGCTGCGGCGCGCCCTGGCTGGCCGCCTGCAACATCGCACGGCCGACGGTCTCGGTGCTCACCACCCAATCCGGTTTCAGTCGCCGCACAAACGAAAGCACCGGCCCGAGCACGCTATAGAAGGATTGGTACAACGGCGTCTTCGAACGCACACCGTGCAACGGCTGGATGATCCCCGGGCGGAACAGATACACCGCCTTGAACGGCAAGCGCAGCAAGGCATTTTCGGTCTTGCCCTTGACCCGCGCCCACATCGACTTGCCGGCTTCGGAACTGTCCGTGCCGGCGCCGGACACATAGATAAAGGTCATCTGCGGATTGAGCCGCGCCAGGGTGCTGGCCGCCACCAGGGTCAGGTCATAGGTGAGGTGGGTGTAGCGCGCCTCCTTCATGCCCGCCGACGAAACGCCGAGGCAAAAGAAACAGGCATCAAAACCCTGCAGCAGGTTTTCCAGGGGTTGGAAATCCAGCATGTCGTTGTGCAATACCTGATGCAGCTTGCCGTGCTCCTGAGTCAGGGGCGTGCGGCCGACGGCTACCACTTCCTGCACATCGGCCGCCAGCAGGCACTCGCGCAGCACACCCTGGCCCACCATGCCGGTGGCGCCGAATAACAGAACTCTCATCAAATATTCCTTCATCCCACTGACTTGGCGAGTCGATAGACGAGCCTCTTGAAGGCTACCGGCACATCCGCCCTGCACGCCGGCACCTTACCCAATTTACTGACGCACACGCCCATTAAATCGCATGATATCACCCCCCTTCAGGTCCCTTGGCACACCAGGACATTGTAGGCAGCTATTCGAATGACATTACTGTGCCATCCTAAAAGCAGGAATGTACCTACACGAAATACTCCATCCGGGCTATCGCACATGGGAATCGTCTGACTTATCGAATCAAAATTTTCCCGGTAGTGTTTTCCAGCCCCCCCAAAGGACGCTAGAGAAATGGAAAACTCATCGCACACACACAAATTCTCAAATTACAAAAAACTCATAGCATTGGCCGAAACGGACTGGCACTCGGCAAAGAGCGGGCGAATATGCGAGCTCAATGTCACCGTCAAAAGCAATAATTACCTGACAGATCAATATGGGCGCGACTTCCATCACTTCTGCACAACCTCATATCTTGGGCTCGATCACCACCCGGCCATAATAGAAGGTGCGATGCAGGGAATAAGGGAGGCCAAAACCCTGCGGCGTTGCGGACGTTGACGGTTTACTTTACTTAAAAGCTCGTTATGGGCTATTTCTCTATATGGACGACTCGCATGCGCTGTCGGTATTCGGAGAGGGAGGACGTGGTTACATCCGGCCATTTATGCATGCGCAAGACGATCAGACATTAATAGTCGCGTCCTTAGGAAAGTCTTTCGGTGCTAGCGGCGGGTTGATCATGTTTGGCAGCGAACGACAAAAAAGTCTGATGTACCGTTATGGTGGCCCGAGCAACTGGTCGCAAAGTCTGAACTCAGCGGCTATTGGCGCTGGGCTGGCGTCGCTAAAAATACACCAGACTGAAGAGCTATACGAGCTTCAAGAAAAACTTCAATTTAACATTCAACTATTTGACAAATTAATATATACAGAGCAGCACGGCACCCAGACTGCCATACGCTTAATTAACTGTGGAGAAGCTGAAAAAGCGAATGAGCTCGCCACCCGACTTTCGGACATTGGCTTTTTTACATCTGCTGTATTTTTTCCGGTAGTTCCAAAAGGAAAATCAGCCGTACGCATAACGCTCCGAGCAGATATGTCCCCTACAACGATAGAGTCGTTTTGCGCACAGCTAACCCAACTAACCACGGCCTCAAAAACCAGCACCAGCTTGCACTCCCAGTCAGAAGCTACCTAATGGGGACGTTCATTAATGGCCACGATTACTGAAACGGATTAAAAACTGTGTAAACGATGCCGAACTAGCAGTTTCTTCCTTACTTAGGATATAGGACGATTTTTATTGAAAAGCAATATCGCTCTCCTCCTCGCCTGTAGTGCTGCCTTCCTCGCTCAAGCTGGTATCAGCAGCTATCTGCCCGCAGTCCCAGCAATCGCGCAAGCTTTAGCCGTCGAAAAGCATGTTGCTCTGGCTCTAGCGGTGTATCTGGTGGGCATGGCCTTGCCAATGCTGCTGTGGGGTAGTCTGGCTGAGCGACTTGGCAGAAAACCGGTGTTACTTGCAGCCTTGGCGGTGTATGCCCTGGCGAGTGCGACGATCCCATCAGCGTTCAATGTTGAGTCATTTCTAGCCTTACGCCTGCTTCAAGGCTTGGGGGCTGGTGGGATGTCCGTCATGGCACGGGTATTAGTGCGCGACAACTTCAGCAGTGCACAGTTGGCCAAAGGACTATCGTGGCTGGGGATGACCTTCGTGGTCGCCTTGGGTATTGGCCAATTCGTGGGTTCGTTATTGCAAATGGCGTTTGGCTGGAAGGCAATTTTCTATACGTTGGCAATCGGGGCTGTCGCTTTGATAGGGGTGTTGCAGCGGGTGGTATTTGCGACGCAAGCAAAAGCTGGCTCCCCGGTCCGCGCTTGGCGTGTTTACAACGCGATTGCGCGACATCCTCCCTTTCTGCACGCCGCACTGGCCGGCGGTTTGGGCTATGGGGTGATCATTGCATTCAATACCTGCGCACCGTTGATTTTTCAGGGAGGTTTTCAGTGGAGCGCAATGGAATACGGCTGGCTGGGTTGGCCGATCAGTGGGGCTTACCTGGCAGGTGCGTTAATGGTCAATCGCTTCGTTGCACGCACAGGTCGCTTGAGAATGATGCGTGCAGGCGTTGCATTGGTACTGCTCGGTACGGCGACCATGTTGCTAGGCAGCGTGCTTGCCAGTGGGCTCGCGGTGCTGCTGTGGTTGCCCTATTGCGTGGCGGTGCTGGGGCAGTCGATCAGTTACCCTATCAGTTTATCTCTCGCCAATGATGAGGCCCCCATCAGCGGCCCCTACGCCATGGCCCTCGGCGGTTTTGTGCATCAGTTGATGGCAGCCATGATCGGCGGTGCGGCAAGCCTACTGGTGAGCCAGCAGGCGTGGCCGCTGGCGGTGTTGTGTGTGGCGTTGGCGGGCGGCACATGCGTATGCCTTGCCCGCTGCAGCTCGGATCAAAACGCGCTACGAAAGATCTCCTCAATCTGACGCTGGTCCGCCCGCCGTGGGTTGGTCAGCCCGCAGGCATCTTTCAACGCATTGCTGGCCAGCAATGGAATGTCCTGCAACTTAGCGCCAAGCTCACGCAAGCCCGCAGGGATTTCCACGTCCTGGGACAACCGACGAATCGCCGCGATGGCAGCCTGGGCGCCCTCCTCGGCGGTGATGCCCTTGATATCCGCACCAAGGGCGCGGCCCACGTCTCTCAGGCGTTTGGCGCAGACGCTGGCGTTGAAGCTTTGTACATGGGGCAATAGCACGGCGTTGCACACGCCGTGGGGCAGGTCGTACAAGCCGCCCAATTGGTGAGCCATGGCATGCACGAAACCCAAGGACGCATTGTTGAAGGCCATGCCGGCGAGGAATTGCGCGTAGGCCATGTTTTCCCGTGCGGCCTTGTCAGTGCCGTCGCGGACCGCCAGGCGCAGGTTGGCGCTGATCAACTCGATGGCCTTGATCGCGCAGGCGTCGGTGATCGGTGTCGCGGCGGTGGACACGTAGGCTTCGATGGCGTGGGTCAGCGCATCCATGCCCGTGGCGGCGGTGAGGCCCTTGGGCATGCCGACCATCAGCGCCGGGTCGTTGACCGACAGCAACGGCGTGACATTGCGATCAACGATGGCCATTTTTACGTGGCGGCTTTCGTCGGTGATGATGCAAAAACGCGTCATCTCGCTGGCCGTGCCAGCGGTGGTATTGATGGCCACCAGCGGCAGTTGCGGCTTGCTCGATCGGTCGACGCCTTCATAGTCGCCGATGCGCCCGCCGTTGGTGGCGCACAGGGCAATGCCCTTGGCGCAGTCATGGGGCGAACCGCCACCCAGGGACACGACGAAATCGCAGGCGCTCTGTTGCAGCAACGCCAGGCCTTTTTCGACGTTTTCCACGCTGGGGTTGGGCTTGGCGCCGTCGTAGATCACCGAGTCGATATCCTGCATCGCCAGCTTCTCGGCGATCATGCCGGCCACACCGGCTTTGGCCAGGCCCACGTCGGTCACAATCAACGCCTTGTCAAAGCCGTAGTTGCGGATGGCGGTCATCGCTTCGTCGAGGCAATCGATACCCATGATGTTGACGGCGGGGATGAAGAACGTGCTGCTCATGATCAATCCTCAAAGGCTTTATGCCGACAGAATCAACCTGTACCGCGTGGCGCATCTTGATCAGGATCAATGCCGGCTCGTGATAAAGTCACCCCCCAGCCGATTTCGAGTAGACCCGCCGCAATGAAGGATTTCCAGGATATTGACGCCCACCTTGAAGACTGGAGTGCCCTGCGCGCTGCCGTCGACTTCAGCGGGATACTGATCGGTAACGGCGCCAGCCGTACGATTTGGGAAGACTTTGCCTACGACTCGCTGTTCGAAAACGCCCGTACCGTCGAAGAAAAACCCCTGAGCGCCTCCGAACTCAGCGTGTTCGACGCCTTGCAGACCCGCAGTTTCGAGCAAGCGCTGGGCGCCTTGAAAACCACCAGCCGGGTCAACAAGGCCCTGGCGGTCAGCTCGGCGGCGCCGCGTAACCGTTACTACGCGATCAAGGAAGCGCTGATCAACACCATTCATACCGTGCACATTCCCTGGCGCCTGGTGCAGCCGTCGACGCTGACGACGATCAACGCGGAGCTGACCACCTACGCCACCGTCTTCACCAGTAACTACGACTTGCTCAACTATTGGGCGACCCTGCACGCACCGGGCATTGACGACCTGTTTCGCAGCGCCGACTCAAGCTTCGACCTGCGCAATACGCACACCGACGCCACCCGCATCCTGTACCTGCACGGCGGCCTGCACCTGGTGCGCAACCTCGACGGCACGGCGCGCAAATTGCCGTCCACCGACAGCACCCTGCTCAGCAGTTTTGCCATCAACAACACGATCAAGACCCTCGACGATGTGCCGCTGTTTGTCAGTGAAGGCAAGGTGGAGGAGAAACTCAAAAGTATCCGCAGTTCGGATTATCTGTCGTTCTGTTATGAACAGCTGTTGAGCCATGAAGGCGCGCTGTGCATCTTCGGCCATGACTTGGGGCCGCAGGATAAACACCTGGTGGATGCTATCGGCCAGGCCAGCATCAACACCCTGGCGATCTCGGTGTCGGGGCGCAGCGATGGGTTTATTCGCCAGCAGAAGCGGCGGTATCTGGAGTTGTTCGAGGGCTCTGCTGTGGAACTGAGGTTCTTTACAGCGCGTACGCACCCACTGGGTAATCCGGCATTGTCCGTCCCTGTGGAACGCTGAGCAAAATGTGGGAGCTGGCTTGCCTGCGATGGCGGTGGGTCAGCGACAGATCGGGCACCGATAAACCGCTATCGCAGGCAAGCCAGCTCCCACATTGACTGCATTTCAAGTCGGGATCAGCCTCATTCCTCAGCGCTGTGCACCACCACTAGCAACTGCGCCTGCACCTCTCCCACCGAGCGAATCCGGTGGGGTTTCTGCGCGTTGAAATGCAGCGCATCGCCGCGCGCCAACAGCACGCGCTCACTCATGAAATCCACCTCAACCTGGCCTTCATGCACGAATAAAAACTCCTCTCCCAAGTGCTCCTTGAAGGTCTTGTCGGTGAACTCCGCCGGCGGATAAATGATGAACGGCAGCAGGCTGCGCTCGCTGACTTGGTGGGCAAGCACCGCATAACCCGGCGAGGTGTCGGGCCGCTCATGGCTGCGCACCAGGCTGTAGCTGTCGAGGCTGACGTTGTCTTCGCTGAACAGCTCTTCGACCTTCACGTTCAGAGCCTTGGCCAGTTTCAATGCCGCGGCGATGGAGGGCGTATTGAGCCCGCGCTCGACTTTCGACAGGTAACTCTTGGTCATCCCGGATTTTTCGGCCAGGGCCTCCAGGGTTACGCCAAGTTTTTTTCTTAATATTTTCAAGCGGATAGACATTTGCTGCGGTTAATCCATGCAGAAAGCGATGAGACAGGCTTGCCAATGACACAAAGTGTCATATAGCATCTTTAGTGTCATTTGCACTCACCCAACGACCTTGCGAGCAGCGGGCGACCAGCAAATCCGACGTCCATTGAACCATCCAAAGGACACCGATATGGCCAAGACATTAGCACTCCCAAAAGACCAACTGGTCAAGCAAGCACTGAGCCAGATGCAAAACAGCCTGGCAGATAATACGTGGACCGACCGGCAAAAGCTGGCGCTGACCTGCCGAATCCTGTTCGAGTACGGCCACGACTCCGGCCTGGCCGGGCAGATCACCGCACGTGGGCCGACGCCCGGCACCTACTACACCCAGCAACTGGGCCTGGGTTTTGATGAAATTACCGCCAGCAACCTGCTGCTGGTCAACGAAGACCTCGAAGTACTGGAAGGCCATGGCATTCCCAACCCCGCCAACCGTTTTCACACCTGGGTGTACCGCGGCCGCCCGGATGTAAACTGCATCATCCACACGCACCCTACGCACATTGCCGCGCTGTCGATGCTGGAAGTGCCGTTGCAGGTGTCGCACATGGACCTTTGCCCGCTGTACGAAGATTGCGCGTTCCTGGAGGCCTGGCCCGGCGTGCCGGTGGGCAACGAAGAAGGGGAAATCATCACCACGGCCCTGGGCGACAAGCGCGCCATCCTGCTCTCGCACCACGGGCAGTTGTCCACCGGGGCCAACATCGAAGAAGCCTGCGTGATTGCGCAACTGATCGAACGGGCTGCCAAGTTGCAGTTGCTGGCGATGTCTGCGGGCAGCGTCAAACCGATCCTGCCGGAGCTGGGGCGCGAGGCCCATGACTGGATCTCCAAGCCCAAACGCCACGGCGCCGCGTTCAACTACTGCCCCCGGCAAAACCTGCGCAAGCACGCCGACTGCCTGAACTGATTGTCCCCCTTTTCGACCGGAGTTTTTCCCATGTCCAACCCAACCATTCACGGCATCATCGGCTACACCATCACCCCCTTCAGTGCCGACGGCCAACGCGTTGACCTCGACGCCCTCGGGCACTCCATCGACCGCTTGATCAACAGCGGCGTCCACGCCATTGCGCCCTTGGGCAGCACGGGCGAAGGCGCTTACCTGAGCGATGCCGAGTGGGATGAAGTCAGCGCCTACAGCATCAAGAAAGTCGCCAAGCGCGTGCCGACCATTGTCAGCGTGTCCGACCTGACCACCGCCAAGGCCGTACGCCGCGCCCGCTACGCCGAAGAGCACGGCGCCGATGTGGTCATGGTGCTGCCGGCCTCGTACTGGAAACTCAGTGACGCGGAAATCCTCGCTCACTACGCCGCCATCGGCGACAGCATCGGCGTGCCGATCATGCTCTACAACAACCCGGCCACCAGCGGCACCGACATGTCGGTGGAGCTGATCCTGCGCATCCTCAAGCAGGTCGAGAACGTGACGATGGTCAAGGAGAGCACTGGCGACATCCAGCGCATGCACCAGTTGCAACTGCAAAGTGACGTGCCGTTCTACAACGGCTGCAACCCGCTGGCGCTGGAAGCCTTCGCGGCTGGCGCCAAAGGCTGGTGCACCGCGGCGCCGAACCTGATCCCGCAACTGAACCTGAGCTTGTATCAGGCCGTACTGGCCGATGATTTGAACAAGGCGCGGGAGCTGTTCTACCGACAGTTGCCCTTGCTGCAATTCATCCTCAAAGGCGGGCTGCCGGCGACGATCAAGGCCGGGTTGCGCTTGACCGGGTTGGAGGTGGGTCATCCGCGCTTGCCGGTGTTCCCGTTGGGTGAGGCAGGGATCGGACAGCTCAAAGCGTTGCTGTCATCGGTATAAAAAACGCCCGGCTCTCGCGAGCCGGGCGTAGGCCTTCTTGCACAACCGTCAGGTCTTGTCCTTGATAGTGACACTGGAACCATTGGTCTTGACGCTGGCAATGCCATTGTCTCGTGCGGCTGTAGAGGTGTACTGCTCACTGCTGCCGATCACTTGATGATTGGCAGCCTTGAGGTTGAAGAACGGCTGGCCGTTGCTGGCCACTTTTTTCTCATAACGTTCATCATGTGGGCTGTTTGCCTGCACTGAAGCAATGCCGGCTTCAGTAGCACCGCGGGTGGTGTAAAGCTCGCTGGTCAATATGGTTTCTGCGTTCGCCGCCTTAAGCACGAAACGAAACTGCCCGTTACTGCTTTTACTCAACTCATACCATCCAGCCATGACTTTCTCCTTTGAGTGGGATATCGCTCCCAAACTTGTAGGATTAAAGGCCATGCCCCAATTTTTTCCAGCCAAACACGGGAGATCTATTTAGCTGGAGACAAATGACAATAATTCTCGATATCATTCGCGACTTTTCCACATCGTGCTTCGTCAAGAAGGGTATCCATGTCTCGTCCCCAGCCCGACCCGTCGTCGGCCGATGCCTGTCGCGGGTTTTATGCAGACATTCTGTATTTCCTGCGCAAACGCACGGACAACGCCAGCGATGCGGCAGACATGGCCCAGGATGTGTTTACCCAATGGCTGGGCTACCGCGACCGGGCCAAGGTCGAGCAGCCACGGGCGTTTCTGTTCCAGATGGCACGCAACCTGCTGCGCGACCACTGGCGTAAACAGAAAGTACGGCAAATCGTCCACCCTGATCACGCCGAAATGGATGCCGAGCCGGTCACCGACGAGCACAACGACCCTATGGCCGCCGCCCTTCGCCTGCAACGCCTGGAACAGTTGAAAGAAGTCCTCGCCGAACTCTCGCCCCGCCGGCGAGAAGCCCTTATGCTGCACCGCTTCGAAGGCTTGAGCCAGGCGCAGATCGCAACGCGCATGGGCATCTCCACCAGCATGGTGGAAAAGCACATCGCCTTTGCCCTGCTGCACTGCAAGCGACGCCTTCAACCCGACACCGGCACGGAGCAGCCAGAATGAACCGCCCGAGCGACACAAACGCGCTGGACAGCCAAGCGAGCGATTCCATCGATGCCCAGGCCGCCAGTTGGTTTGCACGCAACCGCAACGAAGTAAGCCGCGCCGACCGTAAAGCCTTTGCTGCCTGGCAGGCGGTGCCCGACCATGCGCGCGCCTATGCCGAATTCGAACAGTTATGGGCCGACCTCGCCCAGTTGCAACAACTGAACAAACCGCTGGCACTGCCCAAGCGCAAGCCCGCCTTGTGGCGCCCTGCCCTGGCGGTGGCCGCTGCCTTGGTGTGCGCCGTGTTGGCGACCTCTATCGGCGCACCGCGCGAGCTGTATCACAGCCAGGTTGCCACCCAGGCCAAGGGCATGCGCACGTTGAATCTGCCGGATGGCAGTACCTTGTATGTGAATGCCAACACCCATATCCGCGTGGACTTCAGCGCCCATCTACGGGTGCTGCACCTGGACAAAGGTCAGCTGTACCTTGAAGTGGCCGCCGACAAGGAACGCCCCCTCTACGTGCAAGCCGGCGAGTCGAGCGTACGGGTGGTGGGCACTGCTTTCGATGTGCGCCGAGGGCAGCAGCAATTGGTGGTCAGCGTTGCCCATGGCCAGGTCGCTTTCGCGCCCAATGGCAAAAGCCCCGTCACCCTGCTCGGCGCCCAGCAACGGGCCTCATACAACTACGCCAAAGGCACCGTGCAACCGCAAAGCCTCAGCGCCGAAGAGGTCGCCGATTGGCGCAGCGGGCACTTGTCGTTTCGCAATCGCGAGCTGGCCAGCCTGATCGACGAACTGAGCCTGTACCGTCCACAGGCGTCGTTGCAGGTGAGCAAGGCCGTGGCGCAACTCAAGGTTTCGGGCAACCTGGATGTGAATGACCCGGACGCCCTGCTCAATGCCTTGCCCGCGCTGTTGCCGGTGAAAACCGTACTCTCGGCGGACGGCATCATGAGAATCGAGCCAAGCAAATAGGCGGCAACACCACACATGAGAATATTTTGCATTCGCATGTGTGGTTTTTTTTGCCTGCCCCGTCTTCCTCCTGTCCGTGTTTGATACGCACACCTTTTTGGCTATTTAGCCGCTCCGGGGGATTTCATGTTTCGCGCGCCTTGTCACGCTTCGCACCTGTTTCTTCGACCGACACTCCTGGCTACGTGCCTGGCCTTGAGCCTCAGCGCCGAAGCCGAGTCGTTCAAGCTGCACCTGCCTGCCCAGTCGCTGGCCACGTCCCTGAGCCAGGTGGCCCAGCAGGCGAAAATCCAGCTGCTGTTCGATGAAACCCTGCTCAAGAATGTGCAGGCCCCGGCGCTTAACGGTGACTACACCCCGGAAGTGGCCATCCGCTCCCTGCTCAAAAACGGTGAACTCATCCTGCTCAAGGTCGGCAGTACCTACGTGGTGCGCCCCGATGAGGGTAAAACCACCACCACCGGTGGGGCAATCCAGTTGGACACCTTGAGCGTGATCGGCACCGGCAACGAGGTGAACGCCAGCACCGTCAACCGCTCCACCCTGACCCAGGCCGACATCGACCGTTACCAGTCCAATAACATTCCCAGCCTGTTGCAGACCTTGCCCGGTGTCAGCCAGGGCGGCTCGCTGAAACCCGGCGGCCAGACCATCAACATCCGCGGTTTCGGCGATGCCGAAGACGTGCCGCTGACCGTTGACGGTGCCACCAAGACGGGCTTTGAGCGTTACCAGCAAGGTACAGTGTTTATCGAGCCCGAGCTGATCAAGCGCATCGAAGTGGAAAAAGGTCCCAACTCGCCGTTCACCGGTAATGGCGGCTTCGGCGGCACGGTCAACATGGTCACCAAGGACGCCCCGGACCTGCTCAAGGACGGCCGCAACAGCGGTGCGATGCTCAAATATGGCTACTCCAGCAACGACCATGAGCAGGTCTACAGCAGTGCCGTGTATGGCCGTACCGACGACGGCCGTTTCGATGCGCTGGCCTACCTGACCCAACGCGACGGCGGCGATATGAAAGTGGCCGCCAAGTTGCCCAACGACAACAATGAGTACCCGATCAACCCTCAGCGCCTGCCCAACAGCGCCCAGGATGTGGACGGCAAGCTGTTCAAGGTCAACGCGCATTTTACCGATGAGCACAGTGTCGGGCTGTCATACTCGCGCTCCCACAGCAACCGCTGGACCCCGTTTTCCGCCGCCAGTTACCCCACGCCGCCAACCCAGTTCAACATCGACCGCTACGGCTACGAAGGCGCGTTGAAGCGTTTCCTCGCCCACCGTGACACGGTCGACACCACCTGGTCGGGCAAGTATGAATACCAGCCGCTGGACAACCCGCTGGTGGACTTGACCGTCAAGTACTCACAGTCCAACACCGAGCAGACCGATGAGCGTGACGCCACGGCGTTTTTCCAGTTGGCCACCGGCGGGCGCAAGATGGACACCGCCTACACCGACAAGCTCCTGGACATCCGCAACGTCAGCCTGTTTGACACCGGCCCCTTGCAGCATGCCGTGACGGTTGGCGGGCAAATCCGCAAGCACACCCGCGAAACCGAAATGTGGATGCCCGGCGCCACCTACAACACGCCGCGCTACAACTACGGGCACTTCCAGCCAGGCTTCATGCCCCACGGCAAAGTTGATACCAACAGCTTCTTTATCCAGGACGCGGTGACGTTGGGCGACGTGACGATCACGCCGTCGCTGCGCTATGACCATGTGCGCAACCGCGGCGAAGGCAACGATGCGCCCTACTACAACAACCCCAGCCCGGCAGTGGGTCACGACTACAGCGACCGCACCTACACAGGTTGGTCGCCACGCCTGGCGCTGTTCTGGACCGTGACGCCGAACGTGGGGCTGTTCGCCAACTGGAGCCAGACCTGGCGCGCCCCGGTGATCGACGAACAATACGAAGTGCAGGGCGTGGGCAGTCGCACCGCCACCAGCGTCGACCTGGACCCGGAGCGCATCACCTCGATCACCCTGGGCAACATCACCAGCTTCGACAACCTGATCGCCCAGGACGATAACCTGCAACTGCGCACCACCCTGTTTCACAACAAGGTCGAAGACGAGATCTTCAAGGCCACCGGCGTGGGCTGCCAGAACCAGGCAGTCAATGGCGGCAGCATCGCTTCAGCTTGCCCGCCTGGGCCGATGTCCAACTACCGCAATATCGGCAGCCTGACCATCAAGGGCGTTGAGCTCGAATCGATTTACAACTCCACCTACCTGTTTGGCTCGGTGTCGTTCGCCTATGCCAAGGGCCAGCACCAAGGCGCCTACACCAACCCTTGGGGCCCGGACGTGGCAGCGCGGGACATCCCGCCGACCAAATGGGTGCTGGTACTGGGTACCCACATCCCGGCCTGGGATGCCCAGGTGGGCTGGATGGGCCAGTTCATCGGCGCCACCGACCGCCTGCCCAGCGACAAATACTCGGGCGGCCCGGGCTCCAGCGTCGGCGATCTGTTCTACGACCAGTACGGCAACAAGCGCTACAACACCCAGGGCCTGTTCGCCAAATGGACACCGCAGCAGGCGTACCTCAAAGGCACCGAGGTGAACTTCACGGTAGACAACCTGTTCAACAAAAACTTCCGCCCGGCCTTGAGCGGCGACCGGGCGTACACGAAAGGGCGTGATGCGAAGATCAGCGTGACGCGTTTCTTCTAAGCACGCACGTATTCCAACTGTGGGAGCTGGCTTGCCTGCGATAGCCAAAAGTATCTACACAACGCTGTAACGGTCGACGATAACCACGATGCGAAGCGAGCCGCTCTTGATCTTGATCTGCTTTTGATCTCAAGCGCCCCGTCAAACCACGCTGGCCGGAATTCGACAGGGATTTGGGGGGTAAACCGGCAGGGATGCCGGTTTAGCCGCCCCGCGCCATGGATGGCGCGTGGCGGCGGCCCCCCAAATCACTGGCGGATTACGGGCACACCGAGCCTAAGCGAGGTGCCGAGTGGTGGGGCAAGAGCGTTTTGCTTACTTTTGTCTGGGCCGGCATTCCGCCTTTTCAAAAGTGAGCCGCTGTCAGAGCGGAACCCTAGGTGGCCGTTACCGCAGGAATGGATATACACACAATCCAACGGTGTTGACTGCCAGGCCGCCTTCGCGAGCAAGCCCGCTCCCACAGTTGGATTGTGGGGTGTCAGGCAGATAGGCGTCGGCTGTCAGGCCGCTATCGCAGGCAAGCCAGCTCCCACATTTGGATCGTGGGGCGTCAGGTAGATATGCGCTGGTCGCCGGGGCCGTCACGGGAGCAAGCTCCCACAGGGAACCGCGCCCATTTCAAGCCAGGTAGCCATCCCCGCGCAGCAGGGTTTCCAGGCAGTGCTCGGTGATGTGATAGAACGCCTTGAGCTCCTGGATTTTTGCCAATAGCTGCGCGTTGTCCACAGGCTCGGCACGTTTGACCGCCAGGATCATCTTGTTCTTGTTGGTGTGTTCCAACGAGATGAACTCGAACACCTTGGTCTCATAGCCACAGGCTTCAAGCAACAATGCACGCAGGCTGTCGGTGACCATTTCTGCCTGCTGGCCCAGATGCAGGCCGTATTGCAGCATCGGTTTGAGCAGCGCCGGGCTCTGGATCTGCAGGCGGATCTGTTTGTGGCAGCACGGCGAACACATGATGATCGACGCACCGGAACGGATGCCGGTGTGGATCGCGTAGTCGGTGGCGATGTCGCAGGCATGCAAGGCAATCATCACGTCCAGCTCACTGGGCGCCACGCTGCGCACATCGCCGCATTTGAACACCAGCCCCGGGTGTTCCAGGCGTGCGGCGGCGCTGTTGCACAGGGTGACCATGTCTTCACGCAACTCGACACCGGTGACCTCGCCCTCGGCCTTGAGGGTATTGCGCAGGTAATCGTGAATGGCGAAGGTCAGGTAGCCCTTGCCCGAGCCGAAATCGGCGACACGCACCGGGCGGTCGAGCTGCAACGGCGACGACGTCAGCGCATGGCTGAACACTTCGATGAACTTGTTGATCTGCTTCCACTTGCGCGACATCGAGGGGATCAGCGCCTGCTTGGCGTCGGTCACGCCCAGGTCGGCGAGGAACGGCCGGCTCAGGTCGAGGAAGCGATTTTTTTCGCGGTTATGCTCAGCCGAAGGCGCCTCGCGCAGTTGCTGCGGTTTACTTTTGAACAGCGAGCTTTTGTTCTTCTTGCTGTATTCCAACTGGGCTTCGTCGGTCAGCGCCAGCAAGTGCGCGTTCTTGAACGAGCTGGGCAACAGCTCGCCGATCGCCGCAACGCCGTCGTCCAAGGGGAAGTTCTTGGTGATATCGCGGGTCTTGTAGCGATAGACGAACGACAGGCATGGCCGGTCCTTGACGACTACCGGCTTGATGATCAGCCGCTGCAACTCGGCTTCCTCACCGACGTACTTGGCCAGCACCAGCTTGATAAAAGCGTTCTGGGCCAAGCTTGCGCTCAACAGTTCGATGAACTGGGCATGATGATCCGGCGCAGGGCGGGCAGGTTGAGCGGTGACGGACATGAACAAAAACGCCTCGGGTAAAGAATGCCGGGCATTTTAGGCGGGATGGGGGTTCAGGGCACGGGGTTATTTGATCAACGGTCAATCAACCCGAATAAGGATGCTGCCTTGTGTGGGAGCTGGCTTGCCTGCGATGCAGGCCACTCGGTTAATCAGGCAAACCGAGGCGATGCCATCGCGGGCAAGCCCGGCTCCCACAGAAAGCAGTTATTCGAGTACGACCAGGCGATTGGGCAGTTCGTTGCGGGTGTGAGTAACGGGCACATGCACCTTGAGCAACTCGCCACAGGCTTCAACGCAGGCGATGAACCCGGCCAGCGTCTGCCCCTGTTTCACCTGCTGGGTAAACGCCTGGACAATAGCGTCCCAATTGCTGTCATCCAGGCGCTTGGAAATCCCCTCATCCACCAGGATCTCCACATAACGCTCAGCCTCGCTGACAAAAATCAGCACCCCGGTGCTGCCCAGCGTGTGGTGCAAGTTCTGCTCCAGAAACTGCCGCCGCGCCAGGTTGGACGCACGCCAGTGGCGTACCGAACGCGGGATCAGCCGAGTAGTGACCTTGGGCAAGCGGAACACCAGGCACAGCACAATGAACGTCGCCCACTGCGCCACCAGCAAGGTGTACATGGTCAGGTAACCCGACAGGTAATGCACCACGCCCGGCACCACCAACGCGATCAAGCTCGCCCACAGCAACGGAATGTAGGCGTAGTCGTCGGCGCGCGCCGCCAGCACGGTGACCAACTCCGCGTCGGTGGTTTTCTCGACCCGGGCGATCGCTTCGGCGACTTGGCGCTGCTCGTGTTCAGTCAGTAATGCCATGGTTGTAAATGCTCTATTCTCGTTATTGTCATTACCAGCTGCCCGAAGCCCCGCCACCGCCAAAACCACCGCCGCCGCCGCGGAAACCACCGCCACCGCCGCCCCCACCACCGCCGCGCCCGCTGCTGTTGAGAATCGCCAGCAGGATGGCGCCCACCGGCAAGCCCATGCGATTGCACAGCCACAGCACGCCGATCAGCAGAATAAACAGGCCGATGGAAAACCCGGGATTATCCATGGCGAAGTTCGCATCCGCCACATGAGCCGGCACCGCCAAGGGCTCACCGCCCACCACCTGGATCATCGCGGCCACGCCGTCGCTGATGCCCTGGCTGAAATTGCCGGCCTTGAACTTGGGCAGGATCACCTGGTTGATGATCACCCAGGATTGCGCATCCGTCAGCACGCCTTCCAGGCCATAGCCGACTTCGATGCGCAATTGGCGGTCATCACGGGAGACGATCAACAGCGCGCCGTTGTCCTTGCCCTTCTGGCCAATGCCCCACTGGCGGCCCAGTTGATAACCGTAATCCTCAATAGGCACGCCTTGCAGGTCGGGCACGGTGACCACCACCAGCTGGTCGCCCGAGGTCCGCTCCAGCGCCTGCAATTGCTGGGTCAGTTGCTCGCGCACCGCCGGGTCGATCATCTGCGCGCTGTCCACCACCCGCCCGGTCAGCGCCGGGAAGCTCAGTGCCGCCTGGGCCACGCCCACGCAGGCCAACAGCCACAGCGCCAGGCCTATCCGTAATAAACGCATCGACACCTCAGTGCAGCCTTATTTGAACTTCACTTGCGGCGCTTTATCGGCATCGGCGCTGGTGGCTTCAAACGTGGCGCGGATCGGCAAATCGCTGTACATCACGCTGTGCCACAGGCGGCCCGGGAAAGTACGGATCTCGGTGTTGTAAGCCTGTACGGCCTGGATAAAGTCACGGCGAGACACAGCGATACGGTTCTCGGTGCCTTCAAGTTGCGATTGCAAGGCCAGGAAGTTCTGGTTGGCCTTCAGGTCCGGGTAACGCTCGGACACCACCATCAAACGGCTGAGTGCGCCGCTCAGGCCATCCTGGGCTTGCTGGAACTGCTTGAGCTTCTCGGGGTTGTCCAGGGTGCTCGCATCCACCTGGATCGAGGTGGCCTTGGCCCGCGCTTCAATCACCGCGGTGAGGGTTTCCTGTTCGTGGGCGGCATACGCCTTCACCGTTTCCACCAGGTTGGGGATCAGGTCGGCACGGCGCTGGTACTGGTTCTGCACCTGGCCCCAGGCGGCCTTGGCCTGTTCGTCCAGGGTCGGGATGTTGTTGATGCCGCAACCGCTCAGCACGCTGCTGATCAGTAACAGCGCCGCAGCCTTGAAGCCCCAGCGATAAGTGTGTGCTGCTTGCATAGTGTTTCTCCTGCCCGATCTGATGGAATTTGACGACTAACCCTATAAACCACGCGCTTGGGGCATAATCCGCCACCACTGGAATGCTTCGAGCCAATCAGCTACAAAGATGCCCAGCGCGAAAAAGAGTTCAGAGTGTGCTGCATTTATCTGAACAACACCCGAACAACAATAGACGTTCCCCACATTTTGGCCGACAGCATCTCTCTGAATGCTGCGCAGTCGCCGAAAAAGGATATTCATGAAAAAGCTGTGTTTGCTCGGCCTTGTTGCCACTCTGGCCAGCCACCCCGTATGGGCAGAAACAAAGCCTGCTGCGCTTAACGACAAGGACGCCTTCGTCAGCGACCTGCTCAAGCAAATGACCCTGGATGAGAAGATCGGCCAATTGCGCCTGATCAGTATCGGCCCGGAAATGCCCCGCGAGCTGATCCGCAAGGAAATCGCCGCCGGCCGCATCGGTGGCACGTTCAACTCCATCACCCGCCCGGAAAACCGTCCAATGCAGGACGCGGCCATGCGCAGCCGCTTGAAGATCCCGATGTTCTTCGCCTATGACGTGATCCACGGCCACCGCACCATTTTCCCGATCAGCCTGGCCCTGGCTTCCAGCTGGGACATGGACGCCATTGGCCGCTCCGGGCGCATCGCCGCCCAGGAAGCCGCCGCCGACAGCCTCGACATCACGTTTGCGCCGATGGTCGATATCTCCCGCGACCCGCGCTGGGGCCGCACTTCAGAAGGTTTCGGTGAAGACACCTACCTGGTGTCACGTATTGCCGAAGTCATGGTCAAGGCGTTCCAGGGCACCAGCCCCGCGAATGCCGACAGCCTCATGGCCAGCGTCAAGCACTTTGCCCTCTATGGCGCGGTGGAAGGCGGGCGCGACTACAACGTGGTCGACATGAGCCCGGTCAAGATGTACCAGGACTACCTGCCGCCCTACCACGCGGCGATCAAAGCCGGCTCCGGCGGCGTGATGGTGGCGCTCAACTCGATCAACGGCGTGCCCGCCACGGCCAACACCTGGCTGATGAACGACCTGCTGCGCAAGGACTGGGGCTTCAAGGGCCTGACCGTCAGCGACCACGGCGCGATCTTCGAGCTGATCAAGCACGGCGTGGCTAAAGACGGGCGTGAAGCCGCCAAGCTGGCGATCAAGGCCGGCATCGACATGAGCATGAACGACTCGCTGTACGGCAAGGAATTGCCGGGGCTGCTCAAGTCCGGCGAGATCCTGCAGAGCGACATCGACAACGCCGTGCGCGAAGTGCTCGGTGCCAAGTACGACATGGGCCTGTTCAAGGACCCATACCTGCGCATCGGCAAGGCCGAGGATGACCCGGTCGACACCTACGCCGACAGCCGCCTGCACCGCGCCGAGGCCCGCGACATTGCGCGCCGCAGCCTGGTGTTGCTCAAGAACCACAACGACACCCTGCCGCTGAAAAAATCCGCGACCATTGCCCTGGTCGGCCCGCTGGCCAAGGCACCCATCGACATGATGGGCAGTTGGGCTGCTGCCGGCCGGCCTGCGCAGTCGGTGACCCTGCTCGACGGCATGAACGCCGTGATCGGCGAAAAAGGCAAAGTGATCTATGCCCGTGGCGCCAACATCACCAGCGACAAAGCGGTGCTCGACTACCTCAACTTCCTCAACTTCGATGCCCCGGAAGTGGTGGATGACCCGCGCCCTGCCCAGGTGCTGATTGATGAAGCGGTGAAGGCGGCGAACGACGCCGACGTCATCGTTGCGGCGGTGGGCGAGTCCCGTGGCATGTCCCACGAATCGTCGAGCCGTACCGACCTGAACATCCCGCAAAGCCAGCGCGACTTGATCAAGGCCCTCAAAGCCACCGGCAAACCGCTGGTGCTGGTGTTGATGAACGGCCGTCCGCTGTCGATTCTTGAAGAGAACCAACAGGCCGATGCGATCCTGGAAACCTGGTTCGCAGGTACCGAAGGCGGCAACGCCATTGCCGACGTGCTGTTCGGCGACTACAACCCGTCGGGCAAACTGCCGATCACCTTCCCTCGCTCCGTTGGGCAGATTCCGACCTACTACAACCACCTGACCATCGGCCGGCCATTCACCCCAGGCAAGCCGGGCAACTACACCTCGCAGTACTTCGATGACACCACCGGCCCCCTGTTTCCGTTTGGCTATGGCCTGAGCTACACCACGTTCAGCCTGTCGGACATGGCACTGTCGTCCACCACCCTGAACAAGACCGGCAAGCTCGACGCCAGCGTCACCGTGAAGAACACAGGCAAGGTAGACGGCGAAACCGTTGTGCAGTTGTATATCCAGGACGTGGCCGGCTCGATGATCCGCCCGATCAAGGAGCTGAAGAACTTCCAGAAGGTCATGCTCAAGGCCGGCGAAGCACGCACGCTGCACTTCACCCTCACCGAGGACGACCTGAAGTTCTACAACAGCCAGCTCAAGTACGCGGCCGAACCGGGTGAGTTCAATGTGCAGATCGGGTTGGACTCCCAGGACGTGCAGCAACAAACCTTCGAACTGCTCTGATCTGAAGCTGTCAACACGGTCGCTGTGGGAGCTGGCTTTTGTGGGAGCTGGCTTGCCTGCGATACAGGCACCTCGGTTTGTCAGGTGTACCGAGGTGATGCTATCGCAGGCAAGCCAGCTCCCACAGTTGATTGAGTTGGCCCGACTAGCCGCGCCGATCCAGCAGGTTGACCACCAACCGATCAATCCAGCCCCACACCCGCTGCTTTACCCGCCGCCACAATGGCCGCGCCTTCCATGCCTCCAGACTCACCGCCTGGCTCTGGGCAAAGTCCGCTTCGAAACTGCCCACCACCGCCGCCGTCAATCCCGGGTCCAGCGCTTCAAGATTGGCTTCCAGGTTAAAACGCAAATTCCAGTGGTCGAAATTGCACGAGCCAATGCTCACCCAATCGTCCACCAGCACCATCTTCAGGTGCAGGAAGCACGGCTGGTATTCAAAGATCTGCACGCCTGAACGCAGCAGGCGCGGGTAATAACGGTGCCCGGCGTAACGCACCGACGGGTGATCAGTGCGCGGCCCGGTGAGCAACAGTCGCACGTCCACGCCGCGCCCAGCCGCCCGGCGCAAGGCACGGCGCACGCTCCAGGTAGGCAGGAAGTACGGGGTCGCCAGCCAGATACGCGATTTGCTGCTGTTCAAGGCGCGAATCAACGATTGCAGAATGTCACGGTGCTGACGCGCATCGGCATACGCCACGCGACCCAGCCCCGGCCCGGTGGCGGGCACCTTGGGTAAGCGGGGCAAACCAAAATGGGTCGCCGGTTTCCATTCACGGCGCGCGGCGTTAGCGTGCCATTGCCGATCGAACAGGGCCTGCCAGTCCAGCACCAGCGGGCCGCTGATCTGCACCATCACTTCATGCCAGTCGGCGGTGTCTTGCCCCGGCGTCCAGAACTCGTCGGTGACACCGGTGCCGCCGACCACCGCAATGCGCTGGTCGATCAGCAGCAGCTTGCGATGGTCGCGATACAGGTTGCGCATCCAGCGCCGCCAATTCAGGCGGTTGTAAAAGCGCAGCGTCACGCCTGCGTCGGTCAAGCGCTTGCGCAGCCCCAGGGTAAACGCCAGGCTGCCGTAATCGTCAAACAGGCAACGCACCTGCACGCCGCGTTCGGCAGCCAGCACCAGTGCCTGCACCATGGCCTCGGCGCAGGCACCGGCTTCGACCAGGTACAACTCAAGGTCAACCTGCTGCTCAGCCCGGGCGATGCCCACCAGCATCTGCGGGAAGAAATTCGGCCCGTCGATCAGCAATTCGAACTGATTGGCGCTGCGCCACGGGAACACCGCGCCGCTCATGTCAGCGCGCCGTGAAGATCAGCACCGCACCCACCGGCACCGACAAACTGATCGACTTGAGCCCCGCCGCCTTGCGCAAGGTAGCCACACCGGGCGCCAGGTCGAAATCTTCGGCATGCAGCACCACGGGCTCCAGGGTTACCACCTGGAAACGCCGCTCATCCAGGCGCGTGGCCAGCAGTTCGGCGCTGTAGGTCTGGGTCTTGCCGTGCAGCGTGACGCTCAAGGGCAGGCGCAATTCCAACTGCGCGCCGGATGCCAGGTCATTGATGGGCTGCAGATTGATTTGCGCGCTGATCTGCGCTTCGGGGAAGGTCTTGATCTCGAACAGCTCTTTACGCATGCGCTCGTCGCGCAGCGGGATGCCGCTGTTGATCGAGTCCAGCTCCACTTCCAGCCGAGCCGCACCTTTGGCGTCGACCTTGCCATGCAATACCAGGAAGCGCTGGACTTCAGCCACTTCGGTGTTTTTAGTGGTGACGAAGGACAGGCGTGAGGATTCGTTATCCAGGTACCAGTCGGCGTGGGCGGGCACGGCAGCACAGGTCAGCAGCGCGAAGACCAGAGGTTTGACATTGAACATAAAGACTCATGGGGCAAAAAACCTGGGCGAACCTTAAGCGCAATCTCACAACCGGCGCAAATTCAAATGTGGGAGCTGGCTTGCTGTGGCGAGGGAGCTTGCTCCCGTTCGACAGCGCAGCTGGAGCCGGCTCTTTGGGGGCGCTACGCACCCCAGCGGGAGCAAGCTCCCTCGCCACAAAGCCAGCTCCCACAGGGTTTTGCGGTGTTTTTAATCCAGCGTTCGCTGCACTTCGCACACCGCCTGTTCAAGGCTGCCCATATGCAAATTCAACACCCGCTCCACCGGCGCCTGATGCATTGGCCAATGCAGCGCCATGCTCCCCACCAGGCGGCCATTGGCGCGCACCGGCAGCGCGACCGCCCGGATCAGGAACGGCAAACGCACAGGATATTCCCAATAGCCCTCGGTACGCTGGCCAAAGCCCTGGTGCTGGGTTTGCTCGCATGCGCGATAGTGCTCGTCTGCCGCCACATGATTACGGCCTGCCAGGCGATGTACTTCTTCGGCCGGCAATTGCGTCAAGCAGGCTTTGCCCATCGCGGAATGGAACAGGCTGGCATACTGCCCGACGATCTGGCAGTTGTTCGGGTACAGCTTGCGCAACACACTGGGAATCGCACTCTCCATGACCTCCAGGCGCTCACCATCGAAGCACGACAAATCCACCACCAGCCCGGTGCGCTCGCTGAGCTCCAATAACCAGGGGGCGGCGCTCTCCACCACCTGGCGCTTGAAGCGTTGCTGGGTATCGCCGAACAAGCGCCGGGCACGCAGGCGGTAACGTCGATCACTCAGGCCCCGATAGACCCAACCCTGTTCCTGCAAGGTCAGCAACATGCGCGACACCGTGGCCTTGGGCAGGCGCGTGAGGTAGTGCAACTCTTCCAGCCCCAGGGCCTGGTGCTCGCCCAGCAACTCGACAATTGCCAGTGCGCGTTCAACCGAGCGTACGGTGCCTGTCTCCATGTTCGATCTCCCTGTTGCCGGTGGACGATCTTTTTTCACAGCAAGATACAGGCCCGGTCAGCGCTCAACGGGTCGTTGCAAGGCACGCCGGTGGCCGGCATTGTACCCATTGGGTCAGTTGTTCATGGGCGTAGGCCAATTGCAGCACGGCCCTGTCGGCCTGGGCCGGGCCAATGATTTGCAGGCCCATGGACAAGCCCTGGGGGTTGAAGCCCACCGGAATGCTCATGCTCGGCAAACCGGCGAGGGTCGGGCCGATCACCACCTCCATCCAACGGTGATAAGTGTCCATTTCACGCCCGCCGACGAGGCGTGGCCAAGGCTGTTGTGCATCGAAAGGGAACACCTGGGCGGTGGGCAACAGCAGGAAATCGTAACGTTCGAACAGCTTGCCCAAGGCGCGGTACCACTCACTGCGGTCCACCGACGCCTGGTAAACCTGCTGAGCACTCAAGCCCTGGCCGCCCTCCACTTCCCATTGCGCTTCGGGTTTGAGCAGTGCGCGTTTTTGCGGGTTGGCATAGGCCGCGCCGAGGTTGCCGTGCACCAGCCAGTGGCGGTGTACCAACCAGCAGCGCCACAGGCGCGCCATGGAAAAGTCCGGTTGGCAGCTGTGCACTTCACAGCCCAACCTGGCGAAATCATCCAACGCCGCCTCGCACAGGCTCATCACGCCATCGTCCATCGGCAGATAACCGTTGTAGTCCCCCAGCCAACCGAGGCGTGCGCCGTTGAAGTCGCGTTGCAACGGCTGGCCCAGCACCGCCGGATCGGCCTGGGATGACAGCGGCGTGCGGGGGTCGTAACCGGCCTGGATGCTCAGCAACCGAGCCACATCCGTCACGCTGCGCCCCATCGGGCCTTCGGTGCCCAGTTGCTGCACGAACAACTCCGGCATCGGCCCGTGGGGCACCCGTCCTTGGGAGGGGCGCAAGCCGAAAACGTTGTTGAACGCCGCCGGGTTGCGCAGCGAGCCCATCATGTCGCTGCCGTCGGCCACCGGCAGCATGCGTAGCGCCAGGGCCACCGCCGCTCCGCCACTGCTGCCGCCGGCCGCCAGGCGCGGGTCATAGGCGTTGCCGGTGGTACCGAACAGCGTGTTGTAGGTGTGGGAACCCAGGCCGAACTCCGGCACGTTGGTCTTGCCGATGATGATCGCGCCACTGGCCCGCACCCGCGCCACGCTGATGGCGTCCTCGCCCGGCACATGCTCGGCGAACAGCGGTGAGCCCAGGGTGGTGCGCAAGCCCCGGGTGGCCGCCAGGTCCTTGATGGCCTGGGGCATGCCATGCATCCAGCCACGGGAGTGGCCCTGGTCCAACTCACGATCGCAGGCCCTCGCCTCGGCCAGCACGGCCTCGCTGTCGCGCAACGACACCAGCGCATTCACGCCAGGGTTAAAGCGCTGAATCTGTGCCAGGTACGCCTGCATCACCTCTTCGCACGACACCTGCCGCCCATGAATGGCCCGCGACAGTTCAGTGGCATCCCAATCAACAATACTCAAGGCTTCACCTCTCTAGAAAACGGCAGCGGTTTGCTCGCCCGGGGTGCCTCGCGCATGCAGTAAGTGCCCAGCAGCGTCAGCACGCACGCAAACAATACATAAAACGAGGGCGCCACCGGCGTGCCCAGTACCTTGCTCAGCCAGGTCACGATCAACGGCGCGAAACCACCGAACACCATCACCGCCACGTTATAGGCCACCGACACACCGGTCGAGCGCACCTCGATAGGGAACTGCTCGGCCAATGCCGTCGGCGCTGGCCCGAAGAACCCGCCAATCGCCGTGCACAACATCACCTGCATCACCAGCAGGCGCTCGATAGACGGCGCGGCGGCCACCCACACATACAACGGGTAGACCATCACGAAGAACGCCAAGGTGAAGGCCATCAACACCGGCCGCCGTCCCCATCGATCCGAGAGCAGGCCGGACAACGGAATCACCACAGTCATCAGCGCTACCGCAAACATCTGCACCATCAGCACCTGGTCCAGCGGCAGGCCAAGGTTCTTGTGAGCGAAGGTCGGCATGTTCACCAGCACCACATAAAACGACACCGTCGCGCCGCAGGCCAGCCCCATCGACACCAGAATACTGCGCCGATGCTCACGCAGCACTTGCATGAGGCTCGGCGCAGGGCCAGTGGCTTGCTTGCGCGCTTCGATGAACTCTTCCGGGTCTTCCATGTGCCGACGAATCCACAACCCCACCGGGCCGATCAGCAAGCCCAGCACAAACGGCAGGCGCCAGCCCCACAAGTCGAGGGTTTCGGGCGAAAAGAAATGCGTGACCAGCGCCACCATCGCTGCCCCACCGAACACCGCCAGGCATTGCCCCACCAGTTGCCAGGAGCCATACAATCCCTTGCGATGGGCCGGTGCACTTTCCACCAGAAATGCCGTGGCACTCGCGTACTCACCGCCGGTAGCAAACCCCTGCAGCATCCGCGCCACCACAATCAGCAACGGCGCGCCCATGCCGATGGCAGCATAGTTCGGCGCGAAGGCGATCAGCGCGATGGACACGGTCATCAACCGGATAATCAACTGCATCGCCGCCTTGCGGCCTTTGCGGTCGGCGTAGATGCCCAAGAGGATGCCGCCCACCGGGCGCATGAAAAAGCCCACGCCGAAGGTGGCCAGGGCCATCAGCAGCGAGGCGTATTCGTCCTCCGAGGGGAAGAACTGCCGGGCGATGATACTGGCGAGAAAGCCGTAGACGATGAAGTCATACCATTCCAACGCGTTGCCAATCACCGCCGCCACCACTTGGCGGGTGCGCGAAACACCAGGTTTTGCAGTCTGCATGAGGAACACTCCGTTCAACCGGTCAGGGAAAGGGTCCAGCGGCAGAAAAAAGAGGTCATCAGGCCGGCTTGAGCCAGCTCTCGGCCAGCGCGCCCCAGTAGGCTGCGCCGGTCAGCAGGATGTCGTCGTTGAAGTCATAGGCGGGGTTGTGCACCATCGGCCGCGACACGCCGTTGCCGATAAACAGATAACTGCCTGGGCAGCGTTGCAGCATCCAGGCGAAGTCTTCGCTGCCCATCAGCGTGCGGGTGTTGCCATCCACAGCGTCGGCACCGAGCAAGGCCACACCGACCTGGCGGGCGAATTCGGTTTCTTCGGCGTGGTTGACCAGCACCGGGTAGGCCGGGCGGTGTTCGACCTGCACGGTGCAGCCGAAGCTGGCGGCCTGGGTCTGGATGATCGCGTTGACCCGTTCCAGCATTTGTTCACGCACCTTGGGGTTGAGTGCGCGCAGGCTCAGGCGCAATAACGCTTGCTGGGGAATCACGTTGGCCGCCTGGCCGGCCTGCAAGGCGCCGACGGTGACCACGGCGGCTTCCTGGGTATCGATATTGCGCGCCACCACCGTTTGCAGAGCCATGACCATGCTGGCTGCCGCCACCAGTGGATCGATAGTGAGGTGTGGCATGGAGCCGTGGCCACCGACACCTTCGAGGATCACGGTAAGCAAATCCTGGGACGCCATCATCGGGCCAACTCTCAAGCCCAGATGCCCCGCCGGCAAACCCGGCATATTGTGCATGCCGAACAACCCGTCGCAAGGAAAGCGCTCCAGCAAACCGTCCGCCAACATCGCCTCGGCACCGCCCTGGCCTTCTTCGGCGGGTTGGAAAATCAGGTTCAAAGTGCCGTCCAATTGCCGCGTCGCCGCCAAGTAACGCGCGGCACCGAGCAACATGGTGGTGTGGCCGTCATGGCCGCAGGCGTGCATGCAGCCAGCATGCTGGCTGGTATAGACCGCGCCGGTATTTTCGATGATGGGCAAGGCGTCCATGTCGGCGCGAATCCCCAACGTGCGCGAGCTGTTGCCGTTACGCAGCACGCCGACCACACCGGTCTTGCCGATGCCGGTATGCACCTCATACCCCCACTCCCGCAATGACTGCGCGACCAGTGCAGAGGTACGGTTCTCTTCAAAGCCAAGCTCAGGATGAGCGTGGATATCGTGACGCACAGCGTGCAAGTCGCTGGCAACGTCACTGAGCCAATCCAGGATGTGCTGGTGCGGGCGCATGGTGATTCTCCTCACAGGCGGGTGGTCCCGTTCTTGTTGGCGACACATCGACAGCTAAGCGCGATGTGCGCGTGAGGACAATCAAAGGTGGTTCCACTCTGTGGAACCTCAGGGCCGGTTCTTTTTCTGAGAACCCACGCAGATAATCTAAATGTGGGAGCTGGCTTGCCTGCGATGACGGCGGCACAGGCACCCGTGATGTTGACTGACCTGGCGCTATCGCAGGCAAGCCAGCTCCCACAGGGGAATTTGGGTGTGTCAGGGGTTGAGGCGGCAGCCTTGACGGTCGCCCAACCACCGCGCCGTCTGCGTACGCCCTAAACCGCTTGCCGTGACTTCACTGCGTTCCGGCGAGTCAGTGAACGCACTGGTTGGCACGTACTGCTTCACATACCCCAGGCAATACTGCGCAGGGTTGTTGGCCACATACCGGCACGAGCAATACTCCTTGGCGGTGTACGCCGCGATGATGTCGGGGAAGGCTTGCAGGTTGACGCGCTCGTGCCAAACCCAGCCCAAGAGTGAGATAAACAACACCAGTAAAACGCTGATGAACGGATGACGACGCATCATGAGCGCACCGCCGCCAGCACTCGTTTGAGCAGTTCGTTATGCCGGTAACTACCATCCCGATCATCGCCGTAACGCACGATCACCAGGTGTTCATCGGGCAGCACAAACAGCGCCTGGCCCCAGTGCCCCAGCGCGGCAAAGGTGGCGGCCGGTGCGTCGGGCCAGGGTTGGGGGGCGCCGGTGTTGAGCCACCACTGGCCGCCCGGCACGGCTTCATCCTGGCCGGCTTTGTAGCGATCGAAGGGCCGGCGGTTGAAGGCGACCCAGTCCTTGGGCAGCAGTTGTCGCTCGCCCCAGCGCCCATCCCGCGCCATCAGTAGCCCTACTCGTGCCAGATCGCGGGCTGTGAGATAGGCATAGGACGACGCGACAAACGTTTCATCCGCATCGGTTTCCCAGGTTGCGTCGCGAATGCCCAGGGGCTGGAACAGCGCGTCCCACGGGTAGGTCATGTAGGCCTTGTGGCCGAGCATGCCCTTGAGCGCGGCGGACAGGATATTGCTGTCGCCACTGGAATAACGGAAAGCCTGGCCAGGGGCGGCGACCGCATCGGTATCCGCTGCGAATTGCGCCATGTCGGTGTGGCCACGGGTGTAGAGCATCGCCACCACCGAAGATTTCAACGGGGCGTATTCGTAGTCTTCCTGCCAATCCAACCCCGAGGCCCAGTGCAGTAGGTCGGCCATGCTCACTTTGGGATGCTGCTTCATCGGCGGGTAGAAACGTGCAGCGGGGTCGCTGAGTTTGAAGCGGCCTTGCCCATAGGCCACGCCCAGCACGGTAGCCATCAGGCTTTTGCTGACGGACCAGGTGAGGTGCGGCGTGCTGGCAGTGGTGGGCGCGGCGTAGCGTTCATAAATGATTTGGCCGTCACGAATGACCAGCAACGCATCGGTGCGAATACCGGTGCGGGTGACATCGTCGCGGGGTGGGAAAGCGTAGGCGTCCAGGGCATCGACAGCGGGACCGGCGAGGGCTGTGCCCAGGGCCCACTCGTTATCAGGCCAGATTTCAGCGCGGGCATTAAGGGTGACAAACAGCAGGGCAACGCACAACAGGCCTCGGACCATGGACGCAAACTCAAGGGGGCATTCAAGCCCGCGAGCCTAGCTCACGCCAGTGACAGATTTGCGACAAGGGGGCTGTCATCCAACCGTCACCGTAACTTCATGGAGCTGACACCGAGGCTACATAGCCTGACTTTGGACAACAAAGTCGACTGGCCGCAACCTGGCCGGCACCCGGAGACTCGCTATGACTCAGATCGCCCGCATCAGCGACAAAGGCAATGAACGCCGTCTGCAAGCCGAACGCCTGGTAGGCGCACAGGCATTGCAGGAAGCCCAGGCCCTGCGGTTCAACGTGTTCAGCGGCGAGTTCAACGCCAAGCTGAAAGGCGCGGAACTGGGTCTGGACATGGATGACTATGATGTTCACTGCAGCCATATCGGCGTGCGGGATTTGAACAGCGGTCGACTCGTCGCTACTACCCGTCTGCTCGACCACCAGGCCGCCAGCACCCTGGGCCGGTTCTACAGCGAAGAAGAATTCAGCCTGCATGGCCTGCTGCACTTGCAGGGCCCGATTCTGGAGATTGGCCGCACCTGCGTCGACCCGGCCTATCGCAATGGCGGCACCATCGCGGTGTTGTGGGGCGAGTTGGCCGAGGTACTCAACCAGGGTGGCTACAGCTACCTGATGGGCTGCGCAAGCATCCCGATGCACGATGGCGGCATCCAGGCCCACGCGATCATGCAGCGCTTGCGCGAGCGCTACCTGTGCAACGAACACCTGCGCGCCGAACCGAAAAAACCGCTGCCGGCCCTGGACTTGCCGTCCAACGTCATCGCCGAAATGCCGCCGCTGCTCAAGGCCTACATGCGCCTGGGCGCGAAGATCTGCGGCGAGCCGTGCTGGGATGAAGACTTCCAGGTAGCCGACGTGTTTATCCTGCTCAAGCGCGACGAGTTGTGCCCGCGTTACGCGCGCCACTTCAAGGCGGCCATGTGATGAACCGCCTGCGCATTTACGGGCGCATCGCCCGCGTGCTGTTGGTGGTGGGGCTGGGGTTGAGCATGGCCAGTGTGTTCGGCCTGTTCGAGCGCCTGGGGGTGGCTAACTCGATGGTGCGGCGCCAGCGTTGGTCGCGCTTCTTCATGGCACGGCTGACCAACGCCCTGCCCTTTCGCGTGACGGTGCATGGCGAGTTGCCGCAAACGCCGATGCTGTGGGTGAGCAATCATGTGTCCTGGACGGATATCCCGTTGCTGGGCATGGTGGCGCCGATGTCGTTTTTGTCCAAGGCCGAAGTACGTACCTGGCCGGTGGCGGGCTGGCTGGCGGCCAAGGCTGGCAGCCTGTTTATTCGTCGCGGTTCAGGTGACAGCCAACTGATTCGCAAGCAGATGACCCGTCATCTGGAACAACAGCACCCCTTGCTGATGTTCCCCGAAGGCACCACCACCGACGGTCGCGGCCTGCGCACGTTCCACGGGCGCTTGCTGGCCAGCGCGATCGATGCGGATGTGTCGCTGCAGCCGGTGGCGATTCGGTATCTGCGCGACGGCCAGGTCGACCCGCTGGCGCCCTTTATTGGCGATGATGATTTGCTCTCGCACCTGATGCGCTTGTTTTCCAATGACCAGGGCGATGTAGAGATTCATGTGCTCAAGCCGATTGCCTGCACTGGGCAGGAACGTGCGGCGTTGGCGTATCAGGCGCAGCAAGCGGTGCAGAAGGCGTTGTTTGGGCCAGTGCCGGAAGCAGAGCAAGTGGCTGCTCGACCTGCATTCGCAGCCTGAAGCAATGTGAACACAATCCAAATGTGGGAGCCGGCAAGCCAGCTCCCACATTCAGCTCTCATGTAGTCAGTTGAGATTGCGCAAATTTCTGCAACTCTGGGTAGAACAGTCGAAAGTCCTCACTCAGGGGCTCATATAAAACCCGCAACTCCTGCATCGCATATCCTAACTCCTCAGGCTGCGTCAGCCGCCGCGAAATCCCGCGCAGCACCTGGTCCATCACCGCAAACTCGCGGTACGAGCCCAACCAATCATCCGCGGCCATATACGGCGCAATCTGCGCCAGCCGCCCCGGTAACGCGGGTTCAGCCGCCAACACCTGATACACCTGGGACGTGAAACGCTCCAGAGGCTGGTCGGCATACAGCGCCCAATCCCGCGCCAGGCAATGGTCAAAAAACACATCGAGGACGATCCCGGCATAGCGCCGGCGGGTCAGACTGAAGCGCGACAAGGCCTCGCCCACCAGCGGATGGCTATCGGTAAAGCGGTCGATGGAGCGATGCAACTGGATCGCCGCTTCGATTTGCGGGCTGAACTGGCCCTGCAGGCGGCCTTTGACGAAGTCGCCATAAAGGCTACCCAGCAATTGCGCAGGAAGTTGGCCGCCCAGGTGCAGATGTGCGAGATAATTCATGCCGCGCAGTCTACCACTGCCACCAACATATCGTTATAACCCGATATACCGATTCGACCTGGCCTCAGATCAAAATCATATTGGTATATCGGGATATTACGATCTAAAGTTCGCCTTATCGCGATATAACGCTTTACGACACCGAGCACCCTGCCATGTCCATCGACCTCGACGAAATAATAAAAGCCCTGGCGCACCCAGTACGACGAGACATCCTCACCTGGCTCAAAGACCCGAAAGTGCAGTTCCCCGAGCAATTGCACAACCACGAATACGGCATCTGCGCCGGGCAGATCGACCAGCGCTGCGGCTTGTCCCAGTCGACGGTGTCGGCCCACCTGGCCACCTTGCAACGTGCGGGTCTGATCAGCAGCCAGAAGGCTGGACAGTGGCACTTTTTCAAGCGCAATGAGGAAGTGATCCAAGCCTTTCTGACTGCGCTCATTACCGAACTCAGCGCACCGTAATCACCAAGGACACGTACATGCCCCTCTCGCTACTCATACTGGCCCTGAGCGCCTTCGCCATCGGCACCACCGAGTTCGTCATCATGGGCTTGCTGCCCGATGTGGCGGCAGACCTGGGTGTGTCAATTCCCGGCGCCGGCTGGCTGGTCACCGGTTACGCCTTGGGCGTGGCCATCGGCGCACCGTTCATGGCACTGGCCACCGCCAGGCTGCCACGCAAGGCGGCGCTGGTAGCGTTGATGGGTATTTTCATTATCGGCAACCTGCTCTGCGCCCTGGCAAGCGACTACAACGTGCTGATGTTTGCCCGTGTGGTCACGGCGTTGTGCCACGGAGCCTTCTTCGGAATTGGTTCGGTGGTGGCGGCAAACCTGGTGCCGGCCAACAAACGTGCGTCGGCGGTGGCGCTGATGTTCACCGGGTTGACCCTGGCCAACGTGCTGGGCGTGCCCCTGGGTACGGCGCTGGGCCAGGAAGCCGGCTGGCGCTCGACCTTCTGGGCCGTGACCGTGATTGGCGTGATCGCCTTGATCGGCCTTATTCGCTTCCTGCCCGCCAAGCGTGACGAAGAAAAACTCGACATGCGTGCCGAACTGGCCGCCCTCAAGGGCGCCGGTATCTGGTTGTCACTGAGCATGACTGCGCTGTTTGCCGCGTCCATGTTTACCCTCTTTACCTACGTCGCGCCGCTGCTGGGCGATGTCACTGGCGTGTCGCCCAAAGGCGTGACCTGGACCCTGCTGCTGATCGGCCTGGGCCTCACCGTGGGCAACATCATCGGCGGCAAACTGGCGGACAAGCGCCTGGCGGCCACCTTGATCGGCGTGTTCATCAGCATGGCGGTGGTTTGCACGGTGCTGAGCTGGACCAGCGTTGCGGTGATACCGACTGAAATCACCCTGTTCCTGTGGGCCACCGCTTCGTTCGCCGCCGTGCCGGCGCTGCAAATCAACGTGGTGACCTTCGGCAAGGCCGCGCCGAACCTGGTGTCCACCCTGAACATCGGGGCCTTCAACATTGGCAACGCCCTCGGCGCCTGGGTCGGTGGCAGCGTGATTGCCCACGGTTTCGGCCTGACCCGCGTGCCACTGGCCGCCGCGGCGCTGGCCATCCTCGCGCTGCTGGTGACCCTGATCACTTTCCGTCAGGGCGCCAATGCCGACCTGGCCCCCGCGACCCACTGATCAACTTGAAAGAGAAGGTGTTTTTCCCATGACGACTATTTTCGATCCGATCACACTGGGCGACCTGCAACTGTCGAACCGCATCATCATGGCGCCGCTGACCCGCTGCCGCGCGGATGCCGGCCGCGTGCCCAATGCGCTGATGGCCGAGTACTACGTGCAACGCGCCTCCGCCGGGCTGATCCTCAGCGAAGCCACTTCCGTGACACCGATGGGCGTGGGCTACCCGGACACCCCCGGCATCTGGTCCAACGACCAGGTGCGCGGCTGGGCCAACATCACCAAGGCCGTGCATGGCGCGGGCGGCAAGATCTTCCTGCAGTTGTGGCATGTGGGCCGCATCTCCCACGCGTCCTACCTGAACGGCGAAACCCCGGTGGCTCCGAGTGCGGTTCAGGCTAAAGGCCACGTCAGCCTGGTTCGCCCATTGGCCGACTACCCGACCCCGCGCGCCCTGGAAACCGCTGAAATCGCCGACATCGTCGACGCTTACCGCACCGGCGCCGAGAACGCCAAGGCCGCAGGCTTCGACGGCGTGGAAATCCACGGCGCCAACGGCTACCTGCTCGACCAGTTCCTGCAAAGCAGCACCAACCAGCGCACCGACCAGTACGGCGGCTCTTTGGAAAACCGTGCGCGCCTGTTGCTGGAAGTCACCGACGCCGCCATCGAAGTCTGGGGCGCCGGCCGCGTGGGCGTGCACCTGGCACCGCGTGCTGACGCGCATGACATGGGCGACGACAACCTCGCCGAGACCTTCACCTACGTCGCCAGCGAACTGGGCAAGCGCGGTATCGCCTTTATCTGCTCCCGTGAAAAAGAAGGCGCAGACAGCCTTGGCCCGCAGCTGAAAAAAGCCTTCGGCGGCGCGTACATCGCCAACGAACGTTTCACCAAAGACAGCGCCAATGCCTGGCTGGCGGCGGGCAAGGCGGATGCAGTGGCCTTCGGTATTCCTTTCATCGCCAACCCGGACCTGCCGGCGCGACTGAAGGCTGATGCGCCGTTGAACGAGCCGCATCCGGAGACCTTCTACGGTAAAGGCCCGGTGGGTTATATCGACTACCCGACGCTGGCACTCTGATCGACTGGAACAAAAAACCCCGGCTTGCGACAGCCGGGGCTTTTTATGGACGGCGAGAAACGCTTGGCATGATTTGAAATGACCGGCCTCTTCTTGAATCATTTTCTATAGAGAGATCAGTCCCTGCGCCAACGCCACGCCGACGGCTTGCCGCCGGCTGAAAGAGCCCAACTTTCGACTCGCATTTGCAATGTGAAAATTGATGGTTCTCTCTGAACATCCCAAGATGCAGCTCATTTCCCAAGTCGTTTTGCCCACACCAGACCATTTCAGCACTTCTGACTCCCTTAATGTCAGATTGCAGAGTTGCTCACCCACTGCGTTCAAATGTTTTTGGGAGCCCTCCAGAAGGAAGGGAATCAGCATGAATAGCTTGCCTAACGGACCATTCAGGTCATCGCCAAGATCGTCGGTAAAGCTCACGCATTGAGCGACGTTGAGCGATCCGGCCATTTCGTTAAAACGCAGGGGAATACTGACACCCTGCAAAAGCCCATACCCCTCGCGCTCCGTCCAGAACTGATGGGACCGACCTCGTGCTTGTCTGCGTGCCAGCCCCCAGAAAAGAGGCGCGAAGTGATGGCGGCAATGCCTGATTATCGGGTCCACCTGAATGAAGTTCTCCTCCTTGTATCGCCTGAGCCAGTCAGAAGGATAAGTCGTCATGATCCTGTTAAAGGGGTCACTGGTGGTTGAAGGGCCCAAGCTCAGCAAATAGCTTTGATAGCCAATACGACGCAGCACCTTGCGCAGATGGCGTTCCCAATCTCGTCGGTGCAAGTCGGTGGCCAGCACGGAAAAGTCATCCAATACTTCTTTGAAATTAACCCTCAGGAGTACGTCTTCTTTTTTATACCTAAATAAGTCATCCACGATGAATCCCTGCCACTCATAGAAGCTTTTTTGATACAACTTGGTTAAAAAAACGGGCCGCTGAACAAGCGACCCGTTGCGCGCCGCTTACAATCCTGCTTGGAGACAGTGTTGGTCTATAAAGCTCTTGAATATTCCAAGGCCGTCCTCCGTCAATATACTTTCGGGGTGAAACTGGACTCCCTCTATCGGATAGTCAGCGTGCCGCACGCCCATGATGTATCCATCATCGGTCGAGGTGGACGTTACTGCCAGTTCACCGGGTAGCCCCTCGTTATCAATAATCAGCGAGTGGTAACGAGTCGCCTTGATCGAACGCCCCCCTGTATGGGCGTAGACACCTAGCCCATCGTTATCGATGGCGCTGATCTTGCCATGCATGACATGCGAGGCTCGGATGACCGCCCCGCCAAACGCCAGACCGATGGCTTGATGCCCCAAACAGACGCCCAATATCGGCAGGCGCCCTTTAAAGTTTTGGATGACTTCAATGTACCCCGCGTCCTGCGGGTGCCCAGGCCCTGGGCCCAAGACACAAAAGTCTGGCGCATACGCTTCGATACGTTCGATCAAATTTGGAACATCATTGCGCTCCACATGGGTTTCCAGTCCAAGCTGTTCAAGATACTGGCTGATAATGAAAACAAAACTGTCATAGGCATCAATCAAGAAAACTTTCATTGCAGCATCTCCTTGCCGGTAACCGCACGATAGACAGAACCCATTTTGTAGAAGGTTTCGGTCCACTCTTTATCCGGAACCGAGTCGGCCACCACGCCTGCCGACGCACGCAGGTAATAAGTACCTTCTTTATGAACCGCTGAGCGAATGCATAAAGCCGTATTGATGCTGCCGTCGAATCCGATCAAACCGACTGCTCCGGCATATATTCCACGACGGTTATTTTCCATGCTTTCGATAATCTGCATCGCACGTATTTTTGGCGCACCGGTCATGGTTCCCGCGGGGAAAGAAGCCTTGATCACGTCGAAGGCATCGAAGCCTTTTCGCAACAAGCCACGCACGTTGGAGACCATGTGATAGAGGTGCGAGTACTCTTCGACCAACATCAATTCATCGACTTCAAGTGAACCTGGCTGGCAGACACGACCGATGTCATTCCTGCACAAATCCACCAGCATCAAATGTTCAGCCCGTTCTTTTTCAGAGCGTGTCATGCTTAAAATCAGCTCGCTCGACGGTATGCCAGGGGTTTTGCCCACGGTGCCGGCGATGGGCCTCATCTCAATCAGATCGTCCTTGATGCGAACAAATAGCTCGGGGCTTGCGCCAATCAGGTCAACGCCCCCCAGGTTGGCCAAATACATGTAAGGAGACGGGTTGTTCTTGCGCAACGCACGGTACACATCAAAAGGTTTGACCGGCGTATCCACCTGCACCTCATGACCCAATTGGATCTGATAAATATCACCTTGGCGAATGTGCTCCAGCGCCTTGTCGACCCAGCCAAGGAATTGCTCTTTTTGCACCGTATCGCGCGCGACCGTGACCGACGGGTAAATAATCGGAGAGTCATCAGCCGGGATACCCTTGGCATCTGCCAGTAGCGCAACGTAGTCATCGGTACTACGGGATTTCCAGAGGGAACTGTTGTTGACCATGAGGTCCACTGTTCCATTGGAATGGAAGTAAACCAGCGTCTGAAATACGGTCAAGGCAATAATCGGATAATCATTGGTTTGCTCGGTCAAGTGGGGAATTTCCTCGACAAACCGAACGCAGTCATAAGAGAGGTAGCCAAAAAAAGCGAGGCTGGGGTGAGTCTGACGCTGAACCTCAAAGGGTGTTTGTAACGCACGCAGCAAATTCCATACCGCATCGTTCGAACGAATGTTTATACGGCCATGGTCATCCAGAACTATTTCCTGAGCAGACAATGCACTTCTTAAATAACTGAACAGTTGCTCATTGGCTTCGAGTTTTGCATACCCCTCATAAATTTTTACCGCCAATAGAGGTTCTAGTCCGATAATTGTTGCCTTGCGATCCCGGCTGGGGCCGGACAGCGATTCGAGAATGAAGACTTTGTCGGCACCGAGTACTTTTGCCGCCGCTTCATAGACAACAAGCGGGTCGCACTTCAAACTTTCGGTATGTAGTTTAACGCTCACGGGTGTGGTTATCCCACGCATGACATAACTCCTTTTTATTGATAACAGGCTCACACAGCAGAATCGAACGCACAGAGCGATTACTTAAACTGCCTGGCAGTTCAACCAGTTAATTATTGATGTGAAGGACTCATCAGCCACACGCGCACTCGGGCCCGCAAAAGCACCTACTCAAAAAAGAGACAGAACTTCAGCGCACCATTCGCCTATTACGATTTTCCCGGGACCAGCCACGAAAAATCGAATAATAGCGCTCGGCTATTAATGAGTTACCAATTAGGGGTGTTTGACTGAAACAGGCAGCAAGACACCGGCGGTTGCTGGATTAGCGACGCCAGATATTGCTTTTGAAAACCGAAAGATGGGCAGTGTTGGACCCGGAGGACGATCCGAGGGAGCTCTTCAGCACTGATAGTCGGTAGTACATTTAAGACTTCCTGTGTCTTGAGGGCATTGCAGGAGTGATTCCTGAATACCCGTTGGATACTACTCATAGGTTCAATAGGGGTCAACCTCAATTACCCACGGTTTACAGGTGCTCTCACACTGAGTCAGGCAACGCTTGAGTCCCTGCGAGAAACCACTGAATAGCCTGCAGGGTTTGCTCGGCACACTCCAGGTAGGGTACATGCCCCGCATCTTCGATAACGCAAATACTGGCCTGTGGCAAAAGCCGGTGGACCTCATGCAGGCACGAAACATCAAAGACCCGATCATTGCGCCCCCACACCACCAACGTCTTGGCTTGAACGTCCGCCAATCGCGATTGAAGCGGGTACAGTCCGGCGTCCTTGAAGTCCCTTAGTATTTTTCCGATTTTCTCATAGCGCTGCGCCCCCTTGTTGGCCAGCGCCCTCGCCAGAAAGGCTGGTACCCTCGGCGGCCGGGTGAATATCATCTCCCACAGGGCCTGCATTTCGTCAACGCAGCGATAGCCAAAAGGGTGTCTGCCCGACTCCAGAAACTGATTCATCGCCGCACTGAGCCGTGTCGAAGATAACCCCGCAGGTGCCAGCGCGATTACACCGCAAACTTCTGCCGGATAAGTGGCAGCATAAAGACAGGCAATGCAGCCGCCCATAGAGCTGCCTATCAACACCAGCTCCGGGAAGGCATGCGCCTCGAAAAACGCCCTTAATCGGACCACCTGAGCCGTAGGGTCATAGCTTTGCAAGCCGTCGAAAGACGACTCGCCTTCTCCAGGAAGATCAAGGAAAACGCAGTTACAGGTCTCAACCAACGAGTAAAGCTTAGGGCCCCACTGGTCCTTGCTGGCTCCCAGGCCATGAAGGAACACCAAGGTAGGGCCGGTCTTGACCCTGCTCGATTGCAAGTAGGCGACTTCATAACCTTGCCCCTTCCACCGCCGGACCTTAAGCCTGTAGCGGAACCGGTTTTGCTTACGCATGGCGAGCAATACCCACTGACCTGGCCAATTCATCGAACATTACCTCTCAACGGGTTCGCCAATCATTCGACAGGAGCATCTCCGGCGCGGACTTGCCGTGCCGGTAGCCGGACCTGGCACAGTGCAACGCCTGCCAAAACCGCAACACCACCGACGACCAAGCTCAGCGAAACACCTTCCTGCAGAAGTACCTGGCTGACCGCCACTGCAAATACTGGCACCAATAGAAGGAACGGCGTAAGGCGCTGAACCGGGTGCCGCCCCAAAAGCCAATACCACAGGCCAAACCCAATCAGCCCGCCACTGACAGCGGTATACAGGACGGCAGCCCATGCTTTCGGGCTGGCAGTCAGCACCGAACCCCATGCATCCCCCTCCACCGCGGCGGAGACCATCAGTAACTCCGGTGCGGCAATCAATGCTGTCCACGCGCTGATCGCCACAGGATTGAAAGGTCCCCAGCGCTTGGTAAGGACAGTGCCCACCGCAAAAACAAACGCCGCAACAATCACCAGCAACACCCCCGACAACGCACCGCCGCGGCCAACCCCCCCTACCACCGTCAGCACTCCAATCAATGCGATGACAATCCCGACTACCACCTGCAAACCAATTCGCTCCTTCAAGACGGCGAAAGCCAACAGCAACGTGAAAGGTGTGGCCAGTTGGTACGCAACAGCAGAAGTGGAGGCATCCACCCGCGAGATGCCACAGTATAAAAGCCCGAAATGCAGAGCTCCCACCAGCGAGGCGATCCAGAACACAGGAAGGAGCTCACGGCGTTTAGGAATCCCGCAAAACGGCACCAATACAATCGCCATCAAGGCAAAGCGCATGGCAACCATGAGAATTGGCGGAAGTTCCTGCCCCCCAACTTTAACTGCTGTCACTTGGGCGCCCCATAAAAAAGCGACCAGGACAGCTATCAACGAATCGCGAATAGGCATTAATTCATCATCCCGTTTGAAATTGGACTTGCTTGAGCAGACGCAGGCGCTCCGCGCCTTGGCGTGGGTGTGCATTCAATTTTTGAAAGTGTTCAAGGAGGCGATCCAGCGTCTCCCGCAGAGCCTGTTCCGCCTCAGTGTCCTGAACCAGTTGCGTGTTGAATGTGGCTGGAAAGCCGGAGCCAACGAGCACCATCTTGTTCAACAGAACGTTCAGCACCACCTGACTGAACACGGCCGTATGTCCGTACCGGCGCCCCACCACTGCCACCGCGGCAAGCTTGTCCCGCAACGGCCGCTCCCTGGGGCGCAAAAAGCCGTAACCCACCCGTTCCAGGAACGCCTGGAACCGGCTGTTGGTACCATAGGCATGCATGACGGGTAGATACAGGATGGCGTCGGCCCTGGCCATTTCATCGACAATCGCGCCGACATCGTCCTGCAGTAAACAATCGCGATGTGAGCACGCGTTATCAGCGTCGCAATAGTCGATACGATAATCGCGCAGCCAAAGGTCTTGGACAGAGGCGCGTCCCTCCAAGTGGCGTCGAATCAACGACACCACCTGGCTGCTGACCCCGTGCAAGCGGTTTGACCCGACAATGACGATCAGCTTCATCAGTTCAGGACGCCTTGGCCAGCGGCGCGTCGGCGATACGCTCGTATTCGAGCAACGACTCTTCCAGCAACTGACCGGTGAGGTACAGGGTCACCCGGGCGACTTCCTTGATAAGCGTCCGCTCTTCATCCGTCCTCACCGAGCGTTGCATCGCAAGACGAACTTCTTCGGAGTGTTTTTCGTCAATGCTCGAATGGGCGACGAAGAATGTCATCTGCTCGTCCTTGAGCCCCAGGTCGGTGCGAAACTTGTTTAGGATCGGCTGGATATGCTCATACACCTCCTCCGCCCAATAGCTGTAACCCAGTCGCGCGACCGGCCCAAGACGAATGGCGACGTCATTCAAATAAGCGATCAGCGCCTGAGTAGGCGGGAGCGGCGCGGGCAGTGATACAGGCAAGGCGCCGATGGATTCCAAGTCGCGAATCACCATTTTTTCGTGCCCCAATTCTTCAAGCGCATGCTTGTAGACAAAGCGAAGTAACGTAGTCTGACTGGGGTCCGCGCTGAACGCACAGGCCGCCTGATTAATCGAGTTGAAACGGGTGTAGTGATAAACTTGGAGCATCACCTGCTGATAAAGCTCGACCGTCATCGTCTGCTCAAGGCTGTGATTCCAATAACGTCCTTTCTTGATTTTGGCCCAGCCGCTATCAACAATCGCGTCCAGTTCTTTGAAAAAATTATCCATGAGCTATTTTTCCTTTGATGGTGTTAAAGACGGTTTCCAGTTCCAGGTAAACCAAACTGTAATCCCGTGATGACTGGCGGTTCGTCCAGGTAATATCGTCAGCCAGAACATGGCCGCCGATATCGACATACAGGGCAGCCAAACGCCCACGGCATAAAGCCGAGATGTACTGAAAGTGCGTATTAGCCTTCAACCAGATGGCGGTTTGCAGAAGAAATGACCTCAAGTGCAATCCCCCTCTGTATTTTTCATCCAACACCAACCGATTGGCATCAAATGAGTCCAGGGGGTGAGCAAAGTAGTGGCCTACGTCAACTACACGTTCGACAAAGCTCATGCCATGCCCCAATGGCGTTATCCGGATAGCGCCGACTATCTCGTCGCCGTCGAAATAAGCCATGTGGTACGAACAGGTATCGCGCACCACCTCGGCATCGAAAAAACTTTCCTCGTTGGCCGGGTTATCACCTATATAGCGAGACCTTAATGCGCAGACTTTCTGGAACAGTTCACTTTTCGCAGAAACGATTTTCACGGACATGCTCATGCGCAGACCCAGCCTAGCGATTGCGCTGATCGACGATTCGCGCTTCTTTCCAACTAAACCAACTGCCCAGGTTGACGTGATCATCCAGGTCATCGACGACCATGATCGTGGCCTCGACGCCCAGGCGTTCGCGTACACGCTCACGAATCAGTAATGTCAATTGGCTGCGGTCGCCTTCATAGAACCTGGACATTTCCATCTTGGCGATCACCGTATCCCTGCCGTTCACGGAGTTAATGACGATCTGATAACCCAGACATTGCTCCACACCTTCAAGCAGCGCCTGCTCGATATGACCAGCGGTGAAAGCCTTACCGTTGAGCGTCATCGCATCCTTGACCCGCCCGACCACTTTCATGACGTGCGCATGGGCGATAGGGTTCTTCGGATTTTTTTGTATGCAAACCAGGTCGCCCGTACGGTAGCGAATCAGCGGCTTCACTCCATCGATCAACATTGTGACGCACAGCTCCCCTTCGCCACTGTCACCCAGGCTTTCACCCGTTTGCGGATTCAGCACTTCAATGATGTAGTTGAGTCGGTGAGGCATCAGTTGATCGCTGGCGTTGGCCGCGGCAATGATCATTGTTTCCTGGGAGCCATACAGGCTGTTGTAGGCTTCACAGCCCCAGAGGCTATACAAGTTGTTCTTCAGCGCTGGCGTGCACAATTCGCCGCTCATCATGAACGCCCGCAAGTGAAAGTCCTGACTAGGATTGAAGCCAAGTCGCTCGGCTTCCTTGGCCAATGCCAGCAATAGTCCAGGTGCGGACGCAACAACACCAATACGCAAATCCTTCATCAACTGGAGCGTCTTGGGGTACCCGATGACGGGGGAATGTGGCCAGATTTTGGCGTTACAGACCCCCAGTTGTTGGCAGACATCGCCCAAGGTATCGCCGAAGGAATGCACCTCGGTCGGTCCCATGACGCCTACAACTGTTTTCTCTGTGGGGAAATGCTTCTCCAATACCGCTTGATATGACATGGCCAGTTGTTTGTTGCTGGCATAACTTTCCTTCTTATCCCTCGGACAAGGTGTCGCTGGGCCGGTGGTACCGGTGGTTTCGTAGTAATAGATACTGTCTTCCAATGTGCCTGACAGGATGTCCAGCATGGACTCGCGCAAATCGTCCTTGGTGGTAAAAGGCAGTGACGAAAGATTCGCCAGCGTGACACCGTCGACATTGATGTCCTTCAAATGCCCGGCATAGAAAGCGGACTTGTTTTTAACGTGGCGCAAGACTGTTCTAAGCTGGGCTTCATGCCATTGCTTCAAATCGTCTTCACTCAACGTATTAGTCCAATACGCCCGGTGCACAGCGTCATACTTTACGGTGAACTCATCAAACACCTTTACCGCACCCATAACCTGCTTCCTCATCGACATAGGTTTTTCGCCACTGCGGCTGCCCGCTCTGGATGCAGACACTAACGAGCCACAAAAAACCACACACCTGTCTACTCAGGCAGTTGTTATCGGATAACCTTTATGCTAGGCGGCCGCGCACTTGACCGCCTTCACTCGCCCAGCGCTGTCAAGTCCTAACCACCCTCCCTGGCATTCAATTGAAATAAAAAAGCCCCGGCTTTCGAGAGCCAGGGCTTTTTATGGGCCGCAGGTAACATTCCTTCACAGCCTTGCAACAATATCGCTACAAAATACTTAGCCGGCTACCTATCAACCGCCCGCCAGGCCGTATATAAAGTCACCCCACAAATCAGGCAGAAGGACGATTAACTGTCTTTAGGCTTTACTGTTGACACAACGGGTTGCAATTACGCATTTTGTTTCAATTGCGCAGGCTGGGGCTCAGGCGCAGCATGTCCAGCCCTATATCCGCCCAGCGCTCGGCGTCCTGATGCAATTGAAAACTGTCAGGCACCAGCAGCCACTGGCCGATCAACCCGTGGATAAACGCATGAATACACACGGCCCCACGGGTGGTATCCAGCGTGGCTGGAAGTTGCCCGCGATGGACCGCGTTACGCAACGTCAAGCCGATGCGCAGGTTGCACTCAAGGGTGTGGGTCTGGCGTTGGCGGCGCATGTCGCACATTTCATCGGTGAACTCGCACTTATGAAACAGAATCTCGTTGATGCGCCGGGTTTTCGGGTCCAGGGCCACTTCATGGTAGAGATGAATCAGCAGCTTGCGCATACAGCCGAGCGGGTCGGCTTCATCCTCGCTTTCACTCGCCCGGGCCAGTTCGTCCAGCGGTTCGTGCAGCGTGTCGAGCAGGGCCTGGAGCAAATCGGACTTATTGCTGAAATGCCAATAGATAGCCCCGCGCGTCACCCCTGCCAGCGCGGCGATGTCCGCCAGGGTGGTGCGCGCCACGCCACGCTCATAAAAGGCTTGCTCGGCGGCTTGGAGAATCTGGCTGCGCGTTTCCTGAGCTTCCTCTTTGGTGCGACGAACCATGGCAGTAAAACCTCAATCAGGACACTGTGGATGGTACTTGACCATCATCTGAATAATTGTGGGACGACGCCGTCATGGGCGCCGAACGTACTAGAATCGAGGCTTGCAGCGGTGCTTTGTCAGCATTGCGCGAAGCCTGTCAAGAGTTTACAAACAACCATGAACGTAAGTATATTGCGTAGCAAGCTACTTATCCACTCACGGCTTGTTTTTTACCCTTCCACACTTCTTGTGCGCACTCTGCGCGCCTGACCCGAGGATCTTCATGCAACTTAAGCCAGCTGTTACCGCTCTGGTCACTGCCGTCGCCCTGGCATCGCTGCTCAGCGGATGTAAAAAGGAAGAAGCGGCACCGCCCGCTCAAACCCCTCAGGTCGGCGTGGTCACCATTCAACCGCAAGCCTATACCCTGACCACCGAGCTGCCAGGCCGCACCACGGCCTTCCGCATTGCGGAAGTTCGGCCGCAGGTCAACGGCATCATTCTCAAGCGCCTGTTCAAGGAAGGCGCCGACGTGAAGGAAGGGCAACAGCTCTACCAGATCGACCCGTCGGTGTATGAAGCCACGCTCAAAAGCGCACAGGCGAGCCTGACCCAGACCAAATCCATCACCGATCGCTACAAGCAATTGGTCGAGGAGCAGGCCGTCAGCCGTCAGGAATACGACACCGCCGTTGCCAACCGCATGACTGCCGAGGCAAACGTTCAAACCGCCCAGATCAACGTGCGCTACACCAAGGTGTACGCGCCGATCTCCGGGCGTATTGGCCGTTCTTCGGTCACCGAAGGCGCACTGGTCAGCAATGGCCAGGCCGACGCCATGGCGGTGATCCAGCAACTGGACCCGATCTACGTCGACGTCACGCAATCTTCAGCTGAAATGCTCAAGCTGCGTCGCGACCTGGCCAGTGGCCAACTGGAAAAAGCCGGCGACAACGCTGCCAAGGTCAAGCTGACCCTGGAAGACGGCACGGCCTACGCCCAGGACGGCAAGCTCGAGTTCTCCGAAGTGTCGGTCGACCAGACCACCGGTTCCGTGACCCTGCGCGCCGTGTTCCCCAACCCTGACCACGTGCTGCTGCCGGGCATGTTCGTCCACGCCCAGTTGCTGGCCGGTGTGAACAGCAAGGCCATCCTGGCTCCGCAACAAGGCGTGACCCGTGACCTGCGCGGCATTCCGACGGCGCTGATCGTGAACAAGGACAACAAGGTCGAGCAACGTGAACTGGTTGCCAACCGTACCGCCGGTGCCTACTGGCTGGTGGAAAAAGGCCTCAATGCCGGTGATCGCGTCATCACCGAAGGCTTGCAGTACGTCAAGCCAGGCGCCGAGGTGAAGGTCACGGAAGCCTCCAACGCTAAACCCGCCGGTACTGCCGCAGCGCCTGCTGCCGCTGCTGGTCAAGGGGAGTAATCCATGTCGAAATTTTTTATCGACCGTCCCATTTTCGCCTGGGTAATTGCCCTGGTGATCATGCTGGTCGGGGCACTCTCGATCCTGAAGTTGCCCATCAACCAATACCCGGCCATTGCGCCAACGGCCATTGATATCCAAGTGACCTACCCAGGCGCGTCCGCACAAACCGTGCAGGACACCGTGGTGCAGGTCATCGAGCAACAGCTCAACGGTATCGACAACCTGCGTTATGTCTCCTCGGACAGTAACTCCGACGGCAGCATGACCATCACCGTGACGTTCAACCAGGGTACCAACCCGGATATCGCCCAGGTCCAGGTACAGAACAAGCTGAACCTGGCCACCCCACTGCTGCCGCAAGAAGTGCAGCAACAGGGTATCCGTGTGACCAAGTCGGTGAAGAACTTCCTGATGGTGATCGGTCTGGTGTCGGAAGACGGCAGCATGACCAAGGACGACCTCTCCAACTACATCGTGTCCAACATCCAGGACCCGATCTCCCGTACCGCGGGGGTGGGTGACTTCCAGGTGTTCGGTTCGCAGTACGCCATGCGTATCTGGCTCGACCCGGCCAAGCTCAACAACTACCAGCTCACGCCAGTGGACGTCAGCAATGCCATCAAGGCCCAGAACGTGCAGGTGGCCACCGGCCAACTGGGCGGCCTGCCTGCCCTGCCCGGCACCCAGCTGAACGCCACGATCATCGGCAAGACGCGCCTGCAAAGCACCGAGGAATTCGCCAAGATCCTGATGAAGGTGAACACCGACGGCTCCCAGGTTCGCCTGGGTGACGTCGCGCGCATCGAACTGGGCGGCCAGAACTACAGCATCAGTGCACAGTTCAACGGCAAGCCGGCTTCGGGTATGGCGATCAAGCTGGCGGCCGGTGCCAACGCACTGGACACTGGCAAGGCCATCCGCGAAACAGTCAAGTCCCTGGAGCCGTTCTTCCCGCCAGGCATGAAGGCGGTGGTGCCGTATGACACCACGCCGGTCGTGACCGAATCGATCTCCGGTGTGGTTCACACCCTGGTCGAAGCGATCGTGTTGGTGTTCCTGGTGATGTTCCTGTTCCTGCAGAACTTCCGTGCCACCATCATCACCACCATGACCGTACCGGTGGTATTGCTGGGCACCTTCGGGATCCTGGCGGCGTGCGGCTTCACCATCAACACCTTGACCATGTTCGGCATGATCCTGGCCATCGGCTTGCTGGTGGACGATGCCATCGTGGTAGTGGAAAACGTCGAACGGGTAATGGCTGAGGAGCACCTGTCGCCCAAGGAAGCAACGATCAAGTCCATGGGCCAGATCCAGGGCGCCCTGGTGGGTATTGCCCTGGTACTGTCGGCGGTACTGCTGCCGATGGCGTTCTTCGGTGGTTCTACCGGTGTGATCTACCGGCAGTTCTCCATCACCATCGTTTCGGCGATGGCGTTGTCGGTGCTGGTTGCCCTGATCTTCACCCCGGCGTTGTGCGCCACCATGCTCAAGCCGATTGATCCGGAAAAACACGGCCAGCCCAAGCGCGGCTTCTTCGGCTGGTTCAACCGCACCTTCGACCGTGGCGTACTCAAGTACGAGCGCGGCGTGGGCGGCATGATCAAGCACAAGATCCCGGCATTCCTGGTGTACGCGCTGATCCTGGCCGGCATGATCTGGATGTTCACCCGTATTCCAAGCGCGTTCCTGCCTGAGGAAGACCAGGGTGTGATCTTCGCCCAGGTGCAGACACCGGTCGGTGCTTCGGCTGAGCGCACGCAAAAAGTCGTCGACGACATGCGCGCCTTCCTGCTGAACGACAAGGAAGGCGAGCCAGGCGAAGGCAAGGCAGTGAAATCGGTGTTTACCGTGAACGGCTTCAACTTTGCTGGCCGTGGCCAGAGCTCGGGTCTTGCGTTCGTGATGCTCAAGCCGTGGGACGAGCGGGATTCGAGCCAGTCGGTGTTCGAAGTGGCTAAGCGTGCCCAGGGTTACTTCTTCGGGGCCTTCAAGGACGCCATGGTATTTGCCATCGTGCCGCCTTCGGTGCTGGAGCTGGGTAACGCCACCGGTTTTGACGTGTTCCTGCAAGACCAGGGTGGCGTCGGCCACGACAAGCTGATGGCTGCACGTAACCAGTTCCTGGGCGCTGCGGCACAAAGCAAGGTGCTGGCCGGCGTACGCCCTAACGGCGTGAACGATGAGCCGCAGTACGAGCTGACCGTTGACGACGAGAAGGCCAGTGCCCAAGGCATCAGCCTCGCCGATATCCAGCAGACCCTGGCCATTGCCTTGGGTGGTAGCTACATCAACGACTTCATCGACCGTGGTCGCGTGAAGAAGGTGTATGTACAAGGTGACGCCGCCAGCCGTATGTCGCCCGAAGATCTGGACAAATGGTACGTGCGCAGCAACGACGGGAAAATGGTGCCGCTGTCGGCTATCTCGTCGGGCCAGTGGATCTATGGTTCGCCCAAGCTTTCGCGATACAACGGTGTAGCGGCGATGGAAATCCTCGGTACCCCGGCACCGGGCTACAGTACCGGTGATGCGATGGCCGAAGTCGAACGCATTGCCAAAGAACTGCCGGCCGGTGTCGGTTATGCCTGGACAGGCCTGTCGTACGAAGAACGCCTTTCCGGTTCCCAGGCGCCAGCCCTGTACGCACTGTCGCTTTTGGTCGTGTTCCTGTGCCTGGCAGCACTGTACGAAAGCTGGTCGATTCCGATCGCGGTGATTCTGGTTGTGCCACTGGGTGTGATCGGTGCACTGATCGCCACCAGCATGCGCGGCTTGTCCAACGACGTGTTCTTCCAGGTGGGCCTGTTGGTGACGGTGGGCCTGGCGGCGAAAAACGCCATCCTCATCGTGGAATTCGCCAAGGAACTGCACGAGCAAGGCAAAGGCATCGTCGAGGCGGCTATCGAAGCGTCCCGTATGCGTCTGCGCCCGATCATCATGACCTCGTTGGCGTTCATGCTCGGCGTACTACCGCTGGCAATCTCCACCGGCGCCGGCTCAGGCAGCCAGCACGCAATCGGTACCGGCGTTATCGGCGGTATGATCACGGCCACTGTGCTGGCGATCTTCTGGGTGCCGCTGTTCTACGCAACCGTGTCCGCCGCTGGCGAACGCAAAAAGAAAGACACTACTGAAACTCCTAAAGAGGCTGGCCAATGAGCAAGTCGCTACTTTCCCTAGCCGTCACCGCATTCGTGCTCAGTGGCTGCTCGCTGATACCTGACTATCAGCGCCCCGAAGCGCCGGTGGCCGCGCAGTTCCCGCAGGGGCCGGCGTATTCGTCGGCCCAGGCGCCGAGCCAGGCCGCTGCCGAGCAAGGCTGGAAGCAGTTTTTCCATGACCCTGCCCTGCAACAGCTGATCCAGACCGCGTTGGTGAACAACCGTGACCTGCGTGTCGCGGCGCTGAACATCGACGCCTATGCGGCGCAATATCAGATCCAACGTGCCGACCTATTCCCGGCCGTGTCGGCCACCGGTAACGGCAGCCGTTCGCGCACCCCGGCCAAGCTGTCGCAGACCGGCGAATCGACCATCGCCAGCCAGTACTCGGCGGGCCTTGGGATCAGCTCTTATGAGCTGGACCTGTTCGGTCGCGTGCGCAGCCTCAGTGAAGAAGCGCTGCAGAAGTACTTCGCCACTGAAGAAGCACGTCGCAGCACCCAAATCAGCCTGGTGGCCAGCGTGGCGAATGCCTACCTGACCTGGCAGGCCGACAAGGAGCTGCTCAAGCTGACCCAGGACACCCTGGCCGCGTTCGAGCAAAGCTACAAGCTCACCTCGCGCAGCAATGAAGTCGGCGTGGCCTCGGCCCTCGACCTCAGCCAGGCACGCACCTCGGTGGAAAACGCCCGTGTGCAACTGGCGCGTTACACCCGCCAGGTGGCCCAGGACGAAAACAGCCTGACCCTGCTGCTGGGCACCGGCCTGCCGGCGAATATCGCCAGCAAGCCGCTGTCCGATGACCTGCTCAGCGAAGTGCCGGCCGGGTTGCCATCGGACCTGCTGCAACGTCGTCCCGATATTGTGCAAGCCGAGTACAACCTCAAGGCCGCCAACGCCAACATCGGCGCGGCCCGTGCGGCGTTCTTCCCGAGCATCAGCCTGACCGCCAGCGCCGGTACTGCCAGCCCTACCCTGGGTGGCCTGTTCAAAGGCGGTTCGGGAACCTGGGCGTTTGCCCCGCAGATCAACATCCCGATCTTCAACGCTGGTAGCCTGCGCGCAAGCCTGGACTACTCGAAGATCCAAAAAGAGATCAACGTGGCCAACTACGAGAAGGCCATCCAGACCGGCTTCCAGGAAGTCTCCGACGGCCTGGCCGCGCGTGCGACCTACAAGCAGCAACTGGATGCCCAGCGCGGCTTCGTCGAGGCTAACCAGGATTACTACCGCCTGGCCGAGCGTCGCTACCGCATTGGTGTCGACAGCAACCTGACCTTCCTCGACGCCCAGCGCCAACTGTTCAGTGCCCAGCAATCGCTGATCACCGACCGCCTGGCGCAGCTCACCAGCGAGGTCAACCTGTACAAGGCCCTCGGCGGTGGCTGGAACGAGCAGACTGCGAAGAACGAGCCGTTGAAAGAACAAGCACCGCCGTTGAAGTTGTTCTGATAGCGCGGGTGTGAAAACCGCTTCCCTCACCGGAAGCGGTTTTTTTATGCCTGCATTGTTGCCCTTACAACTTGCGTTCGATCATCGCCCACAACCCACCTTCCCCTACTTTCATAGCCCCCGCACCGCCGCGCACCATGGCCGCCACCTGCATAAACCCAATAACAACAGGTTCACACCATGAGCACTTTCCAACCGCGCCAGCTGTTGCTGGCGGCTGCTGTCGCCAGTTCTGCCCTGCCCGTTCTCGCCCAGGATCACGGCTTTCTCGAAGACGCCAGCGCCAACCTCAACCTGCGTAATTTCTTCTTCAACCGCAACTACACCAACCCGACCAAGGCTCAGGGTGGCGCGCAAGAGTGGACGCAAAGTTTCATTCTCGACGCCAAGTCCGGGTTCACCCAAGGCACAGTCGGTTTTGGTGTGGATGTGCTGGGCTTGTACTCGCTCAAGCTCGATGGCGGGCGTGGCACAGGCGGCACGCAGTTGCTGCCGCTGGACCATGACGGCCGGCCAGCCGATGAGTTTGGCCGGCTGGGCGTGGCATTCAAGGCGCGCTTTTCCAAGACCGAGCTGAAGGTGGGCGAATGGATGCCGGTGCTGCCGATCCTGCGTTCCGACGATGGCCGCTCCCTGCCACAGACCCTGCGTGGCGGGCAGATCACCTCGAAGGAAATCGACGGCCTGACCCTCTATGGCGGCCAATTCCGCGCCAATAGCCCGCGGGACGACGGCAGCATGAGCGACATGTCGATGTTCGGCAAAACCGCCTTCACCTCCGACCGTTTCAACTTCCAGGGCGCCGAATACGCGTTCAACGACAAACGCACCCAAGTCGGCGTGTGGAATGCCCAGCTCAAGGACATCTACAGCCAGCAGTTCGTCAATCTGATCCACAGCCAGCCTGTGGGCGACTGGACCCTGGGCGCCAACCTGGGCTTCTTTTACGGTAAGGACGACGGCAGCGCCCGCGCCGGCGACCTGGACAACAAAACCTGGTCCGGTTTGTTCTCGGCCAGGTACGGTGGCAACACCTTCTACGTCGGCCTGCAAAAACTCACCGGCGACAGTGCCTGGATGCGCGTCAACGGCACCAGCGGCGGCACCCTGGCCAACGACAGCTACAACTCCAGCTATGACAACGCACAGGAAAAATCCTGGCAGGTTCGCCACGACTACAACTTCGCCGCCCTCGGTGTACCAGGCCTGACCCTGATGAACCGCTATATCAGCGGCAGCAACGTGCACACCGGCACCATCACCGACGGCAAGGAGTGGGGCCGCGAGACCGAAGTAGGCTATACGGTGCAAAGCGGCACGCTGAAAAACCTCAACGTGCGCTGGCGCAATTCGAGCATGCGCAGGGACTACAGCAACAACGAGTTCGATGAGAACCGGTTGATCGTCAGCTATCCGATCAGTCTGCTGTAAACCGGCATAGCACTTACTGTATGGTGCGCGCCTGCCGCTGCTGATCCCCCCAGCAGCGGCCTTTACTCGGGCCCTGCACGGCATGAAATCCTTCGCTACAGCAATCGCTTTGTTTGCCCTGGTCTTGAGCCTGGGGGGCTGTATCAGCGCACCCATCGCCCTGACACCACAGACCGAACAACGCCTGCTGGCCCAGGCGCCGATCCGCTTTTTGCTGACCTTCGACGATGGCCCAAGCGCCTCGGGCTACAACAATCCGAGCCGTTCGGTAGTGGCGGACCTGGCCAACAACCCGGTGCTGCCGGGGATCAAGGCGGTGTTCTTCCTGCAGACCGAAGCCGCTCGCGCAGGCGGCAGTTCCCGAGGCCGCAAGACCATGGAACGAGAATTCGCCGCTGGCCATATCCTGGCCTTCCACACGGCCACCGCGTTTCACACCAATCATCGCTGGCTGAACGACGCCACCCTGGAACACACCCTTACCGAAGGCGCCGCAGACATTGCCGCCATCACGGGCGCGCCCCCCGTGCTGGTACGCCCCCCCTTCTGGAACTACGACAAGCGCACCTTCGCCGCCTACCAACGCCACGGCATGCAGGTACTGTTGACGGATTTGAGTGCCAATGACGGCAAGATCTGGGGCTTCAACGCCAGCCCGCGTCGGCGGGCCAACCTGTATCGGCAACTGTCGGTGGTACGCGAACGCATCGCCTTGGGTGAACTACCGACAGTGGAGGGTGTGATCCCGGTAGTGGTGACCTTCCATGACATCAACCGCTACACCGCGCGGCATATGCAGGAGTACTTGCAGATTCTGATGGACAGCGCACGGGTCAACGGTTTGAAGACCGCGGCCGAGCCGTTCTATACCGACCACGCCGCGCTGGAACGCGCAGCGCTGGCCCGTACGGTCAAGGCTGTGAACGAGCCGGTGCATCTGCCTGGGGTGTGGAATTGGCTGTGGGATGCTGATTCCCACTAATACCTTAAACCTGTGACGATCCCCTGTGGGAGCTGGCTTGCCTGCGATGCAGACAACACGGTCCCCAGTCAGACCTCGTCGCTGCAATCGCAGGCAAGCCAGCTCCCACAGGTGATCGCCTTTCACATTCAGTCTTGTTGGCGAGACTCCACACCCAACTCATCCCACACTGACTCAGCCAAATGAAACGTCGCATTCGCTGCCGGAATCCCGCAGTAGATCGCACTCTGCATCAGCACTTCCTTGATCTCGGCGCGGGTTACGCCGTTGCTGGCGGCGGCACGCAGGTGCAGCTTCAGTTCTTCACTGCGGTTCATGCCGATCAGCATCGCGATGGTGATCAGGCTGCGGGTATGCCGAGGCAGGCCGGGACGGGTCCAGATGTCACCCCAGGCGTGGCGGGTGATCATTTCCTGGAACTCGCTGTTGAACTCGGTCAGGGCATTGAGGCTGCGGTCGACATGGGCATCGCCCAGTACTTCGCGGCGCACCTGCAGGCCCTCGGCGTAACGTTGTTTCTCGTCCACAAATAGCTCCTCAGCGGGCCAGCAGAAATTCGATCACCCGGTCGCTGAACGCAGCACCGGCCTGAACGTTGGACAGGTGCGCTGCATAGAACTCGGCGTACTCGGCGCCCTGCACATGGTTCTGGATAAAGTGGCCGCCAGCTGGCGGCGTCACCGCGTCTTCGGTGCCGGCAATCACCAGGGTCGGCACCTTGATCGAGGACAATTGCTCACGAAAATCCGCATCGCGCACGGCGCCGCAGTTGGCGGCATACCCCTCGGGCGAAGTGGCCGCGAGCATATCGGTGATCTGCTTGGCCTGGTGCGGGTTGGCAGCGGCGAAATCTGCGGTGAACCAGCGCGCAATGGACGCATCGCGCAGCGCCACCATCGCGGCGGCGCCATCACGCAGGACCATTTCGATACGCGGGTTCCACACCTCGGGCGTGCCGATCTTGGCCGCGGTATTACACACCACCAGGCGTTGCAGGCGCTCGCCGGCATGAATGCCCAGCCATTGGCCGATCAAGCCGCCCATAGACAATCCGCAAAAATGCGCCTTCTGGATATCCAGCGCATCCAGCAGTGCGAGCACGTCTGCCCCCAGTTGCTCGATGCTGTAAGGCCCCTCGGTCACCAGGGATTGGCCGTGGCCACGGGTGTCGAAACGCAGCACACGAAAATGCTCGGTAAAGGCCGGAATCTGGATATCCCACATATGCAGGTCGGTACCCAGGGAATTGGACAGCACCAGTACCGGTGCGTCGGCGGGCCCCTCGAGTTGGTAATGCAGTTCGCCCTCGGCGAGTTGTACAAAAGCCACAGCGGTCTCCTCAGGCAGTCAAAGCAAAATGTTCGGTCACCGCACGCGTGACCCAGGTAGACGCCTGGCCCAGGTAATGGGCCGGGTCGAGCAGGCGGTCCAATTCAGCCGCCGACAGCTCGGCGGTGACGTGCGGCTCATCCGCCAGTACCGCGCGCAAATGGCGCTGCTCGGCGACCGCACGTTTGCAGCACTGCTCCAGCAGATGGTGCGCAGTGTCGCGGCCCAAGCGTTGGGCGAGCACGATACTCACCGCTTCGGCCAGTACCAGGCCCTGAGTCAGGTCGAGGTTGTGTGCCATACGTTCGGCATTCACCTCCAGCCCTTCACTGACCAGAATTGCCTGGTGCAAGGCACCGGACACCAAGCGGCAAATCTCTGGCAAGGTTTCCCATTCGGCGTGCCACAAGCCCAGGCTGCGTTCGTGCTCTTGAGGCATGGCGCTGAACATCGTTGCCACCAGGCCCGGTACGCGGGTGGCCGCGCTGATCAGCACTGCGGCGCCCACCGGGTTACGCTTGTGCGGCATGGTGGACGAACCGCCCTTGCCCGGCGCCGAAGGCTCGAACACCTCGGCCGCTTCGGTCTGCATCAACAGGCTGATATCGCGGCCCAACTTGCCGAGGCTACCGGCGATCAGGCCAAGCAGGCTGGCAAACTCCACCAGGCGGTCACGCTGGGTGTGCCAGGGTTGTTCCGGTAAGCCCAGTTGCAACTCGGCGGCCACGGCTTCGGCCACGGGCATGGCGTGTTCGCCCAGCGCTGCCAAGGTGCCCGAGGCGCCGCCAAATTGCAGGACCAGCAGGCGCGGTTTCAATTCAGCCAGGCGCTGGCGACTGCGCGTCACCGCGCCCAGCCAACCGGCGATTTTCATTCCCAGGGTGACCGGCGTCGCGTGCTGCAACCAGGTGCGCCCGGCCAACGGTACGGTGGCGTAACGCTGGGCCTGGGCCGCCAACACCTCCCCCAGGCGAGCCAGGTCGGCCTCGATCAGTTCCACGCCACGGCGCAGTTGCAGCACCAGGCCAGTGTCCATCACGTCCTGACTGGTGGCGCCCAGGTGCACATAACGCTCGGCGTCGGCGTCCTCACTGGCGATCAACTTGCCCAACGCCTTCACCAATGGAATCGCAGAGTTGCCCGCCGTGGCAATCGCGCTGCCAAGGGCATCCACGTCATACAGCGACGCCAGGCACGCCTGGGCAATCGGTGCGACAGCGGCCTGGGGAATCAACCCGACCCGGGCCTGCGCCCGGGCCAGTGCGGCCTCGAAATCCAGCATGCCCTGCAAACGCCCCTGGTCACAGAACACTTCGGCCATGCTGTCAGCGGTGAAATAAGCGTCGAACAGTTGATTGCTCGTGCGCAGCGTCATAACTCATCCCTTACAGATCGTGATGCAGGTACGCCGCCTGTTTCGGCAGGCGCAAGCTGAACAGGAAGGCCACCGCCATCATCGCGGTGACGTACCAATAAAAGGTGTTTTCCATGCCGATGGATTTGAGGCTCAGCGCAACCACTTCTGCCGAACCGCCAAACACCGCGTTAGCCACCGCATACGCCAGGCCCACACCCAATGCACGCACCTGGGGCGGGAACATCTCCGCTTTGACCAGGCCGCTGATGGAGGTGTAGAAGCTGACAATCGCCAAGGCCAGGGTGATCAGCACAAACGCCAAAAACGGGCTGGTCACGGTTTTCAAGGTCAGCAGGATCGGCACGGTAAACAGCGTGCCAAGGCCGGCAAACCAGAGCATGGAATTACGCCGGCCAATCTTGTCGGCCAACATGCCGAACAACGGCTGCATGCACATGTACAGAAACAGCGCGCCGGTCATGATGTAGCTCGACGTCTTGGCGTGCATGCCCACGGTATTCACCAGGTACTTCTGCATGTAGGTGGTGAAGGTATAGAAAATCAGCGAGCCGCCGGCGGTGTAGCCCAACACCGTAATGAAGGCTTTGCCGTGGTCGCGAAACAGCGCGACGATACTGCCGGCGTCCTTGTCTTCACGCATTTCCTTGCTGGTGGTTTCTTTCAGGGTGCGACGCAGCAGCAGGGAGATCACGGCGGCTATAGCGCCGATCACAAACGGGATGCGCCAGCCCCAGGCGCGCAGTTCTTCTTCGGTGAGGATCTGTTGCAGGATCACCACCACCAGCACCGCCAGCAACTGGCCGCCGATCAGGGTCACGTACTGGAACGAAGCAAAGAAGCCACGCTGGCCCTTGAGCGCGACTTCACTCATGTAAGTGGCCGTGGTGCCGTATTCGCCGCCCACCGACAAGCCCTGGAACAGCCGCGCCACCAACAGCAACGCTGGCGCCCAGGCACCGATGGCGTTGTAGGTCGGCAGAAAGGCGATGACCAGGGAGCCGCCGCACATCATCAGCACCGAGATCATCATCGAGTTCTTGCGCCCGTGCTTGTCGGCCACCCGGCCAAACAACCAGCCACCGATCGGTCGCATCAGGAACCCGGCGGCAAACACCCCGGCGGTGTTGAGCAACTGCACCGTGGGGTCGTCCGAGGGGAAAAACGCCGGAGCAAAATAAATCGCGCAGAAGGCATAGACGTAGAAGTCGAACCATTCGACCAGGTTGCCGGAGGACGCACCGACAATCGCAAAGATCCTTTTGCTGCGTTCTTCTCCGGTGTAGTGGCTGGTTTTTGTTGTCATGTTTTTTTACTCAGTGGGAACGGTTATAGCCTAGACATACTTTGCAACAACCCTGTTCCGCAAGCAGACTTTTGGATAGTTGGAGCCTGAGAGGGCCTCATCGCGGGCAAGCCCGGCTCCCACATTTTGTGTTATGAACACATTCAAAGGTGGGAGCTGGCTTGCCTGCGATGGGGCCCTACAGCCAACTCAATAGTCGAAGAACACCGTTTCCTTATCTGTGCCCTGCAAAATCACATTCCACTGATAAACCCCTGCCGCATCCGCCTGGGCAATCAAGGTGCCACGACGTTCTGCCGGCACACACGCCAGCAACGGGTCATCGCCGTTCAAGGCCTCACCGTCAAAATAAATCCGCGTCAGCAAGTGCTTCACCAACCCACGGGCAAACACCAGCACCACCAAATGCGGCGCCTGGGTGGTGCCCTTCAGCCCCGGCACACTGCCCGGCTTGACGGTGGTAAAGCGGAAACGCCCTTCGGCATCCACCGGCACGCGGCCAAAGCCTTCGAAGTTCGGGTCGAGCGCTTTGTCCTGCTCGTCTTCGGGGTGAGCATATTTGCCGGCGGCATTGGCCTGCCAGACTTCCAGCATGGCATCGTTGACGACATCACCGTTGCCGTCCACCACTTGGCCGCTGATTGCCACACGTTCACCGAGGGTGGCAGTGACGGTCAGGTCTTCACGGTTCAGCCAGGTCAGGCCAATGTGGTAATACGGCCCGACGGTGTGGGACGTGGTCGCGTTGAGTGTCATCTCATTTCTCCATCGGCGTGGCGTCGCGGCCGCGCAGGACGATGTCCCAGCGGTAGCCGAGGGCATAGGAAGGAATGGTTTTTTCCAGGTCGAAACTGGCGATCAAGCGTTGCTTGGCGCTGGTGTCCGGCACGCAGTTGTAGATCGGGTCGTATTCCAGCAACGGGTCGCCCGGGAAATACATTTGCGTCACCAGGCGCGTCAGCACGCTGGGGCCGAACAGCGAAAAGTGGATATGCGCCGGGCGCCAGGCGTTGTGGTGGTTGCCCCACGGGTAGGCGCCGGGCTTGATGGTTTGGAACTGGTACCAGCCGTCGGCGTCGGTGACGGTGCGCCCGGTGCCGGTGAAATTCGGGTCCAGGGGTGCATCGTGCAGGTCGCGCTTGTGGTTGTAGCGGCCGGCGGCATTGGCCTGCCAGATCTCCACAAGGATGCCCGGCACTGGCAGGCCGTTTTCGTCCAGCACACGGCCATGAATGATGATGCGCTCGCCTTGCGGCTCGCCCTCATGCTGGGCTGTCAGGTCGTTGTCCTTCTCATTGATACGTTCGGCGCCGATGGTCGGGCCAGTGATTTCCGACAAGGAATGGGGCAGGAACACCAAAGGCTGTGAAGGCGAACGCAGGTTCGTCGACTGGTAGGCCGGGTGCAGGTAATCAGGTTGAGTGCCCGCTTGCGGGCGCCGGTAACCGGGCTTGTCACTCATGGAGCAATCCTCTTTTAGTTATCAGACGCGTTCAATCGCCAGGGCCAGGCCTTGGCCGACGCCCACGCACATGGTCGCCAGGCCTTTGCGGCCGCCGGTTTTTTCCAATTGGTGCAGGGCCGTCATCACCAACCGCGCACCACTCATCCCCAAGGGGTGACCGAGGGCAATGGCGCCGCCGTTGGGGTTGACCTGGGGCGCATCGTCAGCGATACCCAGCTCGCGCAGCACCGCCAGGCCTTGGCTGGCGAAGGCTTCGTTGAGTTCGATCACATCAAAGTCGGTGACCGCCAACCCCAGGCGCTCCACCAGTTTGCGCACCGCCGGCACCGGGCCGATGCCCATCACCCGCGGGGCGACTCCGGCACTGGCCATGCCCAGCACACGGGCGCGGGCGGTGAGGCCGTGTTGCTTGACGGCCTCGGCGCTGGCGAGGATCAGCGCGGCGGCGCCGTCGTTGACGCCCGAGGCATTGCCGGCAGTGACGGTCTTGTCCGCGCCGTTGACCGGCTTGAGCTTGGCCAGGGCTTCCAACGTGGTGTCCCGTGGGTGTTCATCGTGTTCCACCAGGGTTTCGCCTTTTTTATGGGCGACCCGCACCGGAACGATTTCCTCGGCAAAGAACCCGGCGGCCTGGGCAGCGGCGGTGCGTTGCTGGCTGCGCAGGGCGAAAGCGTCCTGGTCGGCGCGGGAAACCTGATAGTCATCGGCCACGTTATCGGCGGTCTGCGGCATGGCATCCACACCGTACTGGGCCTTCATCAGCGGGTTGATAAAGCGCCAGCCAATGGTGGTGTCTTCCAACTTCATGTTGCGCGAGAACGCCGCGTCGGCCTTGCCCATCACAAACGGAGCGCGGGACATCGATTCGACGCCACCGGCAATCGCCAACTCCATTTCACCACTGGCAATCGCACGAAAAGCGGTGCCGATGGCATCCATGCCCGAGGCGCACAGGCGGTTGAGGGTCACTCCAGGAATACTTTCCGGCAGCCCCGCCAGCAGCAACGCCATGCGTGCCACGTTGCGGTTATCTTCACCGGCCTGGTTGGCGCAGCCGAGGAAGACTTCGTCTACGGCGCTCCAGTCCACCGACGGGTTACGCTCGATCAGCGCCTTGATCGGCAGTGCCGCCAAGTCATCGGCGCGCACCGTAGACAGGCCACCGCCGAAACGGCCAATCGGCGTGCGAATGGCATCGCAGATAAATACCTCGCGCATCAGGCTTCTCCCGGTGCTTGGCCATGGGCGGCGGCGGTGCGTGCTTCGAGGTCACGCAGGGCGGTCAGTTCGGTCTCGGTGGGTTCAGCGGTGGTGCTCACCTTGTCGGCAAAGCGAATCGCCCAGCCGGTGGCGGCGATCACTTGCTCGCGGGTCACGCCCGGATGCAGCGCAGTGACCACGAACTCATGGCTGCCCTCCTCCGGCTCCATGATGCACAGGTCGGTAATGATGCCCACCGGGCCGGCGCCGGGCAGGCCCAGACGCTTGCGTGAGTCGCCACCTTCGCCGTGACCGACGGAGGTGATGAAGTCCAGTTTGTCCACAAACGAACGGGACGATTGCTTAAGGATGATCAACACGCTCTTGGCCGAACCGGCGATTTCCGGCGCGCCACCGGCACCCGGCAAACGCACTTTGGGCTGGTGATAATCACCGACCACGGTGGTGTTGATATTGCCGAAACGGTCGACCTGGGCCGCGCCGAGAAAACCGACATCAATGCGCCCGCCCTGCAGCCAGTAGCGAAAGATCTCACCGGTGGGCACCACGGTGTCGGCGGTCTCCGCCAGCTCGCCATCGCCGATGGACAGCGGCAACACGCTGGGCTTGGCCCCAATCGGGCCGGACTCGTAGATCAGCACCACATCCGGCGAGGACGTCAGGCGCGCCAGGTTGGCCGCCTTGGATGGCAGGCCGATGCCGACGAAGCACACCGAGCCGTTCTTGAGGCGGCGTGCGGCGGCGACGGTCATCATCTCATTGGTGGAATAAGCCATTACTTAGCCTCCTGCGCGGCGGCCAGCTTGGCCTGGAATTCACTGAAGTCGGCAGTGCCGTGGATGTATTCGTCGATCCAGGCGGTAAAGGTCCCGCGGTCGCGGGCAATCGGGTCCCACGCCTGGTAGAAGCGGTTATCCCGCTCGTTGTAGCCGTGCGCGTAGGAAGGATGGGCACCACCGGGTACGTGACACACCGCCGTCAGCGCCCAGGTCGGCAGCACGCAGCTGTTCATCGGCGCATTCAGGTCGTCGACGATTTCCTCGACGGTGACGATGCAGCGCTTGGCCGCCAGCGCCGCTTCCTTTTGCACCCCCAGAATGCCCCAGAGCAGCACGTTGCCTTTGCGATCGGCTTTCTGCGCGTGAATCACGGTGATGTCCGGACGCACCGATGGCACCGCCGCCAGCACTTCGCCGGTGAAGGGGCAGGTGACGGTCTTGATCAGCGGGTTGACCTTGGGCAAGTCGGAACCGGCATAGGCCCGCAACACCGCGAACGGCAGGCCGGAGGCACCGGCGACGTAGGCATTGGCCAGGTCGGCGTGGCTGTGCTCTTCGATCTCCAGCGCTTGCGGCCATTGTTTCTCTACCGCGTCGCGCAGCCGATGCAGGGAACCCACGCCCGGGTTGCCGCCCCAGGAGAAAATCAACTTGCGCGCACAGCCGGCACCGATCAACTGGTCGTAGATCAGGTCAGGCGTCATGCGCACCAGCGTCAGGTCTCTCTTGCCCTGACGAATGATTTCATGGCCTGCGGCCGTAGGGATCAGGTGGGTGAAGCCTTCGAGGGCGACGGTATCGCCGTCGTTCACGAAGCGCTTGACCGCATCACGCAGGGTGAGGATTTCAGCCATGGGGTTGGGCTCCCGGTGTTGATCGAAAAAGGCGCTGAGGTGGCGCCGAAGTGCTAGAAGATTAAGCCGGGGAAATAGGCCAAACAATCCGATAATCGACTGAGCGTTCGATTATCGAACCGATTGTTGCTTAACTAACCATCGCAAGGAACAGGGTCAATGTGGGAGCTGGCTTGCCTGCGATGGCGCGAGTGGATTCAGCACCGCTATCGCAGGCAAGCCAGCTCCCACAGGGGTAGTGATCGGTTTCAGGTCGCATCGGCATGGCTGACCATGCCCTTAATCATTACCGCTGCCGTGGCCAAGGCCGCCGGTATCACCAATGCGGTGAGCACCTGCTCGAAGTTCCAGCCCAGGCCCAGCAAGGTTGCGCCCATCCACGCTCCCAGGATCGCGCCGAAGCGGCCGATGCCGAGCATCCACGACACACCGGTGGCACGGCCTTGGGTGGGGTAGAAACGCGCCGCCAGCGAAGGCATCGCCGATTGCGCACCGTTGACGCACATCCCGGCGACCAGCACCAGGGTGGCCAACAACGTGATGTTGCCCAGGCTCTGCCCCACCGCGTAGGCAAACACCCCGGCCAGCAGATAGAACGTGCCGATCACTTTGTGCGGGTTGAACCGGTCCATCGCCCAGCCCACGCCCACCGCGCTCAATACCCCACCAAACTGGAACAGCGCGCCGATGAACGCGGCTTGCTCCATGCTCGCGCCACTGTCGCGCATCAAGGTGGGGAGCCAACTGGTCAGCAGGTAAACGATCACCAGGCCCATGAAGTACGTGAGCCACAACAGCAAGGTGCCAGCGCTGTAGGTGCCCGAGAAGATCACCGCGAACACATTGCGGGCCTTGACGGTTTTTTGCTCCGGTACGCTGAAGTGAGAGGCCTGGGCAACGATGTTTGGCTCGATAGGGGCCAGGGTCTTGCGCACCTTGTCGGTGCCGCGATTGCGCACCACCAGGTAACGCGCCGATTCCGGTAGCCATACCAGCAGCACCCCAGCCAGGATCAACGGCAGGATGCCGCCGATCAGCAACAGGCTGTGCCAGCCGAAGGCCGGGATCAGCTTGGCCGAAATAAACCCACCACCGGCCATGCCGAGGTTGAAGCCACAGAACATGCTGGTCACCAACAAGGATTTATGCCGCTCGGGGGTGTATTCAGACAACAAGGTGGTGGCATTCGGCATGCCGGCGCCCAGGCCCAGGCCGGTGAGAAAGCGCAGCACCAGCAACTGGTCGACAGTGGTGCTGTAGGCCGACGCCAGGCTGAACGCACCAAACACCAACACCGCGCCGACCAGCACGACTTTGCGGCCAAAGCGGTCGGCCAGGGGGCCGGAACCGAGTGCGCCAAACACCATGCCGATCAACGCGGCGCTCATCACCGGGCCGAGGCTGGCGCGGTCGATGCCCCAGTCCTGGGACAGCGCGGGCGCGATAAAGCCCATCGCGGCGGTGTCGAGGCCGTCGAGAAAGACAATCAGGAAACACAGGATCACCACGCGCCACTGATACCGCGAGAGTGGCTGGGTGTTGATAAAGGACTGTACGTCCAGGGTGGTACCGACAGAAGGCTGATTCATTATTTTTATTCCACACCGATGGCGGGCTGACGACCTGGGGTCATCATTCTTATTGGGCAGCTCCTCAGAGCGCTGCCGCACATTAATAAGCCAAGGGAAACACCGTCAATCGAGCCAGCCGGGATCTGTGCGGTCACCGAACAGCTTAGGCAAACAGCTGCGCACTCAGCTCACGGCTGGCGCTGAGCATGCTCGGCAAAAAGCGCTGCTCCAACTCGCTGCGGCTGACCCGCCCGGCATGGGTGCTGACATTAAGCGCGGCCAACACCTGGCCGGACGCGTCATACACCGGCACCGCGATGGAACGCAGGCCCTGCTCCAGTTCCTGGTCGACAATGCACCAGCCCTGCTGACGCACCTGTTGCAGGCATTCCAATAACGCTTGCGGCGTGGTCAGGGTGCGGCTGGTCTTGGTTTGCAGGTCGGCATGGTCGAGATAATCCTGCAGCGAAGCGTCGTCGAGGGCGGCCAGCAGAATGCGGCCCATGGACGTGCAATATGCAGGCAAGCGCCCACCCACCGACAGGTCAACCGAGATCAGACGCTGGGTGGTGGCGGAACGGGCGATATAAAGAATGTCATCGCCTTCCAGGGTGGCCATGTTGCAGGCTTCATGCAGTTGCTCGCTCATGCGGTCCAGGTAAGGCTGGGCCGAAACAGCCAGCGGTGTGGACGACAGATAGGCATGACCGAGGGTCAGTACCTTGGGCAACAGCGAGTAGGTGCGCCCATCCGTGGTGGCGTAGCCGAGCTTGATCAAGGTGTGCAGGCAACGGCGCACGGCGGCGCGGGGAATTTCCGTGCGATGGCTGATCTGAGCGATGGTCAGGTGACGCTTACGCTCCTGGAATGCCTGCACCACGGCCAGGCCACGGGCCAGGGACGTCATGAAATCCGGATCACCGGTGAATGCCTGGATGCGCTTGGCCGGTGAAGCCACGATCGGCGGCGCCACTGATGCAAAGGAGTTGCGCAATTGATCGTTCATTTCAAGGGGCCTTCTCTTGTTATCACCACGGGAGGGTTGGCGGCTATTACAAGCCGTGCCGGTCGCCCTGCACAAGTCAGCGTCGGCAACATTGGGCGATTATCGAACGACCATGCGATTATCGCAATTTGGCCGGCACTGGCGCACACCTCGCGGCCATGGTTTCAGATTTGCCTGATGCATCTATAAAGCAGGGGCATTTACCCTGCCAGGATGATGACGGTGTTCACAAATACCCACGCCAGCATGTAACAAACCTCTGACACATCGTTGACGCTTTTTAACTTCATGATGATAGTGTTATTCAAATGCGCCGCTATAATGCAACCTGTGCAGAGGTCAGCCCGGTATGTATCGGGAGTGGAGCTCACCGGGCGTTGCGGGTTGTATGCAGGGCCGGACACAAGTACTCGCTTAAAAGAACTGCCCTCAGGCCTATTTACCCATTTGAACGTTTTATTGTTCTATTTGGAATCGCCCGAGCACGACTTTCAGGCATGACGCTGCGCAATCAATAAACTCAACTCAATTAGGTAATACTGTGACGAAAGATGAACTGCGCGCGGAACTTGAGCGCCAGGAGCAACGTTACAAGGATGTCTACGGCGGGGAAGTCACCACCTACGCCGCGCAACCCGAACCGGAACGCAAGCCATGGCGTAAACGCGCCAGCCTGCTAGACCAGGCATTTGCCCAGGAAATCCAAAAGATCGAGCAGGAGCTCAAGACCGAGGAGCCATAAGCGCTTCGGTTCGAGCCTTAAGGGTCGTGCTGTCTCTGCCGGTGAAGTACTGGCAGAGGGCACCCGCTTTAGCGTCCACTGGTCAGTAACCTACAGCCACCTACGAAATTTCATACAAATGTTTCAGGTATGGCATTTTCATGACTAAAGCCCGCCTTCTGCGGCCTGCGCTTTATAAATCAAAGACTTGCCAAAGCCCCGAAAACCCTGGGATGCGTGCGTCCTGCCGCGTTTTTTTCCAGGAAGATTGTTACCGATGAGCAGCTAATGCATCGATTACTGATGTTTTCTGGCATAATCGCGCCCCCTTACGACCGGGTCAGAAAACCTTCATGATCGATTTATTCAGCGGACTGGATGCTTGGGTTCTAGTGAGCCTGTTGCTCGCCCTGGCCTTTGTCCTCGCCTTCGAGTTCATCAATGGCTTTCATGACACCGCTAACGCGGTGGCCACAGTCATCTATACCAAAGCCATGCCGCCACACCTGGCCGTGTTCTTCTCCGGGGTGTTCAATTTCCTCGGCGTATTGCTCGGTGGTGTCGGTGTCGCCTACGCCATCGTGCACTTGCTGCCGGTGGAGTTGCTGATCAATGTGAACACCGGCCATGGCTTGGCAATGGTCTTCTCATTGTTGGCAGCAGCGATCACCTGGAACCTGGGCACCTGGTACTTCGGTATCCCCGCCTCCAGCTCCCACACCCTGATCGGCTCGATCCTTGGTGTCGGCCTGGCCAACGCGTTGATCAACGACATCCCCCTGGCTGACGGTGTGAACTGGCAGAAGGCCGTGGATATCGGCGCGTCCCTGGTATTCTCGCCGATGGCGGGCTTTCTGGTCGCCGCTCTGGTACTGATCGGTCTGAAGTGGTGGCGTCCGCTGTCGAAGATGCACAAGACCCCGGACCAGCGCCGCAAGCTTGACGACAAAAAGCACCCGCCATTCTGGAACCGCCTCGTCCTGGTGATTTCGGCCATGGCGGTGAGCTTCGTGCACGGCTCCAACGATGGCCAGAAGGGCATCGGCCTGATCATGCTGGTGCTCATCGGTATCGTGCCGGCGCAGTTCGTATTGGACCTGGGCAGCACCACTTACCAGATCGAACGTACCCGCGACGCCACCCTGCACCTGAACCAGTTCTACCAGCGCAACCACGAGACCCTCGGTGAATTCCTGGCCCTGGGCAAAAGCGTGAAGGATGACCTGCCGGGCAAGTTCCGCTGCAACCCGCAGCAGACCGAACCGACGATCAACGCGCTGCTGGGCACCCTCAAGGGCGTCTCGGACTACCACTCGCTGACGGCCGACCACCGCATCGAGGTACGTCGCTACCTGCTTTGCCTGGATGACACCGCGAAAAAGGTCGGCAAGCTGCCAGGCCTGGACTCCCGTGAGAAGTCCGACCTCGACAAGCTGCGCAAAGACCTGACCGCCACCACCGAGTACGCCCCGTTCTGGGTGATCCTCGCGGTCGCACTGGCCCTGGGCCTGGGCACCATGGTGGGCTGGAAGCGCGTGGTGCTGACCATCGGTGAAAAGATCGGCAAGCAAGGCATGACCTATGCCCAGGGCATGTCGGCGCAAATCACCACGGCCACCATGATCGGCTTCGCCAACATCTTCGCCCTGCCAGTGTCCACCACCCACGTCCTGTCTTCTGGCGTGGCAGGCACCATGGTTGCGAACAAAAGCGGCCTGCAAGGTGGCACCGTCAAGACCATCCTGATGGCCTGGGTATTGACCTTGCCAGCGACCGTAGGCCTCTCGGCCGGGTTGTTCTGGCTGGCGTCCAAGGCTTTGGGCAACTGATAGCCAGCCGGCAATAAAAAAGGTGCGATCCGCGAGGGTCGCACCTTTTTTTATGATCGTTCCCACGCTCTGCGTGGGAATGCCGCCACGGACGCTCCGCGTCCCACTGGCGCACGGGTGACGCGGAGCGTCACGGGATGCGTTCCCACGCGGAGCGTGGGAACGATCAAAAACTGCGGTGCGTTTTGCCAAAAAAAAGGGCGACCGAAGTCGCCCAAAATGCCTTGCGTGCTCATATAACCCGGAAAGACTTAAGGTTTTTTACGCTTGTTCGCGTCTTTCCAGATAAAAAATCCAAACCCTACAAAAAACAGCACCATGAGGCTAACAGTCAGCACTCCGGCAAAAACCACATTATCGAAAAACATGACCGGCCTCCTGCACTTGCCCTGTTGCGATAGGGCTAAGTTAATAGAGAAGGCACAGTGGGAAATTGACCAGGATCAATGTCGCCCACAACGGGGCGTAAAGAAGGGGAATAACTGACCTGCATCAATAGAGGCAGGACGTTTCAACGTTTTTTCGGCTTGTTCTTCGACTTCTTCTTGGGCTTGCCCAAGGGCATGGCTTGCTCAAAGGCTTGGCGCACTTCATTCAGGCGCTTGTCATTAAGGTCGTGAACGCGCTTGGCACGTTCGGCGTTCAGGTCGATCAGCTTGTCGTCATCACTCATGGCTTGGCTTACGTCGTGGCGAGAATGCCTCAATAATGCGGCCTGCCCCGCCCGACGGCAATTAAGCGGGCGACAAAATGCAGGCCATCAACCAAAATCGGCACTTTCTACCCTGCCCAGGAGGTGCATCCAGGTGGCCTTGCACAACGACCTTCCACCGCTGCTGGCCCTGCGCGCCTTCGAGGCCGTGGCACGGCACTTGAGTTTTATCAAGGCGGCTGACGAGTTGTCGGTGACCCAAAGTGCGCTGAGCCACCAGGTACATAAGCTCGAGCACCACTTGGGCAAGCCGCTGTTTATCCGGCGAACCCGTGCGATCGACCTGACGTTGGCCGGGCAAGATTACTACGCGCAAATACGCCCTGCCCTGGACGCCATCGCCGCTGCAACACGCAGCCAGCGGGGAGCGCCGTGCGCCAGTGTATTGCGTATCGGCTTGCTGGCGTCCTTTGCCACGCTGTGGCTGGCGCCGCGCCTGGCCGAGTTTCTACAGCGCCACCCGCATATCCAGGTGGAATTGCTGCCCGCGATTCAATTGGCCAACGTCGCCACGGCCGAAGTTGACTTGGCCATCCGCTACGGCAAGGGCGACTGGCCCGACGTGCTCGCCACACGCCTGATGACCGAAACCCTGTCACCGGTATGCAGCCCGGCGTTCAAGGCCAGGCAGGTCGCCACAGGCCCGTTGTTGATGGCGACCTCGCACCGCCCTTTCGAGTGGACCGATTGGTCCGCCCATTACCAGATCAACCTCGATCATCACCCCCGCGTGATGTTGCATGACTACAACATCGTGGTCGAAGCGAGCGTGGCCGGCCAGGGTATCGCCATGGGCCGCCATCGCCTGATTGAACGCAGGCTCCACGACGGCAGCCTGGTGAAGGCCTTTGACAGGCCGCCCTATCACAGCGACATCGGCTATTGGCTGATCGCCCCTCAGGGTCCGCTCAGTGAGGCGGCTGAATGCTTCAGTCAGTGGTTGAAGCAAGCGTGTGCCGACGCGTGAGTTTTTTAGATACGTCGGTTGAGATCTATCCGTTTGTCGCCCCTCGCCACCACCAACATGCTGGAACCTTCTGACACCAGAGGATTTCACCATGACTGACTCCATCCGCCAGCGCGTACACGCCCTCGGCCTGACACTGCCTACGCACAGCCAACCCGCAGCCAACTACATCAATCATGTGATCAGCCAACACCAGCTGTTCATCTCGGGACAAATTCCCATGATCGATGGCAAACCCGCCTACATTGGCCGGCTGGGCGATTCTCTCAGCGATGAAGATGGCGCCCAAGCGGCGGAATTGGCAGCGCTGGGCCTGCTGGGGCAATTAAGCGATGCGCTGGGCGATGACCTGTCGCGGGTGGTGCGCATCCTTCGCCTGGGCGTGTTCATTGCCAGCAGCGCCGACTTCCAGCGCCAAAGCCTGGTCGCCAATGGCGCTTCGAACCTGCTGGTCAACGCCCTCGGCGACAAGGGCCGGCACGTGCGCACCGCCGTAGGGGTTTGCAGTCTGCCGGCTGGTGTCGCCGTGGAAGTGGACGCCACTTTCGAGCTGCAGCCATGAGCCCGCTGCAAATCCAGCACTTGCGAGAAGCCACGCCCGGTTGCCAGTCCGGCCTCGTGCACTTCAATCATGCTGGAGCCTCCTTGCCCAGCCAGGCGACGCTCGACGCCATCATCGAACAGCTGCAACGCGAAGCCCGCGACGGCCCGATGGAGGCCGGAGAACAGGGTGCCATCTTAGTGGAGAAGGCCCGCCGCGCCGCTGGGCAGTTGCTCAATGCGCCCGCCTCAGCGATTGCCTTCGCCAGCAGTGGCTCGACGGCCTGGAGCCTGGCCTTCCAGGCGCTGGGGCCCTGGCAGCCGGGTGATCGAATTCTGGTGGGGCGCCACGAATGGGGCGGTAATCTGGCGAGCATGGAACTGGCCATTCAAGCCGGGGCGCGGGTGGAGGTCATCCCGTGCGATGCCAGCGGCGCGGCCTGCCCGGTGGCGTTGGAGGCGATGCTGGATGCCAAGGTGAAGCTGATCGACCTCACCTGGCTGCCGGCCAACGGTGGCTTGATCAACCCGGCCCAGGCCATCGGCGATGTGGCCAGGCGGCATGCCATCCCCTACTTCATCGACGCGGGCCAAGCCGTCGGCCAACTGCCGGTGGATGTGCAAGCGTTGCAGTGCGATGTGCTCAAGTCTGCCGGCCGCAAACACCTGCGCGGGCCTCGCGGTACCGCGCTGCTGTATATCAGGCCGGATTTTCTGCCGCATCTGAACCCGGCCCAACGCGACGTGTTTTCAGCGCCCTGGACCGCCGAAGGCTTCGACCTGCGCAACGACGCCCGGCGCTTTGAAACCAGCGAAGTCTCTTTCGCCCTGCTGGCCGGCCTGGGCAATGCGTTGCACGAGATCAATCAACTGGGGATTGAGCGGGTATGGCAAAGAGTCTTGCAGACCAGCGCGCGAATCCGCGAAGCACTGCGTCAGATACCGGGAATTACCTTGCATGACTTAGGCAGAACGCATTCAGGCTTGATCGCGTTCAACCTGGCCGGCTGGGATAGTTTTGAACTCAAACAACGCCTGGGGTTAAAGCGCATCAACATCGGCGCCAATGGCGTGGCCTACACCCCGCTGGACATGCAAGCACGTGGGTTGAGCAGCGTTGCGCGCATCTCCGTCAGCCCGCTCAACACCGATGACGATATTGAGCTGCTGGTGAAGGCCCTGCGCGAACTGAACGGTTAGACCTCGATATCCACCCACAGGCCCTGGCGCGGCGCGTCTTCGATCAGCGGCGCCACGGGCACGGTGTTGTCAGCGTTGAGCAAGTCGCCGGGAATCGGCAAATGCTGCTCCGCGTCGTCGTCGGCTTCGCGCCGGCGTTTCTGCTGCTCCTGCTGGCGACGCTGCTCTTCGCGCAGCAGAAAGGTCGATTGCTCGGCATCGCCTTTTTTCAGGTCGATCGTGCTCTCGTTGGAGCCCGGTTGAACGGGCACCACCGGCGGAATATCCGGCTTCTGGCGTGCCGGGTCGAGTTGCGACGTGACCGGCACAACACTGACGGGCAGCATGATAATTATTCTCCTGATCAACAGGCTGTCGGCGGGTGGCAGGGCGACTTGAGCACCCGCGTGCCAAGCTGTGACTCAGTCGACACTCTCAAGTGCCCGCCATCCGTCGATTCAATTTCCGCCGGCCCGTACAAACAGCGTAGTTTTTGTCAGAGTTCTTGGGCGCCGGGCCGTGTTCCGTTAACATAGTCGGCTTTTTCACGGCGGGAGTCAGGCAGCATGGCGCAGCAGTATCAACCGGGGCAACGCTGGATTAGTGACAGCGAAGCAGAGCTGGGGTTAGGCACCGTTCTGGCACAGGACGGCCGCTTGTTGACCGTGCTCTATCCGGCCACTGGCGACACTCGCCAGTATGCGCTACGGAATGCGCCCCTCACTCGCGTGAGGTTTTCGCCGGGTGACACCATCACCCATTTCGAAGGCTGGAAAATGACCGTACAGGAAGTCGACGACGTCGATGGCCTGCTGGTCTACCACGGCCTCAATGGGCAGAACGAGCAGGTCACCCTGCCGGAAACCCAACTGTCCAACTTTATCCAGTTCCGCCTGGCCAGTGACCGTCTGTTCGCCGGGCAGATTGACCCGCTGGCGTGGTTCTCGCTGCGCTACCACACCCTGGAACACACCAGCCGCCAGTTGCAGTCCTCGCTGTGGGGCCTGGGTGGCGTACGCGCCCAACCGATTGCCCACCAACTGCACATCGCCCGCGAAGTCGCGGACCGTATCGCGCCACGCGTGTTGCTGGCGGACGAAGTGGGCCTGGGCAAGACCATCGAAGCGGGCCTGGTGATCCATCGCCAACTGCTTTCGGGCCGTGCCAGCCGCGTACTGATCCTGGTTCCGGAAAACCTGCAGCACCAATGGCTGGTGGAAATGCGCCGCCGCTTCAACCTGCAGGTTGCGCTGTTCGATGAAGAGCGCTTTATCGAAAGCGATGCCACCAACCCGTTCGAAGACACCCAGCTTGCACTCGTTGCGCTGGAATGGCTGGTGGACGACGAGAAGGCCCAGGACGCGCTGTTCGCCGCTGGCTGGGACTTGCTGGTGGTCGACGAAGCCCACCACCTGGTATGGCACGAAGACAAGGCCAGCGCCGAATACTCGCTGGTCGAACAACTGGCCGAAGTAATTCCAGGCGTGCTGCTGCTGACCGCCACCCCGGAACAACTGGGCCAGGACAGCCATTTTGCGCGCCTGCGCCTGCTGGACCCGAACCGCTTCCACGATCTGCAAGCCTTCCGCGCCGAGAGCGAAAACTATCGCCCGGTGGCCGAAGCCGTGCAGGAGCTGCTGGACAAGGGCCGCCTGTCACCGGCCGCGCACAAGACCATCCAAGGCTTCCTTGGTGACGAAGGTGAAGCACTGCTCACCGCCGTCAACGATGGCGACAGCGAAGCCAGTGCCCGCCTGGTGCGTGAACTGCTCGACCGCCACGGTACCGGCCGCGTACTGTTCCGCAACACCCGCGCCGCCGTGCAAGGCTTCCCCGAGCGCAAGCTGCACGCCTACCCGCTGCCCAACCCGGACGAATACCTCGAACTGCCCCTGGGCGAACACGCCGAGCTGTACCCGGAAGTCAGCTTCCAGGCGCAACCGGACATCGAGGAAGAGAACCGCTGGTGGCGTTTCGACCCACGGGTCGAGTGGCTGATCGACCAGTTGAAAATGCTCAAGCGCACCAAGGTCCTGGTGATCTGCGCCCACGCCGAAACCGCCATGGACCTGGAAGACGCCCTGCGCGTGCGCTCCGGCATCCCGGCCACGGTGTTCCACGAGGGCATGAACATCCTCGAGCGTGACCGCGCCGCTGCCTATTTTGCCGATGAAGAGTTCGGTGCCCAGGTGCTGATCTGCTCGGAAATCGGCAGTGAAGGCCGCAACTTCCAGTTTTCCCATCACCTGGTCCTGTTCGACCTGCCGTCCCACCCCGACCTGCTGGAACAGCGCATCGGGCGCCTGGACCGGATCGGCCAGAAACACGTGATCGAACTGCACGTGCCTTACCTGGAAACCAGCCCGCAAGAACGCCTGTTCCAGTGGTACCACGAAGCGCTCAATGCCTTCCTCAACACCTGCCCGACCGGCAACGCCTTGCAGCATCAGTTCGGCCCGCGCCTGCTGCCCTTGCTGGAAGCCGCCGATGACGGCGAGTGGCAAGCCCTGATCGACGAAGCCCGTGCCGAGCGCGAGCGCCTGGAGCAGGAGCTGCACACCGGTCGTGACCGTTTGCTCGAACTCAATTCCGGCGGCGCCGGCGAAGGCGATGCCCTGGTCGAGGACATCCTCGAACAAGACGACCAGTTCGCCCTGCCGATCTACATGGAAACCCTGTTCGACGCGTTCGGCATCGACAGCGAAGACCATTCGGAAAACGCGCTGATCCTCAAGCCCAGCGAAAAAATGCTCGACGCCAGCTTCCCCCTGGGCGACGACGAAGGTGTGACCATTACCTACGACCGTAACCAGGCGCTGTCGCGCGAAGACATGCAGTTCATCACCTGGGAACACCCGATGGTGCAGGGCGGCATGGACCTGGTGCTGTCCGGTTCCATGGGCAACACCGCCGTGGCGCTGATCAAGAACAAGGCGCTCAAGCCAGGCACCGTATTGCTTGAACTGCTGTATGTCAGCGAAGTGGTCGCCCCGCGCTCCCTGCAACTGGGCCGCTACCTGCCACCGGCCGCCTTGCGCTGCCTGCTGGATGCCAACGGCAATGATTTGTCGGGCCGCGTGTCGTTCGTGACCTTGAATGACCAGCTGGAAAGCGTGCCACGGGCCAGCGCAAACAAATTCGTGCAGGCGCAGCGCGACCAACTCACCCCGCGCATCAACGCCGGTGAAGAGAAGATCGCCCCGCGTCACGCCGAGCGTGTCGCCGAAGCCAAGCGTCGCCTCGCGGCAGACACTGACGAAGAGCTGGCGCGCCTGACCGCGTTGCAAGCGGTCAACCCGACCGTGCGTGACAGCGAGCTGGTCGCCTTGCGCAACCAGCGCGAGCAAGGCCTGGCCATGCTCGATAAAGCGGCACTGCGACTGGAAGCGATTCGGGTGCTGGTGGCAGGTTGATAAACCGCTGAACGTAAAAGGCCCGCTTAGTGCGGGCCTTTTTATTAGCCTTTAGAGATCGTTCCCACGCTCTGCGTGGGAATGCATCATGTGACGCTCTGCGTCACGACTTTAAAACGGACGCAGAGCGTCCAGAGCGGCGTTCCCACGCAGAGCATGGGAACGATCACTCGGTCTCACGCCGTTACCGCAGTTGCCGGCACCTCAACCGCACTCAACCCTTCCTTCATCCGCTTGGCATCACGCACAAAACTGCGCGAGGCCTGGAACAGAAAAAGCATGGTCAAGAACAGCGCCACCGGAATCAGGTACATGGCGTCATGCAAGCCCACCGCTTTATAAGCCTCGGTCATCTGCTGCGCCCCGGCCGCATACATCGCCGAATGGGCAAAGTGATCGGACAGCGCCCCAACCACCACCGGCCCCATGCCACCGCCGAGCAAATACAGCCCAGCAAAGAACAGCGCCATCGCCGTCGCGCGCAAACGCGGTTCGACCACGTCCTGGATCGCGGTATACACGCAGGTATAGAAGTTGTAGGCAAACAACCAGCCCACACTGAACAGCGCGACAAATACTCCGATTTCGACGCGCCCGGCATGCAATGCCCAGGCGGTGGTGCCCGTGGAGATGATCAAGCTGAAGGCGGCAAACAACAATCGACCATTGGCGACCCGCTGATGAATCTTGTCGGCAATCCAGCCGCCCAGCGTCAGGCCCACCAAGCCGGTCAGGCCGACAATGACGCCCGTCGCGACGGCCGCGTCCTGCAACGGCATGAGGAAATAGCGTTGCAGCATCGGCACCAGGAATGAGTTGCACGCATAGGTGGCAAAGTTAAAGCAAAGCCCGGCCAGCACCAGCCACAGGAAGGTCGGCACGGCCAGCACGCGGCGGATCGGGCGGTCGACGCGCTCCTGGGAGACCTGCACGGTTTCCGCCGCGCCGCGCTTGGGTTCTTTTATGTAGAACATAAACACCGCCAGGATCAGCCCCGGCACCGCTGCGATAAAGAAGGGCGCGCGCCAGCTGTCGAACGCCTTGACCATCGCACCGATGGTAAAGAACGCCAGCAACAGGCCCAACGGCAGGCCAAGCATGAAAATCCCCATGGCTCGGGCACGGCGGTGGGCGGGAAAGAGGTCGCCAATCAGCGAATTGGCCGCGGGTGCATAGCTGGCTTCGCCGATGCCAATGCCCATGCGCACCAGCAGGAAGGTCCAGAAACTGCCGACCATGCCGTTAACCGCCGTCAGCCCGCTCCAGGCGAACAAGCCCCAGCCCATCAACTTGCTGCGTGAGCCGGTGTCGGCCAGGCGCCCGAGCGGTAGCCCGGCAATGGCGTAGACGATGGTAAAGGCGGTGCCGATGATACCGAGCTGAAAGTCGCTCAAGTGCCATTCCATGCGGATCGGCTCGATGATAATCGCGGGGATGGTGCGATCGAAGAAGTTGAACAGGTTGGCCAGGAACAGCAGGAACAGAATGCGCCAGGCATTCGCCGCTTGGGTCGAGTTCTGCATGGGTCCGTCTCTTTTATTGTTATGAGAGCTGTGATGCCCGATGCATCCTGCCCGGTACCTGCAACATAGTCAGGTAAGGCGGGGTTGTCTGTAATGATTCGTAAAGCTGATAGGGCATGATTTCACCCGACAACACGGGGATTTGTCCCACGAAAATATAAGTGCGTGCCCCCCTTCCCAACGGCCATGGCACGGATAGAATGGCGAGCCTTCCTGTAACACCCCCAACCTACTTTCTTATTGATGACGCCCATGTCCGAAGCCAGTCCGTGTCTGAATTGCGGTGCCTGCTGTTCACACTTTCGCGTGTCCTTCTTTTGGGGTGAGTGCGCCTCGTCCGGGGGCACGGTGCCCGATGACCTGGTGGTGCAGATCAACCCCAGCCGCGTGGCGATGATCGGCACCGACCGCAAACCGGCACGGTGTTGCAGCCTTGAAGGTGAAGTCGGACAGGCCACCAGCTGCTCAATTTATGAGCAGCGCTCCAGCGTGTGTCGCGAGTTCGAGGCGTCCTGGAGCCAGGGCGTGCAAAATGTCGATTGCGACGCCGCCCGTGCCGCATTCGGCCTGGCCCCGTTGGAGGCCCCGCACTTCGAACTCGACCTGCCTATCAGCGCTTAGCACCAAACGCTATGGACGGCATATCAAAATAATTTGAGATCAAAACGCCATTACTCATGGCAAATCTCGAGAGACTTCTATACTCGACCTCATAGGTCATCGCCGCTGGCAGTGACATGGCTCTGTGACGGGATAAGCTATGGAATGGCTGGGGCAGCATTTTTTTACCGACCTTCCAGACAGCGGGCATTTATTGCTCAACTGCAGTCATAACCCGTTTCTGGTGCTGCTGGCGTACCTGGTCGCCTGCGCGGCGGGTTTCGGTACCCTGGACATGGCCGAACGTGTGGGCCATGTCGAAGACCCCACCGCCCGCCGCCATTGGCGCTGGCTGGGTGCCGGTTGCCTGGCAGGCGGCATCTGGTCGACCCACTTCATCAGCATGCTGGCCTTCCAGGCCCCCATCGCCATTCACTACGAACTGATCATGACGTTCGCCTCGCTGCTGATCGCCCTGATCGCCTCGTTGCTTGCCATGCAGACCCTCAGTCATACCCACCTGCGCTTTCATCAGTACCTGGTGGCTTCGGTGTGGATGGGGCTGGGTATCGCGTTGATGCACTACGTGGGCATGTCAGCCATGCGCTCCCAGGCCCAGGTGTACTTCGAAACACGGCTGTTTTTGGCCTCGGTGGCGATTGCCATGGGCGCCAGCCTGGCCGCATTGTTGCTGTCCAGTTACCTGCGCAACGGTGCCGGCGTGTTTCACCAACTGCTCAAATACGCCGCCAGCCTGGTGCTGGGCGCCGGGATTCTGAGCATGCACTTCACCGGCATGGCGGCTATGCAAATGCTGGTGCCCAGTGGCGCGGATCTTTCGTTACCGGCGGATAACAACCCGATTCAACTGGGCCTGTCGGTCGCCATGATCACCTTGCTGGTAATCGGCAGCAGCATCAGCGCAGCCCTGGCCGACAAGAAGTTGCAACACAAGGAGCGTGACCTGCGTCGGGTCAACGCGCTGCTCAGCGAACTCGACCAGGCCCGCGCTTCGCTGCAACAAGTGGCCCACTTCGACGCACTGACCAGCCTGCTTAACCGCCGTGGTTTCAATCAGATCTTTGCGGAAAAAGTCGCGGAAAAAACCCGCAGCCAAGGCATGCTGGCGGTGATCTTCCTTGATATCGACCATTTCAAGCGTATCAACGACAGCCTGGGCCATGACGCGGGCGACCAGTTGCTCACAGTGCTCGCCGGGCATATCAAGGGCTCGATACGCAGCCATGAAGATGTAGTGGCACGCTTTGGCGGCGATGAGTTCTGCATCCTGGTCAATATTCATCACCGCGACGAAGCCCGGCACATGGCCCAGCGCATCATGCAGAAGATGAAAGAGCCCATCGAACTGGCCGGCCGACGCATGGTGATGACCACCAGTATCGGTATCAGCCTGTTCCCCGAGGACGGCCACACCTGCGAAGAGCTGCTGAAAACCGCCGACCTGGCGCTGTACCAATCCAAGGATGCGGGGCGCAATTGTTTGAACTTCTTCAGTTCCAACCTTAAAACCCGTGCCTTTCTTGAGCTGCAACTGGAAGAAGAACTGCGCGCCGCCTTGCGTACGCGCAGCCAGCTGGTGCTGTTTTATCAACCGATCTTTGACATGAAACTGGGCAAGGTCACACGCCTGGAAGCCCTGGTGCGCTGGCAGCACCCCCAACACGGGCTACTGGCCCCGGACCGCTTTATCGGCATCGCCGAGAACAACGGACTGATCGCCGAGCTGGACCACTGGGTATTGCGTCAGGCCTGTCACGACCTTAGCCTGTTGTCTGACCGGGGCTACACCGAGCTGATCATGGCCGTGAATTGCTCGGCGCTGAACCTGGCGCGTGACGAACTGGCCGATGAAATCGAAGACGCCCTGCGCTTCGCCGGCATAGGCACCAACCGCCTGGAACTGGAAGTCACTGAAAACGCGTTGATGGGCAACATCAGCAGTACCTTGGCGCTGTTGCGGCAGATCCGCGCCCTGGGTGTGTCGCTGGCCATCGATGACTTCGGCACCGGCTATTCGTCGCTGGCTTACCTCAAGCGCTTGCCGCTCAACACTTTGAAGATCGACCGCTCGTTTATCCAGGACATCCCCAAGTCCACCGCAGACAGTGAAATTGTCCAGGCGATTATTGGCATGGCCCACACCCTGCACTTGCAGGTGGTCACCGAGGGCGTGGAAACCCAGGCGCAGTTCGAGCTGCTGCTCAAGCATGGCTGCGACTACATCCAGGGCTACCTGCTCAGCCCGGCGGTGCCTTTCGATGACATCATCGGCGTGATGCAGGGCATTGCCATGCGCAATCCGTTATATCTGCCAAGCGTGGAAGGCAACGACGCTGCGCAGCCAAAAGACCCGGCGCCAGGGCGCATCGGCTCGCCTTCTATTGTCAGGCCGATTCGTTGAGACCCGGGCACGGGGAGTGGTGGTGTGATCGTTGCTTCTCTTCACGCCGCGTCATACCCGGAAACAATTGCGCCACTCATTCCTTCTGCCCTCAACTGTTCCCGTGACGCTTACGTCACCCTCGGCTGTGACCTTTCTCTACGGCAAGGTGCCATCACGCGTTGAGCGGTTACTCGGCTACACACTTCACTGCGTGAAAAATACGCACCTTTTTCGTGCGCGCCATTATTACCGCGCCCTTTCCTGGATCAGGATCCACGGCGAGACCACTACCGCCCATAAGCTTGGATCCCGTTCCACCAGGTCCAATGCCCGCGTCGCAGACACCTCGCCAAGGGTGCCTGCAGCCAGCCAGGCGGCGACTTTGTCACGGTTGTCTTCGGCCATTCCTTCGGCGGCCTCGATCAAATCCAGGCCGGCATCGACCCACAATAGGGCACCCTTGGCAAAGAACGGTTCAAGCTCCTTCCAGGAAATTTCGGCGGTTTCACCGAGCAGCTTGGCATAGAGGGTGCTTGGTTCTTGCGTCATGGGAATTCACCTGAGTAAAAAATCGGCGCAATCATAGCCCCGTCGCTCAGGCAGAAAAACCCAGTAGCAAATGAAGTAGCGATTGAAACTGCCAGGAAAGCCACGGAATGCCTTGAAAGCTATCAGCAACCCGGCGCAATTCTGTCTTTTTCTTTCACTTAAGCGACACACCCAGGTTTTGCCCCCAGCTGCCAGCTTTTCAAGCGATCAACCGGCGCTCTACACTGTACCGGTACAGTTGCCAGGGCAATGCCGGGGGGATATCCGCGATATCTGATCCGGTTCTGCAGCTCACAAGGCCGCTAGAACTATAAAAAATACAACAGTAAGAGTGGAGCACTATGAATAAGGCTACTAAGCAGATTTCCAAACTGTTTGCCGCTATGGTCCTGGCTGGGGTTGCCGGCCATTCGTTCGCAGCCGACACCATCAAGATCGGCATCGCCGGCCCCAAGACCGGTCCGGTGACGCAATACGGCGACATGCAATTCATGGGTGCCAAGCAAGCCATCGCAGACATCAACGCCAAGGGCGGCGTAGACGGCAAGATGCTTGAGGCCAAGGAATACGACGACGCTTGCGATCCAAAGCAAGCCGTGGCCGTTGCCAACAAAGTGGTCAATGATGGCGTCAAGTTCGTCGTCGGCCACCTCTGCTCCAGCTCCACTCAACCCGCCTCCGACATCTATGAAGACGAAGGCGTGATCATGATTACCCCGGCTGCCACCAGCCCGGAAATCACCGCCCGTGGCTACAAGCTGATCTTCCGCACCATCGGCCTGGACAGCGCCCAAGGCCCGGCAGCCGGCAACTACATCGCTGACCACGTGAAACCGAAGATCGTTGCCGTACTGCACGACAAGCAGCAGTACGGTGAAGGCATCGCCACCGCCGTTAAACAGACCCTCGAGAAGAAAGGCACCAAGGTTGCCGTCTTCGAAGGCCTGAACGCTGGCGATAAAGACTTCTCCTCGATCATCCAGAAACTCAAGCAAGCCAACGTCGACTTCGTCTACTACGGCGGTTACCACCCTGAGCTGGGCCTGATCCTGCGCCAAGCCAAGGAAAAAGGCCTGAACGCCAAGTTCATGGGCCCAGAGGGCGTGGGTAACGACTCTATCTCGCAAATCGCCCAGGGCGCTTCCGAAGGCCTGCTGGTGACCCTGCCGAAATCCTTCGACACCGACCCTGCCAACAAAGCCATCGTTGAAGAGTTCGCCAAGAACAAGCAGGACCCAACCGGTCCGTTCGTGTTCCCGGCCTACTCGGCGGTTGAGGTCATTGCCGGCGGTATCAAGGCCGCCAAGAGCGAAGACACCGCCAAAGTGGCCGAGGCCATCCATGCCGGTACCTTCAAGACCCCTACGGGCGACCTGAGCTTCGACGCCAAGGGCGACCTGAAGGACTTCAAGTTCGTGGTCTACGAATGGCACTTCGGTAAACCAAAAACCGAAGTTTCCCCTCAGTAAGCCAGGCGTTACTGGTCAACAAGCCCACTGTGCAAGCAGTGGGCTTTGTTTTACGAGGTTTATGGGCCATGTCACCCGCGATCCGGGCGCTGGCTCACCTGAAAATCTTAAAACCGTCACCAGCGGTTCGCTGGCAAACGCTTTGTGCAACCTGGTCACAGAACAGGGCACCGAGCCGGAAATGACTCCACCAGTGAAATGCGTATCGGGTTTTTAGGAGCGCTGTAATGCCTGAGATCTATCATTTTTTCCAACAGCTGGTTAATGGCCTGACCATTGGCAGCACCTATGCCTTGATAGCCATTGGCTACACAATGGTTTACGGCATCATTGGAATGATCAACTTCGCCCATGGCGAGGTGTACATGATTGGTTCCTACGTGGCCTTTATCGCCCTTGCCGGGCTGGCCATGATGGGGATCCATTCCCTGCCGCTGTTGATGACCGCTGCGTTCCTGGCGTCGATCATCGTGACCAGTGCCTATGGCTACAGCATCGAGCGGGTTGCCTACCGTCCCTTGCGTGGCAGCAACCGTTTGATCCCGCTGATTTCTGCCATCGGCATGTCGATTTTCCTGCAGAACACCGTATTGCTGTCCCAGGACTCCAAGGACAAGTCCATTCCCAACCTGATTCCGGGGAGCATCTCCTTCGGCCCGGGTGGCGCACAAGAAGTGCTGATTTCGTACATGCAGATTCTGGTTTTCGTGGTCACCCTGGTGGCCATGCTGGGCCTGACGCTGTTCATCTCTCGCTCCCGTCTGGGCCGCGCCTGCCGGGCCTGCGCCGAAGACATCAAGATGGCCAACCTGCTGGGCATCAACACCAACAACATCATCGCCCTGACCTTCGTCATTGGTGCTGCGCTGGCGGCCGTGGCGGCCGTGTTGCTGAGCATGCAATACGGCGTGATCAACCCCAACGCCGGCTTCCTGGTGGGCCTCAAGGCCTTTACCGCAGCGGTATTGGGCGGCATCGGCAGCATTCCGGGCGCCATGCTCGGCGGGCTGGTGCTGGGTGTGGCCGAAGCCTTTGGCGCCGATATCTTCGGTGACCAGTACAAGGACGTCGTCGCGTTCGGCCTTTTGGTTCTGGTGTTGTTGTTCCGTCCGACCGGCATCCTGGGCCGTCCGGAGGTTGAGAAAGTATGAGCAGATATCTTAAATCGGCGTTTTTCAGCGCCTTGCTGGTATGGGCCGTGGCCTTTCCGGTACTCGGCCTCAAGCTGAGCATTGTCGGCATCAACCTGGAGGTGCACGGCACCGGGCCAGTGACCCTGACCATCATCGCCCTGTGTTCGGTGCTGATGTTCCTGCGTGTACTGTTCACGCAGCAGGTCGGTGCCTTGTTCAAGGGCAACCGTGGCCCGTTGGTGTCGCCCAAGGTCAGCCAATTTCTGACCCTGCCGCGCACCCAGCGCTACATCATCATCGGGTTGATCATCGCGGCGCTGATCTGGCCGTTCTTCGGCTCGCGCGGCGCGGTCGACATTGCCACGCTGATCCTGATCTATGTGTTGCTGGGCCTGGGCCTGAACATCGTAGTGGGCCTGGCCGGCCTGCTCGACCTGGGTTATGTGGGCTTCTACGCCGTGGGTGCCTACACCTACGCGCTGCTCTCGCACTACCTGGGCTGGAGCTTCTGGATCTGCCTGCCACTGGCCGGTATGGCAGCGGCTACGTTCGGCTTCCTGCTGGGCTTCCCGGTGCTGCGCCTGCGCGGTGACTACCTGGCCATCGTGACCCTGGGCTTCGGGGAAATCATTCGCCTGTTCTTGCGTAACCTCACCGATATCACCGGTGGCCCCAACGGTATCAGCAGCATTCCCAAGCCGACGTTCTTCGGGCTGTCGTTCGACCGCACCGCCGCCGAAGGCATGCAGACCTTCCACGAGTACTTCGGGATTGCCTACAACCCGGTGAGCAAAGTGGTGTTCCTGTACCTGGTCGCGCTGTTGCTGGCATTGGCGGCTCTGTTCGTGATCAACCGCCTGCTGCGCATGCCCATCGGGCGCGCCTGGGAAGCGTTGCGCGAAGATGAAATCGCCTGCCGCGCCCTGGGCCTGAACCCGACCATCATCAAGCTATCCGCGTTCACCCTGGGCGCTGCGTTCGCAGGCTTTGCCGGCAGCTTCTTTGCCGCTCGCCAAGGCCTGGTGACGCCGGAATCGTTCACCTTTATCGAGTCGGCGATCATTCTCGCCATCGTGGTATTGGGTGGCATGGGCTCGCAACTGGGCGTGATCCTGGCGGCCATCGTGATGATCCTGCTGCCGGAAATGATGCGTGAGTTCAGCGAATACCGCATGTTGATGTTCGGCGCCATGATGGTGCTGATGATGATCTGGCGCCCTCAAGGCCTGCTGCCCATGCAACGTCCACACATGGAGCTGCGCAAATGAGCCGCGAGATCCTGAAAGTCGAAAACCTGAGCATGCGCTTCGGCGGTTTGCTAGCGGTCAATGGCGTGGCCCTGACCGTCAAAGAGAAACAAGTGGTAGCACTGATCGGCCCCAACGGCGCCGGCAAGACCACGGTGTTCAACTGCCTCACCGGCTTCTACAAGCCGAGCGGCGGCAGCATCCTGCTGGACGGCCAGCCGATCCAGGGCCTGGCCGGTCACGAGATCGCTCGCAAGGGCGTGGTGCGTACCTTCCAGAACGTGCGGTTGTTCAAGGACATGACGGCGGTCGAGAACCTGCTGATCGCCCAACACCGTCATTTGAACACCAACTTCTTTGCGGGCCTGTTCAAGACCCCGGCGTTCCGCAAGAGCGAGCGCGAGGCCATGGAATACGCGGCGTACTGGCTGGACAAGGTCAACCTGACCGAGTTCGCCAATCGCCCGGCAGGCACCCTCGCCTACGGCCAGCAGCGTCGTCTGGAAATCGCCCGTTGCATGATGACCCGCCCGCGCATCCTGATGCTCGACGAACCTGCCGCGGGCCTGAACCCCAAGGAAACCGAAGACCTCAAGGCGCTGATCAGTGTGCTGCGTGAGGAAAACAATGCCACGGTGCTGTTGATCGAACACGACATGAAACTGGTCATGAGCATCTCCGACCACATCGTGGTGATCAACCAGGGCACGCCGCTGGCCAATGGGACGCCGGAGCAGATCCGCGACAATCCCGAAGTGATCAAAGCCTACTTGGGGGAAGCGTAAAATGCTGCAATTCGAAAACGTTTCCACTTTCTACGGCAAAATCCAGGCCCTGCACAGCGTCAACGTCGAAGTACGCCAGGGTGAGATCGTGACCCTGATCGGCGCCAACGGGGCTGGCAAATCGACCTTGCTGATGACCTTGTGCGGTTCGCCGCAAGCCTACAGTGGCAGCATCCGCTACATGGGTGAAGAACTGGTGGGCAAGCACTCCGCCGAGATCATGCGCAAGAGCATTGCGGTGGTGCCGGAGGGCCGTCGGGTGTTTTCGCGCCTGACCGTGGAAGAGAACCTGGCCATGGGTGGGTTCTTTACCGACAAGGGCGATTACCAGGAACAAATGGACAAGGTGCTGCACCTGTTCCCCCGCCTCAAGGAACGCTTCAGCCAGCGCGGCGGCACCATGTCCGGCGGCGAGCAGCAAATGCTCGCCATCGGCCGGGCGCTGATGAGCAAGCCCAAGCTGTTGTTGCTGGACGAGCCTTCCCTGGGCCTGGCACCGATCATCATCCAGCAGATCTTCGACATCATCGAACAACTGCGCAAGGACGGTGTGACGGTGTTTTTGGTGGAGCAGAACGCCAACCAGGCGCTGAAAATCGCTGACCGTGCCTATGTGCTGGAGAATGGCCGGGTGGTGATGCAGGGCACTGGCGAGCAATTGCTGACGGATCCTAAGGTGCGGGAGGCGTACCTCGGCGGCTAAGAAAGAGCAAGTTCTAAATGGGAGCTGGCTTGTGTGGGAGCTGGCTTGCCTGCGATAGCATCACCCCGGTGTATCTGAAGAACCGAGGCGTTTGCATCGCGGGCAAGCCCGACTCCCACATTTTCTTTGTATAAGCCATTAAATAGGTGTTGTTTTGCAGTTTTTTTCGATGGCTTTGTAACGAATTCCCTCCCCCTTTCTCTAGTGGTGCATGCAGGCAATCAAGCCTGCGCATTCAACCACTGCTGGAGACACACCATGACCACCAAACTGTCCGCTGCCACCCTCGTTCTGGCCCTTGGTTCTGCCCTGAGCCTGTCCGCCCTGACCACCACCGCCCACGCGGCCGACGACATGCAGAAATGCTTCGGCGTGGCTGAAGCCGGCAAGAATGACTGCGCCGCGGGCGCCGGCACTTCCTGCGCTGGCACCTCCAAAACCAAAGACCAGGCCAATGCCTGGAAGCTGGTCCCCGCCGGTACGTGCACCCAGACCCCAAGCACCACCTCGCCGACCGGTTTTGGCCAGGAAGCGGCCTTCACCGCCAAATCCTGAACCCCGCGCAGCCTGAGTACTGATGATGACGCCTACAGCCCAACACGCGGTCTCACCGGCTCAGGTGCCCGGCCTTCCCTATCGGGCCGGGCTGGGGCTCAAGACCGAGCACTTCACCGAGGTGCTCGAGACCCGCCCCGACATCGGTTTTTTCGAAGTACACGCCGAAAACTACATGGTGGCCGGCGGCCCGTTTCATCACTACCTGGGGTTGATTCGTGCGCAGTACCCCCTGTCACTGCACGGCGTCGGCCTGTCTATTGGCGGCGAAGGTCCTCTGGACCGCGAGCACCTGGCACGCCTGGCCACGCTGATCGAACGCTACCAACCCCAGTCTTTTTCCGAACACCTGGCCTGGTCCAGCCACGGCCCGGTGTTTCTCAACGACCTGCTGCCCCTGGCCTACGACGCCAGCACTCTGGAGCGGGTATGCGAACACGTGGACCAAGTACAGAGCACGCTCAAGCGCCCGATGCTGCTGGAAAACCCGTCTACTTATCTGCAGTTCCAGCGCTCTACTTTGGACGAAACCGACTTTATCAGCGAGATCGTCCGCCGGACCGGTTGCGGCCTGCTGCTCGACGTCAACAACGTCTACGTGTCGTGCATCAATCATCAGCGCGACCCGCTGGCCTACATCGATGCCCTGCCATTGCACGCGGTGGGTGAGATTCATCTGGCCGGTTTTGCCGAAGACACCGACAGCCTGGGCGACCGCCTACTAATCGACGACCACGGCGCGCCGATCGATAACGCCGTGTGGCAGCTGTACGCACAGGTACTGGCGCGAACCGGAGCGGTGGCGACGCTGATCGAGCGGGATAACCAGGTGCCCGCGTTCAGCGTGCTGCAAACAGAGGCCCGGCAGGCCGAATGGTATTTGTTGCAGGTGGACAGATGAGTATTCAGCAAACATTCGCCGAGGCTTTACTGGCCCCGCAAGCAACCTGCCCCGAGGGCGTGTTCAGCAGCAACGGTGCTGAGCCGACGAGCCGCTTTGCGGTGTATCGAAACAATGTCCATAGCGCGTTGATCCATGCTTTGGCGGCCGCCTACCCGGTGGCGCGGCAACTGGTCGGCGATGAATTTTTCCACGCCATGGCCGGCCTGTATGCCCAGGCTCATCCGCCCCCCAGCCCGTTGATCAGTGAGTACGGCAGCACGTTCTCTGACTTTATCCAAGGCTTCGAACCGGCCTCGAGCGTGCCCTACCTGGCCGATGTCGCCCGGCTGGAACGCTTGAGGGTTCGCGCTTATCACGCGGCGGATTGCCAGGTTCTGGATCAGCACAGCGTACTTCGGCAACTGCAAGGCTGCGCGCAACTGGGGCAACTGCGTGTACGACTGCATCCGTCACTTGCCACGCTGGAATCTTCCTACGCGGTGGTATCGGTCTGGGCGGCTCATCAGGTCGACGGAGCTATCGCCACTTTGCACCCTTGGTATGCCCAAGGCGCGCTGGTCTTGCGCCAAGGCTTAGCGGTCAAGGTGTTCGCCATCGACCGCGGGTCTGTGACCTTTATCAACCGCCTCAACCAAGGCGCCGGGCTGGAAATGGCCATCGCTGATGCCCTGGAAGCCTCCACCGAATTCGATTTGCACCAATGTCTCACGCTGTTGATCAGCCACGACGCCATCACTCATTTGCATCTGCAACCCGAGGTATTGCCATGAACATTCCCGCTCCTTGCCTGGTAAAGCGAACCGTCGCACTGTTTGAAAAAATCCCCTACAGCCTGATCGCCTTTATCGCGCGCTTCTCCATTGCGGCGGTGTTCTGGAAGTCTGGCCAGACCAAGGTCGAAGGCTTTGCCATTGACCTGATCAGCGGCACCTTCCAATGGGGTGAGCCCAAACTTGCCGCCTCGACCCTGTTTTTATTTCGCAGCGAATACCAATTGCCTCTGCTGTCGCCCGAGGTGGCCGCGCACTTGGCAACCTTTGCCGAGCACTTTTTTCCGGTATTGATCCTGCTGGGGTTCGCCACGCGCTTTTCGGCCCTGGCCTTGATCGGCATAACCCTGACCATCCAACTGTTCGTCTACCCCGACGCCTATCCCACTCATGGCACCTGGCTTGCGCTGTTATTGCTGTTGCTTGCCAAAGGCCCAGGTTGGCTGTCCATCGACCACCTGATTGCCCGTCGTTATCGCTGAAGTCGATCCAGTGCCTCGCCGCTGCGCTTGAACCAGTCCACCAGGTAGTCGGCCAACACTTGGGTACGCCGTGGCAGGCCGCCTTGGTAGGGATGCACCAGGTACATCGGCATGCTGCGCGTCTGATAGTCGCGCAGCAGCCAGCGCAATCGGCCATCAGCCAGCTCCGTGGGTAAAACGTAGGACGGCAGGCGAGCAATACCGGCGCCGACCAAGGCGGCTTTTTTCAGCAGGTTGTAGTGGTTGGAGGCGAAGGTACCGCTCACCTTTACCCGCAGCAATTCGTGTTGCTGGTGGTACAACCATTCCTCGCGACCACTGTAATGACTGTTGAGCAAACAGCTGTGCGCCGCCAGGTCTGCCGGGGTCTGCGGCTCGCCATGCTGTTCCAGATAGGCCGGGCTGGCGCAGGTCATCTCATGCCAGGCCAGTAAAGGCCTGGCTACCAGGCGTTCATTTTCGAGGGCGCCCGAGCGAACGCCCACGTCAAAGCCATCGCGCGCCAGGTCCCGGTAGCTGTTGTTAAGCTCCAGCTCGATCTGCACCTGCGGGTATTGCTTGGAAAATTCCAGCAACAAGCCATCGAAAAAGGTTTCACCCAACGACACCGGGACAGTCATACGTACAGGGCCGGCCAAATCATCTTTGAGCCGCGCCAAGGCCTGGCGCGCGCGTTCCACCTGCACCACCAATGCTTGTGCCTGGGGCAGCAACGCCGCGCCGGCAGCAGTAAGGCTCAGCTTGCGCGTGGTGCGGTGCAGCAAAACCACGGCAAACTGCGCTTCCAACTGGCTGATGCGCTTGGACAACTGCCCTTTGCTGCAGCCCAATTGTGAGGCCGCCACAGTGAAACTGCCGGCTTCGATCAGCACGGCGAACGCCGCCAAGTCATCCATTTCGCTCATGGACTGTTTCCATTTGAAAACCAAAGGTTGCCTATTAGCGCGTTTATCCAGCTAAAAAGCCACACTAGACTGAATGCAAATCCCAACCCCTGCAGGAGCGAGCAAGCTCGCTCCTGCAGGGAATCAGCCCCAGAGGAACAGCACGATGAAAATCCTATTGATTGGTGCCAGCGGCACCATCGGTTCAGCCGTCAAGGCAGAGTTGGCCCAGCGCCACGAAGTGATCAGCATCGGCCGCACCAGCGGTGACTTCCAGGTGGATATCAGCGATAGCAACTCGATCCGTAAGCTGTTCGAGCAGACCGGCAAGTTCGACGCGCTGATCTGCGCGGCAGGCAGCGTCAACTTCGTGCCCCTGGCAGACATGAACGACAGCGATTTCGAACTGGGCCTGCGTGACAAACTGATGGGCCAGGTCAACCTGCTGTTGATCGGCCGTGAATACGCCAACGACGGTGCTTCGTTCACGTTCACCAGCGGTATTCTGAACCGTGACCCGATCCGCACCGGCGCTTCGGCGGCCTTGGTCAACGGTGCATTGGACGCCTTCGTCAAAGCGGCGGCCATTGAGTTGCCACGCGGCCTGCGCATCAACTCGGTCAGCCCGACGGTGTTGCTGGAAGCCATGGGCAGCTATGCTCCCTATTTCCGTGGCTACAAACCTGCCCCGGCCGCCGATGTGGCACTGGCTTACGCCAAAAGCGTCGAGGGCCTGCAAACCGGTCAGACCTTTATCGTAGGTTGAGGGTGAGATCCGTAAGAAACGCCTGAAGCTGGCAAGCGGGCTTGTGATGCACGGCCAGCCTGCGTAACGTGGCGGCACTTGCCTGGAGACCCGATAATGCGCGCCGCCCGTACCCTCGCCCTGTTTGCCTTGCTTCCTGTGTTCGCCGCCTGCCAATTGTTCGAAAGCGAGCCGGCCAAGCCATCGACTGTCGGGCTGACCCGTATGCAGGGTGAGTTGACGGCGGTGGACGGCAAACTGCTGTTCCAGCCCTGTGGCGACCAGCGTAGCTACGTGGTCAACGATACCGGCGGCACCAGCGTCCTGCAGGAAGCCGCCTCGCTGGCTGGCCAGCAGGGCATACTGTTTGCCGACCTGCGTGGCAAGTTTTCCGGGGTCGCCAGCGGCACCCAGGGTTCAGTGGACCTGCAACAGCTGTATCGCGTCGAACGCTCGACCTCAGCGTGCTCTGACCCGGATTTCAAGCGCATGATCCTGCGGGCCAACGGCCATAAACCCGCCTGGGCGATGAACGTCACGGCCAAGGGCATGGTGCTGGAGCGCGAAGGCCAGCCACCTTTGGCAGTGCCGTACGTCGAGGAACAACTGGGCGACGGCCGCTTCAACCTGATGACCGAAGCCAATAACCAGCACATCGAACTATGGGTGGCGCCCCAGCGCTGCGTCGACAGTGTGAGCGGCAGCCTGCAGCACATGAGCGCCGAGCTGCGCGTGAACGGCCAGGTGCAGCGTGGTTGCGCGGCGTTCGGCGGCTCGCGGGACGACTGATTAGCCCCTGTGCTGTTTTAACCTGACGGAAACTTGCCATTGGGGCTTATAATCGCCGGTTTGCAAAACAGCCGGCCTTCTTGCCCGCCGCCTACCGGATCCTGTCATGTTACGAATCACCGAACTCAAGCTGCCCATCGACCATCCCGAAGAAGACCTGCGCACGGCCATCGTGCAGCGCCTGGGCATCGCCAGTGATGACCTGCTCGATTTCACCCTGTTCAAGCGCAGCTACGATGCGCGTAAAAAGACCTCCGAGCTGTGCTTCATCTACACCGTCGACCTGAACGTGACGGGTGAAGCCGCGCTGCTGCTCAAGTTTGCCGACGACCGCAACGTCAACCCGGCACCGGATGTCAGCTACAAGGTGGTGGGTCAGGCGCCGGAAGGCCTGGCTGAGCGGCCGATCGTGGTAGGTTTTGGTCCCTGCGGGATTTTCGCCGGCCTGCTGCTGGCACAGATGGGTTTCAAGCCGATCATCCTCGAGCGCGGCAAGGAAGTGCGCCAACGCACCAAGGACACCTGGGGCCTGTGGCGCAAAAGCGTGCTCAACCCAGAGTCCAACGTGCAATTTGGTGAAGGCGGCGCCGGTACCTTCTCTGACGGCAAGCTGTACAGCCAGATCAAGGACCCGAAATTCCACGGTCGCAAAGTACTGCACGAGTTCGTCAAGGCCGGTGCGCCGGAAGAAATCCTCTACGTCAGCAAGCCGCACATCGGCACCTTCCGCCTGACCGGCGTGGTAGAAAACATGCGCGAGCAGATCATCGCCCTGGGCGGTGAAGTGCGCTTCGAACAACGGGTCACCGACGTGTTGATCGAAGACGGCCAGTTGAACGGCGTGGTCATCGACGGCGGCGAGCAGATCCTCTCCAAGCATGTGATTCTTGCCCTGGGCCACAGCGCCCGTGACACCTTCCGCATGCTCCACGACCGTGGCGTGTACATGGAGGCCAAGCCATTCTCGGTGGGTTTCCGTATCGAGCACCCGCAGTCGCTGATCGACGCCGCACGCTTGGGCAAATACGCTGGCCACCCCAAGCTGGGCGCAGCGGACTACAAACTGGTGCACCACGCCAAGAATGGACGTTCGGTCTACAGCTTCTGCATGTGCCCGGGCGGCACCGTCGTGGCTGCGACCTCGGAACCCCATCGCGTCGTGACCAACGGCATGAGCCAATACTCGCGTAACGAGCGCAATGCCAACTCCGGCATCGTGGTAGGCATTACCCCCGAGGTGGATTACCCAGGCGGCCCGCTGGCCGGTATCGAGTTGCAGGAACGCCTGGAGTCCCACGCCTACATCCTCGGCGGTAGTAACTACGAGGCCCCCGCGCAACTGGTGGGCGACTTCATCGCTGGCAAACCCTCCACGGCGCTGGGCAGCGTGGAGCCGTCCTACAAACCCGGCGTGTCGTTGGGTGACCTGGCGCTGGCCTTGCCGGACTTCGCCATCGAAGCCATCCGCGAAGCCTTGCCAGCGTTCGAGAAACAGATCAAAGGCTACTCGCTGCACGATGCGGTGCTGACCGGCATCGAGACCCGCACCTCGTCCCCACTGCGCATTACCCGCAACGAGTCGATGCAGAGCCTGAACGTCAAAGGCTTGTTCCCGGCCGGAGAGGGCGCGGGGTATGCCGGCGGGATTCTGTCGGCGGGTGTCGACGGGATTCGGATCGCCGAGGCGTTGGCGCGGGATATGCTCGGCATCGAGGCCTGAAGCACGCTGACGGCCAGCATAAATCCCGTGTGGGAGCTGGCTTGCCTGCGAAAACGGTGGTTCAGTTAAAGATGCAGCGACTGACACGCTGCCTTCGCGAGCAAGCCCGCTCCCACAGGGGATCTGTGCCGGGCGTTGATCCTGGGGGCAATACACGACCACTGTGGGAGCTGGCTTGCCTGCGATAGCGGTGGTGCAGTTAAAAATTCAGTGACTGACACTCCGCTTTCGCGGGCAAGCCCGCTCCCACAGGGGATCTGTGCCGGGCGTTGATCCTGGGGGCAATACACGACCAGTGTGGGAGCTGGCTTGCCTGCGATAGCGGTGGTGCAGTTAAAAATTCAGTGACTGACACTCCGCTTTCGCGGGCAAGCCCGCACACAGTTGGATAGTGGGGTGTCAAATATTAGCGCGCAGGATGTTAGCGGGTAGCGCCTCACCGCGTTCGACACTCGCCACAACCGCCGCGATCAACCCTTCCAGCTCATAGCCCTGCCCCGCCAGCCACGCTTGATCGTAATAGGTCGTGGCATAGCGCTCACCGCCATCGCACAAGATCGCAACGATCGACCCCGACTCCCCCGCCGCTTTCATCTGTTGCGCCGCCATCAGCGCACCGATCAGGTTGGTCCCGCTGGACCCGCCAACCCGTCGCCCCAAACGCTCAGCCAGGTAATGCATGGCCGCCAGGGACACTGCATCCGGCACTTTGACCATGGCGTCAATCACCGCCGGCAGAAACGATGCCTCCACCCGCGGGCGACCAATCCCTTCAATCCGCGAGCCACAGTCCAGGCGCAGGCTGGCGTCACCACTCTGGTAGAAATCGAAAAACACCGAGCGTTCGGCATCGGCACACAGCACCCGGGTGCAATGCTGGCGATAACGCACATAACGGCCCAGGGTCGCGGTGGTGCCGCCGGTGCCAGGGCTGGAAATCAACCAACTCGGCTCCGGGTGCTGTTCAAAGCGCATCTGCTGGAAGATCGATTCGGCGATGTTGTTGTTCGCCCGCCAGTCGGTGGCACGCTCGGCGTAGGTGAACTGGTCCATGAAGTGCCCCCCGCTTTCCTGGGCCAGGCGTTCGGATTCGGCGTAGATCTGCGTCGGGTCCTGGACCAGATGGCTCTTGCCACCGTAGAAGGCAATCTGGGCGATCTTCTCTTGGGACGTGGTCGCGGGCATGACGGCAATAAACGGCAAGCCGAGCAAGCGCGCGAAGTAGGCTTCCGAGATCGCCGTAGAGCCGCTGGACGCTTCAATAACGGGGGCGCCCGGCTTGAGCCAGCCATTGCACAGCGCATACAGGAACAGCGAGCGCGCCAGCCGGTGTTTCAGGCTGCCGGTGGGGTGGCTGGACTCATCCTTGAAGTACAACTCGATGCCTGGCAAACCCGGTAATGGCAGCGGGATCAGGTGGGTATCGGCGCTCCGCTGGAAGTCCGCTTCAATGATACGAATGGCTTCGCGGGCCCAGGTACGGTGGTCGCTCATGGTGGGTTCTCTAAAGGTTTTCAGGGGTGATCTTAGGATGTTTCCCACGCTTCACACAGATACAGTGACGACGCAATTGGACACACAATTGCTAGTCTTTAGCCCACCGATGCCCCGGCCCATCCCTTATAACAAATAAGAATATAACTTTTGTTTTAACAACTAACGGTACGGGTTAGGGTACCCACCTATTGAACCTGGATTGGAGAGCATCCCTTGCCTCTGCGTAGCACTTTCACCCGTTTCTTCCAGCTGGAAGCCGCCAGTGGTCTGTTGTTGATCGCCGCTGCCGCTTTGGCGCTGATTATCAACAACTCACCGTTGTCGCACCTGTACAACGCCTTTCTCGACACGCCGGTGGTGGCTCAGGTTGGCGCGTTGAAAATCGCCAAGCCGGCGCTGCTTTGGATCAACGATGGCCTGATGGCCCTGTTCTTCCTGTTGATCGGCCTGGAGGTCAAGCGTGAGCTGCTCGATGGGCACCTGTCCAAGCCTTCGCAAGTGGTGTTGCCTGGCGCAGCGGCCATCGGCGGCATGGTGGTGCCGGCGCTGATCTACTGGGCGCTGAACAAGGACAACCCGGCCGCCCTCGCTGGCTGGGCGATCCCCATGGCCACCGACATTGCCTTCGCTCTGGGCGTGCTGGCCCTGCTGGGCAAGCGCGTACCGGTGTCACTGAAACTGTTCCTGATGACCCTGGCGATCATTGATGACCTTGGCGCCATCATCGTCATTGCCTTGTTCTATTCCGCTGACTTGTCCACGGCATCCCTAGCGGGCGCGGGGGCGTGCTTGATTGCGCTGATTGCGATGAACCGCCTGGGCGTGATCAAACTGGGGCCGTATATGATCATCGGCCTGATCCTGTGGGTGTGCGTGCTCAAGAGCGGTGTGCATGCGACCTTGGCGGGTGTAACCCTGGCGTTCTGCATTCCACTGCGCACCAAAAATGCCGAAACCTCACCGCTGCTGAGCCTGGAACACGCCCTGCACCCGTGGGTGGCCTACGCCATCCTGCCGCTGTTCGCGTTTGCCAATGCCGGGGTCTCTCTGACAGGTGTCAGCCTGGAGAGCTTCACCCACTCCGTGCCCATGGGCATCGCCGCCGGTCTCTTGATCGGCAAGACCGTCGGTGTGTTCGGCCTCACCTGGCTGGCGATCAAAACCGGCATCGCCTCACTGCCCAGCGGCGCCAACTGGGGTCAGGTAATGGGCGTGGCGATTCTGTGCGGGATCGGCTTCACCATGAGCCTGTTTGTCGGCTCCCTGGCGTTTGTGCCAGGCGCCAGTGAGTTTGCCGGTGAAGATCGCATGGGGATTCTGACCGGGTCGATCCTGGCGGCCTTTATCGGGTATGCGGTGACGGCGATGGCAAGTCGCAAGAAAGCCGTCGTTGCATGATTGAAGTCAGTCAGTTGTAGGAGCGAGCTTGCTCGCTCCTACAAACAAAACCCCCAACCGGTCACCCGGTTGGGGGTTTTTCTTCGCCTGAAGCTTAAGGCTTAGCGAGTAACGCGGCTGGTACCGTCGACGGTCATGATGCGTACGCGGTCGCCAATGCGGAAGATTTCATTTTCCTGCACGGCTTGTACGTAAGCACGCATGCTGCCGTCGTCTTCGCGCACGGTGATTTCCACGCCCTGGGTACGGGTCAGGCCTTCTTCAGTGGCCGAGCCCAGCAGGCCGCCCGCAACTGCGCCGATCACAGCAGTAACGATGCTGCCACGGCCGCCACCAATGGCACTGCCGCCAACGCCGCCGATGACTGCACCCGCGGCGCCGCCGATTGGGGTTTTGGTGCCTTCGATTTTCACCGGACGCAGGGATTCGATGGTGCCCATGCGAACGGTCTGTACACGACGCGCCTCATCACGAGAGTACGAGTCGCCGGTCAGACTCGAGGCGCAGCCACCCAGCAGCAACGACAGGGTGGTAAAGCAGGCAACTAGTAAAACGGACTTACGCATAGCATCAACTCCAAAGGACAGGTATTCATTAAACGCTGTGGCTTGGCGCGTGTCACGGCGCACCAGGCAGAAACTTGCTTTCATTCAGCCTGAGTACAGACTGCCAGCACCAGAGAACTCGACGAACGGTAACCAAGCCAGGGTACGGAACGATGCCATAACCGGCTCGATCAGTGTAGCCGCACAGCCGAAAGCGTCCGAAGTCTCTTGAACAGAGACTTCGACGCCACGGTGTTGATTCAGGTGGGATGACGAAAGGTGACGCTCAGGGCGCCAGGCGCTCGCGGCACCATTGGCCGTCTTGCAAACGGTAGTTGAGGCGATCATGCAGGCGGCTGGCCCGGCCTTGCCAGAACTCGATGCGCTCGGGCAGTAAACGGTACCCTCCCCAATGCTCGGGGCAATCGGGCTGGGTATCGCTGAAACGCTCTTCAGTGGCCTTGAGCAGCGCCTGCAGCTCTTCGCGATCACGAATGACCTTGCTCTGCGGAGAGGCCCAGGCGCCCAGGCGGCTGCCCAATGGGCGCACCTGATAATAAGCATCCGACTCTTCAGGCGTGACCTTGGCCACGCGCCCTTCAATGCGTACCTGGCGCTCCAGGGTTGGCCAGAAGAAGGTCATGGCCGCAAACGGCCGCGCCGCGAGTTGCTCACCCTTGGCGCTCTGATAGTTGGTGAAGAAGGTAAAGCCCTGTGCATCCAGGCCCTTGAGCAGCAGGATGCGGCAGTGCGGGCGACCGTCCTGATCCACCGTCGCCAGCGTCATGGCATTGGCCTCCACTGGCGGCTGTTCGGTTTTCACCGCATCACCAAACCATTGGTGGAACAACGCAAACGGCTCGTCCGGGGCCTGGGCCTCGCTCAAACCGTCCCGTGTGTAGTCACGGCGCATATCGGCCAGTGCCTGGGTCATGCGGCTTTATCCTTGTGGTTCAACAGCTCAGTTTTTCGCCTGGTCGTTCGAAGCGGGTGCCGCCTTGGCTTTTGCAGTAGCCGGCTTCTTGGCAGCCGGCTTGGCCGCAGCCTTTTTAGCCGCTGGCTTGGCCGCCGCTTTCTTGGCCGTGGCCTTTTTGGCAGGCGCTTTTGCCGCCGGTGCTGGTGCAGGCACATTCTGCACCGCGACCATTTCGGCTACGGGCGGGGTCTTGCCGGAGTTGTACTTGCTCAACAGTGCCAACATCGTTGTACGCTGAGTGAACATGATTTCCATGCGACGGTTCAGCGCACGCCCCTGATTGCTGTCGTTGGCGGCACGCGGCATAAGGTCGCCCATGCCACGCAACATCAAGCGATCCTGTTTCAGACCACTCAGGCTGAAAATCGAGGCGATGGACTGCGCACGCTCCTTGCTCAACGCCTGGCTGGCGGGAGCACTGCCAGTGGCATCAACGTGGCCCAGCACCAGTACGGCGGTCTTCGGGTCAGCTTCAACAGCCTTGGCCACCCGCGTGAACGGGCCCAGGGTCACCGGCAGTAACATGGCCGGGCGCTTCGGGTTGTAGGAACCGTCTACCGGAGCAATCACTACCAGGGTGTTGTCACGGCGCTCCAGTTGCAGGTTGCTGTCCTTGATGGCCGCACGCAGGCGTGGTTCGTATTCGTCCAGCCAGGCTTGGGTGATCTTCGGGTCAGGCATTTGTACATTGGTCACATCGACCTTGGCCAATGGCTTTGGCTTGCTTTCGAACGGCCACCACCAGCGCGGCTCGCTGTCGGTCTTGGCGACGACAGGTGCGGCGTCCGAGGCTGGGGTTGCCGCCTTGAGGTCGGCTTTCAGGTCGGCCTTGGCGTCGGCGGCTTTGTCTTCGGCACTCTTGGTGGAAAACGGCCACCAGCTGTAACCGGTGTCGGCTTTGGCAGCCGGGGCAGCGGCAGCAGCGCTGACAGGCTCAACAGGCTTGGCACCGGCGGCCGGCTTGGCGTCGGGTTTGGCATCCGGCTTGGTGTCGGTCTGGGCCACTGGATCCTTGGTTGCAGCTTTGTCAGATCCAAATGACCACCAATGCCCACCTTCGGCATCATTTTGTGGAGTTTGTGCACAACCCGTAATAGTGAGGCACAGCGCCAGTGCCAAAGACTTGTTCGATAACATGAGATATCCACAAAATGAGAAAAAACCAGGGGGGTCGCGGGACCCGTTAAACAGACGCTAAAAGAACATTCAAGTTACAACATGTCGTTCAGCATCTTTTTTATACTTGCCTTTGTAACAAAAAATTGTGAAACAGCAAGGGGTTTATAGACAACCGGCCAATATTCCGACCAACTTCTGGGACCGCGGGTCCATAAGTACGTAAGGCCCCAGGGTATTAGTCACGAAACCGAAGGCTACATCATGTTCAGGGTCGGCAAACCCGACCGATCCCCCTGCCCCGGGATGCCCGAATGCACGTGGCCCAAGGCCGAACGTGGCATTGGGCAACTGCGGTTGATCCAACATGCAGCCCAGGCCGAAACGGGTTTGGGTCAATAAGGTTTTATCCAGCCCGATACTGTGCTCGCGGGTCAATTGTTCGAGCATGTCGCTTTCCAGCAAACTACCGTCCAACAAACCACTATAAAACCCGGCCAGGCTGCGCGCATTACCGTGGCCATTCGCCGCAGGCTGCTGCATGCGTCGCCATTCGGGCTTATTAGTGCTGGTCAGAATAGACGGTGGGTTGGCAAATGCACGGGTAGTCATCGCCGCAGGCTCGCGCATCATTACTTGAAGTAACCGTTGCGCGGCTTCATCACCGATAGTGCCTTTGCTGCGTGCGATATGGGCGACGCGATAAAACTCTTCATCCGCCAGGCCCACATGGAAGTCCAGCCCCAAGGGGCGTGCCACCCGCGCCACGATCGACTCCCCCGGCCCGCGCCCATCGGCGCGGCGCAACAGTTCGCCAACCAGCCAGCCATAGGTGATCGCTTCATAGCCATGGCCTTGGCCCGGTGTCCACCACGGGGCCTCCGCCGCCAGGGTATCGACCATCAATTGCCAATCGTACAGGGCCTCGGTGGGCAGCATTTCGCGGATGGCGGGCAGCCCGGCCTGGTGGCAGAGCAACTGGCGCAGCGTGATCGCGTCCTTGCCAGCAGCGGCAAACTCCGGCCAGTACTCGGCCACCGGCGCATCAAGCTTGAGCTTGCCTTCGGCCACCAGTTGCAGGGCAGTCACTGCCGTGAAGGTCTTGGTGCAGGAGAACAGGTTGACGATGGTATCGCTGTGCCAGGCCTCGGCACCGTCCTTGTCGGCAGTACCGGCCCACAGGTCGACGACGGTTTGCCCGCCAATCTGGATGCACAGCCCGGCACCACGCTCCTGAGGATCATCGAACAGGGCGGCGAAGGCTTCGCGCACCGCTTCGAACTGCAGCTCGTAATGACCCTGAATCTGCACCTAATTCCCCTCGGAAAACACCATGAAAAGTGGTCGCCATTCTTTCAGCCATTGTGGGTTTTGTGAACCCGTCAACGATGAATCAATGCCCATTCCCAGCATGCCCGCCAGGGTGCCCGGCGCCCTGCCCCGCGCCTTTGCCGTCACGCCCAGGTTTGGCGGCGTCACTCTCACGCGTCGCTTGGGTGGCCTTGGCTTTTTGCGCCTCACGGCCCAGTTGGTCGAGCGCGGCCAGGTTGCTCTTGCGCACCGTCTCGACAAAACCCTGGAACGGTACATCGGTGATGCCGACCAGGCCGAAATGGCCGTTTTCACCATCCAGCAGACGCCCGGTGACCGGCTGGTCCAGGTACTGGAACCAGTGCACCCCGACAATCGACGGCTCGGCCACCGCCTGTTTGAGGAAGGTGGAGTACGCCGCGCCGCGGTCTTCTTCGCGGGCCAGTTGCGTCACGCCGCCCCAGAACGGGCCACGGTCGGCAGAGCCAAAGTTGAATTCGGTGATCAGTACCGGTTTGTCCAGCGCACGCAGGGCGGCGAAGTCATACCCGTCCTGGGGTTTCAAGGTGTACATGTTGAAGCTCAGCACATCGCAATACTGCGCGCACGAAGCGACCGCTTCCGGCGTGCTCACCGCAAAACGGCCGCCCAGCAACAGCTGGTTGGGCGCGTGCCACTTCAACGAGTCGGAAATGGTCTTGAAGTAAGCATCGGCGAAGGTCTTCTGGAAATACTTGAAGTCGGCTTCGATCTCCGGGTGTTCAGGGCTGGGCATCGGCGGCTCAAAGCCGGGATCTTCCATCAGCTCCCAACCGGCCAGTTGAATGCCCCAGGCTTTGGAAAGGCCCTCTTCATTGCGGTATTTATCGCGCAGTTGCTTGAGGAAGGCGCGCTTGGCCGGCACGTCGGTGGTCATGCGCAGGGTGCCGTAGGCCAGGGCGTAACGGGATTTTGCATCCTCGCCGGGGCCGGCCCAGGCCAATTCGTTGTCGGCAAAAAAACCGATCAACCACGGGTCGTCACGATGATCGCGGGCCGCGATGGCCACGGCGCGTTCGGTGGCCATGGCAAAACGCGGGTCGAACGGGTCGGGCATACCGCCCCACCAGTCGGTGCCGGTACTGATGCTGGCATAGTCACCGACAATCGACAGCGGCAAGGTGTACGGCACGCGGTCGGCAGTGGCCAGGTCCGGATCGCTCCAGTTGCCGACGGTGTTAAAGCCCCAGGCTTGCAGGCGATCGAGGGTATGGGTCACCCAGCGTGGCTGGTCCAACGCGTCACCGCCGTAAGTGCGTTGCAGGTTGGCGCCGTAGAAATCGTACCAACGCCCCGAGCCAAAGCCGCGACCTTCGCCGGCGCCGTTGCCGGTGCGGCTGTCGTCGCTGCCGTAGTACTTGTCAAAGGGTTCGCCGGCCTTGGGCAGCGCCGCGAACATCCACTCGCGCCCCGCCACGTAGGTCTGGCTGTTGTCCGGCGCCACGGTGTTCACACCCAGGGAGTAGAACGGATGCCCGTCCGGCGTCACCAGGTACCAGCGGCCGTCGCGCTTCTGGGTGCGGAAAAAGCCGCTGGCGTCGAAGGCCGGGCCCTTCTTCCAGCCACCGTATTGATCCAGGGAGGACTTGTCCCGCTCGGCCAGCCAGGTCTTGAGCTGCTGTTGTTCTTTGGCGGCCGATGCCTTGAGTTGCTCGTCGTTGCTGACCTTCTCCGGCCAGCGCGCGCGGTTGGATTGGCCATAGGCATCCACTAGTTCAGTGTAGGCAGCCTTCAATACTGGCTCGCTGTCCTGCACGCCAAAGCGCTCCAGCAGGATACTTTGGGCGGCATTGGGCTTGAGCATCGACAGGGTCACCGAGACCACCTGGCTGCGGTCGATTTCGCCGGCGCTGGCGGCCAGCAATACCCGTTGGCCATCCACCGTCATCGGCATCGGCGGGCCGGCCTTCATGCCCTGGCTCAGGGGAGCGTTGGCTTGCAGCGGGACGAGCAACGTCTGGGCCGGGCCGGCCGGCAGGTCGATGCGGCTGACGAGCGTCTTGCCGTCGGCGCTCTGCACCTTGACGTAAAGGGTCAGCGCCCAGTTCATTGCGCTCTGGATACGCAGGCTCATGGCGCTCGATTGCGACCAATCCCACGTCCCCGTCTGCGGGCTGAGCACCAGGCTCGGCTCGGCCGCTGGGTTGAAGGTGATGCGGCGCAGCACCTCGCCTTCGGGGGTTTGTTCGGCGTTGTATTGCGGCAGGCTGGCGTCCTGGGTCGCCACCTTGACCACATCGGCAGGCCGGACGAAGTTGAACAGCGTTTGTTGCCCCTCGGGCGCCGCCATCAAAGGCGCAGCGAACAGCAGGGCAAAAAGAGCGGGCAGCGTGCGGATCATACGAACAAGGTTCTCCCAAACGGCCGATGACTGGCCTGATGATAGTGATGAGATAGACCACAGAGTGGGCGAATCCGCCCACGGTGGCTTAAGAAATTTCGCGCCTGAACGGCGGCAAGGCATTGAGGATCGCCTTGCCATAGCGCTGGGTAACCAGGCGACGGTCGAGCAAGGTGATGGTGCCGCGGTCTTCTTCGGTACGCAGCAGACGCCCGCAGGCCTGCACCAGCTTCAGTGAAGCATCCGGCACCGAAATTTCCATGAACGGGTTGCCGCCCCGGGCTTCGATCCATTCGGCCAGTGCGGCCTCGACCGGGTCATCCGGCACCGAGAATGGGATCTTGGCTATCACCACGTGTTCGCAGTAGGCACCGGGCAAGTCCACGCCTTCGGCAAAGCTGGCCAGGCCAAACAACACGCTGGAATCCCCACCGTCGACCCGCGCCTTGTGCTTGTTCAGGGTTTCCTGCTTGGACAGGTTGCCCTGGATAAACACCTGCTTGCGCCAGTCGCGGTCGAGGCCGTCGAACACGTCCTGCATCTGTTTGCGCGACGAGAACAGCACCAGGGTGCCGCGGGAGCCTTCCACCAGAGACGGCAAATCGCGAATGATCGCCGCCGTGTGCGCCGCCGCGTCCCGTGGGTCGGCCTTGAGGTCTGGCACCCGCAGCACGCCGGCGTCAGCGTGATGAAACGGGCTGGGCACCACGGCGGTGACGGCTTTTTTCGGCAGGCCGGCGCGCATGCGGAAGCGGTCAAAGGTGCCCAGGGCCGTCAGCGTGGCCGAGGTTACCAGGCAGCCGTAGGCGACGTTCCACAGGTTGCGGCGCAGCATTTCAGCGGCGAGGATCGGGCTGGCGTTGACCTCGATATCGAACAACGCACCGCTTTCCGACAACGTCAGCCAGCGGGCCATGGGCGGGTTGTCTTCCGGGTCTTCGACGGTAAAGGCGGTCCACAGCTCCCAATTGCCTTGGGAACGAGACAGCAAACTGCCGAACAAGGGATACCACTCTTCGGCCTGGTTGCTGGCGATGCCGATATTGACCTCGCCATCCATGCCTTCCTTGAGCAAATCCGTCAGGCGGGTGAACAGGTCGGTCAGGCGTGAAAAGCCTTTCTTCAGCTCGATGCCCATTTCGCGCATGTGCTCGGGAATCATCCCGCCGACAAAACGGTGGCGCGGGCGCTCTCGGCCTTCGACGTCTTCACCGGGCTTGAAGTCCGCCACCTGCTCGCAGGCGCTGAACATGAATTGCTGCTGGGTCTTGATCTCGCGCGCCAGCTCCGGCACTTGCTCGATCAACTTGCCCAGGTCGCCGGGTAACGGGTGCTGGGCCAGCAACTTGGTGAGATTCTTGGCAGTGGTTTCCAGCCAGTCGGCCGTGGAACGCAAACGGGTGTAGTGGGCGAAATGGCCAATGGCCTTGTCTGGCAGGTGGTGGCCTTCGTCGAACACATAGAGGGTGTCGCGGGGGTCGGGCAGTACCGCACCGCCGCCCAGGGCGAGGTCAGCCAATACCATGTCGTGGTTGGTGACGATGACGTCCACTTTGCCCATGCCTTCGCGCGCCTTGTAGAACGCGCACTGGCCGAAGTTGGGGCAATGGCGGTTGGTGCATTGGCTATGGTCGGTGGTCAGGCGCGCCCAGTCGGAGTCTTCTAGGGCAGTGGGCCAGCTGTCGCGGTCGCCGTCCCATTTGTTGCCGGCCAGCTTCTCGATCATGCTGGTAAACAGCTTCTGGCTGGCCTCATCCACCTCGATCTTGAAGCCTTCTTCTTCGAACAAGGAGGCGGTGGCGGTTTGGGCGTGGCCTTCCTGCAGCAATACGTCGAGCTTGGACAGGCACATGTAGCGGCCACGGCCCTTGGCCAGGGCGAAGGTAAAGCTCAAGCCGCTGTTGCGCATCAGGTCGGGCAAGTCTTTGTAGACGATCTGCTCTTGCAGCGCGACGGTAGCGGTGGCGATCACCAGGCGCTTGCCAGCAGCCTTGGCCGTAGGGATCGCAGCCAGGCTGTAGGCCACGGTCTTGCCGGTACCGGTACCGGCCTCGACGGCCACTACCGCAGGCTCACCCTCGCGGCGGCCTTCGTCGTCGGTGTCGATATCCCCGAGGACTTTTGCCACTTCGGCGATCATCAGGCGTTGGCCGTAGCGCGGTTTCAAGCTCTTGGCTTCGAGAAAACGCGAATAGGCGCCCTGGATCGTGGTTTTGAGTTCAGTGCTGATCATGGATAGTCGGGCGCAAAAAACGCTGGATAAATTTTCAGTGGTTCGGATCGGCCGCTATCATACCCCGCTAATTAATCCCGCGCAGAACGGAGTACCACAATGACCGCGTTTAGCCTCGCTTATACCCTGCATGTACTGGCCGCATTGATCTGGGTCGGCGGCATGTTTTTCGCCTGGATGATCCTGCGCCCCGCCGCCATGGCGGCGCTTGAGGGCCCTGCCCGGCTCAAGCTATGGGCAAATGTGTTTCAACGTTTTTTTGTATGGGTATGGGTGGCGGTGGTGCTTTTGCCGATCAGCGGCATTGGTTTGCTGCAACTGCGTTTCAGTGGTTTTGAGACCGCGCCGCGTTATGTACAGGTGATGATGGGGTTGTATCTGGTGATGACGGCGTTGTTTATCCGCATCCAGGCGTTGAAGTTCCCGGAGCTGAAGGCCGCGGTGGCGGCTGAGGATTGGCCGGCGGGCGCGGCTGCGCTGGGGCAGATTCGCAGGTTGGTGGGGATTAATTTGATCGTGGGGTTGGTGGTGGTGGCGGTGGCTTCGGCTCGGCCGATGTTCTGAGGCGAGCCTTACACCGCTATCGCGGGCAAGCCCGGCTCCCACACTGGAATGCATTCCAAATGTGGGAGCCGGGCTTGCCCGCAATAGCGTCAGGCCAGGCGACTCAGAGCCGCTGGATAGTCACAGACCCCGCAGGCCCAGCCGGCCCCGGTTGCCCTTCCAACCCTGGCCGGCCCTTTTCGCCGCCGTCCGCGCGGTACACCAGGCAGCCCTTGGATTGCCCGCCCTTGCCGGGTTTACCCGCCACCCCAGCCAGGCCGCCCGGCCCGCCATCGACCCAGACCTTGATCTGTTCAGCCGGGAACGCCTGCGGCAACTCCAGGCGTACCTGGGCGCCCGCCGCCCCTGGCCGGCCATCGCCGCCGTTATCGCCATTAAAGCCGCGCCCGGCTGAGCCCCAGGTGCAACCCGGGTCCACGCCGTTGGCACCGTCCAGGCCCGCATATCCTTGGGCGCCAGCGCCGCCACGGGCATCCACCGACAGCGCTTGGGCAGTCAGCGAGTTAATGCGCAAGGTCAGGTCACGCCCAGCTTTGGCGGGTTTTTCGTGGGTGCCGGGGGCGCCCCGTGAGGTGATCTGGCTACCGTGCTCCAACTGCGCCTCGCGCACTTGCATTTGCAAGGCGGTATTGCCGGGCACAATGGTGATGCGTGCGTCGCGCCCCAAGTGCAGCTCATCCACCGTGACCTGGCTGATAGTGGCCGGAATCAGCAAGGTGCCGTAGTCCGCTACGTCCAGGCGTTCAAGCTGCAACACGCTGGTGCTGCTGGGCAGGCGCATCAAGGAATTGGTTTCGACACTGACGCTCTGGGCCAGGGCAACGGGGCTGACCAACAGGGCCAGCAGAAAAACCTTACGCATCATGGGGCTCCTGAGTGTTTTCAAATTTTTCTTTGAGCGCACAGTAACGACTTCTACCGGCGATTTGCCAGTGAAGGATCAAAAAACTTCAGTTCTGCCTCGGTGGGTATCGACCGTCGCGCTCTAGGCCCACGCGCCTAGCCGCGCTAGTCTCTACGGTCTTGATGCGAGGATCTGCAATGACCGCTGGAATTTCTGCCCGTACGCCCCAACACGCCTTGGCGGCCCTGCTGGACCTTCACAGGCCAAAACGCCTGTTGTTAGTGGGCGCCAGCCAATTTCCGGCGCTGGATGCCTTCAAAGCTGCGCACCCGGACACCGAGGTGTTGTATGCCGCGCCAGGGCCGTTGTCGGAAGACCTCGCGGTGCAGCGTTTTGACCTCGCGCTGGTGGTCGACTGCCTGGAGCACCTGCCCAAACCCCAAGGCCTGACCTTGCTCGGTGGCATTCGTAACCTCAACGCCAGCCGCATTGCGGTGCTGGTCGACCTGAGTGCCTGCGACTGGAAGGACACCGACTTTTTCTCCCTGGCCCTGCAAGCCGGTGAACGCTTCCAACGCGATGATCAGGTACTCACGCTGTTTACCTATGATCTGCTTGACTATAAACAGGTGCCGGACTGGCTCAACGCCCGCTTCTGGGCCAACCCGGAAAACTTCGGAAAGTATTGGTGGTAACCCGATGAGTACATCCATTTGCCCGTGTGGCAGCGGCAATCTGCTGGATGCCTGCTGCGGCCATTATCACGCCGGTCACCCGGCCCCCTGTGCCAGCGCGTTGATGCGTTCGCGCTACAGCGCCTATGTGCTGGGCCTGGTCGATTACCTGGTCGCCACTACGCTGCCTGCGCAACAGGCCGGCCTGGACCGCGACGCCATTGCCGCCTGGAGTGCCCAGAGCACCTGGCTGGGGCTGGAGGTTGAAAGCTCCGAGGTGTTCGGCGGCCAGCCGGAACACGCCTTTGTCACCTTTACCGCGCGCTGGCATGACGCTACCGGTGAACATAGTCACCGCGAGCAGTCTTCTTTCGTACAGAATGAAGGGCGCTGGTACTTCATCGACCCTACGGTAGAAGTGAAGGCCGGACGTAACGATGCCTGTTTGTGTGGCAGTGGGCAGAAATTCAAGAAGTGCTGTTCCAGCTACTTCTAATGACTCGACGGGGATAACGCCATGCTTCGGATGTATAGCTTGATACTGGCGTTGACCCTGGGCCTGACCGGCTGCGCGTCCTGGTTCGAAGACGACGCGCCGCCACCCCACGTTTCCCTGGTCAAGGTCGAAGTGGTACGGGCCAAGCTGCTGGAACAGAAATTCAAGCTGTACTTTCGCGTGGACAACCGCGACGACGCCGACCTGACCGTGCGCGGCCTGGTCTACAAGGTCAGCCTGGGCAACCTGGTATTGACCGAAGGCGAGTCCAACGAGTGGCTGACCGTACCGCCACGCAGTCATAAATTCTTCAAGGTCTCGGTGCGCACCAACCTCTGGCCGCAGGTGCGCGAGGTGGTGCAGATGTTGAAAAATCCCGACGAGCCCGTGCCTTATCGCCTGGAAGGCGAACTGAAAACCGGATTATTCATCGGTAATGACGTGCAGGTGGCACACAATGGCGAGATAATCCCCGGCGATTTTATTCCGGAGCAACATCGATGACACAGCAACCTCATGTCCATGGTCCTGACTGCAACCACGATCACGACCACCATGATCACGACCACGGCCATGTCCACGGCCCGAACTGCGGCCACGCTCATCAAGAGCCGGTGCGCAATGCGTTGAAGGACGTCGGTCGCAACGATCCTTGCCCGTGCGGCAGCGAGAAAAAATTCAAGAAGTGCCACGGCGCTTAAACCGTACTGAAGATCAAAATGCCGGCGGCCCCCCGCCCCAGCCTTGATCCAAGGTTGCAGGCGATCAAATGTGGCAGCGGGCTTGCTCGCGGACGCGTTCCGTCAGTTGATACAGACACTGACTGATACACTGTTTTTGCGAGCAAGCCCGCTCCCACACAGGTCTGCGCCTGACTCAAGTTCTAATGCTAAACCCAAAACTCCCGCTTGCGTCGTTTCGCCGCGCTCACTAACGTAGCGCCTTTACTGACGCTACCCCCCGCAGGAGCTTTGCCATGGCCTCGCCAGCCCTCTTACATTTTCTTCCCCGGTTCGGCGTTGCCGCGGCAGTGGTCAGTGCCTTGGGCCTGGCCGGTTGCCAGCTCCAGAACACCCAGGACACCCTGCCGCCCGTTGCTGGCGTGCAGCCAATCAAGGGCCTGGCAAAGAATGTGTCGGTGCGCCGCAATGCCCAAGGCATGCCGCTGATCGAAAGCAACACCTTCCACGACGCACTGTTCAGCCTCGGTTACGTGCACGCCAGCGACCGCATCACCCAGATGGTCACCCTGCGCCTGCTGGCCCAGGGCCGTCTGGCGGAAATGTCGGGCCCGCAAGTGCTGGATGTCGACCGCTTCATGCGGGCGGTCAACCTCAAGAAAAGCGCTGGCGAGTTGTACAACGCCTCGTCGCCGCGCCTCAAACGCTTCTTTGAAGTGTATGCCCGAGGCGTCAACGCCTACCTGTTCCGTTATCGCGACAAGTTGCCGACGGACCTGGCCCAGAGCGGCTACAAGCCCGAGTACTGGAAGCCGGAAGATTCGGCGCTGCTGTTCTGCCTGCTCAATTTCAGCCAGTCGAGCAACTTGCAGGAGGAGCTTTCGGCCCTGGTGCTGGCGCAAAAGGTCGGCGTCGACAAACTCGCCTGGCTCACCCCAAGCGCACCGGACGAACCCGTCCCGCTGGCCGAAGCCGACAAACTCAAAGGCGTCAACCTGAGCCAGATCACCGGCCTCGCCGGGCTAGAGACGGTGGGCCAGCAATTGCGCAGCCTTAATGCCCTGGGCGTCACCACCTCAAGCAACTGGGCCATTGGCCCGCAACGCAGCCGCAGCGGCAAGAGCCTGCTGGCCAACGACATCGCCGCGCAGCCACAAGCACCGTCGCCGTGGAACTACGTGCAGATTCGTGCGCCCAAATACCAGGCTGTCGGTGCTTCGATTGCCGGCCTGCCGACCCTGCTGTCGGGTTTCAACGGCAAGGTCGCGTGGAGCATGAGCGCGGTCAAGGGCGACACCCAGGACCTGTTCCTCGAGAAGGTCAAACGCCAGGGCAACGCGCTTTACTACGAGAACAACGGCAAATGGCTGCCGGCCGGCGTGCGCAACGAAACCTTCTTCATCAAGGGCCAGCGCTCGATTCGCGAAGTGGTGTACGAAACCCGCCACGGCGCCCTGCTCAACAGCAGCCAGGCGCTCACCAGCGGTCTAGGCCTGGCTTTGCAAACCGCCGACTTCAAGGACGACAAGAGCCTGGATGCGTTCTTCGACCTGTCCCGCGCACAAAACGCCGGCAAGGCCTCGGATGCTACCCGCGAGATTCGCGCCATCGCCCTGAACATGATCTTCGCCGACGCCAGCAACATCGGCTGGCAGGTTACCGGCCGCTTCCCCAACCGCCGCGAAGGCGAAGGCCTGCTGCCATCGCCGGGCTGGGACACGCGCTTTGACTGGGACGGCTACGCCGACGCGATGCTGCACCCGTACGACCAGGACCCGGCCCAAGGCTGGATCGGCACCGCCAACCAGCGCACCGCGCCGCGTGGCTACGGTATGCAACTGTCCAACGCCTGGGATGCACCGGAGCGCAACGAGCGCCTGGCGCAACTGGCCAACGCCGGCAAGCATGACAGCCGCAGCCTGATTGCCATGCAATACGACCAGACCACCCTCTTCGCCGCCAAGCTCAAGGGCATGTTCCAGGCACCCGGCATGGCCCAGCCCCTCAAGCAGGCCATCGAGGCCCTGCCGGCAGCGGAGCGTGCCAAGGCCCGCGAAGCACTGGAGCGTCTGATGGCCTTCGATGGGCGGCTGGCGACCACCTCGGCTGACGCGGCGATCTATGAATTGTTCCTGCAGGAAAGCGCCCGGCAGATCTTCCTCGACAAACTCGGCCCGGAAAACAGCGCCAGTTGGAAAGCCTTCGTCAGCAACGCCAGCCTGTCCTACTCGGCCATCGCCGACCATCTGCTGGGCCGTGAAGACAGCCCGTTCTGGGATGACACGCGTACACCGCAAAAAGAAGACAAACCCGCGATCCTGGCCCGCACCCTGGCCGCCGCCATCACTACTGGCGACAGCCAACTGGGCGCCGATCACAAGGCCTGGCAGTGGGGCAAGCTGCACAGCACCACATGGAAAAACACCAGCGGCCAGGTCCTCCGCGGCCCCTTTGCCAGCGGTGGCGACCACAACACCTTGAACCCGGCGCCCTATAGCTGGGGCCAGGACTTCAACGCGACCCAGGTGTCGGCGCTGCGCATGATCATCGACTTCGGCCAGGCGGAACCAATGATGGGCCAGGGCGGCATCGGCCAATCCGGCAACCCGGCCAGCCCGAACTATGTCAGCGGCATCGACCCGTCGTTGAAGGCGCAATACCTGAGCTTTCCGATGCAGCCGCAGAACTTTGAAAAGGTGTATGGCAAGACAAGGTTGACCCTGACGCCCGGTAAGTAACCGGGCTTCCTTGACGAAACCGGATAACGCTGTGTGGCTTGCTGCGATAGCAGCCGACGGTAACCACGATGCGAAGCGAGTCGCTCTTGATCTGCTTTTGATTTTGATCTTAAGCGCCCCGTCAAACCACGCTGGCCGGAATTCGACAGGGATTTTGGGGGTAAACCGGCAGGGATGCCGGTTTAGCCGCCCCGCGCCATGGATGGCGCGTGGCGGCGGCCCCCCAAATCACTGGCGGATTACGGGCACACCGAGCCCAAGCGAGGTGCCGAGTGGTGGGGCAAGAGCCCTTTTGGTTACTTTTGGAGCTCTTTTCCAAAAGTGACCCGCTGTAAAAGCGGAACCGTAAGTGGCCGTTACCGCAGAAATGGATATGTACACGGATAACAGCTTCGGCTGTCAGGCCGTCATCGCAGGCAAGCCAGCTCCCACAGTTGGATCGTCAGGTGTCAGGTAGATAGGTGTCGGCTTCTAGGCCAACATCGAAGGCAAGCCCACCTTTGCAACCTGCATTCAGATAGAACTTCTGCACCCAGCCCCGCCTCATAACTAACAAGCCCACCGCCCCGGCACCCCCATGGACCTTGTCATCGCCCGCCCCGAAGGCCTCTACTGCCCTGCCGGTGATTTTTACATCGACCCCTGGCGCCCAGTAGAACGTGCAGTCATCACCCACGCCCACGGCGATCACGCCCGCACCGGCAATCAACACTACCTGGCCGCCGCCCCCGGCGAAGGTATCCTGCGCTGGCGCCTGGGCCAGGACATCAACCTGCAAACCCTGGCCTATGGCGAACGGTTGGTGCATCACGGCGTGACCTTGAGTTTTCATCCAGCCGGGCATGTTCTGGGCTCGGCCCAGGTGCGCCTGGAATACCAGGGCGAGGTCTGGGTGGCGTCCGGCGACTATAAGGTCGAGCCCGATGGCACCTGCGCACCCTTCGAACCGGTGCGTTGCCACACCTTTATCACCGAATCCACATTCGGGCTGCCGATTTACCGCTGGCAGCCTCAGGCGCAGATTTTTGCCGGGATCAATGACTGGTGGAAGGCCAATATCGCCAGCGGCAAAGCCAGCGTGTTGTTCTGTTATTCCTTCGGCAAGGCCCAACGCATTCTCCATGGGCTGGACGCCAGCATCGGCCCGATCCTCAGCCACGGCGCGGTCGAGCCGTTGAACCGGGTGTACCGCGAAGCGGGCATCTACATCCCCGAGACCCTGTATGCCGGCGACTTCAAAAAGACCGACCCACTGCTGCGCCAAGCCTTGATCATCGCCCCGCCCTCCGCCGGAGGCAGTACCTGGATGCGCCGCTTTGGCGACTACAGCGACGCCTTCGCCAGCGGCTGGATGCGCTTGCGTGGTACCAGACGGCGACGCGGTGTGGACCGTGGCTTCGTGCTCTCGGACCACGCCGATTGGCCCGGCTTGTTGTGGGCCATCGAACAAACCGGCGCACAACGGGTAATGGTCACCCATGGTTCGGTCGGTGTGTTGGTGCGTCACCTGCGGGAAAAGGGCTTGGATGCCCAAGGCTTCAGCACCGAATACGGCGATGACGAAGAAGAGGCTACTGCATGAAAGCCTTCGCCGAGCTGTACGCCAACCTCGACGCCACCACTTCCAGCAATGCCAAGCTTGCGGCTCTGCAAGCCTACTTCCTGCAGGCGCCGCCAGCCGATGCGGCCTGGGCGGTGTACTTTCTCAGCGGCGGGAGGCCACGGCAACTGGTGCCGACGCGCCTGCTACGGGACATGGCCACCGAAGCGGCCGGCATCGAACCCTGGCTGTTCGAAGAGAGCTACCAGTCCGTAGGTGACCTGGCCGAGACGATCTCACTGCTCCTGCCAGAATCCACCTACACATCCGAAGACGGCCTGGCCGTGTGGCTGGAAGAAAAACTGCTGCCCCTGCGCGGTCTGCCACCCTTGGACCTTGCAGACAGGCTGCCGGCGCTGTGGGCGCAACTGGACCAACCGAGCCTGATGGTGTGCATCAAGTTGATCACCGGCAGCTTTCGGGTGGGCGTATCCAAACTGCTGGTGACCCGCGCCCTCGCTGCCATGGCCGACCTCGACAGCAAGCGCGTGGCGCAGCGGTTGGTGGGCTACACCGATTTGTCGAACCGTCCCACAGCCGAAGGCTACCTCAAGCTGATTGCCGCCGAATCATCCGACGAGCACGCGCAACGTGGCGGGCAACCCTATCCGTTTTTTCTGGCTCACGGGCTGGCGCAACCGGTGGAGCAATTCGACACCCTGCTCGGTTCACCCGCCGATTGGCAGGTGGAATGGAAGTTTGATGGCATTCGCGCACAACTGGTCAAGCGCGAGGGCCGCCTGTGGGTCTGGTCTCGCGGGGAAGAGTTGCTGACTGAACGTTTCCCTGAACTCCACAGCCTGGTCAGTGGCCTGCCCGATGGTACGGTGATTGATGGCGAAATCGTGGTGTGGAAAGACTCGGTGCAACCCTTCGCGCTGCTGCAACAGCGCATTGGCCGTAAAACCTTGAGTAAAAAAGTCCTTGAGGATGCGCCAGTGGCGGTGCTCGCGTACGACCTGCTGGAGTATCAGGGCGACGACTGGCGCAACCACACCCAAGCCGAACGCCGTACCCAATTGGAACAGGTCATCGCTGCGTGCAACCAACCGGTGTTATTGCCCTCGCCCTTGCTGGAAGGCAAGACCTGGGCAGCCTTGGCCGAGCAGCGCGAAGCCTCTCGCAGCCTGGGCGTGGAAGGCATGATGCTCAAGGATCGCAACGGCCTCTACGGCGTGGGCCGCACCAAGGACATGGGCCTGTGGTGGAAGTGGAAGGTCGACCCCTTCAGCGTCGACGCCGTGTTGATCTACGCCCAGCGCGGCCATGGCCGGCGCGCCAGCCTCTACAGCGACTACACCTTCGCGGTATGGGACGGCCCGCCAGGCAGCGAGCGCACTCTGGTGCCGTTCGCCAAGGCGTATTCCGGGCTGACCGACGAGGAAATGCGCAAGGTCGACGCCATTGTGCGCAAAACCACAGTGGAGAAGTTCGGCCCGGTCAGCAGCGTGACGCCGAGCATGGTGTTTGAGCTGGGTTTTGAAGGGATTGCTCTGTCCAAGCGGCACAAGAGCGGAATTGCGGTGCGGTTTCCGCGGATGCTGCGCTGGCGCCAGGACAAGGCGGTGGAGGAAGCGGACAACCTGGCCACGCTACAAGACTTGCTAGCCTGATGTAGCCCCTTGTGGGAGCTGGCTTGCCTGCGATAGCGGTGAGTCAGCACCCATGTAACAACTGACCCACCGCTATCGCAGGCAAGCCAGCTCCCACCTTCTTGATAAGTGACAGCTCCAGAATGGTGCACTGGAAATTCCATGCCCATTTTTGGGCACCGCCTACACTTGGAACTGCCTTACCCCACCGTTTAAAAAGCCCATCCGGAACTATGGTGCAGAAATTGCTACTTGTGGTGGGTCTGACACCGTTCAGTAACAGTCCTAATCGCGCCACAAGCGCTTATCTTGGTTTCCAGGGATTACCTAATGAAAAAAGCATTGCTGACCCTTTCTGCACTGGCTCTGTGCATGGCTGCTGGTGTTGCTACAGCCAAGGAATACAAGGAATTGCGTTTTGGTGTCGACCCTTCCTACGCACCGTTCGAATCCAAGGCCGCCGACGGTAGCCTGGTGGGCTTCGATATCGACCTGGGCAATGCGATCTGCGCGGAGCTGAAGGTCAAGTGCAAGTGGGTCGAAAGTGACTTCGACGGCATGATCCCGGGCCTGAAAGCCAATAAGTTCGATGGCGTGATTTCGTCGATGACCGTGACTCCAGTGCGCGAGAAGGCCATCGACTTCTCTTCCGAGCTGTTCTCCGGCCCGACTTCGCTGGTGTTCAAGAAAGGCGCTGGGTATTCGACGCCAGAATCCCTCAAAGGCAAATCCGTAGGCTACGAGCAAGGCACCATCCAGGAAGCCTACGCCAAGGCCGTACTGGATAAAGCCGGGGTGACCACCAAGGCTTACGCCAACCAGGACCAGGTGTACGCCGACCTGACCTCCGGGCGCCTCGACGCTTCCGTGCAGGACATGCTGCAAGCCGAACTGGGCTTTCTCAAGTCGCCCGCCGGTGCTGGCTATGAAGTGAGCGCCGCTATCGACGACCCGCTGCTGCCGTCAAAAACCGCCATCGGTATCAAAAAAGGTAACACTGAACTCAAGGCGCTTTTGGATAAAGGTATCAAAGCGTTACACGATGATGGCACCTACGCCACTATCCAGAAGAAACACTTTGGCGATCTGAACCTGTACAGCGGCAAATAATGCCTGGGGCGCCCTGCTTCGGGTGGGGCGCTTTTTTATCGCCATAGGTCCTGATTTATGTTCGAAGATCTGTTGCAAACCCTCGGGCTGAGCGCATTCAGCCTGAAGGGTTTCGGCCCGCTGTTGCTGCAAGGCACCTGGATGACCATCAAGTTGTCGGTGCTGTCCCTGGCCGTCAGCGTAGTGCTGGGCCTGCTCGGCGCCAGCGCCAAATTGTCCAGCCTGGCCATTGTGCGTATCCCCGCCCAGCTCTACACCACCCTGATTCGCGGGGTACCGGACCTGGTGCTGATGCTGTTGATTTTCTACAGCCTGCAAACCTGGCTCAGTGGCTTTACCGACTTTATGGAATGGGAATACATCGAGATCGACCCGTTCAGCGCCGGGGTGATCACCCTGGGCTTTATCTACGGTGCGTATTTCACCGAAACCTTTCGCGGTGCGATCCTCGCCGTGCCCCGTGGCCAACTCGAAGCCGCCACCGCTTACGGGCTCAAGCGCGGACAGCGGTTTCGCTATGTGACCTTCCCGCAGATGATGCGCTTTGCGCTGCCGGGCATCGGCAATAACTGGATGGTGATGCTCAAGGCCACCGCACTGGTGTCGATCATCGGCCTGGCAGACTTGGTAAAAGCCGCCCAGGACGCTGGCAAGAGCACCTATCAATTGTTTTATTTCCTGGTGCTGGCGGCGCTGATCTACCTGTTGATCACCAGCGCGTCCAACTTTGTCTTGCGCCGACTTGAACGTCGCTACTCCGCAGGCGCCCGGGAGGCCGTGCGATGATCGAGCTATTGCAGGAATACTGGCGCCCCTTTCTTTATAGCGACGGCCAGCACATCACCGGTCTGGCCATGACCTTGTGGCTGCTCAGCGCCTCACTGGTCATCGGCTTTCTGGTGTCGATCCCGCTGTCCATCGCCCGCGTTTCGCGCAAGCGCCTGGTGCGTTGGCCCGTGCAGTTCTACACCTACCTGTTTCGTGGCACGCCGCTCTATATCCAACTGCTGATCTGCTACACCGGCATCTACAGCCTTGCCGCTGTACGAGCACAACCGGTGCTGGATGCGTTCTTTCGCGATGCGATGAACTGCACCCTCCTCGCCTTCGCCCTCAACACTTGCGCCTACACCACGGAGATTTTCGCCGGGGCGATCCGCAGCATGGCCCACGGCGAAGTCGAGGCGGCCAAGGCTTATGGCCTAAGCGGCTGGAAGCTGTACGCCTACGTGATCATGCCTTCTGCGTTGCGACGCTCGTTGCCCTACTACAGCAACGAGGTGATCCTGATGCTGCACTCGACCACCGTGGCCTTTACCGCGACGATCCCGGATATCCTCAAAGTGGCCCGGGATGCCAACTCCGCCACCTTCATGACCTTCCAGTCATTTGGCATTGCCGCACTGATCTATCTGACGGTGACCTTTGCCCTGGTCGGCCTGTTCCGCCTGGCGGAACGCCGTTGGCTGGCCTTTCTCGGGCCGAGCCACTAAGGAGTTTGCATGCACCATCAGCTACATGACTTGATCGCGCCGGTGCCCGGCACGGCGCGGCAGATCCACAGTTTTCACTTCGGCCCGCAGCAGCCCGAAGGCAAGGTGTACATCCAGTCCTCCCTGCATGCCGATGAATTGCCGGGCATGCTGGTGGCCTGGCATCTGAAGGCGCGCCTGGCAGAACTTGAAACGGCCGGGCGCTTGCGTAGCGAAATCGTGCTGGTGCCCGTCGCCAACCCGGTGGGCCTGGAACAGGTATTGATGGATATCCCCTTGGGCCGCTACGAACTGGAAAGCGGGCAGAACTTCAATCGCCTGTTCGTCGATCTCAGCGAAGACGTCGGTAACCAGGTCGAAGACCTGCTGGGCGATGATCCCCAGCGCAATGCCCAATTGATCCGCAGCGCACTGTCCCACGCCCTGGCCGCGCACACCGCCCAGACCCAGTTGCACTCCCAACGCCTGGTGCTGCAACGCCTGGCCTGTGATGCCGACGTGGTGCTGGACCTGCATTGCGACTTCGAAGCCGTGGCCCACCTGTACACCACGCCCGAAGCCTGGCCACAGGTAGAACCGTTGGCGCGCTACCTGGGTTCGCAGGCCAACCTGTTGGCCACCGATTCCGGCGGGCAGTCTTTTGATGAGTGTCTCACCCTGGTGTGGTGGCAGTTGCAGCAACGCTTCGGCGAACGCTACCCGATCCCCATGGGCAGCTTGTCGGTGACCGTCGAGCTGCGTGGCCAGGGCGATGTCAACCACGGCCTCGCCGCGCTGGACTGCCAGGCCATCATTGATTATTTGATCCACTTCGGCGCCATTCGCGGCAATGCAGCCCCCTTGCCTGCCCTGGCCTACCCGGCTACGCCGTTGGCGGCGGTGGAGCCGGTGACCACGGCGGTGGGTGGCTTGCTGGTATTCAACGCCCTGCCAGGCCAATACCTGGAGGCCGGGCAATGGGTCGCCGACATCATCGACCCCATTACAGACCGCGTAACGCCTGTGCACTGCCAGCACGCCGGGCTGCTTTACGCCCGTTCGCTACGCCGCATGGCCACGGCCGGCATGGTGATCTGCCATGTCGCCGGCACACAGGCCTACCGCAGCGGTTATCTACTTTCGCCTTGAGGATGCATGCCCCATGTACAAACTGACCGTTGAAGGCCTGCACAAAAGCTATGGCGACAATCAAGTGCTCAAAGGTGTGTCGCTCAAGGCCAAGACCGGTGATGTGATCAGCCTGATCGGCGCCAGTGGCTCAGGCAAGAGTACCTTCCTGCGCTGTATCAACTTTTTGGAAACCCCCAACGATGGCGCCATGACCCTGGACGGCCAAGCGATCCGCATGGTTAGCGATCGCCAGGGCATGAGGGTGGCTGACGACGCCGAGCTGCAACGCTTGCGCACACGGCTGGCGATGGTGTTCCAGCACTTCAACTTGTGGAGCCACATGAGCGTGCTGGAAAACATCACCATGGCCCCCCGCCGCGTGCTGGGTTGCAGCAAGAAGGACGCCGAAGACCGTGCCCGCCGCTACCTGGACAAAGTCGGGCTGCCGGCGCGGGTGGCTGATCAATACCCGGCATTCCTCTCCGGCGGCCAGCAGCAGCGTGTCGCCATCGCCCGCGCCCTGGCCATGGAGCCGGAGGTGATGCTGTTCGATGAACCCACGTCGGCGCTGGACCCGGAGTTGGTGGGCGAAGTGTTAAAGGTGATCCAGGGCCTGGCCGAGGAAGGCCGCACCATGATCATGGTGACCCACGAGATGAGCTTTGCGCGCAAGGTTTCAAGCCAGGTGCTGTTCCTGCACCAGGGTCTGGTGGAGGAGCAGGGCTTGCCGGAGGATGTGCTGGGCAATCCGAAAAGCGAACGCCTGCAGCAGTTTCTGAGTGGCAATTTGAAGTAGGCGCGAGCTTGCTGTGGCGAGGGAGCTTGCTCCCGCTAGGGCGCGAAGCGGCCCCGCTCTTTGTTCAAAAAGACGGAGACTGCTACGCAGTCCAGCGGGAGCAAGCTCCCTCGCCACAGGGCAGCGCTTCTGCTTGACTGAATGGCATTAGGCAGTTGAACGTCGGCGCTGCCTCAGGGGTCTTTGAACTAACCCCTCCAGAGCGTCCGCTGCCGCATGGCAAAAACCCACGACTTCGCCAAGCAATGGTTTGCCACCCAAGGCTGGAAGCCATTCGCCTTTCAGAAAGAGGTATGGGCCGCGGTCAAGGCCGGCCAGTCGGGGTTACTGCATGCCAGCACGGGGGCGGGTAAAACCTATGCCTTGTGGTTTGCCGCACTCAACCGTTTCGCCATTACCCGCCCGCCCGCTACAAGCAAGCGCAAACCGCCTGCCCAGCCGCTGACCGTCCTGTGGATCACGCCGATGCGCGCCCTGGCCGCCGACTCCGCACGCGCCCTGCAAGCACCGCTGGAGGCCCTGCACATTCCCTGGAGCGTGGGCCTGCGCACCGGCGATACCAGCAGCAGCGAACGCGCACGCCAGACCCGCCGCCAGCCCACCGCCCTGGTCACCACCCCGGAAAGCCTGACCCTGATGCTGGCCCGTGCCGACAGTGAAACCAGCCTGGCGCACCTGCGCATGGTCATCGTGGATGAATGGCACGAACTGATCGGCAATAAGCGTGGCGTGCAGTTGCAACTGGCACTGGCACGCTTGCGGCGCTGGCATCCTGAGTTGATGGTGTGGGGTATTTCCGCGACGCTGGGTAATCAGGCCCACGCCTTGGAAGTACTGGTCCCACAGGGCGGCGGCATCAATGTACAGGGGCAAACGGCCAAGGCACTGAAGGTCGACACCTTGCTGCCGCCCGTCACCGAGCGCTTTCCCTGGGCCGGGCATATCGGCTTGAAGATGTTGCCGCAAGTGGTCGCCGAGGTAGAGGCCAGCAGCAGTTGCCTGGTATTTACCAACACCCGCGCGCAATCCGAGATCTGGTACCAGGCGATTCTGGGCGCTCGTCCGGACTGGGCCGGCTTGATTGCCCTGCACCACGGTTCGTTATCGCGAGAGACCCGGGACTGGGTGGAGCGAGCGTTGAAAGATGGACAGCTCAAGGCAGTGGTGTGCACTTCCAGCCTCGACCTGGGCGTTGACTTCCTGCCGGTGGAACGGGTGCTGCAAATCGGCTCCGCCAAGGGCGTAGCGCGGCTGATGCAACGCGCCGGGCGCTCCGGCCACGCGCCAGGGCGGCCCTCACGGGTAACGCTGGTGCCCACCCACAGCCTGGAGCTGGTGGAAGCCGCAGCCGCCCAGGATGCGATCGCCCAACGGCGCATCGAAGCGCGGGAATCACCGTACAAGCCGCTGGATGTGCTGGTCCAACACTTGGTCAGCATGGCCTTGGGTGGCGGGTTTACTCCGGCGGCACTGTTGGACGAAGTGCGCGGCGCCTGGGCCTATCGCGACCTCACCGAAGCGGACTGGGCCTGGGCCCTGGGGTTTGTGCGCCATGGTGGCCTGTCACTCACCGCTTATCCGGATTACCGCCGGGTGGAGCCCGATGAGCACGGCATCTGGCGCGTTCCGGATGCCCGCCTGGCACGCCGCCACCGCATGAGCGTGGGCACCATCGTCAGTGACGCCAGCATCCAGCTCAAGTTCTGGAGCAAAGGCGGCGGCGGCAAGAACCTGGGCAGTGTCGAGGAAGGCTTTATTGCAAGGCTCAAGCCGGGGGATGGGTTTTTGTTCGCGGGGCGGTTGCTGGAATTGGTGCGCGTGGAAAACATGACCGCTTACGTACGCCGCAGCAACGCGAAAAAAGCCGCCGTGCCACGCTGGAATGGCGGGCGCATGCCCCTTTCCAACGAACTGGCCCAGGCGGTGGTCGAGCGTTTTGATGCCGCCGCGCATGGGCACTTCGACGGCCCAGAGATGAAGGCGGTGCAACCGTTGCTGCATACCCAACTGCGCTGGTCCGGGCTGCCGACCCGCGAGCATTTGCTGGCTGAAACCCTGCGGTCGCGAGAGGGCTGGCACCTGTTTCTGTACCCATTCGCTGGCCGCCAGGTACACCTGGGCCTAGCCAGTTTGCTGGCATGGCGGGTCAGCCAGCAGCAGCCGCTGACCTTTTCGATTGCGGTGAATGATTATGGCCTGGAGCTCTTGAGCGCCACCGAGGTGCAGTGGCCCCAGTTGTTGAATACAAGGTTGCTGAGCCCCCAAGGCCTGCTGGCGGATGTGGTCGCCAGCCTCAATGCCGGCGAACTGGCCCTGCGCCGCTTTCGCGAGATTGCGCGAATCGCCGGGCTGGTATTTGCCGGGTATCCCGGCGCGCCAAAAAGCACGCGACAAGTGCAGGCTTCCAGTGGTTTGTTCTTTGAAGTGTTCAAGCAATATGACCCACAAAATCTGCTGCTGGCCCAGGCAGGAGAAGAAGTTCTGCGGGACGAGCTGGATATTCGCCGGCTGGAACAGACGCTGAATCATCTGTCGACGCTGAAGCTGGACCTGCACAGGATCCAGCGGCCCACGCCCCTGGCCTTTCCGCTGCTGGTAGAACGGATGCGCGAAAGCATGAGCTCGGAAAAACTCTCGGAGCGCATCGCGCGGATGGTCAAGGACCTGGAAAAAGTCGCCGACAAAGGGCAAGGCTGATGCATTACCCACTGACACTGGAAGGTGAAGAGCTATGGCTATTGCCGCAGAAAGCTGTGTACTGGCCCGCGCGTAAATGTTTGCTGATCGCCGACGCGCATTTTGGCAAGGCGTCGGCCTATCGCAGCCTGGGGCAGCCGGTGCCACAGGGCACTACTACGGCCAACCTGGAAGGCCTGGACAGGCTGTTATCGGCCCTACCCTGCGAACAGTTGATCTTTCTCGGCGATTTCCTGCACGGCCCCGGCTCTCACGCCAGCGGCACCCTGAACGCAATCCGGGCCTGGCGTGAGCGCAATCGCACACTGGCCTTGATCTTGATTCGCGGCAATCACGACAAACGTGCCGGCGACCCACCACTGGACTTGCGCATCGACGTGGTCGCGGAGCCTCTGCTGATGGGCCCTTTCGCCTTGCAACATGAGCCCGACGCCCATGCCAGCCATCATGTACTGGCGGGGCATGTGCATCCTGTGTACCACCTGCGCGGTAAAGGGCGCCAACGGCTACGCCTGCCGTGCTTCCAGGTCGGCGGGCGGGTAAGCCTGCTGCCAGCCTTTGGCGCGTTTACAGGGGGCTATGCCGTGGAGCAGGCCCCAGACCGCCGAATCTATGTGATCGGCGATCACCAGGTCTGGCCGATTCAATGATCGATAAGGCCTGCTCAGGGATCAGGCAACGGGCGCGGGTGGCGGCTCGTCCGGTAAGGTCGGCTCACCCGGTTCGGTAGGCTGTGGGTAATCAGGTTCGGGTTGACCAGGGATGCCCCCCGCGTGCGCGGGGTTGGCCATCAAGGACCAGGCCAGAACACCAATCTGGTTGGGTTCAAGCCGGGCGAGTTCTGCGCTGATTCGCGGGTCGATCTTCATAAGGTACTCCTCAAGTATGGCCCGGCGCGTTTCACACGCGCCGAAGCAGTACACCTAGATAGAGTCACTTTCTGCAGACAAATTCCCTTTACCCGAAGGCGCTTTCGATCAAGCGCGTGGGAGAGTGACGCCGCGTTGGCCCTGATACTTGCCCGCACGGTCCTTGTAAGACACTTCACAAGCCTCATCGGACTGCAGGAACAGCATCTGTGCCACGCCTTCGTTGGCGTAGATTTTCGCCGGCAAGGTGGTAGTGTTGGAGAATTCCAGGGTCACGTGGCCTTCCCACTCCGGCTCGAGCGGTGTGACGTTGACGATAATGCCGCAGCGGGCATAGGTGCTTTTACCCAGGCAGATGGTCAACACGTCGCGCGGAATACGGAAGAATTCCACGGTGCGCGCCAGGGCGAAAGAGTTGGGCGGGATGATGCACACGTCGCTCTTGACGTCGACGAAGCTCTTTTCGTCGAAGTTCTTTGGATCGACGATCGCCGAATTGATGTTGGTGAACACCTTGAATTCATCGGCGCAACGCACGTCGTAGCCATAGCTGGAAACACCGTACGAAATCACGCGCTCGTCGCCTTCGCCACGAATCTGACGTTCGACGAACGGCTCGATCATGCCGTGTTCCTGCGCCATGCGGCGAATCCACTTGTCCGATTTGATGCTCATGGCGGTGTCCTGAATAGCGAGGCGAAAAAAATCTGTGGGCCATCTTACCGGGGCCGGCGTTGGGGTTCAAAGGCCGTACGGGTTTTCTTGATCAATGCACGGCCAGTTATAAGCCATAGCGAGCGTGGCCGGGACCCGGACGGCAGGCGCCAATGACTGTAAATACCACCGCCAGTCACGAAAATAGAGAAACCTTCGGAAATACCATTGGCACGTTCCGGAAAAAGGGTTAAGGTGGCGCCACTGTGCTGCTTGTGTCACTGAGAATCTCTACACGATATGTTGAATTTCGATCCAACCATCTCCAAGAATTTTTCCTGCTCTTTGCACTCAGTCTCGGCCAGGGCTTTTCCTGAGTCGCAGTTAACTTTGTCCAAGGAGATACACCATGTCTAATCGCCAAACTGGTACCGTTAAGTGGTTCAACGATGAAAAAGGCTTCGGCTTCATCACTCCACAATCCGGTGACGACCTGTTCGTTCACTTCAAAGCTATCCAATCCGACGGCTTCAAAAGCCTGAAAGAAGGCCAACAGGTTTCTTTCATCGCTACCCGCGGTCAGAAAGGCATGCAAGCTGAAGAAGTTCAAGTTATCTAACTTGTACTGACTTAGTCGAAAAAACCCCGCCCTTAAAAGCGGGGTTTTTTTATGCCTGATCGTTCCCGCGCTCTGCGTGGGAACGATCAGGGCACAGCAAAACGCCCGATGCATTCACATGCATCGGGCGTTTTGTCATCGCTGCCCTACCAATCGTTATTGGAACAACGACTCACTCGACAAGCCATTCTTCTCCAGGATCTCGCGCAAGCGCTTGAGGCCCTCTACCTGGATCTGCCGCACCCGCTCACGGGTCAGACCAATCTCCAGACCTACATCCTCCAGGGTGCTGCTCTCATGACCGCGCAGGCCGAAGCGGCGAATCACCACTTCACGCTGCTTGTCCGTGAGCTCTGAGAGCCACTGGTCAATACTTTGGGAAAGATCATCGTCCTGCAACAGCTCGCAAGGGTCCGTCGGACGATCATCGGTCAGGGTGTCCAGCAGGGTCTTATCCGAGTCCGGCCCCAGCGAGACATCGACCGAAGAGACACGCTCGTTAAGGCCGAGCATGCGCTTGACCTCCCCTACCGGTTTTTCCAGCAGGTTGGCGATCTCTTCAGGCGAAGGTTCATGATCGAGTTTTTGCGTCAGCTCACGCGCCGCCCGCAGGTAGACGTTGAGCTCCTTGACCACATGGATCGGCAACCGGATCGTGCGGGTCTGATTCATGATCGCCCGTTCGATGGTCTGGCGAATCCACCAGGTGGCATAGGTGGAGAAACGGAAGCCCCGCTCAGGGTCGAATTTCTCCACAGCCCGGATCAAGCCCAGGTTGCCCTCCTCGATCAGGTCCAACAGGGACAGCCCACGATTGACGTAGCGTCGGGCGATTTTCACCACCAGGCGCAGGTTGCTTTCAATCATGCGCTTACGCCCAGCCGCATCGCCCTTTTGCGACAGACGCGCAAAATGGACTTCTTCTTCGGGGGTCAACAGAGGGGAAAAGCCGATTTCATTGAGGTACAGCTGGGTCGCGTCGAGCGCCCGCGTATAGTCAACGTACTTGTGCTGCTTCAACGCGGCAGCATTCTTGGATTTGGTGCGAACTGAAGGTGGTGATACCCCTTCATTATCTGACATCGTTTCCAAATCGATACCGGCCTCCATAAGGAGAACCTCATCGTCGATGTCAAACTCCGGCACTTCTTTACTGAGAGCCATTGTTATAGTCCTTTGGTGAGTTCGACCTCAAGCTCAAGCGACGCCTCTATCCTTGGCAACGCTGGAGCCTGTTCCTTCTACGTGAGGGAACAGGCTGTGCAACACATCAACGACGGGGCAGGAATTGCAGCGGATCTACAGGCTTCCCTTGGCGGCGAATCTCAAAGTGCAGTTTCACCCGGTCTGTGCCCGTTGACCCCATTTCGGCAATCGTCTGTCCGACCTTGACCTGCTGCCCCTCCCGAACCAACAACCTGCGGTTATGACCGTAGGCACTGACGTAGGTATCGCTGTGTTTGATGATGACCAGCTCGCCGTAGCCCCGCAAACCACTCCCGGCGTACACCACTGTCCCATCAGACGCAGCTAAAACAGGCTGTCCCAAATCCCCGGCGATATCAATGCCTTTATTCAAACTACCGTTTGAAGAGAATTTTCCAATCAACACTCCGTTTGAAGGCCATCCCCAACCGGTCGGCGCAGGCCCGGCGGGTGGCAACGGCGCGGGTGCCGGCTTGCTCGCAACCGTAGGCGCGGCGCTGCCTGCAGGCCGGGTAATGATGGTGGTCTTGCTCGAGGACGATGGCGAAGATCCCGACTTTGTCACAACTGCCGTAGGTGCAGAACCTGAGCGACCATCGAAACGAATGGTCTGCCCCGGATGGATCGTATACGGCACAGGAATGTTGTTACGGGCGGCCAGCGCCTTGTAGTCCCAGCCATAACGAAAGGCAATCGAGAACAGGGTGTCGCCTTTGCGCACCACGTATTGGCCAGTGGTGACCGTAGGTCTCTGGGGGGTTGCGTTGGTACGGTCAACGACCCGCGCACCGCCGGATGGCGTGCTCGAGCAGGCTGCCAATAAGGAACTCAAGACAAGGCCAAGCACCAGTCGCTGAAAGCTTGTTTTACTCATTCGCTGCGCAGGACCTGTGAGACTCACCCGCCGCTCCCTTTGTGGTGGCTGAACGTTAACGCCTGTATCAGGCTTGAAATATGACGCAAGTATAACTGGGCATTGGCTTTTTACTGGCACCTGACTGAAAGGAAAAATTCACCATGTTTAATCGTGGCTGCCAGGCATGTTGATTCAATAGACCCCGCCGTAAGACACATCCCCGCTTACAGAATTCACTGCCCGCGAATAAATGATCAGGCCAGCGGGCCGTTGAGCAAGGGGACGAAACGCACGGCACCGAGTACATGCCGGGAAAAACCTTCGTCCTCACGGATAATAAGCATCAACTGTTGCACTTCGCCGGAGCCCACCGGGATGACCAGCCGCCCGCCAGGTGCCAATTGATCCAGCAAGGCTTGCGGCACATCGGTGGCCACGGCGGTGACGATGATACCGTTGTAGGGCGCCAGCGCCGGCCAGCCCTCCCAGCCATCGCCCCAGCGGAATACCACGTTGCGCAGGTTCAGCTCCACCAGACGCTCTTTGGCCCGGTCCTGTAGCACCTTGATGCGCTCGACCGAAAACACCCGCTCTACCAATTGCGACAGCACGGCCGTCTGATAGCCAGAGCCGGTACCAATCTCCAGCACCTTGTCCAACGGCCCCGCCGCCAGCAATAGCTCGCTCATACGCGCAACCATATAGGGCTGAGAGATGGTCTGGTTGTGGCCGATGGGCAACGCTGTGTCTTCATAGGCGCGATGCGCCAGTGCCTCATCAACAAACAGATGCCGCGGCGTGCGTCGGATTACTTCCAGCACCTGTGCGTTGGACAAGCCTTCTTCATACAGACGCTGGATCAACCGCTCCCGGGTGCGCTGGGAGGTCATCCCGATGCCGCGGCGCAACAAGTCGTCTTGTTCACGAGCCATCAACGCAGTCCCTCCAGCCAGCCATCAAGGCCACTGAAGGCATCACTGAAGGTGCGATCAAACAGCAACGGGGTAACGGAGACATAGCCTTGCATCACCGCATGAAAGTCCGTGCCCTCGCCGCCATCTTCGGCGTCACCGGCCGCGGCGATCCAGTATCCTTCCTTGCCGCGTGGGTCGACCACCTTCAAGGGCGCCGCAGCACGGGCGCGATGGCCCAGGCGCGTGAGTTGGATACCGCGAATATGGTCGAGGGGCAAGTTGGGGATATTGACGTTGAGCACCGTACGCGGCGGCAGGTCCAGGGAGCCATGGGCCTCCACCAGCTTGCGCGCGTAATACGCCGCCGTCGCCAGATTATCCAATTGCCGCGAGGCAAAGGAAAAGGCAAAGCCGGTGCGGCCCAGGAAGCGCCCTTCAAGGGCGGCCGCCACGGTACCGGAATACAGCACGTCATCACCCAGGTTGGCGCCCAGGTTGATCCCCGAGACCACCAGGTCTGGCTGGTGCTCCAGCAGACTGTTGATCGCCAGGTGCACGCAGTCGGTGGGGGTGCCGTTAACGCTGATAAAGCCATTGGCCAGGACCCGCGGGTGCAGCGGACGGTCGAGCGTCAGCGAACTGCTGGCGCCGCTCTTGTCCTGGTCGGGGGCAACCACCACGCACTCGGCGTAATCCTGCAGCGCAGCATGGAGCGCGGCAAGACCGGGTGCGGTGGCACCGTCATCGTTTGATATCAGAATACGCATGGGCTGTCCGTCTGCCCCACCGGCACCAGATCAACAAGCTCGCGCACCAAGACAGTGGCGAAGCATCCGGCCGGCAGGACGAATTCCAATTGCAGAATGTCAGGCCCGGGATAATGCCACGTCAACCCGCCAATGGGCAGTCGCAGAATGCGACGTTCCTGGCTCATTCCCGCCTTCACCAGCCAATCACGTAGGTCAGCTTCGCCAGCGGCGACAGATTGTTCCAGCTCGTATGTAAGACCTTTCGCCGGCGAATCGCCCTCGCCCCACTGTGGGCCGGTGGGATGCAGGTCCAGGATCGCCAGGCGCGGGTCACTGCACTCAGCTTCCCCGGCCGGAAAAAAACTGCGACTGTCGGTAAACGCCAGCAGATCGCCAACTTGGGCTCGCTGCCATGAACCGTCGGCGACACGAGCCGCCAACACTTGGTTGAACAGGTAACTGCGAGCGGTGGACAGCAAGCGCGAGCGCACGTTGCGCTGCTCGGGCAGGGCCTTGCGGGCGGCCCACTCGCGAGCATCCACCACGTTGCCGCCGTTGTGGCCAAAACGCTGGGAGCCGAAATAATTGGGGATGCCGTGCCGGGCAATCAACTGCAGACGTGCGTCGATGGCAGCGGTGTCGCCGACCAGTTGGGTCAGGCGCAAGGTGAAGCCGTTGGCCGAATGAGCCCCACGCTGCAACTTGCGTTTGTGACGGGCGGTTTTCAGGATCTTGAGGGTGTCGTTTTCTGCGCCGCTCATGTCCGGGTCGGCCTTGCCGGGCAATTGCACGCTGAACCACTGGCGGGTCAGGGCCTGACGGTCCTTGAGCCCGGCATAGCTGACGGTGCGCAATGGCACCCCAGCAGCCTTGGCGATACGCCGTGCCGCTTCCTCAGTGTTCAAGCCGCGCTTTTCCACCCACAGCCACAGGTGCTCGCCGTCGCCGGTCAGCGGGATGTCCAGCACCTCATCAACCTGGAAGTCTTCGGCTGTGGCCTTGAGTACCGCGCTGCCCAGGGCCTCGCCATAGGCCCTCGGGCCCAGCAGTTGCAGGTCGTTCATGCGCGCAGCAACAAGGCGACGGAGTGCACCGCGATGCCCTCTTCACGACCGGTAAACCCGAGCTTTTCGGTGGTGGTGGCTTTCACGTTGACTTGATCCAATTCAATTTGCAGGTCTGCGGCGATCGCAGTGCGCATCGCTTCGATATGGGGGGCCATTTTCGGCGCCTGGGCGACGATGGTGTTATCGACGTTGCCAACCTTCCAGCCCTTGGCATGGATCAGGCCGACCACATGGCGCAGCAACACACGGCTGTCCGCGCCCTTGAAGGTGGGATCGGTGTCCGGGAAGTGCTTGCCGATATCGCCCAATGCAGCCGCGCCGAGCAAGGCATCGCTCAAGGCGTGCAAGACCACGTCGCCGTCAGAATGAGCCAGCAACCCATGGTGGTGTGCAATACGCACGCCGCCCAGGGTGATGAAATCGCCTTCAGCGAAACGGTGCACATCGTAGCCGTGGCCAATACGCATAAAAAAACGCCCCGATTTAATTCAGGGCGTGATTCTACCTACTTTTGCCTCAGATTAACCGAGCAAAGCACGACCATGATGCCGCAAATGGTCTTCGATGAAGCTGGCGATGAAGAAGTAGCTGTGGTCGTAGCCAGGCTGCAGGCGCAGTTCCAGCGGATGGTTGGCTGCCTTGGCTGCTTGCAGCAGGGCTTCGGGCTTGAGCTGAACGGCGAGGAAATCGTCGCGATCGCCCTGGTCCACTAACAGCGGCAACTTTTCCGAGGCTTCGCTGATCAGCACGCAGGCATCCCATTCACGCCACTTCGAGCGCTCTTCCCCCAAATAACGGGAAAAGGCCTTCTGGCCCCACGGACAGTCCATCGGATTGTTGATCGGCGAAAATGCCGACACCGACAGGTAACGTCTAGGGTTGCGCAGCGCACAGACCAGCGCACCGTGACCGCCCATGGAGTGGCCGCTGATGCCGCGTTTATCCGACGCAGGGAAATGCACCTCCACCAGTGCCGGCAATTCCTGCACCACGTAGTCATGCATCCGATAGTGCTTGGCCCAGGGTTCCTGGGTGGCATTGAGGTAGAAGCCGGCGCCGAGGCCGAAGTCCCAGGCATTGTCCGGGTCGCCCGGCACGCCGGGGCCACGGGGGCTGGTGTCCGGCGCGACGATAATCAAGCCCAACTCGGCGGCCATGCGCTGGGCGCCGGCCTTCTGCATGAAGTTTTCGTCAGTACAGGTCAAACCGGACAGCCAATACAACACCGGCAGCTTGCCGCCCTGCTCCGCTTGCGGTGGCAGGTAGACGGCAAAGGTCATGTCGCAACCGAGCACATCGGAATGATGCTTGTAGCGTTTATGCCAGCCGCCGAAGCTCTTCTGGCATGACAGGTTTTCCAGACTCATGGCCGACCTCAGAAGTGAATGACGGTACGAATGCTCTTGCCTTCATGCATCAGGTCAAACGCTTTGTTGATATCTTCCAGGCCCATGGTGTGGGTGATGAAGGTATCCAGCGGAATTTCACCGGACTGAGCCATTTCCACGTAGCTTGGCAATTCGGTACGACCGCGCACGCCACCAAACGCCGAACCACGCCAGACGCGACCGGTGACCAGCTGGAATGGGCGAGTGGCAATTTCCTGGCCAGCACCGGCCACGCCGATGATCACTGACTCGCCCCAGCCTTTGTGGCAGCACTCAAGGGCCGCACGCATCAGTTGCACATTGCCGATGCACTCGAAAGAGAAGTCCACGCCGCCGTCAGTCAGGTCGACAATCACGTCCTGGATTGGGCGGTCGTAGTCTTTCGGGTTGATGCAATCGGTGGCACCCAGTTGCTTGGCGATTTCGAACTTGGCCGGGTTGATATCAATAGCAATGATGCGACCGGCCTTGGCCTTGACTGCACCGATAATCGCCGACAGGCCAATACCGCCCAGGCCGAAGACGGCCACGGTGTCGCCCGGCTTGACCTTGGCGGTGTTGATCACCGCACCGATGCCGGTGGTGACACCACAACCGAGCAGGCAGACTTTTTCCAACGGCGCTTCTTTAGGAATCTTGGCCACGGAGATTTCCGGCAGCACGGTGTACTCGGAGAACGTCGAGGTGCCCATGTAGTGGAAAATCGGCTGGCCCTTGTAGGAGAAACGCGTGGTGCCATCCGGCATCAAGCCCTTGCCCTGCGTGGCGCGAATGGCCTGGCACAGGTTGGTCTTGCCACTCAGACAGAACTTGCACTTGCCGCATTCCGGGGTATACAGCGGGATCACGTGATCGCCCACAGCCACCGAAGTTACGCCCTCGCCGATGGCTTCCACCACTGCGCCGCCTTCATGGCCGAGGATCGACGGGAAGATGCCTTCCGGGTCAGCCCCCGACAAGGTGTAGGCATCGGTGTGGCACACGCCGGACGCGACCACCCGCAGCAGCACCTCGCCAGCCTTGGGCATGGCGACATCCACTTCAACAATCTCAAGGGGCTTCTTGGCCTCGAAGGCTACGGCGGCACGGGACTTGATCATCCGGGTTTCTCCATCGGGTTAAAAACTGAGACGGTGAGTGTAAATCATCACTTATTGATGAATAATTCGGGCTAAAGCAAAACATTATTGCTGTACAGGGACAATCACCATGCTGGAGAACCGCTGGGAAGGCATTGACGAGTTTGTCGCGGTGGCCGAATGCAGCCAGTTCACGGCGGCGGCCGAACGGTTGGGGGTGTCTTCATCCCATGTCAGCCGGCAAGTGGCGCGCCTTGAAGAACGCCTGCAAACCCGATTGCTGTACCGCAGTACGCGCAAGGTGACTTTGACCGAAGCCGGTCAGACCTTCCTGCAGCACTGCCAACGCCTGCAGGACGGTCGCGAGGAAGCGTTGCGGGCGGTGGGCGACCTGACCAGCGAACCCAAGGGCATGTTGCGCATGACCTGCGCCGTGGCCTATGGCGAACGCTTTATCGTGCCGCTGGTGACACGATTCATGGCGCACTATCCGCAACTGCGCGTGGACATCGAGTTGACCAACCGCTCGCTGGACCTGGTGCATGAAGGCCTCGACCTGGCCATCCGCCTGGGACGCCTGCAAGACTCGCGCATGGTTGCCAGCCGCCTGGCACCTCGACGCATGTACCTGTGCGCGTCGCCCTCCTACCTCGAACGGTACGGTCGGCCACACAGTTTGTCGGAGTTGAGCCGGCATAACTGCCTGATTGGCAGCTCGGATATCTGGCAAATGGCCCAGGATGGGCGGGAATTTTCCCAGCGCGTGCAAGGCAATTGGCGCTGCAACAGCGGGCAAGCGGTGCTGGATGCGGCGTTACAAGGCATGGGCTTGTGCCAGTTGCCGGATTACTACGTGCTGGAGCATCTGCACAGCGGGGCGTTGGTGTCGTTGCTGGAGGCTCATCAACCGCCAAATACTGCGGTGTGGGCGTTGTATCCGCAGCAGCGGCATTTGTCGCCGAAGGTGAGGAAGCTGGTGGACTTTTTGAAGGTGGGGTTGGCGCAGAGGCCGGAGTACAAGCATTGAATTGAGGTGGTCTGCACCGGCCTCATCGCGGGCAAGCCCGGCTCCCACAGTTGGACGTGTTGTTTGATGTGGCAGCGATCAAATGTGGGAGCTGGCTTGCCTGCGATGAAGCAGACCCGGCCTGACAGGTTACCGCCGGTTAGCCCAGCGCAACTTCAACCACTCCAGGTCTTCCGGCCGAGTCACCTTGATATTGTCCGAACGCCCTTCGATCAGGCGCGGCGCCTGCCCGGACCATTCCATGGCCGACGCTTCATCGGTGATCACCGCATCGGCCACCAGGCTGTCGGCCAAGGCGCGATGCAAGGCGCCCAGGCGGAACATCTGCGGCGTGTAAGCCTGCCAGATCAGGCTGCGATCAACGGTATCCACCACACGGCCATGCTTGTCGACACGCTTGAGGGTGTCGCGCGCCGGCACCGCCAGCAGGCCGCCTACCGGATCGTCAGCCAGTTCCGCCAACAATTTGTCGAGGTCATCACGGCTCAGGTTAGGCCGCGCAGCGTCGTGCACCAACACCCAGTCGTCATCACTGGCGCCCAGGGCGTTGAGTTGCAGCAGCGCATTGAGCACCGAGCCGGAACGTTCCGAGCCCCCGTCGGCACGCTGGATACGCGGGTCAGTGGCGCATGCCAAGGTGGGCCAATAAGGATCGTCAATTGCAAGACTGACCACCAGGCCCTTGAGGCGTGGGTGGTCGAGAAAACAGCCGAGGCTGTGTTCGAGAATAGTGCGCCCGCCCAGTTGCAGGTACTGCTTGGGACGGTCTGCGGCCATACGGGCACCGACGCCCGCGGCAGGGATCACGGCCCAGAAGGCCGGTAAATCGTGGCTCATTGGGCCAACTGGTAGAGGGTCTCGCCCTCCTTGACCATGCCCAACTCATGACGAGCCCGCTCTTCAACGGTCTCCGTGCCTTTTTTCAGCTCAAGCACTTCAGCGTCCAGGACACGGTTGCGCTCCAGCAGGCGTTCGTTTTCGGCACGCTGGTCGGCAATTTGCTGGGTCAGCTCTTCCACCTGCGCAAAGCTGCCATTACCGACCCATAGGCGGTACTGCAGGCCAGCCAGCAACAAGAGTAAGACGAGGAACAACCAATTGGGACTGCGCATCGAAATCCGGGTATCCAGTGAAAAAAGACAGTCATGCAAACCTTTTGCAGCAACTGATAGCACAAAGCCTGGAAAAACCAGGCTTGCGCTTGTCAGTCAGCAGATTAGCGCCGAAATTCACATTTTCGTGAGATTTCTGACGCAATCCGCCGACTTTTTACCATTTACTGCTTAGCCGCGAAACTCGCCGCGACCGTTGTACTTGGCTTTACCTGCCAATTGCTCTTCGATGCGCAGCAATTGGTTGTACTTGGACACGCGATCGGAACGGCACAGGGAACCGGTCTTGATCTGGCCCGCCGAAGTACCCACGGCCAGGTCGGCAATGGTGGAATCTTCGGTTTCGCCGGAGCGATGGGAGATCACGGCGGTGTAGCCCGCGGCCTTGGCCATCTGGATGGCTTCCAGGGTTTCGGTCAGGGTGCCGATCTGGTTGAACTTGATCAGGATCGAGTTGGCGATCTTCTTGTCGATGCCTTCTTTCAGGATCTTGGTGTTGGTCACGAACAGGTCGTCACCCACCAGCTGGATTTTTTCGCCGATCTTGTCGGTGAGGATTTTCCAGCCATCCCAGTCGGACTCGTCCAGGCCGTCTTCGATCGAGATGATCGGGTAGCGCTGGGTCAGGCCTTTGAGGTATTCAGCGAAGCCTTCGGAGTTGAACACCTGGCCTTCGCCGGACAGGTTGTACTTGCCGTCTTCATAGAATTCGCTGGCGGCGCAGTCCAGGGCCAGGGTCACGTCGGTGCCCAGCTTGTAGCCAGCGTTGGCCACGGCTTCGGAGATGACTTTCAGTGCGTCTTCGTTGGAGGCCAGGTTCGGCGCGAAACCGCCTTCGTCACCCACGGCAGTGCTCAGGCCACGAGCCTTCAGTACAGCCTTGAGGTGATGGAAAATCTCGGTACCCATGCGCAGGCCTTCGGAGAAGGACTTGGCGCCAACCGGCTGTACCATGAATTCCTGGATGTCGACGTTGTTATCTGCGTGCTCGCCACCGTTGATGATGTTCATCATCGGCACCGGCATCGAGTAGACGCCCGGGGTGCCATTCAGATTGGCAATGTGTGCGTACAACGGCAGGTCCTGGTCCTGCGCAGCCGCCTTGGCAGCTGCCAGGGACACCGCGAGAATGGCGTTGGCGCCGAGGCTGCCTTTGTTTTCAGTGCCGTCGAGCTTGATCATCGCGTGGTCCAGGGCTTTCTGGTCCAGCGGGTCCTTGCCCAGCAACAGGTCACGAATCGGACCGTTGATGTTGGCTACAGCCTTGAGTACACCCTTGCCCAGGTAACGGCTCTTGTCGCCATCACGCAGTTCCAGCGCCTCGCGCGAACCGGTGGAAGCACCGGACGGCGCGCAGGCGCTGCCGATGATGCCGTTATCGAGAAGCACGTCGGCTTCGACGGTGGGGTTGCCACGGGAGTCGAGAACTTCACGACCTTTGATGTCGACGATTTTTGCCATTGTTGTAAACACTCCAAAGTTGACGAAAACGACGCAGCTGAAGGAAATCTTTTGACCGACCGCAAGGGTGGAACAACGGGGCAGGCTTGCAGACGACAAGGCTCAGGCCCGGGGGCCTGAGCGTAAAGCGTGGGAAATTCTACCGGAGAAATGCCAGTTACGCGGTCTCTACCGTCGGAAAACTCTTGACCAGCTCGTCCAACTGCTTGAGTTGGGCCAGGAATGGCTCCAGCTTGTCCAGGCGCAGGGCGCATGGGCCATCACATTTGGCGTTGTCCGGGTCCGGGTGAGCTTCAAGGAACAGGCCCGCCAGGGACTGGCTCATGCCCGCCTTGGCCAGGTCCGTCACCTGGGCACGTCGCCCGCCAGCGGAGTCCGAACGACCACCGGGCATTTGCAGCGCGTGGGTCACGTCGAAGAACACGGGGTATTCGAACTGTTTCATGATGCCGAAACCGAGCATGTCCACCACGAGGTTGTTGTAGCCGAAGCTCGAACCCCGCTCGCAGAGGATCAACTGGTCGTTACCCGCTTCCACGCATTTGCTCAGGATGTGTTTCATCTCCTGAGGAGCGAGGAATTGGGCTTTCTTGATGTTGATCACAGCGCCGGTCTTGGCCATGGCGACCACGAGGTCGGTCTGGCGCGACAGGAAGGCCGGCAACTGGATGATGTCGCACACCTCGGCGACCACGGCAGCCTGATCAGGCTCGTGGACGTCGGTGATGATCGGCACGCCGAAGGCTTGCTTGATGTCCTGGAAGATCCGCATGCCTTCTTCAAGGCCCGGGCCGCGATAGGAGGTCACGGACGAACGGTTGGCCTTGTCGAAGCTGGCCTTGAAGACGTAAGGGATACCCAGTTTCTGGGTGACCCGCACGTACTCCTCACACACCTGCATCGCCATGTCACGGCTTTCCAGCACGTTCATGCCGCCGAACAGCACCATGGGCTTGTCGTTGGCAATCTCGATGTCGCCTACGCGAATGATCTTCTGGGCCATCAGGTTTACGCCTTCTTCTGATGTTGCGTCAGTGCTGCTTTGACGAAACCACTGAACAACGGGTGACCGTCGCGCGGCGTCGAGGTGAACTCCGGGTGGAACTGACACGCCACGAACCACGGATGATCCGGTGCCTCGACCACTTCAACCAGCTTGCCATCACCGGAGCGGCCGGAGATTTTCAGGCCAGCTTCTTTGATCTGCGGCAGCAGGTTGTTGTTCACTTCATAGCGGTGGCGGTGACGCTCGACGATCACGTCCTTGCCGTAGCAGTCGTGTACCAGCGAGCCAGCTTCCAGCAGGCAATCCTGTGCACCCAGGCGCATGGTGCCGCCCAGGTCGGACGTTTCGGTACGGGTTTCAACGGCGCCAGTGGCGTCTTCCCACTCGGTGATCAGACCCACGACCGGATGGCCGCTGCTGTGATCGAACTCGGTGGAGTTGGCGTCTTTCCAGCCCAGCACGTTACGGGCGAACTCGATAACGGCCACTTGCATGCCCAGGCAGATACCCAGGTACGGCACCTTGTTTTCACGGGCGTACTGCACGGCAGTGATCTTGCCTTCCACACCACGCAGGCCGAAACCGCCGGGAACGAGGATAGCGTCAACACCTTCGAGCAGCGCGGTGCCCTGGTTCTCGATGTCTTCGGAGTCGATGTAGCGCAGGTTGACCTTGGTACGGTTGCTGATACCGGCGTGGCTCATTGCTTCGATCAGCGACTTGTACGCGTCCAGCAGTTCCATGTATTTGCCGACCATGGCGATGGTGACTTCATGCTCTGGGTTGAGCTTGGCGTCGACAACCGCTTCCCACTCGGACAGGTCTGCACCCCCGCACTGCAAGCCGAAACGCTCGACCACAAAATCATCCAGGCCTTGCGAATGCAGGATGCCCGGGATCTTGTAGATGGTGTCGGCGTCTTCCAGGGCAATCACCGCACGTTCTTCAACGTTGGTGAACTGCGCAATCTTGCGGCGCGAGGAAATATCGATCGGGTGATCGGAGCGGCATACCAGCACATCCGGCTGCAGGCCGATGGAACGCAGTTCCTTGACCGAGTGCTGGGTAGGCTTGGTTTTGGTTTCGCCGGCAGTGGCGATGTACGGCACCAATGTCAGGTGCATCAGCATCGCGCGCTTGGCGCCGACTTCGAAACGCAACTGGCGGATGGCCTCGAGGAACGGTTGGGACTCGATGTCACCCACGGTGCCACCGATCTCGACCATGGCCACGTCGGCATCGCCTGCACCCTTGATGATGCGGCGCTTGATTTCGTCGGTGATGTGCGGGATCACCTGGATGGTTGCACCCAGGTAGTCACCACGGCGCTCTTTGCGCAACACGTGCTCGTAGACACGGCCGGTGGTGAAGTTGTTGTTCTGGGTCATGGTCGTGCGGATGAACCGCTCGTAGTGGCCCAGGTCCAGGTCGGTCTCGGCGCCGTCGTGGGTGACGAACACTTCACCGTGCTGGAACGGGCTCATGGTGCCCGGGTCGACGTTGATGTACGGGTCCAGCTTGAGCATGGTGACCTTAAGTCCCCGCGCCTCCAGGATGGCCGCCAATGAAGCGGAGGCAATGCCTTTCCCCAATGAAGAAACAACACCGCCCGTGACGAATATGTAGCGCGTCATGAAAAACCCTAGAAGTCTGCGTTAAAGCGGTCCGAGCCGCCGGGGAAAGCGAAGGAAGGCCGAAGCCCCCGATCACCTGCATTAATCACAGTGCACCTTTCAAAAAAACCGCCGCGTTGTGACAGACCAGCAATGAAACACCGGTACGTTGATCGCTACACATTTTTTGGAATCGCCCAGCAAAGACTGCTTGGTAATCGGCAACGACTGCGATTCAGGCGAATCCACAGAAGTTGTATCAAGAAGGGAGCGTAGTCTACCGGAAAGGCGCTATCAGCTCAAACCTTGATCGCAGGTCTGTGGCAACCAATCCAATTGCACCTCACCCATCGACCGGGCCCATGCCCCCGCAACGCTTGGCACAGCCAGCAATTGCTCGCCCCGATAGACCAGCGGCAATCTGCCACGGACGAAGCCCGGCATGCCGCTTTCATTCAGCAGACGCTTGAGATCGCGCCGGCCTCGGCCCGGTACGTCGATGATTTCGCCACCCTGGCGATAACGCACCTGCAGCGGGCCTTCGGGAGCCTTGCCGATAAATCTCAGTTGGCCATTACCCGATAACTCTAGTGGATTTTGCGGATCGGGCCAGCTCTCCGATGCGTCGGAAAACTCCGACCATGTTGTGGGCAACCACCAGATGCGTTCACCGCTACGCTGCATTTGGCCGTCGGCCAGGCGCCACAGAGGCTGTGCGTCACGCTTGGCATCGCGCAGGGCATGCCAACCGGCCCAGTGATCGCTGTCGGGTAAACGGGTCAGTGGCATGAGCCAATGCCGCAGGGCGTTACGCTGGCGGGCATCGGACAATTCACGCAATGGTTCAAGCGCCAGGGACTGCAGAGGCAACCAGGGAAACGCAGAAGGCTGATCGGCGCGCTGCAGGTCCATCAGCGCCAATTCGTCGAGCAGCCCCTGAGCCTCAGCCATGTGTTCAGCCGTGCGAGCCAGGTGGGTGATGGCCTGGGGCCAGCGCTCCGTCACGGCAGGGAGTACACGGTGACGCAAGTAATTGCGGGAAAACCGGGAATCAACGTTGGAGGGGTCTTCGATCCACTGCAACTGATGCTGATGGGCGTAGGCTTCCAGCTCGCTACGGGTGCACGCCAGCAACGGCCGCACCAAGCGGCCTTGGGCCAACGGGCGATGCTCAGGCATAGCCGCCAACCCTCGCACACCGGCGCCACGCAGCAGGCGAAACAGCAGGGTTTCGGCTTGATCGTCGCGATGCTGGCCAGTGAAAAGCACCTCCCCTGCCCCCATGATTTGCATGAACGCTTGGTAGCGCGCATCGCGCGCCGCACGTTCAATGCTCGCGCCGGGCCTCACCTGCACGCGCATGACGCGCAAGGGTACGCCCAGGCTGTCGCAGACCGATTGGCAATGAGCAGGCCACGCCTCGGCAGCAGCTTGCAGGCCATGGTGGACATGGACGGCGCTGACAGGAGGCAGATTTTCGATGTTGGCCAGTGAGACCAGGAGGTGCAGCAGGACGGTGGAGTCGAGACCGCCGGAGAACGCGATATGCCAGGCCGGGGCGTTGCGCCAGGGGGCCAGGGTGTGCAGGAGTGTGGCCGGCAGGGTTGGTTTCATCACACGTCACCGCCGCAAAGCTTGAATACGTTCGTCAGCATACACAAAGCAAATGTGGGAGCCGGGCTTGCCCGCGATGCAGGCACCTCGGTGTATCAGTGATACCAAGGTGATGCTATCGCAGGCAAGCCAGCTCCCACACAAGCCGGCTACTACATTGGGTACAGCGTCGGCTTAGAGGCCGTAGCTCATCAGGCGCTCATAACGACGAGCCAGCAGCGCTTCGTTATCCAGCTTCTTGAGCATCGCCAGTTGCGACCCCAACTCGGCACGGATGGTCGCAGCAGCGGCAGCCGGATCACGGTGAGCGCCGCCCAGTGGCTCGGCGATGACCTTGTCCACGATACCCAGGCCTTTGAGGCGATCGGCGGTGATGCCCATGGCTTCGGCAGCGTCCGGCGCCTTTTCGGCGGTTTTCCACAGGATCGAGGCACAACCTTCCGGCGAGATCACCGCGTAGGTCGAGTACTGCAACATGTTCAATTGGTCGCAGACACCAATGGCCAGGGCACCGCCGGAACCACCTTCACCGATCACGGTGGCAATGATCGGGGTTTTCAGGCGCGCCATGACGCGCAGGTTCCAGGCAATCGCTTCGCTCTGGTTGCGCTCTTCGGCGTCGATACCCGGGTAGGCACCCGGCGTGTCGATGAAGGTCAGGATCGGCATCTTGAAGCGCTCGGCCATTTCCATCAGGCGGCACGCCTTGCGATAGCCTTCCGGGCGCGGCATGCCGAAGTTGCGGCGTACTTTCTCGCGCACTTCACGGCCTTTCTGATGACCGATCACCATAACCGGCTGATCGTCCAGGCGAGCGATACCGCCCACAATGGCCGCGTCGTCGGAGAAGTGACGGTCGCCGTGCAACTCGTCGAACTCGGTGAAGATGTGTTCGATGTAGTCCAGGGTGTAGGGACGGCGCGGGTGGCGAGCCAGGCGCGCGATCTGCCAGCTGGTCAGCTTGCCGAAGATGTCTTCGGTGAGCGTGCTGCTCTTGTCTTGCAGGCGAGCGATTTCATCACCGATGTTCAGCGAATTGTCATTGCCGACCAGGCGCAGCTCTTCGATCTTGGCTTGCAGGTCAGCGATCGGCTGTTCGAAATCAAGAAAATTCGGGTTCATAAGCGTCCGTCTTGGGTCGACGGCCAAGGGGTGCCTGGCCAGCCGGTTGTCTATTCGCGCCCTACCTTAAGGGAGAGGCGCGTTTAGGTCGAGATTAAATGTTTAGTCGAGATCAGATCTATCTGACCGTCAACGGTATTGGAGGAAGACGTTGTCTCGCCCGAACTGGTCACGCAAAGCTTGAATCAAGCCATCAGCGGGATCAATTCGCCACGTCTCACCAAACTGCAACATGGCCTTGGCATCGCTGCCGGTGTACTCCATGGTCACCGGGCATGCGCCACGATGGCGTTTTAGCAGGTCACCCAACCAGCGTAGCTGATCGCCTTTAAGCGCTTCGGTTTTGACCTTCAGGCGCAGGCTTTCGGCCAGGTTGGTGCGGGCGTCTTCCATGCTCATCACGCGCTTGATGCGCAGGCGCAGGCCACCGGAGAAGTCATCATTGCTGACCTCCCCTTCCACCACCACCATGGCGTCGGTCTGCAACAGCGATTGGGCGGAGTGAAACGCGTCGGCAAACAATGACGCTTCGATGCGGCCCGAGCGGTCATCGAGGGTGATGAAGCCCATCTTGTCGCCCTTCTTATTTTTCATCACCCGCAGGGCGATGATCATACCGGCGACGGTCTGGGTATCCCGCGCCGGTTTGAGGTCGATGATGCGCTGACGGGCAAAACGGCGGATTTCGCCTTCGTACTCGTCAATCGGGTGACCGGTGAGGTACAGGCCCAAGGTGTCTTTTTCACCCTTGAGGCGTTCCTTCAGAGTCAGCTCCTTGGCCTTGCGGTGATTCGCGTAGACATCCGCATCCTCTTCGACGAACAGCCCGCCAAACAGGTCGGCGTGGCCGCTGTCATGGGTACGAGCGGTCTGCTCGGCGGCCTTGATCGCCTCTTCCATGGCGGTCAGCAGCACCGCCCGGTTACGATCGATATTGGCCTGGTAAGCCTTGGGCTCATCATGAAAATACGGGCCAAGACGGTCGAGTGCGCCGCTGCGGATCAGGCCATCGAGGGTACGTTTGTTGATGCGCTTGAGATCCACCCGCGCGCAGAAATCGAACAGGTCCTTGAACGGCCCGTCCTGACGCGCTTCGGTAATGGCCTCCACCGGACCTTCGCCCACGCCTTTGATCGCGCCGAGGCCATAGATGATGCGGCCTTCGTCGTTCACCGTGAACTTGAACTCCGAAGCGTTCACGTCCGGCGCGTCGAGGCGCAGCTTCATGGTGCGCACTTCCTCGATCAAGGTCACGACCTTGTCGGTGTTGTGCATATCCGCCGAGAGTACCGCCGCCATGAACGGTGCCGGGTAGTGGGCTTTCAACCAGGCGGTCTGGTACGACACCAGGCCATAGGCGGCGGAGTGGGATTTGTTGAAGCCATAACCGGCGAATTTTTCTACCAGGTCGAAGATGTTACCGGCCAGGTCGGCATCGATGTTGTTGGTGGCGCAACCTTCAATGAAACCGCCGCGCTGCTTGGCCATTTCCTCGGGCTTTTTCTTACCCATGGCGCGACGCAGCATGTCCGCACCGCCGAGGGTGTAGCCGGCCATCACCTGGGCGATCTGCATCACCTGTTCCTGGTACAGGATGATGCCGTAGGTCGGCGCCAGTACGGGCTTGAGGCCTTCATACTGATAGTCGGAATGCGGGTAAGCCAGCTCGGCGCGGCCGTGTTTACGGTTGATGAAGTCATCCACCATGCCCGATTGCAGCGGGCCCGGACGGAACAGGGCCACCAGTGCGATCAAGTCTTCCAGGCAGTCGGGCTTGAGCTTTTTGATCAGCTCCTTCATGCCCCGGGATTCAAGCTGGAACACCGCCGTGGTTTCGGCTTTTTGCAGCAGGCTATAGGTCGGTTTGTCGTCCAGCGGGATAAACGCGATATCCAGCGGTTCTTCGCCGACCTTGGCACGGTCGCGGTTGATGGTCTTGAGTGCCCAGTCGATGATCGTCAGGGTCCGCAGGCCGAGGAAGTCGAACTTCACCAGGCCGGCGGCCTCCACGTCGTCCTTGTCGAACTGGGTGACCAGGCCGTCGCCTTCTTCATCGCAATAGATCGGCGAAAAGTCGGTGAGCTTGGTCGGCGCAATAACCACGCCACCAGCGTGTTTACCGACGTTACGCACCACGCCTTCGAGCTTGCGCGCCATGTCCCAGATTTCGGCGGCTTCTTCATCGACCTTGATGAAGTCGCGCAGGATTTCTTCCTGCTCGTAGGCTTTTTCCAGGGTCATGCCGACTTCGAACGGGATCATCTTCGACAGGCGGTCGGCCAAACCGTAGGACTTGCCCTGCACCCGCGCCACGTCGCGAATTACCGCTTTGGCGGCCATAGAACCGAAGGTGATGATCTGACTTACTGCGTTGCGGCCGTATTTCTCGGCCACGTATTCAATGACGCGGTCACGACCATCCATGCAGAAGTCGACGTCGAAGTCGGGCATGGATACCCGTTCCGGGTTCAGGAACCGTTCGAACAGCAGGTCATATTCAAGCGGGTCAAGGTCGGTGATCTTCTGTACGTAGGCCACCAGCGAGCCAGCACCTGACCCCCGGCCCGGACCTACCGGCACGCCGTTGTTTTTCGCCCACTGGATAAAGTCCATTACGATCAGGAAGTAGCCGGGGAACCCCATCTGGATGATGATATCCAGCTCGAAATTCAACCGATCGACATACACCTGGCGCTTGGCTTCGTAGTCCTCGGTGGTGTCCTTGGGCAGCAGGACGCTGAGGCGTTCCTCCAGGCCATCGAACGACACTTTGCGAAAGTATTCGTCGATGGTCATGCCATCGGGAATCGGGAAGTTGGGCAAAAAGTGCTTGCCCAGCTTTACTTCGATGTTGCAGCGCTTGGCGATCTCGACGGAGTTTTCCAGGGCCTCGGGCAAGTCGCTGAACAGCTCCGCCATTTCCTCGGCGCTTTTGAGGTACTGCTCTTCGCTGTAGTTCTTCGAGCGGCGCGGGTCATCCAGGGCCCGGCCTTCACCGATGCACACACGGGTTTCGTGGGCTTCGAAGTCTTCTTTCTTGATAAAGCGCACATCGTTGGTCGCCACCAGCGGCGCACCCAGCTTATCGGCCAGGGCGACGGCAGCGTGCAGATGTTCTTCATCGTTGGGACGGTTGGTGCGCTGGACTTCCAGGTAGAACCGGCCTGGGAACACCTGCATCCACTCACGCGCCAGCACTTCGGCTTCCTGAGGGTTGCCGCCCAGCAGCGCGATACCGATTTCGCCCTCTTTGGCCGCCGAGAGCATGATCAGGCCTTCGCTGGCTTCGGCCACCCACTCGCGCTCGATGATGATCGAGCCGTTACGCTGGCCATCGATAAAGCCACGGGAGATCAGTTCGGTGAGGTTGCGATAACCCACGCCGTTCATCGCCAGCAGGCTGATGCGGCTCAGGGGGTTATCCGGGTCTTTGTTGGACAGCCAGAGGTCGGCGCCGCAGATCGGCTTGATGCCGGCGCCCATGGCGTTCTTGTAGAACTTGACCAGGGAACACATGTTGTTCTGGTCGGTAACCGCGACCGCAGGCATGTTCATGCCCACCAGGGTTTTGACCAGCGGTTTGATCCGTACCAGGCCGTCGACCAGGGAGTACTCAGTGTGCAGGCGTAGATGAACGAATGAAGCCGGCATAGTGATCCTGTCTTGATACATGAAAACAACAAGGCCCGGATTGTACCGGGCCTGGGTAAAAACATCAGCCTTGCTGCTAAACCTCGATCAGGCTTTCACGGGCCTCATAAGCCTGGCGCACCGGGGCAAACGAGCGGCGATGGATCGGGGTGGGGCCGAGCCGAGCCAGAGCTTCCAGATGAACGGGGGTCGGGTAGCCTTTATGGCCACCAATGCCGTAGCCGGGATAGATCAATTCGAACGCGGCCATTTCACGGTCGCGGCTGACCTTGGCCAGGATCGAGGCAGCCGCAATGGCCGGAACCTTGCTATCGCCCTTGACCACCGCTTCGGACGGCATTGTCAGTTTAGGGCAGCGGTTACCGTCGATCATCGCCATTTTCGGGGTGATGTGCAGCCCTTCCACAGCACGCTGCATCGCCAGCATGGTGGCGTGCAGGATATTCAGCTCGTCGATTTCTTCGACTTCAGCCCGGGCGATATGCCAGCTCAGGGCTTTTTCACAGATTTCGTCATAGAGTTTTTCGCGACGGGCTTCGGTGAGCTTCTTCGAATCGTTGAGCCCCAGGATCGGGCGGTTCGGATCAAGGATCACCGCCGCCGTAACCACTGCGCCACAGAGCGGACCGCGCCCGACTTCGTCAACACCCGCCACCAGTTCGTGGGCCTGGGCAACGAGGCTGAAATCCAGGCCCATTTGCATGGTCATAAGGCTTCCTGTTTATGGCCGATCAAGGTCAACACGGCGTCGGCCGCCTGGTTCGAGGCATCACGGCGTAACGTGCGGTGAATATCGTCGAAACCACGGGTCTGCTCTTCGCCGCCGTCAATCAAGGGTAGTAGGGTTTGCGCAAGCGCTTCGGGCGTTGCATCGTCCTGCAACAACTCCGGGACCAGCAGGCGCTGGGCCAGCAGGTTGGGCAAGGAAATGTAAGGGCTCTTGACCATGCGCTTGAGGATCCAGAAGGTCAGTGGCGCCAGGCGATAGGCCACGACCATCGGCCGCTTGTACAGCAAGGCCTCAAGCGTGGCAGTGCCCGAGGCGATCAACACCGCATCGCAGGCTGCCAGGGCCAGGTGGGACTGGCCATCGAGCAGCGTCAACGGCAGGCTGCGACCTTCCAGCAGGGTTTCGATCTGGGCACGGCGTTGTGGGCTGGCACAGGGCAGTACAAAGCGGATCCCCGGCTTTTGCGCCTGGAGACGTTCGGCGGCATCAAAAAACAGCGCTCCCAAACGTCCTACCTCGCCGCCACGGCTCCCTGGCATCAACGCAACCAAGGGGCCATCGCGCAAGCCCAGCTCGGCACGCGCAGCCGCACGATCAGCTTGCAAGGGAATGGCGTCAGCCAGGGTGTGGCCGACAAACCGCACCGGCACGCCCTTCTCTTCGTAGAACCGGGCTTCGAATGGCAGCAAGGTCAGCATCAGGTCGCAACCTTCGCGGATTTTCAACACACGCTTCTGGCGCCACGCCCACACGGATGGGCTGACGTAGTGCACGGTCTTGATCCCGGCCTGGCGCAACTTGAGTTCGATATTGAGCGTGAAATCCGGCGCATCGATGCCGATAAAGACGTCAGGCTGTTCTTCGATCAGTGTCTTGATCAACAGCTTGCGGCGAGCCAGCAGCTCACGCAGGCGCCCCAAGACTTCCACCAGCCCCATGACCGACAGGCGCTCCATGGGGAAGTAGGAGGTCAGGCCTTCGGCCTGCATCAACGGGCCACCGACCCCGATAAATTCCACCGCCGGATGTTGGGCCTTGAGCGCCCGCATCAAGCCGGCACCCAGGATATCGCCGGAAGCTTCACCGGCCACGAGCGCAATACGCAGAGTGGCCATGATCAGCGAGTGATGCCGCGAGTCGAGGTCTGGATGGAGTCACGGAACACCGCGACTTCCGAGAACTGCGTGGCAGGCTCGGCCAACTCGGCCAAGGCCTGTTCCACGGTCAACCCTTGGCGGTAAACCGTCTTGTAGGCACGGCGCAGGGCGTGGATGGCGTCTTCGCTGAAACCGCGACGACGCATGCCCTCGAAGTTCATGCTACGGGCTTCGGCAGGGTTGCCGAACACCGTCACGAACGCCGGGACATCCTTGCCGATGGCGGTGCCCATGCCGGAAAAGCTGTGGGCGCCGATGTGGCAGTATTGATGCACCAGGGTAAAACCGGAGAGGATCGCCCAGTCATCAACGTGCACATGGCCTGCCAACGCAGTGTTGTTGACCAGAATACAATGGTTGCCGATCACGCTGTCATGGCCGATGTGCGCATAGGCCATGACCAGATTGTGATCACCCAAGGTGGTTTCGGCGCGATCCTGCACGGTGCCGCGGTGAATGGTGACGCCTTCACGAATGATGTTGTGGTCACCGATGACCAGGCGTGTTTCTTCACCCTTGTACTTCATGTCCGGGGTGTCTTCGCCTACCGAGGAAAACTGGTAGATACGATTGTGTTTGCCAATTCGGGTGGGACCCTTGAGGATCACGTGCGGCCCGATGACAGTCCCCTCGCCGATTTCCACACCTGCGCCGACGATCGACCAAGGGCCGACCTCAACGTCGGCGGCCAGTACGGCCGACGGATCGATGATTGCGCGAGGGTCAATCAAACTCATAGTTTGCGTTCCGCACAGATGATCTCGGCAGAGCACACCGGCTTGCCATCTACCGAGGCCTGGCATTCAAACTTCCAGATCTGGCGTTTGCAACTGATGAACTTGGCTTCCAGGATCAACTGGTCACCCGGGGTGACCGGGTTGCGAAAACGCAGTTTGTCGGAACCCACGAAATAGTAAAGCGTGCCGTCGGCAGGCTTGAGGTCGAGCATTTTGAAACCAAGGATACCGGCAGCCTGGGCCATGGCTTCGATGATCAACACACCTGGCATGATTGGATGCGCAGGAAAGTGACCATTGAAGAATGGTTCGTTGATGCTGACATTCTTGTAGGCACGAATGCGCTTTTCCTCGACGTTGAGGTCCACTACGCGGTCCACCAGCAGGAACGGGTAACGGTGAGGCAGGTATTCGCGAATCTCGTTGATGTCCATCATTTCGGGGGGAAGCCTGTAATAAAGATTGGGGGCGGGCGCACCAGGCGCACGCCCCGCTAGCAAATCAAGGAGGCCGTCTAGCGGCCGCGCACACTTGATATGGAAATGGTATCAGCCTTCTGATGAAGCATTACCGCCAGGGGTCACGTCCCCGACACGCTTTTCAAGCTGTTTGATACGTCGTGCCATGTCGTCGATCTTCCTCAAACGCGCGGCACTCTTGCGCCATTCGGCCGCAGGTTGCATCGCGGTACCGGATGAATAGGCCCCTGGCTCTGTGATCGAGTGGGTCACCATGGTCATGCCGGTGATGAAGACGTTGTCGCAAATGTCGATATGCCCCACCAGCCCCACGCCACCGGCGAGCATGCAATGCTTGCCGATCTTGGTGCTGCCGGAAATACCCACGCAGGCGGCCATGGCGGTGTGATCGCCAATCTGTACGTTGTGAGCGATCTGGATCTGGTTATCGAGCTTCACACCGTTACCGATCACGGTATCGGCCAAGGCTCCGCGATCCACAGCAGTGTTCACACCGATCTCCACATCGTCGCCGATCAGTACGCCACCGACCTGGGCAATCTTGTGCCAGACACCTTTGGAGTTGGCAAAGCCAAAGCCTTCGCCGCCGATAACAGCACCGGACTGTATGACCACACGTTGACCAATACGCACATCGTGGTAGAGAGTCACGCGGGGGGCTAGCCAACCATCGGCACCAATTTCACAGCGTGCACCGATAAAGCAGTGGGCACCCACGGTGACACCAGCACCAATACGCGCCCCGCTCTCGATCACGGCAAACGCACCGATGCTGGCGGCAGGGTCAACCTGGGCATCCTCGGCGATCACGGCAGACGGGTGAATACCGCCAGCCGCCTTCGGCTTGGGATCGAACAGGTGCGACGCCTTGGCGTACGACAGGTACGGGTCGGCCACCACCAGCGCATCCCCGGTAAACCCTTCGGCGTCAGCGGCCTTCAGCAACACGGCTGCGGCCTGGCAGTCGACCAGGTATTTACGGTATTGAGGATTTGCGAGGAAGCTCAACTGAGCTGGGCCAGCCTCCTGCAAGGTGGCTAGCCCAGTGATTTCTTTCTCCTTGGAGCCACGTAAGGTGGCCCCCAGGAACTCGGCCAACTCGCCGAGCTTGATAGTCGCTGTCATGGTTTACTTCAGCTGGTTCATGCGCTCGATCACCTGGCGGGTGATGTCGTATTGAGGCTTGACGTCGATCACGGCGCCACGCTCGAACACCAGGTCAAAGGCACCCTTCTTGATGACTTCTTCCACAGCGCTGTCCAATTTAGGCTTGAGCTGCTTGAGCATTTCGCGGTCGGCCACAGCCTTGGCTTCGTTTAGCTCCTTGGATTGGAACTGGTAGTCACGGGCCTTTTGCTTGAATTCAAGCTCCAGACGCTCGCGCTCGCCTTGCTGCATCTTGTCGCCACCGGCTACCAGGCGGTCCTGGATACCCTTGGCGCTGCTTTCCAGCGTCTTGAGCTTGGTCAGTTGCGGACCGAATTTCTTCTCGGCATCCACGGCGTATCGCTTGGCCGCATCGGACTCCAGCAGGGCCATCTGATAGTTCAGGACCGCGATTTTCATTTCGGCGAAGGCCGGGGTGGTGACCAGCACAGTGGCCAGCAAGACCAATTGAGTCAACTTACGCACGATGTACTCCTACAGAATCCGTTGTCGTTATCTTAGGTCAGACGCTTAGAACGTCTGGCCGAGGGAGAATTGGAAAATCTGGGTTTCAGCGTTATCCGGTTTCTTGATCGGCATGGCCAGAGCAAAGCTCAACGGGCCCAGCGCAGTCACCCAGGTCACACCCACGCCCACGGAGCTCGCCAGGTTGCTGAGGCTTACGTCGTTGCACTGAGTGTTGGACTTCAAGCCACTTGGGTTCTTGATCTGTTCGCACTTGGAGTCGAACACGTTACCCACGTCCCAGAAGACAGAAGTACGCAGGGAACGCTGGTCCTTGACGAACGGCAGCGGGAACAGAATCTCCGCACCACCCTGGATCAACACGTTACCACCGAATGGCAGCGGGTCGTTGTCCGAGTCAGCGACAGTGCCCTGGTTACCAGTCCGGTCAACACCGCGGCTTGGCGTACCACGCGGACCCAAGGTGCTGTCCTTGAAACCACGTACCGAATTGAAACCACCTGCATAGTAGTTTTCATAGAACGGCAAGCCATCGGTCGAACCATAACCGTCGCCATAGCCCAGCTCTGTGTGCAGGCGCATGGTGTAGTTATCGCTCAACGGCTGGAACAACTGGCCACGGTAGTCGAGCTTGAAGAACGACAGGTCGCTGCCCGGCGTGGTGACTTCCGCAGTCAGGCTCTGGGAGTGGCCGCGGGTTGCCAGTACGCCTTTGTTCAGGGTCGACTCGGACCAACCGGCAGACGCCTTGAAGTTCAGGAACTTGTCGCCTTCACGACGGGTGAAGTCGAAGATTTCGTCCACGGTGTACACACCGGTCTTGATCTCATCCTGCTGGGCGGTAAGGCCAAAGGTCAGGCGCGAGGTTTCGCTGATCGGGTAACCCACGTTGACACCAGCACCCAGGCTGTCGATCGCATAGCTTGCAACGTCAACATCGAGGTCTTTGTAGTCGGTGGTGCGGTAGAAGGCGTTGTAGCCCAGGCTCACGCCGTCTGCAGTCCAGTAGGGGTCGGTGTAGCCGAAGTTGTATCGGCTCTGGTATTCGCTGCGGGTCAGGCCGATGGACACACGGTTACCGGTACCCAGGAAGTTGTTCTGCGTGATGGAACCACCCAGGATCAAACCGGCGCTCTGGGCGAAACCGACACTGGCAGTGATCGAACCCGAGGCTTGTTCTTCAACGGCGTAGTTCACGTCAACCTGGTCATCCACACCCGGTACGGCCGGGGTTTCGACGTTGACTTCCTTGAAGAAGCCCAGGCGCTCAAGACGGGTCTTGGATTGGTCGATCAGGTAGGTCGAAGCCCAGCCACCTTCCATCTGACGCATTTCACGACGCAGCACTTCGTCCGCAGACTTGGTGTTGCCTCGGAAGTTGATGCGGTTGACGTAGGCACGCTTGCCCGGATCGACGACGAAGGTGATGTCCACGGTGTGGTCTTCATCATTCGGGGTCGGCACGCCGTTGACGTTGGCGAAGGTATAGCCTTCGTTACCCAGGCGGCGGGTGATCAGCTCAGAGGTAGTGGTCATCAGCTTGCGCGAGAACACCTGGTCCTTCTGCACCAGCAACAGGGACTTGACCTGGTCTTCAGGCACTTTCAGGTCACCGCTGAGCTTGACGTCACGAACCTTGTACTTCTCACCTTCGTTGACGTTGACGGTAATGTAGACGTGCTTCTTGTCCGGGGTGATGGACACCTGGGTCGAAGCGATGTCCATGTTGATGTAGCCACGGTCCAGGTAGTAGGAGCGCAGGCGTTCCAGGTCACCGGAGAGTTTTTCACGGGCGTACTTGTCATCGTTCTTGAAGAACGACAACCAGTTGGTGGTCTTGAGTTCGAACAGGTCGACCAGGTCTTCATCAGGGAACTTGGTGTTGCCCACGACGTTGATGTGCTGGATGGCGGCCACGGTGCCTTCGTTGATGTTGACCTTCAGGCCCACACGGTTACGAGGCTGGGGGATCACTTCGGTTTCCACGGTCGCGGAGTAGCGGCCCTGGGCGACGTACTGGCGTTGCAACTCGTTACGCACACCCTCAAGGGTTGCACGCTGGAAGATCTCGCCCTCGGCCAGGCCCGATTGCTTCAGGCCCTTCATCAGGTCTTCAGTGGAGATGGCCTTGTTACCTTCGATCGCGATACTCGCGACGGAAGGTCGCTCGACGACCGTGATGACCAGGACGTTACCTTCGCGACCCAGTTGGATATCTTGAAAGAACCCCGTTTTGAACAGCGCACGAGTGGATTCCACCAGGCGACGATCATCCGCCTGTTCCCCGACGTTCAACGGCAAGGCACCAAAGACGCTACCCGCGGAAACCCGCTGGAGGCCGTTGACGCGAATATCGGAGATGGTGAAGGACTCGGCGTGAACTTCGGCGATCATCAATACGGTGAGAACCGCAGTTAGCAGCAGACGTTTCATGAAGTCCTTTCTTATTCCAACTGGCAATAAACAAACTGCCGCAAAATGCGGCAGATTCGCAATTCAGCGAAGCGTTACAGACGTCCCAGATCGTTGACCAGGGCTAACAACATCACCCCGACCACCAAACTGATACCAATCTGTATCCCCCAACCCTGCACCCGATCCGACAAGGGGCGACCACGCACCCACTCGACCAGATAAAACAGCAGATGCCCCCCATCCAATACTGGAATGGGCAGCAAATTCAGAACCCCAAGGCTAATACTCAGATAAGCCAGGAAATTCAGGAAATCCGCGACACCCGACTGGGCAGAAGCGCCCGCCACTTTAGCAATGGTTATCGGTCCACTCAAGTTTTTTACCGAGAGCTCACCGAACAACATTTTCTTGAGGGATTCGAGGGTCAGCACGCTCATGGTCCAGGTGCGTTTCGCACCCTCGCCAATCGCGGCCAAAGGCCCGAAACTGACCTCTCGCACCATCGATGGCGGCCATTCGACACCTTTGACCCCGGCACCCAGGTATCCGCCGGCCGCCTTGGCTTCCCCTCGCACCGACAAGGTCACGGGGACGTCGATTTGAGCACCCTCGCGCTCAACCTTCAGCACAATTTTGGTATCAGGGCGCACACGCACCAGGTCGACCACCTGCTGCCAGTCACCCAGCGCCTGACCATCAAGGGCCAACAGGCGATCACCGGTTTTCAGGCCAGCAGCCTGGGCCGGCCCCTTTGGATCGAGTTCGGCCAGCACCGGCGGCAAGGCCGGACGCCAAGGGCGGATCCCCAGGGATTTGATCGGATCGGGCTCATCGGCGCCCTTGAGCCAATGGTCCAGCGCCAATGCCCGCGGGGTTTCGGCGCTGGAGTCCTGGTCACGCACCACCACATTGACGGTGCCGCTTTCACCCAGGCGACGCACCAACTGCAAATTGACCGCGCCCCACCCTGTGGTGGGTTCGCCATCAATCGATACAATTTCCTGCCCTGCCGTCAGGCCCGCCTTGGCCGCGATGCTGTCGGCTTCGACCGCGCCAATGACCGGGCGCACCTGCTGGCTGCCCAGCATGGCCAAAACCCAGAAGAACACCATCGCCAACAGGAAGTTGGCAATCGGCCCCGCCGCGACAATCGCGATACGCTGACGAACGGTCTTGCGATTGAAGGATTGGTCCAATTGGTCTGCAGGCACTTCGCCTTCCCGCTCATCGAGCATCTTGACGTAGCCGCCCAACGGGATAGCAGCAATGACAAACTCAGTGCCGCGGCGATCATGCCAGCGCAACAACGGCATGCCGAAACCGACGGAAAAGCGCAATACCTTGACGCCGCAACGACGCGCCACCCAGAAGTGGCCGAATTCGTGGAAGGTCACCAACACACCCAGAGCAACCAGGGTGCCGACAATCATGTAGAGCGCACTCATCTAATTTCTCCGCATTTCAATCCAATGCCTGAAGACTCAAACCTGCCCGCGGCCTAACCCGCATTGCGATCCAACCAATGCCCGGCCAGGGCTCGGGCCTTGGTGTCGGCCTCAAACACCGCCTCCAGGTCATTCACTGCCACTACCGGCTCACGCGCCAGGACGTCCTCGATGATACTCGCGATCTGCGGAAAGCGGATGCGCCGTTCAAGAAACGCCGCCACGGCCACTTCGTTGGCCGCGTTAAGCATCGCCGGGGCACTGTTACCCGCCTCGGCCGCTTGCCGCGCCAGGCGCAAACAAGGGAAACGCTGCTCGTCTGGAGCTTCGAAGTCCAGGCGCGCAATTGCAAACAGGTCCAACGGTGCTACGCCGGAATCAATCCGCTCAGGCCACGCCAAGGCGTTGGCGATCGGTGTGCGCATGTCCGGGTTACCCAACTGCGCCAACACCGAGCCATCCACGTAATCGACCAGGGAATGGATCACACTTTGTGGATGAATGACCACCTCAACCTGGTCAGGCCGCGCATCGAACAGCCAGCATGCCTCGATCAACTCCAGGCCCTTGTTCATCATGCTCGCCGAATCCACGGAGATTTTGCGCCCCATGGACCAGTTCGGGTGAGCGCATGCCTGATCGGGAGACACATGGTCCAGCTCGGCCGACGGAGTCTGGCGGAATGGGCCACCCGATGCCGTCAGCAAAATCCGGCGCACGCCGACCTGGCTCAAGCCGCGGGCAAAATCACCGGGCATGCACTGGAAGATGGCGTTGTGCTCGCTGTCCAGAGGCAGCAGCACCGCGCCGCTCTTACGCACCGCCTGCATAAAGAGTGCGCCGGACATGACCAAGGCTTCTTTGTTGGCCAGCAGGATTTTCTTGCCAGCATCGACTGCCGCCAAGGTCGGGCGCAAACCGGCTGCACCGACAATCGCCGCCACGACGGTATCCACGTCCGCATCGGCCGAGACCTGGCACAACCCTGCCTCGCCGACCAATACCTGAGTAGCCAGCCCGGCAGCCCGCAGATCCTCCTGCAGATTACGAGCCGCAGCCGCCTCAGGCACCACGGCAAAGCGCGGCGAGTGACGCACGCACAAGGCCAGCAACTCGCGCAAACGCGTGAAGCCGGTCAGGGCGAAAACTTGATAGCGATCGGGGTGACGCGCTATGACATCAAGGGTACTGAGCCCGACCGAGCCGGTCGCGCCCAGCACCGTAACCTGCTGCAGGCGGCTCACGAAGCGATCATCCACAACAGCACGGCAAAAATAGGCAGCGCAGCGGTGAGGCTGTCGATACGGTCAAGCACACCGCCATGGCCTGGCAGCAGGTTACTGCTGTCCTTGATGCCCGCCTGGCGTTTGAACATGCTCTCGGTAAGGTCGCCCACCACCGAGATGAAGACGACAATAGCCGTCCCCAGCAAGGCCAGAAGCACTTCCTTTACCGACCAGTCACGCACCACACCGACCACCAAGGTGATCAGCAGCGTCAAGGCCAGGCCGCCGTATACGCCTTCCCAGCTCTTGCCGGGGCTTACGGCCGGGGCCAGCTTGCGTTTGCCAAAGGCTCTACCCGAGAAGTAGGCACCGATATCAGCACCCCATACCAACACCATTACAGCCAGGATCAATTCGTTGCCCAGCGGGTAACGCTTGATTTCCACCAGCCCTTGCCAGGCCGGCAACAGGATCGCCAGGCCGATCACCAGCTTGCAGGCCACGCTGGACCATTGGCCACTGGTGCGTGGATAGGTGAGTACCAGGAACGTCGCCAACGCCCACCACAACACTGCTGCTCCCAGCACCCAGGGCGCGATGTCCGGCAGGATGTACATGAAGAACAACAACAGCGCGACCACGGCGGCATAGGCCACACGCGGCAACTGGTTGACGAAACCTGCCAGGCGCGCCCATTCCCACGCCCCAAGGGTCACGACCAAGCCGATGAACAGCGCAAAGCCGGAACCGTCGAGCAGGAAAAAACCGCACAAGGCAATCGGCAGCAGGATCAGCGCTGTGATGATTCGTTGTTTAAGCATTTAAACCCGGGCTCCAGCTTCGATCTGCTCGCTCGTTTTACCGAAACGACGCTGACGGGAAGCGAAATCGGCCAGTGCATTACGCATGGCATCGTGTTTGAAGTCCGGCCAGAACAGGTCGGAGAAGTACAGCTCGGTGTAGGCCAGCTGCCACAGCAGGAAATTGCTGATGCGATGCTCGCCACCGGTACGAATGCACAAGTCCGGCAACGGTAGGTCGCCGGTCACCAGGCAGGTTTGCAACAGTTCGGGCGTGATGTCGTCCGGGCGCAGATGGCCGGCCTGCACTTCGCGGGCCAGCCGCTGTGCAGCCTGGGCGATATCCCACTGGCCACCGTAGTTGGCTGCGATCTGCAGTACAAAACGGTTACTGCCGGCAGTGATGGCCTCGGCTTCGCGCATGGCCGTTTGCAGCTCCGGATGGAACCGCGAACGATCACCAATGATGCGCAGACTGATGTTGTTGTCATTGAGGCGCTTGGCCTCACGACGCAAGGCCTTGAAGAACAGGTCCATCAAGGCGCTGACCTCATCGGCGGGCCGCTGCCAGTTCTCACTGGAGAACGCGAACAAGGTCAGCACTTCGACCTTGGCCTCGGCGCACACTTCAATCACCGCCCTTACCGCGTCAACACCCGCTTTATGCCCGGCAACACCCGGCATAAAGCGTTTTTTCGCCCAGCGATTATTCCCATCCATGATGATCGCGACATGGCGCGGCACCACGGAGGGCACAGTCTGCTTGGTCTTTTCCATGAAGGCGTCCTGACCCCTTATACGGCCATCAGGTCCTTTTCTTTTTCTTCGGTCGCCTTGGTAATCTGGGCTTCGGCGTCCTTGGTCAGCTTGTCGATATCAGCGATGGCACGGCGCTCTTCGTCTTCGCTGATTTCCTTATCCTTGACCAGTTTCTTCAGGTCGCCCAGCGCATCGCGGCGGATGTTACGCACGGCAACGCGCGCATCTTCAGCAGCACTGCGCGCCTGCTTGGTGAAGCCCTTTCGGGTTTCTTCGGTCAGGGCTGGCATGGAGATCAGCAGCAACTCGCCCAGGTTGGTCGGGTTGAGGTTCAGGCCGGCACTCTGGATAGCCTTGTCGACAGCCGCGAGCATGTTGCGCTCGAAGGCCACAACTTGCAGGGTGCGCGAATCCTTCACGGTCACGTTGGCTACACCGCTGAGCGGGGTGTCGGAACCGTAGTAAGGCACCATCACGCTGCCCAGGATGCTTGGGTGCGCCTTGCCAGTACGGATCTGGCCAAAGGCGTGGCTCAAGGATTCCAGGGATTTCTGCATACGCGCCTGGGCGTCTTTCTTGATTTCGTTGATCATTGTTGGCCTTCCTCGATCAGAGTCCCTTCTGCGCCGCCGTGTACGATATTCAGCAGGGCGCCGGGCTTGTTCATGTTAAATACGCGCAGCGGCATCTTGTGGTCGCGGCACAGGCAGATAGCGGTCAGGTCCATGACACCCAGCTTGCGATCCAGTACTTCATCGTAGGTCAGATGATCGAACTTCTCGGCATGCGGGTCTTTGAATGGGTCTGCAGTGTAAACGCCATCCACCTTGGTCGCTTTCAACACCACGTCGGCATCGATTTCGATAGCACGCAGGCATGCGGCCGAGTCGGTGGTGAAGAACGGGTTACCTGTGCCAGCGGCAAAGATCACCACTTCCTTGGAGTTCAGGTGGCGCATGGCTTTGCGGCGATCATAATGATCGGTCACGCCAACCATGGAAATAGCCGACATCACAATGGCCGAGATATTGGCGCGCTCCAAGGCGTCGCGCATGGCCAAGGCGTTCATCACAGTGGCCAGCATGCCCATGTGGTCGCCGGTAACCCGGTCCATACCGGCAGCACTGAGTGCCGCACCGCGGAACAGGTTGCCACCACCAATCACCAGGCCGACCTGCACACCGATACCGACCAATTGGCCGACTTCCAGCGCCATGCGGTCAAGCACCTTAGGGTCGATCCCGAACTCTTCCGAGCCCATCAGGGCCTCGCCGCTGAGCTTGAGTAGAATGCGTTTATAGCGAGCCTGATAACCACTGCCCTGCTGAGCCATTGCGAATCTCTCCTGCGGCGTATTTTTTAAAAATTCTTGGCGAGCCGTTTACGGCTTGCGTTCACTCTAGCTGGACGCTGTCACAGCGCCATCGGAACACGGCTTTGTAAGCCAGTTCCGAGAGGAAACCAAATAAAATTGGCCTTCCCATTTGAAAAGAGGCTGCGCGCGTGAGCGGGCAGCCTCTTTCGGCGACAGTTTGGAACTGTCTTATTGCTTGGCGGCAGCCAGCTGGGCAGCAACTTCTTCAGCGAAGTTGTCGACCGGCTTCTCGATGCCTTCGCCTACTTTGAAGTAAGTGAAGGAAACGATTTCAGCACCGGCTTTCTTGGCCAGTTCGCCAACCTTGATTTCAGGGTTCTTGACGAACGCCTGCTCAACCAGGCTTGCTTCGGCCAGGAACTTGCTGATACGGCCCTTGACCATGTTCTCAACAATGTTTTCTGGCTTGCCTTTGATTTTTTCTTCGTTCAGCTGCAGGAACACAGCTTTTTCACGCTCGATCGCTTCGGCCGAAACTTCCGAAGGCAGCAGGAACTCAGGGTTGCTCGCAGCAACGTGCATCGCGATGTCTTTGGCCAGTTCAACGTCGCCGCCTTTCAGAACAACTGCAACACCGATTTTGTTGCCGTGCAGGTAGCCACCAACTACGTCACCTTCAACGCGAACCAGGCGACGGATGTTGACGTTTTCGCCAACCTTGCCGACCAGTACCAGGCGAGCTGCTTCTTGAGCTTCGATCAGAGGCTCAACAGTGGTCAGCTTGTCAGCGAAAGCTTTTTCGACGCTGGCAGCAACGAATGCTTTGAAGTCATCCTGCAGAGCCAGGAAGTCGGTCTGGGAGTTCACTTCCAGCAGAACGGCGGATTTGCCGTCTTCTTTCAGAGCGATAGCGCCTTCAGCAGCCACGTTGCCTGCTTTCTTGGCAGCCTTGATGGCGCCGGAAGCACGCATGTCATCAATGGCTTTTTCGATGTCGCCGCCGGCCTTGGTCAAGGCCTTTTTGCAATCCATCATGCCTTCGCCAGTACGCTCACGCAGTTCTTTAACCAACGCTGCAGTAATCTCTGCCATTTCAAAATCCTCTTGGATAGGTTTTCAACCATTCCACCCGATCAAACGGGCGATCAATTCTTCCCGAATCTCCGTTGTAGGCCGCTGCACGTTACAAATAATGTAGCTGCGCTGCCGACAAATGGTTTTCGAGGTGGCAAAAAGGGGGCCAAGCCCCCTTTTTGCTTACTGAGTCAACGCCAGGGCGTCAGTTACTCAGCGGCAGCTACCGGAGCTTCTTCAACGAACTGCTCGGTACCGCCAGCAACGTGGTTGCGGCCACGGATTACAGCGTCAGCCATCGAACCCATGTACAGCTGGATGGCGCGGATTGCGTCATCGTTGCCTGGGATGATGTAGTCAACGCCTTCCGGGCTGCTGTTGGTATCGACTACGCCGATAACCGGGATGCCCAGCTTGTTGGCTTCGGTGATCGCGATGCGCTCGTGATCAACGTCGATCACGAACAGTGCGTCAGGCAGACCGCCCATGTCCTTGATACCACCCAGGGAACGATCGAGCTTTTCCAGGTCACGGGAGCGCATCAGCGCTTCTTTCTTGGTCAGCTTGGCGAAAGTACCGTCTTCGGCTTGTACTTCAAGGTCACGCAGACGCTTGATGGAAGCACGGATGGTTTTGAAGTTGGTCAGCATGCCGCCCAACCAGCGGTGATCGACGTACGGAGAACCGCAACGTGCTGCTTCTTCAGCAACGATCTTGCCAGCGGAACGCTTGGTGCCGACGAACAGGATCTTGTTTTTGCCCTGGGCCAGACGCTCTACGAAAGTCAGCGCTTCGTTGAACATTGGCAGGGTTTTTTCAAGGTTGATAATGTGAATCTTGTTACGCGCGCCGAAAATGTACTTACCCATTTTCGGGTTCCAGTAACGGGTCTGGTGACCGAAGTGCACACCGGCCTTCAGCATATCGCGCATGTTGACTTGGGACATGATAGTTCCTTAATAAGTCGGGTTTGGCCTCCACGTATCCCAATGACCAACCAGCGGCATCAAGGCCTCCGGCACCCAGGTCATCGTGTCGACACGTGTGTGGATTTAAGCTTTGCGGGGTATCCCCGGAAAGCGGCGCATTTTATACCACAGCATCGGCAAAAACGAAACCCGCAATCACATTTGCCGGTCGCCGCCTTTGCGTAAGCCCTTGAATACAGCCAACATGCCTCTACCTCATAGAGAGAAGCGATCACCAGACGCGCATGATTTGCCAGCATCGTCTGTTAGAATCGCGTTTTTTGGGACTTGCGCGAATGTTGTAACCCTTTGTCGCGCCCCCGTGAACCGTATTGATTTCAGCGCGTCGCGCTAGAGAGAGCCTGTATGACCGTTACCTTGAAAACCGCCGAAGACATCGCAGGCATGCGCGTTGCCGGCAAACTGGCTGCCGACGTGCTGGAAATGATCGCCGAACACGTCAAGCCCGGCGTCACCACCGAAGCGCTGGACCGTATCTGCCACGACTATATAGTCGACGTGCAAAAAGCCATCCCTGCCCCGCTGAATTACAAAGGTTTCCCCAAGTCGATCTGCACCTCGATCAACCACGTGGTCTGCCACGGCATTCCGGGCGACAAACCACTGAAAGACGGCGACACCCTGAACATCGACGTTACGGTGATCAAGGATGGTTACCACGGCGATACCAGCCGCATGTTCCACGTCGGTAACGTGCCAGTGTGGGCCGAGCGCCTGTCCCAGGTCACCCAGGAATGCATGTACAAGGCCATCGAGATCGTCAAACCCGGCTGCCGCCTGGGTGACATTGGCGAAGTGATCCAGAAGCACGCGGAAAAGAACGGCTTCTCGGTGGTGCGCGAATTCTGCGGCCATGGTATCGGCAAAGTGTTCCACGAAGAGCCGCAGATTCTGCACTACGGCCGTGCGGGCACCGGCATGGAACTCAAGGCCGGCATGACCTTCACCATCGAACCGATGATCAACCAGGGCAAGGCCGACACCAAGGTGTTGGGCGACGGCTGGACCGCCATCACCAAGGACCGCAAGCTCTCGGCCCAGTGGGAACACACCTTGCTGGTCACCGACACCGGTTATGAGATCTTCACCCTGCGCGCCGACGACACCATTCCACGCGTTTCGGCCTGAAGGCTGCCCAGGTTTTCCCACAGCGTGTTGTGACTGACTGATAGATAGAAAGGAAAGCCGATCGATGCCCCAGGTGGATCCCGAACTCTTCGACCGTGGCCAGTTCCAGGCCGAACTGGCATTGAAGGCAAGCCCCATCGCCGCCTTCAAGAAGGCCATCCGCCAAGCCCGCGAGGTGCTCGATGCGCGCTTTCGCAGTGGCCGGGATATTCGCCGCCTGATCGAAGACCGCGCCTGGTTCGTCGATAACATCCTGCAAAAGGCCTGGGAGCAGTTCAATTGGAGTTTCGACGCCGATATCGCCCTGGTGGCGGTCGGCGGCTACGGTCGCGGCGAACTGCACCCCTACTCCGACATTGACCTGCTGATCCTGCTGGACAAAGCCGATCACGAGACCTTTCGCGATTCCATCGAGCGCTTTCTGACGTTGCTGTGGGACATCGGCCTGGAAGTCGGCCAGAGCGTACGCTCGGTGGACGAATGCGCGGAAGAGGCCCGTGCGGACCTGACGGTGGTCACCAACCTGATGGAAAGCCGCACCATCTGTGGCCCCGAGCGCCTGCGCCAGCGCATGCTCGAAGTCACCAGCACCGCACACATGTGGCCAAGCAAAGACTTTTTCCTGGCCAAGCGCGCCGAACAAAAAGCCCGGCACCACAAGTACAACGACACCGAATACAACCTGGAACCCAACGTCAAAGGCTCACCGGGCGGGCTGCGGGATATCCAGACGATTTTGTGGGTAGCGCGCCGCCAATACGGCACGCTGAACCTGCGCGCCCTGGCTGGCGAAGGCTTTCTGGTGGAGAGCGAAAACACTCTGCTGGCCTCGTCCCAGGAATTCCTGTGGAAGGTGCGCTACGCCCTGCACATGCTGGCTGGTCGTTCCGAAGACCGCCTGCTCTTCGACCACCAGCGCTCTATCGCTACCCTTCTGGGCTTTGAAGGCGAAGATGCGAAGACCAGCATTGAAAGCTTCATGCAGCAGTACTACCGGGTGGTCATGAGCATTGCTCAGCTCAGCGACTTGATTATCCAGCACTTCGAAGAAGTGATCCTGGCTCCCGAAGATGAAGCGCCGCCGCAGCCGATCAACGCGCGTTTCCAACTGCATGACGGCTATATCGAAGCGCGTAACGACAACGTGTTCCGCCGCACACCGTTCGCCATGCTGGAAATCTTTGTGTTGATGGCCCAGCAGCCGGAGATCAAAGGCGTGCGCGCCGACACCATCCGCTTGCTGCGGGAAAACCGTCACCTGATCGACGACGACTTTCGCAACGATATCCGCAACACCAGCCTGTTTATCGAGCTGTTCAAGTGCCGCATCGGCATCCATCGCAACCTGCGGCGCATGAACCGCTACGGCATTCTCGGGCGCTACCTGCCGGAGTTCGGCTTTATCGTCGGGCAGATGCAACACGACCTGTTCCATATCTATACCGTCGATGCCCACACCCTGAACCTGATCAAGCATCTGCGTAAGTTGCAGTACACCCAGGTGTCAGAGAAATTCCCGCTGGCCAGTAAGCTGATGGCCAAGCTGCCCAAGCCCGAGTTGATTTACCTGGCCGGCTTGTACCACGACATCGGCAAGGGCAGGCATGGCGACCACTCGGAGATCGGCGCGGTCGATGCCGAAGCCTTCTGCCAGCGCCACCAGTTGCCGGTGTGGGACAGCCGCCTGATTGTCTGGCTGGTGCAGAACCACCTGGTGATGTCGACCACGGCCCAGCGCAAGGACTTGTCCGACCCGCAGGTGATCCACGACTTTGCCGGCATCGTCGGCGATGAAACCCGCTTGGATTACCTGTATGTGCTGACCGTCTCCGACATCAACGCCACCAACCCGACGCTGTGGAACTCCTGGCGCGCCAGCCTGTTGCGCCAGCTGTACACCGAGACCAAGCGCGCCCTGCGCCGTGGCCTGGAGAACCCGGTGGACCGCGAAGAGCAGATCCGCCGTACCCAAAGCGCAGCCCTGGATATCCTGGTGCGCGGCGGTAACGACCCGGACGACGTCGAGCAACTCTGGTCGCAACTGGGTGACGATTACTTCCTGCGCCACACCGCCGGCGACGTGGCCTGGCACAGCGACGCGATCCTGCAGCAACCCGCCGATGGCGGCCCGTTGGTCCTGATCAAGGAAACCACCCAGCGCGAATTCGAAGGCGGCACGCAGATCTTCATCTACGCCCCCGACCAGCACGACTTCTTTGCCGTGACCGTGGCGGCCATGGACCAGCTCAACCTGAACATCCATGACGCCCGGGTCATCACCTCCAGCAGCCAGTTCACCCTCGACACCTACATCGTGCTCGACACCGACGGCGACTCAATTGGCGATAACCCGGCGCGGGTGAAAAAGATCCGCGAAGGTCTTACCGAAGCCCTGCGCAACCCCGACGACTACCCCACCATCATCCAGCGCCGGGTGCCGCGCCAGCTCAAGCACTTTGCCTTTGCGCCCCAGGTGACCATCTCCAACGACGCACAGCGACCGGTGACGGTGCTGGAGCTCAGCGCACCGGATCGCCCGGGCCTGCTGGCACGCATCGGCGGGATTTTCCTGGAGTTCGACCTGTCGTTGCAGAACGCCAAGATTGCGACCCTGGGCGAGCGTGTGGAAGACGTGTTCTTTATCACCGATGCCGATAACCAGCCGCTGTCCGACCCGCAGCTGTGCCTGCGTTTGCAAGCGGCGATCGTGGAGCAATTGAGCGTGAGCCAGGAACCCGGCGTCGAGCTGACACGCCTGACCATTTGAATTTTTAACTTTGTGAACAGGAGTCATGTGGGAGCTGGCTTGCCTGCGATGCAGACACCTCGGTGCGTCAGGTCGACCGCAGTGAGGCCATCGCAGGCAAGCCAGCTCCCACAGGATCCGCGCTCACCGTGACAGAGGCTTATATGAACAACGCCCTTAACCAGTTGCAGCCCTACCCCTTCGAGAAACTGCGCGCTCTGCTCGGCAGCGTGACGCCGAACGCGGACAAGCGCCCGATTGCGCTATCCATCGGCGAGCCCAAGCACACCTCACCGGCCTTCGTTGCCGAGGCCTTGAGCAATAACCTCGATCAAATGGCGGTGTACCCCACCACCTTGGGTATTCCGGCCCTGCGCGAAGCCATCGGCGCCTGGTGCGAACGTCGCTTCAACGTGCCCAAGGGCTGGCTGGACCCGGCACGCAACATCCTGCCGGTCAACGGTACGCGCGAGGCGCTGTTTGCCTTCACCCAGACCGTGGTCAACCGTGGCGACGACGCGCTGGTGGTGAGCCCCAACCCGTTCTACCAGATCTACGAAGGCGCCGCGTTCCTGGCCGGGGCCAAGCCGCATTACCTGCCGTGCCTGGACAGCAATGGCTTCAACCCGGACTTCGACGCCGTCTCCCCCGACATCTGGAAACGTTGCCAGATCCTGTTCCTGTGCTCCCCAGGCAACCCGACCGGCGCGCTGATCCCGGTCGACACCCTGAAAAAACTCATCGCCCTGGCCGACGAATATGACTTCGTCATCGCCGCCGACGAGTGCTACAGCGAGTTGTACTTCGACGAGCAAACCCCACCGCCGGGCCTGCTCAGCGCCTGCGTCGAGCTGGGGCGCCAGGACTTCAAGCGTTGCGTGGTGTTCCACAGCCTGTCCAAGCGCTCCAACCTGCCAGGCCTGCGCTCAGGCTTCGTGGCCGGCGACGCCGAGATCCTCAAGGCCTTTTTGCTGTACCGCACCTACCACGGCTGCGCGATGCCCGTGCAAACCCAGCTTGCAAGCATTGTGGCCTGGCAGGACGAAGCCCACGTACTGGCCAACCGTGACCTGTACCGCGAGAAATTCGACGCGGTGCTGGCGATCCTCAAGCCGGTGCTGGACGTGCAAAGCCCGGACGGCGGCTTTTACCTGTGGCCGAATGTAGAGGGTGACGACGCCACTTTCTGCCGCGATTTGTTCGTGGAAGAACATGTGACGGTGGTGCCGGGCTCTTACCTGTCGCGCGAAGTGGACGGCTTTAACCCTGGCGCGGGGCGTGTGCGCCTGGCATTGGTTGCGCCGTTAGCCGAATGCGTGGAAGCGGCTGAGCGGATTCGCGACTTTATCCAGCGTCGCCGTTAAGGGCCTACCGGTCACTTCATGTGACCCAAATTCGCCTCGCTCATATCCAACTCCGCCAACACCTCCCTCAACACGTCATCACCAATCTGGTGATGACGGCTCAAGCTGTACAACTCCAACCGTTGCGCGCGTAGGGCCTTGAGCCGCAGCTTGCGCTCCAATTGGTCCATCTGCAGCGCCAGCGCCTGGGCTTCAGCCGAATCATTAAACACGTCCAGTTGATGACGATACTCCGCCATCAGCCGCGCCTTGAGCTCGGTGGCCAGTGCCGCTTGAGCGGCGTCCGGTGTTTCGGCTTCAGCGGGTTCCTGGGCCTCCAGTGCATGGATTGCAGCCACGGCGGTCTTTTTCCAGGCCTCGCGCACTTCGTTGTGGCGTTTTTCATCCGGGCCTTTTTCGACGCCACGCAGCAGTAACGGCAGCGCGATGCAGGCAGCGACCAGCGACAGCAGGATCACCCCGGCAGCGATAAAGATCAGCAGGTCACGCTCAGGGAAATCCTGGCCCGGCGCCAGCAACAAGGGCACCGACATGACGCCCGCCAGGGTCACCGCTCCGCGAACACCGCCGACGGTCAGTAACCAGCAGGAGCGGGCCGTCGGCACCAGGGTCAGCGCGCTTTTGCCACGCAGCCTGCGCAGCAACCCCGACAGCCGCCAGATGCTCTGCACCCAGATAAAGCGCAATACCACCAGCACCAGGAAGATCGCCACCACATCCAGGCAGCGATACATCAAGGTGGGCCACAGCGTGGTTTCATGACTGACCACAGCCTTGATGATGTCCGGCAATTGCAGGCCGAGCAGCAGGAAAATCAGGCCATTGAAGGCAAACTCCAGCAGCGACCAGACGCTGCGGTTGAGCAAACGCGTGCTGGTCTGGCGCGGCAGCAGGTCGAGCCAGCTTTGCATCATGCCCGCCGCCACCGCCGAGAGAATGCCGGACGCGCCCAGGCGTTCAGCCAGTACGTACGCAGCAAAGGGCAGCAGCAACATGAACACCACATGGGTCGCCGGGTCATCCCAACCGCGCGCGATCATCCAGGCGCGCAGGCGGCCGACCAGCCAGCTCAGCGCCACGCCGATCGCCAACCCACCCACTGCCACCAGTACAAACGTCAGGCTGGCATCCGCCAGGGAAAAGACCCCGGTCAACGCCGCGGCCAGGGCAAATTTGAAGGTCACCAGGCCCGACGCGTCATTCATCAAGGCTTCGCCCTGGAGCATGTGCATCAGCGGCTTGGGCAAACGATTCTGGGAAATGGCCGACACTGCCACGGCGTCCGTCGGGGATAAAACCGCTGCCAGGGCAAAGGCCACCGGCAAGGGGATCGAGGGCAGCAACCAATGAATAAAGTAACCAGCGCCCACCACGGTGAACAGCACCAGCCCCACCGCCAACGTCAGGATCGGACCACGCAGGCGCCACAACTCGCGCTTGGGCATGCGCCAACCATCGGAAAACAGCAGCGGTGGCAGGAACAGAAACAGGAACAGCTCCGGGTCCAGCGCCACATGCAGCCCCAACGTGGGCCAGGCCAGCAAGGCGCCGGCGGCGATCTGCACCAGGGGCAACGGCAGTGGGATGATGCGCCCGACCAGGCGCGAAAGGCTGACCAGCATCAGCAGGATAAGAACGGTGTAGGCGGTTTGCATAACGCGGGTTTCCCGGACAATCGACTTGCAACGACACATCAGGCAACAACTGGCCGTTGAAGTGCCATATTACCCGGCTATGTTACCTGGCTATGTTACTCGCCTATGCTGCGCACTGGCACTTTGCGCAAAAGTCGCACGCTGTTGACGAGCGGCGCCGAAACCCGCTGGTCGTGGCATAATCGGCGATCTTTCATTTTCATACGTCCAAAGGGGGGCAATTCCTTGAGTGCTTCAAGCAAAACCTTGCACCTTTTCGGCATCAAAGCCTGCGACACCATGAAAAAGGCGCGCACCTGGCTCGATGAGCACGGGGTGAGCTATGAGTTCCATGACTACAAAACAGCCGGTATCGACCGCGAACACTTGACCCAATGGTGCAACGAGCACGGTTGGCAGGTGGTTTTGAACCGTGCGGGCACCACCTTTCGCAAACTCGAAGACGAACGCAAAGCCGATCTCGATCAGTCGAAAGCCATTGAATTGATGCTCGCACAACCCTCGATGATCAAGCGCCCGGTGCTCGATCTCGGTGACAGAACCCTGATTGGCTTCAAGCCAGATAGTTATTCGGCGGCCCTCAAGTAGGCCAGCCTTCCATTTTTGTAGAGGTAACAGCATGTCCAATTCCCTGTTCAGCCTGGGCTTCGGCGTCGGCACTCAGAACCGCCAAGGTGCTTGGCTGGAAGTGTTTTACGCACAGCCCTTGCTCAACCCGTCGGCTGAAATCGTTGCCGCCATCGCACCGATCCTCGGTTACACCGAAGGCAACCAGGCGATCACCTTCACCGTGAGCCAGGCCCTGCAACTGGCCGACGCGCTCAAAGGCGTCGATGCTACCCAGGCCGCCCTGCTCAGCCGCCTGGCCGAAAGCCACACGCCGCTGGTCGCGACCTTGCTGGCCGAAGACGCAGCGCTGACCTCCACGCCTGAGGCCTACCTCAAGCTGCACCTGCTGTCCCATCGCCTGGTCAAGCCCCACGGCCTGAGCCTGGCCGGGGTGTTCCCGCAGTTGCCGAACGTGGCCTGGACCAGCCAGGGCGCTATCGACATCAATGAACTGGCCGAGCGCCAACTGGAAGCGCGCCTGCGTGGCGACCTGCTGGAAGTGTTCTCGGTGGACAAGTTCCCGAAAATGACCGACTACGTCGTACCGGCTGGCGTGCGTATCGCTGACGCTGCTCGTATCCGCCTGGGCGCGTACGTAGGCGAAGGCACCACCGTGATGCACGAAGGCTTCGTCAACTTCAACGCGGGCACCGAAGGCCCGGGCATGATCGAAGGCCGCGTATCGGCGGGCGTATTCGTCGGCAAGGGCTCGGACCTGGGCGGCGGTTGCTCCACCATGGGCACCCTGTCGGGCGGCGGCAATATCGTGATCAAGGTGGGCGAAGGCTGCCTGATCGGCGCCAACGCCGGTACCGGTATCCCATTGGGCGACCGCAACACCGTGGAGTCGGGCCTGTACATCACCGCCGGCACCAAGGTTGCCCTGCTGGATGAGCAGAACCAACTGGTCAAGGTGGTCAAGGCGCGTGAGTTGGCTGGCCAGCCAGACCTGCTGTTCCGTCGTAACTCCGAGACCGGTGCCGTGGAGTGCAAAACCCACAAATCGGCCATCGAACTGAACGAAGCGCTGCACGCTCACAACTAAGCAGCCACTCGATGCCACTAGCGGGCCGCACCTTCGGGGGCGGCTCGCTTATACGAGTCTTGATCACCATGCTTGTGCCCTCCCCCTGGCGCGCCGATTTCCCGGCCATCGCCACCCTGCAACGGCAAGACCAGACCTATCTGGACAGCGCCGCGACCACGCAAAAACCCCAAGCCCTGCTGGATGCCATCAGTCATCACTACGCCAATGGCGCAGCCAATGTGCACCGTGCTCAGCATTTGCCTGGAGCCCATGCGACCCAGGCGTTCGAAGACAGCCGCAGCAAGGTCGCGCAGTGGTTGAACGCAGGTGACAGCGGGCAGGTCGTGTTTACCCACGGCGCAACCTCTGCGCTGAACCTCCTGGCCTATGGCCTGGAGCACTTATTCAATGCGGGCGATGAGATTGCCATCAGCGCCCTGGAACACCACGCCAACCTGTTGCCCTGGCAGCAATTGGCCAAACGCCGCGCACTCACACTGGTGGTCTTGCCTCTGGACGATGACGGCGTCATCGACCTGGACGCCGCGGCCAGCTTGATTGGCCCACGCACACGCTTGCTGGCGGTGAGCCAGTTATCCAACGTGCTCGGTGCCTGGCAGCCGCTGCCAGCCTTGCTGATGATGGCCCAGGCACACGGCGCCCTCACGGTGGTGGACGGCGCCCAAGGCATCGTCCATGGCCGTCACGACGTGCAGGCCCTGGGCTGCGACTTCTACGTATTTTCCAGCCACAAACTCTACGGCCCGGACGGCGTGGGTGTGCTGTATGGCCGTAATGAGGCCCTGCACCACCTGCGCCACTGGCAGTTCGGCGGCGAGATGGTGCAACAGGCCGACTACCACAGCGCCAGCTTTCGCCCCGCGCCGCTGGGTTTCGAGGCCGGCACTCCTCCGATTGCCAGTGTGATCGGCCTGGGCGCGAGCCTGGATTACCTGAGTTCACTGGATCCCTCGGCGGTGATCGCCCACGAAGCCGCCCTGCATGACTACCTGCTGCGTGGGCTTAAGGCCCGCAATGGCGTACGCGTGCTGGGATCGCCGCAGGTGGCGCTGGTGAGTTTTGTGGTGGAGGGCGTGCACAACGCCGACCTCGCCCACCTGCTGACCGAGCAAGGCATTGCTGTGCGTGCCGGTCACCACTGCGCAATGCCGCTGTTGAAGGCGATGAATCTGTCAGGCGCCATCCGCGTTTCACTGGCGCTCTACAACGATTCCGACGACCTGGAGCGCTTTTTTGAAGCGTTGGACCAGGCGCTGGACATGCTGCGATGAGCTTGCCGCTGGAGGCACACGCCGCACTGCAAGCGTTCCAGGCCATTGGCAGTTGGGAGCAGCGCGCCCGGGTGCTGATGCAATGGGGTGAACGCTTGCCCGCCCTGGCCGATGATGAAAAGGTCGACGCCAACCTGGTGCAAGGTTGCGAAAGCCTGGTGTGGCTGGTGGGGCGTTTGCAGGACGGCCATTGGCAGTTTACGGCGAGCAGCGAGGCGCGGATGATTCGTGGGTTGGTGGCGTTGCTGCTGGCGCGGGTCAATGGGCTGTCGGCTGATGAACTGCAAGCGGTTGACCTGCCTGACTGGTTCAATCAACTGGGCTTGTCGCGCCAGTTATCGCCGTCGCGCAGCAATGGCTTGAATGCCGTACTGCAACGCATGCGAGACCTGACGCGTACACAGAAATAATGTGGGAGCTGGCTTGCCTGCGATAGCGGCGAATCAGTCAGTATTTTCAGTGGCTGACACACCGCTATCGCAGGCAAGCCAGCTCCCACAATTTGGATCTATGTTCGGCAATGAGATTTAGCTGGGTTTGATGCGCTCCGACGGCCTGCGCACTCCCGCCACGATCTTGTCTACCGCCTTGGTGGCCGCCACCATGCCGAACGTGGCTGTGACCATCATCACCGCGCCAAACCCGCCCGCGCAGTCCAGCTTCACGCCATCACCGACAAAACTCTTCTGCAGGCAGATGCTGCCATCAGGCTTGGGGTAGCGCAGTTGCTCGGTGGAAAACACGCACGGCACGCTGTAATGACGAGTCACGGTGCGCGAAAAGCCATAATCGCGGCGCAAGGTAGAGCGCACTTTCGAGGCCAACGGGTCATTGAAGGTGCGGTTCAGGTCACACACCTGGATCAGCGTGGGGTCAATCTGCCCACCGGCGCCGCCGGTGGTGATGATCTGGATCTTGCGGCGCTTGCACCAGGCAATCAGCGCCGCCTTGGCGTTGACCGCGTCGATGCAGTCGATCACACAGTCGATAGTCGGCGTGATGTACTCGGCCATGGTATCGCGGGTGACGAAGTCTGCCACCGCGTGCACGGTGCAATCGGGGTTGATGCCGCGCAGGCGCTCAGCCATCACTTCGACCTTGGGCTTGCCCACGGTGCTGTCCAGGGCATGCAACTGGCGGTTGCTGTTGCTGACGCAGACATCGTCCAGGTCAAACAGCGAAATCTCACCCACCCCGCAGCGGGCAATCGCTTCTGCCGCCCAGGAACCCACGCCGCCGACGCCGACAATCGCCACATGGGCCGCTTTCAAGCGTTCCAGGCCCTCAAGGCCGTACAAGCGGGCAACGCCTGCAAACCGCGGATCTTCTGTACTCATCATCATTACCCCAAAAACCGGCGCGCATTATAGGGCTACGCAGCAGCAAGTTTTAAGCTACAAGTTACAAGTGAAGAACTTAGATGGAGTTTCGCAGACTAACGTCCGGCTTTTCTCTGTCTGCTGTACGCTCAGGGAAGCGCCAGTGTAGGATGCGCGCCGTTCGGCGCAGGCCGACACCTCTTTCGTTCCGCACCCTTTGGAACCCGACATAACCATGGCATCGCGTAAATTTGGACTCAACCTGGTGGTGGTGCTGGCAATTGCCGCGCTGTTCACCGGTTTCTGGGCGCTGATCAACCGCCCGGTCACCGCTCCCAACTGGCCCGATCAGATCTCCGGCTTTTCCTACTCGCCGTTCCAGCAAGGCCAGTACCCGCAGAAAGGCCAGTACCCTACCGACGAACAGATGCGTCAGGACCTTGCGATCATGAGCAAGCTGACGGACAACATCCGTACCTACTCGGTGGACGGCCCCCTGGGGGATATTCCCAAGCTGGCCGAAGAGTTTGGCCTGCGCGTGACCCTGGGGATCTGGATCAGCCCGGACCTTGAGCGTAACGAGCGGGAGATCCAGCGCGCTATCGAGATCGCCAACACCTCGCGCAGTGTCGTGCGCGTAGTGGTGGGCAACGAAGCGTTGTTCCGGGAAGAAATCACCCCCGAAGCCCTGATCGTGCTGCTCGACCGCGTGCGCGCCGCCGTGAAAGTCCCGGTGACCACCTCCGAGCAATGGCACATCTGGGAAAAGAACCCGCAACTGGCCAAGCACGTCGACCTGATCGCCGCGCACATCCTGCCATTCTGGGAATACATCCCAATGGACAAGGCCGGCCAGTACGTCCTCGACCGCGCCAAGGACCTGAAGAAAGCCTTCCCGAAAAAGCCACTGCTGCTGTCGGAAGTGGGCTGGCCGAGCAACGGCCGTATGCGCGGCGGCAATGAATCGTCGCCGGCAGACCAGGCGATTTACCTGCGTACACTGGTCAACAAGCTCAATCGCCAGGGTTACAACTACTTCGTGATCGAGGCCTTCGACCAGCCGTGGAAGGTCAGCGATGAAGGTTCGGCGGGTGCGTATTGGGGTGTATTCAACGCCGCGCGCCAGCAGAAATTCAATTTTGACGGCCCGGTGGTGGCGATTCCGCAATGGCGGGTACTGGCCATCGGTTCGGTGGTGCTTGCGCTGCTGTCCCTGACCCTGTTGATGATCGATGGCTCGGCCCTGCGCCAGCGTGGCCGCACCTTCCTGACCTTTATTGCGTTCCTGTGCGGGTCGGTGCTGGTCTGGATCGGCTACGACTACAGCCAGCAATACAGCACCTGGTTCAGCGTGACGGTCGGTGTGTTGCTGGCACTCGGCGCCCTGGGCGTGTTCATTGTGTTGCTGACCGAAGCCCATGAGCTGGCGGAAGCAGTCTGGACCCACAAGCGTCGGCGTGAATTCCTGCCCGTGGAAGGCGATTCGGACTACCGCCCGAAAGTGTCGATCCATGTGCCGTGCTACAACGAGCCGCCGGAAATGGTCAAACAGACCCTCGACGCGCTGGCCGCCCTCGACTATCCGGACTACGAAGTCCTGATCATCGACAACAACACCAAGGACCCGGCGGTGTGGGAGCCGGTGCGCGATTACTGCGAAACCCTGGGCCCGCGCTTCAAGTTCTTCCACGTCGCGCCCCTGGCCGGTTTCAAGGGCGGCGCGCTGAACTACCTGATCCCGCACACCGCCAAGGATGCCGAAGTGATCGCGGTGATCGACTCGGACTACTGCGTATCGCCCAACTGGCTCAAGCACATGGTGCCGCACTTCGCCGACCCGAAAATCGCCGTGGTGCAGTCGCCCCAGGATTACCGCGACCAGAACGAAAGCACCTTCAAGAAGCTCTGCTACGCCGAATACAAGGGCTTCTTCCATATCGGTATGGTCACCCGTAACGACCGCGACGCGATCATCCAGCACGGCACCATGACCATGACACGCCGCTCGGTGCTCGAAGAGCTGGGCTGGGCCGACTGGTGCATCTGTGAAGACGCCGAACTGGGCCTGCGTGTGTTCGAGAAAGGCTTGTCGGCGGCGTACTACCACGACAGCTACGGCAAGGGTTTGATGCCGGATACCTTTATCGACTTCAAGAAACAGCGTTTCCGCTGGGCCTATGGCGCGATCCAGATCATCAAGCGCCACACCGCCAGCCTGATACGTGGCAAGGACACCGAGCTCACCCGCGGTCAGCGCTACCACTTCCTCGCGGGCTGGTTGCCGTGGGTGGCCGATGGTATGAACATCTTCTTTACCGTCGGCGCCCTGTTGTGGTCTGCGGCGATGATCATCGTGCCGACTCGGGTCGACCCGCCATTGCTGATTTTCGCGATCCCGCCGTTGGCGTTGTTCGTGTTCAAGGTCGGCAAGATCATCTTCCTCTACCGTCGTGCGGTAGGCGTGAACTTGAAAGATGCGTTCTGCGCGGCCCTGGCCGGTTTGGCGTTGTCCCATACCATCGCCAAGGCGGTGCTGTATGGTTTCTTCACCACCAGCATTCCGTTCTTCCGCACGCCGAAAAACGCCGATAACCACGGCTTCTGGGTGGCGATTTCCGAAGCCCGCGAAGAAATGTTCATCATGCTCCTGCTATGGGGCGCGGCGCTGGGGATCTACCTGGTGCAAGGCCTGCCGAGCAACGACATTCGCTTCTGGGTCGTGATGTTGCTGGTGCAGTCGCTACCCTATGTGGCGGCGCTGATCATGGCGTTCTTATCGTCGCTGCCCAAACCTTCGGCGGCGCCCGAGCCCGCACCGGCGGCGTAAAAAGTGACGCAATGCACTAAACGGCGGCCCTTGGCCGCCGTTTTGCTATAAGATAACGGCCCTTTTGTGAGACTTGGCCTGGCCCAATTCTATGTGGGAGCTGGCTTGCCTGCGATACAGACGCCGCGGTCTGACAGGCACACCGCAGCGATGCTATCGCAGGCAAGCCAGCTCCCACATTGGAGTTGCGTCGCTCCAGGCTCTGTATTTCCACATTCGTCCTGCGCCCATCACACGCTTTCCGGAGTTCCCCCCATGACGGCCCATGCCGACCTTTCGCCGACCCTTCAACTGGCCATCGACCTGATCCGTCGCCCGTCGGTCACGCCGATCGATGCCGATTGCCAGAAGCTGATGATGCAGCGCCTGGGCGACGCCGGTTTTGCGCTTGAACCGATGCGCATCGAAGATGTGGACAATTTCTGGGCCACCCATGGCAAGCATGAAGGTCCGGTGCTGTGCTTTGCCGGTCACACCGACGTGGTGCCGACCGGTCCGGTACAGGCCTGGCAGAACGATCCGTTCGACGCGTTGATCGATGAAAACGGCATGCTCTGTGGCCGTGGCGCGGCTGACATGAAAGGCAGCCTGGCAGCGATGCTGGTGGCAGCGGAACGTTTCGTCACCGACTACCCGGACCACAAGGGTTCGGTCGCCTTCCTGATCACCAGCGACGAAGAAGGCCCGGCGCACCATGGCACCAAGGCGGTGATCGAACGTCTGGCCGCGCGCAAGGAACGCCTGGACTGGTGCATCGTCGGCGAACCGTCGAGCACGACCCTGGTGGGCGATGTGGTCAAGAACGGCCGTCGCGGCTCCCTCGGTGCCACCTTGACCGTGCGCGGTGTACAGGGCCATGTGGCTTACCCGCATCTGGCGAAGAACCCGATCCACCTGGCTGCGGCGGCCCTGGCTGAATTGGCTGCCGAGCATTGGGATGACGGCAACGCCTTCTTCCCGCCGACCAGTTTCCAGATTTCCAACCTCAATTCGGGTACCGGCGCCACCAACGTGATCCCCGGCGACCTGACGGCGGTATTCAACTTCCGCTTCTCTACCGAGTCCACCGTCGAGGGCCTGCAACAGCGGGTCGCGGCGATCCTGGATAAACATGGCCTGGACTGGCATGTGGACTGGGCGCTATCGGGCCTGCCGTTCCTCACCGAGCCGGGTGCGCTGCTGGATGCGGTATCTGCCAGTATCAAGGCGATCACCGGGCGTGAGACCAAGGCATCCACCAGCGGCGGTACCTCCGATGGGCGCTTTATCGCCACGCTGGGCACCCAGGTGGTCGAGCTGGGCCCGGTCAACGCGACGATCCACCAGGTCAACGAACGCATCCTGGCCAGCGACCTCGATGTGCTGACCGAAATCTACTACCAGACCCTGATCAAGTTGCTCGCCTGATGCTTGCCTGCCCCATTTGCAGCGCACCGCTCAATGCGGTGGACAGTGGCGTGGCGTGCCCGGCCGGGCACCGTTTCGATCGCGCGCGCCAGGGTTACCTGAACCTGTTGCCGGTGCAGCACAAGAACAGCCGCGACCCAGGCGATAACCTGGCCATGGTCGAGGCGCGCCGCGACTTCCTCAACGCCGGGCACTACGCCCCGGTGGCCAAGCGCCTGGCCGAACTGGCCGCCGAGCGTGCACCGCAGCGCTGGGTCGACATTGGGTGTGGCGAGGGTTACTACACCGCGCAAATTGCCCAGGCCCTACCCCACGCCGATGGCTATGCCCTGGATATCTCCAAGGAAGCGGTCAAGCGCGCGTGCAAACGCAGCCCGGCGCTGACCTGGTTGATCGCCAGCATGGCCCGCGTGCCATTGGCCGATGCCAGCTGCCAGTTCCTCGCCAGCGTGTTCAGCCCGTTGGATTGGCAAGAGGCCAAGCGCCTGCTCAGTCCCGGCGGCGGTTTGATGAAGGTCGGCCCGACCAGCGGCCACTTGATGGAACTGCGCGAGCGTCTTTACGACGAGGTACGCGAGTATACCGACGATAAACATCTGGCCCTGGTGCCGGATGGCATGCACCTGGCACACAGTGAAACACTGGAATTCACCCTGAGCCTGGCCGAAGCCCAGGACCGCGCCAACCTGCTGGCGATGACGCCCCACGGCTGGCGAGCCAGTGCCGAGCGCCGCCACGAGGTGATCGAGGCGGCCGAGCCGCTGCAGGTCACGGTGTCGATGCGTTACGATTATTTCGTGCTTCAATGACTGACGTTCACCCACCCGCGAATGGATTTTCGAATCCCGCAACGAGGAACATCCATGCGCCAACCCGATATTGAGATTTACCTGAAGGACGCCGACGTCGATCACAAGGCCATCGCCGCCTGGCTGGGCGCCGCCCTGGGCCCGTGCACCGACTGGGTCCAGAAAGGCCAGACCTACAAGTGCAAGGCCGGCAGCGTGCCGGTGACCTGGCTGCCCAAGGCAGTGGGCAAATGGAACAGCCTGTACCTGGAAAGCGACCAGACCCCGTGGGACGACGACATCGCCTGCGCCCGCGCCGCGTTTGTCGCGCTGAACGTCGAAGTGCGCTGCGCGCCGGGCACCTGGGTTGAAGAAGAGGGTGAGGAAAGTGCCGACACCTGGATTCGCATCAGCGTAGACGGTGAAGAACAGATCACTTGGAAAACCGCCTGACAGCCCATTGCCAACCCAATCAATGTGGGAGCTGGCTTGCCTGCGATGCAGACACCTTGGTCTATCAGTCAGACCACAGTGATGCTATCGCAGGCAAGCCAGCTCCCACAGTTGATTGGGTTATCAAGACCAAGTTGTTACAGGCCGACCACGTCCTCCGCCTGCAAGCCCTTCTCGCCGGTCACCACCGCGTATTCCACCTGCTGGCCTTCGGCCAACGAGCGGTGGCCTTCACCGCGAATGGCGCGGTAGTGCACAAACACATCCTTGCCATCTTCACGCTGGATAAAGCCGTAGCCCTTTGCATCGTTGAACCACTTCACATTGCCGGTTTCACGCGTTGTCATCTGTTCACTCCCACTGGTTTTTTTATTGTTGAGTCGCTCGCATTGAACTGCCGAGTATAAGACAGGCTCAAAAACCATCAACTCAACTTTACATCGCTGCTTTTTTGCCGATTTTCGGCGAATACGGCACACTACCCGCCCGAGCGCCTGCTCGGTTTTTTCCACTTGAAGCAGTTCGCCTATGACCCGCTCCCCGTTCCGCCGTCTGGTGTTTGGCACCTTGCGCCGACTGTTGTACCTCTGGGTTCGCTCAGAGACGATCAACCAGTCGTCCCTCACCCTTAACCTGGACCGCAGCCGGCCGGTTTTCTACGTCCTGCAATCACCCTCCCTCACCGAGTTGGCAGTGGTCGACGCCGAGTGCACCAAGGCCGGCCTGCCACGCCCGGTGCTGCCAGTGTCAGTGGGGCCGTTGATGGAGCCTGCGGCGTTCTTCTACCTCACGCCGGATCCGGATTGGCTTGGGCGCCAGGACAAGCGTGGCGCACCACCCACCCTGACGCGGCTGGTCAATACCCTCACCGAACACGCCGAAGAGAATGCACAAATCATTCCGGTCAGTGTGTTCTGGGGCCAATCCCCCGAAAGCGAGTCCAGCCCCTGGAAGCTTTTATTCGCCGACAGCTGGGCGGTCACCGGGCGTCTACGCCGGTTGTTGAGCATCCTGATCCTGGGGCGCAAGACCCGTGTGCAATTCTCCGCGCCTATCAACCTGCGCGAATTGATCGAGCACAATAAAGGCCACGAACGCACCGTGCGCATGGCCCAGCGCATCTTGCGTGTGCACTTTCGTAACCTGAAGACGGCGGTGATCGGCCCCGACCTGTCCCACCGCCGTAATCTGGTGAAGGGCCTGGTCAATATGCCGCTGGTGCGCCAAGCCATTGCGGATGAGGCCGAACGCGAAAAGATCGCCCCGGAAAAAGCCAAGGCCCTGGCCCTGCGCTATGGCAACGAAATTGCCTCGGACTACACCTACACCGCGATCCGCTTCCTGGAAGTGGTCTTGAGCTGGTTCTGGAACAAGATCTACGACGGCATCAAGGTCAATAACATCGAAGGCGTGCAAAAGGTGGCCCAAGGCTACGAGGTAATCTACGTGCCTTGCCACCGCAGCCATATCGACTACCTGCTGCTGTCCTACCTGCTGTTCAAGAACGGCCTGACCCCACCGCATATCGCCGCCGGCATCAACCTCAACATGCCGGTGATCGGCAGCCTGCTGCGCCGTGGCGGTGCGTTTTTCATGCGCCGCACCTTCAAGGGCAACCCGTTGTACACCTCGGTGTTCAACGAATACCTGCACACCCTGTTTACCAAGGGCTTCCCGGTGGAGTACTTCGTCGAAGGCGGCCGCTCGCGCACCGGGCGCATGCTACAACCGAAAACCGGGATGTTGGCGATCACCCTGCGCAGCTTCTTGCGCTCCTCGCGCATGCCTATCGTGTTCGTGCCGGTGTATATCGGTTATGAGCGTGTCCTCGAAGGCCGCACTTACCTGGGCGAACTGCGTGGCGCCAGCAAGAAGAAAGAGTCGATCTTCGATATCTTCAAAGTGGTCGGCGCGCTCAAGCAACGCTTCGGCCAAGTGGCAGTCAACTTTGGCGAACCGATCAAGCTGGCAGAGTTCCTCGACGCCGAGCAACCGGACTGGCGCGCCCAGGAACTGGGGCCGAACTACAAACCGGCCTGGCTCAACGAAACCACCAATCGCCTCGGCGAACAGGTGGCGCGTCATTTGAACGAAGCCGCTGCGGTGAACCCGGTGAACCTGGTGGCGCTGGCCCTGCTGTCCACCACCCGCCTGGCCCTGGATGAACAGGCCATGGCCCGCCAGCTGGACCTGTACCTGGCGCTGTTGCGTCGTGTGCCCTACTCGCCCCACACCACCCTGCCGGAAGGCGATGGCCTGGCGCTGATCAAGCACGTCAAGGACATGAACCTGTTGTCCGAGCAGAGTGACGCCCTGGGCAAAATCGTTTATCTGGATGAGCAGAATGCCGTCCTGATGACCTACTACCGCAACAACGTGCTGCACATCTTCGCCCTGCCGGCGTTGCTGGCGAGCTTCTTCCAGAGCAGCTCGCGGATGAGTCGCGAACAGATCCTGCGCTACACCCACGCGCTTTACCCGTACCTGCAATCGGAACTGTTTATTCGTTGGTCCTTGGACGACTTGGACAACGTGGTCGATCAATGGCTGGACGCGTTTGTCGAACAAGGCCTGCTGCGTTTCGAAAACGCCGTGTACCTGCGCCCGGCGCCGAGTTCGCGGCACTTTGTGCTGCTGACGCTGCTGTCCAAGAGCATCGCCCAGACCCTGCAACGCTTCTACATGGCGATCTCGTTGCTGCTCAACAGCGGCCAGAACAGTATCAGCGCCGAAGAGCTGGAAGACCTGTGCACGATCATGGCCCAGCGCCTGTCAATCCTGCACGGCCTCAACGCTCCGGAATTCTTCGACAAGAGCCTTTTCCGACATTTCATCCAGACGTTGCTGGAGCAAGATGTGCTGCGCCGCGATGAAGCCGGCAAGCTGGGCTATCACGACCTGCTCGGCGAACTGGCAGAAGGTGCGGCCAAACGCGTGTTGCCGGCGGATATTCGCCTGTCGATCCGCCAGGTGGCCTTGCACCGCGTGGACGGCGCAACCGAGACCGCGCCTGAACCGGTTGCCACCCCTCCTGAAGAAAAGCGCTAAATTGAACGAGGCGTCGGGCGGATTCCGGCGCCGTTGAAAAGGAGTTGCACCGTGAAAAAACTCATCCTTCTGGGCCTGACCGCCCTGCTCGGAGCCTGCCACTCGATGACCCCAACCCCAAAGGCCAGTCTGGACGGCGAAGTGTTCTACCTGCAACGCATCGCCCTGCCGCCGGCCGCCACCTTGAGTGTCAGCCTGCAGGACGTGTCCCTGATGGACGCCCCGGCCGTGACCCTCGCCGAACAGAAAGGCCCGGTCAAAGGCCAGGTGCCGCTGCCGTTTCACCTGAGCTATGACCCGGCTCAGGTCAAACCGGGCCACACCTATTCGGTCAGCGCTCGTATCGAGCTGGACGGCAAGCTACTGTTTATCACCACCGAGCGGCACACCGTGCAACTCAACGGCCAGGACCCACAACCGCTGCGCCTGCGGGTAGATGCGGCCGCACATTGATCATTCCCACTTCATAAGGAAGCGCCCATGCTCCGCAAATCTCTTCGCCTCACCGCCCTGTGTGCTGGCTTGCTGTTCGGCGCCAACGCCATGGCCCTGGATCTGGGCAGCCTGTCCCAGGGTGACGCCAGCGGCGGCCTCAAGGATGCCTTGACCCAAGGTGCACAGATTGCTGTGAAACAACTAGGGACGCCCGGTGGTTTCAGCAACAACCCGGACGTGAAGATCGGCCTGCCGGGCAAACTCGGCAAAGTCGCGGACAAGCTTAAAATGTTTGGTATGGGTGACCAGGTCACGCAACTGGAAACCAGCATGAACAAGGCCGCAGAAACCGCCGTGACCCAGGCCCAGCCAATTCTGGTCAACGCCGTGAAGAACATGAGCGTGACCGACGCCAAGGGCATTCTCAGTGGAGGCCAGGACTCCGCCACCCAGTACCTGAACAAAAGCAGCCGTGAAGAAATTCGCGCCAAGTTCCTGCCCATCGTCAAGGCCGCCACCGACAAAGTCGGCGTGGCTCAGCAGTACAACGCTCTGGCCGGCAAGGCCGCAGCCTTTGGCGCCGTGGATGCCAAGAGCGCCAACGTCGAAAACTACGTGACCGAGCAGGCGCTGGATGGTTTGTTCAAGATGATTGCGCAGCAGGAAGAAACCATTCGCAAGAACCCGGCGGCGGCAGCCACCAGCTTGGCCAAGAAGGTGTTTGGGGCACTTTAAGCTTTCGCCAGCGACTTGTACTGGGACGTAACGCGGCAAACACTCTGCGGGTGCAGAGTGTTTGCAACGGCTGAATATCAGAACTCAGCGCATTCAACGGCCGATTTGAGCGTTGGTATTCGCATTGCTGTTCGCGTTGGAAACGCTGTTGTTGATCGTAAAATTAGTGGTGGGCTGGGGATGATCGTATTTGAACGATTTGAGCGCGTCCGAAAGCTCACGCCGACTGACGGAGTCATTATGTGAATGTTTGGCGCAAGCGCCGCCCATCTGACCGCCGCCCAGCATCATGCCGAATGCCGAGTAAAAATTTCCCAATGCTTGTAGGAACATATCTATTTCGCCTCTATGAACGTTCTGGAAATGTTATCCACGTGATAAAAACCACCGAATAAAGTACCTGCGAACAGGTAACTATCTGTGGCAAGCCTGAAAAAAAGGTTCCCATTGGGCCCGCCCAAAAACAGTCACAGATTTACTCCACGTCCTTCCTGATCCTGAACCAAGCCGCGTACAACGCCGGCAAGAACAACAGTGTCAACGCCGTCGCCACGATCAACCCGCCCATGATCGCCACAGCCATGGGCCCGAAGAACACACTGCGCGACAACGGAATCATCGCCAGCACCGCTGCCAGCGCCGTCAGCACAATCGGGCGAAAGCGTCGGACGGTGGCTTCGATAATTGCCTGCCAGGGTGCCAGGCCGGCCTTGATGTCTTGTTCTATCTGGTCCACCAGAATCACCGAATTACGCATGATCATGCCCGACAGCGCGATGGTGCCGAGCATGGCGACGAAACCGAAGGGTTGGCGGAACACCAACAGGAACAGGGTCACGCCGATCAGCCCCAACGGTGCGGTGAGAAAGACCATGGCCGTGCGCGAAAAGCTGCGCAGTTGCAGCATCAGCAAGGTCAGCACCACCACGATAAACAGCGGCACGCCGGCCTTCACCGAGTTTTGCCCCCGCGCAGAGTCTTCAACCGTACCGCCCACCTCCAACAGATAGCCGTCCGGCAGCTCGGCTCGCACATCGGCGAGCGTCGGCAAGATCTGCTGCACGAGGGTCGCCGGCTGTTCCTTGCCATAGATATCGGCCCGTACGGTCACTGTGGGCAGACGGTTGCGACGCCAGATGATGCCTTCTTCGAATCCATATTCGAGGGTGGCAATTTGCGACAGCGCCACGCTTTTACCATTGTCGGTGGGCACGGCCAGGCTCGGCAGGCGCGACAGCTCGCTACGCTCATGCACCGTGCCGCGCAGGAGGATCTCGATCAATTCGTTGTCCTCCCGATACTGGCTGACGCTGGCGCCGGTCAGGGAACTCTGCAGGAATTTCGACAGGTTGGCAGTGCTCACACCCAGGGCACGGGCACGGTCCTGGTCGATATTCAGGTATACGATTTTGCTCGGTTCTTCCCAGTCCAGATGCACATTCACCACATGGGTATTTTCGCGAACCTTGGCCGCCACTTTGCGCGCCAGCGAACGGACTTCTTCGATGTGCTCGCCAGTCACACGAAACTGCACGGGGTAGCCTACGGGCGGGCCGTTCTCCAGGCGCGTGACCCGCGAACGCAGGGCGGGGAATTGCTCGTTGAGGGTTTCGATCAACCAGGTGCGCAGGCTTTCTCGTTCCTCGATGGTGTTAGCCAGCACCACAAACTGGGCGAAGCTGGCAGCGGGCAATTGCTGGTCCAGTGGCAGGTAAAACCGTGGCGAACCGGTGCCCGCGTAGGCGACATAGTTATTGATGCCGGCATGCTCCTTGAGCAACGCCTCCAGGCGCTTGACCTGTTCGGCGGTGTTGCTCAGGGAAGCGCCTTCGGCCAGTTTCAGGTCGACCATCAACTCCAAGCGACCGGAAGCCGGGAAGAACTGTTGCGGCACGAAGCGAAACAGTGCAACCGAGCCGATAAACAGCAGCAGGGTCAGCACGATCACGGTTTTACGCCGCTGCACGCACCACTCCACCAGACGCCTTACACGCTGATAGAAGGGTGTGCCGTAAGGGTCCGGGCCGTCGGTGCCGTGTTTGGCCGCATGAATCTTCGCCAGGTCGGGCAGGAGTTTTTCCCCCAGGTAGGGCACAAACACCACGGCCGCCACCCAGGAGGCCAGCAGTGCAATGGTCACCACCTGGAAGATCGAACGGGTGTATTCACCAGTGCTCGATTGCGCGGTGGCAATCGGCAAGAAGCCTGCGGCCGTGATCAGGGTGCCGGTGAGCATGGGGAATGCGGTGCTGGTCCAGGCGAAACTCGCGGCTTTGAGGCGGTCGTAGCCCTGTTCCATTTTGATCGCCATCATTTCCACGGCGATGATCGCGTCATCCACCAGCAAGCCCAGGGCCAAGACCAAGGCGCCCAGGGAAATCTTGTGCAGGCCGATGCCCAGGTAATACATGGCGGCAAAGGTCATCGCCAGTACCAGCGGAATCGCCAGGGCGACGACCATGCCGGTGCGCACGCCGAGGGAGAAAAAGCTTACCAGCAAAACAATCGCCAGCGCTTCAGCCAATACCTGGACGAATTCGCCGACGCTGGTCTTCACAGCTGCCGGCTGGTCCGACACCTTGCGTAGCTCCATCCCTGCCGGAAGGTTCTTTTGCAGGCGTGCGAATTGCGCTTCAAGGGCCTTGCCCAGTACGAGGATGTCGCCACCGTCGCGCATGGCCACGGCCAGGCCGATGGCATCTGCGCCCATGTAGCGCATGCGCGGTGCCGGTGGGTCGTTGAAGCCTCGATGGATGTCAGCCACGTCACCGATGCAGAAGGTGCGATCCCCCACGCGTATCGGAAAGTTGCGGATCTCCTCTACTGTCTTGAAGTTGCCCGAAACGCGCAGTTGCACGCGCTCGGTGGGGGTTTCAAAGAAGCCGGCGGTGGACACCGCATTTTGCTCCTGCAACGCCTGTTGTACCGCAGCCAGAGGCAAGCCGAGGGTGGCGAGCTTGAGGTTGGACAGCTCGATCCAGATCTTCTCGTCCTGCAGGCCGAGCAGCTCGACCTTGCCCACATCCGGGACGCGTTGCAGCTGGATCTGGATGCGGTCGGCGTAGTCCTTGAGCACCGCATAGTCAAAGCCGTCGCCGGTCAGGGCGTAGATATTGCCGAAGGTGGTGCCGAACTCGTCGTTGAAAAACGGCCCCTGGATATCCGGCGGCAAGGTGTGGCGGATGTCGCTGATTTTCTTGCGCACCTGGTACCACAACTCAGGAATCTGCGCCGAACGCATCGAATCACGGGCAATAAAGGTGACCTGGGATTCACCAGGACGGGAGAACGACACGATGCGTTCATACTCACCGGTCTCCATGAGTTTTTTCTCGATTCGCTCAGTGACCTGGCGCGAGACCTCCTGGGCCGTGGCTCCAGGCCAGTTGGTCTTGATCACCATGGCCTTGAAGGTAAAGGGCGGGTCTTCGCTTTGTCCCAACTTGGTGTAGGACAAGGTGCCAACCACGGCCAGCAGGATCATCAGGAACAGTACAATCTGGCGATTACGCAACGCCCATTCGGAAAGATTGAAACCCATGGGGACTACTCCTTGGCCGCCAGATTCACTACACGGTTGGAGCGATCCACCGGGCGCACGGGTTGGCCCTCATGGAGCACATGCACGCCTGCGGCCACCACCCAATCGGTGGCGGCCAAGCCTTCGAGTACCGGCACGGTGTTTTCGCCAAACGCACCAATGCGTACAGGGGTGCGTTCAAGGGTGTTGTCCGGTTTTACACGCCAAACGTAGGACGCACCGTTCTCGGCACTCAGGGCAGACAGCGGTACCGATAGGGGAATGACACCGTCGACCTGGATGAAAACCCGTGCGCTTTGGCCCAGTTCGGCGGGCACTTTGCCGCCGGTGAAGGCTACGCGCGCGGCGAAGGTGCGAGACTTGGGGTCGGCGGCAGGCGACAGTTCACGAATGCGCCCGGCGAAGCGTTGCTCTGGCTGGCTCCACAACTCCACCGACACCGGCTGGCCGATCTTGAAGCGGCCAAAGCCCTGCTCGGGCAGGCTGATCAAGACTTCACGCTCGCCATCGGTGGCCAGGGTGAACACCGTCTGGCCAGCGGAAACCACTTGCCCCACCTCGACGGCACGCTTGGCGACTACCCCATCCTGAGGCGCACGCAGCACGGCGTAGCCGGCCTGATTGCTGGACACATCGAACTCGGCCTTGATCTGCTTCAGGCGTGCTTCACCGGCTCGGTAGAGGTTTTCGGAATTGTCGTACTGCGACCGACTGACCATCTGACGGTCCATCAAGGTCTTGTAGCGATCTCGCTCCGCACGTACCAAGCTCAGATTGGCCTCTGCGGCGGCTACTTGGGCGCGGGTGGCCTCCAGTTGCAGGCGCACGTCCTGGGGGTCGAGTTCGGCCAGCGGCTGGTTGGCCTTGACCCGTTCGCCCTCCTCCACCAGGCGCTTGCTGACTTTGCCGCCGATGCGAAAGGCCAGGTCCGGCTCATAACGGGCACGCACCTCACCGGGGTAGCTGTCCATTGCCTGCGCCGACGGCTGCGGTTGCACCACCATGGCCGGGCGCACGGTGGTCTGGGCCGCTTCTTCATGGCCGCAAGCGGCCAACAGGAAGATCAGGCTGACAGGCAAAGCAAGGGGCAGGAAAGCGCTGCGCATGCTGAAGGACCTTTCGCAAATAGAGCTTGGAATAATTATACTGGCCGGTATGTTATTAATACCAAACTCACCAGTCCAGTATTAAAGGTGAAAATGTCCGACAATCCTCTGAACACCGCAAGCCCCGGGCGCCCCAAGGACATGGCAAAACGCCAGGCAATCCTCGAATCGGCAAAATCGCTGTTCCTGGACAAGGGCTATGCAAACACCAGCATGGACGCCGTCGCCCTGGCGGCCGGCGTATCGAAACTCACGGTCTACAGCCACTTCACCGACAAGGAGACGCTGTTCACCGCGGCGGTAGTGGCCAAATGTGAAGAGCAATTGCCGGTGATGTACTTCGAGCTTCCCGAAGGCATGCCCGTCGAGACGGTGTTGCTCAACATCGCACGCGGCTTTCATCGGCTGATCAACAGCGAGGAGTCGGTAAACCTGCATCGCCTGATGATGACCACCGGCAATCAGGACGTGAAACTCTCCCAGATCTTCTTCAACGCCGGCCCCATGCGCATGCTGCAAGGCATGGAGCGCTTGCTCGGCAAGATTGACCAGGGCGGCGCGCTGAGCATCGACACACCGTTCAAAGCCGCGGAACACTTCTTTTGCCTGCTCAAGGGCACGGCGAACTTTCGCTTGTTGTATGGCTGCGGCGGACAATTGAGCGCGCAAGAGGCCGAAGAGCATGTGCAGGACGTGGTGCAGTTGTTTATGCGGGCCTATCGCAGCACGGGGCTCGACAGCACCGCATAGGCGGTAGCAACCGACGGTAACCACGATGCGAAGCGAGTCGCTCTTGATCTGCTCTTGATCTGCTTTTGATTTTGATCTTAAGCGCCCCGTCAAACCACGCTGGCCGGAATTCGACAGGGATTTGGGGGGTAAACCGGCAGGGATGCCGGTTTAGCCGCCCCGCGCCATGGATGGCGCGTGGCGGCGGCCCCCCAACTCACTGGCGGATTACGGGCACACCGAGCCCAGGCGAGGTGCCGAGTGGTGGGGCAAGAGCGTTTTGCTTACTTTTGCGCTTTTCAAAAGTGAGCCGCTGTCAGAGCGGAACCCTAGGTGGCCGTTACCGCAGGAATGGATATGTACACAATCCAACTGTGTTGACTGCCAGGCAGCCTTCGCGAGCAAGCCCGCTCCCACAGTTTGGATAGCGGGGCGTCAGGTAGACAGGTGTCGGCTTTCAGGCCGTCATCGCAGGCAAGCCAGCTCCCACATTTGGATTGCGGCGCGCCAGAGAGATAGGCATCGGCTGTCAGGCCGTCTTCGCAGGCAAGCCAGCTCCCACAGTTGGATCTCGCCGCACCTGGGAGATAAGTGCTGCTGTTTGCAGCTTACGGCTTGAGCGCTTTCTTGGGATAAATGTCGTAGCGGCTGGACTTGCCATCCAGCGCATGGCTCGGCTTCGGCCCCTCAATGCAGGGTGCCTTGCGCGGACGCTTGACCACCACACGATGGCTGGCCAGGGCCAGAGCCGCCGCGAGCAACGCCGGGGCATCCGGGTCATCGCCCACCAATGGGCGGAACAGGCGCATTTCCTTCTTCACCAGGGCGGTTTTCTCACGGTGCGGAAACATCGGGTCCAGGTAGATCACCTGAGGCGGCTCGCCCTGCCAGTTGAGCATCACGTCGATGGAGTTGCCCTTGAGCAGCTTCATGCGCGCCACAATCGGCGCCACGTCAAAATCCTCGGCAGCGCGGGCCAGACCATCTTCGAGCAAGGCGCCGATCAGCGGCTGGCGCTCGATCAGGCTCATCTCACACCCGAGGCTGGCCAGCACGAACGCGTCCTTGCCCAAGCCAGCCGTGGCATCCAGCACCCGCGGGCGCACGCCCTGGGCGATGCCCACCGCCTTGGCGATCATCTGCCCGCTGCCGCCACCATACAACCGCCGATGCGCCGCGCCGCCTTCGACAAAGTCGACCCGCACCGGCCCTGGCGCATCAGGCCCAAGCTGTTGCAACTGCAAGCCGTGCTCCCCCACTTGCAGGGAAAAATCCGCATCGGCCACCTGCAGAGGCAACCCCAGCAGCGAAGCCCACTGTTCAGCGCGGGCCTGGAAGCTGTCAGCCAAGGCTTGGACCTGGATGCGGCTGGCCGCTGGTTGTTCGTTCATCAATCGCCACGCTCAAAAATATTAAGGATCGGCAAACAACGGCCGATAAAAATCACAGTCAGGTATTTTGCCAGAGCTGAGCGTCGACCGAGAAAAATGTCAGACATTCTTCCCCTTTCCATCGGTGTACTGCCGACCCACAACCATTACGGCCTGCGCAATACCCAAGCGCTGGCCGGGGTGAGTCATGTGTGGCAGGACTTCTTCGCCCGTGCGTTGGCCGAGCAGCTCGGTGAAACGTCGGACGCGCTCGCCGCCAAGACGCCTGCCCCGGCAGACCCGGCGGTTGAACCCCGCGAAGGCGCCGACCTGCTGGCGCAGATCCTCACCCAGCGTGAGTGCGATGTGAAAGACACCGAGATCGCCCCGCCGGAACCGCTCTTCCTGCCAATTGCCGAGTTCGAAACCGAGCTGCTGCCACCGGCCGCGACGCCGTTCCCGGAAGAAGAAGTCATCGTCCAGCAACGCCAACAAGCGTTTGAGAGCGAGTGGGTGCGCCCCATTGTGCTGAACGCCGGCCAACCGCTACCCGCGCCAGGCCCGGCGCCACAACCACGCCCCCTGCACCTGCCGATTGCCGAATTCGAGCTGGACCTGCTGCCACCGGCCGCCACGCCGTACCCCGAAGAAGAACTGCTGGCGCAGCAAAAGGCCCTGGATTTCGATTACTACTGGGCGCGCCCGCTGGTGACCCACAACCTGCGCCTGGCCGCCTGAACCTTAGCGACACACCCACCAACGCCCCATGTCCAGATGGAAATGGTTGCGATGGGCGGCGTTGTAGTCCGGGCTCAACACCACGTTGAAATCATCACAGGCGCCATCGCGTACCAAGCGCAGGAAACGCGCACTGTCGCCCTGGCCCGGCCAATCCTTGAGCACGCTGATGCTGCGCCCATCCGCCAGGCGAAAACCGGCGATATCCAGGGCATTGGCCGACGCATGCTGGCTGAGTCGACCGTCGGCACGGTTGTAGATATTACGGCAGGCAAAACTGCCCAAATGCTCGACGCGGCTCACCGCTTGGCCAAACACGGCCTGGGCCGCCGGTTGCAGGCTATGTCGCTCGAACAAGGCGAACGCCACCGCCAGCGGGCAACTGGCAAGAAAGCTGCTGCTCAAGGCCACGTCAGCGCCCTGCACGCGCAGGACACTGCGCAAGGGGCACGCTGCATCAGTCGGTGTATCGGCCTGGCGGCTCACGCGCAGACCAGAGGTGTTCAACACCTGGTCACACAGCGCTGGATCATCCTGCAAACGACTGAGCTTGTAGCGCGTCAACAGGTTGGGGCTCGCTCGCACATCCAAGGGCGCCCAGGGGTTCCATTCAGGCGGCATCGGCACCCAACCGCGCCAGACAGCCAACGCAAATGCCCCCACCAACAACAGCAACACACTCAATGTCTTGACCACACCCACGGCTCAACCCTCAAAGTAGTCCGAGCTGCTCCGCCACGGGTTCTCGATGCAAGGCAGGCAGCGGCGGTAGCCCTGGCAGGCGCACCATCAGCTTGGCGTGGAAGCGCAGCGCCAGCTGTGCCGCGAGACGGTTGTCCGACGTGTGCAGGAACATATAGGGCGTGCGGCCCTCTTCGATCCAAGTGGCAATCTTTTCCACCCAGGGAATCAGGAACGGGTCATTGGCCTCAAGGTCCGGATGCCCGATGAAGCGCACCTGGGGAAACTGCGTCAGGGCCGCCGGGCGCGGTGGCACCCGGGGCTTTTTTGACTGGGCATGCAGCACCGCTTCCGAGGTAGAAGTACAACTGAACAGTGCACGGGGATCGAGGCAGATGCGCTCGACACCGCGATCGCGCAACAGGCGGTTGAGCATGCGCTCAGCATCACCCTTGGCAAAGAACTGTTCATGACGCACCTCCACGGCCAGCGGCCGATCAATGCCATCGAGAAATCCAGCCAGCTCCGCCAGGCGTGGCGGCGTAAAGCTCTTCGAGAGCTGCAGCCACAGCGGTGAAACGCGCTCACCCAACGGGCTCATCAAGCCGACAAAACTTTCTGCCGCCGGCAACTGTTCACGTAAATCGCCAGCATGGCTGATATCGCCGGGGAATTTGGCGGTGAAGCGAAAATCATCAGGCATGATTTCGGCCCAGCGCTGCACAGTGGCGGCCGAGGGGCGAGCGTAAAAAGTGGTATTGCCCTCAACGGCGTTGAAGACCTGGGAATAGAGCCCGAGGTAATCGCTGGAACGTGCCTCAACGGGATACAGGTACTCGCGCCAGGCGTTTTCACTCCAGGACGGGCAGCCGATGTAATAAGGCAAACGCATCAGATATGGATATCGAGACCCAGCACTTCCATATCCCATTCGACAAAGCCGGCAGTGGTCAGGTAGCTGGCCAGGGCGGTGGCAACGCTTTTGCTCATGGAACGGGGAAAGACCATGTCTTGCTGACGGGCAGGAACGCCGCTGATACGTGCGCTCGAGGCGCCTGGAGCTTTGGAAGGCGTATCGGTGTGTACTTCGATGAAGTCCGGTGAATCCTCGACGGACTCGTCTACCGTCACGCTCGCCTTGCGCGGCTTACGCTTGAGGGGGTACGACTGTGAGGAAAAACCGTCTATACGCATACATGCAGACTCGGTATCAATGATGGCAATTTAGCGGCACTTTCCATGGCGCGCAAATGCTCTGGTGATAACTAGAACACATAATTTGTAAAAGGTTTAAAAACCCAGGCAAATTCTGACGATTGGCGAAATTTGCCGCGTAACGCCCACATTTTTGGCGTCAAATAATCCCGCGTTCGGCCTTGGTCTGCGCGACTTTATCGCGCAGGTACACCGGTGCTGCCTGGTCCGCCGCAATCGCCTCGCCGCGCTCGAATGCGAAACGTGCCAACGCCAGCAGGTCTTCGGCGTGGGGCAACATCGCTGCGTCCTGCTCGGCACACGACACCTTGATGCGCTCGCCATAACCCCAGCCCGTGCCGGCACCGAACCAATCACCGCTGGCGTCAGCGGGCAACTGCGCAGCTTCGGGGGCAAGCACCGCTTCCGCACCGACCAGGCGCATTTCGCCTGCGGTCTCACGGTAGCAACCCCAGTAAACCTCATCCATGCGCGCATCAATTGCCGCTGCCACCTGCGATGCCCCGTGCTCACGCAACGCACGCTGGGCCAGTACCGCCAGGTTGGACACCGGCAACACCGGGCGCTCCAGCGCAAAGGCCAGGCCCTGCACCACGCCAATGGCAATGCGCACGCCAGTGAATGCACCGGGGCCACGGCCGAACGCGATGGCATCCACGGCAGCCAGGGTGGTACCGGCGTCTTCAAGCAGTTGCTTGATCATCGGCAACAATTTCTGCGCGTGCAGGCGCGGGATCACCTCGTAGTGGCTCGTGACCTTGCCATCGTGCAGCAAGGCAACGGAGCAAGCTTCAGTCGCGGTGTCCAGGGCCAGCAGGGTGCTCATCGGTGTGGGTGTCCAAGTCGGAAAAAAGTGCGCCAGTATAAACAACAACGGCCCGCAAGCGGGCCGTTGTCTGTGCCGCCGATTAAGGGATCAGCTCAGTGCTTGCAGCACCTTGGCGGTGATGGCCTCTACCGAGCCCACACCAGGGATGTGGCTGTATTTCGGCTTGCCCTGGGCTGCGGACAGCTTCTGGTAGAAGTCCACCAGGGGCTTGGTCTGGGAATGGTAGACCGACAGGCGATGACGCACAGTTTCTTCGGTGTCGTCTTTACGCTGCACCAGGTCTTCGCCAGTGACATCGTCCTTGCCTTCGACTTTCGGCGGGTTGTAGACGATGTGGTACACGCGGCCCGAGCCTTCGTGAACGCGACGGCCAGCGATACGCTGGACGATCTCTTCGTCTTCAACTGCGATCTCGACCACGGCGTCCAACTCCACGCCCGCCTTCACCAAGGCTTCAGCCTGGGGAATGGTGCGTGGGAAGCCGTCGAACAGGAAACCGTTCTTGCAGTCTTCCTGGCTGATGCGTTCCTTGACCAGGTTGATGATCAGGTCATCGGAGACCAGGCCGCCGCTGTCCATCACGCTCTTGGCGATCAGGCCCAGCTCGGTGCCAGCCTTGACGGCCGCACGCAGCATGTCGCCGGTGGAGATTTGTGGAATGCCGAATTTTTCAGTGATGAACTTTGCCTGAGTACCTTTACCGGCCCCGGGAGCTCCCAGCAGAATGACGCGCATCGATGTGCTCCTCAATTTTTTATAGAGATGACGCTCGGATTCGCCGCGTGGGGCCAATCTCGTAAAAATGTGGTTCTAGGCCGATCAAACGGCCAAAGGCTGATCAAGATACACAGCGGGCCCTCACCATACAAGCCGCCAAAAGTAGGAGAAACCCGCGCCGCACATGCGTCAGCGCCAGGGTGTGCCTGAGCGCAACCCGCCTGCTCAAAAGACGACCGCCCGTTTCCGGGCGGTCGTCGTGGTTTATCCGCAAGCCATTGAGTGCACGCAAAAAACCTCAACCGGTGTTGCGCAAACCGGCCGCAATACCGGCCACGGACACCAGCAGCGCCTGTTCCAGAGGGCTGTCTTGCGCAGCCTCCTGCTGACGGGAACGTGCCAACAACTCGGCCTGCAACAGGTGCAAGGGGTCCAGGTAGGTGTTGCGCAGGCGGATGAACTCCAGGGTGTCGGGGCTATGGGCCAGCAGCTGCGACTGGCCGGTCAGGCCAAGCACCACGTCACACGCCTGCGACAATAGGTCGCGTAAGTGCGCACCCAATGCCAGCAGGTCCGGCTGCACCAGACGCTCATCATAAAGACGGGCGATCTCGGCATCGGCCTTGGCCAGCACCATTTCCAGCATGTCGATGCGCGTGCGAAAGAATGGCCACTGCTCGCGCATCTGCCCCAGCAATTGACCTTCACCGCGCTCCAGCGCCTTGCTCAGTGCCGCTTCCCAGCCGAGCCAGGCGGGTAGCATCAGGCGCGTCTGGGTCCAACCAAAAATCCACGGGATGGCGCGCAAGCTTTCTATCCCGCCCGCACGGCGCTTGGCCGGGCGACTGCCCAAGGGCAAACGGCCCAACTCCTGCTCCGGCGTGGACTGGCGGAAGTACTCGACGAACTGCGGATTTTCCCGCACCACGGCCCGGTAAGCGCTGACACCGTCTGCCGCCAGTTCGTCCATCAGATGACGCCAGGCAGGCTCGGGAGGGGGCGGCGGTAACAGGGTCGCTTCCAGTACCGCCGCCAGGTAGAGATTGAGGTTCTGCTCAGCGATATCCGGCAGACCGAATTTGAAGCGAATCATCTCGCCCTGCTCAGTGGTACGGAAACGCCCCGCCACCGAGCCCGGCGGCTGCGACAGGATAGCCGCGTGTGCCGGGCCACCGCCACGACCAACGGTGCCGCCGCGACCATGGAACAACAATAGCTCCACCTGTTGCTCGCGGCAGATATCCACCAGACGTTCCTGCGCCCGGTACTGCGCCCAGGCGGCGGCCGTGGTGCCCGCGTCCTTGGCCGAGTCCGAGTAGCCAATCATCACTTCCTGCGGGCCCTGCAAGCGTGCGCGGTAACCCGGCAATTGCAGCAGGCGCTCCATCACCGGTCCGGCGTTGTCCAGGTCGGCCAGGGTCTCGAACAACGGCACTACGCGCATCGGCCGTTGTACGCCCGACTCTTTCAACAGCAGTTGCACCGCCAATACATCCGACGCGGCGCCCGCCATAGAGATGACATACGAACCTAATGACGCCGCCGGTGCGGCGGCGATTTCCTTGCAGGTATTCAATACCTCGGCAGTGTCCGCCGAGGGTTTGAAGTAACCCGGCAGCAAGGGCCGCCGATTGGTCAGTTCCTGGGTCAGGAAGCTGATACGCGCATCCTCATCCCAGTCCTCATAACGCCCCAGGCCCAGGTAATCGGTGATTTCGGTCATGGCCGCCGAGTGACGGCTGGAGTCCTGACGCACATCCAGGCGCACCAGGAACAGGCCGAACGTTACGGCACGGCGCAGGCAGTCGAGCAGCGGGCCATCGGCGATCACGCCCATGCCGCATTCGTGCAGCGATTGGTAGCACAGTTGCAGAGGGTCGAGTAGGTCGCGGTTGTCCTGCAACACCTCGGCCGGCGCCGGGGTGGTGCTGGTCAACGAGGTGTGGGCCCACTGGCGCGTGGCGCGCAGGCGTTCGCGCAGTTGCTTGAGCAAGGCACGATAAGGTTCGACGCTGTCGCCGACTTTGGCTTGCAACGCCGGGCTGGCCTGTTGCATCGACAGCTCGGAAGCCAGTTGATCAATGTCACGCAGATACAAATCCGCCGCCATCCAACGCGCCAGCAGCAGCACTTCGCGGGTGACCGGCGCGGTGACGTTCGGGTTGCCGTCACGGTCGCCGCCCATCCACGAAGCAAAGCGAATCGGCGCAGCCTCCAGGGGCAGGCGCAAGCCGGTGGCGGCGTGCAGGGCCTGGTCGGCCTTGCGCAGGTAATTGGGAATGGCGTGCCACAGCGAATGCTCGATCACCGCAAAGCCCCATTTGGCTTCATCTACCGGCGTGGGGCGCACGCGCCGGATTTCTTCGGTGTGCCAGGCTTCGGCGATCAAGCGTTGCAAGCGCTCGCGAATCTGCTCGCGCTCGGCGGTGGTGAGATCGCGGTGATCCTGCAAGGCCAGTTGCGCGGCAATGGCATCGTATTTCTGAATCAGCGTGCGGCGGGCCACTTCGGTGGGGTGGGCGGTGAGCACCAGCTCGATGTCCAGCCGCGCCAGCTGCCGGGCCAAGGATTCATTGCTGTGCCCTTCGCTTTGCAGACGGGCCAGCAATTCTGGCAAGACGCGGGATTCGAACGGCGCAGATTGCGATTCATCGCGCCGATGAATCAACTGATATTGCTCGGCAATGTTGGCCAGGTTGAGGAACTGGTTGAAGGCCCGCGCCACGGGCAGCAACTCCTCCTCCTGCAACTGATTGAGGCTGGCGCTCAGTTCATCACCAGCGGCATTTTGCGAAACGGCTCCACGGCGGTCGGCCTTGGCGCCTTTGCGGATCTGCTCGATCTTATCGAGGAAAGCCTCGCCGTACTGCTCTCGAATGGTGTTGCCCAACAGCTCACCCAGCAGGTGAACATCCTCACGCAAGCGTGCATCGATATCACTCATCAGCCAATCTCCAGCCAGAAATCCGGGACGCGCAGGTGCTTCAGAGTGCCGCCGACGTCGGTTTCTGACAAGGCCGAACGCGAACGACTTTAAACCTTGGCGCTTACAGCTAGTCTCAACGATGAGTCGCCGCGTTATTTTCACGCAGGCGGCTGGTCACTCATCACCGCCTGCCATCGCAGGCTTTATTGAGGTAGCCATGAAAATTCGAGAACTGGCCCAGCATTGGGAAGAAACCGCCAAGGGTCGTTTGACCAAGACTGAATACGCCATTCATCTGGATGTAGAAGCCGCTGCCCGGCTGGCGGCCATTGCCGAGATGTACCCCAAGCGCCACGTCGAAGAACTGCTCGGCGAGCTGATCGGCGCCGCACTGGAAGAGCTGGAAGCCAGCTTTCCCTACATCCAGGGCCAGCAGGTGATTGCCACCGACGAAGAGGGTGATCCGCTGTATGAAGACGTCGGCCCCACCCCACGTTTTCTCACGTTATCCCGTCGCCATTTGCATGATTTATCAGCCGTTGCTGACGAACAAAAACACTGACAAACATTTATTGACGTCAATTAAACCCACGTATTCCGGGCCTTTTACAGGCCCGGAGGTACCGCTGCCCGCCGCGAAAGTTCCATTTTTTAAACATTGACCAGTCAGTCAGATATTTTTTTAGGCAAATCGCCATATCCGCTGAACTTTTGAAAAAAGCCTCCGGTCACAGCCAGTAGCCATCACTTGTGGAACGGTCGTTTGAACGGACGCCATGTGCTTTACCGACGGGCCCGAAATCGATACGCCCCGATGGATTTTGATGTTTTTCAGGAGTTATCCAATGGAGTTGAAGACGATGAACACCAGCACTGCCAAATCCTCGTTTAACCACCTGCGCGGGCTCAAATTGGCCGCGCTGGCAATCGGCACCAGCTTCGTTCTGGCGGGCTGCGCCGGCAACCCTCCAACCGAGCAGTACGCCGTAACCCAATCGGCCGTCAACAGCGCAGTCAGCGCCGGCGGTACCGAGTATGCGGCGGTGGAAATGAAGTCGGCCCAGGACAAGCTCAAAGAAGCTGAGATTGCCATGCACGACAAGAACTACGACAAAGCTCGCCAACTGGCTGAACAAGCCGAGTGGGATGCTCGCGTCGCTGAGCGTAAAGCCCAGGCTGCCAAGGCTCAACAGGCTGTGAAGGATTCCCAGAAGGCTGTTGACGAACTGCGTAAAGAAGGCATGCGCCCAGCTGCAATCATGCAGAAGTAAGCCGCTGCCACTTGACTGCATCGCACCTGATATCGAATTGAAAGGACGACACGACTATGCGTAAACAATTGATGATCCCTGCCCTGCTGGCGATGAGCGTTGCCTTGGCGGCCTGCTCCACCCCGCCGAACGCGAACCTGGAAAATGCGCGGACCAATTTCTCGTCCCTGCAAACCAACCCACAAGCCACCAAGCTGGCTGCGCTGGAAACCAAAGACGCCAGCGACTGGCTGGACAAGGCTGACAAGGCCTACCGCGACAAAGAAGACGAGAAGAAAGTCGACCAACTCGCATACCTGACCAACCAGCGCGTTGAAGTGGCCAAGGACACCATCGTCCTGCGCGAATCCGAAGCCAAGCTGAAAAACGCCGGTGACGAACGCGCCCGTGCCCTGCTGGACGCGCGTGATGCGCAGATCAAGCAACTGCAAAACAGCTTGAACGCCAAGCAAACCGATCGTGGCACCCTGGTGACTTTCGGTGACGTGCTGTTCGCCACCAACAAGTCCGACCTGAAATCTAGCGGCCTGGTGAACATCACCAAGCTGGCTCAGTTCCTGCGCGACAACCCAGACCGTAAAGTGATCGTCGAAGGCTACACCGACAGCACCGGTTCTGACTCGTACAACCAGAGCCTGTCGGAGCGTCGTGCCGCTTCCGTTCAACGTGCACTGGCTCAACAAGGCGTGGATATCTCGCGCATCGTGACCCAGGGCTATGGCAAGGAATATCCGGTTGCCGATAACGGCAGCGTTTCCGGCCGCGCCATGAACCGTCGCGTTGAAGTGACAATCTCCAACGACAACCAGCCGGTCAAGCCACGGTCTTCCGTCGCTAACTGATCATTGGTCTGGTAAAAAGCCCCGCCTTCAGGCGGGGCTTTTTCGTTGCCATTCATGAAAGCGTATTCAAGCTTCAGTCATTGAGGTATCCGAAGGTGATGCGATTGCCACAAAAAAACCACCAGAAACGGTGGTTTTTTTGACTAGGGAAACTTGATCATGCGATCAGTATCTTCATCCGGCGGCGTTATCTTTTTGTTATGACGGGAGGTATCAGATGAGCAACCTGCCAACTGATTACGCGCCTGTTCTTGCGCATCCGCCCGCTCCAACGCCTGATGCGCCCTGGCCATAGCCAGCATATTGCATATCGCATCAATTCTTATCACTGCCTTCCCGCCCCCACTGTGCGTAAGTTACATCGCCCTTTGTGGTACCTGACGCAATTAGGTTCCAAACAATTTCGTTACACGCCCCCGGTACGCCGATAAGTGCAATGCCGCTGACATGAAAAACCTGTCGATAACTGACAGGTTTTTAAGGGTTGCCTATCAGTAGGTGACTGAGCCTTGATTCTCGCCACCGCCGGCCTGAATCTGGCCTTGGCCAGCTGAGCCACCTTCACCGGCTTGGCCACTTTGAGCCGCTTTTTTTTCCAGCAGTTGCTTCAGCATTTCAAGCAGCTCTTCAATGCTTTCTCCCCCACCAGCGCCTTGGCTTGCTCCGGAACCTTGAGCGCCTCCACCCCCCTGGGAACCACCGGAACCAGAACCTTGCGAACCTTCACCGCGCTTAGCGCGGATTTGCTCTTGAAGTTGCTGGATTTGCTGATCAAGACCTTGCGAAGCCCCCTGAGAACCTCCCGAATTGCCGACGCCAATTGAAGGTGCTGCGCCAATACCATTCATAAAACTCGTACTCCAGATTGATGAAATAAAGTGCGCTGATCAGCCAGGCCAATCAGTACCTCATCTGTGGCGTACGAATGAAGATGGTTCCAATCTGTAAAGGCTCGAAAGCCCTTGAGCAACTAAGCTGCACACCGGATGGTTTTTGGGCTCACTGTTGCAACTGCGGGGTTTCCTGCCCCATGCAACGCACGGCCTGCTTCTTGTTATTGACCAGCACGCCGCTCAAGCCTTTCTGTTCGGTATCAAACATCACCAACACGCCGTCAACGCACTGCGCCACTTGCGCAGCCGGGGTCAGGGAGATCTTGTAATCCTCGCCCGGCACTGTCTTGAGCATGGTGAAGTCGCTGAGCAGCAACGCATCTTCGGGCTTGGCGAAGTGCAGGTAGCCGTAGTACCACAGGCACCCTACGGTGCCGATGATGGTGCCGATGCCGGTGAGAATCAGCGGGATCATATTGCGTTCTTCGCTCATTGCGGGCTCTCTGATGAATCAACTTTAGGAACAGGGTAATTCGGGATTTCTCCCAGGCGGCGCAAGCCGTTGAAGTGCTGCGGGTCGTCCAGATAACGCAGCATGACGGTTTGCCAGGTTTTGTCGGCAAAGGTCTGCACATGGCCGCCACGGGTCAGTTGCAACACCCTGGGCGGGGGGGCGGCCTGATACAAGCGGATGCCATTGGACACCGGCACGATAGGGTCATCCAGGCTGTGGAACAGCAACTTGGGCACGCCGGTCAGCCCTGGCATGGCCTTGATCGCACTATCGCCGTCAGGCACCAGCCATGACAGCGGCACCTGCAACGGCCAGGTTAACCAGGAAGTGCTCAAGGCGAATTGTCCTACGTCACGATAACTGGCGGGTACGCCGTCCAATACCAGCGCCTTGAGTTGGGATTGGCGCTCCGGGTGGGCTGCCAGGTAATGCACTGCCAGTGCACCACCCAGGCTTTGGCCGAGGATAATCAGCGGTTGACCCTGGGTTTCAGGCGCCTTGTCGATCCAGCTGAAAGCGGCGTCGATATCCTGGTAGATCGCCGGCAACGATGGCTTGCCTTCCGAAAGCCCATAGCCACGATAGTCCAGCAACAGCACTTGATAGCCCTGTTCCGGCAACCACCAACTGCCCCCCAGGTGCCAGGCGAGGTTACCGCCATTGCCGTGCAAATGCAGAACGGTGCCCTTGAGCGGTACACCGGGTTTAGCCGGTAGCCACCAGGCATGCAGTTTCACGCCATCTGCGGTGGTGAGCGTGACGTCGCGGTAGGGAAGATGGGCTTTTTCCGGCGTGAAGGGCAGGCCGGGCTCGGGGTAGAACAGCAAGGAGCTGCAGCCGTTCAGTGTGAGTAGCAGGCATAAAATGCCGAGGATTCTCATCCGTTGAAGCCTCGCGAAAGTTCTGAAGACCCGTGCAGATCAAATGTGGGAGCTGGCTTGCCTGCTCCCACATTTTGATCCGGTTTCGTCAGTTAAAGGATATTGGAGTAATCCGCCTCGATCCGGTCCAGGCTCAAGTGGTTGAGGAAGTTGGAGAAGCACATCCAGGCCGCCAGCGCGTTCATGTCGCGAAACTGCTCCGGCAGGTACTTGGGCGGCACCACCAGGCCTTCGTCGACCAACTGGCGCAGGGTACGCATGTCTTCAAGGGTGGTCTTGCCGCAGAACAGCAGCGGCACTTGCTCCAGCTTGCCTTTACGTACAGCGAGCTGGATGTAGTTGTAGACCATGATAAAGCCCTTGAGGTAGGACAAATCCTTGGTAAATGGCAGACCGGTGGGCACCGAACCACGGAATACCCGGCTGGCATTCCCATAGCTTTCGGCCATTTCAAAGCCTTGCTCGCGGAAGAACTCGAACACCTGCAGGAAGTCGGCACCCTCCTCCACCATATGGATGGCGCGTGTCCGGTTGGTGAGTTTGCGCAGGCGGCTGGGGTAGGAGGCAAACGTGATGATTTCCATCAGGATCGCCAGGCCTTCCTGGGTGACGGTGGACGACGGCGGGCCTTTGGACAGGAACGTGCAGATCGGCTGGTTCTGGCCGTTGAGGGTGGTGCCCACATGCACCAGGCCTTCATGCACCTCCAAAGCGCGCACGTCGCGGTCGTTGAACATCGCGTCGGCGCGGATCTTGATGTAGTCAGCGCCCGCCGCTGCGTCGGCGACAATGCCATCGGACTCGAATACGCGGATGGTCTCCTCCGCTTCGCCAAACACTTTGTTCAGACGGGTTTGCAGCAGGCTGACCGCATCTTTGGCGGTGAGGGTCTTGGCTTCGTCCTTGAGGTCACCCCTACCGTCGATGTTGTTGAGGTAATCGGAGAGCATCAGACCAAGGTCGGCCAGGGTCGGGTCGCCAGCGTGGAACGCATCGGAGGCGGCGCCGTACAGCTCTTGGGAAATCAGACCGAAGTCCTCGGTGCCGCGCGCTTCAAGCATGCGCACCACCATGCGGTATTCGCGGCACATGCGCCGCATGATCTGCCCCACCGGGCTGAATTGTCCAAGGCGACGGGTGATGTCGCGCTCGATGTTCTGGAATTCCAGCTTCACCGCGCTGGAGTCGAACGACAGCGGTCGGTTCAGGTAGTAATCACGGTCTACGGCAGGCATCGCCTTGCCCTTGGCCTTGAGAAATCCCTGGCGAATGTTTTCGTCCCATTTCACCGCATCGAGAACGCGGATCGGTGTTTGCGCCAGCACAATGCGATCGGACAAGGTGCGTATCGTCTGCTGGTAATCGTCCACGCGGTGCTTCCTCTTTAAACGTTATTGGCCCACGCGCAGGTAGCGCACGGCTTCAGCAGCAAGCCCAGCTCCCCCAAAGCAGATTGCGCACAGGGCTAGACCGACGCCAATACCAGGTGCATGTAACGCTTGAGAATTTCAAGCATCTCGTCACCGGTCAGAGGCTCTGCGCCGCCCAACAGGCCCTGATATTCCATCCGACTGATGATAGCCGTCAACACCTTGGCATCCTGCTGCGGCTCCCGGGAGCCCAATACCTGGAAAAACTGCCCGGTACCCTGCAACAGGATCTGTTGATGGGAGCGTACCAGTTCGGCCAGCCGCGGGTTCAATAGGGCTTCCTGGCGAAAAGCCTGCTCAGCCATCAGGTATTCGCGCCGGTTGGTCAGCTGGCGCAGTACATAGTCAGCGGTCAGGCGCGCGATATCATCGGCCAGTTGCGAGCGCGACTCCGGACTGCCATCGCCATAGGCGACCATCTCGCGCAACAGGCCTTCGTTGCGCACCCACAGTTTGCCCATGAAAGCGGCGCTGCGTTCCACGTACTGGGCGAAGGTATCGGTGAGCAGGTCGTCGATGTCTTTGAAGTAATAGGTGGTGGCCGACAGCGGCACCCCCGCCTCTGCCGCCACTGCCCGGTGACGTACGGCCCGCACGCCATCGCGCACGACGATACGCATGGCCGCATCGAGAATGTCTTGCCGGCGTTGCTCGCTGCCCCGTCGGCTGGCCTTGCGGCCCTGGTACTGAACGCTTTCAGCCACGGCAGCAGCAATGCCGGCGGCACCTTCTTGAGCTATTACGCGGTTCACCACACTTCTTCCTTTAGAGGTGACGCGGAGCGTCACAGGGTGCATTCCCACGCGGAGCGTGGGAACGATCACTGACGAGCACCACTTGAACAGGCCACATAAAAAAGCCGCCTTATAAAAGGCGGCTTCGGATTTCGCTACGGTTACGCTTGCGGCCGCATGTGCGGGAACAGGATCACGTCGCGGATCGACGGCGAGTTGGTCAACAACATCACCAGACGGTCAATGCCGATACCCTCACCGGCAGTCGGCGGCATGCCGTACTCCAGGGCCCGAACGAAGTCGGCGTCGTAGTGCATGGCTTCGTCATCACCGGCGTCCTTGTCGGCCACCTGGGCCATGAAGCGCTCGGCCTGGTCTTCCGCGTCGTTAAGCTCGGAGTAGGCGTTGGCGATTTCGCGGCCACCGATGAACAGCTCGAAACGGTCGGTGACGTTGGGGTTGTCGTCGTTGCGACGGGCCAGCGGCGACACTTCGAACGGGTACTGGGTAATGAAGTGCGGCTGCTCCAGCTTGTGCTCCACCAGTTCTTCGAAAATCATCACCTGCAGCTTGCCCAGGCCTTCGAAGCCCAGCACCTTGGCGCCGGCTTTCTTGGCAATGGCACGGGCCTTGTCGATGTCGTTGAGGTCGTCAGCGGTCAGCTCGGGGTTGTACTTGAGGATCGAGTCGAACACCGACAGGCGCACGAATGGCTCGCCGAAGTGGAACACCTTGTCGCCGTACGGCACGTCAGTGCTGCCCAGCACCAGCTGTGCCAGCTCGCGGAACAGTTCTTCGGTCAGGTCCATGTTGTCTTCGTAGTCGGCGTAGGCCTGGTAGAACTCCAACATGGTGAATTCAGGGTTGTGACGGGTCGAGACGCCTTCGTTACGGAAGTTGCGGTTGATCTCGAACACCTTTTCAAAGCCGCCCACCACCAAGCGCTTGAGGTACAGCTCCGGCGCGATACGCAGGAACATTTCCATGTCCAGCGCGTTGTGGTGGGTTTCGAACGGTTTGGCTGCGGCACCACCCGGGATGGTCTGCAGCATCGGCGTTTCCACTTCCAGGAAGTCACGCTGCATCAGGAAGCTGCGGATGTGAGCAATGACTTGCGAGCGTACGCGGAAGGTCTGGCGCACGTCTTCGTTGACGATCAGGTCAACGTAGCGCTGGCGATAGCGCTGTTCGGTGTCGGTCAGGCCGTGGTGTTTGTCTGGCAGCGGGCGCAGGGACTTGGTCAGCAGGCGCACATTGGTCATCTCGACGTACAGGTCGCCCTTGCCGGAACGGGCCAGGGTGCCTTCGGCTGCGATGATGTCGCCCATGTCCCAGGTTTTCACCGAGGCCAGGGTTTCTTCGGACAGGGTCTTGCGGTTGACGTAGACCTGGATGCGACCGGTCATGTCCTGGATCACCATGAACGAGCCACGGTTGAGCATGATGCGACCTGCCACCTTGACCGGGATCGCAGCCTCTGCCAGTTCTTCCTTGGTCTTGTCCGCGTATTGCTTCTGCAAGGCATCGCAGTAGTTGTCGCGACGGAAGTCGTTGGGGAAGGCGTTACCCTTGGCGCGCTCGGCAGCAAGCTTTTCCTTGCGCAGGGCGATCAGGGAGTTTTCTTCCTGTTGCAGGGCTTGCGGGTCGAGTTGTTGGTCGCTCATGTCTTTAAATATTCCATCAGGTTCGTTGCCCCCAGCCTTCGGCGGGGGATCGCGGGCAAGCCCGCTCCCACAGAGGGTATTAGAGGCCGGATTTCAGGCTGGCTTCCAGGTATTCGTCGATATCGCCGTCGAGTACCTTGTCGCAGTCGCTGCGTTCGATGTTAGTGCGCAGATCCTTGATCCGCGAGGCATCGAGCACATACGAACGGATCTGATGGCCCCAGCCGATATCCGACTTGGTGTCTTCCAGCGCCTGGGAAGCCGCGTTGCGCTTCTGCATTTCCTGCTCGTACAACTTGGCCCGCAGCATTTTCATGGCGGTGTCCTTGTTGGCGTGCTGGGAACGTTCGTTCTGGCAGCTGACCACGGTGTTGGTCGGTACGTGGGTAATACGTACGGCCGAGTCGGTGGTGTTTACGTGCTGGCCACCGGCGCCGGAGGAACGGTAGGTGTCGATCCGCAGGTCGGCCGGGTTGATCTCGATTTCCACTTTGTCGTCGATCTCTGGCGAGACGAACACCGCAGAGAATGAGGTGTGGCGACGATTGCCGGAGTCGAACGGGCTCTTGCGCACCAGGCGGTGCACGCCGATCTCGGTGCGCAGCCAGCCAAAGGCGTATTCGCCCTTGATGTGCACGGTCGCGCCCTTGATACCGGCCACTTCACCGGCGGACAGTTCCATGATGGTCGCGTCGAAACCGCGTTTGTCGGCCCAGCGCAGGTACATGCGCAGCAGGATGTTGGCCCAGTCCTGGGCCTCGGTGCCACCGGAACCGGCCTGGATATCCAGATAGGCGTTGTTCGGGTCCATTTCATGGCTGAACATGCGGCGGAATTCAAGCTTGGCGAGGTTTTCCTCGAGACGGGCCAGCTCGGCGACGACATCGCCCACTGCGCCTTCGTCGTTTTCTTCGACGGCCATGTCCAGCAGGTCGCGGCAATCACCCAGGCCGGTGTTCAGTTCGTCGAGGGTATCGACGATCTGTGCCAGCGCAGCGCGCTCGCGCCCCAGTTCCTGGGCGTACTCAGGTTTGTTCCAGACACTCGGATCTTCAAGCTCGCGATTGACCTCGGTCAGACGCTCATGCTTTTGATCGTAGTCAAAGATACCCCCGAATAGTTTCGGAGCGCTCGGACAGGTCCTTGATGGTGTTAAGGATCGGGTTGATTTCCATGGCGGGCAGCACTCGTTGGCGAACTTTTGAAAGCCGGCGAGTATAACGGCAAACGGCTGCGAACGGCAGTCCGCTTGGCCGAAAAGGCGGTGGTTTGTACAGGATCCATAGCCAGATAGCGATCAAATGTGGGAGCTGGCTTACCTGCTCCCACAGAGGCGCCCGGCGCTTGGGATTATTCGATGCCCACCTGATTACGCCCATTATTCTTGGCCGTGTATAACCCCTTGTCCGCCGCCATGATCAACTGCCGACAATCGGTACCCTGGACCGGCGTCAACGTCGACAGCCCAATACTGATGGTCAGGCTGGCACCTTCAGCCGGGGCGATGTGCGGGATTTTCAACGCCGCTACCGCCATGCGCAGCTTTTCCGCGACCAGGCGTGCGCCGCCCGGTGAGGTGTTGGGCAGGACCAGCGCGAACTCCTCGCCGCCGTAGCGCGCCGGCAAATCCGAAGGGCGGCTGCTGGCTTCACGGATGGTGTTGGCGACTTTGCGCAAGGCTTCGTCGCCCTCGACGTGGCCGAAGCTGTCGTTGAAGGTCTTGAAGAAATCCACGTCGATCATCAGCAGCGACAGTTGGGTCTGGTCGCGCATGGCGCGGCGCCATTCCAACTCCAGGTATTCGTCGAAGTGGCGGCGGTTGGACAGCCCGGTCAGGCCATCGGAGTTCATCAGGCGTTGCAGCACCAGGTTGGTGTCCAGCAACTGTTGCTGGCTGACGCGCAACGCGCGGTAGGCCGCGTCGCGCTGCAACAGGGTCATGTAGGAGCGCGAGTGGTAGCGGATGCGCGCCACCAACTCGATGTTGTCCGGTAGCTTGACCAGGTAATCGTTGGCCCCGGCCGCAAAGGCCGCGCTCTTGATCAGCGGGTCTTCTTTGGTGGACAGCACGATGATCGGAATATTCGCGGTGGCCGGGTGATTGCGGTATTCGCGCACCAGAGTGAGGCCGTCCAGGCCCGGCATCACCAGGTCCTGCAAGATCACCGTGGGCTTGATGCGGATCGCCTGGGCAATCGCCTGGTGCGGGTCGGCACAAAAGTGGAAGTCGATGTTTTCTTCATGGGCCAGGCCACGCCGCACGGCTTCACCGATCATGGCCTGGTCGTCGACCAGCAACACCATGGCGGCGTTTTCGTCGGTCTTGAAGTCGTCGAGCTGTAAATCATTCATGTGCAGTCACCTGAATTACTACCTGCAAGCCAGCACGGCGGGAGATTTTTGTTCATTTTGCAAAGACCTCCAGCAATCGGGGCGCAATTCTATCCAGTGGGCGAATTTCAACAGCAGCATCAATCGCCGCCGCCGCTTTGGGCATGCCATACACCGCCGAACTCTGTTGGTCCTGGGCGATGGTCAAATATCCTTGTTCCCGCATCAGCTTGAGGCCCTGGGCGCCGTCGCGCCCCATGCCCGTGAGCAAGACGCCGACGGCGTCACCGTTCCAGTGGCTGGCGACGCTTTCGAAAAACACGTCGATCGACGGCCGGTAAATCTCGTTCACCGGCTCTGCGGTATAGGCTAGCGTGCCATTTTTCAACAAGCGAATATGGTGGTTGGTGCCGGCCAGCAATACCACGCCGGGTTGAGGCGGCTCGCCTTCACAGGCCAGGCGCACCGGCAGGCCGGAAGCGCTGCTCAGCCACTCGGCCATGCCAGCGGCAAACACCTGGTCCACATGCTGCACTAGCACGATGGCGGCAGGGAAATCCCGGGGCAACCCCTTGAGCAGAACTTCCAGGGCCGCCGGCCCACCGGCCGAAGAACCAATCGCCACCAGCCGTTGACGCTTGCCGGTGACCCGCTGCGGCGGGGTTTCGGCACGCACCCGCGTGCCGCGCTGGCCGATCAGCCAGCCAATATTGAGGATCTTGCGCAACAGGGGCGCCGCCGCATCCTTGGGGTTGCCCACGCCCAGTGCCGGGGTGTCCACCACATCCAGGGCGCCGTGGCCCATGGCTTCGAATACACGGCTGACGTTGGCCTGGCGGTCAACGGTGACGATCACGATCGGGCATGGCGTGTCGGCCATGATCTGGCGGGTAGCTTCCACGCCGTCCATCACCGGCATGATCAAGTCCATCAGGATCAGGTCCGGGGTCAGCTCGGCGCAACGCTGCACCGCTTCCAGGCCATTGCTGGCTACCCACACCACCTCGTGGGCGGGCTCGTAACTCAAGGCACGGCGCAATGCCTCTACGGCCAGGGGCATGTCATTGACGATCGCAATCCTCATGCCCGGGCGCCTCCAATCAGTTCAACCACGGCGTCGAGCAAGGCGTCGTCATGGAAACTGGCTTTGGCTAGATAATAGTCGGCCCCGGCGTCGAGGCCACGGCGGCGGTCTTCTTCACGATCCTTGTAGGAAACCACCATCACCGGCAATGATTGCAGGCGACTGTCACGGCGCAAAAGTGTGACCAATTCAATACCGTCCATGCGAGGCATATCAATATCCGTGATAAGCAGGTCGAAGTCCTCGGAGCGCAATGCGTTCCAGCCATCCATGCCATCGACCGCCACGGCAACTTCATAACCCCGGTTGAGTAACAATTTGCGTTGCAGCTCGCGCACCGTCAGTGAGTCGTCCACCACCAGCACGCGCTTGCGCGGCGCTTCGGTGGCCTGCTGGTTGCGCCGGGCGATGCGCTCCAGGCGGCCGGTATTGAGCAGCTTGTCCACTGAACGCAGCATGTCTTCGACATCGACGATCAACACCACCGAGCCGTCATCGAGCAAGGCCCCGGCAGAAATGTCCTGGACCTTGCCCAGGCGATCATCCAGCGGCAACACCACCAACGTGCGCTCGCCGATAAAGCGCTCCACGGCAATCCCGTACACGGCATCGCGTTCGCGGATCACCACCACTTTCAAGGTATCTGAAGGGGTCTGCCCCGGCGGGCGCTGCAGCAACTGACTGGCGGCAACCAGGCCGACGTGTCGGCCTTCATGCCAGAAGTGCTGGCGGCCTTCCAACTGCACGATGTCGTCGGGGGCCAGGTCGCACATGCGTTCGATATGCGCCAGGGGAAACGCATAGGCTTCTTCGCCGACTTCCACCACCAGGCTGCGCACCACCGACAGGGTCAGCGGCACCTCAAGATGGAAGCGACTGCCCTGCCCCGCCGTCTGTTCCAGCACCACTGCGCCGCGCAACTGGCGAACCATATGCTGCACCGCGTCCAGGCCCACACCGCGCCCGGACACTTCGGTGACTTTGTCCCGCAGGCTGAACCCCGGCAGAAACAGGAAGGTCAGTAGCTCCTCTTCGCTCAGGCGCAGAGCCGTTTCCACCGGAGACAAATTCCGGTCGACAATAGTGCCGCGCAGGCGCTCGAGGTCGACACCGTTGCCGTCATCGCTCAATTCCAGCACCAGCAACCCGGCCTGATGGGACGCGCGCAGGCGAATCAAGCCCTCCGCCGGCTTGCCCGCCAGCACGCGCTGCTCAGGGGTTTCGATGCCGTGGTCGACGGCATTGCGCAATAAATGGGTGAGCGGCGCTTCGAGTTTTTCCAGCACGTCACGGTCGACCTGGGTCTTTTCGCCTTCAATCTCCAGGCGCACTTGCTTGCCCAGGCTGCGACCGAGGTCACGCACCATACGCACCTGCCCGGCCAGCACATCGGCAAACGGCCGCATGCGGCAGGCCAATGCGGTGTCGTAGAGCACCTGGGCGCGCTGGCCGGCCTGCCAGCCGAACTCATCCAGCTCGGCGTTTTTTTCCGCCAGCAGGGCCTGGGCTTCACTCAGCAGGCGACGGGTATCGGCCAGGGCTTCCTGGGCTTCCAGGTTCAGATCCAGGGATTTTAGCTGGCCATCCAGGGCATCCAGTGCACGCAAGCTGTTGCTCTGAATGCGCTTGAGGCGTTGCAGGCTGGCCAGGTACGGCTTGAGCCGCTGGGTTTCCACCAGGGATTTGCTGGACAAGTCCAACAGGCTGTTCAAGCGCTCGGCCGTCACCCGCAGCACGCGCTCGCCGCCTTCAGTCATGCGTTTGCTCTGGCGCGGCGCTTCACTGCTGACCGGCGCGGGCTCCAGCTCGGGCTCCAGCAGCAATGCGTCAACCCGCGGCGCGGGGATGGGCTCGGGATTTGGCACGGGCGTGGCAATCGGCTGCGAGGGATCGAGCAAGCGCTCCATCAGCGCTACGTACGCCTCGATATCCGCCGGCCCCACGTCATTGCCCGGCGTGGCGATTCGCATCAGCAGGTCGGTGCCTTGCAGCAACGCGTCGATATGTTCAGGTTGCAGGTACAGGCGGCCTTCCTGGGCACTGACCAGGCAGTCTTCCATGACGTGGGCCACGCTGACCCCGGCATCCACGCCGACAATCCGCGCCGCCCCTTTAAGTGAATGCGCGGCGCGCATGCAGGCTTCGAGCTGGTCGGCCTGGGTCGGGTTGCGTTCCAGCGCCAGCAGGCCCGCGCTCAACACCTGGGTCTGCGCATCGGCTTCCAGGCTGAACAGTTCTAACAGCGAGGCATCGCGCATCTGGTCGGGGGTCATGCGAGGCTCCGGGTCACGGCGGACAACAATTGCACTTCGTCCAGCCAGCGCAGACTGCGGCCTTTCCACTGCAACACGCCTTGGGTGTAGCGTGCGCTGGCCTGGGTGCCGGACACCGACGCAGCCTTCAAGGTGCGCTCATCAATGGCGTGGATGCCGTCTACTTCATCTACCGGTACGACGACCGGGCCGTCCTGGGCAGCGATGATCAGCATGCGCGGCATGATCCGCCCGCCGCTGGCGCCGGCACTGGTGCTGTCCAGGCCCAGCAGTTCCACCAACGACAGGCACGCCACCAGCGCCCCGCGTACGTTGGCCACGCCCAGCAGCGCTCGGGAGCGCTGGTGCGGCAGCGAGTGGATCGGCTGCAACGGCGCCACTTCCACCAGGCAGCGGGTGGCGATACCGAGCCATTCTTCGCCGAGGCGGAACATCAACAGCGAACGGGTGACCACATCGCTATCCGCTTCGGCAGTTGCCTGCGCGTGATGGTCGTCCTGTTGCAGTGCGTAGCGGTCGAGCAGGCGTGTGGCGGCGGCGGAATACACCGAGCAATTGCGGCAGTGGATATGCTCGGCCAACAGCGGGCAGGACTTGTCGCCATGAATACCGATGCGGTTCCAACAGTCGTCAATGGCTTGGGTATCGGTCAGCGTCAGGTCCAGGCCTGCGGTGTCGAGCGCGTCAGGGCTACTCATCGTTTGGTCTCACTGTCAGCTCGCTCGCTACGGGCGGCGCGTGCCTGAAGACGACGCGCGCCGACACTGTCACCCTGGGACTCGAGCAACGCGGCCAGGTGCATCAGGGCCTGGGGATGCTGCGGTTCCAGATACAGAGCTTTTCGGTAATACCCCTGGGCCTCCAGGGCACTGCCAGCCACATCGCTGAGCAGCCCCAACCAGTAAAACACCTGGGCGGCCGGCGGGTGACTGCTCAAATACCGCTCGCAGGCCGCTCGGGCCTCGGCACTTTTGCCCTCGTTGGCCAGGGTTGCGATCTGGCTGAGCAGATCCCCGGCATCGGTTGGCACCACGTTGACCGGTGGCACGCTGGGGCTGACGGTGCTGAACGGTCGCGGCTTGGGCGGTATCGGCGCCGCCCTGCGCTGCGGTAGCGGCGCGGGCGTCGGTTTGATCACAGGTGCAGCCGGCGCGGCCGGTTCTACATGCCGACTGAAGGCAAAGGACTGCGGCACGCCGATGGAGCGCATGCCGTGGCGCCCCAGCAGGCTGCCCTCGGCCGGGCCGATAAACAGCACGCCGTCCACGTGAGTCAATGCCTTGAGCACATCAAAGACCTGTTTCTGGGTCGGCTGGTCGAAGTAGATCAGCAAGTTGCGGCAGAACACAAAATCGTAGGTCGGCTCGTTCGCCAGCAGTGCCGGGTCCAGCAAGTTGCCGACTTGCAGGCGCACTTGTTCACGCACCCGGTCGGCGATGCGGTAAACGCCTGCGTCTTCAGTGAAGTGGCGGTCGCGAAATTCAAGATCGGCGCCGCGAAACGAGTTCTTGCCATACACGCCCCGCCGCGCGCGCTCCACCGACAGCGGGCTGACGTCCATGCCTTGCACTTTGAACTGGTGGGGCGCCAACCCCGCATCGAGCAAGGCCATGGCAATCGAATAGGGCTCTTCGCCGGTCGAACACGGCAGACTGAGAATACGCAGGGCGCGCATCTGGTTGATCTCGGCCAAGCGTGCCTGGGCCAGGCGAGCCAGGGTTGCAAAGGATTCGGGATAGCGGAAAAACCAGGTTTCGGGGACGATCACCGCTTCGATCAGCGCCTGCTGCTCGTCATGGGAGGTTTGCAGGTGTTGCCAGTAAGCCTCCGCCGACGGCGACTGGGACGACTGGCAGCGCTGGCGCACCGCGCGCTCGATGATCGCCTCGCCCACCGAAGCGACGTCCAGGCCGATGCGTTCTTTCAAGAACGCGAAAAACCGCGGGTCATTGCTCATAGGCTCAACTCGGCGGAAAACAGCAAGGCACGCACTGGCGCGGTCAACAGATCCGCGACGCCAATCCACTGCATCAAGCCCTGTGCGTCCTCGCGCACCGGCCCCAGGTATGGCGCCTGCTGATTGTCCAGGCCATAGGGCTGAAATTCGGCGGGGTCGCAACGCAGGGTGTCGGTGGCCTGTTCCAGGATCAGCCCTAGCCAACGCGCCTCACTCCAAGGCTGCGGCTGATAATTGACCAACACCAGGCGCGTACTGGTACGCGCCTGGGCCGAAGTGCCGAACGTCAGGGCGCTCAAGTCGATGACCGGCACCAGCGCCCCACGATGGGCGAAGATACCCGCCACCCATAAGGGCGCTTGGGCGATAGGTTTAAGCGTCAGGCGCGGCAGCACCTCGGCCACTTCTGTGGCCTTGAGGGCAAAGCGTTCGTTGCCGATGCGAAACACCAGAAACAATGCCTTTTTCGCTGCCGGGACGGCACCGCGTTTAGACGCGAGCTCACTCATCAGACTTTGAAACGCGAGACGCCGCTGCGCAGACCGACCGCAACCTGGCTCAGTTCATCAATGGCAAAGCTGGCCTGGCGCAGGGATTCGACGGTCTGGCTGCTGGCATCGCCCAATTGCACCAGCGCATGGTTGATCTGCTCGGCGCCGGTGGCCTGGGCCTGCATGCCTTCGTTGACCATCAACACCCGCGGCGCCAGGGCCTGTACCTGATGGATGATCTGCGACAGTTGCTCGCCCACTTGCTGCACCTCCGACATGCCACGGCGCACCTCCTCGGAGAACTTGTCCATGCCCATCACCCCCGCCGACACCGCCGACTGGATTTCACGCACCATCTGCTCGATGTCGTAGGTCGCCACAGCGGTCTGGTCGGCCAGGCGGCGCACTTCGGTGGCAACCACGGCAAAGCCGCGCCCGTACTCACCGGCTTTCTCAGCCTCGATGGCCGCATTCAGGGACAACAGGTTGGTCTGGTCGGCCACCTTGACGATGGTCACCACCACCTGGTTGATATTGCCGGCCTTCTCATTGAGGATCGCCAGCTTGGCGTTGACCAGGTCGGCGGCGCCCATCACCGAGTGCATGGTTTCTTCCATGCGGGCCAGGCCCTGCTGGCCGGAACCGGCAGCCACCGAGGCCTGGTCGGCGGCGGTGGACACTTCGGTCATGGTGCGGACCAAGTCCTTGGACGTGGCGGCAATCTCGCGGGAAGTGGCGCCGATTTCGGTGGTGGTGGCTGCGGTTTCTGTCGCGGTCGCCTGTTGCTGCTTGGAGGTCGCGGCAATCTCGGTGACCGAGGTGGTGACCTGCACCGATGAACGCTGCGCCTGGGACACCAGGGCAGTCAGCTCGGTCATCATGTCGTTGAAGCCGGTTTCAACCGCGTTGAATTCGTCCTTGCGCTCCAGGTTCAGGCGCTTGCTCAGGTCGCCGGTGCGCATGACTTCGAGGATTTGAACGATGCGCTGCATCGGCGCCATGATCGCGCGCATCAGCAACAGGCCACACAGCGCGGCGGCGAGAATCGCCAGCAACAGCGAGACGCCCATGCTGATCTTCGCGGCCGCTACCGCATCATCGATGGCGGCGGTGGCGTTGTCGGCGACCTGCTTGTTCTCATTGATAATGTCATTGAGCTTCATGCGGCCTGCTGTCCAGGCGGGGGTCAGTTGCTCGTTGAACAACCTCAGTGCTTCGGCGGCGTTATTGCTCTGATGGGCCGCCAAAACCTGGGCGAGAATCTGGTTGTAGCTCTGGTGCAGTTTTTCGAAGGCATCGAATTCGGTGCGATCCTGGGTGATATTGATCGTCCCTGCGTAGCTGGCCATATGTTGCTCAAGCCGAGCCTCGAAAGACTTGTAGTCCTGTTTGTCGGTTTCGGAAATACCCTGGTTCTCGTGGATTCCGACCAACTCCTGGGTTTGCAGGTAGCTGTCGACCCAGGCGCTGCGAATCATCGAGCTGAAAAACACCCCGGGCACCGCATCGTCCCGCACTGAGTTTTCGCTGATTTCGATTTTCAGCAAGCGCGAATACGAGACCACGACCATCAGCAGCATGATCGCGATAATTACCGCAAAGCTCGCCAAAATCCTTTGGCGCAGGGTCCAGTTCTTCACAGTAATTCCTCGCAGGGCCATTCAAATGGAGGGGAGTATAGCTGAGCGGCTGCGCGCTTTTATCAAGGCTTTTGATGTGCAGTGCACAGAATGCAAAAGTGGGAGCGGGCTTGCTCGCGGATGCGGTGAGTCAGCCAGAAATAGAGTGACTGGTCTACCGCATTCGCGAGCAACCCCGCTCCCACATTTTTGATTGGCGTGCGGCCTTGTTTATGCGTTAAGCCGCACTTGTTTTTCCAACTCAAGCTTCAAGCCGGGCTCAAGTTTCAGTTGGCGGGCCAGTTCGTCCAGGTAGGCTTTTTCCATGAAGTTTTCTTCGTCCACCAGCATCACGCTGGCGATGTACATTTCGGCGGCCATTTCCGGGGTGCTGGCGGCGCGGGCGACGTCGGTGGGGTCCAGGGGCTTGTTGAGTTCGGCGTGCAGCCAGTGTTGCAACTCCTGGTCGTTATCCAGCTTGGTAAACTCGCCTTCGATCAAGGCACGCTCGCGCTCATCCACATGGCCGTCAGCCTTGGCCGCGGCCACCAATGCCTTGAGAATGCCTTGGCTGTGTTGTTCGACCTGGGCCGCTGGCAGGCGGTCGATGGTTTGCGGCTCGCCTTGGGGCGCGCTGGCTTGCTGGGCTTGCCAGTTGCCGTAAGCCTTGTAGGCAATCACACCCAGTGCGGCCAGACCGCCGTAGGTGAGCGCTTTGCCACCGAATTTACGCGCCTTCTTGTTGCCCAGCAGCAAGCCCATGGCTCCCGCCGCCAGGGCCCCGCCGCCTGCACCGCCGAGCATGCTGCCGAGCCCGCCACCGCTGAGCAAGCCGCCGAGGGCGCCTTTGTCATTCGACTTAGGCTGCCCACCCGCCTTGTTTTGCAACATATCCTGGCCAGACTTAAGCAGTTGATCGAGCAATCCACGGGTATTCATTCGTAGCCTCCAGACACTTGGGTTCGTAGGACCAATAGGCCTCCAGCGTAAAACTAAGTGCCAAAAAGCCGCGATCTAGAGTGCTTCCAGATGTAACGTTCTCCTGCGATGCTGGAAATGTCTTGTTGCACATGCAACGCCATCATCCCGCCATCAATCAATTTGCCTTGCTCATCGAACCGCTTAAGCTATCCGGCGTCTGTTTATTGTCCGTTGCGTTTGGCCGAAGGCATGTCCGAACCGTTATTTCTGATCCGCTACGTGCCAGGAACGGCGCGGGATTTGCTCACGACAGGTTGTCTCTATGCACCGCAGGAATTTGCTCAAAGCATCCATGGCCATTGCGGCTTACACCGGTTTGTCCGCCAGTGGCCTGCTGGCCGCGCAGGCCTGGGCCGGGAATCGGGCTGCCGATGGCAAGGCCGTGGCGTTCGATTTCGAAGCGCTCAAGGCCCAGGCCAAGCAATTGGCCACCCGTGGCTACCAGGACACTAAGCAGGTGCTGCCGCCAACCCTGGCTACCATGACCCCGCAGAATTTCAACGCCATCGGCTATGACCGTAACCATTCGCTGTGGAAAGAGTTGAACGGCCAACTGGACGTGCATTTCTTCCACGTCGGCATGGGCTTCAAGACGCCGGTGCGCATGCACAGCGTCGACCCCAAGACCCGTGAAGCCCGCGAAGTGCATTTTCGCCCGTCGTTGTTCAACTATGAAAAAACCACGGTGGACACCCAGCAATTGACCGGCGACCTGGGTTTCTCCGGTTTCAAGCTGTTCAAGGCGCCGGAGCTGGACCGCCATGACGTGCTGTCGTTTCTGGGCGCCAGCTACTTCCGTGCGGTGGATTCCACCGGCCAGTACGGCCTCTCGGCGCGTGGCCTGGCGATTGATACCTACGCGAAAAAACGCGAGGAGTTCCCCGATTTCACGCAGTTCTGGTTCGAAACTCCGGACAAGGACGCCACGCGCTTTGTGGTCTACGCCCTGCTCGACTCGCCAAGCGCCACCGGTGCCTACCGCTTCGACATCGACTGCCAGGCCAACCAAGTGGTGATGGCGATCGACGCGCACATCAATGCGCGCACCGCCATCGAGCAACTGGGCATCGCGCCCATGACCAGTATGTTCAGCTGCGGCACCCATGAGCGCCGCATGTGCGACACCATCCACCCGCAAATCCACGACTCGGACCGCCTGGCCATGTGGCGCGGCAACGGCGAGTGGATCTGCCGCCCCCTGAACAACCCGGCCAAGTTGCAATTCAACGCGTTCGCCGACACCAACCCCAAAGGCTTCGGCCTGGTGCAGACCGACCATGAGTTCGCCAGCTACCAGGACACCGTCGACTGGTACAGCAAACGCCCAAGCCTGTGGGTTGAACCGACCACGGCCTGGGGCGAAGGCTCCATCGACTTGCTGGAAATCCCCACCACTGGCGAAACCCTGGACAATATCGTGGCCTTCTGGACCCCGAAAAAGCCTGTGGCCGCCGGTGATTCGCTCAACTACGGCTACAAGCTGTACTGGAGCGCACTGCCGCCAGTGAGCACGCCGCTGGCACAGGTCGATGCGACCCGTTCCGGCATGGGCGGCTTTACCGAAGGCTGGGCACCCGGCGAGCATTATCCGAAGGTATGGGCGCGGCGTTTCGCCGTGGACTTCAAGGGCGGCGGCCTGGATCGCCTGCCAGCGGGCACCGGCATCGAGCCCGTGGTGACCTGTTCCCATGGTGAGGTGAAGGACTTCAGTGTGCTGGTGCTGGACAACATCAAGGGCTACCGCATCCTGTTCGACTGGTACCCCACCAGCGACAGCGTGGAACCCGTCGAATTGCGCCTGTTTATACGAACCCAGGACCGCACCCTCAGTGAAACCTGGCTGTATCAGTACTTCCCACCTGCCCCAGAGCAACGCAAATACACCTGATGCCACACTGCACGATCATTCCCACGCAATAACGTGGGAATGATCGGATTTGGCTCAGAATCGCGACACGCTTTTCATCGCGCCAATCAGATAGCGCATCGCCACCTGATCGCTCTCGGTCAGCGCCCGGTATTGCACCAGCAACTCCATCTCATCTGAACTCAACCTTCGACCCCGCAAGGACATCCGGCGACTCAGAAAAGACGCCACCGCACCCGCTACGCCATAGGACTTGGCCATGGACCGCTACTCCTGATATCAGTCAAACACTCCTGGTGCCCATTTCCCAACTCCCGGGAAGCGCAACGGCTTCGCGGACCAACCGCCTGTCTCCCTGGGCCAGGAGTCGGGCTTACCCTTAGCGTAGAAACTATCTCACCATTCGTGGGATTTTTTTAGAGTATTAACTTAAAAAAATAACGTCGGTAATAAAAGCCTACAGCCATTACTCACGCAGGGGTCGATACAGGTGGATGTCTAGCGGTTCTTGCGCATAAAGCTCAGCGTGGGGTTGCTGCAACAAATGGCAACCATGGCGCAGGTAAAAGTCCACGGTGTTACGCGACTCCGTCGCCGAGATATAGAGCGCTTGGACCTCCACTTGCCGGCCGTGCTCGCAAGCCAGCGCCAACAACCGACCGCCCAGGCCAGTACCGCGGGCACTATGGCTGACATGCAGGAATTTCAACTGCCGCATCAGCAAGCCCTGGTGATGGAAGGACCGATTGTCCACCACCACTGCGGCGACCAGCACCGGGCCGTCGAATACGCCCCACAACCACCCGCCGCGCTGGAGGCAGGCATGCAGCGCCACCGCATCCTGTTCAGCCTCGCCTTCAGGCCAGCCGCGCATATCATGATGTGTGGCATACAACACCAGTTCGCCGCAGTCCATGCGATAGCACGCCGGGATCAGCTCCGTACGATCGATGGTTGCCAGCAAAGGGATATCGTCTTCGGTTAACGCGCGTTCCACCAGCATAAGCTTCTCCTGCTTAACAACCGCCAAGGATCAGCCTTCCTATAAACGCGAGCAAGAAAAAACCCACCGTGTCAGGGTGGGTCCGGTAGGGCCGTGTGCAGGATCAATCGCGCAGATCCGACTCATGAATCGGCTGGTCGCGGTGGGTGGCGCGCTGGTATTGCGCGGGCCAGATGGCCTTGCGCCCACCCAGATCATCGTCGGCATGCAAAGGCCAGTACGGGTCGCGCAGCAGTTCCCGGGCCAGGAAGATGATGTCGGCCTGGCAAGTGCGCAGGATATGCTCGGCCTGGGCCGGTTCGGTAATCATGCCAACCGTGCCGGTGGCCATGCCCGACTCCTTGCGCACGCGCTCGGCGAAGCGCGTCTGGTAGCCGGGGCCGGTAGGAATCTCGGCATTGGCGGCGGTACCACCGGACGACACGTCGATCAGATCCACCCCGAGGTCTTTCAGACGGCGCGCCAACTCCACGGTTTCATCCGGGTTCCAACCGTCTTCCACCCAATCGGTGGCCGACACGCGCACAAACAGCGGCAACTCCTCAGGCCACACGGCGCGCACGGCCTTGGTGACTTCCAGCACCAGGCGAATGCGGTTTTCGAAGGAGCCGCCGTAGTGGTCCTGACGCTGGTTGCTGATCGGCGAGAGAAACTGGTGCAGCAGGTACCCGTGGGCGGCGTGGATTTCCACCACTTCAAAGCCTGCGGTCAAGGCGCGCCTGGCGGCGGCGACAAAGTCGGCGATTACTTGCTGGATCTGCCCTTCGTCCAATGGCTTGGGCTGGGTGTGATTGGGGTCAAACGCAATTGGCGAAGGCCCCACCGGCACCCAGCCGCCCTCCTCCGGCTTGACGCTGCCGTGTTTGCCGATCCATGGCCGATGGGTGCTGGCCTTGCGCCCGGCATGGGCCAGCTGGATCCCAGCCACCGCGCCCTGGGCCGCGATAAAACGGGTGATGCGCCGCAATGGTTCGATCTGAGCGTCGTTCCACAGGCCCAGGTCCTGGGCGGTGATACGGCCATCGGCGGTCACTGCCGTGGCCTCGGTAAAAATCAGCCCGGCGCCACCCACGGCCCGGCTACCGAGATGCACCAGGTGCCAGTCATTGGCCAGGCCATCGTCGCTGGAGTATTGGCACATGGGTGAAACCGCGATGCGGTTAAGCAGGGTCAATTGGCGCAGGGTATAAGGTTCGAGCAGCTGACTCATGGCGCACCTCTTCTGGGCTTCATAGGCATTTTTGTAGGAGCGAGCTCGCTCCTACCAGCCTAGTCGACAACCATCGTTTGCACAGGGTTCAGAAGGAAAGCGGGAGCCGATTGCCGGCTCCCGGTAGGCAGCGCCTTACATCTCGACCTGGGTGCCCAGCTCGATCACACGGTTGACCGGCAGTTTGAAGAACCGCAAGTTGCCGTTGGCGTTTTTCAACATGAAGGCAAACAACACTTCGCGCCAACGGGCCATGCCCTTGATGCGCGAGGCAATCACCGTTTCACGGCTGAGGAAGTAAGTGGTGCGCATCGGGCTGAAGTCCAGGTCATCCAGATGGCACAGTTTCAGCGCTTCAGGCACGTCCGGTTCATCGGTGAAACCGAAGTGCAGGATCACGCGGAAGAAGCCTTCGCCGTAGGCATCCACCTCGAAGCGTCGCGCCGCTGGCACCCGTGGAATGTCTTCGTAAACCACGGTCAACAGTACCACCTGCTCATGCAGCACCTGGTTATGCAGCAGGTTATGCAATAGAGCATGGGGCACGGCGTCGGGCCGCGCGGTGAGGAACACTGCCGTACCCTGAACGCGATGGGGCGGCTGTACGCGGATACTGCTGATAAAGATCGGCAACGGCAGGCCACCCTCGTCGAGACGGCCGACCAGCAATTGCTTGCCACGCTTCCAGGTGGTCATCAGCACGAATAGCACGATCCCGGCCAGTACCGGGAAGGCGCCGCCCTGGACGATCTTCGGCGCGTTGGCGGCGAAGAACAGGCCATCCACCAACAGGCAGCAGAGCAACAGCGGCACGGCCAGCACCGGTGGCCACTTCCACAGCAGCAGCATCACCGCCGATACCAGGATGGTGGTCATCAGCATAGTGCCCGTCACAGCTACGCCGTAGGCCGAGGCCAGGGCACCGGAGGATTCGAAGCCTAGGACCAGCAGGATCACACCGACCATCAACGACCAGTTCACCGCACCGATGTAGATCTGGCCCTGTTCGGCACTGGAGGTGTGCTGGATATGCATGCGCGGGATGTAACCCAACTGGATCGCCTGGCGGGTCAACGAAAACGCGCCGGAAATCACCGCCTGGGAAGCAATCACCGTGGCCATGGTGGACAAGCCCACCAACGGGACCAGGGCCCAGCTCGGCGCCAGCAGGTAGAACGGGTTGCGCGCCGCCTCCGGATCGCCCAGCAGCATCGCGCCCTGGCCAAAATAGTTGAGCACCAGCGCCGGCAGCACCAGCAGGAACCAGGCGCGGGCGATGGGTTTGCGGCCAAAGTGGCCCATGTCGGCGTACAACGCTTCAGCGCCGGTCAATGCCAGCACCACCGCGCCGAGGATCGCCACGCCAATACCGGGGTGAACCATGAAGAAGCGCACACCCCATGCCGGGTTCAGTGCATTGAGCACTTCGGGTTGCTGCAGGATGCCGTACACCCCCAGGCCGCCCAACACCAGGAACCAGGTCACCATCACCGGGCCAAACAGCTTGCCGATGCGGTCGGTGCCGTGTTTCTGGATCAGGAACAGCGCCACCAGCACCACCAGGGCAATGGGCACCACCCATTTTTCCAGGCCGTCGAACGCCAGTTCCAAGCCTTCGATGGCCGACAACACCGAAATTGCCGGGGTGATCATGCTGTCGCCGTAGAACAACGCCGCGCCACACAGGCCACACACCACCAGGAAACTGCGCAATTTCGTGTGCTTCCCGGCAGCTCGCCGGGCCAACGCGGTGAGGGCCATGATGCCGCCCTCGCCCTGGTTGTCGGCACGCAGCACGAACAGCACGTACTTGATCGACACCACCCAGATCAGCGACCAGAAGATCAGCGCAAGGATCCCCAAGACACCGTCATGGTTGACCTGCACCCCATAACCGCCGTTGAACACCTCTTTAAGGGTGTAGAGCGGGCTGGTCCCGATATCGCCATAAACCACCCCGACCGCCGCCACTAGCATGCCAATCGGCTTGGCTTTTGAATGCTCGGCACCTGCTGCCTGACTACTTGCCTGACCCATCAACCACTCCTGCCCTTTGACCTGAGGTCTTTTATAAACAGCGCTTCTAAGCTGACCCTAGCATGCGCTGTTTTACTTCTCGTAACAGACGTTTTATTGACCCAAGGGCTTTACCCGTGCGCAACGGCGCGAAGCATAGCGCAGCACTCGTCGTATTTCCCCGTTCAAGTGAACGGGGTGTCGTTTTAGGCAATCAGTCATAGCGGGCACAGCAGCACTTTGGCGCCTTTTTGCCTGCATTGATCACATTTACGGCCAACCGTATATTCCTGGCCCGGCTCAGTCGTGCTGCCTGGGTGGTGTGATCAGGAGCGCCTTGCCGGATTACCTGATCGGTCAATCGTGCATTCGCAGGGCACGCAGTCGATATAAAAACTCAATTATCGGGCTGTCTCTTTTAAGGTACATTCCTCATGTACGAAGTGAAACACGCACTGTCAATCAACGGCGTGGATATCTTCCAGGCTTGGCTGGATACAGTGCAGGACACGCGTTCGAAAGCAAGAATCACCACCAGAGTGGATCGAGCGTCCCTTGGTCACTTTGGCGTTACCGAGCCAGTGGGTGATGGGGTCTTTGAAATGAAGCTCGATTTCGGCCCGGGGTTTCGCGTGTATTACGCAGTCCAGGATCGAAAAATCATTTTCCTATTGGGCGGTGGTTCGAAGGCCAGACAGCAGAACGATATCGATCAGGCCAAGGCTCTCTGGAAATCTTACAAGGTGCAGCAAAAATGACCATTCGTACCCGCCCGCACGAAGATAGCGTTCTGGAAATGCTTCGCAACGACGAAGCATTCGCCCTCGAATATTTATCTGTCGCGCTTGAGGAAATAGATGAAGCCGGTGGCGAGGACGCTTTCCTTGTCGCTATCCGTCGAGTGGCGGAAGCCCGTGGTGGGATGCTCAGCTTGTCGCAGAACACAGGACTCAATAGAGCAAACCTCTACAGGTCCATCGGCGTCGGCGGCGATCCTAAGCTCTCCACTTTGCTTAAAGTCCTCCAGGCGTTAGGTGTGGGTATGTCTAAAGTGGTATCGCACCGAACCGAACAAGACATCCGGGCTTAAGCGCGCGCCAGTGGCTATGGGGATGACCCGGCGCAGCACTCGTCGCATTTCCCTGCATAAAGCTGGTCAAGTGCGTTGCCCACCGATAGAATTGCGCACTTTTTGATCAGAGGCGCACCAAGCGCCCATCCGTTGCCTTGTCGTGCACGACCGGCAGCGTCATTCAATACCGAGGTTAGACATGTCCACCACCATCGCAAAAGCCAACCCCAAGGTTGGCTTTGTTTCCCTGGGTTGCCCGAAGGCGCTTGTCGACTCCGAGCGCATCCTCACGCAATTGCGTATGGAAGGCTACGACGTCGTGTCCACTTACCAGGACGCCGATGTGGTGGTGGTCAACACCTGCGGCTTCATCGACTCGGCCAAGGCCGAATCCCTGGAAGTGATCGGCGAAGCCATCAAGGAAAACGGCAAGGTCATCGTGACCGGCTGCATGGGGGTGGAAGAAGGCAATATCCGTAACGTGCACCCGAGTGTGCTGGCGGTGACCGGTCCGCAGCAGTACGAGCAAGTGGTCAACGCTGTGCACGAGGTGGTGCCGCCACGCCAGGATCACAACCCGCTGATCGACCTGGTGCCGCCTCAAGGCATCAAGCTGACCCCACGCCACTACGCGTATCTGAAGATTTCCGAAGGCTGCAACCACAGCTGCAGCTTCTGCATAATCCCGTCGATGCGCGGCAAACTGGTAAGCCGCCCGGTGGGTGATGTGCTCGACGAGGCCCAGCGTCTGGTCAAGTCTGGCGTCAAGGAACTGCTGGTGATCTCCCAGGACACCAGCGCCTACGGCGTCGATGTGAAATACCGCACCGGTTTCTGGAATGGCGCGCCGGTGAAAACCCGCATGACCGAGCTGTGCGAAGCCCTCAGCAGCCTGGGCGTGTGGGTGCGCCTGCACTATGTTTACCCTTACCCGCACGTGGACGAGTTGATCCCGTTGATGGCCGCCGGCAAGATCCTGCCGTACCTGGACATCCCGTTCCAGCACGCCAGCCCTAAAGTGCTCAAGGCGATGAAACGCCCGGCGTTTGAAGACAAGACCCTGGCACGCATCAAGAACTGGCGCGAGATCTGCCCGGAGCTGATCATCCGCTCCACCTTCATCGTCGGTTTCCCCGGCGAGACCGAGGAAGACTTCCAGTACCTGTTGGACTGGCTGACCGAAGCGCAGCTAGACCGCGTCGGTTGCTTCCAGTACTCGCCGGTGGAAGGTGCTCCGGCCAACCTGCTGGACTTGGCCGTGGTACCGGACGACGTCAAGCAAGACCGTTGGGAGCGCTTCATGGCGCACCAACAGGCGATCAGCTCGGCACGCCTGCAACTGCGCATCGGCAAGGAAATCGAAGTGCTGATCGATGAAGTCGACGAGCAAGGCGCGGTGGGTCGTTGCTTCTTCGACGCCCCTGAAATTGACGGTAACGTGTTTATCGACGATGCCAGCGGCCTGAAGCCGGGTGACAAAGTCTGGTGCACCGTGACCGACGCCGACGAGTACGACTTGTGGGCTGAAAAGCGCGACTGATCGCACGGTGATAAAAAAGCCTCGCCTCTGAGAAGATGCGGGGCTTTTTTAGGTCTATCGTATTGTCCATCAACCCCGAATACAGCAAGGGACAGCGGGTATGCGTCAGCATTCGGTGATTCACACACCTAAAACCAGCGACTACGCACGCCTGGTGCAGATCTGGGAGGACTCGGTACGCGCCACCCACGACTTCCTCCCGGACAGCTATATCGACATGTTGAAAAACCTGGTGCTGAGCCGCTATCTCGATGCGGTCATGCTGATCTGCACCAAGGACGTGCGCCAGCACATTACCGGCTTCGCCGGGGTGTCGGCGGGCAAGGTGGAAATGCTGTTTATCGACCCGCGCTACCGTGGCCAGGGGCTGGGCCGGCAATTGCTGGGCTACGCGATCGAACACATGAACGCCGATGAACTGGACGTCAACGAACAGAACCCCCAGGCCCTGGGTTTTTACCTCAAGCAAGGCTTCGAGGTAATCGGGCGAACAGAACATGATGGGCTTGGGCAGCCTTATCCATTGCTGCACCTGCGTCTGCGCCAGCAGCAACAGGCCCGTAATGCCTGAACTGTGGGAGCTGGCTTGCCTGCGAAGGCGTCGGGTCAGTCTACCCATCCGGTGCTGGTATACCGCCTTCGCAGGCAAGCCAGCTCCCACATTTGGCCCGTGTTGCGTCAGTTAAGTAATTGTTATGGCCCATGGGCTGAAATGGGGCCGGGATTAACCGGCGCCAGGCAGGTACAATAGTGGCCCCCTTTTGTTACGGCCCTTGTCATGACTGACCCCATACGCCTCTCCAAACGCCTTATCGAACTGGTCGGTTGCTCCCGTCGGGAGGCTGAGCTGTTTATCGAAGGCGGCTGGGTCTCGGTGGACGGCGAAGTGATCGACGAGCCGCAGTTCAAGGTCACTGACGAGAAGGTCGAGCTGGACCCGGAAGCTAAAGCCACCGCGCCAGAGCCGGTGACCATCCTGATGCACGCCCCCGCAGGCATGGATGCTGAAACCGCCATGGCCTCGATCAGCGCCGAAACCCTCTCTGAAGAACACCGCTTCGGCAAGCGTCCGCTCAAGGGGCATTTCCTGCGTCTGAGCGCCAGCGCCGACCTGCAAGCCAAAGCCAGTGGCCTGCTGGTGTTTACCCAGGACTGGAAGATTCTGCGCAAGTTGACCGCCGATGCCGCCAAGATCGAGCAGGAATACGTGGTGGAAGTCGAAGGCGACATGGTTGCCCACGGCCTTAACCGCCTGAACCACGGCCTGACCTACAAAGGCAAAGAGCTGCCTGCCGTCAAAGCCAGTTGGCAGAACGAGAACCGCCTGCGCTTTGCGCTGAAAAACCCGCAACCCGGCGTGATCGCGCTGTTCTGCGAAGCCGTTGGCCTGAAAGTCATCGCCATCCGCCGCATCCGCATCGGCGGCGTGTCCATTGGCAAGGTGCCAGTGGGCCAATGGCGTTACCTGTCCGGCAAAGAAAAGTTTTAAGCCGTTCCCTTTTCCCGACACCGCCTGATTCCGGCGGTGTCATCAGTTGAATACCAGGATTGCCCACCATGATTCACAACGACGTACTGCGCAGCGTGCGCTACATGCTCGACATCAGCGACAACAAGATGGTCGAGATCATCAAGCTCGGCGGCATGGACGTGACCAAGGAAGACCTGCTGACCTACCTCAAAAAAGATGAGGAAGAAGGCTTCGTGTTCTGCCCGGATGAAGTCATGGCTCACTTCCTCGATGGCTTGGTGATTTTCAAGCGCGGCAAGGACGAAAGCCGCCCGCCGCAGCCGATCGAAACCCCGGTGACCAACAACATCATCCTGAAAAAGCTGCGCGTGGCCTTCGAACTGAAGGAAGACGACATGCATGCAATCCTCAAGGCGGCGGAGTTCCCGGTGTCCAAGCCAGAGCTGAGCGCGCTGTTTCGCAAGTTTGGTCATACCAACTACCGCACCTGTGGCGATCAGTTGCTGCGTAACTTCCTCAAGGGCCTGACCTTGCGGGTCCGTGCCTAAGCCCATGAGTTACCAGGTCTCGCCCGTCGGCTTCGTACGCTCCTGTTTCAAGGAGAAGTTCGCCATCCCGCGCCAACCGCAACTGGCACCGGCTGCCCGTGGCGTGCTGGAGCTGGTGGCGCCGTTCGACCAGGGTGAGGCGGTGCAGGGGCTGGAGCAGGTCAGCCATGTGTGGCTGCTGTTTCTGTTTCATCAGGCACTGGAAGACAAGCCACGCCTGAAAGTGCGCCCGCCACGCCTGGGCGGCAATACGTCCATGGGTGTGTTTGCCACCCGCGCAACCCATCGTCCCAATGGCATCGGCCAGTCGGTGGTGAAGCTGGACAAGGTGGAACCGGGGCGGTTGTGGATATCGGGCATAGATTTGCTCGATGGCACGCCGGTGCTGGATATCAAGCCGTATGTGCCGTATGCCGATATCGTGGATGCGGCCACCAACGACATCGCCAGCAATGCGCCCGCGCTGATCGGCGTGCAATGGCTCAAGGCTGCCCTGCAACAGGCGCAAGGCCATGCCCAGCGCCTTGGTGAACCGTTGGTGGCGCTGATTGAACAGTGTCTGGCACAGGATCCGCGGCCGGCGTATCAGGTTCCTACCTCAGAACGGGAATACGGTGTGCGGTTCTGGGATGTGGATGTGCGCTGGCACTACCCGGAGCCGGGGATGATTTGTGTGCTGGAAGTGGTTTCGGCTAAATAGGGCGAAAACCAAATGTGGGAGCTGGCTTGCCTGCGATGCAGACACCTCAGTGGTTCAGTTGAACCGAGGTGATGCTATCGCAGGCAAGCCAGCTCCCACACTTTTTGGATCGCTGGTGTTACTGACTCTGTATTACTTCTCGACGAACGCACGCTCGATCAGGTAGTCACCCGGCTCACGCATCCGTGGCGAAACTTTCAGGCCGAAGCTGTTCAACACTTCGCTGGTCTCATCCAACATGCTTGGGCTGCCGCACAGCATGGCGCGGTCGTCCTCGGGGTTGATCGGTGGCAGGCCGATGTCGCTGAACAGTTTGCCGCTGCGCATCAGGTCGGTCAGGCGACCTTCGTTTTCGAACGGCTCGCGGGTCACGGTCGGGTAGTAGATCAACTTGTCACGCAGGGCCTCGCCGAAGAACTCGTTCTGCGGCAGGTGCTCGGTGATGAATTCGCGGTAGGCGACTTCGTTGACGTAGCGCACGCCGTGGCACAGGATGACTTTTTCGAAACGCTCATAGGTCTCCGGGTCCTGGATCACGCTCATGAATGGAGCGAGGCCAGTACCGGTGCTGAGCAGGTACAGATGCTTGCCCGGCTTCAAATCGTCAAGCACCAGGGTGCCTGTCGGTTTTTTGCTGATGATGATCTCGTCGCCTTCCTTCAGATGCTGCAACTGGGAAGTGAGCGGGCCATCGGGCACCTTGATGCTGAAGAACTCCAGATGCTCTTCCCAGTTCGGGCTGGCAATGGAGTAAGCGCGCATGAGCGGGCGGCCGTTGGGCTGTTGCAGGCCGATCATCACGAACTGACCGTTCTCGAAGCGCAGGCCCGGATCGCGGGTGCACTTGAAGCTGAACAGAGTGTCGTTCCAGTGATGAACACTGAGGACACGCTCGTGGTTCATGTTGCTCATGTACGGGGGACTCCTGGAAATGGGTCTGCGCCAAAGGTAAGGATGCGCAATTGCACAGCATTCTAATGGCGGCGACAATATCTGTTAACTGGATTATTAAGATAAGGGTTATCGGTTATATCGATATGCGATTTACTCTCCGTCAACTGCAAGTTTTCGTCGCCGTCGCCCAGCAGGAAAGCGTCTCGCGCGCTGCTGGCCTTCTGGCCTTATCTCAATCCGCCGCCAGCACCTCAATCACCGAGCTGGAGCGTCAATCCAGCTGTCAATTATTCGACCGCGCCGGTAAACGCCTGAGCCTCAACGCCCTCGGTCACCAGCTGTTGCCCCAGGCGGTGGCATTGCTGGACCAGGCCAAGGAGATCGAAGACCTGCTCAACGGCAAGTCAGGCTTCGGTTCCCTGGCGGTCGGCGCCACGCTGACCATAGGCAATTACTTGGCGACGCTGCTGATTGGCAGCTTTATGCAGCAACACCCCGAGAGCCAGGTAAAGCTGCATGTGCAGAACACTGCCCATATCGTGCATCAGGTTGCCCACTACGAAATTGACCTGGGTCTAATTGAAGGCGACTGCAGCCACCCGGATATCGAGGTGCAGACGTGGGTAGAAGATGAGCTGGTGGTGTTCTGTGCGCCCCAGCATCATTTGGCCAAGCGTGGCGTGGCCACCATGGACGAGTTGACCCACGAAGCGTGGATCCTGCGGGAACAGGGCTCGGGCACGCGACTGACCTTTGATCAGGCAATGCGTCATCACCGCAGCGCGCTGAATATCCGCCTGGAGCTGGAACACACCGAGGCGATCAAACGGGCAGTGGAGTCGGGCTTGGGGATTGGCTGCATTTCGCGGCTGGCGCTGCGCGATGCCTTCCGCCGTGGCAGCCTGGTGCCGGTAGAAACCCCGGACCTGGACCTGGCCCGGCAGTTCTACTTCATCTGGCACAAGCAGAAGTACCAGACCTCGGCGATGCGCGAGTTTCTCGAACTGTGCCGCGCCTTCACCGCTGGGGTGCAGCGCAGCGACGAGATCGTGCTGCCGAGTATCGCTTGATCGTCAGATCAGGATTACGGCCCATACCAGGGTGATCATGGTCAGTGCCACGAATTGCGCGGCGCTGCCCATGTCCTTGGCGTTTTTCGACAGCGGGTGGCGGTCCAGGGAAATACGGTCAATGGCCGCTTCTACCGCTGAGTTAAGCAATTCGACGATCAGCGCCAACAAACACACTGCAATCAGCAGCGCCCGTTCAACCCGGCTGACCTGCAGGAAAAAGCTCACGGGAATCAGGATGACATTCAGCAATACCAGTTGGCGGAATGCCGCCTCGCCAGTGAAAGCCGCACGCAGGCCATCCAGGGAATAGCCCCCTGCATTGAAGATACGTTTGATACCGGTTTGACCCTTGAAAGGCGACATAGATGTAGGCAACTGAACCAAAGAAGTGGGGAAGCTAGATCACGCAAAGTCAAAAAAGCGTGAAGCGGCTGTAACTTAATGTTGCGAGATGGACTCGAGTTGCTGCAAAAGCAACGCCGCCTGAGTGCGCGTACGCACGCCCAACTTACGGAAAATCGCCGTAACGTGGGCCTTGATGGTCGCTTCCGACACACTCAATTCGTAAGCAATCTGCTTGTTCAACAACCCTTCGCAGACCATGGTCAATACTCGGAACTGCTGGGGCGTCAAGCTGGCCAGGCCATCGCGGGCGGCCTTGGCTTCATCGGACACATTGATTTCTTCAAACGCCTGGGGTGGCCAGGACACATCGCCGTCCAACACCGTGCGCACGGCTTTCTGGATATCTTCCATCGCGCTGGACTTGGGAATGAAGCCGCTGGCGCCAAACTCTTTGGAGCGCACCACCACGTCGGCTTCTTCCTGGGCCGACACCATCACCACGGGGATCTGCGGGTATTGGCCGCGCAGCAGCACCAGCCCGGAGAAACCGTACGCGCCCGGCATGTTCAGGTCGAGCAACACCAGATCCCAGTCGGATTTTTCAGTCAGGCGGGCTTCCAGTTCGGCAATGCTGGCCACTTCGACCAGACGTACATCGGGGCCAAGGCCCAGGGTTACGGCCTGATGCAGTGCGCTGCGAAACAGCGGGTGGTCATCGGCAATCAGGATTTCGTATGTGGCCATTGGTTAAATGATCCTGTTTTTTATGGGAGCCCTGATGGGTTCAGGGTTCACCAATACACGAGGCGACGGCCAGGCAGCGATCGCCACAGGGCCCGCTCAACGTCAAAAACACATGAAACGACGTCGATAATTCACGGTTGCACCCAATCGGCGCACAGCATGCCCAGCGTAGCCTGGAGGGTCAAGCACTACGCCCGTGGGGATTTTAGCGGGTTGCGGGCTTACAGTGCCATCATGCAAACGTCGTCTGGTTATCCCGCCGGGATGTAGGGTGCAAGGCGGGTATGCACGGTGTCCGCCGCATCCAATGGCAGTTGGAATTTGGCAGCCAGGTAATGGGTGCTGAACACATCAAGGTAGGCATCCAGCACTTCGCTGGCGGCCAGGTCATCGGCCAGCTCCAGGCACAGCGCCGCCACCTCGGCGGTGCAGAAATGGTCATCGCGCTTGGAGCGCCGTAGTTTGTAGCGTGACAACTGTTCGGGCGCCAGGCTCAGCACCGGTAAATGTTCCAGATAGGGACTTTTGCGAAACATCTTGCGCGCTTCGCTCCAGGTGCCGTCCAACAGGATGAACAGTGGGCGCTTGCCCTCCTCCACGCGCACTTCACTGACCACCCGTTGCGGCGCCACGAATTCACCGGGAAATACGATGTAGGGTTGCCACTGCGGGTCGGCCAGCAACCTGAGCAACTCGGGGTCGACTTCGGTACGCGACCAGGCAAACGCGGTGGTGTCGTGTATGACATCGGCGATCAGCCAGCCCGTGTTACTGGGCTTCATCGGTTCAACGTCATGCATCAACAGGCACATGGCGGACTTGGCTTCTACCTGAGGCCGCCAGGCACACAGGCAGTACTCAGGAATGACCCGACAGCCGGGACAGCGCTCAGCACGGGAACCCCGATTGAGAAACGGCCTGACGGCACGCGCCAGACGCTGGGTACGCAAACGGGAGACGGCGTGACTCATCGGGCACGCGGCGAAGTAGAAGAAATCGACACGGAACAAACTCGTGAAAAACAGAAGTCCCGCAGTTTACCAGCGATACGCCTGGCTGTAGTGGCAAGGGCTCACCTATAATTGCGCGCCACTGAACGCACAGCCCAGTGGCTGGTCTATGCACCAGTAACCGAATCAGGAGAGTTTCATGCTGCGTTCCATGCTGCGCCTTGTTGCCCCATCCGTCGCCCTTGCGCTGGTCTTGCCTATGGGCGCCCACGCGGCCTCGCTGCTGGAGGCTCAAATGAACAAGAAGCTGCAAAGCGTCGCGGCCGAAAGCAACAAGGACCTGCCCCGGGAAATCGATGAAAAAACCCTGGAAGTCGCCTACACCGTTGAAGGCATGCAACTGATCGATCACCTCAGCGTGTTGCCTGACCGTGCCGAACAGATGCGCGCCAACCCCAAGGCTGTGTATTTCCAGCTGGGCCGCAGTGTATGCACCAACCCGGGCTACCGCGAGCTGATGGCCAAGGGCGCAGTGATGCGCTATGAAATCACCGAGAACAAGACCAATCGCCCGGTGGCCTCGGTCAAGTTCGCAGAGGCCGATTGCCCGGCTCCGACGAAGAAGAAAAAGTAACCTTTGCTTGCCCCTCCCGCGCCGCTGCCCAGCGGCGCGCACGACCCCGCTGCGTTTGCTGTCAACGACTAAACTGCCTAATGAGCCATCAATAAGCGGTTGCCAGCCAAGGGTTTTTCGGCCCATGATCAGCTCATCCCAGATGCCCGCCCACCACAGTTTTTAACGCTGTTCTGTCACATTTTCAGGGCAAAAAAGGCCTGCCCTCCTGCGGCATGCCGCGACACAAGCAGTGTCGTGGCCCAGGCGACGTTCTCGTCGACTACCCAGGCCCTGTAGAGAAGGAGAAATTGAATGCCTTATGAATCGAATGATTTGTTGCTTCGTCATTTTGAAGAAAACGGGACCGACCTCACCCAGCAGGTCGACGCACAAATTCAGTTGATCGCCCCCAACAGCCCGAATATCTCCCTTTATCGAGACATGATCCTCACCGTCCTGCGCATGGCCCAGGACGACCGTGATCGCTGGAACGCCAAGATCACCCTGCGGGCCATCCGCGAACTGGACCATGCCTTTCGGGTGCTCGAACAATTCAAGGGCCGGCGCAAAGTCACGGTATTCGGCTCGGCGCGTACGCCAGTGGAAAGCCCCCTGTATGCGCTAGCCCGAGAGGTAGGTGCGGCGTTGGCACGGTCCGACCTGATGGTCATCACCGGTGGCGGTGGCGGCATCATGGCCGCGGCCCACGAAGGTGCGGGCCTGGAGCACAGCCTAGGGTTCAATATCACCCTGCCCTTTGAACAGCATGCCAACCCAACCATTGATGGCACCGACAACCTGCTGTCATTCCACTTCTTCTTTACCCGCAAGCTGTTCTTCGTCAAGGAAGCCGACGCGCTGGTGTTGTGCCCTGGCGGTTTCGGCACCCTCGACGAGGCATTGGAAGTGCTGACCCTGATCCAGACCGGCAAGAGCCCACTGGTGCCGGTCGTGCTACTGGATGCGCCGGGCGGTGGGTTCTGGCAAGGCGCCCTGGATTTCATCCGCAGTCAGTTGGAAGCCAATCGCTATATCCTGCCCACCGACCTCAAACTGGTCCGCCTGGTCTACAGCGCCGAAGAGGCCGTAGACGAAATCAACCAGTTCTACGCCAACTTCCACTCCACCCGCTGGCTTAAGCGTGAGTTTGTGGTGCGCATGAATCATCCCCTGAGTGAGCGCGCCCTCGCCCATATGCAGCAAGCGTTTGCCAGCCTGCGGCTCAGTGGCGAATTCCAGCAACTCGCCTATACGGGCGAAGACCATGACGAACCGAGATTCAGCCATTTGACGCGCCTGGTGTTCAATTTCAACGGTCGCGATCAGGGGCGATTGCGAGAGTTGGTGGATTACATCAACCTGCCGGAGAACTGGGCACAGGCTCAGGGCAAGGCCCAGCAACGGATGACGCCAGAGACAGCGTGATTTTTTGCAGGCAAAAAAAAAGGCCCACTATTTTCATAGTGGGCCTTTTGTTTTTTGGCGTTCAGTCGTCCATACCCCGGCCGCTCAACAAGCGGCTGATCATGTCCATCGAAAACCCGCGATAACTCAAGAAACGACCTTGCTTCGCACGTTCTTTGGCATCAATCGGAAGATGCCCCGCAAATTTGCGACGCCAGGTGTCTTCCAACTGCGACTGCCAATTGATACCGCACTCACGTAGCGTAAGGTCAATATCGGCACGTTGCAGTCCACGTTGGCTTAACTCCTCGCGAATCCGCGCAGGGCCGTAACCGGAACGTGCGCGGTAAGACACAAAGCTTTCAAGGTAACGGGCTTCCGACAACAGCCCTTCTTCCGTTAACCGGTCGAGGGCTGTTTCGATCATCTCTGGCTCTGCGCCGCGCTGACGCAACTTACGTGTCAGCTCGACTCGACCATGCTCGCGGCGAGCGAGCAGGTCCATCGCAGTGCGCCGAACGGCGACGAGTGTATCCAGTACAACAGTCATCGTTTGCTTCAGACGTCAGTATCGGCTTCTTCCATTTCATCTACCGGCTCGCGGTTGGCAGCCGCTTTCACGTCCGGCGCTGCGGTCAGAAGCTTGTCGCGGATCTGCTTCTCAAGCGTGGCAGCGATATCCGGATTGTCTGCCAGGAACTTGGCCGAGTTGGCCTTGCCCTGACCGATCTTGCTGCCGTTGTAGGCATACCAGGCACCGGACTTCTCGACAAAACCGTGCAGTACGCCCAGGTCGATCATCTCGCCGTTCAGGTAGATACCCTTGCCGTAGAGAATCTGGAACTCAGCCTGACGGAATGGCGGGGCCACTTTGTTCTTCACGACCTTGACGCGGGTTTCGCTACCGACAACCTCGTCACCTTCCTTCACCGCGCCAGTACGACGGATATCCAGACGGACCGAAGCGTAGAACTTCAGCGCGTTACCACCGGTGGTGGTTTCCGGGCTGCCGAACATCACGCCGATCTTCATACGGATCTGGTTGATGAAGATCACCAGGCAGTTGGCGTTCTTGATGTTACCGGTAATTTTACGCAGCGCCTGGGACATCAGGCGGGCTTGCAGGCCCACGTGCATGTCGCCCATTTCGCCTTCGATTTCAGCCTTGGGCACCAGGGCCGCCACGGAGTCGACCACGATCACGTCGATGGCGTTGGAGCGCACCAGCATGTCGGTGATTTCCAGGGCTTGCTCGCCGGTGTCCGGCTGCGAAACCAGCAGGTCATCGACGTTGACGCCCAGCTTGCCGGCGTATTCAGGATCCAGGGCGTGCTCGGCGTCGACGAACGCGCAGGTAGCGCCCATCTTTTGCGCCTGGGCAATCACCGACAGGGTCAGGGTGGTTTTACCGGAAGATTCAGGACCGTAGATTTCAACGATACGGCCTTTTGGCAGGCCACCAATGCCGAGCGCGATGTCCAGACCCAGAGAGCCAGTGGAAATAGCCGGGATCGCCTGACGGTCGTGATCGCCCATACGCATTACGGCACCCTTGCCGAATTGACGTTCGATCTGACCCAGGGCCGCAGCCAAGGCTTTCTTCTTGTTGTCGTCCATTAAAGTCCTCACGTAATCAATAAGGCCTGACGGCCAACACCTGTATAAGTAGACAGTATTGTTCCACAAAGATCGGTGATCGCCTACCCCTGATTGTCTATTTCTGCTGCAGCTCGTCGCAACAAGCCCTCCAGCGCGGCTTTTACCGTTTGTCGGCGGACCTCGTCGCGGTTGCCGGGGAAGTGCGCAAGCTCGGCGGTCACCTCGTCGCCCACGGCAAAGGCCAGCCAAACGGTGCCCACCGGCTTGTCCGGCGAACCGCCATCCGGGCCGGCGACACCGCTGACCGCCACGGCAAACCGTGCCAGGCTTTTTTCCTGCGCACCGCGGGCCATCGCTTCCACCACTTCCTGGCTGACGGCTCCGACTTTGGCGAACAGTTTTTCCGGCACATTCAACTGCCGGGTCTTCTGTCGGTTGGAATAAGTGACATAGCCCGCCTCGAACCAGGCCGAGCTGCCCGGAATTCGCGTGATGGCTTCGGCAATGCCGCCGCCGGTACAGGACTCGGCAGTGGTCACGTGAGCACTGAGCACCTGCAAACGGCGACCCAGTTCGGCAGCCAGTTGAGTGATTTCCTTCACAGTCGTCTCCAGGAGTGGGCGGGGGTTCGCCTACCCTACAGGAGCCTATCGGCCATGCAAGGTACAGAGTGCATCAAGAGGCTAATGCGCGACGGCCTGCACCTGCCACACATGCGCCATGAGCAGGCGCGCACCGATCAGGCGAAACGCACCTAAGAAACGCAGAGCACCGCCTTCGCCCGCGCCCACAACTGCAAACGGTCGTCCAGGCCATTGAGGCCGCCGTTGATCCGACGGGTGATGGTGGTGAACTGATCGTTGTCGGCAAGTTCGTTAAGGCCGTTGCTTTGCCAGAACCAGGCGGCGGACTCGCAGGCCCATTGCGGTTGTTCCAGCAGTTGCGGCTGGAGCAGCAGGCGATCATCGCCGAACAGTGCTTGGCTGCACGCAAGGTAATTACGGCGGCCGGTTATCTGGATCAACCCTCTGCCGCGATACTTTTGTCCATCTCCGTCCGCTTCCGGGGTGTTGCCCAGGCGCGCGCCCAAGACGCCGGTGTCATATTTGCTCAAGTATTGATCACTGCCCAATTCGCGCACGTACTGCAACTGGGCAGACTCGTGGCCGATTTGGGCGAGGAAGGCGGCGACGCGACGGGCCGTATTGATCTGATGCCCCGCAAAGGCCGCATTTAGAAAGGTTAAAAAAATGCCCGCGCGAAGGCGGGCTCCAGGCATGACACCCAGAAGCTGAGCATGTGTGATTACCATGGGTTTTACTCTAAGGAAGGATCTACACCGACAAACCGCTGGCCTGGACCGTACTCCGATAGCCACCTTTTCGCTCGCCCCTGGATTTCACCGTTTTAATCGACCAGCGCCCTTGCATGAACCCCGGCCACGACGCATCCAGCAGCAACAGGCCTTCAGCAGCCAACGAAGGATTACCAGGGCAGACCACATCAATCTGCAACCCTTCGCGCCCCACCCGCCGCATCTCTCCCTGCGCCGCCGAGCGTGCTTCGTCCTCGCTCTGGTAGCGCTGTGTCACCACTTTGAAGGGTGCGATGCCCACCTTGACGACACGCTGTTTTCCGGCTGCCGCGTCCCACCATGACGTTTGCGCGCCGTTGTATTTGGCACGGCTGGTTTCGGTGAAACTGGCGCTGATGAACGCGCGGTCACCTGGGCGATTATCATGGGTGATCGACAACCGTACATCCGGCAATGCCTTGCCCGACAGCGTCTTGATCTGGCCTTTGCGCCCCAGTACATACAGCTCATCGACAGGCTTGGCCACCGCATCGAAGCGCTTGGCCAGGCGCGTCAGAAAAGCCATGTCGCTTTCATTGGTCTGATCGATGTGCGCGATCGGCTCACCGTCGAGTTCAGGCGCCACACGCGGTGAAAAACCGTATCGGGTGGTCAGTTGGCGAAACAGCGCACCCAGGGTTATCGGACCATGGCTGGCGGTGCGGCGCTGTTTGAATTCGTGCTCGTCGAACGGTGCCGCCGTGGCCACCAGCACCAGTCGCAATGGGAACATCGAGGGCGTGCGCTGGGTGATCTTGAACACGCCCTTATCCACCAGGCCCGATTCCAGGTACCCAATACGCAGGCCAATTTTGCCGCCCAGATCGGGCAGCCCTTCAAGCCCCTCGATATCGAGGGTCAGCTTCAGTTGATCAGATACAAACCCCGCTGCGTCGGTATGTTCCCACTCCAAGAGCCGCTCGTTGAATAACGCGGCATTGGCTCCGTATAGCTCCACTACAGGTGTAAATCCGAGTGCCATGATGGCTCCTTAATCCCAGGCGGAAACCGGCCGGCTCGCAACCGGTTGCGCGTCCAACTCGGGCACCAGCACGCTGACGCCCGCCGGCAGTACCGCGCCCTGTTCGGCCAACTCCGGGTTCAAGCGCCACAACGCTTCTTCTGCGGCATCATCACTGCGCCCCAGTTCACGGTAGAGCAACAGGTTCACCGAGTCGCCGGCAATACTTCGAACCCTACGCATTGACGAACTCCTCCAGTAACAATGTCCAATTGATCACCATGGCCGTCCCGTCGTCGATCACGCTGGCTTGTTTTTCACTGATCGACTGGATGGTCCATAGCCCCCAGTTACGCCCTAACCCGTCCACCAAAGGCAACGGCGCACGCAGGGCCTGCAGGGTGCGCAACTCATCCAGGCGCGCCATGCCATTGGCACGCGCAGCCTTGCCGCCCAATGCCAGCGTTTCGAGCCCCTGGCCGACCTGGCTGGATTTAGGTTTGCCGGCAATGATGTCGAGACTGACCCAGCCCCCGCTGCTACCACGATCAAGCGTGTCGTAGGCGAACCCACGGGACAGCCCGAAAATAAAAGTACCCAAGACCATCTGTTGTCGCATCACACAGCTCCATCGGTGAGTGCTGCGCCGCGTCGGGTCGCCAGCAGGTTGTCCATCGACAGCGGGGTAAATTGCGCTTCGATCTGTTGCACCACGAGCGCCGCCAGTTGTTGATGGCTGGCTTGCTCAGGCGCGGTGATGGTGATTTGCGGGGCGAAGTTGATTTGGCGGTTGTCGGCTTGAGGGGCGTTGAGGTTTTTGCTGACCTCTGTGGGGGATGGCAGGCGATCGCCCGCCCCCATCACTTTTTCAGCCAGCCACGCACCGACGTCACTGCCCACGAAAGTGCCCACGGCACCACCGACTACCTTACCGATTGCGCCCCCGGCGACGCCGCCCATCACACCGCCCAACACTGTGCCGGCACCCGGAACGACCGAACCGATAACAGCTCCCGCCAGCGTGCCGACCGCTCGGCCTATCGCCATCCCAGCCACATCACCGACGACACCGCCGGCAACACCGCCGCCGATAGAGCCCACGCTAGTGCCAACCGCTTGACCCAGGTTTCCGGTCATCGCGCCTTGCGTCATCTCGACACCGGCCTGGGCCACCACCAAACCCAGGGGGACCCCTTTGGCCAGCTTGCTCACCTTCGCCGCTTTGCCAGAGATGCCAGGGCCGGAAGCAGGCGGGCGATTACCGCTGTGCTCGTCATTGCTCGGGGCTTTGCGCTGGCTGTCCGGCGGCGTGGTTTTATTCCCTGCTGCCGGCCCCTCTCCGAGCACTTTCCCTGCGACCTTTTCGAAAATCTTGTCCTTCACGGCACCGAAAACACCAGAAACCACCGGGATCAGCACCGCCCCCGCCAGGGCGACGGCAGCGGCAGCCTTGGGCAGGCCTTCCGCGAGCCAAGCCACGCCACTGACCAGGCCGTTCATTGCGGTCAGCGAGGCATCTACAACGGGGGCAAGCGCTGTATCAGAGGCGGTGCTCAAGCGTGTGGTACTGGCCTCGTAGGCTTGCCGACGCGCGTAAGTAGAGTCCGCACGAACCGCGGCCGAACGCAGCACCGAACCTTGGTCGCCCAGCGTCGAAGTGGCGTAGGTGGATTTTTCTGCGACCAGCGAAAAGGCCTGTTTCACGCTGTCGATCACCGGTACCAGGCTCAGAATCGTCTGGTTGCCGTCGAACAACTGCGTCGCCAGCACCGCCTGCCTTTCGGCAGGTTGCGACTTGAGCGCCTCCAGCACCGTAAGCACGGCCTGTGGGGCGTCCTGTTTCATGCCCGCCGCGAGTACTTTTGGATCAAGCTTGAGCTCTGCCCAGGCACTGCGTTGCCCTGCAGAGGCGTTGTCGCCTTTAGCCAGGACGGTGCTGATTTTTTCCAGCCCGGCACCAGCAACAGCCTTGCTGTTACCTGCGCTCAACAACGCCGCCGAAAGCGCTGCAGCCTGTTCGGGACTCATGCCCGCAGCCTTCGCGGCAGCGCCCTGGAGTTGCACAACAGCGCCGATATCCGCCGATTCGGCCTTGAGCGATACCTGGGTGCCCAGCACGTTTGTTGCGTCGGCAAGGTCCAAGGCTTGTGCGCGATCAAGGTGCATTGACTCGCGCCAGCCGCCCATGATTTCGCCGGAATTTTTGACGTCGATCTTGAACGCCGTCGCCATGATCGCAGCGTCGCGAGCGAACTGCTGCAGGTCTGCCCGGCGCCCAACGGGGTCGATATTGCCCGAAGCGTCCTTACGATCACTGCCGATACCGGAACGGGCGGCGGCATACTCGACCTTCGCGAGGTCGACGGCACTGGCACCACTGGCAGCTACCACCGGCTCGGACGCCATGGCAAGGTTGGCTTCACGCAATGCCTTGCGCTCATGCCGGGCAAACATCAACAGTTGATCAATATCGGTCATCGCGGCGTCCAGCGCCTGCGAGGGTGTGCGCTTGTCTGTAGCCGCGACGGTCTTCGTACCCTCTGCGTTCCCGGCAGTTTGAGCTTGCCGGGCGTCCATCACCTTGAGCAACGAGACGTTGAACAGCTCCAGCGTATCGACCAACCGTACCTGCCCGTCCGCCAGATGCTTGATCTGCAAGCTGGCATCGGCCAATGCCAGGGCCAAACTCGCCGCACTCCCCGGGGCCACCTCAAGCGGGCTCGGCAGCGCTTGGGTGATAGGTTTGAGACTGGCCTGCATTCCTGTCATCTGAAGGGCGCCCTGAGTCATCACGCCGTCCTTGGCAATGGCTGACCCTGCTCCATGATTACTATCTGCCATTGCGCTCTACTCCTGTTTGACGCCAAGACGACTGATTGCGATGTCGTAGCGGCGCAATGCTTTGCCGGCTTCCCAATCGAGGATTTCCGCTTCGTTCACCGAGTAAACCAGCGGCACTACATCGAGAATCACTTCGATGTCGCGCTCCGAAAGAAGTCCGCCGGTTTGTTTAAAAAATCGTCGATGCGCTCCTGCAGCTCGGTCCAGTCGGGCACGGTCAGGCCGGCAAGATCGGGAATCATCAGGCCCGTGCAATGGGCGGTGATGAACTCGGCGCGCTCTTTGTTAGTGGCGAGTTTTTTCATCACCTTGGTAGCGCGCAGGGCGGGCATTTCCAGGGGCAGTTCCGACAGGTTTCGGCCGGCGGCTTCCAGGGGTAATAGCAGGTGGACAGGCTGGTCGTGGGTCGTCACGTCCTGTTCTTTCAAGAAGAACGAGGCCGGGCGTGTCGACATTTCGTGTACGTACTGCGCAATGCTCACGTAGTCCGGGCGCTTGAGTTGGTCGAGCTCTTTTTCCGACAGGCCGGTGGCGAGTTTCGCCAGTTCGAAGAACTGGTCGTCCTCGTCATCACCGGCCCGGGCCAGCGCGTCTTTTTGCGCGGCATAGAACAACGGTTTGAGTTGAACCTGCTCGATCATTGCACCGGTGTCGGCGGTGATCGGGGACAGCAGGATGTGCAACGGTGGCATCCAGGCCATGGGGAATTCCTTGTTGAGCGGTGTTGAAAAGTGCGAAAAATCTAAACCTGAGCATGGCCCCTGTGGGAGCTGGCTTGCCTGCGATGGCATCCACTCGATACACCAGGGATACCGAGTCGCCTGCATCGCAGGCAAGCCAGCTCCCACCTTGACCGTGCTCGCCTCAGATTGCGCCGGCCCTTAAGGCATCAGCACGGCGCGGCGCGCATCGCCAAGGATGTCGACGCCGTTGAGCACGAACTTCTGGGTGCGCACATCGATATCGATCACCGAAATGCCATTTTCCAGACGGTTGTAGGTACGGCAGGACAGTTCCAGCGTGGTGGTGGCCTTGTCGCCCATTTTCAGCTTCGCCTCCTCCAGGGATTTGAGCTTGCCGCCCACGGTGTGGTAGGTGAAATAGGTCTTGCCGTCTTGATCCTGGCCGGCTTCACGCACGTTCAGCAAAATGTCGTCGCCCATGCGCACGCCCAGGGCCAGCATGATTTGCGGGCCGGCACCTTGCAGCACCAGCTTGGCATTGAGCACCTTGCCGCTCTTGGCCATTTCCTCGGCGATAAAGCGCCCGCCGGACATGGCCTCCATGTCGAACTCGATCTTCGGCGGGGTGAATTCTTCCACGGTTGCGGACAACGGCAGGCCTTGAAGGGTGGCCGCAATGGCCTGTCTGACTCGGTTGGTAAACATTAGAGAACGTCCTCCAGGAACTGCTCGATGATTTCATCGCGGGCGTTGAGTTGATAAACCATGTGTTCGTTCGGCGCGTAGCGGCCGTAGTCGATGACGATGAACCAGGTGCCGTTCTTGTATTTCTCGACGCTGTTCAGTTCCGGGTGCAGGTACACGCTGCCGCCGGGGATGGTTTCGTCGGCCACCAGGGTTTGCAGCCAGTCGTTGATGCGCTTGACCTCCTGGTCCATGAAGGACTTGGTGAGGTTCTTGGCCATGGCTTTCTGGCCGGCCTTGACCAGCTTGCGGCTGATGGCATCTTCCAGGCCGACGTAGCTGATGAACTTGCCGGTGATGGAGCGGTTGCCCAACAGCGAGAAGCCGCCGAGGATGGTGCGGGCGTAGTAGCTCACGCCGTAGCGGTTGAGCAGGTCGCCTTCGGTGGAGGTGTCGAGGATGTTGTACTCGACCACGCGGGAAACGTCCTCGGCGAAGGTCACCTGGTTACCTGGACTCTCCCACTGCTTGACCTTGGCCAATGCGGCGATGGCCAGCGAGGATGGCGACAGGAACACGTTCTTCTTCGCGGCTTTGGAGTACACCGACGGCATGTTGTGCACCAGCAGGCAACGGTCGAAGCCGAGGTCGGCCCCGCCCAGTTCACCGCTGTAGGTCACTTGGTCGGCAACGGACGCGTCCTTGCCATCCAGTACCACACGGGCCTTGATGCGCTTGCCGAAGGAGGCGAACTCACCAGCCACGGCCTTGGTGCCGGTAAAGCCTGGAGCGCCGATGATGGTCAGGTCTTCAGGGACGCTGCTCAGGGCCGCCAGGCCCAGCTTGCGACCGGTGACCGGGTCGTTGCCGCCGATCACATTATTGATCGTATCGGCCGGGGTGGCGCCTTCTTCGACGATGACCACATAGACCGGCACCTTGACCACCTTGAGGATCTGGTACACCGCCTGGAACAAGGTGCCCGACTCAGTGCCGGTAGGGTCCAGCAGCGCCTGGGCGGTGAAGCTGTTGATGCGAAACGGCGCGTTTTTCGGGATCGACGCATGGGCATTCGGCGCAGTGCCGACCAGGCCGATGACGTTATCGCCAAGGCCACCCATGGCCTCGGGGGATTCAGTGGCATTCACAGTGATGCCGTTGTGCTCGAAGTTCAGGACTTCTGCCATGGTTATTCAGCCTTCTTGGGGGTGGAGTTGAGGACGCTGGTCAGTTCCAGACGGCCAGCGGTGCGCAGCGCGGATGCTTCGACGTCGAGCAGTTCCAGTTCCTCGCCGGCGGTGGACCAATGGCCGTTGCCGATGGGGAATGGGATGAGGACGGTGTAGGTTTGGCGGGTGGGCATGGGTGGAAATCTCCGAGAGGGAAATGCAAAAGCCCCTGCGGGGAGGGGCTTTGGGGAGGCGAAAAAAAACCGCTTTCGCGGTGGGTTATTTCAGGAACTCCGGCTTATGGGGCCATACAACGGCATCAGGATCGCTGCCTTGATCTGGAATATCTCGCAAGCCCTGACGGTAGGCCATAAATACAGGGCGATCCTTGTCCAGCATTGGATAGTCAGGCATGGCGGCGTAATCACTGGCCGCCAAGTCCGCATCGCGAGCTTTACGAATCAGTGTCCATTTAATCAGCGGGTGAATCTCAGCAAGTGCAAACTCAGGTTTCATCAGTATTTTCCTTAACCCAAAGCCAACATAGTTCCCCAATCGGAAGGGTGCGTGACGACACCGGTACAGGCACCGCCGAGCATGACTTCAATTAACCCACTGCCAGAAGTACGCATAGGATGAATATGCATGTAGTGAGAAAAGAACCCCGTCGGTGGTACGGGCACGGAGCACCAGCGCCACTTACCCTTTTTGTTGCCTGTCGTCCATGTACCGTCGACAGAACCCTCTACCACCCGAACAAAAGCGGCTATCGTCATATGGGTGTTGAGAGGCACAGGTGTTGTTCCGCTCAATCGTTCCATATCGACGGCACAAGGGAATGCAAGCCACGGGCTGACATTGTCCTCCGACCATTTCATTTGCCAGACGTGAATCGGATTTCGCCAATATTCGGCCGAACTAATATCGAAATCAGGAAACTGCTCACGCACATCTGCCTGAACCTGGCGCATAAAATCGACGTCTGCCTGAGGACGTCCCGCCGACTGAGCTGCCTGAGTAATCGTTCGTGATTTTGTCGCCGTGACCTGAGTATGAACATACCAACCGTCAATCAGGTTGCCCGTCACATCAGGGGCCATGTGAAAGTTCTTTGTCATCGCCACTCTGGGTATATGGCGACTAAAACTCGAAAGCTGGTCTTCATATTTCCTCTGAGCATCTGCAAGGGCTTTATCAATCTCCCCTACCTTACCCGCCACCGTATTCGTCAAGTTGTTTGCCGCGCTGACAACGGCGGCCAATTGCTGTTCAGTACTCAATGTTTGAACTCCTTGTTTTACTGGTCATTCCTTAACGGCTTGCAATCAAGCCAACGTATAACGTCCTGACGGTCATATGAAGCAGGCGGTCAAGCTGTCTTCGCCTCGAGCGCCATCAGGCGAAACAGCACCCCGATACCCCTTGTCATAGTGTCAATGCTCGCTGCCGAGAGCGACGCTAGCTCTTCAGTCAGCAGAATATTGAGGTTCTCAGTCCCTACCACAACCGTCACGCTATCCGCCGGCAACGGCGAAACATCCAGCGTAAACTTCTGCAGCACCCGCGCCGCCGCCGCTTTATACGTCAGCAACTTCCCCGCCACGGAATACACCGCCAGCAAGGTGCCGCTGGCGAGGTAAAACCCGAACTCGCCAATCTCATACTCACCGTCGCCATCAAACAGCGCGGCCATCCTGAGTTGGCGCTCGCCCAGGTCTTCGTAATCGACGATGGCCACCCGTTGACGCTCGTCACGCAAGGCCACTTCCGTGCCGTCGGGGTTGTAGCGGCCGGTGCCGGCGCCGATGTGGGTGATTTCGCCTTTGAGGCCTTGGTTCTTTGCCTGCAGCACTTCATCCAAACCTTTGGAGGTGAAGCGCACCAGGCGCGTGATTTCATCTGTCATGGCTGCGCCCTGAGGTCGTAATCGTTAATGGTGTAGTGCTGGGCAACCCCGGCACTGTTTAGGCGAGCCACCAGCGCCAGGTCCGGCAATGCGCCGTTCAGGTAGAACTCGCCGTCGCTTAAAGGCGCGTCGAGCACTTGCGTGAGCGCGAGCTGGCCTTCGGTTTCATGCACGATGGTAATCGTCGCCTGATCGCGCTCACTTTTCGCCGCGTTGATGCGACGGATCAGCCGGTTGTGGTCGCCGCTGGACCAACTGCGCCCGATGATCGCCTGCACGTCGAAGGTGTAAGGCACGCCCAGCGGACGTTGCTGGTACCAGGCGCTGATATTCGGCGTGAAGCCCAATGACTCCACCGCATGGCTCAGTGCCTTGGGCGTGCCGGCCTGGCGTTGAATCTGCCAGGACAAGGCCACGGTCAGGCGTTTTTCCGCTTCGCTGGCCTCGGCATCCCATTCGCTGACGCCACGGTCGGCGGCCAGGTAAGGCAGGAACTCGCTAGGGGTATACAGCGGGTTCATCAGCGCCGGAAACGGCGGGGCGACACGCTCAAGCAATGTGCCGAAGCCCAGGTCCAACGCCTTTTCCAGCGGTGAGCTGTTGGCGGGCAGCAAACTCGCTCTGGGTTCACTCATAGTGTGCGCACCTCCACCTCGACGCCCGTGCAATACGGGGCCTGGAACGCCGTGCTGACAATCGGCGCCAGCGGTTCGAGGATGTGCAGTTGCGCGGCCCCGGCACTGTGGATGGCGTAGTCGATCCAGCTGGGGTCCACCCGCCCTTCCAGACGGTGGCAGGACTCGGCGTAGTCTTGCAGCAGTTTCTGCGCGGCCACTTGGGTCAGCCCCGAGTCCGGGCCGGCGTTGATCTTGGCCACCACGCGAATTTTATAGGGTTGAATCTGCGCGCCTTGGACGCTGACAAGATCGGTCTCTGGCCGTACATCCGGCCGTGCGAAATGTCGACGTACACCGTCAAGCAAGTCGACAGATGGCGTGCCGTCGCCCTCCCTGGAAAGCACGGTGACCATGACTTCCCCCGGTGCGGTGCGGCGAGCGTTGCCGTCCTTGACCTGGGCCGCGTAGCCGTCGGGGTCGAAGGTGTAGGTGACCGTGACCACACCGGGCGTCGCGCTTTGTACTTTCACTGCTGGGCGCTCGCCCAAGGTGAACACTTCGCGGCGATACTGCATGCGCGAGCCCGCCGCTGGGGCGTGGGGTGCCAAGTAGTAGCGCAGGCGGGCGTCGTCGTCGCTTTCCAAGGTGGGCGGCACCGGCGGGAAAGCCGCCGGGTCGCCTGGGTCGAGCACTTGGCGTTCCAGGCCCATATCGGCCAGGCGCGCATCCAGGTTGCTACCGGTGGCCCACCACGCCAGCATCTGCTTGATGCGCGCGTTGTATTTGCGTTCGTGGGTTTGCAGGCGCACGCAAAACGCTTCCAGGGCCAGGGTCAGCAGTTCGCTTTCGTTGTCGAGGCTGACCTGGAGTTTGGCTGCGCTTTGCGGCGCGCGAGTGGCGACGTAGTCGATGACAAACGCTTTGAATTCGGCCAGCAACGGCTCGAACTCATCGACCTTAATGATGGCCGGTTCCGCCAGTTGGTTCTGGCCGGGGATCAGCATACTCATGTCACGACCTCGAAGGATTGTTGGCGGTTTTTCCAGGTCCCGGCAAACCGCAGCAGCAGGCCGGCGCCCTGGCGGGTAGCGACAATGACCTGAGGGTCAAAATCGCCAATGCCGTTATGAATGTTGTAGAACGCTTGGGCGGCGTGGCTTTGGGCGAGGATCAGCAAGTCATCGCCCAGGTTCTGGCCGAGCAATTGCGGGATCAGTGAGCCGTACAGCGGGCGCTTTTGCCGCGTTCCGATGGGGGTGGTCAGCGCGCGGGTGGCGCGCTGCACAAATTGCAGCCAGTCGTCGACGGCCGCCCCGGTGTTCCTATCGATTCCGAGCATGGGGTGTCCTTATCGGGGGCTGATGACGCGTCCTTGATGGTCCACCACCGGGCCGCTGAAGTGCGCGCCGCCGGCATCCAGCAACAGGCTGGTACCGCCGATTTGCAGGGTGATGCCCTGGGCGTTGAGGGTCAGGCTGGCGGCGCCGACTTTGACGTCAACCTGTTCACGGGAACCGCTGAAGCTGGTCGGGCCGTTGACCCAGTTGAAGGTGTGGCTGGCGTCGTCGTAGTCGCTTTGGGTGCCGTCTTGATGGCGCCGCCGGGTCAGCGTTGCCACGCTGGAGACCGGCGGGAAGCGATCACTGTTGAGGCCGAACAGGGCCACGGATTGCACACCGCCCTCCCCCCCGCCGTAGTTGAGCAGCAGGCATTGCTCACCCACCGTGGGGATGCGGGTTTCGGTTTGTGCACCGGCACTGGGGTTGAAAAAGCGGATCGCCGGGGTGAGCAGGTCACCGTGGCTGACCTTGCAGGTGTTGCTGGCCGCATCGACGTGCTGGCAGATGCCGATCCGGCAGAAGCTCTCGGCGCGGCGGTAGAGGTCCTCGAGCTGGGACTCCATCTCAGCCAGGCGTTCGACGATCGGTCCCAATTGCATGCGTAACAGCGCGTCGAACATGGGCTACTCCGCCAGTGGCTGGTATTGGGTTGGGTCGTCGATGTTGGAGACGTCCCAAGTGCAGGCAAATAGCGGTTGGCCTGTGGGATCGTCGAGTAACACCGGCCCCAGATAGAGGGTTTGCGTGAAGGAAACCGTCCAGGTGTCGTAGTCCGTTTCCACGGAAGTGCGCGCAGCGGGAGCGGCGACGATATTCGCCGGCAAATCGCACTGTGTCTGGGGCAGGTTCCAACGGTTATCCAACACCAGGTCCATGAGTTGGCTGGCCAGGTCGCAGGCATCGAACGGCAATGCACCGGGGGCGACCATGGCCCTCAGTGAAATGCTCAGCACGTGAGCCTTGCGCCCTTCGCGAGAGCGAATGCCCGGGCCATTGCCTTCGACCGTGACCTGCACACCGGTTTTTTCGGCGTCGCCCTTAAAGTCCTGGTGGCTACCGACCTTGATGTCGGGGAAGGCCGCGTGCAGCACCGCGCCGATGGCCTGGGGCAGTTGGGATGGCTTTTCGATAAGCGTCATTTTAAGTAGCGTCCTTGCAACAATTACTGCGGGTCCTGGCGGGAGCCTTGGTTGATCCCGATGCGCTTGGCTGCCCACCGTTCATAAAGACCGATGGCCACGTCGGCACCGGCCATGGCGGTCAGGCAACCAATGGCGCCGGCGGTCCAGATCGACATTCCGGCGGCGTAGCACAGCATCAGGGCGGAAACCCCGCAAACCATGCACGCCCCGGAACGCAGGGCCAGACGGCGGATCAGTGACCAACCGCGGGCGCCCTCCTTGTCGGCCCGCCACATCTCGCCGGATACGCCGCCGATCACTGCCAATACGATCACCAGCCAGATAGGCATTTCCGCTAACGCTTGCTGTTCATTTGTCATGTCACGCCTCCTGGCTGAGCAATAGATAGTCCGTCTTTCATTTACAAATGCTTGAGTAGGTAGGCATTCCAAAAAGCCCGGTCGCCCGGGCTTTTCAGTAATGATGTCCTCGGACTTTCGGCGCTACTGGCGCGGTACGGTCCTTTCCTCGATGTTTTTCCGACCACGATCCCTGTCTGCCGGATAACTGCTTCTGGTGCTTTACGCTGCACACCCGGGTCAGTTGCCAACCCTCTGAACCGTTAAGGCCGGTTCATCGCTGCCTGTTGTTGAAGCGGTGAAACTAAAGAGCGTCGGCATCCTTGCCGGTGTTGCCTGGCATCCCTGCCATCGCTTCGATGGCGTCCTTGCCGATGTTGCGTGCCTTCCTTGTCTTCCTTGGCAGCATCCTTGCCGCCTCCACCAGGCCTTGTTGGCTGGCTTGAGATGAAGAATATGCATTTATGCATATACAGTCAATGCACAAATGCATTTATTTTTGCTGCGGAAATGCGCATATGCATTAGAAGGCCTACTGGCTTGGGGTTTGCCGGTTTTCTGCGGGCGAAAAAAAACCCGCACATGGGCGGGTTTCTTCTTACGAGTGGGAGTTAGCGGGCGTACATACCCCACCAGAAAACATGACCGAGGATGCTGATCTGCTCGTCCTGGATATCCTGGAAGCTGTAGTCCTCATCGGGGTGTTCATCACGATTGAAGCTGCGCAGGCGGATACCGGAAGGCAGGCGGTAGAGCTGTTTAACCCGCAACTGGCCGTTGTGATTGATGGCATACAGGTCGCCATCGACGATGTCGCCAATGCCGCTCTTGCCGGCATTGACCCCCACCGTGGCGCCGTCGCGCAACACCGGCAACATACTGTTGCCGCGCACCGTCACGCACTTGGCCTGGTCGAACTGCACACCGTTATGCCGCAGGCTGCGCTTGCCGAACCGCAGGCTGGCCTTTTCGCTTTCCTCGATGACGAATCTTCCTGATCCAGCAGCCAATTCAACCTCGCGCAGAAAGGGGATCGACACCTCGTCATCATTGACGGGGGTGTCGTCGTCCCACAGGCTTATGTCCTTGAGTTCCGAATGCATCGGGTCGCGCCCGTCATCGCGCAAAGCGCCCACTGCTGCACGCCCGCGCAGGTAATCAGTGCTCACGCGAAAATACTCGGCGATACGGGAGATGTGTTTATCCGACGGATCAACGATCTTGCCGCTGAGGATCCGGGACAGTGTGGATTGAGGCACGCCAGTGCGTCGGTGAAGCTCCGTGGGGGAGATCCGGTCGCGGTCCAGCAGCTCTCTTAAGACGATAGAAACGTTGCGTTTTTGCATAGCGCGGATAGTGACGGGAGTTTGGGGGGTTGGCAAATGCTAATTTGCATATTTATGCATTAAACATCCGGATCTCACTTAATTCGAATCAGAACACTGTATATACAACCAGTTATCGACACTCTATTATTCCGACAGCTTGGTATTGCTGCCGATCAACACCTTGCATGTCGACAACTCAAGGCCTATGTATAAAACTCTTTGACAACGTAGCCAGCAACGACGGAGGTGCTCATGGCTTATTCAGCGCTAGCTGTCGCTAACGCCTTCATTGAACGTGCGAAGGAAGGCAAGCTTTCGGGCCTGACGCCCATGAAGCTGCAAAAACTGCTGTTTTATACGCAGTCCTGGCATTTGCGCGAACGGGATCAGCCCCTCATGGATGATCACTTCGCCCGCTGGCAATATGGCCCGGTCATTCCGTCGCTTTACCATGAGTTAAAATCCTACGGTAATCGCCCGGTGACCGCGTTGCTCAGCAACCTGAAGCCCGACGCTGAAGACATTGTCTTCGTGACACCGAGAGTGCCTGAGAGCGATACCTACACCCATCGTTTGATTGACCGGATCATCAACAAATACGGCAAGTGGTCTGGCACCCAACTGTCCAACCTCTCCCACGAGGACGGCACAGCCTGGGCCCTCAAGGGCGCCGACGGTTCGGCCATCGACTGGGAAGACATGGCCACACTCATTCACCCAAAGAGCCGCATCCGTGAGTGAAGAACTCGACAACCTGGAACTCACCTTGCCCCCCGTGGCAGGGCCTGACCAGGACACCCAAGCCGGTGGCGAGCAAGCCATAGGCACCGACGATGAAAGAAGCCAGAACCTCAAAGACCAGAAGGCTGAAAGGCAACTGCGCAAGAAATATGCGGGGCGTGCGTTTTGGTTCGCTGCGTGCGGGGTGATCTTCTGGGGGGTCCTGCTGGTGTGGAATGGCTGGTCGAAGTATTACTCGGGTAAAGCGCCGTTCTCGGACAATGTGTTGATTGCCATCACTACGGCGACTTCAATCAACTTGTTTGCGGCGTTTCTTGGGGTGATCAGAGGGTTGTTTCCGGCTAGTGGGCGTAAATCCAAATAGTCTGGTCGTACTCATACCCTGACTTCTCTCTATCCGGCATTAAGGTGTGAGCACGCAAAAGTCAGTTAATCATCTTCAAGGCACTGATCTTTTTTTTAGTTTTTGCCGAGCTTATCCAGCAGCGACCGGCTGCAAAAATCGCACCGAGGTGGAGTTTCATCTTGCGGCCAACACCTCGGATTTCCGCCACGTCCGTATTGCGCAAGACCTGGTCCCGCTTAACCGGGTCGGTGCTATTGACCACCCCGACCAGCATCAACTGAAGCCGCACCCGCGGCGGCTTCTGTCGTCGGCCAGTCAGCGGCGCGGAGTCTGCAAGGCGTGGTAGCCGTAATCGGCGCGAGCTTTGCGTAAAGGAACGCCCTCCTCGATAGCCGTACGAATATGTTCTTCGGCCTGGTGGATTTCTTCGGCCACCTCCAGCACTTCGCTCAGTGAGCCGGCCGGAATCACCACCAGGCCGTCACCGTCGCCGCGCAACCAATCATCGGGTTGTACCCGCACGCCACCCAGCGTAACGGGCGCCTGGATCGCTTCGACACGCACGCGATCCTTGCCGGTGCGCATCCAGTTCCCCCGGGAAAAGATCGGGTAGTTAAGCTCCAACGCACGGTCGACATCGCGGCAGATACCGTCAATCACCGTCCCGGCCAACTGCTTACGGGCGGCGGTAGAGGTCAGTAAATCGCCCCACACGGTGGTGTCGAGCCGCGCCTGGTTGTCGATCACTACCACCTGGCCAGCCTCAAGGTCGTCGATGTAGTCACCCACCGAGCCGCCGTCCAGGCCAATAGGGCCGTAGCGCAGGGTCCAGGCTTTGCCTGTGAGGTTGAACGACCGGTCCAGAGGCATGATGTCGGTGCACTGGCAAACGATTTTCAGGCGGTCCATCGCATCGCTGAGGTCGGTGCAACTCAGGGCGTCGAGGCGGGTAACAATAGAGGTTTGCATGATGTGGCCTTCCTTGTGTCCTGTGGGTTAACGCGCGGTGGCGTCGGCACTGAATGCGTGGATCTTGTCGACGATCTGGCGTGACGCCGTCCGGATTGCCGTGGTGGTATTGCCAGCGATGTGCGGCGTCAATTGCGCATTGGCAATAGCGGTCAATGGCGAGTCGAAGCGGTCTTTTTCAAGGGCAAAGGTATCGATGGCGACGGCTTTGATATGTCTGGGAAACTGGCGCATGAAAGCGGCCAACCGGTGTTCGTCGACGATCCCGCCGCGCGCGGTATTGATGAGGATTGATCCCTGGCGCATCTGCTGGAACTCGGCGGTGCCGAACAAGCCTCGGGTCTGCGGGGTGAGCGGTACGTGGATCGAGACGATGTTCGCCTCGGCCAGTAACTGTTCAAGACCTGCCCGCCGCTCAAGCCCAAGGCTATGCGCCACCGGTTCGGTAAAACGTTCGGACCCGGTGGCGATCACCCTGATGCCCAGCGCCGCAGCCTTGCGCGCCACCTGCCGGGCAATGCTGCCGGTGCCCACCAGCCCAAGCGTCAGTTCGGCGTATTCGCAGGCAGGTGCCAAGGAGCCTTTTGCCCAATGGCCGTTGTGCGTTTCAGCGTTGTAGTCATCCAGGTCGCGCGACAGAAACAGCGCCTGGGCCACGACGTATTCGGCAACAGCGGTCGCGTTGGAGCCCGGTGTGTTGAGGATCGCCACGCCACACTGCTCGCACGCCAGCCGATCAATATGATTGATCCCTGTGCCAGCCTGGGCAATGGCGCGCAGTGGCGTGGCCAACGCCGGCGAGGTGGCAGCGCGGATCAGGCCAGCGCCCAACGGGATGTTCAGGCGCGTCTTGAACACGCTGTACCCCCCGGCCTGACTCACGGCGGCAATAAAGCCAGGCTCGTCATGGCAGTTGATCTCGGCATAGTGAATGCGCGTGCCGTAGTGCTGCCGGATGCGCTCTTTGTCCGCGAAATAATGCAGGTTGAGGGTGACGCCCAGGCCCAGTTCAAGAAAGCGATCGACTTCCTCAAACAGTAACGGCGGCCCGGGGGCATCCAGTATCAAGGTGGTAAATGCCATACAGTTGATCCTCTTGGAGGGTAGCGCCTGCCGATACCCAGGTTGCCCTGGGCATCGGGGTTAATCACCAGGTGAAATGGTGGGCGCTTGCGGGATCGACCAAACCTGCATCGGTACTCACGGCCGCGAGGAACCCGCTGTAGAAATCATTCAGCGATGACGACTGGATGAACGCGGGATTGCTTTTGGCGTAGAGCAGAAACAAGCGATAGATTCGCAAGTTCTTTTCCTTGAGATAGACCTCGGCCCTGAGGCTGGGCCATAGGTTGAGCAAGCTGCCTTCCTTGATTTTCCATGGATCCGCCGGCTCGGTGCCGTTGGTGGCTTTGTACACGAAGCGCTTACCTTCAATCACTTCCAGGTGCAGGCTGGCCAGCAGCTGTTCGGCGGTACCGACGGCTTCGGCCTTCAAGGCTTGCGCCAGCCTCTGGATGTGGGCCTTTTCCGGGATGCTGCCGGTCAGGGTCAGCCAGGCGCATTTGAGGTCGGTTCGCGCAATGGCGTAGGCCATGCCTTTGACGTAGGTGTGAAAGCTCTCATCCTCGTTGAAGGCCTTGGACAAGCAAGTTGCCGGCTCTTGCGCAAACTGCCCGACGCCGATCAGTTCGCTGTGCAATCCACCGGCCAGCAAGGCGCGGGTCCAGGGAATCGCACGAATGGCATCGGGACGCGACTCGAACACCTTGATGTTGAAGATACGAGAAGGCGGCCGGGTGCCTTTGGCGGTGGCCCTGACCACATCGAATCGCGCCAGGTCCCGCAGCAGGGAAGGCAGCGCCGGATGCTCGAAGAACGTCGCCTGGTAGCGGCGCACCACGCCCCCCCAACGTTGAACCCTGCCGGCAATGACCTCCTCGGACGGCTGCGGCTTGGGCTCGGCGTGCATACGGTACAACTGGCTGAGAAAGTTGACGGACTGGTTGCGGGTCAGCAGATGAGCGCGCATCTCCGCGCAGCCGGCCAGCATGAAGCGGGTTTCCGGGCCCTCCAGCGCGCCGAACTCCTGCAAGGTCTCGGCGATCACCCCATTACACCGTGCGTGTTCCCCGCCCATGATGACGTGGACGACCACCTCGATGCCATAACGGGCCGCGATCAACTTGTGCTGGTTGGCAATCGCCATGTTCAGCTTGTGCATGGCCTTGCCGCCTTGCTTGCCCGTGTCGCTGGGGCCAAACGTGATGTATTGGCGGTTGCCGCGCGTTGCCAGGTGCTGGCGGTACACCGGGTTTTCGTACACCTCATGCACCGTGGCCACCGTGCGCTCGGCACCTGCCAGGTCTTCAGGTTGCAGAGCGATGTCAATCCCGTCCCGTACCTGGGCCGCTTTCATCAGGAACAGCACCTCCAGCGCGCTGAGGGCCGAGGTGTACTCGGCGATCCCGTGGATTTTCATCCGGTCGCGATAACGGTCAATCATTTCAAACCGTTCCACCGCGTTGCGCGCATCGTGCATGCGGATATAGCTCGGATCCTGCTCCATCAGCGCAATGTAATCCTGGCCGGCATATTGCTCGACTTTCCGCGTGTAAATCGGCGTGGTGCGTTGCAAATACTCCTGCCACAGGGCAGCGGGCGTCCGGGCCGCCCCGCCCTCCAGCGCGACCTCAAGGGCGGCCTGACGCGCACGCTCATCCAGCTCGTGATAGTGCCGGCCCTGGCCCAGGCCGATGGTTTCCAGCCACTGGCTGGAAAGGATCTCATTGACCACGCAGCTGAACATCTCGGCGTTTTCACGAAACTCGATATCCAGATAGTGAAAGCCAAACGCATGCACCCGCAGCAGCAGACGGTCGATGGCGGCGGGCTGGGTAAAACGGATGCTGCTCAGTGCGTCGATCAGTTCGGCGGGACGCTTGAAATGCTCGGGATGATCCTTGCCCACGCGAGCACGAATCTCTTCAAGGCGATGCCGTGCGCCGCCGTCCTTGATCAGACTGTCGATATCAGCGATGTAGCGATTGCGCAGCGCCGTTTCCAGCGCCACCACCAGGGTTTCGGTGTGCTGGTTGGTGTCATAGGGGCGGCCATCCTTGTCGCCGTATAACCAGGTGAACAAAGTCAGCCATTTTTCCTGCGGCGCCAGGCCCAGGGCGTGATGCACGTCGGGCAACGCGTCATACACACTGTCGGCGTAAAAAATCTGTGACTCGATATCGGTGCCATTACTGCCCGACCACACGGCGTTGTACAACTCCAGCAGAAGCTGCGCAGTGACTTGAGGCTTTTTCAGGCCACGATCCTCGACGTGCTGTGCCAGTTTCTGCAAGACCAGCACAACGGAATGCTTGAGCTGATCGGTTTCCTTGCACAGCACTCCCAGGCTGATATTCACGCCCGCAGGCGCTGCAATCAACTGCGGATCGAGCGTGAGCAACTGACGAGGCAGACTGGCTTGCGAAGCAATCTGGGTCGCCACACCCCTGACCGACAATTCGAACAGCAGTTGCTTGATCAGTAACAACTTCCAGAATGCCTCGACGTCTTTGCTGGAGCGCGATTCGAAGAACGCCTTGCCCAGAGCTGCGGCCAATTTCGAATCACCCTTGTCCAGATACGACAGCGTATCGATTTCAGCATAGATCCTGAGACAGGCACGGGCATGCGGGGTGTGGGAAGCATCATCCGTGTTGGCCTTGAGTGCGTGCTCCAGGGCTCGCCATAGGACGTCATGCAGTAGCGCGGGGTTGGTATGGCCGATTGAGGGGCGAGTTGATGCATTTTCCAGTATGGAGTTGATCACATGATTCATGGGTTCAAGCCTCGATAATTGTCAAATCCCTTGTTTGCAGTGCGCCGAACAGACACACGCAAAATCATCAATGTCCCAGGCTTAACCCACTGCGTCGCAACGAACGGAACTCACCTGTTCGCCGACAGAAAGCCCCCTTGTCGATACCGAAAAACGGCAAAAAAATGAAACAATTTGTTACATCTGTGAGCAATAAAACATGCTCCGAATTTTTCGACAAAAGACCTTTTTGGAATAGAGAGCCAGAAAAAAATGATAGGAAGCTAATAAAAATCACATCAACGATTCTTTTTAGTGCGGATGTTTTTTCTAAAACCCTGATTATTCGAAATTATATTCACCCGCTCAAAAACGCTCGCCCCGGAAAGAATCTCGCGAAGGCACGACCTGCGAGCGCAACTTAAACAATTCTTCATAAACACGGCTTTATGAAAAACCAGAGCAGGTTCACGCATTAACAGCGGTGTTTCCTTGCAAAACGCCTTGCACCCCACCTCCAATCTTCTCCACGTCGCCAAGCTGCTCGTAGAAGATGCGGCGATGACCAAGGAGACGGACCGTTACGCCTGGGCTTCGCATGACTTGCAGGAAATGGTCAAGGCGGTGGTTGATGATGGGGTGAAGGTGTTGGATTCGCCGGTTAATACCCAGTAAGCCGCGAAAATAGAAAAGGCGGGCAACCGCTAACCTGTGGCGGCGCCGCTCCTTTAGTGGTGGATATCGGGGCGGCACCGCTTTTGCTTTTTACCTATCCGTTTGCGACCTGCGAACCCCCGACCTCGCGTGTTAACCTTGCCGCCATCGCAAAAAATGCTGGGCCAAGCGCCCCCTTTGCCCCATCACTTTCAACGAATTTGCCTACTACCCAATGAGTAAAAACACTTCAGACCTGTCCTCCCACACCCCGATGATGCAGCAGTACTGGCGCCTGAAAAACCAGCACCCTGATCAGTTGATGTTCTATCGCATGGGCGACTTCTACGAGATCTTCTACGAAGACGCGAAGAAGGCCGCCAAGCTGCTGGACATTACCCTGACCGCGCGCGGGCAGTCGGCGGGGCAGTCGATTCCGATGTGTGGGATTCCTTATCACTCGTTGGAAGGCTACTTGGTCAAGCTGGTCAAGCTGGGCGAGTCGGTGGTGATCTGTGAGCAGATCGGTGACCCGGCCACCAGCAAAGGGCCGGTGGAGCGCCAGGTGGTGCGCATCATCACCCCAGGCACGGTGAGTGATGAGGCGTTGCTGGATGAGCGTCGCGATAACCTGATTGCGGCGGTGTTGGGCGATGAGCGTCTGTTCGGCCTGTCGGTGCTGGATATCACCAGCGGCAACTTCAGCGTGCTGGAGATCAAGGGTTGGGAAAACCTGCTGGCGGAGCTGGAGCGTATCAATCCGGTGGAGTTGTTGATCCCGGATGATTGGCCCAAGGACTTGCCCGCCGAGAAGCGTCGGGGAACCAAACGTCGTGCACCGTGGGATTTTGAACGTGATTCGGCACTGAAAAGTCTGTGCCAGCAGTTCTCGGTGCAGGACCTTAAAGGCTTTGGTTGCGAAACCCTGACCCTGGCTATCGGCGCTGCCGGCTGCCTGCTCAGCTACGCCAAGGAAACCCAGCGCACGGCCCTGCCGCACTTGCGCAGCCTGCGCCATGAGCGTCTGGACGATACCGTGGTGCTTGATGGCGCCAGCCGTCGCAACCTGGAACTGGACACCAACCTGGCCGGTGGCCGCGATAACACCCTGCAATCGGTGGTAGACCGTTGCCAGACCGCCATGGGCAGCCGTTTGCTGACCCGTTGGCTGAACCGTCCGCTGCGGGACTTGACCGTGCTGCAAGCGCGTCAGACGTCTATTACCTGCCTGCTGGACGGCTACCGCTTTGAAAAATTGCAGCCGCAACTGAAAGAAATCGGCGATATCGAACGTATCCTGGCACGGATCGGTTTGCGCAATGCACGGCCCCGTGACCTGGCGCGCCTGCGTGATGCCTTGAGCGCCCTGCCGCAGTTGCAAGTGGCGATGACCGAACTGGACACGCCGCACCTGCAACAGCTGGCCGTGACGGCCGGCACGTACCCGGACCTCGCCGCGTTGCTGGAAAAGGCCATCATCGACAACCCGCCGGCGATCATTCGTGACGGCGGTGTGTTGAAAACCGGCTACGACAGTGAGCTGGATGAGCTGCAATCCCTGAGCGAAAACGCCGGGCAGTTCCTGATCGACCTGGAAGCCCGCGAAAAAGCCCGTACCGGCCTGGCTAACCTGAAAGTCGGCTACAACCGCGTGCATGGCTACTTTATCGAGTTGCCGAGCAAGCAGGCGGAGTCTGCGCCTATCGACTATCAACGTCGCCAGACCCTCAAAGGCGCCGAGCGTTTTATCACCCCAGAGCTCAAAGAGTTCGAAGACAAGGCGCTGTCAGCCAAAAGCCGCGCCCTGGCGCGGGAAAAGATGCTGTACGAAGCCTTGCTCGAGGACCTGATCAGCCGCCTGGCGCCGTTGCAAGACACCGCCGCCGCCCTGGCGGAGCTGGATGTGTTGAGCAACCTCGCCGAACGGGCGCTGAACCTGGACCTCAACTGCCCACGGTTTGTCAGCGAACCGTGCATGCGCATCGTGCAAGGCCGTCACCCGGTGGTAGAGCAGGTGCTGACCACGCCGTTCGTCGCCAATGACCTGTCGCTGGACGACGATACCCGCATGTTGGTAATCACCGGTCCGAACATGGGTGGTAAATCCACCTACATGCGCCAGACCGCGTTGATCGTGCTGTTGGCGCATATCGGCAGCTTCGTACCCGCAGCCAGTTGCGAATTGTCGCTGGTGGACCGCATTTTCACGCGGATCGGCTCCAGCGATGACCTGGCCGGTGGCCGTTCGACCTTTATGGTGGAAATGAGCGAAACCGCCAACATTCTGCACAACGCCACCGAACGCAGCCTGGTGCTGATGGACGAAGTAGGTCGCGGTACCAGCACCTTCGACGGCCTGTCCCTGGCTTGGGCCGCGGCCGAACGCTTGGCGCATTTGCGTGCGTACACGCTGTTCGCCACGCACTACTTCGAGCTGACGGTGTTGCCGGAAAGCGAGCCGCTGGTGGCCAACGTGCATCTCAATGCCACCGAGCACAACGAGCGCATCGTGTTCCTGCACCATGTGCTGCCAGGGCCTGCGAGCCAGAGCTACGGCCTGGCCGTGGCGCAGTTGGCCGGTGTGCCGAACGAGGTGATCACCCGTGCCCGCGAACACCTCAGCCGCCTGGAAACCACGGCCCTGCCCCATGAAACCGTGGTCGCCAGCCCAGCCAAGGCCAGCAAGAAACCTGCCGCGCCGCATCAGAGCGATATGTTCGCCAGCCTGCCCCATCCGGTGCTGGATGAGTTGGCAAAGCTTGACCTGGATGACTTGACGCCGCGTAAAGCGCTCGAAATGTTATATGCACTGAAGACTCGGATATAACGCAGACGCTTGCAAGCTGATAGAATCTCGCGCGGTTTGGGATGCTGCGGGCTTTTAGCCTGGTCCGCAGACTATCGCTCTCAAACCTCGCGAACCCCACCACAAGGGGTTTCGCTGCCGCCGCCTGAGGAGAAAATTAGAAATGACCTTCGTCGTCACCGACAACTGCATCAAGTGCAAGTACACCGACTGCGTAGAAGTCTGTCCGGTGGACTGCTTCTACGAAGGCCCGAATTTCCTGGTTATCCACCCGGATGAGTGCATCGACTGCGCCCTGTGTGAACCAGAATGCCCGGCCGTCGCGATTTTCTCCGAGGACGAAGTGCCTGCGGGCATGGAGCAATTCATTCAGTTGAACGTCGAGTTGGCAGACATCTGGCCAAACATCACTGAGCGCAAAGATCCGATGCCGGACGCCGCCGAATGGGATGGCAAGCCCAACAAGATTGAGCAACTAGAGCGCTAAAGCGCCACTGCCCAACAAAAAAAGGCCCTTGAGGGCCTTTTTTGCGTTCGGGTGCCTGGGTTCACTTTTCTACAGGCAAAAAAAGGGGCGGTATGACCCGCCCACATTTTTTCCCTAGTCCCTGTATTCCTTTTCATCATCCTGATGAATCGCATCCTGCGACGTTCCTTTAAACCATCGTTCCTTGATGGCTGTGCCAATCCGTGGACACAGGGCTGATGTTAGAGCGTTCCAAGGGAAGTTCAACGCGATCCCCACGGCGGGCTGACAAACGTTGCCGCTCGCCAGCATGAAAATAATCGTTATTTTTCAAAAAGATAGATAATAGCTTCGTCGATTCAAGACGTACGTAACCGCTAAAAAAACCAAACACTTACGAAAAAGTAAGCGAATGCTTACACGTGCATTGCGCAAAGTAGCAACAAGCCCTATTGGCGCCCCACCTGTAGGAGCGAGCTCGCTCGCGAAAAACCTGAGAGCACCACGGATCGTCAGGCTTTTCGCGTAACCGTTAAAGCCTAATCAATCGTCGCTCACGGTAATGGTCGGCATTGCCGGCGCCGTCGCTTCCTGCAAAACAATCCGCGCACCGACGTGACGGGCCAATTCCTGATAGATCATCGCGATCTGCCCATCGGCCTCTGCCGCGACGGTAGGTTTGCCACCATCGGCCTGCTCGCGAATCTCCATCGCCAATGGCAGCGATGCCAGCAGTTCAACGCCATATTGAGTAGCCAGCTTCTCTCCCCCACCTTCACCGAACAGATGCTCGGCATGCCCGCAGTTGGAACAGATGTGCACCGCCATGTTTTCCACGACGCCCAGCACCGGGATGTTGACCTTGCGGAACATCTCCACACCTTTCCTGGCGTCCAGCAGCGCCAGGTCCTGAGGCGTGGTGACAATCACCGCACCGGCCACCGGCACTTTCTGCGCCAGGGTCAGTTGAATGTCGCCGGTGCCTGGCGGCATGTCGATCACCAGGTAGTCGAGGTCGCCCCAAGCTGTTTGTGTGACCAATTGCAGCAACGCACCGGAGACCATTGGCCCGCGCCAGACCATCGGCGTGTTGTCATCGGTGAGAAACGCCATGGACATCACTTCCACACCCAGCGACTCGATCGGTACAAACCATTTCTGATCCTTGACCTTCGGCCGTGTGCCTTCGGCGATGCCGAACATCACGCCCTGGCTCGGCCCGTAGATATCGGCATCGAGAATGCCCACGCGCGCCCCTTCCCAGGCCAAGGCCAGGGCCAGGTTGGCCGCGGTGGTGGATTTACCCACGCCACCCTTGCCGGAAGCCACCGCCACCACATTCTTGACGTTGGCCAGACCCGGGATCTGCGCCTGGGCCTTGTGCGGCGTGATCACGCATTGGATGTCGACCTTGGCCGAACCCACACCGTCGAGGCCCTCGATAGCCATTTGCAGCATCTGCGCCCAACCGCTTTTGAACAGGCCCGCGGCATAACCCAGTTGCAACTGCACCGACACCTGGTCGCCCTGGACCTCGATGGCACGTACACAGCCGGCACTGACCGGGTCTTGGTTCAAATAGGGGTCGGTGTACTGGCGAAGAACGGCTTCCACCGCTGCGCGATTGACGGCGCTCATGGGCTACTCCCGAAAAAAAGACTGACTGAAACAGGCGGCTATCCTAACCGTTCCAGCCGCCGAACGGCATGCTTTCGAAAGTACGGAAGATTCTGAAACAGCGTCACGGGGTGAAATAAATTTCCCGGCGCTTTATAGTGGCCGACCTCCGTTTCATCAAGTAGCCGAGCCCCATGTCCGAGCCACGCAAGATCCTCGTCACCAGCGCCCTGCCCTATGCCAATGGTTCGATCCATCTTGGCCATATGCTTGAGTACATCCAGACCGATATGTGGGTGCGCTTCCAGAAGCATCGCGGCAATCAATGCATTTATGTCTGCGCGGACGACGCCCACGGTTCGGCCATCATGTTGCGCGCCGAAAAGGAAGGCATCACCCCGGAACAGCTGATCGCCAATGTGCAGGCTGAACACAGCGCCGACTTTGCCGAGTTCCTGGTGGACTTCGACAATTTCCACTCGACCCACTCCGACGAAAACCGCGAGCTGTCGAGCCAGATCTACCTGCGGTTGAAGGAAGCCGGGCACATCGACCAACGTTCGGTGACCCAGTATTTCGACCCGGAAAAGAAAATGTTCCTGGCCGACCGTTTCATCAAGGGCACCTGCCCGAAATGCGGCACCGAAGACCAGTACGGCGACAACTGCGAAAAATGTGGTGCGACCTACGCACCGACCGACTTGAAGGATCCCAAGTCAGCGATCTCCGGCGCCACGCCGGTGCTCAAGGACTCGCAGCACTTCTTCTTCAAGCTCCCGGATTTCCAGCAAATGCTGCAAACCTGGACGCGCAGCGGCACCTTGCAGGACGCCGTGGCCAACAAACTCTCCGAATGGCTCGACAGTGGCCTGCAGCAGTGGGACATCTCCCGCGACGCGCCGTACTTCGGCTTCGAGATTCCGGGCGAGCCAGGCAAGTATTTCTATGTATGGCTGGACGCGCCGATCGGCTACATGGCCAGCTTCAAGAACCTGTGCGACCGCACCCCGCAGTTGGACTTCGACGCGTTCTGGGGCAAGGACTCCACCGCCGAGCTGTACCACTTCATCGGCAAGGACATCGTCAACTTCCACGCGCTGTTCTGGCCGGCAATGCTTGAAGGCTCGGGCTACCGCAAGCCGACCGGCATCGCCGTGCACGGCTACCTGACGGTCAACGGCCAGAAAATGTCCAAGTCCCGTGGCACCTTTATCAAGGCGCGCACCTACCTGGACCATCTGTCGCCGGAATACCTGCGCTATTACTACGCATCCAAGCTGGGCCGTGGTGTGGACGACCTGGACCTGAACCTGGAAGACTTCGTACAGAAGGTCAACTCGGACCTTGTAGGTAAAGTCGTCAACATCGCCAGCCGTTGCGCCGGGTTCATCCACAAGGGCAACGCCGGTGTACTGGTAGCCGAGAACGCCGCACCGGAACTGACCGACGCCTTCCTGGCCGCCGCGCCGAGCATCGCCGACGCTTATGAAGCCCGCGACTTTGCCCGCGCCATGCGCGAGATCATGGGCCTGGCCGACCGCGCCAACGCCTGGATCGCCGACAAGGCGCCATGGTCGCTGAACAAGCAGGAAGGCAAGGAAGCGGAGGTTCAGGCGATCTGCGCCACCGGGGTCAACCTGTTCCGTCAGTTGGTGATCTTCCTCAAGCCGGTGCTGCCATTGCTGGCCGCCGATGCCGAGGTGTTCCTCAACGTGGCGCCGTTGAGCTGGAACGATCACACCACCTTGCTCGGTAATCATCAGTTGAACGCGTTCAAGCCCTTGATGACCCGGATTGACCCGGTGAAAGTCCAGGCCATGACCGATGCTTCGAAAGAAGACCTGGTGGCCAGCCAGACCGATACCGGCCAATCCGCGCCGGCGGGCAATGGCGAGCTGGTCAAGGACCCGATTTCCCCGGAAATCGATTTCGACGCCTTTGCCGCCGTGGACCTGCGCGTGGCGCTGATCATCAAGGCCGAGGCCGTGGAAGGCGCCGACAAGCTGCTGCGCCTGACGCTGGATATCGGTGACGAACAGCGCAACGTGTTCTCCGGCATCAAGAGCGCTTACCCGGACCCGTCCAAGCTCGATGGTCGCCTGACCATGATGATCGCCAACCTCAAGCCACGAAAAATGAAGTTTGGCATTTCCGAAGGCATGGTGATGGCTGCGGGCCCTGGCGGCGAAGAAATCTACCTGCTGAGCCCGGACAGCGGTGCCAAGCCGGGTCAACGCATCAAGTAACCTCTGCAAAATGCCCCGCTGTTGCTACAGCGGGGCTTCTCAGCTTGCCCTCCTCCCTGGACCGGGCATCAACGCTATGATCACAGCATGAACCTCATTCAACGTATCGACGCGCTGCTGCCGCAGACTCAATGCGGCAAGTGCGGGCACCCGGGCTGCAAGCCCTACGCAGAAGGCATCGCTAAAGGCGAAGCCATCAACAAGTGCCCGCCCGGTGGGCAGGAAACCATTGCCGGGCTCGCGCAACTGCTGCGCCTGCCGGTACTGGAGCTGGACACCAGCCGTGGAGATGCGCCTGCGCAAGTCGCCTATATCCGCGAGGCCGAATGCATCGGCTGTACCAAATGCATCCAGGCCTGCCCGGTGGACGCCATTGTGGGTGCCGCCAAGTTGATGCACACCGTGATTGTCGACGAGTGCACCGGTTGCGACCTGTGCGTTGCGCCTTGCCCTGTCGACTGTATCGAGATGCGCCCACTTGCTGACGTTCTGCCTATCGTCGGTGACTTGGCCAGCAACGATGATGAACGGCGTGTACGCGACCTCAAACGCAACCGGGCGCGGCGGCGCTTCGAGCAACGTAACGCCCGCCTGCAACGTGAAGAAGCCTACAAGCTCGCCGAACGCCTGGCACGAGCCAAGCGCACAGCGCCGATGGAGGTGGCACCGGTTGATAACACTCAGGCCGCTCAGGACGCTGCGATCAAGCAGGCCAAAAGCAGCGTCGCCATGAGTCGCGCTCAGTTGCACAAATCCTTGAAAGCGTTTGGGCATCCGCCGACCTTTGAGCAACAGTCGCAATTGATTATGCTGCAGCGGCAGTTCGAGGCATCCGAGCAGGCGCTTGCCGCACTGGAGGCCAACAGCTCACCGCAGCCACCAAAGACGACCACTAAAAGCGCCGAGTTCAAGCGCGCAAAAATCCAGCTGGCCATGCGCCGTGCAGCGTTGAAAAAGGCTCAGGATCACCATGCCGACGAGCATCAATTGGCAACCTTGAAAGCCGCATTGAATGCCGCCGAGCAAACGCTGCAAGATGCCGAGGCCAACGGCTGACCCAGTGCGCTGTGTATTGCTAACATCACGCCGACCGCCTGCAAGGAAACGCCTGTCCCTATGAATGCCGCAAAACGTCTGGAAATCTTCCGCAGGTTTCACGAAGACAATCCGGAACCGAAAACCGAACTGGCCTACTCCTCACCGTTCGAATTACTGATTGCGGTGATCCTATCGGCTCAATCCACAGACGTAGGCGTTAACAAGGCCACGGCGAAGTTGTACCCCGTGGCCAATACACCCGCCGCGATTTACGCCCTGGGTGTGGAAGGCTTGTCCGAATACATCAAAACCATCGGCCTGTATAACAGCAAGGCCAAGAATGTGATCGAAACGTGCCGCCTGTTGTTGGAGCTGCATGGGGGTGAGGTGCCACAAACCCGCGAAGCCCTCGAAGCCTTGCCAGGCGTGGGCCGCAAAACGGCGAACGTGGTGCTCAATACGGCGTTTCGGCAGTTGACCATGGCGGTGGACACGCACATTTTCCGCGTCAGCAACCGAACCGGCATTGCACGGGGCAAGAATGTGGTTGAGGTGGAAAAGCAATTGATGAAGTTCGTGCCCAAGCCCTATTTGCTCGACTCCCACCATTGGCTGATCCTGCACGGACGCTACGTTTGCCAGGCCCGCAAGCCGCGCTGCGGCAGCTGCCGTATCGAAGACTTGTGCGAATACAAGGACAAGACCTCCGACGATTGAGCGATCATTGCTTTTTGTGATCAGGCGATTGAAAAAATCTTTTTTACCCGTTCGCGGATTATCGCTATAAGGAGCCCCAACGGCAGTCTTAGCCTGGAGTTGACCTTATGAGCGCTGGCAACGAACAACTGGAAGTGGAAGACGACCTCGTTGAGTCGGATGACGATGTGGTAGAGGCACCTGTGGCAGAGGTGGCCAAGACCAATTTAAGCAAACGCCGCACTATCGACAATCTTCTGGAAGAGCGACGCTTGCAAAAACAGCTGGCCGATTACGACTTCGATCTCTGATCGAGCCGTTGGCGGCCGGAAGCCTCCCTGACGGAGGCTTTTTTCTGCCGGTTACACGGGTATTCAAGAGATGCAATATCCTCCTAGACCAGGCCGTTGCGCTGGGCCAGTTCGATCAAGTCCACGAGGGACCTGGCATTGAGCTTGAGCAGCAAGCGCGTCTTGTAGGTACTGACGGTTTTGTTGCTGAGGAACATGCCATCGGCAATCTCCTTGTTGGTTTTGCCACGGGCCAGTTGCTGCAGCACCATCATCTCCCGCCCCGATAAGCGTTCGACCATGTCGGCTTCACTGGCATTGCCCATGGTTGACCGCACTGAGTTGAGCGCCTGGTTCGGGAAATAGCTATAGCCGGAAAGCACCGCCTTGATGGCACTGAGCAACTCTGTCAGATCCTGCTGCTTGCACACATAGCCGGCGGCACCCGCCTGCATGCAGCGCATGGAAAAATGGCCGGGAGCCTGGGACGTCAGCACCAGCACCTTGAACGAGACGGCTTGCTTGGTCGAAGCCAGCCGACAAATAACTTCCAAGCCGTCGAGCTTGGGGATTCCGATATCCAGTATCACAATATCCGGCATATGTTCCCGTGCAAGTTGCAACGCATCGACACCGTTATCAGTCTCGGCAACGACCTCATAACCATGACGCTCCATTAGCATGCGCACAGCAAGACGAATGACGGGATGATCATCCACGATCAGCACTTTATTCATGAGAAAGTCCAATTTCGCTGTTCGAATTATTTAGAGCAAACACAATAGCCTAGTCGATTACTAGTTGGCATAGCATTCCACCCCGAGCAAGAGCAGGCAGAGACCCAACCCACAAGAAGATAGGAATTAACCTACAAAAATTCGCCAACTTAGATGCATGTAGCTTTATGGTTGCTTTCAGACCTTTCCCGGCGCGCACATATTTTGAGTGAAATGTCTGGGGCATGAGCCCCTGAAGGTAAACGTGCCGCACAAGACTTTCAGGAAATGCCCCTTGCTTGTCGCAATGACGCCCGCAAACCGACCCGGAAAAACCGTCCGCATTAGTTCCATTTAACATATTTCAACATTTCCGCAATTCCTACAGAAAATTCAACAACTCACATCTCCATTGCAACTACATGAGTGAATTTTCTGTCAGACATAGTTCCTCCCCAGATGTAAAAAATGATTCAGCCTTAAAAAAAGATAAACCGGTAAATAATTGCGCAAGTTACGAAAAAACCTTAAACACACGCTAAACGCTAATAAACAGTGCGACATCTAAAATCCAGGCAAAAAAAATGGCCCCTTGCATAAGGGGCCATTTTTCACGACAGGCGCACGGTTCAGAACAACGAGCGGCCCTTGTTGGCAGCAATGCGCATGCGCAGTGCGTTCAACTTGATGAAGCCTGCCGCGTCCGCCTGATTGTAGGCCCCGCCGTCTTCTTCGAAGGTGGCGATGTTGGAGTCGAACAGCGACTCATCGGACTTGCGGCCGGTGACGATCACGTTGCCCTTGTACAGCTTCAGGCGCACAACACCGTTCACATGAGCCTGGGAGGCGTCGATCATCTGTTGCAGCATCAGACGCTCAGGGCTCCACCAGTAACCGGTGTAGATCAGGCTGGCGTACTTGGGCATCAGCTCGTCTTTGAGGTGAGCGACTTCGCGGTCCAGGGTGATGGATTCGATGGCGCGGTGGGCGCGCAGCATGATGGTGCCACCTGGGGTTTCGTAGCAGCCACGGGACTTCATGCCCACGTAACGGTTCTCGACGATGTCGAGACGGCCGATACCATGCTGGCCACCGATCCGGTTCAGGGTCGCCAGTACGGTGGCCGGGGTCATTTCAACGCCGTCCAGCGCAACGATATCGCCGTTACGGTAAGTCAGTTCCAGGTACTGCGCCTTGTCTGGAGCGTTCTCCGGGGAGACCGTCCATTTCCACATGTCTTCTTCGTGCTCGGTCCAGGTGTCTTCCAGCACGCCGCCTTCATAGGAGATGTGCAACAGGTTGGCGTCCATTGAGTACGGCGACTTCTTCTTGCCGTGGCGCTCGATCGGGATGGCGTGCTTTTCAGCGTAATCCATCAGCTTTTCACGGGACAGCAGATCCCATTCACGCCACGGCGCAATGACTTTAACGCCTGGCTTGAGTGCGTAGGCACCCAGTTCGAAACGGACCTGGTCGTTGCCCTTGCCGGTGGCGCCGTGAGAAATGGCGTCGGCGCCCGTTTCGTTGGCGATCTCGATCAGGCGCTTGGCGATCAGCGGACGTGCGATGGAGGTACCCAGCAGGTACTCACCTTCGTAGACAGTGTTGGCGCGAAACATCGGGAAAACGAAATCGCGGACGAATTCTTCGCGCAGGTCGTCAATGTAGATCTCTTTCACGCCCATGGCTTGCGCCTTGGCACGTGCAGGCTCGACCTCTTCACCCTGACCCAGGTCAGCGGTGAAGGTCACCACTTCACAGTTATAAGTATCCTGCAGCCACTTGAGGATCACCGAAGTGTCCAGGCCGCCGGAATACGCGAGAACGACCTTGTTTACGTCGGCCATGCCATCACTCCACGGGGTTGTACGGAAAGGCGACGATTCTACCGATCAAAACCGTGAAATTACAGGGGCGCGACAGCAAATGAAGATAAAGCGACAGATTATGTCGAGTGGGCGACCGATGGTCGCCCTTATGAGGTAGCCGCCGGGTTGCTTGGCGCAATGGTCTGGGGCGCCGGTTTCTCGGGGGCAGCCACGCGCTCCAGCTGAATATTCACACGGCGGTTACGCGCACGGTTGGCGGCATTGGTGTTGGGCGCCAAGGGGTAGCTTTCGCCATGGAAGCGCATCGTGATTTGCGATTCCTGAATGCCGTTGGCCTTGAAGTAGTCCATCACCGCCAGGGCGCGGCGCCGTGAGACGTCACGGTTGGTCAGGCGATTGCCACTGTTATCGGAATGACCGTTCAACTCGACATGGTTGACCGTGGGATCGGCTTTCATGAATGCCAGGATCACCGACAACTTCTTCTTGGCCGCCGCGTCCAGCTCAATACCACCACCGGGGAAGCCCACTTCAGTCTGTTTGACCTGGTCGTAATTCATGGGCAGCAGCTTGGTGGTGCACACCTGATAATCGTTGTACGCCTTGTTGAACTTCACAGGCAGCAGGCGAATTTCCGAGTAGCCGCCTTGACGCCCGTAATGCCGCACGGTCGGGCTGCGCCCTTCAAGCAAACCCGTGAACAGGCGGCCGGCCTGGGCCTGGGAGCTATTGAACAGGACGTCGCCGCTGCCGACACGCACGGCCCCCAGGTTGATATCACCTCGGCCCGGCTGCCAAGGCGCGGCAGCGGCCAACAGGGTTGCGGAGCCGGCGCCGAGGCTGCTGCCATAGGTTTTCAGACGAAACGTCGCCTGTTCGCCGGCCCGGCGTACGAATTCACCGGAACCGAAATCGCTGATCGGCTGGGTCAGGCGGCACTCGAACTGATCGCCCTCTACCTTCCACTCAATATTCTCCAGACGTGTCTGGAACGTGAGGGCCGCCGCAGGCAGGCTGGCGAACACACTGAGCAGGGCTAGATAATACTGGCGCACGGGAGGCTCCACTGGTTTCTACAACACTTCAAAGCGTCATACATCGTTAAGGCATACCCGGAGATATCGGTAGCATCCGGCAAAACTTGATAGCGAGTGCCTGCAAGAGTCTTTTCCGGTAGCATTCCCACCAGATTGACCCGCCTGGAATCCCCAATGTCCGACCGCCTGACCCTGCTGCGTCCCGACGACTGGCATATTCATCTTCGCGATGGTGCTGCGTTACCTCAAACCGTGGCCGATGTCGCGCGCACGTTTGGCCGCGCCATCATCATGCCTAACCTCGTACCTCCGGTGCGCAATGCCGCAGAAGCCGACGCCTATCGCCAGCGCATCCTCGCTGCGCGACCGGCCGGCAGCCGCTTCGAACCGTTGATGGTGCTCTACCTCACCGACCGCACCCAGCCTGAAGAAATCCGTGAAGCCAAGGCCAGCGGTTACGTGCACGCCGCCAAGCTGTACCCGGCAGGCGCGACCACCAACTCCGATTCCGGCGTGACCAGCATCGATAAGATCCTGCCGGCAATCGAAGCCATGGCGGAGGTCGGCATGCCATTGCTGATCCACGGGGAAGTCACCCGTGGCGATGTGGACGTGTTCGATCGCGAAAAAATCTTCATCGATGAACACATGCGTCGTGTGGTCGAGCTGTTCCCCACGCTCAAGGTGGTGTTTGAACACATCACCACCGCCGATGCGGTGCAGTTCGTCAGCGAGGCGTCGGCCAACGTTGGCGCGACCATCACGGCCCATCACCTGCTCTACAACCGCAACCACATGCTGGTGGGCGGGATTCGGCCGCACTTCTACTGCCTGCCGATCCTCAAACGCAACACCCATCAGGTAGCCCTGCTGGATGCCGCCACCAGCGGCAACCCGAAGTTCTTCCTCGGCACCGACTCGGCGCCCCACGCCCAGCACGCCAAGGAAGCCGCATGCGGCTGCGCCGGCTGCTACACCGCGTTTGCCGCCATCGAGTTGTACGCCGAAGCGTTTGAACAACGTAATGCTCTGGACAAGCTCGAAGGTTTCGCCAGCCTCAACGGCCCGCGTTTCTACGGCCTGCCGGCGAATACCGACCGCATTACCCTGGTTCGTGAAGACTGGACCGCCCCTGCCAGCCTGCCGTTTGGCGAGCTGACCGTTATCCCGCTGCGCGCCGGTGAAACACTGCGCTGGCGCCTGCTGGAGGAAAGCAAGTGAGTGAAGACCATTACGACGACGAACAAGAGCACGGCGGTGGTGGCTCGCGCCATCCGATGGCCGAGCGTTTTCGCGGCTATCTGCCGGTCGTCATCGACGTAGAAACCGGTGGTTTCAACTGCGCCACCGATGCCTTGCTGGAAATTGCCGCAACCACCATCGGCATGGACGAACAGGGCTTTGTGTACCCGGAGCACACCCATTTCTTTCGCGTCGAGCCGTTTGAAGGCGCCAATATCGAAGCCGCTGCCCTGGAATTCACCGGGATCAAGCTCGACCACCCACTGCGCATGGCGGTAAGTGAAGAAGCGGCGCTGACCGACATCTTCCGTGGCGTGCGCAAGGCATTGAAGGCCAATGGCTGCAAACGTGCGATCCTGGTCGGTCACAACAGCAGTTTCGACCTGGGCTTCCTGAACGCCGCCGTGGCGCGGTTGGACATGAAGCGCAACCCGTTTCATCCGTTCTCCAGTTTCGACACCGCAACGCTTGCAGGCCTGGCCTACGGTCAGACCGTTCTGGCCAAAGCCTGCCAGGCGGCCGGTATCGACTTTGACGGGCGTGAAGCCCACTCGGCCCGCTACGACACCGAGAAGACCGCCGAGCTGTTCTGCGGCATCGTCAACCGCTGGAAGCAGATGGGCGGCTGGGAAGACTTCAACGACTGAAGTCAAATCCCGCGCATAAAAAAACCGGCCTTTTCAGGCCGGTTTTTTTTACCGTGACGTTGGCTTACAGCTTGCCAGCGTTCTCGGTCAGGTAAGCCGCAACGCCTTCTGGCGAAGCGTTCATGCCTTTGTCGCCTTTTTTCCAGTTGGCAGGGCAGACTTCGCCGTGCTCTTCGTGGAATTGCAGCGCGTCGACCAGGCGGATCAGCTCTTCCATGTTACGGCCCAGCGGCAGGTCGTTGATGATCTGCGAGCGCACAACGCCCTTGTCGTCGATCAGGAACGCGCCACGGAACGCCACGCCGCCTTCGGACTCAACGTCGTAGGCCTTGGCGATGTCGTGCTTCATGTCGGCAGCCATGGTGTATTTGACTTTGCCAATTCCGCCGTCGTTGATGGCGGTGTTGCGCCAGGCGTTGTGGGTGAAATGGGAGTCGATGGAAACCGCGACCACTTCAACATTGCGCGCCTTAAAATCGTCCATGCGGTGGTCCAGGGCGATCAGCTCTGAAGGGCAGACGAAGGTGAAGTCCAGCGGGTAGAAGAACACCAGGCCGTATTTGCCTTTGATGGCTTCAGACAGCTTGAAGCTGTCTACGATTTCGCCATTGCCGAGGACGGCTGGTACGTCGAAATCCGGGGCTTGTTTACCGACGAGTACGCTCATTGGATATCTCCTGATATAGGGGTGACGATTGAAGTAAAAGGACCGGTCGAATCTGCCTGTGGAAACAGACAGAAATATGACGCAATCACGCTTCGTGAAGACCGACCATCATACACCGAAAAAACCGTTCGTCAGCGCACGGGCAATTCCCCCCGGATTGCTGCTGAAACTATTTTGACAATCATTCTCGTTAACATTAAGATCCATCGCACTTAAGCCATAAACCCGCGACGGTTCTCACTTATGTATGTCTGCCTCTGCACTGGCGTCACCGACGGACAAATCCGCGAAGCAATCTACGAAGGTTGCTGCAGCTATAAGGAAGTACGTGAAACCACCGGCGTTGCCAGCCAGTGTGGCAAATGTGCTTGCCTGGCCAAGCAAGTGGTACGGGAAACCCTGACGCAGCTGCAAACAGCCCAGGCCGCGCTCCCCTACCCAGCAGAATTTAAACACGCCTGAATAGGCATGTTTTGAAGAACCGGACCTAGTGTCCGGTTTTTTTATGCCATCAATTCAAATAGTTAGCGCCAAGACGCGGAACACAAACATTCTTATTCCGATTAATTTTCATTTATTATTCAATAACTTAGGTTTGACACTAGGATTTTCACCGCTCAGACTCCGCCCTATACACAGCTATTACAGGGCAGGACCCCAGTCATGAAAGGCGACATCTCAGTCATCCAGCAACTCAACAAAATCCTTGCCAATGAACTGGTCGCGATCAATCAGTACTTTCTGCATGCGCGCATGTACGACGATTGGGGCCTGGAAAAGCTCGGCAAGCGTGAATACAAAGAGTCGATCAAGGCCATGAAGGACGCCGACGCGCTGATCAAGCGCATCCTGTTCCTGGAAGGCCTGCCGAACGTACAGGACTTGGGCAAGCTGAACATCGGCGAGCACACCCAGGAAATGATCAGCAGCGACCTGGGCTTTGAGCGCAAGAGCCACAGCGATCTGAAAGCCGCTATCGCTCACTGCGAAACCAAGGGCGATTTCGGCAGCCGTGAACTGCTGGAAGATATCCTGGAAGATCAGGAAGAGCATATCGACTGGCTTGAAACCCAGTTGGGCCTGATCGACAAGGTCAGCCTGGAGAATTACCTGCAATCGCAGATGGGTGAATAACCCGTAGCGTTCAGGCACAAAAAAGCCCCGCTCTCACCAGAGAAGCGGGGCTTTTTATTGCTCGCCAATTAGGCGTCAGTCTTGACTGCTGCTTTTTGCGCTGCGTCTTTGATCAGCGCTTGCAGCGAACCATCAGCTGCCATTTCAGTGATGATGTCGCTACCGCCAACCAGCTCACCGGCTACCCACAACTGCGGGAAAGTCGGCCAGTTGGCGTACTTTGGCAGGTTGGCACGGATTTCAGGGTTTTGCAGGATATCCACGTAAGCGAACTTCTCGCCGCATTGCATGACGGCCTGGGACGCTTTTGCGGAGAAACCGCACTGAGGCGCGTTAGGTGCGCCCTTCATGTAAAGCAGAATGGTGTTGTTGGCAATCTGCTCTTTGATCGTTTCGATGATATCCATGGAACACCTCTGCAGGAACTTTGCGACTCACGGGTCGGCACGGTGGCGCATTGTAACGCAAAAATCCAGCAGGATGCTCAGGCCGCCGCCACCTTCACCGGTACGCCATTGAGCGCCGCATTACCCGACAACTCATCCAATTGCCGCTCGTCGGTCAAGTCATTCGCACTCGCCCCCGGCTGGTTGCTCGCGATGCTCATCTGCACGCCCGGACGACCGTGGCCCCAGCCGTGAGGCAGGCTGACCACACCCGGCATCATGTCCGTGCTGGCCGCTACTTCCACCTCGACCATACCGATACGCGAACTCACCCGCACCCGCTGGCCATCGCTCAACTGACGGCTAGCCAGATCATCGGGGTGCATCAGCAGTTGATGGCGTGGCTTACCCTTCACCAGCCGGTGATAGTTATGCATCCAGGAATTATTGCTGCGCACATGCCGCCTGCCAATCAATAGCAGTTCGTCGGCCACCGGCAACGGCTGCGCGGTGAAACGCGCCAGGTCTGCCAGGATCACGGCCGGTGCCGCTTGCACCTTGCCATCCGCGGTTTTCAAACGTGCCCCGAGGTTGGGCTTGAGCGGCCCCAGGTCCACGCCATGGGGATGATCCGCCAGCATGGCCACCGACAGTTTATGACTGGATGCGTCACCATAGGCACCCGCACGCAGGCCGAAGTCGATCATCTGTGCCGGTGGCAGGGTGGGCTTGAGCACCGCGCCAGTGTGCGCCGCAAACGCCTTGGCCAAGCCGACAAAAATCTCCCAGTCATGCAACGCCCCCTCAGGCTTGGGCAGGATGGCACGATTGAAGCGCGTGACATTGCGCACCGCAAACAGATTGAAGGTGGTGTCGTAGTGATCGTTTTCCAGCGCCGAGGTGGAGGGCAAGATCAGGTCGGCATAACGCGTGGTCTCGTTGATATACAGGTCGATGCTGACCATGAATTCCAACCCGTCCAGTGCTTGCTCCAATTGGCGACCGTTAGGTGTGGACAGCACCGGGTTGCCGGCCACCGTCACGAGGGCGCGGATCTGCCCTTCACCCTCGGTCAGCATTTCTTCGGCCAGCGCCGACACCGGCAGTTCTCCACCGTACTCCGGGCGTCCGGACACGCGGCTCTGCCAGCGGTTGAAATGGCCGCCGCTGGTGGAGGCCACCAGGTCCACCGCGGGGCTGGTGCAGAGCGCGCCGCCGACGCGGTCCAGATTGCCGGTCACCAGGTTGATCAGTTGCACCAGCCAATGGCACAGCGTGCCAAACGCCTGGGTCGAGACCCCCATGCGGCCATAACAAACGGCCTTGTCAGCGCCGGCGAAGTCCCTGGCCAACTGGCGGATCTGCTCGGCAGGCACCGCACACTGGCGGCTCATGGCCTCGGCATCGAAGCCGGCAATCGCCTTGCGTACATCATCCAGGCCTTCCACCGGCAAATGGCTGTCGCGTGTCAGCCCTTCTGTGAACAACGTGTTGAGCACCCCAAACAACAACGCCGCATCGCCGCCGGGACGTACGAACACGTGCTGGTCGGCGATGGCTGCCGTCTCGCTGCGCCGCGGGTCGACCACCACCACTTTTCCGCCCCGCGCCTGGATGGCCTTGAGGCGTTTTTCCACATCGGGCACGGTCATGATGCTGCCATTGGAGGCCAGCGGGTTGCCGCCGAGGATCAACATGAAGTCGGTCTGGTCGATGTCGGGGATGGGCAACAACAGGCCGTGGCCGTACATCAGGTGGCTGGTGAGGTGATGAGGCAACTGGTCTACCGAGGTCGCGGAAAAGCGATTGCGCGTCTTCAACAGCCCTAGAAAGTAGTTGCTGTGGGTCATCAACCCATAGTTATGCACGCTTGGGTTGCCCTGATACACCGCCACCGCGTTCTGCCCATGCCGCGCCTGGATACCCGCAAGCCGCTCGGCCACCAGGGCAAAGGCTTCATCCCAGCCAATCGGCTGCCATTCGCTGCCCACCCGCCGCATGGGTTGGTGCAGGCGGTCCGGGTCATTCTGGATGTCCTGCAGGGCCACGGCTTTGGGGCAGATGTGGCCGCGACTGAAACTGTCCAGAGGGTCGCCCTTGATCGAGGTGATCGCCAGGCGACCGTCTTCGCCTTGGGTGGTTTCCAGGGTGAGGCCGCAGATGGCTTCGCACAGGTGGCAGGCACGGTGGTGGAGAGTCTTGGTCATGGCCAGTCTCTTTTATAGGGGCTTTGGCTCAACTATGGGCCGCGACCACTTGGGGCGCCAGCAACCTTCGCGTTGTGAATCGACAGGCATAGGCCAGGGCATGGCTAAGCATGAGCAAATGTTTCAGAAACCTTGCCAGCAGGCGCTGAAACCGACGCGGCCTGGCCCAAGCCCGCCCCCGCGCATTGCAAAAGGCCTGGACGCCAGTGTACAAATGGCTCGCTGCTGTCAGGAAATCGTCTTCAAACGCGCGCCAGCGCCCTGCTTGAACATCCCTAAAGCCGTAGCCCTATTGGTAAAACGCGACATTTAATGTCAATATCGCGTCTTCCCCTATTTCGTCGCCCCGTGCGGCTTTCGCCGCAGGTCTCGCCCGTTGTCGCAATAAACAAGGCTTTGAGTATCTGCGGTCTGTTGCAAAAGGTAGTTAATGATGAGCGCAAGGCACTTTCTCTCCCTGATGGATTGCACGCCCGAAGAGCTGGTCAGCGTGATCCGTCGCGGCATTGAGCTTAAAGACCTGCGTAACCGCGGTGTACTGTTTGAGCCGTTGAAAAACCGGGTGCTCGGGATGATTTTCGAAAAGTCCTCGACGCGCACACGCCTGTCGTTCGAAGCCGGCATGATCCAGCTGGGTGGCCAGGCCATCTTCCTGTCACCGCGCGACACCCAGTTGGGCCGTGGTGAGCCGATCAGCGATTGCGCCATCGTGATGTCGCGCATGCTCGATGCCGTGATGATCCGTACCTTCGCCCACAGCACCTTGACCGAATTTGCCGCCAACTCCCGTGTGCCCGTGATCAACGGCCTGTCCGATGACCTGCATCCCTGCCAGTTGCTGGCCGACATGCAAACCTTCCTCGAACACCGTGGCTCGATCCAAGGAAAGACCGTGGCCTGGATCGGCGACGGCAACAATATGTGCAACAGCTATATAGAAGCGGCGATCCAGTTCGACTTCCACCTGCGTATCGCCTGCCCTGAAGGCTACGAGCCCAGCGCCGAGTTCATGGCCAAGGCCGATGGCCGTGTGCAACTGCTGCGCGATCCAAAAGACGCAGTGGTCGGCGCGCACCTGGTGAGCACAGACGTCTGGACCTCCATGGGCCAGGAAGACGAAACCGCCAAGCGCCTGGCCCGGTTCGCGCCGTTCCAGGTGACTCGCGCGTTGCTCGACCTGGCCGCGCCGGACGTGCTGTTCATGCACTGCCTACCCGCCCACCGGGGCGAAGAAATCAGCCAGGACCTGCTCGACGATCCGCGCTCAGTCGCGTGGGATCAGGCCGAGAACCGCCTGCATGCGCAAAAAGCATTGCTCGAATTCCTCGTCCCGCCGTCGTACCACCACGCATGAGCCAGCCATTACTGCTGAACCTGCGCAATCTGGCATGCGGCTATCAAGACCAGCGGGTGGTGCAGAACCTCAACCTGCACCTCAACGCCGGTGATATCGGTTGCCTGCTCGGCTCTTCGGGCTGCGGCAAGACCACTACCCTGCGCGCGATCGCAGGCTTTGAGCCGGTGCATGAAGGCGAAATCAGCCTGGCGGGCGACGTCATCTCCCGCGCCGGTTTCACCCTCGCGCCGGAGAAGCGTCGCATCGGTATGGTGTTCCAGGACTACGCATTGTTCCCGCACCTGAGCGTGACTGACAACATCGCCTTTGGCATTCGCAAACACCCGCAAAAAGAGCGCGTGGTCGCCGAGTTGCTGGAACTGGTCAACTTGAAGAACCTGGGCAAGCGCTTCCCCCATGAGCTTTCCGGTGGCCAGCAACAACGCGTCGCCCTCGCCCGCGCCCTGGCGCCGGAGCCGCAGCTGCTGTTGCTGGATGAACCCTTTTCCAACCTCGATGGCGAACTGCGCCGCAAGCTCAGCCATGAAGTGCGCGACATCCTCAAGGCACGCGGCACTAGCGCGATCCTGGTGACCCATGATCAGGAAGAGGCCTTCGCCGTCAGCGATCACGTCGGGGTCTTCAAGGAAGGCCGACTGGAGCAGTGGGACACACCCTACAACCTCTATCACGAACCGCAGACGCCTTACGTTGCCAGTTTCATCGGCCAGGGGTATTTCATCCGTGGGCGGCTGAACTCACCGGAATCGGTCAGCACTGAACTGGGCGACTTGCGCGGAAACCGAGCCTATACCTTGCCGACCGGTGCAGCAGTGGATGTGCTGCTGCGCCCGGACGACATCGTGTATGCGCCGGACAGCGCGTTGAAAGCCCGGATCGTCGGCAAGACCTTCCTCGGCGCCTCAACGCTGTACCGGTTACAGCTGCCGACCGGCGCGCAATTAGAGTCGATTTTCCCCAGCCATGCCGATCACCAAGTGGGCGCAGAGGTGGGGATCCGTGTGGCGGCTGAACATTTGGTGGTGTTCCAGGCATCCGGCAGCACAGCGGCGCAGATTCCCGCTGTTGAGTCAGGCGTGCGCCGCCACAGCGTCGCTCACTGACGAAACCGGATCAAACTGTGGGAGCTGGCTTGCCTGCGATACAGACAACTCGGGTTATCTGTTACACCGCGTTGATGCTATCGCAGGCAAGCCAGCTTCCACATTTGATCCTCATAGACTTCAAAGATGATTATCAGGCCCGCCCGATCGGTGCGAATTTGGCCTGGGTGTGTTCTGCCAGCACCGCCGCTGGCAATTCAACTTCCAGGCCTCTTCTGCCCGCGCTGACAAAAATCGTTGCAAAGGGTTGCGCCGTTTCATCGATAAACGTGCGCAGGCGCTTTTTCTGCCCCAACGGACTGATGCCGCCCAACAGATAACCCGTGGAGCGCTGCGCCGCTGCCGGGTCAGCCATTTCGACTTTCTTCACACCCGCAGCGTGAGCCAGGGCTTTCAAGTCCAGACTTCCGACGACCGGCACCACCGCCACCAACAATTCACCCTTCTCACTGCTCGCCAGCAGCGTCTTGAACACCTGGGCCGGGTCCAGGCTCAATTTCTCCGCGGCCTCCAGCCCATACGAGGCTGCCTTGGGATCATGTTCATAACTATGCACACGATGTTCGGCGCGAACTTTTTTCAACAGGTCCAATGCAGGGGTCATAGCGGCTCCGGGCGGGCAAACTGATGGCCAATTCTAGGCCAAGCCTACCTAAAACGCTCTAGCACAGACCTATTACCGCTTAAGCAACGCGCCTTGGCCATGATCATTCATCACACCAATAGTTCGGAAATGACCAATGGTTCACTTTCGACCTTTGACAGCGGTCATTCTTGTCTATATTTTTTCGTTTCCGAATACCGTAGGAATAATCCTCTGGTACTCCGCAGTAAGCCGCGATCCAGGATGGGGATCCTTCTCGTGGTGAATATCGCGCAACTGCCCGTTGAGGCCGTGCGCAAGACAAGAACAACAATTGAGGTTTTCCATGACAACTGCTCTTCAACAGCCTTCACTTTCGAGCCAATGCATGGCCGAATTCCTGGGCACCGCGCTGCTGATCTTCTTCGGTACAGGATGCGTCGCCGCGCTCAAGGTCGCGGGTGCGAGCTTTGGCTTGTGGGAAATCAGTATCATCTGGGGGGTCGGCGTGAGCATGGCGATCTACCTGAGTGCCGGTATTTCCGGGGCTCACCTCAACCCAGCGGTCAGTATCGCCCTGTGCATCTTTGCCGATTTTGAAAAGCGCAAACTGCCCTTCTATATTCTTGCCCAGGTCGCCGGCGCCTTTTGCTCCGCCGCCCTGGTGTACACGCTCTACAGCAATCTGTTTTTCGATTACGAACAAACCCACCACATGGTCCGCGGCTCCCAAGCCAGCCTGGAATTGGCCTCGGTGTTCTCCACCTATCCTCATGCGCTGCTGAGCACGGCCCAGGCATTCCTGGTGGAAATGGTCATCACCGCCATCCTGATGGGCGTGATCATGGCCCTCACCGACGATAACAACGGCCTGCCACGCGGCCCCCTGGCGCCCCTGCTGATCGGTTTGCTGATCGCGGTGATTGGTAGCGCCATGGGCCCCCTGACCGGCTTTGCGATGAACCCGGCACGGGATTTCGGCCCCAAGCTGATGACCTTTTTCGCCGGTTGGGGTGAAATGGCCTTTACTGGCGGTCGAGATATTCCTTACTTCCTGGTGCCGATTTTCGCCCCGATTGTCGGCGCATGCCTGGGTGCTGCGGCCTATCGCGGGCTGATTGCCCGCCATCTGCCGAGCGCAGCACCGGCTATCGCTGAAGAAACACCTGACACGGCTGTCAACGGCAAGACTCGTATTTCCTGAAAGCGCCAGCCTGGTCCCCTGCCCTTCGCGGCCCAGGCTGATTTCTGACTTCCTTATTTCGTCCAAGGCAATTGACATGACCGACCTTCAGAATAAGAACTACATCATTGCCCTTGATCAGGGCACCACCAGTTCCCGGGCGATCATCTTCGATCGTGACGCCAACGTGGTGTGTACCGCCCAGCGTGAATTCGTCCAGCACTACCCGCAGGCGGGCTGGGTTGAACATGACCCGATGGAAATCTTCGCCACCCAGAGCGCGGTGATGGTTGAGGCGCTGGCCCAGGCCGGCCTGCACCATGACCAGGTGGCCGCCATCGGTATCACCAACCAGCGTGAAACCACGGTGGTCTGGGACAAGATCACCGGCCGCCCGATCTACAACGCTATTGTCTGGCAGTGCCGCCGCAGTACCGAGATCTGCCAGCAGCTCAAGCGCGACGGCCATGAGCAATACATCAGCGACACCACGGGCCTTGTGACCGACCCGTACTTCTCCGGCACCAAGCTCAAATGGATCCTCGACAACGTCGAAGGCAGCCGCGAACGTGCGCGCAATGGCGAACTGCTGTTCGGCACTGTCGACAGCTGGCTGATCTGGAAATTTACCGGCGGCAAGACCCACGTCACCGACTACACCAACGCGTCGCGCACCATGCTCTTCAACATCCACACCCTGGAGTGGGATGCGAAGATGCTGGAGATTCTCGACATCCCACGGGAAATGCTCCCTGAAGTGAAGTCATCGTCGCAAATCTATGGCCGTACCAAGAGCGGCATCGCTATCGGTGGCATTGCCGGCGACCAGCAAGCGGCCCTGTTTGGCCAGATGTGCGTGGAGGCGGGCCAGGCCAAGAACACCTACGGCACCGGCTGCTTCCTGCTGATGAACACCGGCGACAAGGCGGTGAAATCCAAGCACGGCATGCTCACCACCATTGCCTGCGGCCCGCGCGGTGAGGTTGCCTATGCCCTGGAAGGCGCGGTCTTCAACGGCGGCTCCACCGTGCAATGGCTGCGTGACGAACTGAAGATCATCAACGATGCCCACGACACCGAATACTTTGCCGGCAAGGTCAAAGACAGCAACGGCGTGTACCTGGTACCCGCCTTCACCGGCCTCGGCGCGCCCTACTGGGACCCGTATGCCCGTGGCGCACTGTTCGGCCTGACCCGTGGCGTACGCGTAGACCACATTATTCGCGCAGCCCTGGAGTCGATTGCCTACCAGACCCGCGACGTCCTCGACGCCATGCAACAGGACTCGGGCGAACGCCTCAAGGCCTTGCGCGTGGACGGCGGCGCGGTTGCCAACAATTTCCTGATGCAATTCCAGGCCGACATCCTCGGCACCCAGGTAGAACGCCCGCAAATGCGTGAGACCACTGCCTTGGGCGCAGCCTACCTGGCCGGCCTGGCGTGTGGCTTCTGGGGCAGCCTGGACGAGTTGCGCGGCAAAGCAGTGATCGAGCGCGAGTTCGAACCACAGCTGGATGAAGCGGCCAAAGAAAAACTCTATGCCGGCTGGCAAAAAGCCGTGAGCCGCACCCGTGACTGGGAGCCGCACGAAGGCGCCGAATAAGCCAAGCGCTGGCTTACGGTAGGTTGTAACTGGCAGGGAGCGGATTCCTGCGTCATCATGGGCCACTTTTGTATGGCAGCCCAAAGGACGCCCCATGAATCTGCCTCCCCGCCAACAACAAATCCTCGAACTGGTCCGCGAACGCGGCTACGTCAGTATCGAGGAAATGGCGCAGCTATTCGTTGTCACCCCGCAAACCATCCGCCGCGATATCAACCAGCTGGCGGACGCCAACCTGTTGCGCCGCTACCACGGCGGCGCAGCCTATGACTCCAGTGTCGAGAATACCGCGTACGCCATGCGTGCCGACCAGATGCGCGACGAGAAGCAACGCATCGGTGAAGCCATCGCCGCGCAGATTCCCGATCATGCCTCGCTGTTCATCAACATTGGCACCACCACCGAATCCATCGCCCGTGCGCTGCTCAATCACAACCACCTGAAAATCATCACCAACAACCTCAACGTCGCCACCATGCTCAGTGCCAAGGACGACTTTGATGTGTTGCTCACCGGCGGCAATGTACGCCGTGACGGTGGCGTGGTGGGCCAGGCCAGTGTCGACTTCATCAACCAGTTCAAGGTCGACTTTGCCCTGGTGGGCATCAGCGGGATCGACGAGGACGGCAGCCTGCTGGACTTCGATTACCAAGAAGTGCGGGTTTCCCAGGCCATCATCGCCAATGCGCGGCAAGTGATTCTGGCGGCAGACTCCAGCAAATTCGGGCGCAATGCCATGATTCGCCTGGGGCCGATCAGCCTGGTGGACTGCCTGGTGACTGACCAGCAGCCGGTGCCGGCCTTGGTGCAAGTGCTGAATGAGCACAAGGTGCGGCTGGAAGTCGTTTAGCGCCTGTTCAGGCGTCATCGCGGGCAAGCCCGACTCCCACAGTTTGAAATGCGATTAAATGTGGGAGCCGGGCTTGCCCGCGATGACGGCCTCACTCACACCCATACATTCACCTTTGTTCATAATTCTTCCTTTCTCCGCCCTTCGATGAGTTTTTTCAATCGAAGTCGGGTGGCTGTGCCCGCAATTATCAGCTACCATTTTCGCAAATGAACATTAATGTTCGAATTCCAAGACGAAAAGATCGCGAGGCCAGCCGATGAACCCTTCCACCTTGCCTGCTCCACCGCTTGCCGAAGTCTATGACGTTGCCGTAATTGGTGGCGGGATCAATGGCGTCGGGATTGCGGCAGACGCAGCCGGTCGCGGTTTGTCGGTATTCCTTTGCGAAAAGGATGACTTGGCCAGCCACACCTCCTCGGCCAGCAGTAAGCTGATCCACGGCGGCCTGCGTTACCTGGAACACTACGAATTCCGCCTGGTGCGCGAAGCCCTGGCCGAACGTGAGGTGCTGCTAGGCAAAGCCCCACACATCGTCAAGCAAATGCGCTTCGTGCTGCCGCACCGCCCGCACTTGCGCCCGGCGTGGATGATTCGCGCTGGCTTGTTCCTGTATGACCACTTGGGCAAGCGCGAAAAACTGGCAGGCTCCAAAAGCCTCAAGTTCGGTGCCGACAGCCCGCTGAAAAGTGAAATTACCCGAGGCTTCGAATACTCCGACTGCTGGGTCGATGACGCCCGCTTGGTCGTGCTCAACGCCATGGCGGCCCGCGAGAAAGGCGCGCACATCCACACGCAGACCCGTTGCGTCAGCGCCCATCGCAGTAACGGCCTGTGGGAAATGAACATGGAGCGTGCCGACGGCAGCCTGTTCTCGATCCGCGCCCGCGCCCTGGTGAATGCTGCCGGCCCTTGGGTGGCCAAATTCATCAAGGACGACCTGAAGCTGGATTCGCCCTACGGCATCCGCCTGATTCAAGGCAGCCACCTGATCGTGCCGCGCCTGTACGAAGGCGCCCACGCGCACATCCTGCAGAACGAAGACCAGCGCATCGTCTTCACTATTCCGTACCTGAACCACTTGACGATCATCGGCACCACCGACCGCGAATACACCGGCGACCCGGCTGCAGTGGCGATCACCGAAGGCGAAACCGACTACATGCTCAAAGTGGTCAACGCGCACTTCAAGAAACAACTGAGCCGTGACGATATCGTCCACACTTACTCCGGCGTGCGCCCGCTGTGCAACGACGAGTCCGACAACCCATCGGCCATCACGCGCGATTACACCCTGGCCTTGTCCGGCGGCACCGGCGAAGCGCCGATCCTGTCGGTATTCGGCGGCAAGCTGACCACCTATCGCAAACTGGCCGAGTCGGCCATGGCCCAACTGGCGCCGTACTTCACCCAGATGCGCCCTAGCTGGACCGCCACGGCCAGCCTGCCCGGCGGTGAAGACATGACCACCCCTGAAGCCCTGGCTGACGCCATCCGCGCCAAGTTCGACTGGGTACCGAGCGAGATCGCCCGCCGCTGGTCCACCACTTACGGCAGCCGCACCTGGCGCTTGCTGGAGGGCGTGCAAACGCTCGCCGATCTGGGTGACCACCTGGGTGGCGGCCTGTATAGCCGCGAAGTCGACTATCTGTGCGCCGAAGAGTGGGTGACGCAACCGCAGGACGTGCTGTGGCGCCGTACCAAGCTTGGCCTGTTCACCACCGAGCAGGAGCAGGAAAACCTGCAACGCTATTTGTCCAAGGTCGAGCAGAACCGCAGCAAGATCGAAGCGGCCTGACCGCCTGACTGTAGGAGCGAGCTTGCTCGCAGAAAACTAGAGAGCGCCGCGTTTATTCAGCATAAACGCGGCGTTTTTGCGTTTTTCGCGAGCAAGCTCGCTCTACAGACTATTCGGTTTTCCGAACGTGCCCCTCTGCTCTATTCGGTTTGCCGGATCAAAGACCGAAAATATCATCGAAACAAAAAGTTAATTTCCATATAAATCATGTAGTTATCCTTTTATTTTCGGTATGGCACGACTCATGCTCTACACTCTTCAACGATTGCCTGAGGCGCCTTAGGAGCCGTCACGGGCAGTTGCTGTACAAGAGAGCCGTTCAGCTGGCTTCATAAAAAAAACAAATGTCGAGGAAGTATTGATGCGCATCGTTCCCCATATCCTGGGCGCAGCTATCGCTGCTGCTCTGATCAGCACTCCAGTTTTTGCCGCCGAACTCACCGGCACACTGAAGAAAATCAACGACTCCGGCACCATCACTCTCGCTCACCGCGACAGCTCCATTCCGTTTTCCTACATCGCGGATGGTTCGGGCAAACCCGTGGGCTACTCCCACGACATCCAGTTGGCCGTTGTCGAGCAACTGAAAAAAGACCTGAACAAACCCGACCTCAAAGCCAAGTACAACCTGGTGACCTCGCAAACCCGTATCCCGTTGATCCAGAACGGCACCGCGGATCTGGAGTGCGGCTCCACCACCAATAACGCCGAACGCGCCCAGCAAGTTGACTTCACCGTCAACATCTTCGAAATCGGCACCCGCCTGCTGGTCAAGAAAGACAAGGAAGGCAAGCCGTCCTACGCTGACTTTGCCGACCTGAAAGGCAAAAACGTCGTGACCACCGCCGGCACCACGTCCGAGCGCATCATCAAGGCGATGAACGCCGACAAGCAAATGGGCATGAACGTTATCTCCGCCAAAGACCACGGCGAATCCTTCCAGATGCTCGAAAGCGGCCGTGCCGTTGCATTCATGATGGACGACGCCCTGCTGGCCGGTGAAGAAGCCAAGGCCAAGAAGCCCGATGACTGGGTTATCACCGGCACTCCGCAGTCATTCGAAGCCTATGCATGCATGGTTCGCAAAGGCGACCCGGACTTCAAGAAAGCCGTGGATGACGCCATTGTCGCCCTGTACAAGTCCGGCGAGATCAACAAGATCTACGCCAAATGGTTCGAAAGCCCGATCCCACCGAAAGGCCTGAACCTGAACTTCCCGATGAGCGACAAGGTCAAGGAGCTGATCGCTAACCCTAGCGACAAACCAGCGCCAGAAGTAAAAATCTGATACCTGACTAAGCTTATGTCCTGAGGGAGCCAACCCTCCCTCAGGCGTCTGTAATTACCTGCTGGTTTTAACTTGGAACACTCGACCTGGCGGTTTTCGAGCCGATCGTGTGTGCCTGGCGTTCAACGTCAGGCGGGAACGGATCTTCCCCAAGCGGGTGCTTGTACATCGATCGATCTCGAGGGGAGACCCTAATGAATTACAACTGGGACTGGGGCGTGTTCTTCAAGTCCACCGGCGTGGGCAGCGAGACTTATCTCGACTGGTACCTCTCCGGGCTGGGCTGGACCATCGCCATCGCTGTCGTGGCATGGATTATCGCCTTGCTGCTGGGCTCCATTCTGGGGGTCATGCGCACGGTGCCAAACCGCCTCGTATCGGGCATCGCGACCTGCTACGTGGAACTGTTTCGTAACGTGCCGCTGCTGGTTCAGCTGTTCATCTGGTACTTCCTGGTACCGGACATGCTGCCGCAGAACCTGCAGGACTGGTACAAACAAGACCTGAACCCGACCACTTCGGCCTACCTGAGTGTCGTAGTGTGCCTGGGCCTGTTCACTGCCGCCCGTGTGTGCGAGCAAGTGCGTACCGGTATCCAGGCGCTGCCACGGGGCCAGGAATCCGCGGCGCGCGCCATGGGCTTCAAGCTGCCGCAGATCTACTGGAACGTGCTGCTGCCCCAGGCTTACCGCATCATCATTCCGCCGCTTACCTCGGAATTCCTCAACGTGTTCAAGAACTCCTCCGTGGCGTCCTTGATCGGCTTGATGGAACTGCTGGCGCAAACCAAACAGACCGCCGAGTTCTCGGCCAACCTGTTTGAAGCCTTCACCCTGGCCACGCTGATCTACTTCACCCTGAACATGAGCCTGATGCTGCTGATGCGCGTGGTCGAGAAGAAAGTCGCAGTGCCCGGCCTGATCTCCGTGGGGGGCAAATAATGGACTTCGATTTCAGCGGCATCATCCCCGCCATCCCGGGCCTGTGGAACGGCATGGTCATGACCTTGAAGCTGATGGTCATGGGTGTGGTCGGCGGCATCATCATCGGGACCATTCTGGCCCTGATGCGCTTGTCGTCCAATAAACTGCTGTCCCGCGTGGCCGGCGCCTATGTGAACTACTTCCGCTCGATCCCGCTGCTGCTGGTGATCACCTGGTTCTACCTGGCGGTGCCGTTCGTGCTGCGCTGGATCACCGGCGAAGACACCCCGATCGGCGCGTTCACCTCCTGCGTCGTGGCGTTCATGATGTTCGAGGCTGCGTACTTCTGCGAAATCGTACGAGCCGGCGTGCAGTCGATTCCCAAGGGCCAGATGGCGGCGGCACAAGCCATGGGCATGACCTACGGCCAGACCATGCGCCTGATCATCCTGCCCCAGGCGTTCCGCAAGATGACGCCGTTGCTGCTGCAACAGTCGATCATCCTGTTCCAGGACACCTCCCTGGTCTACACCGTGGGCCTGGTGGACTTCCTCAACTCCGCCCGCTCCAACGGCGACATCATCGGCCGCTCCAACGAGTTCCTGATTTTTGCCGGTGTCGTCTACTTCATCATCAGCTTTTCCGCCTCGCTGCTGGTCAAGCGTCTGCAAAAAAGGTTTGCCGTATGATCTCTATCAAGAACATCAACAAGTGGTATGGCGACTTCCAGGTGCTGACCGATTGCAGCACTGAGGTTAAAAAAGGCGAAGTGATCGTGGTGTGCGGGCCGTCCGGCTCGGGCAAATCCACCCTGATCAAATGCGTGAACGCGCTGGAACCGTTCCAGAAAGGCGACATTGTCGTCGACGGCACCTCCATCGCCGACCCGAAGACCAACCTGCCAAAACTGCGTTCGCGCGTGGGCATGGTGTTTCAGCACTTCGAGCTGTTCCCGCACCTGACCATCACCGAAAACCTGACCATCGCGCAGATCAAGGTTTTGGGCCGCAGCAAGGAAGAAGCCACCAAGAAGGGCCTGCAACTGCTCGACCGCGTGGGCTTGTCGGCTCACGCCCACAAGCATCCTGGCCAGCTCTCCGGCGGCCAGCAACAACGTGTGGCGATTGCCCGCGCCCTGGCCATGGACCCGATCGTCATGCTGTTCGACGAACCGACCTCGGCGCTGGACCCGGAAATGGTCAACGAAGTGCTCGACGTGATGGTGCAACTGGCCCACGAAGGCATGACCATGATGTGTGTGACCCACGAAATGGGCTTTGCGCGCAAAGTGGCCGACCGCGTGATCTTCATGGACGCCGGCAAGATCATCGAAGACTGCCCGAAGGAAGAGTTCTTCGGCGACATCAGCGCACGCTCCGAGCGTGCGCAGCACTTCCTCGAGAAAATCCTGCAGCACTAAAAGCAACACCGTTCGTCCTGTAGGAGCCGGGCTTGTGTGGGAGCTGGCTTGCCTGCGATGGCATCGCCTCGGTGCAACTGTTACACCGAGGCGCCTGCATCGCGGGCAAGCCCGACTCCCACACAAGCCCGCTCTTACACTGGCGAGAAGTAGCTGACCCAAGGCATCTGTGATGAAATGCGACCCCAATCAATATCGCGCCGCGCCGCCATCACTTGCCGTGAAGCCTCGTCTGATACGCCAACTGTTCCTGCCGCCGTTGATCATCGCCCTGATGGTCGGCCTGGGTTATATCGGCTTCTGGGTCAGTGACTACTACGGCATCCGCACCCTCAGCGACAACGGCGAACGCCAGTTGGAGCTGCACGCCCGCACCGTCGAAAGCGAACTGAGCAAGTACACCTACCTGCCCAGCCTGCTGGAACTGGAGTCCAGTGTTTCCCAACTGCTCGCCGACCCGAACCAGGAAACCCGCAAGACGGTCAACGACTACCTCGAAGGCCTGAACCGCCGCAGTCGCAGCCGCGCCATCTACGTGATGGACACCACCGGCCGCGTGCTGGCCACCAGTAACTGGCGCGATGCCGACAGTTACCAAGGTGAGGACCTGTCCTTTCGCGCCTATTTCCAGAACGCCGTACGCGGCCAGCCCGGTCGTTTCTACGGCATCGGCAGCACCAACGGCGAACCCGGCTATTACCTGGCCCATGGCCTGGAAGAGCACGGCAAGATCATCGGCGTCGCTGTGGTCAAGGTACGCCTCGAAGCGCTAGAAGAGCGCTGGCAACGTGCGCGCCTCGAAGCTTTCGTGAGCGATGAGAACGGCATCATTATTCTTTCCAGCGACCCGGCGCGTCGCCTCAAGGCCGTACGCCCGCTGAGCGATGACACCAAGGACCGCCTGGCCCACAGCCTGCAATATTACTGGGCGACGCTCAATGAACTGCAACCCCTGGCCCGTGAGCGCCTGAACGAAGGCACCGAGAAACTGACCTTCCCGGCCAACACCGAAGTGGTCAACGACCAGCACGCGGTCAGCTACCTGGCGCAGACCCGCCCGCTGAACGACACGCCGTGGAACTTCACCCTGCTCACCCCGCTCAACGACCTGCGCCGCGCCGCGATCAACCAGGGCATCCTGGTGGCCGTCGCCTTCGGCCTGGTCGCCTTCCTGCTGATTGCCTGGAACGAGCGACGCAAGGTCATCGCCACCCGCCTCGCCGCACGGGAAGCCTTGCAGGAAGCCAACAGCCAGCTTGAGCGTCGGATTGCCGAACGCACCGCCGACCTGCGCGCCAGCAACGAACGGCTCAAGGGCCAGATTCGCGAACGACGCCAGGCCGAAGAAACCTTGCGCCGCGCCCAAGACGAACTGGTACAGGCCGGCAAACTCGCGGCCATCGGCCAGATGTCCACCAGCATCGCCCACGAACTGAACCAGCCGCTGGCGGCCTTGCGCACGCTGTCGGGCAACACCGTACGCTTCCTTGAGCGCGGCGCCCTGGACACCGCCAGCACCAACCTCAAGACCATCAACGAACTGATCGACCGCATGGGCCGCATCACCGCCAGCCTGCGCTCCTTTGCTCGGCGCGGCGACGACCAGGGCGAAGCCAGCCTCGGCAAGGCCGTGGACGCCGCGTTCCAGGTGCTCGGCGCGCGCCTGGACAGCCTGCCGTTGACCGTGCACCGTGACTTTGCCAACGCCCAATTGCAGATCGACCAGACCCGCCTGGAGCAGATCCTGGTCAACCTGATCGGTAACGCGCTCGATGCCATGCAAGCCCAAGCGGTGCCGCAACTGTGGCTGGAAGGCCAGAGCGGCGATGGCAAATACCGCCTGTTGGTGCGTGATAATGGCCACGGCATCGACCCCGAGGCGCGCAAGCATTTGTTCGAACCCTTTTTTACCACCAAGCCCGGCGAACAAGGCCTGGGCCTGGGCCTGACCCTTTCCGCAAGCCTCGCGGCCGCTACCGGCGGTAGCCTTGCCGTGGAACATCCGGCCAATGGTGGTACCGCCTTTGTCCTTAACCTGCCATTGGTGGGCGCTCAACGAGCTGAGTCGACATGAATACACAAGCCCAAGACCTTACCGTCCTGATCGTCGAAGACGACCCCCATGTACTGCTCGGTTGCCAGCAAGCACTGGCGCTCGAGGACATCACCAGCGTCGGCGTGGGCAGCGCCGAAGAAGCGCTCAAGCGCATCGGCGAGAACTTCGCTGGCATCGTCATCAGCGATATCCGCCTGCCGGGCATCGATGGCCTGGAACTGCTGACCCGCCTCAAGGCCATGGATAAAAGCCTGCCGGTGGTGTTGATCACTGGGCATGGCGATATCTCCATGGCGGTGGGCGCCATGCGTAACGGCGCCTACGACTTCATGGAGAAACCCTTCTCGCCCGAACGCCTGGTGGACGTGGCACGCCGCGCCCTGGAACAGCGCGGCCTGGCGCGGGAAGTCTGGTCGTTACGCCGGCAACTGGCCGAGCGCGACTCGCTGGAAGGCCGCATCATCGGCCGCTCGCCAGCGATGCAAAACCTGCGTGAACTGATCGCCAACGTCGCCGACACCTCGGCCAACGTGTTGATCGAAGGCGAAACCGGCACCGGCAAGGAACTGGTCGCGCGCTGCCTGCATGATTTCAGTCGACGCCATACCCACCAGTTCGTTGCGCTCAACTGCGGTGGCCTGCCGGAGAACCTCTTCGAAAGCGAGATTTTCGGCCACGAGGCCAACGCCTTCACCGGCGCCGGTAAACGTCGCATCGGCAAGATCGAGCATGCCCATCAAGGCACGCTGTTCCTCGATGAAGTAGAGAGCATGCCGATCAACCTGCAGATCAAATTGCTGCGGGTGCTGCAAGAACGTACGTTGGAACGCCTGGGTTCGAACCAGAGCGTGGCAGTGGATTGTCGGGTAATCGCTGCCACCAAGTCCGACCTCGACGAGTTGAGCCGCGCCAGCCAGTTCCGCAGCGACCTGTACTACCGCCTCAATGTCGTCACCCTGGAACTGCCGCCTTTGCGCGAGCGGCGCGAAGACATCCTGCAACTGTTCGAACACTTCCTGCAGCAATCGTCGCTACGCTTCGACCGCGCCGTGCCGGAGCTGGACAACCAGACCCTGTCCAGCCTGATGAGCCACGACTGGCCGGGCAACGTGCGTGAGTTGCGCAACGTCGCCGAACGCTTCGCCCTGGGCTTGCCCGCCTTCAAGAAAAGCGGCGCCGGCAGCGGCAACCAAGGGGTTGCCTTTACCGAGGCGGTGGAAGCCTTTGAGCGCAACCTGCTCAACGATGCCCTGCAACGCAGCGGCGGGAACCTGACCCAGGCCAGCCAGGAACTGGGGATGGCCAAGACCACCCTGTTCGACAAGGTCAAGAAATACGGGTTGAGTCACTGATGGATCTGTTCTTGAAGGCTGCACTTGGCGCCGCAGTGGTGCTGATCCTGGCGGCGCTGGCCAAGACCAGAAACTATTACATCGCGGGCTTGGTGCCGCTGTTTCCCACTTTTGCGCTGATCGCCCATTACATCGTCGGCAAAGGCCGAACAGTTGCGGATTTGAAGACCACGATCCTGTTCGGGATGTGGTCGATCATTCCGTACTTTGTGTATTTGGCGACGCTGTATGTAATGGTCGATCGGCTGCGGTTGGAGGCATCGCTGGCAGTCGCCGCCGTGGCCTGGTTGATGGCCGCGACGGTGTTGGTCAGCGTGTGGGTACGCCTGCACACCTGACACAACGCGGCAGATCGTTCCCACGCTCCCGCGTGGGAATGCAGCCAACGACGCTCCGCGTCCACGCGCGTGACGCAGAGCGTCACCAGCGGCACTCCCACGCGAAGCGTGGGAGCGATCATCGCAGGCAAGCCAGCTCCCACACTCAGATCAGCGCACGATCTTGTCTACCTGAATCCCCAGCTTCTTCAGGCGATACCAGAAGCTGCGCTCGGAAATGCCGATCCGCTGCGCCGCCGCGGCCTGCACCCCATTGCTCTCCTGCAACGCCGCAAGAATGTAGGCTTTCTCCACTTCGGCCAGCGCCGCATCCAGGTCCCGCGGCACGCCTGGGCCGTCGCTGAGGAGCGCGGTTACATCGCCCTCGCTCGGTTTGGAAGCAAATAGATACCCCGGCAAATCAATATCCTCGATCACCGATGAAGCCGCGACGATGGTTGCGCGCTCCACGCAGTTTTGCAGCTCGCGAATATTGCCCGGCCAGTGATACGCCGCCATGGCCTGCAACGCCTCGGGGCTGAAACCGGTGATGCGTTTGCCGGTTGTCGCGCTCAGGGTGTGGGCGAAGTGGCGCGCCAGGGGCGCGATGTCTTCCACGCGTTCACGCAAGGACGGCAACGGAATCGGGAAGACATTCAGGCGGTAATACAGATCTTCGCGAAACTCCTTGGCTGCCACCGCATCCAGCAGGTTCTTGTTGGTGGCGGCAATTACCCGTACATCCACCTTGCGCTCGCGGGGGTCGCCCACCGGTTCGATAACCCGCTCCTGCAAGGCGCGCAGAATCTTGGCCTGCAACGCCAAGGGCATATCACCCACCTCATCCAGAAACAGCGTGCCCTTGTCGGCCTGCATGAAGCGCCCTACCCGGTCAGCCACGGCGCCGGTGAACGCGCCTTTGCGATGGCCAAACATCTCGCTTTCCAGCAAGCCTTCAGGGATGGCCGCGCAATTGACCGCCACGAAGGGTTGGTCGGCACGGCTGCCATGCTTGTGGATGGCGCGGGCGACCATTTCCTTGCCAGTGCCGCTTTCGCCGGTCAGCAGGATAGTAGCGTTGCTGTCGCGCACCGAATCGACCGCCTGGAGCACTTGGCGAAACGCCGGGCTATCGCCCACCAGGCTGTCGAACTGCGCATGCTCGTCCAGCTCGGCGCGCATGCGCGCGTTGTCGCGCATGATGTCGCGAAACTGCAGGGCCTTGGCCACGGTGATGTCCAGCTCGTCGATGTCGAACGGCTTGGCAATGTAGTCATAGGCACCGTTACGCATCGACTGCACGGCGTTTTTCACCGTGCTGTAGGCCGTCATCACGATCACCGGCAAGGTCGGATAACGCACCTTGATTTCGGCCAGCAACGCCGGCCCGTCCATGCCCGGCATGCGCCAGTCGCTGATGACCAGGTCGATGTCCTCCTCCCCCAGCACCTTGAGCGCATGCAGGCCATTGCCCGCGCTGAACACCTGGATGCCGTTCTGGCTCAAGGCCTGGGTCAGCAGATCACAGAGCTTGGGCTCGTCGTCGACCACCAATACGTTATGCGTCATGCCCTTCCTCATCTTCACCGTCGTCTTCACCGTCAGCCGGAATGTACAGGCTGAAGGTCGCGCCGGCATCTTTCTCACTGGCGCATTCGATGCTGCCGTCGTGACTTTCCATGATCGAATAGACTTTGGCCAGGCCCAGGCCTGTGCCCGAGGCCTTGGTGGTGACGAATGGCGTGAAGATACGCTCCACCATGTCCGCAGGGATGCCCTCGCCGGTATCGGCGATGCTGATCACGGTGTTGTCGCCCACGCTGCGAATGCCCAGGGTCAGGCGCCCGCCGTCGGGCATCGCGTCGATGGCGTTGAGAATCAGGTTGAGACAGGCCTGCTTGAGCTGCTTGGCATCGGCGTAGATCGTCGCGCCAGGCGCCTGGTCGTCGATCTGCGCGTCAATGCGATGGCTGCTCAGCTCCGGGCCGCAGAAACCGAGGATTTCTTCCACCAGGGCGCGTGCCGGTTGCTGCACGCGTATCGGCGGGTTGGGCTTGGCGAAATCGAGGAACTCGGTAATCAGCTCGTTGATGCGGCTGACTTCGCTGATGACATATTCCAGGTGACGCTTGTCGGTTTCCGCCAGGTCAGCGCGCCGATGCAACAGTTGGGTGGCGGTCTTGATGATGCCCAATGGGTTGCGAATTTCGTGAGCCAGGCCCATGGCGACTTCACCCAGGGCATGCAAGCGGTCACGCCGGCGCAGTTGGGCTTCCAGATGATGCAACTCGCCCAGGCGTTCGGTCATGTGGTTGAAGGTGCTGCTCAATTGCGCCAGTTCGTCACCGCCACTGACCACCACACGGTGCGCATAACTGCCCGAGATCACCGCATCCACGCCTTGGGACAAATCGCGCAGAGGCTTGGTCAGGCGCCGCGACACCAACAACCCGGCCGCCAGTGACAGCGCCGAGCTGACCAGGAAGATCAGCACGAACAGGTTGCTCTGGTTCACCAGCCCCACCAGGCTGGTATGGCGTAGCAGGCCGCTGAAGATCACCCCTTGCAACTCGCCGGCATCATTGAAAATCGGCCAATACAAACCGCTGTACTGGTTAGTGAACTGCTCGCTGGGCTGCTTGGTGCTGCGCAGGTAGGCCTCGACATTCTTGGGGATGCGCGAGGGGTGATTGGCGAAGCGCTGGGTGGAAAATATTTCGGAAAACCCGGCAGGGTTGGCCAGGTACAAACGCAGGTCGAGGGAATGCACGTCGGCCACGCTGGTGAGGAAACTGCTGTCCAGGTAAGTGGCGACCAGCAACAGGTAATCAACGCCGTCACGGCTGGTTTCGAAGGTCGACACCACCAGGCCCGTGCTCACGCCGGCGACTTGCACGGTTTGCAGCACCGCGTTGCTGGTGAGGTTGATCTGCCTGACGATGTCATCGGCGGCCGTGCTGAACATCACTTTACGGTCGCTGGTGCGAATCAGCGCGACCACGTCGATATCGGTGGCATCGGCAATGTCGGCGGTGAGCCGGTCATGCTTCTCGGCATTTTTGGACGACGGCGGGCTGGTATAGCGCAGGAACAGCTTGGCCATGCGCGCGTTGTCGTGAAGGATGTCGCCGATTTCGTCCTTGACGATCTTGGTCGACTCTTGCAGCCAGATCCGCACGTTGCTGTCGAAAATCTGCGACAACGTGGTGGCGGCCAGCTCAGCCGCGATCATGGTGGGAATCACGCTGACCAGCCAGAACGCCAGCACCAGCTTGCGCTGGACGCTCCAACGCGAGATGGCAAAGGGGCGGGCTTTCTGGCGGGTCTTGGTAATCATCAGGTTTCGCTTATCGCAGCAGCCATGGCAGGGTCGGAACGATCCGGTCGAATAAACAGTTTTACAAGCTTGAGCAGGCCGTTGACCAGCCAGTTACGGTGGCGGAAGAACAGGCTGTTGCCCTCGAACTCGCACCCCAGGCGCAGTTTACTGGCATACCCGGCCTGGCCGCACTCGTACAGCGCAATACGGTGTTCAATACAGTAGTCGACATTGGTCAACCAGCTACGGAAGTACAGGTTGTACTCGCGGCTGAACGCAAGGTCATGGCCAAAGAACTTGTCCACCAGCCGATGCTCATCCAGCAGAATCAGGTTGAACGCCACCAGGCGCTCGTCCACCCAGTACAGAACACAGACCGCCCGCTCGTGCAGGTGTTCGAGCACCCCCGTGAAGTAACCGGCGGGCAGGCGTTCGAACTGCAAGTCTGCGCGCGCGAGCGTGGCCTCGTACAGGCGCATGACCTCGGGCAGCACGTCATCGATATTGCGCCGCCACTCGACCCGCGGCCCTGGTGCGCGCAGTTTGCGGCGCAGGTCCTTGCGCGTGGATTTGCCCAGCGACCCCAGGTAGGCATCCACCGAGCCATAAGGCAGGGGCAACACCCCCGTGGGCAAACTGGGCATGCTTTGAAAGCCTGCGGCAAGGCAGCTCTGGGCCCAATGCGGGTCGTTGGTGGGCGCATCCTTGACCGCCAGCAAGCCGATACCGAGCGCGTTGGCATCGCTGCGCGCAGCCGCCAGTAACTGCTGCAACAGCAACGGGCGCCGGGATTCGGCCACATGGCTGGCGACACCGGCATCACAGCGCTCAGCCACCGGCGAACCGATGGCGTACAACGCCAGTTGCAAAACGCCCGGCCACAGCCGCTCCAGGCGCTCGGTCAAGCGTTTGCCGGCCCCCGACAGCGTAGTGTCGAGGCGATAATGGGTGATGAACGCGGCAGCCACGGCCACCAGCGTTTGATCCTCGAAGACCGCCAGGTAACGCCACTGAAAGTCATCGATTGCGGCGTTTTCCACGGCCAGGTAATAGTCCCAATCCTCCAGGGCACCGGGAAAACAGTCGTTCCAGGCATCGCGCTGGATAGCCCGGATGGTCGGGAAGGCTTGGGTGGTAATCACAGTTTTTCCTTATCAACACCGCTCTACTGTAGGAGCGAGCTTGCTGTGGCGAGGGAGCTTGCTCCCGCTCGACTGCGCAGCAGTCGCAGGCTTTTGGGGGTGCTTCGCACCCCAGCGCAAGCAAGCTTGCTCGCCACAGCAAGCTCGCTCCTACAAGTAAATTAATCACGCCACACGATTGAGTTGCACTGCGTGCTGCTCGACAAACCTGGCACTCAACTCGATCACCCGGCGGTACTGCAAATCGACCGTGATCATGTGGTAGCAGTTGTCCAGCAGGATCTTGGTCACCGGCCCGCCGAGGTGGCGCTCCACGTAATCGGCGTTCCAGCGGCTGGTGATGTCGTCCTCGATGGAATGCAGCACCAGCGCCGGCACCTTGATCTGGGGCATGCGTTTCTTGACCACCGCGTTCATGCGGTGCAGCTCGCGCACGGTGATGCCTTCCATGGTCAGCAACCCCGCCTCACTGCTCTCGCCTTCCTTCATCTGCCGCTCGACGATGGCCCGCAGGCGCTCGTTCTTAATGCCATAGGGCGGCTTCTCTTCGAAGCTGCAAATGTGCACGCCGAACGGAATCTTCATCAGCAAGGGCGTGAGAAACGCCAGTTTGTTGATGCTCCAGCCGTCGTACTTCAAGGTGGTGGAATACATCAGCAACCCGGCGACTTGCCCTGGGTGTTCGGACGCCACATACATCGACATCACCGCGCCCATGGACAAGCCACCGACAAACACCTGCCCGTGGCGTTGCTTGACCTGTACGAAGGTCTTGCGCACGCCTTCGTACCAGTCCTGCCAGCCGGTGGCCTGCAAGTCGCTGTTGTCGCCGCAGTGCCCGGCCAGCGTGGGCACATACACCGTGCAGTTGCCCGCCTTGGCCAGGCCCTTGGCGACCTGGCGCAACTCGGTCGGTGTGCCGGTCAGGCCGTGGATCAACAGGATCCCGACCGGACCATCACCGAGAACGAAACCGGCAGTACCTTCACCGAGGTCGATCCCTTGAGCATTCACCGCGTGGTTGCTCGCACCAGCAGTTGCTCGAGCAACTTCAGGCCCAGATCGATTTCCGGGTAGCTGATTTCCAGGGACGGCGCCAGGGTGATCACGTTCTTGTAGTAACCGCCCACATCGAGGATCAACCCGAGCTTCTGGCCGTCTACCAGCATGTCGCCTTTCATGCCTTCTTCGACCATGTAGTCCAGGGTCGCCTTGTCCGGGGTGAAGCCATCCGGGCCGCAGATTTCGCAGCGCAGCGCCAGGCCCAGGCCGTCCACATCGCCGATGATGGGGAAGCGTTTTTGCAAGTCTTGCAGGCCTTCCAGGAAGTATTTGCCCTTGGCCATGACCATGGCGCCGTAGTCGACTTCGCTGGTCATCTTGAACATTTCCAGGCCCACCGCGGTGCCCAACGGGTTGGAGGCGAAGGTGGAGTGAGTCGAACCTGGCGGGAACACCTTCGGGTTGATCAACTCTTCACGGGCCCAGATACCGCCCAATGGGTTGAGACCATTGGTCAACGCCTTGCCGAACACGATCACGTCCGGCTGTACATCGAAGTGCTCGATCGACCAGAGTTTGCCGGTGCGATAGAAGCCCATCTGGATTTCGTCGGACACCATCAGGATGCCGTGCTGGTCCAGGACGTGCTTGAGCTCGCGGTAGAAATTCATCGGCGGGATCACGTAGCCGCCGGTGCCCTGGATCGGCTCGACATAGAAAGCTGCGTATTCGCACTGGTTGGTCTTAGGGTCCCACACGCCGTTGTATTCGGTCTCGAACAAGCGGGCGAACTGCTGCACGCAATGGCTGCCGTACTCTTCCTTGGTCATGCCCTTCGGGCCACGGAAGTGGTAAGGGAATGGGATGAAATTGGCGCGTTCGCCAAAGTGGCCGTAGCGACGACGATAGCGGAAGCTAGAGGTGATCGACGAGGCGCCGAGGGTGCGCCCGTGGTAGCCGCCTTCGAAGGCGAACATCAAGCTTTTGCCGTTGCTGGCGTTGCGCACCACCTTCAGGGAATCCTCGATGGACTGCGAACCGCCGACGTTGAAGTGCACACGGCCGTCGAGGCCGAACTTGTTCTTGGCATCGACCGCGATCATTTCCGACAGCTCGATCTTGCCTTTGTGCAGGTACTGGCTGGCGATTTGCGGCAGGGTGTCGATCTGCTTTTTCAGCGCGTTGTTCAGGCGCGGGTTGGCATAGCCGAAGTTGACGGCCGAGTACCACATCTGCAGATCGAGGTAGGCCTGGTCTTCGGTGTCCCACACATAGGAGCCTTCGCAGCGGCTGAAAATACGCGGCGGCTCGATGTAGTGAACGGTGTCGCCGTAGGAGCAATACTTGGCTTCTTTATCCAGAAGCACCTGGTCTTCAGCGGTAGCGATACGGATATCAGACATGATGGAAGAGTTCCTGATTGTCAGAAGAGGTGTTGAAGGTGGTGGCGTTGGCAGCGAGGCCTTGTGGCAGCTTGGCCAGCAACGCCGGCACTTGCGCAAAGCTGTCGAAGCGCGCATGAGGAATCTGGTGGGCGACGCAGTAGTCGGCGAGGCTGCCCTTGGCGAACACGAAGTCGGCGGTGGAGGCCACGCACATGTCGGACTTGCCGTCGCCGATCACCAGCACGCGCTTGTTGCGCGGCGTGGATTTGCACTTGCAGTTGCCGGCAGCGGCGCGACAGGCATCGCTGGCATACGGGAAGTCGATGCGCCAGCTGTCCTGGTCGACCTGGCGCAGGCGGTTGGCGAGGATCGGCAACAAGGTCACGTAGTTGCGCGAAAGGATGCGGGCAATGCCCTGCTCGATGCCATCGCTGACCACTTCGATGGAAGCACCCAGGCCCATGACGTGATCGACAAAATCCGGGAAGTCCGGGTCGATCTCGACACTGTCAAAGTACGCCAGCAGTTCAGCCGGGGTGGCCTTGATCAGCGCCAGTTGGCGGCTCAGGCATTCGCGTGAACCGATATGCCCATCCAGCCATTCCTGCTCAATGGTTTCCCACTCGGGGCCGGCGAAGCGTTGGAGGACGTTGTCGATGACATCCGTGGGGGTAATGGTCCCGTCGAAGTCACACACGATATGCCAGTTGATCATCTGCCTTTCCTTTAGGTAAAGGGCCTTGGAGGAGCGCGCTGTCTGCGCTTGCCAAGGGATAGAGCAGGGACTGTGCCAACTGGCCAAAACCCCGCAGGGCTGGGGGTGAGCGCGAAATGCGCAGCGATATATGTCGCAGGAGCTACAATTTTTGTAGCTTGCTACAAACAACATGAGTGCTTGCGCAGGCGCGTCGGTTTGCGCGTTCATGCGCGCCTGCCCACCTTCAGGAAACGTCTCCATGTCCAAGCTCGCTGCTGCTGTATTCACCGGTTTACTTGGAGGGTGGGGCCTTTGCAGTGCCGCGTGGGCAGAAGGCATCACGGGCGACGTGGGCGCGGGCCTCAGCTATCAGCCCCACGACCCCAGCGCCAGCCGCTACGAAACCCGGCCTGTGCCTTACCTGGACCTGGATTGGGGCGACGTCAGCCTGAGTACCGATGACGGCCTCACCTGGAGCGCCCTGGATACACACGGCCTGACCGCTGGCCCCTATATCAACTACCTTCCGGGGCGTACTTCCAACGGCGAATTGCAGGGCCTGCGCAACGTGTCGGACATGGCCGAGGTGGGCGGCTTCGTCCAATACGCCCCGGCCAATTTCTGGCGGGTCTATGCGCAATTGGGCCAGGCCGTGGGCGGCGGGCATTCCCAGAGCGGCGCCCTGGGCAAAATCGGCGGCGAGTTGGGTTACCCCGTGGGTGGCGGGATTATCGGCAGCAATAGCCTGGTTGCGCATTTTGCCGATGCGCGCCAGACCAATACCTTCTTCGGCGTGGACAACAACGAAGCCGTCGCTTCAGGCTTGCGGCCCTATAACGCGAGCGGGGGCTTCCAGAATGTGACGCTGAGCCAAAGCTTCGCCTTCCCCCTGGCGCCCCATTGGTCGCTGCTGACCAGCGCCAGCTGGGTACACCTGGTGGGGTCGGCGGCCAAGAGCAGCATCGTCAAGGAGGCTGGCCATGTGAATCAGGGCCAGGTGCAGACGGCGATCAGCTACACCTTCGACTGAATTACACGGGAGCAAAATTGTGGGAGCGGGCTTGCTCGTGAAAGCAGTGTGTCCGTCACCCGCTACTTAACTGACCCACCGCATTCGCGAGCAAGCCCGCTCCCACATTGAGCCTGTGTTTCATAGCACAAACTTCAGTGTTCTTCGCCTTCAGCCAACAGCGCGATACCACCGATAATCACCACCACGCCCACCCAATGCAGCACGCTGATGTGCTCGCCCAGCCCCAGCCAAGACCCCAGCAATACGGCCACAAACACCAGCGAACTCAGCGGAAACGCCAGGGACAAACTGCTACGCCGCAGGATCAGCATCCACACAAAAAACGCACCCAGATAGCTGGCAATCGCCGCCAGAATCCCCGGGTTGCGCGCCACGTCCGCCAGCCATTGCCAACTGAAGTCCATCGGCCCCAATTGATCGCCGGCCACCTTGGTGAACAACTGCCCGGCGCTTTCGGTGGCGATCAGCAGTGCCCACAGCACCAGGGTGCCAAGCCGCCCATGCAGCCAGCCGGTATTGGTTGTTTGCGTTGTCATGCCTGGTTCCCCGCGATTGCTACCAACATCACACCCAAAGTGATCACCAATGTGCCCAGCCAGCGACGTCCGCTGACGGTTTCCTTGAGCACCACCCTGCCCGCCAACACCACCAGGCAATAGGCCAACGCCGCCAGCGGAAACAGCAGACTCAAGGGCGCACGGGACAGCGCTTCGAGCCACACAAAAAACTCAATCACATAGGCGCCGACGCCGGCCCACAGCAGCGGCGCATTGAACACCTGGCCCCAGAACGCACGCAGGCGAAAACCGCCATCGAGTTGGGGCAAACGGTCCACGCCCAATTTGAAACACAGCTGGCCAATCACATCGAGGACGATGGAAAACGCCAGTAACAACACCACGGTCAGGGTCACGGGAACAGCTCCTCAAACAGGTCGATCAAGGCTTCATTGGTTGCAGCATTGCGCTGCAAGTCTTGCGGGCTCCAGCGCTCCGGTGGCGGCTGGTCGGACTTGGCTTCCCAGCGCTTGAACGCGTTGCTGAACGCCGGTGTGGCGAACTCACCGCAGATGTCGATGCCAATGATGCGTTTACCCGCCGCCAACGCCCGCAGGGCCTGGAGCAAATGGGTCAGGCGCATGCCGCCCTGGTCCCAGTTGGTGGCGGCGTCTTCACTGGCCAGCACATCTTTGTCGATGGTGATCCAGATCGCCTCGGTGGGCAGGCTGGCAATCATCTGGTCGAGGAAGGCTGCCCAATCCAGGTCCGCCAGGTTGCGCCAATGCAGGTGGTTTTCCTGTTGCTGGTGGCCGGCGCCGTCCCCCACCCGGCCCCAGACCTTGGACGGCGGATGCTGCCAGGGAAACAACTGCAAACGCCCGCGCTTGAGGGCGCCAAGGTTGCCGCCGCGCAGTTGCGGGTTATGCAGGTCATCGCTGCACGGGCCGAGGGTGACGATGCGTTGGATCGCCGGCATCTTCAGCGCCCGGTTGACCCACGAACCGCAGTGCCGCTTGGGCGCAAAGCGCACCCAGTCGGGGTGGTTGTCAAAGTGAATCAGGCTGACGGGCTCTTTGAGATCGGCCAAAAACGCCGGCGTAAGGTGGTGATAATCGCCGGAACCGACAAACAGAATTTCCGGGCGCGCGTCACGGGGCCGTGGCCGTTGGGCCAGGCGCTCGACGAAACGCTTCCAGGTTTTTTCGGTGGACCACAAACGCAATTTCGGGCCCAGGTCCAGCAGGTCCAGGCGCGTGGCCCGACCGCTGGCCAACCGCCGGGCAATCGGTGCCTGGCCGGTGAGGCTGTGGTCAAGGTCTAGAATGTTCAAGGTAAGTTTCACCCCTAATGGCAGCGCCCAACCGCAGGCCGGTTGGGCTTTAGGGGTGTAATGCAAGGGATGGGCCAGCGCTCGGATGAGCGCCATGTTTGCAAACAATGAGTATCACGTGTGGGAGCTGGCTTGCCGGCGATAACGGTGTGTCAGCCAGCCCATTTGCAACTGACAGTCCGCTATCGCAGGCAAGCCAGCTCCCACATTTTGCTCCGTGCTCGGCCTCAGGATTTCGATTCGTTGATAATCTGGCGAATCGCGCCGACGAAGGCTTCCGCCGGTTGCCCACCGCTCACCGCATATTGGTCATTGAAGACAATGGTCGGCACCGAACTCACCCCACGAGAAACCCACAGCTGTTCCTGCTCGCGGACTTCGGCGGCGTATTCATCGCTGGCAAGAATCTCGGCGGCGCGCGCAATGTCCAGCCCTACGCTCTCGGCGATGATCGCCAGGGTCGCGTGGTCGGAAGGGTCCTGGCCATCGCTGAAATACGCCTTGAACAGCGCTTCCTTGAGGTTGTATTGCAAACCTTCCAACCCGGCCCAATGCAACAGGCGGTGCGCGTCGAAGGTGTTGTAGATACGGCTCTGGCCGTCGGTGCGGAACGCAAAGCCCAATGCGGCGCCCATGTCGCGGATACGCGCACGATTAGCCTGGGACTCTTGCGCCGTGGAGCCGTACTTTTCGGTGATGTGCTCGACGATGTTCTGCCCGATGGCGGGCATGTTCGGGTTCAGTTCGAACGGCTGGAAATGAATCTCGGCCTGCACTTCGCTGCCGAGCTGGTCGAGGGCCTCGGTCAGGCCGCGCAGGCCGATGATGCACCAGGGGCAGGATACGTCGCTGACGAAATCGATTTTCAGGGGGGTACTCATGGTGGGCAACCTCGCGGGCAGTCATGCGCATACATAAAGGTTGCACGATACACCACCTTCACAGCACCTTCGAAGGCTCGCTCAAATCGATCTGCGCCCAGTGCGCGGCATCCTGGCGATGGGCTTGCAGGTAGGGCAACACCGCCGCCAGCAAGGGCGCCTTGAACGCTTCCTGAAAACGGTGGGCCAGGCCGGGAATCAATTTCAACTGGCTGCCCTGGATATGCGCGGCCAGATGCACGCCGTGCATTACCGGCAACAACGGGTCGGCGGTGCCGTGTACGACCAGGGTCGGCACCCGCAGCTGGTTGAGCAAGGGCACACGGCTCGGCTCGGCCAGGATCGCCATGATCTGGCGCTTCACGCCTTCGGGGTTGAAGGCGCGGTCATAGGACAGCGCCGCCTGGTGCAGCAACGCCTGGCGATCGTCCTTGATATCCGGGCTGCCCAACGCCGCGAGCAAGTCTGCCTGTTGCTCCAGCGCCACCTCACGATTGGGCGCGCTGCGCCGCGACAGCAATTGCACCAGGGCTGCGTTCGGTGCGGGCAGGCCCTCGGCGCCGGAGCTGGTCATGATCAGGGTCAGGCTTTCCACACGCTGTGGCGCCATGGCCGCCAGGTGTTGAGCGATCATGCCGCCCATGCTTGCGCCAAGGACATGAAATTGCTGCACCTGCAATGCATCCATCAAGCCCAGCGCGTCGTCGGCCATGTCGGTCAACGTATAGGGTGCCGCCACCGGCAAACCGAGCTTGTAGCGCAGCACTTCGAAGGTCAGGTTGGCGCTCGCCGGCGCCTGCCGCCAGGTGGACAGGCCGACGTCGCGGTTGTCGTAGCGAATCACCCGAAAGCCTTGTTCGCACAGGGCCACCACCACTTCATCCGGCCAGTGAATCAACTGCCCGCCCAGCCCCATCACCAGCAGCAACGCAGGGTCGGACGCACGGCCGATACTTTGATAGGCGATGCTCACCTGAGCCAGGTCGACCGTTTGGGTCGGGACATTGACATCACACCGAGAAGCCGCAAAAGACGGCAGGCCGAACAGGAGAGCGGCCACTAAAAACAACGCACGCATGAAAAACACCAAAACGCAGAACCCCAGTAGAGCGCGAGTCTGATGAAGTTTGTTCAAGCGCGCTGCCACAGTTCGATGACAGTTTGATGAAGAGTGCCCAGCGGTCATGTCGATAGCTATGTGCCGCAGCCCACTTGGCATGTCGATCTCTAATAGGGCTTTGGCCTTTTAGATAGAGCGAATCCGCCCCATGCCTTCTTCCATTGCCCTACCTCCTGCGACACACCCACTGATGCAACCGGCCATCGACGAACACCTGCTCGCCGATGCCACGCCACGCTTGCAGAACTGCCGCGCCGAGCTGCTCGTGCTAATGGAGGGTATCCCGACGGTGCGCGACACCATCAATCGGATGCTCCAAGCGCAGCTTCAATTGGACGGCGAGCGCGTGGCACTGGAGTTTCCCGCCACCGAGCGACGTGGGCGCAGCCGCATTGTCCTGACAGATGCCTGCCTCTATATGCAACAGCATCCGGCCCTGGATACAGCGCAGGAGCCAGACGCACGTGTGCTCAACCTGCCGCGGTCCCACGCGTTGTCGCGCTACACCGCGGCGATGCTGCTCGACGAGCTCAAGGGCCTGGACCTGGAACAAAGCCTGGATGACCACTGGCTGCGCTACTGGCGTACAGAGCGAGCGCCCCGCTCGCCGGTAACTTGCTACAAGCGGGTGCTGGAGCTGTACCGGATTCACATTGAAGCCAGCGCTGAGCGGTCACTCGCCTCGGGGAAGGTGCATGCCGAAGTCCTCGATCCCGTGTTTTCACTGCTCCATTCGCAGTCGGCTACAGCGCAGACACCTCGCCGCTACACCGAACACCTATTTCTCAAGCCCCACGACGCCCCAGCCATCGCCCTGCCTGGTGCCTGGGTATTGAGCCTCGATACGGAAACGCCGGCCAGTCAACTGCTGTACCTGCCCACTCAGGTTCCGACATGGAAGGTATTGAGCAGACGCGAAGACCTGGAACGCTGGCTGCTCGACCGACAGCAAGCGCTGTTCGGCATCACCGAGGTCGATCCTTTGGCAAGGATCGACTATAAGGCCAGCCACAACCCGCTGGAAACGGGCATCACCCTTTGGCTGAAACAATTGACCGAGGCGCAATATCAGGACGCGCTGAGCCCGCTTGCGAACGTACAGATTCACAACGCTTACTTGGCCCTCCAGCACGTCGACCGGCGTGATGACATGCGTAAAACCCGCTGTCTGTTTGCCTCGGAGCCTGAACACCCGGAATCGGCCGTCGGCACCACTAGCACCCCACCCGTTCCCCAATTCGGCCGGCTGCATAACGGTGTCGATACCCGCCAACGCAAAGCTTTGATCGAGCACCAACGGCGCGCCCTGGAAAACCTGTTGGGCAACGACACACCAACGAGTGAGCGCTGGCAGTCATTCAAGCAACAACTGGACGCACTCAAGGCGCTACAACACGCTGCCGAAGCGGCGGCGCGGGCCATGCTCAACCGAGCGCCCCTGGATTTCGACACGCTCAACACCCACTACACCGCGCTGTACCAGGCACGTTTGCAGGGGGTCAAGACCGAAGCGCGTATCCAGAGAACCCTCGATCAACTAAGTGAGGACGAACTGCAACTGATCGAAAACGCCCTGGCCGCACCCTCGCCGGATGTCGTCGCATTGACCTTGTCGGTCACTCAGGCCGGGAATCCAACGCCTTCCCGCACCGAACTCAACGGGCCACTGGTTTTCCTTCCACCCCAGGACGAATCCACGGCCGGGACACGTGAAGGCGTGCATATCATTTACTGGCCCGGCAGGGACGGTGGTTTGCAGCGTTTCTCGTCGCGCCAGGCACTGGAGGATGGGATATTTGGCATTCAGCCCGAGGATCAACAACTGGCGCTGCAATTCACGACACTGACCCAGGACCCATTCGACTACAGCTTGAGCAGTCAACAGGCCGCCTTTGAAGAACAGGCCGCCCGCGTGCGCCAGACGTGGTCAGCCGATGAACACGCGTCACAGCGCGTCGGTGAACTGGAGCAACGGGTGGAGCAAACGCTGCCTGGCTTGTTGGTGCCCGAAAACTCGGCGCGTGAGGCGGCGTTTCTGCTACTTGTCGAACAACATAATGCGCGGCTGCTGGCCGAACGACTGCCGTCATGGCTGATCACTCAACCCGTTGAAAAACGCGAGGCATTCAAGGCCCTGCTACGCGCCTATATACCGGCGCTGAACAATGCCCAGACGCTGCTGGAGCGCTCCCTGCCACCGCGTGACGCGTTCGTCAGGCACAAGCTCGATGCGCGTATACGCAAGGATTTTTCTATCCGCAAAGGCTTTACTCTTCAACTGGAACTGCCTGACTCGGTGGAGCATAAACGCGACATCATTGCCGGCGCCGCACCGGGAACTCCGGTCAAAATCATTGATGTACCCAGTGCCAGGCGCAGCCAGATGACGTTGGACGACCTGGCGCTACGCAACATCGACGCCGAACTGAGCCAGCGCCTGGGGTTCGTGACTGTCCAGGTGACGGCCGACGATGTCGAAGAGCGTGACACCCTCAAGGCTGGCATCACAAAAAGCTACCTGAAGGATCTAGTTACCGGCCTTGACCTGGCTAAACAGTACGAAGTCCGCATCCTCGACGCGTTCAAGGGCGCCCAGGGCGAATCCATCCATCAAAAACTCTACCGCCGCGAATGCCTGGTGGAGCCTTTGCGCCTGATGCTCAAAACGCAGGGCATATTGGCGCACATGCAGAACCACATCAGCGCCGACGAAGTACGGGTGTTGAACACCGCCATCGACGCCGATACCCAGGCCGCCTGGCACGCCAGCGCGAAGCGCATCCGTCTGCTGCCGGCTCATCTGAGTGTTGGTGGTGCGGACACCCGGCAGGAGAGCCAGATTACCCTGTCGGGCATCACATTCATCGAGGAACAAAACTCGGGCAGCACCTTGCTTTACCTTCCGGACGCGCCTGACGAACGCTACCTGCGCCGTTATGCCAATCTTGAGCAGGCGCGCATTGCCCTGTTCGAACTCTGCCGTCTCGACAGCATGGCGCTATACGTGGCGGGTCGCGCAATCAAGGGTGATGTGCGAGCACACCTGGGTCGTATCGACCATGCCACCGGTAAAGGCTACGACGCGATGATACAGGCCGGACTCCCCTGGCCAGTCACCACTTCATTGGCCGCCCATCAGTTGAATGCTCAGATGGGCCGTTTGCTGGAAGCGCATCGTAATGATGCGCGATCCAATGATGACCTGGCCCACGAAAAATATTCTCTCAAAAGCGGCAAGGTGTTCAACGGCATCAAAATCGCTCTGTCGTTCGTACCCTTCATCGGCACTGCAGTGTCCCTGGCAGACGCCACCACCAGCCTGTACCAAGCCGTAGCTGCCTTCAGGCGCGGTGACAGCGGGCATGGCATCGAACAATTAGCCTCGGTGTTCGAGTGCCTGGTATACGCGGCGATGGATACCCTGGCGCTGGCGGCCGTGCCCGGCTCACGCGGCAGTTCGGCCCGGCGATTGAGCGCCGCCCACCAGCTCAAGCATCCGCGACGCCCAAACTTTTGGCGCTCTGTCAAAACACACCAGCGCACAACCGCACGCCAGCGTTTTGCCGGTTACGAACACCCGCATATCTTCAGTATCGACAGCCTGCAACCGGTACATACCGGGCCTTATCGCCATACCCTGCGCCACACCTCTGGCGAGCATTTCATCCTCAGTGAGGGGCGCTATTACAACGTCAAGTTTGACCCAACGGCTCACGAGATGCGTCTGGTCGCCAAGGGCAAGTATTACTCACCGGCCGTTGCCCTGGACCACGCGTTGCAGTGGGACACTTACTCGGCACTGCATGGCGGCCACCTCACGGGTTATGGCGGCGGCAGCAGGCGCACAGGACGTGACGTATCGCGGGCGAGGGCCAACGTGCCAGCAACCGTCGCTCGGCAACTGCCTGCAGACGTGCTTGAGGTCAATATGCAGCGCCTCGAACTCGGCCAATCCCTGCAAAACCAGGCCCGTGCCTGTTACGGTCAGGTCAGCGAGACCACCAGCAAGCTAAAGAAATTTACCAGCGACTATCCGGCCCCGTCAGACGTATCACCACAAAAATTAACTGACAGCAAAATCCTGGATATCGCGCTGACCAAAGACGTCGACGATGCCAAGCACCTGTATGCATCGTTCGAAACGGCTAAACAGCGTCAAGTGCATATTCGCGACCTCGACTATTCCGAGGAACTGAACCGGACAGCCCACATCGTAGCGGACCGCCTGAACCACCTGATCCAGAATGCAAAAGACCGGGCCGGTGTGCTTATCGATCGAATCATCGAGATCAACCACCAACTGAACCGCTCATCTCACACACCAGGGGCTCTTCAAGCACTGACCCAGGAAATCAGACAGTGTCGCCTGGACTTGCTCGATGAGCTGAACCGGATAGAGGCCTCGATGAAAGACATGAGCACGTGGGTCAAACGCATCACCGTCAGGCACACGCGCACGGAGGTCTCCACCTACTTGGATGCCTGGAAAAACAGGTTTACCGACCTGCGCATGGCGAGCACGAGAAGCAGCAATCTCATGCAGGCGCTCAGCCTGCGGCCAGACACCTTGAGCATTGACTGGCTGTTTCTGGAGGCCGCAGTGCATCGAGCCAGAAGCAAGTTCGATCGTGCCGTCACCAGCCACATGACGTTGCCCGATGCCAACATCAGCCGTGTCGAACGCAACCGGGTCCTGCAAAACTGCATCAAGGTCTATGAAGACTTGTCGCTTGACTTGATAACCTGGAACGAAAAATCGCCCAGCCATTTCGACCAAAGCTTTCTGGCGCTGCTGCAGAAGGATCTTGCCCGCCTGATACGAAAAGCCCAGCGCACGATAAAAAAGCCCGCTTCCCAGTCAACATCGAACACCACCCAAACGGTGTTTGAAACTGAAGAGGGTCAGTTATTGATTGGTATCGAGAAGCCGGCCGGCCAGCAGTCGCCGAGGCAATTGATCATCAACGATGCGGATGGGGCGACTGTTGAAGTGTGGGACAAGATTGGCGACAGCAACACCTTTCGCTTGAACACCAACCAAAGCCGAACGGTTGCCGCCCCACCGAAGCTCCCCACCGACGTAAACGCCTTGCTCGCGAACGCCCGTGCACGCTTGGCGGCGGCGGATGCCTTTGAAAATAAGGTGCGAAGCTACAAAACCATGGAACCGATCAATCTTGAACATATGCTGGTGACCGAGGCCAACGATCTGCGTGCCCGCGCCAGCAAAGTGCAGAGCCTGGATGCAAACAACCCGATCATCGAACAACTGAACACTCGAGCCAGTGCGCTTGAAAAGTCCGGTGAAGCGTTGCGTATCACGCGCAGCCTGCAAAGCAGTACGCCTACCGAGGGCTACCTGGATTACCTGATGGGCAAAGGTCGCGTGGTAATCCGCAAGAAAGGCACACGGCAAAAAATGCGCGAAAAGCGTCCCGATGGACAAGACGACTACCTGCAAGAATATGAAATATACGAGGCGAGCAAGCAGGCGAAAACCGACAAACCGATCTGGTACGCCCATTTTCATTACGATGCGCCGAACTCGGCATTCGACAGTTTTCGCAAAGCACATTTAAAGCTGCAACATCAGCAATATCTCGGGATGAAATGGCAAGCCGCCAAAGAGGGTGCTGGCGCTGCCTTTGCCGACACCAGGATCTGGCGCGGCAACATCGACAAGTCGATCGCCGAAACCCACTTCCTGCCATTGGGTTGACGCCGTTACGCTGCGGCCAACATGAACAAAGCTCAATGCATTATCATTGAACGCAAATTGCACTCATGAAGGCCGCCATGCTCGAAATTCGCCACCTCAAGACGCTTCACGCCTTGCGCGAAGCTGACAGCCTGGTCGAGGCCGCCGAACGCCTGCACCTGACCCAGTCCGCCCTGTCCCATCAGTTCAAGGAGCTGGAAGAGCGCCTGGGCATGCAGTTGTTCGCGCGCAAGACCAAGCCTGTGCGCTTCACCAGTGCCGGCCTGCGCCTGCTGCAATTGGCCGACGCCACCCTGCCCTTGCTGCGCGGCGCCGAGCGCGATATTGCGCGGCTGGCCGGGGGCACCGCCGGGCGTTTGCACATGGCGATCGAATGCCACAGTTGTTTCCAGTGGCTGATGCCGACCATCGACCAGTTCCGCGATGCCTGGCCGGAAGTCGAGCTGGACCTGGCCTCGGGCTTTGCCTTCGCGCCGCTGCCGGCCCTGGCCCGTGGCGACCTGGACCTGGTGGTGACCTCCGACCCGCTGGAACTGCCGGGCATCACCTACGTGCCGCTGTTCACTTACGAAGCCATGCTGGCGGTGGCCAACCAGCACGCGTTGGCGAACAAGTCCTACATCGTGCCGGAAGACCTGCTGACAGAAACCCTGATCACCTACCCGGTGGAACGTGACCGCCTGGACATCTTCACCCGCTTCCTGGAACCGGCCGACGTTGAACCGGCCCAGGTACGGACTTCGGAGCTGACGGTGATGATGATGCAACTGGTGGCCAGCGGCCGTGGGGTGTGCGGCATGCCCCACTGGGCGCTGCATGAATACAGCTCGCGCGGGTATGTGAAGGCCAAGCGTTTGGGTGAGAAGGGTTTGTTCGCCACCTTGTATGCGGGCATTCGTGCCGACATGCTCGATGCGCCTTACATGCGCGACTTTTTGCTGACGGCCAAGGACACCTCATTTTCCACCTTGGATGGCGTCAGCGCGGCGCGTTGAACGGGCTTCAAGTGTGTGGCCTTGTGTGAGTAATGCCGGTCAGTTAAACGCAGCCCCCCCTGTGGGAGCGGGCTTGCTCGCGAATGCGGTGGGTCAGTCAACGTATCCAGTGACTGGTATCGCGCTTTCGCGAGCAAGCCCGCTCCCACATTTTGATCTTCGTTGCTTTGAGTATTGCGTTCGCTTAACTGACCGGGATCAGGGCTTGCCAGCGATGCAGGCAAGCCAGCTCCCACAGTGAATTTCAGTCAACGTGCAATTCACGCCACATGTGGATCTTGTCGAAGTATTCGACGCCTACCCGCACCGCCAGTGGCTCCAGGCCGTACTGAATGAAACCGCAGCGCTGGTAGAGCGCAAAGGCGGCGTCATTGCCGGCGGTGACCGTCAGTTGGATCAGCTTCAGGCGCGGGTGGCGGCGGGCTTCTTCCAGTGCCGCTTGCACCAGTTGCCGCCCCAGCCCCTGCTGTTGATAAGCCTCGGTCACGTACATGCCGAACAAGGTCACTTTGTGCCGGGCCTTTTCCCGTGGCTCGAACGCAAGGCCGACAATACCCGCCAACTGATCGCCGTCGAAGGCGCCAAACAGACGGTCCAGCGGGCTGTCGAGGCGTTTTTCCCACCAGCTCAGGGGCATCAGAGCACGCTCGGCCACGCTGGAGGTGAACGCCTGGGGATAAGCGCCATACGCCTGTAGCATCAACGCCCGGTAAGCAGGCGCGTCTTTAGCCTCCAGCGCGCGAATGATCATGCGTCGATCAGCGACGCGCGGTAGAGCGGCAGGATCGTATCGCGGGTCAGCGGCGCCAATTGCAGGCCGCCATCGCCCGAGGGGTCGATCCAGCGGATTTCTTCAATTTCCGCCGCTGGCATCACCGCAACGTCGATCTGCACCTGGAACAGCTCGGCCTGCACGGTGAAGCCCGGTTCGTTGGCGGCAGGCGCCGAGAATTGGCCCAGGTACGTGGCGTCCTCTACCTTGATGTGCAGGTTCAACTCTTCATAAAGCTCACGGGCCAGCGCCTGGACGGGTTGTTCGCCCGCGTCGATCTTGCCGCCAGGTTGCATGAACGCCTGGGTGCCGCGCTTGCGCACCAGCAGGGTCTGGCCGGCTTGATCAATGAGGATGGCGGCGGCGATGCGGATGGTTGAATCATTCATGAAAGAATCGAGGTCTCTTCGGGCTGTTTGATAAATACGCTGTACTTGGCGCCTTCCATCGCTTCGAACGCGATCAATTTGTCCACCAGCGGCAAGTTCAGCACTTTGCCGGCATTGAGCAACAGCATGCCGTTATCGGCGTTGAGGTTACGGGCCAACACCATACCGGCCTCAAGCTCACGGGTGGTGAGGACTTTGACCGTAGGGTCGCCCAGGGTCACGTCGCTGAGGAAGGTGGCGCAGGCTTGCACAAAATCTTCCACCAACGCCGGGTCATACAGGCGCCCGGCGTACTTGCGGATATACAACAGCGCTTCGTCGCTGTTGAGGTGTCGCTCCAGGATCAGGCCTTTCTGCAATTCGATAAAGTCCACCGCCAGCTTCAGCAGCCGTGAACCGGGCGGGATGGTATCGCCCTTGAGGTGGTCGGGAAACCCCGTGCCGTCCCAACGTTCCTGGTGATGACGAATGATCCGCGCCGCGTCCTTCATCGGCTCCAGGGTCATCAGCAACGACTCGCTCTGCCCCGGATACTCACGGTACAAACCGCGGTCGGTGCTATGCAGTTTGTCCGACGGTGCAACCATCATGCTGTCGGTCCAGCTCAACTTGCCGATGTTGTACAACGCGGCGGCCATGGTCAGGTCACGGGTGCTGGATTCGTCCATGGACTGGGCGGCGCAATACACGCGGATCAACTCGATCAACGCACGGTTGGTCTGTTTGTCCTTGGGCAAGCGCAGGTTGGCCAGCAGCGAGAACACTTCGGTGCCGGTCACGTAGCTGCGCTTGAGCTCGTCGTAGGCCAGGTCGAGCATGTCGGCGGTTTGTTGCAACTCGGCGGTACGCGCCGCCACACGTTTTTCCAGGGTGGCGTTGAGCAGCTTGAGCTGTTCGGTCTGGTCTCGGGCCAGGCGTTCAAGCCGTTGGTGCTCGAGGGTTTGCTGCAACACCAGTTGCAACTCCTCGTCGTTCCAGGGTTTGCTGATGTAGCGGTGGATCTGCCCGTCGTTGATCGCCTTGATGATGGTGGTCAGGTCGGCGTAGCCGGTGAGCAGGATGCGGCTGGTGGCGGGATACAGGCGGTGGACCTCGGCCAGCAGCGTGGCGCCGTCCATGCCGGGCATGCGCGCATCGCTCATCACCAGATCGATAGGCCGGGTCGCCATGATCTCCAGCGCCTGGGCGCCGCTGGTGGCCAATACCACGTCATAGGGCTGGCCGCGCAGCAGGCGGCGCAGGCTGTTAAGGATCGACTCTTCATCGTCGACCAGCAAAACAACGGACTTCGTAGCGAGTTGTTCATCCATGGCGACTCTGCCTTCAAATTAAACGAAGTTAGGCTAAATTGAATCCGCGCAATACAAAGCGCGATTGATTTGACGCCAACTGGCCGTCGATATCAAGGGAACTCAACTATGCTGCACTGCATGCTCGCGCCCCGTTCAGTTGTAGAACCAGGGAAGGAATTGTCATGCCATCAAGCCTTTTGCACGTGCCGAGTGCGCCATGAGGACGGAATCGGGCCGGGCCAACCGGCGCATCCTGATCGTGGATGACACGGCTTCGATCCACCAGGATTTCCGCAAGATCCTTTGTGCCGACGAGTACGGCGAGCCCTCCCTCGACACTCTGGAGTCCGCCCTGTTCGGCACCACGGTGCCGGTGCGCCAGGCGTTTGACCTGGACTCGGCCTATCAGGGCCAGGAAGCCTTGGCGCTGGTCAAGAAAGCCCTGGACGCCCACTCGCCCTACGCCATGGTGTTTATCGACATGCGCATGCCCCCTGGCTGGGACGGCCTGCACACCATCGAACAGTTGTGGGAGGTGGACCCCAACCTGCAAATCGCGCTCTGCACGGCCTATTCCGACTATTCCTTCGAGGCCATCGAAGCGCGCCTGAAGTACAACGACCAACTGCTGATCCTGAAAAAGCCCTTCGACCACCTGGAAATCCGCCAGATGGCCAGCGCCCTGACCTGGAAATGGCAACTGGCCCAGGACGCGGCCCTCAAGGTGATCAGCCTGGAGCGCACCATCGAGGAACGCGTGCAGGAGCTGCTTAAGGTCTCGCACTTATTGCAATACGACGCCCTGACGGAGTTGCCCAACAGCACGTTGCTGGGCGACCGCCTGACCCAGGCGATCGCCTTGGCCCGCAGGCACGACACGCAACTGGCGGTGATGTTTCTGGGGCTCGACCGCTTCAAGCGCATCAACAACGCCCTGGGCTATCCGGCAGGCGACGAGGTGCTGGCGCAGGTGAGCCTGAGCCTGGTGGCGGCGGTGCGGGCGTCGGATTCGGTGTTTCGTTATGGCTCCGATGAGTTCGTGGTGCTGCTTAACGATATCCAGCACCCCCAGCAAACCCAGCACATTGCGCAAAAGGTACTCAATGCCGTCAGCGCGACTCGCCATGTCGCGGGGCATGACCTGAGTGTGAGCGCCAGCCTGGGCATCAGTATTTACCCCGATGACAGCGACAATGCCGTGGGTTTGCTCAAGCACGCTGAAACCGCGATGCGCACCAGCAAAGAACGCGGCCCGGGGGATCTCAGCTTTTACACCGAAGACATGAACCTGCGCGCCCAGCACCAGCAAAACCTGGAAAGCGCGATCCGCCAGGCGCTGGACCGCGATGAGTTTGTGCTGCATTACCAGCCCAAGCTGGCGCTGGAGACCGGGCGCATCGTCGGTGCGGAAGCGCTGACACGCTGGTTTCGACCGCAGTCGGGTTGGGTCAGCCCGGCGGAGTTCATTCCGGTCGCCGAAGACAGCGGCCTGATCGTACGCCTGACTCAGTGGGTACTGCGCCAAGCCTGTACACAGGCCCAAGCCTGGCGCGAGATGGGCCTGGCGCCCCTGCGCATGTCGGTGAACATCTCGGCGATCGACTTTCGCCAACGGGACTTCGTCGACAACCTGGCCGCCATCCTCAAGGACACCGGCCTGCCGCCCACCCAACTGGAACTGGAAATCACCGAAAGCGTGCTGATGCAGAACGTCGACGAAACCGTGGAAACCCTGCAAAAGATCAAGGCCATGGGCATCCGCCTGGCCCTGGACGATTTCGGCACTGGCTACTCCAGCCTCAGCTACCTGCGGCGCTTTCCCATCGACGTGCTGAAGATCGATCAATCCTTCGTGCGCGGCCTGCGCATCAATAGCCAGGACGAACAACTGATCAGCGCTATCATCGGCATGGGCAAGAGCCTGGAACTGAACATCATTGCCGAAGGCGTGGAAACCGTCGACCAACTGAATTTCCTCAAAGCCCAGCAGTGTGAGGAGGGCCAGGGTTTTCTGTTCAGCAAGGCGCTGCCTTCGAAAGATTTCGTGCAGTTGCTGCAAACGGATAGCGCGACACTGATGCCGGATCAATAAAATCAATAGCCCTGGGCCTGCAAGGAGTGCTCGCTTGAGCAATGTCGTAAACCACCGTTCCGGCCTGATGTTCGCGTTATGCCTGGGCACCGCATCGCTGTCAGCCGCGCCGCTGGACGAAGCACTCAAGCCCTTGCCGGCGGTTCCAGTACTGGACCCTGCCAAGGTTGAATTGGGTCGCCAACTGTTCAACGAGCCGCGTTTGTCGGTCAACAACACCTTGTCCTGCGCGAGCTGTCACCAACTGACCAGCGGCGGCGCCGACAACAAGCCATTCTCCATTGGCTTTGACGGCAAACCGGTGCAGATCAACACCCCGTCCGTGTTCAACGCCAGCCTGAACTTCAAGCAGTTCTGGAACGGTCGGGTGGACACGTTGCAGGCCCAGGTCGAGCAGGTGGTGATCAGCCCGGTGGAAATGGGCAGCGACTGGAATACCGTGGTGCGCAACCTGTCTGCCCTGCCCGCCTACCAGAACGCGTTCAAACAGGCCTATCCCGATGGCGTCACCGCTTCCAATGTGCAAAATGCCCTGGCCACCTACGAGCGCACGCTGCTGACACCCAACTCGCGGTTTGACCAATACGTGCTGGGCAACACCGATATCCTGACCCGCCAGGAAAAATACGGCTACCAACGCTTCAAGGATTACGGCTGCATCGCCTGTCACCAGGGCGTGAACATTGGCGGCAATATGTTCCAGAAGTTCGGCGTGATGGGCGACTACTTCAAGGCCCGCGGCAACCCGCTGGAATCAGACCTGGGGCGCTACCTGCTGACCCAGGATGAAGAGGACCGCCATGTGTTCAAGGTGCCCAGCCTGCGCAATGTGGCCGTCACGGCGCCGTACTTCCACGACGCCTCGGCCAAGACCCTTGAAGAGGCGGTTGACGTAATGTTCAAGTACCAGTTGGGGCGCAACCCGTCCCAGGAAGACAAGGACCTGATTATCCAGTTTCTCAAGACCCTGACCGGTGAATGGGCGGGCAAACCGTTATGAGACCCTTGTCACGCCGACGCACCAGTCAGATCCTGCTAGGCCTCATCACCCTGCTCCTGGCCTCCACCCTGGTGTTTTTGTACTTCAAGTCTTCACGCGACCAGACAGCCACTTATACCCAGTCGCGCGACTTGATCCGCCAACTCCAGCAGCTCAATGCCCAGTGGGACAGCGAAGTACTCAAGGCCCGCATCGCGATCACCCACAACTACGACCCACTGGTCACACCGCTGACCGAAATGACCCGCATCGGCGCTGAACTGGAGAGCCGCGACACCTACCACAGCGCTGCCGACCTGCCCGGTTGGCAAGCCAGCCATGCGGCGTACCTGACGGCCATCGAGGAAAAAGCCCGGCTCGTCGACCAGTTCAAATCCCACAACGCAGTGCTGCGTAACTCATTGGCTTTTTTGCCGACGGCCGAAGACGACATCCAGGCCCAATTCAACAGCATGACCGACGAAGGCCGCCTGCAACTGCAAAGCGTGGCCACCGACACTTACGACCTGCTGCTCAGCAGCCTGGAGTTCGCCCAGGTCACCAGCGACGAACGTGCCGCCGATATCCTGGTGGGCCTGGGCAAGCTGGCCATCAACCAACAGAGCCTGCCCAGCGAGTTCCAGGCACCGGTGGAGATTCTCAGCAATCATATTTCGCTGATCCTGCGCGAACAGCCACTGGTCAACAGCCTGCTCGAGCGGATTGCCGCCGTACCGGTGGCCGAACACCTCGATGACCTGACCACTCACCTCAATCAGGACCAGCAGGCCACTGACCTCATCGATCATCAGTACCATCGCTACCTGCTGATCTTCTCGACCTTGCTGGTGGTGTTACTGCTTTATCTGGCGGTGCGCCTGCTGCGCAGCTTCGCCGAGATCAACCGCGTCAACCGCGCGTTGCAGGCCGCCAACGAAACCCTGGAGCAACGGGTGGAGCGGCGCACGCAACAGCTCAAGGATGCCCAGAGCGAGCTGATGGACAGCGCCCGCCAGGCCGGCATGGCGGAGATCGCCACCAACGTGCTGCACAACGTCGGTAACGTGCTCAACAGTGTGAACATCTCCGCCGACCTGGTCAGCCGCAAGTTGCGCAGCAGCAAGGCCCTCGGCCTGGGCAAGGCCATGCAACTGATCAACGCTCACCAAGGCGACCTGGGTACCTTCCTTACCGAGGATGAAAAGGGCAAGTTGCTGCCGGGCTATCTGAACCAGTTGGTCGAAGCGATTGCCATCGAACAGCAAGGCATGAGCGATGAGCTGGCGCAGTTGAGCAAAAGCGTGGACCACATCAAGGACATCGTCTCGACCCAGCAATCCTATGCGGGTGCGTCTACCTTGCTGGAGCCGGTCAATATCAGCGCCTTGATGGATGACGCCCTGCGCATGAACGCCGGCGCGCTGAGCCGTCACCATGTCACTGTTGTGAAGGCGTACGCCCCGGTGCCGGAGATCTTGGCGGACAAGCACCGGTTACTGCTGATCATGGTCAACCTGATCAGCAATGCCAAATACGCCATGGACAAACTGTCTGAGCGGCCACGGCAAATCACCCTGGCGGTGGAATCGGTAGGCGATGAGACCCTGAAGATCAGTGTGAAGGACGACGGCGAAGGCATACCGCCCGAGAACATGGCACGCATCTTCACCCACGGTTTTACCACCCGCAAGGAAGGCCACGGCTTCGGCCTGCACAGCTGCGCCCTGGCCGCCGTGGAAATGAACGGCCAGCTCAGCGCCCACAGCGACGGGCCGGGCCTTGGCGCCGTCTTCACCTTGACCATCCCCTTGACCCTTGCCGGAAGCAGCTCATGACCCAACCTCCCAACCGGCGCATCCTGCTGATCGATGACACACCGTCCATCCATGAGGATTTTCGCAAGATCCTGATGCCCCACGAAGCCTCAACCGAAGCGCTGGATGAGATGGAGTCGGCACTGTTTGGCGACGCGGCCAAACCTCAAGCCCAGGCATTCGAACTGCACGGCGCGTATGGCGGCGAAGAAGGCCTGGGCTTGCTGACCAGCGCCATGGCGCAAGAGCGCCCCTATGCCTTGGCCTTCGTTGACATGCGGATGCCCCAGGGTTGGGACGGCGCCAAGACCATTGAAGAACTGTGGAAAGTCGCCCCCGACCTGCAAGTGGTGGTGTGTACCGCCTACTCGGACTATTCCTGGGATGACCTGTTGTTTCGCCTGCACGCCCACGACCGCCTGCTGATCCTGAAAAAGCCGTTCGACAACATTGAAGTCCAGCAAATGGCCAACACCCTGGCCAACAAATGGGACATGGCGCGCCGCGCTTCCCTGCAAACCTCGCAGCTGGAGCGGTTGGTGGAAGAACGCACCCAAGCGCTGCAACTGGAAATTGAAGAGCGCAAGCTCCTGGAAAGCCAACTGGTGCAGTCGGAAAAACTCGCCTCACTGGGGCAACTCGCAGCCGGTGTCGCCCATGAGATCAACAACCCGGTGGGCTTTATTTCCTCCAACCTCAGCACCCTCGACAGCTACTTCAAGCAGCTGCAACAGATGCTCGATGCCTACCAGCGCAGCGAAGCGCACATCGGGGCGCCAGAACATCGCGAACCGCTCACGGCATTGCGCAACGAGCTGGACCTGGATTTTCTCAAGGACGACATTCCGATCCTGATCCGCGAATCCAAGGACGGCATCGGCCGTGTGGTGCAGATCGTCAAGGACCTGAAGAACTTCTCACGGGTGGATAACGACCAGACCTGGCAATTCGCCAACCTGCAGCAAGGCATCGATTCGACGCTGAACATCGTCGCCAGCGAACTCAAGTACAAGGCCGATGTGGTCAAGCACTACACGCCGCTGCCGGAAATCGAATGCCTGGCCTCCCAACTCAACCAGGTGGTGATGAACCTGGTGATCAACGCCGCACAAGCCATGGGCCCTGAGCGCGGCACCATTACCATCAGCAACGGAGTGGAAGGCGAAAACGTGTGGCTGGAAGTCGCAGACAACGGCTGTGGGATTGCCCCCGACACCGTGCAGAAGATTTTCGACCCGTTCTTCACCACCAAGCCGGTGGGCGAAGGGACGGGGTTGGGGTTGTCGTTGTCCTACGGGATCGTCAAGAAACACCGTGGCGATATCAGCGTCAGCAGTGAGGTAGGCAAGGGTACGAAGTTTCGGGTAGTACTGCCGATTCGGCAGACGGCGGCGTAGGGCACGCCGCCGAATCATGCTCATGCGTCAGCTTTTTTCGGGCTCGACCCAAACGATGCAAAACGCTTGTTGAACCCGGCAATCCGGCCTTCGGCCTGGGTCTTACGCTGCTGACCGGTGTAGACCGGGTGCGAGGCGCTGGAGACGTCCAGCGGGATGTAGGGATAGGTGTTGCCGTCGCTGTGCTTATGGGTGCGATCACTGTCGGCGGTGGAACCGATGAGGAAGAACACGTCGGCGGCAGTGTCGTGGAACAGCACGGTGCGGTAGTCGGGGTGGATACCAGCTTTCATGAGGCCTCCGGGGCGTCTGGGTGCGGTTGATTTGTTATACAGTAACACAACATCAAGCATCCAAACGAGAACCTTTTGCAATAAGGTTAGGCTTGTTGCGTCTAGTAAGCCGATGCTGAGAGCCGCCCGAAACTATCAATGCTGACAAGGGTTGAACCGAATCAAGCGCCGACAGATGTCTATCCCAGGCCAGTCTGTCCCACCCGCGTTGCCAAACTGAATATTCCCACAGGTTGTCTATGGTTTCCTGACAGGCGCAGAATGGCGGATCGACCTGAAGAGTCCGAACCCAAGGAAACCGTATGAGCCTGTCCTTGTTAAGCCGCTACGCCTTCTTTGCTGTGTGCGTCATTTTCACCCTCGCCAGCCTCCCCTTTATCGAACATGAATGGCTGTGGCCGATCACGCTGGTCACCGGCGTACTCAGCCTGATCGGCATTGTCGACCTGCTGCAAAGCCCCCATGCGGTGCGCCGTAACTATCCGATCCTGGGCAATATCCGTTACCTGGTAGAAACCATCCGCCCGGAAATCCGCCAGTACCTGCTGGAGTCCGACAGCGACGCCCTGCCCTTCTCCCGCGCCCAGCGCTCGCTGGTGTATTCGCGCGCCAAGAACGAAACGGCGGACAAACCCTTCGGCACCCTGATTGACGTGTACCAGTCAGGCTTTGAATTTATCGGCCACTCCATGCGCCCTGCGCCACTGAGCGACCCCAGCAGCTTTCGCGTGATGGTCGGCGGCCCGCAGTGTGCACAGCCATACTCGGCGTCGGTGTTCAATATCTCGGCCATGAGTTTCGGCTCATTGAGCGCCAACGCGATCCGGGCACTCAACCACGGCGCCAAGCTCGGCAACTTTGCCCATGACACCGGCGAAGGCAGCATCAGCCCCTATCACCGAGAAAACGGCGGCGACCTGACCTGGGAACTGGGCAGCGGTTACTTCGGCTGCCGCACCAGCGACGGCCGTTTCGACCCCGAACGCTTCGCCGTGCAGGCCCAGAACCCGCAAGTGCGCATGATCGAAATCAAGATGAGCCAAGGTGCCAAGCCCGGCCATGGCGGGATCCTGCCCAAGCACAAGGTCACCCAGGAAATCGCCGATACGCGCGGCATCATGATGGGCGAAGACTGCATATCACCGTCACGCCACAGTGCGTTCTCCACGCCCATCGAGCTGATGCAATTCATCGCCCAATTGCGCGAACTGTCCGGCGGCAAACCGGTGGGCTTCAAGTTCTGCCTGGGCCATCCGTGGGAATTCATGGGCATCGCCAAGGCCATGCTCGAAACCGGCATCCTTCCGGATTTTATCGTGGTGGACGGCAAGGAAGGGGGCACCGGCGCCGCCCCCGTGGAGTTCACCGACCATATTGGCGTGCCACTGCGTGAAGGCTTGCTGTTCGTGCACAACACCCTGGTGGGCCTGAACCTGCGCGACAAGATCAAGCTGGGTGCCAGCGGCAAGATTGTCAGTGCGTTCGACATCGCCAGCGTCCTGGCCATCGGCGCCGACTGGGCCAACTCGGCGCGTGGTTTCATGTTCGCCATTGGCTGCATTCAGTCGCAGTCATGCCACACCAACAAATGCCCGACCGGCGTGGCGACGCAAGACCCACTGCGTCAACGTGCCTTGGTGGTGCCGGACAAGGCCCAGCGGGTATTCAACTTCCACCGCAACACGCTGCACGCTTTGGCCGAAATGCTCGCCGCCGCCGGGCTCGATCACCCGTCGCAGTTGTCGGCCAAGCACTTGGTGCGACGCATGTCGGCGACCGAGATCAAACTGTTTTCGCAGTTGCATGTATTCCTGAAGCCTGGGGAATTGCTCACCGGGGAAGTGAACGGCGAGTTTTATTCGCGGATGTGGCAGATGGCGCGGGCGGACAGTTTTGAGCCGCATGAAATTGCTGCAGCCTAAAGGACACCTAGCATGTTGAAAGTCATCGCCGAAGACTTTATCAAGCCCGAACATGTGGAAACCGTGCGCCCCTGGTACGCCGAACTGGTGGAAAAAACCCGCCAGGAACCGCTGTGCATTGCCTACGACTTGTTTGTCGATCAAAAAGACCCCGGGCACTTCATTTTTATCGAGCAATGGCCGGATCAAGCGGCGCTGGATGCGCACTGCCAGACCGAGCACTTCACCCGGTTGGTGCCCCAGATCAATGAGCATCAAGCCAAGCCATGCCGGGTCTTGTTGATGGACGCTTTCTGACAAGACCCGCCGCCTGCTGAACCGGACCACCGACGGCATCGTTGAAACAAGGAGATTCACATGCCGTTATTGGACTTCGTCGCTATCGCCGCGCAACTGCCCGGCAGTTGGACATCCACACGTCTGGGCCGGGTTGGCCCGGCGCGGATCAAAGTACTGCGCATGGATGAACAGGCGTACGAGGAAGAGACCCACGACTACAACGAAGGGTTGTTGGTGATCAGCGGGTACTTGCACCTGCGCATCGGTGATCAAGCCATCAGGGTGGACGCCGGCCAGATGTACCTCGTGGAAGCCGGCACTGCCCACGGTGTGCTCATAGGCAGCCAGGGCACCCTGGTGATCATTGATCTCTAGAGACATTCAGTAATACCCAGCCTTTGCAATTGCTTACAAATACCGCCAACCTGCGCCCGCCCTACGTGCGGCGACGCCCACGCTCACCTATCGTCAATCAACTACTTGTTCAAGAGCCCGCTGCCATGCTGAACGGACGCGACCCGCGCATCGATTTTTTTCGGGGCCTGGCGTTGATCTTCATTTTCTGGGATCACGTGCCTCACAACCCCCTGGCCAATGTCACCGTGCAGAATTTCGGCTTCAGTGACGCCGCCGAAATCTTCGTGTTCCTGGCCGGCTACGCGGCGGTGCTGGCCTACGGCAAGATCCTGCTGCGCGACGGCTACGTGTTTGCCTGCGTGAAGGTCCTGCGCCGGGTATGGACGCTTTACGTGGTGCATATTTTCCTGTTGGCGTTGTTGATGGGCATCGTGATTTTTGCCAACAGCCATATCGAAACCCGCGATCTGGTGCAGGAGATGGGCCTCGAGTATTTCCTCACTCACACCCAGCAGGCCCTGCTCGATGAGCTGTTGCTGCGCTTCAAACCCAACCTGACCGACCCATTGCCGCTGTATATCGCGCTGATGATGAGCCTGCCCATTACCCTGCCGCTGCTGGTGCGAGCGCCCACGCTGATGGTGGCGATATCGTTAGCGGTGTATCTGCTGGCGCCTTGGCAAGGCTGGAACCTGCCGGCCAGCAACGGCGGCGTGTGGTACTTCAACCCTGTCACCTGGCAATGCCTGTTTATCCTCGGCGGTGCGTCGGCCTTGCGTTCGCCAGGCCCGGTCGATGCACGCCCGCTGCTGCGCCAACCGCTATTGGTGGCCGCTGCGGTCTACGTGTTGGTGACCTGCGTGATCACCTTGTCGTGGCGCTGGCCCGAGGTGCACGACGCCTGGATGCCGAGGGCGATTGGCGAATGGCTGTACCCCATCAGCAAGACTGACCTGTCCCCCGTGCGCCTGCTGCACTTCCTGGCCTTGGCCTACGTCACCGCCAAACTCCTTCCCGATGTCGGCTGGACGCAACAGTGGCTGGCCCGACAACTGGCGCGGATGGGGCGTTATTCACTGGAAGTGTTTTGCCTGGGGGTGGTGTTGGCACCGTTGGCCGATATGCTCAATGCCATGGCCGGCGACTCCCTGGCGATCAAGCTGACCACGGCCCTGGCAGGGGCGGCGCTGATGGCGGCACTCGCGGGGTGGCTGGACGTGAACAAGCAACTGAACCAACGCGCCGCCGCCCGCGCCGCATCGCTACATAGTTAGCCACGGCGCCCATCAGCGGGATGGTTCCATTGCCCTTCCACCTCACCGTGAAAGGAAATGGCGCCATGCCCACCCAGTTACTGCTCAACGGTTTATCCGGGACCTTGCAAGACAGCGAGTCCTGGAACCGGCAACAAGCCCTGGCAATGATCCGCGACACCGTCGCCCAAACCCTGGCCAGCCTCACGCCCACCCAACAACGTGAGTATGTGAAGCTGCAGCGCGAGGCACATCGCGCACTCATGGCGGTGGAAGCCGCCAACAACACCCTGATCAGCACCTTCAAGGCGCAGGGCCTGGCACGCCTGAGGGCGAAGGTCGGCGGCCAGGATCCAGAAAAAATCTACCTGCACACACGCTATCTGGAACCGGTCTCGCCGCCCCTCCCGTGGGAGCCCCGTGCCAGCACGGTCAACGGCCTGAACCCCAAGCGCTTTCGCAGGGCGTATGACGAATGGAAATACCGGCCGCACCTGTCGACGATGTCATTGTGGGAAGCCGCATGCCTGAACTTCAGTTTCGCCACCCAGACGCGCCAGGCTTCCGGCCACACATTCGTCGACGCTTCCTACCTGTCCGGCAGCCACGACAAGTCGCTGACGGTGGAGTCGTTTATCGCGATCACCCGCGAGCTGGACCTGGGCGGCGCGCTGCAAGCAACCCTCAATGCGCAGTTGCGCCCGGACGGCAACCTGCATGCCCTGTTGCGCACCAGTGCACGCGCCTGCCTGCGCTTCGAGGCCCTAGAAGCCTATCGCAATCGCCGCAGCTCTGGCCTGACCCTTGGGCTTTACAACACGTTGATCGAGGCCATCGACAAGGATGAAACGGTCCAGCACATTGAGCAATTGGCGCTGAGCAAACCGTCAGGTGTGTTTCTGCAGGTCACCCTCACGCCGCCCGCCAGCGCTGTTCCATTGCCGCTGCTGCTGATTCCGGTCGCCAGCCTTGGAGTAGTCTCCTACTTCCCTTTCCGCCCCGGTGGCGCGCTGCGTTTCCATCCCGATGCACGCAGCGCCCATGCCCAATTTCTGGCGCAACTCAAAGAAAGCCATCGCAAACACGACCTGGGCTGGTTTTCTCGCCAGTTGCCGATCACCGAACTCAACGAGTTCAAACGCCTGTTGTACGCGCAAGAGCGCCCCGAGGGTTTGTCTGCCGCTGCCGCTTTTCTGTACGACAGCCTGCACTACCTGTTCCCCGAGCACACGCTGGCTGACCTGCGCTTCACACCCGTGCCCAAGAGCCCGCGTCCCGTTTCAGTGGTCGACACCTTGACCGCCTCGATGGTGCAACAATTGCAGTCCAACCTGGCCACATTGGCCAATACCCGTACGGACCGCGACGTGCAAGCCGTCATCGATGGCGCCGCCGCGATTGCCGCCGAAGTCCTGGAATTGTTGCTGACGCCTGTACCGGGCGGCGTCACCGGCTTGAACAGGGTCATGCAAGTGGCGGTATTCGGCAGCCTGGCCCACAGCGTCACGCAGGGCGTCAACGAAGCGCTCAAGGGCGAGGCCAGTACCTTTGCCGCCGCGATAGGTGACGTCGCCGACCTGGCAATCAGCGGCCTGCTGATCTCTACCGCCGGCCGAGTACATCGTCGCCGCATGAACCAGTTGCTCCAGCAACTGGGCAACCCGCGCAAAGTCACGCGCAACGATGGCAGCCCTGCGCTGTGGAAACTCGACATCAGCCCCTACGCGATCCTCGACCAGCACCTGCTCAACGGCCAGATAGCCAATGCCCAGGGGATCTATTCGCTCAGGGGCAAACAGTACGTGTGGCTTCAAGCGGCCGAGCAAAAACACGTGGTGGAGGTGGGCTACGACAACCGCCTGATGCGCTTTGTGCTCAAGAACGACCACCAGGGCGGCTTTGCCCCACCGATTGTGTTCGCCCCGCACCTGGACGCCTGGACGCTGGACCTGCAAAACGCACACACCCTGTCCAACGTGCAATTGGCCGAACGCATGCTGCCCAATGGCGCTGCCGCCGTGCCCATTGAGTCCATGGAAAACCTGCTGCGCAGCACGGCCACCAGCCGCAGTACCCTGGATGCTATCTGGGCAGGCCAGCCGACGCCGGTCAACCTTACCGAAGGGGTGCGTCGACTGCAGGCCGACCGTGTGATCGAACAACTCATCCACACCTTTCATCGACGCGGCCACATGCCGCCCCACGCCGACGGTGCCGTGCTGTGCCTGCTGACTCAATTACCGGAGTGGCCGGCGGGCGCGGCAATCAATGTGTATGACGGCCAAGGCAATCTGAGCGAAACCTACAGCGCCAGTGAGCAGACGACCACGGCCATTAATATCAAGCGGCGCGACGATGGCCGCTACGCGGGGCTTGATGATCCTGCTGACAGCGAAACGACGAGGCAGGCACTGTTTGAGCTGATCCTGCGTCAGCAACCCGCCGGTTCCGTATTGGGCAAGGCCGGTAGCCCGCTGCTCAACAATACCCAGCGTATCGCCCGCTTGCGCCTGCAAATCAGCGCCCTGGCCCAGGCCCGACGTGCCGACCTGTTCAACGCCATGACTCGTTTCGCCGGTTACGCCCGCCACGAGATGCCTGGGGACCATCCGGCCCGTTCGCTTGTACCCACCAGGGTGGCTCAACCGCTGGTAGCGATCACGCCATTGCTGCGAAAACTGCACGAACGCTATCCCCCGCTCACGCCAGCCAACCTGGCACAACTGCTTAAGCAACACCCACTGACCTCAGAGCAGCAAGCACGCTTTTTACAGGACGCCACCCTGCCACCCACAGTCCATCAAGGGCTGGAACAACACCGCATCGCGTTGCGTCTCGATGCCGCCATCGACGGCCTGTACCATTCGCGCCCGTTCAATCCAGACAACGACCAGTGGGCCCGGGAGTTTGCATCCAGCCTGCTACGCACGCGGCTCAACCGCGCTTTCGTGGTGACCGAGGTCGTCGATGGCGTTATCACCCGGCCCTATGTCTCGACGGGGCCCGATGACACCACGGTTGAACTGCGCCATTACGGCGAAGGCCGCTACGAAGCGTATGACATGCGCAACGGCGGCACCATTCCTGTATCGCCCACCACCGACAGTTTTTACCTGGCCATTGCCTCGGTGCTGCAACCTCACGAACGCACCCAATTGGGCATGACCGCCGACACCGATGCCAAGGGCCTGCGCAAAACCCTGGGCGACCTGATGAGCGAACGGCGCGGCCCCGAAGGTGTCAGCCTGCTCAACGGTTCTCTGGGGCAGTACGAACAGAATGTGCTGCTGCCGGCGCACGTGCAGGCCAACGCCGAGGGCATCTATCAATGGCGAGACCAGCAGTTGATTGCCCTCTACGGCTCGCTGTATCCGATCACATTCGATCAACAAGTGCTCAAGTGGCGGCTCAAGCATCCGCAGAAAGTCGGCGTCGATACACCACGGCTCGAACACAATGGCCACGGCGCCTGGCGCTTGGCCAGCGAAGACCCGCTTAGCTGGGATGACCATGCATTGCTCTATCGCCTGGGCCCGCAAGAGCTCCACATCGACCGGCCAACCTCGGCACGCATCCTCGCCATCACCGATACCCCGGCTCGGGCCCTGCGTGAAGTGCACAGCGCCGGCCTGCCGCCACCGCCGCTGCTTGCCGATACCCGTAAGCGGGTGGCTATCGAGCGGCAAATCCTGCACTTCATCGAGGCCATGCGCACGGCGTCAGCCCGCCACAACGCCCGCCCGACCCTGCAATTGATGTTGCTGAGCCTGCTGCCGGGCTGGCCTGAGACCCATGTGTTGCAAGTGGTGGGCAGACAACGCCAAGTACTGGCGCAATACCCGGCCAGGGTCAAAAACCCCATAGAGAAGATCTTGATTTCAGAAGCCGACGCCCGAGGGCCGACGCCGCTGCACGATGCGGCACTCAATGACACCCTGGTCCAGGCACTGCTGGGGGAACTGCCAGGCACCGTGCAAGAACGCCAGTTCAAGTTGGCAAAGAAAATCGCCGAGTACGCCTACCAGGAACGGGCCCAGTTGTTCGAGCAGTTTTACACGCAAAGCGAACAGCCCGGCACACTTCTGGAGACGCGCCTGAAAGCTCAACATCCCCATCTGCCCGTCAGTGCCGTCAGGGCCATCCTCGGCCAGGCCACGCTCAAAGAACAGCGCCAGCTCCAAGACAAGGATCAGGTCGGCCTGCGCCTGGCCGAACAAGCCCGGCTGACCGCCAACGACCTGCGCCTCAACCGTGCGTATGAAGGCCTGTACCTGACCACCCTGATGAACCCCGACAGCGACTCCATCATCTTGCACTTGCTCAAAACCCTTCCGGGCTGGCCTGCACAATTGCGCCTGGATGTTCACTCTGAACGCGACCCGGGGCGCCTGCTCGAGAGCGGCGGTAATCTGAACGGCACCGATCGCCGCTCACTTATTCGGGAGGGTGGGCGTTACCGTGCGCTCGACGCACAAGGCCGTTCACTCAACGATCCGGCAGACAGTACCTGTGACCTGTTGAGCGCGATTATCCTGCTGCTGTCGACACGCGAATGCGAGGCCTTGGGCGTGGCTGACCGGCTGGACCCAACGGCGCTGCAGGCGCGTATCGTCGACCTGGCGCTCAACCAGCGTGTGTCGATCAAACGGTTGCTCGACCTGCCCCATATTCCGCCATGGCTGCAGCCGCCCATGCAGGTAAACAGCTCGTTCGTGGTGTACCCGCTTTGGCTGCAAAACCTGTGGCCCGCCCGCCCCCTTCGGTCGCCAGACCTGATCAGCAAAGTCCAGGCGCTCTACCCCAGCCTCAATGCGATGCACGCCGGTGATCTGATCGACTCACTGGGCCTGTCACAACCCGCCCTGCTGCTGGAACTGGAACGGCGCAGAGTCGAATACGCCAGCCTGGATTACGGTTTGACTCGGTGGGCAGAAACCCCGCAGCCCATTGACGACTCTGCCACCGACCCCTTGGGGCTGAACATGGGCCGGCGGCGCCACCTGGCCCAGCACATTCGTCGGGCCTGGCGCCGGGAAACCTGGCGCGGCCATATCCACGGCCAGTTCGATACCCACTGTATGATCCTGCGTCTGGATGACAACAACCTGCCCGACGCCGACTTCATCCTGGGAACACGGGGCTTTGAACACATTGAATACCTGAACATCTCGGGCAATGCTTTCCCGCCCACCGGCAACGCCTTTCTGAGTCGCTTTTCCAATCTGCGTACGCTGAATATCGATTGCCTGCTCAACGAGTTGCCCGTCGAAATCACCCAGATGCGCCAGCTGCAAATTCTGAACCTGGGTGGCAACAACATCACCTTGACCGAGGAGGCTCGCCAACGCTTGGGGCAAATGACGGCGTTGCAGGAGTTGAACCTGAACGACAACCCGTTGCGCCTGGCTCCGGACGTCAGCGCCATGGAGCGTTTACGAATCCTCAACCTGCGTAACACCCAGCTCGATCAATGGCCCGCCGGGGCTGAAAGCAGGCCTCTGCTGACCCAACTGCTGCTCCAGGAGAATCAACTGACGACGTTGCCGCCGACGCTGTTCCAATCCGATCGAAGGGTCCGCTCCAGCCGCAATATCAATTTGCATGACAACCCGCTGAATGCCGAGTCCCTGGCATTGATAGGTGAATACCGCCTGCGCACCGGGAACACCGCCGGTGGGCCACTACCCGGAATTGTCCATCAACTGCTCCCGGCAGATTGTTCCGATTGGTTGAGCGGCATACCGCAGGCTGAACACGCACAACGCCGCACCCTCTGGGACCAACTGCTGCAGATCGAAGAGCCCAGGCCCGATGACGCCTTTCGGGTGTTCCGGGATTTGACCAGCGCTTATGCCTATCGCAATACGCATTTGCGCCCAGCATTGACCAAACGCGTCTGGAAACTGATGGAGGCCATGGGCGACTCCACTGAATTGCGCAATGAAATCTTCCTCAACACCTACCTGGCAGGCACCTGCGGCGACGGTGCGCTGTTGACCTTCATTGATATGGAAATCGCGCACCGGCGTCACCAGGCCAAGGTGCAACCCGCCACTCTGCAAGCCAGCCGCGAACTGATGGAACTGAGCATCAGCGTATTTTTCCTGCGTGAACTGGACCAATTCGCCGAGGAACATATTCTGGCGCTGCGTGCCGCTGACAAAAACCCGGACGACGTTGAAATCAAGCTTTACTTGCGCATAGCGCTGGCTCAGGAGTTCAGCCTGCCGGTAGGTCGCGAGGAAATGCTGTACTCGGTCGACAGCTGGGTCAGCGCCGCAGACGTCACCCGCGCTCGCCAGCGGCTGCAAGCGCTCAAGAACACCGACGCCGCGTACGAAGCGCTGATGACCGAACCCTTCTGGATCGAGTTCATGACGCGCCACCTGCCAGAGCCATTCACGGCCATTCGGGACACCACGCGCCACAAAATCGAAAGGCTTAATCGGGAGGAATTGGACAGACGCTCGGACGCCTACCTGGACCGGCGCCAGGCAATCATCGACGATGAAAAGGAGGAGTTGGCCTCGCTGCTGCGACAACTGACGCAAGCCATACGGGCCTCAATCACCCGGCCCTGAAGGAAAACGGCCCGCCTGCTGCGGCAGGCCGTTGCAACAGGTTAAACCGAGCGCGTTGCAGTGCTATGGGTAGCCGTTGGCTGCAATTTGAACACATGGTAAAGCACAGTCAGCAATACCAGGAACGCAGGCCCCACATACAAGGCCACGCGGGTGTCCGGGAAGTACGCCATCAGGCCCACCACCAGTACCAGGAACGCCAGCGCCAGGTAGGAGCTGACCGGGTACAGCCACATGCGGTACTTGAGGCCTGCCTGCTCGGCAGGGCTCAAACCTTTGCGGAACTTGAGCTGCGCCAGCAGGATCATCAGCCAGGTCCAGATCGCGCCGAAGGTGGCGATGGAGGTCACCCAGACGAACACCTGGTCCGGTACCAGATAGTTGAGCAATACGCCGAGCAGCAAGGCAAAGATTGACAACAGCAGCGCCTTGCGCGGCACGCCATTGCTGGAGGTCTGGCCAAAGGTAGCTGGCGCCTGGCCGTTCTGCGCCAGGCTATAGAGCATGCGCCCGGTGCTGAAGATACCGCCGTTGCAGGAGGACAGCGCGGCGGTGATCACCACGAAGTTGATGATGCCGGCAGCAGTCTTGATGCCAAGGCGCTCGAAGGTCATCACGAACGGACTGCCCTGGGTGCCGATTTCATTCCACGGGTAGATCGACAGGATCACGAACAACGCGCCGACGTAGAACAACAGGATGCGCCAGAACACCGAGCCAATGGCGCTGGGGATGGTCTTCTGCGGGTTGCGCGCCTCACCGGCGGTGAGGCCGATCATCTCGACGCCCAGGTAGGCGAACATCACCATCTGCAATGACATCAGCACGCCCTGCACGCCATTGGGCATGAAGCCGCCATGGGCCCACAGGTTGGAAATGCCCAGTGCAACGCCGTCATTGCCGAAGCCGAAGGCAATGATGCCGACGCCGCCGATGACCATGGCAATGATGGTGACGATCTTGATCAGTGCAAACCAGAATTCGAACTCACCGAAAGCCTTTACCGCGATCAGGTTGATGGTGCCCATGCTGATCAGTGCCGCCAGGGCCCAGATCCAACGCGGCGTGTCGGGGAACCAGACGCCCATGTACACCGCTACGGCGGTGATTTCCGCGACGCAGGTCACCAGCCACAGGAACCAGTAGTTCCAGCCGGTGAGAAAACCCGCCAACGGCCCGAGGTAATCCTGGGCATAGCGGCTGAACGAACCGGCCACGGGGTTGTGTACCGCCATTTCACCGAGGGCGCGCATGATCACCAGAATGGCCAGGCCACCGATGATGTACGAGAGCATGATCGCCGGGCCGGCCATTTCAATCGCCTTGGCCGAACCCAGGAACAGGCCCACACCGATGCAGGCGCCAAGCGCCATCAGGCGAATATGCCGTTCACCGAGTTCGCGTTTGAGCGGTCCGCCTTGAGCGGTCTCGCCAGGGGGCAGTGGTTTGCCGACAGGCATAGGGATACAACCTCATTTTGTTATTGGATTAAGCCACCGAGCCTGTGGTGCAGCAGCGTGTAGGCCGATGCACCGGCTTGACCGGGTCTGCCTCGTGGGCAAACCCGCCTGGCGGGCGTAGGCGGCCAGGTCAGCGGGGCGTCAGTATAAAAAGCAAGCGGTAGGATATTTCACTCTATAAACACACAAATTTGGCGATATGCCCCGTAAAAAAGTCCTTGGGCGGGGGAAGTACCAGGCCTCTAGACCGGCCTTCCCAGGGTAAAACGGCGCAGAGTATTGCATAACCTGTTACCGGTTGGGCTCGCTCATCCGCCGCAGGCGCGAGCGAGCCCACCTTGGCAGTCAGTCAACACTGAAGAACAAACGCCGCGCCAACAGCCTGGAAATGCTCGCCCGTTCGATCTCCAGGGTCTGCTGTACACGGCCGGTCTGGCCGGTGCGAATCCGCGCGAACGCCTGGGCTTCGGCCTGGGCCTGGGCCTGGCGCCCGAGGCGTTCCTGTTCAGGGCTCTTGAGGTGGGCAGCGGTGTAGTGGTCGTCCGGCCCCTGGCGGTTTTCATAGTGAAAATGCGCGTAACACAGGGGCAGCCCAGTGTCCGTATCCAGCACGACATACACTTGGATAAAATCCCGGGCTTTGTCCTTGATGGGCACGCGCGCGTCTTGGCGAACGATGCGAACTTCATTGAGCCCGTGCAGAAAGTCCACGTCTTCGGCGCGACTCAACTTCAGCTTGCTCGCGCGCACCCGCGCCTCCACACCCGCTGCATCCAACCGCAGCGCGGCGGCACGCAACTGGGTGGCACGCACTCTCGCCGTGTTTTGCTGGGTAGGCTTCAGCCGTGACGGGTTCAAGGTCAGCAGTTTCTTGTCGATATCCGCAGCGACCATTCGCCGGCTGTTGGCCTGAGCCGCCAGTAAGGCTTGCAGAGATGAAGGCTCGCATTGGCTGGCCATGGCCTGCACCTTTAGGATGGCGATATCGACATCTTCCAACAATCGCTGGCCCTTGTTCAGCAGCGCGCCCAATTGTGGGTTGGCCGTGCGCCGGGGCGCAGGCTCAACCGGCTCCCATATGCCGTCTTCAGCCTCGGTGAAGGTGGCAAGCACACTGCCTGTGTCATCCACCAGCTCTGCCGTGCCCGCTGGCGTCTTGATGCGTGCTACATAAACATCCCGGTTACGGGTGCGGATGATCTTTTTGACCCGCGCCCCTGCTGCGCTGGGCGGCCTGGGTTGTCTGCCGCCAGGCAACGGTGCCAGCAGATCAGCCAGTTGCCCATCGGCTTGCTGGTGCAGGTCGGCCAACAGCGCCTGCAGCTTTTCCAGGTTGGGCAAGTCAAAGGTGTCCGGTGCCATGGCTCGCCAGAACTGAATATGGTCGTCGGTCATCGCGTAGACATGACTGAGGCTTTTAAGCAGTTCGATACGCTCCTCAACAGTGGTGGTCAGGTTCTCCAATTCGGCCAGGGAGCGGCTGGCCCAACGGGCCCGATTGATCACCCGGTTCAAGCTGTCGAAAAACTCTACTTCCAGGGGCGGCCCTTCAATGTCGATGGTGATGCCCCACAGCGTGGTGACCTGCAACGCCTGCAAATCCAGAATGGAGGGGCGCGAAGGCAGCTGTGCGTCCAGCGCCCGGGCTTTGTCACGGCCCAGGCGCGGTACGCTGTTCAACTGCTCCATATAGGCGCTTTCCAACTTGCGATTGCTGATAGCTGCGTCCTCGGCCGTCACCTGTTCGCGCATGTTTTTTTTCAGGTTGGCATGGGCCTGACGGTTAAGGTCGGAGCCGGCTTCGTCATCGGTTTCGTCTTGCAGCAGATCCAACAAAGGTTTGATCCGCCGATTGATCTGAATCATGCGCTCACGGGTGTCAGCGTCCATCAATCGCAAGGTGAGAATCAGCGACTCGAGTATTTCACACAGATTTTCCTCGTAACGGGGACGGGGCTTGATTGCCCGCAGACGCATGAGCAGTTGCAGTTCCTTCTCGGAAAACTCGACCTTGTTGCGCAGTTCCTGCTGGTAACGCTGCTCAAGCCTGGCAAGCTGTTGGGCGTCGATTTTATCTTTGGACTCAACCACCAGCTTGCGCGCCACCTGCATGGCGGCAGCCGCTTTGGCACGCGAACGTCCAGCCTCACGGTACTGTTCTTCAAGGCGTGGCAGTGAAAGCTCCAGCGCCTGCAACTGAGCCTCCATCGCCGCATCGGCATTGCCGCCGACCAAGCGCAAGCGCCCATCGAAATCCCAATGCCCGTCCCCCAACGGCTTGAGCCACGGCCCTTTCTGGGCACCATCGGCGCTGATCACCCGCCACGCGCCCGACTCGTCCACCACCCGATAAAGATGCCCACGCACCAAGGCTCGCCATTGCGGCGGCGAATAAGCGGTGTCACGCAACAAGCCACGGCGCGGGCCGCTTGACTCGGCGTGGTCCCAGCCGCCTGAGAACGCGCCCAGGCTCAAGGTACGGGCCCGTGCATATTGCGCGGCGGTCAGGGTATCGCGGGCGTTACTCCAACGGGTCGGCGAGCTGAACGTCGCGGGCGGTGCGCCACGTGTGGGCACCCTGGTGGTGGCAGTGGCTCGGGCCAGGGGGGCGAACACCGGATGCTCCAGCTGCAATGGCGGTAAAGGATCATGGGGCGTGGCTTGATGGGCAAGGACAACCATCAGATTGCTTAACACGTCCATGACCGCTTTGTTCCTGACCTGTTCATCCTGGCTGGCCAAGTCCTGAATGTCTTGCTGCAGGCTGTCGATCAGTTGCACCAGCCACCCCCCCAGTTGCAAGGGCCCGCTGGCAAACGGCAGCACGCTGCCAAACAGCAGCCACCCCACCTCTTTAAGCCTGGCCCAGCGCTGCTCGGCATTCGATACCGATTGCCGATCAGCCAGAGCCACCAGGGCCTGGGCCGTGCCCTCAAAGACCAGGCTGCAAGCGTCCTCGTCGCTCAATTGTTTGCTGAGCTGGACCGGGGCAGGTTTCTCGTACAGCGTAAATTCATCACCGGGTAAAAAGCGGCGGATATGCGGTTCAAGGAAGCCGCCGTTGGCATATACCGCCTGGCGTGCCGGGACGAGCCACGTCAGCACGTCATCCTGCAGCGGGCCGTTAGCCTTGATGGCGTCAAACAAAGCCTTGATCGACTCGAACCCTTGCAACATCGGCTTGAGCAAGGGCCGGTACAGCAGATGAACGCCAGCGTTCCCGGTAGCAGGCCCAATGATGAAGTGATTAGTGACCACATCCTGCGCAGCCTCAGGCGAAGCCTTGAATGCCAGCGGCCACAACGTCATCGCCTGGCCTTGCACCTTGCGCTCGGCAAGGCTGGCTTGCAACGCGGCCTGTAGGCGGTCGACACCTTCCTGAGTCAGGCCGTGCTCACCTTTGAGTTTCAGTTCCAGCGCCAGCATCGGCAGTTGCACCCGTAACTGGCGGGTGAACAACCCTGAGCGACGACTGCGTTCCAACGGGTCATCCAGCAGTTTTTTCTTCAATATATCCGGGTAGGCCTGGCCCACATCGGCTTTTTCCACACAACCTTGAAGCAGGCCATAGGTCAACCACTCGGGGGCTTGGGCACCCTTGAGGGTGATCTCGGTGACGGTGTGCGGGAAGCCGGCCAGGTTTTCCAGGGCCAGCTCGGTCAGGCTCACCGTGACCGGGTCGACTTCACCGGCGACAAAGCCCCCTGGGACTGGAATCGCCGCAGCGATCACGCGGTTGAAGGTCAACTGAACGTCGGCGGGCCGTACTGTTTTGGTGGCGGGTTCGGCTTGCAGGCAAGTGCGCAAGGCCCGGTCGGCAAACACCTGAATTGAATCAATACCGTCCAGAAAATGTTGCCCGCCACTGTGCTCACGGGCCAGCACCAGCGCCTGGACCAGACGTGCGTAGGTGATGCTGTCGTCACGGTTGGCATGGACCAGCCACAACGGCAGGGCCTCACGCAGCTTGCGCTGGCCTGCACTCAGGTGCGCAACAAACCAGCGGTGGGGGTTGGTGATGTACGCAAGCAACGCTTGGTGCTGGCCCGGCGCCAGGGGCAGGTTGCGGTCGATGCGATCGATTTCCCGCAGCTGCAGCGCCAGGTAACTGGCGGCCAACGCATCGAAGGGATCGCTTTCCACGTCCTGGGCAAACCACTGCTCAGTGTCGGCGTCTTCGGGCACATAGGCCGGTAACAGCGCCGCTACATCGTCAATGCTGCCCAATGGATGAACACCGCTGGCCGGGCTGAACAGCAACGTCTGTTGCCCGTGGCTGAGGATCAGCAACGGCAACATCAGCGGCGTCGCGCCGGCCAGGAACACCGCCTGTACACGCAACGCCTCACCGTGGGCGCTCCACTCGCGGTCGGGCCGCGTCGGGTGCAGCAGGGTCTTGGGGAACAGCCGGGCAAACCCCTCGTCATTGAAACCAGGTGGTTTGCCGGCATCGTACAGCAACGTCAGCAGATCATCCGACAGGTAGCCCCAACGCGTCATCTCCACCGGCAACGCCTCACGCCACCAGGCTTGCAAGCGCTGTGCATACGCCCCCAACAACCCCGCGCCGCAGCGATTGAGCAGCGGCTCCAGCTCGCTGAGGGTCGGGCCACCGACCACAAACACTTCCCGCACGCGCTGCACCACGACGTGATAGTCCGCCACCAACAGCAAGGGCTTGCTGCTGGCCAAGCGTTGCAGCACCCACTCGGGCAAAGACCGGTAGGCCAGCGCGTCGTCGTCATCGGTCGGGGTGGCGATGTAAATCAAGCCAACCTGCCATTTTCCCGCGCCCAAATGCTCGTCCAGATAAGCCTGGACACTGTCGTTCGCGACTGTGAGCAGGCTCGGCGGCTCGCCGAACAAGGTTTGGATTTGCTCAATGGTGGCTTGGCGCGGCGAGCCTGAAGCGGTGTCGGAAAGGGTCATGGCAGAGCTCTATGATGGTTTAAATCACGAACGCTACCCGCTGCCATCCTGGCGACGCGGTAGTTATCTACCCTCCCGTCTGACGACTCGATCTTTAGCGCCCTACAAACTTCGTAGTGCAGTCAATCAGCGTCTACGCTTCAGACAAGTCCGATCAATCTATAAGAATGGTCAATCGACTATGGGCGCACTGTGGCAAACCGACTCACACCAGGCGCAAGCTGACAGCCCGTCAGCCACGCCGCTGGCAAAAAAACTCAAACCCGCCCAGTCGTGGCGCCGGCTCTACTGGATGATTCTGTTAATGGCCCTGATCGCCCTGGGGTTTGCCGCCACCCGTGAAATGCAAACGGCCCACTGGCAAGCCCGCACATTCAGCCAGTGGGCGGCCCAACTGACCTACACGGTGGGCCCCGGCGCCAGCGATGCCATGGTGTACCCCGGCGACGGTCCGTTCGATCGGCGCCTGGGCTACAGCGCCTTGGGTGAGTTCCTGCCGCGCCTGCTCAAGCGCAACTATCTGATCGAATCCCAGGCGCGCTTTTCCGACGCGCTGATGGACTACAGCCGCCATGGCCTGTTCATTCCCTATGCCGAAAAGCTGCAAGCCGGATTGACCATCACCGACTGCCGCGCCGCACCGCTTTATCAATTCAACTATCCGCCTCAGCTGTATAAGCACTTCAACGAGGTGCCAGCGCTGATGGTCCACAGCCTGCTGTTCATTGAAAACCGCCAATTGCTCGACCCTGACCCGCCCCAGGCGAACCCCGCCGTGGACTGGCCGCGCTTTGCCAAGGCTGCCTGGTCGCAAGTCGCCCGTCAGTTGCACCTGCCAGGGCAATCGGCGGGCGGCAGTACCCTGGCGACGCAATTGGAGAAGTACCGCCACTCCCCGGACGGCTTGACCCTGTCGGGCAGCGAAAAGATCCGCCAGATGCTGTCCGCCAGCGTACGCGCCTACCAGCACGGGCCCCACACCCTCACCGCACGGCAAAACGTAGTGCGCGACTACCTCAACAGCGTGCCCCTGTCGGCGGTCCCTGGGCACGGCGAAGTGCATGGCATCGCCGAGGGGTTGCGGGTGTGGTACGGCGCCGACTTTGCCCAGGTCAACCGGGCCTTGAACGACACCGCACAAACCCCGGCCAGCCTCGCAGCGCGCGGCCTGGCGTTGCGCCAAGTGCTCTCGCTGATCATCGCCCAGCGCCGCCCCTCCTATTACTTGACCAAGGGCCGTGACGACCTGGTGCAACTGACCGACAGCCACTTACGGTTGCTGGCGCAAAATGGTGTGGTGCCGGCCGAGTGGGTGACGGCGGCGCTGGCAAGCAAGGTCAGCTACCGTGATTGGCAGCAGCAGCCAACCCTGCAGAAAGTCGAGACCAACAAAGGTATCAGCGTCGCGCGCAGCCGCCTGGCCGCCCTGCTCGACCGCCCACTGTACGACCTGGACCGCCTGGACCTGTCGGCCACCAGTACTTTGCAGGGCCAGTTGCAAGAGCAAGTCACCGCCTACCTCAAACGCCTTGCCGCCCCTGACTATGCCGCCGAAGTCGGGTTACTCGGCGAGCGCTTGCTCACCCCGGCGAGTACCCCGCAGGTACGCTACAGCTTCACCTTGTTCGAGCGCACCGATGATGGCGCACGGGTACGGGTGCAGACCGACAACACGGACCAACCCTTCGACATCAACAACGGCAGCAAACTGGAACTGGGCTCCACCGCCAAGCTGCGGGTGCTCACCACTTACCTGCAAATCGTCGCCGAACTGCATGAGCGCTACGGCGCCGCAACACCTGCGGCACTGAAAAAAATCGAGGTTGCGGAGCAGGACCGCATCAGCCGTTGGGCCGTCGATTACCTGCTACAAAACCCCGGCAAATCCCTGGCCGACATGCTCGACGCTGCGCTTGACCGCACCTATTCGGCAAGCCCGGGCGAGAGCTTTTTCACCGGTGGTGGCCTGCACCGCTTCCATAACTTTCGCAACGAAGACAATGGCCGCAACCCGACCCTGCGCGACGCCCTGCGTGAATCGATCAACCTGCCCTTTATCCGCCTGATGCGCGATCTGGTGCGCTACACCACCTACACCAGTGCCAACAACAGCGCGCAATTGCTCAAGGACGACAACGAGCCGCGCCGTCAGGAATACCTGGCGCAATTCGCCGACCGCGAAGGCACCACGTTCCTGCTCAAGTTCTGGAAGAAATACCAGAAGAAAGACACCCAGGCGCGCCTGGAAACCTTCCTCGACAGCCTGCATCCCACGGCGATCCGCCTGGCCGCGGTCCACCGTTATCTGCTGCCGGAGGCCAGCCGCGACAGCTTCAACAGCTTCGTGCGCGCGCGCCTGGCCGGCACCAAGGGCGAGCAGACGCTGACCGACAAGCGCCTCGATGCACTCTATGACAGCTACGGCCCCGGCGCCTACGACCTGCCCGACCAGGGCTATATTGCCAAGGTGCATCCCCTGGACCTGTGGTTGCTGGGCTACCTGATCAACCACCCGGAGGCGACGTTCAGCGAAGTCGTCAAGGCCAGCCAGTTCGAGCGCCAGGAGGTGTACAGCTGGCTGTTCAAGAGCCGCCACCAGAGCGCACGTGACAGCCGTATCCGCACCATGCTGGAGATCGAAGCGTTCCTGGAGATTCATCAACGCTGGAAGGACGTAGGCTACCCCTTCGATCATCTGGTGCCGTCCCTGGCGACCGCCATCGGCAGCTCCGGCGACCGCCCTGCCGCACTGGCCGAGTTGATGGGCATCATTCTCAACGACGGCGTGCGCATCCCGGTACTGCGCATCGACAGCCTGCACTTTGCCGCCGGTACACCGTACGACACCCGCGTGATCAACGACCCCGACCGGGCGCATCGTGTCATGCCCTCCGAAGTTGCCACGGCCTTGCGCGGCGCGTTATCCCAAGTGGTGGACGCCGGCACTGCAAAACGCGTCGCCGGCAGTTTCAAACAGGCCGACGGCACACCACTGGCCATGGGCGGCAAGACCGGCACCGGCGACAACCGCATCGAAGCGATCGGTTCGGGCGGACGCATCATCAGTTCCAAGGCGATCAACCGCACCGCCACTTTCGTGTTCTACATCGGCGAGCGCCACTTCGGCACACTCACTGCGTTCGTACCGGGCAGTTCGGCGCAGGGCTTCAAGTTCACCTCGGCGTTGCCGGTACAAGTGCTTAAAGGCATGGCCCCGATATTGATGCCTTATCTGCAAGGTGAGAGTCAGAGCACATGCCTGCCTCGATGAGCGCCGCGCCAGAGTGGTAATCCGTTGTTGCTTGCTCCTGGCTTATTGATCCAAAACGCCCATTTCTCGAGCCCTGCGTTTGATTTTTCCAGGGAGGGGCCAAGTAGTGTTTATGTATGCCTGAACGTTTCATGAGGGTGATTAGTGTAGATCGGGTTGACCCCCCACTACTCATCTCAAGGCAACACAACCATGTTCTTCGAACGCCCCTCCCCACACGCTGCGAGCCATGCCCAGAAGGGTATGCACTTTGATGTTATCCAGCGCTCCATTCCAGATTGGCTCAGCGCGACCACGCTGACACGCGCTCGCGCACTGAAAGCCGCAAGCCCTTTTGTCTACACCCGACTCAACTCGCTCGACACGCGCGCAGATACGGTTTCCACAGAGGCCATGGCCGAGCAGTGGACCGCCAGGAATGCCTTGGATGAACACTTCAAATACATCAAGGACGTGTACTCATTCGCAGAGCCTCTGCTCAAAAAGGCCTTGCGTGAATACGGCGACATTGATGTAAAAAACACGTTCATTCGCCTGTATGCCCCCGCCGAAAAAAGCTGGTGGGTCATTGGCGTTCGCAAAGGCGTAACCAGCCGGACCGTAACGTTACTGGACGCCGCTCTGCATAACTTTTCCGCCAGCGAGCAGTTTGCCGACTATGGGTTCTTGTCCAAGCCCGACGCCCGTGGCCAGCAGCCCCTCCTGACGTTCACCTCCAATACCAGCGGCCAGCCCCTGACCGCGCAAGTATTCAAAAATCTGTGCCGCACCCTGGATATAGGCCGCCAATACCAGACACGGTTATTGCGCACCCTTGGCTTCGGCAATCAAGTCCAGGCCGATACGCTACGGCGCAAAGTGATTGCCTGCGACAAGGCCACGCTGAAAAACGCCGCCTGCATCGCCTGGTCGCAGCAGCATATCCAGGAGGACGCCCGACGTCTGCTGTTCGATATTGTCGAGGACAAGCCCGACCCAGCGTTGGACGGCATACCGGTGGAGTACTACAACCTCAGCCTGCTGGATGCCCGGCTCAGCGGTATCGTGCTGATTGCCGCGCCACAGGGCAGCGACAAACACATCGAACGCCTGATTGCCTATGTTCCTGAAGACCCGGAGCACCCGTTGAAGGAGTACCCCTCGCCGATTGAATTCATGAATGAGTTGACGCGCCAACTGCGCGACAGCACCGCCACCCTGGATGCCCACGGCCAAGCGCCTGCAAAGACCACCTACCGGCAGTTTTTCAGTCGATTTGTCGACCATAAACAACGCGGGCATTTTTTTGCCGAGCTGCAAAGCCGCCTGTTCAAGGTGCAGTGGCACGAAAAGAAGCGCACCGATAGTGGCCCCAGTTGGCAAACCATCGCGGTGGACACGCCGCGGTTGCACTTCAGCGTGCAAAACATTTTTGACGACCACGAGAACCGAGCGCCTTCCGGGCATTCGGAGCCTGACACGCTGTGGCACTACCTGTACCGGGTCAACGTCAATAAAATTGTCAACGATACCCGGGACGTGGCGATCAGCACCGCTTACGCCGACTTGATGGCGCGCTGGGCCTGGTGGGATAACCTGGGCAAGATCCTCTCGGATATTTTCAATGCGGCGCTCCTGGTGGTCACCCCCTTCGTGCCGTTCCTGGGGGAGTTGATGCTCGCCTACACCGCCTACCAGGTGGCCAGCGATGTGTTCGAAGGTATTGTTGACTGGGCGCAAGGCAACGGACTGGAAGCCATCGGGCATGTCATGGACGTGGTGGAAACGGTGGTGCAACTAGGCATTTGGGCGGGGGCCGGTACTGTCGGCCAGGCTGTCACCCTCAAGCTGTCGCCCTTCGTCGAGGGCCTGCACCCGGTGACGCTGGATGGCGGTGAAAAGCGCTTGTGGAACCCCGATCTTTCGCCTTACCAGCAGAACATCAGCCTGCCCCAAGGCATCGCCGCTGATACACAGGGTTTGTATCAGCATGCCCAGAAACACTGGCTGGCCCATGCCGACCATCACTACCAGGTAGAACCGGACCCGCAGTTGCCTCATCACCGAATCGTGCACCCCCGCCGGCCACACGCCTATCAACCGAAAGTGCGCTTCAATGGTCACGGCGCCTGGGTACATGAAGGCGAACAACCGCGCAGCTGGGACGATCACACGCTGATGCGCCGCATCAGCCCCGCCACCCAGGCGCTCACCAACGAGCAGCTTGAACAGATCCGTATCATCAGCGGCAGCGAGCCAGACCATTTGCGCCACATGTATGTGCGCAACCAGCCGTCCCCGCCGCTGCTGGCCGACAGCATCGAACGCTTTAGCGCAGACCGTTTCGCCCAGGCGTCTGTCCAGAAAATACGTACGGGCCAGACACTCGCCCCCTATTCCTACTGGTTCGAACAAGCCGTTACCGACCTCCCCGGCTGGCCGCCGAGCAAAGCCCTGGAGGTGTTTCACAACAGCGATCTGAGCGGCGAGTCGCGCAAATACGGCGATACCCACGCCGCGCCCGCCGATACCCTGCGCATCAGCCTGGCTGACGTGATGGCTGCCAGGCTGCCCGAGCGCGTGCTGGGTTTTCTGGACGAACCTCAGGTCAATACGTTGTTGGGTGAAACCTTGCCCCAGGCTCAACAGGCCCAGGCACTGCGCAATAAACTGGCGAACTACGTAGAGGGTTATGGCGGGCATGTCGCCAAAAGTCATTACCAGTTGGGCCAAGCCAGCAGCGACCCACACGTGGCCCTGTTGCGCCAGGACTTTCCAGAGCTGGCGCTGAGCAGTGCGAACGCGTTGCTCAAGCACGCCTGGCCTGAAGAAACAACGGTGATGAACGACACACAGCGCCTGCCCCTGCGCCTCAAAAGCCTGGCACGGGAGTTGGACTTCGACCATCAGGCCAGCCGCGCTGTCGAAGGGCTTTACCCTCCCCGGCAACCCTCGGCGCACAGCGAACGGTTGGTGCTCAATACCCTGCGCCTGCACAGCGACGTGTTCAGCCATCTGAACATCGACATCCGGGACAACAGCCCCACCGGCCCGTTGCGCTGCAGCGTCGGTGAAACCGACGCGCCGCAGGCCCGCACACTGGTACGCAGTGCAGACGGGACCTACACCGTGTTCGACGCCGATGCCAACCCACTCAACCCAGCCACCACGCTGTACGAGTCCCTGCTCTGGACCCTGGCGCAGGATCCGCAGCGCTCCCCGCCCTACACCGTCGGCGAAGGTGAACAGCTCAGGCAGTGGGTGATCGAACATAACCAGGCACCGGCCGAGCGACGCCTGGCATTGGCTGAGCCGCCCTTGCGCATGCGGCCCGCTCCCGAGACCGAGGTGCTGCTGGGCGGAGGCGCATCCTGCAAAATGTCCCGGGTCGACAGCTATGACATGCAACCCAAAACCATTGAAGAACGCATCAAACAGTTACTGCCCGCGATGAGCAACGACAGCGTTCGACGCTTATCAATCACGATGAGCACAGCCGAAGGCGAGCAAACGCTGATGCAGATGGAGTCGCAAAAACAGCAGTTGTTCAATCAGCTCGACGCCTACATAAAGGGTCCGACGCCCAGGGCGGGCACGCTGTTGGAGCCCGAAGTCCGCAAACGCCGGGCGCAAGTCGCGACCCGCCTCTATGATGGCTGGAGCAATGGCCTGACGGTGCATCTGGACGAAAGCTTCGAACACCGCGGCGGTATCGCTCTGGACTTGTTCAATACGCCCATGCCCGACGAACTGCCCACCCTTAACGTGCCACTGAACCACATCAGCGACCTGGACCTGCGCGGTTGTGATTTTTCCGATCACCACGCCGCCTTTCTAGACAATTTCCCGCATCTGCGCGACCTCGATCTGAGTCACAACCAGCTCACCCAGTTACCTGCGACCCTGGGCAAGCTCAAACGTCTTCGACGCTTGCATCTGGAAGCAAATGCCCTGGTTCTGGACGATGCCGCCATTGCAACACTTGGACGGCTCAAGCGTCTCAAACAGCTTGAGATGGCCGGCAACCCACTGGGGCAAACACCGGATATCAGCCAAATGCCGGCCTTGACCTTGCTGAACCTGCGCAATACGCAAATAAAGGACTGGCCCGTCGGGCTCGTCGGTCGCTCACGCGCGCGCGGGTTCCAACTGGACCTGAGCGAGAACCCGATCACCCAGTTACCCCATGTCGCCCCAGGTTCGGATGATGCCGACATCATTGCCCGTACCCGCCTGGACCAGAGCAGGCTCACCTCGGACTTTCAGGACTTGCTCGCTGAATACCGCGAGTCTGTGGGGCTGGACCCGCTGCGCTTCTACGCGCCTAGAGGTGAAAGCGCACCCTGGCTGAGTGACATCAAGCCTGAGGAGCATGAGCAGCACCGGCAGCTGTGGGACGCGATTGAAAAGGAACCCGGCTCTCAAGGTCTGTTTGAGGTGATCAAATCGCTCGAAGAGCCGGACGAGTTCCAGGCCGAGGAAGACCGCCTGGCCTATCAGAACAACCGGCCTGAGCTGAGCCAGAGGGTATGGCGCCTGCTGAGGGCGGTCGAAGCCGACAGCGACCTGCGCGAGCGCGTGTTCAAGGATACTCGCTACCCCGGCTTGTGCCCCGACGCCGGCGCGCTGATATTCCAGAAACTGGGCGTCGAAGTACTCGCCAGCGAAGCCTATCGAACCAGCACCACACCGGCAGAACTCGAGGTCAGGCTGGTGGTGCTGGCCCGCGGAGCCGCGCGCGATGCCTACATGGGCAAAGCCATTGGTGAAGACATCGCCCACCGCCTCAAACCCAAAGATCAGGGCGGGCTGGGGCAACGGCTATGGTCGCAGGTCATCGACGGCGAGCATGGCGAGGTCGACGAGGCCGGCATTCACTTAGCCTATCGCAGCACCCTGGCAGACCGGCTGGACCTGCCGTGGCTATCGACCCATATGACTTACCGCACTCTCGCCGATGTAACCCCCGCGCAGATCGAAAAGGTGGCCGCCGCAGTAGCCAGGTTGGAAGAGGGTGACGGGCTGGTGAACCAGATGCTGTTGGACAAAGGTTGGGAGCGTTACCTTGAGCAGCACAACCCCACCGCCAAATGGAACAATGACACAGCCTTCGACTTGAAGTATCTCCAACTCGATGAATTACAGGCACTGCAAGCGCAATACGCCCAGTCACAGACGCTGCCGGAGATTGATCGGCAAGCCCAGCGGGTAAAACTGCGCGGCCTGGCGCAAGCCCTGGGATTGGACGAAGACAGCGTGTTATCCGGCAACCCTATGAGTTCAACACAGTACGACACAGCACTCAATGAGCTGGGGTACCGGCACAATCAGTGGCTGCGAGATCTGACGCGTGTTGCGCTGAACCGGGCCGGAGCACGTAAAAACCGGGCTTGATGCGGCCCTGGCGTTCAAGGCGCAAGAAAATCAAACATCAGATGCACCGTGCCGTAGTAGGCCCCGCCCTGGTAACCCCCCTGCGGCTCGATCGCCGAAATATCCAGCTCGACGCGCCGGCCCATGCCCGCTTCGTCAGCGCTGAGTACCTGGGTCGAGTCCAGGGTCAGGGGCACCCGGTTGAACAGCACGCGCAAATCGATACGGTCATTGCCGCTCAACAGATAGGGCACGTCTCCCAGGCGTGCCGCAACGCCGCCATTGAGATTCTTGACGTCGAAATGCTTGCGCAGGCGGCCAAGCCGGGAGGTCGTCAAGTCCCAGGCCAGCAACTGATCCTGCCCCATCCAGTCGGGTTCGGAAGGCAATACATAGGCTTCGTGGATCGGGATGGTCACCGACACATCAAAGCTCTGGCGTTCCTGAAACGCCATCGCTTGCCCGCCCAGGGTAAACGGCACCATCAGCGCCGCCAGTCGCGTCAATTGTCTAAATATCATCGGGTGACCTTCATCGGTTTTTTGTCCCGGCCTTCAACCAACTGGAAGCTGAATTGGCGTTCGACTTTCTTCTCGAATACCAGCTGGCGGCCAGGCAGGATGTGGTGCTTGGTGGTGGGTTCACAGTCGGTTTTCTTTGCCACTGAACAGTCCCGGAACTCATCGAGCACGACCGTACTGTTGCCGGCATTGCGCAGGGTGTACTGGCTGGCGGTCTCGCTGATCTGCGTATCGAAGCGGGTATCCTTGGGGCGCACGAAGAACACCGTGCCATAGCCCGCCATGACGTTGACCCCGGCTGCCAGGTCTTTTTTGTATTCGCTGCGCTCTGCGTCGGTGACCGCAAAGTCATCTTCCTTTTCCGGCACGACGGGGATAAAGCGCACACGAAAGTAACGCTCCTTGTCACGCTGGCCCATGTACAACAGACGAGTGCCCTGGCGTCCGCCGGCCGGCACGATCAGGCGCGCCGGGCTGGCCATCAGGCCGTCACGATTGGTGGTGCTGCCCTTGGCGTCGGTCATCGAGGCGACCGGCACTTCCCGGGAGGTACCGTCGGCGTTATAGATAATCTCCAGCACATTGACCTTGATGAACGCGGTACTGGTGCCGCCGTTGAATACCCGCTTGAGGTAGGAGCTGCGGTCGCCTTCCAGGTAGTCGTACACGACGCCGACGTTGATTGCCGGCCCCGCCTGCGCCGTCAACGACATCAGGAAAAGCCCGGCCCATAGCACTGCATGTTTCATAGTTGATTACGCCTTGTTGATTGAACGCGGCCCGCCACGACAGCGGGCCGATGTGCGGGCAAAACCCGCCTAGACTTCCGAATCCCAGATCACGGTGACTACGCCTGAATAAGTGCTGCCGGGCGCCTTGAGCATGTCGCTCACGTCTTCTTTGTCGACTTGAAAGTGCAGCGTGCCGGGGCGGTTGTTGACGTAGTGCACGGACTGGATCAACTCGGTGCCTACCCCATCCCTGCGTAACGGCTGCCGGTTTACGGGCTCGTCGCGCTGGTTGTGCAGGCCAAACGGCAAGCTGACCGCGACCTGCAACGGCACCTCATCCCCCGCGCCGTTGCGCAGGCCGCAGGTGTTGCCGATCGCCAGGCCGCATTCAAGGGTCATCTTGAAACGCCCACTGGAGAAAATGCTGAAGGTCTGGTCACGGGACAATCGCGAGGGCTGCCGCCCGCGGTTGAGCCAGGCTTGCCAGCCGCCTTCGGGGAGCAGTTCGACACGGTTGCCGCCCGGAGGCAGGGTGACTTTGAGGATGTGCTCGACTTGCAGGGTGAAATTGAAGGTGGCGATGTTGTCGCTGGGAATCATCACGTCACCGAAGTCAAAGTCACCGCCAGGCCCCATGCTGTAAGTCAACGACCCGCGATACTCGCCGGCCGTCATGGTCAATGGGTTGGGCGTTCTGAGCTCGTAACCGTATTCCATATAGCTGTATTTGAGCCATGGAATGTCGTACCCCGGCGTGAGGCTGCACGCCCCGGCATTTTCTGGAACACTCCAGAAAAACAGCCCGAAATTGATCCACGCCGCGTGATAGCCCAGCCCCACACACGGCGGGGCGCCGGCCTTCCAATAAAAATCCCACGGTTTGCCCTCATACTGCCAAGCACTGACACCGGGCGGGTAGGCAATATCCCAGCGGGTCCCCACCCCGGCAATACGCATCTGCACGGTGGCGCTTTCGCCTGTGCCCGTGTGAGTCACCTGCACGTCGCGCCACGCTGAAGGCACTTTGAAATAGGCGCCTTGCCGCGGGTCGGTATGCCCGGCCGCAATCGGTGTGGCAGATTCAGCCCGGAACTCCATGTTGCGAATACTGAAGATATTAAGGGCCTCACATCGCGTCGGTATGTGCCAGGCGCATACGCCACTGTGAGCCGTGGTGTTCTTGAACTTGTTACTCATCGGGTTCGTCGGATCAGGCCGAAACACCGCCGTGATGTCCTCAACGAACGCCTGCGCCGTCAAGCTCGTACAGCCGAGTGCGAGTGCCAGGGGCATCGGCCTCAACAGTGTTTTTATTGCAGTGATAAAAGTCATCGAATTCCATCCAAGCCGCCGTCAACCGGCGGTGTCGGCCTTGTGGTTAGCTTCAGCCAGCGTGTCCGGCGTGCAACGCAGATCACCGATCATCAACACATCGTTTTCATTGGTCGTATGCCTCGGGTCGAGGCGGAACTGGCAGAGCAACTGGTTCTGGTAGCGCACTTGCAGGGTCGGTGAACTGGAACTCATCTCCATGGAGAAAAACCCGTCCACTTCGCTGACGCCACGGCTGGCGTGGTTGATCACGTGATGCCCCTTGAGCGGCGCGCCTCGCCCGTCCAGCAAGCGACCGAGTACGGTGACGGTTTTCATCACGGTGACCTTGCGGTAGTCCACACCGCCCTTGTTCAAGTGGTAACTGGAACGGGTGGGCTGGATATTGGCCGCCGGCGGGTGATTGCCTTCGAAGTCGAAGCTGACGCTGCTGCTCTTGTAGGCCGAGACCGGCACATAGTTGCGTCCTGGCCGCAACACGGCACTGCCGCCGCCCAGGTCGTCGGCGCGCAGGGCAATTTCATCGAGGTCGGTTTCCACATCGATGATCATGCCTGCCCCATTGCCCTGGTTCTGGCTGCTCAGCAACATCTTGCCGGCGCCCGCGACGAACGTGCTGTTGAGGTTCAAGCCACCGCTGAAATCACCGTTGAAGGAGCTGCGCTGCACAAAGCCGTCACCACTGAGCGCATCGGTACTGAAGCTGGCCATACTCGACAAGCCGACGCCGTAGGTGTCGGTTATGGCTGTGGCCGAAACGCTTTGCAGCACGTGGTCGGTGAGGTCCTGGCGAATCGTCAGCGAGGCGTTGTTGTCACGCCCACCATCGCGGGCGGTGCGGGTGCCGACGCTGCCGGAAATCTGCCGGCCGTCTGTGCCCAGGTTCATGCTCAGGGTCACGTCGACGCCACGGTTGCGTTGGTCGTTGGTGCCGCTGCTGCCGGGTCGGTCGAATACCGAGAAACGCCAGTTGGCATCACTGCCGAACAGTTTGTCGTGGCGGCTCCAGCCCAAGTCCACGCCTGCCCCTTCCACATTGCCCTGGCTGTGGGAAACCCGCAGGTTCAAGGTGTTCTGTGCGTCGAGGCGGTGGTTGACCGACAGGGCAGAATTGCTCGCCTGGCCGACGAAGGTGTTGCGCCGCAGGCGTGTACCGTCGGGCAGGGTTTCGTAAGTGTCGCGAGTGTCGAGCCAACTGCGGTTATGGCTGAACACCAGGTTGGTCGCACCGAAACTGTAAAGCCCTTGCAGGTCCATGCCAGTGCCATGTTCCTGGGTTTGATACAGGTTGGCGTAGAGGCTGGTATTGCCGGCCACGGTCCAATCCACCGAGCCGCCGTACTGCAGTTGCTCGCGCACCTGGCGAGCGGACAGGCCGAGGATCACGCGCGGATGCACCAGGTAGTTGAGTGACGCACCGGCGGTGATCGCGCCGGAGGCCTGCTCATCCCAGTTGCTGAACAGCTTGGTCTCGCGCCCGGCAAACAGGTTGTAGCGCCACGGGTCGTCGGCGTTGCGCCAGTTGCTGGGCTTGTACACCAGTTCCTGGCTGGTGCTGGTGGTGAGACCATCTTCCACCAGGCGCACTTCGACCTCATAGATGCCGCCCGGCAGTGGCCGGGTGTCCAGGGTTTGCAGGCCGGCCGTCACCGACTGGGTGTTGATCAACAAGCCATTGCGATAAATCTCTACCGCCGCCTGCCGACTGGCGGTGACGTAGATCGGATACACGCTGGGCTTGGCGTCATTGATCGCCAACGTGTCGGAACTGCCATACATCACACCCAGCGCCGTATCGGGGCTGGCGCCGAAGCTGCGCAGTTGACGGGTGAGGCCATCGGAATTCGGCGTGAAGTGGCCCAGGCGGAAAAACTGCCCTTGCAGTTCGCGCTGGGTGTACAGCTCGTGGATCGCATGACGCATTTGCGCCTCATCGCCACTCTGGCGGGCCAACTGCAGGTTGAACACCTGGCTCCAGTTACCCACGCTGGAGCTGGCTTGCAGGCCATAGCGTCCACCCAGGCTGTCTTGCTGGCTGCCATTGAGATTGAGCTGGTTATTGATGATCAACCCCAGGCTGCCGCCTTCCGGTTGGTCATAGAAACGCGGGGTGTCGTCTGCCAATTCGACGTTTTGCGTCAGGATCGACAACTGCGAGCTTTCGAGGTTGTAGTACGCCGAGATCATTTTTTGCGGGCAGGACTGGGTGCAGGCGCCCAGCGCCACGCCTTGTTCCAGCACGGCCTGCCAGGTGTCGCGGGTGGCCGCCGGGACTTTACTGTCACCGGTATCGGTAAATTCCAGAAGGGTCACGCGGTCGTCTTGAGACAACACGATCAAGGCTTCGCCGAGCAGTTGTTGGTCCAGGTCCACACGCACCGCCAGCGGCACATCAAAAAAATGGTCGGCAAACCCTGCGGGCAAGCCTTGGGCCTGAGAAATCAGGCTGCCGGGGGTGGCAGCGCCAGAAGTGGCGGGCGCTGCCAGGGCACTCGTACACACCAACAGCGCAAGCGCTGCCGCGATAGGCGTCATCGGAAACATGAACGGAATACTCGGAATGCCAGGGCCAAAAATGAAAATCAGGTCGGCAGACCGAGGAGGAAAAATCAGCCGACCTGCAAGTCATACAAGGGGTGCCCGTACGTCGCGGGCACTTATGGGTTTCAAGGCGTTGGCAATACCGCGTCGAACACCACCGGCATCACCGCGGTGTAGGAACCACGCTGGGTGGCCGACGGTTTGGCCGCGACGATGCGCATTTCAGCCCCCACGCCAGGGGTGGAGTCGGCTTCATTGACTACTTCCTGGGGGGTGCCGGTCAGCGTGACGCCATTGAGGCTGGTGGTGAGCGGGATGTTCTGCGACACGTCACCATTGAACAACACAGCCGGGCCACCTTCGATGTAAGCGTGTACCGAACCGTTGGTGTTCTTGAGATCGTAGATGGCGCTCAACGGAGCCAACTCGCCGCTGACCAGGTTGTAGCTCATGGTTTCGTCACGGCCCCAGTTCGGGTCACGCGGTTGTGCGTGGAACACGGTGGTCGGGATGTTTGCCTTGAGGTTGACGGTGTGACTGGCTTCACCGGCAGCGATAGCTGTTACCGAGGAAGACAAAGCCAAAACAGCCAGGGGAACAGCAACAGCAAACTTCTTGAACATGATCAGTACCTGCATTTATTAACATTGATTGGTTCGTTGCCAAGTACCACCTCAACAACGAATTACGCCGCTGGTTAGTTGAACCACACAACGCCAAACAATCATTCAATAAAATTAAAAGCAGGTATGCAGGCTTCTTCTCACACGCTCGTAGCCCTTGTAATCAGGGCGCGCGGGAAAAATATGGCACTTTGACCAAACTTTAAAATCCGCTGTAAGAAACAGGCTACACGGCAGTAAAAGCATAACCTGAAAACAACTGTAAGAACTGGACTACACCATACATACACTCGATAAAAAACTCACGACACTTAGCTTGAATTGGAGCGCCAACTCTAATTAAAGTTATAACTCTAAAGACGCTATTCGTCTATTCACATATTCCGATTTCCGGCTGCGTCTCACGCTGCCACGACCGTTGGTCGCCATAGGCTACCAACGACATAAGATATATCTTACGTTATATCTAACCCTGAGCAGAGAAGCCCAACATGAAGCATGATCATCGCGGCGAATTTGAAAAACGGGGTGGCCGTGGCCCCCGGGTGTTCGCCCCAGGCGACCTCAAGCTGCTGCTATTAGCCCTCATCGCTGAACAGCCCTGCCACGGCTACGACCTGATCCGCCGCATCGAAGGGTTGTTCGACGGCGCCTACAGCCCCAGCCCCGGCGTGATCTACCCCACCCTGACCTTTCTTGAAGAGAGCGAGTTGATCAGCGGCGACGCCGATGGCGGAAAAAAGCGCTACACAATCACCGACGCCGGTCGTCTCTTCTTAAGCGAGCAAGCCGTTGCCCTGGACGGCGTGCGCATGCGTATCGATGTCAGCAAGCGCTCGCTGCGCGGGCACGACCGCCCACCCGAGATCCACGAGGCGGTGCACAACCTGCGCCATGCCTTGCACTCACACCACGGGCACTGGAGCCCGGAAGAAATCGTTCGTGTCGCGGCGCTGCTCAACGGCACCGCCCAAGCTATTGCCGACGGGAGAGATCAATGAACACACAAGCCATCCATCGCGTGACCCACGACATCAAACGCCGCCGCCTGCAAGTACTGCGGGTGGTGGATATCACCCCGCGTATGCGCCGTATCACCTTGGGTGGGCCGGAACTGGCAGGTTTCATCAGCCTGGGCAGCGACGATCACATCAAACTGCTGTTCCCGCAGAACGCCGCCGAACAAGCGGCGCTGGAAAGCCCGACGTTCGCCATCAAGGGCGACGGCCCGCAACCCGCCATGCGCGACTACACGCCACGGCGTTACGACCTGGACATCGGCGAGCTGGACATCGACTTCGTGCTGCACGGCGATGGCCCTGCCTCCACCTGGGCCGAGCAGGTACAGGTCGGCCAGCATCTGTATATCGGTGGGCCAAGGGGTTCGATGATCGTGCCGGACATCTTCGACAGCTACCTGCTGATCGGTGATGAAACCGCCCTGCCCGCCATCGGTCGACGCCTGGAAGAATTACCGGCCGGGCGCAAGGTGCTGGCGGTGATTGAAATCGCCGATGCGGCGGAACAACAGGTGCTCGGCAGCGCAGCCGAAGTCGAGGTGATCTGGGTTCTGCGCGGCCACGATGACCTGCTCGATGTAGTGCGCAACCTGACGCTGCCCAGCGGGGCGTTGTACAGCTTCGTCGCCACCGAAACCAAGCTGTCGCGCCAGGTACGGCGGGTACTGCTGGACACGCACAAGGTCAACGAGGAATACCTCAAGGCCGTGGGTTACTGGCGTGCTGAGGGCAGCGAAGAAGAATGAATAAGGTGGGAGCTGGCTTGCCTGCGATGCAAGCACCTCGGTTTATCAGGTACACCGAGGTGCTTGCATCGCAGGCAAGCCAGCTCCCACATTAATGGTGCTCACTTTAAATCGAGGGGGATTTGAGGCGCTTGTCCAGGCCAATGATCGCCAACGCGATGACGATGAACCCTGCCAAAATCCCTGCGGCATTCACAAAGACCTGTGGATAACCGAGGCTGTCCACATCCATGAACGGGTACTGATACTGCCCGAGCATATGCCCCCGCAGCAGCACATAACCGAAGTACACCAATGGGTAGATCACCCAGCCGGCAATGTGTTTGAGCCGCAACGTACCCTTGGGCACACACCGCCACCAATACACCACAAACAACAACGGCATGACGTCGTGCAGCAACTCATCGGCGATAAATTGAAAGCCTTGCGGGCTCCACAGATGCCGCAGCAGCAGGTTGTAGGCCAGGCTTACCACCACGATGCTCGCGGCAATCGCGCTACTGATGCGAGGCGCGAGGAAAAACCGCTTGGCGCCAGAGTCGCGCTTGACCAGCGCGTAGCTGAGCACCACGACCACCAGGGTATTGGTCAGCACGGTGAAGAAGCTGAAGAAACTGATCAGGCCGCCCAGCAAGCTCGCGCCACTGGTCCAGCGCGAATAGAGAATCAGGTATTGCTGGATCGCCAACCCCACCCAACCGGCCAAGGCTGCCGTCGCGACAAAGCGCTTCATGCTTTCAATCCAGGGGGCGCTTGGTACGCATCAGCTTGACGTACAAACCTTCGACCTTTTCCCGCGCCCACGGGGTTTTGCGCAGGAAAGTCAGGCTCGACTTGATGCTCGGGTCACTCTTGAAGCAGCGGATATCAATGCGCTCGGCCAAGCCGCTCCACTCGTAATGCTCCACCAGGGTGGTGAGCACGTGTTGCAGGGTCACACCGTGGAGCGGGTCGTTGCTTGTCGCGGTCATGCCAGGCCTTTTGCAAAAAGAGGAAACACAGCCGCGCACCTTAGCCGACGGGGCGTGCAGGTGGAAGCATCGCATTGAATATAGCCCGCCAGGAAAAGTTCCCCTTCTACACAAAAAAGAGATGTTATATTGTAACTTAAATTATCAGTCATTTTGCCCAGGAATCTCCGATGTCGCTGCCTTCTCTCTGGCGCTTGTCGCCCCTCGCCGCCGCCCTGTTGATTGGCTCCCAGGCCCATGCCCTGGAACTGCCACCCCAAGTGGTCACCGGCAACCCGCTGGGCAGCGAACAGCTGGCCTCGCCCACCACTGTGCTGACAGGCGATGACCTGACCCTGCAACAAAAAGGCAGCCTCGGTGAAACCCTGAACAAGCAGCCGGGTGTGTCGTCTTCGTACTTTGGCCCGGGGGCCAGCCGCCCGATCATTCGCGGCCAGGACGGCGACCGCATTCGTATTCTGCGCAACGGTGTGGGGGCGCTGGATGCCTCGTCGCTGTCCTACGACCACGCGGTACCGCTGGACCCGATCAACGTTGACCGCATCGAAATCGTGCGGGGCCCGGCCGCCCTGCTGTACGGCGGCAGCGCCATCGGTGGGGTGGTCAACACCTTCGACAATCGCATCCCCACCGAGGCCATCGAGGGCATCCATGGCGCTGGCGAGTTGCGCTACGGCGGTGCCGACACCACCCGCAGCAGCGCGGGCAAGTTGGAGGCCGGCAACGGTACCTTCGCCCTGCACCTGGATGCCAATGGGCGCGAATTCAACGACCTTAAAATCCCAGGCTATGCCCGCAGCCGGCATGCACCGGAGAGCGAGGACGGCCCCGGCAAAAACGGGCGCCTGGGCAACAGCAATGGGCGCCAGGACGGCGGTGCGGTGGGCGGTTCCTACACCTGGGACGATGGTTATGCCGGGCTGTCATACAGCAATTACGACAGTAACTACGGCTCACCCGCCGAGCAGGATGTGCGCATCCGCATGAAACAGGACCACTACGCCTTTGCGTCCGAGATCCGCAACCTGCAAGGGCCGTTTACCTCGGTGAAAATAGACGCCGGTTACACTGACTACGAACACCGGGAAATCGAAGGCGGCGAAACCGGCACCACCTTCAAGAACAAAGGCTATGAAGCCCGCGTTGAAGCCCGACACCAGCCGATTGGCCCGTTCGATGGCGTGGTCGGCGCCCAAGTGACGCGCAACGAATTCTCGGCCCTGGGCGAAGAAGCTTTCGTGCCACAGAGCGACACCAACGCCGGCGCGCTGTTTATCCTCGAAGAAATGCAAGCCACTGAACGCCTGAAACTCAGCCTCGGCGCACGCGTGGAACACACCAGCGTCGACCCGAACGCCAAAGGCAACGAGCGTTTTGCCAATGCCGACAAGAGCAATAACTTCACCGCCGGCAGCTTGTCGTCTGGCGCTGTCTACACCCTTACGCCGGTCTGGTCCCTGGCCGCCACCCTGGGCTACACCGAACGCGCACCGACCTTCTACGAGCTGTATGCCAACGGCGCCCACGTCGCCACCGGCACCTACGAGTTGGGCGATGCCAACCTGAAGAAAGAAAAAGCCGTGTCCAGCGACCTGGCGCTGCGCTTTGACAACGGCACCCACAAGGGCAGCTTTGGCGTGTTCTATAGCCGCTTCTCCAATTACATCGGTTTGCTCGGCACTGGCCGTACGCTAAACGACGAAGGTGAAGAGGACGCGGGCGGTATTCCCGAGTACGAATATTCTGGCGTACGAGCACGCTTCGCCGGCTTCGAAGCCCAGGATCACTGGAAGCTCGGCGAAGGCGCCTACGGCAAGTTTGCGCTGGAACTGTCGGGCGACTACACCCGCGCCACCAACCTGGACACCGGCGAAGCCTTGCCGCGCATTGCGCCATTGCGTTTGAACAGCGGCTTGCTGTGGGAACTGGATCGCTGGCAAGCGCGTATCGACGTGGAACATGCCGCGGGCCAAGGGCGTGTGCCGGATAACGAAAGCGGCACCGATGGCTACACCACCCTCGGCGCCAGCGCGGGGTATCGCTTCAATGTGGGTGGCAGCCAGTGGCTGGCCTTCGTCAACGGAGAAAACCTGACCAACCAGACCGTGCGCTATGCCAGCTCGATCCTGCGCGATATCGCGCCGGCGCCAGGTAGAAGCGTGCAGTTCGGCGTTCGCACTACCTTCTAATCATCACCGAAAATCCCCTGTGGGAGCGGGCTTGCTCGCGAAAGCGTTGGGTCAGTCAACATCAATGTTTGCTGGGCCGACGTCTTCGCAGGCAAGCCAGCTCCCACATTTGAACGTCGTTGCGTTGAGCATTGCGTTCGCTTGACTGATCGGGATCGGGGCGACTATCTGTCACTGTTACCAAAACTGAAATGATGCATCTTGCGATTCACCCTTTCTCAAAACGCCCCGCCGCATTATCCTTCGCAACAATCTGAAACGCTTCAGCTCCCGGTCGACTCCTTTTGCCGAATCTCTTTTTGCTCAAAGACAGCGCTGTCTTAATCCGACCTGCGCTCGGGAGTTTATTGCCTGCCTGTGGATAACCCGGTTACCCACAGAAAAAACCAAAAATAACGATGAACCAAGCCCGAGCCGAATCGTCATCTACAGTGAGTGAAGCACGGGGTTACATAATTCCAACGTAACGGAGAAACACACTATGAGCACTGATGGTGCCTCAAGCCCAAGCCGCCTGTTGCCCAGGCTGCTAGGCGTCTTGCTGCTGATCATGGGGCTGGCCTTGCTGGCTGGCGGCGTCAAGCTGAGCATGCTCGGCGGGTCGCTGTACTACCTGCTCGCCGGTATCGGCATCACCCTGACCGGCGTGTTGCTGCTGGCCACCCGCCGCGCCGCGCTGGGCTTGTACGCACTGGTGTTGTTCGCCAGCACCGTGTGGGCCTTGTGGGAAGTCGGCCTGGACTGGTGGCAGTTGGTGCCGCGCCTGGCCCTGCTGTTCGCCTTGGGCATCGTCATGCTGTTGCCGTGGTTTCGTCGTCCGTTGCTGCGTGGCCAAGCGGCCCCGCTGGGTACCGGCGCGCTGAGCGTTGCCGTGGTGCTGGCGGGCGCGACCGCCCTGGCCAGCCAATTCACCAACCCAGGTGAAATGGTCAAGACCGGCCAACTGGACCGCGACGCGGTGCCGGGTATGGCCAGCGCTGCGCCAACCCAGGCCGATGGCGACTGGAACTCCTATGGCCGCTCGGCCTTCGGTGACCGTTACTCGCCACTGGCACAGATCACCCCGGAAAACGCCCATAAGCTGGTGCCGGCGTGGACTTATCGCACGGGCGACATCCCTGGCCCAGGCGATCCCGGTGAAACCACCGCGGAAAATACCCCGCTGAAAGTCAATGGCATGCTCTACGTGTGCACACCGCACAGCCAAGTGATTGCCCTGGACCCGGATACCGGCAAGGAAATCTGGCGTTTCGACCCGAAGATCACCACCCAGGGTGCTGAGAGCTTCAAAGGTTGGGCGCACATGACCTGCCGTGGCGTGTCGTACCACGATGACGCCGCCTACGCTTCCGAGCAGAGCCCGACTGGCACTGCCAGCCCGGCCGCCGCTCCGAATGCCTGCCCGAAACGTATCTTCGTGCCGACCGCCGACACCCGTCTGATCGCCCTGAACGCCGACACCGGCAAGATGTGCGAAGACTTCGGTGACAAAGGTCAGGTCGACCTGCGTGCCAACATCGGCAGCTTCGCCCCAGGCGGTTACTACTCCACGTCGCCACCGGCCGTGACCAAGAACCTGGTCGTGATCGGCGGTCACGTGACCGACAACGTTTCCATCGACGAGCCAAGCGGCGTGATCCGCGCGTTCGACGTGCACACCGGCAAGCTGGTGTGGAACTGGGACAGCGGCAACCCGGACGACACCACCCCGTTGGCCGAGGGCAAGACCTACACCCGCAACTCGCCGAACATGTGGTCCATGTTCGCCGTGGATGAAAAACTCGGCATGCTCTACCTGCCGATGGGCAACCAGATGCCCGACCAGTACGGCGGCGACCGTACCGATGAGTCCGAGAAGTACGCCGCTGGCTTGACCGCCCTGGACATCGACACCGGCCACGTGAAGTGGACCTTCCAGTTCACCCACCACGACCTGTGGGACATGGACGTGGGCGGCCAGCCTTCGCTGATCGACATCAAGACCGCTGCGGGCGTGAAGCAGGCAGTGATGGCGTCGACCAAGCAAGGCAGCATCTACGTGCTGGACCGCGCCACTGGCCAGCCAGTGGTGCCCGTCAATGAAATCCCGGTGCCACAAGGCGCAGTGGCGGGCGACCGCACCTCCCCTACCCAACCCAAGTCCGACCTGAACTTCATGCCGCCGCCGTTGAAAGAACGCGACATGTGGGGCGTGACCCCGTTCGACCAGATGCTGTGCCGGATCGACTTCAAATCCATGCGCTACGACGGCCCGTTCACACCGCCGTCCCTGCAAGGTTCGATCGTGTACCCAGGCAACTTCGGCGTGTTCGACTGGGGCGGCATCTCGGTTGACCCGGTGCGCCAGATCGCCTTCGTGAACCCAAGCTACATGGCGTTCAAATCGAAGCTGATCCCAGCTGCCGACATTGCCAAGCAAGGCCCACGCGTCAGCGAAACCGAAGGCGTGCAGCCGAACAAAGGCGCCCCGTATGGTGTGATCCTTGAAGCGCTGCTGTCGCCGATGGGCCTGCCGTGCCAGGCACCGGCCTGGGGCTACGTGGCGGCGGTCGACCTGACCACCCACCAGACCATCTGGATGCACAAGAACGGCACCGTGCGTGATAGCTCGCCGGTTCCAATCCCACTGACCATGGGCGTGCCTAGCCTGGGCGGTACGTTCACCACCGCCGGTGGCGTCGCGTTCCTCAGCGGTACCCTGGACCAGTACCTGCGTGCCTATGACGTGAAGAACGGCAAGCAACTGTGGGAAGGCCGCCTGCCTGCAGGCGCGCAAACCACCCCGATGACCTACACCGGCAAGGACGGCAAGCAATACGTGCTGGTCATGGCGGGCGGTCACGGTTCCCTGGGGACCAAGCAGGGTGACTATGTAATGGCGTTCAAACTGCCGGATTAAGCAACGCTGGCGGTACAAAAAAGCGGCGGCCCGAATGGGCAGCCGCTTTTTTTTGCCTGCCGAAAATGCCCCAGCGTTTCCCCTCAACCCTTTAAAACTAATTTAGTGCGCACGCCCTGCGTAATACAAAAGGCGTACGGATAAAACTTTAAAGGGAGCTTCACTGCATGACGGACCATGTCGCTACAAAACCGATGCTTTCCACCCCCACAAAAATCCTGGAGCTTGAACACCTCAATACTGCCAGTTTGAAAAAACTCATCAGTGGCGAAGTGCTTGCCATTCGGGTACCTGAGTTTGCCAACGCAACCACCAGCGCACGGTTGATTCAGGCCATCGACGATACCGCCACCCTGGAACACTACGGCCATGAAACCTACGAAGAGGGGCGCGTCGTTCAGCACTTCTACGGTGTGCATCGCTGGGGCACGCCGTTCAACTCCACGTACGGCAAGGCCGCCGGCGGTGACGCCCAAGAAAAATATTATGCAGACGCGGCCCGTATGCGCGGCCTTATCGACAGCCTCTGTGCGCCGCAAACGCCGCCCATTCAACAGCTGATGGAACAGTTCCAGGCGCTCTGGCCGCAAGGTGCAACAGCCGCTGCGTTCCAGGGCCGCCCAATGTTTTGCGGGATCATCCGCGTCATGTTCCCGGAGACGGCGCACCTCTCGGAAACGGTGCCCCATGTGGATTGCCTGCCCCGCACAGTCGCTGAACTGCAGCATCAATTCAGCGCCAATATCTACCTGCAAACACCGCCTTTGGGGGGCGAGTTGGTCATCTGGGATACCCAAGCCTTTGGCTATGAGGAGGTCAAGCGCTTCGAGGGTGCCCAACTGCCCGAACAGTGTTTACAAAAACCGCTGCGCATCCGCCCACGCCAGAACGAACTGGTGCTCATCAATACCCGCCGCCCCCACGCCATCTGCGGGTTCGATTCGGGAAAACGCGTCAGCATGCAGTCGTTTATCGGCTATAACGCCGGCGAACCGTTTTACTTCTGGTGCTAATACTTTTATTGCTCGTGCACATGGACGTTTATCTATGACCCCCGAAGAATTCCGCCAACATGGCTATGCCATGATCGACCTGATTGCAGACTACCGACAGAACATCGAACAACGCGGCGTGCAGCCCACCACCCAACCTGGCGAGATCAAAGCCGCCCTGCCGGTCAGCCCGCCTGAAACCGCCGAACCGTTCGAACAGATCATGGGCGATGTCGAAAAACTGATCATGCCCGGCTTGCTGCATTGGCAGCATCCCAGTTTCTTCGGGTTCTTCCCTTCCAATGTGGAACTGTCCTCAGTGCTGGGCGATTGCCTGAGCACCGGCCTGGGTGTGATTGGGTTGTCCTGGCAATCCAGCCCGGCCCTCACCGAAATCGAAGAAGTCACCACCGATTGGCTGCGCGACATGCTCGGCCTGGGCAGCACGTGGAGCGGTGTGATCCAGGACTCTGCGTCCACGTCCACGCTGGTGGCGCTTATCAGCGCCCGGGAACGCAGCTCCGATTACGCGCTGATGCACAACGGCCTGCAAAACAGCAGCGCGCCCCTGATCGTCTACACCTCAGCCCATGCCCACAGCTCGGTCAACAAGGCGGCGATCCTGGCCGGATTCGGCCAGAACCATATCCGCACCATCGCCACCGATGCACACAATGCAATGTCGCCCCAGGCACTGGCGCACGCCATCGCACAGGACCTGGCCGCCGGCAACACGCCCTGCGTGGTGATTGCCACCACCGGCACCACGGCCGCCATGGCGATCGACCCTCTGGCGGCCATTGGCGACCTGACCCAACGCCACGGCCTGTGGCTGCATGTAGACTCGGCCATGGCTGGCGCCGCGATGATCCTGCCAGAATGCCGGGCCTTGTGGGATGGCATCGAAAAGGCTGACTCCCTAGTGCTCAACCCGCACAAATGGCTGGGCGCGGCCTTCGATTGCTCGGTGTATTTCGTGCGCGACCCCGAGCATTTGATTCGCATCATGACCACCAACCCGAGTTACCTGCAGTCCAGCGCAGACGGCCAAGTGCGAAACTACCGTGACTGGCGGATCTCTCTGGGCAGCCGTTTCCGCGCTTTGAAGTTGTGGTTCCTGATACGCGAGCAAGGCGTCAGCGGCCTGCAAGCGCGGTTGCGGCGAGACCTGGCCAATGCGCGCTGGCTGGCAGAGCAGATCGAAGCCAGCGAACACTGGACGCTGGTGGCCACGCCCGCCTTGCAAACCTTGTGCATTCGCCATGAGCCGCCGGGTTTGCAAGGCCAGGCACTGGACCATCACACCCGAGCCTGGGCAGAAAAACTCAACCAGTCAGGCGATGCCTACGTCACCCCCGCCCTCCTCGATGAGCGCTGGATGGTGAGGGTGTCCATCGGCGCGCTGGGCACCGAGCATCAGCATGTCCAGAGGTTGTGGGTGCGATTGCAAACCCTGGTCGCTTGAACGCTGCCAAAGTAGCCCCCCTGTGGCGAGGGAGCTTGCTCCCGCTGGGCTGCGCAGCGGCCCCAAAATCCTGGGAGCGCTTCGCACTCCAGCGGGAGCAAGCTCCCTCGCCACAGTCAAACTGTCTAGGTTGGCACCTGCTCACGCCGCATCCACCGCTCGAACGCCAAGGCATTGAGCGGCCGGCTGATCAGGTAGCCCTGGGCCGTGTCGCAGTTCCAGCGTTTGAGCAAGGTGAGGCTGTGCTCGAACTCCACGCCCTCGGCCACCACCTTGAGCCCCAGGCTATGACTCATCTCGATGGTGGACCGCACGATCACGCCGTCGCCGCTGGTGCTGTCGAGGTTGCGCACAAAGGACTGGTCGATCTTCAGCTCTTGCACCGGTAGGCGCTGCAATTGGGCGAGGGACGAGTAGCCGGTGCCGAAATCATCCACCGACAGGCTGATTCCGCAACTGCGCAGCTGCTCCAGCACGCTGAGGGCCTGCTGCGGGTTGTGCATGATGGCGCTCTCGGTGATTTCAAAAATCAAATGCTCGGCGTCCACGTGGTATTGGGCCAATAGCGCAGTGACGCGAATGGCCAAGTCATCATCCGCCAAGTCGTTCACGGAGATATTCACCGACAGTTGGATAACCAGCCCACGCTGCGCCCATTCGGCAATCTGGCGGATGGCTTCCTCGATCACCCACAGCGTTAGCGCGCTCATGCTACCGGTGCGTTCGGCCAGGGGAATGAACTCCCCGGGGGACACTTGCCCCAGCGTCGGGTGTTGCCAACGCAGCAAGGCTTCAGCCTGGCTCACATGGCCGTGCCGCAGATCGAGCTTGGGCTGGTAGCACAGGTACAACTCGCCTTCGATCACGGCGCGGCGCAAGTCGCGAATCAGGGTGATCTGGCGTTGGTGGGCGAGGTCGCGGTCCGGTTGGTAGATCTGCAAATGCCCCGGCAGGTTGGCCGCGTCGTGCCGGGCGATGGCCGCGCGGTTGATCAACTCTTCCACCTGCTGCCCATCAGCAGGGTACGCGGCGATGCCGATGCTCACTTCATGGCGCACTTCGTCATTGCCGATGCGCAGGGGTTCGGTCAACGCCCCATGCAACTGGTCGGCGCGGGCCACGGCTGAGTCGATCTCGGTGTTTTCCAGCAACAACAGAAACTCACTGCCGGCGATGCGTGCTGCGGTGTCGCTGGCCAACAGGCTGCTGGACAAGCAGCGGCTGGCCTCGCACAACATGTGCTCGACACCTTCGGGGCCAAACCCTTCGTTGATGACCCGGTAGTTTTCAATCCCCACGTACAGCAACACCACCGGCCGCCGTGCGCTGATCGCGCTGCCCAGGCGCTCCATGGCCAGGGCGCGGTTGGGCAGGCCGGTGAGCGGGTCATGCAAGGCATTGTGGGCCAGTTGCCGCTCGCGCAGGGCGATGCCGCTTTGCATGGCATTGAACGCACGCGCCAGCAGGCCGAACTCGTCGTGGCTGCGCACCCGCACCGGGGTGCGGTAGTCACCGGCCCCGATCCGTTCAGCGGCTTGCACCAGCGCATTGAGCGGGCGTGACACTCGCCGCGCCAGGAATAATGCCACCGCCAGCGAGACCAGCAGCACCGCCAGGGCAATCCCCATGAACTGCCGGTCCAGCGGCGCGAAGGATTCCAGCGCATGGTCCAGCGGGCTTTGCAGCAACACGCGCACTTCATCGCCTTCGCCGCTGTTGGCCAAGGGCAACACTTGGCTGAGCACACGCTGGCCATGGAACAGCTGGATCTTCGCCTCAGGATCGACCTGCGTGCCATGCAAGAGGCTGATGATGCTTGGGCGCCAATTGCCAGGGTGGGTGGTGAACAACTGACCGAGATGGCCGTCCTGCACACTGAGGAACGACACCTCCAGGTTGCTCATGGAGCGCAGTTCATGGGCGAATTGCGTGTCCATGGGAAAGCCCATGACCACGCGTGCGATCGGCACAGGCCCGAGCACATCTTTTTGCACCAGCAAATAGGGGCGCCCGGCCATGGCGACGATCAACATTTGCTGGCCGCTGCGCCGCGCCTTGCGCAAGGCATCGGCATACGGGAACAGCTGGCCGCGCGTCTGCATCAGCAGGGTACTGACCATGACCCTGTCATCCAGGCCCAGCACCATCACTTCGCTGGAACTGACCCCGGTGCCATGGGTGCCCAGGGCCTCCAGGATCGGCAGCGTCCGGCCGCCGGCCACCGCCTGCTTGAACGGCCCATCGGCGGTGAGCCAGTCCAACCCGTACTGCAAGCGCCGCCCGCGCAGGTCCAGCAGGCGCTCGAACACCTGCCGCCCCGTGTTCAGCTGTACGTCGGCCTGGTTCTCCACCGCCCGAGTGGTGGCAGCGTTCACGGCAAAATAGGTGGCGGCCACGACCACCAGTAACAACAGCGCCAGCACCCCGGCTATGCGGGTCTGAAACGTGTGGCGCCAATGCATGGCCGCGCCCTCGGGCCGTGCTCGTCGCTCTTGGCCGTGCTTTCCTTGTGTCATACGCGTCCCTGCCGACTGCTAACCGGCGTCAAAAAAACATCCTTTTTAATGGATTATTTTATTTAGGCAGGTTAGCTGGGACTGAGGATAAGTAAACCCAATAAAAGTTGGGCCTGACTGTCATATTATTGACGATCAATTCGAGAAGCGGAGGGGTAAAGTACGTTGACCCCACCTCTCCCGTTATTTCATGCAAATTGTTGCTAACGACGCCGCCCCATTGAAACCACCGCAACCCCGCCCCATCTAACCTGCATACTTACTGATGCAGGTGCCCCATGAGCGACCAGCAAGAATTTCCAGATTACGACCTCAACGATTACGCCGACCCCGAAAACGCTGAAGCCTCCTCGTCCAATACTGGCCTGGCCCTGCCTGGGCAAAACCTGCCGGACAAGGTTTACATCATCCCGATCCACAACCGGCCGTTTTTCCCGGCCCAAGTGTTGCCGGTGATCGTCAATGAAGAGCCCTGGGCCGAAACCCTGGAGTTGGTGAGCAAATCCGACCACCACTCCCTTGCGCTGTTTTTCATGGACACGCCGCCCGAAGACCCACGGCACTTCGACACCTCCGCCCTGCCGCTGTACGGCACCCTGGTGAAGGTGCACCACGCCAGCCGCGAGAACGGCAAGCTGCAGTTCGTCGCCCAGGGCCTGACCCGCGTGCGCATCAAGACCTGGCTCAAGCACCACCGCCCACCGTACCTGGTGGAAGTCGAATACCCGCACCAGCCCAGCGAGCCGACCGATGAGGTCAAGGCCTACGGCATGGCGCTGATCAATGCGATCAAGGAACTGCTGCCCCTCAACCCGCTGTACAGCGAAGAGTTGAAGAACTACCTCAACCGCTTCAGCCCCAACGACCCGTCGCCGCTCACCGACTTTGCCGCCGCCCTCACCTCGGCGACAGGTAATGAACTGCAGGAAGTGCTGGACTGCGTGCCCATGCTCAAACGCATGGAAAAAGTGCTGCCGATGCTGCGCAAAGAGGTAGAAGTCGCGCGTCTGCAAAAAGAGCTCTCCGCCGAGGTAAACCGCAAGATCGGCGAGCACCAGCGTGAGTTCTTCCTCAAGGAACAACTCAAGGTCATCCAGCAGGAACTGGGCCTGACCAAGGACGATCGCAGCGCCGATGTCGAACAGTTCGAACAGCGCCTGCAAGGCAAAGTGCTCCCGGCGCAAGCGAAAAAACGCATTGATGAAGAACTGAACAAACTGTCGATCCTGGAAACCGGTTCGCCGGAATACGCCGTCACGCGCAACTACCTGGACTGGGCCACCTCGGTGCCGTGGGGCGTGTACGGTGAAGACAAACTCGACCTCAAGCACGCGCGCAAAGTGCTCGACAAGCACCATGCGGGCCTGGATGACATCAAGAGCCGCATCCTCGAATTCCTCGCCGTGGGCGCCTACAAAGGCGAAGTCGCCGGTTCCATCGTATTGCTGGTAGGCCCGCCGGGCGTGGGCAAGACGAGTGTGGGCAAGTCCATCGCCGAATCCCTGGGGCGGCCGTTCTATCGCTTCAGTGTCGGCGGCATGCGCGACGAGGCCGAGATCAAGGGCCACCGGCGCACCTACATCGGCGCCCTGCCCGGCAAGCTGGTGCAGGCGCTGAAAGACGTGGAAGTGATGAACCCGGTGATCATGCTCGACGAGATCGACAAGATGGGCCAGAGCTTCCAGGGCGACCCGGCGTCGGCGCTGCTGGAAACCCTGGACCCGGAGCAGAACGTCGAATTCCTCGACCACTACCTGGACCTGCGCCTGGACCTGTCCAAAGTGCTGTTCGTGTGCACCGCCAACACCCTGGACTCAATCCCGGGCCCGTTGCTGGACCGCATGGAAGTAATTCGCCTGTCGGGCTATATCACCGAAGAAAAAGTCGCCATCGCCAAGCGCCACCTGTGGCCCAAGCAGTTGGAAAAAGCCGGCGTGGCCAAAAACAGCCTGACCATCACCGACGGCGCCCTGCGCGCATTGATCGATGGTTATGCTCGGGAAGCCGGCGTGCGCCAACTGGAGAAGCAACTGGGCAAGCTGGTGCGCAAGGCGGTGGTCAAGCTGCTGGATGAACCGGAGTCGGTGATCAAGATCGGCAACAAGGACCTGGAAAGCTCCCTGGGCATGCCCGTGTTCCGTAATGAGCAAGTGCTGTCCGGCACCGGCGTGATTACCGGCCTGGCCTGGACCAGCATGGGCGGCGCCACCTTGCCGATCGAAGCGACGCGCATCCACACGCTCAATCGCGGCTTCAAGCTCACCGGGCAGTTGGGTGAAGTGATGAAAGAGTCCGCCGAAATCGCCTACAGCTACATCAGTTCCAACCTGAAGTCGTTTGGCGGCGATGCGAAATTCTTCGACGAGGCCTTCGTGCACTTGCACGTGCCGGAAGGCGCCACGCCGAAAGACGGCCCGAGTGCCGGCGTGACCATGGCCAGTGCGTTGCTGTCCCTGGCCCGCAACCAACCGCCGAAAAAAGGTGTGGCGATGACCGGCGAACTGACCTTGACCGGGCATGTACTGCCGATTGGCGGGGTGCGCGAGAAGGTGATTGCGGCGCGGCGCCAGAAGATTCACGAGTTGATCTTGCCGGAGCCCAACCGTGGCAGCTTTGAAGAGTTGCCGGACTATTTGAAGGAAGGGATGACGGTGCACTTTGCCAAGCGGTTTGCGGATGTGGCGAAGGTGCTCTTCTGATAGATCTCTAGCGCCTGGACTGGCCCTATCGCGGGCAAGCCCGGCTCCCACAGGGATCGGTGTTGTTAATGACAACGCGGTCAAGTGTGGGAGCGGGCTTGCCCGCGATGGCGCCAGCCGCCACACCGCATGCCCTCTTGTCACACCTTGTCTCATCTTCGGTTATGCTCCCCCTTCGTCGTGTATTAACGGAGCCTTCATGACCGCTGCCCGCCTGTTTCTCCCCTTGAGCCTTGCCCTGCTGGCCGCATGCGCCAGTGCCCCCCAGCAAAACGTCAGCGTGGACAACCAGAGCGCCTGCCCGCTCCAGCTTAAAAACGGGCAAAACCTGATCCTCACCCTGCCCAGCAACCCCACCACCGGTTACCGCTGGGCCATCCAGGACTCCGCGGGCGGCGTGTTGCGCGCCTTGAGCCCTGAGGTCTACAGCAGCACCGAGTCCGGCGTGATCGGCGGGGGCGGCCAGTCCACCTGGCGCTTCCAGGCGTTTGCCCCAGGGCAAGGGCGTTTGCGCCTGACATCCCAGCAGCCCTGGGAGCCAGAGGCCGAACCTGTCGAAACCTTTGACTGCGCCATTACGGTGAACTGATATGCCCTGGCTGATCCTTGCCTTGATGGGCGCCGGCACCTTTGTCTACGGCCTGGCGACCCATGCAACGCTGCTGTGCCTGCTGGTCAAGCCGCTGCCGGTGCTGGCGCTGCTGGGTTGGCTGCATGACGCGCCGCCCACCGAGTATCGACGCTGGATCAGCCTGGGGTTGATTTTTTCCGTGGTGGGCGACGTGTTACTTGCCTGGCCAGGCGACCTGTTTATCTTTGGCCTGGGCGCGTTTCTGTTCGCGCATTTGGCTTATCTCAAAGCTTATTTCAGTGACTGTCGGCGCTTGGCGCTGCTGCCGCTGGTGCTGGCCCTCGGCGTAGGCGCAATCTTGCTGAGCATCCTGATCTCCCACGGCCTCGGTGAACTGCTGATACCGGTGGTGGTTTACGCGCTGGTGATCAGCGCCATGCTCTGGCGTGCGTTGGCACGACTGGGCAGCGAGGTGCCCAAACGTTCAGCGTGGCTGGCGGCGGTGGGTGCGGTGTCGTTTGTGGTTTCCGACGCGCTGATCGGCATCAACCGGTTTGTGCTGGCGTTCGAGGCAGCGCCGTATTTGCTGATCACCACCTACTGGCTCGGGCAGTGGGGCATCACCGCCTCGGCTTTCCATCAGACAACCCGCGCATCCGAGGAGCAACTTGGCTAAAATGCCGGCCTTTCCCCCATCGTCGCCGGAACAGCCGTGAGCAAAGAACCCGATCGCCTATTCGCCCAGCCCCTGCCCCAGGTGCCGGACTTCGCCTTTAACGAGGATGTGGTGCGGGTGTTCCCGGACATGATCAAGCGCTCGGTGCCGGGCTACCCCACCATCGTCGAAAACCTCGGCGTGCTGGCCGCGCAATTTGCCCAACCGGGTAGCGTGCTGTATGACCTGGGCTCTTCCCTGGGCGCCGTGACCCAAGCCCTGCGTCGCCATGTACGCACCGAGGGTTGCCGGGTGATCGCCGTGGATAACTCCGCCGCGATGGTCGAGCGCTGCCGCGAATACCTCAATGGCCAGGACTCGATGTTCCAGGAGTTGCTGCCGGTGGAGGTGATCGAGGGCGACATCCTCGCCCTGCAATTCAAGCCCGCCTCGGTGGTGGCCCTGAACTTCACCCTGCAATTTATCGCCCCCCAGGAGCGCCTGGCGTTGCTGGGGCGCATTCGCCAGGCGCTGCTGCCGGGCGGGGCGTTGATCCTCTCGGAAAAGCTGCGCTTTAACGATGTTGAAGAGCACGCGCTGCTGACCGACCTGCATATCGCCTTCAAACGCGCCAACGGCTACAGCGAACTGGAAATCGCCCAGAAGCGCAGCGCCATCGAAAACGTCATGAAGCCCGACAGCCTCGAAGAACACCGCGAACGCCTGCTGGCGGCCGGGTTCTCGAAAGTCGTGCCGTGGTTCCAGTGTCTTAACTTTGCCTCGTTAATTGCCTTGCCATGATTGATTTGTCCCCCCTCGCCCGCCATCTGGTCGGCACTCCCCTGGCCGTGTGGGCCCAGGGCCTGCAAGCGCAGCTCGATAGCAAGATGGAAAAAGGCCATGGCGACCTGGAGCGCTGGCAGAGCGCCTTGGATGCACTGCCGAAGATCCAGCCCAACAGCGTAGATTTGCTCAACGGCCTGGTGCTGGACACCGATTGCGACGACGCCACCCGCGAACAGATGCACACGGCGCTGATGGGCCTGAGCCCCTGGCGCAAAGGCCCGTTCCATCTGTTCGGCGTGCATGTGGACACCGAGTGGCGTTCGGACTGGAAGTGGTCGCGGGTCGCGCCGCACCTGAACCTCAAAGGCAAGCGCATCCTCGACGTGGGCTGCGGCAACGGCTACTACATGTGGCGCATGCTCGGCGCCGGGGCCGACAGCGTGATTGGCGTGGACCCCAACTGGCTGTTCTTCTGCCAGTTCCAGGCAGTGCAGCGCTACTTGTCCGAGCCCAAGGCCTGGCACCTGCCGTTCCCGTTCGAAGACTTGCCGGCGAACCTGGAAGGCTTTGACACGGTATTTTCCATGGGCGTGTTCTACCACCGCCGCTCGCCCATCGAACATTTACTGGCGTTGAAGGACACCCTGGTCAAGGGCGGCGAGCTGGTATTGGAAACATTGGTGGTGGAAGGCGACCAACAACAAGTGCTGGTGCCAGAAGACCGTTACGCCCAGATGCGCAACGTGTGGTTCTTGCCGTCGGTGCCGGCGTTGATGCTGTGGCTGCGCCGGGCCGGGTTCAGTGACGTGCGGTGCGTGGATGTGAGCGTGACCACGGTTGAGGAGCAGCGTGGAACGCAGTGGATGAAGTATCAGTCGCTGAGTGATTTCCTGGACCCTGAGGATCACAGCAAGACCATTGAAGGGCTGCCGGCACCGATGCGGGCGGTGATCATCGCGCGCAAATAACACCACGCTCGTCCTGAAAAAATGGAGATCAACGGTGGGAGCTGGCTTGCCTGCGATAGCGGTGGGTCAGTCAATATTGGGCTGACTGACAGATGGCTATCGCAGGCAAGCCAGCTCCCACATTGATATTTCAGTGTTCTTTAGAGTGGTGGCTTGGCCCGGCGAGCCTTGAAGAACTCGCTCAGGACAGCCCCACACTCCTCGGCCAATACCCCGCCCTCAAACAACACCCGATGGTTAAGAAAACCCTGGGTAAAAAACTGCCCCTGGCTTTGCACGATGCCCGCCTTCGGCTCCAACGCGCCATACACCACCCGCGCCACCCGCGAATGCACGATCAGCCCGGCACACATGCTGCACGGTTCCAGCGTCACGTACAGCGTGCTGCCCACCAGCCGATAGTTGCTGATCGCCTGAGCAGCGGCGCGGATCGCGACCATTTCGGCATGGGCGCTGGGGTCGTTGCCACTGATGGGGCAGTTGAAGCCGCGGCCGATGATTTCACCGCCCTGCACCAGCACCGCACCCACCGGCACTTCGCCCAATGCAGCACCTTGGGCGGCGAGCGCCAGGGCTTCGCGCATAAAATCCTGGTCGCGGCTGCGGTCGATAATCGCGGCGGGGCGAATCTGGCGCATCACGCCACCTCGATGGCGGCCATCAGGCCGGTTTCCATGTGGTCGATCACATGGCAATGGAACATCCACACCCCTGGGTTATCCGCCACCAAGGCCACGCGGGCGCGTTCGTTCTTGCCCAGCAGGTAGGTGTCGGTGAAGTACGGGATCACCTTGTGGCGGTTGGACGCAAGCACCTTGAAGCTCATCCCGTGCAAGTGGATCGGGTGCTGGTATTGGGTCATGTTCTTCAATTCGAAAATATAGCTCTTACCCTTCTCCAGCTTGGCAATTGGGCGGTCGGCACAGGTCTTGTCGGTGATGTCCCAGGCCTGGCCGTTGATCTGCCACAGGCTCGGCGGCTTGCCGTTTTCGACATTGACCGACACTGAACCGACCCATTCGAAATTGAAGTTGAGTTTCTCGGCATTGGCCAGGTCTGGCTCGGCAACCGGGTTGGCCGGCAATGCCGGTGGCCACAGGGTAGGCGCGTCGGTATTGGCCACCGAGCGGAAGGTGCCAAGGCGCACCGGGCCGTTGCGCAACGACAGTTCTTCGCCCGCCGGTGGCGCCTTGATCGCCAGGCAAATACGCATGCCCGGGCCCAGCCAATATTCCTTGCCCAACGGGCGCGGCTCGATGGGGTTGCCGTCCAACGCGTAGATCTGCGCTTCGACCCCGGGAATATTGAGGCGATAGGTCACAGTGTTATCGAGGTTGAGCAGGCGCACGCGGGTGATTTGCCCAGCCGGCAGGTCGATGACCGCCTGGGGCACCCCATTGATGGTCGACAGGCGCCCGGCCGTGCCGCCACGCGCCGCTTCACGGGGGATGCTGAACTCGACAAACGCGCCCTCTTCGTCGATGTGCCAGTTCTTCAGGCTCAAAGTGCGTTCGTACTTGAAACCGGTGCGTTCGCGCTCTTCCACGATCAACGGGCCGACCAGGCCACGGCCGAGTTCTTCGCTGCTGCTTACGTGAGGGTGATACCAGTAGCTGCCGGCATCGGGTACGCGGAATTTATAGTCGAAGTATTCGCCAGGCAGCACCGGCAATTGCGAGACGTAGGGCACGCCGTCCATTTCCAGCGGCAGGCGGATGCCGTGCCAGTGGATGGTAGTGGCGACTGGCAGATGGTTGATAAAGCGCACCCGCAGCCATTCGCCTTGGCGCACCCGCAACTCGGTGCCCGGCGCCGATGGGCCGAACGCCCAGGCCTGGGTCTTATGCCCCGGCACCAACTCTACGTCCAGGGGCGCGGCGATCAGCTCGTAATCGTGCCCCGCCTCGGACTCAGCGACTTTCCCCAGCCAGTAGCGGTAGCCACCGCCGGCACCGACGCCTACTACGGCCAGGCCAGCAAGACCACCCAGGATTTGTCGACGGGAAAAGGATCGGGACACAACAACCTCGCGTATCTGCCGCAGGCCAAGGGCCCGCAAAGGGCTGATACGATACACCTGCGTCGGCTAAACAGTAAGGCTTCGCATTGCCGCATGCCAAAAACGCCGACGACTCATCATGTGGGAGCTGGCTTGCCTGCGATTGCAGTGGGCCAGCTACGAATGCGTCAACTGACACTCCGCTATCGCAGGCAAGCCAGCTCCCACAATGATCTTCATTGTTTATCAGTGCTTGGCAGCGGCCAGAATCAGGGCTTTCATCTCGGCCACGGCGCCTTTGAAACCGACGAAAAGCGCGTGCGCGACCAGCGCATGGCCGATGTTCAGTTCGTTGATGCCCTTGATCGCAGCCACGGCTTCGACGTTGTGGTAATGCAAGCCATGGCCGGCATTGACGATCAAGCCTTCGTTGAGCCCGCAGTTCACGCCGTCGATGATGCGTTGCAGTTCGTCGGCCACTTCGGTCGGCGTGGTGGCATCGGCATAACGGCCAGTGTGCAGCTCGATCGCCGGGGCGCCGACGCGGCGGGAGGCTTCGATCTGGCGTTCGTCGGCGTCGATAAACAGCGAGACTTCGCTGCCGATCCGCGACAGGCGCTCCACCGCAGCCTTGATCCGCGCTTCCTGGCCGGCGACGTCGAGGCCGCCTTCGGTGGTCAGCTCCTGGCGAGTTTCCGGTACCAGGCAGATATGCGCCGGGCGAATGCGCTCGGCGAACGCCATCATTTCTTCGGTGACGCCCATTTCGAAGTTCATGCGGGTTTGCAGCACGTCCTTGAGCAGCAGCACATCGCGCTCCTGGATGTGACGGCGGTCTTCGCGCAGGTGCACGGTGATGCCGTCGGCGCCCGCTTCTTCGGCGTCCAGCGCGGCCTTGACCGGGTCAGGGTAACGGGTGCCCCGGGCCTGGCGCAGGGTGGCGACATGGTCGATGTTGACGCCAAGAAGAATGCGATTGCTGGTGGTCACGGAAGCGCTCCTGAAAAGGGAAAGAATCGGTGCACAGCATACACGGGGATGTCAGGGCTTTCGAAACAACTCGCGACTGACCAGCGGCCGCCCGCCCAGGTGCACGGCCAGGGCCTGGCGCATCAGGCGCTTGGCGGCGGACAGCGCACCGGGAGCGTGCCAGTCGGCTTCACTCATGGCCAGCAGTTCGGTGCCCTGAAACAGGCCGGGCTGCAGCAGGTACACGCGCTCAAGCCCCGCATCGACTTGCAGGCGATACATGCCATCGGCGGCGATGGGCTCTCCGTGCAAGTCGTTGGCCAGTTCGAAGCCGTAGCCAAGGTCGTCGAGCAAACGCCATTCGAAAGCGCGCAGCAGCGGTTCCAGCGGACGGCCTTCAGCGAGGGCCAGCAAGGTGGCAGCGTAGTGATCAAAGACTGCCGGGTGCGGGTCTTCGGCGGGCAGCAGGCGGATCAGCAGCTCATTGAGGTAAAGGCCGCTGAATAACGCATCGCCATTCAGCCAGGCCGAGGTGCCAACGCTTTCCAGGCGGCCGACGTTTTTCAGCTCGCCCTTGCCGCGAAACTCCACGTCCAGCGCCACGAACGGCCGCGCCAAGGTGCCCGCCTTGCCCCGCGCGCTGCGCAATACCGCGCGCAGGCGGCCTTGGGGCGTGAGGAAGTCCACCAGCGCACTGGTTTCGCGGTAGGCGCGGCTGTGCAGGACATAGGCAAGTTGGCTGGGGGGGGAGGCGGACATGAGGCTCTCTCGCAGAACGTGAAACAGCGCCGATCCAATGTGGGAGCGGGCTTGCCCGCGATGGCGGCGTCACAGTCAACATCTCTGCCGAATGTTACATCCTCATCGCGGGCAAGCCCGCTCCCACAAAGTTTTGCAGTGTGTTCGAGGCCCGTTACAGGTCGCCGTAGCCCAGGGAGCGCAACGCACGCTCATCATCGGACCAGCCACCCTTCACCTTCACCCACAGGTTGAGCATGATCTTGGAGTCGAACAGCAACTCCATATCCTTGCGCGCTTCGGTGCCGATGCGCTTGATGCGCTCGCCCTTGTCGCCAATGATGATTTTCTTCTGGCCGTCACGTTCGACGAGGATCAACGCATGGATATGCAAGGTCTTGCCCTGCTGCTTGAACTCTTCGATTTCGACGGTGATCTGGTACGGCAGCTCGGCGCCCATCTGGCGCATGATTTTCTCGCGGACCAGTTCGGCGGCAAGGAAGCGGCTGCTGCGGTCGGTGATCTGGTCTTCCGGGAAGAAATGCTCGTTTTCTGGCAGGTAACCGGCGATCACGCGCTCCAGGGCTTCGAGGTTGTGGCCGTGCTGGGCCGAGATCGGCATGATCTGGGCGTTCGGCAGTTGCTCCTGCAACCAGGTCAGGTGCGGCATCAGCTCGGCTTTGTCTTCGATACGGTCGGTCTTGTTCAGCGCGACGATCAACGGGCCGGTCACGTATTGCACACGCTCGAGGACCATCTGGTCTTCGTCGGTCCACTTGGTGCGGTCAACCACGAAGATCACCACGTCGACGTCTTTCAACGCGGCCGAGGCGGTCTTGTTCATGTAGCGGTTCAGGGCTTTCTCGCCGCCTTTGTGCATGCCAGGGGTATCGACATACACCGCTTGCACGTTGCCTTCGGTCTTGATGCCCAGCATGTTGTGGCGGGTGGTCTGGGGCTTGCGCGAGGTGATCGCGAGCTTCTGGCCGAGGATGTGGTTGAGCAGCGTGGACTTGCCCACGTTCGGGCGGCCGACGATGGCAACATAGCCACAGCGTGTTGCGGTTGAATCAGTCATGGCCATTCTCCACGCCCAGGGCAATCAGTGCTGCAGCGGCCGCTACCTGTTCGGCAATACGACGGCTCACACCCTGACCTCGGCTTTTTTCGTTCAATAAAGTGATTTCACATTCCACGAAGAACACCCGGCAATGGGGCTCGCCCTGGATATCCACCACTTCGTAGCGTGGCAGTTCGCAACCGCGGGACTGCAGGTACTCTTGCAGGCGGGTCTTGGGATCCTTGTTGGTGTCTACCAGCGTCAGGCTTTCGATTTCCGAGGCCAGCCAGGCGACAACGCGTTCCTTGGCCGTCTCCATCCCGGCATCGAGGTAGATCGCACCGATCAAGGCTTCCAGGGCATCAGCCAGGATTGACTCGCGACGGAAACCGCCGCTTTTCAACTCACCGGAACCCAGCCGCAGGTACTCGCCCAGGCCAAAGCCTCGGGCCAGCACGGCCAGGGTCTCGCCTTTCACAAGGCGTGCGCGCAGGCGCGACAGCTGGCCTTCTCGCGCTTGGGGGAAGCGCTCGAACAGCGCCTCGCCGGCGGCGAAATTGAGGATAGCGTCACCGAGGAATTCCAGGCGCTCGTTATTGCGCCCTGCAAAGCTGCGGTGTGTGAGGGCAAGGACCATCAATTCCTGGTCCTTGAAGGTGTAGCCGAGCTGACGCTCGAGACGACTTAGAGAAACGGTCACGGTTTATCCATATCTAGTTGATGGCACCGGCGGCCATCGACGATTGACGCAGTGTTCAAATTCAAATCCTGATGGGTACCGGGCATCGGAAAATGTCCAAGCCCCAGAAAAGCATTCGGCGCTGTGTTCACAGCGCCGCTTGTATTACTTGATCAGCCCGACCCGCGAGAAGTTCGGCAGGTGGCTGAGCTTGGGTTCCGGCCAACTCATCCAGACCGCGAAGGCTTTGCCGACAATGTTCTCGTCGGGCACCATGCCCAGCAAGTCCTTGGGAATGTTGGGGTCATCCCAGTAGCGGCTGTCGTTGGAGTTGTCGCGGTTGTCGCCCATCATGAAGTAATGCCCGGCAGGCACTTTCCACTGGCCATCCGGCATCGCGCGGTAGCGGCTCATTTCCTTGCGGATTTGGTGCTCCACCGCGCCGAGTTTTTCCTGGTACAGCTCGGCGCTGCCCAGGGTATTCGGCTCGGCGCCCAGCAGCTTCTCGGCCACCGACTCACCGTTGATGAACAGGCGCTTGTCGCTGGTGTAGCGCACCACGTCGCCCGGCAGGCCGACCACACGTTTGATGTAGTTGACGTTCGGGTCGCTTGGGTAGCGGAACACCATCACATCGCCGCGCTGCGGGTCACCCACGGGGATGACTTTTTTGTCGATCACCGGTAGGCGAATGCCGTAGGAAAACTTGTTCACCAGGATGAAGTCGCCCACATCCAGGGTCGGTTTCATCGACCCCGAAGGGATCTGGAACGGCTCTACCAGAAACGAGCGCAACACCAGCACGATGAACAACACCGGGAAGAACGACTTGCCGTACTCAACCAGCAAGGGCTCTTTGTTCAGCTTCTCGACCACCACCGCATCGGGCTGGCTGACGCTGCCCTGATAGGAAGCAATGGCCGCCCGACGACGCGGGGCGAAGAACACCAGATCGAGCAACGCCAGGAGACCACAGACGGCAACGGCAATGACCAGCAACAGCGGGAAATTTAGTGACATAGGACCTAACTATCCAACCTGAGCACCGCAAGGAAGGCTTCTTGTGGAACTTCCACGTTGCCTACTTGCTTCATGCGTTTTTTACCGGCCTTTTGCTTCTCAAGCAGTTTGCGCTTACGGCTTACGTCACCGCCGTAGCATTTGGCCAGTACGTTCTTTCTGAGAGCCTTGACGGAGGTCCGTGCAATGATCTGCCCGCCGATGGCGGCCTGGATCGCGACGTCGAACATCTGGCGCGGAATCAGTTCTTTCATCTTCTCGGTCAGTTGGCGACCTTTGTAATGCGCGTTGTCCTTGTGCACGATCAGTGCCAGGGCATCTACCTTGTCGCCGTTGATCAGCACATCCAGTTTCACCAGATTAGCCGATTGGTAACGATCGAAATGGTAGTCCAGCGAAGCATAGCCGCGACTGGTGGACTTGAGACGGTCGAAGAAGTCCAGGACCACTTCGTTCATCGGCATATCGTAGGTCACTTGTACCTGAGTACCGAGGAACAGCATGTCGCGCTGCACGCCACGCTTTTCGATACACAGTGTAATGACGTTGCCCAAGTGTTCCTGCGGTACCAGGATATTGGCCCGCACGATCGGCTCGCGCATGTCTTCGATGGCCGACAGGTCCGGAAGCTTGGAGGGGTTGTCGACGTAAATCGTTTCACCGGTTTTGAGCAGCAACTCAAAAATAACGGTTGGCGCGGTGGTGATCAGGTCCAGGTCGTATTCGCGCTCAAGGCGCTCCTGGATGATCTCCATGTGCAGCATGCCCAGGAACCCGCAACGGAAGCCGAAGCCCAGGGCGTCGGAGCTTTCCGGGGTGTACTGCAACGACGAGTCGTTGAGGGTCAGTTTTTGCAGGGCTTCGCGGAAATCTTCGAAGTCATCGGAGCTGACCGGGAACAGGCCGGCGTAGACCTGTGGCTGGATGCGCTTGAAGCCGGGCAGCACGTCGACGTCTGGCGTGGAGCTCAAGGTCAGGGTGTCACCTACTGGCGCACCATGAATGTCCTTGATGCCGGCGATAATGAAGCCTACTTCACCGGCTTTCAGATCAACGGTAGCGGTGTGCTTGGGGTTGAATACACCGACGCTGTCCACCAAGTGGATCTTGCCGGTGGACTTGACCAGGATCTTGTCGCCCTTCTTCACACGGCCATGGCGCACGCGCACCAGGGACACAACGCCCAGGTAGTTGTCGAACCAGGAGTCGATGATCAACGCTTGCAGCGGATCTTCGTAGTTGCCGGTCGGCGCGGGAATGGTGTGCACCAGGCGTTCGAGCACTTCGTCGACACCCAGGCCGGTCTTGGCGCTGCAGGTGACGGCGTCGGTGGCATCGATGCCGATGATCTTCTCGATCTCTTCCTTGACGCGCTCAGGCTCGGCCTGGGGCAGGTCGATCTTGTTGAGCACGGGCATGACTTCCAGGCCCTGCTCGATCGCGGTGTAGCAGTTGGCAACCGACTGCGCCTCGACGCCCTGGCCGGCATCGACCACCAGCAACGCACCTTCACAGGCCGCCAGCGAACGGCTGACTTCGTAGGTGAAGTCAACGTGGCCAGGGGTGTCAATGAAGTTCAGTTGGTAAGTGATGCCGTCTTTGGCCTTGTAGTACAGCGTGACGCTGTGGGCCTTGATGGTGATCCCGCGCTCGCGTTCGAGGTCCATGGAGTCCAGTACCTGGGCTTCCATTTCACGCTCGGCAAGGCCGCCGCACATCTGGATAAATCGATCGGCCAGCGTCGACTTGCCATGGTCAATGTGGGCGATGATGGAGAAATTGCGGATATGACTCAAATCACTCACGGATCAACACTCAAAAAGGCTGCAGGCAGATTGCCCGCTGAAAAATAGCCGGGAATTGTACCTGATGCTCAGGCCAGACGTCATCTTTGCTGACCAATACAAAAAAGCCCCACTTTAATGGGGCTTAAAACTGTAGGAGCGAGCTTGCTCGCGAAAATCGCCAACGATAACGCGCTTATTCTGGATAAACGCGGCGTTTCGCAGACTTTCGCGAGCGCGGCTTCAACCCGCCCGGCGCAGCAGCCAGAACCCAGCCACGGCGCAGATGGCCGTAGGCACCAGCACCGCAAACAGCGGCGAGAAGCCGAATACCAGGCTCGACGGCCCAAGCAAATCCTGGGCGATGCGGAAGGTGAAGCCCACCAGCACGCCGGTAAATACCCGTTGGCCCAGGGTCACGGAGCGTAATGGCCCGAAAATGAAGGAAATCGCCATCAACACCAAGGCGGCGGTAACCACCGGCTGCAAGACTTTCACCCAGAACGCCAGCCAGTAGCGGCCATTGTTCAAACCCTGCTCCTTGAGGTAGTGGATATAGCTCCACAAACCGGAGATCGGCAGGGCTTCCGGCACCATGACCACGGTATTGAGCAATTCCGGCTTGAGGGCGATATCCCACTGTTCGGTCGGCACGTTGACCACTTCGGTGCTGGACTGGGTGCCCTGGCCCACGTTACGGAAGTGCGTGGTGGTGACGTCGCTCAGTTGCCATTGCTCGCCACTGTACTGCGCGCGCTTGGCGAAGCTGGACGACAGCATGTGCCGTTCTTTGTCGAAGGTGTAGCGGGTCACCCCGATCAACAGGCCACCCGGCTGCACGGCATTGATGTGGATGAACTCGTCACCTTGGCGGTGCCACAGGCCATGCTTGGCGCTTTGCGCATCGCCCGAACCCTGGGCCAGGGCGCGATTGGCCTGGGCGGTGGCTTCGGCCGGTGGCGCGACGTACTCACCGATCAGCACGCTGCACGCCATCAGCAGCAGCATCGGCTTCATCACCGCCCAGACGATACGGCCGATAGACACCCCGGCGGCGCGCATGATGGTCAGCTCGCTGTTGCTGGCCAGGGTACCCAGGCCGATCAGGCAACCAATCAGCGCGGCCATTGGCATCATGTCGTAGAGACGACGCGGCGCGGTCAGTGCGACGTAGCTCAGCACGTCCGTGACTGTGTAAGTGTCAGTAACGTTGCCCACTTCATCAATGAAGGCGAACAACAAGGCCAGGCCGAGGATGATGCCCAGTACCGCGAGGATGGCGATCAGTACGCTAATGCCGATGTAGCGATCAAGCTTAGCCACGGGCCAACTCCTTCAGGCCACGACGGCTCTTCATTTTCAAACGGATAGGTTCCCAGTAGAGCAGCCCCAGGCCGATCATCAGGAAAACCCCGTGCACCCACCACAGGCCCAGCGCTGGCGGCAACTTGCCCTTTTCCAGGGAACCACGGGCAGAAATCAGGATGGTCAGGTAGGCCATGTACAGCAGGATCGCCGGCAGCAACTTGAGGAAACGCCCTTGGCGCGGGTTGACGCGCGACAGCGGCACGGCCATCAAGGTCACGATAAACACCAACAGCGGCAGGGACAGGCGCCATTGCAACTCGGCGATGGAGCGCAACTCCGGGCTGCCGAACAGCGATGAGGTGGGCAGTGCGTCGCGGTCGGTGACCTCGTCACTGATCTCGGCCTTGGGCAGCATGACGCCGTAGGTGTCGTACTTGATCGCCCGATAATCCGCCAGGCCAGGGCTGCCGTCGTAGCGGTAGCCGTTTTCCAGGATCAGGTAGCGGTTGCCATCGGGGCGGATTTCCTGGCGACCGCTGTCGGCCACCAGGATGGTAATGCCACGGTCTTTCTGGTTCTGGCCGAGGTTCTTCTGGGAAATGAACACGCCGCCGAGGTTGGAACGGTCGTCGGTCATGGTTTCGGTGTAGGTCACCCGCGAGCCGTCGCTGAGCGCCTGGAAGCGACCGGGCTCGAGGGTGTCGAACTCCGTCATCGCATCCTGCTTGTTCAGCAGCAATTGGAATTGCATGGCCCCCTGGGGCGCCAGGCTCATGCTCAACCAGGCCACCACCAGGGCAACACCGGCGGCAGGCACCATGGTCATGGCCAGCAGGCGCTGCTGGCTCATGCCGGTGGCCGACAGCACGGTCATCTCGCTTTCCAGGTACAGCCGGCCATAGGCCAGCAATATGCCGAGAAACAGGCCAAGCGGCAGGATCAACTGCAGCATGCCGGGCATCCGGTAGCCCATGATCAGGAACAGTGAGCCCGGATCCAGGGCGCCGGCGGCGGCTTGGGCCAGGAACTTGACGAAACGACCACTCATGATGATGACCAGCAACACCGCACTCACGGCACTCAGGGTCAACAGGACTTCGCGGGACAGATAACGGAAGACAATCAAACCAGACACTCCAGGGTTGTCAGGCTAAGGCGGCCAAACAAGCAAGCATACCGAGTCGACCCGTTTACCACGGGCCGGCTAAAAAGATGGCGCATTATCCTGTGATTGACCGCGCCTGTCACGGAGCTTACTCATGCGCACGCACAAAGCGTGCGCCAAGGGTTGTCAGGCTCCGCTGGCGAGGTTCAAACTGCGGCCTTTGTCGCTGGCGGTTTACAACGCTGCCGAGCTTTAAAGCCGGAGTACAAGCTCCCGGCTCACAGACCTTGATAAGGGACCCGAAAATGGAATTGGTTGTAAAAAGCGTTAGCCCCGAAACGTTGAAAACCGCCACCCTCGTGGTCGCTGTCGGCGAAGGCCGCACACTCGGCGTCGCCGCCAAGCAACTGGACGAACTGAGCGGCGGCGCTATCAGCGCAGTGCTCAAGCGCGGTGACCTGGCCGGCAAGGTCGGCCAGAGCCTGCTGCTGCAGAGCCTGCCCAACCTTAAAGCCGAGCGCGTTTTGCTGGTGGGCGTGGGCAAGGATGCCGAACTGGGCGACCGTCCGTTTCGCAAGATCGTCAGCGGTCTCCTCACCACCCTCAAGGGCCTGGGCGGCAGCGATGCGGTGCTGGCACTCGATGAAATCGTGGTCAAGGGCCGCGACAGCTACGGCAAGACCCGACTGCTGGCTGAGTCGCTGGTGGACGGCGGCTATATTTTCGACCAGTTCAAGAGCCAGAAAGCCGAACCCCGCGCCCTGAAGAAAATCACCCTGCTGACCATCAAGGCTGCCCAGGCTGAAGTCCAGCGCGCCGTCACCCACGCCCAGGCCATCGCCAACGGCATGTCGTTCACTCGCGACCTGGGCAACCTGCCGCCGAACATCTGCCACCCGACGTTCCTGGGCGAACAGGCCAAGGCATTGGGCAAAGAGTTCAAGGGCCTGAAGGTTGAAGTGCTGGACGAGAAGAAGATCAAGGACCTGGGCATGGGCTCGTTCTATGCCGTGGGCCAGGGCAGCGACCAGCCGCCACGCCTGATCGTGATGCAATACAACGGCGGCAAGAAGTCCGAGAAGCCTTACGCCCTGGTAGGTAAAGGCATCACCTTCGATACCGGCGGCATCAGCCTCAAGCCGGGCGCCGGCATGGACGAGATGAAGTACGACATGGGCGGCGCCGCCAGCGTGTTCGGCACCCTGCGTGCCGTGCTGGAACTCAAGCTGCCGATCAACCTGGTGTGCATCCTGGCCTGCGCCGAGAACATGCCGAGCGGCGGCGCGGCTCGCCCGGGCGATATCGTCACCACCATGAGCGGCCAGACCGTAGAGATCCTCAACACCGACGCCGAAGGCCGTCTGGTGCTGTGCGACGCCCTGACCTACGCCGAGCGCTTCAAGCCCCAGGCCGTGATCGACATCGCTACCTTGACCGGTGCCTGCGTAGTTGCCCTGGGCGCCCACACTTCGGGCCTGCTGGGCAACAACGACGAACTGATCGAGCAACTGCTCAGCGCCGGCAAGGCCGCCGACGACCGCGCCTGGCAACTGCCGCTGTTCGATGAGTACCAGGAACAGCTCGACAGCCCGTTCGCCGATATCGCCAACATCGGTGGCCCGAAAGCCGGCACCATCACGGCGGCCTGCTTCCTGTCGCGCTTTGCCAAGAACTTCAACTGGGCTCACCTGGACATCGCCGGCACGGCCTGGACCAGCGGCGGCAAGGACAAGGGCGCCACTGGCCGTCCGGTGCCCCTGTTGACCCAATACCTGCTGGATCGCGCCAAGGCTTAAGCGGCCCCTGCGCCCCTCTGTAGGAGCGAGCTTGCTCCTACAGAGGGGCCATCAGGCCAACCCCAGGATTTTCAATGCCCCAAGTCGACTTCTATATATTGCCCAGCGCCGATCCCCTCGCGCGCCTGGACTTTGCCTGCAAACTCACCGAAAAAGCCTGGCGTATGGGCCATCGCATCTACCTGCACTGCAGCGATGCCGCCCAACGTGACGAACTTGATGCCCGTCTGTGGCGCTTCAAGGGCGAAAGCTTCGTGCCCCACGGCCACGCCGAATCCGAACCTGAAAGCCTGGTTGTGCTGGGCTTGGGAGACAACTGCGGCGATCACCATGACTTGCTGGTCAACCTCGACCTGAAAGTACCGGCCTTTGCCCAAGCGTTCGCCCGTGTGGCGGAAGTGGTGGTGGAAGACCCGGCTATTCGTCAGGCCGCGCGGGAGAGTTTCCGTTTCTACCGCGAACAGGGCTATCCTCTGCAAGATCACCGGCTACAACGACTTTGAGTACATGATGGACACTCCAAACCCGCTGAAAAAAGACGACCACCTGCTGGATGACCTGGAGTCGATCCGTCAGTTGCTGGGTGATGACAACCTGCAACCGCCGCTGCTGACCGAGACGGCCGATGGCGAGGTACAGATCCCGCTGCTGTTCGACATGGTCGGCGGCAAGCCTGCCGCGCCGGCACCTGTGGTTGCTGAACCCGCCCCAGCCGCCGAAAAAGCCCCCGATGCCCTGCTGCTGCACCTGGACAACGAACTGCGCGCCGCCGCGCAATTGATCATGCAGGATGTGATCGACGACTTTGCGCCGCATATCGAAGCCGAGATCAAGCGTCGGATGGATGCGCGGATGGAGCGGTTGCTCAGCCAATACCAGAACTGAAAGTCCCCCCCATCCTTGTGGGAGCTGGCTTGCCTGCGATGGCGGCGCATCAGTCGCCGAAGATGCTGACTGAAACACCGCCATCGCAGGCAAGCCAGCTCCCACATTAATTCTGCATCGGTCTTAACCGTCTTCGCCTCGCCCTCGCCCCTATCCCCCGTTATACTTGCCGGCTTTCCTGAATAAATGCCAACTAGGGTCCCGCCGCGCATGGATAAGACCTACCAGCCCCACGCTATCGAAACTTCCTGGTACAACACCTGGGAGTCCGAGAACTATTTCGCCCCACAAGGTGCGGGCGACTCGTACACCATCATGATTCCGCCACCGAACGTCACTGGCAGCCTGCACATGGGCCATGGCTTCAACAATGCGATCATGGATGCGTTGATCCGCTTCCGCCGCATGCAGGGTCGCGACACCCTGTGGCAACCGGGCACCGACCACGCCGGCATCGCCACCCAGATGCTGGTGGAACGCCAACTGGAAGCCACCGGCCAGAACCGTCACGACCTGGGTCGCGAGAAATTCCTGGAGAAAGTCTGGGAATGGAAAGACCAGTCCGGCGGCAATATCAGCCGTCAGATCCGTCGCCTGGGTTCGTCCGTAGACTGGAGCCGCGAGCGCTTCACCATGGACGACGGCCTGTCCGAAGCCGTAAAGGAAGCCTTCGTGCGCCTGCACGAAGACGGCCTGATCTACCGCGGCAAGCGCCTGGTCAACTGGGACACCAAGTTGCACACGGCGATTTCCGACCTTGAAGTGGAAAACCACGACGAGAAAGGCTTCCTGTGGAACCTCAAGTACCCGCTGGCCGACGGCGCCAAGACCGCTGAAGGCAATGATTACCTGATCGTCGCCACTACCCGTCCGGAAACCATGCTCGGCGATGCCGCCGTCGCTGTTAACCCGAACGACGAGCGCTACCAGGCGCTGATCGGCAAGTTTGTCGAACTGCCGCTGGTTGGCCGCCGCATCCCGATCATCGCGGATGACTATTGCGACCCTGAGTTCGGCACCGGCTGCGTGAAAATCACCCCGGCCCACGATTTCAACGACTACGAAGTCGGCAAGCGCCACAACCTGCCGCTGCTGAACATCTTCGACAAAAATGCCGCCGTATTGCCGGCCTGCCAGGTGTTCAACCTGGACGGCTCGCTGAACGACAGCATCGACGGCAAGATCCCCGCCGAATACGCAGGTCTGGACCGTTTTGAAGCGCGCAAGCAGATCGTAGCTGCCTTCGACGCCGCCGGTTTGCTGGTCAGCGTCGACGACCACGGCCTGAAAGTGCCGAAGGGCGACCGCTCCGGCACCGTGATCGAGCCGTGGCTGACCGACCAGTGGTACGTGTCCACCAAGCCGCTGGCAGAACCTGCGATTGCCGCCGTGGAAGATGGCCGCATCCAGTTCGTGCCCAAACAGTACGAAAACATGTACTTCTCGTGGATGCGCGACATCCAGGACTGGTGCATCAGCCGTCAGCTGTGGTGGGGCCACCGTATTCCGGCCTGGTATGACGAATCGGGCAAGGTTTATGTAGGCCGCGACGAAGCCGAAGTGCGTGCCAAGCACAACCTCGGCGCCGACATCGCGCTGCAACAGGACAACGACGTACTGGACACCTGGTTCAGTTCGGGCCTGTGGACCTTCTCTACCCTGGGCTGGCCGCAGCAGACCGAGTTCCTGAAGAAATTCCACTCCACCGACGTGCTGGTCACCGGCTTCGACATCATTTTCTTCTGGGTTGCCCGGATGATCATGCTCACCATGCACCTGGTGAAGAACGAAGACGGCACCCCGCAGGTACCGTTCAAGACCGTGTACGTACACGGCCTGGTACGCGACGGCCAGGGCCAGAAGATGTCCAAGTCCAAGGGCAACGTCCTGGACCCGCTGGACATCATCGACGGCATCGACCTGGAAACCCTGGTGCAGAAACGCACCTCGGGCCTGATGCAGCCGAAACTGGCGAAAAAGATCGAGAAGCAGACCCGCGACGAATTCGCCGACGGCATCGCCAGCTACGGCACCGACGCCCTGCGCTTCACCTTCTGCTCGCTGGCCTCCACCGGTCGCGACATCAAGTTCGACATGGGCCGCGTCGAAGGCTATCGCAACTTCTGCAACAAGATCTGGAACGCGGCGCGCTACGTGCTGGACAAAGGCGAAGACTGCGGCCAGAACGGCGAAGCCTATGAGCTGAGCCTGGCGGATCGCTGGATCATCTCGCAGCTGCAGCGCACCGAAGCCGAAGTGACCCGCCAGCTCGACCAGTTCCGTTTCGACCTGGCCGCACAGGCCCTGTACGAGTTCATCTGGAACCAGTATTGCGACTGGTACCTGGAACTGTCCAAGCCGGTACTGTGGGACGAGAACGCCCCGGTCGAACGCCAGCGCGGCACCCGTCGCACCCTGGTGCGCGTGCTCGAAGTGGCGCTGCGCCTGGCGCATCCGTTCATGCCGTTCATCACCGAAGAAATCTGGCAGCGCCTGGCGCCGCTGGCCGGTATCGAAGGCAAGACCATCATGCTGCAACCTTGGCCGGTGGCCAACGAAGCGCGCATCGATGAGGCCGCCGAAAGCGATATCGAATGGCTCAAGACCCTGATGCTCGGCACACGCAACATCCGCGCCGAGATGAACATCGGGCCGGGCAAGCCGCTGGCCGTGTTCGTCAAGAACGCCAGTGCCGAAGACCAGCGTCGCCTCAGCGAGAACGATGCGCTGCTCAAGAAACTGGCCAAGCTGGAGTCGATCACCGTATTGGCTGCCGATGTCGAAGCACCGTTGTCTGCCACCGCGTTGGTCGGTGATATGGAAGTGCTGGTGCCGATGGCCGGCCTGATCGACAAGGGCGCGGAACTTGCCCGCCTCGACAAGGAAATTGCGCGCCTGCAAGGCGAAGTGCAGCGAGTGGGCGGCAAGCTGTCCAACGCGGCGTTCGTTGACAAAGCGCCAGCTGAAGTGATCGAGAAAGAACGCGCCAAGTTGGCCGAGGCTGAACAGGCCTTGGGCAAGCTGGCGGAGCAACACGCGCGGATTTCCAGCCTGTAAGGCTTGCGCCGTGTAAAAAAAGAGGCCTTCGGGTCTCTTTTTTTGTCCAGGCAAACGACACCATTTCCCAATCAAAACCCTATCCCTGTGGGAGCTGGCTTGCCAGCGATAGCATCACCTCAGTCTGCCTGATACACCCAGTCGCCTGCATCGCAGGCAAGCCAGCTCCCACATTTGACCGAGTTGTCCCCGGGAATGTGTGACAATGACCGCCACTTTGAGCCAAACCCAGAATCATCATGACCGCCCCCACTACGCCCAAACCTCCGCGCAAGAAGCCTAAAACCGCCGCCACGGCCAAACCCGTCGCGCCACGCAAAGAGGCCACCCTGCACCCGCGCAACCGCCACACGGGCCGTTACGACTTCCCGGCGCTGATCAAGACCACGCCTGAACTGGCCAAATTCGTGATCATCAACCCCTACGGCAAAGAGAGCATCGACTTCGCCAGCCCGGATGCAGTGCGGGTGTTCAACCGGGCGCTGCTCAAGTCGTTCTATGGCATCCAGCATTGGGATATCCCGGCGGACTACCTGTGCCCGCCGGTGCCGGGGCGTGCTGACTATGTGCATTTCCTCGCCGACCTGCTGGCCAGCGTCAACGACGGCAAGATCCCGCGGGGCTCGATCGTCAAGGTGCTGGACATCGGTATGGGCGCCAACTGCGTGTACCCGCTGATTGGCTATATGGAGTACCGCTGGAACTTCCTGGGCTCGGAGGTCGACCCGACCGCCGTGGCCGCCGCCAAGGCCATCGTGCAGTCCAACGACCTGAGCAAGGTCATCCAGCTGCGCCAGCAACCCAACCCCAAGCAGATCCTGTTGGGCCTGCTGGAGCCGGGTGAGCGCTTTGACCTTACGATGTGCAATCCGCCCTTCCATGCATCCATGGACGAAGCCACCAAAGGCAGCGAGCGTAAATGGCGCGCCTTGGGCAAGGCCGACCCGAAACGCAAGTTGCCGGTGCTTAACTTCGGTGGTCAATCGGCCGAACTGTGGTGTGAAGGTGGCGAAGCGCGGTTTGTGACGCAGTTGATCGCCGAAAGCGCGCACTTTGCGCATAAAGTGCTGTGGTTCAGCACCCTGGTGTCCAAAGCCTCCAACTTGCCGGCGATCGAAACGGCGCTGAAAAAAGCTGGCGTGCTGGAAAGCCAGGTAGTGGAGATGTCCCAGGGGCAGAAGCAGAGCCGCTTTGTGGCCTGGACGTTCCAGACCAAGAACGAGCAGCAGATCTGGCGCCAGCGCTGGGTTCGATAAGAATCATTGTGGCGAGGGAGCTTGCTCCCGCTGGGCAGCGCAGCGGCCCCAAAATCCTGGGAGCGCTGCGCACTCCAGCGGGAGCAAGCTCCCTCGCCACAATAACCGCGCTCTACAATAAAATCGCAGGCAATAAAAAACCGTGCCCGGATCACTCCGAAGCACGGTTTTTTTGCTGCGTCTTACTTGTTAACAGCGTCGGTCAGGCCTTTAGCCACAACCAGCTTGATAACTTTCTTGGCAGCGATTTCGATGGCAGCGCCAGTCGAAGGGTTACGGCCAGTACGGGCAGGACGCTCGGTCACTTTCAGTTTGCCAACGCCTGGCAGAGTGATTTCGCCGCCATTTTCCAGCTGATCAGCAACAACTTGGCTCAGTTGGTCCAGCAGAGCACGCACGGTAGTTTTCGGTGCGTCTACTGCTTCAGCCAGGTCAGCGATCAGTTGGTCTTTAGTAATAGCCATTGTGGTGTTCCTTCCCTATCAAATTCATATGGATTGCAGAGTGCAGTGTCAGCCGTCGAGCCCGACCGTCATGGCCTGGCATCCCCGGCCATAACCACGGAGATCGGGGTTATAGATGCTTGAAACGGGGATTGGTTCGACCTGACAAATGCTGAATGCACGCTTAACGCCGAGACTTGGCGTAAGACGGGGCAAAACTAGCACAGAGACGGGGAAATATCCGCCTCAACATACCCATTTGGTCAGCTTTATCGCTCTAAACCGTGAAAAAAAGGCATATGGCCAGTCACAGGGCGTGCAAAATGCCGTTCGGGGCACGTCTTGACCAATGGGTGCGGTACACTGGACGACTTTTTGGGGAGGCCAACCGCTCCCCCTTCAACCAGCCGAGAAGCCTATGCCGATCCGTCATTGCATCGTCCACCTGATCGACAAAAAACCCGACGGCACACCCGCAGTTCTTCACGCCCGCGACACGGAACTGGCCGAGTCCGCCGCCATCGAGAACATGCTTGCCGACCTCAACGAGAGCTACAACGCCAAACAAGGCAAGGCCTGGGGTTTCTTCCATGCCGAGTCCGGCGCGCACCCGTTCAGCGGTTGGTTGAAGGAGTACTTTGACGGTGGCCAGGACTTCACCAGCTTCAGCCGCACGGCGGTAGAGCACCTGCAGAAGCTGATGGAGGAATCCAACCTCTCCACCGGCGGCCATGTGCTGTTTGCCCATTACCAGCAAGGCATGACCGACTACCTGGCCATCGCCCTGCTGCACCACAGCGAAGGCGTGGCGGTGACCGATGAGCTGGACGTGACGCCCTCGCGCCACCTGGACCTGGGCCAGTTGCACCTGGCGGCGCGTATCAACGTCTCCGAGTGGCAGAACAACAAGCAGTCCAAGCAGTACATCTCCTTCATCAAAGGCAAGAACGGCAAGAAGGTCTCGGAGTACTTTCGCGACTTTATCGGCTGCCAGGAAGGCGTGGATGGCCCGGGCGAAACCCGCACCCTGCTCAAGGCGTTCAGTGACTTCGTCGAAAGCGAAGACTTGCCCGACGAGTCCGCCCGCGAGAAAACCAAGACCCTGGTGGACTACGCCAGCAGCCAGGCGAAGCTCGGCGAACCCATGGGCCTGGAAGAGCTCTCGGGCCTGATCGATGAAGACCGGCCAAAAGCCTTCTACGACCACATCCGCAACAAGGATTACGGCCTGTCGCCGGAAATTCCGGCCGACAAACGCACCCTCAACCAGTTCCGCCGCTTCACCGGGCGCGCCGAGGGCCTGTCCATCAGCTTTGAAGCGCACCTGCTGGGCGACAAGATCGAGTACGACGAAGCCGCCGGCACCTTGATCATCAAGGGCCTGCCGACCCAACTGACCGACCAGCTCAAGCGCCGTAACTGATGCTGGGCGGGGTACTCAAGAAAGTCCTGCTGGTGCTGCTGGTGGTGGTTGCGATCCAGAACTGGGGCAAGGTGGAGCGGCTGTTCAACCCGTCCCAGGTGGCGCCCGAGCACGTACGCGCCTCGGCGCGGGTGGTGCTCTATGCCACCGAGTGGTGTGGGTACTGCAAGCAGATCCGGCGTTTTCTGGACCAGAAGGGTATCCCGTACCAGGCCGTCGATATAGAGAAGGATGCCGAGGCGCGCAAGGCGTACGAGGCACTGGGCGGTGGCGGGATTCCGTTTGTGGATGTAAACGGGACCTTGATTCGCGACTACAACCCTGAAGCGATCATGGCCGCCCTGAAGTAACACCCAATCAAATGTGGGAGCTGGCTTGCCTGCGATGGCGGTGTAATAGGTTCAATACCTGTGACTGACACACCGCTATCGCAGGCAAGCCAGCTCCCACACAAGTCAGCTCTGCACATTGGGCTTGCGGGTGGGCTTAGAAGTTGGCTTCCAGCGACACCATCGCCGTGCGCTCCTCACCCACGTTGTAATACGCCGTGCTCGCCCCCAACCCGTTCACCGGCGCCGAGTTGAACGCCACCGTACGCGCCGAGCTCAAGTACTCCTTGTCGAACACGTTGAGCATCGAAAACCGCAGTGCCGCCGACTTGATGACCTTCTTATCCACCGGCAAATAAATACCCGCGTTCAGGTCAAACACCGTACGGCCTTCGATCTTCTCCTTGTTGGTCAAATCGCCATAGAAACTGCCGACATATTTGCCTGCAATGTTGCCGTAGAACCGCGAATCGTCATACCCGAACACCAGGTTGAACATGTTTTCCGGCACGTTGGCCAATTGCTTGCCCGAGGTTGGTAGCAGCACGTTCTTGCTGAGCAGATCGTCCTTCTGCTCAGACTGGGTGTAGGTATAGGACGCGTAGTAATTGAAGTTGTGCGGCAACAGGCCGCTCCATTCCAGCTCCAAGCCTTTGTTATCGACAGTGCCGACGTTGAGCACCATGTAGTCACCGCTGGCGTCGGTGGTCGAGACCTGGCGATCCTTGAAGCTGATGTAGAACAGGGTCGCACTCAAGGCCATGTCGTCTTCGGTGTAGCGCCAGCCCAGTTCCTGGTTCCAGCTCAATTCGGACTTGAGGCTGACGGAGTCGCCCTTGTTGTACAGCACGTAGTTGGGCGGCGTGCGCATATTGCGGGTGACGTTGTAGAACGCCTGGTTGCTTTCATCGACCTGGTACTTGGCGCTGAAGTTGGGCAGGAACTGGTGGTAGCGGGTGTTACGCTTCTCCGGTGTGTCGTACAGGCTGCCGAGGTTGTTGCCGTCACGCTCGACATATTGGTAGGCCACGCCGCCAACAAAACTCAGGTCCGGTGTGGCTTGCCAGTTGTCCTGTACCCAGAGCTTCTGCGCGGGAGTGACGGTGTAGTAGTGACGGCCCTGGACCGTAGCGCCGTTTTTGTCGACCACCTGGCCGCCGCTGTTGTAGTCGCCCCACACATCGTCGGGGGCACCTTCGTTGTTAATGCCGATAAAGGGCTGGGTCTGGCGCTGGCGTGCGCGTTCGTACCAGTAGCCATAGTCCAGGCTGTGTTCTTCGTTGATGTCCCACTTCATTTTCGCCGTGAAGCCAGGGCGCCAGGTTTCGGTCCACGAAGGGCGGTAATAGTTGGCCGATTGCAGGTTACTCAGGTCGTAGTTGCCGGCCTTGTCGGACTTTGGCCCCAGGTTGGAAGCCGTCTGGCCGCTGAAGCTGCCACCGTTGGCCCAGTAGTAATACGGCGTGAGCGTCAGCGACAAATTGTCCTGCAGTTGCCAGCGCTGGGTCAGCGTAGCGTTGACGCTTTCGAACGGGTTGCGGTTGAGCTTGTAGGACGCCGACAGCAAACCAGCCTTGTACACCGGGCTTTGCGCGTAATCCTTACGCCGTCCTTCGGTGTCGAACTGCGCCTTGCTAAGGCTGTTGTAGTTGTAGTTTTCCTGCTTGTTGTACTTGATCGTGGCCAATGTGGAGTTGCCGTTATCCCCTTCGAACAGGCTGCTCCACTCGATCTTGTCGCTGCGCAGAGTGCCCTTGCCGCGCCATTTGTCACCTTCCAGGTGGGATGCCGACACCCAGGTTTTCAGGCCCCCCACATCCCCGGTGTTCGCTCGCACGAAGGTCTTGCGCAGGGCGTTGGCACCGACGATCTGTTTGGCGAAAACCCCGGCGTCCTTGGTCGGGCGAATGGTGATCATGCCAATGTTGCCGCCGCTGGAGCCGATGTGCGGGCCGTCGGCCTCGGAGGAACCTTGGGTGGCGAACACTTCGGCCAGGTTTTCCGGGTCGCCTAACTGATTGGAGTACACACTGTAGTTGCCCGAATCGTTGATCGGCACGCCGTCCACCGAGACGCCGACCTGGTCGGAACTCATGCCCCGCATGGTAAAACTGGTGCCACTGGTGCCGCTGGCGTCATCACTGGAAACGTTGATGCCCGGCGTGTACTTGAGCTTGTCGATGGCGTTGGCGGTGGCCGACATTTCGTCCATGGCTTGCTTGGTCACCGTCGAGCGTGCCTTGGCACTTTCTTCGAGAATCATGTGGCCGCTGCCAAGGGTTTGCTTGCCGGCGATGTTCACCGAGCCTACATCCTGGGCATCATCGGCCAAAACCAGCGGCGCAAAGCCGCCCAGGCCCGATGCGAGGAGCAGGGCATAAAGAGTGTTGTGGTTCACGTGTAGATCCCTTACTGACATTGTTGTGTTGTATGGGGCAGATGCGAGCTTCCTGACCACTTGTTCAGGAACCCAGGGATGATCCACGGCACGTGTAACCGTTTGGTGACAGGTTTTGGCGATTGCGATGAAGGTTCGATGAAGGCGCTGCGGGCCTAGCGCAACACAATCATTCGGCCCAACAAGGTGTGCTGTTCAAAGCCCAACACCGCTTGCAAGGCGTTCAAGACCGCTACAGGGTCCTGGCTCGGAAAGCTGCCGCTGACGCGTTTGGCGGCCATGTTTTCGTTAAGCAGAAGAATTCGGCCGGGGTAATAACGCCTCAGGTCCTGGACCACATCGGCCAGGGGTGCCCTGTAGTAGTTGAGCCAACCTTCGCGCCAAGCCAGGCGTGAGGCGCTGTCGACCCCATGCAAAGGGTCGGCAATACCGTCGGCATAGGCCACTTGCTGGCCCGCTGTCAGCACCTGTTGCTGGCCCTGTTTGGAGGGCGTCACGCCCACACGGCCGGACAGCACAGTGACCTCGGCGCCGTCAGGTTGCAGGCGCACTTCAAACTGCGTTCCCATTACCCGCGTTTCACCGCCGCTCGCCTCCACCACGAAGGGTTGGCCGGTGTGGGTCACACTGAAAAAACCTGCACCACGGCGCAATTGGATGTGCCGTTCGCCCTGGCTGAAATCTACAGAGATGGCGCTGTCGGCGTCGAGGGTGACCTTGGATTGATCGGCCAGGGTGAAGGTCTTTACCTCACCCGGCGCCGTCACATAATCGGCGCCCCACTCATCGACCCAGCGTGACGGCTGCCAACCGGCGCCCATCGACACCATCAGCAGCAGGCAGGCGGCGACGGCCAAGGCACCAGACCAACGCGCTACCCGGGAGCGTTTGGAGGCGTTGATCGTATTGAGGTAGCGCTGCAAGGCGAGCGCGTCCTCATCGGCCAGTTGGCGCGCCGGTACTTCGCTTAATTCCCAGAGCACCTGGGCTTGGGAGTACGCCTCAACGTGTGCGGGATCTGCACGTAACCAGCGGCTGAACGTGGCCTGGTCGCCGCTGCTAGGCTGGTCATGCAGCAGGCACAACCAATCGAGTGCGGCCTGTTCCTGGGCGGGCGTGGGCGTGAGGTTCACGGGGCTTTCCCTGGCATGCGTGGAGGCGGTGGTTCGCGAAGGCTGGCCTTGCAGGCTTCGAGGGCGCGCATCATATGTTTTTCCACGGCGCTTTGGGACAGGCCCATGGCCTTGGCGATTTCGGCGTACTTGCGGCCGTGGATGCGGTTAAGCAGGAAAATCTGGCGGGTGCGCTCGGGCAAGCTGCGCAAGGCGGCTTCCACATGGCGCAGATCATTGCCCGCCTCCAACGCTGCCTGGGGTTCGCAGCCTTGGTGGTCAGATTGTTCCGGCAGCCAGCCTTCGCTGCTGCGTGCTCGCGCGCCTTCGCTGCGCAGGTGGTCGATGGCGATGTTGCCGGCGCAGCGCAGCAGGTAGGTGCTCAATTCTTCGACCTGCACCAGCGGGCGACGCCAGAAGCGCAGGAACAAATCCTGCACCAGGTCGGCTGCCGTGGCGCGGCAACCCACACGGCGGCTGACCAACGCCTCCATTTGCGAGCGCTGGGACAAAAACACCTGCAGGAAATGCGCGCGTCCCCCCGCTGCATCCGCGTGCGGAGTGTCCTGAGGAGATTGCGGTCGATGGCTCCTCATGGCCGGCTCAAGAGAGGGCGAACGCCGCAACAGGGCTGGCCAACAGGGCGAGCCCCGCCAGGATCAAGGCCAGCCTTGGCCGATACGGCAACAGCAACACCAGCAGCAAGGCGCTGAGCATCAACACCGCGCACCACTCCACCAGGCCCTGGCTCCAACCGGCGCCCAGCACCGACGGCCAGATCGACACGCCCAGCAACAACCAACCGCCCACCCGCAACCCCAGGCGCCGAATGGCTGTGGGTTTGCTGTGCAGCAATTCGCCGTGGTGACGGTCGGTGGACAAGCACAGTGCCATGAACCCGGCGTAGCACATCAAAAGCGCCAGAAGCATCAGTTGGTTTGCTGCTTGAGTGTTAACCCGCGGGCACGCTCAGCCTTGGGTAGCGGCGCGCTGCGGTGATGCATCTTCCAGGCTGCCCAGGCGAGGAACGCGCCACTGGCCAGGCAGGTGAGGTCGAAGCCGGCCATCGCCCAGTCGCCGCTTGGCACAGAGACACCCAAGTGATGCGAGGTGGTGATGGCGTTGAGCAATGGAATGGCGGCAAACAACAGCGCGCCGAAGCTCAGTTGCTCGACCCAGCCCTGGCGACCGCGCCGCAGCAAGGCGTGCAACAGGCTCAGGGCCCAGGCGATAAAGAACGCCTGCACTTCCCAGTCGGAACGCGCGGTGAAGCTCACCGGCAGCAGGCGGTTAGCCCAGAAAAACGCCGCGATGGCGATCATCAAGCCAGACATGCTGGCAATATTCAGCACTTCCACCAACCGCAGTTCAAAGGGCATCACCGAGGCCTTGGCATGCTTGAGCTGGCGCTTGCCCAGCCAGATCACCAAGCCTGTGCCGATCATCGCCGTACCCGCCAAGCCGCAGATAAAGTAAAGCCAGCGCAGCACCGGGCCGGCGAAATGGCCCATGTGCAAACCGTAGAAACTGCCACCGATGGCCGTCGCCAATGACGGCTCGGCACTGCCTCGCAACAGCTCGCCGGTGGTGCCGTTGAACGACAACGTACTGCCGGAGGCATGCACCACGCTGTCGGAGCCAGCGCGCGACACGTTGATCGACGCGTTGACATCGCCGGGGTTGTTGACCGCCACACGCCCCACATGCCCGCCCGCCCACTGTTCCCGCGCCTGCTGGTACATCGGCATCAACGGCAGCAGTTTGCCCGGCTGGCCGAGGGCCGGCGCATTGTCAGTAGCGGGGAACAGCTCACTGAAAAACGCCCGGCTGTCGTCGCCATAGGACGCCACGATGGGCGCAGGCATGACCATGCTCATGAAAATCACCAGGCTGCTGTAGGTGATCATCAGGTGAAACGGCAGCACCAGCACACCCACCGCGTTGTGCCCGTCGAGCCAGGAGCGCTGGCCTTTGCCCGGGCGGAAGGTGAAGAAGTCCTTGAAGATTTTTTTATGGGTGATGATGCCGGTGATCAGTGCGACCAACATCACCATGGCGGCGATGGTCGACAGCCAGCGGCCCCACGGGTAAGGCATTTGCAGTTGGAAGTGGAAACGATAGAAGAACTCGCCGCCCTTGCTTTCGCGGGCCTGCACCGGTTGGCCGGTGACGGGGTCGAGGACTTTCTGGATGAAGGTACCGCGCTTGCCGGGTTCGAGCTTGTCTTGCCACATCACCGACAAACCGGGGTCGCGGCGGTTCGGCAAGGTAATGAACCAGCGTGCGGCGGTAGGCGCCTGCTGTTGCAGGTAGTTTTGCGCGACGGCGAGGCTGCGCCCATCGTCCAGGGGATGGGCCTGCACTTCGGGCTGCATCCAGTGGGTTATTTCATCTTTGAAATAGGCCAGGGTGCCGGTCAGGAAAATCGCGAACAGCAGCCAGCCGAAGATCAAGCCTGCCCAGGTGTGCAGCCAGGCCATGGCCTGGCGAAAGCCCTCTTTCATGTGCGAGCCATCCAGAAACCGATGCCGGCCAGGGTGGCCAAGAGTGCGCTCGGCACCATCACCCCTGCCCAGGCGCGCCATGCCGTGCGGCAGGCAAAACACCAGAGCACCGCCAGCAGGTAGAACACAAAGGAACTCATCATGCCGGTGACCACCGCATCGGCACGGGAGGTGGGCAGCCAGAGCGCCAGGCAGATGGCGGCCAGGGAGGCCATCAGATAACCGCCAATCACCGCCGCCAGCACGCGCGAGGTGACGGCGAGGCGGTAGGAAACGGGCAATGAGGTTTTGCTTTTCATGCGGCAGGCGCCTGGTTCATCAGCGCGCAATATTAATGATAAATATTCTCATAAGCAAAAGAGAACGGATGAATCACCTGCCTTGGCCGATTGCCGAACCTTGTCATGCGCCCTACAATGCGAACAATTCTTGTTCTCTAAAGCATGTCGAATGCTTGCGGAGTGATCGCGTTGCAGCCGTCCAACCCCGTCGAAGTGTTGTACAACGACCATCACCACTGGCTCACCGGCTGGTTGCGACGCAAGCTCGGCTGCCCGGAAAACGCCGCCGACCTGGCTCAGGACACCTTTATCCGCGTGCTCAGTGCCCGGGAAGCGCCAACGCTGATCGAGCCGCGCGCCTTCCTCACCACTGTGGCCAAGCGCGTGCTGTTCAACTTCTACCGCCGCCAGGATCTGGAGCGCGCCTACCTCGAGGCCTTGGCTCAGATGCCCGAACACGTGGCACCGTCGGAAGAAGACCGCGCAATCATCCTGCAAACCCTGCTGGAACTGGACCAACTGCTCGACGGCTTGCCCAAGCAGGTCAAATGCGCTTTCCTGCTGGCCCAACTCGACGGCCTGACCTACGCGCAAATCGGCGCGCAACTGGGCATCTCCATCGCCACCGTCAAACGCCACCTGACCAAAGCGGCCATGCGCTGCTACTTCGCCCTATGAACGTCTCCAGCCAAGTCGCCGAACAAGCCGTGCACTGGTTGCTGGAAATGCAGCAAGGCACGCTCAACCCACGCCAGCAGGCGGCCTGGCAGCAATGGTTGAATGCCCACAGCGAACACCAACGCGCGTGGGAGCAGATCCAGAGCGTCAACCAACGCCTGCGCGGCGTGCCCTCCCCCCTGGCCCACGCGGCGTTGAACGCGCCTACCTCCCGCAGCCGGCGTCAGGCGCTTAAATTACTGTTGATTGTGGGTGCCGGTTCGGCCGCCGCCTGGAGCCTGCGCCAGCAACATATCCTGCCGCCGCTGACGGCTGACTATCGCAGCCCGGTGGGCCAGCGCCGCACAGTACAACTGGCCGACGGCAGCCAGTTGCAGCTCAACACCGGCAGCGCGGTGGATGTGCATTTCGACGGCCAACAGCGCCTGGTGCGCTTGCTTGAAGGTGAAATCCTGCTCACCGCCCGTGCAGGCCAGACGCCGTTGCACGTGCTGACCGGCCAGGGCCTGCTCAGCAGCCAGGCGGCGCGCTTGACTGTGCGCCAGTTCAACGACCACACCCAACTGGCGGTACTGGCCGGCCAGGTCGAGGTGATGCCCAACCGCTACAACGGCTTGGCGCTGAGGGTCGATGCCGCGCACCAGGTCAATTTCACCCGCAAAGGCTGGGACACCCCACGCCCCACCGACGCCAACAGCGGCGCCTGGGCCGACGGCATGCTGGTGGCCGCACACATGCGCCTCGAAGACTTCCTCAATGAACTGGGACGCTACCGTCGCGGCCAGCTCCAGTGCGATCCACACGTCGCCAACCTGCTGCTGTCCGGCAGCTACCCGCTGGACGACAGCGAACGCATCCTCGACCTACTGGAAATCAGCCTGCCGGTGAAAGTGCGGCGCTTTACGCGTTATTGGGTGACCGTGCAGGCACGGGTCTGAATTTATTTTACTTTTGTGTGAGCCGTTTTCCGCACCTGGCGTGACAGAGAAGGAAAGCCACCTTGATCCTTCCTTCTCAGGACCGCCCTTCATGCCCCAGCACCCGACGCTTCTCGCCCGTACACTGCGCCAACTCCTGCTCGGTGCCAGCCTCAGCCTGACCACACTGCCGGCGGTGATGGCAGCCGACGCCAAGGCGTACCACATCGCACCTACTACCTTGGAAGCGGCCCTGAATCAATTCGGTCGCGAAGCCGGCGTGTTGGTTTCCTTCGGTTCCGCCGTGACGGCCGGGATGCAAAGCCCTGGGTTGTCGGGCAGCTACAGCGCTGCCGAGGGCTTGCAAAAACTACTGGAAGGCACCGGCCTGCAAGCCCGCGCCGAGGGTGACAACGCTTACAGCCTGCAACCGGCTGGCGCCCCTGCGACCCTGGAGCTGCAGACCTCCAACGTGGTCGGCGACTGGCTCGGTGACGCGGCGCAAACCAATGTGTTCGAGCACCCCGGCGCCCGTGATGTGATCCGCCGCGAAGAATTCGAACGCCAGGGCGCCACTCAGGCTCGCGATGTGCTCAACCGTATCCCTGGCGTCAACGCCCCGGACAACAACGGCACCGGTAGCCACGACATGGCGCTGAACTTCGGCATTCGCGGGCTCAACCCGCGCCTGGCGTCGCGCTCCACCGTGCTGATGGATGGCATCCCGGTGCCCTTCGCGCCTTACGGCCAGCCGCAACTCTCCTTTGCGCCGATCAGCATGGGCAATATGGACGCGGTGGATGTGGTACGCGGCGGCGGTGCGGTGCGCTATGGCCCGCAAAACGTCGGTGGCATCGTCAACTTCGTCACCCGTGCCATCCCGGATGCGCCGACGGTCAAGGGCGGTTTGCAGACCGAGACCAGCCCCTCCTCCAGCCACGACGGCTTCAAGACCACCGGCAACCTGCTGGCCGGCGGCACTGCCGACAACGGCTTGGGCGGCGCGATTTTGTACTCCGGCACCCGCGGCGGCGACTGGCGCGAAAACAGCAACACGCGCATCGATGACCTGATCCTCAAGGGCAAATACCAACTGGACGATGCCAACAGCTTCAACGCCATGGCACAGTACTACGAAGGCCAGGCCGATATGCCGGGCGGTTTGAACGTCAAGGACTACAAGGCCGACCCGTATCAGTCCACTCGGCCCTACGACAAGTTCTGGGGCCGCCGCACGATGTTCAACGTCGGCTACCGCTACGAGCAGGACCGCCGCGAATTCACGGTCAACAGCTTCTTCACCAAGACCCTGCGCAGCGGTTACCTGGACCAGGGCAGTTTCCTGTCGCTGTCGCCACGGGAATATTGGGTGCGCGGCCTGGAGACGCGCTTCGCCCAGGGCTTCGACCTCGGCCCCACCAGCCATGAAGTGGGTGTGGGCTACCGCTACATCAATGAAGCCGGCCACGAACTGCGCTACCGCACTCCGATTGCCGCCAACCAGCAAATCCCCACCACCAACAGCCGCAACGACCGCGATACGCGCGGCGGCACCGAAGCCAATGCGTTCTTCATCGACGACCGCATCGACATCGGCAAGTGGACCCTCACCCCTGGTATTCGCTACGAGATGATCGAGTCCCAGCAGACCAACAACCTGAGCAACGTCAAATACAAGGGCGACTACAACACTGCCCTGCCGGCGCTGAATGTGCTTTACCACCTCACCGACGACTGGAACCTGTACGCCAACACCGAAGGCTCGTTCGGCAGCGTGCAGTACAGCCAGATGCCAAACCGTGTGAACAGTGGCGAAGTGAAACCGGAAAAAGCCCGCACCTGGGAACTCGGCACGCGCTATGACAACGGCAACCTGCGCGCAGAAATCGGCGCGTTCCTGATTAACTTCGACAACCAGTACGACAGCAACCAGACCAACGACACCGTGATCGCCCGCGGTGAAACCCGTCACCAGGGCATCGAGTCGAGCATCAACTATGCGCTCGACGGCCTTAGCCCGGCGCTGGCCGGTTTCGATGTGTACGCCACTTACGCCTATGTGGACGCGACCATCCGCGAAGACGGGCCGAACAAAGGCAACCGCGTGCCCTTCTCGTCCAAGCACAAAGGCACCCTGGGCGTGGGTTACACCGAAGGCCCGTGGAAGCTGAATGTGGACAGCAGCTACCAGAGCAGCCAGTTCGCCGACAACGCCAACACCCAGGCCGAAAGCGCCGACGGTGCCAATGGACGCATCCCCGGCTACATGCTGTTCAGCAGCCGCGCAGCCTATGACTTCGGCCCGCAGTTGTCGGATCTGAATGTGGCGGTGGGGGTGAAGAACATCTTCAACAAGCAGTACTACACCCGCTCGTTCGACGACAACAACAAGGGCAAGTACGTGGGTGAGCCGCGCACGGTGTATGTGCAAACCTCTATCGCGTTCTGACTGCAATCTGCAGACTGCAACACCTCCCACAGTTGATTGTCGGTGTGTTTAGGATTGAATGGGGCTAGCTACCCGCCAGGCAACTCGGGGTGGCGGCCACCAACGCGTCAATGGCACACCGCGTCTTGGCCGGCATATGCGCCGCCGTCGGCCAGATCACATGGATCGGCGCAGGTTGCTCACGGTAGCTGGGCAGCACGGCCTGCAACTGCCCGCGCAGCGCATAGTGGGCAATCAACCAACTCGGCAACCAGGCCAGGCCCACGCCCGCGATAGCGGCATCGGCTACCGCCTGGAGGTCGTCCACGATCAAGGGCGAAGCCAGGCGCGAGCGCTGCGCGGTGTTGCTGCGGTAGGCAATGCCACGATGAGCGGCCAGGTCTTCGATACTGCCAATAGCACCCTTGCGCTGCAAATACGCCGGTGACGCCGCCAGCCCCATGGCCTGCTGACCCAAGCGGCGGGCACTCAGGCGATCGGTGTCCGGCAACGGGCCGATGCGCACGGCCATATCGAAGCCTTCCTGCACCAAGTCGATCATGCGGTCGGAAAAACAAATGTCGATTTCCAGTTCCGGATAACGATCCAGCAAAGCCCATAACGCCGGCGCGGCATAGTGATGACCAAACGCCAGGGGCACGCTCACTCGCAAACGCCCGCGGGGTTGCTGACGGCCGCTTTCCAGCACGGACTCGGCGGCCTCCAGCTCTGCCAATGCGCGCAGGCAATGCTCGTAGTACGCCTGCCCGTCCTCGGTCAACCGCTGGCGCCGGGTGGAACGCTGTAACAGGCAAGTGCCCAGGCGTGCTTCCAGGCGCGCCAGGCCCTTGCCCACCGCAGAACGCGTGAGGTTCAGGCGTTCGGCGGCTTCGGTGAGGTTGCCGCTTTCAACAATCTGCAGAAAGAGTTCGACACCATCAAAACGTGGGGTAGCCATGCTTAATTGTCGCCTTGTATTCCCTTGTCTAAGGAAAAGTTATCGCCAATAAAGAACCTTATTCCCGAGAGAATAGCCCCTCCCGCTTTCGAAAGGAATGTCGTATGTCCCGCGCCGCCGCACTCTCGGCCCTCACTCCCCCGCGCACCGCCAGGAACGGCCTGGCCCTCACCGCCGTCTGCCTGGTGGCCCTGATGTTCGGCCTGGAAATCTCCAGCGTGCCGGTCATCCTGCCGACGCTGGAACAGGAACTGGGCACGGGCTTTCAAGACGCCCAATGGATCATGAATGCCTACACCCTGGCCTGCACCAGCGTGCTGATGGCGGCGGGGACCCTGGCGGATCGCTTCGGTCGTCGGCGTGTGCTGGTGGTGTGTCTGTGGGTATTCGCCCTGGCCTCACTGGCCTGTGGCTTGGCCAACGATGCGCCGACACTGATCGCGGCGCGGTTCGTCCAGGGCATTGGGGCCGGGGCCATGATGATTTGCCAGTTCGCGATCTTGTCCCATCAGTTCCGCGAACCGGCAACGCGTGCGCGGGCCTTTGCGATATGGGGCGTGATCGCTGGCGTGGGCCTGGGTTTCGGACCGATGGTGGGAGCCTTGATCCTGGCCGTGGCGGACTGGCGCTGGGTGTTCCTGGTGCATGTACCGCTGACCCTGTTCACCTTGGCGTTGTTGCACATCAGCGTGCAGGAATCCCGCGACCCGGCCAACCATCGCCTCGACATCGCCGGCATGCTGACCATGACACTCACGGTGTTTGCGCTGGTTTATTTCATCACCCAGGGCAGCGAAATCGGCTTTGGCGCGCCGGCGATGCTCGGCTGGGCCGGCCTGGCGGTCTTCGGGCTGCTGCTGTTTATCTTGATTGAGCGGCGCAGCGCCCATCCGATGTTCGACTTCTCGGTGTTCCGCATCCAACGCTTCAATGGCGCGTTGATGGGCTCGATCGGCATGAACTTCAGCTTCTGGCCGTTCATGATTTACCTGCCGTTGTACTTCCAGGCAGGCCTGGGTTACGACACGCTGACCACCGGCGCCGCCTTGCTCGCCTACACCTTGCCGACTTTGCTGGTGCCGCCGCTGGCCGAACGCCTGGCCCTGCGCTTTGGCGCCGAACGCATCATTCCCCTGGGCCTGGGGACAATGGGCGCAGGGTTCATGGGGATGGCCGCCGTTAATTACGCCGGACAACCCAGCACCGCGCTGGTGCTGCTCAGTTGCGTGATCGCCGGTATCGGGCTGGCGTTGACCAATTCGCCGACCACCAACACCACCACCGGCTCCGTCTCGAATGACCGCGCAGGCATGGCCTCGGGCATCGACTTCAGCGCACGGCTGATCACCCTCGCGCTCAATATCGCGCTGATGGGCCTGGTGCTGTTATTGGGGATCAGCCACAACCTGGCCCACGTGCTGCCTGACAGCACAACACTGGAGTGGACAAGACTCAGCCAGCATATTGCCGCCGGCAAGCTGGATGCGCCGGGGCTGACCGTTCAGGATGCGCAAACAGCGCTGCGCAGCGGCGCCGGCTGGGCCATGTTGTTTGCGGGGTTGGGCGCCTGCGGGCTGGCGATGCTGAGCCGGCATTTCTTCCGGCGTGAGCGCTGAACGAAAAACGGGCCTGCATGTGCAGGCCCGTTTTCAGTGGGGGGAATAAAAAAACAATCAGCCGTTAATAGCAGCGTTTTCGTTTTCCAGGAATTCCTCTTCCAAAGCGTCTTCGTTCACTTTGTTGATTGGCTGGTTTTTACCGGCAGCGCGCGGCTTGCCTTGCAGTTTGCCAAACAGATGTTCCAGTGCGTGGTCGAGCTTGACTGCGGCGCCATCGATCGCTTGCTCCAGCGTATCGGCTTTATGGCACACGGAAACTGGTTGATGGCCCTTTGGCCGTGCTTCCAGACGGCAACTCAAATCGTGAGGGCCGGGCTTGTCGCCGTTCTCGTCTCGCAGGTAGACCTCTACACGGGTCAGGTCTTCTTCGTAGCGTTCGAGCGTGCTCTCAATGGTAGTACGTACCCACTCCTCCAGTCGGATGCTGCTTTCAATATGGTTATCGCTATTGACTTGGATTTGCATAGTTCTTCCCTTATTTCAGCTAGCTCGCCAGAGGTCACAAACTGCAACACCGGGGTGGTGAAACCATGACCTCTTGATTACACAATTGAGCACCTGCTGAAACATTTCAACCCCTTTGCAAAGATAAATCCCACATTACAAATTAACCCTGACGACGAGCAAAAACGCTGGTAGGGTGGGGAGTTAGTTACAACTTCTTACGTCCTGTTTTCCTCACAATTGCTCCTCTCCCAACGGGTGCAAGCTGCGAAAAATCCCCGCTTCCTCCACCAGCCAATCATGCACCGCACGCACGCCCGGATGGTTCAACGCGCCCGGCGCATACAGCAGTACATAGCGTTTATGGTTGGGCACGGCCAGGCCGAACGGCACGATCAGGGTGCCGCGCTCCAGCTCATCGTTCAGCAAGGTGCGCCGCGCAATCGCTACGCCCATGCCGGCAATGGCGGCTTCGATGGTCAGGTGGTTGCGGTTGAAGGTGTGCCCGCGCCGTACGTCGGCACCGTGGTAGCCGATGGCATTGAGGTAAAACTCCCACTCGGCATATTCATAACTCCCACGCCAGGCCGTGATGTCGTGCAGCAGCGGGAAATGCGCCAAATCCGCCGGGCCATGCAAGGGCGGGCGGCCACGCAACAGGCTGGGGGCGCACACCGGGAATATCTGTTCATCCAACAGGGCTGTGGATAACAACCCAGGGTAGCTGCCGTCGTTCAGGTCGATGGCCAGGTCGAAGTCGCCTTCATGCAGGGCGATGCTGCTGTCTTCGGCGACCATGCGCAGTTGAATGTCCGGAAAACGCTGCTGAAAACGTGGCAGACGCGGGGTCAGCCACTTGCCCAGAAACGAGGGGATCGAACGCAGGCGCAAGGTGCCGCTGATCATCCCGGCGTCCAGGCGCTGCAGTTCGGCATCAATGCTGCCATAAGCCTCCCCCACCACGGCCGCCAGGCGCTGCCCCTCGGCGCTGAGTTCAACGCCTCGCGCACGCCGATGAAACAGTCGAAAGCCCAGGCGCTCCTCCAGTTGGCGAATTTGCTGGCTCACCGCTCCGGGCGTGATGTGCAGTTCTTCGGCGCAGCGGGTGAACGACAGATGCCGTGCGGCGCAGGAAAACACATGCAACCAGACATAGGTCTGGCCGTGGAGGGGGCGAGTCATAGCGTTTAGTCCTGCTAAAGGGTGTCTTAGGATAATTCGTTGGTCAGTGCCGAGCCAGAGGCTCAGTATCGCGCCAATTCCGCCTGCTCTACAAAACATGGCAGCGATTTCTACTCCATTGCTTGTAAGGCTTTAGCATGGCTATCAGTGTTTTCGATCTATTCAAGGTGGGCATCGGCCCTTCCAGTTCCCACACCGTCGGCCCGATGCGCGCTGCCGCAACGTTCGCCCAAGCCCTGACCGACCAGCATGTGCTCAGCCAAACCCGTCGCGTCGAAGTGCGCCTGTATGGCTCGCTGTCCGCCACCGGCGTCGGCCATGCCACCGACCGCGCCTGTGTCATGGGCTTGATGGGTGAATGGCCAGACCGCGTCGACCCCACCTCGATCAATGCGCGTATCCAGCAACTGCGCGAGTCCGGCCAATTGCTGCTGGCGGGCTCTCAGGCAATTGCTTTCAACTGGCACACCGACTTGCTGCTGCTGGACGAAAGCCTGCCGTACCACCCCAACGCCATGTCCTTGCACGCCTATGGCGACAGCGGCCTGCTGAGCGAACAAACCTATTACTCGGTGGGCGGTGGTTTCATCATCGAAGCCGCCGAAGCTGCATCAGGCATTGCGCCCACCAGCGATGTGCAATTGCCCTATGATTTTTCCAGTGCGGTGGAACTGCTGGCCTTGTGCAACAAGCACGGCCTGCGGGTATCCGAACTGATGATGGCCAACGAACGGGCGTGGCGCAGCGACGAAGAAATCCGCAGCGGCCTGCTGCATATCTGGTCGGTGATGCGCGAGTGCGTGGAACAGGGCCTGCGCGATGAAGGCATCCTGCCCGGTGGCCTGGATGTGCCCCGTCGCGCCGCGAAGCTGCACCGCAGCCTGTTGGAAATCGGCAAGCCCAACGTGATCACCTCGACCTTGTCGGCGATGGAATGGGTTAACCTGTTCGCCCTCGCCGTCAACGAAGAAAACGCCGCCGGCGGACGCATGGTCACCGCCCCGACCAATGGCGCGGCCGGAATTATCCCGGCAGTGCTGCATTACTACATGAAATTCAACGCCGACGCGTCTGACGACGACGTGGTCAATTTCTTCCTGGCCGCCGCTGCCGTCGGCATCCTCTGCAAGAAAAACGCTTCCATCTCCGGCGCCGAAGTCGGCTGCCAGGGCGAAGTGGGTTCGGCCTGTGCCATGGCCGCTGCCGGCCTGGCCGATATCCTCGGTGCCACCCCGGAGCAACTGGAAAACGCCGCCGAAATCGGCCTGGAACACAACCTCGGCCTGACCTGCGACCCGGTCGGTGGCCTGGTACAGGTGCCCTGCATCGAGCGCAATGCCATTGCGGCGGTCAAGGCGATCAACGCCACGCAGATGGCCCTGCGCGGCGACGGCAAACACTTCATCTCCCTCGACCGGGTCATCCGCACCATGCGCGATACCGGCGCCGATATGCATGACAAATACAAAGAAACTTCACGGGGCGGCCTGGCGGTCAGCTGGGTGGAGTGCTGATCGGAGCACTGCTACCCGCCCCAACGTGAGCCCGCGCAAAAATAATAACGAGGCAATACCGATGACTGATGTACGTACACCTGCTGCCGAAAATCCCGATGTCAGAGAAAGCACAGTAACCACCGGCTGGACCAAACACGACACCACCTGGATGCTCGGCCTCTATGGCACCGCCATCGGCGCGGGCACCCTGTTCCTGCCAATCAATGCCGGCGTCGGCGGCTTCTGGCCGCTGATCGTGCTGGCGCTGCTGGCATTTCCGATGACCTTCTTCGCCCACCGTGGGCTGACGCGCTTTGTGCTGTCGGGCAAATCCGGCGACATCACCGAAGTGGTCGAGGAACACTTTGGTGTCGGCGCCGGCAAGCTGATCACCCTGCTGTATTTCTTTGCGATCTTCCCGATCCTGCTGGTGTACAGCGTGGCGCTGACCAACACCCTCGGCAGTTTCATGGAGCACCAATTGCACATGGCGCCGCCGCCCCGGGCGATTCTGTCGCTGGTGCTGATCCTCGGCCTGATGGCCATCGTGCGTTGCGGCCAGGGCGTGATCGTCAAGGCCATGAGCGTGCTGGTGTACCCCTTCGTGGCCGCCTTGCTGCTGCTGGCGTTCAGCCTGATTCCCAACTGGAACGGCGCGTTCTTCGCCTCCGCCAGCGAAGGCATGCCGTTGCCGCTGTTCTTCAAGACGTTGTGGCTGGCGATCCCGGTAATGGTGTTCTCGTTCAACCATTCGCCGATCATCTCCGCCTTTGCCGTGGACCAGAAACGCGTCTATGGCGCCCAGGCCGAGCGCAAAAGCAGCGGCATCCTGGCCACCGCCCACGGCATGATGGTGCTGACCGTGATGTTCTTCTGCTTCAGCTGCGTGCTGGCGCTGTCACCGGCTGACCTGGCCGCTGCCAAGGCGCAGAACATTTCGATCCTGTCGTACCTCGCCAACCACTTCCAGACGCCGGTAATCGCCTACGCCGCACCGTTGATCGCGCTGGTGGCGATCACCAAATCCTTCCTGGGCCACTACATTGGTGCCAGCGAAGGCTTCCAAGGCTTGATCGTCAAATCCCTGCGCGGGCGCAACCGTTCGATGTCGGCGAAATGGCTGGAACGCTGCACCGCGTTGTTCATGGTGCTGACGTGCTGGGCCGTGGCCACCTTCAACCCGAGCATCCTGGGCATGATCGAAACCATGGGCGGGCCGATCATCGCGTGCCTGCTGTTCCTGATGCCGATGTACGCGATCCGCCGAGTGCCATCTTTGCGCCAGTATTCAGGTCAGGTATCGAATGTATTTGTGGTGGTCATCGGCCTGATTGCGCTGTCTGCGATCGTTTTTTCCGTAATGCCCTGAATTAGCTCACGACATACATCCAATGTGGGAGCGGGCTTGCCCGCGATAGCGATCATTCAGCCAACTATTGATTGGCTGATACACCGCAATCGCGGGCAAGCCCGCTCCCACATTTGGATTTCTGTGCCGGGTAAATCGCTGTACGGCACGGCCTTTGCTGTAGAGCTTTTGAGGAAAACGGAATTTGGCCAGTGGTCAGGCAATGCGAACTAATCCCGACACCGGCCGTCAATGACTGCATGTTCTTATCAGGCGGTAACGCACCATGGACAATCCTTTTCAGATCATCACCGACACGTTCAGCCCCCAATACCGCGTCAACCTGAGCATTCAACGGCTGGACGGCAGCATCATGCTCACCCTCTCGAACGAGACCGGCGTAGTGGCCAAGCGCATGATCAGCGCCGAACAACGCAACGACCCGCAACGCCTCAAGCGCCTGGTGCAAAGCATCCAGTTCGGCATCGCCATCGAACAAGGCCACAGCGCCGTGCAAATCCTGGAGCTGATGACGGACGGCGACAGCCACAAACTCCTGCAGCGACCGCCCGCCCGTACCCTGCCCTTCAGCGTCGGGCTTTAAAGCTCGCCCTTCTCGGTCTCCAGGCTCGCCTCGCCCTTGCGACGCGGGCTTTCGACCTTCACCGAAGGGAAGGCCGACGACGCGTAGCGCACCACCAGGATCGCAAACGCCAACAGCAGAATCCCGCCGCACAGGTAGATGATGCCCAGATCCGGCGGGTTGTGATGAGACACGTTGGAGATCAGCAAACGCGTGAGCGCGGTAATCGCCACGTAGATCAGGAAGCGCACCGGCATGTGGTTGGTCTTGAAGTAAATCCCGACCATGGCGCCCAATTCCAGGTAGATGAACAGCAGCAAGATGTCATCGATCTTGATGTGCCCGTTCTCCAGCATCCCCAGAAATTCCATCACCGCCGCCCATGCGGTCACCGCACCAATGGCGAACAGCGCCAGGTAATGGAACGACTCGACGAACAGATTGCCCAGGGACTCGGCTAGCCCGTGCACTTGCTGGCGCAGCCTTTCGGCCCAGTTGATTTTCACGATGATGCTTCCTTAGGTCGATTCGACCGGATAATGCCGGTTGGACGTGACGGTTGTTCTGTATGCAGAAACAAGGCCAGAGGGCAGGCATGAGATGATGACTGGCTAGCATGAGGCACGCAGGAGGATGAGCAGAGTAGATCTTTTGCTCATCCGAAAAACGAAAACTTCAAGGATATCGCTGGCGTGCGTGTAAAACCGAGAGAATCCGAATATTGTCTGTCACTTTGTATACAACCAGATAATTCGGATGTACCACCATCTCTCGTGTTCCGCCGATTCTGCCGGGGCGGTAAAGATGGGGTCTGCGCGAGAGGGCAAGCACTGAAGCTTCGATTGATCGCTTAAGCTCAAGCGCTGCTACAGGATTACGATGACTGAGGTACTCAATAATTTGCCGGAGTTCTACCCGCGCTGCGGGCAGCCATTCAATCAGCATCGCCTTTCTTGAGTTTAGATTCGATCAGCGCTTGCATCTCGGCCATAACCTCGTCGTGAGGAATGCCAGGGCTTGGGTCATCAAGAGCGGCCTGCACTCTCGCGCGAAACCAGCGGTCGTAGCTGTCAGCCTGCTCTTCGATATCTGCTTGGATACCTGAGGAAAAGGAAGTGTCCATAAAAGCCTCCGTTGTTGATGTAAAAGGAGTCTAGTCGCTAGCGTTTTCGCTGTCGTGCTCCCGGCGATGAAGTGAGTAACAGAAAAAATCCGTGTTCACCAATCACTTTTTAGACCGTCCCCACAGGCGTGGGAACGATCAGATCATGGCATCAAGCTGGTGCAATTTGCTCCAGCGCTCGATCGACCAGCAGACCGCCCATTTCAATCAGTTGATGAATCGCCAGGACCAAGCTTCGCTGTGGACCATCAAGGTCGAATGCCAGGGTACTGGCCATCTCACGGGCGCTGTTCAAGGTTTCGCTGGCGTTTGCCAGCAAGGTTTCTGTATCAGCTTCAGGAGTGACACTGAAAAGCACTGACTCGGTAGACGGGGGGGTGGGTGTGTGTTTCTTCATCGACTAGTTCCTTAGTTAAGAAACCATCACCGTCTGCCGCCAAGCAGATTGGGTGACGGATTGCACAAGGTTGGCGGACCGGTAAGGAACAACCCGGCACCCCGAAGGGTCCATGCGCAACCCGCCATAAAAACAAGAGTGCCGTGTAAAAACCCAGCAATCTCATAGGGGGTCGTTGCGCTTCCTTGGTGGGCCGCCAAGCCCGCTCGCTGCAAATGCAGCGCCCGAAGAAGGTAAGCCACCGGACAATTCCAGCGCAACCCCGGCAAGTTGTCAGAAATTTCCGGTGTAGCAAACCCCAATTTCCCAACTACATTAAAAACCTACTACCCAAACCCCAGCGTTTGGCTTATCCTTTTCGCTGTATATAAATACAGTAGTCGCAAAAGACAACTATCGTGAAGGCATGTGAGGTGGTGAATGGCCGTCGAAGTGGTATACCGCAGCAGCCGAGATCTGGAGCGTTTGTTCATGGATAAAGCCGAAGCTGACCGTCATGACAAGATGCTTGAACTCGCTGAGTTGCTGGCAGAGGTGTTGCAAAAAGCCGTGCCGTCGTTGAGCGAGCAGCAGGTGGAGGAAGCCGGGATTTACATGGCGAAGAACCGTGATGTATTTGCCAAGGCGTTCAAGAGCCAACCGGACGCGCTGTCCGAGTTGCTGAACCCGGCAGCAGAGTAAAGCCCGAATTGAACAGGCCCTGAATCATGGATTCAGGGCCTTTTTAATGCCTGGCCTATTTGTACAGCAAGCGTTCGGCCAGTTCATCGGCCACCCGCGCGGGGGAGCGTTTTTCGGCTTGGGCGTGGGCAAAGATTTCGGTCAGGCGGCTGCCGATGTTCGACAGGTGTGCGGTGATGCCAGGCAGGTCGGTGCCGGCGTGTTTGAGGGCGACGTAGATCAGCCCGCCAGAGTTGATCACGTAGTCTGGCGCGTAGAGGATGCCGCGGCCTTCCAATTGGTCGGCGATGTCCAGGTTGGTCAGTTGTGCGCTGGCCGCACCCGCCACGGCGGCGCAACGCAACTGGCCGACGCTGTTACGGTTGAACACGGCGCCGACGCCGCACGGTGCGAGGATATCGCAGGGGGTGCTGAGCAAGGCGTCGTTGGCAATCGGGTGGGCGCCCAGTTGCTCCATGGCCAGTTGCACCTTGCCGTGGTCGATATCGCTGACCAGCAGTTCGGCACCGGCGGCGTGCAATTGTTCGGCCAGGGCATAACCGACATTCCCCAGGCCTTGCACCGCGACGCGCAGGCCCTCGAGGTTGTCGCTGCCCAGGCGCGCCATGGCGGTAGTGCGGATACCGGCAAACACCCCCATGGCAGCATGAGGGGCAGGGTCTCCGGCGGCGGTGGTGCTGGTGACAAAGCGAGTGTTCTGGGCGATGCAGTCCATGTCGGCAACCGAGGTACCGCTGTCGATCGAGGTGATGAAGCGGCCGTCGAGTTTTTCCACACAACGGCCAAACGCCTCGAACAGCGCCGCACGGCTTTCCACGTGCACGGGGCGGATGATCACCGCCGTGCCGCCGCCCACCGGCAGCCCGGCCAGTGCCGCTTTGTAGCTCATGCCTTGCGCCAGGCGCGCGGCATCGGCCACGGCGGTTTCATCATTAGGGTAAGCCAGGTAACGACAGCCACCCAACGCTGGGCCCAGGCGACTGTTGTGGATGGCGATGATCGCCTTCAAGCCGGTCACCGGATCAACGCTCAGGTGCAGCGATTCAAGGCGGGTGCTGTGCATGAGCGCAAACATCAATGAGCTCCCGAATCACTTCTGGTAGTGGGCCAAGTATAGGCTTGCGGCAGAAAACTGCTGGATTGCGCTGGAATAAGCCGCGCGTTTTCGTGGGATCTACGACATAAGAGTTTGGGATATCTCTCAAGATGCTGGACGAAAATTCGCAGCAAGGCTAAAACGGGGGCATACGCCGGAGAACTCAATGAATCCCCGCACAGCCTTTTTCGCCTGCCTGGACCGTTCACCCCCCGCGCTGTTTGAAGCCGCGTTGTGGATTGCTGCCGAGCATGACGCCAGCGTGCAGCCCGCGTTGATCCTGCACGACCTTGGTGCGCTACAACAACAGGTGAGCCTGGGCATGCCCTTGCTACCGGCGGATGAACTCGGCCAGCCGCTACTGCGGCGCATGAATGACCTGGGGTTTGCCCAGGATGACCATACGCCGTTGCGCCCCGCCGCCGCGCTGCTGGACAAAGTGCTGCAACGCAAACGCGGGCAACCCTTGGCCATGGGCCTGATCGCACTGGAGATGGCACGGCGCCTGGATATCCCCATGGTCGGCGTGAACTTCCCTGGGCACTTCCTGCTGCGGGTACCGGGAGCCGATCACCTGTTGGACCCTTGCGGCGGCCGGCGCCTGTACCCCAACGACTGTCGCGAGTTGCTGGCGCGCCAATATGGGTCGAAGCTGAAATTGCAGGCCGACCACCTGCTGACCGCCGAGCCACGGGCCATCCTGCAACGGCTGTCGCGCAACCTGCGCCAACTCTACCTTGCCAACGACGAACCGTTGGCCGCCCTGGTGGACGCCGAGCGCGTACTGGAACTGGGCAACGCCAGCGCCTCCGACTACCTGGCGCGGGCCAGCCTGTATCAACGCCTGGACTGCCCCAGCGCCGAACGCTTCGACCTGGAACACGCGCTGCTGCTCAGCGACGACCCGATCCAGCGCTTGCGCCTGACCGAGCGGCTGGGGCATCTGCCGCCCAACTCAGTGGTGCACTGACCCCACTGTAGGAGCCCGCACTTGAATAATCAGCAACGCTGCAATCACCGCCGGAATCGCGCAAAAAAAGAAAATCTGCTCGACCGGTATATGCATCGCCAACAACAGGCTGCCAAACAGTGGCCCTAGAATCGACCCGAATCGCCCCACACCCAACGCCCAGCCTGTGCCGGTGGCGCGCACGTGCGCCGGGTAGAAGTTGCTCGCGAAGGCATTGAGGGTCAGTTGCCCGCCGATGATGCAGAACCCGGCAGCGAACACGCAGGCCACCAGGTAGCGTGGGTTGTCATGGTTCAAGCCCAGCAGGACGGTGCACAACGCTGCCGCCGCCAGCACGCCGGACAGCAACCTTACTTTGCTTTTCAGGCGGTCGGCAAACCAGGCCATGAGAATGGCGCCCAAGGTGCCGGCGAACAGGAACATGGAGGTGACCAGGTTGGCTTCGTTCAACGCCAGGCCGCTTTCGAGCAATAGCGACGGCAACCAACTGATCATGAAATACAGCAGGATCAGGCTGACAAAAAAGGTCGCCCAGATCAGCAGCGTCGGGCGCGCGTAGCCGTTGCGAAACAGCTCCACCACCGTCAGTTTGCTGCCCTGCTCCTGCAAGTTTTCCGCTTCGGTCGCGGGCGGTGGTTGCCAGTCGGGCAGCATCCGCGCCGTGACTCTGCGCAAACGCAGATAGGGCGGCGCATCGCGCAACAGGCGCGGCAAGGATTCGGGCAACAGCCACACCAGAAACGGGAACAGCAGCAACGGCGTCACACCACCCGCCAGGAACACCGCCTGCCAGCCAAAGCTGTCGATAAACCCGGCCGCCACGAAGCCACCCGCCGCGCCGCCGAACGAAAAGCCGCACGCAGCCAGGGTCACCATCAAGGTACGCAGGCGTGGCGGCGAATATTCGGACATCAACGCCATGGCACTGGGCATCGCACCGCCCATGCCGATGCCGCAGATAAACCGCGCCGCCATCAACGTGGTCAGGGAGTTGGCAAACACCATCAACACCGTGAGGCTGGCGTAGATCAGCACACACGCCAGCAGAATGCGTCGCACACCAAACCGATCCGCCAGCGGCGTCACCAGCAGCGAACCCAGGGTGAGGCCCAGCAGGTTGGCACTGAACACGGGCCCGAACGCGGATTTTTCCAGGCCCCAGTCCTGAGCCAGCGCCGGCACTACATAGCCCAACACCTGGGCGTCGTAGCCATCGGTGACCAGTAGCAGTGCCAGCAGCAGGAGAATCAACCATTGGTAGCGCGACACCGGACGGGCGTCGAGTGCCGCACGAAAGCTGGCAATCTGATTGTGCATCGCAAGGTACCTTTATTTTTTATTAGGTTGGTGCGATCAAATGTGGGAGGGGTTTACCCCAATGCCAGTCAGTTAAGCGCGAATCCCCTGTGGGAGCGGGCTTGCCCGCGAAGGCGGTGTGACAGTCACCGCATCTGCCACTGCACTAACGCTTTCGCAGGCAAGCCAGCTCCCACATTTGATCTTCATGGCTGTGAGCATTGCGCTCGCTTAACTGAACGGCATTGGGGCTTCCCCCCCTCCCACAGGGGGCCTAGGGTGTGTCAGGCTGACTGGCGGGGTGGGCCTGCACGAAGGCCGGATGTTGGGCCGCCAATGCCGCCACCCGCCCAATGCGTGGGTACGCCGCCAAGGGCACCTTGAAACGCTCGGCCGCGTACAGCTGTGGAATTAGAAACGCATCGGCCAAGCCCGGCTGCTCGCCAAAGCAAAACCCGGTGTCGCCAATCAACTGCTCCACCGCGCCCAGGCCCTGGCTGATCCAGTGTCCGATCCACTCCAGCAATTGCGCCTCATCGTGCCCCCACTTGCGCAGCAAGTTCTGGGTACTGGAGTTATGCAACGGGTGGATATCACAGGCGATGATCGACGCCACCGCCCGCTCATGAGCGCGCGCTACCAGGTCTTTGGAGAGCAACGGCACCTGGGGATAACGCTCCTCCAGGTACTCAATGATCGCCTGTGACTGGATCAGCAACGCCCCTTCATCAGTACGCAATGCCGGCACGCGCCCTTGAGGGTTGATCGCCAGGTATTCAGGCTGGCGGTTGGCGCCGCCGGCCGGCACCAGCAGGTTGACCGGCAGCGCGGTGAAATCCAGGCCTTTGAGGGCCAGGGCAATACGTACTCGATACGACGCGGTAGAACGGTAGTAAGTGTAGAGTTCCATGGCCCTGCCCTCTCAGCGCGCCGCGACCACGGTACCGCGGCATTCGCCGAAGCCGATGGAGGCAAAACCCTCGCGGCTGCAACGGGCACGCAGAATGATTTCGTCGCCATCCTCGAGGAATTTGCGCACCTCGCCGGAAGCCAGCTCAATCGGCTTTTTACCGCCTTCGGTAATCTCCAACAGGCTGCCAAATTGCCCCGGCTGCGGGCCAGACAACGTGCCCGAACCAAACAGGTCGCCGGCCTGCAACTGGCAGCCATTGACGCTGTGGTGCGCCACCATTTGCGCCACGGTCCAGTACATATGCTCGGTGTTGCTCAGGGTCAGGCGATGGGCGGGCAGGTTTTGCTCACGCATCGAGGCCGTGGTGAGCAGCACTTCCAGTTCGATATCAAAGGCGCCCGCGTTCTGATCACGCTTATCCAACAGGTAAGGCAGCGGTTGCGGATCACCTTCAGGGCGCGGCGGCTGGGCTTTGCGGAAGGGCTCCAGGGCTTCGGCAGTCACCACCCACGGCGAGATGCTGGTGATAAAGCTTTTCGACAAGAACGGCCCCAGCGGCTGGTACTCCCAGGCCTGGATATCCCGCGCCGACCAGTCGTTGAGCAGGCAGAAACCGGCGATATGCTCGGCGGCATCGCCAATGGCAATCGCATCGCCCATGGCATTGCCCTGGCCGATCCAGATGCCCAGCTCCAACTCATAGTCCAGGCGCGCGCAGGGGCCAAAGGTCGGTTCGGACTGGCCGGCCGGCAGGGTCTGGCCTTTAGGGCGTCGCACCTCTGTACCCGAGGGACGAATGGTCGAGGCACGGCCATGGTAACCAATCGGCACGTATTTGTAGTTCGGCAACAGCGGGTTATCGGGGCGGAACAACTTGCCGACGTTTTGCGCGTGCTCGATGCCGACGTAGAAGTCGGTGTAGTCATTGATCTTGGCCGGCAGGTGCATCTGGCAATCGGCGGCACGGTGCAGCACGTGCGCTTCGCGGTTTTGCAGCTCGCTGCCTTCGGCCAGTAGTTCCAGCAGGCGCTCGCGCAGGGCAACGCGAGGGCCACGGCCCAGTTCGAAAAACGCGTTCAACTGCCCGCCCGCAGTGGCTTCGACGGCGCGTCGGGCTTCGCCCTCAAACGCGTCCAGTGCGGCATGCAGGTCGAGAATCGCATCGCCAATCGCCACGCCACTGCGCGGTGCCGAGCCGTTGATACTGAACACGCCCAGGGGCAGGTTTTGCAGGGGGAAATCCGCGTGGCCGTTGGCCGAGGATACCCAGCTGCGGGTCTGCGTTGGTTGAGTCATGGGTTATCTCCGGTTCGGGTTGAAGGTGGCGGGCAGCGCGGCCCAGCACGCGTCATACGCAGGTTGCAGTTGTGGGCACTCCAGGGCGAACTGGGTCGGGCGCAGCACTTGGCTGGTCTCGAACATGAACGCCATGGTGTTATCGATCTTGTGCGGCGCAAGGTCCGCGTTGATGGCCTTGGTGCAGGTCTCGCCATCCGGGCCGTGGGCGCTCATGCAACTGTGCAGCGATGCGCCGCCCGGCAGGAAGCCTTCGGCCTTGGCGTCGTAGGCGCCCTGGATCAGGCCCATGTATTCGTTCATCAGGTTGCGATGGAACCACGGCGGCCGGAAGGTGTTCTCGGCCACCATCCAGCGCGGCGGGAAGATCACGAAGTCGAGGTTGGCCAGGCCATGCACGCTGGTGGGCGAGGTCAGCACGGTGAAGATCGACGGGTCCGGATGATCGAAACTCACCGTGCCAATGGTGTTGAAGCGACGCAGGTCGTATTTGTACGGCACATTGTTGCCGTGCCAGGCGACCACGTTGAGCGGTGAATGGTCCAGCTCGCAGGCCCACAGTTCGCCGAGGAACTTCTGTACCAGCGTAGTCGGTTGCTTGAGGTCTTCGTAGCGGGCCACCGGCGTAAGAAAGTCGCGGGGGTTGGCCAGGCCGTTGCTGCCAATCGGCCCCAGGTCAGGCAGACGCAGCGGGGCGCCGTGGTTCTCGGCGACGTAACCGCGTGCTTGCGCATCCAGCAGCTCGATACGGAACTTGAGACCACGGGGCAGCACGACAATTTCCAGCGGCTCGACATCCAGCACGCCCAGTTCGGTGGCGATGCGCAGGCGGCCCTGCTCGGGGACGATCAGCAGTTCGCCGTCGGCATTGAAGAACACGCGCTCCATGGAGCGGTTGGCGCGGTAATTATAGATGCTGATGCCCGCTGGTTTTTCCGCCCCCGAATTGGCGACCATGCCCACTAGGCCGTCGATAAAGTCCGTCGGCTCACTCGGGATATCCAACGGGTTCCAACGCAAGCGATTCGGCGTGACCGCGCCCAACGGGCCACCGGCCAATTGCCGCGCAAGCTTGACGAATGCCGGGTGGTTGGCCGACGGCTGGATGCGGTACAGCCAGGTGCGACGGGCTTCGCTGCGGGCCATGGTGAAGGCGGTGCCGGAAAACAGTTCGGTGTAGAGGCCGTAAGGGGCTTTCTGCGGCGAGTTCTGGCCAACCGGCAGCGCGCCGGGCAAGGCTTCGCTGGCGAATTCATTGCCGAAGCCCGACAGGTATTCGAGGTTCATGGATCGTCCTCTGAGGGTCAGTTGTATTTATCGTAATCCAGTTACGCATAACGTAATTTGATCACTATCGACCGTCAAGCTATAAAGACGCCCATTCATCTCTCGGATTCTCGCCCTTCCATGGAAAAGCCTCGCGACACCGGTAAACAGAAAGTCCGCTCGGCGGAAGTCGGCACCGATATCCTCAAGGCCCTGGCCGAACTGTCCCCGGCCACCTCGTTGTCACGCCTGGCCGAACATGTGCAGATGCCGGCGAGCAAGGTGCACCGCTATTTGCAGGCCCTGATCGCGTCGGGTTTTGCCGAACAGAACGCAGCCACCAACCATTACGGCCTGGGCCGGGAGGCATTGCGAGTGGGGCTGGCGGCGCTGGGCAGCATGGATGTGTTGAAAGTCGGCGCCATGCCCCTGGCAGAGCTGCGCGATGAATTGAATGAAACCTGCTTTCTGGCGGTGTGGGGCAACCAGGGCGCGACCGTGGTGCAGATCGAGCCGGCAGTGCGCGCCGTTACCGTGGTGACGCAACTGGGCTCAGTGTTGCCGCTGCTCAGCTCTTCCACCGGGCTGGTGTTCAGCGCTTATCTGCCGTCACGGGAAACTGTAGAACTGCGCGAACGCGAGGTTCAGGCCGGCACCGCCCACAGCTTGGCGGACGATCAGGCCTATGCCAGCGTGTGCGAGCAAATCCGCCGCCGTGGCCTGCACTTTGTGCATGGCTTGCTGATGCCCGGCGTGGATGCATTGTCGGCGCCGGTGTTCAATGCGGTCGGGCACGTGGCGGCGGTGATGACCGTGGTCGGCCCAACCTCGCTGTTCCATGCCGATGAAGATGGCCCGGCGGCGCAGCACTTACTGGCGGCGACCCGGGCCGTGAGTTGGCGCATGGGCTATCAGCCCTGAATCACTCGTCGCTGCGCGCCAGCGCCACTGCCACGTGATCCTCGAGCGCCTTGACCTGGGCGCCGGCCACCACGTAGTTGTTGGTCAGCAGCGAAAACACCAGCTTGCGCCCGCCGGCGTCGGTGATGTAACCACTCAATGACGACACGCCGCCCATGGAGCCGGTCTTGGCGTGCAGGTTGTTTTGCGCCTGCGTGTCGCGCAGACGATAGCGCAGGCTGCCGCCGGTCATGCGGTCGGTGTTGCCGGCAATCGGCAGCGCGTTGTACCAGGCGTCGAACCACGGCTGTTTGCTGGCGGCCAGCAACAGGTCGGTGAGGGTTTGCGACGACACCAGGTTGCGCCGTGACAGGCCGGAGCCGTCGACCTGGTTGAACGTGGCGGTGTCCAGCCCCTGACGCTTGAGGAACCCGGCCACCGCCACGGCGCCCGCTGCTGCCGTGCCGCTATTGGCGGTGTGGTGCCCCATGGCCTTGAGCAAGGCTTCGGACATGTTGTTGTTCGAAAGCTTGAGCAACGGCGTGATCAAATCCTGTAACGGCGCCGATTGGTGCTCGGCCAGCACCGTTACCGCCGTCGGGCTTGCCCCGCCCATCACCCGACGCCCCAGTACGGTGATGCCCTGTTGCGCCAAGGCTTGTTCAAACAGATTCGCGACCAGTTGCGTTGGCTCCCAGACGCTGACCAATTGCTGGCTCTGCTTTCCCGGCGCCACTGCGCCACTGAGTTGCAACAGGTTGGTGCCATGGCGACGGTTGATCCCATAACTGTTGCCCGGACCGCTCATGGCACGGTTGCTCAGTTGCAGGTAATCAGTAGGCGGGAAAATATCGACACTCACCGGGGTGCCGGCCCGTAACGGCGCCTTGGCCGTGACCAGCACACTGCCTGCATCAAAGTCCGCATTGGGTGCCACAGTCAGCGCCGAAATCTGCGCGCCGTAGTAGGTGGTTTCATCGTCATGGGACCAATCCACCCCCAATCGCTCAGCATCGAACCAGGTGTCGTCGAACACCAGATCGCCCTGTACCTGGCGTACGCCCTGGCTGGCCAACTGCGCGGCCAGCGCCTGGTAGTCGGCAAACTGAATGCTCGGGTCGCCCAGGCCACGCAGGTAGAGGTTGCCGGTCAGGCGGTCGCCCTGGCGTATGCCGTTGCTCAGCAGTTGGGTGGCGAAGCGGTATTGCGGCCCCAGCACATCCATGGCCGCCGCCGTGGTCAACAACTTGAGGTTGGACGCGGGCACCAACCGGGTGCGTGGGTTGTGCTGATACAGCGTGGAGCCCGTGCGGGCGTCACGTACCATCAGCGAGACCGTAGCACCTTGCAGCGCCGGATCGCTCAGCAGTTTATCCAGGGTTGCCGGCGTGGAAGTTTGGGAGACGCTGGCGCAGCCGCCCAGTAAAAAACTCAAACCGACCAGCAGGGTGCCGGTGCGTAACCATTTTCCAAAGTACATCAGTCGCGTTTTCCATAAGCATGCAATGGCGGCAACGCTAACAGCTCGCTATCAATGTGGCGACCGCTTTCCTGTGGGAGCTGGCTTGCCTGCGATGTAGACAACTCGGTGTATCAGGCAAACCCGGTCGATGCCATCGCAGGCAAGCCAGCTCCCACAGATAAATGAATCAGAAGGTCAAGGTGCTGGACACCGACACCTGCCGCGCATCGCCCATGGACACAAACTGCGTATTCACCGAGGACGTGTAGTAGGTACGGTCGAACAGGTTTTTCACGTTGAGCTGGAACTTGACCTTCTGCCCCTCAAGCTTGGTGTCGTAGCTGGCGAACACATCAGCCACGGTGTAGCTGGGCAGTTCGAAACTGTTGGCTGCGTCCCCTGCCCGCTCGCCGACATAACGCGCCCCGGCGCCGACGCGCAGTTGATCACCGCCCAGGATGCTGCCGAAGTCATACACCGCCGACAACGAGCCGGTGCTTTTTGCCACATTCTGCAGGCGATTGCCTTTGAGCTTGGGGTCTTCGGTGACCTCGGCATCGGTGTAGGCATAGCTGCCGATCAGGCTCCACTTATCCGTCAGCTGGCCGCTGGCATCCAGCTCCAGGCCGCGAGAGCGCACCTTGCCGGCCACGCTGTACTCCGAGGTCAGGCCCTCGCCCACCTGCACCAACACGTTGCGTTTATCGATGGTGAACAGCGCCGCACTGGCAGTGATGCGCCCCGGCAGGTCGAACTTGGTACCCAACTCCCAGGCCTTGGATTCTTCCGGCTGCAAACTGCCGTTCAACACGGTTTTATTGGCCAGTGGCGCGATGGTGGAGTTGGGCTTGAACGACTCGGTATAGCTGCCATAAAACGACAGTTCATCGCTATAGCGATACACCAGCCCAGCCCGCGGCACCCACTTCTGGCCATTGCCGTCGGTGTTGGCGGTGAACGGCACGCCTTTGCCGGCGTATTGGTCGTACATCTGGTAACGCGCACCGCCGACCAGAATCCATTGCTCGTTGAGGTGGATGGCATCCTGGAAGAACAACGAATCGCTGCGCAGCAGATCGGTCTGGTTGCTGTCCGGCGCGCTGACTTTGGAACCGGCGACTTCGTTGCCGTACACCGGGTTGTTGTAATCGAAGCTGCCTCGCGGTGCCTGGCGGATCAGGTCGGCGCGGTAGATCTTGCGGTATTCATCGTCCAGGCCAAATACCAGATCGTGCTGCATACCCGCAACATCGACCTTGCCTTCGAGGCTGGCGGTGGCGAAGCGGTCGGTGGTCAGTGCGCCCTGAGTGCCGTCCATGCTGCGGGTCAGGGTGCCGTTGGGGTTGACCTTGACCACGCGCACCTGGCTGGCGTCGTAGGTTTCGCGGTTCCAGCTGTAGCCGAAGTGGGCTTTCCAGTCGTCGTTGAGATCATGATCGACAGTCAAGCGGTACAGATCGGAGCGGCCTTCCATGTTGTTGAAAGGCTCATCCAGACGGCGGGTGGCGGGGATGTTCAACGGATGGTTGGTCTTGGGATCGATGGCGGTGCCACGGTCAAACGGCGCGAGAAATTCGCGATGCTCATAGGCTAGCACCACTTGGGTGGTGTCGCCGTACCAGGCCAGGGACGGCGCCACCAGGGTCTCGCGGTGGGTGCCGTAGTTGCGCCAGTAGTCTTCGTCTTCATGGTCGACGATCAGGCGATAGGCCAAGCCACTGTCACCGAAGGGGCCGGTGGTATCGAGGTTGCCGCCGCTGCCATTCTTGCCGCTGCCGAAGGTAGAGCCGCGCGCTGTCAGGGAGGTGGACTGCACCCGTTCAGGCTTTTTGCTGACGATATTGACCACACCGCCCGGGTCCTGGATGCCATACAACAGCGATGACGGGCCCTTGAGCACTTCGACACGCTCGGCGGTAGCGTTCAACGCCCGGCCCTGCACCACTGGCATACCGTCCTTCATGATCGAGCCATTACGGTTGTCGCCGAAGCCGCGCAACATCACCGCATCCTGAGTGCTGCCCAGGGTATTGGACTGAGTGATGCCGCTGATATTGCCCAGCGCATCATCCAGGTTGCGCGGTTGTTGGTCGCGCAGCACTTGAGCCGGGACTACGTTGACGGTCTGCGGGGCTTCCAGCAGCAACCCATGGGAGCGCATCACCGAACTGGTCGGCGGCGGTTGGTAGCTGGTGCTGTCCTGAGCGAGGTTGGTGCCGCTGATGGTAGTAGCGCCGAGGTTGACCGCGCCATCGGTAGGCACCGGCTCCAGCGCCAGGGTTCGGGCGTCGATCTGGCGGAAGGTGAAGCCGGACTGGCTCAACAGACGTTGCAGCGCCTGGCTTGCAGTCATCGGCCCGCTGACCGCCGGGGCATTGAGGCCGTAGGGCGCTTCATCGGTGTAGATCACGCTGATACCGGTGATCCGGCTGAACTCGCTCAGCGCCTGAGGCAATGGCTTGGCCGCCAGGGCAAACTTGAATTGAGTGCTTTGCTGCTCCTGCGCCTGGGCAATGCCAAGCGGCAACAACGCCAGCCCCGATACCGCTAATGCCGAGGCTCCCAGCCACTGTTTGATCCAACCGCCCGCCGTCGACTTCATGCTGTGAGAATCCGTGTAAAAAACGCTGTTAATGCGAATTGATCGCAGTTTCAAGCATTACACGGATGGGCCGAGGGTTTACCTCACCTTTTTTATGCAAATAACTTTTTTAGCCGCCCTCGCGTACTCAGGAGGCGTTGGTGGGGGAGCCACTTGCCGCCAGGCACTCCTTGGCGCTCTTTTTCAACTTCTTGATCAAGCGTTCCTGACGCAACGCTTCGCCTTTGCTCGCGCATTGCTCGGTGTACACCAGCGCCACCGCAGGGCTGGAGAGGAAAAAACGCGCCCCCTTACCGCTCTGGTGCTTGGCAAACCGGCGCAAAGGGTCGTTGCTGATGCCGCAATACAACGAACCATTGGCGGCGCGCACCAGATAGACAAACCAGGGTTTTGGTTCAGGAGTATTCACAAGTTGATTCGGTTAACGCAAGGGAGCGCCCAGTCTATCAACGCCCGCTCTGAAATACCTTCAGGCCTTTATTGGCCTGCGCGCGCACGGCGTTTTTCACCAGCGGCGTCCACCCCAGCAACAGGCCCTTGGCACCCAAGGCCTGGCGCGACCAACGCCACAGGTCAAAATGGTCGTGATGCTCGCAGATCTTGCCGTCGCGAAACACGAACCGCGCCTGGATATCGTTGACCACCGTATTGCCCGTCGCACTGAACAGATACGTCGCCACCCAGTGGGCACTGCCACCCGTGTCATCGCTGCGCACTTGATCGAATACCAGGGAAAAGTCCTTGGCTCGCGTGGTGAGCATGCGCCACATGTCGCCGGCATCCCGACCGCGCAATTCGCCAAATGCCGGGTCGCTGAACAGCACATCGTCGGTGTAGCAGGCCGCCATGGCTTCGGCATCCAGCCGCTGGAAAGCGCTATAGAACTGGGTGATCAGGGCGTTGTGGGCATCACTCATGGGCAGGTTCCGCACAATGAACAGGGGGCTGAACAATAGTCCGCGTTACAGCAGAAAGCTATGGCTTTACCCGTAAGGAATGCGTGATGCCCCACAGCGTTAAAGGTAGACGACGTCGAGCGTAGCGCTACCGTCTATGTAAACTTCCTCGGCAATCGGCAAATCCCTCTTGCCCGTCAGGGTCGTGGCAACGCCCACTTGCGCACTGAATCTGGTCATTGGAAAAGGCGCACTACTGCTGTCGTGGGCGGTACGCATCCAGCCTGGCTGCCACGTCGAACGGTCGGGTGCATTCACCCAGGTATTACCAGTCGGGGACTCGATTAAACCAACAGGGTTATCGTCGGCGGTAGCGTTAGACGTTGACAGTTCGTACCAACCGATTTTCTTCCCGGCGCTGGTCAGGCCCAGACCAAAACGTGAAAGGTCTTGCGGCTGAGTTGGATACGTGGGAATTGCAGTGCCCGGGCGATTATCCGTGCTCTTGACGGCCATCAGCACCGGCGCATCACAGGCCACCTCGAGCTGCAGCGTGGCCTTTGGAAGTACTTTATAGCCAAACTCCGGGAAGTCCTGAATCGAGATTTTGCCATGGTCCACTACCCCATCACCGGACAATGTGGGTGTACAGGCGGAGGGCGTGATCACACCGACGACACTGAGGTCCACACTGGAGGCGGCCATTGCATTGGAAACACCGGCCAGCACAAACGCGGCGGTAATAAGTACACGAGAGGGATGCATATAAGCGCTCACTTGCGGTCGTTCAACTACACAGGACAAAAGGCACCTGCACGTGCGCCATCAACCTGCATGTTCGACTCATCTAATAGACTAGGGATTTGGGGACGGCCATCGCACATATTGCAAAGGCACCGTGGCTACTTTAGAGACCGCCTCTTTCAAACCCCATACAACTAATACGAATTGAAAAAAACACCGGTTAGTTTCAGCCTCGTCATAAAACTGTAACTTTCTAAGGCACCATTCCCGCATCTCGGGCGTAAGCAAACAAGTCAACGTCGGTAGAAATACTCAACCGTTGCATGGCGGTGCTTTTCTGCTTGCTGATAGTTGAAATACTGCGATTGACCTGTGCTGCGATCTGGCTGACGGTCATGCCGCTGGCCAGCATCCGCACCACCTCGCGTTCCTTGCCCGACAACTGCGGCTCTTGGGATTGATCGCCCGTTCCCGCCTCAACCAGTTGCACTCGCAGGCATTCGCTGGCAAAGGTCTGCCCGGCGCACACCGCCTTTATGGCCAGGGGCAACTCCCTGGCCGAAGCGCTTTTGGCGACAACCGCCTTGGCACCATGAGCGAAAGACGCGCGCAAGGTGGCGACGTTGGCGAACATGGTCACCAGAATCACCGGCAACTTCGGATACTGGCGATGCAGCAGCCCCAACAAACCATAACCGTCAGCGTGCTGGCCGCCCGGCATGGCGAAGTCCGTGACGAGCACATCGCACGGGGTGGTGCTCAATACCCCAAGCAACTGATCAGGACCGTCGGCCTCACCCACCACTTTGCACTTGCCATTCGCCTCAATCACGACTTTCTGCCCGACTCGGACAATAGGATGATCGTCAGCAATAATTACTCGAAGCATAGATACCCACGCATGATGGCAACTTGGACCCGCGCAAAATACCTCCGCCAGCGCCCATCAACAACTGCTAACAAAGAGCTGCTTGCAGCCGCGCCCAATATTCAGTAGTGGGTATTTTTTGGACTACAACACAATAGGAAAGTACCTACAACCAAAACTAGGCAGTCAGCAGCACTTACAACCCCGGCGGGTTCTTGCCTCAAATGCTGGACAGGTACTCAAGACAGACACACAAGCGTGTCTGGAACACGTCCAAATCCCTGCTGTGTGCTGCAACTCCATCGGTCTGCACTTGCTTGATCAACTGTGTAGCGGTGATTTCAAGGTCGCAACTCCCCAAAAACACCAGGCTGCCAACCAAGCGATGGAGGCGCTCCGCAGCCAGTGACGCATTCAGTGTCGCGCAGGCATGACGCAAGACACGGTGGTCCTCCCATGCTTCGGTCAACAGGCTTTCGAGCAGCGAGTCAACAATCAGGTCGCTGCCAAACGTCGCAACCAGCGTGGCACGTGTTGGCCAAACGGCGCACGGCAATGTGTCCTGCCGGTCGGGTTGGCCAGCATCACCGCCTGGCAACCAGCGCACCAACAGGGCATGCAGTTGTTCCAGGGTCAGCGGTTTGAGCAGCCAGGCATCCATTCCGGCGTCAAGACATCGCTGAGGGCTGTCGTTCTGCAGGTTGGCGGTCAAGGCAATGATCGGTACCCGTTTCAAACCGTGGTCGCGCTCATGCTGGCGAATGGCACGGACCATACTGTAGCCATCCATGAACGGCATCTGGCAATCGCTGATCACCAAGTCAAAGGGCCGGCTGGTGAACGCGACCAGGCCCATGAACCCGTCGGCGACCAGCTCGTGCCCCAGCCCCAGCTTCTGTAACAGCCATCCCAACAACAGGCGGTAGGCGGAGTGATCCTCTACGACCAGGATATTCAACTGTTGCCAATGACGCGGTACGGCAACAGGCGGCTTGAGTGTCTGGCTCGCTCCTGCGGTTGAACCTGAAAGCGAACCCATCAGTACCTCTTCGTGACTATTGATCCGGCGGCAATCCGCAGCACTGGTGCAATAGCCAAAAAGGCCTATTCGGCAGCAACGATCGCCACATCCATTTGAATGTTATCGACCTGAAACAAATAACCTTTTGAGCAATTAAAAGCCGATACAACAACTACGAAAAAATCCACTGGCTCATGGCCGCCGCGCATCAGGCCAATGTCGTATTAGTTGTATTTCCAACGTGCCACCCCCTGGCTAAATTGGGCCCACCCCAAAAGAGGGACGGTTTGCCACTCGGCAGCCGCGAAAAAATCGAGAGCGCCACTCGGCAAACCGCCCGTCCATGTCGGGTCGGACGCTGCCCTGCACGCGCCTCCATCTGCCAGCCTGCAATGGAAAAAATTGAAATGAAGATCCGTATATCTCTGCTGAGCAGCGCCCTGCTGCTGGCAATGACTTCGTCTGCGTTCGCTGCCAGCAGCGTGGACCTGACCGTCAAAGGGGTGATCACCCCCAGCGCCTGCACCCCCAACCTGCCAGGCGACATTGATTACGGAAAAATCGCAGCAAAGGATCTGAGCCCCGACAGCCATACCTGGCTTGAGCATCGGACACTGAAACTGAGCGTGAACTGCGATGCGGCGACGCTGTTCGCCATCCGCACCGTCGACAATCGGGCCGGCTCGTCAACCATCGGCACCTTTGGCCTGGGCTTGACCGACGAAAACGAAAAGCTCGGTGGGTTTGAGCTGTCGCTGCTCAGTCATACCTCTGAGACGCCCTCCACAGCATTGATCCAGTACCCCTGGAGCCCGACATGGACTGTGCTTTACCCGGATGACGGGGTCACCCCCAACACATTGGTAGGTTTTGGCGGTCGCAGTGATAGCGGTTGGGCCCCGCAACCACTTCAGGACGTGGTCATGGACATCTCCGTACGTGGCGCCATTGCACCTACCAATACCCTGACACTGGACAGCGAGGTGGCAATGGACGGTTCCGCGACCTTCGAAGTCAACTATCTGTAAGGGGGCTTCTTCGATGAAGCTCTGCCTAGCCCTACTCGGCAGCGTCCTGTCGCTGGCGGCGAGCGCCCGCCTATTGGCCGCCAGCGCTGTGGATAAGCGTCCAGGCCCGGGCACTGCAGAACGCTTGTATCTGTAACTCCCTCTAGAAGATTCAAACCACCCCCAGGAGATCCATTCGACCATGAAGGTACTCACGTTCAGCCTGACAGGCGTGTTGCTGCTCTGCCCGCCAGCATTCGCCAACAGCAACACCGAGTTGCTGGTCCAAGGCGTCATCACCCCCAGCGCCTGCGCCCCGGTGGTCTCCGGCGGTGGCATTGTCGACTTCGGCAAGGTGTCGGTCAAAGACCTCAATACCCACACCTATACCGATTTGCCCAGGGAAACCATGCTCTTGAGCGTGCGTTGCGACGGGCCGACTTTTTTTACCCTCAACACCATCGATAACCGCCCGGGTACGGCTGCCAGCCACTTCAGCTGGCACGGCCTGGGCACCACGGCCAACGATGAAAAAGTCGGCGACGCCGGGCTTGGCCTCTATAACCCGGTGGCCGACAACGTATCGGTGCGCACCATCACTTCAAGGGATGGCGGCACGACCTGGATGCCCTCCGTGATGCTCAGTCACACCTTGCTGACGGCGGTCGCCAACAACGACGACGTGACCCCCATTGCGATCCAGGAACTGGACGCCGAGATACGCCTGATTACTCACATTGCACCCGCCAACGACCTGACGCTTACCGACGAAGTCCCCATCGACGGTCACGCCACTGTGCAAGTCAATTACCTCTAAGGAGCCCGCACCATGAAAACCCGCTTGACCACCCTGGCCGCCAGCCTGTTGCTGCTCAACTCGGCCGCCACCTTCGCCGCGTCCACCGTTGACCTGACCGTCAAAGGCCTGATCGTGCCCAGTGCCTGTACACCGAGCCTGTCCGGTGGTGGCGTGATCGACCACGGCAAGATTTCCGCCAAGGACCTGAACCCGGACAAAAATACGGTCATCGGCAACAACACACTGAGCATGGCGGTCAATTGCGACGCGCCGATCCAGTTTGCTCTGCACTCGATCGATAACCGCGCAGCGTCCGGCAGCTCGATACGTTACGGTCTTGGATTTATCAATGAGACCCAGGTGCTTGGCGGGTACATCCTGACGTTCGCCAATCCGGTTGCCGAAGGTGGCGTCGTGGTGCAGCCGATTGCGTCGGGCGACCAAGGTAATACCTGGTACAGGGAAAAGTTCTGGGACCCAGGCCTGTACATGTCAGTCGCCGCGATGGATGACGACACCCAGCCACTGGCGGTCAAGGACCTGAGCCTCGACCTGGAAGTGCAAACCATCATTAATCGCGCCGATGGCCTGGACCTGAGCAATGAGGTCACCATCGACGGTTCCGCCACCCTTGAAGTGAAGTACCTTTAACCCATGGCGGCCCATCCCTTGAACATTGACAGGCATGGGCTGCGCCTGCCGATGCCTGTGTTGGCTGCACCCGCCCGTCTCTGTGCCGCCGTACTGTGCCTGCTCATCGCGTTCCAGGCACACGCGGGCTCGTTCGTCGACCTCACGGTAACCGGCCGGGTCACACCGGACGCCTGTCATATCGAGCTGACGGACGAGGGCATTGTCGATCACGGCAAGATCCCGTCCCACAGCCTCAACGTCGACGAGTTCACCGTGCTGCCCAGCCAGATGCTTGATCTGCACGTGCTGTGCGCCCGGCCCATGCTGTTTGCACTGGTGGGCATCGACAATCGTGCCGAGTCGTCACTGGCGCCCGACTACTTCTATGGGCTGGGAAGAAACATACACGCCCCTGAGGAGCGTCTCGGTTCCGTAGCGTTGTCCTATCGCGACGCCCTGGGCGACTCACAGCCGCTGCAGGTACTGGCCTCCATCAACAGCGGCGAGACCTGGTCACAAGACCCCAATGCCTATCCACGCTCCTACATGGCCTTCGCGCCGCCCGGTGACCGTCAGCCCGAGTTCATCAGCCAGTTGCTGGTCAGGCTGCAGGTGGACACGGCCATCAACTTTTCGCAGTACCTCACACTGGACCAGGAAGTCCCTCTGGACGGCTCCATCGTCCTGGATTTGCGCTACCTCTGACCCAACTATCGCCTAATGGAAAACCGTCATGACCATGACACGCTCAAACACCGCCGTCGGCGCCCTGGCCCTGCTACTGGTGCTGGGTAATCCAGTAAAAGCCGATGGCATGGTACCCGACACCTCCGTGGTGATCGTGCACGAAGCCGAGGGCGAAGCCGCCGTGTCGGTGACCAACACCGACAGCCAGCTCGCGCTGCTGCATGTGACCTTGCTGGATATTCCAGAAGACACCGAGCCGCTGCTGGTGGTGACACCGCCGTTGTCACGGGTTGAGGCGTCCAAATCCCAGCTGGTGCGGTTCATCCTGCAGAACCAGCAGCCGCTGCTCACTCAGCGACTCAAACGCGCCGTGTTCGAAGGCATGCCGCAAGGTCGCGCCGCCACTGCCGCCGGGCATGCCCGCGTGGGCGTGACTGTGCGCCAGAACCTGCCGGTAATCGTGCACCCCAAGGGCCTGGCGCCGAACCGCACACCGTGGACCGACCTGACATGGACCCTGCGCGACGGCCAGTTGCAGGTGCGCAATGACACGCCCTATGTGGTGCGCCTGGCGCAGGAGCTGCTGCTGTTGCCAGGTAACGGCAAAGCCATGCTGCCGCGCACCTACGTGCTGCCGGGCGAAGCCATCAGCGTACCGGCCAGCGGTGGCCAGGCCAGCACAGTCAGGCTGCAGCCGGCCACGGTGTATGGCTTTGCGGTCAAGGCCTACGACGCACCGATCACCCTCTGACGGAAAACCACAGGCGTCGCACCATCGACCGACGCCTGGATAACGAAGTGACGGCATATCGACCGTCACCAGAACGCCGGGCGCACACGGCCTGAGTGTTCACTACAAGAGTACCTTGCGTGATAACAGTATTGAGTTACCGTGACGGCGAAGCCGTGCCCGCCATCCTTGCCCGACCGCCGTTGCCGTTGGCGCTGCTGCTGTGCGCAGTGCTGTCGACCAAGGCCTGGGCCGATGATTCGAGCCCGGCCGGCTTCGACACCCAGACCTTGCATCAACGTGGCATTGACCCACAGCTGGCCAGCCTGTTGCTGGCCGCACCGCGCTTCGCCGCCGGGCGACATACCGTCCACCTGCGGGTCAACGGCGAGCGACGCGGCCGGCATGATGTCAGTTTTGATCAGCAGGGCAACCTGTGCTTTGACCGGGCCTTGCTGGACGCCGCCAACCTGCAGTTGCCCAGTGAAACCGAAGGTTGCCAGGACTTCCTTGGGCAATATCCGCAAAGCCTGGTGGAGCCGGATCCGGCGACACTGACGGTATCCCTGGTGGTGCCCACCGAAGCGCTGCGCCCGGTGCGGCAGGATATTTCCGGCTACGAAACCGGCGGATTTGCCGGGCTACTCAATTACGACCTCAGCGGCTTCTACAACCGCTTCGGCGATGACGCCAGCCGGTTCGGCTCGGCCAATACCGAGGTGGGTTTCAATGCCGGCGACTGGATCGTGCGCAGTCGCCAGGTGCAGACCTGGCAGGATGGCCTGTCACGCAGCACCCACTTGGAAGCCTATGCTCAACGCACCTTCGCCAGCCATCAGGCAGTGCTTCAGGCCGGGCAGATCAATCTGTATAACCCGGTGCTGTCCGGCGCACAGATCACCGGGGTGCAAGTGCTCACCGAACACGCCCTTCAGGAGCAGGGCCAGGGTGCGCTGATCCAAGGTATCGCCAACAGTCCCGCACAGGTCGAAGTGCGGCAGAACGGTGCGTTGATTCACTCCACCGTGGTGCCTGCCGGCCCCTTTGCCCTGACCGATGTGCGCCGGTTGAACACGCGCTCGGATGTGGAGGTCACGGTCAAGGAAAGTGTCGGCGGTGAGCGACGCTTCACTGTGCCGGCGGCCATGCTGGGTCTCGGGTTGCCAGCGCCGGGTTACTCCGTGGCGGCGGGCCGGGTACGTAATGTCGGCGACGCCAAAGGGGATGATCCATGGGTGGTCAGTGCCGGCTGGACAGGCGCCCTGCATCCTCAAGTGACCCTGGGCAGCGGCGTGCTGGCGGCCAGCGAATACCGCTCGGTGGGCGCCAGCCTGGGCTGGATGCCCTGGCTGGACAGTCAGGTCCAACTGTCCACGCAAGTGTCCAACACCCAGGCGCGTGAAAAAGTCTCCGGTGTGCAAACCGATCTTTCCTGGTCCCAGCGCCTCAACGAACAGTGGTCATTCAGCGCCGCCAATTCCTGGCGCAGCCCCGGCTACCGCGAACTCGAAGAGAGCACCTACGAGCGCGACGACCGCAATCGCGCTTCACGCTACCGCGACCAGCAAAGCCTCAACCTGGGGTGGTCGCACCCAATACTGGGTGCATTCAGCGCCGGGGTTTCGCGCTCATCCAACTTCGCCGGCGACAGCAGCAGCCGCGCATTGGCATCCTGGGGCACCAGTATTGGCGCGGTGTCTTTGTCAGCCAGCGCCGAATGGCAAATGGGCGGCAGCCAGCAACAAGATAACGCGGTTTACCTCAACATCAGTGTGCCGCTGGGCGAGAGTCGCCGACTGCGCAGTTGGGTACGCAACTCCGGCGGCGAAAACCGCACCGGCATGGGCGTGACCGAACAGATCGACGACCAGCTCAGCTACCGGGTCAGCGCCGAACATGACAGCAGCGATCATCAGGTGGAAACCACCGTCGGCGTCTCGGCGTTGCCACGCTACAGCCAGCTCGACTTCAGCTACAGCCGCTCCGATGCCGAGCGCTCCAGTTATCAAGGGGGGGCCCGCGGCGCAGTGGTGATGCACGGTGGCGGCGTGACCCTTTCCCCCTACCCGGTGCGCGACACCTTTGCCCTGGTGTCCGTCGGCGACATGAGCGGCATCAAGCTCAGTACCCCCAGCGGGCCGGTCTGGACCGATTGGCAAGGCCAGGCCGTGGTGCCGCAAGTGGCCGCGTACGGGCGCAGCCCGGTGGAAGTCCAGACCCGCTCGCTGCCGCGCAATGCCGATATCAACAACGGCCTGGCAATGATCTCGGCCGGACGCGGCGCGGTGGACAGGGTCGAGTTCGGCGTCGGTTTGACCCGCCGTGTGTTGCTCACCGTCAGTCACGACGACGGCTCGCCGCTGCCTGCGGGCGCCTCTGTCAGCAGTGCCAGTGGTGAGTTTGTGACCTTGGTGCAGGACGGCAGCCAGGTCTTTCTGCCCAACGTACTGGATCAAACGACGCTGTGGATAACCACACCCCAGGGAGGCCGTTGCCAGTTGCACTACCAACTGGCAGCCAAAGCCGACCCGTCGGTGTACTTCGAATCGGCTCCCGCACGTTGCCGCGTACCTTGAGGATTTCTGTCATGCCCCTTGCAACCTGTATGCGCTCACTCTGTATGTGGCTACTGCTCGGCATCGCCGGCACGGCCCAAGCCTTGGAAGAATGCCAACTGAACGTCAGCGAAGCTCAGGTTGATTTCGGTCTGATGAACCGTCTTGCGCAACACGACGGCGCGCCGGAACGCTTGCTCGGTGAGCGCCGCCTGAGCGTGAACGTCAACTGCCCCCAGGCCGAAGACCTCAGCCTCTTCTATCGGGCGCTGGCTGCCACCCCGCAGCGCCTGCAATTTACCGAACACGGCAGCTATGCCATCGAGGTCGGCAATGCCGTGCTCGACGGTCGCGCCGTTGAATTGGGCTTGCTGACCGCTGCCGGCCAGCCCCCCGTGATGAGTGCAACGGTACTGGAGTGGCGCCCCGGGCACGGCATCGCACCGATTGAACAAGGTGCCGTGCTCATGGGCAAAACCCTTTCGTTGCAACTGACGCTACGCGCCTGGGCCGGTGTGGCGGCAATACAAGCCAGAGACGCAACTACCTGGGAAGTCTCTGGAATGCTGTACGGCGCAAGCCACGGCCGCTACCGGGAACTGACGCTGCGCGCGCACTTTGCGCCCGTTGCTTGCCTGCCGACACTGTCGGACCACGGCGTGGTCGACTATGGCACGTTGTACGCCAAGGACCTCAGCGCCACCAACGAAACACCCCTGCCCACTCGTACGCTGCGCCTGAACGTGAGCTGCGACGCGCCGATCCGCTTTGGCCTGCGCATGAAAGACAACCGCGACGGTTCGGCCACCGGCGGCACTGATGAAACGGCCTATGGACTGGACTTGGACGCCAGCCGTAACAAAATCGGGCGTTTTTATTTGACCATCGACCCGGGGGAATTCAGCGCCGATAGCTTTCCCACCTTGTACCGCACCGACTCCACCAGCAATGGCGTGGCGTGGAGCAGTTCCACCGCCCGGCAGATCCCCATGGCGGCCAACAGCCTGCTGGGTTTTACCGACAAGACAGGTGTCACCACCGGGCCGGTGTCCATGCAGACACTGACCGGCACGATGCGCATCAAGACGTATCTGGCGCCCATGCAAAGCCTGGATCTGCGTGATGTCGTGCGCATCAATGGGTCCGGCACTCTCGAAATTGTCTACTTGTAGGAGTTCGCATCATGAAAAGACACCTTCTTTGCAGCCTGCTTTTATGCGGCAGCGCCCAGGCACTGGCGGCCTCCACGGTTGACCTGAGCGTCCAGGGCCTGATCATTCCCGCCGCCTGCTTGCCACAACTCTCCAGCGGCGGCCTGATCGACTACGGCAAGATTGCCCAACAAGATCTGAACCTGGAGACCGCCACGCGCCTGCCTGTCAAGAGCCTGCACATCGGCATTGCCTGCAACGGCCCCGTGCGCTATGCCTTGCGCATGGCTGACAACCGCGACGGCTCGGCCATGGTCAACAGCGAGATTTACTACGGGTTGGGGTTCGATAACAGCGGTAACCGCCTGGGAGTCTACTCCATGACCTTCGACCCTCGGCAGACGCAGGCCAGCAACACCCCACAGATCTACGGCACTGAATCCACCACCGGTGGCCTGGCGTGGCGAACCTCCAACCTCAACCCCATCGACATCGGCTCCAGGAGCTACCTGGGCTTCACGGACGTCGAGGGCAGCGTCAGCGGGCCCACGGCGATCGGTATCCTGGGAGGCATGGTGACGGTGCAGACCGTGATCAATGCGCGCAAGAATCTGGACTTGAGCGTAGAAACACCGCTCGATGGCTCGGCCACGCTGGAAGTGGTGTATCTCTAGACTTTCTCGCTGGTGACTTGCACATAGCGCGCACGGCCGGCGCCGAGGCCCGCGACGATAGCGCCCAGGCCGATCACGGCGAAGATCCAGCCGATAGCCGTCCAGCCGCCGGTCCAGTCATGTACCAGGCCGACCGCGAAAGGGCCGAGGGAGGCCAGGGTGTAGCCAATGCCTTGGGCCATGCTCGACAGGTTGGCCGCCACATGGGAATCGCGTGAACGCAACACGATCAGGGTCAGCGCCAGGCTGAACGTCCCGCCCTGCCCCAGGCCCAGCACAATCGCCCAACCCCACAGGCCATCCAGCGGCGCGTACAGGCACCCGAACAAGCCGCCGAGCGTCAGCAGCATCACCACCACGATCGCTAGGCGCTGGTCCTTGCCCCGCGTCGCCAGCCACGGCGCGGCCAGGGAGCTGAGCAGTTGCACGATAATCGAGCCCGACAGCGCCAACCCGGCTTCGGTCGCGCTCAGGCCGCGGCCGATCAGGATCGACGGCAACCAGCCGAACACGATGTAGGCCAGTGACGACTGCAGGCCCATGTACAGGGTGACCTGCCAGGCCAGCGGATCGCGCAATAAACCCTTCACACGATAGGCCACACGATGGGCTCCGTGCTTCTGCCCAACCTGGGGCAACCAGACCAGGGCCGCCACCAGGGCCGGCAGGATCCAGAAGCCCAGGCCGATCTTCCAACTGTCGCCAAAGGCGTGGCTCAGTGGCACCGAGGCACCGGCCGCCATGGCGGCGCCCAAGCACAACGCCATGGTGTAGACACCGGTCATGGCGCCGGCCTGGCTGGCGAAATCGCGCTTGACGATACCCGGCAGCAACACGCCGATGATGCCAATGCTGGCACCTGCAACCAGGCTACCGAGGAACAACCCCACCTCACCGAACGAACTGCGCAGGATGATCCCCGCGGCCAGGGTCAGCAGGATGCCGAGCACCACGCGCTCGGCGCCGAAACGCCGGGCCAGCATCGGCGCGGTAGGTGCAAACAGGCCCAGGCACAGCACCGGCAAGGTGGTCAGTAAACCGGCCGTGGCGGCGGACAAGCCCAAACTGCTCGAAACCTCTGCCAGCAACGGCGACAGGCTCGACAAGGCCGGGCGCAGGTTCAAGGCCACCAACACCAGGCCCAGCAACAGCAGCCATGGCCGAACCACGCTCGGCTGCGCCTGCTGCACGCTGTCGTCGTCAGCTTCGGCGTCGATCAACAGTTCTTCGAGTTCGGTCTTGCGTGGGGCTTCAGGGTTCATTGATCAACTGCCGGCAGAGGGATTTGGCGCGGTCCGGGTCTTGTTGTTCCACCGCATCGAGTAGCGCTCCATGCAGGTCGAACACCGCCTGGCGTCGCGGTGAGCGGTTCAGGGTCTGGCGCAGCTGCGCGCCGACAATGGCGGAGAAGTAATGGTACAGCTCGCTCAAGGCCGGGTTGTGCGCCGCATCCACCAAGTGCTGGTGGAAGATCAGGTCGGCACTGATATAGGCCTCCAGGTCACCGTGATAACGCTCGGCGCTGAGGTCGAGCGCCTTGCGCAATGCCGTAAGGTCCGCTTCGGTACGACGCAATGCAGCCAGGCCGATGGCCTCCACCTCCAGAATCTGGCGCGTCTCCTGCGCCTGCTCCAGCGTGCAATGAGACAGCGCCCGCATTGTGCCCAGCGGGTCGGTCATCGAGCGCAGGTAACTACCATCGCCCTGGCGAATGTCGATCAAGCCAGAGAAGACCAATACCCGCATGGCTTCACGCACGGTGTTACGGCTGATACCGAGCTCGGCGGACAGTTCGGGCTCAGTGGGCAGGCGCTCGCCGATGGCCCATACGCCTTGGGAGATGCGCAGGCGCAGTTGCTCCAGGGCCTGGTCGACCAGGGAGCGTTTGATCAGCGGGGCGATGTCTGTCATGGGTTTAGCGCTTTCGTCCAATCATAGGATGAATTTTCCTACAGGCTATTCGGAGTTGCCTACAAAGGCAACGCACTAGGGTTCTTAGGCAGGAAAAGGAGCAGTATTTTCGATTGGTAAAATTACCCTTAGAGGGTAATTATTGGACTCAGGTGTCTTATGGAAAAGTACACACCTCATTACGATTTGGCCCTGATCAAGGCGGATGTCAGGCGGCTTGGAAAACAAGCTTTTACCAAAACAGCACGCAACTGCGGGGAAAAGCTCGATCTGAGCATCACGCAAATGCAGGAGGTTGTTTACAAGCTAACGGGCAAGATGCTGTTTAAATCCATGACAAGTTATGGCGACCATTGCGTCTGGCAAGACGTTTATCACATTCACTCACATGGCCTGGAGATCTACATCAAGGTGACGTACCGCACGGACGGTAAACCTCCGGTGATCTCCTTCAAGGAGAGTAACCTATGAAAACAGAACAGTGCTTCAGCTGCGGCCAGCATGACGGAATGCGACATTTTTCGGGTCGCAGCGAAACATCGGAAGTCAAAGGCTTGCACCGCCGAATCGACAACCTTTCAGGCTGGGAGTGCCAAAGTTGTGGTGAGGTGATCTTTGACCCTGAAGACGCGGACCGCTATTCAGATCACTGTGATGAGATGGTCTACAGCTTCAGACGAATGATCGGTAACGAGATAAAGCGCATTCGTCGCAAATTGCATCTTTCACAAAAGGACACTGTGCAACTGCTTTCCGGCGGCGGACATAACGCACTTTCACGTTACGAACGCGGTGAGCTGCTGGCGCCAAAATCCCTCGTCGTGCTTATGCGCTTGCTTGATCGCCACCCGCATCTGCTCGTTGATGCAAAAACCTTGTGTGAGGGTGCTGATATGCGTAACACCACGCATACAACCCACAAAGAACACGAGATCGCGACGACGCCCTGACTGAGGGCAAAAAACAAACCCGGCACCAGGCCGGGTTTATTTTTAACACTCCATCAATGCAGTATCTGGCTCAAGAACAACCGGGTCCGCTCATTCTGCGGGTTATCAAAGAAGTCATTCGGTGCCGCCTGTTCCACGATCTCGCCCTTGTCCATGAAGATCACGCGGTTGGCCACGGTGCGGGCGAAGCCCATTTCGTGGGTCACGCACAACATGGTCATGCCGTCTTCAGCCAGGCCGATCATGGTGTCCAGCACCTCTTTCACCATCTCAGGATCCAGCGCCGACGTCGGCTCATCGAACAACATGATTTTGGGCTTCATGCACAGCGCGCGGGCAATCGCCACGCGCTGTTGCTGGCCACCCGAAAGCTGCCCGGGAAACTTGTGGGCCTGCTCCGGAATGCGCACACGCTCCAGGTAGTGCATGGCGATTTCCTCGGCCTTGCGCTTGGGCATCTTGCGCACCCACATCGGCGCCAGCGTGCAGTTTTGCAGGATGGTCAAATGCGGGAACAGGTTGAAGTGCTGGAACACCATGCCGACTTCACGGCGGATCGCTTCGATCTGCTTGAGGTCGTTGGTCAGCTCCACGCCATCGACCACAATGCGGCCCTGCTGGTGCTCTTCCAGGCGGTTGAGGCAGCGGATGGTGGTGGACTTGCCCGACCCCGAAGGGCCGCACAGCACAATACGCTCGCCCTGCTTGACGTTGAGGTTGATGTCTTTCAACACATGGAACTGGCCGTACCATTTGTTGACGCCCTGCATCTGGATAATGCCTTCAGGGCTCACAGGCTGTTTGATTGCTTCGCTCATCAAAAAACTCCTAACGCTTGTGGCCAGTGTCGAGCTTGCGTTCCAGATGCATGGAATAGCGCGACATACCAAAACAGAAAATCCAGAACACCAGGGCGGCGAACACGTAGCCTTCAGTGGCCATGCCCAGCCATTTGGGGTCGGCGGCGGCTTGCTTGACGCTGTTGAGCAGGTCGAACAGGCCGATGATGATCACAAGGCTGGTGTCCTTGAACAGGGCGATGAAGGTGTTGACGATCCCTGGGATCACCATCTTCAAGGCCTGCGGCAAGATCACCAGGCCCATGCTGCGCCAGTAGCCCAGACCCATCGCCGCAGCGGCTTCGTATTGGCCCTTGGGAATCGCCTGCAAACCACCGCGCACCACTTCGGCCACATAGGCCGACTGGAACAGGATCACACCGATCAGCGCCCGCAGCAGCTTGTCGAAGTTCATGCCTTCAGGCAGGAACAGCGGCAGCATCACCGACGACATGAACAGCACGGTGATCAACGGCACGCCGCGCCAGAACTCGATGAAGGTCACGCAGACCACCCGAATGGCGGGCATGTTCGAACGCCGTCCCAGCGCCAGCACAATGCCCAGCGGCAAGGCGCCCGCGATGCCCACGGTGGCGATCACCAGGGTCAGCATCAGGCCACCCCATTGGCTGGTCGCCACATTACTCAGGCCGAACACGCCGCCGTGCAGCAAGCAGTAGGCGATGATCGGGTACAGCACCAGAAAGCCCAGGCCGTAAATCGCCTTGCGTGGGAAACGCGAGATAAACAACGGCGCCACGCCCACGATGGCCAGCCACACCGTCATGTCCACGCGCCAGCGCAGGTCGACGGGGTAGTAGCCATACATGAACTGCCCGAAGCGCTGTTGGATAAACACCCAGCAGGCGCCCTCCTTGGTGCAGTCGGCGCGGGTGGTGCCCACCCAGTTGGCATCGAGGATGGCCCAGTGCAGGATCGGTGGCACCACCAGGTACACCAGGTAGATCGCCAGCAAGGTCAGCAGTGTATTGAGCCAGCTCGAGAACAAGTTGGCGCGCATCCAGGCCACCGGCCCGAAGACTTTGCTCGGCGGTGGCATGTCAGGTTTGAACGTATGCGTAGTCATGGGTGTGTCCTCACCGCTCGATCAGCGCAATGCGCTTGTTGTACCAGTTCATCAGCAGGGAAATGCTGATGCTGATCGCCAGGTACACGCTCATGGTGATGGCAATGACTTCAATGGCCTGGCCGGTCTGGTTGAGCACCGTGCCGGCAAACAGCGAAACCATTTCCGGATAACCGATACCGGCGGCCAACGACGAGTTTTTCGCCAGGTTCAGGTATTGGCTGGTCAGCGGCGGAATGATCACGCGCAGCGCTTGCGGGATGATGACCTTGCGCAGCGTCGGCCCCGGGCGCAGGCCTAGTGAACGTGCCGCTTCGGTCTGGCCATGGCTGACGGACTTGATGCCCGAGCGCACGATCTCCGCAATAAACGCCGCCGTGTACACAGTCAACGCCAGGGTCAACGCCAACAACTCTGGGATCAGCACCCAGCCACCGACGAAGTTGAAGCCCGCAAGCTTGGGCATTTCCCAATGCAGCGGCGTGCCGAAGATCAACACGCACAACGTCGGGATTACCACCAGCAGCGCCAGGCCCGCCCAGAATTTATGGAAGGGAACCCCCGTCGCCTCAAAGCGCTTGTTGGCCCAGCGGGTCATCAGCACGATGGCAACGATGGCGACCACCAGGCTGGCGACAAACGGCCAGAACCCGTCGGAGGCCAGCGCTGCCGGCATGTTCAGGCCACGGCTGCTGACAAAGAAGGTGTCACCGAAGTTATGGCTGTTGCGCGGCCCTGGCATGGTCAGGAACACCGCGAAGTACCAGAACAGGATCTGCAACAGCGGCGGAATATTGCGGAACACCTCCACGTACACCGTCGCCAGCTTGTTGATCATCCAGTTGGGCGACAAGCGCGCCACGCCGATGATGAAGCCGAGCAGGGTTGCCAGCACCACACCGATGACGGTCACCAGCAAAGTGTTGAGCAGGCCGATGACAAACACCCGGGCATAGCTGTCCGATTCGGTGTAGTCGATCAAGTGCTGCGCGATGCCGAAGCCGGCACTGCGCTCGAGAAAGTCGAAACCCGAGGTGATGCCCCGGTGTTGCAGGTTGGTCTGGGTGTTATGGAACAGGTACCAGCCCAGCGAGACCACCGCCACGATCGTGATGATCTGGAACAGCCACGCACGCACTTTGGGGTCGCTGAAGCTGAGCTTCTGCTTGGGTGCGCCGATTTTATTTTGCATGAAGTGCCCCGAAAATAATGGAACAGAACATCACCCGGCAGTTGGCCTACCGGGTGACAGAACCATCAGCGATCAGCGCACAGGGGGTGCGTATTGAATGCCGCCGTTGTTCCACAGGGCGTTCAGGCCACGGTCGATTTCCAGCGGCGTGCTCTTGCCCAGGTTGCGCTCGAACATCTCGCCGTAGTTACCCACTTGCTTGACGATCTGTACCACCCAGTCCTTCTTCACTTTCAGATCTTTGCCGTATTCGCCGTCGGCACCGAGCAGACGCGCAACGTCCGGGTTCTTGGTGGCCTTGGCTTCAGCCTCGACGTTCTTGGAGGTCACACCGGCCTCTTCCGCGTTGAGCATGGCGTAGCCCACCCAGCGCACGATGGCCAGCCACTCGTCATCGCCGTTACGCACGACCGGGCCCAGGGGCTCCTTGGAAATGGTTTCCGGCAGCACCACGTAGTCTTTCGGCGAGGCCAGCTTGCTGCGCTGGGCGAACAGCTGGGACTTGTCGGAAGTCAGTACGTCGCAACGCCCGGATTCCAGCGACTTGGCGCTTTCATCGGAGGTGTCGAAGGTGATCGGGGTGTATTTGAGGTTGTTGGCGCGGAAATAGTCGGAAACGTTCAGCTCGGTGGTGGTACCGGCCTGGATGCAGATGGTTGCACCATCCAGTTCCTTGGCACTTTTCACGCCCAGCTTGTTGTTCACCAGAAAGCCGATGCCGTCGTAGTAGGTAATGAAGCCCGGGAATTTCAGGCCCATGCCCGCGTCGCGCGAGCTGGTCATGGTGGTGTTGCGCGACAGGATGTCGACTTCGCCGGATTGAAGCGCGGTGAAACGCTCCTTGGCGTTCAACTGGCTGAACTTGACCTTGGTGGCATCGCCAAATACGGCAGCCGCCACCGCGCGGCAATAGTCAGCGTCGATCCCGAGGATCTTGCCGCTGGCATCCGGCACCGAGAAACCCGGCAGGCCGTCACTCACACCGCACTGCACAAAGCCTTTCTTCTGCACGGCGTCCAGGGTGGCGCCCGCGTGGGCAAAACCACTGACACCCAGTACAGCCGCCGCAGAGACGATGGCCAGGGTGGATTTCAATACCTTCATTACAAACCTCCAATTGCTCTTGTTGTGTCGGAGCTCCAACCTCAGCGCACCCTTATGAGGCGATATCGACCCGTGTTGGTTTTTTTTGGGGCCAAGCAGCATGAGGTTTTTGCGGTAATTCCAGTTGCTTTCCCACAGGCGGCAGTCACTGATAGTGTTACCGTCCTAGGAGAGTTCTGACATCGAGCTACACATAGCAAGGCGCGTACCAGAGTCTTGGTCGAGTGGCTGCAACTGCGGTTACATGGCAAAAGATTCAGCCTTGCGACATTCTCTTAACAGATCAACCTGTTGCGCACCGTTCCGACGCACCTCATCGGAGCGCCCGCACATCTATGGAGCAGACATGACCGAACCCTTGATTCTTCAGCCCGCCAAGCCCGCAGACGCCTGCGTTATCTGGTTGCATGGCCTGGGCGCCGATCGCTACGACTTCTTGCCGGTGGCCGAAGCCCTGCAGGAAACCCTGCTGACCACCCGCTTCGTTTTGCCCCAGGCACCTACGCGTCCGGTGACCATTAATGGTGGCTACGAGATGCCTAGCTGGTACGACATCAAGGCCATGAGCCCGGCCCGTTCGATCAGCCTGGAAGAACTGGAAGCGTCGGCAAAAATGGTCACCGACCTGATCGAGGCGCAACAGAGAACCGGAATAGACACCTCGCGAATTTTCCTCGCCGGTTTTTCTCAAGGTGGCGCGGTGGTCTTCCACACCGCGTTTAAGAAATGGGAGGGCCCCTTGGGCGGTGTGATCGCCCTCTCCACCTATGCGCCCACCTTCGATAATGAGCTGGAATTATCCGCCAGCCAGCAACGCATCCCCACGCTGTGCCTGCACGGCCAGTACGACGAAGTGGTACAAAACGCCATGGGCCGCAGCGCCTACGAGCATTTGAAGGGCCGTGGTGTCACCGTGACATGGCAGGAATACCCAATGGGCCACGAAGTGTTACCCCAAGAGATACACGATATTGGCACCTGGCTGACTGAACGCCTGCGCTGAACCCCGTGTTTATGTAGCCGTATGACAGACGCACTACGCCGCGCTCGATTCTTGCATTACACTGGCCGGCGTACATTCCTTAACCAATTAATGAGATGACCGTGCTCAAAGCACTCAAGAAGATGTTCGGCAAAAGCGAGGCTGAGCCGCTCGCGCCTGTTCCCAGTGCTCCTGCCCCCAAGCCCGGCAACCGCAATGACGGTCAACAGCCCGGCCGGAACGCACCCGCCGCCTCACCGAGCAAAACCACGGTGACGCCGCCTGAACAGGTAAAGCCTGCCGAGCCCGCCCCGACGCCTGTGGCCAAGCCCCGTCGCGAACGTGCGCCCAAGCCGCCCGTGCCCCCCTGGAAACTCGAAGACTTCGTCGTCGAACCCCAGGAAGGCAAGACCCGCTTCCACGATTTCAAACTGGCCCCGGAACTGATGCACGCCATCCAGGACCTGGGTTTCCCGTACTGCACGCCCATCCAGGCGCAAGTGCTGGGCTTCACCCTCGCGGGCAAAGACGCCATCGGCCGCGCCCAGACCGGCACCGGCAAGACCGCCGCGTTCCTGATCTCGATCATCACCCAACTGCTGCAAACGCCGCCGCCCAAAGAGCGCTACATGGGTGAACCGCGTGCGCTGATCATCGCCCCGACCCGGGAGCTGGTGGTGCAGATCGCCAAGGACGCCGCCGACCTGACCAAGTACACCGGCCTCAACGTCATGACGTTCGTGGGCGGCATGGACTTCGACAAGCAGCTCAAGCACCTTGAAGCCCGTCACTGCGACATCCTCGTCGCCACCCCGGGCCGCCTGCTCGACTTCAACCAGCGTGGCGACGTACACCTGGACATGGTCGAAGTGATGGTGCTGGACGAAGCCGACCGCATGCTCGACATGGGCTTTATCCCGCAAGTACGCCAGATCATCCGTCAGACCCCGCCCAAAACCGAGCGTCAGACTTTGCTGTTCTCCGCGACCTTCACCGAAGACGTGATGAACCTCGCCAAGCAGTGGACCACCGACCCGTCTATCGTCGAGATCGAAGCACTCAACGTCGCCAGCGAAAACGTCGAGCAACATATCTACGCCGTCGCCGGTGCCGACAAGTACAAGCTGCTCTACAACCTGGTCAACGACAACGGTTGGGAACGCGTGATGGTCTTCGCCAACCGCAAGGACGAAGTGCGCCGCATTGAAGAGCGCCTGGTGCGCGACGGCGTCAACGCTGCGCAACTGTCGGGTGATGTGCCGCAGCACAAGCGCATCAAGACCCTGGAAGGCTTCCGTGAAGGCAAGATCCGCGTGCTGGTGGCTACCGATGTAGCCGGTCGCGGTATTCATATCGACGGCATCAGCCACGTGATCAACTTCACCCTGCCGGAAGTGCCGGACGACTACGTGCACCGCATCGGCCGTACCGGGCGTGCTGGGGCTGCGGGTGTGTCGATCAGCTTTGCGGGCGAGGATGACTCGTACCAGTTGCCATCCATCGAGGCGTTGCTGGGGCGCAAGATCAGCTGCGAGACGCCGCCGACGCACTTGCTGCGGGCTGTAGAACGCAAACGCCCCTGATACAGGAATGCGATAAAAAAATGTGGGAGCTGGCTTGCCTGCGATGCAGACACCTCGGTTTTTCAGTCACTCCGAGTGATGCTATCGCAGGCAAGCCAGCTCCCACATTGGTTTCTACGTCTGGCTGGCTACTTCCAGCGATCCGCTGCGGCGTGGTCACTGCTGCGCCCTTCTACCCAACGCGGCCCCTCGCTGGTGTTTTCCTTCTTCCAGAACGGCGCCCGCGTCTTCAAGTAATCCATCACAAATGCGCAGGCATCAAACGCCGCCTGCCGGTGCGCACTGGCCGCGCCGACAAACACAATCGGCTCGCCCGGTTCCAGCGTGCCGATACGGTGCAGCACCTCCAGCTTGAGCAACGGCCAGCGCTGTTCGGCTTCCACGGCGATCTTGGCCAGGGCTTTTTCGGTCATGCCGGGGTAGTGTTCAAGAAACATCCCCGACACCTCGCGCCCGTCATTGAAGTCGCGTACATAGCCGACAAAGCTCACCACCGCGCCCACGCCCACGTTGGCCGCGTGCATGGCGTTGACTTCGGCACCTGGATCAAAGGCTTCGACCTGCACACGAATGGCCATGATCAGCCTCCGGTCACGGGTGGGAAGAAGGCGACTTCATCGCCGGCTTGCACCGGCTCGTCCAGGCTGCACAACTCCTCGTTGCGCGCACACATCAGGCTCGCTTCGTTGAGCACGGCGAATTCCGGGTCAGCAGCCAGCGCGAGGCGCACGGCATCAACGCTGGCAAACTCACCTTCCATCTCCAGCGAGTCGAAGCCCACCGCTTCGGCGTAGCGCGCAAAAAACAGTACGTTGATACTCATTGCTCATCCGCCTTGAAATGCCCGCTCTTACCGCCCAGCTTTTCCAGCAGGCGAATACTCTCAATGGTCATGCCGCGATCCACCGCCTTGCACATGTCGTAGATCGTCAGTGCGGCGACGCTGGCGGCGGTCAGGGCTTCCATCTCAACGCCGGTCTGGCCGGAGAGTTTGCAGCGCGCCACGATACGAACCGCGTCTGTGCCGTCGGCACTCAGCTCCACCTTGACGCCGGTGAGCATCAACGGGTGGCACAGAGGGATCAAGTCACTGGTTTTTTTCGCTGCCTGGATCCCGGCAATGCGGGCCACGGCAAACACGTCGCCTTTGGGGTGGGCGCCGTCGACAATCATTTGCAGGGTGGCGGGCAGCATACGCACCCGCGCTTCGGCCACCGCCTCACGGAACGTCACGGCTTTTTCGGTGACGTCGACCATATGGGCGCGACCTTGGGAATCGAGATGAGTCAGCACAGGGATACTCCTGATCAGGAGTAGCGATTGTAAACCTGTGGGTCAAAATTTGCGCAGGGCTGTTTATCCCATCCTGTAGGAGCGAGCTTGCTCGCTCCTACATTCAAGGTTAGAACCGGAACGTAAACCCGGCATTGATTCCGTTATTGTTCCCTCGGTTGGAGAGCAAGCCGCTGTAGTTCAACGACACCAGGGTGTCCTGGGTCAGGGCCATTTCCGCACTGGCTTTGATCACCGCGCCATCCCTCGCCACAGGCACGCTGTTGACGGCGAAGGCCGTGTCACTACCGGCAAACTTCAGAGAAGCTTCACGATCGGTGTCACCAAACTGGTGCTCCCACCCCAGCTCACCGCGCAGGGTCACCGCCGAGGTGGACGTGAGTGGCAACTGAGTATGGCCACGCACGCCCAGGGTGGAGAGCGTCGCGTCCTGGCTTTGCTGGCTGGCATGCAAGGCTGCAGCACCGCCTTTTTCCTTGAACGAGTCGCTTTGATAGTTCAGATACGTGAGGTTGGCGAAGGGTTCAAGCACGCGCCATTGGGTGTAGCCGATCTCGGCAAACACTTGGTCGGTGCGCGCGTTGTAGTCGGCTTTGGCATGGTCCGACTGATTGGCATAGGCCACCCGACGCGAAGTGTCCAGACGGTGCCAGGTGCTGGCACCGCCCAGGCGCAGGGCAATCGCCTCGAAGCGTTTGCCGCCGTAGACCGACAGGTGATAGTTGTCGCTGTCCGCCGACGCCGACTGGCCGTTGAGGTGGCTTTGGGTATAACCGGTCGCCGCGCCCACGCGCCAGCCGTCGTTCACCTCGGTGTCCAGGCCCAGCAGTACGCCGCTGGTGGACGAGGAGTAACCGCTGGCGTTGTTATCACCACTGACGTTGTTGCGCCCACCAAGTAGCTGTACCCAGCCGCCGTTGTCACGGCTGTCGATCTGCGCGCTGGAGTCCAGTGCCTGCGCCTGTTGCAGGCGAGCGTTGACCGCTTCACGCAGGTAGCGGCTGTCAGCCATTTGCGCTGCGGCCACGTCCGAATGCAATTGCCCTGAAAGTTGCTTGAAGCCCTCCCGCGCCTGGGCGGCGGAATCAGACGCCAACAGGCTTTCGTAGACCGGGCTGCCAGCGCCCAATGTCTCGGCCACCGTCGCCACCGCTCGCTCATTGCGGGTTTGCGCGACACTGGCGAAGGTGGTCTGGTTGCGGGCTATCGCCAGGGTCAACTGGTTCGGTTGATAGTTGAGCGCAGTGCCAATGAACAGGTAGTTGGGGGCAAACGCTGCAAACTGCCCCTGGATACCTTGGCTGGCACTGAGGATATTGAACTGCTGGCCCAGCAAGCTGCGCGCCTCGGTGGCGGTCAACAGGTTGGGGCTGTTCTCCAGGGACACGCTCACCACACCGCCATTGAGGGTCGCCACCCCGCTGCTCTGCAACTGGTCGCTGCGGCCATCGGCCCCGACTTCGACGGCATACACCGAACCCGGGTTGAACGTGACATCGCCGGTGCGCAGTGTGCCAATCGAATGCCCCGGGGCCACTCGCCCACCGTTGTTGACGGTCAAGGCGCCCACCGTGCCGTTGCCGGCCAGGGTGCCGCCCAGTGTGGTCATCACGCCGTTATCGGCATTGCGCGTGCCTACGGCGCTGCTATCTACCGTCACGGCAGAGGTCAATGCGCCGTCCACCGACAATTTGCCTCCGCGCACCCAAGTACTGCCCGAATAGCTGTTCTGGCCTTCCAGCACCAACTCGCCATCCCCGGACTTGACCAGGCTACCGACGTAGGTGCTGCCGGTGAGCACGTCCTGGCCGCGGGTGAGTGTTGCCTGCTCCCGGGCATGACCAATGTCGTATTCAAACTGATCGTCGGCCGAGGCATTGGCGGGCAGGCCATCGAGCCAGCCTTTTTGCTGCTTGGTGGCGGCCCAGGTCGCCTGTTCGGCAGCGTCTTCTACGCGACGGGCGCGAATGGCCTCATCGGAAATCGGGTTGGCCCAGATATCGCGGGTACCGCTGGGCAACGCCACTGCTACCGCACCGAGGAACTGCCCCGGCCCTTGCATAGCTTTTTGCAGGTTGGGCAAGCCCCAGCCACTGACCACACCTGGTACTTGTGGGACACCCGGCGCGGCATCATGCACCGGTTGCAGGTTGTCATAGGTGCGGCCTCCGGTCAGCTCGCCAACCGGCGTGTCCGGGCCATCCGGCGCCTGCAGGCTGGAGGTGGTCAGCAACACGTCCCGCGCCTGGCTGGGCGTCATATAGGGGAAGCGCTGCATCACCAACGCCAGGGCTCCGGAAACGCTCGGCGCGGCGGCCGAGGTGCCGTTGGCATTCGGGATAATTTCGCCCTCGGGGCCGGCGGACGGGATGCCCGACACGCCCATCACGCACCACCACTTGGAGGTACCGCAACGGTTGTAGACCTGGGCGCTGGTCTCGTCGTAGCCGGTGATGGAGAGGAACTTAGCTTCGATATCCGGCTTGAAAAACGGCAGGTTCGCATTGGTGTCCGGGTTGGCACCGTGGCTGTCGTTGCCCGCAGAGATGATCTGGATGAACGTGTTTTGCCGGGCCGCATCGGCCATGGCGTCCATCCAGGTTTTCTGCCCGGCGTGGGCCTTGTCCCAGAACGGGCGATAGGCGGCGGTCATGTCGCGCAGGTTCTGCGCGGCGCTGTCGCCGACGTTGCCGAAGTGGTTCTCCACGTCATTACGCGAACTCTGCCCCCAGCTCTGGTTGACGATCGCCACGTTCTTCGCCGCCAGGGCGTTGTAGCTGGCCATGAATGCGTTGTAGTCGAGGTCGTTGGAGCCTTGGTAGCGGTCGTTGTCGCTGCCGCCGGTGTTGGCGACAAACAGATTGGCGTCGAAGGCAATGCCGTGCATACCGGTGCCGTCGCGGTTGGCGGCCAGCACCCCGGACATTTCTGTGCCATGCCCGTCGTTGAACGCGGGGTCGTATTCCCCTGGGATGCTGAAATGTTCGCCCTGCTTGAACTCGCCGCTGGGCACTTCAAGGCGGTAGCGCGGGTGGGTGGCGTAGTACTCGCCCGTGGAGGTCACCGCCTGCACCCGGTCCTGGCCCTGAGCGTTCTTGCCCTGGAACTCGGAGTGTTCGGTGAGGATGCCCGAGTCCAGCACGCCAACATTGACCCCCTTGCCAGTGATGCCCAGGGCATAGGCGTAATACGCGTTGGTGCGGTCCAGGCCGGAGTTGACCTGGGCTTCCGGGGTCTTCCAGGTTTGCGCGTTGGCGCTCCAGTCACGGGTTGCCCCAGCCCAGGACTGGCCTGCGTTCAACTGCCCGCTGAGGATGCTGCTAACGCCCGGCTCGACGTAAGTGTAAGGCTTGGCGGCCGGCAGGTTGGCGATAATGGCTTTGGAAAAGTCGAGGATATTGGTGGTGTAACGGCCGCTGTTGCTGAACAGCCGGCTGCGGTAGTAATCCAGGCGCGAGGCATAGTCCAGTGGCCGCCGGGTGTCGCCGAGCATGGCGCCGATGGTCAGGTTTTCGGGTTGTAGCTCGTAGTTTTGCTTGAGGGCCGAATCGAACTTGCCGGACTGGGCAGCGAAATCCTTGGCCGCGAGATCGACGATATCCGCGTAGGCAAACCTGAGGTTTTTGTACACGGCAGTCTCAGGGCCGAATGAGGCGACGGCGGTCCTGAACGCCGACTCCAATACCTGCGGGGTGTAAGGGTTATCGTCTGCCCTGGCCATGGAACCGTGGCCCAGCCATAACGCCAGGCCGAGTGCTATGGGTGTGAGGGGGATGGTCTTGAAACGGGGGGTACGATTGCGTTGCGACACAGTGAAGCCATTACCTGCTACGTCCATTTTCCTTTCCCTTTGGATATGTGCGTCATCAATGAGCGGTGTTTCGGGCTGTTGTAATAGGCAGGGTCACGGTGAAAACCCTGGACAGGTTTTCCAAGCGTTCGTCGAATCAAGGAGGTGGCGTTCCGACGGGGTCAAGCAGTCTTCTTATTGTTTTTACCGCAGAAAAAATGTAACAAAATAATTACAGAAACCACAAGCACCCAGGACGCGTTAACGCAGGCAAATGTCGCACATAACAAAAACCCCGGATTTCGTGAAAAATCCAGGGCTTTTCGCAGCGGGTTCAGCGTAGTTACAGATGGGACTCGGCGTATTCAGCCAGGATCGAACGCGGTACCCCTTGCAGCGCAATGTGCACGCCGTTCGGGAAGTCCTTGAAGCGTTCCGTCAGGTAAGTCAGCCCGGAGCTGGTCGCGGACAGGTAAGGGGTGTCGATCTGCGCCAGGTTGCCCAGGCACACCACTTTGGAACCGGCGCCGGCACGGGTGATGATGGTTTTCATCTGGTGCGGTGTGAGGTTCTGGCATTCATCGATCAGAATCAGGCTCTGCTGGAAGCTGCGACCTCGGATGTAGTTGAGAGATTTGAACTGCAACGGCACTTTGCTGAGGATGTAGTCGACGCTGCCATGGGTGTTTTCGTCATCCATGTGCAAGGCTTCGAGGTTGTCGGTAATCGCCCCCAGCCACGGCTCCATTTTTTCCGCCTCGGTACCGGGCAGAAAGCCGATTTCCTGGTCCAGGCCCTGCACGCTGCGGGTGGCGATGATGCGGCGATAGCGTTTGGTGACCATGGTCTGTTCGATGGCGGCGGCCAGGGCCAGGATGGTTTTGCCCGAACCTGCGGCGCCGGTCAGGTTGACCAGGTGAATGTCCGGATCGAGCAGCGCATACAGCGCCAGGCTCTGGTAGATATCACGCGGTTTCAGGCCCCAGGCTTCCTGGTGCAACAGGGGTTCCTGATGCAGGTCGAGGATCAGCAACTTGTCGACCTGGATCTCTTTGATCCAGCCCACGAAGCCCTGTTCATCGACGATAAACTCATTGATATGCACGGCCGGCAGGTTGTCGATCAGCTGTACCTGATGCCAGGTGCGGCCGTGGTCCTGACGGGTTTCGACCTTGCTCACACGGTCCCAGAACGAACCGGTCATCATGTGATAACCACGGGACAACATCGACACATCGTCGACCAGTTGGTCGGTACTGTAGTCCTCGGCAGCGATCCCACACGCTCGTGCCTTGAGGCGCATATTGATGTCTTTGGTCACCAGCACCACGCGCAGGTCCTTGTCGCGGGCGTGCAGGTCGATCAATTGGTTGATGATTTTGTTGTCGTTCAGGTTTTCCGGCAGCAGGCTGTTGGGCTCGCTGCGCTTGCTCATCAGGATCGACAGCAAGCCCTTCGGGCCGCCCTTGCCACGCTGGATCGGTACGCCGACTTCAACGTCCTCGGGCGAGGCTTCACCCAGGGTCTTGTCGATCAGGCGGATGGCCTGGCGGCATTCGGCGGCAACGCTGTGGTGGCCGCTTTTGAGTTTGTCGAGCTCCTCAAGCACGATCATCGGGATGGCGACGTGGTGTTCTTCGAAGTTCAGCAGTGCGTTTGGATCGTGGATCAATACGTTGGTATCAAGCACATAAAGGATTGGCTGGTCGGAAGAAGGGTTACGTCCATGATCATCCATACTCGGTCACCTTTGTGGGAGCCATTCGACGCAATACCTGGGCGGTGCTGCGCCTCGATTCGACCACCGATTGCACCTTGAACAAGGTCAAGTGCAGTGCCCACAGGAGGAGTCTTGGAAGACGCCACCTGTGCTGCAGGTTTCGGCGGTCTGACTTCGTAATACCGCAAAACCCATGACAGGAAAAAGTACTTTGACGCTTTTTTGAAGTTTATTTTTCAGGATGACGAATAGCACTAGCCGAGTGCCATGTACCCCGTTAAAGTCGGAAGTCCGCCTGCATCGAAATGTCGCAGCAAATCGCCCCGAAAACACCCCATCGCCAGCAAAGCCGGGCACTTCATCGAAATGCCTCGCGACACTCCTGCCAACCCAAGCCACTCTGCGCCGTTGCCTGCAATACCATCGGCAATGCCACCCGCGCCTTGTCCTGGGTGTCGTGAAACACGATCACGCCTTTGCGCCATAGCAGCATCAACGTCAGCACCCGTTGCGCCGACTCATCGGCCTTGAGCTTGCCCGGCTCGTCCTGGGAATCGATGTCCCATAACGCCACCTGCAAACCCTGTTGCTGGAAGAAGCCCTGGCTGTCCGCACGGCGCTGCCCATAGGGCGGACGGAACAGCGGCACATAGTTTTCCGGCAGCAGATTCTGCACCAGCGCTGCGCTGCGGGTGATGGAGCTTTGCCAGTCAACCCAATGGCTATGGGAACGGTATTGCCACCCCTGGATACCCACGCACTGCCCCTGATACAGCGCCTGCACATCCGAGACAGAACTGCGCTCCACACGGCTTTGCAAACTGCTGCCAAGGGCGAAGAACGCGGCGTTCATCTTTTGCTTGCGCAGGTAGTCGGTCAGCCAATCGGTATTACCGCCCATCAACGCCGGGCCACCGTCGAAGGTCAGCAGGAACATGCGATCGTTGAGCTCGTCGCCATTGCGCTCATGATCGCCAAAGCGCGCCACTTCACTGCTGATCTGCGGAAACAGCGCGGCCTTGCGCAACAACTCGTCCAGATAGCGTTCGTGAAAGTGCCGACTGGGGGCAGCCCAGCCTATATAGAAAGAGTTGTCACTGACCTCGAACTTGCCGGCCTGCTCGCGCAGATCGTCCATGTTTTCCACCAGGTAGCAGAACGAGGCATCTGCTTCGCAGCTCTGCTGGGCGAATGTGTAGTTCTCCAACAGCCGTTGCCAGAGCTGGCGACGCAGGTCATCGATGGCGGCCAGGTTGATGATCTTCAGCCCCAGCCGTTGCTTGAGCGCGGTTTCGTCCTGGGCTTCGCTGGCGATTAAACCATGGGCAAACATCAGGATTTCCGCCCGCGAAGCCACATCGAACAGCGCCGGACTGGCGAGTTTTTCCGGCCAGGTACCACGGTCCAGGCTGGCGACATCCACCGGCGCGGCCTGGGCATTCAGGCACAGCAGGCAAGCGGACAATAAAAGCGCTAATCGCACACGGGGTCTCCCTCTACAGAGTTACCGCCCATCATAGCGGATCGCATCTATCGCCATCATAGGTGGAGTCAAAACGCCCCAACCCCTAGAATCTCGCCCACGATTCCAGGAGCCAACTTCATGCTGATGGTGATTTCCCCCGCCAAAACCCTCGACTTCGAGTCCAAGCCGGTCACTGCACGCTTCACCCAGCCGCAGTACCTGGACCACTCCCAGGAACTGATCGAGCAACTGCGCGAACTGAGCCCGGCGCAAATCAGTGAGCTGATGCACGTCTCCGACAAGATCGGTGGCCTCAACGCCGCGCGCTTCGGCAGCTGGACGCCGGCCTTCACTCCGGCCAACGCCAAGCAGGCGCTGCTGGCGTTCAAGGGCGATGTGTATACCGGCCTGAATGCCGAGACTTTCAGCGATGCCGATTTCAGCTATGCCCAGGACCATCTGCGTATGCTCTCGGGCCTGTACGGCCTGCTGCGTCCGCTGGACCTGATGATGCCGTATCGCCTGGAGATGGGCACCAAGCTGGCCAACGCCCGCGGCAAGGACCTTTACGCGTTCTGGGGCACACGCATCAGCGAATGGTTGAATGAGGCCCTGGCCGAACAAGGCGACGATGTGCTGCTTAACCTGGCCTCCAATGAGTACTTCTCGGCAGTCAAGCGCACGGCCTTGAACGCGCGGATCATCAACACCGAGTTCAAGGACCTGAAGAACGGTCAGTACAAGATCATCAGCTTCTACGCCAAAAAGGCCCGAGGCATGATGAGCCGTTTTGTGATTGAAGAACGCATCAACGACCCGGCCAGGCTCAAGCAGTTCGATGTGCAGGGTTATCGCTTCAATGCGGAGCAATCCAAGCCGGATAACCTGGTGTTTTTGCGCGATCACGCACCGGAATAAGGCCTGTACAGCCACCAACATCAACTGTGAGAGCTGGCTTGCCTGCGATAGCGGAGGGTCAGCCGACTCACATGTCGCTGATACACCGCTATCGCAGGCAAGCCAGCTCCCACATTTTTTGCCTGCATTCCACCCCATCAATCGTCATTTATTTGGCGCCAGAAAAACATCCAGACACAACCCTAACGATTTCTTCACTCGACACCCGTCGGTTTTTTTCGTAGTGGCACCACTTTTTTTAAACGGTAGTGGCACAAAACTATCCCCTCGCACCAACTCCCCATAACTACTGGCCTAAATAGCAAGTGCTATCAATATAGTACCAGTGCCATCTTTTCTAATATTTCAAAAAATTTCGGGAAAGGGGATGAGTGGCCCGGAACTTCGTCCTGAAGCACCGCTCATACCACCGGTAACGAAATTCTCTGCTTACGTAAGAGATGACTTACATAGCGACCAACGGAAGTAGCCAAGTTGTCATAAAGCACTTTGGCTCTATGGTCATAACATCAACTGATCGAGTTAAGGGTGGCGATAAGTACGCATTGCTATCCCCTGCAGGCCAAGGCAGCGCTGACCTAAATGAGCCCGTGCAAACACACAAGGCATTGATAAAAAAGGCATTTTTCCTGCATCAAAACCTTGCCGCACCGGCGCCGGAGCCTTCCTCCAAGGAAGCACGGCTGCATTTCAGGGCAAGCCCCAATAATAAGGCCTCGTTGCGCACAACTTGAGTGCAATAGTTAGTCACTCGTTATTCAACATGCCTGCACGCGGTAAGTCGGCGTCTATTCGCCTAACTTTCGCGGCATCAGTGACGCTTGCAAACATGAACTCCGGCCATTTAATGGCATGAATTAAACAAAGAGGTAATTGCGATGCGCATCAGCATATTTGGTTTGGGTTACGTTGGCGCAGTGTGTGCCGGTTGCCTGTCTGCCCGTGGCCACGAAGTGGTCGGCGTAGACATTTCCAAGGAAAAGATCGACCTGATCAATGCCGGTAAGTCGCCGATTGTTGAACCGGGTCTGGGCGAGCTGTTGAGCCAGGGTATCCAGACGGGCCGACTGCGTGGCACTACCAACTTCGCCGAGGCGATTCGCGATACCGACCTGTCGATGATTTGCGTCGGCACGCCAAGCAAGAAGAACGGTGACCTGGAACTGAACTACATCGAGTCGGTATGCCGCGAGATCGGTTTTGTGCTGCGTGACAAGACCACCCGCCACACCATCGTGGTGCGCAGCACCGTACTGCCGGGCACTGTCGCCAACGTGGTAATCCCGATCCTGGAAGACTGCTCCGGCAAGAAAGCCGGCGTCGACTTCGGCGTTGCGGTCAACCCCGAATTCCTGCGTGAATCCACTGCCATCGCCGACTACGACCTGCCACCGATGACCGTTATCGGCGAGTTTGATAAAGCCTCCGGCGATGTGCTGCAATCGCTGTACGAAGAACTCGACGCGCCGATCATCCGCAAGGACATCGCCGTTGCCGAAATGATCAAGTACACCTGCAACGTATGGCACGCCACCAAAGTCACCTTCGCCAACGAGATCGGCAACATCGCCAAGGCCGTCGGCGTTGACGGTCGTGAAGTGATGGAAGTGGTCTGCCAGGACAAGACCCTCAACCTGTCCCAGTACTACATGCGCCCAGGTTTCGCTTTCGGCGGTTCGTGCCTGCCCAAAGACGTGCGTGCCCTCACCTACCGCGCCGGCTCGCTGGACGTGGAAGCACCGCTGCTCAACTCGCTGATGCGCAGCAACGAGTCCCAGGTGCAGAACGCCTTCGACATCGTCTCCAGCCACGACAAACGCAAAGTTGCGCTGCTGGGCCTGAGCTTCAAGGCCGGCACCGATGACCTGCGTGAAAGCCCCCTGGTAGAACTGGCGGAAATGCTGATCGGCAAGGGCTACGACCTGAGCATCTACGACAGCAACGTCGAATACGCCCGCGTGCACGGCGCGAACAAGGACTACATCGAAGGCAAGATCCCGCACGTGTCGTCCCTGCTCAACTCGGATTTCGATGATGTGATCAACAACTCCGACGTGATCATCCTCGGTAACCGTGACGAGAAGTTCCGTGCCCTGGCGCATAACGCTCCGGAAGGCAAGCAAGTGGTCGACCTGGTGGGCTTCATGTCCAAGGCCACCAGCGTGAGCGGCCGTACCGAAGGTATTTGCTGGTAACAGCAACGGCAAGTTTCAGGCTGCCAGTGGCTTTATCCCCAGCGCTTGCAGCCTGAAGCCTCCTCACCTTGCGGATGACGCTTATGTCCAAGTTAAAACATGTATTTCTGCAATCGGCCGGCTGGCTGTTCTTTCTCAGCCTGCTGATGGGTCTCGCCCTGCTGTTGCCGGCGAGTACCTTCGATTCGCAATCGAAGAATTTTATTTTCCTGATTGGCGCCGTGGGTATCTGGCGCTACTCGATGGGTGCGACGCATTTCTTTCGCGGCATGCTGTTCCTGTACGTGGTGTACCCGCACCTGCGCCGCAAAGTGCGCAAGCTGGGCAAGGCCGCCGACCCGTCCCATGTGTTCCTGATGGTCACCAGTTTTCGTATCGATGCGCTGACCACCGCACAGGTCTACAGCTCGGTGATTCGTGAAGCCATCGACTGCGGCTTTCCCACCACCGTGGTGTGCTCGCTGGTGGAAATGTCCGATGAGCTGCTGGTGAAAAGCCTTTGGGAAAAGCTCAACCCGCCGGCTCACGTCAAGCTCGACTTCGTGCGCATCGCCGGTACCGGCAAACGCGACGGCCTGGCGTTTGGTTTCCGCGCCATCTCCCGCCACTTGCCGGATGACCGCGCCGTTGTAGCCGTGATCGATGGCGACACCGTGCTCGCCGAAGGCGTCGTGCGCAAGACTGTCCCCTGGTTCCAGCTGTTTGGCAATGTCGGCGGCCTGACCACCAACGAATTCTGCGAAGTGCGCGGCGGCTACATCATGAGCGAGTGGCACAAGCTGCGCTTTGCCCAACGCCACATCAACATGTGCTCCATGGCCCTGTCCAAGCGCGTGCTGACCATGACCGGGCGCATGTCGGTATTCCGCGCCAGCGTAGTGACTGACCCGGGCTTTATCGCCGATGTGGAAAGCGACTCGCTGCAACACTGGCGCCTGGGCCGCTTCAAGTTCCTCACCGGCGATGACAAGTCCAGCTGGTTCAGCCTGATGCGCCTGGGCTACGACACCTTCTACGTGCCGGACGCCGCCATCAACACCGTGGAACACCCGCCGGAAAAGAGCTTTATCAAGGCCAGCCGCAAACTGATGTTCCGCTGGTACGGCAACAACTTGCGCCAGAACTCCCGTGCCCTCGGCCTGGGCGTGCGTCGCCTGGGCCTGTTCACCAGCGTGGTGCTGTTCGACCAGCGCGTGTCGATGTGGACCTCCCTGCTCGGCCTGACCGTAGCGATGATTGCCACTTTCAAGTACGGCGGCGCCTTCATCCTCGCCTACCTGCTGTGGATCGGCATCACCCGCCTGATCCTCACCCTGCTGCTGTCGTGCTCCGGCCACAAGATCGGCCCGGCCTACCCGCTGATTCTCTATTACAACCAGATCATGGGCGCGTTGGTGAAGATCTACGTGTTCTTCCGCCTTGATCAACAGTCCTGGACCCGCCAGGACACCAAACTGACCCGCGATTTGGCCAGCTTTCAACGTTGGTTCAACACCTGGTCGTCTCGGACCATGACCTTCTCCGCCGGCAGCATCTTCGTTGCCGTGTTGCTGATGATGGTCTGACCCTGCCAAGCCTGAATTAACTAGGAAATCGAATACTATGAACAGCCAAGTAAACGCCAACGTTGTCCACGAATCCGAAGCCCAGCGCCAACACGCCCGGGTGAAAATCCCGGCCAAGCTGCGCTTCTTCAACAGTGACCGCACGCCGACCGAAGCAAAGGTTATCGACCTGTCCGCCGGCGGCCTGGCCTTCACCGCCACCCAGCCGCTCACCATCGGCCAAGTGCACAAGGGCCGCCTGCAGTTCGTGATCGACAACCTCGGCCTGGCCATGGACGTGGAGCTGCAGATCCGCTCCTACGACCGCCAGACCGGCCGCACCGGCTGCCAGTTTCAGAACCTCGATGCCCAGGATATTTCTACCCTGCGTCACCTGATCACTTCGCACCTGTCCGGCGACATCGTGACCATGGGCGACGTACTCGCGACCCTGCAACGCGACAACTTCACCAAGGCACGCAAGGTCAAGGACGGCGGCAGCGGCATGACTGCGTTCGGTCGCCTGCGCGCCGTGACATTCAGCCTGGCGATCTTTTTGGTCGGCCTGGCAGCCTTCGGCTTTGTGGTCAAGTCGCTCTACGGCATGTACTTCGTCAGCCACGCCCAGGCCGGCCTCGTCAGCGTACCGGGCATGAACGTGACCATGCCCCGTGACGGCACCGTGCAGAGCCTGCTCAAAGGTGATTCGGTTGCGGCCAAGGGCGCGCCACTGGCGACGTTCAGCACCAGTATGCTCGACGTACTCAAGGGCCACCTGGACGAAGACCAACTGCAACCGGCCAAGGTTGAAGAGCTGTTCGGCAAGCAAATGACCGGCACCCTGACTTCGCCGTGCGACTGCGTGGTCGCCCAGCAACTGGTCGCCGACGGCCAGTACGCCAGCAAGGGCGATGTGATCTTCCAACTGGTGCCACGCGGCAGCCAGGCCAATGTGGAAGCGCGCTTCAGCTATCGCCAGTTCGGTGATGTGCGCCCAGGTACCCCGGTGAGCTTCCAGGTCGCCGACGAAGAACAGGTTCGCACCGGCACCATCGTCAGCAGCACCAGCCTGAACAGCGCCGACCTGTCCTCTGACATCCGTGTGCAGATCAAGCCCGACGCACCGCTGGACAGCACCTACGCCGGCCGCCCGGTGGAAGTCACCAGTGACCGTGGCCCATCGCTGAACTGGCTGATCGACAAAGCCATGGCTCACGGTCTGTAAGCGAGGACATGCCTGTGAACTCTATTCCAACAACACCGCTGACCTCTGTGGGAGCCGGGCTTGCCCGCGATGCAGGCGACTCGGTGCATCAGTGGCACCGCAGCGATGCCATCGCAGGCAAGCCAGCTCCCACACAGAGCAGATTTCACCTGGCCTCTGCGTACTGCGCGCTGGCACTGGCCGTAAGCCTGGCCGGTTGCGCCGGCCTGCCCGACCAACGCCTTGCCAATGAAGCGCTGAAACGCGGCGACACCGTCACCGCCCAGCAGAATTACCAGCAACTGGCGGAACTGGGCTACAGCGAGGCCCAGGTGGGCCTGGCCGATATCCAGGTCGGCACCCGCGACCCAGCGCAAATCAAGCAGGCCGAAGCCACCTACCGTGCGGCGGCAGACACCTCGCCCCGCGCCCAGGCACGCCTGGGTCGCCTGTTGGCGGCCAAGCCGGGCGCCACTGAGGCCGAGCACCATGAAGCCGAAAGCCTGCTGAAAAAAGCCTTTGCCAATGGCGAAGGCAACACCTTGATCCCGCTAGCGATGCTGTACCTGCAATACCCCCACAGCTTCCCCAATGTGAATGCCCAACAGCAGATCAGCCAATGGCAGGCGGCGGGTTACCCGGAGGCCGGCCTGGCCCAGGTGCTGCTGTATCGCACCCAGGGTACCTACGACCAGCATCTGGATGATGTGGAGCGCATCTGCAAAGCCGCGCTGAACACCACCGATATCTGCTACGTCGAACTGGCCACGGTCTATCAGAAAAAACAGCAGCCGGAACAACAGGCCGAATTGCTCAAGCAGATGGAAGCAGGCGTAAGCCGTGGCACCGTCACCGCCCAGCGCGTCGACAGCGTGGCCCGCGTACTCGGCGATGCCACCCTCGGCACCCCGGACGAAAAAACCGCCCAGGCGTTGCTGGAAAAAATCGCCCCTGGCTACCCGGCGTCCTGGGTCAGCCTGGCGCAACTGCTCTACGACTTCCCCGAACTAGGCGATGTCGAGCAGATGATGAAGTACTTGGACAACGGCCGCGCCGCCGACCAGCCACGCGCCGAATTGCTGCTGGGCAAGCTCTACTACGAAGGCAAGTGGGTGCCCGCCGATGCCAAGGCCGCCGAGGCGCATTTCGAAAAAGCCGTGGGCCGTGAAGTGGCCGCCGATTACTACCTCGGCCAGATCTACCGCCGTGGCTACCTGGGCAAGGTTTACCCGCAAAAAGCCCTGGACCACCTGCTGACCGCCGCGCGCAACGGCCAGAACAGCGCCGACTTCGCCATTGCCCAACTGTTTTCCCAAGGCAAGGGCACCAAGCCCGACCCATTGAACGCCTATGTCTTCAGCCAGTTGGCCAAGGCCCAGGACACGCCAGAAGCCAATGACCTGGCCACCCAGCTCGAAGCGCCGCTGACGCCTGCGCAACGCGCCGAAGGCCAACGCCTGGTGCAACAGGAACTGGCCGCCCGCGGCACCCTGGCCCAAAGCACGCTGCAACTGCACGCCCTGCAAGAAGAAGACGGCGAGGAATCCCTATGAAGCTCAACCCATTCGTCAAGGCCGGTATCGGCCTGTCCTTCGCCCTGCTGTGGTCGTGCCCGACCCTGGCCGCGCTCACCGAAGCCAAGAACTTCGGCCTGGAAGTCAAAGCCACCGCGCAGTCTGAAGATGACCGCGACCTCGGCACCCAGAAAGGCGGCGACGTCAACGGCATCGGCCTCGACCTGCGCCCCTGGATCTACGGCGAAAGCGGCGCGTGGAGCGCCTACGCCATGGGCCAGGCAGTGGTGTCCAGCGACATCATCGAGACCGACACCCTGCAACCGTCGGCCGATGACACCACCGAGCAGCAGTCGAGCAACGACGACCGCAAGGCCAAGAAAAACTACCTGGCCCTGCGTGAGTTCTGGGTCGGCTACAGCGGCTTCACGCCCTACCCCGGCGAGATCCTCAAGTTCGGCCGCCAGCGCCTGCGCAATGACGACGGCCAGTGGCGCGACACCAACATCGAAGCGTTGAACTGGACCTTCGACACCACCTTGCTCAAGGCCAATGTCGGCGCCGCCGAACGCTTCAGCGAATACCGCACCGACCTTAAGGAATTGTCGCCGGTCGACAAGGACCGCCAGCACTTCTACGCCGACGCCGCCTACCAGTGGACACCGGGCCAGTGGATCGGCCTGCGCGGCCACCACACCCACGACGACGGCAAGCTCGACTACGCCGAACCGGGTGTGGCCAGCGACCCGCTGGACAAGCGCGAAAACGGCGACCTCACCTGGCTGGGCATCGAAGCCAATAGCGACGCCTACAACTGGCGCAACACCAACACCGTCAACTACTGGGCGAGCATCACCGGCATGAAAGGCGACCGCGACAAGGTCAACGCCTTGAACGCCGACGGCAGCCGCCCCACCTCCGCCAAACGCAGCGATGACGCCAGCGGCTGGGCCACCGATATCGGCGTGCGCCTGCGCCTGGATCCGCAGTGGCAAGTGGGTGCCGCGTACTCGCGCGCCAGTGCCGAATACGAACAGAACGGCCTGCAAAGCAACCGTTCGAACTGGACCGGCACCCAGTCCCGTGTGCATCGCTTCGGCGAAGCGTTTCGCGGCGAAATGAACAACATGCAGTCCATGAGCCTGTTCGGTTCCTGGCAACTGCGCGAGGACTACGACGCCAGCCTGGTGTACCACAAGTTCTGGCGCGTGGACGGCAACAAGCCGGTGGGCAGCAACGGCATCGACGCGGTGCAGAACAACACCGATGACGTCACCGGCGCGATCCTCTCCAGCACCTCCCTGCCGTTGGAAGACGGCAAGAAAGACCTCGGCCAAGAAATGGACCTGGTGGTCACCAAGTACTTCAAGAAAGGCTTGCTGCCAGCGGCGCTGAGCCAGTCGATCGACGAGCCTTCAGCCCTGGTGCGTTTGCGTGCCGGCGTGTTCAAGCCCGGCGATGCCTATGGCAGCCAGGTCGACTCCTACATGCACCGCGCGTTTGTCGACGTGGTCTGGAAATTCTGATGGGAGCCTGCGCCATGAATGCTCAAAGCCTACTCGTCGCGGCAATGCTGATGGCCAGCGCCACAGCGTTTGCCGATACGGCGGCCAAGGCGCCGATCATCGCCAAGGAACTGCAACAGGCCAAAACCTACACCATCTCCAGCCCGCCTACCGCGCCGCTGGAAATGGCCAAGCCGGCGCTGCCCGACCTGTCGGGCTACACCGCGCAGGCGATGGAAAAGAAAATCGTCAAGACCAAGGCGGGCAAAATCAGCATCCGCCGCATGATGCAAGAAGACGCGCTCAAGGACTTTATCGGCGGCGATAACAAGATGGCCGAATGGGTGGTGCGCCAGCATGGCATTCCCCAGGCGATCTTCGTCGATGACGGCTACATGAACCTCAAGGACCTGCTGGGCAAAGTGCCCAAGCAGTACTTCAGCGAAACGTCGCCGGGTGTGTTCCTGGCCAAGTTGCCGATCGTGGTGGGCCGTAAAGGCATCCTCGATATCGACAAGAACACCCAGGAACTGCGCCTGTCCCAACAAGCCGGCGCGTTTTTGATCAACGACGGCCAGCTGTTCGTGCGTGACACCAAGGTCACCGGCTGGGATGAAAAAACCAACGGTCCGGCGCTGTTCAAGTCGGCCAAGGAATTCCGCCCGTTCCTGCTGGCCTGGGGCGGCACCGAGACCTACATCTCAAAAACCAAGATGGCCAGCTTCGGCTACGCCAACAGTAAGTCGTACGGGGTGAGTATTTCCCAGTACACGCCGAACATGGCCAAGGTGCTCAAGCGCCCCGAGCCGACCGGTTGGATCATCGACTCCGAGTTCTCGGACATGTGGTACGGCTTCTACTGCTACGAGACCACGGGCTTTGTGATCAAGGGCAATACCTACAAAGACAACATCGTCTACGGCATTGACCCCCATGACCGTTCTCACGGCCTGATCATCGCGGACAACACCGTGTACGGCACCAAGAAGAAGCACGGCATCATCATTTCCCGGGAAGTGAACGACAGCTTTATCTTCAACAACCGCAGCTATGACAACAAGCTTTCGGGCCTGGTGATCGACCGTAACAGCGTGAACAACCTGATCGCCGACAACGAGATCTACCGCAACCACACCGACGGCATCACCCTCTATGAGAGCGGCGACAACCTGCTGTGGGGCAACAAGGTGATCAGCAACCGTCGCCACGGGATCCGCGTGCGTAACAGCGTGAACATCAAGCTCTACGAAAACACCTCGATGGCCAACGGGCTGACCGGCGTGTACGGCCACATCAAGGACTTGACCGACACCGACCGCGACATCGCCCTCGACCCGTTCGACGCCAAGGTCTCGCTGATCGTGGTCGGCGGTGAACTGGCGGGTAACGGCAGCGGGCCGCTGTCCATCGACTCGCCGTTGAGTATCGAGTTGTATCGCGTGTCGATGCTGGCGCCGACCAAATCCAGCGGCATCAGCTTCTCCGGCATCCTGGGTGACCGCCAGGAAGAAATTCTCGACCTGCTGGTGCGCCAGCAGAAAGCCGTGCTGATCGACCCCGTCGAACGCCAGACCGAATTGCAGGACTGAGGATGACCCTTATGCACCCACACATGATCAAACTGCTGAGCCTCTCGGGTCTGACCCTCGGCCTGCTGGCGGCCAGCCAGGGCGTACGCGCCGATGAAGTCAAAGCTCCTACCTTCACCGCTGAACCCTGCTGCAGCCTGTGCCCGGCCGCCCATGACGCGAAAAACTACACCACGCGCTACCAGCAGAACTTCACCACCCTGGTGCAAGCCCAGGGCGACTGGCTGTTCCGTACCCAGGAAGACCTGCGCACCGAGTTCGACACCACCCCGGCCGGCTACAAGCGCATGCAGCAGCTGCACGATGCGTTCAAGAGCAAGGGCGTGGAACTGGTGGTGGTCTACCAGCCGACCCGTGGCCTGGTGAACCGCAACAAGCTCAACCCGGCGGAGAAAGCCTCGTTCGACTTCGACAAAGCCCTAGGCAACTACAAAACCATGCTCGGCCGCTTCGCCAAGATGGGCTACGTGGTACCAGACCTGTCGCCGCTGACCAACGAACAACTGCCGGATGAATTGCCAGCCCACGATTTCTACTTCCGTGGCGACCAGCATTGGACTCCGTACGGCGCCCAGCGCACCGCGAAAATCGTCGCGGCCAAGGTCAAGCAGATGCCGGAATATGCCGAGATTCCCAAGCGTGAGTTCGAGACCAAGCGCTCGGGCCGCATGGGCAAGACCGGCACCCTGCACAACATGGCCGGGCAACTGTGTGGCACCAGCTATGCGATCCAGTACATGGACCAGTTCACCACCGAGCCCAAGGGCGAAGCCGGTGACGGCGACCTGTTCGGCGATTCGGGCAACCCGCAGATCACGCTGGTGGGCACCAGCCACAGTGGCAAGAACTACAACTTCGCCGGTTTCCTGGAAGAGGAAATCGGGGCCGACATCCTCAACGTCGCCTTCCCCGGCGGTGGCCTGGAAGGCTCGATGCTGCAGTACCTGGGCAGCGATGAATTCCAGAAGAGCCCACCGAAGATCCTGATCTGGGAATTCTCGCCGCTGTACCGTCTCGACCAGGAAACCATCTACCGCCAGATGATGGCGCTGCTGGACAACGGTTGCGAAGGCAAGACCGCGCAGATGTCGGCCAGCACCACGCTCAAACCGGGCAAAAACGAACTGATGGTCAACAGCGCGAACAAAGACCTGCGCAACGCCAACCATCAGGTCGATATCCGCTTCGCCGATCCGTCGGTGAAAACCTTGCAAGCCACCCTCTGGTACATGAACGGGCGCCACGAGGACATCAAGATCGAGAAACCCGAAACATCCGATACAGACGGGCGTTTCGCCTTTGAACTGCGCACCGATGAAGACTGGGCCTCGCAGAACTTGCTGGCCGTGGAAGTGCAGGGCCCCGAAGCGGGCGCTGCGGCGCAGAAGGTTGAAGCGAAAATTTGCACACGCAACGTATTCCCAAGCGGTGGTCAGCAGACCGCCCAACTCGGGAAGTGAGGTTACTTATGCAAAAGTTATTGCTCCCTGGCCTGCTGGGCCTGGCCATGTTCGCAGGTTCCGTCAATGCAGCGGCGCCACTGCGTCCACCCCAGGGCTATTTCGCACCGATCGAAGCGTTCAAGACCGGCGATTTCAAGAATGATTGCGACAGCATGCCAACGCCCTACACCGGGCCGTTGCAGTTTCGCAGCAAGTACGAAGGTTCCGACAAGGCCCGTTCGACCCTGAATGTGCAGTCGGAAAAAGCCTTTCGCGACAGCACCGCCGACATCACCAAGCTGGAAAAAGACACCAGCAAACGGGTGATGCAGTTCATGCGCGACGGCCGTCCACAGCAGCTCGAATGCACCCTGAACTGGCTGGTGTCATGGGCCAAGGCCGATGCGTTGATGTCCAAGGACTTCAATCACACCGGCAAGTCCATGCGCAAATGGGCGCTGGGCAGCATGGCCTCGGCCTATGTGCGCCTGAAGTTCTCCGAGTCGCAGCCACTGGCCAAGCACCCGCAGGAAGCCCAGCAGATCGAAGCCTGGTTCAACAAGCTGGCCGACCAGGTGGTGAGCGACTGGGACAACCTGCCCCTGGAAAAAACTAACAACCACTCGTACTGGGCCGCCTGGTCGGTGATGGCAACGTCCATCGCTACCAACCGCCGCGACCTGTTTGACTGGGCGGTGAAGGAATACAAGGTCGGCGTGAACCAGGTCGATGACCAGGGTTTCCTGCCGAACGAATTGAAGCGCCAGCAACGCGCCCTGTCGTACCACAACTACGCGCTGCCGCCGCTGTCGATGATCGCCAGTTTTGCGCTGGTCAACGGCGTGGACCTGCGCCAGGAAAACAACAGCGCGCTCAAGCGCCTGGGCGACAAGGTGCTGGCCGGGGTGAAAGACCCGGACATCTTCGAGCAGAAGAACGGCAAAGAGCAGGACATGAAGGACCTCAAGGAAGACATGAAATTTGCCTGGCTTGAGCCCTTCTGCACCCTCTACACCTGCGCCCCGGATGTGATCGAACGCAAGCATGGCATGCAACCGTTCAAGACCTTCCGCCTGGGCGGTGACCTGACCAAGGTCTACGACCCGGCGCATGAAAAAGGCAACAAAGGCAGCTAGTCGCTGATCGTTCCCACGCTCTGCGTGGGAATGCAGCACGGGACGCTGTGCGTCCCAAAGCGTGGCGCAGAGCGCCACAAGAGGCATTCCCACGCAGAGCGTGGGAACGATCACAGCCTCCCCCGACATCGTGGGGGGTTTGGGGGGGCTCTGGCCCTTGACTATTGGTTAAACATGGAGAGATCGGGATGGTTTTCTCGTCCAATGTGTTCCTGTTTCTGTTCTTGCCGATCTTTCTCGGCTTGTACTACTTGAGCGGGCAACGCTATCGCAATCTGCTGCTGCTGATTGCCAGCTACGTGTTCTACGCCTGGTGGCGAGTGGACTTCCTGGCGCTGTTCGCCGCAGTGACCCTGTGGAATTACTGGATCGGCCTCAAGGTCGGTGCCGCCGGTGTACGCACCAAGCCGGCGCAGCGCTGGCTGTTGCTCGGGGTGGCGGTCGACCTGTGCATCCTCGGCTACTTCAAGTACGCCAACTTCGGCGTCGACAGCATCAATGTAATGATGAAGTCGGCAGGCCTGGAGCCGTTCATCCTCACTCACGTGCTGTTGCCGATCGGGATCTCGTTCTACATCTTCGAGTCCATCAGCTACATCATCGACGTGTACCGTGGCGACACCCCGGCGACCCGCAACCTCATCGACTTTGCGGCGTTCGTGGCGATTTTCCCGCACCTGATCGCCGGTCCCGTGCTGCGCTTTCGCGACCTGGCCGATCAGTTCAACAACCGCACCCACACCCTGGATAAATTCTCCGAGGGCTGCACGCGGTTCATGCAGGGTTTCATCAAGAAGGTCTTTATTGCTGACACCCTGGCGGTGGTGGCCGACCATTGCTTCGCCCTGCAAAACCCCACTACAGGCGATGCCTGGCTCGGCGCGCTGGCCTATACCGCGCAGCTGTACTTCGACTTCTCCGGCTACAGCGACATGGCCATTGGCTTGGGCTTGATGATGGGTTTTCGCTTCATGGAAAACTTCAAGCAGCCCTACATCAGCCAGTCGATCACCGAGTTCTGGCGGCGCTGGCACATCAGCCTGTCCACCTGGCTGCGTGACTACTTGTACATCACCCTGGGCGGCAACCGCAAAGGCACCCTGACCACTTACCGCAACCTGTTCCTGACCATGCTGCTCGGTGGCCTGTGGCACGGCGCGAACATCACCTACATCGTATGGGGCGCCTGGCACGGCATGTGGCTGGCGATTGAAAAAGCCATCGGCCTGAACACCGCGCCCCGCAGTTTCAATGTGCTGCGCTGGGCCTTTACCTTCCTGCTGGTGGTAATGGGCTGGGTGATCTTCCGCGCCGAAAACCTGCACGTTGCCGGGCGTATGTACGGTGCGATGTTCAGCTTTGGCGAGTGGTCACTGTCGGAACTCAACCGCGCCAACCTTACCGGCCTGCAAGCGGCAACCCTGGTGGTGGCCTATGCAACGCTGGCGTTCTTCGGCCTGCGCGACTTCTACACCAACCGCCCTGCCGAAAAGGCCAAGCCAGCCGACCCGAGCCTGATCAAGGCCGTACCGGGCGACAACCCTGGCAGCATCCACGAGCCCGGTTTCAGCGTGGGCCGTGACGCTGCCGTGCAACCGGCCTACTGGACCGCTGACTGGCCACGCTACGCCATGCGCGCTGCGGTGCTTCTGCTGTTCGTGGCGTCGATCCTGAAACTGTCGGCGCAGAGTTTCTCGCCGTTCCTTTACTTCCAATTCTGAGGGAGCCGACCATGACCCGTTCATTACGCGTCCTCTACATAAGCCTGTTCCTGGTGCTGTTGCTGGCACTTGGCGCCTGGTCGCTGCGCAGCTTCTTTGGCTTCAGCACCAACGCCGATGCCACCGTGCTCAACGGTCGCTGGACCAAAGCCGTCGAGACCCACTACGACGACGAGTTCCCGATCAAGCGCCTGGGCACCAACCTGTGGGCGGCGCTGGACTACAAGCTGTTCAATGAAGGCCGCCCTGGCGTGGTGCTGGGCCGCGATCACTGGCTGTACAGCGACGAGGAATTCAACCCCGCCGTCAACGAAGACCAGAACCTGCAAGGCAACTACGCGCTGGTCGAAGGCGTGCGCCAGAAGCTCAAGGCCCAGGGTATCCAACTGGTGATGGCGATCGTGCCGGCCAAGGTACGCCTGTATCCGGAGCATTTGGGTGAAGTCAAACCGGCCAGCGTGCACGCCAACCTGTACCAGGACTTCCATGCCCGAGTGGCGGCGGACAACATTCCAGCTCCAGATCTGCTCGGCCCGCTGCAACAGGCCAAGCTCGCCGGCAAGCAAGTGTTCCTGCGCACCGATACTCACTGGACACCGGACGGTGCCGAAGTCGCCGCCAAGCAATTGGCCAAGGCGATTGCCGACAAAACCCCACTGAGCGGCGAGCCGCAGCGTTTTGTCACCGAGGCTGAGAAAACCGAGCCACATAAAGGTGACTTGCGTTTGTTCCTGCCCCTGGACCCGCTGTTCGAAAACCTGATGCCACCTAAAGAGCCGCTGGAAAAACGCGTCACCCACCTGGCCGAAGAGAAAGGTGATGACGCGCTGTTCAGCGACAGCGAAACGCCGGTGGCCCTGGTGGGCACCAGCTACAGCGCCAACCCCAACTGGAACTTCGTGGGTGCGCTCAAACAAGCCTTGCACAGCGACGTGGTCAGCTACGCCGAAGATGGCCACGGCCCGATCCTGCCGATGCTCAGCTACCTCAAAAGTGACGACTTCAAGAACAGCCCGCCTCAGGTGCTGATCTGGGAGTTTCCTGAACGTTATCTGCCTATCAACAACGAAATCGGTGATGCCGACCCAGCCTGGGTTGCGCAGCTTAAACAAGCCGGTTCGCGCCAACAGAACATGGCAATCAACACACCTAAATCCGAGACGCCCGACCGGGCGCAAAACTGAAAGAGAGGTAACTCACATGACTTTCACTACTACTCCTCGTCGTCTCGCTAAAACCCTGGCTATCGCAGCAGGCCTGAGCGTCGTATCCCTGTCGGCCTTCGCTGCCGGTGACGCCGCCCTATACGGCCCGACTGCACCAAAAGGCTCCAGCTTTGTGCGTATCTACAACGCCAGCAACCAGGAAGTCAGCGCCACCGTCGGCAGCACCAACCTCAGCGACGTTGCGCCACTGGCCAGCAGCGACTTCAGCTTCATGCCGGGCGGTGACTACAGCGCCAAGGTCGGCAGCCAGACCCTGCCGGTCAAGCTGGCCGCCGACCACTACTACACCCTGGTCAACAGCGGCAGCGGCCAGCCGCAGTTGATCGAAGAGCCACCGTTCAAGAACAAGCAGAAATCCCTGGTGCGCGTGCAGAACCTCAGCGACAAGGCCCTGACCTTGAAGACCGCCGACGGCAAGACCGATGTGGTCAAGTCGGTGGCTGCCAAGGGCCGTGGCGAGCGTGAGATCAACCCGGTGAAGGTAAGCCTGGCGTTGTATGACGGTGACAAGAAAGTCGGCGATGTGAAGCCGGTTGCGTTGGAACGCGGTGAAGCGGCGGTGTTGTACGTCACCGGCTCAGGTTCGAGCCTGTCGCCAGTGTGGGTGAAACGCCCAGTGTCGACCCGCTGATTATTTCCCTGAGTTGACACGCCCCCTTGTGGGAGCTGGCTTGCCTGCGATGGCGGTCTTGTAGGCGCCATCGCAGGCAAGCCAGCTCCCACACTGACCGGGGCTCAACTCAGGACCGAGACAAAAACAAGAGTGAAACGACAAACCTTCGTAGCTCTGACCCATATCGATTCAAGGAGAAACACCATGATCCCAGTAATCCTTTCCGGTGGTAGCGGCTCACGTCTTTGGCCGCTTTCGCGTAAACAATTCCCCAAGCAGTTCCTGGCACTGACCGGCGAGCACACCTTGTTCCAGCAAACCCTGGAGCGCCTGGTGTTCGAAGGCATGGACGCCCCCATCGTGGTCTGCAACAAAGATCACCGTTTCATCGTCAACGAGCAACTGAGCGCACGCAAGCTCGACTGCCAGCGCATCCTGATGGAACCCTTCGGCCGCAACACTGCGCCGGCCGTGGCCCTGACCGCGATGATGCTGGTCAACGAAGGCCGTGACGATTTGATGCTGGTACTGCCCGCCGACCACGTGATCGACGACCAGAAAGCCCTGCAACGCGCACTGGCCCTGGCCACCGTGGCCGCCGAGCGGGGCGAGATGGTACTGTTCGGCGTGCCGGCCACCCGCCCGGAGACCGGCTACGGCTACATCAAGTCCACCAACGATTCGCTGCTGCCTGAAGGCGTGAGCCGCGTGCAACAGTTCGTGGAAAAACCCGATGAAAAACGTGCGGTCGAGTTCGTCAAAAGCGGTGGCTACTTCTGGAACAGCGGCATGTTCCTGTTCCGTGCCAGCCGCTTCCTCGAAGAGCTGAAAAAGCATGACCCGGACATCTACGACACCTGCGTGCTGACCCTGGAGCGCAGCGAGCAGACCGCCGATACCGTGACCTTCGACGACGCCACCTTCGCCTGCTGCCCGGACAATTCCATCGACTACGCCGTGATGGAAAAAACCCAACGCGCCTGCGTCGTGCCCTTGGCCGCTGGCTGGAGCGATGTGGGTTGCTGGGCCTCGCTGTGGGCGGTCAACGATAAAGACGCCAACGGCAACGTGAGCAAAGGCGACGTGGTGATCCAGGACAGCCGCAACTGCATGGTGCATGGCAACGGCAAACTCGTGTCGGTGATCGGCCTGGACAACATCGTGGTGGTGGAAACCAAAGACGCGATGATGATTGCCCACAAGGACAAGGTCCAGGGCGTCAAGCAGATGGTCAACACCCTCAACGAGCAAGGCCGCAGCGAGACCCAGAACCACTGCGAAGTCTATCGTCCGTGGGGTTCCTACGACTCGGTGGACATGGGCGGGCGTTTCCAGGTCAAGCACATCTCGGTCAAGCCGGGCGCGTGCCTGTCGCTGCAGATGCACCACCACCGCGCCGAACACTGGATCGTGGTCAGCGGCACCGCCGAAGTCACCTGTGACGACAACGTGTTCCTGCTCTGCGAAAACCAGTCCACCTACATCCCGATCGCCTCGGTGCACCGCCTGCGCAACCCGGGCAAGATCCCGTTGGAGATCATCGAAGTGCAATCGGGCAGCTATCTGGGTGAAGACGATATCGAGCGCTTCGAAGATATCTATGGTCGCTCGACACCGGTTGAACGTGGTGTATCGGTGAAAACTATCGCGCAGTAAAACAGTCGTACAAGAAGCCCTCGCCCAGCCCATTGCGTCCCCTATCCGCAGTGGGTTGGGTGGGGGCTTTTTCTTGGGGTTTGTGGTGACTGTACAGGCCTCATCGCAGGCAAGCCAGCTCCCACAGTTGACCGCGCGCCCACTTTAGAATGCGGTCGAATGTGGGAGCTGGCTTGCCTGCGATGGCGTCTGCCCGGCCAACACAATGCTCAAGGTAACCAATCCCACCTAAGCTTAAGTTAGGATGCTGGTTCCCTATTCGAGGTGGTCTCCATGTTCTTCGGCGTTCTCCTGATCATCACCTGGCTGATCCTGCTGCTGCGCTACCCGGCCAAGGCGCTGCCGGTATCGTTGGCCGCTGCCGTTGGCCTGGGTTTCGTCGCCGTCTGGGTGGTATGGCTGGACAACCGCGAAGCCGCGCAATTGGCTCGCCTTGAGCTGCGCATTACTTACGCCCCACAGGAATGCCCGGCCGACCGTCCTTTAAAACTGACCCTGAACAACGGCAACGACGTGCCACTGACCGAACTGCGCTGGCGCGTCGCCGCCTATGCACCGGGCGATACGGTCAACCTGGCCGACAATGTCTACGCCGCCCCACGCTATCGCGGCCCCGGCGAGTTGCAGGCGGGCGCCACCTGGGATGACTGCCTGCCCACCCCGCCGCTGCGTCCCGGCTATCGCCCACAAACCCTGGAATTTCGCGCCGAGCACCTGCAAGGCAGTTTCTCGGACTGACAAAGGAATGATGCATGCCCAACGTACTGATCACCGGTTGTTCCAGCGGCATCGGCCGCGCCCTTGCTGATGCGTTCAAAGCTGCAGGCTTCGAGGTATGGGCCAGCGCCCGCCAACCCGATGATGTCGCCGCGCTTACCGCCGCAGGCTTTAATGCCCTACAACTGGACGTCAACGACAGCGCCGCCCTGCAACGCTTGTCCGAGCAGTGGGGCGAGTTGGATGTGCTGATCAACAACGCTGGCTACGGCGCCATGGGCCCATTGCTCGACGGCGGTACCGAGGCGATGCAACGCCAATTCGAAACCAATGTGTTTTCCATCGTCGGCGTGACCCAGGCCTTGTTTCCCGCCCTGCGCCGCAACAAGGGCCTGGTGGTGAATATCGGCAGCGTTTCCGGCGTATTGGTGACGCCGTTTGCCGGCGCCTACTGCGCGTCCAAAGCCGCTGTGCATGCGTTAAGCGACGCCCTGCGCATGGAGCTGGCACCGTTTGGCGTGCAGGTGATGGAAGTGCAGCCTGGTGCGATCAATACAAGCTTTGCAAAGAATGCCGGCGCCCAAGCCGAATTGCTGATCCACGAACAGTCACCATGGTGGCCGTTGCGCGAGGGCATTCGGGCACGCAGCCAAGCGTCCCAGGACAAGCCAACCCCGGCCAGTGAATTTGCTGCAGACGTGCTCAAGGCGGTGCAGCACGTGCGACCGCCACGCCTGTTGCGTTCGGGCAACGGCAGCCGCGCGTTGCCATTGATGGCGGCACTGTTGCCAAAGGGGTTGCTGGAGATGGTGTTGAAGAAGCGCTTTGGTTTGAGTGGCAGCCTCTAGCCCTTCATAAAATCAATAAACGCCCGCACCTTCAGCGGCAGGTGCCGGGTATCCGGGTACATCGCGTAGACCCCTTGGGGGGCGAAGCGATAATCCGCCAGCACACGCACCAGCCGTCCGGCCTCCAAGTCTTCCTGCACCAGCCATTGCGGCAGAATCGCCACACCGTGGCCGCGCACAGCAAATGCCTGGAGCACTGCCGCACTATCAGCCACCAACGCAGCAGGCCCGGCACGGTATTGATGTTGAATGCCCGCCGGGTCGGTGACGCTCAGTTCGGTCAAGCGGCCATGGCCCAACCGGGGGATCTGCTCCAGCTCTTCCAGGGTCTGAAGCCCGGCAAACTGCGGTGCCGCAACAGCAAACACATCGAACGTCGACAACTGCACCGCCCGATGATTGGAGTCCAGCAGGCGCCCCAGGCGAATCGCCACGTCAAAACGCTCGGAGATCAGGTCGGCATGGGTGGAGGATGTGGATAAGTGGATATTCAGGTCCGGGTGCAGGCGGCGAAAGGCTTCTACCGCCGGGGCAACGACGGCCAGGGCATATTCGACAGTGGTGGTGATGCGCAGCGTGCCCTTGAGCTGAGCATGCTCACTGCGGGCTTCTTCTACCGCCAGGCGGGCCTCTTCGAGCATGCGCGTGCAGCGCAGGTAAAAGCGTTCGCCGGCATCGGTGAGCGCCAGTTGGCGGGTGTTGCGGGTCAGCAGGGTGACGCCGAGTTCCGCCTCCAGGCGCTTGAGGTTGAAGCTGACCACGGCGCGAGTCTGGCCCAGCAGGTCCGCGGCAGCAGTGAGCGAGCCGGCCTCGACCACAGCCTTGAAAGTGTCAAAACGGTCCAGGCTGACCATGATGGACGCCCTCCTTTGTCAAAATATTTTTGACAAACTAGCAGGCAAACCGGCGTATCCCAAACCCTGCTTGCGGCCTACCCTGCCGGCTTCACTTGCAGGAACGCGTTCATGACCTACCGCTCGAAAGTCGCCTGGATCTTTTTATTGGGTTTTGCCCTGGACCTGGTGAACATGTTTGTTGCCACCGTCGCCTACCCGGATATCGCCCGCGAGCTGCACGCCTCGGTCACACAGTTGGCGTGGATCAGTAATGCCTACATGCTCGGGCTGACAGTGATCATCCCCTTGAGTGTATGGTTGGCGGCGCTCATGGGCGAGCGCACCCTGATCGCTTCCAGCCTGCTGCTGTTCGCCGGCGCCTCGGTGATGGTGGGCCAGGCCGGCTCCATTGAGGCGTTGATAGGCTGGCGCGCAGTGCAAGGGCTCGGTGGCGGTTTGCTGATTCCCGTGGGCCAGGCCATGGCTTACCGGCACTTCCCCGCCGCCGAGCGCAGCCAACTGACGGCGCGGGTGATGTCGGTGGCGTTGCTGGTGCCGGCACTATCGCCAGCATTGGGTGGGGTGATTGTCGACACTGTGGCATGGCGCTGGATCTTCTACGCCAACTTGCCACTGGCCTTGGTGACCCTGCTGCTGGCCTTGTTGTGGATAAAACCCGACGCGCCCACCCGCGTGCGCCCACCTCTGGACCTGAGCAGCATTTTCAAACAGGTTGCCAGTCCGATGCTGCGCGTGGCGATGCTCGTCTACCTGTGCATACCCGGGGTGTTTATCGGCACCAGTCTGATCGCCATCCTTTATGTGCGCAGCTTGGGCTATGACGCCACCCAAACCGGCGCGCTGATGTTGCCCTGGGCGCTGGCCTCGGCAGTGGCAATCTACCTGAGCAAAAAACTCTTCAATCGCTGCGGCCCCAAACCCTTGTTGCTGGCGGGCATGGCGCTGCAATGCGCTGGCATCCTGTTGCTCAACGAGCCCGCGCTGATTATTGCGGCCTACGTCTTGATGGGCCTGGGCGGCAGCCTGTGCAGCAGCACTGCGCAAACTCTGGCCTTTCTGGATATTCCCGCCGAGCGCATGGGCCACGCCAGTGCGTTGTGGAACATGAACCGTCAAGTAAGCTTCTGCGTCGGCGCCGCCGTGCTCAGTGCAATACTGTCGGCCTTGGATTCCTTCGCCATAACCTTCACGATGGCGGCAGCTCTGACCCTGTTGCCGCTTTTCGCAGTGTTGCGCCTGGATGCTTCCAGAGTACGCACGCTGCTTCACCCTTGCAGCGAGCCCAAGCATGATTGACTACAGCGATTTTTTCGAAGAAGTGATCCAGACCCACGTCGAGATCGAGCAATGGTTTGCCGGGGTTGCGCCTCAGGGCACGCTGGAAAATCTGCTCGCGCGCTTCTCACCCGAGTTCAGCATGATCGCGCCCGCCACCGGTACGCGGGTCAACAGGGCCGGGGTCAATGCGTTGTTTACGCGCCTGGGCGGGATGCGTCCGGGGTTGAAAATCACCTTGAGTGAAATGACCGGCATCGACCGCCATGCGCGCGGCGCCACGGTGACGTATCGCGAGCATCAGATTGACGACAGCGGCACCCAGACCGACCGCCGCGCCACGGTGGTGTTCGAGAAACAGGCCAGTGGCGCGCTGCTGTGGCGACACCTGCATGAAACCTTTATCAAAGCCTGACGCGGTCAACTGTGGGAGCGGGTAAGCCCCCCCACAGTTTAGTTTTGTGTTGGGTTGACGATCACGGTGCAGGTAATCCCTGCCGCCAACAACACGCCTTCCGGCACTTCATCAATGTGAATCCGCACCGGCACGCGCTGAGCCAGGCGCACCCAGTTGAAGGTCGGGTTCACATCGGCGATCAGTTCACGGCTCTCGGGGTTGTCGCGGTCGTAGATGCCACGGGAGATGCTTTCCACATGGCCCTTCAAGGTCTCGCCGCTCATCAGCTGCATATCGGCTTTGTCGCCCACCTTCACGTGGGGCAGTTTGGTTTCTTCGAAGAAGCCATAGACCCAGAACGAGTTCATATCCACCACAGCCATCTTCGCTTCGCCGATACGCGCATAATCGCCACGATGCACGTTGAGGTTGGTGACGTAGCCGTCCACCGCCGCCAGCACACGGGTACGTTTCAAGTTGAGTTCAGCGGCCTCCAGTTGCGCCAGGGCGTGCTGATAATCGGCCAGGGCCGAGTCGGCGATGTTGCTGGCGTCGTCGCGGTTTTCCCTGGAGATCACTAGCGCGTCCAGGTCGGCGCGGCGGTGCGCGTTGACCTTGCGCATTTCCCAAGTGGCCTTGCGGGAGGCCACCAGCGATTGCGCTTGCTTGACGGCAATGCGGTAGTGCTCGGGGTCGATCTGCATCAGCAGGTCGCCTTTTTTCACCAACTGGTTATCGCGTACCGGCACGTCCACCACTTCGCCGGTAACGTCAGCCGCCACATTGATAATGTCGGCGCGCACGCGACCATCGCGGGTCCACGGCGTTTGCATGTAGTGCACCCACAACGTGCGGCCAATCCAGATCGCCAACGCCAGCACCAGCAAGGTGGCGAGCAGGCTGAAAAACTTTTTCATCGGGGCATTCTCAACGGTAGACGCTCAGCGCCAGGGCGCCGAACAGGCAAGCGAACAGGCTCAGGCGCAGCAGCGCCGGGTGCCAGAAGAAACGGTACAGGTCGAACCCGGCCAGGAAGCGGTCAACCGCCCAGGCCAGCCCCGCTGCGATCAAGAACATCAGGGTCATGGTCGGCATATAGATGCCGTGGAATGCAATTTCACGAGGCATTCGGGGCTCCTTTGAGGGCGGCCAGAGGCGATTGCGGGTCGAGCAACGAGGTGCGAATAAAGTGCAGGTAGCTCTTCACCCGGCGCAGGGCCGAGGTGTCGAAGTGCGGGGCGAAGGGCTCGTCGGTGGCCTGCACGCGGCTGATCGCATGGTCGACGGCAATCAACCCGCGCTCCAGGTTGCTGGCGCTGGGTTGCAGGAACAGCCGCACCAGCGAGCGTCCCATCACGCGGATCGCCTGGCGCCACGGCTGCGACTCGGCATACGCCGGGTGCACCGGCAAAATCGCCTGCTCCTTGCGCAGTTCGATGATCGCGTGGCCGACCTCCAGCACCACGAACATCCAGCGCAGCAAATCGCGTTGCACCTGCGGCTGGCCGGCCGCGAGGCCATACGCTTGGTGCAGCAGGTCGCGGGTGCGGCTTTCAAAGCTCGACGCCAGGCCCTTGAGCTTGCCGCTGATGGCATACACCACCTGCTCACGCAGGTCTTGCTCCAGGCGGCGCCACAACCAGCGGCTGTTGGGCGGCAAAATGATCGCCCCCGCCGCCGCGCATACCAGCATGCCGATGACCATGGCGATGTAGTCGTTGATAAAGGTGTAGGGGTTATAGACCGTGAGGTTGTCGGGCACCGAGCCGGTGCTGAAGAAGATCAACAGGCCCACACCCACACCGGCGTATTGCGGGCGGGAGGAGAGGAAGGCACCGAAGATGATCACCGGCGCCAGCATCACGCACAGCAGCGGGAAACCGTCGATCCAGGGGAACACGAAGAACATTTCGACAAAGCCGACCAAGGCGCCGATCAAGGTGCCGCAGGCCATCTGGAACGCCATGCGCTTGGGGTTGGGCGTGGCAGCAGACAGGCCCACCGTGGCCGCCGCGATCAGGGTCATGGTGGCGCCGCTGGGCCAGGCCGTGGCCACCCAGTAACTGCCCAGCACAACCAAGATAAACGAGGCGCGCACACCGGCAGCGGCACAGGCCAGCCAGTTGGTCTTTGGCGTGTAGGCTTCGTGCCAATCCTCCCGCGCATGGCGATGCTCGGCCAGGGACGCGTGGGTTTGCGCGTAGTTGTGCAGGTCGTCGACGAAGCGGTACAGCAGCTCGTAGGCAGTGTGGAAATCCAACTGCTCGGCGTCCGTCGGGTTGTCTTCCTGGAAACTCGCCCGCAGGCTGCGCACCTTGGCGGGCAGGCCGTCCTTGTAGGCGCTCAGTTGGTTGACCAGGCGCGCGGCATCCAAGCTGGTGAGGGCGCGGCCAGAGAAGCCGTCGAGCACTTCGGCCAGGTCTTGCAGGCCGGGCTTGATCGCTGCCACTACATGGTCGGCCTCATCGGCGCGCAAGCGTTCAAGCAATTGGTGCAAGGCGTTGAAGCGCGTGGTGATGCTCATGAATTCGCTGTTAAGGCGACTGAGCCGCCCGTTACGCCGACGCATGTGCGGGTCTTCGAACACGGTGACGCTGCGCAGGCCTTCCAGCCCCACGGCTTCGGCAATAAAGCGCACGTTGCTGGCCTCGAAACCTTCGCGTTGGCTGCGCCCGCGCAGGCCATCGGTCACAAACAGCGCGAACACACCGAAGCGCTGGTACAGCGCGTTGCGCATGGCGGCGCTGGAGGTCTGCGGCAGGATGGCGGCGCTGACCAGTGTCGAGCACAGTATCCCCAGGGAGATTTCCAGCACCCGCCACACCGCCGCCATGAAGGCGCCGTCCGGGTGGGCCAGGGCCGGCAGGCCGACCATCGCCGCGGTGTAGCCGGCGAGCACGAACCCATAGGCGCGAAAGTTACGATTGCGCGTGGCGCCAGCGGTGCAAATGCCCACCCAGATCGCCAGCGCACCGAGGAACAGTTCGGTGTTCTGCGCAAACAAAGCGATCAACAGCACCATTACCGCCGAGCCTGCCAAGGTCCCGAGGAAGCGATAGAAACTCTTGGCGAACACCTGGCCGCTCTGGGGCTGCATCACGATAAATACGGTGATCATCGCCGTGCGCGGTTGCGGCAGTTCCAGGCGCATCGCCAGCCACAGCGTCAGGAACGCAGCGACCAGCACTTTGAAGATATACACCCAGGTCACACCATCGCTGCGTGCCCAGTCGAAAAAACCACGGCGCCACTCAAGGGAATGCAGCCAGCGCAGCGGTGCAGGCAAGGGAGTCATCAAGGCCTACTCAGTGATCAAACACGGCGAGCGCCGCCGGAGTCTTGCTTGGGAGTGTCTTGGCAGCCGTGGGCACATCGTCGCCAGCGCCGAGGCCGCCGCCCAAGGCGGTCACCAGCTCGGCATGGGCGCTGAGGCGTGCCGCCTGCACCTGTTGTGCGATCTGCTGCTGGCGAAACAACAAGGTTTGGGCGTTGAGCACGTTGAGGTAATCAGTGAGGCCACGCTGATAGGCGATCATGGCGATGTCGTAGGTTTTCTGCGCCGAGGCCACCGACTGCGCGGCAAAAACCGATTGCTTGTCCATGGATTCGCGGCGGATCAACTGGTCGCTGATGCCCTTGAGCGCATTGACCAGGGTCTGGTTGTACTGGGCCACCGCGATGTCGTAGCCGGCACTGGCTTCACCCAATTGCGCACGTAGACGGCCGCCGTCGAAGATCGGCAAGGTGATCGCCGGGCCGACGTTGTAGTTGAATTTCTTGCCGGCCAGAAACGCCAGCATACCGCCGCCGGTGGCCATGTAGCCGAGGCTGCCGACCAGGTCGACGTTGGGGTAGAAGCCTGCATGAGCCACATCGATACCCCGTGCCTGGGCCGCTACCTGCCAGCGACTGGCGACCACGTCCGGGCGTTGACCGAGCAATTGCGCCGGCAGGCTGGAGGGCAATTTCAACGGCGCGGCGAGGGCCAGGGTCGGGCGCTGCAACTGCGCGCCCTCCCCCGGGCCTTTGCCGGCCAACGCCGCCAGTTGGTTACGGCTCAGGGCGATTTCCTCGTCCAGGGCATCCAGTTGGCGATGGGTTTCCGGCAGCGGGGTTTCTGCCTGGCTGACGTCAAAGTGAGTACCGATCCCGGCGGCCAGGCGTTTGTTGGCCAGGTCCAGGATCTGCTGTTGCTGGGCCAGGGTGGCGGCCGCGATGTCATGGTTGGCGTACTGCAACGACAGCTGGATATAGGCGCGCACCACGTTGTTTTGCAGTTCGAGCTGGGCCAGGCGCGCTTCGGCGGCGCTCATGTGCGCCAGGTCGACCGCACGTTCGGTCGTGTTGCTTTCCCGGCCCCACAGGTCGAGGGCGTAGCTCAGGCCCAGGGACGAATTGTTGTCCCAGGTGTTGGCGCCGCTCAATTGGCCGGGGCCGTAGAACTGATCCTTCGGCCAGTTGTGACGCTTGAGGGTGGTGTCGCTGTTGACCTGCAGCGACTCGGCCGACTCGGCCACGCCGGCCAGCGCTCGGGCTTGCCGCACACGGGCGGCGGCCACGGCCAGGCTGGGGCTGTTGCGGGTGGCGAGTTCGACCCAACGGTTGAGCTGCGGGTCGCCGTAGGCCTGCCACCATTGGGCGGTGGGCCAGTGGGCGTCGCGGTCGGCGCTCTGGATCGCGGCGTCGGTGGCCAGGGTATTGGCGTTGATCGCCTGGCCTTGCGGGGCGATTCCTCCGGTTCCGATGCAACCGCTGATGACTGACGTTAAAGCCCAAACACTGAGAGTCTTCAGCTCTCTGCTGATGCGACGCGGCACGGCAAGCGAATTCCTGAGAGGGTGTTGCGGGAGAGGTGGCGCAATTCTAGGCGGCGCCAGGGAGGACGATAAGCTGGTATTCCTGTGAATCTTTGTTACCGTTCAGGCGATAATCCGTTGGTAGGGATCACTGAAAGCGTAACTTTCTGTCACAATTTGCTATCTCCCTTGAGAACACTCCATGGACACTTTGCAAAACATGCGCGCCTTCAGTTGTGTGGCCGAAGCCGGCAGCTTCACCGCCGCCGCCGTGCAACTGGACACCACCACGGCCAACGTCTCGCGCGCGGTCTCCAACCTTGAGGCCCACCTGCAAACCCGCTTGCTCAACCGCACCACCCGACGCATCGCGCTGACCGAAGCCGGCAAACGCTATTTGCTGCGCTGCGAGCAGATCCTCGCCTACGTCGAAGAGGCCGAGGCCGAGGCCAGCGACGCTCACGCGCGCCCGGCCGGGCAGTTGAAAGTGCACACCATGACCGGCATCGGCCAGCATTTCGTCATTGACGCCATTGCCCGCTACCGCCGCACGCATCCCGACGTGACCTTCGACCTGACCCTGGCCAACCGCGTGCCGGATTTGCTCGATGAGGGCTATGACGTGTCCATCGTGCTGGCCAGCGAGCTGCCAGACTCAGGTTTCGTGTCCCAGCGCCTGGGCATCACCTACAGCATCGCCTGCGCCTCGCCGGACTACGTCAAGGCCAAGGGCTGCGCACAGCGGCCCCAGGACTTGCTCAACCATGCGTGCCTGCGCCTGGTCAGCCCAGTGGTCCAGTTGGACAAATGGACCTTCAACGGCCCTGAAGGCCAGGAAAGCGTGGCGATCAACAGCTCGCCGTTCCTGGTGAACTCGGCCGACGCGATGAAAACCGCGATCACCAGCGGCATGGGCGTCGGCCTGCTGCCGGTGTATGCCGCCATCGAAGGGCTGCGCAATGGCACGCTGGTGCGGGTGATGCCGACCTACCGTTCCCAGGAGCTGAACCTGTACGCCATCTACCCCTCGCGCCAATACCTGGATGCAAAGATCAAAACCTGGGTGGAATACCTGCGCGGTTCGTTGCCGGAAATTCTGGCGGCGCACCAGGCGGAGTTGGTGGCGTATGAGTTGAGCGGTGGTGTGGGTAGCGTGCGGATGGCGAACTGATTTTGGCATGCTGCTTCCCCGCCCCCTATAAATTCATTGTGGGAGCAGGCAAGCCAGCTCCCACATGTTGAGTGGAGTTCTGCAATGAAAAAGACTGTCCTGGCCTTCAGCCGTGTCACCCCGCCCATGATCGAACGCCTGCAACAGGATTTCGAGGTGATCGTGCCCAACCCCAAGCTGGGTGACATCAACGCACAGTTCAACGAAGCCCTGCCCCATGCCCATGGCTTGATCGGCGTGGGCCGCAAGCTGGGCCGCGAGCAGCTTGAAAGCGCAAGCAAGCTGGAGGTGGTGTCCAGCGTGTCGGTGGGCTACGACAACTACGACGTGCCGTACCTCACCGAGCGCGGGATCCTGCTCACCAACACCCCCGATGTGCTCACCGAGAGCACTGCCGACCTGGCCTTTGCGTTGCTGATGAGCAGCGCCCGCCGCGTGGCCGAATTGGACGCCTGGACCAAGGCCGGCCAATGGAAAGCCAGCGTGGGCGCGCCTTTGTTTGGTTGCGATGTGCACGGCAAGACCCTGGGCATTGTCGGCATGGGCAATATCGGCGCGGCCGTGGCCCGGCGTGGGCGCCTGGGCTTCAACATGCCGATCATTTACAGCGGCAATAGCCGCAAGACCGCGCTGGAGCAGGAACTGGGCGCGCAGTTTCGCAGCCTGGAGCAGTTGCTGGCCGAGGCGGATTTCGTCTGCCTGGTGGTGCCGTTGAGCGACAAGACCCATCACCTGATCAGCACTCGGGAGCTGGGGTTGATGAAGCCCAGCGCGATTCTGATCAATATTTCCCGTGGGCCGGTGGTGGATGAGCCAGCGCTGGTCGAAGCCCTGCAAACCCAACGCATTCGTGGCGCCGGGCTGGATGTGTATGAAAAGGAACCGCTGGCTGAATCGCCGTTGTTCCAGCTGAGCAATGCGGTGACCCTGCCGCATATTGGTTCGGCCACCGGTGAAACCCGCGAAGCCATGGCCAACCGCGCCGTGGACAACCTGCGCAGCGCCCTGCTGGGCCAACGCCCGCAGGATCTGGTGAACCCACAGGCCTGGAAGGGCTGACACTGGACTTAATGTGGGAGCTGGCTTGCCAGCGCCCACATAAACAGTGCCCGACACAAAAATCCGGTTAAAGCCCAGGCCAGCCAAGTCGATAACTCTCTATAGATCGTCATCCCTGATCCACAGAAGGTTTTTATGTCCACCACCAAAGCCCGCGCAGACTCACTCTCGCTTCTGCTCTTTACCTTGCGCAGCGGCAAGCTGATGGCCATCAACCTGTTGAAAGTCAGTGAGATCATCCCCTGCCCGCCGTTGACCAAGCTGCCGGAGTCCCACCCGCACGTCAAAGGCATCGCCACCTTGCGCGGCGCTTCGTTGTCGGTGATCAACTTGAGCCGCGCCCTGGGTGAAATGCCTTTGCAAGACCCGGACGGCGGCTGCCTGATCGTCACCGATGTCAGCCGTTCCAAGCAGGGCCTGCATGTTCAGGCGGTGAGCAAGATCGTGCATTGCCTGACCACCGATATCCGCCCGCCGCCCTACGGCTCCGGCGGCAATCGGGCGTTTATCACCGGTGTGACCCAGGTGGAAGGTGGCCTGGTGCAGGTGCTGGATATCGAGAAAGTCATCCACGGCATCGCCCCGGCACCGATTGAAGCGGCGCCGACCGACCTGACCATGGAAGAAGCCGAAGTGCTGGGCAACGCCCGCATCCTGGTGGTGGACGACAGCCAGGTGGCTTTGCAGCAATCGGTACACACCCTGCGCAACCTCGGCCTGACCTGCCACACCGCCCGCAGCGCCAAGGAAGCCATCGACGTGTTGCTGGAACTGCAAGGCACGGTTGAACAGATCAACGTGGTGGTGTCGGACATCGAGATGTCTGAGATGGACGGCTACGCCCTCACCCGCACCCTGCGCGAAACCCCGGATTTCAAGGACCTCTATGTGCTGTTGCACACCTCTCTGGACAGTGCGATGAACAGCGAAAAAGCGCGCCTGGCCGGCGCCGACTCGGTACTTACCAAGTTCTCATCCCCAGAGCTGACCAAATGCCTGGTGGTCGCCGCGCAAACCGTGGCGCAAAAGGGGCTGTAAGCCTTGGCCGAGTATTACCAGTTGCTGCGTCGCGACCTCACCGGCAGCCTGCCCGCCCCGCAGTGGCCAGCGAATACCCGGCTGGATCATTATCGCGATGAGCTAGCTCCGGCGATCCATGCCGTGCTGCGCATGACCCAGGACCAGGGCGGCGGCCGTGTCGGCCACCTGGAGGAGTGGCGCCAGCAGTTCGTCACCGATGCCGACTACGACCCGACGCTGTGTCTGGTGGCCAGTAACCACGACGGTATTCTCGCTGTGGCACAATGCTGGACCAGCGCCTTTATCAAGAACCTGGCCGTACACCCCTGTGCCCAAGGCCAAGGGCTGGGCCGCGCCTTGCTGCTGCACAGCTTCCAGGTATTCAAGCAGCGCGGTGAACCCTATGTGGACCTCAAGGTGCTGGAGAGCAACCTGCGCGCCCGGCAACTGTATGAAAGTGCGGGCATGCGATTTGTGCTGCGCGACATCGTATCCAAGGGCTGATCCTCACTGGCGCATAACTTGCTTCCAGAGCCCCTGAGCGGTAGATAGAGGTAAAAACCCGTCACCCCTCAAGCGTGCCCTCTGACCTTGCCTGGTGACAGATCCGCCATGAACACACACTTTTCCTGCGTCGGTTGCGGTAAATGCTGCAGCGACCATCACGTGCCCCTGACCCTCGAAGAAGCCCGCAGTTGGGCGGCGGACGGTGGCAACGTCATCGTTCTGGTCGAGGGCTTTCTTGGCAATGGCCTGGGCCTGCCCCTGCAACAACGGGAACACGCTGAGCGCCGCTCAGTGGTCGTGCCCAGCGGCAATACCGAGGCGTTTGTGGCAATTACCTTTGCCGCCTACAACGCCGGACGCTGCCGGAATCTTGACGAAGACAACCGCTGCCGCATCTACGAACGGCGCCCGCTGGTGTGCCGCATCTACCCGATGGAGATCAACCCGCATATCCCGCTGAACCCGAGCGCCAAGGACTGCCCGCCCGAATCCTGGGAGCAAGGCCCCGCGCTGATCGTCGGTGGCGAGTTGATGGACGCACAACTGGCCGAACTGATTCGCCGCTCACGCCAGGCCGACCGTGATGACGTGCAGACCAAAGAAGCGGTGTGCGCGCTGCTCGGCATCCGCACGACCGCGCTCAAGGGCGACGGGTTTACCGCGTACTTGCCGGATATGCAGGCGTTTGCCCAAGCCATTGAACAGGCGGTTGAACAGCCGGCGGTGACCCATGAATGGGTGTTTCATGTGTCCGGGATGGACGTCGCCGAACAGGTGCTGGATGCCGGAGCGCAAATTGCCACTGAGGTGCCAGCCAATTATGCGTTTATCTCGTTGAGGGCGGCTTAAGCCGCTGCGGCTTCATGACGGTATGGGTATCTAATTCAACTTCGGGTGCAAAGCTGCACACACATTAGCGCTCATGGACGGGCGGGCAATACACCGAGGCGATAGGGCTGGAGGATGCGTTGGTATTCGCCATTCTGCATCAGTTGCTCAAGCGCATGATTAAGCTCATTACGCAACGCGGTATCGGTTTTTCGCACCGCGATCGCCACGCTATTACCCAGCAGGCCAGACGACACAGGCGGGCCCATGAAGTCGAAGTCCAGGCCATCGGCCGTGTCGAGCAGGGCTTCACGGATCTCCACGACGCCTTGCAGGGTCGCATCGATATCGCCCGAAACCAGGCTCTGCACCAGTTGGTCGTTCAGCCAGAAACTCCTGATGATCACTCCCGCCGGAGCCCACTGCGACAGGGCGTAGGCTTCACGATTACTGCGCACCAACACCCCGACCCGCTTGCCCTTGAGCAAGCGCCGATCAGGGCGCAGGCCTGAGGTTTTACGCGCCACCAGCCGCGTGGTGATCGGGTAGAGGTCATCGGTGAAACTCACCCGTTTGCGCCGACGACAGGTGGGCGCCATGCCCATGATCGCGTCGAACTGCCTGGCTTCAAGGGCCGGGAAGTTTTCCATCACGACCTGGTCAACCCAGGTACAGCGCACGTTGAGCTGCTCGCAGAGGGCATTGCCCAGTTCGATATTCAGCCCCACCAATTGCCCTTGGGAATTGCGGCTTTGAAATGGCGGGAAATGCGCGGCAACGGCGAAACGGATTTCACGCCGCGGTTGCACGTCGACGGCAACCGCAGTCGACGAGAGCAAGAGGACGAGCACCGCACAGAGGTGTATCAGGGCCACGGGAATGTCCTTTTCCGGAAAGCTGACTCACCACGCCCCGATGAGCGTCATCGGGACGAAGCAAACGCTGTGCAAGCTTTCAAGAATCGGTCGCGGACCTACAAGCAGAAATTTCTACGGGCAATGTAGGTAACAGCCTATAACGCACCTACGGTTTTAATCTCAGCGTTTACCCATGGACCGGCGAGTGCCCGGAGGCGCCATGCCCGGCGTCTTGGTATGGCCGTTCTTGGCGCCGCCTTTGTACCAGGGCTGGCTGGCATGCTTGGCGCCAGCCAGCTCGCCCGGTTTGAAGGGGAACTTAAACGCCGGGATCTCGGTTTTTTCAACGCCGTCGGCGGTGGCCGAATCGACGAGGTCAGCCGCGTCGACAGGGGGTTGGGTTGGGGAAGTCATAGGGGCTCCGGCGCAGCTATAGGTGTAAAAGCGCGAGTATACGGGGGCAAAGCAGCAAGCGGTAAGCTTCAAGCCACAAGTAAAAAGCGCTAGCTGTCGCGGCTGTCAGTTTCGCGTCACCGTGCTGACCGTATTACCGGGCTATAAAGCAGCTACCCAACCTTCAACTGGCAGCTTGCGGCTTAAAGCGTGCAACTGCGTCCGGCGCCTCCCATGCAGATAAAACGAAACACGGCCCTGATGGTGGGCGTCCTCTTGATACTAGCGGTGGCCGCCTGGGCCGTAACACGGCCTGCCAAGCCCCGGCTGGCTGCGCCCACAGCGATCCCGGTACGGGTGGTGAGCGTCGCGCAACAGGACGTTCCCAGGTTCATCAGCGGCATCGGCTCAGTGCTGTCGTTGCACAGTGTGGTGATTCGCCCGCAGATCGACGGCATCCTCACCCAGTTGCTGGTCAAGGAGGGCCAATCGGTGAAGGCCGGCGACTTGCTGGCGACCATCGATGACCGTTCGATCCGCGCCAGCCTCGACCAGGCCAGGGCGCAATTGGGCGAAAGCCAGGCGCAGTTGCAAGTGGCGTTGGTCAATCTCAAGCGCTACAAAGCGCTGAGCATCGACGACGGCGTGTCCAAACAGACCTATGACCAGCAACAGGCGCTGGTCAACCAGCTCAAGGCCACTGCGCAAGGTAATCAAGCGGCCATTGATGCAGCTCAGGTACAACTTTCCTATACCCAGATTCGCTCCCCGGTCAGCGGCCGCGTGGGCATCCGTAACGTGGACGAAGGCAACTTCCTGCGCATGAGCGACACCCAGGGGCTGTTTACCGTCACCCAGCTCGACCCGATTGCCGTTGAGTTCTCCCTGCCACAACAGATGCTGCCGACCTTGCAGGGCCTGATTGCCGCCCCCACCCGGGCCACCGTCGACGCCTACCTGGGCGCCGACACCGACAACCAGACCGGCGACCTGCTCGGCGAAGGCCACCTGAGCCTGATCGACAACCAGATCAGTTCCACCACCGGCACCCTGCGGGCCAAGGCCGAGTTCAGCAACCCGGCGCATAAGCTATGGCCGGGGCAACTGGTGACCATCAAGGTCCAGACGGCCCTCGACAAGAACGCCCTGGTGGTACCGCCGACCGTGGTGCAGCGCGGGCTGGACTCACATTTCGTGTACCGCGTAAGCGCTGACAAAGTCGAGGTGGTGCCGGTGCAAGTCGCCTACCAGAACAGCGACATCAATATCATCAAAGGCGTGCAGGCCGGCGATGTGCTGGTCAGCGATGGGCAATCGCGGCTCAAGGCCGGTGCGCAGGTGGAGGTGCTCAAGGAGCCGCCGCAAGTGATCCACACCGCCAACGCCCAGGTGCAACCATGAGTGCAAGCCGGTCGCCCTCGGCCTGGTGCGTTGACCACCCGGTCGCCACCCTGTTGCTGACCTTCGCCCTGGTGTTGCTGGGGATTATTGCCTTCCCGAACCTGGCCGTCGCGCCACTGCCGGAAGCGGAATTCCCGACCATCCAGGTCACAGCGCAACTGCCCGGCGCCAGCCCGGACACCATGGCCTCATCGGTGGCCACGCCTCTTGAGGTGCAGTTCAGTGCCATCCCCGGCATGACCCAGATGACCTCCAGCAGCGCCTTGGGCTCCAGCCTCTTGACCCTGCAGTTCACCCTGGAAAAAAGCATCGACACCGCCGCCCAGGAAGTCCAGGCCGCGATCAACACCGCGTCCGGCAAGTTGCCCAGCGACATGCCGAGCTTGCCCACCTGGAGGAAGGTCAACCCGGCGGACAGCCCGGTGTTGATCCTCAGCGTCAGTTCCAGCAGCATGCCCAGCACCGAGCTGAGCGACTACGTGGAAACCCTGCTGGCGCGCCAGATCAGCCAGATCGACGGCGTCGGCCAGATCAACATCACCGGCCAGCAACGCCCGGCGATCCGCGTGCAGGCGTCGCCCGACAAGCTCGCGGCCATCGGCCTGACGCTCGCCGACATACGCCTGGCCATCCAGCAGTCGAGCCTGAACCTGGCCAAGGGCGCGATCTATGGCGAAAACAGCGTGTCCACCCTGTCGACCAACGACCAGCTGTTTCACCCGGAGGAATACGGCCAACTGATCGTTTCCTACAAGAACGGTGCGCCGGTTCAACTGCGCGATATCGCCAAGGTCATCAATGGTTCGGAAAACGCCTACGTGCAAGCCTGGTCCGGCGATACGCCAGGGGTGAACCTGGTGATTTCACGCCAGCCTGGCGCCAACATCGTCGACACCGTCGACCGCATCCAGGCCGAGTTGCCGCGCCTGCAAGACATGTTGCCAGCCTCGGTGCAGGTCAGCGTGTTGACCGATCGCACCAAGACTATCCGCGCCTCACTGCATGAAGTGGAAATGACCCTGCTGATCGCCATCCTGCTGGTGGTGGCGGTGATGGCATTGTTCCTGCGTCAACTGTCGGCGACGCTGATTGTGTCTGCGGTATTGGGTGTGTCGCTGGTAGCCAGTTTCGCCCTGATGTATGTGATGGGGTTCAGCCTGAACAACCTGACCTTGGTGGCCATCGTGATCGCCGTGGGCTTTGTGGTGGACGATGCGATTGTGGTGGTGGAGAACATTCATCGGCACTTGGAAGCCGGCTTGGGCAAACGTGAAGCGGCGATCAAGGGCTCGGGTGAAATTGGCTTTACCGTAGTGTCCATCAGCTTCTCGCTGGTGGCGGCGTTTATTCCGCTGCTGTTCATGGGCGGCGTGGTCGGTCGGTTGTTCAAGGAGTTTGCGTTGACGGCCACCGCGACCATTCTGATTTCAGTGGTGGTTTCGCTGACATTGGCCCCGACGCTGGCCGCCTTGTTCATGCGTGCCCCTACCCACCCTGCCCACGCCAAACCCAGCTTCAGCGAACGCCTGCTGGCCGGCTATGCGCGCAACCTGCGCCGGGCCTTGGCGCACCAACGCAGCATGGCCGCGATCTTCGTGGTAACCCTGGCCCTGGCGGTGGTCGGCTATGTGTTCATTCCCAAGGGATTCTTCCCGGTGCAGGACACCGGTTTCGTGCTCGGCACCAGCGAAGCGGCGGCCGATGTGTCGTACAAGGACATGGTCGCCAAGCACAAGGCCCTGGCCGAGATCGTCAAGGCCGACCCGGCGGTGCAGGCGTTTTCCCATTCGGTGGGCGTTACCGGCAGCAACCAGACCATCGCCAACGGCCGCTTCTGGATCGCCTTGAAAGACCGCAGTGAGCGCGATGTGTCCGCCAGCCAGTTCATCGACCGCATCCGCCCACAACTGGCGAAGGTGCCTGGCATCGTGCTGTACCTGCGCGCCGGCCAGGACATCAACCTGAGCTCCGGCCCCAGTCGCGCCCAGTACCAATACGTGCTTAAGAGCAACGACGGCCCGACGCTGAACACCTGGACCCAGCGCCTCACCGAAAAACTGCGCGCCAACCCGGCGTTTCGCGACCTGTCCAACGACCTGCAACTGGGCGGCAGCATCACCCATATCAGCATCGACCGCCAGGCCGCCGCACGTTTCGGGCTGACCGCCACCGATGTCGACCAGGCGTTGTACGACGCCTTCGGCCAGCGCCAGATCAACGAGTTCCAGACCGAGATCAACCAGTACCAAGTGATACTTGAACTGGACAGCCAACAGCGCGGCAAGGCCGAAAGCCTCGACTATTTTTACCTGCGCTCGCCATTGACCAACGAGATGGTGCCGTTGTCGGCCTTGGCCAAAGTCGACCCGCCCACGGTCGGGCCGTTGTCCATCAGCCATGACGGCATGTTCCCTGCTGCCAACCTGTCGTTCAACCTGGCGCCCGGCGTAGCCCTGGGCGATGCAGTGATCATGCTCGACCAGGCCAAAAACGAAATCGGGATGCCGAGCACAATCATCGGCAACTTCCAGGGTGCGGCCCAGGCGTTCCAGAGCTCGCTGGCCAGCCAACCCTGGCTGATCCTCGCGGCGCTGGTGGCGGTCTACATTATTCTGGGTGTGCTGTACGAGAGTTTTGTGCACCCGCTGACGATCATTTCCACCCTGCCCTCGGCGGGCCTCGGTGCGCTGGTCATGCTGTGGCTGCTGGGCCAGGACTTTTCGATCATGGCCTTGATCGGCCTGGTGCTGCTGATCGGCATCGTGAAGAAAAACGGTATCTTGATGATCGACTTCGCCCTGGAGGCGCAGCGGGTACGCGGGCTGCCGCCCGAAGATGCGATTTATGAAGCCTGCGTGACACGGTTCCGGCCGATCATCATGACCACCCTTGCCGCGTTGCTCGGCGCCGTGCCGTTGATGCTCGGCGCAGGCCCTGGGGCGGAACTGCGCCAGCCGCTGGGCATCGCGGTGGTCGGTGGCTTGCTGGTGAGCCAGGCGCTGACGCTGTTCACCACGCCGGTCATATACTTGTACCTTGAACGTTTTTTCCACAGGCCCAAACCAGCGCTGACGCTGGCGACCACACACTGAGGCGGTCATGCGCGTCCTGATTATTGAAGATGAAGAAAAAACCGCGGACTACCTGCACCGCGGCCTGACCGAGCAAGGCTACACCGTCGATGTGGCCCAGGAAGGTATCGAGGGCCTGCACCTGGCGCTGGAAAACGATTACGCCGTGATCGTGCTCGACGTGATGCTGCCCGGCCTGGATGGCTTCGGTGTGTTGCGTGCCTTACGCGCCCGCAAGCAGACGCCGGTGATCATGCTCACCGCTCGCGAGCGCGTTGAAGACCGCATCCGCGGCCTGCGCGAAGGCGCCGACGATTACCTGGGCAAGCCGTTTTCGTTCCTGGAACTGGTGGCCCGCCTGCAAGCCCTGACCCGCCGCAGCGGCGGCCATGAACCGGTGCAGGTCACCGTTGCCGACCTGTGGATCGACCTGATCAGCCGCAAGGCCAGCCGCAACGGTGTACGCCTGGACCTGACCGCCAAGGAGTTCTCGCTGCTCAGCGTATTGGCGCGACGCCAGGGCGAGATCCTGTCCAAGACCGCGATTGCCGAGATGGTCTGGGACATCAATTTCGACAGCGATGCCAACGTGGTGGAAGTGGCGATCAAGCGTCTGCGCGCCAAGCTCGACGGGCCGTTCGAACACAAGCTGCTGCACACCATTCGTGGCATGGGCTATGTGCTGGAGAACCGCATGCAGGAAAACCACAGTGGTCGCTAATTCCATCGCCCTGCGCCTGAGTGGCATGTTCACCCTGGTGGCGCTGCTGATCTTTCTGTTAATCGGCGGCGCGCTGTACCAGCAGGTCGACCGTGGCCTGGGGCTGTTGCCAGGTGCCGAGTTGGATGCGCGCTACAGCGTGCTGGAATCGTCGATCAATCGCTTCGGCACGCCGGAACATTGGGCCAAGATCAGGTCCAAGCTCAAGCTGTTGGGGGAAGAAGACAAGCGCATCCGTTTCTGGGTGGTCAGCAGCGACCCGAGCTACGAATACGGTGAGCCGGACGCGCAGATTCGCGCCTTTGCCGAAGGCGCCACAGGTAAGCGCGACCTGCGCCTGCCGGGTCACGATTATCCCTTCAAGGTGCTGGTCAGCCAATTTGCAGCCAAGGACCAGCGCCCGGCGTTGCGCTTTATGATTGCCATCGACACGGAGAACTTCCGCGCCACCCAGCATCACTTGCTGGTGGCGTTGATCAGCCTCGCGCTGGTGGGTGTAATACTGGCGGCACTGCTGGGGTTCTGGGTCGCGCGTATCGGCCTCAAGCCCTTGGGCAAACTCTCGGATGAAGCGCAAAAGCTTGCGCCGCCGAAACTCTCCGGGCGCCTGCAATTGTCACCCTTGCCGCCCGAGCTGAGCCAATTCGTCAATTCATTCAACGCCACCCTCGACCGGGTTGAGCAGGCGTATTCGCGCTTGGAATCGTTCAACGCCGACGTTGCCCATGAACTGCGCTCGCCGCTCACCAACCTGATCGGCCAGACCCAAGTCGCGCTGACACGCGGGCGTTCGGCCGAACACTATTTTGAGGTGCTGCAATCGAACCTGGAGGAGCTGGAACGGCTGCGCTCGATCATCAACGACATGCTGTTCCTTGCCAGCGCCGATCAGGGCAGCAAAGCCACCAAGCTGATCGAATGCTCCCTGGCCGATGAAGTGGCCACCACCCTCGACTATCTGGATTTTATCCTCGAAGACGCCCAGGTTCAGGTGCGCGTGGACGGCGATGCCCTGGTGCAGATCGAAAAAGCCCACCTGCGGCGTGCGCTGATCAACCTGCTGAGCAATGCCGTGCAACACACCGCACCCGGACAGATTATCGACGTGCATATCCAGGTGCAGGAGAAGCAGGTGGCAATCGGCGTGACCAACCCCGGCGACGCGATTGCCAGCGAACACTTGCCACGCCTGTTCGAACGCTTCTATCGGGTGGATGCCTCGCGCAGCAACAGCGGGGCCAATCACGGATTGGGGCTGGCGATCGTCAAGGCGATTGCGTTGATGCATGGCGGGGATGTGTTTGTGCGCAGTGAAGGCGGTGGCAATACGTTTGGTATCACCCTGCCGATCTAAACAACTCGGTCAAAATGTGGGAGCTGGCTTGCCTGCGATAGCATCACCACGGTAGGCCTGGCATACCGAGGTGTCTGCATCGCAGGCAAGCCAGCTCCCACAGAAGATCCCATGGCCCTCACTGTTGCGATTTGGGCAATAGTTATTATCTTGTTACACTCTGTATCGCACCGCTCCCCTGCGTTACTTTGACGCATCGATGAGCGCGACGGCAAAGACAGCTGACCACTCACCCGAATTTCCCTCGACTTATTTCCAGGGCTCTACACTGGGAATCTGTCTTAAAGCCGCTGACTTCAGCGGCTTTTTTTTGCCGTGAAAAAAGGCCGGGCACACCCCACGACACTGGCCGTTCATGATTGACCAAAGGAGCTCCACCGGTGAAGAACTCGCTGACGTTCACCCCGTTATTCCTCGCAATCGCAGCAACGATCATCCCGCTTGCCCACGCGGCAGACGCCCCGCCCGTCGAAGGCTTCGTCGAGGGTTCACACCTCACGATCAACACCCGCAACTACTACATGAACCGCGACCGGCGCGATATTCATACCGATGACAGCAAGGAGTGGGGTCAGGGTTTTATCGGCACCTTCGAATCCGGCTACACCCAGGGCCCCATCGGCTTGGGCCTGGACGTCAATGCCATGCTCGGCCTCAAGCTCGACGGCGGTGGCGGTACGGATGGTTCCAGCATCCTTCCGTATGGCAGCGGCAACGGCAAAGCGCCGGGTTCGTTCTCGACGGCTGGCGGCACCTTGAAGCTGCGCGCCTTCGACACCGAACTGAAAGCCGGCGACCTGTTCCTCAACAACCCGGTGATCGCCGGCGGCATGACACGCATGTTGCCGCAGACTTTCCGTGGCGTGAGCCTGACCAACCACAGCTTTGACGGCTGGATGTTCGAAGGTGGCCAGGCCAGTTTCACCAAACTCTATAACCAGAGCGGCCATCGGCGTATTGGTACCAGCTACGGCACGCTGCCCGCCAACACCGACAGCCAGCACCTGGACTGGGCTGGCGTGTCGTTCAGCGGGATCGAGGGGCTGACCAGCAACCTGTACGCGTCCGAGCTCAAGGACGTCTGGCACCAGTATTACTACGACCTGGAATACACCTACGCCCTGAACGACCTGGTCAGCCTGACGCCCGGCCTGCACTACTACCATACCCAGGACACCGGTCAATCGCTGCTGGGGGATATCGACAACAACACCTACAGCCTGCATTTCACCGTGGGCGTGGGTAACCACAGCGTCACAGCGACTTATCAGCGGGTCAATGGCAACACGCCGTTCGATTACATCACCCAGGGCGACAGCGTGTACCTGGACAACTCCCAGCAGTACTCGGATTTCAACGGGCCCAATGAGCGCTCCTGGAAGCTCAAGTACGCCTACGACTTTGCCGGCCTCGGCGTGCCCGGCCTGACGTCCGCCGTGTCCTACATCAGCGGCAAGACCGACCTGACCAAGGTCGACCCCAACAGTCGCGGCTACAGCAACTGGTACAGCGCCGATGGCAAGGATGCCAAGCACTGGGAGCGCGATATCGACCTGAAATATGTGGTGCAGGACGGCAAGGCCAAGGACTTGGCCGTGCGCCTGCAATGGGCGACCAATCGCGGCAGCAATGGCTACTCGGCGGTGGACCGGGATGTGGATGAATACCGTGTGATCGTGGACTACCCGATCAACGTGTTCTGAGTACAGGTAGGAGCGAGCTTGCTCGCTCCTACAGGTTGGCTTTGCGCCATATTTAAGAGTTGCTACTACGCTAAGGGCATTCTCAATGCAGAAGTGTGCCCGATGAGTTCAAGCCCTACCCGCCCCAACCGCCGCCCGGAGCGCCTGCTGATCCTGGGCAGCACGCTCACGGTGTTGCTGATCGTGGGGGTCGTCACTGCGCTGCTGATTCGTGAACATGCCAACACCCTGCAGACGGCCAAGCGCACCGCCAACACCATCACCCAATTGATCGACGCTGACGTGCTGCGCAATGTCGAACTTTACGACATGGCCCTCAAAGGCTTGATCAGCGCCACCGAGCGCACCGACCTGCAAGACGTTTCAGAGAGCATCCGTCATTTGGTGCTGTTCGATCGTTCCGCAGCGGCGCCCTACAAGGGCGATATCCTGCTGTTGGACCCGGCTGGCGAGGTGATTGCCGATTCCTCCCTGCTCACGCCCAAACTGGGTAACTTTGCCGACCGGGACTACTTTCGGGCGCACCGCACCAACCCCGACCTGGGCCTGTATATCAGCCGTCCGTTCATGGCGCGCTGCCAGTGTGCCGACCCCTGGCGCATCGCGTTCAGCCGTCGCGTTTCGTCACCGGATGGGCGCTTCCTGGGAGTGGCAGTCGCGTCCATGCGCCTGTCGTACTTTCATCAGTTATTCAGCAGCTTGAACATCGGCAGCAACAGCACCATCAACCTGCTCAACCACCAAGGCATCCTGCTGGCGCAAGAGCCTCTGCTGGAAGCAGATATCGTCGACAAGGACCTGAGCCAGCGCCCGAATGTGGCGCGCATGCTGCGCGAACGGGACGGCAGCTTCCAAAGTATCTCCAGTGTCGATCGCCAGGCACGGCTCTACAGTTTTTCGAATGTGGGCAACTTGCCGCTGATCGTGGCAGTGGCCTTGTCCAGCAATGAAATGTTCGCCCCCTGGCGACGCGCGGCGTGGCTGGTCAGCATCGCGACCGGAGTGTTGTGCGTGGGCCTGTTGTGGCTGACCTGGGCACTGTGCATGGAGCTGCGCCGTCGCCATCGCGCCGAACAGGTGCTGTCAGAACTGGCAGCCACCGACGCCCTTACCGGCCTGGCCAACCGCCGCACGCTGGACGAACGCTTGCGGCTGGAATGGGACCGGGCACAACGCTCCATCGAGTCGTTGAGTGTGCTGATGATCGATGTGGACCACTTCAAGGCCTTCAACGACCGCCACGGCCACCAGGGCGGCGATGAGGCGTTGCGCGCAGTCGCGCAGGTGATCGCCAGCCATATCCGCCGCCCTGCCGACCTGGCGGCGCGCTATGGCGGAGAGGAGTTCGCGGTGGTGTTACCCAATACCGACGCCAAGGGGGCGTGGGTGATCGCCGAGCATATCCGCAAGGGGGTCCAGCACTTGCCGCGCAAGGCCGGGGATGAGCAACCAATCACGGTGAGCATCGGCATGAGTACTTGGCAAAAGCACAGCCGTATTTCCCTTGAAGACCTGCTGCTCAAGGCTGACCAAGCGTTGTATCAGGCCAAGCACAGCGGCCGTAACCGGATAGTGGATGTTTCAAAGACCTCAAACTGATGAGGTCAGGTGTGGGAGCTGGCTTGCCTGCGATGGCGGTGGGGCAGCTATCTATAAGCTAACTGGCCGACCGCTATCGCAGGCAAGCCAGCTCCCACATTTGGATATTCGTCAGGCATAAAAAAAGGCCACCCGAAGGCAGCCTTTCAAAACTAAAGAAAGAGAGTTGTTACTTACACCGCCGCAACGGGACGCATGTAAGAGATCGGTGCGGTGCTGGCATCTTCGAAGGTCACGACTTCCCAAGCGTCTGTCTGCTCAATCAACTTGCGCAGCAGCTGGTTGTTAAGGGCGTGGCCCGACTTGAAGCCTTTGAACTCGCCTATCAGGCTATTGCCCAGCAGGTAGAGGTCACCGATTGCATCGAGGATCTTGTGCTTCACGAATTCGTCTTCGTAGCGAAGGCCGTCTTCGTTCAGTACACCATCCGCGTCGACCACAATGGCGTTTTCCACGCTGCCGCCGAGTGCGAGGTTGTGCTTGCGCAGGTACTCGATGTCACTCATGAAACCAAAGGTACGGGCGCGGCTGACTTCTTTTACAAACGAAGTGCTGGAAAAATCCACGCTTGCACTTTGGGTGCGGTCACGGAATACCGGGTGATCGAAATCGATCTCAAAGCTCACTTTAAAGCCTTCGAACGGGACGAAGGTGGCGCGCTTGTCGCCGTCTTCTACTGTCACTTCCCGCAGAATGCGAATGAACTTCTTGGCTGCGTCCTGTTCTTCCAGGCCGGCAGATTGAATCAAGAATACGAAGGGTCCAGCGCTGCCATCCATGATCGGGACTTCGGACGCGGAGAGCTCGACGTAGGCGTTATCGATGCCCAGGCCAGCCATGGCCGAGAGCAAGTGCTCCACCGTGTCCACTTTGACGTCACCGTTGACCAGAGTGGTCGACATCGTGGTTTCGCCAACGTTTTCCGCGCGAGCAGGAATCTGCACCACAGGGTCCAGGTCGGCACGAACAAACACGATGCCGGTGTCGACAGGTGCGGGCTTGAGGGTCAGGTATACCTTCTCCCCGGAGTGCAGACCTACACCTGTGGCACGGATAATATTCTTCAGGGTGCGTTGTTTAATCATGGCTTGGACCGCTTCAGCGCAAATTGCGAACTGGTATCAACAAAGGCTGGCGATAATAACAGACCAGACCTTTGCTGAACACCAATCACCTTCATAGCCCTGATACATTCCATTAATCGGCCTGACGACGCAGGAATGCCGGGATGTCCAGGTAGTCCAGGTCATCTTGCGGATTCGGGCTACGGGACGCCGCAGCACCGGCCTGAGCCTGGTTGCGCATCACGGTCGGACGGTCCAGGTCACGGTAGTTCACCGACGGCAGTTCCTGGCGAGCAGGGGCTGGGGCAGCAGTTGCCTGGCTGGCCTGGCTAGTGTGCAGGGTGTTGTCGATGACCTTTACAGGCTTCTCGATTTTCGCACCCAGGCCGGTCGCAACCACGGTTACATGCAGTTCGTCGCGCATGTCCGGATCGATAACGGTACCCACCTTGACCATGGCGTGCTCGGACGCGAAGGCTTCGATGATGCTACCCACGTCGGAGTACTCACCCAGGGACAGGTCGGGACCGGCGGTGATGTTCACCAGGATGCCGCGTGCGCCTTGCAGGTTCACGTCTTCGAGCAACGGGTTGCGGATGGCCGCTTCGGTGGCCTCGCGTGCACGGTTCGGACCGCTGGCGCAGCCAGTGCCCATCATCGCCATGCCCATTTCGCTCATGACCGTACGAACGTCGGCAAAGTCGACGTTGATCATGCCCGGACGCTTGATGATGTCGGAGATACCGCGAACGGCACCGGCCAGTACATCGTCAGCCTTGGCGAACGCAGACAGCAGGCTTGCGTCCTTGCCCAGGATGGTCAGCAGTTTCTCGTTGGGGATGGTGATCAACGAGTCGACGCTTTCAGACAGCAGACGGATACCTTCGTCGGCGATCTGCATGCGCTTGCGGCCTTCGAACGGGAACGGACGCGTCACGACAGCAACGGTCAGAATCCCCATTTCCTTGGCCACTTCGGCAATGATCGGTGCAGCACCGGTACCGGTACCGCCGCCCATGCCGGTGGTGATGAACACCATGTTGGTGCCTTGCAGCACTTCGGCAATACGCTCGCGGTCTTCCAGGGCGGCTTGACGGCCGACTTCCGGATTGGCGCCAGCGCCGAGGCCTTTGGTCACCGCGGTGCCCAATTGCAGGATGGTCCGCGCGCCGATGCTTTTGAGCGCCTGGGCATCAGTGTTGGCGCAGATGAACTCAACGCCTTCAATGTTGCTCTTGACCATGTGGTTGACAGCGTTGCCGCCGCCACCGCCGACACCGATTACTTTGATAACCGGGCTAGCGGGGATGTTGTCTACGAGTTCGAACATGTTCCCTCTCCTTTCATTTTCTCTAGTTTTTTCGCCTACTGCTTGTTGCGGGTGTTGCGGTGTCGCGGTAAATCTTTAGAAATTGCCTTGTACCCAGCTTTTGATCCGGTCCAGCAGCGGCGCTTTCTCATCGTCATCGCTGCGGTAGCTGTCACGGATGCTCGGGCCCGACAGGGAAATGCCGTCGGTCTGCTTTTGCAGCCCGTACAACAGCAAGCCCACACCGGTGGAATAAATCGGGTTGCGCACCACGTCGCCCAGGCCCTTCACGCCATGGGGCACGCCCAGGCGCACCGGCATGTGGAAGATCTCTTCGGCCAACTCGACCGCGCCTTCCATCTTCGAGGTACCACCGGTCAGCACGATGCCGGCCGGGATCAAATCTTCGTAGCCGCTGCGGCGCAGTTCAGCCTGAATCAGGGTGAACAGCTCGTCGTAGCGTGGCTCGACCACTTCGGCCAGGGCCTGGCGCGACAGCTCGCGGGGTGGACGATCACCCACGCTTGGCACCTTGATGGTCTCACCGGCACCGGCCAGCTTGGCCAGGGCGCAGGCGTAGCGGATCTTGATTTCTTCGGCGTACTGGGTCGGTGTGCGCAACGCCATGGCGATGTCGTTGGTGACCTGGTCGCCGGCAATCGGGATCACGGCGGTGTGACGAATCGCACCCTCGGTGAAGATCGCGATGTCGGTGGTGCCGCCGCCGATGTCCACCAGGCACACGCCCAGCTCTTTTTCGTCGTCGGTCAGTACCGAGTAGGCCGAGGCCAACTGCTCGAGAATGATGTCGTCGATTTCCAGGCCGCAGCGGCGCACGCATTTTTCAATGTTCTGTGCGGCGTTGACGGCGCAGGTCACCACGTGAACCTTGGCTTCCAGGCGAACGCCCGACATGCCCAGGGGCTCGCGCACGCCTTCCTGGTTGTCGATCACGTAGTCCTGCGGCAGGGTGTGCAGCACGCGCTGGTCCGCCGGGATCGCCACGGCCTGGGCGGCGTCGAGGACGCGCTCAAGGTCGGCCGAGCTGACTTCACGGTCGCGGATCGCCACGATGCCGTGGGAGTTCAGGCTACGGATGTGGTTGCCCGCCACGCCGACGAACGCCGAGTGAATCCGGCAACCGGCCATCAGCTGCGCTTCTTCGATAGCGCGCTGGATCGACTGCACGGTGGACTCGATGTTCACCACCACGCCCTTCTTCAGGCCCCGGGACGGATGCGTGCCAATACCGACGATTTCGATCGCGCCGTCTTCCCCGACCTCGCCCACCAGCGCCACCACCTTGGAGGTGCCGATATCGAGACCGACGATCATTTTGCCGCTTTGCACGTTTGCCATGGGTCCTGCCTCTTCTTAATTCTTCGCGACAGCGGGTTGTGCTGCCGTGGGCGCAGCCGGTGTACGCCAGCCGACGGCCAGGCCGTTGGCGTAACGCAGGTCGACGCTCGCAATGTTCGTAATCTGTTCTTTCAAGGTTTTTTCATAGATGGCAATAAAGCGGCGCATCTTTTCCACCAAGCGGTCGCGTCCCAGCAACAACTCGATGCCCGGGCCGGAACTGCCTGCCCCGGTCGTCAAAAACCAGCTGCCCCGCTCACGCAATTCCAGGCGTGCAATGGAGAAGCCCAGTGGCCGCAGCATCTGGCTCAAGGCCTGGTACTGCTGCATCACTTGCTGCTGCGCCCGCTGCGGCCCGAACAGCTGCGGCAGGTGTTCATAATTGGCCAGCTCACGCGGGGTGAACGCCTGGCCCTGGTTGTTCAACAGCGCTTCATCGCCCCAACGGGCCACGGGCAGTTGTTCTTCCAGGCGGATCGTGACCTGGTCCGGCCATACACGGCGAACTTCGGCGTGGGCGATCCACGGCATCTGTTCCAGCTCCGAGCGCATGCCAGCCAGGTCGATGGTAAAGAAGCTCGCCGCCAGGTATGGGCCGATGCGCTGCTGTACCGCTTGCTGGCTGATGTAGCTCAAGTCGCCCTGCACGCTGATCTTGGTGATCGGCCGGTCGGCATACGGCAACAGACGCTGCGCGCCTTCGTACGTGCCAAAGCCCAGCACCACCAGCAGCACCGGCCAGAACAGCGCCTTGATAAAACCAAAGTTGGCTTTTGGCAGGCGCGCCGACATCGGCTCTTTAGCCACCATTCGGCTTGCACCCCGTGGCACCGGCTTGCGGCTCGGTGCTTGTGGGGGCTGATGACGAAGCGATGCGCCGTTCATGTGTTTAGCCTCTTGGCTCAATGCTGTCGGCCAGGATCGCCAGCACTAACTGCTGGAAATCCAGACCGGCGGCACGGGCAGCCATGGGAACCAGGCTGTGATCGGTCATGCCCGGTGCGGTGTTGACTTCAAGGAACCAGAAATTCCCTTGGTCATCCTGCATCACGTCTGCCCGCGCCCAACCGGCGATACCCAGCGCCTCACAGGCTTTCGCCGTGAGGTCCATCAATTCTTGTTCCTTGGTTGCTTCGAGGCCGCATGGGATCCGGTACTGAGTATCGGAAGCCAGGTACTTGGCGTCGTAGTCATAAAAGGTGTGGGGCGTGCCCAAAGCGATGGGCGGCAATACCTGGCCACGCAGGGTGGCGATGGTGTACTCGGGACCGGAAATCCACTGTTCCACCAACACTTGCGAATCGTAGGTACTTGCCGCTTTCCATGCGTCGATCAATTCGGCGGCCGAGTTCACTTTGGCCATGCCGATACTGGAGCCTTCATGGGCTGGTTTGACGATCAAAGGCAGGCCCAGTTCCTTGGCCGCAGAAATACAATCGTCTTCACTGCACAGTACGGCGTGACGTGGGGTCGGAATACCCAGGCTGTGCCACACCTGCTTGGTGCGCAACTTGTCCATCGCCAAGGCCGATGCGAGGATGCCGCTGCCGGTGTAAGGGATGCCGGCGCATTCGAGCAGGCCCTGCATGCTGCCGTCCTCACCGCCGCGGCCGTGAAGAATGAGAAAGGCGCGGTCGATTTTTTCAGCCTGCAGACGGGCAAGGAAGTCATCGCCCACATCGATACCGAAGGCATTCACGCCAGCACTTTGCAGCGCCTCAAGCACCGCATTGCCGGACTTGAGCGACACTTCGCGCTCGGCGCTCTTGCCGCCGAACAACACGGCCACGCGACCGAAGTCGGCAGGCGCAAGGGTGGAAAACAGGGAGCCGTAATCAGTGGTCATTTCGACTTCCCCTTGGCGGCGGCTGCAAACAGCGGGCTCGCCAGCAACTTGGGCGCAAGGCCACCGATATCACCGGCGCCCTGGCACAGCAGGATGTCGCCGGCGCGCAGCAGCGGCTTGACGATAGGCGCCAGGTCCACGCCACGCTCGATGTAGATCGGGTCCAACTGGCCGCGCTGGCGGATGCTGTTGCACAACTTGCGGCTGTCAGCGCCCGGGATCGGTTCTTCACCGGCCGGGTAGACTTCCATCAGCAGCAGCACGTTGGCATCGGCCAGTACATTGACGAAATCGTCGTACAGGTCGCGGGTGCGGCTGTAGCGGTGCGGCTGGTACACCATAACCAGCCGGCGCTCCGGCCAACCACCGCGCACGGCCTTGATAACGGCCGCAACTTCGGTCGGGTGGTGCCCGTAGTCGTCCACCAGCATCACGTCACCACCTTCAACCGGCAGTTGGCCGTAGACCTGGAAGCGACGGCCCACACCGGCAAAGCGCGACAGGCCCTCGACGATGGCTTCATCGCTGACGCCTTCATCGGTGGCAATGCAGATGGTCGCCAAAGAGTTCAGCACGTTGTGGTTGCCCGGCATGTTCACCGACACGTCCAGCGGCTCGCGATCGGGGCGCAGCACGGTGAAGAAGGTTTGCATGCCTTCCTGGCGCACATTGATTGCGCGCACGTCGGCGTCTTCGCTGAAGCCGTAGGTCACGGTAGGGCGTTTGACCTGGGACAGGATTTCACGCACCACCGGGTCGTCCAGGCACACCACCGCCAACCCATAGAACGGCAGGTTGTGCAGGAAGTCGACGAAGGTTTTCTTCAACTTGTTGAAGTCGCCGTCGTAGGTCGCCATGTGGTCTTCGTCGATGTTGGTGACGACGGCGACCAGCGGTTGCAGGTGCAGGAAGCTCGCATCACTTTCATCGGCTTCGGCGATCAGGTAGCGGCTGGTGCCGAGCTGGGCATTGGTACCGGCTGCATTCAGGCGGCCACCGATGACGAAGGTCGGGTCCAGGCCACCGGCGGCGAACACCGAGGCGATCAGGCTGGTGGTGGTGGTCTTGCCATGGGTGCCGGCGACGGCGATGCCGTGGCGATAGCGCATCAGCTCGGCGAGCATCTCGGCACGCGGCACCACAGGGATACGGCGCTCAAGGGCGGTGGCCACTTCCGGGTTGGACGTGTTCACGGCGCTGGACACCACCAGCACATCGGCCTCGGCAGCGTTCTCGGCACGGTGGCCGATAAAGATCTGCGCGCCAAAGGACTTCAGGCGCTCGGTGACCGGCGACTCTTTCAAGTCCGAGCCGGACACCTGGTAGCCCAGGTTCAGCAACACTTCGGCAATCCCGCACATGCCCACGCCACCGATACCGACGAAGTGAATACGACGGATACGGCGCATCTCGGGTTGCGGCATGGCTTTCTGATTCTCAACCATGGGCCACCTCCAGGCAGATATCGACCACGGTGCGGGTTGCGTCAGGTTTGGCCAGGCGGCTTGCGGTGCTCGCCATGCTGTTGAGTCGTTCCGGTTGCATCAAAACCTCGGTCAGGCGTGCGGCCAAATCGGCGGCGCCAGTCGTTCTTTGCGGCAGCAGGAAGGCAGCGCCCTCCCCGGCCAAATATTCGGCGTTGCGGGTCTGGTGATCGTCGATGGCGTGGGGCAAAGGCACCAGCAAGGACGGCAGACCGGCGGCCGCCAGTTCACTGACGGTCAGCGCACCAGCGCGGCAGACCACCAGGTCGGCCCAGCCATAGGCTTGGGCCATGTCTTTGATGAAGGGCTGTACATTGGCCTCTACACCGGCCTCGCGATAACGCGCGGCGGTGACTTCATCGTGGTTCTTGCCGGCCTGGTGGAAGATCTCCGGGCGCACATCCTCAGGAAGTTGCGCAACGGCTTCAGGCAGCAATTTATTCAGCGGCTCGGCGCCCAGGCTTCCGCCCAGGATCAGCAGGTGAGCCTTGCGCCCCGCCAGCGCGTCACGCGCAATGGCCATGAACAGTTCGGTACGCACCGGGTTACCGGTGGTGCGAAGCTTGTCGGAGGCGGCGAAGGTTTTCGGGAAGGCTTCACACACCCGCGCAGCCAACGGCACTAGCAGACGGTTGGCAGTACCGGCGACGGCGTTCTGTTCGTGAACGATCACCGGCACACCCGCGAGTTTCGCCGCAACACCACCAGGGCCGGTCACATAACCGCCAAAGCCGAGTACACACACCGGCTTCAACTCGCGAATGATCCTGCGCGCCTGCATGACCGCCTTGAGCAACACGAACGGTGCCTTGAGCAATGACAACTTGCTCTTGCCACGCAGGCCGGTGACGTTGATCAAATGCAGCGGCAAGCCGGCATTGGGCACCAAGTCGTTTTCAATGCCACGGGGCGTACCCAGCCAGTGCACGGTGTAGCCACGGTTCTGGAATTCACGGGCGCAAGCCAGGGCCGGGAACACATGGCCCCCGGTGCCGCCCGCCATGATCAGCACGTTAGCGCCCATGGGTCGGCTCCTCGGCGAAGTCGCTTTCGCTGAACTCCATCTCTTCGCTGCCCAGGTGGGTGCGACTCTCCCACTCGATACGCAGCAACAAACCGAGACAGGCGCAGCAAATCACCAACGAACTGCCGCCGTAACTGAGGAACGGCAAGGTCAGGCCCTTGGTCGGGAGCAGGCCGACGTTCACGCCGATGTTGATCAGGAACTGGCCGATCCACAGGAAAGCCAACCCATAGGCCACGTAGGCGGCGAAGAACTGCTTGGCCTTCTCGGCCCACAAGCCGATGTACATGGCGCGCACGCAGACGAATACAAACAGTGCCACGGTGCACAGCGAACCCACCACACCCAACTCTTCGGCCAATACCGAGAACACGAAGTCGGTGTGGGCTTCCGGCAGGTAGAACTGCTTCTGCACACTGTTGCCCAGGCCCACACCCAGCCACTCGCCGCGACCGAAGGCGATCAGCGCCTGGGTCAACTGGTAGCCGGAGCCGAACTGGTCGGACCAGGGGTCGGTAAAGGTGATCAAACGCGCCATCCGGTAGGGTTGCGCCTGCACCAGGATGGTCACCGCCGCGACGGCCAGCACCACCATCAAGGTGAAGCGGAACAGCCCGACACCACCCAGGAACAGCATCGCGGCGGCGGCGCCCATCATCACGACCGTGGCCCCGAAGTCGGGCTCCATCAGCAGCAGGCCAGCCATGGGCAGCAGCACGATGAACGGCTTGAAGAAACCCATCCAGCTTTCGCGTACTTCTTTCTGACGGCGCACCAGGTAACCGGCGAGGTAGATCACCACGAACACCTTGGCGATTTCCGACGGCTGCACGTTGAACGCGCCGAAGCCGATCCAGCGCATCGAACCGTTCACCTCGCGGCCGATGCCGGGCACGATCACCATGACCAGCAAGCCGAACGCACCGATCAGCATCAGCCAACCCAGACGCTGCCAGGTAGCAATCGGAATCATCATGGTGACGATGCAGGCGCCCAGGCCGATCACCAGGTACACCAGGTGGCGGATCATCATGTACAGCGTGTTGCCCGACTGCACGGCGGCCACTTCGGAGGACGCCGAAGTGATCATCACCAGGCCCAGGCCGAGCAGCGCCAGGCAACCGGCGAGCATCGGGAAATCGAGGTCGATGCCGCGCCCGGTAATGATCGGCGACGGGTATGGCTTGATGATGTTTCTCAGGTTGAGGCTCATGCCAAAGCCTCCACGGCGCGGGCGAACAGTTGGCCGCGCTCTTCATAGTTCTTGAACATGTCGAAGCTGGCGCACGCGGGCGACAGCAACACAGCATCGCCAGGCTGGGCCAGGGCTTTGCACTGGGCAATGGCGTCGTCCAGGGAAGCTGCGCGTACTTGCGGTACAGCGTCACCGAGGGCGGCGGCGATCAGGTCCGAATCGCGGCCCATCAGCACCACGGCGCGGCAATGGGCGGCCACTGGAGTTTTGAGGTCCTTGAAGTCGGCACCCTTGCCATCACCACCGGCGATCAGCACCAGCTTGCCGTCGATATCGGCCCCCAGGCCTTCGATGGCCGCCAGGGCTGCACCGACATTGGTGGCTTTGGAGTCGTTGTAATAGCTGACGTCATTGAGGTCGCGCACCCACTGGCAGCGATGCTCAAGCCCGGCAAAGGTGCGCAGGCTCGCGAGCATGGCGTCGAACGGCAGGCCAACCGCGTGACCGAGCGCCAAGGCCGCCAGGGCATTGGACTGGTTGTGTGCGCCACGGATTTTCAGTTCGCGTACCGGCATCAGGTTCTGGAATTCGAACGCCAGGTACTTCTCGCCGTTCTCTTCACGAATGCCGAAGCCTTTGAAGTCCGGTTTGCCCAGGCCGAAGGTCCAGCAGGGCATGCCCTCGCCTATCAGCGGACGGCTCAGGGCATCCTGGCGGTTGACGACAAATTGCTTGGCGCCACGGAAGATCCGGTGCTTGGCCAGGTGATAAGCCGGCAGGCCGCTGTAGCGGTCCATATGGTCTTCGCTGACGTTCAATACCGTCGCCACTTCAGCGCCCAGGTCGTGGGTGGTTTCCAGCTGGAAGCTCGACAACTCCATCACGTACAACTCGACGTCGTCGCTGAGCAAATCCAGTGCCGGCACGCCAAGATTGCCGCCGACGGCCACACGCTTGCCCGCCGCAGCCGCCATCTCGCCGACCAGAGTGGTGACGGTGCTTTTGGCGTTGGAACCGCTGATGGCCACGATCGGCGCCTTCGCGTTGCGTGCGAACAGGTCGATATCGCCAGACAGCTTCACACCACGGGCCGCAGCCGCTTGCAGGGCCGGTGTCGCCAGGGCCAGGCCCGGGCTCACGTAGAGCTCGTCGGCACGGCACAGAAACTCGACATCCAGCTCGCCACAGCGCACTTCCACGTGCGGGTAGTCACGGCGCAGCGTGACCAGCTCCGGTGGATTTTCCCGCGTATCGGCCACGGCAAACGACGTGCCCCGGTTCGCCAGGAAGCGAACCAGGGACATGCCGCTCTTGCCGAGGCCGACAACGATGCGGAAGTGGTCTGAAGCGATCAGGGACACTCGTTTCTACCTCAGTTTCAGGGTGGCAAGGCCGACCAGTACCAGAATCACGGTGATGATCCAGAAGCGGACAATCACGCGTGGCTCAGGCCAGCCCTTGAGTTCAAAGTGGTGGTGAATCGGCGCCATGCGGAACACGCGGCGCCCGGTCAACTTGAAGGACGCCACCTGGATGACCACCGACAGGGTTTCCATCACGAACACGCCGCCCATGATGAACAGCACGATTTCCTGGCGAACGATCACCGCGATGGTGCCCAAGGCCGCGCCCAGCGCCAGTGCGCCGACGTCGCCCATGAAGACTTGTGCTGGGTAGGTGTTGAACCACAGGAACCCCAGGCCGGCACCGATCAGCGCACCGCAGAACACGATCAGCTCACCGGCGCCCGGTACATAAGGGATCAGCAGGTATTCAGCGAATTTCACGTTACCGGAGAGGTAGCAGAAGATGCCGAGCGCGCCGCCCACCATCACCGTCGGCATGATCGCCAGGCCGTCGAGGCCATCGGTCAGGTTCACCGCGTTGCTGGAGCCGACGATCACGAAGTAGGTCAGCACCACAAAACCGACACCCAGTGGGATGCTCACATCCTTGAGCATCGGGATGATCAAGGTGGTTTCCACGGCACTTGGCGCGGTGGTGTACAGGAAGATCGCGGCGGCCAGGCCGAACACCGACTGCCAGAAATACTTCCAGCGGCTTGGCAGCCCCTTGGAGTTTTTCTCGATCACTTTGCGGTAGTCATCCACCCAGCCGATGGCGCCGAACAGCAGGGTCACCAGCAGCACCACCCACACGTAGCGGTTATGCAGGTCGGCCCACAGCAAGGTGCTGACGCCAATGGACGACAGGATCAGCGCGCCGCCCATGGTCGGAGTGCCAGACTTGGACAGGTGCGACTGCGGGCCGTCGTTACGAACCGATTGACCAATTTGCAGGTTCTGCAGGGTGCGGATCATCCACGGCCCTAAAAACAGCGACAAAGACAGCGCGGTCAGCACACCCAGAATCCCGCGCAGGGTCAGGTACTGGAAGACCGCGAAGCCTTTGTGGAACTGTTGCAGATACTCAGCCAGCAGCAGCAGCATTAATGTTTCTCCGTACTTGAGCCACACAAGGCTGCGACGACGTTTTCCATCACCGCGCTGCGCGATCCCTTGATCAAAATGGTTGTGTGTTTGTCATGTTCAGCCGCCGTCAACGCCTGGATCAGCTCGGCCTGGCTTGCGAAATGCCGCGCGCCAGGGCCGAAAGCGTTGACCGCATGGGCCATGTTCGTGCCAACGGCGTAGAGCGCATCCACTTTGCCGGCGGCATAGGCGCCGACTTCACGGTGGCCTTGTTCAGCCCAATCGCCCAACTCGCCGATATCGCCCAGCACCAGCACCTTGCGCCCATCGAAGCCTGTGAGCAGGTCCACAGCGGCATTGATGGAGGACGGGTTGGCGTTGTAAGTGTCATCAATCACGCGCATGCCGTTGCCAGCCAGTTGCGCCACAGTGCGGCCCTTGACCGGCTGCACCGCGCCCAGGCCCGTGGCAATGCCGAACAGCGACACACCCAGGGCATGGGCGGCAGCGGCGGCGGCCAAGGCGTTGGCGACGTTATGGTTGCCCAGCAGGTTCAACTGCACGTGCTCATCACCTTGCGGAGTGTGCAAGGTGAAGGACGGGCAGCCACGGGCATCGACATTGATGTTGGAAGCGTGAAAATCGGCTGCGGCATTCAGCACTGCAAACGTCAGGACCTTGCGACCGGCGGCGCGTACACGCCAGGTCTCGAACGCCTTGTCATCCAGGTTCAGTACCGCAGTGCCCGAGGCGTCGAGGCCCTCAAGGATTTCGCCCTTGGCTTCGACGATTTTTTCCGGGCCGCCGAACTCACCGACATGGGCGGTACCGGCGTTGTTGATGATCGCCACGTGAGGCCGGGTCAGCGCCACGGTATAGGCGATTTCGCCGATGCGCGAAGCCCCCAGTTCAATCACTGCCGCCGTGTGTTCCGGGGCCAGTTCGAGCAGGGTCAGCGGTGCGCCGAAATCATTGTTCAGGTTGCCACGGGTCGCGAGTACCGGCCCGCGCGTACGCAAGACGCCAGCAAGCAGTTCCTTGACCGTGGTCTTGCCGCTGGAACCGGTAATGGCCGCCACCGGCTTATCAAAAGCAGCACGGTTAAGCGCACCCAGTTGGCCCAGGGCCAGGCGGGTGTCGGCTACCAGCAATTGCGGCAGGGCAGAATCGGCCACTTCACGCTGTACCAGGGCACCGACGGCACCTTTGGCGGCAACGTCGTTGAGGTAGTCGTGACCATCGAAACGCGGGCCGGCCAGGGCGACAAACAGCTGCCCCGGCTGGATGTTACGACTGTCGATACTGACGCCGGTGAATGTGCAGTCGCTCGACAGCACACGGGCCGACAGGGCCTGGGCCAGTTCGCTGAACGTCATCGCTTTAAGCATGGGCGACCTCCCAGGCGGTCAAGGCGTGATCCGCCTCGACCAGATCGGAGAAGGCATGGCGCTCACCGTTGATTTCCTGATAGTCCTCGTGGCCTTTACCCGCGAGCACCACGACGTCGTCCGCGCCGGCACTGGCGATCAGCTGGGCAATGGCGGCGCCGCGTCCAGCCACAAACGTAACCTTGGAGGCGTCTTTGAAACCGACACGGATGTCGTCGAAAATCTGGCTCGGGTCTTCGCTGCGCGGGTTGTCGTCGGTGACAAGTACGCCGTCGGCCAAACGCTCGACGATCTCGGCCATCAATGGGCGCTTGCCGCGATCGCGATCACCGCCGCAACCAAACAGGCACAGCAGTTTGCCTTTGGCATGTGGGCGCAGGGCTTCGAGGACTTTTTCCAGGGCATCCGGTGTGTGGGCGTAATCGACCACCACCAGCGGTTGCGTGCCGCCACCCAGGCGCTGCATGCGACCGGCCGGGCCTTCCAGCTTCGGCAGTACCCGCAGGATTTCATCCAGGGCGTAGTCCAGGCCCAGTAATGCACCGATAGCGGCGAGCACGTTGCTCAGGTTGAACCGCCCGAGCAAGGTGCTGCGCAAGTGGTGCTCGCCCTGCGGCGTCACCAATGTGGCGCGCACGCCTTCATCATTGAATTGGGCTTCGCGGCAATACAGGTAGGCACTGGCATCTTGCAGGCTATAGCTGATCAGGCGCGCATCGCTGTCTTCGCCCGCCAGTTGGTGGCCAAACGCGTCGTCGAGGTTGACCACCCGGCACTTCAGGTCATTCCAGGCAAACAGCTTGGCCTTGGCGGCAGCATACGCCTCCATAGTGCCGTGGTAGTCGAGGTGATCGCGGGACAGGTTGGTCATCACCGCCACGTCAAAGGCCAGAGCAGTGACACGCCCTTGGTCCAGGCCATGGGAAGACACTTCCATGGCAACCGCCTTGGCGCCGGCCTTTTTCAGGTCGGCCAGGGTCGCTTGCACGGCAATCGGGTTTGGCGTGGTGTGCAGGCCGCTTTGCAGCGAGCCATAGAAGCCGGTGCCCAGGGTGCCGACGATGCCGCAGTGCTGACCCAGCAGGTCCAAAGCCTGGGCGACCAATTGGGTCACGCTGGTCTTGCCGTTGGTGCCCGTCACGCCCACCAGGTTGAGCTGGCGGCTCGGGTCACCATAGAAACGCCCGGCGATGTCAGAAAGCTGCGCAGCCAGGCTCTTGACCGGAATCAACGGCACATCGGTGATCGGCAGCACGGTGGCGCCTTCCACTTCATAGGCGACCGCAGCCGCACCGCGTTGCAGGGCATCGGCGATATGCGCACGGCCATCGAGCTTGCCGCCAGGTACCGCCAGGAACAGGTCGCCGGCGCGTACATTACGACTGTCCAGGGTCAGCTCACGAATCAGCAGATCGTGGCCGGCATGGGCAAAAATCTTGTTCAGGCTAAGAGACATCAGCCGCGCCCTCCATTGGCTTTGACAGCGGCAGCCGGTGGACCAGCGTTGGCTTGTTGCGTCGGCGGCAGGTTGTCCGGCGTGATATTCATCAAGCGCAGGGTGCCGGACATCACTTTGCTGAACACCGGCGCCGAAACCAGGCCACCGAAGTAGCCGGCTTTACTAGGCTCGTCGATGACCACGACGATGGCGTAGCGAGGGTCGCTCATCGGGCCGAAGCCGGCGAACAGCGAACGGTAGGAGTTTTCGGCATAGCCCTTGGTGCCCACCGAGGTCTTACGCGCCGTACCGGACTTGCCAGCAACGTGGTACGCCGGCACCTGGGCGCGGAATACGCCGCGCGGTGCCTCGATCACTTGTTGCAGCATGCCTTGCATGGTCTTGGCGACGTTTTCCGGGATCACTTGGGTGGCTTTTGGAGCTTCGTCGACGTGGATCAGGCTCAGCGGAACCATACGGCCGTTATTGGCCAATACAGAGAACGCGTGGGCCAACTGGATGGCGGTCACCGACAGGCCGTAGCCGTAGGACAGCGTGGCAGTCTCGGCTTTTCTCCACTCGCGGTAGTTCGGCAGGTTACCGACCCGCTCGCCCGGGAAGTCGAGGCCGGTGGGTTGGCCCAGGCCGATCTTTTGCGCCAAGTGATAAATAGTCTCGCCGCCGATATCGAAGGCCACCTTACTCATGCCGACGTTACTGGAGTTGATCAGGATGCCGGTCAGGTCCAGCACTGGCCCCTCGGTGCGGGACACGTCACGAATGGTGTACTTGCCCAACTGCAAGGTGCCTGGGTAAACCTCGACCTTGTCGCTGGGTTTCCAGCGGCCGGTTTCCAGGGCAGCGCTCATGGAGATCGCTTTCATGGTCGAGCCCGGCTCGAACACGTCGATCATCGCGCGGTTACGCATCATCGCCGGCTGCAGGTTGCGACGGTTGTTCGGGTTGTAGGTCGGCTGGTTGACCATGGCGAGGATCTCGCCAGTCTTCACATCCATGATCACCAGGCTGCCGGCCTTGGCGCCGTTCTCGATGATCGCGTTACGCAGTTCGCGGTTGGCCAGGTATTGCAGGCGCAAATCGATCGACAACGCCAGAGGCTTGCCGGCCTTGGCGTTTTTGGTGACCTGGACATCCTTGATCAGTCTGCCGCGCCGATCCTTGATGACCTGCCGCTTGCCGGGAACGCCGGCCAGCCATTCGTCGTAGGCCAGTTCGACACCTTCGCGACCATGGTCATCGATATCGGTAAAGCCGACCATATGCGCGGTGGTTTCACCGGCCGGGTAGAAACGACGAAACTCCTCGATGCCGTAGACACCGGGGATTTTAAGGTCGAGCACTTGCTGGCCTTGCTCAGGGGTAAGCCCGCGCACCAGGTAGATGAATTCTTTGTTGGCCTGGGCTTCCAGGCGCTCGGTCAGGGCCTTGCGGTCTTGCCCCAGGGCAGCGGCCAGTTCAGGCCACTTGTCCTTGGCAACTTGCAGTTCCTTGGCGTTGGCCCACAGGGTGGTCACCGGGGTACTGACGGCCAGAGGCTCGCCGTTACGGTCGGTGATCAGGCCACGGTGCGCAGGAATCGGAATATGCCGCAGGCTGCGGGCGTCACCCTGGCCGATCAGGAAGTCGCGGTCGACGACCTGCAGGTCGAAGATGCGCCAGACAATCGCCCCCACCATCAATGCCAGCAAGCCGAGCATCAGGCGAAAGCGCCACGGGTAGAGTGCCCCTTCGAGTTTCATCATGGCGCCACCATGCGAACTTCAGCCGCGCCAGGGATGTGCATCTTCAATTGCTCAGTGGCCAGCACTTCGATACGGCTGTGAGCCGTCCAGGTGCTTTGCTCAAGGATCAGCCGGCCCCACTCTGCCTGGGCTTTGTCACGCACGCTCAATTCCCCGTACAGGGTATTGAGCAACTGGCGGTTCCAGTGGGCGCTGTAGGACACCGCAATCGCGGATACCAACACGCCGACAAACAGCAGCAACATAAAGAAGCTGCCGCCCGGGAGGGGCTTGGCGAAAAGCTTGCTCACCGCAATTTCTCCGCAACACGCATGACGGCGCTACGGGAACGCGGGTTGGCCTTGAGTTCGGCTTCGGAAGCGAACTGCGCTTTGCCATGGATTTTGATTTTCGGCACAAAGGCTTCGAAACGCACCGGCAGGTTGCGCGGCAGGTTATCGGATTCGCCCTTGACCAGGCGACGCATGAACAGTTTGACGATGCGGTCTTCCAGGGAGTGAAAGCTGATCACCACCAGGCGACCGCCCACTTCCAAAGCATCCAGAGCGGCTTCGAGGCCGGCCTCCAGATCGCCCAATTCGTTGTTGACGTGGATACGCAGGCCCTGGAACGCGCGGGTAGCCGGGTTCTTGCCCTTTTCCCAGGCAGGGTTGGCCACTTTCAGCACTTCGGCCAGGTCAGCGGTGCGTTCGAACGGCTGGATTTCGCGGCGCTCGACCACGGCACGCGCCATTCGACCGGCGAAGCGCTCCTCACCGTATTCCTTGAACACACGGGCGATTTCTTCCACCGGCGCGGTGGCGATGAATTGTGCGGCACTGACCCCACGGGTAGGGTCCATGCGCATATCGAGGGGGCCGTCGTTCATGAAACTGAAGCCGCGCTCCGGGTCATCGAGCTGTGGCGAAGACACGCCCAGGTCGAGCAGAACCCCGGCCACCTTGCCCGCCATGCCGCGCTCGGCAACTTCGGCCCCCAGCTCGGCAAAGCTGCGCTGCACAACGACAAAGCGGCCGTCTTCGGCCGCTAGCGCTTGCCCGGTGGCAATCGCTTGAGGGTCTTTGTCGAACCCAAGGAGTTTGCCGTCGGACCCGAGCTGGCTGAGTATCAACCGGCTATGCCCGCCCCTGCCGAATGTGCCATCGACATAGCAGCCATCCGCGCGTACGGCGAGAGCCTCGACGGCTTCGTCAAGCAGTACGGTGATGTGGTTAAAGCCGCTATCAATAGTCACAGGATCAAATCACGCAGTTCATCAGGCATGGCGCCCGGTTGTTGAATAGCAGCCAGGTCCGCTGCAGACACAGCATCCCAGGCATCTTCGTCCCACAATTGGAACTTGTTCAGTTGGCCTACTAGCATTGCGCGCTTGTCGAGCTTGGCGTACTCGCGCAGTCGCGGCGGCACCAGGAAACGACCACTGCCATCGAGTTCAAGGTCGACGGCATTACCGATCAGCAAACGCTGGAGTCGGCGGTTTTCTTCACGCAATGAAGGCAGCGCGCGCAACTTGGTTTCAATCAACTCCCACTCATCGAGGGGGTAAACGCATAAACAAGGATCAACGGCGTCAATCGTGATGATTAATTGCCCTGAACTTCGCGAAATGAGCTCGTCACGATACCGGCTCGGCATAGCGAGACGGCCTTTTGCATCGAGACTGATAGCGTTAGCTCCGCGAAACACAGATGCGTTTCTCCAAATTTTAGCGTTTTACGTTCAAAAAACCCACTTTGTGCCACTTTCCGCCACTTGCGCACACTATAGGAATGCGCCTACCACACCGTCAAGGCGCGTATTCAAGGAAAAGCCTTACAGAACGGAGATTTAGGAGGGTAAAAGGAGGAGAAACGAGAGTTTTGCGATGTTTTTGACTCAACAACAGCAAATAGCTCAAAGAGCTAGAGCGCAAAGTTAAAGTAATTTATTAAGAGTAAGATTTTTTTGGTATTACGAAGATGCATCTGCCAATGATTTGGCAGGGAGGGATTCTTGCGTTACTACCGGGTTTGCGCACGAGATTCGAACGCAAGGAAAAAAGGTGGAGAGTCGATCTGTAAGCCGGGTTCTGTCTTGAACAGTCATTCGTCTACGATGGCCATCACTGGACATCTTTAGCAACCTACCCGGTCCCAGCGCGGGCCACGCCTTGGGACCCTATTTGGTCTTGCTCCAAGTGGGGTTTACCTAGCCACGAACTGTTGCCAGTCGTGCGGTGCGCTCTTACCGCACCTTTTCACCCTTACCGGCACCGAAGTGCTTAGGCGGTTATTTTCTGTGGCACTTTCCGTAGGCTCACGCCTCCCAGGCATTACCTGGCACTTCGCCCTATGGAGCCCGGACTTTCCTCCCCCCCCTAATTTTCATAGAGGGCAGCGACTGTCCAATCGACTCTCCGCCGCGAAGGTTAACGGCACGGCGGCTTGAGGACAAGTATTAAAAGTGCAGCATTGCCATCACGTTCAGACGAAATACAGATTTGCCCCTGGAACTATTCGGCCTTCTGTTTATCGAGCGCGACCTGATACAACACATTCTTGCGCACACCGGTAATTTCGGCAGCCAGGGCGGCGGCGCGCTTGAGCGGCATTTCCTTGAGCAGCAAATCGAGGACGCGCATGGCCTCGCTGCCCACCGCGTCTTCATTCTCCGGCGCGGTCCAGCCTGCTACCAGCACCACGCATTCGCCGCGCTGCTGATTGCTGTCGCCCTCGACAAACGCTCGCAGTTCCTCCAGCGGCAACCCCTTGAGGGTTTCGAAGGTCTTGGTCAACTCCCGGGCCAACAAGGCCAGGCGCTCGCCGCCGAACACCAGCTCCATGTCTTGCAGGCATTCAAGAATGCGATGCGGGGCCTCATAAAAGATTAAGGTGCGCGGCTCTTCTTTAAGTGCCTGCAGACGCGCCCGACGCCCTACGGCCTTGGCGGGCAGGAAGCCTTCGAAGATAAAGCGGTCCGAGGGCAACCCGGCGGCCGATAATGCAGCAATCAGCGCGCAGGCTCCTGGAACAGGCACTACATTGATACCAGCGGCGCGCGCCTGGCGGACCAGATGGTAACCAGGATCGGAAATCAGGGGCGTGCCCGCGTCGGAAATCAGCGCCACGTCATCACCCGCCAAAAGACGCGTGATAAAGCGGCTACCCTCTTCACGTTCGTTGTGTTCGTGGCAGGCCGCCAATGGCGTGCTGATACCAAAATGCTGCATCAACCGTTGGGAGTGCCGCGTGTCTTCTGCCGCGATCAATTTCACCTCGCGCAACACCTTCAGCGCCCGGGCACTGATGTCGTCCAGGTTGCCAATGGGCGTCGCCACCACAAAAAGCGAGCCAGCAGTGGAATTCAAAGGACCTGGAGCAGTCAAAGCGCACACCTCGATGGTTGGCAAAAGCCACATTGTAGCGCGTAGACGCCTTGAAAATATGCCATCACGGCCGATGCCGTTTCAGCCACCGTCAGCTATTGGCAACATTTGCACGACCTAAATCCACGGTTTAACGCCATGAACATCGCGCCTGGGCCAGTGCTTGGGTACACTTCCACGCTAATTTGATCGGTATCAGGAACACTTACATGATCGCTTGCCTGCGGCTGCTCTCCGCCCTCTGCCTCGCTGCCTTGCTGGCCGCTTGCGCCAGTTCGCCCTCCTCCAGTCTTGGCGAACTGCCACGCACGCCCGATGCCAGTATCGAGCAACTGCTCGAACAGGCGACGAACGCCAAGACGCCAGAAAAAGCCGCGTTGCTGCGCCTGAGCGCGGCGGACCTGGCCTACCAGCAGAACAATCCCGGCCGCTCCTCGCAGATCCTTGCGCAAGTGCCCCTGGATGCCCTGAAGCCAGCCGCGCAAGTATTTGCCAGCACCCTGGCCGCAGAACTGGCCATGGGGCGCAACCAGCCCAAGGCGGCCTTGGCAGCGCTGAACCACCCTAGCCTGCAAAACCTGAAGGAACTGCCGGCCGACCAGCAGATCCGCACCGGTACCGTACATGCACGCGCCTATGAAGCCGACGGCCAGACCCTCGCCGCCGCTCGCGAGCGGGTGGCCATGGCGCCCCTGCTGACGGCTGAAGCTGCCAGCAGCAACCACGAGGCTATCTGGGTATTGATTGCCGCGCTGCCAGCCGAACAGCTGCAAGCTACCGGCAACCCGACGCTCGATGGCTGGATCACTCTGGCCCAGGCGGTCAAGGGCGCCGGTACGCTGGAGCAACAACAAGCCGCCATCGACACCTGGCGCGCTCAGAACCCAGGGCACCCGGCGGCAGTGCAACTGCCAGCACCGCTGACCAAGCTCAAGGAACTGGCCAGCCAGCCCCTGAACAAGATTGCCCTGCTGCTGCCGCAGGAAGGTCCGCTGGCTGCTGTAGGCAAAGCGCTGCGCGAAGGCTTCATGGCGGCGCACTACCAGGCTGAGCAAGCCGGGCAGAAGCCGCCGGTCATTGAGTTCTATGACAGCTCGCGCCTGGCCTCCCTCGACGAGTTCTATGCCAAGGCCCAGGCCGCCGGTGTGCAACTGGTGGTCGGCCCGCTGGAAAAACCGCTGGTCAAGCAACTCAGCGCGCGCCCGCAGTTACCGATCACCACCCTGGCCCTGAACTACAGCGAGACCGATCAGGGCCCGGCGCAGTTGTTCCAATTCGGCCTGGCCGCTGAAGACGAAGCCCGCGAAGTGTCGCGCCGTGCCCGTGCCGATGGCCTGCATCGCGCCGCCGCCATGGTGCCCCGTGGCGAATGGGGTGAGCGTGTCTACAAGGCGTTCCGCCAGGATTGGGAAGCCAATGGCGGCACCGTCATGGGCGTTGAATATGTCGACCAACCTGTGGCCCTGGCCCAGCAGATCGCCGATCTGTTCCAACTGCGCAAGAGCGAAGGCCGCGCCAAGAGCCTGCAAAGCACAGTCGGTACCGACGTCGCCGCCCAGCCTTCGCGTCGCCAGGACATCGAGTTCATCTTCCTGGCCGTCACGCCGCAACTGGCCCAGCAGATCAAGCCGACCCTGAACTTCCAGTACGCCGGGGATGTGCCGGTATACGCAACCTCCCACGTGTACAGCGCCAGCGGTGATCGTAACCAGTACCTGGACATGACCAACGTGATGTTCTGCGAAACCCCTTGGCTGCTTAATACCACCGACCCACTGCGCAACCAGGTCGCCGCGCAATGGCCGCAAGCCAATGGCAGCCTGGGCCGCCTCTACGCGATGGGCGTCGATGCCTACCGCCTGGCGCCACGCCTGGGCCAGCTCAAGGCACTGCCGGACACCCGTGTCGACGGCCTCTCGGGCAACCTGGGTATCAGCGCCAACCAGCGCGTTGATCGCCAGATGCCGTGGGCGAAGTTCGTCGGCGGCGACATTCAGCGCCTGCCCGATACCCCACGCTGATGCCCGAGCGGTCCAGCGCACACAGCGGCAAGGATGCCGAACTGCATGCACTCAACTACCTGCAACAACAGGGTCTGCGCCTTCTGGCGCAGAACTGGTTATGTAAACGCGGCGAGCTTGATCTGGTCATGCTTGACGGCGATACAGTAGTATTCGTCGAAGTCCGCTACAGAAAACACGCACAATGGGGTGGCGCGCTCGCCAGTATCGACGGGCGCAAGCGTCAAAAGCTGATACTCGCTGCGCAGTTTTTTCTGCAAAAAGAGCATCGCTGGGCTGACTGCCCCTGCCGTTTCGATGTGGTTGCCATGGAAAGCACCCCGTCAGGCACAGCTGATCTGACCTGGCTCAAAAATGCCTTTGACAGCTGATTCGCCGGGCACCTTCACCACTCATTTTTGCTCTTTGCTTTGCGGGCTGCACATTACCTGTGCCAAACAGCCGCGCTACTTAAGGTCACACAGATGGACATGCAATCCCGAATTCGCCAGCTTTTCCAGGCCAGCATCGACACCAAGCAACAGGCGATGGACGTACTTGCACCGCACATCGAGCAAGCCAGCCAGGTGATGGTCAATGCCTTGCTCAACGAAGGCAAAATGCTTTCGTGCGGCAATGGCGGTTCGGCTGGCGATGCCCAGCATTTTTCCTCCGAGCTGCTCAACCGTTTCGAACGTGAGCGCCCGAGCCTGCCGGCTATTGCCTTGACCACCGACTCATCGACGATCACTTCGATTGCCAACGACTACAGCTACAACGAAATCTTCTCCAAGCAGATCCGCGCCCTCGGCCAGCCGGGCGATGTATTGCTGGCGATTTCCACCAGCGGCAACTCGGCCAATATTATTCAAGCGATCCAGGCCGCACATGATCGCGAAATGATTGTCGTAGCCTTGACCGGTCGCGACGGCGGCGGCATGGCTTCGCTGCTGCTGCCGGAGGACGTGGAGATTCGCGTCCCGGCCAATGTCACTGCACGCATCCAAGAAGTTCATCTGCTGGCGATCCACTGCCTGTGCGATCTGATCGACAGCCAACTGTTCGGGAGTGAAGAATGACCGTTAATCGCCTCAGTCTTTTGGCCATCACGCTGTGCGTCGCCATCAGCGGCTGCAGCTCGGCTATCACCGCTACACGGGACACCCCTATCCAGGACGACCGTGGCACACGTACCTTCGGCAGCACCATCGATGATTCGCTGATCGAAACCAAGGTCAAGGTCAACGTCGCCAAGGCGGCTACCGACCTGGGCAACGGTGCCTCGCGCATCGTGGTGACCAGCTTCAACGGTGTGGTCCTGCTGGCAGGCCAAACCCCGCGCGCCGACCTCAAGGCCCAGGCCGAGCAAGCCGCCGCCGGCGTGCAACGCGTCAAGAAGGTCCACAACGAACTGCAGGTCATGGACCCGATCACTCTGCTGGCCATCAGCAATGATGCGCTGCTGACCACCAAAATCAAGGCCCAGATGCTGACCGACAGTGCAGTGCCAGGCTCGCGGATCAAGATCGTCACCGATAACGGCATCGTCTACATGATGGGCCTGCTGACCCAGGCAGAAGCCACCCGCGCCGCCAACCTGGTACAGGGCGTGTCGGGCGTACAGAAGATCGTGAAGGTGTTCGAATACATCGACTGATGTAGATCGAAGGTGCCTGATCGTTCCCACGCTCTGCGTGGGAACGCATCCCGTGACGCTCCGCGTCACCGCACACGCTTCAGCTTTTGCGCCAAGAGTAGGACGCGGAGCGTCCGAGCGGGCATTCCCACGCAGAGCGTGGGAACGATCAAAACACGCAGCCACTAAAAAGGGCGCCGTGCATTGACTGCACGGCGCCCTTTTTAGTGCCCAGGGGTTTACTGGTATTGCTGGTACGGGTTGCCCTGGAACTGGTTGTTCTGCTGTGGCGCCTGCTGCTGGCCAGGCTGGCCGTATTGCTGGCCAGGGATCGGGCCGAGGTTGACCTCGACACGACGGTTCTGGGCACGGCCATTCACGTCGGCGTTGCTGGCAATCGGGTTATCCGGGCCGGCCCCGCGTGCGCTCAGGTTGGCACCGTTGACACCTTGGGAGGTCAGGTAGTTGGCCACGCTCTGCGCACGGCGCTGGGACAGGTCCATGTTCAGTTGACGGCTACCGGTGCTGTCGGTGTAGCCAACGATCTGGATGGTGTTCTGGTTGAACTGCTTGAGGGAGTTGGCCAGGTTGTTCAGCGGCTGATAGAAGCTGCTGGAGATCGCGTCCGAGTTGGTGGCGAAGGTAATGTTACCCGGCATGATCAGCTTGATCTGGTCGCCCTGGCGCTGCACCTCAACCCCGGTATTGGCCATGCTTTCGCGCAGTTTTTTCTCCTGCTGGTCGGCGTAGTAGCCGTAGCCCGCCGCACCGGCACCCGCAACGACTGCGCCAATCAGCGCGCCCTTGCCACGGTTGTTATGGTCGATGGCTGCACCGGCCAATGCGCCAGCCAGCGCACCGAGGCCGCCGTACTTGGCGGTTTTGCTCATGCCGCTTTCGGAACCATTGCTGGCCTGTCCCTGGCTGCCGTCATAAGGGTTAGGTGAAGCGCAGCCAGACAACAGGGCTACGGCGGTAGCGACAACAAGCAGACGACGCGGAGTGAACATGAAGGAAGCTCCTACTTTTGCATTCTGTGATGCAGAGGACATTGGCAATGGACCTGTGCCGAGTTTGGAACGCGACAAACGGCAAAAATTCCGTGCAGGGGTGCGTAAAGCATAGCTGTCTTTGGCTCGGGCCTGTGCCTGTGTGTCTGTACCGGCTTGTATCAGAGCCGACAACCCATCACGCACGCACGAAAGGATTCTCCCGCATCTCATCGCCCAGCAACGTATCCGGCCCATGCCCAGTGACCACCGTCGCGCCTTCGTCCAGCGTATACAGGCGCTGCTTGATCGACCGCACAATCGTCGCCTGGTCGCCGCCCCATAAATCCGTACGCCCTACCCCGCGACGAAACAAGGTATCGCCGGCGATCAACAGCTTGGCGTCGGCAAACCAGAAACTCATCGAGCCCGGTGTATGCCCTGGGGTGTGCAAGGCCACGCCGCAGCCGCAGGCCAGTTCTTCGTCATGCTCCAGCCAGCGATCCGGAGACGGCACCGGGACGTAGGGCACGCGAAACATTTGGCATTGCATTTCCAGGTTGTCCCACAGAAATTGATCATCCTTATGCAGGTGCAACGTAGCACCGGTCTTTTCCTTCAATTGGCCGGAAGCCAGGAAATGATCAAGGTGAGCATGGGTGTGGATAATGCTCACCACCTTCAGGCCCAGCGCATCAAGGCGCGCCAGAATCAACTCGTGATTGCCGCCGGGGTCGACGACGATGGCTTTTTTTGTGACCGGGTCACCAATGATGGTGCAGTTGCACTGCAACGGGCCGACGGGAAAGGTTTCGCGAATCAACGGTTGTTTTTCAATAGTCATGGGTGTCCTGCAAGCTCTCTGGCGCGTTCCAAGTGCAGTATGGTGTAGCTTGCCCCTGCTCTGGAAGGAGTCGATTGCGCGGTCTATCCGCTGCTAAGCTACACACGCGCCATTGAAATCCCCCGCTGCAGTCAGTCGCATTTGGAGCAACACCCATGGCGAATCAACAGATCATCTGCGAGCACTGCGACTGCGTGTACGAGAAAGTCACGCTCGCCAAACATCAAAAAGCCCTATGCGTACGTTGCTCGGGCGTACTGCAGCGCTATAACGGCTTGTCGGTGCAGCAACGCCTCGCCCTGACGGTGACTGCCGCAGTGCTGTGGACCTTCGCCAACTTTTATCCGGTGATGAGCATCAGCCTGCAGGGCTTGAAAAACAGCGCCACCCTCTGGGACTCAGTGGTTGCACTGAGCCTGGGGCCGATCACGTTCATTGCCTTGGTAGCGGCGATTTCCATCATTATCGCGCCGGTGTTTCAGCTGCTATTGCTGATCTGGGTGCTGAGTTTCGCCTTGGCCGGCAGGCGCTCGCCGGCGTTCAAGCTGTGCATGCGCTGGCTCGAAGCACTCCGGCCCTGGAGCATGCTGGAGGTGTGCCTATTGGGCGCGATGGTCGCGGTGTTCAAGCTGGCCGGCATGCTGGATGTGATCCCAGGCACCGGCCTGTTCGCCTTGGCCGCCCTGAGCCTGTTGCTGATCCGCATTGCCGGGCGCGATGTGCGCGACCTGTGGGACACCGTATGAATTCACCGCCCACCGCCCGCGAGCTGAACCTGTGCCTGTGCCACACCTGCGGCCAGCCCTGCGACATGCGCCTTGAGCCCACCGAGTGCGACCGTTGTGGCGCCGCGCTGCATCGGCGCAAGGTGCAGTCCCTGACCCGAACCTGGGCCTACATGCTCACCGCCCTCGCCTTTTATGTCCCGGCCAATTTATTGCCAGTGATGAACACCACCATGCTCGGCTCGGGCGCAGACAGCACCATCATGAGCGGCGTGCTGGAGTTCTGGCAACATGGCGCCTGGGACATTGCGCTGATCATTTTCATCGCCAGCATTGCCGTGCCGGGCATCAAGTTCCTGTCGCTGGGGCTGCTGCTGGTCACTGTGCAGCGCAATAGCCAGTGGGCGCGCAAGGAGCGTTCGAAGCTGTTTCGGTTTATCGAACTGATCGGCTATTGGTCGATGCTCGATGTCATCGTGGTCGCCCTGGTGGCCGCACTGGTGAAGTTTCAAGCCCTGGGCACGATAGAACCGCGCCTGGGCATTCTGTTTTTTGGCCTGGTGGTCGTGTTTACGATGCTCGCGGCCATGAGCTTTGATCCCCGGCTAATCTGGGAAAACCCACATAACGAGGAGACCTCGGATGAGCTCATCCAAGGCTGACACCCCTGCGGGGCAACCCGTGATCAAGACGCGTCGTTTCAGTGTCTCGCTGGTCTGGATCGTGCCGATTGTCGCCGTACTGGTGGGGATCTCGCTGGTGATTCACAGCGTCATGCAACAAGGGCCGACCATCGTCCTCAACTTCAAGACCGGCAGCGGGCTGGTTGCCAACAAAACCGAGGTCAAATACCGCAACGTGGTGATCGGCCAAGTAACCGCCGTAGCTCTGAGTGATGACCAGAAAAGCGTCAATGCCACCGTCGAGCTGGTCAAACAGGCCGAAAGCTTCACCCGCGAAGATTCGAAATTCTGGGTGGTGCGCCCGCGCATCGGCGCAGGCGGCGTGTCGGGCATCGACACGTTGTTGTCCGGCGACTACATCGGCGCGGACATCGGTCAATCCGAGACCCGCGCCAAGCACTTCACCGGCTTGGAAAACCCGCCGCCCATCACCTACGGCGAGCCGGGCAAGCGCTTCACCCTACACACCCAGGCCCTGGGCTCCCTGGATATCGGCTCGCCAGTCTATTACCGGAAGATCCCGGTGGGCCAGGTAGTGGCCTATGAGCTGGACAACGAGGGCAAAGGCGTGAATGTCGAAATCTTCGTGCATGCGCCCAATGATGTGTACATCACCGAGAACACGCGGTTCTGGAATGCCAGCGGCGTCGACTTGAGCGTCGGCGCCAATGGCTTTGCGCTGAAAACCGAATCCTTGTCGTCCATGTTGATGGGGGGGATTGCCTTCCAGGCGCCGCCCTACAACCCCAATGACAAACCGGCCGAAGAAAGTCGCAGCTTTGAATTGTTCGAAGACCAGCAAAGCGCCCTCGCCCCGCCCAACGGCAAGGGGCAATACATGGTCCTGCGCTTCGATCAGGCCCTGCGCGGGCTGAAAGTCGACGCACCGGTGGAGTTCCTCGGCGTCGAGTTCGGCAGGGTTGTATCGATCAACCTGGATTTCGATGCGAAGAAACGCACCTTCCCGGTCAATGTCGGCATCGTGATCTACCCGCAACTGCTCGGCGAGGCCCACACCAAGCTGCTCAAGGCCATGAACAATAACCCTGACGATGAGGCAGCCGGCGTACGCCTGATCGGGACCTTCATCGAAAACGGCCTGCGCGCCCAGGCTCGCAGCGGTAACTTGCTGACCGGCCAGCTCTACATCGCCCTGGACTTCTACCCCAAGGCGGAAAAAGTCGCGTTCGACCCGAACCAGCGCCCCGTGGGCATCCCCACCATCCCGGGCAACCTGGAACAGCTGCAAGAGAAGTTCGAAGGCATCGTCAACAAGATCAGCCAACTGCCTGTCGAGCGTATTGCCGGCAACCTCGACGCCAGCCTGGTCGAACTGCGCAAGGGCCTGGCGCAATTCAACGCCAAGACGCTGCCGGGTGTGCAAACGACCTTGGCCGACGTGAGCAAGACCCTGCAATCGGCCAGTTCAACCCTGGCCGAAGACTCGCCGCAGCGTGAACAACTGACCCAGACCCTCGACGAGTTGGGGCGCATGTCGCGTTCCCTGCGCGAGCTTTCGGATTATCTGGGCCGGCATCCGGAGTCGCTGATTCGCGGCCGCCCCGATAACGCCGCACCGACGGACCTGCAAGGGCCACCCAGCAAATGACCATTGGAGCCGCCATGACATTGCCGTTGAAGATCACGTTACTGAGCGCCCTGCTGCTGCTCGGTGCCTGTCGCAGTGAACCCATCGCTTTTCATACCCTGACCCCGGCGCACTTGAGCCCGAGTACGCGAGCAGAGGCCGGCGGTGTGCGCATTGAGAGCATCAGCGTGCCGCCTCAGGTCGACCGCGCGCAGATAGTGATCCGCCAGGGCGACAGCGGCCTGGCGATTCTTGAAACCCAGTGGTGGGCCGCCACCCTCGCCGATGAACTGAGGAGCGCCTTGGTCGATCAATTGGCCAACAGCAATGCCCGGCAAGCCGTGGCTTTACGCGTAGACGTGCAGCGGTTTGACTCGGTACCGGGGCAGTACGCATTGCTCGATGTGCGCTGGCGCCTGAGGCAAGTCAATGGCGATCGCCCGGCCTTGACCTGCCGCACCACCTTGCAATCACCTGCCGGGCCGAGCATCGACGAGTTGGTGGTGGCGCATCAGAACAACCTCAAGCGTTTCGCGGCGCTGATCAATCAGACCGTCGACACCTCACTCAAAGGCTGCCCGACCACGCCATAAACCCAGGGCTCAGGCCAACAAGCCCATGGCCTTGGCCCGCGCTACTGCCTGGGTACGACGCTCCACGCCGAGCTTGCTGTTGATGTGGCTGGCGTGGGTCTTCACCGTGTGCAGAGAGATGAACAACTGGTTGCTGATTTCCTGGTTTGAACAGCCTTGGGCAATCAGTTGCAGCACCGCCAGCTCTCGGGTGCTGAGGGTTTCCTGTTGAGGTGCGGCTTCAACTGCGCTGACTTGGGGCAGCAACGCCAGCAAGCTCTGATTGAGCAGCCCATGGGAATCCTTGCCCAACTGCTCGCGCATCCACTGCGGGTAACCCTCCAACAACCGTTGAAACGGCTGCAACGCACCACCCGAACCGGCTTCCAGGGCACGGGCGAACACCGGCCTGGCCTTGGCTTCCTGGCCATTATCCAGAAGTAACTGCACCTGCTGGACCAGCGCCATCAGGGCAATCATCTGGCGCCCACTGTCATGAGCCTGCTGGGCCAGCGCTTCCAGGCGTTGCAGCGCGCTGTCGGGCTGATGGCGCGTGGCATCGAGCGCGGCTTGTTGCAGCTCGATATGTTGCGGCAAGTGCGGATGAAACTCGGGGGCGGCCGCAGCGTGCTCGCCGTTGTAGGTCTGCCCCAGGCGGGCCAGCCAGGCGTCGGCCAGGTCAGTGCGCCCCTGGGCCAGCCACAACTCGCATTTGATCAGGGTGATCATCGCCAGGTAATAGATCGGCGGCACATCCCAGATGTGCATCAAGCGCTCGGCCTCGGCCAGTTCGGCAAAAGCATGGGCAAACTCCCCACGCCGCCCTTCGAAGCTGGCGATGACGCAGTGCCCGATCAGCACGCTGATATCGCGGCAGGCACGGGCCTCGGCCAGGCCGGCGCGCAAACGCGCCAGGCCGGCTTCGGGCTGGTAACGCACCAGCAGCAGGTACCCCTCGTACAGCGACAGGCGTGCGCGCACGGCATACAGGCGCTGGGGCGCCAGCCCATGCAGGCGCTCGAGGCCCTGGCGGGCTTCATCCAGGGAACGCAGGATCTCCCCCCGCGCCTGCAGCACCCGCGCCCGGTCGTAATGGGCCAAGGCTTCAAACAAGGGGTTACCGACGCGCTGCGCCAGCTCCAACGATTCGCGGTTCAGACCACGAGCGCGCCACAGGTCGGCATCGACGATCGCCAGGTTGGACAGGGTCGAGAGGCACATCAGGCGCTGGCCGTAACGCTTTGGCGGCAAGCTTTCCAACGCTTCGTTGCAATAGCGCTGGGTCAGCTCACGGTCTCCGCGCCCACGGGCAATAATCCCGCTCAGCGCCAACCATTGGGCCAACATGGATTTTTGCGCGGTGGCCGATGGCGCCGGCAGGAAGCGGCTGAGGTAGCTGGACAGCTCCTGCGCTGCATCCAATTGGCATGCGAGCCCCAGCGCCCAGCTGTACAGCACGATCAAACGCGGCGTGCTGATCAGCAGGCTGTCGGGCAAGTCCATCTTCCAGCGCAGCAGCATGCCGATGTTCTGCTCTGCCAGCAGTTGCTCTTCGGACAGGTTCTGCACCAGATTCGCCGCCACATCCAGATGCCCGGCCCGCAGCGCCTGCTCCACCGCCTCGTCGATCAAGCCCTGGGTGTTAAACCAGCGACAGGCGCGCAAGTGCAGGCTGGCCGGCGGCAAGGTGGCGCTTTTCTCGCGGCGGGTACGCAGCAGGTCGGAGAACAAATGGTGATAACGGTACCAGTGCCCTTGCTCATCCAACGGCACCAGGAACACTTGATGAGCCTGCAAATAGCGCAGGATTTCTGCGCTGTCATGGGCCTCGCGGACGGCGTCGCATAATTCGCTGCAAAAACGCTCCTGAGGTGCGGTGTCATACAGGAACGCTTGCACTTCTGCGGGCAGGCAGTCGATGACTTCTTCGAGCAGGTAATCGCGAATCAGCCCTTCGCCACCGTGCAGGCTTTGCGGCAAGGCGCCCTCACTGCCGGCTTCGGAGGCCGCCAACAACCAGAAGCGCAGGCCGGCGACCCAGCCCTCGCTACGACGGATCAGGTTTTCCAACGCCTCACCGCGCAATGCATTGCCGTGTCCATCCAGCACCGCCAGGGATTCGTCATGGGTCAGGCGCAGGTCTTGCTCATGCAGTTCCAACAGGTGTCGCGACAGACGCAGGCGTGCCAGGTGCCAGTCCGGACGCTGCCGGCTGGTGACCAGCACCACCAGGCCATCAGGCAAATGATTGAGAAAAAACTGCAGGCAGCGATCCAGCACCGGGCCTTGGGCCAAGTGATAGTCATCCAGCACCAGCAATAACGGCGAACGTGCAGACAGGTGCACGGCCAGTTCGTCGAGCAGGCCATCGAGCCATTCTTCGAAGGCAAAGGGTTGGTGACGCTGGCGCATTTTCAGCAACCCCAGGGATTGGGCGCCGAGTTGCGGGAAATACTGTTGCAAGCCGTCGAGCAGCCGCTCCAGGAAACGGCCGGGGTCGCTGTCACGAGGGCTCAGGCCCAACCACAGGCTTTGCCACTGGGCTGGCAAGCCCTGGCAGAACTCCACCGCCAACGAACTCTTGCCGAACCCCGCGGGCGCGCTGACCAGCAACAGTCGCCCATCAAGGCCCGCATTCAGCCGTTCGCACAGGCGCGGGCGCAGCACGTAGCCGTCAGGCAGCGGGGGCCGGTAGAAGCGGCCTTCCAGCGGCGGCATCACCACACTGGCAGGCCCATGGGTTCGGGACAGATCAGTCATCGCCGGGCTCTTGTAGAAGGCTGTTGTCGGCATTGCAGATGTCCGCAGACTAGCGGTAAAAGCGGCGGGATTGTAGATCTTTGCAACAAATGGCTGAAAAAGAACTGCGACAAGAAATATCCCTTCCAGCCGCCAAGCAAGAAGCAGGAGCGAGCTTGCTCGCGAAGCACAAAAAAAAACGCGCCCATCCAGGAATGATCGTTCCCACGCTCTGCGTGGGAATGCAGACTTCGACGCTGCGCGTCGACTTTTGAGGCGTGACGCAGAGCGTCACAGGAAGCACTCCCACGCAGAGCGTGGGAGCGATCATTCAGAGAGCATCAGCAGAGGTTAGCGAACACCGTCCTGGCGCAGGGCCGCAGGGGTGAAGTCGCTGGTGCTGGCGGTGAAGCCGAAGTCATAGGCCTGCTTCTCTTCGTTCTTCATGCCCAGGGCTAGGTAGCGGCCGGACTGCAGGTCGTAGAGGGTTTCCAGGGCGTACCACGGCACTTGCTTGTCGTAGTAGTTCTCACCATGGGCCTCGGCGACGCGCCACAGTTGGCCACGACCGTCGTAGTGGTCGATCACCGCTGCCTGCCAGGTGTCTTCGTCGATGTAGAAGTCACGCTTGGCGTAGATGTGGCGCTGGCCTTCCTTCAAGGTGGCGACCACGTGCCAGACACGGCGCAGCTCGTAGCGAGCCAGGTCCTGGTTGATGTGGCCAGCCTTGATGATATCGGCGTACTTGAGCTTGGGATCGTCGATCTTGTAGCTGTTGGAGGCAATGTAGATTTCTTTCTTGCCTTCCAGCTTCCAGTCGTAGCGGTCCGGCGCACCGTTGTACATGTCGAGGTTGTCGGAGGTGCGCAGGCCATCGGCGGCAGTACCCGGCCCGTCATAGGACACTTGCGGCGCCCGACGCACACGGCGCTGCCCGGCGTTGTAGACCCAGGCCGAACGCGGTTCTTTGACCTGGTCCAGGGTTTCGTGCACCAGCAGCACACCACCGGCCAGGCGCGCTGGCGCAGTCACTTGCTGCTTGAAGTAGAACAGCACGTTGCCTGGGTTTTTCGGATCGAAATCCTTCATCTTGTCACGGAACACGAACTGGTCGCGGAAGTACACCAGGCTGTAGGAACCGTTGGTTTGCGGGGTGGCCTGGGTAACCAGGCGGGTCACGCTGCCGCCGCGGTAACGGGTAATGTGGTTCCAGATCACTTCAACGCCGCTCTTGGGAATCGGGAACGGGACGGCGGTTTCGAAGTTTTCCAGACCGTTGCCGCCGGACACCAGGTTGGTGGTGGTGGCGTTTTTCTTGATCGAGGCAAACACCTCGGCCGGCACGGTGGCGCCGCGATGGGTCGGGTACACCGGCATCTTGAAGCTGTCCGGGTAACGCTTGAACATCGCGTATTGCCCGGGGGCCAGCTTGTCTTTGTACTGCTCGACGTTCTGCGCGGTGATGGTGAACTGCGGTTGCTCGCTGGCATACGGGTTGGCGAGGAAACCACGGGCGTCGACCGCACCGGCATTGGTCGGCAATGGCGACCATTTTGGAATGGTGCCGGCCGCGTTACCGGCCATCTCGGCGCCCATCGGGGTCAGGGTCGTGCCGAGCTTGGCGGCTTCATCTGCCGAGACTGCCGCCATGACGTTACTCGCCAGGATCGACAGCCCAAGCACACCCACGTGCAACAGACTTTTTGTTATTTTCATGCTCTGGTCTTCCTGAATACATGCCACTTGAAAAGAGTGTGCTTAGAAGTTGGCGCCGAAGCTCAAGGCGACAAAGTCGCGGTCATCCACGGTGCTGAACTTGCCACCAAAGAAGTTGGTGTACGCCAGGCTCGCGGTATAGGTGTTCTGGTATTCGGCATCCAGGCCCAGGCTGACCGCCTTGCGACCTTCTTCAAAGTTGCCGCCAGGGCCTGGCGAGTAACCTTTGACGTCATGGGACCAGGCCACGTTGGGTTTGAGGTTCACGCCGGCGAACACGTCCGGGTATTCCCAGATGGCACGGGCGCGGTAGCCCCAGGACGTTGCGGTGGTATAGCCGTCGTTGTTGCAGTTGGTGTTCAGGCCAGCAGCGTTGGGCAAGCCGGCGCCGTTGGCGGTGGAGTTGTTGAGGGCGTTGCAGAACCCACCTGGCAGCGTGCCTGGGCCGAACACCGGGTCGCGGCCGTAACGAGCCTGGGATTTGCTTTCCAGGCCACCCACGTGGGTCACGCCGATTTCACCGACGGTGGTGAGGCGGCTGGCGCCCATGACCTGGTCGAAGAAGTGCGTGAAGGTGGTCTGGAACTGGGTGACCTCCTTGCGGTTGTAGCCGTGCAGGTCCTGGCCCGGCGTGCCCTTGAGCACGGACGCATTGCCAAAGCCGGGGATCGGCGTGACACCGGCGAACAGAATGTCAGTGGTGCTCAACTGCACCGGCGCATTCGGACGGTAGCTCAACTCACCGCTCCAGGCGGTGCCGGTAGGCAAGGTGGTGGAGAAACTCAGGCCGTAGAGGCGAATATCTTCCGGGTACTCGACGAAGTAGTTCGAGCTACCCGCCACGATCAACGGTCGCAAGGCCCCCAGTGGCCCCAGCGGACGCGTGTAGGCCGCCGATGGCGCGCCCTGCGCGCTGAAGATCGGCGCACGGCTGTGGTAGTTCATGAAGTAGGCGCCGAATTCGGTATCCAGCGGTTCGAAGTTGTAGCGCATGGCCACGCCAAACTGGCCGCTGTCGCGGGCATCACGGTCCGGCCCACGGCGCACCAGCACGCCTTCGCTGTTCACGTCCACCCCCAAGGCACCCAGGGTCGGCAGGGCGGCGGCAGGAATGGTCGAACGCTTGTTCAGTACCCGCAGGTTATTGCTGCAACCATCGGAGATCACGTCCGGCTGCGAGAAGAACGTGCCGCAGTTATCGGTCACGGTCTGGTCCCACTCCAGCTGGTAAAACGCCTCGGCCGACAGGTTGTCGGTGAGCGACTGGGACACGTAGAACATGTTCACCGGGATCAAGCCTTCCTTGATCTCGGCCCCCGGACGGCGAAACGCCGACACGTCGATCGGGTTAATGGAGTTGATGCCGCCGCCGATGAAGGTACTTTCGCCCCAGCTCACCACCTGCTTACCAAAACGCACGGAACCCGGCGCATCGGCAATCGAGTAGTTGTGGTAGACGAATGCGTCGAGAATCTGCCCGCCCGAAGACTTGGCGCCTTCCTTGCGGTTGTTGTCGCTGATGTCCTTGAACGGACGGCTTTCGTCCTTGAGTTCAAAGTCGTACCAGTACTTGCCCCGCACAAACACACCGGTGTCGCCGTACTTCAGTTCCAGGTCGTGGATGCCCTTGAAGATCTTCGAGAACGTCTCGCCGCGCTTGAAGTTCAAGTGCCCGTCATCGGAGGTCTGGGACAGGCCCTTGCCGCCGTTGTTGGCACCGATCAGGTCACGATTGGGTTTGGCCGTGGACCAGCTCGCCCCCACGGAAAGCGACGAGTCAAAGCTCCCTTCGATTTCACCAATGTTGAAACTGACGCCGAATGCCGGCCCGGCGAGCGTAGAAGCGAGGCTGACGGCCAGGGGCAGTCTTGCCCGGCGCCAGAACTGGTTTACTGAGGTCATCGACGCTACTCCATGTGCATATTTTATTGTTATGGCAGTGAGCCCTTTCTTCAGATGTAACGGCCGGGATACAACGATTCCAATGCCGCATCGCCACCGAGCCTCCATGGCTCGAAGCGCAACATCCGCGAAAAACTCTGAAAGGGACTATAGCCAGAGGGGGGTAGTGCTTGATCCCTCTAAAGTGTGATTTGCATCACCAACCTGTCTGCCACAACCCTTTCGCCACGCCGACGAAGGTCGACGCGGGAAGGATGGCTGAAATTCGGCAAATCACAAGTAAAGGCTTGATATAGAGCATTGCCGCGCCCGAACGGGCGCGGCGAGAAGGTTTAGAGCGTGGACAGGAACGTGCTGTTGTTGGCCTGCCATTCGATGATGTCGACACGGATACGTTTCTTGTCGAGTTTGCCGACACTGGTCTTGGGAATTTCAGTAACAACGGCGATCTGGCTCGGGATCGCCCACTTGCTCAAATGGCCCAGCTCGACAAAAGGCTTGAGGTGTTCCTTGAGCTCTCGCGCATCGATCACATGCCCTTCACGCACCACCAACAAGGCGAAGGGCCGCTCGCCCCATTGCGGGTCGGCAATGCCCACCACCGCCACTTCCCGTACCGCCGGGTGGCGGCTGACCAGATCTTCGAGTGCCAGGGAAGAGATCCATTCGCCGCCGGTCTTGATCACATCCTTGATGCGGTCGCGGATATCAATCACACCGAAGGCATCCAGCGTGGCCACATCACCGGTGTGCAGCCAGCCACCGGCCCATAGCTCGGCGCCCTTGTGCGGCTCGTTGTAGTAACCCTCGGTCAGCCACGGCGCGCGCAGCACCAGTTCGCCCTGGGTTTCGCCATCGGCGGGTAGGAAACGACCGTCGGTGTCCATGATTGCCGCCTCGACCAACGGGCCCGGCACACCGGCCTTGATGCGGTAGGTGGTGCGCTCATCTTCGCTGCCGGCCATCAGCTCATCATTGAGGTGAGCGCAGGACACCAGCGGCCCGGTCTCGGACATGCCATACGCAGCGGTCAGCTGAATGCCACGAGCCTTGGCAGCTTCATACAGCGAACGGTTGAGGGCGCTGCCGCCGATGACGATTTTCCAGCCGCCGAAATCCACGTTCTGCGCAGCCTTGGCGTTGAGCACCATTTGCAGAATGGTCGGCACACAGTGGGAGAACGTCACCTTCTCCTTGCGCCACAGTTCCACCAGGTATTCGGGGTCGTAGCGGCCGGGGTACACCTGTTTGAGCCCGAGCATGGTCGCCACATACGGCAAGCCCCAGGCGTGTACGTGGAACATCGGCGTGATCGGCATATACACATCGTTGGTGCCCAGCAGGCGCACACTGTCGACGCTGCCCATGATGGTCGCCACGCCAATGGTGTGCAGCACCAGTTGCCGGTGGGTGAAGTACACGCCCTTGGGGTTACCGGTGGTGCCGGTGGTGTAGAAGGTGGTGGCGACCGAGTTTTCGTCGAAATCCTCGAAGTCATAGATGGGGCTGGCCGCGGCCAGCAGGGTTTCATACTCACCCACCAGGTTGGGTAGCTCGGCGGTGAGGGTGTCACCATCGGTAATCAACAAGGTCTTGTCGACGGTGGTGAGCTGCCCGGCAATGGCCTGGTAGAGCCCCACGAACTCACTGTTGACCAGCACAAAGCGGTCTTCGGCGTGGTTCATGGTGTACAGAATCTGTTCTGGCGACAGGCGCACGTTGATGGTGTGAATCACCGCGCCGATCATCGGGATGGCGAACATACACTCTAGGTAACGGTGGCTGTCCCAGTCCATCACCGCCACAGTATCACCAGCCTTGACCCCGGCTTCGGTCAGCACATTGGCCAGGCGCGCAACGCGCTCGATCAGCGTCGGGTAGCTGTAGCGCAGCTTGTCGCGGTAGATAATTTCCCGGGTCTTCTCGTAGCGAGTCCCGGACATCAACAGGCGCTTGATCAACAGCGGGTACTGGTACGCACCTTCGGCGGGCGGGATAACACGGGTCTGCAACATAAGAATCCCTTTAATGACTGCACGGTCTTGGCTTGAAGACCTGCACTGTAGAGCGCTTATGTTTCAGCCAAATCAGCCAAAGGAATGATTTGCAGGGACCAGCAAATGCTAGCGTTACGCCATTACCGAGGACCTAATGAGACCCAATGTGGGAGCGGGCTTGCTCGCGAATGCGGAGTGTCAGCCAGTATATCTTTGACTGAACCACCGCATTCGCGAGCAAGCCCGCTCCCACATTTGGACTGTGCTGACTTGAGAAAAGTGATTATTTCATGCTGGTAAAGGCCAGCTTCACCCCGATGGCAATCAACACCGCGCCCATGGTCCGATCAAACCAATGACCCATCTTTGCAAACCCGGCGCGCACGCGCTGCTGGCTGAACAACATGGCCACCAGGCAAAACCACAGGGCCGTGGCCACCGCCAGGTACACACCGTAACCAGCCTGTACCGCCAGCGGCGTGTGGGGGTTGATCACCACGGTGAACAGCGACAGGAAGAACAGCGTGGCCTTGGGGTTCAAGCCATTGGTCACAAAGCCTGCGGTAAACGCGCCGCGTGGGGTGCGCTCGCCCGCTTCACGGTGCAACTCGCCCTCGGCTGCAGGCTTGGCCGGCTGAGCGCGCAGGGCCTTGAAGCCGATGTACAGCAGGTACGCGGCTGCGGCCCACTTCAACGCATTGAACAGCACAATAGACTGGGACACGATCAAGCCGATACCCAGCAACGAGTAACCCACATGCAGGAAAATCGCCGAACCGACACCCAAGGCCGTCCAGGTTCCGGCACGGCGGCCGTGGGTCACGCTTTCACGCACCACCACGGCGAAATCCGGGCCGGGGCTCGCCACTGCCAACAAGTGAATCAAGGCTACGGTCAAAAACTCGGCGACGTACATGCTCACTCCATTAAGTAACTGATTATTTCATCTGATAGGCTCGGCAGATTACGCCTTCGAACCTCGTCGCAAAAGGTACAGTTGATCATGAACAATCGCCGCGCCGTCTTCCTCGACCACCCTTCCCTGGACTTGGGCGACCTCGACCTCAGCGGTTTGCATGACTGCTTCAGCCAGCTTCAGTTGTTTGAACAGACCACGCCAGAAAATGTGCTGGAGCGCTTGCAGGGCGCCCAAGTCGCCATCAGCAATAAAATCCCGCTCACGGCGCAAACCCTGGCCGCCTGCCCCGAGCTCAAACTGATCCTGGTGTCGGCCACTGGCACCAACAATATCGACCTTGAAGCGGCCCGCGCCCACGGCATCACCGTGAGCAACTGCCAGGGCTATGGCACGCCGTCGGTGGCACAACATACGATCATGCTGCTGCTCAACCTCGCCACGCGCTTGAAGGACTATCAACAGGATGTGGCCGCTGGCAAATGGCAGCAGGCCAAACAGTTTTGCCTGCTGGACCATCCGATCGTCGAACTGGAAGGCAAAACCCTCGGCCTGCTCGGCCACGGTGAATTGGGCAGTGCCGTGGCACGCCTGGCTGAAGCGTTCGGCATGCGCGTGGTGCTCGGCGCGATACCTGGGCGCCCTGCCCGCGCCGACCGTGTGCCGCTGGACGAATTGCTGACCCAGGTCGATGCGCTGACCCTGCATTGCCCACTCAATGAACACACCCGCGACTTTATCGGCGCCCGTGAACTGGCGCTGCTCAAGCCCGGCGCGTTTATCGTCAACACCGCACGCGGTGGCTTGATCAATGAACAGGCCCTGGCCGACGCGCTGCGCAGTGGTCATCTTGGCGGCGCGGCGACTGACGTGTTGAGTGTCGAGCCGCCAGTCACTGGTAATCCGCTGCTGGCGGGAAACATTCCACGCTTGATCGTCACGCCCCACAACGCCTGGGGCAGTCGCGAAGCGCGGCAGCGCATCGTCGGCCAGCTCACGGAAAACGCCCAGGGCTTTTTCAACGGCACCCCGCTGCGCGTCGTCAGTTGATAAACTGCGCCCCTTTTCAAGGAGCAGACTATGGATCCGCGCAGTGAAGTACTGCTTCGCCAGGCCGAACTTTTTCAAGGCAACCTGCTGCTCGTAGGTTTGCCTGCCGACGATTTGCTTGGGCGCCTGCCCAATGCCCACGGCTGGTGCTGGCATGCCGGTGACCAAGCGGCGCTCGATGCGCGCTTCGCAGAGCGCAGCCAGTTTGGCGTGACGGTGCCAGAGCGCGCCTTTGATGCGGCGGTGATTTTCCTGCCCAAGTCCAAAGACCTCACCGACTACCTGCTCAACGCCGTGGCCGCGCGCCTGCCTGGCGCTGAGCTGTTTCTGGTGGGCGAGAAAAAGGGGGGTATCGAAAGCGCCGCCAAACAGATGGTTCCGTTCGGCAAACCGCGCAAGCTCGATAGTGCACGGCATTGCCAGCTGTGGCAGGTCACCGTCGCCAACGCGCCGCACGCCGTGGAGCTTGAGAGCCTGGCACAGGTCTTCGACGTACCGCTGGCCGAAGGCCCGCTGAAGGTGGTGAGCTTGCCAGGGGTGTTCAGCCATGGTCGCCTGGACCGCGGCACCGAGTTGTTGCTGGAGCACTTGGACAAGCTGCCCAGCGGCAACCTGCTCGATTTCGGTTGCGGCGCCGGGGTGTTGGGGGCTGCGGTCAAACGCCGCTACCCGCATAACACCGTGACGATGCTGGATGTGGATGCCTTCGCCGCCGCCAGCAGTCGCCTGACGCTGGCAGCGAACGGCCTGGAAGCTGATGTGTTGACCGGTGACGGTATCGACGCCGCGCCCATGGGTTTGAATGCGATTTTGAGCAATCCGCCGTTCCATGTCGGCGTGCACACCGATTATTTCGCCACGGAGAACCTGCTGCGAAAAGCGGCGAAACACCTGACAAAAGGTGGCGAACTTCGCTTGGTCGCCAATAGTTTCCTGAAGTACCAGCCACTGATCGAAGAGCATTTGGGCATCTGCGCAATCAAGGCCGAAGGCAATGGTTTTCGCATTTACCGCGCCAAGCGTCCCTGACGGAGGTTTGAAAAAGAACGCTTGCCGAATGGGTTTTGCCTAGGCAGAATCCGCAGCGTCCTAGGGGAGTAGTCTCCCACGAGCGCCATGCTCGTCCGGCATACGTCAACATACTTGGTCAGCAGACCATGGCGTATGCGACCCAGGAGTCCGCACAGACGGACCGGGGTTTGACAAGACCTATGACACGCACACCTTACCCGGGGCGGGAAGGCTGTACGTGTCATAGCCGTGTCGACCCGCCCCTGGAAACTACCTGATGCTGGATTCACTACTCGTTCCTACCGCAATCGTTGCCTTGGCCGAAATCGGCGACAAGACGCAACTGCTCGCACTCATCCTTGCTGCGCGCTTTCGCAAGCCCTGGCCGATCATCGCCGGTATCGTCGCCGCGACCCTGGCCAACCATGCGGCGGCCGGTGCCGTGGGCGCCTGGTTCGGGAGTTTCTTCTCGGATGCGGTGCTGCACTGGATCCTCGCCGCGAGCTTCTGCGCCACGGCGCTGTGGACCCTGGTGCCGGACAAACTCGATGATGACGAAGCCAGTACCACCCGTAAGTTCGGGCCCTTCCTGACCACCTTGATTGCATTCTTCCTCGCCGAAATCGGTGACAAGACCCAGATCGCCACGGTGATGCTGGCGGCGCAATACCCGGAACTTTGGCTGGTGATTATCGGTACCACCCTGGGCATGTTGATTGCCAACGTTCCGGTGGTGCTGGCGGGGAATTTTGCCGCGGAGAAGCTGCCGCTGACCTTGATTCGTCGCTTGGCGGCTACGGCGTTCTTCGTGCTGGCGATTATTGCGGTGTACAAGGCCATGCAGAGCAGCGGCTGGCTGTAAACCGATCAGGGCGGGAGGAGCGGGCTTGCCCGCGATAGCGGCGTATCAGTCACTGAATCTGTTGCTGAACGGGCGTTATCGCAGGCAAGCCAGCTCCCACAGTGGTCCAGAATCAGCGCCTGGCATAGGACCCTGTGGGAGCGGGCTTGCCCGCGAAGGCGAGGTATCAGTCACTGAATGAGTCACTGCAACACCGCATTCGCGAGCGAACTCGCTGCCACAGGGCGTCGATCAGGACTTCTTGGCCTGCTGGTAGAGCGGCATTACCTTCGGAATCGCCGCCTGCAAGGACGCGATGCGGCTGTCGGAAGCCGGGTGCGTGCTCATGAATTCCGGCGGTGCGCCTTCCGAAGCCTTGGCCATCTTGTTCCACAAGGTGATGGCCGCGTTCGGGTTGTAACCAGCGCGGGCGGCCAGTTCCAGGCCGATCAGGTCGGCTTCGTTTTCATTGCTGCGGCTGTTGGGCAAGGTCATGCCGTAGTTGGCCACGGTATCGGCCAGTGCCAGGCTGTCCTGGCCGAGACCGAATATTGCCCCGGCGCCCTGCTTGGCCATCTGGATACCGTAAGCCTTGGACATGGCTTCTCGGCCGTGCTCACGCAAGGCGTGGGCGATTTCATGGCCCATCACGGCGGCCAGTTCGTCATCGGTGAGCTTGAGGTTGTCGATCAAGCCGCTGTACACCAGGATCTTGCCGCCAGGCCCGCAGTTGGCGTTCATCTCATCGCTTTTGATCAGGTTCACATCCCAGTTCCACTGGGCCGCATCCGCGCGGAAAGTCGGAGCCTGGGCGATCAGGCGCTTGGCAATGGCCTGCACGCGCTTGGCGTTGGCGCTGGTCTTGTCCAACACCCCTTTGCTGCTGGCTTCACCCAGGGTCTGCTGATAAGACTGGGCATACATCTGGTCGACTTCCTGGCTCGACAGCATGCTGAACATGTACTGCTTGCGCTCCACCCCAACGGCGCCGCCGCTGGTGGTATTGACCGACTGACAACCCGCCAGCAGCATCGCTGCAACCAAACCGCTTACCACCAATGACTTCTTCATGAACACGCTCCCTGAAAACATGGCGCGTATCGTAGGCGGTCATTGGTATCTGCGCCAGATACACCAGACGTTTAACCGCTGAATTTCAGATACATCCGAACGCGACCGGACTGGCAAAGCTCACGCCGGGGTCAGGCACTCGGGCCCATTGAGCTTCGGATCGTTGACCATATTGGCCAGCACCCGCTCGCGCAGCACGGCAGGCTCAGCCGCCAGCAGGCTCTGCAATACATGCAGCGGTGTCTCGGGGTCGAGCCAGGCGGCCTGCGCTGCCGCGTCCAGGATCAATGGCCGGCGCTGACTTTGCGCCGCTTGGGTAACCACCGCCGTACTCAGCCATACCTGCTCCTGCACCGGATACGCTTCCCACACTGCGGCAAAGAACAACGTGGAGCCCTCCCCCGGCGTGAGCCAATACGGGCGCTTGCGCTGGGTGCCGCGCCATTCGTAGAAACCGTTGGCCGGCAGCAGGCAGCGGCGCTGGCGGAACGCTTCACGGAACATCGGTTGTTCGGCCAGGGTTTCGGCGCGGGCATGGGCTGGAGTACGCGACAGGTCTGTCAGCCAAGGCGGCGTAAGGCCCCAACGGGCACGCGCCAGGGTGAGCTGGCCTTCGCTCAGGCGCTGGATCAGTACCGAATCATTGGGGGAAATGTTCCACTGGGCCTGCTGATCCGCGGGGAAGCCGGGCAAGGCAGCAAAGGCAGGGTTCCAGCGAAACAGGGCATAACGTCCACACATGGGGCAACACGACTCTTGGGGTAAACCGACCGACAGCCTAACAGACCAATACGTCGGGGAAGCTGTCGGGTTCGTCGCCGGGCAACGGTTGCGCGCCGATATAGGCAGTGATCAGCTCGCGGGCAACAGCCGCCTGATCGTTATCGACCTCCAGCCCCAGCAAGCCGAAGATCGGCAACTCGCCCGTGCCGCCGAGCAGGTGGCGCCCCACCAGATGCGCCTCGATGCCTTCACTGGCAAGCATCTGCTGCAACAACTCGCCCTCCATCAGGTTTTCCGGTTCGTAGACTCGCTGCATGGGCGTACCTTTTTATTCGTTCCCGCTGCGCATTATTCATTTTCGCTGCGGGTTTCAAGCATCCACTCTTCACCATGAACTTGCAGGTCGAATGTGATCGGCCGGCAACACACTTGGCAGTCTTCTATATAGGTCTGGTCACCACCGGACAAATCCACCGTTGTCTCGACCCCTTCGCCACAATAAGGACAATCGTACAGCGCAGTTTCGAGCATCGCAGTCTCCCAGGTGACTTGTGCGTATAATCGCCGGTCTATTTACAGGGCTATTCTTGGCCGGCCCCTTATTCGGACCGCACCCTGACATTTCCTTTTACTTACCCTAGCCGTTTCTAACAAGAGAGCATGATGGGCGAATTCGATACCATCCGACCTTACAACGACAGCGAAGTCCCGGCAGTGCTGGCGCGCCTGTTCAGTGACAAGGCCTTTCTGGACATCCTGACCCACTTCCGCTTCCCGCGCTTTGCAGGCGCCCTGGGCTGGCTGCTCAAGCCAATGATCGCGCGCAAACTGCGCCGTGAGTTCGCTGGCGTCACCACCGTGGCCACGCTGCAGGACAAGGTCGAGTACTACGTTGACCACACCATTGACCGGGCGACCGACGGCGTGACCTATACCGGCGTCGAGCAACTGAAATCCGGCACCGCCTACCTGTTCCTGGCCAACCACCGCGACATCGTGATGGATCCGGCCTTCGTCAACTACGCCGTGTACCACGCCGGCCTGCCGACGCCGCGCATCGCCATCGGCGACAACCTGCTGCAAAAGCCGTTTGTCAGCGACCTGATGCGCTTGAACAAGAGCTTCATCGTGCACCGTTCGATCACCGGGCGAAAGGAGAAGATGGCGGCTTACAACCTGCTGTCGGCCTACATCAACCATTCGATCCGCAACGACTGCCAGTCGATCTGGATTGCCCAGGCTGAAGGCCGGGCCAAGGATGGCGATGACCGTACCGAATCGGCGATCCTCAAGATGTTCCACGTCAGCCGCAAGGACGAGCCATTTGCCGAGGTCATCCAGTCGTTGAACCTGACGCCGGTGTCCATCAGCTACGAGTACGACCCTTGCGATGCCGCCAAAGCCCGCGAGTTGTATATCCGCGCCACCACCGGTACCTACAGCAAGGCACCGGGCGAGGATGATGTGAGCATTGCCCTGGGCATTACCGGCTATAAAGGCCGGGTGCACGTGAACTTTGCGCCGCCGATCACCGAGCGTTTCGAAGACACCAAGCTGCTGGCCGTGGAGATGGACCGGCAGATCCTGGGCGGCTATCGGTTGTTCCCGGTGCACTACCTGGCATATGCGCAGTGGAGTGACGCCGACCCGCAATTGCAGGTGCCCAAGGCGGCGGACGTATTCCCGGCCGATGAGCTGGCCAAGGCCAAGGCGGAATGGGAGCGGCGCTTGAACGAGTGCCCGGCGGAGCACCGGCCTTATCTGGTGGTGCAGTATGCGACGCCGGTACGCAACCAATACCGAGTCAAGGCTGGGATCCCTCTATAAACACCCAACCCAAATATGTGAGCCCACTGGGGATATGGGGCAGGCGCTGATTCTGTGGGCAGTACATGGCCAGTGTGGGAGCTGGCTTGCCTGCGATAGCGGTGGGTCAGTTAAAGATTCAGCGGCTGATACACCGCCTTCGCGGGCAAGCCCGCTCCCACATTTGGTTTTGCAGTGGAATTAGAAGTGGGTGCTGAGCCAGGAGATGGCCAGGGCCAAGCCAAGGCAAGCAAAACCGACGCGGTACGCCAGGCGATGCGCCCGTTCGGTGCGTGTATCCAGAAACAGCATCGGCTGGTCGATAGCGCGCTCTTCGCTGCGCAGGGCCAGGTCGGCCATCGCACGCTGTGCATGCAGGCGGGTGATGAACAGCACCCAGGCGCCCGAGCAGGCAACCAACAGGGCAACAATATTAATGAGCAGTGCGGGCAGCGCCATCGCAAACCTCGGTGAACCAGTGTTCGGGTATCAGTCCAGATACACTCCTGAACGATCGTCGCCTCCTGCGCCTTTAATGCTCCTTCCCCATGGACGGCTAATGTATCCAGTAATTTACGCCGTCACCTGAACGTCACCTTAACAAGCCACTCTGTTGCCCTTCGACGCTTGAGGAGCTTGTCATGCTGCATGCGCAAAACCAGGATCGGCTGTATCTGATCGCCCAGAGCGATGAACAGGAGGCGCTGATCGGCAGCCTCGCGTTCAACGTTCAGGACCGCCATTGGCTGGTGTATTGCGCCCTCGGCGGGCACCAGCATGCCGATCTGCCGGAGCTGGATGTGCTCACCGGCGTGAGCATGCTGGACTTTTATGTCGATACGGCGGCATGACAAAACCACAGGCATAAAAAAACCGGGCTCAGCGATGAGCCCGGTTTTTTTGTGAGCGGCTTATTGCGCGCTGAGCAGTTGGCCGATGCTTGGGTCCTTGAACAGGCGGGTCAGGGCATCGCTGAGCACGTCGCTGACCAGCTTGGTGTTGGTTTCCTGGTTGGGCGACATGCCGAAACGCTGGTTGAGCGAGGCGGCGTAGCGGCCACTGTAACGGCGGGTGCCGGCACTGACGTCAGACTTGAAGGTGGCGCCGATGGAAGCCTCGGTCACATACAGGCCGTCTTTGGGCGACTGGTATTTAAGCTCGGCCAGGGTCACGGTCAGTTGTGGTACGCCTGGCGAGTTGGTCGGCGTAAAGCCCAACAAACGCACAGCAGCTTCAGCCTGGGCCTGCAACTTGGGCAGCACATCCTGGCCGGTCACCGAAATCAGTGCGGTCTCCGGGTACAGGCCGCCACGCGAGCCCAGGGTCGGCGACGGACGACCGTCGACCACGCGCACCGACACCGGCTGGCCATGGCCTACCGCAGCCAACGGCGCAGTGACTTTAGGTTGCGGGCTGAGTTGTTGCGGGCTGTTGGCGCAGCCGACAAGGGTCAAACTGGTCACAGTGATCAAACCGAACAACAGGCGTTGCAACATCGCATTTCTCCAGGACTAGGTGCAGACAGGTCGCCAGTATAACGGTGCACGCGCGCCACTCACCAGCGATCCTGAACGACGACTGAAGCCCCGGTGCAAATTACAAATTCGCATAAATTCGTCACCCCAGTGTCATGCCACACTGGCAACCTTCAAGCATGTAACACACCAGGTACACAGCCATGCGCCTTCTCAAGACCCTGTTCATGTCACACACCCGCCATCGTCACTTTGCCTTGCTCGATGCCAAAGGCCATTGCCAGGCATTCAAGCAGTGCAGCCTGCCGCCCGTCGGTGAAGGCTGGGTGGAAGTGACCGAGACTCACCTGGGCTGGATGCACCGCCCACTGCCGGCCAGCGCCCGGGTCAGCCCGCAGGTTTTTCGCGCACAACATCGGCAAGCGTTGGCCTCCTGACCGGGACCCGAATAAAAGTCATAAAACACGCCCATTTCCTTGGCATTCTTCGCTACAATCTCCCCCCGATTATAAGGACGTCTCCTGATCGGGCCCCGCAGCATCGTTAATGCCCAGGCATTAGCCCCCAAAATCGCCCACAGAGAGCCGCCCACACAGATCGAGTGAAGCTGGCGTGCTTGCTGTTTCCTTTGCAAACCACCCCGTCTTTCATCGAATCTGCCAGAGCTGCCATTGCGCTCGGCCACTTGAGTTGTTTGCCCGTTTTGCCGCGTGTCGGCAGAGGTTTACGGGCCAGGTGCCAGGCTGGGGCAGCCCTTTTTTGAGGTTCACGTCTTCAAAAGAGCGTGAAAAAACGGGTTTTCACAACTTCACAAGAGTGTGGCGAGCAAATGAATAGTTTGGCGTTTGTACAAGCACCATCAGCGTCTGGGTCAGCCCAATTACACAGGATCGAGCCTTCCTCAAAAACCGGAGCTTGAGCCTGTCCGCTACGGATTGGTTGCACGAATCGCACGCTTTGACCATAAGTCGAATTGCCACAGGCGCCCATGAATGCGTTCATAGGCAGATTAGCCCGGCAGGAAGCGTGTGCTGAAGTTGCAAAGAATTGCGAAACGGACATGGCGATCCTGGCCATGGGTAACCTGGGGCAACACGTGAATCGCCCCGTCACTCCTGGCAGCCATGCCGTCAATTTGGTGCTGCAGATTTTGGAGACGCGTTAAATGGCGCATAACGAAGCAGTCGACGTAGTACTGGTAGGGGCCGGCATCATGAGTGCCACCCTGGCCGTACTGCTCAAAGAGCTCGACCCCAGCCTCACGCTGGAAGTCGTTGAGCTGATGGACTCGGGTGCCGCGGAGAGTTCCAACCCGTGGAACAACGCCGGCACCGGCCATGCCGGGCTGTGTGAGCTGAACTACACGCCACAGGCCGCCGATGGTTCCATCGACATCAAGAAAGCCGTGCACATCAACACCCAGTTCGAGGTGTCGAAGCAGTTCTGGGCTTACCTGACCAAGAAAGGCACCTTTGGCTCGTCCAAGTCGTTCATCAGCCCGGTGCCGCACCTGAGCTTCGTGCAGGGCGACAAAGGCGTGTCCTTCCTCAAGAAGCGCTTTGAGACCCTCAGCCAGCACCACGCGTTTTCGGACATGCACTACACCGAAGACCGCAGCGAAATGGCCGAGTGGATGCCGTTGATGATGCCGGGCCGCCCGCTCGACGAAAAAATCGCCGCCACCCGCGTGATGAACGGCACCGACGTCAACTTTGGCGCCCTGACCAATCAGCTGCTCAGCCACCTGACCAGTTCGCCAGACGCCCAGGTCAAGTACTGCAAGCGCGTAACCGGCCTCAAGCGCAACGGCGCAGGCTGGACCGTGAGCATCAAGGACGTCAACAGCGGTAACAGCCGCGACGTCGATGCCAAGTTCGTGTTCCTCGGCGCTGGCGGTGCGGCGCTGCCGTTGCTGCAGGCCTCGGGCATCGAAGAGAGCAAAGGCTTCGGCGGCTTCCCGGTGAGCGGCCAGTGGCTGCGTTGCGACAACCCGGAAGTGGTCAAGCAGCACCAGGCCAAGGTCTACAGCCAGGCTGCCGTGGGCTCGCCGCCGATGTCCGTGCCGCACCTGGACACCCGCGTGGTGGATGGCAAGAAATCCCTGCTGTTCGGGCCATACGCTGGTTTCACCACCAAGTTCCTCAAGCACGGCTCGTTCCTTGACCTGCCGATGTCGATTCGCGCCGGCAACATCGGCCCGATGCTGGCCGTGGCCCGCGACAACATGGACCTGACCAAGTACCTGGTCAGCGAAGTGCGCCAGTCCATGGAACAGCGCCTGGAATCCCTGCGTCGCTTCTACCCGGAGGCGAAAGCCGAAGACTGGCGCCTGGAAGTGGCCGGCCAGCGCGTGCAGATCATCAAGAAAGACCCGAAGAAAGGCGGCGTGCTGCAGTTCGGCACCGAACTGGTCGCGGCCAAGGACGGTTCGCTTGCGGCACTGCTGGGCGCGTCTCCTGGTGCTTCGGTCACGGTCTCGATCATGCTGGAGCTGATCGAGCGCTGCTTCCCGGAGAAAGCCGCCGGTGAGTGGGCTACCAAGCTGCATGAGATCTTCCCGGCACGCGAGAAAGTGCTGGAGACGGACGCCGAGCTGTATCGCAAGCTCAACACGCAGAACAACATCAGCCTGGAGCTGGTGGAGCAAAGCAACGAGGCTGAAAGCTACGCGTGAGGTCGTGACGCAGAGCGTCACAGAATGCATTCCCACGCAGAGCGTGGGAACGAGCGCGAAACGCCCCGGCCTCTCATGAGGCCGGGGCGTTTTTTTGTGGCTCGGATAATCAGCCGCGGGCGTTGTCGATCAGCTCGATGTATTCGGCGGCGTTGCGCTGGTCTTTGATCAGGTCGACGAAGGTCTGGCCATGCTCGTCCTTGCCGTCCAGGTCCAGGCCTGCTTCTTTGAAAAAGCCCAGGAAACGCTCGAAGTCGTCGATACGCAGGCCGCGATAGGCCTTGATCAGTTTGTGCAGGGACGGCGACGTCGCATCAACCGGCTCGAAGTCCAGGAACAACTTGATCTGGTCGTCACCGATTTCGTCGCCAATCACCTGTTTCTTATCTTTACGCATTACCGACTCCAGCCTGCAGACATTTACACGGGGCTTGAAGTCTACCTGCGCGACGCCGGCTTCGAAAGCGGTGAGAAAGCAATGTGGGACGGGGCTTGCTCAGTCGAACTGGGCAAGCATCCAGCGATGATACTCAGCCATACCTGCCTCGCCTTCACGGGGAGCCCAGTCGGCCAGCTCACCCTCACCCACAGCGCGGTAAGGGCCAGCCTTGCACTCAAACATCACGCTGTCCGGCTCAAGCACTACCAGGCCATGGAACACGCCGGGCGACAGGTCGACGCCCTGGCATTCCCCGCCCGCTTCCAACACACGCGTGCTCAACACTTCCCCCGTCTCGCTGAAAATCAGGATTCCCAGACGCCCTTTGAGCACCAGCAACGTCTCCGCCTTATCGGCACTCAGGTGACGGTGAGGCTGTACATAGGTGCTGGGCTGCAAACCGACGGCCATGCGATGACAAGGCTCTTGCATCTCATGGAAGTTAACGTTTTGACGACCACGGGGATTGGCGGCCGCTTTCTCGGCCAACTCGGCAAACAGCGTCTGATCAAGAAAGCGGGCCATCGATTACATTCCTTTAACGGCGTAGATGCCATTGGCATTACGCCAGTAGCCCTTGTAGTCCATGCCATACCCGAAGATATAACGGTCGACGCACGGCAACCCGACAAAGTCGGCTTTCAGCTCTGGGCGCGCCTTGCGGTCGTGGTCTTTGTCGATCAGCACGGCGGTGTGCACTTTGCGTGCGCCGGCATGTTTGCAGAAATCGATGATAGCGCCCAGGGTGTGACCTTCATCGAGAATGTCATCGATGATCAACACATCGCGGTCGATGAACGACACTTCCGGCTTGGCCTTCCAGAACAAGTCGCCGCCGCTGGTCTCATTGCGATAGCGGGTGGCGTGCAGGTAAGAGGCTTCCAGCGGGAACTGCAGGTGAGTCAGCAATTTACCGGCGAAGATCAGGCCACCGTTCATCACGCAGAAGACCACCGGGTTGGTGTCGGCCATTTCGCGGGTGATGTGCGCGCCAACCTTGGCGATCGCTGCTTCGACTTGCGCTTCGGTGTACAGGCAGTCAGCCTCGTGCATGATTTGACGGATATGCTCGAGATCAGCAGACATGGCGCTCTCCAAGGGGGTGCTGTGGCAAGAAAAGCGGGCGAAGGTACGCTTCTCGTGCGCTCCAATCAAGCCTTTATGGACTAACGTACTTGATGTCTATAGGACAACACCCTCGGATAGATTAATCTAGGCCGGTTTTTTTGCCCGCCGCCGGAGCCTTTCCTATGCCCACTCGCGAGATCCGCCACCCGCTGATCCGACACAAACTCGGCCTTATGCGCCGTGCCGACATTAGCACGAAGAACTTCCGTGAGCTTGCTCAGGAAGTCGGAGCGTTGCTCACTTACGAAGCCACCAAGGATTTGCCCCTGGAAACCTACGAGATCCCCGGTTGGGCTGGTCCCGTACAAGTGGAGAAAATCGCCGGTAAGAAAATTACCGTCGTCCCTATCCTGCGTGCCGGTATCGGTATGCTCGAAGGTGTACTCAGCCTGATCCCGGGCGCCAAGGTCAGCGCCGTGGGCGTAGCCCGCAATGAAGAAACACTGCAGGCCCACACCTACCTGGAAAAACTCGTCCCGGAAATCAACGAACGCCTGGCCATGATCATCGACCCGATGCTCGCCACCGGCAGTTCCATGGTCGCCACCATCGACTTGCTGAAAAAAGCCGGTTGCCGGGACATCCGCGCCATGGTGCTGGTGGCCGCGCCAGAAGGCATCGCCGCCGTCGAGAAGGCCCATCCGGATGTACAGATCTACACCGCATCCATCGATGAGCGCCTGAATGAACACGGCTACATTATCCCGGGCCTGGGCGATGCCGGTGACAAGATCTTCGGCACCAAGCAGAAGGACGCGTGAGCATGCAGGATGAATTCAACGACCCGCTTTGGCGCCAGATCCTGTCTGGCGCACAAATGCTCTTCGTAGCATTTGGCGCGTTGGTGTTGATGCCGCTGATCACAGGTCTTGATCCAAACGTCGCGCTGTTTACCGCAGGCCTGGGCACGTTGTTGTTCCAGGTGGTGACAGGGCGGCAGGTGCCGGTATTTTTGGCATCGAGCTTCGCGTTCATCACCCCGATCATTCTCGCCAAGGGCCAGTTCGGCCTGGCGGCGACCATGGGCGGCGTGATGGCGGCGGGTTTCGTCTATACGTTCCTGGGACTGGCCGTGAAGGTCAAGGGCACCGGTTTTATCGACCGGCTGCTGCCGCCCGTGGTGATTGGCCCAGTGATTATCTCGATCGGCCTGGCCATGGCGCCGATTGCCGCCAACATGGCCATGGGCAAGTCTGGCGACGGTGCAGAGCTGATCCACTATCAGACGGCGATGCTGATCTCGATGCCAGCGCTGCTTACCACTTTGATCGTGGCGGTGTTCGGCAAGGGCATTTTCCGCCTGGTGCCGATCATTTCCGGCGTGCTGGTGGGTTTTGCCATGTCGTTCTACTTTGGTGTGGTCGACACGGCGAAAATCGCCGCCGCCCCCTGGTTCGCCCTGCCCCACTTCACCGCGCCGGAGTTCAACTGGCAGGCGATCCTGTTTATCGTCCCGGTAGCACTGGCCCCGGCGATCGAGCATATCGGGGGTGTGATTGCGGTAAGCAGCGTGACCGGCCGCGATTACCTGAAAAAGCCTGGCCTGCATCGCACGCTGCTGGGTGACGGTATCGCCACCACGGCTGCCGGCATGTTTGGCGGCCCGCCGAACACCACCTACGCCGAAGTGACCGGCGCCGTGATGCTGACCAAGAACTACAACCCGAAAATCATGACCTGGGCGGCAGTGTTTGCCATCAGCCTGGCGTTCATCGGCAAGTTCGGCGCGCTGCTGCAGAGCATCCCGGTGCCGGTGATGGGCGGGATTCTGTGCCTGCTGTTCGGCTCGATTGCCGCGGTGGGGATGAACACGCTGATTCGCCACAAGATCGACCTGGGCGAGGCGCGCAACCTGGTGATTGTGTCGGTAACGTTGGTGTTCGGGATTGGCGGTGTGCTGGTGGGTACCGGCACCGGCCCGGATGATTTCGGCCTCAAGGGCATCGCCCTGTGTGCGGTGGTGGCAATTGGTTTGAACTTGCTGCTACCGGGCAATGATGGCTGGAAGAACAAGAAGCCGGATGAGCCGCTGCTGTAACTGACTAAACGCAAATCAGTGTGGGAGCTGGCTTGCCTGCGATAGCGGTGTATCAAACGACAGATAGGTCGACTGTTACACCGTCATCGCAGGCAAGCCAGCTCCCACATTTGATTTTCAGCGTCTGTTAGAGCTCACCGAGCCCGTCGATCAGCGCCTGGTTCTGCTCCGGCGTCCCGATGCTGATCCGCAGGAACTGGGCAATCCGCTCCTGCTTGAAGTGCCGCACGATCACCCCTTGCTCACGCAACTTGGCGGCCAGCCCTGCAGCGTCATGCCGCGGGTGACGGGCGAAGATGAAGTTCGCTGCCGATGGCAATACCTCGAATCCCTTAGCTTCCAATTGCGCGACGACCTGGTTGCGGCTGTCGATCACCCACTGGCAGGTTTTCTCAAAGTATTCACGGTCGTCAAACGCGGCCGCCGCGCCAACAATCGCCAACCGATCCAACGGGTAGGAGTTGAAGCTGTTCTTGACCCGCTCTAGCGCCTCGATCAGGTCTGGGTGGCCCACAGCCAGGCCCACACGCAAACCGGCCAGTGAGCGCGATTTGGACAGGGTCTGGGTCACCAGCAGGTTCGGGTAACGGTCGACCAGGCTGATGGCAGTTTCGCCGCCGAAGTCGATATAGGCTTCATCGACCACCACCACCGAATCCGGGCTGGCCTTGAGGATCTGCTCCACCGCGTCCAGCGCCAGTACGCAGCCGGTGGGCGCGTTAGGGTTGGGGAAGATGATCCCGCCGTTGGGCCTGGCATAGTCAGCGGCCCGAATCTGGAACTGTTCGTCCAGTGACACCGCGTCGAACGTAATGCCGTACAGGCCGCAGTACACCGGGTAGAAGCTGTAGCTGATATCCGGGAACAGCAGCGGCAGATCGTGCTGGAACAGGCCATGGAAGATGTGCGCCAAGACTTCGTCAGAACCGTTGCCGAGGAACACCTTGCCGGCATCGATCCCGTAATACCTGGCCACGGCCTGCTTGAGCAGGTCGCTGTTGGGGTCCGGGTACAGGCGCAAGTTGTCGTTCAACTCGGCCTGCATTGCCGCCAGCGCCTTGGGCGATGGGCCGTAGGGGTTTTCGTTGGTGTTGAGCTTGACCAGTTTGGTCAGCTTCGGTTGCTCACCGGGTACGTAAGGCACCAGGTCCTTGACGAAAGGGCTCCAGAATTTGCTCATGCCTTACGCTCCCTTGACGATGCGGTATTCAGCGCTGCGTGCGTGCGCGCTGAGGGATTCACCACGGGCCAGCACCGAGGCGGTCTTGCCCAGCTCGGAAGCGCCTTGTGGCGAGCAGAAGATAATCGACGAGCGCTTCTGGAAGTCGTACACCCCCAGCGGCGACGAGAAACGCGCAGTGCCGGAGGTGGGCAACACGTGATTGGGGCCGGCGCAATAGTCGCCCAGGGCTTCGCTGGTGTGACGGCCCATGAAGATCGCCCCAGCGTGACGGATCGATGGCAACCAGGCCTGTGGGTCCGCTACGGACAGCTCAAGGTGCTCCGGTGCGATGCGATTGGCCACTTCAATGGCCTGCTCCATGTCACGCACCCGAATCAGCGCACCACGGCCGTTGATCGACTTCTCGATGATCTCGGCACGCTCCATGGTCGGCAGCAGCTTATTGATGCTGGCGGCGACCTTGTCGAGGAACTCGGCATCGGGGCTGACCAGGATCGCCTGGGCGTCTTCATCGTGCTCCGCCTGGGAGAACAGGTCCATGGCGATCCAGTCCGGGTCGGTCTGGCCGTCACACACCACGAGGATTTCCGAGGGCCCGGCGATCATGTCGATACCGACCTGGCCAAACACATGGCGTTTGGCGGTGGCGACGTAGATATTGCCGGGACCGACCACTTTATCGACCTTCGGCACGCTTTCGGTGCCATAGGCCAGCGCTGCAACGGCCTGGGCGCCACCAATGGTGAATACCCGGTCGACACCGGCGATGCAGGCGGCAGCCAGCACCAGCTCGTTGATCTCGCCACGGGGGGTCGGCACCACCATGACCACTTCGGTCACGCCGGCGACTTTGGCCGGGATCGCATTCATCAACACCGACGATGGATACGACGCCTTACCGCCCGGCACGTACAGGCCGGCGCGGTCCAGTGGCGTGACCTTCTGGCCCAGCACAGTGCCGTCGGCCTCGGTGTAGCTCCAGGAGTCCTGCTTCTGTTTTTCGTGATAGCTGCGTACCCGCGCCGCAGCGACTTCGAGGGCTTCGCGCTGCGGTGCGGTGATGCGCGTCAGCGCCAGCTCCAGGCGTTCACGCGGCAGGATCAGGTCAGCCATGGACTGCACGTCCAGGCCGTCGAACTGGCGGGTGAAATCCACCAGCGCAGCATCACCGCGCTCACGCACGGCCTTGATGATGTCGAGCACCCGCTGGTTGACCGAGTCGTCAGACACGCTTTCCCAGCTCAGCAGATGATCCAGATGATGGGCGAAATCCGGGTCGGCAGCGTTGAGTCGGGCAATTGCAGTGGACGTGGTCATAGCGAGGGCCTCAATAGAATTGGCAAAAACTCAGGCGCCCTAAACTAGCAGTCGTTTCCGCTTGGGCACCTGAGAATTCTGGCTATGAGGCGGATAGACGGGCGCAGCTCTTCAGCTACGCGGGTGAGTCAACCGCGGTGTCGAGACTCCACTGCCTTGCGCAGGGTGTCGATCAACGCCTGAATACGGGCGTGCTGCATCTTCATCGATGCTTTGTTGACGATCAGGCGGGAGCTGATGTCAGCGATAAAATCCTGGGGCTCCAAACCGTTGGCACGCAGGGTGTTGCCGGTGTCGACCACGTCGATGATCTTGTCGGCCAGCCCGATCAGCGGTGCCAGCTCCATGGAGCCGTAGAGCTTGATGATATCGACCTGACGGCCTTGTTCGGCGTAATAGCGCTTGGCAACGTTGACGAACTTGGTGGCGACCCGCAGGCGGCCCTTGGGCTCGACATCACCCACGCGGCCAGCGGTCATCAGCTTGCACAGGGCGATGCGCAGGTCCAGAGGCTCGTACAGGCCCTGGCCACCGTATTCCATCAGCACGTCCTTGCCGGCAACACCCAGGTCGGCGGCGCCATGTTCAACGTAGGTCGGCACGTCGGTAGCCCGCACGATCAGCAGGCGCACGTCGTCCTGGGTCGTGGGGATGATCAGCTTGCGGCTCTTGTCCGGATTCTCGGTCGGCACGATGCCCGCTTCAGCCAGAAGCGGCAACGTGTCGTCAAGGATGCGGCCCTTGGACAGTGCGATGGTCAACATGGGAAATGTCAGTCCTTCATCAGGCTATTGCTGTCCGGTCGCAAACGGCGCCAGACACAGATCGAGGCCATGACAGCCTCGATTTGAAACAAACCAGTCAACAACAAACTGTGGCGAGGGAGCTTGCTCCCGCTGGGACGCGAAGCGGCCCTCGAAGAGCGGGACTGCTACGCAGTCCAGCGGGAGCAAGCTCCCTCGCCACAAACAGGGACTAGCCCGGTACGCGGCGAATCTTCGCGCCGAGCATCTGCAGTTTCTCTTCGATGCACTCGTAACCACGGTCTATGTGGTAGATGCGGTCGATCAGGGTGTCACCTTCGGCGCACAGTGCCGAGATTACCAGGCTGGCCGAGGCACGCAGGTCGGTTGCCATTACTGGCGCGCCCTTGAGCTTGTCGATCCCGGTGACGATGGCGGTGTTGCCTTCGACCTGGATCTTGGCGCCCATGCGGTGCAGTTCATACACGTGCATGAAGCGGTTTTCGAAGATGGTCTCGATCACAGCACCGGTGCCTTCGGCAATCGCGTTCAAGGAGATGAACTGCGCTTGCATGTCGGTCGGGAACGCCGGGTACGGAGCGGTACGCACGTTGACGGCTTTTGGCCGCTTGCCGTGCATGTTCAGCTCGATCCAGTCTTCGCCGGTGGTGATCTCTGCGCCGGCTTCCTTGAGTTTTTCCAGGACGGCTTCCAGGATGGTCGGATCGGTGTCCTTGACCTTCACACGGCCACCGGTCACGGCAGCGGCAACCAGGTAGGTACCGGTCTCGATGCGGTCAGGCATGACTTTGTAGGTGGCGGTGTGCAGACGCTCTACACCATCAATAGTGATGGTGTCAGTGCCAGCGCCGGAAACTTTGGCGCCCATGGCGTTGAGGAAGTTGGCCAGGTCGACCACTTCCGGCTCGCGTGCGGCGTTCTGCAACACGCTGCGACCGTTGGCCAGGGCAGCGGCCATCATGATGTTCTCGGTACCGGTGACGCTGACGGTATCAAAGAAGAAGTTCGCGCCGCGCAGGCCGCCTTCCGGCGCCTTGGCTTTGATGTAGCCGCCTTCGACGTCGATGACTGCGCCCATGGCCTCAAGGCCACGGATGTGCAGGTCGACCGGACGCGAACCAATGGCGCAACCGCCAGGCAAGGCTACTTCGGCTTCGCCGAAACGGGCAACCATCGGGCCCAGCACCAGGATCGACGCACGCATGGTTTTCACCAGTTCGTACGGGGCAATCAGGGTCTTGATGGTACGTGGGTCAATTTCGACAGCCAGTTTCTCGTCGATCACCGGCTCAATGCCCATGCGACCGAACAGCTCGATCATGGTGGTGATGTCGTGCAGGTGCGGCAGGTTGGCCACAGTCACCGGGCCATCGCACAGCAGGGTCGCTGCCAGGATCGGCAAGGCGGAGTTTTTCGCACCGGAAATGCGAATCTCGCCATCAAGGCGGGCACCGCCGGTAATAATCAATTTATCCATAAGAATCTCGACGCCTTGGGGGCTCAGGTGCGCTCGGCCCAGGCCGCGCGGCTGAAAAATTTCATAGTGACCGCATGGATGCTGCCATCGGTGATCCATGGGTTCAAATGGGCATAGATCTGCTGCTGACGCTTGACCGGGCTCAATGCCGCCAGTTCATCGCTAATCACGTTCAGCTGGAAATTGCAGCCTTCGCCTTCGACTTCTACAGTCGTTTCAGGCAGCTTTCCTTCAAGGAAGCTCTTAACTTCTAGGGCCTGCATGCTCAACCTCTATCGGCGCCCAGTGCGCACGGGTCGCACATCATACAAAAAAGCCCCGCGCCTGCGAACCCCGCATAGCAGGACTCTGACGGGGGGCTTCTTTAACAATGTGTATTAAGGATGCGCCAGTAGCTCGGTCAAACCGGAAACTTCGGCAATTTCGCGCATGTCTTCCGGCAACGCACGGATACTGACCGGTTTTTTCGCCGCCTCGGCATCACGCATGAAGCACAGCAACAACGACAGGCCGACGCTGCTGGACTTGGTCACCGCCGAGCAATCAAGCACCAGCTCTGGCGCTTTGCTGGCCTTGATTAACGCCTGGCCCTGCTTGCGCAGGTCAGGCCCGGTGCGGTAATCCAGCACGCCGCTGAGGAACAGCTCGCCGGCGTCGCCGATACGAACAGCCGACTCGGTCATTGCGCAGGCTTCCCGGCAGCTTTGTCGGTTTCTTCCTTGGCCTTGGCCACTTCACCGGCCCAACCGTTGATGGTCTTGTCCAGATCGTTGCCATTGCGCTGCATCGCGTCGGCGAACTGATCACGGAACAGCTTGCCGATGTTGATACCGTTGATGATCACGTTGCGCAGTTTCCACTCACCGTTGATCTTCGTCAGGGTGTAGGACACAGGGTACACGGCGCCATTGCTGCCGGAGACTTTCATCCCGACTTCAGCACGGTCGCCCGACTCGTCCTTGGGCGCATCAACGATAATGCCCTGGTTGTTGTATTCCAGCAGAGCGTTGCCGTAGAACTGGAACAGACCCTTCTTGAAGTTTTCCTGGAACGTCTGCATCTGCGCAGGCGTAGCCTTGCGCGAATACTTGACCGTCATGATGCTTTTGGAGATGCCTTCAGCATCGACCACAGGGCCAACGATCGTGTTGAGCGCGTTGTAGAACTTGGAAGGGTCTTGCTTGTACTGTTCTTTATTAGCCTTGAGGTCAGCCAGCATTTTGCTGGTGGTGTCCTGCACCAAATCGTGGGCAGAACCTGCCGCGTTGGCCATCATCGGCAATGCTGCAAGCAGTACCAGCAGGCCACGTCGCAAGGTAGAGATCATGAACAGATTCCTCATTTGGCGTCTTTATTGACCGTATTGAGCAAAAATTTTCCGATCAGGTCTTCAAGCACCAGCGACGACTGTGTGTCGTGGATGGTCGAACCATCCTTGAGCAGGGCTGTTTCCCCGCCCACGCTGACCCCGATGTACTTCTCGCCCAGCAAACCCGCAGTGAGGATAGATGCCGTGGAGTCAGTTGGCAGATTATCTACCTTCTTGTCCAGTTGCATCGTCACCCGACCGGTAAAGCTGTCGCGATCCAGATCGATTGCCGTGACTTTGCCGATGGTGACACCGGCCATGGTCACTTTGGATCTGACCGTCAAACCGGCGATATTGTCGAAGTACGCGTAAAGTTTATAGGTATCGGCGGTAGGGCTGGCCGACAGGCCGCTGACTCGCAGGGCCAACAACAGTAAAGCCAGGATGCCAGCCAGCAAGAAAAGGCCGACACCGATTTCCACAGTGCGGTTTTGCATCAGAAATCTCCAAACATCAAGGCGGTCAAAATGAAGTCAAGGCCCAGTACCGCCAACGAGGCGTACACAACGGTCTTGGTGGTGGCACGGCTGATCCCCTCTGAAGTGGGCTCACAGTCATAGCCTTGGAATACGGCAATCCAGGTCACCACAAAGGCAAAGACGATGCTCTTTATAATGCCGTTGAGCACGTCACCGGTGAAGGTCACGCTGTTTTGCATGTTGGCCCAGTAGGAGCCGTCGTAGACCCCCAGCCAGTCAACCGCCACCCACGAACCACCCCAGATACCCACCACGCTGAAGATCATTGCCAGCAGTGGCAGGGAAATGAAGCCGGCCCACAGGCGCGGGGCAACGATGTACTTGAGCGGGTCCACGCCGATCATTTCCAGGCTGGACAGCTGCTCGGTGGACTTCATATTGCCGATTTCAGCGGTCAACGCCGAGCCCGCACGCCCAGCGAACAACAAGGCGGTGACCACCGGGCCAAGCTCACGCAACAGGGTCAGGGCCACCATCTGCCCTACCGCCTGCTCCGAGCCGTAGCTGGACAGGATATTGAAACCCTGCAGGGCCAGCACCATGCCGATGAACACGCCGGAGACCACGATGATCACCAGGGACATCACCCCCACCGAGTGCAGTTGCTTGACCAGCAGGCCAAAGCCGCCGCCGATGCCGCCGCGCCCCAGCAAGGCGTGAAACAGGAAAATGGTCGAACGCCCCAGCACTTCGACGATGTCGATGCCCGAACGACCGAAAAGGCGAACCTTCTCGATAAGAGATGTCTTGCGCATCAGCGCTTCCCCAGAAGATCTGAGCGGTAGTCCGCCGCCGGAAAGTGAAAAGGCACCGGGCCATCGGGGTTGCCGGTCATGAATTGGCGAATGCGCGGGTTATCGGCGTTCATCAACTCTTCAGGCGTACCCTGCCCCAGCACCTGGCCATCACCGACTACATACAGATAGTCGGCAATGCTCGCGGTTTCGGCCAGGTCGTGGGAGACCACGATACTGGTGATTCCCAGTGCATCGTTGAGCAGGCGGATCAGGCGCACCAACACGCCCATGGCGATCGGGTCCTGCCCCACGAATGGCTCGTCATACATGAGGATCTGTGGGTCGAGGGCAATGGCCCGCGCCAGGGCGACACGGCGCTTCATGCCACCGGACAACTCGTCCGGCATCAGGTCGATGGCGCCGCGAAGGCCTACGGCCTGCAGCTTCAGCAACACGATGTCACGAATCATTTCATCGGACAGCTGGGTGTGCACCCGCAGCGGGAAGGCCACGTTTTCGAACACATCGAGGTCGGTAAACAGCGCGCCGCTCTGGAATAGCACGCCCATATGCTTGCGCGCATCGAACAGATCGCTGCGTGACAGCGTCGGCAGGTTCTGGCCGTTGACCCACACTTCCCCGGCACTGGGGCGCAATTGCATGCCCATCAGGCGCAACAGGGTGGTCTTGCCGCAACCGGAAGGCCCCATGATGCCCGTGACCTTGCCGCGAGGAATGCGAATATCGACGTTATTGAAGATGCTGCGCGTCCCGCGCTTGAAGGTAAGACCCTTCAGCTCGACCGCGTAGGCGTTATCGGCACTCATCTAATCTCCTTGGGATGCAGCCTTTCACTCAGACACCATGTGTGCGACTTTGGTTTTCAACAGATGCGCAATAGTTGAGCACATGGGTTGGGCGGACCGAACTGGCGGCGAACTATATCACTGCTGGTACAGAGCGCCCAAGGCCGGAACAGCGCTGGTTCAGATTTGAGACAGGGAAAAAACGTTGCTTGCTATGTTGCCCACGGTGGTTTTCAGTTATCCCGCGCACAAAGCCTGACGAACTTGCGTGAGGGAATCGATCATTACCGCTATAATCGCCGACTTTTCGTCAGGCTATACGATTTCAGACATGAGCCAATCCAGCGACCTTATTCAATCCGCACAACGCACCATACGCCTTGAGCTTGAAGCCGTAGAGGGCTTGCTGGCGCATATCGACGCGGATTTCGTGCGCGCCTGCGAGATGATTCTGGCCAGCAAGGGCCGCGTTGTGGTGGTCGGCATGGGCAAGTCCGGCCACATTGGCAACAAGATCGCGGCGACCTTGGCGAGCACGGGGACCACTGCGTTTTTCGTGCACCCGGCCGAAGCCAGCCACGGCGACATGGGCATGATCACCAAGGATGACGTGATTTTGGCGCTGTCCAACTCCGGCACCACCAACGAAATCGTGACCCTGTTGCCGCTGATCAAGCGCCTGGGCATCCAGATGATCAGCCTCACAGGTAACCCTGAGTCAACGTTGGCCAAGGCTGCCGACGTCAACCTGAACGTGCACGTGACCCACGAAGCCTGCCCACTGAATCTGGCGCCCACCTCCTCCACCACCGCCGCGCTGGTAATGGGCGATGCCCTGGCGGTGGCATTGCTGGAGGCTCGCGGGTTTACGGCCGAGGACTTCGCATTTTCACATCCGGGTGGCGCACTGGGCCGTCGCCTGCTGCTGAAAGTGGAAAATGTCATGCATCGCGGCGCCGAGCTGCCGAGCGTTCCACGCGGCACTCTGCTTCGGGATGCGCTGATGGAAATGACCCGCAAGGGCTTGGGCATGACCGCCATCGTCGAAACCGATGGCCGGCTGGCCGGGATATTCACCGACGGCGACCTGCGTCGTACCCTTGACCGCACCATTGATATCCATACCGCGACCATCGACGCCGTGATGACCCCTCACGGCAAGACCGCCCGCGCCGAAATGCTCGCGGCTGAAGCGTTGAAAATCATGGAAGACCACCGGATAGGCGCACTGATCGTGGTCGACCACGATGATCGGCCGATCGGGGCCCTAAACCTAGGCGACTTGCTGCGCGCAGGAGTGATGTAAATGATCAGCGACCTGATGCAACGCGGTAAAAACATCAAACTGGCGATTTTCGACGTTGACGGCGTGCTGACGGATGGCCGCCTGTACTTCCTCGAAGACGGCAGCGAATTCAAGACCTTCAACACCCTCGATGGCCAAGGCATCAAAATGCTGATGGCAGCGGGCGTGCAAACCGCAATTATCAGCGGTCGAAAAACACCGGTTGTGGAACGCCGCGCACAAAACCTCGGTATTCCTCACCTGTATCAGGGCCGCGAGGATAAACTGGTGGTGCTGGACGAGCTTCTTGGCCAACTCAACCTAAGCTATGAACAGGTCGCCTATCTGGGCGACGACCTGCCAGACCTGCCGGTGATTCGCCGGGTGGGCCTGGGCATGGCCGTCGCGAATGCCGCGGCGTTTGTCCGCGAACACGCCCATGGCATCACCACCGCCCGTGGCGGCGAAGGTGCCGCCCGCGAGTTCTGCGAGTTGATCCTGCGTGCCCAGGGCAGCCTTGAAGCGGCCCACGCCGCCTACCTATAGAGCGTTATATGCTGAGCAAAAAGATTCGCAACTTCCTGTTATTCGGGGTCATCGCCGCGCTGCTCCTGGCGGTGGGCTACTGGAATATCAGCCCGGAGCGCTTCCTCGACAAGCCTGTTGCGCAGGTTGACGAAGGTCTTATCGACTATTACGCCACCAATGCCTACAGCATTCAGTACCTGCCTGACGGCAAGGTGCAGTATGAGATGACATCGGACAAGGTCGAGCACTTGAAGGCTTCCGAAGTCAGCCTGCTGACCAATCCGGACCTGAACCTGTATCGCGGCACCGAATTTCCCTGGCACGTCACCAGCAAGCGTGGCGAGGTCAACCCGGATGGCACCGAAGTTGAACTGATCGACTCGGTTCGCGTCGCACGTACAGACGCGCAGAACCGCGACACCATCATTACCAGCAGTCGCATGACCGTATTCCCACAGAAGCAATATGCGCAGACCGAGCAAGACGTTAGAATCGACGGCGCTGGCGGTGTATCGACTGGCAAGGGAATGAAAGCGTATTTGAAAGAAAGCAGGATACACCTGCTATCGAACGTAAGAGGACAGTATGAGGCTCGTTAAAACCCTCCCTATTTTGCTCGGTCTGGGCGCAGCACTGGGAAGCGTGAGCGCCTGGGCTCTGCCGAACGATAGCCAGCAACCGATCCATATTTCGGCTGACGATGCACAGCTCGATGACAAGAAAGGTGTTGCCACCTATACAGGCGGCGTGATCATCACCCAGGGCTCGATGAAGATCACCGGCAACACGGTGACTCTGACGCGCACCCAGACAGGCGACATTGACGTGGTGACGTCGGTGGGCAACCTGGCTTATTTCGAGCAGAAGCAGTCCGCTACCGACACCGGCCCGATGAAAGGCTACGGCAAGACTATCCAGTATCACGCCCAGCAGAATCGTATCGTGTTGATCGACCAGGCCAAGGTACTGAGCCCAGACGGCAACTCGACCGAAGGTGAAAAGATCACCTATGACACCGTCAAGCAGATCGCCAACGCCGGTCGCGCCAACGGCTCCAAGGTCACTGCACCGCGCCCGCGCATCGACATGGTTATCCAGCCGAAGAAGAAGGCCGAGTAATGGCAACCCTGAAAGCCCAGCATCTGGCCAAGGCCTATAAAAGCCGCCAGGTGGTACGCGACGTCAGCCTGTCGATCGACAGCGGCCAGATCGTCGGTTTGCTCGGCCCCAACGGTGCCGGCAAAACCACTTGCTTCTATATGATCGTCGGGCTGGTCCAGGCAGACCAGGGTCGTGTATTGATCGACGACCTGGATGTCAGCCATCAACCCATGCACGGTCGTGCACGGGCAGGTATTGGCTATCTTCCCCAGGAAGCGTCGATCTTCCGCAAACTGTCGGTAGCCGATAACATCATGGCGATTCTCGAGACCCGCAAGGAACTCGATCGCGATGGCCGCCGCCAGGAGCTGGAAAGCCTGCTGCAGGAATTCCACATCAACCATATTCGCGACAACCTCGGCATGAGCCTGTCCGGTGGTGAGCGCCGCCGCGTGGAAATCGCCCGCGCCCTGGCGACCGCGCCGAAATTCATCCTGCTGGATGAACCCTTTGCCGGTGTCGACCCGATTTCGGTGGGTGACATCAAGCAGATCATCCATCACCTCAAGGCCAAGGGCATTGGCGTGCTGATCACCGACCACAACGTGCGCGAAACCCTCGATATCTGCGAAACAGCGTATATCGTCAACGATGGTCAGCTGATTGCCGAAGGCGATGCCGAGACTATCCTGGCTAACGAGCTGGTGAAGGAAGTGTACCTGGGTCACGAGTTCCGCCTGTAAACACAGGGGTATCGCGCTTTTCCCTGGAGCGCGCGGGAGTCAATGGAAACCTCGGTTTTTTTATTGTTACCGCGCTCTAGGCAAAGGCCCCGAGATCAGGCATATAATTTGCTTATGTTTGGCGCTCACGCGCCCTGTCGTGGATGGCGCATTGCGCCGGCGAATAAGGTGTTAAGCCCCTGCCATGAAACCATCGCTAGTCCTGAGAATGGGCCAGCAGCTGACGATGACACCGCAGCTGCAACAGGCCATCCGCCTGCTCCAATTGTCGACCCTGGACCTGCAACAGGAAATCCAGGAGGCCCTGGAGTCCAATCCGATGCTCGAACGCCAGGAAGAAGGCGACGACTTCGATAATGCAGACCCGCTGGCCGACAACATCGAGCAAAAACCCAATCCCGACGTGCAGGAACCCTCCTATCAGGAAACCGCCCCGACGGTGGACAACCTGGAGGAAGGCGACTGGAACGAACGCATTCCCAACGAGCTTCCCGTGGACACCGCGTGGGAAGACGTCTACCAGACCAGCGCCAGCAGCCTGCCGAGCAACGATGATGACGAGTGGGACTTCACCACCCGTACGTCGGTGGGCGAGAGCCTGCAGAGCCACCTGTTGTGGCAACTGAACCTGGCGCCGATGTCCGATACCGATCGCCTGATCGCGGTCACCCTGATCGACTGCATCAACAACCAGGGCTACCTGGACGAAACCCTCGAGGAGATCCTTGAGGCCTTCGACCCGGAACTGGATATCGAACTGGACGAAATCGAAGCCGTCCTGCACCGCATCCAGCAATTCGAGCCCGCCGGCATTGGTGCCCGCACACTCAGCGAGTGCCTGTTGCTGCAACTGCGCCAATTGCCGGCCAAGACCCCATGGCTCACCGAAGCGCAACGCCTGGTCAGTGACTACATCGACCTGCTGGGCAGTCGCGACTACAGCCAACTGATGCGCCGTATGAAGCTCAAGGAAGATGACTTGCGCCAGGTCATCGAGCTAGTGCAAAGCCTCAACCCGCGCCCAGGCTCGCAGATCGAATCCAGCGAAGCCGAATACGTAGTGCCCGACGTCATCGTGCGCAAGGACAACGAACGTTGGCTGGTGGAGCTGAACCAGGAGTCGGTACCGCGCCTGCGGGTCAACCCGCAATACGCAGGTTTTGTGCGCCGCGCCGACACCAGCGCCGATAACACCTTCATGCGCAACCAGTTGCAGGAAGCGCGGTGGTTCATCAAGAGCCTGCAAAGCCGCAACGAAACCCTGATGAAAGTCGCAACCCAGATCGTCGAACACCAGCGCGGTTTTCTGGAGTACGGCGACGAGGCCATGAAGCCTCTCGTGCTGCACGACATCGCCGAAGCCGTCGGCATGCATGAATCGACGATTTCCCGGGTGACCACGCAGAAATTCATGCATACCCCACGGGGTATTTATGAGCTGAAATACTTTTTCTCCAGCCACGTCAGCACCTCTGAAGGCGGTGAATGCTCGTCCACGGCGATCCGCGCGATCATCAAAAAACTGGTTGCCGCTGAAAATCAGAAAAAGCCGTTGAGTGACAGCAAGATCGCTGGTTTACTGGAGGCACAAGGCATTCAGGTCGCCCGTCGAACCGTCGCCAAGTACCGCGAGTCCCTAGGGATCGCGCCATCCAGCGAGCGTAAGCGTTTGATGTGACGGGCGGGCCACAGCGTTCCAGTGGTGGGTATTCCTGCCCACCGCTTTATGCACTGGCAACGAAGGAGAAGCTGTATGCAAGTCAACATCAGTGGACACCAGCTGGAAGTCACCAAGCCCCTGCGTGAATACACCGAGAGCAAACTGAACAAGCTTGCGGGGCATTTTGACAAGATCACCAACGTGCAGGTCATCATGGAGGTCGATAAGCTCAAGCAGAAAATCGAGGCCACCCTGCACGTACCGAATGCCAAGCTCGTCGCCAATGCGGAACATGAAGATATGTACGCGGCCATTGACTCCCTCTACGACAAGCTCGACCGCCAACTCATAAAGCATAAGGAAAAGAATCTGCACCTGATGCAAGGTACAGGTCGTTAACTCTCCCCCCATGATCCGACTTGAAACCATCCTGACCCCCGGCCGTTCCCTCGTGAACGTGCCGGGCGGCAGCAAGAAAAAAGCCCTCGAACAAATTGCCAACCTGATCGCACGCGAAGTGCCGGATCTGGAGATGCAAGATGTCTTCGAAGCGTTGATTGCCCGTGAAAAACTCGGTTCCACCGGTTTTGGCAACGGCATCGCCATTCCGCACTGCCGCCTCAAAGGCTGTGAAACACCTGTGAGCGCCTTGCTGCACTTGGATCACCCCATTGATTTCGACGCCATCGACGGCGCCCCGGTCGACCTGCTCTTCGTGCTGCTGGTCCCGGAAGCCGCCACCGATGCGCACCTGGAACTGCTCCGGCAGATCGCCAGCATGCTGGACCGCAAGGATGTACGCGACAAACTGCGCAGCGCCTCCAGCAATGAAGCGTTGTACCAAGTTGTCCTGGATGAACAAAACGGGCAGTAATCATGCGTTTGATCATCGTCAGCGGTCGCTCCGGCTCGGGTAAGAGCACCGCCCTCAATGTGCTTGAGGACAACGGCTTCTATTGCATCGACAACCTGCCCGCCGGCCTGCTGCCAGAGCTGGCGGAACGCGCACTGATCCATACCGAATTGGCGCAGCCGCTGGTGGCGGTCTCGATTGATGCGCGCAACCTGCCTAGCCACCTCTCGCGGTTCCCGGAACTGTTGGAAGAAGTGCGTGCCAAGCACATTCATTGCGATGTGCTGTACCTGGATGCCGACGAAGAGACCTTGCTCAAGCGGTTCTCCGAAACCCGTCGACGCCACCCCCTCAGCAGCGCCAACCGCTCCCTGGCCGAAGCCATCGAGGACGAGACCAAGCTGCTCGGGCCGATCATTGACCTGGCCGACCTGAAGATCAACACCACCAATCTGAACCTGTATCAGTTGCGCGACGCGATCAAGCTGCGCCTGCTGAACCAGCCTGAGCCGGGGACGGCGTTTCTGGTCGAGTCATTTGGCTTCAAGCGCGGCATGCCGGTAGATGCCGACCTAGTGTTCGATGTGCGCTGCCTGCCCAACCCTTACTGGAAGCCGGAGTTGCGCGATCAGTCCGGGCTGGATCAGCCTGTGATCGACTACCTGGCCGCACAACCGGATGTGGAAGAGATGTTCCAGGACATCTCCAGCTACCTGCTCAAATGGTTGCCGCGCTTTGCCGCCAGCAATCGAGCCTATGTCACCATTGCCATTGGCTGCACCGGCGGCCACCACCGCTCGGTCTATTTGACTGAACGGCTGGGCCAGGTGCTGCAACAAACCCTCAAGAACGTCCAGGTTCGCCACCGCGACCTGAGTTGAAAGGAACACCTGCGCGATGCCTGCTCTGGAAATTGAAATCATCAACAAGCTGGGCTTGCACGCCCGGGCGTCGGCTAAATTCGTCGGCGTGGCCGGGCAGTTCCCCTGCCAGATCCGTGCTGGGCGTACGCCAGAGTCCATGGTCGATGGCAAAAGCATCATGGCGATGATGATGTTGGCGGCCGGCAAAGGCACCAAAATCCATCTGCGCACCGAAGGCGAGCAAGAAGACGAAGCAATGGCCGCACTGGTCGCGTTGATCAACAACTACTTCGACGAAGGCGAATAACCCTACTGTAGGAGCTTGCTCGCGAAAAACGTCAACGATAACGCGGGCATCCTGGTTAACGCAGTGCTCTCAGTTTTTTTGCGAGCAGGCTCCCTCCTACAGGGAACCACCCTCAGCCTAACGCCGTATCCATCACCATCATCAGGCAAAACCCGAGGCACAGCCCAAGGCTGGCGAGATTTTCATGGCCATTGCGGCGCGACTCGGGGATGACTTCATGAGTCACGACCAGCAACATTGCCCCGGCGGCCAACGCCAAACCCAGCGGCAACAACACTTCGGCAAGGCTCACCAGCCATGCACAGAGCACCGCAAATACCGGCTCAACCAAGCCTGATGCAGCGCCAATCAAAAAGGCTTTGATCCGCGACATTCCCGCCCCAGCCAATACCAGCGCAATCACCAGCCCTTCAGGCACATCCTGCAGGGCAATGCCCATGGCGAGGCTGTCGGCATCCGCCATGCCTCCGCCCGCAGAAACCCCCACAGCCATGCCTTCCGGAATGTTGTGCGCAATGATGGCAAACACGAACAACCAAATACGCGGCGGGATAACCGGTTTATCCGGTGTACCCACCAGCATTTCCGGGCTGGCGCCAGAAACCTTGCGGTCTACGAGGTACAGGCCGAACGCCCCGAGCATGATGCCGAAGCTGATCAAGCCACTGGCGCCCCAAGGTGAAAGTCCCAGGCTTTCGGCGGCGGCGATGCCCGGTACCACCAGAGAAAACTCAGTCGCCGCCAGCATCACACCGGCACCAAAGCCCAGCAGGGTGTCGCTAAGCGCCATCGGCATGCGCCGAATCACCAACACCGGCACCGCGCCCAGCGCCGTGCCAAGCGCGCAGATCGCCCCACCCTGCAAAGCACGCAGTATGCGCGGTTCCAGGTTCAACCAGGCCAGCCCATGGGCCACCAATAACGCAGTACCTGCCAATAGCAGCAGCGTGCCAAACGCATAACGAAACATTCGCACGCTACCGATCGCCAGTGTTTGAGTGCCCATAGTCGGCCTTAGATCTTGTTATGGAGTGAATGTCAGGCCAAAGCGGCCTGATAGCGCGCGGCAACCTCCGGCCAGTTGATGACGCTATAGAATGCATTGATGTACTCCGGTCGTCGGTTTTGATATTGCAGGTAGTAAGCGTGCTCCCAGACGTCCAGGCCCAGCACCGGCGTATTGCCGCTCATCAGCGGGCTGTCCTGGTTGCCGCTGCTTTCCACCACCAGCGTTTTTTGTGGCGTAACGCTCAGCCAGGCCCAACCGCTGCCGAATCGCGTCAAGGCCGCCTTGGTGAACGCCTCCTTGAAGCTGTCGAAACCACCCAATTGCTCGTCGATAGCCTTGCCCAGCGCGCCCTCGGGTTTGCCGCCCCCTGTCGGTGACATGACTGCCCAGAACAACGAGTGGTTCGCATGCCCGCCTCCTTGGTTGACCACAGCAGCGCGTAATTTCTCCGGCAATGTTTGGACGCTGGACACCAGCTTCTCCACCGGCCAGCCGGCGAACTCAGTCCCCTCGACCGCAGCATTGAGGTTATTGATGTAGGTCTGGTGGTGCTTGGTGTAGTGAATTTCCATGGTTTGCGCGTCGATATGCGGCTCGAGGGCGTCGTAGGCGTAAGGCAAGGCCGGCAAGGTATAGGTCATATCAATGTGCTCCATAGTGGGACGTGGACGTTGGCGTCGCAGCACTGCCCAGCAGCCGATGAGTGCGTGGGTATTCGCCGTGATCGCTGATGAAATTCAGCAGCTCGACGTAGGTCTTGCTGCTTTGGCGCAGCGCGGCCTCGCGCAGTGACGGGCTGAGTCGCGGGTTCTGCATGGTCTGTAAGAGGCGCTGATGGATAGCGCAGAGGTATTCCGCGCTTTCCTCAGGCTGGTTCAGGCGCAAGTGCAGGTCCGCCAGGTTGTGATGGGAAATGACGCAAGCCGCCACCGCTTCGTCAGCATCCGCCCAGCGTTCGAACAACACTTGGGCCAGGGCCAGGGCTTGCAGATAGGCCTCGCGAGCGTCAACCAACTCGCCTGCCATAAAGCAGCGATTGGCCCGTTCGATCGTGCGTTTCCAGTGCTCCATGGTGAGCCTCCAGGGCAGGGTCGTTGATTACACGCCGCCAGCGGTGAGCTTTTCCGGGTCCAGCAGGACTTCCAGTTGGCTGCGCGGCAGGTCGGTGTGTTCGAGGGCGACATCGATCACCGGGCGGCCTTGCTGATACGCCTTCTTGGCGATTTCAGCGGCTTTCTGGTAGCCGATGATCGGGTTAAGTGCGGTGACCAGGATCGGATTGCGTGACAGCGCTTCCTTGAGCTTGGGTTCGTTGACCTTGAAGCTGGCAATGGCCTTGTCCGCCAGCAACCGGCTGGCATTGGCCAGCAACTCCAGGCTGCTGAGCAGGTTTTGGGCAATGATCGGCAGCATCACATTCAGCTCGAAATTGCCCGACTGGCCGGCCACCGTGATCACTGTGTCATTGCCGATGACCTGGGCGGCCACCATGGCGGTCGCTTCCGGGATGACCGGGTTGACCTTGCCCGGCATGATCGACGAGCCCGGCTGCAGCGCCTCCAGTTCGATTTCACCCAGGCCGGCCAATGGCCCGGAGTTCATCCAGCGCAGGTCATTGGCGATCTTCATCAGCGACACCGCCGTGGCTTTCAACTGACCAGAGACCGCAACGGCGGTGTCCTGGGAGCCAATCAGCGCAAACAGGTTCTTGCCGGGTGTGAACTTCACTCCGGTCAACAGGCTCAGTTGCTGGCTGAAACGCCCGGCAAACTCGGGGTGTGCGTTGATCCCGGTGCCAACCGCCGTGCCGCCCTGAGCCAATGCTTGCAGCGCCGGTAGCAGGTCCTGCAAGTGACCGATATTGGCCTTGAGCTGCTGCGCCCAGCCGTTCAACACCTGGCTCATGCGCACCGGCATGGCGTCCATCAAATGCGTGCGGCCGGTCTTGATGAACGGGTGAACCGCCTCGGCTTTTCGCTCGATGACTTGCACCAGATGCAGCAGGGCCGGCAACGTTTGCTCGTGCAGCACCAACGCGGCACTGACGTGGATGGTGGTGGGGATGATGTCGTTGCTGCTCTGGCCGCAATTCACATGATCGTTGGGGTTGACCGCCTCGCCCAGCAAACGGCTGGCAAGGGTCGCGATCACTTCATTGGCGTTCATGTTGGAGCTGGTGCCGGAGCCGGTCTGGAAGATATCCACCGGGAAGTGCTGCATGTAGTCGCCTTCCAGCAATCCTTGGGCAGCATCGACAATAGCCTTGCCCTGCCCTTCGCTGATTTGCTTGAGGTCGACGTTGACCTTGGCCGCGGCTGTCTTGGCCAGGATCAGCGCGCGGATGAATTGCGCCGGCATGGGTTGATGACTGATCGGAAAGTTGTTCACCGCACGCTGTGTTTGTGCGCCATACAAAGCTTCTTGCGGCACATGCAGTTCGCCCATGCTGTCGCGTTCGATACGGGTGTTACTCATCATTAGATCCTTGCACCAAGTCAGAAACGGAAATCGAAGGCAGTAATTCGCAGCTCGCCAATTGCCAGGCAAAGGTCTGCCAGCGCTTGAGGCGGCAGGCACAGTGGGAGAGTTTTTCCAGGTCGCGCAGTGGTCGCCAGGCCTGGTCCAGGCACAGGGAGCGCCAATGCCAGGGCAAGGCGACATCAGCGGCGGTGTCGATCAACAAACGAAATGAGGTTTCAGCGATGGTCCACGGATGGGTTGCGGTGCAACACGCCAGGTACCGACCTTCGTTCAGGTAATGCTCAATCAGGCGGGGTTCATTGGGATCCAGGCCACAGCGAATCTGGCGGCTCATCCAACGCCAGCTTTCCAGATAGGGATCCTCATGCAAGACAGAACTCATGAGACACACTCATTCGGTAATGATATTTATTATTAAATGATATTGAGAATCAAAACAAGAGTGGCCCATTAATCCTGTCAAAAGAGGCGCAATAAAAAAGGCGCGCCATCTTTGCGATGGCGCGCCTTTCAGAACGTGCGGGAGGGATTAGCTGCCAGCGACCGTCATGCGTTCAATAAGCACCGAACCCGTGCGGATATTGCTGCGCAGTTCAAGGTCGTTACCCACGGCAACGATCTGCTTGAACATATCGCGCATATTGCCCGCGATGGTCACTTCCTGGACGGCGAACTGAATCTCGCCATTCTCCACCCAGAAGCCCGCCGCACCACGCGAGTAGTCACCGGTGACCATGTTCAGGCCATGGCCCATCAATTCAGTCACCAGCAACCCACGCCCCATCCGCCGCAACAACGCCGCCTGGTCTTCATCACCGTGGGTCACGAACAGGTTATGCACGCCGCCTGCGTTAGCGGTGCTTGGCAGGCCCAGCTTGCGACCGGCATAAGTGCCCAGCACATAGGACACCAGCTCACCTTGCTCGACAAACGGCTTGGCATAGGTCGCCAGGCCATCGCCGTCGAACGACGAACTGCCCATCGCGCGCATCAGATGCGGGCGCTCGTCGATGGTCAGCCACTCAGGGAACAGCTTCTGGCCGATGGCGCCTTCCAGGAACGAAGACTTGCGATACAGGTTGCCACCGGAAATCGCGCCGAGGAAGCTGCCGAATAAACCACCGGCCAGCTCTGCGGAAAACAGCACAGGCACTTCGCAGGTCGGCACCGGGCGCGCGCCCAGGCGGCTCGCAGCCCGTTGCGCCGCACGCAGGCCAATGCTTGCAGGGTCTGCCAGTAAATCGCCTTGGCGGTTTACGTCATACCAGTAATCACGCTGCATCTGCCCGTTGGCTTCGGCGATCATCACGCAACTGAGGCTGTGACGCGTGGACGCATAGCCACCGATAAAGCCATGGCTGTTGCCGTAGACGCGGCAACCCTGATGGGTACTCAAGGTGGTGCCGTCCGCATTCTTGATGCGGGCATCGGCATCGAAGGCTGCCGCTTCGCAGGTCAGCGCCAGCTCGATGGCTTGCTCAGGCGTGATATCCCAGGCGTGGAACAGGTCAAAATCCTGCACATCCTTGGCCATCAACGCCTTGTCGGCCAGGCCCGAGCTTTCATCCTCGGAGGTGTGCTTGGCAATCGCCAGTGCTGCGGCGACGGTCTCGCGAATCGCCTCAGGGCCACTGGCGGAAGTGCTGGCCGAGCCTTTTCGCTGGCCCGCATACAAGGTAATGCCAAACCCTTGGTCGCGATTGAATTCAACCGTTTCCACTTCCCGCTGGCGCACCGAAGTCGACAACCCTTGCTCCAGCGACACCGCCACTTCACAGGCGCTGGCCCCCTGGCGCTTGGCTTCGGCAAGGATCTGCTCGACTTGTTCCTGCAGGGCCGGTAACGCTTGTGGACCGACGCTTTGGGCTGCACTCATGGTTTTCTCCACTCAAATTCTGCTTTCGGTAATGGCCATCGAGCGACCGGGCCGGACAAGCGGCCCCCGACTGGTTATCATGGCGGCGTTTCTTTGCGGACTGCCACCATGGTTGATTCTTACGACGACTCCCTCGATGGGGAGAAAAGCAAAACCCAGGTCAAACGTGAGCTGCATGCTCTGGTTGACCTTGGCGAGCGCCTTACAACGCTCAAAAAAGATTTGGTTGCCAAACTGCCACTGACCGACGAAATGCGTCGGGCCCTGGCCGATGCGCCCAAGCACACCGCGAATATTGCGCGTAAACGGCACATCTCGTTTATCGGCAAACTGATGCGCGACCAAGACATTGACGCCATTCTGACTTTGCTCGATCAAACCGATGCCTCCACTCGCCAGTACAACGAACGCTTCCACAACCTGGAACGTTGGCGTGACCGCCTGATCTCGGGCGATGACGCGGTGCTGGAGAAATTCGTACTGGACTACCCGGACGCGGACCGCCAGCAATTGCGCTCCCTGATCCGTCAGGCCCAGCACGAGCTGGCGCATAACAAGGCGCCGGCCACCAGCCGTAAAATCTTCAAATACATCCGTGAGCTGGACGAGACTCAACGCGGCCTGCGCTGATCCTCTTCCCCGGGTGGCGGTCTTCGCCACCCGAAGCTTGCGTTCCTACGATCCCGTACCACCCACGGTGATCGCATCAATTTTCAAGGTTGGCTGGCCGACACCTACCGGCACCGACTGCCCATCCTTGCCGCACGTGCCCACCCCGCTGTCCAGCGACAGGTCGTTACCGACCATCGACACCTTGCTCATGGCTTCCGGGCCGTTACCAATCAGCGTCGCCCCTTTGACCGGCGCGGTAATCTTGCCGTCTTCGATCAGGTACGCCTCGCTGGTGGAGAACACGAACTTGCCGCTGGTGATGTCCACCTGGCCGCCGCCGAGGTTGGCGCAGTAGATACCGCGTTTTACCGAGGCAATGATTTCTGCCGGATCGCTTTGGCCACCGAGCATGTAGGTGTTGGTCATGCGCGGCATTGGTAGATGCGCATAGGATTCACGACGACCATTACCGGTGCGCGCCACGCCCATCAGGCGCGCGTTGAGCTTGTCTTGCATGTAGCCCTTGAGCACGCCGTTCTCGATCAGGGTGGTGCATTCGGTCGGCGTGCCTTCGTCATCGACACTTAGCGAACCACGGCGGCCGGCCAGGGTGCCGTCATCGACAATGGTGCACAGCTTGGACGCAACCATTTCGCCCATGCGCCCACTGTAGGCGGAACTGCCCTTGCGGTTGAAATCGCCTTCCAGGCCATGGCCCACGGCTTCGTGGAGCAACACGCCAGACCAACCCGAGCCCAGCACCACCGGCAAGGTGCCGGCGGGTGCCGGAATCGCTTCCAGGTTGACCAATGCCTGGCGCAGCGCCTCACGGGCATAGCCCATGGCACGGTCGTCAGCGAGGAAATAACGGTAGTCGGTGCGCCCGCCGCCGCCATGCCCTCCGCGCTCGCGGCGCCCGTTCTGTTCGACGATCACACTCACATTGAAACGCACCAGCGGCCGTACATCCGCCGCCAGCCCACCGTCTGTGGACGCCACGAGGATGCGCTCCCACACGCCCGCCATGCTCACGGTCACTTGCTGGATACGCGGGTCCAAGGCGCGGGTGGCTGCGTCGATTCGCTTGAGCAGCTCGACCTTTTCCGCACGGCTGATCACTTCCAAGGGGTTATCCGGCGCATACAACTGCGCCACGTCCTGGGTACTGAACGCCTGCACCGTGCCATTCTGCCCGGCACGGGAAATCGAACGGGCGGCACGCGCCGCCAGGCCCAGGGCCTCCAGGGTGATCGCATTGCTGTAGGCAAAGCCGGTTTTCTCACCCGATTGCGCGCGAACGCCTACGCCCTGGTCAAGGTTGAAACTGCCTTCCTTGACGATCCCATCTTCCAGCGCCCAGGACTCGGAAATCTGCCCCTGGAAATACAGGTCAGCCGCATCGATACCCGGCCCGGCCAGATCGCCGAGCACGGTTTGCAGGCTTTCGATGGTCACGCCACCGGGTGCCAGGAGGTGATCACTGACTGAGGACAACAACTCGCTCATAGGTTTGGCCTTAAATTCATCGTTCTGAAGCAGGCCGCTGCGCGCCCTGCGAGAAAAAGCGCCGGTGATTGGCCACCGGCATGCGCGCCCGTATCGACGCCTGTTCACTGCTATCGCGTTCGGCCAGTAACACCGCCTCGCCTTGATCCTGTTGCGCCAGCACTCGGCCCCAAGGGTCGACAATCGCCGCGTGGCCAAAGGTTTCCCGTGGGCCTGGGTGCACACCGCCCTGGGCGGCTGCCAGCAGGTAGCACTGGGTTTCGATGGCACGTGCGCGAATCAGCACATCCCAATGCGCAGCCCCTGTCACTGCCGTGAAGGCCGAGGGCGCGGTAATCAGTTCAGCCCCCGCCGCACGTAACTCGCTGTACAGTTCGGGGAAACGCAGGTCGTAACACACCGTTAACCCCACACGGCCCACCGGCGTATCCGCCACCACCACCTGGTTACCGAAAGCATAGTCGTCAGATTCGCGATAACGACCGCGAGCATCCGCTACGTCCACATCAAACAGGTGGAGTTTGTCGTAGCGAGCGACTATTTCACCCTGATCGTTGATCAGCAGCGAGCAAGCATTGGGTTTGGCGTGGGGCTGGTCCTTGGGTGGCAGCGGCAAGGTGCCGGCCACTATCCATAAGGTGAGGTCGCGGGCGGCCTGTTTCAACCAGGGCAGCACAGGGCCTTGCCCCAACGCCTCGGCGCGGCCAATGTCGGCCACATCGCGGCGCCCCATGGCGGCGAAATTCTCTGGCAGCACCGCGAGTTTCGCGCCATCGGCCGCCGCCTGCTCCAGCAGGCGACGCGCCTGGGCGAGGTTGGCCAGCACGTCACTCTGGCTGACCATTTGAATTACCGCAAAGGACATGGGCCGACACTCCATACAGGGCATGGGGCCATGCTACTCCACAGGCTCTCAGTTTGGCTTTTCAAATGGCTTGTCGAAGGTGATTTTTGGATCCTTCCAGGGGCCTTGCACCTTGTATTGCACACTGGCGAAGCGCGAAACCCGGTCACCGATCAGCTTGTCGATCAAAAACAGCGCACCACCAATGGCCGGCGCACCGACAATCAGCGCCGCAATCGGCAGGTTGTTGGTCACAGGCAAGGTGACCAGCAATTTGGCGTCGACGCGATCGGCAACCAGATCCAGGGTGCCGTTAAGCTCCAGATTGGTGGAAGGCCCGGTCATGGTGATGGGCTCGCGGGTCACGAACACGCCATTACTGGCGGCCAACAAGCCCTTGACCCTGTCGTAGCTCAAGCCCTTGCCGAACAAGTCGGAAAAGTCCAAACGCAAACGCCGGCCAATGGAGTTGAAGTTAAGCAGGCCAAACACTCGCAATGCCTGGGCCCCGCCCTCCACTTCGACGAACTGACCTTTACGGAACGCGGCATCCAGGCTGCCGGAAAACCGCTTGGGCCCGACCCAGGCCGGCGAGCCCGGCCAGCGGCCATCGACGTCCAGATGAAAGTCTTCGCTGGTCACCGTAGGCGCAAAACCCCAGCCCTTGAGCACGTCGGCAATGTTGCGCCCATCGAGGCGGCCCTTGTACCAACTGCTGCTGGCGCCTGGCGCACCTTCCCAACCCCCAGCGCCCTTGAGCAGCATGCCCTTGAGGCCAAGGTCGAGGTTATTGAAGGCCAGGCCCTTGGCGGTCGGGCGGATTCTCAGCGACCAGGCCCCGATCAGGTCCGAGCCCTGGAACAGCTGGTCGACGGCAATATCCAGTGCCGGAATGCTCTTGGGGTCGATATCGGCCAGCGGGTCCGGCGCGTTTTCGTCCGCCTGCGCGGTCGGGTCTGGCGCAGGCAATTTCACATACTTGAGGTTGACCGCAATCGGCGCGCCTTTGGCGTCCGGCAGGTTCACCGCGCCCTTGGCTTGCTGGCTATCGAGTTGCAGGCCCCAGGCCGCTGGTTTGCGATCGAGCTGCAAGCTGACCTGGTCAAACTGGGTACCAAACCCGGTCAGCTTGCCCACTTTGAAGTCCGCACCGCTGAGCAGTTGCTTGGCATTGCCACCTGGATCATTGCCCGCGTAGCGATCCACAAGTTTCTTCCAGGGATCGATATCCAGTTCCGACAGCACGCCACGAATGCGCAGGCCCTTGGCACCGGGCAGCACGGCATCACCATCGCCGAGGAACAGTTCGCCGCGGCCATCATTGAACTTGTCCGGCGGCGCAGCAAAGGTGAAGTTAGCCAGCTCGCCGTAATCAAACCAGTAACGGCGTTCAGCGCCCTGCAAAGTCATGCGGAAGGTGCTGTCACGTCCCTGGCTGGCCGGCATGCCGAACGGTGCCGGCAGGTCCACCGCGACACCCTTGAGGTTGGAATTGACCATCAACTGGCTGTCCGCGCCGTCGAGGATCACTTGCAACTGGTAGGGAATATCGCCGGAGACCGGCAACGGCTGGCTGATTTTCAACCAGTCCGTAAGGCGCTTGACGGTGACCTGGCCATTGGCAGTCACCCGCGTGCTGATATTGCCCGGTTTGCCTTCGGCAAAGATCTGCGCCGTGATGGGGCGGTCGAACGCCTGGGCCGAGATCTTCTGCCCGCTCAGGCCCTTGGCGCTGTCGAAGCGAAAATCACCCTTGAGCTGGGTCAGGTCCAGCGGCGGTTCCGCCAATTGCAGGCGCGCTTTGTCGGTCTTGAAGTCCACCACGATCTTGGGCTCAGTGCCTTTGGCCAGCGGTACGTCCAGGTCCAGGCTACCTTGCAGGTCGCCCTCGCCTTTCCAGCCAGCGAACGTAGACGCCGTGCCAATCGGGGCTTCTTGAAGGATCTTGAGGCCGTCGCCCAAACCGCCGGAGAACCCGCCCGTGAGCAGCAGATGACTGTCCCCGCCCGCTGGGGCGTGGGGGATATTGACGTAGACATCCTTGACCTGGGTGTCGAGCAATTGGCCCTTGCTCGCCAGAATGCGTACGCCGCTCTCCTCGACAAACACTTCGCCATTGACCTTGTTCACGTGCGGCCAGCCCGGCTGGAAGGCGAGTTCGGCATCATGCACCTTGAAGAACAGGCTGATATTGCGCGACGCGGGCAGTGCATTGTGGCTGAGCGAACCCTGGTACTGGAAGAAGCCTTCGTCCACCGCGCCCTTGAGGATCGCCGTGCGCAACCACTCATCCAGCGCCGGGCTCAACACGGCGGGCAGGTACTTGGGGGTGAAACGGCCATCGCCATCGACCATGCCGACCCGCAGGTCCATGTAGTCTTCCTGGCTGTGGTCGAAATGCAGGCGAATCAGGAAGTCCGCCGCCACCTTGCCTTCCTCGCCCAGTACCTTGATATATGGGGCGATCAGGGTGAAGCCTTGCTTGTCCAGCTTCCAGGTCAGGCGTGCATTGGCCTGGATGTACTGCCACGGCTTGGCGAAGATCGGATACAGATGCAAGGAAAAGTCCTTGCTGTCCATGCGCAACTCGCCCTGGCCCAGGTCGCCACTGATGCTGCCGGACACATTGCGTGCGGCTGGCGCGCCAAAGTAGGCATCGAAGCCGACACGTTCCAGGTTGGCGGCAAAACTGAGTTTTCGGTCGGTGGTGTCTTGCGGTCGGAAGTCCACCAGCACATTGCGTAACAGGCCAGTGGCTTTGAGGTGTTCGACGGCCTTGGCGAAACCGTCCGGCAGCGGCGCCAAGGCGTTGAGCAGCGGGGTAATGGGGGCCAGGTCGAGACGGTCGGCCTGCAATTTCCACACCTCCTGTTCTTTGTCGGTCGCCAGGTTTTGCTGCAATTGCAGGCGCGATTCCCAGCGGGTTTCGCCAATGTTCATCGCCAGGGAATCAAACAGCACCTTGAGGCCAGTGTCACTGCGTTGCAGGTAGGCGGTCAGGGCCAGGTTTTCAAGGTGCACCGGCTTACGGTCGGCGTAGCTGCCCTTCACTTGGGGCGAATTGAGGCGTACCGCCGCGCTTTGCACCGTGCCTTTGGCCCAACTGAGCCAAAACTCACCGCCGGCCTTCAATTGCGTCAGCTTCCATTGCTGGGTCAGCCTGGCGGGAATCCACTTGGCCCAGTCGCTTTGCGGCAGGCTCAGGTAGGCATCGACCTCAGCGTCTTTCCACTGACTGGCGCGAATGCGGCTGCGCAGGCTGACCGCCAACGGTTGGCCATCGGGCAATGTCAGGCGAGCATCCAGACGCTGCTGGCTCATGCCGGTATGCAGGCTCAGGCCCACATAGGTCACGGTCACTGGCGCCTGGTCGAAGGGTTGCAGGGTCACCTGGCTGTCCAGCACCGACACGCGCTTGACCATTTGCATGCGCGTCAGCAGTTGTTGCGGGTCCAACGGCTGGTCGTCCTGCACCGGCAAGCCTTGCAGGGTCCAGCGGCCGTCCTGGTCCTCCTTGACACTCAGTTGCAAGCCACTGACTTGCAGATGGGCGATACGCACTTCACGGGCCATCAGGCTGGCCCACATATCCGGCACCACTTCCACCTGGTCCAGGCGCAAGGCACTGCTGCCCTCGCCGACCATGACGTCGTGGGCCAGCAATACCGGGGCAAACCCGCTCCAACGGCCTTCAAGACTACCGATATGCAGCGGCGTATCCAGCGCAGCCTGGGCCTTGGCCTCGACTTCGGCGCGGTATTCAGCCACCAGCGGGGTGAGTTCGCGCCCCAGGCTCACATACACCGCCGCCAATACCAGCGACAACGCACACAGGCCCAGGCCCCAACGGGTCAAAGCGGCAAAAAAGCGTATCAGACGCTCCATGTCAGGCGACCCTCAAAAAACAGTTAGCGGACCGCAGATCAAGGTCTGCCGGTCTCGAAGAAAGTGCACAGTTGGGGATCAGAGCAAGACCACGTCGTATTGTTCCTGGGAATACATGGTTTCGACCTGGAAGCGAATCGTGCGACCGATAAAACTTTCCAGTTCGGCGACGTTACCGGACTCTTCGTCCAGCAGGCGATCCACCACTTTCTGATTGGCAAGTACTCTATAACCTTCGGCCTGATAGGCGCGTGCCTCCCGCAGGATCTCGCGGAAAATCTCGTAGCAAACCGTTTCCGGGGTCTTCAGTTTGCCGCGCCCTTGGCAACTGCTGCACGGCTCGCACAGGACCTGTTCCAGGCTTTCACGCGTGCGCTTGCGAGTCATCTGCACCAGGCCCAACTCGGTGATGCCGATGATGTTGGTCTTGGCGTGATCGCGCTCCAGTTGCTTCTCAAGCGTACGCAGCACCTGGCGCTGGTGCTCTTCATCTTCCATGTCGATGAAGTCGATGATGATGATGCCGCCCAGGTTGCGCAGGCGCAGTTGGCGGGCAATAGCGGTAGCCGCCTCGAGATTGGTCTTGAAGATGGTCTCTTCAAGGTTGCGATGGCCCACGAATGCGCCGGTATTGACGTCGATGGTGGTCATGGCTTCTGCCGGGTCTACCACCAGGTAGCCGCCGGACTTGAGTGGCACCTTGCGTTCCAGGGCTTTCTGGATTTCGTCTTCGACGCCATACAGGTCGAATATCGGCCGCTCGCCGGGGTAGTGTTCCAGGCGATCGGCGATTTCTGGCATCAACTCAGCGACAAATTGCGTGGTGCGCTGGAAGGTTTCCCGCGAGTCGATGCGAATTTTCTCGATCTTCGGGCTGACCAGGTCGCGCAGCGTGCGCAGCGCCAGGCCAAGGTCTTCATAGATGACGCTGGGCGCGCCGATGGTCTTGATCTGCGCGTCGATCTGATCCCACAGGCGCCGCAGGTAGCGAATATCCATGAGGATCTCGTCAGCGCCAGCGCCTTCTGCGGCGGTGCGCAGGATAAACCCACCCGCTTCCTTGATGCCCTCGGCGGCGACGCAGTCGCTGACCACCTTCTTCAGGCGCTCGCGCTCGGCTTCATCTTCGATCTTCAGGGAAATGCCCACATGGGCAGTGCGCGGCATGTACACCAGGTAGCGCGAGGGAATCGACAACTGGGTGGTCAAGCGGGCGCCCTTGGAACCGATAGGGTCCTTGGTGACTTGCACCACCAGGCTCTGGCCCTCGTGCACCAGAGCGCTGATGCTTTCCACCGCAGGGCCCTCGCGCAGGGAAATTTCCGAGGCATGGATAAACGCTGCACGGTCCAGGCCGATGTCGACGAAGGCCGCCTGCATGCCCGGCAATACACGCACCACCTTGCCTTTGTAGATATTGCCGACGATCCCGCGCTTTTGGGTGCGTTCGACATGCACTTCTTGCAGAACACCGTTCTCTACCACCGCCACGCGCGATTCCATCGGCGTGATATTGATCAGAATCTCTTCACTCATGGCTGGGTCTCGTTCAGGCGTTTTCACAATAGTGACCGGTCGCTTAAGGCTTGGCGCTGGAATACGGCGTTCAGCACACGGTAAGGTTTTGCCAACAGGGTATGCCGAATTGCGCCAGGAGTTGCGCGGTTTCGCACACAGGCAGGCCCACCACCGCGGAATAACTGCCATTGAGCCCGGCAACGAACACCGAACCCAACCCCTGGATAGCATAGCCGCCGGCCTTGTCCTGCGGTTCACCACTGTGCCAGTAGGCGGTAGCCTCCTGAACAGAAACCTCGCGAAAACGTACACGACTGCTTACACATCGGGTTTCGCAACGCTGGCCGTCAGTCAGGGCAATGGCGGTGAGCACTTCATGTTCTCGACCGGAAAGTGCCATCAGCATCGCCAGCGCATCGGCCTGGTCAACGGGCTTGCCCAGGATCTGGCCATCCACGATCACAGCCGTATCGGCTCCCAATACACAGGCGCCCAAGGTATGGCCAAGCGCAATAAAACCCGCCGTCGCCTTGCCGCGCGCAAGGCGCTCGACATAGGCAACGGCAGGCTCGTTGGCAAGAGGGGTTTCATCAATAGCGGCGCTGACCACGGTGAAGGGCACACCGATCTGGGTCAACAGCTCACGTCGCCGCGGGGAGCCCGAGGCCAGGTAAAGCGAATTCATTGCAGCCTCTCCCTGTTGAGTTCGATAACCAGGCAGAGCCTCGCAACCATTCAATTGATTTTATAGCGCCGACGCAGCCCGCGCAGGCCAAAACTGATCCAGGGCCACAACAATGCACTGACCAGCGCCGGCAAGACCAACGCCAGCGTAGGCTGACGGTTGCCGGTCAAGGCGCTCAGCCACAGTTGCACCAACTGCGCCAGGCCGAAGATCACCAGGATCACCAGGCACTGCTGCCACATCGGGAACATGCGCAGGCGCTGTTGCAACGACAGCACCAGGAAGGTAATCAGTGTCAGGATCAACGCGTTCTGGCCCAGCAAGGTGCCATACAGCACATCTTCGGCCAACCCCAGGCACATGGCCGTGACCATGCCCACCTTGTGCGGCAGGTTCAATGACCAGAACGCCAGCAACAAGGCCAGCCAGAGCGGGCGCAGGATTTCCATGAACTGCGGCAGCGGCGAAACGCTGAGCAGCAAGCCGATGGCGAAGGTCAGCCAGACGATCCAGCCATTGCGTGAATGAGTACCCGCCATTAGTCCCCCCTCTGCGGTGTGGTGGCCGGAGCGGCGGTCGGTTTAGCTGGGCGCGCGTTATGCGCGGCAGGTTTGGCCGGCGTTGCCACAGGTGCTGCCGGTGCAGGTGACGTGGCTGGCGCGGGTGCAGGCGGACCAACAAAAGCAGGTTTTGGCACCGTGGCCGGCACGATAGGCGCGGTGCCATTCTGCTGGTCCTCCGCTTCCTGGGCCTGGGCAGCGTCGTTAGCGCGCTCTTCCGGGGTGCGGTTGTCGCTGAACACCAGCAGCAGGTAACGGCTGCGGTTCAGCGCGGCAGTCGGTACCGCCCGAACGATAGCGAACGGCTGGCCGGAATCGTGGATCACCTCTTTGACCGTCGCCACCGGATAACCCGCCGGGAAGCGCTGGCCCAGGCCAGAGCTGACCAACAGGTCGCCTTCCTTGATGTCAGCGGTGTCGGCCACATGGCGCAGTTCCAGGCGTTCCGGGTTACCGGTGCCGCTGGCAATCGCGCGCAAACCGTTACGGTTGACCTGTACCGGAATGCTATGGGTCGTGTCCGTCAGCAACAGCACCCGCGAGGTGTAGGGCATCAACTCCACCACCTGGCCCATCAGGCCACGGGCGTCGAGCACCGGCTGACCAAGCACCACACCGTCGCGCTCACCCTTGTTGATGATGATGCGGTGGGTAAAGGGGTTGGGGTCCATGCCGATCAGTTCGGCCACCTCGACCTTTTCGTTGACCAGTGCGGAAGAATTGAGCAACTCGCGCAGCCGAACGTTCTGCTCGGTGAGGGCCGCCAGCTTTTGCATGCGCCCCTGCAACAGCAGGTTTTCAGTCTTGAGTTTTTCGTTCTCGGCGACCAGTTCGGTGCGGCTGCCAAATTGGCTGGACACGCCCTGGAAGAGACGTTGCGGCAGGTCGGTGATCCAGTAGGTCTGCATCAACACCAGCGACATCTGGCTGCGCACCGGCTTGAGCAGTGCAAAGCGGGCATCGACCACCATCAGCGCGACCGAAAGCACGGTCAGCACCAATAAGCGCACACCCAATGAGGGGCCTTTGGCGAAAAGCGGTTTAATAAGCCGCTCCTCCCAGGCAAATGTTCTCTTTATTCATACGGCATCAAACCGGCCTGGATGCAGATTGAAGAAGATAAACGCCAACAGGCAGCACTGCAAAGTGCTGCCTGCCGACGAAGCATGAACCATCCAGGCAATCTTATTCGCTGGAGAGCAGGTCCATGGTGTGTTTATCCATCATTTCCAGCGCACGACCACCGCCACGGGCAACGCAGGTCAACGGGTCTTCGGCGACGATCACCGGCAGGCCGGTTTCCTGGGCCAGCAACTTGTCGAGGTCGCGCAACAAGGCGCCACCACCGGTCAGTACCAGGCCACGCTCGGCGATATCGGAAGCCAGCTCCGGCGGCGATTGCTCCAGGGCACTTTTCACCGCCTGAACGATGGTGGCCAGGGACTCTTGCAGAGCCTCCAGCACTTCATTGGAGTTCAGGGTGAAGGCACGTGGAACGCCTTCGGCCAGGTTGCGACCGCGCACATCGACTTCGCGCACTTCGCCGCCTGGGTAAGCGGTGCCGATTTCCTGCTTGATGCGCTCGGCGGTGGATTCGCCGATCAGGCTGCCGTAGTTACGACGCACATAAGTGATGATCGCTTCGTCGAAGCGGTCGCCGCCCACGCGCACGGATTCGGCATACACCACACCGTTCAGGGAAATCAGGGCGATTTCGGTAGTACCACCACCGATATCCACCACCATCGAACCGCGCGCTTCTTCCACCGGCAGGCCGGCACCGATCGCAGCCGCCATCGGCTCTTCGATCAGGAATACTTCACGGGCACCGGCGCCAAGGGCCGATTCACGGATGGCACGACGCTCCACCTGGGTGGACTTGCACGGAACGCAGATCAGCACGCGAGGGCTGGGCTGCAGGAAACTGTTTTCGTGAACTTTGTTGATGAAGTACTGCAGCATCTTTTCGCAGACGCTGAAATCGGCGATCACGCCATCCTTCATCGGACGAATGGCAGCAATATTGCCTGGTGTACGGCCGAGCATGCGCTTGGCCTCGGTGCCAACGGCAACGACACTTTTCTGATTACCATGGGTCCGAATGGCCACAACCGATGGCTCATTCAGAACGATTCCGCGCTCGCGCACGTAAATAAGGGTGTTGGCAGTGCCCAGGTCAATGGAGAGATCGCTGGAAAACATGCCACGCAGTTTCTTGAACATGGGGAAAGGACCCTAGGCAACGCGTGGGTAAAAAAGTGCGGCAAACTCTAACAACGACAGGGATTTTGGGCAAGGCGCCAATGTGCTAAATTGGCCGACTTTCTGTGCACCAACCCCCACAATCGCGGCCTTATGACCGTAGAAATGCGGTAGTGTTCCGACAATCTAACACACGGACGCCCTCCGTTCTGTTTTCCACTGGAGAATCCCATGGCGCTTGAACGCTCCGACGTGGAAAAAATCGCACATTTGGCCTCGCTTGGCCTTAATGATGCCGATCTTCCACAGACCACCGCAGCCCTGAACAGCATTCTCGGGCTGGTCGACCAAATGCAGGCCGTGAATACCGACGGCATCGAGCCCCTGGCTCACCCACTGGAAGCCAGCCAGCGCCTGCGCGCAGACGTCGTGACCGAACGCAATAATCGCGAGGCCTACCAGTCCATCGCGCCAGCGGTCGAAAACGGCCTGTACCTGGTTCCGAAAGTCATCGACTAAAGGGAAAGAGCCTTTCATGCATCACATGACTCTGGCCGAGATCGCCCGCGGTCTCGCCGACAAATCGTTTTCTTCCGAAGAGCTGACCCAGACCTTGCTGGCGCGTATCGCCGCGCTCGATCCGAAGGTCAACAGCTTCATCAGCCTCACCGAGGAGCTGGCCCTGAGCCAGGCCAAGGCCGCCGACGCCCGTCGCGCCAACGGTGAGAATGGTGCGCTGCTCGGCGCACCGATCGCCCACAAGGACCTGTTCTGCACCCAGGGCATTCGCACCAGCTGCGGCTCGAAGATGCTCGACAACTTCAAGGCGCCCTACGACGCCACTGTGGTCGCCAAGCTGGCCGCCGCCGGCGCCGTGACCCTTGGCAAGACCAACATGGACGAATTCGCCATGGGTTCGGCCAACGAGTCCAGCTACTACGGCGCGGTGAAAAACCCGTGGAACCTGGAACACGTCCCGGGTGGTTCGTCCGGTGGTTCGGCGGCGGCCGTGGCCGCGCGCTTCCTGCCGGCCGCTACCGCCACCGATACCGGCGGTTCGATCCGCCAGCCAGCCGCCTTCACCAACCTCACCGGCCTGAAGCCGACCTACGGTCGCGTTTCCCGCTGGGGCATGATCGCCTACGCCTCAAGTCTCGATCAGGGCGGCCCTCTGGCACGCACGGCTGAAGACTGCGCAATATTGTTACAAGGCATGGCAGGCTTCGATAAACAGGACTCCACCAGCATCGACGAGCCAGTGCCGGACTACAGCGCCAGCCTGAACACCTCGATCAAGGGCCTGCGCATCGGCGTGCCGAAGGAATACTTCAGCGCTGGCCTCGACCCGCGTATCGCCGAACTGGTGCAAAACAGCATCAAAGAGCTCGAAAAGCTTGGCGCCGTGATCAAGGAAATCAGCCTGCCGAACAACCAGCACGCGATTCCCGCCTACTACGTGATCGCGCCAGCAGAGGCCTCTTCCAATCTGTCGCGTTTCGACGGCGTGCGCTTCGGCTATCGCTGCGAGAACCCGAAAGACCTCACCGACCTGTACAAACGCTCCCGCGGCGAAGGCTTCGGCAGTGAAGTGCAGCGCCGGATCATGGTCGGTGCTTATGCCCTGTCCGCCGGCTACTACGACGCGTACTACCTCAAGGCGCAAAAAATCCGTCGCCTGATCAAGAACGACTTCATGGCCGCCTTTGAAGAAGTCGATGTGATCCTCGGCCCGACCGCGCCAAACCTGGCGTGGAAGATCGGCGCCAAGACCGGCGACCCGATCGCCGAGTACCTGGAAGACCTCTACACCATCACCGCCAACCTCGCGGGCTTGCCGGGCTTGTCCATGCCCGCAGGTTTCGTCGATGGCCTGCCGGTGGGCGTGCAATTGCTCGCCCCGTATTTCCAGGAAGGCCGCCTGCTCAATGTGGCGCACCAGTACCAGTTGAATACCGACTGGCACACCCGCACCCCTACCGGCTTCTGAGGAGAACACTATGCAATGGGAAGTTGTGATCGGGCTGGAGATTCATACCCAGCTCGCCACCCAATCGAAGATTTTCTCCGGTAGCGCCACCACGTTCGGCTCCGAACCCAATACCCAGGCCAGCCTGGTCGACTTGGGCATGCCCGGCGTGCTGCCGGTGCTGAACCAGGAAGCGGTGCGCATGGCCGTGATGTTCGGCTTGGCGATTGACGCCGAGATCGGCCAGCACAACGTGTTTGCGCGCAAGAACTACTTCTACCCGGACCTGCCCAAGGGCTACCAGATCAGCCAGATGGAACTGCCGATTGTCGGCAAGGGCCACCTGGACATTCCCCTGGAAGACGGCACCATCAAGCGCGTCGGCGTCACCCGTGCGCACCTGGAAGAAGACGCCGGCAAAAGCCTGCACGAAGAATTCCCGGGCGCTACCGGTATCGACCTGAACCGTGCTGGCACGCCGCTGCTGGAGATCGTGTCCGAGCCGGACATGCGCAGCGCCAAGGAAGCCGTGGCCTACGTCAAGACCATCCACGCGCTGGTGCGCTACCTGGGCATCTGCGACGGCAACATGGCCGAAGGCTCGCTGCGTTGCGACTGCAACGTGTCGATCCGCCCAAAGGGCCAGGTCGAGTTCGGCACCCGCTGCGAGATCAAGAACGTCAACTCGTTCCGCTTCATCGAGAAGGCGATCAACAGCGAAGTACGTCGCCAGATCGAGCTGATCGAAGACGGCGGCAAGGTGATCCAGCAAACGCGCCTGTACGATCCGAACAAAGACGAAACCCGCGCCATGCGCAGCAAAGAGGAAGCCAACGACTACCGTTACTTCCCCGACCCGGACCTGTTGCCGGTGGTGCTGGAGGATTCCTTCCTCAATGACATCCGCGCCACCCTGCCGGAACTGCCGCAGCAAAAACGCGAGCGCTTCCAGGAGCAGTTCGGCCTGTCGGTCTACGATGCCAGCGTCCTGGCCTCCAGCCGTGAACAAGCCAACTACTTCGAAAAAGTCGTGAGCATTGCCGGCGACGCCAAGCTGGCGGCCAACTGGGTGATGGTCGAGCTGGGCAGCCTGTTGAACAAACAAGGCCTGGAAATCGACGAAGCGCCGGTCACCGCCGAACAACTGGGTGGCATGCTGCTGCGCATCAAGGACAACACCATCTCCGGCAAAATTGCCAAGACCGTGTTCGAAGCGATGGCTGCCGGTGAAGGCAATGCCGACGAGATCATCGAGAAGCGTGGCCTCAAGCAAGTCACCGACAGCGGCGCCATCTCGGCCGTGCTCGATGAGATGCTCGCGGCCAATGCCGAGCAGGTCGAGCAATACCGTGCGGCAGACGAAGCCAAGCGCGGCAAGATGTTCGGCTTCTTTGTCGGCCAGGCGATGAAAGCCTCCAAGGGCAAAGCCAACCCGCAACAGGTGAACGAACTGCTCAAAAGCAAGCTCGAAGGCTGATTGCAGTGAAATGGTCGGAGTGGAGTTTCACCTACACCCCGACCTTTTGTGGGAGCTGGCTTGCCTGCGACTCAGGCACCTCGGTGTTTCAGTTACACCGAGCCGATGCTATCGCAGGCAAGCCAGCTCCCACATTTACATCTGGGACTTCCTGACAATGAAGCGTCTACTCGGCCTCCTGGCCCTGTCCTCCCTGCTGGCCGGTTGCGCCAGCGGCCTCATCGACCCCAACGGCTACGACGAAACCGGCACCGCGTCTTATTACGGCGCCAAGCACCATGGCAAGAAAACCGCCAGCGGTGAACCTTTCAACCAGAACGCCTTGACCGCCGCCCATCGGCGCCTGCCCTTCGGCACCCAGGTCAAGGTGACCAACCTCGACAACAACCGTTCTGTCGTGGTGCGTATCACTGATCGCGGCCCGCATACCCGTGGGCGCCTGATCGACCTTTCACGCAAGGCTGCCGAGCAGTTGCGCATGCTGCGCAGCGGTACCGCACGGGTACGCGTGCAAGCCCTGAACAACTGATCGAGGCAGCCTTGAGCATTTTCGGATTGAACGCCCTCTCACCCTGGAGCCTGCTCGAACTGGTGGGCGGCCTGATCTTGCTGATCATCGGCGCTGAAATCCTGGTACGCGCCGCGGTACGCCTGGCGGCGAGCCTCAAGGTGCGGCCACTGATCATCGGCTTGAGCATCGTCGCCTTCGGCAGCAGTGCGCCACAGATGACCGTCAGTCTTCAGGCCACGCTGGCCGGCAACACGGACATTGCCGTAGGCAGCGTCATCGGCAGCAGCATCTTCAATATCCTTGTGACCCTGGGTTTGTCCGCACTGATCATTCCGCTGCGGGTCTCGCGGCAGCTGGTGCGCGTGGATATCCCGGTGATGATCGTCGCCGGCCTGCTGGTGTTTATCCTCGCCGCCAATGAAATGCTGACGCCCTTCGATGGCGCCGTGCTGCTGGTGGCGCTGGTGGCCTACCTAGGCGTATTGCACTACCAGACACGTCATTCCCGCCGCCCGCGCACTCTGGACACCGTGGCGAAGGCGCCATGGCTGAGCAGTGTGCTGCTGATGCTCGGCGGTTTGCTGGTGCTGGTGCTCGCCGGGCATTTGTTGCTCGGCGCAGCGGTGGAGGTGGCGGGCGATCTCGGATTGTCGGAGCGCGTCATCGGCCTCACGTTGATCGGCGTCGGCACCTCGCTGCCGTGCCTTGCCACGTCGCTGATCGCCGCGTTGCGTGGCGAACGGGAGATTGCCGTAGGCAACGTGATCGGCAGCAACCTGTTCAACCTGCTCGGCGTGCTGGGTTTTACCGCACTGGTGGCGCCGACACCGCTTTCGGTATCACCCAACGCCCTGGACTTCGATTTACCGGTGATGCTCGGCGCCATCATCCTGTGCCTGCCGGTGTTCTATACCGGCTATCGGGTAACACGTATCGAAGGGCTGGTGCTGCTGGGGCTGTACCTGGCGTACGGGCTGCATGTCATGGCCTTCACCACGGGCATGCCGCTGGCCAACAAGCTTGAACAATTGATGCTGTATTACGTCCTGCCAGCGTTAGTGGTTTTGCTGTTGTTCACCTCACTGCGCGCCTGGCACCGCCAACACAAGAGGGAATCGCAATGACCGATCAGAAAAAACCCGGGGTTGAAGTACGTCGCCAGGTCATGGGCGATGCGTTCGTCGACCGCGCCCTGGGCAATGCCACGGCGTTCACCCAACCGCTGCAGGACTTCGTCAACGAGCACGCGTGGGGCAGCGTCTGGAACCGCGAGGGTTTGCCGCTCAAGACCCGCAGCCTGATCACCCTCGCCGCCCTCACCGCCCTCAAGTGCCCGCAGGAACTCAAGGGCCATGTGCGCGGTGCACTGAATAATGGCTGTACGGTGGAGGAGATCCGCGAAGCGCTGCTGCATTGCGCGGTGTATGCCGGGGTGCCGGCGGCGATTGATGCGTTTCGGGCGGCGCAGGAAGTGATTGAGGCGTATCAGGCGGATCAGCAGTGACTGCCAGATAGTTATCGCAGGCAAGCCAGCTCCCACACTTGAGTGTATTCACACATCCACATGTGGGAGCTGGCTTGTCGGGTCGCCGCATCGCTGCGATGGGGCCTCAAGCTGCCCGCCTATTTCAGATCCAACCACCCACCTGCAACACAAAAATCCCGATATTCGTGGTCACCGCCGCCATCAACGTGGTGATCACGATAATCGCGGCCGCCAGCTCATGATTACCCTGCGCCGCCCGAGCCATCACAAAGCTTGCGGCGGCGGTCGGCGCGCCGAAATACAGAAACAGAATCCCCAACTCCGGCCCTCGGAACCCCAGCAACCAAGCGCCCAACGTGGCGATCACTGGTAGCCAGATCATCTTCATCAGGCTCGCGCTCAATGCCATGTTGCCGCTCTTGCGCAGCGCGGCCATGGACAAGGTGCCACCGATGCAAATCAACGCCAGCGGCAACGTGGTATCGGACAGGTACTGCAAGGATTTCTCAAGCCAGCCGGGCACGCCGATCTGGAAGTACGCGAACGGCGTGGCGACGATCACGCTGATAATCAGCGGGTTGGCCAATACACTTTTGAAGATGCTCCACGGGTCGGACTTGATCACTGGGCTATAGACCGCCAGCACAATGGTCGACAGCGTGTTGTAAAAGAGGATCACCAGCGCGGCGAGGATCGCGCCCAGCGATATACCGTAGTCGCCGTACATACTGGCCGCCAGCGCCAGGCCGATGACCCCGTTATTGCCACGAAACGCGCCTTGGGCGTAGATGCCTCGGTCTTCGCGCTTGCAACGAAAGATTGCCCAGCCCCAGGCCATGGCAAAGCTCACCAGGGTGGCGACGCAAAAGTAGATCAGCAACCCCGGCTTGAGCGCCGAGTGCAGGTCGGCATGCAGAATGCCAAGGAACAGCAGCGCCGGCATGGCGACGTTGAACACCAGGGACGATGCGGTGTGGATAAAGTTGTCATTGATCCAGTTGATGCGCTTTAGAAACACGCCCAGGAACAGCATGGCAAACACCGGCGCGGTGATGGTGAGGGTGGTGAGGAAGATTGCCAGCATGCCGGGGAGAACCTTGGTGGGCGTCGTTAGTTGGCTAATGATAAGCCAGTCCGAGCGGGTTCGTGTGGGCAACGCCATTCAAATGTGGGAGCTGGCTTGCCTGCGATGGCGATATGTCAGCCGATGCACTCATAATTGATGCACCGCTATCGCAGGCAAGCCAGCTCCCACAGGTTAGCGCCTGGTTTCAGGTAATCGGCGCCGGGTTGAACAGCGTGATGTCGTTATGCAGCTTATGCCGCTCTGCCCAGGTCTGCTTCTTGCCGCTGGCCACATCCAGATAGAAGTGGAACAGCTCCCAACCCAGCTCCTCGATACTCGCCCGCCCCGTGGCAATGCGCCCGGCGTCGATATCGATCAGGTCCGGCCAACGCTGGGCCAGTTCGGTGCGGGTGGAGACCTTCACCACCGGCGCCATCGCCAGCCCATACGGCGTGCCGCGCCCGGTGGTGAACACGTGCAGGTTCATCCCCGCCGCCAGTTGCAAGGTGCCGCAGACAAAATCACTGGCCGGTGTGGCGCAAAAGATCAGGCCCTTTTCCTTGAAGCGCTCACCAGGGCCAAGCACGCCGTTGATGGCACTGCTGCCGGATTTGACGATGGAGCCCAACGACTTTTCGACAATATTCGACAGCCCGCCCTTCTTGTTACCCGGCGTGGTATTGGCGCTGCGGTCTGCCTCGCCCTTGGCCAGGTAACGGTCGTACCAGTCCATTTCCCTGACCAGCTCGCGGGCAACGTCCGGGTTCTTCGCGCGTGAGGTCAGCAGGTAAATCGCATCGCGCACTTCAGTCACTTCGGAAAACATCACCGTCGCGCCGGCACGCAGTAACAGATCCGAGGCATACCCCAGCGCCGGGTTGGCGGTGATGCCGGAAAACGCATCGCTGCCGCCGCACTGCATGCCCAGGATCAACTCGGAGGCCGGCACGGTTTCGCGGCGACGCTGGTTGAGTTTTTTCAAGCGCACGTCGGCCAGGGCCATGATCTGCTCGATCATTTCAGTAAAGCCGTGGCTGGAATCCTGCAAGCGATACAGCCATGGCTCGCTCAGGTCCACGGAGCTGTCGTTATCGTGCATCACCTGCCCTGCCTGAAGCTTTTCGCAGCCCAGGCTGATCACCAAGGCCTCGCCGCCCAGGTTGGGGTTGCGCGCCAGGTTGCGCACGGTGCGGATGGGGATATAGGCATCCGTCGCCGTAATCGCCACGCCGCAGCCGTAGCTGTGGGTCAGCGCCACCACATCATCGACATGCGGGTACTGGGGCAGCAACTCGTCCTTGATGCGCTTGACCGCATGGTCCAGCACGCCGGTAACGCATTGCACGGTGGTGGTAATGCCGAGGATATTGCGCGTGCCCACGGTGCCGTCTGCATTGCGATAGCCCTCGAAGGTAAACCCCTCCAGGGGCGCCTGGGTTTCAGGCACCTCGGTGGACAGCGGCAAGCTGTCCAGCGGCGGTGCGGTGGGCATGCGCAACTGGTCCTCCTGCACCCAACTGCCGCGCGGAATCGGCGCCAGGGCATAACCGATGGTCTGGCCGTAGCGAATAATCTGGCCGCCCTCGGGGATGTCTTCCAGGGTCACCTTGTGGCTCTGCGGGATGAAATCCACGGTGACGAGGCCGTCGGGAAACTCGGTACCGGCGGGTACCCCTTGATCGTTCACCACGATCACCACATTGTCGCGCTCGTGCAAACGTATCGAGCGCGGCGAGTCGGCATGTTCAATCAACTGCATCACACGAACCTCAGGAATGCGCTTGGGAAAGGTTGGTCAACTCCGGGCCTTTGGTGGGCGGCTCCTTGAGCACCACGCGCTTGATCGGGCCGACAATCACCAGGTAGCTGAATACCGCCACCAGCGCGTTGGCGCCGACGAACACCAGCGCCCATTTGAACGAGCCGGTGGTGCTGATGATGTAGCCAATCACAATCGGCGTGGTGATCGACGCCAGGTTACCGAAGGTGTTGAACAAGCCGCCACTGAGCCCGGCGATTTGTTTCGGCGAGGTGTCGGACACCACCGCCCAACCCAATGCGCCAACGCCTTTGCCGAAGAAGGCCAAGGCCATGAAGCCCACCACCATCCATTCGATGTCCACGTAATTGCACGCCACGATGCTGCTGGAAATCAGCAGGCCACCGATGATCGGCGCCTTGCGTGCGAAGGTCAGCGAATGGCCTTTGCGCAGCAGGTAGTCGGAAATCACCCCGCCGAGCACCCCGCCGATAAAGCCGCAGATCGCCGGTAACGAGGCAATGAAGCCGGCTTTGAGGATGGTCATGCCACGCTCCTGCACCAGGTACACCGGAAACCAGGTCAGGAAGAAGTAGGTGATACCGTTGATGCAATACTGGCCCAGGTAGACGCCAAGCATCATGCGGTTGGTCAGAAGCTGGCGGATGTAATCCCACTTGGGCCCGTCGGTTTTCTTACCCTTGCCCTTGTCCTGATCCATATCGACCATCGCGCCATTGGCGGCGATGTGATTGAACTCGGCCTCGTTGATCATCGGATGCTGGCGCGGGCTGTGGATAACTTTCAGCCAGATCAGCGAGAAAACAATGCCGATCACGCCCATCACGATAAACACGTGCTGCCAGCCAAAGCGATAGACGATCCAGCCCATCAACGGCGCGAACAACACCGTGGCGAAATACTGGGCCGAGTTGAAGATCGCCGACGCAGTGCCGCGTTCCGCCGTAGGAAACCACGCCGCAACAATACGGGCATTTCCCGGAAACGACGGCGCCTCGGCCAAGCCCACCATAAAGCGCAGCATGAACAGCGCGACCACCGCAGTGGAGACGCCAAACTCACCGACATAGCCTTGCAGCACGGTGAACAGCGACCAGGTGAAGATGCTCAGGGCATAGACTTTTTTCGAGCCGAAACGGTCGAGCAGCCAGCCACCGGGAATTTGCCCGGCCACGTAGGCCCAACCGAATGCAGAGAAGATATAACCGAGGGTGACCGCGTCGATGCCGAGGTCTTTTTGCAGGCTGGAGCCGGCGATAGCGATGGTGGCCCGGTCGGCGTAGTTGATCGTGGTCACCAGGAACAGCATGAGCAGGATCAAATAGCGGACATGGGTCGGCTTGGTCGCTTGCATGTAGAAGTACTCCCACTAATTATTTTTTTTGCGGGTAATCATTTTTTTTGCCGTGGAAACCGCACTATGTGGGAGCCGGGCTTGCCCGCGATGCAGGCACCTCGGTGTGTCAGCGAGACCGAGGTGAGGCTATCGCAGGCAAGCCAGCTCCCACCTGGAGCCGGTGCCACGGGGTGCTGCGTGTTACGAACCGATGTAGCTGGTTTTCACCACGGTGTAGAACTCTTGCGCATAGCGACCTTGCTCACGCGAACCGTAGGATGAGCCCTTACGGCCACCAAATGGAACGTGGTAGTCCACCCCCGCCGTCGGCAGGTTGACCATCACCATTCCAGCCTGGGAGTGGCGCTTGAAGTGGTTGGCATATTTGAGCGAGGTGGTGGCGATGCCGGCCGACAAGCCGAACTCGGTGTCATTGGCCATGGCCAGCGCCGCCTCGTAGTCCGCCACGCGCACCACGTTGGCCACCGGGCCGAAGATCTCTTCACGGCTGATGCGCATCGCCGCTTCACTATCGGCAAACAGTGTGGGCGCCAGGTAATAGCCTTCGGTGTCGCAGGTGACCAGGCCGCCACCGCTCACCAGCCGGGCGCCTTCGCTCTGGCCGATGTCGATGTATTTCATGTCCTGATCCAACTGGGCCTGGGACACCACCGGGCCAATGTCGGTACCACTATGCAAAGCGTGGCCGACCTTGATCGACTTCATGCGCTCGGCCATGGCGGCGACAAACTGGTCGTGGATCCCCGCGGTGACAATCAAGCGGCTCGAGGCGGTGCAACGCTGGCCGGTGGAGTAGAACGCACTCTGTACCGACAGCTCGACAGCCTGCTTGAGGTCGGCATCGTCGAGAATGATCTGCGGGTTCTTGCCGCCCATTTCCAACTGCACCTTGGCCTGGCGCGATACACAGCTGACGGCGATCTGACGCCCAACACCCACAGACCCGGTGAAACTGATGCCATCGACTTTCGGGCTGTTGACCAGCACGTCGCCGACCACACGGCCACTGCCCATCACCAGGTTGAACACACCGGCAGGGAAGCCGGCGCGGGAGATGATTTCGGCCAAGGCCCAGGCACAGCCCGGCACCAGTTCGGCAGGCTTGATCACCACGCAGTTGCCGTAGGCCAGGGCCGGAGCGATTTTCCACGCGGGGATGGCGATCGGGAAATTCCACGGGGTGATCAGGCCCACCACACCGAGGGCTTCGCGGGTCACTTCAACGTTGACGCCCGGGCGCACCGAAGGCACGTAATCGCCCGACAGGCGCAGGCACTCACCGGCGAAGAATTTGAAAATATTGCCGGCGCGGGTCACTTCACCAATGGCTTCGGGGAGGGTCTTGCCCTCTTCGCGGGCCAGCAGGGTGCCGAGTTCTTCACGACGGGCGAGAATCTCGCTGCCGACTTTATCCAGCGCATCGTGACGCGCCTGGATACCGGAGGTGGACCACGCCGGGAACGCGGCGCGGGCAGCGTCGATGGCCGCGTTGACTTGGGCCACGTCGGCTTTGGCATATTCGCCAATGGCGTCGGACACATCCGAGGGGTTGATGTTGGTGCAGTAGTCGGCGCCGGTTACCCATTGGCCATTGATGTAGTTCTCAAAACGCTTTGCTTGGGACACGAATCTTCTCCTGACGCAAAAGGCCGCTGATTGCTCAGCGGCCTTGTGGATAATTTATTGCGCGCCTTGCTTGTCGATCAGCGCGGCGAGGGCTTCGTACTCTTCCGGCAGCAGGTCGGTCAGTGGCGTGCGCACGGGGCCGGCGTCATAACCGACGATTTTCGCACCGGCCTTGACGATGCTCACCGCGTAACCGGCCTTGCGATTACGGATATCCAGGTACGGCAGGAAGAAGTCGTCGATGATCTTGCCGACGGTGGCGTGATCTTCGCGGGCAATGGCGTGATAGAAATCCATCGCCGTCTTGGGGATGAAGTTGAACACCGCCGAGGAGTACACCGGCACGCCCAGGGCCTTGTAGGCTGCGGCGTAAACCTCTGCGGTCGGCAAGCCACCGAGGTAGCTGAAACGGTCGCCCAGGCGACGGCGGATCGACACCATCAATTCGATATCGCCCAGGCCATCCTTGTAGCCGATCAGGTTCGGGCAGCGCTCGGCCAGGCGCTCCAACAGCGGTGAGGTCAGGCGGCAGACATTGCGGTTGTACACCACCACGCCGATCTTGACCGACTTGCACACCGCTTCAACGTGGGCGGCAACCCCGTCCTGGCTGGCTTCGGTGAGGTAGTGCGGCAGCAGCAGCAACCCTTTGGCGCCGAGGCGTTCGGCCTCTTGGGCGTACTCGATGGCTTGGCGGGTAGCACCGCCCACACCGGCCAGGATCGGCACGCTGGACGCGCAGGTATCCACGGCGGTTTTCACCACCTGGGAATATTCGCTGGCCGCCAGGGAGAAAAACTCACCTGTGCCACCCGCGGCGAACAAGGCGCTGGCGCCATAAGGGGCCAGCCATTCCAGGCGCTTGATGTAACCCGCCTGGTGGAAATCACCCTGGGCGTTGAAATCGGTCACCGGGAAAGACAGCAGACCGTGGGAGAGGATGGACTTCAGTTCTTGTGGATTCATTATTCGAACACCCTGGGCGAAGACCTTCTAACGAAAGGTTGTTGTTGGTTTTGATGATGTCGTACGTCATCGTACAACTATAAATAAATTCGTCAACTGCAATTCATCCGGCGTACTCCTGCGAAGGCTTAAGACGCGGCTCTTGACGTAGGAAATTTCTCACCTATGATCCATATAACTGTATATGTATACAGTTATAACGGAAGATTCCTACGACATAGCAAGGAGCTAACATGTCAGGTCTTGAACTCGCAGCACCCGAAAAAAACCCGCCAACCCTGCGCTTCGAAGGCGGTGAACACACCGCCATCGGCGATGACACCCTGCTTCGCTTCAGCAAGGACGCCCCGGCCATCCCTGCGCGCCAAGTCGAACTGCACCTGCCCAACGGGCTCGCGCTGACCTATGGTCAAGTAATCGCCCTGGGCGGCGACTTCTATGGCATCCCCGGCCAACCGATCAGCGATGGCAACTCCCCGTCCGAGCGCGTGCAACGCTTCACCGCCGCTTTCAACTCTCTCGCCGTGTTGCCCGCTTCACGGCAAGAAGCGCAGAAGATCCTGGCGGTGATGCAAAAGGAGATCAACGCCGTCAACCAGGCGATCAAGGACGGCAAACAGCCGCACGAAGCCTACGACGCCCTGGGTGATACGTTGTCCGAGGAGTGGAACCGCATCACCGGCGGCGGCAGCGCTGTTTCGGCCCTCGTGCCACTGGGCCGCTACTTGAAACTGGCAGCCGACAACGCCGACCACTTCGGTGAGTGGGCCTTGTCGGCCTACATGGCCGGCCATACGGCAGCACTGCAACAGGCAGTGGTGGCCCATCAGACCGGCACCGACCAGGCCCTGGAATTGGCTTACGCCATGAACAGCTTTGCCGATCACTTTTTGACCGATCTGTTTTCCGCCGGCCACCTGCGGGTACCGCGCAAACAACTGGCGGCAGTGGTGACGCCAGGAGAACTCGGCTCGCTGATCAGCCGCTTCATGCACGATGAAGACAGTAAATTCGGGCTCAAGGTGCGCAATGCCATGGGCGCTCAGTGGCATGCCTACGGCGACAAGCGCTACTTCGACAGCATTGACGCCGACAATCGCGTGCAGGTCAAACGGGCGGTACAGGCCTCGGCAGATGAAATCTTCGAAACCTTCATCAGCGGCATCGCGCCCTCCCCGGCTGAGTTCAAGGCACCGCTGTATGTGCCCGACCTGAACGCCGCGCAGAACCCGGCGAATAACTTCTCGCCGCTGTTCAAGATGGAGGGGGACAAGGTGCTGCGGCGCAAGGACGTCAACGATTTGAACGACAAGCACTGGACCAATGATTGGTGGGGATGGAGTACGTACTTGTTGCTTAAGGACTACAAGCCAAACCAACCCGCCAACTAACGGCTGGCATGATCGTTCCCACGCTCTGCGTGGGAATACAGCCTATGACGCTCCGCGTCACCCTGCGAGGGCTTGAGAAATTCACGCGCATCGGGACGCGGAGCGTCCATAGAGGCGTTACCACGCAGAGCGTGGGAACGATCAGCCCCGCTGCGCCTCTGCCTCTTCATGGGCATGGCGCAGTCGCTCGCGACTGTTGGTCAAATGCAAGCGCATCGCCGCCCGTGCCGCATCCGAATCCTGGCGGGCAATCGCCTCATAGATTTCTTCGTGTTCGCGGCTCAAGCGGCTCATGTAGTGCTGTTGGTCATCATGGGCCAGGCGCGCCGAATTCAGGCGGGTACGCGGAATGATGCTGGTGCCCAGGTGGGTCATGATGTCGGTGAAGTAGCGGTTGCCGGTAGACAGCGCAATTTCCAGGTGGAAGGCAAAGTCCGACGCCACCGCATCGCCGGCGTGGGCCGCACTTTCATTCAAGGCATCGAGGGCCGCACGCATGGCCGCCAGTTGCTCATCGCTGCGACGCAGCGCCGCGAGGCCCGCAGACTCCACTTCCAGGCTGATACGCAACTCCAGAATCGCCAGCACATCACGCAAGGTCACCACCGTGGCCGGGTCTATGCGAAAACCGCTGGGGCTTGGCGTGTCCAGCACGAAGGTGCCGATACCATGGCGAGTCTCGACCTGCCCCGCCGCCTGCAGGCGCGAGATGGCTTCACGCACCACCGTCCGGCTGACGCCATGGGCGTCCATGATCGCCGACTCGGTGGGCAACTTGTCGCCGCGTTTGAGCTGGCCATCGCGGATCTGCTCGGACAACACCGTGACCAATTCCTGGGCAAGGCTGCGGCGCTTGCGGGGAAGACGTGGGGCGGCGCTGGCGTTTTCCATGATGAACCATCTTTCTCGACGAACTAAAGACCGCATCATAGCCCATGGTGGTTGTACGATCACCGTTCTGGCGCGACTTTCATCCATATCCTTCACGCAAAAAAAATGCCCCGATAGACGTCGGGGCATTTTTCAGATGGGTCTGTAAGCGAAATCCGCCTACTTCACCACTTTCAAGCTTGGCCGACCGCTAGGGCGCGGCGGCTCGGTATCCGGTGGCGGTACATCATCACCGTCTTCGCCTTCGATCGTTTCGTCATCCTCTAAAGGCGACTCCAGATCGAACACCATGCCCTGGCCATTTTCCCGGGCGTAGATCCCGAGGATGGCGCCGATGGGCACGAACAGCGTATGGGGCACACCGCCGAAACGCCCTTCGAAGCTCACCGCTTCGTTGTCCATGTGCAGGTGGCGCACGGCACTGGGCGATACGTTCAGCACAATTTGCCCGTCACTGGCAAAACCCTGGGGTACCTGAACCGCAGGAAATTCGGAATTGACCAGCATGTGCGGGGTGCAATCGTTGTCCACAATCCACTCATAGAGCGCGCGGACCAGGTAAGGTCGACTGGAGTTCATCAACGGCTCCTTAAGCCTTAGCGCATATCGCGTTCGGCACCAGACAGACTCGCCTGGAAAGCCTCACGCGCAAACTGGCGCTCCATGTAATCAAGCAACGGCTTGGCCGGCCGTGGCAGTTCAATGCCCAGAATCGGCAAGCGCCAGAGTATGGGTAATAGGCAGCAATCCACCAAGCTTTGTTCCTCACTGAGGAAAAAAGGTTTATCGGCGAACAACGGCGAAACGCCGGTGAGGCTCTCGCGCAATTCCTTGCGCGCCTGCACACGAGCGGCTTCTTTGGAACGCGAATCCAGGATCACATCCACCAACCCGCACCAGTCACGCTGGATCCGATGGATCAGCAGGCGGCTGTTGGCACGCGCCACCGGGTACACCGGCAGCAAAGGCGGATGAGGGTAACGCTCATCCAAGTATTCCATCACCACGGTCGACTCCCACAACGCCAGGTCACGATCGACCAGGGTGGGCAAGCTGCCGTAAGGGTTCACTTCGATCAGCTTCGGCGGCTGACGGCCCGCCTCCACACTGATGATCTCGGCGCTGACACCCTTCTCTGCGAGCACGATGCGTACTCGGTGGGAATAGTGGTCGGCGGGGTCGGAGTAACAGGCCAACCGGTTGGTCACGCCCATGGCGGTCCTCCTCGCTTGTTGAAATTATCGAAAGCTCAAAAACGAGCGCGCCCAGAAAGCATCCCTGTAACGACCGGTTCAAACCGGCGCTACGTGTTCAGAGATGCCGCTGGGCGCGCAAGATTAACAGCAATTGCTTACGGTTGGATCAATGCACATCCTTCCAGTATTCACGCTTGAGCAAATAAGCGAATACGAAGAAGAAAGCCAGGTACAGCAAGACGTAGGTACCGATGCGCTGATGCTGCAGTTTGACCGGGTTGGCCGAGTAGGCCAGGAAGGTCACCAGGTTCTTGACCTTCTCGTCGAACTGCTCTTCGTTCAGCGTACCGGTCTTGGGCACGATGGTCAGTTGATCGCACGCTTCATGGGTCAGCGGCGTGCCGGTCAACGGATCATATTGCTTCTTGCCGTCTTCAACGACCTGAACCTGCTTGCATCCTACCACTTGGCGCCCCTGCAGGCCGACCAGAACGTTCGGCATGCCGACGTTCGGGAAGACTTTGTTGTTCACGCCATAGGGGCGTGCAGGGTCTTCGTAGAAGGACTTGAGGTAACCGTAGAGCCAGTCGGTACCGCGTACACGGGCCACCAGGGTAAGGTCGGGCGGTGCGGCGCCGAACCAGGTCTTGGCGTCGGCCGGTTGCATGCCGATGTTCATGTGGTCGCCGATCTTGGCACCCGTGAACACCGCGTGGCTGAGCATCACTTCATGGGGAATGCCCAGGTCATCGGCAACGCGCTCGTACCGTTGGAACTTGGCGCTGTGGCACCCCATGCAGTAGTTGGTGAATGTACGCAGCCCGTCCTGCATGGCGGCTTTGTCAGACACATCGATATCGACTTTTTCCAGCTGCGCACCATGTTCGGCAGCGAAGGACAGTAGCGGCAGTGCCGCAAGCACGAATGCAACGAGTAATTTTTTCATCAGCCAGTCACCCTTTCCGGAACCGGTTTGGTCTTCTCGAGCCGGGTATAGAACGGCATCAGAATAAAGTAGGCGAAGTACAGGAAGGTGCAGACCTGCGACAGCAACGTCCGCTCAGGGGTGGGCGCCAATACACCCAACACACCCAGGATCACAAACGAAATGCAGAACACCCACAGCCAGATCTTGCTCAGCCAGCCTTTGTAGCGCATTGACTTGACCGGGCTACGGTCGAGCCACGGCAGCACGAACAGCACCGCGATGGCCGCGCCCATGGCGATCACGCCCATGAGTTTGTCGGGGATCGCGCGCAAGATCGCGTAGAACGGCGTGAAGTACCAGACCGGGGCAATGTGCTCAGGTGTCTTGAAGGCGTTGGCCTGTTCGAAGTTAGGCTTCTCCAGGAAATAACCGCCCATCTCCGGGAAAAAGAACACGATCGAGCAGAACACAAACAGGAACACGACCACGCCGACAATGTCTTTCACGGTGTAGTACGGGTGGAACGGAATGCCATCCAGCGGGATGCCGTTCTCGTCCTTGTGCTTCTTGATGTCCACGCCATCCGGGTTGTTGGAACCCACTTCGTGCAGCGCCAGGATATGCAAGACCACCAGGCCCAGGATCACGATCGGCAAGGCCACCACGTGCAAGGCGAAGAAGCGGTTCAAGGTGATGCCGGAGATCAGGTAGTCACCACGAATCCACTGGGTCAGGTCGTTGCCGATCACCGGGATTGCGCCGAACAGCGAGATGATCACCTGGGCGCCCCAGTACGACATCTGGCCCCAAGGTAGCAGGTAGCCCATAAAGGCTTCGGCCATCAGTGCCAGATAGATCAACATGCCGAAGACCCACACCAGCTCACGGGGCTTCTGGTACGAGCCGTAGAGCAGGCCGCGGAACATGTGCAGGTAGACGACGATAAAGAACGCCGACGCACCGGTGGAGTGCAACAGGCGCAGGATCGAGCCGTACTCGACATCACGCATGATGTATTCGACAGAGGCAAACGCCTCTTCCGCCGACGGCGTGTAGCTCATCGTCAACCACACGCCAGTGACGATCTGGTTGACCAGCACCAACAGCGCCAGGGAGCCGAAGAAGTAGAAGAAGTTGAAGTTTTTCGGCGCGTAATATTTGCTGAGATGGTCTTCCCACATTTTAGTGGCGGGGAAGCGCGCATCCACCCAATCCATGAACTTGCTCATCACGCGTTCTCCTTGTCGAGGCCAATGACAATGATGTCGTCAGATTCGTAATTGTGAGGAGGAACCGGCAGGTTCAGGGGCGCAGGCTGGGATTTGTAGACGCGGCCGGCGAGGTCATAGTGGGAACCGTGGCACGGGCAGAAATAACCGCCGACCCAGTCTTTGCCCAAGTCGACAGGCGCCACTTCCGGGCGGAAGGTAGGTGAACAACCCAAGTGGGTACACAGACCAACCAGCAGCAGAATTTCTGGCTTGATCGAACGCGCTTCGTTCTTGGCGTAGGCGGGCTGGTCGGACTTTTCGGACGTCGGGTCAGACAGCTGGCCTTCGATCTTCTTCAGATTCCCCAGGATTTCCTCGGTACGACGAACAATGAAAACCGGCTGGCCGCGCCACTCAGCAATCATCTGCTGGCCTGGCTCGATCTTGCTGACATTCACCTTCACCGGTGCACCTGCGGCTTTCGCCTTGGCACTGGGAAACCATGACCCCACGAACGGGACCGCAGCCCCCACCGCTCCTGCAGCACCCACCACGGATGTGGCTGCTACCAAGAAGCGACGCCGGCCTGCATTCACGCCGTCATTGCTCATTCAGTCCTCTCCCATCAGCTTTTTGGCCTGTTAAATCAGGCGTCTACTAAGTGTTGAATCTTTACTTATAAAAATTTTGACGGATGGTAATGAAAAGCCCCACGTATGACAAGGGAATTGCCCGGGGCTCCGCCTCCAGGCCTTGTAGTATAGGGGGTCTACGGATGTGGCAAGTTGTCACGGCGAAAAATGTGCATAAATCGCAGGCAATAAAAAACGCCCAGCTCCGTGAGGAGGCTGGGCGTTTTTGTGGAACGTAAAGCGAATTAACGCTTCGAGTACTGCGGACGCTTACGCGCTTTACGCAGACCGACTTTCTTACGTTCAACTTCACGAGCATCGCGAGTCACGAAGCCAGCTTTGCGCAGAGCGCCACGCAGGGTTTCGTCGTACTGCATCAGAGCGCGAGTGATACCGTGGCGGATTGCGCCAGCTTGACCACTTACACCGCCACCGATAACGGTGACGTAGATGTCGAACTTTTCAACGGTCTCGGTCAATTCCAGCGGCTGACGAACTACCATGCGGGCAGTTTCGCGACCGAAGAAGTTGTCCAGGGAGCGGTTGTTGATCGAGATGTTACCAGTGCCCGGACGCAGGAAAACGCGTGCGGTTGCGGTTTTGCGACGGCCAGTGCCGTAATTTTGAGTCGCCGACATAATGAACTATTCCGTTAAAACTTCAGTTCTTGGGGCTGCTGAGCAGCATGAGGGTGTACAGCGCCCGCATAGACTTTCAGCTTGCGAAACATATCGCGACCCAGTGGGCCCTTAGGCAGCATGCCTTTGACCGCGATTTCGATCGGGGCTTCAGGCTTCTTGGCAATCAGGCCTTCGAAGTTGGAAGACTTGATACCGCCTGGGAAACCGGAGTGACGGTAGTACATTTTGTCGCTTGCTTTGTTGCCGGTTACACGAACCTGCTCAGCGTTGATGATGACGATGTAGTCGCCGGTATCAACGTGCGGGGTGTATTCAGGCTTGTGCTTGCCACGCAGACGGCTGGCGACTTCAGTGGCCAGACGACCCAGGGTCTGACCAGCGGCGTCGACGACAAACCAGTCGCGCTGAACTGTTTCCGGTTTTGCAGTAAAAGTTGTCATTCTTTAATAGCCTCAGGGGCCGCCTGTAAATTTAGACGGCGGATCTTACTGAATAGTGCGTACTTTGACAAGGTCAAAGGCAGCCGGATACAGACGCTATCGGGGGCTCGGGTCGGCGCGTCCGTTCAACGGCAAGATTCTTCGGCAGGCGGCGCATCACTTCCACTGCAGAAAGAGGTGGGCAATTATGCAGATTGCGAAAAAAAATTCAACCTGCTTTTATGATTGTTTTCCCCCGAAGGAGTACCCGATGGATTACCGACAGCTGGGCCGCACCGATCTGAATGTCAGCGCGATCGCGTTGGGCACCATGACCTGGGGCGAGCAGAACAGCGAGGCAGAGGCCTTCGCGCAGATCGAACGGGCCAAGGCCGCGGGGATCAACTTCCTCGACACCGCAGAAATGTACCCGGTGCCGCCCAAGGCCGACACCTACGCCACCACCGAGCGCTACATCGGCAACTACTTCAAAAGCCGTGGCGACCGCGCCGACTGGATTCTCGCCAGCAAGATCGCCGGCCCCGGCAACACCATCGACTACATCCGCGATGGCCACCTGCGCCACAACCGCAAGCACATCGCCGCAGCCCTGGACGCCAGCCTCAAGCGCCTGCAGACCGAGTGGATCGACCTCTACCAACTGCATTGGCCGGAGCGCAGCACCAACTTCTTCGGCCAGTTGAGCTACAAGCACAAGGACGAAGACGACCTCACGCCACTGGAGGAAACGCTCGAAGCCCTGGATGAACAGGTGAAGGCCGGCAAGATCCGCCACATTGGCCTGTCCAACGAAACGCCGTGGGGCGCCATGAAATTCCTCGCCCTGGCCGAAGCCCGCGGTTGGCCGCGCGCCGTGTCGATCCAGAACCCCTACAACCTGCTCAACCGCAGTTTTGAAGTGGGCCTGGCGGAGGTTGCCATTCGTGAACAGTGCGGCTTGTTGGCCTATTCGCCTTTGGCGTTCGGCATGCTCAGTGGCAAGTACGAAAATGGCGCTCGCCCGGCCAAGGCGCGCCTGACCGAGTACAGCCGCTTCAGCCGCTACTTCAACCCGCAATCGGAAGCGGCGTGCAGCCGGTATGTGGCTCTTGCGCGGGAACATGGCCTGGACCCGGCGCAGATGGCGCTGGCGTTTGTGACGCAGCAACCGTTTGTGACCAGCAATATTATTGGGGCCACATCGCTGGAACAACTGGACAGCAACATCGCCAGTGCCGACATGAAATTATCGAAAGAAGTGTTGGAAGGGATTGAGGCGATTCAGAAGGATCATCCCAACCCAGCACCTTGATTGATCCGCACTGATCGTTCCCACGCTCTGCGTGGGAATGCCGCCTTGGACGCTCTGCGTCCGCTTTCAGAGTCGTGACGCGGAGCGTCACATGAGGCGTTCCCACGCGGAGCGTGGGAACGATCAATCAAGAGCACCTAACAATCAAAGTGCCCGCGCAATGATCTCCTTCATGATCTCATTGGTCCCCGCATAAATGCGCTGCACCCGCGCATCCGCCCAGGCCCGGGCAATCGGGTATTCCCACATGAAGCCGTAGCCGCCATGCAACTGCACGCACTCATCGAGCACCTTGCACTGCAGGTCGGTGGCCCAGTACTTGGCCATCGCCGCCGTGGGCACGTCCAGCTTGCCTTCCAGATGCAAGGCCATGCACTGGTCGACAAACACACGGCCAATCTGAATCTCGGTGGCCATCTCCGCCAGCTTGAACCGGGTGTTCTGGAAGTCGGCGATCGCCTTGCCGAACGCCTTGCGCTCACGGGTGTAGTCCAGGGTCCACTGCAACGCCGCTTCGGCTGAGGACAGCGCGCCAATCGCCACGGTCAGGCGTTCTTGCGGCAACTCTTGCATCAGGTAGGCAAAGCCCATGCCCGCCTGGCCCAGCAGATTTTCCTTGGGCACGCGCACATCCTGGAAGAACAGCTCCGAGGTGTCCTGGGCCTTCATGCCAACTTTCTCCAGGCGCTTACCTTTGTCGAAGCCCGGCGTGTCGGCTTCCACCAGGAACAGACTGGTACCCTTGGCGCCAGCCTTGGGGTCGGTCTTGGCGACGACAATCACCAGATCGGCCAGGTAACCGTTGGTGATAAAGGTCTTGGAGCCGTTGATCACATACTCGTCACCGTCCAGCACTGCGCTGGTCTTGACCCCTTGCAGGTCGGAACCGGCGCCCGGCTCGGTCATGGCAATGGCTGTGACCCTCTCTCCGGAGATCAACTGGGGCAGGTACTTGTGCTTCAGCGCTTCACTGCCGTAATGCAGGATGTAGGGCGCGACGATATCCGAATGCAGGGAAAAACCGATGCCGGTCAAACCCAGGCGGCTGACTTCTTCGATCACCACCGCGCTATAGAGAAAGTCCGCGCCCAGCCCGCCATACTCCTCTGGCAGGTGGGAACACAACATGCCCGCCTCCCCCGCCTGGTTCCACAAGTTACGGTCGATATAGCCCTGCTTTTCCCATTGCCCATGGAAGGGCACGGCATGCTTTTCGAGGAAAGTGCGTACGCTCTCACGGAAGAGTTCGTGCTCCGAGCTGAACAAGGTTCTGGGGATCATGGGTCACCTGCGTGGATTGTCGGACAAGGACGAGCCCACAGAGCCTATGCCCCGAAGGCGTCACGGGACACTGGACACATGCGACAAAAAATAAGACGATCCAGCCGTCTGGTGACCACTTTCCCCTATAAGAATAAATGAAATTATGTCTAACCAAATCTCCACGCCGTTGCGGCGCGTCAGCATTTTGGCCATTGATCGGGTATTCGCTTCAACCCTCATGCAAGCCAAGGATTTCTTCCATCTCGCCAGCCTGCGCCATGGCAAACAGCAAGGGCTGGGCCTGACCCCAGGGTTCGAAACGCGCCTGGTCAGCCCCGACGGCCAGTCCGTGCGCAGCTTCAGCGATGTGATCATGCCAGTGGACGGCGGCCTCGAAGACGCCGACATCATTGTGCTGCCGGCCTTCTGGGACGACTTCGATGCCCTGTGCTCCCGCTACCCGCAAGTGCTGCCGTGGCTGCGCGAACAGCACGCCCGCGGCGCCGTACTCTGCGGCGAGGCCACCGGGGTGTTCTGGCTGGCCGAAGCCGGGCTGCTCGATGGCAAGGAGGCGACCACCTACTGGCGCTTCTTCAATGCCTTCAGCGAGCGCTTCCCCAAGGTGCAACTCAACCAGGACAAGCACCTCACGGATGCCGATAACCTGTACTGCGCCGGCGGCACCACGTCGGCCTGCGACCTTTATATCTACCTGATCGAACGCTTCTGCGGCGCCAACATCGCCCAGGCGGTGGCCCGCGACATTCTCTATGAAGTGCAGCGCAACTATTCACCGGGGCGGATCGGGTTTGGCGGGCAGAAGCTGCATCAGGACGTGATCATCCTGCAGATCCAGCATTGGCTTGAAGAGCACTTTGCCGACAAATTCCGCTTTGAAGACGTCGCCCGGGAACACGGCATGAGCATCCGCAACTTCATGCGCCGATTCCAGACCGCCACCGGTGACAAGCCGCTGCATTACCTGCAGCGCCTACGCATCGAAACGGCCAAGGGCTTGCTCTCGGGCAGCCGCAAGAGCATCAAGACCATCAGCTACGAGGTGGGTTACGACGATGCGAGTTTCTTTGCGCGGTTGTTCAGGCAGCACACGGAGTTGTCGCCGAACCAGTACAGGCAGCAATTCCAGCAAGCCGCCTGAGCTCAGACCAACACAAACCATTGTGGGAGCTGGCTTGCCTGCGATGACGGTGTATCAGCCAGCCTATAGTTGGCTGATACACCCCCATCGCGGGCAAGCCCGGCTCCCACATTAGCTCTCCATTGAGCTGGAGATTGCTTAAGGCTTGTGGCCGCGCGACAGGAACTCGTGGGACTGCATTTCCAGCAGGCGACTCAAGGTGCGCTGGAATTCGAAGTTCAAGCGGCCGCCGGTATAGAGGTCCTTGAGTTCGACTTCCGCCGAGATGATCAGCTTGACGTTACGGTCGTAGAACTCATCGACCATGTTGATGAACCGTCGGGCGATATCGTCGGTAGTCACGCCCATCTGTTCCACACCACTCAAGATCACGGCGTGAAAGATCTTGCCCAGCTCGATGTAATCGTTCTGGCTGCGTGGCCCATCGCACAGTTGGCGGAACTCGAACCAGGCCACGTCATCGCAGGTGCGCAGCGCGATGATTTCGCGGTTCTCGATCATCAGCTTGTCGTTTTCCACCGCCTGGGTGCACTCCGGCGTCAGCGCACGGAAGCTTTTCTTGAGGCTTTCGTGTGCTGCTTCGTTGAGCGGGAAGTGGAACAGCTCGGCTTGCTCCAGATGACGCAAGCGGTAGTCGACGCCGCTGTCGACGTTGACGATATCGGTGTTCTGCTTGATCAGCGCAATGGCCGGCAGGAAGCGTGCACGTTGCAGGCCGTCCTTGTACAGGCCATCGGGCACGATGTTCGACGTGGCCACCAGGGTCACACCGTTCTTGAACAGTTCTTCCATCAGGGTGCCAAGGATCATGGCGTCGGTGATGTCGGAGACGAAGAATTCATCGAAGCAGATCACCCGGGCCTCTTGGGCGAAACGCTTGGCGATGATGGTCAGCGGGTTTTTCTCGCCCGGCAGGGTCTTCATCTCTTCGTGCACGCGCTTCATGAAGCGGTGGAAGTGCGTACGCACCTTTTCCTTGAACGGCAGCGCTTCAAAGAAGGTGTCTACCAGGTAAGTCTTGCCCCGACCCACGCCGCCCCAGAAATACAGGCCCTTGACCGGCGTGTGGTCTTTCTTGCCAAACAGCTTGCTGAACATCCCTGGCTTGCTTTGCGACGCGGCCACGAGGTCCTCGTACAGGCGCTGCAAATGACGCACGGCATTTTCCTGGGCCGCGTCGTGGAAGAACTCGGGGCGTTTCAGATCAGCTTGATATCGTTCTAGGGGCGTCATAATTTCGTTAGCAAGGCAACAAAAACGGGCCGACACTGTAACGACGGCCCTGGATAATGGCAATCAACCCTTGGTCGGGTTAATCCTCGATTGGGGTCAACGCAGCGCGCAAGGCTTCGATGGCCGCGTCACGCGATGGTTGATCGGCGTACTCGGCGCTGTCAGCGACTGCGGCGCCGTCCAGCCATACGCTGAAGCCCAGGGCCTCGGCGCGCACGTCCAGCGCATCACCACTTTGCAGTTGCTTGGTCACCGCGCCGGCTGCTTTGCCATCGGCAAAGTTGCGCGACAGCAGCAGTTGCTCGCCATCAGCGGCCAGCAGGCGGAAGCGGAAGCTGCCGTCAGTTTCACGGAAGCTCACAAACCGCGCAGCCTTCGCTGCTTTTTTCTTGGTGGCGACCGGCGCCGCCGCCTGGTTGACGAACGAACGCAGGCCCACCGCTTCACGCAGCTCGGCCAGAAACGGTGCCGCCACGGCACGGGCTTTTTTCGCGCCGACCTGCAGCAGGTCTTCCATGTCCGATGGGCGCGACATCAGTTGGTGGTAACGCTCGCGCGCTTCGCCGAGCTGGCCGTCGAGCAGTTGGAACAGACGGTTCTTTGCCTCGCCCCAGCCCAGGCCTTCTAGCAACTGACCACGGAATTCGGCTTCCTGGGCCTTGGTCGCGAACGCCTGGTAAAGGGTGAACAGGTGCGAATTGTCCGGATCCTTGGGTTCGCCTGGCGCGCGGGAGTCGGTGACGATCCGCGAGATCGCGTCCTTCATGTCCTTGGCGCTGGTGAACAACGGGATGGTGTTGTCGTAGCTCTTGGACATCTTGCGGCCATCCAGGCCCGGCAAGGTGGCCACGCTTTCTTCGATCAGCGCCTCGGGCATGGTGAAGAATTCTTTACCGTTGCCGAACAGGTGGTTGAAACGCTGGCCGATGTCGCGGGCCATTTCCACGTGCTGGATCTGATCGCGGCCCACCGGCACCTTGTGCGCGTTGAACATCAGGATGTCCGCGGCCATCAGCACCGGGTAGCTGTACAGGCCCATGCTGATGCCCGCATCCGGGTCTTCGCCGTTCTCCACGTTCTTGTCCACCGAGGCCTTGTAGGCATGGGCGCGGTTGAGCAGGCCCTTGGCGGCAACGCAGGTCAGCAGCCAGGTCAGCTCGGGAATTTCCGGGATGTCCGACTGGCGGTAGAAGGTCACCCGGTTCACATCCAGGCCACCGGCCAGCCAGGTCGCGGCGATTTCCATACGCGAGCGCTGGATGCGCTGCGGGTCATCGCATTTGATCAGGGCGTGGTAGTCGGCCAGGAAATAGAAGGAATCGGCATTCGCGTCTTCGCTGGCGAGGATCGCCGGGCGAATCGCACCGGCGTAGTTGCCCAGGTGCGGCGTGCCGGTGGTGGTGATGCCGGTGAGGATACGGGTACGGGTCGTCATGGGTGATCGCTTGTCATCAATTCGAAAGGCGTGGCAGCACCAGATCCTTGAGATCGGTCAGCTTGCCGTGAAAAAAGTGTCCGCATTCTGCCACTTTCAGCAACTCATGGGGGCGTTTGAGGGCGGCGGACCAGTCGTACACCAGCTGCGGGTCAACCACTTCGTCGCTTTCCGGTTGGATCAGGGTCAACGGGCAGCCCAGCGGTAACGCGTCGGTATCGCGCAGGCGCATCACCGCAGCGGCGATCATGAACAGGTGTGCGAGCTTTTCACCTTTGGCTTCCAGGCGGCCGCCGAGGCTGGCGGCCACATATCCACCGAAAGAAAAACCGAGCAAGGTGATTGGCAGGTCCGGGTGCTTTTCCCGCAGCCAGGTGGCGGCCGCTTCAGCATCGTCGACCTCACCGGTGGCCATATCGTGAGTACCGGCACTGGCACCCACACCACGGTAATTGAAACGCAAAGTAATCAAACCCGCATCGCGGGCAGTGCGTTGCAGGGTCGAGACGACTTTATTGAGCATGGTGCCACCCTGCACCGGGTTAGGGTGGCAAACCAGCGCCAGGCCACGTGGTTCGGGGTGATCCAGGTACAGGGCTTCCAATTGGCCCGCCGGGCCATCGATCAAAACGGGGGTTTCACGCATGAGCAAGGATGAACTCCGTGACCTCTCAAGGGGTCGACTCGTCTAGCTAAAAGTCTGTGCATGGCATCATTGCGAGCTTAATCGCGGTATACAGCGCAGGTTTGAGCCGTTAACGTAAAGCAAAGCCGTTTATAGAGGAAGGACTCGTGGAACACTCGCTCTTAGTTTGGTTGTTGCCGACTCTTGCCCTGGTTGCCGGTGTCGCCATTGGTTTCCTGGTTGCCCGCCTGCTGCCGAATGCCGCGCCTAACCGCACGCAGCGTCAGCTGGATGACATTCAGGAACGTTTTGACAGTTATCAGAACGAGGTTGTTACCCACTTCAACAGCACCGCGACCCTGGTCAAGAAGCTCACCCAGAGCTACCAGGAAGTACAGGATCACCTCGCCGATGGCGCTAACCGCCTGGCCCTCGACGACATCACCCGCCAGCGCCTGCTGGCCGCGCTGCATTCCGATGCACCGCAAACCCCACGGGAACGCCTGACCCCGCCTCGGGAAAACCAGGAGCCACCACGGGACTACGCGCCAAAGACGCCGAACGCTCCAGGCATGTTGGATGAGCATTACGGCTTGAAGAAGTAAGTCATCTTCGGGCAATAAAAAAGCCCGGCTGATCGATGATCAGCCGGGCTTTTTATTAGGTGCCTGAATCATCAGACAACACCGCCTCCTGTGGGAGCTGGATTGCCTGCGATAGCGGCGTGCCCGTTGACACACCTGCCTCAGACACTCCGCCATCGCGGGCAAGCCCGGCTCCCACATCGAGCGCGCACGCGTTCAGGTCGGTTGTTGTTCCTGCAACCGCCCACCGTCGATGCGCACATGCCGCCCATGGAAACGCTTGAGGCTGCTGCGGTGGCCGACGCTGACGATGCTCAACCCCGGCAACTCATCGATCAACGCCTGGTACAAGGTTGCTTCGTCTTCTTCATCCATGGCCGAGGTTGCCTCATCCATGTACAGCCATCGCGGTGCAAACAACAGCGCACGGGCAAAGGCCAGGCGCTGTTGCTCACCCGGCGAGAGCATGCGTTGCCAGTGGTTGGCTTCATCCAGGCGATTGACCATGTGCGGCAGGCGGCAAGTCTCCAGGACCTGGGCATAACGTTCTGCCGGATAGACGCTGTCGTCCTGTGGATAACTCAACACGGCCTTGAGCGTACCAATCGGCAAGTAAGGCTTCTGTGGCAGGAACAGATAGCGCGTCGCCGGTAAGCGAATGCTGCCATGACCGGCGGGCCACAGATGCCCCATCGCCCGCAGCAAAGTGCTCTTGCCGCTGCCGGAACGCCCGCTGAGCATGACGCGCTCGCCAGGCTCCACGGTCATGTCGGCATCAGTGAGCAGGTGACGGCCGTCGGCCAGGTCCATGCCCAGGTCCTTGATCACCAGGCGCTCGCCTTCAGGGCGCACGTCGATCGCCGGCGTGCATTGCTCGTTGTCGCTCATGGCCTGCTGGAAACTCAGCAGACGGTCGCTGGTGGCGCGCCAGGTTGCCAGCTCCGAATAGGCGTTGATAAACCAGCTGAAGTTCTCTTGCACGTTGCCGAACGCCGAGTTGATTTGCATCAGCTCGCCCAGCTCGATCTTGCCGGTGAAATAGCGCGGCGCGGCGACGATAAAGGGGAAGATGATTGCGATCTGGCTGTAGCCGGCGGTGAAAAAGGTCAGGCGCTTGGACACTTTCATGATGTCCCAGAAGTTCTGCCAGACTTTGCCGAAGCGGGTGCTCAGGCGCTGCCTTTCATTCGGCTCGCCGTTGTACAGGGCGATACTTTCGGCATTCTCACGCACCCGCACCATGGAAAAACGCAGGTCCGCTTCAAAGCGTTGTTGCTGGTTGCTCAGGCCAATCAAGCGCCGGCCGATCAGGTGCGTCAGCCAACTGCCCACGGCGGCGTACAGCAACGCACACCAGAACATGTAGCCGGGAATGGTGATGCCGAACACTTCGATGCTGCCCGAGACACCCCACAGGATGATCGAGAATGACACCAGGCTGACCACGTTACGCAGCAACCCAAGGCCCAGGCTCAAGGTGCCGGACGTAAAGTTGTTGAGGTCTTCGGAAATCCGCTGGTCCGGGTTATCGGTGTAGCCGCCCTGCTCCAGCTGGTAGTAATTCTTGTGGGCCAGCCAACGGCTGAAGTGTTTTTCGGTGAGCCAGGCGCGCCAGCGGATAGTCAGCATCTGGGTCAGGTAAAGGCGGTACACCGCGCCGAGTATCGCCACCGCCGCGATCCCGCCGAAATAGCCGATCAACTGCCAGAAGGCCGCGGTGTCCTTCTTCTCCAGGGCGTTGTAGAAGTCTTTGTACCAGTGGTTGATCCACACGGAGATCGCCACGCTGAACAGCGACAGGCCAATCACTGCGGCCAGCAGCAGCCAGGCCCTGCCCTTCTCTTCACTGCGCCAATAGGGTGTGATCATCGCCCAGGTTCGGCGGAAGAATTGCCCACGCACCGCGTCGTTGACCGCGCGATATTCAGCATTCTGATTCATCGTTCAGGCTCGGTAGGAAAAAGTCACAGGCGTTTGAACCGATCATAGGGGATCGGTTCGTGCGTCCGTGCAGCCTGAAGCGAGTTGTTCAGTCGCCGTTCAGCGTCGTACCGGGCGCTTCTGCAACTTGCGCTGCAAGGTACGCCGATGCATGCCCAAAGCGCGGGCGGTGGCGGAGATATTGCCTTCGTGCTCGGTCAGCACGCGCTGGATGTGTTCCCACTGCAGGCGGTCCACCGACATCGGGTTTTCCGGCACCAGGGTGTCGAGGTCGGCATGCTCGGACAGCAAGGCGGCCAGCACGTCGTCGGCATCCGCGGGTTTGCACAGGTAATTGCAAGCGCCGCGCTTGATCGCCTCGACGGCGGTGGCAATGCTGGAGTAACCGGTGAGGATCACCACGCGCATTTCCGGGTCGAGTTCCAGCAGCTTGGGCAGCAGTACCAGGCCCGAGTCGCCGTCCATTTTCAGGTCGAGGGCGGCGTAGTCCGGCAGGTCGGCCTGGGCGATGGTCAGGCCCTCTTCGGCAGAGCCTGCAGTGCTGACACGAAAACCGCGCCGGCTCATGGCGCGTGCCATCACGCGGGTAAAGGTCGCGTCGTCATCTACCAGCAACAGGTGCGGCAGTTCTTCGCCTTCGACTTGGATCTCGTCACTCATCGATATCTCCTCGTGCGACACGGGGCAGGCGCAGCTCGGTGAGCGTGCCACCTTCCTCATGACTATAGAGCTTCACTGAGCCGCCCGCGCGGGTCACGCTGGCCTTGCTCAAAAACAGGCCCAGGCCGAAGCCTTTGCCCTTGGTGGTAAAGAAGGGTTTGCCGATCTGCTCGGCAATGGCCAACGGCACGCCCGCGCCGTGGTCACGAATGCTGATGGTGACGTTTTCCGCGTCCCAGTCCAACTGCACGCCGAGGCCTTCAGGGCAAGCGTCGGCTGCATTGTTCAGCAAGTTGAGCAGCGCCTGGGTCAGGTCCGGCGGTGGCGCCATGCGCGGCACGCTGCCTTGGCCCAGCAGGTTGAAACGGTAACTGGCTTCGGGACGCATCAGGTGCCAGCGGTTGAGCGCCTCATCGAGCCACTGGGTGACGTCCTGCATTTCGACCGCCAGACGGCGATTGGCTTCGGCGGCGCGCACCAGTTGCTGCAACGTCAGCTTGCACTGCTTGACCTGTTCCTGCAGCACGCTCAAATCGTCCTGCAGGGCCGGGTCGTGATGGTCCTGGGTCATTTCCTTGAGCAGCACGCTCATGGTCGCCAGCGGCGTGCCCAACTCATGGGCAGCGCCTGCGGCCTGGGTGGCGACAGCCAGCAACTGCTGGTCACGCAGGCCTTCTTCACGGCGAATGGCGCGCAGTTCTTCCTGGCGGCGCAGTTCTTCGGCCATGCGCGCGGCAAAGAAGGTGATGACTGCCGCAGACAGGGCGAAGCTCAACCACATTCCGTAGATCTGCAGGTTTTCCCGGGCGATGGGGAACGTCTGCAAGGGGTAGAACTGCGCCAACAGCAGGGTGTACAGCGTCAGCGCAATCCCCGACAGCACCACCGAATAGCGCCACGGCAGGGTGACGGCAGCGATGGTCAAAGGCACCAGGTAGTAGGAGACGAAGGGGTTGGTGGATCCACCGGAGAAGTACAGCAACACGCTGTGGATAAACAGGTCACAGGCCAGTTGCAGAGCATATTCCAACTCGGTCACCGGCCAAGTGGTACGCAATCGAATGGCGGTGAACACACACAATACGGTGGAAAAACCCAGGGTCACGGCCAGTTGCAGCCAGGGCAGCGGCAGCAGGTCGAACCAATAGGCAAGCCCGACGGAACCAGCCTGTGCGGCCAATACCAGGGTGCGAATGAACGTCAGGCGCCAAAGGTTCTGGCGAGTGGCGGAAGTCAGTTTTACGGCGGCGAGCATGAGCTCTCCCGTTGAGCGCTGCAGGCGGATCGGCACGAGTATAAACGAAGCAGACCTGCTGGCACGGCGTGTGTGGCTCTTTGACGCAGGCCGGGTAAATGACCGTTCGTCGGCGCCGGCATAACTTGTAGGTAATGTGTAAACCCGAAGAACCCAGTGCCAACGTCTACAGTCATACCGAGCACGACTATCTCAAGGAGCTTCCATGTCTCGTTTCATTCGCAGTGCAGCCATCATTACCCTCAGCGCCAGCGCCCTGGCCAGCCTGCCGGCCATGGCCGCCGATGCATTGCATTACAACCAGATCTCCCTGCGCGCCGAAGCCAGCCAGGAAGTGGCCCGCGACAAGATGATCGTCACCCTTTACACCGAATCGCAAAACGCCGACCCGGCCAAGCTCGCGGCCGAAATCACCACCACCCTGAACCAGGCCCTGGGCCAGGCGCGCGAAGTCAAAGGCGTGACCTTGCGCCAGGGCAGCCGCAACAGCTACCCGATCTACGACAGCAAGAACCAGAAGATCACCGGCTGGCGTGAACGCGCCGAGCTGCGCCTGGAAAGCGCGGACTTCCCGGCGCTGTCCAAGCTCACCGGCGAGCTGTTGAACACGTTGAAAATGGACAGCATGGACTTCGCCATCGCCGATGCCACGCGCAAGGCCAGCGAAGATGCGCTGCTCAAAGACGCCGTGGCTGCATTCAAGGCGCGCGCACAATTGGCGACCGATGCACTCGGTGGCAAGGGCTACAAGATCGTCAACCTGAACTTCAACACCAATGGCTACCCGATGCCCTACGCCCGCAATGGCGGCATGATGATGAAAGCCGCGATGGCCGATTCAGCACCGACGCCGGAAGTGGAAGCAGGTACCAGCCAGGTCAGCATGAGTGCCGATGGTGTGATCGAAGTTTTACAGTAACTTTTTAGACAGAACAAAGGCGCAGCCCCACGGGATTGCGCTTTTTTTGCGCGCACGCGCGCCGTCATATACGGCAGCACATCTCGTAGGAATCAAGTGTCCGGTTTTCACGACTCATTACTGCCATAGCTACCAGGGAGGGCTGTGCTGGCATTTATTCATACAATGAGAGCCGAATTCATGTCCCTATCACTCGATCCAACCCCCTCGTTATCGCTGCCACCCGTCGTCGCTACTGCGACATCCAACACTCAAGCTCAGGCGACGCCGGCATCGTCACCGCCCACGCCAAAGGCTGTCCAACCCGATGAAACAGCACTGCTCAAGGCCTACCTCGAGGCCGTACAACGCAAGGTGTTGCACGGCAATGCCGGGCTTATAACCGTGCCGCCCCAAAGCACTCTGGGCCAATGGCTCGGGCTGTATCGCATGCATGTGGAAAACGCCGTGGTACAGGGCTGGCTGCGCGAACAACACTTCGCCCCGGACACCTTGCTTTCAATCAACCCGTCTACAGGTACCTTGTCCGCCGAGATCGAGGGCAAAACGAAAACCTTCCATCTCTCGGATACATCAGGCTGGGGACAAATTTCAGGCCCCTTGCTGGAGACCGCAAAAGTTATCGCCCCTGGCAATAACGGTGATTTGCGTGTGAGGCTGGGTAAGGACTCCATACAGGTCAGTGCAAAAGTGGTGGCCAACTTTGAAGGCGTGTCCCTTCCCCAAACGCTGTCCCAGGCTCGAACACAAATAAGGTATCTGGAACATAAAGACAGCTTCGACCCTATCCCCGCCAATGACCGCCTGCGCCCTGCCAGCAGCCGCTCTTCACAAGCGCTGCAAGTGCAAAAACACAATGCCGCCAATTACTACAGCACCGCACCACAGGCGTTGGCTTACAAGCGTTTGGCGGTTGACGTCGCCAACAACCTGCCCAATACGCGGGCAGAGGCCAAAAAGTGGGCGGATGACCTGCTGCTCAAACTCACGGGCAAACCTATCGACTCCGACACCGTGTACCTGAACCGTTTCAAAGGTGGCGAAAGTGCAGACACGGCGACCGGCTGGGAACACACATTCCAAGAGCCCTGGTCTTCGCTGCGCCTGCCCGACGCCCTGCTGAAAAACTTCTCCGAGCACGATTGGGTGCCCGGCAACCTGGACCTGGAAGCGGGGCTGTATACCCAACCTGCTGGGCAAAGCGAAAAAGGCGGCTACGGCAAGCACAACCAGATCGACCTCAAACCGTCGCAAGTGATGCATGAAAGCTGGAAGACTGACTTCCAGAGCCAAATGACCCAGAAGATCGACAACTTCTGGAACTCTCATTCCGATAGCTACCAGACGGCGATCAAAGGCGAGTTCACCTTCCAGGCCCGCAAACAATTCAAGACAGCTCAAGCATGGCCTGCAGTTGAACGTGCGCTGCAAGCACCCGAACACCAATTCACTCGTGACGACTACAAGATGGTGATGGCAGCAGTACCCGACCTGCCCCTGGATGAAAATGCACCGATCAGCGTCGACCAACTCAAAGCCAAAACACCGATAAAAGCCCCTGTACAGGCGAATGCCTTGAGCATCCACGGTTTTACCTCCAGCGACATTGTGCGATTCAGCGCGGGCGACGGTGGCCGGCAAGTGCTTTACATCCCAGGCGCCGAGCCGGCGTTTCTCAGGTTCGACTCTGCGCAAAAGCTGGAACAATGGCTGATTGATCAGGCAAAAGATCCGAAAAAAAGTGAGGCCTTGGCGAGTCACTTCCCGATGATTTATCGCCAGGACCAAACCGCCGGTTTTGCCGCCAGAGCGGCGAAAGTACTTATGCCCCTCCTGTGGTTCACCCACGTAGGCGAAACGAAAGATGGCTTGGATACACACCTGAAGAAAATGGCCAGCGGCGAACTGAAGGGACCGGCAATCGATGCAAGCCACTCGAAAATTACCGGCGACTTATTTACTACCCTGGCGACCACCACCCAGGAGCGCATGAAAAGCGATGCTGACGTGGTCATCAAGTCAAACAGCGAAGAGACTCGAGACACCTGGCTCAACGACATTACCGTGGCGGCTGGCTTATTGGCCAAACTTGCGCCGATTGCCGCACCCGTGGCCGCGGTAGCCGTCGTGACAGGATTGACCGAATTGGCGCTGGGCGTAGAAAAAACCTCGTCTGGCGACACAGTGCAAGAGCGTGACGAGGGTGCCTCCAAGGCGTTCGATGGCTTACTGAACACACTCTTCTCGGTCGGAGCCAGCTCAGTCCCCGAAGACCCTTTTGCATTGCCTCCCGAAAAAGAATTACCACTGGGTGAACCGATTACCCCAACCCCCGCCAATGAAGTCGCGGAACCACAACCGGGACCGTCCGGGGGTACGCGCGCTGGCAAACCTGCTCCACAGCCCCTGCCTGACTCCCGGTCACTCATCCCGCTGGCCAAATATGCGGTCCCTGAGGGTGAGGCATTGATAAAAAATGCCACCCGAGATGCACTGGGGGTTTATCGAATGACTGACGACACCGGGGCGTTCCGCCAATTCGTACGCCTTACTGATGAAACAGGGACGAGCAAGGTCTTTGAAATATCCGGGCGCTACAGGACCGGCGACTCATTTGCCAAAATTATTGACCCGGATACTCGCGCAGGGCTGACGGTAATAACACCCGGGCGCGATGGCGAATGGGCTCGCGCGCCCGGCGACGGTGCTGGGTTGTTTGCATGGCTACGTCGTCCAGTTTCGCCAACGCCGAGTGATGACCTGAAGTCCCCACCCACTTTTGCCGATGAATTTGTCGATATCGATGGAAAAAAAATAGCCGGTGCCGAACAGTTCGATGAAATCTTGAAGAACAAAGCGGGAACCAACTACGAGTTCTCTTTCAGTCACATCGAGGAAGAAGGAATAATTAAAAAAAAGCTCATCACCTCGTGGACCCTTGAAGAACCGAATTTTACCTTGTTGCCGGAAGAGATAGCACACACCACGGAATACGGTGCCAGCGAGTATTCGCCCGCCTTCGTCAAGGATATCGATCGTAATCCTTACACTGTCACCACTACCGAAAACGCCTTGTCAGTGACTACTGAGCTGAACGCAACAGCAGACACGACGGCGGGTGCCAAGCAAGCAAGGATTGCGCAGTTCGAAGCGGCAATTCCCAATGCCGATCTGCGGGCTCGCATCTCCGAAGTGGCTCATCAAGGCTCTGCCGGGCCCGCTATCGTTGACCTACACGAACTTGACCTGAACAAAGAAGAGGTGACTCTGCAGAAGGGCTATTTTTTTAAGGCTGACAATACCCAGTTTCAGATTGAATACGATCCCTCGAACAACCTGGCCAAGGTCCATATGACTTCTGAAGGACACTTCTCTAACGCCGATAAAAATATCCAAAATGCTCCGGGTGTAAAGTTAACAATCAACAGGACCTTCACGATACGGGAGAGTAACGAGTTGGACGGTGCCTATGCGATCGATAAAGATGCTCCTACCAAGGTCGAGGTCACCTACATAGTAAATGCATAAACCGGCTAATGGCCCCTTACCTGAAACACCTGAACGGCGGTAACCTCGGTAACCGCCGTTTTTGTTTGGGCAGCCTAATATGCTTGCCATTTCAGGGGTCTCCATGGAAAGAATCGCCTTCAAACCACTATTGATCGCCGCAAGCCTGCTGGCCTGTATGCCCATGGCCCAGGCCGCCACCACCCTGGTCTATTGCTCCGAAGCCAGTCCCGCCGGCTTCGACCCCAGCCAATACACCAGCGGCACCGATTTTGATGCCTCCGCCGAAACCGTGTTCAACCGCCTGACCCAGTTCAAGCGTGGCGGCACCGAGGTAGAACCTGGTCTGGCGACAAGCTGGGATGTATCGAAGGACGGCCTGACGTACACCTTCCACCTGCGTGACGGGGTCAAGTTCCACACCACCGACTACTTCATCCCGACCCGCAATTTCAACGCCGATGACGTGCTGTTCACCTTCAATCGCTTGCTCGATACCGACAGCCCGTTTCGCAAGGCCTACCCGTCCGAATCGCCCTACTTCACCGACATGGGTTTGAACACCACGATCAAAAGCGTCGAAAAACTCGACGAGCACACTGTGCGGTTCAACTTGAACACTGTCGATGCTTCGTTCGTGCAAAACCTGGCCATGAGCTTTGCCTCTGTTCAATCGGCCGAATACGCCGCCCAGTTGTTGAAACAAGGCAAGGCCGAGCAGATCAACCAGCAACCGGTCGGTACCGGGCCGTTTGTGTTCAAGCGTTATCAGAAGGACTCGCAGATCCGTTATGTGGCCAATAAACAGTATTGGAAACCCGAGGATGTGAAGCTCGACAACCTGATATTCGCCATCACCCCGGACGCCGCCGCGCGCCTGCAGAAACTCAAGGCAGGCGAATGCCAGGTCAGCGGTTACCCGCGCCCTGCCGATATCGAAATGATGAAGCAAGACCCCAACCTGCGCGTATTGCAACAAGCAGGCTTCAACCTGGGCTTCCTGGCCTATAACGTGACTCACCCGCCGCTGGATCAACTCAAGGTTCGTCAGGCCCTGGACATGGCCATCGACAAGCCCGCCATCATCAAGGCCGTTTACCAGGGCGCCGGACAATTGGCGCAGAACGCACTGCCTCCCGCGCAGTGGTCTTATGACCCCACGATACACGATGCGCCCTACGACCCGACCAAGGCCCGGTTGCTACTAAAAGAAGCAGGGGTTGCACCAGGTACCACCATTAACCTATGGGCGATGACCGTACAACGCGCCTCGAATCCTAATGCACGGATGTCCGCGCAGATGATTCAACAGGATTGGGCCAAGGTCGGTATCAAGGCCAACATCGTCAGCTATGAGTGGGGCGAGTACATCAAGCGCGCCAAAAACGGCGAGCACGATGCAATGATTTATGGCTGGACCGGCGACAACGGCGACCCCGATAACTGGCTAGGCGTGCTCTACAGTTGTGCCGCGGTCAAGGGCAGCAACTATGCCAAATGGTGTAACCCGGCCTACGACAAGTTGGTGCAACAAGCCAAGGTCAGCAGCGACCGCGAGCAGCGCGTCAAGTGGTATCAACAGGCCCAGAAAATCCTTAAGGAACAAGTACCTATAACGCCCATTGCAAACTCGACGGTTTTCCAGCCTATGCGCAAGCAAGTGCAGGATTTCAAGATCAGTCCGTTTGGACTGACGCCCTTCTACGGCGTGGGTCTAGATAAGTAACATCAATGCCCCAACCGAGTGCGCTAGACGCCTCGGATGGGCATTTTTGGTGCGCCATTTGCACCGAAAAAACCCTCCAAATAAGCACTTTTGTGTCGAAACTTTCATAATTGCGACATTCCTGTACGTTCGTACCACAGTTTTCCCTTTGCAACCGCTCTGCATCTTGCATTGGGTATGGCGCCTGCATAAGTATCCGCAGGCCGACTCACGAGGTCGCCCTCACCACCAAAAATGACAACAAATCATGAGGCCAACATGCTTAAACACGCAGTCCTTCCGTTATTAGTGAGCGCTGGCCTTATGGCCGCAGCCCCCGTAGCCCTTGCGGCAACTAACCTGGTGTTCTGCTCCGAAGGGAGCCCGGCCGGTTTCGACCCAGGCCAGTACACCACCGGAACAGACTTCGATGCCTCGGCCGAAACCATGTTCAACCGCCTGAGCCAGTTCGAACGTGGCGGCACCGCCGTCGTTCCTGGCCTGGCCACCAGCTGGGACGTTTCCCCGGATGGCCTGACGTATACCTTCCACCTTCGCGAAGGCGTCAAGTTCCATACCACCCCGTACTTCAAGCCTACTCGTGAATTTTCGGCTGACGACGTACTGTTCACCTTCAACCGAATGATCAATAAAGACGATCCGTTCCGTAAGGCCTACCCTACCGAGTTCCCGTACTTCTCGGACATGGAGATGGACAAGAACATCAAGAACATCGAGAAAGTCGATGACCACACCGTCAAGTTCACCCTTGGCACCGTGGACGCGGCGTTTATCCAGAACCTCGCGATGAGCTTTGCATCGATCCAGTCGGCCGAATATGCCGCCCAACTGTTGAAGGAAGGCAAGGCCGCCGACATCAACCAGAAGCCGATCGGCACTGGCCCGTTCGTGTTCAAGAGCTACCAGAAAGACTCCAACATTCGCTTCACCGGCAACAAGGAATACTGGAAGCCTGAAGACGTCAAGATCGATAACCTGATCTTCGCAATCTCCACGGACCCTTCAGTACGCATCCAGAAACTGAAAAAGAACGAGTGCCAGATCACAGCCTATCCTCGCCCGGCCGATATCAAGCCGCTGGAAGCGGACAAGGACATGAAGATGCCTCACCAGGCCGGCTTCAACCTGGGCTACATCGCCTACAACGTGATGCCTGTGCTCAAGGGCCAGACGACGCCAAACCCGCTGGCTGACCTGCGGGTTCGCCAGGCTTTGGACATGTCGGTGAACAAGCAGCAGATCATCGACTCCGTGTACCAGGGCGCTGGGCAATTGGCCGTCAATGCCATGCCACCCACCCAATGGTCGTACGACACTACGATCAAGGACGCCAAGTACGACCCTGCCAAAGCCAAGGAACTGCTCAAGGAGGCTGGCATCAAGGAAGGCACCGAGATCACTCTTTGGGCCATGCCGGTTCAGCGTCCGTACAACCCGAACGCCAAGCTGATGGCCGAGATGCTGCAGAGCGACTGGAAACAGATCGGCCTGAAGGTCAACATCGTCAGCTACGAGTGGGGCGAGTACATCAAGCGTTCCAAAGGTGGCGAGAACCAGGCGATGATCATCGGCTGGAGCGGTGACAATGGTGACCCTGACAACTGGCTGGGCACCCTGTTTTCGTCCCCGGCGTTGAACGGTAACAACTTCTCCAAGTTCGTTAATAAACAGTATGACGACCTGATCAGCCAGGCCAAATCGACCACGGATGTCGCCAAGCGCACCGAACTGTACAAACAGGCGCAACAGCTGCTTAAACGCGAATTGCCTTACACACCTATCGCGCACTCGACGGTGTATCAACCCATGCGTAATACCGTGCAGGACTTCAAGATCAGCCCGTTTGGCTTGAATTCCTTCTACGGCGTTAGCGTCAGCGGCAAGTAAGGACCAATAACGGCGACGTTTCATAACGTCGCCGTTATTCCATCCGCCTGGACCTTAGGAAACAGACTACGTTTGCAAGCGTTGCCGTCTTACAGCAATGAACTGCGACCCGTGCCTCCGTTGCCTACAAGGTCAGTCAGAATTGACGCATTTACTGCAAGGTCAACGCCCCATAAGGTCGTAGGACAGCAGAGGCATCACTCTGGGAAGGGCACTTGCTGTGTGTGGGATCAGTGAGGTCTGCCTGGCTGCACGCCAGCAGGTAGGCTCGCTGTTGATAACTACAAACAAGGACCGGGATCGTCATGCGCCATACCACCGTTGTATCCGCTCTGTTTGCCACCAGCCTGCTGGCCATGGCCACCATGGGCCAAGCCGCCGAGAAAAAGAGCCTGGTGTTCTGCTCCGAAGGCAGCCCGGCAGGGTTTGACACTGCGCAATACACCACCGCTACCGACAACGATGCGGCGGAGCCTTTGTATAACCGTTTGGTGGAGTTCGAAAAAGGCGCGACCGACGTCGTCCCTGGGCTGGCAACCAAGTGGGATATTTCCCCTGATGGCCTGACCTACACCTTCCACCTGCGTGAAGGGGTGAAGTTCCACAGCAACAAGGAATTCAAGCCGACGCGAGACTTCAACGCCGACGACGTGCTGTTCACCTTCAACCGCATGCTTGACCCCGAGCACCCGTTCCGTAAGGCCTACCCCACCGAGTTTCCGTACTTCAACGGGATGAGCCTGAACAAGAACATCGCCAAGGTCGAGAAAACCGGCCCCTACACCGTAGTGATGACGCTGAACACGGTCGACGCAGCCTTCGTGCAGAACATCGCCATGAGCTTTGCCGCGATCCTTTCGGCGGAATACGCCGAGCAGTTGCTCACGCAAGGCCGGCCCAGCGACATCAACCAGAAGCCGATCGGCACTGGCCCCTTCGTGTTCCAGCGTTACCAGAAAGACTCGCAGATCCGCTACGTGGGCAACAAACAGTACTGGGACCCGAGCCGCGTCAAGCTGGACCAACTGATCTTCGCCATCAACACCGACGCCTCGGTGCGCGTGCAGAAGCTCAAGGCCGGCGAATGCCAGGTGACCCTGCATCCACGCCCCGCCGACGTCGAAGCCCTCAAGACCGACCCGAACCTGCAACTGCTGACCAAACCGGGCTTCAACCTGGGCTATATCTCCTACAACGTACGCCACAAGCCGTTCGATCAGTTGGAAGTACGCCAGGCGCTGGATATGGCGGTGAACAAGCAGAGCATCCTCAATGCTGTGTACCAGGGCGCCGGGCAACTGGCGGTCAACGCCATGCCACCCACGCAGTGGTCCTACGACGACAGCATCAAGGACGCCGCCTACGACCCGGAAAAAGCCAAGCAGTTGCTCAAGGCCGCTGGCGTCAAGGAAGGCACCGAGATCACCCTGTGGGCCATGCCGGTGCAACGCCCGTACAACCCCAACGCCAAGCTGATGGCGGAAATGCTGCAGAACGACTGGGCCAAGATCGGTCTCAAGGTCAAGATCGTCAGCTATGAATGGGGCGAGTACATCAAACGCACCAAGAACGGTGAGCACGATGTCAGCCTGATCGGCTGGACCGGCGACAACGGTGACCCGGACAACTGGCTCGGCACCCTCTACAGCTGCGACGCCATCGGCGGGAACAACTACTCCATGTGGTGCGACCCGGCGTACGACAAGCTGATCAAGCAAGCCAAGGTCGTGACCGACCGTGAACAAAGGACTGTTCTGTACAAACAGGCGCAGCAACTGCTCAAGCAGCAGGTGCCGATCACGCCCATCGCCCACTCGACGGTCAACCAGCCGTTAAGCGCCAAAGTCGAAGGCTTCAAGGTAAGCCCCTTCGGCCGCAACGTGTTCTCGGGCGTCAGCATCAACCCATAAGAAAATAACCGGATGGCGGGGAGCGAAATCAGCTCCCCGGCAAACGTGCAGGCTTTTGTTGGGAATTTTCCTACGCCAAACGTTTGCAATAGCTTGAACAAGTTCCACACCCAATAGCCGGATCACCCAAAAAGACCGGCATTAAAAAAGAGAACCAAAGGAGCTTCACCCATGAAACTGAGCAGCAAAGCGCTTCTGGCCTTGGCCATCAGCAGCATCACGGCCACCGCCTACGCTGAAACGCAAAGCCAGGACTTCGTTCCTACCACCCTGGCCGGCACCAGCGCCCAAAGCGAGGCCAAAGGCTTTATCGAAGATTTCAGCCTGGGCGGCACCACGCGTAACTGGTACTCCCATGAAAGCAAATACCGCGGGGGCACCTTCTCGTACCAGAAACACGGCCAGACCCTGACCGATCGCAACCGTACCAACTGGGTGCAAGGCACCATCCTCAACGCCAGCTCGGGTTTCACCCAGGGCACCGTTGGGGTCAAGACTGAAGTGGCGGTGTACAACGCCCTGGTACTGGACCGCAGCAAGCGTGATATCAAAGGCGGCTCCAACCGTACCCTGGCCGACTCCAACGGTGATGCCGTAGACCAGTGGAGCAAACTGGGCCTGGCCAACGTGCAATTCCGTGTGTCCAACACCACACTGACCGCCGGTCGCCAGAACTTCAGCAGCGGCATCGTCGACACCATCGGCAACCGTGCTCTGCCTTCGAGCTTCCAGGGCGTGAGCTTCAACAGCGAAGAGTTCAGCAACCTGTCGTTCCAGGGCGGCGTGTTCGACCGCGTTTCCCCACGTAGCGAGCAGAGCCTGTCGAAATTCCGTAGCGAATACGGCAATGGCGCAGAAACCGACAAAGTGTCGACCCTGGGTGTGAACTACCAGCCGCTGAAAAGCCTGAAGACCAGCTTCTTCGCCGCTAACGTGAAGGACTTCTGGAACCAGTACTACTTCGGCGCCACCCACGAGCTGGGCGACGCGCAGCAGTTGGGCCTGACCACCGGCTTCAACTACTACAAGACTGTCGATGAAGGCAAAAAAGAGATGGGGGAAATCGACAACGATACCTTCTCCCTCTCCCTGGGCCTGACTCACCAGGCACACAGCCTGACCTTTGGCTACCAGCAAGTGAACGGTAACGAGTACTTCGACTACCTGCACGAAACCAACGGTATCTACCTGGCCAACTCCCTGACGTCTGACTTCAACGGCCCGAACGAGAAATCCTTCCAGATCGCCTATGCCATCAACATGGCTGAATACGGCGTACCTGGCCTTAAGTTCAACGCCTACTCGGCACGCGGCTGGGGCATCGATGGTACCCACTACACCGGCAACAATGGCCGGGCCAAGTTTGCCTATGACGGCATCCAGTCCCAGGACGGCGAGAAGCACCAGGAATACGGTGTAGGCGCCTCTTACGCGCTGCAGAGCGGCCCGCTCAAAGCCACCACCGTGCGCGCAACCTATGTTGAGCACCGTGGCAGCGAGTTCCAGTCCGACGGCAGCATCAAAGAGTTCCGTCTGGTTACCACCATCCCGTTCAACATCCTTTAATTAATGCCAGGCAGGCGGCGAGCTCAGGACGAGCTTGCCGCCTACGCTTTTCTGGTTCCATCGATTGCAGAGGGCTCTGAATGAAAATGCTCCCACTACAAGCCGCCATGGCCGCTGCGCTGTTGAGCGTGGCGATCGGCGTTTCGGCCAAACCGCTGGTGGTCTGCACCGAAGCCAGCCCGGAAGGTTTCGACCCGGTCCTGTACACCACTGCCGTGACCGCTGACGCCGCCGCTGAAACCATGTTCAACCGCCTGGTGGACTTCAAGCCCGGCACCACAGAAGTGGTGCCTGCCCTGGCCAAAGACCTGCCGGAAATCAGCGCCGATGGCCTGACCTACACCTTCCACCTGCGTGACGACATCAAGTTCCACACCACCGACTATTTCAAACCCACGCGCAACCTGAATGCCGATGATGTGCTTTGGAGCTTCCAGCGCCAGCTGGACCCGAATCACCCTTGGCATAAAAAGTCCAACGTGGGCTATCCGTACTTCGAAAGCATGGGCTTTAAAGAACTGCTCAAGAGCGTAGAGAAAACCGACGATCACACCGTCGTCTTTACCCTGACCCGTCCTGAAGCCCCGTTCCTGGCCGACCTGGCCATGGCGTTTTCCTCGATTCACTCCGCCGAATATGCCGACCAGTTGCTCAAGTCCGGCAAGACCGATGACCTGAACGCCAAGCCCATCGGCACCGGGCCGTTCATCTTCAACCGCTACGCAAAAGATGCCCAGGTGCGTTTCAAGGCCAACCCGGAGTACTTCCGTGGCAAGCCGCCGGCCGACCCGCTTATTCTGGCAATCACCACCGATAGCAATGTGCGCCTGCAAAAGCTCAAGGCCAACGAATGCCAGATCGCGCTGTATCCCAAGCCCGATGATGTACCCAGCGCCAAGGCTGATCCCAACCTGAAAGTGGCGGAACTAGCGGCGATGACCACCAGCTACACCGCCATGAATACCACCCACAAGTACATGAGCGATGCGCGGGTACGTCACGCGATCAATATTGCCTTCGATAAAAAGGGCTACAACGAATCGCTGTACGGCAAAGGCAACGCCGTCGATGCCACCGGGCCGTACCCGCCGACCCTGCTGGGCTTCAGTGACAAGCTGAAAAACCCAGTTCGCGACTTGGACAAGGCGCGCGCCCTGCTCAAGGAAGCCGGCGTACCGGAAGGCACCGAGTTCACCCTGTTTACCCGTAACGGCGGCGGCCCGACCAACCCCAACCCGATGCTCGGCGCCCAGCGCATGCAGGCGGATCTGGCCCAGATTGGCCTGAAGGTCAATATCAAGGTCATGGAGTGGGGCGAAATGCTCAAGCGCGCTAAAGCCGGCGAACACGACATGGTTTCTGCAGGCTGGGCCGGGGATAACGGCGACCCGGATAACTTCCTCACCCCTAACCTGAGTTGCGACGCAGCGAAAAACGGCGAAAACTACGCCCGCTGGTGTAACAAAGAGTTTCAAGACTTGATCGACAAGGCCCGCGCCGAGGCTGAACCCGCCGAACGCGCCGCACTCTATGAACAAGCTTTGGCCGTTTTCGAGAAGGACCAACCGTGGATCCCCATGGCCTACCCGAAAATGTTTACCGCCATGCGCAAGAACGTCGAGGGTTATACCCAAAGCCCTCTGACTACCAATAACTTCGCCACCACCCAGGTGAAGTAAATAAGAAAAACGCTCGGCACCGTCGACACTGACGGTGCCGGACCTGCCTAACCGGCTGATTGAGGTACACACCAAGATGTTTAGTTTTATTGCCCGCCGACTGGGGTTATTGATCCCCACGTTCTTCGGCATCACGTTGCTGACCTTTGCGTTGATTCGCATGATTCCAGGCGACCCCGTAGAAGTCATGATGGGCGAGCGACGGGTTGACCCCGAAATGCACGCCCAGGCAATGGAGCGCCTTGGCCTTAACAAGCCGCTGTATGCGCAATACCTGGATTACGTCGGCAAGCTCGCCCAGGGCGACCTTGGCGAATCGTTGCGCACTCGCACCAGCGTGTGGACCGAGTTCACCGCCCTCTTCCCCGCGACCCTGGAACTGTCCATGGCCGCGCTGTTGTTCGCCGGTATTCTGGGCCTGTTGGCCGGGGTGATCGCGGCACTCAAACGAGGATCCCTGTTCGACCACGGGGTGATGGGCATCTCCCTGGCGGGATATTCGATGCCGATCTTCTGGTGGGGCCTGATCCTGATCATGTTCTTCTCGGTGAGCCTGGGCTGGACCCCGGTGTCCGGGCGTATCGACCTGCTCTACGACATCGAGCCACGCACCGGCTTCATGCTGATCGACACCCTGCTGGCCGACGAGCCGGACGCGTTCTGGGATGCGTTGCACCACCTGATCCTGCCAGCCATCGTACTCGGCACCATCCCGCTGGCGGTGATCGCGCGCATGACCCGTTCGTCGATGCTCGAAGTGCTGCGTGAGGACTACATCCGTACCGCCAAGGCCAAGGGCCTATCGCCGGCGCGCGTGGTGTTCGTGCACGGCCTGCGTAACGCGCTGATCCCGGTGCTCACTGTGGTCGGCCTGCAAGTCGGCACGCTGCTGGCCGGTGCGGTACTGACCGAAACCATCTTCTCGTGGCCCGGCATCGGCAAATGGCTGATCGAAGCCATTGGCGCGCGGGACTACCCGGTGGTGCAAAACGGCATTCTGCTGATCGCCTGCCTGGTGATCCTGGTGAACTTCGTGGTGGATATCCTCTACGGCTTCGCCAACCCACGCATCCGTCACCAGCGCTGAGATCATGACCATGACCACACCTACTCAAGTGTCAGCAGTCGATCAGAGCCTGCTGTACCCGTCCCCGTACAAAGAATTCTGGCAAGCCTTCTCCAAGAACAAAGGCGCGGTTGCCGGCCTGCTGTTCATGTTGCTGATCGTGTTCTGCGCGATCTTCGCCCCGTGGGTTGCGCCGCATAACCCCAGCGAGCAATACCGAGACTTCCTGCTCACGCCACCGGCCTGGCTGGAAGGCGGGCAGATGCAGTTCCTGCTGGGCACCGACGAACTGGGCCGCGACTTGCTCTCGCGCCTGATCCAGGGCTCGCGCCTGTCGTTGCTGATCGGTTTATCGTCGGTGGTGATGTCGCTGATCCCGGGCATCCTGCTGGGCCTGTTCGCTGGGTTCTTCCCGCGCTTGCTCGGCCCGACCATCATGCGCTTGATGGACATCATGCTGGCCCTGCCATCGCTGCTGCTGGCCGTGGCGATTGTCGCCATCCTCGGCCCTGGCCTGATCAACACCGTGATCGCCATCGCCATCGTGTCGTTGCCATCCTATGTGCGCCTGACCCGCGCCGCCGTGATGGGCGAACTGAACCGCGACTACGTGACTGCCGCCCGCCTCGCTGGCGCCGGCCTGCCACGCCTGATGTTCATCACCGTGCTGCCTAACTGCATGGCGCCGCTGATCGTACAAGCGACCTTGAGCTTTTCCTCGGCGATTCTCGATGCCGCGGCCCTGGGCTTCCTCGGCCTTGGCGTACAACCGCCAACCCCTGAGTGGGGCACCATGCTGGCTTCGGCCCGCGACTACATCGAACGCGCCTGGTGGGTGGTGAGCCTGCCTGGCTTGACCATTTTGCTCAGCGTGCTGGCAATCAACTTGATGGGTGACGGCCTGCGCGATGCGCTGGACCCGAAACTCAAGAACGCCGCCTGAGGAGATTCCCATGTCACTGTTAGAAATCAAGAATCTCAACGTGCGCTTCGGCGACAAGACCGCCGTGCCGGTGGTCGATGGCCTCGACATTTCCGTCGACAAGGGCGAAGTCCTGGCAATCGTTGGCGAGTCGGGCTCGGGTAAATCCGTGACCATGATGGCGCTGATGGGCCTGATCGAGCACCCCGGCATCGTCACCGCCGATGCGCTGAACTTCGACGGCAAGGACATGCTCAAGTTGAGCAACCGCCAGCGCCGCCAGATCGTCGGCAAAGACCTGGCGATGGTGTTCCAGGATCCGATGACCGCGCTGAACCCCAGCTACACCGTGGGTTTCCAGATCGAAGAAGTGCTGCGCCTGCATTTGAAAATGTCCGGCAAACAAGCACGCAAACGCGCCATCGAGCTGCTGGAAAAGGTCGAGATCCCAGGCGCTGCCAGCCGTATGGATGCCTACCCGCACCAATTGTCCGGTGGTATGAGCCAACGCGTGGCAATCGCCATGGCGATTGCCGGCGAACCGAAACTGCTGATCGCCGATGAACCGACCACTGCGTTGGACGTGACCATCCAGGCGCAGATCATGGAGCTGCTGTTGGCCCTGCAAAAAGAGCAGAACATGGGCCTGGTGCTGATCACTCATGACCTCGCGGTAGTGGCTGAAACCGCCCAGCGCGTTTGCGTAATGTACGCAGGTCAGGCAGTGGAAGTCGGCCAGGTGCCGCAGTTGTTCGACATTCCGGCACACCCGTACAGCGAAGCGTTGCTCAAGGCGATTCCCGAGCACAGCCTGGGTGCCACGCGCCTGGCCACGCTGCCGGGCATCGTGCCGGGCCGCTATGACCGTCCGCAGGGTTGCCTGCTGTCGCCGCGCTGCCCGTATGTGCAGGACTCCTGCCGCGCCCAGCGGCCGGGCCTCGATCCGAAAAGCAACAGCCTTGCCCGCTGCTTCTACCCGTTGAACCAGGAGGTGGCGTAATGGCCGTCGTACTTACCGCCCGCGACCTCACCCGTCACTACGAAGTGTCCCGTGGCCTGTTCAAGGGCCATGCCACCGTGCGTGCTCTTAATGGTGTGTCTTTTGAGCTGGAAGCCGGCAAGACCCTCGCCGTGGTAGGCGAGTCGGGCTGTGGCAAATCCACCCTGGCCCGCGCCCTGACGCTGATTGAAGAGCCCTCGTCGGGCTCGTTGAAAATCGCCGGGCAAGAAGTGGCCGGCGCCAACAAGGCTCAGCGCAAGCAATTGCGCAAAGACGTGCAGATGGTGTTCCAGAGCCCCTATGCCTCGTTGAACCCACGCCAGAAAGTCGGTGATCAACTGGCCGAACCGCTGCTGATCAACACCCACCTGTCCGCTGCCGAGCGCCGCGAAAAAGTGCAGGCGATGATGAAGCAAGTGGGCCTGCGCCCTGAGCATTATCAGCGCTACCCGCACATGTTCTCCGGTGGTCAGCGCCAGCGTATCGCCCTGGCTCGGGCAATGATGCTGCAACCCAAGGTGCTGGTGGCGGACGAACCGACCTCGGCGCTGGACGTGTCGATCCAGGCACAGGTGCTTAACCTGTTCATGGATTTGCAGCAGGAATTCAACACCGCCTACGTGTTCATTTCCCACAACCTGGCGGTGGTACAGCACGTAGCTGACGATGTGATGGTGATGTACCTCGGCCGCCCGGTTGAGGTGGGCCCCAAGGAAGACATCTACGCACGCCCGCTGCACCCTTACACCCAGGCGCTGCTGTCGGCCACGCCGACCATTCACCCGGACCCGAGCAAGCCAAAGATCAAGATCGTCGGCGAACTGCCCAACCCACTGAACCCGCCGCCGGGTTGCGCGTTCCACAAGCGCTGCCCGTATGCGACCGAGCGCTGCAGCAGTGAGGAGCCGCTGTTGCGGCCGTTGGATAACCGGCAGGTGGCTTGTCACTACGCGGAGCAATTCGTGGCCTGAAGCAACATTGTTTCCCTCTGTGGGAGCGGGCTTGCTCGCGAATGCGTGGGTTCAGCTACAGATGGGTTGCTGACACACCGTCTTCGCGAGCAAGCCCGCTCCCACAGGGGTAATGCGTGATATCGAGTTCCATCGCCCTTCCCGCCAGATTGCGCATCAGTCTGGCTGGAGGGGCTTTTTTTTGCGCGGTTGTAACAAAAAACATACCGTTTGAACCCATGCCAAAAGCCCTGAAAACATTGAGCCAGAGCGTTTCGAAAAGTGTATAGATTGTAAATGCAATTTACTTCTGTTTGAGAATCAATACCATTACGACGCACGGAGAGCGCTGGATGCACGACAAAAATTCAGACGCCTCTCGTTCAATCGCCCCTCCTAAAGGACTTTGTGGACATGTCGTCTCAATTCAGGCTCAGCCATCTCTCGCTGGCGTTTATCGCTACCCTTTCGTCCCCCGCGCTGCTGGCGCAGAGTGTGGAAAAAGAGCGCGATAAAGTGCCGATCCAAGCGACAGACCTGCCTGTGGATGGCACGCCCCAAGCCCTGGTGCTGGGCGAAACGCGTGTATTGGGCACCGCTGCCGAAGAACTCAAGCAGGCGCCCGGTGTGTCGATCATCACCGCCGAAGACATCAAGAAACGCCCGCCCACCAACGACCTGTCGGAGATCATCCGCCGCGAGCCGGGCGTGAACCTGACCGGCAACAGTTCCAGCGGCAGCCGTGGCAACAACCGCCAAATCGACCTGCGCGGCATGGGCCCGGAAAACACCCTGATCCTGATCGATGGCAAGCCGTCCACCTCCCGAAACGCCGTGCGTTATGGCTGGAGCGGCGACCGCGATACCCGTGGCGAAACCAATTGGGTGCCGGCCGAAGAAGTCGAACGCATTGAAATCCTGCGCGGCCCGGCCGCCGCCCGTTATGGCTCCGGTGCCATGGGCGGTGTCATCAACATCATCACCAAACGCCCCACCGACCAACTGCACGGCTCGCTGACCGCCTACACCGCCTTCCCCGAAAACGATGCCGAAGGCGCGAGCAAACGCACCAACTTCAACCTCAGCGGCCCGTTGACCGACACACTGGCGTTCCGCGTCTATGGCGGCCTGAACAAGACCGACGCCGATGACGCCGACATCAACCGCGCAGCACAGGCGACCCCAGACTCGCTGGTGGCCGGCCGCGAAGGCGTGCGCAATAAAGACGTGAACGGCTTGCTGAGCTGGCAGTTCACCCCCGAGCAAACCCTCGACCTGGAAGCCAGCTACAGCCGCCAGGGCAATATTTTCGCCGGTGATACCATGCTCAACGGCGGTGGCGCATTCGTGGAAAGCTTGGTGGGCAAGGAAACCAGTGTGATTCAGCGCAGCAGCTTTTCTGCCACGCACCGCGGCGAGTTCGACTGGGGCTCGACCCTGGCTTCGCTAACCCACGACCTGACCCGCAACGAACGCCTCAATGAAGGCCTGGCCGGTTCTGGCGAGGGTGCGCCGTCTGCCAGCGCAGGCCGTTTCGAGTCGCGCTTGCGCAACACTCGGGCCACCGCCGAGGTCAACCTGCCCCTGAGCGTCGGTGCCGAACAGGTGCTGACCCTGGGCAGCGAGTACCTCTACGAGTCGATGAACGACCCAGGCTCGTTGCGCCCGCAAAGCTATGACCCAGGCACCGGCGGCGTCCCCGCCATCCCGGGCGTGAGCCGCAACAGCACCAAGACCACCGCCTCGAGCTACGCCTTGTTTGCCGAGGACAACATCGAGCTAGGCAGCAAGACTGTCATCACGCCTGGCTTGCGCTTCGACGACCATGAGGAATACGGCGGCAACTGGAGCCCCAGCTTCAACGCCTCGCACCAGTTGACCGATGAATTGAGCATCAAGGGTGGCATCGCCCGCGCCTATAAAACACCCAACCTGTACCAGTCCAACCCGAACTATTTGCTGTACAGCCGTGGCAATGGCTGCAACGCCAGCGAAGCCAACATGGGCGGTTGCTACCTGGTGGGTAATCGCGACCTGAAGCCGGAAATCAGCGTCAACAAGGAAATCGGCCTGGCTTTCGACAAGGGCACCTGGCGTACCAGTGCGACGTACTTCCGTAATGACTACAAGAACAAGATCAACGCCAGTAACGAGGCGGCCTTCCGCCTGGGCAACGGTCGCCGCGTGCTGGAGTGGGAAAACAGCGGGCCCGCCTTGGTGCAGGGCGTTGAAGGCAACCTGTTCATCAGCCTGCGCGATGATCTGGACTTGAATACCAACCTGACCTACATGATCGACTCCAAGGACAAGGACACCGGCGAGCCCTTGAGCATCATCCCCAAGTACACCGTCAACACCACGCTGGATTGGCAAGCCACTGACAAGCTGTCATTCCAGGTCAGCGGCACCTATTACGGCAAACAAGAAGCACCGACGCTCAACTCACGCAGCGCCAGCAGTTACGAGCGCAGCGCCCAGCAGGACGTCGACCCGTACGGGTTGATGGGCCTGAGCAGCGGCTACGAATTCAGCAAAAACCTGAGCGTACGCGTGGGCATCAACAACCTCCTGGACAAGCGCCTGTCTCGCAAAGGTAACGCCGACGACGCCGGTGCCCAGACCTACAATGAACCGGGCCGCGCTTACTTCGCGTCGGTGACTACATCGTTCTAAGGCATTGTTTGAGGTCTGAAAAGCGCCTCCCACCAGCTATAGGCTGGCGGGAGGCGCTTTCTTTCTAGCGAGCCTACGTTTGGCTATCGCCTTCGTCTGCGTCTGCGTCGTCGCTGTCGGGCTCGTCGGTAGTAGAGTCATCATCACCCTCGCTGCCGCCCTGGCCCTGATCGCCTGGTTCGGCTTCGGACTTGGCCAACTGCAAGTGCGATGCCTGACCACTGGTCACCACCGCTGCGCTCGGTACCGGGTTATGCGCCCAGGCCGTCGACATCCCCAACGACAACAGCACCAGCACTTTCATCAACAGCACTATTCGTTGAAAAATACTCATGATCGATTCCGTCCAGTCAGTAAATGGGCCCCGCACGGCAGTCATTAACTGCCACCAGCGTTTACGCTAGTCGCGATGCCGGATTACCGCCAATCCCCAGCCTTTAGGAGGTCAAAATGTGGGAGGGGGCTTGCCCCCGATTACGGAGTGTCAGAGCCCAATACACTGGCTGACACACCGCTATCGGGGGCAAGCCCCCTCCCACATTCTCTGAACCGCTCAAACCTTAGTGGTGTTCGCGGGTCGCGCGGAATTTCACATCCGGCCAACGCTCTTCCATCAGCGCCAGGTTGACGCGGGTCGGCGCCAGGTAGGTCAGGTGACCACCGCCGTCGATTGCCAGGTTTTCCACGGCCTTGTTGGAGAACTCTTCCAACTTCTTCTTATCGCTGCAATCAATCCAGCGCGCCGAATACACGGTGATCGGCTCATACGAACACTCAACCTTGTATTCCTCTTTCAAGCGGCTGGCGACCACATCGAACTGCAGCACACCCACGGCGCCGAGGATGATGTCGTTGCTGCGCTCGGGGAAGAACACCTGGGTGGCGCCCTCTTCGGCCAATTGCTGCAAGCCTTGGCGCAGTTGCTTGGACTTGAGCGGGTCACGCAGGCGCACGCGGCGGAACAGTTCCGGGGCGAAATGCGGAATGCCGGTGAAGCCCAGGGCTTCGCCTTCGGTAAAGGTGTCGCCGATCTGGATGGTGCCGTGGTTGTGCAGGCCGATGATGTCGCCGGCAAACGCCTCTTCCAGCTGTTCACGCTCGGAGGAGAAGAACGTCAGGGCGTCGCCGATGCGTACGTCCTTGCCGGTGCGCACGTGGCGCATCTTCATGCCTTTTTCGTACTTGCCGGAGCAGATGCGCATAAAGGCGATACGGTCGCGGTGTTTCGGGTCCATGTTCGCCTGGATCTTGAACACGAAGCCGGTGAATTTCTCTTCCACCGGTTCCACGGTGCGCTCGTTGGCAACGCGGGCCAGGGGCTTTGGCGCCCAGTCCACGACGGCGTCGAGCACGTGGTCGACACCGAAGTTGCCCAGCGCGGTACCGAAGAACACCGGCGTCAGTTGGCCGTCGAGGAATTCCTGCTGGTTGAACTCATGGCAGGCGCCCTGCACCAGTTCCAGCTGGTCGACGAAACGATCGTACTCGTCGCCCAGGTGGGCACGGGCTTCGTCGGAGTCGAGCTTCTCGATGATCTTGGTTTCGGTGCGTTCATGGCCGTGACCGGCGGTGTAGACAATGATGTAGTCGTCGGCCAGGTGGTACACGCCCTTGAAGTCGCGGTAGCAACCAATCGGCCAGGTGATCGGCGCCGCTTTGATCTTCAAGACGGCTTCGATTTCATCCAGCAACTCGATGGGGTCGCGGATATCGCGGTCGAGTTTGTTGATGAAACTGACAATCGGCGTGTCACGCAGACGGCACACGTCCATCAACGCGATGGTGCGCGGTTCGACGCCTTTACCGCCGTCGAGGACCATCAGCGCCGAGTCCACCGCGGTGAGGGTGCGGTAGGTATCTTCGGAGAAGTCTTCGTGCCCCGGGGTGTCGAGCAGGTTGATCATGTGCTCGCGATACGGGAACTGCATGACCGACGTGGTAATGGAAATACCCCGTTGTTTTTCCATTTCCATCCAGTCGGAGGTGGCATGGCGGTCGGATTTACGCGATTTCACCGTGCCGGCCACCGCGATCGCCTTGCCCATCAGCAACAGCTTTTCGGTGATGGTGGTCTTACCGGCATCGGGGTGGGAAATAATGGCGAAAGTGCGGCGTTTCGCGACTTCGGCGGCCTGGTGGGTCATGGGAAATCGCCTGGCAGGTGAGTCAAAAAAGGGCGGCGAGTATAGCGCAAACGCGAGGGTACGGACCACCGTTGAGCCCATTGGGGGTGGCTAAATGCGCCCAAGTGTGGAACCTTTTAAAAGGTCGAGACGTCCACTCCCCTGCTATCGCACTCGGAACAGGGGCTGAAATATCAGCAAGTTAGCCTGACGAGGCTGCGCTCATGGCTCGATCGCATACTGCATTGCCAGTATCGGCGAGTTGCTTTTCGCGAACTCATTCAGAGGCAGCCAGGAATGGCAGTGCCGCCGGAAAATGTGTTCGCCGACAAAAGAAAAAAAGGAGTCCGCCTGTGGCTATTCGCTATGGCAAAGGGCTGATAGGAGGCGCGGTTGTCGTCGCGCTCCTGGCCCTGCTGGTCCACTGGATCGGCATCAACACGATCGAACTGTACCGCGACGATTTGTTGTTTTACCTGCAAGCTCACCTGATTCTCGTCCTAGTCTCCATGCTGGCAGCCCTGATTGTGGGCATCCCCGCCGGTATCCTGCTCAGCCGACCCAACATGGTCGGGCGCGCAGAACGTTTCATGCAGATCTTCAACATCGGCAACACCGTCCCTCCCCTGGCCGTACTGGCCATCGCCCTCGGCGTCCTCGGCATCGGCAGCGGCCCGGCCATCTTCGCGCTGTTCCTTGCCTCGCTCCTGCCCATCGTACGCAACACCTACGAAGGCCTGAAAAACGTTCAGGGCTCCCTCAAGGAAGCCGCCACCGGCATCGGCATGACGCCGCGCCAGGTGCTGTTTCGCGTGGAGCTGCCCAACGCCGTGCCGATCATCATCGGCGGTGTGCGCGTGGCCCTGGCGATCAACGTCGGTACCGCACCGCTGGCGTTCCTGATTGGCGCCAACAGCCTGGGCAGCCTGATCTTCCCCGGCATCGCCCTGAACAACCAGCCGCAACTGTTGCTCGGCGCCGCCTGCACCGCGCTGCTGGCATTGCTGCTTGATGGCCTGGTGACCATGGCCAGCCGCCTCTGGCTGGAACGCGGGTTACGCCCGTCTTAAGCCCGGTAAAGGAATTCACATGAAAAAACTGAGCTTGATATTAGGCTGCGTCCTGCTGCTTGCAGGTATTGCGCAAGCCGCCGAAAAACCCGTGATCCGCATCGGCGCCCGGGTGTTCACCGAGCAGACCCTGCTCGCCGAAATCACTTCCCAATACCTGCGCACCAAGGGCTACGACGCCCGCGTGACCGGCGGCCTGGGCAGCAACCTGGCGCGCAGTGCCCAGGAAAGCGGGCAACTGGACCTGATATGGGAATACACCGGCGTGTCGCTGGTGGCCTACAACCATATCGACGAGAAACTCGACAGCGAGCAGTCCTACGCTCGGGTCAAAGAACTCGATGCGAAAAAAGGCTTGGTCTGGCTGTCGCCGTCGCGTTTCAGCAACACCTACGCCCTGGCACTGCCGGAGAAAGTTGCTGAGGAACATCCCGAGATCAACAGCATCAGCGATCTCACCAACGCCATGGCCGAGGACATCAAGGAACAGCGCCTGGTCGCCCTGGACACCGAGTTCGCCAACCGCTCCGACGGCCTGGCGGGCATGGTCAAGCTGTACGACATGAACCTGACGCGCAAAAACACCCGGCAGATGGACGCGGGCCTGGTCTACACCGCCCTGCGTAATGGCCAGGTGTTTGCCGGACTGGTCTACACCACCGACGGGCGCCTCAACGCCTTTAAGTTGAAGCTGCTCGAAGACGACAAGCACTACTTCCCGGATTACACCGCAGCCCCGGTGATCCGCCAGGAATACCTCGACAAACACCCGCAACTGGCCGCCGAACTCAAGCCTTTGGCCCACCTGTTCGACGATGAAACCATGCGTCAGCTCAATGCACGGGTCGACGTCGACCATGAAAGCCCGTCCGCCGTTGCCGCCGATTTCCTGCGCCAACATCCAATCAACTAAAAAGGAGAAGACATGGAATTTTTGAACGCCTTTTCCCATCTTGATTGGGCCCAGGTCCTGCACCTGACCTGGCAGCACATCACCCTGGTCGGCATCGCAGTGATCCTCGCGATCTTCATCGGCGTGCCCCTGGGCATTCTGATGACGCGCTTCCCGACCCTGGCCGGCCCGTTGCAAGCCAGCGCCACAGTGTTGCTGACCGTGCCATCCATCGCGCTGTTCGGCCTGCTGCTGCCGTTCTACTCCAAGTTCGGCCAGGGCCTGGGGCCAATGCCGGCGATCACCGCCGTGTTCCTTTACTCCCTGCTGCCAATCATGCGTAACACCTACCTGGCCCTCACCGGCGTTGAGCCAGGCATTCGCGAAGCCGCACGCGGCATCGGCATGACCTTCGGCCAGCGCCTGCGCATGGTCGAACTGCCGATTGCGGTGCCGGTGATTCTCGCTGGCGTGCGTACCGCCGTGGTGATGAATATCGGTGTGATGACCATCGCCGCCACCATCGGTGCCGGTGGCCTGGGTGTACTTATTCTGGCTTCCATCAGCCGCAGCGATATGTCGATGCTGATCGTCGGCGCCGTGCTGGTCAGTCTCCTGGCCATCTTCGCCGACCTGCTTCTGCAATGGCTGCAACGCTCGCTGACTCCAAAAGGATTGCTCAAATGATCGAACTTCAAAACCTGTCCAAGACTTTTCAAAGCAACGGCAAGACCGTCACCGCCGTCAACGATGTAAGCCTGACCGTCAACGAAGGCGAAATTTGCGTATTCCTGGGGCCCTCGGGCTGCGGCAAGAGCACTACGCTGAAGATGATCAACCGTCTGATCAAGCCCTCCTCGGGCAAGATCCTGATCAACGGCGAAGACACCACCGACCTCGATGAAGTAACCCTGCGCCGTAACATCGGCTACGTGATCCAGCAGATCGGCCTGTTCCCCAACATGACCATCGAAGAAAACATCGTGGTGGTGCCCAAGCTGCTCGGTTGGGACAAGCAAAAATGCCACGACCGCGCCCGCGAATTGATGAGCATGATCAAGCTGGAGCCCAAGCAGTACCTGCATCGCTACCCGCGTGAATTGTCGGGTGGGCAGCAACAGCGCATCGGTGTGATCCGCGCCCTGGCGGCGGATGCGCCGCTGCTGCTGATGGACGAGCCGTTCGGCGCGGTCGACCCGATCAACCGCGAGATGATCCAGAACGAATTCTTCGAGATGCAGCGCGCGCTGAACAAGACCGTGATCATGGTCAGCCATGACATCGACGAAGCCATCAAGCTGGGTGACAAGATCGCCATCTTCCGCGCCGGCAAGCTGCTGCAGATCGACCACCCGGACACGCTGCTGGCGCACCCGGCCGACGAGTTCGTCAGCAATTTCGTGGGCCAGGACAGCACCCTCAAGCGCCTGCTGCTGGTAAAAGCCGAAGACGCGGCGGACAACGCCCCGTCGGTGAGCCCGGAAACACCCGTGGCCGATGCGCTGGAATTGATGGACGAGCACGACCGCCGCTATGTGGTGGTCACCTGTTCGGAGAACAAGGCGCTGGGCTACGTACGCCGTCGCGACCTGCACCGCCAGGCCGGCACCTGCGGCCAGTACCTGCGCGAGTTCAATGCCACGGCGGCGTACGACGAGCATTTACGCATCCTGCTGTCGCGCATGTACGAGTTCAACCGTTCGTGGTTGCCGGTGATGGATGCCGAGCGCGTGTTCCTGGGTGAAGTGACCCAGGAGTCGATTGCCGAGTACCTGAGTTCCGGTAAATCCCGTGGCGGCAAGACCAGCATTGTCTCGCCTGCCGAAACTGCTTTGGCTTGATAGATCGCTATCGCAGGCAAGCCAGCTCCCACAGGGGAATGCATTCCAGCATAAGAATGCAGTTCAAATGTGGGAGCTGGCTTGCCTGCGATGAATACACCGCAAATCCATCTGATTGGCCCCATCCGGGGAACATCAATCCGTCACACCGGTCGGTTACATAAGTAGCTGCACGCGGCCGCGCGACGAACGCGTGCAAAAACGCGACATTTTTAGTTGATCCCACGCCCGCCAAGCCCTAAAGTTCGCGCCGAACGTCCATGCTGGAAACGATCCATCCGGCTCAAGTACTGACGACGAGACAGCAAGGCCAAGGGCAGCTTACCCCATGGCCTTTTTGCTTTCGGCGACATGCCTTGGGAAGTAGGCGAACCAAAGTGGGGATACGGAGGACGTTCATTTGCACCCATTGATCAAATTAGTTTGCCCTTAGGAGTTCCCAGCATGTCGATCAACGTCGAAGATTATTTCGCGCGCGCCACTTTTGACAAAATGAAGGCGTTCGCCGACAAGCAAGAAACCCCGTTCGTGGTGATCGACACCGCGATGATCAGCCAGGCCTACGACGACCTGCGCGCCGGTTTCGAATTCGCCAAGGTGTATTACGCCGTCAAGGCCAACCCGGCCGTTGAGATCATCGACCTGTTGAAAGACAAGGGTTCGAGCTTCGACATCGCCTCGATCTATGAGCTGGACAAGGTCATGGACCGCGGCGTCAGCGCCGACCGTATCAGCTACGGCAACACCATCAAGAAATCCAAGGACATCCGCTACTTCTATGAGAAGGGCGTGCGTCTGTTCTCCACCGACTCCGAAGCCGACCTTCGCAACATCGCCAAGGCCGCGCCGGGTTCGAAAGTGTATGTGCGTATCCTCACCGAAGGCTCGACCACTGCTGACTGGCCGTTGTCGCGTAAATTCGGCTGCCAGACCGACATGGCCATGGACCTGCTGATCCTCGCCCGCGACCTGGGCCTGGTGCCTTACGGCATCTCGTTCCACGTCGGCTCGCAACAGCGCGACATCAGCGTGTGGGACGCAGCCATCGCCAAGGTCAAGGTGATCTTCGAACGCCTCAAAGAAGAAGACGGCATCCACCTGAAGCTGATCAACATGGGCGGTGGCTTCCCGGCCAACTACATCACCCGCACCAACAGCCTGGAAACCTACGCCGAAGAAATCATCCGTTTCCTTAAAGAAGACTTCGGTGACGACCTGCCGGAAATCATCCTGGAGCCTGGCCGTTCGCTGATCGCCAACGCCGGCATCCTGGTCAGCGAAGTGGTGCTGGTGGCGCGCAAGTCCCGTACCGCCGTCGAGCGCTGGGTGTACACGGATGTGGGCAAGTTTTCCGGCCTGATCGAAACCATGGACGAAGCCATCAAGTTCCCGATCTGGACCGAGAAGAAAGGCGAGATGGAAGAAGTGGTCATCGCCGGCCCGACCTGCGACAGCGCCGATATCATGTACGAAAACTACAAGTACGGCCTGCCGTTGAACCTGGCCATTGGTGATCGTCTGTACTGGTTGTCGACCGGTGCCTACACCACCAGCTACAGCGCGGTGGAGTTCAATGGGTTCCCGCCGCTGAAATCCTTCTACGTTTAACCCCCCCCTCCGATCGTTCCCACGCTCTGCGTGGGAACGCCTCCTGTGACGCTCTGCGTTACGCGCTCAAGTGCGGACGCGGAGCGTCCAGGGCGGCATTCCCACGCGGAGCGTGGGAACGATCAGCTCGTAGCTCGTTGCTGGTACAACTCGGCCATGGCGCGAATTCGCGGGTCATCCGCCCGTGCCAGCGCCTTGTGTGCCGTTTGCAGAAACTTGAGATTCCCGCCTGCCAGCGCCTTGTGCAACCACTCCAGCGCCGCGTCGACCTGGCCGCTGTCTGCCAGCACCGCCGCATGGCTAAACTGCCCACGAAAATCACCTGCCTCGGCTGAGCGGCGGTACCACTCAACGGCCGCCTCAACATCCTTGGGGCAATGCTGCCCGTCTTCCAGGTAACGCCCGAGCAGGTTCATCGACTTGGCATGGCCCTGTTCGGCAGCCTGGCGATACAGCGCCAGTGCTTGCGCCTGGTCTTCAACAACGCCACGGCCGGTAGCCAAGAGGTTGGCGTAGTTGTACTGCCCCCAATCCAACCCGGCGTGTGCCGCCAGACGATATTCCCGTGCTGCGGCGGCTTCATCGACAGCGCAGCCCCAGCCATGCTCGCGGCAACGCCCGATCATATTGCGCGCCATCAGGTGCCCGCCCTGCGCGGCAATCTGGAACCAGCGCAGCGCCAGGGCCTCATCGCGGGCAATGCCGCGCCCTTCCAGCAAGATTTGCCCGAGCAGGGCCTGGGCATCGACCACGCCTGCCTTGGCCGCGATCAGAATGGCCTGAGCGGCGCGCACCGGGGAGTCATCGAGCATGCTCTGCAATTGTTCGACATTGAGCACTTCTTCGCGGCGCAATAAAAAGCCCATGCTCAGACCTCGACCCAGCGGCGCAACAGGTTGTGGTAGGTGCCGGTGAGCTGGATCAGCGCAGGGTGGTCGGGCACGTCGCGGGTCAGTTGCTGGATCGCGCCGTCCATTTCAAACAGCAAGGTGCGCTGGCTGTCTTCGCGCACCAGGCTTTGGGTCCAGAAGAACGAGGCATAACGCGCGCCACGGGTCACCGCGTTGACTTTGTGCAGGCTGGAGCCGGGGTACAGCACCATGTCGCCGGCGGGTAGCTTGACCCGCTGCAGGCCGAACGTGTCCTGGATCTCCAGTTCCCCACCGTCGTAGTCGTCGGGGTCGCTGAAGAACAGCGTGGACGACAGGTCGGTGCGCACGCGCTCATGGCTGCCTTTGGGTTGGCGCACCGCGTTGTCGATATGAAAGTCGAAACTGCCGCCAGCGGTGTAGCAGTTGAGCAGTGGCGGGAAGACTTTATGCGGCAGCGCGGCCGACATGAACAGCGGGTTGCTCCACAACCGTTCCAACATCGCCGCGCCGATTTCCTTGGCCAGGGGGTGGCCTTCGGGTAATTGCAGGTTGTGCTTGGCCTTGGCCGACTGGTGCCCGGCGGTGATTTTGCCGTCAGCCCATTCGGTCTCTTCCAGGGCTTGGCGAATGCGCAGCACCTCCTCGCGAGAGAACAGGCCGGGAATGTGCAGCAACATGAGGCAATACCTGCGATCAGAGAGGCGCCAATGGTATTGATTCTTATCCGCCCTGTAAAACGCGAGGACGAACGAGAACACAAAATCCGTAAAGAAAAAGTGTAAAGAATGTAAATTTGATGCGAATAGCAATATCTCGCAATTGATACAAAGTCTTGTTGGCCCTATATTCCGCGGCCTCACATCCTTGGGGAAGGGACACGTCATGTCGCGCACTATTCTAAAAATACCGGCCAGTTCACCACGCATGCTGGCCTCCGCCATTGGCGTTGCCCTGAGTGCCGGCTCCGCCGCCCACCTGGCGCAGGCGGCTGAAAATACCGAGCCAACAGGCGAGCGCAACCCTATCTCCCTCGGCGCCACCAACATCACCGGCCAGGAGCAGGACAACACCTCCTACCAGGTGGAGAAAGCCTCGTCGCAGAAGTACACCGCGCCGCTGGTGGACACGCCGCGTTCGGTCACCGTGGTGCCGCAACAAGTCCTCAAGGACACCGCCGCCACCTCGTTGCAGGACGCCTTGCGCACCGTACCGGGTATCACCTTCGGTGCCGGTGAAGGTGGCAACCCTCAGGGCGACCGTCCGTTCATCCGTGGTTTTGATGCCCAGGGCGATACCTACCTCGATGGCGTACGCGATACCGGCGGCCAGAGCCGCGAGATCTTCGACATCGAGTCCATCGAAGTCAGCAAAGGCCCGAACTCTTCGTTCGGCGGCCGTGGCTCGGCCGGTGGCAGCCTCAACCTAGTGAGCAAGACCCCACAAGCGCGGGACTTCACCAACGGCGGCTTTACCTACGGCTCCGACCAGACCCGCCGCTACGTGCTCGACGTGAACCGCCAGTTCCTGGACGACAGCGCGGCATTCCGCCTGAACCTGATGAGCCATGAACAAAACGTGGCTGGCCGCGATGCGGTGAACTACGACCGTTGGGGCGTGGCACCGTCGCTGACGTTTGGCCTGGGCACGCCGACCCGCGTCAACCTCAGCTACTACCACATGGAAAGTGACGACCTGCCGGATTCGGGGATTCCGTATGGCTATGGCAGCACAGCCAAGAATGCCGTGCACGTTCATGACAAACCTACCGATGGCGGCGATAGCAGCAACTTTTACGGCTTAAAAAGCCGCGACTTCCGCAAAACACGCGCCGACATCAGCACGGTCTCCATCGAGCACGACCTGAACGACAACATGACGCTGAAAAACACCCTGCGTCATGGCAGCACCGGCCAGGATTACGTATTGACGCAGCCTGATGACAGCCAGCACAACGTCAACCAGTTCGGCACCGTGTGGCGTCGGGCTAACAGTCGCGTGTCCACCACTACGACGACCACTAACCAGACCGATCTGTTTGGTAATTTCCAATTGGCGGGGATGAAGCATTCCTACTCCACTGGTTTGGAGTTCACGGGCGAAGAAACCCGCGTAAGTGGCTACACGGTCACTCCAAACAGTAACCCAATACCCAATGGCTGCACGCCTAGCGTAGTCGGCAGCAGCGGCGGCAATTGTACGTCTCTCGGCAACCCGAATCCGGATGATGCCTGGAACGGCAACGTTGCGCGCAACTACAACGGCACCAACACCAAAGCCACCAGTCGCGCTGCCTATGTATTCGACACCATCGAACTTGATCCTAAATGGCTGCTCAATGTCGGCCTGCGCTACGACACTTTCGACACTCAAGCCAATACCAATGCCGCTACAGGACGTACCAAGCTCAAGGACGACAGCCAATTTTTCAACTGGCAGGCCGGGCTTGTGTGGAAACCCACGGAAAACGGCAGCATCTATACCTCCTACGCTACCTCAGCTTCGCCAGTTGGCGGCTTAGTAGGTGAAGGTCAGGAACCCAATGGTTTCGTCACCGGCATTAACACCAGCGACCTGGAACCCGAAGAAACAGTCAACTACGAACTCGGCACTAAGTGGGATCTGTTTCATGATCGCTTGTCCCTAACTGCTGCCGTGTTCCGCACTGAGAAGAAAAACACACGAATTCTGGTGAGTTCCAACACCTTCGAAAACGGCGGTGAATCCCGAGTCGATGGCTTGGAGCTGTCTGCCAGCGGAAAAATCACCGATCAATGGCAAGTGTTCGCTGGTTACAGCTATCTGAAAAGCGAGCTGGTAGATCCTGGCAGAATCGGCAACCGTCAAAACGTGGTGAGTGCCGGTTCCAACAAAGGCAACCAGATGCCCAACACGCCGAAGAACTCCTTCAGCCTGTGGACCACCTACGACATCACCCCCAAGCTGACCGTCGGCGGCGGCGCGTTCTACGTCGATGAGGTTTACGGCGATGCAGGCAACACCGTGTACGTGCCGTCCTACACCCGCTACGACGCCATGGCCAGCTACAAGCTGACCAAAAACGTCGACTTGCAATTGAACGTACAAAACCTCACCGACAAGACGTATTACGATAAGGCCTACTCGGCGCACTTCGCCAACCAGGCGGCCGGTCGTACCGCTCTGTTGACTACCAGCTTCCACTTCTAAACGCAGTCAATGCTCGACCCAAGGCCCCACGCATCGGATGCGTGGGGCTTTTGTGTGTAAAACAGAATTTTTCTCGATAACCCACGGCATAATGCGCGCCGTGACATCGATATCCAGATAAGCGAGGCGGCCCGACGTGTTGAAGAAAACCCTGTTCCAGTTGCATTGGTTCTTCGGCATCACGGCCGGGCTGGTGCTGGCCTTGATGGGGATCACCGGGGCTGCGTACTCGTTCCAGGATGAAATCCTGCGGGCCCTCAACCCCACGGTTTTGAGCGTACAGAAACGCGAGGCCGGTGTACTGCCGCCCGCCGAGCTGGTACGCAAGCTGGAAGCGGCCGAAGGCAAGACCGTGGCCATGCTGTGGGTAGAAAGTGAAAGCGGCAACGCCGGCCGCGTGTCCTTCACCCCGCCACCGGGCGAGCGCCGTGGCCAGATGCGCTACTTTGACCCGTACACCGGCGACTACATGGGTGACGCGGTCGGCCAGGACCTGTTCGGTTTTATCCTGCAATTGCACCGCTTCCTCGCCATCGGCGATACCGGGCGCAATATCACCGGCGCCTGCACCCTGATCCTGCTGTTTTTCTGCCTCTCCGGCCTGTACCTGCGCTGGCCGCGCCAGGTGAAAAGCTGGCGCGTCTGGCTGACCCTGGACTGGCGCAAAAAGGGCCGCAGCTTCAATTGGGACCTGCACTCGGTATTCGGCACCTGGTGCCTGTTGTTTTATCTGCTGGCGGCACTGACAGGGCTGTACTGGTCCTACGACTGGTACAACCGTGGCGTGACCAAACTGCTGTCCGACGCGCCGCAGAACGAGCGCATGCGCAAGCGCGGCCCGCCGCCCTCAGGCCCGGCTCCGGTGGCCAACTATGACGCAATCTGGAGCAGCATCTACAGCAACGCCGGCCCCGACTTGAGCGCCTACAACATTCGGATGCCCGCGGTCGCCGGGCAACCGGCCACCGTGTATTACCTGCTCACTTCATCGCCCCATGACCGTGCCCTGAACCAGATCAACCTGGACCCGGCCACCGGCGAGGTCAAATCCCACGAGCGCTACGCCAGCAAAAGCCTCAAGGCGCAGTTGCTGACCAGTGTGTATGCGCTGCACACCGGCAGCTATTTCGGCCTGGTCGGGCGCATCGTCCTCACCGTCAGCTCACTGCTTATGCCGCTGTTTTTCATCACGGGCTGGCTGCTGTACCTGGACCGACGCCGCAAAAAGCGGCAGGTCCGCGATGCCCGCAAAGGTTTGACAGATAACCACAGCAATGCCCCGGCCTGGCTGATCGGCTTCGCCAGCCAGAGCGGCTTTGCCGAACAACTGGCCTGGCAAACGGCCGGGCAACTGCAGGCTGCGGGCCTGGCGGTGAAGGTGCAGCCTTTGGGCAGTGTCAGCCGCGACGACCTCAGCCAATTACAGAACGCGCTGTTTGTGGTCAGTACCTTTGGCGACGGCGAAGCCCCCGACAGCGCCCGAGGTTTCGAGCGCAGCGTGCTCGGCCATTCGCTTCCCCTCACAGGCTTGAACTACTCGGTGCTGGCCCTGGGTGACCGGCAGTACGAACATTTTTGCGGCTTTGCCCGGCGCCTGCATTTCTGGCTGACCAACCAGGGCGGCACCCCGCTGTTTGCCCCGGTGGAAGTCGACAGCGGCGACGCAGTGGCCCTGCACACCTGGCAACAGCAACTGGGCCAGCTCACCGGGCATGCGCCGGCAGCGGCCTGGCCGACGGCCCAGTACGAAAACTGGACCCTGAGCCAACGCACCCTGCTCAACCCCGACAGTGTCGGCTCGCCCGTCTACCTGCTGGGCCTCACATCCACGTCTGCGCACAGCTGGCTGGCCGGCGACCTGGTGGAAGTCCTGCCGCGCAATTGCCCCTGGGCCATCGAACACTTCCTGGCCGGCCTGGGCTTGGTCGGCAGCGACGGTGTGGTGATCGACGGCGTGGCCCACACCCTTGATCAGGCCCTGGCCACGCGCCAACTGCCGGACAACCGCACGCACCTGGTCGGCCTGCACGCCCAGGCGTTGGTGGACGCGCTGGTCCCACTGGGCATGCGCGAATACTCCATCGCCTCGATTGCCAGCGACGGCGTGCTGGAGTTGATCGTGCGCCAGGAACGCCACCCCGACGGCAGCCTGGGGCTTGGCTCCGGCTGGCTGACTGAACACGCCGCCCTCGGCTCGGCCATCAGCCTGCGCCTGCGGCGCAACAGCGGCTTCCATTTGCCCGACGCGCCTGTGCCACTGATTCTGCTGGGCAACGGCACCGGCCTGGCGGGCCTGCGTAGCTTGCTCAAGGCGCGTATTGCCGGCGGCCAGCAGCGAAACTGGCTGCTGTTCGGCGAGCGCAATATCGCCCACGACTACCTGTGCCAGGACGAACTGCAAGGCTGGCTCGCCAGTGGAGACCTGGCCCTGCTGGACCTGGCATTTTCCCGCGATCAAGAGGAGAAGGTCTACGTACAGGATCGCCTGCGCGAGTCAGCGGATGTGCTGCGCAAATGGCTGGCGGATGGCGCGGCGATTTATGTGTGTGGCAGCTTGCAGGGGATGGCGACGGGGGTGGATCAGGCACTGGCAGACATCTTGGGCAAGGAGGCGCTGGAGCGCCTGATCGAACAGGGCCGCTATCGTCGGGATGTCTACTGACCCGAGAAACAAAGAAGATCAAAGGTGGGAGCTGGCTTGCCTGCGATGGCGGCCTATCAGTGAAAGATTTTTTCACTGACAGATCGCTATCGCAGGCAAGCCAGCTCCCACAGTTTTGGCTGCATTCCGATCAGGCCGGTTGCAGTTTTTGCTCGAACACTGAAACCCCGTCCAAGTCCCGTAGCATCACCGTCAACTCCGCCGTCTGCCCATCTATCTGCACTTCACCAAAAAACTGAAAGCCCGCAAACGGCGAGGTATTCTGCGCCGGTGGCGCCTTCTGGAACACCACGTGCGGGCCAAAGGTTTTATCCAGTGGGTTGGGCCCGAAACTCCCAGCATTCAACGGCCCTGCCACAAACTCCCAGAACGGCTCGAAATCCTGGAACGTCGCACGGTCAGGGTGATAGTGATGCGCTGCACAGTAATGCACATCGGCCGTCAGCCACACGTGGTTGCGCACCTTATGCTCATGCAGGAACCCCAGCAGTTCGGCGATCTCCAGCTCACGCCCTTGCGCCGGGCCAGGGTCGCCATTGGCGATCGCTTCCCAACGCGCCACGCCGGGGCTGACTTCACCGTCGGGCACGCCCAGACCGATGGGCATGTCGGCGGCGACCACCTTCCACTGCGCTTGCGAGGCCTTGAGCCCGCGTTTGAGCCAGTCCAACTGTTCCCGCCCGAGGAAGGGCTTTTCCGCGCCCAGGTTGTCATCATTCGGCCCACGATAGCTGCGCATATCCAACACAAACACATCCAGCAGCGGCCCATAACTGAGCTTGCGATAAATGCGCCCGCCACCGTCGGCGCTCTGTCGGCGCATGGGTGAATATTCCAGCCAGGCCTGGCGGGCACGGCCCACCAAGGTATTGATGTCGCGGGTCTGGTAACGCTCATCCAACTGCTTGCTCGATGACCAGTTGTTGATCACCTCGTGATCGTCCCACTGCCAGATCTGCGGTACCTCGGCATTGAAGCGGCGCACGTTTTCATCCAGCAGGTTGTAGCGGTAATTACCGCGATATTCATCGAGGGTTTCCGCGACTTTGCTTTTGGCTTCGGTGGTAATGTTGCGCCAGATGCGCCCGCCTTCAGTGGTGAGCTGCGCGGGGACCGGGCCGTCGGCATAGATGGTGTCGCCGCTGTGGATAAAAAAGTCCGGCAGGCGCAGGCGCATGGCTTCATAGATGCGCATGCCACCGATGTCCGGGTTGATGCCGAAGCCTTGGCCGACAGTGTCGCCGCTCCACACAAAACGGATGTCACGCCGCTGTTGCGGCACGCTACGCAAGTGGCCGAACCAGGGTTCACTGGCAATGCCGGTCTGGGCGTCTTCGAAATGCACGCGGTAGAAAATCGCCTGGTCGACCGGCAGCCCGGTGAGCTCGACACGGGCGGTAAAGTCGGTGCGGCTGTCGGCCAGGGGCGAGACGAATCGGCGCGGGTTGCTGAACACGCTGCGGGTATCCCACTCCACCACCATCTTCGCCGGGCGGTCACTGCGGCTCCAGATCATTGCGCGATCGCCCTGCAGGTCGCCCGATTGCACGCCGTCAGTGAGTTGCGGTCGGTCCTTCACCGAAGCGATCACCGCCGGCGCCAGGCCCGGCAACAACAGGCCAGCGCCCACGGCTTGCATCACACGGCGGCGACCGAGATCGAAGTGGCTCATGCAGGTGCCCTCTTGAGTATCAAAAGGGCCACTAAAGCATGATGGGATGAAGCGGATGTGACACCGATTAGCAGAACGGTCGAGTTCACCTGTGGGAGCTGGCTTGCCTGCGATGCAAACACCTCGGTGTATCAGGCAAACCCCGTCGAGGCTATCGCAGGCAAGCCAGCTCCCACATTTTCTGCCAGTGTCAGGCAGTCACGGCCAGTTCGGCCGCTTCCGGTCGCTTGAGCACGGCATACACCAAACCGGTCAACACACTGCCCGCCACAATCGCCAACAAGTACAACAACGCATGGTTCATCGCATTCGGAATCACCAGCACAAACAACCCGCCATGGGGCGCGGCGAGTTTGCAGCCGAAGTACATCGACAGCGCACCGGTCAACGCGCCACCGGCGATGCTGGCCGGAATGACGCGCAGCGGGTCTTTGGCGGCGAAGGGAATCGCGCCTTCAGAGATAAAGCACAGCCCCAGGATCATCGCCGCCTTGCCGGCCTCGCGCTCGGTCTGGGCGAACTTGCGCCGGGCCAGCAACGTGGCGATGCCCATGCCAATCGGCGGCACCATGCCGGCGGCCATGGTCGCGGCCATCGGCGCGCCGCTCGACGCGGCCAGCAGGCCAACCGAGAACGCATAGGCCGCCTTGTTGATCGGCCCGCCCAAATCCACACACATCATGCCGCCGAGCAGAATGCCCAGCAGCACCGCGTTGGTGGTGCCCATGGTGCTGAGGAAATCCGTCAGGCCCGTGAGCAAGCGGGCGACCGGTGGGCCCACCAGGTAGATCATCACCAAGCCGGTAAACAGGCTCGCCAATAACGGGATGATCAGGATCGGCTTGAGCGCTTCCAGGCTCTGAGGCAGTTGCACTGCGCGGCTGATCAGTTTGACGCAATACCCGGCGACGAAGCCGGCCAGGATGCCGCCGATAAACCCAGCCCCCAGCGTCCCCGCCAGCAGCCCGCCGATCATGCCGGGCGCAAGGCCAGGACGGTCGGCAATCGAGTAGGCGATGTAGCCCGCCAGCAGCGGCACCATCAACAGGAACGCCTGGTCACCCACGGATTTGAGCGCCGCCGCCAAGGTGCCGGGCTGCTCGAAAGCATGGATGCCGAACACAAACGACAAGGCGATCAGCAAGCCCCCCGCCACCACCATCGGCAACATATACGACACGCCGGTGAGCAGGTGTTTGTAGACGCCGGTTTTCTCCGCCTTGGCCGGTGCACCGCCGGCCGCACTTTCCACCGCGCCTTCGGCCAGGGCTTTGTTGAGGATGGCTTCGGATTGCTTGAGGGCAATGCCGGTGCCACAGCGGTAAATCTTCTTGCCGGCGAAACGCTCGGTGGCCACTTCGATATCCGCCGCGAGCAACACCACATCGGCATCGGCAATCGCTTGCGGGCTTAACGGCGTGCGAGCGCCCACCGAGCCCTGGGTCTCGACCTGCAGGTCATAACCCAGGCGCTGAGCAGTCTGCTGCAAGGCTTCGGCGGCCATGAACGTGTGGGCCACACCGGTGGGGCACGCGGTAATCGCGACGATACGCGGCGCAGCCTTGGCCGCCACCGGGGCGGCGTCGGCGACATACACCTGGGCTTCTTCGGCGCCCCGGCGCAGTACGCCTTCGACATCCGCCAACGCCTGGGCCGGCGTGCTCTGGAACACACGCTTGCCGACAAACCGCTGCATATCCACCGGGGTACTGCTGACCAACAGCACCCACTCGGCATCATCAATCGTCGCCTGGGACAACTGGCGCTCCGGACGCTGCACATCGACGACTTCAACACTGGTGTGCAAGCCCATGCGCTGGGCGGCGGCGTCCAACAAGCGGGCGCACAGCACACTGGTGACCATGCCGTTCGGGCAGGCGGTAACAATGGCTAACTTCATCACAAACCCTCTTATTGTTCTGTCAGCGTGCGTACTTCGACGCCGCTTTCGAGATGCGCCAACTGGGCGTCATCGCTGATGCCAAAACCGATCTGTGTCACCGCCATCGCGGCAATCGCCGTGGCCCGGCGCAGGGTGTGCTCCGGCGTGTCGCCACTGAGCAAACCGTGGAGCATCCCGGCCAGCAGCGAGTCGCCGGCACCCACGGTACTGGCCACTGCCACCTTGGGCGGCGTGGCATGCAGCGCCGCACCCGGGCGGTACCAGGTCACACCGGCGGCCCCGTCGGAGACCACCACATGTTCGACGCCTTGCTGATGCAGGCGGCTGATGGCATCGGTGGCGTTACCCAAGGCCTCGGCCAACTCTTCGGTATTGGGTTTGACCAGCCACGGGCCAACCTCCAACCCCAGGCGCAGCGCTTCGCCGCTGGTGTCCAGGGCGATTTTCAACCCGAGGTCTTTCAACGCCTCCAGCAAACCTTTAAACCACTGCGGGCTGACGCCGCGCGGCAAGCTACCGGCCACCACGACCGCATCGAACTCCGGGCCAATGATCGCGACCATCTTGAGCAGCGCTTTTAGCGCCTCTTCAGTTACCAGCGGCCCCGGTGCATTGATGTCGGTGACACGCCCATCCTGTTCGGCAATCTTGATATTGCTCCGGGTTTCGCCGGGAACCCGGATGAAGGCATCGCCAAACCCACGGCGCTTGATCAGCGCATTGAAAGCCTGGGGGTTGGCACTGCCGAGGAACCCGCCCACGCTGACGTAATGGCCCAGGTCCGCCAGCACTTGCGCCACATTCACGCCTTTGCCGGCCGCGTGGGTGAGCATCGCTTCACTGCGATTGACCTCACCGGGTTGCAGGTGCGCCAGACGTACCGTGAGGTCCAACGCCGGGTTCAGCGTCAGGGTCAGAATATTTGCCATCTACACGGCCTCCACTAGGGCACGCACTTCGGCGGGCGAACCCACTGCCAGTGCTTGTTGCGCCAGGCCCTGGGCCTCGCTCAGACTGAATTCACGCACCCGCGCCTTCACTTCAGGAATGCTGCGGGCCGACACGCTCAACTCATCGACGCCCAGGCCGACCAGCACCGGCACCGCCAGCGGGTCCGCCGCCAACTCGCCGCACACGCCTACCCATTTGCCGTGGGCATGGGCGGCGCGCACGGTGATGTCGATCAGTTGCAGGACTGCCGGATGCAAGCCATCGGCCTGGGCCGACAGGGTCGGGTGGCCGCGGTCGATGGCCAGGGTGTATTGGGTCAGGTCGTTGGTGCCGACGCTGAAGAAGTCGACTTCCTTGGCGAGGACCGGCGCCAGCAACGCGGCTGAGGGCACTTCGATCATGATCCCCAGTTGCAGGTCCGCCACTGGGATCTCCAGGCGCAGGCGCTCGGTCATGTCCCGGGCGGCGCGCCACTCATCCACGCTGCCGACCATGGGGAACATGATGCGCAGCGGGCGGTTATCCGCAGCACGCAGCAGTGCCCGCAGTTGCGCTTCCATGATCTGCGGGCGTTGCAACGTCAGGCGAATGCCGCGCACACCCAGGAAGGGGTTTTCCTCTTCGGCGATCGGCCAATAGGGCAAAGGCTTGTCGCCGCCCACATCCAGGGTGCGCACCACCAACGGGCGACCATTGAGGCCGTCGAGTACGCGACGGTATTCGGCCTCCTGGGTGGCCTCGTCCGGCGCCTGGGGGTGGGCCATGAAAATCAGTTCGGTGCGCAGCAGGCCAATGCCTTCGGCGCCCTGCTCCACGGCACTGGCCACCCCGGCGCTTTCGCCAATGTTGGCGAACACTTCCACGGCGTGTCCGTCGCGGGTCAGCGCCGGTTCATGGCGTTGGGCCGAAGCGGCTTGCAAGCGCTGCTCGCGGCTGTCGCGCTCCACGGTGGCCCGTTGCAGGGTGGCGGCGTCGGGGTCCACATGCAGGCGGCCGCGCTGGCCATCGAGCAACAGCGGCGTGCCCGCGTTGAGCAATAACACCGCAGCACCAGCGCCGACCAAGGCCGGAATGCCCAGGGCGCGGGCGACAATGGCGCTGTGAGCGGTGGCGCCGCCCCGGGCGGTGAGAATGCCGGCAACGCGGGCCGGGTCCAGGCGCGCCACGTCCGAAGGGCCGACTTCTTCCATCACCAGGATGTAGGGCTCGCTCGGTTCCTGCACGCTTTGGACGCCGCACAACTGGGCCAGCACGCGGCGGCCGATGTCGCGCAAGTCGGCAGCACGCTCGGCCAGCAAGGCATCCTGCAAGGCTTCCTGCTGTTTGGCGGCGGCTTCGATCACGCTCATCCAGGCGGCTTCGGCGCTTTCGCCTTGCTTGAGGCGGGTGTCGACTTCGTCGGTGAGTTCCGGGTCGTCGAGCATTTCCTGGTGCGTGATGAAAATCTCGCGGATGGCCTTGGCCTGGCTACGCTCGATCAAGCCCTGGATATCCGTGCGCACCTCGCTCAAGGCCGTGTGCAGACGCTGGCGTTCGGCGGCGGCGGACTCACCGCGCAACGGGTAATCGAACACTTGCGGCACCTGGATATGGGCCGGGCCGATGGCGATACCCGGTGCGGCGGCAATGGCCTGGAGTTGGCTACCGCTCAGTGGCGCGCTGAGCACCGGTTCGATATCGACCTGTGCTGGCTGTGCGCTCACGGTGGGCAAGGGCTCGACCTCTTCGCCAAGGCCCTCTTGCACGGCGGCCAAGAGGGCGGGCAGTGCATCACCGGCCACCGTCGGCTCGGCCACGAACTCCAGCACCTGACCACGACGTGCGCCGAGGCTGAGCAACTTGCTCAGGCTTTTGACCGACACGGCGCCCACCGCGCCATCGACGATGCGCACGCGGATATCGCCATCAAAACTTTTCGCCAATTGCGCCAGGATCTTGGCCGGGCGCGCGTGCAGGCCGTGGGCGTTGGCCAGGGTAATACGGGCGCTGGGCCAGTCCGACGGCAGTTCACCGCCCAGCACTTCCAGCACCGCGCGGCTGCTGGTGGCGCGCCCCAACTCCTGGCCGCGCCCTTCAATGAGCAAGGCACACAGGCGTTCAAGCAGGGTCTGGTGCGCTTCACCGAGGCTCGCCAGGCAGAACAGGCCGTGCAGGGGCTGGCCGAGGTAACGCATGGGTTTGTCCGGCGTCACAAAGGCCAGGCCCGGACGCTTGACCGTCTGCTCGCTGTGCAACCACCACAGGCCATCGCCCAGGGGCAGCGCGTCGACCTGCTGCAATACAGCTGCAAAACCATTGCTCACGCAGTCGGCCTGGCGCAGCAGGCGCGCACCGCGCCACACCAACTCTTCAAAATCATCGGCCGACACGCCCAGGCTGATCATCTGCGCATCCAGCGCCAGTTCCTGGGGCGCGCCTTGCAACAGTTTCAACAGCGCTTCGGCGCTGCCGGCACGGCGCAACGCCTGGCCCAGGTCGGTTTCGCCGAGGGCACGGGTGAGCAGTTGCAACAGGCGCAGGTGTTCATCGGATTTAGCCGCGATGCCAATCGCCAGGTAGACGATCTGGCCATCGCCCCAGTCCACCCCTTCCGGGAACTGCAGCAGGCGCACACCAGTGGAAAACACCTGGTCGCGGGTTTCTGGCGTGCCGTGGGGAATAGCGATGCCTTGGCCGAGAAAGGTCGAGCCTTGGGCTTCACGGGCTTGCAGGCCACTGAGATAACCTTCGGCAACCAGGCCATCGGCCACCAGTTTGTCAGCGAGCAGGTGCAAGGCAGCAGATTTATCCACAGCCACCTGGCCCATGGATATCTGCTCTACAGTGAGCTCAAGCATGCCGTTCTCCTAGTTAGTGCGACGGGCGCACTAGGTATTGTTGTAGGTAAATAAGTTCGAAATTAACTGACTGAGCGGTCAATTGGCAGTGGTCACTCAGTGGCGAACATCGTAAAAATACGCTTGCTGAAACGTTTAATCTAGAATTTATGGCAGATTACGCGTTAATTGCGCAAGCTTGAAGGGCCACTCGGCGCTTGCTGTGGGACATTGGTCGAATGCTGGAATCGGTTACGATTGGACAAAATGTCGGGGCGAGCGCCAAAAAACAAGGAAATCCCGGTTTGAAACTCAGTGATATCGCACGTCTGGCCGGTGTGTCCGTTACCACCGCCAGCTATGTCATCAACGGCAAGGCCGAACAGCAGCGCATCAGCAACGCCACCGTTGAGCGTGTGCGTGCCGTGGTCCAAGCCCATGGCTTTACCCCCAACCCTCAAGCCGCCGGGCTGCGCAGCCGGCATACGCGAACCTTGGGGTTCATCCTGCCAGACCTGGAAAACCCCAGCTACGCACGCATCGCCAAACTGCTGGAACAAGGAGCACGGGCGCGGGGCTATCAGTTGCTGATCGCCAGCTCCGATGATGAAGCGGACAGCGAACGCCAACTGCTGCAACTGTTCCGGGCGCGGCGTTGCGATGCGTTGTTCGTCGCCAGTTGCCTGCCAGCCAGCGATGACAGCTATCGCGAGCTGCAGGCCAAGGGGCTGCCGGTGATTGCCATCGACCGGGAGATGGAGCCGAACCAATTCTGCTCCGTGGTCAGCGACGACCACCAGGCCTGCAGGCAACTCACCAGCAGCCTGCTGCAACCGTTGCCCAAGCAGATCGCACTGATTGGCGCGCGGCCCGAGCTGAGCATCAGCCAGGCACGTACCGCCGGTTTCCGTGATGCGCTGCAAGGCTTTACGGGCGAAGTGATTATCGAACAGGGCGAAGCCTTCAGTCGTGACTGCGGCCGAGAGCTGATGGAGCAACTGCTGCAACGCCTGGGGCATTTGCCGGACGCGCTGGTAACCACCTCCTACGTACTGCTGCAAGGCGTGTTTGATGCGCTGCATGACTTCCCCCTCAAGTCACGTCCCCTGCGCCTGGGCACCTTCGGCGATACCCAGTTGCTGGATTTCCTCCCGCTGCCGGTCAACGCCATGGCCCAGCAACATCAATTGATTGCCGAGACCGCCCTGCGCCTGGCCCTGGCCGCCATTGAAGAAGAACAGTACCAACCCGGCGTGCATGCGATTGGCCGGACTTTCAAGCAGCGTATCCACGAGGCCTGAGCGTGGAGCTGATCGACACCCACACGCACCTGGACTTCGAGGACTTCGACCAGGATCGCTCGCACGTCCTTGCCCACAGCCGTGAACTCGGCGTGCGGCGCCTGGTGGTGCTGGGGGTGTACCAGAAAAATTGGCAGCGGCTGTGGGACTTGGTGCAACAGGACGAAGGCTTGTTCGCCGCCTTCGGCTTGCACCCGGTGTATCTCGATGAGCATCGCCCCGCCGACCTGCTGGAGCTGGGCGACTGGTTGACGCGCCTGCATGGCCACCGGCAACTGTGCGCCGTGGGCGAAATTGGCCTGGATTACTTTCTCGAACAGTTGGACCACCAGCGCCAGCAACAGTTATTTGAAGCCCAGCTGAAACTCGCGGTGGATTTCCAACTGCCGGCCTTGCTCCACGTTCGCCGCAGCCACGCCGCCGTGATTGCCACCCTCAAGCGCATCCGCGTGCCCAGAGGCGGCATCATCCACGCGTTCGCTGGCAGCGCTGAAGAGGCGCGCGAGTACATCAAGCTGGGGTTCAAACTGGGTCTGGGCGGCGCTGCCACCTGGCCCCAGGCGCTGCGCATGCACCGGGTACTGGCGCAGTTGCCACTCGACGCCGTGGTGCTGGAAACCGATGCGCCGGATATGGCTCCGGCCATGTACCCCAACCAGCGCAATAGCCCGCAGCATCTGCCAGATATCTGCACGGCCCTGGCCGAGCGCATGGGTATCAGCCCTCTATTGCTCGCTGAGACGAGCACACGCAATGCGTGCGAGCTGTTCAACTGGTAGCGGACTGATCACCTGCAACTTCAAGATCATTGTCTGTCGGTGCCGGGCATAGCGCACCACCAGCAAATGGATCAGCACGGCGACCAGCGAAACGTTCAGTTGCCCGATCACACTGAGCAGCCCCAACCATTCAGCGAACAAGGCCACCAGCAAGGTCGCGCATGTCAGCATGATCATGCTCGGCCGCACCAGCGCCCATTGGTCCAGGGCCCTGAACTGCCGCAACTGCTTGGCGCACCCCAACTGCAACCCCGAGTGGCAATACGTACAGTCAAAAGGCACATCAATGGCAATGGCATTCAGTTGCCAAGGCTTGAGTTCAAACGTCATGTCGCACTGGGCGCAATGCCCTTTGATACCGATTGCAGCGGCCATCGTCGTGTCTCCTCGTGACCGTGACGGATGAAATAAATTTTCACCTATTCACGACGCGATAAAACACGCCCAGGCAAATCAAGACATCGGCCACAGGGTCGGTAGCTACATCCTTCAGAACCTCCCTACACCCGAAACGCACCAATCAATTGCTTCAACTCAACCACCTGGATTGCCAACTGCCGACTGGCCGCTTCCGTGTGCTGGGCGCCTTGCGCTGCATGCTCGCCAGCACGGTTGATTTCGACAATGTTCTGGTCGATGTCGTGGGCGACCGCCGTTTGCTGTTCCACGGCGGCGGCGATCTGCTGGTTCTGGTCGACGATCATCCCTACCGCTCCCAGGATATTTTCCAGGGCTTGCTGGACTTTTTCCGACTGCCCCACCGTGCCATTGGCCATCTCATGGCTGCTGCCCATAGCCTTCACCGCCGCGCCGACGCCGCTGTGCAAGCGGCTGATCATCTGCTCGATTTCCTCGGTAGAGTGCTGGGTGCGCCGAGCCAGAGTGCGCACCTCGTCGGCCACCACCGCAAACCCGCGCCCTTGGTCACCGGCGCGCGCGGCTTCGATGGCCGCGTTGAGCGCCAGCAGGTTGGTCTGCTCAGCAATGCTCTTGATCACTTCCAAAACGCTGCTGATGGACTGGCTGTCGGCTGCCAGCTGGTTGATCACCCGCACCGATTCGTCGATCTCCGCCGCCAGGCGTGCGATGCCGCCTTGCTGGGATTGCACCAGCGCACGCCCGCTGACCGTTTCATCATTGACGCTCTGGGCACTGCTGACCGCCGCCGCCGCGCTGCGCGCCACCTCTTGGGCGGTGGCGGACATCTGGTTCATCGCCGTCGCCACTTGTTCGATCTGGCTGCGCTGGCCGGACACCGCCTGGTTACTCTGTGCCGACACCGCCTGCACCTGGCCGGCCTGCAACTCCACCTGGCTGACCGTATGCCCAACGCGCTCGATCAGGTCATGAATCTTGGCCACGGTGCCATTGAACACCTGGCCCAGGTCGCCCAATTCGTCACGGCTTTGCGCAACGAAAGTGACGGTCATATCGCCCGCCGCCACTTTGTCCATCATCGCCCCCAGGCGGCGCAAGGTGGTGCGAGTGGAAACAAAGAAACCGGCATAGAGATAGAAAATCAGCGCAAACACCGTCGCCAGGGCCGTGACCAGCAACACCATGTGCAGACGGTTCTGCGCCAGGCGCTGCTGCAACTGCTGCCCGAGGAACGCCAGGGTGGCGTCATCCAATTGATAGGTCTTGGCCATTAGTTGGCTGACGCCGTCATAAAACCCCTGCCAAGGCGCGTCGAGGGTTTCGGCCATCACCACCTGCTCTTCGAAAAACTCACTGCCTTGCTTGAGGCTCGCCTGGCTGGCTTGCGCCGACACCTCGAGGGCGGCGTGCGCGGCCTTGCTGGCGCCCAGCGCGTCCTGCAGCTTCAGGCCATATTCACCATGGAGTTTTTCCAACTGCTGCAGCAGTTCGTCAAAACGGGTACTGGAGGACGAATTGATAAAGCCCTGCCCCAGGGAGTACGCGCCCATCGCACGGCCTTCACCCAAGGCCTGGGTGACCTGAGGGGTGACGGTGGTGACCAGGTCGCTGAGCTGGCGCAGATCACTTTGCGGATCACGGTTCAAGCCGGCCTGGCTGGCAATAATCTGGCTGAACATCTGGGCCTGGTTGAGTAACTTGCCGATCAACGCTGCTTTGTTGAGCAACGAGGTTTCCTGTTGCTGAGCCTTGAACGCAGCGATCAACTCATCGCGCTTACTGTCGAAGACGGCAACGTGCTCGGGCTGGGTCGCGATCGCGTGCAAGCCCTGCAAGCGCTCCACTACACTGGCTTCCAAGGCGCTGATCCTGGCCTCCAGGTCTGCCGCTTTGCCTGACTGGCCGAGGGTGGCGTTGATCTGTACCTGGTTGTTGAGGGTTTCCAACTCCCGACGCAACGCCAGACTACTGCCGAGCAGGTCAAGGCTTTGCAGTTCGACGCGGGTGCCCTGGTATTCGCGCCACGAGTCGCGCACCAGGTAATAGTTGGTCGCCAGCATCGGCAGCAGGAACAGCACGCTGATCAGGCTGAACTTCATGCCGAAGCTCAGGCGGTTCATCAGCGCGACGGCGGGATAGAGCAAGCTCTTCACAGGTGACCTCCCCTTCTTTTATTTTTATTGAGGCGCAGGGCGACGGCAGATAGCCACTATTTGGCGCTCTATCTGTATAGCTCAATTCGAAAGGGAGTTTTGTAACGTAAGGTTAACGGCGGGAGTGATGGATGCACCCCGCCGCTATTACTCAGGGCAACACCGTCCAGATGGCAAACCCGGCATACCACAGCACTGCCGCACGTAGCAGCAGCTCCCACAGGCGATCCAGGCTGTTGATGCCATCGGCCCCCACCACGGGGGGAGGAATTTCCGCGGCGGCCAGGCCGACTTTTTCCATCAGTTGGGCAGCGCTGATGTCCCAGCTCAGCAGTTCGTGGAGCATCACCCGGCTGACCCCGACGAAATTGCCCACCAAGGCAAAGCTGGCCGCCAGCAGGCGTACCGGCAACCAGTCAAACGCGTGGCGCAATTGCGTGGCGCGCTCGGCCACCAAGGGGTTCTGGCTGTTTTCGCTGGCCAGCGCCAACAGGCGGTACGCCAGGGCGGCCACCGGGCCCAGCAGGAAATACCAGAAAATCACCGCGAAAAAGCTTTGATACGCCTGCCACAGCAGGTAGCCCTGAACACGCTCCAGCAGTTGCTCGCCACTGTCGGCGCCAAGCTTGAGGTCGCGTTCGGCCACATGCTCGGCCGCTTGCAGGTCACCGCGCCGCCAGGCATCGCGAAACGGCCCCAGCCCGGCCAATAGATCGCCACGGCCCAGGCTGTAGATCACCACCAGCAAGTGCACCGGCAATGCCAACAGGCCATAGGCCACTGGCTCCAGGACCAGCAACAACAACGCCAGCAACGCCACCGGCAGCAGCACCAATACCAGCAGGATCAACCAGGGCCGCTTGCCCATGCGCGGGCTCGATTCCAGCTTGGCCAGCTCACGCAGCCATCCACCGTCACGCTGCAACCGCAGGCGCAAGGCCGAGAACTTCTCGATCCATACCGCCAGCACCAACACCAGGAAACTCATCGTTCGTGTCCTCCATCCTGCAGGGCGCTGCGAAAGCGCATCCAATCAAAAGCGGGGCCCGGGTCGGTCTTGCGACCCGGAGCGATGTCGCTGTGACCACAAATACGTTGATGGGTGATCGCGGGGTAAGCGGCCAACAGTTGGCGTGCCAGGTCGATCAACGCCGCATACTGGGCATCGGTGAACGGTAGGTCATCCGTACCTTCCAGCTCGATTCCCAGAGAAAAATCGTTGCAGATCTCGCGCCCCTCAAAGACGGAAATACCGGCATGCCAGGCCCGGTCACGGCACGAAACAAATTGCGTCACAGTGCCGTCACGTTCAATCAGAAAATGCGCAGACACCCGTAGGCTGGCAATCCCTTCAAAGTAGGGATGTTCTGAGATATCCAGGCGGTTCTGGAAAAACTCCTGCACCTTACCGGTGTTGAACTGCGCCGGAGGCAAACTGATGTTATGCACCACCAACAGCGAGATTTCGCCTTCAGGGCGCTCGTTGAAGTTGGGCGAAGGGCAATGACGAATGCCCTGGCACCAACCGCTGGCGGGGTCCAACTGCATACAGGCTCCTTGAGTGAGACGAGGTGTGACCAGTATGCCGCGTTCCACCCTGCGGTTGCGATCACTTGCCGCGATTGAGTTGCCGCAGGTCGCCCACCACGGCGGCCAGTGCACGTTCGAACAGCGGGCCATCATTCAAGGTATGCAGGGCGCCCTGCTTGAACGCCAAGGCTAACTGGCCCGCGCTTTTCTCCAGCACCTTAAGACCCGCTCGGCTGACAAAAATATAGGTATCGGCGGGCGGCATGATTGCGGTCAACTTGCAGCGCAGGTTACCGGCTTCATTTTGCAGCAACGCTACCCAGTCACCGACGCGCAACTGCTGGGCCTTGAGCAGGTCGGGGTCATCAGGGGGCAGTGGTTCGTCGGCAGCCGGCGGGCCAGCCCACAGGGCAAAAGGCTCACGGACTTCAACCAGCGCCTCACTGTCGAGCGGCTCAACATGCATGGCCTGCAACCGCAGGAAGAACTCGCGGGTACTGAAAGGATCGAACGCCGCATCGGCCAACCCACTACGCAATGCCTTGAGCAGCCCGGGTAATTGCTCGAGCAAACGCCGGCCCGCTTCGGTGTCTTCACGCAGGCCGACGCTCCAGACCAATTCATCCAGGGTACGCAGCGCCGTCTGCCACTGCAGCGAGTGTTCACCGTGCTTGAGAACGGCCACTAACAGCACCTGGCTCCAGGCCTGCTGTACAAATTGCAGCACCGATTGCGGCAAGGTTTCGCCCACGAGCCGTCGATTGAGCACGTGCGCCACACGCTGGCGCGCCACCTTGATATGCAGATGCTCTTGCTCGACGTCACGGGTATATCGCTCAAGGCGTTCGCTGCGCTTGCGCTCTTGGGCTATGAATTCGCTGAAGGTGGTGAGTAACTGGGAGAGAATCGTCGGGTCTTCGACGAACTCATTCAGCAAGCGCTGTACGAGTTGCTCGATACACAGGTAGAGGTTGTCCCGTGTGTGGTCATGGGGCGAACTCCAGCCGATGACGGCGCTCGCGATATCATTGAGCAAGCGCCGCGCGGGATGCTCCGCGCAACTGAACAGACTTTTGTCCAGCACCGCCACTTTCAGCAGCGGGATCTGCAAGCGAGCGATCAGCGCCTTGAAAGCGTCCGGCACACTGCTGTCATCGAGCATGAACTCGAACAGCATGGCGACCAGATTGATCACATCTTCGTCTGCTTCTTCTAACACCCGCGACTTGCCACTTTTGACACTGACCCGGGTGAGCAGCTGTTCCAGCTGGTTGCGCAGGTCGAAATCGTCCTCGCACTCCGGCTCCGGTACATATTGCTGCAGATGCGACAGCAGACGCAGCAGATCGCGGCTGACAACGGGTTGCGGTTCGGCGCTGGCTTCAAGGGTCGGGGCCACGCTGCCACGCACGGCTACCAGCAACTTCTGCAAGGCACTGAACGCTTGCTGGCCGCTTTTATCCAGCGGCGGGTCGGCCATCGCCTGGCCGGTGCAATGCTGGTGCTCCCGGGCCGCACGTCCGCCGGCTCGACGGGATGGGAGCGCCTTGAGCTCCGGCAATACGCCAGTGGCGATCAGTAATTGGTTGGCCTCGCCATACAACAAGTCTGCGTCACTGAGCACGTATTTCTCAAATAGCTTGAGCATGACCAGCTTGACGCGGATTTCCACCCCCAGGCTGCGCCCTGCTTGCAGGAAAAACTCGCACAACCGCGCCGGGCCCAATGGGTTTTCAGGATCGTCCAGGCGCCTGCCGAGCAATGCACTTACGCGCGCGTTCAACTGCCCCAGCGCCAAACCATCACGGTGATGCACCCGACCGAGCATCGCCTCCAGGGCCACGGCTTTTTCCACGTCATCGGCGCCGGTGCCGGGGACCTCCTCATAAGACACCACCGGCACCAGGTGTGCCCCGCTGCACCGGGCCTGGCCAAGGTTGGCGAACGCCACGAACAGCTGCTCCATGAACACGCGCTCGAAGTTCTTGCGCTTGAGGCGCAGGTCGCGCATGGCCTCGAAAAAAATATGATGGTCGACGGTGCTACGGGCCTTTTCGGCCATTTCGAACAGGGTGTCGTCGGCGTTATCGAACAGTTCCTGCAAGCCTTGCTGCAGCTGTTGCGCAGCCTTGTCACGCACCTGCAGCAACACCACCGGCAGGCGCGCGAGCGGCGATGGCGTGGCCTGCGCCCTGTTGATAGGCACCACCTTCCCGTCATTGTGCATCCTGGCCTCCTGAAACGGCGGTTTTGAGAGGTGGAGAGACGGAGCGCAGGCCCGGCAGGCACTGCAAATACCCGATCACCACCAAGACGTCAAAGCTATGACGCCAATTGCAAGGCGCGAGATTATCTTGCAAACGAGGGCAGTTGCGCCAGCACACTCTGACTTTGTGCGGTAAATGAGTGGCGAGCCTGGGTTAGAACGCACGCTGGCCCTATAATCGAGGCACTTTGTTTGTGGAGCCTGTTATGCCGAACCTCCGTCTTGCCGACCTCACCGCCGAAATCGAAGCCAACGTGCGCCGCGCACTGCTGGAAGACATCGGCAGTGGTGACATCACCGCACAGTTGATCCCGGCCGAACGGCTGGCCAAGGCCACGATCATTACCCGTGAGGCGGCTGTTATCGCCGGCACGGCGTGGGTGGACGCAGTGTTTCGTCAACTGGACCCTCGGGTTGCCGTGCACTGGCAGGTGGCTGATGGTGAACGGGTGAGCCCCAACCAGGCGTTGTTCCACCTTGAGGGCCCTGCCCGCTCGCTGCTCAGTGGTGAACGTTGCGCGTTGAATTTTCTGCAATTGCTGTCAGGGGTTGCCACCCGTGCGCAATTTTTGGCGGACTTTGTCGCCAGCACCCAGGTCAAGCTGCTGGATACCCGCAAGACATTGCCCGGCCTGCGTTTGGCGCAGAAGTATGCGGTGACCTGCGGCGGTTGCCACAACCACCGCATCGGGCTGTATGACGCATTCCTGATCAAGGAAAACCACATCGCCGCCTGCGGTGGTATTGCCCAAGCAATCACCGCCGCCCACAAGATCGCGCCGGGCAAGCCCGTGGAAATCGAAGTGGAAAACCTGGAGGAGTTGCGTGAAGCCCTGTCGGCGGGTGCCGACATCATCATGCTGGATGAACTGAGCCTGGACGACATGCGCGAAGCCGTGCGCCTGAACGCCGGCAAGGCCAAACTGGAAGCCAGCGGCGGGATCAATGAAACCACCTTGCTGCCTATCGCTGAAACCGGCGTGGACTACATCTCCATCGGTGCGATGACCAAGGATGTGAAGGCGGTGGACCTGTCGATGCGCCTCAGTATCTGAAAGATGCCGTAACTGTAGGAGCGAGCAAGCTCGCTCCTACAGGCTGCTTTTAAACTACAAGATTATTCATCTCGCAGTACTCTTCCCAATCGACACCCAGCACCTCGGCCGCCTCTTTGTGCAAGGCCAACCGCGCAGCTTCGAACTCTTGTGGTGTCGAGGTGTACTTGAGGGTCAGCTCCCAAGGCTGGTAGCCCTGACTCTCGGCCTCATCTTCGAATGCCCACTGAATCTGGTCGCGCTGATCGTCGGCACTCAGGTCCTTGATCTCTTCTTTAAGCTGCGGCGTGTCCTCAAGGTAGTGCTTGAGTGCTTGTTCGTGCCGAGCGGCCTGGGTCATTTCGGTCGTGGTCATATTGTTCTCTTAGATCGAGGAATGGGAATGCATCTGGGTCTTCAAGGTTGCGCAGTTACAAAAGAGCGGGCGCAAATGCCCGGCTCACCTGGCCTTCAGAACCATTCTGGGATCATCTGAAAACATTGCCGTTGAAACAGTGGTGCCTGTGGTGCCCGAGACAGGAATCGAACCTGCGACCTTCGCGTTACGAGTGCGCTGCTCTACCGGCTGAGCTACACGGGCGGTGGGCTAAAGCTAGCACTGCATTGGGCATGCAGCAACTTGCTCGCTCACCGCCCGGCGACTGTCACGCGCCGTTGGCGCCGCAGCCCTTGGCAGCGTACTGCGGCTCTACCGTGGTGGCACAGCTCCAGCCGGTGGTGGCGCTGCGGGTCAAGGTGATGGTCTTGCCGAGCACGGGCGCGGGTGCATCGAGGATTTCACAACGCAGGGTGCCTGCGCCCGAGGCCACATCGCCTGTCACCTCGATCGCGCAGTTGGCGGTAGGGCTGGTGCCCCCGATGAGGGAAAGGGTCGGCGTGGTGCCCTGGTTGATGACGTCCTCATAGCCGGCCTTTAACGCGCTGATTTCAGCCAACCCCGCGGTGAACTTGGCCTTGGCCTGGTGCTTGGTGTACATGGGCAGGCCAATGGTGGCCAAAATGCCGATGATTGCCACGACGATCAATAACTCGATCAAGGTAAAACCTTTTTGACGCATCTCTTTCACTCTCCAGAATAGAACCATGACAAGGCACGTCCTGCGCCCCGTAGTGTGCAACGGCGCCAGTGTACTCATCCCAACGCAGTCCATCGCCTGCAAGACGCACAATCTGACATTTTATCGCCTAGCGCCAGCCTGCCCGAATCCGCCGCCTGACTAAGCTATAAATTCTTCACGACCTGGGTGCGTCAACCTCACATGAACGACACGTCGACAATTTATGCCTGGGAAGGCATCAACCGCAAAGGGCGCCGGGTGTCCGGGCAAATCGCCGGCCATAACCTTGCGCTGATCAAGCTACAACTGCGCCAGCAAGGGATCTGCCCTGAGCGTGTGCGCAAGAAATCTTATGGTTTACACATCTTCAAGACGCGAATAACGCCTGCAGATATCGCCCTGTTCACTCGCCAGTTGGCCACCTTGCTCAAAGCCGGCATCCCGCTGCTGCAAGCCTTCGACATCATCAGCGAAGGCGTCGAAAACCCACAGCTGCGCGAACTGGTCAAGGCGTTGAAACAGCATATTGCCAGCGGCCACCCGTTGGCCGCTGCCCTGCGTCAATATCCCCGCCATTTCGATGAGCTGTACTGCAATCTGGTGGCGGCTGGCGAAATGGCCGGCGCCCTGGAAACCCTGCTGGAGCGCGTGGCGATTCATTTGGAAAAAAGCCAACGGCTCAAAACCAGGATCAAGAAAGCCATGACCTACCCTATCGCGGTACTGGTAATTGCCACAGGGGTGAGCACAGTGCTGTTGATCCATGTGGTGCCGCAATTCCAGAACTTGTTCGCCGGGGTCAACGGCCAATTGCCCGGGTTTACCCTGGGGGTCATCGCGCTGTCGGAACTGCTGCAACAGGCGTGGTGGATGCTGGGGCTGGGTGTGGGCGCGGCGCTGGTTGTGGGGCGCCACGCCTACCGTACTTACCCGGGGTTTCGCCATTGGTGGGCAGCAGGTTTGTTGAAAGTGCCCATGGCAGGCAAACTGCTGCACAAATCTGCGGTCGCCCGCTACGCTCGTACACTTTCCACCACCTTTGCGGCGGGCGTCCCTCTGGTACAGGCATTGGGTTCGGTGGCCGGCGCCGTCGGCAATGGCCCCTTCAAACAGGCAATCGAACGTATGCGCCACGATGTATCCACAGGCATGCAGTTGAATCAATCGATGCATAACAGCGGCCTGTTCCCAGGCATGGCGATCCAGATGACCGCAATCGGGGAAGAGTCCGGCACCCTGGACCGCATGCTGGAAAAAGTCGCGAACCACTACGAGTCAGACGTGGATACCTTGGTCGACAACCTCACCAGCCTGATGGAGCCGCTGATCATGGTCGTATTGGGGGGGATTGTCGGCGCGCTGGTAGTGGCCATGTACCTGCCGGTGTTCCAATTGGGGACGGCATTTTGAGCCTGCTGCTGAGCGAACATCCCTGGGCGTTTGTTGGCCTGGCGCTGGTGTTGGGCCTGATCGTCGGTAGCTTCCTCAATGTGCTGGCGTGGCGCCTGCCCAAAATGCTCGAGCGGGAATGGCGTGCACAGGCCCATGAGATTCTCGACTTGCCAGCCGAGCCCGGTGGGCCGGCCTATAACCTGATGCGTCCGAACTCCTGCTGCCCGCGCTGCGATCAACCGATTCGGCCTTGGGAAAATATCCCGGTGCTCAGCTACCTGTTGCTCCGGGGGCATTGTGCCCACTGCCGTGAGCCCATCGGCCTGCGTTACCCCCTCACCGAACTCGCGTGCGCGCTGATCTCAACCGCTGTCGCCTGGCACTTCGGCTTCGGCTGGCAAGCCGGCGCGGTGATGCTGTTGAGTTGGGGCTTGCTGGGCATGAGCCTGATTGATCTGGACCACCAACTGCTGCCGGATGTGCTGGTGCTGCCGCTGCTATGGCTGGGGCTGATCCTCAACAGTGCTGACCTGTTGACGCCACTGCCCGATGCAGTGTGGGGCGCGGTTATCGGCTACATGAGCTTGTGGTGCCTGTTCTGGCTGTTCAAGATGGCCACCGGCAGAGACGGCATGGGCCATGGCGACTTCAAGTTATTGGCCTTGCTGGGAGCCTGGGGCGGCTGGCAGATTCTGCCGATGACCCTGCTGATGGCCTCGCTGCTGGGCGTGCTTGCCGGGCTGATCCTGCTGCGTTTGCGTAAGGCCCAGGTGTCAGCGCCGATGCCGTTTGGCCCCTGCCTGGCAATTGCCGGCTGGATTGCATTGCTCTGGGGTGGTCAAATAACCGACTTCTATTTGCAGTCTGTCGGTTTCAGATGACCACTTCTGTTGCAACACCCTGGATTCTTGGGCTCACGGGCGGCATTGGCAGCGGCAAAAGTGCTGCGGCCGAGCACTTTATCAAGCTGGGCATCGACCTGGTGGATGCCGATCACGCCGCGCGCTGGGTGGTCGAGCCTGGCCGCCCGGCCCTGGCACGCATCGCCGAACACTTCGGCAGCGACGTGCTGCAAGCCGACGGCCAACTGGACCGTGCCGCGCTGCGCAAACTGATCTTTGAGGTCCCGCAAGAGCGCCTGTGGCTGGAAGCCTTGCTGCACCCGCTGATCGCCGAGGAAATTCGCAGCCACCTGGCACGCGCCCAATCGCCCTACGCGATCCTGGTGTCGCCGCTGCTGATCGAGTCCGGGCAGTACAGCATGACCCAGCGCATCCTGGTGATCGACGTGCCGCAATCACTGCAGATTCAGCGTACCCTGCAGCGCGACGGCATCAGCGAACAACAGGTGCAGGCGATTCTCAAGGCCCAGTCCAGCCGCGAAGACCGCCTGAACCATGCCGATGACGTGCTGGTCAACGATAAGGACCTCGCCTGGCTGCACGGCGAGGTCGAGCGACTGCACCACTTTTACCTTACTTTGCGTGGAGGCCGATCATGAGCCAACCCCTGACCGTCGACTGCCCAACCTGCGGTGCACCCGTGGAATGGAAAGCGACCAACCTCAACCGACCGTTCTGCTCGGACCGTTGCAAGCTTATAGACCTGGGCGCCTGGGCCGCTGAAGAACACAAGATTCCCGTGGCCCCTGACGCCGAAGATGAACTGTTTTCCGAAGACCTGCCGCCACGCCACTAAGGGCGCATAAAGGCATATTCCTGCTGGTCGTCGAGGTTCTCTGCAAGGTATTGCAACTCGTCGGCCAGGTCTTCAAAACTGCGTACACCCTTGCTTTGCTGCACGACCGCACTGAGCATGGCCCGCAAGGTCAAGCCGGGGTCAAAACCGATTTCCTGCGCTGCATCCTGGCTTCTGCGCAACTCCTGCCGTGCCCACTCGTACACACTCATTGTCCGTGCTCCTGAAAATTTTGCAGAGCATGGACCCGCGCCGCGGCCTGGCATTTGACCTGGATCAACGCCGCGAATCGTCGTCCTTCCACGGCGCCGAGAGGTAGCGAGTGCGGTTGAACGTCTCCAGCCATTCCGGGCAAAACACCACCAGCGCGCTGATGACCATGCCGTTGATAAAGGCTTCGGGAAAGATGATCAGCCACAGGTAACCGACAAAATCTTCCAACCACTCAGGCATCGCAAAAAGACCGTCGAACCACAACAAGCCCAAGCCGGCCAACAGGCATAGCAATGCCGAGAGGGCGGCAGCAAAAAAGCCCGAACAGAAGATATACACAAAGGGGTTTCGCGGCTGCGCCCGCTCTACCAACAGCGCGCACCCTTCGGTGACCAGCACCGGCAGCACGATCAGCAGCAGGCCATTGACGCCAAGCGCGGCCAGATCCTGGCGCCCCAACAGCATCAAGCCAAGCTGGGCGGCAAAGCCACCGACGATTGCCAGCGGCCAATCCAGCAGCAAGGTCACGGCGGTCATGCCGATAAAGTGGTAGGACACGCCGGTATCGAAATCCCGTCGCACGAGCCACAGCATGAACAGCGCGAACACCGTGCCGAACAGCAAATGCTGGCGCCGACGGTCGGCAAACAGCTCCACCCATGGCGAGCGCAGCATCGCCCACATTAACACGGGCGTATACACCAGCCAGCCGATACCGAGGGTCTGGGGTGCCAGAACCGCTGCACTGATCACGGATGCTCTGCCTTTACCAAAAACCTCATCACACACCTCGTCCCTGGGCCTGCTCCACATCAGCATTCTACACCCGCGTTTTTAAGGCAAGACTTCCTGTGGTCATCATTTGAACGCTAAGCTGCGACTATGGATGACTCAGATTATTTGCGCCTGCTCACCGTAGCAGCCGAACAAGCCAATGCGTTTCTGTCCAATGCCCGCAAGTGGGAGCGTGAGCGTTGGGTCTGCCAGCGCCTGCTGCAAGGCTTGAACGTGCCCTACCGCGTCGAAGAGTTTCACGCTGCGGGCCAGGAGCCGCCCGACGTGTTGTTTCGCGACGCCAGCTTCGAGGTCTTTTTTGTGCTGGACGAAGGCCGTCGCCTGAACGACGAGTGGCGCGATGAGTTGCTGCGCAGGCGCAGTGCTTTCTCCTTGAGCCAACTGGTACGGCGCGAAGCCAAGCCACGGCGCATTCCCGCCCATGAATTCCTGCTGCGCCTGGCCCCCACACTGCGTAAAAAAGCCCACAACTACAAAGAACGCGGCATGGACCTGGGGGAGTTGGACCTCATTGCGTTTACCAGCCTCAAACGCGAAGTGCTGGACCTTAACAGCCATTTTCCGCCGCCGACCGAATACCTGCGCCAAGGCTGGCGCTCGCTGTCACTGGTGGGGCCAACCTTTGCCAGGGTGCTGTTTGCACATCCCGACGCGCCGGACTTCTTGCGCAACAACCTGGGCCGCAGCATAGTGTTTGATGTCGGCATCAGCCTTTGATGCCCCTGGCTGTAACGTGGCGCCCCTTTGCAACGTCTACCTGACGAGGCCTTTATGACCAGCCGCCTGAAACCCGATGACCAAGAGCGTGTCGAAGAGTACCTGCGACTTACCCAGCACAGAGTCGAGCGCAAGCCTTTCCGGCCGTGGCTGCTCCTCTGCGTGGTGCTGGTCGTGGTAATCGGGCTCGGTGCGCTGAGCCGCCTATTGAGTTACCTGACGCTATGAGCCGCCTGGCGCTCGCGAGGGTAACTGCTCCGATTTCTTTTAGCCTTGCGAGATATCCCCATGACCCATCGTATTATTATCGTCGGCGGCGGTGCCGGCGGCCTGGAGTTGGCTACCCGCCTGGGTAAGACTCTGGGCAAGCGTGGCAAGGCCAGCATCACGCTGGTCGACACCAACCTGACCCACATCTGGAAGCCGTTACTGCACGAAGTGGCGGCCGGCTCGCTGAATTCCTCGGAAGACGAACTCAACTATGTCGCCCAAGCCAAATGGAACCACTTCGAGTTCCAGCTGGGCCGTATGAGCGGGCTTGATCGTGAGCAGAAGAAAATCCAGCTGGCCGCCACCCTCGACGAAGAAGGCCGCGAACTGGTGCCTGCCCGCGTGCTGGGCTATGACAGCCTGGTGATTGCGGTAGGCAGTACTACCAACGACTTCGGCACTGAGGGCGCAGCGCAACATTGCCTGTTCCTCGATACCCGCAAGCAGGCCGAGCGCTTCCATCAGCAACTGCTCAACCACTACCTGCGCGCCCATGCCGGGCAGACCGACGCCGTTGAACAGATCAGCGTCGCCATCGTGGGCGCCGGTGCCACCGGGGTCGAGCTGGCCGCCGAGCTGCATAACGCCGCCCATGAACTGGCTGCCTATGGCCTTGACCGTATCAAGCCAGAAAACATGCACATCACCCTGATCGAAGCCGGCCCGCGGGTATTACCTGCACTGCCGGAGCGGATCGGTGGGCCAGTGCACAAGACCCTGGAAAAACTAGGGGTGACGGTACTGACCAACTCGGCGGTCAGTGAAGTAACTGCCGACGCCTTGATCACCAGCAGCGGCCAGGTGATTCCGGCCAGCCTCAAGGTCTGGGCGGCCGGTATCCGCGCCCCCGGTTTCCTCAAGGACATCGACGGCCTGGAAACCAACCGCATCAACCAGCTGCAAGTCCTGCAAACCCTGCAAACCACCCGCGACGAAAACATCTTCGCCTTTGGTGATTGCGCCGCCTGCCCGCAGCCGGGCACCGACCGCAATGTACCGCCACGGGCCCAAGCGGCTCACCAACAGGCTTCATTGCTCGCCAAGTCGCTGAAGCTACGAATCGAAGGCAAGGAGCTGCCGACCTACACGTACACCGACTACGGCTCGCTGATCTCGCTGTCGCGCTTTTCCGCGGTGGGTAACCTGATGGGCAATCTGACGGGCAGTGTGATGCTGGAAGGCTGGCTGGCGCGGATGTTCTACGTGTCGCTGTACCGCATGCACCAGATGGCGCTATATGGGTTCTTCCGCACGGCGATGCTGATGCTGGGCAGCAAGATCGGCCGCGGCACCGAGCCACGCCTTAAATTGCACTAACAACCTGGTCTCGAAGGAGGCCTGGCAAATGTGGGAGCGGGCTTGCTCGCGAATACGGTGGTTCAGTCACAGATGTACTGACTGACACAGCGCATTCGCGAGCAAGCCCGCTCTCACTTTATTTTGCGGTGAGTTCAGAATTTACGAGCACAAAAAAAATCCCCGTATCTTTCGATACGGGGATTTTTAATATGGTCGGGGTAGGGGGATTCGAACTCCCGACATCCTGCTCCCAAAGCAGGCGCGCTACCGGACTGCGCTATACCCCGGTAATAAAAAGGCGACCTTTCAGTCGCCTTCTCCGATCAGCGCTTTTGGCCTCTGATCTTAAGATTCGATTCCAGCGTTAACTGGTCTCAAAAATGGTGGGTCGTGTGGGATTCGAACCTACGACCAATTGGTTAAAAGACAATTGGTTTTAGTGCTTCAAAGCCCAGGATCGTGTTCGCTACACATGGCTATTTCCGTGGCCTCGCAGCCTCTAATGAACCCACATTAGAGGCTCCAAACCATGATGATTACTGCGGTCGTTTCGACCAAAGGCGGCGTTGGCAAAACCACCATTGAGGCCAACCTCGGCGCATTCTGCGCGGACGCGGGCCTTCGCACCCTCCTAATCGATCTGGATCCCGCCCAGCCTTCGCTTTCCTCGTATTACCAATTGGTCGAGGAAGCTCAGGGCGGCATCTATGACCTGCTCGCGTTCAATATCACCGACTCCCTCAAGATCATCTCCAGCACGACGATTCCAAATCTGTCCCTGGTGATCTCGAACGACGTAAATAACCAATTGAACAGCTTGCTCCTGCAGGCACCGGACGGCAGATTGCGACTGGCCAACCTGATGCCGGCATTCGAAGGCCATTTTGACCTGGTACTGATTGACACCCAAGGTGCCAGATCGGCCATGTTGGAAATGGTAGTTCTCGCGTCTGACTTGGTCATATCCCCTCTTCCACCCAACATGCTCGCCGCACGCGAATTCAGCCGTGGAACCATGCAGATGTTGGATGGCCTCCGTGCATATGGGCGCCTGGGTATGAAAATTCCTCCCGTGCGGATCGCTATAAACAACCTCGATCAAACCACCGATGCGCAGGTGATTGAGCAGTCAGTCCGCGAAATATTCCAAGACAATGAAGAAATCAGCGTTTTGGACAGCATTATTCCTACTGCAGTGGTGTTTCGTAGCGCTGCGTCCCAAGGCGTTCCTGCACACCGCCTGGAATATCGCCAGCCTTCCAACCGCAAATCCCCAGCAGCCCTAGTCGTCATCCGCCAATTGGCCATTGAGCTATTTCCAGAATGGCGCGACCGCTTCGAGGCCATGACCGAAGAGAAGGTAGCCAAATTGGTGAGGGAGGATCGTTGAGATGGCGAAGCCCCCTATCACCGATGCTCGCAGCATTTCTGCAGACGTCATCCTTGAGATTGGCAAGTACTACAGCGCTCAACAATTGCGCAGCTTGCAAGCCAAGCTAAGTGGAACCGCACGGGACATCAATTCCCTGACAACCGGTACCCATCTGCCCGGCCGTATAGGCGCTCATTTGAGCTTTGAACAGCGTCAACTTTTGCAGGACGCCGCGAAGCTTATCGAGTCAGTGAATTCGAACATAAAGCACGCAAAGGAGAAGCGCGGCCGCGACGAAAGCCAGGCCAAGCGTCGTCAACAAGCGCGAGATTCCGAAGCTAAGCGACTGGTAGCTGAAACATATCTGGAACCTTTCGTCCCTGATCCAGCAGCTCTGGAACCTCTCCTGGATATTCTTAAAACAGCGCTGACGCTCAATCGCGCAGACGTTTTCAGGAATGGTTATTCCCCTGGTGAGTTCAATCTCAGGCTGCGTGATTACCTGTCGCCTGCCCGAACTCGAAAGCTCATCGGCTGGACCAGCCCAAGTGCGTTCTGGATAAACACGGTCCTCTCTCTGCGTAATGACGTTGTGCAAGCTATCGAGCAGGACATTGCTTACGACGATGGTTCCAGCGTCCAGGACCGTCTCAATGTGCTGAAACAGAAGGTTTCTGACTGTCGTGCCCAGGTTTACCTCTCTGTAGATGAAGAGGAAACACTGCGTCTTTGGTCAGAGGCGCTCTCCCCTCGTACCAAGCACGAAGGGGGTGAGTGATGGATAAGCAACGAGTTCTTGAAAAAGTTGCTAAATGCTTTGCACTGGCCAACTCCAACGGTGCATCGCCTAATGAAGTTGAAACAGCGCTTCGCCAGGCCCGAAACCTGATGAAACAGTACAACCTCGAAGCCATCGAGGTTGCGGCTCATACGGTAGATGAAGCGAGCGTTGCCACACATACCCGCCGCGCTCCCCAAGATTGGCTTCACCTGCTGGCTCAAACGTGTGCGCGAGCGTTCGATTGCCAACACATTGCCTACTACAACCCTTTACAGGGCTGGTCCTTCAAGTTCTTGGGCAAAGGTATTTCGCCAGAGCTCACTGCACACGCGTATTCCGCACTACTTCACCAATTGGTGGCAGCACGCCGTGAGCATGTAGCCCAACAAAAGCGATGCCAACTGAAAACCAAGCGTCGTCGCGGCGCTCTGTTTGCCGAAGGTTGGATAAACGCCGTGAGTTACAAAGTGGCTGAATTCGCCGGCTCTATGGACAGTGAAACAAGCAAAGCTATCAGCGCCTACTTGGAACACCACCATCCAATGCTGAAAACCTTCGAGATCCAGTCCCGTGAAGCCAAAGGCCACGATACCGGGTCGCTAACCGCAGGTTGGAAACAAGGGCAAAACGTTCGGCTCCACCACGGTGTAGGGAAAACAGGCCATACCGCTCTCATTTCTGGAGGTGGGCAATGACACGTCAATGTCTATCCCCTCTGGCTAAGGCTACCTTGGAGCATGCGCGCTCCCAATTGGGGCTGATGCCGGTTCAAAAGCATCATATTTGGAGTGAGGCTGAGGAGCGCATGCTCATTGCCCGCTATCCCAACGAAACGACCCAGGCCCTGGCAGATGAAATTGGACTCAGCGTCTATCAGGTTTATGCCAAGGCCAAACGCCTTGGCATATCCAAGAGCGCTGAATTCCTAAGCAGCAATCTCTGTGGCCGATTTGATGGTAGCTCAGGCACGGAGCACCGCTTTGCCAAGGGCATGACCCCTTGGAACAAAGGCGTCAAGGGACTCCCCTCACTCGGCCGCATGGCAACAACACAGTTCAAGGCTGGAAACCGGCCCGAGAACTGGCTCCCCGTTGGCAGCTTGCGCACAACACCAGATGGGTATCAACAGCGAAAAATCACTGACACCGGTTACCCACCAGTTGACTGGCAAGGTGTGCACATCCTGCTGTGGGAAGAGCATTACGGTCCCGTTCCTATCAACCAATGCGTGTGCTTCAAGGACGGTAATAAGGCCCATATCGCTCTCGACAATCTTGAGCTGCTCACACGAGCGGAGCGTATGCGCCGCAACACCATCCATCGCTATCCGGAAGAGCTGAAGACCTTAATCCGCGCCGTCGGCAAGCTCAATCGAACCATTCGTGAGGCTGAACATGAAAAATAAGATTGAGGATCTCCGTAACCACCTGTTCGCCACTATTGAAGGCCTGCTGGATCCAGACAAGCCAATGGAACTCGATCGCGCCAAAGCCGTGGCCGAAGTTGCGCAGGTGATGATCAATTCGGCCAAGGTCGAAGTGGCGATGGTGAAGGCTCTGGACGCGGTTAGTGGAAGCGGCTTTATGCAGATTGGTCAGGAGCCGTTGAAATGAACCACCTCGACCTCTCACCCCCCCACTCCGTCGAGGCAGAACAAGGCGTATTAGGAGGGCTTCTGCTCGACAATAACGCCTGGGATCTCGTCGCAGATAAGCTGGAATACTCCGATTTCTTTCGGCACGACCATCGCTTGCTGTTCGAGACAATTGCCAGCCTGGCCGACAAAGCCATTCCGTTCGATATCGTGACCGTACATGACGCATTGAAGAATCCCGACCAAGCGGGTGGCCTCGCCTACCTCGCCGAGCTGGCGAAAAATACCCCGTCAGTGGCCAACATAGAGCACTACGCATTCATAGTACGTAATCGCTCTCAGCTCAGGCAGCTTATGAGCCTGGGCTACCAGTGCTCTCGCGAAGCTACAGATCCGCAGGCCGACGCCACGGAAGTTCAAGAGTCCATCGAGCAGCAACTCTTCGCCTTGGGGGAAGGTAAAAGCGCATCGGAATTCGTCAACATCAACAAGTGCCTGACGGCGGTCGTCGAGCAAATCGATGAGCACTTCAATGGTGACGTAGTGGTGACCGGTGTGCCTTCAGGCCTGGACGACCTGGACGAGATGACATCTGGGTTCCAGGAAGCCGACTTGATCATCCTCGGCGCACGTCCGTCGATGGGTAAAACATCCCTGGCCTTGAACTTTGTGGATACAGCACTGCAGGCAAAGCCTGATCGTACTGTCCAGGTTTTCAGCATGGAGATGCCCGCTAAAGCGCTGCTCTATCGACTGATGGCCATCCTTGGCCATCTCGATCTTGGCAAGTTGTTGAAGGGCAGGCTCGATGACGAAGACTGGCCAAAACTGACCGCCGCAGTTTCGCGCATCAATAGCTACGGTGAGCGCTTGGTCATAGACGACTCATCAGGTCTCACACCTGGTGCGATCAGGGCCAAATCCCGCCGTGCGGCCCGCCGATTCGGCCACCCGAGCCTGATCCTTATTGATTATCTGCAGCTCATGCGCTGCCCAGGTCAAGAAAACCGGGCGAATGAAATCAGCGCTATCTCCCAAGCACTTAAAGCGCTGGCCAAGGAGATGAACTGCCCTGTAGTCGCCCTTTCTCAGCTCAATCGGGAACTGGAACGCCGCCCGAACAAGCGCCCAATCAACGCCGATTTGCGTGATAGCGGCGCTATTGAACAGGACGCGGACGTGATCATGTTCGTGTACCGCGACGAGAAGTATCACCCGGAGACCGAACACAAAGGCATTGCAGAAATCATCATCGGCAAGGCTCGTAACGGCCCGACCGGAACGGTGCGCACCGCCTTTATTCCACACCAAACCCGCTTTGCAAATCTCAGTGCTAACAGTGGCTGGCAAGGGGTTCAGCCATGAAAAATACTCCCGCTATCTCTCATTGGTGCCGTCATTGTGACGGTCACCATCCGATACATCAGGTGAGTGGAGTTGTACCGGCCTCCCCTGACGGTGAAGTGGACGTGCTGATTTGCCCAACTTGCAATAGCTATGACATCGAGGAGCTTCTGGAGGTGCCAGATGCACAGTAACGCCTCGCTTTTCCCAAGCATTCATGCCGGTGCCGGGTTCGAAGCCTCAGCCGTGGTTCACGCTTATAAAACGGGGATCAACCCCGTTGAACTGGACGCTCTTGCTCAAGCGATTGGTCGCCTTACTCGTGACCACAGCACAGTGGTCCCGTTGAGTATGCGTGGCGATCTTCTGGAGTTTCAGAAGCTCGGCTACATCGAGGTATCCGAAACAGCAAGTTCAACGCTCACCGTCGAACTGCTCTGCGCAGGTGCATTGCTCTCAAGCTACTTCTGGTCGGTTTGGGTTCCCCGTCATCTCCAAAGCTGCTCGTTGAAAGTGGCGGTGATGTCCCACCTGCAACATCCAGAGCCAGTTCAACACTGCAGCGTTGTATTCCGCGTGCCAGGCGCACGTGAAGCAACACGTCATTTTCTACACGAGCTGGGAACCAAGTTTCCGGGTGACCAGGCTGAAATCATTGCGATTCAGGCCGGAAACGTTCTGGCAGACAAGGATGTTGATCAATGAACGCCAGCCGTTTACGTGGACAGCACGAGAACCTTCGCCACTTGGTGGAGTTTGCTGAGGCTAACGGCTGGACCGTCTCTCGAACTCACGGTGGCCACATCAAGTTCACCAAAGCTGGGCTTGGGTCCATTTACACCTCGTCGACCTCAAGCGATCACCGCTCAGGCCTCAATGCTAAGGCCCGACTTCGTCGCGCTGATCGGACTCAATCTCAACGTACTCAGGATGCCATCTAATGCCTATTCGTCATTGCATCGTTCACTTGATCGACAAGAAGCCCGACGGCACACCAGCTGTCCTGCATGCCAGCCAACACGAATTGGCCAATTCGCAAGCCCTTGAAAATATGCTGTCCGACTTCAACGAAGCCTACAACGCCAAACAGGGCAAGGCTTGGGGCTTCTTCCATACAGAGTCCGGCGCACACCCTTTCAGTGGCTGGCTGAAGATGTACTTCGACGGTAACCAGGACTTCACGCAGTTTAGCCTGGAGGCAGTCGAGCACCTGCAACGATTGATGGAAGAGTCAAATCTGTCCACGGGTGGCCACGTGCTATTCACGCACTATCAGCAAGGCATGACCGATTATCTGGCGATCGCCTTGCTGCACCACAGAGAAGGCGTGACGGTGACGGACGATTTGGACGTATCCCCATCGCGTCACCTCGACCTTGGTCAACTGCACCTGGCAGCGCGGATCAACGTGTCCGAGTGGCAGAAGAACAAGCAATCCAAGCAGTACATCTCATTTATCAAGGGCAAGAGCGGCAAGAAGTTCTCGGAGTACTTTCGCGACTTCATCGGCTGCCAGGAAGGCGTCGACGGCCCGGGCGAGACCCGCACCCTGCTCAAGGCATTCAGCGACTTCGTTGAAAGCGAAGACCTGCCGAACGAATCCGCACGCGAAAAAACCAAAACCCTGGTGGACTACGCCAGTAGCCAGGCCAAGCTCGGCGAGCCCATGGGCCTGGAAGAACTGTCGAGCTTGATCGATGAAGATCGGCCAAAAGCGTTCTACGACCATATCCGCAACAAGGACTACGGCTTGTCGCCGGAAATCCCGGCGGATAAGCGCACCCTCAACCAGTTCCGCCGCTTCACCGGCCGCGCCGAGGGCTTATCCATCAGGTTCGAAGCGCACCTGCTGGGCAACAAGATCGAGTACGACGAGGCTTCAAGCACGCTCACCATCAAAGGTTTGCCTACCCAACTCAGTGATCAGTTGAAACGTCGCTGAACATACCCCTGCCCGATAAGTAATGGAGAACGCTATGAGCAATGAAACCAAACGTCAGCTCGAAGAAAAATTCGTAGTCCGCCTTCCGGACGGAATGCGCGAGCGAATCGCACTGCAGGCACGTGAAAACACCCGGTCAATGAACTCGGAAATCGTTCACCGCCTGGAAGCAACCGCAGGGCTTGAAGCCGCTTTGGATCGAGCCCACAAGATCATCGACCAACTGTTGGCTGCAGCTCCGGCCAATGAGCAAGCTGGGGCAAGAGTATGAAACCGTCATTGGCCCAGAGCATGAAAGAAAAGCTGCAGTTGCCTGGCTTCGAATCCAAGTCGCCTGCAGCCGCCCGCTTGAGCGATCCCATCGTCGACACACCGATGTTACTGACATTGGATGAGACGCTGCCGTATGACGAGAACCCACGGACCACGCGCAATCCAAAATACGACGACATCAAGGAGTCGATCCGTCAGCGTGGCCTGGATACGCCACCGCCGGTGACCCGTAAGCCAGGTGAGGAGAAGTTCCGGATCAGGAACGGCGGCAACACTCGACTCGCGATTCTCAATGAATTGTATCGTGAGACTGGGGACGAGAAATTCTTCAGGTTCCACTGCCTTTTTCGTCCATGGGATGCAGTCCGGGGGGAGATTATTTCTCTCACCGGACACTTGGCCGAAAACGATCTGCAGGGGCAGCTTCTTTTCATCGAGCGGGCAATCGGTGTCGATAAAGCAAGAGCGCTCTATGAGGAAGAGGCTGGTGAGTCCATATCTCAACGTGAGTTAGTGAGACGGTTAGCCGCTGATGGATACCCAGTTTCGCAACCTCACATCAGCCGCATGCAAGACACTATTCGCTACTTGCTCCCGGTTGTTCCTGCATTGCTGTACTCGGGGCTAGGTTTTGACCGGATTACTAAGCTGTTAGGGCTGAGAAAAAGTGCACTCCAATGCTGGGAGCGCAATTATCAAGAACATGAAAAAACTCCGAGCCTCGAATTCGAGACTGTCTTCCAAGATGTTCTGTCTCAGTTCGAGGGCGATGCAGAAGAGTTTCTGTTTCAGCGCTTTCAGGACGAGTTGATAGCTCAACTGCAAAAGCCGCTGCATCTCGGGTACGAGAAGATCCTGCTGGAGATCACCCAGAATCAGGACCAATTGCGCAGATCCACACCGATACTCGAACTACCTCAACCCACCATAACCTTCGGCAGTGTGCCGCAGGGTGTTAGCACGACCGAGGGCGGTAACAATCCCCCTCAAAACCCGGCACAACAATCTTCAGCCCCCCAAACCGGGGGGACGATTCAAACGAGCACAACTCAACAAATAAGCAAAGAGCCAAGTAAGCCGCAGCTCACGCCACCGCCCCTGGAACAAATGAGTCCGGAGGAACAGAAGAGCCGGCTAGACGGGCACGTTGCGAGCCCGGTGAAAACATCTGCCCGGGTCGAAAAGATGAAGCGCGAAGTCGCAGCGCTTGATGGGGAAATACTGCCCGACTTTGCAGCCAATGCTTTGGTGGCCATCCCGGTCCAGGCCGGTGGACTAAATCCAATTTCTGACCTCTGGTACATCGAACGCGAGATCGATAATCCGGTCACCCTGCGTCAGCATATAGCTCAGTTGGCGCGTGAAGTAGCGAGTTCAGTAAAAGCACCAGGTGAGTTCCTAGATGTCAACGGTGGGGTGGGCTTTAGCTATCGCCATCCGAGTGAAGACGTTGAAGTCACTGCCACAGCTCAGCATACCTTGACGCTCCTTCAGTCACTGAGCGGATCGATTGCTATCGCACTGAAGATGATTCAGCAACAGCCCGAATTGCAGGCTGAACAGGCTGGCTCTCTTGCCGATTTTGAATTTGCTGCAGGCCTCGGCCAGATCCTTTTAGGTCAACCCTCTGCCAAGGATCAATCGCCAGAAAACGAAAACCGTCTTGGCGATGGCGCCCTAGTGAAGCTATTTCGAATCATTCGTCTTGCAAGACGTTTGATCGACTTAGAAATCAAGTCTATGGCCAACAACGGTCCGAATTCACTTAGCTGATCTGGTCGATGGCAGGGAGAGAGTCATATGTCCAAAACACCTATCAATGAAGCAATCCTGTCTCAGGTACTGCACCACATGCGCAACGGCCAACTCCGGCGCTGCATTGAGATGGGATTGGAGCCAGAAATTTTGGCCCAGCTTCAACAACCCTCAGTGCTGAGCTTGCTGCTTAACACTCCTGTTTCCTGGTGCAGCGTCACGATTGATGGGGACATGGTGAAGAAGCTACTGACCGGGGCCCAACGTTCAGACGAAGAAGTACGCATGATTGAGCGTGCTCTCCGATTGGGGGCTACGACGCAGATGCTACAACAGTTCTTTGGCTTGTCCCCCCAAGACGTAGCCCTTCAACGCCTGGTGATCGGCGTAACGGCACGACGTGGACGATGGAGAGAGTTCAGTGAAGAAATGGATGCTCAGCTTTGGTACCGGTGGACCCACCTGATGAAAGAACATCAGGTTGAATTAGACGATAGCCTGGCGTTGCTGGACGTGGCCATGCTGGTGGCAGAGGAGCTCAATGCCCCACAGGGCGCCGACTCAACTGAAGGCACGGAAACCCTCAGCTTAGCGATTATCTGGCACCGCGTTCAGTCCTGGATCAGAGACGGTCTTTATCCGCCTTCACATCCTAACGCTGGATTTACAAAAGGTTTGAAGCTGGTGTCATCGGCCAACCATCAGTTGGCCCTACCGGTAGTGACAATGGGGCAAGGTGACAACGATCTATGAAGTTGTCCCGGCTCCCCTTCTCGACACTTCTGGACTCTGCATCAGGGCATCTTGAGGCTCATCTGCGTCAGAAAAAAGAGTCGACGCCACCGGGGATTCAGGGCTCAGCGCCCTACTCCGGCATCATTTTCAGCGGTAACCCTCATGAGACAGTTCCTCGACGATTGCTACTGGATGATCGACTGTCTCCGCTTGAACGAAACACCTGGCAGGTATTCCGCCTACTGATTAATGACGACGGCCTGACGGCGTTCCCCACTTATGAACAGCTACGGCCATACCTGGGCATGCTACCCGGCAGGCCGGCGTCCCGTGAAACGGTATCAAAAGCCTTGGTCACCCTTCGCCTGACTCGCTGGCTCAGCCTCGGTCGTCGCGTACGTAATGACCTGAGTGGCCAGGTTCAAGGCAACGTCTATCTCCTTCACGATGAACCTGTAACACCTGGTGAAGCGCTGGAATTCGACAGAGACTATCTGCAGTTACTCGCTCAATCTATGGAGCATCAGACCAAGGCGATTCGTGAAGTCGCTGAAATTGCCTGGAAGGAGTTCGCAGCGGATCCAGAGGTTGGACGGTGCTTACCAACCCGGCTGAACGTCATCGAAGCCCGCTTGAACAGTCAGTCATGGGTTCAAGCAACAACCCTTCAGCCTTTGACTGCGCCCGAGTTCGGCATCCGAACTCAGCAAAATATAGCTGCCTCCACCCTGAGTTCGGAATCCGAACTCAGCGAATCCAACGATAAGCGAATCGCTTTTGAGCTGGGTTCGGAATCCGAACTCAGCCGTAAATCACTGAGTTCGGACTCAGTTCGGAATCCGAACTCATATAGTACGTATACAGATACAAACAAAGATGTTTGTAAAAGCTCTGTACATGTACCGCCCACGTCAGATGACACGACTGCAGATTTCCTGGGTGCCCTGCACCGGCTGCCCATGGATCAGAAACAGAGTGCCCTTGTGGCGTTGCAGAAAGTCCCTCCAGAGGTGAAACCTGCGCTCATCAAGCAATGGGTGCACCGTTGTGAGATGGGAAGCGTTCGAAACCCATTGGGGTATCTGATGACGCTAGTCACCACGGCGGTACGAGGCGACTTCAACAGCAACTGGAAACCGGATGAAAAGCCACGTCCCTGTCACATGAACACTGATAGACAACCGACGGGCTCAAGCACCGTGGAAGTTGCTCAACCGGTAAAAGCGATGGTGACTCCCCGCAATCCGGAATCAATACAAACTGCGAATCAAACACTGAGCGAAATGTTCAATCTACTGAAGCCTCATCGGGGCACGCAGCCATGATTCTGTGCGGAAATACTGCTCAAGCAAACGATGCAGCCCGCAACGCTCAGCCAACACTCATGTCTGATAATGCCACTCCGCCAAGAGATGTGGGCCACATCACTCAGCCGAGGCCCATGATCGATGTTGCCACCTCGCCAAGTGATGTGGGCCACATCACTCAGCCGAGGCCCATGATCGATGTTGCTACCTCGCCAAGTGATGTGGGCCACATCACCCCACCAGGCTCCGAGATCGGCGTTGGCAGCGAACTGGGTGATTCGGCCCGAATCACCCAACCAAGATACCAGATCGGTTGGTGTATCGAGTTGGGTGTTGCGGCCCGCAACACTCAACCACGATCCAAGACCGATGGTGGCACACAGCCAAGGTCCGACAAAAACGATGTAACTCAGGCAGTCGGTCCTCCTAGGCTCTTTCTATATATAGACGCCTCAACAAATCCCCTTCCGTCTGACTATGGATTTATTGCTGCTTCCGTAGCAGCCCAATTGCAGCATGGCCATGTCAATCCTCTTTCCAAGGAATAACAGCACCATGGCTGACAATTACCGGCTCAATATTGGCTCACTACGCAGCGATGTGAAGCTCACCCTTCACACCCATCATGCTGCACGGATCTGGATGGGACGCCCAAAAAACGATGTCAAGGTTGGCATCATCGGATTGTCTGGCTTCTGCACTGTAGTCAATCGCATGTCACGTGGCGCCCAGCAAGATGATCCGTATTCGGATTGGTGGATGATCCAGCTGGAAGAGAAAATCCGGGATTCAAAGGAGGCACTTAAAACCATCGAAGATCGACTCGACACAGCCATGGCTTCCCTTCCCCCGGCCATCAGCATCAGTGAGAACCTGTCCATCCAGCCTGTCAGCCTCCCTCTATACATCGCCAATCCACTCGGCTTCCAAGCCGTGTACCTGCTGACCAACTACGACGAAATTGTCAGGCGCATTTTGCTGGCCCAGCACGTCGGTCTGGTCGGTCGCCATGACATGGAAACCTGGATCGATGAAGGCGCAGCCGTACTGCGCAGACTTTTTGGCCTGGCCCAGATCTACAAATACTCCGGCGCTGCACGCGATGACTTCGCCGCCAACAATGCCAAGGCTGAAGCAGCCCGCAAAATGTATGAGCGTTACGGAGAACTGCCGCAGGACATCCTGGAAGGCACCCGCCGTTCGAACTTTGCTCCCCCCATCATTCGCGGCCAACAGCAATCCGAGGCGAGTGATCACTTTGATGATGCCGAGGAAGGCTGATGGTCATGGGCCAGACGTCCTCAGAAGACGGCGTGCTGCAACAGACCGCCTTCCGACCACTGCAACAGGATGCCTTCCAACGACTGCAACAGGCTGCCTCACTAAAAGGCCTTTTAAAGCCTTTTAAAGGTAAGGGGGAGTTGAGCCAATTTGCCGATCTATGCCGGGTTCAAGAATCGGAATTGAAAGCACTTGCCCAGGAAGTGCTGAGCCAGGCTCGCCGGTATCCATTCACCCTTGTGCCAGTTCGACTGACAGAACAGAACACCCAGGCCGGAACCCAATTTCTGAGATGGCAGCAGGTGACGGACCGCCGAATGGGCGTCGGTGTTTGGGCAGACATGATGGGTTCATCCAGAACACCAGAAACCATGCTGCAGGACTTGTACGCAATGGAACTGCAGCGCATCACGCTGAACATGCAAATGAGCTTGATGCACTCCATTGCCAAACAGGCCGCCGAGTGCGCTGAAAAAATGGGCCAGGCAGAGGCCGTGTACACCGCTCGACTGCAGCAGCTCACCAATCAAACGCAACATCCATAACGTCGGAGAACACTCATGTCCACACCCGTACAAGGCTGGGAAGGCAATATCGGTTCCACTCCGGAATTCAAAGAATTCCCTAACGGCAATAAGGATCCACGGAGGCTCATGCGAGTCAACGTCTACTTCGACAATTCGATTCCTGACGGTAAAGGCGGATTCGAAGATCGTGGGGGGTTCTGGGCGAACGTCGAGTGGTGGCACAAAGATGCTGAACACTACTCGCACCTGTTTCAGAAGGGCATGCGCGTGATCGTTTCCGGCCGAGCCGTAATGGATCGCTGGGAAAAAGACGGTGAGGAAAATGCGGCTCTGAAAGTTCAAGCCTCGCGGGTCGCTATCTTGCCGCACAGGATTGCGAGCGTGACCCTGTCACCGTCGCAGAGCCAAGGCAGCCCGTCACGTGATCAGTCCAGTCCGCAACCTGTCCCGGATTTCGAAGACTACCCGGACCCCGACCGTCCGTTCTGATTGCAGGGGCTTAATTTTGGCCCCCCAATCGTGAAGCTCGTGGTGGAGGGAAAAACATCAACGTCTTTCCCTCCCCAACCGTGAAGCCTTAAGGTGTATGACAATGCGGGACGATGATGAGGTGAGGTGTCCAGATGGCTGGCTTCTGGTAGCAGCGGATCACCCCACGTTGGGACGGCTGTACTGGCGGTACTGTGATGAGAGCGACGTCAACGCAGCAGACTTCTACGGTATCACCGATAACATTCGACTCGCCTCCTGGATAAAGGCTGGTTGGCGTGATAAAGACGTCTGGGCTGATGACTACAGTGACATGAACTCATTCGTCGCACGAAGATTCATACAAGAGCTTTTGAATCCAGATCGCCACGACACCAACTACTTCGAACTTTTCAACTGGGATGATGAGTCTGAGGATCTTGAGCTTTATGGCGATTTACACGATTTGCAAAGACGAAGTGGTCAGTCCGTCGAGTTCTTCGTGCATTGGCTAAGGGCCGCCAATTGGTTCGACATCCCGGCACCTGGCTGCAACACTCTCCCGTAAAAAAATCGCGCCATGCGCGGATCTGCTGGTAGATGAATTTGAGCATCGAGGAGCAACCGGCATGGGTGATAACGCTTTCTTGCCTAAGACCTCTGACAAGCGAAGTTGCAACAACCCTCACCTGACGGTTATTGCCACTGGTGCGGCCGCTGCGCGGAAAGGGCTACGGGTGTATGACTGCCCTTACCAACATCCCGCTATGGGTGCGTCGTGACTAAAGGGCTTTGCCCAGGCACAGCAGCTCTCGCTGGACCTATAGCCGCTTAATGCCCTCCCCCGCGTATTGACCATTTCCTATTGAAGCCCTACCCGCCTGACGCAACAGTCCCGCTCTGATTATTTGAGAGGGACACACCGTGAAGCTATTGATCATCGAGGCACCTGGTAAGCTGAAAAAGCTCCAGCCAATGATGAAGAAGCTACGCCCAGGCGAAGACTGGCAGGTGGTTGCCAGTGGTGGGCACATCCGCGACCTGCCGGCCAAAGGACAGGACGACAGCATGATCACCACCGGAGTTCGTAAAAACTACACACCGGTGTATGAGATCTTGGATAAGAGCGCCAGGGCCGTCAAAACCATCAAAGCCGCAGCGAAACAGGCCAGCGAAATTTACCTCGCAACCGACCCTGATCGTGAAGGTGAGAGCATCAGCTGGCACATCCAGCAGGTTCTGGCGGTCAAAAACTACAAACGCATTACCTTCAACGAGATCACTCTCAAGCGCGTTGAAGAGGCACTGGCCAATCCACGACAAATCGATCTGAACAGGGTTGCCTCACAGGAGTGCCGGCGTGTTCTGGATCGCTTGGTGGGTTACCTGGTGACCCAAGAGTTGCGGCGCCTGATGGGCAAACCTACTTCTGCTGGCCGCGTTCAATCACCCGCCGTGTTTCTTGTGGTCTTGCGCGAACGCGAGATCCGCAACTTTCAGGTGATCAATCACTTTGGCGTGCGTCTGTTCTTTGCCGATGTAAGTCGGGGCACCACTTGGTTTGCCGAATGGCAACCGGTACCGGATTTCGCAAGCAAGGACTTCCCCTATGTTCAGGATAGCAACCTGGCTCAGCACGTCGCCGGCACTCGAAACGTGGTCGTGGAGTCCTGCGAAGATCGCAAGGCCGAGCGTCATCCTCCCGCACCATTCATCTCATCGACTCTTCAACAGGCCGCCAGCAACGCGTTGAAATGGGACCCCGATAAAACCATGCAAGTGGCCCAGCGCTTGTACGAGCAAGGCGTGATCACTTATCACCGGACAGACAACCCCAATGTCCCAGACGAAGCCATGGAGGATATTCGAACGGTGGCCAACGCTCTTGGGATGAAGGTCGTGAATGAACGACGCACGTTCAAAGCTGCAGAAGGCGCGCAGGAAGGTCACCCTGCCATCACACCTACCTATTGGTCCGAAAGGTCAGCCGGTGAAAACGATGACGAACTGGCCCTGTACAAGTTGATCTGGGCTCGGGCGTTGGCCAGCCAGCTCGAAGCCGCTATCTACGACGTGCGTACTGCGAAACTGCTCGCCGTTGGTCCTGGCGGTAAAGCGCTGCGCTTCACTGCATCGGGCAAAACACTCTGCCATCCGGGATGGCTGAAGCTACTCAAGGGCGATGATACCGATGAGGACGAGGACGCAGAAGCGAACAACCCCGTGCCGGCGCTTTCCCCAAAACAAATTCTGGCAGTCCACAGCGGCGAACTGCTGAAGAAGAAAACCCAACCACCTTCACGCTACACCAAGGCCAGCCTGATCAAAGAAATGGAACGCCGCGGTATAGGTCGGCCCAGCACATTCGCCTCGATCTTGAAGAACATTACCAGCAAAGGACTGATCGAGGAAAAGAGTCGCAAACTGGTACCCGCGCCGCTGGGGGAGGAAACGATTGCGAAGCTCGAAGGTTTTTTCAGTTTCGTTGAGCTGGATTTTACGCGGGAGCTGGAGCGCGACCTGGACAAAATCGCCCAGGGCCAGGACACCTACGGCGCCGTCGTTGCACGTCTGCATAAGCGCCTGGAAGAGGAACTGTCTCAGCAACATGGAATGCCAAGTGTGCCAATGTCCTCGGGTTCACGCCCAGCCGTAGCTACTGGCGATTTCAACTGTCCCAAATGCAATCAGCCCCTCGTAAGGCGGCAGAAGAAAGGGGATGGTGGATATGACTTTTGGGGGTGCACGGGCTTCAAATCGAATGGGTGCAAGGTGAGTTTTCCAACCTTGAATGGCAAACCCGATCTCAAAAAGCCCAGAGGGATGTAACTTCCAACATTGCCAACATAAATCACTGCCACGCCGATACGCATTAACCCTAGAAGCGCGCTCCCCTATACCTGACATTCCTCTGCGATATTGCAGAGGAGGTCATGGGTGAGCGTACAGAAGAGACAATCGGTGTTGGGACTGCGCATCTTAGCGCCGAAGCTGGAGAAGTTCTCTGATCGCCAGATTGAAGTGGCCCAGACTTGGGCTTTGCACTTTCAGATCTCACATTCCCTCCTGACCTCGTTTATCGAGCACTACCTCAACTCTAATGTCCACTCCCGCTGCTGGTGTGTGGCTTGGGACAGTACCAATGCTCAAACGCGCCAGGTTCTGGCCAGGATCGGCAACCAGCTTCAGTACTTCGACGGCCAGCAATTAATGGCCTGCAAGATCGTAACTAAAGATCGCGTACATAAAAAAAAACCGTCCGTCCAAGTAGCCCAGCAGCTGGTGATGAGGTTTAAGGGACGTTGGTTTGCAGATGTGCTTCTGACATCGTTTTGTAAGTCGGCACGAGCGGCAGCAGTAGCGCTCGCCGTTGAGGATCTGGGTAGTTTTATTCGCAAAGGCTCGGATGCGTCTGTAAGCAACAATCGTTACTTCAACCCGCGCACGCAGTTTTACTTGAAACAGATCGGCAGCACGCTGAAGCAGTATCGCCAGTGCCTGGACCAGGAACTTCTATTCGCTATCCGTTCAGCGCAGTGCCCTTCCCCAAAGCTCTATAACTGGCTGGCTCAAGGCGACCGGACACGCCGAATGCAGGCGCTGAAAGCTCAACCGGTGCTGGTACCTCTCTTAGTTTTGGCCAACCAATGGCCTTGGCCATGGGACGAAGAGCAAAAGATTTTCCTGGAAAGCCCATGGAATGAACTTCAAGAATTTCGACCTATCTTGTGCGACGACGACTACTACGTGGAATCCAGGGAATGCCTAATGGGCCGCATCACGGACACTGGCCTCCCACTTATCGACATCTTGGCATGGCTCTTACAAGCTCCAAGAACATCAGTTCGGTACTTGGGCCAACAACGCGTTTATGATACCGGCAGCGCATTGACGCGAATAAACCGTGAAGGTCCGGAAACTCCGTGGCATCGATTGCTGCTTGGAGCATCAATGGTCAACCGCCGCCCCTCGACCAAGACGCATTGGAAAACCTTTTTTGCATTGCTGGATAAGATTCCCTATCAACTTTTGGAGCAGACAAAAGACTGGAGCAGGTTGTTCTCAGGATGCCCGACAGAGTGGTCCAACCCTGATTGGCTTCAAATTGCTGATAGGCTGCAAGATCTGAATGATGTTTTTAATAGCGTTGATGAAAGCGACGGACCCGACGCCCGTGACGCACTGCAAAAAATCAATAGCTTCATAGGTACTGCTACCTATCACCAGATCGCCAACTTAGTGGATGGCTTTCACTTGGCACTGATAGACATACGTGAAGCTCTTGATGCCGCAGATCCCCAAACAAAAGCGGACTCTTCAACGCCCTGGAAGACGCTGCTTAATTCAAACGACACACTTCTCGTAAGCCCGAATGGGCTGCAAATTGTCGAGCTGAAATGCCCAGCGGACCTTGATGCAGAACATCGAGCGCTTGGCCATTGCATTGATGGTTACGACTACAGCGCTTATCGGGGCAACTGCCGTCTTTTTTCAGTACGCGAAAATGGGCAATCGTTGGCCTCTGCTGAAGTCCAACTGGATGAGAGTGCCTGGGGCGAAGCACCGGCAAAATTGACTCCCAAACATCTCGTGACGACACAACTGAGAGGGCTCGGCAATCGCACGCCTAAGTCGGGCTCTAGGGTTGACCGGGCTTACCAATGGTTTTGGGCAAAGGTCAAATCAGGTGAGCTTGAGGTCAACCTAGAATGGCCCGACCAAACACTATCCATGTCTCGCTATACAAATCGAAACCGCAAAAAGCTGCATGCTCAAGCGTGCGCGGAATGGATCAACCTGCGTCTGAGCAGAACATGAGCCGTCCGCGCCTCATGAACCGCCAGCAGGACCTGGTCGAAAAGGTGATCTTCGACGGCTATGACTTCGGGATCCTGCTGCAGTACGTCGAGGGGGCCAACCGCCTGTTTCTTGAGCGTGACGGTTTCTACATCCGCCGTGCAGAGCATCCTAAACATCGCTACTGGCGAATGCCCAAGGGTAAATTGCTGGATGACCTGGATCTGCTCTTCCACCGCCTGATGGAGTTGACCGAAAGTCGTTTCAATGAGAGCTGGCAAACCTTCTCTTCAAAGCTTGCAGCAGCGCAAAAATCACCAGACCGGCAAGCCTTCACCTGGGGTTTGACGTTCAGAATTGCCCCACTGGCTCAGGGGGGCATTCTGCTGTCGGGCGACTATCACCCTGGAGCCGTCGCGGTATCTCGGCGTATGCACGGCGTGTTCCTTGGCCAGTCCAAGTCTTGGCGCATTGATTCGACCGCCGAACTGGTACGTTCCAACCTCATTCTTGAGCTGGGGCTTTCTGAAGATCAGTTTGAGATCCTGGACACCGTGCAGGAACTACTGACCGACGGTTCCATTGTCCCCGCTGATGAGGTCACCCGCATCAGCCTCGGAGGTCCGCCGCAAGAGCGCGCAGCCCCAGTCGGGCACGAAGACGTCTCAACAGACGTTTACCTTGCCGCTGTGCCATCCATCCAGCGAACCGAATTTACCAGTGAGCAAATCGATCAGGCGTTGACCGGGCATTCATTGCTGGATCATCAACCAGCGGGCATACGACATCTGCTGCAACGAACGAGCGCTTTACTCGCTGATGACATGGGCCTAGGAAAAACACGTCAGGCCATCATCGCCGCCGCTATTCGAGCGGGAGACGGCCCCATCCTCGTCATCACCTTGTCGACTCTGATCATCAACTGGCAACGTGAAATCCAGATGGTGTATCCCGAAGCCAGAATAGGCCTGCAGGTCTTCGATCCCTCGTTGCAGTGGACCATCATCAACTACGAGCGCTTGGGCGACTATGTCCTGCAGGCCGGCCATTTTGAAGTGATGATCATCGATGAGGCTCACCGCCTGAAAGAGCCCACCGCGGCGTGGACGCGCCATGGCTTCGACATTGCCGCCAAGGTGCCCAATCGCTATTTATTGACCGGTACACCGGTGCTCAATCGCGAATCAGAACTTCACACACTTCTACGATTGTCAGGGCATCCTGTTGGAAAGCTGTCACTCAAGGAGTTCTGCGAACAGTTCGCCGGCAGTCCAGAGTTTCGCAAGAACCTTCGAGAGGCGATTGGCGACTGGATGCTTAGACGCCGCAAGGACGTGCTCACGGAGCTCAAGGGTAAGCAACGGCAGACTTTACCGGTAGAGCTCTCAGTCGAGGAACGTCGTGAATACGACCGGATACGCCTTGAAGACAGACCAAGTCTTGCCAGGCTAGGCTCACTGCGCCAGTTGCTGGAGCAGGTGAAAGTTCGGGTCGTCATGGAGCTGCTGTGCGAACTGGATGTGGAAGACAAAGTCATCTTGTTCTGTGAGTTCAAGGACACGGTCAGCACCCTGCGTGCGCAGTGCGAGAAGGCCGAATACGGATGCGTTACCGTGGTAGGCAGTGACTCCCTCGGCAAACGCCAAAAAGCGATCGATCGTTTTCAAAGCGATCCTGACACAAGAGTGTTCGCAGCGACCACCTCTGCCGCCGGTACCGGAAATAACCTGACGGCTGCCAACTATGTCATGTTCCTGGGACTACCCTGGACGCCAGGATTACAGGATCAGGCTGAGGATAGAGCCTACCGGAATGGGCAGTTACGCATGGTTGTGGTGAAAATCCCTCTGGTGGAGAACACCATTGATCAAATGCTATGGCAAATGCTGCTTGATAAACGACAACTAGCGAGCGACCTGATAGAGCCGGATGCAGCGGCCAACGCTAGATCCGAACTAGTGAATTACTTGTGAGCAATTCAGTAGGCTTTCTCCAAGACTGAATATCACGATGTTATGGGCAGACGACTTGGTTTAGCGCTCGCATAAAAACCCTAAGGCGCAGTTCTCTATTTCCTGCTGCGCCGCTAATGACTGGCTGTCACTGTGCCTCCATCATCAAAGGGGGCCTTTCGGCACATGATCAGGCACTTCACCACACTCTCCCTGCTCGCACTCGTCGCCAGTTGCGCAACCCACACGCCACAGACGCCTAAACCGGCGTTTGATAGCAGCCGTAACCCGGACATGTTGACGCCGGACCTCTACCCTAGCGGCGCCGTGCCTGAGAAGGAACCGGTCGTACGCTATGGGCGTTACACCCTGGTCAGTACCTTGCCTGACTCGGGTCAGCGTGACCTGATGGCTCAGATCATTGACATCAGCATTCCTGCCAACATGCACCCCAATGTGCGCGATGCCATGCAGTACGTCGTGGATCGCTCAGGCTACACGCTGTGCTCGCCCGACACCGGTCACGTCAACATCCTTTACACGCGACCACTCCCAGCGGCCCAGTACAAGCTTGGGCCAATGACACTGCGCAACACGCTGCAAGTACTGGCCGGCCCCGCGTGGCAGGTGAAGGTGGATGAAGTGAATCGCCAGGTGTGCTACGTGCTTCGCCCTGGTTACCAGCTCCCGGAAACATCGCGCACTGCTCCAACCCAAGTGGCAGCCATCTCCGTACCTCCCACTCCATCGGCTGCAGCGACTCCGAAAAACACCACCAGCGGCGAAACGCCCAGCACCGTTGTGGTCGCCGCCGTACCCTCACCGGCGCCGATCAAAACCGCTCCTGCAGCACCTGCAGATGCAACCCCAGTATCTACCCCAGCAGTGCCCGCCAAGGATGGCTCTATTACGACCTCTTCCGGGAAATCCACGTCGAGCCCGGCAGCCACCTCCCCGATCAACGCTTCGACCACTCAGCCTGCAAGCATTGGGAAGTCTGGAAACGTTGCCTCAAGTACCTCAGTCGCGCCAAAGCCTGCTCTCGCGGTGGTAACCGCTCCAAAGCCGCTGGCCCAGATATGGACGGCGACCACTGGCTCAACACTTCGGCAAACCGTGGAAGCCTGGGCAGCAAGGGCCAAATGGACGCTGATCTGGAAGGTCGACGACTTGGATTACCCCATTGACGCCCCGCTTCGATTCGAAGGCAGCTTTGAAGAGGCTATCAAAGAGATCTTTCCGCTGTACGACTCAGCCCCTCGGTCATTCGTCGTGGACGGCAGCCCAGCACAGTTGGTGCTTTACATCGCAGAGAGGAAAAAATGATGACTGTACGCCTCTGGATTCGAGGCACAGCCTCATTACTGGTCATGGCTCTGATCAGCTCCTGCTCACTGCAGCGCGTGAATGAGTCGGCCAGCCGTGCCGAAAACGACGCAGCGACCGCCTCCCAATACAGCCGCTTCTTGCGAAGTCAGCAACAAGAGCCGGCACGCGAAACCGTCGTTTTTAGTGACAAGCCTTGGGTCTCAAAGCAACCCATGGTCGCCAAGCGCGGTTTGCCGCTGGCTATGGATTGCGACATTACTTATCGCCCTTCTTACAACGTTGGGATCGCAGAGGTCGCGAACTACATCACGAGCGAGTGTGGCGTTCCGGTCATCGTGGCTCCAGATGCGATCGATCCAAGCGTCCTATCCATTCGCAATCAAGGTAACGCAGGATCTAATTCGCCTCCGGTTATGGCCTCGCCGGATAACTTGTCCAGTTTCATGCCAGCCGGTGTCATCGGCAACATGCCGAGCAACGCCCGATCTTCGAGTATGGATGGGCTCTTTGCGCCTCGTTCATTCCCAGTTAAGTACAGCGGCAAGCTGTCTGGTTTGTTGAATCAGGTGACCGCTCAACAGGGCCTGGCATGGAACTATTTATCCGATGATCGCAGCGTGCACATCACCTACTTCGATACCAAAACGTTCGATGTCTGGGCCTTTGGTGATGATCAGGTCATTGAAAGCACTGTGAAATCCGGTTTGCTGACATCCACGGGCAGCGGGAGCTCCGGAGGGGGTGGCGGATCTTCATCATCAGGCGCGTCGGGCGAGTCTGGCAGCAACCAGAGCACCACCGTCTCAATCAAAACATCACTGATCGGGGACATTGAAAAAAACGTCCAAGCGATGCTAAGCCAGCAGCCGCAGGGTCGTATGTTCCTTTCTCGGTCCACTGGGACTTTGACGGTAAGCGATCGCCCGGAGGTTCTTTCCAACGTTTCGAAGTACTTGGCCTCCCTCAACCGCAGCATCACCCGCCAGGTGCTGTTTAATGTCAAAGTTTTCGAAGTGACCCTCACCGACAAGGATCAAACAGGCCTAGATTGGTCTGCGGTTTACACTAATCTGAGCAGCAAGTGGGGCTTTTCCCTAAAAAATGCCACCACTGGAATTACCACTAATGCGGTCTCCAGCTCGTTCAATGTTTTAGATACCTCCAAGTCACCTTGGGCTGGGTCGAATCTGATCATTAAAGCGCTATCTGAACAGTATCGAGTTTCAAACGTCCGATCTCCCTCGATCACAACTTTGAACTTACAGCCTGCACCTATCCAAGTCGGTAACGTGCAAAGCTATATTGCCTCGAGCTCTACGACCACAACAGCCTCGGTCGGATCGTCCACATCACTGACTCCCGCAACGATCACCAGCGGGTTCAACATGATGTTGCTTCCTCGCATTATCGACCAGGACAACCTGCTGTTGATGGTCACCTTGAGCATGAGCAGCAAACCCACCTTCACGCCCTTCACCAGCAACGGCTCCAGCGTTCAGACAGTCGATTACGACACCAGGAACCTGTCTCCCAAAGTCAAATTGCGCAGCGGCCAAACGTTGGTTCTGACCGGCTTTGAGGAGAACAGCGAAAACGCGACCAAATCCGGTGTCGGTGATCCTGGATTCTTCGGCCTGGGTGGTAGTCGCATCCGCAGCACGGAGCACAACGTGCTGGTCGTGCTGATTACTCCTGTTGTTGATAGCGACACTGGAAGCCCTAGCGCCCGGAGTATTCCTGCCGCCAATGATCCTTGGGGCTCTTGCCCCAGCCCTTTGCTGCGTTGCAGCGCATTCAAGGGTTAAGTCATGGCCGCGGAAATCGCAAAAAGCACACGCTCTGCGCGGGTCCAGGTCCTGCAGCACAGAGGAAAATCATTCGTCACAGGCCTACGCTGGCATCCATTGGGCAGCGTCACCGGCCACATGAAGGAAGCACGGCAGTACGGCCGTGAACACCAGTTAGATATCGTCGCCATTCGCAGAACACCGGCCATCATCCAGGCCGGTTTCGTTGCGCGCAGTGACGAAGTCACCAAAGGCATGTACTCGCTCGCAGCGACCCTGGCAGGCCAGTTGGGGGACTCGTGGATTGCGGCCTGGAGAACGGACGCTGACCTTGACCAATACGCCCTTGTCGCGGTGTTTCAAGGAGGCGTGATATCCGGATGCGACATGATCGGCACCGGTGCCGAGGTTCGTCGGAGAGTCGTTCAGCAGCGCAGTCGGGGCATCCAGTTCAGTCAGGAGTACCTGCCTTCAGAATTTGAAATGGGTGGCCAACCGCTCGACATTGACGAGCTGCTCCAACCCTCGCATTTGAAACGTGAGTATCGACTGAGGCCACTTGTCTTTGGGTTATCCAAAGCAGAGTTGGTGCGACTGACGATGGTTGGTGCGCTGATCGTTGCCGGCATCATCGCGTGGGTTCAATGGCAGAGTCATCAGGACCGGATAGCCAAAGACGCAGCTTTCCAGGCTGAACAGCTTCGACTCGCAGAGTTAGCCAGGTTGCAGCAAGAGTCTGGCGTGGAACAGTTGCCCCAGGCGCTGGAGCACCCTTGGGCTAAACGGCCCTCCGTCACAGACTTTCTTGTGGGTTGCAGCAACGTTATTTATCAGTCCCCCCTATCCATTAAAGGATGGCTCTTCACGAAGGCGATCTGCGATGGCACACAGGTCTTGTCATCGTACAAGCGCACGGGCAATAGCACGGCCGATGAACTGATACAGGCCACTCAGGGCCACTATTCTGATCGGCCAGCCTTTTTTGACGAGGGCAACTCGGCCACGTTGAAGCTCGACATTTCCTTACCGGCTGCAGGCGACGAACCGCTCGAAGAAGCGATCGTCATGTTGGCGAACTTATCTTCCTGGCTGAATAGCTTCGGGCAAAACCCCGTTTTGAAAGAGATGCCGGTCGTTGTTCCGATCCCGCCGGCAGTACCTGGTCAGCCTGCTCCACCACCGCCTCCTCCACCTCAGTGGAAGCTATTCGAACTGCGTTACAGCACCGGGATTACGCCACTGGACTCTTTGTCCAGTGCCCCCAGTCAAGGCCTACGGCTGAGTGAAATCAAAACCGAGTATCAGGCTGGCCATCTTATCTGGTCAGTAACAGGTGACCTTTATGCGAAATAAAAAACTGCAGTTGATCTGCGCCGTGATTGCTCTTGGCTCCTCTGTGAGCTTCGCTGCAGAAAGCAACCTGGCCGGTGTCAACGTAGGAGAGCTGGCCATCGTTCAAAGTCAGACGATCCTCCTCAAAGCGCAGGCGGAAAGGGCTCAGGCTCAGCGGTCAATCAATGGCGATGACAACCATTCAACCGCTCAGTCTCCAGCCTCATTCGTACCTCAAGGCCTACTCCCACCCCCTATTACCGCCACACGCGCTACCGATACCCAACAAGAACTGCCTGTCGTCAAAGCCATATTCGGCTCCGCAAGGCGGCTGCGTGCCACGTTGCTCTACAGCAGCGGATTTGAAGTGGACGCTGATGCCTCGTCGCGGGAACTCCCAGGAGGCTACCGCGTGGCGAACCTCACCCTGGACAGCGTGACACTGAAACGTGATGGCAAGCGTTTCCCCCTCGGATTTTCCAATATTCCACCGGGAAGCGCCCCCAGTAGTAGCAACCCTGGCTCCAGCAGCATCCCGTCAGCCACCACGCTGCCCGGGTTGATCCAAGGACAACGGTGAAGGTGCGAGCCAATGACGACTTTGACTGAAGTACAAACTGAAGCGGAACCGGTTCTCGATGAGGCCGCTGCCGAGCTGCTGAATTCGCATCAGCAATTGCTCACTGCGCCTGGCGGATCGTTCGAGCTGAAACCGGAATTACGTCAGCTGTGCGCACTGACCAACGATGGAATCCTTTATGTGTCCGCCCAGCATCAAACCGATCCCTATGTCATGGCTTTCGAGGATGAGTTAGAACACAAAAATCATCAGTTTGCAGTCAAGGTCTGCTCGATGAGCACGATCAAGGCGCTCTACCAGGCGAATGACGACGCTAATGGCAGAGCCCTCTCGACCACCGAGACCAAACGCCAGGCGCAGGTGGTACAACTGCTAGACAAGGCACATCGGGATAATGCAAGCGATGTTCACTTTGTGGTGGGCCACGACATCACCAAGATCTTCTTTCGCATCCACGGGCTGTTGTGGGAGGCAGAGCAGCATCAAAGTCAGGTGGGCCTTGAGCTCTGCTCATCCCTCTACAACAGCATGTGTGATGTTGCGAAAGACCACTACCAGCCACAAGTCAGCCAGGACGCACGTATCAAACGATCCTACGTGGATCAACTTGGTCTGTTTGGTGCCCGGGTTGCCACCAGGCCACTCGTAGAGGGGCCTTTAATGGTTCTGCGTCTGCTGTATGACGACAAAACCAAAATGACCCTTGAGGCTCTCGGTTTTCTCCTCGAGCAAATTGAGGCGTTTAGCCGTATCCGCAGCTTTCCTTATGGCGTGAACTTGGTCACCGGCCCCACAGGATCCGGCAAATCCAAGACTCAGCAGGTCAACCTGAACCTGCTCTATGAAGAGTGCGGTGGCACAAAACACATTTTGACCATGGAGGATCCGCCCGAATATCCAATCATGGCCAACCAGTCCCCTTTAGGCGCAGGAGAAACCTGGAGCGACGGCATCACCAACTCGATGCGACTCGATCCGGACGTCCTGATGTATGGGGAAATCAGAGACCTTGCCTCGGCCCAAGCGGCTTTCCGCGGCGGGATGACTGGGCACCTGGTGTCTTCTACTTTGCACACCAATAACGCGGTGGCGGCGCTTCAGCGGCTAATCGATATGGGGGTAGACCGCTACCTTGTGACAGATCCCGCGCTAATGACCAGCATCGTCAATCAGTCCTTGCTTCCCGTGCTGTGCCACCACTGTCGTGTACCTGCCGCAGCTCACCTGGACCAGCTCAACGGTGCATTGGTGCAACGCCTGCGCGGCCTGGACGCGGTCGACCTGACCTACCTCAAAGGTCCTGGATGCCCACACTGCAAAGGTTTGGGCGTCGTTGATCGTACGGTAGCCGCGGAGGCGCTCATCACCGACAACAATTTCATGCACGTTTTTAATAAAAAAGGGGCCAGTGCAGCACGTCGTTACTGGGTGAAGGAAATGGGCGGCATCACCAAAACTGCCCACACAATCCTCAAGCTCAAACAAGGTTTGGTGGATCCACGTCACGCCGAAATGATGGTGGGGCCGTTGGACTTTGACCGGCAAACTCTGGAGCTCGCCCATGCTGAGTGACGTCAGAGCGGTGCTAAACCGCTGGGCAGAGACCTTCTACGCCAAACAGTTCGGCAAAAACGAGCGAATCCAATTCTATGAAAGCCTTATGGGCATACACGGGGATGGCGTTTCACTTGAAGATGCCCTGAATACTGTTGCGCGAGCTTTCAGTGATAACGGCCAAAAACGGCATCCCGTATCGATTGCCTGTCGTGAAATCGCGCAATCGGTCAAAGGAGGCAAGTCGTTCAGCGTGTCATGCGAAGGCTGGGTGCCTTATGACGAAAACTCTTTGATCGCTTCCGGGGAAGATACCGGCAACCTGGTGCAGGCCTTTAGGGATTGCGTGAGGATTATTGAAGTACGCCAGAGGATCGGCAAGCTGGTGGCCTCAGCCACGGTTTACCCTTCGGTGGTGTGGAGCGTTATGGCAGCGCTGCTGTATGTGATCGCCGCGTGGATGGTGCCTTCAATGACAAAGCGCTCCAATCCCGATGCCTGGACAGGTGTGCCGGCGTTTCTCTACGCCCTATCGAATTTCGTGACCCACTACGGACTGGTGACCCTGGTCGCGGTCGTCATCTTCACCCTCGTATCGATCTTCACGCTGCCGGTGTTTTGCGGGCTTCAGATCACGGCCGCCAGCCCATCATGGAAGCTACAGTTGAACAAATTGCTCCAGGTCCTGAGAGTCCGAGCAGAGCGCCTTCCCCCTTGGTCGGTCTACAAGGCGCTTCACGGTTCCATCTTTTTGCTCAACATGGCCGTGATGTTGCGCTCAGGCATCAACCAGCTCGACGCATTGAAGTCGCTGCAGCGCAACGCATCTCCATGGCTCAAGGAACGGTTGAGCGCCATTCATTACGGTGTCAGTGCCGGCAAAAACTTCGGTACTGCCTTGAAACTTGCTGGCCATGAATTTCCAGACCCAATGGCCATGCATTTTCTTGAAGTGCTCGCCACCCGCAAAGGCTTCGCCGAATCGATGGAAAGGTTTTCCAACCGCTGGCTGGAGCAAACGCTCCAGCGTGTCGAGGCCATCGCGAAGTCGCTTATTGGGGTGTCCTCGATGGCCATGGGAATCATGATGATTCTGGTGGTGATCGGCATCTTCCAGTTGGCCGGAAATGTGACTGAAACCCTTAAATAAACCCAAATGAGGTCGTAAAGATGAGAACTAATACCCGCCAAAACCAACGCGGATTTCTTTCCTTGGACGGGATGTTCTGGCTGATGCTGATTGCCGTGGCACTCGGTTTTATCGTGTTCATGGGGTACAGGACATTCGGTAGCTCGGACGTCACCATTGAACAGAGCAACCTGGGCACTTTGCTGAGCAATACCAAAAGGCTGAAAAGCACAACAGGGTACGCAACAGCCGGTACCAACCTGGCCCCGTCCTTGATCAACCTGGAGGCCACAGGCGGTATGAGCATTAACGGCAACGCCTTATCCAACCGTTGGAACGGAGCCGTTACTGTGACCAGCAACGGCATGACCTTCACCATCACCGAATCCAACCTTCCGAAGAATGCCTGCATCACGCTTGCGTCCAACATGGCCAAGGACAAACAGACCACAACGGCGATCAACGGTGGTACTGCCATTGCCGGCGAAATCACAGCGGTGGCCGCTGCGACTAGTTGCTCTTCGGACGCCAACACCATCGCCTGGACCTCGTACTAAGGAGTCCTGTGTGAGCGTGATCTCCGAAGCAGAATTCGTCGACCTGTACCTAGGTGACGATTTTGCCGATGCCAAAGGCCTACCGGGACAGGCGCGAAGGGTTGAAGCACCCGTCGAGTGGCGGACAGCGCTTGACCGCTTACGTGTGCAATGTGAAACGAAATACGCTGAGACAAAGGATCCTGAGTTCGCTCTGATTGAAGATGGAGTAGTCCTTCGCGTCACACAGCTGCTGGACTTGAACGGCAAGCCCGTTTTCGTCCTGAGCAAATCATCGGTTCAGATCCGTCCCTTGGACATGTTGGGCTTGCCTGATTACCTCCAGGACGAACTGATGAGTGAAACAGTCCGTGGCCTGATTTTTATCTGCGGCGAAATGGACTCTGGGAAAACCTCCAGCGCGGCCTCGCTGGTAAAAGCGCGTCTTGAAACCTGGGGGGGAATCTGCGTCGCTGTAGAGGACCCACCGGAACCCTATTTAAACGGTCAACACGGCAATGGTCGCTGTATCCAGGTTCCAGTCTCACGCAGGATGGGCGGCTACGAGGAGGCGTTGATATTGGCATTGCGCACCCGAGCTGATTTGTTGTTTGTCGGTGAAATTCGCGACAGTGCAACCGCCGCACAAGTCATTCAGGCGTCCATCAACGGGCACCTAATTATTTGCACCGGCCATGCCGGCAGCGTCACTCAAGGTATTGAGCGTATATCAGCCCTAGCGCAGCCCCTGCTGAGTAACGCCCGTGAATTACTTTCCAAAGGGCTTGTAGCCGTCGTTCACCAGGCTTTGTCGTCGGGCAGTGAGGGCACTCGTCGATTGACACTGCAAAGCCTGCTCTTCACGGGTTCTGACAGTGCCAGCATTCGAGGGAAAGTCCATGCAGGGAAGATCACACTGCTGGAACAAGATATCGCTCACCAATCATCAAGGAGCCTCTGGAATGACCAGTAAAACTAAACAACAGGGCTTCTTGAGCCTGGATATGGCAATCGGGTTGCTCGTATTTGGTGTGGTTGTGACCTTGGCGATGGTTTGGCAAATCAAACAAATGGATGGCCAGGACTATCGAATTGCGGCCGATCAGCAGCGAACTATTTCAGAGGCCCAGGCCAAGTACTTGAAGGACAATTTCAACGTAGTGCTCGCTAATGCGTCGGCTACCGTGCCAGTGCAAATTACGGTGCCGATGCTCATCAGTACCAACTACCTGCCAGCGGGTTTCAGCTCTACCAATGTTTTCGGGCAGACCATTCTAGGCCTGGCTCGAAAACCCAATCCCAATCAGCTAGAAGCGATTGTGGTCACCACGGGCGGACAGACGCTTCCGGAAATGGGTGTGCGTGCCATTGCTGAAAACCTTGGAGGACCTGGTGGTTTCATATCTACAACCAACCCTAACGTCGTTCAAGGCATCCGCGGTGGCTGGCAAGTCGCGCTCAGTAATTACTCCATTGCGCCTGGGCCAGGCCACACTGCCAGTGCACTGTTTCTCATGGACGGCGCCTTGGCCAACGATTACTTGTATCGAAATGCTGTGCCAAATCATCCTGAGCTCAACACGATGAATACTGACCTTGGTATGGGCAACCACAACATTAATAATGCAGGGAGCATCTCCGCCTCTGGCAACGTTACGACTGGAGCCGACGTGACAGCTCGCAACGTCACAGCAACCGCGAATGTGAACGCGGCGACCGCGAACGTCACGGGCGAAACGTACACGGGTGGATGGTTCAGAACTCGGGGCGACACTGGCTGGTACAGCGAAAAATGGGGAGGCGGTATCTATCAGAACAGCCCCGATTGGGTCCAGGTGTACAACGACAAAAACTTCTCAACCGGCGGCCAGCTCTGGGGTGGGAAGATCACTTCAACCGGCAAAATTACGGCCTACGATCGAATCGCTACCATCGAATTCATCTCCGTCGGTGGTCTTGCTACAGAAGGTTCCGCCTGCAGCGATCGCACGCTCATTGCAAAGAGTGCGGTGGGAATAGTGCTCTCTTGTCAGAACGGCGTATGGAAAGGCGTGGGCGGCGCCGGCAGATGGGGCGGTTCATTTTGGACAGCCACGCACACTGCAGGTGGCTGCCCAGGGCCAAATCCATATACAGGTTCATGCAGTTGTCCAGTTGGGTACCGCACAAATACCCAGTTTGCCGTTGCCATCGGTGGCTGCAATCCGTGCGTCTCTTATTCTTGCTACAAAGAAGAATGAAAACATTGCATGCCTGTTTTGCTGTCCTTCGCAAGCGTAGAGGTCACCAGATATGACACTGCAATGGGCTGTCTTGATGATTCTGATCATTGCCACGGGGATCTTGATGGAAACCCAGCAACAGGCCCAAACCGCCTCCGACTTCGCCTCCGTTGATTCGCTTGGACGGAACTTTCTGGTTTACCGATCGGCTGCCGCCGGGTTTGCGCAGTCCAATCCTGGCTTCTCTGGAAAGCCTGACGACACTGCACTGAACCTGCCCACGTGGTTTGTGAAACCGCTCGGTATCGAGGCCTACATCAATGCTGGAACAACGTACACCTTTTACAACGGCACGGCGCCGGCGGGGACGCCATCGACGCTCGTCGATCTGACTCAGTCGACTACCGTTGGCGTAAATCGCGCGGGAATGCTTGTCTCCCCGAAAGCTGGAGTGACCGGTATCCCCATTCCATCTGTTGTTCCCGACGGTGCCGTCACTGCAGTGAACTGACCAAAGCCCAGGTCAACACTGCCTATGTTGCATATCGCCCAGCCTAACAACATAATGCACGCAACAACGTTTCCACCCCGTTGGCTACTGGCGGTCATCAGTAGCGCCCGGAGATGCGGTTCGCCTCATCTCCATCCCCAAAGCACGCTGAGCTCCGGGAAGGGCGTGCGGATCTGGTTCAAAGCTCTCCCTGTGTCTCCCTGTTCAAGCCAGACACGCAGCCGTCTAACTCGTGAATTGCGAGTTCAAAGGCACATAGAGCTTTGTTGAGGTTCGAAGCACAGTAATCTCAGGGCCACACTGGTGTTGTGGCCCACATTTTTTAAAGCTCACACAAAGGGTAGCCTGATGATCTTGCGAAGGATTATCAGGCTACCCTTTGGTATCTGCTATTCCCTGCCGGTGGCCCGCCGGCGAAACGCAGGGCTCCCTTTGTGCGCGGATGCGTGCCTTATGTTTGCTGGCCTCAGCCACGATAATCGGCCAGGTGTAGGAAGTGAGACGTTCAGATCACAGCCCAGGGATCGATGACGCCTTTACACCACACAGGTGGTATTTTTTTCTGAAAGACGCTTAGTACTACATCCGAGAGTGACTGTTGACCCAGCTACTCTCGGTAGCTTCTCCTGTAAAATTCGATCTGCTTTGACCTCCTCTGGGTATTTGCACTCCACCTGACCACCCGTTTGCATCGCATTTGCCCACTCATTTGCATTCGACTTGACCAGTCGTTTGCATCGGATTTGACCAGCAGACTGGGTGGCCCTAAATGGCAGAAGTCGGCCAAAAGCGGCCAATGGCAATGGACAGTTAAAAGGCCATTGGAGCAGGCGAAGCTTACCTATCGCTTATTAGTAACTCTAGGATGTTCGTTCAATCCAACAGGGCCGCTGCTCCATCGACAAGAGACGCCATCACACTCGGCTTTTCACTTATTTCGCAAGGAACTAAGTCTTTTCAACGACCATCGCCTGACGCCTTCAGAAAAGGTAGGACGAGGAGGCCAGACAGTGATTCTTTCGAAATCTATTTCTAAAGCGTCGCCGACAAAGCGCCCTCTAAAGGTGCGGACGTCAGTGTAGACCGTATCACCCGTTCTACTTAGGAACGGGGTTCGCGAAACCGCGTTTAAATCGTTTTCAGTTCGTGTGTATGGCACCGGGCTGCCAACATCGAGACCGGCGCCCTTCATGTAGGAGTCAAATTTTTTGAGTACATCATCCGGTTTTTCTACGGTGCGCCAATAGATGAAATGGCTGTCATCAGTAAATACCAAATAGACGTGCCAAGGGGCGGTGGCTGGTCTCTCTCCTTCGGAATACCACACTTGCTCGCGCACATCAGAACTGACGCTTGTTGTGCAACCAGAGAGGATCATTAGGCAAAACGTAGCAATTAATAAGCGAATCATATTTCCTTCCTTGTGTTAACTATCCAACTCGAAGCGTCGCACGCAGGCTGGCTCTAAGAATTTTTAACTACCTCTGCCCTGCCGATCCGTAAAAGTGGTTCAGCATTCTTAACTAAAGCACTGCCGCGAAGACGCAGAGCGCCACGAGTCAAAACTGAAGACTCGCTTACGGTCGAGTCACCCCAACAGACCAGCGCTTACAAAATCGAGCTCAAGATCATCCCGAAGGATATATGGGGCGCCTGGAAGCCTCGAGGGCACTGACCTTAGCCACAACTGAGCTTTATACGTGCCAATCGATGCAGCTGCATTCGAGATACGTCAAGCGATGTCGCTTTGAACCTTTCATCTATTGGAGTATGGGGAATTGATCTTCATTCCTCCGCGCATTTTTTTTACACCCGGCTCCATATCCACCGGGCACGCGCCCTGAAAGCTGCCATTAATCACTGTGTGTTGTCTTTCAATTTTTCCATTTAGCTCAAACGACGTATCGGCCGTCAGTACATAGGATTTCGCAAGGTCGCCTTTGAAAGTTCCGGCCATAATCGCTTCAGGGCAGCGTGATTTGAAATTGTAGCTATCGACGTTACCGCTTTTAGATTCGATTTTGCACTCCTGTTCGAAGTCACTCCACAGGTCGTCATCTATAAGCCTGTCTTTCTCATGGTCGACGCATATTTCCCAAGAAAACGGCGAGGTGGACGGAGTAACCTTCCACAAACCTGAAGCGCGTTGCAGACGCAGCGATGGTTCAGCGGCTGACGCCAACGATGTTACTGAGAGAGCAATTGCAGTCGACAACAATATGGCGAAGTACTTCATCACACGTCCTATTTGTAGATGATCCCGCTGAGTAGGATACTTGAAAAACAAGTGCTCCTGGCTTGGCAAGAGTCATTGATTCACAGCCGCGAGCCGAAACTGCCCACGCCATGGTCAGCGTTACTCGCGTAGCCCGCACTACTCAATGTGCCCCAGCGCATGCTCAACGAATTATTGCCATCACCGACGCCGGTGACCAAGGATTGATTGCGCTGCTGGCGTGCCAGTGTAAGTCAGAGTTTTGGCCCCCTGAGCACTTTAAGTTCCATCAGCAACCGTCGATTCTCCCTGAACAGGTGGTCGCGCTGTTCGGTAACAAGGTCGATGGGGCGAAAACCCACATTTTCGGACACCTCATAGCTATGGATAATATGCGTCCAAGCGCTTCCCGCAGTTCTGCCTCTACAGCGGCCTTCTCAATAGCGAGCAGGTCGTTCATCTGAACAAGGCCAGTGACATTGGCTCTCGCTGTACGCAACATCGCCCCAGCCTGGATGAGCTCGTCCTCAAGCAGGGCGCGCTGATGTTGCTACATTTCCAGGGACGTAGGGCATCCGAGCTACTCGCAGGTGTCTTGAACGATTGGCATGGTATGGAATCTCTAAAGCTATACGTGCATACAGCAATCGACGTTTGAGCGTGATGCGATCTGAGGCGACGAGCAGCACTATTTCCGGTGATGGTGAGTTGCTCCTGGTTTCGTAAACGCCCGACGGCCGCCTCCGACCCAAAGCAGACAGCTTCTTGACGTAGGCAGCCCTCGCCAGTCCTAAAATCGGGACGACGATTCATTTCCAGTTTCGATCTGTGAAAAGACATGATCTGGATCTTCTTGGCACCAATATCTGAACAGAAGGCGAGGTTCGGTATCCCCAAAATACTGACTCAGGGTGCTCTCGGCGGAGATTAGCAATATAGTTTCTGGCCATTGCTGAGCTAAAACACCTATTTGTTTGCCAGATGAAAAAATAATCCACGTCGACTTGCCTCCACTGATACCAGGCGGTTAACCCATACCTTGGATCATTTCGAACAAAGCGCGCAGTGTTACTGCTGGATCAAGCCTGATTGATGTCCTATGACTTTCCAGATCATCCCCTGCATGCACGCTATCGCGATCAAGTTCAATGACCAACATGAATGTTCCTTGTTAGCGTCGTGTGGTTACTAGAATGCTAGCGTACGGATGACAGCAGCTATCTGTGCACAGTCCGCTTTTGGCCGATCTCGGTCTATAACCAAGGGTAGCAAACCTTAGTGGCCAGCATGCGACAGATGATTTCGTGCGCGGCATGAAAATCGCAGTGATGACCTATCCGCCTACCCAGACTTGGCCCTACACTTTCTACAGGTAATAAACGCCCCTCCTCCCAGAGCTCAGTGATATGCCCAAAGAAATCCGGCAACCAAGACTTCACTAAATGTCGGTGTTCAATGACTCAGTGTTCAATGACTCAGTGTTCAGTATTCAGTAACTCAGAATCCCGCCGCGGCCCGTTCTAGCAATAGGCGGTAAAAGCCAATGCTCGGCATCAATTGAAGATTTAGCAAACGATTGAATTTCAACGGAATACCCAAGCCCTCACATTCGATATAAAAAAGTATTCTGCACTTTGGGCATCTCGCTCTCTCATGATCTCCAGTAAAGCAAATCCGCAAATTATATCTTCATCACCATAGACTATGGCGATGTAGCGATTGCCTGCTCGTTCCGCCCCCCCCAGACGTCCAATACGCATGCCAGTTTTCTATAACGAGCACATGGGATTCAACGGCATCTGAAGGTCGGTGAGCAAGCGGGTGCTCGACTCAAGGTAACTGTTCGGCTCGCATTAATTCTGAGACGTACTTTGAATATATTTTAGACGTGCGTCTGTTGTGATTTACTAGGTAAATCGAGTCGACATCGCTAGGTCAATTTTCGCCTGCAGCTCTCGTTCGTTGAAAGGCTTTTGAATAATCAAGCCATCAGTCAGGCCCAATGCATCGAAGTCTGCAAAGCCTGTGATAAATACCACTGGGAGCATTGGGTAAATAGGTCTGATCGCGTTGACTAGCTCGGCTCCAGTCATACCCGGCATAGCATAGTCGGTAATCAGTAGATCGATATCGTTATTGAGCATCTTGATTGCATCGGCCCCGCTGCGAGACTCTCTGACAGTGTGCCCCAAAGATTCTAAGATCATTGCAGCCACTGCACGGACCGAATCATCATCGTCCACCAAGAGGATGGTGAAGCTTCGCTCTAAAGAATCGTATTGGCTTGGCATATCGTCCACTACGAGGTTTGCGTCATTCGTCCTCGGCAAATAAACGGTCACCGTTGTGCCTTTGCCGAGTTCGGATTGAATTGATACGCCTCCTCCTGATTGCTTGGCGAAGCCAAAAACCTGAGCCAGACCCAGGCCCGAACCTTTGCCCACCGGTTTTGTAGTGAAAAACGGCTCGAATACCTTTTGGAGAATTTCAGGCGTCATGCCTGTTCCAGTGTCTTTGACTGAGATTGCCGTGTAACTGCCAGGCTCAGGGTTTTCAGAGCGCTTAGGTTTTACATCGATGACCTGATTATGAGTCGATATGCTGAGCGTTCCACCCAAGCCAATCGCGTCCCGGGCGTTGATTGCAAGATTAAGGATGATCATCTCGGTCTGCGTGGGATCTGCCGACGCCATCCATAAATCGTCCGCCAGGTCGGTTTCAAGCCAAACACTCGGGCCCAATGCTTTCGCCAGTAATCCTTCCATGTTGAGAAGAATATCATTGAGGTCTACAGGAACAGGATCAAGTCGTTGCTTGCGAGAAAACGACAGCAATTGAGCAGTCAACTTTGCGCCGCGCTCTCCTGCACCTCGGATGTTATCCAATCGAGCCGCGACCTTATCTAAAGCACCGCGATCACAAGCTTTTTTTGCCAGTGCGGTGCCGCTTAGAATAATGGTGAGCAGGTTATTGAAATCGTGTGCAATGCCGGCGGTCAGTTGACCTACTACTTCCAGTCTTTGCATTTGTTGCAGTGCACTCTCGGCCTTTTCGCGCTCGCGGATTTGCTCCATCAATCGCTCATTGAGAGCCTCCAGCGCCTGCGCGGCTACGCGCTCCTCAGTGATATCTCGGACTGCGGCATACATGAGGCCGGCGTCGGGAACAATTGTCCAGGACAGCCAACGATACTGACCACTGGCGTGGCGCATCCGGTTGACGAAGCGAGTTGAAATTTGGCCTTGAGCAATTTCACGGGTTACTCGAACGGTTGAATCCACATCGTCTGGGTGGACCAATTCCCATAGGCGCATAGCAGCCATTTCATCGCGTGACCACCCCAACGCCGCCTGCCAGGCTGGATTGAAAGCTACTAAAGTCATGTCAAATTTGAGGGCCGCCAGCAGTTCTCTAGATAGCTCCCAGGTACGATCACGCTCACGGGTCCGCTGTTCTACGCTCTCGCCCAAGGTCTCGTTGCGCTCTTCAAGCGCATTGCTTGCCTGTTTGCGTTCAGTAATATCTTGGATAACACCTGAGAAGCGAATACATCGACCATCCCTGAAAAGAGATCGCCCGTTGGAATTGAGCCACTTGACTCGATTGCCAGGCAGCAAAATTCGGTATTCGGCACTGAAATTGGATTCAATCTCAATAGCCTTTTCAACTTTGACACTAAGCATCTCGATGTCGTTTGGATGGGTTTGATCCAGAGCCTGTTGCAGATCTAGTAGGGTTCCCGGTGGAAGCTCGTAGAGCACCGTGCAACGCTCGTCCCATATAACTTGCATTGTCGTTAGATTTAGCTCCCAAACGCCCATGTCGGCGGCCTCAATCGCCAGACGTGCGCGTGCTTCGACTTCTTCAAGGGCGAGCTCAGCCTCAACACGACGGTTGCGTTCACTTACCTCGGCAACTGCTCTTTTGAGAATTTTTGGCAGCAGCTTGAGATTGTGTTTGAGCACATAATCACTTGCGCCAAGCCGAAGAGCCTCAGCAGCGTACTGCTCGCCCGACATTCCGGAAAGGAAAATGAAGGGAGTCGTCGGCGCGAGTTCTTTCGCAGCTTCGAACACTTCCAATCCTGAGGATGATGGAAGCAGCGAGTCGCTGATAATCGCATCGAACTTTTGTTGCTGGAGTGCCATTTTCGCGCCGTGGTGGTCATGAACCACCACGGGTTTGATCACTAACCCGTGCCTTTCGAGAGCAAGCAAAGTCAGTTCAACGTCATGAACGCTGTCTTCGATGAGTAATAACTTGATCGGTGTAAGGGGCATGGAGCCAGTCACCTAGTGGATTTTTGATTACACCGGTTTTATTGGCGATCGGCGGGCTGACCCTGGCGGCGGCTCATTCAGAATGGCCCAGAAGACGCCTAGACCACTGATGGCACTGACGAACTCTTTGAATACGACTGGTTTGACCACGTAAGCGTTCACACCCAACTGATAGGCACGACTGAGGTCCAGTTCCTCACGGGAAGTGGTCAGCATCACAACTGGAATGCTGCGCAGAGATTCATTGCTTTTGATGGTTTCAAGTACTTCCAATCCATCAATTCTCGGTAATTTAAGGTCGAGCAATAACACTGCGGGATTACCCTTGGCTCGCTCGGTATGCTCGCCGCGATAAAACAGATAATCCAACGCTTCCACGCCATCTCGTACTACCACGACCTCATTTGCCAACTGGCTACGCTCGAGAGCGACCAGTGCTAGCTCCAGATCGTGTGGGTTATCTTCGACCAGAAGGATCGGTTTTAACATGGCAAATCCTTGGCTGCAGGGGAGCCCAGATGGAGTGATTTTTTGGGTAACGAGAAGAAAAACGTAGCACCTTCATCCAGCGCGCCTTTGGCCCATACTGACCCATCGTGACGCTCGATGATGCGGCGTACGTTGGCCAAACCTATCCCAGTCCCTTCAAAATCCTCTATCCGGTGCAAACGCTGGAAGACGCCAAATAGTTTGCCGACGTACTTCATGTCAAAGCCAACGCCATTATCCCTGATGCTGATGACGATGTCGTCTAATCGCTCTTCACTACCAATATCAATCGTCGCTACAGCTCGATTTTTTGAATACTTTAACGCGTTAGAGATCAGATTGCGCATGGCCAAGTGCAAAAACGCCGGATCGGCAATGACCATAGGCAAATTGGCATAGCTCCAATGAATTTCACGACCCTCAAAATCTGGCTTCAGTTCTGAGCGGATTGACTCAATCAAAGCTGTAAGATTGACCTCCGTGACATGCATTGCAGAGCGTCCCATTTGCGAAAAACTCAGTAGATTGTCGACGAGATTCCCAGCGAATTTGGCGGCATTTTCAATAGTTTCAAGAAACCTTTGCCCACGTTCGGTCATAGTTGGAGATTCCATGTCGGCCAACAGCTCAGCATAGCCGGCGATATGGCGTAATGGAGCCCGTAGATCGTGCGAAACGCTGTAAGAAAAGGCTTCAAGTTCTTTGTTGGTCTTTTCAAGGTCCTCCGAAAGCTGTGCTAGTTCTTCAGCCTTGCGCAGCACGATGCCCAGTACTGCCAAGCGCAGTTCCTGAACCCCTACTGCCTCAGCTGAACTCCAGGGCGTTGAAAATCCTTCGACCACTTGTTGCCATTGATCAAAGCTCTGCCTTGGATTGAGCGAGCCAGTATCACTGATGGTCTTGTCAGGCTTGCCTGCCCATTTCACAACCTGAGCTTGCTCGGGCTTGAACCATATCAAGTAATGAGAGTGCAGCTCCGAAATAGAAACAGCCAAAACGCCGCTCGCGGCAGTTGCTATCGCAGGCAGACCTGGGATGTCGCGTCCTGCATTGTCAGTTTGGAAAAACTCCGGTTCCTCGCGAGTCGCAAGCCATTCGGCTAGCGCCTGGACTTGCAGTTTGGAAGGGGTACGACCATAGATATCGCAACCTACGCCTGAGACGACAGCAGCGCCGGACGCATTCGCAAAATCGATAAAAGTGTCAGGAACAGCGCGTAACCCAAGTAACACGCTGTCATGGTCCGCGATCGCCGCCAATAGGTTCACGATGCGTCGGCGGATATCCAACATCTTCAGACTTTCGGTATGTGCTTCACGGTTTTCGATTTGCAGCGAAAGCACGCGACCCAACAGTTCGCAAGACGTGCGGGTTTCAAAACTGACCGGGTGAACAGAGTCATGATGGCAAGAAATTAGCCCCCAAAGACGTCCTTCAACCACGATTGAGATCGACATCGAGGCCAGAGTTTCCATGTTCCGCATGTACTGCAGGTGTACCGGTGAAACGCTGCGAAGCGTCGCATAGCTTAGATCCAGCGCTTGACCTGTTATTGGGTTCAGGGCCGGAACCAGTTTTGCCGGAACATAGTTGGCGTCTTCGATCACTCTGATTCGGTTGGTGCAATACAACGCTCTTGCTTGGGCTGGGATGTCTGATGCCGGAAAGCAAAGCCCTTGGTAGCTGCGATATCCTTCATCCAGCACTTCAGCATTGACTAAGCCGTTCCCGGCTTCATCGAAGCGGTAGGATTTCACGCGGCCAAAACCCGTCAAGCGTTTGATCAGACGCGCAGCGCGATCGCAGACCTGGTCGACGCTCTCGATGTCCGAAGATCGGCTGATGAACGATCTCACCATGGGATAAAGGCGGCTATGAGTAACGACTAGGCTGTTGGGCCGGGAGAATTCAGCGATCAGCACTTGATCATAGCGATGCAGCATCATGGCGATGGGCAAATCGCGATGTCGACCAACCAGAAATTTCACATCGGCAACATGATAGGGATGAGATTCGTCTTCTTCTAGCTCTTCAAGGCGATCGACCAGCGTTTCACCATGCTCCACCAATGAGCCGAAGCGTTGCCCCAGGATCTCTTCAATATCAACGCCTAACCATTCCGGCAGGTTTTCGCTGACCTGAAGAACATGCATGGTCGGTTCTTCGATGGCTAACAAAAAACCCTGTGGCTGGACGCTGCCAGGAGTGCGGATAGGCTCCTGAGCGCAGCTATCGATGGCGTGCTGGAGTGAGGGGGAAACATCGGTATTGGGCATCTGCGCTCCTGACGGTAGTACGCCTAGGCTTGAAAATCAGCAACATAGACTGTCAGGATATCAAAACGTCACCATTAGAGGCCAAGTAACCTTGGAAAAGCCTGAGCGAGTCGACGGTAGGTAGGAACGACTCGATATAGAAATTTGTCACAACCAACACGAGTACGGTGTGCGACCGCTTGATCTGGGCTTCAAGCCTGTACTATCCCACCTGCTGATTCTGTATTTCTTGCTAGCGTTGCGGAGCCTGTTGCAGCGGAAAATGCTGCTATATCCGGGTAAGCAGTGCAAAAATTCAAAAAGGTATACTTACATGGCTGTTTCGATAAAAAAGTTGGAAGGCGAAGAGATTCCAACCGAACACCGAGAGTTGGGTGTTACAGCTGTTTTTAGGGTGACCGATGAGGATGGGGTAGAATATTTCTGTGTCGATGACGTTGAAGCAGCGAGGCTGACCGTCGAACTCAGCGAAAAAAATCGCGGATCCTGATTTCAGTAGACCGTAACCGCAAGGCATGGTTGCAGGTGAGTCAATGGCAAATCAATGGCGCAGTCGTTTCGCTGTATAGATTGTCTGCTTTTGCAGGTGTGGAAAGACGCCTTAAGGCGCCCTCCCACGTGCACTGGATGTCACCGTTTCTTTTTACGAGTAACTGATAACTCAAACATCAGGGTCGACCTTCCCGTCACCTGGTAGCTATCGCCAAAATTGAATGGCGCGCCGGCATCTAAATCCGATACGTTGGTGTCAAGCAGAAGCTTCCAATGCTGGCCTTGAGGGACTTCGGGCAATACAAACTCGACCACATCGTGGTGAGCGTTGACCACCACTAATAACGAGTTGGCATCTCCTGCTTTGCGGATACCCGTCGGTTGCGCTCGACCATCGAGCAGAATACCCATGCAACGACTGCTCGCATCACTCCACTGCTCCGCCCCCATTTCGTGGCCATTGGGCTGAATCCAACTGACGTCTTTGACCCCGATTTGCTCGTTAAAAACGCCGGTGAAGAAACGGCCACGGCGAAGTAGCGGGTATTGGTTGCGCAGCTCAATGAGGTAGCGCGTAAAGTCCTGCAACTCTGCACTCTTTTCGCTGACATCCCAATTGATCCAACCTATCTCGCTGTCTTGGCAGTAGGCATTGTTGCTGCCGCCTTGTGTACGAGCGAATTCGTCGCCGGCTAACAACATCGGCGTACCTTGGGCCAGGAACAACGTGCTGAGCAAATTACGCATCTGTCGGTAGCGCAGCTCAATGATTTCCGGGTCATCGGTTTCACCCTCGACGCCACAGTTCCAAGACCGGTTATCGGAGTGACCGTCCCGATTATCTTCGCCATTGGCTTCGTTATGTTTCTCGTTATAAGACACGAGATCGTTAAGGGTGAAGCCGTCGTGAGCAGTAATGAAATTCACGGATGATGCGGGTTTGCGTCCTCGCTGATTGAACTGTTCGCCTGAGGCTAAGAAAATTTTGGCGAAGTCACCTAAACGATCATCGTCGCCCTTCCAAAAAGCGCGTGAGATATCCCTGAACTTGTCGTTCCATTCCATCCATCCTGGCGGAAAATTGCCCACTTGGTAACCGCCTGGGCCACAGTCCCATGGTTCAGCGATCAGTTTGACCTGATTCAGTGTGGGGTCCTGACGGCACGCGTCGAGAAAGCCTCCGCCCTCATCGAAACCGTGAGGTTCGCGACCTAAAATAGTGGCAAGGTCGAAGCGGAATCCGTCCACACCCATTTCGTTGCTCCAGTAGCGCAGCGAATCGGTCACCATTTGCAGTACGCAAGGGTGACTCATGTTGAGCGTGTTGCCTGTGCCGGTGTCATTGATGTAATAGCGAGCATCATCAGGCATCAGACGATAGTAGTTTGCATTGTCGATACCTTTGAGCGAGAGGGTCGGCCCCATCTCGTTACCTTCTGCAGTGTGGTTGTACACCACGTCCAGGATTACTTCGAGGCCAGCTTTGTGCATGCGCGAGACCATGACTTTGAACTCGCCAATCGAATGACCAGCCATGTAGCGGGCATGCGGCGCGAAAAAGCCCAGAGTGTTATAGCCCCAATAGTTGCGCAGCCCTTTTACCAGCAGGTGGTTGTCGTCCAGAAAGTAGTGGATCGGCATCAGTTCGACCGAGGTCACACCCAGCGACTTAATGTAGTCGACTACTTCGCTTTCGTGGAAAGCCGCGAACGTACCGCGTACTGACTCTGGCACGCTGGGGTGCTGTTTGGTGAAGCCTCTAACATGGGTCTCGTAAAAGATAGTTTTATCCCAAGGAATGTTGGGTTTAGGCTGATTTCCCCAAGTAAATGCTGGGTCAATAACTCGGCAACGAGGCATAAACTGTGCGCTGTCACGCTCATCGAATGACAAGTCTCCATCCGGATGGCCGACAATGTAGCCGAACAGTGCATCGTCCCACTGCAGCTCGCCGACAATTTGCTTGGCATACGGGTCAATCAGCAATTTGTTGTGGTTGAAGCGATGCCCCTGAGCAGGCTCATACGGGCCATGGACTCGGTAGCCATAGAGGGTCCCTGGTCGAGCGTTAGGGAGGTAGCCGTGCCAAATTTCGTTAGAAAACTCAGGCAGCTCGATGCGCTCGATCTCATTCTTACCTTCAGCATCGAATAGACACAGCTCAACCTTCGTTGCGTGAGCTGAAAAGATGGCGAAGTTAACGCCTGACCCATCCCAAGTGGCACCTAGTGGGTAGGGGATCCCCTCCTGCACGCGCGATTGCTGTTGGTTCTGGAAATCGTTGCCTGAGGCGTTGAATGCCTCTCTTTCTGGCGTAGAAGAAGTCATGGGCCTACTCACTTGAGGGTTGTCGACGCATGAATGCGTCGAACCGCATGCGAATGCTGCGTGTTGAGTAGAATCGGCAGAAATGCCACAGTTCAAAAAACTGCATTTGGTAGAGGGCGGCGTTTGAACAAACGTCAACGACTACTAAAGCGTTGCCCGGAGTGGGGGGAATTCGGATTGCCCCGGGCGCTATTGCTGCAGCGGCGCAGTGGTTGCGATGGATGGCGTAGCAGAGCTTGTTTAGCTGATATTTTGCATCCCTACAGAATCAGTCTGAGATAAAGGCTGACGCTTTTGGAGCCTTTTAGAATTCAGCAACATTTCTTTGGACTTACCCAGGAACGTGGTGATTAGCCATGGCTTTGGCAAAAAATGTGAATGCGGGGGCAGCTCATCGCTTCTAATAGTTTGGTGACCTGAAGTCACCAATACAGGGATTTTCGGCCATTTTTCAGCGATCAACCAGGCCAGTTCAAAGCCGCTGATTTTTCCCGGCATTTTGATGTCTGTGATGACCAAGCCAATTTCACTCTCGCGCTCAAGAATGATCAGCGCTTCATGAGCATTTGCAGCGCCAAACGTACGGATCGCCTCAAGCTCGAGAATTTCCTGAGCGAGCTCAAGAAGTACGGACTCGTCCTCGACCACCAAAACTGATTCTGCCATTACCATGCCCCCCGAGGTTGATAATCCTGAGAGGATGCAGCTTTTCGTGTAGTTCCATCTATTTATCGCCTGTAGCCACTCCCAGAATCCTGCATCGAAGCTGGAACCTAAGGCTTCGTGCAGGTTTTAGTACGTAGACGTCTCTATTCAGAAAATGCGTTGGAATTTATACGAAGCTGCGGGTCTCTACCTAATACCAATTTAAAAGCAGCTATCAAGATGAGCGCGATTATTGTTGTCGAAGACGAGGCCCTGATCCTTGAAATGTACGTGGAGATTCTCGAGATGTCAGGCTATCAAGTCCGTCCGTTTTTGAACGGCGATCAAGCGTGGGAATACATCGAAAACAGCGGTTTGGACCCCCGCCTCCTGATCACAGATCTACAGATGCCCGGGCATATTGACGGATTAGGGTTGATTCAGCGGGTGCGTAAGCGTTCACCTTGCACGCCAATCATCGCAGTGTCGGGTTATCACTCCGGATCTGATTTACTGAATCACCTTGAGGTTTATTGGCTACCTAAGCCATTTGGCATTAATGAGCTCACATCTATATGTGAGACGTTGGCCCCGCAAACTTGAAGTGACTGCCGATTGTGCTGGGGACAATCGAAGATGGTTGCTCGCAATCTGTATCGTTTTCGGCTCAGACCGCTGACCGCTTCTGGCCGAGCGCGGTGCTCCAAAAACCCCGTTTTTGCCCAACCGCTGACTGTCGCGACGACTGGCTCTCAGGCATCGGTTACCACCATAATAGATGGCTTACATATCTTGCCTATGTAAAATGGGGAACCATACTGTTTTCAGGGTAAGTCCATTGCATCAACTGCTCGAGCACCTTCTCAATCGCGCACTTGATGTCATGTCATCGGGCGCTCCTCCTGTCCCTCTTCTGCATGAGCTCGCGCGCATGCTACAAACCCGTATCCAGGGTTGTATTGTTGGTATAAACGTTCTCGATAAGCCCGGACGTACATTCCGCCACTCGATTTTTCCAGGTCTGCCTGAAGAATTTGCTCGCCGGTTGGAGGGCAATGTGATTGATGGAAAAAGAGGGTCTTGCGGCCTCGGCGTACTGACAGGCAAAGTCATTTACGTTACCGACGTAGCAAGTGATGAGCGATTTTCTGATGATTGGAAAGCGTTATTTGCTCGGTATGAATTATCTTCACTGATCTCTATGCCTGCTATCACGTCAGACGGTGAGGTTCATGGCAGTATTGCCGTCATTCATCCAAAAGCCACTTTGCTGCAGTCAGACCAGATCAATTCTGTTAAGGCGGTGGCTGCTCTTTGCGCGAAGATATGCGCATACAGTAGAACACTTGAGACGAACCAAATTTTGCTGGGCGAGCTTGAGCACCGAATTCGCAATCTTTATTTAACTGTAGGAGGTGTAGCCAATCTAACGATCAAGAGATATCCAGATCCCGGTGAATTTCGCAGGGTATTCAGTGAACGTCTGAACATGATGCACCGGGCTCATTCGCTCGCTTTGGTTCAGAACAAAATTGAGCTATCGCAATTGATAGAACAGATGCTGGCGCCCTATTCAAAAGACTACGACGTCTCTATTCGTGGGCCTGAAATCATCCTTGCGCCAGATGCTGCGTGCGCTTTGGCCCTAGCAGTTCATGAACTAGGTACCAATGCATCTAAATATGGAGCCCTATCCTTGCCCGGCGGCACTTTAGAGGTTGAGTGGAACATTCTTGCAACTTCGGAGCTAGACTGCCTGCCTACCTTCATACTGAGATGGGATGAAAGTCGAGGGCCTTTGGTGAAACAACCTACTCGCAAAGGGTACGGGACGATAATGATTGGCGGGGCACTTCGAAACGCATTCGATGGTAAAGTAGTGTTTACATTTGAGCCGTGTGGATTCAGCTGCGAGATTTCTGCACCATTCTCATCGAAACTAGGTAAAGGCGCAATCAGTGCGCAAAATTGCCCCCTGAATTCGTAAATGTCTTAAGTCTGAAACCAGTTCGATTAGAGGCTGCTTTTGGCCGATTTCTGCCAGTCAGGGCCACCCAGTCTGCTTGTCAAATCCGATGCAAACGACTGGTCAAGTCGAATGCAAATGAGTGGTCAAGTCGAATGCAAATGAGTGGTCAAGTCCATGCAATTACGCCCCCCTCGAAATATCCCTCCCCGCTTGACACATCACTATTCCCCCTTCGATGATATGTACGTGTTTTGCTGACGTCGTCAGCATCATGCCCAGGCAACCACGATCTTTAAGGTTGCGACACGTTGAACGTGTTGATTCGCCCAAGACCGCTGAGCTTCTGGTAGCGCGGTCGGTCGACAATGTCGATAGAAGCATCTGATGTTACTCACCTCGCGGGGAATCACTTCCCCGACAGGGCCAGTGTTTTCTCCGCATCTCAACCTGCAGGAGAATCACCATGTCCAAACTCACTTATAACTTCGGTTTTGCACTCGGCGTTGTTGCCCGAGAGTTTTTGCGCGCCATGAAGAAGTCGAACATACGTCCAGCAGATCAGCCGCAGGCGAAGTCTCACGGGCAGCTTCCACCACCCTGCGTTTCTGACAGCATGGTTCGTGAAATGGATCACTTGCCAGCCATGGTCCGTGCCAAAGGTGTTGATCTGAACCTTTGGTACAAGGCTAATACTCGTGAGGTCGAAAAGCCGGCGCGCAAACGGCGCTCCCCAGGCAAGGCTCAACAGCTGACACCTGTTGCTTGCTAAACCTTTCCTCATTCACCCCAGCAGGGAACCCTCCCGCTTGGGAGGCTTCTCTGAAATTCTTCACATGGAGCTTGACAACCAGCAATAGGATTTTTCATGCTGTACCCATGTATCGCTGACGTCGTCAGCAACATGCCCATGTAGTCAGGATCTGCAAGACTACGATGCGGTTCACCGCATTGATCCACTCCCAAGATCGCCATAGCTTCCGGTAGCGCGATCAGTCGACTTAGTCGATGGAAGCACCTTTCCCACCCATGACGGGCCTTACCCGTCAGGGCAGGCCTCTCAATTTTTTGGAGGTCTGATGAAAACCGAACTGGCTCTCTACCAAGCGCTGATTTCGATCAACGTTCCGGAACAGAAAGCAAATGCTGTTATTGAAGCTTTGGAGACCGACATGCAATCGCTACTCGCAACCAAGGCTGATATTGCCGCTCTTCGAACTGAACTAAAATCTGATATCGCTCAGGTCGAACTCAAACTCACTTTGCGCATGGGCGTCATGATGTCATTTACTGCCGGTGTGATTATCACCGCAGTGAAGTTCATGCTGCACTAAGCAAACCCTTTTGCTCTACCCACCCTCGCGGGGAATACTTTCCCCCAAGGGCGAAGTGTTTCTCCGCTTTCTGCTATTTCGAAATTGGAGAATCACCATGAGCACTAATCAAACCAACGAAACCAAGTTTTTCGACCTGCACACCACCGGTATTGGTTATCTCAACCGTATCCGTGAAGTGAAACCACGCGGCAAAGGCAAGCTATTCATGGCTGTCACTGTTGCTGCATTACGCGGTTCGTCTGACGATACCGAGTACTCCTACATCGACTGCAATGTCGTCGGCGCCGAAGCTGAAAAGCTGATTCGTCGTTGCCAGGAAGCCGTCGATGTCAAGAAGAAGGTTCTTGTCAGCTTTCGCATTGGTGACATCTGGACCGACTCATTTGTCTATGAGAGCGGCGATAAAAAGGGTCAACCTGGGGCAAGCCTCAAAGGACGTCTTCTTTTTATCGGCTGGATCAAGGTAGATGGCGATACTGTCTACCAAGCCAAACCGAAAGACTCTGCTGACCCCCTGCCAAACCAGGAGGGTAACGCTGAAGAAAATTCGGAAGATGGCCAACAACAGCCTGACGCGCAAATGCGTCAGTCCGCATGATTGAGAACAAGGCATCCCTCGGGGTGCCTTTCAATTCTGATATTTCGAAGGGAACACCTCCCTTCGGGATAGGTGATTTCCGAACCTAGGAGATCCACCATGATGCACTTCGTCCCACGCCTGGAGCTGCTGATCGAGATCGGTCTACTTGCCGCTCAAGCTCGCGTTTACACTGATTTGGAAAAACAACTTCCAATCGAAACAGCCCTCGATACACAGGATGGCCCAAGATACCTTGAGTCTCAATTCCTTCGGGATGAAGCGTCGTACATGATCAATATGCTGGCAGAGATCGACGTCCTAACAGGTATCACTCCGAAAGCTAATTCAATGCTTACGGAATTCGGGCTCCTCGAGGAGTACTGGAAAGCTCGCAGTCGTGTTGATCTGCATCCAGATCCAGACGATTTCGACGTTTGCTGACGACCGATAACACCTACTGCTATTAGCACTGGCTCTAATACCCCCTAAACACACCCGACGGGAAATCACCTCCCGGACGGGCCAGGTGTTTTCTCACCTGGAGTAAACGATGCAAAACACCAAAAACCTCGTGTCGTCTGACTTGCTCAAACTCCCGGTCGTTCTGACGCCCCGGGCCTGGCAAGAAGCGGTGCATATCGAAAACCCACAGGATGTATCAGTAATCAGTAACCGATTGGGCGATGTCGTCCTGGAGGCCTACCGAGAACTGCATATGCAGCCTGACTGTTCACAAATCCATTTCGGGCTCTATCGGTTGCTGCCTGCCGGCGACAACTCGGATCGAGTCTGGTTGGACCTGAAACTTGACCGCATAGAATCGCCGCCAGGTTCATTCTATCTGTACATCTCACTCAAGGAAGAAACCCATACCTCCTGCCCATAAACCATTCTGAACTCACTGCACCACCCCAAGCCCGACACTGTCGGGCTTTTTTCATTGCGCGAGTAATGCACTCGTAGCCTTACACCCATGCAGTGTGGAGCTGCCCATGATCAACATCCCAGGCCAGTTGGCCATCCGCACTATTAGCGGCCGTAATGGCGACTTCAACGTCGGCCGGCTATCCACTTCAATCGGCGAGTTCGTTATCAAAGACGCACTTCTCGACCAATACGATGAAGGAAAATACAGAGGCGACTTCCTCATCACTGAAATACGCCCCTCGTACTACTCAACTGCAGGCCGGTTAGTGGTTGAAATCAGGGCAAAGCTCGAAAGCATGAGCCTCGACGACGTTGACAACTTAACGGCGGAAGACGCTGCCAAGCTTTCACCGAGCGAGCCAGATCCTATAGATGAAGAGTCGTCTTCAACTCCAACAAAGCCTGCGCGACAGCGCAAAACGCCGACCACCGTAACGGCGGAAAGCAACGTCGACAAACCGTCATCACCAGAGGAAGCCCCCTTTGGGATGCCACCACCCAGTTCGGAAAATGCCGCAGAGCTAGACGCGGTACTGTTTGGCACGATCTGGCCACTGGGGGATACCGTCAAACTTGACACTACTGTTGACCGTCAGCGCCTACGTCAGCAATGCACTCGCCTCGGCGAGCTTGGCTATGTGCTGGACTTCAAGCAACAAACCTGGAACTGCCAATCTCACCCCTAGAGGAAACCTCATGAACAACCACCATCACAACACTGATGTTTCTGACGCGCTGTTGGTGACCAGTTCTGCTCTGAGAGAAGTAGGATTTGACGAAGTAGCCGATCTTTTTCGAGAGGCGCTCTTCGATCGCCAACTCGTAGCTCAGGCGTTGGCAGCCCTGCAGATGCTCGTTAAAAACGCCTCAAATGCCAACGACGGTCAGTTCGCCAATGAAACAGCTTTTCGGCTATTTCAAAAAATGAGCCGACTGGTCGCCTGATTCACTACTCCACAAGGAGCTCCCCATGGGGGAGCTCACCCACCAAGGAAACACACCGTGAATCCTATTTTCTCAGACATCGGTGAGCACATCCTGCTGACCGTCGAAGACCAACTGACCAACAACGAAGTGTCCGATGATGACGAAATGCGCGAGCACTTCATCGAAATCGGACTGACAGAAACGCAAGCGAACGCAGCCTTACAACTTCGCCCTCTGTACCGGGTCAACCTCTACCTGATAGGTCAGTCGCCGTTGTTCCGGGGCGACACGACCACAAGCTTCGATCCACACACCTGCTCATTCAAGCGCGATCGTTAAACCACCTACCATTAACCCAGAGGGGCAGCGTCCTACCCTTCTGGGACCGGGGCTGCCCTCCACAATCCGGAGGCTGATAAATGTCCCCCCATTCACTTACACAACTCTATCAGGTCGAGGAATGTCTTGACCTTTACGTTGATGCTTTCGTCTGTGATGAACAACGCAACCTAGTGTTTTTCTCGGCCTGGGGCCGTGACACGGCACTGCAGGAGTTCTTGGCCAGACTGACCCTCGGCTCTGCTGAAAACGGCCTGGACCAGTTTCATATCGTCGTCGACGGCCGGAGTCTTCCTGTCTTCCCCAACGTCGATCTGCTGGAAAAGCGAACCACCCGGCAATTTCGCGGGACGTTATTCGGCAGCCTGGTACACCTCTGGCTGTTCGACCGGCGCTGCGCGCAGCCCGACCGGGCCAACCACTTCTCCTACTCCCTTCTACAGGACGGGCAACCGCCTCATCAAAAGCTTTGGCCCCTGGTCATGGACACCTGCCCATTACCGCTGCTACCGCATTGGCATAACGAAGTTATGGAAGTGCTCATACAACACGACATGTTGCAGTCCCTACCGGGATCGTTAGGTGCTATCTCGGCCTGGCGTTTGTCGCTGCAGCTCGACGTACTCGAACCCGCCCTGGGTGATCTGATCCGCCAGGGGCTTCTCTCAACCCACGCTCAGTTTTGAGCCTTGATTCAGGAGTCTCATCATGGCCTTGATGTTCCCACGCTTGGCGCGCAACTTCGCTCGCAATGGCTACTACCCTACCGACGAAACGACTCTGGAACGGACCCTGCAGGCATTGGCCCCCTCTCCCACCGGCAAGATGCGGATCTGCGATCCATGTGCCGGCGAAGGGGTTGCCCTGGCCGAAGCAGCGCATTTTCTTGGGCGAGACCGCACAGACACATTCGCAGTTGAATACGACCAAGAGCGTGCTGAGCACTGCAGGACGCTGCTGGATCGCGTGCTGCACAGCGACCTCATGGACACTATGATCAGCCGCCAGGCCTTTGGCTTGCTCTGGCTTAACCCACCCTACGGCGATCTAGTCGCGGACCACTCTGGCGCTTCGCAGTACCAGGGCACTGGACGCCGGCGACTGGAGAAGATGTTCTATCAACGGACGCTTCCACTGCTGCAGTACGGCGGCGTGTTGGTGTTCATCGTTCCACACTATGTGCTGGACGACGAACTCTGCAGCTGGTTATGCAATCACTTCACTGAACTGCGGATTTACAATGCCGCTGATCCAACCTTCAAGCAGGTGGTGATATTCGGTATACGAATCCGCCGCCAAGACCTGGCTCGACCGCAAGAAGTCAAATACGTACGCGCACGACTTCAGGCGATTGGCGCCGGGACGTTGAATGCAGAAGTGTTACCTGAGAGTTGGTCTTGGGAGCCCTATAGGGTCCTGTCGTCGACCAGCGAACTGGAACACTTCTATCGCATCAGCCTCGAACCGGAGCAGCTCAGCTCTGAAGTCAAACAGCTTCGCGGTATGTGGCCAGACTTCACCCTGCACTTTGGTCAAACGGGTGTTCATCCACGACCACCAGTACGAGAGCTGTCACGGTGGCACTTGGCATTAGCCCTGGCTGCCGGCGCAATATCGGGCGTCGTTACCTCGAAGTCCGGTCGAGTGCTGGTGCTCAAAGGCGATACTTACAAAGACAAGGTTCGCAAGACCGAGTTTACCGAAGACCAGGACGGCAACGTTTCTGAGGTAAGGATCCTGACCGATCGTTTCGTGCCCATCATTAGGGCATGGGACATGACGCCAGGCTCTGCCAACCAAGGGCGCGTTATCACCATCAGCTCTTCGGCAGATCCGCAACCTGAACCTGACGAACCGATTGCATCGGCGGTCTCGGACACCACCTCACGCGTGACGTTTGAAGCTGGACAGTTGGTACTGACCCAATCCGTACACCACCTGGTGGAGCACGGCCTTCTCGACCCAAGCACGTACTTGCGACGGCATTTCTCCGGGGACTGGGGAGATCTGCCCCAGGAAGACTGGAGCAGTAACCAGCGAGCCCTGACTACTGGAGACCGTCTGTTCTCAAGCTACGACATCGACGCCGGGGACGAAACCCGGCTCTGGATCATCACTGAAGCCGACCGAAGTGTAACCACCTTGTTGCTGCCATCGGACTACTGATTCTCTACCAGCCTATAAGGCATTCCCTTATCCAACCCCCAGGGTATTCACCATACCCCTAGGGGTGTCGTGCATGCCCTGTTTTATCCTTCCAGGAGAAACAACCATGAACGACCTATCACATACCCCACTTTCACCACTTTCCATCGGTTTGACTGAATTCATCGATGAGTTCGGTGATGAGCTGCTGGACTCACTCAACCGATCAAATCCACCGGTCTACGCCGGTCACATCAACCTAGCCCGGCAACGGGTGATGGATGAACTCAAACGTCAGCCTTTTTCAGCTCAGGCCGAAGTGGTACACGCCGTTGCAGCGTTATTGTTGGATCGTAACGAGCAAGCTGCAGTGATCAACGCGGAGATGGGCACTGGCAAGACCATGATGGCCATCGCCATAGCCGCCGTCATGCACAAAGCCGGCTATCGCCGCACCTTGATCGTTTCGCCTCCACACCTGGTCTATAAGTGGCGGCGAGAGATTCTCGAAACCATCCCAGACGCACGCGTCTGGGTACTCAACGGACCCGACAGCCTGGTTAAGTTGCTCAAGCTGCGCGACCAACTGAACGAGCCTTACGACGGACGGCAAGAGTTCTTCATCCTCGGGCGCGTGCGCATGCGGATGGGGTTTCACTGGCGTTCGGTGTGTTGGCCGCGCCGTGCGGGTGGTAATCATCACCTTGCCGGTTGTCCCGACTGCGGACGGCTGCTGGAGGATCAGGAAGGCAACCGAGTTACCGTCGAAGAGTTTCACCAAGAGGAACGTCGTCGCAGTTGCCCTCATTGCCAAGGCCCACTCTGGACGCTGATGCGCCCAGGCAAAGCTGAAAGTGGAACACGCCGAGCAACCATCTTGAAGTCAATGTGCCGTATTCCGACCATTGGCCCAGTGCGCGCTGACAGACTGCTGAACGACTTCGGGGAAGACTTTCTCGCCTCGATGCTGATCGATAACGTCAGCGAGTTCATCAACCTGATGGACGCTCAAGGGAATTTCATCTTCAACGACCGGCAGGCCAAGCGCATGGAACGTGCCATGGCCAACATCGAGTTTGGCTTTGGTGAAGGCGGTTACCAACCCACGGAGTTCATCAAGCGCCAGTTGCCTGATGGGTATTTCGACCTGCTAGTGGTGGACGAAGGACATGAGTACAAAAACAGTGGTTCGGCTCAGGGCCAGGCCATGGGCGTACTGGCAGCCAAAGCACGCAAGTGTGTTTTGCTGACCGGTACGCTCATGGGCGGCTATGCCGACGACTTGTTTTATCTGTTATTTCGGATCCTTACCCGCCGCATGATCGAGGACGGTTATCGACCAAACGCACGCGGCAGCATGGCCCCTGCGGCCATGTCGTTCATGCGGGATCACGGCGTATTGAAGGATATCTACACCGAGCGAGATAACGAGTCACACAAAACCGCCAAGGCTAAAAAACTCTCGGTGCGAACGGTGAAGGCCCCAGGCTTCGGTCCAAAAGGCATCCACCGGTTCGTACTGCCGTTTACCGTGTTCCTGAAACTCAAAGATATCGGTGGGAACGTGTTGCCGGCGTACCAAGAGGAGTTCATCGACATAGCCATGTCTGCTGAACAGGCTTCGGCCTATCAGCAGTTGGCAGGAAAACTGACCCAGGAGCTTCGCCAGGCACTGGCACGCCGAGATACGACCCTTCTGGGGGTTGTCCTCAACGTACTACTGGCCTGGCCGGATTGCTGTTTCCGGCCGGAGATTGTCAAACATCCACGCAGCAAGGACACGTTGGCTTTTGTGCCGTCGATCTTTGCAGATGAACAACGTATGCCCAAGGAACAGGCACTGATTGACCTCTGCCTCAGGGAAAAAGCCAAAGGCCGCAAAGTCTTGGTCTACACCGTGTACAGCGGCACTCGTGACACCACTTCACGCCTCAAACGGTTGCTGGAACAGTCCGGTTTGAAGGTAGCGGTGTTAAGGGCGTCAGTCGATACCGCCAGGCGCGAGGATTGGATTCTAGACCAGGTAGATCGTGGGATCGATGTGCTGATCACTAACCCGGAGCTGGTTAAGACCGGTCTGGATCTGCTCGACTTTCCGACCATCGCGTTCCTGCAGACGGGTTACAACGTGTACACCCTTCAACAGGCAGCTCGGCGGTCTTGGCGGATTGGGCAGAAGCAAGCCGTGCGGGTGATTTTCTTTGGCTATGCCAACAGCTCTCAGATGACCTGTCTGCAGCTGATGGCCAAAAAGATCGCCGTGGCGCAAAGCACGTCGGGAGATGTTCCTGATTCGGGCCTTGATTCGTTAAACCAGGATGGGGACTCGGTTGAAATGGCACTCGCAAGACAATTGATTGCTGCATGACTGCATGGCCACCTTCGGGTGGCCATTTTTGTTCAGAAGCTAATCTCAGCTTGTCATGTGCAAAATGCATATGCGGATGATCCTCCTCTGATCCAGAGACATCTCCGATAAAAGCTACTGACCTCGAACACCAATTTCTTGTTCAAATGCGACTCCATGGCCACTACAATGCCACCCCAAAATGTAGGTGACCATGGACGCGAAGATGCAATTCCGGAAAAGTATAAATGCACTACGAGCACTGGCGGTTCTATCCGTAGTGCTTTTCCACTTCAAGATCAGTGGATTTGCTGGGGGATTCGTAGGAGTCGACGTTTTCTTTGTGATTTCCGGTTTTTTGATGACCGGAATTATCTTCAAGGGTCTGCAGGCACAGAATTTTTCCATTATAAGTTTTTATGTATCGAGAGCTCGCCGCATTATTCCGGCACTCCTGATACTATGCGCAGCACTACTGATATTTGGGTTCATCTACCTTCCTTTGGATGACTACCGCGAAGCTATTCGGTCAATTAAAAGCAGTCTTTTCTTCAGCTCAAACTTTATGTACGCCAAAACTGGGAACTACTTTGATGCACCACTGCACGAAAACTGGCTACTGCACACCTGGTCGTTATCTGTCGAATGGCAATTCTACCTCGTTTACCCACTGATTTTAATGGGCCTTCACAAGTTATTTGACACTCAAAAAACCAAAATATCTTTGATTTTTCTCGCTATAGCTTCATTGGCAACTTCGATCTATCTTTCGAATACTGATCCGGTCTTCGCGTTCTATATGCTGCCTACCCGTGCTTGGGAGCTAATCGTCGGCGGTTTGGTATTTTTGTACCCGCTTCACTTCAGTAGACGACTCGGATATGCGTGTGAGGGCCTTGGCCTAGCAGCTATTCTCATGAGTATTTTCTGCTTCACTGAGCAAGACCCATGGCCGGGTTATCTAGCCTTGGTTCCTGTTCTCGGAGCAGCCCTTGTAATTTCAGCTAATTCGCAATCGTTTTTTGGCAATAATCGAGCATTACAATTTACAGGCACAGTTTCATACTCTGTGTACCTATGGCATTGGCCACTAGTTGTATTCCTATATACCTGTGGCTTATTAAATAGCTTACCCCATGTGGTAGGCGCGATAATTCTCTCTTTTGTAATGGGGACCCTATCCTTTTACTTCGTTGAGTCGAAAACAAACAAAAAAACATCTTCACGCAAAGCCGCAATACAATACATATGTCTAGTTGTGGTCATGGTTGGTATATCTGCCATTGCCTCCTCAGTAGTTAAAGATCATCCTGAAGTAAGGTTTGCTTACGTCGATTTAGGTCGACCTGAATACACAAGCAAGCTTTATGATCGAGAATGCCACCCCAACCCTTATGGTGCTTCTGATTGCAAGCTTGGCTCTGGAGAAGTATCTGTCATATTGTTCGGTGACAGTCACGCAGAATCAACTGCAGCAGCAGTGCAAATGGAGAATAAACAAGCGGCTTTGTCTTGGGCTCGTGGTGGCTGCCCGATACTGCAAAACTTTGAGATGCATGACAAAGAGCTAACCGATAAATGCCATGGTTTTATGCGTGAAAAGTTGGATACACTGGCTAAATCCTACCAGGGCATTCCCGTTATCCTATTTAGCCGGGCAGCGATGTATTTGGACACAAGCCGTGGAAATAGCTATCGCACCTATATAACAGGACAAGAGCATCTTCAAGGTCAGAAATTTATCAATGCATACACTTCAGAATATGCCAAAACTGTTTGCTCTATCGCTAAAAATCACCCTATATATATCGTTAGACCTATCCCTGAAATGCCTTTTAGCGTTTATAAAGGATTAAATTTGCATAAGCGTATTTTTCAACATGAATCAGATATCTCGATTTCTCTTCTGAGCTATCAGAAGCGGAATTACGACGCCAACAATGCAATAGACGCTGCTGCTAAACAGTGTAACGCTACAGTTATTGATCCGACTCCTTACCTTTGCCCAAATGGGCAATGCATGGGATCTAAAAATGGAGTGGCTTTGTACTATGATGACAACCACTTGGTTGACTCGGGAAATCTACAGTTAAAGGGTTTGTTCAGAAATATCGCAAAGTAGGTGTCCGTCACTGCGGTGCAACCTAGCTGTCCGTAGGCAAACCGTTCACAACGGCATGCCCTAAAAACAAAGCAGTCTGGAAAACCTATTTCCTGCTGCACCCCAATAGCCGGTTTGAGAGGGTGTCTTCGCTTATGCGCGAGGACGCCCATGAACCTACCACGCCCTACCCGAACCACTGTCATACTCAGCCTCTGCCTCGTCGCCCTGACAGGCATGCTGGTCTATGAACATCATCAGCTGTCCCTACTCAGGATCAGCATGTCTACGACTGCTGATAAAGAATCCCTGGATGCAATGCTGACACGCCTGAGCAAAGTCGACGAACGGTTGGACACTGTGGATGGCAAGCAGTGGGTCAGCAACGATGACTTCCGCTCCGGACAACAAGCACTGTCAAATCGGATCGATGCCGCACAAGCCTATGCGAAACAAGCAACCGAATCAGTGCAAGATCTCTCTCGTAATGTCGCGTCTTCTGGTGAATTGGTGGTGCTCAAGGCAAATGTCGAAACGCTCGATAGCCGTGTTCACGAATTAAACCAAGCCCAGATCAAGCAACCTTCAGCCCCACCGTCTAAGCCCAAAGCTGTTGTACGCAAGCCTCGTCCCGCTCAGAAGCCCAGTACCAGCGCTATCACACCGCAAGCGCCGCCCTTCACCATCGTCGGTATTGAATACCGGGGTGGTGAACGTTTTTTGTCCGTAGCACCGCCTGGCAGCACGCAGTTAAACCAGATCTACCTCATCCGACCGGGTGATGCCGTGGCGGGTACGGCCTGGCGCCTAAACGCTCTGGACGGCAAATCCGCACGATTCGAGGTGGCCGGAACGCCGCAAACCATAACCGTCGCGCAATAGGACCTCCTTTATGTTTGGCCTTCTCACACTCTCAAAGAAAATGAACGCTACAAACGCCTCGTTGATTATTGGTCTGGCAGCCATTGTGATGGCTTATGGTTGCTCAGCTGCTCCAGGGCCAACAACGTCCATTACCAGCACGCAGAACAGCGAAACCCAGAACTCTTCCCAAGGGGCCAGCCAGGCAGAACTGGCCCGCGAGTGGGGATTAACACCCCAAGAGTGGAGTCGCTATCGCACCGTCATGGAAGGTCCCCGGGGCATCTATTCACCAGGACTGGATCCTCTGACTGCACTGGGTATCGAAGCTAAATCAGCGGAAGAACGCCGGCGTTACGCGGAACTGCAGGTGCAAGCTGAACGGCAACGTATCGACAAGGAACTGGCTTATCAAAAGGCCTATGACCAAGCCTTCGCTCGCCTATACCCCAACGAAAAAGTCATTCAAATTTCATCAGAGCCGCTGTCTCCTAGAACCCCCGGCGCGACAACTGCTCTCAAAGGCTCAGGTCGATTAGCCGTTTTTGTTCAAGACAGTTGCACCAGCTGTATTGCCCGGGTGAAAGACCTCCAGGCTCAGAAACAACCCTTCGATCTGTACTTCGTGGGCAGCCAAGGAGACGACGAGACCATCCGCCGCTGGGCAATCCTGGCTGGCATCGAACCAACCAGCGTACGCAGCCGCCAGATAACACTGAATCACGATGCCGGCCGCTGGCTCGGCCTTGGGCTCGGCGGCGAGCTTCCTGCTGTAGTGCGCGAGGTGAATGGGCAATGGCAGCGACAGTAGTACGCGCCGTGTTGGCAGGCTGTTTTATGTTGGGCGCGGCGCTGGCCAACAGCGCTGAGGTCCCTCCTCCGGCCTATCAATTGATTGCCTTGCCTGCCGGCGTTCCGTCCGAGGTGCTCTATTCCGTCGCGCTGCAAGAGAGCGGCACGCGACTACGCGGCCAAATAGTGCCCTGGCCTTGGACATTGAATGTCGCCGGCGCCGGCTACCGGTTTGCGACCCGAAGCGATGCGTGCAGGGCGTTGATGATTGCGCTTCAAACCGCAGGCCCCAGTCGGGTCGATGTTGGTCTAGGTCAAACCAACATAGGTGCCAATGGTCACCGTTACAGCTCTCCCTGCGAAGGTTTGGATCCCTACAAGAACCTCTCGGTTACCGCCCAGATCCTGGCTGAGCAAAAGGCGAAGGGCGGTGACTGGATCACGGCCGCCGGCCGGTACCACCGACCGGCTGGTGGTGAACCTGCCGCACGCTACCGACGTGCCTTTGCCAAACACCTTAGCCGCGTAACCGGCATCAACCTGATGGCGAACAACCCATGAAAAGACTTTTGAGCTTAATGCTGTTGCTGTGTTCGATATCGCCCATTGTGGCGAATGCCAGCTCACTGATTGTGGTTGAAGACCATGGCGGCATTTCCGCCCTTCCCTACTACCAAGACCTGGTACCAGAACCTACCGGCCAGTCAGCACCGTTAGAAAACATTGGCGTGCGCGGTCAAGGCTCGTTTCCAGTGCGCTCAGACCAACTGACACCTGGAGAACTACAAGGCCGGGTGATCAATGCACCAGGCTTGCAGCCCCTATTCCTGATTGGCGACGACGCAATGTCAAAAGCCTGGCTTTCGCAACGCCGCGACCAACTGCAGCAACTACACGCAGTCGGGATCGTAGTGAATGTAGCCAACGCCGAACGCTTTGCCGAGGTGCAGCGTTGGGCGGATGGCCTTCAGATGGTCCCAGCCCCCTCGAATGATCTGGCGCAACGTCTTGGAATCAAGCACTACCCGCTGCTCATTACTGCCACAGCCATTCAGCAATAGGAGGCAAGGATGCCACCACCGCAGTCACTCACCGTGGTGATCAGACAACCGGAAGACCCGCGAACGTGCCAGCTCATCTTGGAGCAAGTGAGGTATGTGGTCTGGCTGTATGGCGGTCGAGTGACCTCCACAGAACAAGGTGATGCCATCGCAATGCGCTTGAAATTAGCTGATCAATTGGCTTCACACGAGATATCACAAGTAAGCCAGGAGCTGGACGAACAGTTCCCATTGAAAACCACTTAGCGATAGAAGGCTCCAACCATGGCCGGTTCTTTCACCATTGAGGCATTGCTCCGTCCTGCCGTCGAGCTTTACACGGTCTGTGTCTGCGCCGCTGCAGCACTGCTCTGTATTTTCGCGCCCTGGGCCTTTGCACTGACTCCCTTATTTGGAGCGGTTTCCGCCTTTGGCTTTTTGACTCTTGGATATGTGCGCCTGAGACAGGCGTTGGTTGTATTGCGGTATCGACGCAATATTCGGCGTCTCCCCCACTACACCATGACCAGTAAAGACATTCCTGTTAGCAATGAGCGGCTGTTCATTGGTAAAGGCTTTCGCTGGACTCAGAAACACACCCAACGGTTGATGGATACCTATCTGCCCAAATACGCCGAGTATGTTGAGCCAACCTCGATCTATTCCCTGGCACGGCGCATCGAGGAGCGGCTGGAGTTCGCTCCCTTCCCGCTCAAATTAATTGCCAAAGCCACATCTTGGGATGTTGCGATCAACCCAGCACGTCCACTTCCACCTGTTGGAGGTTTACCGCGCTTGCACGGTATTGAACCGAACGAAGGTGACGCCAGCTTGCCGTTGGGGGAGCGCGTAGGACACTCCTTGGTGATGGGCACTACGCGGGTGGGTAAAACCCGCCTGGCGGAACTGTTTATCACCCAAGACATCAGACGAACCCGTAGACGGTCTCGACGCCGTGTTCAGATGGGTCGACGCGTCCAGCCTGTACATCGAAGCCAGCGCAGCATGGCACACCATGAAGAGATGAACCTTGATCGCGAGGTGGTGATTGTCTTCGATCCCAAAGGCGATGCCGACCTTCTCAAACGCATGTACATCGAATGCAAGCGAGCCGGCCGACTGGACGAATTCTATGTGTTCCACCTGGGTTGGCCTGACTACTCCGCACGTTACAACGCCGTAGGCCGCTTTGGCCGTATTTCAGAGGTGGCTACCCGAATTGCTGGCCAGCTATCTGGAGAGGGCAACTCAGCAGCGTTCCGTGAGTTCGCCTGGCGGTTCGTCAACATCATCGCACGTGCCTTAGTGGCCCTCGGCCGTCGGCCAGACTACGAGCAGATCCTCAAGCACGTGACCAACATCGATGCGCTTTTCATCGAGTATGCACAGAAACACTTTGCCGAACATGACCCTAAAGCCTGGCAGACCATCGTCGAAATTGAGGGCAAGATCGATCGCAAGAATCTCAGTTTCGCCATGAAGGACCGTCCACTGCGTGTGGTGGCTTTGGACCAGTACCTTACTCATAAGCGTATCTCCGACCCTGTGATGGAGGGGCTGCGATCAGCAGTGCGCTATGACAAAACCTACTTCGACAAGATCGTTGCCAGCCTGCTGCCGCTGCTGGAGAAGCTGACCACAGGACGCATTGCTGAGCTGCTATCGCCTGACTACACGGACCTTGAGGATCCGCGGCCCATCTTCGACTGGATGCAGGTCATCCGAAAACGAGCGGTGGTCTACGTGGGACTGGATGCATTGTCGGATACCGAAGTGGCTGCGGCCGTTGGGAACTCCATGTTCAGCGACCTGGTGTCAGTCGCAGGTCACATCTACAAGTTCGGTATCGACGACGGCTTGCCCGGTGCCTCCGGCGCCAAGGTAGCGATTAACGTGCATGCTGATGAGTTTAACGAACTGATGGGTGAAGAATTTATACCAATGATCAACAAAGGCGGTGGCGCCGGCATGCAAGTCACCGCCTATACCCAGACCATGAGCGACATTGAAGCGAAGATCGGTAACCGGGCAAAAGCTGGCCAGGTCATCGGTAACTTCAACAACCTGTTTATGCTGCGTGTGCGCGAGACCGCCACTGCCGAGCTGCTGACCAATCAATTACCTAAGGTTCAAGTGTTTACCAGCACACCGGCCAGCAGCGCCAATGACGCAATCAACGGTAAGACGGCCTTCACCTCCAACACCCACGACCAGATCCAAAGCGTCAGCGTGCCAATGATCGAGCCGGCGCATGTTGTTGCTCTGCCCAAGGGGCAATGCTTTGCCCTGATCGAAGGCGGCAACCTGTGGAAAATCCGTATGCCGCTGCCGGCAAGTGATCCCGACGAGGTGATGCCCAAGGATCTGCAGGCCCTGGTTGAAGGGATGCGTAAAGGATCAGGAACGAACAGCGAATGGTGGCAAGCGCCGGGGTATCAGTCACTAAGCGAATCGCTACCCGAAGACCTGGTCGACGATTTCCGCCTGATGGCCAACGACGACAAAGTCGCTTAGCGTAAAGGAGCAAAGCGATGGCCGATATCGCGGAAAAAGCCCAGCAACAGCAGGAAGGGCAAAAATCCTTTCTGGGCATGGTGATCTCAGCTCCTTTCCATTTTCTGGGGGTGATGTTCGGCTCACTGCTGGGCGCCATTCTCGTCGAGTGGCTGTGCATGTACGTGTTCTGGCCGGATGCTGGATGGAGGCACGCCCAGCAGATGTTTGAGCATGAGTTGGGCTGGCTGTCCCAAGATTTGTTACACAGCATTGTCATCAAAGAGCCCGGGCGCACCGCGACCTGGCTGGTCAAAACAACCTATGAATGGCTGATGGTAAAAAGCGGCCTGCAGGACAGCGTTCACACATTGACCCAATACGCTCGCTCCTCGTCGCCGCAGCACGCCGGCATGTTCGACCTGCGCTACGAACTCGGTCGGGTCATGATCAAGTTCCAGGATTACGGCTTGGCCACGCTTTACACCGTGCTCACCTTTTGCGTACGAATGGTCATCCTGACACTGACAATCCCACTGTTTGCACTGGCGGCGTTTACGGGCCTGGTGGATGGCCTGGTGCGACGTGATCTGCGCAAGTTCGGATCTGGCCGGGAGTCGAGCTACCTGTATCACAAAGCACGCGGAACAATCATTCCGCTGGCCATCGTTCCCTGGACGATTTACCTGGCTATCCCAATCAGCGTCAGCCCCCTGCTTATTTTGCTGCCGTGCGCGTTGTTATTGGGCGTATCGGTTTACATCACTGTCTCCAGTTTCAAAAAATACCTTTAGGAGCTGCCCATGCAGTGGACACAAGAACAGCAGCCCATCGTCCATTCAACGGCAGAGAAGCTATTGGTCCAAGCCTTCGCCGGCACAGGCAAAACCACCACACTGGTTGGTTATGCCACCCACCACGCCTCGGTAAAAATGCTTTATCTCTGCTACAACAAACCCGTCGAACTCGCGGCCAAAGGGCGCTTTCCTCGCAATGTGGTCTGCAAGACGGCGCATGGCCTGGCCTATGCGGTCTATGGCAGCCAGTACGCCGCCAAACAGACCAATAACTTACGCCTTACCGATATCGCCAGGGCCATCAATACCCAGGACTGGGAGCTGGTACGAGATGTGCTGAGCACGCTGAACAACTTCATGGCCAGCGCCGATAACGAGCTCGGCCGTGGACACTTTCCAAGGTTTCAGGGACAACGAATGCTCACCAGCGCGCAGGAACGATTTCTGGACAATGCGCTGGCTGTTGCGAGAGCGATCTGGAACCGGATGATCGACCTCCAAGACACGGGAATGTCGATCACCCACGATGGATATTTAAAGCTGTATCAGTTGAGTAAACCTGACCTGAGCCAGCGATTTAAGGCGATTCTGCTCGATGAAGGTCAAGACGTGAACCCGGTAATTGCTGACTTGGTAAGGATACAGCGCATCTGCAAAGTAACAGTCGGCGACCCTCACCAGCAGATTTACCGTTTCCGTGGTGCCGAAGATGCTCTCAACAGCGATTGGATGGCCGATGCAGAGCGTCACTACCTGACCCAGAGCTTTCGCTTCGGTCCAGCGGTCGCGCACGTGGCCAACATCATCCTTTTTTACAAGGGTGAAACTCGAAAGCTGCAGGGGTTAGGCCCCAAAACCCAGGTTAAACGTGCGCTTCCTGAAGACCTACCACATCGCACGTACATCCATCGCACAGTTACCGGCGTCATAGAGAACGCACTTAGCTTGGTGGCGAGCCAGCCTAAGATCTATTGGGTAGGTGGCATCGACAGTTATTCATTGCGCGACCTGGAAGACTTGTATCTGTTCAGCCGCAACCAAAACCAATTCTTGCAAAACCGTAAGTTGCTGCGCGATTACCGGGACTTCTCGCAATACGTTGAAATTGCCGAGGTGAGCCAAGACTCGGAGATGCTGCGATCGATCAAGATCATCGCTGCCTATCCCGATCTGCCTCAGCGCATCCAGACACTACGCTCTCGCTCAGTAGACAACGAGTTGGATGCCACGATCACACTGACGACAGGACATAAAGCCAAGGGGTTAGAGTGGGACTTTGTCAGCCTGTATGACGACTTTAGCGCTGACCCTCTGTCCCCCGATATCGATCAGGGTCGTAAAGACGATGAACTGAATTTGCTGTATGTGGCCGTGACGCGGGCAATGAAGATACTGGCATTAAATTCGATGGTGTTATCCATCATGCAGCGTTACGTGGATGCTCGGACCTCTCCAGCACAACATCAGAAATCACAAGCCTAGTGGCAGACCATTTCCGGTTGATTGCACATCCTCAATACTGAAAACCTGGCAGCTCCACACATGAAGGATGTCGCCATGAATCGCCAGGCATTTGAATACCATACCGAATTCGCCCCGCTGCACTATCTCGTCCGAACCAAAAAGCTCTTGATGTTCAAGTCCGAAGAGCCATCTACCGATCCTGACATTCTAGGTTTCCTGCAGGATCCGGAACGTCAGCAGCGCCTTGCTCAGCTAGGCCAAGAGGGCTGGGAACTGATCAGCGTTCAACCCGTAGTCAGGGGCGAAGTCCAGATTGGCAATCAAAATGCCCAAGGCTGGGCCTACGGTATTGCTTTGCCAACCGGCTATCTTCTTTTCTTCAAACGCTCGATCCACAGAGACTGAGGGTGCAGTTACCGCACGAAGAAATCCTAACAGCGCGGGATATGGTTTTCTTGCGGCGACTCTAGATCGATCACGGCAAGCTGACGGCAACAGGAATGACTTGAGCCCAGCCGTGATCCAGACCCTGCGCCTCCCCGAACTTACTTGCCGACTTGTACTGACAGGACTGATCTCGCTTTTCGGGATCAGCCTGTCTACCTCCCAAGCGGTAGCGGCTTCTGCCTCCGAACAGGCCAACCTGGACGTCATGATCCGCCAGTTGAATGCCTTGGAAGACACCGCACGTCGTAGCGCTCAAGTAGCAGACGAGCCGGGCAAACGATACTTCTTCGATTACCAGCGCTTGGCGGGTGACATCGCCCGAATCCGCCATGGCTTGGAGGGCTACCTGACGCCAAGCCGAGCCCAACCTCGGGATCCAGCCGAGCTTTCGGGCCAATACACCACCGAAGGTCGCAAGCCATGAGCATGAACGGCGCTCAGGCGTCCGCCTTTCAAGCGGCGAGTGGTTTCCCGGCTTCGTCGAGCTACCTATTTTTCGTCGGCGTGGCCGTGGCTATCACGTTCGTGTGGGGGGCCTGGGCCGTCTGGAGCTGCTACCGAGGATGGGCCACCGGCAACCTTGACCGGACGATTGCTTCGACCTCTTTGGTTCGCATCCTGCTGCTTTGCATGATCCTCACCACCTTTGTACTCAGTTGATCGTATTGGAGACTCACCATGAATTTGCTTTCACAAACACGCTACATGCTGATCGGCATGCTTGCTCTTCCACAACTGTCCATGGCTGCCCTCCCCCAGTCACAGCCTCCGACTCGAGGTGAGGGGTCTAACCTGATGCAAACCATGCAGAACTACGCCTTTGACGGCATGTCGCTGATAGGTCTGATCGTCTGCGCCGTCATTTTCATCGGGGTAGCGTGGCACGCCTTCGGCGTTTACCACGAGATCCAACACGGCAAGAAGAAATGGGCTGATCTTGGAGCAACGGCCGCTGTCGGTGTGGCTATCTTGGGTGTCGCCATCTTTCTGATCACCAGGGCAACTACCATTCTTTAAAGAGCCTTGGCCATGACAGAACTCTCTGACGATGGGACGCTAATTTTCCTACCGGTGCGGCTGAACAATCAGCCGGTCATCATGGGCGGCCTCACTGCCGATGAAATGTGGGCAACCCTAGCGATCAGTGCCGGCTCAGGATTGGTAATTGGGATTCTGGCAGCAATTTTGACCCATATCTGGGCGCTGATTATCGCCACCGCCATGCTCTTCGCGATCCTTGGGCTGACTCTTGCGAGCCGCTTTTTAAGGCGTTGGAAACGCGGCCGACCGGACACCTGGCTCTACCGCCAGATGCAACTGAGCGTTGCTCGATATCTTCCTACCTGGAACAAGGCCCACCTGATCACACGCACAGGTGCGTGGACCTGCCGTAGAACGGGGGCTCAATGACTTATCGAAAAAAAGTGGACGCCCAACTGTCCCATATCAACAGCCTGCGCCTGGTCATTGGCCTGCTGATCGCCCTGGGGCTGTACATGGCCTATGGCTGGCAGAGCGCACCGCGTGATTTGACTATCCATGTACCGCCAGATCTGCGGTCGGGCAGCACACGTCAGTGGTGGGACGTCCCACCAGAGTCTGTGTATGCCTTTGGCCTCTATATTTTCCAGCAAATGAATCGTTGGCCCGTCGACGGGGAAACCGACTACGAAGACAACATCGCCCGTTTGGGTGGCTACCTGACGCCCAGTTGCAAAGCCTATCTGCAAAAAGACTTCGAACTGCGCCGCAACAGTGGGGAGTTGCGCAAACGCGAGCGCGGTGTATTCGAGATTCCAGGCCGAGGAATTGACGATAAATCAGAACAGCATATTGAGCAGCACAGCATCAACGACTGGACGGTCAACTTGGACATCACCGCTGACGAGCACTACGGCGGAGAACGCGTGAAACGCGCACTAGCGCGCTACCCGCTGCACATCATCCGATCAGACATTGATCCCGAGAAGAATCCTTTTGGACTCGCCTGGGACTGCTACAGCAGTAACCCTCAGCGCATCGAAGTCTCCGCAGAACCTGCCCGGTCGGGAGGCAAATGATGATGCGTCGGCTGCTGATTGTCGGATTGCTCATGCTCAATTTCTTCGGCATGGCCAACGCCGTAGAGATTTTACGCTGGGACCGAATTCCACTGGCACTGCCTATGATCGTCGGCCAGGAACGCATTGTTTTTGTCGACCAAAATGTTCGAGTGGGTCTGCCCCGGAATTTGGTTGATAAGCTGCGTGTACAGAGCACCGGTGGCGCTCTGTACCTCCTGGCCAAAGAACCCATACCTCCGACTCGCCTGCAGCTGCAAAATATGAGCAGTGGCGAAATCATGTTGGTGGACATCATCGCTACAGAAGGTAAACCAAATCAGGCCGCGCCCGAGCCTGCAAAAATTGTTGCCGGTGAAGGTCCCTCGCCTCGTTACGGGCAGGCCAGCTCAAAGCCGACTAGCAGCCGCGCTCCGGCCCCCACGTCGGAGCCCAACGTTCAAGACGAGGATCAGCCGTCACCTAGCCGTGAAACCCCAATGCCGGTGGTACTGACACGTTATGCCGCGCAGATGCTGTACGCCCCCTTACGCACCGTGGAGCCTGTGGACGGTATCGCCCAGGTCAATCTTAAGCGGGGTCTGAACCTCACCACGTTGCTGCCGACGTTGCCGGTCGACGCCTCTGCTTTAGGAGCATGGCGGTTAGACGACTACTGGGTGACGGCAGTGAAACTGCGCAACACCAGCACTCAGCACCTTGCACTGGATCCTCGGGATCTGATGGGAGACTTCATCACGGCAACCTTTCAGCACCCTTACCTCGGCACCAAGGGTGATGCAAGTGACACCACAACGGTCTATCTGGTGACACGCGGCCATGGCTTGTCCGAATCGTTACTGCCGGCGGCCGTCAGCCAGATTGATCCGAAAGGAGGTCGCCGTGAAGAGTAATCCCCTGGTCAAATTCCTGGTCATTCCTTTCGCGATCCTGGCGTTATTCATGGTGGTCAAACTGTTCAGTAAGGACAGTTCTGAGAAACAGGCTCAGGCTCCAGAAGCACTCGTGCTCAGTACAGGTGAAGCCAAAAAGCTTGGCGTTGACGGAGATCCCCCCGGCGACACGCTGCGCACCATCGTCGTGGAAAGCAGACAGCTCAAAGACCAGGTCTCCAATGCGTTGAAGAACAATGATGAGCTAAAGCAACAAAACCAGGAGTTGCAAAGACGCCTGCAGTCGATCAACGACAACGTTGACAGCAAGCTGCAAAACGCCCAGCAAACAATGAAACAGGAATCACAACAACAGAGCCAGACCATCCTGGATACGCTGCAGCAGCAATACAACACACTGAGCAGCAAAGCTGCGAACGCAGGCTCATCGAACGCTGATTTGCCGATCGGCTTTGGCATTCAGCCAGGGGACGGACAAGACTTCAAAGGCGCGCCTGGACCGGATGTCGTCTGGATCGAGCCGCAGGACGCAACCGCTATCGATATCAATGGAAAGCCCATCGCGGCCGGTTCCAATCAAACCGCCTCGGGATTCAACTTCCCCACCTCATTCGGCGAGTCAGTAGACCGTGGGCAAAATGCTCTTCGTACGGGCGCTCAAAACGTTGCGAGTGAGATCTCGCCACAGGAGGCCCGCAAACAGGTACGCAAGGTCTATACGCTGCCACAGAACTCCACATTGATGGGTTCGGTGGCCATGTCCGCGCTGATCGGCCGGGTACCCATCGACGGCACTGTCAACGACCCGTACCCCTTCAAAGTGCTGATAGGGCCGGACAATCTCACCGCCAACGGCATCGACTTGCCCGACGTTGCCGGCGCCGTGGCCAGCGGCACAGCATCCGGCGACTGGACTCTATCTTGCGTACGCGGGCAGATCAAAAGCCTGACCTTTGTCTTCAATGACGGCACGGTACGGACGCTGCCACAGCCACAAGAAGAAACGAATGGCAGTCAGAACAGCAATAACCAGAACAATGGCAACCAGAACACCATACAGGGAGGCCTGGGCTGGATCAGCGATGCCTACGGTATTCCGTGCATCAGTGGCGATCGTAAAAGCAACGCCTCGCAATACATCGGTTCCCAGGTACTGATTACTGCGGCCGGCGCCGGCGCCGCCTCCCTAATCAAATCGGATGGAAACAGCAGTTCATTTATAAATCCGCAGTCCGGGACCATCGGTTCAGTTGGCGGCTCAGGCAGTGACGCCATGGGCAAGATCATCGGCCAAGGCGTCAATGATGTGTCCAGTTGGGTGAACAAGCTCTACGGGCAAGCCTTCGCGGCAGTGTACGTGCAGCCCGGGGCGAAAGTTGCCGTTCACCTGGACCAGCAGCTGACCATCGATTACGAACTCCAAGGCCGCAAGGTCAACTATCGCTCAGGAGCCCGTCATGCTTCGACTGCGCTTGACTAATCATTCTTTAAAAATCGGAACCTACCTGGTGATCGCAATGCTCGGGACTGGCTGCTCCACCAGCAAGGACGAGCTGCTCCCCCATGGCGACAGCACGATGATGGACGTTTGGAATCAAGGTGCCAGTGGTTCAGGAAATAGCACGAGTAGCCGCCAGTTGCTCGATGCGCGCCAAAACCTCCGGCGACCTCTGGAGACGGTTGAAACAGACAACGCCAAATTCACCCGCACAGCCCAAAACGAGATCTACAGCCAGTTTAAGCGTCTACCCAATCCGGACCTTGTCATGTATGTCTTTCCCCATCTGGCGGGCTCTGATCCAGCCCCAATCCCGGGCTACACCACAGTGTTCCCGTTGTACCAGCGCGTGCAATACGCCATGCCTGGCGAACGCACGGAGGCCTATTAATGAGGTTTTTTGAGCGGTTTAGAACACGACGTGGCTCAGACCGAGTCGAGCCGGAGCTCGCAGTGAATGCTAGCGAGCATGTCGACGTGAAGGCATCAGCCACTGAATCTTTGGAGGCAGCGACCGAACGCTACTTCGCACGCCTGGCTGCCATGGGCATTCCCTCGCCGAGTGATTGGCGCAACCCAAAGAAAAAACCAGCGACTACCGCTGACGTAGACCGCATGTACGACGTGAACCCCTCTTTCGTGGATCTTCTGCCGTGGGTGGACTATCTGCCGGCGGAAAAAGCCATGCTGCTGGAAGACGGCGTGTCTCGTGCCGCGTTCTTCGAGCTGACACCGATCGGCACCGAAGGTCGAGATCCCGACTGGTTGCGCAAAGCTCGGGATGCCCTGGAAAACGCTCTGCAAGACTCTTTCGATGAGCTGGAAACCTCCCCATGGGTCGTGCAGTTGTACGCTCAGGACGAAACCAGTTGGGACAATTACCTGCAGCAATTGCACGACTACATTCAACCCCGGGCACAGGGCAGTGACTTCACCGAGCTTTACTTGAAGCTGATCAAGCAGCACCTGGAAGCCATTTCCAAGCCAGGTGGGCTGTTTGAAGACACCAAGGTCAGCCAACTGCCTTGGAGGGGCCAGCAACGCCGTGTCCGCATTGTCGTCTACCGACGTACTCAGGGGGCTCAAGCTGACGTGCGCGGCCAAGCACCTGCCCCGTACCTAAAAATCATCTGTGATCGCTTGGTAGGCGGGTTGGCGAACGCCGGTATTAAAACCCATCGCATGGATGGCCATGCTATCCGACACTGGCTGATTCACTGGTTCAATCCACGGCCTGACCATCTCGGCCCTGCTGACGCTGATATCCGCCGTTTCTATGAGGTGGTTTGCAAGCAGGTGCCGGCAACAGAGGAAGGCGAGTTGCCGCTGGCCAGCGGGACCGACTTTTCGCAAAACCTGTGTTACCGCGAACCGCTGTCGGACACTGAGAAAGGTTTGTGGTACTTCGACGGTCTGCCCCACCGCGTGGTGATGCTCGATCGTCTGCGGGAAGCGCCCAAGACGGGCCACCTGACCGGCGAAACACGCAAGGGGGGTGATGCGCTCAACGCGCTGTTCGACAAAATGCCGGAGGACACCATTCTCTGTATCACCCTCGTGATCACTCCGCAGGACATACTTGAAGGCCACCTGGAGCAGCTTTCACGCAAGGCGGTTGGTGACACCCAAGCGTCGATCCTGACCCGCGAAGACGTTGCTGTCGCCCGCCAGTTGCTTGGCCGCAAGCACAAGCTGTACCGGGGCAGCGTAGCGTTTTACCTACGCGGCAAAGACGACTTGGAGTTGCAGGAACGCAGTTTGCAACTGAGCAGTGCCTTGCTGGGAGCGGGTATGGAGCCCGTGGAGCCCCGCGATGAGGTCGCCCCCTTAAACTCATACCTCAGATGGTTGCCCGGCAACTTTGATCCCAATGAGCGCAAAGCACTGGAGTGGTACGCGCAACTCATGTTCGCTCAACACATTGCAAACCTGGCTCCCATCTGGGGACGGTCGACCGGAACCGGGCACCCAGGCATCACGCTGTTTAATCGTGGGGGAGCGCCGATCACCTTCGATCCGCTGAACAAGCTGGACCGCCAGATGAACGCGCACCTGTTCATCTTCGGTCCTACGGGTTCAGGAAAGTCGGCCAGCGCAACGAACATCCTTAGTCAGATCGTCGCCATCTATCGGCCGCGCCTTTTCATCGTTGAGGCCGGCAACAGTTTTGGACTGCTGGGAGACTTTGCCAAGAAGCTCGGATTGACGGTTAACCGGGTCCGGCTCGCACCTGGATCAGGGGTTAGCTTAGCCCCCTTCGCCGATGCTGAAAAATTGATTGAGCCGACCGCAAACGTCAAAACGCTCAAGGCTGATGACCTCGAGGCCTCGGACGAACACCTGGCAAGCCAAACCGAAGACGAACAACGCGACATTCTGGGTGAAATGGAAATTACAGCCAGGCTGATGATCACTGGCGGGGAGGACAAAGAAGATGCGCGTCTTACACGAGCAGATCGCAGCGCCATTCGCCAGTGCATTCTCAATGCGGCACAGAAATGTGTAGCGGAACAACGCATCGTTCTCCCTGAAGACATCCGTGAGGCACTGCGAGAGATGGGGCATGAACCGGGTATACCGGCTGCTCGAAGCTCACGCTTCCTGGAGATGGCGGAAGCATTGTCCATGTTCTGCATGGGCACTGAAGGCGACATGTTCAACCGCCCAGGTACGCCATGGCCCGAAGCGGACATCACCATTGTGGACCTGGCTACCTATGCCCGAGAAGGCTACAGCGCACAGATGGCCATCGCCTACATTTCGCTGCTCAACACGGTCAACAACATCGCAGAGCGGGATCAATTCAAAGGCCGCCCCCTGATCTTCTTCACTGACGAAGGCCACATCCAGTTGAAGGTTCCACTGCTGTCACCCTACTCCGTCAAGATCACCAAAATGTGGCGAAAGCTGGGAGCCTGGTTCTGGATGGCCACTCAAAACGTTGACGACGTGCCACCAGAGGCATCGGCCCTACTCAACATGATTGAGTGGTGGATCTGCTTGAATATGCCGCCTGATGAGGTGGAGAAGATTGCACGCTTTCGTGAACTGACCCCAGCTCAGAAGTCGATGATGCTGTCCGCACGCAAGGAAAGCGGGAAGTTTACCGAGGGCGTAGTGCTATCCAAAAGCATGGAAATGTTGTTCCGGGTGGTACCACCTAGTTTGTACCTGGCCCTGGCAATGACGGAACCGGAAGAGAAGAAACAACGCTACGACATCATGCAAGCCACAGGCTGCAACGAGCTCGACGCGGCCATTGAAGTTGCCGCAACGCTAGACCGCTATCGCGGTATCGAACCTCACATCATCACTTTTCCCGAGCAAGTCATGGCCTTGGAGCGCCACGTATGAGAACACTGAACTCTTTGACCCAGAACCTGATTGGGAGTCTGACCCAGTTGCTTGAAAAGCCCGGTGAGGATGCTTTGCAGACTTTGGAGGTTTGTGCCCCCGTCCTTATAGAGGAACTGCAACAGGTTTTGATACGTGCAGTAGACCGTCGTGACATCGAGTACCAGCTTCAAACGGTGTTGGCCAACTGGCTTCGCCAACATCCACAACCCGAGAGCGCTGAACACGCCCTTCTTGAAGCCCTGCGCAAACAAGCGCTTCTGTCATCGAAATCCGCGGCAGAGACTCAGACGTGAGGCGTGTTAGTAGGCGATGGGCAATTTCAGGCTTAATTGTGGCAAGCATATCGGTCGCAAGCCTGGCCTTCCTTAAAAGGGAGTCACAAATACCACAACGCACTGGCCCTTGGCTGTTCGGCCCGGCCAATGCTCGCTGGACGGTGACTGAATTTGCTGACCTGGAATGTCCGTACTGCAAGATCTATACACCGGCTCTGAAAGGCTGGGTACAGCAGCAGAAAAGCGTGAACCTGCAGTGGCATCACCTGCCACTGGACTTCCACGGTTCGACCGCCATTTACGAAGCCAGAATCATTGAATGCGCGGGAGAGTTGGGAGGCGCGCTGGCATTCTGGCAAGCCGTCGACCAGGTCTTTGAGCGAACCCATAGCAACGGCCTAGGCTTTATTGGTCAGTTGGACATCAACGACGTTAGTCACCAGGCACTCATGGCCTGTGCTGCAAATAACAAACAGATTTCTCTACGCATTAGCCGGCAGGCAGAAGAAGCCCTTAAGTCTGGGGTCACAGCGACACCCACCGTGCTGATTAGAGACAACAAAACAGGTATGTCTTTAAAACTTGAAGGTCCTGTCGATGGTGTGATGCTGACGTCGGCTATAGACTGGTTGATTGACAAAAATAACTAGCTCTGCACCATATTTGCACTATATGCACACGCGGCCGGCAACCGCCACTCATGTACGAAGAATGAAATGTTGATTGTGTCGAGCCAGTCGATTTAAACGCTGGCCCACGCCGGCGTATAGAGTAAAGCGAGCCAACCTGCAGCAGCCAGGTACGGACCAAAAGGAATGAGCGTTGTACGCTCTATTTTGCCCAACGCAAGGAGCGTGTTTCCTACCACAGCAAATGCCAGTGACGATAGCACCAACGTCACTGGCAAGATGTGCCAGTCACCCCAGGCGCCGAGCATGGCCAAAAGCTTCAGATCGCCCTGGTCGATAACGTAATCACCGGTGATCAACCTGGAAACAACATGAATGGCCCACAGCATCAGGTAACCACCCACAGCTCTCCAAAGGGCATGGGGAAGGGTTGTAAACAGCTCGAAGCTGTTGACGATCAAGCCCAGCCACAGCAGTGGCAATACCAGCACGTCGGGCAGCAGCTCATCGAGGTAAAACAAGCTCAGGGTGAGCAAGCCACCGGCCAACACAAGGGCTGCCAGGCCGCTTGGGCCAACCCCATAGTGCAGCCCTGCCCAGCTTGAAAGCAGCCCCATAACCAGCAGCGTCATATTGAATCGAACGGTTATTTGGTTAAACAGTAATGACAGGGACAAGCGCGGTTAGTGTTCAGTGGCCGATTCTTGCCCCAGCAGCTGGGCGGCGTCCAATCGCCATAGTTTTTCCAGGAAAGCGGGAATACCGACCATCAAAGCGCTGACGGGTAATCCAGCCTAAAGACCAACCGTGAAACGCGCGATCGTTAATAAGTCGTGCACCTAATTTTTCTAGGCTACGAACCGGCTGTTTCGATTTCGAGTGAACTACCATTGTCTCGATGGCAACCATGCCAACGCAGCCCCATGCACATCGCTCTTCATCCCGGCGACTGGGAGGGTTGCGGTGTGATGGTGCCCGTTTGGACCGTGTGCTCGGCCCAGCCGCCGCCTAACGCCTTGTAAAGGTGGATGAGGTTGTTCAGCCGTGTCAGGCGCGTGCGCACCAGGGTCTGCTGCGAGCCATACTGCGTACGCTGCGCGTCGAGTAATGTAAGGTTATCGTCCACTCCGTCCTGGAAGCGCTGCTCGGCCAGTTGGTAGGCCTTCTGGCTGGCCGTCACCAGTAGCTGCTCCGAATGGATCTGCTCATCGAGCGTGCGTTTGCCCGCTAAGCCATCGGACACCTCAGCAAAGGCCGCCTGGATAGTCTTTTCGTAGTTGGCGATTTCGATCCTCTTTTGTACCTGAGCCACGTCCAGGTTGGCGCGCAACGCGCCGCCGCGGAAGATAGGCAGTGTGATTTGCGGCATGAAGCTCCAGGCCCGCGAGCCCGAATCGAACAGTCCATCGAGCGAGGCGCTGGCAGTACCCGCCGATCCTGTGAGACTAATCGTCGGGAAGAACGCGGCCCGCGCCGCGCCGATGTTGGCATTGGCGCCGATCAGCATCTGCTCGGCGGCGCGGATGTCGGGACGACGCGCGAGCAGTTCCGACGGCAGTCCGCTGGGCAGGCCGGTCGGCACGATGTCGTCCGCAAGCGCCACGGCCTCGTCAAGCCGCCGGGACAGCTCCGGCGTCAGCGGCTGCCCCAGCAGCAGCACCAGGGCGTTGCGATCTTTGGCCGCCTGCCGCGTGTATGCGGCATGGTTAGCCTCTGCAGTACGCAGCGCAATCTCCGCGCGGCGCAGGTCGAGCTGCGTGGAGTTGCCCGCTTCCACCAGCTGGGTGGTCAGGTCATAGGAGCGCTTCTGCGTGGCGAGGGTATTAACCGTCAAGCTCAGCAGTTCCTGGTCGGCTCGCAGCGTGAGGTAGGTGCTGGCCACCTCGGACACCAGGCTCATCTGCGTAGCGATGCGGGTTTCATCGAGGGCCAGATAGGACGCCAGTGCCCGGTCGCTGAGGCTGCGGATGCGCCCCCATAGGTCCACTTCCCAGGCCGCCGTCACCCCGGCCATGTCGTAGCGCCGGAGCACGGCGCTTTGTCCCGTGGTGCTGACGTCGGCCGGCAGGCGCTCTGAAGCGCCGCTAGCGGAAACATCCAGGTTCGGTAGCATCTCGGCACGCTGGATGCGGTACAGCGCCTGCGCCGCCTCGACGTTAAGTGCGGCCTTGCGCATATCCCGGTTGTTCTCCAACGAGATGTCAATCAACTGCTGTAGCAGCGGGTCGTGGAAAAAGTCTCGCCAACCGATCTCGGCCGTGATCGTGGCATCGGGCGCCGCGGCCGCCAGCTCGGCACCGGCCTCGTCCAGGGGAAAGGTTGTGTCGATTGGCGCTGCGGAACGGTTATACACGGGTGCCATGGAGCATCCGGCCAGTACCGCCGCGAGGGCGAGCGGCGCAAGAATCCTGGCGGGTCCTGAGAATGCGCAAAGTGTTTTCATGTCGTGAGTCCTCCTGAAAGTCATTCGTGCTGGTCTGTCATACCGTCGCGTACGTGGTGCGTCTCGCTCCGCAGCGCTAGCTTGCGCACCAAAACGTAGAACACCGGTGTCAGTACCAAGCCGAATGCCGTCACGCCCAGCATGCCCGCGAATACCGCAATACCCATGGCATGGCGCATCTCGGCACCAGCGCCGCTGGCCAGCACAAGCGGCACCACGCCAGCGATGAAGGCGAACGACGTCATTAAGATCGGGCGCAGTCGCAAGCGCGCGGCTTCGAGCACGGCTGCCAGCGGATCGGCCCCTTCGCTTTCCTTTGCACGGGCGAACTCCACAATCAGGATTGCGTTCTTAGCGGCCAGACCGACCAGCACCACGAATCCTATCTGCGTGAAGATGTTGTTGTCGCCGCCCGAGAGCAACACGCCAGCGACTGCCGAGAGCAACGCCATGGGCGCGATCAGAAGCACCGCGAACGGCAGCGACCAACTGTTGTACTGGGCTGCCAGAAAAAGGAAAGCGAGGAGCACCGCCAGCGCAAAGATGTAGATCGCCGTATTGCCAACCCTCTTTTCCTGGAAAGTTAGGTCCGTCCACTCGTAGGTCATGCCGTCCGGCAGCGATTCGGTCACGATCTTCTCGATCACGGCGGTGGCCTGGCCGGACGAGTAGCCCGGCGCTGGCCCGCCGCTGATATCGGCGGAGGGGAAACCATTGTAATGCATCACCCGGTCGGGGCCGGAGCTGCGCGTGATCGTCGCCAGCGCGCTCAATGGGATCATGTCACCAGCCGTGTTGCGCACCTTGAGCATACCGATGTCCTCGGCCTGCATGCGGAACGGCGCATCAGCTTGGGCCATCACCCGGTAAGTACGACCGAATCGGTTGAAGTCGTTGACGTAGAGCGAGCCGAGATTGACCTGCAATGTGTCGAATACCTCGGTTAGCGAAACGCCCTGGGACTTCGCCTTCACCCGGTCGATGTCCACCTGCAACTGCGGCGCATTGGTCTGAAAGCTGGCGAGCATGTTCGCCAGCTCGGGCGCTTGCATGGCCTTGCCCATGATCTGGCCCTGTGCCTGCACAAGAGCCTCGGCCCCCAGGCCCGCCCGATCCTCAATCTGCAGCTTGAAACCGCCCATCGAACCCAGGCCCGGCACCGGCGGCGGCGGGAAGATGCCGACGAAGCCGTCCGGTATTTGGCTGAACTTGCTCATGAGTTTGCCCTGGATGGCGAAGGCCGACAATGAAGGATCCTTGCGCTCGGCGGAGGGTTTGAGCAAGGCGAACATCAGCGCGGTGTTGGGCTGATTAACCGGACCGTTAACGGACAAACCAGGGAAAGACACCACACTCTCAACGCCAGGCTCGGCCAGTGCGATCTTGGTCATCTCATTGACGACAGCCTCGGTGCGGTCCAGCGACGCGCCGGTTGGAAGTTGGGCGATGCCCACCAGGTAGTATTTATCTTGCGCGGGCACGAAGCCTGCCGGCACCTTGTGGAAGCCCAACCAAGTCAGGCATAGGAAGCAAACGTAAAGTAGTAGCACGATGGAGCTGCCGCGCACCGCGCGGCGCACGCCCCCGACGTACGCGTTCGAGGTGCGGTCGAAGAAGCGGTTGAAGCGGCGGAAGAAGCCGCCAAACACGCCGTCGATGATGCGCGTAATGCGATCTGGCCTGGCCGCGCCGTAGTGTGGTTTGAGCAGGATGGCGGCCAGCGCGGGCGACAGCGTGAGCGAGTTGATCGCCGACAGGATAGTCGAGAACGCGATAGTCAGCGCGAACTGGCGATAGAACTCGCCTTGTAGCCCTGACAGGAACGCCGAGGGGATAAAGACCGCCGCCAGCACCGAGGTGATGGCCAGGATAGGGCCGGTCACTTCATCCATCGCCTTGCGCGCCGCATCCTTAGGTGATTCGCCCAGGGCCATATGACGCTCGACATTCTCCACCACGACAATGGCGTCGTCTACGACGATACCTATGGAGAGCACGAGACCAAACAGCGACAGCGTGTTCAGCGAGAAGCCGAACATGTGCATCACTGCGAATGTCCCGACCAGCGAAACTGGCACCGCGATAAGTGGGATGATCGACGCGCGCCAGGACTGAAGGAACAGCACCACCACGATTACCACCAGAAGGATGGCTTCCAGCAACGTGACCGCGACGGATTGGAGCGAGGCGCGCACGAAGACCGTGGGGTCGTAGGCGATCTTGTACTCGATGCCTTCAGGGAATTTGGCTTGCAGACGCTCCATCGTCGCTCGTACCGCGCTGGACGTTTCCAGGGCATTGGAGCCGGGCGTCATTAGAATTTGCAGGCCGACCGCGTTTTCGCCGTTGAGCTGGCCGCGCATGGTATAATTGTCCGACCCCAGTTCCAGGCGCGCAACGTCGCGCAGGCGCGTTATCTGGCCGTTGGCACCGGTCTTGATCACGATGTCACCGAACTGCTCTTCGGTGGTTAGGCGGCCCAGCGCGTTAACGGTGACCTGGAAGGCGGATGACGCATTGGGCTGCTGGCCGATAGAGCCTGCTGCAACTTGCACGTTCTGTTCGCGGATCGCGGCAACTACATCACTGGCGGTCATACCGCGCGATGCAACCTTCTCCGGGTCGAGCCAGACCCGCATTGCGTACTCGCCCTCGCCACCAATGATCACATTGGCGATGCCCGGCAGCCTTGCCAATTCGTCGCGCACGTTGAGTATTACGTAGTTGGATACGTACAGCGGGTCATAGCGATCCCCCGGCGAAAGCATATGCACTACCATGAGGATGTCGGGCGCAGTTTTTTCAGTGACAACGCCGATGCGCTGAACGTCAGGGGGCAACCGGGGCAGCGCGCGCGACACGCGGTTCTGTACCTGAATCTGTGCGACGTCGGGGTCGACGTGCTGCTCAAAAGAGATAGTGAGCACCATCCGCCCGTCGGTGGACATCTGGGATTGCATGTACATCATGCCTTCCACGCCGTTGATGGCCTGCTCAAGCGGCGATGCCACGGTATCAGCGATCACCTGCGGATTGGCTCCGGGATAGCTTGCGGTGACCTGCACCGTCGGCGGCGTGACTTGCGGGTATTCGCTCAGTGGCAGCTGAAAGTAGCTGATCGCGCCGGCAATCAGTATAAGCACCGACAGAACGATGGCGAAGATCGGCCGGTTGATGAAGAAACGAGGGAAGTTCATTTGCGGGCCTCCGTCGAGTCGGCCGCGTCAACGGAAGGTGTCGCGAGTGCCTGCATGGGCACCATGTGCGGCGTAATCGCCATGCCGGGGCGCACAAGGCCCTTGATGATGACTTTCTCACCGGCCTGCAGGCCGCCATTGACGACGCGCAATCCGTCCACCACTGGCCCCAGCTCTATGGGCCGGTACTGGGCCTGATTCGTCTCGCCTACGACCAGCACGTAGTTACGCCCCTGATCAGTGCCTACAGCCTGATCGTCAATAAGAATGGCCTCGCGCGCCGCGCCGGTGGAGAGCCTCGCCCGGGCGAACATGCCGGGCGCCATGCGCCCATCTGGGTTGGGCACGACCGCGCGCGCGCGGATCGTACCGGTGCTTCGGTCGATGGTGTTACCTATGAAGTCGAGCGCGCCCCTGTGTTGGAACCCCTTATCCGTGGTCAGCCCGACCTGTACTGGCAGCGATGTCTTGCTGCCTGCAATTGCAGCGGGCCGCGAGCTGCTTACTACGGTTAGATACGTTGCTTCGTCAATGTCGAAGTACACGTGCAGTGGGTCGATGGACACGATGGTGGTCAACAGCGTGGCTGCGCCCGCCGCCCCGCCGCTGACCAGGTTGCCCTCGGTCACGAGGACGCGATCAACGCGCCCGCTGATGGGTCCGTGACGCGAGCATAGGTCAGGTCCAGACGCGCCGCAGCAACAGCGGCGTTGGCGGCCTGCACCTGGGCATGGCGAGCACTACGCACGGAGACAGCATCGTCGTAGGTTTTGCGCGAGACGGCACCGGTTGCGACCAGACGCTTGGCGCGGGCGAGGTCGGCCTGGGCCTGGCTGGCCAATACCTCGGCCTGACGCAGTTGCGCCGTGGCACTGTCAAGCGCCACCTGGAACGGCCTTGGGTCGATCTGGAACAGCAGTTGGCCCTTGCGCACCAAGCTGCCTTCGGGGACGCTCACAGCATCGACGGCGCCGCCGACCCGCGAGCGCAGCTCAACGGTCTTGGGCGCGGCCAGGAAGCCGGTGTACTCGGCCTACGGCGTGACCGTGCGTGTGATGACCTCGGCCACGGGCACCTGCGGCGCCATCGGCGCGCCCGCCGGAGACGCCGCAGCCTTCTCCTCGTGCTTGGCGTCGCGGGCAGCAATCGCTATCCCCCCGACGACTGCGATGATGCCCGCCACCACAATGATTCTGATTTTATTACTCATGGAAGTAACCCTTACTTGGATGCAGGACTCCGGCCCTTCCGAAGCGCTCTGCAGAAATCTGTGTGGAGGCTAGGCGTTACAACGATAGCAACGTCCAGCCCTGTTTTGCCTTAGCGGGCAGACTGCATGGACAAGGTGGAGGGAGGCCCGGCGTCGTCGCCGTAACTAACTTCCGGCGTACCCTTGAAGCGCAGCAGGCGCAGTGCATTGAGCGTGACTAGGGCCGTCGCGCCGGTGTCGGCCATCACGGCCACCCACAGGCCAGTGATGCCCATCACACTGGTGACCAGGAACAGGCCCTTCAGGCCAATGGCGAACGCCACGTTCTGGTGGATGTTGGCCATCGTCGCACGCGATAGCGCTACTAGGTGCGCCACGTCGGTGATGCGACTCTTGAGCAGCGCGACATCGGCCGTCTCTAGCGCCACATCCGTGCCCCCCCCATGGCGATACCTACATCTGCGATCGCCAGGGCCGGCGCGTCGTTGATACCGTCGCCTACCATCGCCACCTTGGCATCGTGCTTCATTGTGTTGACCAAACGCAGCTTGTCCTGCGGCAGCAGCTCAGCTTCCCACTCAATGCCCAACTTGCTGGCAATTGCCTGCGCGGTCCAACGGTTGTCTCCGGTCAGCATCACCGCGCGCACACCCATGGCGTTGAGCTGAGACACGCCTTCACGCGCATCCCGACGGGGTTCGTCGCGCAGGGCCAGCAAACCCAGCACATTCTTGCTGGCTTCGTCGAACAGGACCACCACGGTGTTGCCGCCTTCCTCCAGCATGTCGATCTCCTGGCGATGCTCAGCCTTCAGCATGGCCGCCAGACCCGCATGGACAGGGGAGCCGACGACAAGTGAGTTGCCATCTACGGTGGCACGCACCGCCTTACCCGCAATCGCAGATGCGTCGGTGGCTTGGGGAATAGGCACATCCAGGCTCTTGGCATGAGCCACGATGGCCTTGGCCAGAGGGTGGTTGGAGCCAGATTCGACGGCCGCTGCCAGTGCCAGCACTTTCTGATACTCAAACTGCCCGAACGGCACGACCTCGGTGATGCGGGGCTTACCTTCAGTCAAGGTGCCGGTCTTATCGAAGGCGATAGCTCGCACACGACTAATGGTTTCCAGCGCGCTTCCGCCCTTGATTAAGAGGCCGCGACGTGTGGCGACTGCAAGCCCCGAGGCGATGGCCGCCGGCGTGGACAGCAACAGAGCGCAGGGACAGGCAATAAGCAGTAGCGCAAGGCTGCGGTACAACCAGGTTTCCCAGTTTCCACCCATTGCAAGTGTCGGAACCGCCACGACCAGCGCCGCGATGGACATGACGGCGGGGGTGTAGTAGCGGCTGAATTTCTCGATGAGACGCGCCGTAGGCGCCTTGGATGATTGGGCCTGCTCGACCAATTGGATGATGCGCGAGATGGTGTTGTCCGTCGCTGTCTTCTCGACCTGGACCTCAAACGCGCCATCGACGTTGATCGCCCCCGCGAAGACGTCAGCGCCCACGCCCTTCTGGCGCGGCACGGACTCGCCGGTGATGGGCGATTCGTCCAGGCTGCTTTCGCCGCGGAGGATCTTGCCGTCCGCCGGCACTCGGTCGCCGGGACGCACCAGCACGCGGTCGCTCACGCGTAAGGAAGCGGCTGGCACTTCGCGCTGCCCGCCCGTCGAGTCGAGCAACACCGCCGTCTTAGGCATCAGCGAGGCCAGAGCCTTGATGCCGGCGCGTGAGCGGCCGGCGGCCACGCTTTCGAGCAGTTCACCGACCGCGAACAGGAACACCACAGCGGCAGCTTCCTCGGCCTCGCCGATCACGAGCGCGCCCAGCGAGGCGACGACCATCAGCGTTTCAATGGAGAACGGCGAGCCGGACATGGCGAGCGCGAGGGCCCTGCGGGCGAATGGCAGCACACCCACAATCACCGCTGCGGCATAGATCCATTGAGCGTAGCCAGGAATGAACCACGCGATCGCGTAGGCTGAGCCCATGAGACCGCCCAAGCCCAGTAAATACTTGCCTTTCTTCGTCTGCCACCAGCGTCGGCGCGCCTTGGATGCCGTTGTTGGGGCGGCGAGTGCGGAACCGTCATTGAGGCGCACGTCGGAGACGCCAAAGCCCAGCTCCTTGACGGTCTTCTCGATGTGGCCGAGCTGCGTAGGGCCACCGGACGCGAGCGTCAGCTCCAGCGTTTCGGCGGTGAAGTTGATGCGGGCTTCGGACACTCCGGCCATGCGCGCGAGCGCCGTTTCGATCTTGCCTACGCAACTGGCACAGTCCATGCCTTCGACGCGCATGGAAACGTTAGGCGGCGTGCTGGGCGTCCGACGAGCGGGAGAGGCCGGCGCACGGTCATGTCCGCTGCAGGGACCGTGCTCGTGACTATGGCCGTGGTCATACTTGTGTCCGTGATCGTGCCCACGGTGATCACTACAAGCCTTTGCGTGCACGTGGGGATGATCGTGTACATGGTCATGGTGGCTGCCGCAGTCAGCACGGTCAACCAGATGGGTCACCTGGCGCGGTTCGGGTACCGCTGACACGCAGGAAGCGGGCATTGCCTGCACGTCGAAGCCCAAGGAGCGGATTTTCTTGGCTATGTCTGCCTCGGTTGCACGGCTTTGCGAATCGCGCCTCAGCGTGAGCGTCTCGCTCGCAAAATTGACCTTTACGTCCGACAGACCTTTTATCCGGCCGAGTGCCGTCTCGATCTTGCTTACACAGCTCGCGCAATCCATCCCTTCAATACGAAAACCGAGGTATTCCCCAGCTTCGTGGCCCATCGCTTCCATTTCCATATCATTCTCCAATTTCTCCGAGTTACTTACACGATGGAGTGCGCTGCAGATCGATCTAACTACCCCCCCACCTAAAAACACATGTACACATATTCATTTATACGACAAAAAAAACGTTTTTGTCTTTCTCCCTGCGATCGTCGGTGATTTAGTCTGCGGCGCGCCCCTCTCAGTTTTGACGCAGCTGCTGGTGGTCCTGGAACGCTACGCGATATGTCTGGCCGGACGTATCCGGGGTTTGCTCACCCGCAAAGAAACGATCCAAGCCAGCGCATTTCCGCTCCTTTAGATTGGCCCCAACCTGAGCGCGCGTCTGCGCCGTTGGTTTCTGGTAATTCTCGCCGTCGCGCATGCACTGATAGTTGTCGCAGGCTGCGCGGTTTTGCGCGCCGAATGTGTTGGCGCCACCTTCATTGGCTTCGAGCTTATCCAAGTCAGCACGCTGCCAAAGCACCAAGTCGGCGCGTACTTGGTCTCGCGCCAGGCTGCCGGGCTGGTGGTAACTGGCACTCTGGCGAATCTGCTGGAACTTCTTGAAGGCTTTACGGTATTCAACACTGAAAGTAGCGGGGCCGGTTTCGCCGCGAGAGAGCTTATCCAGACCGGCCTGTTGCCATGCAGCCAGATCAGCTTTGACCCCGGCGCGCGAAAGGCCCGCGTCAAGTGATTGCGCGACTGCCGATACCGCAAGAAGGCGGAAAGTAGAACAACGAGGCTAAATTTCTTGGACATCATCAATACTCCTCGATACTACAAACAACGGCACAATGCTCACGTTTCGTTCAGTCAACCAGCGGTTCAAAAATATAATATATGAATATATATTCATTCATTTACAACAGATTGCCTGTGTGTCTTTTTTTCGCTCGGGGAGGTGCCTCAGTTTCAGGCCAAGTTGCAAGCCCCACGAATAAAAACGGCATGCCACCTGAAAGACCATGCCGGCCAGCATTCGCACCCTCATTCAGTCGTCGTTTCTGCCCTCGGAAATGTGGACAGCCATGTCCTGTAGCACCTGACTGACGTGTTGATCGGCGATGCCGTAGAAGATTTGCTTGGCCCGGCGCTCGCCGCGCACAAGGCGCGCGCCGCGCAACAGGCGCAGGTGATGGCTGACCGAGGATTGCGACAAGTCGAGCGACTCGGCAATGTCGCCCACCGCGACCGACCCATGCATGCATTGCAGCAGGATTTTCAACCGCGATTGGTCGCCCAGCAGACGGAAGGTCTCAGCCAGAACAGCGACGTCACTTTGCGACAGTGCGAGTGCATCATTGGTCGCAACGCAGCTGGTGGTCGAACATCGCCCGGTGTCGGCGCGGGTGGTTTTACGAGACGTCATGGGCTCAAACCCTCAAGGGAACTACAAACCGACCTGCACGACCTTAATGGTTGTGACCAGGAGTGGAGTGATCGTGGCCGTGGATGAGCCCCTCGCCATACTTATGTTTGCCATGTTCATGCCCACTGCGGTCCTCACGGTCCATCGTGGGTTGCAGGCTGCAGACGCTCTCGTCGGCCTGCGAGTTCCAGTCGATTCCAACCGTGGCGTGTTCGATATTGAATTGCTCTTGAAGCACCACCTCGACGCGCTTCACCACGGCCCGAGCTTCCTCGTCCACATTGGGTCGAACATGCAGCGTGGCCATCGCCCGACCGGAAGTGAGTTGCCACACGTGAACGTGGCTAACAGCAGCTAGGCCTGGCACGGCGCTCATCAGGCCCTGCACCACTTTCTCGGGCGAAGCGTCCTCCGGTGCGCCCTCCAGCAGGATGTGGATCGACTTGGCGAGCAGCTTCCAGGCGCTGCGCAGAATCAACGCTGCCACCAAGACCGACAGGATGGGATCGATTGGAGTCCAGCCGGTGAAGTAGATGACGACCCCAGCGACGATGGCACCAACAGAGCCCAGAAGGTCACCCATCACGTGCAGGATGGCGCCTTTTACGTTGACGTGATCGGTTTCGCCGCGCGTCATGATCCACAGCACCAGCACGTTGACCAGCAGGCCAAGCACGGCGACGATCATCATCGGGCCAGCCAAGATGACGGGCGGAGCCTGCAGACGCTCCCACGCCTCGTAGGCGATCCAGCCCACGATTGCGAACAGGGTTGCGGCGTTCAGGAAGCCGGCGATGACCTCGAAGCGCAGGTAGCCGAAAGTGCGCTTGTTGTCGGCAGCTCGTCGACCGAATCGGAAGGCAGCGTAAGCCAACGCCAGCGCCACGGCGTCGGTCAGCATGTGGCCCGCGTCGGCCAGCAGCGCCAGCGAGCCCGATAGCACGCCGCCGACGGCCTCCACCAGCATGAAGCCGAAGATTAGAAAGAATGATAGTAGGACCTTGCGCTCGTTGGCGCTGGTAACTGTGGGGGCATGGTCGTGATCATGCTCATGTGCGTGAGATTGGGACATGGAGACCTCTGGCAGCTAGGTGTTTGACTATCGCCAAAAAATATAACATATGAACATGTGTTCATGTTAATCATTTAGCGAGCCGTCAACTAGCAGCCGGGCCGCGCTGTTGCGCAGCCACGGGGAAGTGCGCCTATGCTCTCAGCCACTAGGCCAAGCGCCCCCCCCCCCTCATCAGGTTCGTGCCAACGAGCGCAATCACCTGCGCGGTGAACAGGTGGCGGTAGGTACGATTCATCAGGACGGAGAGCATCGGGTGGCCTGAAAGCAGCTTGGTAAGCGCCTTCATTTCGGCAAGAACGGAGCCATCGTCATTAGACAGGCAGTAGTCGATGCAGTCATGGACCAGGAGGCGCTTAGCCGCCCGTACCGCACCCTCCGCCGCCGCGGTCTGGCGAGTGATGCCTAGGCAGCCCCCCCCCCCCCCCGATCATCCCGATGACGTGCCACAGGTAGCCCTCGGCGCGCTTGAACCACTTCACGGGGTCGGAATGGATAGTGTGCTCGTGCGTCTCTATCATGCGATCATTTTATCCCCCCTAGGAGGATCAACGAGCCTGCCTCACCGCTTGCGCAATGAGCGAGGACTACTTCACCGCGCAATTCCATACACCAAACGCACCCGCTGTAGCAGGTGGACAGACGTTAGAAGGTTTTTCTTTTCTCAATCATATGAATAAATGTACAATTGTTCATGTGTAAGCCGCAATGCAGCGACTTTTCTACGACCTCGAACACTTGCTCTGGAGAAAATCGGCCGAGCAATTGCAGATGCAGGACTGACGGAGGACTGAATGCTTCGCAAAGATATGCGCACGGGGTGGATATGGGCTGTATCCATGATTTGGGCCGGTGCCGTGCTGGCCCAGCCGGTAGCCGCCCCGCAAGCACCATCCAGTCTGGACAGCCACATGATTGTCCTACTGTGGGAGTCGGCCTGGCAGCGACAGCCAGAAGCCGCTGGAGAACGCGAATGGCAGCAGGCAGCCCAAGCGCGCCAAGAGACGGCCAGCCGCTGGGTGGCCGGTCCGATGGCACTGGAGGCCTCCACCAAAACCGATCAATTCAACTACCGCGACGGACAGAGAGAATATGAAGTCGGGGTGGCCATTCCCCTCTGGATGCCCGGTGAACGCGCTTCGTCGACGCGCTGGGCGGACGCGGAAACCCTCGCGCTATCCAGTCGGTTGCATGCCGCCAAGCTGCGCACAGCCGGACAGGTCCGCCAGGCATGGTGGGCCTGGCAGCGTGCCCATGCCGAATTGGCGGCCGCGCAGAACCGCACTAGCAGCGCGGGGGAGTTGGCGCAAGACGTGGCCCGCCGGGTTCGCGCTGGCGACCTAGCGCAAGCCGACCAGAATCAAGCCGATGGCGCCTTGTCGTCTGCCAGAAGCGCCCTTGCCATGGCGCAGGCAGAAGAAGTCACGCAGCGCGAAGCGCTGCTGGCACTGACCGGTATCGAGAGTATCCCACCCCAAGCAGCTTCCGCAAAGCCGGAGCAGCCAAGCTTCAAAGCTCAACCGGTATCGGCACAGCCGTTCAGCGCCTCGCTGGATAACCACCCGGCGCTGCTGGAGCTGGAGCATAAGGCGCTGGCGGCCCGCCGCGCCGCGGAACTGGTGTCCCATCAGAAGTATGCCAATCCCGAGCTGACCCTGGCGACCACTCGGGAGCGGGAAAGCTACGGCGAGCGCTATAGGCAGACAATTACGGTGGGAGTGCGCATTCCCTTCGGTACGGGCAGCCGCCACACTGAACAACTGTCCAGCGCCAACGCACAGGCACTGGAGGCCGAATCGTCGCTCGCGGCCCAACGCACTCGGCTACTCTCGGAAATCCGAACCGCCCAATCGCACAAACTTGCGACCAGCGCCCAAGTGCAAGCTGCCTCGGAGCGCCAGCGACTGGCCCAACAAACGCTCACTTTCTACCAGAAGTCGTTCGCGTTGGGCGAGACGGACATGCCAACCCGACTTCGCATCGAGCAGGAGGCCATCGAGGCAGAGCGCGCAGCGCTGCTCGCGAAGGTAGAACACGCCGCAGCCATCTCGTCCCTGTTGCAGGCCCAAGGCGCGCTGCCGTAACCGAACGGGAACCTCACTGACATCTCCAGCACGCGCTGATCGGCGCGCGCTCAACCATTTTGGAGCCTTAGAAATGTCGCAATCCTATTTCTGGCGCGCTGCTGCCTTGTCTAGCCTCCTGCTCGGCAGCAATGCAACCTGGGCCGGCGACGGCCATGACCATGGCGAAGCCGCTCCTGCCCCTAAAGCAGCCGCGCTTCCACGCTTCGCCGCGGTTTCCGATGACTTCGAGCTAGTGGGCGTGCTGAACGGCCAGCACTTGACGCTGTACCTTGACCATGCTGCCGACAATCGGCCGGTGATAGATGGCGAGTTGACCCTCGAGCTAAGTGGTCAACAGGTGAAGGTTAGCCCACACGGAGTTGGAGAGTTCGAGGTCGAGCTGGCTGAGCCGCTGCCCGATGGCGAGACCTCAGTCATGGCCACCGTAACCGCGCAGGGCCAATCGGACCTGTTGACGAGCGTCCTCGATGTCCATGGCGAGCACGCCGAACAAGAGCATGCTGCTGCATCAGCCCTTGTGATCGTACTGCGCGGAGGTGCGACAATCCTCGGCATCGGCTTCTTGGCGTGGGTTCTGCGCAGACGCACACGTGCTACCGGCACAATGCGAGGTGCAGCATGAAGCACAACGTCCGTTTCCTGATGACGACGTCCATGGTGGCTGCATTGACTCTGGCTTCTCCCGCGTTCGCCCACGACGGTCACGACCACGGCGACGAAGCGCCGGCCGTTTCTTTCAACAGCCCGCAGCGTCAGCCTGATGGCAGCGTGTTTCTCCCGAAACCGTCGCAGCGTCAGATCGGTGTGCGCACCCAGCCGGTCAAACAGGAGCCTTTAGCCCGCAGCCATGAACTGGCCGGCAAAGTAATCATGGACCCGACCACGGGAGGCAAGGTGCAGGCCATGGTGATGGGCCGACTGGTGCCCGGACCGGATGGCCTGCCTCAGATCGGCCAGTCCGTGCGCCAGGGCCAGGTGCTGGCTTACATCGAACCGGCCAGCGGCGTGCTGGAGCGCTCAGGCCAGATGGCCCAGGTTGCTGAGCTGCGCGCGGCCCTGGCGCTCGCGCAAAAGCGCTTGACCCGGCTGCGCGTGCTTGCGGATACCGTGCCCCGTAAGGAGATCGAAGCAGCTGAAAGCGAAGTGAACAGCCTGACCGAACGTGCTCGTGCCTTGAGCGGCGGCCTCTCCGGAAGGGACGTGCTGAAGGCCCCGGTCAGCGGCGTTATCGCTTCCAGCCCCGCGGCCGCCGGGCAGGTTGTGGATGCGCGCGAACTGGTGTTTGAGGTGGTCGATCCGACCCAACTGCGCATCGAGGCGCTTGCTTACGACCCGGCCATGGCGCAGAACCTGGCCGGTGCCACGCTCGCGGTAGGCAACCAGAAGGTGCCGCTGCGTTTCATTGGCGCCGCCAGCAGTCTGCGCGAGCAGGCCCTGCCCATGCTGTTCAAGGGCGCCAGCGAAAGCCTCTCGCGCTTGGCGGTAGGTATGCCGGTGGTAGTCTTCGTGCAGGAGGCGACGACGATACCGGGCTATCGCGTGCCTTCCGGCTCGCTGATGAAGAACTCCACCAACCAGAACATCGTTTGGGTCAAAGACCAGGCCGAGCGCTTCCAGCCGCGTGTCGTGAACATCACCCCGCTGGATGGCGCATCCATCGCCGTTACTTCGAACCTGGCGGACGGCGACCGCGTCGTTGTCGAGGGCGCGTCCCTGATCAATCAAGTCCGTTGAGGGGCACCATTCCATGTTCAAGTGGCTTCTCGAAAACAGCTTACGAAACCGACTCCTGGTCATCATCGGGGCGCTGGTGCTGATGGCATATGGCGCGTTCACCCTGACGCGCACGCCGGTAGACGTATTTCCCGACCTCAACAAGCCGACCGTCACCCTCATGACGGAGGCCGGCGGCATGGCTGCCGAAGAGGTCGAGCAGCTCATCACGTTCCCGCTCGAAACGGCCATGAACGGCCTGCCCAGCGTCGAGAGCGTGCGCTCGGTCTCCAGCGCCGGGCTTTCCTTCATCTACGTGACATTCGACTGGAAAACCGACATCTTCCGGGCGCGGCAGATGGTCTCCGAGCGCCTGACGTCCATGGAGGAAGGGCTCGCCGCGGGCGTCACCCCCACGATGGGGCCAATCAGCTCAGTGATGGGAGAGATCATGCAGATCGCGATCCCCATCGGCGCCACGCCCTCAGGACAGAAGAGCGCGGCCCCGCCGCTGTCGGCCATGGACACGCGCGAGTACGCGGATTGGGTGCTGCGTCCCCGACTAATGGCCATACCAGGCGTTGCCCAAGTCATTCCGATCGGAGGCGAGGTTCGGCAGTTCCAGGTCCAGCCCAACACCACTCGCATGTCGGAGCTAGGCGTTACCGCCGCTGACCTGGATGCGGCGCTCAAGGGTTTCTCCGCGAACACCTCCGGCGGTTTCCTGGAGGTCAATGGACGCGAATACCTTATCCGCAACCTGGGCCGCACGACCCGACTCGACAACCTGCGCAATCTGCCTCTCACGGTGCGTGCGGGCCAACCCATCCTGCTGCACCAGGTCGCCGAAGTTCAGTTCACACCAGCCATCAAGCGTGGCGATGCGGGCTTCGAGGGCCTCCCCGCCGTGATCTTGGGCATCCAGAAGCAGCCCACGGCCGATACGATTGCACTGACCCGCTCGATCGAAAGCGCGCTGGCGGACATGAAGGGCTCCCTGCCGGCCGGCATGGCCGAGCCGCAGGTGACCTTCCGACAAGCCAATTTCATCGAGGCGTCCATCAGCACGCTGCATGGCAAGCTCATCGGCGCATCGGTCTTCGTGGCAGTGATCTTGTTCTTCTTCCTGGGCACTTTGCGCCCCCTGGTGATCGCGTTGACCGCGATTCCTGCCTCGATCTTCGTGACAGGGCTGGTATTCCAGTATTTCGGACTGTCGATCAATACCATGACGCTCGGTGGCATGGCGATCGCCATCGGCGGCCTCGTGGACGATGCCGTGGTCGATGTGGAGAATATCATGCGGCGCCTCAAGGAAAACCGAGCCCGCCCCGCTAAGAGTAGGCTGACGCCTCTGGTCGTCGTCGCCAAAGCCTCGATGGAGGTTCGCTCGGCGATCCTCTACGCCACGATGATCATAGTGCTGGTGTTCCTACCCCTGTTCGCGCTGCCGGGTATGGAGGGACGCCTGTTCGTGCCGCTCGGCATCGCGTTCATCGTCTCTACGCTGGCCTCGCTGTTGGTCTCTGTGACGGTTACGCCGGTGCTGTCGTACTACCTGTTGCCCAAGATGAAAACACTGGACCACGGCGACACTCGGCTTCTGGCCTGGCTAAAGGCGCGCTACGAGGGCGGTCTGCGACGAGTCTTGCAGCGGCCGCGCGCCGCCCTTGGTATGGCAGCTGTGACGGTCACGCTGGCTATCGCTGCGGTGCCGTTCTTCCCGACCACGTTCCTGCCACCGTTCAATGAAGGAACATTGCTGGTGGGCCTGCGCCTGAATCCTGGTGTCACGCTGGCCGAATCTTCGGCACTTGCCCAGCAGGCCGAGCTGCTGGTCGCGCAGGTGCCGGAGGTGCAACACGTGGGCCGGCGCAGCGGACGGGCCGAGTTGGACGAGCATGCCGAAGGCGTGCATGTCAGCGAACTGGACGTGGGCCTGCTGCCCGCCTCGGAGCTAAAACGCTCAATGGAGGAGATCACCGCCGACATCCGTTCGCGCCTGGCCCGCTTGCCCGGTTCCATCGGCATTGGCCAGCCGATCTCGCACCGCATCGACCACATGCTGTCGGGGGTGCGCGCGCAGATCGCCATCAAGGTGTTCGGCGAGGACCTCGACGTCCTACGCGGGCAGGCGGACCTACTTCGCGCCAAGCTGGCCGGAATTTCTGGACTTGCCGACTTGGAGATCGAAAAGCAAGTCCTAGCGCCGCAGATCAAGATCCATGTGGACTATGCAGCGGCGGGACGCTACGGCGTGGCCGCACCGCAGATCCTGTCCGCGTTGCAAAGCCTGGTAGAAGGCGAGAAGATCACCGAGGTCATCGAAGGTAATCGCCGCTTCGCGCTCGTGGTTCGCTTACCCGAGCAGGCGCGTTCGATCGAGGGATTGAGCCGGATCCTCATCGACACGCCAATGGGGCGCGTACCGTTGTCGCGTCTTGCCGCCATCGAAGACAGTGACGGTCCCAACCAAGTCAGCCGCGACGACGGCCGTCGGCGCATCGTCCTGTCGGCGAACGCCCAGGGGCGACCGCTTTCCGAGGTGGTGGCCGACATCAGGGCTGTAGTTCAGGATCTGCGCCTGCCCGAGGGCTACTTCGTTACGCTGGGTGGGCAGTTCCAGGCACAGGAGGAAGCCTCGCGACTGGTGGGCCTGCTGTCCATCGTCTCGCTGACGCTCATGTTCGTGGTCCTGTACACGCGCTACAAATCGGTGCTGTTGTCGGCGCTTATCATGGTCAACATCCCGCTCGCTCTGGTCGGCGCGGTACTGGGGCTGTGGCTGTCCGGCCAGCCGCTGTCCGTGGCCGCCCTGATTGGCTTCATCACGCTTGCGGGAATCTCGGTGCGCAATGGCATCCTAAAGGTAAGCCACTACCTCAACCTAATGCGCATGGAGGGAGAGGAATTCGACCAGAAGATGATCGTGCGTGGCTCGCTCGAACGGCTCTCTCCGGTGCTGATGACAGCACTGGTCACGGCATTCGCGCTGGCCCCGCTGCTGTTCGAGGCGTCCCGACCCGGCACCGAGATCCTGCACCCCGTCGCGGTGGTGATCTTCTCGGGGCTGGTCAGCTCCACGCTGCTAGACACCTTTCTCACACCCGCCATGTTCTGGCTGTTCGGCCGCAAGCCCGCAGAAAGCCTGCTGGACGACCGCGACGCGGAGGCGTTCTGATGCAACGCCTTTCGTCACCAGATTTCAACAACCCCACCCCTTTAGGAGCTTTCATGTCTGTTCTCTTTCGTTCCTTCACGGCAGGCACCGCACTCGCCCTGGCATCCGTAACGGCCTTCGCCGCAGGCGACCATGACCACACGCATGACCACAAGCCGCTGCATGGCGGCGTCGTGACCGAGGTTCAGGACGTGGACTACGAGTTGGTCGTTCAGCCCGCAGCGGCGCAGCTCTACCTGCGCGACCACGGCAAGCAGGTCAATGTAAGCAACGCTAAGGCCAAGCTCACGCTGCTGAATGGCTCGCAGACGCAGAAGGTACAACTCGCGCCTGCTGCGGACGGAAGCCGCCTCGAAAGCATCGGAACCTTCGCCGCGGCCAAAGATACAAAGGCTGTAGTCCAAGTCGAACGCGGGGGCAATATCAGAAGTGTCCGGTTCGTTCTGCCGTAGTCTTCAACGTGATCGTCAAGAAACTAGATGTAATCTGGCGATCATCCGACCAAAGGCGCGACATATATACTCACTAATTCCTCGAGAACTTGTGGAGATGTAAATCATGCGGGACTCCAGCTAGATGGGCGCAGCGTGGAAGAGGGAGGCGTAGCGGTAGCCAGCACGGTCACGTCGATTTCAGCACGCCCCCAACGCCATTTACATGAGCAGGGAGATCGTCTGGGTAGGCCGCACCGAGCAGCAGATCAAGAACGTGAGGCTGCCTACAGGGTCCACACCTTTCTGATTATGACCAATGGCCGCGCAAGCGCGCTGGCCGACACGACGGGCCTCGTCTACATGATCGTTGATCCTGCGACGGACGAGTTCCTCGGCGAGCACGTGGTAGGCCCGCTAGCCTGCAAACTGGTGTCCGAGGCAGCCACCTCGATGGCCTTCAAGGCCAGCAACGAAGACATCGCCCGCATTTGCTTTGCTTATCCGACGCTCTCCGAGACATTCAAGGAGGCCTCGCTGGCAGCAGACTAGCGCGCTCAACTTCTGATTGATTGGAAGCGGCATACAACTGCCTCACCGAACGCAGCCGTTGGCTGAGGGGCGCACCTTGTCAGGGAACGCAGACCGCGCAGGAATGAATGCTTTGCCCCACGACTACTCGTCGTTGTGGTCTTCCGCAATATGGGTAGCCATGTCCAGCAGCACCTGGTTCACATGTTTGTCGGCCACTTCGTAGAAGATCTGTTTGGCCTGGCGCACGCCTTTAACCAGGCGGGCCCCCCGCAGCAGCCGCAGGTGATGGCTCACCAGCGACTGCGAGAGCTCAAGGCTTTCAGCTATGTCACCGACTGAGGATGAACCCTTCATACAAGACAGCATGATTCTCAACCGGGACGGGTCGCCCAGAAGGCGGAATGTCTCGGCCAGGATAGTCACATAATTCTGTGAAAGGGATGCTAGATCGGCGCTTGGGCCCTTCGGTGAGGCACTGGCTGATTTACGTGGAGTCATTTCTCAAAAATTCCTACCCTGAAACGGCTGATCTTGCCTTCAGGATCATGGGGGCGGCGACCATTTGGACGTGCGCACAGCCAGGGACCAAGACGAGCCTGGCAGCCAAAATCTCCCGTTACCCCGTGCGCAGGATAAACGCTGATACGTGACAGCGCACAAGAAAACGCTTGACCTTCCCACGATGGTAAACCCCAACCTCCCCGCATGTCGAATATTAACTATAGGAAGCAACTATGAGCATGGTAAAGGCGAATGGTGCTCGCGCCACAGCTGCAATCAGCCTGCCCATCGAAGGCATGACCTGCGCTAGCTGCGTCGGTAGAGTCGAGGCCGCCCTGGCGAAGGTCTCGGGCGTGGACAGTGTGTCCGTCAACCTGGCAACGGAGCGAGCGGACATCCGTCTGGCCGGCCCTGTGGATCGCATGGCGTTGATCCAGGCGGTCGAGCGGGTCGGCTACGACGTGCCTGCTGGCACCGTCGAGCTGACGGTCGAGGGCATGACTTGCGCATCCTGCGTGGGCCGCGTCGAAAAGGCACTCAAGGCCGTGCCGGGCGTCACTGAGGCCACGGTCAACCTTGCGACCGAACGGGCAACCGTACGCGGCGTAGCCGCTGTAGCGGAACTTGTCACGGCCATCGAAAAGGTCGGTTATGAAGCCAGCCCGGTCGATACCAGCGCGCAGGCCGACGAGGAAGCTGCCGAGAAGAAGGATGCAGAGCGCGCCAAACTCAAGCGTGACCTGATATTGGCGGCGGTACTGGCCTTACCGGTATTCGTGCTCGAAATGGGCTCGCATATGATTCCTGGCATGCACGAGTGGGTGGCTTCTACTATTGGTATCCAGCAGAGCTGGTACTTGCAGTTCCTGCTTACCCTGCTGGTGCTTGCCATTCCGGGCTGGCGCTTCTACGAGAAGGGCGTTCCGGCGTTGTTCCGTCTGGGCCCCGACATGAACTCGCTGGTCGCGGTCGGAACGGCCGCGGCATTCGGCTACTCCATGGTCGCCACTTTCGCGCCCGGCCTGCTGCCAGCCGGCACCGTGAACGTGTACTACGAGGCTGCTGCCGTCATCGTGGCGCTGATCCTGCTGGGCCGCTTCCTGGAAGCGCGTGCCAAGGGCCGCACCTCCGAAGCCATAAAGCGCCTGGCGGGCCTGCAGGCTAAGGAAGCGCACGTGGTACGAGACGGCCGCGTCGTAGAGATCCCGATCAATGACGTGGCCCTGGGCGACATCGTAGAAGTGCGCCCGGGCGAGCGCGTACCGGTCGATGGTGAAGTGACCGAGGGCCGTAGCTTCGTGGACGAGTCGATGATCACCGGCGAACCAATCCCGGTCGAGAAGGCGGAAGGCAGTACGGTGGTCGGTGGTACCGTCAACCAGAAGGGTGCGCTGACGTTGCGAGCAACCGCCGTGGGCGGGCAGACCATGCTTGCGCAAATCATCCGCATGGTCGAACAGGCGCAGGGCTCCAAGCTGCCGATTCAGGCCGTTGTGGACAAGGTGACGCTGTGGTTCGTGCCCACCGTGATGCTGGCAGCCGTCCTGACCTTCCTGGTCTGGATGGTGTTAGGCCCTTCGCCGGCGCTGTCTTTCGCGCTGGTCAATGCCGTGGCAGTGCTGATCATTGCCTGCCCGTGCGCCATGGGCTTGGCCACGCCGACCTCCATCATGGTCGGCACCGGCCGTGGAGCCGAGATGGGCGTGCTGTTCCGCAAGGGCGAAGCGCTGCAGTTGCTCAAGGGCGCCAAGGTGGTGGCAGTGGACAAGACAGGCACTTTGACCGAAGGTCGCCCTGTTCTTACCGACTTGGAGATTGCCGAGGGCTTTGACCGCAACCAGGTTTTGGCGAAGGTGGCCGCCGTGGAATCGCGCTCGGAGCATCCGATTGCGCGCGCCATTGTTGAGTCGGCCGTGGAGGGTGGCATCGCGATGCCTATCATGACGGACTTCGATTCGGTCACGGGCATGGGTGTGCGTGCCACCGTGGATGGTGCCCGCGTCGAGGTCGGGGCCGATCGATTCATGCGTGAGCTGGGTCTGGACGTGGGCGGTTTCGCCCGCACCGCCGAGCGCCTGGGTAACGAGGGCAAGTCGCCGCTGTACGCCGCGATCGACGGCAGGCTAGCAGCCATCATCGCCGTCGCCGACCCGATCAAGTCCAGCACGCCCGCGGCCATCGCCGCGCTGCACCAACTCGGCCTGAAGGTGGCGATGATCACCGGCGACAATGCGCGTACCGCGCAGGCCATCGCCCAGCAACTGGGTATCGACGAGGTGGTAGCCGAAGTGCTTCCCGAGGGTAAAGTCGAAGCCGTGCGACGGCTGAAGGCCAGCCACGGCCAAATCGCCTATGTGGGCGATGGCATTAACGACGCCCCAGCGCTAGCCGAGGCCGACGTGGGCTTGGCGATCGGCACCGGCACCGACGTGGCAGTGGAATCGGCGGACGTGGTGCTAATGTCGGGCAATCTGCAGGGCGTGCCCAATGCTATCGCGCTGTCCAAGGCCACCATCGGCAACATCCGCCAGAACCTATTCTGGGCGTTTGGCTACAACACGGCCTTGATCCCGGTGGCCGCGGGCGTGCTGTACCCCGCCTATGGAGTCCTGCTCTCGCCGATCTTCGCTGCCGGCGCAATGGCGCTGTCCAGCGTGTTCGTGCTCGGCAACGCGCTGCGACTTCGCCGCTTCCAGCCGCCGCTGGCGGCAGACACCGCTCAATGAGAAAGGAGGAATACCATGAACATCGGGAAAGCTTCTAAGGCCTCGAAGGTCTCCGCCAAAATGATCCGCTACTACGAGCAGATCGGCCTGACCCCTCCGGCTGACCGCACCGATTCGGGCTACCGCACCTATACCGAGGATGATGTCCACCGGCTGCGCTTCATCGGCCGCGCGCGCGACCTCGGCTTCTCGGTGGCTGAGATTACGACTCTACTGGAACTGTGGAATGACAAATCACGCCAGAGTGCCGACGTCAAGCGCCTGGCCCAGCAGCACATCGACGAGTTGGAGCAGCGTATCGAAAGCATGCTGCGGATGGCCGAGACGCTCCAGGCGCAGATCCAGTGTTGTGCCGGCGACGAACAGTCCGAATGCTCGATTCTTCGCACGCTGGAGCAGCCCGATGCCACAGACGATAAGCTCGAAACGCGTACCGGCGCCGTGCTGCGACGTGCGCAAACCGATCAGCGGCGGTTGAAGAGAACTCGCATTGACGATCCAGAAGAAGAATCCCCGAAAACACCTTGTCGCTTTACATTGAATTGGTGATTGCAGACACGGATGTGCTTTGTTAGTCAAAATCAATTAGCCCAATGAGTGCAAATATGACTTCTTCGAGTTTTATTGGAGTGACTGACCATCACTGATGCCGGGTACGGTGTTAAGAACAAGCAGATCCGCAAAAAAATGTTCCTGAGCGAGATAAATTAGTTAAGGCCCAGCCAAGACTTGATCGCATGCCAACATCCGTACCACGCGAATATACGGAAGACGTACACATTTCCGAAGACCTGTATTAACTACAGCTTATAGGAGAAGCTGATTTAAGGAGAGCCAACACCAACCCGCTTTACTGCGCACCTCCAACAAAAACAAAAGCCTAATCGAATGTTTAAGTATTGTTTTCACCAGCCGCAAATAAATAAGCAAAAAAAGGACACTCAAAATATTCATAATCGCCGTAAAAATCATGATGAACCTATACAATTCGACCAAAACATATATACATCTATAAATATCATACAGCCACATAATTGCTTAAGATTTAATTGGTATGACGGAGTTTTTTTTCAGCCCATCTCAGCTAATATATTATCCAGCTGATAAAATCAGCTGAATATCAATTTATTAAGGATGCCTGTCATGATTAGAAAAAATCAAATTCTAGAAGAGAGCGCTACCACACCTTCTATCGCAAAATCATTAGGCCTAGGTTCCAAAAGCAAAGAATTTCAAACACTTGTGAAGTTTGCTCATGATTACGATCGAGGCGACAATATTATAAAAAATTATAAGCCCTCTTACTCGATTGATCAAGCAGCTGATGAGCTAACGAGAACTAACAGATATTGGAGCGACTCTGACCACAACGGGAAAGTCGATATATCATACAGTTTTCTTAAAACACCTACTCTATCCTATACCAAAGAGAATGTATCTGGCTTTACTGAGTTTAATAGCCAGCAAAAAAACCAGGCAGTATTATCTTTGCAATCGTGGTCAGACGTTGCAAATCTTTCATTCAGCCAGTCACTAAATGGAGGAGAGGCCCATATTAACTTCGGCAATTATAGCAACGATCCTGGCAATGGTGGTGCGCGATCGGCGTTTGCTTTCTTTCCGAATAACTCTGGAGTTAGTGACGCACTATTTCAAACGAATAGCTCTTACACTGCCAACATAAGTCCAGCTAATGGCAATTACGGCCGACTTACGCTAACTCATGAAATTGGCCATACTCTGGGGCTATCTCATCCGGGTGATTATGATGCTTCAAACGGCTACCCCAGCTACAGTGATTCAACTTATGCTGAAGATAGCATTGGCAATAGTATTATGAGCTATTGGAGCGAAAGCAACACCAACCAAAGCTTCAGTAAAGGCGGGATGGAAGCCTATTCATCCGGCCCGCTGATCGACGACATTGCTGCAATTCAGAAACTCTACGGAGCAAACTACTCCACTCGAGCCGGCGACACCACTTACGGATTCAACTCCAACACAGGACGCGATTTCCTCAGTGCCACATCTAATTCCGACAAGCTGGTGTTTTCGGTATGGGACGGTGGTGGCAATGATAACTTGGACTTTTCAGGTTTCACTCAAAATCAAAAAATCAATCTGGTTGAGGGCTCATACTCGGATGTGGGCGGCTTGAAGGGCAACGTGTCCATCGCCAAAGGCGTCACCATCGAGAACGCGCTCGGCGGTTCAGGCAACGACGTAATCATTGGTAACCAAGTCGCTAACACCATCAAGGGCGGGGCCGGCAACGACCTCATCTACGGTGGCGGCGGTGCGGACCAATTGTGGGGCGACGCCGGCAGCGATACCTTCGTGTACGGTGCCAGTTCCGACTCCAGACCAGGGGCTGCGGACAAGATCCTTGACTTCACCTCAGGCTCGGACAAGATCGACCTGTCCGGTATCACCAAGGGTGCAGGCGTGACCTTCGTCAATGCATTTACCGGGCATGCCGGCGATGCTGTGCTGAGCTATGCCTCGAGTAGCAACCTGGGCACCTTGGCCGTGGACTTCTCCGGGCACGGCGTGGCGGATTTCCTCGTCACCACCGTTGGCCAGGCAGCTGCCAGTGACATCGTAGCCTGATGTAAAAGCGCGCGGCGCTTCGGCGCCGCGCTCCAGGTCGGAGTTGGATATGCCACGCTTTTCCTATTTGATCGCCTGTGTTGTGCAGGTGGGGGTCGTGTCGGCAGGAGCCCGCGCAATGGCTAGCAGTCTTGTATTACCCACCTCGGCGCAGCTTGCCGGGCAGTGGGAGCTGAAGAACCGAGATCAGGTGTGCTCGCTAAAGTTAGTGGAGCAAGCCAACGTGTTGGAGGGCGATATCGCCTGTGTCGAGCAGTGGCTGGGCGATAAACCGCTGACGTGGTCGTCCACCCCGGATGGTATTTGGCTGTTTAACGCTGAAGGCGCGGGAATCATCCATATGAATCGTCAGAAAGAAGGCGACTATCAAGCCCGCACTAAAGCTGGCAAAGCAGTCAGGATGCAACGAAAACCTTCTTGAAGGCTATAAATATATAACTCGATTTGTTAGGCGGCCGTACTCTACTCGGTAGGGGATCCCCTTTTGCGTAATTCGCTGCAAGGAAAAAAATTAATATGGCGAAGGCTCACGGGATTGCGCTCTTATTCAGAGCGCCGGGTGATTTACTGTTGTCTATCGCAACATTTCACAGGCTCGCTCCACCTCCGAGCCGCTATCCTACTAGCGGTGCTTGAACGCGAGTTCAAAGGCTTGCTCCATGTGCGTCATGACCAGATTTGACTCGGTATTCATCTGCGCCGGAAAGCCTCCAGCTGCGTCAATGATGCCCCCCCCCAAACCCTGCATCGAGCGCAATAAGACACTTAGTATGGGTCAAATAAATATCTCTTGGCCGCGATGCCTGCTCGCAAATACACTTCGGGCTTGATGACACCGCTTGGGTACAGCAAGTCTGCGACCTCCAGCAAGGCCAACTCGATGACGCGAATCCCTATGGTATGCGTGAGCCACAACAAGGCCACATCGTGTTCTGGCACACGACCAGTAAAGGGTGCAACGCGGATGAGCTGTTTGAGTTGTCCAAGGCGAAGCGAAGTAGCACGTTGGATGGTTATACGGGGCTCTCTGATAGGATCGCGTGGGAAACGCAGGATCTGGAGAGAGTCGGGCCGAGGCCTCCTGACAAGAGCATCAGCAGGCCCTACCTGATGCACACGGAAAAAGGCCCACTCTGGCAGCAATGGTTGAAATGAGGACTTGCTTAATTACAAAAACTGTATGCAAGAGCCTTTTCAAGGCTCTACTCGAAGTTCAGTCTTGTCTAGCTCATAACTCTGTCTTTCTGAATAGGAAGTGCAACGTTCTGCTAGATAAAAAATTATATACAGGGAGTCTGCGAGTTCCTTAGCATCCTACGCCATAGCTCCGGACTCGCCTCCACGTCGCCCCCCTCAAAAAACTCAATTTCGAATATACTTGCAGAAATTTTATTATGGCAGATAATTTTCCGAGCTTATTAAAGCTGGGCTAACTTCAACCCTTCTGAATTCATGTAGATTTCATATTTAGATTTTTCAGGCACAAACTTCTAAGCTGAAAGGAAGCTTCCTTTCTTTTCAAGAATAACAGCATTCATAGTTGTAGTATTATAAAAACCCTTAAACTTTCAGCGTTAGGTAAGCGCCCTTCTCGAGGGTATTTTTTGTGACTCAATGACTCTGGGCTTTTGGGTGCGTATACTTTTTGTCTAGCTGTCGGCGGGTGAATATCCCCGAGTCCAACGGCTCGCTGAACATCAAATAAATCGGTTCAAGCCCCGAATTCGCTGGGAAGGAAATGATCAGGTCACTAACATCCGTCACCACGCCTGGATACGTCTCAGCCTCAATGACCAAGGGCTTTAGCTCCACGCCTGTGTAGGTAGGCACCGTTGGCGTTACTGCTAGTGTAGTGGCCGTCAAGGAATGCTCTCCGGGAAGATTCGCCGGTGTCCAGGTCAACGTAATGCCAGGCTGGTCAACCACCAAACTCGGCACAGTCAGGCTATAGAGCCCCGTCTGAAGATCAAGCGTTGCTCCTCGTACGGATACACTCGAAGGGACATTCACCTCATCCACCTTTACCAACGATACGTAGGAACGGCCATCACTGAGGGTCTCGTTGATCAACCTGAAGGGCAAGTCCACGCTGCCTTGGACCGCTGCGGCACTGGCCAAATAAGTACCCGAAGGTAATTCCAACAGATCGGGTGACACACCTAACGCGTAACGAAAACGGGCTGGTCGTTCATCTTGCTCTGGACCGGCCATGGAACTGGAATAAGCGAGTGTAAACAGCCCTACGGTGGACGCCGCGCTCGCAGCTGCGAAGTCCACTTCTCCCATTAAGGCAACAACTCCCTTGATGGCTTGACACAGAGCAGAGGCGGCCTCCCCCAATGGCACTACGCCCTGCCCAGGGATCGTCAGTGCTGTAGTTACAGAGGCGTTAAAGCAATAGGTATTGGCAACACGCGCTAACCCAGCCTGCACACTGTGAGGAATCCCCTGCAAGCTGGCTTGGGCGGTCTCCTGAGCCAGGCGCAGTGCTGCGGTGGTCTCTTCTGCCTTTGACCGTACTGCGGCTTCTGCCTGATAGGCCTGCGCATTGACGTTGGCCGAGGCCGCGTCAGTGGTTTGTTGCAAGAGCTGTTGCGCATTCTGAGCTGCAGCCCGTGTGGGAGTGGCTTGCACTTGTGCGCCAAGCTCGCTCAAACGCACGGACATCTGCTTTGTTTCGTTTTCAATTGATTGATTTAAAGAGCTCTTTTGGGTTCCAGCAAATGCGGTTGCCTCAGTGATCAAGCGGTTGGTGTTGTGGATAAACCTGGGAACACTGCTTTCCCTTTGGGCTTGCGCGTCTTTAATAATCATATCCAGTTCCCCGGCATTGATTTGACCGGTAGCAGCTGAGACAAGCTGAGTGACCTGCGCCTCTACTTCATTGAAGGTTTGTTGTGTTGACTGGTATACTGAGTTTAGCGTGTTGCTGATCTGCTCAGCGACTACGGATATAGCGGTATCAACCTGTTTGGCAAGTTGTGTCACTTGCTGCTGCATAGGCGCAGTAATAGCAGTGAGTTGGGTTCCCAATTGCAGGAGTACTTCTTGCGCCTCCTGCTGGGTAGCTCGTTCGGCATCGATACGTGCCTGTTCGTCTGCCAAACGCTTAGCTTCCACCTGTGCAGCGACTCTTCCCGCCTCATCGGCAATACATTTGGCCTCAACGTTTTCGCATGCTTGATTAGTCTGCGCTTGAAGGTTCTGCTTCAGGATATTAAAATAATCGATCTCGCGGCTGCTATATTTTGCAGCAGACGCACTCTCAAGCAAGGCGTACCATTCTTTATAGTTTTTATCCTGAGGGTAATTTGTCTTGCTTACGCTGATTACATCTTTAATAAATTGCATAGGCGAAAATCGAAATAAGTCTCCATAGCAATACTTATCAGCAATCATTTTTTGAGCAGCAGACGCTTGTGTTTTTTTAGCAATTAGTGGTTCAACTGAAAGAATATGCTGTTCTATTTTCGCGACTTCACTCTCGGGACTTCCTTCATTCTGCTCTGTTGCACTGATGCTATTTGCAACAGATTCAGGCATCATCGGAAGCTTCATGGAAAAGCTCGCCTCTAGATCCTTAACACTTTGTAAAATGATGGCAGGGCATGTATTTAGTACATAGGTATGCGTTGCAACGTTAATGAGCTGTCCGGTGTAACTATGGGAAAAACCACTATCTCCACCATCGCCTGCGAATTTCTGAGGTTCATATTTATTAATAAAGTTGATTTCGATTTCTGGAAGACAAATCGTATCGCCATTCGACATAGTGAATTTTCCTTTTAGCTAGTTCCGACATAAAGGTTCTGTATATGTCAGCGGGAAAGACGGCTGATTTTCCCGTTACCTAATTACGCTCTGATGAACGGCTTCTGCTCTTAAAGGTTCTGTTTTCTCGAGCAATTGGTGATGAGCTTGCTGCTCGTTGCGTGAGATTGCAGATCGGGACCAGTGTTCCTGACCCATCCGATCCGACGGGCAAGCTGTTCTTCAATATTTTCGCCACGTTCGCAATTCGCGTCGAACATCATAAGGCTGCGAACGCGAGAGGGAATATCCATCGCACGGGCCAAAGGTCAGCTGCGAGGCAACAAATCACAGCTTTCCGATCGTCAGCAGAATGAACTGCGCCGCATGCACGACCCTGGGGAGTATTCGAGCAGTGATCTTGCCAAGGTGTTTTCGATATCAAGATCAACCGCCTATCGGGCACTTGCGCGCCAAGCCAACGGAGTAGCTGGGAGATGAGCTCTAGACCTTGGCAGGCCGCGAGCCACCAAGGCCCCTCACTGGCCTTAAGCACACTTTCGGTCCCGTTGCCCCCAAGTACAGCATGTTCAGATTGTTGCGGAAGCCGTAGCACATCTCGATCGCTCATAACATCACGAGGTTACATGTCGACATGGCTCAGGGCCGATGAGCAAAGCAAAGAGCAAATATCAGTGCCCGTGCTGAAAGCCGGAATGTTGGTGGTCATTCCTTTGGGGTCAAAAGATTAAACGATCATCACAAACTACTGCGCACCGATATGTCAATGTGGGGGGATGCCTCAGTGCGAGCCCAGCCTGTACGGCAAATGGCCGCAACTGGATTCTCATGGAGACCGGGCAGCGCGTTGACACCGCCGACGCAGCTCACGGCACATCGAATCGATGGGCCGTGAGGAATATTACTCCGCGCGGGAGGGGAAACCGGCTTCGACCAAGGCCTTAGCGATCTGCTCTCTGGAAGCCGAGGAGTGCACCTCGACACGCCGGGTCGGTGGGTCCGTAACGATCTTGGCATTGGGGTCGATCGTCCGGATAGTCTTCGTCACAGTGCGAGCGCAACCGCCGCAGGTCATGTCATCGAGTTGGAATTGCATGGAAAACTCCTTTCTGATTTGGGTGTTCAAAGTCTTGTGGTTGCCACGGTTGGAATGTCAAGCGCTATTTGGATCAACATCACTGCCTAGCTGGCAATTTCTCAGAGCGGCAACACCGTTGTGCTCTTCACGCGGTCAAGAACGAAAGCTGGCCCTGCAGCCCCGCAAGCTCGGTTGCTTTAGCAGCGTGTTCAGCACACAGCGGTAGTAGCGGGCCATGTTCTATGGGTAGTGTCGGAACTGCTTCCCAGTCTGCCGGCACCGGACTGTGAAGCAACCGGTTATCGCGAGTCATTCATTGCACTGGCTGATAAAGTTGTATTGGCCCTGATGGGAGCTGGCTGGTGCCCCATTATGACCTTTGCAGGGTTTATTGCCCTGCTACCCACTACCTCTGGCTGGTCATTGCCATATTTGGTGATGCTTTTGGCCACGGCTGTAATGGGCCTTGGTGGTGCAAACCTGTTGACTGACACGGCTGTCGATATGATGGGCTGTGGCTCCAGACCTGGGGCAAACCAGCACGGCGCGCTCCACTGAGTCCAGTCAGCCTGCCGTTGTAGGCTTGCCGCTAATAAAACACCCACGGCACCAGATCTGTAAGATTCGGTAGGCAATCCTTTTAACCCGCCCGAATTGGCGAGCGTTTCGAAGCATAGATAGTGCTCATTGCATTCAGCAGTATTAGAGGAACGAAAAAGCCACTGTTGCCAAATTAGCTGGTCGATACAAGGGGCGCGCTCTACGTATGAATATATACTATAGAGTAAGCGTTAAGAAACTAAGGCAAACTTGCTAAAGATGTAGAGCACTTGCATGCGCAATCGGCCATATGATGCGCGCGATCAAAGTCGCCCACCTCCCGAATAGAATCAAACATTGCGCTGGGAATGCTCGTGCAGTACAGAGTAGCGTGCAGTAGCATCGGTCACGGCTACTTGACACGCTATGCGATCCAGCAGTCGAACTGACAGCTTCGACAAATGTCCTAGATTTTTCAAACAGACAGATGCAGCGCTCCAACAGCTCGGATGGGGTTCTTGCTCTAAACCACCTGTCCGTGAATTTGCATCACTTCAACACTTCAATCCTTGAAGACACTGCACGCGTATCTAGCCGAACAAACATGTTAACTTTCGCCGGGTTGCTGCCTTCGCTTACTGAAAAGCAGAATCGGGATATAGATTTTGCCAGCCACCACCTAAGGCTTTACTCAATGCGATAATGCCCTGCAACTGCTGGCCGCGGCTCGCCATAGCAGCATCCTCTACGGAATATAAGGTACGCTGCGCGATTAACAGCTGCAAATAATCGATAGTGCCGACTTTTTGCTCTCGCTCGGCACGATTAACGGCAACCTGATGATCTTGAACGGCGGTCATCAGTGCATTTTGTCGAACGCTCTCTTCGCGCACTGAGCTCAAAGCATCCTCGACATCCCGCAGCGCAGTACGAATGCTCTTTTCGAATTCAATGCGCTGCAACTCCGTGACGGCTTTAGCTGCCTCGATGCGTGCTTGTCTACGATCATTATCAAACAGTACATGCGAGCCAGAAAGTGCGGCACTCCAGACAAAGCTTGGGGCGGAAAATAGCGACCCGACGCCGCTGCTGGCGGTACCTAGGCTAAGTGGTATGCGAAAGTGGGGGAAAAGGTCTGCAATAGCTACGTTGGCGCGTGCAGTGGCTACCGCCACTTTGCGCTCCGCGCCGCGTACATCGGGCCGCGCACGCAATACATCCGATGGAACTGAAGCTGGAGTGACTGGAACCTGCGGTAGCGTGTTGCCGGAGGATTCAAAGCTAGCTTTCAGGTCATCCGCCGCCCCCCCGACCAGTAGCCCGATCGTGTGGGCATGCTGAGCAATACTGGCGCGCCATGTAGGCAGTAAGGCAATGGCAGTTTGCATTTCCGCACGCGCCAAAGCTACGCTCGTTTCGCTGACCAAACCAGCGCTGTACAAGCGCTTGTTTGTATCGAGCGTCTCTCTCAGTTTTGTGACATTTCGCTCTGCAATGGCCAGCCGCTGCTGTTTGATACGCAAGTCTATGTAATTCGCTGCGATTTCAGCAAGAAGACTGGTAAATATCGCCCTACGGTCTTCCTCAAGTAGGGCGATATTGGCATCCTCTGCATCGACCGCATAGCGGATACGGCCAAATAGATCGGGCTCCCAACTGGCATCGAGCTGTAGCGTCTGAGATCTAGAGCGACCAATACCTTTTGGCCAGTCCAGCTCTTTACTTGAACGTTGCTCCATAGTTTGTCCTGATACGCCTATAACTGGACTACTTTGGGCAGCAACAGCCTGGCGGTCAGCTCGGGCAGCCAGCAAACGCTGAGAGGCGATTTTCAGGTCTAGGTTATTACAGAGTGCATGCTCAACTAGTTGGTTTAGGACCGGGTCATTGAAATTCTTCCACCATTCACGCAGATCCAGTCTGGCTGTGTTGCTAGGTGGGGCCTCTGACCAATTGGCGGGGGTCTTGTCAGAGGGGCTCTTGTACTCAATGATGTGTGGAATGCTGCAACCCGAAAGAAAAATAACAACGGCAGCTGTTAACAATTGTTTCATGTCGAACCTCACAAGTACGACTGAAGGAGGCGTTGCATCCGCCCTTTCGGCACTTCATTACCCACGGCTACGCTACAGGTCATGCCCGCTGCTAGGATGATATCGTCTGGCACGTCCTCTATCTCGATCCTGACAGGGATGCGTTGCGCGAGGCGGATCCACGTGAACACCGGGTTTACATTGGGAAGACCGCGATGGTCCGGGTTATCGTTCGCATCGGCGATTCCATGAGCAATACTCGCCACGTGGCCTTTGATGGGAGATTCGAAGCCCATTAATCGAACTGCAACCGGGTCGCCCACTTTGATGTTTGCAAGCTTGGTCTCTTCGAAGTATCCCGTTATCCAGAAGCTATTGGCATCCAGGACGGTCACATTCGTGACTCCATCCTGCGCATAGTCGCCAGGGCGCAGCCTCATGTTAGTTACATATCCGTCTACTGGCGCTTTCACGGTTGCACGCTCGAGGTTAAGTCGAGCGACATTCAGGGTTGCGAGCGCACGGCTGTAAGCCGCCTCGGCAATGCGAATCTGCCCGATGCTTTGGTCAATGGTCTCTTTAGCGATAATATCCGCGCCCACTGCGCTTTGTCGCTTCGAGGTCATCTGCCTTAGGGCTAGTTCAGCCTTGCGCCCGTTGACCTCGGCTTCGGCGGCATCCACGGCAAGCTGGAAGCGGACCGGATCTAGTTGATACAGCACCTCACCTTTGTTGATGAACTGGTTATCGCGAACTGCGACTGATTGGACAGTTCCGGAAACCTCCGGCGCAATTTTGACGACCTCTGCACTGACACGGCCGTCTCGCGTCCAAGGTGATAGTACATAAGTGCGCCATAGCTCAATTACCAAGAAGGCGATGGCGATCAGTATTAGCGCAGAGGCAATGAAACGAATGGATACTTTCATGAGTTTTGTCATAAGTGGCTCAAACATAAAGAATCAAGAGGGCCACGATTCCTATTAAAATCGCGATTTCGACCAAGGCGGGATGCCACACGTTGCGAAATACACCGATATAAGTAAGTGTCTTGCGCACGCCCAGGAAAACTGGCCAAGCCAGCATGACGTATAAAAGAAACGGGGGAATGTACACGCCCGCTATCGAGAACTCACTTAGCACGATGTTTGCCCCTTCAGATTTGCGATCCAGCCCCCATGACGCCTTGTTAGGTGGTCCACGTCTGCGACGGCAGCTGCAGTACGATGAATGATTCGCGTGTCATTGGGGTTGTTATCAACGAGTGCAAGTATTCGGTTTTGTACGCTGGCCAGTAGGTGCGCGCCCTCCTCATTACCTAGGCACTTTTGCGCAATATGGAGAGCTCGTTGTGCCAACACGCGAACCTCGATCGGAGAGGCCGGGTTGATGATGATGTGATGGAGCAACAGTGCTGTGCGCCCTAGGTGTATGGCTCCTAATCCTTGGCTAAGCAGTTCTGATGCATGCTCTGGATCGCTCTTTAGACTAAGTGCAACACCAGCGAGACGGTGGTGTTGGAGGTGTTCCCATACTTTGCGGCGCCCTACAAACCCCTTTTGTAGCGTTTCCAGCACATCTTGGCCCAGGGCATGAGCCAAACGATGAGCCTGCTTGTGTGGGTCATTTGGCAGAATCAGCTTCATTGCCAGCCATGTAGCAATTACAGCAATCATCCAGGCCAGTGCTTTGTTGAAGAATGCTACGATCGAGAAAACCAAAGGGGACGTCGATATAAGGTCGAGCTCCATCGGATTGGTCGCGCCAATAAGGGTGTTGAAGGTGACGAGATAAGCCAGACCTGCGAAGGCATACTTAGGTTTGGTGGTGACGAGCAATCCTGCGATCCAGAAGGGCATCATGCAGAGCATTAAAAGCGGGAACCCCTGGATATTGGGTAGTATGACCGTAACAAAAAAGTAGGCTGGAAAAATCCCTACTAGTGTGCCTTTGACGAAAGAAATTGCGCCTTCCACCGGGTTGCCTGTGGTTGCGAGTAAGATACTATAAGGGGCAAGTAGCAGGAGCAGAGTTGACCAATCGTGCCAGCCCGTCACAATGCCGAACAGCCCGCCCAGAACAATAGCTAAAACAGAGCGAATCCCGTTACGTAGACCACCGCTCCAGTCGCGGTTGTATCGAAAGCCCACGCTTTTATAGGGCCGCCGACGGTGCAGTTTTACCAGGCCAATGATAGCTGCCTCCCAGTCCTCCAGTATTTGCTGCAGGCCGTCCAGCCACGTTAATACATTCGCATCACCATCGTTACGCTCAACTTCATTGACGATCTGACTGACATCACGGCGCATTGCCGACACTGCACTCACTGCACACTCAAGGCTTGGCAGCTCATTGTGCTCGATGAGATGGATCACTTCAGGCAGCTTTTCGCAGAGTACCGAACGCGTCTGTTTAGAGGCAGGGTGATCCTCGGTGTAAGCGTGATTAATTTCGGAAACACCAAGAGCAGCGCTGAACAGTGATGCCATGGATTCTCGAACCCAGCCCGCGCTGATACTGACATCGGGGGACTCATGCCGACTGAGCTCCAGCAAGTCGTCAATTGCAAACAAGCCTGATACGAGATCTGGCTCTACTGCCGTGTAACGGTTTCCACTTGCAACACCTTTCACCTGCTGGAGAAGAAGCTGACCTACCTTTGACAATTGTTGTGCGATCGCTGTTTCTAGGCGTGCGCAGGTAGCACGCTTGCTCAGGACTGCGGTCACAACACCGAGACAGACGACGCCTACCGCAACTGTGGCGATGCGTCCTAGCGCTATATTCAGTGCATGCTCTGGTGCCTCCAGTGCACCATAAGATGCGAACCCAACGGTATAGCCCGCAACGGCTGCACCCACTGCCCAGAAGTGGCGCATGACTGTTGCAGCTACGCTACAAAGCCCCAGCCAAAGTCCAAAACTAAGCAGGAAAAGCAGGGGCGCCTGAATGAAGAACCCCATCAGAACGATGGCCACAAGACCGCCGATGAGCGTGCCCACCAGACGCCACCCCCCTTTGGCCAATACTACGCCCTGGTTCATATGGGTCACGAGCAAGACTGTGTTAGCAGCTGAATAGGGGGTTTCTAGCTGCAAAGCATATGCAATGGCATAGGCCAGCACCGCCGCCAGAACGGAACGAAAAATATAGACCCATTGCGGAGAGAAAAAATCCAATTTCGACATTGCGAATTGCAGTTGTTGTACTGCTGCATTTCTGTGATTAACAACGTTTGAACTGCTGGGTAGCTGCTTCATTGCCTATGTCTCATTTGCACTGTGCCGTTGAGCCCTGCCGTTCATATGCGCGCTATCGTTTTTTCCGGAACCGAGCGCCGCTCACTGAAGCGTACTACCTGATAATAGTAATCATACTTGATGAGAATCATCCTACCTTAGGATGTATGTGCTTTGCAAATCGCTTTTTCAGCGAGAACGGTTTTTTAACTGCCTGAGTTGAGCAAGCGCTACCCGAGGTTCTGTACGAAGATCTACAGAAACAAAGATTTCATTGAAATTCATTGCCGTTCCAGCCTGGAGACAATGGTGGCAAAGCGTTCCAAGGTCCCCGATGCAGCCTGGGATTTGCTTGCCGACATCTTTACTCAAACTCGATCCACTGGGCGCTCGAGTCGATGATCGCCTGATGCTCAAATGGGTGCTTTGAGTGCTCTGCTCGGGAGCGGCTTGGAGAGATATGTCAGAGCGCATTGGCCCTTGGTCGACGGTTTATCAACGATTTCGCGACTGGCATATTTATGACGCTCTCGATCAGAATCAGAGCCCCATCAGGCGTGGAAAAGAGGGTTGAAGAGCCGCAAGATCACGCACTCGGACGCAGCAGGGGCGGCCTGACAACCAAAATGCCATGCTATGCAACGCCAATGGTGTGCCGCTGCGCTGCACTTCCTGTTGTCAGACGGGCAAGTCTACGTATTATCTACCCATCCTTTACTGCGTGAGGCTTGCATCCCAAGCTTGCGCGGCGGTCCCCGCAAACGCTGCCGATGGCTGCTGGCCGATAAGGGTGACGATGCTGAAGTCCTGCGCCGGTACTGTGATCGTTACGGTTTTCGTGGATCGCGCCGCTGGTTAAGTGAGCCTTGAAAGTAGCGAAAACCCAGAGCAGTTCCGTAAACTGCCTAGGCACTCGGTTTACCCTCCCAGATCAGCGCCAGAGGCGCTGACTCCCTAGCTGGGCAAAGTTTATTATTCACCTCGCAGCGCTTTAAGTAGCCTCTTAAATCCTCCATTCAGTCTAGTAAAAGCAGTTTCGAAATGAATTTCATTTTACGCATAATTTGCGACCTCTCCCTGTTGACCCACTGTATTTTGATCAATGGAAGGTCGGCTCGGCGTACTGCAAAGCAAAGCGCCGTCGTGAATATCACTCGCCAACTCGTTTACGGCAATATGTTTTGGATTTGTTGCTTTTAAAGAGAAGGGAATAGCCAACCCTCCTTTTTCCTGGCACGCAAGTACAGCGAAGAAGCCAAAATCTTTTTGCGTTAAAGCTAGGAGTATCGGCGTTAGCGATATTATTACTCAGGACCTCAGCTCTTACGCTAAGATAAGCTAATATCTCTTTCTGCCGAGCCAAGTGCTTTTTCAATATGAATATTCACAAATGGCCACCTAGTTTACGCTGCTATTTCCTTCCATCCCAATCTACATCAAACATCCATCGTATTGAACGTAGAGCGCCTGACCCAAGGCACCATCCTAATTCACATGCAAATAAACTTGGAGCCTCAATCACAGTGAGCGGAAGCCTACAAAACCGCATACGCAATTCTGAAATGGGTAATTGCGGTTACGCTGGACAACTTAGACCGCACAAATAATCACTCAGTATCTCAAGAGAAATATCACAATCTGCGATAACTGTAATGTCGGCCTGAGCCTCCTAATAGGGAATGAACCCTATAGTCCTATTGAGCCTCAAGCGCCCACCCAATAATCAACGACTAATATGAACTCAGGGGTTACCAACCTCATCCGAGGAAACCCACCCCCCCCCTATCAAAACCTTGTTCGTCATCGCCGTACTGACTGTCTCTACTTTGGCTATAGCTAAAGACTTTTTCATGCTTGGAAGCGGCCAAGAATAACTCTGTTGAATCGTATCAAGTAGCTCAAACGCAAACGTCCAACCTCCCGTCGCTGAAAGCAAAGCCAAAGCGATAGACCACAAGAATTGCTAAAAAGCCGGGTGCGCTCCCAAGCTGACAGAATTGTAATCACTTTGATGTTCTAAATGTGGCAATTTCTGAGCTCGCTTGCCGTAAGAGTTCGTCTTTTGTGACGGTGGGCGAAGCTCATCTGGGCAACTCATCTGTTGTTTGGCTCGCGCTCCCTTTTGACTGATTGGACATAAACGACATGCATTCCATAACCTCTAGGCGGACATTCGTAAAAGGCTTGGCCGCTGGTGGCATTCTGAGCGGCCTTGGCCTTTACCGCACTCCTGTATGGGCGGTGACAAGTCCTGGTATTCAGAGCGTTCTCACCGGCAACGAATTTGATCTGTCTGTTAGTGAAACCACTGTAAACATCACCGGTTCGCCACGCACGGCCATGACCATCAATGGAACACTGCCAGGACCCTTGCTGCGTTGGCGCGAAGGAGAGACGGTCACCCTGCGTGTAAAAAACCGCCTGGACCAAGACACCTCGATCCATTGGCACGGGATCATTCTGCCGGCCAACATGGACGGCGTACCTGGACTGAGCTTCCATGGCATTGCACCCGACGGCATGTACGAGTACAAATTCAAGGTTCATCAGAACGGTACGTACTGGTATCACAGCCACTCGGGCTTGCAGGAACAGGCAGGCGTTTACGGGCCAATCGTTATCGAATCGAAAGAGCCTGAACCTTTTCAATACAATCGCGACTACGTGGTGATGCTAACTGACTGGACCGATGAAGATCCTAGTCGCGTCATGGCAAAGCTGAAGAAGCAATCTGACTACTACAACCACCACAAACGTACCGTTGGCGATTTCTTCGACGATGTCAGCAAGCAAGGCTGGTCATCTGCCGTAGCAGACCGGAAGATGTGGGCTGAAATGAAAATGAACCCCACTGACCTTGCAGACGTCAGTGGAGATACTTACACCTACCTGATGAATGGCCAGACGCCTAACGGTAACTGGACCGGTATTTTTAAACCGGGTGAGAAGCTGCGTCTTCGATTTATCAACGGCTCGTCGATGAGCTATTTCGACGTCCGAATTCCTGGTTTGAAAATGATCGTTGTCGCTGCCGACGGTCAACATGTCAAACCGGTCAGCGTTGACGAATTCCGCATCGCCGTAGCTGAAACTTATGATGTGATCGTAGAGCCTGCAAGTGAAGAGGCTTACACCATCTTTGCCCAGTCTATGGACAGAACCGGATATGCATGCGGAACCCTTGCAGTTCGCGAAGGCTTAAAGGCGCAAGTGCCTGCTATCGACCCTCGACCTCTTTTGTCCATGGATGACATGGGAATGGGCGGTATGGCTGGTATGGGCAGCGGCGACATGTCCGGCATGCATGGCATGAATCACAGCAAGATGGCAGGCATGGACCACGGTAAGATGGCAGAGATGAGAGATATGGGTGGAGAAATGCAGACTCACCCAGCCTCCGAAACCAACAACCCTTTGGTTGACATGCAGGCCATGAATCCAACGCCAAAGCTAAACGACCCAGGCATCGGTTTACGGAACAATGGTCGTCGGGTGCTCACATACTCTGATCTGAAAAGCTCGTTCCAAGATCCTGACGGCCGCCAGCCCAATCGCACCATTGAGCTTCATCTGACCGGTCACATGGAGAAGTTTTCGTGGTCCTTCAACGGAATCAAATTTTCTGACGCCGAGCCGCTTCGTCTGAAGTATGGGGAACGTCTTCGCATCACCCTGGTGAACGATACCATGATGACCCATCCCATTCACCTACACGGCATGTGGAGTGACCTCGAGGATGAGAACGGCAAGTTCATGGTGCGCAAGCACACGATCGATATGCCACCAGGTACCAAACGCAGCTATCGAGTCACCGCAGATGCCTTAGGCCGTTGGGCCTACCACTGCCACCTGCTTTTCCATATGGAAATGGGCATGTTCCGTGAAGTACGGGTTGATGAGTAAAGGAGACGATCTGTGAGTACATACCTATATCGTAATTCCCTGGTTGGCTGCCTCTTTGCGGCTGGTCTGCTAGGTGGACTCTCGTCAATTGTGCTGGCAAAGGAAAATGGCAGCGATCATTCAACCATTGCTCCTGCTCAGACAACAGACAAACCAGCAATTACAGCGAGCAATTCGATGCTAGATCACGGGTCAATGGACCATAGCAAGATGAGCCATGAGTCGATGGATCATGACCAAAAAATCAAAAAGGAAGATTGAGATCATGACCGGCAATTTTTTACGCCCCACGCTGATGGCACTTGCAGTTTCTACAAGCCCTGCATTCTTTTTCATGGTCCAAGCTGCTGAAGATATGGATCCGTCGATGGCGACGCCATCAAGTGCGGACGCAAAGCCTTCGGCTGCACAAAAATCCAAACCAGCCAAAGCGAAAGATAATGCGATGGATCACTCCAAGATGGACCACGGCTCAATGGGAACTATGGACCATAGCAAGATGAACATGGACGATGAGAATATGAACGGTATGGCAAGCATGGATGGAGGGGTGACTACCACGAGCCGAACCCCAATCCCCTTACTTACCGACGCTGACCGTGCAGCCGCCTTTCCAGATGTGGCAGGCCATGGTGTTCATGATAAAAAAATTAACTCGTTTATCCTTCTGGATAAGTTCGAGTACCAAGAGGCTGACAACGGTAGTGCGCTGGCATGGGATACCAAAGGGTGGATCGGCGGTGACGTTGATCGCCTGTGGCTGCGTTCAGAAGGTGAACGTACCAATGGCATAACGGAAAACGCGGAATTTCAAGCACTTTGGGGGCATGCCATTGGTCCATGGTGGGATGTTGTCACAGGCGTTCGGCAAGACTTCAAACCCGGATCGCCTCAAACATGGGGAGCGCTCGGTGTTCAGGGCATGGCCCTCTATAACTTTGAAGCTGAAGCGACTGCCTATATCGGTGAGCACGGTCAAACCGCCGCTCGATTTGAAGGCGATTACGACATCCTGCTGACCAATCGCCTGATCTTGCAACCGACAGCCGAAGTAAATTTGTACGGAAAAAATGATTCTCAGCGCGGCATAGGATCAGGATTGGCCAACACCGAAGTAGGATTCAGGTTGCGCTATGAGATTGTTCGCCAATTTGCCCCTTATGTCGGGGTTACCTGGAATCGCTCCTACGGCAAGACCGCCGACCTAGCCAGCGATAATGGCGAAAAGACCAACGAGGCTCGATTTGTAGCAGGTATTCGTATGTGGTTCTGATTGTTTGAGCAACACCCCTACGAATTTTGAATAACGGGGAGTCGTCTCCCCGACTCAAAAGTGCGACCTTCACCTTTGCAGTGGCATTGAACGCTTGAGTGAAGTTCTACTGCTCCGCGGAACGTTTCGCTGCCGCCAAGGGAAAAGGAAATATTCATGACAGGTAGCTTCCGACTTCAAGTCGATTTCTGCGTATCGCAACATTCGCCGCGCTTTTTCATCGGCTCAACGGCTCAAGCCCTGACCATAGATGTACACCGAAATGCAAACTGCAGTTGCTACAAAAATGGATTCAGCACAATGGCTTCACCATCGTGGATCATGTAGGAACTAACATGAGTGCTGTCAAACAAGATCTGGGTGTCGCTCCACTACTCTCGGCTTGTCACACCGCGATGATCAACAGGAAGTGTGTAGAAGGTCATTTGCCCGCAGTGCAAATAATTGTGATGAGTAACAGTGACGACCTTCTCGGAATCGCCCCCCCCTGGCATGCCGGCAGGCTCTCCAGGAATGGAAGTCAATGTATTACATGAGGCGAATCAGATAATCGGCTTGGCCAAAGCAGGTACAGATTAGTCCTTGCTGAATATACTGCAAATTAATCCGATCCTCTACGTCCGATCCCTGCATGGTCAGCTTTTTTCCTAGCCATGCAGTGGGTTAGACGCTATCCATTTTTCGTTCAAGCAAGACGCCTTGGACAACCAGGTACAGTTATATTGAACCCTATCTAACTGCTGCTTTGGCTCCCATAGAGCTCCTTCGCTTGAAAGGGGCGCTCGTGTGGAAGTGAGCGGGGGGGGGACAAACTCTGCGGTCTAGGCTCACTGATGAATGTCGACGGGTCATGGACCCAGGTTTCGTACGAAAACCCACGGAAACACTGATTTCTGTAAAACTCATTGCCATTCCAGCCTGCAGACCAAGATGGCAAAGCGTTGCGAGATCACGATGCAGCCTGGGATTTGGTTGCCGATATCTTTACTCAAGCCCGACGCACTGGGCGCGCTCTAGTCGATGATTGCATGATGGTCAACTGCGTGTGTTGGGTGCTCTGCTAGGGAGCGGCTTGGCGAGACATGCCAGAGCGCTTTGGCGGAAGACCAAAATCTTACTTGCGAGCAAATTTGCCGTAAGCTCGTACCTATGCCCTGTTGGGACTGAGTCCACGTACAGACCGCCAATTCAGGCGGCTTTTATTCCGAAATAAACTGGGCTGAAGAATACGCGTCATTTCCTCACCTAGATGTGGGACCTTCTTATCGGCGGCATAGCCGTCAATCCTTGCAGGCTATTGCGCTATCGGAGAGGAGCCCCTTTTCCCCTAGTGCTGCGAAGTACCAAAAAAAATCGTATGATAGGACGTCACACTGCTCGGTTAACAGGCTCCCTATGAATTCAGTGCTACCTCAGGCTCCAAGGCTTTCTCTTGTTGACTCAGCGATTTCCGTTATCCGTCGCCAGATCGAAAGTGGCGAATGGAGGGTGGGAGAACGCATCCCGAAAGAGCAGGAATTGGCGGAGATGCTTCAAGTAGGCCGCAACACCGTCCGCGAGGCAATCCGTGTGCTTTCCCACGCTCAGGTACTTGAAGTTCGTCAGGGTGACGGGACCTACCTGCTGACTTCGCTCGACCCAACTGAAGTCATGCGCCGAATCAGCAGGTCTAGCTTGCGGGAGCATCTTGAATTACGTTTAATGCTGGAAACCGAAGCCGCTCGACTGGCTGCGCAGAATCGAACAGAAAATGATGTAATCAAATTGCGTCAGTTACTCACTGTCAGAACTCAGACAGAATTAAGCCAATACAAAGAAGCCTTTGCAGATGCTGATACGGACTTCCATGTAGCTGTCGTCGCGATGGGGGGTAATACCGCCCTCACAGAACTGTATCGCTACTTCTCCCATTCCGTGCGACAGAATAGTCTATCAGTGATCAACGACACCAACCTGCAAATACCGGATCTCAAGGCCCATAGCGCAATTGTCGATGCTATTGAGCGACAAGACCGCGACGCAGCAGCAGCAGCCGTAGAAGCGGTCGTCAAGCCGCTACTCAATGCTTTGCGTAACACGAAATTTGATAATTGGGCCGACCCATGCCGTGAGGCTCAATACACAACAACCTATTGAATAGCGGATTGCAGACTAACAACAGTTATACACCAATATTTAAATCGGAGTTTTTTACAACACCTTTTTATTTCGCTACAGCAGTTACCAAATAAAGAGCCATTCAATACTTATTTTCCATTTTGCTAACATTCTAGCATAGCGATCATCTTCCCTGAAATACAGCTTTAATTATTTAATTAGCAATCTATAGCGATCAACCTTACCATTAATAGCTTGGTTTTAAATGTGCCATCCGGTATCGGTATTTCGGACCTTGGGGGAAGTGTTCGCCGACTAGCGAAGTGTCCAATAGGTAAGCTTAAACTCCATCGTTGTTGCCGAGAAGGACAATGGGTGTATGGGCTAAGTCCATCGGAAACACGCTTAACAGCGCCGTAGAAATGATTGCAATGTAGTGGTCAACTAATCCCGGACACGGCTTTAAGTTTTTCTTCGGCCCGAGTTGGCGCCAGCCCACCGTTGAATTGATGGGGGCGAATCCAGTTGTACCGGTGCATCAAGAATTGGCTGATATCGCGCAGGGCTTCTTGAGCCGTTCGGTAACCCGTCGTCGGTATCCACTCCGTTTTCAAGCTGCGGAACACGCGCTCCATTGGCGCATTGTCCCAGCAATTTCCCCGGCGAGTCATGCTCTGGCGCATGCGATAACGCCACAGCCGCTGGCGAAATAAACGACTCGCGTACTGGGCGGATTCAACCGGTCGTCGCAACACCTGATCGAGGTGTTTATGGGACGACCCGCAGGATGGATGCAAAAATTGACGGGCCGGGGAGCGATGCGTTCTTCAGGTGCACCCTCACTTCGTAATACCCTCACTTCAGCAAACCAGGCGACACAACAGACCTTCAATGAAGTAGAGGCGCAAGTTACTCAGCTTGTCTTAACGGCTACCGGTCAAATCAGTGCCGTGGAACTGGATGCAATTGTTAAAGCCGCACAAGCCCAAGGGCAAAGCAGCGTTTCCAGGTTTACCGACAACACCAACCGCTTGATCGCTGAGGCATCAGCATTTGCGGAAGCGGAGCCAATCTTTATCCCAATCGAGCGAGGCGGAATTATCGTGTGATGGCCAGACGCTTACAAGACTGTCGCCGTTGATCCACGAGCACATCAATATGCTAGGGCGGTATTCGTTCGCGGTACCGGAAGAGGTCGAACGTGGGGAATTGCGACCGCTGCGGAGTCCAGAAGATGATCTGTGAACAGGCAGTCACTTGAACGCTACCTGTTGAGTGCATGATTGGGGAGCCAGGGCTTAAGTGCACTTTCTGTTCCGTTGCTCCCCAAACGCTTGCACACGCACTCGGCATTGAGCGCCGCAATGACGATATCGCCATGCCGCGCCGTTTTGCTTCGATCAACTACCACCAGGTCACCGCTGAAAATCCCGGCGCCTTGCATGCTGTCGCCTTGGATCTCGGCCAGGTACATGTGGGGGGCTCGGATTTCGAACAGCTCATCGAGCGATATCAATTTTTCAGGGTGGTCCGCTGCCGGCGATGGAAAACCGGCAGACACCTGAGAGGAATACGACGGGAGTGATACACCACCAGTGGCAATGGGACCAAAAAGGGTCACGCTCATAAACCTGGCCTGAACAAATAACTGTATGGATACACAGTTAACTGCGCCTCAGAAGTCGCGTCAATCTGAGCCGACCAAATGCCCTCTAACCTGAATTGAGCCCAGCCGAAAACCTATAGCACTCGAACTCCTATTTCTTAATGCACTCAACGAGGCCATCCGGTTTCCTGTACCTGAACTCACTTCAGGTACGGTGCGATGCCCCCTATCCATAAGCCTTCCCGCACGACGAAGCATTGGCTTGCGTCCATGGCCTTAACGTTCCTGTCTGCCACAGCACACGCGGAAACGTGGGTCATCACTGATCAGGCACATCCTGTGTCCGTACCTACTGGCGTGCGCATCACTCATCTCGACGACCAGCAACGCCTCGAAGAGCTGCTGTCTCAACAGCTTCCTAACGATCAACGCCAGGCTGAAGCAACCATTCAACGTTACTTAGCAACTCCAGTCGGCAAACGTCTTCAAAGCGACTTGGTTCAAGCACAGCAGGGCATTACAGATGCCTGGAGTGTGGGGGTTGAAAAAATCCCCGCAGTTGTCGTCGACCGCCGCTACGTTGTGTACGGGGAGGCGGAAGTGGCAAAAGCCATAGCGCAGATTGATCGAGCTAGGAACCTGTCACGATGAGACGCTCACGCTTGGCGATCCGCCCACTGTCACTGGCCATCGCCTTCAGCTTGTCCTGCAACGCATCAGCTGCGATCACTTCGGCCACAATCATTGCTTCGACGCTGTCGCCGACCTGTCTGGAATACAAAGTCGTCGGCATTTGCTATTGGCTGCTCTGCACACCCTTCGGTTGCAAGGTCAAAACTTCGACCAAGGTTCGTCACTACGTCCCGGACGCCGTGGTGTCTGCATACTCAAATACGGGGATGAACCCCTGGATAGAGATGTCGCCTCTCGGCACACCTAACCCGATGGCTCAAGCAGGTAACGATGGCACCACCAACCACGTCGCCGAAAACAACATGATCAAGTTCAAGGAAGCCGACGTGATCGGCCATCCTGGTGGTGCGGCACTGAGTCAGTTCGCCAGCGCCTCTGGCTATGTCTGCAAAGGCGCAACGTTACCACTTGTCCCCTACTTCCTCAGCACCCTGGACCCCATAGCCTGGCGGTACGGCGTACCTGAAGCTGTATACCCCGAGGCGCTTATTCCAGGGATGCGTGAGGTCGATAGCCTGCTCACTGCAAGCAGCTGGGGGAATGTCTACCCACGCAGTGGTTTTCTTAATCAAGTCGATGACTACAAGACCGGTGCCGTAATTGCACAGCGCGCCGGTGACGTTACCACCCGACTAGGTCAGGTCCATGTCTACCTACCGATGCTTGCCCTACCCTACCCTGGTTACTGGCCAGCGGGAGCACTGCGCGAAGGTGACGCATCCACCGGTAAGTGGCAGGAACTGACCCCGGTGCTCAATCCCACCTGCGCAACATTTCCAACCATCACACCCAATATCGATGCTCAGGACGGCGGATACGCCTGGGCGCTCTGGCGTCCATATTCGTGCTGCCAACGTCGTGGCCAGACCTTTCTGGGCAGTACGGACTTCCAATGAACTTCAGTGATCGGAGCACTACATGAAACTCACCCCCTTGGCGATCTGCCTAATCTTCTGTTTCAGCAGCGCAGTAGTGCATGCGGCTGACCCAATCAACGTCTCGTCCTCTGGCAGCGTCATTGGTGACGACGTGCTCTACAACATCGGCGGGGGGAACGCCGTGACAATGGGAAGCGCCGGCAATATGGACAGTATTTCCGTCGGCGGTGGCTGGAACAACAACCTGGTCTGCGGAAACATGAGTATGAGCAACACCCTGCAGAACCAGTTGAATGGTGCCACCTCTGGATTCCAGAACATCATGAGCTCGGTGGTGCAGAACGCCACCAGCGCCGTCGCCTCGCTGCCAGCCTTGATCCTCCAACGCGCAAACCCAGCGCTGTACAACCTCATCACGAATGGCATCTTGCAGGCTCGATTGGACTTTGACCGGTCCAAAGGCACCTGCAGGGCCATTGGCGAAAAAATGGCGGATATCGCCGGAAATCAAATGGGTTGGGGCAAGCTCGCAGAGGGTCAGGCGATGAGCCAGGCGCTGACCTCCAACACGGACGCAGTGTCGGCTGTGGAGCAGGTCGAAAAGAAAGGTGGCAACGATGGCGTCACCTGGGTGGGGGGTGATCGAGCAGGAGGTTCCGGCCAGAAGCCAATCCGCATTGTCGGTGACGTCACCAAAGCAGGCTACAACCTGCTGAATAAACGTGCGGCCGGTGACACCGGCTCGATCAGCAAAGACAGCTGCAACAACGGAATGGTCTGCAATGTCTGGTCATCGCCCCAAGAGGCGACCACATTCGCCAATCGCGTGCTGGGAGAACAGCAACAACAAACCTGTGACAGTTGCCCTAAAACGGTGACAGCAGCAGGTGTGGGCCTCACGCCGCTGATCCAAGAAACGTACGACACCAAGCTTAAGGCACTGCAGGAGCTGCTGACTGGCAGCAAAAGTCTATCGGTCGAAAACCTAGAGGCTGCAAGTAGCAACTCTCTGCCCATCACCCGTGGTGTTGTGGCGGCTCTCAAGGATGAGCGAGATCAAGACGTACTCGCTCGCAGACTTGCCTCCGAAGTCGCGCTGTCCGATGTGCTGGAGAAAGCCTTGACCCTTCAACGCACCCTGATGGCAGGTAGCCGAGAACCAAACGTCGCGGCTAACGACCTGGCCGTTCAGGCAGTCGGTCAGCAGAGCTCCTCGCTGCAGCAGGAAATTGGCAACCTGAAGATGGAGCTGGACATGCGTCAGCAGCTCGCGAAGAACTCACCACTGACCATCATTGAGCGTGGCAAAGCTCGGGCCGAAGACTCACGCGGCGTATTTCCAGGAGATCCAGAAACAGATCGCCTGAATCAGTTGCAATCACCTGCGAAGAGCAAATAGTGAGGTGAAGGCCATGACTGATATTCAAGATCCTGTCGCCGCCCCCAACCGCTCACTGATAAGACGTGTCGGGCGGGGCACTCTAGTTGTTCTAGGTACTCTGCTAGCCACTACAGCCCTCGTGGTGTTACTCAACGCCGTCTTGATGAGCATGTTCGACAGTGCTGAGCAATGGCAAGCATGGCGTGTCGTCAACCATTGGCCGCTCTTCACTTGGCGACTGATGCTTTATATCGCACTGACGGTTGCCTGGCTCAAGCTCAAGGCTAGTTTGCCGCTATCGAGGCGCAAAGGCCTGTTGAAGATCGAGGTCATGGTTATCTTGCTGTTCGTCATGATCGAACTGAGCAAAGCTTTTCTCCCTAGTGGAGGCATCCAATGACGCTCTACACCAATGACTATCTAGAGTACTACCTAACGCTGGTGGGCTGGATCATCAACAACGGCATCTGGGACATGATTTCAGATACCGGCCTGTTCGCCCTGCCCTTCTGCATAATCGTTATTCGAGAATGGCTCAAGGTCCGTGGAGAGGGGGCTGACGAGGGCAATAAAGGCGTGCTCTCACTGGCCCGTATCGAGACCCAAATTTACGTGGGTTACATCGTTGTTGCATTCTTCGCAGTCCCTGCCGTCAATGTGAGCTTCGATACCTTGGCGTTCGATCAAAGTAGAGCCCAGCAATGTCAGTACAACTTACCTAAACCAGCTGATACGGGTTGGAACACAACATTCAGCTCTCTGGCTGGAAAGAGTGCGCAGATGCCCATGTGGTGGGCTTTCATGCATGCGCTGTCAAAAGGGTTAACCAACGGAGCAGTCGCAGCCATCCCTTGTGGGACCGACCTGCGACAAGTCCGGATGGAGGTGAACAACACCAAGATCAACAATCCACTGCTGGCCCAGGAAATCGGCGACTTTACCCACGACTGTTACGGACCTTCACGCGCCCGGCTCTTCATGCGTCAACCAGACTGGGGCACTAAAGCCAATGATCCCCAGTTCTTGCAGGACCTTAGTTGGATCGGCTCCCACTTCTTGCTGAACACCTCGGGTTTCTACGACACGGATTACTCCAAGACACCCAGAACGTCCTGGCCCTACAACGCTTCGCGTGACGTGGGGTTGCCACAGGTGAGCGGAGGTGGAGGATATCCAACATGTAAACAATGGTGGTCCGATAGCGGAGTGGGCTTACGAGATCGTATCAAAGATCAGGTATCACCTGACCTCATGACAAAAATGCTTAGTTGGGCGAAGTGGCTGTCCCAGGACGAAGTGAGCGACTCGCTTGTTCGTCAACTGGTCTCGCCGTCGAACCAGGTGAAAGGGAATGTTTATACAGACTACGGTGGGCAAATTAACGGGACGGTGTGGAATGGCGCGGCCCGTGTCACCGGCACCCTAGGGGTAGCACTGGGCTCATTGGCTTATTTCCCGGCCATGGACATGGTTCGTCAGGCGCTACCAATGGTTATGGCGTTCTTGAAGATGGCGATGGTGATTTGCATCCCGCTGGTACTGGTAGTGGGTGCCTATCAACTGCAGGTGGCCATGACCATGACAGTAGTATTTTTCGCGCTGATCTTCGTGGACTTTTGGTTTCAACTGGCGCGGTGGGTAGACACAACTATCTTGGACGCCCTGTATGGAGCAGGCTCACCCCATTTGTCTTTTGACCCTGTCATGGGACTGAACTCAACGGCCCAAGATGCGATTCTGAACTTCGTCATGGGAGCCATGTTCATCATCCTACCGATGTTTTGGATAGGCGCACTGGGATGGGCGGGAATAAGTGCAGGTAAGACGATGGAGGGGCTCACACGTGGGACGCAACCAGTTGAAAAGGCAGGTTCAGCTGGAGCAGACATTATCAAAAAAGCAATATAATAAACTCAGGAAGTTACGGATCCATTCATTCTGGATAGATCCGTAAGCGGGTTCTATGCCTTAAATTAATGGGAAAAATTATCCTCATCAGAAATTTCACCCTCAACATTACCCCATGGGTCTAATGGTTGGCCAAATACGTTTCGCCCGTAAGGCGCATCTCGATCCTCAGAATTGCCTATGCCACGTAGTCTGGAAAAGTCTCCTACAACCAAAGCCAGCAATATAAGACCAACAGTCAGGACAGCCATGAACGTATGAGCCAACCATACCCAGGAATATACAGCTAACGCGATTAGGGCAAGACGTTTGACCCAGCGTAAAGTGTGGTTCTCGCTGCACCAAACGATGCGCACCGCACGACCAAGGCTATAGCCCAAGCGGCTTGCAAAGGTCTGTGAGGTGTAAGCGGTCATCATGCATCTCCTAGCCCTCCGTAAACTGGAGGCGCTTTGACATTATTTATAATCCTGATTTCGCGCTGCCGCAAGACCAATGGATAAACGGATGCGCCGTTATGCGTACGCGGACGCCCTACCCCACCCCACAGTCAAATGGCCCAAAGGGTAAATGGTCTCTAAAAGCGAATGGAATGGTTCACAAGGGTAAAAGCCCTACCCGAAAGGGCTTGCTACGCAAAAAGGTCGTCGCCCTCACCAGCTGTTAGTCGCAACTCCTGGAGCGACACTCAATAAAAAGGGTTCGGAACCTCGTCGTGCAACTGTTCTGCGCAGGCGAAGTCACCTGGAGCGTCACACTGATGGCGTAACGCCTCTCGAAATACCCTAACGCAGCCGGTGACCTTTTCCCATTGAAGTAAACCCACCAGATAGCGGAAAAGCCAGTCCATGATTCATTGATGGAGCTGGTGATGTTCTCATTTTTCCGCCGCAGCAAAATCTTACCTGCTGCCGCCCCTTCACCAAACGGTTTTCTGAAACCTGCCCAGGGACAGGATTTGCTGGCGACGCCACGGCGTCAAAAATTGCTGGAGAACATCTGGCAGCGCGCTTCGTTATCACGCTCACAGTTTGTGGAGCTCTATCGGCGCCCACTGGAGCGCTACGCAGAGTTGGTCCAGCAGCTCCCTGCCTCGCAGAACCACCACCATGCACACCCAGGCGGGATGCTTGATCACGGCTTAGAGATCGTCGCCTATGCGTTGAAGATTCGACAGACCTACCTCCTACCCATCGGTGCACCACCGGAATCTCAATCGGCCCAGGCCGAAGCGTGGACTGCCGCAGCTGCTTATGGCGCTTTGATTCACGACCTCGGCAAGATTGCCGTCGACGTGCACATCGAACTGGAGGGAGGTAAAACCTGGCACCCATGGCATGGCCCAATCAACCGCCCTTATCGCTTTCGCTATGTGAAAGGACGCAACTACCAATTGCACGGGGCCGCTGCCGCACTGATCTACGCGCAGATCCTGTCCTCGGAAATCCTGGATTGGCTCAGCGGGTTCCCCGAAGCCTGGTCGCAACTGATCTTTGTGCTGGCCGGCCAGTATGAGCACGCCGGCATATTGGGCGAGATTGTGGTCAAGGCCGACCAAGCCTCTGTCGCGCGGGAACTCGGCGGTAACCCTGCTCGTGCGTTGTCAGCGCCAAAACAGTCCTTGCAACGTCAACTGGCGGACGGTTTGCGCTACCTGGTGCGTAACACGTTCAAGCTGAATCAGCCTGATGGCCCCTCAGATGGGTGGCTGACACAAGAGGCTCTATGGCTCGTCAGCAAACCGATTGCCGATCAACTACGCGCTTACTTGCTGACCCAAGGCGTTGAAGGTGTTCCCAGCTCGAACGCCCCCTTCTTCAACATGCTGCAGGACCAGGGTGTAATCCAGACCAACGCCCAGGATAAGGCCATCTGGAAAGCAACGATCGACAACGGTCGCGGCTGGAGAAATACCTTCACCCTGCTCAAGCTCTCACCTGCCCTGATCTGGAATGACCCAAATGACCGACCTACAGCTTTCACAGGCACTCTTGAGGTAGAAACCGGCAATCCGGCAGAAGAGCCCTCGATAGAAAACCCTGTCGCTGCACCAGCGAAAACCTCGCCCCTTAACCTTGAACCTAATGCTGATCCAGCGGTTTTAGCGCCGGCAGAATTATCGCCCTTTGAAACTCAGCAACACCCTTCGAACAATCCTGCTGAATTTGACGCACTACTGGCCCTGCTTGGTAATATCAATGAGCCATCAGAAGACACCAAAAACAATCAGGTCTCAGCGGCAAACACCGCGCTCCCGAAACTGGATGACATCCAGCCTTCCCAAACCTCCGAGCAAGGAGGTGCGCCTCATGCAACTGTCGAAGAAGTCGCTCCGATGCCAAGCAATAACACCGAGCTCGGTCAGGGATTTGTTGAATGGCTTAAAAAAGGCATCGCATCCCGCAGCATCGTTATCAACGACACCAAAGCACTGGTTCATACCGTAGCAGGGACCGCCATGCTGGTGACGCCGGGAATATTCAAGCGCTACGTCCTTGAGTTTCCGCACATTGAACAGCAAGCCAAAGCCCAGCAAGTTAACGCTTGGCAGTTGGTTCAGCGCAGTTTCGAGAAGCAGAAACTTCATCAAAAAACCCATAAAAGCCTGAATATTTGGACGTGTGACGTTGTTGGACCTCGAAAATCGAAGCAGCTTAAGGGGTACTTACTCCAAGATCCTCTCACGATCTTCTCGGAGGTCCCCTTCGACAACATCAGCCTGTCCCTTAAGTCAGAATTAATGGAGCCGCCACAATGACGACGCCCTTGACGCTGACGGAGGAGTACATCTTTGCCCACGATCTACGCTCCGCTAGCGCAAAAATCTATCGCGCATCCACCAAAGCGCTACTCAAGCATTTCGGTACTACCCCGATCGAGGAAATCGACCATCGTGCGATACTGGCCTGGCGAAAGAAGCGACTTGAGGGTGGATTATCCAAACGTAGCTGGAACACCTACGCAAATCACCTTCGCACTGTTTGGGGCTATGCAATAGAACATGGCCTGACTACTCACTCCTCGATCAACCCATTCAAAAAAACCAGCGTTATTCCGCCAAAACGGGCCAGCAAGACGGTCAACGGAGAAGCCATCCAAAGAGCACGCAACTGGCTCACCGCTCTCGTAGGACAAGAACGCTGTACCCACGAACGCAGCCAAATAACACCTGCATGGTTCTGGCTTGCTGCTTTCGAGATGTTTTATTACACAGGCATTCGACTCAATGCCCTGCTGTGCCTGCGCTACAAGGATATTGACTGGGACAACCAGATGATCTTGGTCCGAGGTGAAACGGAAAAAACCCATCGCGAGTTTTTCCTGCCGATAATGGAGGGCCTCGCCCCGCACCTATGCAGGATTCTGGGCGAAGCGGAAAAGATAGGATTCTCACCGGACGACCAGTTGTTCAACGTCAACAGATTCTCTCGTCACTATCATGGGAAGGAAATGAACATCGACCAGGTGGAGTCGATGTACCGCAAGCTCACCGATAAGATCGGCGTGCGGATGACCCCTCACCGCTTTAGACACACCCTGGCAACAGATCTGATGAAACAGCCAGAACGCAACATCCACCTGACAAAAAGCCTATTGAACCACTCAAATATAGCGACGACGATGAACTACATCGAGGCCGACTACGACCACATGCGGGCGGTTCTGCATGAGCGAAGTTTGGCTCAAGGTGCTTTAAGCCGGGTTAGGCGGGTAGACCCTAGTGGAACACCCGTACCCGCCACCAGCCATAGAAGGTTACCTCAACCAGAAACGGCCAATCAAGAGCCCAAAAAGTTGCCGATACGACAACATCCGGAGAGCTCCGAAGAAATTATTGTTGATAGGCCAAGCAGATCGGTTGGACCAAGCGCGCTTCAGAGGGCACTTGAATATGCATCAGCGCAACTGCATCGCGGGCCCACGCCATCTGCAATGGATCCCACTGCAGATCAGATAGACCAGAGTCTATTATTGACGCTAATGGCGAGCGGGCTAGGTGTCGGCACATTCAAGAAGCGCACCTCAACTGAGCGATCAATGGGAATCTCATCGTTCTCTCAAGCTTCTCCATAGCACGTCCTAAAAGTCAAAGCGCACCGCTAAAAAGAATTTCGGTTAACCGGAAGATTTTGCGCGCCCGCAAAAAATATTTAGAACGCTTCAACAAAGCATTTCTCTATTAACGAATCATTTTTGATAGAAAAACGAAAAAAGGCGCCATAAAGGCGCCTTTTTTCTTTGAATATGGTCGGGGTAGGGGGATTCGAACTCCCGACATCCTGCTCCCAAAGCAGGCGCGCTACCGGACTGCGCTATACCCCGGAATGCGCATCGCAAAACCGATGCACATTGACATCATGACGAACCGAAACTACTGTTCGCCTCAGACGGCTGCATGTCTACGGCGTTATCTAAGTGCTGCAACACTTTTCCAAAACCGTAAAACCGCCTCTACCAGAGCAACAACCTCTGATTCTAAGATTTGATTCCAGCGCTAACTGGTCTCAAAAATGGTGGGTCGTGTGGGATTCGAACCTACGACCAATTGGTTAAAAGCCAACTGCTCTACCAACTGAGCTAACGACCCAAATATGGTCGGGGTAGGGGGATTCGAACTCCCGACATCCTGCTCCCAAAGCAGGCGCGCTACCGGACTGCGCTATACCCCGGTTTGAAATTGGCTCCGTGACCAGGACTCGAACCTGGGACCCAATGATTAACAGTCATTTGCTCTACCGACTGAGCTATCACGGAACTACATATTTCAAAGTTACTGCTGTGTTGCTTCCTCTTCGACCCTGTCCGTATCGCTACGTTAGCGTCTCTGAGGCGCGCTATTCTACAATCTTAAAAACCCCTGTCAACCCTTTAAATTGCTTTTAAGACAATGATTTGCGCTTCTTTCTGATTTCTTCTTGGGGAGAAGAAACCCGTGGGCTGACGTTGCTGCGGGGCGCACTTTACAAGCCTTTGCCTTACAGTTCAACGCCCTATCGAAAAAAAAGGCCCCGCAATGCGGGGCCTTCTCTGGTTGCGCCAAGCGCAGGCCTTAATGGAAGACGATTTCGTCGTCTTTCACCGTCGCCGTGACGCGGGTGCCAGGCATAAAGCTGCCCGACAGGATCAGCTGCGCCAGTGGGTTCTCGATCCAGCGCTGGATCGCACGTTTGAGTGGCCGTGCGCCATACACTGGGTCGTAACCGACCGCGATCAGCTTGTCCAACGCTTCGCTGCTCAACTCCAGGTCCAACTCGCGCTCAGCCAGACGGCTACGCAGGCGGCCCAACTGAATTTCGGTAATGCCCGCGATCTGATCCCGCGCCAGAGGCTCGAAGATCACCACTTCGTCGACCCGGTTGATGAATTCCGGACGGAAGTGCGTGGTCAACGCATCCATCACCGCCGCACGCTGGGCTTCACGATCACCCACCAATTCCTGGATCTGAGCCGAGCCCAGGTTGGAGGTCATCACGATCACCGTATTGCGGAAGTCCACCGTGCGCCCGTGGCTGTCCGTCAAGCGACCATCTTCCAGCACCTGCAGCAAGATGTTGAACACATCCGGGTGCGCCTTCTCGACCTCATCCAGCAGGATCACCGAGTAAGGCTTGCGCCGTACGGCTTCGGTCAGATAACCGCCCTCTTCGTAACCCACATAGCCTGGTGGCGCACCGATCAGACGAGCCACCGAGTGTTTCTCCATGAATTCGGACATATCGATCCGCACCATGGCCTCTTCAGTATCAAAGAGGAACTCGGCCAGGGCCTTGCACAACTCGGTCTTACCCACACCGGTTGGGCCGAGGAACATGAACGAGCCGCTTGGACGGTTCGGGTCGGACAAACCTGCCCGGGAACGCCGTACCGCGTTGGACACCGCCACCACTGCCTCTTCCTGGCCGATGACGCGCTGATGCAACAGGCTTTCCATCTTCAGCAACTTGTCGCGCTCGCCTTCGAGCATCTTCGACACGGGAATACCGGTCCACTTGGAGACCACTTCGGCAATTTCTTCCTCGGTCACCTTGCTGCGCAGCAACTGGTTCTCAGGCTTGCCGTGCTGGTCAACCATCTGCAGGCTGCGCTCCAGGTCCGGGATCACCCCGTACTGCAACTCGGCCATGCGGTTCAGGTCGCCTTTACGGCGCGCCGCTTCCAGTTCCTGACGGGACTGCTCGATCTTTTGCTGGATCTGCGCCGAACCCTGTACTTCGGCTTTTTCCGAGGTCCAGATTTCTTCGAGGTCCGAATACTCGCGTTCCAGGCGAACAATTTCTTCCTGGAGTTTTTCCAGACGCTTCTTGGCCGCTTCGTCTTCTTCTTTCTTCAGCGCCTGGGATTCGACTTTCAGTTGAATCAGGCGCCGATCCAGGCGATCAAGCACTTCCGGCTTGGAATCGATCTCCATACGGATGCGGCTGGCCGCTTCGTCGATCAGGTCGATAGCCTTGTCCGGCAACTGACGATCAGTGATATAGCGATGGCTCAACTTGGCCGCCGCGATGATCGCACCGTCGGTAATAGCCACCTTATGGTGGACCTCATAGCGCTCTTTCAGGCCCCGCAGGATCGCGATGGTGTCTTCTTCGCTGGGTTCTTCCACCAGAACTTTCTGGAAGCGACGCTCAAGGGCTGCGTCCTTTTCGATGTACTGACGGTATTCGTTAAGCGTAGTTGCACCGACGCAGTGCAACTCACCCCGCGCCAAGGCGGGCTTGAGCATATTGCCGGCGTCCATGGAGCCTTCGCCCTTACCGGCGCCGACCATGGTGTGCAATTCGTCGATAAACAGAATGATCTGCCCTTCCTGCTTCGACAATTCGTTAAGCAAGGATTTCAAGCGCTCTTCGAACTCACCCCGGAACTTGGCTCCGGCAATCAGCGAGCCCATATCCAGAGACAGCAGGCGCTTGCCTTTGAGGCCGTCCGGCACTTCACCATTAATGATGCGCTGAGCCAGGCCCTCGGCAATCGCGGTTTTACCCACACCAGGTTCACCGATCAACACGGGGTTGTTCTTGGTGCGACGTTGCAACACCTGGATGGTGCGACGAATTTCGTCGTCACGGCCGATCACCGGGTCCAGCTTGCCTTCTTCGGCACGCTTGGTCAGGTCTACGGTGTACTTGTCCAAGGCCTGGCGCGACTCCTCATGGTTAGGGTCGTTCACCGCCTCGCCGCCACGCAGGTTGTTGATGGCGTTTTCCAGGGCTTTCTTGCTCACGCCCTGGCCCAGCAACAACTTGCCGAGCTTGCTGTTGTCGTCCATGGCGGCGAGCAACACCAATTCACTGGAGATGAACTGGTCACCTTTCTGCTGGGCCAGGCGGTCGGCCTGGTTGAGCAGGCGCGCCAGATCCTGGGACATATTCACGTCCCCGGTGGGATTCTGGATTTTCGGCAGTTGGTCGAGCTCTTTGCTCAACTCCTTGCGCAGGCTGTTGACGTCAAAGCCCACCTGCATCAGCAAGGGTTTGATAGAGCCACCCTGCTGTTCCAGGAGTGCCTGCATCAAGTGTGCAGGCTCAATGGCCGGGTGGTCGAGGCCCACCGCCAAGGATTGAGAGTCGGACAAGGCCAACTGTAATTTGCTGGTTAAACGATCAATACGCATTAGTCACCTTCCTTTTGAGCAGGCCGGAGCTATGAACAAACACATCCTGAATGAAGAAACCTGCCAGATACCCTTATAGATGGGGTGGATTCTGGGCGTTTCAAGCGGCGGACGGTTGATACAGATCAGGACAGTCTAGCGTTCAAGCCAGATAAGGGAGGCGAATCGGCCCGTACGTGGGCTTCGGCGATAAGAAAAGAAACGCGGGTCGGTCACAGTGCACAAACCGCCACCATACACAGCGCTAACACCGCGCGCGGCCAGACGCAGGCGCGCCAGCTGGTAAATGTCGGCCAGGTACTTGCCAGGGTTGTGGCTGGGAACAAAGGCCTCAGCGGTGGCACGCAGTTGCTGCATGAACACTTCACGCACTTCCGGGCCGACCTCAAAGGCTTGTGGGCCTATGGCAGGGCCGAGCCAGACCAGAACGTCTTCGGGTGCGCTATCCAGGCTTTCGAAAGCGGCCTCCAGCACGCCGGCCGCCAAACCACGCCAACCGGCATGGGCTGCGGCAACCCGGGTGCCCGCTCGATCACAGAACAGCGCAGGCAGGCAATCAGCGGTCATGGATGTGCAGGCGATGCCAGCGGTGCTGGTCCAACTACCGTCAGCCTCGACAGTACGGCCCGGATCGGCCTCAACCACGCGAGTACCATGGACTTGACGCAACCAGGCAGGCTGGATATCGAAGGCCTCACTCAGGCGACGGCGATTCTCAAGGACGGCCTCGAGGCTGTCCTCGACATGATCACCCAGGTTGAGGCTATCGAACGGCGCCAGGCTGACGCCGCCCGCACGGGTGGTGACGCAGGCTTTTACCCGAGCCGGCGCGGGCCAGTCAGGTATCAGCCAGTCATTCATCCGACAAACGCCTCGCGATCCTGCTTGAGCAGCGAAAGCAGCCAGACCAGATCGTCTGGAAGTGGCGATTCCCAGCTCATGCGCTTACCGCTCGTCGGATGATCCAGTTCCAGGAAGCGTGCATGCAGTGCCTGGCGCGGGAACGTCTTGAGCGACTCAACCATGGTCTGGCTGGCCGCCGGCGGAATACGGAAGCGGCCACCGTAGGCCGGGTCGCCGACCAACGGGAAGTTGATGTGCGCCATGTGCACGCGAATCTGGTGGGTACGCCCGGTTTCCAGCTTGACCCGCACATGGGTGTGGGAACGGAAACGCTCCAGCACACGGTAGTGGCTGACGGCCTGCTTGCCACCTTCCATCACCGCCATACGCTGGCGCTGCTGGCCGTGACGACCAATGGGTGCGTTGATTTTGCCACCGGCCACAACGACGCCGATCACAATGCACTCATAGATGCGGCTGACGCTCCGGCTCTGCAATTGCGTAACCAGTTGCGTCTGCGCCTGAATGGTCTTGGCCACCACCATAAGGCCGGTGGTGTCCTTGTCCAGACGGTGAACAATGCCGCAGCGCGGCACATTGATGATGTCCGGCACGTGGTGCAACAGGGCATTGAGCAAGGTGCCATCAGCGTGCCCGGCGGCCGGGTGAACCACCAGGCCTGCGGGTTTGTTGATGACCAGGATGTCGTCGTCTTCATAGACGATATCCAGCTCGATGTCCTGGGCAACCCATTCTCCCTGGGCTTCCTGCTCGGCAGTCAGCTCAAGAATCGCACCGCCATGGACTATGTCTCGCGGGCGGATAACCGCTCCATCCACAGTCAGGCGGCCGTCTTTGATCCAGGCGGAAAGGCGCGAGCGCGAGTGCTCAGCGAATAATTGTGCGGCGACTTGATCGAGGCGTTGGCCGCCCAATTCGGACGGCACCTCTGCGCGAAGTTCAATTTTATCGGACATGCTCAGACTAGGCGTGGCGTAGCCTTTGGTTTCGGCTGCGCGCTTGTGGTTAAATACGGCGTCTTTTGCCCCGAGGCTTTCAACGGGGCGCTCATCATAACAGGACGGCCCCGCCCAAGACAGCGGCCGTCATAGGGACGCAAGCCGCCATGCAAGTGAAACACCTGCTGCTGATCGCCATCCTCGCCATGACTGCTGCTTGCTCGTCAACAAAGGACGTCGTCGACGAAAACCTGAGCGAAGTCGAGCTGTACCAGCAAGCTCAGACAGACTTGGACAATAATAGCTTCACCAGCGCCACAGCGAAGCTGAAGGCATTGGAGTCGCGTTACCCGTTCGGCCGCTATGCCGACCAGGCCCAGCTTGAGCTGATCTACGCCAACTACAAGAACGCCGAGCCGGAAGCTGCCAAGTCCGCTGCCGAGCGTTTCATCCGCCTGCACCCGCAGCACCCGAACGTGGACTACGCCTACTACATGAAGGGCCTGACCTCGTTCGACCAGGATGTTGGCCTGCTGGCGCGCTTCCTGCCGCTGGACATGACCAAGCGCGACCCGGGTGCTGCCCGTGACTCCTATAACGAGTTCGCCCAGCTGACCAGCCGCTACCCCAACAGCCGCTACGCGCCGGACGCCAAGCAGCGCATGATCTACTTGCGCAACCTGCTGGCTTCGTACGAGATCCACGTGGCCCACTACTACCTGACCCGTCAGGCTTATGTGGCCGCCGCCAACCGTGGCCGCTACGTGGTGGAAAACTTCCAGGAAACCCCGTCCGTGGGTGACGGCCTGGCCGTGATGACCGAGGCATACCAGCGTCTGCACCTGGACACACTGGCGACGACCAGCCTGGAAACCCTGAAGCTCAACTACCCCGACCACCCTAGCCTGAAAGACGGCCAGTTCGTGCCTCAGGTTGCCGAAGCGGACAACCGTTCGTGGCTGAGCAAGTACACCCTGGGCCTGATCGAGTCCCGTCCACCACTGCCGCCGGGTGAAACTCGCGCCAACCAGGACGTGATCAAGATGTACCAGGACGCCAAGGACGCTATTCCTTCGGATCTCAAGCCGCACGACGAGAACGGTGACGTGATCGAAGAAGAAGAGCCGCAAGCCCTCGGCAACAACCAGGACCGCTCGTGGTTCAGCTACATGACCTTCGGTGTGTTCGACTGATTGTTCGACGCAACGCAAAAGGGAGCTCTGAAGGAGCTCCCTTTTTTATGAGCGAGTATTTATTGCCCTGTGCGCCCGTGACCACCTTGGCTAAACTGGCGCATTCCTTGTCGAGAAACTGCCCATCATGCTTCGTCTACTGTTCTGGATTGCCGTCATTGCTGCCGCGGTATGGTTCTGGCGCAAATTCAAAAAAAATGCCTCCCATCAGCAACGGCCTGCCGAACCGGATGCGGCCCTGATGGTGCGTTGCGCCCACTGTGGCGTGCACCTGCCGCAGGACCGCGCACTGAGTTCACGCCAGGAATGGTACTGCACCCAGGCGCATCTGGAACAAGGGCCAAAGTCTATTCAGCGTTGAGGCGACCTGCGGGGGCGTAAGGCGCTGGATCGATGATCGGAGCCCGCGCCAGCAGCAAGTCGGTGAACAACTGGCAAGATGCCGGTGCGAGTACCAGACCATTGCGGTAATGCCCGCAATTGAGCCACAACCCCTTGAAGCCAGGGACCTCACCGATAAACGGTATACCTTCGGGGGAGCCAGGCCGTAAACCGGCCCAATGCCCGACCACCTCGGCGTCCGCCAAGGCGGGAATCAGTTCCAGCGCAGACGCCTTGAGGCTTTCCAGCGCGGTGTCGGTTGGCGTCTTGTCGAATCCTTCATGCTCCAACGTGCTGCCGATCAGGATGTGCCCATCCCGCCGGGGAATCGCATAACGCCCCTTGGCCAGGACCATGCTGGATAAAAAGTCGGACGCGCATTTGTACAGGATCATTTGGCCTTTGACCGGCTCCACGGGTAGCCCCAAGCCCAGCGTACCCAACAATTGTCCGCTCCAGGCGCCGGCCGCGAGCACCACCTGATCCCCCAAAACCTGGCCCGTAGCGGTATTCACACCCACCACCCTGCCGTCGCCGAGCACAAAACCCGACACATCGCATTGCTCGCAAATCGTCACGTTCGGCAACGCCAGCAGGGCCGCCTTCAGTGATTTGACCAGGCGCGGGTTGCGTACGTTGGCCACATCGGCCATGTAGATCGCCTGAGAATAGCCACCCCCCAACACCGGCACCGCGTCATGGGCCGCAGATACGTCCACCTTGCTCAACGGTCTCCCTTCACGGGCAGCCCAGGCCAGTGCTTGCGCTTCGTCATCCAGGTCGAGCCAATACAACCCCGTGGTATGTACCTCTGGATCGACGCCGGTCGCTGCAAACAGCCGTTGCGCCAGTTGCGGGTAAAAATCCTGGGACCAATGGGCCAAGGCAGTGACCGCCTGGCTATAGCGCCACGGGTACAACGGCGAGACAATCCCACCGCCCGCCCAGGAAGACTCTTGCCCAAGCCCACCGCGCTCCAGCAGCGTGACCGCCTGGCCCTCACTGGCGAGGTTGTACGCCGTCAACAGCCCGATTACTCCGCCGCCGACAATCACCACTTGCTGTTGCTTAGCCATCATTTGATCCAGCCGATAAACAGGGAAAGGCGCGCCCGGCGCCCACGCTTCAAGTACGCTCATCCTTGCCCCCAGCAGACCTTGGGCGACATTTCAGGCCCTGCTCCCGGGTTGCCGCGCATACCGGTGCTGGTCAAGCTGAATGCTGCGCATGCGTCGTTCGCCATGACCGAGTCCGCAGCGGGAGTGGCGAGCAGGTCAAAATCCTGAGGGTTGAGGACGGCACTGATTCTATAATGATCATTGCCCGCGCTGACGTCGCCTGCATCAATAAAAGTGCCATTCCTCGTATAAGAACGCTCCAGGTGCTGGGCCTGTTCGCTCAACAACGCGACGATCTGCGCCCGATACACCTTCTTCACCTGGCTGAGGTACCCGGGATACGCAATCCCGGCCAGCAACGCGATGATCGCCACGACGATCAGTAACTCAATCAGGGTAAAACCCTGGCTCTCCTTGCCCATCCGATTGCTCCTTATTGAAGTTGCCGCCATAAGACCCGTCGAAACTTGACGCGGCCGCCCTCCTCCACCCGTGCATAGACCGTCTCCAGCACCGTGCGCGTTTGCCCCGCAAGCCCGACCGAGGTGACACGAAAAAGTGTGCCTACGGTTTGGGAGGGTAAATGAGCAAGCCCTGCACCTTCCCCAAGAGATTGAATGCCATAAAACCCATCCTTCAAGGCGAGCCAGGTGACCGCCGAGACCGGGTTCGTCCCGGCCGCCGTCAAGGAAGACGCTTCAGCAGGCGGCGCACAACGGATGATCGAGTGGCAGACAGGCATCGCCTGGCCAACCTTTTGCACGGTCGACTCCCCCAATCTCAGGCCGCTTTCGGCAGATTGAAACGATTGATTGCGATGCCACAGGCTGCTCGCGACTTTTTGCTGGGAGACCGCAGCCTGTATTGATGACAGTCCCACTTGCGACAGCACCAACAGGAACACCAGACTGATCAGCAGCACCATCCCGGTCTGCCGTACATGAATGCCGCCATGCATGATCATTGCCCCTACCCCAGCCGATTTCGCAGTGCCGCCACGACACTATAGGTCTGGTCCTTCACCCGCCCAGCGGGGTCTTGAAGGGTCATGAGGATGCGCACGCTACGTATCAGCGACTCATCGGCGGGATGGCTGTCATAGCGCTCCACAACTGTTGATGCCGAGGTGGCTGCCATGCCGAAGCTGACGTCGAATGCCCTTACGTTATCCATCAATACCGCCCTGGCCGGCGCCGCCGGGGTACTGATCTTCAACTGGCCCGATTCGTAGGTGTAGGTAAGTTGGCGTATGCCAAAGCGAAGTTGGCCGGGCTCGGCGCCGGGTGGCGTGCCTGCATAAGCCCTGGCCGCCTCCTTGCAGTCGGACAACACTGTCCAGTCAGGCCTGCCGACGCCATCGCCGACATTCGCGGTCACCAGCGTCAGTGACTTCGCACTCCCTGCCGCTTCCCAGCTTATCGGCCGATCAAAGGCAACCGGAGCATTGTCGATAGCCGCCACGGCCAAACACCCCAGCATGCCCGCCTGGCGAATATCCTGGGTGATCTTGCTCAGCACAAAGCGCGCATCATCCTGCAGCACCATGGCGGCCTGCTGGCTGGCATGGGTCAATCGCGAGCTGATCAGTATCTGGCTTGCCCCCAGTATCATGACCAACCCGATGGCGAGCGCCAGCAACACTTCCACCAGGCTGAAACCTCGCCCAAGACGCTTCATTGCGACACTCCCTGTTCATTGCTGATGCGACTGGTCAGGGTGAAGGTTTCCCGCGCCCCAGGGCGATTTGCTGCCCGAGCATCCGCCCAACTGATGCTGATGGTGACCTCGTGCCCGTTCACCACCACTGATCCTTTGGCATCCTCGCCGGCAAAACCCATGATATTGGCTTCGAAATCGTGCAGGTCCAGGTCACGTACGCTGGCGGTGGCAGTGCTGGGTGGCGCCAGCTCCGCCCGGCCCCATGTGTAATCGGCGCCAGCATTGCTGCGAATGCGGTCGAGCATGTCGTAGGCAATAAAACTGGCTTGGCTGGTCATCCTGGCGCTGTTGGTGTACTTGAGCGCGTTGAGTTGCAGCACCGCAGCGCCCATCAGGCCGATCGCCAAAATCAACAGCGCGACCAGCACCTCGACCAGTGTCATGCCGGATTGGCGCAAGTGCGCAACGCGCAGGAATCGGTTCTGGCAGGCAGGCATTTGCGTCGTCATCCATGTCGAAGGCCGGAGAAAAAAGCAGGCAAGGCCTGCTGTGCGACCCAAGACTAGCGTCGGTTTTCGAGCGGCGCTGCTCCCGGAACAAAGGGAAATACTTTGGACATAAAGGCCATCATCCAGCGCCAAGGACCAAGCGCTATACCTAGAAAACCCACTCGTGCCCATGGAGGGAACGCACATGAAACAAAAAGGATTCACCCTGATTGAAATGCTGCTGGGGCTGATCGTCACCAGTTTTCTCGCGCAACTGGCCGTACCCGGTTTCAAGGGCTTGCTTGAATCGCAACAACGACAAAACGCGGCCCAAGCACTCGCCTCCGGGCTGCGCTACGCACGCACCGAGGCCATCGCGCGCAACCGGGCGGTGGTCATTCATGCAAAGGACGAGGACTGGAGCCTGGGATGGCGCGTGATACTGGATGTGAGTGGGCGCGGCCACCTGGATGACGACAATCCAGTATTGCTGGAGCGCGAGGGCAATAGGCGCGTGTCGGTGGCCGGGAATGGCCCGGTTACGAGCCAGGTGCGCTTCAGCGGCCTGGGGGAGCCGGTGTTTGCCGGCGGGGGATTTCGTGCCGGCACCGTACATGTGTGTGACAAGGACCAGGCACAGAGCCTGTATCAGATCGTGCTGGCCCCCAGCGGGCGCATCAGCCTGCGCAGTGACAAGACCGAACAGGCATTATGCCGAGGCTATTCCAGCACCCTGGCCGTCAGAGCAGCGAGCGGACCCGCAGTTCCTTGGGCATGGAGAACGTGATGTTTTCTTCACGGCCCGCCAGCTCATCGGCGCCGGTGGCACCCCAGGCTTGCAACTGTTGGATCACACCGCGCACCAGTACTTCCGGAGCGGAGGCGCCCGCCGTGATGCCGATACGCTCGACACCGTCGAACCAGCTGCGCTGCATGTCTTCGGCGCCGTCGATCAGGTACGCCGGTGTGGCCATGCGCTCGGCCAGCTCGCGCAGGCGGTTGGAGTTGGAACTGTTAGGGCTGCCGACCACCAGCACTACATCGCATTCGTCCGCCAGTTGCTTGACCGCATCCTGGCGGTTTTGCGTGGCGTAGCAGATGTCATCCTTGCGGGGGCCGCCAATAGCAGGAAACCGCGTGCGCAGGGCGTCGATGACGCGGCTGGTATCGTCCATGGACAAGGTGGTCTGGGTGACGAAAGCCAGACGATCAGGGTTGTGTACCTGCAAGTTGGCAACGTCTTTTTCGTCTTCCACCAGGTAGATGGCGCCGCCGTTGCTGGCGTCGTACTGGCCCATGGTGCCTTCGACCTCCGGGTGACCGGCATGGCCGATCAGGATGCATTCGCGACCGTCGCGGCTATAACGGGCCACCTCGATGTGCACCTTGGTCACCAGCGGGCAGGTGGCATCGAACACTTTAAGGCCACGGCCAGCCGCTTCGGTACGCACGGCCTGGGACACGCCATGGGCACTGAAGATGACGATAACGTCGTCGGGTACCTGATCGAGTTCTTCGACAAAGATCGCACCGCGTGCGCGCAGGTCTTCGACCACGAACTTGTTATGCACGACTTCGTGGCGCACATAAATCGGCGGCCCGAAGACCTCCAGGGCGCGGTTGACGATTTCGATCGCCCGGTCCACGCCAGCGCAGAAGCCACGGGGGTTGGCGAGTTTGATTTGCATGCTGTGCCTCGTGCCTTGCAGGCCAAGAAATTGGATCAACTCAGCTCTATAGAATAAGCATCTGTGGGAGCGGGCTTGCCCGCGATGCAAACGACTCGATGTATCAGATACACCTAGGTGATGCTATCGCAGGCAAGCCAGCTCCCACACAAGCCAGCCCCACAGGAACCGGTTTCGTCAGTTAGAGCGCTTTAACGTCGATGATTTCAACATCAAACGTCAAGGTTTTACCGGCCAACGGATGGTTGAAATCGATGGTCACTTGCGCATCATCGAAGGCTTTAACCACACCGGGCAATTCGGTATTGGCCGCATCATTGAAGATCACCAGCAAACCTTCCGACAGGTCCATACCTTCGAACTGCGAACGCGGGATGATCTGCACGTTTTGCGGGTTGGGTTGGCCGAAAGCGTTTTCCGGCAGAATCTGCAGGTTGCGCTTGTCGCCCGCCTTGAACCCGAACAATGCCGCTTCAAAACCAGGCAGCAGGTTACCGTCGCCAACCTTGAAGGTCGCCGGGGCTTTGTCGAAGGTGCTGTCGACCGTGTCGCCATTTTCCAGGCGCAATGCGAAATGCAAAGTGACTTCCGTGTTCTGGCCGATGCGTTGCTCAGCCAATACCTGATCAGTCATTGACGGTTTCTCCGGTTTTCTTGCTCTTGAACATATCCAGCGCCAGCATGATTGCACCAACGGTGATGGCGCTGTCGGCAAAGTTGAACGCCGGGAAGTAGTGGCGGTTCTGCCAATGCACCAGGATGAAGTCGATCACATGGCCCAGGGCGATGCGGTCATACAGGTTACCCAGCGCGCCGCCCAACACCAGGGCCAGCGCGATAGCCAGCCAGGTGTCGTCGCGGCCCAGGCGCTTGAGCCACACCACCAGCACGGCACTGACCACCACGGCGATCAGCGCGAACAGCCAGCGCTGCCAGCCACCGCCATCAGCGAGGAAGCTGAAGGCGGCACCCGTGTTATAGGCCAGGGTCCAGCTGAAGTAATCCGGGATCACCACGATTTGCTGGAACATTTCCAGGGAGCCCTCGAAGTGAGCCTTGCTGACCTGGTCAATGACCAGCACCAGCAGGCTCAGTACGAGCCAGCCCAGACGTCCGAAACGACTGGCTGTATTAGGCATAGTGACGAACCTCGCCTTCACCGCTGATGTTGTCGACACAACGACCACAGATTTCCGGGTGCTCAGGGTTCACGCCGACATCTTCACGGCAGTGCCAGCAACGGGCGCATTTAGGGAAGGCCGACTTCACCACCTTGAGCTTCAGGCCCGGCACCTCGGTGACCACGGCATCTGCCGGGGCCTGGGCGAAAGGTGCCAGGCTCGCGGTGGAGGTGATCAGTACGAAGCGCAGTTCGTTGCTCAGCTTGGCCAGGTCTGCAGTCAGGCCGTCCTCGGCAAACAAGGTGACTTCGGCTTGCAGGTTGCCGCCCACGGCCTTGGCCGCACGCTGAACTTCCAGCTCCTTGTTCACCGCAACCTTGACAGCCATGACGCCTTCCCAGTACTCGCGGCCCAGTTCGAAGTCGGCCGGCAGTTCGGTCAGGCCTTCGTACCAGGTGTTGAGCATGACCGACTCGTTACGCTCGCCCGGCAGGTATTCCCACAGCTCGTCGGCGGTGAACGCCAGGATCGGCGCGATCCAGCGCACCAGCGCTTCGCTGATGTGGTACAGCGCGGTCTGCGCCGAACGGCGAGCCTTGCTGTTGGCGCCGGTGGTGTACTGGCGGTCCTTGATGATATCGAGGTAGAAACCGCCCAACTCCTGCACGCAGAAGTTGTGGATCTTGGAGTAGACGTTCCAGAAGCGGTATTCGCCGTAGTGTTCCTGCAACTCGCGCTGCAACAACAGGGTACGGTCCACGGCCCAACGGTCCAGCGCGAGCATGTCTTCGGCCGGCAGCAGGTCGGTGGCCGGGTTGAAACCGGTCAGGTTCGACAGCATGAAGCGCGCGGTATTGCGGATACGACGGTAGGCGTCGGCGCTGCGGGCCAGGATCTGGTCCGACACGGCGATTTCACCCGAATAATCGGTGGAAGCCACCCACAGACGCATGATGTCGGCGCCCAACGTATCGTTGATCTTTTTCGGCTCGATCACGTTCTTCAGCGATTTGGACATCTTGCGGCCCGTCTCGTCGACGGTGAAGCCGTGGGTCAGCAGCTCGCGGTACGGCGCGTGGTTGTCGATGGCGCAACCGGTCAGCAGCGACGAGTGGAACCAGCCACGGTGCTGGTCCGAACCTTCCAGGTACAGGTCGGCACGCGGGCCGGTCTCGTGGCCCATAGGGTGCGAACCGCGCAGCACGTGCCAGTGAGTGGTGCCCGAATCGAACCACACGTCGAGGGTGTCGCTGATCTTGTCGTACAGCGGCGCTTCATCGCCCAGCAACTCGGCGGCGTCCAGCTTGAACCAGGCTTCGATGCCTTCCTGTTCAACGCGCTGGGCCACGACTTCCATCAGCTCGACGGTGCGCGGGTGCAGCTCACCGCTTTCCTTGTTCAGGAAAAACGGGATCGGCACGCCCCAGTTACGCTGGCGGGAGATGCACCAGTCAGGACGGTTGGCGATCATCGAGTGCAGGCGCGCCTGGCCCCAGGCCGGGACGAACTTGGTGTCTTCGATGGCTTTGAGCGAGCGTACACGCAGGGTGTCGCCGCTGGTCGGCTCTTTGTCCATGCCGATAAACCACTGCGCCGTAGCGCGGTAGATCAGCGGGGTCTTGTGACGCCAGCAATGCATGTAGCTGTGCTGGATGGTGGCGGTTTGCATCAACGCACCGACTTCACGCAGCTTTTCGATGATCGGCTGGTCAGCCTTGAAGATGAACTGGCCACCGAAGAACTCGAGCGAAGGCACGTAGACGCCATTGCTCTGCACCGGGTTGATGATGTCATCGTTGACCATGCCGTACTTCTTGCAGATCACGAAGTCGTCCACCCCATAGGCAGGCGAGCAGTGGACAATGCCGGTACCCGAACCCAACTCGACGTAGTCAGCCAGGTACACCGGCGACAGACGGTCATAGAACGGGTGACGGAAGTTGATCAGCTCCAGCGCAGAACCAGTGGTGGTGGCGATCACCGAACCTTTTAGTTCGTAACGCGCCAGGCACGACTCGACCATTTCTTCGGCCAGCACCAGCAGGCGATCACCGACGTCCACCAGGGCGTAGGTGAATTCCGGGTGCACGTTCAGCGCCTGGTTGGCCGGGATGGTCCACGGGGTAGTGGTCCAGATCACGATGGCCGCTGGCTTGCTCAGGCTTGCCAGGCCAAAGGCCTCGGCCAGCTTGGCGTCGTCGGCGATCGGGAAGGCCACGTCGATGGTCGAGGACTTCTTGTCTTCGTACTCCACTTCCGCTTCGGCCAGGGCCGAACCGCAGTCGAAGCACCAGTTCACGGGCTTGAGGCCCTTGAACACGAAACCGCCCTTGACGATTTCAGCCAAGGCGCGGATTTCACCGGCCTCGTTCTTGAAGTTCATGGTCTTGTAGGGGTTGTCCCACTCGCCCAGCACGCCCAGGCGGATGAATTCGGACTTCTGGCCTTCGATCTGCTCAGTGGCGTAGGCACGGCACAGTTCGCGGGTCTTGTCCGCGCCCAGGTTCTTGCCGTAGGTCACTTCAACTTTATGCTCGATCGGCAGGCCATGGCAGTCCCAGCCCGGAACGTACGGCGCGTCAAAGCCCGACAGGGTTTTGGAGCGCAGGATCATGTCCTTGAGAATCTTGTTCAGCGCATGACCGATATGAATCGTGCCGTTGGCATAAGGAGGGCCGTCGTGCAGGACGAATTTCGGACGATCCTTGCCAATTTCGCGCAACTTTCCGTACAGGCCAATACTGTCCCAGCGCTGCAGGATCTGCGGTTCGCGCTGTGGCAGGCCGGCCTTCATTGGGAAGGCGGTGTCCGGAAGGTTTAGCGTGGCTTTATAGTCGGTCATTTAAGGCTCTTCGGTTAGCGATGGGCGCTAGGTGCGGCTAGTGCACGGGCGGCGGCGACATCCGCATTGATCGCCGTTTTCAACGCCTCCAGGGAGGCGAAACGCTGCTCTTCACGCAGCTTCTGGTGGAAAACCACCGTCAAACGCCGGTCGTATAAATCACCGGCAAAATCCAAAAGGTGAACTTCCAGGTGGGCCTTGCCATCACCTGCAACCGTGGGCCTGACGCCTATATTGGCGACTCCTGGCCACGATTGGCCGTCGATGTCGACGCTTACCAGGTAAACCCCGGTCAGCGGCACACGACGGCGCTTGAGTTGCACGTTGGCGGTTGGCGTGCCCAATTGGCGCGCCAGCTTCTGGCCGTGCAATACCCGTCCGGCAATGCGGAACGGGCGACCGAGCAAACGCTCGGCCAGGTCGAAGTCGGCGGCGGCCAGGGCGTTACGCACCTGGGTGCTGCTCACGCGCAGGCCGTCCAGTTCGACGGTTTGCGCGGCTTCGACAGTGAAACCCTGATTGACGCCGGCATGTTGCAGGAAATCGAAATCCCCGACCCGGTCACAACCGAAATGGAAGTCGTCGCCGACCTCCAGGTGCTGTACACCCAAGCCGTCCACCAGGATGCGGTCGACGAACTCGGCGGCGCTGAGGCTGCGCAAACGCTGGTTGAATGCCAGGCAGAGGACACGGTCCACGCCCTCCTCCGCCAACAGTTGCAGCTTGTCCCGCAAGCGCGCCAAGCGGGCCGGCGCGGTTTCGGGGGTAAAGAACTCCCGCGGTTGTGGCTCAAAAATCACCACGCAGCTGGGCACGCCCAACTCGACCGCACGCTCGCGCAGCCGAGCCAGGATAGCCTGGTGGCCACGGTGAACACCGTCAAAGTTGCCAATAGTGGCGACGCAGCCCCGATGCTCGGGGCGCAGGTTGTGGAGACCTCGAACCAGCTGCATAACGCGCTTCTTGCTCATAAAGTGGTCGATTATAACCACACCCAGCCCCGGACGACAGGCAACTGCGCAGGCCAAATGGGTCGAATCGATAAAACAACCGTTTTATCGCGGCAAAGTCTCTATCCCAACGACTTGCGATTGAAATCACGCAGGCGGAAACCCTGCAACAGCAACATCCCGAAGTACACCGCCACGCCCGCCACCACCAATACACCCAGGCGCATGAAGCGCTCCAGCATATTACCTTGGTCCCAGGCCGGCATGAGGTGCATCAGGGCAAAGAGCACAACCGACATCGCGGCGACCGCCACCAGCAGCTTGAGCGCAAACACGCCCCAGCCGGGCTGTGGTTGATACATCTGCTGTTTACGCAATTGGTAAAACAGCAGGCCTGCGTTTATACATGCCCCCGCGCTGATCGCCAAAGCCAGGCCGGCGTGGGCCAGCGGGCCGATAAACACCAGGTTGAGCAGTTGCGTAACCACCAGGGTGAAAATCGCGATTTTCACCGGGGTACGGATGTTTTGCTGAGCGTAGAAGCCGGGCGCCAGCACCTTGATCACGATAATGCCGAGCAGGCCGACAGAGTAGGCGACCAGCGCATGCTGGGTCATCAAGGCGTCATGGGCGTCGAACTGCCCGTATTGAAACAGCGAGACCGTCAACGGTTCGGCGAGGATGCCCAGGGCCAGGGCGCACGGCAACACCAGCAGAAAGCATAGGCGCAGGCCCCAATCGAGTATGCGTGAGTATTCCTGGCGATCCTTGCTGGCGTAGGTACGCGCCAGGGTCGGCAGCAGGATGGTGCCCAACGCCACGCCCAGCACACCGGATGGCAATTCCATCAGGCGGTCGGCGTAGTACATCCACGACACCGAGCCGGATACCAGCAACGAGGCGAACGCGGTGTTGATGATCAGGGAAATCTGACTGACCGACACCCCGAGGATCGCCGGCAGCATGTTGCGCATCACGCGCCAGACGCCGGAATCCTTGAGGTTCAAGCGCGGCAGTACAAGCATGCCGATTTTTTTCAGGTGCGGCAGCTGGTACAGCAACTGTGCCAGGCCGCCGGCCAGGACCGCCCAGCCCAGGGCCATGACGGGCGGATCGAAATACGGCGTAAGGAACAACGCAAAGATAATCATGCTGACGTTCAGCAAGGTCGGCACAAAGGCCGGTACCGAGAAACGATTCCAGGTATTGAGGATCGCCCCGGCGAGCGAAGACAGGGAAATCAGCAATATATAAGGAAAGGTCACCCGCAGCAGATCAGTGGTCAGCGCGAACTTTTCCGGCGTATTGGCAAAACCGGGCGCCGTGGCCCAGATCACCCAGGGCGCGGCGAGCATCCCGACGATGGTTACCAGCATCAGCACCAGCGTCAGCAAACCTGAGACGTAGGCGATAAACGTACGGGTCGCCTCCTCGCCATGCTGGGTCTTGTACTCGGCCAGAATCGGCACGAACGCCTGGGAAAACGCGCCTTCGGCAAAGATCCGCCGCAACAGGTTGGGCAGTTTAAAGGCAATAAAGAACGCATCCGTGGCCATGCTGGCGCCAAAGATGCGGGCCAGCAGGGTGTCACGCACGAACCCCAACACCCTGGAAATCATCGTGATAGAGCTGACGGCAGCCAACGATTTGAGCAGATTCATTGAAAGAGTTTGCGCCTATAGATAAAGAGCAGGCGAACTACGCGCCCACTTATGCGATACTGCGCGCCTGCAACAGCACAGAGCCAAAGCTCGCGAGTTTACAGGTCAAGCGCCGGAAATAAATCACCCGCCTCTTCAGATCGACCACTCAGCAGTTCGCATCAGCCGCCCTTGACAACCCGTCAAGTCATCGGCATGATTCGCGGCCTATTTTGTTTGCTATTTCCTAAAAAGTCTTTCGAGGAGCTCGACGGTGGCCAACACACCTTCCGCCAAAAAACGTGCAAAACAGGCTGAGAAGCGTCGCAGCCACAACGCCAGCCTGCGTTCCATGGTTCGCACCTACATCAAGAATGTAGTCAAAGCCATCGACACCAAAGACGCTGAAAAAGCTCAAGCAGCTTACGTTCTGGCTGTGCCTGTTATCGACCGTATGGCCGATAAAGGCATCATCCACAAGAACAAGGCCGCTCGCCATAAGAGCCGCCTGAATGGCCACATCAAGGCTCTGAGCGTTCCTGCTGCAGCCTAAGTGGTAACAACTGCCACGTAGCCCAGGTTGCGTAACAGTTAAGAAATGCCCCGTACCGAAAGGTCCGGGGCATTTTTGTTTGCCCCCTGAAAACTGTAGGAGCGAGCTTGCTCGCGAAGATCGTTAACGATGACGCGGGAAGCCTGGCGCCCGAGGGGTTCTCAGGTTTTTCGCGAGCACGCTCGCGCCTACAGAAAGTTGACCGGGAATATTCTCAAGGCAAAAAAACGCCCCGAACCAGTCGGGGCGTTTTTGATACCGATTGATCAAACCACAATCAATGGTGATGACCGCCTTCACCGTGGACGTGGCCGTGAGCCACTTCTTCCTGGGAAGCGTCGCGGATGGCCACGATCTTCACTTGGAAGTTCAGGCGCTGGCCAGCCAGAGGGTGGTTGCCGTCAACGGTAACGTCGTCGCCGTCCAGGTCGCGGATGGTGACGATCTGCATTTGGCCGTCCGGCGCGGAAGCGTGGAACTGCATGCCCACTTCCAGCTCATCAACACCTTCGAACATGCTGCGGCTCAAGGTGCTGACCAGTTCGGCGGAGTATTCGCCGTAGGCATCTTCAGGTTCTACGGCGACGGTCAGTTCGTCACCGACGTTCTTGCCTTCCAGAGCCTTTTCCAGGCCCGGGATGATGTTACCTGCGCCTTGCAGGTAAACCAGCGGCGCGCCGCCGGCGGAGCTGTCGATGACCTCACCAGCGTCGTTGGTCAGGGTATAGTCGATGGAGACAGCCTTGTTAGCGGCGATCGTCATGGGGCGAGACCTTTTGCATAAGAATGAAGAACGGACAAGTCTAAACAAGGATTTGCCCGAAAGCGAACGGAACCCGGACGGACGGGGCCGATCAACGGTCACGATCACAGGTTTTCATCAGGACGACGATGGCCACTGGGTGGCCGAGCTGTCCTGCGGCCACACCCAGCACCTGCGCCACCAACCGCCCTGGCAGTCGCGCGCCTGGGTGCTCGACCCCGCGCAACGCCTTGAAAAAATAGGCCAGGCCTTTGCGTGCGGCTGGTGTGCGCAAGGGCACGAATAACGATAACCTTGGCGCCTGATTCGCGGTAGGCACTCACCCATAGAGCGCCACCCAAGCCATGCACCTCCAGAGAATTCGCATGCAGACTTTTTTTATCGCGCCCACCGATTTTGGTGTGGGTCTGACCTCCATCAGCCTTGGGCTGGTGCGCACCCTGGAACGGGCCGGCCTGAAAGTCGGTTTTTTCAAACCCATCGCCCAGCCACACCCTGGCGATACCGGGCCGGAACGCTCCACCGAGCTGGTGGCGCGCACCCACGGCCTGAAACCGCCGCAGCCCCTGGGCCTGGCTCACGTGGAGCGCATGCTCGGCGACGGCCAGCTCGATGAGCTGCTCGAAGAGATCATCACCCTTTACCAACAGGCAGCCGTAGGCAAAGACGTGCTGATCGTCGAAGGCATGGTGCCGACCCGCAGCGCCAGCTACGCGGCACGGGTCAACCTGCACTTGGCCAAGAGCCTGGACGCCGAAGTGATCCTGGTCTCGGCGCCGGAAAATGAAGTGCTCACCGAGCTTTCCGGCCGTGTGGAATTGCAGGCCCAACTGTTTGGCGGTCCCAAAGACCCGAAAGTGCTGGGCGTAATCCTCAACAAGGTACGCACCGACGAAAGCATGGAAGCCTTCTCGGCGCGCCTCAAAGAGCATTCGCCGCTGTTGCGCAGCGGCGATTTCCGGCTGCTCGGCTGCATCCCCTACCAACCCGAGCTGAATGCCCCGCGCACCCGCGACGTGGCCGACCTGATGGGCGCGCAGATCCTCAATGCCGGCGACTACGAAAGCCGGCGCATGACCAAGATCATCATTTGCGCACGCACCATGCGTAACACCGTCGAGCTGCTCAAACCCGGCGTGTTGGTGGTGACCCCGGGAGATCGCGATGACATCATCCTCGCCGTCAGCCTGGCCGCCATCAATGGCGTGCCGCTGGCCGGGCTGCTGCTGACCAGCGACACCCTGCCCGACCCACGCATCATGGATCTGTGCCGGGGCGCCTTCCAGGCCGGGTTGCCGGTGTTGTCGGTGAGCACCGGCTCCTATGACACCGCCAACCAGCTCAATAGCCTCAACAAGGAAATCCCTATCGATGACCGCGAGCGTGCGGAAATCATCACCGACTTCGTCGCCAGCCACCTCGATGCGCGCTGGCTGCACCAGCGTTGCGGCACGCCGCGGGAGATGCGCCTGTCGCCGGCGGTGTTCCGTTACCAGTTGATCCAACGCGCCCAGGCCGCCAACAAACGCATCGTGTTGCCCGAAGGCAGCGAGCCGCTGACCGTACAGGCCGCCGCAATCTGCCAGGCCCGCGGCATTGCCCGTTGCGTGCTGCTGGCCAAGCCTGCGGATGTGGAGGCAGTCGCCCGCGCCCAGGGTATCGACCTGCCCGAAGGCCTGGAGATTCTCGACCCCGACCTGATTCGCCAACGCTACGTGGAGCCAATGGTCGCCTTGCGCAAGAGCAAAAGCCTCAACGCGCCCATGGCCGAGCAACAACTGGAAGACACCGTGGTGATCGCCACCATGATGCTCGCTCTCGACGAAGTGGATGGCCTGGTCTCCGGCGTTATTCACTCCACCGCCAATACCATTCGCCCTGCCCTGCAACTGATCAAGACCGCGCCGGGCTGCACCTTGGTGTCGTCGGTGTTCTTTATGCTGTTCCCCGAGCAGGTACTGGTGTACGGCGACTGCGTGATGAACCCGCACCCAAGCGCTGCGGAACTGGCGGAAATCGCCCTGCAAAGCGCCGACTCGGCGGCCGCGTTCGGCATCACGCCACGGGTGGCGATGATCAGCTATTCCAGCGGTGACTCGGCCAGCGGCGAGGAGGTGGAAAAAGTCCGCGAAGCCACCCTGCTCGCCCACGAACAACAAAGCTCGCTGCTGATCGACGGCCCGTTGCAATACGACGCTGCCGCCAACGAAAACGTCGCCCGACAACTGGCGCCCAACAGCCAGGTGGCAGGCAAGGCCACCGTCTTTGTATTCCCGGACCTGAACACCGGCAACACTACCCACAAAGCCGTACAACGCAGCGCCGATTGCGTGAGCCTGGGGCCGATGCTCCAGGGCCTGCGCAAACCGGTCAATGACCTGCCACGAGGCGCCCAGGTGGACGACATCGTGTACACCATCGCCCTGACGGCGATCCAAGCCGCCAACCGACCCATGGATATCTAAATGCTGGATTTTCTACCTGCCGCCGTGCGCGGGGTGATCGCTTCGCTGTTGCTGGCGCTGAACACGATCCTGCTGTGTTCGTTCCTGTTTATCGTGGCGCTGTTCAAGGCGCTGCCGTTCGCCAAGCGCCTGAGCGAATGGCTGATGAACCACACCCATGAAGCCTGGGTCACCAACAACAAGGGTTGGATGAACCTGGTGCGCCGTACGCGCTGGCACCTGACTGGCCTTGAGGGCCTGGACTACCAGCACTCGTACCTGGTGACCAGCAACCATCAGAGCTGGGTCGACATCATGGTGTTGCAGTACGTGCTCAATCGGCGCATTCGCCCCCTGAAGTTCTTCCTCAAGCAAGAGCTGATCTGGGTACCGGTGATTGGTCTGGCGTGGTGGGCGCTGGGCTTCCCCTTCATGAAGCGCTACAGCAAGGCTTATTTGGAGAAGCACCCGGAGAAGAAAGGCAAAGACCTGGAAACCACGCGCAAGACCTGTGCGAAGTTTCGCGACAATCCCGTGGGGATTTTCAACTTTGCCGAAGGCACACGCTTTACGCCGGGCAAGCATGCGCAGCAGCAGTCACCGTTTCGCTACCTGCTTAAACCCAAGGCGGGCGGCATTGCGTTTGTGTTGGATGCCATGGGCGAGCAGCTCAAGTCACTGATCAATGTGACCATCCACTACCCCGCCGGGCGCCCAGGTTATTGGGATTTGCTGTGCGGTAACGTGAAGGACGTGGTGGTGCACTTTGAAGAGGTGCAGATACCGGCCGAATTCATCGGCAAGAATTATGAGCAGGATGGGGAATATCGACTGGCGTTCCAGGGCTGGATCAACCAGTTGTGGCAAGACAAGGATGCATTGTTGGAACAGCTGCACAAAGACTTTCCGGCCAGCCGCTGATCAACATGTGGATGCAATTTAATGTGGGGGCTGGCTTGCCTGCGATAGCGGTGGATCAGCTAAGGATCAATAAACTGACAGTCTGCTATCGCAGGCAAGCCAGCTCCCACATTGACCGAGTCCATATTTGAGAATATGTAAAAAGCCCGCCACCGGGTAACCGGTGGCGGGCTTTTTTGTGCGGCAATTAAAGCTTAGATCGCGCCGCGCTGACGTAACAGTTCCAGCACTTGCTTGACGCTGTCTTCCAGCGACAACGCCTGGGTGTCGATCACAAGGTCGGCATTCAGCGGCACGTCATACGGGAAGGATTCGCCAGGGATGTTATCCCCACCGGCCGCGTACAAACCTTGCGGGTCACGCTCGGCGCACACCAACGGCGATGCCTGCACGTAGACGGTCAGCAGTCGGTCCGCACCAATCAGCGCCTTGGCCTGTTCACGGCCTTCGGCATCCGGCGCAACGAAGGCTGCCAGAGTCAACAGGCCGGCTTCATTGAACTGACGCGCCACATGAGCGGCACGACGCCAGTTCTCGGTACGCCCGGCACGGTCCTGCGGCAACCCTTTGTTCAGGTCGTGACGCAGGTTCTGGCCGTCCAGTACGAACACCGCACGGCCCATGTCGAACAGCTTGCGCTCGACCGCATAGGCCAGAGTGCTCTTGCCTGCGCCCGACAAGCCGCTGAACAACACCGTGGCCGGCTGCTGGCCGAAACGCAGGGCGCGCTCTTCGGTGGCGACATGCGCCAGGCTGCCGTGCTGCGCAGCGCCGCCATGACCCACCGGTGGCGCGATGATCATGCCCGCGGCGACCGTGCCGTTGGTCAAGCGATCGATCACGATGAACGCGCCGGTGGTGCGGTTGCTGTCGTAACCGTCCAGGGCGATGGCGGCGTCCAGGCTGACCTTGACCCGGCCAATTTCGTTGAGCTGCAGCGAACTCGCCGGGCCTTCGGCCAGGGTGTTTACGTCCACGCGGTGCACGATGCTGGTGATGGAACCCGGCACGTAGCTGGTGGCGCGTTTGATGTCGTATTTCTTGCCCGGCAGCATCGGTTCTTCAGCCATCCACACCAGCATGGCGTCGAAGGCGTCGGTCACTTGCGGCACGTTGTCGGCATGCACCAACAGGTCGCCACGGGAGATGTCGATCTCGTCTTCCATGGTCAAGGTCACAGCCTGGCCTGGGCCTGCGTGTTCCAGCTCACCTTCAAAGGTGACGATGGATTTGACGCGGCTGCTCTTGCCCGACGGCAATACCACCACTTCGTCACCCTTGTGCACGATGCCGCTCGCCAGGGTGCCGGCAAACCCACGGAAGTTCAGGTTCGGGCGGTTGACGTATTGCACCGGGAAACGCAGGTCGGTGTAGTTGCGGTCGTTGGCGATCTCGACAGTCTCCAAGATCTCCATCAGCGACTGGCCGGTGTACCAGGGCGAACGCTCGCTCTTGTTCACCACGTTGTCGCCCTTGAGCGCCGACATCGGCACGAAGGCCAGGGTGCTCGGCTTGAATGCGATACCTTCGGCGAACTTCAGGTAATCGGCCTTGATCGACTCGAATACGCTTTGGTCAAAGCCGTTGATGTCCATCTTGTTGATGGCCACCACGATGTGTTTGATGCCCAGCAACGAGGCGATGTAGCTGTGACGACGGGTCTGGGTCTGCACGCCGTAGCGGGCGTCGATCAGGATGATCGCCAGGTCACAGGTAGACGCACCGGTGGCCATGTTGCGGGTGTACTGCTCATGGCCGGGGGTATCGGCGATGATGAATTTGCGCTTGGCGGTGGAGAAATAGCGGTAGGCAACATCGATGGTGATGCCCTGCTCACGCTCGGCCTGCAGGCCATCGACCAGCAACGCCAGGTCGATATCGTCACCGGTGGTGCCGGACTTCTTCGAGTCGCGGGTAATGGCTTCCAGGTGATCTTCGTAGATCATCTTGGAGTCGTGCAGCAGGCGCCCGATCAGGGTGCTCTTGCCGTCATCGACGTTGCCGCAGGTCAGGAAGCGCAACATCTCTTTGCGCTCGTGCTGGCCCAGGTAGGCGAGGATGTCCTCGCTGATCAAATCAGATTGATGCGACATGACAGCCCCTTAGAAATAGCCTTGACGTTTTTTATCTTCCATCGAGCCTGCACCATCGTGGTCGATGACACGGCCCTGGCGCTCGGAAGTTCGCGTCAGGAGCATTTCCTGAATGATGTCCGTCAGCGTCTCGGCTTCGGACTCCACCGCACCCGTCAACGGGTAGCAGCCAAGGGTGCGGAAACGTACTTTCTTTTTGACGATACGGGCTTTGTCTTCGTCGGACAGGTGCTCGAGGATGCGGTCGTCGTCGATCATGATCAACGTGCCGTTCTTCTCGATCACCTCGCGCTCGGCGGCGAAGTACAGCGGCACGATCGGAATGCCTTCCAGGTAGATGTACTGCCAGATGTCAAGCTCGGTCCAGTTGGACAGCGGGAACACGCGGATCGACTCGCCCTTGTTGACGTTGCCGTTGTAGACGTTCCACAGCTCCGGGCGTTGGTTCTTCGGGTCCCAACGGTGCTTGCTGTCGCGGAACGAGTACACGCGCTCTTTGGCACGGGATTTCTCTTCATCGCGACGGGCACCGCCGAATGCTGCGTCGAAACCATGCTTGTCCAGCGCCTGCTTGAGGCCCTCGGTCTTCATGATATCGGTGTGCTTGGCACTGCCGTGGGTGAACGGGTTGATGTTCTGCGCCACGCCATCGGGGTTGATGTGGGTGATGAGGTCCAGCCCCAATTCCTCGACCATCTTGTCGCGGAACTTGTACATCTCCTGGAATTTCCAGCGAGTGTCGACGTGCATCACCGGAAATGGCAGTTTGCCCGGGAAGAAGGCCTTGCGTGCCAGGTGCAGCATCACGGCGGAGTCTTTACCGATCGAGTAGAGCATCACCGGGTTATCGAACTCGGCGGCGACCTCGCGGATGATGTGGATGCTTTCCGCCTCCAGCTGTTTCAGATGCGTCAGTTTGTCGACCATGGTTACTCACGGAAAAACGATCTTATGGACGGCCAGCGGGCCGTGTTCGAGCGAGGCATGCTAGCACAGCAACTTCTTCTATTTAGGGAGCCAGCTAGACCGAAACGGTATATGAATATGCCGCCGAGTTTGGCGCCCAACTCGCTCAATGTGGGATCTGGCTTGCCTGCGATACAGGCGCCGTGCTCCTTCAGGCTGACCGAGGTGATGCCATCGCAGGCAAGCCAGCGCCCACGGTGTTCATGCTGTGCTTTAGATCGGATTGGGGCAGTCGATGAACAGATGCTCCAGGGCAAAGCGCCGCGCCAGATAGTCGCCTAGCGCCTGCACGCCATAGCGTTCGGTGGCGTGATGGCCGGCGGCGATGAAGCTGATGTCGTTTTCCCGGGCGCTGTGGAAGGTCTGTTCGGACGCTTCACCGCTCAGGTACAAATCGACACCCGCGGCAATCGCCTGGTCGATGTAGCCCTGGCCGCCACCGGTACACCAGCCGACGCGGCGAATCATCTCGCTGCCTTCGATCAGCAGCGGTTCGCGGCCCATCACTTCCTGCACGCGGCGGGCGAAGTCGCGGGGTGACAAGGGCTCGGCCAGGGAGCCGACCAGGCCGACGATTTTTGGGTTGCCGGGGTCCAGCGGGCCTTCGACGGTGATGTCCAGGTGGCGAGCCAGTTGCACGTTGTTGCCGACATCGGCGTGCAGGTCCAGGGGTAAGTGGTAGGCCAGCAGGCTGATGTCATGCTTGAGCAGGGTTTTGAGGCGGCGCTGCTTCATGCCGGTGATGCATGGGTTTTCGCCCTTCCAGAAGTAACCGTGGTGCACCAGCACCAGGTCGGCCTTGGCTTCGACGGCGGCGTCCAGCAGGGCTTGGCTGGCGGTCACGCCGCTGACGATGCGCATCACTTGGGGCCGGCCCTCGACCTGCAGGCCATTGGGGCAGTAATCGGCAATTTTGGCGCTGCCGAGGTAGCGGTCGGCTTCCTCGACGAGGGTAGTAAGGGGCACGGCCATAAAAGACTCCTAAATATCCCGTTCGCAGGCGTCACAGCCTCGTATAATGCGCGACATTATGGGCGCTCTCCCGCCCCCTGCAACCTGTCAGGACTTACTTGATGCTCAAGGCACTGCGTTTTTTTGGATGGCCATTGTTGGCTGGCGTGCTGATCGCGATGCTGATTATCCAGCGTTATCCCCAGTGGGTGGGCCTGCCCACACTGGATGTGAACCTGCAACAGGCGCCGCAGACCAACACAGTGGTGCAAGGGCCGGTGACCTATGCCGATGCCGTGGTCATCGCCGCTCCGGCGGTGGTCAACTTGTACACCACCAAGGTCATCAACAAACCTGCGCATCCGTTGTTTGAAGACCCGCAATTTCGCCGCTATTTCGGTGACAACGGCCCCAAGCAGCGCCGCATGGAATCCAGCCTCGGCTCCGGCGTGATCATGAGCCCCGAAGGCTACATCCTCACCAACAACCACGTGACCACGGGCGCCGACCAGATCGTGGTGGCCCTGCGTGACGGCCGCGAAACCCTGGCCCGTGTGGTGGGCAGCGACCCGGAAACGGATCTGGCGGTACTCAAGATTGATCTGAAGAACCTGCCGGCCATCACCCTCGGCCGCTCCGACGGTTTGCGCGTGGGCGATGTGGCGCTGGCCATCGGCAACCCGTTCGGAGTGGGGCAAACGGTGACCATGGGCATCATCAGCGCCACCGGGCGTAACCAGTTGGGCCTTAACAGCTACGAAGATTTCATCCAGACCGACGCGGCGATCAACCCCGGCAACTCGGGCGGTGCGCTGGTGGACGCCAATGGCAACCTGACTGGCATCAACACCGCGATTTTTTCCAAGTCTGGCGGTTCACAGGGCATTGGTTTTGCCATCCCGGTAAAGCTGGCGATGGAAGTGATGAAGTCGATCATTGAGCACGGCCAGGTGATTCGCGGCTGGCTGGGCATTGAAGTACAGCCTTTGACCAAGGAACTGGCCGAGTCATTTGGCCTGACCGGGCGTCCAGGCATCGTGGTAGCGGGGATCTTCCGCGACGGCCCGGCGCAGAAAGCCGGCCTGCAACTGGGCGATGTGATCCTCAGCATCGACGGCGCGCCGGCGGGTGATGGCCGCAAGTCCATGAACCAGGTGGCGCGGATCAAGCCGACCGACAAGGTGGCGATCCTGGTGATGCGCAACGGCAAGGAGATCAAACTGTCGGCGGAAATCGGCCTGCGCCCACCACCGGCGACCGCGCCAGTGAAAGAAGAGCAATAACCGTCGCGACCCACGCGCCCGTTCGCGGGCGCTTGTAAGGCTATATTTCTTAGCGATTCATTCTCATTAGGCATGTTATATTGTTTCAATATCGCTATTGGAACGCTCTATCATGTCGTCTCGAAAGTTTGTGCCCCTGGCCGGCCTGGCCCTGGGTTTGCTGCTCGACCCTGCCTACGCCGAAGAAAACACCCTGGAGCTGGACACCATCAGCGTCACTTCCGACGCCTATGAATCCGCCACCGGTCCGGTCGACGGCTACCGTGCCACCCGCTCTGCCAGTGCGACCAAGACCGACACGGCCTTGCGCGACATCCCGCAGTCGATCAGCGTGATTCCGGCCACGGTACTCAAAGACCTGGGCAGTACCAGCGTTGAACGCGCCCTGGAATTCGCCGGCGGTGTGTCCAAGCAAAACAACTTCGGCGGCCTGACCCTCTACGAATACAGCGTGCGCGGCTTCACCACGTCCGAGTTCTACCAGGATGGTTTCAGCGCCAACCGTGGTTACCCCAGCACCCCGGACGCAGCGAATATCGAGCGCATCGAAGTGCTCAAGGGCCCCGCCGCCAGCCTCTATGGGCGTGGCGATCCCGGCGGCACGGTGAATATCGTCACCAAGAAACCCCAGCCCGAGGCCTTCACCACGCTGCAGACCAGCGCCGGCAGTTGGGACCGTTACCGCACCGCGCTGGATGTGAATACGCCGCTGGACAGCGAGGGGCGCGTGCTGACGCGAGTGAACCTGGCGGTTGAAGACAACCACAGCTTTCGCGATCACGTCGACGCCAAGCGCGTGTTCGTCGCGCCCTCCTTCAGTTGGCAACTGGACCCGGACACCACGCTGCTGGTGGAAAGCGAATTCGTGCGCCACAGCTCCACCTTCGACCGGGGCATCGTCGCCAACACCGGCATGTCCCATTCCACCTTCCTCGGCGAGCCCAACGACGGCAATATCCGCAACCACAACAACCGCATTCAGGCGGCGTTGGAACACCACCTCAACGACGCCTGGAAACTGCGCCTGGCCAGCCATTACAAGCAAGGCAGCCTGTGGGGCGATGCTTCGGAAAGCCGGGCGTTGAACGCAGACGGCCACAGCGTCAATCGCCGCTACCGTGAACGCTCCACCGGTTGGCATGACAGCATCACCCAGCTGGAACTGCGCGGGGTGTTCGATATCGGCAGTTGGCAACATGAACTGTTGATCGGCACCGAATACGAGGATTACCGCAAGAAAGAGCGTGTGACGACGATCGCTGGCGACTATCCCATCGACATCTACAAACCGGTGTACGGCCAGCCCAAACCCAACGGCATACGCTCCGGCACTGACTTCTTCGAACAAACCAAAAGCCACGCACTGAACCTGCAAGACCAGATCATCTTCACCGACCGCCTGCGCGGCATGATCGGTGCGCGCTTCGAACACTTCGAACAAAGCACCGACGACTTCACCCGCAACCACGCCAAGAGCCGCCAAACCCACGACGCCTTCACTCAACGCGCCGGCCTGCTCTACCAGCTCACGCCAGAAGTCGGCGTGTTTGCCAACGCCTCCACCTCGTTCAAGCCCAATGGCGGTCTGGATGCCGGTGGCAAGTCCTTCAAGCCCGAAGAAGGCGTGGGTTATGAGGTGGGCATCAAGAGCGAGCTGTTTGACGACCGCCTCAGCGCCACTCTGGCGGCCTTTCATATCGAAAAGGAAAACGTGCTGACCCTGGACCCGGCGACCAACCTCAACCGCGCCATGGGCAAGGCCCGCAGCCAGGGCTTCGACCTGCAAGTAACCGGGCAAGTGACCGACGCAGTCCGCGTGATCGGCGCCTTGGCCTACATCGACGCTGAAGTGACCAAGGGCGACAAAATCATCCCCACGGGCAGCCGCATTCTCGGCGTGGCCAAGCGCAGCGGCAGTGTGTTGGGTGTGTATGAATTCCAGGACGGCGCATTGCGTGGCTCAGACCTGGGCGCAGCGTTCACCTATGTAGGTGACCGCTCAGGCGAAGCCGGCACAGGCTTCGAACTGCCCGCCTACCACACCGTGGATTTGCTGGCCCATTACAAGGCCACGCAGAACGTGACGGTGGGGCTGAACCTCAACAACCTGTTCAATGAAAAGTACTACGAGCGGTCCTACAGCAACTATTGGGTCAACCCCGGCGAGCCGCGCAACTTCACGGTTAGCCTGACCCTTAATCTGTAGATACAGTCAAAATGTGTGGCTTGCCTGCGATGACCATAGGTAATCACGATGCGAAGCGAGCCGCTCTTGATCTTGATCTGCTTTTGATCTCAGGCGCCCCGTCAAACCACGCTGGCCGAACGCAGGCTTGAATTCGTGGGTAACCCGGCAGGACGCCGGGTTAGCCGCCCCGCGCCATGGATGGCGCGTGGCGGCGGCCCACGGATTCAAGCCTGCGTTC